>NZ_CP020335.1:0-5726282 GCF_019090985.1 Photorhabdus akhurstii | reverse complement strand
GCTTTTTATCCACAGGATAAAATTGTCTGTGAAATATAGGGCTGTAAAGGGGTTGTAGTGGAGTTATGGTAGTTGTCAAATGCAGATCGAGAATAAGCTGATATTTAAAGTAAAATCGGACCAAGGATCATAGCAGAAAACGAAGATCTGCCGGTGATCGTTGCGCTTTGTTCAGTAGTCCGTATAATGTTGCACCCTATGTGCGATACCAGAGTTTTTTACCGATAATTCTTAGTGAAGGGTTCTGGTGTACGCATGGGCAGAGTGTTGGTAAACATCCAACTCAGTAGAAAAGCCGGCCGACTTTGTGTTATGTAAATTGACTCAGAGCTGTACATTTTATTACAATCCCGCTTCTTTTATATTGATGTTGCGATTGAGGCATCGGTGTCTATATGCTCACTGGCTGCCAACGCGTTTACTGAATCAGTAATAATCTTAAGTTAGGTAGAAATCGCTATGAAACGCACTTTCCAACCATCCGTACTGAAGCGTAACCGTTCTCACGGCTTCCGCGCTCGTATGGCTACCAAAAATGGTCGTCAGGTTCTGGCTCGCCGTCGTGCAAAAGGCCGTGCTCGTCTGACCGTTTCTAAGTAATAAAGCTAACCATCTAGTGGTTACGCTCGCTTTTCCGAGGGAGTTACGCTTGTTAACTCCCAAGCATTTCACTTATGTTTTCCAGCAACCTCAACGGGCAAGTTCGCCAGAGATTACTATCCTTGGCCGCCTTAACGAGCTGGGGCATCCCCGCATCGGTCTTACTATAGCCAAGAAAAATGTTAAACGTGCCCATGAGCGTAACCGGATTAAGCGGTTGGCCCGTGAAAGCTTCCGTTTAAACCAACATCAGTTGCCTCCTATGGATTTTGTGGTATTGGTTAAGAAAGGCGTTGCTGAGCTTGATAACCGTGCGTTAACGGAAGCTTTGGGTAAATTATGGCGTCGTCACTGTCGCTTGGCTCGCGCTTCCTGATCGGATTAATCCGAGGATATCAGTTGGTCATAAGCCCGCTGTTGGGACCCCGTTGTCGCTTTAATCCTACATGCTCTCAATATGGCATTGAGGCATTATGCCGATTTGGGGTGATAAAAGGCGGTTGGTTAACGGTGAAACGCGTATTAAAATGCCACCCTTTACATGAAGGTGGTGATGATCCTGTCCCACCCGTAAAAAACAACGATAACAGAGAACACTAACGATGGATTCGCAACGTAATCTTCTTCTCATCGCTTTGCTGTTCGTTTCTTTCTTGGTCTGGCAAGCATGGGAAGCAGATAAAAATCCGCAGCCAACAACAGTACAGGCCACGCAACAAACGGATATGCCGAGCAGTGAGAATCAGGCTGTACCAGGCAGTGGAAAAGGTAAACTTATCACAGTTAAAACTGATGTGCTCTCTTTGACCATCAATACTCGTGGCGGTGATATCGAAGAGGCTGACCTGTTAGCCTATCCTGATACCCTAGGTTCAAACCAACCATTCAAGCTGTTGGAAACAACACCTGCTTTCACTTATCAAGCGCAAAGTGGATTGACGGGGAAAGATGGTCCAGATAATCCACTGAATAGTGAACGCCCGCTGTATACCGCAGCACAGGATAGCTATGTATTGGCTGATGGGCAGGATGAATTGCGTATCCCGATGAATTTCGTCACTAATGATGGCATTGTTTATGTCAAAACATTTGTCCTGAAACGTGGTGAATACGCGATTAGTGTGGATTACCATATTAATAACACGACGGAAAAACCGTTACAGATGACCTTCTTTGGTCAGTTGAAACAGAGTGTTGAACTGCCAAAGCATCGTGATACAGGCAGCAGTAACTTCGCACTGCATACTTACCGTGGCGCGGCCTATTCTTCAGACGATACCAAATACAAAAAATATAGCTTTAGCGATATTGAAGGTGAACCTTTATCCGTGGCCACCAAAGGTGGCTGGATTGCCATGTTGCAGCAATATTTTGCTACCGCTTGGGTTCCCGCGGCAAATGAAACTAGTACTTTCTACACAGCCGCATTAGGTAAAGAGATGGCTGCGATTGGCTATAAGAGTGCGCCAATCTCTGTTGCGGCTAATAGTGAGAAAACGATCTCCTCTACATTGTGGGTTGGCCCGGAAATTCAAGATGAAATGGCCGCTGTAGCGCCTCATCTGGATCTGTCGGTAGACTATGGTTGGTTGTGGTTTATCTCTCAGCCATTATTTAAGCTGTTGAAGTTCCTGCATGGTTTTATTGGTAACTGGGGCTTCTCCATCATCGTTATCACCTTTATTGTGCGTGGTATCATGTACCCGCTGACCAAAGCACAATACACGTCAATGGCGAAAATGCGTCTATTGCAGCCGAAATTGGCGGCTATGCGCGAGCGTATTGGTGATGATAAACAGCGTATGAGCCAGGAAATGATGGCATTGTATAAAGCAGAGAAAGTGAACCCACTGGGTGGTTGTTTGCCTCTGTTGATCCAGATGCCAATCTTCCTTGCTTTATATTACATGTTGATGGGTTCTGTTGAATTGCGTCATGCGCCATTCGCGGGTTGGATTAATGACTTGTCTGCGCAAGATCCTTATTACATCCTGCCGTTGCTGATGGGTGTAACAATGTTCATCATCCAGAAAATGTCTCCGACGACAATTACTGATCCGATGCAACAGAAGATTATGACTTATATGCCGGTCATATTTACCATATTCTTCCTGTGGTTCCCATCAGGTCTGGTTCTGTACTATATCGTCAGTAACCTGGTGACAATTATCCAGCAGCAATTAATTTATCGTGGGCTGGAAAAACGCGGCTTGCATAGTCGTGAGAAAAAGCCAGCGAAATAAAACATAGCTTCAGCCAGAATGAATACATGCTGGCCGTTATAACAGAAAAGGCGGTCAATGACCGCCTTAACTATTTGAGTAAAAAAATAATTTGGGCGAAAAAGTCAATAGAGAGATAACCATGAATACCACGGATACGATTGTTGCTCAGGCTACCCCACCAGGACGAGGAGGGGTTGGTATTTTGCGTGTTTCCGGCCCGAAAGCCGCACAGGTCGCTGAGGTGGTATTAGGTAAATTACCCAAACCCCGTTATGCAGATTATCTGCCATTTCGTGATGTGGATGGCCGGGTACTTGATCAGGGGATTGCTATTTACTTTCCGGGGCCGAATTCCTTTACCGGAGAAGATGTACTGGAGCTTCAAGGGCATGGTGGGCCGGTTATTCTCGATTTGCTGCTTAAACGTATTCTGACTCTGCCAGGTGTGCGAATCGCTAACCCAGGTGAGTTTTCTGAACGCGCTTTTCTTAATGACAAACTGGACTTAGCTCAGGCGGAAGCCATTGCTGACCTGATCGATGCCAGTTCGGAGCAAGCCGCCCGTTCAGCGATGAATTCCTTACAGGGCGCTTTTTCGACTCAAGTTCACCAAATGGTGGAAGCGCTTACTCACTTACGAATCTATGTAGAAGCGGCTATTGATTTTCCAGATGAAGAGATTGATTTCCTTTCTGATGGGAAAATCGAGGCTGAGTTGGATGACGTGATGGCTGAGCTTGAGCGTGTACGTTCTCAGGCTCGTCAGGGCAGCCTTTTACGTGAAGGGATGAAAGTTGTTATCGCCGGTCGCCCTAATGCGGGGAAATCCAGCCTGCTTAATGCATTAGCAGGCCGTGAAGCGGCGATTGTGACGGATATTGCAGGTACAACTCGTGATGTGCTGCGTGAACATATTCATATTGACGGTATGCCGTTGCATATCATTGATACCGCAGGTTTGCGTGAAGCCAGTGACGAAGTTGAGCGTATTGGTATTGAGCGTGCATGGCAGGAAATTGAGCAGGCTGATCGTGTACTGTTTATGGTAGATAGCACGACAACGAGTGCGGTTGAACCTGTGGAAATCTGGCCTGAATTTATGGCTCGCCTGCCTAAATCGCTGCCTATCACAGTCGTTCGTAATAAGACAGATATGACCGATGAAGAGACAAGTATTGCAGAAGTAAGTGGTTACTCGCTGGTTAGACTTTCTGCCCGTAGCGGTGAAGGCATCGATTTATTGCGCGATCATCTAAAAGAAACGATGGGTTTTAGCAGTAATACCGAAGGTGGTTTCTTGGCTCGTCGTCGTCATTTACAAGCATTAAATACCGCAGCGGAACATTTACAGCAGGGCCATGAACAATTGGTGGTTGCCCGTTCAGGTGAATTGCTGGCAGAAGAGCTGCGTCTGGCGCAGCAGGCGTTGAGCGAGATCACGGGTGAGTTTACTTCCGATGATCTACTAGGAAGGATTTTTTCGAGTTTTTGTATTGGGAAGTGAAGTGGTCATTTTTGAAGTGTAACGTTTCAAAACTCATCGTAACATATCAAGCATAACGCACTGTTATATATAAACTTTTACATATATAACAGTGCTTTCTTTTTTTACTTCGTTTTGATCCGCTTTACAAAAATTACATCGCGCATTGCAAAGTCATTTTCCGATTGCCTTTAAAAAAATGGTGTTGTTTTAAAAGCGCTAAATACAGTGCGTTATACTCTGTTCCAACAGCCACAACATCTATTACCGGAACAAGATTGTTTTTAAATGATCATTGGTACAGTGGGCAGCGAAAATGAAACCACCCTTATCGTTTACGTAATCAATAATATCCGTGGCAGATTTCTTCACTGGGGCTTCCGGCTGGTTTATATCCACATCCAATGCTCCCAAATGCATTTTTATCTGATCAGCTGAAGCTGATTCATCAAACAGGCAAACGAAGTGAATTTTCTCACTGGAGGCAACTTCAAAGCCGGGGAACACCACGATTCCATGTTGTGCAAAGAGATCTCTGATCTTTTCAAAACCATTCACCGATCCATGATCAGCTAGGCCAATGACTTTAATTCTCATCTCTAGCGAAGCATTTAATAATTGCTGGTTATAGTCATCTTCAGAAAGAGTCGGTTGCTGCCCCCGATGTTTTATGTAGTCTGAAGAATTTACCTGCAATGCACACTTGAAAAAACGTGCTTTAGTGTACTTATTGGTCTGGATAGTCATACTTATACTCCACTTATACAGGCATATTCATCGTTCAGGTCTTGGCAATTTACATCGACAAAATTGTCTTAAAGCAGATCCGTATTAAGTCCTGCGGTTTTCAAACGCTGCGTCAAATTGCGCATTTTACTGAACTCGGTGCCAAAACTTTGGCTAAGCCCAACACTTTCACAAAAATCTTTAGCTGTAATGTTCTTCAACTCATCGGCATACTTAATCATTTGTAGATGTAGCTCAGCCGTGTACTGATTGCGTGGCGCATTTGCTAAAACCTGCTTGATCCTTTCGTAAATATCTTGTTCGTTTATCATAACCTTTACCATTGCATAACCTTTACCATTGAACATCTAGCTAATCTAGCTAAATTATATAATTTATATGCGTACCGCAAGGAAACTGTAGTTGCGTTGGTAAACGTTCTAGGCTATTTGCAAATAGATGGGGGATGGTTTTTTATTGATAGCAAGCTATGAGATAATGCTACCATTTAGTTACAAAATCAAAATTCACATAACAAATTGTTTTAATTATATTTTTTACATTCTGTATTGGCAAGTGAATGGGTAAAAGGCAGAAGTGGAACTTTTTTACCGGTTATAACAGGTAAAATTACATTTACCGGCTATAGCGTGTAACAATGAGGTTAACTGTTCAAATTGGTTGACCTCAATATGAAAGTGACTAACTCGAAACAACTTAGCGTATATTTAAAAGATATCAGGTTTACTCAAAAACTTTCTCAGGGCAAAGTGGCAAGCAGAGTGGGTATTCGGCAGGACACGGTATCAAGTTTTGAGCTGCACCCAGATTCTACCAAGCTGGAGACCTTCTTTAAGATTATGTCGGCGTTGAATTTAGAACTCGATATCCGGCCAAGAAACGTTGCTGAACGGTTATTAGGTTGGAGTGTTCGCCAAAGCCAATACTGGCTCCCACCATTAATAGGGAAACTTGATCCAGCTTCATAATTTGCTGGTAATATCTATGATTCTTTTGGGATAGCAAGAATAATAAATGATTTAAGAAGTTTCGGTGTGGAAGCAACAGAGTATTTTGGTAAGGATGGAAGAAGATATATAAAGTTATCAGGTTACCCTGGTGTAAGAAACTATTTAAACGCCACAAGATATCTTACTAATAATCCACGTATAGTGTCTTTTGGGGTAGGTACGTTAGGTGTTGAAGCTGGAATTGCCCAAGGTGCTAGATTCGGTATAGTATTCTCAGCCGCATATAGACTAGTTGAGTTAATATTTAAAGATGAATATGGATTGGTTGATTTGTTCGTTAATTTAACAATGGATGGTGCAAAATTAGCTATTTCAATAGGTATTGCTACGGCTGCTAATACTCTAATAGTTTCTCCACTCTTAGCTGTAGGAGGAAGTCTTATGCTTGTAGCTCTTGGCGTTTTTGCTATTGGGTTTCTAACTTCTCTTGCTTTATATTGGTTAGATGACCACTTTAAAATTAGTGAAACTATAATTAAAAACATAAAGAATAAAAAAACAAATCCGGCACCATACCATCCGGATCAGTTTTTTAATATGTGGGGAAGGTTTAGTCGTGGATAATATAAATGAAAATAAAGCAAAATTATATTCTGGAATTTTATTGCTTCTTTTTATGGCAGTGTTATCTATATTTTTTTCGTTGAATGATTATATCGATTTTTTTAAGCATGATAGTGTTATTACATTCTCATGGAAAAGCGCGGGAGCTATTTGGTTTAGTCCTGTGTTGATTTATATTTCTTTTATTTTATATAGAATCTCATTGGGTAAGGTGAAACGTCTTAATAGTAAAATAGGAAATTATGTTTCATATGTGTCAATAACAGGCATTATTCTTACTTTATTTGTGTCTTTTTATGTTGATGATGAATTAAAATCTGAGGGATATTTAATCTGTAGTAAATCATCATGGATGGCTCCAAATAAGTATGTTAAGGACATTTCACTTTGTCACTAAGTATATGCTATAAGCAGATGGGTAGGTTGTTATATGACTCCATGATATGATTTATAGTTGAGTGAAATTCTTTCATATGGCATCTCAGCTGCATATAGAGCCGTTGAGTTAATACTTAAAGATGATTATGGATTAGCTGATTTGTTTGTTAACTTAACAATAGATGGTGCAAAACTAGCTGTATCAACAGGTGTTGCTTTGGGCGTTAATTCACTAATAGCAGCGCCACTCTTAACTATAGGGTGGAGTCTTTTGGCTGTAACTATTGGAGTTTTTGCTCTTGGGGTTGGAGTTTCGTTTGCTTTATATTGGTTGGATGATTATTTTAAAATTAGTGAAAGCATAATTAAAAATATAAAAATAGAAAAAGAAATGTTTTTGTGGGAACACCTACGGCAGATCAATTTTTTAATATGTGGGGTAGATATAGCCGTGGATAATATAAATAAAATAAAAATATACGTAGGCTCGCTATTTGTTTTTTTTATGGCAGTATTATTTGTATTTTTCTCATTAAATGATTATATAGGTTTTTTTAGGCGTGATAGCGTTATTACATTCTCATGGAAGAGTGCGGGGTTTATTTGGTTTACTCCTTTACTGATTCATATTGCTTATGCTTTGTTAAGGATTGCTAAAAATAGAACAAAAAATCTCAATGGTAAAATTGGGGATTATATTTCATGTGTATCAATAATAGGATTTATTCTTACTTTATTTGTATCTTTTTATGTTGATGATGAGTTAAAGTTGGAGGGGTATGTAACATGTAGTAAATCATCATGGATGGCTCCAAATAAGTATGTTAAGGATATTTCTCTTTGTCACTAAGCATATATTTTTATATGCTTAGTGTTTTATTTTTATTTAATGATTTCTATCTTCCCATATGTTATAAGCAGATGTGCCGGCGGTTATATGATTCCGTGATATGGATTTATAATTTAATAAAACTCTTTCATATATTGTACTCTGACATGTAGCAGAATAGCTCACAATAAATAGAGAAAATTCACAATGAAAAAGTAAATAAAAAAATTACAGAAAAAACTCAATACGTTAGGGCTGATTGAAAACTATATCTTTTTGAAAAAACCTATAAAGCACAAGCTGATTGTGGATGAATGGGAACGTATCCAGTATATAGTCTGTTCATTGAGCTGAAAGGCAACAAACCAGAGTACAGTGATCAGGAAACTTCCAAACGCCAGAAGAAACAATCTTACGTTGTCTGCACTATGTGAGTATAACAGGCCAGTCAAATGTATCTATGCGCTTGAGTACGTGGATAACAGACATTGAGACAGTTTGTGCAACAGGCATTGAACCGACTGTACCCGTCTGATAGCTAATTATCTACTGCAACTCGGCACTTGGAGTCATTTACAGTGCCATATAAATATGGCACCTACTCACATGATGATTTTATAACTTACTTTTTACCTGCAACATCTAATTGCTGATAAATATAGTGTTTATAACTTTCCACTAGCGCTTTATCCTGACAATCATCCAACGCTCCCCGGCAGAGATGACGCATTGTCATATTTGCTCGATAAAAAGGTGAAGCATCTAGTTTAGCTCTCTCCATAATCATGCCCCCAAGGAATGAAATATCCGTCAGTTCATCAGTCTGAATAGATTCTCCCTGCTGCAAGTTATCCCGCATAGTAAATTGGGTGATATGACCCGGATTTGAAAATACGCCATTGTACTGGTTTAGGCTGATATTGGGTTGATGATCACCGAAATAGAGGAACATGGTTGGCTTTTCCCGCTTAGCAACAAACTCACTGAAATCTTTAATTGCCGGATCAGAAGCTTTGATTTTCTCCATATAGTGACTGAATTTACCCACTGCCTGTGAATTTTTCACATGTCCGGTAAGCCCGTAATCATCAGAATGATCTTCATCATATGGGCCATGTTCATACATGGTCAGTGAGAAAATAAAGAGCGGCTTATCCGTTTCCTGTGCCAAAATTTCTTTCACATAATTCAACATCTCTTGTGTAGAAATAGTCCACAGATTTTTATCGAGACTGGCGGGATATCCCAATTCCTGTGGCTGAATAATGCGATCAACGCCGAGAGTTTGATAAGCATGACCAGAATGATAAGAGGATTTATTAAATGGCGTCAAAACAACCGTGTAATAACCATTCTGTTTCATTTCATGGAACAAGCTGTATTTCAGGTGATCAACAATAAAATAAAAAACCGCATTCTTACGTGAGCCAAAATCGTCTGTATTTAAGCCGGTCAGAGCGGAAAATTCAGATAACCAGGTACCACCACCGAAAGTTTGCACCCGCATTGGGCTTTGTGCGCTGACACCAGAATCCCGCTGAAACATATAAAGATCGGGTAAATGGGTATCATCAGGCAACTGATAGATATGTGGAGTCACGGTAGATTCTTGTAATAACATCACCACGTCAGGTTTAATCGCTGACTGCGGCACAGGCAGCACAACATTCTTAGCCTGTTGCAGAAAATAATCGGCTGATTGCCCAAATTGAGGCGCATGATATTTGGCATCTTTAGCCGACATCACCATATTAGTGACTGTACCACGTCCTTTTGGTAGTGAAGATTCCCACTGCTCTCTAAATGCATTGGCAGTAGCGCTCACTTCCCATGTACAGAACACCGCCAGAACCAAGCCGACAGTACGCCATTTGAAGCCACGAAGGGGAGATGATTTTTTCCAGCTCAGCATCATGTTAAAAATCAACCAGATAAACATAGCGACAACGCCCAAACCAGCGAGCCAATAGTGGTGTAATGTTTCCTGATTGGCAGGATCAAACATCAAGTTCAGATCGGAGAACATCAACTGCTCTTTGTAGTAATGAACTTTTATCTGATTGAGAAACTTAAAGATAATAAACAGTGTTCCGGTAAAGGCCGTAGAAAACAGTAACCGGGCAGATACAAAAAACACCAGGCCAAATATCACACCAAACACGCCGACAGCGATCAGTGCCGGGTAAATGTCTTCACTTTTTTCAAAAACCAGTATTAAAGTTGCAATGAACAATAATCCCAGATAAACACCTGATATTATTTTCTTTTTCATATTGTATTCAATCCAGTTAATAGATGGTTCACGGTTGGCAAAATAACACAGATCAGTTCAAGACGGTGATTTTGCTGAAATCATCTATATTTTAAATTAAACAAATCATCAGAATAGCCCATTATCTCTGAGAATATGTGACTCAGCCTGACGACGAGTAAAACCACTGCGATCAAAAAATTCCAATATCTGAATAGCCAGTTTACGACCGATACCGAGTTGATCGCGAAAATCCGCAGCGGTAATTGCACCACAATCTTGATTAAATTGGCGAATCAATTCCGCGAACTGCTGAATTCGTTGGCTGCAATAATAACGATCAGGAACAATCGCGATAATATGCCCCAATTGCGCTGATTTTTTCAATAAATTGCGAACGGTTGCCTCTTCTTCTTTTAAGTCAGCAGCCAGATCACGTACCCACCACGGATCATCTGTGAAATAGGGGACTATTCGTTGCCACAATTTTGCCTGTTCATCACTAAAAGACAAACTGTGCTCAGGAAGATATAACCAACCTCGTAATTGCTTTAGCTGTCCATCACAGAGCAATGCATCTATCAGAGTATAAACCAGTGCTTCATCCAGCGTTGGCAGCGCCATCCGTTTCAGACGTGCCCTTCCCAAACCCAATTGGTCAACATGTTGCCGGTGATATTCGGCCAAAACTTGTAGTAACTTCTGCTTTGCTAACCTGGCATTGTTCTGTGACAACATCATCCCATTGGCAATAATCACATCCTTATCAACGATTAGCTGGTGGAGAGTTGCTTCTGTTAACTGACGCGCCCAAGAAAAGCGGTCGAGAGAAAGTGCGCCTCGGGGCAAATGGAGCGCTAAATTAGCCGCATGATCTGATGTTTTGGCAAGCTGAGTGAGCCAATGCAAAAATTCTGGCTGGCGTTTACCACGGCGGGGAGAATTTAGGTTTATCACCCGCGCGCCAGCCAGTGTTTTTCTGGCGCTGATATCTCGCAGTATTAGCCGATCATTCTCAACCAACCACAATGGGCTATCAAGCACCAATTCAACCAGCAGAGGCTTATCAGAAAGCTGATTTAGTAATGAAATCCGCCCCGTTATATGGCTGGCAGCATGATGAATATGAAGTGGTTGCCAGTTTCGCAAAGGTTCATCAGTTTCTACTTCTACCAATACCTTTTCTACATGCTCAAAGGGTTTGTGGGAAAGTAGCCAATCACCACGGGAAACCTGTTCTTTACTGACATCACCAGTAATATTCAGTGCAATACGTTGCCCGGCCTGAGCCGTATCGGTTTGTTGATTCTGAGCATGCAAGCCACGTACTCTGACTTGTTGATCCCGGCCGGTCAGCCAGAGGATATCTCCCACACTGACCCGACCAGACAATGCTGTTCCCGTTACTACCAGACCCGCTCCTTTTACACTGAAAGCGCGATCTATCGCCAGACGAAAACGTTGATGTAATTTTTCATGCTGCTTATTTTGCTGATGTAACTGCAACAGATGCTGCCTCAAAGGAACAATACTTTCTTCATCTATCGCGGTTGTTACAAACAGAGGCGGGGCACCCCAACCCTGAATTGCCAGCTCATATTCAATTTGCTGACGGACTTCAACTATTCGGTGTGATTCCACGCGATCGGCTTTAGTGAGCGCAACGGTTATGGACGGACAGCCAATCAAACGCAGAATAGCTAAATGTTCTCTTGTTTGAGCCATTACCCCGTCGTCACAGGCAACCGCCAATAAAACATGATCGATACCCCCGATCCCTGCCAACATATTGGCGAGAAATTTTTCATGTCCGGGCACATCGATAAAACCAACCGCAGAGCTATCCGGTTGCGGCCAATAGGCATAACCCAAATCGATGGTCATCCCGCGCTTTTTCTCCTCCGGCAAATGGGCTGTATTAACGCCGGTAATCGCTTGAATAAGTGTGGTTTTTCCATGATCAACATGGCCCGCGGCGGCAAAAATCATAATAGTTTCAAAGAATTATTGTATTTCGGTAAGTTGTTGTATTTTAGAAAATTACAGCAATAGTGCCTGCAATAGCGCTTTTTCATCTTCGAGACAGCGTAAATCCAGCCATAAACGCCCGCCAGAAATCCGGCCAAGAACGGGTTTGGTTAACCCACGCCAGCGCCGGGCCAACCGTTCCAACGAGCTCCCCTGACCATCAATAGCGGCGAAAGTTAAAGACCAACTTGGCAGACGATCAACCGGCAATGAGCCGCTGCCAATCTGTGAATAACATGGCTCATCACGAACAATAAACTGATCACCGTAACGCGTTTGAAGCTGAGGTAATAACCGTTGTGCCATATCATGCACTTGTTGCTGTGAACGGGTTAACAAACGTAACGTTGGCAACTGCTGGCAAAGCTGTTCGGGGCGCTGATATAACCGCAGTGTGGCTTCCAAAGCGGCCAGCGTCATCTTATCTGCCCGCAATGCACGTTTCAGTGGATGACGCTGAATTGCTTCTATCCAGCGCTTTTTACCGAGAATAATGCCGGCTTGTGGTCCTCCCAGTAATTTATCACCAGAGAAAGTGACCAGATCGATGCCTTGATTCAGATAATCTTGGGGCATAGGTTCGGCTGGCAATCCATATTGCGCCATATTGATCATGGAACCACTGCCCAGATCAATTGCCGTAGGGATTTGCGAGGCTATTCCCAGAGCGGACAATTCATGGCCGGATACTTCTGCGGTAAAACCTTCAATATTGTAGTTACTGGTATGCACTTTCATGAGGAGAGCGGTCTCTTCATTAATCGCTTGTTGGTAATCTTTCAGGTGAGTGCGGTTCGTGGTGCCGACTTCAACTAGTCGGCATCCTGCTTGAACCATGACATCAGGAATACGGAATGCGCCGCCAATTTCCACTAGTTCGCCACGAGAAACCACAACTTGCTTACCGGATGCCACGGTTGCCAATAATAACAGCACAGCCGCTGCATTATTATTAACGATACAGGCATCTTCCGCCCCGGTTAATTCACGCAGTAAATCCGCCAAAGCGTGGTCTCGGTGTCCACGCCCAGCGTCATTGAGGGAATATTCCAATGTTACGGGTGAACGCATCACTTGTGTCACCGCCTCAATAGCCGATTCTGCCATTAATGCTCGGCCAAGATTGGTATGAATCACCGTACCACTGAGATTGAACACTGGCTTTAAAGCCAAAGTTTGTTTCTGTTCCAGTTGCTGACCGAGAGCCAGGACCCAGTTATCACACCAATCAGGCAGTGCCTGATACTGCTTGATATAGATTCTGGCCTGTTCCTGCATCCCTCTTAATGTTGCCGTTACCAGCGTCTGTCCATATTGTTCCACGAATGGTGTTATTTGTGGCTCACGCAATAGACGATCAATGGCGGGGAGCTGGCTGTACAACGGGCACGGTTTATATGTCATGGCAATTCCGTCAACTCACTGTTACTCATTTGGGAACAAAAACGGGTTGATACTACTGCGGGCAAAACCTTCCTCTTCCATTTTGGCGTCGAGGATCAGTGAAGCTAAATCATCAGCAACCGCCTCAACTTTTGGATCTTTCTCCTGATAGAGAATTTTCAAATAACTACCACAATCACCGCAACTTTCCGCTTTCACTGCGGCGTGCTCACTATCTAGCGACCAATAATTAAGATCGCGTGTCTGTTCGCAGTTACTACACTTTACTCGTACCACATGCCATTCACTTTCACACAAACTACAATGTAGATAACGCAGTCCGTTGGTTGTGCCAATCTGAACAACACTTGAGACCGGCATACTGCTGCAAACTGGGCAGAACTGACGATGTTCACCATATTCCGCCTTCGCTTTTCCTGGGATTTGATTTGCCATTTGCGCCCAATAGAGGGAGAGTGCCGCCCAGATAAAAAGTGCTTTTTCAGGGCTGACTTTACTGAATTCATTTTTCAACAAAGCATCGGCCATCTGTTCCAGCTCCTGTTCCGACGCCTTTGCTAGATTATCCAGAGCGGCATGAACATGTTCCGACGCATCCGGCAGTAATTCTGCTATCAGAGAGTGAAGCAATTTCTGCCAGTGTTTAGTGCGTTGGAAGGTTTTGCAATCCAGAGGCGGCTTATCTTCAATAACAGATTTTTCTAAGATATCTGCTATCTCCATTTTCAATGGATTATCATGTAACGCTTTTTGCTGAGCTTGGGCAACTTGTGCTGAAAAGTTAAGATAATCAATGAACGGGCTCTTTTCTGCCAGTTGCTGCAAGCGTTCTGTCCGGCGCTGATAAAGGTTTCTCAGATTAGCAAAAAGCAATGGCGGGATATAATCTGCTGCTTTTTCATTGCTACGATCTTTGCTTAGTTGTTCTTTAGGAACGATGCGAATACTCATTAAGTTCTATCTTCCTTCCTGCTATCTGCTTTGGGGCTTTCAGGCTAATAATAATCTTAAGCTTGTTCTTAGCGCTCAGCATAGATCAAAAGAGGTTTCTGGGCTACAGAGATAATGCTCGAAATGATGTGGTCAGTAATAACCAATATATTCATGAAATGGTTGCGGTTTTTATAACCATTCACTCTCTTTGTGTGAATTTTTTTCTGAAAGAAAAATATTGTTAAGAAATTTCTTTCAATTTAATTTTAAAAATACCCAAAAAGAGTTAATTGTGATTTTTAACATTTCTTTCTATTATATTTAATATGGCCTAATGATTAATTGACTCATGCCTAAAAACATATAATTAAAGTGAATAATTAATTGTAAAAAGAGAATTAATTATTCATTGCCGCATAAGGAAAAGATAGCAAAGTTAATAATTACATTTTGGTTTAAATGCGTCTCAAATATATATATTTAGTCATAGTGGTACTATCTATATTTTATATAATAACCTCATTTAAAAATACAGAAAGGGTAATTCCATGCTAATCAATCTCATTACGTCATATAGAAAAACAGCCGCAATCTACACTTTTGTTGAGGCGGGTTTATCTATTCACTTTAAAAATGGAACCTATGTAGATATTAACAAACTTGCTGATCAATATGGTATTGATTATTCTAGACTTAATCGACTATGTGATTTCTTAACTGAAATAGGTGTATTGGTTAGCGGCAACGATGGGGTTGCACTTTCTGAAGAATGCAGTGCACTTGCTGATCCTGATAGTTTTGAATTCTTGACAATAAAATATGAAATCAATCGAGAACATTGGGATTCTTGGTTAATGTACCCAAAATCCTTACTGGAAAACAATGGTAAACCGGCATTTGATATGGCGCATGGAAAATCATTCTATGAGATTTGGGATAATGATAAAGTACTAAAATCAAATTTTGACGCTTTAATGTCAAAATATACAAATAAAATAATTAAAGAATTGCTTGTTGTTTATGATTTTAATAAATATAACAGAATATTGGATCTGGGAGGTGGAGATGGAGAGCTTTTGATCAGAATCAGTGAAAAATTCAAAGGAAAAGATTATGCTGTATTGGACAGATATAATGAAATTCCTATTTATGAAGGTATAGATTTCATAAATGGCGATTTTTTTGAGTCAATTCCGTCAGGTTATGATTTATATATTTTAAAGAATGTCCTCCATAACTGGCCTGATAATGACGCAATATCCCTTTTGAAGAATTGCCGAGAAGTGATGGATGATAATGCAAATATCCTGATAATAACCTTAATGAAAAAAACAAAATCCCCAATGGTTAAATCTGTCGATTTATTAATGGATATGCTATATTTAGGGCAAGAGCGTTATTTAAGTGAATTCGAACATCTAGCTAACCAGGCGGGACTTATCGTTCGATATTCTAAAGATATAGATGGAATGTTTTCACTTATCGAATTAGGGGTGAAATAAATTATAGGGATTCATAATTATTTCCAAAGATGATTATATTCATATCCCATCGTTATGGAATATATATGTAAAATGTGTGGCATCAATATATTTGATGCCAATTTTTATTTTATGATAATGAAATATATATGTAGTAAAATAAAAAGCAGAATTACTCTCTGGCAATAAAAACGATTAAAAACTATATTAAACAATCCTATTTTATTTTCTAAATTTATGAGAAGAGTTAATTGTGATCTTTGTCATTTATTTTTGTCTAATTTAATATAGTCTGATAGTTAACAATTTTGCCTTAAAAATGCGTTATTAAAGTAAGTGGAACAATGGGAAAATAAGGAAAGTGAAATCTTTATTATCTCACCAAGAAAAGGTAACAAAGCTAATAATCACATATTAGTTGTCGGAATACCTAATTAATCATCATGGTATTTCATGCATTTTAGGTAAAATACTTCATCTATTTATAAGATAAAGACATAAAGGATAACTCAATGCTAGCCGAACTTATTGCTTCATATAGAAAATCAGCTGCAATCTACGCTTTTATTGATACAGGTTTATCTATTCACTTTAAAAATGGAGCTTATGTAGATATAGACGAGCTTTCCCGTCAATGTGGTATTGATTATTCCCGACTTGATCGATTATGTGATTTCTTAATTGAAATTGGAATATTGGTTAACCACGGCGATAAAGTCACTCTTTCTGAAGAATGCAGTGCACTTGCCGATCCTGAAAGTATGGAGTCATTAATTGTAAAATGGGAACTAAGCCCTGATTGCTGGAATGCTTGGTCAATGTATTCGAAATCTTTACTTGAAAGTGATGGAAAACCCGCATTTGAAATAATGCATGGAAAATCATTCTTTGAACATTTGGTTAGTGATAAATCACTCAAATCAAAATTTGATTCTTCAATGTCAAAGACCTCAGATAAAATCATTGGGAAGCTACTTGATATTTATGATTTTAGTCAATATGACAGAATATTAGATGTTGGAGGGGGAGAGGGAAATCTTCTGTTGAAAATCAGTGAGAAAGTAAAAGGAAAACATTACGCTGTATTAGATAGATATCATGAAATTCCTGTTTTGGAAAATATAGACTTTATAAATGGAGACTTTTTTAAATTAATTCCATCAGGTTATGATTTATATATTTTAAAGAATATTCTCCATGATTGGCCCGATGATAAAGCAGTATTAATTTTGGAAAACTGCCGTAAGGCAATGGATAGTGGTGCAAAGATTTTGTTGATAGGTTATATGAAAAAACCACAATATAAGGCGGTGATATATTTAGATATGTTAATGGATGCACTATTTTCAGGAAAAGAGCGTAATTTAACGGAATTCGAACGTTTGGCTAACCAGGCAGGATTGGTTATTCAAGATGTTAAGGATGTTGATGAGTGGTTTTCAATTATCCAATTGGGAATAAAATAACGAAAAGATAATTATATGGATATTTACCCGCTGAAAAAATATGTAACAAACATGGCATCAAAATATTTGATGTCATGTTTGTTTATATTAATGAAATATATAATATTTAAAACGGAGAAGGAATTTATTCTCTGGGGATGAGAATTATTTAAATAGCAAGAATAAACATATTAAATCATTCTGTTTTATTTTTAAAACCCCTTAAACGAGTTAATTGTAATCTTAATTGTTTTTTTCTATTATAAGGAGAGTGATATATTTATTATATCACGAAAAAAATAGTAAAGTTAATGATTACATTTTAGTTATCAGAATACCTAATAAATCATCATGTATTTTCTGATTTTTAAATAAAACAATTCATCTTTTTATAAAATAAATATAAAGGATAACTAATGCTAGTTGAACTTATTGCGTCATATAGAAAATCAATTGCCATCTATGCTTTTGTCGATACAGGTTTGTCTGTTCACTTTAAAGACGGGGCCTATATGGATATCAATGAACTTGCCAGTCAATGTGGTATTGATTATTCGCGACTTAATAGATTATGTGATTTATTAATTGAAATTGGAGTATTGGTTAGCAGTAATGATAAAGTTGCACTTTCTGATGGATGCCGTGCGCTTGCCGATCCTGAAAGTATAGAATCGTTAATGATAAAGTGGGAATTTGATTCGGATTTCTGGAACGCTTGGTTAATGTATCCAAAATCCTTGCTTGAAAATAATGGTAGATCGGCATTTGAAATAGCGCATGGAAAACCAATCTTTGAATATTTGGATAGCAATGAATTGCTCAGAGAAAAATTTAATTCTTTAATGTCAAAAAACTCGGATAAAATGATTGAAAAATTATTTGATATTTATGATTTTAGCCAACACGATAAAATATTAGATGTTGGAGGAGGAAGAGGGAATCTTTTGATAAAAATCAGTGAAAAGGTAAAAGGGAAACATTACGCTGTATTGGATAGATATAATAAAAGTCCTACTTACGAAAATATAGATTTTATAGATGGAGATTTTTTCAAATCAATTCCATCAGGTTACGATTTATATATCTTCAAGAATATTATTCATGATTGGTCTGATAATGAATCAATACTCATTTTAGAAAATTGCCGAAAGGCAATGAATAATAATGCAACTATTTTATTAATAACTTTAATGAAAAAACCACAATCTAAATTTGTTAAATATTTAGATATATTGATGGATATGACATCTTTAGGGCAAGAGCGTAACTTAACGGAATTTGAATGTTTGGCTAAACGAGCAGGGTTGATCATTCAAGATGTTAAAGATATCGATGAATCATATTCAATTATTCAACTAGGCGTAAAATAAATTATAAATAATAGGAAGCTTAATCAAATATAATGATATGGATATTGTATGTTTGATGAATATATGGAGAATATGGCGTCGAGATATTTGATGCCATATTTTTATTTTTTATCAATAAAATGTTTAAATAGAATGTGGATTTAAATTTTATAATAATATTGGTTTAATGGAGAAAATATCAAAATTAAGTTGTATTTCCTTGTTTTATTTTCAAACATCCTGCAAGGAATTAATTGTGATCTTTATCATTTATTTTTATTAAATTTAATATAGTATAATAAGTTACGCCTAGAAATGGATAATTAAGGTGAGTTAACTTGTTGGAAAATAAGGGGAGTGAAAATTTATTATTTCATAAGGAAAAGGTAACAAAACTAATAATCACAATTTGGTGAAAATATGTTGTTAAGATACTTAATCAATTATCACGGTATTTCCAGAGTTTTATATAAGACATTTCATTTCTTTATCAGATAAAGGGCAACGCTATGCTAATCGAACTTATTACATCATGTAGAAAATCAACCGCAATTTATGCTTTTGTTGATATGGGGTTGTCTGTTCACTTTAAAGATGGAGCCTGCGTAAATATTAGCGAAATTTCCCGTCAATATGGTCTTGATCATGCTCGCTTTAGCCGGTTATGTGAATATTTAATCAAAATAGGGGTATTGGTTAACAGCGGTGAAGGAATTGCACTTTCTGAGGAGTGCAGTGCACTTGCAGACCCGGAAAGTATGGAATCATTAATGATAAGGTGCGAAGTTAGCCCAGAATTCTGGAGCGCTTGGTCAATGTATTCAAAATCCTTATCTGAGAATAATAGTAAAACGGCATTTGAAATAGCGCATGGAAAACCGTTTTTTGAATATTTGGACAATCATGAATTGTTCAGATCAAATTTTGATTCTTTTATGTCAAAAAACTCGGACAAAATAATAGATAAAATACTCGATATTTATGATTTTAGTCAATACAACAGAATATTAGATGTTGGAGGGGGAGAAGGAAAGCTTTTGATAAGAATGAATGAAAAAGTAAAAGGAAAACATTACGCTGTATTGGACAGGTATAATGAAACCCCTGTTTTAGAAGATATTGAATTTATAAATGGAGATTTTTTTAAATCAGTTCCATCTGGTTATGATTTATATATTTTAAAAAATATTATCCATAATTGGTCTGATAATAATGCAGTATTAATTTTGCAGAGCTGTAGAAAAGCTATGGATGATAATGCAACTGTTTTATTGATAAGCACAGTGAAGAAACCACGATTAGAAATAATTGACTCTACGGATATATTAATGGATGTATTATTATTAGGAAAAGAGCGCTATTTGAGTGAATTAGAGGAGTTAGCTTGCCAGGCAGGATTTGTCGTTAAAGGTATTAAAGAGATAAATGAGAAATATTCAATTATAGAACTAGGGGTAAAATAAATTATAGATAATCATGGAACTCCGTAAGAATAATCATATGGATATTGTGCATCTGAAAATAGGTATAACAAGTATGGCATCAAAATATCTGATGCCATATTTTTATCTTATTTTATAAAAACATATAGATATTTGAAATGTAATTCAGATATTTATAATGAACGTAATTTTCATAAGCATTATATTTTTAATATTGGAATTAATTAGTAATAGGTAGGATGTCACTACCCTTCATTGATGATCTTTAGGGTGGAACATCATTGATGTTTCTTTTCCTATTGCCTAAATAACACATTCAAAAAATACCTGTAATTTCTCAGGTTTTATAATTATCATTTTTTTTATAAATGAATGTAAATGGCAATATATGCACTGCGTTATTTTCTGCTATTTAATTTTTAATTGTTATGAGAACAGTTAATTGTGATCTTTGTCATTTCTTTTTATCAAATTTAATATAATCTGATAGTTAACGCCTTACGCTCAAAAATGCGGAAGTAGGATGAATTGAATCTTTACATGAAAAGATAATAAAGCTAATAATTACATTTTAGTTCAAATGGGGTGTCAGGATATCCAATCTATCATCATGGTATTTCTTGGATTTTTGATAAGATATTTAATTTATTAATAATATATACCCTATGGATTTCAAGATGCATCGCGACGGCAAGGGAGCGAATCCCCGGGAGCATAGATAACTATGTGACTGGGGTGAGTGAGTGCAGCCAACAAAGAGGCAACTTGAAAGATAACGGGTATACAGATATAAAGGATGGCTCAATGCTAACTGAACTAATTGCGTCAAATAGAAGATCAGCTGCAATTCATGCTTTTGTTGATACCGGATTATCTACTCACTTTAAAGATGGAATTTATGTCGATATAAGCGAGCTTTCCCGTAAATCTGGTGTTAATTATGCTCGGTTTAGTCGATTATGTGATTTCTTAGTTGAAATGGGGGTATTGGTTAGCAACAATAACAAATTCAGGCTTTCTGATGAGTGCCAGGTGTTTGCCGATCCTGAAAGTTTTGAGACATTCATGATAAAGCTTGAAATTTGCTCATATTACGGTAACGCTTGGTTAATGTATGGAAAATCCTTATTTGAAGATGATGGAAAATCGGCATTTGAAATGGCACATGGCAAGCCATTCTTTGAATATTTGGATGGTAACAAATTTCTCAAATCAAATTTTGATGCTTTAATGACAAGAGTCTCAAATTTAATCGTTGAGGAGCTACTTGGTATTTATGATTTTAATCAGCACAATAGAATATTAGATGTTGGAGGGGGAGAAGGGGAGCTTTTAGCAAGAATCAGTGAAAAGGTAAAAGGAAAACATTACGCTGTATTGGATAGATATAATGAACTTCCCGTTTCTGACAATATAGAGTTTATCAATGGAAATTTTCTAAAGTCAATTCCATCCGGTTATGATTTGTATATTTTAAAAAATGTTCTCCATAATTGGTCCGATAGTGACTCAATACTTATTTTGGAGAATTTCCGCAAAGCAATGGATAAAAATTCATCTCTATTATTGATAAATATGGTGAAAGAGCCAGAATTTTCTAGATCTTTCGATATATTAATGGATATGTTATTTTTAGGGAAAGAACGTAGTTCTGCTGAATTTGAATATCTGGCTAACCAAGCTGGACTTGTCGTTCAAGAGAATAAAATTGTAGATCAATCATATTCACCATATTCATTTATTGAACTACGGATAAAATAAATTGTAGGAATTACAGATTATTCCCAAAGATGGTTATATAAAATAAAGCATCAAATTTTTTGATGCTTTAATCTATATCAAAGAAATATATAGATTAAAAATATAAAATGAATTGAATTTAAACAAAAACAGCAAGCCTAATATTTAATCATTTATTGCATTATTCGTACTTAATCAACAATAAGCAGGATATGATTATCCTGCTTTGATGATTATATTCAAAACGCATTAACGTTTCTCTTCTTGCTGTTCCTGTTTTATCACTTCACGATACCAGCGTGGGTGATGTTTCTTCGCCCAACCACGGGTTACCCAACCTTCAACCATTGCCCGGAGAGATCCTTTCACCCAGAATGCCGCATAAGCGTGAATCATGATTGTCAAGATTAAACCAATAGCTGACATTGAATGAATTAGAAGCGCAATTCGAATTATCGGAATAGAGAAGAGATCAGCAAAATAGGGGCGCCAAATAACAACACCACTGACAGCGAGTAATATCAGGCAAATACTGATAGACCAGTAGACCCCTTTCTGACCTAAGTTATATTGGCCAATATCGCCCGCTTCCTCATTTTTCATAATCTTATGGATGTTTTTCAGCCATATAATGTCATCTTTGTCGATAAAGTTATGTTTAAAATATCTGAAAAACATAAAGATAAATAAAATAAACATCGCTGAACCAACAAATGGATGCAAAATTCGTGACAATTGCGGCGTACCTAAGATATTCATCAGCCAGTTAAACGAGGGGAAAAAGAATCCTAATCCACTAATGGCGGTAAATAGAAAACAGAGAACTACCGCCCAGTGGTTTACTCGCTCAACCGGTGAGTGACGGATAATAATATCTTTCCTGCCTTT
This sequence comes from Photorhabdus akhurstii, assembly GCF_019090985.1. Classification (NCBI taxonomy): domain Bacteria; kingdom Pseudomonadati; phylum Pseudomonadota; class Gammaproteobacteria; order Enterobacterales; family Morganellaceae; genus Photorhabdus; species Photorhabdus akhurstii. The sequence continues at coordinate 5,703,485 of NZ_CP020335.1, read as the reverse complement.
CATCGCGGTTCCTCCCCATTGGCTGATTGCTGTGAAGGCTCGGTATCACGACGCGCACTTTCTTCGTCTTCTTCCGTTACCTGGTTCGGACCAATACCCACATAATGGAAGAGGCTGGCAGCGAATGTGGCTGCAAATCCCACTGCGGCCAGCGGCTTCCAAATACCTTTCCAGAAGGTGACGGTCGGGCTAATAGCGGGATTGTCCGGTAGGCCATGATATAGCTGTGGTTTGTTAGCATGGTGCAGTACATACATCACATGGGTACCACCAACACCATCAGGATCGTATAAACCCGCATTCTCATAACCGCGGCCTTTCAACTCACTCACCCGTTCAGCCGCTAAATCCTTCATGGCTTTTTTACTGCCAAAATGGATTGCACCGGTCGGACAGGTTTTCACGCAGGCAGGTTCCTGACCGACGTTAACGCGATCAACGCAGAGAGTGCATTTATATACCCGGTTATCTTCTTTGTTGAGTCGTGGCACATTGAATGGACAACCGGCAATACAGTAGCCACAGCCGATGCAGTGTTCCGACTGGAAATCAACAATTCCGTTGGCATACTGAATGATCGCCCCTTCTGCTGGACAAGCCTTCAAGCAACCGGGATCAGCACAGTGCATACAACCATCTTTACGAATCAACCATTCCAGTTTGCCGTTCTCTTCAACCTCTGAGAAGCGCATCACGGTCCATGATTTGGCGGTTAAATCAGCCGGGTTATCATAAACACCAACGTTATAACCGATCTCATCACGGATATCGTTCCACTCAGAACAGGCCACCTGACAAGCTTTACAGCCGATACAGGTTGTCACATCAATCAGTTTCGCAACGCCCTCCTGGTCATCCCGCACCCGTGGCGCAGGAGTAAAAGAATTTGTGGCAGAGCGGCGAATGATGTCTTGAGTTTGCAATGACATAATTTTTCCCTTTACACTTTTTCCACATTGACCAAGAACGCTTTGAATTCAGGCGTTTGTGTGTTCGCATCACCAACAAATGGTGTCAAGGTATTGGCAATAAAGCCTTTCTTCGCTGCCCCTTCAAAGCCCCAATGAATCGGAATACCGATAGTATCCACTTCACGACCGTGTACATTCAGGGTACGAATACGTTTGGTGACAACCGCTTTCGCTTTGATGTAACCGCGATTAGAGCTAACTTTGACGGTATCACCGTGCTTGATGCCTTTCTTTTCCGCCAGTTTTTCACCGATTTCCACAAACTGTTCAGGTTGGATAATCGAGTTCAACAATGCGTGTTTTGTCCAATAGTGGAAATGTTCTGTCAAACGGTAAGTGGTCCCCACATAAGGGAATTTATCTGCCTTACCCATTGCTTCAAAGTCGCTTTTGAACACTCGGGCAGCCGGGTTGGATACCACATTCGGATGCAATGGATTGGTCCCCAATGGCGTTTCAAAGGGTTCATAGTGTTCAGGGAATGGCCCTTCCGCCATCTTATCAATAGCAAACAGACGCGCCATACCTTCCGGTTGCATGATAAATGGACCAACATCCGTTTCCGGCGCAGCCACACTATAATCAGCAGTATCGACGCCACCCCACTTAATACCATCCCACGTCAGTAACTGACGTTTCTCATCCCAAGGTTTGCCCTGCGGATCGGCCGATGCGCGATTGTACAAAATACGACGATTTAACGGCCATGCCCATGCCCAACCGAGAGTATTGCCTAATCCTGACGGATCGGCGTTATCACGACGGGCCATCTGGTTGCCTTCCGGCGTCCAGCTTCCGGCAAAGATCCAACAACCACTAGCGGTAGTACCATCATCACGTAGCTGCGCAAAAGAGGTTAATTGCTGACCTTGTTTCACTATGACGTTGCCATCAGCATCAATCAGATCAATCAGTGCCCGGCCATTACTCTCTTGGGCCACTTCTTCCGATGTAGGGCTGTCCGGGTTGAAGTAATTCCAGGTCATGCTCAGCAGCGGCTCTGGTGATGCTCCCCCTTCCGCACGGTACATATCCCGCATGCGTTTGAAGATACCGGAGAGGATCTCTCCATCACCGATGGCTTCTCCCGGCGCATCCGCACCTTTCCAGTGCCATTGCAACCAGCGACCAGAGTTAACAATTGAACCGTTTTCCTCTGCGAAGCAGCAGCACGGCAGGCGGAAAACTTCTGTCTGAATTTTGGATGAATCGACATCGTTAAATTCACCGTGGTTTTGCCAGAAAGTTGACGTTTCAGTGTTAAGCGGATCGATAGTGATCAGGAATTTCAGTTTCGACAGGGCGTCAACAACTTTGTTTTTATTCGGAAAAGAAGCTACCGGATTAAAGCCCTGGCAAATATAGCCATTGACTTCACCTTTCGACATCATGTTAAAAAATTGCAGGACGTCATAACTTTTGTCCCACTTCGGCAGCCAATCAAAACCCCAGTCGTTATCTTTACGGGCATTATCACCGTAGAAACTCTTCATCAGGCTGATAAAGAATTTTGGGTAATTCCCCCAGTAGTTAACCTGACCCGGCCGTAATGGTTTGGGGGTATTTGCCTGGAGATAAGTTTGCAGATCGGCCTGTTTCTCTGAGGGGAGTGTCAGATATCCCGGCAAGCTTTGCGACAACAACCCCAAATCAGTCAATCCCTGAATATTCGAGTGACCACGCAATGCATTAACACCGCCACCCGCCATACCCATGTTGCCCAATAGCAGCTGGATCATCGCCATAGTTCGGATGTTCTGTGCCCCCACTGAGTGTTGAGTCCAACCCAGCGCGTACAGGAAAGAAGCGGTCTTATCCTTAACACAAGTCTCTGCAATATATTCGCAGACTTTCAGGAAATCCTCTTTTGGCGTACCGCAAATATTACTGACGACATCGGGCGTATAACGGCTAACGTGCTCTTTTAACAAATTCCACACACAATGTGGGTGTTTAAGTGTGATATCACGTCGAGCAAAGCCGTTTTCATCCAGTGCATAGTTCCAACTGGTTTTGTCGTATTGACGTTTTTCCGCGTCATAACCACTGAACAAACCATCATTGAATGAATAATCTTCACGTACGATCAGACTGGCGTTGGTATACGCCTCAACATATTCGTGGTTAATCTTATTGTTGGTTAGCAGATATAAAATCACACCTGACAAGAAGGCAATATCGGTACCAGAACGGATTGGGGTATAGAAATCCGCTACAGATGCTGTACGGGTAAAACGTGGATCAATCACAATTAACTTAGCGTTATTATGGATTTTGGCTTCCATTGCCCAACGGAATCCCACAGGATGCGCTTCGGCAGCGTTACCACCCATAACGACGATCAGATTCGCGTTCTTAATATCAACCCAGTGGTTGGTCATCGCACCGCGACCAAATGTTGGAGCAAGACTTGCTACCGTTGGTCCGTGTCAGACACGTGCTTGGTTGTCTACGGCGAGCATGCCGAGAGCGCGACTAAATTTTTGCGACAGATAGCCTGTTTCGTTACTGGAAGCCGATGCACACAGCATGCCGGTCGTCAGCCAGCGATTGACTGTCACGCCTTCTTGATTGGTTTTAATGAAATTGGCGTCACGGTCTGCTTTCATTAACTTAGCGATGCGATCAAATGCCTCATCCCAAGTAATACGTTGCCATTTGTCAGAACCCGCTGCGCGATATTCCGGGTATTTCAGGCGGCTTTCGCTATGGATAAAATCAACTAAGCCAGCCCCTTTAGGACAAAGTGCGCCGCGGTTTACCGGATGATCAGGATCACCTTCAATATGGAAAATAGTTGCTTTCGCGTTTTTTGCGCCATCGCCAAGGCTGTACATCAACAGCCCACAACCGACAGAGCAGTACGTACAGGTATTTCGGGTTTCACGCGCACGCAATAATTTATAGTTACGTGTTTGTGCAAGGGCTGCGGCTGGCGCAAAGCCCAACGCGGCTACCGTTGTACCCGCCATACCGCCAGCGCAGATCTTAAAGAACTGCCTTCTGCTGACTTGCATGGGAATCTCCTCACTCACATTGTCTTAAACAGTATCCATTCCATCATGGGAAAAATTTTGAATGTGTTCTTTTTTATTAAAACCACTTTCCGTAGTGGGATCAGATTTATTGCCTGACAAATAGTATAGACTCTTTTTTTCACACGATTATTATGTCGTAACACTATTAGGAACTCATCTAATGTATAACGTAAAATCAGGGAAGTTGTTACCATTTGGTGTGATCAAGGGGGTAACACGAGCGAACGTGCAACAAAAGCACCATCTTGATACATTAAAAGCTGATTGGATTGCAGAAGAAGTTCCTGTTGCTTTAGTTTACAACGGTATTTCGCATGTCGTAATGATGGCAAGCCCTAAAGATCTCGAATATTTTGCTATTGGGTTTTCGCTTTCCGAAGGCATTATTGAATCTCAACACGAGATTCGCGGCATTGATATTATCGCTAATTGTAATGGCGGTATTGAGTTGCAAATCGAACTTTCTAGCCGCCGTTTTGCGAGTTTGAAAGAGCGCAGACGTAATCTGTCTGGACGAACAGGCTGTGGCATCTGTGGAACAGAACAACTTTCTGATGTTTTTCGCCCGATTTCCCCGTTGCCTTTTACTCAAACCTTTTCGTTAAGCCAGCTTGATCACGCTCTCTCTCAACTGACTAATGTTCAGGATGTTGGGGCATTGACAGGTTGCACTCATGTGGCAAGTTGGATTGATCCGAAAGGTAAATTATTGGGGGGATGTGAGGATGTAGGTCGTCATGTTGCACTGGATAAAACGCTAGGCATGAAGGCGAAAACAGGTTGGCAGCGAGGCGCTGTTCTGGTATCTAGTCGTGCTAGTTATGAGATGGTACAAAAATCAGCCGTTTGTGGTGTTGAGATTCTGTTTGCGGTTTCAGCAGCAACTTCATTGGCTGTAGAAATCGCTGACCGATGTCATTTGACCTTGGTTGGTTTTTGTAAACCCGGTAAAGCGACTATTTATACCCATGCTGAGAGATTAATAAGTTAAATGCGCATAAAAATAGACACATCAAGGACGCCCGCGTTTCCTACTGTGATTAATATGAAAAGTTTATTTTCATATTAATCAACCGAGGTTATCGCAATAATTCTGCATCATGCAAGCTGTGAAACATCCATAAATTGGGTTCAATGTAATAACCCATTTGTTGTTGTATATCCACCATCAGCGGTACTAAGCCACTCGGAATAATATACTGACCGCTTTCGGGGAATTTCATTCCTAGCCATTCCTGCCATTTATCAAGTGTGGCCTCTATATGCATTGAGTGCATAGCTGGTCGAATAATCTTCGCTCCCAGACGCCAGTGTACCCGAATCCAAGGATCAAAAGGTTCATTGTTATCATTTTTCCATCCACAGTATCGTACAAAATCTTGCAATGGATAGTGTTTTTTCAACGTCGGCCTTACGGGAACAACTAATGCTTTAAACCCTGCCTCAATAGCCGTTTGCTTTAAGCTGCCAATAAGCAATTCCGGTATATTCTTGCCGCGAAATTCAGGCGCTACCGTTACTGATAATGCCGACAATATTTTTGTGACTATTTTTCCACGAGCAAGCATGCCTCTGCGAAAAACTTCATCCCAACCATTATCCGGCAGTTGCTCCAATGGATCGCCTTCCCAAGGGAAAGGTACCGAATTGGCTGCACCAATTAATTTCTGCTCTTCCCCTTGTTGCAAAATAGCAACTTTCTGAAAATGGCTGAAATCTGGCTCAAATAATTCATCCCATTGCTCCTCTATTGAAGAATGCTGCATGAATAAAGGCCAGTTTTTATGGAAAATTTCATCAGAAGCACTCTTTAAATCAGGTCGTTGTTTTGCTGACTGAATAATAATGTTTGTTTTCAAAATAGAATTTCCTATAAAAGTAATTTTCAGGGTTGATAAATAATTTGTTAATTAATAATCCAGTTATATAGAACAGCAATAAAACGTATGATTATAAATAGATAAATAATAATAACTAATAACCAACTAAATAAAATTTATATTTATGTTCAATTGGTTAGGTTTCTATTTATCATGATACGTTTGATTTGTGTATCAAGAATATAGAGATTATGAAAATCTATCTTATACCGATAGCACAACAATGAAAATACAATATGGTCGATTCATGGTTTATCCCAATAGAGCTATTTTATTTGTCGTTACTTGTCATAAAGGCGCTAATATTTCCGCCGAATAAATAATTTTTACTAATATTAGGACATTTTGCCTTTTCATTCGTTTTGGTTGTCTTCATGGGGCTAATTTCATGAATTCATCAACTTTTTCCAGCAGTTTCCATATATTTTAACAATAATAATTACATGTTACTGTTTCATACAGAATTGGTCTGAATGGTAGCAAAGGTGGTTTTCTGGGTACTAAGCAATATCTTTAATCGCTGAAATAAGGGAAACGATAGGAATCATAGACTGTTTAATTAAAGATAGATATTTATGCCTGATAGAGTGAATGCGCAATCACATTGGGATCACATAATTAATACAAGCTGGCTTTTATTGAACCTGATCAATGTTAAACTGTAAGTGTTTCTTATATATTTGAATTCAGAAATAATTGTTGCAAGTTTCCTTCCCTAGGCTATTTACCCGTTTTTTTCAATTTGATGGCGTTATGGTTTTTGGGGCCAATAAAAAGGAGAGCCTGATGAGGGATTTATTACCAATTACTGTAATTGGTGCGGCGGCAGGAGATATTGTTCTTAGTTTACCGAGGCTTCCTCGCAGTGGGGCAGATCAGGAAGCTAAAGAAATTGATCGACAGATTGGCGGTTCTGGTTTTAATGTTGCTCGGGCCTTGGTCCGCCTGCAAGTCCCTGTGATCAATGGCATACCCATTGGTAACGGATACTGGGGTAAGCAAGTCACCAAAGAGATGCAAGCCCTTGGGCTTGAGGTCACATTGACCCATTCCTATCTTGATAATGGTTGGTGTTTGGCTATGGTTGAACCGGATGGGGAAAGAAGTTTTGTCTCCGTAAGTGGTTGTGAAGTTGACTGGAATACGGCCATGCTCTCTTCTATGGCTTTGCCAGAAAGGGGGTATATCTACTCCAGTGGTTATGTCATGGCGGGTAAATCAACGGCGATTTTATGTGACTGGTTACTGGCGTCACCATCCGGGCAGACGTTATTGCTGGATTTTGGCCCACGTTTACCAGAAATAGATCCTACTTTCCTTGATGCATTACCTGTTGACCGGACCATTCTGACACTGAGTCGTAATGAAGTTGCTATATTGTGCGGGGAAGGCGATCCTGTCGTCCAAGCTAGCCGTTATTCCAGTAAAAGAAAAATCACTATTATTTGTCGGTTAGGTTCACAGGGTACGTGGATATGTCTGCCTGATCGTGAGCCAGAATATGTCGCGGCTTATAAAGTGAAAGTGGTGGATACCATCGGTGCTGGTGATGCTCATAGTAGTGGCATGCTTGCAGGTTTATCGCAGGGAATGTCGTTAAGAGATGCTGTTGAGCTTGGCAATCGTGTTGCTGCCATTGTTGTTAACCGTACTGGTGCTGCGGGCGCACCAACAATCAAAGAACTAGAGGAGTTTGTGTTTGAATAATTATTTCCAGACACTACGCCTCCTAGGCTTTAAGGGGCATAGTTAAAATGAGTGCATTACTTCCAGGTTGGAAAAGTAAAACGGCTTTATTTTTATCAGCTCAAACCATTTCTCTACTGGGGTCTTCCATTGTCCAGTTCTCTATCGTCTGGTATATCACCTTAAATACGTCATCGGGAGAAATGTTGGCTATTTCGGTACTCTGTGCATTTCTTCCTCAGGTATTAATCTCCTTATTTGCTGGTGTCTGGGCGGATACTTATAGCCGTAAGTTGCTCAGTATTGCCTCTGATGCAGCAATTGCATTAGTCACTCTTGGTTTAGCTATCTCTTTTATGCTCGGATTTAAGAGCATTGAATTGTTATTTGTCGCGTTGATTGTCCGCTCATTCGGGACGGGCATCCAGATGCCGGCTGTTAGTGCTATTATTCCGCAACTTGTGCCGAAAGAGAAATTATTGCGGGTCAATGGTATTAATACGTCTCTGACTTCACTGATGATGTTGGCATCTCCTGCTATTGGCGGCTTTTTATATTCTCAAACTTCAATTGAAAATATTTTTTTGGTGGACGTAACGACTGCCATTATCGGCATCAGTATTGTTGCGTTTATTCCTATTCCTAAAATTGCTTCTGATTCCATACCGGATAATAAATTTCAGGCGATTTTAGCGGGCTTCCGTTATCTGCAAGAGAATAAATTGATCAGAAATCTTTTGATTTTTCTGATTTGTGTCTGCTTTCTGATTAGTCCGGCTGCATTTTTGACGCCTTTATTAGTTAATCGGACATTTGGAGAAGAGCCGTGGCGTTTAGCCGTTAATGAAATGACATTTAGTGCTGGCGCGGTTTTGGGGGGATTGCTGATCTCTTTCTGGAGTGAATATAAAAATAAAATGCGTATAACGGCGGTAGCTTGCGCATTTTTTGGTATATTTATGGTCGCTCTTGGTAATGCCTATTGGTTCCCACTTTATCTCGTACTCAATGTTTTTTTAGGTGTGGTTACACCTTGTTTTAACGCACCGATAACAGCGGTTTTTCAGGAAAGAATAGAACCTGAAATGATGGGTAGGGTATTTAGTTTAGTTCAAATTGCTCTGTCCTGCTCTCTGCCATTGGGTATGGTGCTGTTTGGTCCAATTGCTGACTATATTAGTATTCAATCTCTTTTAATGATATCTGGCGGGTTGATATTACTGACTGGCGCACTGTTTTTTATGTTTAACGGAGAAGACAGCCGAGAAAGTAGCAGAGCAATTTAATTAGGCTTAATGTTGCCAGTTATGCGATAAGCGCAGCGCCGTGAATTGGTTTCCATATGTCGATTCTATCGACATATGGCTAGTACATGTCGAAATTTATCGATTTTATCGACATGAAACCTTTACGTGTCGATGCCGTCAACATATACTCGCAACGTGTCGAAAAAAACAGGAAATATAAACATGACATGGCAGCCCGATGCGCCTTTTAATGCTATTCCCTTATTGCCGCCAGTCATAAAGGTGATGGAGTCCATTGCGGTACTAAAAGCCTGTATACCTGCCAGAGCTGCACTGGCTGAGCTTAAGCAAGCGGGTGGATTGTTGCCTAATCAGGGGTTACTCATTAACTTGTTGCCACTGCTGGAAGCAAAAGACAGCTCAGAAATCGAAAATATTGTTACTACTTCAGACAAACTGTTCCAATATGCACAAGAAGACAGTCTGGCTGATCCTGCAACGAAAGAAGCACTACGCTACCGCACTGCACTTTATGAAGGGTTCATACAATTAACTCGGCGGCCACTATGCACGAGTACAGCTATTGAAGTTTGTAGCCGACTAAAAGCTGTTGATATGAATATTCGCAAAGTTCCCGGTACAACGCTTAGTAATCAGGCAACGGGTGAAATTATTTATACACCGCCAGAAGGGGAATCTCAGATACGTGATTTACTCAGCAATTGGGAACAATTTCTTCATGCAGAAGATGGAATCGATCCATTAATCAAGATGGCTATTGCTCACTACCAGTTTGAGGCTATTCATCCATTTATTGATGGCAATGGACGTACTGGCCGTATCATTAATATTCTCTATCTTATTGAACAACAGCTTTTGACGCTGCCAATTCTCTATTTAAGTCGCTACATCGTACAACATAAGAGTGATTATTATCGGTTGCTCACTCAGGTCACTACCGCCGGTAAATGGGAAGAGTGGATTATCTATATGTTAACCGCAGTGGAGCAAACCGCTAAATGGACTACGGATAAAATTGCTGCGGTAAGAGAACTGATTGAACACACCAGCGAGTATATAAAACAAAGCCTGCCTAAAATTTACAGCCATGAGCTGGTGCAGGTGATATTTGAACAACCTTATTGCCGTATTAGTAATTTGGTTGAGTGTGATATTGCTAAGCGTCAAACTGCTTCGGTCTATTTAAAACAGTTGTGTGATATTGGAGTATTACGAGAAATTCAGGCTGGGAAAGAAAAACTATTTGTTCACCCTAAACTGGTGCAGTTAATGACCAAGGATAGTAATAAATTGAGTTATTACACAGTCTAAGAAGCATGTAAATTCAGGTTCGGCTTTTTAGTTGGAAGGTGTAAGTAATTAATCCCGACACAATCTCCAACAAAAAGCTGAGTAGATTACGATGCTTTAAGTGTTTTATCTGGGAAATATTTTTAAGCTGGTCAACGACCTTTTCTATCAAAAGCAGCTAATAAACATCACTCTAGTTTTTGTAGAGAAACCGCCAAGAATGAAGTACACCCCAAACATATGCAGTAATGAAATTATATGAGACCTTATGGCATTCAAGAGCCCGTATTTATACGGGCTCAGATTATTGACAAAGTGCTGGTTTTTTATCCGGAACTTTGTTTTAATTTAGTTTGTCTTGTTTTTGGAGGTGAAGTCTTTGAAGCTGTTACGTTACGAGACACGTGTAGTCTTTCTAGTATCTTTATGAATTATGCAAACATCGCCATAAATAATAGTGGCGCTAAATCTTAACTATTTACTTAATGGTTGATGATACCATGTGTATTTCAAGTTTAAATAAAGGGGTTTGTGATGAAAAAAGTATTTGTTAGCATTTGTTTTAGCCGCCAGTTTTACTTTTGCACATGCTGGCGAATATGTTAAATGTAATGGTTCCTTGTCTTTAATCTCCGGGAAATGATTCTGCTGAATTCAGTATTAACACATCGCGTGGTGATGCTTCCGGCGTTTGTAATATGGAAGGCGTCGCAGAATCTGTTGGCGCAGGCGCAGGGCAGCGAAACCGTTGGGTCTACAGCGATTCATCAGGTGCGTGTGTGGCGGTGATTAGTGAGTTAAATGATGGTTCTGTTAGTGTTATGACCCGTAGTTGTGAAAATTATTGTGGTGTTTCCGCTGTTGGCTCTATGGATGGGAAATACAAGGGTAAATGATCACTCGGGCAAGCATCATGAATAATGATGATGCTTGCCTTGCTTATATTGGTTACTGTGGACTTAAGAGCACCTTGAGCTACTATAGGTGGTTATGTTTTAATCAGAACTTTTGTCTGGTGTCCTTTCAGCTACAATTTTCTCAAATTCAGTCTCTATGAGAGTGCGCACTTGCTTGCCAATTTCTGTGTTTAGTTCTTTTTTCGCATCAGAGTTTACTTTATGATCGTGAGTGATCTTTAAAATTTCGAAAGTAAGTTCTGCATCATCTTTTGCTGAATCGCCTCTAGAAGGTGTGCTAAAAAAGAAGCTAGCTTTAAATTCGCCAGAATTTGCTGCGGAAAAATAGCCGAAGGTAACATCCATTCTCTGTACGTGATAATAAGAATAATATTTTTCATCGGATATCAGAAAAATATCATTAAGTTTTTCACCATCGATCTTCAGTCGTTTGACAGTATGCTTCATCCATGAAATCTGAGGATCGTCTGGAAGTGAAGGGCCTGAGGTGTCGCGATTTATTTCCATATCACTTACGCTACCTTTATTAATAAATCGGCCGTGCCCACCTGTTAACCTTTTAAAGAAACAGACTCGTTCAATATTCGAAAAGCTGTCAAAGGTAATTCTTCTCTCTTTTTCATTTTGAGTAACTCCTGATTCTTTAAGGGTTTTGAATATTTGCGCTGTCATTCTCCGGTTAGCAATCTCTGTTTCTTTCGATGAATGTGTTGATAAAAAATTGAGCTTAAGATTACCTCCTTGGCGTTCAATGGCAACTTCACCATCAAATTGTAGTTCCCTATGCGTCCAATCCTTGCTAAAGTCCTTACGAACTATAGAGAATGGAATTCGGACTTTGTTTTTTCCATTAACTATGACTCCAGGAGTTTCCAGAACTTCAATATTTTCGATATTAGCGAACGGATTGAATTCACTTTCAAATAGCTGTTTGAGTGGGGTAACCCAATCAGAGCCTGAATCAACCAAGTCGAGCGAGGATCCTTTAAATTTAGGTTTTGAGTCTCTATCGACTGACGCTTCAATTAATGCTGAATAACCTGATGGGGTTAGCAATGTGGCAGACAAAAGTGGGACTGTTATTGACTTTTCAGTACTTCTAGAAAAAATCCTTTTGTCTTTAATGCTAAATGGATCTCACCATATGAGATATGTTCGCTGTTGAGTAGCACACGAAGTTCAGATCCCAATGGGATAAGATAATTAGAATCTAAAATCTGCTTCATTGAGATTCCTCTTGGAGAAGATCAAGGATGGAGCGATTAAATGAGAATGGCATAATTTCTTCAGGGCGGTTATGAAATGCGAGTCGTGCTTTTTGGGCTACTTCTTCATTGTGTGCAGGGTTGTAATCAGGCATACCAATCCTGATGTTGGTGATTAGCCCGGACGCAAAGCTTAATCCATATGCCATTAAATTTTTATATGAGGTTGAATCAAAACTTTCGTTTGCATAAATTATTAACTCTTTAGTACCACCTTTAGTCAATACGGCTGGAATTACATCTGAAGCCAAAAGTTCAAGTGGAAGTTCTTTACCTGTACGCATCTCATCAACAGTTATCGATGTGCCAATTCGAGGATAAAAGAACTGATAGTCTCCGTCAGTTGAACGTTTACGTAAATCATCAACTACTTTCAAAAGAAAAGTAGCTCTTCCATTGTCAATCACGTAAAACGGAATATCTGTATCCAAATCTAAGCGGGATGGTGCAAGGTCGGCTAAAATATTTTTCTCAATATTATCGTGATCATTATGGAACCAAATGAGAAGACCTGCATGATATCTGTTCTTCTTTGCCTTGAAGTTGGTGCCGATCTCTCGTAAGGCTTGGTTGTGTTTTGCACATTCAATCGTTTGGCTGAGTTCTTTTATGTGGCTTTTGAACTGCGACCTTAGTGTTCCTTCTTTTGGGTAGCTGCCTAAGGTGTTTTTATTTGAAACATGAACAAAATCAGTTCGATCATCATGGAAGGGATTATTGTAGAGATAGACTTGATCCTCCCCGTGGCTTTGGCGTGCATTTCCCTTATCATTCAGATGGGTAGGGGTGTTACAACTGATGGAAATATTGTGAATTAAGTGTCGCCAGCCAATACGTTCAAGGAGAGCTGTGGCTAATGCTTCTCCAATTTCCCCTGATTTTTTTGATCCTTCTCCGCCCATTGTTACGCCTCCTTCATTTGAATGTCTACCACGGCGCGAAATCCACTCTTAGTTGGCTTGACGTCAATCGAATGTATTTTCGCATCAGGATTCGAAATGAGTAAACTGACCCCCTCCGCAATACGTGATTTTGTGACAACTTCTTTTGCATATTTGGCAAGACGTTTGCTTTCAATTGGTGCACTGTCATCAAGTGAAACACCATACTTAAGACGGGCACCATTCAGTAGTTCATCAACTTCTTCATTGTTAATATAGTTATTTGAAATTTTACGAAGGTCGGATAATGATAGAGCATCGGTCTCGGTAAGTAGTTCTTCTACTTGACGGGAAAATTCCAGTGCATTACTCGGTGTTTCTACTTTATTCGATATTGCTTTGAGTAACGCTCCTGCTACTTGAGCAGATTTCTGGGGGGGGGTTGGCTTGGGGTAGCCTTGAGAAAGTTCTCAATCCAATACTTCGTCTTTTGCCCTAGGCTATCGATAGCAAGAACCTTTAGGCCGCTAGAGATAATGACTGCACCCTTTTGAACTTTATCTAGAGATATTCCAACTCTCTCAATGACCTGGATTGCGCCTTTCTCCTCTCCGACATCAAGATAATCATCTTTACCTTCAACTCTGAATAAGCCAAGAGCTTGTAGTGATTGAGCACCTGACCTAATATCCTCAAATAAAATTATAAGGAATTCGCCACTGCCAATATTCGGATGGCTTGAGCAGCCATAAAGGTGTTTTGCGATCGCTTCACTACTTTCTTTGAATGTCTTGGGATTCGAGAAAACATTACTAGCATAGCGATTAACAGTGTTCAAAGAAACGTCTGATTCATGCGTCAAGTAGTACTCTTGACCTTTTCTGACCACAGGGGCAAGGAAATCTTTTAACAGTAATTCGTCAAGCGTACTTGAACGATGACATTCAGCTTGTGATAGATGAAATCCCTCGCCCCTGAGTTTATTCCCAACGCGGTGGACAATGACTTTAGATACCTTGGCTGAACTAATATCTATCATTTATTCTTCCTGATTTAAGATGTGAAAGTTCATAACTAACTGATAATAAATAATTTTAAGTGGATTATACATTGTTGATGCAACATTGAATTATGATTCATCGGGCCAGAAAGTCTACTTAAGTGAAACTTTAGTGTGACGGCTTGTTAGTTGAACTCTTAGCCAACGCTTATCATAACGGCATACCTTTTCTCAATGGTGTTACGTTGTAGTCATCCCCTTTTTCTAATGAAACTAGCATGTTAGCCCACAAAGCTAAAGCCCGCTTTCTCTCATCAAAATACTGATACCGATTATATATCCCCTCAACGCCTTTGATTCTGTGATTCAGGCAGTGCTCTGCGACTACAGGATCAACATCCAACACCGCCAGATTTGATCGCACAGTACGTCGGAAATCATGAATAGTAAAATTAGGCACGTCAGGAAGGTTGGCCTTTACCTTGCTCAAGGCCACTGGCAATGTGCTTTCCTGAATGTGAGGGATTATCCGATGCTGCATCTTTTTGGCAGGAAGTTCCCACTCACTATTGCAGGACATGTAATGTAGTTCTTTTAACCATTCAAATGCTGGTGCTGGAATAGGAATATTGATATCGCCATTCTTAACTTGCTCTGCGGATAGGAGCCAGACAGCTACGTCAAGATCAAACTCTGTCCAACGAGCACCGCAAAGCTCCATCTTGCGACAGCAAAATACCAGCAGGAGATTCATTGTTAATTCGTTCTGATGCGAGAATTCCTTTGTCATTGGCATTGCCTGCATAAGTTCTTCACGGCTTAGCCAGCGAGCGCTCTCTACTTTGTTCTTGGCCGCCAGCATCTGCGATTTCAAAAGCGCCTGTAGGATTGATTTCAAGCATATGTCGTTTAATGCCGTAAAAATACGACGCGTCCATCTGGGAACGTCGTTAGCGACTGTAGGCGCACCATGCTGGACGATTTTTTGCAGCATGTCGTCAATGTGGTAGGGGCGGACATCTTTGATGCCATGCTCACCCTTGCTCATTGCTGTGTACATAAATGACGTGTCTTAGTAATAGCTATGTACACACAAAACACGCGTTATAGTGATACGATATGAGACTATATAAAACGAAAAAGGCCATGATTTACAATGGCCTTTTTGTCCACATGAGACTTTGTGAGACGAGAAGAGATCGCCTGAAACCTTACTCGATATTCTGAATCTGCTCCCTCATCTGCTCAATCAACACCTTCAATTCAATAGCGGAGTTAGTAATATCGGCATTGATGGATTTAGAGGCAAGCGTATTAGATTCGCGGTTGAATTCCTGCATCATAAAATCCAGACGGCGGCCGACGGCTTCTTTTTTCTTCAGGATATTACGGGTTTCTTTGACGTGGGCATCGAGGCGATCTAACTCTTCTGCCACATCAAGACGTTGGGCCAATAAAACCAACTCTTGCTCAAGGCGGTTATTTTCAAGCTGTACCTGTGCTTCTTCCAGTTTGGTTTGCAGGCGTTCCCGTTGCCATTGCATGATTTCAGGCATTTGTTGGCGAACTTTACTGACTTCTTCGGTTACTGCGTCCAAACGTTGTTCAATCATAATCTTGAGTGCATTGCCTTCGGCTTCACGGCTTTGAATAAAGGCATCCAGTGCTGTATCCAGTTCTTGCAATAATTGAGTGCTGATAGCATCCAGGTCTTGCTCTTCTGCTGCCATAACGCCAGGCCAACGTAGAATATCAACAGGGTTGATTTCACCTTCGTTGCTCTGCTGTTTGACCCAGTTCGCTGCATTGACTAGTTGTTTTGCTAAGGTTTCATTCAGAATAAGTTCGCCTTGAGCGCGTGAATCTAGTTCAAAACGCAGGTTACACTCAACTTTTCCACGAGTCAGACGGGAACGAATACGTTCACGGATCACCGGTTCCAAGCTTCTGAGTTGTTCTGGTAGGCGAATATAAGTTTCTAAATAACGCTGATTAACGGAGCGTAGTTCCCAGGCCGCATTTCCCCATTCACTTTTGATATCTCGCCGTGCAAAAGCAGTCATACTACGGATCATGATTCGTTCCCAATTTAAACAAAAGATTAAGAGATTATAACGCTCGTTGTAGATGCAGGATAGGCATTAGCCCGGTTAGGCCGTATAATGCGCCCCCAATAATGATCTAACAACGGAGATAACACTATGCGCCCAACAGGAAGAGCGGCAGAACAAGTGCGTCCTATCACTATAACCCGTCATTATACTAAGCACGCTGAAGGCTCGGTTCTAGTAGAGTTTGGCGAGACGAAAGTGTTATGTAATGCGTCCGTTGAAGAAGGGGTTCCTCGTTTCTTGAAAGGTCAGGGGCAAGGTTGGGTTACCGCTGAATATGGCATGTTACCGCGTTCTACTCATACCCGAAATGCTCGTGAAGCAGCTAAAGGCAAACAGGGCGGACGTACGATGGAAATCCAACGTTTAATTGCCCGTTCGTTGCGCGCCGCGGTTGATCTGAAAAAACTGGGCGAACACACCATTACACTGGATTGTGATGTTATTCAGGCTGATGGCGGTACTCGTACAGCTTCTATTACGGGGGCTTGTGTCGCGCTAGCTGATGCGTTGAATAAAATGGTGGAAGCAGGCAAGCTGAAAGAGAGTCCTCTGAAATCAATGGTTGCCGCGGTCTCTGTTGGCATTGTGGATGGCGAAGGCCGTTGTGATCTGGAATATGTGGAAGATTCCGCCGCTGAAACTGATATGAACGTCGTGATGATGGAAGATGGTCGGATGATTGAAGTGCAAGGTACTGCGGAAGGCGAGCCATTTAGTCATGATGAGTTGTTATCCTTATTGGCCCTTGCCAAGGGAGGATTAGAGGATATTTTTGCAGCGCAGAGAAATGCATTAAAATAATAAGTTGATCAAGGCGACGGAATAGTCGCCTTTTTTATGCCTGTTGTATGGCGGATAACCATGACCAAGAGAGAGGAGAGACACCAATGAAAGCCTATCAGCGCGAATTTATCGAGCTTGCGCTAAAAAAACAGGTACTGAAATTTGGGGAATTTACCCTGAAATCAGGACGTAAAAGCTCGTATTTTTTTAATGCCGGGCTGTTTAATACTGGGCGTGATTTGGCGTTAATCGGGCGTTTTTATGCAGCAGCATTGTTGGATAGCGGTATTCAGTGCGATTTGTTATTCGGACCCGCTTACAAGGGTATTCCAATTGCAACGACAACGGCAGTTGCACTGGCAGAGTATCATGATATTGATATGCCATATTGTTTTAACCGTAAGGAAGCTAAAGATCATGGCGAAGGCGGTACTTTGGTTGGTAGTTCGCTTAAAGGCAATGTTGTTCTGGTTGATGATGTTATTACCGCAGGCACAGCTATCCGTGAATCTATGGAGATTATCAAGCAGCATAATGCGACACTTGCCGGCGTGATGATTTGTCTTGATCGTCAGGAACGTGGGAATGGTGAAATCTCGGCAATTCAGGAAGTGGAAAGAGATTATGGTTGCAAAGTGTTTTCTATCATTACCTTAAATGATTTGATTAATTATTTGAGTAGTCAGCCAGAGATGAAAGATCATCTGGATGCAGTAAAAGCCTATCGTGCGCAGTACGGTATCTGATAGATAAGCTTTAAAAAAAGCCCTCGCCCAATAACGGGCGGGGTGAGTAGTAGAACAACTTATTGTAACTGAGCCAATAATAATGGCCAGCGCGCTTCAAATTCCTGCGTTGGACGATAGTGGAACTCAGAGCGTACAAAACGTGATAGCATCCCTTCACAAAACGCGAGTAACTGAGAAGCTAATAGCGACTCATCATAACTGAAACCTTGCCCATCACGTAATTTTTTCTCTTTTAAAACTTGACGGATCTGTACTTCAATTCGTTCAAATAACTGATTTATACGCCCTTGCAGCCGGTTTTGTTCAAACATTAGAGCATGACCGGTCATGATGCGGGTCAGACCGGGATTTTTTTCTGAAAAACCTAGAATCAGGATTAATATCAGGCGAATACGAGTCGTGGTATCTTTTTCGTCTTGCAGAATCAGGTTAATCCGTGAAATTAATGAGTCTTCAATGAACTCGATCAAACTGTCAAACATCCGGGTTTTACTAGGAAAATGCCGGTATAGGGCAGCTTCGGAAACGCCTACGTTGGCGGCCAGTTTGGCGGTAGTGATTCGATGACTACCATCACTGGATTGCAACATATGCGCCAGCGCCTGTAAGATTTCCTCGCGCCTATTTCTTTTCTTTGTATTTTCGTTTTCTGCCATGTCTGACAAGACCTTTGTTAAGAACAGCAAAACAAATAGATCAGTAATTCTCCGCTCAACGGTATGTTGAGCAAAGAATATGATAATGGGTTAAATGGTATTAGGTTTTACAGGGACTTATTGGCGACCGGAATGACCAAAACCACCACTGCCTCTTTCGCTGGCTTCAAAATCTTCTACCAGATTGAATTCAGCCTGGACGACGGGTACAAAAACCATTTGAGCGATACGTTCGCCTGGCTGGATGGTGAAAGTTTTATCACCACGATTCCAGACGGAGACCATTAGTTGACCTTGGTAATCAGAATCGATCAAACCCACCAGATTACCCAGAACGACGCCATGCTTATGTCCAAGGCCGGAGCGGGGCAGAATAACGGCTGCCAATTGTTCATCGCCAATATGAATAGCAAGCCCGGTTGGAAGCAGTTCTGTTTGGCCTGGAGCCAATTCTACCGCATTATCCAGGCAAGCCCGCAAATCTAAACCTGCGGAGCCTGGCGTGGCGTAAGTCGGCAAAGGAAATTCTTTCCCGATACGTGGGTCAAGAATTTTAACGTCGATTTTTTTCATCATAGCGTCTGACTATCTCGTCTAATAAATGGTGGCTAAGTAATAACTTATTACTATGAGGTAAGCGGATTTCTCCCTCATGCCAGAACAAATGTAATGCATTAGTATCACTGTTAAAGCCGTGGCCGATAAGGGATACATCATTTGCACAAATCAGATCCAAATGTTTTTGGTTCAGTTTTTTTCGTGCGTATTCTTCCACATTCTGGGTTTCAGCCGCAAATCCAACCACAAAAGGGCGGTTTTCTTGCATTGCGGCTACATTGGCAACAATATCCGGGTTTTTGATCAGGGTAAAAGTGATCTCATCACTCTGTTTTTTAATTTTTTCTGCGGCAATCTGTTTAGCGCGATAGTCTGCAACCGCAGCACAACCAATGAAGATATGCTGTGAATCTGCTACTGCCTGTACTTGTTCATTCATTTCCAGTGCGCTGGTAACGTCGATTCGTTTGACTCCTGGTGGTGTCGGTAAATTAACGGGGCCTGTGATAAGGGTGACTTCTGCGCCACGTGTTGCCGCAGCCTGAGCGATAGCAAACCCCATTTTGCCGGAGCTGTGATTGCTGATAAAGCGAACGGGGTCCAATGCTTCCCGGGTTGGTCCAGCGGTAATAGCAAGCTTTAGGTGAGCTAAGTCTTGGCTGGATTGAAAATGTTGTTCAGCGAGTTCAACAATCGCTGTAGGGTTTAACATTCTGCCGGGACCAACATCACCACAAGCTTGGCTGCCGTTATCCGGTCCCCACAGAAGAACCCCCCGTTCTTCAAGAAGCTTGAGATTATATTGTGTTGCCTGAGCTCGAAACATCTGTTGATTCATTGCGGGCACTGCGGCAATTGGGGCTGAGGAGGCTAGGCAGACAGTGGTTATGAGATCATTCGCCATACCGACTACCAGGCGCGCCAGTAAATCAGCAGTAGCAGGGGCGAGAATAATTAGATCGGCCCATTTGCCAAGTTCAATATGCCCCATAGCCGCTTCTGCAGCCGGATCTAACAAGTCATTAGAAACAGGATAACCAGAAACTGCCTGCAACGTCATTGATGTAATAAACGCTTCTGCTGCTGGTGTCATCACTACACGTACTTGTGCGCCGCGATCACGCAGGCGACGTACCAGCTCGGGAGTTTTGTAAGCGGCTATCCCTCCGCTGATACCGAGCACAATCTGTTTGCCGGAAAGTCCTGCCATCATGAGTGTCCGAATATTAAGTTGCAAGGGGACAAGATTTTATCACAAGAGATTACAGAGTTGAGCAGAGTCTGAACTTTGATTGTAAAAAAGGATAAATTTGCGAGCGGCTACGCAGCTCCTAAATATGATATTCGCCCTGATGTTTAAGGCATGGAATACTGTTTGTATCAGGTAAAACAGAGCAGGGAGATGAATATATGGAATTTAATGTTGCTGAAAATACAGGAGAAATATATTCAAATTTAGCTCCCAGAGAAAAGTTGTTGGCTTATGGTTCGGTTTCTCTGACAGATGCTGAGTTACTGGCTATTTTTTTACGTACCGGGACCAGAGGACTTCCTGTTTTACGAATGGCTGAATTTCTATTGAAAGAATTTGGGTCTTTGTACCATTTACTCTCTGCTGATTATGACACTTTTTGTTCTCATAAAGGAATGGGATTAGCCAAGTATGCACAATTACAGGCTATTGCAGAACTGGCAAAACGTTTTTTTTCCAGCCAGTTCATGCATGAAGATATTATGAGTAGTCCAAGTGTGACTCAAGAGTATTTGCAAAATCTATTATCGGGGCGTGATAGGGAAATATTTGTTGTGTTGTTTCTCAATAACCAAAATAGAGTCATCTGTCATGAGGAGATGTTTAAAGGCACAATCAATAAAGTTGAAGTTCATCCTCGTGAAATTATCCGATCAGCGATAAAGGTGAATGCTTCATCCGTCATTTTGGCTCATAATCATCCATCAGGTCATGCAGAGCCGAGTTTGGCAGATAAGATTGTTACAGATAAAGTGATTGATGCCTGTAATTTGGTTGGTATAAAAGTGCTGGATCATCTGGTTATTGGCCGGCAATGTTGTGTCTCATTTGCGGAGCGAGGATGGATTTAAGCTAACTTTTTCAAGATCCTTGTGGATCTTTGGTTGTGCGGGACTTGAGCGTCAGCGATTGAGGGCGTATACTACGCCACCTTTGAGGATCTTTGGTTTGGCGAGAAGAGCCTATCTCAGCACATTTTCTGAGTAAATGTGAGTCTTTTCAGTAGAATTTGCTGAGATGGGCTCCTAAGCCTGACGAGGCGGCCATACCCAATACAAAGCTCGAGCTGATTTGATTTTTGGAGAATAGACATGTCCCGAGTCTGCCAAGTTACTGGCAAACGCCCGATGAGTGGTAATAACCGCTCTCATGCATTGAATGCGACTAAGCGTCGTTTTCTGCCTAACCTGCATTCCCACCGTTTCTGGGTTGAGTCCGAGAAGCGCTTTGTGACTCTGCGTGTATCTGTTAAAGGTATGCGTGTGATTGATAAGAAGGGTATTGACGCAGTTTTGGCTGAGCTTCGTACCCGCGGTGAGAAGTACTAAGGAGCTGAAAAATGGCTAAAGGTATTCGCGATAAAATTAAGCTAGTTTCTTCGGCTGGTACTGGTCACTTCTATACCACTACGAAGAACAAGCGTACTATGCCTGAGAAACTGGAAATGAAAAAATTTGATCCAGTTGTTCGTCAGCATGTTATGTATAAAGAAGCCAAGATTAAATAAAATTTTGGTTGATTTGATAAAAACCCGGCTTAGGCCGGGTTTTTTGTTGTCTGAAGAGTTTTAACAAATACTCACTGATTCTTCTCTGCATTTCATATATATCCTGTTATTCGTAGACGTAAGATGTTGTTTCGCTATACTAACGCCTTCCGGTAGGCTAGATATGAAACCGAAATGGCTAAAGAAAAACTAAATATTTTACATACAGAATCTTCTTGTGGTTGGGGTGGTCAGGAAATCCGTATCCTGACGGAATCCCAAGGAATGATAAGACGTGGACACAAAGTGGTTATTGTCTGTTGTCCCGGTTCTAATATCTACCGTGAAGCAAAATCTTATGGTGTGCCGGTAGTAGCCCTGCCTATTGAGAAAAAGCGGTTGTCCTGCTTTCTTGCTATGCGTCGTTGGTTGAAAAAAGAAGGTCGTCAATTTGACGTTATTAATACACATAGCTCGACAGATGCATGGTTGGTTGCTGCGGCTTGCACGACGTTAAGGCATATGCCGCCAATGGTCAGAACCAGGCATGTTTCTACCCATGTTGCTAATTCAATATCAACTCGTTGGTTGTATTTGAGAGCGTGCCGACATATTGCGACTACAGGTGAAAAATTACGTCAACATCTGCATGCTAATAATCGTTATCCATTACAGCATATGACATCAGTGCCTACCGGCATCGATTTAGATCGTTTTCGACCGGAAGATAAGAAAGTTTGCCGTCAGCGGATTGGGATTCAAGATAAACCGACATTAGGCGTCGTTGCGACCATGAGAACTTGGAAAGGGCATCGCTATCTGTTAGAAAGTTGGAAAGTTCTGCACCAGAAATATCCTGATTGGCAACTTTTGTTTGTGGGTGATGGTCCACAACGTAAATCATTGGAACCACTAGTAAAGCGAGAAGGCTTGTCAAACAGTGTTATTTTTTTAGGCAACCGTCAGGATGTTCCTGATTGTTTGAATGCGATGGATTTATTTGCATTACCTTCTTTTGGTAATGAAGGCGTGCCACAAGGCATTATGCAAGCAATGGCGTGTGGAATACCTGTGGTATCAACCTCTGTTGGTGCAATTGCCGAAGCGGTAATTGATGGTGAAACGGGTTATATCGTGGAACCTAGAAATACAGAGTTATTGACGAAATGTTTAGATTTATTGATTCATAATAATGAGCTGCGCTTGCAATTCAGTCATTCTTCATTAAAGCGGGCAGCTGCTTTATTTGGCATAGATAATATGTTGGATAAAATGGAAAATATCTTTTTTCACAGCATTAAAGGTAAAAAACGTTAACATTTTTTAAGATTTATTCTGGTGCTTATTCTTTGGTTTATGATTTTGAGTAATATCAACTTATTGATATTAAATTACTTTAAGGTTGATTGTTAGTTAAATCACCCTGCTGCGATCAATTGTATACAAAATAGTTTTTTTGTATATTTTGTTGAATTTTATAGCAGATTAATTAGATAATTGTCTTATGCAGATCAAAAATATTCTGGTCATTGTTGTAGCACGTTTCGGTGATACCTTATTGGTAATGCCGGTGATTCGTGCTTTAAAGCAGAAATGGCCTAGTGTGAATATTGACGTTATGGCTCATAAAAGGACTAAACAGATCCTTGAAAATATAAATGATATCAATAAATTGACTGCTTTTTCGAAAAGTAAGGCAAAATGGTATGGTTGGTTTACCCGTAAACATTATGACCCGGCTTTAGTCTATAGTGACGATAAACCTTTATTACAGTATGCAAAACGTAAATCGTGCTTAACAGTTTCGTTTTCAGATAAGTCCACGTTGCAATCTGATTGGCTAACTGTGGAAAAGCCAAAGGTGCTGATGCCAGCTCAACAGGAACGGGCCATGCTTGCTGGTGCGGTAGATGTTGAGGTAAGTGACTGGCGGTTGAATTATTGTGTGAGTGAAAAGGAGTTACATTTTGCTGATGGTTTTATGCGGCAGTATCATTTAGAGAATAAACTCCTGATTGGTTTTCAGTTACAAAGCTTCCCGGCAAAAGCTTATCGTGATTGGCCGGTTGAACATTTTTACCAATTAGCGCAACACATTTATAGCCGTTATCCCCAGTCGCATATTATGTTATTAGGCAGTACTGACGGTAAAATTGCTGCACAGTCACTGGCAAAAAGATTAGGGGCTGAAAAGTGTACTTCATTGGTTGGTAGACTAACAATGCGACAGAATGCAGCAATAATGAGTAGACTTGATTTGTATGTTGGTGTTGATACAGGGCCGACACACTTAGCTGGTGCATTGGGTATCCCGATGGTTGCTATGTATCATAGTTTTCATCCAGGCCGTTTTTTAGCGCCTCAACAGCATTCACATTTGGCGGTTATTGAACATCCGGTTCACTATATGCAAGCCACCCGCAAAGACTCGATGTCTGCAATATCTGTTGAACAAGTCTGGCAGGCAACGCAAAAGTTACTAGAAACTACGTCGTCAGGAAGAAAAGATGAAAATAGGTTTAGTTGATGTCACTGTAACTATGTCTTACGGTGGTATTCAGACGGCAGTCTGGGAACTTGCGAAAGCGTTGACTGATGCCGGGCATGAGATCCATATTTTTGGCGGCAAGGGTGATGTCCAGCCAGAGCTCAATGGAAGAGCAATCCAAGTTCATACTTTTCCATTTATTCCCAGAGAGAAAGTAATTAATATTGGTCGACGTTTCCAACGTATTATTGAACGTTACTCGTTTGCTCGCCATGCTCGCGGTACAGTTGTTACTGAAGATTTTGACTGGATTATTCTGACGAAGCCATTTGATTTTTTCTGGCCTCGAATGATGCCAAAAGAGAGTCGCACCAAATTTTGCTATATGAGCGGTGGCACTAGTTTTTTCAAGGGCGACAGAAAGCTGAGTAAGCGAATTTCAGCTTGGGTGGCATGCAGCCATTTTAATGCCTGGCAGATTCAGCACCATTTTAAACAATTTCCGAAGGTGATTTACAATGGTGTTGATATTAATAAATTCAGGCCGATAGACTCTTCTGTCAGAACTCGTCTTGGGATCAGCGATAAAACATTTTTGCTGACCTTTGCCGGGCGGTTGGTTGGCTGGAAAGGCATACATGTGGCTATTGATGCAATGGCTCAACTACAGGATAAAGACATTAAATTGCTGATTATCGGATCAGGTGAAGATCTGAAATGCTTGGAAACGCGGGTTGCAGCACTGCGGCTGGAAGAACAGGTCATCTTCCATCCACCTGTAGGGCATGATCAGTTGCCTGAATATTATGCTGCTGGTGATGCGGGGATTTTCCCCAGTATTGGTGACGAAGCGTTTGGGATTACGATTGCGGAAGCGATGGCGTGTGGCAGGCCGGTTATTGCCAGTTATATCGGAGGCATACCGGAAGTTGTCGGTAATGAAAGTAATTCAGGTATTTTGGTTACGCCAGGAGATGTTTCAGCAATTGTCGATGCGGTTAATTTTTTATTGTCTCAACCAGACAGGGGGCAAAACATGGGCAAAGCAGCTCGTCAACGGATTGAAACAATGTATACCTGGGAGCATTCGGCAAATCGTTTACTAAAAGCGATAAATAATGAAAATTGCCTATATTGATCCCTATCCGGTTCCTGATTATCGGGTAGCATCATTGCAAATTTTGCAGAATGTTGATGCGTTTGCTCGCCAGGGAGCTAGCATATATCTGGTTACGCCTGAAGGTAAAAATACCGCAGAGGAGATCTTGGGACGTTCATTATCACCATCAGCTAAGCTGATCTCTTTACGCAATATTCGGCGTAAATGGTATTTTCCATTCAATACCCAAAAAATGTTCTATTTCCAGGTTTCCCATTGGTTGAAGAGAAATGAGGTAGATGCCGTTTTTACCCGTAATCTGAAAATGGCAAAGTATTTATTATGTGAACATCCAGAAATTCCGCTGTTTTTTGAGAGTCATGAGATTTTTGCCCAATCATTTAAAGAATCTCATGATTTAAGTAAAAATAAAAATCAGCGTAAGTATCAGAAGCTGAGAGAAATCGAGCACTTTGTTTATCGTCAGTCCAGGATTGTTTTCGCTCTGACGTCGTTACTCCGTGATGATATTATTAGTGAATACAATGTCAGCATACCAATAGTTGTTGCGCCGGATGGTGTGGATCTGCGGGCAGTCGAATCGGTGTCATTAGATAAACGTATATCAGACGACGGTGAATTACCAACCCAGATCCTTTATTTGGGCAGTTTGCATCATTGGAAAGGTGTTCCTACGGCGATCAAAGCGATGGCTTACCTTGAGAATGCAATATTGAATATTGCTGGTGGTGAACCAGAGCAAATTCAGCAATTACGACAGATTGCTCAGCAAATGGGGGTTGGCGATAAAATCAATTTTCTTGGATTTATTCAACCTAAATTACGTTTTCAGATAATTGCAGATAATGATATTTGTCTGTTGCCATTAACTAAAACTAGCATTGGCAGTCGCTATACTTCGCCACTGAAACTATTTGAATATATGGCGATGGATAAGCCGGTGGTTATCTCCGATTTTCCTTCGATTCGTGATGTGGTTGATGAAAATGCGGTCAGTTTTGCTGACAGTGAGAATGCGGAGAGTTTTGCTCAGCAGATTCAGTTAATAAGAGATAATCCAGAGAAAGTTAAGTCACAAGTCAGTTATGCGAAAATGTTGGTGACAGTGCGTTTTAATTGGGAACAGCGAGCGAAGCTTATTATGCAGACAATATCAAGGGATATTTCTGCATAATAATCGGTTTGATAGTATAGTCGAGATGTCTGGTTAATCGTTTTTCTGCTGATGTAGAGCAATCATCAGACCGAATAGAATACCTATCTCATTGATATAGGTATTTTCAAAGGCTCCTCGGACGATAAATAATCCGATAAATCCCGTCAGTAGAATAATACTGGCCTGCTTTATTACGCCATTGTTACGGCTAATAATATGGCTACCCGTGTATAGCGCTGAAAAGGTCATCAGCAAAGTGGTAATCAAACCAATGATTCCACCGGCAAACCAGAGTGCCAGAAAGATATTATGGGGGCCGATAGATGTGCGATATATCCAGTCTGGATAGTCAACAGCTCGTTCATTGTAGACCTTGTGATAGACTTTATTGCCAAAACCGTAGCCTTTAATCGGGTTTTCTTGAATCAACTCAAAAGCAGCACCCTGTGTGCCATTTTTATAACGATGGCTGCTATCAGTTTGAGTCAGCTTCCAAAATAATAATTTAGTATTTTCATTAGCTATGATCGTAGTTTGAGAAAGTAAAACTGAAAAACTAAGGATTAAACTCGCTATTATGGTCAGTTTCCATTCACGATTAATGATGATGATAAAAGCAGTGATGACGGCAACGGCGACCCAAGCGCCACGGGCTAAGGTACCTAATAGCAAAAACAGACTGATAGCGGAAGCAACAGCCAGTATTAGCCAACTCACTAAGGTATGTTTCTTCCACAATGCCCAAGTACACAGTAAGATGGGGAAATAGAAAATAAAGCCGTAAGAAAATTCTCGATGGTTGAAGTTGGTAAAAGGCATTTCACCTTTATTGTAGTTAATAATGTATTTACCAATATCAGTGAGGCATATTGCCAGCATACCAATGGCAAATGAGTACAAAATCATCTTGGCAATACTTTCTTTGTTTTCTTTGTACAGGACAACAGGAAAAGTAAAACTGAACAATAACAGCCCATTCAGGATGGGTTTATTCATATCCTTAAAACTCAATGCCGGATCGACGGAAATCGCCACTGAATAGAACATGGCTAAAACGAATAACAAAATGGACAGAAATAGTGAACTACGCATGGAACGCATCACTTGACGAAAATCTGTCACCAGATAGGTTAGTGCTGTAATGCCAATAAGGGCGATAACCAGGTTTTTATATCTCGTTATATCGGGCAGATAAACAAGGGCTATATAAATCCCAATGATGGATAGATTCCATAATGATCTTTTATCACGACTTTTAATATTAAACATATTCATCAATCTGCTTTCGTTTCTGTTGAGTTTGGTTGGAAATAATACATGAAAAGATTATCTTAATCTGCTCAGATGCAATAGAGTTGAAACAATATACATAGTTAGGAGTTATTACCATGCCAGAACTACCAGAAGTAGAAACCAGCCGGAGAGGAATAGAGCCACATCTGGTAGGGAATGTGATCCAGTATGCGGTAGTCAGGAATGGTCGGTTACGTTGGCCGGTGGCGGAAGAAATTATGAAATTGAGTGACCAGCTTGTGCTTAGCATTCAACGCCGTGCCAAATATTTGCTGATTGAACTGGCAAATGGTTGGATTATTGTCCATTTGGGAATGTCGGGCAGTTTGCGTATCTTGCCAGAGGAGCGCCCTGCGGAGAAACACGATCATGTGGATTTAGTGATGGCAGATGGTAAGGTTTTGCGTTATACCGATCCCAGACGATTTGGGGCGTGGTTATGGAGCGATGATCTTGAACGGTGCTCGGTATTGGCTCATTTGGGGCCGGAGCCACTTTCTAATGATTTTAACGGCTCTTATCTTTACACCCGGTCAAATAAGAAAAAAACCTTGATTAAGCCCTGGCTAATGGATAACAAACTGGTTGTTGGAGTCGGTAATATCTATGCAAATGAGGCGTTGTTTACTGCCCATATTCAGCCTGATCGTCCCGCGCAGACTTTAACTGAGCGTGAAGCCAACTTACTGGCGGAAACGATTAAGAAAGTTCTACAACGATCTATTGAGCAGGGTGGTACGACACTCAGAGATTTCCTGCAATCTGATGGTAAACCGGGCTATTTTGCTCAGGAATTGTTTGTTTATGGTAGAGCAGGAGAGCCATGCCGAATTTGTGGTGAAAAAATAGAGAGTATTAAGCTTGGGCAGCGCAGTACTTTCTTTTGCCGTCACTGTCAGTATTAGTTGATATCGGATAGTTAGGGGAGGCGTTGCATAGGGAGTATCCGCCTCCAGTGAATAGAGTAAATTACTTGCCCAGTTTTTTTAGCATGGCTTGGGCGACAGGCTCTGGTAGGAATGATGAGATATCGCCATCGTGGAGAGCGACATCTTTAATCAAGGATGAAGAGACAAACGAGAGATTTTGTGATGGCAGCAGAAAAACACTCTCTAATTCGGGCATAAAGTGGCGGTTCATATTAGCAAGCTGCCATTCATACTCAAAATCAGATACTGAACGAAGGCCACGGATAAGGATATTGGCTTGCTGTTTTTTGGCGAAATTAGCCATCAATTCACAAAAACCCACCACTTCCACATTATCCAGATGTGAGGTCACCTCTTTTGCCAGAGTAATGCGCTCATCCAGAGTAAACATAGGATTCTTTCTGGCACTATTGGCGATAGCAAATAGAACGTGGTCAAACATATCTGCGGCGCGGGTGACGATATCAATATGGCCGTAGGTGACAGGATCAAATGTTCCGGGATAAATAGCTTTTGTTTTCATCAATTTTTACCCTTCTGTTGTCTCTTTTCCCACAACGCGACGTATTTATTAAACGTATATTGAGCATTGACAATAGCCAGTACTAATCCTTGTTTACCATCAAGAAAGCCAGCTCGCAACAACCAGGTTTTAAAAAAAGCCCCAAAAGTGTGACTGAAAATTGAGAAATAACCGCACTGTTTACCTTGTTCATAGCGCTGTTCTGCCCAGGCTTTAGCATAATTTAGTTGTTTTCTCTGAAATTCCATCAGATCACGGCAAGTAAGATGAAGTAAATCCCCTTGCAGAGTGACAACCGGCGAGCCATTGGTTTCAAGGGATTCATGAACCTGATTGTTATTGTATTGATAACGGCCACGGGCATAGAGGCGGATGACGCGATCCGGGTACCAGCCACTGTGTTTCATGAAACGGCCAAGAAATAGATTCCGGCGGGCGCAACTGTAGACTTTACTGTTATCAGCATGTGTTAGAGCTTGTTCTATGGATGCTCTGAGTTCTGGTGTTACACGCTCATCAGTATCGATCATAAAAATATAATCGCCAGAGGCATATTGCTGAGCTAGCTGACGCTGACGACCAAACCCGTGCCATTCTGTGTTGGAAAATACTTTTGCACCCATTGCCTGTGCTATCTGGCAAGTATCGTCTGAACTACCAGAATCGAGCACGATGATTTCATCAGCCCAATGGACTGAGGTAAGACAATCTGCTATCAGATCCGCTGAATTCTTGGCGATCATGACAACGGAAAGACGTTTTTTGTCACTCATTCAGTGGCTCCGAGGTGGGAGATAGGGTTCCAGCAGTTTAAGCAGGCGTTGAAGAGCGCCTTGATTTTCATGCAGCACTTCTGCTGCGTGGCGACCATAATACAGGCGATAATCTTCGTCAGTCAGTAAGCTGTTGATCTCGGTGAACAAAGAGTGGCTGTCCGAAACGGTAATCAGACCATTAGCTTGATTCAGCTTGGCGCAGATATCTTTAAAGTTAAAGGTATGTGGACCCATTAGCACCGGAATAGCATGGGCTGCCGCTTCTAGCGGGTTGTGACCGCCACGTTCAACCAGACTGCCGCCAACAAAGGCCAGATCGGCAATACCATAAAGCAGCATCAATTCACCCATTGTATCGCCGATAACAACCTGAATATTGGCGTCAGGGATTTTATCAGAACTGCGAAGAATATAGCTGAGTCCAGCTTTCTTGGTTAACTCTTCCGCTTTAATAAAACGTTCAGGATGACGAGGAACTAGGATCAATAACAGGCTTGGACACTGTTTCAGTAACTTGCAATGAGCATCTAGAATAATACTCTCTTCCCCATCATGGGTGCTGGTGGCTATCCAGACAGGCCGACGAGCAGCCCATTGGCGCCGTAATGTCACGGCTTTAGCGGCCAATTCAGGCGTTACTGAGATATCGAATTTCAAACTGCCGGTAATAGTCAGTTGAGAGCGTTTTAAACCCAGTTCAATAAAGCGTTCACCATCTTCTGGATTCTGAGCGGCAATCAAGGTAATGCTACGCAAAATTGTTTTTACGAAATTCCCTACTTTTTGGTATCCCGCAGCGGAACGTGCGGACAAACGGGCATTAGCAATGACCAGAGGAATGTTGCGTTGGTGAAGTTGGAAAATCAGATTAGGCCAAAGTTCTGTTTCCATGATAATGACTAACTTTGGATTAACTTGATTGAGGAAGCGCTCCATAGAACCGGGAAGATCGTATGGCAAATAGACATGATTAACATCATTTCCCAGAGCAGAAAGCACCCTTTCTGAGCCTGTTGGCGTCATCGTTGTCACGGTAATGGGTAAAAAAGGGTAGTGATGGCGCAAGGCTCTGACTAAAGGGATTGCGGCCAGCGTCTCACCCACGGAAACGGAATGGAGCAGGATGCCTCCAGCGGCAACTTTACCAGCACAGAAACCATAGCGTTCACCCCAGCGTTGACGGTAAGCCGGGGCTTGGCGACTGCGGAGCAATAAACGCAACCAAATCAGAGGTTGGATAAGGTAGAGAAGTACCTGATATAAACGCAGTAACATTCTATCAAATTCATTTACATAAATTAGCGCCAATAGTATCACATTGCTTCAAAGAAAGTATGAAAATGCGTATGGCTTCTAGAATCTGAACAGAATTAGAAAGGTAAATTAGGATTTTTAGGCAAGATCGTGCTTCTATTAATATGAAAGTAGCACGGATTTTTTGCAGCTTCTGCACATGGTCGCGGCAGCTTTTTCGTTTATCTTTATACTGGGAATGCAATGAGTAAATTACACGCTCAATTTGACCGTATTCTGATAATAAAGTTACGACATCATGGTGATGTATTATTAATTACACCAGTTATTAATACCCTTAAGGATAATTATCCTGAGGTGGAAATTGATGTTTTACTCTACAAAGAAACCGAACCAATATTGGCTGATTTTTCTTCTGTAGATAATCTATTTTCTATAGATAGACAATGGAAAAAACAAGGAACCAAAGCACATCTTGGTCATGGATGGAGATTGCTTAGACGATTAAGATATCGTCAATACGACTTGGTTATTAATCTAGCTGATCAATGGTATAGTGCATTTGTGGCACGATTTACTGGCGCAAAAGTGCGTATTGGGTTTGATTTAGTAAAACGACGAGGCCTGTTTTGGAAAAAATGTTTCACAAATCTTGTTCCGACAGAGCATAGCCGGTTTTTGCATATTGTTGAGCAGAATTTGTCAGCTCTTTCGTTGTTAAATCTTCCATTGATCAACACTAAAGTGACGATGAGTTACTGTAAGGAGGATAAAGAGATTGTTTTGGCGCTTCTTGGTAAGCATGGTGTGAATCAAAAATATATTGTTGTGCAACCAACATCCCGCTGGCTTTTTAAATGCTGGGATGAAAAAAAGATGAGTGAAACGATTAGTGTATTGCAGTCTGATGGTTGGACAATTGTTGTTACCTCCGGGCCAGATCGTAAGGAGGAGGAGATGGTGGAGAAGATTTTAGCAAACTGTCCAAAAGAAAGAGTAGTTTCTTTTGCTGGCCAGTTAACTTTACCGCAACTTGCAGTGCTGATTGAGGGGGCTAATTTATTCATAGGGATGGATTCCGTTGCTATGCATATGGCTGCTGCGTTGAAAACACCGGCTATCGCTTTATTTGGGCCATCAAAGTTAGTATTCTGGCGTCCGTGGGAAGCGAAAGGTGAAGTTATTTGGGCTGGTGATTATGGTGATTTACCTGATCCTGATGATGTTGATACTAAAACGGATATACGTTATCTGAATGTCATTCCCAGTGATATGGTTATTGCAGCCGCCCGGAGAAATTTATTATGAAATTAGTACGTCTTGCGATTGTTCGGCAGAAATATCGTCCGGATGGTGGTGCAGAACGTTTTGTCTCCCGCGCCTTAGAAGCTTTGGGAAATGAAAATTTGGAGCTTAACGTTATTACACGTTCCTGGCAGGGAGATGTTAATCCTGATTGGCATGTGCATTTAGCAAATCCTCATAAATGGGGACGCATCAGCCGTGAGAGAGGATTTGCTAAAGCAGCCAAAGTAATATGGGAAAAAGAGCAGTTTGATCTTGTTCAAAGTCATGAACGTATTGCTGGTTGCGATATTTATCGTGCGGGTGATGGCGTTCATCAGCGCTGGCTACAGCAGCGTGCGCGTGTTTTATCTCCTTGGCGAAGCAAATTGCTTTTTACGAGTCGTTACCATCGTTATGTAATGGATGCTGAACAAAAGATGTATTCGGCGCCAGAATTAAAAATGGTTATCTGTAACTCGGAAATGGTAAAAAGGGAGGTCATGACAGATTTTGGGCTTTCTGAGGAAAAAATATCGGTTATTTATAATTCGATAGACAATAAACAATTTTTTCCTGCAACTGAATCTCAGAGAATACAATTAAGGAAAGAACATAACCTTCCCGTACAGGCTAAATGTTTAGTTTATGTTGGTTCGGGGTTTGAGCGAAAGGGATTAAAAGCAGCGATTCAGGCAGTGAGTGCGACTGATGCCTATTTGATAGTTGTAGGGCAAGATAAAGAAGAGAAGAAATACAAGCAGTTAGCTAACTCGCTGGGATGCAATGGGCGAATTAGATTTATGGGTATTCAAAAAAAGACGTTGCCCTTTTATCAGCTTGCAGATGGCTTGTTGTTGCCGACCTTATATGATCCGTTTCCAAATGTGATACTGGAGGCGATGGCTTGCGGGCTTCCGGTAATAACCAGTACGACATGTGGCGGCGCTGAATTTATTAACTCTGGGAGTAACGGGTTTGTATGTGATGCCTTGGCTATTTCAGATATTACGGAAGCGATTCAGAATACGCCTTCAAATCATTTGAATAATAAAATGTCAGAATTAGCGAGAACGGGAATACTCTGTTATACACCGGAACATTTATCACAACAGCTCATTGGATTATACGAAAAGGTGCTTTCATCATGAAAGGACATATATTATTTATCATTGATGGATTACCTGGTGGCGGTGCAGAAAATGTCACTATCCGGCTTTGTGATGGTCTGCAACAGAGGGGATATGATGTTACGTTGCTCTCTTTGGCGGAGAAATGTGAATATTCGATACCTGATGGTATTGAACTGATCATTGATGCTGATAGGTACAAAGGGCCTTTTAGAAGACAGACTGAGATTTGCCGTAGGGCTAAATCTATGGATAAGGTTTTAGAAAAAGTTTTTCTTCGCAAGGGCATCCCTGCATTGATTGTCTCAAACTTGCATAAAACTGATCGTATTGTCGTGCAATCAAAAGTGTTAGCGGGGTTAAATGTATGGTTTTGTATTCATGGGGTATTTTCAAATTCATATCTTGGTAATAAAACGGGATTATCTCGTTGGATCAAGAAACAAAAAATCAAGTGGACATATAATAACCGGAATTTAATTTGTGTATCTGATGCTGTAGGGAGAGATTTAAAAAATAATTTGTCACTTACTCCTAATGAAATGGTGACAATTTATAATCCTTTTAATATCCCAGATATTAAACAAAAATCACTGCAAAATAACCCTTATGCGGATGAAAACTATTTATTGCATGTTGGTAGATTTCACCGGGTTAAGCGGCATGATCGTTTATTAGAAGCGTTTGCGCAAGCAGATATTCCGTGTAAGTTATTGATTGTTGGTCACGGAGATGAGGTTATTACTCAACAGATAAAGCAGAAAATTGTGGATTTAAACTTACAGTCTAAAGTGATTTTAACGGGATTCCTCGAAAATCCATTACCTGTTATCCGTGGAGCTAAAGCGGTTGTCTTGAGTTCTGATAGCGAGGGATTAGGTAATGTACTGATTGAATCATTGATTTGTGATACGCCAATTGTTAGCACGATGTGTCCTGGTGGAATCAATGAAATTATGGTTGGTGAGCTGGAAAAATATAAATCAGAGCTGACAGTTGATTCGCTTGCAGAGAAAATGAAGTTTGTCTGCTATGAACCGCCTGTAATTACAGAGGATATGTATAAGAAGTTTGATTTAGATATTATTTTGGTAAAATATCTATTCTTAATGAATAGGTAAGAGTGGTTATATGCGTTTTTTGAGAGTGATTATTTAGATAAATTAATGAATGAAAATCTTAGAAATTAGGAGAGCTTAATAGTAAAAAAACAACTTTCTGAAAGATCTAGGATTTCATTTTATAACGTTTCTTACTGATAGGATTAAATACGAAATATAGAATTCAATGGGATATAGAGCTACTATATAGATGATAAGAGAATTGCACTATTTTATAGATCTGCGTACTATAAAGCCATCATTTTATTCTATTGTGGGCATATTCTGATGACTCGACCTGCATTTATTATCACTATTGATACTGAGGGCGATGACCTGTGGCAAAATCACGGTCAGATCTCGACAAAAAATACCTATTATTTACCAAGATTTCAGCATTTATGTGAGCATTTTGGTTTTAAGCCAGTTTGGTTGACGAACTATGAAATGGCAATGGATGATTTATACATTGAATTTGCCAAAGATATTATTGCCAGAGGACAGGGGGAGATTGGTATGCATTTACATGCCTGGAATAACCCACCACTTGTTCCTCTTACAGACGATGACATGCGTTATAAACCTTATCTGATTGAATTTCCAAAAGAACAAGTTAGAGCCAAAGTTGATCTCATGACTAAGTTATTGGAAGACAAACTACAGGTTAAAATGTTAAGCCATCGGGCAGGTCGTTGGGCATTTAATGAATATTATGCTGAATTGCTGGTGGAATATGGGTATCAAGTCGATTGTTCAGTAACACCACGGGTTAATTGGCGTTTCACCAAAGGCGATCCTAATGGCAACGGTGGAACTGATTATCGTTACTTTCCATCTTATGCCTATTTTATGGACTTGCAGAATATTGCTAAAGAGGGGGATTCTTCTTTGCTGGAAGTCCCTATGAGTATTCAATATAAACATCCTCCGTTGATGAATTTCCTTAAACAGAAATATGACAGCTTACGTGGGAAACAGCGTTCTCCATCTGTTAACTGGCTAAGACCAAAGGGAGGCAATCTGGAACAAATGAAAAGGGTGGTCCAGCAGACATTAGCAGAAGGCTGTGATTATGTTGAATTTATGCTGCATTCATCTGAATTTATGCCTGGTGGTAGCCCGACATTTAAAAATGAAGAGCAGATTGAATTACTTTATCAGGATCTAGAGGCACTATTTAACTACTTACAGCCACAGGTTAAAGGAATGACATTGGCTGAATATTATCAATTTAAAAAGTCATCGTGATTAATAAAATAAAATTAACATAAAGATATTAATAGAGATTCACTTAATTTTGGGCAGATAATACTGCCTAAATTAGGTTAAGTGTTAAATGTATTGTTTTTTTAAATTAGATTTCATTTTATTAATAAGATTAAATTGAAAGCAATTTTGTATAATATAATTTACGATAAAAACAGTTTTAATAATATATTTATATTATTAAACTAATTTGGAATTATTTAAATCTATTATAAATCGCTTATTTTAGCGTTTGAATAGGAAAATAGATAATATGGGGTAGGGTTTATAGCGAATTATCTGTTTTCAGTTAACAACTAAAAAATTAGGCGTCTACCAGAAACGCCTCATATTTAATCATTAATCAGCCAATATTTTTTTGAAGATGAGTTAATACCTTCGATGGGGTAATACTTTTGATATTCCCATCCCCCGCTTTTAACGATATTTGTTCTTTGCCATAGCCACCAATTAGTCCTGGATCTGTCGGACCAAACAACGTGATATTAGGGCGATCCAATGCGGCAGTGAGGTGGCTCAGGCCAGTATCAACAGAAACAACCGCTTTTGCACCGGCCAACTCTTGGGCCACTTGTGCCAAAGTCAGCTTTGGTAGTACTTCCACATGAGGGAAGTTTTTTGCCAGTCTCAGCGCACGTTGGTATTCATGTTCTGCGCCCCAAGGGAGCTTAATTCGTACACCTGTCGGCTGAATTTCGGTAATAAGTTGTCGCCAATGGCTTTCCGGCCAATGTTTTTCATCGCGAGTTGTAGCATGAAGAAAAACCAGATAATTGCTCTGGTTTTCTGGGGGCTGATTCAGAAAATGACGGGCAATCCCATAATCGCCCTGTGCTGCCGGTTTGGTATAACCCAGGCTGACAGCAAACAGTTCCCGGATACGTTCTACGGCGTGCTGTTGCTTGCTGACTGCATGACAATAATCATAAAAGAAACTTGCTAATGGCTCACGGATACTTTTGCGGTCGTAACCATGTTTAGGGCCATAAGCTAATCGAGTGACTAAAAATGCGCTTTTCAATAACCCTTGAGCATCGATGATGGCATCATATTGATGTAATTTTAATTTTTCTCTGAATAAACGGCGTTCTGTACGAATTTCTGGACTAAACCAGTTTTTACGCCAGCGGCGAATAGCAACAGGAATAATGTGATCAACAGTGCTGTGCCAGCCAGGGATTTGGGCAAAACCTTCCTCTACTACCCAATCAAAACGGACGTCAGGTAAGCTTTTTTCTGCATCCGTCAGTGCAGGGAGCGAGTGGAGGACGTCGCCCATAGAAGAAGTTTTAACCAGTAAAACCCGCATTAACTCTGGTTCTCCGCTTGTAATAATTTTTCCAGGGAAGCTATCACCTGCTCTGGTTGGATATCAATCAGACTCTGATGATAGCCATGTGCGCTGTCGCCTTTTCTGACTTTATGATAGCCAGTAATGAGACGGATAATTTCCGCTTTATCGGATAATGGTGGGGTAAAATCTGGGCTACTTGGGCCGTAAAGTGCAACCAGAGGGCGATTAAGCGCTGCGGCAACATGCATTAAACCAGAATCGTTGGTCACAATAGCATCACAGGCGGCGATAATATTGACTGCCTGTTCAAGAGAGGTTTGTCCGGCAAGATTAATACAGTGTTCACGAGCTTCTTCCGTCAGTGACTTGCGGATATCCTCTCCACCTTCGTGATCTTTGGCTGAGCCAAATAGCAGAATTTGATAGCCCTTTTGAGTAATAAGCTGTTGAGCCAACGCGGCATAGTGATAATGCGGCCAGCGTTTCGCCGGGCCAAATTCTGCGCCGGGGCAGAAACCGATGATAGGCCGATGATCAGAAATATTGAATGCCGCGGTGGATTCAGCAATATCTTCATCACTGACATCTAGTTGAGGCCAAAGTGGTTGAGGCAGGTCTGCCGCACTACTGGGTTTTGCATCGTAAGCCAATGCGGCATAGCGTTGAACCATTAATGGGAAGGCTTCTTTATTCAATGTGCGAATATCATTGAGCAATCCATATCTCATTTCACCGCGCCACCCAGTGCGCAGAGGAATATTGGCGAAAAAAGGCACCAAGGCAGATTTGAAAGAATTTGGTAGCACATAAGCGCGATTATATTTACGTTCACGCAGGGCGACCCCCAAACGACGGCGTTCGCCTAGTGCTAATGCGCCATGACCTAACGGCATAGCCAATGCTTGATTGACCTCCGGCATTTTGTCCAGCAGTGGGCGGCACCAGGCTGGGGCCATCACATCAATTTCTGCATTAGGATGCAAAGCCTTTAATGTCCGGTAAAGGCTCTGCGACATCATCATGTCACCCACCCACGAAGGGCCGATCACCAATATTTTCATAGCGAGTAGATTATTTATCCTGATTAAGCCAATGCATATATTCCGTTACTCCTTCGGCAACGGTTTTGAATGGTTTATCATAACCCGCCGCCCGAAGTTTAGTCAGATCTGCTTGCGTGAAACGCTGATAACGGCCTTTCAAATGTTCTGGGAAATCAATACGCTCAACAGGTAGTGATTTATCTTTATGGAATTCAACAACCGCATCTGCAACCGCCTGGAAAGACTCAGCACGACCCGTTCCACAGTTATAAATCCCGGAAACGCCGTTTTTCCAGAACCAAAGATTAACCGCCGCGGCATCACCAACATAGATAAAATCACGTTGAAAGCCTTCACTGCCAGCGAAGAGTTTTGGGCTTTGTCCCTGATTGATTTGATTGTTCAGATGAAAGGCGACACTCGCCATACTCCCTTTGTGCCCTTCACGTGGTCCATATACATTGAAATAACGGAAACCACAAATTTGTGAATCAGCTTGAGGCAGGATTTCCCGGACGTATTGGTCGAATAGAAACTTAGAGTAACCATAAACGTTGAGTGGTTTCTCATACTGACGCTCTTCGATAAAATTATCAGTGCGGCCGCCATAGGTTGCTGCTGAGGAGGCGTACAGGAAAGGAGTGCCGCGTTCAAGGCAATAGTGCAGCAATTCTTTGGAATATTGATAGTTATTATCCATCATATATTTGCCGTCCCACTCGGTTGTGGATGAACAAGCGCCTTCATGGAAAATAGCGTCAATATCACCGAAATCATCACCGGCCAGAATACTGGCAATAAACTCTTCCTTGTCCATGTAATCAGCAATATCCAAGTCAACCAGATTGGTGAACTTAGTACCATCTTTTAGATTATCCACGACCAGAATATCTTTATATCCTTCGTCATTTAGTGCTTTGACAATATTGCTGCCAATAAATCCAGCACCGCCAGTGACAATAATCATCCGACTCACCTCTACAATCGGGTTAATGAAGCAAATTGCGTCTATAATAACATCTAACATCCATGACGACAGCAGCTTAAGCAGGGGAATATACTGAAATATCATGGTAATTCAGGTCGCATGACGTGACGGATACAGCAAAGTTAATATTATCTGCCTGATAGTGTCGTCAGTAGCCTGATCAATGAGTAAAATATCTAACGACCCTTCATTTATAAATCAGGAGAAAATAAATGTCAGCATCATTTTATCAGCAAATTAATGAACAATTAGAACAAGCCCATTCGGAAGGGTTGTTCAAAAATGAACGTATCATCACTTCTGCACAAAATGCTGACATTGCTGTAGCCGATGGCAGCCACGTTATTAACTTCTGTGCAAATAACTATTTAGGTTTGGCTAATCACCCTGAGCTGATTGCCACTGCTAAAGCTGGGATGGATAGCCACGGTTTTGGTATGGCCTCTGTTCGTTTTATTTGTGGAACTCAGGATACTCATAAAGAGCTGGAGAAAAAGCTGGCAGAATTTTTGGGTATGGAAGATGCCATTCTTTATTCTTCTTGTTTTGATGCTAATGGTGGTTTATTTGAAACGTTGTTTGGGCCGGAAGATGCCATTATCTCTGATGCGTTGAACCACGCTTCTATTATTGATGGTGTCCGTTTATGTAAAGCGAAGCGTTATCGCTATGCTAATAATGATATGCAGGAACTGAGAGCACAGTTAAAACAAGCCAAAGCAGATAATGCACGTCATATTGTGATTGCAACCGATGGTGTGTTCTCGATGGATGGTGTGATTGCTGATTTGAAATCTATCTGTGATCTGGCTGATGAATTTGATGCCCTGGTCATGGTGGATGACTCCCATGCTGTGGGTTTTGTTGGTGCTCATGGCCGTGGTACCCATGAATATTGTGACGTTATGGATCGTATTGACATCATTACCGGCACTTTAGGTAAAGCATTAGGTGGTGCTTCCGGTGGCTATACCGCGGCACGTAAAGAAGTTGTTGAGTGGCTGCGCCAACGTTCACGCCCATATCTGTTCTCTAACTCACTGGCTCCGGCGATTGTAGCGGCATCCATTAAGGTGCTGGATATGCTGAAAGAGGGGGATGCATTGCGTGATCGTCTGTGGAAGAACGCTAATCTGTTCCGTGAAAAAATGACCGCAGCAGGTTTCACGTTAGCAGGGGCTGACCACGCTATTATTCCTGTCATGTTAGGCGATGCAAAATTGGCACAGGAGTTTGCCGCAGAATTATTGAAAGAAGGCATTTATGTTACCGGTTTCTTCTATCCGGTAGTCCCTAAAAATCAGGCCCGTATCCGCACGCAAATGTCAGCCGCGCATACGGAAGAGCAAATTGAACGTGCAGTTGCGGCGTTCACGCGAATTGGTAAGCAATTGAGCGTAATTGCATAAGGCATCTCTATGAAAGCATTGTCAAAGTTAAAACCAGAAGAAGGCATCTGGATGACCGATGTGCCCGAGCCGGAGTTGGGGCACAATGATGTGATGATCAAAATCCGTAAAACAGCGATTTGTGGTACGGATGTGCACATCTATAACTGGGATGATTGGTCACAAAAAACAATTCCTGTACCAATGGTTGTTGGTCATGAATATGTTGGTGAAGTTGTCGCTATTGGTCAGGAAGTAAAGGGTTTTAAAATTGGTGATCGGGTGTCTGGCGAAGGGCATATTACTTGTGGTTACTGCCGTAACTGTCGTGGTGGCCGTACTCACTTATGCCGTAATACCATTGGCGTAGGGGTAAACCGCCCTGGTTGTTTTGCTCAATACTTGGTTATTCCTGCATTTAATGCGTTCAAAATCCCAGATAACATCTCTGATGAGCTGGCTTCTATTTTTGACCCATTTGGCAATGCTGTTCATACCGCGCTTTCGTTTGATCTGGTTGGAGAAGATGTGCTGGTTTCTGGTGCAGGCCCAATTGGTATTATGGCTGCGGCAGTGTGTAAACATGTTGGCGCGCGTCATGTTGTTATCACAGACGTTAACGAATATCGCCTTGAGCTGGCACGTAAAATGGGTGTCACCCGTGCGGTGAACGTCAGTCAGGAAAATCTGACCGATGTCATGGCGGAATTGGGCATGACGGAAGGTTTTGATGTTGGTTTGGAAATGTCCGGCGCTCCGGCAGCATTTCGTACCTTATTAAATACCATGAATCACGGCGGCCGTGTTGCACTGTTGGGCATTCCGCCATCAGATATGGCAATTGATTGGAATCAGGTAATTTTCAAGGGCTTGTTTATCAAAGGTATTTATGGCCGTGAAATGTTTGAGACCTGGTATAAAATGGCTACATTAATTCAGTCTGGTTTAGATCTGACACCCATTATCACTCACCGGTTCTCTATTGATGATTTCCAGAAAGGCTTTGACATCATGCGTTCAGGGCAGTCTGGTAAAGTTATTCTGAATTGGGATTAACCGATCGAATCAGTTA
Organism: Photorhabdus akhurstii; assembly: GCF_019090985.1. Lineage (NCBI taxonomy): Bacteria > Pseudomonadati > Pseudomonadota > Gammaproteobacteria > Enterobacterales > Morganellaceae > Photorhabdus > Photorhabdus akhurstii. Next base: position 5,661,587 of record NZ_CP020335.1, on the reverse strand, counting down.
TCACTAAAATTAATAGGCGCTTTTAGTTCTTGAGCGCCTATTTGAAGTATTAGAAGATAATTGGCTATTTCTTAATATGAATTTCTATTCTGTTTTATCCTGAGACTTATCTCCGGCTAGTTTCTGGATATATCGGCTCACCGTGTTCACAATAGGATTATCAACCAGAGTATCGCCAATAACGGCCAGATAATCTTGGCTGGTAACTGTAATGGGTGCCTCTTTTATTTCACACAGCTTGCCCCATTTATGCTGATTATCACTAACAGGTTTGCCACTTAACAACCTACTTGGGCTAACTAACTCAATATCAGCGGGAAGCGTTGGCAGCATCTGCTGTAATGCACGAATGGTTGTTGAATGAGGATGACCGATAGCAATAGCGGAACCATTCTTACGGGCAATGGAAATCGCACGATTTAGCTGATGGCGAGTTTCCGCTTCTGATTGCACATCATCAAGGAAAATATTACGGCGGATAACGCGGACAGGCGTGCCTTGCGCTGCCTTTGTTGCCTGAGTATTGCCAATCGTCACACTGTCGAGAAAATAGAGGTTATAACGAGACAATGAGCGCATCACTTTCTGCATTCCTGGCAAGCTCGAAGTCATAGCGCTACCCATATGGTTATTGATTCCTACAGCATAAGGGACTTTTTGTATTGCACGCTGGATGATGCGGTCAATTTCTTCACTGCTCATGGTTGGCTGGAGAGTATCCGGCTCTAGCAATTGCTTACTTAAAGGCGCCATTGGCAGATGGATTAAGATCTCCCGCCCTTGTTTATAGGCTTTTTCAGCCATTTCCCTGCCATGCGGTGAATCCGGCAGAATGGCGATAGAAACCGCAACAGGCATCTGCAATATTTTGTTTTCGTTATGAGGACGGTAACCAAAATCATCAATAACAATTGCCAGACGGGCTGCACTGGCTTGTAGGCTCAAGAGAAGCAGAGCGGTAATACCAATTTTTGTGAACCTGTGTTGTCTCAACTGATTCATCTCCCAAGCCACGGTTGTGGGTTTACCGCTCTTCCTTGGCGGCGGATTTCGAAATAGAGTGCGGATTGTTGCTGACCGCCACTGTTACCGACCAACGCAATAGGTTGTCCGGCTCGAACTTGCTGGCCGACCTTGACCAGAGCGCTCTGATTATAGCCATAGAGACTCATATCACCTTTACCGTGCTCTATCACGACAACTAGCCCATAGCCTTGTAACCAGTCAGCCAGCAGTACCCGGCCATCGGATATTGCTTTAACTTCAGTACCTTCTTGCGCAGAAATCACCATGCCTTTCCAGCGCAATTCGCCTTGCAACGCTTCACCAAACTCATGTATCACTTTACCGCGGACCGGCCAAATTGCCTGACCCGCTGGACGGCCAAGACCACCTGTACGCGCCATCAATGCGCGTTCATCTTCAGTGGGTTTATAGCTGGAACCTTTTTGCTGCGCTTGCTTCTGTTTCGCTGCAATCTGGGCACGAACACGGGCAGCTTCTCTGGCTTCTCGTTCAGCACGTGCTTTCGCTTCCCGTTCTGCTTTAGCAATTTTATCTCGCAGACGGGTTTCATTTTGTTTTAGTTCAGCGAGATTTTTTTGGTCTTTCTTTAAGGAAGATTCCAGCTCAGTTAGGGTTTTCTGCCGAGCGTTGCGGGCTACTTCCATTTGTTGCTTTTGCTGTTGTTGTTCAGTTAGAACTTGTTTTTGCTCTTCCTGTTTCTGTTGCTCAAGTTTTTTTTGTTCAGTTAAATCAACGGTTGTTTGTTCAAGTTTAACAATGGTGTCCTGACGGGCTTGATTAAGGTAGCTATAGTAAGCGAGTATGCGCTCACCTCTCTTTCCCTCTTCTCCTCTGAACATGAGTTCAAGCCCTTGATGTTGCCCTTGACGAAATGCAGCATCCAATTGGCGCGCCAGCATATCTCGTTGCGCGTTTTGTTGTTTTTCCAGTTTTTTGATGTTGGAGACGAGAGCAGCAATCTCTTTATTCAGCTTACTGAGTTGAGTTTGAGTGTTGTGTAGGGATTGACCAATTGTGGAAATGGTATTTTCCTGATCTTTTAATTGATTTAGCAAAGAACTACGTTTTTGCTGTTGTTGTTGTACACTTTTCTCTTTCTCCGCGATGTCTTGTTGGAGATCTTTCAGCTGATTTTTATTGGCGATAATTTGATTTGCAAAGGTATTGAAGCTGAAAATAACAAATAGGAAAGCATAGAACAACGAGGCACAGATATTATTCCGCCGTGAGTTCTGATGGCGCCGATAATTACGGCTATGTATTTCCTTGTTGTCAGCCATTTCTGTAAATATACCTTGCTACTGTATGCGCTAGATTATTTCATGATGAACAAAGAGTTACCAGATGCTACGCTGATTTTTTACACTTTCAGATAATGCTGTCTTAACATCGAAATCGAATAGTAATAAACATACTAGCCTATTTATTGCTGAAATTCCTGTATGCATTGAGTGTGACAGGGCAGATGCAGGTAAGGTACTTAAAATGCTTCATTTTCAGGATATTTTTATTTTTTCTCGAAACTCTCCGCAAAATTTGCATTGAGCTTATGCTATTTGGCTGTAATTGACGCAACACAAAGGTATACTCTGGAACCTTAGAAATTTGTTATTAACCAACGGGAGTTTTTGTCCCCATGCTGCAAGAAATCATGCAATTTATTAACCAGCATATGACCTTAAGCCTCATCTGGATTGCGCTGCTGGTTGCCGTTATTGTGACTACATCGAGAGGTTTCTTCTCTAAAACCAAAGAGATAACTCGTGCTCAAGCTATTAATCTGATCAACAAAGAAGAAGCCATCGTCGTGGATTTACGTTCCCGTGAAGATTTCCGCAAAGGGCATATTATTGGTTCAGTAAACCTGACTCCCTCTGAAATTAAAGACAACAATTTTGCTGAGTTGGAAAAACATAAAAAGCAGCCTGTAATTGTTGTTTCTGCGAATGGCATTGAATCTCGTACTCCGGCGGAGAATCTTATTCGTGCCGGTTTTGAGCGCGTATGTTCCTTGAAAGAAGGTTTGGCGGGTTGGACAGGCGAAAACTTGCCATTGGCGCGTGGTAAAAAGTAATCATTTTGGGCGTGAATGGAGACATTCACATAAAAAATTTAATAAGGACATCTAAAGGTAACAATTATTATGTCAGAACAAAGCAATACAGAAATGGCTTTCCAGATCCAACGCATCTACACCAAAGATATCTCTTTTGAAGCACCAAACGCACCGCAAGTGTTTCAACAGGAATGGCAGCCGGAAGTAAAACTGGATCTGGATACCGCTTCCAGTGAGTTGGCTCAAGGGGTTTATGAAGTTGTTCTGCGTGTAACTGTAACGGCCACTTTGGGAGAAGAGACAGCATTCCTATGTGAAGTACAGCAAGGGGGTATTTTCTCTATTGAAGGTATCGAAGGAACGCAGTTAGCTCACTGCTTGGGTGCATATTGTCCGAATATCTTGTTCCCATATGCTCGTGAATGCATCACTAACTTGGTTAGTCGTGGTACCTTCCCACAACTGAATCTGGCTCCAGTAAACTTTGATGCCCTGTTCATGAACTACCTGCAACAGCAGGCAGAACAGTCTCAGGGCGGTGAACAAACTGAACAGGAAGCTTAATGAATAGTACTGTTTCTATGACAGTGATCGGTGCCGGCTCATACGGCACCTCATTAGCCATTACGCTGGCTCGTAATGGCCATAATGTTGTACTTTGGGGGCACAACCCAGAACATATCCGGGCATTGCAACAGGCGCGTTGTAATCAGGCATTTCTGCCGGATGTTTCCTTTCCTGATAGTTTATTGCTTGAAACAGACCTGATAAAAGCATTAACAGCAAGCCGTAACATTCTTATTGTGATACCGAGCCATGTGTTTGGTGAAGTATTAAAGCAGGTGAAACCTCATCTACGGTCTGATTCACGTATCGTCTGGGCAACTAAAGGCTTGGAAGCGGATACCGGTCGGTTATTACAAGATGTGGCCCGTGAGATATTGGGCAATGAAATACCGCTAGCGGTGCTCTCTGGCCCAACATTTGCTAAAGAATTAGCGGCTGGTTTACCCACTGCGATTGCTATTTCCGCGACGGAATCTGCTTTTAGCGACGAACTCCAGCAATTATTCCACTGTGGCAAAAGTTTTCGGGTTTATAAGAATACTGATTTTATTGGCGTTCAACTCGGTGGCGCCGTAAAAAACGTGATTGCCATTGGCGCGGGGATATCTGATGGTATGGGTTTTGGTGCTAATGCTCGTACTGCCTTGATTACGCGTGGATTGGCGGAAATGAGTCGCCTTGGTGCCGCGCTTGGCGCTGATCCTTCTACCTTTATGGGCATGGCGGGATTGGGCGATTTGGTCTTAACTTGTACTGATAACCAATCACGTAACCGTCGTTTTGGCATGATGCTGGGGCAGGGAATTAGCGTCGAAGAAGCCCAGGATCAGATTGGACAGGTTGTTGAAGGTTATCGCAATACTAAAGAAGTACGTGCGTTGGCTAATCGTGCCAATGTAGAAATGCCGATTGCGGAACAAATTTATCAGATACTCTATTGCAATAAAAATGTGAAAGAAGCTGCTCAGGCATTATTAGGAAGAGCCAGAAAGGATGAGAGCGATAATGTACGCTCTTAAATAAAAATCTAATGAAATAGGTTCTAAATGTGAGAGTAAAAAATATGTCGCTAGAAGAATTGGACGAAGTTTGGAAGAACATAAAAACAGAAGCGAGAGCACTGGCTGAATGTGAACCGATGTTGGCCAGTTTCTTTCATGCAACATTACTCAAGCATGAAAATCTTGGTAGTGCCTTAAGCTATATGTTGGCTAATAAGCTGGCTACGCCGATTATGCCGGCTATTGCGGTTAGAGAGATTGTAGAAGAGGCTTATCGTTCAGATCAGAAGATGATTGTCTCTGCTGCCCGCGACATCATAGCAGTGCGTCTACGTGATCCCGCCGTAGATAAATACTCAACTCCTCTGCTGTACCTCAAAGGATTTCATGCTCTACAAGCCTATCGCATTGCCCACTGGATTTGGGGAGAAGGGCGTAAGGCATTGGCTATTTATCTGCAAAACCAAATCTCGATGTCTTTTGGCGTTGATATTCACCCGGCGGCAAAGATTGGTTGTGGCATTATGCTTGACCATGCTACAGGCATAGTGATTGGTGAAACGGCAGTAGTGGAAAATGACGTTTCTATCCTGCAATCCGTCACTCTTGGTGGTACTGGTAAAACAGGGGGTGATCGTCATCCGAAAGTCAGGGAAGGGGTGATGATTGGCGCAGGTTCGAAAATATTGGGTAATATCGAAATTGGCCGTGGGGCGAAAATTGGCGCAGGTTCAGTTGTACTGCGCTCTGTTCCACCACACACAACAGCCGCTGGGGTGCCTGCCCGTATCGTCGGTAAACCTGAAAGTGAAAAGCCATCATTGGATATGAACCAACACTTTAATGGTATTAACAATGGCTTTGAGTATGGTGATGGAATTTGATTTTTCGAAATATAGATATTAGTAATCATTATCATATTTTCACATATTAAATGTGGAAATATGATTTTGCATGCTTAACTTATTTAGAGCTTTTATAAATTATTTTCTTGCTACGCCTATTATAATATAGTGCCAATGTTTAGGGACGACTTTATTTATAACTTTATTATCTAACATCCCTAAAAATCTTCTTTGAAATTCACTCCTGCCAAACGTAGCAAGGAAGCCTAATGTTGTATAATCAACATTTGAAAATGCTGATAGATAATCTGTCATTTCCCTGGCGGTAACATAGCCCCAGGTATTTCCCCAATTAACATAATTTTTCCTGAGGAATTTATGCAATGGTGATGCAACCAAATTTTCTGCAAACCAAAGCTCACCTCCTTCTTTTAATGAATGAAAGATCTGATTAATAGCTTCTTTTTGTGCTGTTTTATTGAAATTATAACCGACAGCACCTAATACTGATTTAAACATAACAATATCGAAATGGTTCTTATATTTGATATCCGATGCGTTTAATTTATCATATTGAATGCTCTTTTCTATATGATAACGTTCATGTTTCTCCAGTGCTTTTGGCGTGGGGCCATCTAAATCAGTACATAAGACATTTGCTCCATTTAATGCTGCCCATAATGATAGCCCACCATCTCTACTACCTAACTCTAGAATATTAGCTGATTTTAAGTCTAATCCAGAATGATCTTGCCAATATTTTAAGGAATAACTCCAGTTATATATGTCCCATTCTATGACATCATGGAGAAATTCTTTTGAACTTTTTGCTTTCATAGCGTAACCAATATATATCAATGAAAATGAGTTACCTTAATGCTAACTTTATTAAATTATTATGATCTAAATAGTCGATCACTTGAGGGAAGCAACCCCGATTAAGTTATATGAATCGATTTTCAAAGAGAAAAAATTCCTCAATAGGGTTAAGTTATACTAATCATAGCACCTACGTCCTGTGATAAATGATGATTTAGCGCAAAAACTTGTTCAGAAAACCCAGGATAAAAACTATGTCCTTGATGTCTTACTGCTTTCCTAACGATACATCATGGTCATTCTGCCACTTACATCGTCAAAGCCTGTTGTACTCTGTCCATCTTCTGTCGGATGTGATATTGGAATATTGAGCTGATAACTATCATGGTCGTACCATGCTTTATCTATCTGAGGAACATGACGAAAAGGGTTGTTTGGTTCTCACCGTGGGTCTGGTGCAGAGCGGTTCCTATACTGAATTTCTGTGACCCACGCAAAGAGGAAAAAATTGCCGTGATATAGTCAATAACACGTTGAACCATTACAGAAGTGTGTAGCGATTATTGGCACACTATTTTCTAATGATAGCGCCCTGATAATCTAATTGCCGCCAAGCTTCAAAAACAACAATGGCAACTGAATTGGAAAGATTCATACTGCGACTGTTTGCTAGCATTGGGATACGAATTTTTTGTTGTGGTGGCATATTATCCAATACATAAGGTGGTAACCCTCGGGTTTCCGGCCCAAACATTAAATAATCCCCGGCTTGATAACTTACAGCACTATGTGCCGGAGTTCCTTTTGTTGTGAGAGCAAACAAACGAGCAGAAGACACTCCTGTTAATCCTTCATTCTCTAAAAAAGTAAAATAATCATGATGTTGTTTAACATTGGCGAACTCATGATAATCCAGCCCGGCTCGACGTAGCCTTTTATCATCCCAGGTAAACCCCAGAGGCTGAATCAGATGCAATTGAAATCCGGTGTTAGCACAAAGACGAATAATATTACCGGTATTAGGTGGGATTTCAGGTTCAAATAAGACGATATTTAGCATAATGCCCCCTAGAAACAAGGAGCACAGGTTAGCAGAAATCAGGAAGGGATGCAGGGGGATCTTCATCGATATTCCTATTTATCTGTTGGAAGATCTTTCCTTGTTGGGGGGATCGATTGATTGTCAGTAAACTTAAAAGTGAAAAAACATCACTAGATATAATCTAACATACTAAATTCTTTAGAGATTCTCTGGATTATTTTTTTGCCACTCCGATTATAATATAGTGCCAATGTTTAGGAACGACCTTATTTAGAACTTTATTATCTAAAATCCCTAAAAATTTTCTTTGAGATTCATTCCTGCCAAACGTAGCAAGGAAACCTAAAGTTGTATAATTAACATTTGAAAATGCTGATAGATACTCGGTCATTTCGTTGACAGTAACATAGCCCCAAGCATTGCCCCAATTAACATAATTTTTTCTGAGAAACTTATGCAATGGTGATGCGATTAAATTTTCTGCAAACCAAAATTCACCCCCCTCTTTTAATGAATGGAAAATCTGATTAATCGCCTTTTTTTGTGCTGACTTATTTGAATTATAACCAATACCACCTAATACTGATTTAAACATAACAATATCAAAGTGGTTCCTATATTTAATATCTAATGCACTTAATTTACCATATCGAATTCTATTTTCTATATTATAACGCTTATGTTTCTCCTGTGCTTTTGAAGTAGGGCCATTTAAATCCGTACATAAAACATTACCTCCATTTAATGCTGCCCACAGTGATAATCCACCATTTCGGCTTCCTAGTTCTAGAATATTAGCTGACTTTAATTCTAGGTTAGAATGGTCCTGCCAATATTTTAAAGCGTGACTCCAATTACATATATCCCACTCTATTACATCATTGAGTAGCTCTCTTGAGTTTTCTGTTTTCATAAAAAAATGACCAATAAACTAATTATTTTAATAATACTTTTATAGTGAATTATTAAGATCTAGTGATAGATTATTTTTTAATGATGGTATTTTAGGAAAAGATTACGGGAGGGCTTGCTTGGCAGGAATTTCAGATAGATAGGCTGTGCTCGTCGATGCTTTTGTTTCAATCTTCTCCTTAAATATTTTAGTGTTGTTCAGTACATTCACTGCAATATGTTTTATCCGAGATGACAATTCTACTGAGTCGCTGCGCTGGTTCTTATCACTGAGTAACGTTTTAGATGAGTAACTGTTACGGGTATTATAGCCTGATTTTGGTGCATTTTCTTATATCTAAGATAGTCAGTTCCGCGTTCAGCGCAGTTTTGACGATCAGCTTAGTGAGCATGTAGGAAAACTAATTGAGATCTGCTTCGGTTTTGACGCCTTTAGCCAGTTCGGTTGCGAGCACTTTAAACTTTTTGTCCATAATTTGCCTGTCCTATGGTGTTGGAAGAAACATATTAAAAACAGGCAATTACACAATCTAAATTATAGTCTCAGGTTCAAGTTAAGATGATGTATAGCATGCTTTGATCATTGTATCGCAAATGTAATGATAGTTTTCTATAGTATCCATTTCTGCTGCTTGATTTTTTCCTACTAAATGCATACCAACCTTAATTTTATCAAGTAGCATGATTGGAATATTATCCCAATATAACTTGCTGTTTTCCAAATTTTCTTTATTTAAGAACTTTGGTATTTCTTTCTTAATAATTTCACATGATACCTCATCCCAATACGAGATACCTAAAAGAGAAGGTTTATTAGCATTACTAACTTGGATGTCTTTGATTAAATTTTGTTTAGATAATACGGGTATCCATTCAGCATCTTCACTTTTAGGTCGTTTGATAACGTAATAGGTACTTTGTTCTAAAGAGGTAAAGATATTATCTAGTAGAACAACATCGGCATCTATAACAAGTGAATTCTTGAAGAAATCAGATGCTAAATAGAAAGAATATATACTATTATAATTGGCATAGTTAGGATTATAAATTAAGTTACAATCATATCTGGCTACAAGATAATCGAATAAGTGAGCCATATGTCCAGTAACTATGTGTATTTCTTGTATACCAAACTCATGTAAATATTGAATAGTACGTTCAATATTAGGTATATCATTGATGGGTAGCAAGGCTTTATGGTTTTCTTTGGTTAGGTTATTAAAACGAGAACCTAAACCTGCTGCTAATATAATTGCATTCATTTTAGTGTCAAAATTAACTTTTTGATATTACGTGGATTTGCAGCGGTGAGGAATGAACCTGTAGAGACACCTATGCATAGGAGCAATAGCTTTACTGAAATGGGTTCGTCTATAAGAAAATAAGCAAAAATCACTGCCCAGATAGTATAAGTGATATTTAAACCCATAGCACGGATGGGTTGGAGCATACTGATCGCTTTGTAATAAAAAAAGTATGACATCGTTGCTGCCAGAGAAGTTGCAAATAATAAGGAGTATAATGCCATATTTGAGAAAATATGTACAACACTAGGAAAAAATTGAACTAATAGTATGATAATTACTAGATAGCCTACAGAGGATGATAATTGCCTGATAAAATAAGCAATATCGGCAGGTATATCTTTATTCATCCCATACGAGCTGATAACAACTTCGGCACTCCAACCTAATGCACATATAAAAGCGAAAAGAAAGCCGAGCCAGCTAGATGTTGTCTGAGTTGATGCTGAGTAACCTAGTATCATGGTACACATAACGGCTAATATTAATCCCAATATACCGATAAGATGAATACGATCTTTAAGTAGAAAAAAAGAAATTAAAGCACCAATAGCAGGGTAAATGGCTGAAATGGTTGCTGTATAGCTAACACCAATGTATTGAATAGCTAAAATATAACAAGACATGCCCATTGGGCCACCAAATATAGCTGCCAGTATAATGATCCCATTTTTCTTATTTTTGGGGATAGAGCGTATTGCTTTGTATTTTCCTTGAAGTACAAGATACATAAACATGTATCCGCATGAAATCATATCATTCAGGAAGGCAAGTACAATGGGGATGAGAAAATAAGAGGAAAGGACGCTATCTTTTAACAATAATGCTAGAAGCACGCCGCTTAACCCCCAAAAAACACCAGAAAACAGCCCATAGGCATTTGCAGCTGCTTTAAAGTTAGTGAACATAGCTATTTTTGTACTGTTCCATTAGCTTATAAGCCCGTTTTAAGCGGTTAATGCCATAATTTCCAAATTTTTCACCATTTTCCTCTTTTACTATTGTCCATATTGTCCAGAGAACATCTTGGGAAAATTGAAACAATAATATCTTTTCTAATGCATTTGGCATTATATTTTCCCCAAAATATTCAGCTAGAAATAGTTTCTGTTCTTCTTGTGTATAACCACATTCCAGAAATAGTGCAGCTATATCAAACATAGGATCATTGATACCTGAATATTCCCAGTCTATAAAATAGACATTTTCATTTAATTTTAGAATATTTTCAGCGACTAAATCGTTGTGGCAAGGTCGATGCTCTAAGCCAAGATTGTTTAAAATAGCTTCAATCTGATGGAAAAAATCCAATACTTCTGCTGTATGTTCAAAAGGATAAGGAATAATTTTATTATGGAGTAATGACCAATAACGATGGAATTCAGTAAAGACATTAAATGAATTATTAAAAGCTAGATCTGATTGATGTAAATATTTTAACTGCTTACTAATCAATGGAATATTAGCTGAGTTTCTTGCGTTAATTGGTGATAAGGTTTCAGAGCCGCTTAAGAACTTTGTTGCTTTTAAGCCAGTATTGTGATCAAAATAGAATACTGGCACATTAATTCCTAAGGACGAAGTTAATTCGCTATTGACTTTTTCGTGATACCTATTAATGAAACATTCTGTTTTTCTGCCTGGCACACGCAAAACTATCTCTTGGTTATTTAATTTAACCAAATAATTACTGTTGGTCATACCTCCGATCACGGAGATTTCAAATTTATCATTTACTTCTAGCTTAAATAGCTTTGCAACAAACTGTTTGATTTCATTAATATTTTTTTTCATTTCGTCAAAAGAGAAAGTCATTCATGATTATAAAATAGCTAATTTTATTCTAAATAAGAAATTAATAGAAATAATATTTTCCTACCCCAATTGGCTTAGTGTATGAGTATCGATCAGGAATGTACTCCGTTTCTATGACAGGTATCATATAATCTTTACCATAGTAGTTAGTTAGATACTCAGTAGTATTTTTAGGTATAAGAAAGTTTCTACCTTTAAACTCGGTATTAGTTAACTCGAATGAAGGACAATAATTCTCGAAAGTAGTGCATTCTCCTTCTTTAATACTGCCTTTAATTTTCGGTTCTCCAAAGTCACCAAAGTGATGACAAATCATGTGCTCTTCTTTTTTAGAATAGAAGAAGATATCTACTTGTACACCTCTTAAGGAATAAGTATATTCGAGTGCTGTTTCCCCTTTATCTTTCTCAAACTTTTTGAGTTTCTTAAAACCTTTGGAGATTAAGGATATTTCAATTTCATCTGAAAAATCAGATAAGTACATGCCAAAATCCAGATCATTATCATGTACGATAAAGTCTTTTTCTCTTATTGCACCAAGCAAAGTTCCCCAGTCTAGCCAGAATGTTTTGTTAATACTTTCCATCGCTTCCTGGAATGCATACAAAGCAGCTAGATTATATTTGTGATATCTCTTATTTCTCTTAATCTCCTCTTTTGAAGAAAGAATTGAAGGAAGTAGGATAAATCGGACATATCTGAAAAGAGGGTTCTTATCTATATTTCCTTTTAGTTTTTTAAATATCACCATTATTGATTGCCATATCCATAGGGGTTGTTTATTTGCCAATTCCAACTATCACGCATCATATCGTCAATATTACGCGTTGCTTGCCAGCCAAGGATATCGAGAGCTCTAGACGGATCAGACCAACACTCGGCAATATCCCCAGGACGTCTATCTGTAATTTTATATGGAATATCTTTACCTAATGCCTTTTCAAAAGCATGAAGTAGTTCAAGTACAGAATAACCAGCACCTGTTCCTAAATTAAAAACTTCATAGGATTGCTGTTTATCCAGATAGTCAATGGCGGCAATATGGCCTTCAGCCAAATCCATTACGTGAATATAATCACGAACACCGGTACCGTCTTTGGTTGGATAATCGTTGCCATACACTGATAAACATTCCAGACGACCAATAGCAACCTGAGTGATATAAGGTAATAGATTATTGGGAATACCGTTAGGGTCTTCGCCAATCATACCTGATGGATGAGCACCAACAGGATTGAAATATCTTAAACTGGTGATTTTGAAACTTGGCTTGGCTGCGGCAAAATCTTTCAGAATCTGCTCGACCATCAGCTTAGAGGTGCCATAAGGGTTAGTTGTACCACCAACCTTAGCATTTTCCGTGAGTGGTACAGATTCTGGATCACCATAAACCGTTGCGGACGAACTGAAAATTAATTTATGTACGCCATTGGTACGCATAGCCTGCAACAGAACTAAAGTGCCAGTAACATTGTTCTGATAATATTCAAGTGGTTTTCTGGTGGATTCACCAACCGCTTTTAAACCGGCAAAATGAATTACAGATTCGATGTTGTTTTCCTGGAAGATTTGATTCAGTAAATCTAAATCAAGGATATCACCTTGATAAAACTTCACTGATTTGCCAGTAAGCTTTTCAACTCTATGAAGAGATTCGGGTGATGAGTTACACAGATTATCAATAACAACAACATCAGCTCCTCTTTCTAGAAGCGCCAATACTGTATGTGAGCCGATGTAGCCGGCTCCGCCGGTGATTAGGGTTGGCATTTAAATATTCCTGTGTACTTTGTTAGTTATTTCTAAGCTCATGATAACTTAGCCAATACAATTCTTTATTATCTCAGGTAAAAATAAAAGGATGTTTAGCATATAGGTTTTATATTAACGGTTATTTAAATCCTATTCATAAAAGTTACCAGTGTCTCCCTTTGTCTAAAGAAACTGGAGGAATAAAGCCTGTTTCAGTCATAGTATTTAATTAAGATGCATGTGGACTTAAACGTTCATTTTTCGAATATTCTTATTAAAGAACCTATAAACAAACTATTTATTTTTCAAGGATACAATGCAATTATAAAGATATTATGGCACACATCTCTATCTTATGCTTAATAAGCACCATCTCGTTTAATCACTACATTGACTGTTTTAAACAAAATCGCAATATCATTCCAGAGCGCCCAATTTTTTACATACCAGCTATCAAGATATACGCGCGTCGCATAGTCAACATCGTTACGTCCACTTACCTGCCATAGCCCTGTCATACCAGGTTTCGCCATGAGATAATATGACTTGTCATCTCCGTAGCGTTCAAGTTCCTCCTGAACAATGGGTCTTGGGCCAACGAGACTCATCTCTCCTCTCAGTACATTGATCAACTGTGGAAGCTCATCAAGGCTGGTCTTACGTAGGAAGTGGCCGATAGGAGTGATTCTTGGGTCATTCTTGAGCTTGAAATCCTTCTTCCATTCTTCCAAGGCGTTCTGATCTGTCTTGAGCAGATTTTCCAACACTTCTTTAGAGTTGATAATCATAGAGCGAAATTTCAAACACTTAAATCGGCGCCCTCCTTGCCCTATACGCTCATGACCATAGAAAGGAGATGCTCCATCACGGGAAACCTTCCAGCCGATAAAGAGAAATAGAGGGGAAAGGAGTACTAACAGAAGGGAAGAAACGACAATATCAAAACCACGCTTTAGGATACTTGATGACTGCCTAGCTAGGTTATTCTTAACCCTCAGCATCAAAAGTTCATGGCTAAAAGAGTAAGAGACATCTGTGCCATAGAGTGGCACTCCACGTAAGGTTGGGATCACTGAGATATTACGCACACCATGAGCAGAGAGATAACGCAACCACTCGTCTTGTAGCTCGTTCTGTTCATACTCAAGGGCGATGAAGATCTTATATTGATGGTGCTTTTCAAGCAATTGTTCAGGTGTGAGATGGAAGAGTGGAAGCGTTTCCACCGGGCTAGCAGCACAATTATTGTCTGGAGCAACAAAGCCTATGACCTCAAAGCCAAGTAAACGCTCGCTGAATATAGCTAGATAAGTTTCGCGAGCGTTATTTCCATTGCCGATGATGATAGTTGGCATGTTCCAGTATCTAAGCTTAATTAATAACAGTTTAGTCAGCCATCGACAAAATGGCAGAGCAAACATGACAATCAACCAGAACATTGCCCACTGGTAACGAGAGAAATTCCATTTAGAGATAGCTACTATCGCTAAATCGGCTACAGCTAGTCCGATGATCATCAGCAACGTTTCCTTTAGCTCATTCCAGAATGGTTTGTGATAAGTGTAATGTCGCAGATGCCCCCAGGACCAGAGAAGCGTAGCTAAACTAATTGCCAGAAAGCTCCATGCCCTGGCCACATCCGATCCACTTTTAAAAACGAGAGAGAATGAAATATCGGTATGAATACTTTCAAACCACCATGAAAGCACAAAAGCACCAGCCATAGCGAGAAGGTCACTTGCCATCAGAGAAAAACGGTTAACAGATGCTGAATAGTTTCCATATTCGAGATGTCCGTCCTTGGAGTGCCGGATCATTTCTTTTGAATCCATAATAATATTTACCTAAATTCGAAAGAGTATTCGGCAAAGTGACAAATAAGTACTCTGCCGTAAGTTGCAATTATTTTCTTATTCAAAACTTGAGGACTAGCTAGGTAACCGTAATATTGTATATCAGCAAAATAGTTCACTGGCATTTCTCACCAAGTATGGCTTTAAATATTTTTCTGTAAGCCTCTCTCAGCTAATGATTGTTGTATCCAGTAGCTCTTATACATGCTAAATCTTTGGCACCAACTTTTGGGAATCCTACGATAGTTTTTACCAAGTTTGTAACCTATCAATTTAAGCGCAGTTGTGAGTAAAGCCCTAGGAATCCATAATGGTGCATTCTTCAATAGATAGTTCAACTCAGATTTCACAAATTTTATCCCTTCATCAGAAGCGTCGCCAAACTCTTGTTGAATCCAAGACTGACAAGTATGAAAAACTCCTATATCAAAATATCGGCGGAATTCTTCCCAAGGTGAGTAGTTGTGTGAGTGATATACAACAGCTTCTGAGCAGTACACCACTTTATAGCCAGATAATATCATTTTAGCGGTTAAGAACATATCCTCGGCTAAAATTGTGTGTTCTGGGAATCCACCTAATTCATGGAATACTGATGTTCTATATGCAGCAAAAGAGTTTGACATGAAAGCTGATTTGATACCAAACTTTCTTATATCAGTCTTACTTCTTATATAACTTTTATCACTATAGTTAAATAACCTAGCATGCTTTGCTAAAGGATTAGCATTTGCATGAGGAATCTGTCTACCATATACAGCAGCAACCTCTTTATCGATAAAACATTTTAGTAACTTCGTGATTTCATCTTCGGTAGCTAATTGAGCATCTTGGGTTAAGAATACGACAACATCAATGTCACTAAGCGCTTTTAATGCGTTATTTCTTGTCCCTCCATGGTTAAACTCCGATTTTGGAATTGAAATAGTTTTTACGCCATATTGCAATGCAGTATCCACAGTACTGTCAGATGAAGATGAATCGATCACAACAATATTTTTTTTATTGTTAATCTTAGTGGTTATACTTAACCAATGCTTCCAATCAACACCAGCATTATATGTAGGAACAATAATTCCATATCTAACCATTTTATTCTATATCTCATTACAGGCCAATTTTAACGAACAAAAGAGTGACGTTTTTTACCATCAATCGAAAGCACAATCAATGAAAGGGCAATATACGATATTACATCAAAGTCATACCCTGTGTATTGTACCAGCATACAAAAAAGTAAAGGAAAAAAGAGAGAAATTTTTAACCTTAAATTGTTAGAGAATTTATCTCGTAATGGTAAGAAAAAATACAATGAAATAAGGGAAAGTGTGTACAGAACGAGACCGATAACACCAATATCTACAAACATATTTAGAAAAACATTATGCATATTCGATTCGGCAAACACCCATCCATTAAGTCTAGATGCAAATAAAATTCCATGTCCCGTCATTATATTTAAAAATGAAAAATCATATATTGCATTGAATAATGTCATCCATAGTATAATTCTAGCCTTAAATCCATCACCGTTATGGCCTGATGATAAATTAGAAAAATCTAAATGAGAGTATCTATGCTCCTGAGAAAGATATGCATAAAAAAAAGCGGCCGTAATTATAAAAAAAATAATAAATTTATTTTTCTTAGAAAAGAAATTACTCATTGTAACATTAACCATCAAAGACAATGAAAAAATAAATTGTGCTGTTCTTGAGCATGAATAAAATATAAAAAAGGTACAAAATGCAGAACTAAGTATAAATCTGAATTTGCTCCTTTCAAACCTAAAAGAAAATAATGAAACATGAATAGCATAAATTAACACTACTTTGCTTGCCCATATGTTTTTATTCTGTTCTCCTATGAGTCTTGGGATTTCATTTAAAATATCAGAACTTGCAGATGTTTCTAAATTAAATGGGAGAAGCCAAATGTTATGAGAGTATATATCAAAAAAAAGCTGGGTAGAATTAATTAACACGACAAAAAAACAAAATGTCGATATGTAATTTGGAGTCCTCGAAGATAAATTACTATTACATAATATAATAAATAAAATTATTAGTGCAATATTATTAATTGTTAGTTTAATGGAGAAATCTATATTAGAAACATCAATTGTCGATAATAATACTGCACTCCCCCATATTAAATAAGAAACTAAAAATAATAGAGTAACAGATCTAATTAAAACACATTTTTTTTTATATATAAAGTATGTGAAACAATAAAATATAAAAACTATAATAAAATAAGGATATACTTTATATGGTATAAAAAATGAAGATATGATTGATAGTAATAATAGCTTAATTATAGTATTCATACTTTCCGTTCCAGCCAATATTCCTATTTTTTATTTGACACTCATAAAACCATATAGCCTTTTCTTAAAAGAAATAAATCGATAAATAAGACTGTCTCTATCAATCTTAACAAATGAAATTAGCATGTTGATTATTTGAAATAGTAGCGATAAGAAGAATATATAAAGAATAGGCACTGATAAGTAACATCTAGAAAATTTACCAAAACCATAGGAATAAGATGCTACTTTATTCATAGGCAACTTATTTATTGGTTGATCCTCATGATATATAACAACATCTTTATTGTAATTTCCTGAATATGAGTTACACAATAATGTATAGATAAAAGCAGTATCCTCGTTAGAGCCATATTTTGCACCTACACCAAACCGTTCATCGAAATATATATCATGAACTTTGGTAAAAAGAGTTATAGATGACGTAAGGCGATAAAAATTCCACTTTGTGATACGCTTATTTTTAGAAGGCCATGAGCGGAAGGCATCCTTATTTATTTTATTATCCCATATTTTGCCAAGAATAAAGGAAAGTTTTTTTTCTGACATATATTTGGCAACTTTTCTAAGCGTATCCGCAGGATACAAACAGTCATCATCAGGGAAAGATATAATATCACCAGAACAGTGCCTAATTCCAATGTTTCTATTTACTGATAGCCCAGTAACGCTAGATCTTATATGTGTGATCGAAATATGGTCATTATATTTGCGAATAACATCATCTAAAACAGGTTCAATATTTTGGTCTACCACAACTACTTCAATTAATTCAATAGGATAGTCTTGAACGCAGATTGACTGAAGAAAGTCATCAACAGGGTTAATTCTTCCTAAGGTTGCAAGTACTAAACTAAATTTAGTATTATATTTCATTTTTAAATAGCCTTCAGTTTCTTAACTATAACCTTAAATTTCTTAGCCGTGCGATACATTATGTACAAAATAGGATCGTAAATTTCTTTTTTATACATTCCACTTCCAATCTCCAGATACTTTAGAATCGGAATTAAAGTGTTCCATTCTTCTTTGCTTGCAGCACTGCGTGATAATAATATATTAAATGAGTTATATTGACGACTAATCAGCCCAGATATTGCACTTTTTATTTCTGAATTATCCTCAAATATTGAATGGCTAATTAGAAATAATGTTTCATTGTCTAGCGAAAAATGATTAAATATCCTTTTGTTCCATTCATTCATTTCATTCCCTGTTATAACAATTGGATATCCTAAGGTTTTTATTTTTGTCTCTCCAGCTTTTATTATAGAAACCAATCTAAGCAAATGTGTATAAGTATGGTTTATCCACTCTAAAGGAAATTCACATTTATTCCAAAATGATTTTTTCACAACAATGGTACTGATAAAAGCGAAAAAGGAAGATAACTCTGTACAGTTATCTATAAATCTAGCTATCTCTTGCGGAGAATCCACCGAATAATTATATTTTTTTTCTCTAAAAAATATACGTTCACTGTTGTTTGTGATTGGATTACCAATCAGAATATCAGAATCACTTTCTAATTCACTTATTATCTTTGCTAGCGAGCCTGGATATAACTTTTCATCACTTCCCATCAACCAGCAGAACCTTCCTTTCGCTGTATTTATGGCATTATTGATATTGTAACCAAGACCACGATTTTCCGGCAGTTTCACGTAGTTAACAATATCTAGTCTCTTAGAAAAATGTTCGACAAGTCTGGCCGTATCATCAGTTGAAGCATTATCAGATATAACAATTTCTATCTGATAGTATTGCAAGCTATTTATTTCACTTTCAATAGATGATAATAAAGAGCGTAATGTGTGTGCTCTATTAAAAGTCGGAATGCAAATGGATATATCGATATTGGAGATCATGAAAAACTACCTATTCCTTTTAATAAATCTAAGAAATGTAATAAGAGTCCAAGGAAAACTTATTGCAATAATAACAAATGCATAACTTGCAATTACAGCAGTACTGCTGATCTTTGCAAATAAAAACATTAATAGCACATTAATAATACTAGTTATCAATGAATTCCACACCATTGGCTCTTGTTTATGAGCTCTCATATATGTAGCAGCGCAGAATATAAAGTGATTGAAAATAGAAATAATAAAAAGCATTAATAATATTTCAAAATTGGCAATACGATGAATAAATGGAGTATTATATGCCTTTAATATAAGTATTATACATAAAAATAGTAATATTATAAGTAGATTTGCTACACCTGATTTAATAGAAGCATTTTTGAATAGTTTATTCAATTTACCACGGTGTCCTTCTGCGATAAGGCGTGCCATTTCTGGTGTTTTAGTTGTAACCCAACTTATGGATAAAGACAGCATGGTTGTAAAAATAGTGAGGGTCAAACCTATTCGCCCTGCTTCAATTTCACCTTGGCTTACAAAGATAACGGGATTAAATAATTGGAATATGAAATATCCGCTAAGCCAACTTAACGCGATGCGCCATTGGAATGGGAAAATTTCTTTTTTCCATGAAATCTTAGCATGTTTTTGAGAAAATGAATTTGTAAAAAAGATATGACGATGCCGGTAGATGAGCCAGCAAGAGATCACTGCCATACTCCCGCTCAGTATAGGAATAGCAATGAGCCCATAACCATTCCAGAGCAGGAAAAAAAGCCCGGAATGACCAATAACAGATTGCACTAATCTAATAGCTGCAACCTGCCCAACTAGGCCCATTCCTTCAAGAACAGATAAAAAAGGGCTGATAAAAAGATTTAAAGACGAACAGCTGACTAAGATAAACCACGCAGTAGCCCAATCTCTGGATGATAATTTGCCATGAGTATCAAAGAAATAATATCCACTTGATGATATGATGAAAAAAAATAGCACTGAAATGACTGCATACCATTTTTTTAATAGCTTAATTAAACTAACTATTCTTTCAATACTACGCACATCCCCTTTTAATCCAGAATGAATATTATAACTAAGCCCAGCCATTTCATGGCCAACCATTTGAACTACAACATAGTTAAAACCAAGTTCGAAAAATACCTGGGTTGCGATGATACTAGAAAAAGTGAAATAATAGCCCTGTTCATCAGAACTTAAATATATTGGGGTAAGAATTAATAATAACCCACCAGCGGTAATAGACCATAATCTAAGGGTAAGTGTTACTCCTACATGAAAGTCAATTCCAGAAAAACTGGATATTTTGTATAAGAATCTTTTTAAAAATATAAATATTAGCACTAATTTAATTTTCTCTTGCTATAGCAATAAGTTACTCAATAAGAGCATCTGATGATGAATATTGAGGTTAGTATACAGTTTTTTTGCAATATTCATTCTTATGACCACTGGTATTGAGAATATAAGTAAGGAAAGATTATGAAACACCTTGTGCTGTAAGGCTACTAGGAGGATAGCATATACTCATTTAACTTTCTTTTGCTTCCTTTTTAATCCTGCCTTAAACTTCTTGGTATTATTCAGGAAATTCACTGCAATATGATGAAGAGGAAAACACGTCCGAAGCATCTCTTCGTCGGATACGACTTGCTCCTTTGATTTCCCATATCATTTACAATATAGTTTTATACTCGATATACTAATATTATTATTTACAGTCTTTGTAAGAAATTGACCAGTAGATCTAGGTGATTCGAATATTGCTATTTTTATAGGTCTATCAGAAGTATTCTAATTTTAATGAAAATAGTGGAAATTGCTCATCTCTAGCAGATAATATTGGCCCTGAAATAGGCCAACTGAATCCAAAAGAATTCCATTTTATACCCTTATCAAATTCCGGTGAATATACAGTTGATGTTTTGTACACCATGATTGAATTGTCTTCTAATGATAAAAAACCATGTGCGATACCTTTTGAAAGATATAGTTGGAATGTATTTTCTTCGTTAAGTTCAATAGCCATAAATTGACCAAAAGTAGGAGATTCAGATCTAATGTCTAGGAAAACATCTAATACTCTACCTTTTGGGCAATAAACTATTTTTTCATGATCTTCTGGCGGAACCTGAAAATGCATTCCACGAATAACATTCTTTGCTGATATCGAATAGAATTCCTCTTTAAACGAAAAGTTTAGGTTATTCTCTTCAAAAATCCTTTTATGGTATGTTTTTACAAAAGCACCTCTGTCATCAGTGAACCTTTTTGGTTCTATCAAATAACAACCGTTTAATTTTAACTCAGTAATCTTCATATAATATCTGTGAAGAGCTATGCTCTTTCCTTCTAATCAAATTTAGTAATAGCATAATCACGGTGTTGCTTGGTTAAGCCCGGTTAGATATTAATCGAGAAAGTTTGATTAATATACGATTTGTATTAGAGAAAGCCATACAGTAATTGTAGTTAGCAAAATAGAATTCATGTTTAGATTATTGACAAACAGCAAACACGTACTAATTTTGGCTTCGTCCAAAAGTTTGAATAGTTCAATACAATTTATACCACTGGTTTTTTCAAATTAATTTGAAAATAAAATCAGACAGGCTCAGTGTTTTCGGTTTTTTCTGGTGATTCTAGGAATCCGGGTAATTTGTTAAACCTACTTTCACGTAAGTGAAAGTAATTGAATTGTCAATTCATAACTGGTTTTTTTTAATCCTAAGAAAGCATCTTTAATAAGCAGGCTTCTTTTATTAGTATTTTCTACCATTTAGAAAAATTTGGTCATTTATAGAGATAAGGCCATTTCCCAAATCCATCACACATTTTAATACCATTTTGGTTGATATGTTTTAACCTTTATTATTAAGTATGATTTATTTTTCTATGGTATTTAATATTGTCTATCAATTAGATAATAGTAAGGCAGAATTAGCCGAGTCTCTTTAGTAAAATTATATCTGTATAATATAAGAATGATTTCATTATCACGCATACATAATATCAAGTATATCTATGTACTTTTACTTATGGGTTAATAGTACTGAGTTATTAGTCATATTTTATTAATTCCCGTATACCCTTTATATAATCAAATTTCGGACACCATCCTAATTCAGATAATGAAGATATATCGGCGAAAGAATCCATTATTTCATTATTACGATGAGCAATTGCCCCGTATTCAATTTTTGTCTTTGTATGAGGAATGCACGCTTTTATATGGTCTAAAAAATCTTTCATAGAAATTGAATACCCAAGTCCGACTTGATATTCAGAATAAATAGGCAAACATTTTGTTTTTAATATCGTCATAAAAGCATCAATAACATCTGATATATAAATAAAATCTCGACGTTGCAATCCATCTGTACATTTGACGTCATCACAGTTATTTTTCATCATATCTAAAATAAATGGAATAAATTTCTTTTTATTATCACCAGGCCCATAAACATGCTCTAGTCTCATGTTTAGGAATGAAAATCCATATTCATGAGATAAAAATTTACCCCATTCATTCAGATGTTGTTTAGTTATTAAATAAGGACGCATATACTGATAATTAAAATGGGGTTTTGAAAAGTAACTATCAGTATTAATGAATATTGGTATATTATATTTAACTGTGAGTTCAAGTAAGTGCAGGGGTTTTGTTACATTTCCACTCTCAAACTCGATAAAATTATCAAGTTCACGTTTATATACAGTAGCCAGATGGATTACTGATAAAATATCAGAATCTTTTTTTTGATGATTAATACAACTTTCAACCTCCTGCCATTCACACCAGATTAAGCGTGAGTTCTCGCATAACGATCTGACAGTTTTATTACGGGTGATTGCAATGACTAATATATTTTTGTCCAATAAGGCTTTTATTATATGAGAGCCAATGAACCCGCTGGCACCACTTACGATAACTGTTTTTGGTTTCTCTGTCATTGCAATTCCCTTCTAATTTAGTTGTTAATTAAAAACTAACCCCAAAGAACTCTTCAAACTTAGTAATGACATAATCTAGGTGATCTTTAGTCAAGCCAGGATAAATACCAATCCAGAAAGTTTGATTCATAATGCGGTCGGTATTGGTCAATTTGCCAACCACGCGATAATTACGGTTAGCAAAATAGGGCTGACGGGTCAGGTTACCGGCAAACAGCAGACGCGTACCAATTCTGGCTTCATCCAAGAATTTAACCAGTTCAACACGGTTAATACCGCTGGCCTCTTTTAGGGTAATCGGAAAACCAAACCAGGAAGGTTCAGAATTCTCGGTTGCTTCTGGCAACTCAAGGAACTCAGTACAGTTTTCCAGACCGGCTTTCAGATAGGTAAAGTTGGCCTTACGTTGTTCGACAAACTCTTCAACACGTTCCAGCTGAGCCAGACCGCAGGCTGCCTGCATATCGGTGATTTTCAGGTTATAACCCAGATGAGAATAAATGTACTTGTGATCATAACCTTGAGGCAGAGATCCAAGTTGCTGACCAAAACGCTTGCCACAGGTGTTATCGCAACCCGGTGCACAGTAGCAATCACGGCCCCAATCTCGGAAAGATTCAATAATTGTTCTCAGTTCACCTGACTTGGTAAACACAGCACCGCCTTCCCCCATGGTGATATGGTGTGCTGGGTAGAAGCTAACAGTACCAATATCACCAAAAGTACCGACCATTTTGCCATCATATCGGGTGCCCAACGCATCACAGCAGTCTTCGATCAGCCATAAATTGTACTTGTCGGCGATACGGCGCACTTCGGTTAGGTTAAACGGGTTACCCAGAGTATGAGCAATCATGATAGCTTTGGTCTTGTCGGTCACTGCTGCTTCGATCAGTGTCGGATCGATATTGTAGGTAGGGATATCCACATCGACGAAGACGGGAATAAGACCGTTCTGAATAGACGGGTTAACAGTCGTCGGGAAACCTGCCGCGACAGTAATGACTTCATCACCCGGCTTAAGTGCCCGCTCACCCAGCTTATAGGAAGTCAGTGCGGTTAACGCCAACAGGTTGGCAGATGAACCTGAGGAGGTGGTCAGCACATGGGGTACGCCAATGTACTCCCCAGTTTTTTTTCAAAGGCATCATTGAAACGCCCAGTGGTCAACCAGCCATCCAGAGAAGCTTCAACCATTAGTTGTAGTTCTCGGGCACCGATTACTTTTCCGGAAGGTGGTACTACGCTAGTACCGGCTACAAAAGGTTGAGGAGCCATCGCTTCCTCTGCATACTGGGCAACCAGCGAGGAGATCTGTTCACGTAATGCTTGAGAACTCATTAATTCATTCCTGTCATGGGGTATGTTACTTGTCTTTGCGGGCCTTAGGGCGGCAGACAAACAAATATAAAGGGGCGATATGTTACGGCTACAAACCTCAAAAGTCATGTTACCGTAGCAGATTCATTTTACTGCGCAGCCATGTAATCACGAATTTCGTGTAGCGAGGTTTCACGCATATCCTCACTTGCCAACCATGCCTTATGCCAGTTGACGATACGTTCCAGTGTATTGACCAGATCCCAGCGGGGATGCCAGCCCATTCTCATCTTAGCTTTGGAGCAGTCCAGTTTTAGGTAATGAGCTTCATGCGGGTGTTCTGCGCCATCGAGTTTCCAAGTGGCATTCTTCCCCCATAGTTGAGCCATCGTTTCAACAATAAACTGTACCGGTTTGGCATCATTATCATTGGGGCCAAAGTTCCATCCCTCAGCAAAGGCGCATCCGTCCCGGTAAAGGTGCTGAGCTAATAGCAGATAGCCGGAAAGTGGCTCCAATACATGCTGCCACGGACGAATAGAATGCGGATTACGGATCACAGCAGGTTCGCTATTTTGAAAAGAGCGTAAAATATCCGGGATCAGTCGATCCTTGGCCCAATCACCTCCCCCAATCACATTACCGGCACGTACCGATGCCAGCGCGACTCCATGATGCTCATAATCTTTGGGATTAAAGAAAGAATTACGGTAGGCAGAAGCTACCAGTTCTGCACATCCTTTGCTGTTGGAGTAGGGATCATAGCCGCCCATAGCCTCGTTTTCACGATAGCCCCAAACCCATTCTTTGTTTTCGTAGCATTTGTCACTAGTAATGTTGACAACTGCCTTAATACCGCCAACTTGCTTAATAGCTTCCAGTAAATAGACTGTACCCATCACATTAGTGGAATAGGTCTCAATAGGATTATCGTAGGAGAGTCTTACTAATGGTTGAGCAGCCATGTGAAAGACTATCTCAGGTTTGAAGTCAGTTATAGCTTCACGCAGATGGAAAAAATCACGGATATCCCCTTCTTCAGAGAGCAGACCTCTATGAACGCTCGCTACTTCAAATAGACTGGGTTCAGTTGGTGCAGGTAGCGAATAACCGCGAACAATTGCTCCCATCTCTTCAAGCCATAGGGAGAGCCATCCCCCCTTAAAACCGGTATGCCCCGTGAGAAAAACACGTTTTCCACGCCAGAAATTCGCTTCAATCACAGTGTTTACTCCCAAATCTTCCACGGAGCCTGCCTTTTCTTCCATAATGCTTCGAGATAATGTTTGTCGCGCAGAGTATCCATTGGCTGCCAGAAGCCTGTATGTTCATATGCCATCAATTCGCCTTGTTCTGCCAAGGTCATTAGCGGTTCTTGTTCCCAAGTAGTAGCATCATTATCGATGAGATCAATCACTTTTGGGTTGAGTACAAAGAAACCACCATTGATCATAGCGCCATCGCCTTTTGGTTTTTCTTGGAAAGAGCGGATTTGTTTATTCTTGATATCAAGCGCACCAAAACGTCCCGGCGGTAAGGTGGCGGTAAGGGTAGCCAGTTTTCCATGATTGCGATGGAAATCGATAGTGGCCTGAATGTTCACATCGGAAACACCATCACCATAGGTAAACAGAAAAGCTTCATCGTCCTTTATATAATCTGCTACCCGCTTCAGACGTCCTCCTGTCATAGAGATATCCCCGGTGTCAACCAAGGTGACATTCCAAGGTTCGGCACGCTTCTCATGCACTTCCATCCGATTCTCTGCCATATAAAATGTCACGTCAGACATATGCAGGAAATAGTTGGCAAAATACTCTTTGATAACATATCCCTTGTAACCACAGCAGATGATAAAGTCATTAATACCATGAGCAGAGTACATTTTCATGATGTGCCATAAGACAGGTTTTCCACCAATCTCCACCATTGGCTTCGGTTTTACCACTGTCTCTTCGCTCAGACGAGTACCCAAGCCCCCGGCCAAAATTACTGCCTTCATGATTTCCTCATTTATTTAGATACGGTGAATGCATCAGAGAAGAAGTGCTTCCCAGACAATCCATTTTTTACAAAATCAGTTCTTGCTGCTTCGATCATAATTGGAGATCCACAGGCATAAACGGCAAATGCTGAGAGATTATCAAAATCTTCCATTACCGCCTTATGGACGAATCCTCTTCTTCCTGACCATTGAGAATCTTCACCGGATACCACGGGTACATAATGTATATTCTCATACTTGGTAGCCCACTCTATTGGAAGGTTTGAATAAAAATCAGACTCGCTATTCATTCCCCAATAGATGTGAATCTCACGTTTGGAATTTTGTTCGATAAGTTTTTCCACCATGGCTTTAACTGGAGCAAATCCAGTACCGCCAGCAAGAAAGATAATTGGTCGATCATCGTCTCTGACGAAGAATGTTCCCAGCGGTCCTTCCAGTCTCATCAGGGTATTTACAGCCAGTTCGTTGAATAAAAGGCTACTCATAACTCCATTGGCGACTTGTCTAATATGTAATTCGATCCCTTCCGAAACCGCAGCATTGGCAATGGAATAGCTTCGTACCACACCTTGATAATGAAGATTAATATATTGGCCGGGTAAGAATGCAAAAGATACAGTGGGTGGTAGCCTGAATTTAATGACCATATATTCATCTGCCGCTATGCTGGTTGAACTAACTTTGCAGGGCACAATCTTTTTCGTTAGCTCAGCAAGCTCTGGATAGTATTCAGCTTCTATGACAATCTCATCAGAGCTAGGCTTACATTGGCAAGTCAAGAAACGCTCGCCAGCCTTATATACACGCTCTTGTTCATCGGAAACTTCACCAGCAAGTAGAAGTGATTCGCACATGCCACATGAACCATTCTTACAGCTATATTCTAGTACTACGTTAGATTCCAGCGCAGATTCAAGGATTGTTTTATTTTTTGCTGCGCTGAATTTAACCTGAGAGGGAGTCAATTTAACTATGGTACCCATCATTTACTCGAAATATTGTGCACTTGTAAATGCTGGAGCGGTTTGGTCTTTAGCGGAAAGTTGAGGTGCTATTTCTAAAGGCCAGTCAATCGAAAGATTCTCATCATTCCACATTATGCTTCTTTCGTACTGAGGTGCATAATAATTGGTTGCTTTATATAAAAATTCTGCTGTTTCAGTCAAAGTGAAGAAGCCATGCGCAAATCCTTCTGGAATCCAAAGATGACGTTTGTTGTCTGCACTCAGATGAACACCGACCCATTGCCCAAAGGTGGGAGAACTCTTACGAATATCAACAGCCACGTCAAAAACTTCACCTGCGATACAGCGCACCAATTTACCCTGAGCGTAGGGATGCAATTGATAATGAAGTCCACGTAGCACTCCTTTACTAGACTTAGAGTGGTTATCCTGAACAAACGTTGTGGAACGCCCAATTGCCTCTTCAAAGACTTTCTGGTTGAAACTTTCGAAGAAAAAACCGCGTTCGTCTCCAAATATCTTGGGTTCGAATATTAATACGTCGGGTATAGCTGTCTTGATTACATTCATCGGATATATCTTTAAGTATGAGTATGGGGGAATATGTTATTTCCCTTGATAATTTATTGTTTATCTCTTTCCACCATTTTTAGTAGATATTGACCATAGGCATTTTTGGCCAATGGAGTGGCTAGATCAATGATCTGATCAGCACTGATAAACTTTTTACGATAGGCAATCTCTTCAGGGCAGGCAACTTTAAGCCCCTGACGGATTTCAATAGTCTGGATAAAGTTGCTCGCCTCGATCAGACTCTGGTGAGTCCCCGTATCAAGCCAGGCATAGCCTCGCCCCATCATGGCTACAGATAGATTGCTTTGCTCAAGATAGAGACGATTAATATCGGTGATTTCAAGTTCACCACGCTTGGAAGGTTTAAGTTCCTTAGCCATCTCCACCACACGATTATCATAGAAATAGAGGCCGGTAACCGCATAGTTACTTTTCGGCTCTAGGGGTTTCTCTTCCAGGGAAATAGCTCTCCCTTCAGAATCAAACTCTACTACACCATAACGCTCTGGATCGAGTACATGATAGGCAAAGACTGTTGCGCCATTTGTTTTTTCAGTTGCCTGTTCCAGTTGCTTTTGTAGGTCATGACCGTAGAAGATATTGTCCCCTAGCACTAGGGCGCAAGCGTCTTCACCAATAAATTCCTCGCCAAGGATAAAGGCTTGCGCCAGACCGTCAGGGCTTGGCTGTACTTTGTACTGAAGATTGAGCCCCCATTGACTACCATCTCCCAGCAATTGCTTGAACCGAGGTGTATCTTGCGGTGTGCTGATGATAAGAATGTCTTTTATCCCAGCCAGCATCAGCGTGCTCAACGGATAATAGATCATGGGCTTATCGTAGATGGGCAGCAGCTGCTTACTTACCGCCATAGTAACGGGATAAAGGCGGGTACCCGATCCTCCCGCAAGGATAATACCTTTACGTGTTGTCATACTGTTTAATTGATTATCGTAAATAAAAATATCGTCAGTACTGGCTTACTGCCCCAGAATTTCGGTCAGCATGCGGTCTACTCCTGCCTTCCAGTCAGGAAGTATTAAATCAAAAGTCTGCTGAAACTTGTCGGTATTGAGCCGCGAATTGTATGGGCGTTGTGCAGGAGTAGGGAATGCGGAAGTAGATACTGGCTTAATTTCTCTGATAGCCAATTCAACACTAGCGCATCGAGCCTGTTCAAACACATGCTGAGCATAGTTGAACCAGGTAGTTTCACCCGATGCTACCAAATGATAGAGTCCAGCCACTTCTGGTTTCTGTTGTGCCACGCGGATCGCATGAGCCGTACAATCAGCCAGTAATTCTGCACCAGTCGGTGCACCAAATTGGTCATTGATGATGGAGAGTGTCTCGCGTTCTTTGCCCAGTTTCAGCATAGTCTTGGCAAAGTTGGTTCCACGAGCCGCATAAACCCAACTGGTTCGGAAGATAAGATGCTTCTTACAATGAGCCTGTACCGCAATTTCACCGGCTAGTTTAGTTTCGCCATAGACATTGATAGGAGCTGGTATGTCATTTTCACGCCAAGGCTGCTCGCCACTGCCATCAAACACGTAGTCAGTAGAATAATGAACCAGCCAGGCCCCCAATTTTTGGGCTTCTTTGGCGATAGCCTCCACACTGCGGGTATTAAGTAGTTCGGTGAATTCTCGTTCTGATTCTGCTTTGTCTACCGCCGTATGTGCAGCAGCGTTTACAATCACATCAGGTTTGAGTAACCGAACGGTATCAGTAATCCCAGCCGGATTACTGAAATCACCGCAGTAATCATTGGCAGTAACGTTAAGTGCTGTAATTCTTCCCAAAGGTGCTAACGCACGTTGTAATTCCCAACCCACCTGACCATTTTTACCAAACAGTAGTATATGCATTATTTGTTCTCCCCATAATGCTCGGCAATCCAGGATTGGTAAGCACCACTTTTCACATTGTTGACCCATGCTTGATTGTCCAAATACCATTGAACGGTCTTGCGGATCCCTTTCTCAAAGGTTTCTTGTGGCTGCCAGTCCAACTCATGGCTAATCTTGCTGGTATCGATAGCATAACGGCGATCATGTCCCGGACGATCTGTTACATACGCAATCTGATCGCGGTAGGAGCCTTGAGCTTTTGGTTTGATTTCATCAAGGAGGTCGCAAATGATATGAACTACCTCAATGTTTTTCTTTTCGTTGTGACCACCGATATTATAGGTTTCCCCAACTTTTCCCTCAGTGACAACTTTGTAGAGGGCTCGAGCATGATCTTCGACATAGAGCCAGTCTCGGATTTGGTCGCCCTTACCGTAGATAGGCAGAGGTTTTCCTTCCAACGCATTGAGGATAACCAACGGAATCAATTTCTCTGGAAAATGGTAGGGGCCATAGTTGTTAGAGCAGTTGGTGACTATGGTTGGTAAACCATAGGTACGATGCCAAGCACGAACTAGATGGTCACTAGATGCTTTGGAAGCAGAATAAGGGCTGCTTGGAGTGTAAGGGGTTGTCTCAGTAAATAGTGGTAATTTCTCATCCTGAACGATTTCATCTGGATGTGGAAGATCTCCGTATACTTCATCGGTCGAAATGTGGTGGAAACGGAATGTGGCTTTTCGTACCTCATCCAATCCAGACCAGTAGGCGCGAATGGCCTCAAGGAGGATATAAGTTCCTACAATGTTGGTTTTGATAAAGTCAGCAGGTCCATTTATTGAACGATCAACGTGGCTTTCAGCGGCCAAGTGCATAACTACATCCGGTTTATGATGAGCAAGTATTCGGTCCATTTCTACTCGATTACAGATGTCGATATGTCCGAATGAGTAACGTTCACTGTTGAGGACCTCGATAAGAGATTCCAGATTGCCGGCATAAGTCAGTTTGTCAATGTTAACCACGCTATCTTGTGTATTATTGATTATATAGCGCACAACTGCGGAACCAATAAATCCTGCACCACCAGTGACGAGTATTTTCACTAAATATCTCTCTTTTACTTAAAGTTAATGTGGCATATTCATAATGCCGATAGCCGATAGATAACGTGTTGTTATTCTCATCCTTGACCAAAGCGGCAAAATCTTATGCTAACAACTTTGGCTTTGTTGTTATCTAAGGAAAGGCTACGAAACATTGTGTGTAGCAACAAGAGCATTTGACAGATAGCATGTATTTATATTACGGCTTTCCTTATTGAACCCTGTCTTAAATGTTTTTTCATTATCCAAGTGTGCTCAGGCCATTATATAGAAGAGACTTTTACATCATTTCCTTGGTTATCACGAATTAATGAATGTTTGGGCTGATCCTTCAAATTTGTTCTAAGCGGCGCATGACTAATCTTTATTCCTAAGCTACTTCTGTTACCCAAAAGGCATTTGAAGCTTATTTGATCTTCAATGAGTTGTAATACAAGAAAATCTTGTATCCTTGTTAGCATCAATACTGATAATGCATGATTGGTTTGTCATATACAGGGAGAAGTTGTTTAGATATACACATTGTTATAGGGACTGGAACCACTGGCTAAGATAAGCCTTTCATATTAATTTGACCAATCAATATATTGTTTTTGAGTATGGGTTAATTTTAACGAAAACCACTAAATGAAATTATTTAATAACTTTTGCTTAACATGTAGAAGTTTTCTTGTATGTATCTTAGAAATGAAAAACCTAAATCAACATCTTAAGAATCATTAAGTAAAGCTACCGCACTAGGTTTTTGGCTCCCAGAGTGCCTGCAATGTTCGGTAATCTTATCTATTGCACTGATTTTTCAATACTTTTGTCTGTCTTAACAAAAAGTAATGGGGGATAAGATTTTTTAACTAGTTGAGGGGAGATTAGACTGTAAACTTATCTGGGTCAAGCTTAACAGCCAACTTGTTTAACTAATTGGTAGAATACAGTTAGCTGAAATTTGTATTACTGCTCATGGAGTGGCAGATAGACCTTACCAACAACGTACTATGATGCCTTATTTTTCAACAGGTTTGTTGCTATTCCATTCGTCTCGGGATGTGGCCATATTTCCGTGATATCCATTCGGTAGTAAAGCTTAATTGTGACATTATGTTTATTTAGCATTGTGATTGGTGGGATAACGATGTTCCTGATTCTGAAATCCGTAATCTTTGAAGGTGTAGAAACTCAATAGTGATTGTTATCTAAAAGGCTAGAGAAGAGAGGGGAGTGGTTGGTGTAGATTAGGGAATGCTTGATATTGATAGGTAATTTTTTTATAGGTAATTAGAATTTTAGTGGTTTTCTTTAACTATAACATTAAAGCGAGCCTAAACTTGATACGAATAGAATCGCATTCATTTAAGAGTCAAAATCAATTTTTTGATGTTAAGTGGATTTACAGCAGTCAGGAATGATCCGGCAGAGACTCCTACACATAGGAGCACTAGTTTTATAGAGATAGGCTCATCTACCAGCAAACAAGCAAAGATGACTGCCCAGATGGCGTAAGTGATGTTTAAACTCATCGCACGGATGGGTTGGAGCATGCAGATTGCTTTGTAGTAGAAGAGGTACGATAGCGTGGCTACCAGAGAAGTGAAGAATAATAAGGAGTATAATCTTGTATTTGAGAATATATTTACAATACTAGGAAAAGAGTGAATGAATAATATGATAATGACTAAATAGCCCACTGAGGATGATAATTGCCTGATGAAATAAGCAATATCAGCAGGTATATCTTTGTTCATGCCATAAGAGCTGATAACAACTTCGGAACTCCAGCCTAGTGCACATATAAAAGCGAAAAGGAAGCCGATCCAGCCAGATATTGTTTGAGTTGATGCTGAGTAACCTAATATCATAGTGCATACAACGGCTAATATTAGTCCCAATATACCGATAAGGTGAATGCGATCTTTAAGTAGGAAGAAAGAAGTTAGTGCGCCAATAGCAGGATAGGTGGCCGAGATAGTTGCTGTGTAGCTAATACCAATGTATTGAATAGCTAAAATATAGCAAGACATACCAATTGGACCGCCAAATATAGCCGCCAGTATAATTATCCCATTTTTCTTGTTTTTGGGGATAAGGCATATCGCTCGGTATTTTCCTTTAACTATAAGATATATAAACATATATCCACATGAAATCATATCATTTAGGAAAGCGAGTACGATAGGAATGAAAAGACAACAGGAAAGTGCGGTGTTTTTTAGTAATAATGCGAAAAGTACGCCACTTAGCCCCCAGAAGACACCAGAGGAGAGTCCATAGGCATTGGCTGTTATTTTATTATTAGTGAATATAGCCATTTGAGTATTGCTTCATAAATTTATAGACTCATGCCAAGGGGCTAGCCCCATAATTTCCAGATGTTTAACCATTTTCCTTTATTGAGGGAGGATTTGAAGGAAGTATAATGCATATGATATATCTAATAATGAGTTTTTTGTTGGCTTGTTATTTTTGTTTTCTGAATTATGTGATTTTTAATTGTTCGTGTGTTAAAGGTTTCGTAGGATTATTGTTTATCCAGAAGGTTAATGTCGGTAATGTGGCTTTTAGCCAGCTTCATGGCATGAGTGTATTTATGGATTTTATTTTAGAAGATCGTAAATGTAATCTTTAGGATGAAAATCAATAGGCGCATTGATGAGGATCTTCCTAATATTTTTAAAATCGTAATTTTCACAAGATGTTTTTAAGTTATTTAATAATGGATCTAATTTATCCCAAGTCAGAAAAATTTCATTGGCTGTCATTATTCTTGGGTGATTGGTGCCAGAAACATTATCACCAATTAATAGCTCTTCATAAAGTTTTTCACCAGGTCTTAATCCGGTAATTTTGATTTCGATATCGCCATGAGGATTGGTTTCATCTTTCACTGTCAGGCCGGAAAGGTGGATCATTTTTCGGGCGAGATCATAAATTTTTACTGACTCTCCCATATCGAGAACAAAAACGTCGCCATTATTGCCCAGTGCCCCTGCCTGGATGACTAATTGGGCGGCTTCCGGGATCGTCATGAAGTAACGGGTAATGTTTTTGTGGGTGAGGGTTATCGGTCCACCACTTTTTATCTGTTTCTCAAACAGGGGGACAACGGAACCGGATGAACCAAGGACGTTGCCAAAGCGAACCATTGAGAATTTTGTATGGCTGTTCTCTTTAGCAAAAGCTTGTAGTATTAGTTCAGCAAATCTTTTTGTTGCGCCCATTGTATTTGTCGGGCGGACGGCTTTGTCAGTAGAGATTAATACGAATTTGTCAACTTTTTGATTAACTGCGGCTTTAGCCAGTGAGAGGGTGCCAAAGATATTGTTATTAATGCCCTCTATGGTATTCATTTCTACTAGTGGAACATGTTTATATGCCGCAGCGTGATATATGGTATTAATATTAAATTTATTGATTATTCTGGTTATCTTGTCTGAATCTTTTATATCACCTAAAATTGCAGTAATCGCTATATTCAGATCTCTATCTGAATTTATCTTTTGTAACTCTTTTTCTATTGAGTAAAGGCAATATTCGGTTAATTCAAATAAGACCAGTTGCGAAGGAGATTGAGTGATGATTTGCCGGCATAATTCTGATCCGATTGAACCTCCGGCGCCGGTAATAAGCACATTTTTGTTTTTGATGTTTTTACTGAGTAAACTTTGTAGTGGGTTAACCGGTTCTCTTCCTAGCAGATCGTTAATGGAAACACGTTTCAGTGAGTTTATTTGCGCTTTTCCTTCAACCAGATCATTGAAGCTTGGGATGGTGAGGATTTCACAATGCTCTTTTTGGAGTCTTTCAAGTATTTTTTTTCTATTAGATATTGATGCACTGGGTATGGCTAATAATATTTTCTTTATATTATATTTTTCTACTAAATTTGTTATCTTCTCTGGAGAGAAGACATAAACCCCATGAATAGATAAATTGTGTAATTTAATATTGTCATCAATAAAAGCAATAGGGTTGAATTCTCTATGTTCTCTTAATATGGGTAAGAGTTGCCGGCCAGATTCTCCGGCTCCATATATGATAACAGGCGCGCCTTTATATTTTATTAAATTACGTAGCGTTCTATAGACAAATCTTGTGCCGCAGAGTGAGATAACCAGAAAAGAAAAATAGATAATTGGTACAGTTCTGGGTAAAAATGCTTGTTGATATAAGGAAATTGCGGTCAATAATAGAGTAGATAGAAATGAACCAATAATGGCCCATTTCAATATACTCATGTTGACATATTTTAATATGGATCTATAGAAGCCAATTCTTAAGAAAATAAATAGCGTTAAAGGTATGGTGAATATAATCGTTAACCAATGTTGTAAGCTGTAGATGGGGACTTCTCTGTCAAGGCGTAGCCACATGCTTAGCCAGTATGAAATAATGATAATAAATATATCTACAATCAGAAGAACGAGGGTTTTGATTAATCTATCTTGATTGAAAAACATTCTCTTGTTCATAATGGTTAATTACCTAAACACTACTTTGTAAATTGTTTTAAAAATGATCTTTAGGTCATAGAAAAATGACTTTTTATCAATATATTCTAAGTAGTACTTGGCTTTTATTGGCATAATAATATCGATATAAGCTTGATGAGGATCTTTATATTGGCTTAGTATTTGGTTTTCATCGATCATTTCTATGGAAGCCAAATCTGTTATGCCGGGTTTTACCGATAATATTTTGTTTCTGACATCATCTGGATATTTGTCCATAAATTGTGGTACTTCGGGTCTTGGCCCGACTAAGCTCATTTTTCCTCGAACAACATCAATCAGTTGAGCTAATTCATCAATTTTATATTTGCGTATAAATTTTCCTGAGTGGGTAATACGCAGATCGTGACCGATAGTGAGTTGTCCTTTTTGCTCCGATCCCGTCGTCATGCTCCTAAATTTGTGAATATAAAAATCTTGGTTATATTGGCCCACTCGTTTTTGTCGGAAAAAAATGGGTCCTTTTGAATCCATTTTTATCCAGATAGCAATAGTGATTAAAATAGGGAGTAATAGGATGAGTCCAATGAGAGAAGAAATAAAATCAAAAAGCCTTTTTATAGCTAAATAATATGTCGTCATTTATGCCAAGATCTCTTTAATTGTTTTGATAACGTAGATTTGGTCTTCTTTTGTCATTTTTGTATATAAAGGAATAGATACAATTCTTTTAAAATTTTCTTCTGCGATTGGGAAGTTGTTTTCATTAAGAGAATAGGTGTTTTTCCAGATGGGTTGTTTATGTAGTGGAATAAAATGGACAGAGCAGCCTATATTTTTTTCTGCCATTTTTATGATAAAGTCATCTCTGGATATTTTGACTTCATCATTTAATCTTATGGTATATAGGTGCCAGGCGTGTTGGCTATTAGGTTCTTTAGGCTTAGTAGGTAAGATAATGGGCAGATCTTTTAATTCATCATCATAGAGTTTCGCCATCTCCTCTCTTTTCTTGTGGAAAGTGTTTATTTTCTGTAGTTGATGGATGCCGATAGATGCACAAATATCTGGCATGTTATATTTATAGCCTGGTTCAATCACTTCATAATACCAGGCAGGTATTTTAGATTGATATCTATCAAAGGCGTCTTTGCTAATGCCGTGGAGACGCATTATTTTTGCTCTTTTTATGATATCTGGATCTCTGGAGACTAGCATGCCGCCCTCTGCTGTCGTCATGGTTTTATTCGCGTAGAAGCTGAATACGGTGACATCAGTGTCTAGTGTGCCAATTTTCTTTCCCTTATATAAAGTTGGAAATGAATGGGCGGCATCTTCAATTATTCGTAGATTAAATTTTTTAGCTAACGCAATAATGGCATCCATATCACAGGATAAACCCGCAAAGTGTACCGGCATAATTGCTTTAGTTTTGGCGGTTATGGCTTTTTCTATTGCTATTGGGTCAATATTCAGGCTGTCAGGTAAAGAGTCAACAAAAACAGGGTGAGCCCCTAAATAACGGACAACTTCTGCGGTTGCCGTAAAGGTGTAGGTCGGAACAATGACTTCATCACCCGGCTGAATACCAATGGCTTCCAACGCTAAATGCAATCCCGCTGTTGCTGAATTTACTGCAATGGCTTCAACATCAGAATCTAAATATTGTGCAAAATCTTGTTCAAATCTTTTGGTTTTAGGTCCGGTGGTTATCCAACCGGTTTTAAGTGAGTCAATAACTTCATCAATTTCAGATTGTCCAATTTCAGGTAATGCAAAAGGAAGGAATTTATTATTCATGATTAATGGTAGCCTTTATGAAATTGTCTGCTAATACGGAATAAGCGTGATTTTCTAAAGCGTAAATTTTACCTTGTTGCCCCATTTGGTTTAATTCGTCAGTTGATAACTCACTGAGTTTTAATAAGGCTTGAGCAATGTCTTCTGGCTTGCCTGATTTAACGGTGATACCGCAATTCACTTCGGAAACAGGGTCATTACCGGCATCAATCGCACATAAAATGGGTTTGCCCGCCATCATATAATCGATAAGTTTATTAGGGCTGATGCCAAATCTGAATAATGATTGTTTTTGTAATCCTATATAGGCAATGTCAATTTTATTGAGTAGTATTGGGATTTGAGTTTTTGGGATCGGATCAAAGAATATAACGTTATTTATTCCCAGTAATTGAGATTCCTTTATTAATTTATCCTTTTCAAGGCCAGTGCCGACTAATAAGAAAGTTATCGGTTTGTCATGAAGAAGCGAAGCCGTTTTTAGTAGCTTTTCTAGCGCATTTGGGCGGCCGTGAGCTCCGCTATAGCATACAATTTTATGTCCTTTATTTTTTTCGGTTATAATAAGTTCTTCTAGTAAACTGTTTAATGGCGTAAGCTGATTTGTCCAATCCTCTACAACCACGCCATTAGGGATAATATGTAATTTTCTGAGGTCTAATCCATGTGCTTTTGTATGTTCTTGTACATTTGGAAGCATGGAAATAACCACATCCGCATATTTATAAGCCGCATTTTCAGCGAATTGACATAATTGAATAAAGGGATGTTTCGGTGACATGCCACCTAATTCTATGGGTGAAAGAGGCCATAAATCATGCAGTTCAAAGACCAGTTTAGCGTTAGCTTTTTGAGCAATACGTTTTGCCACCCAGATATCCATCGGATAGGTACTTGAAGCAATGACAACATCAGGTCGATATTTTTTGACTAAGTTATGACTATCAAACCAAATTTGTCGCAAAAAAGAGAAAATATTTTTGACTCTGGATAACCCATTTCCACTATAGCTCGGGGTTGGATACCAGACATATTCTAATCCGTTAATATTTTCGGTGGTTTTTTTATTATCTATCAGCTTGGGTTGTTTTGTTCGGACATGAGAATAAGAGGCTGCGAGTAGGGTAATATTATGTCCAGATTTAATCCACTCTTGCCCTAAATGATATGGGCGAAATTCCATACCCAGGTCCGGCGAACCCGCATAATGGTTTATATAGACGATATTCATAGTAATTTTTCTAATTCGTCAGCAATTCTTGTCGCGGCGATACCGCCGCCATACATGGATTGAATAGAGTCCATATTAGTCCCTATCATGTTATGAACGGCTTGGGTTATTTTTTTATTTTCAGCTTCTGAGAGTTTATTTACGCCGGTTTCAATGAGTTCTACCCATTCAGTTTGATCTCTCACGGTTACACAAGGTTTACGGAAGAAAAAAGCCTCTTTTTGTAGTCCGCCACTATCGGTAATAATCAGAGTAGTGTTTTTGAGTAGCCAGATCATCTCTAAATATCCCACTGGCTCAATTAAATGGACATCTAAATTTAAGTCGTATTGCGCTAACATTTTTTTAGTTCTTGGGTGAATTGGCATGATAACAGTAGCAATTCTTTTATGTATATCATTTAAGGCGTTTACAATTGCAGTTAAACGTGCTTGGTTATCGGTATTTTCAGCACGATGGAGTGTGGTTAATATGAAGTTTTGTATGGAATCCAGCCCATCGGGTTTTTTGGCCATTTGGCTAAAATATAAAGCCGCATCTTCCATGACATCACCGACTTTTCTGATATGAACGGGCTTTGAGCCGAAGCCTTCTGCTTGTAGGTTATTGACGGCAATGTCTGTTGGACAGAATAGAATTGAACTCACATTATCGGTTAATATTCTGTTTATCTCTTCGGGCATCTGCATATTAAAACTGCGTAGGCCGGCTTCAACATGGATAATGGGAATATGTAATTTAGACGCGGCTAGTGCGCCAGCTAAAGTCGAGTTTGTATCACCATATACCATGACGGCATCCGGTTTTTCTGTGATAAGTACTTTTTCAACTTCGATTAGCATCTTTCCGGTCATTTCGCCGTGCGAGCCGCCATGAATATTGAGGGTGTAATCGGGTTTGGGGATGGCTAATTCATTAAAAAATATATCAGACATATTGGTATCAAAATGTTGACCTGTATGAATGATAATTTCTTTAAATTTATTATGATTTTTTAAAGCGCGAGATACTGGGCTTGCTTTAATGAATTGCGGTCTGGCGCCTAATACGGTAATAATTTTTTTCATATCGATTAACGTCCAATGTGTTGGTAAAATTTGTTAAGTTTATTTTGTTCAATATCCCAATTGTATTTTTCATTGACTGCTATAAGCCCATTGCGACCCATCTCTTCCGCTATATCAGGGTTATTTGACAAGTAATCTATCGCATTAGCGATTTCTTTAGGATTTAATGGGTCGATACAAATGCCACAATGGTTTTTTACAACAATATCTTTCCATAATGTGAAATTTGAAGCGATAACCGGGATACCCGCACTCATATATTCGAATATTTTATTGGGTTGGGCATCAATATGATTGGGGAGTGGGTGATATAGAACGATACCCGCAATAGATTTAGATAAAAGTTTTTTGGTTTCTATGCGATTTAAAAATCCCAGCTCATCTATTTTGTGCCAATTTTTCATACTTTTTATTTTATTTTCTAAATTTTTGTCAGAAAAATTGCCCGCTAATTTCATTGTCGTATTTGTTGTAAGGTAAGAGAGGGATTCAACCATCTCGGCTATACCTCTAATGTCAGAAATGCCGCCGACATAGCAGACTTGTTTTTCTTTTTCATGCCAGTTGGCGTTTTTATTATATAATTCGCCTAATATTGGATAATTATTTATGTCTATGGTGTTGTTATTGAGTTTTAAGAATTTATCTCTT
This sequence comes from Photorhabdus akhurstii, assembly GCF_019090985.1. Lineage (NCBI taxonomy): Bacteria > Pseudomonadati > Pseudomonadota > Gammaproteobacteria > Enterobacterales > Morganellaceae > Photorhabdus > Photorhabdus akhurstii. The sequence goes on along the minus strand of NZ_CP020335.1, from coordinate 5,621,410 downwards.
ATTGATGGAGTAGCTGTAATAATTCCATCAAATTTAGGCGTAGCATATTTCTCGTAGAGGGAGAATAATTTAGAGATAATAACCCGGGTAAATTTATTTAAATAAGGTTTGCTAAAAATTTGTTTAGGGACATCTTCATGGGCATCAAAAATGACTATTTTACCTTTCTTTTTCAATTTTAATCCGATAGGGATGAGTTCTGGATCATGGAAATGATATAAGTCAGCGTCTAATTCTAATGCTTTTTTATAAACTTTATTGGTTGTTTTAAAGATCCTATTTAATCGACCGGGTAATATACCGACATCAATGATAGCAATGTTATTCTTGACTTCATTACCTTTACCATCTGCAACAATAAGGGAGACCTCATGTTCTTTTTGTAAGGCAGAACACTCTTTTAAGAAAATACGGATGTCGAAACGCGAATGCACAGAGGTCATATGTGTAATTTTCATAAGGATATTTTGTTAGTTTTCGTCGGGAATAAAATAATAATATGCTTAATGCCAGCAGACCATATGTCAGTAGCAGTGCTGTAATCGCTGAGTTGGATATTGTGTAGACAAAGGGTAAATAGAGTGTTGTTGAAAATTCAAATGGAACTTTTTTTGAGCTCAGGTTCATGGCAAAGAGCAACATATTAAATATAAAAAAGTTTATGATTAAACCCAGTGTGCCGTATCTGGCGATGCCGTCTCCAATAAAGCCGGTATTCGCCGATCCTGATGTGCCATAATAGATCTGAGAAACTATTTGAGGTGCTTCTGTCGTAAATTCACTATTAGTGTTGTAAATATAGTCATAAAAGTAATAGGTGTTTAATGTGGGTGTGAAGAATACTCTGCGTAGCCAATGTATCAGTGGATCATAGAAATCGAAAACAAAATATAATATCCCGGCGGTCAGGAATAAATAGAGAATGATATTTATCACTGAATTACTTATCGATCTTGTTCCTTTTATATAGAAGAATAGAACGATAACAGCGAGATTCATGAATGCTATGCTTTTTAATCCTGAAGAGCTGTAGATTAAATAGGAAATCATAATGCTTATTGTAATGAGGATATATCTAATAGGGCCTTTTATATAGAGTGATGCTAATAGTAGCAATGGTGAAATAACATATCCCCCATTGGTGATGATGTACATAGTGAGTAGCGGTGTGCTGTCTTTAAAGTGCTGTCTCACGGAATAAACTTTAAAGATATTAGGGGGTATTAAACTTAATCCAGGATTACTAATGACGAATAAGAGTACAATAATACCACATCCTATTATCAGTATTTTATATAAATCCCACGGAATTTTTAGTTTTGGCATCGTTATTCTATCTATTATCCGAAAAAATAATATTGATGAGAAAAATAATATGTTTATTGTGCATACGAAAATGATTGAATTGATAGAGGCCGAATTAATCAGTGGGAATATAATTGATATGGGTATAATGTAAGTGATATAGATTAACCATAAAAAAACCATCACGGGATTTTTTGGTTGTTGAGTAAAATGAGTGGTAAGAATGATATCCAGCAGAAAAAAATACTTAAGTAACCTTGTGGGGTAATATTATAGCCTCTTATCTCATGAAAGGTTTCTAATATAAGCACTGAATTCAGGTAGATAATAACCTGATAGATAAATATTTTCAGGATTATTTTAATATTATTTTGCATTTTTTCTGATCAAGAAGTAAATGAGTGATAATACTAAGATAGACAGGAGATACATAGTGATAAATTGATAGTATGCCCAACTAATAGGGCCATGTTTTATGTAATAATATCCGCTATTAGCGGCGGATTTATTCCAGTTGTTATATAAGTCTATTATTTTTTTATTTTTAAAATTTTGATTTCTATCTATCAGATCTTTTAAAAGAAGGGTATGTATTTTATGATATTTAATATTACAGGGATTGCCAATTAAATCATAGCTGGACCATTCGTTTTTTATGTCGAATTTAAATATATTATGGCTGATCGATTTATATAAATTATCGGATAATCTTTTGCTTTCATCTATGTTTAGATAATTTTCAAAGGATTCGATACCATAAGTAGAGTAGATCATACCATTTAATACAAAAGCCAATTGGTCTGAATGGGCTTGAGGATCAACATATTCTTCAATCCAGAGCATATTATCTAATGTTGTTAAACTTCCGCCTTTATGAATAGGTGCTAGTGATGATTGATAGAGTAATTTTGAAGTTAACAGATATTTATTATCGCCAAAATGGTCATAAGCTCTTAATAGGAGAATAATGGCATAAGCATCGGTTAATCCAGACCACCAAGGGGCAAAGAGTTTATTGTTTTTATAGCCTTTATATGACCAATCGAAATCATATAAGTAATGATTTTCACCATGAAATAATTTTATATTATTTAATAACCAGTCGGCTGAAAACTTAAAATTAGCTATCAGTTCTTCTTGATTGAATTCAGGTGGGGGTACATTCCAGCCGGGTAAGGATGAATCGGTTCGCCATAATATATTAACATTATCTTTATTTAAACCTAAAGAAGAGTATATCAGGCCATAGTGAACAACATAAAATGGGGATAGGAATGGCTTAGGAATATGAGGTGAATGGGATAATGGAAAACCATTGCTATTAAATTCGCGTTGAGAAAATTTCCCTTTCATGACCAGACTTCTTATATTCCCGTTGAATTCATCTAATTCATAAGCATATTTATTAAATGTATAGCTGACAATCATCACGATAATGATATAGGGAATTATTTTTATTATATTTTTACTTTTCTTCATTTTAACCTTCTTTACGCATGAAAGATAATCTTAAAATATAAACTGTACTCGCCATATAAAGAACAAAACTGGTGAGTGAAAATAATAACAGGGTAAGATAAATATCGCCTAATAGATATCCAGTAAGGAGGGCGATTAATCTTAATATAATCGATATTGTTTGAATAAATAAATTGCTTTTCTGATGTTCATAAATGGATAAATATATCGATAACGATGAATATATTATTTGTCCGCATAAGTGCGGTATTAAACATAATAGATATTTACCTGATTCAAGCCATTCTTCACCGAAAATAAAGGTTATAATGGGTATGCCCGCGAAGTATGTCACGATAGCAAATAAAATAGCAATGAGCGTTAGGCAATAAAATGTTTTTTTATCTTTAAAAAAGGTGATGTAATCGTGTCTTTTAAATATCCTTGTAATATAGACGAAACGGTTTGGGTTAATAGTGTAATTGGGGCGCCTGATATTCTCGATGCAATTAAATAAAATCCTGCGGGTTTTAGTCCATAAGTGGACATGATAAATAATTGAGGCAGTTCATTACTTAATGTGTTAATTGAGGCCGCAGGAAAATCATAAACCGGAAATTTATAATATTTCTTAACCAGTAGTCTTATTTTTCTAAATTCATTTTTGTTGATGATAAAACGGTATTTGGATTTTTTACCTAAAAATAGAACACCTAATGATTGACCTAATATTTGGCCTAAGATGAGACTGCTTGCGCCTAAATGGGCAATACCGCCAATGATTTGAGTGCTAATCATGGCAACGGTTTGCGTTATTTTAGTGATAGAGAGAGCATGATATTGCTTGTCTCTTATACTATTAAAACTGACTGCACGATAAAATCCATAGGTGATAATACCTAGCGGGATATAGTATATATAATTTCCTATAATTATCTTTTCTGGGATATTAGATATTGCAATAACAGTGATAACTATCAAGCTAATGGTTATGGGAATAATGCAAGATAATGTGATTAGTGAATTAATTTCACGCGTTTTTCCTGATGCACTGATTGAAAACTCATAACGAAGACAAGCACCGACGGCAAAAACACTTAAAAGCGATGAAAATGAAGCATAAATACCTAATTCTTCAGGTGAAAATAGTCTGGTTAATACCGGTGTTGATAGCAGTAATAATATCTGGCTGAATAATGATGAGAGTAATAAGCCAGATATATTCCTCAATAATTTATAATTCATAGATTTTAAATTGAACTGGCAATTTTATTAATTAAATCTATGGATAAATAGGGGTGCATTGGCAAGCTAATGACTTCTTGTGCAATTTCATCTCCAACAGGCAGATCAATATGGCTGGCCACTGCGGGTTGTTTATTCAGGGGAATAGGGTAATGCACGGCGGTTGGAATGCCTTGCTCTTTTAGTCTGCGTTGCAATTCATCGCGGTTTTTAACCCGGACAGTATATTGCGCATAGGCTGAAAGATTGTGGGGCTCAATATACGGCGTGGTCATGATGCCGATATTGTTCAACGCCTGATGATAGTTTTCTGCCACATTCTGACGTAATGCCATTTCTTCATCGAATATTTCCAGTTTGGGTAATAGAATAGCCGCTTGCAGCGTATCTAAACGGCTGTTCACCCCGATTCGGATATGGTGGTATCGTCTGTCTTGTCCGTGTCGGGCAATTTGACGAATAATTTTTGCCAGTTCTTTATCGTGGGTGAAAATAGCTCCACCGTCACCGTAACACCCTAACGGTTTACTGGGGAAGAAACTGGTGCAGGAAATTGTAGTGAGGTTACAGGAACGCTTGCCTTTATAGGTGGCGCCAAAACTTTGGGCCGCATCTTCTATCACGGTAAGATTATATTTTTCGGCGATGGCATTGATTTCGTCAAAATCGGCACATTGACCAAATAAGGAAACCGGAATGATGGCTTTGGTTTTTGGGGTAATTGCGGCTTCGAGTTGGGCTGGATCTAAATTATACGTCGTGGGCTTGACGTCAACATAAACCGGAACTCCGCCCAGTAGCGCAACGGTTTCAGCGGTGGCAATGTAGGTAAAGCCCGGCGTAATCACTTCGTCGCCGGGTTTGATGCCAATCGCCATTAAGGCAATTTGTAGCGCATCGGTGCCATTGGCGCAGGTAATGCAATATGGCGCCCCCGTATATTCAATGAGCCTGTCTTCTAATTCGGCGACTTCGGGTCCTAAAATATATTTTCCATGTGCTAATACTTTCTGGATATTCGCGTCAATTTTATCTTTAATTTTAAGCTGCTGTGCTGCCAGATCGGTAAATTGCATGCCTTGGTCCTTGATTATTTAATGCGCACGACAATGTTGTTATTGAGCTGATAAATATGATGGGTGTGCGGGCAGGTAGCTGTCGCTTGGCCGTGTAGCGGTAAATCTAATTGTTCGCCAAATTCACTCATCCAGCCAATTTGTTTGGCCGGCACCCCCACCATCAGGGCATAATCGGGAACATCTTTATTCACTACCGCGCCGGCGCCAATAAAAGCATAGGCGCCAATGGTGGCGCCACAAACAATGGTACAGTTGGCGCCTAAGGTGGCGCCTTTTTTTACTCGCGTATCTTTATATTCATTCTTTCTTTCAATCAATGAGCGAGGATTATAGACATTGGTGAACACCATGCTGGGACCACAAAATACCCCGTCTTCCAGATGAACATTGTCATAAACCGAGACGTTATTTTGTATTTTGCAGTGATTGCCGATAGTGACTTGATTGCCAATAAAGACATTTTGTCCTAAGGAGCAACCCTCGCCGATTTGGGCGCCAGAACAGACATGGGTGAAATGCCAGATACGGCTGTTTTTCCCGATTTGTGCCCCTGCATCCACAATGGCGCTGGGATGTATCATTACGTGTTCCGCTGACATGAGACCGGTTCCACAGGTTTAATAGGTTAAAGGCAAGGAAATGGTTTTATTATCTCTGGCGGATAAATAGGCGGCGATAAGCAGCTCTAAGGATTTTAAGCCTTCCCGACCGTCGGTTATCGGTTTGGCTTCGCCTTTCATCACCTCAATGACATTTTTATAGTAGAGCGGGTGTCCAAATCCATACACTGATGTGGTTTCGTAATTGGCGGCTTTGACTTGCTGGTCATACTCTTTTTCGTCAGCAAAATGCCACTCCTGGATTTCATTGACGGCTAAACCCCCACTCTGACGGTGCCTTTTTCGCCTAAGATGGTGATGGAGCCTTCAAGGTTCTGAGGATACGTGCACATGGTGACGGCCATTGAGCCTAATGTGCCATCCCGCCAGCGGATATTGAGTACCCCGGTATCTTCTGTTTCGATATCCAGATGGGTCGAGGTCATGGCCTGAACATCTTTGACCGGGCCGATTAACCATTCAATTAAATCCACATAATGGCTAGCCTGATTCATGAAGGCGCCGCCATCAAATTCCCAGGTGCCGCGCCAGGCGGCCTGATCATAATAGGCCTGGGGACGGGTCCAGAAAACGTTGAGGTGGACCAGGTGGATTTTGCCAAACCGTTTTTCACTGACCGCCCGTTTCAGTAATTGCAGGGTGGCGTTTAAGCGGTTTTGTTTGACGACGAAGAGGTGTTTTCCAGCTTTATCCGCCGCTTTAACCATGTTTTCCCCCTCAGCCAGCCGGGTGGCCATCGGCTTTTCGGTGACGACATGAAAACCTTTATCAAAGCAGGCCATCGTCTGTTCTGGATGCAGGCCGGAAGGGGTGGTCAGGATAATGATATCGGCGGTGATGTTATCCAGCATCGTCTTTAAGTCGCTAAAACCTGGGACGCCGGTTTTTTCTACCGCCGTGTTTAATGCGTCTTGATCGTTATCACAGACGGCCACTAATTCGGCCGTTTCTTGATGTATTTCCAGAGAATTGAAATGATTTTTAGCGATCCGCCCACAGCCGACTAAAGCAAATCTTATCTTTCTGTCGTTGATAATGCTCAGCATAATCTTATCCTAAGTTAAGCTTTGATAATGTTTGTGTGATGGGGAGAATATTTGCCACGGGTATCGACGACTAATTTGGCGTGATTGATGATCAATTCGTAATTAAATTTATCGTGATCGGTGGCTAAAATAACGCAGTCGAAATCTCTGAGACTATTTTCCGTGAGAGGGTGGCTGATTAGATTAAAATGATGCTCCCGCATTTTCGGGAAGAGCGGGACATGCGGATCGGCATATTCAATATTAGCCCCTAATGCTCTTAATTTTTCCATAATATGCACTGAGGGACTTTCTCGCATATCATCCACATTCTTTTTATAGGCGATGCCGAGAATTAAGATGCGGCTGCCATTAATGGATTTATTAGCCTTGTTAAGGGCTAATACGGTTTTATTGACCACATAATCCGGCATGGAGGAATTGACTTCACCGGAGAGTTCAATAAAGCGGGTGTTGATACCATATTCCCGGGCTTTCCAGGTTAAATAGAAAGGATCGATAGGAATACAGTGGCCGCCTAATCCGGGGCCGGGATAATAGGGAACGAAGCCGAAGGGTTTGGTTGCTGCGGCTTTAATCACTTCGTGGATATCAATCCCCATTTTATCGGCAACCAGTTTCATTTCGTTGACCAGGCCGATATTGACCGCCCGGTGGATATTCTCCAGCAGTTTTGTCATCTCGGCGGCTTTGGTTGAGCTGACGGGAACAACCTGGTCAATGGCGGGTTGATAAACGGCGATACCGGCTTTTAAGCAGTTTTCAGTATGACCGCCAATGACTTTAGGAATGGTGCGGGTTTCGAAATCGGGGTTGCCGGGATCTTCCCGTTCGGGTGAATAGACCAGAAAGATATCCTCACCGACGGTTAATCCGCTTTCTTCAACCCGGGGGAGTAACTCTTCTTCCGTGGTGCCCGGATAGGTGGTGCTTTCTAAGGAGAGGACTTGTCCGGCTCTTAAATACGGTTTTACCCTGTCGGTGGTGTTAATGACGAAACTGATATCGGGTTCACGGTATTTATTTAACGGCGTTGGGACGCAAAGGATAATGGCATCGCATTGAGCGATTTTGGTGAAATCCGTGGTGGCTTCAAAACCGGTCTTTATCGCGTGACTGATTTTGGCCGCGGGAATATGTTCAATGTAACTTTGGCCGTGATTTAATTTATCTGTTTTTTCTTTATCAATATCGAAACCAATGACTTTAAAACCGATATCGTTATATCTGAGCATTAACGGTAAGCCAACATAACCCAGGCCAACAATGGCAATGGTGGCGGTTTTATTATCAAATTTCTCGGTGAGAATGTTGAGTGAGGACATATTTTGCCTTTTAAGATGATGACTTAAAAAATAAAATTTATGAAAGTAAATTACATTTGGTTTTTAATAGGATGTTATCTATTTTCATAAGTTTTATTTGGCAGGTGAAACTTTAACAAGCTTTGCAAATAGATTTTGTAAGATATATTTCTGAAATAATAAATAAGGTAATAACAACGCTACCGCACTAGGTTATTGGCTCCCAGAACTCCATAGAATCTTATAATTTTATCTACAGTTTTGATTTTTCAGTGCTTTTGTCTGCTGTAATAGAAAAGCAATTAAAGATAAGTATTTTTAATGAATAACGGGGGAGGTTAAACCGTCAGACTCGCCGGGTCAAGCATAAATAAAATTTATTTATTTAATAAATTTTTAGAATAAGGTTAGCAAAAATCTGTATTATCGGCCATGAAGTGGTAGCCAAATAACCAAGCGTAAGCCGCCGAGTGGGCTATCCTCAGCACGTACCCAACCGCGGTGCTGGTTAATCGCGGTTTCAACAATGGCTAAACCAAGGCCAGTGCCGCCGGATTCTCGATCGCGGGCTTCGTCTGTACGGTAGAAAGGGCGGAATATGTGTTCGCGGTCTTCCGGGTTGACGCCCGGGCCGTCATCATCAACGGTAATGGTGATTCCTTGATTATCGGTGTTAAATGCGACCGCAATATGGTGGTGGGAGTAGCGTAAGGCATTACGCACGATATTTTCAAAAGCACTGCCAAGTGCTAATGGGTTGCAGTAAATTGCCCAAGAACTCGGTGGTAAAGTTGCTTCAAGGATTTTGTCCATTTGTTCGGCTTCGAAGCGGGCATTGTCAAGAATATCGTGCCATAAATCTGTCATTTTGATGTTTTCTCTCAGCAGTTCATTTTTATGCTGACTGCGGGAGAGTACTAATAGATCGTTAATCATGCTGTCTAGCCGTTGGGCTTCTGTCTCAATTCTTTCCAGCTCTTTACTCTCGCCATGACGGCGGCGGAGTAATGCAGTGGCAAGTTGTAGGCGGGTGAGCGGTGTGCGTAGTTCATGGGAGATATCGGAAATTAGCCGTTGTTGTGCGGTGACCATTCTTTCCAATACACTGATCATTTGGTTGAAACTGTTACCGGCGGCCAGAAACTCTTGCGGGCCAGCTTCCAGTTCTGGATGCTGACGTAAATTACCTTTAGCAACATCGTCGGCGGCATTTTTTAATTTGCGGGCAGGTTTAGCTAAACTCCATGCCAGCCATAATAGGAGGGGCGCACTGATTAACATCGTGGCAGTTAATAGTAATAGTGGCCGGTCAAACATCAGGTTAATGAAATCCGATTGTGGGCTATTCGCTGGACGAACTAAATAAAGTTGATAATGATCTTCTCCATCTCGAATGGAAAAGGGCCCTAACATTTCAGAGCGGCCATATTTTTTCTTTTTCGGGTGATCGGCGTTATCTGATTGTCCAATAAAGTTGCGGACAACTTGCATTTCGCTTCTTTGTGCACCGATAACTCGCCCTTCGCTGGTGACCAGTATCAAGCGCTGACCTGGGGGGGCCCATTTTTCAGTCGCGCGAAATAAACGGCGCCACCAAAGTAAATCGTTAGCGGGATCTTGAGCTAATTCCGCTTCGATATGTTGTTCCAGCATAACTCCCTGCCGATATTTATTTTCCAGCAGAGAGGTTAGTTGTCTGGAATCCAGTTTCGGCACCATTAATACCAACATTAGGACTAATGCCAGCGTAAACCAGAAAATTGCGAAGATGCGTGCCGTTAAACTGTTTATCATGTCGCAGATACCATTAAATATCCTCGCCCACGTAAAGTCTTAAACCAGGGTAGTCCATCTTCCCGCTCAGGTAATTTACGGCGTAGGTTAGAGATATGCATATCAATTGCTCGGTCAAATGGGGTGAGTCGCTTACCTAATACTTCTTGGCTCAAATGTTCGCGGGAAACAACTTGACCTAAATGTTGAGTTAGTAAATAGAGCAAGGTAAATTCAGTACCGGTTAAATCGAGAATCTGATTAGCGAAGCTGGCTTCCTGTCGGCCGGGATTCAATTGCAGGTTATCGACCTGAAGCGTAGGTAGGCCACTGTCTGTTTGTTGCTGCTCACTCCAGTTTGAGCGGCGAAGAATAGCACGTATACGCGCTACTAACTCACGATCATTCAATGGTTTGGCAAGATAGTCATCCGCCCCTAATTCTAGTCCCAGAACACGATCCAAATCACTTCCTCGCGCTGTCAGCATAATGACTGGCGTTTGATGGTGTAGACGCAGCTCTTTCAATGTCGTAATGCCATTTTTACGTGGCATCATAATATCGAGTAGTAGTAAGTCGATCGAATCGTCAAGGAATTTTAATGCCTGCTCTCCGTCATGAGCGATCACAACGTTAAATCCTTCCATTTCAAGTAATTCTTTTAATAGTGATGTCAGTTCACGGTCATCATCAACTAATAGGATTTTATGCATCGATTACTTCCTCCAAGAACAAAAATACGATAACAAACTTTGCTATTCCACGACTTTACGTTCTTTTACAAGCCTTTGACGCTAGTTTGCAGCCGCGTAGGTATAGTTGTCCACATTGGACCTAATAGCATCGTTCGGGGAAACGAGGAGTTGTTTAATGCGTAACATAGCAGCGTTAGTTTTAGCGTCAATGTTTGTTCTTGGCTCGACAGCATCTTTAGCTGGAACAGCAAGTACAATACACGCTGCTACGGTACCCGATAATTGTGCGCCTTGCGATTATAAAAATGTAGGAAACTATCATTATCGTAATAATGATGCTGGTGACAATGACCATATGTTCAGCGGTATCACTTTAACTGAGCAGCAGCGTCAACAGATGCGTGATTTGGTAGGGCAGAAACATCAACCACGTTCATCGATGTCGATGAATCGCACAGAGCGAGAAGAGATGCGTAAGCTGGTCACTGCGAAGGATTTTGATGAGGTGGCAGTAAAAGCCCTGATTGAAAAGATGCTCAGATGTAATGTGGAACGTCAGGTAGAAATGGCCCGTATCCATCACCTGATATACCAACTGTTAACGCCTGAGCAACAAGCACAATTGGAACAGCATTATCGGCAGCGTATGTCCCAATTACCGAACTGATTTGTAATACCCATAGCAGCAAAGTAGTAGTAAATGAGAATTTTTCCTTGCCATAGACACCATCCCTGTCTTTCAGGCCCTTTTTAGGGCCTTTTTTTCAGTCACTTACAACGCATTTCTTTGTAAAACAACAACATAAAAAAGTATAAAGGGGTTAGAAAGTATACGAAAGTTTTTGAGTGTGGACGCTCGCCACACTCTCTAGCTTTATTCTACTTCTATCCCACCCTTAAGAGGGTTTAATGTAATGGCATGTTGCAGATAGTCCGGGGCAAGGTGTGCATAGACCATTGTTTGGATTATGCTGGCGTGCCCTAATATCTGTTGTAATGCAATTATATTCCCTCCATTCATCATGAAGTGGCTGGCAAAAGTGTGTCTGAGGACATGAGTTGCTTGCCCTTTAGGTAAGTCGGGCTTTACTACATGTAAGATCTTGCAGAAATTTATGTAGTCAACATTGAACAGCTTGCCCATTTTCTTTTTGCCGCGAATTTCTTTCTCTAATTTGTCAGAAATGGGAACGATGCGTTGATCTCCATTTTTGGTATTTAGAAAAATTACACGGCCTTTTAATACCTGTTGAGCTGCCAGACTTTCCGCTTCCCCCCCAGCGCGCCAGTGCTAAGGCAGAGTAAAGCCAGCTTTTTTTCCTCTTTATTTAGAGAATTAAGCAGTAGTTCTATCTCTGGTGTTGTGAGATAGGTCATAGCAACATTTTTCTCGCTTAATGGCTCTAATCCTTGTAGAGGATTTGTGCCAGTAAATTCCTCAATTTTTATTAAGGTCGAGAACATACCGGATAGTCTGTACATATCTCGATTTACAGTTTTAGCGCTTATTCCATCAGCCAGCCGTTTTCCCCGATGTTCCATAATGACTCTCTTTGTGAGGTGACCTATTGTGGGGTTGTTAAGCTGCCTCATTGTTTTGGTGAGATGTCGCTTCTCTATTGCTCCATTGTCTGTGTTTTGTCCGTAATATAGCCACCAAATATTGATGAAATCACTCAGTTGTGTCTTATCATTCGTGGTGGATGGTTCACTATTGCTAGCCTGTGTGAGCGTGTAACGTTCAAAGGCAACTGCTTCACTTTTTCTATTAAATTTCCTACGGAGTCTTGTTCCTGTGCTGCCGTAGGGTCTTACATCCACTTCGTAGCGTCCATCATTGAGCTTCTTAATTGCCATAAGTAAGCCCTTCGATGAAACTGACAGATTGTGACCACAACTCGTCAGCATACGCATAACCAATATCTAGCCAATTTTCTGGCTTGAGTGGAATGAGGTTTCGTTCTCTGGCCCATTGTGCGCGATAGCCGGCGAGACTTGACCAGCTTCCGGTGCTGTAGTGTCAGTCATTAGCCACAGCGTATATTTTTTGAACTTAGGGTGTTGAGTTAATTTAGAAAGTGTGTTCCAGCCGGGTTCGTTATGTCCTCCCTCTAATTTTTTTAATGTGCTAAGAGGGAGCTGCATGATTTCACAGAATTGTGATTGACTCAGGTTCTCTGCATTACGCATGGCCTTTATTTTTTCTCCTATGTTCATTGACTTAGTTCCGAGTATTGATCTAGTATTCGCTTGGTGGTGTAAAAATCGGAACCATCAAGCACGAACAAAACACCTTGTAAACAGAGTTAGAACGGGTTTAAAGGTGTTTGATTTAACGAGGTTAACAAATGAGTGAAGAAGCGTACAAGGTTGAATATCCAGTTGATGCCGTACCGTATCCAAAATTTGCGGCTTTGATCGGTAAAAAAGAAGCGGCTGTTCAAGAAATGGTAAAGCAGAACAAGTTGCCACTTATTGAATGGCGTGATCCGAGTAAACCAAAAGCTAGGGTAGGGGAGAAGTGGATTTATGTTCCTGAGTTTAATCGTGCTATGCGCGAGGCATTCTACAACCGGCCAAAAGAACAGCGTGACGCTTGGCTATTGTGGATTGGGCTATAAGGTGCGTGTTATGACTCAGATCCCAACACCAGAGGAATACAAAAAGGGGCGGGTAAAATTTGGAAAATTACTTATTCAGCCTTTACGCAAGAATGCCGTAGTTCAGATTACTCAATATCAGGTCAGTGATGGCGAATACTCTTATGGTCAATTCGATTCAAAAGAGCAGGCTATCAGTTTTGCAAGGCAGCTTTACGGGAGAGAAATCAATGAATGAATTAATGAAAATTCCGCATAAATATAAATTAACTGGCGATGATTTCAAAAAGACGAATCATTACAAATATTTCATGATTTCGGTAATTGGTTTGGCAACTGTGATATTAACCCCGTTATTAGTTTTTATTTACAGGTGATGAAATGGCAAATACAGAACCGTGCCGTGCTGTTGTCTTAACACTGGATGAGAAAATCGATGGTCTCAATAAAGCCTCTGAGGCGCGTAATCGGTATTTTTGTGATGATAAAGAAAATAATAACAAATTGGCCGATTTCATGGAAACTATGCGTGATCGCACAAATAACCGCGTTAGAAATAATGAACGGGTTTTGCATTTAATTTTTCACTTGGCAGGTTTTGATAAAGAGCGTTATCACGTCAAGTTTAAGGAATTAACAATAGAGGAACAGCGTTCATTAATATTGGCAATTAATCAACTTCGGACTGTGTCATCTATATTGCCAGATAAATTGGCATTGCCAAAATCAACCCAGTATTAATTTAAAGCATAATTTAAGAAATTAATGCGTAAATTCGCAGGGGTTTTTATTGCCTAAAAATAGGAAATAAAAAATGAATATAGAGCAATTAATTAAAAGAAATAGAGAAGACGAACGCAAGATATTAGCCGAACGTTCTTCTACACGTCTGTTAAAAATCGCGGCGCATATTGTGGCAAAGAAATTGGATTATGCCGCGTCATCTGCATTGTTGAACAGTGAAGCCGAGAAAATAGAACACGAAGCACGGGAACTGGAGAGTGTCTAGGGAAATCGACCGTGCTTGCCAACATGCTGAGAAAACGCTAGAGCGCAGAATATCAGAGCATGTAAACCGCTCCGTCGGTGTCTCTGCGTTTGAATGTGAAGAGTGCGACCAACCTATCCCTGTGGAACGTCGGATGAATATCGCTGGAGTCATCCGCTGCGTCGCATGTCAGGAAGTTTTTGAACTGAAACAGAAGCATTATCGGAGTATATGAATTGGTGAATAAAACTATCTTGAAATGGGCAAGTTCTAAAATTCGCATTATGGATAAATTGCTGCCCCATCTGCCAGCAGGTCAACGGTTGGTTGAACCGTTCGCAGGTTCATGTTCTGTAATGATGAATACGCAATATGATGCGTATTTAATTGCGGATGCTAACAGCGACTTAATTGATATGTATCAGTGCATCAAAGAGAATTGTGATGGGTTTATAAATTCTGCGCAAGACTGGTTTTCGTATTTTAATAGTGAGCATGGGTTTTATTGTCTGAGAGCTTTATTTAATTCTGATGATGAAAAATATAAATCGCAGATATGGCGCACATCAGTATTTTTATTTCTAAACCGGCATTGCTTTAATGGCCTGTGTCGTTATAACTCAAAAGGTGAATTCAATGTGCCTTTTGGGAACGGTAAAAAACCTTACTTTCCCGAAATAGAAATATTGGCGTTTGCTGAGAAATCCAAGATTGCTTCTATCCATCGTGCCGATTGGCGCGAAATACTGAAACTGGTTGATTTTGGGGATGTGGTTTATTGCGATCCGCCTTATTTCACTAAAGGTGTTAATTTTACACAGTATTGCAAAAATGGCTTTTTTTATAATGACCATCAGGAGCTGGCTACTTCTCTGAAACAGCTCAATGAATTATTGGGCGTTCCTGTCACAGTTTCCAACTCCATTGAGGCCAAAGAACTTTATGCCGATCTGGGGTTCACTATCTATGAAATCGAAGCACCACGCACCATTGCCGCCAATGGCAATCGTCAGCCAGTAATAGAAATTATTGCGACGCTAGAGGCGAGTGCATGAGTGAGTTAATCGACTTGTTGCAGGAGCATAACAGCGATTACCAGCAGTCAAAACGCCTGCAATATGAGATGTTCAAGCCCGGTTTGCCCGGCGAGTCAACGTTAGCTGAACAGATCATGTGGCAGGTAAACCCTGATGATTATGACTGGCGTCATAAAATTATCGGTGATATGCCCGATTTTTTGGCGCTCTATTTTGCTACCCGGTACAAAAAAATATTTACCCAATCGGGGGGTAATCGCCGCCGTGCTAATACGTTTTTGCGTCAGTTTGGCGAGAACGTATTACCACGGCTGAATAAAGTCACTGAACGCTATCAATTCAAGGATCAGGTATCCGGCGTTACCCCGTTCCCCTTTATTGAGCAGTTAGAGCGATTGGTTACGTTGGAGCGTAAGGATATCAAACAGCTTGCCTGGGGAATTTCCCATTTTATGGCCGAGAACTACGAAAATACATCGGCTCAGTATGTCAATCAACAACCTGTGAGCGAACAAGACGCCAGAGAACGTTTGATCCGTATCTATGAGTTACTGGCAAAACTGACTCAACAAGCCGGCACAACAGCTCCTTACTGGCAGCAGTTCACCAAAGGCAGGGAAGGTGCCACAGTCGATCAATTGTGTGCCGGCCTCCTGCGCATGATGTCGGATAAATGGTGGTATGCCCGCTTGAAAAGAATGCGTGATATTCGCGCTGAGCATATGGCTATTGCGGTAGGTCAAGTGCAGAAATCAGCCTCTCCCTATGTTTCCCGTAGTACGCTGCGTGAATGGTTAGAGCAGAAGCGCCGTAATTGGGATTTTATCAAACAGTTTGATGTTGAGAATGAACAGGGCGACAGGGTACCGCTGGAAGATATGGTACTCGGTAGTGTGGCTAATCCCGCCGTCCGCCGTAGTGAATTGATGGTGAGAATGCGCGGTTTTGAAAATCTGGCTGACGAACTCGGCTATGTTGGTGAGTTTTATACCATCACCGCGCCATCAAAGTATCACGCTGTCCACAGTGTCGGTGGCTTTGTTTCAAATTGGAATGGAGCTAGTCCCCGTGATACACAAAAATATCTGTGCAACGTCTGGGCGAAAATCAGGGCGGCTTATTCCCGTGCGGGGATCAGCGCCTTCGGTTTTCGTGTAGTTGAACCTCACCATGATGGTACGCCGCATTGGCACATGTTGCTGTTTATGCGTCCTGAACATGTCGATGAAATGCGTGACATCATGTGTTATTACGCCCGGTTGGAAGATTCAGAAGAATTACAGGGGCAGAAAGCACTAAAAGCACGATTCCATGTGAAGTCCATCGATAAGGCGAAAGGTTCGGCTACGGGCTATATCGCTAAGTACATTTCCAAGAATATTGACGGTTACGCGCTGGATGGCGAAAAGGATGGGGAAACAGGCCAACTTCTTAAGGATATGTCACGATCTGTCTCTGCCTGGGCCAGTCGTTGGCGTATCCGGCAGTTTCAGCAGATCGGTGGTGCGCCCGTTTCCGTCTGGCGCGAATTGCGTCGTTTGAGTGGTGATGAGCAAATCTTGTCTGATGTAGATATGGATAATGTTCGATTTGCTGCGGATGTGGGGGACTGGTTCGCCTATACCGAGTTCCAAGGTGGGCCTCTGGTTGCGCGAAAAGATTTAACCGTGCGGTTGTCCTATGAAATCACCGAACAAGGCAATGCTTACGGCGAAAATGTGTTGCGTATTTCCGGTGTCTACTCGCCCCGCTTGGGCGACTCCTCTTCTTTTATTACCCGTACTGTTAAATGGAACATTGTTCCTAAATTTAACGCTGATGTTAAAGGCGTGGGTTTGGGGTTTTCTGGCGGCTTTGCCGCCTCTTGGAGTTCTGTCAATAACTGTACGGGGTGTGACAGTACGGCCAGAGGCGGTGATCTGTTAGTGGAAAAAGTTATCGATTATGCGGATTCAATCGGCATGGATTTTAGCCGGGCTATGGCGAAGTCATTAATCATCGGAGAAAAAATTAATGTAGGTGAGCAGTCGTTCAAGTTATGGACGGATGGCAGTTTTATTCCGATAAAGACGGAATGTCAGAAACAGGAGCGCCGTGATGTGCTGTGGCAGCGGATTAAGAATATTGGTGAAATGAGGAAAAATCTATCGTGAATATGCGTTTCGGTTCGGTTTGTTCTGGTATTGAAGCAGCCAGTGTGGCATGGGAACCGCTGGGTATGTCTCCGGCATGGTTCAGTGAAATCGAAAAATTCCCCAGCGCGGTACTGCAATATCACTGGTCTTATGTCCGAAATCTGGGGGATATGACTGAAATCCCCGCCATGATTACCGAAAATCTGGCCGATGCGCCGGATATTCTGGTTGGTGGTACACCCTGTCAGGCGTTCAGCATTGCAGGTCTGCGTAATGGGTTGGACGATGAGCGGGGAAAACTAACATTATCATTCGTAGAGTTGGCAAATGTCATTGATTCAGTCAGAGCAGCAAACGGCGAACAGCCTTCAATTATCGTCTGGGAAAATGTCCCCGGAGTTCTATCCAGTAAGGATAATGCCTTTGGTTGTTTTCTTGCGGGACTTACCGGAGAAGATGAACCATTGCAGCCGTCAAGGAAGAAATGGACGAACTCAGGTTATGTGTCTGGACCACAAAGAGCCGTTGCATGGCGAGTGCTGGACGCTCAATATTTCGGAGTGGCCCAACGACGTCGCCGTGTGTTTGTTGTCGCAAGTGCTAGAACAGACATCTGTCCCGCAGAAATACTTTTTGAGCCAGGCAGCGTGCGTCGGCATTTTGAATCGCGCGGAACGGCGGGGAAAGCAATTACCAGAAATGCTGGAAACCGTGTTGTTATCGGTAGTCACTGGGATTCAGAGTTAAACCAGCATCCGACATTAAATTCAGGCGGTATTGGCATGAGCAATCAGGAGATATTTTCTCAGAGAGGCAGCGGATTGGTATCTACGTATCGGTTGCTTTCGTTTGGTGAATACCGGACAGATGATATTTCATCAACACTGCGCTCCAGAGATAATAAAGGCGCTACTGACCTAATATCAACTCATGGGGCTGTGCGCCGTTTAACACCAGTGGAATGCGAAAGACTACAGGGTTTTCCCGACAATTACACCCAAATCCCATGGAACGGGAAAGTACCGGCAGATTGTTCCGATGGTCATCGTTATCGGGTAATAGGGAATTCAATGGCTGTGCCTGTAATGGCATGGATTGGGAAACGAATTTTAATGCAAGCGAGGAATAAATAATGATGTGTTACAACGGAGTATCACTCTAGGAAATGATGAATTACCTCGTTAAATCGAAATTGTTCACTGAAACGACCGGGGCGCTATCCCTATGCGGTGGTTGAATATCTGGAGTTGTTGATCCGCAAAGATGATGCAGAGTTACGCCAGAAAATGCAGGTACTGTCATCTCAGCAATGTGGAAAATGTGGTGATGCGCATCCGGTGACGGAATGCTGCTTCTTTGGCGAGGCTGCCTGTTGGAATACGTCGGGCTGGCATGAACTAAAATTGCAGTTGTGATTGTGTGACATGTCACGCGATTATTACTAAACCTGCTTTCAAAGCGGGTTATTGCTATGTGTCGATGCTAGAGATTATTAGCGCAGGGGTTAACTTAGCTCTTGCGCTAATTTAGCTCAAGGGCTATTATTTAGGCATCAATAGGGGATTGTCGAATGTTTGAAATTAAGTTTCATGATGCTTTTAAGGAAGAATTAAAATCACTGCCTGACTCGCTGGAATTGCGCATGGTCGCGTTAATTAAGCGTTTGAGGGAAAACCCAACCAGCCTGAGAGAGCCGCATTCAAAACCGATAGAGGGATATAAAGGGCTGTTTGAGCTGAGAGCAAAAGCCAAAGGCGGAATAGCCAGAAGTTTTTTTTGTTATGCCGCAGGGAAGAAAATCTATCTGTTAAGATGCTTTGTGAAAAAAACTAATGCCACTCCCCTGAATGAACTCAGGATAGCGATTGCGCGAAAAAATGAACTGACAGAACCATCAAGAGATTAAGAGGAAATATGATGCGTGATGACTTAGACCTCTACATTGAGGAAAGAACCAAAGAAAACCCCCGATTTAAAGCCACGTTAGCGGAAGAGGAGAAAGAGCTTGAGTTCGCGATTGAGATGCAGAATATGCTGACTGAATGGCGGAAACATGCTGGGCTGACCAGCGCTCAGGTTGCTGAAAAAATGGGTATCAAACCACCGACTGTATCAAAAATAGAAAGAAATATCGTTAAGGCATCCATTGATACACTCAGTCGCTATGCGCGTGCCTGTGGTGTTAACGATATCAAAATATTCTTACCATTAATAAAGTGATCGTTTTTTATTCTTTTGTTGCGGGTGCGCATAAGGGGGCATAACCCCCCATTCCCCGCACCAATCCGCAAGATCAAAAAAGGATCTCATGCTCCACCAAGCACCATTACGGCTGCGCTTTTAACGATCCCTTGCAGGTGCATAAAAAGCACTGCATTTAGTGAGCAGGCGCGGCGGGGTCACGACTGCGCTCAGGCGGCCTCACAATCAATAACGCGGGCTATTCGTCCTCGTCCATATCCAACGAATACCGTTCAAACCGAATTACTTCCTCACCAATCCAGTCATTTAATTGCTTCATCTTACTTTGCAATGGCATTAGCTCATTACGTACAAACACCTTAGCCGCCTTCTCGACATCACCAAAACCGCCGGTATTCTGTGGAATAATCCCCATCATCTGCGGTGGTACGCGGTGCGCGGCCAATATGTCGTCACGGCTGGCATTCTTGATATTTAAAAATTCGTCTTTAGCTGCGGCTTCAGACAGTGGAATAGTCTGGATACCGTCTTTTTTACCGCCCGGCGCATATAAAAATAGATTGCGGAAATTACCTGGCCCCTTGGAATTTTTCAGCGCATCGCGGATATTGTCGATATCGGACAGGTTTTGTGAGGCATCGCTGATATACAGGATGTAACCCGCATGGGAGCCGTTCAGGTAATACTTGCGGCGAAAAAGCGTAGCCGATTCATTCAACAGTGCCGACGGCAGAGCAGCTAAATACTCCGGCAATCCGTAAAGCTCCTGATTAATATCGGGTTCAATCAGATGAAACACTTGTCCCGTCGGGAACGGGTATGGCTGGTTGTTGTAGCCATATTTCACAAACCAGTAGGTTTCCAAGTCTTCACCGCGTCGGGTGAACTTGGCCGGGCAATGATGCAGCTTCAAAGGCTGACCAAGGCGATTCTTGCGTTGTTCAAGATAGGCATTGCCAAACAGCATAAAGTCCAGCGCCCATGAGTCGAATGCCTGTCGGCTAAGTAGCCGGTGTGGGATAAAGGTACTGGTTAGGATGTTGCGTTTGACATACACCGCGCTGCTGTGGTGCGGCGCCGAGCGAAACGACAGCGCCAGCCCGTTAAAACTGATTGGGGGTTCATACCAATTATCGACTAGCACACATTCCAAATAATCAAACACCTCGCGCCGGTCAAGGACGGGGATTGGATCGCCAAAGGTGAATGCTTCAATTGATGGGCTGGCCGTGGTTTTCACCGCCGGGCTGCGTTTTCTGTTTTTACGGCTCATCAGTAAACCTCAACAATATTTCTATGGTGGGGAGTGTCACCGGTAATCGGTTCATTAAACAGGGCGTGCATGGTGGCCCATGCCAGATCTGCGTGACTGGCTTCCTCGCTGCGGCTGGCTTGATAGGTCGGGCGGTTGCCGCTGGCGGTGGTAGAACGGCGGATCGCCATAAAACTTTGTGCAATGTCGGTCTGGCCGGCGTCAAACTCCAGCCGGCGATGGTTGATAATGTCCCATGCCTTAAGTACCAGCGCGTTTTTAACGGCGGGGTTATAGACAAATTCCCGCACGGACGGGAAAAATTCTTTGACGTTTTGGTAAACCCCATGCCCGACGCCGGTCGAGTCAATGCCGATATATTCGACGTTGTACTGTTCCGTCAGTCGTTTGATGGCGTCAGATTGAGCGCGAAAGTTCATGCCACGCCACTGATGACGTTCAAGGATGCGGAATTTGCCACCCGGTACCCGCGGTGGAGCGACTACGGCACAACCGGCACTGTCGCCATTCTCGCCACCTTTGGCGGGATCATAACCGATCCAGACAGGGTGATAACCATAGGGGCGTAGCATCAGGGGTTGCACATCGTCCCAGATTTCCCAGCTATCGACCATGCAACCCTGCATCAGTTGCAGTGAGAAAATGGATTCGATATCGTCCATAAATTCACACATCAGCAGGTTCTGGTACTCGTCCGGGCTATATTCCAGCCGTAACTGGTCAATATCAAACAGGTTACAGCCGCCTCTGACTGCATCTTCAACCGTGACAATCTGCCGCCACTGACCATCGGCACATCGTAGGCCGCTGGCTAATGCTTGATGGCTAATATCAATGTCAATGCGATTGGCCTTGGCGCGGCCACGGTTAAACAGTTTGCCTGACCAATACGGGTACGCGCTGTGGGCTAAGCTGGACGGTGTAGAAAAGTAAGTCTGGCGCCATTTTTTGTGCATCGCCATACCGGATGCTACTTTACGCAGTTCCTGAAATTTCGGAATCCAGAAATATTCATCCAGATAGAGATTGCCGTGATAGCTTTGCGCGGTGCGGGCATTGGTGCCGAGAAAATACAGGGTGGCGCCATTATTCAGGGTGATCGGGTCGCCTTTTAGTTCGGCGTCCACTTCCCGCGCCATTTCCAGGATGTACTGCTTGAATACATGGGCCTGCGCTTTACTGGCAGAGAGAAATATCTGATTGCGTCCGGTAGTCAACGCATCGATCAGGGCTTCACGGGCAAAAAAGAATGTCGCACCAATCTGGCGGGATTTCAGGATATTGCGGATACGATGCGCTAATCCGGCGTGATACCAGTCATGTTGATAATCGAACAGGGTTGAGCGGAAAATGTCTTCCAGCTTTTTGACTTGTTCTTCACTGAACACGTTCTTTTCCGGTGGCCGGCGCTCACCTTTGTTGCGGTTGGCAATTTTGGGGTTCAGATCGGTTTCATTACCGCCGCAGCTGTATTTCCTGATCCGCGCCTGTCGTTCTAACTGACGGTGCAACAGGTCAATTTCCTTAAAGTCCTTGCCTTCTTTTTGCTCCTTGGCGATAAGCTGACATAACCGTGCTTCAAGAGATAACTCGACTCGTTCAAACGAGGTCACCTCATCCCATTTGTCGCGACGTTTCCAGCTATGGATAGTTGATGCTTTCTCGTTGAGTATTTCCGCAATCCGTGCGATCCGGTACCCGTTAAAATACAGGTGCATTGCGTACTTACGGGGATCAAAATCGGGCGTTGTTTTCATGCTGCCAGACTACAGACCCGTCCGTCATTTCTCTGTGTCTGCCCTGTGTGCCAGCCCAGACACAACCGCATTTTATTGTTTCCTCGACATGACGATACAAACTAGTAGGCCATGACTGATTCATTGATAATCGGGGCTTACAATGCCGAAGAAATCCAAACCCTTTCGAATCTGTGTGGAAGGCGCAACCACAGACGGGCGCAAGGTTCAGCGCGAATGGCTGACACAGATTGCCGCCAACTATGACCCGCAGACCTACGGTGCGCGTATCAACATGGAACATTACAATTTTTCGTGGAGTCCGCGCTTTGGCGATGTGGAATCGGTTTTTACCGAAGAAATCAAGGACGGTGCGCTGGCGGGCAAGCTGGGGCTGTATGGGATACTTTTACCCACCGATGATCTGGTGGAAATGAACCGTAAGCGTCAAAAGGTTTACACCTCCGCCGAAATCAACCTGGATTTTGCTGACTTCGGCAGCGCGTATCTGGTGGGATTGGCCGTTACTGACAGTCCGGCAAGTCTTGGCACCGAAATGTTGCAGTTCAGCGCCAACGCAGCTAATAACCCGTTGAACTCACGCAAGCAGCACCCGAACAATGTTTTTACTGCCGCGGAAGAAACTTTGTTCGAATTTATTGATTTGTCAGAGGAAACCGAAAAAATTTCTCTCTTTTCCCGTGTACAGACGTTCTTCCAGAAAAAGCAGCAGAGTGATGATACTCGTTTTACCGATATCCATCGGGCCGTCGAACTGTGCGCCCAAGAGCAGCAGGCCACGGTGGAAACCGTGAACACACTTTCTCAACAAATAGGTGAAATAACTGCTATCAAACAAAAGCAAACTGAACTTGAAACCCAGCTTAGTGACTTAAAAACTCAGTTGAGTCAGCAAGACAGCCAGAAAACACACCGACCTGTTTCGCTGGGATCGCCGAACGCCGACACTCCAGTCAGTAAACATCTGACCAATTGTTAATGGAACAACCCCATGAAGAACGAAACTCGATTTAAATTTAACGCCTTTCTGATGCGTCTGGGTGAAATTTACGGTGTGGACGCCACGGCATTTACAGGCAAGGTAGAAGTCAATCCATCAGTTGCCCAGACGTTGGAAGAGGAAATCCAGCAAAGTGCCGATTTTCTGCAAAAAATTAACATGGTTCCCGTCAGCGAGCAGTCGGGCGAAGCGATTGGGCTAGGTATCGGTTCAACTATTGCAGGGACGACAGACACCGACAGTAAGGAGCGAGAAACTTCCGATCCGACCCGAATCAACGCTATTGAGTATAAATGCGAACAAACCAACTTTGACACTAGCATTCCTTACAAAAAACTTGACTTGTGGGCGAAATTTCAAGATTTCCAGTTACGTATCCGTAACGCCATTATCAGACGTCAGGCACTGGACCGCATTATGATCGGCTGGAATGGGGTTAAACGCGCCAAAACCTCAAACCGCGTTCAATATCCACTATTGCAGGATGTAAATATCGGCTGGTTGGAAAAAATCCGACAGGGTGCACCGGATCATGTCATGAGCAATATCACTGACGAAGCCGGTAAGGTTATATCTGAAACCATCCGTGTAGGAGAAGGCGGCGATTTCAATAATCTTGACGCATTGGTGATAGATACCGTCAACAATGCTATCGACCCAGAATATCAGGATGATACGGAGCTGGTGGTCATCTGTGGCCGTGAACTGCTGGCTGACAAATATTTCCCGTTGGTCAATCAGTCGCAGCCCAACACCGAAAAAATGGCGGCAGATGTGATTATCAGCCAGAAACGTATCGGTAATTTGCCCGCAGTGCGTGTACCGTATTTCCCGCCCAAAGCCTTGCTAATTAGCCGTCTGGATAATCTGTCTATCTATTATCAGGAAGGCACCCGCCGACGTTCTGTGCTGGATAACCCCAAACGTGATCGCATTGAAAACTACGAATCAGTCAATGAGGCGTATGTCGTTGAAGACTATCGCGGTGTGGCCCTGATTGAAAATATCGAGATGTTGGCAGCCAGCAAAAAAGCAGCGTCGTTGCAGCCAGATAATGCCGTACCTGAGCACAACGCCGACACTGAGGAACCATAATGGCTAGCCCGTGGCAGCGTCACCGAATGCGATTACAGGCGACCGAGGCCGCTCAACTGAGTAGCCCTGCGCTGCAAAATCACGGCGGTTATAACCAGATGCTGCTGATGCTGGAGCAAGACCGCCGTCACCTTAAAAAATCCAGTCTATGGAGCGCAAAGCGCAGCACAAAAGGCAAATCTTGCCTAAATATGCGCCGTGGATTACTGGGGTATTACAGGGGGCATAGGTCATCAAGATGATGTGCTGATGTATGTCCTGCTGTGGCGCATTGATGCAGGTGATTATGATGGTGCGCTGGATATCGCCGAGTACGCGTTACAGCACCGACTCGCTATGCCCGAAAATCATGAGCGGACAACGGGCTGTGCCGTTACAGAAGAGATCGCCGAAGCAGCCCAGCGTTGCTATACCGCTAAATCTCTGATGCCTCTTGCCACGCTGGAACGGGCGACCAATCTCACCCACGATCAGGATATGCCCGATAAGGTGAGGGCGGAGTTATATAAATGGCTCGGTTACAGCCAGCGGGATAACAATCAGCCGCAGCCTGCCTATTGTTCGCTGAGCAGGGCTTTAGAACTGAATAATCATGTTGGCGTGAAAAAAGACTTAGAGCAACTTGCCAGAGCGCTCCGCAGTCAGAAACACGACAACGCATAACCGAACGTGCCAACGCGCCGGGGCGGCACGGGGTGGCGAAGTCTCAACGCCCTGTTCACCGCCCACCTATTCAGGGGGCAATATGGACTTTATTTCAACCGCACCCGCAACGGATAAACAGGCCACCATGACCAGTGCCCCGTTTTTTCCTGCTATTGAGATCAGTCGTTACCGTGACGAGATGCGCACAGATGGTACGGTCACCGCGCCGAGATTACATCAAGCAATTTCCAACGCCATTGTTGAGGTTAATCGCGAGCTGAACCATTGGCGGCTGAGCCATATCGATGAGGGATACTCATCACTGGCCGATATTCCCGCCGGCACTCTCAATGGCGAGAGTGAGTTGGTTTATCTCTATCGTCGAGCAGTGTTTTGCCTGACCAAGGCGAACCTGATCGAGCGTTACCGCGATATCGACACGACTCAGACCGGCAGTAAAAAGGCTGAGGCAATGGAAATCACCATTGACGACCTGTGGCGGGATGCGCAATGGGCGATGCGCCGGATACAGGGGCGGGATCATGTCATTGTGGCGCTGATCTAATGCGGGTAAGGGCACAACAGTATGACACCGTGGATTCCTTATGCTGGCGCCACTATGGACGAACACAGGGAGTCACCGAACGGGTATTAGCAGCCAATCCCGGTTTGGCTGATGTTGGGGCCATCTTGCCGCAGGGTACCGAGATTGAACTGCCTGAAATCACGCCTGCTGCTGTAACGCCCATCATTCAATTATGGGATTAGAAAATGAGCAAGCAACCGGATTTATGGGCCGATTTATTGAATGGCCTGAAAAATTCATGGCCGCAGATATCCGGCTCCTTACTGGCTGTACTGATCTGTTATGGTCGCCTGATTTATGACGGTGTAGAGCGAAAAAAACGCTGGGTTGAACCGTTGCTATGTGGCGGGTTGTCGTGGGGTGTTTCCAGCGGGCTGGAACTGTTTGGCATTCCCGGCAGTGTTTCACCGGCTTTGGGAGGCGCCATTGGTTTTATTGGTGTTGAAAAACTGCGTGAATTTGCCCTTCGCGCAATCAATAAACGTTTAGGAGACAAATCACATGACTAGAGGTGTTCGCAACCATAATCCGGGCAATATCCGCCACGGTGATAAATGGCTGGGATTACACGACACACAAACAGACCCGTCATTTTGTCAATTTGTATCACCAGAATACGGCATACGGGCCATTATCAAGATTATCCGCAATTATGAACGAAAATACGGATTGAACAGTATCCGGCAGATAATTTCTCGTTGGGCGCCCCCGAATGAAAATGATACCGAAAATTACATTGCATATATGAGCCGGGCGGTTGGTATTCCCTGTAATGCGGTGATTGATGTTGATAATCCGGTGATCATGACCCGATTGGTTTGCGCCATCATTCAAATGGAAAACGGACAGCAACCGTATGCTGATACGATCATTAAACGGGCGTTTGCGCTGTTATGAGGTTTAATCTGCACATGCTCACCTTGAGTACGCTGGCGGCAGTGTCCGGCCTGCTCTGGCTCTATTACGGTGAGTATCAGCAAAAAAACGATGCATACCAAACGCTGAGCCAGCGGTATAAGCAACAGCAAACCATTACCGATAACGCATTCCAAACCATCAGGATAATCAATGATATCTCACGGATTAATAACGAAAATCGGAAGCGATCAACCGTGGATGCCGCACAAATTCAGGCGGTTATCAATACCGCTGTTGTCGGGAATGATTGCGCCCGTCGTGCTGCTCCTGATAGGGCTGTTGTCCGGTTGCAGCAGCACGCGAACCGAATACGTTCAGGCACCGTTGATGCCGATTCCGATGCATTTGCTCGCTGACTGTCTGCCCCCGGTCATAGCCGACACAATGACATGGGGTGATAGCTTGTTGCTGAATGCACAGTTACTGGCAGTTATTGAACAGTGCAATCTGGATAAACAGGATATTCGACAAATAGAACAGATTAGACAGGTGACACATGAATAAGCCTAACGCTTTGCGGAAAGTCCTGACAGAAAAGATCTCCTACTTGTGCGACAACCCTGAATACCTGCATTTGTTTGTTGAAGATGGCACCGTGCTGGCGACAATGGCGCTCTCCTTGTCTTACGAATATGAATACACGCTAAACCTGATTATTGAAGCCTATCCCGATGATCAGAATGTGCTCATGGCGGTTATCGGGCACTGGATACGCGAGCACCAGCCAGATATTTTCGCTCATCCTGACAATCGCCGCAGCGGCTTTACCTTTGACGTGAATATTCTCAATGATGACACCGCTGATATCAGTATCGACCTGAAACTGACCGAGCGTATACTGGTCACCCAGCAAGGGCCGGTCAGCACGGTGAGCGCCATTTCTGAGCCTGAAAACCCGTTTGACAGGTGGTGAGATGAACAGTGACGCATTGCAGCCTTTGGATACCACACTAACCGCCTTGTTGAATCAACTTTCTCCCGCCAGTCGAAAGCAACTGGCCCGTGATATTGCGCGGGACTTGCGACAGAGCCAAATGCAGCGTATCCGATCCCAGCGTAACCCTGACGGCAGCCGCTTTACCCAACGCAAGGCACAAACCCGCGCTGTACAGCATGGTATAAAATTCATCTGGCGTGGTGAACCTCGCACCTTGAAAAATTGGCAAATCCGCAAGGGCAAGAAGGGTGAAACGATTACCGGCTATGATGCCGAGCGTAAAGGCCAGCGTACTTTTTACAAACGCGATATCCAACGTTTTCTGGACGTCAAAACCGACCGGATCAGTACCCGAAAATCCAATAAAAAGACCCGCATGTTTAAGAAACTGGCTACCGCGCGTTACTTACGTTTGTCCGCCAGTGATCGGGAAGCCGTTATCTTTTTCGCATCGAAAGTCACTGCGGTTGCTCGTGTGCATCAGTTCGGGTTAAAGGAGCGCATGAAAGGGAAAAACATTGAAGTTAAATATCCATCGCGGCGACTTTTGGGACTGACACAGAGCGATATTCAACATATCGAAGACCAGATACTTTCTCATCTCACCCACGGATGTGTGCCAGTCAGTACACAAACCCTATGACGTGCAGGTGAGGGTTTGGGGTGACATTGTTGTCTGCATGAACACACAATTAACTGAACTGTTGCGCCGATTGCGCAACCTGATCCGAATCGGTGTTATTACCCAGGTAGATACTACACGGGGAATGTGCCGGGTTATGACAGGCAATCTTGAAACTGACTGGTTGCATTGGTTGACACCCAGAGCGGGAAGTTCCCGAACATGGTGGGCGCCCAGTGTTGATGAGCAGGTTTTATTGTTATCCCTTGGTGGTGACTTGACCACGGCCTTTATACTGCCTGCGATTTTTTCTGATGAGTTTCCGGCCCCTTCGGCATCACCGGAAACGGTGTGTATCGCTTTTCCTGATGGTGCCGTGATGGAATATGAACCGCAGATCAGCGCCTTAACTGTCACCGGTATTAAGACGGCCATGATCACCGCGTCGGCTTCCGTGCATGTTACTGCACCAGAAATCACTTGTATGGCCGGCAATCAGATCACATTGGATACACCCACCGTCATTTGCACCCACCATCTGACTACGGGCAGTCTGGAGGTGCAAAAAGGCGGCACTATGCGCGGCAATATCGTTCATGTAGGGGGTGAATTCAGTTCTAACGGGGTTGTGGTGGATTCGCATCGACACAACGGTGTGCGCTCCGGTGACAGTACATCGGGAGTTCCCATATCATGATGTACCTTGGTATGAATAGACAGACGGGGGAGGCTATCAGCGATATCGCCCATGTTCGCCAGTCAGTCAGCGATATTTTACTAACGCCGATGGGTAGTCGCATTGCCCGCCGCCAATATGGTTCGTTGTTGTCCGAACTGATTGATGCGCCCCAAAATCCTGCTTTACGTCTGCAAATTATGGCTGCGTGCTATACCGCCATCCAGCGATGGGAGCCCCGCATTACCCTGACCGCTATCACTATCAATCAGGGTGAGGCCGGACATATGATTGTTGATATCAGCGGACAATATCAGCTATCCAATGTCCCGGTTGTTTTTTCTGTGCCTGTGGGGTGACCATGCCGCCCATCGACCTTAGTCAGTTACCGCCGCCGGAGGTTGTCGAACTATTGGATTTCGAAACCCTGTTGGATGAGCGAAAAGAAAAACTGATTTCACTGTATCCGCCAGAGCATCGCGATGCTATCACCCGCACGTTGGCGCTGGAATCCGAACCCATCACCAAACTGTTGCAGGAAAACGCCTATCGGGAATTGCTCTTGCGTCAGCGCATCAATGAAGCAGCGCGGGCGGCGATGGCGGCGTATGCCATAGGCAGCGACTTAGACCAACTGGGGGCGAATAACAATGTGCAGCGTTTGGTATTACAGCCCGCTGACAATCTCGCTATACCGCCTATCTCTGCTGTGCTGGAATCTGACGCTGATTTTCGGGTACGCATTCCGCAAGCGTTCGAGGGGTTAAGCGTCGCCGGCCCTGTGGCATCCTATGAATACCATGCGTGCAGTGCTGACGGACGGGTTGCCGATGCATCGGTGATAAGCCCGGCGCCTGCTTGTGTCACCGTCAGTATTTTGTCACGTGAGGGGAACGGCGCGGCCAGTGATGAACTGATTGCGGTCGTGAATACTGCTCTGAATGATGAGGACGTTCGCCCCGTGGCGGATCGCCTGACCGTACAGTCTGCGGAGATTGTCGACTATCAAATTGATGCCGTGCTGTACCTGTACCCAACCCCGGAATATGAGCCGATATTGCGGGCTGTGCGTGAACGGCTGGCGCGTTACACTGCCGAGCAACACCGGATTGGCCGCGATATCGTGCGCAGTGCCATCTTTGCTGTCTTGCATATGCCCGGTGTTCAGCGTGTTCACCTGAAAGCTCCGGCGCAGGATGTGATTCTGGATAAAACTCAAGCGAGTTTTTGCACACGTGCGCAGGTAGTGATTGGGGGAGCGGATGAATAACCGTTTGTTACCTGTTGGATCATCACTGCTGGAAGTGGCCGCCGCTGAAGCCCTCGCCAGTCTGTCAAATGTGCCGGTTCCCCTGCGTGACTTGTGGAGTCCTGAGCGGTGTCCAGTGAAGTTGCTCCCCTATCTGGCGTGGGCGTGGTCGGTTGACCGCTGGGATATGGACTGGCCGGAGAATACTAAACGCGAGTCAATTAAGGCGTCGATGTTTGTTCATCAGCACAAGGGAACCATTGGCGCAATCCGGCGAATAGTGGAACCATTCGGTTATCTCATCCGTGTTCTCGAATGGTGGCAAACCAATGATGTCCCCGGTACTTTCCGGTTGGATATTGGCGTCATGGAAACGGGGATCACCGAGACCACCTATCAAGAACTAGAACGGTTGGTTTTTGATGCCAAACCCGCTTCACGGCATTTGGTCGGTATGTCTATTCAGTTGGAGACCAGTGGCGAAAATTATTGCGCGGTCGCTAGTTACAGCGGTGATGTATTAACCGTTTACCCCTATATCCCGGAATTAATTACCGTCACTGGCTCTGATGTAGTAGGGGCTGGAGTGCATATTATTGATGATATGAGGATTGAGTCATGAGGACCAAATATTTTACCCTGTTAACTCGATTGGGCGCGGATAAGCTGGCAAATGCCGCCGCGTTGGGTACCAAGATTGAAATCACCCATATGGCTGTTGGTGATGGAGGTGGAAGCCTGCCGACACCAGATACTACACAGACTGAACTGGTTAACGAACGCCGCCGCGCGGCGATTAATGAGCTAAATGTTGATCCCAAGAATACTAACCAGATTATTGCCGAGCAGGTAATCCCCGAAAACGAGGGCGGTTGGTGGATACGGGAAATTGGCCTGTTTGATAAAGACGGTATTTTGATTGCCGTCGGAAACTGCGCGGAGACTTACAAACCGCAGTTACAGGAAGGCTCTGGGCGTACACAGACTATTCGTATGGTCTTGATTATCAGCAGCACTGACACAGTAACATTGAAAGTTGATCCCTCCGTGGTGCTGGCAACGCGGGAATATGTGGACGAGTCGATTCAAATTCATGTGAAGAACCCTAACCACCCTGACGCTACGCTAAAAGATAAGGGTTTCGTTGTTTTGAGCAGCGCGGTAGACAGCAGCAGTGAAACCTACGCGGCAACCCCGAAGGCGGTTAAGGCGGCATATGACTTGGCAAATGTCGCGGACAATAACGCTAATGGCCGTGTGCCTGCTAGTCGTAAGGTGAACGGGAAGGCGCTTTCTGTCGATATTTCACTGAATGCGGGGGATATTGGGGCGTATACCAAAGGGGAAATGGATTCTCGTGTGAATGAAGTCAACATACTGGCAAACACGGCAAACCAGAATGCGACCGATGCTAATGATAATGCTAATAGTCGATTGTCCAAGAGGGAGAACGGTGCTGACATTCCTGACAAAAATGTTTTTGTGAAAAATCTCAATTTGTTGGAAACGGTGGTGTTGGCTAAAGAAGCAGTACCGAGCAACCGGAAAATCAACGGTAAGGCGTTGACCGGGGACCTTAGTTTGAGTGCTGGAGATGTGGGAGCATATACGCGAGCAGAGAATGATAATACTTTCTTGCGTATTTCTAGCGATAAAAACGCCACCGTTGGTAGTTTACTGATTGATAGCAAAACGCCCTTTCCTGAATTGCGTTTCAAATCGAAAGATGGGTATGTGGTAGGAATTAACGGCTCAGAAGGAAAATTGTTGCATATCTATTCTAACGATCCGAGCAATCGGCGGCGTTACAATATACTAATACCTGAGCGAAGCGGTACTCTTGCGCTACAAAATGCAGCGATAAAATCTGAAAATGGTTGGTGGCAATGCGGGGATACGGGAATAATGATTCAATGGGTTAAAGTTGCATCCAGTCAACAATCATGGGTAAAAGTCAATTATCCAATTTCTTTTAAAAATAAGTTCCTTGGCTATATTGCCAGTATGTCGAGTGTCAATACATCAACGGGCCACACATTAGTACGTAATGCAACACTATCGACATTTGAATATCAAGCTGGCACTCCTAACAATAATGAGAATCCAGACAGAGTTGTACATATATTATTTTGGGGGGTATAAATGGTTTATTTCTCCAGAAAAGAAGGCGCTTTTTATAATGAAGCTTATAAAGAATGCGTTGAAATAACAGCAGAAAAACACAATGAATTACTCGCCGGGCAATCGCGCGGTTTATCAATTGTCAGTAGTAAAGAGGGTTATCCAGTACTCATTGAACGTGCTCCGTCCGTTTATCATAAATATGATGGTGAAAAATGGATAATATCAAAAAGTGATAAAATAAAGCTTAGACAGGAACAGCAGCAACAAGCAGAACATAAGAAACAGCAACTTATGCTCACGGTAGGTAAACAGATAGCCCCGTTACAAGATGCGGTAGATTTGGGGATAGCGAGTGATGAGGAAAAATCGCTGTTAGCCGCTTTGAAAAGATATAGGGTATTACTGAACCGCGTTGATGTTAATTTAGTACCAGATATTCATTGGCCTGAAAAACCCAGAATAATAGAATAAGGGTTGCAATAAACTGGCTCCAATAGTTAGACAGTCTAAGCAGCTAACATGGCCTAGGTTCGATATTGTACCGAACTTAGACCATTTGTTGGTTGGGAATTAATCACATTGAGGAATTATTTCGGCTAACTCGTTTAATAGGTTGTCCATTCTCATCAAAATATCGGCTTGGCCAAATTTCTGAGGGATGTACTCCAATAATCCATTCTCCTTTAGGCCAAGGTCGTGATAGAGCATTAGCTAACGTAGATGAACTAAGTCCCTCCTTACGTGATACTGCTGCTAAGGTAGTGCCTAGCTTACGTAAGGCAGCGATAATGTCGGCGGTATGCCAATCTTTTTTATTCATTTCCTTTATATCTCCATATAACAAACGTCATGAATTATCCTGTTTTGGGATATTTAAGTAAATGATTGATATTCGATTTTGGGATATTAATCAAGGTTAAAGAAATGGCATCGATTTATTCATATGAATATCAACTGGTTATAAACGCTCTTCGTAAGGCTAGGATAGAAAAAGGTATTACTCAAAAGAGCTTGGCTCAAGCCTTAGATCGACCTCAATCATTTATTGCTAAAATTGAAAATGGTGAAAGAAGGTTGGATGTGGTTGAATTTGTGCATATAGCACATTTGCTATCTGTCGATCATGGACTAATTTTAGGAAAAATACTGTTCAAAAAACTACCTAACAAGCTAAAACGATCAGAGTTTATAAAATAAAAAATCCCATTTTGGTATAAATCAACAATCGATTGATATTTAATCCTAAATGTTTAGTAGGATTGAATATATGGTTTCAATTTACTCTGATGAATATCAAGTAGTTATCAAAGCACTCCGTGAGGCTCGTATAGCAAAGGGAGTCACACAAGAGAATTTGGCTCAAGCGTTAGATCGCCCTCAATCGTTTATTGCGAAAGTTGAGAATGGTGAAAGAAGATTGGATGTTGTGGAATTTGTTCATATAGCACATTTGTTATCATTAGAGCCAAGTGTTCTCATAAAAAGAATCCCAAGAAGATATTCCTCAATATGCGGATAACTTTCTATCTATACTAGTTTCATCAGATAGCGTAGCTAAAGAGGGATTCACATAGTTAACCATGTGGTAAAACAATTAGGGTTTTAATACCCCTGAAATTGTTTTTTTATACTTCATGTTGGGCAGTGTCTATACACGTTTTACTTGGCTAACACTACAATTGGGACTATCTGCGCTCCTTTTGCGCAGATAAACGTTCCGATTTAGGTTGGAGCGGGTGCTGGTTTATGAGGTCAGCCTTTTCAGCTATATGGATCAAGCGGATTTTGCGTAAGGAACTACGGGAACGAGGTATTGAACCGAAAGGTTGAATCTTTTGAAATGCCAAGAAGCCCCCATTCTAGGTGCCTCTTGTCTTGAATTGCTCTAACACCTTTATATGTGGGTCTTAGCCTACCGTAATCTGAACAGGTTTTCCTATACGGGTTAACATATTAACTAATGCGTCAATGGTGAATTTATTTACCTTTTTATTCACAACGTCAGATACTCTTGGACGAGAAATGTGCAACACCGTTGCTACTTCAGTTTGTTTCATTTTTTTATCTGCAATCCATAAAGTAATTTCTTTCATTAGCTGTTCTTTGATTTGCAATGTGTTGTCTATTTCTCGTAAAGAGGTTGCATGAAGTTGCTGAGCCTCTTGCTCAGTAAAACCTAACTCAGAAAATATATTATGTCCGGCTGGAGTTACTCTACGAATTTCAGTGTCAATTTTAGTGGTCATTTGATATTTCTCCGCTGCTGGATAACTGCGTTGTATCGTACTTTAGCGATATCCTTATCATGTTTATTCGTTTGTTGAGTTTTTTTCTGAAAACTATGCAATACATAAATAGCTTCATCGAATTTAGCAACATACATAATACGATAAATACCTGTACTGTCTCTTAGACGTATTTCTTTTACGCCAGAACCGATGTCAGAAAAGGGTTTCCAATCTTCAGGATCTATTCCATGCTGTATTCTATGAAGCTGATAGCCTGCGTCTTTACGTGCATCTGTAGGGAAGGCTAACAAATCTTCATAAGAAGAGCCAATCCAGGCAATTTCTTTCTCTGTACTGCTCCTGATTTTCGTCATAGTTTCCCTTCCTTACCTGTCTGTATAAAATTTTATACAAACCTGTGCAAAGTTACAAGAATTGTCGCTTCATTTATCGTGCATGGCATGAGTCTTTTGATTACTCAAGGATGAACATTTCTAATACTCCTTTTATACCCTCCACTTTGTGCTATTCCTGATACTTACCCAATCAACTGAATTTTATTGTCCCTGAGATCACCATAGCGAAATCACCATTACGGGAGTCTTTCGCTATGGCCCAAGATTATCATCATGGCGTCCGCGTGCAGGAAATCAACGAGGGCATGCGTACCATTACCACTGTCAGCACCGCTATTGTCGGGTTAGTCTGCACAGCGGATGATGCTGACACCAAAACTTTTCCCTTAAACACGCCAGTCTTGCTAACCGACGTTTTGACTGCCAGTAGTAAGGCCGGCAAAACGGGCACACTGTCCCATGCTCTGCGAGCGATTGCTGACCAGTCCAAACCTGTGACTGTTGTTGTGCGTGTGGTTCAAGGGGAAACCGAAGCGGAAACCACGTCGAATATCATTGGCGGCGTTACCGACGAGGGCAAAAAAACGGGAATGCAGGCGCTGCTTGCGGCACAAGGTCAGCTCGGCATCAAACCGCGTATTTTGGGGTACCCGGTCATGATACCCAACCTGTCGTAACAGCCCTTGCCGACATCGCTCAAAAGCTGAGAGCAATGGCTTATGTCAATGCTTACGGTTGCAAGACCATTTCCGACGCTATCAAATACCGCAACAACTTTAACCAGCGCGAACTGATGTTGATTTGGCCGGACTTCCTCAGTTGGGATACGGTCAAAAATAACGAGTCTATCGCATACGCAACGGCTCGTGCGCTGGGCCTGCGTGCCAAAATTGACGAGGAAACCGGCTGGCACAAAACCTTGTCTAACGTTGGTGTCAATGGTGTGACAGGGATTTCTGCCGATGTCTTTTGGGATTTGCAGGATGCTGCCACCGATGCCAACCTGCTTAACCAGAACGCCGTTACGACCTTAATCCGCAAGAATGGTTTTCGTTTTTGGGGTTCTCGCACCTGTTCGGGTGATCCGTCGTTTCAGTTCGAGAGTTACACACGCACGGCGCAAGTACTGGCTGACACGATGGCTGATGCGCATATGTGGGCGATTGACAAGCCGCTGATGCCTTCACTGGTACGCGATATTATCGAGGGCATCAATGCCAAGCTGCGCGAATTAAAAGCCAATGGTTACCTGATAGACGGCCGGTGCTGGTATGACGAAAGCGCTAACACCAAGGACACCCTGAAAGCAGGCAAGTTATTCATTGATTACAACTACACGCCGATCCCGCCATTGGAAAACCTGCTGTTGCGCCAGCAAATCACTGACCAGTACCTGATGAATTTCGCAAACAGGATTAACAGCTAAGGGGCTACTCATGGCATTACCTCGTAAACTCAAATATCTGAATTTATTCAATGATGGCAATAATTACATCGGTGTTGTGGAAGAAATGACGCTTCCTAAACTGAGCCGTAAGCTTGAAGCCTATCGAGGCGGTGGCATGAATGGCACTGCCTCGGTGGACTTGGGGCTGGATGATGGCGCACTAGATACCGAATTTTCTCTCGGTGGTGTCGAGTCCCAACTTTACCGACAGTGGGGTATTGAGAAAGTGGACGGTGTTTCTCTGCGCTTTAACGGCTCCTTTCAGCGTGATGATACCGGGGAAGTGATTGCGGTCGAAGTCGTGATGCGTGGCCGCTTTTCGGAATTTGACCACGGCAGCTACAAACAGGGCGACAACAGCCAGACCAAAGTCAGCGCCAAAAACACCTACTTCAAACTGACGTGGGACGGAGAAATCCTGATCGAAATCGACACCGTTAATATGGTGGAAATCGTTGGTGGTGTTGACCGTCTGGAAGCCCACCGACGCGCTATTGGTTTGTAACAATTGAACGCTTATCATCTATAAATCACTATAGGAACATTCACCATGATTGAACAAACCCCTGTTGCCCAGCCGGAGCACGCTACAGTGACACTGGAAGAACCTATTACCCGTGGTGCAACCACCATCAGAGACGTCGTTGTGCGTAAGCCCAACAGTGGCGCACTGCGTGGTGCCCGTTTGCAGGCCCTGATGGAAATGGACGTCGATTCTATGATGTTGGTGTTGCCTCGTGTTACCGTGCCGGCACTGACCAAAAATGATCTGTTGCTGATGTCGCCCGGCGATCTGATTAACCTCTGCATTGAGGTGGTTAATTTTTTGTTGCCGAAGTCGGTGAAGTCCGATTTCCAGCATCAATAACCGTTGATGAACTGGTGGCAGATATTGCCACCGTGTTTCATTGGCCGCCTGCTGTGACAACTGAGATGGGCCTGCCTGAATTGTTGGCATGGCGTTACCGGGCTATGAAACGGAGTGGGGCCGATAATGAGTGACCGAAACTTACGCCTGCAAGTTATCCTGAAGGCTGTTGATAAAATTACCCGCCCGTTCAAGAGTGCGCAGGCGTCCAACAAAAGGCTGGCTGAAACCCTTCGCCAGTCGCGCCAGCAGCTCAGGGAGCTAAACCAGCAGGCTGGCCGGATTGATGGTTTTCGCAAGACCAAGCGCCAACTGACCGAAACCCGGCAGGCTTACCGTAGTGCCACCGAACAAGTGGCGGCACTGACCCGTGAAATCAACGTCAGCCAAAACCCGACACAGGCCCAAATCAACCAGCTCCAGCGGGCAAAGAATGCTGCTGCCCGGCTTAAGGAGAAAAATCAATCCCTGAGCCAATCCTTGCAACGCCAGCGTGATGCCCTGCACGCCAATGGTATCTCAACCAATCAGTTAGGACAGGCACAGCGGCGGCTCAATGGAGATATCAACCGTACAACTAGCACACTCCAGCAACAGGAGCGGCAGCTTGAACGTCTGAGACAGAGGGAACAACGGCTGGCGAATGCCCGATCCCGTTATCAGAAAATGCGGAACGTCAGTAACCAGATGGCCGCAACGGGTGTGGTTGCGACTACGGCGGGTGTCGGAGCGCTCTACAGTGCCAAGCGGGTGATGATGCCGGGTTACGACTTTGAAGTGGGGATGTCAAAAGTTCAGGCATTAACCCGGCTGGACAAGAATTCGCCCGAACTGAAAAAACTGCGGGAGCAGGCACGGCATTTGGGCGCCACAACCGCATTTACGGCGAATCAGGTCGCACAGGGACAAAGTTTCTATGCGATGGCCGGCTTTTCTCCCGATAAGATACGGTCAGCCATGCCTGGCACATTGGCGATGTCATTGGCGGGCGATACAGATTTGGCGGCCACCGCCGACATTGGTTCTAATATCCTGACCGGATTTAAATTAAAGTCCGGGGAAATGGGGCGGGTCAGTGATGTACTGGTTGGTGCCTTTACCCGTTCGAACACCAATCTGATGATGCTGGGTGATACCATGAAGTACGTCGCGCCTGTGGCGGCTGGGTTAGGCGTCGATATTGAAACCGCTGCCGCTGCGACAGGTAAACTCGGTGATGCGGGGATTCAGGGCAGTATGGCAGGGACCTCCCTAAGATCTATTTTGGGACGGCTGGCTGAACCGCCCGCCGCCGCTGCGAAAGCGTTGGCAAAGCTGAATATTCAGACTAAGGATGCCAAGGGCAATCTCCGCGCTTTGCCGGATATTCTGACTGAGCTGGACAAGAAAACTACTAAAATGGGTAACGCCCAGCGTGCCAGCATTTTTAAAGCTATTGCCGGGGAGGAAGCCTTTTCCGCTCTGTCGGTATTGGCTGAAAGAGCCGGTACGGGGGAATTACAGAAACTCATCAAAGAATTGAAGAACGCCCAAGGTGAGGCCAAAAAAGTCGCCGATACTATGACTAATAACCTTGACGGCGACATGAAAAGTCTGTCATCGGCATGGGAAGATATCGGTATTCAAATCTTTGGCGGTGTGGACAGTCCCCTGCGTGGGATCGCCCAGCGTATCACCAAAATTATCAGCAAGACGGGCGAATGGATGAAAGCAAACCCTGAACTGACCAAAACGTTAACGATGGTGAGTACCGGGCTGGGTATTATTCTGACGGTTTTTGGTGCGATTACGCTGGCATTGGTTGCTCTGTTGGGACCACTGGCAATCGTTAAATTTGGCTTGTCAGTATTGGGTATCAAGGGAACCGGCTCAATGCTACATCTTGGTAAAGTGTTTTCCTATCTTGGGAAAATGGTGATGTGGCTGGGGCATATTATGTGGACAAACCCCATTTTAGCGGTTATCGGCTTGATTGCCTTGGGGGCTTATCTGATCTGGCAGAACTGGGACAAACTTGGCCCGTGGTTCAAGAACTTATGGAACAACATTTCAAACTATGTTTCTACCACATGGGAAAATATCAAGCGCCGGGCATCAGTCAAATGGAATGAGTTGGTCATTGACACGAAAAAAATCCCGTCCGAATTTAAGAAGATTGGCTGTGAATTTGTCGAAAATCTTAAGGCAGGCATTGAGGAAAAATGGGAATCCTTGAAAAAGAAATTCTCCGAACTAGGCAAAATGGTTAAAGACGCCTTGACTCCCGACTTTATGCAGGGAGAAAACCAAGATCCCAAGCAAAAGGCGGCATTGAATGCTTATAAGGAATCTACCGGTTCTATTGGCGGCATATTGGCTGGTGGATTCGATAAAGGTGGTTACATCCCGATGGGCAAGATTGGCATTGTGGGGGAATATGGCCCAGAGATCATCAACGGCCCTGCTCGCGTCACCAGCCGCCGTCAAACAGCTGCATTGGCGGCAATTGCGGCACTATCGATGGGTTCAGCCTCGCCAGTCAGCGCCCAAAATGCCCCGTTGCACCCGTACAGCCTGCCTGCGTCACAGTATCAAACACCGGCTGTTTCGGTCACTAACCAGATCCAGGGCAGCGAACGATCTGTTTATGAAATTCATATACACGCCGTTCCCGTACAATCCGCACAGGATATTGCTCAGGCGGTGGCTCGTGAACTGGATCGCCGTGAGCAACAACAACGCGCCCGCGCCCGTAGCTCATTTTCTGATAGAGAGGACTTTTATTCATGATGGCCGCATTGGGTTTATTTGTCTTTATGCTGAAAACCACGCCATACCAGAGCTTGCAACACCAACAATCATGGCGTTATGGATTTAACAATCGGGTGGGTACCCGTCCTGCTTTCCAGTTTATGGGGCCAAATAACGATACTATTATACTGTCCGGCACCCTGTACCCTGAAATCACCGGAGGCCAGTTGTCCTTGCTGGCCCTGCAATTGATGGCTGAGAGTGGCA
This sequence comes from Photorhabdus akhurstii, assembly GCF_019090985.1. Classification (NCBI taxonomy): domain Bacteria; kingdom Pseudomonadati; phylum Pseudomonadota; class Gammaproteobacteria; order Enterobacterales; family Morganellaceae; genus Photorhabdus; species Photorhabdus akhurstii. The sequence goes on along the minus strand of NZ_CP020335.1, from coordinate 5,581,145 downwards.
AGGCATGGTCATTTCTGGATGGTAGCGGCACGATTTACGGCATGTTTATTATTGAAAGTATCGACCAGACCAAAAGTGAATTTTTTATCGATGGTACCGCTCGTAAAATTGACTTTACCGTCACGTTGCGCCGTGTGGATGACAATTTAGGGGAGATGTTCGGCGACCTTCGCACCCAAATGACTGACTTGAAAACCCGTGTCACACACAAATTGGGCGGGCTATTTTCATGATTTCTTTACCTGATATGCTAAAACTAGATTGGGTAACCGGCAAAACTAATACACCTGTGTATGTTCTCAGTGCTGGTGACAAAAATGTCAATGCCCGTATTCAGTCACGGTTGATTTCCCTGAATCTAACCGACAATCGGGGTTTTGAGGCTGACCAGTTGGATATTGAACTGAATGATAGCGATGGTCTGTTATCTCTGCCTCGTCGTGGGACGGAGTTATCTCTGCATCTGGGCTGGCAGGGGGAATCACTGATCCACAAAGGTAAATTTATTGTGGATGAAATCGAATACAGTGGTGCGCCGGACAAGATAATCATCCGTGCCCGCAGTGCAGATTTTCGGGCGACGCTTAATATCAATCGCGAGGTGGCTTATCACCAGAAAACGATCAGCGATATTGTGCGCACTATTGCCGTGCGTAACGATTTGACACCGAAAGTGGACAAAATGCTAGCCAACATCACTCTCAGTCATATTGACCAGACCAACGAATCCGACGGCAATTTTCTAACCCGGTTAGCAAAACAGGAGGGTGCCATTGCCACGATCAAGAGTGGCTATTTGCTTTTTATCCGACAGGGGCAGAACAAAGCTGCCAGCGGGCAGTCCCTGCCTTCGGTTATCATTACCCGGCAGTCTGGAGACGGTCACCGTTTTTCACTGGCAGATCGGGGCGCTTATACCGGCGTTTCCGCCAATTGGCTTAATATCCGTAACCCGAAGCAAAAAGAGAATATCACTGTTAAACGCAAGCGAAGCAAGACCAATCCGCAGCAAGAAAAGAAAAAACAGGACCATTATCTGGTTGGCAGTGAGGGTAACGTTTTTGTGATGAAGCACATCTATGCTAACAAGGCCAATGCCGAACGTGCAGCTAAAGCAGAATGGGAGAAAATTCAGCGCGGTGTGGCGTCATTCTCTATTCGACTGGCGAAGGGAAGGCCAGAGCTGTTCCCTGAAATGAAAGTCAGGGTGAGTGGCTTCAAGACCGAAATCGACGCGGCAGACTGGACGCTGGTAACTGTCACACACACCCTGAATGACAGTGGATTAACGTCATCCTTGCAATTGGAAGTGAAAATTTCTGATTCAGATAGGGTATAGTTGCTTTAGTGTCAGTTTCAGCGATGGCAACCTGTTTGTTGAGGTATTCGCGTTATGATGAGATGCCCCTTATGCGGCCACGCCGCACACACTCGTAGCAGTTTTGAACACACTCCCCAAACTAAGGAACGTTACAACCAGTGCCAGAATATTAATTGTGGCTCAACGTTTGTTAGTCATGAAACCTTTGTTCGGTTCGTCACCAAGCCGACATTGATTGAAGCGGTTCCGCCGCATCCTGATAGTGGACAGCAGACCGTGCTGGTATTCTGATCGAATAGGTGCCGATGAGTAAATAATTAAAAAAAGCGTTCCATTATTCATCGTGGTGCGCTTTTTTTATGTAAAAATCTTTTTCTTGGGAGGAGCTTAGGAACGATGGGAAGAAGGCTTATGTCATGATCGTCTCAAACTATATTCAATTTTCAGGGACGTCTCTGTGGTTCACTAAAATCTGATGAATAGCCAAAACAACATCAGAAAAATCATCATCTACAATATAAAAATAGCATTCAGGGACATTTAACACCTTGGAAAACGCGCACATTGTTTCAAAGGTTGGCTGATGAGTTCCATTTTCATACTGTGACACTCTCGCTCGTGCTGACTTTTCATCTATGCCAGCCGCAATTCCGAGTTTTTCTTGCGTGATATTTGCACGTAAACGAGCGGCTTTTAAACGTTTGTTAATCATAAAGTTAACCGTCAGTTATTAGACATGTAGCTGACGATATATTTAACATTTTTAAGAAGCGAAAAACGACGTCATTGTTTGACATCATAATGGGACCAAAATAGAATGATATCATCAAATGACGTCAATGGGATGAAGGATGATTAAGGTTAAAGAGCTGAGCTCAAAGCACCGCAAGACCCTTGCGGATGTGCTGACCACCCCGCCGAAATCCGGCATAAAATGGGATGATGTAGTCAGCCTGATTAACAAACTGGGGGGGGGAAGATCAAGAACGGCAACGGATCACGCCGGAAGTTTATCCTCATGGGCTCAGTCTATCAGACTCATCAACCTCATCCTGGTAACGTAATGGATAAAGGCGCAGTCAATGGCCTTCGTGAGTGGTTCGAAAATGTAATAGGGGTCGAACATGATTAAAAGCAACAACATTATGACTATCGACGGCCATCCCGCTTCTGTTATCTACGAAGCAGAAATTAGGGCCTTTCGCGGCAAGTTTCTGGATGTCACCGGATATTGTGATTTCGTATCAAACAGTATTGACGGGCTTGAAAAAGAGGGACAAATCTCACTGGCTGAATATATAGAAACGTGCGAGGAAGAGGGAATTAACCCATTCAAGGAAGAGGGCAAGCTAAAATCTTTTACGCTTCGTTATCCTGGCTGGCTGGAAGCTCGCTTGACTGCGGCGACAATATCACACGCAGTCTCAAAGAACCAGTTCATAGTTCAGCTGCTTGAGCGGGAACTTCAATAAAATAGATAACGCCGGACAGTGACAAAACTTGTTTTTATTGCTGTTTGGGGTTGTTGGGGTCTACTCAACCACCCCAGCGATAACAGATACTGCAATAGTGACTTATCGAGGATACTTTCCTGTTCGGTCTTGATAAATGAAAAAGCCTACAGTATGGGGCAGTGACCGGGTAGCTGTGATAACCGCCAACAAATGCGGGCTACACTGGCCCCCACTTTTGTTGGCTTTTTACTATTGCTTAATGCCTTGAAGTGACCTGCGGCGTTTCGTCATTGTTGCCGTATAGAACGATACCTGACGTGTCGATCTCATCTTCCAGTTAGCGTAAGTCGTAGTTCGTCTGTAAGCGCATCCAAAATGCCGGATTACTCCCCAGCGCAGCAGACAGTTGGATGGCGAGCGCCGGGGTTAACGCTGTTTTGCCCGAAAGAAAGCGGGAAACCGTCGCTGGAGTTACGCCGATGTTTTTAGCAAACTGGCGAACGCCAACCCCCAAATCCTCCAGCATGTTGGATACCATAACGCCCGGATGAGAAACAATAGCCTGTCTCATTAGTGATAATCCTCCAGGTTTAAAATGTAAGCATCACCATTTTTAAATTCGAATGTGATGCGCTAGTTAGCTCTGACAGTAATTGACCATATGCTAGTCCGAGCCCCTTTTAGGGGGTAACTTGTAGGCATGAATATTTATGATAATTAAAGATTTAATTGCTGTATATTTTATTTAATCTGGTTGATTTATGCAAAGATGGCTTGTGTATAAATTTTTTGGCAAGGTGAAGTGACATGAATATTAGTTACTAAAAACGAATATTTTTTGTGCTTGAGCACGTTATTTTGACTATGAACGATTTCAGCAATATTTGACGTGTGAAGATATTGAAAAGATACAACGTGCAATAACTAAAATCATTGGCGCATCAAATCTTATCGGTAAATCTGAAAGTTGACTCTTGGATTTTATCGACTAGAGTATGATTATTCCCCGTGAGGGCTTTGTTAAAAATTTCTCCCGCAAAGGGCTTATAACCCCTCAGACATATATGAGGGGTTTCAAACTGCTGACAAACCTCGTTGAAAATAAAGGGGTTGCTTCTTTCGTTATGAATCATAATGTCTCCATTTTCCTCATTAACCCGGTCTAATCCCCCGCCAGGGCGTTATTTTCACTTCTCCTGCAATAAAATGTTTGTTCTCCAGAAATAAAAACAACAAAGCATTGCGATTAGCAATGGCAGCTCGCAGGGCGAGACAGCTACGCAGGCTTGATGCACAGCACAACGTAGCCCCCGTCCGTTCAAAGAAGATAACGGGGGTGATTCATCTGTTGATGAAGGATACGCGCAATCAGAATATCGGTATCCCGGATAGTATAGAAAACCGTGTGGCGGTGAAACTCAACCCGCATGACACCTGGGACAGATGGGTATTCCCTCCCTATATGTGGCATCTCAGCTAGCGTGTCAAAAAATGCTTCCAGTGCCTCCGTATAATGGTCAGCCTGAGCTTCACCTGTATAATCATAAATCCCAGCAAAATCTTCAGCAGCCTGATCCGTGAGCTTATACATTATGTCTGCGTTTCCGTTGTTCCGCTATATCCCGTAGGGTCAGCGAGCTTTCCCCACTTTCCAAGCCAGCAATAACCGCCTTGCGTACAATCTCATCGTAAGCTTCTTGTTGCTCCAGCAAACGCAGCGCTGAACGCATAACTTCACTGGCATTTCCATAACGGCCACTTTCAATCATGCGCTGTACGAACCCGTCAAGCTGTTCGCCCATACTAACAGTAGTAATTTTTCTCATATCTCACCGATGTATTAATAGTTAATACATCAAGTGTGCAGCAAATGAGGCTGCATTACCAATGTCCTGAAGCCCCGAAAAAAATCGGGGCTTATGTCGATGTGGTCAAGGGGTGGACAATTACTTAAATAAATCCTTTTATTACAATGTGTTATGTTTTAAAAACAAACACCATCCCGTCTTTTCCCCCGCCTTATGGCGGGATTTTTTATCTAGCTAAGATTAATTCACTTTAAAATCAACCAGATAAAAATTTTATAAGCAACTGTAAGTAGCATGGAAATTCTTAAGTGTGGACACTTTTGAGTGCTACGGTTGCTTATGATTGCTAAATTTCCATGCCGCCATTCAGTGGGTTTAACGTGATTGCAAATAGTCGGGTGCCAGATGAGCATACGCCATAGTTTGTTGTATATTGGCATGACCGAGTATTTGTTGCAGTGCAACAATGTTTCCACCTTTCATCACAAAATGACTCGCGAATGTGTGGCGTAGAACGTGCGTTGCTTGTCCTTCTGGTAAATCAGGTTTTATTGACTTTAACTTTGTACGAAAGCTTTCGTAATCAACGTCAAATAATTCCCCTGACTTCTGTTTGATTTTCTTTTCTAACTCTTTTGATATCGGAATAGTTCTTTGCTTGCCATTTTTGGTTTTTAAAAATGTCACTCGACAACTTGGTATTTCGGGTTGTTGCTACCAAAAGACACTGTATTTGCACTTTCTGCAACCTACGAAAACGGGTATAACGGTGTCCGTGATGTTGCTTCGCATCCGCAAAACTGCGCTTTATCGCCTCCTTTCGTCGTTTGTAGATCTTTATTCCCCCACGGGGTTAATCGGTTTTCTCTGGCTTGCTTTTTACTGGCCTCCTAAATATGGCGGGTTATCATTTTTCAGGCTATTTTGCTAATATGACAACACAAATGGCAACATGCTTTAAGGCAATAATGAACTAAGGAGGATGAATGGAGACGATTCATTTTCGTATTGATGAAGAAACCAAGCGCTTAGCTATGCAAACTGCCAAACGCCATCAGACAGACTTTAACAAAGTTAATGAGGCAAAAAGCCGAAGAGTTGGCGAATGAAGAACGTGAGTATCAAAAAAATACCCATGCTCACTGGTTAGAAGCGGAAATTGAGAAAGCAATTGACCGATGTGAAAATGGTTTGGCTCATTTTATTGATGATTCTGAAAGTCATCGCCGGATGGCTCTACTGTGTAATAAGTTGAGCAGGGGATAAAGTGATACGTATTTCATGGGAGGAAACCGCCCAAACTGACCGGGAGCGAATTTATCTCTACTTCTTTGAGCAGGCTGGGCTGTTGTTGGCTGATAAAATTAGTACAAAATTTTCGGAAATGGCTGAACTTCTGAAAGTTACCCCATATGCAAGCATAGGCATAAAGGCTCGTAACAGCCCAGATGAGCATTATAGAAAACTCGTTGTCCTTCATTTTCCTTTTATCATGCTCTACCGTTACGATGAGGATATAGAAAATATAAAAATTCTCAGAATATTGCACATCTCCAGAAGAATAACCGGGCTTTTTTAAGTAAAAAACTTTGAGGTGAATCTAAAGAATATTCCAGTCAGATAACTGGGAGCATTTCTTTGTCTGACAGTAAACTGAGTTATAAAAAGCCTCTCGAAATACGAAGGGCTTTTGCTAAGGGTTTCAATTATACAGTAGATGAGATGTGGATAATTCATTTTAAAATCCCCTTATAATCAATGAATAATACCTTAAATAGTCCCACCCAGTATGTAGGGTTAGATTTGTTACTCTATTAACCCAATTGGTTCTCCAGTTTTGAGATCAATTTTCTGCCTGTTGCTTTGTGGCTCTTTTTTATAATCAGCGAGGGTTTTATTTGCTGTTTTAATTTTATCAGATGACTCTTTCTTGTTGCCATCGCTAAAGACGAAAAAATAAAGGCCAGAATAACGATCATTCGTTCCAGATTGGCTTGGCTTTGCATCCACAGCTCTTCAATTTGAGTCTTGATAAGGGTTTTATTCCTTCTATAACAACTACATAAGAAACACCATTTCTTGCACATTTTTGTGTTCACTGTTCGTTCATAAGAATGGTCTGTAATTAATTATGGCTGTTGGAATAGGCAGTAAGTGTGTTTTGTTTATTTGCTAGAAAATTGAATGGAATAAGTACAGTTAATCTCAAAACTGTATAAGGTGACTTTATTCATATCTGAGATCCTTGAGCAATTCTGTAGTAAGCGATCTGATGTGGTGCTCTGGCTGTTGAGTCTTCTTCTTTGCAGTGAGAGTCGTGCTGTTTTCATGACAAATGGAAGCTGTTGCGAGTCAGCTCTGACAAGGCCCTTTAGCCTATTAATTGTCCGATTTGGTCGGGCGGTACTCTTTCCGATGGTTTTTTATTGTTGTTATTCTAACCAATCCTGTTTATCTTATTTCATTTAACTTAAGTAGATTTGATTGTTCATTTGTGCTCAAAAAGGGAAAGGATATGTCTGGTAACGAGGTAAAAGATCGGCGTCCGATCAAGACACGCAATGCAGTGTGGGCCAGTAAGATGGCTAAATGGTTGCAATGTAAAGGGGCGACACCAAATGGCATATCTGTTGCCAGCGTTGTTTTTGCTGTATTAGCTGGCGTGTGTTTTGCCGTGTGTTTTTTAGTCGAGTCTTTTTGGTTGACTTCACTTTTATTGATTATTGGCGCCTTGCTTATTCAAGGTCGGCTAATATGTAATTTATTGGATGGTATGGTTGCTGTTGAAGGGGGATTGAAGACGGCTGCTGGTTCTGTTTTTAACGATCTTCCAGATCGTATTGCTGATTCTTTTATTCTGATTGGGGTAGGGTATGGCTTAACACTTTTCCCGTTTGCAGTTTCTCTTGGCTGTATTGCGGCATTACTGGCTGTTTTGACGGCTTATATTCGCTTATTAGGGGGTACTTGTGGTTTGCCTCAACGCTTCCTGGGCCCAATGGCAAAACAACATCGGATGGCATTAATTACTGTTAGTTCAATTGTTGCCGCTTTTTTACCGCAGTTATGGAGCCAGTATCTTTTATTGGCGGTATTAGTCGTTATCACATTAGGTTGTCTTTGGACATGTATTCGGCGAACCAGAGTCATATTAAGTGAATTACAAGAGAAGGATGCTTGTAATGAATAAATCACAAGAAGTGACGTTGGTAAGTAAAGGTATGGGTTCTTTCCTGTCTGGGCTTTGCCGTTTGTTAACTGGGGTAAGAATTCGTTGGATTGGGTGTAAGCCATCGGTAGCTTCTCGAATTTATTATGCTAATCATTCGAGTCATTTGGATGGGTTAGTTATTTGGGCTGGTTTTCCTCGGGTATTACGTTCTCGGGTGCATCCTGTCGCTGCCCGTGATTATTGGAGTAAGACTTATCTGCGCAAATATTTTATCAATAAAGTTTTTCGGGCTGTGCTGATTGATCGTAGAGGTGAGGATTGTTTAAAGGGAAATACTCTTACGCCAATGGAGGATGTATTAAAACGAGGTGAGTCTTTAATTTTGTTCCCAGAGGGGACACGAGGAAGTGGGGAACAAATTAATAAGTTTAAAGGCGGTCTGTATTATTTAGCGAAGAAATATCCTGATGTTGAGCTTATTCCTGTTTATTTGGAAAATTTAAACAGAGTCTTGCCAAAAGGCTCGGCACTTGTTGTTCCTGTTATTTGTTCGGCAACATTTGGGCAACCTTTGGAAAAATTAGGTGCAAAAGAGGAAAAAGCTGACTTTTTACAGCGAGCTCGTCAGGCATTGGAGGCGTTAATATTATGACTATGCTTAATAATAAATTACTCTTGTTGTTGGGGGGTATGTTCGTGCCGTTAATTATTGCCAGTATTATTGGTGCAATACTCTCTTCTAAATATTCAAGGGATAACAGTAATGCGACAATCGATAATCTGAATGCCCGCATCCGTGGTTGGTGGGGGATGTGTGTTATTTGTGTGTTGTCGGTGATTATTGGGCCAATCGGTTCAGTGTTATTATTTGCGAGTATGTCATTTTTCGCTTTACGGGAATTTTTCACTTTGACACCAACACGACGAAGTGACCATGAGGCGATGTTCTGGTGTTTCTTTATTTTCATGCCATTGCAATATGTTGCTGTTGGTATTGAGTGGTATGGCGTGTTTTCTATTTTCATTCCTGTTTATGTTTTCCTGTTTTTACCTGCTCGTATTGCATTGGCTGGAGATACAACGAACTTTCTGGAACGAACAGCTAAAATACAGTGGGGAATGTTGGTTGCGGTATTCTGTATTAGCCATGCGCCCGCTTTATTGATGTTGGATATTCCAGGTTATGAAGGGGAGAATGTCGAATTATTGCTGTTTTTAATGATTGTGGTGCAGATGTCGGATGTTTTGCAGTACGTATTTGGGAAATTGTTTGGCAAACATCCGATCGTGCCTAAGTTGAGCCCGAATAAAACAGTTGAAGGTTTTGCTGGGGGAATCTTGGCTTCCGTTTTGTTAGGAATGTCACTTTACTGGGTAACGCCATTTTCTCCGTGGGAGGCAGGTTTGATGTCGTTAGCAATTACGTTGATGGGTTTTATTGGTGGTTTGTGTATGTCAGCGATAAAACGTGATAGTGGCATTAAAGATTTCGGTGAAATGATTGAAGGGCATGGAGGGATGTTAGACAGGATCGACTCTTTATGCTTTGCGGCACCGGTATTTTTCCACCTAACGCGTTATTTCTATACCTGATGGAAAGACGCCAACGTAATGAATAAAGATTATGTTGAATCGGCACTGTGGTATGGATTGCCGCAGTGCTGGTTTCTGTGTTGTTGATGAGAGTTGGCTGAGGATGCAGCACTGAACAAAATTGCGGATGAACGTTTAAAAGATGCCGAATTTGTTAGCAAAAAACGTTGTAAGCCCTTGTCCAGTGTGAACGGGAATATTAAGGATAGGATTTCCCTGAAGTTGATTGATGATCTTAAGAGCTATAGCAGCATAATTAAATGGCTTTTTAGCCAATTTGATCTCAAAAAAGAGACTTATGTGAATGCAGACTTGGTTTTTTACCGTATTATATGAAAGTTGAATCAATTCAGCTTAATTGCTTCAGTACGCCAGGTGGTAACAGATTAAAGTGGTAACAGGTTAAAAAGGCAGATTTCTCAGGCAAAGTGATCGCATACAGAGTCCGCCGTTAGTGGGTTTGCAATTATTACATCTACAAGTCAGAGGTCATCATGAGCAATGGGATCAAAAGAATCGGTGTCTTAACGAGTGGCGGTGATGCGCCAGGTATGAATGCAGCTATTCGTGGTGTGGTTCGTGCAGGGTTAACCGAAGGGTTAGAGGTTTTCGGTGTTTATGATGGTTATCTTGGCTTGTATGAAAACCGCATGAAGAAACTCGACCGTTTCAGCGTATCCGACATGATTAACCGCGGTGGGACTTTCTTAGGCTCCGCTCGTTTCCCTGAGTTTAGAGATGAGAAGGTGCGGGCCATCGCTATTGAGAATATGAGAAGAAATGGTCTTGATGCATTGGTCGTCATTGGTGGTGATGGTTCTTATCTTGGGGCGAAGAAACTGACAGAAGCGGGTTTCCCTTGTATTGGTTTGCCGGGCACGATTGATAATGATGTGGCGGGTACGGACTATACCATCGGCTATTTCACTGCGCTGGAAACGGTGGTTGAAGCTATTGACCGTCTGCGTGACACTTCAACTTCCCACAAACGTATTTCCATTGTTGAAGTGATGGGGCGCTATTGCGGTGATCTCACTTTGTCAGCCGCCATTGCGGGAGGTTGTGAGTTTATTGTTCTGCCGGAAGTCTCATTTAGTTGTGATGAGCTTGTAGCTGAAATTAAAGCGGGTATCGATAAAGGCAAACGCCATGCCATTGTTGCAATTACTGAACATGTTTGTGATGTCTATGAACTGGCGAGACACATCGAAAAAGAGACGCATCATGAAACCCGTGCCACAGTCTTAGGCCATGTTCAGCGTGGTGGTTCCCCGGTTGCTTATGATCGTATTCTGGCTTCCCGTATGGGGGCGTATTCCATCCAATTATTGTTGGAAGGTTATGGTGGCCGTTGTGTTGGTATTCAGAACGAGAAACTTGTTCATCATGACATCATTGATGCAGTGCAGAATATGAAACGCGTGTTTAAACAGGATTGGTTGGAAACCGCGAAAAAGCTATATTGATCACGTCAATACCGGCAAATCTAAGTCTGTTGCAGCCTCGTTGGAGGCTGTAATTTGTCTTTAGATATTCCTATGGCATATAAATAAATGCTTTTAATTATTTCTGAGTGATAACGCTTTCTGTCAGCCTTGGATTTCATAACAGCCAAAAACAGTGTGGGAGAGATTCAAGTGAGAGTCAGATGGCATATAGCATTGGCGTTACTGTTGGTTACCAGTAGCAGTGTATGGGCAAAAGATCTTCAACTTCTTAATGTTTCCTATGATCCAACCCGTGAGTTATATCAGCAATATAATCAGGCTTTTAGTGATTATTGGCAGCAGAAGACAGGGGATAAAGTGATAATCCGGCAATCTCATGGTGGCTCGGGTAAACAGGCAACTTCTGTTATTAATGGCCTTGAGGCGGATGTGGTGACATTGGCTTTGGCCTATGATGTGGATGCCATTGCGGAACGTGGCCGGATAGCGAAAGCATGGATTCAGCGCTTGCCAGAGAATTCAGCCCCTTATACTTCAACCATTGTTTTTTTAGTGCGGAAAGGTAATCCAAAACAGATTAAAGATTGGTCAGATCTGGTTCGTCCAGGTGTATCTGTTGTAACGCCTAATCCAAAAACATCAGGTGGCGCACGCTGGAATTATCTGGCTGCATGGGGTTATGGGGTGATTCATAACAATCAGGATCAGGACAAAGCGAAAGCATTTGTTAAAGCCCTTTACCAGAATGTTGAAGTGCTCGATTCTGGCGCAAGAGGAGCGACCAGTACTTTTGTTGAGCGTGGAATCGGTGATGTATTAATTGCCTGGGAGAATGAGGCATTATTAGCGATTAATGCGCTTGATAAAGATAAATTCGAAATTGTGACGCCTAGCCTTTCAATTCTGGCTGAGCCGACGGTTTCTGTCGTTGATAAGGTCGTTGATAAACATCATAGCCGTGAGCTAGCAACAGAATATCTGCAATATCTTTACTCTCCCGTTGGACAGGAGATAGTGGCTAAAAACTATTATCGGCCACGTGATAAAACAGTTGCCGATAAGTATCGCTCTTCTTTTCCTGCGTTGGAATTATTTACTGTCGATAAAGTATTCGGTGGTTGGGGAAAAGCGCAAAAAGTGCATTTTGCGACGGGTGGTGTGTTTGATGAGATTATTCAGCGCTGAAAATGAATAGCCGCCGTAGGCATACGGCGGTCAATTATCGTTGAAATATGAATTAAGCTTTTTTCGCAGCAGCAGCGGCTTTTACAATAATAGCGAAAGCATCAGCTTTTAGAGAGGCACCGCCAACTAATGCGCCGTCAATGTCTGGCTGAGCGAATAGTTCAGCGGCATTATCCGCGTTCACAGAGCCACCGTACTGGATAATGATCTGTTGTGCGATTGCTTCGTCTCTTTTCGCAATATGATCACGAATGAATTTGTGCACAGCCTGAGCTTGTGCCGGTGTTGCTGATTTGCCTGTACCAATTGCCCAAACAGGTTCGTAAGCAATGACCGCGCCTTGGAATGCTTCTGCGCCCAATGTGTTCAGAACTGCATCAATTTGCCTTGCGCATACGGTTTCAGTCTGTCCGGCTTCATTTTCCTGTTCAGTTTCGCCGATGCACAAAACAGGGATTAGACCTTGTTGTTTAAGAATGGCGAATTTTTTCGCGATGAATTCGTCACTTTCTTGGTGGTAAGTACGGCGTTCAGAGTGGCCGATGATAATGTATTCTGCGCCAATGTCTTTCAACATTGTGGCGGAAGTTTCACCTGTAAATGCACCAGATAGGTTAACGTCAACATCCTGTGCGCCCAGAGCAATACGACTGCCAGCCAGCGCTTGTTTAGCCTGAGAGAGATAAAGTGCTGGTGGCGCGATAGCGACGTCACAGCCGGTAATACTGCTTAATTCTTTACGCAGGTCAGTGATAAGTTCGTTTACCATATGGGTACTGCCATTCAATTTCCAGTTACCCATCACCAATGGATGTCGCATGTTTTTTCCTCCAACCAGAGAAGTTTAAGTAGTGAGCTAAATTTAGGATCAATTCGGTAGATCAATGCTCCACAGTATAGTGATCATTACAAACAATAGCTTTTTTTATTCCTAAATTTGATTAGTTATCGGGTTCAGCTAACCATAGCTTAATCGGTTCAATGGCGAAAGTAAGCGTTTTTTCGCTACTATTTACCACAATATAGCGAATGGCGCCGATGTTGTGGCTGTAAAATGGCGATTTTTTGCTGTTTCTGAGCAAGTTATTAATGTTCTCTTTGCTCTGTTCCTGTGAAATAGTCGGGTTAAAGTGGCGCATCAGAGCTATCATGTATTGTTCTGCCAGAATATGGTTTTTCTGTGTTTCTGTTTCGCTTTCTGATGGTAATAATGTCAGTTGCAGGCTTTTGATTTTTTCACTTCCCCGCTCAAGTACGGCGGAAGAATAAAGTTTTTCATTGATTCTGCTGGCAGCTCGTGTCAGTGGCAGGTAAATGTTTTTACTTATGATTACCCGATACTCGTGTAGTGGCAATGTTGGATTGCGGCGATTATATTTTTCGCGAAATCGCGGGATGGTTTCATCAAAAGAGGGAGCATTTGGTAGAAGATAGGTTGCTTGCACTGTGGGTCCAGTGGTTGTGGATTCATCAGCATTGGCTACCAACGGCAAACCGATGATGCTTGCCGCGAATATTATGGCTAGAAATTTATTAACGTCCATTTTCATGTTGCCGCTCGCTTAGGTTAAACTGCGCTGAGAAACAGAATACACGATTGGAAAAGAATAGATGACATTACAACAATGGGGTTTTTCATTCAAAGGACGTATTGGGCGGCGTGAATTCTGGATTGGCATTGGTGTTTGCCTGGCCTTGATGTTTGTTATCCTGACTATTCAGGGAATGAATTCTTTAGCTATGCACTATGCTGTTTTTGCCCTTGTTTTGGTGATGTATCCTGCAACGGCAATGATGGTTAAGCGCCTGCATGACCGAAATAAGCAGGGAGGGTGGTCGCTGCTTTTATTACTGGCGGGGGTGTTGATTGCTGTTGACTGGGGTGGTATGGCACCGTTCTGGCAATGGGGGATTGGCCGTTTTATCCCCACATTGATCATTGTAATGATGGTGCTTGATTGCGGTGTATTCCGTGGCACTGATGGACCAAATCGGTTTGGTGAAGCAACAGAGAAAGTGGATTTTATTTCTGCCAAAGATGACTGAAATTACCAATATTGCTCACTAGTAATATGCCCCGGTTTGCGGCGTAAGTGTTTTGTCATTCCACGCTGCTCTTTTAGCAGTTGTTGGGTATCTTTCACCATTTGAGGATTACCGCATAGCATAATATGGCTGTTGTCATTGTTCATCGTAAGCCCGACTGCGGCCTCAAGTTCGCCGTTCTCAATCAGTGCCGGGATACGGCCGGTCAGTGAGCCGGGGTTTTGTTCACGGCTGACGATAGTTTGAATGCGTAATTTGCCATTGAAACGCTCAACTAGTTGTTGCATTAAGGGCAGATAGCTTAAATCCTGTGTGAGCCTGACTGCATGCACCAATACGATGCTCTCAAATCTTTCCAGGTAGTCCCCTTGTTGAAGAATTGACAGATAAGGGCCAATGGCTGTTCCCGTTGAGAGCATCCATAATGTTTTGCAATCAGGTATTTCATCAAGAATAAAGAAACCTGCGGCTTGTTCTGTCACTAGTAGATCATCACCGGGTTGCAGTGCTGCTAATCGTGGACTAAGTTTGCCGTCAGGAACTGTCACTAAATAGAATTCAAGATTATTATCTGTCGGAGCGTTAACGTAAGAGTAGGCCCGTTGTACCCGTTCATCATCTATTTCCATCGCCAGTTTTGCAAACTGGCCCGCGGTAAATTCTTCAACCGGTGCATGCATCCTGATGCTAAATAAGGTATTCGTCCAGTGAATAACTTGTGTAACTTTTCCTGTAACCCAGTTTGCCATTGGAACTTATCTCCTATCCCGAAAGAAATCTCCAAACCGTTTGTTTTTACGTCGCTATTTTAGTCCTATAGAGATAAATACCATTATCGATTCTGTGTTATAGAAAAATTAACCATTATTTTATTAATACTTAGTTTTATATGTACATATTTGTTGCCAGATATGGCGTAATTAACTGTTATTTTTTCTACAAATAAAATTGTGCACTATCTCGCAAAATATTTTAAATTTGTTAAGTTAGTCACATTAGTGGAGTAAGAGAATACAGGCCATTTTTTACATAGCCTGGGGTTTCTTGTGACTTTATGAATTGTATAAACTTATTGTGAATGCGATGAGAAAATTAGAAAACTTTCATTTATTGCTGACATTGATTGCACTGGCTGCTGTAGGGCAGATGACACAGACAATCTATGTGCCTGTTATTGCAGATATTGCTAAAGACTTTAATGTGTCGACGGGTTCTGTACAACGTGTGATGGCCGCATATCTGTTTTCTTATGGGCTTTCGCAGCTTTTTTACGGCCCTCTTTCAGACCAGATTGGCCGGCGCCCGGTTATTCTGGCCGGTATGATCATTTTCCTGTTTGCGACTGTCTGTGCTTTATTTTCTCCTAATTTGGATGTGTTGGTTGTTGCCAGTGCTTTGCAGGGGTTGGGAACAGGAGTTGCAGGTGTGATGGCCAGAACGATGCCAAGGGATTTATATACTGGCACTGCGCTGCGTTATGCTAATAGTTTGTTGAATATGGGAATTTTAGTTAGCCCGTTACTTGCGCCGATGATTGGCGGTGTGGTCGCGCATTTCTTTGGTTGGCGTTCCTGTTATCTGTTTTTATTGCTTTTGTGTATTGGTGTCGTTTATTACGTGTTTTGTAAGTTGCCGGAAACCCGGCCACAGCAAACCGAAAAACGAAAAATGTTCACCTCTTTCCATCAACTGTTATCGAATAGCTCGTTTACTGCTTATTTGGTGATGTTAATTGGTGGTCTGTCAGGGATTGCGGTCTTTGAGGCTTGTAGTGGGGTGCTGATGGGAGGAGTGCTTGGGTTGAACAGTATTACCGTCAGTATTTTGTTTATTTTGCCTATTCCAGCGGCTTTCTTTGGCGCGTGGTATGCCGGGCGAGAAGGAAGAACTTTTTATAATTTGATGTGGCATTCGGTGGTTTGCTGTTTATTGGCCGGTGCATTGATGTGGTTGCCAGGATGGTTAGGTGTAATGAATATTTGGACGCTATTGGTGCCTGCCGCCCTCTTTTTCTTTGGTGCAGGAATGTTGTTTCCTCTGGCAACAACCGGGGCAATGGAACCATTTCCTTATCTGGCAGGTGCAGCAGGGGCGCTAGTCGGCGGTTTGCAGAATGTTGGCTCTGGCTTGGCAACTTGGTTATCTGCAATGCTGCCGCAAAATAATCAATTCAGCGTGGGTATGCTGATGTTTTTTACGTCAATTTTGATCCTGCTTTGTTGGTTACCATTAGCGCATAGGATGCAGCGTCACGGGCATGTCGTTTAATCAAACAATTAAAGAAAGGGGGCATTCATTCCCCCCTTTCACATTTTATTCAGAAAATCTTAGTTTTTATCTTCCCAATCTTGTGCGCGGGCAACTGCCTTTTTCCAGCCATTGTATTTGTAATTTCGTTCGGTGGTTTCAATGCCCGGACGGAACTCTTTTTCAATGGTGGCTTTGCTTTTCACTTCATCGAGATCTTTCCAGTAACCAACCGCTAATCCTGCGAGGAATGCTGCGCCCAATGCGGTGCTTTCACGCACCACAGGGCGTTCTACACGGGTGCCAAGGATATCTGATTGGAATTGCATCAGGAAATTATTGGCAACAGCACCGCCATCTACCCGCAGTGCTTGCAGCCGGGTGCCTGAATCAGCCTGCATGGCATCCAGGACATCGCGGGTCTGATAGGCGATGGATTCCAGCGTCGCACGAATGATGTGATTACTATTGGTGCCGCGGGTCAGGCCAAAGATTGAGCCGCGGGCGTAGGGGTCCCAGTAGGGGGCGCCAAGGCCGGTAAAAGCGGGAACCACATATACGCCGTTACTATTTTTAACTTTGGTGGCAAAGTATTCGGAATCAGTAGCATCTGCAATAAGTTTCAGTTCATCACGTAGCCACTGAATAGAAGCACCACCAACGAAAACCGCACCTTCAAGTGCATAGTTCACTTCACCGCGGGGACCACAGGCAATGGTTGTCAGTAATCCATGATTGGAGCGAACAGCATCTGTACCTGTATTCATTAGCAGGAAACAGCCTGTTCCGTAGGTGTTTTTCGCCATACCCGGTTGGACACAAAGTTGACCATATAGAGCAGCTTGCTGGTCGCCTGCGATACCTGCTATAGGGATCCGGGTGCCGCCTTTACCGCCGATGTTGGTCTGACCATAAATCTCAGAAGATGAATGAACGGTAGGCAGTAGGGAGCGCGGGATTTGTAACTCATCAAGAATATGCTGATCCCATTCCAGATTGTGAATGTTGAACAGCATTGTTCGAGAGGCGTTTGTGAAATCGGTAACGTGAACTCGGCCTTGGGTCATTTTCCATACCAGCCAAGTATCCACAGTACCGAACAGTAGCTCACCTTTTTCAGCCCGTTCACGGGCGCCTGGGACATTATCTAAGATCCATTTTATTTTGGTGCCAGAGAAATAAGGGTCCACTACCAGCCCTGTATTCTGGCGAATATATTCTTCCAATCCCTCTTTTTGTTTTAGTTTAGTACATGCGTCCGCGGTACGGCGACATTGCCAAACGATGGCATTGTAGATAGGTTTACCGGTTTCTTTTTCCCAAATAATCGTCGTTTCACGTTGGTTGGTAATCCCAATACCGGCAATCTGATCAGAACTAATATCCGCTTTTGCCAATACTTCTACCAAAGTTGAGCTTTGGGTTGCCCAAATTTCCATTGGATCGTGTTCTACCCAACCCGGTTTAGGATAAATTTGCGCAAATTCTCTTTGAGAAATTGAGATAATATTGGCGTTGTGATCAAGAATTATCGCTCGGGAGCTGGTAGTTCCTTGATCAAGGGCGACAATATATTTTTTCTCAATCATATTTTCTGTTGTCATGATAATAACCTGTTCTGGTAATGCTCTACTCTAGGCTCTCTTTTTCTTCTGATCTTCAGTTTTATGAACATCAGATGGTAAATGGCGACCAATAAGTTTGCGGTAGCCAAATGCTCCCACAATACCGCCGATAATGGGTGCGGTCAGAGTAACCAGACAGTAAGGGATTTCACGTCCACCTGTCAGGGCAATATCTCCCCAACCCGCTAGATAAGCAATTAGTTTGGGACCAAAGTCACGGGCCGGATTCAGCGCGAAACCGGTTAATGGACCGAATGCTCCACCGATAACGGCAACCACAATACCAATCAGTAACGGAGCCAGAGGACCGCGAGGAATACCGTTACCATCGTCAGTTAGTGACAGAATTAAACAGACCAGAATAGCGGCAATGATAACTTCTATCATAAAAGCTTGAGAAATGGACAGTGACGCCATTGGATAAGTAGAGAATACGCCCGCTGTAAACAAGCTTTCAGGAGTGCCGCGAACGATATTATGTACTTGTTCGTAATCAAGGAATACGCTGTAGTACATCATGTAAATGAGAGCGGCAGCGATAAAGCCGCCAATCATCTGGGCAATAATAAAAGGGATAACTTTTTTGCCGTCAAAACGGGCAAACAACCATAAGGCAATTGTCACCGCTGGGTTAAGGTGAGCGCCGGAAACACCTGCGGTAAGATAAACAGCCAACGCAACGCTCATGCCCCAAATAATACTGATTTCCCATAAACCTAATTGTGCGCCGGCAATACGTGCAGCGGCAACACAGCCTACGCCAAGGAAAACCAATAGTGCGGTACCAAGAAGCTCAGCGATACATTGTCCGGTTAATGTCGTGCTAGTGGTTTGGCTCATATGTTCTATCCTACGAAGAAGATTTTAGAGGGGTAGTTATTATTGTCGCCTTCCAGCATTGAAAGGAGGAAAGTGTAAATTTATCGTTAATGCGCGGAAACGAGAAATAGCGAAATTGAAATGTGTGTGTTGTGTCAACAAAATGAGCGAATCCGCATTTATCCGCTATTTTGCTAAAAACTAAAGTGTGAGACACTTTGGGGTTTTTATTTGGTAGTTATTTTTCATGTGTTGGGGATGTTGCTAGACAGGGGCGCGTTGGCTACATACAATCAGACAATTGCTTATAAGGGGGAACCGAGAATGTCATTTGAAGTTTTTGAAAAGCTGGAAGCCAAGGTTCAGCAGGCGATTGATACTATTACCCTGCTACAAATGGAAATTGAAGAATTAAAAGAAAAAAATCGATCTTTGTCTCAGGAAATTCAGAATGCCACCAGCAGCCGTGAGTCTCTGACTCATGAGAATGAGCAATTAAAGCAAGAGCAACAAGTATGGCAAGAACGTTTGCGTGCCTTGTTGGGCAAAATGGAAGATGTTCAGTAATTACAAATTTCCAACAAATAAAAAGGGCGATCTAAAAAATCGCCCTTAATTCTATTATACGTTGCCATCAGATGATCTCATCTTCTTCACTCTCATCAAGTCCCAGTGGCTCTTCAGACAAAATGATACCGGTGTTGTCGGCATACAAATAATCGCCAGAGAAGAAGGTGACACCACCGAAATTCACCCGGATATCGCTTGCGCCGGTTCCTTCATCACGACAGCCAGCAGGAATAGCGGCTATAGCTTGAATACCGAGGTCGAACTCTGCTAGCTGGTCAACCTGACGTACAGCACCGTAAACAACAATGCCTTCCCATCCATTTTGCACAGCGAGTTGTGCCAGCTCAGCGTCAATTAATGCTTGGCGTACAGAACCCCCACCATCTACCAGTAAAATGCGTCCATGACCGTTCTCTTCAAGCAGGTCGTAAAGTAACCCGTTGTCTTCAAAGCATTTAACCGTGATGATTTGACCACCAAATGAAGTACGCCCGCCAAAATTGGAGA
This sequence comes from Photorhabdus akhurstii, assembly GCF_019090985.1. NCBI lineage: Bacteria > Pseudomonadati > Pseudomonadota > Gammaproteobacteria > Enterobacterales > Morganellaceae > Photorhabdus > Photorhabdus akhurstii. The sequence continues at coordinate 5,561,350 of NZ_CP020335.1, read as the reverse complement.
ACATAGGTTCTACCACATTTACTTCTTCTTGATAGATGTCACAAAGCTCGGAAGTATCATATTTCATAGGATTTACGTCTGGTTAAGGTATGGAACGGTAAGTATATCCCTTTCAGGTGGATGTTAGCAAAATCATCAATTATTAAATTGATATTGTTAACAGGTATAGAATGATTAAGTTCAACCTCCCCGGAAAAGCAGCACAAATACTGTCTAGTTAAAAATAAGACCAACTGAAAATAAAATATTAGTCAGTAATGCCGCTTTAACCATCTGTCCCAACATTGGACGCATTCCCTCTGGTGTGGGTTCATTAAGTACATACCACATATGTTTGAACAACCAAGGCAAAGCGAGCAGGAACAGCCAGCCTGACCAGCCAGACGAGTTTTGTACGGTGAATAATGCCAGGCAAAGTATTGCTGTGATTATTAAACAGCCGTGATAATAACGGGCTTTTGTAGGGCCGAGGCGGACAGCTAGGGTGTTTTTGCCATGCCGTTTGTCATCTTCGATATCACGCAAATTATTGATATTTAAAACAGCAGTAGAGAGGAGACCACTGGCTGTAGCCGGGAGTATGACAACCGAGTCAAAAAAACCTGCTTGAAGATAATAAGTACCGGCAACACTTAACCAGCCAAAGAAAATCAGGACTGAAATATCGCCAAGCCCCATATAGCCATAAGGCTTTGCGCCAACGGTATAGGTAATTGCGGCAATAATTGCTAGCAGGCCAAGTACCAGAAAACCGAATATATCGCCGGGTTCTTCACAGGCAACGGCAATCAAGGCGCCACCAGACAGGCAAGCTAGCAGGACAATAATCTTCAGCGCTTTTTTCATCTGTGAGGCGGTAATAATGCCTTTTTGCATACCACGTAGTGGCCCGATACGCTTTTCAGTATCACTACCTTTGATAACATCACCGTAATCATTGGCGAGATTGGACAGAATTTGCAGTATGGCTGCTGTTAATAGCGCCAGTAAAGCAACCGGTAGCTTGAAATGCCCTGTCCAGGCAGCGAGGGCTGAACCAGTAATAATGGCTGCAAGGGCGAGTGGCAGCGTTTTAGGACGCAAACTTTCCAGCCATGCTTGAGTTTGACTAATGGAGGTTGATGAGTTCATTTCTGCGTTCACTTACTCCTGTAAATTTATAAAAAACAAATGGGAGGCAAGCCTCCCATCATTAATTACAGTGGATCAGGAATCGTATACACCGATTATAAGATAAAGCGGCTCAGATCTTCATCTGCAACCAGTTCATCTAGATGCTGTTTAACATAGTCGGCATCAATGTTAACTGACTGGCCTTGGCGTTCGCTGGCTTCGAAGGAGATATCTTCCATCAGCCGTTCAAGCACAGTATGCAGGCGACGAGCACCGATATTTTCGGTTGATTCATTTACTTGCCATGCTGATTCAGCGATTTTGCTGATGCCATCAGTCGTGAAACTGATATCCATTCCTTCTGTTGCCATAAGAGCTTTATATTGCTCTGTCAGAGATGCGCTTGGTTCAGTCAGAATACGCTCAAAATCTTCTGTGGTTAATGCTTGTAGTTCCACGCGGATTGGCAAACGCCCTTGTAATTCAGGGATTAGATCGGAAGGGCTGGCAACCTGGAATGCACCTGAGGCGATAAACAGGATGTGGTCTGTTTTTACCATGCCGTGTTTAGTGGATACCGTACAGCCTTCCACCAGTGGTAACAGGTCACGCTGAACACCTTCACGGGAAACATCAGGGCCTGAAGTTTGACCACGTTTACAAATTTTGTCGATTTCATCAATGAAGACAATACCGTGTTGTTCAACGGCATCAATGGCCTGTTGTTTCAATTCTTCCGGGTTAACCAGTTTAGAGGCTTCTTCTTCGACCAGTAGTTTGAAAGCATCTTTGATTTTTAGCTTACGAGATTTGTGTTTCTGACCAGCAAGGTTCTGGAACATAGATTGCAGCTGGTTTGTCATCTCTTCCATGCCCGGAGGCGCCATGATCTCGACGCCTACCGGTGTGGTAGCAACATCAATCTCGATTTCTTTATCATCCAGTTGACCTTCGCGTAATTTTTTACGGAATGCTTGGCGTGCGGCCGATGGTTCGACTTGCGTCTCCGTTTGTCCCCAATTATTTTTTGCTGGTGGAATCAGGACATCAAGAATACGCTCTTCTGCCAGTTCTTCTGCCCGATAACGGTTTTGTTCAATAGATTGCAGGCGAACCATTTTAACCGCAGCATCGGTCAGATCACGGATGATAGAGTCGACTTCTTTACCAACATAGCCAACTTCGGTGAATTTTGTCGCTTCGACTTTGATAAACGGCGCATTTGCCAGTTTTGCCAGGCGACGGGCGATTTCGGTTTTACCTACCCCAGTCGGACCAATCATCAGGATATTTTTAGGCGTTACCTCGTAGCGCAGCGTTTCATCTAGCTGCATACGACGCCAGCGGTTACGGAGTGCGATAGCTACAGCGCGTTTCGCTTTGTCCTGACCAATAATGTGTTTGTCAAGTTCGCTGACAATTTCGCGTGGAGTCATTTCAGACATACTATCTACCCTTACGCTTTTGAAGGAAGTTCTTCGAAGTTGTGATTATGGTTAGTGTAAATACAGATATCACCGGCAATGGTTAGCGCTTTCTCTGCGATTTGTCTGGCACTGAGATCGGTATTTTCCAACATTGCTCGTGCGGCGGATTGGGCGTACGGACCACCGGAACCAATAGCAATCAGGTCATTTTCTGGTTGAATGACATCGCCGTTACCTGTAATGATTAGAGAGGTATTTTCATCTGCGACTGCTAGCAGCGCTTCCAGTTTGCGTAGCATGCGATCAGTGCGCCAGTCTTTAGCAAGCTCGACCGCTGCCTTGGTTAGATGCCCTTGGTGCATTTCAAGTTTACGTTCAAACAGTTCAAACAGAGTAAAAGCGTCTGCTGTACCGCCGGCAAAACCCGCGATTACTTTGTCATTATAGAGGCGGCGAACTTTACGGACATTGCCTTTCATGACGGTATTACCCATCGTTGCCTGTCCATCACCACCGATTACGACTTGGCCATTACGGCGAACACTTACGATTGTAGTCACGAGTAAGCCCTTGGTTACAAAAATAGATAAATGTGACGCACGGTACTTTCGACAGTGTATACGGCTATCGAAAATACCGTGTGCACGGTGTTTAGCAGTATAGATGGGGGAGAATTATAATTTTTCAACCCCCAGTAACACGGAGAATGCAACCTGATACGCCAACGCCTTTCAGGCGCTCCCGCATTTTTTCTGCGGTGTTTTTACTGTAGGGACCAAGAACAACACGATGCCAGCCATCTCCCGTTGTGATCTGGCTTTCAATGCCCGCAAATGCCAGATTGGCGCGTACTGATTCAGCTTGGTCCATATTGCGGAATGAACCACATTGTAAAATCATACGCTGTGCCTTTTCTACGGGCTTTGGTTTACTGTTCTCAGCCGGTGGTAGCGTTTGTGGCTGAACTGGCTGAGTCTGCATTGATTGTTGCGGTAACGTTTGTTGAGGCTGTGGTTGCGGTCTTGTTTCCAGCGGTTGTTGTGTTTCCGTTGATGGCTTGATGATCACTTGTGAACGCGGCACTTGAACACCATTGTATGGTACTTCTGGCAGCGAAGTCGCCGGTTGGCGCATATCCGCCTGCATTTGTTCAAGTAACTGCCGTTGCTCGGCGGTTAGCTGAGTTTGTGAATTGATTTGCCCTCCGGATGAAGGCTCACGTGGTGTCTCAATGCCAACGGGACGATTTTCCAATTCTTTGATATAGCGCCAGCGTTCTTCCGGTTTTGGCGGTAACCCACTGTTTTGCTGAGAATGTTTTGGCACTACTTCTGATTCGCTTTTCTGTTTATTGTGGGTAATAAAGTAAAGGCCACCAATAAAGATAATGACTAATGCTACCGCGACAGCCAGTGTTGCTTTTGGCAGCCCTTGGGCTTGGTATTTTTTCTTATCGGTATTTTTACGGCGGGTGTTTGAACGCCCGCGACTCACATAATCTCGTTGTGCCACTGTCTAATTCGCTGAGTAATTTAAATAAAAGAAAATAATCGATATGTTACTTAACCTGCGGTTATTTGCCTAGCTTTTAGGCGAACAGGTGCTTTGCCGAATAATTAATTCTGATTCCAGTAACTGAGAACTGCCAGATGTTGTGTGGCCCTGAATTTGATCTAGCAACAGTAACATTGCTTTGTGACCAATTTGGTAACGGGGTTGGCCAACGGTTGTCAATGGCGGATCGCTGTACATGGCTAGACTTAAGTTATCAAACCCAATGATGGATAAATCTTCCGGTATTTTTAAGCCCATTCTTTTAGCCTGCCACATCACGCCAATCGCCATAACATCGCTGTGGCAGAAGATGGCTGTAGGGGGATCTAACAGAGAGAGTAGTTGTTCAGTCAATTTTGCGCCGCTTTCATGGGTAAAATTACCTTGGACAATATAATCTTCACGAATTGTCCCGCCAGAGCGACGCAGTGCTTGGATATATCCTTGAAGGCGATAGCGGCAAATCGGTATGTTTTCTGGGCCGGAGAGGCAAGCAATGCGTTTATGTCCCAATGTTTGCAGATAATGAGTGGCATTGAATGCGGCGGTCAGATTATCAATATGAATAGTCGGCAGCTCTAGCTCTGGTGCAAATTCGTTCGCCATTACCATAGGTGGTAGGTTTTTTTGCTCTTCTTTGCTGGCATCAAACGGGACATTAGAACCCAGTAACAACAGACCATCAATTTGTTTGGTGACAATCAGGTTAAGAAACGTGTGTTCCTGTTTTTGCTGATGTTGGCAATCACCGATTAAAACCAGATAGCCATGTTCTGCCGCTGTCTCTTCAATGCCGCAAATCACATCAGTGAAAAAGGGATCGCTGATATTTGGCACTATCACTAAAATAGTTTTTGACTCACCGCGTTTAAGATTACGGGATAAGTTATTTGGGCAATAACCCACAGCCAGTACAGCTTGTTCCACTTTTTGTCGGGTCTGGGAAGAAACCTTTTCTGGATTCATGAGTGTTCTTGATACTGTTGCGGTAGAAACGCCAGCCACTTCAGCGACATCTTTCATTGTTGCGGAGGTGCCATTCTTTTTCTGCTCCAAAACTCACTCCTCATTTCCTGACGGGTTAGTTAAATGATTGTCAATTTCTGGTTGCCGGGAAACCGTCAGTGACTTTAAGAAAAGTAATGACATGCGGTTTTAAGGTTATGACAATGTTATTAAGGGATCATTCTAAACAGTTTGGCAAATTCATTTATTCCTTAGTTTGTAAAAAAGTGTGATATAAATCATTTATTCGATATGGCTCGCAAATTAGTGAATAATTTTTCATTGATTACTGATTGTCAGGTGCGATTTTTTAAATAGTAAATAAGAGTATGTTTAATCTGCTCAGGTTATGTGTTTTAAAATAGAGGCAATTAATCGCTAACTGTCTGTTGGATCAACATCGATATTCCATTTCACTTTTCGAATTTGCGGCAAAGTTGTTATTTGTGAATAAACCATCGCCATGATTTTTTGTAAAAAAATTCTGGATGGATGTTGAATTAATAGTTGCCAACGATAACGACCGCTTCTTTTTGACTGTAATGCAGGAACCGGACCCATGATCCATAAGTTATCATCCCGCAAAGGATGATGTTCGAAAAGTAGGCGCAATTGCTGTAAAAAAGCAGGTGCTTGCTGATTATCGTGATCTTCTGACCGCAAGATAATATGGCTGGTAAATGGCGGCAAAAACACACTTTTGCGCTCATCCATAGCTTGAATAGCGAAAGCATCGTAGCCTTTATTGAGCAAAATTTGCAGTAATGGATGGTCAGGATGATGAGTTTGAAGAACCACTTCTCCTCGTTTACCTGCTCGACCAGCCCGACCAGAAACTTGTGTATAAAGTTGTGCAAAACGTTCCGCTGCCCGAAAGTCTGCTGAAAACAGAGCACCATCAACATCGAGTAAAGCGACCAGTGTGACATCAGGAAAATGGTGTCCTTTTGCCAGCATTTGAGTGCCAATCAGTATACGGGCATTTCCAGTGTGAATGTCAGCCAGTTGTTGTTCCAGTGTTCCTTTGCGGCTGGTGGTATCTCTGTCAATACGGGTAATGGGTACATCAGGAAATAGGGCTGAAATACCGTCTTCAAGCTGTTCTGTGCCAAGGCCAACAGGTTGAAGATGGGTAGAACCGCATTGCGGGCACTGGCGGGGAACGGGGCGTTGGCTGTCACAATAATGGCAACGTAACTGACGATGGTATTGATGCAGCGTGTAATAATGGTCACAGCGTTGGCATTCTGCAATCCAGCCGCATTCGTGGCAGAGTAAGGTAGGTGAGTAACCGCGGCGGTTAAGGAAAAGTATGACCTGATTGTTGGCTTGTAGATGTTCTTCAATACGCTTTATTAGTGGTTGAGATAACCCGACTTTGAGTGGTAAACCTTTTAAGTCCAATAGATGTTGAGTCGCTGGTTGAGCATGTCCTGCTCGTTTGGATAATGTCAGCGGGCGGTATTTGCCTTGTTGCACATTGTAAAGTGTTTCCAGTGCTGGAGTCGCAGAACCCATGATCACCGGGATATTCTCTTTTTTTGCTCTAAATACCGCTAGATCACGGGCATGATAACGCCAGCCCTCCTGTTGCTTATAAGAACTGTCATGCTCTTCATCGATAATGATGATGCCAAGACCGGAGAAAGGGGTAAATAGGGCTGATCGTGTACCGATGACAATTGCGTTCTCACCCTGTTGCGCCCGTAGCCATACAGCAAGGCGTTCACTGTCATTCAGGGCTGAGTGAAGAACATCAACCGGTGCGTTGAAACGTTCGCGGAAACGACGGATGGTTTGTGGTGTCAGGCCAATTTCTGGTACAAGTATCAGCGCTTGTTTACCTTGTGCCAAAATATTCTCCAGCACACTGAGATAAACTTCTGTTTTACCTGATCCGGTGATGCCTGCCAGTAACCAGGGAGAAAATTGCTGGTCTTCTGCGCGGATAGCTCCGACTGCTGTGGCTTGTTCGGTATTTAATTTCAGGCGTTCGCCGGTGATTTGGAAGTGATTTCGCCAGTTCTCATATCTAGGTTGCACAGGGTATAAATCGATAAGTGACTTCTTTTTGAGCGCCTGAAAAGCGCTTTCACTCAGTTCCAGTTCTGTAATCTGGTGGCGATATATTGCCTTACGGCGTAGGGTTGCCAGTACCTGCTGCTGTTTTGGTGAGCGTTTCAGTTGAGCCAGCGGTAATTCAGCACCGGCTGGAGTAATTTGCCATTGCCATAATGGGGCTGGTTCCGCGGGTTTTCCCTGACGAAGTAGTACCGGCAATGCATGGAACAGGACTTCACCGATGGGGTAATGGTAATAGCTGGATGCCCAGAGTAATAGTTGCCAAAGATTTTCTGAAAATAAGGAGCGAGTATCAAGAATAGATTCTATGGTTTTCAGTTGTTCTGCTGGAATATCACTGTTGTCAGCTATCCTGGTAACGATACCAATCGCTTTACGTTTGCCAAAAGGGACTGTTACTCGCATTCCTGCAACGGGTAATTGACCTTCTGTGGGCAACAGATAGTCAAAAGTGCGGGTAAGAGGGACAGGCAGAGCAACCTGAACGACAACCATAAAGTTATTCCGAACGATCAATAAATAAAGCGAAAAATTGGCTATAGGATATCATAGACAATAAACGGATTTCATTGCGAGATAGGCAGATCTTCTGTATGATCCGCCGCCTTTGGTATGGAAGATACCAAACTCATTTTATCAACACGACGTGTGGTGTCTGGCGGCAACAGGGCTGGATAGCGACACGGCCTTAACAGAGGTTATCCCATGAAAAAAGGTATTCATCCTAAATATGAAGAAGTTACTGCAACCTGCTCTTGCGGTAATGTAATGCAAATCAGATCTACCGTTGGTCACGCTCTGAACTTGGACGTATGCGGCCAATGCCACCCATTCTATACGGGTAAACAACGTGATGTTGCTACAGGTGGTCGTGTTGATCGCTTCAAGAAACGTTTCAACGTTCCAGGTGTCAGCAAGTAATTGCAGAATTGCGCCTGTCTGTAATGCCAGGCCAACTGGTACTAACGCCCGGTGTTTTGCATCGGGCGTTTTGTATTTTAGCCATATAAAAAATCCCTGAATTTCTACAGGAGTTTTTTGCGCTACTATCAATATTCCCAGGTATCGGGATCAATACCTAATTCCCGCATGATCTTTTTGGCAGCCTCTGGGATTTCATCATTACGCTCTTTGCGTAAATCAGCATCATCGGGCAGTGGTTGCCCAGTAAATGCGTGCAGGAATGCTTCACACAGCAATTCACTGTTGGTCGCGTGACGCAGGTTATTTACCTGGCGACGGGTGCGTTCGTCAGTGAGGATCCTCAACACTTTCAAAGGAATTGAAACTGTGATTTTCTTCACCTGTTCGCTTTTTTTGCCATGTTCAGCATAAGGGCTGACATATTCACCGTTCCACTCAGCCATGGGGTACCTTAAATAGTCGTAAAATCATAAAATTAAGCCAGATAACAACACCAGCTTTCGTTGTAACATATTGTCATTTTATCGTGATTTCCTTATCAATTATACAGTTATAGTATATGCGATAAACTAATGGCTATTAATAAATAAAGAATAAATAAAGCAGTATTAGTTATGATGAACAATTTTCCTATCGTTTAATCTAACCGTAAAGAGGTTTAGATGTCTAGATGTATTGACGTCTATTGTGCTAGCGGATATTCTTCCCTGATTCAATTTATGACAGACAGTGGTAGCTGATATGACACGCAAACCGGCAACAATAGCAGTTCGCAATGGGCTGAATAATGATGAACAGTATGGCTGTGTTGTTCCACCTATTTATCTTTCCAGTACATATAATTTTACAGATTTTAATCAGCCAAGGACGCATGATTATTCCCGCAGGAGTAATCCAGGCCGTGATATGGTGCAACGGGCGTTAGCTGAGTTGGAAGGGGGAGCGGGTGCTATCATGACCAGCAGCGGAATGTCAGCCATTCACCTGTTATGTACGGTTTTCCTTAAGCCCGGCGATCTGTTGGTTGCTCCTCATGACTGTTATGGCGGTAGCTACCGCTTGTTTGATAGCCTGAGTCAACGCGGTGCTTATGATGTGGCTTTTGTCGATCAGAGTGATGAACAGGCATTAAAACTAGTATTGTCCAAAAAACCAAAGTTGGTCTTGATTGAAACGCCCAGTAATCCTTTATTACGTATTGTCGATATTGCCCATATATGCCAGCTTTCCCATGAGGTAGGTGCGACAGTTGTTGTTGATAACACGTTCCTGAGCCCGGTATTACAGAAACCTCTGGAGTTGGGGGCAGATCTGGTTGTGCATTCCTGTACTAAATATCTTAACGGACATTCTGATGTGATTGCTGGAGCCATTATTGCAAAGGATGAAGAGGTTGCAACGGAACTTGCTTGGTGGGCGAATAATATTGGTGTAACCGGCGCCGCGTTTGATAGTTACTTGTTATTGCGTGGCATGCGGACTTTATCGCCACGGGTCTTGTTACAGCAAAAGAATGCATTGGAGATTGTCGATTATCTTCAACATCAACCGTTAGTGAAAAAACTTTTTTATCCAGCTTTGAAGGATCATCCAGGGCATGAAATTGCTTGTAAACAGCAATTTGGTTTTGGCGCAATGATAAGCTTTGAGTTAGACGGTAATGAACAGGCGATACGCCGTTTCCTGTCTGAGTTAAAGTTATTTACTTTGGCGGAATCATTGGGCGGGGTGGAAACCTTAATTTCCCATACGGCTACCATGACTCACGCTGGAATGTCAGCACAGGCGAGGGTGGAAGCGGGGATTACGGATTCACTATTGCGTGTTTCTGTGGGTATTGAAGATAGTCAGGATTTAATCGCTGATTTAGAAAATGCATTTCAGGCAGTAGTAAAGGAGTGACCATGAGTGCACTGGCAGTTGCAACGGCGGAAAATGGCCGCCAATTACATAAGTTTGGTGGAAGCAGTCTCGCGGATGTGAAATGTTATCAACGGGTAGCCAAGATTATGGCTAATTACAGCCAACCCGGTGATTTAATGGTGGTATCCGCAGCAGGCAGCACGACTAATCAGTTAATTAATTGGCTTAAACTTAGCCAGAACGACCGTATTTCTGCCCACCAGGTACAGCAGGTTCTGCGCCGTTATCAGCAGGATCTGATTAGAGGTTTATTACCTGAAACTGTTGCTGAAGAGTTGGTGAAGCGTTTTATTGCCGATCTTGAAAAGTTAAGCGCATTACTGGATAAACCAGTTAGTGATGTGACTTATGCAGAAGTGGTGGGACACGGAGAGATCTGGTCCGCACGTTTGATGTCAGCCGTGCTTGAAGACCAGGGTATTCCTAGCGCTTGGGTGGATGCTCGCCAGTTTTTACGCGCAGAGCGAGCGGCTCAACCACAAATCGACGTTACCCTTTCCCAGCCGTTGTTAAATCAGTTGTTAACTCAAAATCTAAATAAGCGACTGGTCGTGACCGGTTTTATCTCCAGTAATCATGATGGAGAAACGGTTTTATTGGGGCGGAATGGCAGTGACTATTCTGCAACTCAAGTCGGGGCTTTGGCAGGGGCGAGACGGGTAACAATCTGGAGTGATGTTGCTGGTGTGTACAGTGCTGATCCGAGAAAAGTTAAAGATGCCTGTTTGTTGCCGCTATTGCGTTTGGATGAAGCCAGCGAGCTTGCCCGTCTTGCCGCGCCTGTGCTGCATACCCGTACCTTACAGCCTGTTTCCATCAGTGATATTGATTTGCTATTACGTTGCAGCTACCAGCCGGAACAAGGCTCAACGCGTATTGAAAGAGTTTTAGCTTCTGGAACTGGCGCAAAAATTGTTACTAGCCATGATGATGTTTGCCTAATTGAGTTGCACGTGGCTGCTCATCATGATTTTAAACAGATATACAAAGACATTGATCTGTTGTTAAAACGGGAACAAATTCGTCCATTGGCAACAGGTATCCATCCAGACTGTAATTTGATTCAGCTTTGTTACACTTCGGAAGTGGTGAATAGTGCGCTGGGTGTGCTGGAAGATGCTGCGCTTCCGGGGAGACTTTCCCTAAGAGAAGGTCTGGCGTTGGTGGCGCTGGTTGGGGCCGGTGTATGCAAGAATCCATTACATTGCCACCGTTTTTATCAGCAACTTAAAGATCAGCCGGTAGAATTTATCTGGCACGCGGAGGATGGCATTAGCCTTGTCGCGGTGCTGCGGACCAATCAGATTGAACATGTGATTCAGGGGCTGCATCAGAGTTTGTTCCGTGCTGAAAAGCGGATTGGTCTGATTTTGTTTGGTAAGGGTAATATTGGCTCCCGTTGGTTGGAGTTATTCGCTCGTGAGCAGAAAAATATTTCGGCTCGCAGTGATTTTGAATTTATTCTAGCCGGTGTGGTGGATAGTCGCCGGAGCTTACTGGACTATCAAGGAATTGATGCTAGCCGAGCATTAGCTTTTTTTGACGATGAAGCGACAGAATATGATGTTGATGCATTATTTCTGTGGATGCGAGCGCACCCTTATGACGATCTGGTGATCTTGGATGTGACCGCTAGTGAAGAACTAGCTCGATGTTACAGAGATTTCGCCAGCTATGGTTTCCATGTTATCAGCGCCAATAAAATTGCAGGTGCTTCCAGTAGTAGCGACTATCGCCTTATTCGCGACGCATTTGCCAAAACGGGTCGTCATTGGTTTTACAATGCGACAGTTGGCGCGGGCTTACCGATCAACCATACAGTGAGAGATTTACGGGAGAGTGGCGATACCATTTTGTCCATTAGCGGCATTTTCTCCGGTACATTATCTTGGCTATTTCTGCAATTTGATGGTTCAGTACCATTCAGTGATTTAGTCGAACAGGCGTGGCAACAGGGATTGACAGAACCTGATCCGCGTATTGATCTGTCTGGTCAGGATGTGATGCGCAAATTGATTATCCTTGCCCGTGAAGCAGGGTATGAGATTGAGCCAGAGCAGGTGCGTGTTGAGTCACTAGTTCCGAAAGAAGCAGCATCAGGTTCTATTGAACAGTTCTTTGATAATAGCGGTGCGATCAATGAACAAATGGTGCAACGATTAGCCGCAGCGCAGGAAATGGGCATGGTGCTGCGCTATGTTGCTCGTTTTAATGCGAATGGTAAGGCAAAAGTGGGTGTTGAGGCGGTGCGTCCTGATCACCCATTGGCTTCCTTGCTACCGTGTGACAACGTGTTTGCGATTGAGAGCCGTTGGTACCGCGATAATCCGTTAGTGATACGTGGGCCGGGGGCGGGTCGTGATGTGACCGCCGGAGCGATTCAGTCGGATCTTAACCGTTTGTCACAACGGCTTTAAGTTTTATAACCTTCCTTGATTGATCAAATGTGATTTCCTTCGCTTGATACTTGAGGTAGTGAGAGGGTGGATGTCCTGAACAGGGCATCTTTCCTCATTGCTGCTTTAGGCATCGATCTGTAAGCCGATATAAACAAAGTTAAAGATTGCTTGATGAATTTTTTTCCGATTCAGGGTGAATATTCCTCACCGATTTAACTCAACTTTGTTGTTGACTAAAAAATGCCGATCCTTCATCTTATTTAGACGTCTAAACGTATAGGTGTTTAGAAGTGTAAACAAGAATAACTGGCAAATTATTGAGATGGGAAATTATTCCGCTTGTTAACGAGGTGCAGGGTATGAGTTTTTTTCACGCAAATCAGCGAGAGGCGCTGAATCAGAATCTGGCTGAACTGGAAGGACAGATCCGTGTTTCATTTGAATTCTTTCCACCGCGTACAACCGAGATGGAAAAAACCCTGTGGAAATCCATTAATCGCCTGAGCACCCTCAAGCCTAAATTTGTTTCCGTAACTTATGGTGCTAACTCTGGCGAGCGTGATCGTACCCATAGCATAATCAAGGGAATAAAAGAGAAAACTGGCCTTGAAGCAGCTCCGCACCTTACCTGTATTGATGCTAGCCGTGATGAGTTATGCGAAATTGCCCGTGATTATTGGAAGAATGGTATTCGCCATATTGTGGCTTTACGGGGTGATTTACCGGAAAACGGTGAAAAACCCAAAATGTATGGGTCTGATCTGGTTGAATTACTTAAGAAAGAAGCTGATTTTGATATTTCCGTTGCTGCTTACCCTGAAGTTCATCCAGAAGCAAAAAGTTCTCAGGCTGATCTGATTAGCCTGAAACGAAAAATTGATGCGGGTGCGAACCGGGCTATTACCCAATTCTTCTTTGATGTGGAAAGTTACCTGCGTTTTCGTGACCGCTGTGTGGCTGCGGGGATTGATGTAGAAATCGTACCGGGAATTTTGCCGGTATCCAATTTCCGTCAGCTTAAACGTTTTGCTGTAATGACCAATGTGCGTATTCCTAGCTGGATGACCAGAATGTTTGATGGGTTGGATGATGATCCTGAAAGCGCTAATTTAGTTGGTGCTTCTATTGCAATGGATATGGTGAAGATTTTAAGCCGCGAAGGTGTGAAGGATTTTCATTTTTATACCTTGAACCGCGCGGAACTGAGTTATGCAATTTGTCATACTTTGGGTGTTCGTCCTTAATCATTGGCTCTTACTAAGGAAATTCCTTGGTAAGAGCGTGTTTTTTTATCTATTGCATTCTTACAAAGTATAAATTTTTATTTTCCATCTGGATAATTGAGGTTAATTTATTTTTGATATTTTATAAAGTTGAATAAATGGAAGAATTAGGATGGTAATTAATAAAATTTTGTTATTAATTAACTCATTAAAAATAAACTATAGTAAATGACGACGCTGGTTATAACGTCTTTATAATATATTTCACATGATTATCACTTTTTCAGTCTCTTTATTGGAAATAAAATTAACTAATTGTAGTCGTCAAACTTATCAGCTCGTATAAAATCCTGCATCTTGGTAAATATCAATGATTACCATATCATTTTTAACACTCCAACGTAAAAAAATATGTTTGTGGCTTTCCCTTCTGGGCTGATAAATATATTTCCCATGCCTGATATCATTATGTGGCATTTTTTCGTATTCACTATTTCATACCAACCAAATTAGAGGATGAATCAGCCCTATGGGTGTTTTCAGGCGATATTATTTCAATAATATTCGTCCGTGTTTTTGATCCCTAACCTGTTAATACTGCACATTTGCAGTTGGTCTCTGTTTACCTGCTGCAATAACATTATCAATGAGAGATAATTATGCAAAACTCATTATCAAGCACTATCGATACTATTTGTCAGAAACTGCAATTAACTTGTCCGGCGGAAATTGCTTTGTATCCCTTTGATACTTTCCGGGAAAAAACTCGGGGAATGGTTAATTGGGGGGAAGCAAAACGGATTTATGAAACTGCACAAACGGAACAGGATAGAAACCTACTTCATGAAAAACGTATTTTTGCCTATGCCAATCCGCTGCTGAAAAACGCTGTTCGGTTGGGTACCCGGCAAATGTTGGGTTTTATACAAGGTTATAGTGATCTGCTTGGTAATCGTGCTGATAACTATGCCGCGCCAGGCTCGGTTGCATCGATGTTCTCACCGGCGGCTTATTTGACGGAATTGTACCGTGAAGCTAAAAACTTGCATGACAGCAGCTCAATTTATTATCTGGATAAACGTCGCCCGGATTTAGCAAGCTTAATGCTCAGCCAGAAAAATATGGATGAGGAAATTTCAACGCTGGCTCTCTCTAATGAATTGTGCCTTGCCGGGATAGAAACAAAAACAGGAAAATCACAAGATGAAGTGATGGATATGTTGTCAACTTATCGCTTAAGTGGGGAGACTCCTTATCATCACGCTTATGAAACTGTTCGTGAAATCGTTCATGAACGTGATCCGGGATTTCGTCATTTATCACAGGCACCCATTGTCGCTGCGAAGCTCGATCCTGTGACTTTGTTGGGTATTAGCTCCCATATTTCGCCAGAACTGTATAACTTGCTGATTGAGGAGATCCCGGAAAAAGATGAAGCCGCGCTTGATACGCTTTATAAAACAAACTTTGGCGATATTACTACTGCTCAGTTAATGTCCCCAAGTTATCTGGCCCGGTATTATGGCGTCTCACCGGAAGATATTGCCTACGTGACGACTTCATTATCACATGTTGGATATAGCAGTGATATTCTGGTTATTCCGTTGGTCGATGGTGCGGGTAAGATGGAAGTAGTTCGTGTTACCCGAACACCATCGGATAATTATACCAGTCAGACGAATTATATTGAGCTGTATCCACAGGGTGGTGACAATTATTTGATCAAATACAATCTAAGCAATAGTTTTGGTTTGGATGATTTTTATCTGCAATATAAAGATGGTTCCGCTGATTGGGCTGAGATTGCCCATAATCCCTATCCTGATATGGTCATAAATCAGAAGTATGAATCACAGGCGACAATTAAACGTAGTGACTCTGACAATATACTCAGTATAGGGTTACAAAGATGGCATAGCGGTAGTTATAATTTTGCCGCCGCCAATTTTAAAATTGACCAATACTCCCCGAAAGCTTTCCTGCTTAAAATGAATAAGGCTATTCGGTTGCTCAAAGCTACCGGCCTCTCTTTTGCTACGTTGGAGCGTATTGTTGATAGTGTTAATAGCACCAAATCCATCACGGTTGAGGTATTAAACAAGGTTTATCGGGTAAAATTCTATATTGATCGTTATGGCATCAGTGAAGAGACAGCCGCTATTTTGGCTAATATTAATATCTCTCAGCAAGCTGTTGGCAATCAGCTTAGCCAGTTTGAGCAACTATTTAATCACCCGCCGCTCAATGGTATTCGCTATGAAATCAGTGAGGACAACTCCAAACATCTTCCTAATCCTGATCTGAACCTTAAACCAGACAGTACCGGTGATGATCAACGCAAGGCGGTTTTAAAACGCGCGTTTCAGGTTAACGCCAGTGAGTTGTATCAGATGTTATTGATCACTGATCGTAAAGAAGACGGTGTTATCAAAAATAACTTAGAGAATTTGTCTGATCTGTATTTGGTTAGTTTGCTGGCCCAGATTCATAACCTGACTATTGCTGAATTGAACATTTTGTTGGTGATTTGTGGCTATGGCGACACCAACATTTATCAGATTACCGACGATAACTTAGCTAAAATAGTAGAAACATTGTTGTGGATCACTCAATGGTTGAAGACCCAAAAATGGACAGTTACCGACCTGTTTCTGATGACCACGGCCACTTACAGCACCACTTTAACGCCAGAAATTAGCAATCTGACGGCTACGTTGTCTTCAACTTTGCATGGTAAAGAGAGTCTGATTGGGGAAGATCTGAAAAGAGCAATGGCGCCTTGCTTTACTTCGGCTTTGCATTTGACTTCTCAAGAAGTTGCGTATGACCTGCTGTTGTGGATAGACCAGATTCAACCGGCACAAATAACTGTTGATGGGTTTTGGAAAGAAGTGCAAACAACACCAACCAGCTTGAAGGTGATTACCTTTGCTCAGGTGCTGGCACAATTGAGCCTGATCTATCGTCGTATTGGGTTAAGTGAAACGGAACTGTCACTGATCGTGACTCAATCTTCTCTGCTAGTGGCAGGCAAAAGCATACTGGATCACGGTCTGTTAACCCTGATGGCCTTGGAAGGTTTTCATACCTGGGTTAATGGTTTGGGGCAACATGCCTCCTTGATATTGGCGGCGTTGAAAGACGGAGCCTTGACAGTTACCGATGTAGCACAAGCTATGAATAAGGAGGAATCTCTCCTACAAATGGCAGCTAATCAGGTGGAGCAGGATCTAACAAAACTGACCAGTTGGACACAGATTGACGCTATTCTGCAATGGTTACAGATGTCTTCGGCCTTGGCGGTTTCTCCACTGGATCTGGCAGGGATGATGGCCCTGAAATATGGGATAGATCATAACTATGCTGCCTGGCAAGCTGCGGCGGCTGCGCTGATGGCTGATCATGCTAATCAGGCACAGAAAAAACTGGATGAGACGTTCAGTAAGGCATTATGTAACTATTATATTAATGCTGTTGTCGATAGTGCTGCTGGAGTACGTGATCGTAACGGTTTATATACCTATTTGCTGATTGATAATCAGGTTTCTGCCGATGTGATCACTTCACGTATTGCAGAAGCTATCGCCGGTATTCAACTGTACGTTAACCGGGCTTTAAACCGGGATGAAGGTCAGCTTGCATCGGACGTTAGTACTAGCCAATTCTTCACTGACTGGGAGCGCTACAATAAACGTTACAGCACTTGGGCTGGTGTCTCTGAACTGGTCTATTATCCAGAAAACTATGTTGATCCCACTCAGCGCATTGGGCAGACCAAAATGATGGATGCGCTGTTGCAATCCATCAACCAGAGCCAGCTAAATGCGGATACGGTGGAAGATGCTTTCAAAACTTATTTGACCAGCTTTGAGCAGGTAGCAAATCTGAAAGTAATTAGTGCTTACCACGATAATGTGAATGTGGATCAAGGATTAACTTATTTTATCGGTATCGACCAAGCAGCTCCGGGTACGTATTACTGGCGTAGTGTTGATCACAGCAAATGTGAAAATGGCAAGTTTGCCGCTAATGCTTGGGGTGAGTGGAATAAAATTACCTGTGCTGTCAATCCTTGGAAAAATATCATCCGTCCGGTTGTTTATATGTCCCGCTTATATCTGCTATGGCTGGAGCAGCAATCAAAGAAAAGTGATGATGGTAAAACCACGATTTATCAATATAACTTAAAACTGGCTCATATTCGTTACGACGGTAGTTGGAATACACCATTTACTTTTGATGTGACAGAAAAGGTAAAAAATTACACGTCGAGTACTGATGCTGCTGAATCTTTAGGGTTGTATTGTACTGGTTATCAAGGGGAAGACACTCTATTAGTTATGTTCTATTCGATGCAGAGTAGTTATAGCTCCTATACCGATAATAATGCGCCGGTCACTGGGCTATATATTTTCGCTGATATGTCATCAGACAATATGACGAATGCGCAAGCAACTAATTATTGGAATAACAGCTATCCGCAATTTGATACTGTGATGGTAGATTCGGATAGCGACAATAAAAAAGTCATAACCAGGAGAGTTAATAACCGTTATGCGGAGGATTATGAAATTCCTTCCTCTGTGACAAGTAACAGTAATTATTCTTGGGGTGATCACAGTTTAACCATGCTTTATGGTGGTAGTGTTCCTAATATTACTTTTGAATCGGCGGCAGAAGATTTAAGGCTATCTACCAATATGGCATTGAGTATTATTCATAATGGATATGCGGGAACCCGCCGTATACAATGTAATCTTATGAAACAATACGCTTCATTAGGTGATAAATTTATAATTTATGATTCATCATTTGATGATGCAAACCGTTTTAATCTGGTGCCATTGTTTAAATTCGGAAAAGACGAGAACTCAGATGATAGTATTTGTATATATAATGAAAACCCTTCCTCTGAAGATAAGAAGTGGTATTTTTCTTCGAAAGATGACAATAAAACAGCGGATTATAATGGTGGAACTCAATGTATAGATGCTGGAACCAGTAACAAAGATTTTTATTATAATCTCCAGGAGATTGAAGTAATTAGTGTTACTGGTGGGTATTGGTCGAGTTATAAAATATCCAACCCGATTAATATCAATACGGGCATTGATAGTGATAAAGTAAAAATCACCATAAAAGCGGGTGGTGACGATCAAATCTTTACTGCTGATAATAGTACCTATGTTCCTCAGCAACCGGCACCCAGTTTTGAGGAGATGATTTATCAGTTCAATAACCTGACAATAGATTGTAAGAATTTAAATTTCATCGACAATCAGGCACATATTGAGATTGATTTCACCGCTACGGCACAAGATGGCCGATTCTTGGGTTCAGAAACTTTTATTATCCCGGTAACTAAAAAAGTTCTCGGTACTGAGAACGTGATTGCGTTATATAGCGAAAATAACGGTGTTCAATATATGCAAATTGGTGCATATCGTACCCGTTTGAATACGTTATTCGCTCAACAGTTGGTTAGCCGTGCTAATCGTGGCATTGATGCAGTGCTCAGTATGGAAACTCAGAATATTCAGGAACCGCAATTAGGAGCGGGCACATATGTGCAGCTTGTGCTGGATAAATATGATGAGTCTATTCATGGCACTAATAAAAGCTTTGCTATTGAATATACTGATATATTTAAAGATGGCGATAATTTTGTTATTTATCAAGGGGAATTGAGTGAAACCAGCCAAACTGTTGTGAAAGTTTTTCTCCCCTATTTTATAGAGGCGTATGGAAATAAAAATCATTTATGGGTACGTGCAAAATACCAAAAGGAAACGACTGATAAGATCTTGTTCGACCGTACTGATGAGAAAGATCCGCACGGTTGGTTTCTCAGCGACGATCATAAGACCTTTAGTGGTCTCTCTTCCGCACAGGCATTAAAGAACGACAGTGAACCGATGGATTTCTCTGGCGCCAATGCTCTCTATTTCTGGGAACTGTTCTATTACACGCCGATGATGATGGCTCATCGTTTGTTGCAGGAACAGAATTTTGATGCGGCGAACCATTGGTTCCGTTATGTCTGGAGTCCATCCGGTTATATCGTTGATGGTAAAATTGCTATCTACCACTGGAACGTGCGACCGCTGGAAGAAGACACCAGTTGGAATGCACAACAACTGGACTCCACCGATCCAGATGCTGTAGCCCAAGATGATCCGATGCACTACAAGGTGGCTACCTTTATGGCGACGTTGGATCTGCTAATGGCCCGTGGTGATGCTGCTTACCGCCAGTTAGAGCGTGATACGTTGGCTGAAGCTAAAATGTGGTATACACAGGCGCTTAATCTGTTGGGTGATGAGCCACAAGTGATGCTGAGTACGACTTGGGCTAATCCAACATTGGGTAATGCTGCTTCAAAAACCACACAGCAGGTTCGTCAGCAAGTGCTTACCCAGTTGCGTCTCAATAGCAGGGTAAAAACCCTGTTGCTAGGAACAGCCAATTCCCTGACCGCTTTATTCCTGCCGCAGGAAAATAGCAAGCTCAAAGGCTACTGGCGGACACTGGCGCAGCGTATGTTTAATTTACGTCATAATCTGTCGATTGACGGCCAGCCGCTCTCCTTGCCGCTGTATGCTAAACCGGCTGATCCAAAAGCTTTACTGAGTGCGGCGGTTTCAGCTTCTCAAGGGGGAGCCGACTTGCCGAAGGCGCCGCTGACTATTCACCGCTTCCCTCAAATGCTAGAAGGGGCACGGGGCTTGGTTAACCAGCTTATACAGTTCGGTAGTTCACTATTGGGGTACAGTGAGCGTCAGGATGCGGAAGCTATGAGTCAACTACTGCAAACCCAAGCCAGCGAGTTAATACTGACCAGTATTCGTATGCAGGATAACCAATTGGCAGAGCTGGATTCGGAAAAAACCGCCTTGCAAGTCTCTTTAGCTGGAGTGCAACAACGGTTTGACAGCTATAGCCAACTGTATGAGGAGAACATCAACGCAGGTGAGCAGCGAGCGCTGGCGTTACGCTCAGAATCTGCTATTGAGTCTCAGGGAGCGCAGATTTCCCGTATGGCAGGCGCGGGTGTTGATATGGCGCCAAATATCTTCGGCCTGGCTGATGGCGGCATGCATTATGGTGCTATTGCCTATGCCATCGCTGACGGTATTGAGTTGAGTGCTTCTGCCAAGATGGTTGATGCGGAGAAAGTTGCTCAGTCGGAAATATATCGCCGTCGCCGTCAAGAATGGAAAATTCAGCGTGACAACGCACAAGCGGAGATTAACCAGTTAAACGCGCAACTGGAATCACTGTCTATTCGCCGTGAAGCCGCTGAAATGCAAAAAGAGTACCTGAAAACCCAGCAAGCTCAGGCGCAGGCACAACTTACTTTCTTAAGAAGCAAATTCAGTAATCAAGCGTTATATAGTTGGTTACGAGGGCGTTTGTCAGGTATTTATTTCCAGTTCTATGACTTGGCCGTATCACGTTGCCTGATGGCAGAGCAATCCTATCAATGGGAAGCTAATGATAATGCCATTAGCTTTGTCAAACCGGGTGCATGGCAAGGAACTTACGCCGGCTTATTGTGTGGAGAAGCTTTGATACAAAATCTGGCACAAATGGAAGAGGCATATCTGAAATGGGAATCTCGCGCTTTGGAAGTAGAACGCACGGTTTCATTGGCAGTGGTTTATGATTCACTGGAAGGTAATGATCGTTTTAATTTAGCGGAACAAATACCTGCATTATTGGATAAGGGGGAGGGAACAGCAGGAACTAAAGAAAATGGGTTATCATTGGCTAATGCTATCCTGTCAGCTTCGGTCAAATTGTCCGACTTGAAACTGGGAACGGATTATCCAGACAGTATCGTTGGTAGCAACAAGGTTCGTCGTATTAAGCAAATCAGTGTTTCGCTACCTGCATTGGTTGGGCCTTATCAGGATGTTCAGGCTATGCTCAGCTATGGTGGCAGTACTCAATTGCCGAAAGGTTGTTCAGCGTTGGCTGTGTCTCATGGTACCAATGATAGTGGTCAGTTCCAGTTGGATTTCAATGACGGCAAATACCTGCCATTTGAAGGTATTGCTCTTGATGATCAGGGTACACTGAATCTTCAATTTCCGAATGCTACCGACAAGCAGAAAGCAATATTGCAAACTATGAGCGATATTATTTTGCATATTCGTTATACCATCCGTTAATTAATTTCGCGATTATATAATACAGGCTCTCTTTTGGGGGAGCCTGATAGAAGCAATTTATGAGATATTTATAGAAGATAATTTTTTAAATTAACTTGAGGTTTTTATATTATTTAAGTTTAATCTATCTGTTTTCTGTTTTCTGTTTTCTGTTTTCTGTTTTCTGTTTTCTGTTTTCTGTTTTCTGTTTTCTGTTTTCTGTTTTCTGTTTTCTGTTTTCTGTTTTCTGTTTTCTGTTTTCTGTTTTCTGTTTTCTGTTTTCTTATTTTCTTAAAGGCGTGTAATGTAAAAAGGTGAGATCTCTTGTGATGATTCTGATTGGCCTGGAATGGGTCTTTTAGGACCTTAGCTTAAGGTTTGGTATAAATTGATAATTTCGATATCGTACCTGAAATGATCATTATTAATGATTAAACTAAAAAGAAGTTTTAGATTTTACGTACATGTATTCCTGTCTTGTGCCTGATTATAAATTAAAGGTTGTTTATGAAGAGTGTTGCGAAAAATAACTATTTTGTATAATATCCATTGGGTAGAGATAATTATGCTTATTTATATGATATTGTTTAAGTTACTTAGTTTGATTAATTTAATGAGTAATTGAGAGTATTTAAATGTGGAATAACTATTAATTATTGTATAAATGTGAGGAGAGTTGTAAGGCGATTTGGCGTGAAAATCTTTATATCTATTTTTCTGGAGACGTTTTCTCAATTTCAGAATAATATATGGTTATTATTACTTTTATGTCATAATTCAGGGAGGGAATTATTAAAAGCTGGGGTGGTTTTACTTTTAATGGTCAAGAATATAGACTTAATCATCTTGATGAATTCGAATTCACTTACATTCAAGAAAAAGAGTGTATTAAGCCGGAGAAGAGCTATAAATTTATTGTTGAATTTGGTCTACACTGTTTTACCCTGAAGCCTAATAAGCGCAAGGGTGAAACCCTTTCTAATTATCCCAGAGATCTCTATTACTTAGATTTTCTAGAAACACGTGTTTTTTGTTTTAAACGATACGTTATGTCTTTCTGCCTTCCAAATATAGTAAAAACGATAAACTCAAGAACTTGTTACAAGACAGGGAAAGGGAATTTTTTTACTATTGAATTCACTAATGACAATAGGGAAATTGTAGACTATGAAATCTATTTCAAAGTGTCACGAGAAAGCCGAGGGAAATTGCGATTATTTGTAGAAAGTGCCTACGTCAGAGATAGTGATCACGGTACGATTCAGCCACAGAAGAAAAAAATAAATTTCTTTGTTATTGCCCACAATATTCAGGTTAGAAAACTTATAAAGTAAAAAACCTCACAATAATGAGAGGTTTTTTACTTTATAACTAAGAAAATTAACTGGGAACTCTTTATAACCGCTCTTGGGTTGGTAACCATTGGTTGGATGAGACGCCTAGCTTCCGCTATCCCGTTCATACGCCTTTTAAAGTATATAGTTAACACTGTATACGCCCTATATTCTACACATATATTGTAAAATATTCTTGTCCATTTCGTGCTAAATAGCTATATGGATATCGACTCAATGCAGATATGGATTTTTATTTTTTCTGGCAATATAGTTTGTGTTGGGTACGTTCTTAGTAGTTTGGATCAAGAAATTCTCTTCAAACACGTTTCACCTTGCGTACAGCATTTATTGCGTTTTGTAAAGCAGCATTGGGAGCGAAAGCGTCATTCAAAGCGGTTGTGAATGCCTGAAAATCCTGGACTGTCATTGTTATGCGAGAGTCTCTATCTAATAGCTCACGTGCTTTCTCTTTAGCTGCTGTGCGCACGAATGCAGCCATTGTTGTGCCCATTAAAGCTGCGGCGTGAGAAATAACTTCCCTTTCATCTGTGTCCATCTTTAAATCAAATCGAGTGATAGCAGTCATTACTATTCCTCTTTAAGTACGGTAAATTAACGTATACGGTATTTTGCTGCATAAAAATTGAGTAAACAAGTTTTAATATTGAGTTTGTATCCCCACACTACATTGTCATTGTTAGATTATCTCGGTTTAATAAGTAAAGTCCGCCATAAGCCTTCGTCCAGTATGAACTGTTGTGGTTCAATAATCCTAGACACCTATCCCCGGATAATCCTTCTCCTCTGACATCTAAAACAGATAAAAATCGGGTCACTTTTTTACATAAGCAGGACAGGAAAAATACTAAGATGCCCTTAATTAATTCAATTTATGTTGGAAAAGGTTATGCCAATTTCATCCATCAGCGGTCATGTGCCACTTAGCCAAACGCAAGCTCCTCAGCACACCGTATCTTCTCCCCTACTCGAACAGGGCAACCGCTTGTTTGAACAGTCTGTCCGACGTGGCTCGCTGCATTTCCAGAGCTCGGATCTCAAGCACTTGATCGCCGAATTGCGCCAATTGCAGAGTGCTCCCAACAGCGCGCAAGCCCAACGGGTGCAAGATGCCATCCAGCACTGGGAGAACCACCATCCTAAAGAGGTAGCTGCCCGTAGCACCTGCCTTGCTGAGCTTAAACAAGCTCTGACAGAACAGGGCGCTATGGTGCGCACTTTTCAGCCAAAGGTAATGGCAACCGGCCCCCAAGCTATGTTGCAGCAGGCTATGCCAGCTTTACAGAAGATGGGAACTTACGCATGCACTGATGCCGGCACTTTCGTCAGCAAGCAGAATCCTCATTATCAGCAAATCATGGAGAGATTGAAGTCATTCAATGACAACCCGGATCGTCTGAGGGGTAACAACCAAGCCAACATGATGTCCAACATGGCGGCTATCGCCGCTAAACAAGGCAACGCCAGTCTTAACCAACTGCAATCTATCGCCGCCCGTGTCGCCCAAGCCCAAGCGGGTTGCTGCACCACTTTAGCTTATTCTGCGGCAGCCGAACTGGTGAAGCACAATCAAGGTGACCAGCAGCGCATTGAGGTAGTCGCTCATCGTGGCTCTAAGGGGCATACCCAGACCCATTGCTTCGTGGTGGTCGGGCGCGATCCCAGCAGTGAACTCAGCAAACCCGAAACTTGGGGTAAGCAAGCACATGTCATCGATCCTTGGGCTGCTACCATAGGTGGTAGATTGCAAGGTACGCCGAGTAATCCTCCGATCGCTAACCTGTGGCCGCCGACTGAATCTGTGTTTGACAACCATAAAGAGTAACCATGTTCAATTCCTTATTATCAGAACTGTGCCGACGCCTTGGGCAGGCCGAAGAATCTCTACATTCGGAGGGACTCGATCTGCTGCTCGGCCCTTTTAGTTTGCATATCCGCCAACGCGATGAGTTGGTAACTTTGTTTATTCCGTTAGGTGATGTCGAACCTTGTTCGTTGGCTACACTGGCCGATTGGCCATCATTGCAACTGAGCCGTAGCGGTGAGGGTGAGACTCTGCTCTGGAGCCGTGAATGGTTGGAGAGGCTGGATGCTGAGTTGTTGGTCAACTTGGTCGAGCGGATGTTACAGCAAGCCAGGAACCTTACAGCTACGGCCCCTATCACTGAAAGCCAAGAATGGCCGACATTCAGTATTCAAGGGAGTTCGTGGCACAAAGTTTAGGCGAAAAACTTTAAGAGATTAATCAGGTGTGTTATTGCAAGCCACGAGCGATATTATTTTGTGCATTCGTTATACCACTCGCTGACTAGTAATGTTATTACTGGGTACAGGTTTTCCTACGGGGGAGCCTGACGGAAATAATTTGTGAGAAATTCACCGAGGTAAACTTTTAAATTAATTTTATATAATTTCCTAATTACGAAGTTAAACCATCGGCGTCGATACCTGTGCGTAAGAATGAACAAGGGCGGTTTCCCGCCCCTCTTAATAGACTCTTAAATGGATTTCAGCAGGTCAAAGAATGCTGATCTGCGTTGACATGGTATTTCGAGGCCAATTAGCAGAAGTGTTCTGGTAGCTGAAGATACCATTTTGGTAGCCATCGAGGCTGTATTCTTTCAGGAAGCCAACCACAATTTGGCCCGCAGCACATGGCCAATTGTATTGCCCGTTTGTAATGCACACTGGTGTAGAAGAGTACAGCGAGTATGGCAGTGTACCGCCGTTCATCCAAGCAAAGGAATTATATCCATAGCCAATTTCCAGAACGGCGGCGCGGAGCTGATATCCTCCGTGATTGCAGTTCGTCACCGGTAAGTTGGAAGTGTATTCCCATCCGCAATTCGTTGAGCCAACGGCATAGACCCACATATTGGTTAGCGGAGGCGCGGCAACGTAAGCTACCTCAGACTTAGTGTTGAGTTCCTTCTCTTCAGCTCGGATTGGGCTCTCAGGATTAGGCAGTAGCTGAGATTGCGCTGCCAGGGCGTTTTGAGCAGTAGAGACCTCCTT
Organism: Photorhabdus akhurstii; assembly: GCF_019090985.1. Classification (NCBI taxonomy): domain Bacteria; kingdom Pseudomonadati; phylum Pseudomonadota; class Gammaproteobacteria; order Enterobacterales; family Morganellaceae; genus Photorhabdus; species Photorhabdus akhurstii. The sequence goes on along the minus strand of NZ_CP020335.1, from coordinate 5,535,177 downwards.
CGGTTGCTCTGTTTGGGCATAGGCATTAATGCCAAACAAGGAAGCAAGAGATAACAGCATAGCAAGTTTATTTTTCTTCATTATTGAATTCTCTTAGAAATGGAAAAATCCAATTTTAGGGAAGTGAGCGAAAATCACATTATTAAATTTTATTTATGTAATGATCGAAATTTTTGCGGAGGTGATTGTTTGCTTGCTTAGTCTCACTACGGAACAAAGGTGGATAAATGATAAGGAATATTTCTTCAATTACCTTTCACCTGGTGAGAACTAACCTCTTTTTGTTGTCTATTGAGCACATTTTGTACTGGCGTGTTTGGGGAAAATGCCAGTATTGTGCTCAATAATATCACTACAATCGCGCTGAGATTGTCTCCTCCTGACAGCGACTAACCTGTATTTCGCATTCCCGCTGCGATACCGGCAATGGTTACCATCAACGCTTGTTCAACCTGAGGATCGGGATGCTGCTGTTGACGGGAACGCAGTAATAGTTCTGCCTGTAAGACGTTTAATGGATCAGTGTAAACATTACGTAGGGCGATTGATTCTGCAATCCACGGTAGATCTGCCATCAGGTGTTCATCTTTAGAAATGGTTAATACCGTCTTAATATCTGCGGAAAGTTGTTCGCGCAGTTTCTGGCCTAACGGCCATAAGTTCTTATCTACCAGACGATGATCATAATACTCCGCTAGCCACAAGTCGGCTTTAGCGAAGACCATTTCCAACATACCAATGCGAGTGGTAAAGAAAGGCCAGTCATGGCACATTTCTGCTAGTACATCCTGCTTCCCATCATTGACAACTTTTTGTAGCGCAGCACCTGCACCTAACCAAGCTGGCAACATTAGGCGATTCTGTGTCCAGGCGAAAATCCACGGGATAGCGCGTAAACTTTCCACGCCACCCGCCGGATGACGTTTGGCTGGGCGAGAACCTAAAGGCAGTCTAGCTAATTCCTGTTCTGGCGTTGCAGCGCGGAAATAAGGCACAAAATCGGGCTGTTCACGCACATAATCACGATACATCTTGCAGGAAACATCAGATAGGGTATCCATCACCTGATGCCATTCCAGTTTAGGCTCCGGTGGTGGTAGTAGGTTTGCTTCCAGAATTGCACTGGCATATAAGGCTAAGCTACTGATAGTGACCTGTGGCAGACCGAATTTAAAGCGGATCATTTCACCCTGTTCAGTTACACGTAGGCCACCTTTTAAGCTTCCCGGTGGTTGGGAAAGCAGTGCTGCATGTGCTGGCGCACCGCCACGACCAATGGTACCTCCGCGACCGTGGAACAAAGTCAGCGTAACGCCTTCTTTTTCACAAACTTTAATCAAGGCATCCTGTGCTCGGTATTGCGCCCATGCCGCAGCCATCACTCCGGCATCTTTCGCTGAATCAGAATAACCAATCATCACCATCTGTTTGTCCTGAATCAGAGCGCGATACCATTTAATATTCATTAATTGCTGAATGACATTTTCGGCATTATTCAGGTCATCAAGGGTTTCGAATAGCGGTGCAACGGGTAAGGTGAACGGACAACCAGCTTCTTTCAGTAGTAAGTGAACTGCTAATACATCAGAAGGTACTTTTGCCATTGAGATAACGTAAGCGGCGATAGCGTCTTGCGGTGACTTTGCAATGACTTTACAGGTTGCGAAAACTTCTTGCGTTTCTGTGCTTGGTTGTCAGTTATGTGGGATCAATGGACGTTTTGAGTGTAGTTCATGCAGTAGGAAAGCCTGTTTTTCTTCTTCTGACCAACTGGCGTAGTTACCTAATTCCAGATATTGCGTTAATTCAGAAATGGCGGTTGTATGGCGGGTACTTTCTTGGCGCACATCAATGCGTACCAGCGACAGGCCAAAGCAGCGGATACGGCGCAAGATATCTAATAGCTGACCATTGGCAATGATTTCCATTCCGCAGGTTTTTAGTGACTGATAACAGGCGTAAAGTGGTTGCCAAAGTTGTTCATTATCCACCAGCAGATCAGTTGGTGGCAGAACTTGCTCTCCTTTCAGTTGTTTCTCCAAATAAGTCAATGTATTGCTGAGTTGTGCCCGCAATTTTTTAGCAATTTCTCGGTAAGGTTCCAGAATTTCATCACCACCTGCTAGCTTACGAACTTCGGGTGTACATTCAGACATGGATAGTTCAGAAACCAGAACCTGAATATCTTTCAGGAATAGATCGGCTGCTTTCCAGCGGCTAAGCAGTAATACATGATGAGTCACTTCAGCCGTTACATTTGGATTACCGTCACGGTCGCCGCCCATCCAGGAAGTAAAGCGGATGGGTACCGCTTCAACTGGCAGGCTATAATCAATTGACTCTTCCAGTTGTTCATTAAATTCGCGCAGGAATGCCGGTACACCCTCCCACAAGCTGTTTTCCACCATAGCGAAGCCCCACTTAGCTTCATCAATTGGAGTTGGCCGAATTTTACGGATTTCATCGGTATGCCATGACTGGGCAACTAATTGACGCAGACGACGCATAATGTTGTTACGCTCATAATCTGCCAGATCATCGTGATCGAGTTGCGATAGACAAGTGTTAACTGCCACCAGCTTGTGAATTAATGTACGACGCGCGATTTCAGTAGGGTGAGCTGTGAGGACTAGTTCAATAGACAGCTCATTGACCGCTTTTTTCAGATCGTCGTTATTGAAATTTTTTTCTTTTAACTGGGTGAATAATTTCGCTAACGCAACGGGATTACTGGCGGCTTCACCATGTGGGGAGATGCTGTGATACTGTTCTGCAACGTTTGTTAGGTTGAGAAATTGGTTGAAAGCGCGGGCAACTGGCAATAGTTCATCATTAGATAGGTTTTGCAAGGTAGATAATAGTTGCTGGCGATCTATTTCGTTGCCTGCGCGGGATGATTTGGATAATTTGCGAATAGTCTCGACTTTATCGAGAATATCTTCTCCTAATGCTTCTTTGATTGTGTCTCCGAGCAGCTTACCTAGCATGCTGACATTACTACGCATTGCGGAATATTGTTGGTTCATATGACTCTTGGCCTTTATTGCTGGCAGAATGTTGGTTCTGTTCCTGTAGAAAAATTTTATTTAAGTGACGGAAAGTTGTTTTTTGTGTCGCCACAGTGTTGCATTTACCCTAAACCTTCATATTCATATCAGAAAATCATCAGTTTTGGCGAAATTTCTAAAATTTAATGGCAGGTCACGTTCCATAAGTATTACTTATGCGCAGGAGGCTTGGGGAAGGGGCTTTTGTTGCTAGTTATGATGCTTGAGTCCCCCTGACTTTTGGGGGACGAGTAAAACGATTAATTATTGCTTAGACAAAAATGATCTATTAACTGAGAAATTATCTTTCTGGTAGGTTCAATAAACGACATATCAATAAACTCATCCGGCTGATGTGCTTGTGCAATAGAACCTGGGCCAAGTACCAATGTGGGACATAATTCCTGAATGAATGGTGCTTCGGTACAGTAGTTGACCGTTTCAGCCTTGCGGCCTAGCAGTTTCTCTATCACATCAATCATTTTGTGATCGGTTGGGCATGCATAACCGGGAATCGGGGGATGTAATTCGTTGATAGTCAGACGGCCAGGCCAACGCTGCTTCACTGGTTCAAGGGCTTCATTTAACAGGTCGTTCAGATCCTGTAACGTTAGTCCCGGTAACGGGCGAATATCCATATGCAATTCACAATGGGCACAAATACGGTTTACTGCATCACCTCCGTGAATATAGCCGAAATTCATGGTTGGATATGGAATGGCAAATGCCGGGTTGTTGTAACGCTCTTTTAGCGTATTGCGTAGTTCAATCAAGTGCCCAATAGATTCGTGCATCAAATCAATGGCGTTTATACCACGGTCTGGATCACTGGAATGCCCGGATTGACCAACAATGCGAATAGCGTTCGATAAATGTCCTTTATGTGCGCAGATAGGATGCAATGAGGTCGGTTCACCGATAATAGCGAAATCTGGTCGAATAGTGGTACTTGCGGCGAAATAGCGGGCTCCTGCCATTGTTGTCTCTTCATCTGCGGTTGCCAGAATGTACAGCGGACGGGTTATTTTACTGACATCAATGTCTCGCAACGCATCAATAATAAAGGCGAAAAAGCCTTTCATGTCTGCTGTACCTAAACCATACAGTTTGTTATCTCGTTCTGTCAGGGTGAAGGGATCTTTAGCCCAAAGTCCTTCATCAAAGGGGACAGTATCAGTGTGTCCACATAGGAGTAATCCACCTAGGCCACTCCCCAGCGTCGCCAGCAGATTGTATTTTCCGGGGGCCTCGGGGACGGGTTGTATCTCAATCTCGAAACCAATTTCCTTTAACCAACTTGCCAGTAGGTTGATGAGAGGTTCATTGCTCTGGTCAATACTGACATCGGTGGCACTGATAGAAGGAGTCGCGATTAGTTGCCGAAATAACTCAATAAATGGAGGTAATTTTATATTCACTGTTGACAGCCTTTATTCATGATAGTATCAATATTCATGCATTTTTTTTGAATAAAAATACATTATCCCGTTTACATACTGAGCACAAGGTAAAGATATCCTATGTTGAATACGCTGGTTGTTGGTGCAAGTGGTTACACCGGAGCAGAACTGGCAGCATATCTGCATCGCCACCCGCATATAAATCTGATTGGACTAATGGTTTCTGCTCAGAGCGTTGATGCAGATAAATGTTTCTCAGATTTACATCCACAGTATAAAGGCATTGTTGATCTGCCGCTGCAACCGCTGACTGATATTATTAATGTTGCTAAAGGGATTGATGTGGTTTTCCTTGCCACCGCCCATGAAGTCAGTCATGACATTGCGCCGTTATTTCTGGCGGCAGGTTGCATTGTGTTCGATCTCTCCGGTGCCTATCGCATACAAAATGCTCAGATTTATCAACAATACTACGGATTCAAACATAAGCATACTGAATGGTTAGCACAAGCAGTATATGGGCTTGCCGAATGGCAGGCTGAAAAGATCAAACAGGCTCAATTGGTTGCTGTACCGGGATGTTATCCAACAGTTTCTCAACTCTCTTTGAAGCCACTGTTGGAAAATAGTTTGCTAGATATCAGCCATTGGCCAGTGATTAATGCTACCAGTGGCGTGAGTGGCGCAGGTCGGAAAGCCAGTATGACTAACAGCTTCTGCGAAATCAGTTTGCAACCTTATGGAATATTTACTCACCGTCATCAACCGGAGATTGAGGAACATCTGGGAACTAAGGTGATTTTTACTCCGCATCTTGGCAATTTCGTGCGAGGTATTCTTGCCACAATTACCTGTAAATTGAAGTCAGGTGTTACCGCAGAACAGATAAATGAAGCTTATCAGCAAGCATACAAGGATAAGCCATTGGTGCGGCTCTACAACAAAGGGGTACCGGCACTGAAATCCGTTGTTGGGCTACCGTTCTGTGATATCGGTTTTGTTGTACAGGATGATCACCTGATTGTTGTGGGTACTGAGGATAATCTTTTGAAAGGTGCGGCAGCTCAGGCAGTTCAGTGTATGAATATACGTTTTGGGTTTGAAGAAACTCAGGCATTACTTTAATGATTGACATGAAGGAGTAAAGCAGATGGAACCTTTAGTCATAAAATTAGGTGGCGTGTTACTGGACAGTGAAGAAGCATTGGAACGCGTGTTTACTGCATTGCAGGAATATCGACAAACGCATGAACGCCAGTTGGTTATTGTTCATGGTGGTGGCTGTCTGGTGGATGAGTTGATGCAGAAATTGCAGCTACCGATAGAGAAGAAACAAGGATTGCGGGTAACACCCGCTGATCAAATTGGGATGATTACGGGAGCGTTAGCGGGTATAGCCAATAAGACCTTGTTATCGTGGGCGACTAAATATCAACTTGCATCAGTTGGATTATATTTAGGAGATGGTAATGTGGTCAGGGTTTCCCAACTGAATGAAGAGTTGGGGCATGTGGGGAAAGCGATGCCGGGCGATGCTAAGTTGCTGAAAACGCTACTGGATGCAGGTTATATACCCATTATTAGTTCCATTGGTGTAACTGATAAAGGGGAATTGATGAATGTGAATGCCGATCAGGCAGCAACGGCGATAGCTCAGACGCTAGGTGCTGATTTGGTATTACTCTCTGATGTTAGCGGTATTTTGGATGGTAAAGGGCAGAAGATCCCTGACATTAATGCTGAGAAGGCGGAACAACTTATTGTGCAGGGCATCATTACTGACGGCATGATTGTGAAGGTGAATGCAGCTCTAGATGCCGCTAGGACATTAGGTCGCCCGGTAGATATCGCTAGTTGGCGTCATGCAGATCAACTGACCGACCTGTTTAACGGTGTTCCCGTCGGTACTCGTATTCTGGCTTAAATTAAGTTTGATTAATTTTCGGCAAAGCTTTGCTGATGAATAACAACGGAATTTTAAAGGGTAACTTCATGCATACTAAAGATATTAAAAAGATCGTTCTTGCTTATTCTGGTGGTCTGGATACTTCTGCCATTATTCCTTGGCTGAAAGAGCATTATGATAATTGTGAAGTTGTTGCGTTTGTCGCCGATGTGGGACAAAGCCGTGAAGATCTGGAGGGCGTGGAGCAGAAAGCTTTGCGCTCTGGCGCATCAGAATGTCATGTTGTGGATTTGCGTGAGGAGTTCATTAAAGATTATGTTTATCCGGTACTGAAAACTGGCGCTCTGTATGAGGGTAGCTATTTGTTGGGCACTTCAATGGCACGACCAATTATTGCTAAAGCACAGGTTGAATTGGCATTGAAAGTGGGGGCGGATGCACTTGCTCATGGCGCAACAGGTAAGGGGAACGATCAGGTGCGGTTTGAAAGCACTTATACGGCATTAGCCCCTCAGCTAAAAGTCGTCGCGCCGTGGAGAGAGTGGGATTTGCGTTCCCGTGAGGCGTTGTTGGATTATCTGAAAGCGCGAGATATTCCAACCACTGCAACATTAGAGAAAATTTACAGCCGTGATGAGAATGCGTGGCATATCTCTACCGAAGGTGGAGTACTGGAAAGTACCTGGAATGCATCCAATAAAGATTGTTGGGTGTGGACAGTCGCTCCAGAAGAGGCGCCAGATGAAGCCGAATTGGTTAGTGTCACCATTGAGAAAGGCGAGGTTGTTGGGGTTAACGGCAAGGTGATGTCTCCATATCAATGTCTTGAAATGTTGAATGCTCTGGGAGCAAAACATGGTATTGGTCGGATTGATATCGTGGAAAACCGGCTGGTGGGAATGAAATCTCGTGGCTGTTATGAAACACCGGGAGGAACCATTATGATGGCCGCGTTGCGTGGTGTTGAACAACTGGTTCTGGATCGCGATAGCTTTAAATGGCGTCAGCAGCTTGGACTGGAGATGTCCTATGTTGTTTATGACGGACGTTGGTTTGCCCCACTACGTCACTCTATTCAGGCAGCCGCTGAGACGTTGGCTGAGGATGTTCGTGGTGAAGTGGTGCTGAAACTCTATAAAGGTCAGGTGACGGCGATCCAGAAGAGATCAACAAATAGTCTCTATTCTGAAGCATTTGCAACATTTGGTGAAGATGAGGTTTATGATCACAGTCATGCAGCAGGATTTATCCGTCTGTATTCTCTCCCTTCGCGTATTCGGGCATTAAATAGTAAAGAGTAATTTCATTGTTCGTAGTTATGGAGATAATGACCAGATCGTAAATTCATCCTTGTATTTGATTTCTCTAGTCTATTATCTCCATATTGAAAATAAAATTGCTGTTTATAAAAGGTCATCAATCACTCAGACATCAGATAATCAGGAACGAAAATATGGCACTCTGGGGCGGGCGTTTCAGTCAGAAAGCAGATCAACGGTTCAAACAATTTAACGATTCACTTCGCTTTGATTACCGGTTGGCGGAACAGGATATTACCGGTTCAGTTGCATGGTCGAAAGCGCTGGTAACGGTTGGTGTGTTGACCGTTGAGGAGCAACGAAAACTGGAGTTGGCATTAAATGAATTGCTGAATGAAGTTCAAGCTAATCCACAAACCATCTTGCAAAGTGATGCAGAAGATATCCATAGTTGGGTAGAAGGGCAATTGATCAGTAAAGTTGGTGATTTGGGTAAGAAGCTCCATACTGGCCGTAGTCGTAACGATCAGGTGGCAACCGATCTCAAACTTTGGTGTAAAGAATACATTTCACATCTCTATCAGGCAATTGTGGAGTTACAGCAGGCATTGGTGATTACCGCGGAGAATAATCAAGATGCGGTGATGCCGGGCTATACCCATCTGCAAAGAGCGCAGCCTATCACATTTGCTCACTGGTGTTTGGCATATGTAGAAATGCTGGTTCGTGATGAAAGTCGGTTACAGGATACTTTAAAGCGGCTGAATACCAGCCCGCTTGGGTGCGGTGCATTGGCTGGAACCGCTTATGATATTGACCGCGAACAATTGGCATCATGGCTAGGTTTTGCTTCAGCGACGCGTAACAGCCTGGATAGTGTTTCAGATCGTGACCATGTATTGGAACTGCTATCTAATGCCGGTATCAGTATGATCCATCTTTCCCGTTTTGCGGAAGACCTCATTTTCTTTAATAGCGGTGAAGCAGGATTTATTGAACTGTCAGATCGAGTCACTTCCGGTTCTTCCCTGATGCCACAGAAGAAAAACCCGGATGCGCTGGAGTTAATCCGTGGGAAATGTGGCCGGGTGCAAGGGGCATTGACCGGCATGATGATGACGTTGAAAGGTCTGCCGTTGGCCTATAATAAAGATATGCAGGAGGATAAAGAGGGGTTATTTGATGCGCTGGACACTTGGCTGGATTGTTTGCATATGGCAGCGTTGGTGTTAGATGGCATTCAGGTCAGGCGTTCACGTTGTGCAGAAGCAGCTAAACAGGGTTATGCTAATGCGACCGAATTAGCTGATTATTTGGTTGCAAAAGGTGTTCCATTCCGTGAAGCTCACCATATTGTTGGGGAAATTGTGATTATGGCGCTTGCTCAGGGTAAGGCACTGGAAGCGTTGTCATTGGCAGAGTTGCAGAAGTTCAGCAGTGCAATTACTGATGATGTATATGATATTTTGTCTCTGCAATCTTGTCTGGACAAACGACTTGCAAAGGGTGGCGTATCGCAAAAACAGGTCATGAAAGCGATTTCAGAGGCTAAACAGAGGCTAAAATTAAGTTAGTCATTATCAGCAGGGGAGATGAATCTATCCCCTGTAAAATAAATGCGATCTTTATATATAAGTTTTTAATGATTATCTGATAGTCTTTCCCTCACGTTGATATAATTATCTATTGGTATTTTCTATCATTCATATTAGTTGAGGTGGGAATGAATATCCGCGATCTGGAATATCTTGTGGCGCTTGCGGAGCATCGGCACTTTCGCCATGCTGCTGATTCTTGCCACGTCAGCCAGCCTACATTGAGCGGGCAAATTCGTAAGCTTGAGGATGATCTGGATGTAATGTTATTGGAACGCACCAGCCGTAAAGTTTTGTTCACTCAACAAGGGATGTTATTAGTAGAACAGGCCAGAACGGTTCTCCGTGAGGTTAGAATTTTGCAGGAAATGGCGTCACTTCAAGGGGAAAACATGTCTGGTCCTCTGCATATTGGCCTGATCCCTACTATTGGCCCATATCTGTTGCCTCATATTATTCCTGGGCTTCATGGTTTGTTTCCTAAGTTGGAAATGTATTTGTATGAAGCCCAGACTCAAAGTTTGCTAGCCCAGTTAGATAGCGGCAAATTGGACATTGCGATTCTGGCAATGGGTAAGGAGACAAGAGCCTTCATTGAAGTGCCATTGTTTGAAGAACCCATGAAACTCGCTATCTATGATGGCCATCCTTGGGCAGAGCGAGAAAAAATTGCTATGGATGAATTGACGGGTGAAAAATTGCTGATGCTAGAAGATGGTCATTGCTTGCGTGATCAGGCTATGGGGTTCTGTTTTCAGGCTGGCGCGAAGGAAGATACCCATTTTCGTGCAACCAGTTTGGAAACTCTGCGTAATATGGTTGCTGCCGGTAGTGGAATAACCTTATTGCCTGATCTGGCAGTGCCACAAGAGAAAAAACGTGATGGTGTCTGTTATCTGGAGTGTAGCAACCCAGAGCCTAAGCGATCTGTTATTTTGATTTATCGTCCTGGTTCACCTCTGCGTGGTCGCTATGAGCAACTGGCAGAGGCTATTAGAGCTAGAATGGGCACTTATTACAGGCAATCAAAATAGCCGGTTCAGGCCATTTAGCGCTGCGACACGATAAGCTTCAGCCATAGTCGGATAGTTGAAAGTAGTATTGACGAAATATTCGATAGTATTACTTTCACCTTTCTGTTCCATAATCGCTTGGCCGATATGAATGATTTCAGCCGCACGTTCTCCGAAACAATGAATACCAAGAATCTCTTTTGTTTCTCTATGGAATAGTATTTTCAGGCTTCCTACGTTCATCCCCGCAATTTGTGCGCGTGCAAGATGTTTAAATTGTGCTCGTCCAACTTCATAAGGCACCTTCATTGCTGTTAATTGTTGTTCGGTTTTACCTACAGAGCTGATTTCAGGAATGGTATAGATACCCGTTGGAATATCTTCAATCAGATGAACTTCGGCGTTTCCTTTCGCCATTGCTTGAGCGGCAATTCGTCCTTGATCATAAGCAGCAGAGGCCAGGCTTGGATAACCGATAACATCTCCTACAGCGTAGATATTTTCATTGCTGGTTTGATAGATCTTATTAACTTTCAGTAAACCGCGGCTATCTGCTTCCAGACCAACGTTTTTCAGCCCTAGAGTATCAGTATTGCCTGTTCGGCCATTAGCATAAAGCAGACAGTCAGCTTTGACTTTTTTACCGGATTTGAGGTGAACGATAACACCGTCATCGACACCTTCAATTTTAGAATATTCTTCATTGTGGCGGATAACTATACCACTATTCCAGAAATGGTAAGAAAGTGCGTCTGACATCTCTTGATCAAGGAAAGCCAGTAAGTGGTTACGAGTGTTGATTAAATCAACTTTTACGCCTAATCCACGGAAGATTGAAGCATATTCGCAACCAATCACTCCGGCGCCATAAATAATGACATGCCGTGGTTCATGATCCAGTTTCAGAATGGAATCGCTGTTATAAATACGGGAATGGGTGAAATCAACATCTGGTGGACAATATGGGCGAGAACCGGTTGCGATAATAATCTTATCTGCGCTTAAAATATCGTAGTTATCGTCGGCATAGCGCACACTCACCCGGTGATCATCAATGAATGTTGCTTCCCCGGAAAACATACGACACCCATTACGTTCGTAAAATCCTTGACGCATTCTAGTTTGCTGATTAATCACCATTTCAGCACGGCGTAAGATTTCAGCAAATGAAGAGCGAAGAATGCGGGAGTTATCACTGTACAGAGGGTTTTGGTTAAATTCGATAATACGGCTGACGGCGTGACGGAGGGCTTTGGACGGGATGGTACCCCAATGAGTACAACCACCACCAACATTATTATAGCGTTCGATAACCGCAACGCTTTTACCCTGCTTCACCAATCCCATTGCTGCTCCTTCTCCACCGGGACCAGAACCAATGACAATGGCGTCAAAATGAATATGTTGCATATGAGGAAAGACCTGTTTTTACACAAAATTACAACGCTATATTAACATTGGTTGACTTAATAGCCCAATCGTCATAAGGATTTTATATCTCATTTAGGGTGAATTGAACATAGTTTTGCCCGTTACGTTAATCTGGCGCAAGATTATAAAGCTTTTGGAAAATAAATAATTATCTAACGATCGAAGTGAATTAACTAAAGAGGGAATGCTCTCCTTAATGATTTTTTGACTACGTATAGTCGCCTTTATCATCCTAATATCTAATAAGAAAATGCGCTGAGAAAATGACATTGATCATTATAAATGACATGATGAGCACATCATTACGGCAAACGCGTTAAAATTTGGTATATTTCCTAACATGTAGTTCAGATAAAGAGTCAGGATTCGTGTGAGTAACGTTATCGGCATCAGAGCGAAACAGAAAGAAAAAACTCGTCGTTCACTGATTGAAGCTGCTTTCAGCCAGTTGAGTGCCGAAAGGAGTTTTACCAGCCTTAGCTTGCGTGAAGTCGCCCGTGAAGCAGGTATTGCACCAACTTCATTTTATCGTCATTTTCGTGATGTGGATGAGCTTGGGCTGACGATGGTAGATGAAAGTGGTTTGATGTTACGTCAGTTAATGAGGCAAGCCCGGCAACGTATTGCTAAAGGTGGCAGTGTCATCCGTACATCTGTTTCAACTTTTATGGAATTTATCGGTAATAATCCAAATGCATTCCGATTATTATTACGTGAACGTTCAGGGACCTCTGCTGAATTTCGTGCCGCTGTCGCACGGGAAATCCAACATTTTATTGCTGAACTGGCAGACTATTTAGAACAGGAAAGCTGTATGCCGAGGTATTTTACTGAGGTGCAGGCAGAGGCAATGGTAACAATAGTATTCAGTGCCGGTGCAGAAGCATTGGATATTGATTTGGAGAAAAGACAGCGTTTAGAAGAACGTTTAGTCTTGCAGCTACGGATGATTGCTAAAGGTGCATATTATTGGTATCGCAAAGAAATGAATCCACCGAACCCTAAACTTAAATAACTATGAAGGAGGAGAACGAAATGATGGAACAATATCGCCAGGACAAAAGTACATTGTTACTCGCTTTTATTGTCGGACTAGCAACGAATGGAACGTTTTCAGCAGTTTTTAGCTCAGTTGTTTCTTTTTCAGTTTTCCCATTGATAACACTGATTTTATCAATTTATTGTATCCATCAGCGCTATTTGAATTACTCAATGCCAGATGGGATGCCTAAGTTAGTTGTTGCTTGTTTCCTCTTAGGATTATTTAGTTATAGTGCGATTATTAGAGTTGAATACCCTGAAATTGGCTCTAATTTTCTACCCGCGGTAATAGGTACCGTACTGGTATTCTGGATTTACAGAAAGGTAAAAATTCGCAAAAACCAGGCAATTATAGAAAATAGTCATTAATTGATGCAAAACGCCGGAGAGATAACTATCTGCCGGCGTTTCTGTTTTATATGTTCGTTAAGTATCAGTTTGATTTTTCCAGCAGTACTCCACATTCCATATGGTGTGTATAAGGAAACTGATCAAACAGAGCCAGATGGCTGATTTGATGCGTTTGGGTTAATGTTTCTAGATTATGGCAAAGGGTTTCCGGGTTACAGGAAATATAAAGGATCCGTGGATATGTCTGGACCATCTCAAGCGTTTTTTCATCAAGGCCGCTACGTGGCGGATCGACAAAAATAGTTTCACATTGATAGCTTTTTAAATTGATTCCTTGCAGGCGATTAAATTCGCGTTCACCATTCATTGCCTGGGTGAATTCCTCCGCTGACATGCGGATAATTTGTACATTATCAATCCCGTTGGCTGCAATATTGTATTGAGCGGCAGCTACGGATGGCTTGGCAATTTCTGTTGCCAATACTCGTTCAAAATTTTGAGCTAATGCCAGAGAGAAATTGCCATTACCACAATAAAGTTCAAGTAAATCACCTTTTGAACCCTTGGTAATATTAATTGCCCATTCAAGCATATGAATATTGACGCTAGCATTTGGTTGGGTGAAGCTGTTTTCCACCTGGCGATAAATCATTTTTCGGCCAGCTACAGATAAAACCTCATCAATATAATCATGATCCAATGTGATTTTGGTTTTAGCAGCTCTGCCAATTAATTCAATGTCAAACCCTTTATTTCTTAACGCCTCACGCAGTTTTAATGCTTGTTGTGTCCATTCATCACCCAATTTTTTGTGATAAAGCAAAGAAACAAGGATTTTATTACTGCACGTGGATAGATAATCAATTTGAAATAGCTTATGACGTAAGATCTGTTCAGATCTAATGGAGTCAATTAATTCTACCATCATTTTATTAATTAACTTACTAGCGACAGGGAATTGAACAAGACGAATACGTTGTTTCGTCTGTTGATCGAACATAATATGGTACAAATCATCCTGTTCATGCCAGATTCGAAATTCTGCTCGCATTCTGTAATGAGATTGCGGTGAGCGGAAAACCTCTGGCTCCGGGGGCTGGAAAGGCTCCATCATGTTTTTTAAGCGGCTGACCTTCTCCGTCAGTTGCTGCTCGTAGCTTTCCGTTGGCAGGAGATTTTGCATTATGTTTGTTCTCTTATATCTGTAGTAAGAAAAATTTTCGTGCGAAATTGTAGGGAAAGAGCAAAGGATGTCCAGTTTTCTTATTACTCATGCATAATCCTGTCTATGCTTACTATTATGAGTCAGTTTCACGCTTCATTGTAGTGTATCCTTCTGATAATAAATTGTGGGATATTTTCTCATGATAAATAAAAATCGGTTTTTATTATCCATTGTTTCAAGCGTGGTGATTTCTAGTTGGAATCAAGCTTCCGCTATGGTGGAGTCGCAGGATTCATTGGTTGTGACGGCGAGTCGTTTTAAACAGCCAGTGTCAAGCATACTGGCTCCTTATACTGTTGTAACACGAGATGAAATTGATCATTGGCAGTCAAATAGTGTAGCCGATATTTTACGTCGTCTACCCGGTGTTGATATTGCGCGGCATGGCGGTATTGGACAGCTAAGCTCTTTGTTTATACGTGGCACTCATGCTAGTCATGTATTAGTGCTGGTGGATGGGATACGTTTGAATCAAGCAGGTATCAGTGGCTCCTCTGATTTAAGCCAGATACCTGTATCATTGGTTCAGAAAATCGAATATATCCGCGGACCACGTTCCGCTGTTTATGGTTCTGATGCTATTGGTGGTGTTATTAATATCATCACTACCAGAGAGAAACTAGGCGCTAACCTTAACGTAGGTATCGGTTCACATGGTTATCAGACTTATGATGGCGCGACTCAGCAAAAGTTAGCTGAAAATACAGTCCTGACAGCAGCAGCTAACTATACCTATACTAAAGGATACGATGTTGTTGCTTATGGTAATACTGGTGGCTTTAGACAGCCTGATCGTGACGGTTTTATGAGCAAAATGCTTTGGTTGGGAGTCGATCAAAAATTTAATGAGCAAATCAGTGGGTTTATTCGAGCTTATGGCTATAACAATAAAACATCTTATGATGCGGATATTAATTGGAGTTATCCATATGCTAGACCGGATACCCGTGAACTTTATAGCCGCCACTATGATACGGGGATCAGATTTAACCGTGGGATCTACTCGTCCCAATTAATTGCAAGTTATAGTCATATAAAAGACTATAACTTTGACCCTAAATATGGGCGCTATGATAAGTCTGCTAGCCTTAATGATTCTGATCAATATAACCTGCAATGGGGAAATACGTTTCAGCTATATCAGGGTATGGTTAGTACAGGTGTGGATTTCCAAAAACAATCGATAGAAGCTGGGACCAGTTATATTCCGAAGAGTGAAACTGTACGTAATACAGGAATGTATCTGACAGCACAGCAACAACTAAAAGATTTTATTTTAGAAGGTGCAATTCGTTCAGATAAACATTCAGAAGCTGGTTGGAATACCACATGGCAAGCCAGTTTAGGTTGGGAATTTATTAAAAATTATCGTTTGATCACTTCTTATGGTACGGCATTTAAGGCTCCGACGCTTAGTCAGATGTATGGTTTTGGTGGTAATCATGATTTGAAACCGGAAGAAAGTAAACAATGGGAAGGTGG
The DNA here is from genome assembly GCF_019090985.1 of Photorhabdus akhurstii. NCBI lineage: Bacteria > Pseudomonadati > Pseudomonadota > Gammaproteobacteria > Enterobacterales > Morganellaceae > Photorhabdus > Photorhabdus akhurstii. The sequence continues at coordinate 5,519,427 of NZ_CP020335.1, read as the reverse complement.
TATTGAAGGCGTCACAGGCCAGCTAAATTGGCGTCTGACTGTATATCGCAATGAGATTGAGCAATTGATCGATTATGCAAATAGCCGTTACTACAATATTGGTAAAGCAAAAATTAAAGGTGTTGAGTGGACTGGCTCAATGGACACAGGCATATTTCAGCATCAATTGACGGTACAATATATCGACCCTCGTAATAGTGAAACTAATGAAATTTTAGTTCGTCGTGCTAAGCAGCAAGTCAAATATCAACTTGACTGGCAGCTATATGATTTTGATTGGGGGTTAACTTATCAATATTTAGGGCGGCGTTATGACAACGATTTCAGTACATTCCCGGCTAAACGTGTGAAATTAGGTGGCGTCAGCTTTTGGGACTTAACGGTTTCATATCCAGTCACTTCTTATCTGACAATCCGTGCTAGAATAGCTAACCTGCTTGATAAAGATTACGAGACAGTTTATGGCTATCGCATTCCAGGACGCGAATACTATCTCACTGGGAGCTATAACTTCTGATTTAAATAAAGTCGCACGTCCGACAGTTTTAGTGTTTGATTCTGGGGTAGGCGGCTTATCTATTTACCAAGAGATCCGGCAATTATTGCCAGATCTCCACTATATATATGTTTTTGATAACGAAGCATTCCCTTATGGTGAAAAATCGGAAGAATTTATTGTTGAACGAGTTGTTCAAATTGTTGCGGCTGTTCAGCAAAAACATCCTCTGGCAATAGTGGTTATTGCATGTAACACGGCAAGTACAGTCAGTTTGCCTGCTCTACGTGAGCGGTTCAGTTTTCCGGTCGTTGGTGTGGTTCCAGCGATAAAACCCGCAGCAAAGTTAACTCGTAATGGTGTCGTTGGATTATTGGCGACTAGAGCAACAGTTAATCGCTCCTATACAAAGGAACTTATCGAAAAGTTTGCTACAGGTTGCAGGATTGAATCTATAGGCTCTGCTGAATTAGTAGAATTAGCTGAAGCTAAATTGCATGGTGGTAAGGTCTCTTCCGACATTTTAAAAAAGATACTGAAACCGTGGCTCGGAATGAAAGAACCACCTGACACAGTAGTATTGGGTTGTACTCATTTTCCACTATTAGCAGAAGAATTAGTTCAGATACTCCCTGATGGCACACACTTAATTGATTCTGGTGCCGCTATTGCCCGAAGAACGGCTTGGTTAGTTAAACATCAGAATAATCTTGTTTGTACTTCAGCAGATAGTCTTGCTTATTGTATGAAAGTGAATACTGATACTGATGCATTAATCCCCGTTTTGCAGGGATATGGATTTTCAAAACTGGAAAAATTGATAATTTAAGTTAAATTTGATGGAATAATCATCGGTCGTTAACTTTTTTCAAAATAATTATTGCCAGCGCCAGAGAACTCCCTATAATGCGCCACCACTGACCGACACAACGCTGATAAACATTGTGAAGTCAGGCAGAAGGAAAGCGAATAAGCGCTTGACTCTGCGGGCGAAAGGCGTAGTATACGCAGCCCGGCTGAGCGAGAATATTAAATTTTAATTCAGCCTGCTCTTTAACAATTAATCAGACAATCTGTGTGGGCACTCACAAGACCGTATCACAAAAAAATACGTTTTAAAGTCTTGAAGAGTGAACAACAGTTAATTCATTACGAACTAATTAGTCAGAATTCTTTGAGCATCAAGCTTTGAATTGAAGAGTTTGATCATGGCTCAGATTGAACGCTGGCGGCAGGCCTAACACATGCAAGTCGGGCGGTAACAGGAAAGCGCTCGCGCTTTTGCTGACGAGCGGCGGACGGGTGAGTAATGTCTGGGGATCTGCCCGGGGGCGGGGGATAACCACTGGAAACGGTGGCTAATACCGCATAATGTCGCAAGACCAAAGTGGGGGACCTGAAAGGGCCTCACGCCGTCGGATGAACCCAGATGGGATTAGCTGGTAGGTAGGGTAATGGCCTACCTAGGCGACGATCCCTAGCTGGTCTGAGAGGATGACCAGCCACACTGGGACTGAGACACGGCCCAGACTCCTACGGGAGGCAGCAGTGGGGAATATTGCACAATGGGCGCAAGCCTGATGCAGCCATGCCGCGTGTATGAAGAAGGCCTTCGGGTTGTAAAGTACTTTCAGCGGGGAGGAAGGGTTGAGCCTGAACAGGGCTGGGCCTTGACGTTACCCGCAGAAGAAGCACCGGCTAACTCCGTGCCAGCAGCCGCGGTAATACGGAGGGTGCGAGCGTTAATCGGAATGACTGGGCGTAAAGCGCACGCAGGCGGTCAATTAAGTTAGATGTGAAATCCCCGGGCTCAACCTGGGAACGGCATCTAAGACTGGTTGACTGGAGTCTCGTAGAGGGGGGTAGAATTCCATGTGTAGCGGTGAAATGCGTAGAGATGTGGAGGAATACCGGTGGCGAAGGCGGCCCCCTGGACGAAGACTGACGCTCAGGTGCGAAAGCGTGGGGAGCAAACAGGATTAGATACCCTGGTAGTCCACGCTGTAAACGATGTCGATTTGGAGGTTGCGGCCCTGAGCTGTGGCTTCCGAAGCTAACGCGTTAAATCGACCGCCTGGGGAGTACGGCCGCAAGGTTAAAACTCAAATGAATTGACGGGGGCCCGCACAAGCGGTGGAGCATGTGGTTTAATTCGATGCAACGCGAAGAACCTTACCTACTCTTGACATCCTCAGAATTTGCTGGAGACAGCGAAGTGCCTTCGGGAACTGAGAGACAGGTGCTGCATGGCTGTCGTCAGCTCGTGTTGTGAAATGTTGGGTTAAGTCCCGCAACGAGCGCAACCCTTATCCTTTGTTGCCAGCACGTCGAGGTGGGAACTCAAAGGAGACTGCCGGTGATAAACCGGAGGAAGGTGGGGATGACGTCAAGTCATCATGGCCCTTACGAGTAGGGCTACACACGTGCTACAATGGCGGATACAAAGTGAAGCGACCTCGCGAGAGCAAGCGGAACACACAAAGTCTGTCGTAGTCCGGATTGGAGTCTGCAACTCGACTCCATGAAGTCGGAATCGCTAGTAATCGTAGATCAGCATGCTACGGTGAATACGTTCCCGGGCCTTGTACACACCGCCCGTCACACCATGGGAGTGGGTGGCAAAAGAAGTCGGTAGCTTAACCTTTTTGGAGGGCGCTGACCACTTTGTGGCTCATGACTGGGGTGAAGTCGTAACAAGGTAACCGTAGGGGAACCTGCGGTTGGATCACCTCCTTACCTGAGATGCGTTGAGTGCAGTGCTCACACAGATTGTCTGATGAAAGTCGAGAGCAAGGGAGTCTGCGAAGCCGACCATAGGGTCCCCTTCGTCTAGAGGCCTAGGACACCGCCCTTTCACGGCGGTAACAGGGGTTCGAATCCCCTAGGGGACGCCACTTGCGGGATAACGGGTGAAAGGCGTTGTCGATGTGTCTTTAAGCGGATTTTAGAAATCTGTTTAGCGATATAAGCTCTTTAACAATCTGGAACAAGCTGAAAAATTGAAACACTCAGTAATATCGACAAGGTATTATTGGGGAGTCTCTCAAGCTGAGCAATCCGAGACCTTTTCGGGTTGTGAGGTTAAGCGAATAAGCGTACACGGTGGATGCCTAGGCAGTCAGAGGCGATGAAGGACGCGCTAATCTGCGAAAAGCGTCGGTAAGCTGATATGAAGCGCCATAACCGGCGATGTCCGAATGGGGAAACCCAGTGCGATGCGTCGCACTATCATTAACTGAATCCATAGGTTAATGAGGCGAACCGGGGGAACTGAAACATCTCAGTACCCCGAGGAAAAGAAATCAACCGAGATTCCCCCAGTAGCGGCGAGCGAACGGGGAGCAGCCCAGAACCAGCATCAGTCATAGCATCAGAGGAACGGTCTGGAAAGGCCGGCGAGAGAGGGTGACAGCCCCGTACTCGAAGGTGGCATGGCTGTGAGTTCGACGAGTAAGGCGGGACACGAGAAATCCTGTCTGAAGAGGGGGGGACCATCCTCCAAGGCTAAATACTCCTGACTGACCGATAGTGAACCAGTACCGTGAGGGAAAGGCGAAAAGAACCCCGGCGAGGGGAGTGAAAGAGAACCTGAAACCGTGTACGTACAAGCAGTGGGAGCCTTGATTCGTCAGGGTGACTGCGTACCTTTTGTATAATGGGTCAGCGACTTATATTCTGTAGCAAGGTTAACCGTATAGGGGAGCCGCAGGGAAACCGAGTCTTAACTGGGCGAATGAGTTGCAGGGTATAGACCCGAAACCCGGTGAGCTAGCCATGGGCAGGTTGAAGGTTGGGTAACACTAACTGGAGGACCGAACCGACTAATGTTGAAAAATTAGCGGATGACCTGTGGCTGGGGGTGAAAGGCCAATCAAACCGGGAGATAGCTGGTTCTCCCCGAAAGCTATTTAGGTAGCGCCTCGTGAAGTCATCTTCGGGGGTAGAGCACTGTTTCGGCTAGGGGGCCATCCCGGCTTACCAACCCGATGCAAACTGCGAATACCGAAGAATGTTATCACGGGAGACACACGGCGGGTGCTAACGTCCGTCGTGAAGAGGGAAACAACCCAGACCGCCAGCTAAGGTCCCAAAGTCATGGTTAAGTGGGAAACGATGTGGGAAGGCCCAGACAGCCAGGATGTTGGCTTAGAAGCAGCCATCATTGAAAGAAAGCGTAATAGCTCACTGGTCGAGTCGGCCTGCGCGGAAGATGTAACGGGGCTAAACCATGCGCCGAAGCTGCGGCAATGACATTCAGGTGTCATTGGGTAGGGGAGCGTTCTGTAAGCCGTTGAAGGTGGCGCTGTGAGGCCCGCTGGAGGTATCAGAAGTGCGAATGCTGACATAAGTAACGATAAAGCGGGTGAAAAACCCGCTCGCCGGAAGACCAAGGGTTCCTGTCCAACGTTAATCGGGGCAGGGTGAGTCGACCCCTAAGGCGAGGCCGAACGGCGTAGCTGATGGGAAACAGGTTAATATTCCTGTACTGAATGTGACTGCGAAGGGGGGACGGAGAAGGCTAGGCCATCCGGGCGACGGTCGTCCCGGTTTAAGCGTGTAGGTGGGAGGAGCAGGCAAATCCGCTCTTCTGTAACACTGAGGCGTGATGACGAGCTGCTACGGCAGTGAAGTGGTTGATGCCCGGCTTCCAGGAAAAGCCTCTAAGCATCAGGTGACATTGAATCGTACCCCAAACCGACACAGGTGGTCAGGTAGAGAATACTCAGGCGCTTGAGAGAACTCGGGTGAAGGAACTAGGCAAAATGGTGCCGTAACTTCGGGAGAAGGCACGCTGGCGGCAGGTGAAGGAGTTTGCCTCCGGAGCCGAAGCCAGTCGCAGAGACCAGCTGGCTGCAACTGTTTATTAAAAACACAGCACTGTGCAAACACGTAAGTGGACGTATACGGTGTGACGCCTGCCCGGTGCTGGAAGGTTAATTGATGGGGTTAGCCGCAAGGCGAGGCTCTTGATCGAAGCCCCAGTAAACGGCGGCCGTAACTATAACGGTCCTAAGGTAGCGAAATTCCTTGTCGGGTAAGTTCCGACCTGCACGAATGGCGTAATGATGGCCAGGCTGTCTCCACCCGAGACTCAGTGAAATTGAACTCGCTGTGAAGATGCAGTGTCCCCGCGGCAAGACGGAAAGACCCCGTGAACCTTTACTATAGCTTGACACTGAACATGGAGCCTTGATGTGTAGGATAGGTGGGAGGCCTGGAAGTGCGGACGCCAGTCTGCATGGAGCCATCCTTGAAATACCACCCTTGAATGCTCGATGTTCTCACTTAAGCCCGTTATCCGGGCTGAGGACAGTGTCTGGCGGGTAGTTTGACTGGGGCGGTCTCCTCCCAAAGCGTAACGGAGGAGCACGAAGGTTGGCTAATCACGGTCGGACATCGTGAGGTTAGTGCAAAGGCAGAAGCCAGCTTAACTGCGAGAGTGACGGCTCGAGCAGGTACGAAAGTAGGTCTTAGTGATTCGGTGGTTCTGAATGGAAGGGCCATCGCTCAACGGATAAAAGGTACTCCGGGGATAACAGGCTGATACCGCCCAAGAGTTCATATCGACGGCGGTGTTTGGCACCTCGATGTCGGCTCATCACATCCTGGGGCTGAAGTAGGTCCCAAGGGTATGGCTGTTCGCCATTTAAAGTGGTACGCGAGCTGGGTTTAGAACGTCGTGAGACAGTTCGGTCCCTATCTGCCGTGGGCGCAGGAAGATTGAAAGGGGCTGCTCCTAGTACGAGAGGACCGGAGTGGACGCACCGCTGGTGTACGGGTTGTCATGCCAATGGCATCGCCCGGTAGCTAAGTGCGGGAGAGATAACCGCTGAAAGCATCTAAGCGGGAAACTTGCCTTGAGATGAGTCTTCCCTTGACTTAGAGTCACGGAAGGAACGTTTAAGACGAAGACGTGGATAGGCTGGGTGTGTAAGCGCAGCGATGCGTTGAGCTGACCAGTACTAATGAACCGAGCGGCTTAACCTTACAACGCCGAAGGGGTTTTGGTGTCGGAAGACAGCAAACAGAAGTCGGAAGACAGAAGAGAGACAGATTTCAGCTTGTTCAGAGATTGGTTCCAATGGTTGTGTTGACGGAGAGTCAGACAAGGGTTGGAATAAAACGGAATATGCCTGGCGGCGATAGCGCGGCGGTCCCACCTGACCCCATGCCGAACTCAGCAGTGAAACGCCGTAGCGCCGATGGTAGTGTGGGGTCTCCCCATGTGAGAGTAGGACACTGCCAGGCTTGACTTTTAGTGTTGTGTTGCGATGAAAGGCAGCATAAAGCATATTTGATTTTTTGTGCCAACAGTGAGTTTGGCAGACTATTGCTGATATGGCTCAGTTGGTAGAGCACACCCTTGGTAAGGGTGAGGTCCCCAGTTCGAATCTGGGTATCAGCACCATGATAATATATAAAGAATTTGTCTGGCGGCGATAGCGCGGTGGTCCCACCTGACCCCATGCCGAACTCAGCAGTGAAACGCCGTAGCGCCGATGGTAGTGTGGGGTCTCCCCATGTGAGAGTAGGGAACTGCCAGACTTTATTTTGAGACAAAAAGGCCATCCAAAGGGGTGGCCTTTTTGCATTTAATAAAGAACTAACTTAGTTTTCCACGTCTATAGCTGATAAACTATTTATTAAATAGCTTTATTGAGTATTGAGTAAATGCTTTCTCTTAAAGAGTTTAATACCTTTGGGTTATCAGTCTATGCTAAACGTTTAGATATAGCTGAATCTGCCGAATCTTTATTAGCTTTATGGCGGAAAGCCAAAAGCGAAAAACAACCTGTGTTACTGCTTGGTGGTGGCAGTAATGTCTTATTTACTGCAAATTTTGAAGGAACTGTGATTCTGAATAGGATTATGGGGATTCAACAGCAGGAAACAGATGAATCGTGGCATTTACATGTAGGAGCAGGAGAAAATTGGCACGAATTAGTCTGCCATTCTCTTAAAAATCAAATCTATGGATTAGAGAATCTGGCCTTAATTCCTGGTTGCGCTGGTGCGGCACCAATTCAAAATATTGGTGCATATGGTATTGAGTTTAGAGATGTGTGTGAATATGTAGATGTTCTTAATCTAGAAACAGGGGAGCAAACGCGCCTTAGTTCTGGTGAATGTCAGTTTGGATATCGAAATAGTGTTTTCAAACATAAATATAAAGCAAATTATTCTATTCTCTCCGTAGGATTATTGTTGAAAAAGAATTGGCAGCCGATATTGAACTACGGTGATCTAACTAGGCTGTCGAAAGACAATGTAACTCCTCAGCAGATTTTTGATTCAGTGTGTGCAATGCGCACCAGTAAATTACCTGATCCTGCAATGACAGGAAACGCGGGGAGTTTCTTCAAAAACCCAATTGTCAGTGCGGAAGTTGCGGCGAAAATAAAAGAAAATTACCCTGATAGCCCCCAATATCCTTACACACATGGAATGTTTAAATTAGCGGCGGGTTGGCTCATTGAACATTGTAATTTAAAAGGTTATCGCATTGGAGGTGCATCTGTGCATCTTAGACAAGCTTTGGTATTGATAAATCAGGAAAATGCTACAGGCGAGGATATAGTTTCATTGGCTGCCTACATTCGCCAGCAAGTGATAAGTAAGTTTGGTGTATTACTTGAACCGGAGGTTCGTTTTATTGGTACTAAAGGCGAAATTGATGCTGTGGAATGTATTTCATGAAAGATATAACCGTGCCATTACAGTTGATTAAGATTTTGTCTGACGGTGACGTTCATTCCGGCCAACAGTTGGGACAAGATTTAGGGATGAGTAGAGCTGGAATTAATAAACATATACAGACAATCCGTGAATGGGGAATTGAACTAGAAACAACACCAGGCAAGGGTTATAGCCTTATGGCACCTATGCAGTTACTTGATGAATCTACTATTTTTCAATACTTGCCTCAGGATCGTATAACTGTTTTGCCAGTTATTGACTCGACTAATCAGTACTTGCTTGAACGTTTATCTGATTTGAAATCAGGGGATGCTTGTGTTGCAGAGTACCAGTATGCTGGCAGAGGAAGGCGTGGAAGGAAATGGGTTTCGCCCTTTGGTAAAAATCTTTATTTATCTATGTACTGGCGCCTTGAACAAGGACCTGCTGCTGCAATCGGATTGAGTCTGGTTGTTGGCATTGTTATTGCTGAAGTATTACATCGATTTGGCGCGGATAGAATTAGGGTAAAATGGCCAAATGATTTATATCTTGATGATAAGAAATTGGCGGGAATCTTAGTTGAACTAATAGGAAAGACTGGTGATGCTGCTCAGGTTGTAATAGGTGCGGGTATAAATATTTCGATGGATCATAAGGACGAAGAGTCTATTAATCAGCAATGGATTAATTTGTTGCAAGCAGGAATTGAAATTGATCGTAATAAATTGGCTGTAGAAATAATACTTGATCTAAGGAAAGCTCTAATTCAGTTTGAAAATGAAGGTTTGTCTTCATTTGTTTCTAGGTGGTTTGAGTTAGATAATTTTATGGATAGATCGGTAAAATTAATTATTGGTAGGCAGGAAGTGTATGGTATAGCTAGGGGTATTAATCAGCAAGGCGCTTTGTTACTTGATCAGAATGGTGTTATAACCCCATATATCGGCGGGGAAATTTCTTTAAGAGGCTGTTAGAAATGACCGGAAGAGAAATGTCTTCCGGGTTCGGAAACTATTTTTACTTACGTAGCCTTACGCTTTCAATAGTGTGGTTAGTACCTTTTGTCATGATTAGGCTTGCGCGTTCTCGAGTTGGTAAAATATTTTGTCGCAAATTTAGTCCATTTATCTCTTGCCAGATATCAGATGCAGTATTTATGGCTTCTTCTTCTGATAGCTTGGAATAGCTGTGGAAATAAGAGTCTGGATCGGAAAAAGCACCTTGGCGGAATTTTAAAAAACGACTGATATACCAACTCTTGAGTAATTTTTCTGGTGCATCGACGTAGATAGAAAAGTCGACAAAATCAGAGACAAATACATGGTGTGGATCATGAGGATAATCCATACCGCTTTGTAATACATTCAAACCCTCTAGAATCAAAATGTCTGGTTGTTTAATAAGTTTTTGCTCGTTTGGTACGATATCATAGGTAAGATGAGAGTAAACTGGTGCGGATACTTGTTTAGACCCCGATTTAATATCAGCTACAAATTTCACTAAGCTATGCATATCATATGATTGAGGAAATCCTTTCTTTTTCATCAGCCCACGTTCATTCAGTACACTGTTAGAATGTAGAAAACCATCTGTAGTAATTAATTCTACACTTCGGTGTTCAGGCCAACGACTCAGAAGGGCTTGCAATAGACGTGCAGTGGTACTTTTACCAACGGCAACACTGCCAGCAATTCCTATGACATAAGGGACTTTTTGTCCATCGGTACCTAGAAATTGTTCGAGCACTGCTTGACGACGTAAATTGGAACTAATATAAAAATTGAGCAAGCGAGATAAAGGAAGATAAATCTCAACAACTTCTTCTAAAGAAATTTCTTCATTGATTCCTTTTAGATCAATTAATTCTTCTTTTGTTAATGTCAGTGGAACTGAATCACGTAAGGTTGCCCATTGTTCACGATTGAATTGCAAATATGGAGTAGCCAAAAAAGGTTCTTTTTTATTCATAAACCAAAATCTGCCTGTTTGTGCAGGTTGGACAAGTTGCAATAAACAACCTGTACCCGACAAAAAATAAATCGCATGATATCGACTGATGAGCGGCAGGCGTAGGTTTTTTTATATTTTTAGCAGTTTTTTTTGTAAGAAATGCAGAATCGTAAAAAATTGAGTTGCTTTACTTAATGTTAGCTTTAGCTGTTTGTTTATCATGATGGACATTTGAATGACACAAAATGAAGTGACTAATCATGTTTTATTGGGTACAGAAATCAGTTCCTTAATAATTACAGGTAGTTTTGGTTTATTATTTGAGCTAAATATTTTGAAAAAAACAGCTTATTGAATAAAAATGAGCGTTTTGTGACCGAATGGTCAAGGAGAGCGATTTTTTGTTGCATAGTGCGTTCACACTGCCTAGAATGCGCAGCACTTGATGCCGGCATAGCTCAGTTGGTAGAGCAACTGACTTGTAATCAGTAGGTCCCGAGTTCGATTCTTGGTGCCGGCACCATTAAAAATTTGGAATAAGGTGGGGTTCCCGAGCGGCCAAAGGGAGCAGACTGTAAATCTGCCGTCACAGACTTCGAAGGTTCGAATCCTTCCCCACCACCAAAAATCAGATTTAGTCTTGATATTATTTTGGTTTTCGTTAGAAGCAAAGTATATTGAGATCAACGTACAGCTGATTAAAGTCAGGTAGCCGAGTTCAATGCGGGCATCGTATAATGGCTATTACCTCAGCCTTCCAAGCTGATGATGCGGGTTCGATTCCCGCTGCCCGCTCCAAGATGTGCTGATATAGCTCAGTTGGTAGAGCACACCCTTGGTAAGGGTGAGGTCGGCAGTTCGAATCTGCCTATCAGCACCACTTCCTTAATGTCCTTGTCTCCCGATTTTATTCCTGTAAACGATATTCAACGAGCAACTGCTTGGTTGATGTGGTGGAACCACCGATTCCGTGTCTTAGAGGGACAATCTAATGTCTAAAGAAAAGTTTGAACGTACAAAACCGCACGTTAACGTTGGTACTATCGGCCACGTTGACCACGGTAAAACTACCCTGACTGCTGCTATCACTACTGTACTGGCTAAAACCTTCGGTGGTAACGCTCGTGCATTCGACCAAATCGATAACGCGCCAGAAGAAAAAGCGCGTGGTATCACCATCTCTACTTCTCACGTAGAATACGACACCCCAAGCCGTCACTATGCGCACGTTGACTGCCCAGGCCACGCCGACTATGTGAAAAACATGATCACCGGCGCGGCTCAGATGGACGGCGCAATCCTGGTGGTTGCTGCGACTGACGGCCCAATGCCGCAGACTCGTGAGCACATCCTGTTAGGTCGTCAGGTAGGCGTTCCTTATATCATCGTATTCCTGAACAAATGTGACATGGTAGATGACGAAGAGCTGCTGGAACTGGTTGAGATGGAAGTGCGTGAGCTGCTGTCTCAGTACGATTTCCCAGGCGACGATACCCCGGTTATCCGTGGTTCCGCGCTGAAAGCGCTGGAAGGCGATGCAGAGTGGGAAGCGAAGATCATTGAACTGGCCGATGCCCTAGACAGCTACATCCCAGAACCAGAGCGTGCAATCGACCAGCCATTCCTGCTGCCAATCGAAGACGTATTCTCGATTTCAGGCCGTGGTACCGTGGTAACCGGTCGTGTAGAGCGCGGTATTGTTAAAGTGAGTGAAGAAGTTGAAATCGTTGGTATCAAAGACACAACGAAAACCACGTGTACTGGTGTAGAAATGTTCCGCAAACTGCTGGACGAAGGCCGTGCGGGTGAGAACGTGGGCGTTCTGCTGCGTGGTACCAAACGTGACGAAATCGAACGTGGTCAGGTACTGGCAAAACCGGGTTCAATCAAGCCACACACCACTTTCGAATCAGAAGTTTATATTCTGAGCAAAGACGAAGGCGGCCGTCATACGCCATTCTTCAAAGGCTACCGTCCACAGTTCTACTTCCGTACAACTGATGTAACCGGGACAATCGAGCTGCCAGAAGGCGTGGAAATGGTGATGCCAGGCGATAACATTCAGATGAAAGTGACTCTGATTGCGCCAATCGCAATGGACCAGGGTCTGCGCTTCGCTATCCGTGAAGGCGGCCGTACTGTAGGTGCTGGTGTTGTTGCTAAAATTATTGCTTAATAGCTAAGAATTAAGTACCTAACTTTAGGACAGGTTTGTATTCTGACTTGTTTTAGGACAGACACTTGGTTGTGCTACGCTAGGTGTCTGTTAGTTAGTGTTTTAATGGATATCACCTTTCCTTAAATTCCCTGTATGAACCATCCCATTCGGTTATCTCTTAGTGTCTTAAGTTTTTGATTTCGGCTGCTTGTTCCTACCGGTGTTATCGTTATCTGGCTGTTCTGCTAGGGTATTCTTAGAGTATATATTCATCATTCATCTGTAGAATACGTTAGCGGTAACCAACCCCCCACCTCGTGATTTTCCCGAATAAGCATTTGTCTTCAAACTTAGATGAGTCATCTTTTCTTTTATATACAGGTAGTAATATTTGACTCATGTTTGTTCTGCATCTGTTGGTATGCCCTAACGAAAGGAGGGGATACCAACGAAGAGAGTTGCTGATGTAGGAGATAGTTTTAGGATGGAATAAGTTTAAGAAAGCTCCCGATAGGGATAAAAATATTAATAATCAAAATATTACATAAATGAGAGAACTACTTCCATTTAACGAAGCTAAAGGATATTCGGAAGAACCTGAATCAGTAAATTAAAATGCGAATGATTATTGAAATGAGACTCATTATTATTTAATATGCGCTATAATGTGTACCAGAGAGTGTTATTTATGTATGTCTGCCTATGTAATGCGGTGAGTGACAAAACAATACGTAACGCGGTGCGTCAACATCATATTCACTCTATTAGAGAACTAAAACGTATTGTGCCTGTAGGCCGTGATTGTGGCAAATGCATACGCCAAGCCCGAGAGCTAATTAATGAGGAAATTGCACAGCTGCCTAAGATAGATAACGTTGCTTGATAAAAAAGAGATAAGTTTACTACTACTCTGCGGAATAGGTACTACACTTTAAGTACTGGAAGCGGAGGAGTAAACTATGAAAGGTGATAAAAAAATGATTGCTCATTTGAATAAACTTCTTGGAAATGAGCTTGTTGCAATTAATCAATATTTTCTACATGCCCGGATGTTCAAAAACTGGGGCCTTACCCGCCTGAATGATAAGGAATATCATGAATCTATCGATGAAATGAAGCATGCTGATAGGTACATCGAACGTATCCTTTTTCTTGAAGGAATTCCTAATTTGCAGGATCTAGGAAAACTTAACATCGGAGAAGATATCGAAGAAATGCTCAAATCTGACTTACAGCTCGAATTGCAGGGAGCTAGAGATTTGAAAGAAGCAATTACTTATGCTGATTCGATTCATGACTATGTTAGCCGTGATTTGATGATCGATGTCCTAGATGAAGAAGAAGAACACATTGATTGGTTGGAAACTCAATTTGAATTAATTGAACGTATGGGGATTCAAAATTATACTCAAGCACAGATCCTTGAAGGAGAATAGGTACGAAAAAATGCCCTATCTGTTAGGTTAGGGCATCTTGTTTACGCTCCTTTGATTCTATTCTGGATAAATCTTCATCTGTATCTTGCTTTGTTAATTGATTTGCGTATAATATGCGGTCTTACTTACGTGTAAGTCTGGTTTGATAACCAGTGAATGTGCAGTATTGCTTTGCTGCCATTTAAAATACTCCCGATAGGGGGGTTATATATTGAACGATTACACTCTCCCGTCAATCGAAATGGGTACGAGGAGTAATTATTTACGTTTATAAAATAGTTGGAGCTCTGGTCTCATGCAGAACCAAAGAATCCGTATTCGCCTGAAAGCATTTGATCATCGTTTGATCGATCAATCAACTGCGGAAATTGTCGAGACCGCTAAGCGTACTGGTGCGCAGGTGCGTGGTCCGATCCCGCTGCCGACTCGTAAAGAGCGTTTTACCGTTCTGATTTCTCCGCATGTTAATAAAGATGCGCGTGATCAGTACGAAATTCGCACTCATAAGCGTCTGGTTGACATCGTTGAGCCAACCGAGAAAACCGTTGATGCTCTGATGCGTCTGGATCTGGCTGCCGGTGTAGACGTGCAGATCAGCCTGGGTTAATCAGGTCATTGAACGATTGAGAGGTTGAAACAATGATTGGTTTAGTCGGTAAAAAAGTGGGTATGACTCGTATCTTCACTGAAGATGGCGTTTCTATCCCTGTAACTGTTATCGAAATTGAAGATAACCGTGTGACTCAGGTTAAAGATCTGGATAGTGATGGTTATCGTGCAATTCAGGTTACTACTGGTAGCAAAAAAGCTAACCGTATAAACAAACCTGAAGCAGGTCATTTCGCTAAAGCTGGCGTTGAAGCTGGCCGTATCCTGCGTGAATTCCGTCTGTCTGAAGGCGAAGAATATGCTGTAGGTCAAAGTATTAGCGTTGAGATTTTCGCTGACGTTAAGAAAGTCGACGTTACTGGTACATCTAAAGGTAAAGGTTTTGCTGGTACTGTTAAGCGCTGGAACTTCCGTACCCAAGATGCTAGCCACGGTAACTCTTTGTCTCATCGTGTCCCGGGTTCTATCGGTCAGAACCAAACCCCGGGCAAGGTATTTAAAGGCAAGAAAATGGCAGGCCAACTGGGTAATGAACGTGTAACTGTTCAAAGCCTAGATGTAGTACGTGTTGACGCTGAGCGCAACCTGCTGCTGGTCAAAGGTGCTGTTCCAGGTGCAACTGGCGGCAACCTGATCGTAAAACCGGCTGTCAAGGCGTAACGTCGAGGAGATAGGAATGGAATTGGTAATGAAAGACGCGCAAGGCGCGCTGACTGTTTCCGAAACTACCTTCGGGCGTGATTTCAATGAAGCGCTTGTGCATCAAGTAGTTGTTGCTTACGCAGCTGGTGCACGTCAAGGTACTCGTGCTCAGAAAACCCGTGCTGAAGTTTCTGGTTCAGGTAAGAAACCATGGCGTCAGAAAGGCACTGGCCGTGCACGTTCTGGTTCTATTAAGAGTCCAATTTGGCGCTCTGGTGGTGTAACTTTTGCAGCTAAACCACAGGACCACAGTCAAAAAGTTAATAAGAAAATGTACCGTGGTGCTTTAAAGAGCATCCTGTCTGAACTGGTACGTCAAGATCGTTTGATCGTTGTCGAGAAGTTTTCTGTAGAAGCTCCTAAAACCAAGCTTCTGGTTCAGAAACTGAAAGATATGGCTCTGGAAGATGTGCTGATTATCACTCATGAAGTTGATGAGAATTTATTCTTAGCAGCTCGCAACCTGTACAAGGTTGATGTTCGTGATGTAGCTGGTATTGATCCAGTTAGCTTAATCGCCTTCGATAAAGTGGTTATGACTGCTGATGCTGTGAAGCAAGTTGAGGAGATGCTGGCATGATCCGTGAAGAACGTCTGCTGAAAGTACTGCGTGCGCCGCACGTATCTGAAAAAGCTTCTACAGCGATGGAAAAGAGCAACACCATCGTTCTCAAAGTTGCGAAAGACGCGACTAAAGCAGAAATCAAAGCTGCTGTGCAGAGACTGTTTGAAGTCGAAGTTGAAGGTGTTAACACTTTGCTGGTTAAAGGCAAAACTAAACGTCACGGTCAGCGTATTGGTCGTCGTAGCGACTGGAAAAAAGCTTATGTCACACTGAAGGAAGGCCAGAATATGGACTTCATCGGTGGTGCAGAGTAAGTCGGAGGAGTAAAGAACAATGGCAATTGTTAAATGTAAACCTACGTCTCCGGGCCGTCGCCACGTTGTTAAAGTGGTTAACCCTGAGCTGCATAAGGGTAAACCTTATGCTCCATTGCTGGAAAAAAGCAGCAAAACCGGTGGTCGTAACAACAATGGCCGTATTACCACTCGTCACATTGGTGGTGGCCACAAGCAGCACTATCGTTTGATTGACTTTAAACGTAATAAAGATGGTATCCCTGCTGTAGTTGAGCGTTTGGAATATGATCCAAACCGTTCAGCGAATATCGCCCTGGTTCTGTATAAAGATGGTGAACGTCGTTATATCCTTGCGCCTAAAGGTCTGAAAGCTGGTGATCAGATCCAATCTGGTGCTGACGCAGCTATCAAAACTGGTAACGCATTGCCAATGCGCAATATCCCTGTTGGTTCTACCGTACATAACGTAGAAATGAAGCCGGGTAAAGGTGGTCAGTTGGCTCGTTCCGCTGGTGCATACGTTCAGATCGTTGCCCGTGATGGTTCTTATGTAACTTTGCGTCTGCGTTCTGGTGAAATGCGTAAAGTTCTGTCTGATTGCCGCGCCACTTTAGGTGAAGTTGGTAATGCAGAACATATGCTACGTGTTCTGGGTAAAGCTGGTGCAAGTCGCTGGCGCGGCATTCGTCCTACCGTTCGTGGTACGGCGATGAACCCGGTAGATCACCCACATGGTGGTGGTGAAGGTCGTAACTTTGGTAAACATCCTGTAACTCCTTGGGGTGTTCAAACTAAAGGTAAGAAGACCCGTAGTAATAAACGTACTGATCAGTTCATCGTACGTCGCCGTACTAAAAAATAATTAGAGGATAAACCATGCCACGTTCTCTCAAGAAAGGTCCATTTATCGACCTGCACTTGCTGAAGAAGGTAGAGAAAGCGGTGGAAAGCGGAGACAAAAAGCCTATTAAGACTTGGTCCCGTCGTTCAACGATCTTTCCTAACATGATCGGTTTGACCATCGCTGTCCATAATGGTCGTCAGCATGTACCAGTTTTTGTTTCCGACGAAATGGTTGGTCATAAACTAGGTGAATTCGCGCCGACCCGTACTTATCGCGGCCATGCGGCCGATAAAAAGGCTAAAAAGCGCTAAGGTAGGAGGAAGAGATGGAAACTATCGCTAAACATCGCCACGCTCGTTCTTCTGCTCAGAAGGTTCGCCTTGTAGCTGACCTGATTCGCGGTAAGAAAGTGTCGCAAGCTCTGGAAACTCTGACCTATACCAATAAGAAAGCTGCTGGTTTAGTGAAGAAAGTACTTGAGTCTGCTATTGCTAATGCAGAACACAACGATGGTGCTGACATTGATGATCTGAAGGTCACGAAGATTTTCGTAGACGAAGGCCCGACCATGAAGCGTATTATGCCTCGTGCAAAAGGTCGTGCAGATCGCATCCTGAAGCGCAGCAGCCACATTACTGTGGTTGTGTCCGATCGCTGAGACTCTGGAGACTAGCAATGGGTCAGAAAGTACATCCTAATGGTATTCGCCTGGGTATTGTCAAACCTTGGAACTCTACCTGGTATGCGAATACTAAAGAATTCGCTGACAACCTAGACAGCGATTTTAAAGTCCGCCAGTACTTGAATAAAGAACTGGCAAAAGCGTCTATTTCACGCATTGTTATTGAACGTCCTGCTAAAAGTATCCGTGTAACTATTCACACTGCTCGCCCAGGTATCGTAATCGGTAAGAAAGGTGAAGACGTAGAAAAACTGCGTAAAACTGTAGCGGAAATCGCTGGTGTTCCTGCGCAAATTAATATCTCTGAAGTGCGTAAGCCTGAACTGGACGCGAAACTGGTTGCTGACAGTATTACTTCACAGCTAGAACGTCGTGTTATGTTCCGTCGCGCTATGAAGCGCGCAGTCCAGAATGCGATGCGTTTGGGCGCTAAAGGCATTAAAGTGGAAGTCAGTGGCCGTTTAGGCGGTGCTGAAATCGCGCGTACTGAATGGTATCGTGAAGGTCGTGTACCGTTGCACACACTGCGTGCAGATATCGACTATAACACTTCAGAAGCGCACACCACTTATGGTGTACTCGGCGTTAAGGTATGGATCTTCAAAGGTGAGATCTTGGGTGGTATGGCTGCTGTTGAACAGGCGGAAAAACCGGCTGCACAACCGAAAAAGCAGCAGCGTAAAGGCCGCAAGTAAGGAGAGTCGCTGATGTTACAACCAAAGCGTACGAAATTCCGTAAAATGCACAAAGGCCGTAACCGTGGCCTGGCAGCAGGTGCGGATGTTAGCTTCGGCACTTTCGGTCTGAAAGCTGTGGGCCGTGGCCGTCTGACGGCACGTCAGATTGAAGCGGCACGTCGTGCTATGACTCGTGCAATTAAACGTCAAGGTAAAATCTGGATACGTGTATTTCCAGACAAGCCTATCACTGAAAAGCCACTCGAAGTGCGTATGGGTAAAGGTAAAGGTAACGTAGAATATTGGGTTGCCTTGATCCAGCCTGGTAAAGTCCTTTATGAAATGGACGGTGTGCCTGAAGAGCTGGCTCGTGAAGCATTCAAGCTGGCAGCAGCGAAACTGCCTATCAAGACCACCTTTGTAACTAAGACGGTGATGTAATGAAAGCACAAGAGCTGCGCGAAAAAAGCGTTGAAGAGCTGAACACTGAGCTGCTGAATTTGCTGCGTGAACAATTTAACCTGCGCATGCAGGCTGCAAGTGGCCAGCTACAACAGTCTCATCTGTTGAAACAAGTGCGTCGTAATATCGCACGCGTTAAGACTTTATTGACTGAGAAGGCGGGTGCGTAATGACCGATAAAATCCGTACTCTGCAAGGTCGTGTTGTAAGTGACAAAATGGAGAAATCTATTGTTGTTGCTATTGAGCGTAAGGTGAAACACCCTCTGTATGGTAAATTCATCAAACGTACGACTAAACTGCATGTACATGACGAGAACAATGAATGTGGCATTGGTGATGTGGTGGAAATCCGCGAAACTCGTCCACTGTCCAAAACTAAATCTTGGACTTTAGTTCGCGTTGTAGAGAAAGCGATTCTGTAAGCTGGCTCGAATAGAGTAAACGGCTCAGGCGATGAGCCGTTTATTTTTTCTATCTATATCTGAGATGTGGTGTTATAATGCCGCGCCCTCGTGATATGGGGTATCTGAACGGCCTCTTCATACTAAATTATAGTAGTGAAGTGGGCTCAGTAGTAGTTGACATTTAGCGGAGCACTAAAATGATCCAAGAACAGACTATGCTGAACGTGGCCGACAACTCCGGTGCACGTCGCGTAATGTGTATCAAGGTTCTGGGTGGCTCGCACCGTCGCTATGCACACGTCGGCGACATCATAAAAGTCACCATTAAGGAAGCAATTCCTCGTGGTAAAGTGAAAAAAGGTGATGTCCTGAAAGCGGTAGTGGTGCGCACCAAGAAGGGTGTTCGTCGCCCTGACGGTTCTGTCATTCGCTTCGATGGCAATGCTTGCGTGTTGTTAAACAACACAAGTGAGCAAGTTATCGGTACGCGTATTTTTGGGCCGGTAACTCGTGAACTTCGTAATGAAAAGTTCATGAAAATTATCTCCCTGGCACCAGAAGTACTCTAAGGAGCGGACAATGGCAGCGAAAATCCGTCGTGATGACGAAGTTATCGTGTTGACCGGAAAAGATAAAGGTAAGCGCGGTAAAGTAAAACAGGTTCTTTCTACTGGGAAAGTCATTGTTGAAGGTATCAACTTGGTTAAAAAACATCAGAAGCCTGTTCCGGCTCTGAACCAACCAGGTGGCATCGTTGAAAAAGAAGCTGCAATCCAGGTTTCAAACGTTGCGATCTTCAATGCGGCAACCGGTAAGGCTGACCGTGTAGGTTTTAGATTTGAAGACGGAAAAAAAGTTCGTTTCTTTAAATCTAACAGCGAAACTATCAAGTAATTTGGAGTAATACGATGGCGAAACTGCATGATTACTACAAAGACGAGGTAGTCCAAAAACTGATGACTCAGTTTGGCTACAATTCTGTCATGCAAGTCCCTCGGGTCGAGAAGATCACCCTGAACATGGGTGTTGGTGAAGCGATCGCTGATAAGAAACTGCTGGATAATGCAGCAGCGGATCTGGCAGCAATTTCTGGTCAAAAACCATTAATCACCAAAGCACGCAAATCAGTTGCAGGCTTCAAAATCCGTCAGGGCTATCCAATCGGCTGTAAAGTGACCCTGCGTGGTGAACGTATGTGGGAGTTTCTTGAGCGCCTGATTTCTATTGCTGTACCTCGTATTCGTGACTTCCGTGGTTTGTCTGCGAAGTCATTTGATGGTCGTGGCAATTACAGCATGGGTGTACGTGAGCAAATCATCTTCCCTGAAATCGATTACGATAAAGTGGATCGTGTTCGTGGTCTGGATATTACTATCACCACAACTGCGAAATCTGATGATGAAGGCCGCGCACTTTTGGCTGCTTTTAACTTCCCGTTCCGCAAGTAAGGCAGGGTATTCATGGCTAAGCAATCAATGAAAGCACGTGATGTAAAACGTGCGAAATTAGCTGAAAAATTCTTCACTAAACGTGTGGAATTGAGAGCTATCATTTCTGATGTGAATGCATCTGATGAAGAGCGTTGGAATGCTGTTCTCAAGCTGCAAACACTGCCACGTGATTCCAGCCCTTCTCGTCAGCGTAACCGCTGCCGCCAAACTGGTCGTCCGCATGCGTTTTTGCGGAAGTTTGGGTTGAGCCGAATTAAAGTCCGTGAAGCCGCCATGCGCGGTGAAATTCCGGGCCTTAAAAAGGCTAGCTGGTAATTGTCACCAATTGAATCACGGGAGTAAAGACAGATGAGCATGCAAGATCCCATCGCGGATATGCTGACCCGTATCCGTAACGGTCAGGCCGCGAATAAAGTTGCGGTCACCATGCCTTCCTCCAAGCTGAAAGTGGCAATTGCCAAAGTGCTGAAGGAAGAAGGTTATATTGAAGATTATAAAATTGAAGGCGACACCAAGCCAGAACTGGAATTAGTACTGAAATACTTCCAAGGTAAGGCTGTTGTAGAAAGTATTCAGCGTGTAAGCCGCCCAAGCCTGCGCATCTATAAGAAAAAAGATGAGCTGCCACAAGTTATGGCTGGCTTGGGTATCGCTGTTGTTTCTACCTCTAAAGGTGTAATGACTGATCGTGCAGCTCGCCAAGCTGGTCTTGGTGGCGAGATTCTCTGCTACGTAGCTTAATTCGGGAGGAAAGAATGTCTCGTGTTGCAAAAGCACCCGTCGTTATTCCTGCCGGCGTAGAGGTAAAACTCGACGGTCAGGTTATTTCGATTAAGGGTAAAAACGGCGAGCTAAGTCGTACAATCCACAGCGCAGTTGAAGTTAAGCATGCAGATAATCAACTGACCTTCGCTCCACGCGATGGTTATGTTGGTGGTTGGGCACAGGCGGGTACAACTCGTTCTTTGCTGAATGCTATGGTTATCGGTGTTACCGAAGGCTTCACTAAGAAGCTTCAACTGGTAGGTGTTGGTTATCGTGCAGTAGTCAAAGGCAATGTTGTTAACATGTCTCTGGGCTTCTCACATCCAGTTGACCACGAACTGCCAGCAGGCATTACTGCAGAATGTCCGTCACAAACTGAAATCGTACTAAAGGGTGCTGATAAACAGGTAATCGGTCAGGTTGCGGCAGAACTGCGTGCCTATCGTCGTCCTGAGCCTTATAAAGGTAAGGGTGTTCGTTACGCCGACGAAGTCGTGCGTATCAAAGAGGCTAAGAAGAAGTAAGGTAACACTATGGATAAGAAAGCAGCTCGTATCCGTCGTGCGACCCGCGCACGCCGCAAGCTCCAGGAACTGGGTGCAACTCGCCTGGTGGTACATCGTACCCCTCGCCATATTTATGCGCAGGTTATCGCACCAAACGGTTCTGAAACTTTGGTGGCAGCTTCTACTACAGAAAAAGCTATCAATGAGCAACTGAAATACACTGGAAATAAAGAAGCAGCAGCAGCAGTTGGCAAAGCAATTGCTGAACGTGCGTTGGAAAAAGGTATTAAAGATGTATCCTTTGACCGCTCTGGTTTCCAATATCATGGTCGAGTCCAGGCACTGGCAGATGCTGCCCGTGAAGCTGGCCTTCAGTTCTAAGGTAGAGGTGTAAGATGGCTCACATCGAAAAACAAGCTGGCGAACTGCAGGAAAAGCTGATTGCGGTAAATCGCGTATCTAAAACCGTAAAAGGTGGCCGGATTTTCAGCTTTACCGCACTAACTGTTGTAGGTGATGGTAATGGTCGCGTTGGTTTTGGCTACGGCAAAGCACGCGAAGTTCCGGCAGCAATCCAGAAAGCGATGGAAAAAGCCCGTCGCAATATGAAAACCGTCGCACTGAACAGCGGCACTTTGTATCACCCAGTAAAAGGTGCACACACTGGTTCCCGTGTGTTCATGCAGCCTGCTCACGAAGGTACTGGTATCATCGCAGGCGGTGCTATGCGTGCTGTTTTGGAAGTGGCTGGTGTTCATAACGTACTGGCTAAAACCTATGGTTCCACTAACCCTATTAATGTGGTTCGTGCAACTCTGGATGCTTTAGACAGCATGAAGTCTCCAGAAATGGTCGCCGCTAAGCGTGGTAAATCCGTCGAAGAAATTCTGGGGTAATGACCATGGCTAAGACTATTAAAATAACACAGATTCGCAGTTCAATCGGCCGTCTGCCTAAGCATAAGGCAACTTTGGTTGGTTTAGGTCTGCGCCGTATCGGTCATACAGTAGAGCGTGAAGATACTCCTGCTATACGTGGTATGATCAACTTGGTTTCCTATATGGTTAAAGTTGAGGAGTAACAGATGCGCTTAAATACTCTGTCTCCGGCTGAAGGTTCCAAGCATGCGCCTAAACGTGTAGGTCGTGGTATTGGTTCTGGCTTGGGTAAAACCGGTGGCCGTGGTCACAAAGGCCAGAAGTCTCGTTCTGGCGGTGGCGTACGTCGTGGTTTTGAAGGTGGTCAGATGCCTTTGTACCGTCGTTTGCCAAAATTTGGTTTTACTTCACGTAAGGCGATGGTTACAGCAGAAGTTCGTTTATCTGATTTTGCTGCCGTTGAAGGCGATATTATTGATCTGAACGCATTGAAAGCCGCTAATATTGTTGGCACTCAAATTGAATTCGCGAAAGTTATTCTTTCTGGTGAAATCAATCGTGTAGTAACTGTGCGTGGCCTTCGTGTTACTAAAGGCGCTCGTGCTGCAATTGAAGCTGCTGGCGGTAAAATTGAGGAATAAGTAACAGATGGCTAAACAACCAGGATTAGATTTTCAAAGTGCTAAAGGTGGACTAGGCGAGCTGAAACGTAGGCTGTTGTTTGTTATTGGCGCGTTAATTGTTTTCCGCATTGGTTCTTTTATTCCTATCCCTGGTATTGATGCCACTGTGCTTGCCAAATTGCTCGAACAGCAAAGGGGCACCATCATTGAAATGTTTAACATGTTCTCTGGTGGTGCTTTAAGTCGTGCTTCTATCTTTGCACTGGGGATAATGCCGTATATTTCTGCGTCTATTATTATTCAGTTGTTGACGGTGGTTCATCCAACGTTGGCGGAGATTAAGAAGGAAGGGGAAGCTGGTCGTCGTAAGATTAGCCAGTATACTCGCTATGGTACTTTAGTGCTGGCTATATTCCAGTCAATCGGTATTGCTACTGGTTTGCCAAATATGCCAGGAATGCAAGGACTGGTGATCAATCCAGGATTTGCTTTCTACTTCACGGCTGTTGTGAGCCTGGTTACTGGGACTATGTTCCTAATGTGGTTGGGTGAGCAGATTACTGAGCGTGGTATTGGAAACGGTATCTCTATCATAATCTTTGCTGGTATTGTTGCGGGTTTGCCGCCGGCCATTGGCCATACCATCGAGCAAGCTCGGCAAGGCGATCTGCACTTCCTCCTGTTGCTGTTGGTTGCAGTGCTAGTGTTTGCAGTAACTTTCTTCGTTGTTTTCATGGAGCGTGGCCAACGACGTATCGTTGTTAACTATGCGAAACGTCAACAAGGTCGCCGAGTTTATGCTGCACAGAGCACACATTTACCGTTGAAAGTGAACATGGCTGGGGTTATCCCTGCAATTTTTGCTTCCAGCATTATTCTGTTCCCTGGTACCATAGCTTCTTGGTTCGGGGGAGGAACTGGTTGGAACTGGCTGACTACTGTTTCAATGTACTTGCAGCCTGGGCAACCTCTTTATGTGTTACTCTACGCGTCTGCAATCATCTTCTTCTGTTTTTTCTATACCGCGTTGGTTTTCAACCCGAGAGAAACAGCAGATAACCTGAAGAAGTCCGGTGCATTTGTACCAGGAATTCGTCCGGGAGAGCAAACAGCCAAGTACATTGATAAAGTAATGACGCGCCTAACTTTAGTTGGTGCGATGTATATTACTTTTATCTGCTTAATCCCGGAGTTCATGCGTGATGCGATGAAGGTGCCATTTTATTTTGGTGGTACTTCGCTACTTATCGTAGTTGTAGTCATCATGGACTTTATGGCTCAAGTGCAAACTCTGATGATGTCAAGTCAGTATGAGTCTGCATTGAAGAAGGCAAATCTTAAAGGTTATAACCGTTAATTGGTTTGCTTGAGAAGTTACGGAGAGTAAAAATGAAAGTTCGTGCTTCCGTCAAGAAATTATGTCGCAACTGCAAAATCGTTAAGCGTAACGGTGTCGTTCGTGTGATTTGTAGTGCAGAGCCTAAGCATAAACAACGCCAAGGCTAATAAAATAGCATATTTTTCTTGCAAAGTCGGTTTGAGCTGGCTAAATTAGCCAGCCAATCTTTTTTATATCACAGCAACACTGTTTGAGTATCCTGAAAACGGGCTTTTCAGAATGGTGTTGCGGTAAATAAATAACTTAGGAGTGCATAGTGGCCCGTATAGCAGGCATTAACATTCCTGATCAGAAGCATACCGTGATCGCTTTAACATCGATTTACGGAATTGGTAAAACTCGCTCCCAAGCTATTTGTGCTGCGGCGGGTATTGCTGAACATGTTAAGATCAGTGAGCTGTCTGAAGAGCAAATTGATAAGCTGCGTGACGAAGTTGCTAGATACGTTGTAGAAGGCGATTTGCGTCGTGAAGTAACCCTGAGCATCAAACGTCTGATGGATCTTGGTACTTATCGTGGTTTACGTCACCGTCGTGGTCTACCTGTTCGCGGCCAGCGTACTAAGACCAATGCACGTACCCGTAAGGGTCCACGTAAGCCGATCAAGAAATAATCGGGGTATTGTATAATGGCAAAAGCACCTATTCGTGCACGTAAGCGTGTAAGAAAGCAAGTCTCTGATGGTGTGGCTCATATCCATGCTTCTTTCAATAACACAATCGTGACCATTACTGACCGTCAGGGTAACGCTCTGGGTTGGGCAACTGCCGGTGGTTCCGGTTTCCGTGGTTCTCGTAAATCTACTCCGTTTGCCGCTCAGGTTGCAGCAGAGCGTTGCGCCGAAGCAGTGAAAGAATACGGAATTAAGAACCTGGAAGTTATGGTTAAGGGACCTGGTCCTGGCCGCGAGTCAACTATTCGAGCGTTAAATGCGGCAGGTTTCCGCATTACTAACATTACTGATGTGACTCCGATCCCTCATAACGGTTGTCGTCCACCTAAAAAACGTCGCGTTTAATAGCGTTTACTTTTAGGTTCGATTGGAGAAAGAAAATGGCAAGATATTTGGGTCCTAAGCTCAAGCTGAGCCGTCGCGAGGGTACAGATCTATTCCTGAAGTCTGGCGTTCGCGCGATTGACACCAAGTGTAAATTAGAACAAGCACCTGGGCAGCATGGCGCACGTAAACCGCGTCTGTCTGACTACGGTGTGCAGTTACGTGAAAAACAAAAAGTTCGTCGTATTTACGGTGTTCTGGAACGTCAATTCCGTAACTACTATAAAGAAGCAACTCGTCTGAAAGGCAACACAGGTGAGAACCTGCTGAGTTTGCTGGAAGGTCGTCTGGACAACGTTGTTTACCGTATGGGTTTCGGGGCGACTCGCGCTGAGTCACGCCAAATGGTAAGCCATAAGGCTATCATGGTAAATGGCCGCGTTGTTAACATCGCTTCTTATCAGGTATCCCCGAATGACGTAGTCAGCGTTCGCGAAAAATCGAAAAAGCAGTCTCGTATCAAGGCGGCTTTAGAGCTGGCTGAGCAGCGTGAGAAACCAACTTGGTTGGAGGTTGATGCTGTGAAGATGGAAGGTGTGTTCAAACGTATTCCAGAACGTGCTGATCTGTCTGCTGACATCAACGAACACCTGATCGTCGAGCTTTACTCTAAGTAAAGCTTAGCACCAAAGAGAGGACACAATGCAGGGTTCTGTGACAGAGTTTCTAAAACCGCGCCTGGTTGATATCGAGCAAGTCAGTTCGACGCACGCCAAGGTGACCCTTGAGCCATTAGAGCGTGGCTTTGGCCATACTCTAGGTAACGCACTGCGCCGTATTCTGCTTTCGTCTATGCCGGGTTGTGCGGTGACTGAGGTTGAGATTGATGGTGTACTGCATGAGTACAGCACCAAAGAAGGTGTACAGGAAGATATCCTGGAGATTCTCCTCAACCTGAAAGGGCTGGCGGTAAGAGTTCAGGGAAAAGATGAAGTTATTCTTACCTTGAATAAGTCTGGCATTGGCCCTGTGACTGCAGCCGACATTATCCACGACGGAGATGTCGAAATCGTCAAGCCGCAGCATGTAATCTGCCACCTGACTGACGAAACTGCTTCTATAAGCATGCGCATTAAAGTTCAGCGTGGTCGAGGTTATGTGCCGGCTTCTGCCCGGATTCATTCGGAAGAAGATGAGCGCCCTATTGGTCGTTTGTTAGTAGACGCTTGTTATAGCCCAGTAGAGCGTATTGCCTACAATGTTGAAGCAGCGCGTGTAGAACAACGTACCGATTTGGACAAGTTGGTTATCGAGATGGAAACTAACGGTACAATCGATCCTGAAGAGGCGATTCGCCGTGCAGCTACTATTTTGGCTGAACAGCTAGAAGCTTTTGTTGATTTACGTGATGTACGTCAGCCAGAAGTAAAAGAAGAGAAGCCAGAGTTTGATCCGATCCTGCTGCGCCCTGTTGACGATCTGGAATTGACTGTCCGCTCTGCTAACTGTCTTAAGGCAGAAGCTATCCACTACATCGGTGATTTGGTACAGCGTACCGAGGTTGAGTTACTTAAGACACCTAACCTGGGTAAAAAATCTCTTACAGAGATCAAAGACGTACTGGCTTCACGTGGCTTATCTCTGGGCATGCGCTTGGAAAACTGGCCGCCAGCAAGTATTGCTGATGAATAACTAGATCACAGGTTAAGGTTTTACTGAGAAGGATAAGGTCATGCGCCATCGTAAGAGTGGTCGTCAATTGAACCGCAACAGCAGCCATCGCCAAGCTATGTTCCGCAACATGGCAGGTTCTTTGGTTCGTCATGAAATCATCAAGACGACTCTGCCTAAAGCGAAAGAACTGCGTCGCGTCGTTGAGCCGCTGATTACTCTTGCCAAGATCGACAGCGTAGCTAATCGTCGTCTGGCATTCGCCCGTACTCGTGATAACGAAATCGTGGCAAAACTGTTTAATGAGCTGGGCCCGCGTTTTGCGAGCCGCGCAGGTGGTTACACTCGTATTCTTAAGTGTGGCTTCCGTGCTGGTGACAATGCTCCGATGGCATACATCGAGCTTGTTGACCGTGCCGCTGAGCTTCAAACAGAAGTTGCGACTGCGGAGTAATCTGTAGGGGCATATAAAAGAACCGGGTTTATCCCGGTTTTTTTACGTTTGTATATAATGAATCTCTAACTTATTTCTTTTCATCCTGCTATGCTGATATCTTAAGTAATGTGATCTATTGTAGGAGATATAAAGATGTATCGTATTGGCCAACTGGCTAAATTAGCGAATGTAACTCCTGATACTGTGCGTTTCTATGAAAAACAAGGAATGATGGAACATCAGAACCGTACAGAAGGAGGATATAGACTTTATACAGAGCAAGATCTACAGCGCCTTCGGTTTATACGTTATGCTAAGCAATTGGGGTTTACATTGGAGGCTATTACAGAATTATTGTCTATCCGTGTAGATCCAGCACATCATACTTGTGAAGAGTCGAAGCAAATTGTAGATGCTAGGTTAATGGAAGTGGAGGAAAAACTTCTTGAAATGCGAAAAATGCGTGATTCACTTAAGATGTTAAGTGATGCTTGCTGTGGTAGCTCTCATATAAGTACTTATTGTTCTATTCTTGAAACGTTAGAACAAGGTGCTTTAAATAAGAAATAAGTAATTTTTCTTTATTATTGAAAATCCAGAGAGTACAATTGTTATGTTTTCAGATAAATTAATATTATAGAGGCATATGATGATTATATATCACCATAAAAAAGGTGTAATAAAGGACAATGCTCTAGAAGCTTTATTACGTGATCCACTATTTAAACAGCGAGTTGAAAAAAATAAGAAGGGAAAAGGAAGTTACCAGAGGAAAGAAAAACATAGTAAAGCAAGTAACTGGGAGACCAGTGGTAAGGGGTTATTAGATTCTTTACTACTGGTCTTTTAGTTTAATAGGTTAATTTCCTATTTTCCAGTAAGCTACTGGTTTCTAATAGTGATCTTGTTTCAGTAATCGATGCTGACGTCAGCAGCTAAATTGACAAAATTACTTTTCATAGTAAATCTGTAAAATAACTTAAAAGTTTTATCATATTCTTCTAATTAAAATAGGCCAAGTTGTATCAGTTATTGTGTTCGAATTATATGACTGGTACATGACTATTTCTTTGGTTTTTTAAAGGAAAAAAGGACTCGGTTGGAATAACTTCTCTACTTCGGGGACAAATTTCTTATCTGTAATAAACATAATTACATGATCTCCTTGTTCGATCACGCTGTAATCATTAGCAATAATGACTTCCTCACCGCGTGCTATTGCACCAATTGTAGTGCCTGGTGGTAATTTAATATCGCCTACAGCTCGACCAACAACCTTTGATGTGTTTTCATCTCCATGAGCAATCGCTTCGATAGCTTCGGCCACTCCGCGACGCAATGAGGAAACGCTTACGATATCCGCTTTGCGGACATGACCTAGTAGCGCGGATATTGTCGCTTGTTGTGGAGAGATTGCAATATCAATGACACCGCCTTGAACTAAATCGACATATGCACTACGTTGGATGAGAACCATGGCTTTTTTGGCCCCCATGCGTTTGGCAAGCATTGCAGACATGATATTTGCTTCGTCATCGTTGGTTAGAGCAATAAATACATCTACTTGTTCTACATGTTCTTCAGCTAATAACTCTTGATCGGAGGCATCTCCATAGAAAACAATGGTGTCATGCAATAATTCAGCTAGTTCTGTAGCTCTTTGTTGATTTCGTTCGATTAATTTAACCCTGTAATCTTTTTCGAGACGTAGTGCAAGGCCGGCACCCACATTACCACCACCTACGATCATAATACGCTTGTAGGGCTTTTCTAAACGTTGAAGCTCACTCATTACAGCACGAATATGTTGTGATGCAGCGACAAAGAAAACTTCGTCACCGGCTTCAATAATTGTAGAACCTTGTGGTCTTATTGGTCTATCCTGACGGAATATTGCAGCAACTCTGGTATTAATGTGTGGCATGTGCTCACGAAGTGAGGAAAGTGCATTTCCTACAAGTGAGCCTCCATAATAAGCTTTTACCGCAACAATACTTACTCGGCCTTCGGCAAAGTTAACAACTTGTAAGGCACCAGGATATTGAATTAGCTTGTAAATATAGTCTATGACAAGTTGTTCTGGTGAAATAAGATAGTCAATAGGAATATCATTAGGGAGAAAAAGTTTATCTGCTTCGCAGATATATTCTGCTGCGCGTATTCGCGCAACTTTATTTGGTGTATTGAATAAAGAATAAGCAATTTGGCATGCAATCATGTTAGTTTCGTCAGAATTAGTTACAGCAACTAACATATCAGCATCTTCAGCACCAGCTTCTCTTAATACCCTGGGGTAAGAGCCATGACCATTGACTACTCTGAGATCGAATTTATCTTGTAGTTGGTGTAAACGGTTAGGATCAGTATCGACTATAGTGATATCATTATTCTCACCTACCAGATTTTCAGCTAATGTACCGCCAACTTGACCTGCACCAAGAATAATTATTTTCATAGTATTCTCTAATTTATTGAAAACAAATAACTATCTCTATGAATTGCAAAGATATATTACTGTTTAATTAATCGAGCGTAAAAGAAACCATCGCCACCATTTAACTCAGGTATTATTTGTTTTCCCGGACAATCATTTGCTTCTGCTCCTGTTAATTTTGCATCTGGGTGGCGTTTTAAAAACGAGCTGATTTGCTGGCTATTTTCATCTGGTAGAATAGAACAGGTTGCATATACTAGCGTTCCGCCTTTCTTTAAGTATGGCCAGATTGCATCAAGAATCTCAGATTGTAATTGAACTAATTGAGTAATATCTTCCTCGCGGCGTAACCATTTGATATCAGGATGGCGACGGATTACTCCTGTTGCTGAACACGGGGCATCTAAAAGAATGCGGTCGAATTGCTGATTTTCTGCCCATTGTTCAGGGTGGCGTCCGTCACCGGTTTTTACTGTAGCGTGGCAATTAAGGCGTTGGAGATTTTCTTTTACTCGTTTGATTCTTTGCTCATCAATATCCACCGCTAATACTTGAGATTCTGGTGCTACTTCGAGGATATGTGTTGTTTTCCCTCCAGGTGCTGCACAAAGATCGAGAATTTTCTCTCCATTAGTGGGTTTTAGTAACTCGACACACTCTTGTGCGGATACATCTTGGACAGTGACCCAACCTTTGTCAAATCCAGGTAATATTGTTACAGGACAAGGGGAAATTATGCGGATAGCATAAGGTGATTTGGGCGTTGGTTCCGCATCAATTCCCGATTTATGAAGAAGAGCGAGATATTCATCCCGACTATGATATATACGATTAACTCTTAACCACATAGGTGGTTTTTTATTATTAGCATTAATAAATTGTTGCCATTGTTGTGGATAGGCTTTTTGGATTCGAGTTAATAGCCATACTGGGTGTAAGTGATGGCTGGGATTATTTTGTACACATTCCATTAACTGTAGCTGTTGTCTCTGAAATTGGCGAAGAACGCCGTTAATTAGCCCTTTTAATTGAGGATACTTCAGCGTTACGGCCCCATTTACTGTTTCAGCAAGTGCTGCATGGGCTGGGATGCGAGTATAGGCAAGTTGGTATATTCCAACCATAAGCAGGTAATGAAGAATACGTTGTTTACCTTTTAATGGTTTTGCCATTAGTTGACCTATTATCCACTCTAGTTGTGGTAATACGCGTAATACTCCGAAAGATAATTCCTGTAACAAGGGTTTATCTTTATCGGTTATATTTTGTTGCAGTTTGGGTAAGACTGTACTCAGAGACTGTCCTTGGTCCAGAACTTGATTGATTGCTTTTGCGGCAACACTTCGTAGATTATATGTGTTTTTCATAGTTAAAAAAGCTGACACAAGCCAGCATTAAGAGAAAATTTGTGAGAATGCTTACAGCATAAAATAGTATTTAATTGATTTTATTGCCTGGTGTAAACCATTCACGTTTAGAGTTAAGTAGATTTGCTGCTGACATTGCTTTTTTACCAGCAGGCTGTAATTGAGTAATGTTCAGAATTCCATCAGCAGTGGCAATATAAATACCTTTTTTGTCTGCTTTTAATACAGTTCCTGGTTCTGCAGAAGTTTGTTCTTCAATGGCTTCTGCTTTCCAAACTTTAACAGGTTGCCCTTCCATCTCGAAAAAGCTCATGGGCCAGGGATTAAATGCACGAATACAGCGTTCGAGGTGGGTTGCAGATAGTTCCCAGTCTATACGGGCTTCTTCTTTGCTTAGTTTTTCAGCGTAGGTAACTAAATTTTCGTTTTGAATTTCAGGTTGATTTTTACCCGATGTTATTAACGATAATGTTTCGAGTAACGCATCTGGCCCAATGTTGGCCAGTTTTTCGTATAAACTGGCGCTGGTATCCTCAGGTGTAATAGGGCAGCTTGCTTTATATAGTATGTTGCCAGTATCAAGACCTATATCCATTTGCATGATCGTTACGCCTGTTTCTGTATCGCCAGCCCAGAGCGAGCGTTGAATGGGGGCTGCACCTCGCCAACGTGGTAATAGGGAGCCATGTACGTTTAGGCAGCCTAATCTTGGAATATTTAAAACAGCCTTAGGAAGGATCAATCCATAGGCAACAACTATGAGAACATCAGGCTGTTGTTTTAGAATCCATTGTTGGTTTTTTTCTGAGCGTAAAGTAGCTGGCTGAAAAACGGTGATGTTACGTTCCTCTGCCAGTACCTTTACAGGACTGGGTGTCAGTTTTTTACCTCTTCCTGCCGGTCTATCTGGTTGAGTTAGAACGCCAACCACCTCATGCTTAGACATTAACAAAGCCTCTAAATGGCGTGCTGCAAAATCAGGTGTTCCGGCAAAAACAATACGTAAAGAATCAGACACGTTTATTTCCTGTATTAATTAATTTACTTGGTTCGGTTTTTTTGTTTGTCCAGTTTTTCTACTTTCTGGCGTATACGTTGGCGTTTCAGTGGAGATAAGTAATCCACAAAAAGTTTACCAATTAAATGGTCCATTTCGTGCTGAATACAAATTGCTAGCAGGCCATCAGCTTGTAATTCAAATGGTTGGCCATTGTAATCTAGGGCTTTGATTTTGACTTTTTCGGCTCGTGGCACCAGTGCTCGTTGCTCAGGAATAGACAAACAGCCCTCTTCTATCCCAGTTTCGCCACTTTTTTCCAGTAATTCTGGGTTGATAAGAACGAGACGCTCATTACGTGTTTCTGATACGTCAATAACAACAATACGCTGATGAATATCAACTTGTGTTGCGGCCAAACCAATGCCTTCTTCTGCATACATAGTTTCAAACATATCATCAATGATACGTCGAATCTCTGCATCAACTGTTTCAACTGGCGTTGCAATAGTGCGAAGCCGCTCGTCTGGGTAATGTAATACTTGTAATACTGACATATATGTTTAGATCTGCGTCCAAAATGTTAATGGTATTCTATGTCTATTCTAGACATTTCCCGTTTAGATTGACAGTATCGATTGCTAATTGAGCAGTTTAGTTTTGTCCGTCAATCTTAGCTAGGATGACAACATGGAAGCTATGGAAGTATGGTTGCGAATGAAGATGGTTTCTCATTTGGCAACAGAGAGAGCAGCAAATGTTGCAGAAAAATTATTACATTCCGGGAATCGTTATCTCGCTGTGCTGAAAGATAGTGGATTATCGTCAGCACAATCTCTGCAATTTACTAAAGTAAATAAAACCTTACTCGCCTCATGCCTTAAGTGGCTGGAACAACCAGAGCACCATTTATTGACATATTCTCACCCTTCGTATCCACCTCTATTAAAGCAGATACATACCCCTCCGCTTGTGCTTTTTGTGTCAGGAAAACCAAATACCCTTTTAAAGAAGCAGGTGGCGATGGTAGGGAGCAGGACAGCAAGCTATTATGGTGAGAAATGGGGAAGAGTTTTTGCAAGTGAACTGGTTGGATATGAGTTAGTTATTACTAGTGGTTTAGCTATTGGTATTGATGGTATTTGTCACCGAGCTGCATTGGATAGTGGAGGAGAAACGGTAGCTGTATTAGGTAGTGGGCTTGGGCAGATTTATCCTCATAGACACGGATCATTAGCAAAGCAAATTGAGGAGAATGGTGCTCTTGTTTCTGAATTTTTTCCGGATATGCCGCCGCGTGCAAAAAATTTTCCTAAAAGAAATCGGATTATAAGTGGATTAAGCTCAGCAGTGATTGTTGTAGAAGCGGGTCAAAATAGTGGCTCGTTAATTACCGCTCGTTGTGCCCTAGAACAAGGAAGAGATGTATTTGCATTACCAGGGCTTTTGGGAAATTCAGTGAGCGAAGGGAATCATTGGTTAATAAAGCAAGGTGCATATTTAGCTACAAACACAATGGATATTGTGGAACATGTTTACAGTTCACTACAATGGTTGAATATGGAAAGAACGGGGGAAGAAGTAAAACCGCAGTTTGAGCAAACTGAGTTGCCATTTACGGATGTGCTAGTTAACGTAGGAGCTGAAATAACGCCTGTTGATATTATTGCTCAGCGTTCTTCATTACCTATAACTGAGGTAATGACAAAGCTCCTTGAGCTGGAACTACTGGGTAAGGTGGCTGTGGTTGCTGGTGGTTATGTACGCGTGAGTTAAATTAACTGAATTTCCAGAGTCCTGTCCTGTTCAACGTCATATGAGAATAATTTTTTGAGTGAAAATAGTATGGCAAAAATGGTTCCTTTCTCTACTAATGAAACTGAATATTGCCCTGAATGTGGTTCTGTATTGGTTATACGTAATGGTATCCATGGCCCATTTCTTGGATGTTCTGGTTATCCATCATGTCAATATATTCGTCCATTAAAAGGGCAAAGTGATGGTCATGTGGTAAAAGAACTTGAAGGGCAGCTATGTCCGGCGTGTGGAGCCAATTTGATTTTGTGTCAAGGACGTTATGGAATGTTCATTGGTTGTAGTCGTTATCCTGAATGTGAACATGCAGAGCTAATTGATAAGCCGGATGAGACGTTAATATCTTGTCCGCAATGTAAACAAGGACAACTACTCCAAAGGAAATCACGTTTTGGAAAAATTTTCCATTCGTGTAACCGTTACCCTAATTGCCAGTTTGTATTAAATAATAAGCCAATTGAGGGTAAATGTATGTTTTGTTCTTATCCATTGCTGGTGGAAAAACGTACATCACAAGGTGTAAAATCATTTTGTGCCAGTAAATTGTGTGGAAAACAGCAAGTAAATTAAGTAGAGTAATAAAATGGGCAATGAAGCATTATCTGCATTTGAGAATGTATTAACTGCATTAAAAGCAGAAAAAGTGATTTCCTATCCGACTGAAGCTGTTTTTGGACTTGGATGTGATCCTGATAGTGAAAAAGCGGTAAATGAACTGCTTATATTAAAGAAACGTCCTTGGCAGAAAGGGTTGATTCTTATCGCAGATAATTATGAACAATTACAGCCATATCTTGATGATAAACTTTTAACAGAAGCACAAAAAGAAGTTATGTTTGCTTGTTGGCCAGGGCCTGTAACTTGGGTAATCCCTGCCAAATTCAGTACATCTAAATGGCTGACTGGGCAATTTACTACCTTGGCTGTCAGAGTTAGTGATCATCCTTTGGTGAAACAGTTATGTACTTTTTATGGCAAGCCATTGGTGTCGACAAGTGCAAATTTGAATGGTCTTGAACCATGCAGAACAGTAGAAGAAGTTAGACAACAGTTTGGAGATAAGCTTCCTATATTAAATGGAGATGTTGGAGGTCGGAAAAATCCTTCGGAAATTCGGGATGCTTTAACTGGTGAACTTTATCGTCAAGGATAGGAGAGGAATCAATATGGATCAATTTGCCGTCTTTGGTAATCCTGTTGCGCACAGTAAATCTCCGCGTATCCATCAGTTATTCGCTGGGCAAACAGGTATTGAGCATCGTTACGGGAAAATTCTAGTGCCGATAAGTAAATTCGAAGAGGCATTGGATGTATTTCTTAAACAAGGAGGTATAGGAGCCAATATTACTGTTCCATTTAAAGAACAAGCATTTATTCGGGCAAATGAATTGACTGAACGAGCAAGACTCAGTGGTGCAGTTAATACTTTGAAATTATTGGATAATAATAAATTGCTTGGTGATAACACGGATGGTATAGGGTTATTAACAGATTTGATACGACTTGGGTTTATTACTCAAGGACAACATATTTTGATCATTGGAGCTGGTGGTGCTGCAAGAGGTGTTTTATTTCCATTATTAGAATTTGGTTGTGAAATTACAATAACAAACCGCACGTTTAGTCGCGCTATACAGGTTGCTAATGATTTTTCGTCAATAGGTAATATTCGGCCTATTGAGATGAAAACACTGAATAATCCTGAATTTGAGCTCATTATCAATGCGACTGCATCTGGTATTAACGATGAGATTCCTTCTATATCTCCATTCATATTTAATGAAAATTGTGTCTGTTATGACATGTTTTACCAGGCTAATTTGACGCCCTTTATTTCCTTTGCTAAGAAGCATGGTGTTTCTCGTTATGCGGATGGATTAGGAATGTTAGTAGGGCAAGCTGCTCATTCATTTAAATTATGGCATGGCGTATTGCCTGAAATTACACCTGTATTGCTAACATTGGAACAGGAATTACATTCGTGAATCAATCTATTCAATTTCCTGATCGAGAAGAGTGGAACGAGCAAGAACGGATAGTCATTTTTCCCGCACTGGTAAATGGATTACTGGTTCAATGCGTTATAAGCGCCGAGGATCTTTTATACCGTTATGGAACGAAAGATCATCATCCACTAAGTCTTTTTCGACAAAATCGTTGGGATATAGAAGAGGAATTCGAATTAGTAATTAATAACGAGGATGATGATCGTTTGGGACGTTACATATTATCTTCCTGCAAATAGTTATTTTTCAAACTAACGTAGTGGCTTGCTGAATAACATAGTCCTTTTAATTCTTCAGGTTTTAGTTTTCTGACCTGACGGGCAGGGCTGCCGATATAAAGGTACCCACTTTCTAATATCTTGCCTGGGGCTACTAGGCTGCCTGCTCCAACAATAACGTTATCTTCGATCACTGAACCATCAAGTAAAATAGAGCCCATACCGATAAGTACTTGATTACCGATAGTGCAGCCATGAAGTATAACTTTATGCCCGATAGTGACATCATTTCCTACAATTAAAGGGAAACCATGAGGATTGTCTGTTGTTTTGTGTGTCACATGTAATATAGAGCCATCTTGAATGTTAGTACGTGTACCAATAGATACATAATTAACGTCCCCACGGATGACAACTAAAGGCCATATACTGACATCATCAGCAAGTCTAACATCACCAATGATTACACTAGACGAATCTAGCATAACGTTCTGACCAACTTTGGGTTGAATATTAAGGTAACTGCGTAGCGTTTCGGACATGTATACCTCTGAAGAGAAGATGGAGATTTACTTTAAATAGGATTTTAGTGAGGAAAATACCAGTATGCAATGAAAGAAACTTGTTAAATTAGGCTATTTTGGTTTGAATTTTGTTCAAAAGGAACAAGGATTCGCCTGTTGGTGATAAATGTGAAAAAAAGTATTGTATAAAAATCTGAGCTCCCTATAATGCGCCACCACTGACCGACACAACGCTGATAAACATTGTGAGGTCAGGCAGAAGGAAAGCGAATAAGCGCTTGACTCTGCGGGCGAAAGGCGTAGTATACGCAGCCCGGCTGAGCGAGAATATGATTTTTTGATTCAGCCTGCTCTTTAACAATTAATCAGACAATCTGTGTGGGCACTCACAAGACCGTATCACAAAAAAATACGTTTTAAAGTCTTGAAGAGTGAACAACAGTTAATTCATTACGAACTAATTAGTCAGAATTCTTTGAGCATCAAGCTTTGAATTGAAGAGTTTGATCATGGCTCAGATTGAACGCTGGCGGCAGGCCTAACACATGCAAGTCGGGCGGTAACAGGAAAGCGCTCGCGCTTTTGCTGACGAGCGGCGGACGGGTGAGTAATGTCTGGGGATCTGCCCGGGGGCGGGGGATAACCACTGGAAACGGTGGCTAATACCGCATAATGTCGCAAGACCAAAGTGGGGGACCTGAAAGGGCCTCACGCCGTCGGATGAACCCAGATGGGATTAGCTGGTAGGTAGGGTAATGGCCTACCTAGGCGACGATCCCTAGCTGGTCTGAGAGGATGACCAGCCACACTGGGACTGAGACACGGCCCAGACTCCTACGGGAGGCAGCAGTGGGGAATATTGCACAATGGGCGCAAGCCTGATGCAGCCATGCCGCGTGTATGAAGAAGGCCTTCGGGTTGTAAAGTACTTTCAGCGGGGAGGAAGGGTTGAGCCTGAACAGGGCTGGGCCTTGACGTTACCCGCAGAAGAAGCACCGGCTAACTCCGTGCCAGCAGCCGCGGTAATACGGAGGGTGCGAGCGTTAATCGGAATGACTGGGCGTAAAGCGCACGCAGGCGGTCAATTAAGTTAGATGTGAAATCCCCGGGCTCAACCTGGGAACGGCATCTAAGACTGGTTGACTGGAGTCTCGTAGAGGGGGGTAGAATTCCATGTGTAGCGGTGAAATGCGTAGAGATGTGGAGGAATACCGGTGGCGAAGGCGGCCCCCTGGACGAAGACTGACGCTCAGGTGCGAAAGCGTGGGGAGCAAACAGGATTAGATACCCTGGTAGTCCACGCTGTAAACGATGTCGATTTGGAGGTTGCGGCCCTGAGCTGTGGCTTCCGAAGCTAACGCGTTAAATCGACCGCCTGGGGAGTACGGCCGCAAGGTTAAAACTCAAATGAATTGACGGGGGCCCGCACAAGCGGTGGAGCATGTGGTTTAATTCGATGCAACGCGAAGAACCTTACCTACTCTTGACATCCTCAGAATTTGCTGGAGACAGCGAAGTGCCTTCGGGAACTGAGAGACAGGTGCTGCATGGCTGTCGTCAGCTCGTGTTGTGAAATGTTGGGTTAAGTCCCGCAACGAGCGCAACCCTTATCCTTTGTTGCCAGCACGTCGAGGTGGGAACTCAAAGGAGACTGCCGGTGATAAACCGGAGGAAGGTGGGGATGACGTCAAGTCATCATGGCCCTTACGAGTAGGGCTACACACGTGCTACAATGGCGGATACAAAGTGAAGCGACCTCGCGAGAGCAAGCGGAACACACAAAGTCTGTCGTAGTCCGGATTGGAGTCTGCAACTCGACTCCATGAAGTCGGAATCGCTAGTAATCGTAGATCAGCATGCTACGGTGAATACGTTCCCGGGCCTTGTACACACCGCCCGTCACACCATGGGAGTGGGTTGCAAAAGAAGTCGGTAGCTTAACCTTTTTGGAGGGCGCTGACCACTTTGTGGCTCATGACTGGGGTGAAGTCGTAACAAGGTAACCGTAGGGGAACCTGCGGTTGGATCACCTCCTTACCTGAGATAGGTTGAGTGCAGTGCTCACACAGATTGTCTGATGAAAGCAGAGCGCAAGTTGAGTCTGCGAAGCTGACTATTGAGTCCCCTTCGTCTAGAGGCCTAGGACACCGCCCTTTCACGGCGGTAACAGGGGTTCGAATCCCCTAGGGGACGCCACTTGCGGGATAACGGGTGAAAGGCGTTGTCATCAATGTATCTTTAAGCGGATTTGTGATAATCGGTTTAGCGATATACGCTCTTTAACAATCTGGAACAAGCTGAAAAATTGAAACACTCAGTAATATCGACGAGGTATTATTGGGGAGTCTCTCAAGCTGAGCAATCCGAGACTTTTTCGGGTTGTGAGGTTAAGCGAATAAGCGTACACGGTGGATGCCTAGGCAGTCAGAGGCGATGAAGGACGTGCTAATCTGCGAAAAGCGTCGGTAAGCTGATATGAAGCGCCATAACCGGCGATGTCCGAATGGGGAAACCCAGTGCGATGCGTCGCACTATCATTAACTGAATCCATAGGTTAATGAGGCGAACCGGGGGAACTGAAACATCTCAGTACCCCGAGGAAAAGAAATCAACCGAGATTCCCCCAGTAGCGGCGAGCGAACGGGGAGCAGCCCAGAACCAGCATCAGCCATAGCATCAGAGGAACGGTCTGGAAAGGCCGGCGAGAGAGGGTGACAGCCCCGTACTCGAAGGTGGCATGGCTGTGAGTTCGACGAGTAAGGCGGGACACGAGAAATCCTGTCTGAAGAGGGGGGGACCATCCTCCAAGGCTAAATACTCCTGACTGACCGATAGTGAACCAGTACCGTGAGGGAAAGGCGAAAAGAACCCCGGCGAGGGGAGTGAAAGAGAACCTGAAACCGTGTACGTACAAGCAGTGGGAGCCCCACCACCAAAGCGTTTCGCTTTGCGTGGCGCACAAAATGCGTAACGTCATCTCAGATGACGGTTGGCGGAGCGGTAGCGACGCCCAACACACTAATCAAGCAGTGGAGCGTTTTGGGGTGGGGTGACTGCGTACCTTTTGTATAATGGGTCAGCGACTTATATTCTGTAGCAAGGTTAACCGTATAGGGGAGCCGCAGGGAAACCGAGTCTTAACTGGGCGAATGAGTTGCAGGGTATAGACCCGAAACCCGGTGAGCTAGCCATGGGCAGGTTGAAGGTTGGGTAACACTAACTGGAGGACCGAACCGACTAATGTTGAAAAATTAGCGGATGACCTGTGGCTGGGGGTGAAAGGCCAATCAAACCGGGAGATAGCTGGTTCTCCCCGAAAGCTATTTAGGTAGCGCCTCGTGAAGTCATCTTCGGGGGTAGAGCACTGTTTCGGCTAGGGGGCCATCCCGGCTTACCAACCCGATGCAAACTGCGAATACCGAAGAATGTTATCACGGGAGACACACGGCGGGTGCTAACGTCCGTCGTGAAGAGGGAAACAACCCAGACCGCCAGCTAAGGTCCCAAAGTCATGGTTAAGTGGGAAACGATGTGGGAAGGCCCAGACAGCCAGGATGTTGGCTTAGAAGCAGCCATCATTGAAAGAAAGCGTAATAGCTCACTGGTCGAGTCGGCCTGCGCGGAAGATGTAACGGGGCTAAACCATGCGCCGAAGCTGCGGCAATGACATTCAGGTGTCATTGGGTAGGGGAGCGTTCTGTAAGCCGTTGAAGGTGGCGCTGTGAGGCCCGCTGGAGGTATCAGAAGTGCGAATGCTGACATAAGTAACGATAAAGCGGGTGAAAAACCCGCTCGCCGGAAGACCAAGGGTTCCTGTCCAACGTTAATCGGGGCAGGGTGAGTCGACCCCTAAGGCGAGGCCGAACGGCGTAGCTGATGGGAAACAGGTTAATATTCCTGTACTGAATGTGACTGCGAAGGGGGGACGGAGAAGGCTAGGCCATCCGGGCGACGGTCGTCCCGGTTTAAGCGTGTAGGTGGGAGGAGCAGGCAAATCCGCTCTTCTGTAACACTGAGGCGTGATGACGAGCTGCTACGGCAGTGAAGTGGTTGATGCCCGGCTTCCAGGAAAAGCCTCTAAGCATCAGGTGACATTGAATCGTACCCCAAACCGACACAGGTGGTCAGGTAGAGAATACTCAGGCGCTTGAGAGAACTCGGGTGAAGGAACTAGGCAAAATGGTGCCGTAACTTCGGGAGAAGGCACGCTGGCGGCAGGTGAAGGAGTTTGCCTCCGGAGCCGAAGCCAGTCGCAGAGACCAGCTGGCTGCAACTGTTTATTAAAAACACAGCACTGTGCAAACACGTAAGTGGACGTATACGGTGTGACGCCTGCCCGGTGCTGGAAGGTTAATTGATGGGGTTAGCCGCAAGGCGAGGCTCTTGATCGAAGCCCCAGTAAACGGCGGCCGTAACTATAACGGTCCTAAGGTAGCGAAATTCCTTGTCGGGTAAGTTCCGACCTGCACGAATGGCGTAATGATGGCCAGGCTGTCTCCACCCGAGACTCAGTGAAATTGAACTCGCTGTGAAGATGCAGTGTCCCCGCGGCAAGACGGAAAGACCCCGTGAACCTTTACTATAGCTTGACACTGAACATGGAGCCTTGATGTGTAGGATAGGTGGGAGGCCTGGAAGTGCGGACGCCAGTCTGCATGGAGCCATCCTTGAAATACCACCCTTGAATGCTCGATGTTCTCACTTAAGCCCGTTATCCGGGCTGAGGACAGTGTCTGGCGGGTAGTTTGACTGGGGCGGTCTCCTCCCAAAGCGTAACGGAGGAGCACGAAGGTTGGCTAATCACGGTCGGACATCGTGAGGTTAGTGCAAAGGCAGAAGCCAGCTTAACTGCGAGAGTGACGGCTCGAGCAGGTACGAAAGTAGGTCTTAGTGATCCGGTGGTTCTGAATGGAAGGGCCATCGCTCAACGGATAAAAGGTACTCCGGGGATAACAGGCTGATACCGCCCAAGAGTTCATATCGACGGCGGTGTTTGGCACCTCGATGTCGGCTCATCACATCCTGGGGCTGAAGTAGGTCCCAAGGGTATGGCTGTTCGCCATTTAAAGTGGTACGCGAGCTGGGTTTAGAACGTCGTGAGACAGTTCGGTCCCTATCTGCCGTGGGCGCAGGAAGATTGAAAGGGGCTGCTCCTAGTACGAGAGGACCGGAGTGGACGCACCGCTGGTGTACGGGTTGTCATGCCAATGGCATCGCCCGGTAGCTAAGTGCGGGAGAGATAACCGCTGAAAGCATCTAAGCGGGAAACTTGCCTTGAGATGAGTCTTCCCTTGACTTAGAGTCACGGAAGGAACGTTTAAGACGAAGACGTGGATAGGCTGGGTGTGTAAGCGCAGCGATGCGTTGAGCTGACCAGTACTAATGAACCGAGCGGCTTAACCTTACAACGCCGAAGGGGTTTTGGTGTCGGAAGACAGCAAACAGAAGTCGGAAGACAGAAGAGAGACAGATTTCAGCTTGTTCAGAGATTGGTTCCAATGGTTGTGTTGACGGAGAGTCAGACAAGGGTTGGAATAAAACGGAATATGCCTGGCGGCGATAGCGCGGCGGTCCCACCTGACCCCATGCCGAACTCAGCAGTGAAACGCCGTAGCGCCGATGGTAGTGTGGGGTCTCCCCATGTGAGAGTAGGACACTGCCAGGCTTGACTTTAGCGTTGTGTTGCGATGAAAGGCAGCATAAAGCACAAATAGCAGTGAGTAGGACAAATCTGTCGCAGATGGATTTGAGCGTCGCGAGGGGCGGCGGTCCGAAGGGTGAATGGCAAGCAAGCTGTTCGGTAAACTGCAAAAGTTGGTATGTAAGTTTTATATCGTAGCAAGCGATATAAATCACAGAGAATTCGGTGGTGCGGTAGTTCAGTTGGTTAGAATACCGGCCTGTCACGCCGGGGGTCGCGGGTTCGAGCCCCGTCCGCACCGCCACCTTAATTTAGGGGCGTAGTTCAATTGGTAGAGCACCGGTCTCCAAAACCGGGTGTTGGGAGTTCGAGTCTCTCCGCCCCTGCCAGTTATAAGCTCAGCGGCAACTAAGATAGTTTATAGTAGTGGTTACCCATATATGCTGCTTAGATAAGATTATTGATAAGGCGCTGGCTTTTGGTCAGCGCCTTTTTCTATGAAGCTTTGTAAGAAAAACGGATTTGCTATTACACTAAAAATCCCTTTATGCGAACTTTTTCCCCAGAAATGGTATCACTTGGAGAATTCATTTCCAAATATCGTCTGGTTCGTAAAGCCAATGTTGCCATCGATTTGAATTCATTATAGATGTTGTTAAACGCTTTCAGTTGAATAGTCTTTCCTCAATATTATTCGATCTTGTAGCAATAAAACCTTTCTTTCTAATTATCTATTATCGAAGTGAATTCTTATAGGTAACCTTTTAGACTTTCTGGCAATTTCCATACTAGTAAAAGCTCTTCTGAACTAAGTGTCTGGAGGATATATGCGAAAGAATTTTATCTAATATTTTGATTACGAAGTTTTTTTCTTAAGAAAGGCTTGAATTGAAGGAAAGGATACCTAAAACGATAAGGTAGGAACACTATGTCTGATTCAAGTCATAATTTCAAACTATACGTAAGGATTATTTGGTAAATAAGGAGCTATATGTGGGAAGATAAAAAAGTAATCCCACTTTATGCTCTATCTGAAACTTCTTTCTCCCTTACTATTTTCATTCCTGTTTTCGTATAGTATTGCTATCCATAAGTTTTGCAGAACACATACTTACTGATTGAATGATTTATATGAAAACTTCTTAACCTCTTGCAGAAGTATGTATGATAGGTATTTTTAATAGCTGTTGAATGAATGCTTGCTGATCATTTTTTTGTAGCCATATAGCATATAATGGACGTTCAATTAGTTCAGTGTTTGGATAAGAAACCAGTTCTGGATGTTCATTTTGCCAGTGTATTGGTAAGAAGGCGGCTCCTCTTACGCTATTGAGTAGTTGGCGGGCTATATGTGCTGAAGTGGTTGTGATGATGGGTAGCTGCTCACTTTTTAAGATCCGTTGTTCCTGATGATGGAAATCAGCTCCCCATTCTAGTTTGATGTAATTTTTAATTTGGCATTTCAGATTTTCTTCTGTTGTTAATAATTTCAAGCAAATATTCCCTAATAATAGGCTTTGGAACTCATCCATTTTAGGTGGTTCGGTAGTGATTAACAGATCTAATTCACGAGAATGAAGTTGTTTAACAAGGGATTGTCGTGTAGAAACCCGAGATTCTAATCTTAATTCCTGATGTTTTTTATAGAAATCTTGTAACCAGAGGGTTAAATATGCTTCCCATAGTGATGCGGTGGCACCAATTGTTAATTCAGTATGTTGAGAAGCGTGCATTATCTCCTTTTTAGCCAACTGCCAAGTACTCATCAGTGATTCAGCATAGGGAACAAGGCGCTCTCCTGCCGCTGTAAGACGGATGTTATTGCGATGGCGAGTGAAAAGATGGGTACCTAATTGATTTTCTAGCTGGCGTATGCGAAAGCTAACTGCTGATTGCGTCAGGTACAATGATTCGGCTGCTCTCCCAAAGTGACGAGTTTTACTGACTTCCAAGAAGGTTTTCAGTAATTCAGTGTCCACATATATC
The DNA here is from genome assembly GCF_019090985.1 of Photorhabdus akhurstii. Classification (NCBI taxonomy): domain Bacteria; kingdom Pseudomonadati; phylum Pseudomonadota; class Gammaproteobacteria; order Enterobacterales; family Morganellaceae; genus Photorhabdus; species Photorhabdus akhurstii. The sequence goes on along the minus strand of NZ_CP020335.1, from coordinate 5,474,750 downwards.
TCCAATAATATTTATCGTTAAGATTTAAATTTTTTGTTTTACAGAACGCCAGGCCTATCTAATACTCCGCGCCATAATTGGCATGATAGTAACAGTACTAGAATTAGGAGTGTGTCAGATGGCCGAAAGCTTCATCACGACTAATCGTTTTTTTGATAACAAAAATTACCCTCGTGGGTTCTCCCGTCATGGGGATTTCACCATTAAAGAGGCGCAATTGCTAGAGCGCCACGGTTATGCGTTCAATGAGTTAGATCTTGGTAAACGCGAGCCTCAAACAGAAGTAGAAGAGCTGTTTGTTGCTGTTTGCCGGGGTGAACGGCAGCCTGTGACAATGGAAGAAAAAGTATGGACCAAATATCTTGCAAGGATTAGTCGTCCAAAACGTTTTCATACTCTTTCAGGCGGTAAGCCTCAGATCGATGCTTCTGATGACTATACCGACACTGATGATTAATATCATCACAAATTGTGAATATAGGGGCTTTGCCCCTTTTTCATTTCTAACCCGATTGTTTTTGTAATTGTATTAATAGCCTGTCCATACTGCGGTAGCTTAAGGCTTCCATGATATGTGGTTTTTCTATCTCTTTTTTTTCTTCTAAGTCGGCAAGTGTCCGGGATGTTCTCAGAATTCGGTGCCATGCTCGGATTGAAAGCCCTAATTTCATTAGCGTTTGTTCTAGAAATACAGCATCGTTAGGTTTGAGCTTACAAAATGCCTCTGTCTCTTTACTATTCAGATGAGCATTAATCTTTCCACAGCGTTTCAATTGTATTTCTCGCGCTGCCAGCACTCTTAATCTTACATCTTTACTGCTTTCGCTTGATCTAAAAGGGCTACTCAATGTTCCAATGGGTAACAGAGGAACTTCAATTGAGAGATCAAAACGATCCAAAAAAGGTCCAGAAAGTTTTGCCAGGTATCGAAGTATTTGCTGAGGATTACTTCGATTGTGAATTCCCTGATGGTAGCCTGTCGGGCTGGGATTCATTGCCGCTATCAATTGAACTTGAGCAGGAAAACAAACTTTTGCTCTGGCTCGGGAGATAATTATTTCCCCTGATTCCAGTGGTTCTCTGAGAGCATCAAGGACTCTACGTTCAAATTCAGGTAGTTCATCTAGAAATAGCACCCCATTGTGAGCAAGTGAAATTTCACCAGGTTTTGGCAGCCCACCACCACCAACCAGTGCTGCCATTGAAGAGCTGTGATGAGGCGCTCTGAATGGGCGTGTATGCCATTGTTCTGGTGGAAGGTAGGTATCCACCAGGCTATTGATAGCGGCTACCTCAAGGGCTTCTTTGTTTGTTAATGGCGGTAATAAACTACATAGACGGCTTGCCAACATTGTTTTCCCTGTCCCTGGTGGGCCAAGTAGTAAAAGATTATGTCCGCCTGCTGCTGTGATTTCCAGTGCGCGTTTTGCTTGTTCCTGACCAATAATATCCTGAAGATCTGGCTGTGATGGCTCTGTTGAGGGCTTATGTTGGATCGTTGTTGTCAGTAGTTGTTTTTCTCCCTGAAGGAAGTGGCAGATATGTAAGAGGTGTTCTGTCATTAACGTCTCATTCTGAGATAAGATTGCCAGCTCTATTGCGTTTTCTGTTGGTAGAATAAGTTGCCTTCCTGCTTCTCCTGCGCTGAGAGCGGCTGAAATTGCGCCGTTAACTTTTCGTAGACCACCGGATAGAGCGAGTTCACCAAGAAACTCATAATGATTTAGAGTACTGGTAGGTATTTGCTCTGAAGCGGCCAGAATAGCGATAGCGATCGGCAAATCATAACGACCACCTTCCTTGGGAAGATCTGCGGGAGCAAGATTGACGGTGATTCTTTTAGACGGATAGGTAAACCCGCTGTTGATCAACGCACTTCTGACACGATCTCTTGCTTCTTTTACGGCTGTTTCAGGCAAACCAACCAAAGTTAATCCAGGTAAGCCATTACTAATATGGGCTTCAACAGTAACAATTGGGGCATGAATACCTATAGTCGCTCTGGTATAAATAACAGCGAGGGCCATCCTATTCTCCTTCGTAAGAAAGGGCATATGATGGACTGAAATTAGATAATAAATAGTTTTCTATTATTTTTTTGCGAAGCGGCTCTAATAAATATTTTGTGAAGCAACGCTAAAGACTTTTTTGAAATCATTATTAAGTAATTTTTATTTTATTTGATTGATTTTTATGATTTTATTGTTTTTAGCTTAGATTATAAAATTGATTATTTTTATATTCATATTATGAGGTTTTATTTAAGTCGTGTTTTTAGATTGGTTTTATTGAAATAGTTTATTTGAAATTAAAATTTATATATTTTTCACAGTGAATAAATTTAGCGTGTTATATCATTCTGCTTTATTTTTAATGAGGAGTTTTTATCACCTGGGTGATTAATAATAAGATCTTTACTTTTGGTTATAGTTGAATGATTTGTTTTTTATGTTACCGCTTTGTGTGTTGTTTTGTTTATATCTAATCAGTTGGTTTTTATCACTTAAATTAGATCATTTAATAGATAAATAATCTAAATTACAAGTATTTACTTGAAAATAAACAGTATTTTTTCATATCGAATAATAAAACAAAATAAATGTTGTCAAGCTATGAAGAACGTGATAACTCTTAAATATAGATTAAACAAACGAATTAAACGACCAAGATTATGAACACATTTGTCCTAGTGATTAGCCTAATTATTGTCAGCGTGGTGGTGATTATTATCCCACCGTGCGGGGCAGCACTTGGACGAAGAAAGGCTTAGAAAAACAGCCAGATCTCTCGAAGACCCCCGCACCGAAAGGCGCGGGGGTTTTTTTTCGACAAGCAAAATCAGATAGAGACGGAAACATACAACAAAACAAAATCTTGTCTCACAGGGTAAACACAGGGGATATGAAAAATGAACGGGGCGCAGTGGGTTGTAAAAGCATTACGAACGCAGGGGATTGATAAGGTTTTCGGCTACCCTGGTGGTGCGATCATGCCGGTTTATGATGCTTTGTACGATGGTGGTGTGGAGCATTTGCTTTGTCGGCATGAACAGGGGGCGGTTATGGCTGCAATCGGTTATGCGAGAGCCAGTGGTAAGCCGGGAGTTTGTATCGCTACATCGGGACCGGGAGCAACAAACTTAATCACTGGATTAGCCGATGCGTTGTTAGATTCTGTTCCTGTTGTTGCTATCACTGGTCAGGTTGGTTCTGAATTGATTGGAACTGATGCCTTTCAAGAAGTCGATGTTTTAGGTCTCTCCCTTGCTTGTACCAAACACAGTTTCTTAGTGGATTCACTGGAAAATTTACCTCAAATTATGGCGGAAGCCTTTTCTATTGCCACTAGTGGTCGACCTGGCCCAGTTTTGATTGATATTCCTAAAGATATTCAGCTGAAAGAGGGGAGTTTGGTTCCACATTTGGTACCCGTTGAGCAAAAAGCGCCCTGTTCGGAAAGTGAATTAGAACAAGCTCGGAAGATGATTGCGGCTGCGGCAAAGCCAGTATTGTATGTCGGTGGTGGAGTAGGAATGTCTCAAGCGGTTTCTGTTCTGCGAGATTTTGTTGTGGAAACAGGTATGCCGGTTGTTTCTACGTTGAAAGGTTTGGGAGCTGCTGATTCAGAACATCCATGTTATCTGGGCATGCTTGGGATGCATGGTTCGAAAGCGGCCAATCTTGCCGTTCAGTCATGTGATTTGTTGATTGCTGTGGGTGCTCGTTTTGACGATCGTGTGACTGGCAAACTTAATACTTTTGCTCCACGTGCAAAAGTTATTCATCTGGATATCGATCCGGCAGAGTTGGGTAAATTACGTCAGGCTCATGTGTCGTTACTGGGGGATGTGAAGGCATTATTGCCCCGTTTGCAACAACCATTGTCAATTATGCCCTGGCAACAGGAAGTGAAATCTCTGAAAGCTGAATATCCTTGGTGTTATGACCATCAGGGGGAGAGTATCTATGCGCCTTGGTTATTGAAGCAGGTTTCAGATCGTAAAGCATGTAATACGGTTATTACTACCGATGTTGGACAGCATCAAATGTGGACAGCTCAGCATATGACTTTTGATGGGCCTGAAAATTTTATTACATCTAGTGGGTTGGGCTCGATGGGATTTGGTATCCCTGCTGCGATTGGCGCTCAGATCGCTCGACCGGAAGATATGGTGATCTGTGTATCTGGTGATGGTTCTTTCATGATGAATGTTCAGGAATTGGGGACAATTAAACGCAAACAATTACCAGTAAAAATTTTATTGTTGGATAACCAGCGGTTGGGAATGGTGCGGCAATGGCAGGAGCTGTTTTTGATAAGCGATATAGCGAAACGACATTAACAGATAACCCTGATTTTGTCACATTAGCGAAAGCTTTTGATATTCCGGGGCAACATATCACGGATAAATCACAGATTAATGAAGCGCTGAATGCATTATTTGCCAGTAAGGGTCCCTATTTATTACAGGTATCTATTGAGGAATTAGAGAACGTTTGGCCGTTGGTCCCTCCCGGTGCAAGCAATGAAACTATGTTGGAGAAATCATTATGATGCAGCATCAACTTGCAATCCATGCTCGTTTCCGTCCTGAAATATTAGAGCGTATCTTACGGGTAACGCGTCATCGTGGATTTCAGATCTGTTCCATGAATATGGATCAAACAATGGATGGCGATAATGTTAATATCGAATTAATTGTCGCCAGCCAAAAACCGGTTAATTTATTGTCTTCACAACTGGCTAAATTAGTGGATGTCGCTGGCGTCAAGATCCTGCAACAAAAATCACAACTCATACGTGCATAACGTAGAAATAAAGGAATAAGAGAATGACGAAGCAATCCGATTACATTTGGTTCAATGGTGAGATGGTTCCTTGGGCAGATGCTAAAGTTCACGTCATGTCCCATGCTTTACATTATGGCACCTCTGTTTTTGAGGGAATTCGCTGCTATGACTCTCATAAAGGGCCCGTGGTTTTCCGTCATCGTGAGCATATGCAGCGTTTACATGATTCTGCAAAGATTTATCGCATGCCGTTGAGCCAAAGTGTCGATGAATTAATGGAAGCATGTCGGGCAACTCTGCGTAAAAATAATTTAGTCAGTGCTTATATACGCCCACTAGTCTTTATCGGTGATGTTGGCATGGGGGTTAATCCACCGGCTGGCTATAAAACGGATGTTATTATCGCTGCTTTTCCTTGGGGAGCTTATCTGGGAGAAGAAGCACTGGATCAAGGGATTGATGCGATGGTTTCTTCATGGAATCGTGCGGCGCCAAATACAATACCAACTGCGGCCAAAGCAGGTGGTAACTACCTGTCTTCACTTTTGGTAGGTAGTGAAGCCCGTCGTCGTGGATATCAAGAAGGTATTGCGCTGGATGTTTATGGTTATATCTCTGAAGGTGCGGGTGAAAATCTGTTTGAAGTAAAAGAGGGCATATTGTTCACTCCACCATTTACTTCATCTGCATTACCAGGAATTACCCGTGATGCCATTATCAAATTAGCCAAAGATTTGGGGCTGGAAGTGCGTGAGCAGGTATTGTCGCGTGAATCTTTGTACCTGGCTGATGAAGTTTTTATGTCAGGTACAGCGGCTGAAATCACACCTGTTCGCAGTGTTGATGATATTCGGGTTGGTATCGGTAAGTGCGGGCCTGTTACTAAGAAAATTCAACAAGCTTTCTTTGGTTTGTTTGATGGCACGACAGACGATAAATGGGGCTGGTTAGATCCGGTCAATCCTTAATAGAACTATACCTTTAATAGAACTATACCTTTAGTAGAACTATAAATAATTTAACGGGCGGTTCGTTCCCCGCCTGTTTTGATGACACGGGAGTGAAAATAATGCCTAAGTACCGTTCTGCCACTACGACTCATGGTCGCAATATGGCTGGAGCTCGCGCTTTATGGCGCGCGACAGGGATGACCGATGCAGATTTTGGTAAACCGATTATTGCAGTAGTTAACTCATTTACTCAGTTTGTTCCCGGGCATGTTCATTTGCGGGACTTAGGTAAACTGGTTGCTGAACAGATTGAAGCATCAGGCGGTGTTGCAAAAGAGTTCAATACCATAGCGGTGGATGACGGTATCGCAATGGGGCATGGTGGTATGCTCTATTCTCTGCCGTCACGTGAATTAATTGCTGATTCTGTTGAATATATGGTGAATGCACATTGTGCGGACGCGATGGTGTGTATTTCCAATTGTGACAAAATTACCCCAGGTATGCTGATGGCGGCATTGCGCCTGAACATTCCGGTGATTTTTGTTTCCGGTGGTCCTATGGAGGCGGGTAAAACTAAATTGTCAGATCAGATTATCAAATTGGATCTGATCGATGCCATGATCCAAGGTGCGAACCCGAATGTCAGTGATGAGGATAGTAGCCAGATTGAGCGCTCAGCTTGCCCAACCTGTGGTTCCTGCTCAGGCATGTTTACCGCTAACTCTATGAATTGTTTGACAGAAGCGTTGGGCTTGTCTCAACCGGGGAACGGTTCATTACTGGCTACTCATGCAGATCGCAAGGTGTTGTTTCTGAATGCAGGCAAACGCATTGTTGAGCTGACTAAGCGCTATTATGAACAAAATGATGATAGTGTTCTACCGCGTAGTATTGCAACGAAAGCCGCATTTGAAAATGCGATGATGTTGGATATTGCAATGGGTGGCTCAACTAATACTGTGCTTCACTTACTGGCTGCGGCGCAGGAAGGGGAAGTGGATTTCACTATGGCGGATATTGATCGTTTGTCTCGTCAGATCCCTCATCTCTGTAAGGTTGCACCAAGTACACAAAAATACCATATGGAAGATGTTCATCGTGCTGGTGGTGTGATCGGTATTTTAGGTGAGCTGGATAGAGCGGGTCTGTTGAATCGTCAGGTTAAAAATGTTTTGGGTCTGGATTTGTTACAAACGCTTAATCAGTACGATGTGATGCAAACGGCGGATGAGTCAGTAAAGGAGATGTATTCGGCAGGCCCTGCGGGTATCCGTACTACTCAGGCATTTTCACAAGATTGTCGTTGGCCTTCGTTGGATACCGACCGTGTAGAAGGGTGTATTCGCGACATTGAACATGCTTATAGTCGGGATGGTGGTCTTGCAGTTCTATTTGGTAATTTGGCTATAGATGGTTGTATTGTAAAAACCGCGGGGGTGGATAAGGACAGCCTGACGTTCCGTGGGCCAGCCAAAGTTTACGAAAGTCAGGAAGATGCGGTTGATGCGATCCTGGGTGGAAAAGTTGTTGCGGGTGATGTGGTGGTCATTCGTTATGAAGGGCCAAAAGGTGGGCCCGGCATGCAGGAAATGTTGTATCCGACGACTTATCTGAAATCTATGGGGCTAGGTAAAAGCTGTGCATTGATTACAGATGGGCGTTTTTCTGGTGGTACCTCGGGTTTGTCGATCGGCCATGTTTCTCCAGAAGCGGCTAATGGAGGGCTAATCGGTTTGGTTCAAGATGGCGATATTATTGATATTGATATTCCATTGCGGAAAATTCGACTTGATGTAGATGAAAAGATACTTGCTACCCGTCAAGAGGCTGAATTTGCCCGCGGTAATAACGCGTGGACGCCGAAAGCTCGTGAACGTCAGGTCTCGTTTGCCCTGAGAGCCTATGCTTCATTGGCGACCAGTGCGGATAAAGGCGCTGTCCGTGATAAATCTAAGTTAGGGGGATAATCGCATGGCTGCATTTCTTCCCTTAACTTCCGCACCAAACGGTGCAGAGTATTTGAAAGCGGCATTAAGCGCGCCGGTTTATGAAGTTGCTCAGGTGACTCCTTTGCAGGAAATGGAGAAAATTTCTGCCCGCTTGGGAAATACTATTTTGGTAAAGCGGGAAGATCGACAACCTGTTCACAGTTTTAAGCTCCGTGGTGCGTATGCCATGATTGCAGGTTTGACTGAGGAACAAAAAAACCGAGGAGTGATTACTGCGTCAGCCGGTAATCATGCTCAGGGGGTGGCGCTTTCTGCCAATCGTTTGGGAATTAAATCTCTGATTGTTATGCCGGTTACTACTGCGGATATTAAAGTTGATGCAGTCCGTCGTTTCGGCGGTAAGGCTCTGTTGTATGGCGCTAATTTTGATGAGGCTAAAGCTAAAGCAATAGAAATGGCACAACAGGAGGGTTATACCTTTATTCCTCCGTTTGATCATCCCGCTGTAATCGCGGGTCAGGCAACACTGGCGATGGAACTTTTACAACAGGATGTGCGCTTGGATCGCATCTTTGTACCTGTTGGTGGTGGTGGTTTGATTGCTGGAGTGGCAGTGTTGATTAAGCAACTGATGCCAGAGATTAAAGTCATTGGAGTGGAAGCGGAAGATTCAGCTTGCCTGAAAGCGGCAATGGAAGCTGGACATCCGGTAGATTTACCACGAGTTGGCTTATTTGCTGAAGGTGTTGCTGTTAAGCGTATCGGTGATGAAACATTTCGTTTGTGTCAGCAATATGTGGATGCTGTTATCACAGTGGACAGTGATGCTATTTGTGCGGCGGTAAAAGATCTGTTTGAAGATGTACGTGCGATTGCTGAGCCATCCGGCGCATTGGCACTAGCTGGATTGAAAAAGTATGTTCAGCAGTATCAGCTTAAAGGTGAACGACTGGCGCATATTCTTTCTGGTGCTAATGTGAGTTTTCACGGATTGCGTTATGTCTCTGAGCGTTGTGAATTGGGCGAGCAGCGGGAAGCATTGCTGGCAGTGACTATTCCTGAACATAAAGGGAGTTTCCTGAGTTTTTGCCAGAAGTTGGGCGATCGGGTGGTAACAGAATTTAATTATCGTTATACGGATGCTGATCCTGATCAGGCTTGTCTTTTCGTTGGTGTTCGCCTGAGTCGTGGTGAGATGGAGCGACGGGAAATTATCGCGGAATTGCGTACCGCAGGGTATCAGGTTGCTGATCTTTCAGATGATGAAATGGCGAAATTACATGTTCGCTATATGATCGGCGGTCGTCCATCTAAGCCATTGAAAGAGCGCTTGTTTAGTTTTGAATTTCCTGAATCGCCGGGGGCTTTATTAAAGTTCCTACAAACTTTGGGAACTTACTGGAATATTACATTATTCCATTATCGCAATTATGGTACAGATTATGGCCGGGTGTTAGCCGCATTTGAATTGTCAGGCACGGAAGTGCGTTTTAAGCGTCACCTTGATGCATTAGGTTATGCGTATCACGATGAGACGGATACCCCCGCGTTTAAATTCTTTTTAATGTGCCAGGCGTCTGAAACAACCGGAGGTTGATCGGTGTCTTGGTAATGAAAAAATGTATTCTATAAAACGACAAAATAGCGCCTTGGTAAGGGGCTATTTTGACAAGATTTAATATTCACCGAGGTTCCATTGGAAAGAATTCTATAACAAATTCTTTGATCATTGTGCTATTTCTTTTCTCCAACAGTGGGTTTTGCCAACCAGATAAAGATCAGCAAGATCAGAAAAATAAAGCCAAATAGCCAATAAATCTCGTTAGCGGCAATAATCAAGCCCTGATTCGTGATTTCACGTGCCAGAGAGTGGCTGGTTTGGGCTTGCGACATCCCTAATTGTCCCATTTTTTCATAGGCTTGTTGGGCAATAGGTTTATGGGGAGTTATCGATTCAGTTAACTGAACGTGGTGGACAGCTTCGCGACGGGACCACATGGTGGTGGTAATTGAAGTCCCTACGGATGTTGCCAGAGTGCGTAAAAAGTTGAACAAGCTACCGGCAGAGGCGATTTTAGCGGGTTCAACGTCAGATAGTATAATGGCTGTTAGTGGCATAATTAAACAGGCGATAGCAAAGCCCTGAATAAATTGTGGCCAGGCAGCGGTGGCAAAGTCCATTGATAGCTCAAAGGTATTTGTTCTCCAAAAGAAACAGAGTGCAAAAATGATAAAGCTGAACATAACTAAATAACGCATATCAATTTTTGAACTAAAACGACCAATGAGTGGAACGAGCATTATCGGCACTATTCCTAATGGAGCCATTACTAATCCTGCCCAAGTTGCTGTGTAACCAAACACCATTTGTAATAATTGAGGTTGCAAAACCAGCGTGCCTATGTGGAGTAGGAAAGCCAAACTGATACATAAGGTACCGATAGTAAAATTACGAGATTTAAATAGTGATAAGTCAATGATCGGATCATCGTCGGTGAGTTCCCAAATAATTAGGAAAGTGATGGCAATGACGGCGGTAATGGCTAATACAATAATTTCTGTTGAATTGAACCAATCAAGCTCTTTTCCTCTATCGAGTAATAGTTGAAAACAACCAACACCGATGACCAATAAAATTAGCCCTATGACATCAATTGACCTAGCCGTTGTTTCAGTTTCCCGGTCTTTTAACAATATCCAGGTGATAGCAATGGCAACAAAGCCAACCGGAACGTTGATGAGGAAGATCCATCCCCAATGATAGTTGTCACTGATCCAACCACCAAGTATGGGGCCACAAACCGGAGCGACAACGATAGTCATTGACCACATTGCCAGAGCCATATTGCGTTTTAGCGGAGGATAGTTGTTGAGTAACAAACTTTGCGAAAGGGGCATAATTGGCCCGGCTGAGATACCTTGTAGAACGCGGGAAATGATCAACATTTCCAGGCTATTGGCAATACCACACAACCAGGAAGTGATCACAAACAAGATCATTGAAACTAAGAAAACCCGGACTTCCCCGAACCGTTTTGCTAACCAGCCAGTTAATGGGATAGAGATCGCGTTTGCAACAGCAAATGAAGTAATTACCCAAGTACCTTGTGATACTGATGAACCCAGATCTCCAGCAATTGTTGATATTGCAACGTTAGCAATAGTCAGATCTAATATTTGTAAAAAAGCGGCTAATGCTAAAGCCAGGGTTAGCCAGCCAAGTTTGGCTCCTGATAATGGCTCTTTTAGCATGTTAACCTCACTTATTTTGACTGGTATTAACTTGAATGATTTCGTTAATTAGCTGATCAATTTCTCCGGTGTTGTAAGTCAAGACGTTGGTTTCATAAACAATGCTGTTGCGAGGCGTATTGGCAAGCACCAGACCATCCCGATTTCGGGTATCAACCGTGGCATGCATGGATAAACCGATGCGTAAAGGATGATCAATAAGTTGTTGTGCTGCTAGTTCAACACGGACAGGTAAACGTTGAACCACTTTGATCCAGTTACCGGTGGCGTTTTGTGCCGGTAGTAAAGAAAATGCGCTGCCAGTACCCATATCAAGACCTACAATTCGGCCCTGATAAGTGACATCACTACCATAGAAATCACTCACCAGTGTTACAGGTTGACCGATACGGACATTGGAGAGTTGAACTTCTTTGAAGTTAGCTTCGACCCAAAGTTGGTCAGCGGGTACGATAACCATTAGGGGAGCGCCGCTTTTTATTTGTGAGCCTACTTGAACACTGCGGCGTGAAACGTAGCCTGTTACCGGCGCTACAATCTGGGTACGCTGTAAGGTTAACCATGCATCGCGAAGCTGGGAAGCAGCCAGTTTAATCTTAGGTTGTTGATCTAATGGAGTGTCTATAACTAATGCTTGGTTGGCATAATATTGTTGTCGGGCAACATTCAGCTCAGATTTTGCCATTTGCACGCTATTGCGGGAATGAATCAGGTTTTCTTTGGCGATAGCACCGGTGAGTCCCAGATGTTCACGTCGTTTTAAATCATCTTGAGCCTGTTGTAATACCGTTTGTTTGAGCTCAATGTTAGCCAATAGTTTTTCATTATCAATAATGGTTTGGTGGGTTTGCCTGACATTATTAGCCAATGTATTTTTCGCTCGTTCAAAAGCATGTTCCGCATCAATAGAGTCTAAACGTAGCAGAATATCGCCTTGCTGAACGAAGTCGGTATTATCGGCATAAATAGCGGTTACGCTACCGGTGATCTGGGCCATCACTTGTACCTGATTACCAACAACGTAGGCATCATCAGTCGCTTGATAATGACGTAGTGAAATAAGCCAATAGGCGAAGTAACCCAACCCGGCAAAAACAAATAAGAGAGCTGCGAGGATCAGTGCTAATTTACGCTTTGACTTTTTCTCATTAAGCGGAGGTGATTGTATTTCTCCGGCCATATGTCCTCTCCCATCGCAGTGATTAAAAGTAAATTCGTCTTAAATAATGTGCTTATATTTGATTAAACACCTTGGAGTCGACTACAAGGTCAAGTTCTTCTCATTTGATAAAATGAAAATTGCTAATATTTAGCACTTAACGCCAAAAGAATGATTTAATATTAAAATTGTTTATTATCGTTATTAACATTTATCAGATAGGCTGGATTGTCTATCTGGCAATGATTAACGGTATTTTGTGTCAGTACCCAGAACATTTATCTGGGTACAAATAATCACAGAGTAGGGATACGAAGCCATTGATGTTAATTACTTAACTGACTCAGGCCGTCATTCCTCCATCAATAACGAACGTTTGTCCGGTGATATAGCGTCCCCCAGGGCTGAGCAGGAAATTGATTGTCAGAGCAATATCTTCCACTGAACCTAAACGGCCCAATGGGATGTTAGACAATAGTTTTTTCCTATGTGATGCAGGGATATGACCCAGCATTTCAGTATCAATTAAGCCTGGCGCAACGGTATTGACCCGAACATTAAATCGGCCAACTTCAACTGCTAGTGAGCGGGTAATACCGATCATAGCGGCTTTGGTTGCAGCGTAATTAACTTGCCCTGAGTTGGCTTTAAACGCAGTGACTGAGCTCATGTGGATAATGCAGCCTTCTCCCGCAGTAATCATTTCAGGGAGAAAAGCGTGATTGACTAAATAAACAGAAGAAAGATTGGTAGAAATCACATTGTGCCACTCTTCTTCTTTCATATTTATTAGCAATGCATCTTGTGTAATTCCGGCGTTATTGATGATGGCATAGGGAGAGCCATATCGTGAGATAAGCTCTGTTGACAATATTTTCACTTCTTCTGCGTTTGAGACATCACATTGATAGCCCTCACAGCGATAACCTTGCTGTTCAATTTCCTGACACAATGTTTGAGCTTCATTTGTGCTTGATTTATAGGTAAAAACCACGTGATAGTTCTGAGCAGCCAGCATTTTTACTATGCCTTTGCCGATACCACGTGATCCTCCTGAAATAAAAACCCAAGGTGTGCTGATACTCATTAAGTTATTCCTCTAAATTTTTGCCATCCGTCTGCCAATACCGCATTCATCAAATCTTAGTTGGCAATCTGCTTTCTTTTTGTTGTTCCCATCAGGCTCATCTCAACAACTAAAGAGATTTCTCCATTCAGCCAGATCGGGATTTCCAACGTACCGTATAACGAGCCATCAACATCGAATGTATCTTTTGGCAGGATCGTATATTCGATATTCGGCATTTCATCTGGGATTTGGCGATTGAGCAGCGCGGGAGAAAAACTCACGGTGTGCATGACATGCAAGACAATAAGGTCTTTGAGGCATGTTTCATCATGTTCTTGTTTGCCAAAATAGGTTTTAAATTCTGTTGCTAGTGCGGTTTTGGCACTTTGCTGCATGAAAAGATAAAACATCAGAGCATCGAGAAAGATCCAGAATTCATTGACTTCCGGAAAAGTATGTTTGAATTCAAGGGATTTTTTTATTGTCTCTTGTATGGGAACTTGGCAACGTGGTTTTTCAGGAAGTCTAGTTTTTTGTGAAAAATCAAAACAACTATAGTGACCAACTAGAGGTTTCAGGTTAGTTGTTTCGTCTTGCAGATTAAAGGTCGTTTTCCCATTTCGGTCAGTATGCTTAGTTTTAACACAATAGCAGGCATCCAGAGGGACGGGATTGCGCAAATTAACGTGCCACTGTCTGCCCATTTCCCTATTTGGTTGTGACAGATAATCGTATCCGCTTTTGAGCGGGATCATTGCCAGCATGCCGTGTACTGCAATACCACCCAACCCAACTTCTCTTGCGATTTTTTCATCAAAATGGATAGGATTGTAGTCGCCAGAGAATTTAGCCCATTGACTGAGATCTTCTTTGCTGAATTGAACGTTCATCTGTCGGCTTTCCTAAAAATAAGCGCACAGTTTGTACCACCGAAGCCATAATTAACATTTAAAGCCGTGTCAATAACTTGGTGAGTCCGGTGGATATTGGGGACATAATCCAGATCGCATAGCGGATCAGGATTATTTAGGTGCATAGTTGCGGGGATCGTTGCTGTCTCTATTGCTTTGATGCAGAAAATAGATTCAATTGCTCCGGCTCCGGCAATAAGATGGCCTGTATAGGATTTTGTACTGGAAATAGGAATACGATAAGCGTGTTCGCCTAGGCTCATTTTTAGAACATCGGTTTCGTTAATGTCGTTGAGTGGGGTTGATGTCCCATGAGCATTAATATAGTGAATATCTGAGGTAGAGAGTTTGGCCTGTTCCAGCGCCATCTGAATAGCCATGACTCGTCCTTTGCAATCAGGTGCTGGGGCAGTCATATCTGACGCATCAGAGTAATTGCCATAACCAATCACTTCCGCCAATATTTTGGCGCCTCTGGCAACAGCGCTGTCATAGTCTTCAAGACATAATATTGCTGCCCCTTCTGACATAACGAAACCACTACGATCTTGGCTGAATGGACAACAGGCTTTTTCGACAGATTCCTGCTCTTTACTCAGTGCCCCAAGAATGTCGATACTCCAGACGATGAATGGATCTCTGATGCTTTCACCGCCACCTGCCAGCATCATTTTAGTGCGTCCACTGCGGATAAGTTCAAACGCATCGCCTATCGCCATACTGCCGGTTGCACAAGCTGCAACCGGGGTATTTTGGTATCCCCGTAAATTCCAGTTCATTGAAATCGCCGCTGTCCCTACGCTGTGCATAGACATGATATTGGTCATCGGTGAGGCAATGCCTTGATCAGCATAAGAATGGCTGTTTTCAACGGTTGCATCTTCTCCACCCCAGCCAGTACCAAAAATGACGCCGCGTTCAAAAGGGGAATAATTTTCGTCAAGAGCGGCTTTATCGTTACCAAATGCCATCTTGATTGCTTCATCCGCCGCAATTAGCCCAAGTTTGCTGAATTTGGGTAGGTTCTTTAATAATTTTTTGGAAAACCGTGATACATCAGGAGAGAAAGGAATATTGCCGAAAAACTTTGCTACAACGGAAGCGTCTGGGTGTTCTTCCTTTTTATAGCCTACCCGATAATTTAGGATTGCATCCCAAATTTCTTGGGTATTTTGCCCAAGAGAACAGATAGAACCATAACCTGTGACGGCAACGCGACGATAGCCTGTTTGAATATTCATGAAACATTATCTCCAAAATTCATTTCTTGGTGACATGCTTTATTTTCTAATACAACCAAATAATAGGATTGGTAGATAAAAGCATCATAAAAATGAATGTTAGCTGTGTTGTGATGTTGTCATAGACAGCTAACATCCCAGTGTATTAGTGATGATTATTTTGCTAATTCACTGACATAATTGACAAAATCACCGATTGTCGTTGTGTTGTCTCGTTGGAACTTATCGAAATTCAGTTGAATGCCCATTTCTCTTTTTAAAGCAACCTGAATAGAAACGAAATCCAGACTCACTAAATGAATATCATCAAGTAGAGTGTCAAGAGTAATATCTTCTGGTTCGATATCAGTTAATTCAGTAATTTGAGATTGAAGTAATTCAAATAGTTTCATATTAATGTCCCCTAAAAATTTAAATAAGATTGGCGGAGTTTCGGCACAGGAATATAAGTATCATTAATAAAAGCGTTATTCCTGCCACACCGTCTTTTCACTGTCATTTTGCTATTATTCCTGGGTGATTAAAGATTGCCCTGAAATTTTAAGTAAGTTATACGTTTCTTGTTTGATGGCGTTAGCCAATATCTCAATATCATCTTGACTTGTGGTATATCCGAAGCTGATGCGTACTGCGCTATCAATACGATCATCGGGTAATCCCATAGCAACCAGAACGTGAGAACGTTGGGTTGATTTGTTATTGCTACAGGCTGATCCTAGAGATAAAGAGATGCCGTGACGTAAATCTAGCCTGCTGGCTAATGATTCAGCACGAATACCTGGGAAACTTAAATTGAGTGTCCAAGGTGCCTGAAACGCTGGATTGGTATTGCCATTAATCAGGTAGTTAACACGATGCTGTTCTAACAGGGATAGTAAAGTTTCTCTGAGCGTTTTGTAAGTATTGAAACGTTCTTGCAATCCGTTCAGTGATTCTTTAGCTGCCGCCGTTAATCCTGCGAGGCCCAAGGTATTCTCAGTGCCGCTGCGTACTCCTTGTTCTTGTCCTCCACCATGCAGCAAGGGATTTAATTGAATCCCCGGTGCATGGTAGAGCCCGCCAATACCTTTCGGGCCGTTAAATTTATGGCCGGAGAAAGAGACGGTCGTTACGCCAGAAAGTGTGTCACAGCTAAAAGGAAGTTTACCAATAGCCTGTACTGCATCGATATGCAGATAAACACCGGCCTCTTTTGCTAAAGAGGCGACAGCTTCATAGGGCTGGATCACGCCGGTTTCGTTGTTAATCGCCATCAATGTGATCAGGCGAGTTTGTGGCCGTAGGTTTTCCCGAATACTTTGTACACTTATCCGCCCTTGATTGTCGGGGTTGATCAGCGTTAGCTGAAGCCCGCGTTGCTGATACCAGAGTAATGGCGCCAGAACAGAAGGATGCTCAATGGAAGAGCTAATAACATGATGGGCAGACAGATCCGAACCGGGAAGCGTTGCTAACAAGCTGGATAAGGCTTGGTTATTACTTTCAGTTCCTCCTGATGTAAACAGGATTTGCTCTGGTACTGTGCCCATTAATGAAGCCATCGATCTTCTGGCGTCAATGAGCAACTTTTTAGCCATGTCGCTTAAGCTGTAGTGGCTGGATGGATTAGCAAAAATAGACATTGCATCTTTAATCGCCAACTGCGCTTTAACACTGAGCGGTGTTGTGGCGTTGTAGTCGAAGTATAAGCTTGTCATATTTTTCCCTTTAGCTGCTCGAATAGCTTATGCAGCATATCAAGGCAGTGTTGTTGTGCGGGTTCTAACTCGCCTAATAACGCATTAATGCCCTCAGGCGATAATGCGTTCAATTCTTCGAGAGTTTTACCTTTAGCGTGGCGACAAAATTGGTTAGACATTGCCAGGGAGGCGGTACATCCCCATGCACGAAAACAGGCATTATCTACTCGTCCCTGGTTATCCAGTGTCAGGTCGATATCAACCTTGTCACCGCATACAGGGTTACCTAATGCCAATTTAATGGTGGGGGTGGATAACGCCCCCTGGCAGTCAGGATTGCAAAAGTTGTCAATAATGATGTTGTTAAACATAATTCCACCTTGCTATTTATACAGCGGGTGTAGCTGAGGTACCTTCATCGTCTGACATTTTTCTCTCAAGGTTGACCGCACAGCAACCAAACTCTTTAGCAGCAGCGGTACGCATAACAAACTGAACTCGCTGAGAATTGCGCCAGGATTTGTTAGGATCGGTACGCAAGTAGACCAAATCTTCTGTCAGTAACATGCCGGGAGTGGAAACAGAAAGTGGATCTAAGATCACTAATTGTCCGGTTTCACCATCGGGTAGCTCACGTGTTAAATCATTAGGATCACGAACGGAGAAATGAATATAAGGGGGAACATGTTTATGGTTATATTCATCTTCGATGGCAAGAAGGTTTGCTTCAACCAGACCATACATATCACGTGTCCGGGAAGCTGGAATGCCCAGCCACTCTTCAATATCTGCATTCAATTCGCTGCGGGAGATCATATCCCCGGTAAAACGTTTCCAGCCGCCCATAGTAATTACCATGCTATCGCGATCTAAAGTGAGCTTGGTATTATTCTCTTTTAGGAACGTAATAAAACGATGGATCATGAATGGAGGACCAATTAAATGCCGGGTGAATTTGCCTTTCCACTGGATTAATTGATTCAGTGAATCTTCTGGAGAAAAGCGGTCCTGATTAATCATATAGCGTCGAGTATCTAACAGACCTGTCAGGAAATTAAAGATTTTAACCAGCGCCATTTCTGGAATATCTTCTGTTGACGGGCATAAACATAAGCCAGCACCGCCGGATACTTTGAACATACTGCGATAATTAGAATAGACAGCCAATACTGTATGATCCATCGTATCGTGGCAACGACGATAAACGCTAGGAATTCCGCTTGTGCCCGTTGAGCGCATTTCATGTTCGATTTCAGATAATGGCTTGCTTAATAAACGGTGACTTTCGGCTGATTTATAAGTTGCAACGGGTATCAATGGGATGCGAACTAAGTCATTATAATTCTGGATCTCTTCTGGCTTAATACCTTGTTTTTCACAAATATCTCTATAGTAAGGGTTATTATGATAATGGAAATGAAAAGCGTCCTTAAGTAAACAGGTTTTTAATTCTTGTTGCTCTTCTTTAGACAGCTTATAGAGTAAGTCGACATCGGCTATTAACCACTTTAGCGGATTTCCGCCACGAGATTTTATACCGTCATATATATTTTTGATATTTTCCATTTTTTTCATCTCCGGTAGGGTAAAGAGTAGATAAATTAATCTTTGTTTATTATAAGTTATAGCAATAAAGCATAAGTTACGTAGGCAAAAAGGATAGTCATTAATAATTTATTTTTATTGAATAAATTGGCTATATTATTGCTTGGATTATTATATGGATTTGTCAATATTGTTAAAATTATGCTAAAAATAGCTGGTTTATTCAAAATATTCACTTTAGTACGAATATGACCAGTTAATTCAAGTAAATTTTTTAATTGTCTTTTATATTTTTGTGAAGTTCGTTGTTTTTTGATCTATTGAGTGTTCTTTTGGCAAGTTTTTCATTGTCCTAAGATTTCGATAATGATAAAAATAAAATATAGATAAATACCAAATTAGAAAATGAGTACGCATGATGAAAATGGATTGCTTAATTGTGGGTGCCGGTCAAGCCGGACTAAGTTTAGCGGCTATTCTTGCGGCTAAGAATATTAATGTCTGCATATTAGAGCGAGAAGCGCGTATTGGTGATGTGTGGCGCAGGCGTCCTGATAATATGCTGTTATTCACTTCACGTGGTATGACTCAGCTTCATGGCTTACCATTTCCTGGAATTAAAGAGGGTTATCCAGATAAAAATGAAGTTGCTGATTACCTTGAGCGCTATGCTTCACATCATAACCTTGCTATACATACTCAAACTGAAGTGGTTGAAGTGAAGCATGATAAAAATGGCTATCGTGTTAAAACAAAAGATGGAAAAGTATTTCACGCGCCTTGTTTGGTTAATGCAACAGGCGCTAATCAATTAGCTGATATTCCAGCGCTTGCCGAACAACTTTCTACTGATATACAGCAAATCGGAGCAGATCAATATCGGGAGCCAAAACAAATTAAAGCAGGCAGCCGAGTCGCTGTCGTTGGTGATGGCGCGAGTGGCCGTCAGATTGCTAAAGATTTGGCTGCAACGACGAAGGTGACGTTATTTTGCGGTTCTTCCCGTCCTCTCTTACCTAACAGAATACTGGGCAAAGATATTTTTTGGTGGTTAAGTAAAAGTGGCTTGTTATTTGCTAATTATTACAGTTTGGTCGGGAAAATTATGCGGCGGCGTAATCCCATCCCTTGTGGCGATCTGAAAAACCATCGATTAGCAGCTTTGGATATAAAAATAGCGAATAGGTTAGTTGATGTAAAAGACAATAAATTATGTGATTTTTCTGGCAATCAATATGAGGCAGATACGGTTATTTGGTGTTTGGGGTATAAGGATAATACGGAATGGTTGACGCTTCCCGGCGCTGTGGATGCTAATGGATTCATTTGCAAAAATGGCCATGCGGAAGGAGGGAAAACCCCTTATCCTGGGTTATTTATCGTTGGGCGGAAATGGTTGAGTAGTCGTGGTTCTGAACTGATGTTAGGGGCTTATAAAGACACTCGTCGGATCGCTAAATGGGTGGAAAATTATCTGAAAGAGCATAGATCATTAAAATGAATGATTAATACAGAATAGTGATATTTTACTCTGTATATTTTATTTGTCGTAGATTGAAGGTTTATTGGGTTGTATTGTTATGGTGTTATTCTGAATTCTGTATCATTACTAAGAGTGCATAATATAGTAAATGTGCTATTAGGAATAAAATGATACAGAATCTCTAACATACTGGCTTTGATAATAACGGTTATAAATAGAAATTATTTATTTTAGGTAATATATCAAAAATATTATTTATTCATAACACAGATGTTTTGCGTTGTAAAATTTAGACCTGCTAATGTTGATGATAAATTGAAATATTTTTGTTGTGCTTGTTGCATTTTGTTTTTACTGGCATGTTTTAATTCAGAAGGTCTTAATCCATATAGTGTCATGCAGGTACGGCTGAAATGTGCGCCATCGGAAAATCCGCTATTACAAGCTAGTAAAGTCAGTGAATCTGATGAGTGTATCTCATCAATAGCATGATGCAGACGCTTCCATAGTAGATAACTACGGAAGTTGGTTCCCATTTTTTCTCTAAATAGGTGCAAGAATCGACTCTCGGATAAATAGAGCTGATTTGATATTTCACGAGAAGATATACATTTAACCGGTAATTCAGTAATAAGAGAGGCCGCTTTCATGATTCGTTTATCCTGATAACAATGGCAATCTTCTATTTTACCTAAAAGGTTGTTTAAGATGAAAATATCTGGAGAGGTTTCTGATTGTAAACAACTAATAAAATAATTTGCTATTAAACTGGATGATTCTTGATTTAAATATATGATATCTGAACCTCTCATTTGATGTAGTAATAAATGACATAGTGGATTGGCTAGGTCTATCAGTAAATTAAAACAGAGTTGCCCTTCCGAGTGTAATTTATGTTTAATATTAGAAGAAATAATGAATCCATGTGCTTGTCTCGATTCATTTTCGGTATCAATCCTCATGAGTGAATTATGTGGTGATACACTCAATTGGATACAAGGATGATGATGCCATTCTGTTTGCATATTATAAGAGAAAACCAGATCTTGTAGATGGAATTTATAGAATTTAATAAAATACGGTGATTTGTCTATTTTGTGTAACATGATGGTGTCCTTTATTAAATTATTGTGTGTGTTTGAATTAATTATTCAATATAATTATTATAAATCCTAGGTGTTATTTTTTAATTAAATTATATTAACTCGTTAAATAATTATTATTAGTTACTATGTCATCACAAAACTATTAAGTGGTTATTATTAGGTTGCCTCCTCTGGTATCTAGGTGAAAATAATTTCACTATTGTAAAATATCGTTATGACATGGTGTAAAGAATTATCCTCCACCTGTTTTTCGCGGGTGGAATATTTAATTTTTGCTAGCCAATCTTAACAATATCTGAATTACTCAACGTTAAA
The DNA here is from genome assembly GCF_019090985.1 of Photorhabdus akhurstii. NCBI lineage: Bacteria > Pseudomonadati > Pseudomonadota > Gammaproteobacteria > Enterobacterales > Morganellaceae > Photorhabdus > Photorhabdus akhurstii. The sequence continues at coordinate 5,453,298 of NZ_CP020335.1, read as the reverse complement.
TAGCTATTATCTGCTTGATATAATTAAAAGTATTTTCTTTCGTAACATAATTAATGACCAAAATTTAATGCGGAGCCAATATTTTTATATGATTATTTTAATTGGTTATAACTTATATTAAACATATTATCATGAGAACAATATGGTTATATTTTTATGTTCTTTGTGAATTAGGCCACATAAACTATAAGTATATTGGCATAATACCGAAAACAAGTTGCATTAGGCTTGTAATAAATAAAAGGACCTGTTAAAGCAGTTTGTTATAACAATCCCCAAAACGCTTTAATTAAGGGTTCATTAAGCCGTTTTCTCTGTACACACATTCCCAACTCAAACGGCTCTACTAGAGAAATATTGTCCAATGAAGATATGCGATTACGTACCGGTTCAGGACTGTTTTCTACAACGACATTGGGAATTAATGCCACTCCACAACCCAATGCAACCATAGAAACAATGGCTTCATGACCGGACACGGTAGCGTAAATCAACGGGTTGTTAATTTTATGGTGACGGAACCAGTGCTCAATGCGCTTACGTGAAGGGCCGTGTTCCGGCAAAATGAAGGGAATATTATTCCAGTCAGGGTACTTCTGTATGACGAGTGCGCGTACAGCGCAGGGAAGGGAAGGTGCAATCAATACCAGAGGAACTTCACCGATTTTGGTGAAGCTAACATTATCTGGTAGTTTTTCCGGCTTACCGGCGATACCTAAATCGGCATCATTAGACTGTATCTTATTGACCGCATCTGCAGCATCACCTGTAGTGAGTTTGATTTCAACCATAGGATGTTCTGCACGAAAACGGTCTAGGATCTGTGGTAAGTGACTGTAGGCCGCGGTGACTGAACAAAACAGACGTAACTCGCCACTTAGAGATGGGCTTTGTTGATTCAGTGAGTGTTTTAATTGCTGGTATTGTAGCAGTGTTTGTTGGGCGAATTGTTTAAATTGCTCGCCTGCAAAGGTCAATTTTACAGTGCGATTATCCCGTAAAAATAGTGGATGCCCCAAAATATCTTCAATACGCTGAATCTGGCGAGATAATGTGGATGGACTGACATGCATTGCTTTTGCTGTACGGCCAAAATGACAGCTTTCAGCCAGATGTAGAAACAGTTTGAGATCGCGTATATCCATAGCTTATTCCCCCTTTTCCTGTCCAATAATCTGTATTGCATAAAATGCAATGTAGTATTGTTAATATATCAATTTAAGCAATGGCTTTCATGTCATATATTGAAAATATATAAACCCTCACAGGGTGAGGAAATCTAAAAAACAGTCGCAGCACTTCATTGCTGAGCACAACATGATACGGAGTCACTAATGGCTAATTATTTTAATACGCTGAATTTGCGTCAGCAGTTGGCGCAGTTAGGTAAATGTCGTTTTATGGCGCGGGAAGAGTTTGTTGATGAGGCAGGATATTTAAAAGGCAAAAAAGTGGTTATCGTCGGTTGCGGAGCGCAAGGGCTGAATCAGGGCCTGAATATGCGTGACTCCGGTCTGGATATCGCTTATGCCCTGCGTAAAGAGGCCATTGAAGAAAAACGTGCTTCATGGCGTAAAGCGACGGAAAGTGGTTTTCAAGTCGGTACTTATGAGGAGTTGATACCGCAGGCTGATTTGGTCATTAACCTGACGCCAGATAAGCAACACTCTTCTGTTGTTCGCGCAGTTCAACCGTTGATGAAAGAGGGGGCTGCACTGGGTTATTCCCACGGTTTAAACATTGTTGAAGTCGGTGAACAAATCCGTAAAGACATCACTGTGGTGATGGTCGCGCCTAAGTGTCCTGGTACTGAAGTGCGTGAAGAATACAAACGGGGTTTTGGTGTGCCTACTTTGATCGCAGTTCACCCGGAAAACGATCCTAAAGGCGAAGGCATGGCAATCGCTAAGGCATGGGCCGCGGCAACAGGAGCGCATCGCGCCGGCGTTTTGGAATCTTCTTTCGTGGCAGAAGTGAAATCTGATCTGATGGGTGAGCAAACTATTCTGTGCGGTATGTTACAGGCTGGTTCACTGCTGTGTTATGACAAACTGGTGGCAGATGGCGCTGAGCCGGGTTATGCAGGAAAATTGATCCAGTTTGGTTGGGAGACCATCACAGAAGCACTGAAACAAGGTGGTATCACTCTGATGATGGACCGTCTGTCTAATCCGGCAAAACTGCGAGCGTATGCATTGTCTGAACAGTTAAAAGAAATGATGACGCCGCTGTTCCAGAAACATATGGATGATATCATTTCTGGTGAATTTTCTTCCGGTATGATGGCTGACTGGGCCAATGATGATAAGAAACTGTTAGGTTGGCGTGAGGAAACGGGTAACACTCCGTTTGAGAATTCACCTGAATGTGATGGCAAAATCAGTGAGCAGGAATACTTTGATCATGGCGTTTTAATGGTTGCTATGGTGAAAGCCGGGGTTGAACTGGCATTCGAAGTTATGGTTGATACCGGTATTATTGCTGAGTCTGCCTATTATGAATCTCTGCATGAATTACCGCTGATTGCGAATACTATCTCTCGTAAACGCTTGTACGAAATGAATGTCGTTATTTCTGATACAGCGGAATATGGTAACTATTTGTTCTCTCATGTTGCGGTTCCTTTGCTGAAAGAGAAGCTTATGGGTTCGCTACAGGCGGGTGATTTAGGTAAGCCGGTTGTAGATAACGGTATCGATAACGCCCAGTTGCGCGATGTAAACGAAGCTATCCGTAACCACCCAATTGAAGTTGTTGGCCGCGTATTACGTGGTTACATGACAGATATGAAACGTATTGCTGTTGGCGGTTGATTAAAGATAAGGGGGGAGAAATTCTCCCTCTTTGCATTTAATATTTATCAACCAGTAGAATCCTTTTCCTTCATAAAGAAAACCGCGTTTCCTTTCTCCTCTTTCTGCTACAATTCTATCCCCCTGAGATACTGTCCTGATATAACTTATTAAACATCATGCGATTAAATCCTAGCCAACAACAAGCTGTCGAATTTGTTACTGGTCCTTGTCTGGTTCTGGCGGGAGCAGGTTCCGGCAAAACTAGAGTGATCACCAATAAAATTGCTCATCTTATCCGTACTTGTGGCTATCAGCCTCGCCATATCGCCGCTGTGACGTTTACTAATAAAGCTGCGCGGGAAATGAAAGAGCGTGTAGCACAAACTTTGGGGCGCAAAGAGGCGAAGGGGTTGATGATTTCTACTTTCCATACGTTGGGATTGGAAATCATTAAGCGCGAGTACAAAGCGTTAGGAATGAAAAGCAATTTCTCGTTGTTTGATGATCAAGACCAGATGGCTCTGTTGAAAGATTTAACAGCCGATTTACTGGAAGAAGATAAAGATCTATTGCAAAAATTGATTTCTACTATCTCAAACTGGAAAAATGATCTGCTTTCTCCACAGCAAGTTTTGGCATTGGCCCGTTCTGCTCAGGAGCATCAGTTTGCTGAATGTTATCGTCGTTATGATTTACATCTGACGAGCTGTAATGTATTGGATTTTGACGATCTGATTACCAAACCGACTTTGCTAATGCAGCGTGATGAAGAAGTCAGGGAGCGTTGGCAGAACCGTATCCGTTATCTGTTGGTAGATGAATATCAGGACACCAATACCAGTCAATATCAACTGGTGAAATTGTTGGTGGGACAAAGGGCTCGTTTTACGGTGGTGGGTGATGATGACCAGTCTATTTATTCATGGCGCGGCGCAAGACCTCAAAATTTGGTGCTCCTGAAAGAGGATTTCCCGAAGCTTAATGTGATCAAACTGGAACAGAACTATCGTTCCTCTGGCTGTATTCTGAAAGCGGCTAATATTTTAATCGCTAATAACCCCCATGTGTTTGAAAAACGACTTTTTTCTGAACTGGGGTATGGCGATCCGTTAAAAGTGATTACCGCTAATAATGAAGAGCATGAAGCGGAAAGGGTTATTGGGGAGCTGATGGCGCATCACTTTATCAATAAGACCGAATATAAAGATTACGCCATTCTCTACCGAGGAAATCATCAATCCCGCGTGTTTGAAAAGATGTTGATGCAAAACCGCATTCCTTATCGGATTTCTGGTGGCACTTCTTTCTTTGCCCGCCCTGAAATTAAGGACTTGCTAGCTTATCTGAGGGTGCTGACTAATCCTGAGGATGACAGCGCATTCCTAAGAATTGTCAATACACCAAGACGTGAAATTGGTGCGGTTACCATTCAAAAACTGGGTGAATGGGCGAATCAGCGCGATAAAAGTCTCTATCAGGCTAGTTTTGATCTTGGTTTGGCCCAAAATCTAACCGGCCGAGGTTTGGCGGCACTACAGCGTTTTACTCACTGGATGGATGAGATAACTCGCCAGGTTGAACGAGATCCTTTGCTAGCTGCACGTGATCTACTACACGGTATGGATTATGAAAGTTGGCTGTACGAAACATCACCGAGTCCAAAAGCGGCTGAGATGCGGATGAAAAATATTAATCAGTTGTTCACTTGGATGAGTGAAATGCTGAAAGGTGATGAACTGAACGAACCAATGACTTTATCTCAGGTGGTCGCGCGTTTCACATTACGGGATATGTTGGAGCGAGATGAGGATGGTGAGGAGTTTGATCAGGTGCAATTGATGACTCTACATGCTTCCAAAGGGTTGGAGTTTCCCTATGTATTTCTGGTCGGCATGGAAGAAGGGTTATTGCCTCATCAGAGCAGTATTGATGAAGAGAATATTGATGAAGAGCGACGATTGGCTTATGTCGGGATCACCCGTGCTCAACGGGAGCTATTCTTTACTTTATGTAAAGAGCGTCGTCAATATGGCGAGTTAATCCGCCCAGAACCCAGTCGTTTTTTGTACGAGTTGCCGCAGGATGACTTACATTGGCCGCAAGATAAAAAAATAGTGACTGCCGAAGAAAGAATGCAAAAAGGGCAATCGCGTATCGCGGATATCAAATCGCGTTTAGGGCTTGGGCAGAAAAATAAGTCGTAAATATATTGAAGACTCCCTGTATCACAGAGATACAGGGAAAACGATTTTATTCAGGTTTGAGTATCCGACTCGCCTAAAACAAGTGGCCATTGAACATGGCTTTGCCACTGAATTTCCTGCTGTAAAGACTCTGCCCTCAGAGGGTGTTGCATTAGCCAGCCATGAGGTAACGTTATTGTTAACGTTTCACCACTCACTTTTAAACGTAGCGCAGGGAAAGTGTCATCTCGACGGCGGTTGGCGAAGATGATAGCTAACCGCAACAGACGACATAAACGTTGAGCCTGTATCAGAGGTAAGGCGTTTTGTTGATTGAAGGAAAACAAATCAATGGGGCCACTTTGGTTCTTTAGTAATGTGGCTAAGAGTTTTTTCTGTGCGGGCGTATAGCCGGGGAGAGTGAGATAATTGATAAGATAGGCTGCATGTGATGGAGCTTGGTGGAAATCAATACTCAGGCCAATTTCATGTATCAGACAGGCACTTTGTAATAATTCATGACATCGGCTATCCAGCTCCCAAGGTTTCGCAATTTGTGGTAGGAAGTGTTCAGCCAATTGTTTGACTCGTTGAGACTGTTCAACGTCTAACTGAAAACGGCGCTGTATATTACGTAGTGTTCTAGTACGAATATCTGGCTCTATTGGTAAATCCAGCATGCCGTAAACAAGACCTTCCCGTAAGGCGCCACCCGCAAGGATCATACTTTCAATATTTAATGCCTGGAAAATCGCTATCAGGATAGCCAGACCACTTGGGAAAACCAAAGCCCGTTCCAGCGTTAACCCTTCTATTTCCAGTTCTTCCAGCTTACCGCATTCAATCGCTTTATGTTTGAGCTCTTGAAGTTTCGGCAAAGTGATCAGCTCATCCATACCCTGAGCAATCATGATTTCTTGCAGAGCTTGAACGGTGCCGGAAGCGCCTACACAAATCTGCCAGCCTTGTTCGGTAAGCTTTGGCGCAATGGGTTTCAACGTTTCATGTGCGGCAGCTTCGGCTTTGGCGAAATTCTCTTCCGTCAGGCTACGGTCATTAAAGTAGCCTTCAAGCCAGGTAACACAACCCATACTTAGGCTGGATAACTGAGAGGCTTTTGCCCCATTCCCCGTAACCAGCTCTGTACTTGCACCGCCAATATCGACAACCAGACGTTTTTCAGGGCCGCCAGTTGTATGGGCAACACCTTGATAAATAAGCCGAGCTTCATCTTCGCCACTGATTACCTTAACCGGACAATCAAGGATTTCTGCTGCTCTTTTCACAAAGTCGTCTGAATTTTCAGCGATGCGTAAAGTTGCCGTAGCAACAACACGGATTTGTGATGGTGGTATATCCTGTAAGCGTTCAGAAAAAACCCTGAGACATTGCCAGCCTCTCTCCATCGCCTGTTGAGATAAACGGTTATTTTTATCTAATCCGGCGGCCAGCCTGACTTTACGTTTGATTCGTGCCAGTATCTGCATACTGCCGGATACTTCACGCACAACCAGCATATGAAAACTGTTTGAACCCAGGTCGATAGCCGCATAGAGCGAAGAAGAACTCAGCATCATTATTCAGCCTGAACGTTTACGGTTATTACGTGGTGTATTATTACGATGCGACAAATTGTTACGGCGCTGATGGTTTCCTGAACGCGAACGGTAGCGGCGTTTAGGAGCCGGTAAGTCTTGCAGCAAGGCTTGACTGTTATATTTGCTGACCGGGATAGCGTGCTGAATATAACTTTCAATTGCTGGCAGGTTTAGAGCGTATTCTTCACAGGCCAGGCTGATCGAGTGGCCGCTTTCACCTGCACGACCAGTACGGCCAATGCGGTGGACATAATCCTCACAATCATCGGGTAAGTCATAATTAAATACGTGAGTGACTGACGGAATATGTAATCCACGAGCTGCGACATCAGTGGCAACTAGAACATCAATATTGCCGTTGCTGAATTCTTCTAGAATGCGTAACCGTTTTTTTTGTGCTACATCACCGGTTAGTAACCCAACTCGATGTCCGTCAGCAGCCAGATGCGCCCAGATATCTTCACAACGATGTTTTGTATTGGCGAAAATGATGCAGCGATCAGGCCACTCTTCTTCCAATAACGTTTGAAGCAGGCGCATCTTTTCTTCATTAGAAGGATAAAACAGCTCTTCGCGGATACGGTGTCCCGTTTTCTGTAGCGGTTCCACCTCGACATACTCTGCATGATTCATTTGCTCAAATGCCAATTCTCGGACTCGGTAAGAGAGCGTGGCAGAAAACAGTAGGTTCATACGTTCGTTTGCTGGTGGCATCCGGCGGAATAACCAGCGGATATCTTTGATAAAACCGAGATCGTACATGCGATCAGCTTCATCAAGAATCACAACTTGAACCGCATTCAGATTAATGTGCCCCTGTTTGGTATAGTCGATCAGACGTCCGGTAGTGCCGATAACAATGTCAACACCAGATTCCAGTACTTTTAGCTGCTTGTCGTAACCATCGCCGCCGTAGGCAAGACCCATCTTTAAACCCGTTACCTGTGCCAGATTTTCTGCATCTGAGTAAATCTGTACAGCAAGTTCGCGGGTAGGAGCCATAATCAGCGCTCTTGGCTGATTGGTTTGACGCTCCTCCGCTGCGGGATGAGTCAGTAAATAATGAAAAGCAGACGCTAAAAATGCTAGCGTCTTCCCCGTACCGGTTTGCGCTTGCCCCGCGACATCACGACCTTCGACAGTGAAAGGCAATGTCAATGCTTGTATCGGTGTACAATTAGAAAAACCCTTATTATCAAGAGCTTCTATAACCTTGGGGTGCAAGGCGAAGTCGGAAAACTTCTTTTCTGTCAAGTGTGTTTTACTCATAGTGTGGTAGAATATCAGTTAACCATTGTCTTACGAAAGTGTATCCACTGAAATAAAGGCAACCTTATATCAGTAATGTTACACTAGCATGGTAAAAAATTATTCTTTGGAGTAAAAAATGAGCGAAAAAATTATTCATTTGAGTGACGCTAGCTTTGATACTGATGTTCTTAACGCAGAAGGTCCAGTTCTTGTCGATTTTTGGGCTGCCTGGTGTGGGCCATGTAAAATGATTGCGCCTATTCTGGATGAAATTGCCACAGAATATTCAGGTAAACTGACTATCGCTAAATTGAACATTGATGACAACCCGGCAACAGCTCCTAAGTATGGTATCCGTGGTATTCCTACTCTGTTGCTGTTTAAAGATGGTCAGGTTGCTGCTACTAAAGTGGGAGCATTGTCAAAGACTCAATTGAAAGAATTTTTGGATACTAATCTCTGATTGAAGTGAGCTCACATTAATACCGGGCGTTTAGCGTATATTATTATTTCTTTCATTGACCGCTAGACGTCCGTAAAGAAGCGTGATAAGTTAGCGCCACTGCTTGTATCACATACATCATGTTAGAAGTATGTTGCATACTGAATAATCTGTAGTGTCTGATAAGTCTGTTATCTCTGGATAGTCTAAAATATCCAATGGGTTATACGGGAATAATCTGGCGTATAGCTCGTTACGTTGAGATAGTTTTTATCGAAATCAGTAATGTTTCAGCATTATCTCAACAGCGTTTTTGACAGCCTGTCAGTCTTATTTGAGCTCAATCTTAGTACTTCAAATTATTACCTTTTTATATGAATAACGTATTAAAGGTCTGATTTGTTTTTTGTACAAAATAAACAGGCACCGATCGATGACGCTGCCATACTATTCACGTTCATAGTTCGAGATATACCCCGAGTTTAAGAACCCACCATTATGAATCTTACCGAATTAAAGAATACGCCGGTATCTGAACTGATTACACTCGGCGAAAATATGGGGCTGGAAAATCTAGCCCGTATGCGTAAACAAGATATTATCTTCTCTATCCTTAAGCAGCATGCGAAAAGCGGAGAAGATATCTTCGGTGATGGCGTGCTGGAGATATTGCAGGATGGATTTGGATTCCTCCGTTCAGCAGACAGCTCCTACCTTGCCGGCCCCGATGATATCTACGTTTCTCCTAGCCAAATCCGTCGTTTTAACCTCCGTACCGGTGACACAATTTCAGGTAAAATCCGTCCACCTAAAGAAGGTGAACGCTATTTTGCTCTGTTGAAGGTTAACGAAGTTAATTTTGACAAACCAGAAAATGCCCGCAGTAAAATTCTTTTTGAAAACTTAACCCCTCTGCATGCTAATAGCCGTTTGCGTATGGAGCGTGGTAATGGTTCCACTGAGGACTTGACTGCTCGTGTTCTGGATCTGGCGGCGCCGATTGGCCGTGGACAACGTGGTCTAATCGTCGCGCCACCAAAAGCGGGTAAGACGATGTTGCTGCAAAATATTGCTGCTAATATTGCTCACAATCATCCAGATTGTGTATTGATGGTACTTCTGATTGATGAACGTCCAGAAGAAGTTACTGAAATGCAACGTCTGGTAAAAGGTGAGGTTATTGCTTCTACTTTTGATGAGCCAGCTTCTCGCCATGTTCAGGTGGCGGAGATGGTTATTGAGAAAGCAAAACGTCTGGTTGAACACAAAAAAGACGTGATTATCCTGCTTGACTCTATTACTCGCTTAGCACGTGCTTATAACACTGTTGTCCCTGCATCCGGTAAGGTATTGACTGGTGGTGTGGATGCTAATGCGTTACATCGTCCGAAACGTTTCTTCGGTGCGGCGCGTAATGTGGAAGAGGGCGGAAGTCTGACCATTATTGCGACTGCGTTGGTGGATACGGGCTCCAAGATGGATGAAGTGATTTACGAAGAGTTCAAAGGTACTGGTAACATGGAACTGCATCTCTCCCGTAAAATTGCTGAAAAACGCGTCTTCCCAGCTATCGATTACAACCGTTCTGGTACACGTAAAGAAGAGCTACTCACCACCTCTGAAGAGCTACAGAAAATGTGGATTCTGCGCAAAATTATTCATCCGATGGGCGAAATTGATGCGATGGAATTCCTTATCAACAAACTGGCTATGAGCAAAACGAATGACGATTTCTTTGACATGATGAAACGTTCATAGTTTTTAACTCAGTTCATGATCATTTTAATCAGCGCCACAGTTTCGTGGCGTTTTTTGTATCCACTATTATCCACTATATTGTTATAGCACTATATATGGCATGTATTTTGCATAATATTGCTTCCCAATAGTGTCATACATAGATGTAAAGGTTATTAATTTTTCTACAGTGAATAAATAAAGAAGAATACCCTCACGAAGCGAAGAATTTATGAAGTTGGTTCCTGGCCAGAAAAACCATGTACCTGTGGATAATAAATAACCAGGCTATATTTGTTTTTCACGGAGAATTTTTATCGTGAATATTCCCAGTATGAGTATCGAAGTTTTTTGCATTTTCCTGTTTTCGTTTGCGTTTTTATTTATGGCGCGTATTGTAGGAAAGAAGATTGGCCTCGTTGATAGACCTAATTATCGTAAGCATCATCAGGGATTAGTACCTCTGGTGGGTGGGATTTCGGTATTTGCTGGGATCTGTTTTACTTTTGTTATAACAAACGAGTTTATACCTCATAAGTGGCTGTATTTAATTTGTGCCACTTTACTGGTATTTGTCGGCGCATTGGATGACCGTTTTGATATCAGCGTTAAGGTCCGGGCAACCATCCAAGCTCTGGTTGGTATTGCGATGATGTATTTTGCTGGCCTGAAATTAGATAGTCTTGGTTATGCTTTCGGCCCTTGGGACATGACACTTGGACCGTTTAGTTATGTTGTGACACTATTTGCTGTCTGGGCTGCTATCAATGCATTCAATATGGTTGATGGGATAGATGGATTATTAGGTGGATTATCCTGTGTCTCCTTCGGTGCTTTGGGGATCTTACTGTATCAAAGTGGTAATACGGCACTAGCATTATGGTGTTTTGCATTTATTGCTGCCATTCTCCCTTATATTGTTCTTAATCTTGGTTTATTAAGCCAACGCTTCAAAGTATTTATGGGAGATGCGGGCAGTACACTGATTGGTTTTACCATTATCTGGCTGCTCATTGAATCTACTCAGGGGAATGAGCGCCCTGTTAATCCAGTTACTGCGTTGTGGGTTGTTGCCATTCCATTAATGGATATGGTTGCTATTATGTATCGCCGGTTACGGAAAGGGATGAGTCCATTTTCTCCTGACAGGCAACATATTCACCACCTAATTATGCGGTCTGGATTCTCATCTCGTCAGGCTTTTATTTTAATCACTGTTGCTGCCGCTTTATTAGCCGCTATCGGAATTACCGGAGAATGGCTGGAATTTGTGCCTGAGTGGGTAATGTTGGCACTGTTCTTGCTTGCATTTGTGTTGTATGGCTATTGCCTCAAGCGTGTATGGAAGGTAGCTCGTTTTATTAAACGGCAAAAGCGTCGTATGCGCCGTTCAGCTAACCATTAAACATCTATTATCAGCAGAGGTTCTGTGCAGTGATAAAATCAGAAACGAAATCTATTCAGGATGAACAAGCTCTGGAGCATGAGCTGGATATTAGAGCCTTGTGCAGTGCGCTATGGCGTGGAAAGATATGGATTGTTGTACTGGCAATAATTTTCGCAACCGCGGCGCTAGGAGCATCTTATTTGATGCAGCAAAAATGGAGTGCCACAGCAATCACGGATCTGCCTACGACTAATCAGTTGGGGAGTTATTACTCCCAGCAGCAATTTTTGCGCAATCTGGATACTCACATTAACATTTCACCGGAAACTCAGTTACCGTCTATTTCAGAAGAAGCCTATAAGGAGTTCATCACCCAGATTGCAGCATATGATACTCGCCGTGAATTCTGGTTGAAATCTGATTATTACAAGCAGCAGCAGGAGGGCGATGCCAGAGCTGATGCGGCTTTATTAGATGAATTAGTCAATAATATTCAGTTTATTCCCCATGATGATAAAAAAGTGCTGAATGACAGCATTAAATTGACCGCTGAGTCTTCTGGACAAGCAAATCAACTCCTGCGCCAGTACATTGCTTTTGCCAATAGTCGTGCCAGTACTCATTTAAATGATGAAGTAAAAGGTGCATGGGTTACCCGTGCCCAATCTGTGGATGCACTGGTTAAGCGCCAGAAAATGGTCGCTAAAGCGCTTTATAACCGCGAAATGAATGTATTACAGCAATCCTTGAAAATTGCGGAAAAACAAGGGATTCGGCGCAATCAAACGGATATGCCGGTGGATCAGTTGCCCGATTCAAAAATGTTTATGTTAGGGGCGCCGTTGTTACAGGCTCAACTTGAGACTTTAGAAGCAATAGGGCCTAAGTATAATGTGGACTATGACCAGAATATTGCAATGTTAGCAGCATTGGATGTTCTCCCGACGCAGGATCAATTCCAGGCTTACCGCTATTTGAGAACACCAGAGGAGCCGATTACCAGAGATAGTCCTCGTAGAATGTTCTTGATGATCATGTGGGGGGCAGTTGGTGCTTTAGTGGGTGCCGGCGTGGCGTTGGTTAAATGTTCGCGTAAATAATCAGATAATTATTAGAAATAACTATTTCTGAAGGGATATCTTCTGCAACTCCAGCAGCAGGAGTAAATAGCATTAAGAGTATTGTTTGCAGGAAAATCTGCAAGTTACTGACTATAAGAGAGTCACTGTGAAAGTGTTGACTGTGTTTGGTACTCGGCCGGAGGCCATTAAGATGGCTCCGCTAGTACACGCATTGGCAAAGGATGAAGCCTTCGAAGCGAAAGTATGTGTCACCGCCCAACATCGGGAAATGTTGGATCAGGTGTTACACCTTTTTGAGATCACTCCCGATTTTGATCTCAATATTATGAAATCAGGGCAAGATCTAACGGATATTACTTGTCGTATTTTGGCAGGATTAAAGCCTGTTTTAGCAGAATTTAAGCCTGATGTTGTATTGGTTCACGGAGATACGACAACAACGATGGCAACCAGTTTGGCTGCGTTCTACCAACGTATCCCTGTTGGTCACATTGAAGCTGGATTAAGAACGGGTGATCTTTATTCCCCTTGGCCGGAAGAGGCGAACCGTAAGATTGCTGGACATCTGGCAATGTATCATTTTGCTCCGACGGAAAACTCTCGTAAGAATTTACAGAAAGAATCAATTACAGATAATCGAGTTTTTGTTACCGGAAATACAGTGATTGATGCATTGCTGTGGGTACGTGATCGAATAATGAATGATGAGGCAATGCGAAGTAAGCTAGCGAAGCACTACCCGTTTATTGATACTAATAAAAAAATGATCCTAGTGACGGGGCATCGTCGTGAGAGTTTTGGTGGCGGATTTGAGCGAATTTGTGAAGCTTTGGCACAGATAGCCCGCGCTCATCCAGATGTGCAAGTCGTCTATCCGGTTCATCTAAACCCGAATGTCAGTGAGCCAGTAAAGCGCATTTTGCATGATATTGATAACATTATTCTCATCAAACCCCAGGATTATTTGCCATTTGTTTATCTAATGAACCATGCCTATATGATCCTGACAGATTCTGGTGGTATTCAGGAAGAAGCTCCTTCTTTAGGAAAACCGGTGTTAGTGATGCGTAACACGACTGAACGGCCAGAGGCGGTTGATGCTGGAACGGTACGTTTGGTAGGAACAGAAACAAAAACTATTGTGGAAGAGGTGACTCGATTGTTGACAGACGATGCTGCCTATCAGCAAATGAGCCGCGCTCATAATCCTTACGGGGATGGCGATGCCTGTCAACGTATTCTCGACGCTTTGAAAAAAATCAGGTGACACTATGAGCTTTGAAACTATTTCTGTTATTGGTCTTGGTTATATTGGTTTGCCAACGGCGGCAGCGTTTGCATCCCGCAATAAGAAAGTCATTGGCGTGGATGTGAATCAGCATGCAGTAGAAACCATCAACCGTGGTGCAATTCATATTGTAGAACCGGATCTAGACAAAGTGGTGAAAGTTGCCGTAGAAGGCGGTTACCTGAAAGCCGTGATTGCTCCGTTACCAGCAGATGCTTTTCTGATAGCTGTTCCGACGCCTTTTAAAGGCGATCACGAGCCGGATATGACGTATGTCCGTTCCGCAGCCGAATCTGTAGCTCCGGTGCTGAAAAAAGGTGATCTGGTTATTCTGGAATCTACCTCACCAGTAGGCGCGACGGAGCAGATGGCGGAATGGCTGGCCGCAGCGCGTCCTGATTTAACTTTCCCACAACAGGTTGGAGAGGAGTCTGATATTGATATCGCTTACTGTCCTGAACGTGTGTTGCCAGGACAAGTTATGGTTGAATTAATTAAGAATGACCGCGTTGTTGGCGGTATGACGTCAAAATCTTCGACCAGAGCTAGCGAGCTGTATAAAATTTTCCTTGAAGGTGAATGTGTTGTCACTAATTCAAGAACGGCAGAAATGTGTAAGCTGACAGAAAACAGTTTCCGAGATGTAAACATTGCATTTGCCAACGAACTTTCCCTGATTTGTGCTGATCAAGGGATCAACGTGTGGGAACTGATCAGCTTGGCAAATCGTCACCCGCGTGTAAATATTCTCCAACCAGGTCCTGGCGTGGGTGGTCATTGTATTGCAGTTGATCCGTGGTTTATTGTTTCTCAAAACCCGAAACAATCACGTCTTATTCATACCGCACGTATGGTTAATGATGACAAACCATTGTGGGTTGTGGATCAAGTGAAAGCGGCTGTTGCGGATTGTTTAGCTGAAAGTGGAAAACGCGCAAGCGAAGTGAAAATTGCCTGTTTTGGTTTGGCGTTTAAACCAAATATTGACGATTTGCGTGAGAGCCCAGCGGTGCATATCACCGATATGATTGCGCAATGGCATGCAGGTGAAACTCTGGCTGTAGAACCTCATGTTCATGAATTACCTGCTTCCTTGAAGGAAATAGCTCGATTAGTTAATCTGGAAAAGGCGCTGGAAGAAGCAGATATCCTGTTGATGTTGGTGGATCATAATCAGTTTAAAGCTGTAAACAGTCATGAAATTAAACAGAAGTGGATTGTGGATACAAAAGGAGTCTGGCGTTGAGACGTATTCTAATCACAGGTGGTGCGGGTTTTATTGGTTCCGCGGTTGTGCGGCATATCATTGATAATACAGAAGACAGCGTGGTTGTGGTTGATAGTCTGACTTACGCCGGTAATCTGGCGTCTCTTGCCCCAGTTGCAGATAGCTCTCGTTATGCGTTTGAACAGGTTGATATTTGTCAACGTGGAGCGCTGGATCGAGTTTTTGAGCAATATCAGCCGGATTGTGTGATGCATCTGGCGGCAGAAAGCCATGTGGATCGCTCTATTGATGGCCCGGCGGCATTTATCGAAACCAACATTGTAGGTACTTATACTTTGTTGGAAGCTGCGCGTGCTTTCTGGCAGAAACTCAGCGAAGAGAAACAGGCTGTTTTCCGTTTTCACCACATTTCAACAGATGAAGTGTATGGTGATTTACATGATGAAGAGGGCTTTTTTACCGAAACAACACCTTATGCGCCAAGCAGTCCATATTCGGCGTCCAAAGCGTCCAGCGATCATCTGGTAAGAGCATGGCACCGGACTTATGGTTTACCGGTCATTATCACCAATTGTTCTAATAACTATGGCCCTTACCATTTCCCGGAAAAATTGATCCCACTGATGATCTTAAATGCATTAGCAGGAAAATCTTTACCGGTATATGGTGAAGGGAAACAAATTCGCGATTGGTTGTATGTGGAAGACCATGCCAGAGCGCTCTATTTGGTTGTGACAGAAGCTGAACCGGGCACAACCTACAATATTGGTGGTCATAATGAGCGCAAAAATATTGATGTGGTTTGTGCGATTTGTGAGCTGTTGGAAGAATTTTGTCCTGAGAAACCAGCGGACATTGCTTATTATCGAGACTTGATTACTTATGTTGCGGATCGCCCAGGCCATGATATGCGTTATGCCATTGATGCGGCAAAAGTTGAGCGTGAGCTAGGCTGGAGGCCACAAGAGACATTTGAATCAGGTATTCGCAAAACAGTTCAATGGTATTTAGAAAATGAAAACTGGTGGCGTAAAGTTCAAGACGGCTCTTATGCCGGTGAACGCCTTGGATTAGGTAAAAACTGAATGACGATGGGGGCAGTAAATATGAAAGGGATCATTCTGGCAGGTGGATCAGGAACCCGGTTGCATCCGATAACACAGGGTGTTTCCAAACAATTACTGCCAATTTATGATAAACCGATGATTTACTATCCTTTGTCAGTACTCATGCTAGCAGGGATACGTGATATTTTGATTATCTCTACGCCAGAAGATTTACCTTCTTTCCGCCGACTATTAGGTGATGGCGACAGATTTGGTATTCACTTAAGCTATAAAGAACAGCCATCGCCGGATGGTTTGGCTCAGGCATTTTTGATTGGTGAGGAGTTCATCAACGGCGGGCCTTGCTGTTTGGTATTGGGAGACAATATCTACTTTGGACAAGGGTTTAGCCCAAAACTGAGAAATGTTGTGTCTCGTGGAAAAGGGGCGACTGTTTTTGGTTATCAAGTGATGGATCCTGAGCGATTTGGGGTGGTGGAATTTGATGACGCGTTCCGCGTTCTTTCTATTGAGGAAAAACCAGAAAAGCCAAAATCCAACTGGGCGGTAACGGGACTCTATTTCTACGATAATCAAGTAGTAGATTTTGCTAAGCAGGTCAAGCCTTCTGCCAGAGGTGAACTAGAGATTACCAGTATTAACCAGATGTATTTGGAACGTGGAGAACTAAACATTGAGTTGTTAGGGCGTGGTTTTGCCTGGTTGGATACTGGCACTCATGACAGTCTGATTGAGGCCAGCACTTTTGTACAGACCGTTGAGAAGCGTCAGGGCTTTAAGATTGCCTGTCTTGAAGAGATTGCTTGGCGTAATGGTTGGCTGGATGATGTACAGTTAAGAGAAACAGTAAAATCCTTGTCAAAAACTGGCTATGGTCAATATCTGCTGGATCTGCTCCATGTCCGTGCGCGCCAATATTGAACCATTAGAGTGGGATAGCCACTATTTTGGGTTGTCCACCGCTCGCCTTGATTTCACATCTGATGCCGGTCTGCTAACCTCATCTCAGTTAGATCAGTATGCTTTAGTGCAAGCTAAAGTACCTGCGCAGCGATTGGATCTTATTGATGGCTTATCCGCGTTGGGCTTTTCGCTAGTGGAAGGGGAAGTCGACTTTTCCTTAATGATTGGCATAGAAAATGCTAAAGACAATTCTGAAAGTAATCTACTTTCGGCTGAGCGGCGGGATATCCCGATGTTGAAAGAGGTGGCTTCCAACGTATTTCCTTTAAGTCGTTTTCGAACCCCGTGGTATCAACCACAGGATAGTGGTCGTTTTTACGCGACTTGGGTTGAAAAAGCGGTATTGGGGACATTTGATCATCAATGTTTACTGGTAAACGGAGATAGTGGGCAACCCGCAGGATTTGTTACTTTACGAGATATTGGGGCTGGAGAGGCTCGTATGGGTTTGTTGGCCGTATTCCCAGAAAATATTGGTTGTGGTATTGGCTCAAAATTGATGTTGGCGGCGCAGCAGTGGTGTCAACGCCACCAAATACGGCAGTTAAGGATTGCGACACAAACCAGCAACATCGCTGCTTTGCGCCTTTATACACGCAGTGGTGCGTTTGTTGAAAGCACCGCGTATTGGTTATATAGGGGATGAAATGATTCCATTTAACAAACCACCAGTAGTTGGCACTGAATTAGATTACATGAAGCAAGCAATGGAGAGCGGTAAGCTTTGCGGGGATGGTGGTTTCACCAAACGTTGTGAAGAGTGGATGGAACAACATTTCAATTGTCCGAAAGTTCTATTAACACCATCCTGTACCGCTGCATTGGAAATGGCGGCTATTTTGCTGAATATCCAACCCGGTGATGAAGTTATTATGTCGAGCTTCACTTTCGTTTCCAGTTCTAACGCGTTTGTGCTGCGTGGAGCAACCATTGTATTCGTGGATATTCGCCCGGATACCATGAATATTGATGAAACCAAAATCGAAGCAGCAATTACAGCTAAAACACGCGTGATTGTTCCGGTGCATTACGCCGGCGTGGCCTGTGAAATGGATACCATTATGGCTCTGGCAGAGAAATATAACCTGTTTGTCGTGGAAGATGCTGCGCAGGGGGTAATGTCTACTTATAAAGGGCGTGCGCTGGGAACTATCGGACACATTGGTTGCTATAGTTTCCACGAAACAAAAAACTACTCTTCTGGTGGTGAAGGTGGTGCTGCGCTTATCAATGATCAATCACTGATTTCCCGTGCAGAAATTGTTCGCGAAAAAGGGACTAATCGTAGCCAGTTTTTCCGTGGCCAAGTTGATAAATATACTTGGCGCGATATCGGTTCGAGTTATCTGATGTCGGAGCTTCAGGCTGCTTATTTATGGGCACAATTAGAAGAGGCTGAGAAAATCAATGAGCGTCGCCTTGCCTTGTGGAATACCTATTATCAAGCATTAAAACCGCTGGCTGATGCTGATCTCTTGACATTGCCTGTCATACCGGAAGGGTTGGAGCATAATGCTCATATGTTCTATATCAAGCTGAAAGATGTTGAAGAACGTTTAGCATTCAATAGTTATATGAAAGACGCTGGTGTGCTAACGGTATTCCATTATGTTTCTCTGCACACCAGCCCCGGTGGTGAAAAATTTGGTCGCTTCCACGGGGAAGATCGTTTTACTACCTGCGAAAGTGATCGTCTGGTGCGTTTACCGATGTTTTACAACATAACAGACGCTGAACAGCAGATTGTCATCAAACATATTCGGGAATACTTCGCCTGATATGTCGTTAGCTAAAGCATCAATATGGACTGCGGGCTCCACGCTGATAAAAATCGGTGTGGGGCTTTTGATCGTTAAATTACTGGCGGTTGCTTTTGGCCCCAGTGGGGTTGGGCAGGCGGGTAATTTCCGTCAACTTATCACTGTGCTTGGGGTGTTGGCTGGCGCTGGTATTTTTAATGGCGTGACTAAATATGTAGCTGAATATCAACAGCAGCCGGAAAGATTGCGTGCGGTACTGGGAACATCTTCTGCCATTATCCTTGGGTTTTCCACGCTGTTGGCGGTAATTTTTTTGCTGTTTAGCGGTGCTATCAGTATTGGGTTATTTGGTCATCAAGATTATGAGCCCGTTGTGCAAGCACTCGCCTTTATTCAAATGGGGATTGCTTTTGCCAACTATTTCTTGGCTATTTTGAAAGGATACCGAGATGCCCAGAGGAATGCGTTGGCGATTATTTTAGGTAGCGTGATTGGCGTGATGGCCTATTATCTCTGTTTTTTCCTTGGTGGGTATGAAGGTGCCTTGGCGGGTTTGGCTTTAGTGCCTGCATTAATTATATTTCCCGCGGGATTGATGGTTTGGCGTCTCAAAGCGGTATCTATTTCAAGTTTTAAGCCCATGTGGGATAAGGTACTGGCTGGTCAGCTTGGCAAATTTACCCTTATGGCTCTGCTGACTTCTATTACTTTACCGGTTGCCTACATTATGATGCGAAATCTGCTGGCAGAGCATTATAGTTGGCACGATGTAGGTATCTGGCAAGGTGTAAGCAGTATTTCCGATGCTTACCTGCAATTTATCACAGCATCTTTTACTGTTTATCTGTTGCCGACGCTTTCACGATTGCAGGGTAAGAGCGAAATATCAAATGAGATAATTAAGGCGCTGAAATTTGTTTTGCCTGCTGTGGCGGTTGCAAGTTTTACTGTATGGCTGTTGCGTGATTTTGCCATTTGGTTACTGTTTTCTGACAAATTTACTGCTATGCGTGATCTCTTTGCCTGGCAGTTGGTGGGTGATGTTCTGAAAGTGGGCGCTTATGTTTTTGGCTATCTGGTGATTGCCAAGGCTGCATTGCGTTTTTATGTGTTGACAGAAGTGAGTCAGTTTTTACTGCTTACTGGTTTTGCCCATTGGCTCATTCCTGTAAACGGAGCATTAGGTGCAGCACAAGCCTATATGGCAACTTACATTATTTATTTCACCCTTTGTTGTGGTGTATTTCTTATTTATCGTAGGCGAGCATGACAACCCTAATTCACGTTTTGGGATCTGATATTCCACATCACAATCGAACAGTATTGCGCTTTTTTAATGACGTCTTAGCACAAGAAATTGGTTTTTTAGCCAAACCGAAGTTTATGGTGGTGACCAGGAATCGCGCTTTATTGGATGATTGCCCGGCATTGGAGATGGCATTCTTCGACAGTAAAAAATCTCTGGCGCAGGCTGTTATTGTTCAAGCCCGTTCAGATAGAGATTGTCGGTTTTTTTTTCACGGCCAATTTAATGTAAGTTTGTGGTTGGCGCTGTTGTCAGGAAAAATCAAACGTAATCAGTTTTGGTGGCATGCCTGGGGTGCTGATCTGTATGAAGACTCCAATCAGTTAAAATTCCGTCTATTCTATTTCTTGCGTCGTCTGGCACAGCGTCGGGTAGGGCATGTATTTGCGGTTCGTGGAGATCTCTATTTTTATTCTCAACATCATCCGAACGTACCAACATCATTGCTCTATTTTCCAACCAGAATGGAACCTGCTTTGGCAATTGCAGAAAGAACACCTGTTGAAGATGGCAAAATGACCATTTTGTTGGGGAATTCCGGTGATCGATCGAACCGCCATATTACGGCATTGAAAACTATTCATAAACAGTTTGGCGATAAGGTGCGAATCATTATCCCAATGGGTTATCCCGAAAACAATCAGGTTTATATTAATCAGGTCGAACAAGCTGCTTTATCACTGTTCCGGCCAGAAAATTTGAACATTATTAAGCAAAATATGGCGTTTGATGATTATCTGGCATTACTGCGCCGTTGTGATTTAGGGTATTTCATGTTTAATCGCCAGCAAGGGATTGGAACAATTTGTCTGTTGATACAATTTGGCGTGCCATTTGTACTCAGTCGTCAGAATCTTTTTTGGCAAGATTTGACAGAACAGCAAGTGCCGGTATTTTTCGCTGGTGATCCTTTAGATAACCAACTGATTGCGGAAGCGCAACGGCAGATGCTCTCCTTGGACAGAAACGCGATAGCTTTCTTTAGCCCGAACTTTATTGATGGCTGGCGGCAGGCGCTAGCGAAAGCGGCGGGAGAGCAGCAATGACTTTAACGCAGTTTGGCGGATTATTTGTTGTTTACTTGATATCACTGGTTTTCATCCTGACGTTGACTTATCAGGAATTCCGGCGTGTACGTTTTAATTTTAATATATTCTTCTCATTGCTTTATTTGCTGACATTCTATTTTGGCTTCCCGCTGACGTGTCTATTAGTTTTCCAATTTGATGTTGAAGTGGTGCCTGTTGATGCCTTACTACATGCTCTACTGGCTTCGACCTGTTTTTATGGTATTTATTACGTCAGTTATAAAACACGGCTAAGAAAGCCGTCTATACAGCCTAAAGCACCGGTATTTACCATGAACCGGGTAGAAACTAACTTTACATGGTTACTACTGGCATCAGTTGCGGTGGTGACAGTGGGGCTGTTCTTTATGCAAAATGGTTTTCTACTGTTTAAGTTACAGTCGTACAGTCAAATTTTTTCCAGTCAGGTTTCCGGTGTTGCCCTAAAACGGTTCTTTTACTTCTTTATTCCTGCCATGTTGGTGGTCTATTTCTTGAAGCCGACACAGTTACGTTGGCTGTTTTTTCTGATGAGCACAGTTGCTTTTGGGATACTGACTTATGTCATTGTTGGCGGAACACGGGCTAATATTATCATTGCGTTCGCGTTGTTTCTGTTTATTGGCATTGTGCGTGGTTGGATAACCTTGTGGATGTTGGTAACGGCGGGTGCAATAGGGATTGTTGGCATGTTTTGGTTGGCGCTCAAACGTTATAGTTTGGATGTCAGTGGTGCAGAAGCGTTTTATACTTTCCTCTACCTGACAAGAGATACTTTCTCACCGTGGGAAAATTTTGCGTTACTGCTGAATAACTACGACAAAATTGATTTTCAGGGGTTAGCGCCTATTATCCGTGACTTCTATGTCTTTATTCCAAGTTGGCTTTGGCCAGGACGACCTGATGCTGTGTTGAATTCTGCGAATTATTTTACTTGGGAAGTACTGGATAACCACTCTGGTCTGGCAATCTCCCCGACTCTGATAGGCTCTCTGGTTGTGATGGGGGGCGTGTTGTTTATTCCGGTTGGTGCGATTGTTGTTGGATTGATAATTAAGTGGTTTGACTGGATTTATGAATTAGGAAAACAGGAGACTAATCGTTATAAGGCCGCTATCTTGCAGGCATTTTGCTTTGGCGCGATCTTCAACATGATTGTGTTAGCTCGCGAAGGAGTGGATTCATTTGTTTCCCGTGTGGTGTTTTTCTGTATTATTTTTGGCTTATGTCTGGTAATTGCTAAGTTGTTGTACTGGTTATTTGAGAGTGCGGGGCTGATTAAAAAGTATCTGACTAGCAACTTGGTTGTATCACAAAAACGTCCGTTGCAATGTGAGGAAAGAAAATGGAGCTAAACAATATTCCTAAATACAGTATTCGTGGTTTGAATATTTGGGGCTTCCGCCATATGGCGCACTTTCTTGACCATATTTTTCAACGCGGACAGGTAAAAACGGGTACTTTAGTTGCGATTAATGCGGAAAAAGTTCTGACGGCAGAGGAAGATCAAGCTTTAAGTACACTGCTGAGTGACGCAGAATATCTGTATGCTGATGGTATCAGTATTGTACGTGCTATTCGCCGTAAATACCCGGGTGCTGAAATTTCTCGTGTAGCGGGCGCTGATTTATGGGGAGCTATCATGGAGCGTGCCGGCAAAGAAGGCACGCCTATTTTTCTGGTTGGAGGTAAACCAGAGATATTGGAACAGACGGAAAGTAAACTGCGAGCACAGTGGAACGTCAATATTGTTGGCAGTCAGAACGGTTATTTCACGCCAGAAGAACGTAATGCTGTTTTTGAACGGATTCATGCCAGCGGTGCGGCGATTGTGACAGTTGCAATGGGATCGCCTAAACAGGAAGTTTTTATGCGTGGCTGTCGAAAAATTCATTCGGATGCGTTGTATATGGGAGTTGGCGGTACTTATGACGTATTTACCGGCCATGTAAAACGTGCGCCAAAAGCATGGCAGAATTTGGGGCTTGAATGGCTTTATCGCTTGTTATCACAACCGAGCCGTATTCGTCGCCAGTTTAAATTACTGAAATTTCTTGGATATTATTACAGTGGTCGTCTGTAAATCCGCTTCTTGCCTGTTGTGTGAATTTTCGACAGGTGATGCTTTCGTCAGTCGATACAATGAATTTATTCCACAATATTTATCTAACAGTTTGATCCTGCCGGGTTTTCACTATTTGTAGTTAATTATTGGATAATTTTTTATTCCACTCAGTGGAAAAACATGTTTTGATCCCTGACCTTTTTATGGCTGATTAACATCAGTCTTGTGCGTTTTTATTTACACATTACAACATATAACAATGGACAGGGAATTTATGGCAGATCAACAACATAGCTTGCAACGGGGCTTAGAAGCCCGTCATATAGAGCTGATCGCATTAGGCGGCACAATTGGTGTCGGTCTGTTTATGGGCTCGGCCAGTACACTGAAATGGGCTGGCCCTTCCGTTTTGCTGGCTTATATTATTGCCGGAATTTTTGTTTTTTTCATTATGCGATCGATGGGAGAAATGCTGTTTCTTGAACCTGTCACGGGTTCTTTCGCTTCTTTTGGTCATAAATATCTCAGCCCATATTGGGGATGCCTCACCGCTT
The DNA here is from genome assembly GCF_019090985.1 of Photorhabdus akhurstii. NCBI lineage: Bacteria > Pseudomonadati > Pseudomonadota > Gammaproteobacteria > Enterobacterales > Morganellaceae > Photorhabdus > Photorhabdus akhurstii. The sequence goes on along the minus strand of NZ_CP020335.1, from coordinate 5,429,525 downwards.
GGGGCTATTGGTTTATGTGGGTGGCGGTAGGAATATCAGAAATAACGGCTATCGGGGTTTATGCTGAGTTCTGGTTCCCTGAACTTCCTCAGTGGGTATCAGCATTGGTTGCAGTGGCATTAGTCGCTTTGGCTAACCTCGCGGCGGTACGTCTTTATGGCGAGCTGGAATTTTGGTTTGCGATGATTAAGGTGACCACAATTATCGTCATGATCCTGATTGGTTTGGGATTGATATTTTTCGGTATTGGTAATCAATGGCAGCCTATTGGGTTAGATAATCTGACTGCGCATGGCGGTTTCTTTGCGGGTGATTGGCAAGGGTTTTTGTTTGCGCTCTGTATTGTGGTTGCCTCTTATCAGGGGGTGGAGTTGGTTGGTATCACTGCGGGGGAAGCGAAGAACCCTCAGGTGACATTGAAGAAAGCGATTAACAATATTCTCTGGCGTATCCTGATTTTCTACGTGGGCGCGATCTTTATTGTCGTTACATTATTTCCGTGGACAGAAGTGGGTTCACAGGGCAGCCCGTTTGTAATGACATTTACCAAAGTCGGGATCACCTCAGCGGCAGCCGTGATTAACTTTGTTGTATTGACGGCTGCGCTTTCCGGCTGTAACAGCGGCATGTACAGTGGTGGACGGATGCTCTATGCGTTGGCGCAAAACCGTCAGTTGCCTTCATCACTGACGAAATTGTCAAAGAATGGGGTGCCGGTAATCTGTATTGCTATTACAATCCTGTGCTTGATAGTAGGCTCTAGTTTGAATTACTTGATCCCAAATCCGCAGGCGGTTTTTGTTTATGTATACAGTGCCAGCGTGTTACCGGGAATGGTGCCGTGGTTTGTTATTCTGATGAGCCAATTGCGTTTTCGTCAGCACCATCAACAAGCACTGAAACAACATGGTTTTAAATCTATCCTGTTCCCCTATGTCAATTATCTGACATTGGCATTTTTATGTTGTGTGTTGATCGGTATGGCAATTAACCCGGATACCCGTTTCTCATTGCTGGTAGGTGGGGGATTTTTGTTGATAGTGTCACTGATTTATTGGCTGGTGAAGCTTTTTAACGGTAAAAAACTCAAGGTCTGATCGACTGATTTACTGTCACGGTGGTAGTGAGTAGGGAAATTAAGGGCTGGCTTTATCTACGAAATGAACAAGGTGTAATCAAACGCATCATTTCTTTAAAAAAGCACTGGACAGTAGATCATTAAATCCGTACTATCCCCATCCGCAACGGCGTTAAGCGCCCGTAGCTCAGCTGGATAGAGCGCTGCCCTCCGGAGGCAGAGGTCTCAGGTTCGAATCCTGTCGGGCGCGCCATTATTTGCGTGCAAGAGCTGCGGTGATGTATTACGCTGTTGGTAGTTTAGGTATTTAAGCAGTAAATAGCTGTTATGGTGGCTATAGCTCAGTTGGTAGAGCCCTGGATTGTGATTCCAGTTGTCGTGGGTTCGAGTCCCATTAGCCACCCCATCTTTTTTATGACACGCGAGGGTGGCGGAATTGGTAGACGCGCTAGCTTCAGGTGTTAGTGTCCTTACGGACGTGGGGGTTCAAGTCCCCCCTTTCGCACCATAAAAAAGAGAAAAGAAGAATAGAAAATACAGAAAATTTCGGCGAGTAGCGCAGCTTGGTAGCGCAACTGGTTTGGGACCAGTGGGTCGGAGGTTCGAATCCTCTCTCGCCGACCAAATTCTAAAAGAACCCTGCATTGCAGGGTTTTTTGCGTTTTATCCCTTTTGTCCCCCCCGACTTTTTGTTTCCTTATCCTATCCATGTACCTTCAAGTTGTTCTCTGCTGATGAAAATTTAGTGGATTATTTTTTGAAAATAACTATTTGTTTTATATGGGAATTTCTTATTTTTTGTATTTTGACGACAATTGATATATTGGCTGTCTCAAATAAGAGACTTATAACGAATTGAATTATAATGAAAATAATAAATGCCTTATGTTTTGTCTCAAATAAGAGACAGTGCATAAAATGGATTTTGTGGTGATTCGATTTCTTGTTGTAATAAATAGAGAAATAGCTGATGAAGCGAGGCAGCTTTCATTTGAATAAAAGTTGGCACGCTAAATGCATTATTATAGGAGTAGATGCTCATCCTATTTCTTATGATTGCATATGCTTCATAAACCCAGGGATGATGCAGAGCCGATTATCGGTGCCTATTGTCCATGTCACAGATGAGTAAGATATAACTTTCTTTTCATCGCCGGCCGGACTCAACGTTGAGTGAGGCACTATCCGTCTGTAGACCTGATTGTATTTGTACACCTATCTTTGTTTTTAAGGTAGGTGTTTTTTTTATTTCTAAAAGATATATTTGGTAGGTTTATATACTGTTTAGGTATTACTATCTAATATAAACACAACTGAAAATATGATGGTTAGTTTTTTGCTATAAAATTAATTCGGTTACTTCGTTCCTAAACTTATCTTAAGGGAAATATTAATGTCAAAAATGATTGGATGCTTTGGTTGTGGTCGAATGTTGCATGAGTCTGCACAATCATGCCCACATTGTGGCGCAATGATAAAGGCTTATTCTTCTGGTAGTAAAAACCGAATTGTTGCTGCACTGTTGGCGTTTTTTCTTGGTTACATTGGCGCTCATAAATTTTATCTGGGCAAAATCGGTATGGGGGTTTTATATCTGCTATTTTGCTGGACATTTATCCCTGTACTTATCGCATTTATTGAATTTATTATTTATCTTTGCACTTCCGATGAAGATTTTGCCAGAAAATATGGTTAGAAAAATGCCCCGTGTGGGGCATTTTTAATCATCGGCATGAAGACTTGCTAATAGTGGATGAGAGATCACGACGTTACAGTGTTAGTTAACACTATTGCTATTAACGAGATCACTCTTCACTACATTACTCTCGCGCTTCAAAGTGAGCATTAATCCCTCGCGCCGAACTTGTGCGGCCTCTTCTGGTTTACGCAGTTTATCCAATGCATCTGCTAACCAGGCATAATCATGTGCATCAGGACGTTGGGCTAATGCGGTTTTAAAATCTTTTACCGCTTTTTCCCATTCTCCGTGGCGCAAAGCAACTTGTCCAAGCGTACTGTTTAGCAGGGGAGTTGAACCATGTTGTTTTAACTGATGATCCAAAGCGTTTTGTATCGGCTTTGGATCTTCGCTTTTTAAGCGTGGGATCAATAAGAGTAAACGTTCGTCGTATTGGCGTTTTAAACTTTCCAAAATGATCTTTTGTGCCGTCTCATGGTCATCACATTCAATTAAATGTTCAGATATTGCAACTTGTAAAGCCACATCATGGCGAATTTTTCGGCTTTGATCATGCCACCAACGTTTTAAGCCTTCGCTGCCTTGTTCTGCCATGTACTGATTCATCAGGCCGATATAGGCTTGCTGGCGCAATTTGTGAATTTGTAACTCATCATGTAGATGGATTTTTTCCATTACCGGTAGTATATCAATCAGTGACTGGTAAGCTCCTGATTTCATATAAGCTTGTTCAGCCAGGCGTAAGACTTCTGGATGGCGCGAAGCCTGATTTAATAGCTTGTCTACACCATGACGGGCTGCATGAATTTCACCTTGCGCAAGTTGAATGCGTACACGAGTAATGTCCACCGGTAACTGATTATTGTCTGCGACTTCTGCCGCACGTTGCAGATATTGATTGGTACGGAATTCATCCCCGCGTTGTTGAGCTGCTTCAGCCGCCAGTAAATAGTTGACCACAGGTTGTTCTGCATGATCAGCGTTACGGGTCAGTAATTGCTCAACTTGTTTGAAATCACCTTCTGCCAGTTTGATCAGCGCTGCTTTTGTTTGAGCACGGGCACGGCTGCGTTTGCGTCCAAGGAACCAGCCACGGGTACGTGAGCTTGTGCGTATAACTCTACGGTAGCACCAGCCAATGAGGCAGAGTGCCAGTTGTAAAAGAACAAATATAATGAACAGGCCGGTAACACTGGTTTCAATGTTGTAATTGTCGGTTTGAATCAGAACATATCCCTGATGGCCGGCAACGATTGGGCCAAGCACAATACCAACAATGAGTACCACAAACAGTAATAGAACTTTCAGCATAACTTAACCCTCCTGATTAGTGTCAGAGGATTGGGAAAGTAAGCTGCGAACCCGGGTTTGCATCAATTTTTCCAGTAAAGGCTGGCTTGAAAGTTGGTCTGGCGCAGTGATGGAAACAGGCTGTTGGCTTAATGAATCGATTTCTTCCAGGAATGCTTTGGTATTGGGATCGTTGATATCAAAGTAAGCTCTAACCCAAGTTGAAACCGTTTCTAATGACTGTTTAAAAACTTCACCTTGATGACGTGGTATTGCTTGGGCGGCAATCAACAGGCGGGCTCGGATATTCTCGCGTAGATAGATATCTTGATTTGGCGCCAGTAATGGCTCTGCTGCGGTATCCCGGCGACGGATGGTAATGAAATTATCCATGAAACTCTTCCAGCTTTTGCTCAGATTCTGGCGCCATTCAGATAGTGTACCGGTTAATTCATCATTATCTTCGTCCATTGGCGAACCATCGGTTGTATTGTCAGCCAGACGCAGGTTATCTACTTGGTTAGAAAGCTGATTAACTCGTAGAATAATGCCGTCAAAATCAATCTGACTAATGGCGGATAATGTACTGATATCTTGTGTAATTGCCCGACGAATTTCAATCAGGCTTGGATCATTCATTTCAGCGAGACTGGCATCTGCATTTTTCAACAGAGCGGCGGCGGTGACTATATCTTGATCATTCCATAATTTCCGGCCTGCCATTTTGACCAGAAAATCAGCTTGTGCCAGTAGCCAGCTTTTTACATCAGAGCTGGATAACGCAGAGATTTTGGCCTGTAACTCTTGCAGGCTATTACCCAGTTGACCATTTTGTGCGGCGAAATGGCTTAAAGTCTGTGATTGTTCTTTAAACAGCGCTTCAATATGCTGTTTATCTTGTGATTGCTGTTGTTTCAGTGATTCCAGTTGTTGGCGTAGCTCATGGTTCTCCGCACTCAGTAAATGGCTTTGTTGCTGTCCGTAATAATAAAGACCGCCGCCGATTGCTAGCATGATTGCAATAGCAATCATGTTTTTTAGCGTGCCAGAACGTTTTTGCTTTTGAGGCTCGGTTTCGGGCTGTTGCGAGTTTTCAACCGTAGTTTTTGTTTGTTCAACTGTCTCGGCGGACTGTTTTTGCTCCGTCATAGTGGGCATCCCATGTCAGTTTATTCTAGTGCCTGAATTAAGGCGTCGTTATCTGCACTTTTTGCAACTTTAACATCCTGCCAGCCCAAGTTCCGGGCGGTATGTGCAAGACGCTCGCTTACCACAATCAGGCGGCAATGCAATAACCACCTGTTTCGATCACTTTCGGGTATTAAGTTATATAACAGTTGCAGTATTTCGCCACTGGTTACAACTAAAGTTTGTACTCCATACTTTTGCCAGTGGGCACTGAATTCTGCTGCCGGGTAGTCTACTGGCTGGCGGAAATAACATTCACAATAATTAACTGTGGCGCCTCTTTCTGTCAGCGTCCGGGCAATAAGTTCACGTCCGCCATTTCCTCTGAGCAGCAAAGCTTGTTTATTTTCAACCTGATGTAGTGATGGTAGTTTTAGCAGGATTTCGCTGGTCTCACCTTCTGATGACCAGATAGCATTTATACCCGTTAGTTGATGAAAAGCCAGAGCTGTTGATCTGCCAATAGCATAATAAATCAGCTTGTCGGGCCATAATAGATTAATTTTATTTAACTGTGAGTTTGCATAATAAACTGCATTTTTTGACAACAGAAATACCATATCACAGGTATTTAGATGGTTAAGCTTCTCAGCTAGCTGTGGCAGCTCTGAACCTAGGTGAATATTGATTAAGGGTGCGCTGAAGGCTGTTTTTCCCGCAGCCTGTAACTTTCTGACTAGTTCCTCTCCGGCAGGAGCAGGGCGAGTCACCAGAATGCTCATGTGGGGGGATTTCCTCGATAAATTTCGGTTAGAATTTCCCGCGCACCACGCTCTAACAACTCTTCTGCCAATTCAATTCCTGCCTGGCAAGCATCTTTTGGTAAAACCGTTCTCTCACCGCGAATCATAACGCTGCCATCAGGAGCGCCAACCAATGCCCGCAACCAGATTTTCCCATCCTGCCAAATGGCATAGCTACCTATTGGTACTTGGCAGCCCCCTTCTAGCCGGGTATTCATCGCCCGTTCGGCAAGAACACAGATTTCTGTATCATAGTGATTTAATGGTGCTAACAGAGTTTGTGTTTGCTGGTCGTCAAGGCGGCATTCAATTCCTACCGCTCCTTGACCAACGGCAGGTAATGATTGTTCTGCCGTCAATGGCGTACGGATACGCTCATGCAGTTTTAACCTTTTCAATCCTGCGACGGCGAGGATGATTGCATCATAGTGGCCATTATCCAACTTGCTCAGGCGGGTTCCAACATTGCCCCGAAGGTCACGGATAATCAGATCAGGACGTAATTCACGGAGTTGACACTGACGGCGTAAACTTGATGTGCCGACAATGCTGCCTGTTGGCAATTCATCAAGAGAATGATATTTGGCAGAGACGAAAGCATCATGAGGATCATCACGTTCACAAATAGTGACCAGACCTAACCCTTCTGGAAAAGAGACAGGGACATCTTTCATTGAATGGACCGCGATATCGGCTCGGCTTTCAAGCAGAGCTAATTCTAACTCTTTGACAAACAGCCCTTTTCCTCCGATTTTTGCCAGAGGCGTGTCCAGAATGACATCGCCCTTGGTTACCATTGGGACCAGTTGAACTTCCAGATTTGGATGATATTGTTGTAGTTTTTGCTGAACATACAGCGCTTGCCACATAGCCAGAGGGCTTTGCCGGGTTGCGATACGGATGGTTTTAGTTGACATAGATGTTTGTATTTCTCAGGCATTTTCAGCCGTCATATAAATGAAAAACATAGTACTCGTTTTAACACTTCAGCCGTTTTTTTTCCAGCCAGGGGCTGAGAAGAAGATATGTCGGTTATGTTAAAGTGTAAAATAAATTTTAATTTTTAAATTATTTTTATGGCAATGAAAAGTAGATTGATTTAATTATGAATTAACTTTTTCAGTAAACTATTTCTGTAATTAAGGAATCCTGAATGAAAAGAATCATTAATTAAAATATAGCGAACGGAGTCATTTTTATCGGGTTGATGATAACAAGGTATTATGCGTATTAGTTTGAAAAAATGGACGGAGAAAATTTCTTTCGTATAAGAAAGTATAAACGGTATGGTTTTTTTGATTATTTCTATATATAACAATGTATTATTTGATTTTTCGTACGATAGGACATCGCAATTCAATTGCTTTACTGACTTTACGGTTTATCGACAAGGTGTTAAATTGATCACGTTTCCGGTAATAAATTGGTAAAAATCATTCTAAATAATTCCATCAAGCTATAACAACCGGAAACGGGGGATTTATCTGGGCACTGGAACTCAATTGGGCGAGACGTCTTGTACCTTTATATCGAAACACTGAAGCAGAGACTGGATGCGATAAACCAACTCAGGTTAGAACGCGCCTCTACCGCCATGAGTGCGGAATTTAAGCAGGTATACAGTTTACTGCCAGTATTACTGCATTATCATCATCCGATGATGCCAGGCTACATTAACGGTAATGTTCCCTATGGCGTATGTTTTTTCGTGCATGATGAAGCACAAAAATCTTATCTTAATGATTTAGAAAGTAAATTAGATCACTTCATAGAACAGCCTGCCAATGGTGAACTGCCTATTACCGGTATTTACTCAATGGGCAGTACCTCATCAATCGGGCAGAGCGGTTGTTCTGATTTAGATATCTGGGTATGTCATCAGTCATGGCTGGATAATGATGAGCGCCTTTTGCTGCAACGTAAGTGTACGCTTATTGAACAGTGGGCGGCAGCGCTTGGTATTGAAGTTAACTTTTTTCTTATTGATGAAAACCGCTTTCGCCATAATGCGAGTGGTAGTCTCGGCGGTGAGGACTGCGGTTCTACTCAGCATATTCTATTACTTGATGAATTTTACCGTACCGCTGTACGTATGGCGGGTAAGCGTTTGTTATGGGAAATGGTGCCCGTAGAAGAAGAACGTCATTATGATGAATATGTTTTATCCCTTTATGCGCAAGGTGTTTTGACGCCAAATGAGTGGCTTGATCTCGGTGGATTGGGTGAACTATCCGCTGAAGAGTATTTTGGCGCTAGCTTATGGCAACTCTACAAAAGTATCGATTCCCCTTATAAAGCCGTATTAAAAAGCTTATTACTGGAAGCCTATTCTTGGGAATATCCCAATGGTAAGTTACTGGCAATGGATATGAAACAGCGCTTGCATGCTGGTGAAATAGTCTCCTTTGGCCTTGATGCATACAGTATGATGCTTGAGCGTGTTACCCGTTATCTGACGGAAATTAACGATACGACCCGTTTAGATCTAATACGTCGATGTTTTTATTTAAAAGTCTGTGAAAAGCTCTCTCTTAATCAGGATGATAAAGGTTGCATTGGATGGCGACGCCAGGTTCTGACTCAACTGGTCTATGAGTGGAAGTGGGAACCAGAGCGGTTGAATGTTTTGGATAACCGCAACTCATGGAAAATTGAACAAGTTCGTGATGCGCATAATGAACTGCTTGATACCATGATGCAGAGCTATCGTAATCTTATCCGTTTTGCCCGCCGTAATAATCTGAGTGTCAGTGCCAGTCCACAGGATATTGGTGTGCTGACGCGTAAACTTTATGCTGCATTTGAAGCATTGCCAGGAAAAGTAACGCTGGTTAATCCGCAAATTTCGCCAGACCTGTCAGAGACAAATTTAACATTTATCTATGTTCCTCAAGGACGTGCGAACCGCAGCGGTTGGTATCTTTACAATCAGGCGCCGACGATTGGATCGATTATTGGTCATCAACCTCTGGAATATAATCGTTATCTCAATAAACTAGTGTCGTGGACCTACTTTAATGGCTTGTTAACGGAAAAATCGTGTGTCCATATTCATCATGGCGACACCCAATGTGATGAGCTGAAACTGCATGAATTGATTAATGATATTTCCGCTCATTTCCCCATCCGTTTGCCAGCGCCGACACCGAAAGCACTTTATAGTCCGTGTGAAATTCGCCATTTGGCAATTATTGTCAATTTGGAGAAAGATCCGACGGCTGAGTTCTCTAATCAGGTTGTACATTTTGATTTCCGTAAGCTTGATGTATTCAGTTTTGGTGAATCGCAACAGTGTTTGGTGGAAAGTATTGACTTGCTTTACCGTAATTCATGGAATGAAGTGCGGACCTTACACTTTAGTGGTGAACAATCTGTACTGGAAGCGTTGAAGACCATATTGGGCAAGATGCATCAAGATGCTGCGCCGCCAGCGGCGGTTGAAGTGTTCTGTTACAGCGAACATTTACGAGGGCTTATCCGAACTCGTATCCAGCAACTGGTATCTGAATGTATTGAATTACGTTTATCCAGCAATCGTCAGGACCCAGGTCGTTTTAAAGCATTACGCATTGCCGGTCAGACTTGGGGGCTGTTCTTTGAACGTCTAAATGTATCTGTACAGAAATTGGAAAATGCCGTGGAATTCTATGGGGCAATTTCTAATAACAAATTGCATGGGTTGCCGGTGAAAATTAATACCAAAGAGACACATTTGCCTGCGGTGGTTGATGGTTTTGCCAGCGAGGGCATTATTCAATTTTTCTTCGAAAATACGCAAGATAGTAAAAGTTTTAATATCTATATTCTGGATGAAACCAACCGGGTGGAAATCTATTCTCATTGTGAGGGAAGTAAGGAAGAGTTGGTTCGCGACGTCAGCCGGTTTTATTCTTCATCTCATGATCGGTTTACCTACGGATCAAGTTTTATCAACTTTAACTTGCCGCAGTTTTATCAGATTGTCCAAATGGAAGGGCAGATTCAGGTTATTCCATTTAGTGGATCATCTTTTTCACATTTGTGTGTGACTCATGATGGTGAGAATGATAGAGAAGAGCGGTCAGAATTTTATCGTTCTGTGTCTCATTACTGATTTACCCCGCGGCGCGGGGTAGGTTCAATTACGAAAAACTGAACTGTTCGCCACTTTGCTCGGTGATGGCGTGTGCTAGCATGGTTAAAAAATTGTCGCCGCTGCGGTCACAAATCCACAGACCTTCTGTGTAGTCAAAATGATAGCCACCGCCTTTGGTTGCCAGCCAGATTTGATGGAAAGGTTCCTGACGATTGATAATAATTTTGCTGTCATTATCAAAGCTCAGGGTCATGACACCGCCATTGGTTTCACAGTCGATATCAGCATCGCCATCGTAATTATCCAACTGCCCTTCGATATAAAACATTAATTGGTCAGCTAACTGGTGAAATTCACTGTCGTTCATCTTCATTTCCTATTTGCTTTTCGAGGTCTAACTGCGATTATAGAGAATATTGACGTATGAATTACAGGCATTAATGCAATGAAGAAAAAATTACGCGGATTTCTGGCTATCGTAACCTTATTTATACTTTCCGGCTGTGGACTAAAAGGTCCTCTCTATTTTCCTCCAGAACAACCATCAACCGAGAAGGCGACAACTGCATCTCAGATTCCCGCGAATACTGAGCAGCAAGGGCAGAAAGTGGATAGCACCTCTCAGAAATAAGCGAGATAAGCCGATAGTCAATGACTACGGCTTACGTGGAGCATGATATGCAGTTCTCCAAAATGCATGGTCTGGGTAATGACTTTATGGTCGTTGATGCTGTGACCCAAAATGTTTATTTCTCACCAGAGCTAATCTGCCGTTTGGCAGATAGACATACTGGTGTGGGCTTCGATCAGTTGTTAATTGTTGAAGCGCCTTATGATCCAGATATGGATTTTCACTATCGTATTTTTAATGCTGATGGTAGTGAAGTTGCACAGTGTGGCAATGGAGCGCGTTGTTTTGCCCGTTTTGTCCGTCTTAAAGGCTTAATTAATAAGCGTGATATTAAAGTCAGCACGCAATCGGGGCGGATGATGTTGAGCATCACCAATGATGATCAGGTTTGCGTTAATATGGGGGAACCTGAATTTGAGCCGCATCATGTGCCATTTCGTGCGTTAAAAGCAGAAAAAACCTATATTTTACGGGTAGTAGAGAGAACGGTTCTTTGTGGTGTTGTCTCTATGGGGAATCCTCATTGTATTATTCAAGTGCCGGACGTGGAAACGGCCGAAGTAGAAATTTTGGGGCCAGCGTTGGAAAGCCACGAAAGATTTCCTGAACGGGCGAATATTGGTTTCATGCAAATTTTAAACCGTGGTCATATCCGCTTGCGGGTTTATGAACGTGGCGTTGGGGAAACCCAAGCGTGTGGCAGTGGTGCTTGCGCAGCGGTAGCAGTCGGCATTCAGCAGCAATTGCTCGATAACCATGTTCGGGTAGATTTGCCGGGAGGTTCACTGTTGATCTGTTGGGACGGGCCGGGAAAACCGCTCTATATGACGGGGCCGGCGACGCATGTTTATGATGGCACAATTCATCTGTAATTGATTCTGAGCTGCGGAGCATCGGAGATGGAGAAAAAAGAAGAGCAGTTTAACATCAATGAGATACTTGATGATCAGACTGTCGTGGATTATTTGCTGGAAAACCCCAATTTCTTTATCCGTAATGCATGTGTCGTTGAACAGATGCGGGTTCCTCACCCGGTACGAGAAACGGTTTCTTTGGTTGAATGGTATATGAACCGCCAGAGAGCGCGGATTGCTTATCTGGAAGAAGATATAACTCGGCTCATGGAACAGGCTAGAGTGAATGAACAACTGTTTGAGCAGTTGCTTAAATTACTGATTGATTTGGTTGCGGCAGAGAGTTTGCAAGATATGCTTAGTCGGTTAAGTGCATGGGCTAAGAATATGGGGTTAAATAGTGCCAGCATCCGTCTTTTCAATGATAAATGGCATATTGGCGCACCACTTGACGCACCTAATTTAGCGCTTTCTCGCAATGCTTTTGAACCAATCCGTATTCAGCGTTTTGGTAATAAAAGCCACTATCTCGGTATGCTAAATGGGGCGGAAATTTTATTATTGTTGCCGCAAGTTCGGCAGGTAGGTTCGGTTGCCGTCTCTCTACTGGGAACGAGGGGCGAACTGGGTATGGTGATATTTAACAGCCGGAACCATCAACATTATCAAGAAGGCATGGGAACTGACATGCTTGAGCATCTGGCTAAGTTATTGCCGGATATATTATCTCGTTGGATTAAACGCATATGATGCAGGAAATTGACCAGTTACTGGAGCCGATTGAGGCATTTTTGCGCTACCTCAGGGTAGAGCGTCGGTTAAGTCCAGTGACTATCATCAATTACCGTCGCCATCTTGTCACATTGGCTGAGATGGTTTTAGAAATGGGCGTCAGCCAATGGAAAGATCTTGATCCCGCGAAAGTGAGAATGTTGGTAACGCGTAGTCGTCGGGCTGGTTTACAGTCAGCGAGCTTGGCGTTGCGTTTATCTTCCTTGCGCAGCTTCCTTGATTGGCAGGTGATTCAAGGCGAAATTTCCGTTAACCCGAGTAAAACCGTCAGCACGCCGGGAACTAAGCGTCATTTGCCGAAAAATATCGATGTGGATGAAGTGAACCAACTGCTGAATATCGATTTTAATGATCCATTATCGGTGCGTGACCGGACGATGTTGGAAGTGATGTATGGTGCTGGATTACGTTTGTCGGAGTTGGTGGGCCTTGATTGCCAGCATCTGGATCTTGAAAGTGGAGAAGTATGGGTTTCAGGTAAAGGAAGTAAAGAGCGGAAGGTGCCTTTGGGACGTACCGCGGTTGAATGGCTTAATCGTTGGTTGGCGATGCGGGAACTCTTAGAGCCGGAAGATAATGCTGTTTTTGTCTCAAAGAGTGGGCGGCGGATATCAGCCCGTAATGTACAAAAACGATTTGCGCAGTGGGGAATACGCCAGGGAATGAGCAGCCATATTCATCCTCATAAATTGCGCCACTCTTTTGCCACTCATATTCTGGAATCCAGCGGTGATTTACGCGCAGTTCAGGAATTGCTGGGCCATGCAAGCTTATCCTCCACACAAATCTATACTCATTTGGATTTCCAGCATTTGACAAAAGTGTATGATGTAGCCCATCCCAGAGCCAAACGGGGGAAATCGTAATGCGTTTTTACCGGCCTCTTGCGCCAGTGTTAGCGATGACATTTGATTTAGATGATACTCTGTATGATAATCACCCAGTCATGGATAAGACAGAAGAGGAAGTACTGAATTTTGTACGGCAGTATGATCCTAGGTTCAGTCACCTTAATTATCAGGATCTATATGCTTTCCGTGAATTGACATTGGAGCAGTATCCTGAAATTTATCATGACATGACTTTATGGCGTTGGCACTGTTCAAGGTTGATGTTTTGTCATTACGGTTTTAGTGGTGAAGACGCTGATCGAGGGGCCGATGATGTCATGGCGCATTTCACACTCTGGCGTAATCGGATTGATATTCCTGAATCAACACATAAAACTCTGGCGGCACTTGCTGAACAGATGCCGCTAGTCGCCATTACTAATGGTAATGCGGAACCTGCCGCCTGTGGTTTGGCTCCTTATTTTAAATTTGTGCTGAAAGCTGGCCCTGACGGGCGCTCAAAACCTTGCAGCGATATGTACCGTTTGGCTGCGGATCGCCTGGATTTACCGCTTGGGCAGATCTTACATGTCGGTGATGATTTGAATGCTGATGTGGCAGGGGCGCTGCGTAGTGGTATGCAGGCTTGTTGGATAAATACTAAGAACAAAAAGCTATTGCAGACAGCGGAAAGCCGCCTACTGCCTCACATTGAGATTTACAATTTGGCTTCTTTGACAGCATTGATATAATCAAGAAATTATTCTGTATAAAAACACAGCAACCTCGGGTCGCTGTCTAATCAATTGATGGTAACTATGGACGTCTCCTATCTGCTCGAAAGTCTGAATGACAAACAACGGGAAGCTGTAGCTGCTCCGCGGACCAATATGTTGGTGTTAGCTGGCGCGGGGAGTGGAAAAACCCGGGTGTTGGTACACCGAATTGCTTGGTTGTTGTCGGTGGAGAAGGCTTCGCCATTTTCCATTATGGCCGTGACCTTCACCAATAAAGCGGCTGCGGAGATGCGCCATCGGATTGAAAACTTGATCGGCACCAGTCAAGGCGGCATGTGGATTGGTACATTCCACGGTTTGGCCCATCGTTTGTTACGAGCGCATCATCTGGATGCCAATTTGCCACAGGATTTTCAGATTCTTGACAGCGAAGATCAACATCGTCTGCTTAAGCGCATTATCAAAGCGATGAATCTGGATGATAAACAATGGCCGGCTCGTCAAGGCATGTGGTACATCAATGGTAAAAAAGATGAAGGATTGCGGCCACAACATATTGAAAGTTATGGCAATCCTGTTGAGGCGACATGGCAGAAAATTTATCAAGCTTACCAGGAGGCTTGTGATCGGGCCGGGTTAGTGGATTTTGCCGAGCTTTTACTGCGAGCGCATGAGTTGTGGTTGAATAAACCTCAGATCCTGCAACATTACCGTGGCCGTTTTACTAATATTCTGGTGGATGAGTTTCAGGACACTAACAGTATTCAATATGCCTGGATTCATCTGTTGGCAGGGGAAACAGGCAAAGTGATGATTGTCGGGGATGATGATCAATCTATTTATGGTTGGCGCGGTGCGCAAGTTGAGAATATTCAGCGTTTCCTGAAAGATTTTTCTGGTGCGGAAACTATCCGTTTGGAGCAAAATTACCGTTCCACTAGTAATATTTTGAAAGTTGCCAATACATTGATTGCCAATAACAGTGATCGCTTGGGTAAAAATCTGTGGACTGATGGCGTAGAGGGTGAACCAATCTCCCTTTATTGTGCATTCAATGAACTGGATGAATCCCGCTATGTGGTTAGCCGGATAAAAAACTGGCTTGAAAATGGGGGCGCTCTGAAAAATTGCGCCATACTTTACCGCAGCAACGCTCAATCTCGTGTATTGGAAGAGGCGCTGTTACAGGCATCAATGCCGTACCGTATTTATGGTGGTCAACGATTCTTTGAGCGTCAGGAAATTAAAGATGCACTGGCTTACTTGCGTCTGATCGCCAATCGCCATGATGACGCGGCGTTTGAACGTGTAGTGAATACGCCCACTCGTGGTATTGGTGACAGAACGTTAGATATTGTGCGCCAGGCGGCGCGGGAGCGGCAGCAAACCTTGTGGGACTGTTGCCAGATATTGCTGCAAGAGAAAGTGCTGGCCGGGCGTGCTGCTGCTTCCTTACAACGTTTTATTGAACTGATTGACGCGTTATCGACAGAAACTGAAGAGATGCCATTGCATGTTCAGACTGACAGGATTATCCGTGATTCTGGCCTGCGAGCGATGTATCAACAGGAGAAAGGTGAAAAAGCGCAGGCGCGTATTGAAAACCTTGAAGAACTTGTTACCGCGACTCGCCAGTTTAGCTATCAGGAAGAGGATGAAGATTTGACGCCATTGCAGGCGTTTCTTTCCCATGCCGCGCTGGAATCGGGAGAAGGTCAGGCTGATGCCTATCAGGATTCAGTGCAACTAATGACATTGCATTCGGCTAAGGGACTGGAGTTCCCACAAGTATTTATTGTTGGCATGGAAGAAGGCATGTTCCCAAGCCAGATGTCGATTGAAGAGGGTGGACGTCTGGAAGAGGAACGTCGTTTGGCTTATGTGGGTCTGACACGTGCAATGGAAAAGCTGACCATCACTTATGCAGAAAGCCGCCGTTTATATGGTAAAGAGGTTTATCATCGGCCATCTCGTTTTATTGGGGAACTGCCGTCAGAATGTATTGAAGAAGTTCGGTTACGAGCGACAGTATCTCGTCCAGTTAGCCATAGTCGGTTGGGCACGCCTATCAGTGCCAATGATAGCGGTTATGCCCTTGGACAACGTGTTCGTCACCCTAAATTTGGTGAAGGAACCATTGTCAATATGGAGGGGAGTGGTGAACATAGCCGATTACAAATCGCGTTTCAAGGGGAAGGGATTAAGTGGCTGGTTGCTGCTTATGCCAGACTTGAAATGGTCTGAAAATAATATCCAGGTTGAATGTTGACAGGCTTTTTCTTCTAAGCGTAACATTCGCGCCTTACGATCACGTAGGGAGTAAAGGAGACTTATGATACATGCTGAGCGCATTTAAATTAGAGAATAATCGCCTGCTCCGTCTTGAGTTTGAAGAGGGAGAAAAGTTATCTGATTCCTTATGGGTAGATTTGGTTGAACCGGCAGAGCAAGACAGGCTGCAAGTTCAAAACGAATTAGGCCAAATTTTGGCAACCCGACCGGAACTGGATGATATTGAGGCGTCGGCGCGTTTTTTTGAAGATGAAGACGGGATACACGTTCACTCGTTTTTCTACTTTGAAGACGCGGAAGACCATGCTGGCAACGCAACAGTTGCATTTACTATTCGTGATGGTCGTCTCTATACATTGCGAGAGCGGGAGCTCCCTGCGTTCCGATTGTATCGTATGCGTGCTCGTAATCAGACATTGGTTGATGGCAATGCTTATGAAGTGCTGATGGATCTGTTTGAAACCAAGATCGAACAGTTGGCTGATGTTATCGAAAATATTTACAGTGTGCTGGAATCCCTGAGCCGGGTCATTATGGAAGGGAAACAGGGTGATGAGTTTGATATTGCCTTGTCCAGTCTTGCTGAACAGGAAGATATCGGCTGGAAGGTTCGTTTGTGTCTTATGGATACTCAGCGCGCGCTGAACTTCTTGGTGCGACGAGCACGTTTGCCGGGTGATCAACTGGAGCAGGCTCGTGAAATTTTGCGGGATATTGAATCGCTATTGCCACATAATGAATCCCTGTTTCAGAAAGTTAATTTCCTGATGCAGGCGGCAATGGGTTTTATCAATATTGAACAGAGCCGGATTATCAAAATCTTCTCGGTTGTCTCTGTGGTATTCTTGCCGCCAACGCTGGTGGCTTCCAGTTATGGTATGAACTTTGAATTTATGCCGGAGTTGCACTGGACATTGGGTTATCCGGGCGCAATTGGTTTAATGATTGCTGCCGGCCTTGCACCGTATCTCTATTTTAAGCGCAAGAATTGGCTTTAATATATGACCGCCGTAATCGTTTTATGGCGGTCATAATAGAATAGAGATATAAAAACAATACGTTAATACGTTAATACGTTTAATACGTAATCGTTAAACGTTAATAGTTTAATCATCTTTTTGTGCGTCATTGGGTTTTATTATTATTTTAAGATATTGATATTGAGTGGAAATAACATTAATAAATTATAAAATGCTTAAATGCTTAATGTTAAATGCTTAAATGCTTAAATGCTTAAATGCTTAAATGCTTAAATGCTTAAATGCTTAAATGCTTAAATGCTTAAATGCTTAAATGCTTAAATGCTTAAATGCTTAAATGCTTAAATGCTTAAATGCTTAAATGCTAAATGCTTAAATGCTTAATGCTTAAATGCTTAAATGCTTAAATGCTTAAATGCTTAAATGCTTAATGCTTAAATGCTTAAATGCTTAAATGCTTAAATGCTTAAAGCTTAAATGCTTAAATGCTTAAATGCTTAAATGCTTAAATGCTTAAATGCTTAAATGCTTAAATGCTTAAATGCTAAATGCTTAAATGCTTAAATGCTTAAATGCTTAAATGCTTAAATGCTTAAATGCTTAAATGCTTAAATGCTTAAATGCTTAAATGCTTAAATGCTTAAATGCTTAAATGCTTAAATGCTTAAATGCTTAAATGCTTAAATGCTTAAATGCTTAAATGCTTAAATGCTTAAATGCTTAAATGCTTAAATGCTTAAATGCTTAAATGCTTAAATGCTTAAATGCTTAAATGCTTAAATGCTTAAATGCTTAAATGCTAAATGCTTAAATGCTTAAATGCTTAAATGCTTAAATGCTTAATGCTTAAATGCTTAAATGCTTAAATGCTTAAATGCTTAAATTGGAATGCTTTCTTTGTTAAAAGAAGCTTTTACTATCATTTTCTACATTTAATATGGGTTGAAGTTTAATTTCTTAATTCAAATATTATTAACATTAATTCCACAGTGTTTATATCAGATAAATAAAAATAATGATTAAATTAAAAGGTTTTTATTGAAAAAATAGTATTTAATTATTAAAGATAAAATGGATGTGACGATAAAAGGCATTGATTTATAGAATAGAATTAGCTTATTTCATCGTATGTATTTAATCATATGAATTGCTATTCCTAATTGAGTATATTCTTTTCCCAAATATTTAAAGCCAAGGGCAATATAAAACCCTTCTGCTTGCGGATTAGCCATCACCTGTAATGATGCTTTGCCTTTTATATGAAGATCATTCAATGCGATTTGCACCAATTGCTTGCCAATGCCTTGATGCCAAAAGGTTGGTTCAACAAATACTCCATCAAGTTCAGCATTTCCATCAGATTGAGGCAATACAACACTGAACCCTAGAATTACGCTAGCTTGTTCTGCAACATAAACATACCCTGCTTCAATATGCTCTATAGGCAGTTCTATCATGTGGGGATTTGCTAGTAATAATTCTCTATCTTCTTCCCACATAAGAGACGCCCGTAATTGCAGAGCTTCAAGTGCGATCTGTTCAGTTGTATTGGCTAATCTGATGGTTATTTTCATTATTTTGCTATCTCTGCGATCTACGCTGTGTATACACGGCATCCAGTGTAAACAGCACTAATGCAGCCCAGATAAAGCCGAAAGTAATCAGACGGTCAGTGCCTATTTGTTCACCATAAACCAAGGTTGCTAGCAAGAACATCAGCGTTGGGCCGACATACTGAAAGAATCCGAGTGTAGATAGACGCAGGTGGGCAGCGGCTTCCGTGTATAACAGTAATGGCACAGTAGTAATAATGCCCGCGGCAATCAGAAATAAATTGAGAGTTGCTGAGTTATTACTTAGATCACTAGTTGGGGTGTTGGCAAAACCAAATAGGTAAATGGCGGCAATCGGCAGTAACCACAGTGTTTCAATCGTCATGCCCGTTTGAGCGTCAACATTCATCTTCTTACGCAGCAGGGCATACAGAGCAAAAGTGACAGCCAAACTTAATCCAATGACCGGTATAGAACCAAATTGCCATAGCTGGATTAACACGCCGGTGAAGGCCAGAATAACCGCAGCCCATTGTGTGCGGCGGAAACGCTCACTGAGAAACAGCATGCCGAATAAAACGTTAACCAATGGGCTAATAAAATAACCCAGGCTGGCTTCCAGCATATGACCGTGGTTCACCGCCCAGATGTAAATCAGCCAGTTACAGGCAACGACAGTGGCCGTTACGGCCAGAAATAATACTTTTTTAGGTTGACGGAAAACTTTGGCTACCTGTGACCAGTGACGAGTTAATGTTAGCAATAGCAACATAAAGAAAAATGACCAAATAATACGATGGGTCAGGATTTCGTCAGCTGGTACTTGCTGGATATGTTTAAAATAAACTGGCGCGATTCCCCAGATAAAACAGGCACTGAAAGCGTACAGTACTCCTTTGGTAGTTTGTGGCTTATTCATATCGTCCTGATGCTAATAAAATTAGAAGAAAAGTAATGGGTTTTTAGCCCGTTAACATGGAAATAATATGTCACCGGGCTGAATATTACGCAAGCGATTAAAATTATCTTGTCATCCTACCAGATAGGTCGCCGTTACACTGGCGATATGGGCTCTTTGCTCATTATGTAGTTCTGCTCTGGCGACAGAAACTTTGTTGCCATTACGGATAATGCTACTGGTGGCGGTAAATAGTTCCCCGCGGCCGGGCCGTAGGTAATCCACCCGCAAATCAATCGTTCCCATTATTGATAATCGTTTTTCTAATTCTTCTAGTGATGCGGGTACCAGACGGGTCAAGGCGTTACCGATACAGACCAATCCACCACATACATCCAGCACTGAGGCAATGACACCACCATGTAAAATTTTCTGTGCGATATTACCTACTAGTTTACTTTGGTTACGGAATTGTATTTCTACGTAATCTTGTTCAAATCGGATTAGTTCAAGTCCTAATAATTGGTTAAAAGGCATATCGTGAACAAAAGTATGACCAATCACTTGCCGGGCTTCTTCCAGGGTTAGTAGTGTTGTAGACATTTAATTTTATTCCTAAATAAAGATATATGTTACCAATGTGACTTTATATGGTTAATGGCTTGTTAATATTATGCTTTTATTGCTAACCTTGCCAGCTCATAAGGAATATCTGGCAATAATCTGAATAAACATAATTGAATACAACTATAGGTAAGCTGAAACGGATCTGTGCTTTTTTTTCGTCACGCTTGGTTTTGGGACTAGAATCAGGACAAACACTGTCGGATAAGATACCAACATCCGAGCATATCCCTGGCTCTATGTATCAAGCACATCTAATGCCGTTCGGCGGAAACAGGTACAGGCTTCTTCCCATGAGACCAGACGTTCATCAAACACCATTGGCACGACGAATTAAGGTCAAAGGCCCGAGTAGACGCAACAACTCAACGATGTAATGATCTTTCTCTACAATTGCGACAGATTCAATCCCCAACGCATCCGCAACATCAGGGAATAATTTTGTTAAATCATCCATTTAATTTGCTGTTCCCTACTGACAAGATTCTCTTAAAACGCGGTGAAGTTTTGATTTCCAGCGAAGCGGGGATCTGAGTGGATTTACCGTTATTGTAGGCACTGCTGGCCCCTACCAGGCGATAATCCACTTTCAGAAGTTCCAGTGCTTCAATCACCACCGCAGCGGAACCACCGGGTGCCGCAGGCATTAACTTCCCGGTAATCGCGTTTTGCCGCGCTTTGGTATAGATCCCATAACCCACTTTCAGTAATTGCCCTTCTTTCACCAGTTCGCGAAGTGCTCTACCAACCTGATCGTAGCCTGAGAGATCTTTGAAATCGTCACGAGTGAAAACATAACGCTTTGAGCGTTTCAGTCGTGACTGAATACGAGTTTTTGTAGTCATGTCGTCCTCCTTTGGCTATTTTTTCATCATAGCAAGCATACGACATTTTTAACAGCAAACATTTGTCAGCGGTCTGAGGCAGTACTGTAGGTACTGCCTTAATAGAATAGTGAGCATGTTACGGATGAGGCACCGTTTTCCATGCTCATTGATAGCTCTATTTTACGAATGACCAAATTTGGCAATTGGGTTAATCAGATTATCAGCAAACTGTAAACTTTGAGCCGGATCAGCTAAATCAAGCATCTGACGGTTATTCGCTATTTGCAGGCGGTTTAGACAGCAGCGTTTAATCTCCGGTGTAAATAGATCGTAACGCACAAATTGTTCACGTAATTCAGGATGGTTGTGCTGATAGCTTAAAATACAATCTGCTACGGATTGCCAGAAAAGATCCTGTGAATAGCTACCCTGTTCATCCAGTATGGCAGCCAGATAGCGGAATATACCATCAAACACATCAGATAAGATGGTCAGTGTTTTCATATCTTCTGGCATGTCCACTTTGACTCGACTCGCTTTTTCCGGTAAATCGGCGTCGGGATTCATGACCAGAATTTCTTCCGCTAAATCTTTCATGAAGATGTGCTGTGGAACATGGTTTTCCAATACCATGATGATGTTTTCGCCATGTGGCATAAACATCAGATCATAAGCGTACAAACAGTGTAACAGTGGCGCAAGATAACTCTCTAAATAGCGGCGCAACCATTCTTGAGTGGACAGGTCGGATGCTGAAATTAACGCAGGCAACAGGGCATTCCCTTGCTGATCACTGTGCAGTAATGCAGCCATCGTCATCACTTGTTGCCCAGGTTCAATTAATTGCAATGGGTTTTCTCGCCACAGTGCCGCCATCATTTTTTTGTAAGGCGTATCACTACTGATTGCTTGCTCGTAATAGCTGTTTTTGAATCCAACACTGGCGACTTCTCGTAAAATTTTAAAACGATAACGTTGCAAGATGGGATCTTGTGTTACCAAATCGAATAGCCAGTCATTAATGCCCGGTGTCGTCGCCATGTAATAAGGTGATAAACCGCGCATAAATCCCATGTTCAGAATGGATAACGCCATTTTCACATAATATCGCTGAGGATGAGTGCGATTGAATAAGGTACGGATTGACTGTTGTGCCTGATAGGCATCAGTACCAATACCAAGATAGACCAATTTCTGATTAGCGATATCGGGCGCAAATATTGATGCCAACTTGTTCTGCCATTGCCAAGGGTGAACTGGCATCAGGAAATAGTCTTTTGGATTAAGGTTAAGCGCGATTAACCGCTGGTCAAAGTCAGCTACCGTGGTTGTGCCTAGCTCTTGTTCCAGCAACTGTTGATAGTTGAGTTGCTCTATACAAGCAAAATGAGCTTGGCTCTTATGTGCGGCCAGCCATACTAAATGCATAACAGAGGCGGCTTCGGGACTAAAGTTCTGAAAATCACCGATATCAAAACCAATCCGGCCATTATTGGCGACGAAAGAGGGGTGCCCTTCCATCATCTCCCCTTCCAACTCCTGAAAATCAGTGTTCACGAGATCCATTGCACTGATACCGATTCTATTATGCTTAAAAGCGCTGCTATAGAGAGTACTGGTAATTTCTTCCAGATAGGTGGGCATGACAACATCGCTAATGCCAAGTTGTTGTTTAAACTCAATAATGAATAGCAAGGAGTCGAGTTCTACAGCTTCCCCGTTGGCATGTTTCTGTAACGAATTGGCATCAATCAGCCAGTGATCCAGTGCCATACGCCGCGCCCGGAAAGTATAGCTCACCAAGAGGTCAGCACTATTCAAACGGTAACTATCCAAACGGTAATGGTGATATCCGTCACTGTCTGCTTTTTCAGTTAACTGTTGAGGCGCGAGTAAACATTCATGTGAAAATTCAGAAATAGCTTTACACAAGTGCAGACGATTAACTTTTTGCCAGACGGCGGGTTGCAAATGTGTGGCATTTGTCACCAATGAGCCCGGGGGAGTTGATGTTGTCGCTTGGTATTCCCGCTGTAACGCAATCTGGTGCTGTTCTCTGGTACAAAAGGCCAATTTGGCTGTTTTATGAGGTAATACCAATGCCTTCTGATAAACAAAACCCGCCCGTAGATTAAGTTTATGAATTTTCTCATTATGTATATTAGGCTCAACGACAATTCGAACCACGGCAGGATCGCTGAAAATAAAGGCTATGATGGTTTGAAAAATACCCCAAGTGAAATTCTTGATTTTTTCTTGTGGCGGGGCAACCAGAATATGCATTCCCATATCATCTGGGTGTGCTGGATAATATTTTCCAATCAGATCATCTTGTGCACGATAACATTCTAATAGAAAAGCAGGTTGTTCCTGATAGATGCCAATAAATACACTGCCCGGATGGCGGGATTCTAAATCATGATAAAATTCCCATACTTGTTGTTCGGTATTATCTTTCATTCCCCAATAATGAGCATAATCCCGGTTAACCCAGTCAGTTAATATGGGAATATCCCGTTCCAGATCAAGTGGGCGTAATGCAAAGCTGCCTATTTCAGGCAAGGATTTTTCAAACAGCGTAGGATTAAAGATGGACATTAGCATGCTCCTTCGGTAGCAACGTTGAATTGCTGGAAAGCGATACTTTTCTCAATCGGGTAATGTTCAATACCGGTGATTTCATAAATCAGGCAGGAGTTGCGATAACAGGCCATTCCCAGATCCGGTGTGACGAAACCGTGGGTATGTAACTCCACATTCTGTATGAAAATGGTATTGCTCTGATCAATGCTGTAATTACGTTGTACAGCATAACGTCCTTTTTCATCCCAACGGATAAGATGACGTATACCTTCAATAAAAGTTGGAGTCTGGTATTGATAGCCGGTTGCCAGAACGATCCCTTCGGTGTCGAGAGAAAATGCTTTCTCCTGCTCATGTTGGAATAATGCTAATGTTAGGTCACGGCCATTGTTAGCATGGCTAACTTGTTGTAATTCACTATTAGTATATAAATTAACGTTTAATTCACCGTTTAATCGTTTGGTGTACATTAAATCGAAAATATCATTGATTAATGAACTGTTGATACCTTTATAAAGCTGCTTGTGGGACAGATTTAATGCATCACGCTTTTCGCCCGGGAGGCTATAGAAATAATCTACATATTCTGGTGAAGTCATTTCCAGAGTCAGTTTGGTATATTCCAGCGGGAAAAAACGTGGTGAACGGGTAAGCCAATTAAGCTGGTAATTAAATTTATCAATATCGCTGAGTAAATCGTAAAAAATTTCCGCTGCACTTTGTCCACTACCCAGAACGGTAATAGATTGTTTTTGTTGTAAGGCTGCTTTGCTCTTCAAGTAATTACCTGATGTCACCATCTGATCAGAGAAGGGTTGGCAGCACTTTGGAATATAGGGTGAAGGCCCGGTACCCAATACCAATTTTTTACAAATAAATTGGTGTTGTTGCCCAGTTAACGTATCTGAACAATGTAGTGTATATAGCGAAGCGTCTTCATCATAACTGATGCTATCAACGCGAGTGTTAAAGCGTAAATTGGATAACTGTTCTGCTGCCCATTGGCAATATTGGTTGTATTCTTTACGCATCAGGAAAAAACTTTCCCGGATATAAAAGGAATATATTCTTCCTTTCTGCTTAATATAATTAAGGAAGCTAAGTGGGTGAGTGGGTGATGCCAAGGTCACTAGATCTGACATAAACGGGGTTTGCATGGTGGAGTTTTCCATCATCATTCCCGGATGCCAGTCAAAGCCCGGTTTTTGATCGATGAACAGGCTATGAACATCTTTTAGCGGCTGAGTTAAACAAGCCAGTCCGAGATTAAAAGGGCCGATGCCAATGGCGATAAAATCATAAAGGCGAGTTGTCATAATTTCTCCTGGTGAACAGTATTAATCTTCGCTTAGTTGTTATTATGGGTTGCCAGAAAATCATTTCCGTGCATTACGATGCTGTGCACAATTTCTTGTAAATGTTGCTGGTTTGTTGCTGGGTTAAGGAAAGTAAATTTCAGATATTGTTTGCCATTGACTTTGGTACCCGCAATGACGGTATTGCCTTCACGGAATAGCGCCTTACGAATGGCCGCATTGACGGCATCAATATCTGTAGTGGGTAATTTTTGTTTAGGAATAAAACGGAAAACCAAAGTACTTAACTCTGGATAATGAATAAGTTCAAAATAGGGATTCTGCGCCATTAATCGATAGGCATCCTGAGCCGTATCGACAACTTTATCAAAAGCTTGTCCAAGTCGTTTTGCACCCATAATTCGTAATGTCAGCCACATTTTCAATGCATCAAAACGACGAGTTGTCTGGATACTTTTATTGACCAGATTGGGTGTGCCTTCTTGTAACGCACTTAGCGGATTCAAATATTCGGCATGATAAGTCAGATGGGATAAGTGTTTCTTATTTTTGACGAAGAAAGCACTGCAACTGACTGGCTGGAAGAATGACTTGTGGTAATCCACCGTGACAGAATCCGCTAAATTGATGCCTTCCAGTAGATGAGCGCGACGAGGCGAAACCAGTAAACCGCATCCGTATGCCGCATCCACATGTAGCCAGATACCATACTGCTTGGCGATAGCTGCGATAGGGTGAAGTGGATCAATACTGCCGAAATCCGTGGTGCCGGTTGTCGCGACAATGGCGAGAGGAATGTTGCCTTGTGCGATACATTGGTTAATGTTTTGTTCCAATGCTTGAGGGTCCATACGGAACTCACTGTCATGAGGAACAGAGACCACGGCGTTGTACCCCAAACCAAGGATAGCGGCGGCCTTTTGTGTACTGAAATGGCTGACTGTCGAGGTAAAAATACGCAGTTTATGAAAATCCGCCGGCAGACCATGTAGCTGATTTTTATGTTCAGGATCGCGTTGATGACAAAAATGGTCCCGTGCTAGTAGCATTGCCATCAGATTTGATTGGGTGCCGCCACTAGTAAAGATACCATCGGCATTTGTACCTAATGCCATTTTATCTCGTGTCCAGTCGAGAACTTTTTGCTCTATTAGTGTCCCGCCAGCGCTTTGATCCCAGGTATCCAATGAGGAATTAATCGCGCCAATAATGGTTTCAGCCAGAACGGCGGGTAATACCAATGGACAATTAAGATGGGCGACATACTTTGGATGATGAAAATAAACAGCATCTTTAATATAAAGTTGCTGCAACTCATCTAAAGCCTGGTTTAAAGAGGTAAGGGGGAGATCTAAATTCACTTTAGAAAATAGTGGAGATAACTCATTGGGTAATATCCCACTGAAAGGCTTATCCACCTGCTGTAATATTATCTTTATTCTGGTAATGACATTATAAGCGTCATCAAGATAGTCTCCAGCACTATGCATATTTAAGAAATATCTGGAAAAATCTTCGTCCGTTATATGACTATCTTTTGTGGGTGAATGGTCTAATAGCAGAGCGTCTCCGTACATTATATGTCCTTATTATTTCATATATAGGTTATTATTTGGTTATTGCCCAACATAGTTGATTTTATTATGTGTAGTATTTGGTTAGATTAAATAACTGTTGAATAGTAGCGCGATTAAATCATAATAATCTCTTTCTGCCGGAACAGATAAGAATTAAAAATTATAGAATAGAATGTTAGTGTCTACTTTCTACCTTGGATTCCAAAGGGCAATCATGGCAATTACCGACGCCAGGCAGTTTATTTCTTTGGCAACAAGTGCGACGCTGCATATTGTTGTGCCGTAAGATAACAGTACGATAAAGTGGATTATCTCTACCATCGGGTAGTTGTGGTTCCATGAAAAGACCATTTATAATCTCTTGATATAACTTGCTATTTATTCTTGTGCTGAATTCAGCAAGATACCAATGCATAATATAACCGATATTATTCCATAGGAGCCGTCCATTTATCCCTTGATATGATTCGATCTTTTCACATACCGGAATAATATGGCGATCCAAGAGAGAATAATGACGATGGAGTAACGATGAAGGTGTTTCATTCAACCAAGTTAAATGATAGTAAACAATATCTGGCCTGCCACTGTCATGGAATTCAACCCGAAAAAGATTGTAATGAGTATCCACTGCTTGTGGATATTCCAGCAACATTAACATCATCGGGGGAATAACCAAACCAAAATACCATTGCGCCCATAAAGAATACAGCGCTTTTTGGTTAGGTTTTATATTGTTGTCACCGTAGTATTCATCCTGATAGCGCTGAATTAATACCGGAAATTCTCTTGTATCTGACCATTGGGGGAAACTCATGCTGGCAACAGGGATATTATCTGCATTTACTCTCATGGTGGCAGTAAAATGGCTAAACGTTTGTTCAAATAACTGGATAATATCTTCAATTACCACTGTGGTTAAAGGGGTAATTGAATCGTTTGTATTTGACACCACCAACTCCCTGTTTACATGTTCATACTGCCTGATTGTAGTATCTTACATATGACTAATCATTGTAAATATAATTATGATAATTATTATTATTATCATTGTCATTATCAAGTAGTAAATCTTTTGGGCGCCTATATTGCTTGTTAATACAGCAAAACTATAGGCAGCTCACTCCCGGCTCAGATGGGATTATATTTTGGAATAATCAGTGGCTTACCTGATTCTGGATCACAAATAATACGGCAAGGGAGACCAAACACATCGGCGATACTCTGTTCGTTGATAATCTCTTCTGGTACCCCTTCGGCATAAATTTTACCATCCTTCATCATAATTAAATGTGAAGCGTAACGTAGTGCCAGGTTGATATCGTGCAGTACCAGCACCAACGTTTTTCCCTGTAAATGTAAACGCTGACAGAGATCGAGCATTTCAATCTGATGAGTGATATCCAGATAAGTGGTCGGTTCATCTAACAGTACGATCGGTGTTTGCTGTGCCAAGGTCATCGCAAACCAGGCGCGTTGACGCTGGCCGCCGGAAAGTTCACTCACTAACCGATGTGACATATCCTGTAGTTCGACTGCATGTAAAGCTTCATTAACGATTTGTTCATCTTCTGCTGACCACTGTCGTAAAAAGGATTGATGAGCGTAACGTCCACGTGAAACCAAATCGTATACGGTCAACGCTTCGGTGATGACTGCCCCTTGTGTTAGTAGAGATAGCTCACGTGCTACCGCTTTGGGTTTGTAATGTCGAATATTGCGCTCATCGAGCAGGATTTCACCGCGCTGTGGCGTGATACCTCGGCTAATAGCGCGTAGCAGGGTCGATTTTCCACAACCATTCGGGCCAATGATGACGCTGAATTCACCATCACGAATAGCAATATTCAAGCACTCAACAATCGTCTTTTTTCCGTATGCCAGCGAAAGATCTTGGGTGGTCAATCGTGAAGCGCTAGTTGGGGAATTCATATCAAGTGACATTACTTTGTTCTCCTTAATTCAGCGTACAGCAAATACATCAAATAGACACCGCCTACCCCTGCGGTGATAATGCCTACTGGCAGACGTGCCGAAGTAGGAAGCAGCAAAGTAATTAAGTCAGAAGCGAGCAGTAGTAATGCTCCCATCAATGCTGAACAAAAAAGAGCGGCACCTTTTGCCCGTACCAAGCGGCGGGCAATTTGCGGCGCGGAAAGTGCGATAAACGCCACTGGCCCGACAACCAGTACCGCCATAGAGGCCAGTAGTACCGCTAGTAACAAACTCATAAGCTGAATTGTACGGACTGGTACACCGAGCGTGTTGGCAACTTCATAGCCGAGATTGACGTAGTTTAATTGCCGTCCTAACCAAAGGAGAAAAGGGACGAACAGTATCGTTCCATAAATTAACCCAACATCTTGCCAACCTCGATTGGCGAGGCTGCCGTGCAGCAGCGAAGCGAGTTGCTGTGCTTGCTCAAGGCGTACATTCGAAATAGCGAAATTAACAAATGCCATGCAGAGGGCGGCGATAGCAATCCCGGAGATGACAATCTTGGTTGTCTGCATCTGTCCAGAGCGACTAATGTTCCCGGCGTAGACCAACAGTACTGCAAAGCTGGCCCCTAGCAGCGCACCTAAAGGAATCGGCAATACGCCAGGCCAGATGATCAGTGTGGCGACTATGCCAGCAGCAGCGCCGGCATTAACGCCGATAATATCTGGGCTGCCGAGTGCGTTGCGGGTCGTCAGTTGAAAAAGTGAACCTGAGAGTGCCAGAGTTGCACCTGCGCCGATAGCCACTAATGCGCGGGGTAAGCGTAGCTGTGTGAGAATAAATTCCTGATAAGGGGTTGAGGTTGCTAGCCAAAGGTTATCAAGACCTTGCTTACCCAGTGCCAGAGAGAGATAAAACAGCGCTGCAAGTAGTAACAATATCAACAAGATGGCTCTTTGAGTCCGTTGTGGAGGCACAAGAAAAACAGCGGTTCCCAACATAAAGGTGCGAATTTTTGTCGGTCTAGATAGGTTAATCCGCGACATAATTAACTCCACGATGGGTCTTAATAACCAGATAGAGCAGCGGTCCACCGATTCCCGCAGTGATAATTCCCACCATGATCTCCCCGGGGGCTATTACCAACCGTGCCAATATATCGGAAGTGAGCAAGAGGCAAGGCCCAGCGAACAAGCAATAGGGCAGTAGCCAGCGGAAATCGCTGCCAACTAAAGCCCGCATCAAGTGAGGCGCAGCTAAGCCAATAAAGGCAATAGGGCCTGCCATCGCGGTAGCCACCGCCGCCAGCATGGTGGCGGAAATAAGTGACAATACGCGGGTGCGGGCAACATTAGCGCCAAGTGAGCTGGCGATACCTTCACCAAACACCATCACATTCAGGGAAGAGCTGAGTGAAAGGGTCAATATCAAGGCAAATAACAGATAAGGTATCAGCGAACTCGCTTCTGCCAGAGACATTGCACTGAGCGATCCGATGGTCCAGAAGCGGTAGTTATCCAATACATGGGCATTCATTAATACAACGCCTTGGACAAAAGCAAATAAGCAGGCGTTAATGGCGGCACCGGTTAATACCATGCGCACCGGATTGCTATTACGTTGTCCGCCACTGAGCAGGTAGAACAACAATGTAGCCAGACTTGCGCCAATAAATGCTGTCCAGAAGCGCGGAAGTTCATCCAGCATGGGGATGAAAGAGAAACTGACAACCACAGTAGCCGCTCCGGCGTTAACACCCAGTAAGCCCGGCTCGGCTAACGGATTACGCAGCAATCCTTGCGTTACGGCCCCGGAAAGCGCCAGTGCGGCGCCAGCCATAATGCCGATTAACGTGCGTGGTTTGCGGGCATTGATGACCAGATCGCTATAGCTGCCGCTGTCGCCTAACCAATAGTGATGCCATATGGTTGAGAGTGGCAACGTTTTTGCTCCCAAACTCAGACTGGCAATAATACAAATGAAGGTCAGCAGTATCATGAGACCTAAGCCAAGCAGCAGTAGGAATCGGCGTTTAGGATTTGTCATGATGATTTAATTGCCTCTGCCAGAATCGGCATAAATTGTGGTAAACCCCAGCGCAAACTAAGCGGTGTGCCGTAAGACATAGCAACAACCAGTGATTGGTCGGTTAGCGGAATATAACCTCCCTGATGTACAGCTCGGATGGATTGAAATAACGGCTGTGCTTCCACTGCTTTACGTTCTTGTTCATTATTGAACCAAGTTACTAAGATATCAGCGCCATTAAGATAATCCGCATTTTCCAGTCCTATATTGGCGGCGAAACTACCGAAGGGATCGGCCAGTGTGCTAACCGATGGCAGTAGCGTTAAACCAAGATGGACTAAGGTATCGACGCGAGGATCGCCTTTGACGTATATCGATAGCATATTACTGCTGATACCCGCCTTGATATAGGCGAAAGTATAGCGATTGATATGTGGGATGGTATTGCTTGCCTCACGTAATGTAGCATTCAGCTCGGTGGTGAGCTTTTCTCCTTGCGACTGTTTATCTAGCGCACGAGCAATTAATTCAATTTGTTGTTGTGGTGTCGTAAGCCAGGGATGAGAAGGATAAGCGATCACTGGGGCGAAATGTGATAAATGGTCATAAACCTCTTGGGTGATGCCTGATTGGGTTGCCACGATCAGATCAGGCTTAAGGTTAATGACCTTCTCAATGTCCAACTCAGGATACATGTCTATTACGGTGGGTAAAGTGCCGCCCCGCTGTTGCACCGCTTGTTTAAACCACGGCAGATAGCCTTGTTCATCTCCACCCCAACGATGGGATTCAATACCGATCGGCACGATACCGAGATCCAGTACGATATCTTCCGCTCCCGCACCGAGGGCGACAACCCGCTGAGGTTGATGTGTAATCACCGCCGTACCCAATGCGGTAGTAATTTGTTTGGGATAGCCAGGCTGATCTGGCGGTGCATTGTTTGTGCTGGCTGACTTATCACAGCCAGCCAACAGACTGATCAATAGCATCAGCGGTACGGCAAACCCTTTGCAACGCTTCAATTTCATTGTTTGCCTTCCTTCAAATAAATAGAAACATAAGGTTTGCCGTCCGCAGTGTCATTATGACTTTAAACTCAGAACTTATAACGCAAGATCGCTTCAATGTTGCGAGGTGCGCCATAGTAATACTGAGAATATTGGCCGAACTGAGTATAGTAGGTCTTATCAAAGACGTTATTCAGGTTAACCGTCAAAGAGAGATCCGGCGTGAATTGATAACGGCTCATGAGGTTAACCACCGCGAAACTGTCTTGTTTCGCTTGCATTGAGGTCTTTTCAGGCCCTTTTACTGTTGACCAGGTTTTATCCTGCCAAGTAACACCACCACCAATGGTCAGATTGCTCATCGCACCTGGCAGGGTGTAGGTGGTAAACAGTTTAAACAGCCTGTTTGGCGTATTGGTATTGATTCGCACACCATTAGGATCTGTTGCCCGGAATTGCGTATAACCAGTATAAAGACGCCAGTTATCTGTCAGTTGACCACTGATTTCTGCTTCGAACCCGCGGGTTTTGGTGCCGTCTATCGCATAGTAAGCGATGGAATTATCCGGCAACTTCACGGTATCTGCCTCTGGCAGATTATCCTGACGGATTTCAAACAGTGCTAGCGAGTAATCGAGACTATTATCGAAAGCGACACCTTTTAGACCCGCTTCATAGTTTTGTCCTGATACTGGGGCAAGTAACTTATTATTGCGGTCGCGGCGGTTTTCTGGGTTGAATATTTCGGTGTAACTGGTGTAAACCGATAAATCTTGAGTGATGTTGTAGATTAGCCCGCCATAAGGAACAAATTCGTCACTATAGCTGGCATTCTGTGGAGTATTGAAATTATCACCGCGAGTCTGCCAACTGGTTACTCGACCACCGAGGATCAAAGTCAGTGGATCTGCCAGAGAAATCTGAGTAACGGCATAACCTGCGGTCTGTTCATTACGCCCTTTTGAACCAGAAGTTCGCGTATTACTCCACTCTGGTTCAGGATATTGCCAGCCAGGGGAGGTGAAGTCACCCATCCCTGGACAGCTATTTGGACGTGTAAGCATACAAGTTGCGCTGAAGTAATCGTTCTGGAAATCCTGTTGCTGGTGGTTTAAGCCGAAACTGACATGATGAGTACGGCTAAATAATCGGTAGTCACCATTCACCTGTAGATCGTAATTCTGCTGACGGCGACTGCCATCAATAAGTGTCATACTACCTGGTTTAATACCCATATTGGTGATGCGGTTAGGAAAATCAGTTTGATTTGCCCACAGAACCTTCTCGTCGAGTGTATTATTATCGTAAGTAAAGGTGCCCTTTATACTCCAGCCATTGTCAAAGTTGTGTTGCAGGCTGGTAAAGGTAGAGAAAGACCGAATCTTTGAGAAAGCCCAATCAGGAGCATAGCTGTCGCTGCGTTTATAATCGGTTTTGCTGCCATCTGCAAAATAAATTGGTAAACCACCAAACATACCGCCACGGGTGTGATTACGTTGATAATCCGCACCTATAGTCAGCAAGGTATTTTCTGTCAAATCCGCTTCAAGAACGCCATAGAACGGATATTTTTCGTGATTATTGCGATCTATAAAGGAGTTGGCTGCTTGATAAGCTGTGATAAAACGTCCGCGTAGGTTGCCACTGTCATTTAACGGGCCGGAGAGATCAAGGCCAGTGCGCCATTTATCCCAAGAACCCGCTCCGGCAGAGAATTCGCCACGGAAATCGCGGGTCGGACGTTTACGAATCAGGTTAACGGCTGCCGAAGGATTGCCTGGGCCGACCATCAAGCCGGCCGCTCCACGTACCACTTCGATACGATCAAACAGGTCAGCATCCAAAAGATTGTCACCATAGTTAAAGCGGGTATCGTAGTAGGTCGCAACCCCATCACGCAGGATGTTATTGATGCTCATGCCACGAGAAGTAAACCCGAAACGATCGCTATCAAACTGGCGTACACTCATACCGGTTGTGCTATCGATGACGCTATTAACACTGTCCAGATTTTCGTCAAGCATACGTTGTTTGGTCACGACACTGACAGTTTGTGGCGTTTCACGCGCTGAAAGATTCAGTCCGGTGGCGGTGACCATCGACGTGGTATTGTACATCCCGGTGTCTTCGGTCACGCCTTCATGTTCTGCTCGTGAAGCAGTGACGAGTATCTTGTCATTTTGGGCAGTGGTTTTATCGCTTGTATTTTGCGCACTTTCCGTAATTGCGTAACTATTTCCCATCAGTACTAACTGTATAGTCATTGCAAGAGTTGTTTTTTTAATCATAGAATCCTTTTGCAAAAACGGATACATCACTTTCTTACTATTCATTCCATCCCCGAATTAAGTCTTTTGGTATTTATCTATGTTGATATTTTTATTTATTGCTGCTCGACCTGATGAAGAGTAACCGAGTATTCATGGCGCAAAGCGTATAGCGGGTTAACTAAAGTTCCGGCAAATTTGAGATTCTTTTCACGATCGTCGAGATCGATCATCTGTTGATTATTCGCCATTTGCAGACGATTCAGACAGGTACGAACAAATTCCCGCTTAAACAGATCGAACTTACGGAATTTCTCAATCTGATGTAGATGTTGTGATTGATAATTATGGACACAGCGTGCAACCAGTGACCAGAAATGCTCTTCTGGTAGATTGAGATCTTTTTGCAACAGTGGAATCAGATAGCGGAAGAAACAATCGAAAATATCAAGGAAGATATAGTTAATCTTCATGTCGTCTTCGATAGTGACATGTAGGAAATTAATCTCTTTAGGCAGTTGAAGATCGCCATTCAAAATAGCAATTTCTTCACCAATATCTTTCATCAACATTTTTGTCGGGCTGTTATTATCCAATACCAACATTAGGTTTTCGCCATGTGGCATAAACACCAGATCATAGGTGAAGAAAGAGCGCAATAATGGAGAAAGGTAAGCATCGAGATAACGTGACACCCACTCTTCTGATTTTAAACCTGAATCCTTTACTAAAGCGGCAATGACGGAATTACCTTGATGATCAACATGCAGCAACGAAGCCATTGTCATCAAGCGTTGGTTATCTTTCAACAGCGTCATTGGGCTTTCGCGCCACAGCGCTGACAACATTTTCTTATGTGGACTGTCTTTTTTAATAGCTGATTCAAAGTAGTTATTGAAATAACCGAGAGCAGCACGTTCCCGTAGTACGGTAAAACCTTTCTGTTGGAAGAAACTGTCATTATGGACTAAGTTACTGAGCCATTCGTTGACTGATGGGGTTGTGACCATGCTGTGTGGGTCGAGCCCGCGCATAAAGCCCATGTTCAATACCGAGAGGGCGGTCTTAACGTAGTTCTTCTTCGGTTGAGTAATATTGAAGAAAGTACGGATAGATTGCTGTGCGAGGTAGCGATCATGACCTTCGCCAAGATAAACAATATTACTATTGGCAATATCTGCCGCAAAGCTGATGGCAATACGGTGCTGCCACTGCCAGGGATGGAGAGGCATCAGATAATAATCTGATGGACATAATCCCAGCGTATTAAGATGACGTTCAAATTGCGCCGGCAGGTATTTCCCTAGCTCTTCTTCTATTAATTGTTGGTATGAGAGATCGGATAGCGCGGAGAAAATAGCTTTATTCCTGTGTACCGCAATCCAGATTAAAGTCACCGGGCTGGCGCTTTCAGGCGCATAGCGCTGATAATCATCGGCATCGAAACCAATGCGGCCATTATTCGCAATAAAGACCGGATGGCCTTCACTCATTGCCGTTTCAACAACTTGATAATCAGCATGAGCTAAATCTTGGGCTGTCAGTCGGTTGTACTGATATTTAAAAGCGTGACCGTAGAGGGTGCTAGATATCTCATCGAGATAAATCGGCAGCATTTTTTCCGGGATTTCCAGTAGCGAATACAACTCAATAATCAGTTGAATGGCATCAAGCGGCTGAGATTGCTTCTCCTTGAATTTGGTTACGGATGCGGCATCAATATCAATATGATCGAGCTGATAAGCCTCCGCTTGAAAATGGTATTGGTAGTCACCTATTGCCAGAGAATACTGTTGCTGTTCATGATAGGTAGGATTAATCAATTTTTCGTGATACAGCTCACGTAATATTTTTGTCACCAGGTGGCGATTGGCATGGAGCCAGTTCTCTGCGTTGAGGTGCAGAGTGTGATTATCAGAGTTAATATGTAGTGAACTCATGGTGATAACAATCCCTATTCATAATCAAAAATCCTATCCAACATAGTCGCTATACACTGGAAACAAATCGGTACGCTTAATTCTGAAACTTTCGAATATAAGCATTCTTTTTCCTGGTATTCATTCCGATTCTCTTAGACAGGTGACTTTTGGGGTATTCAATTTTGATAACATTAATACAAATTATTATCATTAACAACTGTGTAAGTGTAAGGATTTACTCTATTTTTGCCTAAATAGCAGTCAAAAATGCGGCGTTATGGCGCTGCATTGGGATGAGTAAGATGAATTGGGGGAGAATTTTTGATCGGCTGTAACCTTTAATTAAACCTGCTTTTATACCGAGATGATGTTCAATGACATGCTGTAATTATTTCGAGAGTGAGATAGCATAATGCCCAGACGTTTTGAAAAGCGTCTGTGATTTTTTAATATGGTTGAGGAAAAGCGTGTCTACCGCAGAGGTCATTAATACGATATCACTGACAGAGCAGGTATTGCGGAAAACCTTTGGTTATTTGCAATTCCGGCCTGGCCAGCAACAAGTTATCAATACCATTCTTGAAGGGCGTGACTGTTTGGTCATTATGCCGACTGGTGGCGGTAAATCATTGTGTTACCAAATTCCGGCGCTGGTACAGGAAGGGGTAACTTTGGTTGTTTCGCCGTTGATCTCTTTAATGAAAGATCAGGTGGATCAACTGCGGGCAAATGGCGTTGCGGCGGATTGCTTGAATTCAACTCAGGCCCGTGAACAGCAAATTGATGTAATCCGGCGTTGCCGTCAGGGAATGGTTAAATTGCTGTATATCGCCCCTGAGCGCTTGATGATGGATAACTTCCTTGAGCAACTTCTGGAATGGCAACCCGCAATGCTGGCTGTGGATGAAGCTCATTGTATTTCACAGTGGGGCCATGATTTCCGGCCGGAATATCGGGCGTTGGGACAGCTAAGGCAACGCTTTCCGACATTACCTGTCATTGCGTTGACGGCGACCGCAGATGAAACTACCCGCAATGATATTGTCCGACTACTGAATCTTAATAATCCACTTATCCATATCAGCAGTTTTGACCGTCCCAATATCCGTTATACCTTGATAGAAAAATACAAACCATTAGATCAACTGTGGCTATTTATTCGCGGTCAAAAAGGTAAAAGCGGCATTGTTTACTGCAACAGCCGTAACAAAGTTGAAGAGATATCAGAGCGTTTACAAAAACGTGGTTTAAGTGTTGCGCCATACCATGCCGGGTTGGACAACAGCCAGCGTGCGCGGGTGCAGGATGCATTTCAACGTGATGATTTGCAGGTAGTGGTGGCAACCGTGGCATTTGGTATGGGAATTAATAAACCTAATGTTCGGTTTGTGGTGCATTTCAATATTCCACGTAATATCGAATCCTATTATCAGGAAACGGGACGTGCTGGACGTGATGGTTTGCCGGCGGAAGCGGTGCTGTTTTATGATCCCGCGGATATGGTATGGCTTCGCCGTTGTCTGGAAGAGAAAGAGGCGGGTACACAGCAGGATATTGAGCGGCATAAGCTCAATGCGATGGGGGCTTTTGCCGAAGCACAAACTTGCCGCCGTCTAGTGTTATTGAACTACTTTGGTGAAAGTAAGCAAACCCCTTGTGGTAACTGTGACATCTGCCTTGATCCGCCGAAAAATTATGATGGTTTAGTGGATGCCCAAAAAGCGCTTTCTTGTATTTACCGGGTTGGACAGCGCTTTGGTATCGTCTATATTGTTGAAGTACTTAGAGGCGCGAATAATCAGCGTATCCGTGATATGCGACATGATAATTTACCGGTTTATGGTATCGGTAAAGAGCAGAGTCAGGAACACTGGATTAGTGTATTGCGGCAGCTTATTCATTTAGGCTTTATCAGTCAAAACATCGCCAACTATTCTGCATTACAATTAACGGAAGCTGCGCGTCCGATATTGCGTGGTGAAGTTTCACTAAAACTGGCTGTTCCACGAATACAGAATCTGAAAGGGCGTAATCAGCAAAGTAAATCATATAGTGGTAATTATGATCGCAAACTATTTGCCAAGTTACGTAGATTACGGAAATCTATTGCTGACGAAGAAAATATCCCGCCTTTTGTTGTGTTTAATGATGTCACGTTGATTGAAATGGCAGAACAATGCCCGGTTACGGCTGATGAAATGTTATTAATCAACGGCGTGGGGCAACGTAAACTGGAGCGTTTTGGTAACGTCTTTATGGCCTTAATTTGTGAACATCTAGAGGAGCTTGAATAGTCTGAGGATAATTGATGACGCCAGAAATGTTAAAAGAAAGCTGGCTCAATCGTGAGGCACAGTTCTCTGCTTTTGCCAACGGGCCGTTATTAGACTTTTGGCAGGTCAGGGAAGAGTGTGAGTTTATCGGTATAGATAATATACTGATACGTTATGTCCGTTTTTGTGCAACAATAAAAAATTATAGATCGGTTGTTATCTTTCCAGGTCGTAGTGAAAGTTATATCAAATACTCGGAAGTGGCATTTGATTTTTATCACCTTGGCTATGACGTATTTATTATTGATCATCGTGGACAGGGGCGATCCAGCAGGATGCTTGCAGATCCACAAAAAGGGCATGTAGAAAAATTTGATGACTATATTAATGACGTTGAAATATTTATCGAAAAAGAAATTCTTCCTCGTCATTATTCTCACTGTTATGCGTTAGCCCATTCAATGGGGGCGGCAATATTAGGGGGATTTTTATTACGTCACAGCCAGATATTTGATGCAGCAGCCCTTTGTGCTCCTATGTTTGGTATTAACTTTCCTATGCCACGTTGGTTGGCGACTTTCTTGGTTAACCGGGCTGAAAAGCGGCCGGATATGCGTAACCATTATGCGGTGCTAACTGGGAAATGGCGTCCGTTGCCTTATTCGATAAACCTTCTGACACACAGTTACGAACGTTATAGCCGTTACCTCCGTTATTACGCGGATTATCCGGAATTACGTATAGGTGGTCCGACATATCACTGGATACGGGAAAGTATTTGGATTGGCGACATGCTGATAGAAAAAGCCGGAGAAATTGAGACACCATTGATAATTTTAAAAGCCAGTGAAGATAAGGTCGTTAACAATTGGAAATTACGGGCTTTTTGTGAATCACGTAACAAAGTGAAGGATTTCATCGAAGGACAATCACCTTTGATTATTCGAGGGTCGCGTCATGAGATCCTGTTTGAAAAAGATAAATTACGTAGCCAGGCACTTAATGCCATTTGTGATTTTTTTGACCGGAATTGATTCAATTATAGGAACTATAACTATGTATCATATTGTTGCTTCAGATTTAGATGGCACTTTGCTATCCCCTGATCACAAATTAACTTCTTACACCAAGGAAACCCTTAATTTACTGACCAATAAAGGCATTCATTTTATTTTTGCCACTGGTCGTCATCATGTGGACGTTGCGCAAATCCGAGATGTTCTTGGTATTGATGCCTATATGATCACTTCCAATGGCGCTCGGGTACACAACGCTGTGGGTGAACTGGTTTTCAGTCACAATGTTGATCCTGAGATTGTGCATGAATTGTGTCTAATGGAATTTGATAACGCTGATATTCTGACGAATTATTACTGCCATGATCACTGGTATATGAATCGTGAATGCCCTGAGCAGAAAGAGTTTTTTCAGGAATCCGTGTTTCATTACCAACTTTTTGAGCGTGACAACTTCAAAACCGATGATGTATGCAAAGTTTATTTCACCTGCGAAGATCATGATCTATTGGTTGTGTTGGAAGAGAAAATCAAAACGCGTTGGGGCGATAGAGTCAATGTGAGTTTCTCGTTGCGCAATTGCCTGGAAGTGATGGCGGGTGGGGTGTCGAAAGGTCATGCACTTGAGCGGGTAGCCCAATCTATGGGCTATAAATTGAGTGATTGTATTGCTTTTGGTGATGGCATGAATGACTTTGAAATGCTGACGGTAGCAGGTAAGGGCTGCATTATGCAGGATGCTCACCAGCGTTTGAAAGATATCTTGCCAGATATGGAAGTGATTGGCTCAAACGCTGATGATGCGGTTTCCCATTATTTGTGCAAAATATATCAGGTTTAATTTATTATCCACTGTAATCACAGCGCTGTTGGCGCTGTTTTTTATTAATTTTCTTCCTCATCAGGGGGACCTAAGCGATCCAATTCTGCCAAAATCAACGGAATTTGTGCCTCTAAATCGGCGGGTCTTTTATCTTTACTCCACCAGATAAGCGGCTCACGGCGTTTATAATCCACCTTACTGACCGCTTCTTTGCCGTTTAATAAAAATTTCACCATAAAAGCCAGCGCCAGACCTTTATCATTGCCACTGCTTAAAAAAGCAAAAGTATAACTGCTGACGTTAAGGATAAAACCACGTCCGACAAGGTTATTATTTTCGTCCAGTCCATACACTTTGAGATAAAAAATATTAGTTTTTTCCCCCATGCCTACTTGTGGATAGCGGGCGGCATAGGCTTTACCTTTGTACCAGGTGTAAAAAATTTGCCGTTCACGGTCGATAATTAATGGTGCTTGTCGGAGAGAAAAAAACACACCCCAAACAAAAGGTGGAATAATCAGTAGGTAAAGTAGCAAAAATGCCATATCAGTTAAAAAAATATCATTACTATATTTATAATAATTATAGCGATAATGCAGATATTTTCTCAGAGAGATTTCTTTATCGTTACCAATATAACGGGCATCTTCCATATAATTGGGCAAATCATTGCGCAAATAAAACTCTTCGCCATATTTTCCCTTTACCAACTCTATCCAATCATGAAGATTAGATTCAGCACTTTTTCGCTCTTCTATAAAATCATTCACTGTTAATAACAGGCTAGTAATTAATCCTAGTGTTACCGGAATTAAGGTAATACTTCGGAAGCGACGCTGGGGATTTCTAACCCAGCATTCCTTATCGTTAAGGCGATCCAGTATTTCCACGTGCTTAATGGTTTCTTCACTCTTGATATCCGGTGGTGCCGCCAGAATTTCTTTTTCCCAGCGTGCCAGCCGTCGGGCTGGCAATGGATGAATAGTGGGAAACCATTTTTTAAGCAAGTTTTTTAATCGTTGTTTCATTCGGAAAGATCTTCATCAGGGGGACCTAAACGATCCAATTCTGCCAAAATCAACGGAATTTGAGCTTCTAAATCGGCGGGTCTTTTATCTCTACTCCACCAAATAAGCGGCTCATGGCGTTTATAATCCACCTTACTGACCGCCTCTTTGCCGTTTAATAAGAATTTCACCATAAAGGCCACGGCTAACCCTTTATCATTGCCACTGCTTAAAAAAGCAAAAGAATAACTGCTGACGTTAGGGATAAAGCCACGCCCGATAAGTTGATTGTTCTCATCCAGGCCGTAGACTTTGAGGAAAAGAATGTTAGTTTTTTCTGCCATGCCTACTTGTGGATAACGAGCGGCATAGACTTTACCTTTATACCAAGTGTAAAAAATTTGCCGTTCACGATCGATAATTAATGGGGCTTGTCGACGTAAAAAAAACATAGCCCATACAAAAGGTGGAATAATCAGTAGGTAGAGTAGCAGGAAACCTATATCAATTTTAAAATAATAGTCACTATATTCATAATAATTATAGCGGTAATGCAAGTATTTTATCAGGGAAAGATCTTTATCATCACCAATATAATCCATACCGTTCAAATAGTCAGGTAGATCATCACGTAGGTAAAACTTCTCCCCATATTCTTTTTTAGCTACATCAACCCAATGATAAATTTCTGATTCATTACTCTTTCGTTCTTCTATGAAATCATTTACTGTTAATAACATACTGGTGATTAGTCCTAGTGTTACAGGAATCAAAGTAATACTCCGAGCGCGGCGTTGAGTGTTACGAACATGGCACTCCCTATTATCAAGGTAATCCAGTATCTCCACGTGTTTAATGGTTTCTTCATCCTTAATATCAGGTGGTACTGCTAGAATTTCTTTTTCCCAGAGCGCCAGTCGTTTGGCTGGCAGTGGGTGAATAGTGGGAAACCATTTTTTAAGTAATTTTTTTAATCGTTGTTTCATTCAGAAAGATCTTCATCAGGGGGACCTAAGCGATCCAGTTCTGCCAGAATCAATGGAATTTGAGCTTCTAAATCGGCGGGTCTTTTATCTTTACTCCACCAGATAAGCGGCTCACGGCGTTTATAGTCCACCTTACTGACCGCCTCTTTGCCGTTTAATAAGAATTTCACCATAAAGGCGACTGCCAGCGCTTTATCATTACCACTACTTAAAAAAGCAAAAGAATAACTGCTGACGTTAGGGATAAAACCACGCCCGACAAGGTTATTATTTTCGTCTAGGCCATAAACTTTGAGGAACAGAATATTAGTTTTTTCTGCCATGCCTACTTGGGGATAGCGGGCGGCATAAGCTTTGCCTTTATACCAGGTGTAAAAAATCTGTCGGTCACGATCAATAATTAATGGTGCCTGCCGGCGTAAAAAAAAGACGGCCCAGACAAAAAGCGGAATCATCAATAGATAAAGTAGCATAAATGTCATATCAATTATAAAAATATCATCACTATATTCATAATAGTTATAGCGATAATGTAGGTATTTTCTTAGAGAAATCTCTTTATCATTACCAATATAACGTGCATTTTCCATATAATCCGGTAAATCATTGCGTAGATAAAATTTCTCACCATATTCTTCTTTGACTAAATTAACCCAACGGTGAATGTATGCTTCTCCACTTCTTCGTTCTTCTATAAAATTATTAATGCTCAAAATCAGGCTACTAATAATCCCCAGAGTTACGGGAATCAAAGCAATACTTCGGGCACGGCGTTGAGTGTTACGGATATGGCATTCCTTATTATCAAGGTAATCCAATATTTCCATATGTTTGATGGTTTCTGCATTCTTAATATCTGGTGGTACTGCCAAAATTTCTTTTTCCCAACGTGCCAGCCGTTTGGCTGGCAGTGGATGAATAGTAGGAAACCATTTTTTGAGTAAGTTTTTTAATCGTTGTTTCATTCGGAAAGATCTTCATCAGGGGGACCTAAACGATCCAATTCAGCCAGAATCAATGGAATTTGTGCCTCTAAATCGGCAGGTCTTTTATCTTTACTCCACCAAATAAGTGGCTCACGGCGTTTATAATCGACCTTACTGACTGCTTCTTTGCCGTTTAATAAGAATTTCACCATAAAGGCGACGGCCAAACCTTTATCATTGCCACTACTTAAGAAGGCAAAAGAATAACTGCTGACGTTAGGGATAAAACCACGTCCGATAAGTTTATTGTTCTCATCCAGGCCGTAGACTTTGAGGAACAGAATATTAGTTTTTTCTGCCATGCCTACTTGTGGATAACGAGCGGCATAGGCTTTGCCTTTATACCAGGTATAAAAAATTTGTCGTTCACGGTCGATAATTAATGGTGCTTGTCTCTGGGAAAAGAATACTCCCCAAACAAACGGTGGAATAATTATTAGATAAAGTAGTAGAAATACCATATCAATTATAAAAATATCATTGCTATACTCATAGAAATTATAGCGATAATATAGGTATTTTTTCAGGGAGATTTCTTTATCGTTACCGATATAACTGGCCCCTTTCATATAATTTGGCAAATAATTACGTAGATAAAATTTATCACCATATTCCTTTTTCACTATATTAACCCAATGATGAATGTTTTCTTCACCACTTCTTCGTTCTTTTATAAAGCTATTAATGTTAAGAATAAGACTACTGATAATCCCTAATGTTACAGGGATTAGATTAATATTTCTAAAACGGCGTTGAGGATTGCGGATATGGCATTCTTTATCATTCAGGTAATCTAGTATTTCCATATTCTTAATGGTTTCCTTATCCTTAATATCTGGAGGGACTGCCAGAATTTCTTTTTCCCAAAGTGCCAGCCGTTTAGACGGCAGTGGATGAATAGTGGGAAACCACTTTTTAAGTAAACTTTTTAATGCTGCTTTCATTCGGAAAGATCTTCATCTGGGGGACCTAGGCGATCCAATTCTGCCAGAATCAACGGAATTTGTACCTCTAAATCAGTGGGTCTTTTATCTTTACTCCACCAGATAAGCGGCTCACGGCGTTTATAATCCACTTTACTGACCGCCTCTTTGCCGTTTAATAAGAATTTCACCATAAAGGCGACTGCCAGAGCTTTATCATTGCCACTACTTAAGAAAGCAAAAGTATAACTGCTGACGTTAGGGATAAAACCACGCCCGACAAGGTTATTATTTTCGTCTAGGCCATAAACTTTGAGGAACAGAATATTAGTTTTTTCTGCCATGCCTACTTGGGGATAGCGGGCGGCATAAGCTTTGCCTTTATACCAGGTGTAAAAAATCTGTCGGTCACGATCAATAATTAATGGTGCCTGCCGGCGTAAAAAAAAGACGGCCCAGACAAAAAGCGGAATCATCAATAGATAAAGTAGCATAAATGTCATATCAATTATAAAAATATCATCACTATATTCATAATAGTTATAGCGATAATGTAGGTATTTTCTTAGAGAAATCTCTTTATCATTACCAATATAACGTGCATTTTCCATATAATCCGGTAAATCATTGCGTAGATAAAATTTCTCACCATATTCTTCTTTGACTAAATTAACCCAACGGTGAATGTATGCTTCTCCACTTCTTCGTTCTTCTATAAAATTATTAATGCTCAAAATCAGGCTACTAATAATCCCCAGAGTTACGGGAATCAAAGCAATACTTCGGGCACGGCGTTGAGTGTTACGGATATGGCATTCCTTATTATCAAGGTAATCCAATATTTCCATATGTTTGATGGTTTCTGCATTATTAATATCTGGTGGTACTGCCAAAATTTCTTTTTCCCAACGTGCCAGCCGTTTGGCTGGCAGTGGATGAATAGTAGGAAACCATTTTTTGAGTAAGTTTTTTAATCGTTGTTTCATTCGGAAAGATCTTCATCAGGTGGACCTAAACGATCCAATTCAGCCAGAATCAATGGAATTTGTGCCTCTAAATCGGCAGGTCTTTTATCTTTACTCCACCAAATAAGTGGCTCACGGCGTTTATAATCGACCTTACTGACTGCTTCTTTGCCGTTTAATAAGAATTTCACCATAAAGGCGACGGCCAAACCTTTATCATTGCCACTACTTAAGAAGGCAAAAGAATAACTGCTGAC
This sequence comes from Photorhabdus akhurstii, assembly GCF_019090985.1. Lineage (NCBI taxonomy): Bacteria > Pseudomonadati > Pseudomonadota > Gammaproteobacteria > Enterobacterales > Morganellaceae > Photorhabdus > Photorhabdus akhurstii. The sequence continues at coordinate 5,384,554 of NZ_CP020335.1, read as the reverse complement.
GTTAGGGATAAAACCACGTCCGATAAGTTTATTGTTCTCATCCAGGCCGTAGACTTTGAGGAACAGAATATTAGTTTTTTCTGCCATGCCTACTTGTGGATAACGAGCGGCATAAGCTTTGCCTTTATACCAGGTGTAAAAGATCTGTCGTTCACGATCGATAATTAATGGTGCCTGACGGCGTAAGAAAAATATGGCCCAGACAAAAGGAGGAATAATCAGCAGATAGAGTAGCAGAAATGCAATATCAACCTTCAACAAATAACCACTGTTTTTAAAGTAGTTATAACGGTAATATAGATATTTCCTCAAAGATATCTCTTTATCATTACCAATATAACGCATATCTTCCATATCCGCAGGCAAATCATTACGTAAATAAAATTCTTCACCATAGTCTTTTTTTGCATAACCGACCCATCGATGAATAGCTTCTTCATTTTTTTTTCTCGAATCCATAAAATCGTTAATGTTTAAAACCAGACTACTAATAATCCCCAGCGTTACTGGGATCAAGGCAATACTTCGAGCGCGGCGTTGGGTATTGCGAATATGACATTCTTTATTATCAAGGTAGTCCAATATTTCCACGTGTTTAATGGTTTCTTTATCCTTAATATCTGGTGGTACTGCAAGAATTTCTTTTTCCCAGCATGCCAGCCGCTTGGCTGGCAGTGGATGAATAGTGGGAAACCATTTTTTGAGTAAGTTTTTTAATCGTTGCTTCATTCGGAAAGATCTTCATCAGGGGGACCTAAGCGATCCAATTCAGCCAGAATTAGGGGAATTTGGGCTTCTAAATCAGCAGGTCTTTTATCTTTACTCCACCAGATAAGCGGCTCACGGCGTTTATAATCCACCTTACTGACCGTTTCTTTGCCGTTTAATAAAAACTTCACCATAAAGGCGACTGCCAGCGCTTTATCATTGCCACTACTTAAGAAGGCAAAAGAATAACTGCTGACGTTAGGGATAAAACCACGCCCGACAAGGTTATTATTTTCGTCTAGGCCATAAACTTTGAAGAACAGAATATTAGTTTTTTCTGCCATGCCTACTTGGGGATAGCGGGCGGCATAAGCTTTGCCTTTATACCAAGTATAAAAGATCTGCCGTTCGCGATCGATAATTAATGGTGCTTGTCTCTGGGAAAAGAATATTCCCCAAACAAACGGTGGAATAATTATTAGATAAAGCAGTAGAAATACCATATCAGTTATAAAAATATCATTGCTATATTCATAAAAATTGTAGCGATAGTGTAGGTATTTTCTTAGTGAAATTTCTTTATCGTTACCGATGTAACGGGCTCCTTCCATATAATCTGGCAAATCATTGCGTAGATAAAATTTATCACCATATTCCTTTTTCACTATATCAACCCAATGATGAATGTTTTCTTCACCACTTCTTCGTTCTTTTATAAAGCTATTAATGTTAAGAATAAGGCTACTAATAATCCCTAATGTAACAGGGATTAGATTAATACTCCTAAAACGGCGTTGAGGATTGCGGATATGACACTCCTTATCATCAAGATAGTCCAGTATTTCCACATGTTTGATGGTTTCTGCATCCTTAATATCCGGTGGTGCTGCCAGAATTTCTTTTTCCCAGCGTGCCAGCCGTTGGGCTGGCAAAGGATGAATAGTGGGAAACCATTTTTTGAGTAAATTTCTTAATCGTTGCTTCATTCGGAAAGATCTTCATCAGGGGGACCTAAGCGATCCAATTCGGCCAGAATCAACGGAATTTGAGCTTCTAAATCGGCAGGTCTTTTATCTTTACTCCACCAGATAAGCGATCCACGACGTTTATAATCGACCTTACTGACCGCTTCTTTGCCGTTTAATAAAAATTTCACCATAAAGGCGACTGCCAGAGCTTTATCATTGCCACTACTTAAGAAAGCAAAAGTATAACTGCTGACATTAGGAATAAAGCCGCGTCCGATAAGGTTATTATTTTCATCCAGGCCGTAGACTTTGAGATACAAAATATTAGCTTTTTCCACCATGCCTAATTGTGGATAACGGGCGGCATAGGCTTTACCTTTATACCAGGTGTAGAAAATCTGTCGTTCACGGTCAATAATTAATGGCGCCTGACTCTGCCAAAAAAATATACAATATACAAAGGGTGGAATAATCAATAGATAGAGCAGAAAGAAACTTATATCAATTATGAGCAATCGGGTGCTGCTTGGGTAAAAAGTATAACGATAATATAAATATTTCCTTAGTGAAATTTCTTCATCATTACCAATATAGCGAGCATCTTCCATATAATCAGGTAAATCATTCCGTAGATAAAATTCTTCTCCATACTTTTTTTTCGCCAAGTTTACCCAACTATGAATCCACGCTTCATTTTTTTTTCTCGATTCCATAAAATCGTTAACATTTAACACCAGACTACTAATAATCCCCAGAGTAACTGGAATTAGAACAATACTCCGATAACGACGCTGAGGATTCCTAACCCAGCACTCCTTATTATTAAGGTTGTCTAGTATCTCCACATGTTTAATGGTTTTTTCATCCTTAATATCCGGTGGTACCGCCAGAATTTCTTTTTCCCAGAGCGCTAGCCGTTTGGCTAGCATTGGATGGATAGTGGGAAACCATTTTTTGAGTAAGTTTTTTAATCGTTGTTTCATTCGGAAAGATCTTCATCAGGGGGACCTAAACGATCCAATTCAGCCAAAATCAACGGAATTTGAGCGTCTAAATCGGCAGGTCTTTTATCTTTACTCCACCAGATAAGCGATCCACGACGTTTATAATCGACCTTACTGACTGCCTCTTTGCCGTTTAATAAAAATTTCACCATAAAAGCCAGCGCCAGACCTTTATCATTGCCACTGCTTAAAAAAGCAAAAGTATAACTGCTGACATTAGGGATAAAGACACGTTCGATAAGGTTATTATTTTCATCCAATCCGTAGACTTTGAGATACAGAATATTGGTTTTTTCCATCATACCTAATTGTGGATAACGGGCAGCATAGGCTTTACCTTTATGCCAGGTGTAGAAAATTTGTCGTTCACGGTCGATAATTAATGGTGCCTGACTCTGCCAAAAAAATATACAATATACAAAGGGTGGAATAACCAGTAGATAGAGTAGTAGGAAGCCTATATCAATTTTCAAAAAAGAGTCGCTATGCCGATAATAATTATAACGGTAATGTAAATATTTTCTCAGTGAAATTTCTTTATCATTACCAATATATCGAGCATTTTCCATATAATCGGGTAAGTCATCGCGTAGGTAAAATTTGTCACCATATTCTTCTTTGACTAAGTTGACCCACCGATGGATCCCTGCTTCATCGTTTTTACGGTCTTCGATAAATCCGTTAATATTCAGAATAAGACTACTAATAATCCCTAATGTAACAGGGATTAGATTAATACTCCTAAAACGGCGTTGAGGATTGCGGATATGACACTCCTTATCATCAAGGTAGTCCAATATTTCTACATGTTTAATTGTTTCCTCATCCTTAATATCTGGTGGTGCTGCCAGAAGTTCTTTTTCCCAGCGAGCTAGCCGTTGGGATGGCAGAGGATGAATCGTAAGAAACCATTTTTTGAATAAGTTTTTTAGGCATTGCCTCATAGTGTTCGTTCTCCATCAAAACTACCCTTAATAGTATTTTCCGCTGTGGGTTTTTCTCCCCATAAATAGCGCAGAGGGGCGATGACATTTGCTGATTGCTCATAGTACCAGTACAGTTCGCTACTATGGGGATAAACTCCCATTGTTTCCGTGACTGTTATCTCCAATGTTGCAGTATCACCATTTAGGGTCAATTTGGCCTGTTCCTGGGCTTCCTTAAATTTGGCATTGCGAAGAGCATCAGGGGAATATTTGCGGCGGTTAATCTCAACATAATCGACTCTTTCTCCCCAATAAGAGGTCTTGGGTAAAGTCACAAATATCCCACGAATATTTGAGAGATTGATCTGAAAAGCAGGCAAGGTGAAACGATAGGTAGTAACACCAAATCCCTGCTGTATTTTCAACTGTGGCTGAATAAAGAGATTTAAAAATTCTTGGTTTTCGATAACGAAGTGAGCTTGTGTTTCATTGTCCATTCTTCTTGCTGTTTTAAGCTGTTCAGATATTTCAGGTCTTCCTTTTTCTCCCCAAAAGAAATACTTATCTCCCGCTCCCCAAAAACAGTTATTCAGCACTTTTTCCAAATCTGACCAGGCACTGGTGGCCTGTCCAATACTGCCACCGACAAGCAAACTGATTCCCGCAGCCAGCCATGCCAGCATTCCTGCTGTCATGACAGAGCCAGCGACGAAGAATATTAATCCGACTGTGGTCAGAATCATCGTGCCTGTCCCTATAGCTACCTGGCTATAACCTTCCACACTATTACCTACTTTAAAGGCGTTACTTGCATCATAGAAAGAGATAATTGCTCCCAAGTATCCTGCCACACTACCGGCAACACGGGAAAATTGACTAACCATCGCCGCATTGATGGCAGGCACTTTTAGCCCATTCATCAATGCTTTCACTATGGGAGAGTTTACTTTGCTAGCCAACGTCGAACCGATGGAAGTCAAATCAGCACTCATACCAATCACCGCGGTACTAAAGCGCAGCAGATTCATATAGGAAGGCCCGGGTTGTAAAGGGTTGTTGCGGGCATATTCTGTCTGCATGAGCACATCGGACAGGGTGAATGCATTCAGAAACAGGCTGACACCGGTCAATGAAGAATCAAACAGTAAACCAATAGAGGTTTTATTAGCCCCTTCTAAGGTAAACAGCTGAACCGGCGAGTCCACACTGGTCTTAACTTCCGGTAGAGTTATCACCGGTTTATTGCCAAGTGATTCCAGGCGCTTACTCCAGTTAATCATCCGTTCTCCGATAGCCTGTTGACGCACTGCCGGGTCAGGTCGGTGGCGATTCGTTTTCGACTCCAGCCGCTTAAGCACTTCCTGATAGCTCTGTTCACTGAGTGCCACTCGGCCGTCTGGTTCAATCACTACGCCTAGCGTGGATAACAAGGCCGGAACCAGTTGTTGGGTTATCTGGTCAATCGCTTTCTGGGGAAGCTGGCGGACATAACTTGAACCCTGATAAATTGCCTGATGAGTATAGGCGCAGACGGTTGCCAGAAAGGTCCCCATCCCCAGCAGAATATTATCGACTCCACTAATAAACGGGCCTTTAAGCAGCGGTGATTTTACTTTGTCGTTATTCAGTACGGTGACAACCCCGGTGGTAATGGTGCGCCAGAAGTTGCCATCCCCGTTGCTGTCCGACTCTTTGGCCGCAAGCTTTGCCAAAACCTGCTGGCCGGGCAAGGATGATTGCAGGTTGCCGAGCAGACCGGAGAGAATTTCACTGAAAAACCGGAACTCCAGCGCGTCCTCTTCTGCCAGCGTCTGTTTTTCATCTTGCAGTGAAAAGAAGTAGTGAAAGTAATTTTGCAGCCCGCCGACTTGATAACTGAGGTCCGGGTTATCCGCAAAAGCTTCAAACAATTTCATAAACATTGCCTGACGCGCTTCAAAATCTTCGGTGACTTTTTTTAGTTTCGGCCAGTCATTTTCCCAGGCGTCAGAATCAATACTGTCATCTATTTTCTTTTTCAGCTCCGGGTTTTTGGTGGCTTTGAGCTTTTCGACATAGAAACCGATGGTCAGTGGATAGATGTTGGAGGCGTTATAGCTCTGTTGCCACAAATTCAGGATAGAATAGGCTTCCACAATATCCCGCTGACGGCCTACTGGGTCATGCAGGATCACAATCCGCGCCTGTTCATTGAAGTGCAGATAACTGTTGATTTCCTGGATAATCTTACCGGCGTCCATTTCGTAGCTGTCCTGAGTGGTCAGCGTATCAATACTGACGTCAGCCAAATCCAGCTCATTGATGTCTTTTTCAATGATGGACTTGATGTTGGCAAACTGTTCCTGCCGGATTTTGTAATCGACAATCAGTTTTCGAAAATACTTGTCTGAGGCGTTAACCGCAAAGGGGGATTGCTTCTGTTCGAGATTGATAAACTGCATGGTTTTCTGCCGCAGTTCAAGACTGTTGTCAATCTTAGCCAGTACCGAGGAGTGCCACGGGTGTTCACTGTAGGCGATACTGATATTGATGACATCTTTGGCGACAAACAGGAATGGATGGCCTTCGCCCCGAATGCCCGGCTCAGGGATAAGCCCTTCACTGGCATCTCTGCGGTTAAGGAACATATATTTTTTAAATTTCTCTACCCGCTGCTTTTTGCCGTTAACCTCTTTCTCTGACACGCAGTATTTAAAGATATGAAGATAGCCCCGGGCCTTGCTGCCGCGAGCGGTAAGCGGGTCTTCTTCCTTAATGTATATCCAGCCGGGACGCAGCAGGCGGGCGGCATAGCCTTTGGTTTGTTGGAGTGATGAAGAGAACATCAGGGTGTGGATATCCGGGGGCGCTTCTGGTTTTTCCAATTCTTTGCCGAAAAAGTTCACATAAGCATAGCGAACCGGGTAGATCGGTTTAATGTCGCAGTCACAGGGCTGAATATAGCTGTCTACCTCAAGATTTTGCGGGAACAGTTCGTAAGCTTTTTCTATTAATTTGTCAAATTGTTCCTGAAAGTCAGTGGTCATAACATTTCCTTGGTTGTCAGTTTGTTGCATTGTGCAAGAAGTGAATTTGCCCGTATTGCCTGTGTTTCTGTTTGTGAGCAGGCTGATTCCCAAAGCTGTTGCCAGTGAATTTCATCGTTTGGCATTAAACATTTGGCGGCAACGTAATAGAGTATGGCTCGCTGTTGCGTCAGCCCTTGTAAATAGGCCAGATTAGTCTGCTGCAAAACAAAAGCAGGCAGGGTGTTTTTATTCACCTGACAGCGTTCAGCTAGGTTTTCCTGAATAAAATCAATTGTCTTAAGTACGTAGCGTTGTTGCGCTTGTTGATCAAACAGTTCGCACAAGCGGCGATTGAGCGTGACAGGCGTGGGTTTTGCCTGCCGGACGTTTTCGGTGATGGTGATAATGTGGCGGGTATCGGGTTTATCACCATAGAACCACATTGCGTTGATCCCTTGCATAAAATGGGCTAATGGCCCGTCGGACAGGGTATTAAGCAGTGTTGTCAGTGTGTTGGGATGATAGAAACGGAAAAATGCCCACGTCTGAGTCAGCTCATTTTTTAAATAGGTGAACTTACGCAGATGATTCAGCAGCGTTTCAAAAGGTTGTTCGCTGTGGATAAACAAGCTCAACTCTGCCCGGTTATCGGCATTCATAATGTATCGCTGTAGCTCTGGCTGATTGCTACTGTCTTTATGCAGTTCAACCAGATAAGGGGCGCTATCTTCCAGTGAAACTTGAGTTTCTCCCTGAAATAATCCTTGCCAGCGTAAGGAGGAAGCGAGCAGATCAGGAATGATAAATCGTCCTGCCTGTTGGTATATTGCCGCATCAATGACCGCGTAGAGATGTTCGTTATCTCCATAAACAGGTATATCAGTGGCTTGTGTCAAGATTAGATCACCACGAGCGGCAGGCAGTGGAGAGTCAACATTTTCCTGTTCTACCAATATTACGGGGTGTTGATCGCTTATCTGTTGGATATGGCGTATTAACCGTAATTCGGGCAGAGTGCTTTCCATCAAATAGGTCTGTAAGGCAATAATGTCTTGGTATTGACCGTTTGCTATTCCGAAACCAATAACGTAATTGCACAGCTTTGTTAGTGCCTCGTATTCAGTCGGCGCATAGATTAATGCTTTGGCTGAATATTGTCCGGCAGGATGTTTTTCATTACCTATCGCTTGGTAGGTGCAATTGGCAACCCAGTAATAGGCTGAATTAAATGAGGATTGCGTTTTCACTCTGATGTTTCCTTCTGTGCATCGGCTTTTCCTTTGCAATCCTGAGCGATGGGCTGTCCTTCATTGGCTGCGCCGGTCAATGTTGGCACGGTGCCTGCGCTTCCTCCTTGCACTACCACCGGGCCTTTCAGAAAGATGTTGCCGTTTAGTGTGATGCCTTGAGCATCCAGAGTGATGCTTCCTGCCTTACCTCTGAGGATCAATGTATCGCTGGCTTGCAGGGTATGTATTTTGGTGTGTGAGTGAATGCCTTTAATGACATTTAATTGGTAATTGCCTTTGATATCACTCTGTTTGTTTTCACCAATTTGTTGGAAATGGGAGGCGTAGATCTCTTCCTTCCAGCTATTGTTGATCCGGGTAATTTTGTCTTTCTCAATGGTTTCGAACTGATTTTTATCCACCTGAATATGTTGTTCATTCATGATGCGGATAAATTCATCATTGCCGATTTTATGCCGCCGATCATTCATGACCGTGTGACTTTCGTCGTTCTCTATTTTTTGTGTCTTATCGTGGTTGATTTGGATCAGTTGATCACGTTGAGCGTGGATATAAATCTCTTCCCGTCCTTTTTCATCCTCAAAACGTAATTCGTTAAAGCCGTTACCTTTATGTGTTTTGGTTCTGAACGTAGTGCGCGTCTTTTCCGCGGGTAAATTCAGCGGCGGGCGGTTAAGACCGTTGTAAGTGCATCCGGTAATGATAGGCCGGTCAATATCGCCGTTGAGATAGGAGATAATCACTTCCTGACCGACTCGCGGTGTTGCCAGAAAACCAAATCCGTTGCCATTCCAGCCTTGTGCAACCCGCACCCAGCAAGAAGCCTGGTCGTCAGGCGCATCATAACGGTTCCAGTGAAAGTGAACGCGAACCGCACCATCTTTGTTGACGTAAATTTCTTCAGTGCCTGGCCCGACAACCGTTGCAACTTCGTCGCCGTCGGCCAATGGTTTATAGCGGTATGGCGGACGCCAATCGTTGCGGCCTGGAATGAACCGGGTGTGTGAATTCAGGGTAGTGCCGGTTCCGTTATCGCCTAAAACGGCGGGGACATGCCCGGTATGTTGGGAAGAGACGACTTGCCAGCGATCATTCATGGCGTCAATCGGGTGGTTGGTTAGTGTAAAAATTCTGCCCGGCATTAATCGAATACAATTACTGTCCGCTTGCCCTGATTTGCTGTCAACACGCAGGGCTTCCAGCCGGTACTGGGTAAACGGCATGCCCTCTTTGTCTTTCTGAAAACGGCCGTAACTTTCAAAAATATGAAATGGCGTGCCGTTCTCCGCTTCAAAATCCGTGGCGTTATGCTGTAAAGCGTAATTGGGGTTGTGATAATTTCTGTCTTTTTGGTCGGTAGATTCCGGGCGCATGTAGGAGCCAAGAGACCATTTATAGATAACATTTTCTTCTACTGCGTTGGCAATGTCCGGGTTGTAAATCAGCGTATCCGGCGCTCTCATGTTCAGGTAGCTATCACTCAGATAGAGCCCGTCATCGGCGAACCAGAAGAAAATCCCCTCCTCAGCCGCCAGGCGGGTAAAGAAATCATAGGATGATTCCCTTTTCATGGTGACGTATTCCCGTGTTGAGTGTGGGTTATTCAAATGGATATTGGCCCGGAGTTTCTTCTGTTTCAGTATGCGTTGTAAAATATCGGGGACACTGAGCTGGTGATAGATACGGCTGTCCTGATCGAGTGTCAGCAGCCACATTTCTGGTCTGACTGTCAGGTGATACTGAGTTTGATGTCGGTTTGTGGCGCCAACAACCGCGCTTGCAACCAATCCTTTCACTTCACGTTGCAGAATATCGTCACGGGTGACAGTGAACCGCACGGTTTGGAGCAGGAGGGTGTCCGTGTCTATATTTGAACGGCTTGCCGCTAATGTGAGAGACAGGGTAAATAACGATGAAAGCGCTTCATCTAATGTAAAATTCACTACCGCAAAAGTCATGGGCGGCAGATTGCCGATGGTGCAGGAAAAGCGGAGTCCGGTTTTCATAATGTTTCCTTCAATTACATGATCTTCTGATGCCCAGGCATATTGTAAAATTCCCAGTATTCATTGGTGTCGTTATTGATAACGGTTAATCTGTGAAAGCTGGTTTCAACAAAACAGAGGGAGAAAGCGGTGTGTAGTGTTTTGGCAAAAGCATACATTTCTCCTTCATGCTCATAATTTTCTGGTGTCATGCGCAGTGTGATGGCTTGGCCTCTCACAGGAATGCCCTTGTCAAAATGGTAGTATGGCTCAAGGTAGATAGCGCTGAGACCATCCGCCATGCGCTGAATATGCTGGCTACGCGGGGCGTCCAGATGCGCGAAGGTATCAAGTTGTTTGACCAGAGATCTGACTGATTCAATGTGACTGAGAAAAAATGGCCCAATCGACAACAAAGATAGTATCGGCCAGTGCTGATGACTGTTTACGACGGCAGGAAGATCTTTTGACGCCGACACGATATTCCTGGCCTGAATATGGCTGGGTATCTGCTCGCTGGGTATACAGATTTGCCCGATGCCCAATGTCCGTGCTTGCGTATGATATCTGTGATATTGGCAGTAAAATTCGCGATAGTGGTGTTTTGTTACGGGTTTTGCCTGATGATCATAAAACGTGAGATTAATTTGATTGCCGCCAAATGGAGATTCTTCCCGTATATGGTTAAAAAGTAATATGTTGTCACCGGGTTCGGCAAAATGGCAGGCGGCCAGTTGCTCGCTATTGATAAGAGGAACGCTGTGAGCAGATCCTTCAGATGTTCCATCAGGATCGGATTGGAGTTTAATGTTATCAATACTAAAGATTTCATTCGCTGCTAATACATAACGCGATTTGCCCTTTTCAAATGTTATCGGTTTTGTTCTTGCCGGAGCCAGGTTAATAACGGGTACGCAATGGGGAATAAATGCGGGTGTAATGTCCTCGATGGGAATGTTACAGTCAAATTCTAGAATAATGGTAAATTGCTTATCTTCTCCCAAAGGGAGCTCAGCGATTTCTTCCGATAAATCAAATGACATAAAGTCATTAACATGTGGCAGATAGAGGTATTCGTATAACACCTGCAACGGCCAGAAATAGTCATGTGGTCTCGGCAGGACCAAATTTTCTTTCAGGCGTGGAGCGATCTCAATAGCCAGCCACATCTCCGTCTCTTTTAGGGATGTTTTCAGATAAGTGTTGTTCAGCGATTGATCTACGTATTTGGTCAGTAAAGACGCCAGTTTTTGATCTTCTCCGAGAAAAAGCGTGACTTGCCCTGTCTTCCAGTGGGTAGTTGGGCCATGATATTGAAAGGTCAGTGATATCAGGCTCTTGTCTCCGCTGTGTGTCAGCGTTTTATGGACCAAAGTGATGGGCTCAATATTGATATCTTGAGTGGTTCTGAACGTAATGGATTGGTTCTGCTGTATGGCGGAAATTTCACTGCCTTTGGCAATGCTTGTGGTTTCAGTCATGCTGCCCGGTTGAATATCTAACTGGACAATGCTGGTTGAAGGGATCGGATGTAAAGGTATCGGCCATACTTTTCGTAGAAGCGGGTTGACGACTTCCGGGAAACCATCATCAATTTTTTGTTGAAGACCGGCAGTGATAAGCGCAAAACCTTCCAGTACGCGGAGAATATCTGGGTCGCCGGATTCGGAGGTAAATGGATCAAGGTGTGGATGCTCTTGCGCTGCGTTGCTCAGATCATGCTTTATTTGTGAAAGTGCTTCCCTATAGAAATCTTCAAAATTTTTCATATCTACCTTTGTGTTCTTTGTAATCAAATATTAATGTAAATTTATATTTTGATCTTATGGATATCAAGGTTGATAATTTAATTATGTGTAATTTTTTGTTTAAAACAGTTAATAACGTAAATTTTATAGGTGTTCAACTAACATGATCATGTAATTTATTTCAATGATTTTTGTTTATATAAATTTTTCTTAATCACGTTGTGGCGCCATGATAGCCAGATGTTGGAATTTGAAATTAATATTTAATCATTAGTTAATGGAGGGAAAGATGTCACGTTCTATTATTTTGGTCGGTGATTCGACTTCGCATGGCGGCAAGGTGTTAGCCGGTGATGGAAGCTTTGAGGTGTTAGGAAAGAAAGCGGCTCGGGTTGGGGATGCTGTATCCTGTCCAAAATGTGGCGGCAATCAAACCATTGTGGAAGGGACGCCGAAAATAATCAGCTCTAATGGGCAAATGTACGCACTGGAGGGAATGAAAACCTCTTGTGGCGCGACATTAATAGCTTCGCAAAGCCTGTTTCAAGCATAGGATGGCGGTGAGTTGATTCATAAAGGCATTCATTTTATTTTTGCTACTGGTCGTCATCATGTAGACGTTGCGCAAATCCGAGGTGTTCTTGGTATTGATGCCTATATGATCACTTCCAATGGCGCACGGGTACGCAATGCTGTGGGTGAACTGGTTTTCAGTCACAATGTTGATCCTGAAATTGTGCATGATTTGTGCCTGATGGAGTTTGATAACGCTGATATTCTGACGAATTATTATTGCCATGATCACTGGTATATGAATCGTGAAAGAATAACTGCTGACGTTAGGAATAAAACCACGCCCGATAAGCTGATTGTTCTCATCCAGGCCGTAGACTTTGAGACACAGAATATTGGTTTTTTCCATCCACAATAGGAAACACCCCTTTGCACTTAGGGCAGTTTATTTAATCACCTTTAGCAGCGACACGTCTTGATAAACCCAATCATCAATGGCGGTAGTAACTTTACCACCATGATCGGTTAGGTCATTTTAATCGGATGACTGCTTTGCTTACTATATTTATATCTCTGTTATCAGAGGTAATATTTGTAGATCTCGCAAGCAGATTTCAATATCATTGGCTTTATTAATATGCTTCTGGTTGTCTATGTCAAAGATATCTTTTGTAGTGATAATCAATGAGCCTTTTTTGTCATTTTTATCAGAAACAGGCATTATCTCTTCTGCCATTGGAGCTAAAGTTGGGTCTATTTCTATTGGCAAATAGAGCATCCAACCAGCACTTAAACGATCTGGGAAAACGTGTTTTCTTTTTATTCTATATGTATTGTTTTCTATCATAATATAAGGTGCACTATGAGTAGAAATCAAAAAATTAATAAAGCTGATTAATCGTGATAGCCGAAATTCATTTTCTTCAATAGATATATGAAAATCTATCTGGGTTTGCCCTAACCGATCTCGACGATAATTCATATAACAAATTGAACATGAATGGTCATCATCTTCGCCATCCCAAATCCCTTTAATAATTATAGGATTTTCTTCTGTATAATCTTCTTCAAACTCTTTTATTGCTTTTTTTGTTGCTCCTTGCTGATCAAAAGCAATATGTTGTAAAGATTCTTGACGAGTATCTCCTGGTAAATACCAAGTTTTATGGCGTCCAAAAAATATATCTATTCGTTGTGTAATTTTATATAAATCGGTAAGAACTATTGTTGGAGTTAATGGTTCTTTCCAGTCTGTATATAATTTCATATTTAATGATAATGTAGTCATTTATTTTTACCTTTGCTTAAATGTTAGTTAGGTCGTTTAATCGGATCACAGCTCTGTCTGTCATACTTATATCTCTGATATTAATGGTAGTATTTGTAGATCCCGCAAGCAGATTTCAATATCATTGGCTTTATTAATATGCTTCTGGTTGTCTATGTCAAAGATATCTTTTGTAGTGATAATCAATGAGCCTTTTTTGTCATTTTTATCATAAATAGATATTATTTCTTCTGCCATTGGGACTAAAGTCGGATCTATTTCAATTGGTAAATAGAGCATCCAACCGGCATAAACCCTATCTGGAAAAACTTGTTTTTGTTTTAGAGAATATCCTCTGGAATCCATCATGATTATTGGAGAGTAATGGTTGCTAACTAAAGAATCTACGAAATCAATCCACTTAGAATGATTAAATTTTTCTTTTTCGAAACTAAGATCAATGCCTACATCCGTTTTTCCTAGCCTATTACCATAGTCACGGCTTGAATACATGATTCTATTTTTTAACTTTATATCACCTGGAACATCAAATAATGTTTTTATGATAGATTTAAAACTCTCATCATAACTTTCTTTGAATTGATTTTTGGCATATTCAGTAATGCCACTTTCATCAAAAACATTATTTTCTTTTATTTCGTTTAGATCATATCCAGGTAGATACCATCTACTTGAACTATTAGATACTTTATTTATTTGTTGCATGATGCAGTATGTGTCATCCAATGCTAATTCCGGTGTTATCTTTTCTTTTAAATCATAAAACATTTCTATTCTAGCGTGTATTATGTTCATCTTTTTAATCCTAATTTTAAAATAAATATCTACATTTAGGGTGTATTAAATGTTTTAATGTTAATAAATTTAGCAAAAGCCTTGGCTAAATATCCGTTAGCAGCAATAGGCACGCCTTGATACACGTAATTATCAATGGCGGTAATGACTTTACCACCATGATCGGTTATGTCGTTTAATCGGATTACGGCTCTGTTTGTCATATTTATAACTCTGTCATCAATGGTAGTATTTGTAGATCCCGCAAGCAGATTTCAATATCATTGGCTTTATTAATATGCTCCTGGTTTTCAATATCAAAGATATCTTTTGTCGTAATAATCAATGAGCCTTTTTTGTCATTTTTATCAGAAATAGATATTATTTCTTCTGCCATTGGAACTAAAGTAGGATCTATTTCAATTGGTAAGTAGAGCATCCAACCGGCATAAACCCTATCTGGAAAAACTTGTTTTTGTTTTAACGAGTAACCTCTTGTATCTACTAAAATAAATGGAGATTTACAATTAGATATTAAATTTTTAATGAATACTATGAATTTATCAAAACTAACATCTTCTTTTTTAAGACTAATGTTAATTGATATATTGGTTTTACCTAACCGGATAGGATTATTATAAATTTCATCTTCACTTGTATATAAAATACTATTATTGTCTTCATAATTTCCATCTGATAAAGATTTAACAATAAGTTTAGACTTTTCATCAAAAGTTGCTTCAAAATGTTTTAATGCGTACTCAGTAGGTCCATTTTCATCAAATGCTCGGTACAACAATCTCTCTTCTAAAGAATTCTCAGGTAAATGCCAACCACTTTGCTTATTTGATAATTTATTTACTTGTTGCACCACCGGATATAAATCATTCAATGCCACTTTAGGTGTTATGCTCTCGTTTAGATCGTGAAATAGTTCTATTCTTGGGTATATTGTTGTCATATTTTTACCTTTTTACGCAAAATTAATATAATTAAACAACTATCAAATCACAGTGTTAAATACTTTAATGTTATTAAATTTAGTAAATGCTCTAAAGAAATGCGCATAAATTAGGTCGTTTAATCGGATTACGGCTCTGTTTGTCATATTTATAACTCTGTCATCAATGGTAGTATTTGTAAATCCCGTAAACATATTTCAATATCATTGGCTTTATTGATATGCTCCTGGTTTTCAATATCAAAGATATTTTTTGTCGTAATAATCAATGAGCCTTTTTTGTTATTTTTATCAGAAATAGATATTATTTCTTCTGCTATTGGAACTAAAGTCGGATCTATTTCTATTGGTAAATAGAGCATCCATCCGGCATAAACCCTATCTGGAAAAACTTGTTTTTGTTTTAACGAATAACCTCTTGTATCTACTAAAATAAATGGAGAGTTCCGAAGCGATATTGAATTTTTTAAAAGCTCAATAATGTCTTGAAGATTAAATTTATCTTTATCTAAATTGATGCTTATAGATATATTAGTTTTACCTAATCTAACAGGATTAACATGGATTTTATCTTCACCCATATATAGAATACTGTTGTTGTTCTCATCTACTCCATCAGATAATGATTTCACAATAAATCCAGAGTTTTCATCATAAGTTTCTTTAAAATCTTCTATAGCATATTTAGTAGGTCCGTTTTCATCAAATGCATTATTTTTTAATCTCTCTTCTTGAGTATAACCAGGCAAATACCAACCATTTTTTCTAGTTGTTAACTTGTTTATCTTGCATGTAATTTTATATAAATCAAGTAATGCATTTTCAGGAGTTAAAGCCTCATTTGAGTCATGAAATAATTTTATTCTTGAAAAAATCATTGACATTTTTAATTCTCCTTTTGTGAGAATGATTAAAGTTTAGTGTTAAATACCGTAATGTTAGGAAACATAGAAAATGCCGTAAGAAAGGACTTGACCACCATGATCGGTTAGGTCGTTTAATCGGATTACGGCTCTGTTTGTCATATTTATAACTCTGTCATCAATGGTAGTATTTGTAAATCCCGTAAACATATTTCAATATCATTGGCTTTATTGATATGCTCCTGGTTTTCAATATCAAAAATATCTTTTGTCGTAATAATCAATGAGCCTTTTTTGTCATTTTTATCAGAAATAGATATTATTTCTTCTGCTATTGGAACTAAAGTCGGATCTATTTCTATTGGTAAATAGAGCATCCAACCTGCACTTATTCTGTCTGGGAAAATTTGTTTTTGATTTAATCTATAGCCTCTAGTATCTATCATAATAAATGGAGAATATCTATGAGAAACTAAATGTTTAATAAAATCGATAAAGTTTTTAGTGTTGAATTTTTCTTTTTCAAGTGCAAGGTTAATAGATATATTAGTTTTCCCCAATCTATTAGGGTTGGAATGAATATCATCTTGGCCAATATATGTAATGTTATTTTCTAATTTTCCACTTTCAGAATTATCGACTATAGGATTATCAAATAGTGATACTATAATAGATCTTCCGTCATCCTCATAAATTCTCCTGAATTCTTTTGAAGCATATTTAGTAATGCCATTTTCATTAAATACGTTATTTTCTTTAATTTCTTCTTCACTATATCCAGGTAGATGCCAACCACTTGAATTATTACTGAGGTTATTAATGTGATTCATTAACTGATACGTATCGGCCAATGATAATTCCGGTGTGATGGTTTCTCTAAGATCATAAAATAATTTTATTCTTGGGTATATAATGAGCATATTTCAATTCTCCTATAAATTATTCTGGTTGTTGAGACATCATAGTATTAAAAGTTTTAATATTGAGATATGGAGCAAAAATTTCTGTAAAATATGAATAAGATATAGGCTGTATAAAATACCAGTGAGAGAGACGCTGGCGCAAGAAGTGGTAATGGCATATCAATTTCTCCTTTTTAATCAATTATCCATAACCTGCAAATAATCACGGTATTTTTCTCGGCTCTCTGTTTTACCGGATTCAGGAACGCCTTGATACACGTAATTATCAATGGCGGTAATGACTTGACCACCATGATCGGTTAGGTCGTTTAATCGGATTACGGCTCTGTTTGTCATATTTATAACTCTGTCATCAATGGTAGTATTTGTAAACCCCGTAAACATATTTCAATATCATTGGCTTTATTGATGTGCTCCTGGTTTTCAATATCAAAAATATCTTTTGTCGTAATAATCAATGAGCCTTTTTTGTCATTTTTATCAGAAATAGATATTATTTCTTCTGCCATTGGAACTAAAGTCGGATCTATTTCAATTGGTAAGTAGAGCATCCAGCCGGCATAAACCCTATCTGGAAAAACTTGTTTTTGTTTTAACGAGTAACCTCTTGTATCTACTAAAATAAATGGAGAGTTCCGAAGGGATATTGAATCTTTTAAAAGCTCAATAATATCTTGAAAATTAAATTTATCTTTATCTAAATTGATGCTTATAGATATATTAGTTTTACCTAATCTAACAGGATTAACATGGATTTTATCTTCACCCATATATAGAATACTGTTGTTGTTCTCATCTACTCCATCAGATAATGATTTCACAATAAATCCAGAGTTTTCATCATAAGTTTCTTTAAAATCCTCTATAGCATATTTAGTAGGTCCATTTTCATCAAATGCATTATTTTTTAATCTTTCTTCTTGAGTATAACCAGGCAAATACCAACCACTTTTTCTAGTTGTTAACTTATTTATCTTGCATGTAATTTTATAAATAAATTTTCAAAATAATAGATCACTGGAAGGGAACTCAGTCCGATTTTTGCGATCTGATCAATTGCCAAAAATCCCAAACCTCAACACGGACTGAGTGATGCCTATCATAGCACCCATACCTCAAAATGAATGCCAGAAAATGAGAAAACTTATCCACAAAACCCGTGATAAGAACTATTCCCGTCGATTGACGGCGTTATTGATGCTCAATGAGGGATTGACGGTGACTTATGTCGCCAAAACCCTTCATGCCGCACGCTCTTCCATCAATCGTTGGGTTGAATGGTTTACATTATATGGACTCGAAGGACTCAACAGTTTACCGGCTGGCCGACCTGCTGTCTGGGATCTCACCCCTCTCTATAGCCTGTTGCTTTTCTTATTACAGCAATCTCCCCAAGAATTCGGCTATCTTCGCTCTCGCTGGAGCCTTGAGCTTATGACTCATACTCTTAATGAATTACTCAACCTCTCTCTGACACAAAGTGTCCTCTATCGTTATTTTGCTCAGGTGGGAATTGTCTGGCGCAGAGCGGCGCCCACGGTAAAACAACCTGATCCTGAACATGAGGAGAAAATGGCAAAGATCGCAGAAGCCAAAGCGAATATTTCAGAAAAACATCCCGTTTTCTATGAAGATGAGGTGGATATTGATTTCAACCCGAAAATCGGCGCGGACTGGTGTTTCAAAGGACAACAAAAACGGGTTATCACCCCGGGAAAAAATGAAAAACATTACCTTGCGGGTTGCCTCAATGCTCAGACAGAGCAAGTTACCTATGTTAAAGGAATAAAAAAGAACTCTGATTTATTTATCAAAATGTTAGATGAACTGAATCATCAATATCCCCATGCGGAAACTCTCACATTAATCTTAGATAACTACGGTATTCATAAAAGTCAGAAGGTAAAGGAGTGGCTGGCACGACATCCCAAATTTACCCTGTTGTTTTTACCCGTCTATTCACCGTGGCTAAATAAAATAGAACGGTTATGGCAATCGCTCCATGAGACAATAACGCGAAATCACCGTTGTCAATTTATGTGGCAGTTGCTTAATTATGTTGATGCCTTTTTGGCATCGTTTTCATCACAGCAAAAACCAGGAAGACAAAAAATGAGTGTAGCACTATTATGAAATCTTATTTATAAATCAAGTAATGCATTTTCAGGAGTTAAAGCCTCATTTGAGTCATGAAATAATTTTATTCTTGAAAAAATCATTGACATTTTTAATTCTCCTTTTGTGAGAATGATTAAAGTTTAGTGTTAAATACCGTAATGTTAGGAAACATAGAAAATGCCGTAAGAAAGTATTCATAAGATATTGGCTCTAGAAAGTGCCAATGGGATTTTGGAGTATTATCTAATGTCTCGCACACTAAATTCTGCCTCCTAGCCTGATTAATCATACTGTCATATCCAGACATTTTTCCCTTTAACTTTATACTTTTATAAAAGTCATTAGGTTCCCCATTTTTAAAAAATTGATCGTAATTCGCCTTAGCTTCAAGAAATAAGCATTGTGCAGGTTTCCAACCATCAAAATTTGTATCCATGCATAACCAGGTTTCAATTATGTTTAATTCAGGGTTGTATATCGTCCCGGCAATTTTTGTTTGGTAGGCAATGGTTATTTCTGAATACGATGTGGTTTTTTCCCAAGCCATTGTAACGTTGCCAATTGCCGGACATTTCTCACATTCGGTACGGGATGAAGCAATTGTTTGTGTATCCGCTTTTGCTTTGTCTTGTTCACCTTCTTTATCTTTAGTGCTTTCCATCACACCAACGGCGGCTAATCCAGCGGCACAAGCAGCCAGTGTCCATTCAGTAGCAGCTAAAAGAGCGGGAGCCGCTGGCGCAAGAAGTGGTAATGGCATATCAATTTCTCCTTTTTAATAAATTATCCATGACCCACAAATAATCACGGTATTTTTCTCGGCTCTCCGTTCTACCGGATTAATGTATTAGCCCGGTAAAACGGAGAAGACAAGCGCAGCGCGTCAGTGTTGTCCTAATAGGCCAAAGTGATTGTTGTCTCATTAAGCGAGAAAATCTTTCTGGCTGGCAATCAGTTTTGCGCCACAGGCTGTTTGCATACCTTCCAATGCGACAGGTTTTCCCTGATGCTTTAAGTCATTGCTACCTTCCACAATAGGGAAAACCCCTTTGCATTTAGGACAGCTTACTAAATCACCTTTAGCGGCAACAGGCACGCCTTGATACACGTAATTATCAATGGCGGTAATGACTTTACCACCATGATCGGTTAGGTCGTTTAAACGGATTACGGCTCTGTTTGTCATATTTATAACTCTGTCATCAATGGTAATATTTGTAGATCCCGCAAGCAGATTTCAATATCATTGGCTTTATTGATATGCTTCTGGTTTTCAATGTCAAAAATATCTTTTGTCGTAATAATCAATGAGCCTTTTTTGTCATTTTTATCAGAAATAGATATTATTTCTTCTGCCATTGGGACTAAAGTTGGGGCTATTTTTATTGGTAAATAGAGCATCCAGCCAGCACTTAAACGATCTGGGAAGACCTGTTTTCTTTTTATTCTATAATTATCAGTTTCTACCATAATATAAGGTGAGTTATGGCTAAAAATCAGAAACCTGATAAAATCAATCAACTTAAGAAAGCGAAACTCTTTTTCTTTAATGGATATATTAATCTCTATTTTTGTTTGGCCTTGCCTTTCAACGTGATAATTAAAGTAACTAATTGAACATGCTTGCCCATCCTCGCCTCCATCCCAGACTCCTGATATAACCGTAGGATCTTCTTCTGTATAATTTTCTTTAAAGTCGTTTATACATTCGTCTGTTATTCCTCTCTCATCAAAAGCTACCCGAGTTAATGCTTCTTCGCGGCTATTTCCTCCTAAGTACCATATCTTAGAGTATCCAAAGAAGATATCTTCTAATTGTTTTACGATTTTATAGGTATCATTAACTGCAATGTCTGGAGTTAATGGCTTTTTCCAATCTGTATATATTTCTATATCTAAAGATAAAATAGTCATTTATTTTTCCTATTAGAAATTATTCGGTTAGCAAGGGGTATGAAATACTTTAATATTGGAATGAATAGATAATTTTTCTAAATAATAGGCATAGCTTATAGGTTGCATAAAATGCCAATGAGAATTTGGTATACTGTTTAATGAAGTACATACCCATTGTTGCCTTTTTCCTTGTTTTTGCATTGAGTAGTCGGACGATTTCCACCAAGGTTTGGGTTTACCTTTTTCAAAAAATTGATCATATTTAGCTTTGGCCTCAAGAAATAAGCATTGTGCAGGTTTCCAGCCATCAAAATTTGTATCCATGCATAACCAGGTTTCAATTAGGTTTAATTCAGGGTTGTATATCGTCCCGGCAATTTTTGTTTGATAAGCAATAGTTATTTCTGAATACGATGTGGTCTTTTCCCAGACCATTGTAACGTTGCCAATAGCCGGACATTTCTCACATTCGGTACGGGACGAAGCAATTGTTTGTGTATCCGCTTTTGCTTTGTCTTGTTCACCTTCTTTATCTTTAGTGCTTTCCATCACACCAACGGCGGCTAATCCCGCTGTACAAGCAGCCAGTGTCCATTCCGCAGCAGCTAAAAGAGCGGGAGCTGCTGGCGCAAGAAGTGGTAATGGCATATCAATTTCTCCTTTTTAATAAATTATCCATAACCCGCAAATAATCACGGTATTGTTGTTCCGGGCTATCCCCGGCGTTCAACATATTTTGGATTGCTGGCGAGCCGTGAAAATCACGGTTAAACGCAACGAAATATAAATAAGAGCGGATCAATGCTTCATCCTTGAACCCCATCTCAACCAAGTCCAGATAAGCCTTCTTTAATCGTTCGTGTAGGCTGTGTTCGCTTTCATTTTCGACTAATTCACTGTGTTCAGCCAGAATACGTTGTCGGATCTGGGTCACATAAGCCTCATCTTCCGCATCAATAAATTTAGCGACCTGTTCCTTGCTGAGTTTTATCATCGTTAGGCCCCTTTTACGAAATGATCATTATTATCAAAAGAATACACCCACTCATGAATACCGTCAGTGAATGCCGACAATTGCTCTGGGCTGAAAATATCCCGAATTTGATGCAAAATGCGGGGATCGTGAAAACGCAGTAATGCCGTTTCCCCCGTTTCCAGCTCAACATTCAGGTAGTTTTCAAGGTGACGAGTCAGTTTGTCTAAAGACAGCGTGGTGTGTAGCCAGGACACCGAAGGTGCAACCTTTTCCAGCGTAGATAACTTTTCTTCCCATGATTTCGCATAAGCCATATCAAACAACCACGGCCCCGCGAATGCAATTTTGGCATCCGGGTATTGCCGGAACAGGGGATTATTCATGCCGGCGATATACTTAATCTCTTCAGCAAAATGACGTTCATACTGTAGGCCGCTGACTAAGGCATACCATTTCATTTCGGGATGTGTTTCTCTGTATTCACTCCATTTTTTCTGTAATTCTGGTGTCATGACTGCCCTCTGAGAACCATTGCCGTGCCATTCAATTCTGCTTTCATCAGACAGGTCAGACAGATTTCTTTCAATGGTGTCGTCAGGGCTTTTTCTGCCTGCACGACACTGGTTTGTTTCAGTTTATCCAGCATATCCGGTAGCTTGCCACCCCAGCCTGAACCGCTGCCGGGTGATCCACTGCCGAAGTTAATGCCCGCACTGCTGGTAATACCGCCTGCATCGATTTTAAGGAAGTGCCCGGCGGCCTGTAGGGTCAGTTCACTACCGGCATCAATCACGACTTTAGCGCCGGAATTTAGGTGAATTTCATTGCCGCTTTGAGTTAACAGGGCATCATCTGCCTTGATATGGAGTTTTTGCCCCGTAGATAGGGAAATATCATTTCCCGTCTGTACGCGGTACTCATTATCAATGCGTAAATGGGCATCATGTTTAATATGATGTGTCCGGTTATGCCCAATATTGTGGGTTTCATCATTCAGAATCAGCGTATTCATATCCCGTTGAGCATGAATAAATACTTCTTCACTGCCGTTTTCATCCTCAAAACGTAATTCGTTAAAGCCATTACCTTTATGTGTTTTGGTTCTGAACGTGGTGCGCGTCTTTTCCGCGGGTAAATTCAGCGGCGGGCGGTTAAGACCGTTGTAAGTGCATCCGGTAATAATAGGCCGGTCAATATCGCCGTTGAGATAGGAGATAATCACTTCCTGACCGACTCTCGGTGTTGCCAGAAAACCAAATCCGTTGCCATTCCACCCTTGTGCAACCCGCACCCGGCAAGACATCATTAATTTTTTGTTGAAGACCGGCAGTGATAAGCGCAAAACCTTCCAGTGCTCGGAGAATATCAGGGTCGCCGGATTCGGGGGTAAACGGAGCCAGGTGTGGATGCTCTTGCGCCGCGTTGCTCAGACCATGCTTTATTTGTGAAAGTGCTTCCCTATAGAAATCTTCAAAATTTTTCATATCTACCTTTGCTCTCTTTATGATCAAATATTAATGTAAATTTATATTTTGATTTTGTGGATATCAAGGTTGATAATTTAATTATGTGTAAATTTTTGTTTCAAACAGTTAATGAGGTAAATTTTATAGGTATTCCATTAACATGATTATGTAATTTATTTCAATGAGTTTTATTTAGATAAATTTTTCTTAATCAAGTTGTGGCGCCATGATAGCCAGATGTTGGAATTTGAAATTAATATTTAATCATTAGTTAATGGAGGGAAAGATGTCACGTTCTATTATTTTGGTCGGTGATTCGACTTCGCATGGCGGCAAGGTGTTAGCCGGTGATGAAGGCTTTGGTGTGTTAGGGAAGAAAGCGGCTCGGGTCGGGGATGCGGTATCCTGTCCAAAATGTGGCGGTAATCAAACCATTGTGGAAGGGACGCCGAAAATAGTCAGCTCTAATGGGCAAATGTACGCACTGGAGGGAATGAAAACCTCTTGTGGCGCGACATTAATTGCCTCGCAAAGCCTATTTCAAGCATAGGATGGCGGTAAAAGGCCATATTCTGCCTGAAATAGGGTGAGTTGATTCAAGTACGGGTGCTCAGTGCTTCATTGTTTTACAAACTACCCGGTTGACGTGGTGGATTACGGCCTGACATATTGGTCGTCGCACTGCGAATATCCCGACCAATGACATCAATACTCGCCTGAAATGGCGGGAATGGCAGAGTAATGCCGTGTTCGCGGAATCCTTGCAAAATAAGCTGGTGGACTTCATGGCGGACAGGCATTCGATGCCCCATTTCAGCAGCATAAATACGTAATTCAAATATCTGAATACCATGTTGAAGATCAACCAGATAGGCTTCAGGCGCCGGGTTATCAAGGATCAAAGAACTGCGTTTAGCCGCGGTTAACAGGATTTGGGTGACTTCTTCACAGCTAGCTTCTGCCGGCGCAGGAATTGTCAGCACGACACGGGTGATGGTGTCAGATAATGACCAGTTAATAAATTGCTCGGTAATAAAGGCTTTGTTAGGAACAATGATCTCTTTTCTATCCCAGTCAGAGAGGGTTGTTGCCCGTGTATTGATCTTGGTGATGCTGCCGGTCAGGTTGCGGATAGTCACGGTATCACCGATACGGATCGGTTTTTCAAACAGTATCATCAGGCCAGAAACAACATTGGCGAAGATCTCCTGTAAGCCAAAGCCTAGCCCAACCCCTAGCGCCGCAACAAGCCATTGCAATTTTGACCATTCAATACCAATCAGAGAGAAACCTACCAGACCACCAATCAAAGTAATGGTGTATTTGGTGAGTGTGGTGATAGCAAAGCCGGTACCTGGCGTAAGTTCCAAATGCTGTAGTAAGGCCAACTCAAGCAGGGCGGGCAGGTTACGCACCAGTTGAGTGGTGATAATAATCACCAAGATAGCAATCAAGACAGAACCTACGGTGATGGGTTGAACAGTTTCTACATTGTTTATTGTGGTGGTGACATCCCACAGTCGGATATTTTCTAGAAATGAGAAAGCGGAATGAAGTTCTGACCAGAGCCAAATGAGTGAAACCAAGGCAAGCAGAGTCAGAATTGAACGAACTAACCCCAATGACTGAGCGCTGATGGCATCCAGATCAATAATGGGTTCTTCAACTTCAATGGCGCCTTCGATACTGCTTGAACCTGTTGAATCATCTTCTCCTTTGGCTCGTTGAGCCAGAATTTCCGCCCGTCGCTGTTTTGCCCGGTCAAAGGCGATCCGGCGTCGCTGAATCAGCATCCAGCGACGGATAATATGGTAAATAACTAGCAGGAAGAACCAGATAGCAACGGAAGTCTCTAAACGCCCCAGCAATGCTTGTGATGTACTGAAATACCCCAGTATGGAAGCTAGCGCTGCGACTATCGGCGCAGAGAGTAAAATCCACCAGAGAGCGGTATTGATAACATTTTCGCCGGAGCCATGTTTATCCAGATAGAGCGGGACTCTTGCCCGTTTCAGGCTGTTCGTGATCAGGCTTAAAGAGATACACAGGATTAGGAAGCAAAGCCTGCCAAGTGTGGAAGAAAATTCTCGATCACTGTAATGTTCAAAAGTTATCAATGCCATGACCAATGGCACAATGGCAAAGATAGATAGCTGGTAGAACCGTAAAGCCCGTTTAACGCGTTCTTCCGGCCAACGGAAATGGGCAATGAATAATCCATTTGGATGGGCGAAAGTGGCACTCAGCATGAAGATCCATAGAACGGGAGTTGTCGCACTGACGCCATAACCGATAGCGGTCGCCATAGGATATTGCCAGGCGCTTTGCAGCCCATAGCCAATGGCAGACCAGAGCATCGGCAAAGGTAACGCGACAACAACCGACCAGAATACGGTACGTAAAGTGAGGGAAAAGTGATCATGGGTGACTTTGCCGATACGGTTACTCGCGCGTTCAAGGAATGCGTAATAATGGCGGAGAGAGCCGATGCTGAATATAACCAGGAAGAGCGTGCCGAATAAGTACAGCAGCGTATCCTGAGTGGTCAGCATGACGATCAGGGCGCCGCTTAACTGAGAAAAAGTGTCCAGCGATAATAGACGGGTTAGATCCTGCACAACATTGATTGGGTAATTGAGCGAAACAGGATTAACATCCGCGACCCAGAATAGATAACGGTGTGTGGCCTCTTTAACTTCTGTTAGCGCATCATTTAGCTGACTGGTAGCGACTTTCAGTTTGGTCAATTCAAGGATTTCACTGTCATAGCCAGATAATAATGAATTGAGTAATTCTTTGCGGGTGCGGGTAAGAGAATCATAAATCCGCTCTTGTTCAGCAGTTAACGCAACGTTGCTTTTCTGTACGGGTTTTGTCTCTTTTTGTAACTGATCGAGCATGTCTTCGTATTTCAGACGATCAACCCTGAATTTGACAATATTCCGATCAAGTTGCTGTGGCTTAGACATGTCAGGCAAACGGGCAAGCTGGGTTTGGAGCGCTTCTCCGAGCGTTGTAGAGCCACCGAGCCATTGTGCTTGTTCACGAATGGTATTCAATGCTTGCCGGACTTGAATAATATCACTGGCGGCTTGTCGCTGTTTTGAGCCAATGATATTCATTCGTTGTGCTTGCTGATTTAATTCCTGAGATAAATTCCGGTTCAGTTGTAATTCATCAAGCAGAAATTTTGGTAGCTGGTCACTTTGTTCCGCCAGCATCTCGGTATGTTCTAAGGCTAATTCTGCTTTTTGCTGGCGTTGTGCATTAAGTTGGCTGCGGAGTTGTTGCAGCTCAAGATCAAGTCGATGATAGCGCTTTTTGAACAGTTCAACCCGCATACGGGAAATTTCCTGCCGATTGTTAGCGGAGAGTTGAGCTATTTCAAGTTCATTGACTGTTGCTTTGTGCGCATTGGCTTCGGCTTGAGCTAAGGCAAATTGAGCTTCTGCTAATGGAGTAGATGGTGTTCCTAATGATTGTAGGCGAGAGGATGCATCAGTTAGCAGGCGTCGCGCTTCTGATTGTTGTTGCGGTAACAGTACGAGAGAGTCGCTGATTTCCCGCCCTTTGTCCTGCTCTTGCTGTAACTGTCCCCCTTGTTCTAGCAACCGACTGCTGACTTGAATGATCTGTTGCTCAATGCTTGCAATGGGTTGGTTAGCGGGAATTGGATGAGGCGTATCACTTTCAGAGAGTAATTTTTGACGAAGTTCTTTCGTGATTTTAGGAAAATCATCAATGGCGGTCTGATATTTCTGCGTTCTGTCATTAGCAGATTTAGTATCAGCAATCCAATTGAGAGCGCCTTGCAGCGCCTGAGCAACTTCTGCATCCTGTGGGTTTTTGCTGGATTCGATTTGTTTCAGTTCTTGTTTGAGCTGGTTTTCATCAAGTGGAATCGCAGCAAGAACCGGACTAATAATGATCAGGCTAAGCAATAAGCTGATAATCAGGCGCACGATAAAGGGCTCTCCTTGGAAAGGGATTAGCTTATGTTGTCAGTAGGTTCGTCAGGTATGATCGCTTGGGCTAACAGTTCGCCCATGCGGGTTGTGGAGCCACTGCTCAAATGCCCGGCTAGCTGTACCTGATTTGATGCAAACAGGTTAATGACGGTAGAACCCAATTTGAAACGCCCCATTTCTTCCCCTTTCTTGAAAGAAATTGCGCCAGTTGCACCGGCTTCGGGGTAAGTCCAGCGCTTGATAATGCCTTCCCGTGGTGGTGTAACCGTACCACACCAAGCCATTTCAATACTGCCGACGATAGTTGCACCAACCAGAATCTGTATCATGGGCCCAAATTGAGTATCAAACAGACAGATGACTCTTTCATTACGAGCGAACAGATTTGGTACGTTGGCGGCAGTCAATGGATTGACAGAGAATAGATCGCCTGGGACATAGATCATCTCTTTCAGTAATCCATCGCAAGGCATATGTACACGGTGATAATCTTTAGGTGATAAGTAAGTCGTTACAAACTGCCCATCACGGAATATCTCTGCTAATTGATGATTACCGGCGAGTAGAGCTTCAAGTGTGTAGTGGTGTCCTTTAGCTTGAAGGAGCTGGTATGTTCGGATATTGCCTAACTGGCTGATAGTTCCGTCAGCAGGTAGCGCTAATTGGTGTTCATTGCTGACAATTGGGCGAATATCATCTTTTAATGGGCGGATAAAGAACTCATTGAATGTCGTATATGCTGAAAACTCAGGCGCTTTCGCTTCATTCATATCCACTTTATAAACACGGGCAAACGCTTTGATTGCCAGTTGAGTCAGCCAGCCAGCTTTTTTGTTAGCAAACCAGCCTGCCAGGTGAGTTATTCCCTGTTTAGGCAGTAAATAATGTAACCTGATTTTAATGTTATCCAGCACGTCAACCTCTTGGATTCTATTGGCAAAATTAGATAAAAGGGGGTATTGTACCTGTCCTTTCATTTGATGTCAGTTAGCTATCGTTATCTGTAAAAGTTTTGCGTGGTTTAATTTGATCCATACTGTCGAGAATACGGTGATAATTCTCAAAGCGTTCTTGAGTTATTTCGTTATCTTCCACTGCTTTCCGTAACGCACACTCTGGATCGTCCCGATGTTTACAATCACGGAATTTACAACCGCCCAGATAATCACGGAATTCGATAAAACCCAGAGTTACCTGCTCCGGTGTTAAATGCCACAGGCCAAACTCTCGAACTCCGGGAGAATCAATAACATCACCGCCATGTGGAAAATGATAAAGACGGGAGGTTGTTGTGGTGTGCTGACCTAAACCAGAAACATCTGAAACCTGATTGACCATAATCTCTGCTTCATCTTCTGGCAGGAGTGTATTGAGTAAACTTGATTTACCTACGCCAGACTGACCGGCAAAAATGCTGATTCGACCTGCAAGCATCTTCGTTAATTCTTCCATACCTTCGCCAGTATGGCTTGAGAGTTTCAATACTCTGTAACCAATGTTGTGGTATGTGGACATGATTTCGTTGACCCATTCACGGCTTTCTTCGTCCAACAGATCAATTTTATTCAATACAATCAATGGCTCAATGCCCAGCGTTTCACAGGCGACAAGGTAGCGATCGATAATATTGAGTGACAGTTCAGGAAGAATGGCTGACACAATCACTATTTGGTCAATATTGGCGGCGATAGGTTTAATACCATCATAATAGTCAGGCCGCGTAAGTACGGAAGTACGTTCGTGAACGGCTTCAACAATACCATTTACTTTAACATCTGCTTGTGTTTGCAGCGAAGGACGCCATACGACTTGATCGCCAGTGACCAATGAGCGGATAGTTCTGCGAATATTACAACGTTGTATAGAACCGTCTTCTGCCTCGACATCAGCATGTTGGCCAAAACGGCTGATAACCAGCCCTTCTTGAGGTTCACCTAACTGACTATCATCCATTTCAGGTTTATTATCCTGTTTTTTCAATCTTCGCTGATGATTCGCCTGTACCCGCCGTTGCTGGCCTTTGGATAGTTTATGTTTAGCCACCGAACCTCACTTGTTCCACACTTATCGCTGTTATTGCTTAAAAGCGCTATGATACACCATTAATAAGAACTATCTCTCCAATCTAGGATATAACATGTCAAAAAGTGAGCACAATCTTATCTGGATAGATCTGGAAATGACGGGCTTAGATCCAGAGCGGGATCGCATTATTGAAATTGCGACAATTGTCACTGATGCAAATTTGAATATCCTGGCGGAAGGGCCAGTCATTGCGGTTCATCAGTCTGATGAACAACTTGCTCTGATGGATAAATGGAATGTGCGCACCCATACGGGCAGTGGGCTGGTTGAACGTGTTAAGGCAAGTAAAATTGATGATCGTGAGGCAGAGAAAGCGACGATTGAATTTTTGGAAAAATGGGTTCCGGCAGGTGCTTCCCCCATTTGTGGTAATAGCGTTAGTCAGGATCGGCGTTTCTTGTTCCGCTATATGCCAGAATTGGAGGCTTATTTTCATTACCGCTATTTGGATGTCAGCACACTTAAAGAATTAGCCCGTCGCTGGAAGCCGGAAATCCTTGCTGGATTTAAGAAGCAGAATACTCATCAGGCGCTGGATGATATCCGTGAATCAGTTGCTGAGTTAGCCTATTATCGGGAACATTTTATTCAACTGTGAGTCAGAAAGTTTTATTTTCTGTTGGCATGATAATGTAAGTTCGGTGTGGCGATTAATTAACCCATTTTGGCGTTTAAATCGTCACTTGACCGAAAAGTTTGTTTTTTTGCGTTGAAAGGCTTGCGGGCGCAACGATTTTTCGTATAATGCGCACCCCATACCGATGATGAATTTCATAAGGTATGAATAGCGTACTAAAAGATATGCGGGAATAGCTCAGTTGGTAGAGCACGACCTTGCCAAGGTCGGGGTCGCGAGTTCGAGTCTCGTTTCCCGCTCCAAATTTTGGTTTGGAATCAGTATGTTGTTTCTGGTTATTATTAGCCAGCCAGTGACGCGGGAATAGCTCAGTTGGTAGAGCACAACCTTGCCAAGGTTGGGGTCGCGAGTTCGAGTCTCGTTTCCCGCTCCAAGTTTAGGTTCGCAATTGATTTCTTGGGATTAGTCTATTATTTCAGGTGATCACCAGTCAGTAATGCGGGAATAGCTCAGTTGGTAGAGCACGACCTTGCCAAGGTCGGGGTCGCGAGTTCGAGTCTCGTTTCCCGCTCCAAGTCTTCCTTATCATGCAGATACACTTAATAACCGGTGCGTGAGCAGGGTTTGCATATCTCGCCGACCATCGGCAATCACAAAAATTACCACCTGTTTACCTGTGATTTGGTAAATAACCCGGTAAGGTTTAAAAAATGTTTGGCGGAAGTCGCGGATCCCTAACTCCTGCAACTCCTTGGGATAATTGCCTTTTTCAGGAAAGTTAGCCAGACTGTCTGCTGTTTTCAGCAACTGATCCAATACATAATCAGCTTTCTCTGAACTGTCATTTTCGACAATGTAATCGTAAATGTCCTCTAAATCTGCTTCGGCATTTTTAGTCAGCATGACATGATATGGCATTAGGCGAACTTCCCTTTATTTTTTAAGCGTTGAACCACATCCTTTACCGGTGTGACTTCACCTGCTTTAACTTGTTGTTGCCCTAAAGCTAAAATCTTTAACAACGCTATAGTTTCCTGAGTCTGCTCATAAGAGGCAATATCTTGAATCACCGCTTTTGCTTCGCCATTTTGTGTAATAATCATCGGTGAACGGGACTCAGTGAGTGTCGTCATCACCGTAGCTGCATTGGCTTTTAGGTAGCTAATGGGTTTGATCTGTTCTGAATAACGCATAGAATTCCTCACATTAAAAAGGACTAAATAGAGACTATAAAAAGTCAATTGCTTGATTATAAAATCACCTTTCCAATTAAGCAAATGCTGATTTTAGAAAAGAGGGTGACTATAGATTTTTGTTGTTTTCACTCATTATTATTTTTTGGCTTATTTAGAAAGAGGTTATGAATTGCATTTCTCCGCTCCCATTTTTGCTATACAAATGTCTATTGAAGTCTCTTACATTCATGGTTTTTAGGTTCAGAGATCAGGTTTGCCATCAGGTCTCAGCAAGATCGACGCTTTTGTTTGTGCCAAAGCGTCGATAGGATGAAACTTCTGGCTTATTTCCTGCAATTCTTTGCTTTTACTATATGATTGATCTCAAATTTAGATTCGTGTGGAATAAGTTTTTTACCGGTTGATCTCTTATTGCAGATCAGGATACCTCCGATGACGAGAGCGCCGCCGATGAACATTGGGAATGTTAATCTCTCATCTAATAGGACTGCGCCGAGCAATACCGCGGTCAAAGGGTTAAGCGCAATGAATACACCGGAGCGAGTGGAACCAATTCTTTGGATTCCGTCGTAATACCAGATGTAGGCCACCGCTGAACCTACTGCGCCAAGATAAAGTAAGCTGGAGAGATCAGTCATGGATAATGCATGTATTGCGGATAAACTCATTTGACCTGTGAAAATGGCTGTTACAGTTAGCATGATAGCGCCTGCCAGGATGGAGTATGTAACGGTGTGTAGCGGGCCGATTTGGTTCACAATGTTCTTGCAGAAGACGCTATAAGCAACCCAGCTTAAAACACAACCAAAGATCAAAGTGTCACCCAACCAGTTATCTTCTTCTCCAATTGTCAGTTGTGGCGTTTTGCTAAAAATTACGATCATTGCTCCGAGCAGACAAAGAATAATTCCCAGTATTTTCAGTGACGATTGTCTTTCCTTATGAAAGAAATATGAAACAATCGCCATTACTGCTGGATTTAGTGCCACGATAAGTGAAGCTCTGGAGGCGGTTGTGTGATGCAGACCATAAAAGAAAAAAAGGTTGTAGGCGTATATTCCGCAGAGGCCCAGTCCAATGATTTTCAATAGTTGGGATAGATTAATCTTGACGAACATTTTTCCTGATAAAACGAGGAAGATAATGAGCGTTATGCCCGCAAGAATAAATCTGAGGCTTGCTGATAACAAGGGAGGTGTCTCGACAGAAATGTATCGACCTGCAACAAATGTTCCGCCCCAGATAATAGCCACAAGAGACAGCTTGATATAGGTTGAGTAGTTGTTGACCGACTGCGTTGATGCGTGGTTGCTTTTCATGTTTGTCAATGTCGCAATTTATAGGGTGGAGGATGCTTTCAAGGCGGCGTATTCCATCGTTTGTTCCAATATTTCACGTTGAGCGCGGCTACCTCCCAATAATGGCCATTTTTCATAGCTGAGACGAAGTTTATTTAGACACTCCTCATAGTGCCTAGATGTAAATAATAAGATCGCTTTAAGGACGTCTATCCCTGTGGAATGTGTGTCTGGTTCGATGCCAAATCCATCGCTTTCCGCGATCAGCTTCTCAATAAGAAAAGACTGATTTGTTGCAGAAAAAGCGAGTGCTGCATGTATTTTGTGGAAGTAAGAGGTGGATGAGCTGATGCTGCCTGTCCAAAGAACAGCAAGACGTTCCCATATTGGTTGGAAGTTAGTGTCGGCAGATTTGAGCCTAAGTTGCCACAAGAATTCTACGGCGTCCAAATCTTGTTTAGCAAATGGATTGTCTTTTAGCGCATATAATTCATCAAAAGCTTGCAATGCCAGCGTGATTTCATCGGATCGTTCATACGCAATGGCGAGATGCCAGTATACATGCATTCCCATTCCGGCGTTGGTGATCCAATGTTCTTTGCAGTTGGTCAGGAAGTGACAAAGTTCTTTCCAGCGACCTAGCTCATGCAAGGCATGTGCGACAGCATGAATGCCATAGATATTGTCCGGCATTAATTTAACAGATTTAAAACCAACCTCTAAGGCATCATCAAAACATTGAGCTTCACAAAGGACGAATGATTTTATGGAAAGATAATACGGATAGAGGTAGTGAGTGCTAACAATGTGTTCGTCACAATAAAGCAGAAGAGACCTCAGGTTGGTTGTTTTGCCAGTGCAGAAATCAAGCATGTGAATAAAGAAGAGCGCGACAATATCCGATGGGTATGCTCGAATATGTTGGGTCAGAAGCAATCTCGCGTTATCGTAATCAAATTTCACCCATGCGCTGAATGCCTTATGGATAAGGCAAAGCTCAGGGAGAGAAAGGTCGTGTTCGTTCATTTGAGTTAATGTGATTTTGAATTTATAAAGTTCTTTCATCTCGCAAGAGGTGATTGCATCAAATCCCATCAGGAGTTTTTTGTAGGTTCGCTGAGTGTCATTCATTGGAATAAATTCGTCTGAAAATCCACGGAGGGATAAGAACGTGCTGTTTATTTCCGGCCATATGGAAGATGAACCATCAGAAGGCCATTGGTAACTCATAAAATCCCCTTTTTTAATTAATTATGGTTTGGAAACTCTGTTGAGCGTTCGGCGAGCATGCCTCGCCTACTGTTTTATATCCGCATTGCATATACTTATTCAGATGTATGATCATGCGGAAATGAGTGATTACTCAAGGGGGAGATAATGACTTTAACTCAGCTCGAAATTTTTGCTGTTGTTGCTGAACGGAAGGGCTTTACCTTGGCTGCGGCCCAACTCAAGATCTCTCAGTCTGGGGTTTCCCATGCCATCAGACTCCTTGAACAGGAGCTTGGCGTAGAGCTGCTACATCGGCATCAAGGAGTTGTCGAACTGACAGATATAGGAGAAAGTCTGTTACAAAAAGCTCAGGCCATTCTTGGTCTGGCTGAGACCATGCGGCAAGAGGCCGCGGATGCTCGGGGGATGAAACGAGGTACGTTGCGAATCGGGTCGTTTGGACCGACTTCATCCTTATGGCTGTTGCCAAAGGTACTGGCCGATTATCGCAGGCTTTACCCCGGCATTGAGGTCCATATTGATGAGGGACCAGACAGGCAGGTTGTGCAGTGGCTTATGGATAGACGAGTGGATGTGGGATTTGTGACCTTGCCGGAAGATCAATTCGACACTTACCCGATTCTTGAAGATCAGATGGTGGCTTTGTTGCCGATAGATCACCCTTTGGTATTGCAGGATTCGGTAACGTTGAAAGATCTGTGTGTTGGACCATTCGCGTTGACAGAAGCGGGATCGGCTGAACTGGTTTCCAGGCTTTTTTTATCGGCAAGATTGCAACCTAATATTCGTTATCGGACGTCTCAATTGTTAAGTACTTTGGCTGCGGTTGAACGTGGGGATGCGGTGACGATTGTTGCCGAGTCATCTCTGCCGCTGGCTCGTGATGTTCGCTATGTCAAGAAAGCGCTGAATCCAAAAGTGAAACGACATGTCGGGTTGGCTGTGTTTGATGAACGTCAATCATCACCGGCCACTAAAGCATTTATCGCATTGGCGACTAAAAAATTTCGTATGGTGAGTTCGGCTGTCTCCTTGGTTTCCAGAGAACTCGTTAGTGAATGAGCTCAGCTTTATAGCACGCTACCTCCTTCCGCTAGCATATATTGCTCTTGAAACGCGAAAGAATTGTCTAAAGTAACTTTCCTATCAATGACCCGAAGCCATGAGGCTTCAGGTCGGGTTGCTTAATACTGATAATCAACTTTGATCATATTGTAATGGGACGGGTAAACGGGGTAAGTACCTCCGTTGAGAATCCCGCTAATTCTAAAGGAACCTTTGGCATCATGGCCGCTAAAGGCATTTGTGGTGCTATTGAGGGTGCCGGAGACATCCAGGCATTGCGATGGAGTGGATGAATATCGTGGGGTGTAACAAACGTTGAAAGTCTGAGTTGTCGCACCATTGCTATATAAACCGATATTCCAAGATACTGTCGTGATAGTTGCCCTTGTTGGTACCGAAGAGGGCGTGGTAAAGAAATTTGAGTTGGTGTAGCCAGCAGCATAAACATTTGGGGCACGGCTCGTTTGTGACCACATGCTGGTAGCGGCAAAGGAGATCTGAGCCGTGGTTAACGCTAGAAAACCTACTGCAATTTTGGTAAATCTTTTCATTCTTCAATCCTCATTGCTAGTGAGTTATCTGACTGTTATCTGCATGCAACCGTTGCGCGACATCCAATATGATTGGCGCACATGAAAATTGCTTGCTTATTGATTCCTATGGTTGTTCAAATCTTCCTTGATCACGTAAAAAGAATCTCACTGGAATAACAGTGGATCAAGCGAAGGCTTTGGTTGAATGTCTGAATCTGTGCGCTGGTTGCACCGATATTGTGTGATGTTTATGCCTAAAGGGGTATTGTTTGGTTGTATATTCTTTGTCTTTTTTGACATCGGTAGCCAGCCTTATGTCCTGATGGTACTCAGTTCATCGTGTGGTATTTATAGGGGTAAAGAAAGTACTATTCTTTAATTGCAAAATATTTTTTCAACTTCTGCTTGCCAAACGTTTTTGGGTAGTACATAATGCACTCCTTTCGTCAGTGAGGTATGGGAAAAATATCTGTTGAATCAATGAATTAGCTGATATTCAAAGAATTTATCTCCCGCTCCAAGTTTCTTTCCTCAGTAGTTGTGCTCACTTATTTTAGATTTGATTTTTGGGTTATATCTTCATAGTACAGATTTCTATTTTTTATCCACAGCTCGGAAGCTGGTTTCTCAGTAAATAAGTATGATGCTTTAAAATTATCACACAGACTTATCCACAGGCTGTTGCGTCTGAATTTTTCTGATTTTGAATGTTATAAAATGAGTATTCCTTTTGTAACTCGTTGATAGTTTTTCGGAATGATCCTTTGTTAAGAAATGTCATATTGATCACTTGCGCTTTTTTTGAGCATTGATCAGCAAGGGGTTTTTATTTTATTCACAGGAAAATTATCTGAATCTTTTTATGCGTTATAGAGATGGCTAATAATTAAGCATCTCTGGGCAAGCCCTTGGTTATCGCTCTAATAAGTCGTTTCTGTTGTGGTGTTTGTACATTAATAGTATTCGTTTTACGGCGAATGATTTGCTGTTTAATAGCCCAATGAATATGTTCATCTAGCATGGTGTTTAATCCAAGTTTTTGTTGCAGAGCCAGAACGATATCGTATTGATAGGGGGCGTTTCCTAAAGCAACAGTAATATTGCGTAGCCAGCGTAAATAACCAATGCGGCGAATTGCAGAACCTTCCGTTATCCGTAAGAATTTCTCTTCACTCCAATTGAATAAATCCAATAGCTTTGGTGTATGTAATATTGCACGAGGGCTGAAATCATCTTCATCTGTCAATTGGGAAAAGCGGTTCCAAGGACAAATAATCTGGCAGTCATCACAACCGTAAATACGATTTCCCATCAGTGGACGAAATTCCTCAGGAATAATACCCTCTAATTCAATTGTGAGGTAGGAAATACAACGGCGGGCATCAATAGTATAAGGGGCGATAATTGCACCGGTTGGGCAGGTTGTCATGCAGGCGATACAGCGTCCACATTGCTCTTTTTGTGGAAGATCTATCGGCAGGGGAAGATTAATCAGCAACTCACCGAGGAAAAACCATGAACCAGCTTCTCTATTAAGAATAAGTGAGTGTTTACCGACCCAGCCTAATCCGGCTTTGGCGGCGAGTGGGCGTTCCATTATGGGTGCTGAATCAACAAAAGGTCGAAAATTAAGGACTCCCTGATATTCGAAGTCATGGCAGTAGTTTTGGATTTGTTCCCCTAGTTTCTTAAGACGTTGGCGCAGTAGTTTGTGATAATCTCTTCCTAGAGCATAACGGCTGATATAACCGAGTTCAGCGTCGTTTAGCGTACTGGCAAAAGAAGCTTTAGCAGGGAGGTAATTCATTCTTACACTAATAACTCTCAGTGTTCCTGGTAAAAGTTCATTCGGGCGAGCACGCATCATGCCGTGGCGTTTCATCCATGCCATCTCTCCGTGATATTGTTTATCTAGCCATTCCTGAAGTTTTGTCTCTTCTACCGATAAATCAGTATCACAAATGCCAACTTGTTGGAAACCAAGAGAAAGACCCCATTGTTTGATATTGGCGGCTAAAAGATTAAGATCGAGAGGCGTTGTCATGATGGAAATCGGTTTATACTGCAAGACGTCGCAGTGTAGCATAATTTGTTTCAAGCCAAAAATAGTGGGTTTGATAATGAAACTGAGCAGAAGATGTTAAATGTTGATAATAGAGGTGTGTTAGGGTTATCGTTTTGGCTGATGAATTAATAAAACAACAGATATTATTCGATGAAAGAACTTGTTTTATCACTTAAAGATGAAGATGCGACAGTTTCTCTTGGAAGCGCGGTTGCTGCTGCCTGTAATAGTGGTAGTGTAATTTATTTATATGGTGATTTGGGGGCTGGTAAAACTACGTTTAGCCGTGGTTTTTTGCAGTCCTTAGGTCATAAAGGGCATGTAAAAAGCCCAACTTATACTTTGGTTGAGCCTTATGCTTTAATACCGAGGCCGGTTTACCATTTCGATCTTTACCGATTGGCAGATCCGGAAGAGCTGGAATTTATGGGAATACGTGACTATTTCCATCAAGATGCCATTTGTCTGGTGGAATGGCCTCAGCAAGGAGAAGGCGTATTACCGGATGCAGATATTGAATTACATTTGAGTTACCAGCCAGAAGGGCGACAGGCACATTTTATTGCTTTGTCTAAATATGGTGAGAGTCTGTTAGATAATTTGAAATATTTATAAGGGATCACCTGACCATGACGCGTCCTTTAGTCGTAAAAATGATAAAGAAATGGCAAGTCAGTTTTATGGTAATGGGCTGGCTGTTTATTATGATAAACAGTTTAGTGGTAACAACTGCAACAGCGGCGACTTTATCCAATATTCACGTCAGTAACAGCATAAATGAATCTAAAGTGACGATGATTTTTTCAGGTGATCGCCCTAATTACAGTTTTTTTCCATTGCATTCGCCAGAGCGTTTAGTGGTAGATATCCATCAATCAGAAAAAATTGTTGGTTTACCGATGAATCTACCGGGGCAGGATTTAGTGAGGAAAATCCGTTCCAGCCAGGCACCTGATCGACAAAAAAAACGCATTGTATTTGAACTAAATAATAAAGTTAAAGTCAATTCTATAGTACAGCAGTCGGGTAGTGAATATCGGGTGATTTTTACTCTGCGGGTTTCTGGGGTATCGACTGGTAAGTCTGTTTTTAGAGAGAGTTCACAAGCAGCTACGAGTAAGCCATCACTTACTAACAACAAATTGCAGACGACAAAACAGGCTGCTTTGCAGGCAACTTCTAAGGGCAGTCAGCGAGTCGTTATCGCTATTGATGCAGGACATGGTGGTCAAGACCCTGGTGCGATTGGGCAACGTGGATTGAAAGAGAAGAATGTGACTATCAGTGTGGCGCGCAAACTTGAAGCATTGTTACGCAATGATCCTATGTTTAAACCCGTTCTGACCCGTAACGGAGACTATTTTATTTCTGTTGCTGGTCGTTCTGAGGTTGCGCGTAAACATAGCGCGAATATGTTGGTTTCTATTCATGCAGATGCTGCCCCTAATCGTAGTGCGCGTGGTGCTTCTGTCTGGGTGTTGTCAAACAAGCGTGCAAACAGTGAATTGGGTAATTGGCTTGAGCAGCATGAGAAACAGTCTGAGTTACTGGGTGGCGCAGGAGATGCATTGGCAAATGGTACCGATCCCTACCTAAGCCAGGCGGTGCTGGATCTGCAATTCGGTCACTCCCAACGGGTGGGTTATAACGTTGCAGTACAGGTTTTAAGTGAGTTGCGTAAAGTCGGCTTATTACATAAACGTTTACCAGAACATGCTAGCTTAGGAGTGTTACGTTCACCGGATATTCCTTCAATTTTAGTGGAAACGGGATTTATCAGTAACTCAGCAGAAGAAACACTGCTTGGTTCCAATGATTTTCAGGATAAGCTGGCAAGTGCTATCCATCGAGGATTGCGCAACTATTTTCTAGCGAATCCATTACAAGCGGCACCTAAAACAGCCAAGAAGTAAAGGTTAAGTATGGCGATCAAGATCCTACCTCCTCAATTAGCAAACCAAATAGCGGCTGGCGAAGTCGTAGAACGCCCTGCATCAGTTGTAAAAGAGTTGGTGGAGAATAGCCTTGATGCTGGCGCTAGTCGTATTGATATTGAAATTGAGCGTGGTGGAGTAAAACTGATTCGTGTCCGTGATAATGGCTGTGGTATTAACCATCAGGATCTTGCGCTAGCGTTGGCTCGTCATGCTACCAGTAAGATCGCCACACTAGATGATTTGGAAGCCATTATTAGTATGGGATTCCGTGGGGAGGCGTTGGCGAGTATCAGCTCAGTTTCGCGTCTGACATTGACTTCCCGTACGGAAGAGCAGCATGAAGCTTGGCAAGCCTACGCGGAAGGGCGGGATATGGCGGTGACAGTGAAGCCGGCGGCACATCCGGTAGGCAGTACTGTCGAAGTGCTGGATCTGTTTTATAACACCCCTGCACGGCGCAAATTTCTGCGAACAGAAAAGACAGAATTTGGTCATATTGATGAAGTTGTCAGACGTATTGCACTGGCGCGCTTGGATGTATTGATCAATTTACATCATAACGGTAAGTTGGTGCGCCAATACCGGCCAGCGAAAGATGAATCACAGTATGAACGACGGTTGGCTTCCATTTGTGGCACCGCTTTTATGCAACGGGCTCTTTCTCTTTCCTGGCAGCATGACGATTTATCGATCAAAGGATGGGTTGTTGACCCGATGAATGCTGAGGCGAATGGAGATATTCAATATTGTTATGTAAACGGGCGTATGATGCGTGATCGCTTAATTAATCATGCTATCCGTCAAGCTTATCAAGATTTGCTCCGAGGAGAACAACAGCCTGCTTATGTTTTATATTTGGAGGTTGATCCGCATCAGGTGGATGTGAATGTGCATCCTGCGAAGCATGAAGTTCGCTTCCATCAAGCCCGTTTGGTACATGATTTTATCTATCAGGGTGTAACCGCCGTATTAAAACAGCGCGGAAGCGGCGCTGAATTGGATATAGCTTGCTGTGAGCCTGCGCCGGCATGGGAGCCGGAAAACCGTCCGTCAGCAGGGGAAAATCATTTTTCCCGGCAAAACAATGCTACACCTGCGGCAGCATCGTCACCAAAAGAGGTTTTGTCAAGTAAAGGGAGTGTTGGGGGCTTTCGCGGTGGTGAAAATCGCCAATATCATGGAGATCATTATCAGAAACGTCAGGGTGAGGTGTATCAGAAGCTGATGCAGTCTGTCCCTGAACCTGAAGGCAAAAGAGAGCTGTTTCCGGCAAGAATCGCTCCGGTTATGGCAGAAAAGGTTACTTCGGCTCCTGTTCAGGTTAAAAATAGCAGCCATAGTTTTGGTAAGGTATTGAGTATATATTCATCGTGCTATGCTCTGATTGAATCCCCATTGGGAATTGGGTTGTTATCTTTGCCGGTAGCTGAACGCTGGTTAAGGCGAGCACAGTTAACACCAACAGAGCAAGGGCTGAAATCACAGCCACTGTTGATACCGCTGAAACTCGTTCTTAGTAAAGAGGAAGCTGATGCTTTAAATCGTTATAGTGACTTATTAGGTTCTTTTGGTATTGATGCCTCTATATCTCATGGAAAAGCGACACTACGTGCGGTATCGTTACCATTACGTCAACAAAATCTGCCTAAATTAATTCCTGAGTTGCTAGGTTATTTAGCACAACAGCCATCAGCATCGGCAGAACAGATTGTAACTTGGCTTGCTTGTCATATCGGCAGTGAATATGAAACGTGGAATGTTGCGCAGGCGGTACAGTTATTAGCTGATGTTGAGCGTCTTTGCCCACAACTGGTAAAATCTCCACCAGATGGGTTATTACAATTAATTGATTTACAAGCAGTGGTGGCATCTCTTACTCATGAGTGATCAGAAGACTCAACATCTACCAACGGCAATTTTTGTTATGGGCCCGACGGCCTCAGGCAAAACAGCTTTATCTATCGCTTTACGCCAGCATCTTCCAGTGGAATTGATCAGCGTTGATTCTGCGCTGATTTATCGTGGAATGGATATTGGCACCGCCAAACCAACAACCGAAGAGCAAGCGTTGGCGCCTCATCGTTTAATCGATATTCTGGACCCTTCTCAACCTTATTCTGCTGCTGATTTCCGTCGCGATGCATTGAAGGAAATGGCAGAAATTACTGCCTCTGGCCGTATTCCTCTGTTGGTTGGAGGAACGATGCTCTATTTCAAGGCGTTACTTGAAGGTTTATCGCCTTTGCCTTCTGCTGATCCAGTTATTCGGGCGCAAATAGAGCAACAGGCGGCAGAACAGGGATGGGATGCATTGCATCAGCAATTACAGAAGATTGATCCGGTGGCGGCGTTAAGAATTCATCCTAATGATCCACAGAGGCTTTCTCGGGCACTGGAAGTTTTTCTTATTTCGGGTAAGACTCTCACTGAACTGACTGAATTGTCAGGAGAATCGCTGCTTTATCATGTTCATCAATTTGCTATTGCACCGGTGGAACGTGAGGTTCTTCATCAACGCATTGAAGCGCGTTTTCATCAAATGCTTGAATCAGGGTTTGAAGAGGAAGTTAAAGCACTTTATGCTCGTCATGATTTGCATGTGGATTTACCTTCTATTCGTTGTGTTGGTTATCGTCAGATGTGGTCTTATCTTTCCGGCGAAATTGACTACGATGAAATGATTTATCGCGGTATTTGTGCGACGCGCCAGTTGGCAAAGCGTCAGATAACTTGGCTCAGAGGTTGGAAGCCGGTTCATTGGTTGGATAGTTCTCAACCAGAGCAAGCTTTAAGCACAGTTATGCAGGTTGTTAGTGCATAGGTTTATTGATTGTGTACAATTGATGAGTACCAAAGCGCAATTTTTGAGTAGTTCATTTT
This sequence comes from Photorhabdus akhurstii, assembly GCF_019090985.1. NCBI lineage: Bacteria > Pseudomonadati > Pseudomonadota > Gammaproteobacteria > Enterobacterales > Morganellaceae > Photorhabdus > Photorhabdus akhurstii. The sequence continues at coordinate 5,342,342 of NZ_CP020335.1, read as the reverse complement.
TTCGAACCTTTAGGTTCTTAGTTAAAAACAACAAAATAAGGAAAATATAGAATGGCTAAGGGGCAATCTTTGCAAGATCCGTTCCTGAACGCATTGCGGCGTGAAAGGGTCCCGGTTTCTATTTATTTGGTCAACGGCATCAAATTGCAGGGTCAGATTGAATCTTTTGACCAGTTTGTCATTTTACTGAAAAATACGGTTAGCCAGATGGTTTATAAACATGCCATCTCTACTGTTGTACCTTCCCGCCCAGTTTCTCATCACAGTAGCAATACGAGTGTAGGGGCGAGCGTAGGTAATTATCATTCTGGTGGCGTTTCTGCTCCGGCAGCACAACAGGAAAGTGATGGCACTGAATAAGCTTGAGAGCGGTAATAGAATGAAGAAAAACATAGGTAGGGGGTTTTACCTATGTTTTTTCCTGTAGTTTTTTACTCAGCCTGAGAGGTCGCACCTTTGTTTGAACGTTATGAAGGCGGCGAACAAGCCGTTGTGGTGCATGTTTTTTTCTCGCAGGATAAAGACACAGATAATCTCAGTGAGTTTGAATCACTGGTAACTTCTGCTGGTGTAGTTCCTGTGCAAATTGTCACGGGGAGCAGGAAAGCCCCTCATCCAAAATATTTTGTTGGAGAAGGTAAGGCGGAAGAGATTGCTGAGGCGGTACAGGCTAGTGGTGCTGATGTTGTGTTGTTTAATCATGCACTCAGTCCTGCGCAGGAACGCAATCTTGAGCGGCTCTGTCAGTGTCGAGTGATCGACCGCACCGGCGTGATTCTGGATATTTTTGCCCAACGGGCGCGGACTCACGAAGGGAAGTTACAGGTAGAGTTGGCGCAGTTACGTCATCTTTCTACCCGTCTTGTCCGGGGATGGACTCACCTTGAACGTCAAAAAGGTGGGATTGGTCTGAGAGGACCGGGGGAAACGCAGCTTGAGACGGACCGGCGTTTATTACGGGATAAAATCCGTCAGATCCTGAGTCGTTTGACCCGGGTTGAGAAACAGCGTGAACAGGGGCGTCAAGCGCGAAATAAAGCGGATATACCGACGGTTTCATTGGTGGGATATACCAACGCCGGTAAATCGAGCTTGTTTAACCGCATGACGGCTGCTGAGGTTTATGCGGCTGATCAATTGTTCGCTACGCTGGACCCAACGTTGCGACGGATTGAAGTTGATGATGTTGGTACGGTGGTGCTGGCTGATACGGTTGGCTTTATTCGTCATCTGCCTCATGATCTGGTAGCGGCATTTAAAGCGACATTGCAAGAAACCCGGCAAGCAACATTGTTGCTGCATATTGTTGATGCTGCGGATAGCCGCATCGACGAAAATATTGCCGCTGTTGACAGCGTACTGGAAGAAATTGAAGCGCACCAAATTCCGGTACTGTTGGTGATGAATAAGATTGATATGCTGGAAAGCTTCACACCGCGTATTGATCGCAACGAAGATAACTTACCGGTTAGAGTTTGGTTATCTGCGCAAACCGGTGAAGGTATCCCGTTATTGTTACAAGCGTTAACGGAGCGTCTTTCGGGTGAAATTGCACACTACGAATTGCGTTTGCCGCCGGAAGCTGGTCGTTTACGCAGCCGCTTCTATCAACTGCAAGCAATAGAGAAAGAGTGGATAGAAGAGGACGGTAAAGTTGGTATCGAAGTGAGAATGCCGATTGTTGACTGGCGCCGTCTATGCAAACAAGAACAGGATTTGTTTGATTATGTTGTCTGATGTGCCTGTCAGGTGAATATCAGAAAACTTATGTGATTGAGAGTCGCTTGTTTATAAGAGGCTCTTGGCCTGAAAAACCAATCATAAAAGAATGGAGCTAAAACATGGCGTGGAATCAGCCCGGGAACAACGGACAAGACCGCGACCCGTGGGGGAGCAGCAATAATAGCGGCAATTCCGGCGGGAACAAAAGTGGTCGAAACCGTGGGGCATCTGATCTCGACGATCTGTTCCGTAAGCTGAGCAGTAAACTCGGGGGCTTTGGTGGGAACAAGGGCGGTAATGGTTCTGACCAAGGGGCAAAATTTGGCGGGCGTATTGTTAGCCTTGTCGCTGTTGCTGTCGTCGTGATCTGGGCCGCTAGCGGTTTTTATACGATTAAAGAAACAGAGCGTGGTGTTGTTACTCGTTTGGGTAAGTTTAACCATATTGTGCAGCCTGGTCTGAACTGGAAACCCACATTCATTGATGAAGTTGTTCCAGTTAATGTGGAATCTGTTCGTGAATTGGCAACCGCGGGCGTGATGCTGACATCAGATGAAAGTGTTGTTCGCGTGGAGATGAACGTACAGTATCGTGTGACTGATCCTGCCGCTTATCTTTACAGCGTGACAAGTCCTGATAATAGTTTGCGTCAGGCGACGGATAGCGCGGTACGTGGTGTTGTTGGTAAATATACGATGGATAAAATTTTGACGGCAAACCGTATGATTGTCCGTGATGACACTCAGCGTGAGTTGGAAAAGACGATTCTTCCGTATCGAATGGGAATAACCTTATTGGATGTTAACTTCCAGGCTGCTCGTCCTCCGGAAGAAGTTAAGGCCGCCTTTGACGATGTTATTGCTGCCCGTGAAAATGAACAGCAATCTATTCGTGAAGCGGAGGCTTATTCGAACGAGGTCTTGCCACGCGCGAAAGGTGATGCTCAACGTATTATTGAAGAGGCGAAAGCTTATAAGGCTCGCGTAGTATTAGAAGCGCAGGGGGAAGTGGCAGGCTTTGCCAAAATGCTGCCTAGGTATAAAGAGGCGCCTGAAATTACCCGTGAACGTCTGTACATTGAAACGATGGAAAAAGTGTTGAGTCGTACCCGCAAAGTTATTGTTAATGATCACAACAACAATTTGTTGGTATTGCCATTAGAGCAGATGTTACGTGGTGATGCTTCTGGTGTTAAAAAAGAGGGGACAGCTCAATCAGACAATATAGTCGCTTCTGAACCGCGGGTTACTCGTCCAACTTTGCCTTCAAATTCAGGCCGAGGAGCGAATTATAGCCGAACAGATAATCTGCGTAATGACATTATCAGGGTAGGGAGATAATAATCATGCGTAAGTCATTAATCTTTGTTGTTGCCGCGGCGTTAGTTGTCCTCTATGCCTCTATATTTATTGTGCAGGAAGGGCAGCGTGGTATCGTACTACGTTTTGGCAAGGTTCTGCGTGATGCTGGAAATAAACCGATTGTTTATGAGCCGGGGTTACATTTCAAAATACCTTTTGTTGAAGCGGTGAAAACTCTGGATGCTCGTATTCAGACTATGGATATTCAGGCAGACCGTTTCTTGACCAGTGAAAATAAGGACTTGATCGTTGATTCTTACCTGAAATGGCGGATTAACGATTTCAGTCGTTATTACCTGGCAACCGGTAATGGTGATATTTCTCAAGCAGAAGTATTGTTAAAGCGTAAATTCAGTGACCGTCTGCGTTCTGAAATTGGCCGTAAGGATGTGCGTGGGATCGTGACGGATTCCCGAGGTCAATTGACCACAGATGTTCGTGATGCGCTTAATAAAGGCACAACGGATAAGGAAACAGTGAGTGCAACTGAAGCGGATGACGCTATTGCATCGGCGGCGGCTCGTGTAGAGAGGGAAACGGCAGATAAACAACCTGCTATCAATCCAAATAGCATGGCGGCATTGGGTATTGAAGTTGTTGATGTGCGTATCAAACAGATCAATTTACCATTGGAAGTTTCAGAAGCGATTTACCAGCGTATGCGTGCTGAGCGTGAAGCGGTAGCTCGTCGTCATCGTTCTCAAGGTCTGGAAGAAGCAGAAAAACTGCGTGCAGCAGCAGATAAGCAAGTCATTGAAATACGGGCAGAAGCGGAGCGTGAAGCGCTTACATTGCGTGGTTCTGGTGACGCAGAAGCCGCTAAACTGTTTGCTGATACATTCAGTCAAGCGCCAGATTTCTATGCCTTTATCCGTAGCTTACGTGCTTACGAGAAAAGCTTTAGCGAAGACGGGAAAGATGTTCTGGTATTAAGCCCAGAAGCTGATTTCTTCCGCTATATGAAAGCACCTGAAAAGCGTGCAGTTCAGCACTAATAGAGGCTGAATCTATAGGCCCGCATCCGGCGGGCCTTATCATGTCTGGTGTCTAACAAAAATAACGGATGTGATAAAAATTACTGAAAGGTGTGGGATGAGATGTTAGAATCCATTTTTAAGCAACCGAGTGAATTTTGAAATGGGTAAGAACGTTGTCGTATTGGGCACCCAATGGGGTGACGAGGGCAAGGGCAAGATCGTCGACTTGCTGACTGAACGAGCTAAGTATGTTGTTCGTTATCAAGGGGGCCATAATGCTGGTCATACACTGGTTATCAACGGTGAAAAAACCGTTCTCCACTTAATCCCATCAGGGATCTTGCGTGAAAATGTTATCAGTATCATTGCAAACGGCGTCGTATTAGCGCCTGATGCGCTGATGAAAGAGATGAACGCGTTAGAATCCCGTGGTATTCCTGTTCGCGAGCGTCTGCTCATTTCAGAAGCTTGTCCACTTATTCTGCCATACCATGTTGCATTGGATAATGCCCGCGAGAAAGCGCGTGGTGCAAAAGCAATTGGTACAACCGGTCGTGGCATTGGTCCTGCGTATGAAGACAAAGTTGCTCGTCGTGGTCTGCGGGTTGGTGATTTATTTGATAAGGAAGCGTTCGCAGTTAAGCTGAAAGAAATTATCGAATATCACAATTTCCAATTGGTTAACTACTACAAAGAACCGGCGGTTGATTACCAGAAAACTCTGGATGAAATCATGGCGGTTGCCGATATTCTGACGGGTATGGTCGTCGATGTTTCTGATTTGTTGTATAAAGCAACTCAGAAAGGTGAATTGGTTATGTTCGAAGGTGCACAGGGCACGTTGTTGGATATTGACCACGGTACCTACCCATATGTGACCTCTTCCAACACGACGGCGGGTGGTGTTGCAACAGGTTCTGGTTTAGGTCCATGTTATGTTGATTATGTTTTGGGGATCATCAAAGCATACTCTACTCGTGTCGGCGCGGGTCCATTCCCAACTGAACTGTTTGATGAAACTGGCAGTTACTTGCGCGAAAAAGGTCAAGAGTTTGGTGCGACTACGGGGCGTAGCCGCCGTACTGGTTGGCTGGATATCATTGCCATCCGTCGTGCAGTACAGATCAACTCACTGTCAGGTTTCTGTATGACCAAATTAGACGTACTGGATGGTTTGAAAGAAGTAAAAATCTGTGTTGGTTACCGTATGCCTGATGGCAGTGTGATTGAAACGACACCTATGGCTGCGGATGACTGGGAAGGTATTGAGCCTGTTTATGAGACCATGCCTGGCTGGAGTGAAAGCACTTTCGGCGTGAAAGAGCATAGCAAATTGCCTCAAGCAGCATTGAACTATATCAAACGTGTAGAAGAGTTGACCGGCGTTCCAGTTGATATTATTTCTACGGGTCCGGATCGTTCAGAAACTATCATTCTGCGTGATCCGTTTGATGCCTGATGGTACCTATGATCGGGTAAAGCCGGGCTTTTCAGCCCGGTTTTTTGCTATTTATTGTGGCCTTTTTTGCTTAATGATTAGGGGATTAACATGATTTTGGCCGATTCATGGCATATAACTTGAACAAATGCTTATTTTTTCAGTTTGTTCTCGGATATATTAATTTATATCTTATTATCCAGAGGTTGATGTGCAGTTAACGAGTTTTACAGATTATGGCTTGCGTGCACTAATTTATATGGCTTCTTTACCGCAAAGCCGGATGACCAGTATTTCTGAAGTCACTGATATTTATGGTGTTTCTCGTAACCACATGGTAAAAATTATTAACCAATTGAGCCACTTAGGATTTGTGGCTGCGGTTCGTGGTAAAAACGGCGGTATCCGTTTAGGTAAGCCTGCGAAGGATATCAGAATTGGCGATGTTGTTCGCGCTCTTGAACCATTATCATTGGTTAACTGTGGTCAGGAATCTTGCCATATCACGTCTGCGTGTCGTCTGAAGGTAGTCTTAAATCAGGCAATAGAAAGGTTTTTAGAAGAGCTGGATAAGCATACTTTAGCTGATATGATTGAAGATAATATTCCCCTTTATAAGCTGCTTCTGACCGAATGAAGAAATGGCGCAAACAGCCTGCTGATGACAACGGAGGAACAGCCATGTCACAAGATCCTTTTTTGGGACGCGAAGCAGAAAAATACGAATCACCCATTCCAAGCCGCGAGTACATCTTAGACATTATCGCTAAACATACTGTACCGGTAAGTCGCCAGGAACTGGCGCAAGAACTGAATCTGATTAACGATGAAGATATTGAAGCGTTACGTCGTCGTTTACGAGCTATGGAACGGGATGGTCAACTGGTTTTCACTCGTCGCCAATGCTATGCCTTGCCGGAAAGATTAGATTTATTGAAAGGTACGGTTATTGGGCATAGAGATGGTTATGGTTTTCTGCGAGTAGAAGGCCGCAAAGATGATTTTTATCTCTCTGCTGAGCAATTAAAAATGGCTATTCATGGTGATGTTGTGCTGGCGCAACCATTGCCTCAGAATCGCAAAGGGCGTAATGAAGCGCGTATCGTTCGTGTATTGGAGCCTAAGACCAGCCAGATTGTCGGCCGCTATTTTCTTGACTCTGGTATGGGATTTGTCGTGCCGGATGATAGTCGTTTGAGCTTTGATATCCTGATCCCGAAGGATGAAAGCGGTGGTGCTCGCATGGGAAATGTGGTGGTGGTCGAGTTGATTACACGCCCGGCGCGCCGCACAAAAGCTGTCGGTAAAATAGTTGAAGTGTTGGGTGAAAAGATGGGAACGAATATGGCAGTAGAAATTGCCCTGCGTACTCATGAAATTCCCCACAATTGGCCGCCACAGGTGGAAAACCAGATTGCTTCTTTGGATGAACAGGTACCAGAATCGGCGAAAAAAGGCCGTGTTGATCTGCGTGCTTTGCCGTTGGTGACAATCGATGGTGAAGATGCCCGTGATTTTGATGATGCCGTTTATTGTGAAAGGAAGCGAAGTGGTGGTTGGCGTTTATGGGTTGCTATTGCTGATGTCAGTTATTATGTGCGCCCGCAAACCGCATTAGATACCGAAGCACGTAACCGGAGTAACTCGGTTTACTTCCCATCTCAGGTTGTCCCCATGTTGCCGGAGGTGCTTTCTAATGGCCTTTGTTCCCTGAATCCACAGGTTGATCGCCTTTGTATGGTGTGTGAGATGACGGTTTCAGCGCAGGGGCGATTATCATCTTATAAATTTTACGAAGCCGTCATGAATTCTCACGCCCGTCTGACATATACCAAAGTATGGCGTATGTTGCAGGGCGATGAAGAGCTGCGTGAGCACTACAGGCCACTGGTTCAGCATATTGAGCATTTACATGAGTTGTATCAGGCATTGGAAAATGCCCGAGAGCAACGTGGCGCAATCTCGTTTGAGTCAGAAGAGGCGAAATTTATCTTTAATGCTGAACGTCGTATCGAGCGAATTGAACCAATTGTTCGCAATGATGCTCATAAGCTGATTGAAGAGTGCATGATTCTGGCGAATATTGCTGCGGCGCGTTTCGTGGAAAAAAATGGCGAGCCAGTGCTTTACCGTATTCATGATCGGCCAAAAGAAGAGAGCATTGTTAACTTACGCTCGGTTTTCGGCGAATTAGGATTGACGTTGCCTGGTGGCATGCAACCAACACCAAAGGATTATGCGCAACTGATGCATCAAGTGGCTGAACGCCCGGATCATGAGCTATTGCAAACCTTATTATTGCGTTCAATGAAACAGGCAATTTATGATCCGGAAAACCGGGGTCACTTCGGTCTGTCATTAAATTCTTATGCGCATTTTACCTCACCTATCCGCCGTTACCCGGATCTGGTATTGCATCGGGCGATTAAATATCTGCTGGCGAAACAGCAAGGCATTGTTGAGCAAGGTGGAACACTGACCGGGGGGTGGCACAGCGATGTGGAACAGATGCTGCAACTGGGTCAACACTGCTCTATGACAGAGCGCCGCGCAGATGAAGCGACGAGAGACGTTGCCGATTGGCTTAAGTGTGATTTTATGCAAGATCAGGTGGGCAATACTTTTACTGGGATTATTACCAGTGTGACAGGTTTTGGTTTCTTTGTTCGCTTGAATGATCTGTTTATTGACGGCTTGGTGCATGTTTCCACATTGAGTAATGATTATTATCATTTCGATAATGTTGGCCAGCGTTTAGTGGGTGAATACTCGGGTAAAACTTTCCGGTTAGGGGATGAAGTTGAAATTCGTGTGGAAGCGGTTCATATGGATGAACGTAATATTGACTTTAAGCTGCTTTCTACCGCCAGAAAAGCCCGGAATGTAGGCAAAACAGCACGCGATAAAGCGAAAAAAGTAGAACTTGGTCGCGAAAGCAGTAATAAAAAAGGGCGTGGTTACCGTAAAGAGACCCACTTTGAGCCTGATGGCAGCGCTGTTCGTAAAAAGCGATCGGCGGATAAGCCTAAAGGGGAAAAGAAAAAGGGTAAGACGCTTTCTGCCAAGACTCAGAAAATTGCCGCTAAATTCAAAGCTAAACGGGCTAAGAAAAGCGCAGATAAATAATCAAAGGGCTATCCTGTTGCGGGATAGCCTAAATATTTTAATCTCCCACTGAATAGATGGAGCTTATCGCATAGGCTCACAGTATTTCGTCAGTGCTGTATGACAGTGAAAATAAGAAGATTATGAGTGAAATTATCTACGGTATTCATGCCGTTAAAGCCTTACTGGAGCGCGATCCTCAGCGTTTTATCGAAGTTTATGTCCTGAAAGGACGAGAAGATCGCCGCCTGACACCATTGATTCATGCGCTGGAAAGCATCGGGATGACTATCCAACTGGCAAATCGTCAGTGGCTGGATAATCAAACGGAAAGTGCGGTGCATCAGGGAATTATTGCTAAAGTGAAGCCGGGGCGTCAGTATCAAGAAAACGACCTGCCAGATTTACTGGCAAAAGTAGAAACCCCTTTCTTGTTGGTACTTGATGGTGTGACAGATCCCCATAATCTGGGGGCTTGTTTGCGTAGTGCTGATGCAGCAGGCGTACATGCTGTTATTGTGCCTCGTGACCGCTCCGCTCAGCTTAATGCCACGGCAAAGAAAGTGGCATGCGGTGCCGCGGAGAGCGTACCACTTATTCGTGTCACCAACCTTGCCCGTACTTTGCGTTTATTGCAGGAGTACAATATTTGGGTGGTAGGTACAGCAGGCGAAGCTGACCATACGCTACATCAGAGCAAACTAACGGGTCCTATGGCGTTAGTGATGGGAGCGGAAGGGGAAGGGATGCGTCGACTGACTCGCGAACACTGTGATGAATTGATTAGCATCCCAATGGCGGGTTCTGTCTCATCGTTGAATGTGTCTGTTGCTACCGGAATTTGCCTGTTTGAAGCGGTGCGTCAGCGCGGCTCGTTGTAACTCACTTATCTGACATTATGAAACAAAAGTGTTTTTGCATTGTTCATTCCTTGAGTTTTTGATGTAGGGTAGGTATAGTTACGCGTCAATTTTTCAGCCGCACTTAAACAAGTTCCTTGCCTCCACGGGCCGCGGTTGACCCTGACAGGAGGCTGAATAATCCGTAAGGAGCAATTCTAATGCGTCATTACGAAATCGTTTTTATGGTCCATCCTGACCAAAGCGAACAGGTTCCGGGCATGATCGAGCGTTACAGTGCGACTATCGCTAACGCGCAAGGTCAGATTCACCGTCTGGAAGACTGGGGCCGCCGTCAACTGGCTTACCCAATTAACAAACTGCACAAAGCTCACTACGTTCTGATGAACGTTGAAGCGCCGCAGGAAGTGATTGATGAGCTGGAAACTAACTTCCGCTTCAACGATGCCGTTATCCGCAGCATGATTATGCGCGTTAAGCACGCGGTAACTGAAGCATCTCCAATGGTTAAAGCCAAAGATGAACGTCGCAGCCGTGACTACTCTCTGGAAGACGCCAATATGGATGCTGAAGAAGCTGGGGATTCTGAAGAGTAATAACTGTGACAACGAATCGTTTGGTGCTTTCTGGCACAGTGTGCAAAGTCCCCATTCGAAAAGTCAGTCCTGCCGGCATTCCTCATTGCCAGTTTGTGCTTGAGCACCGTTCACAGCAACAGGAAGCCGGTCTGAGCAGGCAAGCATGGTGCAGAATGCCCGTTATTGCCAGCGGACAATTGTTACAAGTTTTAACTCACAGTATAACGGTCGGCAGTCGATTAACCGTTTCAGGATTCATTAGTTGCCATCAAGGTCGCAATGGTCTTAACAAACTGGTTCTTCATGCCGAGCAGATTGAATTGATAGATTCTGGAGACTAGCCAAATGGCACGTTATTTCCGTCGTCGCAAGTTCTGCCGTTTCACCGCGGAAGGCGTTCAAGAGATTGATTATAAAGACATCGCTACGCTGAAAAACTACATCACCGAAAGCGGTAAAATTGTACCAAGCCGTATCACTGGCACCCGTGCAAAATACCAGCGTCAGCTCGCTCGTGCTATCAAGCGCGCGCGCTACCTGTCTTTGTTGCCTTACACTGATCGTCATCAGTAATCGGCACAGTCCATTAACGACTCTGAGAGGATAAGGTAATGCAAATTATTCTGCTTGATAAAGTAGCAAACCTGGGTAGCCTGGGTGATCAAGTTAACGTTAAACCGGGTTATGCCCGTAACTACTTAGTACCACAGGGCAAAGCTGTTCCTGCAACTAAGAAAAACATCGAATTCTTCGAAGCACGCCGCGCTGAACTGGAAGCTAAACTGGCTGACGTTCTGGCAGCAGCACAGGCTCGCGCTGAGAAAATCAATGCACTGGGTTCCGTTACCATCGCTTCTAAAGCGGGTGATGAAGGTAAACTGTTCGGTTCTGTCGGTACTCGTGATATCGCTGATGCAGTTACTGCCGCAGGCGTTGAAGTTTCTAAGAGCGAAGTGCGTCTGCCTAATGGCGTTCTGCGTACTACTGGTGAACACGAAGTTAATTTCCAGGTACACAGCGATGTATTCGCTAAATTGAACGTTAACATTGTTGCTGAAGCTTAATCCCTGATTAACTGATGCTAACAAGTAAAAAACGCTGGCAATGCCGGCGTTTTTTATTGCCTCGACTGACTATTCTCTCGCTAGTCCATAAGATTTTTGTCGATAATTCCCAGTAATTGGGTATTAATCTGATTTATTTTACATTTATTTCCCTTATTTTGTCGTTTATAGAATCATAGTTTCTCTTGCTTATTCTTCTATAATATTGTCTTTTTTCTGTTTTTATCATTGTTGATTTTGCATTTTTTATAGCAAAAATATTATTCATTATCAGATTATTATCTATAAATAATCCAATTCGTATTTCTTATTATCAGATAATATCGTTATTGTTAATTCTGTTGTGATATGAGAATTTTTTATTGCATATTTTGATATATATACGTATAAATCTGGTTAATTACATGTATGATTATTTCATAATAATTAGAAATATATTCTTATATAGTCACGGTTATTTGTCATTATAATAATTTATTTCATATGAGTTTATATAAGAATATTTAATGATGATAATATATATCCTTATTATTGAACGATAATATCAAAAATTTATATGAGATTTTATTGATATAACTGTCAGAGTTGACAGTAGACTTTTAAGTGTAATTTTATAATTATCATTTTTGTTAATTAACCCTTGTGTGAGAACACAAATGAATACGCTTGTTGTTAATAGGCATGAAGTTATTCTCCATAGTTATTTATAAAGTGAATGGTTTCATTAATAAATTAATAGATACACTAGATATTGAATTGATTTACTTATTTATTAATAAAAATACCTTATCATCATTATATGTTCTTCATATTAACCCGGACATAAGGGATAAAACTGGTATGAAACTAGGTAAAAACATATTACAAACTATAGGTAATACTCCAGTAGTTATGTTGAATGGTAGATACACTAAAGGTATTAATGTCTTTCTCAAAATGGAGAATATTAACCCCAGTGGGAGTATTAAAGATCGCATTGCGGCTGCAATGTTGGAAAGGGCAGAGGCTCAGGGAGAATTAAGACCAGGCATGGTGGTTATTGAACCATCATCGGGCAATACGGCAATTGGTTTGGCAATGGCGTGTGCTGTTAAAGGTTATCGATTTATTGCTGTCTTGGACCGTATGGTACCGGCAGCGAAGCGCGATAAAATAAAAGCATTTGGTGCGGAAATCATTTTCCTGCCAGAATTTGAAGCGGGAACGGATACTGTCAAATATCGTATTGATTTAACTAGAGAGATTATAAAAGCCTATCCGAATGCGTTTAGCCCCATGCAATTTGAAAATCAGGTTAATCCTGATGAACATTATCATTCCACGGGGCGTGAGTTGTATGAAACTTTTGGCAATAATTTGACTGCTTGTTTTGCGACGGCAGGCAGTTGTGGAACACTTACCGGGATTTCCCGTTATTTGAAAGAGAAAAATCCACAGGTGCGAATTTATGGTGTTGAACCGGTTGGATCAGTTATTTTCGGTGGTGAACAAGGGAAATATCTAGTACAGGGCGCGGGACTGACGTTTATACCTTCTATTCTGGAGCGTAACAACATCGATATTACCTTGAAGGTTGCAGATATTGATGCATTTCGGATAGCAAGAAAATTAGCTAGAAATGAAGGTATTTTAATTGGTGGAACGGGAGGTTGTGCGGTAAGCGCAGCATTAAATCACTTGGATGATTTTAAACCTGGAGATAATATTGTTGTCATTATTCCTGATAGTGGAGAACGTTATATCGACACAATTTATAATGATACTTGGTTATTTGAAAATAATTTCTCAGAATTAGTTGAGGAAAGTAAAGTAGAACCTCAGCTAGAAGAAATTATTACAAACATGGGGTGCGTATTAAATGAGTTCTGATCGTGTTTTGGTGATTTACTATAATCGCCTCTATAATCCTCTTATCATAAGAAGTCTTAAATCTAAGTATAAAGAGGTGATTGCTCTTTATATTGATGAAGGACAGGTAAGAGACATTGAAGATATTGAACTGGAATGCATGGTTGCGGGCGCTGATAAATTTATCTATAAAGATTATCGGGCGCAATATGCTGAACACTTCCTGACAAAAGCGATAAAAGCGAATGCTATTTATCAAAATGGTTATTTTCTCAGTGCTGCACTTTCCCGGCCTGCGATTGCGGAGGCGGCAGTTGAAGTAGCCAATGAGCTCAATATTGATTATATTGCTCATCAATTCAGAGGTAATGATCAAGTCAGAATGGATATGAATATAGAAATTCTGAATAAAATACCTATTGCTTCGTTGAGAGATTTTAAATACGACGAAAGTGTCGTAAATAGTTATGCTATGAATTATGGTATTCCTCAAGAATTTGGTTGTAATAACCCTTATTCTACCAGTGAAAATATATGGGGATTCAGTGTCGAATGTGGACCATTGGCAGAGCCAGAAATGTTAATTCCTGAAGATGTCAAAGAGAAATTATTTGAGGATGCACTATCAGCCACTGAGCCAATATTTTTGTCATTAGGTTTTGAGAATGGCATACCGATATCGATCGACGGCGAGAAAAAATCATTATATGAAATTATTGAAATATTAAATAAAATTGGTAAAAAACAGTCAATTGGCATTTTTGATATTGTTGAAGATGGCATTGTCGGTTTGAAAACACGCGCAATTTATCAATCACCTGCTGCACATATCTTAATTACCGCTCATCGTGATTTGGAATGTTACTGTAGTAATCGTAACGAGAATTGGTTCAAAGAGATAATCGATAAAAAATGGGTTGAATTAGTTTATTCTGGGCTTTGGTATGATCCTTTATTAACTCATTTAAACCATTTTATTGATAGCATGAATCAACATGTCAATGGTGAGATTAAGCTTGAATTAGGCTATAAATATGCCAACGTTTGTTCCCGCACTTCAAAGACAACTATCTATGATGATAATTTAGCAATATATAATTGTGGGCATTTATATAGTCAAAACGATGCAGAGGGATTCGCAAAAATATTTAATATCCATACTAAGCAAAGTGCTAAATCTAAGATGAGGCAAATATTATGATTAAAGAATTATTAATGTGTAAACCGGATTTCTACGATATTGAATACGTTATTAATGATTGGATGGACCCTAATAATAGAGTCAATAAAAAACTAGCACAGCAACAATGGGATTTTCTTTATGAACGGTTGACTGAACGTGGCATCACTATTCGCACTATTGATCCTGTTAATGGTTTGCCTGATATGACTTTCTCAGGTGATTGCGGTATGGTGCATAATAATAAATTCCTTGCTAGTAATTTCCGGCACGCTGAACGCCAAGGGGAAAGCCAGTATTATATCGATTACCTGGAAAATCTAGGTTATGAGATACATCGTGTTGATGAAGGTATCTATTTTGAAGGGCTTGGAGATGTTATCTATTGGGAAAATGATATCATATTTGGTTATGGCCCTCGCTCAGATAAAGAAGCAATAAATAAGATTCAGAAAGTCTATCCAGAACTTAAAGTTAAAGGTGAACTGCATATTCAGGATAAAACTTTCTTTCATGTAGCTCTGGCATTCTCATTTATTGACAAAGATACAGTTGTTTACTATCCAGAAGCATTTACTAAAGAGAGCCAAAATTATATTATTGAAACATTTGAGCGCCGGATCTCAATATCAGAACATGACGCTAAAGAATTATTTGTCTGTAATAATATCCCAATAGGTAAAGATATTCTCATGCATGATTGTTCTATAGAGGTTGAGCATCAATTAAATAATTATGGTTACAATGTGGTTAAATGTGATATGAGTGAATTCTTAAAGAGTGGTGGTAGTCTTCGCTGCTTAGTATTAAAAATTAAATAATTATATGGGAGGATAATTAGCTATGTATATTTTAGGTATAAATTCAGTTTACCATGAGTCAGCAGTTTGCTTATTAAAAGATGGAGAAACTATCTTTGCCATTGAAGAAGAGCGTTTAAATAGAAGAAAACACGGAAAACCAGCAAATATTGATAATCCCGATGAATTGCCATTGGCTTCTATTGAAGTTGCATTAGACTTTGCGGGTATTAGCTTGGAAGATGTGAGTCATATTGGGTTTTCTATCGATCCGATAGAACGAAGAAAATCAATCTTTATTGATGAAGCCACCCATGAAGGAAGTTGGGGAAGTGTCTCGGGTGAATCTATTTTCTATCGTAAAACTACTTCAGTACCAGAAATTTTACAATCAATGGGATTCCGTGGTCAATTTCATTGGGTTCCGCATCACACAGCACATGCGGCATCTGCTTATTTTGTTTCGCCATTTGATAAAGCGTTAACCTTATCGCTTGATGGTGTTGGAGAGGATAATACCGCAGGGGTATATCTGGGCAATGGTAATAGTTTGGAAAAAATTAAAACCATTGAATACCCTCATTCAATTGGTTTTATGTGGGAGAAACTGGCAGAATTCCTGGGTTTCTCTGTATACGATGCCTGCAAGGTAATGGGAATGTCTGCTTATGGTAAGCCTGAAGGTTTTATGCCGGCGTTCCAGCAATTCGTCAAAATTTATGAGAAAGGTGAGTTTACGATCGATAACTCCATTCTCAATTTCCGCAGCCAAGATTTTTCTCACTTAGAATCCCTGTTTGGTATTGCGAAGAGAGTGCCAGGTGGTGAAGTTGCGCAGGAATATTATGATATCGCCGCTTCTCTCCAGCAAATAACTGATGAAATCGTGCTAAATATGGCTCGTCATTATTTGCAGGAAACAGCAACGAATAAGCTCTGTCTTGCGGGTGGTGTGGCGTTAAACTGCATTACGAATAAGCGACTATATGAAGAGTTGGATATCGAAGATATCTTTGTTCAGCCTGCCGCACATGACGGCGGGACGGCTACTGGTGCCGCACTATTTATCTGGCATCAGATTCTTGGAAATAATCAACGCTATCCTCTGACTCATACCTATTGGGGTCTGGGATATAGTGAAGATGATTACCAACGTAGCTTGAAAGCGCATGGTTTGGACTGGACATATGAAGAGAATATTCATGAAGTCGTCGCAGACTTGCTGGCCGAAAATAATGTCGTTGGTTGGTTCCAAGGGAGGATGGAATTTGGGCCGCGGGCATTAGGTAATCGTAGTTTATTGGCCGATCCGAGAAATAAAGATATTCGGGATTTAATGAATCGTAAAGTTAAACATCGTGAAATGTTTAGACCATTTGCGCCTAGTGTATTGCGTCAACATGTTGCTGATTGGTTCCATGTTCGGAAAGAATTACCGGAAGCTGCAAAATATATGTTGTTAGCGATGGATGCTAAAGTGGATCAGGCATCGAAAATTCCGGCAGTGGTTCACGAAGATGGTACTGCTAGAGTTCAGGTGGTAGATAGTGCATCAAATCCAGATTATGCCCTGTTGATTGAGGCATTTTATCGGAAAACCGGTGTTCCTTTGTTGCTGAACACCTCTTATAACGATAGTGAGCCGATCGTTTGTTCTCCTGATGATGCCATTAAAACTTTCATGAAAACAAATATTGATTATTTAGTTTTGGGGAATTATTTGATTAAATCTGTTCATTAATTATTGCAAGTAAAAATCTATCCCAGTAGGCATAATTGATGGAATCAGTTTGAGTCTTGCTCAGAGCCGAATTGATAAATAAAATGGCCTATTGGGATAGATAATAAGGTTGAGGTAATATTAATGATACATAGGATCATATTGGCTCGCTTTTTTTCTGTTTTTTCAGAAGCATTTGTTATGTTCGCTGTGCCTGTATTAGTATATACCTCAACTAATAGTGCTTCACTTTCATCTTTTGCTTTTGGGCTTGAGCGGCTATTCAGGGTGATTTCACTCCCTATTTCTGGTTGGATGGGCGACAGGATACATACGTTGGTTATGTTATTCCTGAGTGATATTCTTCGATCATTAGTTTGCTTATTTCTTTTTATTCTTTCATTTATATATTCTGATAATAGCATCGTATATATCATTATTCCTCTCTCATGTGTTTTATCCTTTTTTAGTGGGGCGGGATATGTCAACCTTGAAGGTTTTGTCTCTAAAAACATAAGTGTAATAGAATTACCTTCTGTTAACTCTCGTTTACAGTTTGTTGAACAGTTTACCTATATTGCAGCCCCGGCGGTTGTCGGTTTGCTGGTTTATAAATTTAGTGTTTATGCGGTATTTGCATTTGCATTTTTTCCTTTTCTGATTAGTAGCTTGATATGGTTTCAGCTACAAAGGAAAAACCAGATTGAAGAACACGCTAATAGAGAAGGTTATAATCTGCCGGCCATTTTTAAATTCTTGATGGGAAACCCATCCTTGTTACGCGTCATTGGCCTGACATTTCTGATGAATGTGATGCAAGGTGCTATTCTGTCAACGGCAGTTTATGTTATCACCAGCGTTTTTTCACAGCCAGAGGGGAGTTATGCTCAACTTTTGGCTTATGCGGGGTTGGTGAATTGTTGTGTATTTTTTATTGCGCCAAAATTATGCCGAGTTTTTGATGTGCGTATCGTTGGTGTAACGGCTTTTCTGATTGCTTTATGTGGTTTGACACTATTTGCTACTGGGCCGTTATTTGTGGTTTACACATTAGGTTTCTTACTGGTCATTGGTGCGGAAGGTTGTTTTAATCTTTTTTCCCGATCTTATCGAGCAAGTCTTATTCCGAAGCAGCGTTTTTCTCAGTATCTTGGTGTGGTGCTAGTTTTGAATCAATTAGCGATACCTTTAACTAGTTTCATTTGTGCTAATTTATTGAACTATTTTTCCTACAATAGTATTTATCTGATATTCTCTGCATTTGTTTTATTGATGTTTTTCATTATTAATCCTTATCGTTCGCTTAAATTTAATCTGCATAATAGTCAATAATGGAGGAAATATGAGTTCAAAAAAATATTTGTTAGTGCTTGATTATCTTCCGGCAAGGCTGAGTGAAATCGTTAATATTCGTGACTATATTCGATATCATTACTCCCTTGAGATGGTGATTATTAGCGATATGTTGTCCGGTGAAGAGAAAGGTATCACACCATTTGTTTATCATATTCCTGTACGAACAGAAAATTATGTTGATAGTGTGATGGCAGTTCTTAATGAACTTAATATGACATGTGCGGCTATTCTCCCCTTTATGGATGCGGTATCTGGGTATGCGGCTGTTATCGCGAAAAAATTAAACGTTTATGGTGATGATCCCGAATTAAGTTTTGCAGGTATTGAAAAATATCAATTCCGCCAACAAGAAACTCGGATATTACCACTGCTTGCGGCACAACATATTAAGACACCTCGATATACTTTTATTAATGAGATTAAAGAATTAGAAGAATTTTATGACTCTGTTCCGTATGGTGTGATTATTAAGCCTAATTGTGGTCGAGCAAATATAGGAGTGGTTGCGGTTAAAGATAGAAGTAAAATCCCAACGGCTTTTGTTCAATCTGTTGAGCAATCAGGCGGTAATCAAGTTCTTGCAGAAGAGCTTATTATTTTCGATACAGAATATTCTTATGATGGTATTGGCTGTATGGCGTTTTTAACGCAAAAAGTTTCTCAGAAAGGGGAATATCCTGTTGAAATAGGGCAAATAGTACCGGCGCAATGTGATGGCGGAAATACGATTGCATTACATAAAGCAGGGCAGGCAATGAATCTGATCTCAGGGCAAACTCTTGGTGCATTCCATAATGAGATTAAGCAGGAGAGTAAAACGGGAGAAACTTTTCTGGTTGAAACTAATCGTAGACCTGCGGGTATGCGTATTTGGGATATGGCTAACCGGGTATATGGTATAAATTTACAGGAAATTTGGGTTGACCATTTAGTCAAAGGATTTAGTGATCGGATGATATTGCCTGAAGCGAAGGGGAGAGCATTTTTGATTAATTTGCTGGCAGGTAAAGATGGAAAGATTAATGATAAATTCGATAAAACAGAAATTAATGAAATATTACTAGCATCTATTGATAATATTCTAAGTAAATTATATTACGAAATTATTGCAATAAAAATTAATTTAGAGAAGAATTCATTAGTTTACGAAACACCAAAAAGCAATAATGATTTCTGTGGTTACGTTTGTGTGCATATTAATGATGAGCACGTCAAATGTGAATCCCTGATGAATGAAATTAATGATGCATGGAGGGATATATTGTCTAATTATATTTTGTAATTTCGTATGGGTAGAGCCTTATTTCGGCTCTAATTGTTATATAATTAGATTATATGCTATTGCTTTAGCAACTGCCGCGACTTTATTGGGAACCACTAATTTCTCCATGATATTGTTAATGTGGAAATTAACTGTTCTTGTCGAAATATCCAGTATATCGGCTATTTCAGCAGAAGTTTTTCCTTCACAAGTCCATCTTATGACTTCAACCTCTCTGGTAGAGAGAGTTGGAACAATGATCTTATCCTTTTTGTTTTTTAGATTATTGAATGTTTTTATGCATTCATTCGCCAATATGCCTAACATTCCTGCTTTATTAAGTATTTCATTGTGGGAAATGGTGCCTTCTTTTCTGGCAACTGAAAAAATTGACCTTTCTCCATGATAACCTTTAATTTTGATTGAAAGACTATTTTTAACTTCATTTTTATTTGGATTTGATTTTTCAATCATAAAATCAGCGTTTTCTGATATTTTATCATTACAAATTGACGGAATAGAGAAAGTGTAATCGCCATTCATTAACTGGTCGCTGTCGTGATTATTATCTTGATTATAATTATTTGCATTTTCTATATTTAAGTTGGTTATTAGGACATATTTTTTAGTCGTGAATGGGTATTTTTCTTCCTGATAAATTGAGTAGAATTCAAAACCCAGATAATTTATCGCGTTTAACAGCTTCTTTTCTAATTCTGGCATGGTTTTGGATTTTTTAATTTCAGATGAAATCTCATTAAATAATGTATTCATAAGATTTTCCTCGTCGTATAATATTTGCAATAAAATTAATTTTATATAAAAAATATTTCATTCATATAATCAATTATAAGTAAAAATATATAAAAATTGAATTTTTATATTGTAACCTTTAAGGAATGAATATGCTACTTAGAATTATATCGATTATTAGCTCTTATATATTTTGTCGACATGTATTTTTCTAGTGATATCTTCGGTTTACCCTGCTGCATAGCGCTGTTATGCTTACGAACCTAATTTAATTTGATCACAGGTATTTTCATGGCAAAACTTTCTTTTGATTCTATCGAGGCACAAGCAAGTTATGGAGTTGGCTTGCAAGTTGGTCAGCAATTACTGGAGTCTGGCCTGCAAGGTCTGGAACCTGAAGCGCTGTTAGCAGGGTTGTGTGATGCGCTGGAAAATCATTCTCCAGCGGTGCCGGTTGATATACTACATCGTGCCTTACGTGAAATGCATGAACGTGCGGATGGTGTGCGTCGTGAACGTCAGCAAGTTATGGCAGAAGAGGGTCAGAAGTTTTTGGCAGAAAACGCTCAGCGTGATGGTATAAGCATCACTGAATCCGGTTTACAGTTTTCTGTTCTAAAACAGGGGGATGGTGCAATTCCTGCTCGTACTGATAGCGTGCGTGTTCATTATACCGGACGTCTGATTGATGGCACCGTGTTTGACAGCTCAGTACAGCGTGGCGAACCTGCTGAATTTCCGGTGAATGGTGTGATTGCTGGATGGATTGAAGCATTGACGTTGATGCCTGTCGGTTCTAAATGGGAGCTTTATATCCCTTATAATTTGGCTTATGGTGAGCGAGGCGCTGGTGCATCGATTCCTCCATATAGCACTCTGATTTTCGAGGTGGAATTATTGGATATTCTGTAAGTTTTATCCAGAAGTAGGATTAAAAATAGCCGGTATATTCGCCTCAGACTACTGATAAACCCATTTAATAAAGTGGGCGGTGTTTTCAGACTATCGAAAATTTCAGCTAGTATGTTGCCGATTAACTGGCTTTTTCTCAATGTCCCAGTTGTTTCTTTGAATAGGGTTTTTGGCCTGATCAGTTTTTGTTTTCACCTCAAAAATGAATAAGAATGTTGTCGGTAACACTATTTTTGTCCTGATATCCCATACTATTGTCACCATTATTTGGGTTCTTTCTAGATCTTAATTGTGATCATAGTACTGTTTCGCATTGGCAAGGTTAGATTCCACTTTTTCCTTTCTCTTGTTAAATAAGATTTCAAAATAGTGCTACATCTTATACCACTCATAATTCTATGTATAACAATGGGTTGAAGAAGGCTATGTGTAGCATAATTACGAAACGTTATTTAACACCTGTTTACTTTTACTTTTGACTGAATTTCAGCATTTTAAAGTGTTTTTTATTTCTAATAACTTTAATAACAAATAAATAATGTTTTGCTTGTTTTTATTATAAAGATAATATTGATTTATTAAATATATTGAAGAATAGTGTAATTAATTCATTGCATCAACGATTGTGAAAAGGTCTGGCGAATTAATAAGCCAGGAGTTTTATCTTGATATAAAGGAAATTGAAATGAGTGCAATTAAAATGTCGCCATTAATACCCTATTTTTCTCGTCGTATTAATTCTGAAAGTCTATACCGAATTTCCCCCAAAAGAATGGCGCAGGCTATTGATGTTAGTATTGATCTGGGAGAAGAAGAACGTAATCCGACAAAGGGGATACCTGGTTATTTTGCTTATGGTTGGCGTAGCGCTGCCAACCGAATAATTCACGCTAATACACTCGGAGTAGAATATATTTCTCTGAGATTTATCTCGTCGGCAAATAGAAATAATAATATTGAAGCGGGCTTAATATTATTTGAAGAAACACTGCAAAATATATTGGCTTCGATTGGTTCCGTGCCAGTAAAGATGATTGTCGATCCTTTTGGTCTGGCGTTAACAGAGGATGGGCAATGGGGTGTGCGGGATAATAACGGTAATTTTGATAAGGGACAGACTCATAATTTGCTGGAAAAAGTGGGTTTTATCCTTTCGCGTAATCATGTTCATGGAGTGGTTACGTTGGGACGTTTACCAGAGGAAGTGATGTTGACGAAAAAAGGGATCAGTAAGGCGGGGGATTATACGAAAATTTATTCGTTCTCCCAAAATAGTGAGACCAGCACTGCCTATGTTTATTTGGATGCTGTAGGCCATAATACCGGTCAGAAAATCATGCCAGGTAATGTCAAAGAGATGGATCTGTGGGCACTCCTCGATATTTGGCATGGCGCCGATGTCTCGGTGATTAAACCGATGGAAAGTTTCCATCTGATGAGCTCGTTACGTTACCTGATTGAGAATGAAACTGCCCGCGAACAATTTTTGAATTCTCCTGATGTTAAGGATATGGCCCAGAAAAACGCCTTTGTTGCCAAAAGTTTGGCGGAAATGAATGCATCTCCTCTTGAGCTGTCGTTGAAGTGTTCCCGAATCAAAATGGCTGGTTATACGGTTTCTGGCACAACTTACATGCTAGCACTATTGGCGCATGAAAAGGGTCCTGAAATGGCAAGGGCACGTATGGAGGAAATGTGGATAACGGCGCTTGGTGTGATGGATGAACAGTGTGAATGCCTTATTGATCGCAATGTGGTCAAATATCTTGAAGGTTCAATTCTTGCTTAGGTAAATTGACACGATATTGTCATATGTTTCAGATGATAGTGATCCCTGAATTATTGTTGTCTGAAACATTAATTATGTATGGAAAAGCGTGGCTATTATTCACCCTCTTACATTATAGGACTATATGAATTCTTCTAATCAAGATACGAAATACAGAGCTATATTTATCGCCATCATGATCGTCACCTTTATGATTGGTTTTGATACAACTGGCTTAGGGGTTGCTATCCCGGTGATCGCGACTGAACTTGGTTTTGGTGTTAAAGAAGGAGCATGGCTCAGCATTTCTTATACAGCAGGCTTTGCTGCTTTCCTATTACCCGCCGGAATAATCACTGATCGTCTGGGAGCCATGAGAACACTGATTTCCGCCTTGTTGGTGTTCGTTGTTGCTTCTTATATGTCCGTTAGTTGTGTTTCTCTTGGCAGTTTTATCTTTGTTCGTTTAATTCAAGGCATTGCCGCCGCTTTTTTGAATACAGCGGCGATGGCGTTGTTGAATCTTCTATTTCCCGTGGGAAGTAGTAACCGTTCACAGGTTTTCAAAACCTGGTCAATGATACTTGGGCTGAGTTTTTCTTTGGGGCCGCCTTTAGGGGGCTTGATAATCAGGATGCTGGATTGGTCATGGATATTGTTACTCAATTTGCCCTTAGGGGGGCTGGTTGTATTCTTGATGTTGAAAAGAAAAGGCCGCACTTTGTCTGCCGGTGGGGCGTTAAGCCGTGTTTCTCTGTTTAGTACCTTACCAGTGACGGCGATTCTGTTGTTGGTCACCATGTATCAATATATCGATCAAGTGCTTCCGGGTCAGAATGGCACTATCATCAAGGCAACGCTGCTTATTCTGGGGGGAATAAGCGTTTGGCTGTGTCACCATTTTTCTGTGCGTAGTTTCACACGTTTACCTGAGCTTAAAAATGGTGCCTTTGTTATCTCATTGGTTCTGCCGATTATTTTTTCTATCGTCTATTGGAGCTTATTTGTGGTGTTACCGCAATATTTCGCGGTGAAATTGGGCTTTGATGCATTGTATCTGGCTATGACAATGCTATTGCTTTCTTTGCCGTTAACCTTGGTACCTTTATTGAGGATTGCCGAGCGTTTCAATCTTCAAGCTACCGAGGGATTCCTGATGTTAACGGTTGGATTGGTGCTGTTGGCTGGTATCTTTAGTCCGGTTGTTGATGGGAATGTTTGGTTGTTGGCGGTTGGATTGTTGTTGTTAGGTACGGGAGCGGCAGTACTTAACCCATTGATGGCAAGGCTGGTGATGGACAATGTTGCTCCTGAGAATTCAGGATTGGCGGCAGCTCTTACCAGCACGTTGCGTCAAGTCGGGTTTGCCGCAGGAGTCGCTTTTTTTTCATTGTTGACGCAACACAGCGAGGAGTCTGTCATCCATATCTCGGAAGCTATGGCGTTACTGATAGCCGCCATGTTGTCTTTAGTGGCGCTTGCGGTGTGCCAGGGTTTACAACGAAGTCGCGGATATTAACACAAGGTTTTTAATGCTTAACTTAAATGAATGAATTGTTGGTGGTACAACGGGTTAGATGACGGCATCATATTGGGCAAAAGTGCTTGGTGAGAACATGAAGATAATAGCGATTGCATCAGATTGTCAGTAACTTGAGCAGGTATATCCAGTTGTTTTTATTTTAAGAGGGGTAATAAAATTCTTACCGTTCCAATAAAAGATCAATTGGTAATATAGTCTAAAATGATAACAGATGACTAACCGCAGAGGTGTATGATGCTAGAACAAATCTGCCAACTGGCTCAGGAAGCTGGTGCGGCTATTATGACAATTTATCAGGATGAACATCCTCTGAAAGTTGATCATAAGCAAGATGATTCACCGGTTACTATGGCTGATATTGTAGCTCATAAAATCATTAAAGCCGGATTATCCCGTATCGCTCCGGAAATTCCACTGTTGTCGGAAGAAGAGCTTCCCTCTTGGGAAGAGAGGCGTGATTGGAAGCGCTATTGGTTAGTTGATCCTCTGGATGGTACTAAGGAATTTATTAATCGTAACGGTGAATTTACGGTTAATATCGCCTTGATTGACGAGGGCGTTCCTGTGATGGGGGTCATATATGCTCCTGTGCAGGATACGCTTTATTCCGGGCAAGGGAGGCAGGCATGGAAAAAAGCCGGTGGTGGTCAATGCTTGCCGATTAAAATTCGTGATGCTAATCCACCAATGGTAATCGTTAGCCGTTCTCATATGGATACAGAATTAGAAGATTATCTCAATCAGTTAGGTGAACATCAGACGGTTTCTGTGGGGTCTTCACTGAAGTTCTGTTTGGTGGCTGAAGGAAAAGCGCAACTTTATCCTCGTTTTGGACCTACTCATATCTGGGATACTGCGGCGGGTCATGCTATAGCCATTGCTGCTGGTGCTCACGTGACGAATTGGAAAGGTCAGACTCTAGATTATACGCCTCGTGAATCATTCCTAAATCCGGGATTTAGAGTAACGATTTTTTAATCGTGGTTGTTTTCTAGCAGATTTGTTTTTTTAGCAGAATAGTGGTGATAAGGGCAAACGAAAACATACCTGCAAGTCGTTATCACCACGGATGTTTTTACTGTAGTTCTTTACGAACTAATTCAATGACTTGTTTGATTTCGCTACTGTTTAGCTTACCTTCTTTAGCAAACTTCGCTGCGCCATTTTTGTCCAGGACAATAATGGCAGAACTTTTCGCTTCCAACTGCCAAGCTTTTTTGACCACACCGTTGCTGTCAGCGATAAACTGAGACCACGGAAACTCTTTTTTGCTATCTTCAATACTACTGCGGACAAATGGCCCAGTACCGAATATGGCGTCACTGACATTGATGATGGTGGTGGTTTGGTATTTTTCTTTTGAAAAATCAGCGCGTTTTATCTCTTCTATCAGCGGAGAATTCATCTCTTTAGCGGCACTACGACCTGCAATATGTTGTATGACTCTCACTTTACCAATCAGTTTTCCACTATCCCAATTTTGGTAGCTAAACTTGTTATTATTGAGTAGCAACTCACCTTTATCAGAGACATTGATCGAAGGAACCTGCTGTTCCAGGGTGATGTTGTGAGCGAATGCTAAAGCAGGAGAACAAAGTAGCGCAGCATATAGCATAAAGTTCTTTATCATAATTTTTCCTTTGTAGGTTATGTGACAATACATGGATCTCTAGCATAGCGGGTATTAACTGATTTATCTCTTTAAAGAAGATCAAATTTTTAACATTAAATAAGAGATAAAGTTACATAGTTATGTATATCTAAATATCTGTCATTTTATGTAAATTCGGTGCATAAAACTAAAAATGGAGGGAACAAAATCGGATAAATTCAGTCTATTATTCTACATAACGGTATCGTGTATGGAGTTGGTTCACCAAACGTAACCGTAAGAAGCACTTAGGAGGAAAAAAGCAGAGATGAAAATTTTTCACCGATATAACCCACTGAAAATTGCTCTCTACGTTAAAACTTTATTCCGTGGACGTTTATACATTAAAGATATGGGGGCTTTTGAATTCGACTGTGGCAAAATTTTACCACCGAAGGTGAGAGATAAGCGCCATTTTAGTGTAATGAGCGAAGTCAATCAGCAAGTGCTACGTTTGCAGGCCGAAATAGGATAGATAACGAAAAAGAGTCGGGTTGCATATTCATACTGATGTAATCAGAGCGCCACAAAATAACAATGAGTGGCGCTTAACGAGAATACTAAACGGCCTTAGTTCAAGAGTAGGCCGTTTTTATTTATCATCACTGATAAGTAGGTTTTGTGTTGGCGTCGCGGTGGGAATATCCGTGATTTTTGTGACTAGTAGCTGATCGATTTTGTAGTTATCAATATCGACAACTTCAAACTTGTAACCAGCAAATTTGACTGAATCGGTACACTTTGGAATTTTACGCAGCCGGAACATCATGAAACCGGCAATGGTTTCATAGTTACTTGAATCAGGGAAGTCATCAATATCCAGTACCCGCTGTACATCATCGATAGGTGTTCCCCCTTCTACTAACCATGAATTTTCGTCACGGATGATAATCTGCTCTTCCTGCCCTTGGCCGACTAAATCACCCATCAGGGTAGTCATAACATCATTAAGGGTAATCACACCCATTACCAGCGCATATTCATTCAGGATAATAGCGAAATCTTCACCCGCCGCTTTAAAACTTTCTAAAGCATCGGAAAGCGTTAAAGTATCTGGAATGATCAGCGCGTTGCGGATCTGGACACCCTTGTTGAAGCTTAGGCTTTGACCACTCAGAACACGGTTGAGTAGGTCTTTGGAATCCACATAACCGATAACGTGGTCAATATCTCCATCACATATCAGGTACTTGGAGTGTGGCTGGTTGGAAACCTGTTGTTTGATACTGTCTTCACTTTCATTCTTGTCGAAGTAGATGATACTTTCCCTTGAGGTCATGGCCGAGGGCACTGTACGGGATTCGAGTTCGAACACGTTTTCAATCAGTTCATGCTCTTGTTTACGCAGAATACCAGCAACAGCGCCTGCTTCCACAACCGCAAAAATATCATCAGATGTGATGTCTTCATTACGCGTTGTCGGAATTTTAAAAATCTTAAAGATAAGATCAGACAGGCCATTAAATAGCCAAACTAGCGGACGGAAAACTGTCAGACAGAAACGCATTGGGTTTACGATTTTCACTGCGACAGCTTCAGGCTTGATCATGCCGATACGTTTTGGTGTCAAGTCTGCGAGCAAAATGAATATACTGGTCACAATGGTAAATGAGCAGATAAAGCCCAACTGTTCCGCCCATTCAGGACGCATAAATTTCATGAAAAAAGCTTTCAGTGAAGGGGAGAATGCGGATTCACCGACAACACCTGCCAAAATTGCCACTGCATTTAGGCCGATTTGCACCACGGTAAAAAACATTCCCGGTGTTTCTTGTAATTTGAGGACATGGGCTGCGTTGACATTACCCTCATCGACCATCAGTTTTAGTTTGATTCGTCTGGAGGCAGCAAGAGAGATTTCAGATAACGAAAAAAAGGCGCTTATCGCGCACAATAGAAACACTATTAAGAGACTATTTAGCATATGGGGTCCGTGTTTTACCTCCGGTGGTAGGGTAGGTTGTCATTTAGAAGAGCACCGGAGGAAACAATAAAAATCATATAAAATAAAAAGTGATAACAAACACTTAGAAAACCATTGGTTAGCGTATTAATTATAACATTAATAAAATGTAACGACTAGTTTTTGTTCATTTGGGGTAGGCAAACACCAATACCGCCTAGTCCGCAATACCCCTCAGGATTTTTAAATAGATATTGTTGATGATAGTCTTCAGCGAAATAGAATGGTCCCGCTTCTGTGATCTCCGTTGTAATAGGGCGGTTATCCTCTTGTTGTTGCATTGCTTGTTGGAAACGTTCAAGGCTGGCTAATGCCAGTTTATGTTGCTGAGGTGACACAGTATAAATCGCGGAGCGATACTGAGTACCAATATCCCCTCCCTGGCGCATTCCTTGAGCAGGATCGTGGTTTTCCCAGAAAAGTTTTAATAGGTTTTCGTAGCTGTTTTTTGCTGGATCGTAAACAATTCTTACAACCTCAGCATGTCCGGTCAGGCCGCTACAAACTTCTTCGTAAGTTGGATTCGCTGTTGTACCGCCGCTATAACCTGCGGAGGTGGTGTAAATATCAGGTTGTTGCCAAAATAGGCGTTCTACGCCCCAGAAGCATCCCATACCAAAATAGGCAACTTCCATATTTTCTGGGACGGGTTCTATCGCATGATCGGTAACAGCATGGTTAGGTGAAACCTTAAGAGGCTCGGTTCTGCCTGGTAATGCGCTTTGAGGATCAATAGATAGGCTTTTATTAGCTGAAGTTGGCACAATTCACTCCCGTAATTATTAAGTTTTCAGACATTAATAGATTGTATATATTATAAACTTTACTCAAGATAAATTTATTATAGTCAAATTATTCCGATCAGGTTAGGAGTTCGCGTGTCAAGATACCCCGTTTTATGCTTTCTTTGTGTGTCTATCGCCTCTCCCATTGCTTATAGCGCTAATCTTCGTCTGAAAATAGAGGGACTAACAGGCAGTTTAGCGAAAAATGCCCGAATTCATCTCTCCACTATCAGCACAGATGAAGTTGCGCCAGATGGCCGTTTTCGATCTCGTGTAGATAAAGCGATTCGTGAAGGCTTGCGCCCGCTTGGTTATTATGAACCTATTATCGAGTTTACCTATCAGGAAAATAAACCACCTGCTCGCTCGGTATTAACGGCAAAAGTTACCGCAGGTGAACCTGTGCGAATCGCCGGTGTTAATGTTGTTTTGGAAGGTGGGGCAAAGACAGATGGAGATTATGCCAAACTGGTAAAAAGCAAAAGCCCAAAGAAAGGAACGGTTCTTAATCATGATGAATATGAAAGCCTTAAAGGTTCTCTGACCGGGCTTGCTATTAGGAAAGGTTATTTTGACGCTGTTATGAAAAAGAGCCAATTGGGTGTTTCCAAAGCGCGGCATGAGGCATTCTGGGACTTTGTTTTTAATAGCGGTGAGCGTTATCACTTTGGTCAGATACGTTATCGTGGTTCACAGATCCGCGAAGATTATCTGAATCCTCTGGTTCCGTTCAAAGAAGGGGATTTTTATACCTCAGAACAATTGGCCGAATTGAATCGGCGGTTAGCAGAAACTGGCTGGTTTAACTCAGCGGTAGTTACACCGGATTTTAATACCGCGAGAAAAAACGGTGACGGGATGCTTCCTCTTGAAGCGGTATTAACTCCACGTTCCAAAAACTATGTTGAACTGGGTGGGGGTTATGGATTTGATATAGGACCACGGGTAAAGGCGAAATGGACAAAACCTTGGCTTAATTCCCGTGGACACAGCCTTAGTACCAGCATCAACCTTTCTGCACCTGAACAGGTTGTTGATGCCACCTATAAAATGCCGCTGAAAGTAAACCCGTTAGAGCAATATTACGCATTGCAGACGGGTTATAAGCGTAAAGATATCAATGATACCGTATCAGATACCGCGACAGTAAATCTTTCCCGTAATTGGGATCTTTCAACGGGGTGGCAGTATGGGATCAATATGCGTTGGAGTCTCAGCCACTTTACTCAGGCTAATGTCACCAATACGGCAATGTTATTGTACCCAGGAGCAAATGTTAGCCGTATTCGCCAGCGTGGGGGGACGATGCCTTATTGGGGCGATAGCCAGCGCTATTCTATTGATATCTCCGATACCCTCTGGGGTTCCGATGTCGATTTCTTGGTGTTACAGGCGCAAAACGTTTGGATCAGAACTTATTGGGATAATCACCGTTTTGTTGCTCGGGGTAATTTGGGTTGGATAGAAACCAATGCGTTCGAAAAAGTTCCCCCTGACTTACGCTTTTTCGCTGGTGGTGATCATAGTGTCCGTGGTTACAGATATCAGAAAATTTCCCCTAAAGACGATAAAGGCAAATTGACCGGTGCATCCGCACTGGTTGTGGGTTCGCTCGAGTACCAATATAACGTCACGGGTAATTGGTGGAGTGCTGTTTTTGTTGATACCGGCGAGGCCATTAATGACATTAGAAAGAGCGATTTTAAAACCGGCGTGGGTGTTGGTGTGCGTTGGGCTTCTCCAGTCGGACCCATTAAATTTGACCTTGCCAGACCAATAGGGGATCCAGAATCCCGTAATATCCAGTTTTACATCGGGTTAGGATCTGAATTATGAGATGGATTAAAAAGGTCAGTATTGCTTTTCTGCTGATGGTGACTTTGTTGGTTATTGTTATCGCTGGGTTGGTTGGAACGCAATCTGGCCTGCATTTTATGATTAATAGTGCTGCCCGTTGGGTACCGGGGCTAGATATAGCCAGCGTCAGTGGTGGTTGGCGTGATTTGACTCTGAAAGGCGTTAAATATCGAATGCCTGGTGTGAATGTTAATGTCAATCAACTCCACCTTTCATTGCGTCTTTCTTGTCTGAAAAATAGTCAGTTATGTATTAATGCATTGACGACGGAAGGCGTAAAAGTGGCGATTAATACTAGCCAATTGCCCCCTGCGGGAGAACCATCACCAAAGTCAGAGCCTTTGACTGAACTGAGGACGCCGTATCCAGTCTCACTTGATTTGCTATCTGTTAAAAATGTCACTGTCACTGTAAATGATACGCTATTTGCTCTTGATGAATTTAGGACCGCAGCTCATTGGCAGCAAAAAGCATTAACGCTTAAGCCAACGAAAATTAATGGATTGCTGGTGGGACTGCCAAAAATTCCCCCTGAACGGCTGAAAACGATGGAAGCAGAAGAGGAAGCGAAACGAGGGAGTGAACCGGAAAAATCGTTGGCGGAAATCCTGAAAAAATTGTTCTCCCAACCGCTATTGGCAACGTTACCAGAAGTGCCTATTCCACTGGATATGACTGTTGAAGGGATCAGTGGTAAGCAATTACGGCTGACGGGTGATACCAATATCACAATCAATGAGTTTTTACTGCAACTTAGCAATCAGGGACAGCAGATTCAGCTCAATAAATTGAATGTTAAAATGCCGGAAGGTTCTCTTGCCGTTAATGGTTCCGCGACTCTGGCGCAGCAGTGGCCGATAAAACTGCTAATAAAGGGTGAATTAAGTCGACAAGAGATCCAAGGGCAGAAGGTTAATGTAAAACTTAATGGCGCTTTACTGGAGCAGCTCAGTCTAGGGCTGAATTTGTCTGGTCCTGTCAGCGCTAAACTTGATGCTCAAGCGGAACTGGCGAAGACAGGTTTACCAGTGCGGATGACGTTTGAAAGCCAGCAACTGAGTTGGCCTTTAACGGGGATGCCTGAATATCAGCTTGATGGCATAAAAATGCGCCTGAATGGTAAGGCCAGTGGCTATGATCTGTCATTGCGTTCCGGTATTAAGGGAAATGAAATTCCACCGGCATTACTTGTGTTAGATGCTAAAGGTAATGAAGAGCAGTTTAAGTTGACTCGTCTACGCCTATCTGCTTTGCAGGGAAAGGTTGAATTGGCAGGTGTGGCGGATTGGAGCAAAGCTATAAGTTGGAATACGGTGCTGATACTCTCCGGGATCAATACCGCTAAACAGTGGCCGGAATGGCCTGCCAAAATAGAGGGGAAAATAGTGACCCGTGGTAGTTTACACGGTGGTAGTTGGCAGCTCCAGATCCCAGAAATTATGCTGGACGGTAACGTAAAACAGAACTTAGTAAAAGCCAGAGGTAAGATTTCTGGTAACGCGGCTGGTCAGTGGAATATTACTCAATTTGAGCTGGCTTTAGGGCGCAATAAAATGAGTTTTCAGGGCCAGTTGTCCAAACAGTGGAAACTGGATGGCGATATCAATGCACCGAAGCTGGATGGCATATTACCGGGGCTTGGCGGTGTTGTGAACGGAACGCTGAAACTGCGCGGTAATATGCAAACGCCTCAGCTTTCGGCTGATCTCAATGCCAATGGATTGAAGTGGCAGGATTTGCGCATTGATCGTGTGAGTGTAAAGGGGAATGTACGTTCTGATGAACAGATCCACGGGGATCTTGCTGTTAAAGTCAGTCAGTTAAAACAGGCGGATTTGATTGTCCGTAATTTGACGTTGGATGCAAAGGGCAATGAAAAACAGCACAACTTGCAATTGAAGGTCGACGGTGAGCCGATTGCTGGTCAACTTTCGCTTAATGGTAGTTTTGATCGTAAGCAACAGCGATGGAAAGGCAGCATCGACAATACCCGTTTTGACACCCCGGTTGGAGAATGGCGTTTAACTAAAGCAATAACTCTCGATTATTTTAATCAACAACAGAAAGTTACTGTGGGCACGCATTGTTGGCTGAATCCACATGCGCGGCTCTGCGTACCTAAACTCATTGAAGCAGGTGCCAGCGGTAGCGCATCCCTTATTCTTGAACGCTTTGATCTTGCTATGATTCAGCCATTACTGGGGCCTGAAACACATTTGAAAGGTGTATTCAGTGGCAATGCTGACGTTAAATGGAGTGCGGACGGAGGATTACCTCAGGCCAATGTTATTTTGCGTGGTGATGGGGTGCAGGTTAAGCAGATGGTTGATGGTACTGCGTTGCCGGTAGATTTACAGACGCTGACACTCAATGCAGGCTTGAAGAATGGCACGGCAAAGCTGAATTGGTTGTTTAAGATTATGGGAAATGGTCAGTTTAACGGTGACGTTCAGATTGCTGATCTTGCAGGGAGCCGTAAGCTGTCGGGCAATGTCGATGTTCAGGATATTTCATTGGCGTTAATCAAGCCGATTCTAGGGAAAGGTGATAAGGCGGAAGGTCATTTGAATGCTAACCTGCGTTTGGGTGGTAATGTCAAAAATCCATTATTGTTTGGCCGGTTGAACTTGGGTGCATTGCAAGTTTCAGGTCATTGGATACCATTTGATATTACTCAAGGGCAAATCGGTGTGAATTTTGATGGAGTACGCTCTGTTCTTGAGGGGGTTATCAAAACCCCGAAAGGACAACTTAACCTGAATGGTGATGCAGACTGGCGCAATGTGGATGCATGGCATGCAAGAGTGGCGGCTAATGGTGATAAGTTAAGAGTGGTTTTTCCACCAATGGTGAAAATCGATGTTAGCCCTGCTCTGGTATTTGAGGCTTCTCCTCAGTTGCTGAAATTGGATGGTAGCGTTGGTATTCCTTGGGCGCGTATTACTGTGAAGGAGCTACCAGAAGCGACAGTTGAGGCATCACCGGATGAAGTCATATTGAATGAGAATCTTCAGCCATTACAGGAGAAAAAAGCGTCGATACCGATTCAAAGTAATTTGACGATTCATATAGGAGACGATATTCGTCTCAGTGCTTTCGGCCTTAAAGCGCAACTTAAAGGCGATTTGAAGGTTGTTCAAGATAAACAGGGACTGGGTTTGAATGGTCAAGTTGATATTCTTGATGGTCGTTTCCATACTTATGGGCAGGATCTGATTGTTCGCAAAGGGCTGATTATGTTCTCCGGTCCACCTGATCAGCCATTGCTGAATATTGAGGCTATTCGTAATCCAGATTCTACCGATGGGCAGGTTATTGCAGGGGTAAGGGTGACCGGTTTGGCGGATCAGCCAAAAGTAGAAATTTTTTCAGAGCCTGTGAGATCACAATTGGAGGCACTTTCTTATCTGTTGCGTGGTGAAGGGTTAGAGAATAGTAACTCGGACAACTCACAGATGACGGCAATATTAATAGGTTTGGGGGTTGCACAGAGTGGTCAGTTGGTGGGTAAGATCGGTGAAATATTTGGTGTTTCCGACTTAGCTCTGGATACTCAGGGGGTTGGTGATAAATCACAGGTAGTTGTTAGCGGGAAGATTACAAAAGATCTGCAAGTTAAGTATGGTGTTGGTATATTTGATTCACTGGCAACATTAACCTTACGTTATAGGTTGATGCCTAGATTGTATCTGGAAGCGGTGTCTGGTATTGATCAGACATTGGATTTGCTCTATCAGTTTGAGTTTTAAAAATGCGAATTATTGTTTATGGCAGCTTACGGCGCAAACAGGGCAATCATCACTGGATGACCGATGCTCAATGGTTAGGTGATCATCGGCTGGAAGGCTATGAGCTATATGACCTTGGGCATTATCCTGCGGTTGTCCGTGGTGACGGAAGTATTGAATGTGAGGTATATCGAATCAATTCTACTATCCTGACAGAATTAGACGATTTGAAAGATAATTCGCGGGAGTATCTAAGGGAATTGATTCAGACACCGTATGGCAATGCATGGATATATCTTTATCAGTTTCCAATAACTGGTTTACGGCGGATAAAAAGCGGTGACTGGTTGAAGCGTCATGTGGAAGAGTAAATAAAAAGCCTTTTTTTGTAATAAAAAGGGAGTATGGTATTAAAAAACCTCTGTTGGTGATGTTTCCCAGAGGTTTTTTAATTATTCAAACAGGAAAAAACTATTTCTTAGCGGCACGTTCGAAAGAGGAGATAATTTCTGCTTTAGCAGCTTCGGCATTATCCCAACCATCCACTTTAACCCACTTACCTTTTTCCAGATCTTTATAGCGCTCAAAGAAGTGAGTGATCTGAGCGCGCAGTAGTTCTGGTAGATCGTTCACATCTTTAATGTGATCATACTCTTTGGTTAGTTTGCTATGTGGCACTGCAACCAGTTTCGCGTCTTCACCTGATTCATCAGTCATTTTCAGAACACCAACCGGACGGCAACGAATCACAGAGCCTGGTTGTAGTGGGTATGGCGTCGGAACCAGAACATCAACCGGGTCACCATCCAGAGATAAAGTGTTGTTGATGTAACCATAGTTGCATGGATAGAACATCGCGGTAGACATGAAACGGTCTACAAACAGCGCACCGGATTCTTTATCAATTTCATATTTAATTGGATCTGCGTTTGCAGGGATCTCAATAATGACATAGATATCTTCAGGCAGTTCTTTTCCTGCCGGTACTAAGTTCAGGCTCATGAAAGTTTCCTTTATTTCAAACCAGAATAGAGTGGGGAGTATTATAGCCAAAACATTTTTTAAAGTACTCTCCATTTTTCTGACAAGTAGCTTGTTGGTAAATGCTGTCTCTGAGTTTGATGATAGCCCCGTGGTGCAATCACTATAAAACCTAGAACAAAAGGTCGTTTAACACTGCCACTGGCGAGAGCATAATAACCAGTGACATGCTCATTACCACACATGACAAAGGTGCAGTTAGCTTCTGTATAGGGCATTTTTTGTATTTACATATTGATATATAAGTTGTGGATTATATTATGTTGTCATAAGTCATGACTTATTAGGTTGTTGTGTGGATTATAATTTTAACTCGTCGATTTGAAGATTGGTTTGATGAGCAAGATATCAGTACCCAGAAAAAAATATTGGCAGACCTTAGTGTGTTAGAAGTGTTTGGTCCTCAACTAGGCCGTCCTGTTGTTGACTCTTTGTATGGTTCAAAATTTAACAATATGAAAGAGTTAAGAATTCAGTGTAAGGGGAGGCCAATAAGAGCATTTTTTGCCTTTGACCCATTAAGACGAGCTATTGTTCTATGTGCTGGTGATAAGACAGGGAACGAAAAGCGTTTTTACAAAGAAATGATCTCGGTGGCTGATGCTGAGTATAAAGCTCACTTAGCGAGTTTGGAGGGTAAAAATGAAAACTCTTAAAGATAAGATACGAGAATTTTCTGTTGAAGATCGAGCAGATATAAAACAGATGGCTGATGAAATGATTTTAGAAACTGGTTTGCAACTGATGAGAGAAGAGCTGAATATCTCTCAGAAAAAACTGGCGGATAGTTTAGGTATTAGTCAGCCTGCAATTACGCAAATAGAACAACGGGGTAACGATATAAAACTGGCTACGTTAAAGCGTTATGTTGAAGCTATGGGAGGCAAACTTAGCCTAACCGTAGAACTCCCAACTGGGGATGGGAGAATTTTTCATATCTGACAGAAGTGGTGACTACTCCTTTAGTTTGTGCACGATTTTGTGTAGTCGCCATTTTATTGAAGGTGATCTGTTAGGTGGTCACCAATCAGTAATAAAGTAACTAGTTAAAATCAAAAAAGCGACGAAAAATCCCGCCGCTTATCCGAAATTAACCGATGAAATTACTCATCTGGGAACTCAGCCATAAAACTCTCTGCTTTCTCCACCATCGATTTACTGCCCACAAAGAAAGGAACGCGCTGATGCAGTTTGGATGGGATGATATCCAGAATGCGGTTGACGCCATCACTGGCTTTACCTCCGGCTTGTTCAGCCAGGAATGCCATTGGGTTACATTCATACAGTAGGCGTAATTTTCCTGATGGATGGCTAGCTGTGCTTGGGTAAATGTAGATACCGCCTTTCAGCAGATTGCGGTGAAAATCAGCAACCAGCGAGCCAATATAACGGGTGGTATAAGGGCGCTGAGTGGCTTCATCTTGTTCCTGGCAATATTTGATGTATTTCTTTACCCCCATAGGGAATTTGATGTAATTCCCTTCGTTGATGGAATACATATTGCCATTGGGTGGGAACTGAACTTTCTCATGGGAAAGACAAAATACTCCCAAGGAAGGATCGTAAGTAAAGGCGTGTACCCCACAGCCGGTGGTGTAGACCAGCATAGTTGAAGAACCGTAAACAACATATCCGGCGGCAACCTGACGATGGCCTGGTTGCAGGAAATCTTTTTCAGTCACTGGCTGGCCGATGGGGGTAATACGGCGGTAGATAGAGAAGATAGTACCGACGGAAACGTTTACATCAATATTTGAAGAACCATCCAATGGGTCCATCAAAACAACATATTTTGCGTTTTCTGCGCGGTCTCCTTCGAAAATGACGATATTATCTTCTTCTTCTGAAGCGATCCCCGCAACTTCACCGCGTGCTTTCAGTGCTGCTTTGAGTTTTTCATTAGCATACAGGTCCAGTTTCATCTGCACCTCGCCTTGGATATTGGACACACCGCTGGTCCCTAAAATATCCACTAAACCGGCTTTGTTGATATCACGGTGAATGATTTTTGCTCCGAGCTTAATAGCGGAAAGCAATGCAGTGAGTTCACCCGTAGCGTGAGAAAAATCGTGCTGCTTTTCGACGATGAATTCGCCTAATGTTTTCATGACGAAAGTCCTGAATGTGATTTGATAGTGGTTTTAGAGTGACTGTTGCACTCTTACGCGGGCAGTTTAGCCAAAGAAAGGGATGATTCATAGGCTATTCCATTTCTTATCTTGCTATTGATGGTTAGAATAGTGGCTAACTTCATGCTATGGAATAGGAAATCAATGCGTATTCATATTCTTGGTATCTGCGGCACTTTTATGGGTGGACTGGCGATTTTGGCACGTTCTCTTGGCCATGAAGTGACTGGTTCTGATGCCAATGTTTATCCACCAATGAGTACCTTACTGGAAAAACATGGGATTAATCTGATTCAGGGATATGACCCGGCACAGTTGGATTCTGCGCCAGATATGGTCATCATCGGTAATATTATGAGCCGTGGGAATCCTTGTGTAGAAGCGGTGCTGGAGCGTGGGCTCCCTTATACTTCTGGCCCACAATGGCTGCATGATTATGTTTTGCCTGAACGTTGGGTGCTGGCGGTTGCAGGGACGCATGGCAAGACAACGACTGCGGGTATGTTAGCCTGGATTTTGGAAGCTTGTGGTTATAAACCAGGTTTCTTAATTGGTGGTGTTCCGGGGAATTTTGAAACATCAGCTCAACTCGGGGAAAGCCCGTTTTTTGTAATAGAAGCTGATGAATATGACAGTGCCTTTTTTGATAAACGATCTAAGTTTGTGCATTACAGCCCACGTACGCTGATCATGAACAATCTGGAATTCGATCATGGCGATATTTTTGGCGATCTGGCGGCTATTCAGAGACAGTTCCACCATCTTGTTAGGATCGTTCCGGGTAGTGGCAAGATCCTTATCCCGGATAACGATATTAACCTGAAACAGGTTTTGTCTATGGGCTGTTGGAGTGAATTGGAGCTAGTGGGTGAAACCGGTAACTGGCAGGCAAAAAAGATCAGCACAGACAGCCGTAATTATCAGGTGTTTTATGATGGTAAAGTTGTTGGAGAAGTGAACTGGTCGTTGGTGGGTGAACATAATATGCGTAACGGGCTGATTGCAATTGCCGCTGCACATCATGTTGGCGTCCAGCCAGCAGATGCTTGTTGTGCTTTAAGTGAATTTATTAACGCACGTCGTCGCCTTGAGCTGCGTGGTGAGGAGAATGGCATCACTGTTTATGATGATTTTGCACATCACCCGACAGCAATACTGGCAACTTTAGAAGCTCTGCGTAGTAAGGTTGGTGGAACTGCGCGTATTATTACTGTGTTGGAACCGCGTTCAAATACCATGAGAATGGGTATCAGTAAGAATGAGATCGCGCCAGCACTAGGACGTGCTGACGCAGTGTTCTTATTTCAGCCAGCTAATATTAAATGGCATGTATCAGAAATTGCAGATCGCTGTGTTCAGCCTGCTTACTGGAGTGCCGATATCGATTCACTGGTAAATATGATTGTTGATAAGGCACAACAGGGTGATCATATTCTGGTTATGAGTAATGGTGGGTTTGGTGGTATTCATGAAAAATTGCTATTTGCACTGAATAAAAAAGCTTGTCGATCCTGAAAATAACCAAGGGAAAATGAATCGCGCCATTGTTGGCGCGTTCATTTAAAGTTCTTGTTCGAATAACCCAAGAATTGCTTCACGTAACTGCTCTGCCGTAAAACCTCTAGCTGGTGTGGTAAAAATGGTGTCATCGCCAGCGATACTGCCAAGTATACCTTCTGCTTTACCAAGAGAATCTAGCAGACGTGCAATAAGCTGTGCAGCACCGGGACTTGTGCGAATGACAACAATTGAATGGTTGTGATCAACGTCCAATACCAAGTTTTTTAGTGGGCTGGTGGCTGTTGGGACGCCAAGTTCAGCAGGCAGACAGTAGACCATCTCCATTTTGGCATTCCGGGTGCGAACAGCGCCAAATTTAGTGAGCATTCTGGAAACTTTGGATTGATTAATGTTCTCAAAACCTTCTTCCAGTAAAGCGGTGACAATTTCACCTTGAGAGCTAAATTTTTCTTCTTTCAATAACGCCTTGAAAGCTTTTACTAAATCTTCCTGTTTAGAGGGAGTACGCATATTTCACCATATTCAGTCAGCTATGAAGCTTGATATTATGCATATAAATGCATTTTTATGCAATAATAATGATTTTATAGCCAGTTTGAACCGAGCAAAATTGGCCTTATGTTATATAGAAATTCATAAAACATGAATATGAAAATTTGCTTTTTTTAGTTGGTTATTCAGGTAAATATATTGTTAATCAAATGATATTGTTTGGCGTTGTTGTTGGGTGTAAGGTATTTAGCCGATTATTTCGTAAAATCATAGGGAAATTCTCAAAATAGTGTCCGTTATCTCATTAACAGATAAGCATTTTGCCTAGAATACGGCGACTTTTGCGTCCCACTATTAGAGCGTAAGTCCACAATTTGGCTGTTAATAGATTGTTTTCAAAAACGTAGTAATCTATGGTTCTTAACCAGATGAATTCACAGCATTTTAAAGTATAAACGATTTAAGGAGTATCAGGATGAAAGTTGCAGTTCTCGGTGCAGCCGGTGGTATTGGTCAGGCTCTTGCTCTTCTACTAAAAACCCAGCTTCCTTCAGGTTCAGAACTCTCTTTATATGATATCGCTCCAGTAACACCTGGGGTGGCTGTTGATCTGAGCCACATTCCAACGGAAGTAAAAATTAAAGGCTTTGCCGGTGAAGATGCCACTCCTGCGTTAGAGGGAGCAGATGTTGTATTGATTTCTGCGGGTGTTGCCCGTAAACCTGGCATGGATCGTTCAGATCTGTTTAATGTTAACGCGGGTATCGTTCGTAACCTGGTAGAACAAGTGGCTAAAACTTGTCCGAAAGCACTGATTGGGATTATTACTAACCCAGTCAACACAACTGTAGCTATTGCAGCCGAAGTGCTGAAAAAAGCGGGTGTATATGACAAAAACCGGCTGTTTGGCATCACAACTCTAGATGTTATTCGTTCTAATACTTTTGTTGCTGAATTGAAAGATAAAAAACCACAGGAAATCGAAGTGCCCGTCATCGGTGGTCATTCTGGTGTGACAATCTTACCTCTGTTGTCGCAGATCCCAGGTGTGAGCTTTACTGATGAAGAGTTGGTTGCCTTAACTAAACGTATTCAGAATGCCGGCACTGAAGTAGTTGAAGCTAAAGCGGGTGGAGGATCTGCAACTCTGTCTATGGGGCAAGCTGCGGCTCGTTTGGGGCTCTCTTTGGTCCGCGGCTTACAAGGCGAAAGTGATGTTGTAGAGTGTGCTTATGTTGAAGGTGATGGCGAATATGCTCGCTTCTTCGCTCAGCCGGTTCGTTTGGGTAAAAATGGCGTAGAAGAGCGTTTGGACATTGGTCAGTTGAGTGATTTTGAGCAGAAAGCGCTGGAAGGCATGCTAGATGTATTGAGAAAAGATATAGAATTAGGCGAAAAATTTATTAATAACTAATTTATATATTTTATAAGTAAAAAATATATATCTATGAAATAATAAAACCGCTGGTATAGCGAATTACCGGCGGTTTTTATTCAACGAATATAATTCGTTAGCTAATTATTTGTTTGTTCGCGTACTTTCCTTTCTAATAATTCTCCAGTATTTGGATCAAAATAGCGACTTGGCCAAATTTCTGAAGGGTGTATTTCCAGATAATTCGCAATTATCCATTCTCCCTTTGGCCACGGCCGAGACAGCGCATTGGCTAGGGTCGACGAGCTAAGCCCCGCTCTGCGTGATACTTCAGCTAAGGTTGTTCCCCGCTTGCGTAAAGCTGCAATTATATCGGCAGGATGCCAATCAGATTTCCTTGAAATCATTTTTAATCCTTTTTTTATTAAATTTGATGCCATTAGTGGTATAAATAACAGGTACGCATGAGAGTAATAACG
This sequence comes from Photorhabdus akhurstii, assembly GCF_019090985.1. Classification (NCBI taxonomy): domain Bacteria; kingdom Pseudomonadati; phylum Pseudomonadota; class Gammaproteobacteria; order Enterobacterales; family Morganellaceae; genus Photorhabdus; species Photorhabdus akhurstii. The sequence continues at coordinate 5,301,075 of NZ_CP020335.1, read as the reverse complement.
AACTTAAACCTGTTATTGAGAAATAAAATAGCATTATTTTTCTAAAAATATTTCCAAATTTTTTCTTAAAAACTTCTTTTTTGAACTTGGTTACAAAAATAGAGAAACGTGATGAAAAAAGAGTGGTATTCGGCCAAGGAGTTAATCGGCGTGGGTGAGTTACCTGGATCACCACAAGGAGTTAATGCCAGAGCAAAACGCGAGGAGTGGTTACGTCAGAAAAGACGAGGTAAACAGGGTAAAGCGGTAGAGTATCACTACTCCTGTTTCCCGGAAACGACCATTGCAGCACTGGAGCTTCATGAATCATCTTCTGAGTATCAGGTGCAGAAGCAAGATCCTTTATCGATTTGGGTTGGTGCTTTCCATCAGTTATCAGAATCTGAGAAACAGGCTGTGACAGCCATGATCTTACGGGATGGTATCAGAAGTTTTTTAGAAAAACTTTCTGTTATTTGACCTATTTTTGGAAATTAAAAATGCCAACTAACTTGGATTCTTCTTCATTATCCCGGTGCAAAGTGAGAAGAAAAGTATGAAAAAAGAATGGTACTCAGCTAAAGAGCTGGTTGGTATTGCCGGACTTCCTTCTTCGCCTCAGGGAATAAATCTGATGGCAAGGCGGGAAGGATGGGAATATAGACGTAAACGGGGTGTTCAGGGCAAGGCTCTTGAATATCATATAAATAGCTTGCCTGAGGATGTACTTAATGTGCTATCTGTAGGGGAAAGCACTGTTGATTATGCAAACAAACGGCAAGACCCATTCTTAATTTGGATTGAGGCTTACTATCAACTAACTAAAGTTGAGCGGGAAAAAATTGTGAAATTTATCCTTCGAGAGGGGCTGGCAAAACTTATTGGTTATATTGATGTGGGTGCTGAAGACGCAGAGAAAAACCTGGAGTCAGATTAACCCCAGGTTTTGTTCTATCGATTAAGAAAGGCGTTGTACGGCAATATGGGCTAACCCCACGAGTGCTTGCTTGTATGGGGAGTTTTCCAGCGCCTGCAAAGCAGCTATTGCTTTATCTGCTTCTTCCTCTGCTCGTTTACGGGTATATTCCAGTGAGCCGCACTGTTTCATGGTTACCAGTACGGTTTCGAGTAAATGGCGGCCATTACCTTTTTCAATTGCTTCACGAATGAGTGCTGATTGTTCTGGAGTACCATGATTCATGGCGTGTAGTAAAGGTAATGTTGGTTTACCTTCATTAAGGTCATCACCGGTGTTTTTGCCTAATGTATCGCTATCGGCATCATAATCTAGTAAGTCGTCTATTAACTGGAATGCAGTGCCTAAATAACGTCCGTAATTTTGTAAAGCGGTTTCTTGCTCTGGGGTGGCGTTAGAAAGAATTGCAGAAGCATGTGCGGCGACTTCAAATAATCGGGCTGTTTTACTGTAAATCACCCGCATATAATCATCTTCAGAAATATTTGGATCATTGCAGTTCATCAACTGTAAAACTTCACCTTCAGCGATAACATTGGTTGCTTCTGACATCAATTTAAGAACTCGCATAGAGTTAAGAGCGGTCATCATTTGGAAAGAGCGAGTGTATATAAAGTCACCAACCAGTACGCTTGCTGCATTACCAAACATGGCATTGGCGGTCGCTTTGCCACGTCGCATGTCTGATTCATCCACAACATCATCATGTAACAAAGTTGCTGTGTGGATAAATTCAATTAATGCGGCAACAGTAATATGCTTATCACCCTGATAACCCAATGCTTTGCTAGCCAGGATGGCAATGATTGGGCGGAGGCGTTTTCCACCGCCACTGATTATGTAGTAGCCCAACTGATTGATAAGAGTAACGTCAGAATTCAACTGACTAAGAATGGTTTCATTTACCGCTGCCATATCATCAGCGGTTAGCTTGATAATAGATTCTAAATTCATATTTTTTCGGCTATGGGTTTTAATGCAGGGCTGTGTTCATATTAACATTAAAATAGTTATTGCTGTGTCTTGATTGTACTCGAAAAACAGTCTAAATAAATGACAATTCAGCAACTATGTTTTTTTATCATCTGCTCTAATTCTGCACTTGTCTTCTTAGGCTTTTTTGCGTAGAATTCGCGCCCTATTATGAATATTTATAGTGCGCTCTGGAATGATATTTGAGGGGGCGTGCGGAAAGCGGAGTTTATATGTACGCGGTTTTCCAAAGTGGTGGTAAACAACACCGAGTCAGCGAAGGTCAAACTATTCGCCTGGAAAAGCTGGACATCGCAACGGGTGAAACTGTTGAGTTTGACCAGGTTCTGATGGTCGCTAATGGTGATGACATTAAAATCGGCGCTCCTGTCGTTGAAGGCGTTAAAATCAAAGCTGAAGTCGTTGCCCACGGTCGTGGCGAGAAAATTAAAATCGTTAAATTTCGTCGTCGTAAACACAGCCGTAAGCAGCAAGGCCACCGTCAGTGGTTCACCGATGTTAAAATCACTGGCATCGCTTAAGATTTAGGAGAGCAGATTAATGGCACACAAAAAGGCTGGCGGCTCAACTCGTAATGGCCGCGATTCTGAAAGTAAACGTCTGGGTGTAAAACGTTTTGGTGGCGAGTCTGTATTAGCAGGCAGCATCATTGTTCGTCAACGTGGCACTAAATTCCACGCTGGCAATAACGTTGGTTGTGGTCGCGATCACACCCTGTTCGCATTAGCTGATGGGAAAGTTAAATTCGAAGTTAAAGGCCCGAAAAACCGCAAATTTATCAGCATCGAAGCTGAATAAGTTTTTCGAGTTATAAACCGAATCAGAAGCCCTGCATGTGTTGCGGGGCTTTTTATATTCTAAAGTACGCCATCTCTGGGTAACACGGCCGTCCAGCACTGTAATGGCTATCATACGGAGAAAAAATATGAAATTTGTAGATGAAGCCAGAATACTGGTTGTTGCGGGGGATGGTGGCAATGGTTGTGTCAGCTTCCGTCGTGAAAAATATATTCCGAAAGGTGGGCCAGACGGTGGGGATGGTGGAGATGGTGGAGATGTCTATCTGCTAGCAGATGAAAATCTCAATACACTGATTGACTATCGTTTTGAAAAATCCTTTCGAGCGGAGCGTGGACAAAATGGTCAAAGCCGTGATTGTACTGGCAAGCGTGGTCAGGATATCACGATTAAAGTCCCTGTTGGGACGCGTGTCCGTGATGCGGTAACCGGTGAGGTTCTTGGCGATATGATTCGTCATGAACAGCGTTTAATGGTTGCGAAAGGTGGATTCCACGGGCTTGGCAATACCCGCTTTAAATCTTCTGTTAACCGGGCTCCTCGTCAAAAAACAATGGGAACTTCAGGTGAAACCCGCGAATTGATGTTGGAACTGATGCTGTTGGCAGATGTTGGTATGCTGGGGATGCCAAATGCGGGAAAATCCACGTTTATCCGAGCTGTTTCTGCTGCTAAACCAAAAGTTGCAGATTATCCATTTACTACTCTGGTACCAAGCTTGGGTGTAGTAAGGATGGATAACGAACAAAGTTTCGTTGTGGCTGATATTCCAGGACTCATTGAAGGTGCTTCCGATGGCGCTGGTTTGGGTATTCGTTTCTTGAAACATTTGGAACGTTGCCGGGTACTGCTGCATGTAATTGATATTTGTCCTATTGATGAATCAGATCCTGTTGAAAATGCTCGAATTATTGTCAACGAGCTACAGCAATACAGTGAAAAATTGGCAGAAAAACCACGTTGGTTGGTATTTAATAAAGTTGATCTGTTGGATTCAGAAGAAGCTAAACAGCGAGCCCAAGCTATTGCTGATGAATTGGGGTGGGAAGGCGACTTTTATATGATCTCAGCGATAAATCACCTAGGGGTTAAAGCGCTTTGCTGGGATATTATGGAGTTTATGAAAACTCAGCCTCGTAATATGAGTACAGCAAACGGTGAATCTCAGCCTGAGAAAGTTGAATTTATGTGGGATGACTATCATAAGAAGCAATTGGAACAGGTTTCGGAAGTAGACGATGACTGGGATGACGATTGGGATGAAGATGACGACGAAGGCGTTGAGGTTATTTATAAACGCTGATTCTTTTACTTTCTCATCATAATTAAGGGCGCCATATTTGTGGCGCCAATTTTATCAGTTGCTTTGGTATAAATCTTTATACAGTCTGCTTTCGAATCGAATCAAAGGAGCCCGACGGTTGCGATGTTCTTTTGGCGGTACGGCGTAAGCAGAAATAAATTGCACGAAAGCAACTTGTTGACCGCTAGCAGTGGTTATAAAGCCAGCCAAGTTATAAACTCCTTGCAGGGCACCGGTTTTAGCCGAAACTTTTCCGTTTACCCCTGCTTCATCCAGTCCTCCCCGGTATCTTAATGTGCCGTCATGACCCGCCAATGGCAGCATGGAAATAAAATCTAATTCTTGATCATGTTGAGCAATAAACTGTAATACTTCCATCATGGTTGCTGGAGTAATCAGATTATGGCGGGATAATCCTGAGCCATCTACCATCACCGTATTTCCTAGGTCGATGTCTGCTTTTTGTTTTAATACTTGCCGTACCGCATCAGAGCCTGAACGCCAGGTTCCTGGTATATCAAAGTGTTCTCGGCCTATTGTCCTAAATACGGTATCAGCAATCATATTGTCAGATTTTTTTAGCATGACTTTCAGCAGATCATGTAATGGTGCCGATTGATTTTTAGCCAAAACTTTTCCCGGTTCAGTTGGTAAACTTTGGCGTTTGAGATTACCTGTGATTTCAATTCCTGCAACTTGCAATTCATTTTTGAGAATTGCCCCTGCATAGCTGGCGCCATTTTGAATCGCGAAAGCCAGTGGCAACGGTTCACTGCGTTGAGTCAGGCATCCGGTAAGAGTAAAACGGTTCAGTTCTCCGGGAACGACGTCCAGTTCGCAGTATTGGCTTTCAGAAGAGCCTTTTGCCAATGTCTTAACTTCACTGAACATATTTACGGGATAAAAAGATGCTATGCGGATAAATGCGGTATCACCGGGGCGTTCAGCACTATATAGCGAAACTGAAAAACAGTTTCGATCTACAATTGCGGCAGCAGGGGGAGCACTGAAACATTGGGTCATGTCATTCCATACCCAACCGGGAGCTTTATCATGGCTGGCAAAAGCGGAAACATCTATCAGAAGGTTGCCGTCAATTTTTTCCACGCCAGATTGTTTCAAAACGGTGACCATATTGCGAAGTTGTTGACGGGTCAGTGTTGGATCTCCGACAAAACGAGCGATCAAATTCCCTCTCAGGACGCCGTTTGAAATTTTTCCGTGGCTTTCCAGCGTGGTGATAAAGCGATAATCTTTACCCAGTTGTAACAATGCTGCAAGAGCTGTGACAACTTTCAGCGTACTCGCTGGTAGAGCCATTTGCTGCCCGTGATAATCAATTAACGGGGTATTGGCACCAACTTTTTGAGCGATTAACGCCAGATTAGTACCATCAGGCAGATATTGCGTATATTCCTCAACGGGTGTGGCGTTTGCGTTGGGTGTAATTAAGTACAGAGTGGTAACGCAAACTAATCTGCTGGCAATTTTAAAGAAGGACATAAATTTCGCATATGGATGTAGACGTACCACAATACTAAGGCGCAAAGTGGGGAAAAGTAAACGATGACCCATCACCAAGTCTACGTTAGAATGATATATTAATATGTAAAATATGATTGTGAACTCCGGGTAGCCCTGTGGTTTGCACTATTGTTTATTGTCTGTAAGCCCGCCCGACAAGGTGTGCTCATTGTGCTGTTATCTGAAAACATCAGGATGATGCTTGTTTTTTGCTCAGGAAAGATTTAGAGGATTAATAAATGAAACAGATTCCAATGACGGTACGTGGCGCGGATAAGTTGCGCGAAGAGTTAGATTATCTAAAGAACGTACGCCGTCCAAAAATTATTTCAGACATTGCTGAAGCACGTGAACATGGTGATCTGAAAGAAAACGCTGAATATCACGCTGCTCGTGAACAACAAGGTTTCTGCGAAGGCCGTATTCAGGAAATCGAAGCTAAGCTTTCTAATGCACAGGTGATTGATGTCACGAAAATGCCCAAGACTGGACGTGTTATTTTTGGGACTACAGTTACGGTTTTGAATGTTAATACTGATGAAGAGCAGACTTACCGGATTGTGGGTGACGATGAAGCAGATATTAAAGAAAATTTAATCTCAGTGAATTCACCAATTGCCCGAGGTTTGATAGGTAAAGAAGTTGATGACGTTGTTATTATCAAAACACCGGGTGGTGAAGTTGAATATGAAATCCTGAAAGTTGAATATATTTAACTTCTGGATTGGCCTGTTGCTATTGATTTACGTTAGGTAAAGTTGCACAAGGATCGTGGTGAAAGTAAAAAAGGCCGGATATGGCCTTTTTTATCATAGTATATGCACGGAATTTTATATAAATGAGGTTTGATTATTTAGGTAAAATAATTTTGCGTTCTTCCGATTGGCGGTAAAGAACTAGGATTTTACCGATAATTTGCACATTATATGCACCGGTCTCGCGGACAATTGCATCGGCGATCAAATTTTTGGTTTCACGATCTTCGCCTGCGATTTTGACTTTGATAAGCTCATGGTGTGACAGTGTTTGCTCAATTTCGGCCAACACACCCTCGGTCAGGCCGTTATTACCAATCATGACGACAGGTTTTAGCGGGTGAGCGAGACTTCTCAGGTGTTGTACTTGTTTTTTGTTAAGGGTCATTGTTTTTTTGCTTAGTTAGGATTGAAAACGGGACATTCTACCGCCATCTCATCTCTATCACCATAAATAGTGTGTTGTGGTTTTGGTGTATGGAGCAATAGATATCTGGCTCTTTATTCGTAGTATAGTTGGAAAGGACAATGGCCAATAAAAAACGTTCGGCAAGCTCTAGTCGCTGGTTACAAGAACACTTTAGTGATAAATATGTTCTGCAAGCACAGAAAAAAGGGCTTCGTTCTCGCGCTTGGTTTAAACTTGATGAAATTCAACAAAGTGACAAAGTTTTTAAGCCTGGCATGACCGTTGTCGATTTAGGCGCAGCTCCTGGTGGATGGTCTCAGTACGCAGTGAGTCAAATTAATGATAATGGGCGAGTGATTGCCTGTGATCTTTTGCCGATGGATCCCATTGTTGGCGTCGATTTCCTTCAGGGTGATTTTCGTGATGAACTTGTATTGAAAACATTGCTTGAGCGAGTTGGTGATAACAAAGTCCAGGTCGTCATGTCGGATATGGCGCCCAATATGAGCGGAACACCTGCGGTCGATATTCCTCGATCCATGTATCTGGTTGAATTGGCGTTAGATATGTGTCGTGATGTGCTGGCCCCCGGGGGGAGTTTTATTGTCAAAGTGTTTCAGGGAGAAGGCTTTGATGAATACCTGAGGGAAATTCGCTCCCTATTTACGAACGTGAAAATTCGTAAGCCGGACGCTTCGCGGGCACGATCGCGTGAAGTATACATTGTAGCGACAGGGCGGAAACTATAGTACCCTGAATGCTATTTGTTAACACAGTTGTAATATGAGGTTAATCCCTTGAGTGACATGGCGAAAAACCTGATTCTCTGGTTAGTTATCGCAGTTGTGCTGATGTCGTTATTCCAGAGTTTTGGTCCCAGCGATTCCAATAGTCGTAGGGTGGATTATTCTACCTTCATCAATGAATTAGCCCAGGATCAGGTGCGCGAAGTTCGTATCACAGGTCGTGAAATTAATGTTAGTAGGAAAGATAACAGCAGATACACCACTTACCTACCAGTACAGGATGAAAAACTGTTAGATACGTTACTGAATAAAAACGTAAAAGTGGTTGGTGAACCTCCAGAGGAGCCAAGTCTGCTAACTTCTATTTTCATTTCCTGGTTCCCGATGTTATTGCTTATTGGGGTCTGGATTTTCTTCATGCGTCAGATGCAGGGCGGCGGCGGTAAAGGGGCAATGTCTTTCGGTAAAAGCAAGGCCCGTATGCTGACAGAAGATCAGATTAAAACCACTTTTGCTGATGTTGCTGGTTGTGACGAAGCGAAAGAAGAAGTTGGTGAACTGGTGGAATATCTGCGAGAGCCAGGCCGCTTCCAGAAGTTGGGTGGAAAAATCCCGAAAGGTATTCTAATGGTCGGGCCTCCGGGTACGGGTAAGACTTTGCTGGCAAAAGCGATTGCGGGTGAAGCGAAGGTGCCATTCTTTACTATCTCCGGTTCTGACTTCGTTGAAATGTTTGTTGGTGTTGGTGCATCCCGTGTTCGTGATATGTTCGAGCAGGCGAAGAAAGCAGCACCTTGTATCATCTTTATTGATGAGATTGATGCGGTAGGCCGTCAGCGTGGTGCTGGTTTGGGTGGCGGTCACGATGAACGTGAGCAGACTCTGAACCAGATGCTGGTTGAGATGGATGGTTTTGAAGGCAACGAAGGTATTATCGTTATTGCCGCGACTAACCGCCCCGACGTACTTGATCCTGCCTTGTTGCGTCCTGGCCGTTTTGACCGTCAGGTTGTTGTTGGTTTGCCAGACGTACGTGGTCGCGAGCAGATTCTGAAAGTTCATATGCGCCGGGTTCCTCTGGATACTGATGTTGATGCTTCTGTCATTGCTCGCGGTACTCCGGGATTCTCTGGCGCTGATTTGGCTAACCTGGTGAACGAAGCTGCTTTGTTTGCGGCTCGTGGTAACAGGCGCGTAGTTTCTATGGTTGAATTCGAAAAAGCGAAAGACAAAATCATGATGGGCGCAGAACGCCGCTCTATGGTGATGACGGAAGAGCAAAAAGAATCAACTGCTTATCATGAAGCAGGCCATGCCATTATTGGCCGCTTGGTTCCTGAGCATGATCCTGTTCATAAAGTTACCATTATTCCACGTGGTCGCGCCTTGGGTGTGACTTTTTTCCTACCGGAAGGCGATCAGATCAGCGCTAGTCGTCAGAAGTTGGAAAGCCAGATTTCAACCTTATATGGCGGTCGTCTGGCGGAAGAGATTATTTACGGTCCAGACAGCGTTTCTACTGGCGCATCTAACGATATCAAAGTGGCGACATCAATTGCCCGTAACATGGTAACGCAGTGGGGTTTCTCAGAAAAACTCGGCCCATTACTCTATGCAGAGGAAGAAGGAGAAGTGTTCCTTGGCCGTTCAGTTGCTAAAGCTAAGCACATGTCTGATGAAACGGCTCGTCTTATCGATCAGGAAGTAAAGGCAATTATCGATCATAACTATCAACGTGCTCGTCAGATTCTGATGGACAACCTTGATATTCTACATTCGATGAAAGATGCATTGATGAAGTACGAAACTATTGATGCCCCCCAGATTGATGACTTAATGAATCGTACGAATGTGCGTCCACCAGCTGGATGGGAAAGCGATAATGGCAGCAATAATAACAGTCGCCCAACAGGTAATACACCTCCTCCGCAGGCTACAAAACCAACTGGTGATATCAATACATTGGCGCAAGGTGGTGAACAAGTAGGGCAGTCAGGAAATAAAGATCAGTAATTGTTCCATTGTTTCGTAGTCTGATTGATATATTTATGAAACCCCAGGTAAGTCCTGGGGTTTTGACATTGAAGGTAGCCCAAACATGAAACTCAGAGCCAGAGATAATGTTCTCAACCTTTCTCGCCCACAAATAATGGGTATTTTGAATGTGACTCCAGATTCATTTTCTGATGGTGGTGTTCATAATACTCTGGATATGGCTTTACGACATGCTGAAAAGATGATTAATGAAGGAGCTGCGATCATTGATATCGGTGGGGAGTCTACCCGTCCGGGAGCTGATGAAGTCAGTGAACAGGAAGAAGTAGAGCGTGTTGTTCCGGTTGTTGAGGCTTTAGCTCAACGATTTAATATTTGGATTTCTGTTGATACCTCGAAAGCATTGGTGATGAGTGAGTCAGCAAAGGCTGGCGCCCATTTGATTAATGATATTCGTGCATTGCAAGAGCCTGGTGCTTTGGAAAGCGCGGCTAAATCTGGTTTACCCGTTTGCTTGATGCATATGAAGGGCCAGCCACGGACAATGCAGGATGCGCCACATTATGAAAATTTGTTAAGTGAAGTGAAACAATTTTTTACTGAGCAAATTGAACGTTGTGTGATGGCAGGGATAGCAAAAGATAAACTTGTTCTTGATCCAGGCTTCGGTTTTGGTAAGAACTTGACGCATAATTATCAGTTACTGGCACATTTAAACCAATTTCATCAATTTGGTTTACCTGTGCTAGCAGGAATGTCACGTAAATCTATGATAGGTCAGTTGCTTCATGTACCGCCACAAGAAAGGGTTGTCGGTAGTGTAGCTTGCGCTGTTATCGCTGCTATGCAAGGAGCGCAAATTATCCGGGTGCATGATGTCAAAGAAACCGTGCAGGCAATGCAAATTGTCGAAGCAACACTTTCAGCAAAGGAAGAAAAGAAATTATGAGTAACCGCAAATACTTTGGTACTGATGGTATCCGTGGCAAAGTGGGCAATAGCCCAATTACGCCAGATTTTGTGTTAAAGCTTGGTTGGGCTGCGGGTAAGGTACTGGCTCGTCACGGTTCTCGTAAGATCATTATCGGTAAAGATACCCGTATTTCTGGCTATATGCTGGAATCTTCTTTAGAAGCAGGTTTAGCTGCGGCTGGTTTATCGGCTTTGTTTACTGGTCCCATGCCAACACCTGCTGTTGCTTATTTGACTCGTACCTTCCGTGCTGAAGCTGGAATTGTTATCTCTGCCTCTCATAATCCTTATTATGATAATGGTATTAAATTCTTCTCTATTGACGGTACGAAACTGCCGGATGATGTGGAAGAGGCAATTGAGGTTGAAATGGAAAAGCCGCTGACTTGCGTGGAGTCCGCAGAGTTGGGACGTGCAAATCGTATTGTGGATGCTGCGGGTCGTTATATTGAATTCTGCAAAGGTACATTTCCAAGTGAGCAAAGTCTTAATGGCTTGAAAATTGTACTTGATTGCGCTAACGGTGCGACTTACCACATTGCCCCAAATGTACTCAGAGAACTGGGGGCTGATGTTGTGACGATTGGCTGTGAGCCAAACGGTATCAATATTAATGAAAAATGTGGTGCTACTGATGTTTGTTTATTGCAGCAACGTGTTGTAGAAGAGAAGGCTGATGTTGGTCTGGCATTTGATGGTGATGGTGACCGCATTATTATGGTTGATCATTTGGGACAGAAAGTTGATGGCGACCAGATCCTTTATATCATTGCTCGTGAAGCATTGAGACAAGGGCAACTGCGTGGTGGTGTTGTTGGTACACTGATGAGTAATATGGGATTGGAGTTGGCATTGAAGCAGCTTGGCATCCCGTTCCTGCGTGCTAAAGTGGGTGACCGTTATGTGCTGGAAAAATTGCAGCAAGAAGGATGGCGTTTAGGCGCTGAAAATTCTGGTCATGTTATCTTGTTGGATAAAACAACTACGGGTGACGGCATTGTTGCTGGCCTTCAGGTTCTGAGTGCTATGGTACGTAACCATATGAGTTTGCACGATCTGTGTAGTGGTATGAAACTTTTGCCACAGGTGCTGGTAAATGTTCGTTTCTCCGGTTCACACGATCCACTTAAATCGGAAAATGTAATTAATATTACTAAATCTGTTGAAGCTGAATTAAATGGTCGTGGACGGGTATTGTTACGTAAATCTGGTACTGAGCCATTGATTCGTGTCATGGTAGAGGGTGAAGATAATGTACAAGTCACGGCCTTGGCTCATCGTATTGCTGATGCGGTGAAACACGCGGATTAATTTGTTGTTTTTTTCCTCAAGTGATTCTGATTATTGAAATTAACCTTGCGTATCAGATGTGGTTTGGTTAGTATTCAGACCCACTCGGTCAGGCGATTAGCCTGTTTGAGTGGGTGATGCAGTATAAGGTAGCCACATAGATTGTGGTAAACCCCACGAGGACATAGGTACGACATATGTATGACGCTCTTTTAGTTGTTTTCTTGCTGGTTGCTATCGGGCTAGTTGGCTTGGTTATGCTACAGCAAGGTAAAGGTGCTGATATGGGTGCTTCCTTTGGGGCGGGTGCCTCTGCGACGCTGTTTGGTTCATCGGGTTCTGGTAACTTTATGACCCGTATGACTGCGATTTTCGCTACTCTGTTTTTCATTATTAGTTTAGTACTTGGTAATCTGGCCAGTAATCAGACCGGTACGAGCAGTAAGTGGGAAAACATTGGCGAGCCTGCTAAAGTCGAGAAATCAACGGAGATTCCGGCGGCGCCAGCAGCACCAAATAGTGACATTCCGCAGTAATCATCACAAGAAAGAATTAAAATGGGGCTGTTTAATCAGCGATGGCCTCATGTAGTGCCGAGGTGGTGAAATTGGTAGACACGCTACCTTGAGGTGGTAGTGCCCACACTAGGGCTTACGGGTTCAAGTCCCGTCCTCGGTACCATTATTCGGATAGCTTGCGTTTTCGCAGTTATCGGCGTAATATTTGCCACGTTTTCGAACGCGGGATGGAGCAGCATGGTAGCTCGTCGGGCTCATAACCCGAAGGTCGTCGGTTCAAATCCGGCTCCCGCAACCACTTCTTAAATTAAGATGCACCTTTTTGAACGAAATAATTCAGCAATATTTGAAATATTGATTCTGATTTAAAAGGGCATGAAGTGAGTGGTTGAAGCCACTGGCAGCAAATAGGGTCCAGTTGCATAAAGCCCCGAATTTCGGGGTTTTTTGTTATTTGACAACAGAACTACTGGGCTAATTAGCCCTTTTTTTATGTCTTGGGGGTGGGCTTGTCCACATTAGAGCAAAAATTAACAGCGATGATTTCAGCACCAGTTGAAGCTTTAGGCTTTGAGTTAGTCGGCTTAGAGTTTATTCGTGCACGTGTTTCTACACTGCGGATTTATATTGATAGTGAGAATGGCATCACTGTTGATGATTGTGCTGATGTTAGCCACCAGGTCAGTGCGGTATTGGATGTCGAAGATCCTATCTCAGTGCTTTATAACCTGGAAATTTCTTCACCTGGCTTAGAGCGTCCATTGTTCACGGTTGAACATTACCAGCGTTTTATTGGTGAGGAAGTCAGTCTGGTCTTACGTATAGCAATGCAAAACCGTCGGAAATGGCTGGGCATTATCAAAACTGTCGACGGCGAAATGATCACGGTTACGGTGGATGGAAAAGATGAAGTGTTCGCACTGAGCAACATCCAGAAAGCGAACCTGGTACCCCACTTTTAAAGTTCGGATGAGGCAACTAGGATGAATAAAGAAATTCTGGCTGTTGTGGAAGCGGTTTCCAACGAAAAATCCCTTCCACGCGAAAAGATCTTCGAGGCGCTGGAAACAGCATTGGCCACAGCCACCAAGAAAAAATATGAACAAGATATTGATGTTCGTGTCAGCATTGACCGTAAATCTGGCGATTTTGACACCTTCCGTCGTTGGTTAGTTGTTGAAGAAGTGACTCAGCCGACTCGTGAAATTACGTTGGAAGCGGCTAGGTTTGAAGAGCCTGAAATTGATTTGGGTAGCTATACCGAAGATCAAATTGAATCAGTGACTTTTGATCGTATTACAACGCAGACCGCTAAACAGGTTATTGTACAAAAAGTACGTGAGGCTGAACGCGCTATGGTTGTTGACCAGTTCCGCGAACAGCAAGGTGAGATCATCACCAGTGTGGTTAAGAAAGTCAATCGTGAGAATATCACCCTTGATTTGGGCAATAATGCTGAAGCAGTTATTCTTCGCGAAGATATGTTACCAAGGGAAAATTTCCGCCCAGGTGACCGTGTGCGTGGCGTACTGTATGATGTTCGCCCTGAAGCACGAGGTGCGCAACTGTTTGTCAGCCGTTCCCGTCCGGAAATGCTGGTTGAACTGTTCCGTATTGAAGTTCCGGAAATTGGCGAGGAGCTAATTGAAATTAAAGCTGCTGCCCGTGATCCGGGATCTCGCGCCAAGATTGCAGTAAAAACGAATGACAAGCGTATTGATCCTGTTGGTGCTTGCGTTGGAATGCGTGGTGCGCGAGTACAGGCTGTTTCCAGCGAACTGGGCGGCGAACGAATCGATATCGTACTGTGGGATGATAATCCTGCTCAGTTTGTCATTAATGCTATGGCTCCGGCTGATGTTGCATCCATTGTTGTTGACGAAGATAAGTGCACGATGGATGTTGCCGTTGAAAGCAACAACTTAGCGCAGGCTATCGGCCGTAATGGTCAAAATGTGCGCCTCGCTGCGCAATTGTTGAAAAAGCACCGTGGTGATGACAAATGGGAATTAAATGTCATGACTGCTGAAGAGCTACAAGCAAAACATCAGGCAGAAGCTCATGCTTCTATTGATACATTCACTAAGCATCTCGATATTGATGAAGAATTCGCTACTGTTCTAGTCGAAGAAGGGTTCTCAACTCTGGAAGAATTGGCTTATGTACCAATTAAGGAACTCCTGGAAATTGAGGGCCTTGATGAAGAAACTATCGAAGTCCTGCGTGAACGTGCGAAAGCTGCTTTAACTACTCTGGAACTGGCTCAGAAAGAGAGTCTCAGTGATAAACAACCAACCGAAGAGTTGTTAAATCTGACTGGTATGAACCGTACTCTGGCATTTGACCTGGCTGCCCGTGGCATCTGTACGCTGGAAGATCTTGCCGAGCAGGGTATCGACGACCTATCTGATATTGAAGGTTTGAATGATGAGAAGACAGGCGAGCTCATCATGGCTGCCAGAAATATCTGTTGGTTTGGCGATGATGCGTAATAAACCGTAGCAGGAAGGAACAGCATGACAGATGTAACCGTAAAATCACTGGCAGAAGAGATCCAGACTTCGGTTGATCGCTTAGTACAGCAATTTGCTGATGCAGGGATTAAAAAAACCGAAACTGATTTTGTCTCCCAGAAAGAAAAAGAAGCTTTACTGGCACATTTGAACCGCGAACAAGGCGGTTCGGCTGGTAAACCCGATAAATTAACATTGCAGCGTAAGACACGTAGTACGCTGAATGTTTCAGGCACCGATGGTAAAAGCAAACCGGTAGCCGTTGAGGTCCGCAAAAAGCGTACATATGTGAACCGTGATGCAATTGAACAGGCTAAAGCGGAAGAACAGGCGAAGCGTGAAGCGGAAGAGCAAGCACGGCGCGAAGCAGAAGAAAAAGCGCAACGCGAAGCCGAAGCAGCAGCGAAGAAACTCGCTGAAGAGCAGGCTAAACGTGAGGCAGAAGAAAAAGCCAAACGTGAAGCAGCTGAAAAAGCTAAGCGTCAGGCAGCGGAAAATGAAAAAGTGACCAATCAACATACCGAACATAAACAAAAACCAGTCCAGAGTGAAAAAGCACGTCGTGAAGCAGAAGCTGCTGATCTTAAGCGCAAAGCAGAAGAAGAGATGCGTCGTAAGGTAGAGGAAGAAGCTAGACGCGTTGCTGAGGAAGCTCGCCGTATGGCTGAAGAGAATCAGGATAAATGGTCAAGTGATTCAGATTCTATTGATAACGACGATTATCATGTCACTACCTCCCGTCATGCCCGCGCGGCAGAAGACGAAAACGATGCTAAAGTTGAAGGTGATCGCCGTGCTCGTGGTCGTAGCGGTAAGGCTACTCGCCAGAAGAAAAATAATAAGCATTCTGAATCTAAAGCAGATCGTGAAGAAGCCCGCGCAGTTGGTCGTACAAAAGGCAAGCAACGTAAAACCAGCACATTGCAACAAAGTTTTAATAAGCCTGTAGCGGCTGTTAACCGTGATGTTGTGATCGGTGAAACCATTACTGTTGCTGAGTTGGCTAATAAAATGGCTGTTAAAGGTTCTCAGGTCATCAAAGCCATGATGAAAATGGGCGCAATGGCAACCATCAACCAAGTGATCGATCAGGAAACAGCGCAGCTAGTTGCTGAAGAGATGGGCCATAAGGTTATCCTGCGTCGTGAGAATGAGTTGGAAGAAGCGCTGATGAGCGACCGCGATACAGGTGAAGCGGTTGCTGAACCTCGTGCGCCGGTTGTGACGATCATGGGTCACGTTGACCACGGTAAAACTTCTTTGCTGGATTACATTCGTTCTACAAAAGTCGCTTCTGGTGAGGCAGGTGGTATTACCCAGCATATCGGTGCTTACCATGTTGAAACTGAAAGTGGCATGATTACTTTCTTGGATACCCCAGGGCATGCTGCATTTACTTCAATGCGTGCACGTGGTGCAAAAGCTACCGACATCGTGGTCTTGGTTGTTGCTGCTGATGATGGTGTGATGCCTCAGACTATCGAAGCTATTCAGCATGCAAAAGCAGCGAATGTGCCTGTGGTTGTTGCTGTTAACAAGATCGACAAACCAGAAGCTGATCCAGATCGTGTGAAGAATGAGCTTTCTCAGCACGGTGTTCAGCCTGAAGAATGGGGTGGTGAAACTCAGTTTATTAATGTATCTGCTAAAGCTGGTATTGGTATTGATGAACTGCTGGATGCAATCTTACTTCAAGCGGAAGTTCTTGAACTAAAATCAGTCCATTCTGGTATGGCAAGCGGAGTTGTGATTGAATCATTCTTGGACAAAGGCCGTGGTCCGGTCGCAACAGTACTAGTTCAAGAAGGTACTTTGAATAAAGGTGATATCGTACTTTGTGGCTTTGAATATGGACGAGTTCGTGCAATGCGTGACGAACTAGGTCGTGAAGTGTTCTCCGCGGGCCCATCTATTCCAGTGGAAATCCTTGGCCTGTCCAACGTACCTGCGGCTGGTGATGAAGCAACTGTTGTACGTGACGAGAAGAAAGCTCGTGAGGTTGCTCTGTATCGTCAGGGTAAATTCCGTGAGGTCAAACTGGCTCGCCAGCAGAAATCTAAACTGGAAAACATGTTCGCTAACATGGAAGAAGGTGAAGTTTCTGAATTGAATATCGTTCTGAAATCTGACGTTCAGGGATCATGTGAAGCGATCCGCGAGGCATTGGAACAATTGTCTACCAATGAAGTGAAAGTGAAAATCATCGGCTCTGGCGTAGGTGGTATTACTGAGACTGATGCAACACTGGCTGCTGCTTCTAATGCAATTATTCTGGGCTTCAATGTTCGTGCCGATGCTTCCGCACGCCGAGTTGTTGAAAATGAAAACTTGGATCTGCGTTATTACTCTGTTATTTATAGCCTGATTGATGAAGTTAAACAGGCAATGAGTGGTATGCTGGCACCTGAATATAAACAGCAGATCATGGGGCTAGCAGAAGTTCGTGATGTGTTTAAGTCACCGAAATTTGGTGCGATTGCAGGTTGTATGGTGACCGAAGGTACGATTAAACGCAATAATCCAATTCGTGTGTTGCGTGATAACGTAGTGATTTACGAAGGTGAACTGGAATCCCTTCGCCGCTTTAAAGATGACGTTAACGAAGTCCGTAATGGTATGGAATGTGGTATCGGTGTTAAGAACTACAACGATGTTCGTGTTGGTGACATGATCGAAGTATTTGAAGTTATTGAAGTTAAACGATCTATCGCTTAATTCCTACCACTGGTTAATTTCATTATTGGGGGGCTTTTGCCCCCCAAATGTCAGGAGATATAACAATGGCAAGAGAATTCAGTCGTACTCAGCGTGTTGCACAGGAAATGCAAAAAGAGATTGCCATCATTTTACAGCGAGAAGTGAAAGATCCCCGAATCGGTATGGCGACTGTTTCTGGTGTTGAAGTTTCCCGTGATTTGGCTTATGCCAAAGTATTCGTCACCTTTCTGAATGTGTTGACTGAAGAACATGATTCCGAAGTGGTAAAGAATGGTATTAAGGCATTGAATGAAGCTTCTGGTTTTATTCGTTCTCTGCTGGGTAAAGCAATGCGTTTGCGTGTCGTACCAGAACTGACTTTTTCCTACGATAATTCCTTGGTAGAAGGGATGAGAATGTCTAATTTGGTTACTAATGTTGTGAAGAATGACGAACAGCGCCGGGCTTCTGCGGATCACAAAGAGGAGAAGTAATGGGGCGTCGTCGTCGCGGTCGTGATATACATGGTGTGTTGTTACTGGATAAGCCGCAGGATATTTCTTCTAATGATGCGTTACAAAAAGTAAAACGTATTTTCAACGCCAGCAAAGCGGGTCACACTGGCGCGTTGGATCCACTGGCAACGGGTATGTTACCGGTTTGCCTTGGTGAAGCCACGAAGTTTTCCCAGTTCTTACTTGATTCTGACAAACGTTATCGAGTGATAGCTCGTCTTGGTCAGCGAACTGACACATCTGATTCACATGGGCAAATCATCAGTGAAAGGGCAATCCTGCTAAATCAGGCTCAACTTGATGCAGCTTTGGATAAATTCCGTGGGGATACCATGCAAATTCCTTCCATGTATTCCGCACTGAAACATCAGGGAAAACCGTTGTATGAGTATGCTCGTCAGGGTATTGAAGTAGAACGCGAAGCACGACCAATTACAGTCTATGAATTACAGTTTATCCGTTGGGAAGATGATGAACTGGAATTGGAAATACACTGTTCGAAAGGAACTTATATTCGCACTATTATTGATGACTTAGGTGAATTATTAGGCTGTGGTGCTCATGTTATTTATTTAAGACGTTTACAGGTAGCGAATTATCCAAATGATCGCATGGTAACACTTGAGCAATTATATGAATTGCAAAAGCAGGCTAAAGATCAGGAAATACCTGTGGGTGAATTAATTGATTCATTACTATTACCAATGGATAGTGCAATTGCTCATTTCCCAGAGGTTAATTTGATTCCAGTAGTTGCGGCTTATTTTAAACAAGGTCAGGCGGTACGCAGTGCCAAATCGCCGACTTTGGTTGAAAGTATGGTACGTATAACTGAAGGTGATGAACGGAAATTCATTGGCATTGCTGTTATCAATGACGATGGGCTTGTTGCTCCCCGCCGTTTAGTTGTTGAAAGCCGGGATTAGGGTATTTGGGGCTATCTTGCGCTTAACTTATTTGCAGCGTAGAATGGCGCAGTTATATGTTGGGTAGCTGAATTAGAGATCGGCACCTGTAATTTTAGTTTATATGTTTTTGGAGTTGTAATATGTCTCTAAGTACTGAAGCAAAAGCACAAATTATTGCTGAATTTGGTCGTGATACGAATGACAGTGGTTCTAGTGAAGTACAGGTTGCTTTGTTAACTGCACAAATTAACCACTTGCAAGGCCACTTTTCAGAGCACAAAAAAGATCACCACAGCCGTCGTGGTCTGCTGCGCATGGTTTCTCAGCGTCGTAAACTGTTGGACTATCTGAAGCGTAAAAATGTAACAAGTTACACTGCGCTGATTGGGCGTCTTGGCCTGCGTCGCTAATCAAGCAAGTTTCAGTGGAAAGGGGCCATATATGGCCCCTTTTCTTCTGAGAAGCCATCATTAGGTAACAGCACGAAAAATGTTGGTGATGGTTTTTGTTAAGGCTCTTCAGTTACAGAGGTTCGCGCGGCTAATGAGAGTGCTTAAGGGAGTAAGACCTGTCGTTAGTCGCGAGGATGTGGCATGAAGAGATTATTCATTGTTGTCTGCTGAATATAAAAGACAATGTTAACGAAAGGATATTATTTTGCTTAATCCGATTGTTCGTAAATTTCAATATGGTCAACATACCGTTACTATCGAAACAGGTATGATGGCTCGCCAGGCTACTGCTGCTGTCATGGTCAATATGGATGACACGGCTGTATTTGTCACCGTTGTTGGTCAGAAAAAAGTAAAAGAAGGTCAGGATTTCTTTCCACTGACTGTTAACTATCAGGAGCGTACTTATGCTGCTGGTCGTATTCCAGGCAGTTTCTTTCGTCGTGAAGGTCGCCCTGGTGAAGGCGAAACATTAGTCGCTCGTTTAATTGATCGTCCTTTGCGTCCTCTGTTCCCGGAAGGTTTCCTGAACGAGGTGCAGATTGTAGCGACAGTTGTTTCTGTTAACCCGCAAGTAAACCCAGATATTGTTGCAATGATCGGCGCTTCTGCTGTGCTGGCACTATCTGGTATTCCGTTCAATGGTCCAATTGGCGCGGCTCGCGTTGGCTATATTAATGATCAGTATGTGCTTAACCCAACCAGTGATGAGCTGAAAAACAGCCGTTTGGATCTGGTGGTTTCAGGTACTGCTGGTGCTGTTTTGATGGTTGAATCTGAAGCCGACATTCTAACTGAAGAGCAAATGTTAGGTGCGGTAGTATTCGGCCATGATCAACAACAGGTGGTTATTGAAAACATCAATGCATTAGCTGCGGAAGCAGGTAAAGAAAAATGGGATTGGGTGCCGGAACCTGTTAATCAAGCGTTGCATGACCGTGTAGCTGAATTGGCAGAAAGCCGTTTGGGTGATGCTTACCGTATCACTGAGAAGCAAGAGCGTTATGCTCAGGTTGATGCTATCAAAGAGGAAGTGACGGCTGCGCTGTTGGAACAGGATGAAGCTTTAGAGGACGCCGAAATCCATGAGATTCTGGGTAGCTTAGAGAAAAAAGTTGTCCGTAGTCGTGTTTTGCGTGGCGAGCCGCGTATTGATGGCCGTGAAAAAGATATGGTTCGTGCATTGGACGTACGTACTGGAGTTCTGCCTCGTACGCATGGCTCTGCGTTGTTTACCCGTGGTGAAACTCAGGCTTTAGTTACTGCAACTTTGGGTACAGAACGTGATGCACAGATCATTGACGAGTTGATGGGAGAACGCACAGATCGTTTCCTATTGCACTACAACTTCCCACCATATTCTGTTGGTGAAACAGGTATGATGGGTTCGCCAAAACGTCGTGAAATTGGTCATGGTCGTCTGGCTAAACGTGGTGTGGCGGCAGTCATGCCAAAAGCTCATGAATTCCCATATACCGTTCGTGTAGTTTCTGAAATCACGGAATCAAACGGCTCATCTTCAATGGCGTCTGTTTGTGGCGCATCTCTTGCGTTGATGGATGCAGGTGTGCCGATTAAAGCTGCTGTTGCTGGTATTGCAATGGGATTAGTGAAAGAAGACGATAATTTTGTTGTTCTGTCTGACATCTTGGGTGATGAAGATCATTTGGGAGACATGGACTTTAAAGTTGCGGGTAGCTGTGAAGGTATCAGCGCACTGCAAATGGACATCAAAATTGAAGGCATTACCCGTGAAATTATGCAAATTGCTCTGAATCAGGCAAAAGGTGCTCGTTTGCATATCCTGAGTGTAATGGAACAGGCAATTAACAGCCCACGTAATGAAATTTCAGAATTTGCACCACGCATTCACACTATTAAGATCAATCCTGATAAGATCAAAGATGTTATCGGTAAAGGCGGTTCAGTTATCCGTGCACTGACAGAAGAAACCGGTACTACCATTGAGATCGAAGATGATGGCACTGTGAAAATTGCTGCAACTGATGGTGAAAAAGCAAAACATGCCATCAGTCGTATTGAAGAAATCACTGCTGAGATCGAAGTTGCCCGCGTTTACACTGGTAAAGTAACTCGCATCGTTGATTTTGGCGCATTTGTTGCTATCGGTGGTGGTAAAGAAGGTCTGGTACATATTTCTCAGATTGCGGATAAGCGTGTTGAGAAAGTGGCTGACTATTTGCAGGTCGGTCAGGAAGTTTCAGTTAAAGTTCTGGAAATTGATCGCCAGGGTCGTGTTCGCCTGAGCATTAAAGAAGCGACAGCCGGTGTAATTGTCGAGGATACACCAGTAGCACCACAATCAGCAGAATAAATTTGATGTTATAAACCGGCGTCTTGTAAAAAAGCGCCGTTTATAGACTCAGGGCAGGAGGCCCAATAAATGCAATATGGGTGATAGGGCATTCTTAATTAATGTCTGACTTTCGGGAGTAGGAAATGAATCTTTTTCTGCGCTGGTGTTATGCTGTAGCAATACTTCTTTTGGCAGGATGCAGCAGCAAGGATTGGCGTAAAAACGAAGTTTTTGCTATTCCGTTACAACCTTCATTGCAACAAGAAGTCATTCTGGCTCGCATGGAACAGATTCTTGCGAGTCGGTCATTGACAGAAGATGAGTACGCACAGCTTTTATATGAGAGAGGTGTGCTGTATGATAGTCTCGGGCTGAGAGCTTTGGCACGGAATGATTTTTCTGTTGCCTTATCTATTCGGCCTAATATTCCAGAGATTTTTAATTATCTGGGAATTTACTTCACACAGGCTGGCAATTTTGATGCCGCCTATGAAGCGTTTGATTCTGTATTAGAGCTTGATCCAACTTACAATTACGCGCGTCTTAACCGTGGCATCGCGTTGTATTACGGTGGTCGGTATAAGTTAGCGCAGGATGATCTGCAGGCGTTTTATCAAGACGATCCAAATGATCCTTTCCGTTCGCTGTGGTTGTACCTGGTGGAAAAAGAATTTTATCCTAAAGGGGCGATGTTGAACTTGTCGCAGCACTACGAAAAAGCGAACCGGGGGCAATGGGGCTGGAATATAGTTGAATTCTATTTAGGCAAAATTAGTGAATATACATTGATGAACCGCTTGAAAGAGAATGCAACGGATAACACTTCGCTCGCTGAGCATCTCAGTGAAACTGACTTCTATTTAGGTAAACATTACCTAAGTCTGGGGGACAAGGATAGCGCATCTGCGTTATTCAAGCTGACGGTAGCTAACAACGCACATAACTTTGTTGAGCACCGCTATGCATTGTTGGAATTGGCGCTGTTAGGCCAGGAACAAGATGACCTATCAGAATCGGACCAGCAATAGCTGACGAACATTTCGAGATCGATTAACAAAGTCCATCATCTTGACCGATGAGGGCTTATTTGTTCGTTTAATTAAATACTTTGAGCCAGTTCACATTTTAAATGAAAATGACCGAAATTTTTTTCGATGCGTTATGTAGACTGGCCGCCATAACTAACGAGGCACCATTACATGACCACTGAGACTGAAATCTCTTTTGCTGATCTGGGTTTATCAGCACCTATCCTTTCTGCACTGGAAGATCTTGGCTATGAAAAGCCATCTCCAATTCAGCAACAATGTATTCCCCATTTATTAAATGGTCGTGACGTACTAGGTATGGCGCAGACGGGGAGTGGTAAAACTGCGGCATTCAGTCTGCCTTTACTGCATAACATCAATGCTGAGTTGAAAGCTCCACAGATCCTTGTGTTGGCGCCGACCCGTGAACTGGCGGTACAGGTAGCCGAAGCGTGCGCAGATTTTTCCAAACATATGCGTAACGTGAATGTTGTTGCGCTGTATGGTGGGCAACGTTATGACGTTCAGTTACGCGCTTTGCGTCAAGGGCCACAAATTGTTGTGGGTACACCTGGGCGTCTTTTGGATCATCTGAAACGTGGTACGTTAGATCTATCTAACCTGAGCGGCTTAGTTTTGGATGAAGCAGACGAAATGCTGCGTATGGGCTTTATCGAAGATGTTGAAAACATCATGAGCCAGATCCCCGCAGAGCATCAGACTGCGCTGTTCTCTGCAACTATGCCAGAAGCTATCCGTCGCATTACTCGTCGTTTTATGAACGATCCGCAGGAAGTGCGTATTCAAGCGAGTGTAACGACTCGTCCTGACATCAGCCAGAGCTATTGGTCTGTTTACGGTATGCGTAAAAATGAAGCTTTGGTGCGTTTCCTTGAAGCAGAGGATTTTGATGCCGCGATTATTTTTGTGCGCACCAAAAACGCAACGCTGGAAGTGGCAGAAGCACTGGAGCGTAATGGCTACAACAGTGCGGCGCTAAACGGTGATATGAACCAGGCACTGCGTGAGCAGACATTGGAACGTCTGAAAGATGGCCGTTTGGATATTTTGATTGCAACTGATGTTGCAGCGCGTGGTCTGGATGTTGAGCGCATCAGTCTGGTTGTTAACTATGACATTCCAATGGATGCCGAATCTTATGTTCACCGTATTGGCCGTACTGGTCGTGCAGGGCGTGCTGGTCGAGCGTTGTTGTTTGTAGAAAACCGTGAACGTCGCTTGTTACGTAACGTTGAACGTACAATGAAGCTGACTATCCCGGAAGTTGAACTGCCAAATGCTGAATTGTTGAGCCAGCGTCGTCTGGAAAAATTTGCCGCTAATGTACAGCAGCAATTGGAAAGCAGTGATCTGGATCAGTACCGTACTCTGTTGTCTAAATTGCAACCTGCGGAAGATCTGGATATAGAAACGCTGGCCGCGGCATTATTAAAAATGGCGCAAGGTGAGCGTCCATTGATTCTGCCTCCAGATCCGGCGCGTCGTCCTCGCCGTGAATTCAATGAACGTGATGATCGTCGTCGTAATGGTTTTGATGATCGTGGCGAACGCGGCGATCGTCCTCGTCGTGAACGCCGTGATGTCGGTGAAATGGAGTTGTACCGTATTGAAGTGGGCCGTGATGATGGTGTTGAAGTTCGTCATATCGTTGGTGCGATTGCTAACGAAGGTGATATCAGCAGCCGTTATATTGGCAATATCAAATTGTTTGCAACGCATTCCACAATTGAATTGCCAAAAGGTATGCCAGGTGATTTATTGTCCCACTTTACCCGTACCCGCATTCTGAACAAGCCAATGAATATGCAGTTATTGGGTGATGCACAGCCATTTGAACGTCGTGAACGTCGCGGTGGTGGGCGTAACGGTAATGGTAGTGGCCCTCGCCGTGATCGTGAGAGTTTTAATGGTGGCGGTCGTCGTTTCAATGGTGAACGCCGCGGTGGAGAAGGTCGTGGTGAAGGCCAAAGCCGTAGCAATTTCCGTGGTCGTGGTGATGATCATGGTTCATCTGCTCCACGCCGTCGTCATAACAATAGTAACGCACAGTAATCATCTGAACTGATATACCCTATGGATTTCAAGATGCATCGCGACGGCAAGGGAGCGAATCCCCGGGAGCATAGGTAACTATGTGACCGGGGTGAGTGAGTGCAGCCAACAAAGAGGCAACTTGAAAGATAACGGGTATTTTAAATAATAAAGCGGCTCTTTCTACAGGAGCCGTTTTTGTTATCAGTTAATTTATTTAATGTTTTTTATAATAAAAAAGCTGCTCTTTATACAAAGGGCAGCTTTTGATATGAGAAAGAGATCAGTGAGTCAGTACCTCAACTGAATTACCTGCACTGCGGGCGCGCCACAGTTTCAGCCATTGCATAATGGAAGAAACCGTAATCACAACGCCGAGGATAACCATCACAATGGAGATCGTTCCATTGAAGATGTTGAAACCTTTTGCTGTGGAGTTGAAGTAAACATTCTTCACCATCCAGTAAGCAGCGTAGTTCACAGTAACATACAGGTAAACCAGTGGTATCAGGCAAGTCAGCATATACCAGCGTTTTTCAGACAGACGCAGGATAATTGTCGCACCAATCATCAGGCCGATGGAGGCCATCAGTTGATTGGATACCCCGAATAGCGCCCAGACTGAATTGATATCGCCGGAATTCAGCAGATAGCCCCACAGTAAACAGGCAATGATACTGCAACCAATGGAACCTGGTAACCAGTTAATGCGTTTCAGGGGCGCCCAGATATCGCCCAGGAAATCTTGCAGTAGGTAACGGGCAACGCGTGTACCGGAATCAACCGCTGTCAGGATAAATACGGCTTCGAACATGACGACGAACTGGAAGAAGTAGGATGTTAGCTGGTTGAACCAAGGGACGCGGGTGAAGATATCCGCCATACCAACCGCCAATGTGACGGCTCCACCGGTACGGCCATACAGATCCAGACCAATTTCCTGACTCAGTTGTGGTAGATGGATAACATCCATACCCAGTGTAGCAAAGACCTCTGGGGAGGAGTTAATCGCGAAATAGTCAGCAGGATAGAGAGAAGTGGCAGCGATCAACGCCATGACGCCAACGACACATTCTGCCAGCATGGCGCCGAAACCAACTGGCAGAATATCACTCCACTTATCGATCTGTTTTGGTGTTGTGCCAGAGCCGATAAATGCATGAAAACCAGAAATAGCGCCACACGCAATGGTGATGGAGATAAACGGCCACACCGGACCTGCCAGTACAGGGCCATTGCCATGAATAAATTCAGTCACTGCCGGGAATTGGATCTCTGGGTTAATAAAGATGACTCCCACAACTAACGCGCCGAATACACCGATTTTCATAAAACTGGAAAGATAACCACGGGGAGTCAGTAGCATCCATACTGGCAGAGCGGTTGCAAAAAATGCATAGATTGGCAGTGCCAAGCTAACAGTCGATGTACGTAGACTCAGCCATTCACCGAAGGCGGATGCTTGAATGTAAGGGCCGACAATCACACAAGCCATGATGGTGATAATACCTACCCAAGTTGCTCCGCGCATGTTACCAGTGAAGCGCTCCCACAGACCGACGCCGATTGCGACCGGAATGGTCATAAATACTGCAAATGTTCCCCAAGGGTTACGCTCTAGCGCATGAACGACCACTAGGGATAGACCTGCCATAGTAATCGTAATGATGAACAGCATTGCAAGGCCGGTGCACCAACCAGCAATTGGGCCAAGTTCTGTTTTAGCAACTTCTGACAGAGATTTACCGCTATGTTTCATTGAAGCGAATAAAACAACCGTATCATGCACGGCACCGCCGATAACACAGCCGATTAACAGCCATAACATACTTGGCAGATAACCGTATTGGGCTGCTAACACAGGGCCAACCAGCGGTCCTGCGGCTGCGATTGCTGCGAAGTGGCTACCAAAATTGACCCATTTTTTCGTGGGTACATAATCTTTACCGTCTTCCAGTAGATGGGAAGGTGTAACCTCGCTGTCATCTGCTTTCAGTACCTTCTTAACGAAGAATACGCCGTATAAGCGGTAGCAGATAACCAGAATACACAACGTTGCAATGACAAATGTGAGAGCGTGTTGCATTTCTCTTCTCCTGAGAGTTATAAATTTTTACTCGTATCTTGTCACAGGTAAAGGAAGCTATAAGGGAGCGTCTGAGTGAGTGGTTATATGGCGGGTTAAGTGGTCAGATTCAGCAGGTGAGCGGTGAGTAAGAACTGACTAACCTGCTGAAAATGTGATAAATGTCACGATTACTTCAATCCTAGAGCCTCTTTCAATGGCTTCAAATAACGGCGGCTGACGGGAATAGTTTTACCATTGCGTAGAATCAGTTCGGCCTGTCCGTGATCACCAAATAAGATTTCGCGCAGATGGGTCATATTGACCAAATATTGACGATGATTTCTCATCAATGGGGTGCGGGTTTCCAATGTGCGAAGTGTCAGTTCAGTAAATCCTTCCTGCCCGTTGGTACACATAACATATACTCCGCTTGGACGGGAGGTGACATAAAGGATTTCATCCAGTTGCACAAGCCAGATTCGGCTGTGGCCGGTGCATGGGATATATTTCAGCGGCTTTTCTACTTTAAGGATGGAAATATCCTGTTTCTGATGCCCTTGCCGTAATCGTTGTAAAGTTTTAGTTAGGCGGTTTTTTTCCAAAGGTTTTAATAAATAGTCAAATGCGTGCTCCTCAAACGCTTGTATTGCATATTCATCAAACGCAGTCAGAAAAACAATATAGGGACGATGTTCTGGATCGAGCATACCAACCATTTCTAATCCGGTGATACGTGGCATTTGGATATCCAAAAATACAACATCGGGTTTTAGATGATATATGGCACTAATGGCTTCAACAGCATTGGCGCATTCGCCAATAATTTGAATATCGTGTTCTTCTTCTAGCAAACAACGTAGATTTTCTCGTGCAAGCGGTTCGTCATCAACAATTAATATATTCATATTCACACAGTTTTATTAGCCTCTTTAATGAGTGGCAAGTGTAAAATTACGCGAGTAAATTTTTCTGGTTGGCAATCTATTTGCACATCATAATTTTCACCATAGCGAAGTCGTAGCCGTTTATCTACCAGACTCATTCCTAGTCCATCCCCCATAGAAGCTGATTTATAAAGACCGGCATTATCTTCCACTTCCAGTATCAACAATTGATTTTGTTGATGAGCACGAATAGTAACCTTACCAGTTTCTAATAACTGTGATGTGCCGTGTTTGATCGCATTTTCTACTATTGGCTGGAGAGAAAAAGCGGGTAATTTAGCGTGAAGCAGAGATTCCGGCAGTTCAATGCTTATTTGTAGATGCTCACGGAAACGCGCCTTCTCAATTTGTAAGTAAGCATTCACATGCTCTATTTCATCAGACAGCGTGACAATCTCTTCTGACCGTTTCAAGTTTTTACGGAAAAAGGTTGAGAGATATTGTACTAATTGACCCGCTTGATAACTGTCTCGTCGGATCACGGCTTGCAAGGTATTTAAGGCATTAAATAAAAAGTGAGGATTCACTTGCGCATGAAGCAGCTTAATTTCGGATTGAAGCAGTGATTGTTTGTTACGTTCATATTGTCCTGCGAGGATTTGGGCGGATAACAAACTGGCAATGCCTTCCCCTAGAGGGCGGTTGATTGAGCTGAACAGACGGTTTTTGGCTTCATAAAGTTTGATTGCGCCGATAACTTGCTGATTTTCTCCCTGTAGCGGGATGACCAGAGTTGAACCGAGCTTGCAGGTTGGATTGATTGAACAACGGTAAGGTATTTCATTGCCATCGGCATAAACCACTTCATTATTTTCAATTGCTCGACGGGATTGATCTGAAGCAATAGGTGTTCCAGGGAGGTGATGATCTGAACCGATACCAATAAACGCCAAGAGTTTTTCTCTATCTGTAATAGCCACTGCGCCTATTTCCAGTTGTTGATAAATAACTTTTGCTACCTTCATACTGTTATTTTCATTAAATCCTTTTCGTAGAATACCCTCTGTATAGACAGCGATTTTCAGGGCTTGAGCAGAAAATGCACTAGTGTATTTTTCAAATATCGCGCGTCGGTCAAGTAGGATACGTATAAACATTGCTGAGCCGATACTATTGGTGATGATCATGGGGATGGCGATATTTTTGACCAACGCTAATGCTTCACTGTATGGACGAGCGAGCAGTAGTAAAATGCCCATCTGTATTATTTCAGCACAAAACGTGACGACAGCGGCTGTCCAGGGATTAATCAGTCGGTTTATCTGACCACGTTTCGTCAGATAGCTGTGAATAATGCCACCGATTAAACCTTCAATAATGGTCGATATCATGCAACTGAAAGCGGTTATCCCACCAAGGGAGTAGCGGTGCAGTCCACCGGTTAATCCCACCAGTGCGCCGACACTTGGCCCACCCAGAAGCCCGCCAAGGACTGCGCCAATAGCACGGGTATTGGCAATGGAATCACCTACATGCAGACCAAAATAGGTTCCCATAATACAGAAAATGGAAAAAGCGACATAACACAGCAGTTTATGAGGTAAACGCACAGTGACTTGTAACAGTGGAATAAATAGTGGTGTTTTACTTAGTAGCCAGGCGATCACCAAATAAACACACATCTGTTGTAGTAATAACAACACAAGATTAAATTCGTACATAAATTTTCCGAGAGGATTTATGGATGTTATTAGTTTACAGAAACAGCTAATAATATTATTAAAAGTTTAGTTTAAGTAGGTTAATATTTGACAACAATCATAAACCACTACACTATTATAAAGCGTCTTCCTTTCTGTCAGTGATTATACGCACGAATATATAAGAAATTTTCCGTAGAACAATGCGAAGCTATAACGTTAGTTTTGAGTCGGGTAATTTTGGATGTGTAAGACATCATGAAAAAAAGAACACTTTTTACGATTTTACTGGTGATTTTGCTCACAGCAATGGCTGTGTTGTTTCATTCTCATAACCAATATTTATTGTTGCAAGGTGAAGTTGATGCGCCGGAAGTGATTGTGGCGTCTAAAGCTAAGGGACGAGTGATCAAACGTCACATTGAACGGGGAGATGATGTTAAAGCAGGCCAGTTGCTGATTACACTTGAAAGCCCTGAATTACTGGCCCAGGTTGCTTCATTAGAAGCTGCTCGTGATCAAGCCAAAGCGCAGTTGGAACAATCTCTTCATGGAACCCGTGAAGAAAGTATTCGGAATTTGGAAGCGGGTTTGGCACAAGCTCAGGCCGAATATGATAATGCGGTACGTGAATATGAGCGCATTCAGAATGTCGCATCTAAAGGTTATGTTTCACGAAACGATCTAGATAATGCTCACAGAAGTAGGGATGTTGCTTATCAGAAAATGCAGAGCGCAAAAGCGGCATTGGATGAAGGCAGGCATGGTGACAGGATTGAATTGCGCCAGAAATACGCAGCAGCTTTACGTCAGGCTGAACAGCAACTGATTGAGTTGCGAACCCAGAGTGATGATTTGCAAGTCAAAGCGCCTGTCGCGGGGGAAGTGGGGCCGATTCCGGCAGAAGTTGGTGAATTATTTAGTGCTAATAGTCCTTTAGTGACATTAATCCGTGTACCAGAAGCTTATTTTATTTATAACCTGCGGGAAGACATTCTGGCAAAGGTACACAAAGGGGATAAAGTCAAACTTCGTATTCCTGCGCTAGGTGATAAAGAGGTTGAAGCCGAAGTTCGTTATATCTCTCCGATGGGTGATTACGCGACTAAACGTGCCACTCGCGCCACTGGTGATTTCGATTTAAGAACCTTTGAAGTGCGCTTGTATTCCTTACAGCCTATTGAAGGTTTACGTCCTGGTATGAGTGCCTTGTGGCGTTGGGATAAGTAGGTGACTGATGCGAAGCAAGGTTGTATGGCGTGGTTTCGAACGCGCTTTTAGCCAAGAAATCCGGGCTGTGATTCGTAGCCCAGTTTTTCACTGGCTAAGCTGGTTATTTCCGTTGATGTTATTTGTGCTGATCAGCGCTAATTTCTCAGAAGGGACGTTGCTCAATCTGCCAGTATCGGTGGTTGATAATGATCAGAGTCCGCTGTCACGTCATCTAATACGTAACCTGGATGCGGCTTCTCATGCGCAGATTAAATCTTATGATGGCGGATTACAGGAATCTCTTGAGAGGCTTGGCAATGCTAAGGATTACTCTTTACTTTATATCCCACACGATTTTGAAGCTAATGCGCTCAGAGGAAACCAGCCAACCGTGCGTATGTATTACAACGCGTTGTTTTATGGTGCCGGAAGTTATTCTATTCAAGATCTCAGTGGTTTAATGGCAGAGATTAATGCGAAGTACCGTTCCATATTGGCGACGGAAATGGGTCATCAGTTACCGCCATTAGCCAATGTTACGCTCGTTTATGACAGCCTTTTTAATGCCAGCGGTAGTTACATCTATTATCAGCAGTTTGCGGCCACAATCCATTTATTACAGCTTTTTGTTGTAACCTGCACGATTTATAGCATGGCACGCAGCAAGACACTGATGACAATGAAACCATTTACTTTCGCTCTATTGGGAAAATTGGCGCCTTATACCCTGTTTTTTACTCTGTTGTTGATTGTTGAATTGGCCGCTCTGATTGGTGTATTTGATGCAAAAGTGAATGGTAATCCGATATATATGGTAATAGTGGGTTTCTTCTATGTCATTGCCGCTCAAAGTATTGGCCTGTTGCTGTTTACTTTCACTAATAGCACATTGACGGCTTACAGTTTAATTGGAGTGCTAGTCAGTATTGCGACGACTTTTTCAGGTATGTCAGTGCCAGAATTATCAATGATATTGCCGGCGCGAATAATTGCCAATATTGAGCCTTTGACGCATGCGCTAAATGCGATGTTTGATATTTTTCTGCGAGAGGTTTCTTTGCTGGGTATTTTATCTGTTTGTGCTTTATTACTTATTTATCCGGTTGTTTGCTTTCTGTTAGTACGAAACCGGTTATTTAAACGACTTGGTTTGCCACAGGGTGATGAATAATGCAGATGTATTGGCAAACTTTTCGCCGGGTATTAATGGGAATGTTGGAAAAGCCCATGTGGATGTTGATGTTGGTTTCCTTGTGTATGATGAGTTTGGTATATGTCCGGCCAACAGTATGGGATCTACCGGTTGCTGTGATCGACCAGGATCACAGCTCTGCTAGTCGCTCTTTGATACGCCAGCTTAATTCTACGGCTAAAATTGCTGTCCACAGCTATGATAATTTAGCTGATGCTCGTCATGATCTACTGCTACGTGAAATTTTTGCGATTATTATTATTCCGGCGGATCTGGAGAAAAATATTCTTAATGGAAAAAATATCACTTTTCCGATTTATGGTGATGCAACAAGTCGTCTTGCCAATGGACAAATTCAGCAAGAGTTAACCTCAGCCCACCGGCAATTGCTAAACGAATATAACAGTAAATTATTATTGAAATATGGTTTTAGCCCTGAACAGACAGAATTATTACTGATGCCGATTCGTAGTGAAACTGTTGGGCTATTTAATCCTGGTGTTAGTTTTGCCGCAATTGTTTTTCCCGGTTTGTTGGTGATGTTATTACAACACTCGTTATTGATATCTTGTGTGCGGGTCAGTATTACGATACGTGGTACACCGAAAGGTAAACCGCCATTGCCTGTCTATTTGGGAGCGTTGTCGGCGTTATTACCGATTTGGCTTTTTCTCTCCATCATCTTTTTTGTGCTTTGGCCGTGGGTGTTGGGATACCGACAGGAGGCGTCTATTCTTTTGCTATTAATGCTGACGTTCTTGTTTATGTTGGCGGTACTCGGATTAGGTAAATTAGTGACAGAATGTATGCGCAGTGTAGAAATGATCTATTTAACGATCGCTTTGCTTACCACGCCTGTGTTCTATATTTCCGGCACAGTCTGGCCGGTACAGGCAATGCCTGATTGGGTGAGAGCAATTTCTTCTGCTTTACCATCGACTTGGGCAACGAAAGCGATTGCCGGTGTTAACCAAATGGGATTGCCAGTACAGAATGTACTGGGAGATATTGCCATGATGCTGGTTCTTGGTGGGGTTTATACTCTGTTAGGAATTTTGATAAGTATGGTGCGTAATGGTGAATTAAGGAAAATAACCTATTATTTGCGTAGGGTGTTTAAGTGATGATTTATGTTTCCTAATTCGTGATTTATTCTAGTGCGATAGCAAAATGACCAGATAGAGTGGTGTATATATGTTCTATTTTTATACTCATTATAATTTTTTATCTATGTAATTCAGTTGGGTAGATAAAGTTATGGTAATCACATTAATAATTAGTACTTATCATTAAATATCTCTCTATGTATTGTTTTTTTAGAATCATATAACAGAACCAATGATAGTTTCGGTGTGCTGTCAGGAACGATCAATTTCACCGATATGAGATGGAAAAACGATTGGAGGATATGACATATGGCTAAAGTAACTCCTATCTCACATTCAGAAGTGAGAAAGCGTCTTCTTAATACACCGGAAGCTATACAAGCTTATGTTGAGGCTACAGAAGAATATGAGCTGCTGGAACAACTCACTGAGTGGCGGGAAAAGGCGGGTCTAAAGAAAATAGATATAGCTAAACGGATGGGAATTAATCCGTCTGCGGTTACCCGTATTGAGAAGAATGTAACGAAAGCTAGTTGGCACACACTTAAACGTTATGCTGCTGCATGTGGTGTTGAGTTATCTTTAACTGCGAAGTAATACTACAGAAAGTGTGTTCCGTTGGTGGTGATACTTAAGATCTGCTTGTTCTAAGAGGCTTCCGTTAAAGGAAGCCATTTTCCTGCAATATTTCTATCTGATCTCCTCGCTTAGAATCTCGTTTTTTTCAGCGAAAGCAAAAACAGTATATTCTTAACGACAAAAGCGCTGATTAAAAAACAGAAGAAAACAGAAAATGCATCGACATAAGTAAGATTAAGATAAATAAAATAGGCTATTGTGACGCCAATAGCAGAATCAAGTTGATCGAATAAAATAAACAATCGCTTATTTTGTTCCGGGTGTTTTCCCGGAGGTGCGCCGAGCCTCCTTTTTAGCCAAGAGTTCGGTAATTCGAAAAGAACATAGCCGAAACCCGCCAGAAAACCGGCAAATAAGCAGGAGGAAGTAGTCTGGGGAATAATAGTGTCCTGTGTTCCGGTGCCGGGAACTAACCACAATAGCGAAAATAGCGCGGTAATAATGGGTACAACAATAAAACCGCGCCAGGTCTTGTTGCGACCGAAATAACGTTGATGTATTGGAATAGCCCAGCGGGCAAAATAGTTTTTCGTCACAATTACCATGTGTAAACAACCACCAAGGATGACGGGGATCATTAAAATCCATCCATGATAAAAACTATTGAACATAAAGACTCCAGAAATGAAGACCGGTAAATAAAACAAATCCTGCAAGTGTTGTACTGATGATAGTATTGAGACTCTTGAATTTATAAAACGGGCGATCCCATAACATAGCGATACTGAATGTAAGGAGCGCTAATGTCAGTAAGAGATGGCTTAACCACGGCTCGACGACTAAGCTTACCAAAGCGTAACCACTGATAATAAATAAGCTCCAGAATACGGGCATACCGAGATAGGAGAGCTGGTTTTCATTCTTAATATTCCCGACTTCATTAAATACAGATAATCGCAGGCAACCACTAATGATCATTAAGATAATAAACAGGGAATACCAAGATTGATAACCGGAAAGGTAGAGAATAATAGCTGGAGAGATCAAGTAAATAAGTTGATCCATAAATCCATCAAGATAACGACCAAATGGGCGCGTAATATTTAAGTTTCTGGCTAAAATACCATCGAGCGCGTCGCCAAGCATGGCAAGATATAAAAACGCAATAGCTAAGTAATACCAATGTTGTAATGCGGCTGCCACGGCAAGAGCGCTAAATACCGCCCCACCAATAGTAATATAGTCTGCTCTATTTAATTGGATAATAAAATGATTATTGTTCATAACTTTTCCTTATTTTTCCTTGTATGGAACGGAGGACAATTGGCCTTTTCTGAGCATATTTGTCAGAGCAATGCGGTTTATTTTGCTGTTATGACGAATATCGACCGGAATAGAATTAACATAATAAATACGGGTAACTAGTGTGAGCGCCAACTGGTCTAAAATAGCGGGTAAATCTGCCGGTAGTGTGGCGCTCTCCAGTATCAGAGCGGCACCGCCTAAAGGATGTAACACGAATGCGCTTTGAGTGATCTCTGGTAGTTCATTGATCCTTTTTTCCAGTACATAGGGATGAACGATACGGCCATCATCTAGCACCACTTTGTCTTTTACCCGTCCAAGTAGCCAGAGCTGTCCTGTGGTGTCCAGATAACCAACGTCGCCGGTACAGTGCCAAATACCCCCCTGTTTACGTGGGAGCTTGTTTTCTTTCGTTGCTTGAGGATTATCAATATAGTCTTTGAGCACATGAGGCCCGGCAACCAAGATTTCACCGATATTACCGGCGGCCAGTGGGATAATTTGTTGGGGGTTGGCAGTTATTTCCCGAATACATATTTCTGCTTGTGTCACCGGTTTTCCGACCAAATAACCATCATGAGTTGCCCAGTGGTTTAATTGAGTCGTCATTTCGACGGTACTGATCGGTTCAACCTCGGTGGAACCATAGACTACTAAATGCTGAGCATGTGGGAAGACGGTCAGGCAGTTTTCAAGCAGAGCTTTGTTGGCAGGCGCACCACCTACAATGATTGTTCGCACGTTGGGGAATGACAACCCTTTGCTCTTAGCATAACCGGTAATTTTGCTCATATAGGCGGGAGCGCCGCTGAGGCATGTAATACCTTGGTCTTGTACTTGCTTGACGATCTTCTGCGGATCAACGGTTGCGGGATAGGCAAAGTCAAAATCAGGCAGAATACTGCTGTTGCCGCAGCATAATGAGTGCAGCACCATAACGGGGAAACTGTGTAGGTCAATCTCACTCTTTCCCTCAGTAAAAAGCGCTGTTATGGCATAAAGTTGTGCTAGCAGGCTGTCATGAGTGCGGTTTGCGCCTTTGGGTATGCCGGTGGAGCCTGAGGTAAAGGTAATTAACCCGGTTGTATCCGGCGGTAAATCTCGGCAGATAAAGCTATCTAAAGATAAATGTTGACTGGGTGTTTCCAGCGCTTTCATGCCCCAGATACGTTGGCCGATGACAAAACGTCGTAGTCGCCACAGTTCAGGGATCAAAAACCAGAATTTTCCTAACGTAGGTTGAGTGATCACTGCCGATAATTTACTGCGGCGCAGTATCTCTCTCAGTTGCTTTTTGGAAAGCCCGCGTTCAAGCATAACTGGAACTAGTCCTAAACCCAGAATAGCAATAAGCAATGGATACAGGACTAAGCCTGGTTGAATAATCACCAACAAGCGATCGCCAGCGACGAAGCCGGCTTGGGTTAATAGACGCTGGAAATGGGAGGCATGAGAAAAAAACGCTTGAAAGCTTAAGCCGCTACTGTGCTCCAATGAATGTGGCACTTGCAGGGCTAAATGCTCGGGATGTTTTTGGGCTGCATTGACAATTGGTTGACAAATATTTGTCATGCGATCCTCCTGTAATAAAGCGCATATTGATGCTTGGTGGCAGCCAGCGTATTAAAAAGCCGTCCTGCGGTCTTGAGAGATGTATTATCTTCACGCATCAGAGCGCCTCCCAGACGTGGGTGAATACGCCTGGCGCTCTGTTCAAATGAGTAATATAGCGTGTTGTACAGCCGACTGCCCCGGTATTGCGGTGCAACTGCCACGGTTTTCAACAACCCGATAGCGGGCTGACCTTTTTGTAGAACAGACAGACTCAGAATTAACCCGGCAATTTCGCCGTTGGTGGTTTTAGCCAGAAATGAGGCAGGATAACGGCAAAAAGGTTTAATAAACTCCTCACCACAGTGCTGTTGAAATGCTGACCAAGATGGCGTGGTATAAGCGAAA
Organism: Photorhabdus akhurstii; assembly: GCF_019090985.1. Lineage (NCBI taxonomy): Bacteria > Pseudomonadati > Pseudomonadota > Gammaproteobacteria > Enterobacterales > Morganellaceae > Photorhabdus > Photorhabdus akhurstii. Next base: position 5,264,330 of record NZ_CP020335.1, on the reverse strand, counting down.
TTTTCGCCAAATACCGAGTCGATAAAAGAATAAAGTTTAACCTGTTCTTGCATCCATAATTCCGGTGTTAACGGCAATAATGTTGCTTGAATATCAGGAAGTTTTTGCGCGCGTTGATGAGCTTGCTGAAAGTTGCCTGCTATTGCCTGAGTATCGTCGAATAGTGAGATATAGCGATAACGGATATCAAACCCTAACTCTTTTAACAAAAGAGGATAGTAAGGAGGGTTATAAGGCTCATGCTCAAAGGGAGGGACCTCAAAATGATCAAGTCGAACGCGGTAATCTCCGAAAGTTGAGAAATTAATGGGTCCGTAGAGATTACGCGCACCATTTTCCTTGGCCCATTGTTCCAAGGCGCTAAACAGCATGGTGTTGCTTGCTATGTCATTATCCGTTTCCCAAAAGCCGAAAAATGCGGCAGATCGGCCATCAACCCTATGAGGTACTAAAAAGCCGACAAGACGGGTTTTCCCAGGAATGCAGCCAATCCAAGCTTTACTGTGATTAAACCAGGAATTCTTTGGACTGAACTGTTGTTGCACTTTTTCCCGGTCTTCGCCAGGCCAAAGCGGCCAATCGCGATAAATCATTGGCGGAAGGTCAAGAAAACCTTCTGGCAGTGGATTGGCCGGAGACCATTCTCCCATGAAGATATTAGACATGTTCACTCCTTGATGCTTGTTCTTCTGTTGTGGTGTCGTGTAAGCGGACAACACTTCCAGTTGCGCCATCCATGCGTACGCGATCGCCGTCTTGCAAAATTTGTGTGACGGCAGGAATGCCAACAATTGCGGGGATACCCAGTTCACGGGCGACAACGGCGGAATGTGAGAGAGTCGAACCGCGCTCGATGAGTAATCCACCGGCGGTAGGGAATAATGGCGCCCACCCCGGATCGGTACGCACAGTACATAGGATCTGACCTGCCAGCGACATTTCATCTTGTGGGTTTTTAATTAATCGGATAGTTGTTTCAACCTGCCCTGGGTAACAACCTATGCCTTGTAGCACGCTGCTATCAGTTGTGGCCTGCTTTTCCTGATAGGGATAGCTGTAATCTTGCTGTTGATACAGCGAGCCTCTAATGAAAAGGTGATGAGCGGGTTCATCCTCGGTTTCGTAGCTGGCATATTCTTGCTTGCGTATAGCAACTAAAGGCTTAAGTTGGGTTTGTATTGCTGTTCCTTCGTAGCCGCTGTAGATCTCCTCTAACGTGAGATAAAAAATATCGCGGGGTTCAGCGAGGATACCTTCTAGTGCATAGGCTTGACCAAGTTGTATGAAAATATCCCGGTATAGCCCAAACATACGGGTCCGGGTGAAGCGCATATTTTCCCGGTGGCGTATCGCCTGGCGCAATTTCTGCAAATTGTTTTTGAAAGCGTTCATGCGTCTGGAGCCAAGTCGCTCGTGTATTTGCTGAAATGCCGTGTTTTCGGCCTGAGTACGCAATTTTCTTTCTCGGCTGGATAACGTCTCTGGGGTGAGAGTATCGATAGCAAGGTAGTTTTTTAGTATCAGAAATAGAAAGCTGGGATCTTGTTTTAACGTGATGGTTTCCAGCTTCAATTCCCCCATCGTGCGATCGCCATATTTTTTAATATAATCGATGCACTGCTGGTGGAATGGTTCATCGAGGTGGCGTACTTGGGTCAGCAGGGTACGAGCATCACCGTGGGTCAATAGGTTGCGCAACTCAGGGTGCTGGCGTGCATATTGGCACATTTTTAATAGCACTTTGGTTGGTTGGGTGCTTTCAATATCTTCATCCCCAGAGAGGAGATCACCTAATAATGCAGATGAATTCTCAATACCGGCAGCAATTAGCTCTCGGTTTACCCGGCCATTAAACATCATCACATAGAAGTCGTTCAGGATCGGCGTCGTCCAGCGTCGTAGCAGATGTTCATCCAGATATTTCAGTTTCTCGATTAGTTGGCCGCTGTTACAAGTATGCGGTTCTGCTTGTTTTATGGCGGCGTCATGCCATTTGAACTGTTCTAAAAATAGTTCTACCCGTTGATCCATAGTCCTAAAGGCATATAACAGGCGCAGAAATGCCCACCCCATTTTTGGCAGTTTCTTTATTTTGTCGCCCGGTGAAAGCGTTTTATCCTCAACAAAATCAACTGGATCTTCCAGCCCCATCATTCTTTCCATATCTTTTTTATTGGTTTGGAAAGAGGGGAGTAATAATAGCCCTTTATACCAATTGTTGATGTTGTAATAGATCCTGCCTTTAATTAAACCGAGCATGTTCTCCAACATGGAACGATGCTGGTTAACTTGTTTATCCGAGCAACCTAAGGCACGTATTGTCTGTTCATAGACGGTGGCATAACCGGCGCGAGCAAAAGAGAAGGTTAGTGGTGTTGTTATTCCACAATAAGATTCCTGAATATTGGAGTTATCAAAGATAATATGGCGCTCGCTTTGATCATCCTGACGTGGCAAGCGGGTTATTGGCCGGGTCTGTAGAATAAAGATTTTATGGTTTTGAATTGTCCATTCGATATCTTGTGGGCATCCCCGTTCTGCCGCGATTTTTTTGCCAATATTTCGTAATGCATAGATTTCATTATCGAGTAAGGTCGGTTTCCACTGTTTTTCTTCTGCGACGGGTATTGTTATTGTACCGTTGCCATTGGTGGTATCGAAAACACTTGCTGTCTCTTTTTGTGTGATATGGCGTTCAATCTCCGATGTAGTGAGATGAACTGAGAATTCGTCGGTATCGCATTCGCCGGAAACCACACCTTCTCCGGTACCCCAGGCGGATGAGATTAGGCAATGTTGCCTGCTGCCTGTCACTGGGTGGGCAGTAAACATGACGCCAGAAACCTCACCGGCAACCATGTTTTGAATGATGACAGCACTACTTATATTGCCCATCGGTAGCTGTTTGTGTAGGCGATATTGTAATGCACGTGTGTTAAAAGCTGAGGCCATCACAGCGCGTAAGCTATTGATCAGCGCTGATTTACCTCGTTGAAATAGGTAGCTGTCCATCTGCCCGGCGAAAGAGGCATTGGCGGCGTCCTCGCCAATGGCTGATGAGCGAACAGCGAAAAATGTATCTGGGTGATTCTCCGATAAGAGAGCCAATTCTTCTTCTAATTCAGTAGGCAGTGAAATTGACTGTATCCACTGACGCAATGGCGCAGCAATAGTATCGAGTTTTTCCTGGCTGATATCACGTGGTACGGCAGCCAACTGTTCTATAATATTGTTTGCAAATGTATCTTTGATAAGCAGGCTATTTAGTACCTCGCTGCTGATGACCCAATAATTAGGTACAGGAAAACCGTTTTGCGTAAGCCATAATAAATTAGCCGCTTTGCCACCTAAGGAGTGTTCCGCCAATTCAATAGCGTTATCTTGAGTGTAGAGATATTTCATATTATTCCACCAATGCAGCAATAGTATACTTTGCTTACATCATGGTCTTATTTGCACGTAATATTGTTGGCGTGAATAGATCAATAAGATATGAATGTATTACAAGCTATTGCTGCACCCTTATTTTAGAGGAAGAGTAAAATTAAATAGTTTATTCGGTTGATTATTAATTCCGTGTTAATGAAATAAGCCAGCGGAGAGTTTTCATTGTGCGCTCCATAAATGGATAGCCAACAACATTGTGGGCCATCATATAAAGTGGAATTCTTCTCATCCATAAATCACGCAGTGCTAATTCATAGCCGCGACGCCAATTTATTGGATCAAGAGATAGCCCCGATTTTTGCTCAAGTTCAACCCGGTGTAGTTCAATATAATAAGCTACCTTATCTGCGTCGCTTTGTGGGTCTAAGCTAAAGGCCAGAAGTTCTGCCAGGTCGCGTTGTGGTAGATGTAAAGTAGACAACTCCCAATCCCAAGCGCATAAACGTAACTCAGTTTCCTGTTTCCGGAAAGCAATATTGCGTGGGTTGAAATCACCGTGAATCAATGTCCTTGGCATCTGTTCGATTTCCTTCCACCAAGTTGCGGTATTGTTTACCCAGTACTGGAAATCGTCTTGTTCTTCGACGGTAAACAACTCAGGGAACGTTTGGTGAATAAAATTGCCCAGTTTTTGCCACAGGGGCTTCATCTGTGAAACCGTATCGGCATTCGCAATTTGCAGTTGTGGGAACTTCAACGTGAGCTCTTCTTCTCGTCCCAACCAGATAGCGTGAATATCTGCTATTCCTCGGATGGCAGCTTCAAGGTGGCGCTGCTCCCAAGGTGTTTCCAGATTAATGTTGTTCATTAACACCATATCGTGGAGCAATTCTTCAATCAGGGCATAAGTTCCGGTTGCTTCGTTTTCAATCACACCATAGATAATTGGAATATAACGCATCAACCGTGGATCTTGCTGATTCATAATAGCCAGCTCACGGCTATGGCTTTGATTAAATTCAAGCTGATGTTCAAAGTCCTGGAAAACAGCAAACAACTCAGGAGAACAGTGTTTGGCGATATCCAGTACCATATTGACGACCTCACTCCCCAGAGGTTTCAGTTTCAGCATCACGGGTAAATTGTTCTGTGCGGATGTCGTCATAGAAAAAGGAAATAAGCCAATTAAACGTTCCGCATAATTTGAGCTCAGACTTGTCAGCATGCTGTGCTCATCACCGCCAGAAAATTTAGGATTGATCGTGGTTAAATGGGCGCCTTGTAACACAGGGTTAAAATCTGCTTGCTGGAAGAAGGAGAGATCAAGGTCCTGTGGGGTATGTGCAATAATATTGCTGGTGGTGACAGGGCGATAGCGGCCAAGTCTTTCATGTGATTGAGCGAACTCATCCGCAGCAATAGCTGATAGTGTTGAAATATCAAGGGCCAGACAATAGCTGGCGATGATCTCCGCCAGGCGGGCAGTGCCGTTTTCATCGGTGCAGCCCAACATGTTCAGACATTCACGTTGGTGTGGTAAATAAGTTCCGCCACCGATAGTACCGATGATCAGAGAAGGCAGTGTAATACTGCAATAGACGCGGTTATCGGCAGTTAATGTCATGTGCAGGTGGGCGACTGACGATTCATGTACGCAGGCAATATCTTGCCCTAGAGCGGTAAACATCCCGGCAATCACATTGGCCGCATTAATATTCATGCCGATCATCCCTGAGGCAATAGCGCCTTCGCAGACATGATGATAAGCCGTGACAAGTTGTTGTGGTGTGACTCGCAAGATTTGCTGGCAGGATTCAGCATCTAAATAAACCTCAGCCACTACACGAGTTCCACGACCTTCGATGAAAGGTTGATAAGACACCTTTTTATCACTAGATGTATTACCATCGATCATAAAGTGACGTAGTGGTATAAACGCCATTTTGGCTAACTGTTGTTGGATCCATTGACATGCGTACCAAGTGCAAATGGTGGTCATGTTTTGACCTGCCGCGGCGGCGGTATTGTAGATAAATTGCAAATGGACGCTGCGACCGATGATATGTGGATTTATTTCCAACAATTGCGCATGTTTTGAATGGCGTCCTATTTCATACCGTAATTCGCTGATATGTTCTTTGATCCAATCACTGAACATAATGCTATGCGAGACGCTATGAAATTCAAAACGCGGGGCTCGTATCATGCGTTGACCAAGTACACGCGCGGTCGTTCCCCCTGATTGCGTAATAACGGAAGAACCACGGGATACCGAAGCAATTAAAGCGCCCTCTGTGGTGGCAAGTGGAGCATAATATACCCCTTGAGCGTATTGTCCCTTTATCAAGAGAGGGCCGGCTATCCCCACAGGGATTTCTATTGAACCAATAAATCCCTCAATGGTTTTTGTCAGTTTGGTCGCATCCAGCTGAGTATTTGCCACGTGTTCCAATGCATGCCCGGTATGTTTTGCCAAATAATCCAGACGTTTTTGTCGCGCTTCCTCGGTGTAGGTGTAGAGGTGGCGGCGGGGCAATAATTTTACTTGAGTTGTTTCTGTACGGACGGCAGATGCTCCTTGGTGTTTTTTGATGCTGAATATGTCACGTGACAATTCTAGAATAGAACCTCGCGCACAGTTTTCTATGTGATCAGTGGTATTATCTGATGCATCACTTACATATGATTGGATATTCTTTTGCAACATAATTATATTTCCTTTAATACCTAAGCAAACCCAAGCTTTATTAAGATGCTGGCAGTGCAAACCGAGTAACCCAGCACCATAAATATTCCCACGACAGCTTCATCGCGTTTGCGATTTTGGATAGTGGGGTTACGGAGGAATTTACTTAATTGCCATAGACACAATGCATAACAAACGACCAAGATAATTAACGCCCATAACGCTATACCATCAGTGGTGATACGGATTAGCCAAATCTGTAATATCAACATGACGGTGAGTAATGCCGCGATAATAGCGACAGCCCCTTTTCTGCCGAAAATAGATGAATAGGTCGGTATTTCCAGGCGCTCTTCATCTGGACCTTTACACTTGCGTGTAATTTCAAAACTGAATCCAGAGAAGAAGCACAACCCCATTAAGACCCATATTGGGAAAGTGAATGTGAGATTAGGGCTGGCGATATTGCCCAACCACCAGATAATGAGCGGCATTACCAGCATATGGGAAATGGCATACCAAGTAAGGTGTTGGTTTAACCAATCACCGATAAAGAACTCTTTGCCCATAAGACAGGTCCAGATAAATACCAATAGCCAGGCAAAAGTAACTGAACCAATTCCTCTATCTAAAAATAGACTTCCACCCAATTGTAATGCGACACAACAGATACCAAGCACCCGTAGATTTTTCAGCGTAATAATACCGCGTTGTAAAATCCTCTGTGGGTGATGTTCACAATCCAGTTGATAATCCTTATGCTCATCGAATATCCGTAATAGTAAAAAATAGGAGAAGGACATCAGGCAACCGAGCAGGATTTCCCATGATAAAACAGGTTTTTCCCTTATTGAATAAAAAGCTACGGAATAACTGATGATATAAAAGAGAAAGAAAAGCGGCGCATTTTGCAGCGGGAAACGCTCATCCATCCATAGCTTTATCCTCTTACCAATGAATTTTGAATAAATATCTTGGCCTTCCATACATCATTCCTATTTATTGTATAAAGACTAAACTATATACATTTGTGAAAATTCAGCTTGAGGATAATCAATCCAGAAGAGAATCTTAATAAAGTCTATGAGTGTTTTTTAACATTATTTCTCTAAATAACTTCAAAAATACGTATAGACTGGAGCCATACATTAAGCCAAAAGTTTGTCATCGGCTATAATCAGTATGTGTAAATTTTAATTTTAGTATGCAACTTATGTTTACAAAATTTTCCATAACTGTATGTTTGTACGATATTTTATTTCATCATCAGATTGAGGGATAACGGGCTTCGATATCATATTTCAGACAAATATAAATGAGTATCTGTTTCGTTATCTGTATAACTTGTCACGCAAATAAATTTTTAGTAGGACAAAGTTACTCCATATAAAATACCGGAATAAAACAATAAATGATTAGTTATTGTAATTGAATGAGTGGTGAGATGTTTTGATTTAGCGCAGTTTATAGTCAGATATTGCCACAATAATTAAAAGGTAATATTTACAGTTAGGTCTGTATTGGATTCTTGATGTAGGATCGGGGAATGCCGATATATTTTGGCTAAATAGCTACGTTACTTTATCAAGTAAGGAGTCTGAGCTGTGTTAGGAAAAATCCACAATCTTACTCTGTGCTGGTTTACTGCTGTCCGTGCTAGTCATTTAGTTGTCAACCAGTATAAGCAGGAAGAGGTTAGTTTCAGCGACGAAGCCAATGATCTGATTCTGATAGTTATCCGTACGGAATTAGGGTTGTGTGTTAAAAATTTGGTAGATGCGATAGCGTTGAAATTCATTCTTACTGTTCTCTGTGCAGGTTTGTTGCAATTGGCTGAGTGTGTAAAAACGAGTTTGCCGGAGGGCGCGGATCAGCACGATCTGGCGCGATTATCATGTTGATCAGGGTAGAAATTCCGGTAGATGCAGCGGGAATAGATCGGTTATTACGGAAATCTTTTGATACCCCGGCAGAAGCGGAATTAGTTCAACAATTGCGGGAAGATGGACTATTGACGTTAGGCGTGGTTGCCACAGATGACGAAGGCCAGGTAATCGGTTACGTGGCTTTTAGTCCGGTGGATATTAATGGTGAAGATCACCAATGGGTTGGTCTGGCGCCGTTAGCGGTTGCAGAAGAATATCGCCGGCAGGGAATTGGTGAAAAGCTGGTGTATGAAGGTTTGGATAGCCTGAATGAATTTGGTTATGGCGTCGTCGTTGTTTTAGGTGATCCACACTATTATCACCGGTTTGGTTTTACGCTTGCTAGTGAGCACCAATTGTATTGCCAGTGGCCAACGTATGAATCTTATTTTCAGGTATATGAATTAGCTGATAGTTTTTTGGCTGACCATCAGGGACTGGTTACTTATTCCCCACACTTTGGCCGTTTCTAATTGATGCTAAATATTCTGATATACAGACGGGCTGGCAAATAACCAGCCTCTCTTTTTGCTGTTTACTTAATTGTTTTACTTGATATTCCAGCCGTGAGGCACTGGAGCGGTCTCCGGCATGACTGCTGAAAACCAGCTGTAACGGTCCTTTCCCTCTCAGTGATTTTGCCCCTTTCCCGTTTTCATGTTGTGCAAAACGGCGATGAATATTTGTCGTTATCCCGGTGTAAAGCATGCCAGATTTTGTTTTCAGTAAGTAAAGAACCCATTGATTTTCGGCCATATAATTTTTTTCTGAATTTTCTATTTTTGATATTTATATTTTACTCGAACGCTTTTCTATATCATTTTTCTGAATAATTTAGTTTAAGTTATTATAATATAACAGTTTTATAAGACCCGTTACATATCAATTTGCTATACGTCGCATTATTTATTCAAAAAAATTGAAATAGAATAGCAATAATTGCTAATTTTTATTCCGGCCTTTAGAGCATACTATGATCCACATCACAGAGAGTAACTCATTCAACTAAAAATTGATCAAGGATCATAGTATGAAAAACGTAAAATATATCGCTGCTGCTTTAGCTTTAAGTGCTATCTCTTTTGGTAGTATGGCGGCAACAGAAGTTCAAACTGCTTCCTCTTCTAAAGTTGGCGTAGTTTCTGTCACGGGGGCTGATACTTTGGAAACCCTAAGTGCCGAGTTGTCCAAAAAAGCTGACAAAGCAGGGGCATCTTCTTTCCGCATTATCTCTGCTGGCGGTAAGAATCAATTATCAGGTGTTGCTGAAATCTATAACTAATTTATAGTAGAACATACTGAACCCTGGCCCTGTCAGGAGATGTCAGAACACGCCGTAGGATGATGTTTATCCCGGCGTGGTTCTGGGCTTCCAGGCAGATATAATCCTGCTATTGGAGAGAGTGTGAACGCTCCTGAAAACTTTCAGATTATCCATAGATACCTCGCAAGACAGCATGTCCTAACGCTTTGTACAGCAACCGGTGATGATATTTGGTGTGCAAATTGCTTCTATGTTTTCAATGCCGATGAGATCGCTTTCTGGTTTATGACTGAACTGCATACTCGCCACGGTGAAATGATGCAGGTAAACCCGCAGGTTGCAGGTACCATTGCTGGGCAGATTCGAAATATTGCACAGATAAAGGGTATTCAATTCAAAGGGGAAGTCATTCGTCTTGAAGGTGAACAAGATAAAGCGGCCAGAGCACGTTATTGCCGCCGTTTTCCTGTGGCAATTGCTGCTAAAACACCTATTTGGCAATTGAATCTCAATGAAATAAAGATGACTGATAATACGCTTGGATTTGGTAAGAAAATCTGCTGGCAGCGATAAAATTATCTTAATCTATAAATAATCTGGTTGCGGCTACCACGCCATAGTAAACCGGGTTCATAAAGATCTTGTATAAATTTGCCATCCACTAGCACATTAATATAGCTGACAATTTCCCGTTGAATTTCGCTAAGTTCCTTTAGCAGATAACCTGTCCAAAGCCAAATGTCCTTGTCTGGGCACTCTGTTTTAACCCGTTTTACCAATTTCAGGATCGCGGGGGCATTATGTGGATGTAGAGGATCGCCGCCAGATAAAGATAGCCCTTGTCGTTTAATGCGTTTGTCCTGTAAATCAAAAATTACACGATCTTCCATTTCCTGTGTAAATGGTTGGCCGGAGTTCACCCGCCAGGTACTTTTGTTATAACAACCGGGGCATTGATGTTCGCACCCGGCGACAAACAGTGTGCAGCGGGTTCCGGGGCCGTTAACCACATCAACAGGGTAGTATTGGTGATAATTCACTTTGTCAGCCTGCCTTCATTAGCCTAATTGTCCATTTGCCAGATGTTTTACCCTGCGTTTCACCTCTTCTTGTTTACCCGCATTGAATGGGCGGGCATCGGGGCTCCCTAGATAACCACAGACGCGGCGGATGACTGATACTCTGGAAGGTTCATGATTGCCACAATGTGGACAGGTAAACCCTTTGCTGGTACAGGAGAATTCACCGGTGAATCCACAGTCATAACATTCGTCGATGGGGGTATTGGTGCCGTAATAAGGGACACGTGAGTAGCTGTAATCCCATACATCTTCCAGAGCTTTCAGATTATGTTGCAGATTAGGATATTCGCCGTAACAGATAAAACCGCCGTTTGTTAATGGTGGATAAGGGGCTTCAAAATCCAATTTATCATAAGGATTGACCTTCTTTTCAACGTCGAGATGGAAGCTGTTGGTGTAATAACCTTTATCCGTCACCCCTTTAATCACACCAAACTCAGCGGCATCAAGGCGGCAGAAACGGTCACATAGATTTTCGCTTGGAGTGCTGTATAAACTGAAACCATAACCTGTCTCTTTTTTCCATTGATCAGTGGCTTTTCGCAGATGATCAACAATTGAGAGTGCTTTTACACGTAATTGTTGATCATCAAATAGATGAACCTGATTGCCATACAATGCGTTAATGGTCTCATGAATACCAATATAGCCCAGAGAAATAGAAGCCCGACCATGTTTAAAGATTTCAGCGATATTATCATCGGCTTTTAAACGAACCCCGCAGGCGCCTTCTATATAAAGGATTGGCGCAACTTGTGCTTTAATGCCTTCCAGGCGGGTAATACGGGTCATCAATGCTTGCTTCGCCAGTGCCAGCCGTTTGTCCAGTAATTGCCAGAAATGTTTTTCATCGCCTTTGGCTTCGATAGCTATCCGAGGCAGGTTCAAACTGATAACCCCTAAGTTATTGCGTCCTTCATGAATTTGTTCACCCTTTTCCTCATAAACACCGAGGAAACTGCGACAACCCATCGGGGTTTTAAAGGAGCCTGTGACCTTAACCACTTGATCATAGTTAAGAATATCTGGGTACATACGCTTACTGGCACATTTGAGAGCCAGTTGCTTGATATCGTAGTTAGGATCACCGAGTTTGTGATTCAGACCATCACGGATAGCAAATACCAGTTTGGGGAATACCGCTGTTTTGTGATTCTTACCCAAACCAGCAATGCGGTTACGCAGAATAGATTGCTGAATTAAGCGGGATTCTTTTGACGTACCCAGACCAAAGCCAAAAGTGACAAAAGGAGTCTGCCCATTGGCGGTATGCAGTGTATTAACTTCATATTCCAGTGATTGGAAAGCGTCGTAACACTCTTTTTCTGTTCGTGCTTCGGCATAAGATTTTTTATCGCTGATATCCCACTGTTCGGCAATCGCCAAGTGTTTTTTATAGCTGGCTTTAACGAAGGGGGCTAATACTTCATCTATACGATTGATGGTGGTACCGCCATAAATATGGCTGGCGACCTGAGCGATAATTTGAGCGGTTACTGCTGTTGCGGTTGAAATGGATTTTGGCGGTTCTATTTCAGCATTACCCATTTTAAAACCATTGATTAGCATGCTCTTCAGGTCGATTAGCATACAGTTAAACATTGGGAAAAAGGGGGAATAATCGAGATCATGATAGTGTATCTCGCCTCTTTCGTGAGCCAATACCACATTGCGCGGCAGAATATGTTGTTTGGCATAACTTTTAGCAACAATCCCGGCCAACAGATCCCGTTGAGTGGGAATCACTTTGCTGTCTTTATTGGCGTTCTCATTGAGCAAGGAAACGTTGCTCTGTTCAACTAAACCACGGATTTCTTGATTCAGTCGGCTATGTAACTCTCGGGTAATATCCCTATTGTGACGATATTCGATATAAAGACGGGCAAGGTGCTTATATCTGCCAGCCATTAACTGATTTTCTACTGCATTCTGAATATCTTGTGCATTAACTTGCCTGTAGTCAGCGATTAATTGCGTTACTGTGGATGCAACTTGGATACAATACTCATCATCCGTCACGCCAACGGCAGAAGCGGCCCGTTTTATGGCATCTTTGATGCGTGTTTTATCAAATGGTACCTGTCGACCATCCCGTTTTATCACAACAGTTTTCACAATATGGCTCCTTGAGAATGTTGCTTAAAAGTGCAAACGATTCTCGTTTTGATATTCAGCTTAAAGATAGATATCGCTATATATAGTTTTATTTACATATTTAAGCACAATATATAGTAACTTGAAGTGAGATAATCACGTTCTCATTTGATCTGAAACAAAGAATGAAGACTTATATTTAAGGTCCAGTGAGAGGTACAACCCTTTGGTCAGTAACTAACCAAGGGGTTGTAGAAAACAGGGCAGGGATTATTTACGAATCGCGATAGCTTCGATTTCGATTTTAACGTCTTTTGGCAGACGGGCTACTTCAACACAAGAACGTGCCGGGAAAGATGCATTGTGTTCTTTGAAGAATGCTTCATAAGTTGCGTTAACGGTACCGAAGTCATTCAGGTCTTTAACGAAGACAGTTGTTTTAACAATGTCACCGACAGTGAGACCTGCTTTCTCAACGATAGCTTTAACATTTTCCAGTGATTGACGAGCTTGAGCGGCGATATCTTCTGCGACATCACCTGTTTCTGGATTGACTGGGATCTGGCCGGAAGTGATGACCATATTGCCAAGATCAACACCCTGAACATAGGGACCAATTGCAGCAGGGGCTTTATTAGTATTAATCTCGTATGACATAGGTTTTCCTGTTAATGTGATAACTAAGTGAATATTTCATTGAAGGTACTATTATAGTGTCCGCTTCTACCTCAGCAACTGACATAGATCGTTCAATCGTTGCGTATCACCACATCGCGGTCGAACTCTTTCTCGCAGTATTTGCAGGTTAGCACCACATCTTCCGCTGTCACTTTGACTCGAAAACTGCTTTCTACTGGCTCATTGTGGCTGATGCAGTTGCTGTTAGGGCAGACTAATACGCTATCGATACGCTCAGGCAAGTTAATGGGAAGTTTCTTCACAACTTCGTAGTCTTCAATACAGTTCACCGTGGCATTCGGCGCATACATAGCAAGTTGGTTAGCTTGTTGTTCTGTCAGGAATGTATTTTCGATTTTAATGATATCTTTTTTACCTAGTCGATTGGAAGGCAAGTTCAGGCCGATGGTAATGCGTTGATCGGTTTCAGTTAGTTTAAACAGGGAGAGTAGTTTGAAGCCGACCTGAGCCGGGATATGGTCAATCACCGTACCGCATCTAATAGCTTCGACTTGTAGTTTATGATCTTGGGTCATCGTGTTTTGTATGAATACATTTTAGTGACAACTTTCTGTATTCATCCTCCAGAGATATTGTTAAGAATCGACACGTCTTCCATTTTAGGCGGTGTCATCCTGTTTATCCAGATAAGACGTAGACAAATCAATATTATCTTACTGTTGTTATTCCATATACTTAGCTTTAGCCGTCATTGTTATAAGGGCACTATGTTGAATTTATTTATTTTGGCTATTTTGTTTGAATTGTTTATCTTATTGAAAGCTATTGTTTTTAAATTAAAAGGTATTTTAATATCTTAAAACCAATGGTTAAAATAGATTTATTCAAAAATTGATTTAATTAATGTTTGTTGGGAATATAAGGGTTAATAGATTATTTATGTCAGAAATTTAGTTTTAAATTAATATGTTTATTGTAATAAATCATTATTAACAATATTATTTAATCAAATAAAATGAAGAATGAAATTTTTAAATGTTTATTTAAATAATAAAATGTAAAATGCATTTATTACTATTTTCATGAACTTTTAGACATTGTTTTAATAATGTATAGATTGAAGCAATAATCAAATTTTTAATCTTAGAGTAAACAGGTTTATTAAATTACATGTGATGAGAAAATTATTGTTGAAAAATGAATTGTTACATCAGATAAAAGGTTTTTTATGATAATTTAATAAAATGAGTGGCTTATTTTATACGGTTACTTTAAGACGTAAGTCTGGTAAAGATATGCCAACTACCTTATAGCGTTTATCGCTTTATTATATAATGAACCGATCTAGCTGGTTTTACTCATTTTCCGACTAAATGGTGGTATTATGGTTATGGTAATCTGGCTCTGTTGTTTTATAATAGTTATAATAAATCAATCTATGGTGAGGTTATTTTAAATAGAGAATGTGAATTCTATAATATTAACTTGGCACATGTTAGGAAGAAATAATGAATAATACATTAATTAACCATGATAATATCTTAGCCCTTTGGGCTTTTGTAATGATTGCAGCTACGTTAGCGATTATAATGGAACAAAAATATAGGTGGGCATCGAAAGTACCTGGTGCGGTGATAGCATTAATTATTGCCCTCTTAGCATCCAATTTAAAAATAATTCCTACTCAATCAGTAGTATACGATGCAGTTTGGCAATATATTGTTCCGTTGGCGATACCTTTATTATTATTTAAAATTAATTTACATAGCATTATTAAAGAAAGTTGGAGACTACTTATACTGTTCTTATTCTCTTCTATAGCGACGATGGTGGGTGCAGTCTTGGCTTTTAAAATTTTAAAAAACTATATACCGGAGCTGGATAAAATAAGTGCTATGATTGCCGCGTCATATACTGGTGGGGGCGTGAATTTTGCGGCAATGGTTGCCAAATTGAAGCCCACTCAAGATATGACTGCATCCACGATCGTTGCTGATAATCTCATGATGGTCTGCTTTTGCATAATATTAATAACATTAGCGGGTTGGTCATTGGCAAGAAAGTTTTGGGGAAGTCCTTATTCTAACGCTATGGTGAATGATTCTAGTTTAGATAAATCAAAATATCTTGCTGCATCTTATTGGCAACCTAAAAATATCTCTTTAAAGGATATTGCGTTATCTTTAGCATGGGCAATTTTTATTGTAGCAGTTTCATTTCAATTCTCAGCTTGGATAAAAACAATTTCACGACAGACTGGGAGTATTTATCAGGAATTGCTTTTTAGCTTGATATCAGATAAATATCTTATCTTAACAACCGTAACTTTTGCTGTGGTTTCGATATTCAAAAAAACTTTTAATAATTTAAATGGCAGTCAGGAATTGGGAACTTACGCAATTTATATATTCTTTGTTGTAATAGGTATTCCTGCTTCAATAGGGCTTATTATTAGCAATGCGCCTTTGTTGTTTTTATTTGTATTCATTATAGTAATGATTAACTTATTATTAACTCTTGGTTTTGGTAAGTTATTCAAATTTAACCTTGAGGAAATTATACTTGCATGTAATGCAAATATTGGCGGCCCAACAACTGCCGCAGCGTTAGCGATTAGCCGAGGTTGGATAGGCTTGGTTGGGCCTATTATGGTTATTGGAACGGTAGGATATGTGATTGGCAACTATATTGGGACGATTGTTTATTTTATTGTTACAGAGATTTTGTGAAATTAATCATAATATTCTCAGGTTAATATTAAAAACTTATAATTTTATTTCATTAGATTATTTTATCTTCCCTCCTTTGTCGTCAAAAGGAGGGAGCCGGGCAGCGTGTAGATAAAAGTGACGGTTTTTGTGTGTACTTTACTGCCCGGAGATGCTGTCTTGCTCACTGAATGGGCAAGACGTATTTTGGCGCCACATCGAGTTTGTTTTCGATACCGAAGGTGGTAAACAGACTGATTAATCGCTATTCCAGAAGAAAATAATAACCCATTATATTTGTGGATAAAAAAGTACTTTCTCTATTTTAATCATTCATTTAAAACTAAAGATAATAGAGCCTGACGAGCATAAATACCATTCTCTGCCTGTTGGAAATAATAAGCATAGGGCGTTTTATCTACATCGACAGTAATTTCATCAATACGTGGCAACGGATGCAGAACTTTGAGGTTCTCTTTCGCTCCGAGCAGATCGGAGGCGCGTAGAACAAATTGTGCTTTTACGTTGGCATATTCGGATGGATCAAGGCGTTCTTTCTGTACACGAGTCATATAAAGAATATCTAGTTCCGGTAATACTTCTTCAATATTCGCGTGTTGGCTGTAGGTTGCACCTTTTTCATTCAGCATATGAAGAATATGGTTTGGCATTGCCAATGCTTCCGGGGCGATAAAATAAAAGTGATTGCCATTAAATTTCGCCAGCGCTTGTGATAGCGAATGGACAGTGCGGCCATATTTCAGATCACCAACCATAGCGATATTCAGACTATCCAGCCGTTGCTGAGTTTCCTGAATCGTGAACAGATCTAACAAGGTCTGAGTCGGATGTTGGTTGGCGCCGTCACCGGCATTGATAATCGGAGTGTGACCGGAAAACTCAGAAGCCAGACGTGGGGCGCCTTCCTGTGGATGGCGTATCACGATGGCGTCAACATATTGGCTGATAACGGAAATAGTATCGGCTAGCGTTTCACCTTTCTTACCTAGAGAGGTGTTGCTGCTGTCTGAGAAACCGACAACTGAAGCGCCAAGGCGATGGATTGCTGTTTCAAAAGAGAGGCGAGTACGGGTGGAAGCTTCGAAGAAACAACTAGCGATGACCTTGGGTTTCAGCAATTCAGGTTGTGGTCTGGCTTTCAGTGCAGCAGCAGTCTGCAACACCAATTCCAGATCTTCGCGACTCAGATCATTTATTGAGATGATATGTTTGCGATATAACGGATTAGCCATTTTTCACTCTCCTCTAATGCTGACATCCGGGGTGGCGATCATGAATCGATTACCGGGCAAAAAAAAGCCCCTCATTGAGGGGCGTTAAATGATTGGTTTAGCAACGGGAAAACAATGACGGCTAGCTGCCCTCTTTCAGGCAGTTGTGCTGGATGACAAAAATAAGCGCTGTCTTTCATGATTTCTCCCGGCAAATTGTGGCGCATTATACTCGTGAAAAATCTTACAGCAACTATTTGACCGAAGAAAAATAAGATTGGCAGGATCATATCTTTAAAGACATCATCCTGCCGATATCTCAACTAATTAAATTTTAAGATCATTTGCTAATGTTGCCACCATTACCGCTTTAATGGTATGCAGGCGATTTTCTCCTTGATCAAACACAATACTGTGCTCTGATTCAAAAACTTCATTGGTAACCTCCAGCCCTCCATACATATTAAATTCAGCCGCGAGCTGTTTGCCTAATATCGTTTCTTCATCATGAAATGCCGGCAGACAGTGCAGGAATTTTACCTGTGGATTGCCTGTCATGTTCACCACATCCATATTCACTTGATAAGGTTTCAAGAGGTTAATTCGTTGTTGCCAAACTTCTTTTGGCTCGCCCATAGAAACCCAGACATCGGTATAAAGAAAATCAGTATTTTTAACCCCTTCGGCGATATTTTCCGTCAGAGTAATTTTACCTCCTGTTTTTTCAGCCAGTTTCTGACATTCAGTAACCAGTGCGGCATTGGGCCAGTACTTTTCAGGGGCAATCAATCGAACATCCATGCCCATTAGTGCCGCGGCTTCTAGCATGGTATTACCCATATTGTTACGGGCATCCCCCAAGTAGGCGAATTTGATTTCTGACAATGGTTTTTCTGGTTGATGTTCCTGAATAGTTAGCAGATCTGCCAGTAGCTGAGTAGGGTGAAATTCATCTGTTAGTCCATTCCATACCGGAACACCGGCATATTTTGCCAGTGATTCAACGATTGTCTGGGCATAGCCGCGATATTGAATACCGTCATACATACGGCCAAGTATACGAGCGGTATCTTTGATCGATTCTTTATGACCAATCTGGTTACCACTGGAGCCGAGGTAGGTGATATTTGCCCCTTGATCGTAAGCTGCCACTTCAAATGAACAGCGGGTACGGGTGGAATCTTTTTCAAAAATCAGCACGATGTTTTTGCCTGTTAACAGGGCTTTTTCTGTACCAGATTTTTTAGTCGATTTTAATTCAGCAGCTAGCTTTAGCAAGGCATGAATTTCTGCTGAGGAAAAATCAAGTAACCTTAAGAAATGACGCTGATGGAACGGATTCATTGTTTGGTGTCTCCGTATTTATTGTTTGCATTTAAATTCAATCTATATCTATAAAAATGCAATTTCAACTCCGTATTAGATTTCTTTGATGTAAACAGTGGTTAGCCCGCCTGTGGTGTGGGAGAATGAGTATTGGGACGGCCAACTGCTTGAGGATATTTGGTATGGCAAATCAAAGAGACTTAGAAGAACAACGCGAAGAAACGCGCCTTATTATTGAAGAATTACTGGAAGATGGTAGTGATCCTGATGCACTTTATGCCATTGAGCATCACTTTTCCGCTGAGGACTTTAGCCTGTTGGAAAAGGCAGCGGTTGAAGCCTTTAAACTGGGTTATGAAGTGACTGACGCGGAAGAATTGGAAGTCGAAGATGGTACGATTCTGATGTGTTGTGATGTTATCAGTGAGTGTGGATTGAATGCAGAATTGATTGATGC
The DNA here is from genome assembly GCF_019090985.1 of Photorhabdus akhurstii. Taxonomy (NCBI): domain Bacteria; kingdom Pseudomonadati; phylum Pseudomonadota; class Gammaproteobacteria; order Enterobacterales; family Morganellaceae; genus Photorhabdus; species Photorhabdus akhurstii. Next base: position 5,245,530 of record NZ_CP020335.1, on the reverse strand, counting down.
CCAGGTTGAACAGTTGGTGAATCTGGCTGAAAAAATTGGCATTAATTATGATGGTTGGGGCACTTACTTCGAAGATCCTGATGAGCAAGATGAAGATGATTTGCCGGAGCAGGGTGAGAGTAGACTTCATTAGTATGATCAATATGTTAAGAATCCTGTATTAGCTCTGGTCGTGATTGATACATGTGATTCAAAACAAAATAGTCCTTATCTGCTTTGGCGAATAAGGACTATTGCATTTAATAGACTATTTTATCAAACCGTGTTCTCTGACTTTTGAAAGAATGGTTCCCCTCCTAATTTGGTTTGCCTCGGTGACTTCCCTTTTTAATTCTTGCCCTAGCTCATTAGAAACCAGATCCTTATGTTTTTCTGCAAGATTGCTTAATTCTTCTGCGGTGTGAACAACGCCGGTCACTTTCCACGCGAATGACAGACCTTTGAACGCCACTTTGGCTACCGGGTGTGGTACGACTGCGGCGGCTGTATCCAGTGTGGCGCCGACCGTTGCACCCAGCGATGCCCCGGTAATTAGCGTATCTGTTGCGACCTCTTTTAAATCATCAGTTGCTTTTTGCAGCTCTTCCAATTTTTCTGGGGTGACGGTAGCAGTAGCCGCACCTGCCTTAAATACCTTTTTTATACCGTCGAAGGTGAGGCTAAAATTATTAATTGCGTCGGTGCCAGCGGCTTTTGTTAGCTCAGTTTTGTTTAGTTCACCTATATTGCCAGCGGCGGCGAATTCTCCGGCAGCCGCGACTAAACTTGCCCCTTCTTTTATTGCTTGAGCGCCAGGGACTTGTCCCTGCGCGAGATGTTCTGCGGCTTCTTTGCGTCCCGCTATGTTATGGGCTATCTGTTTCATCGGGTCATAGTTTGCTTTTAAAGCACTCGCTTTTTGGGTGATTTTGCTGACTTGTTGATCACCATAGGATTCAGAAGCAGGAGATGGCATCTGAGGTCTTTCAGCTTGTTGATTTTTATGTTTGTAAAGTTCGTATGCTATACCGCCAACGCCTAATGCGCCTGTTGCTACGGTTTTAAATATACGTCCATCTTCATCTATGCCAGTCATTGGATTATTTCTTACCATACGGTATAAATTCAGGCCATCTACTGTTCCAGCCGGGTCAGCGCTTAACCATCTACCGGCCCACGGTTGATAATAACGGTAGCCGTAATAGTACAGTCCTGTTGCATCACGCTCTTTGCCTGAATAACGAATGGTTTTGTAACCAGCTTCAACCTGATTTCTTGCCGCCCATATTGCGGTGCCGCCATAGGGGTAATACTCTTCCCAACTGATAATTTCCCCGTGCATATCCAGTTCTAATTCGCTGCTGTGTGTAAGATTATCGTAGCTGTATCTGACTTGATCGTTATCTATGCCAGTGGGTTGGCCTTTTTCCCAGTGTAGAACGCGTACTTGTGCTCTTCCTGCTTGTCCGACAGCAATAACTTGCAAGTCTTCGGTGATATTGGCGCCGCTTTGAGTGGTATGTAATTCCAACCCTGGCAGGTAAGTGACTCGTTGTTGTTGCGTGGCATTGGGTGTTTGCTGTTCATTTATTTTCAATAGCCGCATTCCATCACTGTCATAGCGGTACCATTCGCGCGCGCTGTTACCACTTTGGTTCACTTGTTGTAGTTCTCCCCGGGGTGTCCAGTTTAAGGATTGCCCTGATAACAGACTGGTTTGATGACCACCTGCATCAAAGAATGTATCAACGAGATTGGGATCGTTGGTTAGGGTACTGAGGACACCACGGTTATTGCGGTTTGAAATGGTGATATCTGTGGTGTAGTTATTGTTACTTGCCGGAGCGCTATGCCGGATTTGTGTCAGGTTGCCGCTATCGTCGTAGGTATAAGTGCGAGTATAGTTAGTATAGGTATTGTCATCGGTAGGAAGAGGGGTAACTAAAGGAGGGAGCTGGCTTCCTTGCTGACCAATGTTAGCCATCTCGCGGCCGGTTACTTTGATGAGTTGGTACAGAGAATCATAGGTATACGCATTTTCCGGTACTATTTTCTGATTACGCCAGAATCGGGTTGCTTCTGCATCATTACGAATATTGATCACATTGCCAACAGGATCATATTCATAACGTAAATCCTGTAGTGGTTTTGTACTATCTTTAGTCCGGCGAGTTTTAATGTTAATTAATCGTTGAGTCTCTGGTTCATAGGTATATTCCGTAATAACGCCATTACCATGTTCTTCTCGTAATTTCTGTCCGGCTGCTGACCAGATAATAGACTGTACAATAACTTTTTCGGATTGGCCTTTTAATGTTAACCAGCTACCTTTCAATTGGCCCGCGACATCATAGGCCAGCCGCTGCATATTTCCCTTGGAGTCGATTTGGGTTAGCAAAGCATCAATGGCATCAGTTTTATTTTGAGTAGTGAATATGTTGTCATTTAGTTTTGTACGCCAACTATTTTCATCATCACCGCGCCAATCAACTTCCTGATTTTCGGCTATTAATTGACGGGATTGTGATAAAACCGCGCCTGTTAAGGAGAGACTTTCCAGTTGTATCAATCCCGCCGTGTCATAATGGCGTATACATTGCCCGGCGAGGTTCTGGTTTTTCTCTGCATCGGTATTACTTGCCCAAATAAGGCGTTCCGTAGTTTTCTCGTTCTTTTGTATTAATTCGGTGACAGCCAGCAAGCGGCCGGGCAAGGTATTACCTTCATAGTGATGAGTTTGACGAACGCCTGTTGCATTGATGGTCAGTATTGGGCGTCCTTCGATATCGTTTAATGTAACTGTTCGGCCGGCATCGATACTTTCTTCACGCAGCGTATTACCAGCGAGACTAAAGGTACGAGTGAAGTTTGAACCGCTCTGATTTTTATATCTACGTGGGTCCGTGCTTTTTACTTGAAATCCTTGAATATTAAATTCATAGCGAGTGATCAATTCGTTGCTATTGGTTTCATTGGCTTGAGTACGCAGATATTCCAGCGTACGGATATTTAACCCTCGATTATCTCGTACGCTGACAGATGGAGTATTTCGGTTAATTGCAGAATTGTAATGACTCATATTGCAGCTCCTTATGCTGTTTTAGTCTGTTAGCTAGTTTAATAGTAATGACCTGAGACTTTACTATGGAATGAGTAAAATCTTTAACAGAACAGTATGATAATTTTTGAAATTGACAGTATGAGAATTAGTATTTCCATAGATGTGAATAGAATGGTAGGGTGACGAAAAATTATTTTTATATTCATATAATTAAGTTATCATCTCACCTTGTCGGTTATATCTGTGATATTGAAGGTTTGTACGCGGATATTTAATTGATGTGTGGATAAGAGTTTGGGATGTTAATTATGACATTGGAAAAAATTATTCTTTTGTATATTCTCTTTGTTTGATAATAAATAAGGCTATTTTACTATTATGACTCCAATATGACAGCAGGATAGTGGTTATTTCTATTACCATCAATTCTCTTATATAAAAGAAATTTCAGATAATTATTTCTATCATTTATAGTACAGATGCTGGTAAATGGTGTAAAAAGTGTTAATTTAATCGGAAATGGATGTAATTGATTATTAGGATATATTCATATTATTGACATGGTTTTTTACTCTATATTAGCAACTTAATGGAAAGGTCTTATATATTGATCTTAATTACGTCAATAAAATAGTATTAATTTAAAGAAGGTATTTCAAATGGCTAATGTAAGTAATATTAGGAAAATTATTAATAATACCCAAAAGAAAATCTATGTTGTGGTAGGCGAAGATAATAACAAAACGCATACTGTTAATATTAATTCTGAATGGGTAGGTGATCTCTGGGTACCGTGGATTGGGGCGCAGGATGAAAGTAAAAAGGCTATTCGTATAACGATAGATGGTGAGCCAGAAATTATTTGGTTTTTTCAAGACTTTAAAAATCCTCCAGGTAAGGATCAAATAAAGTATCATAAAGGTAAGATTTTCAGCTATAAAAATGCAAAGGATGTAGAAGGTGAAAGCTCAGGAGGAGGGAACAAGACGTTGCGTTTCTATATAGATGCTAAAAAGGTGGTGAAATTTAAACTAATTTAATTAAGGGAAAGTGCAGAATTCTGATTGTTCTCATGGATAGCAGAATGCATTCAGAATTCTGTGTTAATTTTCACGACTCATATATTAAGTAGCTATTCTTAGTTATGTCATTGCTATGCAACTATTAAGAGAAAACCACCTCTTGCAAGCAGAGGCGGTTATTTTCTTATTTGGAAACATCGGTACCGAAATACTGAGTGGAAATGCGTAGATAGGTGCCATCGGCTTTGATATCGGCTAGTGCCTTATCGATAGCGGCTTGTAATTCTGGTTCGCCTTTACGGATTAGCACACCGACTGGATCGCCATTGGGTTCAGACGCGACAACTTTTACCGGTGCATTGGGTTTGTGTTTCCTAAAATCGAGATAGGACAGATTATCGTTGATAGTGGCATCAGCCCTGCCTGTAGCAACCAAATCGATGGCCTGATTAAATCCTTCGGTAGGAACGATTTCCGCACCGAAACGTTTTGCCAACCGGGCATAATTGCTGGTTAAGCTATGGCTGGAGGTTTTACCTTTCAGATCGCTAAACGTTTTTATATTGTCATTATTTTTCCGGGTGATAAGTACGGCTTTAGATATGATATACGGTGCGGAAAAGTCATATTTCTTTTGGCGTTCTGGCGTAATAGCGACCTGATTGAGTACCGCGTCATAGCGTTTAGCATCCAGCCCGGCAATAAGCCCATCCCATTTGCCTTCGGTAAACTCGGCTTTGACATTCAGACGTCGTGCGATTTCGCGGCCAATATCAATATCAAATCCAGTTAAAGCTCCTGAGGCATCGTGATAGGTAAATGGCGGGTAAGTTCCTTCGGTAGCGATTTTGAATACCCCTGTTGATTTAATATTATCAAGGCCAGACTCTGCATGTGCAGAATATGCAATGCCGAATTGAATAACACCCGCTAATAATGCGGTGAACAACGTTTTCATTTTCTTTCTCCAAACTGTTAAAAAATTTATTTGATGGTCATTAACTGATTCTTGGATCAATTACGGCAAGGTTATTTTAACGGTGGGTTATATCTCCCAATCCGGTAAAGTATTGGTTAAGGTTGAAACAAATTCCACAGTACGTTGTTTAACGGCTCGGGTGAAAATCGTTTTCGACGTTCCCGATTCGACAATTTCCCCGGATTCTAAAAATATGACGTCGTGGGCAAGATTTGCTGCCAAGCGCAGATCATGGGTAGCCATTAACATCGTGGTTCCTTCTTTAGCCAACTGCTTTAATACGGCAACAACTTCCTGCGATAATTCTGGATCAAGAGCGGAAGTTGGCTCGTCGCACAATAACACCTTGGGCGAAGGCGCCAGTGCCCGAGCAATCGCTACGCGTTGTTGCTGACCACCGGATAGTGTGGCTGGAAAGACATCGGCCTTGTGTGACATACCAACCTTTTCCAGTAGTTCAAGCGCTCGCTGTTTAGCCTGTTCATGTGACCATTTTTGAACCCAGATTAACCCTTCCATAATATTTTCAATGACCGTGAGATGAGGGAAAAGCTGGAAGTTTTGGAATACCATACCGGTTTGTTGGCGAATCCGTTGTATATCCTTGTGGGCAATCCGACCTTTGCCGGTGAAAGTCATGCTTTCATTGCCGATTTGGAGCTTCCCGGCTTGGGGAATTTCTAATAAGTTGATGCAGCGTAATAGCGTGCTTTTGCCACTTCCTGATGGGCCAATCAGTGCGGTCAGGCTGCCTTCCTCAATGGTGAGATCGATTTTTGTCAGGACCTTGTGCCCGTCAAAACTTTTTTCAATGCCGGAGAGTTGGATCATCTTTTAATTCCTGTGTGTCACTCTTTTGCGAAAACTTCTTTTCTAGACGGGCTTGTAGTGATGACAACACTGAACTGATTATCAGATAAAGTATTGCCGCCTCAGTATAAAGAATGAGAGGTTGATAAGTCACCGCAGCAATACGTTGTGCGGCAAGGAAAAGCTCCGGTACGGTGATGACTGAGGCCAGTGAAGTATCTTTCACCAGTGAAATAAATGTGTTTGATAGTGGTGGAATCGCGATTCTTGCGGCTTGAGGTAGAATGATCCGACGTAATGATTGCGTCCAGCTCATACCGATAGAATAAGCCGCTTCCCACTGCCCTTTTGGTACAGACAATAAAGTCGCGCGAATCACCTCGGAGGTATAAGCGCCAATATTCAAAGTGAAGCCAATCACCGCTGAGGTGAATGCGCCTAACGTAACGCCGACGCTAGGTAAGGCATAAAAAATAAGAAACAGTTGTACCAGCAACGGCGTGCCGCGGATCAGCCAGACGTAGAATTTGGCGACGGCAATAAGCGGTTTTGGCCCGTAAAGCCGGATGAGCGCCACGATAAAACCCAGTATGATACCGAGAGTAAAAGTAATGAGGGTTAGTGGAATAGTGAAGGTAAAGCCCGCATAAAGCATAGGCCAAAAAGAATCGAGTACTAAATTGAACCAGGAGGGTTCCATATATTTTCCCTATTGTGTGTAATATAACTATACCCGTCATCGTTCAAGTTGCCTCTTTGTTGGCTGCGCTCACTCACCCCGGTCACATAGTTACCTATTCTCCCGAGGATTCGCTCCCTTGCCGTCGCGATCCATCTTGAAATCCATAGGGTATATACATTTATAGTGATTTTTTTAAATATCATATGGCAAGCTGTCAACTTACATATATAAGATATAGTTATATCATATTGTCATTTTAGATATATAGAGTGATTTATATAAATCAATATATCTAATGTTTGATTAAAATATTTTCTGGCTGTTTAATTCAACAAGGTTAATAATAAAGTCCCCTGGACAGAGTTTGTCTTTAACTTTCAGGGAACTGTTAAGGGAATATTGCACTTATTCGGAAGGATTATCACCAAAATAGTTAGCCCAGATACGCTGATAGGTACCATCGGTTTTGATGTCAGTTATTGCTTTATCAATAGCAATTTTGAGTTCTGACTCTCCCTGACGAAGTAAGACGGCTGTCAGCCCTGCATCGGGGCTAGTTGCGACAATTTTTACTGGTGCGTTTGGTTTGTGCTTCTTATAGTCCAGATAAGATAGATTATCATTAATAGTGGCATCGGCTCTGCCGGTACTAACCAATTCAATTTCCTGACTAAATCCATTCGTGCCGATAATTTCCGCGCCGTTATCTCTGGCTATTTGAGCGAAGTTGTTGGTTAGAGTATGTGCTGAGGTTTTGCCTTGTAAGTCGCTGAATGTTCTTATGTTATTGTTATCTTTATGAATGATAAGTACCGCTTGCGATGTGATATAGGGGATGGAGAAGTCATATTTTTTCTTGCGCTCAGGTGTAATCGCAATTTGGTTAATTACCGCATCAGAACGTCCCGCATCTAACCCGGCAATCAGTCCGTCCCATTTTCCCTCAATAAATGTTGGTTTGACATTCAATCGGCGTGCAATTTCACGGCCAATGTCGACGTCGAAGCCAGTTAAAATACCGGAGGCATCGTGATAAGTGAATGGTGGATAAGCTCCTTCCGTCGCTATTCTGAATGTGCCGGTGGATTTAATCTTATCAAGGGTTGATTCTGCATTAGCGGAATGTACTAGGCCAAATTGGATAGTACTTGCCAATAATAGGGTAAGAATTGTTCTCATTCTATTTCTCCGGGTTTTTATAAATGAGTAAATTAATTTATTGCTACCTTGATAGTGCTTAATGAAATAAATTATTCATAATAATAAATAATTGAATATTAAATTAGACTAAAATTGCATTATTGTTTACCTTTTTGCTTGTAATAATGTATTTATATGATTTTATTCTCTCTATAATATGCTAACTATAATGATTTATATATAAAATAAAATTATATCATATTGTCATTTAAGATATGTAAATTTAAAAATTAATATTCACTCATGTTAAGGAAGTAGGTATGGTTATTTTCAATATTCTTGATGGCATTTATATGGAATAGATTCAACTTACATCTTATTATTAATTTTGTCGTTTACTATTTAAATTAAAAAGCCACTGACAATGAATTGCAGTGGCTTTGGTGAGAATTTACTTTTTGAAAAGATTACAACGCGGTAATCGTTTCTTTTTGAGCCAGCAGCTTCTCTTTTGATGTATTGCAGCTTGCCAGACGTTCACGCTCTTTGGCGACAACAGCTTCGGGCGCACGGCTGACGAAACCTTCATTTGACAGCTTGCCTTCAATGCTGCCAATCTCTTTATCCAGTTTCTCAATCTCTTTATTCAAACGGCTTAGTTCAGCTTCTTTATCCACTAAGCCAGCCATTGGAATTAATACTTCTGCGCCATTAATCAGTTTAGTGACAGAAATCGGCGCTTCTTCACCCGCAGAGAGAAGCGTGACGGAAGATAAGCGGCCCATTGCCTGAATAAAATTCAGGTTTTCCGCTACACGGCGTTGTGCATCAGCATCGGCATTACGTAGCAGAACTTCCAGTGGCTTGCCTGGTGCGATATTCATTTCAGCACGGATATTACGTACTGCAATAATTGCGTCCTTAATCCATTCCAAATCGTTCAGCGCCAACTCATCAGTTTTCGCTAGATCAAATTCAGGGAATGGTTGCAGCATAATGGTATCTGCTTCAATTCCTTTAACCACTTTCACCCGTTGCCAGATGGTTTCAGTGATAAATGGAATAATTGGGTGAGCCAGGCGCAATAATCCTTCCAGAACCTCGATCAGAGTATGACGGGCGCCACGAACTTCTGCCTCTGAACCTTTGTTAATTGCCGGTTTAGAAAGCTCCAGATACCAGTCACAGAACTGGTTCCAGGTGAATTCATAAAGAATATTGGCAGCCATATCAAAACGATATGTATCCAGTGCTTCACGGTAAGCTTTTACTGTCTGGTTAAATTCAGCCAGAATCCAACGATCAGCCAGTGATAGCGCCATTTCACCGCCATTTTGGCCGCAATCCTGACCTTCTGTATTCATTAGAACAAAGCGGCTGGCATTCCACAATTTGTTACAGAAATTACGGTAACCTTGCAGGCGCTTCATATCCCAGTTGATATCACGACCTGTTGAGGCCAGCGCTGCTAACGTAAAGCGTAGGGCATCGGTACCATGCGCTTCGATACCTGCCGGGAACTGCTTCTCGGTACGTTTGCGGATTTTTTCGGCCAACTGTGGCTGCATCATATTGCCGGTACGTTTTTCTAGCAGATCTTCCAGAGAAATACCGTCAACCATGTCCAGTGGGTCAATGACATTCCCTTTGGATTTGGACATCTTCTGACCTTCTTCATCCCGGATAAGACCGGTCATGTAGACAGTCTTAAAGGGAACCTGAGGTTTGCCATTTTCATCTTTGATGAAATGCATGGTCATCATGATCATGCGAGCAATCCAGAAAAAGATGATATCAAAACCGCTCACCAACACATCGGTTGGGTGGAAAGTTTTCAACGCCTCGGTTTGTTCAGGCCAGCCAAGGGTAGAGAAAGTCCATAAACCGGAAGAGAACCAAGTATCCAGTACATCTTCATCTTGGTTTAAAGCGATGTCTGCGCCCAGATTGTTTTCACGGCGGACTTCTTCTTCACTGCGACCAACATAAACATTCCCGTTGGCGTCATACCATGCCGGAATACGGTGGCCCCACCATAATTGGCGAGAGATACACCAATCCTGAATATCGCGCATCCAGGAGTAATACATATTTTCATACTGCTTAGGTACAAACTGGATATCGCCATTTTCAACGGCTTCGATAGCCACTTTCGCCAGAGGCGCGGTACGGACATACCATTGATCAGTCAGCATGGGTTCAATAACCACACCGCCGCGGTCGCCATAAGGAACAGTCAGATCATGAGGTTTAATTTCAACCAGCAGGCCTAGTTTTTCGAACTCAGCAACCATCGCTTTACGAGCCGCAAAACGTTCCATGCCTTGGTATTCAACCGGAATATCAGAGCTGTAAACATCAGAAATTTCGCCATTGGTATCGAAAACTTCGGCTGCATGACGGATGTTGCCATCAAGGGTCATGATGTTGATCATCGGCAGGGCATGGCGCTTACCGACTTCATAGTCATTGAAGTCATGGGCTGGTGTGATTTTCACGCAACCGGTGCCTTTTTCCATATCCGCATGTTCATCACCGACAATAGGAATGCGGCGGTTAACTAATGGCAGAATAATCTCTTTGCCGATTAAATCCTTGTAACGCGGATCTTCCGGGTTAACTGCCACGCCGGTATCGCCTAACATCGTTTCAGGCCGGGTAGTTGCAACGATCAGATAATCTTTCCCTTCTGCGGTCGTGACACCATCGGCCAATGGATAACGCAGATGCCACATAGAACCTTTAACTTCACGGTTTTCAACTTCCAGATCGGAAATTGCAGTGTGCAATTTCGGGTCCCAGTTAACCAGCCGTTTCCCCCGATAAATGAGATTCTCTTGATACAGACGGACAAAGGCTTCTTTTACGGCGTTGGACAGACCTTCATCCATAGTGAAACGCTCGCGCTCCCAGTCAACGGAGTTACCCAGACGACGCATCTGATTGGTAATCGTGCCGCCGGATTCTGCTTTCCACTGCCAGATCTTATCGATAAACGCATCACGGCCATAATCGTGGCGGGTTTTGCCTTCTTCTGCTGCGATCTTGCGTTCAACCACCATTTGAGTAGCAATACCTGCGTGGTCAGTACCGGACTGCCACAACGTATTTTTACCCTGCATCCGCTGATAGCGGATCATGGTATCCATAATGGTTTGCTGAAACGCGTGGCCCATATGTAGGCTGCCGGTCACGTTTGGCGGCGGGATAACAATACAGAAACTCTCACGGCTGGTATCGCCGTTCGGCTTGAAGTAACCACTTTTCTCCCAATGGTTATAAAGAGGCTGTTCAATTTCTTTAGGATTGTACGTTTTATCGAGAGATGGCTCGGCTTGCGTTTGAGTTGCGGGTGTTTTTTCCATTTTATCTTGATACTTAGTATGTTGGCGGCGTTGCCGTGGTCAAATTAAAGCCGACGCTGCGATATGATTTATATCGTTCACGCGCTAACTGTTTCAAATTTTCATCTATAGGAACGAAGTCTATCACTTCATGGAAAGCGGTGGCAAAGTCTGCAAATTGCGGCAACAGATTTATTAAGATATCACGAGGGGCATTTCCCCGTTTTTGCGGCCAACATAACTCAACCGGCGCGCCATATCTTGGCCCTTCGCCAGCAAGATTATGTGGGACGAACTGATGAGGCTCCCGTTGCCATAAGGCTTCATCTAACTTTTCTGCCTGTAGCTGGTTTTCACAGGCAATTAGCACCCGTTTTCCTGCTCGCCATTGGTCGGCCGCAAATTGACATGCCAGCCATTCGTGAGCTTGCAAATCTGCCTGAGGTGGTGGCTGTTCCAGTAAATAAAACGTGGCACTTTTCATAATGTCTCTGTTACGGAGAAAGGGCATTGTCAAATGCCCTTTTGATAAACTAAGAGAGGAATCAAATCAATCGTCGTTATTGATACCGGCACTTCCCGCCCGATTTAACAAGAATTGCGACAGTAGTGCAACCGGGCGACCTGTTGCGCCTTTTGCTTTACCTGAACGCCAGGCCGTACCCGCGATATCCAGATGCGCCCAGTGATATTTTGTTGCGAAGCGAGACAGGAAACAGGCTGCGGTAATCGCACCACCCGCACTGCCGCCGGTATTCGCCAGATCGGCAAAGTTAGAATCGATTTGCTCGAGGAACTCGTCAGTCATTGGCAGACGCCATGCGCGATCACCGGATTGTTCTGAGGCATTGAGTAACTCATGGGCCAGTGGATTATGGTTGGATAACAATCCACTGTAATGGTTACCAAGCGCCGTTATGCAAGCCCCGGTTAGTGTAGCGATATCAATGACCAATTCTGGATCAAAACGTTCAACGTAAGTTAACGCATCGCACAGAACCAGACGGCCTTCGGCATCGGTGTTGAGTACTTCGACAGTCTGACCAGATAGGGTGGTTAAAATATCTCCAGGTCGGTAAGCGCGACCCCCTGGCATATTCTCGCAGCCTGCCATGACGCCGATAACATTGAGTGGTAATTGTAGCTCAGAAACCACTCGCATCACGCCATAAACCGTTGCCGCCCCACACATATCATATTTCATCTCATCCATGCCGCCAGCAGATTTGATTGAAATACCGCCGGAGTCAAAAGTCAGGCCCTTGCCAACCAGAATGATGGGTTTGGCATTTTTATCAGAACTGCCTTTATATTCCATGACTGACATCAGAGATTCATTCTGAGAGCCTTGACCAACCGCCAGATAGGCATGCATGCCTAGCTCTTTCATCTGCTCTTCACCAATCACTTTTGTTGTAATATGGCTATTGGCAGAATCTGCGAGCTGGCGTGCCTGAGAAGCCAGATAAGCTGCATTACAGATATTGGGTGGCATGTTACCAAGATCTTTGGTCGCTTTGATACCGGCAGCAATGGCAAGGCCGTGTTGGATTGCACGTTCACCGCTGGTTAGCTCCCGACGGGTCGGAACATTGAAAACCATCTTACGCAGTGGGCGGCGCAACTCATTTTTATTACTTTTTAGCTGGTTGAAAACATAGAGAGACTCTTTCGCTGTTTCCACCGCTTGGCGTACCTTCCAATAATTATTGCGGCCTTTAACATGCAGTTCTGTTAAGAAGCAAACTGCTTCCATTGAACCCGTTTCATTGAGGGTATTGATAGTTTTCTGAATAATCTGTTTATACTGGCGTTCATCCAATTCGCGCTCTTTACCACAGCCGATAAGCAGAATACGCTCAGATAACACATTGGGAACATGATGCAGCAGCAGTGATTGACCAACTTTGCCTTCTAGTTCACCGCGACGCAGCAATGCACTGATGTAACCGTCACTTATTTTATCGAGTTGTTCAGCGATAGAGGAAAGGCGACGAGGTTCGAAAACGCCGACAATGATACATGCACTACGTTGTTTTTCCGGGCTACCGCTTTTTACACTAAACTCCATGCGTTCTCCTGAATCTTAAAGACAAAGACGGATGCTATCGCTAAAATATAGCGTTCCGCATTAATCTACCCCATAGAAAATTAACTATTTATGTTAAGCTAAACCCACTATTTGTTATTGTTTAGCTAACTATATAAGTATGTTCTGATTGGGAACCTGAATATGGAATGCTTCGATATCATTTTAGCAGTGAGGAAGCCAAACTGATGCACATAATAAATGGTATATATACAATGAAGTTAGCGATTTTCCTGCAAAAAGACAAGTTTTCACAGGCGTAATAAGCGTGATCATCATTAGATATCTAGTACGGGAAACCCTGAAAAGCCAAGTTGCGATACTTTTTATCCTTTTACTCATCTTTTTCTGTCAAAAGTTAGTAGAAGTTTTGGGTGCCGCAGTGGAAGGGGACGTCCCGGCAAACTTAGTTTTATCCTTATTAGGATTAGGTGTGCCTGAAATGGCGCAGTTGATTTTGCCCCTGAGTCTGTTTCTTGGGGTATTGATGACTTTCAGTAAACTCTATACTGAAAGTGAAATAACTGTTATGCATGCGTGTGGCTTAGGCAAGCGTGTGCTGGTAGTTTCGGCGCTTATTCTGGCGTTGTTAACTTCCGCGTTAGCGGCAGTGAATGTCATTTGGCTCATGCCGTGGTCCTCGAAATATCAAGAACATGTGGTGGCTGATGCTAAAGCTAATCCAAGTTTAGCGGCGATCATGGAAGGGAGGTTCAAACCTTCCGACGATGGTAATTTGGTGCTCTATATTGGCAACGTGCATGGCAATAAATTTGAAAACGTATTCCTTGCCCAACTTCGTCCCGTTGATAATCAGCGTCCTTCCGTGGTGATCTCTGATGGTGGTCATATGGTGGAGCGGCCTGATGGCAAACAGGTAGTTATCCTTAATCATGGCACCCGTTATGAAGGTACTGCCATGTTGCGTAATTTTAGGATCACTGAATTCCGTGATTATCAAGCAATTGTTGGGCATCAGACATCAATCGTAGATAGTAATAAAGTTGAACAGAAGTCTATTGTTCAGTTATGGCAGGATGATGATAAAGATTCCCGCGCAGAGTTCCATTGGCGTCTGACTCTGGTGCTTTCGGTACTGATTATGGCCATGATGGTTGTACCCTTGAGTGTGGTAAACCCGCGTCAAGGTCGGGTACTAAGCATGTTGCCAGCGATGCTGCTGTATCTCATTTTCTTCTTACTACAAAGTTCCCTGCGTTCTAACGGTAGTAAAGGTAAATTGGACCCCCTTATCTGGATGTGGTTAGTCAACGGGGCGTATTTGACGCTGGCGTTGGTTCTCAACATTTGGGATACCTTACCGATGCGTAGGATTCGGGCTCGTTTCAAAGACAGAGGAGTAGCCTGATGTTTGGTGTATTGGATCGTTATATCGGGCGGACTATTCTACAGACTATTCTGATGACGCTGTTTATGCTGGTATCACTTTCCGGCATTATTAAGTTTGTTGATCAGCTAAGAAAAGTGGGGCAGGGGGAATATACTACTATTTCCGCGGGTCTTTATGCTTTGTTAAGTGTACCGAAAGATATTCAGATATTCTTCCCGATGGCCGCTTTGCTTGGCGCTTTATTGGGACTTGGTACGCTGGCAACCCGTAGTGAGTTGGTGGTCATGCAGGCTTCTGGATTTACCCGTATGCAAATTGCTGGTTCAGTGATGAAAACGGCTATTCCGTTGGTGATCCTGACAATGGTTATTGGTGAATGGGTCGCGCCACAAGGTGAACAGATGGCGCGTAATTACCGGGCTCAGAAGATGCTTGGTGGTTCTCTGGTTTCAACAACTAAAGGTATGTGGGCGAAAGATGGGGACGATTTTATCTACATCCAGCGGATTGTGAGTGATACAGAGATTAAAGGCGTCAATATCTATCATTTTAGTGATGATAAAAAACTACTCTCTGTAAAGTATGCAGCCAGTGCGGTTTATGATGAAGATAGCGACCTGTGGAAGCTTTCTCAGGTGGAAGAATCTGATCTGACAGACAGCAAAAAAATCACTGGCTCACAACGTATTTCCGCTGACTGGAAAATTCTCCTGACGCCAGAACAGTTAAATGTGGTAGCGCTGGAGCCTGAAGCACTTTCCATTAGTGGTTTATATCAGTACATCAAGTACCTTAAGCAGAGTGAGCAGGAGTCAGGACGTTATCAACTGAATATGTGGAAAAAAATATTTGCCCCACTTTCAGTTGCAGTAATGATGTTGATGGCACTCTCTTTCATCTTCGGACCATTGCGTACCGTGCCGATGGGGGTGAGGATAGTAACAGGGATCAGCTTTGGCTTCCTATTCTATGTACTTAATGAGATCTTTGGCCCACTGAGCCTGGTGTACAACATGCCTGCGGTTCTGGCAGCACTGTTACCAAGCTTATCGTTTCTTATTGTGAGTATTTACTTACTCCTTAAGAGACAGTAGTTTTTAGAAATCGGGGAACCATAGGGATAGGGTTTTTGGCTAAGAAACCCTATCCTGGGCTCTCGATTTTAAGACGTAAAAGGCTTAAGCCTGATGGTGATTCCTCGACAATGCGGTTACCAGTTGATTAACCCCCGTTGTTACGCTACTGAACTGGCTGCGTTGTTTACGAGTAATTACCACAAACACCCCGATATTTTGTTCGGGGATCATTGCCATATACGTATTAAACCCCCCGCCGCCACCGGTTTTCTGATAAATACCCGGTACATCGCCACGGCCATTCATGTAAACCCACCCAAGGCCAACGCCATCTGCCTGACCGGCAACATCCATCCCTTTAATTGAAGCCAGAGCGGAACGCTTAAAATAAATACCTTGTTCGCGACTCGCAGTTTGTTTACGTAACTGACTGTCTGATGATAAAAACTGCTGCATCCAGCGCTGCATATCTTTTGGCGTTGAATAAATTCCACCACTGCCTGCCGCAGCAATCGTATTAAGACACGGACTCGGCTTATAACTTTCCATCAAACGAGCACACTGAGAATGGTTTGGTGTCAGTGTAGTGTCTTTCATGTAATAAGGGCCAGTGATCTTATCGTATAACAAACGGGTGTATGGCTTACCTGTAGCCTTAGAGAGCGCATCTGCCAATAAATCATAAGCCAGATTAGAATAAGATGCTGTTGTGCCTGGTGCGGAGTCTAATTGAGCTGTCTTTAACCAAGTCCAGCGGTTGACTTGTGTAGGCCAGACAAAAACAGGACGCCCCCATCTACCTCCCGGTTGCTCACGAGGTAAACCACTGGTATGGCTTGCCAGGTGGAATAACCGGATAGGTTGAAGAGGGCCGTACAGGGGCACTTTCACGCCATAATAACTATAATCCTGCAATGGATCGGTGGAGCGTAGAACCTCATCCTCTTCGAGCTTGATCATAATTTCACTGGTCATCAACTTAGTTAGCGAGGCAATACGAATGATTGAATCGGGCTTCGGACGGATGCCGCTTCCCGGACGGGTTTCACCGAAACTGCGGTAAACCGTCTGATTATTATCAATCACCACCATCGCCATGCCTTGCGCATTGCTGCCGTTGAAAATATCCTGTGCATACTGATCAACCAACTGTGAAGCCAGCTTTTTAGTTCTCGCATTTCCTTCGAACACTTCCCATTTCAATGGTTGTTTCTTCGGTTGCAGAAACTTTGCCGAATATGTTTTATCAGAAGAAGAACAGGCTGCGAGAGCCAACATCATGGTAGAAACAGAGAAGATCTTAAAAAACTGTTTATTCATTTTGAATTGACCAATCAGGCATACTTCCGGTGAATACAGGAACAGGATAGAGAAACCAGCAACAGCTACTTATTCTTTTTAAACAATGCCATCAACGCACCAATGACAATGCCCAAAAAGATCCCGGCGCCAATCCAGCTAATAATCGTCATAACCATTTACCTCATAGCGAATTATCATGTTGAGATTATATAAGTTGATTATAGGTTGTCTATCAGCGTCAGGTGGTTCGGCTAACGATGATTGTAAAAACTGTCTCGGGGGGAGTTGTTTTTTCTCTGTTATTGTAGAGAAGGCGCTATTTCAGGTGGAAAAGATATTGCTAGGTGTATTTATTTAGAGCTTTTATGTTCAGTAATTGAACATACATTTGTGTTGAGAGATGGGTTTGATCTTTTTTTCAACACTTAAACCAAAGTTAGAAGGATAACAGTTGCTAACAGATCGCTGACAGGTATAATGGCCCTCGTTTTCCGCATACTACTTCAGTGCCGAAGTGGCGAAATCGGTAGACGCAGTTGATTCAAAATCAACCGCCTTCGGGTGTGCCGGTTCGAGTCCGGCCTTCGGCACCATGACTATGTTCATAGCAGTTCACCAAAGTCCACTTATCCAAGAAAACTCCTTATAAATCAAATAAAATAGTCTATCAAGGTCTATTATCGTCCGTTGCAATCCACATATCTGTGGGGGCATAATTGGGGGCATCTTCCGATTCGATTAATAATGTGCCCCCAACATGAAACTCAATGCCAGGCAAATAGAGGCAGCAAAGCCAAAAGATAAAGCCTATAAACTCGCTGATGGTGGCGGGTTGTATCTGGAAATTACTCCGAGAGGTTCAAAATACTGGCGTATGAAATACCGCCGACCTACTGATAAAAAAGAAGACAGGTTAGCATTTGGGGTTTACCCGGTAATTTCTCTTGCTGATGCCAGAGCTAAACGTGATGAGGCTAAGAAACTGATAGCTAATGGTATAGATCCCAAAGCAACACAGAAAGAGACTCAAGCTGAGGCATCAGGCGAATTCAATTTTGAAACTATTGCTAGGAAATGGCACTCCAGTAATAAGCGGTGGGGTGACTATAACCGGGCGCGTGTACTGCGCAGCCTTGAACAATACATCTTTCCTCATATTGGTAAAATTGATATCCGTCAGTTAAAGACTAGTCATCTATTAGTACCTATCCGAATGGTGGATGATGCAGGAAAGCATGATGTAGCTCAACGGCTCCAACAGCGGGTAACTGCTATCATGCGCTATGCCGTACAAAATGACATTATCGACAGTAATCCGGCTATAGATATGGCTGGGGCGCTGACCATGCCTAAAACTAAACATTATCCTGCATTGTCATCCAATTGCTTTCCTGAATTATTGGAACGTATAAGTCATTACCGTGGCAGGAAAATTACACGTTTAGCGGTGGTACTGACTTTACTCACTTTTGTACGTTCTAGTGAGTTACGTTTTGCACGATGGGATGAAATTGACTTTAATAGTTCAGTGTGGGAAATACCTGGTCAACGAAATCCAATTGAAGGAGTTCGTTATTCTTACCGTGGCATGAAAATGAAATCAGCCCATATTGTGCCGTTGAGTAATCAGGCAATAGATATCTTACAGCAACTTAAAGAGCTTAGTGGGGACAATGAACGGCTTTTTCCCGGCGACCATGATCCTAATAAAGTTATGAGCGAAAATACGGTAAATAATGCATTACGAGTGATGGGATATGATACAAAAACGGAAGTATGCGGGCATGGTTTCCGAGCGATGGCTTGTAGCGCTTTAGTTGAATCAGGGCTATGGTCAAAAGATGCAGTTGAAAGACAAATGAGCCACACAGAGCGTAATGGTGTCCGAGCTGCTTATATCCATACATCTGAACATTTGGAGGAACGGCGATTAATGATACAATGGTGGGCGGATTATTTGGATCAATGTAAAAAAGAATTTATTGTTCCTTACGTTTTCTCAAATAAAAATAGTAAATAGTCATATAGAAACACATTAATTGACTGTATAAAAAAGCCCACTTTGAATAGTGGACAATAGATGTCTTGAGTTAATAATGTTTTTTTAAGAATTATAAAGTCTCTCTGGTATGGATATTTTAATGCCGTTATTTTTCATAACGGGAAGGCCAGATAATTTCAGGTGCAACTCCCAATGCATTAGAAATAATTCTTTCTCCTTTAGGCCAGAGACGTGTCAGTGCATTTGCCAGTGTGGATAAAGCTAGTCCAACGTTCCTTGATAAAGCGGCTAATGTTATTCCTTTCTTTTTCAGTCCGGCAATAATATCGGCTGGATGCCAATCCTGTTGAATCATATTTTATATTTCCCTGAGTGGTGACATAAAATAATTATCCTTTCATGGACTCTATCTGTAAATAGTTAAAGTTAAAAAAACACCATTATTTTATTACTTCCCACATTTAAATAAAACTCCCCCACTGATTACCCATTTTATTTTTCTTTAAATAAAGATAAGATGATTTTCTAATTATAAAATAATGTGAGTGCTCTATTGGATATTAATAAATGGGATGGTGTTAAGCATACATTATGAATGAATTAAATAGCTCTATACCGACAGAAGGAAAATACTTACTCTTCCCCCATTTTATCCCCCACAACGTATGGATTTTTATTGCCCCCACATTGATATTATTAAAATCGCTTGAGGTGTTGTGGTCCACTAATTTAGGACACATTATTAGCCTTTTTCCAGAATTCCTCTTTCTCTACCGGGGTAGCGCCATTATTAAAGCGGTGAGGACGGCACTGACTGTAATAACCCATCAGCCATTGGCCGATATCACACCTTGCCGACATCTCATCCGGATAGCCCCCTTCCGGTATCCATTCACTCTTCAGACTTCTGAACAACAGTTCCATAGGGGCATTATCCCAACAGTTTCCGCGTCGGCTCATACTCTGTATGACCCCTTCTCTCCATAATAACTGCCGGTAACGCTTACTGCTGTATTGACTTCCCTGATCTGAATGAAATACCACTCGCTTTTCCGGCCTGCGTATCTCCAGTGCATGACGTAGTGCCCGACAAATCAGCTCTGCGTCTGCCGTTGATGACATCGCCCAACCGACGACACGACGTGAATACCAATCCATCACCACCGCCAGGTAACTCCACCCTTTCCCCGTGCGGATATAGCTGATATCCCCGCGCCAAAGGATGTTCGGTTCCCCGGGGATAAATTCACGTCTTACCCGGTTCGGTGACGCCACTGACTCCTCAGGGCAAATCCGATAACGATGTCCCCCCGGCTGGCGACTTATCAGACCGGACTCTTTCATCAGACGACGCACCTTCCAGCGACCTATCGGAATACCGGCTTTTCTCAATTGGTACATTAACGTGCGACTCCCCGCCGCCCCACGGCTGGCTGAGTGCAGTTCCCTGAGCCGCACCTTAATTTTCAGTCGGTTATCATCAATCCCTTTCCGGCTCCCGGCATAATAAGCCCTACGAGAAACATTCAAGAGACGACAAAGGTCAGTGACCGGCCAACGCCGACTTAGCCGTGTGATTAAAGCGTAAACTTGCCGGGGGTTTCGCTCATCAACACGGCAGCCTGCTTTAAAATGGCTTTCTCCATTTCCAGACGCCTGACCTGGGCTTCCAGCGCTTTAATGCGCTGTTGTTCAGGTGTCAGCGCGATACCGGAAGGGGTAATCCCGTTCAGTTCGGCCTGATATTGTTTTATCCACTTGCGCAAGGTGCTGGGGTCGAGTTCGAGAGCCCGGGCCACATCAGGCACACGTTGCCGGTGTGTAATAACTTGTGTAATCGCCTCCAGCTTGAATTCCGTGGAGAAGCGACGTTTAGTTTGATGTTTGATGATTGTTCATAGACTACACCTCAATTGACTGTTGTCACATTAACAGGCTTTTGATGTGTCCGGGAATATTAGACCACAACATACTCGCGTACCACCGTTTGACTGATATCGGCCAGATTCAGGACCCCCATCAGGTTCAGACGGGTACGGCTTCCCGTGGTTTTCCGGCCTTTGCGCATCCAGCCATAAGCCAGTTTCGTCCCCTGCGTAGGATGGGCTCATGGTCTCCGGCTTCCTGCTTCCTGCTTCAGTTTCCCGTAGGTTTCCATAAAGGCCCGTTGCTGTTCCGCGTTGAACTTGTGTGGCGCGCCGGTCGGTTTTTTATCACTGAATCCATTGTGGCGCAGCCATTTATTTATGCCGGGAACGGTGTAACGGATATCCCACTTTTCTTTGACAAGACGGATAACCGCCTGTGTGGTGGGCAGAAGATTCGCGGTCAGATAAGCGATAAGTGCCTGAGTCTGTGTTTCGCTGAGATGACTCTGAGAGCCGCCATTTTCGGGCTTGAGTTTGCAGTGATTAAGATAATCGCTGATATGACGATTAATGGTCGTTTCATGAAGACGCAGGGCCTGAGCGATCATCACTGAACTCCAGCCCTCAGAGGCCATCAGGACTGCTTTGATGCGATCACACCCTCTCTTATCACGGCAGGTGTGATGGAGGTGTTCAAGTTCGGCTTTTTGTTCATCGGTAATGAATATTTTCATGACTGATACCATGAACCTCATTTGGGCGAAAATCATGCAGTTTCAATGAGCACAGGTATATATATCTAAAGCCAAAGTTAATTTTTCTTCATAATCCTCACCGAATTCTTTCGAATAAAAATCGGTTTCTTTACTAATTTTTATATAAATCTCGATGAGCACCAATTTAACGAAATATTCTTTCAGGCAGAATTTTATTCTTCAGTGTCACTCTTTCAAAAACACTTTCAATCTTTCTAGAAGTTTATCCGTTTCTTTAATTTCACACTCCCAGACAATCAATACCCGCCAGCCCATTTCTTGCAGTTTCAACAAATTCAGAGAATCCCTTGCTCTGTTTCTTTCGAGTTTTGCAGACCAATATTCCTGATTTGACTTTGGCATTCGATTCCGCCGACATCCCTTATGACTATGCCAAAAGCAGCCATGTACGAATATAACTTTGCGCTTTCCCCAAAAGACTAAGTCGGGCTTCCCTGGCAGTCTTGGATCGCACAGCCGATAACGAAACCCGGCATGATAGACGAGGCGTCTGACGATTCGTTCAGGACTTGTATCTCTCCCTTTAACCCTGGACATAACATAGCTTCGTTTAGCCGGAGTAAATGTGTCTATCATAAAACCTCGCTATGTTATGTCGTTGCTCAAAGGCGCTTTCGTATCGAAAGCGCCTTCAGCTAAAAATACTAACCAGTTGCAATAAACTCTGTTGCGATATTTTAACCCTGTTTAAGGTTCGCCAGCGTACGCAACGGTCGTCTTTCAAGTTCAAACGTATCAATAAATCGTAGCGGAGACTTCTCATCAACCAATCCAAAAGAGTCAATCAAGGCATCACGTTCGGAGTTTCGCCATTGCCATAATGGATGCGTGACGACCGCACGCCAAAGTTCTTTTCCATCCTGTCTTCCGATAAGAACCGGCAATGAATGCTCTTTTGACAATTTGATAGTTTCTGGCCGCAGCGCCTCGGCGTCTTCCGCTAGCTCAAACGCTCTTTCTCGCCATCCTTTCATCTCCGGCTGATCCCAGTCGGCGGCGTTCAGGCCGCATGCGAATTTGGGCATAACCATTGCACGTAAGTAGGCCATGCCTAAACGCCAGTCCAGCAAGCCGTGATACCGGCGGTTGCCGTAGCGCTGTATGCACTTGTAACAAGCGGTTTGACATTGAGAGGGATGATTCTTCTTGAGGAAATCAACCATCGGCCAACCGCTCTTATCTTCCAGAATGTCATGCAGCAATGTGACTATCAAAGGAGGACCGCCAGCAACCTCTGGTTCGGCAAGTCGTCTGCATAATCCTGAACCGTTGATTAGCGCGTCGGCGATTTGCAATATAGGTTTACCAAGGTGCAACCGGGGTTCAAGGGTTTCGAACTCGTCTGGTGATACATCCAGATAGAGCGCGGCTTTATGCGTTAATATCTGAGTTGCGCTGATAGCCGCCGCTCGTGTGGGTAAATTCATGTACTCGCCATATCTGGAGACCATATTCAGATTAAGGCGAGCATCGAATTTCATTAATTCCAGGTGAAGCGACTCAGTCTCTTTGCTTGATACAAGTCCAAAGCTTTTCTTCTCGCCAGTACACTGCCATCTGAAATTAAAATTATTGCGTAATCTAGGCCAGTTTGAATCAATCGCCTGACTTCCTTTAATCGGCGAGGAGTAGGTAGCTAAGGGAATCGGCGCTTTTTGGTCAGTCGCCAGATCAACGGTAAATCGTTCGCCTTCCTTCTCTCCGTTAATCGGCCCATCGTTAAGTCGCAAAATAGTAACAGCGCCGCGCCGTACAATAAAAGAACCACAATTTTCCGGTGTTCCTTTATGCAACACGGTCGCTGTTGTTTTTAATGACATGCGGGTAAAGCTGTCCATATCGTCTTTTGGCTCGAAATCCGTGCGGAAAGCGGCAGGGGTTATGTAGAGTCTAAATTCGTCTGAGCTGATAGGAGTATCGCAATCCTCGCAATTAATGTCGTTATCAGGTTGATTCTGCTCCAGCTTCGCGGAACCGCATGCCGAGCAAATTGCGACATAGCGGCACGATTCCTGCCATGAACCTACCGTCGAGAGATCTGAAACTCGATTGTTCTGGACTTGTGGTTCCCGGTAATTGCCGGTGAAGCCGATCACTTCGTGCTTTTTCTTATCCTTAATCAATACCGAGCCAGGGGCATACTCGAAAACTGCAAGATCAAGATCGCGATCCATTGTCGACCATTCATATTCTGTTTGATCATTCAGTCCTTTTGTTTTGCGTAATCCCAGATACAGGTTGCGTACCCGAGTCGGCATTCCATACATCGGCAGCTTCCCGCGTTCGGCTAGAAAGCGGGCTAGCCCTACGCTGTCGTCAGGAGCGTAAGCGCTCAGTTCGGCGATTTCTTTGATTGTTTTTTCAGCATCCAATTCGGAATAAAGACGTTTTTTTTGCTCTGGGTCGAACGTTGCGGCTTCAATAAAACGCTCGCGTATATTCTGAGTCGCTTCCAGTGCGCCCTGCAATCGTTCAGCCCAGTTCGCGTTATCATCATGATAATAGTCATGCGTCGAAACGTATTCTCCATGAACATCAGGTGGAACGAGTATATCGCTAGGGAAAGTCGCCTTTTTTTTGTGATCCTCTTCGCGCAAAAGATTAAATGCGGCTCTAAGCCATACTTTCCGCATTAGCCTTAATGGAATAGCGTCGTGATCTACCGCCAGGAAGGGCGGAGGCGGCGGATCTCCGGTAATTGCGCGAGGATGAGCGAAATAATAGGCGTCATGGGTACGCCCACGACAAAACGTGATCACAAAAGAAAATGCCTGACCGCGCCGCCCGGCCCGGCCGACGCGCTGCTGGTAATTAAAGCGCTGAGGCGGCATGTTGGCCTGATAAACTGACTGAAGCGAACCAATATCGATGCCGACCTCCATCGTTGTGGTAACGGCAAGCATATCGATTTCCGCATCCAGCTTTTCGAGTTCGCTCATCTTATCGACGAAAATGCCTTTGAATTTACGAAGTCGATCGGAAAAATCATCTGTTTGTCCCGTCAATTCTTCGACATTCAGCCGGAAACGTTTAACGCCGTCCCGCTCACCACGCGTAATACGTTTGCCAAGAAAATTTTCTTCCCATAACGTTTCAACGACGCCGCAGGGTTCAGCGTTGAGCGGTTTTACGCAGCGAGTACAATGTTTGAATCCTATGTGTAAGTGAATTCGCCCGCATTTGCCGCATTGCCAGTAAGGATCGCCTGGTTTAGCTACCTTGAGATATAGCTTGCCGATATTGAATAAACCTGCCGTATGTCCTTGAGCGGCGAATCGATCCAGAATTTTTGTCAGATTCTCTTGGTAATTGTTGTCGCTGAATAAAGCCTTGGCGACACGCTTAACTTTTTCTTTGTCAACATCTTTCCCTGTATTCCAGTCGACAGCTTGTTTGGCATCGAAATATTTATTTTCTTTAACGCGATAGACGCTGGAAAAAACCCTTAGCCATGCATCAAGTTCCGGTATGTCATCTTTATTTGAAATGCATGGATATGCCAGTCCTGTTTCTTCCAGTGCGAAAAAAGTATTGGAGAAAATAACGTCATCTATCAGTTCGAATTGATCGTCGCATATTTTCGTTTTTATCTTCATTCTTTCTGGAGAAGGAAGTCTTTCACTGTATTTAATGACTTCACCTTCTTTAATAAAATTGGCATGCCAAACAGTGCTATTATCCTCATCTGAATTAGATCGGTACTTGTAGGGCGATATTCCCAGTCCGGCTAGCTCAGATGTGATTCTTCCGATTGAATCGCCTTCAGATTCCAATAATTTGTCGATTTTTACCCGTCTGTATTTACAAAGATCAGTAATACCCACTTGGCTTTTTTGAAGCTCATACAGACGGACATACTCATCGTAGTTCTCGGATTGTTTGGCTTTGGCCTTTTCTTCTTCAATATCACCTTCTGAAATGTACTCTTTTTCAGCATCTCTAATAATCGCTCTGGCAGCCGTAACCAGAATTTCTCTACGTAAGTCGCGCAAGTGCAAGCGTTCGATTTCTAGCGCCATTGACGCCGCATCCTGTCGGCTATCTGAAAAAACAATACTCTTCGCATCCGCGCCGATCGCATGCAGTAATTCGAATAGCTCCGTCGCCACCAGTTGGGATGATTTAGTCACGCCGGTACGGAATGCGCGAATGGGCGTTCTGGTACGATTGGTCGCCGGTCGACTGGAATAGTCAATACCGCAGTTAGGGCAACAGAAAGGCTGCGCGGAAGGTTTTTTCGCAGGTTCGCCTTTTTTAGTTGCGACCGAATTCTGGAAATAGAGATATCCGCGAACCGCGTCAGCATTCGTCGCCGATGTTTCTTGCCCGACAGTCACAATGCCTGTAACAGGATTAAGCGCCGCCTTCTGCCAGACATCCCAGTCTTTTTCGCTGTTTGCTGGGGGTTCATCGACAGGCCAGAAAACCGCAAACTCATCCAGCGTCATATCATCGTAATATTCAGAGCCGGGGCGTTCGGGAAGATTTTCAAGATTGGTCGCCGAAGGTAATAATTCAACCATTTCGCCGTCATTCTGCCCCTTCTGACCGCCGAGCAGTAAATCGCCGCATGCTTCACAGTACAACATTTCGAATAAACGGCGACCGCGTTCTCCTCCTGGGGTTGAGGGCGCGTGTGACAGGCCGCGTTCCAGACAGAAATCGGCGAATTTAGCTTTTTGTTCTCCCGGCGATACGGATGCGAAGAAACCCTCAATATTTCTGACGAATGTATGCAAGCGAAAAGCCGGCGTAGCTTTGGCAAGCTTCTCACAGGCGAGCCCGGAATCCGGAAGAGCGCGCAACAACATTAACCCGCGTAATGCAAGCTCTAGCTCCTCCTCCCCATTCCAATTTTCCTTCAGAAAAATTTCGTTGATGATGTGTTTGGGAGGCATAGCACGCGGCATTTCGCCGTCTTTCTCAATACAGGCGTTCGTTAATAATGCGGCTGCGATTTCCGCTGCCTGTTTAATACCTTGTCGACTATTTTGTTCTTTCACACCAAGGGCCAGCATAGCATCAAGCAAAGCCTGATCTAGCTCGTCCGTCATCTCCACGCGACGAACAGTGCCGCCTTGTCCGGTAAGAACCATTCGCATTAATGCGGCAAAAGACCGCGCAACGATTTTTTGTTCCGGTTTTGGTGGTATGAAGGGTTTTCCCTGAATGACGCAGTTATGCCAAAAATCCGGCTCATCGCTGCCGGCATCCAGAGAATCGCGGCAAGTACCGAAAGGCGCGAAGAGATCCCGCAGGTACTTCCGCGATTGTTCGCCATCCGCGCCATCCATCGGCAGTGATGCGGAAGATGCCAGCAAACGCAGCTTGTAACGGTGTTTAGGGTCGTCAAGTCCGAGCCGAATAATCAGCGATTTAATCAGCATAGCGGTTTCCGTACCGGAGGAGCCGCGCATTAAATGCAGTTCATCGAACACTAGATAGAAGTAAGCATCGTCATTATTCATCAGCCATTCGCGCGTAATATCGAAAATATCATCTTCGACCTCACGCGAAAGCATCGCCCCCAACATTGAGGCGTTCGTGACGAGAACGTCAGGCGGCACGGCCTGCATATCCCAGCGTGAAACCATTTCCCCGCCGTCTGTCGAAGGGAAAATGTATCGGGTCTTTTCCGAGGGATTTTCTTTTTCGTCGAACGTGCGCGCTGCCTGTTGATCGCTATCGATTCGTTTCAACGCCTTACGTAATTTTTCAAGATTACGGACGCGGCGACTTTTCTCCGAACTGACGCCGAAAAGACGGGGATGGCTGGCGTAACCGGTAACCGGCGTGGCGCTGGTATATTGCCCGAAGAAGATTCGGTTTCCGGCGAAACGATGTTCCATAACCTGCCTTGCCTCATCGGCATCCAGCGTTTTACGCAAACGCGCCATTTGATCTTCAACCAGAGCGTTCATCGGATAAAGCACCAACGCTCTGACCGCCGCCGGGCGTTTTTCTCCTTTACGACGCGAGACCCAGTTTGCTCCAGCTTCATTCCACCATCGATTTTGCAGGTAACCGTCGGAAGGCGCGGGCCAGACGACAGCCTCATTCGATAATGCGGCCAGTATGGGCAACATAAAACTTTCCGTTTTTCCTGAACCTGTACCCGATGTCACTATGCCAGGGCAGCCTGGATGAATGCCGCGTTCCAACATTTTCACTTGGTGAAGATAAGGCGCATGGACTGAACGACGCGACCAGACCTCGTCGCCGAGTTTCGAATCAAACAGACCGGATAACGCCAGTTCGACGAACGCTTTTCGGCCTTCCGAAGATAGACAGTTTAGCGGCCCGTTTTCCATATCGGCCAAATCTTCAAGATAGTTATCCGAAGATATATACCGTAAAACGGGTTCAATATAAGGTTCTGCTGCGAACTCCCCGCTGCTGTTCAGCAGCTTGCGCCTTGATGCCGCGACCAAAGGATCGGCAATTCGGAAGCTGGTTTCAATGTATGAAATAAAGAAGTCCTGAATGCGACGAAAGCCGCCAATCGGATCTAACATGATTTCCTTCTCCTGTAATCTATTGGGCGCAGAGCTCGTTATTTTGTAAATCAGCGAACAAATCAACTAAGCGATTCTGATGTACAGTTTTGTTTTCATCGTCGAACAATGCAACTTCCAACGCCGCCCTCGTCGCCCGCAGCGTATTTACCACATTCAGTCGATCGCCTGACATTCCATCCGCGATAACGAGTTTTTCCTGGATAGAACCTTGCGGCTCAGCGCCCGGGTCTAGTTCGCTATGATGTTCGGCGGATAGATAAAGGGGAGATAGCGCAATCGCATTGTGAACGACGGCGTTTTCCACTTGCAGGCGGAGATGCTCTTCCTTCGTCTCTTCCGCTTCTTCGCAATCTTCGTTTTCAATTGTGCCGCAGAGCAGAAAGCGTCGGGGCAGATCGCCGCTGCGCAATCTATCTTTCAGCGCAGGCAACCAGAAGCGTGCAGCGGAACATTCGACGCGTTCTATGACGGCTAGGATCGTACGAGGGCGGAAGGCGTCGCTCAATAATAATCCCTGGTAAAGCGGCGTTGCCAGACTATTTCCTGCGCGAACCCAAAGATCTTCATAGGAGATCATCGTTGGATCGGCGATCTGTCGGATAGAACGGCCTGAAGAAATAAGCGATTCGGCGATAGCCAGAAAATCCTGAGTTTCAGGGCCATGCAGCAATGGACATTCGCCAGCCAGCATTAACGCCAGGAACTGCTCCATCAATATCTTTCCATTATGCGTCAGTAATTTATTTTCTCTAACGATAAGCCCAAACTCTGCGCAAGATACCACTTTCGTTTCAGTAGGGAGACGTATTTCAGGAATCGCTGAATGGGCCATCCGGCGCATTCTCTCTGCAATAGCGATATTGATTTTTTCAAGCTCAGCCTGCGCTAGGGCTGCACGCTCTTCGGCATCCCGAAGAGAGGCCAAAGACCTTTCACGCTCGGTAATCAAAGAGGTCAGCGTCCGGCGCTGACTTTCGTTTTGGTTGCATAAATCAGCAAGGGCGTTTTTCAGCCGATCGATCTCGCTTTCGAGATCTGCTTTCTCACGTTTTAGCGTTTTCTCTATTTTTATTTGTTTTTCTTTGAATTCCGCACGTAGTTTTTCTTCTTCGCTCAGACGAAGTTGCGCAAGTTTATTCTCGCTCTCGCTTTTTTTCTCCATCTGAAAGGCCGCTATTTCCGCTTCAATAGCTTCGCGACGGCGCTGACGCTCAGAGGAAAACTCTTCATCGAGCGCTTTTTGCTCCTCGGAGCGTAATCTGTTCCGTTCTTCTTCTGAGATGTTTTGTATCTGGTTTTCAAGCAGGTCGGAGATATGGCCGTCATGCAATACAGCTTCAGCGAGTTGTCGGGCTAAGGAATCCTCTTCTTCGAGTTTCTTCGCCAGTTCTCCAGAACGAAGAGCCTGAGCGGCGGCCAGCAGATCGTCTACGCCGGATTTTAATTTCCCGTTTTGCTCGTCGGCGTGTTTGCGGAGCCACGAAGCGATCATCATTGATGAGTCGGTGCCGGCGATAAGCTGAACCACATTTTCAATGTAGTGTCTATCTGGCGTCCAGTCGTGGATCTGACTGGGCGAAACATCCGCTCTGGGCATATAAAACGTCTTAATGTTTTCTGACTGGCCGGATACGGTGATTATTCCGCTTTCATAAAACGTGTATTCAGGAACGCGCTGGTTTCTGGACAGAATAAAATGGCCTGGTTTTGATTCCGTCAGATTCGCCAGTATGAACCTGTCAGTATCGAAGCGGATCGCCCACTGCCCCGGTTCGCCGTGCGTTTCAATTCCTTCGAGGTTCAGGCGATGACGAGACGCAAGGAGAGACTGCGCCGAGGATAAATCATAGTAAGGATAAATACGGCAAGGATGCTTTGCTCGCGCGAGTTTGCTGCGCACGCCTGAATCAATCTGGAAGATAATCCAATCATTTGGCCGTAGCTGCGAAGTGTCGAATCCGATAAGTTCGACCTCTCCTGTACGGGGGAACATTTTTTTAGGGTTGTCGATTGCGCACCAACCATTTTTAGTTTGCTGTGCGACGACTTTAAAATATGAAAACCGATCGTTTCGTCGATCGTATCGGCCAATATACCAAGGAATATCTTTCATTATTCTCCTCCTTATTTTTCAGCCCATAACGCTAGATGCCCGTTTTCCCATCTTAGGCGCGTTTTACCGCCGGAATGGCGAGCTGTGGAAACTAAATGATTTGCGTCATGATCGGCATCCCACGCGTACGAAAGGAAGCATCCCGGAAGCAGTCGGTTCAGCCAACGGAAAGAAACGTTGTCTAGAGGATAAGCATATCCAGCTTCAGTCGGACCGCCGTTCCTGAGCAGGCTGCGCCGTAATCCCGTCGCCAGCGCGTCAGGCAAGCCGCAGTCGTCGGTAATGCAAATAAAGCGATTATCCGCGACGCGCCTGAACGTCGGGCGATGCGCATTCACGTTTGCGGCAATAATCGCGGTGGTTCGGGACAAAAAAAACGCCGTTTTGCGCCGGGAAACGACCTTGTACACATCATGATCGCGCCCGCCCGGATGAACATGACGCGTTAAAAGTACCGTTGCGTTCTCTGAATTCGCATGCGACAAGAAACGTCCGGAATGCCAGTCCCAGACGGCTGCTTGAACGTGCAGTTCGGCAGTACGGTGCGCCGACATCAATGCGAGAGGCGTCATATCAGACGTCGACGGCGCATCGACAAGCGGCCATTCCATAACTCGGGATAACTCGACAGGATCATCGATTTCCGCGCCAAACACAGGAGGAGACCAGACGCTTACGCCGCCGCGACGAAAACATTTACCGCCCAGCGCTGAGACCGCTTTTTGAAAATCACCTATAAGGCTGGAGCAGACGGCGCCTTCCACGACGACTAGGCTGTTTTCTCCGTTGCGAATTTGAAGCAATGAAGGTTTGACTAACGTCCATACCCGACCTTTCCAGGACTGGCGCAAGCGTGGTTCAATCAGACCTGCGTCATGCAGACAGCGAATCAGATGCCATATGTTGACGTTGTCGGCAACGCGTTTTAGAAGCGCGACTAATTCAATTTCCTCCCATCCGCTGGCACCGTTTGCGTAAATCGCCTCCAGAAGATGCTCGCAACGTACATCGTGGTCTTCTATTATCAGGGAAGCTTCAGCACGGAATAACGGCGTTTTCAGTGAAGAAGATGCCCATTCGGTAAGACGTTCGAGTTTATATTTTGCGCTTTCTCCCAGCGCCGGATGCGGCACGGCCCGATCTAAAAAACGCACTCGCTGCCGCCAGGGCAATGTTTTCTCACCTATCCCCAGCTCGGGTTCGATAATAAACTCGCCGTTGAGTGGCATGGATGACATTAATCGCCCATCTGTCTTCCTGACGTTGATTTTCGCGAAGTTTTCTCCGGAAGCATAAACTCTGTAATTTTGCGTGTCTGATTTAATGGACGGTAAAAAAGCAGGTAATCCTAACCATCCTCCCGGCACTCTTATTCCGTCGTAAAACTGTAGGCGAGTAATCTGTTCATCCAGTAAATCCGATGACGCTTTCAGTACGCGAAATATATCCCTTGCTAAATGGTGGCTCAGTGGGCGTATAGTCAGAAGCCAGTCATCTTCTGTAACCGTATCGTTCAGATATTGGCTTATTCGCATGGAATATTTACAGGATAACGCGATGTGAAATCGTGGAGAAAACGTATCGGGAGCGGCTATCGCTCTCCAGCGTCCGTGGCCGAGTTGATAAAAAAGAGTAAGCCGCTCTGGACGGCTTTTCCCAGATTTTCGCTGTTAACGGCGACAGCTGATGCCAACGCTTCGGATAACGAGGAAGCGAAAACACTTTCGTCACTCTCGTCGGCGGCGCTGAAATAACATCGCGAATCGTCGAAATCGACGCGCATATCAATGATCGCTTTGTGCGTCTCAATATCGGAGAATAACGCCATAGCTCGCTGGCGCAGACGCCAGAAGGGCATGTCGGCAAGCGCCCTCCGACCTGAAAGCCAGGCATTTTTAAACTCGTCGAATGCCTGTTTCAGCGCATAAGAGGCGTTCTCTTGCTGAATCGCGGCCTGAAAATAGTCGATTAACAGTCGGGGACTGGAAACGGCTTGCGGATGGTTCGTAAGAACACGGTTCATCAAGCGCAGGTCCGCTTTCTTGGGAAAAGTCAGACGCAGGGTATAACCGATATGACTCCAGCTTGGGGGGATCTCCGGCAGACACAGGCGACGATAAGGCTCGCCTTTCTGAATTCGTCGTTCAATCCATTCTACCAGTGCTTCCCACATGGCATTAACGCCTGCCAAGTTCTGATAGATATGTCCGGTCCGCAGCCAGCTCTGTAACTTCAGACGAAAATCATTGCTTTCCCCCTGAACATCGAATTGACTGCTAATGAGTAGCGTCATGACAAGATAAGTAAAATATCCGGGCGTTTTGTCATTGGATCTTTCCATCATACCGCTTTCAAGGCGCTGCGGCAGATCCGGTATGTTCGACATACAGGACTGGAACGCTTTTTCTATTTCATCCGCGTTGACGCAGTTCTCGGCGAATGCCGCCGCGAGCGTCGACGGCGTCACTTCAAACCAGCGAATATCCTGAGCATCGCCGTCGGTGCTGAACCGGAGAAAATAATCGACCAGCTTAATTTCCCAGCCATCGGGCGTAACAGGCGGCGTCCAGTTCATGCTTGTTTATCTTCCGCCTGATTGTTGCCGTTTCGGACTGCCGCAGCTAGAGGTTCCAGTATGCGCTCGGCCAGAAAACGGACGGAAGGAACTGCAAGTCCGTCGCCAATGATTTTAAATGCTGATTGATTCGCTGCTGGAAGGATAAAATCTTCCGGCAGCCCCATTAATGCTGCTGCTTCTTTAATCGACAGAAGGCGCGTTTTCACTTCGTCTTTATCGGCGACGATAATACGGGCACGGGACGCGCCGCCTTTCGGCGTTCTCAGACAACCGACGACGGGCGAAAACGTGATTTCAGCCCGTTGTCGGTTGACGCCTTTCTCTTTGCGCATGCGAAGATAAAGACTGCCTATCGTTGTTTCCCCTGACTCTCGCGCTTTCGCCAGGCGCGCCAGATGCGCTGGCGCCATCATGCCGATCAGTCTTCGGGTTTCATCGGAAGAGTGCCATAATGCGTTTTGATCTTCGCAATCAATCAGGTCGGTAAGTTCTTTTGTTCTGGAACCCGGCGCATCGCCGGGAGTCCACCAAATCCAGTCGTTGCGGGCCTCCTCGGGAAACGTCTCGCAGGCGCGAAGTAGCGAGGGCGAGTGCCACGGCGACAGCGGCTCATTCGAACATAAACGCGCCGGAACGGAAACCTGACGACTAATCGCAACGATGAACACACGGGGTCTGGATTGTGGTAGAAAGTGCTTTGCATCAATGATCATCGCACCATACCGATAACCCATTTTACTTAATTGACGGCATATCGCAGCGAAATGGCGTCCCTGATCCAGCGTCAATAACCCAAGGACGTTTTCCAGAACCAGTGTCGGTGGTTTCCTGTTTTCCCCGCCAAGTTTGTCTATTAAATCAAGAAAAGGCCATACCGCGCCGGAACGCGTGGTTTCATCCTCGCTGGCATCGATTTCGCCGATCCCAAGCCCATTGCCAGCCAGCGATAAATCCTGACAGGGAAATGAGGCCCAAACTAAATCAGCACGCCCGGTCAGATCGCCTGGTTTGATTTCACGCACATCGCGGTCATCAAAATGTCTAGCTCCCCAATTTTCGATATAACTCGACGTTTTTATCGGATCTATATCGTTGGCGAACAGGCATCGCCACTGTTTACCCAAACCAGCCCGGGCCATACCGCCGCCGGCGAAAAATTCATAGAAACCGAATTCCGCCTCGCGCATTTCTTCTGATCTGTTATTGCTCGTGACGGCTTCTTTTTTCATTACCTGACCATAAATTTTTGTTGATGATTCGGAGGGGATGCTTAACTACCGTAAAACGACGATGTCGGAGAGATAGTCTATAAAATCATGAAGATAATAGCTACATGGACATTCGGCTTTAAATACCGGTGATGATTGATTTCTTGAATTAATGATATGTCCATGATTTAAATAGTAAAAATTCCATCTGCTTTTGTGCTCGTAGTTGTGTCGCTGACATAACATGTTTATATTTAGAGAAATAATTTTCTAATAGACTGGAAAATCAAGAATGCCGTTTGTTATTTCCCCCTGGTCTGAACTTGCGCAAAGATATGATGGTACTATCTTATTGGGCAATGGCGCGAGTATCGCTGTCAGTCCGCGTTTTGCGTATGGATCTCTGCTTGAATACGTCAGACAACGAGAGAGCCTGGCGGAAGATGCGCGAAGGCTTTTTGACTTTTTTGAAACTGAAGATTTTGAACTTATCCTCCGTATTGTCTGGCAGGCATCTAATGTCAATAAATCTTTACAAATCGAGGACGTGCGTACCCACGGGGCCTACCTCAGAATTCGTGAATGCCTTATTCAGGCCGTTCGCGATGTGCATCCTGAACACAATGAAGTCAGCGAGCAACTGCCCTATATTTACGATTTTCTGAAAAGATTCAACACGGTTATTTCGCTCAACTATGACCTTATCGTTTACTGGACTATGACATATGGTTTAGATATTCAGGATCGCCACAAATTTAAAGATTGTTTTCTTGGCAGAGGCGTTTTTGCAGAGGACTGGCAGCGGTTAAGAACGCCGTATGGCGATGAGCAATCTAATACGCT
The DNA here is from genome assembly GCF_019090985.1 of Photorhabdus akhurstii. Taxonomy (NCBI): domain Bacteria; kingdom Pseudomonadati; phylum Pseudomonadota; class Gammaproteobacteria; order Enterobacterales; family Morganellaceae; genus Photorhabdus; species Photorhabdus akhurstii. Next base: position 5,210,789 of record NZ_CP020335.1, on the reverse strand, counting down.
TGTTTTTTATCCACATGGCAGCCTCGTATTGTGTCGAAACCGTGTAGAACAGGAACATAAAATTCACATCAGGGGAGCGGGTTTGCTTGAATCCATTCTGGAACGCTGGAAAAGTGAGGAAGTTGTCCCTCTGTTCGTAAGTGAAGGAACGTATAAGCAGAAGGTTAACTCTATCCAAAACAGCTTCTATCTATCAAAAGTTTATCGGGAAGTTCTTGCCGAACTGAGAGAAAATCTGGTGATTTTAGGTTGGGGAATGGGTGAACATGATATACATCTGCTAAAACGAATGGCAGGAACAGGGATACAGAGAGTCGCAGTATCTGTTTTCAGAAGAGATCGGGCATATTGCAACAGAGCTAATCTATTGATTAAGCAGAATCTGGGACAAAACATCCGAGTAGAATTCTTCGACAGTGAAAGTCCTGGATGTTGGAATATTCCCACGGAAAATTAGTAAAATTTATTACTTAACTCGAATTCTGGATAAGAAATTGACATGAAGCCTGTTCCAGGAGCAGTGTTTTAGTGTATGCCGAAACAGCTCCGGGGAAGAACAGACTATGGACAACTTAGTTGAAATTTTTGTGATATCGATGATTTTTGCCGTTTTTTCATCCATCAATGGGAACAATTTTGTCTCGATAGCGGGCATCGTTTACGCCGCCGACAAGGTCACATGTATCCCAGTGAAATCATGACCATTTTGATCCTTTTCTATCTGTCGCATTACCGGGATTTTAAAAATTTTTATCTAAATAAATTTTCAAAATAATAGATCACTGGAAGAGAACTGAGTCCGATTTTTGCGATCTGATCAATTGCGAAAAATCCCAAACCCCAATACGGACTGAGTGATGCTTATTATAGCACCCATACCTCAAGATGAATGCCAGAAAATGAGAAAACTTATCCATAAAACCCGCGATAAGAACTATTCCCGTCGATTGACGGCGTTGTTGATGCTCAACGAGGGATTGATGGTGACTTATGTCGCCAAAACCCTTCATGTAGCGCGCTCTTCCATCAATCGTTGGGTTGAGTGGTTTACATTATATGGGCTCGAAGGACTCAAAAGTTTACCGGCTGGCCGACCTGCTGTCTGGGATCTCTCCCCTCTCTATAACCTGTTGCTTTTCTTATTACAGCAATCCCCCCAAGAGTTAGGCTATCTGGACCTTGAGCTCATGACTCATACCCTCAATGAATGACTCAACCTCTCTCTGACGCAAAATGTCTACTATCGTTATTTTGCTCAGGTGGGGATTGTTTGGCGCAGAGCGGTGCCTACGGTAAAACAACCTGATCCTGAATATTAGGAGAAAGATGAGGTGGATATTGATTTCAACCCGAAAATCGGCTCGGGCTGGTGTTTCAAAGGACAACAAAAACGGGTTATCACCCCGGGAAAAAACGAAAAACATTACCTTGCGGGCTGCCTCAATGCCCAGACAGAGCAAGTCGCTTATGTTAAAGGAATAAAAAAGAATTCTGATTTATTTATCAAAATGTTAGATGAACTGAATCATCAACATCCCTATGCGGAAACTCTCACATTAATCTTAGATAACTACAGTATTCATAAAAGTCAGAAGGTAAAGGAGTGGCTGGCACGACATCCCAAATTTACCCTGTTGTTTTCACCCGTCTATTCACCGTGGCTAAATAAAATAGAACGGTTATGGCAATCGCTCCATGAGACAATAACGCGAAATCATTGTTGTCAATTTATGTGGCAGTTGCTTAATTATGTTGATGCCTTTTTGGCATCGTTTTCATCACAGCAAAAGCCGGGAAGACAAAAAATGAGTGTAGCACTATTATGAAACCTTATTTACTACGCTGAATAAAAAAGTTGATGCAATGACGATGAAAAGATCTTTAAATGTTACGGAGCTAATAAATATATCTAACCGGTTAAGATAAAACCAAATAACAAACAACGCAATGAACCCCATGATGGCCGTAGGTGTAATAACTCGTTTGACTAAATTTATTACTTCATTACCTATGTCGTTGCTGCCCATCTTGCATATCCTTTCAGTTAAATAAATGCTTGGATTCATATACATTCAAGCTCAGCTTTGTGGGTTGGAAGGAATAAGTAATTAATCCCAACACAACCTCTAACAAAAAGCCGAACATATTAAGCCGTACTAGAGAAGAGAGCTAACACGCTACACTAGTTCCCCTCCTAACACACTACACACATTGGTTTACCTGAAACTGGTTCGGGGTGAATTTCCGCTTTAATGCTGAATACCTGCTGTAATAATTTCGGGGTCATGACCTCCTCGGGCGAGCCTTGGGCGACAACCTGCCCTTGGGAAAGCAGCACCAGGTGGTCACAGTACCGGCTAGCCTGATTGAGGTCATGAAGTACGGTCACGACTGTTTTTCCTTCGTTGTTCAGTTCACGCAGTAGCTTCATCAATTCCACCTGATGGTTGATGTCAAGATATGTAGTGGGTTCGTCGAGCAGTACCACTGGTGTATCTTGGGCCAGAACCATTGCCAGAAAAGCGCGTTGGCGCTGCCCGCCTGAAAGATCGGTAACGCGTTTATCGGCAAGATGGCTAATCTGCGTTTTTTCCATTGCTTGTTGTACAAGGTGACGATCATGAGATGCTAAACGCCCCCAGAATGTAAGCCAGGGGCTGCGTCCGTATGCAACCAATTCATGGACAGCGATCCCCTCTGGTGTGAGAGGATGTTGCGGTAAGAGCGCCAGATGTCTGGCGAGCTTGCGTGAGGAAAAGTGCGCTAAAGGTTCACTATCTATTGTTATCTTTCCAGATAATGGCGTTAATAGCCGCGAAAAGCATTTCAGTAATGTCGATTTCCCACAGCCGTTGGGGCCGAGCAACGCTGTGATTTTCCCTGTCGGAAGGGTGAGCGACAGGTCATTTAGAATGCGTTTCTCCCCGTAGCCCGCAGATAACTTTTCCGTAGCCAGTTGCATTTAACGTGTCCTCACTAAAAGCCAGAAGAAATAAGGGGCTCCAATGATGGCGGTCAGTACGCCAGCAGGCAGTTCCATTGGTGGTGCTATGCTCCTTGCCAGCAAATCGGCTAGCAGCAGAACCTGTGCGCCCATAAGCATGGATGCTGGTATAAGCCAGCGATGCCGTCCTCCCACAAGTCTGCGAACGAGATGGGGCACCACGAGGCTGATAAAGCCAATCGGCCCGCAAACAGCGACGCCTGTTGCGGCAAGCGCTACTGCCAGCATTAATCCCCAGGATTGTACGTGCAGAAGCGAAACGCCCAGTGTGCTGGCGCTGTCATCACCGAGCGCCAGCAAATCTAAATCGCGACAAAAGCGCAGGCTGAACGGTATCAGTATCATCAATACTGGCAGGGCTGTAGCCACAAACTGCCAGTCGCGTCCCCACAGACTGCCGGTCAGCCACAAAAGCGCGTTATTGATATCTTGTGGGCGTGAGAGCATTAGGTAGTCGGTGATACTTGTCCAGGTAGCTGAAAGTGCCACGCCAACTAGTGCAAGGCGCAGCGGCGAAGAGGGGCCGGCAATCGCCCGCAGCAGGATTAGCGCGGCCATTCCACCACCAAAAGCAAGGAGAGGAAGCCACTGTACCGGCAGAGAAGGGAAGAGGATCAGTGCGCTTACGGATGCCAGGCTTGCTGCATGATTTACTCCCAGTACATCGGGGGAGGCCAGTGGATTACGAACAATGCCCTGAACCAGAACGCCGGAAAGCGCCAGCGCGGCGCCTACAGTGATGGCGAGTAAAATACGTGGTAGGCGGTACTGTGTTAGCACAAAGTGGTGTTTGTCACCGGGTTGCCAGCCGCTTATTAACGCTTCCCAGGGAAGTGGTTGTGCGCCCATGCGTAGCGCTAGCACCAGCGTAACTGCCAGCAATATTACTAACAGCGAGATAACCTGACGATTCATGTTCGCCTCCTTGCCAGCCAGACAAAGCAGGGTGCGCCAATCAGAGCCAGTACCGCTCCTGCCGGGAGTTCTCCTGGCCAGGCCAGCGCACGGGCCAGTAAATCGGCAAGTAGCATAAACACCGCTCCCAGCAATATGCACATTGGCAGTGTGCGGCGCAGATCATAGCCGACCCAGAAACGCGCCAGATGGGGCATGAGCAGGCCAATAAACACGATCGGCCCCGCCACACTGACGCAAGCCCCCACCAGAGTCAGTACCGCCAAACTGACGAAGATACGCAGGCGAGTTAGATTCACGCCAAGTGTATGGGCACTGACATCGCCGGCGTTGAGCAGATTAAGCGATTTCGCCAACAATAAAACCACAGGTGCAGTGACCGCTACGAAAGGGAATAGTTGCCAGAATTCAGGCCAGCGGACATGGGAGACTCCACCCGCTAGCCAGTAAAAAATGCCGTAAGCATGCTCTTCGGCAAGCAGTAGCGTAATACGTGTTAGTGCCATACATAAGGCAGATAAGGCAATGCCTGCCAGAATTAGCTGGTTGCGATCGTATTTTTGCTGCCAGCTACCACTTGCGGCCATCACCATCATCCAGCTAATTCCACCGCCGCAAGCCGCCACAAGGGAAATGGAATATCCGGCCAGCGGCGCTGGGCTGAAAGCGCTGACTAGCGCCATTGCCAGAGCTGCGCCACTGTTAATGCCCAGTAAGGAGGGTGAGGCCAGCGGATTATGAGTGAGCGTCTGGAGTAGTGCGCCGGCTAGCGCCAGAGCTGCGCCGAGCAGAATAGCAACCAGACTGCGTGGTAGCCGCAGATTAATAACCAGCGCTTCAGGCAGCGTCGGTGTATGACCCGGCACCAGTGCCTTGAGCGCACTGATGGCAGGAATGGGAATAGAGGAATAGCAAAACAGACTTAGCCAGAACGCACTAAACAGTGCAACCAGCGGCAATCCCCAAAGCCAGACCGGATGATGGCGGCGTCTCATGGTGTTTCATTAACTGGCTGATGATGGAAGATTTTTACCGCATCACTGCCAATGCGTTCAGCGGCAAATATCCCGCGCATACGAGCCCAAGTGTTGCTGTCTACTGCCGCTATCTGATGTTTGTGCTGTGCTGTCATCATCTGCCACAGAGTATCTTGCTGCCAGCGCTTCACAATGCTCTCCTGGCGATAGTGGGCCACGATAAGCCAGTCAGGATTGAGTGCCAGTAACTGTTCCAGGCTGAGGGAAGTCATTGCTGCATGGTTAATTGGTGTAGGAACCTTTAGCCCTAATGCCGTTAGGACGCTGCCGGTATAGGTATCGCTGGAGTGCAGGTTAAATTGCTGTTCGCGCGAGGTGCCAAAAACTACACTGACGCCTTGTGGCAACTGGCTGGCATAGCCTTTCATGCGTTCACGGTGCTCTGCCAGCCGTTGTTGCATCTCACTCTCTTTCCCCATCACTTTGCCGATGATCGCGGCAGATTGCAGGTTTTCTTCATAGGTTTCGTTACGGGACTTTAGCAGCAAAACGGGAGCGATGCTCTTGAGTGCCCGATAGATCCCCGCATGACGTTGACTGTCTGCAATGATGAGATCAGGTTTCAGTGAGCTGATGGCTTCAAGGCTTGGCTGGGCGCGAGTGCCCGTTGATTGCCAGGGTTTAATACGCTGGCGAACATCCGTGAGGATGCGCTGCGGATCGTTATCATCGGCAATACCCACCGGGCTGATATTGATGGCGGCCAACGCATCAGCAAACGACAATTCCAGCACGACCACGCGCTGGGGAACGGTATCGAGAGTAAAACTGCCTTGCTCATCCTGTACCGTGATCGCAATGGCATGGGGCAGGCTGGTGAAGAAGAGCAAAACGATAAACATAACGTGAATCGGTGCAAGCATAGCTTAACTCCAGAAATAGCAAAGCCGGGCAATGGCCCGGCGAACGGATTAATGTAACGTTAGAATTTTACAGAACCCTGCATATAGAACGTACGTGGCTGCCCGGCGTAGATGCCTTTGTTATTGTCATCATAGGAACGGGTGTAATACTCGTGGTCGAAAATGTTTTTCACCCCAAAGGCCAGACTCAGATTAGCCATTTGTGGACCGAAGTCATACGCCACGCGGGTATCCCACAGCATAAAGCCTGGAATGCGACCGGTGCTTCCATTGGCGCTTTCTTGCACGGTATTAGCGTTATCAGCAAACTGGCTGGATTGAGATGTGCTATTGAGGTTGAAGGTCCAGTTACCCGGTTTGTAATCTATGCCAAATGCGCCTTTATGTTTCGGTGAGAACGGTACTTGATTCCCGTAGGTGTTGCCTTCTTCACGAATTTCCGCGTTGACATACGTGTAGCTGGCGTAAACCGAAACGTTATTCAGTTTAGGCGTAAGTTCCGAAAGATCGTAACGTGCCTGAGTTTCCAGCCCAGTATGTCGGGTTTTTCCACGTGCCGTAACGGTATCGTTAGTCTGGTTGGAGTCGTACTGATTGTTGAAGTTAATCAGGAACAGCCCCATTTCCGCAGCCAATGCGCCGTCGTCGTAGCGGGTTCCGACTTCCCAAGTTCGGGCCTTTTCAGGTTCTACATTGCCGCTTTTCACCGCCTTGCCAATTTGGCTGTACTGTACGGTACCGAACGAGCCTTCCGTATTGGCGTAAAGATTCCAGCTATCAGTAACGTGATAAAGAACATTGAGTGCAGGCAGTGGCGCATTGTAGCTTACTTCCTGGCGAGTGCCTTTCACATTGTTGTTTTGGAAGGATTTGATATGTTCGAATCGTATCCCAGGCGTGATGGTCCAGTTGCCGATATCAATGCGGTCATCAATATACCAAGCATGTGCCTCGGTGCCGGAGCGGGTATTACGGTCATAAGGGCTTGATGTGCTGGGTAATTCGCCGCTGCGGGTGGCGGTGTAGTAACGCATTTCGTGACTGGATTCATTCACATAACGGTAGCCAATCCCTACTTCGTGGGCCGAAGGACCTAAATTGAAGAGCTGGCTATAGCGAGGTTCGATGCTGCGCACCCAATATTCGCGCGGAGAAAGGGTAATGCGCTTGCCTTGCTCAAGATAGCCGCTGCGCAAGGTATGAGTATATAAGCCCTGAATATTGAATTTGTGCTGTTGGTCGGGTTGATACTGGTAGCTGAGACTTGCGAGCTGACGGCGGCCCCAGAAGCGGTCATACGGGCGAGTGGATTGCCAGCGATTGGCATTGTAATCGGCGCGTGAAAGGCCGCCGGGCATATCCGCGCTGCCATCGTAATATTGCAGTAGGCTGTTGAAGGTATGTACTTCATTGGGTGCATAGCGGCTTTTGAGCATCACGTCGTCAATGTGCGTGGCGCTGTGCTCGCGCCAGTCGCTGCCGCGTGTGCCGGAGTAGAGAAGCGCTGTGCCGAAACCGTTATCTGCCGTACCGCCAATCATCAGATTATGGGTTTCTTTTGGATTATTTTGTGAGGATGTGGGACTAAGCTGGCCTTCTACGCTTGCGTCAATACCAAAATTCTGCGGGATAGCGCGGGTCACGAAATTCACCACACCACCTACGCTTTGTGGCCCGTAGCGCACAGCGCCGCCGCCGCGTACCACATCTATTGCGTCCATGTTGCCTAGAGATACGGGCGCTAACGATAGCTGTGGCTGGCCGTAAGGCGCGAAGGGTACCGGAACGCCATCCATCAGAACCGTAGAACGGCTGGCGAGACGTGGGTTCAGGCCACGAATGCCAAAGTTCATCGCCAGATCGTGACTGCCGGTACCGTTGTTTTCCGGTGCGTTGACGCCGGGAATGCGGTTCAACACTTCACGCATTGTGGTTGCGCCTGTTTTAGCAAAATCTTCCCGGCGGATGACATCACGTGCGCCTGCATGTTCAAACACGTCAGCTTCACGCGCACTACCTAGCCAGTCGCCTACCACGGTCAGCACGTCTTTCTGCGCAGCAGGGGCGGGTTCGAGTGTGAACGTGTTATTGCCCAATGTTTTTACCTGCAAATCAGTGCCGGCCAGCAAGGTGTTCAACCCATCGGTGATGGAGTAATTGCCGTGTAGACCACTACTCTGTTTGCCGTGGGTTAAGCTGGCATCGACTGAAAGGGTAATACCGGCGTGGGTGGAGTACTGATTAAGAACTTTATCCAGTTCTCCTGCATTAATGTCATAGTGTACGCTAGCTGGCTCTACCGCAGCATACGTTATCCCTGAGGTTAGGCAAGCCACCGGTAACAGGCTCAAACGAATCGCCATTACCAGCGGTGTTGCTTTGTGAAGCGCGCGCAGTGGCTGTGCACGTAAAGGCATCATAACGTCTCCATAATCATTTTGTTGCTGTATTCATTTATGAAGTCGAACGAGGAAACAAAAAGGGACAATTGAAAATGATTATTTTTTACGTTAACGATTTTTCTACAGGCAGAACATTTACCCAGTAACGGGTAATATATTGAATTTTAACGGGAAGTGTCTTCCCTATGACGGATAATATCGTATCGGTATTTTTTATCGGGAAAGTACCGCTTAACCGTAGCGAGGCGATGGCTGGGTCGCAGCGTAATATACCGCTTCGATAACGGGCGAGAGTTGCTATCACTTCACTCAGTGGCTTATCGCTGAAGCTTAGTATACCCTGCGTCCACGCGTTGTCTTCGTCGGTTGCCGCGGTCAGTTCACCAAAATCGGTGGCGCTGAATCTTAGGCTTTCACCCTGACGCACAATACATTTATGGTCGGCGCCGGTCAATATCACCTCTACGGCATGTTGCTGCACGCTAAGGAGTGTGGAGTTGGCTTCCTGACGAACCGTAAACTTGGTGCCTAGCGCGGTCAGTTGTGCATGGCGGGTTTGTACACGCAACAGTTTTGCCTCGGTATCATGTCCGGTAGTGATAGCAATTTCGCCATACCGGAGATGTACCAGACGTTGTTGAGGGGTAAAATGGACATCTACGGCACTGTCGGTATTGAGTGTAAGCAGTGTGCCATCGCTCAGTCGATGGTGGCGAATATCCCCTTTAGCAGTATGATAATCGGCCCGCAGACCTTCCCCCACTTCCGAACACCACAGTTGCCAGCCACTGCCAGCTCCTAGTAACAACAATATGCCTTTCATCACCCTGCGTCGCGACAGGTGAGTTTCCTGAAGTGCGTGGCTTGCCACATTACCTGGTACTACAAGCATCTGATTGCGCAGATTTTCCACTTGCTGCCATGCCCACTGATGATCTTGATGCTGTTCGTACCAGCGTTGCCATTTTTCAGTTTGCAGCGGACTTACCTGATCGCTACTCAGTACAGCATACCAGTGCGATGCCGATTTTAATGCCTGGCGGCGAGAATGGGTCAACATGGTGTTCATATCAGAGTCCATGCTCCAGGCGAAACAGCAGGCAGTGTTCAGTGGCTTTGGCCATATATTTTTTCACAGAACTGACGGACACATTGAGGCGCGAAGCGATGTCGCTGTAGGTCAGATTTTCAAGCTGAGACAGTAAAAACGCTTGGCGCGTTTTGTTGCTCAGACCATCGATCATCTGGTCGATTTGCTGGAGTGTCTCAAGTTGACACTGACGGATTTCTGGCGAGGGCATAAACACCTCGGGCCGTTGCTCCAGCAGTTCCAGATAGGCTTTTTCCAACGCGTTGCGGCGAAACAGATCGATCATTACCCTTTTGGCGATCGTGCAGAGGAAAGATTTTTGGTCGCGAATGGTTTGTAGCGAGTCGCCGGCCATCACGCGCAGGAAGGTATCCTGTGCTACGTCATCAGCGTCAAAGGACGATTGCAGTTTGCGCGTGAGCCAGTTTTTCAGCCAGCCATGATGCGCGCCATAAAGCGATTCAAGGGTTAGCTCAGCGTTAGCGGAAACAACAATGTGGTCAGACATAACCTATAGCATCAAAAATCAATAATCACGGCATCATCTTAATGTGAGAATAGTTATCATTACAATCATTACTAAGGTTTTTTATTTCATATTGATGTGACTTAAGTCGGTGTATCCATAAGATCTGTGTTTAGTTTCTTTAATAGGTTGGAGCAAGTGGGTTAATGAAGACTGAGCTGTGGTTGGAAAAAAACTGAAGCCAGTTCATAAAGAATAGTAGAGAGAGGTGAAAGTTGGTGCGACCGACCAAGAAAGTGGATTTAAACACTGAGCTAATTAACCTAAAGAGCGCTTTTTACTTACTCCGCAGATCCCGATTTGCTCGGGTTAGACTGTGTGGTTTATCGTTTTTCGGCTATCTGAAAGCAAAGGGTTATAAAGATTTTCTCTCATTCAAGTAAAAGTAAATACGTCTTATCCTGAACGTGATAAAACAGGTATTAAGAAAAATCGCTTTTGTCTATCAGTGTGGTTTTAAAATCTGGAAAAGAGGCCAGCGTATCATGAATAAATAGGTAAAAACTTAAATCATTAAAGGTAAAAAGAAGTGATTAAGGATTTTTAAAAGCGGGTAAAAATCTGATGCTATATTGACATTGAAAAAGAAAACATCGGAGAAAACAGGTTTTAAATTGATTAACCAAAGTGATAAAATAACAGTGTTAACCCAATAATACGATGTTATATCAAAACATTTAACGGGATTAACGGGATTAACGGGATTAACGGGATTAACGGGATTAACGGGATTAACGGGATTAACGGGATTAACGGGATTAAAATTTATTAAAGAAATGGGCGTTGATATTAATACCATTAACATACCTTTTACCCTTTCTGGTTTTAAACCGCGTTAGGAGATGAAAAAAACTATTATATTTGCATAAGCTATCTAATGAAAACCATTTGTTAAATGAATTTTTATTTAAAAATATGAAAAACCTCGGAATGGGAATTGCTTTACAGATTTATTATCTTTATTAACGTGGTTCACTATCTCTTTTTACCTGCGTATTCTTTTTTTTTGTGATTATACGCTTATTTTTAACAGTGATTAATCAGCTAAGAGTAAAAAAACAGGTGCTCCATTAATGCGAGGTTTTTAAAAGGTGAAGGGTGACTAAAAACGGCCTATTTACTACCATGTTTAATGTATTTATCAGCAATGGTGTTATTCGATTTTTTTATATTTAACTATAACCAGCAATGGCTATTTGAAAATGTAAATGCAGGGGTATTGTTTTTTATGTAATTGATTTAAATAAATTAGCTTTTTTTAGTGAGAATAGTTAATTGAATCTAAATTTATTAACAGATAATTGAAAATAAACCAGCGCGTAAAATAATATTATTGAAACAGAAGGATATGAAAGTATTTTACTGCCGTTATTTTATGAAAAAAACCGTAAAAAATAATGAAATAAAAAAGGATAAAATGGTTGATTTGGTAGGATTTAATCTCTTAAAGATAGGTTGTTATCCGAAAAAATAAGGGTAGTGACCTATAAAAACTGATTAAAGTTCCTGATAAGATAGTGTCAGTAAATATAAAAAGTAGGCGTCAAAAGTAATAAAAAACTGTTAAATCTTTATGCTGATTAAATAACTTTCTAAAATAGTGCTACACCTTACACACGTTACGTGACATATAACTCTATATATAACAATTGGTTGAATAAAACCACGTATAGCGTGATTATGAAACCTTATTTAAAATCAGTGGTTGAAAAAATGAATTTTAACAATAGCTTAAAACCTACCCATCATAAAGCTGTCAATGAAAACTTAGAAATAAAAATGGGTTTAATTAATGCTTATATTTCCAGGAAAAAAGATAAATAAGAATATGAATCTGCTAATTCGATAATCTATTTTTCAAAATGAGTCGCTTTAATAGTGTTTTCAATCGGAGAATAAACCCTGTCATAAACCAGTTAAATAATTGATGATAAAAAATCGGCATAACAAAATCCCCAGATAAATGATTTAACCGAATACAAATTGGGTTACTTGCAGCGTTATTATATTGCATTTGTTGTACAATTCTGTGATGCCTTAAATACGTCAGTTTAAATTACAGTCTCAAAAAAGAGGTCAGATATTTTTAGATAGTATAGAGGGGAGGTAAATTTAGTTTGTGAAATATGCTATAATTCTATTTGTTTTTGTTAAGGAGGAAAATGGAATGAAAGCGATATCAAAAATTAAACGCTCGCATATCATGAGATCTATACACTCAAAAAGCACAAAGCCAGAAATCATTGTTGAAAAAATCCTAAATAATCTTGAGATTAATCACATATCCCAATGTGAAAAAATATATGGCAAACCAGATTTTGTGTGTGTCGAGCATAAAGCCGCCATACTTGTTAATGGCTGTTTTTGGCACAGTCATTCGTGCCACATGTTTAGGCCGCCAAAATCTACAAGTGAATATTGGACCAAAAAGCTCAAAAATAATATAGAAAGAGATATGCGTGTTATATCTAATTTGAGCAATCTTGGTTATAGGGTTCTGGTTGTATGGGAGTGTGCATTGTTAGGGAAGAAAAAACTGGATAGCATTATTTTGCAGGATTGTATTGAAGAGTGGATTTTTACAGGTATTAGAAATTGTGAGATAGACTATCAAGGGATTAAACTTATGCAGTCGTTGTGCTAGTAAGCTTAAACAGTGAAGATCGAGAAATCATCCCTCTCTCCTTTCTTTGACTCATTAAGCTCTCACTCCATCCTTCATTATGGCGTTTTTTATACGGTTTTGCGCACATTTAAAAAATAAAAAATCAATAAAAACAACATGATAAAAATAAATAAATTATTTTCAACTTATGTTGTGCACACATCAGGTTTTGTTTATCATGTATAAAGGATCAGGTTAAGGCCGATGAGAACGAGAGTGAAGAAATGACAACAAGCATTACATCAGAAATTAAAAGCGAGAAAATCCATTTACGGATTACTCCATCTCAAAAGGAAATATGGAAAGCTTTAGCTGAGGCGCAAGGTGTAAGTTTAGCAGCATGGATTGAAAATAAAATATCGATGGCATTAGCATCGAATAGTGATATCTTTCAAAAAGAAAAATATAAATTGGTTTCGCTTTTTGCTGGTTGTGGCGGAATGGATTTAGGCTTCTGTGGCGGTTTTTCTGTCTTGAATAAAGAATATAAAAAAACAAAATTTGAAATTATTTGGGCTAATGAATTCAACCCCAATGCAGTAAAAACATATAAAAAAAACTTTTCTCATGATATCGTTGAAGGCGACATATGGGAACTTATCGATTCAACCCCTACAGAATGTGATGTACTGATAGGAGGCTTCCCCTGCCAAGATATATCTATCAATGGTAAAAGAGCTGGCGTAGACGGAAAGCGCAGCGGTTTATATCTTGCTATGGTCGAAGCTGTTAAACGCTCACGACCAAAGATTTTTATTGCTGAAAATGTCAAAGGGCTACTCATGAAATATAATGAAGAGTCTTTAGCCCGTGTTATAAAGGATTTCAGTGAATTGGGTTATAATGTTAGTTATAAACTATATAATTCAGCCAATTTTGGTGTACCCCAAACGAGAGAGCGAGTTTTTATTGTTGGAACATTACATGGAAATCCTTTATTCAAAGAACCTGTTGATATTCTCCATAAAAACGAATGGTTGACTTGTTATGATGCGATTCATGATTTAGAAACCGTTGATGAAGATCGCAATCTTAATCATATTTGGAGTAAGGCTAAAAAAAGTCCAGACCAAGGAAGTAGACGTTTAAAGAAAGATAAGCCATCTCAGACTATAAGAGCGGAATGTCATGGTAATATTCAGTTCCATTATAAATTAGATCGTCGTATTTCGATGCGAGAGGCTGCGCGTTTCCAGTCATTTCCTGATAATTTTGTTTTCGAATCGAACTTGAGGGAAACCGAAAGACAGGTTGGAAACGCTGTTCCACCGGTTTTAGCTTGGCATTTAGCGCAAGCCGTTGAAGAATATCTCGATAAATTATAAGCAATATATTTAGAATACCATGACTGTTATTTGTTATCAGTCATGGTATTGTTGCAAAGACTTAGAGGGCGTTCAGAATTCTGTGTCACGTTAATTTAGCGGTTATAAATAGAGTTTCTGATGGTTTCCATCCTACAGCATAGGTATCTGCCAGTTTTAACCAGTACTTAATTCTTTCTTCTTTGGGAAGAACTACTCCCCAATACTCTTCAAATAAGGCATCTTCTAATTCATAAAACGCTCGAAGCATTTCGATCTCTATATCTTTTAATGCCCTTTCTATATAATTGCCACCTCTTTCTGGCGACGATCTCATTGCGACACTTCCAGCAGAAAATAAATCTCTAGCTTGATTACATAATATGCCATAATATGTTAGAAGGAACATTGTCACATCATCGTATTTTCCTGATACTCGGCTAGATTTAACAATCTGTGGACAAAGTACTGCTGATTCTGCTCGATACTTTCGCTTCTCCGGCTGAGAAAGTTTTGTATATAGCCTTACTTCCAATGGTAGAGTTCTTTCATCAGGTTGATCATCAATCCACCAAAGCCTTTCACCGGGCTTTAACCTATTTTTTGCATACTTTCTAATGAAGGGCATTTTTTCTTCCGGACTTAAAATCCTGAAGTCGTTATAGCTTATATTGAGCTTATCGAATAATGGTTCTTTGGCATTAATTTCCACTTCAAATCTTGGAACATGAGACGTTCTTACGTGCATGATACATTCTTCATAACGCCCCCATTTAACTTCTGGTTCTCCGCCAATTTTTCCAAAAAGTAGATATACATAATCTACTCCCTGCTTACGACTCCCTTCGAAAATGCTATTTGCTATTGATCTCCATGTATTATTATCTGAATATTTTACTTCTACACCAAAGTTTCCAATAATTATGTCTGGAAACTCTTGTGCAGGCGGATTCATATCTACAGATAACCTCATGTCCGTTAATATCTCTCCTAAAACCTCTCTGACTCTTTGCTCGAATTTTTTTGAGTTATGATGCTCGTTTGATGATCTCAAGTCTTGAGTGAGTTTTTCTGTTGTCTTAGTTAATAAGGTCTCAAAAATTTGGCGCTCTATCATTTTTTATCTAACATCTTTTCTATCCATATATGCCATTAGATTACAACGACATGTACCGTGGTCACAAGTTATAATAAAGTTATTAAAAATCAATTAAATAGAGCAAGATACCAAAGAAAAGACTCGGCATTAAGATAATTTAAAACAATGATAGCTGGCAGAGTCCCCTTAACATACCGACAATTGTGTGATGTACCTACAAAACTTCGTAGCTCATGCAGGGCAACCGCATGAATGCTTAAATATTATTCAGATTAGAAAATCCTGCTTGTACGACTTGTTCCAGAAATTGCGTTTTCATCCAGGCTCGCATTCGTTTCTTTCTTATACTTAATTTGCTGCCTTCTGTTTTCAGCATATTCAAGGCAATTCGCCTCAATATCGCGATATTTTCCGCCGCATTTTCTCGATAAATCTGACAATCATCCTCATGAAACGTCGCATCCAATACCCAATGGAGATTGTTCTCAATACGCCAATGGCTGCGCACTGCCTGAGCTAAGCTTTCTTCTGTCAGGGGGGCTGAGCTGATGTAATAACGATACTCCAGACTGGGTGATTGGCCTTTTTCTTGCCGGTAACCCATGACAACACCAAGGGTTTTTAATTCCGGCCAGGCGGGGAATTCTGCTTTGAGTGTCTCGGCACTGATGACATGACTTTCCCGGATTTCAAGGCGTCCATGCGACTGTTCCAGCATGACTTTTTCTCTTACCGAAGGCGCGATACGCTGGGCTTTTAACGCCTTTTGAATCGCCCTGTGGAGATGTTTTTGGTTATCTTTAACACTGAACAAATAATCCGCACCCGCATCAAGGAGTGCCTGAGCTATCCGGGTCTGACATCCCATCGCATCAAGGGAAACCAACGCGCCTTTTAGGTCTAACAATTTAATCAGCTCAGGAATAGCCGTGATTTCATTGGACTTCTTTTCTGTCCTAACCTGACCCATCACCAGTTTATTCGTGGTGGCATAAGCGCTCACCAAATGCAGCGTGGAAAGGCGCTCTTCCGGTGAATAAGCGCCCCGCAATACTTTACCGTCAATGGCCACTAATTCGCCCTGGGTGAGTTCATGAACAGCCTTCATCCAGTTGATAAAACAGAGGTTAAATTGTTCCGGGTTAATGCGCGAAATAAGGCGGGCAAACGTATCATCAACAGGGACACCTTCTTTGAACATGCCTTGTTTCAGGAACCAATCATGGTGCCCTTCGGTATACTCCTGAATATCACTCCAGCCTTCTGCGCCCGCAATCACGGCACACAGTGACGAAAACAGGATGTCAAATAAAGGATAGGTGACTTTCGCACTCTGGCGAGGGTCTTGGATTGCCGAAAAATGAAGGGTAAAGTTCTCAAGGCACATGATATAGGTTTTCACTCTCAAAAGAGAGTATAAGATCACAGTGCTTTATTTGAAGCAACCTATTTTATTTTTGGCTAAAAAACATTCGTGATCTTGCCCTGGTAGCTCATGAGTTTTACTGCCTATGTTTCTAGTTGTTTCGTATAGAAAACATCTGATAAAATAGTAGCCGATTTATAATTAGCACTGTATTTTTCAGTAAATTAAACCATTCTTCTTTTATGCTTTTAATACGTTAAAATAATTTCATATTGTTTTTTTTAAAAAACTATTTTCTCGCTCGATTAACGCTTAAATACCTGTTAAACCGTTATAATCTTGACAGGTTAATCCGTCGGAGCTTTCACCATCGTTGTATGAATGGTATTAATAACAATATCAATCCAATCTAACGAAATACCATTCTTTTTAAGATCGCCCTCTGGTTTGTTGGTGGTATCGCTTTTATCTTGCCAATACCCTTATATGTTCCCAATATACGGTAAGTGATTTATTGCTAGTAAATATTTTTAATTGATTGTAATTTCAATATGTTATTTTTCCATCAGGACCATACCAGCATCATGTGTACATTAAGTATATCTTTAACTAGCGTGTCCAGTTTTTTGTAGATTGGCCTGACAAATGACAGGAAAAACTATTAGTATTGGGAAAATGATCACTTTAGTTTGAAAACCGTTTTCAGGGAAATAGAAATGTTACACGTAATTGCATGGCCTGATCTGCTTATTTGCATTTTTGTCGTTTTCTTTGCTTATCTGGTTTTTGGTATGGCCGGGTTTGGTTCTGCACTTATTGCTAGCCCCATTCTGGCATTTTATATTCCTATAGCGAAAATTGTTCCTATGCTTGCGTTGGTGGATTTGACTGCCGTAGTGATTAATATTACCAGAGAGGGTAAGAAATCAGAGTTTAGTGAGATCAAGTTAGTTATTCCATTAATGGTTGTCGGTAGCTTGATTGGCGCCGCTATTTTATTGATGGCCCGACCTAATGTTTTAGTTCTGGTGTTGGGGTTATTTGTTGTTTTCTATTCAATTTATTCGCTATTTTTCAGTAAAACCTACCGTCAATTCCCCGCTAAAGCCGCCATTCCATTTGGGCTAAGTGGCGGTATTTTCAGTGCGCTATTTGGTAGTGGGGGTTTCCTTTATGCAATTTATCTGACTGGGCGGATATCTGATAAGGAGGTTTTCAGGGTTACTCAGACGACTTTAATTGGTTTCAGTACCCTGACGAGAGTGATTATTTTTGTTTTCATGGGTATCTATCTGGACACCTCATTTTTGTTATTGATACTGGTATTTATTCCAGCCATGTTGTTGGGGATCTATTTTGGCCGTCAGGTGACACTGAAAATCTCCAGAGAAACATTCTTGAAGTTTATCAATATTATTGTGCTGGCTTCGGGCTTAATGCTGATATATCGTTATATATTTACTCTTTAAAATAATAACTAATCGGAATTAATATATTCAATATAATATTATTAATTTGTTGTTTTTAGTTCATTTCATATTTATTCTTTTTATTTTTGCTGGATAGATATAAATAAAATGAACAGTCGTGACTATAGAAATAATAATTTTTTTGCCATTTTTACTATTACTACGAGTGTCGCGGTTATTGGCATTGTCATTGGTTTGACGATCCCAATGATAGCGTTACGCTTGAATAGCCAAGGTATCGATGAGTTGTACATTGGTTTAATTTCTGCGGCTCCGGCGTTGGGGGTTCTTTTGAGTGCTCCGGTAGTCCAGAAAATTGTAGCTCTGGTAGGTAAGAAACACGCCATGATGATTGCAACAGGGGTTTCTGCTGGCAGTTTGCTCCCACTTTTGGGTTCGTTGCCGATGGAGGTGCTTTTTCCTCTGCGGCTAATGACTGGCGCTGCTAACGGGTTAATGATCTGTCTAGGTGAAACCTGGATTAATGAACTCTCTGAAGAGAATAAACGAGGCAGGGTATTGGCTGTTTATACGACGGTTTTTACTATCAGTCAGTTGCTTGGCCCTTCTATCATTGCTTTTTATGGTATTGAAGATAAAGCGCCGATATTGATTTGTACTCTGATCCATATCATCTCCCTGGTACTTTTTGTCATGGTAGATCAGAAGAAAGGCGATAAATTGCCGCAACACAGTAAGAAATCCAATTTCTCTATTGTTCAATTTGTGAAGGTTGCACCGGCGATCTGTGGTGGTGTGCTGTTTTTCTCTTTTTTCGACGGGACCATTCTTTCTATGTTACCCATATACGGAATGAGTTGTGGGTATGTCGAAGCCGTAGCAGCACTAATGATAAGTGTTGTTCTTGCTGGCGATGCATTGATGCAGCTCCCGTTTGGTTGGCTGGCGGATCATATGAATCGTATGCGTTTGTACCAGATTTGTGGTGTAGCAACGCTCGGAGCAAGTACGTTACTGCCATTTGCTATGGCGCATCACTATCTTATCTGGCCTCTGTTGATTGCTTTAGGGGCAACTGCGGGGGCTATCTACACCATTGCATTGGTCCAAATTGGTCAGTATTTTTCAGGAAATGATCTGATAGTGGCTAATGCTGCGGCGGCTATGTTGTGGGGGATTGGGAGTTTGTTTGGGCCGCTGCTTGCCGGTATAGCGAGTTCAATGACGTCATCAGGTTTACCTGTTCTACTTGTCATCATTGCAGCACTGTTTCTGATTTCAACAATGGATCGGTTCAATCCACAGTGTGATAAAAGTGAAGTGTTCAGTCGATAGCTGTACTGGTGTAAAAGCTGGCTGTGAATGGCAGTCAGCACTTATCCAACTTAAATACCGTCAAAGAGGAAATCGAGTGCCGCTTTTACCTGATTACGGTATTGCGATGCATCGCAAAATTCAGCACCCAAAGCATGAACAGATATACTGGCTAGTTCGTGAGTCATGACAGCATATTCTTTATCGTCTATCAGCCTGATAAGGGGGATCATTCGAACAGGGCGACTGCTGCCAGGATATTTTTCAATTGGCAGCAGTGGGATCACAATTCGGCGGTTTAACTGCCCGATAATGTCACTCGTGACGTCCAGCAACAGGGGATAAACAACAGTTTTCCCAGTATTACGATAAACGGTGAATTGCATCGCTAAAATGTCCTGTATTCATCACTGAAACAACCATGTTCGTCATGGAAACGGTTTAATACCTCCAGAGCTTCCCTATTATCTTCCTGCCATTTCAGCGCCTCGCGATGGCGTAATTCGGCATCCAAGGCGGCGGTCAGTGTGGCACTAAAGTTAATACCTGCTTCACGTGCCCGGTTCAGTAAGCCTCGTTCTACAGTCATTGTGACGCTCTGTGTGTTGCGTTGTCTTGCTGTCATGATTTATCTCCGGTATTGAGTCTGCGTGTAGTTTACACGTATATGGACACGAATTATAGTTCTGAATGTCGGTTTTTTCGGCTTGTTCAGCGTTACCATTCGTTACTTGTAACGGCTCGCATTTCATTTCGTCCGGCTCACAATAACTGCAAATGAAATTCATTTCATGGTGAAACTGTTGGATCTTCCTTGTCGTCTAAGGCTAAACATTGTAATTAACTATCGTAAAAAGTTTAATCTCCAGAAGTCGTTCTTCTAATGTTTGGTGAAATAATACTGTTAGCTATTGATTTCGACACTATGATCACTGGATAATCTTTCGCCTTAAATTCTCTCTCTGTTTTCTATTCTGAAAGCCAAACGATTGCTTTTATGTTTTGTTGAACCGATTGGTGCAATATTCATTAAGTGTTGCGTTATTAAGCAAGGTAATCGTTTTCGTTTGATTAGGAAGCAGAAGAAGTACTATGAACATAATGCAGGGGAATGACATGTCAGGCATTCAGGCACCAGTTAAATGCAAACTGGATAAGTATTTTAAATTGACCGAACGTGGCACAACGGTACGCCGTGAAATTCTGGCAGGGATCACAACTTTCTTGGCGATGGTTTATTCAGTCATCGTTGTACCGGGAATGTTAGGGCAGGCAGGGTTTCCCCATACTGCTGTCTTTATTGCGACTTGTCTGGTTGCCGGTTTTGGTTCTTTGTTAATGGGGTTGTGGGTTAACTTGCCAATGGCAATTGGTTGTGCAATTTCGTTGACTGCATTTACTGCCTTTAGCTTGGTTTTAGGGCAGCAAATCACTATCCCGGTTGCACTCGGTGCGGTATTTCTGATGGGGTGTTTGTTTACGGTGATTTCTGTTACCGGTATTCGTTCCTGGATTTTACGCAATATACCAATGGGTATTGCGCATGGTGCAGGGATTGGTATTGGACTGTTTTTGTTACTGATTGCGTCAAATGGTGTTGGTCTGGTCATTAAGAATCCACTGGAAGGTCTGCCTGTTGCTCTGGGATCGTTCACCTCTTTTCCGGTTGTGATGACTCTGCTTGGGCTGGCTGTTATTTTTGGCCTGGAAAAATTGAAAGTTCCCGGTGGTGTGTTGTTAGTGATCGTGGTGATTTCTGTTATTGGGCTGATTTTTGATCCGGCAGTGAAATATCAAGGGTTTTTTAAGGTACCAAGTCTGGGCGATGACGGTCTGTCCTTGATTTTTAGTATGGATATTATCGGGGCTTTGCAGCCAATTGTGTTACCTAGTGTGTTGGCGTTGGTAATGACTGCGGTGTTTGATGCCACCGGTACCATCCGTGCAGTAGCAGGGCAAGGGAATCTGTTGGATAAAGGCGGGCAGATTATTAATGGCAGTAAAGCGCTAACTGCCGATTCGGTTAGTAGTATTTTTGCCGGTGCTATCGGCGCTTCTCCGGCTGCGGTATATATTGAATCAGCCGCGGGTACCGCAGCCGGTGGTAAAACAGGTTTAACCGCAACAGTTGTCGGTATCCTGTTTCTGTTAATTTTGTTCTTTTCTCCACTTTCCTATCTTGTACCGGCGTATGCCACGGCGCCGGCGTTGATGTATGTTGGTTTGCTGATGCTGAGTAATGTCAGAAAGCTGGATTTCGATGATTTTGTTGGGGCAATGTCCGGTATGCTTTGTGCGGTCTTTATTGTCCTGACCTGCAATATTGTAACCGGTATTATGTTGGGTTTCAGTTCGCTGGTTGTTGGTCGTATCTGTTCCGGTGAATGGCGCAAATTGAATATCGGTACAGTGGTAATTACGATCGCTTTAGTAGCATTTTATGCTAGTGATTGGGCTATTTGATTGATTAAAAAGTGCGTAAGCGGTGTTCACCCCTGCGCACTTTGCCATTTCTTGCGATTACTTTTAAATTCTCAATTATTTCCCCCGCTATTTATCTGATTAGTTTACAATATTCCTGCAATTCTTTCGGATACGGCTCCGTGTGTATCTACCTTTTTCGATTGATTCAGTTATTTTAGTCTTAAGATTTATTCTCACTGTTTTTGTGTTAACGGGAAGAAAGAGAGTTTCAATCTGTATACCAACGGTTCTTAGGTAAATTGTAAGGGCAACATGGAAATATTCTTTACTATTCTGATCTTGATTTTGGTGGTTTCAGTTTCTGGTGTTCTGACTAAAGTGATTCCGTTCCGCATACCTCTGCCGTTAATGCAGATTGCAATGGGAGCATTGCTGGCTTGGCCACACTTTGGCTTACATGTTACTTTTAATCCTGAGCTATTCCTCGTTCTGCTAATTCCTCCTTTGTTATTCGTTGATGGCTGGAAAATGCCAACCAGAGAGTTTTTCCAGTACGGACGGGAAATTTTCATACTGATGCTGGTATTAGTGCTGGTTACTGTTGTCGGTATTGGTTATCTGATTTATTGGCTGATGCCAGGCATTCCGTTAATTGCTGCTTTTGCTCTTGCTGCTGTGCTATCGCCAACAGATGCGGTGGCTTTATCATCCATTGTCGGAAAAAGGCGCATGCCTAAGCGCATGATGAATGTGATGGAAGGGGAAGCGTTAATGAACGATGCTTCCGGCCTGGTAGCCTTAAAGTTCGCTGTAGCGATAGCAATGGGAACGATGGCATTTTCTGTTACTGGCATGACCATAGAATTCGTCAAGGTTGCTATTGGCGGTTTGTTATCCGGTATTGCAGTAACTTGGTTGTACAGTAAATCCCTGCGTTTAATGAATCGTTGGAGCGGTGGCGATCCAGCAACCCAAATTGTTTTCATGTTGCTGTTGCCGTTTGCTTCTTATTTGATTGCGGAACATATTGGCGTTTCCGGTATTTTGGCTGCGGTTGCCGCAGGTATGACTATCAGTAAATCAGGGGTTATCCGTAATGCGCCATTAGCGATGCGTTTACGTGCTGATAGCGTCTGGTCAATGTTGGCGTTCGTGTTTAATGGCCTGGTGTTTATCATGTTGGGCCTGCAATTGCCGGGGATCTGGCAAACTTCCGTTGTACAGGCAGAACTTGATCCGACCGTTGAAACCTGGATGCTGTTCGCCGCGGTCGCAGTGATTTATGGCGCTCTTCTACTGCTGCGTTTCTGCTGGTTATGGCTGATGAAGAATATCAGCAAAGTTTTTATGAAAAAAAATCCACTGAATTTTGCGACTTATACCACTCGTGAATTATGGCTGGCATCTTTTGCCGGAGTTCGTGGAGCAATCACGCTTGCTGGCGCACTGTCTGTACCTCTGTTTCTGGCGGATGGTTCGCCATTCCCGGCCCGTTATCAGCTTATCTTTATTGCTGCGGGAGTCATTCTGTTCTCGTTGTTAATTGGCGTTCTCTCTTTGCCATTCCTGTTACGGGGCATTCAAGCTTCTGATAAAGAGGCAGATGTCAGTGAGGTACGAGTGGCGCGGGCAGCGATGGCGGAAGTGGCGATTGTTAGTATGAATAAGATGGAAGAGCGTCTTTCTGCTAGTCCCGAAGAGCAATTGGATGCTGAGGTTATTACTGAAGTTGCTTCCAGGGTAATTGGTTATTTGCGTCGCCGTACTGTGGGGCAGGATGAGATAGAACATAACTTGCTAGTGGAAGATTTGGAACGTCGTTTTCGTCTGACCGCATTGAGGGCAGAGCGTGGTGAGTTGTATCATCTGCGTGCAACCAGAAAAATCAGTAATGAGACATTGCAAACCTTACTGCATGATTTGGATTTACTGGAAGCTCTGCTGGTACAGAAAGAGCACTGATATCTTGTAGTTTGTTGGTGGTTACGACAATCTTGCGAATCACTTTATTCAGCCTGATCGGTGAATATCTCACTTGTCAGGTTGATAGCTGATTTGTGGTGTTTACTCGTGTCTGGCTGGTGGCATGAGTTTTTGCATCATAGATACCGGAACCCCCTGGCAATAATGAATAATACGTTGGTTCCGGTGGAATGGTTGGTAAAATTTACCATTGGAGGGAGTTTGGTTGCTGCGTTGTTCTGGGGTCATCGACGTTTAATTTTGCAATTCCTTTTACGAATGGCAGATTATCCATCGCGTGTTGACGAGCGGAATGGATAAATGCGTCAGTTTCAGGCTGATACTGCTCGCCTTCACGAACGGCAGCGTACAGTCTGCTCCATAAACCTTCTCCCAGTGTTTTAGTTACCACTAACCCTTGCCTTTCAAATGTCTCAACAACCCAATGTGGCAGGGCTGCGATTCCCATGCGGGCAGCGACCATTTGGATCAGTAACAGCGTGTTATCCACATTTTTCAACGTAGGGGCAACCCCCGCAGGTTGCAAGAAACGCCGCCAGATATCGAATCGCTGACGCTGAACGGGGTAGATCATCAAGGTTTCATCAATTAAATCTTTTGGCTGAATGTGCAATTTATTTGCCAGAGGGTGATCCGGAGCGACAACCAGTTTGACCTCATAATCAAATAGCGGTGTGTAGTGCAAATGACTCTCCGGGAGAATATCTGATGTTAAAACGACATCCAATTCCCGTTGCAGTAATGCTGGCTGTGGATCAAAAGTAACGCCGGATTTGAAATCCACATTGACTTGGGGCCAGGTTTCTCGGAAATGCTTGAGTGCCGGTGTCAGCCATTGAATACAACTATGGCATTCAATGGCGATACGTAGATTTGTTTGGCCCGGCTCTTTACATTCGCGGAGTGCATTTTGAACCAGAGGAAGCACTTGTTCTGCTAGTCGTAATAAAATTTCACCCTGTGGCGTGAAGCGAAGCGGTTGACTTTTACGGATGAACAACCGGAAGCCAAGGCGATGTTCAAGATCGCTGAACTGATGAGACAAAGCGGATTGTGTTTGATGCAGATGATTGGCTGCCGCTGCTAATGAACCGCAATGACTCAATGATTGTAGTGTTTTTAGATGTTTTATTTCGATCATGAGAAACCTTCAGGATGATAATGAATAAATTGCGCTTGTGGTTTATACCTTACCTGTTGATTATGGATGTGTAAACATCTAGACGGCTAAAAATGACGGGATAATGAAATGACGATTATTAATCACACACTTGGCTTTCCACGTATCGGTTTGAAAAGAGAACTCAAAAAGGCTCAGGAGAACTATTGGGCAGGGAAAATTTCTCAGCAAGAATTATTGGAAACTGGCCGAGAGTTACGTGCCCGTCACTGGGAACAACAAAAGCAGGCTGGTGTTGATTTAGTGCCGGTTGGTGATTTCGCTTGGTATGATCATGTTCTAACCACTAGTTTACTGCTCGGTAATGTGCCGCCGCGTCACCAGAATCCAGATGGCACGATTGATCTAGATACACTGTTCCGTATTGCTCGCGGTCGTGCGCCGACGGGTGAACCTGCCGCCGCCGCGGAAATGACTAAATGGTTTAATACTAACTACCACTATATCGTGCCGGAATTTCAGCAAGGGCAGGAATTTAAACTGAGTTGGACTCAGTTATTAGAAGAAGTAGATGAAGCGTTGGCTCTGGGTCATCAAGTGAAACCAGTTTTACTGGGGCCGGTAACTTACCTGTGGCTGGGTAAAGTGAAAGGTCAGGTATTTGATCGTCTCTCTTTATTGAAAGATATTCTTCCTGTTTATCAGCAAGTATTAGCTGAGTTAGCTAGACGTGGTATCGAGTGGGTTCAGATTGATGAACCTGCGTTGGTACTGGAACTGCCAGCAGAGTGGTTAGCCGCTTATCCGGTTGCTTATCAGGCGCTTCAAGGACAGGTTAAATTATTGCTGACTACCTATTTCGATAGCGTTGGTCACAATCTAGAAACGATCAAATCCTTGCCGGTACAAGGGCTGCATGTGGATCTGGTTGCTGGTCAAGATGATATCGCGCAACTGAATGAGTCATTGCCAAAAGAGTGGGTGCTTTCCCTTGGTGTGATTAATGGTCGTAATGTATGGCGTGCTGATTTAACCGCTAAACATCAGTTGATTAAGCCATTGGTAGATAGCCGTACATTGTGGATTGGTTCTTCCTGTTCTCTTCTGCACAGTCCTATTGATCTGAATGATGAGACTGCGCTTGATGCCGAGGTGAAAAGCTGGTTTGCGTTCGCATTGCAGAAATGTGAAGAGTTAGCCTTGCTGGCTGCGGCATTGAATCAGCCAGAAGGCGGTAAACAAGCGGAATTGGATGCTTACAGTGCGCCAATCCGCGCCCGTCGTGAATCTAAACGGGTAAATAATCAGGCTGTTACTGAACGCCTTGCGGCAATTAATCCACAGGACAGCGAGCGTAATCAGCCATACCCACAGCGTGCGGAAATACAGCGTCAGCGCTATAACTTGCCATTGTGGCCGACAACAACCATTGGATCGTTCCCACAAACGACGGAAATTCGTGGTTTGCGTTTGGATTTCAAAAAAGGCCGGGTAGATGGCGCCAGCTATCGCACCAATATCTGTGAACATATTAAGCAGGCAATTAACGAACAGGAACGTCTAGGGTTAGATGTATTGGTTCATGGCGAAGCTGAACGTAACGACATGGTGGAATACTTCGGTGAACACCTCGACGGTTTTGTCTTTACGCAAAATGGTTGGGTTCAGAGCTATGGTTCCCGTTGTGTTAAGCCACCGGTGATTATTGGCGACGTCAGCCGTCCTGAAGCTATCACGGTAGAATGGGCTAAATATGCTCAATCACTAACGGAGAAACCTGTCAAAGGGATGTTAACCGGTCCGGTGACAATTCTCTGCTGGTCATTCCCAAGGGAGGATGTCAGCCGCGAGACGATTGCTAAGCAGATTGCATTGGCGCTGCGTGATGAAGTGGACGATTTGCAAGAAGCGGGTATTGGTATCATCCAGATCGATGAGCCAGCATTGCGGGAAGGTTTACCACTGCGCCGGGAAGAGTGGCAGGCTTATCTTGATTGGGCAGTAGAGGCATTTAAATTGAATGCTGCAATTGCTAAAGATGACACACAGATTCACACTCATATGTGTTATTGCGAGTTCAATGACATCATGCCTTCCATCGCAGCATTAGATGCGGACGTGATTACCATTGAAACTTCCCGTTCAGATATGGAGTTGTTGGATTCATTCGAAAACTTCTCTTATCCGAATGAGATCGGGCCGGGTGTTTATGACATTCATTCACCTAACGTACCTAGTGTTGAATGGATTGAAGCACTGCTACGTAAAGCGGCTGATCGTATTCCGGTCGAACGCTTGTGGGTTAACCCGGATTGTGGTTTGAAAACCCGAGGTTGGACTGAAACTCGCCAGTCACTGGCAAACATGGTACAAGCGGCGAAACGTCTTCGTGAATCAGTGAAATAACTCATCCAACAATTTGCCTGTCACCTTTAATTGGTGATAGGCATTTTTCATAAAATAATCTTTTTTTCTTGCAGTAGTGCATAGTGATGCGAGCTTAGCCGGGATCTTTTCTATTACCAAACTTTTAGTAACTTATATATGCCATATTGGTATTTGTAAAAGTACATTTTATTAACAAAATAACTCGGGTATTAACAAGATGGAAGCATTGTAATAGAAACTTAATAATTAAAGAGAGGATTATATGGATGTTAATAAGTTGCAAGGTAAGAAAAGTAGCTCTCGAAGAAATTTTTTGAAAAGTAGCGCTGCTATTACGGCGACTGCTGCGCTTGCTCCGATGAGTTTAGCTCGTGCGGAAGCAAAATTATCATCACAACATGGAATAGGCATATGTACGCTTGCGCCAGAGCAGATATCAGGGCCATATTTCCGAAATGACAAAATTGTAAGAAGGGATATTACTGATTCAGAATTAGGAATACCTTTTTTATTGAAAATTACTGTCATGGATGAAAAAACATGTAAACCCGTTGATAATTTATTTGTTGATATCTGGCATTGTAATAGTCGGGGGAAATATTCCGGTTGGACTTATATCAGTCCCGATGTAGTACCTAACGTTGCGGGAATAGCTTCTGCCAATAGAACTGATGATAAAAGTTTTCTAAGAGGAGCTCAACCATCGGATAAAAATGGGATAGTTCATTTTACGACTATTTATCCTGGGTTTTATGCTGGTAGAGCAACTCATATTCATATTGGAATTAGAAAATTGAGCACAAATGTAACTGACAAAGAGCATTTTGCTTTTGTTGGTCAGATGTATTTTCCAGAAGAGATCAATACAGAGGTTTATAAATATGATCTGTATTCAAAACGGAGGGTAATCAGAACTAAAAATAATGAGGATACATATTTTAAAAATATGAATGGTCATCTTTCAGAAATAAAAGTAACAAAAATAGACGAATCTGATATTAACCGTGGGATACTAGGTGAAATAATTCTATCAATAGACTTGGATAATATATCTAATTTCATAACTAAAGATGATTTATATTCCCATACGGTATGACCGGTTTTATTGAATAAACTAAATTTCAATGTAATAACATTCGAAATTATAAAATAACCTATGTAAATGGTGTGCTGATTAATAATTTAATAAAGTATCAGGTACTTGATATTTGCATACGGATATTGTGCAGGCACAGAGAGGATTATCTTTACTGTTTGATTGATATTATCAGTAGAGCATACTGTCTGTGCCTGTCATTTTCTCAGAGGAAAACTTTCAGTCCCACAAGCGGAATATCAAATTAATGAGTTGCGCCTCCATTAACGGTGATATCTTCACTGTTTTTTAATGCTTCATCGATAGCAATTTCCAGTGCGGTTATAACTGTTTCTAGGGCCATGCTCGGAGCACCTGAATACCGAACTGCTTGTTCAGGCAGATAAGGAATATGGATAAATCCACCGCGTATTTCAGGATTGGAGCATGCTAAATGATGCAACAAGCCGTACATGGCGTGGTTACAAACAAAAGTGCCTGCGGTTTGTGAAATGGAGGCAGGGATTCCTGCTTCACGCAAACCCTTGACTATCGCATTGATCGGTAACGTGGCGAAGTAGGCGGCAGGGCCTGTTGTGACTATGGGGGTATTGATAGGTTGATTGCCTTGATTATCAGGAATACTAGCGTCATTGATATTAATTGCCACGCGTTCCACGGTAATATTTGGTCTACCGCCTGCCTGTCCCACGGCAATGACCAGATTAGGCTGTACATCATCAATAGCAGCATACAGACAGGCTAGGGAGACGTCGAACACACATGGAAGCTGACGCGCTTCAACGCGGGCTCCACATAATTCTCGTCCCTGTAATTGTTTGGCTGCTTCCCAGGATGGATTAATCGTTTCTTTGTCGAAAGGCTCGAAACCTGTAATTAAAACTGTTTTTTGTGTCGTCATCGATAGTGCCCTTAATTATGATAGAAAGAGTCTAATATATCTATACCCGTCATCTTTCAAGCTGCCTCTTTGTTGGCTGCACTCACTCACCCCGGTCACATAGTTACCTATGCTCCCGGGGATTCGCTCCCTTGCCGTCGCGATCCATCTTGAAATCCATAGGGTATAAACAATATGCATTCTATAAAAAGATAACTGTGATATTTATATTTGGTAATTGTTTTATTTTTGTTGAAAATATAATTGTAATATATTGGTAAATAAGCAAGAAAATTGTTTATTAGTTATGGAAGTAAAATACAGTTAATTTTTTAATATGTTCATCATAAGAAAAAGTTATTTTTAAAATATCCAAGATTATTGCGTTGTTGATTTATAAATGTTAGGAGAATATTTTAATAACGACAGTGACTTATATTTGGTTAAGTTGATAGTTTGTTGTAAGTATTTTTTTATGTCCGGGTGGTGAAACGATAATTTTTTCTTTATTGATGGGATGGATATTAGCCTCTATTAACTCTCAGGGAGAAAATATTTCAATGAGATAATCCGTGATATATTTCTCTCAGCATGTTTTATATATAAAAATAACTAAACAATGGATTGTTTTTTCCATAATACAAACCTAATTCCAGTTAGTTTGTGGGTGGAAGAAAACACCCTGTTTTTTACCCATCTCATGTCTATTTTGTGATTTACATCTCAAAATAATGTATGTTTTTCTTTTTTATATTACTTTGAAGTGACATTTATCACTAAAAGATGTCTAAATGCTCAATACAGTAGATCCCAACTAATTTCATTATAAATTCTTCTTGCTGAGGAGTCTGATATGTCTGATGTATTTCACTTAGGTCTGACCAAAAACGACCTACAAGGCGCAACTTTAGCTATTGTTCCGGGTGATCCGAAACGTGTAGAAAAAATCGCAAGATTGATGGATAATCCAGTTCATCTTGCTTCTTTACGTGAATTTACGTCATGGAGGGCAGAAATTGATGGTAAAGCTGTCATTGTGTGCTCTACGGGTATCGGTGGCCCATCAACTTCTATCGCTGTTGAAGAATTAGCGCAATTGGGTGTGCGTACTTTTTTGCGTATCGGCACAACAGGTGCAATTCAGGAAAATATCAATGTTGGTGATGTGTTGGTGACTACTGCGGCTGTTCGTTTGGATGGTGCTAGTCTGCATTTTGCTCCGATGGAATTCCCGGCGGTTGCCGATTTTGAATGCACGACTGCTTTGTACGAAGCAGCAAAAGATTTAGGTGCAACGGTACATGTGGGGGTAACGGCTTCTTCCGATACTTTTTATCCTGGTCAGGAACGTTACGATACCTATTCTGGCCGTGTTGTGAGCCGTTTCAAAGGTTCAATGGCTGAATGGCAGGCGATGGGGGTCATGAATTATGAAATGGAATCGGCAACTTTATTAACAATGTGTGCAAGCCAAGGACTGCGTGCGGGGATGGTTGCCGGTGTTATTGTTAACCGTACTCAGCAGGAGATTCCTAATGTTGAATTACTTGAGAAAACAGAAAGTAACGCATTAGGGATTGTAGTAGAAGCTGCTCGCCGTTTGTTGTAAATCATACTTTTTGGGCCGGAGTATTCCGGCTCACTCTTATTTTAAAGAGAAATCTGTTAATGTCTTAACACCTAACAATTAATTAAGAGTCATCATGATCACAACATCTTTATTGCATCCATCAGTGCTTCCACTCAATGGAGGGATTAATTTTCGTGATTTAGGCGGTAAAAAAGTCGCGAATGGTGGAAAAATCAAATCAGGTTTACTTTTCCGTTCTGGTTCTCTGGATCGCTTAACAGAAAAAGACCTATCTTTCCTGGCAAATAAAAATCTCTTTCAAATCATAGATTATCGTGATATCAGTGAAGTAGAGGATAAGCCTGATTTGGTATGGAATGGCGCTAATTATTATCACGCTCCGGCCAACCCCTTATCTGATGAAGTGAATGCGAATTTGGAAAAATTAGCGTCAGAGATGTTGGAACAATTTAATCCTCAGGCATTTATGTTCCGTCTTTATGAATTATTGCCTCTAAAAAACTCGGCCTATAAGACATTGGTTAAGTTACTGCAACAACCGGAAAAAGGGGGAATCGTCCAGCATTGTGCGGTGGGTAAAGACAGAACCGGTGTAGGCTCTGCTCTAGTATTATTTGCATTGGGGGCTGATTTGGATACGGTAATGGAGGATTATTTAGTGACTCACTCTACTCTGGCTCCTTATCGTGAATATTTGTTAAATGAGCATGCGAAAACTATGAGTGACGATGTGGTTGATAAATTCGCTTATGTTTATTCCGTGAGAGAAGAGTTTTTAATGACGGCATTAAACAGTATTAATCAGCATTATGGCAGTGTAGATATATGGCTGGAGAAAGATCTTGGCCTTGATTTTGCTGTTCGTAAGAAATTACAAGATTATTTCCTTGAATAAAAAGTTGGTTTAATTCTGGTTAATGCAGCGGTGGTTAAATTGAATATGGTATTACCCGTTATCTTTCAAGTTGCCTCTTTGTTGGCTGCGCTCGCTCACCCCAGTCACATAGTTCGCTATGCTTCCGGGGATTCATTCCCTTGCCGTCGCGATGCATCTTGAAATCCATAGGGTATATTAATCAGTATAGGAATATGAATTTGAGTCTTCATGAAATAGTTGATCTGGTGATCGCTTTTGTTAAAGCTCATGATACCTGGATCATGCCGATTGTTTTCTTGCTCGCTTTTGGTGAATCTCTGGCTTTTTTCTCCTTGTTATTACCTGCAACGATAATATTGCTTGGATTGGGGGCATTAATAGGTGAAAGTGGCCTTAATTTCTGGCCAATTTGGTTGGCAGCCGCAGCGGGGGCTTTTTTGGGCGATTGGGTATCTTATATTGTAGGCGCCCATTTTAAAGGTGATGTTGGTAAAATTTGGCCGATTTCCCGTAAACCGCAATTACTGACACGAGTACACCATTTCTTTGAACGTTGGGGTATCTGGAGCATTTTCTTCGGGCGATTCTTTGGGCCATTCCGGGCAATTGTGCCATTGGTCGCGGGTATTTGTGCCATGCCATTGCGTTATTTCCAGATAGCGAATATCTGTTCCGCACTTATCTGGTCTTTTGGCGTATTAGCTCCAGGCGCGTTTGGTTTGCAATGGTTAGTGAAATGGGTGAGTTAATTGGGAGCGGCTTCGCAGACTGAACCATCTGTATAAATCATTCTGGACATCTATACAGTGACAATTTAGTTTATCTGGTCTAAGCATTAGATAGAGGAAGTACCGGTGGGTATCCAGTTGTTATATACGTTGATAGGTACACTTGGCGGCCTGTTGGGCGGTGGTATTCTTGTTTGGTTCTCCGTTCATCAACGTATTCAACAGCAAGAGCTGGAGTTACGGAAATTGGATAGCCAGCTTGCCGTTGCTAATGAGAAACTTGAACAATCCGCTTATTGGCGGGTTGAATGTGAACAATTGAACCAGGAATTGCGGGCTCAGAGAGAAGTCAATAGCGTGCAAGAATCTGAACTGCGGGAAGTGACGACACGCTTGGAAGAGAGTCGCTTTGCGGCTGAAGAGAAACAGCGGTTGCTGATCAACAGTGAACTACGTTTGAATACGCAATTTGAGAATTTGGCTAACCGTATTTTTGAACAAACGGGTCGCCGTACTGATGAACAAAATCGGCAGAGTCTCAATACGCTTTTAGCGCCATTTCGCGAACAGCTTGATGGCCTTCATCGGCAGGTACAGGAGAGTTTTGGTCAGGAAGCCCGTGAACGTCATACTCTTGCACATGAAATCCGTAATTTACAGCAACTGAATGTCCAGATGGCGCAGGAAGCTATCAATCTGACGAATGCCCTTAAAGGTAATAATAAAATTCAGGGAGATTGGGGCGAAGTTGTGTTATCCCGTATTCTGGAAGCCTCTGGTTTACGAGAAGGGCATGAATTTTGTACTCAGGTAAGTATCAAGGTAGAGGGTAACCGCCGTTTCCAACCCGATGTTATTGTTCATTTGCCACAAGGGAAAGATGTGGTCATTGATGCCAAAATGTCGCTGGTCGCTTATGAGCGTTATTTCAACAGTGGCGATCGGCATCAGCAGGAGTTAGCCCTTCAAGAACATATCGACTCAATTAAAGGCCATATTCGTGGTTTGAGCCGCAAAGATTACCAACAGTTGCCTGGGCTGAAATCGTTGGACTATGTATTGATGTTTATTCCGGTTGAACCCGCTTATCTGGTTGCGCTTAACAAGGCGCCTGAGTTGCTTGATGAAGCACTTAAATACAATATTATGCTAGTTAGTCCATCAACATTGTTGGTTGCTGTACGTACTATTAATAACTTGTGGCGCTATGAGTATCAAAGCCAAAATGCGCGTTTAATCGCCGATAAGGCTGCCCGTATGTACGATAAAATGCGTTTGTTTGTCGATGACATGCAAGGTTTGGGGCAAAGTTTGGATAAGGCTCAACTTAATTATCGACTGGCAATGAAAAAGCTGATTGAGGGACGTGGCAACCTGATAAGTCAGGCAGAGAGTTTTCGTAATTTAGGTGTTGAGGTGAAACGGCCGATTGATTCCGAACTGGTTGATAAGGCCAGTCAACCATTCTGTGCTAATGATTAATACCAGGATGGGGTTTTACCTGAAAGGCTGATACACTTTTATAACGCTTTGAATAAAAAATGGGCAAATAACATGGTAGACCACACGAAACAAACCACACATTTTGGTTTCCGTACTGTAGCAAAGGATGAAAAAGCAGGCATGGTGGCTGATGTGTTTCATTCTGTTGCGACAAAATACGATTTAATGAATGATTTAATGTCGTTTGGCATCCATCGTATCTGGAAGCGTGTGGCTATTGATGCCAGTGGTGTGCGCAGAGGTCAGAGGATACTTGATTTAGCGGGTGGTACCGGCGATCTGACTGCTAAATTTTCTCGTATAGTTGGTGAAAAAGGCGAAGTTGTTCTTGCTGATATCAATGAATCTATGTTGAAAGTTGGGCGTGAAAAATTACGTGATGCTGGTGTTGTTGGCAATGTTAGCTATGTGCAAGCCAATGCGGAAGCGTTGCCTTTCCCTGATAACTATTTTAATTGCATCACTATCTCTTTTGGTTTGCGCAATGTTACCGAAAAAGAAAAAGCCCTGCGTTCTATGTTTCGGGTGTTGAAGCCGGGTGGGCGTTTATTGGTACTTGAATTTTCTAAACCTTTGTTCGCACCGTTAAGCAAAGCGTATGATGCTTATTCTTTCCATGTGCTGCCAAAAATTGGTCAGGTTTTTGTGCGGGATGCTGACAGTTATCGTTATCTGGCGGAATCCATCCGTATGCATCCTGATCAGGAAACGCTTAAAACGATGATGGAAGAGGCTGGCTTTGAACAGGCGACTTATACCAATATGACCGGCGGCATTGTTGCACTACACAGAGGTTTTAAATTCTGAGATGGAAAGACCATCACTGAGTACAGCCATTAATTCCACACTTACGCCGGTTTTAACCGCAGTGATGGAAACATCGTTGAATTACCTGTTGTACCGTGAACCGGTGTTAAGGCCAGCCCGTATGCGGTTGGTAGACAAAGTTTTGTCGATCGAATTAAAAGAGATGAACACGCCACTTACATTGGTGTTCAGTGAGAAACAGGTGGACGTATTAAGCCAATGGGGCGAATCTGCCGATTGCACGGTTAAAACTCACTTTGCTGCTTTGCTTAAACTACGGGATCGCCAACAAATTTCCAAATTGCTCAATAGCGGTGAAATGGTTATTGAAGGAGATATGCAGGTTGTTCAGCAATGGTCTGCTTTGTTAGATATGGTTGAATGGGATTTGGCCCATTATCTTTCTCCTTATTTCGGGGATATTGCTGCCGAAAGTATTAGTCAACTCCTTAAAAAAGGATTTCAGTTTGTTTCCGGTTCAGTGGAATGCCAGAAAAATTATCTGGCGGAAGCGTTAACAGAAGAATGGAAACTAGCCCCAAATCAGCTTGAAGTGGCTTATTTCAGTGAAGAAGTTAGCATGTTGGCCAAAGATATCGAGCAAATAGAACAACGATTGGCAGTATTAGAGGGAAAATATGACTCCAGGTGAATTAAGGCGCCTTTATTTGATCATACGGGTTTTTCTTTCTTATGGATTGGATGAACTCATTCCCCGGATTCGCTTAACCTGGCCTCTTCGTTTTGGTCGTTATTTATTGTTCTGGGTCCCGAATAGACATAAAGATAAATCACTTGGAGAGCGACTGCGACTTGCCTTACAGGAATTAGGGCCTGTTTGGATTAAATTTGGACAGATGCTTTCAACGCGGCGTGATCTGTTTCCTCCCGCGATAGCGGATCAATTGGCATTATTGCAAGACCGAGTTGCCTCTTTTGATGGTGCTCTGGCGCGTCAATATATTGAAACTGCTTTAGGCGGACCATTGGAAACTTGGTTTGATGATTTTGAACCTATTGCTCTGGCCTCTGCTTCAATTGCTCAGGTCCATACAGCTCGGTTAAAAGAGAATGGACAGGAAATTGTTATCAAAGTCATTCGTCCTGATATTCTGCCGATTATCAAAGCGGATATCCGGTTAATGTACCGTCTGGCTAATTGGGTACCAATGTTATTGCCCGATGGACGCCGTTTACGTCCTCGTGAAGTTGTGCGGGAATACGAGAAGACGTTAATTGATGAACTGAATTTGCTGCGTGAAGCGGCTAATGCAATTCAACTCCGCCGTAATTTCGAAAATAGCTCAACGCTGTATGTACCGGAAATTTATTCTGATTATTGCCGTGAAAATGTTCTGGTGATGGAGCGAGTTTATGGTATCCCTGTCTCTGATATTGAAGCATTAGAAGCGCAGAATACCAATATGAAATTGCTGGCCGAACGGGGAGTACAGGTCTTTTTTACGCAGGTTTTTCGCGATAGTTTTTTCCATGCGGATATGCATCCGGGAAATATTTTTGTTAGCTATGAACGTCCTGAAGATCCGTTTTATATTGGTATTGATTACGGTATTGTTGGTTCTCTTAATAAAGATGATAAACGTTATCTGGCTGAGAATTTTATTGCTTTCTTTAATCGTGATTACCGGAAAGTTGCTGAACTTCATGTGGATTCAGGCTGGGTTCCTAGTGATACCAATGTTGAAGATTTTGAATTTGCAATCCGTACAGTTTGTGAGCCAATATTTGAGAAGCCACTTGCTGAAATTTCATTTGGTCATGTACTTCTGAATCTATTTAATACTGCGCGTCGTTTTAATATGGCAGTGCAGCCTCAGTTAGTTCTTCTACAAAAGACGCTTTTGTATGTAGAAGGTTTAGGACGGCAGCTTTATCCACAGCTTGATTTGTGGAAAACAGCAAAACCGTTTCTGGAGGAGTGGTTGCATAGCCAGGTTGGATTGCCCGCTGTTATCCGGGCGTTGAAAGAAAAAGCGCCTTATTGGGCAGAAAAGTTGCCAGAACTACCTGAATTAGTGTATGACAGTCTTCAGCAGCATAAACATTTGCAAGTGAGCATTGAGAAGTTATCAGGTCATTTGAAAGGGCAACAGATAAAACAGCGACAGTCTCAGTATTTGCTTGGTGTTGGTGCGACATTGTTTCTCTGTGGCAGCTTGTTTTTGTTGTCTGGCTTGGCAAATATTCCTTGGTTGTTTATAGGCGCGGGTACCGTTTCATGGTTGTTTGGCTGGTGTCGTCTGAGTAAGATTGAGTAAAATTTGTCTTATGACAGATTTTTTTGAAGGTCGGTTATAGTTCGTGGTATGTATAATGAGCTATTAAAATAATCCCTATTAAATAGAGGTAAATCAGAATGGGCGGTATAAGCATTTGGCAATTACTCATTATTGCGGTCATTGTGGTGCTGTTGTTCGGCACGAATAAACTCCGTACTTTGGGTTCTGATCTTGGAGCATCTATTAAAGGTTTTAAAAAGGCGATAGGGGATGATAATCAGCCTCAACAGGCTCAAAAAACCAGTAATGATGCCGATTTTGAGATGAAAAACATTACTGAAAAACAATCTGTAGCTCAGTCTGAAACATCTGAGAGCAAAAACAAAGAGCAGGTATAAACCGTGTTTGACATTGGTTTTAGCGAGCTGCTGCTAGTTATGGTCATTGGCTTGGTGGTTTTGGGGCCAGAACGGCTACCGGTGGCGGTAAAAACAGTTGCTGGTTGGATCAGGGCACTGCGCTCTTTAGCTACTAACGTCCAAAATGAGCTGGCACAAGAGTTGAAGTTGCAGGAGCTCCAGGAAAGCCTGAAAAAAGTTCAAGAAGAAGCGGGGTTGCAGAATTTATCCCCGGAACTAAAAGCTTCGATGGATGAGCTAAAAGAAGCTGCTGAGTCTTTGAAAAAAGCATACCAAAATGAACCTGACGCAGAGAATATGAAAGCATCAGGAATAAATGAGGCAGCACAAAAGCCGGCAGCATCTCAGGTTGCGGTTTCATCTAAGCCTTCAGCTCCAGTTGATGATCAAACGGTTTCTGCAACGAAGAAAAAAACTTCTGATTAAGTTAATGGTGAACACTAAAACATGGCTGTTGATGATACCCAACCACTTATCAGTCACCTTATTGAACTGCGTAAGCGAATTCTAAACAGTTTATTGACTGTATTAGTGGTTTTTTTAGCATTGGTTTATTTTTCTAACGACATCTATCAAATGATTTCTGCGCCTTTGATTAAGCAATTGCCTCAAGGTGCCAGTATGATAGCGACAGATGTCGCTTCTCCCTTTTTTACGCCAATAAAACTGACCATTATGGTGTCGATATTTGTATCTGCGCCTATGGTTCTCTATCAAGTATGGGCATTTATTGCACCTGCGTTATATAAACATGAACGCCGCTTGATGATCCCTCTGCTTGTTTCCAGTAGCTTGTTGTTTTATTTAGGGATGGCATTTGCTTATTTTGTTGTATTTCCGATTGCTTTTGGATTCTTTGCTAAAACGGCACCAGAAGGGGTGCTGATTGCAACGGATATCAGCAACTACTTAAGCTTTGTTATGGCACTGTTTATGGCCTTTGGCGTCTCTTTTGAAGTACCTGTTGCCATTATTTTATTATGCTGGAGTGGGGTAGTTACTCCTGAGTCCTTGAAGAAAAAGCGTCCGTATATTTTGGTCGGTGCTTTTGTTGTTGGCATGTTGTTAACGCCGCCGGATGTTTTCTCGCAAACCTTGTTGGCTATTCCTATGTATCTGCTGTTTGAACTGGGGATTTTGCTCTCCCGTTTTTATACCGGACAGCGGAAATTGGGAGATCGTTCAGAGGAAGATGAACAGGAAACGCCAGAAGTGAATACGGAAAAGTGATAATAGTAATCTTAACATGTTGTTTTGTAGTGCTAAGATAATTAACACGAAGCGATAGCATATTAATTAACCCAGCGCGAGTGCGCTGGGTTTGAGTTAGGAGAGCTATATGAGCTATGCATTTCCAGGAACTTTCCCTGGTCGACGTATGCGCCGGTTGCGCTGTCATGATTTTTCCCGCCGTCTGGTTGCTGAAAACCAATTAACTGTTAATGATTTAATCTACCCTGTATTTGTGATGGAAGGCACTAATCGTCGTCAAGAAGTGCCCTCTATGCCAGGGGTGTATCGTCTGACGATGGATCTTTTGCTGAAAGAAGCTGAAGAGATTGCCCGATTGGGGATTCCTGTATTGTCTCTGTTCCCCGTGATTGAAGCAGATAAAAAATCTCTGGGTGCGGAAGAAGCTTATAGCCCTGATGGGTTGATTCAACGTACGGTTCGTGCGTTGAAAGATGCTGTTCCTGAACTAGGGTTGCTAACTGATGTGGCATTAGATCCATTCACTACACATGGTCAGGATGGGATCATCGACCAGGATGGCTATGTAATGAATGATGTCACCAAAGAGATCTTGGTCAAACAGGCATTGTCACATGCAGAAGCTGGTGCTGAGATTGTAGCGCCGAGCGACATGATGGATGGGCGTATTGGTGCAATCCGTGGACTGTTTGAAGCGGAAGGACATGTAAATACTCAAATTATGGCTTACTCCGCTAAGTATGCTTCTGGTTATTACGGTCCATTCCGTGATGCAATCGGTTCAAATCGTAATCTGAAAGGGGGTAACAAAAAAACCTATCAGATGGACCCTGCGAATAGTGATGAAGCATTGCAGGAGATTGCACAGGATTTGCAGGAAGGCGCTGACACTGTAATGGTAAAACCAGGTATGCCCTACCTGGATGTTATCCGCAGGGTAAAAGATACATTCGGTGTACCAACCTTTGCTTATCAAGTATCTGGCGAATATGCCATGCACATGGCTGCTATTCAGAATGGTTGGTTACAGGAACAGGTAATTGTGGAGTCTCTGCTATGTTTCAAACGCGCAGGAGCAGATGGTGTACTGACCTATTTTGCGAAACAGGTTGCTCAACAGTTATATGAACAGAAACGTTAATATTTGATAAAAAACGGGCGAATGTAAATTCCGCCCGTTTTTTATTTGGTTAAATTTTCACAAACTGCTTATTATCAAGTGCCTTAGGTAATTGTTTATTCAGAATATTAAGTAACAGAATAGAACGGGTTTCTCCATCTGGCTCATTGTAGATAGCTTGCAATCCTTCAAAAATTCCTTCGGTGATTAATACGGTATCGCCCGCCACAGGTGTGTCTGGTGAGACATATTCTTGCTCAGTTGCTGATACGATCTCTTTAATCAACGTTTCCGGTACGATAGCCGGGTGTACGCCAAAACGGACAAAATGGCTAACACCGCGTGTTGAATTGATAGTTGTAGTATGAATAACTTCAGGGTCAAACTGAACGAACAGATAATTAGGAAAAAGTGGTTCTATATTCACAGTACGTTTACCACGGGTTATTTTTTCAATTCTCGCGGTAGGAGTCAGGCAAGCAACATCCTGTCGTTCCAGATTTTCTATTGCTCGTGAAATTTGCCCACGCTTACAGTAAATGAGGTACCAGTTTTCCATCTTTATTTAACCTTGATCCAATGACTATTAAGCATAGCAAAATAGAAAAGGGCGTTACAGGCATTATCTTAGTGATAATTGTTTAATGATGCATATTTATTGTTATGAGTAGATCTTATGTTTTTCAGTAAAAAAGCGATAAGTAATATTTTGATAAGTGACAGATAAAGTAATTAATATAAAATCGATTGTTATTTGTTCAATAGATATTAATAAAAGAAAAATATCAGTATTTCTGTTGAGTAATTGCAAAATTTGATAGTTATTGAGTCGTCATATGAAAAATCTGTGATGAACGACTGGCTATATTTTGTGCTGTGAACCCAGAGGAGATAGTTATAGCATTATTTCTGTGGTAAGAGTGAAGGTATCAAGATGTACCAGAGCAAGATGTTCCAACTAAGCATCTTACTGAGTAATTTGATGCTCAAATATTAACTCATTAGGCTCCATTGCTTTGTATTTGACTTTAAGGTCGCAAGGTTGAATTAACCCCGTTGCTTTTTAGTAACTTATTGGTTTACTTTGTAGTCTTCTGAAAAAAACACAAAAAAGCTGAGTGGGATGGCTTATAATGTTTTCCCCCTTAAAAACCGGCATAAATGAATAGTATGAAATACCGTGATTTAAGAGATTTTCTAGCCTTATTGGAGCATAAAGGTGAGTTGAAAC
Organism: Photorhabdus akhurstii; assembly: GCF_019090985.1. Classification (NCBI taxonomy): domain Bacteria; kingdom Pseudomonadati; phylum Pseudomonadota; class Gammaproteobacteria; order Enterobacterales; family Morganellaceae; genus Photorhabdus; species Photorhabdus akhurstii. The sequence continues at coordinate 5,170,155 of NZ_CP020335.1, read as the reverse complement.
GCATCAGTGTTGAAGTTGATCCTTATTTGGAGATGACTGAGATTGCAGATCGTACCCTTCGCGCTGGTGGGCCTGCCTTGTTGTTTGAAAATCCCAAAGGTTATTCGATGCCTGTATTGTGTAATTTGTTCGGTACTGCTGAACGTGTTGCTATGGGGATGGGGCAGAAAGATGTTAAAGCTTTGCATGATGTAGGTAAGCTATTAGCTTTTTTGAAAGAACCCGATCCTCCGAAAGGTTTTCGTGATTTATTGGATAAGCTACCGAAATTTAAGCAAGTCCTTAATATGCCAACTAAGCGACTTAATACTGCACCTTGTCAGGAACATGTTTTGGTTGGTGACGATGTAGATTTAACCCGTATTCCTATCATGCACTGTTGGCCAGAGGATGCTGCGCCATTGATTACTTGGGGGCTGACAGTCACTCGTGGCCCGAATAAAGAGCGGCAAAATCTTGGTATCTATCGCCAGCAGGTACTGGGTAAAAATAAACTCATTATGCGCTGGTTATCTCATCGTGGTGGTGCGCTTGATTTTCAGGAATGGTGTCAGGCACATCCAGGAGAACGTTTCCCGGTGGCTGTTGCCTTGGGGGCTGATCCTGCGACAATATTGGGGGCTGTGACGCCGGTTCCTGATACATTATCGGAATATGCATTTGCCGGGTTATTAAGAGGATATAAAACAGAAGTTGTGAAATGTCTTTCAAGTAACTTGGAGGTGCCAGCCAGTGCTGAGATTGTATTGGAGGGGTATATTGAGCCTGGGGAGTTAGCTCCAGAAGGGCCATATGGTGATCATACGGGCTATTATAATGAAGTCGATATGTTCCCGGTGTTCACTGTGACACATATTACTCAGCGTCATGATGCTATTTATCATTCGACTTATACTGGCCGCCCGCCAGATGAACCTGCTGTGTTGGGGGTTGCATTGAATGAGGTGCTGGTACCGATTTTACAAAAACAGTTTCCTGAAATTGTCGATTTTTATCTGCCTCCTGAAGGTTGTTCCTATCGTCTTGCCGTCGTGACTATGAAGAAACAATATCCGGGCCATGCCAAGCGGGTCATGATGGGGGTTTGGTCATATCTACGGCAATTTATGTATACAAAGTTTGTTATTGTTTGTGATGATGATATCAATGCCAGAGATTGGAACGATGTCATTTGGGCAATCACTACGCGAATGGACCCGGCAAGAGATACAGTATTAATGGAGAATACTCCGATAGATTATCTCGATTTTGCATCGCCAGTTTCAGGATTAGGTTCGAAAATGGGAATGGATGCAACGAATAAGTGGCCGGGAGAGACGCAGAGGGAATGGGGACGTCCTATTGTGATGAGTGAAGAAGTGCGTACCCGCGTCGACAAAATCTGGGATGAATTAGATATTTTAGGACCATAAGAGGGAACGCATGACAACACTGAGCTGCAAAGTAACCTCTGTAGAGGCTATTACTGATACGGTTTATCGGGTACGGTTACTTCCCGATTCTCCGTTCTCATTCCGCGCCGGTCAGTATCTGATGGTGGTAATGGATGAGAGAGATAAACGTCCGTTTTCAATGGCATCAACGCCTTCAGAAAAGGAATTTATTGAATTACATATTGGCGCTTCTGAACTGAATTTGTATGCAATGGCTGTGATGGATAGAATTCTGGATCAGAAAATGATCAATATTGATATCCCTCATGGTAAAGCTTGGTTCCGTCAAAGCAGTGCTAATCCTCTGTTATTAATTGCCGGCGGTACGGGGTTTTCTTACACCCGTTCAATATTACTGACAGCGTTAGAAGAACAACCTGAACGTCAGATCTCTATGTATTGGGGAGGCAGAGAATTACAACATTTATATGATCTTGCTGAATTACAGTTACTTACAGAGCGCTATCCTAATTTGAAGGTTGTTCCGGTTGTTGAACAGTCAGAGAATGGTTGGTGTGGACGTACAGGAACAGTGCTTAAAGCAGTACTAGAGGATTTTGGTAGTTTGGTCAATTATGATATTTACATTGCAGGGCGATTTGAAATGGCAAAAATTGCTCGTGAGCGCTTTTGTGGTGAGCGTGATGCTTCTGCTGACAACATGTATGGTGATGCTTTCGAATTTATTTAAAATAATAAAAAAACCCGCCCCTGACAGGCGGGAATTACGGCAACAACGACTCAGTTATAATAATTCTTACAGATACGTTCTTAATCCATTCTTTCTATAATGGTGGCGATACCTTGACCTAAACCGATACACATGGTTGCTAGCCCAAATTGAACATCGCGGCGTTCCATTAAGTTCAACAATGTTGTTGTGATGCGAGCGCCTGAGCAGCCTAGAGGATGACCGAGAGCAATTGCGCCACCATTTAGGTTAACTTTGTCATCCATACTATCCAGCAAATTCAGACCTTTCAGGCAGGCAAGTGACTGAGCAGCAAATGCTTCGTTTAATTCCATCACACCAATATCACCCAGTTCTAAACCTGCTTTCTTGAGCGCCATTTGTGTAGCAGGGACCGGGCCATATCCCATAATGGAAGGATCACAACCAACAGCTGCCATAGAACGGATGCGGGCACGAGGTTTCAGCCCCAGATTCTTGGCATAACTTTCACTGGTTATCAACATTGCAGACGCACCATCGGATAAAGCAGAAGAGCTGCCTGCTGTGACTGAGCCTGTTACTGGATCGAATACAGGACGCAGTGCGGCTAGATCTTTCAGATTAGTATCCGGGCGAATTACCTCATCGTAATCAAACAGCTTCAATATGCCATCGGCATCGTGACCATAAATTGCTGATATCTCATTGGAGAATGCGCCTGATTGTGTTGCCTGTGTTGCACGTTGGTGCGAACGAAGTGCAAATTCATCTTGCATTTCACGGCTGATATGGTGAATCTTCGCCAACATTTCAGCGGTTAAACCCATGACTCCTGCGGCTTTGGCAACGCTCAGACTCATTTTAGGGTGGAAATCCACGCCATGAGTCATTGGAACGTGGCCCATGTGCTCTACACCACCGATCAGTGTGACATTGGCTTCTCCGGTCATGATCATACGAGCGCCATCATGCAGCGCTTGCATTGATGAACCACATAGCCGGTTAACAGTCACGGCTGGTACAGAGTGAGGGATATCAGCCAGTAAAGCTGCATTACGGGCAATGTTGAAACCTTGTTCTAGAGTTTGCTGTACACAGCCCCAGTAGATGTCATCAATTTCATGTTGCTGTATTGCCGGATTACGTTTAAATAGCTCTTTCATCAGGTGAGCGGAGAGATCTTCAGCCCGGACCTGACGGAATGCACCACCTTTTGAGCGCCCCATTGGGGTGCGGATGCCATCAATAATGACTACATTTTCCATGTTTCCAGACCTCACGCTGTTTTTCCGGTGCTGACAGCAATCGTTGCTGCTGTAGGATAGTAACTTTCATTACGTTCAGCTTTGGCTTTCAGACCAGGTGGTACCTGATAAAGAGCACCGAGGTGAGCATAATTTTCAGCCATTTTTACGTAAGCTGCTGTTCCCATTGTTTCCAGATAACGGAAAACACCACCGTGGAATGGAGGGAAACCAAGGCCATAAACCAGAGCCATATCTGCTTCTGCCGGGCTGGCAATGACTCCTTCTTCCAGACAACGGACAACTTCGTTGATCATCGGGATCATAGTACGAGCAATGATCTCTTCACCGGAGAAATTACTCTTCTGTTGGCAGATAGTTGCCAGCAGTTGGTCTGTTTGCTCGTCCTGCTCTTTTTTAGGCTTACCTTTCTTATCTTGAGTGTACTTGTAGAAACCAAGGCCGTTTTTCTGCCCGTAACGTTGATTGTCATATAGAACATCAATGGCATCTTTATAATCACGCTCCATTCGATCTGGGAACCCTTGGGCCATGACTGATTGAGCATGATGTGCAGTATCAAGACCAATAACATCAATAAGATAGGCAGGACCCATTGGCCAACCAAATTCTTTCTCCATGATTTTGTCTATTTGGCGGAAATCACCACCATCACGCAATAGCAGACCGAAGCCAAGGAGATAAGGAAGCAGTACCCGGTTTACAAAGAACCCTGGACAGTCGTTAACGACGATCGGAGTTTTACCCATTTTGCTGGCATAGGCGACTACGGTTGAAATTGTCTTTTCAGACGTTTTTTCACCGCGAATTACTTCAACTAACGGCATGCGGTGTACCGGGTTGAAGAAATGCATACCACAGAAGTTTTCCGGGCGTTTTAGGGAGTTAGCCAATTCTGAAATCGGAATTGTTGATGTATTGGAAGCTAGGACACAATCTTCATTAACCAGAGTTTCAGTTTCTGATAGTACAGCCGCTTTGATCTTAGGATTCTCTACTACAGCTTCAACCACGATTTGAGCCTGTTCGATACCGGCATAGTTTAAGGTAGGTTGAATAGAAGAGAGGGTTTTCGCCATTTTTATGGCATCTAGACGGCCACGTTCAAACTGCTTGTTTAGAAGTTTCGCGGCTTCACTCATACCTAATTCAAGGGCTTGCTGGCTGATGTCTTTCATCATGACAGGCATCCCTTTGCGGGCAGATTGATAGGCTATACCACCACCCATAATTCCTGCACCTAGAACTGCGGCATACTCAGGTGTTGTGACTTCTTTCAGATGTTTTTTTGCCAGCCCTTTTACATACTGATCATTAAGAAAAATGCCCACTAAGGCACGGGCAACATTTGTCTGTGCTAGAGGAATGAAGCTGGCGGTTTCTTGTTTCAACGCTTCATCGCGACCAAGTGTAGCGGCTTTTTCTATGGATTTAACTGCGGCGATGGGAGCTGGATAATGAGGACCGGCGACTTTCATCACCATACCTTTTGCCACACTAAAACTCATGCTTCGTTCAATTTCATTGAGTTTCAAAGGCTCTAATTTCGGCTGGCGTGCGGCTTTCCAGTCAAGGTTCCCTGCAATTGCTTGTTCCAGCATTGATACTGCGGAGTCAACCAATTTTTCTTTGGGAACAACAGCATCAATCAAACCGTTTTTCAATGCATCTTCTGCACCAATGTCTTTACCTGCTGCAATGATATCTAGAGCATTATCAGTCCCGATCAAGCGTGGAAGGCGAACAGAGCCACCAAAACCAGGCATAATACCAAGTTTGGTTTCTGGCAGCCCAATGCGTACATCCGGGGAGGTCACACGGAAATCTGTAGATAGAACACATTCACAACCACCACCAAGAGCATAACCGTTTATTGCCGAAATGGTTGGTACAGGTAAATCTTCTATCCGGTTTAAAATGCTATTTGAAAAGTTAAGCCATTCTTGCAGTTTTTCTACAGGTGAATCGAATAAAGAGAGGAATTCAGTAATATCTGCACCAACAATAAATGCAGCTTTTTCAGAACGTAATAAAACGCCTTTCAGTCCAGTTTGTTGCTCCAGGCTAGCAACAGCCTTATCGAGAGATGCAACGGTTTTGGTATCTAGTTTATTAATCGCGGCTGGGGCATTGAAAACCAGTTCAGCAATGCCATCTTTCAGCCAGCTTACTTGAATTGTTTCACTTTGATAGAGCATGTCGTTCTCCTAAATGAGCGCATACCATCTGGTATGACCAGATGGGTTTGATTGTGGTTATTATGTTAAGTAAATGCAAATGAGTGATTAGTTTTTTGCAAGGGTGATCACAAGTGAGATTTGTATCTCATTGACAATAATTGTTTTTATATTTTGATAAATAAGGTGTTAGCGGGAGCCGATAAATTGAGAGGGTTTTGCGTGATACCTGCAAATATCAATGGCTGTGATAAGCTAATGGTCTAGCCATAAAATAAAAAAGGTCAATTGAAATGGAAAAGTTGGCATCTCTGTACCACGAACATATCTCTACATTGCAGCAACGTACCTGTGAAGCATTGGCCCGTAATCAATTCGATGCTTTGCTGATTCACTCTGGTGAGTTACAGCGTATTTTTCTTGATGATAGAGACTACCCTTTCAAAGTTAACGCTCACTTCAAAGCTTGGGTGCCAGTAACCAAAGTGCCTAATTGCTGGTTGTGGGTAGATGGTATTAATAAGCCTAAATTATGGTTTTACTCACCGGTAGATTATTGGCACAGCGTAGAACCGCTACCGACTAGCTACTGGACTAAAGAAGTTGAAATGATCCATCTGGCAAATGCTGGAGATATCAATGCAGAGTTAAGCACTTATGTGAAACAGAATGTTGCTTACATTGGTTGTTCACCACAAAGAGCAAAAGAGATTGGTTTCTCTGAACACAATATTAATCCAAAGCCTGTCCTTGATTATTTGCATTTCTATCGTTCATACAAAACAGATTATGAATTAGCTTGTATGCGTGAAGCACAAAAAACGGCTATTGTCGGGCATTTGGCCGCTTATGAAGCATTTCAGGCTGGGATGAGTGAATTTGATATTAATATCTCTTATCTTACGGCAACAGGTCATCGTGATACAGATGTACCTTATGACAATATTGTTGCTATGAATGAGAATGCGGCTGTTTTGCATTACACTGTATTGCAGCACAATGTACCTTCAGAGATACGTAGTTTCCTGATTGATGCTGGTGCTGAATATAATGGTTATGCAGCAGATATCACCCGTACTTATTCAGCAAAAAGCAATAACGAATTTTCCTCTTTAATTAAAGATATGAATGCTGAACAAAAAGCACTAATCAGTACAATTAAAGCAGGAGTTCGCTATACCGAATATCATGTTCAGATGCATCATCGTATTGCTAAGTTATTGAAAAAATATGGTATTATGAAAGATATTAGTGAAGAGGTTATGGTTGAGAAAGGGCTGACAACGCCATTCTTTCCACATGGTATTGGTCATCCTCTTGGATTACAAGTCCATGATGCGGCAGGGTTTATGCAGGATGATACAGGTGCATATTTAGCAGCTCCGGATATGTATCCTTATCTGCGTTGTACCCGTATTCTGGAACCCCGAATGGTGCTGACTATCGAGCCTGGCCTTTATTTCATCGAATCGCTGCTTGCACCTTGGCGTGAAAGTGAATTCAACAAACATTTTGACTGGAATAAAATTGGGATGCTTAAACCTTTCGGTGGTATTCGTATCGAAGACAATATTGTGATCCATGCAAATAAAGTGGAAAACATGACTAGGGATCTTCAATTGCCATAATGAAGCCTTATTTGATACCCGCAGCTTCAGTGAGTTTTACTGAAGAGATTAAAAAAAGTCGTTTTATTACCTTGCTGAAGCATACTTGTGGGGTGGATGAGGCCAAGGAGTTTATCCAGCAAATCAAAGCTCAGTACCCTGATGCCCGCCATCACTGCTGGGCGTTTGTTGCTGGTGCGCCGGATGATTCACAACAGTTGGGTTTTTCAGATGACGGCGAGCCTTCAGGGACCGCAGGTAAACCGATGCTATCCCAGCTTATGGGAAATAATGTTGGTGAAATAACCGCGGTCGTTGTTCGTTATTTTGGTGGAATAAAATTAGGTACCGGGGGGTTAGTAAGGGCATATGGAAGTGGTGTTCAACAGGCGCTGAAATTGCTGGAAACAAAATATAAGGTTCCACAGAAACTCTGTTCCTTGCAGTGTGAATATGCCCATATCTCTATGATTGAACAGTTATTACAGAAATCATCAGGGCAAATTATTTCCAGTGAGTATGCAGAGAATGTTACTTTGCGGATTTCACTTCCAACTACCTTAGTGGGGGAAGTCGGTGATAAATTACGTGATCTAAGTCGTGGTGTACTGCATTTAACACCTGATCTGTAAATATTCTCTGTAACTGGATTTCTAAGGAACCAGCTAAATGCATTTTCGTGCCATAACCCGTATTGTTGGGCTGCTTGTCATTCTTTTCTCTGTCACCATGATAATTCCAGGATTGGTAGCACTTATCTATCGTGATGGCGCTGGGCGTGCATTTAGTCAGACATTTATTTTTGCCTTAATTATTGGTTTGATGCTTTGGATACCAAATCGGGAGCAAAAACATGAATTAAAGCCCCGAGAAGGGTTTCTTATCGTTGCTTTATTTTGGATTGTACTTGGTAGTGTTGGGGCTTTACCTTTCATCTTTTCTGAACAGCCAAACCTTTCTATTACAGATGCATTTTTTGAGTCTTTCTCCGGTTTAACAACAACGGGTGCTACGACCCTGATTGGGCTTGATTCCTTGCCTAAAGCGATTCTTTTCTACCGGCAGATGCTGCAATGGTTAGGTGGTATGGGGATTATTGTGCTGGCTGTTGCAATATTGCCTCTACTCGGGGTTGGGGGAATGCAACTCTATCGGGCTGAAATGCCTGGCCCTTTGAAAGATAATAAAATGCGCCCACGAATTGCTGAAACGGCAAAAACCTTATGGTTGATTTATGTATTACTGACAATTGCCTGTGCTTTGTCATTATGGGCTGCGGGGATGTCAGTTTTTGATGCCATTTCTCATAGTTTTTCAACTATCGCAATTGGTGGATTTTCTACACATGACGCGAGTATTGGTTATTTCCATAGCCCCGCGATAAATACCATTATTGCGATTTTTCTGCTGATTTCTGGTTGTAACTTTGGTTTGCACTTCGCGGTATTAACGGGACGTAGCCTGACAGTATATTGGCGGGACCCTGAATTCCGCATGTTTATCTCCATTCAATTGGTGCTTGTTATTATTTGCACTCTGATCTTATGGAATCACTCTGTTTATAAATCGGGGATGGAGACACTAAATCAAGCTTTTTTCCAGGTTGTTTCAATGGCGACAACGGCAGGATTCAGCACAGATAGCTTTGCACGTTGGCCATCATTTTTGCCAATATTACTGTTGTGTTCCGCGTTTATTGGTGGTTGTGCGGGTTCAACGGGAGGAGGACTGAAAGTCATTCGTATCTTATTACTATTCCTGCAAGGTTCCCGTGAATTGAAGAGATTGGTTCATCCAAATGCGGTTTATACCCTCAAGCTAGGGCGAAGAGCATTACCTGAACGGATTATTGAAGCTGTTTGGGGATTCTTCTCTGCTTATGCTTTGGTATTTATCATTAGCTTGTTATTACTTATTGCAACTGGTGTAGATGAACTTTCTGCGTTTTCTGCAATAGCCGCTACACTAAATAATCTAGGGCCTGGGTTGGGTGTTGTTGCGGATAACTTCACTGCAATGAATCCGGCAGCCAAATGGATATTAGTTATAACGATGTTGTTTGGTCGCTTGGAAGTATTCACTTTATTAGTTTTATTTACACCAACCTTCTGGCGTGAATAGTCTATTTTGGGAGAGGGAGATGGCTATGAATTGTTTGTTACTTTATTCCAGTAGGGATGGGCAGACTAAGAAAATCATTACCCGCATTGCTGAAAATCTACGCAGATCAGGGGAGGTGTGCGAGCTTAGTGATTTAGCAACAGCCAAAACGATCAATTTGGAAGCTTATGACAAAGTTATGATTGGTGCTTCTATCAGATATGGTCATTTCAATTCGGCACTGAAAAAGTTTGCGATCTGTCATCAACAACAACTTAATAAAATGCCAACTGCGTTTTTTGGCGTAAATCTGACAGCAAGGAAGCCAGAGAAACGTACACCAGAAACGAATGTGTATGTTCGTAAATTTCTGCTGAATACCCCTTGGAAGCCAGATTTGTGTGGTGTTTTTGCTGGTGCATTACTTTATCCCCGTTATCATTGGTTGGATCGGATAATGGTGAAGATGATTATGAAGATGACCGGTGGGGAAACTGATACAACCAAAGAAATTGAATATACCGACTGGCAGCAAGTCGATCATTTTGCTAATGATTTCCTTGAAATAGTGAGTGAAAAATAACTGATTTGTTCTTTTTGTCAGTGTTTTGTTGAAAAAATCCGCGAATGGCAATTTTTTTTTCAATAAATACTTGCCAGCGTCAAAGAACTCCCTATAATGCGCCACCACTGACCGACACAACGCTGATAAACATTGTGAGGTCAGGCAGAGAAAAGCGAATAAGTGCTTGACTCTGCGGGCAAAAAGCGTAGTATACGCAGCCCGGCTGAACGAGAATATGATTTTTTGATTCAGCCTGCTCTTTAACAATTAATCAGACAATCTGTGTGGGCACTCACAAGACCGTATCACAAAAAATACGTTTTAAAGTCTTGAAGAGTGAACAACAGTTAATTCATTACGAACTAATTAGTCAGAATTCTTTGAGCATCAAGCTTTGAATTGAAGAGTTTGATCATGGCTCAGATTGAACGCTGGCGGCAGGCCTAACACATGCAAGTCGGGCGGTAACAGGAAAGCGCTCGCGCTTTTGCTGACGAGCGGCGGACGGGTGAGTAATGTCTGGGGATCTGCCCGAGGGCGGGGGATAACCACTGGAAACGGTGGCTAATACCGCATAATGTCGCGAGACCAAAGTGGGGGACCTGAAAGGGCCTCACGCCGTCGGATGAACCCAGATGGGATTAGCTGGTAGGTAGGGTAATGGCCTACCTAGGCGACGATCCCTAGCTGGTCTGAGAGGATGACCAGCCACACTGGGACTGAGACACGGCCCAGACTCCTACGGGAGGCAGCAGTGGGGAATATTGCACAATGGGCGCAAGCCTGATGCAGCCATGCCGCGTGTATGAAGAAGGCCTTCGGGTTGTAAAGTACTTTCAGCGGGGAGGAAGGATGTAACTTGAACAGAGTTGGATTTTGACGTTACCCGCAGAAGAAGCACCGGCTAACTCCGTGCCAGCAGCCGCGGTAATACGGAGGGTGCGAGCGTTAATCGGAATGACTGGGCGTAAAGCGCACGCAGGCGGTCAATTAAGTTAGATGTGAAATCCCCGGGCTCAACCTGGGAATGGCATCTAAGACTGGTTGACTGGAGTCTCGTAGAGGGGGGTAGAATTCCATGTGTAGCGGTGAAATGCGTAGAGATGTGGAGGAATACCGGTGGCGAAGGCGGCCCCCTGGACGAAGACTGACGCTCAGGTGCGAAAGCGTGGGGAGCAAACAGGATTAGATACCCTGGTAGTCCACGCTGTAAACGATGTCGATTTGGAGGTTGCGGCCTTGAGCTGTGGCTTCCGAAGCTAACGCGTTAAATCGACCGCCTGGGGAGTACGGCCGCAAGGTTAAAACTCAAATGAATTGACGGGGGCCCGCACAAGCGGTGGAGCATGTGGTTTAATTCGATGCAACGCGAAGAACCTTACCTACTCTTGACATCCTCAGAATTTGCTGGAGACAGCGAAGTGCCTTAGGGAACTGAGAGACAGGTGCTGCATGGCTGTCGTCAGCTCGTGTTGTGAAATGTTGGGTTAAGTCCCGCAACGAGCGCAACCCTTATCCTTTGTTGCCAGCACGTCGAGGTGGGAACTCAAAGGAGACTGCCGGTGATAAACCGGAGGAAGGTGGGGATGACGTCAAGTCATCATGGCCCTTACGAGTAGGGCTACACACGTGCTACAATGGCGGATACAAAGTGAAGCGACCTCGCGAGAGCAAGCGGAACACACAAAGTCTGTCGTAGTCCGGATTGGAGTCTGCAACTCGACTCCATGAAGTCGGAATCGCTAGTAATCGTAGATCAGCATGCTACGGTGAATACGTTCCCGGGCCTTGTACACACCGCCCGTCACACCATGGGAGTGGGTTGCAAAAGAAGTCGGTAGCTTAACCTTTTGGAGGGCGCTGACCACTTTGTGGCTCATGACTGGGGTGAAGTCGTAACAAGGTAACCGTAGGGGAACCTGCGGTTGGATCACCTCCTTACCTGAGATAGGTTAAGTGCAGTGCTCACACAGATTGTCTGATGAAAGAAGAGAATAGGTTATCGTAATAGGCTTGTAGCTCAGGTGGTTAGAGCGCACCCCTGATAAGGGTGAGGTCGGTGGTTCAAGTCCACTCAGGCCTACCAAACGCTTTTCCTCTTTGCCATTTTAAACGCTGCATTACTCATGTGCTCGCGCACACTGCGTGATTCGCGTTGAAACTGGCTGTGATGAAAAGGTTTGTATAAAATTCTGCGATAGCGGCCTATTTCTGTATGGGGCTATAGCTCAGCTGGGAGAGCGCCTGCCTTGCACGCAGGAGGTCAGCGGTTCGATCCCGCTTAGCTCCACCATACTAAATGTAGTTCAGAGTATATTGGCAACAGTATGCTGCGAATTATTTTGCTCTTTAACAATCTGGAACAAGCTGAAAAATTGAAACACTCAGTAATATCGACAAGGTATTATTGGGGAGTCTCTCAAGCTGAACAATCCGAGACCTTTTCGGGTTGTGAGGTTAAGCGAATAAGCGTACACGGTGGATGCCTAGGCAGTCAGAGGCGATGAAGGACGTGCTAATCTGCGAAAAGCGTCGGTAAGCTGATATGAAGCGATATAGCCGGCGATGTCCGAATGGGGAAACCCAGTGCAATGCGTTGCACTATCATTAACTGAATCCATAGGTTAATGAGGCGAACCGGGGGAACTGAAACATCTCAGTACCCCGAGGAAAAGAAATCAACCGAGATTCCCCCAGTAGCGGCGAGCGAACGGGGAGCAGCCCAGAACCAGCATCAGCGATGCCATCAGAGGAACGGTCTGGAAAGGCCGGCGAGAGAGGGTGACAGCCCCGTACTCGAAGGTGGCATGGCTGTGAGTTCGACGAGTAAGGCGGGACACGAGAAATCCTGTCTGAAGAGGGGGGGACCATCCTCCAAGGCTAAATACTCCTGACTGACCGATAGTGAACCAGTACCGTGAGGGAAAGGCGAAAAGAACCCCGGCGAGGGGAGTGAAAGAGAACCTGAAACCGTGTACGTACAAGCAGTGGGAGCCCCACCACCAAAGCGTTTCGCTTTGCGTGGCGCACAAAATGCGTAACGTCATCTCAGATGACGGTTGGCGGAGCGGCAGCGACGCCCAACACACTAATCAAGCAGTGGAGCGTTTTGGGGTGGGGTGACTGCGTACCTTTTGTATAATGGGTCAGCGACTTATATTCTGTAGCAAGGTTAACCGTATAGGGGAGCCGCAGGGAAACCGAGTCTTAACTGGGCGAAGTAGTTGCAGGGTATAGACCCGAAACCCGGTGAGCTAGCCATGGGCAGGTTGAAGGTTGGGTAACACTAACTGGAGGACCGAACCGACTAATGTTGAAAAATTAGCGGATGACCTGTGGCTGGGGGTGAAAGGCCAATCAAACCGGGAGATAGCTGGTTCTCCCCGAAAGCTATTTAGGTAGCGCCTCGTGAAGTCATCTTCGGGGGTAGAGCACTGTTTCGGCTAGGGGGCCATCCCGGCTTACCAACCCGATGCAAACTGCAAATACCGAAGAATGTTATCACGGGAGACACACGGCGGGTGCTAACGTCCGTCGTGAAGAGGGAAACAACCCAGACCGCCAGCTAAGGTCCCGAAGTCATGGTTAAGTGGGAAACGAGGTGGGAAGGCCCAGACAGCCAGGATGTTGGCTTAGAAGCAGCCATCATTGAAAGAAAGCGTAATAGCTCACTGGTCGAGTCGGCCTGCGCGGAAGATGTAACGGGGCTAAACCATGCACCGAAGCTGCGGCATTCAGAGGACAGATTTCAGACGACAGAGGACGGAATGATGTCTTGAAGAGTTTGATTAATCAGGTTCTGGATAGTAATCGTCTGTGGCTGTGAAGCCATAGCGAAAATGCTGACCGGATTGGGGCGTCATCTGTAAGCTGTATTCTGACGTCTGTTCTCTGGATGGGTAGGGGAGCGTTCTGTAAGCCGTTGAAGGTGGCGCTGTGAGGCCCGCTGGAGGTATCAGAAGTGCGAATGCTGACATAAGTAACGATAAAGCGGGTGAAAAACCCGCTCGCCGGAAGACCAAGGGTTCCTGTCCAACGTTAATCGGGGCAGGGTGAGTCGACCCCTAAGGCGAGGCCGAACGGCGTAGCTGATGGGAAACAGGTTAATATTCCTGTACTGAATGTGACTGCGAAGGGGGGACGGAGAAGGCTAGGCCATCCGGGCGACGGTCGTCCCGGTTTAAGCGTGTAGGTGGGAGGAGCAGGCAAATCCGCTCTTCTGTAACACTGAGGCGTGATGACGAGCTGCTACGGCAGTGAAGTGGTTGATGCCCGGCTTCCAGGAAAAGCCTCTAAGCATCAGGTGACATTGAATCGTACCCCAAACCGACACAGGTGGTCAGGTAGAGAATACTCAGGCGCTTGAGAGAACTCGGGTGAAGGAACTAGGCAAAATGGTGCCGTAACTTCGGGAGAAGGCACGCTGGCGGTAGGTGAAGGAGTTTGCCTCCGGAGCCGAAGCCAGTCGCAGAGACCAGCTGGCTGCAACTGTTTATTAAAAACACAGCACTGTGCAAACACGTAAGTGGACGTATACGGTGTGACGCCTGCCCGGTGCTGGAAGGTTAATTGATGGGGTTAGCCGCAAGGCGACGCTCTTGATCGAAGCCCCAGTAAACGGCGGCCGTAACTATAACGGTCCTAAGGTAGCGAAATTCCTTGTCGGGTAAGTTCCGACCTGCACGAATGGCGTAATGATGGCCAGGCTGTCTCCACCCGAGACTCAGTGAAATTGAACTCGCTGTGAAGATGCAGTGTCCCCGCGGCAAGACGGAAAGACCCCGTGAACCTTTACTATAGCTTGACACTGAACATGGAGCCTTGATGTGTAGGATAGGTGGGAGGCCTGGAAGTGCGGACGCCAGTCTGCATGGAGCCATCCTTGAAATACCACCCTTGAATGCTCGATGTTCTCACTTAAGCCCGTTATCCGGGCTGAGGACAGTGTCTGGCGGGTAGTTTGACTGGGGCGGTCTCCTCCCAAAGCGTAACGGAGGAGCACGAAGGTTGGCTAATCACGGTCGGACATCGTGAGGTTAGTGCAAAGGCATAAGCCAGCTTAACTGCGAGAGTGACGGCTCGAGCAGGTACGAAAGTAGGTCTTAGTGATCCGGTGGTTCTGAATGGAAGGGCCATCGCTCAACGGATAAAAGGTACTCCGGGGATAACAGGCTGATACCGCCCAAGAGTTCATATCGACGGCGGTGTTTGGCACCTCGATGTCGGCTCATCACATCCTGGGGCTGAAGTAGGTCCCAAGGGTATGGCTGTTCGCCATTTAAAGTGGTACGCGAGCTGGGTTTAGAACGTCGTGAGACAGTTCGGTCCCTATCTGCCGTGGGCGCAGGAAGATTGAAAGGGGCTGCTCCTAGTACGAGAGGACCGGAGTGGACGCACCGCTGGTGTACGGGTTGTCATGCCAATGGCATCGCCCGGTAGCTAAGTGCGGGAGAGATAACCGCTGAAAGCATCTAAGCGGGAAACTTGCCTTGAGATGAGTCTTCCCTTGACTTTAGTCACGGAAGGAACGTTTAAGACGAAGACGTGGATAGGCTGGGTGTGTAAGCGCAGCGATGCGTTGAGCTGACCAGTACTAATGAACCGAGCGGCTTAACCTTACAACGCCGAAGGGGTTTTGGCGTACAGAGGGCGGTTGTCAGAAGACAGCGGCCGGAAGAGAGACAGATTTCAGCTTGTTGAACAGATTGCTTCGGGTGGTTGTGTCGGAAGAGACGCAACGGCCGGAAGGAAACCGAATATGCCTGGCGGCGATAGCGCGGTGGTCCCACCTGACCCCATGCCGAACTCAGCAGTGAAACGCCGTAGCGCCGATGGTAGTGTGGGGTCTCCCCATGTGAGAGTAGGACACTGCCAGGCTTTAAATACAGTGGAAACCCTCAGCGTAAGCTGGGGGTTTTTGCGTTGTTAAGACATACGACAGTCGCTTTGGCTCCATGAACGTTACGATGCTTGTCGAAATTTGCTTTTGTTAATCATCCCTTTATCTCCAGTACATTAGCTATCTGCGGCTGGCAGTTTTGTATTTAGCGGTATATCGCTGTTTTCCTCTGAATAGAATTTGCCTTGGGCAAAGTTTTTTCCACACTTCTTATTAGATGATATAAGTTGCTCTTCTTCCTATAATCGTTGAAATTTCTTTGGGATTTTGTCTCATACACCGTAAAAACTCTGCTTGAATAAACTGTAGTGCAATAATGAGGTTAGGACTTCCATGAGTTCGTGTCGTAAATATTATTGCTAAACGAACCAAATTATAGAAAATGGGGCTTGTTCGTCACTTTTAATGAAATGTTTTCAACATCTTAATGACTAAGTGTATGCACATGACTTAATTGCCTGTGTTTTATCTCGCCGTAGTTGAGTTCAACCTTTCAATGTTTTCAATAGATTTTAAAATCTAGTCGAGAGGAAGGTTTCAAAGTGGATCAGTAGGATAAATCTTATCGGCATGCTGATTAACAGGTTATTTTTGATATCGGTTTTGAGTACTTTATGACGTAGCCTTTTCTTAATTGGTATGAGCTGACGATAGTTTTCTCTTAATTGCATGCCTGCTTGTACTTAAGTTAACAACGTAGTTCATATTAACCTTGAGTCAGTATCGAATGATTAAACCTTAATTTCGTCTGGACATTTCTCCTAAGCTGACTTAATGTCTCTGCTATCTGATTTTGATAGGTTTGGCAATTTTCAAGTTCTTAGTCACTGTAGAGACTTGGTTCTTGCTGATTGTGGTGGTTCATTGCCTTTCAATCATTCGGTAATAAATCCTCCTGATTAATAAAAAAACATTTCTTATATTTCCGCTCTAAAGGATGAGATTTTACGATGCATTGAATAAATGGGGATTACGGTTTCACTATCAGACTAAGTTTAAAAAATGTATCCTTATAGTGTATAAATATGTCATAACACTGCGTTTATTATCCTAAACTTGACTAATTCTATATTGCATTGAAATATGAAGAAAAAACGCCCTATTTTACAAGATGTTGCTGATCGTGTTGGTGTAACTAAAATGACGGTAAGTCGTTTCTTACGTAATCCTGATCAAGTTTCTGAGCAATTGCGAGAAAAAATAGCGGATGCTTTAGATGAGTTAGGTTATATCCCAAATAAAGTGCCGGATATTCTTTCTAATTCTACTAGTCATGCTATTGGTATTTTATTGCCTTCTTTGACTAACCAAGTTTTTGCGGAGGTTATCCGTGGTATCGAATATGTGACGGACAATTATGGTTATCAAACTATGTTGGCTCACTATGGATATCGCTCAGAAAAGGAAGAAGAGCGTTTGATTTCTTTACTTTCCTATAATATTGATGGTTTGATTCTTTCAGAACGCACTCACACTCCACGAACTTTAAAAATGTTGGAAACGGCTGGTATCCCTGTCGTTGAGCTGATGGATTGTGTTTCTCCTTGTTTTGATACGGCGGTCGGTATTGACAACTTTGAAGCTGCTCGGCAAATGACAATGGCAATGATTGAGCGTGGTTGTCAGCGGGTGATTTATCTTGGTGCGAGACAAGATGAAAGGACAATTATTCGTCTGGAGGGTTATGAAGCTGCAATGGAAGGTGCGGGGTTAAAACCAGGTAAGATAATGACTCCAGACAGCTCTTCTTACACGTTAGGGGGGCAGTTACTGAATGAAGCACGAACAAAATATCCTGATGTTGATGGTCTATTTTGTACTAACGATGATCTCGCTATCGGCGCAATTTTCGAGTGCCAACGTCAAGGGATAGCTGTACCGCATGATATTGCGATAGCTGGCTTTCATGGTCATGATGTTGGTCAAGCGATGACACCAAAACTTGCCAGTGTATTGACGTCTCGTGACTTAATGGGGCGGAGGGCTGCCGAATTATTAATGGCTCGGTTGAAAGGCGAACATTTACCGCAAAAAATGATTGATATAGGTTTTCAGTTATCTCCGGGGGAGAGTATCTAATCGGTCTGGTGGATTTGCATTTTTTGAACTAATTTGTGATGAGTGTCACATTTATATTTCCTGAATATTTCGTGTTGTTGCGAATTTCATCTCTACTTCTGATAATGTTACCGATAACAGTTACCGGTAACATTTTGTAGATAAAATATCTACGTTAAGGAGTTTATATGGGTGATACCCAGCATTCGAATCATGCTTTTGTGCTTATGGGGGTATCCGGTAGTGGTAAATCTGCTGTTGCCAGTGCTGTAGCCTGTAAATTGGATTCTGCTTTTTTAGATGGTGATTTTTTACACCCAAGATCTAACATTAGTAAGATGGCTAAAGGCTATGCACTGAATGATGAAGATCGTGAGCCTTGGTTGAAATCATTGAACCATGCAATTTTTGCTATGCAACGCACAAACTCGGTCTCCTTAATTGTTTGTTCTGCTTTAAAAAAACATTACCGGGATATACTGCGTGATAATAATAAGAATCTGTCATTTCTTTATATGAAAGGCGACTTTGATTTAATTGAAAGTCGATTGAAGGCACGTAAAGATCATTTTTTTAAACCTCAAATGTTGGTATCTCAGTTTGAGGCATTAGAAGAGCCAGAGAGTGATGAACAGGATGTTTATCTGGTTGACATTAGATCATCTCTTGATGAAGTGATAAATCACTCGATAAGAATAATTAATAGTGTCATTTCAGGGGAAAAATAATGAATACTTTAACCTTAGTGCTGACAGCGGTGGGTTCTGTTCTCTTACTATTGTTTCTGGTGATGAAAGCCAGAATACACGCTTTTGTTGCGTTAATACTGGTTTCTATGGGAGCGGGTGTTTTTTCTGGTATGCCACTGGATAAAATTGCTGAAACAATGCAAGAAGGAATGGGAGGAACGTTAGGTTTCTTAGCTATTGTTGTCGCACTAGGGGCAATGTTTGGTAAAGTTCTGCATGAAACAGGCGCACTGGATCAAATTGCGGTTAAATTACTAAATAGTTTTGGTGAAAAGAATGCTCATTATTCACTGGGGATTGCTGGCCTGGTTTGTGCTTTGCCGTTGTTCTTTGATGTAGCGATTGTTTTATTGATTGGTGTGGCATTTGCAGTAGCGCGTCGTACTGGCGGTAATGTAGTCAAGCTGGTTATTCCTTTGTTTGCCGGTGTTGCAGCCGCCGCAGCGTTTTTGTTACCTGGTCCAGTACCGATGTTGTTGGCTTCACAAATGAATGCTGACTTTGGTTGGATGATCTTGATTGGTATCAGTGCCGCGATTCCTGGGATGTTACTAGCGGGGCCAATCTTCGGTAGTTTTATCAGTAAGTATGTCACTCTGGATTTACCCAACGATATAAGTGAGCCAAGTCTTGGTCAAGGTAAGATGCCATCTTTTGGTTTGAGTTTGTCACTGGTTCTGTTCCCTTTGGCTTTGGTTGGATTAAAGGCTATTGGTGAGAATTTTGTTGAACAGGGTTCTGAGTTGTATCAGTGGCTTGCATTTATCGGTCATCCATTTTCTGCGATTTTAGTTGCTTGTTTGATTGCTATTTATGGTTTGGCAATTCGCCGTGGGATGAGTAAAGAAAAAGTGATGGATATTTGCTCTTCGGCTATTCAACCGGCTGGAATTATTTTATTGGTGACTGGGGCTGGTGGTGTATTTAAACAAGTATTAGTGGATTCTGGTGTTGGTCCTGCTTTGGGAAATGCATTGATTGGTGCGGGCTTGCCTATTGCATTAGCGTGTTTCATCCTTGCTGGAACAGTACGTATTATTCAAGGTTCTGCAACCGTTGCTTGTTTGACAACTGTTGGTCTGATTTTGCCAGTTGTTGATCTTCTGGAATATTCTGGCGCCCAGCTTGCAGCTCTTTCAATCTGTATTGCGGGTGGTTCTTTGGTACTGAGCCATGTTAATGATTCAGGTTTTTGGTTATTTGGTAAATTTACTGGTGCAACAGAATCTCAGACACTGAAAACTTGGTCAATTATGGAAACTATTCTTGGAACAACAGGCGCGGTTGTTGGAATGGTTTTCTTTACTATGTTGTAATTTGTATGAATTCAGGGATTGTATTCGCAAAAACCGCCGTAAACCTTTGCCCAGTGCGGGTGGGGATATCAGGCGAAAAGCCCAGAGGGCTTTAGGGCTGGCGACTCCGACGTCTCCTGACTGAATGGATATCTGCCGGTAAAACAGGCTAAAATGAATTCACTTTATCAATGAGCGCTGAATATGTTAAGAGCGACCAAAGTCCGCATCTACCCCACACCCGAACAGGCCGAGTATCTTAACGGCTAGTTCGGGGCGGTCCGTTTTGCGTACAACAAGGCGCTGCACATCAAAAAGCATGCCTACAAACGTCACGGCGTGAATTTAAATCCGCGCAAAGACCTCAAACCGTTACTGGCGGTCGCGAAGCAATCCCGCAAGTATGCCTGGCTCAAGGAATATGACGCCATTGCATTACAGCAGGCGGTGATCAATCTGCATATTGCGTTTGATAATTTTTTCAATCCGAAGTTGCGCGCCCAATTTCCCACGTTCAAACGCAAACAGGGTAAGCAATCGAGCTATCACTGTGTTGGGGTGAAAGTGCTGGAGGGCGCAGTGAAGATCCCGAAATTGTCACCGATAGAAGCACGCATACACAGAAAAATTGAAGGGAAAGTGAAGAGCATTACGCTTTCTCGTACCGCCACGGGAAAATATTTCGCCGCTATCCTGTGTGACGATGGTAAAGACGTGCTGGAAAAGCCGGGCGTTATCACCCGCGTGACCGGGTGTGATATGGGATTATCCCACTATCTTATCCAGTCGACCGGAGAGAAGGTCAATAACCCGTGTCACCTTATCAACGCCCGATTACGTCTGGCGTCTGTCCATGAGCGGGTAACCCATGCCCGCGCCGATTTTCAACACAAACTCTCCCGAACAATGGTTGACGAAAACCAAGTGGTCATTGTTGAGACGCTGAAATCGGCTAACATGATGAAGAATCACCACCTTGCCCGCGCTATCGGGGATGCGGGCTGGAATAGCTTCCTCATGAAACTGGAATACAAAGCCGCAGTGGCCGGGCGTCCATCTGGTCAAACTGGATCAGTGGTTCGCCAGTTCGAAAACCTGTCATGGCTGCGGTCACAAAATGCCAGAACTGCCGCTGCGTAAGCGGATCTGGCCATGCCCTTGCTGTTATGTCGAACATGACCGCGATATCAATGCGGCGATCAACATCCAGCGCAAGGGCATAACAGAATTACAGGCGGCGGGACTCGTCGTTTCTGCCCACGGAGGCCAGCGTCAATCCGTCATAAAGACGGTGGCGGCCTGAGAAGTGGGAAGCCTCGCCGTTTTTTACGGCGGGGAGCAGTCACAAGGCGGCAAGATAAGTAAACTACCTGAAAATATTGGTGACATTAAAAGAGTGTTCTTGCTAGCGGGTGACGGTGGCACCAGCGATCTTTATAGGCAAAAGTGGGCTTGCCAATAGAATAACGCATCGTTTTTTGATTCTGCTGACAGAGCGCCGAAGCATTTTGAATATTTAACCACATGACAATGCTTCCAAGGCTGAGATTAGCATATTCAGGATCGTATCCGCCGTTTACTGCATCGAATGAAACCCATTGAGGGCTGTCTGATTTTATAACTAAATCGTAGGCTGCTGGGGTTCCATTGATAGTTAGTACACATCCGTACAGATGCTGTTTGAGTTCGGTGTATAATTCGGTTAATTTCCCTTTTTCTTCTTCACTGTGTGTTTTTTCCCACCGTTTCTCATACAGTGTGGTGTAAATGTCAACAAATTCCTGGCAGGTAAAATCATCGATTTGATGTATTTCTCCTCCTGCACGTTTAAATCTATTAATTTCATTACTCCGATTTCTTCTTGTTTTATAAGAAAAATCTTCTTTAGCAAGGCATATTGTTCGTTTGTTTAATCGGCCATAATAAAGATTGACAAAGTTTTCTTTGTGCAGAGGCGATATGGTTTTTGATTTCCCAGGGATGATAGTTTTTAGATGTTTGGCAATAGGGAAGAGAATTTCATCGTAACTGAAAAAATAGTAGTCCTTTTGGTGACTTGCTGCCAGATGATGATCTTTACATGTAAAGTATGCCCCTTCGATAACGTTTTCTATTTGTGGATTTTCTTTGACGTAAAAGATAAAACTATTGCCAAATTTTTCATTTAAGAAGCGTACAATATCTGGATGAGTCGATATTCCACCACCATAAAGAGAATACGCTTGTTGGTAACGTTCGAAACTACACTCTTTCCAGCCGGAGATGAGTCTTTTTATAGCACTGAGAGGATACTTTTTTGGAAAAATCATATTTTAAATACTCTTTTTGACGCTATGTTTTACACATGTATAAACTTATTTTTCAACGTATTAAATACAACAAAAAAGACAATTTGTCTTTATTAAATGGGTTTCTTGTGAGTTCATACATATTGTAAACCTAAGATTATAAGTTTAATTTCTCTGCACTAAAAACAAGATAAGTATTTAGTACTATTCCCAATCAAGCTTTATTGTTGCTTATTGATCGAGAATATTTATTAATTGTTGATATAAAGCTTCAGCACTGCGCTCATAACCCGCGGCCGAAAGGTGAACATAATCAGGACGAGCAAGATCTTGTTGCGCCCAGCTCTTAATTGAGCATTTTCCACCCATATATTCACGCCAGTTCCAGAATAGTGTGTGCTGATCTTGAGCGACTTTTTGTTGAATATGGATGATATTATCCAACATTGTTGGTTGTTGTGTTGTACAACTTGTAAGTTGATTGTTTTTCAAAGAATCACCTGGCCCAATAATAAGGATAACTGCTTGTGGTAGCTGATTACGAATCTGCTTTATCTTCGTTTCCAGTTGCTGGCGATAGCTTGATAAATCAAGCGAATGATTAAAAGCCTCATTTGTGCCATAAGCGAGGATCACCATATCAGGACGCATTTGAACTAATGTATCAATCCATTGTGGCTGCCACTTATCCATCATATTAATAGTTGCACCATTAATACCCAAGGCAGATAACATAATACCTGGTTGTGCGCGTTTGATAAACCAGCCGCCTAATTTTAACTGATTATTTTGTATCGCCATAATATTAACTGGGAATGTAACAGATTCTCCAGTAGAAAATTGCCAGTGACCGTGGGTTGCCGATAATTTCACGATTCGTTTGGTGGCAGATTGAACCAGAATCTGAGCATCCCCCGATGCTTGGTATAACGTCTTGAGTTGATAGCGATCATGGGATGGTGCAAACAGCTTTAGAATTAATTGACTTATTTGGCTATTGGGTTCTGCAATTGCACCGCCAAGAGGAAAATCAGGCCGATTATCTTTGCGGCTGGTAGTGAGTTTCCATTGCTGTGTATTACCGGTCATACTGACCATAGCGTTACGTTGGCCAGGTACATTAATTGGGCTAACAAAACCAATCCCTGCATCGCCAAAACGTTGTTGCAATAAAGAGCGAAGCTTGCCGGTAAAAAAATCAGCAGCGGTATGGGAATCTCCTATCTGAACAAAATGCAGTTGATTATGGTGACTGTTATGCAGTTTATTCGCCAGTAAGGCTAAATTTGGTTCACCGAAGTCTATTAGCTGTTGATTTTCTTTTGCCGGTTGTTGTGTTGGCATTTGTTTATGGCACGATATCAAACTTAAAGAGAGTGTGATGACCAGACTAATGCCAGCAGACTGGTATCGCCGACGGAGTTGTTTAGCTATTTTCATTTTGCTTGGTTCCATTTTGTTTGGCTGGTTCCTGAATAAATTTAATCAATGAAAATATGTTGTCTGAGATAGCTTGCTGGCCTTTTAAGCTAAAGTGTATGCCATCATCACTTCTGAGTTTAATTTTGTTACTATTATCGCCAATATAATCGGAATAATCATTTGCATGGTATTTAAAAATATCATTAACAGAAACGTAGATTTCCCCAGCTTTCGTGACTTCTGATCGATACAAGGATCTCAGATATTCCATGCTGTTGGAGAGTTTTTTCTGTCGCATATTGGGAGGACCAACCCAGATAATATCAGCACCGTGGTTACGTGCTTCGGTAAGGATCATGTCGATACGTTGGCGATAGAGATTTTCCCAATCGGGGCTGGCGAATTTCAGGTAGGTGTTTCCATGTTTTGGTGGCATATCCCAGGGATCATTTGGTCCCAAAAAAATAACAACTAGCTTGATATTATGGTTGGCTTCCAGTGTTTTATTGATAGTTTCCGGCCAGTTAAAAAAACTAGGGTAAGCAAGTCCAGTACTTTGTTTGCTGAGATTAATACTTGAAATACTGTAATTTCGGTAGAGTCGACGTTTCAGATGGGGAGCGATACCCTGCATCATTGAATCTCCGGCAAACAGTACTTTATCTTTGGCGGTCAGTGTCACGTTGGTTTTACCGATAACCGCACTGGGGGAAACATTATTCCTTAAATCATGAGGTATTGGTGAATTAACAGGATGAGTATGGGAAGATTTCTGTAATAACTCAGGAAAAGTTGCAGGCAGATTTGTAACAGGAGAGGGATAACCACTTAGGAGCTTGAGTCCAATCTGAAAATCCGCAGGCAGTGTGATATCAGCTTCCTGGGAAGTTTGCTGATGATTGCCACTGTTATTGCCGGTAGTATGTAACATGAAAGCTTCCCCCGCAGCGAGTATGCCTTGTTCCAGGTTATCACCGAAATCCCAGAGCGGATGACCTTGTAAAGTAGCCCAAAGGCTTTGCTGATGGTATTCCTGTTGCCAAAATCTATCCAGTGAACGATGATTTAGCCAGATTAACAGTAGGCTAGTTAATATTACGGTAAATATGACTTGCCCTGCCGTCTTTAAATTAGATTTGAATTCAGAAATTGGCATAAATGAATCCTGGTATTCCTTGTGGTGAGAGCATAAATACTAAAGTCAAAATAATCGCTAATGGTATTGGGTAATATATCCATGAAATCTTAGAATGCATTTTCTCAACCATTATTTTTAGATTAATCAGCCACGGATAGATAATAAAGAGTCCCCAGAACATCAATAACAACCCACTGTTGGCTATTATTGAATGAAATAAATCTGATGATATCAATTGATTTAATAATATTAGTGCATCATCTAGAGTAGGACAGCGGAAGAAAACCCATGCCAGACAGACAAAGTGGAAAGTGATGATTCTTGATAAAAATGAGCTGACTGGGTTTCGGGAAATATTTTGATTTTTTTTGTCTATTGGGGGAAATAACTGGTATTTGACATTGAGGATTATTAATCCCAATCCATGAATAGCTCCCCAGATAATGAAGTTAATTCCGGCTCCATGCCATAATCCAGAGATTACCATAGCGACAAACAAATTAAGATTCTTACGTATAAATCCTTTCTTATTACCACCAAAAGGAATATAGACATAATCACGGATAAATTCAGACAAACTGATATGCCAACGGCGCCAGAAAGCTTGCAAGTTTTCTGCCAGATAAGGGGCATTGAAGTTTTCAGGTACCCTGAAACCAAGGAGTAGCGCTAATCCAGTAACAAGGTTGGTATAACCAGAAAAATTAAAATAGATATGCCATGCATAGGCATAGATACCAACCAGTATTTGCCCCGTATTGTAGCTGGCAGGATCATCAAAAACTGGATTGACATAATTTTCAGATAAATAAGAGCTGAATAAGAATAGCTTAATTATCGCCAGTGCAATCAGTAATATAGCTCTTGATGGTTCAATGATTACTCTTGATGAAATCTGGATTTGAGGCAGGAAATTTTTAGCTCGGTTGATTGGTCCGGCAACAATACTTGGAAAAAAGCATAGGTATAAGGCGACATCAGGAAATGATGCTTTGGGCATCTCTTTTCTTGCGACAGCAACGACATAGCTGACGGAATGAAATGCATAGAAAGATAAACCCAAAGGGATGAGTAGTGTCAGTACAGGTAAATCTATGGACAAGCCAAATTCGGCAAACGCTTGTTGGAGACTTTCCTGAAAGAAAGAATAATATTTGAATAGCGTAAAACATCCCAGAATACCTATCGTTAGGATAGTAAATGTGATGCGATTGGATAGAAATTTGCTGGCTATGTTTGTTAAAAGATAAATAAATAGCGTATAGCTAAATAGGATGCCGGTGAAAAGAGGATTAAAGGAAAAGACAAACAGATAACTTGCGATTATCAGTAGATAGTTTTGTGCTTTCGCATTTTTTTGTAGCATCCAATACAAGAGAAAGAAAGCAACAAAGGAACCAAGAAACTCAAAAGAAAAGAAATTCATATTAAACTCTGGTCAATCATTTTATCTTAATATAGGTTAATATTGGGTGATATTATAGTATTTGATCTAAACATTCTATCAATGAAAAGAACAAACCGATGGACATAAGAAAATCATCCGTTCCATAGTGGGCTATGGTAACGGATGATATTGGTACTTAGCACAAGATATTCAAACAGAAGATATTCATGCTAATGACTTATTTAGGCCCTTAGTCATGGTCGTTTTTGGCTAACTTCTGCGCCTGAGTAATAAGCCCTTTATTGCTGTTAAATACTTTATGCAGATAACTGTTGTAAGTCGAACCCAATTGTGAATACCCTTCAAGATTATCAATCAATTTGCTGGTATTTAGTGATTCTTGAAGGCTTCTCTGCTTGGCGCGTGAAACACGCAATGATTCATAAGCGTTATGAGTATTCATATTTTTCATATAAGCTTCGACAGAATCATTGATGGTCGAGTAGGAGAAATAACCTTTTATTTTACCTTGGGTTTTCTTACAGTTGTTACCGCAACGCATACCGAACAAGTTGTTATTCTGTTGTGCAAGCTTAGATGTTCCCCAGCCAGATTCTGTTGCGGCCTGAGTGGCAACAAAATGGGTTGGGATAATATCAACACGACTTAGTAGCTTGCTCCAATTAACTTTTTTAGGCGAGCTGCTACAGCTCACGTTGTAGTTTTTACAAATTTGTTGCAGGCGCTTGATATCCTGTATGGACCAATGCTTGGCGTTTTGGTGTTCCAATAGCCATTTCCGTTCCTGCATAATTTGTTGATTGTGTTGATCAATCACAGGGACAACAACATTTAAAAACGCTTTCTTACGTAGGGTGCCCGAAGGGTATTTTCGCAAATCTGGCAAACTGCTTTGCATGTCATTGTGAGAATACTCTATGCTTTTAGCGGTGCTGGTTGAGGCATGACTAAAAGCGGAAAACAATAGTGAGATAAAGAAAGCGAAGATGGCAGTTGTCCTCATCGTTTGAGAGGGCATTGCTTTTCCTCGTTTGCTCTGAATAAAAAACAAGCTGATGTTAGCAAAATAAATCCAGCATAGCCAGAGTTATTAGCGATTCATAAATATATTTTCTGTAATAAAAATTATTATTTTGCTCATTTGTTCTGTGGTTTTTTATTAATTTATATATGGTTATGTGCTATTCGTGTACAAAATATTACCTGTTCTGGGTGAATTATCCATCAGATATAATCATGATTTTCGAGTTAGTTTTGTGTCTGTAAGTTGCTTTTTCAAAAGAAAAATGATTTGTAAACCAGTTAGTATAATATCGAAAGTGATTGAATCTGGTTTTATATAGTACTGTTAATTATAGTACAGCCAATCGTAAGAATACTGCGGCGAGTAGTAAACTGATTGATATTAATATTGCCGTTATAAGAATAATTATCATTTTCATAAAAAGGTGACCAGTTACCGATATGGTCTTTTTCCTCTGTGAGTTAAAATTAAGTCGTCTTTGTCAGGCTTGAGCTAATTTTCTAATGTATCCATTGTCATTGGTGCGATGCAGGATATTCGATATGGTTCTAAATGTTAAGTTAAAATAAGTAACAATGTGTTACAAATATTTACTTCAGGTGATATTGTGAAAATATAATAATGAAGGTGTATATAAGGATAAAAAATTTTTAATAATTTATTTGTTGATAATTATAAATATTTATCTTTATATTTTTATATTAAAGGTGGTTTTGGGGAGTGGAATTCATATTTTTATTATGTTGGGTTAAATTGTTTATTACATTTTTGTATTGCGTGAAATTATATTAACATATAAGGTTTTTATTTTTAACTTATTCTATGTTGTTGATTTTTAATTTATTATTTTTATTGTTAATCAATATTGTTGGGTTTTTTTATATACTGTATCTTTCTGTTTTTATGATTTTCTTTGTCTTGTTTTTTATTGAGATATATTTTTATTTCAGACTGGTTGTTGTTTCTGTTTATTCTTTAATAAGGCTTGAATATATTGTTCTTGATATTGTTTTTTAAATTTTATTAATAAGTGTAAATATGTTTTTTCTATTTTTCGTAGAGTTACACTATTTTATTAAGAAATTAGTTGAGTGTGCGTGATTACTTAATGTTAGGGTTATCATTATGTTACGTAAACTCAGGGGAGATTATAAATGTAAATGAATTTTTCTTCAGAAACACTTTATTACAAATTATTACTTATTGAAACATAAATTTTTAATTCGGATAGGGGAAATAAGAGACATCTCCTTTGCCTCTTGGGTAATTTTCCTCTTGATTAATTGTATTCAAAGTTCAGCACAGAGGT
This sequence comes from Photorhabdus akhurstii, assembly GCF_019090985.1. NCBI lineage: Bacteria > Pseudomonadati > Pseudomonadota > Gammaproteobacteria > Enterobacterales > Morganellaceae > Photorhabdus > Photorhabdus akhurstii. The sequence continues at coordinate 5,141,745 of NZ_CP020335.1, read as the reverse complement.
TGCTTTCAGGTCCCCTGCTATGATGTTTTGCGGATCATAAACGTGGTAGTAAGCATTAAGGTCGATGGAAAAGTTTTTATCAATGACATTGCCGGAGTTTTTGCTGAATAGCAGTGTCGCGCCACGGGATGAGGATGGCGAGGCGCTGAAAGTTATCGGCGATGAATCACTTGTCTGAGAGACACGGATACCAACACCTTTAGCGGCACCGGCTTTGCTATCAATTAAGGTTTGATTGTCATTTGGCAGCAGATTATTACTGCTTAGGTAAGCTTTAACTGAGCGTGAAGTTTTACCGTTTTGGAGATATTTGCATTCAAAGTTCAGGGTAAAAGGGGTTTCGCCTTTATCTATTCCGTTAAGCAATCTAATGCGGTTGACTTTTGGTAGATTCACTGTTAACCCAGCATTTAAGAAGTGACAAGTTGTATCTCTGTGATTAAAAATCATCGTAACGGGCTGGTAATAGATATCTTCAGAATGCGTCGGCCACTCCCAGGTAAGAATAAAGGTCAGGAAATCGGTAGCGAAACGGAGAATGGCATCAAGGATTCCTAAGTTGGTGGTATCCATAGCAATTACAGCAGTTTTTAATGTTGCAGAATTGCCGGAAAAGACATGAATATTACTACCACCGGGTCTGCCACCCAGTAGTTTTACATTAAGTGTAAATTGGGCTTGCAATTTGCCAGCAGGGTATGTGTCATTACTGTTTCCCAGATTAATACTATTGCTAGGAGAAAGATTCGTGACAGTCACTTCGGCATAATCTTTGCCGCCATTGAATCCTAAGACAACTTTGTTTTTGGTAAAAGGCGAACCGTTAGCAACAGAGTTTTGTTTCCATAATGAATTTCTTGTACATGTAAAATAGCCAGAATATTGGGTGTTGAGTATCCAGGTTGCATTACTGTTCAGGGTGAGATTATCTGTCATATCTACCGTGATTGCCGGTGCTGTTATTGCATATTTAGGTTGGCAGTCTGCGTAGGCTATGTTGCTGCTTAGACTGATTATGGCCGCCAGATACAATGGCTTAAGTTTCATTATTCTTCTCCCTTAACGGCAAATATTGGCGGTTGAGCCCATTTCAGGCTGTGGATCGTTTATTGTGCAACTCTTTTCGCCTAGCTGACCGATGCGGATATAAATTTGTTGTGGTAATTTTTCTGCTCGCAGGAAAACCATGCTGCCCTGACCAACGTATCCTAAGCTGTTACCTTCTGAATCGACAATTTCAGTCCCGAAAGGTAAAGGTTTACCATCAGCCTGGGCGGCATAGAAAACAAACGTTTTCCGCTGGTCTGTTTTAAATCCGATGTGGGTAATCGCACCGGAATATGGCGCAACATCTCGGATATTACCGATAAGTTCAGCGGCATCTTCTGATACTTCACTGGTATCTAGCATGATGGCGTTTTTACGGTAAGGAGAAAGATAAGGTATCAGCAACTTACCGCTGTTGTTTGTCACCATGCTTTTATCTCCATTCACAGAAGCGTTTGCCGTGCCCGGCGCGTCAATGATGGCGAAAGTTTCCCCAACCTGATTAGCAGCCAGAATGCCGCCTTGATAAGCAACTAAACTGCCGATTGCGCCAAGCCCCATTTGGCGGTATTCCGTGGATTGGCTATAAGAACTACTCAATGTGGAAGCGGATGTTTTATAGGTCAAATTTGCACTGGTTGTTGTCGAACCGCTTTTCTGATCTGAAATGTTGAAGTGGTAATTCAAACGGTTGCTTGGGCCTGCGCTGCCGCTTAATCCTACGTTACTGTTGTCATAGTGGCTTTCATTGACTGAGATATTGTTGGTCAAATAGGCGGGGTAGCCAAACAACTCGAAAGGAATGGATAGCATCAGATAGTAGCGCTGTTCCTCTTTACTCTCTGTTTCATTGATATTGTATCGGACACGGCTTGCTGTCAGGGAATAATTGACTTTACCCAGACTGTTGGAATACCCCATTTGATACTCCCTACTTTTATTCTGGGTTCCCCAGTAATCACGGAATGTTCCCGAAAGAAAAAGTGAACCAGCACCACTACCAAGATTCTGATTTAAATTGATATTAAAGGTATTTTTTTGATGGGAATAGTATTGTTGGTTATAGCCGTTGCTTATCCAGTCATGTAGATCAATTGCATCGATTAAGGTGAGATAATTTTTAGTTGAATAGCGATAAGCCGCCAGCGAAAAATTTGTTTTTGTTTGTGGAATATAGCGGCTATAAGCCAATTTGTAGCTTTGACCTTTCATGGTTGGGCTATTATCAAATTTGGCGCTGGATTGTGAAACGTCAATTGAGACAGCGCCAATGGGTAGATTAAAGCCACTACCTAACAATAGCGAGTAATAATCTTTACTGATAATGGCGCCTGTATAACCGGTCAGGACATTATTAAAACCATATTGATAGCTGGCTTGAAAAAAGTTTGGTTTATAACGACTGTTAGCAATATGTGTTTTACCTGCACTGATATCATATTTGCCAAGACCTTCTTTCATCATATTAGGAACGGATGAAAAGGGGACGGTAAAACTATTAGCACGTCCGTCTGCTTCCGTCACTTCAACTAGCAAATCACCACCTGAACCTGTTGGTAAAATAGTATCAATGGCAAACGGTCCCGGTGGCACATTACCTTGATAAATAACAACATTATTTTGGGTGATTTTTACCAGAGCGTTAGTCTGCGCAACTCCTCTGACGATAGGGGAAAATCCTTGCCAGGCATCGGGGTGCATGCGCATATCTGTTTTCAGATTGATACCTCGAAAACGGAAAGAGTCGAATAAATCGCTGGATGTATAGCTATCGCCAATGCGAAGTTCTGAATTAATTGATGAAATTCCCCGTTGCAGATAACGGGTATTATTACTCCATTTATCACCATTTGAACGTGTGTAGTGATAAGAGGATTGATCACGTAATTGCCAGCCAAATAGATTTAAACCGCTATTAAGCGACACGTAAACATTATCTTCATTTTCACGGTCGCGGTTTTGTTTATTCCTATTTTGAGTATGGTAATAGTTGGCATTATAGAACAGCATAGCGCCGGGGATACCTCTGTCCCAGAATGCAGGATCAATATAGCCTTTTAGCTCGTTTTTGACATACGCCTGCGGGACCACAAGATGTAGACTGAGTTTAGGAACATCGAGATTAGCGGTTCCTTCATATATTATTTTAGTAAGAAGAATTTCATCTTTGGATAAATTTGATTCTGATAATTGGTTTTTATCAATTTTTATACCTAATCTAGAAAGATCTTCATTAAATAAGTAAATATCTTTACCATCATTCTGGATATTAATATCAAATCTTCCTTTCCAGTCATTATTCAGATATATATCAATATCGTAACGGCCTGCGGGCAGTTCTGAAGTGGAATAAAACCGGGATAAATCTGCTTTTGCAGATTCACCGGCGAGAAAATCAGTATTAAATGTTGCGGCATAGCATAAACAACCTGTATACAGCAAGGCACCTATTATCAGAGCTAACGGACTAAATTTTTGTCTTATCATGTTCTATGCTATGCCAGTAATATCACTATTGAAGTAGTAAAGTTAATTTATTTATAGCACCAAAATCGTCAATAATAGCCAGAGTTAATTTGTCTCCAACTTTTACTTTTTCATTGGTACTGAATGAGTGAGAGGAGAACGGTTTTATAATTGTTCCTTCATTGAGTAAGTTAGGTTGAGTATCGGAAGATTTAAGGCCGACGATATTCACGAAATAGGGTGATGAATTCTCCAATTTTAGTTGGCCACCCTCACGTTTTAATACAATATGTTGTTGGAGCTGTTTCGGTAAAATAGAAAGCTTATCAGGCCGGTAGAAAAATTTGATCCGGGTACGAATAGCAATCTGCATGACGTTTTTGTCACCAATATTTTCTGCAACGGGGGGAATATCCAGAACATTTAAATAAAACAGCGATTCACGATCAGTCGGTAGATTGCTGTTGATGTGCTTAATTCTTAATTGCTGCCCATTATTGCCATCAATTTTGACGACTGGAGGGGTGAGTAAAAAGGGGACTTTAGCTGTTTCAGGTGTTGAATTAGGATCACCATCATCTATCCAGGATTGTATTAGGGAGGGTTGATCCCCTGCATTTAATAATTGAACCGATACCTCTTTATTACTGGATGGGTAAATAACACGTGTTGTGTTAATAACGATGTTGGCATGAGCAGATAAAGTCGTCATCCCTAATAATATAGCTAAAAATAATTTCTTCATAACGTTATTTTTGCCAAATTAAATAAGCCTATTTATTTAAATAGGCTTTATTTATTGTAGTAAATAATTATAGATAAGTAACGTGATAAGTAACCATCGTTACTACTTTACCTGGATCTGCATCAGCAGTACCTACTTTGTAATATTTCGCATAGAAATCGACAATTTCGGGTGCTGCCGTAGAGCCCTTGATTCCTGTATCAAACGCCTTATTCAGCATAATAGGGGCGTGTTCTTCGCTGTGTTTAACAATAGCGATACCTACGTTTTTCGGCTTGCCGTTTGCATTGAGCTCTTGGTTGACCAGGTATTTACCATCGTTAGCAATGGTATTTGATGATGTGAACTGGATTTTTAACATAGAGGTTGCTGGGTCAAAACCAACAGCTTTGGATTGGCAGTTAGAAAATTCCAGTGAAAATGCTTTCTTACCAGAATCAATTAAGCCTTCTTTTTGTCCGGCTTGAGTGACTGAGATAGGTTCCAATATAATTGACAGGTTGGCTGAAGCGCCACCATTAATAGTACAAGTAGCATCAGTGACTGCACCAGAGAAATGTAGTGTACCGCCAGCAGCATTATCGGCTGCAACAGCAGAACCTGAGGCAAAAATAAGGGCGGCGGTGGTTGATAACGCGAGTTTATTCATTTTTCCTCTCCAGGAGTAGGGACATCTTAATTGGTTTTATCAGGGGGTAAAGATAGGGGCCCTGAATCCCCCGATACATCAAATAGATTAATAAAACAATGTTGTTTTTTATCTATTAAATTGATTAATACTTTAAATTTAAAATAAAAATCAACATATTATATAGTTGAAAATAGTTTAGTAACTTGAGATTTAGTTTAATGATTTTAATAATTTCCAATGTAAGTTCTTATTTTATCTATTTAGATAAAGATGATATTGTTTATACATATTTATAACTTGAAAACATATATTATAGACGATTAAACCTATTTAAGAAGGGATTTTTGTTATTTAAGTTAAATTAAGAGTGAATGTCTATTTTTTCGATAAAAATAAGTGAAATACACAGTTTATGAGTATAATTGGAAATTATTCTCTAATTTTTGCGTCTTTTTGAGATTTTATTTCTTTTTTGGTCTTTTGGGTTGGTTAATTTTTTTGTGACCTTTTGATTTGTTTTTTAGGTGTCATGTAATATTAATTATTCTATATCAATTATTTATTGGTTTTTTTATCTTTGTAAATATTTCAATACGATTTTTATCCGGTGAAATAACGCCTTGGTGATGAGGGTTTTCCCTTTATGACTTAATTGAAGTGCAGTTGGTATAGTTTGTTTTTATTATAGATAATGTTGGGTTTATATTATTATGTAACATTATGTAAATAGTAAATAATAATTGATGATATTTCAATGTGATTATCATTTGAGAAATGGTAATTTAAAGTCGCTTATATGTTTTAACTCATAATATTATATTCATTCTTTCATCAAAAATATGTGAATCAATAATTCTCTTGTTGTTCTTTCGCTTTTTCTGCCAATTGTGGAAAATCAAGCGCAATCCAGTAACTTTCTGGTACAGGAAGATCTTTCATTTGGCGACTGGGCCACAATTGTAGTTCGGCCAATTCAGATAATCTGTAGCCAATATATTGTTGCGGCAGGGTGAGCCTAAGTGGAAATTGCTGTTCTGTCGGCACCATATTAGGTGTGCGATCACTGTGAGTATGGAAATCGCGTTGAAGGATTAAACGTTTATCGGGTATACGGCGTTTGCTGTCCCACCAGATACCATCAATCTGTTCAAACATTTTCCGCGTTTCATCAGGGGATAAGGCTTCCAGTTCACGCAGTGCTGGAGGCAGAATGGCTTGCATTGATAGACGGTATTGCTTCATTGACGGCACTTGTCCTGCCAGTATCAAAGAGAGGGAAAGACGAGCGCCTAGTAGATTAGAGTAGAGATCTTCCGGGGAGAATGCCGACACTTTTTCAGAAAATCCTGGTACAGACTGATAACCATACCATTGGGCGATTTCATGCCATGCAGCAAGTTCAAAGGCCAATTTTACCGCTAGATAAGCAGTTAGGGTATAACGTTGTTCTATCGCTGCTGGTGGTGTGAATTGATAGAATTGGATACGGCGTAATGCTAATTCGCTGCTGAGTTCTATTTGCCACTTTTCTCCAAGACGAGGCCAGATTTGACTGAACAGAAAAACCGCATTATCAGCGGTATCCCGTACATGGGAAATATCAATGAATCCGCCCCGGCGGGTATATATCATCCCCACTTTTTCATTACTGAGTCCTGTTAATGAAGCAACGGTACCAAAAAAACTGTTGTTATAATTATGTGCCCCAAGATTATCGGCATCCAGCACATTACTTATGTGGTAAAAAGGGACTGGAATGGTCAGTAATTCAGTTTTTAAATTATAGCCAAAAGCGCAGCAAGCTCTTAATCCTTCGGGTGAGGGAATCGGAGCAAGAACCGGCCATGCACGGGTGGCTTCGGCGGTTGTTTCACTATTTAAGTCAGGTTGTACTGGTGCGATTGAAGAAAAAGTTCCCTGGCATCCTGCAACTAACGTTAAAGCAGCAATCCATAAACGCAATTTCAAAACGCCTCTCCCACCTGAAAATAAAATCCATTGCTTTTTTTACCGATGCCAAAATCCAGTCTGACATTCATTTTGGGTTTAAATTCAAAACGATAGCCAGCGCCAACTGTGGGTAGCCAGTTTTTTGAGCCTATATCTTCTGCGTAATGACTTAGGGTGCCAGCCCCAACCCATAAGACGAATCCGTGCCGCCAGTCCAATTTGCGCCGATATTCTAATTGAGTGCTGATAACATTTTTGTCCCGGTATCTACCTTCATAATATCCGCGCATCCGGTTGCCATTACCTAACATTGACAGCATATTCCAGGGCACCTGGCCGTCAATGAAACGACCATAACTATCAAATGCCAGTACAGATTTTTCATCTAATTGATAATAGGTGCTGTATTGCATATCCACGGTGTTAAACCGACGGTCGCTGCCTAATGCCGGGGAAAAATGGGTGTAAGTAATATCAAGTAATTGTCCTTGATGAGCATTAGGCAGAAAATCCCGTGTGTCATAGCTGAAATAGGCACTGACGCCAGAACTCAATATGGATCGTCCATCATTCTCGGCTGCGAAAAGTTTTTTAGCGCCGTTATCGGGATCTTTGGCGTGTAATGATGAAAAATGCCAGCCAGCGCCTAAATAGGTAGAATCAGCAACTCGATAGAGAATTCTGGGTTGTAAGCGCAATTCCTGTGAGCGATATTTTTCTTTGCCATCATCTACCTTACCTGCTTGATATCCCGTACCCCAGTAATAAGTGGGAACGTTGTTCAATGTACCGGAAAGGAAAAAACGCCATTGGTCATCAGCAAAGAAATTGTAGTTATCAAATGTGAAGCCAAAGGCGCCGGTTGAAGAGGCAAATCCATTTAGGGAAAGAGAAGAGATTTGGCTGGTGTGATCATTATCATCTGGTCGATAGAGACCGACGATAGCAACACCGAGACCGGCACCTAACTCTGGAGTATAAAAGGGGCCGGGTAAAACGCCCCAGTCAATCGCTTTACTGCTGTCATAGGTATTACTGCCACCTAATTTTTCCAGCCAGCCATCGATTTTTTCCCTGCTAAGTAGTGCTTCACTATATGAGAAATCAGAAATAAAAAGGCTGACTAAAGCCAGCCCATGTAAAGTACAGCGGATATTCATTTAAAAACGGAACTCTCCTGAAATATAACAGCTGTTACGTTTGTTAAAGCCAACTTCAGTCAGCAGATTAAAATGGCGGGTGACTTCCAGCCTTGCACCAACCGTATTATTCCAGCGAGATGCAATATGCTGTTTTACTTTGAATTTCATACTATCATAATCGTCGAATGCACTGACCAGTTTGTCAAACATGGGGGGTAAGTCCAGATTACTAATATTGCCTTTAAATTCCTGAGTAATTCTCTGGTACATACCACCGGTCCATACTTGCAATTTGGTATTTCCTTGTCCTGGGATGATTGGCTGGAATATAAACTCATAACCAACACGTGGTGTAACAACCAGAGCGCTAATTTTACCATTCAGAATGTCCAGATTAGTGTAGGTATAGTTGGTATCAAGCGTACCGAAAAACTGATCGTAACCCCCTGCCAGAGTTAAACCGCCACCGTAGGTTTTACCTTTAAAGTCCAGTGCGAAAGGGATATCTTTCATATCAGGAATAGAGAAACCAGCAAATCTGATTCCTTCAATGTTGGTTTTCGATGTGCCTTTTGTCCAGCCATAAACGCCATAAACATTCAGAAAAGGCAGAACCCAAGTATCCAGTTTGAGCATATGTGATTCATTCTTTCCTCTGGTTTTTCCTGTCTGGATATCCAGTGCGTCTTCAAATTCTGGGGTATTCGGTATAATGATTTTAATATCGTCTACAATGATATTCTGTCGCATATTCATATAACCGTAACTGGCGCCAAAAGGTTCCGGTAGGTCATAACCTTTAGCTCTAGCTTCATCACCCCAAATCGGAAGTATCCGTGATTCTTGCTTATTTGGTTTTCTGGATAAACTACCATCAGCAGTCGTTTGGCTTCTTCCGGATTGGCTGACAGAGAGAGAAAGAATTGGGTGATCATCAGCATAGCTATAAGGGATTGCCAGGCATGATGAAATAACGGCTAACTTACTAATATCAGAAAATTTCGTATCAAAAAATTTCATAATAGGAAGCTCGGCTTTGCGGGTAAGAAAATTTAAGGTTGTTAGATACGTCCCATCGTAATATTCAAAGCGCAACAGACCCGGCAAACTATCATAAGTTTTATTGATAATAAGTATCATAAAGTGCTGAAAAGTATAATTTTACTGTTCATCTAATGAACTATTTTGGTTTTACTCGGCAGAGATAAAAGGATCATGGCTATTACTCCACCGATTAATCCCCAGAATGCAGCGCCTACGCCAAGTAACGTCACACCGGAAGCGGTGATCAAAAATGTGATTACTGCGGCGTCTCGTTGCTTTTCATTTTGTAACGCTTGTAGCAGGCTGCCAGAAATTGTTCCAAGCAATGCTAATCCGGCAATAATATGAATAAGCGCCGCCGGTAGGGCGCTGAATAACATACTGATTGAGCCACCGAACAGTCCCGCTATCAGGTAAAACACGCCTGCTACGGCAGCGGCCATATAACGGCGATTTGGGTCAGCATGAATTTCCGGGCTCATACAAATTGCGGCCGTAATGGCGGCAATACAGACGGAAAAACCACCAAAAGGTGACAAGATCAGTGAAATGAGCGCAGTCCAGCTTATTAGTGACGAAACAGAAACCGGATATCCTGAGGCTTTTAGTGTGGCGATGCCGGGCGCGTTTTGGGATGCCATTGTGACGATGAAAAATGGAATACCGACACTCAATAACGAAGAGAGTGTGAAACTGGGTGTAATAAATTCAGGGGTGACAAACGCGGCTGTAGATTGTTGTTCAAAGTGAATATCTCCCTGTAAAGCGGCGATAATCAGCCCTGATAATAGTGTTAAGATGATGGTATAGCGGGATAAATATCTGCGTGCCAGAAGATAAGTCAAACACATTCCGGCAGTCAGTACGAAGTTGACCGAAAATGAAGAAAAAGCATCCAAACCAAAGCGTAATAGAATACCGGCTAACATGGCTGCGGAAAGTGCTTGTGGGATATAGTTCATTAATCGAGCAAACAGGCCGGTAATACCGCACAGCAAGATCAGTGCCGAAGCAAAGATAAAGATACCAATGGCTTCGTTGATTGATGTTCCAGGTAGCGTTGTCGCCAGTAGCGCGGCACCCGGTGTTGACCATGCGGTAAGGACGGGGGTGCGGTAATAAAGCGATAGCCCTAGGGAGCTGATACCCATTCCAAGTCCTAGCATACTTAGCCAGCCACCGATCTGTAGGGTGGTGGCGCCCGCCGCTTCCGCAGCCTGAAAGATAATTGCCGCTGAACTGGTATATCCGACTAAAACAGCGACAAATCCGGCGGTAATTGCCGGAAAAGAGAGGTCACGCAGAGAAATTGTATGGCGCATGGTGGTCTCCATTTAAATTATTTTGGTTAAAAGTATCTGAATTTGGCTATAATTTAGCTAACTATCAGCGTAAAACAGATTTATCGGTAGTGAACTTCCTTGTACAAACTTTGATGATGACAAGATAACGGTAGAATCTGCCAGAATTTCAGGTAATTTACTGTGATCAGAAAAGTAAGGATCGCAACGGCAAATAAGTCATGATGAATTTCATTCGAAAAATTTGAAGCTAAAAATAACTATATTCTATAATTAATTCTTATAATTATATGGAGCCTGCTAAATGGAAAACTATGTTCGCCCTGTTTTAACGTTACCGGATAATGCGGAACGATTATTATTGCACTCTTGTTGTGCTCCTTGCTCTGGTGAAGTGATGGAAGCGCTACATGCCTCTGGAATTGATTACACCGTCTTTTTCTATAATCCGAATATTCATCCAAAACGGGAATATTTAATTCGCAAAGAAGAGAACATTCGTTTTGCAGAGCAACACAATGTGCCATTTGTGGATGCGGATTATGACAGCGATAACTGGTTTGAACGTGCTAAAGGCATGGAACTGGAGCCAGAAAGAGGTGTTCGCTGCACCATGTGTTTTGATATGCGTTTTGAGCGTACTGCTTTGTATGCTTATGAAAATAATTTCAGTGTTATTTCAAGCTCGTTGGGCATTTCTCGTTGGAAAAACATGCAGCAGATAAATGATTGTGGAAAACGAGCGGCAAGTCAGTATCCGGGGATTCAATACTGGGATTACAACTGGCGTAAGCAAGGTGGTTCAGCCCGGATGATCGAAATCAGTAAACGGGAAAGATTTTATCAGCAGGAATATTGTGGTTGTATCTATTCATTGCGTGACACGAATAAACACCGTAAATCTCAGGGACGGGATATCATCAGAATTGGTGTTAAATATTATGGTGATGAAGATACCGAAGGGGCTTGTTAAGCTTTTCACGATAGCCTGTTGAGGGGGGGATTTTCCCCCCTGAATTTACAGTTATGACGTTACTAAACTTGTGTCATAACGATTGCGGACATAATTGCGGAATAATATAAGTTTTAGGCCGGAAAACTCAGTGAGCCTTCTTAGCTTCTTTGTTTGCTGCCTTCTGGTGTGAGTGTTGTTTAGGTGCGGTTTTGTCGGATTTCTTCCCTGCTTTGGTATTTTCCACATGGGAAGGGGTAGCCTTGGTATCCGAAGATTGGGTTACGGGAGTGCTAGGTGCAGCTAATACTGCGCCAGAGAATAACAGTGATAATACAGTTATAGATAAGCCTAAACGTGTCATGATAATTTTCCTGTGTTTTAACTTTAGTTTCACTTGCTGGAATACATTTTGAGCGACTAAGTAAGCTACTTGCTATTCCAGATTTGTCTTAACGCTCAGTGAGTATACGGGCTTGATCGTTAATTCAGCAATTTAAGATAATGCATTTTTATAGGTTTTTATAATTCGTTGAAGAATCGTTGAAGTTTTTGGGCATAATTTGCCTGATAACAGAGAGTGTTTGTTTAAAGCGATAGGTTCTCTATTGATATGTATACTCCGGGTTTTGTGAGTTGTTTGTGTTAACTGTTCATTCATAAGCAGGTTTGCACAAGCTGTAATTAATTATTATTGCCAGTCTGCTTGCACACTATTTATAACTTATAGGTTATAGCCTATAGGAGATAATAATGTTTTAATGAAAATGAAAATGAAAATGAAAATGAAAATGAAATAAACGTAGTCTATTTATATAATACGTTATTTATTTAAATAAATTTTCAAAATAATAGATCCCTGGAAGGGAACTCAGTCCGATTTTTGCGATCTGATCAATTGCGAAAAATCCCAAACAGAGCAAGTCACCTATGTTAAAGGAATAAAAAAGAACTCTGATTTATTTATCAAAATGTTAGATGAACTGAATCATCAATATCCCCATGCGGAAACCCTCACATTAATCTTAGATAACTACGGTATTCATAAAAGTCAGAAGGTAAAGGAGTGGCTGGCACGATATCCCAAATTTACTCTGTTGTTTTTACCCGTCTATTCACCGTGGCTAAATAAAATAGAACGATTATGACAATCGCTCCATGAGACAATAACGCGAAATCATTGTTGTCAATTTATGTGGCAGTTGATTAATTATGTTGATGCTTTTTTGGCATCGTTTTCATCACAGCAAAAGTCAGGAAGACAAAAAATAAGTGTAGCACTATTATGAAACCTTATTTAAAAGGCGCCATTGACTTTGATGAAATAAAACGTTAAAGAAAAGATATTGATATATCGGTAAAGGTCAAGCGAGAAATAATAATTCCGCGCTATCCTAAGGATAGAGAGGAGATAGAAAAAGCCATTGCGAAACTTCAAGCTAAAATCTCTGAACTGGATGCGATATTAGCAAAAGAACCGCCGCCGGAATGCAGATGGATACCGGCCGTCGATAATCCCATGCAATAAAGATGATGTTCTTTGTAGCGTGTGATTAAAACGCCCTTGAGCCGATTTAATTTCATTGGAAAGTCATGAGAATCATGCTTAAAAGAGAAAATTAAGCGACGTAGAGTCAATGGTATTTATGATGTTTTATAAGGTATTGTTTTATCTATATAATTTTTAGGTTATTTCAAATGTTTTCTGTAAAATTATGGTTTGGATACATCAGGTCGCGACAGTGGCGGATAATTTTTTGTGCGGCGGGCTTAATCGGATTGGCCATCTTTGGACTGCGGTTATTGCTCTTTGATTATCGGCCGGAGATATATCACTTTTGGCATCAAGAGCGACAATCTATTGATAGAGAGTGGCAAACCTGGGCCAGCCGATATATGCCTGTGTTGCACAATAATGTATTTTTACCGGAGAAAGCGATTGCTACGATTATCTTGCAGGATGAGGCAGGATAATCCCTGCCTTGAATTAGGATTGAGTTATTATCTGTGATTATTTTGGGTAATGAAATCTATTCTCATTCGCATTATCTAATTGAGAATCATTATTTTTTACCTCGGCGTAGCATATTGTTGTTGGGGTAAGATAAGATTAAGATTGGAATAATACATTTATTGTGTTTTTGTTTGTATATAACATGCTGAAAGTAATGAAAATATATGTCTTATTATGGGTTTATGACGCAAAAATATCAATGGGGTGAATTTGATTCATATTATTTTGATCGATGCAACCTTTTTGTGTATACAAATGATATTCCGTTTAAGATTGGTTTAAATATGCTGAATTTTGCCGTTGAGATTAAACAAATTGTGCTGTTTGATAAAAAAACACTTGATTTTAATATGCGCTAATGAGGAGAATTGACTTATTCAATAACCGTCTATTTCGTTATTGAATCTATTAATTCGAGAGCAGGCATCAGGCCCTCACGATTATTTTCATTCCGGTTAACTGCTGAGTCAGGAAATACCGGATGAAATCTCTTGTTCCCCGGATTAACCAGGGCTGACAACCGAGCATTTATTCGGTTGGATTTGTGCCAGTTGAATGGATGAATTGACCTCATCGCTGATGGCAACTGGGACTTTATTGAAACAGTAGGAAGCACCTCGCTTGCTACTGCACAGCCGTTTTATCTGATATCCGGGGAAAACCTATTAATGGATAGAAAAATGTTGCGGGCTCGCCAGCTGCGAGCGAGTCAAGCCGCGCTGCCGGGCCATGCCCGCTACCGCCTTGAAGTGCGGCGCTGTGGCGCCGAACTGGAGGTATTCAGCTTCACCGGCGAAGAGCGCCTGTGTGCGCCCTATTGCTACACCATTGATTTCACCAGCCCGACCCGGGATATCGACCCGGCGGTGATGCTCAACAAATCCGCCACGTTTATCTTGCAGGCGCCGGAAAACCCGGCACAGGTGCGTAAAGTGCACGGCGTCATCACCCGTTTTAACCGGATTGCCGCCTCGGCGGATGAAACGCGCTATCAGGTCTGTCTGGAGCCTTATCTGGCATTGCTGCGCCACACCCGCCGCAGTGGGATTTACCAGCACCAGTCGGTGCCGGAAATCGTGGAAAAGGTTCTGCGCGACCGACACGAATTTCGCGGGCAGGATTTCCTGTTCACGCTGGTGCGGGAATACCCAAAACGGGAACTGGTGGTGCAGTGGCAGGAGAGCGATCTGGACTTTATCCAGCGTATTCTGGCGGAAGTGGGGATCTGGTACCGCTTCGAGATGGACAGCCGTCTGGGGATTGAAGTGGTGCGGTTCGGGGATAACCAGCGCAACTATCAGTACGACGTGCGCTTGCCGCTCCGTGACCCGGCGGGCATGAATCATAGCGACCATGATTCGGTGTGGGACTTGCACGTTGAGCATCAGGTGGTGACGCAAGGCGTGAAAGTGCGGGACTACAACTATCGGGCTGCGGGCAATGACCTGCAATATCAGATCAGCCGGGATCGGGATACTACCGTGGTAGGGGAAGTTTACCGTTATGGCGACAACTTTCTTGAGCGGGGAGAACAGATCCAGCCCGAGCCGGAAACGGCGGGATTCTACGCCCGTTTGCACCATGAGCGCGATTTGTACCGGCAGCACCTTGTCAGCGGCAAAAGTTCCTCCCCGGAGTTGGTGCCCGGCTTAGTGCTGGAGCTCGACGGAGAGAGACCGGCCGCGGTGGGCAAAGCGGGGGTGCTGATTGTCTCTATGCACAGCAGCGCCCGGCGTGACAGCAACTATCTGGTCAGTTTCAGCGGCATTCCGTACAGCGAAGTGTTGAGCTACCGGCCGGAGTTGCGAGCGCGGCCGGTGATTGCCGGTACCATTCCGGCGCGGGTGACCAGCGACTGGCCGAACGACACTTACGGCCATATCGACACCACGGGCCGTTACCGCGTCAAATTTGATTTTGATTTGGATGAATGGCCGTCAGGCAGAGAAAGCCTGCGGGTACGTTTAGCCCGCCCGTACGCCGGTAAAACGCACGGTTTTCACTGGCCGTTGATTCAGGGGACCGAAGTGGCGATCGCGTTTGAGCAGGGCAACCCGGATCGGCCCTACATCGCCCATGCGTTGCATGACTCCCGGCATGAAGACCATGTAACCCTCTACAACTACAAACGCAATGTGCTGCGCACGCCGGCCAACAACAAACTGCGCATGGACGATGAGCGCGGCAAAGAGCACATCAAACTGAGCACCGAATATGGCGGGAAAAGCCAGCTCAATCTGGGACATCTGGTGGATGGACAGCGACCGCATCCCAATAAGCGCGGCCAAGGGTTTGAGTTGCGCACCGACGACTGGGGAGCGATCCGGGCCGGGAAAGGGCTGTTTATCAGCGCCGATCAACAGGTTAAAGCCTCGGGCCAGCAATTGGATATGCAGCGTGCGCTGGCTGAACTGGATGCGGCGTTGCAGACCGCGGCGGGGTTGCGTTATGCCGCTGAGGCGGCGAAAGCGGAACTGGCTGACATCGAAACCCAGTCCGCCTTTATGAATGAAACCCTGAAAGAATTACAACAGCGAGCGCTCTTACTCTCTGCGCCCTCCGGCATTGCTCAGGTGACGCCGGGCAATTTGCAGTTCTCCGCCGGGGAGAACCTGATAACCACCGTCGGCGGTGATGCAGATATGAGCATGATGAAGAAATTCCGGCTGGCGGTGGGGAACGGCCTGAGCTTGTTCACCCGAACCTTGGGCCTAAAGCTGTTGGCGGCTTCCGGCAAGGTAGAGATTCAGGCACAGACTGACGCGGTAGAGGTGTTGGCTCAACAGGCGCTGACGCTGGCAAGTCAACAGGATCGTGTGACTGTCTCGGCGAAAACGGAACTGCGTCTGGAGTGCGGCGGGGCTTATATCTCGCTGAAAGACGGCCATATTTCTTTTGCCGGTCCTAAAAATGCCCGCTTCCAGTGTGACATTTTGCAGAAAAACGGCCCGGTGAGTCAGAGTTCAGACCTGACGTTGCCTGAGCGTTGCGCGTCAACGGCAGAGCGGATGATGGGTAATCAAGATGGTGTAACGAAAAAATAAGGTGTAGACCATGATAGAAACAACTATTCCACTGACAGTGGATTACAATTTTTCCCCCGAGGCTGAAACCAGACGGCAAACCGGTTTGTTGGCTGACTTGCGTACGGCATTTACTCAGCATGGCGAACACGGTTTTTTACTGGTTGACCCGGCGGTTTTTCTCAAAAACCGACAGGAAGAGAGACTCCCGGCGGCAATCCTGAATCATCAGCCGGCGGCCATACCGACGCAGATAAAGCATCATCATTTCGAATCCCGTTATTCGCCCTGGCTGGTGCCACTCAATCTTAATCAGCCGGAGGATGCTGAACTGCTGGCGCTGAGCGTCACGCAGGCGTTGCAGGAAACCGATCCGGCGGAGTTGATAGCCGGACGTGGGCGAATGGTGTGTGGCTGGCTGTTTAGTGCCAGCCCGGCCTCCGCGATTGCACACCATATCAGTATGATGGCGGTGCAGTCCGTCTCATTTCAACCGCAGGCCATGCTGCGCTTTTATGATCCGGCGGTCAATAATGCCTTTTGGCCGGTGCTGGATAGCTGGCAACGCTCGCGTTTGTTGGGGCCGTTAACCGACTGGTATCTGATTGACGGCGACAGTCAGTTACTGCACCGGGACAATGCCGAGTCTGCTCAGGAACTGTACATCTTTTCACTGTCATTGACAGCGGAACAGGTAGCAGAAATGGCCTGGTCAGGGCCGATGAATCGGGCACTGCGCCGATATCGTCAGGCACACCGCAATCAGTTACGTCGAACAGAACGGGAATCCCTGCATATTATGCTGGCCTTGCTGCGCCGGGTGACAGCACGCTACGCCTTTGATGCAGTACAGGACCTCGAAGCCTGTGCATTGCATGGTCTGCTTTACCATCCAGAGATAGATCTACACCCCCGAATACAGTCGCTGTTATCCCATGAAGAGGGCAGGAGCGCTGGCGGTTATGTCATTCGCATCGCTGAACTGACAGCAGAAACGTGGTCGGCACTGGCTCGTGAGTGCGGCCGTCCCAATCCTGCCATTATTCCCTCCAAGAACCAGGAGATGTTGTGATGAATGAATCATTATGTTGGACATGTGAGTCCACCGGACCGGCACTGTTGCCGGTGCGTTATACCGTGGTGCCTGATGATGTTTCGGAAACCTTGCCGGTGTGGGCGGAAACGCCAGAACCAGCGGCGCCGGGCTATCATTATGCGCTGCGTGCCTTACGGCAGGGGTTTTTATATGTCTATTACGCGAGTGCCGGATTAGATGAGCCGGAGAGTTGGGATGCCTGGAGCGTTAGCGAGGATGGTGCGCTGTGGCAACAGTTTTGTGCGCCTTTTGGTGTCTCTCCCAAGAAAACCTCAGATTGCCGTGCGCCGACCCATCAGAGCGCCAATATGGAATTTATCGTACTCCAGGATATGGCCTTGTATACGGAAACTTGGCTGGCTTTCACGCCCTCAGCGTGGAGCCAGGAGACCATCAAGTATTATCACAACAACCGCGCAGCGCGGGAAAAGAGGATGCAGTGCGTGAAACCGTGGCAGTGGCGCGGGGTGCCGGAAGGGGTCGGGATTGCTCAGGCGACGATAGAGAACCTGAATACCGTCATCGATTACTGTCTGGGAGACAATGATTCCGGCAAATATGTTCTGCCTTGTAACCGGAAAGTGCTGCGTATCAGCCGGACATTAGAAGAGGCGCCCTACTATGAAATTTATCACGGTGCGTTGAGGCCAAAGAGCACCTTGTATCCGTGGAGTAGCAAGCGGGCGGGATGTGCGGACATTACGGTCAGGGCGATGCAAAAACGCGGGCGGGCTGCGGATGGCACGCCGGTATCGCCGGTATTAATCGCGTTGCATGATCCGATAGGAATAGCGCATGAATTAGCGGGCTGGGGTGATGATATCGCTGGGGCGCATAAAACCTTTTTGGATGAATTGTCGATTGAGTTTATGACCGACAGTTCACTGAATGGGGCGGAGAATCAGTTGCGTCAAATGCACACCACACATTTCAAAAAGCCGGATAAAGAAAAGGATGCCATTTTGGCGGCTTCTACGGGTTTGTCAATTCAGGAGTGGGAAAAACGCAGAGAGGATTCAATTCGTCACGCCATCGAATCGGATAAGAAAACCTTTGCCCACGATTGGAAAAAATATACCGCAGAGCTGAATCTGGCTAAACGACAGGCATTTAATCAATGTTATGCCGATCTTTGCACCGACGTGGCGAAGGAACTGGAGCAACTGGCCCAGTTGAGGGTGAGTTGGCTGAAACAGAGTGGGTTTATCACCTGTTGTCAGGATTTTCATACCACCCGACTGGAGGACAATCTCAATTATCGTGAGGCCGTGGATTATGCCATCGCTTCGCTTAACGTGACCGAAACCGGTTGTGCCTATTTAGATGCTTTAATTGACGAATATTCTGCGCTGTCACCAGAAAATATTGTCTGGCGCTCGTTATTGCTGAATAACCCGGAAGTGACGAAAGAGATGGACGGGTTTTTACAGAAGATGCAGTTGAATAAGGGGAATGAAAAACCGGCGGACATTTCAGTGTTTATGAAGACGGTAACGACACTGAGTGGAAAACTGGTTGAAGCCTACGATAAAGCGAATGAAGCACTGGAAAAGCCGCCCAAATCCGACAGTACCTTTGCCCGGGCGATGTTGCACAGTGACCGGCGGCTGGTCACGCTGGGTGACCGGTTCTTTAATTTTACCCGTTTAGGAAAAGTGCTGAATAGTACCAATGAAATGCTGAGTAAAACTCTATTCTCGGTGATTTCAGGTGTGTCTTTTGGCAGGGCGGTGAAACTATCGGTATCGCAGCTTCAAGAGGGTGATCTATTCCGGCGTCAGGTGTTGAAGCAACTTAAGGAATCAGGAGCAAAAGCTCATCTTGAAACGAAAAATGGTTATAACGATAAATTTAAAGAATTTGTTGAAAGTGCAGAAGGAGAGCCAGTGTTAAAAAAATCTCGGATTAAATTATTGGCCTTATTTTTTAATGGGTTGGAATATGCCAATCAGTTAAAAGAGAGTAAAGGGGGTGTCAAGGGCCAGGCCCAGGTGACCGCCGCGTTTTTAAGTACATTGAGTACGGCAATGGAGATTGTGGAGCCGATGGTTAAGCACGGCATAGAAAATATAGCTGCAGCCAACACGATTAAGTTTATTGGGACGAATGCAGGGACGGTTTCTGCTGCATTAAATTTTGGAGTAGATATCAGTGAGTTGGGATCTGAATTGTGGAATGGACGACGCTGGCAGTTTATTGGTCTTTACGGTCTTAAAGTGGCTTATGATTTTGCGCAACTCACAGCAGCATTAAATGGTTTATTAGAAATCTTAATTAATAGGGCATTAATTTCAACTGAAAGTTTACTAGTTAGAGGAGTATCAAGGCTTTTGGTGTGGGAATATTTTGTTTTGCTATGTAATTGGCGAGTGATGCTCGTTATTTTTGTGGTTGAAGTATTAGTGATATATTTTTCTGATAATGACTTACAAAAATGGTGCAGAAGTTGTGTTTTTGGTTTGGAGCCAGCGAAAAATTTGCAATCCACGCAATGGATTTACCCTGAATCACAGAAAGATAAGTTGTGTGAGGAACAACGTAAAAGTTTTTTTGAAGCAATTAAGGACGGCTTATGAGTACTTATCGTCCTTATAAAGAAGCTATTGACTTTGATGAAATAAAACGTCAGAGAAAAGATATTGATATATCGGTAAAGGTTAAGCGAGAAATAATAATTCCGCGCTATCCTGAGGATAGAAAGGAGGAAGAAAAAGCGATTGAGGAACTTCAAGCTAAAATCCCCGAACTGGATGCGATATTATCAAAAGAACCACCGCCACCGGAATTGCCGCCGGGTAAGCCGTTAATCAAAGTGAGTGGTGTATTAGAAGAACTCGAAACACTCTGTGTTATGGGTTATTTTACTGATCGTGAATATGATCCGGCCGCTTTTGCCCGTCAGGAAGAACGAGAGTTGTTTGGAGGGTTATTGATGGCAGTGGCAGGAAATACTTCAGCGGCGGCAGTTAGTTTGCAAACCAAAGTGAGGGTAAGGGATGTTTGTGATTTTGTCCGGGGTAAAATTAATGGAGTGCCATTTCACGGTTGGTTAGGTTTTACTATAGCAAAAGCGGGTGATTACGTTGAATTAGCAGTAACCGAGCAGGAGGGATACTATGTGGTTTATGCCATTGCCCATCCCGAATTAAGGGTGATATCGATGACCCCGCGTTGTAAACAGGGTATTCACTCAAATGCTAAATATCAGATACGTGGCACTTGGTATGGTTCTTTAGTGCTTTTCTTTGCTTTCATGGTAGGGGGAATTTTTAGTGAGCAAACCAGAGAAAATATTATTTTGTATATAAAATATACCTCTTTATTTTGTGGTTTGATGGCAATTGTTTTTTCACCGTTAATCTATTTTTCCTGTATGAGAAAACCTAAACCGACATTTAGGTTGGCTGAGGAGATTTTCACGGTATTGGATTTCCCTAATCCTACGGAAATTAATCTTTATCAATTTACGATGAAAAAGTTGAAGGAAATGAAGGCTAATTCTCCGGCAGGGAAATCTGGTAAAGAGAGTGAAAGAGTTTTGCCGGATAAGAGCTGTTATTCCAGCTATTACTATTATTACTGATTCAAGTAATTGAGCAGAGGATATCGGTTTTATGAAGAACAAAGTAAAAGTTTTGCTGATGCAATGAAGGATATCTCATGAATACTTATCAGATGTTAAAAGGTGCTATTGACTTTGAGGAAATAAAAAGTCAGAGAAAAAGTCTTAATACGCAGATAGCAGTTAAGAGAGAAATAACGATTCTGCGCTATCCTGAGGATAGCGAGGAGATAGAAAAAGCGATAGAGGAGCTTCAAGCCAAAATCCCTGAACTGGATGCAATATTAGCAAAAGAGCCGCCACCACCGGAATTGCCCCCTCGTAAACCTTTAATCAAAGTGAGTGGTGTATTGGAAGAGTTGGAAATACTCTGTGTCAAAGGCTATTTTTCTGATCGCAAATATGACCCCGAGGAATTTGCCCGCCGGGAGGAGAATAGACAATTTGGTGCATTATTGCTGGCGATGTTGGGAAATAGTTCTCAGGCCGCAGTGAATTTACGGACTGAGGGACGATTAAGTAAAATATGTCATTTTGTGCAGGGGAAAATCAATGGCATCCCTTTTCATGGTTGGATAGGATTGACTACAGTAAAAACAGGTGATTATGTTGAATTAGCGGTGACTGATCAGGGAAAATATTATGTTGTCTATGCATTAACAAACCCTGAACGCAGAACGATTTCTATCACGCCGTGTTGTAATAAAGGAACCCGGTCAAAAGCAAAGGATGCAGTATTTTATACTTCCTGCGTATTTTTTATAATTATTGTTGTTTGTCTTGGCGCCATCTTTTTTTCAGGTGGGGGCAATTTTTGGGATGGGGCAGACCTTTTAATCTTATGTCTTATGTTTCTGGCAACCATATTTTCTTTCTATGCGTATTCTGCCAGCATTAAGAAACCGTGGCCGTCAGTTAAACTGGCTCAGGATATTTTCTCAGTATTAGGCTTTCCTAATCCGCAAGATATTAGTCTTGAGAAACTAACTAAGAAAAGGCTTAGAGAGATAAAATCTAATCCATCGCCTGAAAACAGCGAAGAAGTCTTGCCGGATAAGCTTTGTATCCTGAGCCATTATTACTATTACTGATTTAGATAATTAAATAATAGGAACCAACAGTATGAAAAACAAAGTAAAAATTTTACTAATGCAATTAAGGAGGGCTTATGAGTACCTTTCGTTCTGACAAAGAGGCTATTGATTTTGAGCAAATAAAAAGGCAGAAAAAAGGCATTGAGATTGATATTAATGTAAACCGAAAACATGCCATCAATTTTCCCGATAGCAAAAAAGAAGCAGAACAGGAAATAATGAATCTTCAAGCTAAAATTCCTGAACTGGATGCGATATTAGCAAAAGAGCCGCCGCCACCGGAATTGCCGCCGGGTAAGCCCTTAATCAAAGTGAGTGGTGTATTGGAAGAGTTCGAGGCCCTGTGTGTGATTGGTTATTTTACCGATCGTGAATATGGTCCGGCCGCCTCTGCCTGTCAAAATGAACGGAAATTATATCGGGGAGTCGGGGTGTCGATAGCAGGAAATACCTCGGGCACTCATTCACAAACCACCGTTAGGGGAAGTGATGTCTGTGATTTTGTGCGGGGGAAAATCAATGGCGTTCCCTTCCACGGCTGGCTGGGGTTTACCGCCGCAAAAGCGGGTGATTATGTTGAATTAGCGGTAACCGAGCAGGAGGGGCACTATGTAGTTTATGCCATTACCCATCCCAAATTAAGGGTGGTTTCTATGACGCCACGTTGTAAACAGGGTATTCATTCAAATGCCAAATATCAGGCACGTGTCGTCTGGTATGGTTCTTTAGTTATTTTTTCTATATTCACGATCGATGTGATTTTTGATAATTGGAAGTTCATTATAACATATATAGGGGAACCTTTTGCTAAATATATAGCGGAATATGTTGTTAAATATAGAGCGGAATATTTTGTTGAATATATGGTGAGTTGTATAAAACACATGTCTTTGTCTTTTGGCTTGATGGCAATTGTCCTTTCACCATTAGTTTATTTTTCTTGCATGAGAAATCCTAAACCAACACTCAGGCTGGCGGAAGAGATTTTTACTGTATTGGGGTTCCCTAATCCTACGGAGATTAATCTTGAGAAATTCACAAAAAAGAGGTTGAGGAAAATCAAAGCTCATTCCCCGGATGGAAAATTGAATAAGGATAGTAAAAGAGTACTGCCAGATAAGCGTTGTTATTCCAGCTATTACTACTATTACTGATTCAAGTAATAGGATGGAGCTAAAGATTTATGAGATAGTCCTCAGAATTATCTATGATGAGTCATAGCGATATTAAGCAGTTTCTTGTCTTTGGAAAATTCAGTAACGAATTATCCAATGTAAAGTTTTATCTGTTTTTATGGGGTTTGTTTGTAATTTTGTGTAAATTAGGGAGTTTTTGTGAATCAGATCTATAAAATAGCTTGGATAGGCTTGGCTATTAATGTATTAACCTATCTTGTCTTACTGGTTGTTATAAAGGTAGCCAGTGAGGGTTATTTTGCTCTTTCTTATCAAGAGCAATATTTTGTTGCTAAATTATCAATATTCAATGTCTTGATGTTGATTTTCATTTTGCTGGAGGTGGTTAATCTGTTTGTTATTCTCAAAGCGCCAAAGTATGCGAAAATCAGTTCGTTTATTACATCTTGTTTTTTCCCATTTGGCGCGGTTTATTTTATTGGGTGTTTGTTGTCAATTCAACGAGTTGCGCTATCCCCATTCTATGAATATCAATATCAGACAGGTAATATGATTCCTCATTCCGCCGTCTATTTTTTTCGGGATAGGTATTGGAAAAGGATGTGTATTTTGGGTTGCATAACGCTGGTTATGCCAATTAAGGGCGTGAATAGTATTTGTATGATGATGACGGCTATGCATTGTCTCTCATATCGTAAAACAGAAGGTCGTTATTTCTTTGCCGAGACAGAAGGGGGCTTTTTATTAACACCAACCGCGTTGAGTAAAACTCTTTTTTTGCCTTATCGATGTATTAAAGGGGTGGAGGAACGTGAAGGTAATGTACTGATTTCTGTTAATTTAAATAAAAAAATCAACATTGTATTTTCAAAGAAATTTGTTGCAAGAGACGATCTTACAAAAGTCATCAAACTGCTTTCACAGGCAGCATTGAATAATCCGAACGATAGTATTGTCGCGTTCTAAATGTGAAAATTTTATCCTTACTGATATAGGCATCATGATGTTTGAAGGCATTATTCGCCTGGGTGATAAGCTCAGTAGCGGCGGTGAAGTGATTTCCGCTTCCTCTTCTATCGAAATTGAAGGTAAAAGAGCTGCATTATTAAATGATTTAGTCAGTTGTCCGCTAAAAGGGCATGGTATTAATCGTATTGTTAATGCCAATTCTCAATGTATTTCCGATGGCAAACCGGTCGCATTTGATAAAGCGCTTTGCCAATGCGGTTGTTATGTTATTTCCAGTACGACGAAAGCCGGAATAGGGGAGTCATAACAATGGCTTGGGAAATTCCAGAGTCTTATTCCGTACACCGGCCAGAACCGCCGGTCTGGTCGCTTTGGCGGCGGCTGTTCAGTATGGCTTGTTTCGCTGTCGTCGTTGCTGTCGGCGGTTTCTGGTATCTGTTTAAAGATCCCGCCAGCTTGCTTTATGCATTGATCGCTTTAGCCGGAATAACAGCACTGTTCGGGGTGATTGCCGGTTGGCGGCTGTTTCGTTACGGCGTGGAGCTGGAGCAGGCGGAAGTGCTGACGCAAGAGAACGCCTGGCAGGAGGCTCGCTGGCAAGCGTGGGCTTCTCAGGCGATACGGGTTGTGGATTATGATGCGCTTTTCCCGCCGGAAGTGCCGTCACCGGCGGATAAGGCGGTATTGGTCAATGGCGATAGCGCACTGGTATTGCCCCCTTTTTCCAGTTATTTCAACATGTTTGAAAATTTACTGGGAGCGGTGCGCAGTAGTTTGGCCGCGCATGTGGCTAATCATAAAGTGAATGTCTATTTTTCATCAGACAGGACCGAAACTGTCGTATGGGAGCAATTTTGTCAGGTTTGGCAAAAACTGGGGCTGCCTCTGTCTCAACTACAAGGCCCGATAGGGCTTAAATCCGATTATACCCATCAGATAAGCGACTGGTTGAATACGGAAATCAAAGGATTGCTGTTGGTCATGGCATGGTGTTGGCAAGACGATAAAACACTCGCGGCAACCAGTGAGGGCGCGGTGGTTTGGCTACTGGCGCCTCCCTCTTCTCAGCTGTCGGCAAAATGTTGTCTGCATCGGCCTATGGCTACGGTAGCGGCGGAGACGGAGCAGAGTGTGGCTCAGTTTCTGCGTTATCAACGTCCTGCCATCACGGCCGGGACACTGTGGTACAACGATGCGGATTCACCGGAGAAAGACAGGTTGTTAATTCGGCTGAATCAGAGATTAAAGACCTTGCCATCATCCGTACAACAGAGCGAGCCAACAACGCTTGATCAACAGTTTGTACCCCATTGGCTTGGGAAATCAGGGCCATATGCGGATTGGTTTGTATTAACACTCGCCATGAAAATGGCCGAATATCAGCAGGCGCCACAGCTTTTTCTGCTAGCGCACAATGCCTCGTTACAACTGGGGACTCTCTCCCCGCTAAACAATGTCACTTCATCAGGGGGCTTCCATGCTTAAAGCTTTTATTACCCGTAACTTGGGGGTAGGTCTGGTCACCAGTTTAATCGCACTGGTCTTGGGCGGACTGTTATCTTTCTGGGGCGATCGATTTGGGTTATCTACTCAGGCGGTCAAAATAATCGTCTGGATTGTCAGCATGGTGGGTGTGGTATGGCTGTTGAATCTTTTTCGTGATTACAAACAGCGTCTGCCCGTACGGGAAAGCGCGGTTAAAGCGCCAGTAGAACAAGTCGCATCCTCAGAAGCGCCATTTTATTTTCAGCGGTTGCAATATCAGCTTGGTCGGCGTTATGGCCGTTTCTGGCGTCGGCGGGTATGTATTTTGTTGGTGATGGGACAACGGGAGCAGGTAGAAGCCATTGTCCCCGGGTTGACCGCCCAGCACTGGCAGGAAGGCGAAAATAATCTGTTGCTGTGGGGCGGCAGTTTACAGGTTCAGCCGGATAAAGCGCAGTTACAGGCATTGCGTCAACTGCGTCGCCGTCGCCCGCTGGATGGGGTGGTGTGGGTGATGACCGAAGACCAGCTCGGCCAGCGAACGCAGATGGAGACCTCGTTGCGCATGCTGGAGAAACAGGGGCAACAGCTGGGCTGGCAGGCGCCGGTGTATGTGTGGAATATGCGTCACAGCCACTGGGACCAGCACGACCGGCCGACTCAGACCGTGGGCTGTTTTCTGTCGGAAGGGGGGACGCCCGAGATGCTGGCGCAGAGTCTGGATAGCCTGATACCAACGCTGGCGAATCGGGGCATGGAACAGGCGATAGCGGAAAACCGTCACGATTTTCTGTTGCGACTGGCGCAGTCTTTGCGGGATGGCGGGGTAACCCATCTGGTGAAACAGCTAACGCCATTGTTAGAGCGGCCGCCGTTGAGGCTGGCGGGGGTGACATTCAGTTTACCGCTGTTTGTGCCGTCAGGGATGGTGGAACATGGCTGGCTGGTGGATGCCAGTTGGAACGGGGTGCTGGAGCATGCGCGCGATAGCCGGGGGAAAGCAGTGGGCTTCCCGTGGGAGAAAAGCGCGCAGTGGGGGGTGATAGCGCTGGCGGCGTTCTGGGGCATGGGCAGCGTGACCTCATTTTGGGTTAACCGTCATCAGATAGCGGTCAGTCGTGAACGTATCAGCGAGGCCGGTGAGCGTCAGGGCGAGTTATCGGCCCGTTTGCTCAGTCAGCATGAGTTGCAGCGGGAAATTGACCGGTTGCAGTCGCAGTCAGAGCGCGGGGCGCCCTGGTACAGCCGTTTTGGGTTAAATCAGAATGATGCCCTGCTGAAAGTGATGTGGCCGGTGTATCAGCGCAACAATGCCGAACTGATACGTGATGCCGCTGCCCGGTTGCTCCATCAGCGTTTGACCGAACTGGTGAATCTGCCGGCGGGCAGCGCGCAGCGTTATCAGCGTATCACCTCGGCCTACAATCAACTGAAAGTGTATCTGATGATGGCGCGGCCGGAGAAAGCGGACGCGGCGGTGATGAGCCGGGTGCTGATGGCAAACTGGCCGCGCCGGGCCGGGGTGACGGATGGCCTGTGGCAACACAGCGGCGAGGCGTTACTGATGTTTTATGCCCAAAACTTACCGCGCCACCCGGAGTGGAAAATCAGCGTGGATAACGGGCTGGTCAGTGAAGTGCGTCAGATATTGCTCAATCAGTTAGGGCAGCGTCATGCGGAAACGATGCTGTACCAGAAAATGCTGCGACAGGTGGCTCACAGTTACGGGGATTTAACTCTGGCGCAGATGACCGGCGCCACCGATGCCGGTCGCCTGTTTAGCAGCCGTCAGGTAGTGCCGGGAATGTTTACCCGTCAGGCGTGGGAAGGACAGGTGCAAAAAGCGATAGCGCAGGTGGCAGCCTCCCGGCAGGAAGCGATTGACTGGGTGCTCAGTGACGGCCGTCAGCCCGTATTGAAGGCGGTGTCCCCGGCGGAGCTGAAAGCCCGGCTGACGGCGCGTTACTTTACCGACTTCGCCGGGGCGTGGCTGAACTTCCTCAACAGCCTGCGCTGGCATAAAACCCATAACCTGTCCGACACCATTGACCAGTTAACCCTGATGGCGGACGTGCGTCAGTCGCCGTTGATTGCGCTGATGAATACGCTGGCTTATCAGGGAGAAACCGGGCAACAGGGGGCGGCGTTGGCGGACTCGCTGGTGAAATCGGCACAAAACCTGTTGCAGAAAAATAAACCCTCGGTGATTGACCAGACCCGAATTCCACAGGGGCCATTGGATAACACCTTCGGTCCGTTATTAGCGCTGATGGGCAAGAGCGCGACGGAAAACGGGCTGACGGCGGACCGGTCGCTGAGTCTGCAAACCTTCCTGACCCGGGTGACGCGGGTGCGTCTGGCGCTGCAACAACTGGCGAATACCGATGACCCGCCGGCAGTAATGGAAGCCCTGGCCCAGAGTGTGTTTCAGGGGAAAAGCGTGGAGCTGACCGACACCCGGACTTACGGCAGCCTGATAGCGGCCAGTCTGGGCGCGGAATGGAACGGGTTTGGCCAGGCGGTGTTTGTGCGGCCGTTAACCGAAGCGTGGCAGACGGTATTACAACCGGCGGCGGCCAGTCTGAATGCGCAGTGGCAGTCGGCGGTAGTGGCAGACTGGCAAACCGACTTTGACGGCCGTTACCCGTTTGTGGCGGGGCAAAATGACGCCTCGTTGCCAATGCTGGGACAGTTTATTCGGGCGGATAGCGGTCGGATAGAACAGTTCCTGCACAGCCAGTTAGGCGGCGTGCTGCATAAAGAGGGGAAATATTGGGTAGTAGATAAAGTGAACAGTCAGGGACTGCATGTTAACCCGGCCTTTTTAAGCGCGATAAATCAACTGAGTCAGGTCGCGGATGTGCTGTTTGCCAATGGCAGCGAGGGAATACGATTTGAATTGCGAGCCAAACCGGTGCGGGATGTGGCGGAAACCGACCTGATGATAGACGGTCAACGGTTGCGTTACTTTAACCAGATGGAGAGCTGGCAGCATTTGCGCTGGCCGGGAGACGAGGATAATCCCGGGGTGGTGCTGACCTGGACCGGCGTGAACACCGGCGCGCGGTTATATGGCGAGTATCCGGGGACGTGGGGGTTGATTCGCTGGCTGGAGGCCGCCCGGGTGCAAATGCTGGATGAAAGCCGTTACCGGCTGGGATTGATCACGCCGGAGGGGTTGCCGCTGACCTGGGTACTGCGGACCGAAGTCGGGAAAGGGCCGCTGGTATTATTGAAACTGAGAGGATTTACCCTGCCGAAAACCATTTTTGAGGAGAATAGGGGAAATAACCGGCCTGAGTCGGTGAGAAAGAGAAATAACGACAACTGGATGACAGAATAATCGCTTATTTGACGGCATAAACCGGCGGCGATAAATGGCGATTATCCTCCGGTTATTATCAGATAAATAAATTTTCAAAATAGTAGATCACTGGAAGGGAACTCAGTCCGATTTTTGCGATCTGATCAATTGCGAAAAATCCCAAACCTCAAAACGGACTGAGTGATGTCAATTATAGCATCCATACCTCAAAATGAATGCCAGGAAATGCCCAAACAGAGCAAGTCATCTATGTTAAAGGAATAAAAAAGAACTCTGATTTATTTATCAAAATGTTAGATGAACTGAATCATCAATATCCCCATGCGGAAACCCTTACATTAATCTTAGATAACTACGCTATTCATAAAAGTCAGAAGGTAAAGGAGTGGCTGGCACGACATCCTAAATTTGCTCTGTTGTTTTTATCCGTCTATTCACCGTGGCTAAATAAAATAGAACGGTTATGACAATCGCTCCATGAGACAATAACGCGAAATCATTGTTGTCAATTTATGTGGCGGTTGCTTAATTATGTTGATGCTTTTTTGGCATCGTTTTCATTACAGCAAAAGCCAGGAAGAAAAAAATAGGTGTAGTACTATTATGAAACCTTATTTAATCAACATAAATATAATCTAGTGGAATTATCATATAATAATATTGTTTTTTATTTAGATAGATTAGAGAGAAATATTATTACAACTAATTTCTATCTCTTTTGTGGACAATGGTGAAAACTACACTATTATGAAATTGATGCATTGAAATAATTAATGCCAATATAACAGTTTAGTAACTACATCACAGTCTATAATAACAGACTGAACATATTAACGCTCTATTAGGGAAAAACTTATACCGTTCATGATGAAAAGGCAATGAAGTGTCATGATAACTCATTGGCTGTAATCGGAAAAGTAATGTTAACCAAGTGGAGATAGATATATGTCTAAATACAAATTAAACCGATATTTATTAGCAATTTCTGTATTGTATGCTTTCATATCAGGAAATGTTATTGCCGCCAATCCTAAAATATCTGCATATTATCTTAGTGGGCCTGCTGCGCAGGTTGATACTCAAGAATATTATGCCAGCCTTGATAACTTTAAAAAATTAAGTAGAGATATTTCTAAGAATAAGAGTAACTTTAATACGTTGGTATTATCTTTTGTCCAGCCTGGTTTTGTTAACTATGAAAAAAATAGCCTGAAATGTTCAGGATTGTTTGGTTATACCTGTACTTCTGGTCAAAGTGTTAGCACCCAAGAAGCTGAAAATGCCAGGGCCGATTTTGTGGCATTGAAAGGTGTTATCGCTGATTTAAAATCTCATGGAGTGAGTACTTATATCGCTGTAGGTGGATGGAATTTTAGTTGTTATCCGAAAATTTATGATGTAACCGCCGGCAAAAAAGATGCTTGTGGTAATGAACCCGGTGCGGTTTATGATATCTTCCCTAATCCCCTGACCAAAATTCCTCGATTTGACAGTACTATTACGGGCAAAGAAGCAGATAAGGCATATAGAAATATTGTCAATTTGGCGGCTGACTTGAAAGTCGAGGGAATTGATGTTGATTATGAGGAATTCTGGCACGCTGATATTAATGCAAAAAGTTGGAAATTAACCCCTGACTCAATCAATGTTCCCCCTAATAACAGCGAAACTCTTATTACATCAACTTTAATAGCCAAGGGACTCGGCGGTTATGTTTATGATGCGTCAATGAAGATTGTCCCTGGCGCAGAAAAAATTCCCCGTGCAATGCCTGTAACCGTGGATAAATTCGCCGCTATTTTAAAATCTTTTTACACTTCAATTAATGCCGTTAAACCATCACTTAAGCTAAGTACAGCAGGTCCTGCAACGGGAGGTATCCCGAATATGTCCGCTAACTGGGGAACTAATGCGAGGAATAGTGATATTTATGGTGGTGCCTGGTGGGGAGGAAATCTCTATGGTTTGATTTATAATACTGCGCTGAGTTATCCCGATTTGATCAACCGACTCAGTTATATTGGTGTGATGACGTATGATTTAAGTGAAAAAGATTGTGGATTTATTGGCGGCGGTGAAACATATATTCCTTGTGACCTTCCTGGACAGGTTAAGTATTATTATGGTCAATATATTAACTGGCTTAAATCCGGCAATGAAGTAGTCACCTTTCATGTCAAACTGAAAGGAGCACGTAATTATGCTCAGGCATCAGTTCAACCGCAAAAATTATTGGTTTTGCCGCCTATTACAGTTGGATTTGAAGTGGGTAAACCGGCAACCGGTAATTTGCCGCTCACGAAGGCAGCTCTCAATAGCATATTAGATGGTACGATCAAATATGGTAAAACGGGCCTTATAATGTGGGATCTATTTAAGAATGAACGTTATGACGGTAATAACTGGAAAGATGAGTGGGCAACACCTAATGATCTTTTGTCTACGGCTTGCAAAAAAATAGGATTGACAGGAGAGCATTATAATTGCGATAGCTCTGTCCCGACACCTGCTCCTGTTTCGGCTTTTACCAAGAAAGAACATTGATGTTGATATTTAATCTTTAATTCTGTCAATATGCAGGTTTCCTTGAAAGGCGACCTGCATTATTAAAGAGAACGGTGGAACTTACCGGAAATGCTGAATTTTCATAGTTGATTGGATACTGCCCCGCGATGTACCGCGAGCGGGGCAACAGATAAAAATATGTAAAACTATGGGGTTCTTGATGCTGTATCGTTTTCATCCTCACTGACAATAAACCACGGGGTGTACAGCTTTTCTCGCAAATATTTCTTAGCAGTGATGACTTTGTATTCCCGTCCCAGTGGATCATAAAGGTGGGTATCGGCAAACAGGTCATCTCGTGCGCTGTCATCACTAACGTAGCGCCAATCATTCAGAAAATAGGGTTGATAAGTACGCACAGGTTGGCCTTTGTCGTCATATTCTGTGCGACCGGAAACGGCCCATCGGGTGTCTGTAGGGGCACTGACCAGAACGCCATTTGCATCCACGACCAGCCCGCCATCCTCTTTACGTTGCCAGGCATCACCTGACTCATGACGGGCTGAACTCTGGAGTAACCGGCCAAAACCGTCACTAAAACTCACCGTCTGTTGGTGCTGCTGTTGCGGATCGTTATCATAGCGATCAGTGGTGATCCCCAGTACATGTGGCGGTAAACGGGGAATACTTGCCAATAGCGAAATAAGTTGAATCGTCAGGTTCTGATGGCTTGTTCCTCGTTTCCCGCTTAACGCACACACTTTCCCATCTTCGGTAACCATATGAGCGGCACGCAATTGCGCCCATAGCGCTTCTGCCTCTTCTTGTGACTGAGAAAGCTGAGATAAAGATAACGACGGCATCCAGCTATCAACGGCATAGACTAAACATTGGGCAACGGGGAGTGCGCCAGTTAATGCCAGCGCTTTATCTATGGAGTCCGGTGGTGTGAAGGGCTGGTTGGAATAGCCTGTGGCTTGTCCTGCCTCTGTGCCCCAGAACCGGCTGGTGGTCACGCGACCTAGCGCATCCAGAGTCACAATATGTTGATTATCATTAATATCTGTCAGTTGTACCGGTATAAGGAAACGATAATCGTAATGGGCTTGCGTCGTTAATCCAGCGGCATCCTGAGTCTGTATTATTACACAATGATGGGTATCCCAGGTCAGTGTGGTTTTCCCTGTCAGCAACGAGTTACGTTGAGCCTGAGGCCGCCAGAACTGTGCGGCGTCACCGTAATCGGTATAACCTTGCCGTGCCACCCATACCGGGCTTTCTGATCTGGTATTAAACAACCGCGCGACTTGCTGATAACCGGCCTGTGTCAGCGCGGTATTCAACTCTTGCTCTTCAATCACGCCTTCATACGCCTGTAATGAGGTATCGTCCATCATGGCGGTTTCTTGGAACGCGACCAGTGCTTGTAACGTGGGTTTTTCTAGAGTGACTTCCGCTTGACCGGCGGTGTAAAACGTCTGTTGTTGTCCCAGATAAACGGCCGCTTTTTCATCTGCTAGCAGGCCATCATCTTTCAGCAAGATTTCAAGGGAAATCCCTTCGGTTGGAATTTTGCTCCGGTCATAAGTATAAACATCACGGCGTTGTGCATTCGGTAAACCTAATCGCCAGTTTTCCCCATCAGTCAGGTGATGCCAGCTATTTTTTTGTCTCACCAGACGTAATAGTTGTTGTTGATCATCATAGCTGCTGTCAAATAGCGTTTCCGGCAGGGTAGGCGGGTAGGGATTCACTGCTGGTTTTTCGCGGCGCGGCCAGGCAATATCGACACTTTGCAGTGATTGACCAAAGATATCGTGTTGCAACTTGATACTCTGGCTGAACTGTGGGTCAGTGATGATACGTTCATAGTGGTAGCTGCGATTTTCAATAGCAGTCACCCAGGCAGATAATTCAGTTTCTTTATTTACGGGAATAGAGCGTACCTGATAGCGCGATTCACTGACGGTATAAGGCACTGTTTGCTTATCTGTTCCGTCCAGACCGTAGAGCTCAGTGCGTAGCAGTTGGCCTTTAAGCGCTCGCGTCAGCCAGTTACGTTGTGTCTCATTGGGGGTAAATGCTTGGTCTGTCTGGTTGGTGTGATCCCAGACGGTATAACGGGTTTCAAATCCGCTATAAGCTTGCGTGTCTGCCTGCCAATATTCCGTAGCTAATTGGCTGTCTACTTCATCCATGCCGGTGGCAAACCAGCTAATACTCAGCGACGGTGCCGCCTGTTCGGGGGTGGTGCCGTGGGAAAACGTTGTGGTATCTGTCTGTTTGATGCAGCCAAATCCTCTGAATTCCCGCTCTTTACCATCCCAGACGCCGTGGCTGTAGTTGACTTCACTGGTGAGCCGGTTGCCGCTGATTTCATCCTGAATTTCGGTATACCATAGCAAATGCATTGGAAACGGCAGATAACAAGCCGGAGATTTGCCTGCTTTGGTGAGCTGTAATTTCTCATCCAACCAGAATTGCGCGGAACTGCGATAATGTAGCGTGTGATGTGCGCCCCGGTTATTGTTCATTACATTCAACAACCAGGGTTTGGTCAGTGACAGGTCACAACGCCAGTGATGTGGCGCGATATGTGGCACAGTCAGAATCAGGCTGGCTATCCCTAATCCCTGAATATCGGCGACTTGAAGTTGGCAAGTGTTGTCAAATTGTACGCCTTCTGGCAACGCTAATGTCAACGGGGCATCAAACTGATTACCACTTTGGTTGAGATAAATGAGCAAAGAGCCGGATTGTGCATAGATAAGGTCGGTGGTGCCGGAGCCGTCGATATCCGCCAAAAATAGCCGTTCGGGATTGAAGCTATTTTCGGGCTGGCTGAATCCCGGCAGGGTTAGTGGTTGACCGAAACGGCCATGCCCTAGATTCGGCCAACAGGTGACGCGATTAGCCTTGATTTCCACCAGATGTTGTTGACCGGAACCGAGCATATCACTGAAAGCCACCAGTTTGCGGGCGTCGGTCCCTGTGACGGGCAGGGTGATACCTGTGGATTGGGGGACATCTTCTCCTTTACGCCAGCCGTTTCGCTGGTTGGCATATAGACGCACGCTTTTCGGCCCGATCAACACTAAATCAGATAAGCCTGCCCCGGTAAGGTCAGCGAACTGGATGCTTGGATGAAAATATTCCACGGGCAAGGCATTGATTGGCGTAAAGTGCGTCCACTTTCCATCGGGTTGCTGACTATGGTATCCGCGAATACCGGAGGCGGTAACAACCCAATCCAGTTGGCCGTCTCCGTTGATATCCATCAATGAGGCATTATCCTGCAAATTGGGTAGGGTAGGCAGTGGGGCGATTTTGTCGTAAGTGACGGCATTACTATCTCCGTCTTCCTGACGTTGCGGAGCTTTATACCACCATGCGCCGCGTTCCTGGTATAACATACCCGGTAGCCCTTCTCCCCGCAGATCAACCAGTTGATAACGTTGCTGCGAGTTAAAATTATCTAGTGCGTCAAAGCGTTGCCATGTCGGCATTTTCTCCAGATCAAACCGCTGCCAGGCTAGTTCTAGTGGTGGCTGGGTGACTGGGCTGCCGTCCGGTTCATGGCTTAATTGACGGATGGAAATCAACGTGGTGACGCTGGCGTTTTTGTCATATTCCAGTATTAAGCGTCCAACCAGTTCCGGGGCGTCATTGGTACCGGCTTCTCCGGCCATGAGCGCGGTACGGTGAAACATCAGCACTTGTTGACATAAGCGGCGAGTACGCACTTCAAAACCATATTCATAGCGAGAGAAGATATCCGGGCGTACAGACCATTGCGTTGTACCTGCATCCCATGTTGGCACGGTATGAAGTGAGGTATCGCGCTCACCGTGGTCAAAGACCAGATGAAACAGCCACTCTTCCGGCGCGGGAGGTGTGTTATCCAGCACGAACAGGCTGGTTTGTGGTTTGATGTTGCCGTAGTTCACCTGTACCAGATAGCGCTGCGCGATAGCGTTGGGATGAGCGGTTTTTTCATTGTCGTCACAATGGGCTTCATCTTCGGCTCGGTATTGATAGCTGACATGTTCACCGGTTGGCGTCACAGTTTCTTCCAGCAACCACTGGGCGATTTGTTGGTCATTTTGCGGATTTGCCAGACAAGCCTGCGCGGTTTTCCCTAAGATGTGTAGTTGGCCGTCCGGTGACGATATCAGCCAGAAAGCGCGTCCTTCTTGACCGGAGGCAGGTTGCCAGTATTCGATTTTACTGAAATCCAGGATCTGGCGGGCTTGATAGCGGGTCACGGTATAGGAAATTGGCAAGGTAACGCCTTGCAGCGTCTTAACGTTTTGGTGGATATCAGGTTGCCCTTGGTCATTCAGGGCGATATTCATGACCTCGCCTTGTGGGGAGAGGAACGTGTCGTCATTGCCGTATTGTGGAATGCCATGTTGGGTGCGTCGGCTAATGGCCATGACACCGCATTGCCAGCCGATGCCGAAAGGCCCATTACCCGCGCTGTTGCTGTAAATCAGCGATAATCCAGGAGCCGTCCCTCTGCCGGTCGAAAGGGGTAATGGCAGAGATAGGGAGGCCATTCCATCAGGGCCGGCAGCATTCAGTGCTTCTCCCATGCCATTG
This sequence comes from Photorhabdus akhurstii, assembly GCF_019090985.1. NCBI lineage: Bacteria > Pseudomonadati > Pseudomonadota > Gammaproteobacteria > Enterobacterales > Morganellaceae > Photorhabdus > Photorhabdus akhurstii. The sequence goes on along the minus strand of NZ_CP020335.1, from coordinate 5,105,656 downwards.
ATAGCACCGCCACCTTTGGGAAGTGACAGCGTTGTAATCGATACTTCTGGTGAATCCTGCATAAAGTACTCCTTAATAACAGGCCCCTGATAGGGACCTGTAATCGAAAAAGAAAAGAAATTTACGCGTCTCGAATGATGTAATTCAGATGCACAATGATGTCACTCAGATTAGCGACCAACTCGTGTTGCGTTCCCTCTTTACCCGCATGGAAAATATTGAGTTCCAGTGTGCCGGTTGTTGCATCTCGACCTTCAAAAGGCAGAAAACGGCTGTCGTTAAAGTCGGTAACAAACCGGCCTCCGTCATTCACACCGTGTGATAAGGCGGCGATTTCCGCACCCATTACCAGTGTGGCTTCAAGATCTTGATATGGCCCCAGAAGTGTTGGCAGGGTGACGGCGATACGTTTAATACGACGTTTCTTCTCGTTACCCAAGTTGTAAGAGTTATCCAAACCTAGCTGACTCAAATCCAGTGTTGCTTGGAAGATATCCCCTGTCAGCGCCAGAGTGACGCCACCGGATGGAGATACCGTTTCCCCGTTAAGCACTTTATTGATATTTTCACTTAACGTCCCTGTGCCAAACAGGGTATCCAGCGACACGGTGCGGATGGCTTCCAGCCCGATACCACCACGTGCAAGCCAGATGGCATCCAGTTTCTGTAGCTCTGAACTTAAACCTTCTCCTGCTAACAGCCCTTGCCACAGATCATTCCACACCGGAACCTGGAAAAGACTGTCGCTCTCTTTCTCGCCTAATTCCTGTACTAATGCGGCTTTTGCCTGGAGACAGATTGGCAGAGTGGAATCATACATTTGGTAATAGAGCGCGGAGAGACGACCGGCCATCCAGTTATACAGTGCCTGCCCGGTAAAACGAGTGGTTTGCAGGTCATAAATCGCCTGGGCATTCGCTTGTTCGGTTTCAGAGAGCGTGATCTGTTTCTGTGCCATCGTGATTTGCTCTTGCAGGCTTTGTATCTGGGCATCCAGTTGGGTTATTTCGTTATCAGCAATATCCCGTTGCAATGCCCATTCTTCCTGACGACGCTGATAGCCTGCTGTCACTTCTGAAATGCCGGCGCTCTGATCTTGGATGCCGGCGCCAACTTGGGTTGCTTGCCCGGAGCCAATTAATGGCGCTCCCCATTCCGATCCGCCGTTAGCCAGCCCGAAGACGTTAGGTACAGCGTTGGCGATTCCGCCGGCAATCAGCAATCCCGTTGCAACGCCATTGGTAATCATGGCGGTGCTGCGTAGTGTCAGACCGGCGATTTCTGCCGCAGATAGACCACCGTTAATCAGGTCGCTGTAATGTTTTTGCCGCAATGTGGCGCCATCACGGCTAGCCTGTAATGCGGTCAGGCTGTGTTGTAATCCTTTTAGATTATTTTGTTGTATATCGTGCTGTTGTTTCAGGATGGCTTGCTGTTGAGTCTGCAACAGTAGCGTCATTTTTTCATTATCCTGATGTTCTAACGTTGTTTGTAAGCTGTTGCCGAACTGAGTCAACAAACTCACGGCAGAGCGGGCGCGTTCTACCAATAACGGATAGCGCCAGCCCTGAACACTGCCTTGACCACCAGCCGGACTACTGCCTGTACCGTCCCCTCCGGCTTGCTGGCGTTGCAGGGTTTTCGGGTCTACCGGCGTGGCATACAGTGGCAGATTTAGCGGTTGACCATCCAGACTCAGATTGTGGCGCAGGTTGTATAGGCGTAACTCAAGTTTATCCCAGTAACCGAGTAGTACATCGTTGTACGGTGGCAAGAAATCACCGTCGCCAATATTTGCGGTATCGCCTGCGCTTAGCCAGGCAGCGAACGTCATCACCTCCGGTGAACTGAGGAGTGTCGGTGTGGCAATAGCGCCAGCTTCTTTACTCAAGGTGGGATTTGGCCAAGTATTGGTGGTATGGATATCAGGGCGCGGTCCCAGTAGCTGTTGTGCCTGAATGTAGTACATTTTGGCTTCGACTAGAGTATCGCGTTCAAGTTGACGGTAAGCGCTGTCGCCTCGGGCAATCAATAGATCAAGGGTATGCAGGAATATCGCCAGCTTGTAATGCATCGGGTCCGCCATAGCGATCACATCTGGATCAGTGGTGGCGGGCTGTGTGGTATCCCATGCGGTATCCAGTTGCAATGGCATCACATTCCAATAACGTGGTTTACTGCTATCCATAATGAGCTGGCCATTAGCATCGCGATAACCGGCGCTGCGGAAAATATATTTGTACCAAGTGTCCGCGTCTTCGTAACGTTGTTCGGTTTGCATACGGACCGCAACCAGGAACGGAATATGGAAGAAGATTTCCCATAGATAAATACCATAGGGACCACTGAAATTATCAACCGGATTAGATCCGCCAAACTGCCCCTGAACGTCATAATTAAGTAGTGAATCGAGGCTAATATCTAATAGCGCGTTGAGATCTACATAATTAGGGAGGTGTAAATTTATTACTTCACTAGAAGGTAGTGTAAATTTCTTGCCGTCTGATGAGAATGTGCCGTAGGAGGTAAATATATATGCCGTAAGATTAAAACTACAATAATTGTAATTGTTATAGCTTGTGTCATGGCACATGCGTAACTTAATGTCTAAATAATCTTTTGAAGGTAAATCTGCACTTCCTGTATTAGGCAGACTCTTGATTACCGCTTTTGATGAGTCATAACACAGCGTTACTCCGGTTTCTGGAGTAGCTCCACCAGTATTTTGTAAAGTAAGAACCTTTCCATCTTCTGAAATATTTAACTGAGCGTCAGAACCATATTGTGAAGCTACTTCAGTTGGGCTTGATGAACCAGTTGCTCCTTGTCTAGTGTAATCGCTAAAGATAAGCTGGGTGCTTTTTTCTTTTTTCTTTGAAGTCCAGTTATAGTCACTGCTCATAACCCAGACATTTTCAGTTTTAGATAAGTGATCACTTTCGTTAGTAATATTAAACCAGCGAATATGCAGCTTATTATTTTCCCAAAAGGATTCTACCGTATCTAAATAAGGCTCACTAATCCCGGCATTAATTGCTCGCCACTCTGACCATTGATCTGGTTTCAACTTACCGCCATCAGTGACTAAAGTTAATTTTCGCCAATAAAATGCATAGGGTGCATTCTGTGTACGGCCAATAAAGAAGATGGTTTTATTATCCTTACCTTGGCAGGCAGTAATATAATCAAGGGTAGCTAAAGTGTCATAACTAATTAGATAATCACGTAACTTAGATTCAACTAATTCACTTTTTAATTTCCCTTGAGAAATACCTTGTTCAAATGCGGTAAATATCTCGGTCTTATTCAATCGCAATGTTGGATCAATATAATCTCCGGCATAGAATTTCAACCGTTCCTTGCCAGCCCAAGTGCTATAACGGTGGTTAAAACTATCCCAGTTATATAAAAACTGTTCATCGGCAAAATAGGGTTTTGCTGAGTCTGCCAGCGTGCCATCATAGCCCTCTATCGCACGATGAATAAACAATTGCAGACTGCCAATCGCTTCGGACAGCGGTGAAGTGGTAACCAGATCGCTAATTTTGGTATCCAGCAACAGATATTCGTACAGATCATCCGCAGTCTGGATACTCTCTTTTAAATCTGCGGGCACCTGAGTAGCAATATAATGAGCAACCAATGCATCACGGCGCGCTTCTTTCAACGTTTGTGTAAATAAAGATTCAGACATAATCAATTCCTTCTTATCCGGTTACTGACGATTGCTGATTGCGGCACTTAAGTTTTGGGCTACCGATGCCAGTAAGGCGCTACTCTCGGCGGCAGGGTCTGCTTGCATCATGGCCAACAGATTGCCCAGAGTGATACTACCGACATTCAGGCTTTGCCCGACGCGTAACCAGGTCAGAAGTTGCCAGAGTGATGTAAAACTTTTCGGCCAGTTATTTTCCCCTAATAACAAGGTATTAACTTGCGCTACCGTACCTTTATCCATCTCATGCAATGTGGCGATCAGTGAAGCTGCATTTTCAGTCGTCATATCGTTGGCATTTAATTGATCGAAACAGCGCATCGCTTCATCACGGGAAACGGTGACCTGAGTTTGCCACTGTTTAAAACGTGATAGCGTGAGTAATAGCTCCGGATTGGGAACAGGAACATTCGTGATGCCGTTGATTAAACGTTCGGGATAGGTTGTCAGTAATTGCAGATCCTGCTCGGTCAGGCTCAGCCATTTCACAATTAACACTAGCTGGCTAAGTTGCTGAGTAGCAATGACCAGAGAAGTGTCGGTTTGTAAGGAATCCAGCGTGGCATTGTCATGGCTAAACAGGGTTTGAATATCATGCCAGTAGTTCGCCAGTGTAAAAGGATTATCACTACCGATTGTGATTTTCTCCAGCCAGAAGGTTACGATACCCATCACATTGCTCTTAATGCCGAAACCGGCACTTAGCGCCCGCAGCACTTTCTGCTGTAACGCCGAATCCATTGTTTCTTTAGTGGCAGCTTGACTATTCACGCTGTCACAAACGTTTTCCAAGAAATTGAACATCTCAGCGGTGGCGGTACCGCTCCATTGCGTACTTACCATCCCTTGCAGATAAGTCAGACTTAGATTTACGGACGACATCCAATCCAGCACCTGCTCGGTACGGCGTAAAATAGCCAGTGGTTGCAGGGATTTTGCCTGACCTAACTGTTGCAATAAGATATCTTTTCCGCCTTCCATCAGACGCCATAAAATTTCGGCTTGGGCAAATGTCAGCCCAAACAAACGGGGAATGGCGCCGAAGCGATACAACTGACTGGCGGTATATTCATCCAAGGTAAAACTGCCTGCATTACCGAAGCAATAGCGACCAATACGGAACAGTTCATCACTGGTGACACCCAATGCTTTGCAGCATATGGCGGCTAATTTATCCTGCTCATTTTCTGCATATTTCACCTCTGTACCTAGCGCAATGACATGATTACCGTCGGCAGAGCGGAAAGCGGTTTCATAGAAACTGGGTGTCTGATCTGGCGTATAAGGATTTACTGCACTAATGAAGGTCGCAAAGGTATTGGCATCAAGCCCATAGCGCTGTTTTAGGTTGACATACTCTGCCAGTGCTTCAAGGACTGGTTTATCCAGCACAATTTTGTCGTGGTGGTCCGGCACACTACGACTGGTATTGGCAATCAGCCAGTCCAATTCTTCAAATGATAGCCCGGTCTGGGATGATAAACGCACCAGCTTTTCAGCGCGACCGGCTAAGGCGACTACCGTATCGTCAGTGAAATTCAGGCTTTTACCGTCGGTCTGAATCCACAGATATTGACCATCAGCCGCGTCTGCCAGCGTGCTGTTCAGATAAGCGGCGCCGTAGACATTGACGCGAGTCGGGGTGGTTTCCCCAAAACGAACATAGCGGCTGGCTGCTTTCGCATCAATGCTGCTTTGACTGTAAGATTGCTGAGCGGTCAAATCCATTAACTGATTGAAGCTTAACCGGGTCTTCTCACAGAAAGTATCGATAGAATTCAGTTTGCTGGTCAACTCGCTGGTTGACAATGGAGAAGCCCGTAAGCTAGCGCCGTTAAAACCATAATGGTTGGTAATATCATCTTCTGTCGGTGCCGGATTGGTCATCAATTGATAACTGACCGGCGTCAGTGACAGTGTTTCGCGGGCTGGTGGCGATGGAATATTATTGATCGCGGGAGGAATCACATCATCAGGGTTTGTCGGAGTGCCTGAACTATCGCTACAAAAGATTAATAACAGCCCGTTATCTTTTGTCCCATTGAGGACCAGAGCATTTTTCCAGTTTGACTGACCGGAACTATCTACTGCGATATAACCTTTATCTGTTTTCAGGTAGTACTTATCTTTGTCCTGGCTGCGTTCCAGTGTGACCGGCAGATGGAAGCTTGGCAAAGGCTGAGTACTGCCTGATTTGTTGGCTACTTGAGCAAAAATACCATCTTGATCCGGATTGGTTGAGCTGTTGCCTCTTAAGAAACAGCCGGTCAGAACATTACCGTCTCCCATCTTTGTACCATCAGGAGCGCCGAGGTAGTAACACTGTTTTGCCATCGACCAAGTGAGTTTCAACGGTGCGACTATTGCGGCGGCGGCTTGATCCGGATTACCTGCAATCAATTGTGCGCCGACAATGCCGTTCCCGCTGGTGTACTGTGACAGGTAAACCATAGGTTGCCCGCTGAATCCCACCGCTTTGAAATAAAAAGTATTTCCGGCAAAAAATGTATCTTGATTACCATCTTGGGCAGCGAACAATTTGCGTGTATTCGTATTATCGGTCTGTTCTGAAACCGCTTGTGCCGTGGTATCTGTCAAAGTATTCCACACACCGTTCAGCGTTCTGGCTTGTGCCGATAAAGCAGAATCGATTTGCGACAGATGATCGTCATAAGGTAACGTCATTGGGAAGAATGCGCTGGATAGCTCAGTAATATCTTTACCGCCTTTTTGTAGCACATCCAACAAGATATCAAGGGAAGTGACCTCTTTATTCATTGTCGTTTCGCTTAATATCAGATCCTTCAGATCAGCGCGGCGATTATCAATATGCAAACTGGAATCTGATTTATGCAGATCTTTAGCAACTCTGTAGAGTGCGGAAGCATAACGGCCCGGTGAAAATAGGGATTGAATAGAGGCAGCGTCAGCATATTGACTGGCACGGTTCATTAAATCGCTGAAATCCCCATCACCGCCAATATTCTCTACCAAAGCATCTTGAAGCACAGAGACGTTGGATTGTGGGTTAAGTTTAGCCAGCCCTTTAATAACCGGCTCCTGACGCAATTGCCAGGCTCGGTAGAGGGATTTCAGATTTTCTGCACGTTGCCGCGCCTGACGATAGACGGTATGAGCCTCTTTAACGGACAGGGTGGGAACGGATTGAACGAAAGTAGCCCGGCTGATTGATGCGATATCAAATACGTTTTGATAACCGGCGTCAAGCAGGGGCTGTTCGGATGTACCTGATAAAAATGATATTTTATTTTGCATAACAGTCACCATTACATGGTTTAGAATTAGAACATCTTGGAAGGTTAGTTACGAAAATCGAGCTAGCTTTCTTGGTATGACAATTCATAAACATTCCTTTTATTTCTGTTTGTTTATTGCTGGTTCAATTGAGGTGATACAGAGACAAACAAAACGACCAGTATGAGAAACTTCATCCAAGGTGCTGATAGCAAAAGTGTAATAAAAATGAAAAATAATTTATGATAATGAGCTAGTTCATGATTTATCTTAGGTATTTATAATCATTTTTACTATTTGGTAAGAGTTGTTAATTGATGGAGGCATGACTTTATAGCGTGGAAGCTTATTATGTTAAGCTCAATTTTTATTAATGTAGGAATAAAAAATTAATTTAATCGTAGCGGCAAATAAACCACGTAAATAGTTTCAATCTGAAAATAATAAAACTTACATTTATCGGGCATTTTTGGTCTTTTGCTGGCTAAAACGCACAAAAACTTATTTCGTTTGTTCTTGCCAGCTTCGTTTGAGCGATAAAGCGAGCTGTTGTTACCGCATCTTACGCCACAATGGCATGATATTGGTCAACACATCAGGGGGAGGGCAAGGATCATTCACCTTTGCCATTTTCCATAAGCCGCTATGGCTTTTACGGGCAGCATTATTGGACATGAAGACTTGATATAACGAACCTGTATCGCTGGCATGATTATGGGTATCAAGAAAACCTTTATCTCCCCATCGGTTATAGAGAGAGATACTATCGCCTTCTCTGATATTTTCATTTGGTGGGGTGGTTTCACAATAAATAATCCATTCTAATGTCGCTCTTTTGCGGGTATCTGAGGTATAGACTTGATGTATTTCGGTTAATTGTTCATTTTGATCCACTACATCATAATATTGTAAATAGCCGCCATCACAGTAATATAGGTTGTGAAGTAAAATAATATCATTATTGATTATTTCACTACCGACAGATTTTCCTGTTGCTGACTCAATTCTCCAGGCGCCGCCATAAATAGCTAAGGAAGCATCTACGGTTACTACGCCATATTTGGTTCCGGGTTTATTGCCGTTGCCAAATACACTGAGATACCCTCCGCTCCAGTTCTTGTAGCTGTTTAATATTGTCACGGTATCGCCATATTTAAGTATATTACCCATCATTTCCTCGGAAAATATGCTATTGCTCTTCAAACAACTGATGCTTACCCTGAAATGCCTTTACTTCCGATGATGCTATTACTGCATAACTTCCGGTGTCATTTCAGGGCTAGGTTATTGTCATGAACAGGTTATCTCGCCTTTTATCTGCTCCCTTGTGGACGTGAAATAGGGTCGAATTCCTGCACTGTTTAATATTCATAGCAACGGGAGATAGGAAAAGAAAAGATCAAAAAATTAATTTTTATCGGCTAGGGGACTATTTGGCGGATAACTGAGTTTGGCCTGTTATCATGTTACTTGAAAAGGTAAACATGTTTTTTCTATTTGTAACCGTGTGTCATATCAGTAAAAGCGGCACAATACCGCTTTAATTTATGGATAAATGTCATCTCTACTGATGTTGCCAGAGTAGCGTATTTTTGGCTTTTTGATTTAGGTCTGTGACCAAATTAACACGACTATGCTGTCATCGTAATTATTATTGCCCCCATTGCTGGCGCCGATAATGGCTGTTCCCGGTTTTTCGTCAAGGGTATTATAGGCGTAACGGAGTTTACAGGGTTTGCCGTCGCCTATAATTTCAATGCAGACTTTGCCGGTGCTTGATGAGTAATTTTTAAAGCCCAACACACTATTGACTCCTTGGCTGATTAATGTATCGACTAACTGATCGTCAATATACACTTTTATCGTTTGCTGATGGGTAGTATTACCATAGGCTGACAGGCTAAGCTTGATATTGTGAGGTAACTGGAAACAGTGTTTACCGGTGTTATTGCTGCCACATATTCCGCCACAGTTTCTATATTCACTACCTAACGAATCGATATCAACCGATACGGCAGCTTGAACCTTTTTGAAAGTGATTCCGTTCCAGTAAGCTTGAATAAAGGAGGGTTCACCATCGATAACATGAGATTTTGTATTGTATTGGACGTAATAACTATCTTTGAAAAAGTAAATAATAGAACCGGTAATATTCTTCCATAAAATAACAGCATCGAGGTCTTCACTGAATCCTGCATATTTCCCGGTGGCGCCCCATCGCTCTGAAATGGTTTTCTTATTAATCGTGTGTGAACTGACGGTGTAATCGATGCAATCTCTGCCTTTGAAGAAACAGACAACATCTTGTTTTGTATCCACCCACTCTATGGCTGCGTCTATACCATTTTCGAATCCCGTACCTTTCAATCCTGGCCATCCCTCAATAATGGGTTTTGGTCCATCAATCACCAGGGCTTTGGCTATATCGAATTTAAGGTATTGTGATCCTTTAAAAAAATATAATGAGCCGCTTAAATTAATCACATCGTCAATATCTTTTTGAAACTCGATGGGGAGACCAGGCCAATCATGACTGATAGGTTGGGGATAATCAGTATCTGCTTTATCTTCTGAGTCGTTATATCTAATGTTTTCTGAGTTAAGAAAGAAATAGGTTTTTGAATTCATTTTTTACATCCTTAATAATGGTTAATCTGAATGTCATTCTGATGTGTTTACTCAATTTTCTATTTTCAGATATCACAGCGATATATTTTTGTCTCATGATAATGGCCAATTCAACACTACCACACTATCATCATAATTGTCATTGGAACCATTGTTAGCGCCGATAATGGCTGATCCCGGTTTTGCTTCGAGTGTGTTATAGGCATAACGGAGTTTGCTGGGTTTACCATCGCCTATAATCTCGATGCAGACTTTACCGGTACCTGATGTGTAGGTCCTAACATCCGTTATGTGACTTATCCCCTTACCAGTTAAAGTATCGACTAATCGGTCGTCGATATAGACATTGATTGTTTGTTGATGAGCGTCACTATTTACGTAGGCAGTCAGGCCAAATCGAATACTTTGAGGTAATTGGAAACAGTGTTTACCGGTATTATTAATCCCACATGTTCCGCCGCATTTTATATTGATATCACTGCCTAATGCATTTGGATCAACTGACACTGCCGCTTGAATTTTATTGAAAGTGACGCCTTTCCATTTAGTTTGAATAAGCTCGGGTTTACCATACAGACTATTCAACATCAGATGTAAGCGGAGATACTCATTGCCTTTGAAAAGATAGATAAAATAACCGGTGTTCCGCCATAAAATAGCGGCGTCTAAATTTGCACTAAATTTCGCGTATTCCCCGGTAATTCTCCATCTTTCTGCTATAGTTTTCTTGTCAATGGTATGTGAGCTAACGGTATAATTGATACATTCTTTGCCTTTAAAGAAACAGACAATATCTTTTTTCGTATCTATCCACTCTGTGGCGGCGTCGATCCCGTTTTCAAATTCCGTTCCTGCTAATCCCGGCCATCCCTCAATAATGGATTTTGGTCCGTCAATCACTTGTACTTTTGCAATATCAAATTTAAGATATTGCGAGCCTTTAAAGAAATACAAACAACCATTTAAATTAATCACATCATCAATATGCCTTTGAAACTCGATAGGCAGATTAGGCCAATTATTACGGATAGGTTGAGGGTAACCTGTATCGATATTATTTAATGGGTCATTATATTTAATATTTTCTGAGTTAAGGAAGAAATAGGTATTTGTATTACTGTCATTGCCCATCTCGTTGCCTAATAAATCCATATCAATTGGCACCGCAGCTTGAACTCTTTTGAAGGTCACTCCACGCCAATTAGCGCCAATAGGGGCTTGACCATCAATGGTATTCGATTTCAGATTAATCCTGATGTTCGAATCGTCTTTGAACAGGAACAGAAAAGGGCTGCCAATATTTGTCCATAGAATAGCTGTATCCAGATTTTCACTAAATTCTGAGTATTGTTCTGTTATCCCCCATCTATCTGCGATAGTTTTTTTACTAATAGTATGTGTACTCACCATATAATCAATACAATCACTGCCTTTAAAGAAACAGACGACATCTGTCATACCCGTTTTTTCTACATAGGGCCATTCTGTGGCGGCGTCGATCCCGTTTTCAAATTCTGTTCCTGCTAATCCAGGCCATCCTTCTATAATGGGTTTCGGTCCGTCAATCACTTTTGCTTTGGCGATATCAAATTTAAGATATTGTGAGCCTTTAAAAAAATACAAAAAACCATTTAAATTAATCACATCATCAATATGTCTTTGAAATTCGATAGGAAGATCAGGCCAATCGTTATTTATAGGCCGGGGATAACCGATGTCTGCCTCATACGATTTCTGATTGTGTCTAATGTTTCCTGAGCCAAGGAAAAGATAACTTGATGTATTCATTGATATATCCTTGTTGGTGGTTGGGATTTAATATGTTGTTTAAATTTATTTTTTACAACAGAAATAGATGAAAATAACATTAAGATACACCGATTTAACTCTGCCATATTGATCATCTGTCTGGTGAATAGGGAAATTTATATTATTTAAATTAATCCTGATGATAGGTTATAAGCAAGACTATATATTAACAACTCATTAATGGATTTAATATTGTTGGATTTTATGTGGATTACTTTATTTAAGAATTAAAGATGAACTTATATGAGGTATAAAATACAAGATTAATATGTAATTTTATTTTTATAGGAGATATTTTAGTCATGAAATTAGAACAACATGAAAGTTCAATCTCAATTGAAAGTTTCTCTAATTCCACTGCGGTTCCAATAACGGTATGGGAACCAAATTTATATCCTGAAGGTAGATGGATAGATGCGACAACACAGAGAGCTGGAGTGTTGTTTAAGGACTCAGGTTATGGGACTAGCGCTTGGGATATCATCAGTGTTGGGGGAAGAAAATCTTTCAAGGCACAAACTTTGTCTAAATTTGGCAATATCGGTAGTCACTGTCTCGGGATTGCAACAGACACACCGGTTGATGCCAGACATTGTTATTGTGAACTTGACCTGTTTTGTAATCCATATCCTGACATTTCAGTGAGTGTGTTATCCAGGAAAACGAGTGCAAGCGGGACATATCAAAATATTGGTTACGGCTATATGGCGATTCACTTGACTGGTGGGTATCAAGGTAAGCCTCAATGGATGCCATCGAACATTTCATTAGGTACTTCGATTGATACTGCAACGCCTTATGTCATGGTTTGGAATCTTCAAGCTAATTTGATTCAGTCAGTTAATTTTGTTGGCAAACAGATAGATGGTATTTATAAAGGGCAACCGACACTAGGTAATACTCATTCTGGTGTTCCACTGAATTATGAATGGCCGAAGAATTCTTGGTCGCGTTGGCGTATTGGATTGCTTGCGGCAAATAATGGTACATTAATCATTGAGTGGTATAACACTGTGGCAGATAAATGGAAGGTAGAGCTTTGCCAATATAATATGAACACGCTGATGACGGGAAATCTTGCGTCTGGTCAGATAGGGATTATTTCTGGTATGTCTTCTCAGGCTACCACAGTAGATCAACAAAATTCTCTTTACCGAACACCGTTTGATCGAGCGATATTTTTTCAAGATTTTTAATATGGAATACTGAGTCTGATTATTTAACCATCTTGTGTGATATATACCAAGGGGCTTTCTTCCTGGCCCCATAATTGTTGTAATATAGAAAAGTGATTTTAATTATAATCTTATTATCGTTGTTAAATGTGGCGTACAAGAAAAGCGGTATAATACCGCTTTAATTGATTAGTAAATGTTTTTTCTTGTGGTGAAGTTTACCAAAGTATTTTTAATTTACACCAGCGGCCAATTTAATATTACTACACAGTCATTGTAATTATTATTGGTACCATTTTCAGCACCGATAATGACTGTTCCCGGTTTTCCATCGAGGGTGTTATCGAAATAACGTAGTTTGCTAGGTTTGCCATTTCCTTCAATTTCAATACAAACTTTTCCTGTACCTGATGTGTAGGTTTTGGTCGCCATCGGATTATTTGTGCCTTTACCGGTTAATGTATCTACCAGAAGGTCGTTAATATACACTTTTACCGTTTGCTGAATGTTCGTATTATTATAGGCTGTCAGGCCAAATTGAATATTTTTAGGTAATTGGAAACAGTGTTTACCGGTGTCATTGGTGCCGCATTCTCCACCACAATTTGAGGGTTTGGTAGGCGGACAAGGGTCATTGATTTTTTCCATTTTCCACTGGTCTACCTTATGTACTTTACGAGCGCTATTACCAGAAAGAGATACACCATATAACGTGTTTGGTTTGTTGGCATTACCATAACTATTAAGGAAACCTTTATTTCCCCATCGATTATGTAGGCTGATAATTGCTCCTTCTATGATATTTCCCTTTATAGAATAAGGTGTCTCGCAATAAATAATCCACTCTAATGTTTTTGGAGAATATGTATTTATATCAGATGTGACTATCGGATGTATTTCTCCACTTGGTACCGGTTGATTTGGGCCATCATAATATCCCAAATAACCACCATCGCAGAAAGCCAGATTATGAAGCAAAATAATATCATCATTAATTATTTCGCTGCCGATAGCTTTTCCCGTTCCTGATTGTATTCGCCATATTACCCCTAGATCAGAAAAGGAAGGAGCTACAGTTAATACGTTATGTTTTGCTCCCGGGATGTCGTTACTTCCGTGTGTACTGAGATATCCTCCTTGCCAGTTATTGTAACCATTTAATATTCTTACTGTATCGCCATATTTAAGTATATCTGCCATAATTTATCCTTAATGTTTGTGGTTTATTTTTAACAATGAGTATGATACTGAAATTACCCTGGCTTAATTATTCTGTTTCATAATTTTATGGGTTATTTCAGAATAGGTTATTAAAATCAGCGAAATGCTCAATTTTTTTGTAATCCTAAAAAAATGATTAACGCTTGATTTGGATTAATTATGAATATTAATGGTTGTTGAAGAAAGGCAGAGGATTTGTTTCTTGCTTCTGACAATGAATATATCACTAAAAATTCCTTTACTTAATTTTCGATATTTTTATCTTGAACTGTAAAAAATAGCATTTACTGATTTATTTACATTGTTTATTAAGTTAAATTATTTAATCGTGATGGGAAAATAAAACTTAATTTTTATTGACACGAAGGATACAACCCTAATAGATTGATACTTTGATATAAATAACATTTATACCCAATAGATCATCTGGATGGAACTCAGTCCAATTTTTTCGATCTGAATATTCAAGATTAACGAAAATATAAATAATCAATGTTTTGATAAAGGGATTATTATTATGCGAATGAAAATTAAAAACTAATTTAAATTAATGGCTTTCATAAAGTAATTATTGTAAATATAATATTTTCTCATTTTTCCTTTTCTGATATTTGATTCTTTAGGCTCTTCTATTAATGCATTCGGTAAAGATTTGCCTGAGGAAATCTGAGACAATGTTTTTTATGACTTGGTAGAAATACTATACCTTGGCAATGAGTGGTAATGACTAACTAATAAGACAGAGAAACAGATTGTGGTAAAGAAAGAAAAACAACGACCTCACCATGACGCGTTATTCAAGCATTTTTTAACGCAGCCCGAAACGGCCAGGGAATTTTTATCCCTTTATCTGCCCGAAGAGATCCAGTCGTTGTGTGATTTAGCCACATTGAAACTGGAATCCGGCAGTTTTGTGGATCGGGATTTACGTCAACTGCACAGTGATGTGCTCTACTCGGTTGAAACAGCTAGGGGACAGGGCTATATCTATTGTCTGATTGAGCATCAGTCCACTCCTGACCCGCTGATGGCCTGGCGGCTGATGTATTATGCCATGTTAGCAATGGCGGCCCACCTGAAAAAAGGCCATACTGAACTCCCTTTGGTAGCGCCGCTGCTGTTTTATCATGGGGAGGTTCGGCCGTATCCTTACTCAAACCGGTGGCTGGATTGTTTTACGCTCCCTGAACAGGCTGCTCGCTTATACCACCAGGCGTTTCCGTTGGTGGACGTCAGTGTGCTCAGCGATGAAGAGATCCTGACACATAAAGGGGTTGCCCTGATGGAACTGGTGCAAAAACATATTCGCTGCCGGGATATGCAGGAATGGCTTCTCCAATTGGTGGAACTCTTGAATGCGGGTTATAATACAACCGAGCAGCGCAATGTGGTGTTACGCTATATTTTACTGAATGGACATACGCCGGATCTCTCCCAATTTGTCCATCAACTGATTGAACAATCTCCGGAGCATGAAACGATGTTGATGACTATTGCAGAACAGCTTGAACAAAAAGGGCTTGAGCGAGGTATCAAGCAAGGTATTGAGCTAGGTCGAGAGGAAGGCCGAGAGGAAGGCCGAGAGGAAGGTCGAGAGGAAGGTCGAGAAGAAGGTCGAGAAGAAGGTCGAGAAGAAGGTATTGAGCTAGGCCGAGAGAAAGGTAAAGTGGAAACGGCTCGTGCCTTATTACGGCATGGCGTGAGTTTGGACATTATTGTCACCAGTACCGGACTGAGCCGGGATAAAATTGAAGCGTTAAAGCATTAAATTAATCTTCTCTTTTACAGTAAAATGCCGATATTCAAGATCGGCATTTTTGTTTTTATTTTTACTGAATGGACATACGCCGGATCTCTCCCAATTTGTCCATCAACTGATTGAACAATCTCCGGAGCATGAAACGATGTTGATGACTATTGCAGAACAGCTTGAACAAAAAGGGTTTGAGCGAGGTATCAAGCAAGGTATTGAGCTAGGTCGAGAGGAAAGCCGAGAGGAAGGTCGAGAGGAAGGTCGAGAGGAAGGTCGAGAAGAAGGTATTGAGCTAGGCCGAGAGAAAGGTAAAGTGGAAACGGCTCGTGCCTTATTACGGCATGGCGTGAGTTTGGACATTATTGTCGCCAGTACCGGACTGAGCCGGGATAAAATTGAAGCGTTAAAGCATTAAATTCATCTTCTCTTTTACAGCAAAATGCCGATATTCAAGATCGGCATTTTTGTTCTTATTTATAGAGAGCGGAATGACACCTTATTAAACATAAAATTATCCATCAGCACCTTCTATTATTACTGACATAAATGGGTATCGTGTGGCGAAGGGCAGCGCTGATGGGTATTTAAAAGGGCAACAGAAACTATAGTGATACTAGGAAAAAACCAAAAACATTATTTTCATGCTGAAACTCTTACATTGATTTTGGATAATTACAGTATCCATAAAAGCCGACTGATCAGTGATTGGCTGGCCCGTCATCCTAAATTTAACCTATTGTTTTTATCCGTTTATTCTCCCCGGCTGAATAAAATTGAGCGTCTGTGGCAATCCTTGCATGAAACGGTGACATGAAATCATGGCTGTCAGTATGTGTGGCGGTTGCTTGAGAAAGTGAAAACGTTTTTAAATTCATCCCCTACATGAATAGCAGAGAATAAAAAGAGTCGGTGTCCATATAAGTTATTTATGATTGTTTTTTATCACCAAACCGAATTGGTTGCGCCAAAATAGAATTTAGTTTTTACATTAAAACTGTTAAATTATGAACTTTCAGGATATGATGGTGGTAGTATCAACTCTGCTTATAACACCTTTATTGAGATAAAATTCATTTTGATTTCCAATGAATCATAAGGCAACAACACAGTGAAAACAGGGCTAAAACAACGCTTTCGTATGCTAATAGGATTAGCAGTAATACTGAACATAATACAATTGTTTGATACTTTAACCGGTGGCGCACTAAGTAATTTAGGCATCATTCCTCGATACTCCCGAGGGTTAATTGGTATTCCGCTATCTCCATTCCTGCATGGTGACTGGGGGCACTTATTCAGCAATCTCCCCGCATTATTAGTATTGAGTGCGTTACTAATGGCACACTCTATACGTTATTATGTGATAGCCAGCCTGTTTATTATCTTTGTGGGCGGAACATTAGTTTGGTTATTTGGGCGCACGGCTATTCATATAGGTGCCAGCGGATGGATTTTTGGTCTATGGGGATTGCTGCTGGCTAACGCCTTTTTCCTGAGAAGAGTAAAAGATTTCTTCTTTGCGATTCTGGTGTTTGTGTACTACGGTGGGATTGTGTTTGGCTTATTACCGTGGCAAGAGGATATTTCAACGGAAGGCCATATTTTTGGTGCGATATCTGGGCTGGTTTTCTCTTGGCTGTCGAAGAGATGGGTAATAACGAGCCATTAGTTTTATGGCATCGGGGATAGGCCGTAAGTAGATTATCCCCATTTCAGATATTCATGAATAGTATACCCTATGGATTTCAAGATGCATCGCGACGGCAAGGGAGCGAATCCCCGGGAGCATAGAGAACTATGTGACCGGGGTGAGTGAGTGTAGCCAACAAAGAGGCAACTTGAAAGATGACGGGTATAAACAGTAAAAAAATAAACTTGGTTACCTTTATGCCAGGAATAAATGAATGACCATTTAAAATGGAATGACGAATTAGGGTATTGAAGAGTGCGATATTGCGATTTTAGCCCTAATCTCATTTCTGAATTAAGAATCATATTCTATATCATTTGAAAGAACTCAATTTATCTCTCACTTTATTAACCCTGTTTTTTAAACAGAACAATGAACTCTATTTTCATGAAGTAAGAATTTTATTTGTGTTTTAAAAAAAACCAAATAATATAACGTCAATAAAAGTATAAATAGGACATATCCAATGCGTAATAGACTTTTTCTTTGGTTACTTGCTTTGCCGTTAGTATTAAGTTGTTATGGTGGCTGGCAATATTACCGAACCAGTGAACTGACTGAATCCCTCGATAGTATTAAATTATTACATGCCAAAGCGACACAGTTGTTGCAAACTGATCCCAATATTACAATGAAATTCGGCGACACTTCTTTTACCGTCAATCAAATCCTCAATAGAACAGATGAAATAATTAATAGCAAAGAAGCCACATTCAGCGAGTTTCAGTCAATTTTAGATCTAGGGACGATTGGCGGCGGCGTATTATCACTGCTATTAGGGGGATTTGCGATTTTGCTATGTATACGCAGTGGTATTGTGGCTCGCAAATCCCGCGATGAATTATTGAGGGTATTTGATCGCTGTCGTCGGTTACTACCTTTTATTCTTATCGGACAAATGACATTAATTGGCCTCGGTATTTTTTCCCTGATCAGCTACGAAATACTTTGGTTTATTGGTAATTTTGAAATGAGAGGTGGCGGGGCAAAAATTGTTGCTGTTGCGGGCGTGATAGCATTGGCAATTCTGTGGTGCATCATTAAGGGTATTGCGAAACTCAAACACTGTTTTGTTATGTTTTCCCCTTCGGCTTCCCATTTGATGGGAAAAGCAGTGACTCCAGAGGAAGCTCCTGGCCTATGGCAATGGATCAATGAGTTAGCTGAACAAGTTGGTACAGCGCCGCCAGACAATATTGTTGTCGGTTTGACGGAATGTTTCTTTGTGACTTCCTACCCTGTTTGCATCAATAATGAGCAGGTACTTGAAGGTCGTACCTTATATTTTCCGCTAATCTATGGAGCATTGTTAAGCCGTGAAGAATCCGCAGCGGTGATCGGTCATGAATTGGGGCACTTTACCGGTGAAGATACTACCTACAGTCTCCACTTTTCACCTATCTACGCAGGAATGAGCCGCAGCATCGATGTGATGATTAGTAATATCAAGGATAGAGAAGATTACTATAGCCGCCTGGTGATGAGTCCTTCCATTTATTTGGGTATCTTCTTCATCCAACAATTTGATTTTGCGGTGAATCATTGGAGCCGTATCCGTGAATATGCCGCCGATGCGGTGGGTGCCAGGTTGAGTAGCGCTCAAGCTATTTCTAGCGCTCTACTACGTATTTCTGCGGTGAGCGAGTCAATTAACCAGCAATTGTCAGTGTTGTTTGCAGGTAAATTGAAAGCCGATGATCTATTGCCTGTCATTATTGATAACCTGCGCGAAAATGGCATTCCTGATGCGGGCCAGTTCTTGGAAAATGAGCTTACTCACCCTACGGATACCCATCCAACAACTAAATCACGTATTGAAGCATTAGAGTTGCCAATAGAACAGGAATTGCTGGATTATGCTTCGCGTCCGGTTGAAGCAGGACATTACAATAATATTGATGATCTATTTACTGATGCTAAAGCGCTTTCAGTGGAATTAACACAAAACCTGTCAGGTGAAATTGATGAGTATTATCAAGAGCAGAAACAAATTTGGGAAGAACAGGCGGTATCGGCATCTGAAACTATCACTTTGACCGTATCCAGTAAACGTAATCTTATGTTTATTTCGCCTTTTATTTTTATGATTATGGTGGGCAGTGGGTTCTTTTTGTCTTTCGCTATAAAAGAAACCAATTCAGAGCATATATTAGAGGCAATTTTTTTAGTCTCCGCACTAATTGCTTTAGTCAATTTACCTTGTTTGTTATTCGCAATTATCATCTATAAACGCTGCAAAAATAGCATGATAATTTGGGAGCCAACAAAAATCAGCGGCCCTGATTTTCAGACATCTTATCCTCTGCATAATATTATTGATTTCAATTATACGACTTTTGATTCCTTCTTCTTAAAAGTGAGGACATTAACGCTTGAGCTGGCAGATAATGCCACTCTGCCAGATATGACGCCTAAAAAACGATTAGGTAGAGGAAAATTACGGAAGAAAAAACGCCATCTCTTTTATGGTTTTCTAGGAACGCTGAAAGCCAATGGTAAAAAAATATCTGATGGAGAAGTTATTGAAATGATCCATAACTATCTTCAAGCCGCTCATGCCCGACATGCTTTAAATCAGCATCAATCCGATTAATAACAACAACCAGCCCGTTTGTGATAACGGGCTGGTAATAATGAAATATAACCACTGATTTTTTAACTTCGTGCAGTTATATCCATTTCAACGCGGCATCATCTACAGGCTGCCCCAAAACTTGTTTATCTTTTTTGTAATCATGTGGAATCCGCCAGGTTGAGCTATATCCCTGACGAGGAAGCAAGTCCTTTGCACGTTTTACGTAACCAGCTCGCAAGGCGCCAAAAATATGCTCGTCCTCCTGCATCTCACCCCGTTCAGCATGTGGCGTCACAACGGTAGCGCCGCGACGGTCCATTTCGTTCAACAAACGGCAGATATAATCCGCGGATAGATCAACTTTCAACGTCCAGGCGTTATTGATATAACCAAACAGACAGGCAAAATTGGGGACATTCTGTATCAACGTTCCCTTATAAAGCATGCGATCATGAGCTTGCTGTTTTTGCCCATCAATAGAGAGTTCAATTCCACCAATAAAATGTAATTTCAGCCCAGTCGCTGTAACAATAATATCTGCGGGTAATTCCTTACCTGATTGTAATAAGATACTGTTTTCAGTTATACGTTCAATATAGTCAGTAACGATAGAAGCCTTACCTTCTTTTAGTACCTTAAATAGGTTATTACTGGGAATAAAACAGAGCCGTTCATCCCACGGCATGTATTTTGGCGTCAAATGTTTCATGTCAAAATCTGGGCCGACACGTTTGCGAGCAGATGACAGTAAAAGTGATCTCAATAAATTAGGTAAATGTCGACTTGTTTTATAAACTAAGCGCTGGAAAAAGAGATTGCGATTTCTACTCAATGTGTAAATCCAGCTCTGTGGAATAATGCCTTTGCAGAACTCTGCTATTTTATCTCTTCCTGGGATTGAAAGAATATAACTCGGGGAGCGCTGTAGCATCGTGATATGGGCAGTATCATGTGCCATTGCAGGCAGTAAAGTGACTGCTGTTGCGCCACTACCAATGACAACAACCCGTTTTCCTTTGTAATTCAATTCCTCAGGCCAGAGTTGAGGATGAATTACTGGGCCTTTAAAATCTTTAATGCCGGGGAATTCAGGTAAATGAGGTTCATCATAGTTATAATAACCTGTTGCCGCGACGAGAAAACGACAAGTAAATTGCTGAGTTTCTCCACTGATTTCGTCAATCGCGGTAACGGTCCACTGGCGAGCCGCATTTGACCAGTCAGTATGCGTGATTTTTAGCCCAAACTTTATTTTCTTATCAAGGTCATACTCTTTTGCCGTTGCATGGATATAACTTCTAATTGAAGGCCCATCGGCAAAAACACTGGTATCCGTCCAAGGGCGGAATTTATAGCCATAGCTCATCATATCTGAATCTGAGCGAATGCCGGGATAGCGAAATAAATCCCAAGTACCGCCTATCCTCTGGCGACGTTCTAAGATAATGAACTTCTTATCAGGACATTTCCTTGTTAAATGACATGCTGTACCAATGCCTGCAATACCAGCGCCAATAATCAAAACATCATAATGGTTATTCACTGTCTCTCTCCTACAAGGTCATTTTTTGATGAGTTGAAACTCACCTAGCTAAAGCAATGTGATTCTTGTCATTATTGACATTAGCATAGCAATATGAAATTGCTTTAGTCTTACATTGCTCATTACCAGTATTTGGTGTGTCAATATTCCCTGCCGCCACAAGTAAATAATTAGCCTGAGAATATTTTCACCCTTTAATATGAATATTGAGTGCCGTGTTTAAATCACGTTATAGACGAAACAAACACAACCAAAAATTTTCTCAAGCATTTTTGTCTGCTCTTGAATCAATATTGTATGATACAAGGATTTCGAAGTGAACCTGACAGAACTTGGCGGAAGGGAGATAAGATGCATTTTATTGATTGAATATCTTTCCAAAATTTAGATCTTAGTCATTCATGGGGAGGTTTTTAGGTTAATTCGATAAAATAATCCAGAGAACAGGATATTCTCTGAATTATTTTAAAGATGTGAAGTTGTTCAATGGGTTTTAATTTTTACTTATTGCTGGCTGATCCCGCCTAATCATTTTCATATTAGGGGCCAGTTCAATACCACCACGCTATCGTTATAATTTCCCTCGGTACCACTTTCAGCGCCAATAATGACTGAGCCGGGTTTTCCGTCAAGGGTATTATAGGCGTAACGGAGTTTACAGGGTTTGCCATCTCCTATAATCTCGATACAGACTTTTCCTGTACCGGATGTATAGGCTTTAGTATCTATTCTTTTGCCGGTTAATGTGTCTACCAGAAGATCGTCAATATAGACTTTTACAATTTGTTGATGGGTGGTTGTATTTGTATAAGCTGTCAGACCAAATCGAATACTTTGAGGTAATTGGAAACAGTATTTGCCGGTGTCATTGGCGCCGCATGTTCCGCTACAGCCTCCATTATTTCCTCGGTCACTGCCTAATAAATCGATGTCAATCAATACCGCTGCTTGAGCTGTTTTGAAGGCTCCTCCGGTATAATTAGTAACAGGAGCTGGTCCATATACAGTATTTGATTGTGGATTAAATACCATATAATGATTATCTTTGAAGAGAGCAATCGCAGAATTTATTCTCCATGTAGCAGCATCCAGGTTTTTACTAAATGCTGGGTATTTCTTTGTTACTTCCCATCGGTCTGAGATAGATTTTCGCTTAATCGTATGTGAGTTTACGATATAATCAATGCAATCACTGCCTTTAAAGAAACAAACACTATTTGTCGTTAATTCTATGGCTGCATCTATCCCATTTTCGAATTCGGTTCCTTTCAATCCGGGCCATCCTTCTGCAATAGATTTCGGTCCATCAGTTACCTTAGCTTTTGCGATATTGAATTTAACGTATTGCGAGCCTTTAAAAAAATATAAATAACCATTTAAATTAATCACGTCATCAAGATGTCTTTGAAACTCGATAGGGAGATCAGGCCAATCGTTACTGATAGGTTTAGGGTAGTTTGTATCTACTTTACGTAATGTGTCATTATATCTGCCGTTATCTGCATTAAGGAATAAATAAACATGTAGATTCATTAATATATATCCTTCATGGTTTTTAAGCTTGTGATTGATTTTGCACATTTGTTAAGTTTTCTGTTCACAGATAAAATATAGCAATAATAATATTAAAACTATTTGGAGAAACAGAAAAATTCACACTGTGAAAACTAATATAAAAGATAGATTGTGGCAATGCTATATATTAATAGATTATTTATTGATTTGATGATGTTGTTTTTTTGCAAAAATTCAAATATATACTATGAGGTAAGGCTTATATTGCGAAATTAAATTTCAAAACACTATTTTATATCTATATTTAATTTGTAATTATAACAATAACATATTAAAAATATATTAAATTGATAATATTTTTATATAAAAAGCGGCATATAATACCGCTTTAATGTATTAATGACTTCTTGTACTGAAATTAATAGAGTATTTTAGACTAATTCGCCAGTGGCCAATTCAATACCACCACGCTGTCATTGTAATTATTATTGGCATCATTTTCGGCGCCAATAGTGACTGTTCCCGGTTTTCCATTAAGGGTATTATAGGAGTAACGGAGTTTACAGGGTTTACCATCTCCTATAATCTCGATACAGACTTTGCCTGTACCTGATGTATAAGCTTTAGTATTTGTTCCTTTGCCGGTTAATGTGTCTACCAGAAGATCGTCAATATAGACTTTTACAGTTTGTTGATGGGTGGTTGTATTAGTGTACGCTATCAGACCAAATCGAATACTTTGAGGTAATTGGCAGCAATATTTACCGTCGTCACTCGTACCGCATTCTCCGGCGCAATTGGAGGGTTTGGTAACCGGGAGGCAAGGATCTTTAACTTGTGTCATTTTCCACAGGCCGGTATAGGGCTTACGGAGGTTATTAGCAGAAGTATATACATGACATACCGTTTCAGGGACGCCAACCCAACCATTAGTATCAAGAAAGCCTCGGGTTCCCCATCGGTTATATAACGTAATGCTTTCATCTTCTTTGATTTTCCCGTCAATAGATGGCATATCAGAATAAATAATCCATTCTAATGTTTCTGGGCGGATATTTTTATCTGATGTGTGTATCGGGTATATTTCACCTTCTGGAACCTGTTGACTTGATGATGAATAATGACCTAAGTAGCCGCCATCACATTGATAAAGATTGTGGAGTAAAATAGTATCGTTGTTAATAACTTCACTGCCGATAGGTTTTCCCGTTCCTGATTCAATTCGCCAGAATGTTCCGGCTTGAGAGGTGGTTATCACAGTATATTTTCCGTCTGGAATACCACTCGTTCCATATACACTAAGATATCCGCCATCCCAGTTTTTGAAACTATTTAATATTTTTACGGTATCGCCATATTTAAGTATATTCGCCATAATTTCTCCAGAAAGTTTGTTATCTATTTCTAATCGTTGATATATCCCTTGAAATTGTTCTGAGCTCACCCTATTACCACTCAATAATCCTTAAGTTGAGCCATTGTGATAAGCAGGAGGGCTTCACTCTTGTGGGGCTTGGTAGGGATAGCAGTAGCGATAAATGCCTACTGATTGAGTATCAATCCTAATGATTATTCGGTAAAGGCAGTGCCTTTGTGACTTACTTCTAACAATGAATTAGACTGCTGAAATTGTTGTTGCTTGACTATGTTACTTTACCATCATCAGCCTCATTCCAAGCTTGATTACGCCGTGCATTCACTGGATGATACAACGGTGCTTTTTTTTGCTCTGCATGTGAGGTAAATTGCTCACTATGTCGATGAAATTTAAGCCAACAGGAATTGGGATTCATAATGTCGAAGTTAATTGGAAATAATCAGGTAGTTGGGACTAATAATATAGTTGTTATTGCGATGATTGTAGCATTAGTTCAATTTATTAATGCATTAGAGTACATGATGGTCACGCCGCTTTTTGTTTATATGTCGAAAGATTTTCACATGCCGGTTACGATGGCGGGAGTTATTGCCGGTGTTTATGTCTTCTCCTCGGTATTTTCTGGCCTGACATCCTTTTTCTTTATTGATCGCTTTAATAAAAGAAAGGTTCTCATTTTAAACACGCTGTTTCTCGGTTTAATTACGTTCCTGACGATTTTTGCTTCGGAACCCTACCAACTTATTCTGCTACGTATCATTGCCGGTCTGTTTGGTGGTGTGACATTGGGAGTCGGCATTGGGATCTTACTTAATAACTCCCCGGAAAGTATGCGAGGAAGGGTGTTGGGTATTGCGTTTTCATCTTTTTCATTCGTTAGCATTTTAGGTATACCATTGTGCTTATATTTGGCCGAGAGTTTTAACTGGAAAGTCTCTTTTTTACTCATCGTTATTTTATGTGTAGTGAGTGTGCCTCTGATCCTCTTCTTTATTCCAGGCGCAGAGAAAGTAAAAAATAGTCAGAACAAAATTGTGCTAACCAAAAAAATAACGTTGGCCGGGATGGCAAGTGGCGTCAGTAATTTTAGTCCTTTCATGCTTATTCCGATACTTGCTCCGCTATTAACAAATGTGTTTTATATCCCGGAAAATCAGGTTTCACTGGTATTCTTTTGCGGTGGTATTGCCTCTTGGTTAGGCACTTATTTAACCGGGAAACTTTGTGATAGATATCCGCCTCAGAGAATTACCATTGCCGCGGCGACTTTATTTATTGTTAATATCTTTCTAGGATTGACGGGAAAAGTAGATGGATACGTTTTCTTCTCACTTTTTATGTTCGCGACTTATGTACAGGTGATGGCTGCAAACGTGTTGGCTTCTTATGCTTCGACGCCTGAAAATCGTGCGGGCTTTGGCGCCCTCCAGATGGCATTTTCCAATTTGGGCGCCGGTGTGGTGTTTTCCTTCTCCTCTATTTTCTTAGACGGTAAGGAGATTATTGCTGAGAATGTGCGGCCTATTTTCATACTGACTATGGTTAGCGCCCTGATATTACCTGTATATGTAATGAAATTAGCTCAAGTGATGAAAAGAGGGACGAAAAATTTAATGAATAATGCTTAGCGTAATAATTAAGGAGAAATAACGACAGATATGTGATCTAGCCTTAATGGTAAAATAGAGATTTTGCGCTATATTTGAATTTAAGGCTAATCATTGATATAAGAAGACAGAGGTGATTAGTAATAATTAAATGTTGTTTGGAGTGTAATGTCACTGGGGGAAATTAATGTTATAAGGATAATTTTGGTCAATGCTGGATGATAGTGTGCGAAAGGATGAAGTTATTATAAATCCTATCATAATTATTATTGAACTTATTAATTGATATAGGTGGGTAAAATGGAACGAAAATCAAATAACGCTCAGAATAAACCAGCCATGAATATTATCGCGGGAGTGACAAATATTAAATCTATTTATAATAAAACGCCTTGTAAAATTGTCATTGAACATGGATATGTTGCCAGGAAAAATTTTCATGTGGATAAAATGTCTGAATGGCATGGCGATTTATGGGCGCCCTGGATAGGTGATAAATATGAACCTAATAAAGCAATTCATATCTATACTGAAAGGGGATTGAGATCTGAATTCAGATTTAATATTTGGATATTTCAGGATTATTGGAATCCACCAAACGAAAATGCAGTTAAATATTCCATAAATAGGGAATTTACTTACGATGATGCATTAGAGATCCCTGGTAATAATCGAGGTGGTGGAAATAAAATCCTAACGCTGGAATTTAATGATAATGATATTAATTTGGAAATGATATAGCGTTATAAGATATTGAATATATCGGGTAACGTTCTGTATCAAATAGACATCTGTTGAAATGACAGCATTTCTTCGCGTGTTGTTCGGCATTTTTAATTACTCTATTGATGGTTAATCTTGTTGACTATCAAGTGAGTTTTTATTTGAACTAATAACTAACTTATTGAAATGCTGATACGCGTAGAAATCGGTTATATCTCTAATGATTAACTCCAAAATACTTATATTATTAAACTATTTCATTTATTGATTATTGTAATAAAGTGTCAATTTGTTGAAAAGAGAGGGATGGTGTAAATCATTTGTCATGTATGGCATGTGTGTTAATACGCTTGTTAATGGAGATTTTTATATAAGTCATCATGTAATTAATAATCAATCTCATTTGAGAAAATAAGATCAAATAAAGTCGTGAAAAAAAATAACAATTATCCGATGTTTATTGCATATTATTACTGTTTGTTACAAATTGTTACAATTTGTAATAAATTAAAAGTAAAAAATAGTAACAATTATAATTGGTTATGAAATGTCATTAAGAATTTCCTGAATTTTGTTTATTTTTATTTAATTAAATCTTGTTTAACTTCTGTTGATGTTTGCTCTTTTATTATCTATGTAAGCTTAATTTTTTCTTTGTTGGATGTTATCTAACATAATTCCTTCATTAGAATGAGTATAAATTGAGGTTGTTTGCATTGGTTGATTTTGTTAAGTCGTTCGTCAGTTAAGGTGCCATTATTCGTTCCCTCATATTGGGTGTCTGTCTAATTATAGATTCGTAACTATCTGATAAAGCGTGTTATTCCGTGAAAATATCATGCCATAACCATGATGTTTTTATTCTATTTTTGCTAGTAAGGAGTTATCAATGACTGCAAGTTTTCAAAATGAAGTTCCTAAGTCGCGTATTAATATTAAATTGGATCTACATACCGGTGGAGCACGGAAAAAGGTTGAGTTGCCGTTGAAATTGCTGGTCATGGGTGATTACAGCAACGGGCAGGAACAACGCCCGCTTTCGGAACGGGAAAAGGTTTCTATAAATAAAAACAATTTTGACAGCGTATTAGCTGAGTTTAACCCTGCGGTCAATTTGACAGTGGAGAATACCTTGGCCGGAGATGGGAGAGAAGAAAATATCGCTTTCATTTTTCGGCAAATAAAGGACTTCGAACCTGAGCAAGTGGCGCGACAAATTCCACAACTGCGAGCGTTGCTTTCTATGCGCAATTTGTTGCGCGAGCTGAAATCCAACCTACTTGACAATGCCGCCTTTCGTCGAGAATTGGAGCGTATTCTCCAGGATGAAATGTTGAGCGATAAACTGCGAGCTGAATTGGCAGCGCTAATGCCGCCAGACAGGCCGCCGCAAGACAGGTAATGGTCACATTATTTTCACGAGATTTAAGTAAGGGCATTTGAATGACTGTACAAGAGCAGGCCACATCTTCTATGGCGACGGCAAACCATCATGCCGGTGGGGTTTACTCGTCTTTGTTTGAGAAGATCAATTTACGTCCGGTGGAGCGATTAAGTGATATTGCATGCTTTCATAACAGTGACGCATTGGCGAGCGTGACGGAAGATGAGCGGGTGACCGTGGCTGTTAGCGTTCTTCTCGATCTGCTGCAAGCCTCCGCGCAAAAAGTGGCCCAGTTGGATAAAGCATTGCTGGATTTTGAGATCGGCAAATTGGATCGCAAAATTGGCCGCCAACTGGATGTGGTGATACATCAACCGGAATTCCAGCGAGTAGAATCTGCCTGGCGAGGTCTAAAATTTCTGGTGGATCGAACGGATTTACGCCAGAACGTCAAAATTGAAGTATTGGATGTGGCCAAGGATGATTTGCGGCAAGATTTTGACGATACCCCGGAAATTGTTCAGAGCGGTTTCTATCGTCACGCTTACATTCAGGAATATGACACACCAGGCGGCGAACCGATTGGCGCAGCGATTGCCGACTATGAATTTAGTGCCGAATCGCAGGATATCGCCTTATTGCGCAACATTGCCAAAGTCGCGGCAGCGGCGCATATGCCATTCATTACTGCTGCTGCGCCAGCCTTTTTTGGCAAGAAGAGCATGGATGAAGTGGCGGTGATGAAAGATATCGGTCACTATTTTGAACGCGCCGAATGCACCAAGTGGAGAGCTTTCCGCGACAGCGAAGACGCCCGTTATATTGGCCTCACTCTGCCAAGAGTGTTGGGACGTCTGCCATATGGCCCGAAGAGTGTGCCGGTGCGAACGTTTAATTACACCGAAGAGGCAAAGGGGCCGGACCGCAATAAGTATTTGTGGACCAATGCCGCTTTTGCTTTTGCCGTCAATATGGTCAGGAGTTTTGTCAAAAATGGCTGGTGTGTGCAGATCCGCGGTCCGCAAGCCGGTGGCGCTATCACCGATTTACCGATTTCTCTCTATGATCTGGGTACTGGTTATCGGGCTAAGATCCCATCAGAAGTACTGATCCCGGAAACCCGTGAGTTTGAATTTGCCAATTTGGGCTTTATTCCGCTCTCTTACTACAAAAATCGCGATTACGCCTGCTTCTTTTCGGCTCACTCCACGCAGAAGCCGGCGGTGTATGACACCGGTGAAGCCACGGCCAACAGTCGCATTAATGCGCGTCTGCCCTATATCTTCCTGCTATCACGCATTGCCCATTACTTAAAGCTGATCCAGCGGGAGAACATTGGCAGCACTAAAGATCGGCGTTTGCTCGAAATTGAACTGAATAACTGGGTCAACACACTGGTAACAGAGATGAATGATCCGACTGACGACATGCAGGCATCTCATCCGCTGCGTGAAGCACATGTGGTGGTTGAGGATATTGATGACAATCCGGGATTCTTCCGAGTCAGGCTGTATGCGGTGCCGCACTTTCAGGTGGAAGGGATTGACGTCAATTTATCTCTGGTTTCTCAGATGCCGAAAGCGAAATCGTAATCATTTTATTGGGAGTTATGATGAAAATTCTACGTCCTCTCTGGATTGAAGACGCCTTTTTAGCCCCTCAACAATTTCAGCAACAAGCGCGTTGGGAGGCGCTGACTAACAATTGTATTGCCCATCTGGGGTTGATTCATCCCTGGGGAGTGCTTGATATTCGGTTTGATCAGGAAGCACTGCGCTTAAACCGCCTGAAAGTTCAGCATCTCAAAGCCCGTTTACAGGATGGGACGCTGATTGATACTGATTATGCTGACAATCTGCCCGCGGCCTGTGATTTACAGCAGGCGGCGCCGGAGGATATGCGTACTGTTGAGGTATTGCTGGCGTTACCGCTGGAGCATGCCAATGGCGGCAATTGCCGCCAGAGTAGTGAAAGTGTGGGGCCGGGACAACCGCCGCTACGTTATCAGCAGGAGTGGGTTGAGATACAGGATAAGTACGGCGATGGGCGTGAATCCATTGCGGTCGAGCGCCATGCGATTTCCCTACGCTTTCAACATGACCAAAATGAGGCTTATCTGACATGCCCATTGGCGCGTCTGGTTCGTGATGGGCAAAACGGTTGGATGCTGGATAACCGTTTTGTGCCGCCATTGCTCTCTTTTGCTGCCCATCCTCCATTGCTGGAACAGCTTGATCTGTTGTTGACTCAGCTACGTGCTAAGCGCACCCGTCTGATGGGAATGCGTCGTGAAAGCCATCAACGTATGGCAGATTTTGCTGTCGCGGATGTATCGCTGTTCTGGTTGTTGAATGCGCTTAACAGCTATGAACCGGTGTTGAATAATTTTAACGCCGCGCCCGCATTGCACCCGGAAATTATCTACCGTGAACTGGTGAAGTTAGCGGGGGCGTTACTGACGTTTTCACTGGAGAGTGATCTCGACGCGATCCCTGATTATCAACACCACCAATTAAGCGACGTTTTCCCGCCATTGATCCGGCTTATCAGTACATTACTTGAGGCGAGTCTGCCATCACGGGTGATTTCGATTGAGCTGGAAGTGGTGCGTGAAAATCAGTGGAGAGCATCACTGCATGACAGGCGATTGTGCGAAGAGGCCGATTTCTATCTCTCTGTGCGATCGTCGATGCCGGCGCACCTGCTACAAACTCAGTTTCCGCAACTGTGCAAAGTGGGAGCGCCTGATGATGTTGAGCGACTGATTAACTTGTCATTGAGCGGCATTCCTTTACATCCGCTCAGTCATGTACCGGCGGCGATCCCGTTGCGGTTGGAAAATCAATACTTTGCTTTCGATCTGAATAATCCGATGGCTAAAGCCATGCTGGAGGCGGGAAGCTGCGCCTTCTATGTGCCCGGTACCTTGTCGGGCGTTCAATTAGAACTGTTTGCGGTATTACGCTCATGAACAAAGAAATTTCAATTGATGACCTGATGCTTGACATTGGGATGCTGGTGACTGCGCTAAAAAACGGCGATAAATCGCTGTACGGCGAGGCGTTATATCAAAAAGGGATTGATTTGGTAGAAAAGGCACGGCAGCAATTAAGTACGAATGGTATCAGCGAAGAGAACATGGCTCACATCACCTATGCCTTGTGCGCGTTGCTGGATGAAACCGTACTCAGACGCCCTGAGCGGGATAATGGCTATGAAACTTGGTCGAAAACGCCGTTGCAGACACGATTTTGCAATAGCAACCATGCTGGAGAACGGCTGTTTGAACGTATACGTCAAGTATTGGATCAACCACAACCCTCTCTGCTGGTATTAGCGGGTTTCCAGCGCGTATTGGCATTGGGTTTCCAAGGGGGCGATCTAGAAAAGATCGCTCAGGAACGTCAGTCATTACTGGATATACTGACTGATCGTGCCGGGGTGATGGCGGTGCAACCCCATCAGATAATACGCGCCAGCGCGGACCGTCATCAGGACCAATATTGGCGTGCACGCTCTCCGTGGTTTTGGGGATGTCTGGCCGTAGCGGGGGTAACTTTGGTGTGGTGCGGTCTGCGTCTCTACCTTAAGCAATATTTGTCGGTTGGATAAGGCTAAGGAGAGCAAATTGAGTTGCGTATTAAAACGAGCGTTGTGGCTTTTAGCTGGTGTTCTGGTGGCGCTGTTATGTCTGTTTTTCTTGCCGCTAGGGAATGTGTCTATTGCCTTGTGGTTGGCCGCGATTTTGATAGTGACGGTGATTGCCTGGTGGCGGGTTGGCTGCGCCACACCTGAAATGTCCCGTCAGGCCGGTGTTTGCCGTTTGCTGGCGGCATTACCTGCGGCCTCGTGGCGTCAGCCTGTGGTACTAACCTGCGGCGATAGCGTGGCGACGCTGTTTGCGGAAGGGCCGGTACGCTGCACGCCACAGGGCTGTTTTATCTGTGTGTCGCAGCAAAACGAGATGAGCGCACTGGTAGCAGCGATTATTGCCGCCAGACCTGATTGGAGTAGGCAGATCAGCGTGCTATTAACACTCTTTCCTGAACAGCAACGAGATCAAGCCGTAATGACGGCAAAGATCAGAGAATTTCGCTATCAGGTTGGCCGTGTTGCTCAACTGACCGCTTGCCATACACCGGTATTGATCGCCGGTTATCTTGATGGCGATATCAGCCCGTGGTTCGAGCTACAGGCAGACAGCTCGACAATGACGGTATGGGGAGAAGAACATGCCGCTGTTGGGATGAATATCTGGCTGACCGAAGGAGATGCGCGGCAATGCGCCACGCGTTTACAGCAAGCGATTGCGGCAGCAGCATGGCAACGCTGGATGGTAGAAAACATCTTGAACGAATGCCGATCGCCGGAGCTGGTCAGTCGGCCTTGTCCTCCCATAGCAATGGCGCTGACGTTTCTGCCACAAACGCCACAGGAAAACAACTTATGGACAAAATGGCTGATCGACCGTACCACTTTACCCCGCATTAGCCACAGCATTGCTGAGGCGGTGAATGTATCGCCATTTCCCGATGCCATGTTACGCCTGTTGCCACATCATGTTGGTCATACACCGCACCGACGAGCGGTCATCTGGGGCATCGGCCTGCTGAGCGGATTTGCCTGTCTGGCATTGGCCTCCAGTGCCTGGAACAACTTGCGCCTGTTGCGCCAGATACGCAGTGATTTACAGCATTATCAGATAGTTGATGTGAAAGATAATGGCGCGAAAGTTCAGGCTTACCATCAACTCAAGCTTGACGCGGCATTGCTGGAGAAATATCAACGTGACGGCGAACCGGTGCGCTTAGGGTTAGGGCTTTATTTAGGCGATCGCCTTTATACGCCGCTGATGGATGTGATCAACCATGCGGTGTTACCGGTATCTCCGCCTCCTGTGCCGAAGAGCGGCAAGCCGTTGCCGCAGACATTAAACCTGAGCAGCATGTCACTGTTTGACGTTGGACAATCACGTCTTAAGCCGGAAGCGGCCAAAGTGCTGGTGAACGCATTGATCGACATTAAAGCTAAACCGGGCTGGATGGTGGTGATAACAGGTCATACTGATTCAACCGGTGACGCCGCGAAAAACAGCGTGCTATCACTGGCGCGGGCAAAAGCAGTGCGAGATTGGATATTACAAACCAGTGACGTATCACCGGCTTGCCTGGTCGTAAAAGGCGAAGGCGCGACGCGGCCGATTGCGACCAATACAACCGCGGCAGGACGCGCTGTCAACCGTCGGGTTGAAATCAGTCTGATGCCGTCGAACGTAGGCGCTTGCCAACGACCACAAAGAAACTAAATGACAACTAGGATTTTAATATGGATACCGTATTTACCGCACTATTGTGCCGCTTAAACCCTTATTGCGCGCAGGCATTGGAAGCCGCCGCTGCATTTTGCCAGACACGGGCACATGCTGAAATCACTGTGGAACACTGGTTGCTCAAGCTGCTTGAGGGCGGCGAAGGCGACATTACAGTGATTGCTCGACGTTATGAGTGGGATATGGATACGCTGTGGCAGTCGTTGCTGACTACGATTAACCATTTGCCGCATAGCATCAACCAACGCCCGCGGTTATCAAGCGACCTGTGTAGTTTGTTACAGGTTGCCTGGTGCGTGGCTTCGCTGGAAGAGGGTAATGAATCTATTCGCTCGGTGCATCTTTTGCAGGTACTGCGCGGCCAACCGGCTTGGTTGCGTACCCATCATGGCTGGCCGTTACTCAACCTGAGTGTGACGCAACTACAACATTTGCGCCCATTGCTGGATCAACAATCGGACGAACGCCCGGAGATACAGGTTGCGGCATGTCTGACGACGGATAGATCAATCGCTGAAATTGAGGATAGCGACACAGATAACTATGCGCTAAATTCCCAACCATTATCATCCGCTTTGCAGAACGTATTGGACAAATTCACGCTGGACATCACAGCCAGAGCCGCTGAGGGTGGCATTGACCCGGTATTTGGCCGTGACAGTGAAATCCGCCAGATGATCGACATCCTATCGCGTCGGCGTAAAAACAACCCGATACTGGTGGGGGAACCGGGAGTAGGGAAAACCGCGCTGGTGGAAGGATTGGCCCTGCGTATTGTTGAAGGCAATGTCCCCGATAGCTTAAAAACCGTCAGCGTGCGGATGCTGGATCTGGGCTTGTTGCAGGCAGGGGCGGGGGTAAAAGGCGAATTTGAGC
The DNA here is from genome assembly GCF_019090985.1 of Photorhabdus akhurstii. Taxonomy (NCBI): domain Bacteria; kingdom Pseudomonadati; phylum Pseudomonadota; class Gammaproteobacteria; order Enterobacterales; family Morganellaceae; genus Photorhabdus; species Photorhabdus akhurstii. The sequence goes on along the minus strand of NZ_CP020335.1, from coordinate 5,071,480 downwards.
AGCGACTGAAAAACGTCATTGAAGCGGTGCAACAGTCACCAACCCCTATTCTGCTATTTATTGATGAAGCGCACACGCTGATTGGTACCGGTAATCAGGCGGGGGGCGCTGATGCGGCTAACCTGCTGAAACCTGCGCTGGCACGAGGGGAATTACGCACGATTGCCGCCACCACTTGGTCGGAATACAAACAGTATTTTGAACGGGATGCCGCACTGGAGCGACGTTTCCAGACGATTAAAGTCGATGAACCGGACGATGAGACAGCTTGCCTGATGCTGCGTGGACTGAAAGCGCGTTACGCTCGTTATCATGGCGTACATATTCAGGAAGATGCGGTGAAGGCTGCTGTTGCCTTATCTCGCCGTTACCTGACTGGGCGACAGCTACCGGATAAAGCGGTAGACCTGCTGGATACCGCCAGCGCACGAGTCAGGAGGAGCCTGGATACGGTACCGGAGGCGTTGACGCGACTCCTGTCCCAATTGACCGCGCTTGAGATAGAACAACAGGCGATACTGGAAGATATTGCACTGGGGCAATGCCATCACTCGGACCGTTTGGCACAAATTGAAATGCAGCGTCATGAACTGTGCCGACAGCAACAACAGCGGGATAAACAGTATCAACAGGAAAAACAGCTCACGCAACAGTTGCTCGATGCCCGGAAGGACATCAGCCGACAGCATGATATAGCCCTGTTGAGACAGCAACTGGCGACACTACAACAAGGGCAGCCGTTACTATCGTCGGATGTTGATGTGCGTTCCGTAGCGACAGTAATCGCTGATTGGACAGGCGTTCCATTAAGTAGCTTGTTGAAAGACGAACAGACCGGTCTGTTGCATTTGGAACAGCATTTAGGGGAGCGGGTTATTGGTCAGGAGGCGGCGTTACGGGAAATCGCTCAGCGTTTACGTGCCGCTAAAACCGGATTGACGCCGGAACAGGGGCCATTGGGCGTATTCCTGTTGGTTGGGCCGAGTGGGGTAGGGAAAACCGAAACCGCGCTGGCATTGGCGGATAACCTGTTTGGCGGGTCGCGTTCACTGATCACTATCAATCTATCGGAATATCAGGAACCACATACGGTGTCTCAACTTAAAGGCTCACCGCCAGGTTATGTCGGATATGGTCAGGGGGGGATCTTAACGGAAGCGGTACGTAAACGCCCATATAGTGTGGTGTTATTGGACGAAGTTGAAAAAGCCCATCGTGACGTCATTAACCTGTTTTATCAGGTATTTGATCGTGGCTTTATGCGCGACGGCGAGGGGCGCGAGATCGATTTTCGTCATACCGTAATCTTAATGACCTCTAATCTGGGCAGTGATCAACTGATGGCGTTATTGGCGCAACAACCTGACGCCCCGAATGCCGCGTTGCATGAACTATTGCATCCGATGCTGCGTGATCACTTCCAGCCGGCTCTGTTGGCTCGCTTTCAGACCGTGATTTACCGCCCGTTACAGGCTGATGCGCTCAGACGCATTGTTGAAATCAAACTGGAACAAGTTACTCGACGTCTTCATCGCCATTATGGCCTGACTTGCACGGTGGAAAGCAGCCTGTGCGACACCTTGGTGAATGCTTGTCTGTTGCCGGACAGTGGAGCGCGCAATATCGACAGCCTGCTTAACCAGCAAATTTTACCGGTGTTATCACAGGCGCTGCTGGAACGTCTGGCCCATCACAATAAACCTGCTGGCGTGACGTTAGGTTTCGACGAAGAAGAGGGTATCACCCTTGCTTTTACTGATATTGAACCGATCGCTTCATTGGATATCGAGGACAAATAAGTCATGGTTAAATGAAAGGAATGGTTAAACAAATTGTATGAAACTGTACATAGGGTTCGGCCCTATATCTGATGGAATAAGAAGTTCGAACATAAAATAACGTGGTATGTCGCCCGAATGAAAAGGTATTAAAAAGATGAAAGTAAAAAATGTAACGATAAAAAAAGAGGGGAGATTATTGGGTGACGAAGCAACGACGGGTACGCCTTCTCTTCCTGAAAAACACAATTGGTTGGCGCGTAAATGGAAATGGATGACTATCTGCTTTATTCCGGTTTTCATCGTCGGTGCATTTACGATTGTCATGGGCGTAATGAAATCTTCGGAACCCTATAAGAAAGCTTTATCGCTGGCACAAAGTAATCCTATTGTGAAAAATATTTTAGGCCAGCCAATTAAAACAGGATGGTTTGTTTCTGGCAGTGTTAACGAGAGAGAGGCGGAATTGGACATTCCTATAAAAGGAAATCGGTCTGGCGGTACGGTGCATGTTGATGCAAATAAGTATGCAGGACATTGGCGATATAAAAATATTACTGTTCAACCTGATTCAGGTGGGCAATTGATCGATTTACTGGCTGTCGATAATCCCATGAAGTAAAGATGATGTTCTTTGTATCGTGCTATTAAAACGCCCTTGAGCCGATTTAATTTCATTGGAAAGTCATGAGAATCATGCTTAAAAGAGAAAGTTAAGCGACGTAGAGTCAATGGTATTTTATGATGTTTTATAAGGCATTTTTTTATCTATGTAATTTTTAGGTTATTTCAAATGTTTTCTGTAAAATTATGGTTTGGATATATCAGGTCGCGACAGTGGCGGATAATTTTTTGTGCGGCGGGCTTAATCGGGTTAGCTATCTTTGGGCTGCGGTTATTGCTCTTTGATTATCGGTGGGAGATATATCATTTTTGGAATCAAGAGCGACTATCTATTGATAGAGAGTGGAAAACCTGGGCCAGCCGATATATGCCTGTATTGCACAATAATGTATTTTTACCGGAGAAAGTGATTGCTACGATTACCTTGCAGGATGAAGCAGGATAATCGCTGCCTTGAATTAGGATTGAGTTATTATCTGTGATTATTTTGGGTAATGAAATCTATTCTCATTCGCATTATCTAATTGAGAATCATTATTTTTTACCTCGACGTAACATATTGTTGTTGGGGTAAGATAAGATTAAGGTTGGAATAATACATTTATTGTATTTTTGTTTGTATATAACATGCTGAAAGTAATGGAAATATATGTCTTATTATGGGTTTATGACGCGGAAATATCAATGGGGTGAATTTGGTTTATATTATTTATATCGATGCAACCTTTTTTTGTATACAAATGACATTCCGTTTAAGATTGGTTTAAATATACTGAATTTTGCCGTTGAGATTAAACAAATTGTGCTGTTTGATAAAAAAATACTTGATTTTAATATGCGCTAATGAGGAGAATTGACTTATTCAATAACCGTCTATTTCGTTATTGAATCTATTAATTCGAGAGCAGGCATCAGGCCCTCACGATTATTTTCATTCCGGTTAACTGCTGAGTCAGGAAATACCGGATGAAATCTCTTGTTCCCCGGATTAACCAGGGCTGACAACCGAGCATTTATTCGGTTGGATTTGTGCCAGTTGAATGGATGAATTGACCTCATCGCTGATGGCAACTGGGACTTTATTGAAACAGTAGGAAGCGCCTCGCTTGCTACTGCACAGCCGTTTTATCTGATATCCGGGGAAAACCTATTAATGGATAGAAAAATGTTGCGGGCTCGCCAGCTGCGAGCGAGTCAAGCCGCGCTGCCGGGCCATGCCCGCTACCGCCTTGAAGTGCGGCGCTGTGGCGCCGAACTGGAGGTATTCAGCTTCACCGGCGAAGAGCGCCTGTGCGCGCCGTATTGCTACACCATTGATTTCACCAGCCCGACCCGGGATATCGACCCGGCGGTGATGCTCAACAAATCCGCCACGTTTATCTTGCAGGCGCCGGAAAACCCGGTACAGGTGCGTAAAGTGCACGGCGTCACAACTGTTTTTCAATCAGTTGAAAAAACCGGTAAGTGCGAGCCAGCGCAAGACAAAGCTAATGTTTTGCTGTGTCCGGTAAAGATGCGGGTTAAACAGGCCAAAGTCGGGGAACCGATGCCACGTTATTATGAGGTGACGGATAAAATATCTATATATCAAAAAGATGGCGTATGGAAAGCCGATGACAATTCAAAAGGTCAGATACTGCTATCGATTATCGTTAACGATGCGAACGAAACATTGCTGGGCCGTCTTAACCCGGGAAACCTGAAATAAATTGTGTGCAATACAGGAGATTTTATTGTGAATAACCCTGGCTGTAATTTTTGTACCCGCGAGGGACTGCCTGTTTTACTGGTTCGTCCTGCCATCAAAGCGCAGGGTGATGGCGTACCGGATTTGCCTGCGAACATATCGATGCCGGTAGAGGGAAAAGGCGAAACGGGCTATACCACGCGTCTGCTGCGTGAAGGCTTTTTGTATATCTGGGATGAGCTGGTCAATGGCTGGATCAATTATTACGTGACTGATGAGGGCTACTACTATCTTCTGCCCGCCGATAGCAAAGTTCCGCCGCGTCTAGCCAATGGTGAAATGAAACCTTGCATTAATGAACCAGATGAGTTGGCGCGTGCTTCGCTGGTGACATTACCGGTGTTGCCGAAGGGGTTGACAAACAAAGCCTTTTGGTTGGCCTGGTCAGCGGTGGAGTGGACGGATGCGGTACGTAAAAAGCACGAAGATCCGGTATATCGTGCGCGATATATGCAGCGTTTTGATATGGAAAAATGGCTAAACCGTGGAGAGGGAGAGAATGCCCTGCCGTTCTCGTCACTGAGGGATACCGTAGCGGAATATCATACGCAGATAGATACCAACCGGCGTATTGCCGATTACACCAGCTCTCATTGGAATGGGAAATGGTTATTTGAGCCGGACAATCTATGGTGGGCTACTAAAGAATTGTTGCCAGACAAAGGCGTCATACTGTTTCTGTCTGATCCGGTTGCTGTGGTGCAGGATATTGCTGCTCTGGCGAATTATCGGTTAAAGACCCAGTTTCATGAAAATCTACATTACACCAGAGGGATTGCGCTTTCGGCTTCTCTAAGCACGCTGAAAGAGGCATTGTGCCGACAGTTTGAGCGGGATCAGCTAACTAAAGATGAAACTGAGGAGAATGAAGCTCGGTATGGCAGCTTTGATGGTGAATATTATATTCCTGGTTCTGAAAAGCGAGCGAATACTACGCATTACTTAAATGATATGGCATTAAAGCCATTGGTACAAAAGTATTGGGCGGATTATGAGAAGTACATTGATCGTGATAAAGAAAAAGCGTTTATGGATCGGTTCACCACCGATCTGACGCGGTATGACAACACTATTATCTCTCCGATGACCGAAATGTATCTGGACTGGCTGAAAAGCCAGCTCCTGCTGGACTATTTTGACCATAACTTTGATAGCACGGACGATTATAGCGGTGCGCTGTTTGTCCAGTCGGTCCATGATTGTGTTGCAGGCATGCAGGATAAACTGGGAGCATCCCGTTATTTTCAACAACAGATGATGAGCACCACCATCACGCCAGATAATCTGCTGTTACGTGCGCTGGTGATGAACAGTGATAAAAAAATAGAGCAAATTCACGGAGTCTTAAAGACCGGTGGAAACTACGGCTCTCTTGCTTGGGATAAAATACCCGATGGGCTTAAAGACATCGCTGAGCACTTCGATGGACCGGTTTCGCTCACAATAGAAAAATACCTGAATGAACTGAGTAGCACTTTGTTTGCGGTGATGAATAAAGCCGTGGAGAAAGTGCCGCTTCCCGCACTAGTCGTATTAGCTAAGCTGCATGGCAAGGAATTAAAAGTCATTAAGTTCGTCGGAAAGCGTAAACATTTTATCAGTGCGGTAGTCGCTGTGATCGGTGATTTGGGGGATCTGAAACGGCGCCCTTCCTCAGATCAGCTTCGTCACTACGTTGACATTGAAATGCGTCGTTTGAAGATTGACGGCTTGCCGATGGAGGGGAATCAGGAATTCAACTTTATTGCGTTGGCAAACGCAGGTGAAGCGGAAAAGACCTTGGCCTTACCGGAGGCGGAACGGGCTAAGTCTTTGGTGAAAACCTTGTATTCTGTCGATGAGATCCGTGCGGAGCTGTTTCCGGGGACGTTACGCACAAAACTAGCGCAGTTAGAGGCCAGTTCTGTCGAGAGTGCAGCCAAGCAGTTGGCAAAAGTCCCTCCCTTTACCGGCTGTATTTTCTCTCTGGTGATGCAGATTTCCGCATTGCGCGCGGCCGGGTGGCCTAAGGAAAATACGGAGGCATGTACTCGGTTTGCGGCAGATTTGGTCGCTGCGATGGGGGCTATCGCTGAAACTTGTGAGCGGTTGTTGAATAATTTTAAAGTCCTGCGGTTAAAGCCTATGGTGCGTCTTGTCTTGGGACGGGAAAGCCTGCTTAAGTTAATGAGAGGGATTGAGATAGTGAAATTCCTTGGCGCCCGGGCTGCGATTGTTGGAATAGTCTGGGATAGCTGCCATGCGATAGATGAAATCGTGTTTAAAGGCAATATAGATTTGGGAATTGCCTATTTAATTTCAGCGGTGAGTGCAGGACTGTGGCTTGCCGGTGTTTTAGGTCCATTAGGTCTATTTGTTGCTTTATTACTATACCTTGGTGCCAATATCTATCTGGCGATGAAAAAGAAGAATGAGATCCAGAAATGGCTGGCGGCCTGTCTGTGGCGCAAGATTCCAGTGGGTGAAGAGGATATTCCCTCTATCTGGCCTGATAGCAGAATGGAAATGGACGCTTTTAATAAATTAATGACTGCGGGAGCATAATTATGTTATTAAGTCGATTTTATATGTCCTACGAACTGAATCGTCCTTTGACTCAACAAGAAAAAGACAATCAACTTTGTCAGGGAAAACCAACCCGGTTAACAGGTAAAACAGGCGAATATATGATTGAGTACGATACGGTGATCCGTATGAACTCGACTTATATGGAGACTGTGGATAAATATTACCGAAATAAAGGGTTTATTAGTTCACTATTTGCGCCGCTTTTTTTGAGCTGTTTTGGATTAATATTATACGCTTATGGTGGAATGGCTTATCAGTATATTATTTATAAAAAGATAATCCCTTCTTTATTCGGGGTATTTATGTTGACAGCAGGTTTTGCGCTATTGATCTATTTCAGTGGCAAACTGACCCTAAAAGAGTGGTTTGCTACGACACATTATCCAATTCGATTTAACCGCAAAACTCAGATGATTCATGTTTACCGTTTTAATGGAACGGTATTATCGGTTCCCTGGAAAGAGGTGTTTTTTACCCTGACCAAGTACAGCGGCAAGATGACGGAATGGTGTATTGACGGTCATATTCTGGCAGACGATAAGGAAACTGTATTGGATACATTTAGTCTGGGATTTTCTGGAGTATTTCGGGAGTTGATGCCGGGCTATTGGGAATTTATCCGTTGCTATATGGAGGAAGATGGTTTACAGGAACAGGCGGATATTATCTTATTGTGTCCGCCTATTGAGCAGAAGAAAGAAGGTTATATTTTTGGATTACAGTATCTAATGCGGATGAATTCTCGTTTGGACTGGTTTGTTGAACTGATAAATTTTCCATTTGATCTAATTACAAGTATTGCCCGTTATATTGCGATGCAGACTAGCAAAATACCGCAATGGCCTAAAGAAGTGGAAGATGCCTGTAAGGTTGATCCTGACGACCCGATTAATGTCAGTGCCGCTAATAATCCTGTGCATTTATGGCGTCATATTCTGGCGAACCAGACGCTGGAAGAATATCAGGCGATAAATAATCGTCTGTCATCAGCACATAAGCGTTTGAAAGAAAAAATTGCAATGGCGCATTCATTTACGGATAAATAAAGGCAAGCATATGAACGAAATTATTGCTTACAATGCGGTTATTTGTCCGAATAAAATCCTGGCGGAGGTGTAATTATGCAATTAAATAAATTTTCAAAATAGTAGATCACTGGAAGTGAACTCAGTCCGATTTTTGTGATCTGATCAATTGCGAAAAATCCCAAACCCCAACACGGACTGAGTGATGCCAATCATAGCACCCATACTTCAAAATGAATGCCAGAAAATGCCCAAACAGAGCAAGTCACCGGAATAGAAAAGAACTCTAATTTATTTATCAAAATGTTAGATGAACTGAATCATTAATATCCCCATGCGGAAACCCTCACATTAATCTTAGATAACTACGGTATTCATAAAAGTCAGAAGGTAAAGGAGTGGCTGGCACGACATCCCAAATTTACTCTGCTGTTTTTACCCGTCTATTCACCGTGGCTAAATAAAATAGAACGATTATGACAATCGCTCCATGAGACAATAACACGAAATCATTGTTGTCAATTTATGTGGCAGTTGATTAATTATGTTGATGCTTTTTTGGCATCGTTTTCATCACAGCAAAAGTCAGGAAGACAAAAAATAAGTGTAGCACTATTATGAAACCTTATTTAAAAGGCGACATTGACTTTGATTAAATAAAACGTCAAAGAAAAGATATTGATATATCGGTAAAGGTCAAGCGGGAAATAATAATTCCGCGCTATCCTAAGGATAGAGAGGAGATAGAAAAAGCCATTGCGAAACTTCAAGCTAAAATCTCTGAACTGGATGCGATATTAGCAAAAGAACCGCCGCCGGAATGCAGATGGATACCGGCCGTCGATAATCCCATGCAATAAAGATGATGTTCTTTTTAGCGTGTGATTAAAACGCCCTTGAGCCGATTTAATTTCATTGGAAAGTCATGAGAATCATGCTTAAAAGAGAAAGTTAAGCGACGTAGAGTCAATGGTATTTTATGATGTTTTATAAAGCATTGTTTTATCTATGTAATTTTTAGGTTATTTCAAATGTTTTCTGTAAAATTATGGTTTGGATACATCAGGTCGCGACAGTGGCGGATAATTTTTTGTGCGGCGGGCTTAATCGGGTTAGCTATCTTTGGGCTGCGGTTATTGCTCTTTGATTATCGGTGGGAGATATATCATTTTTGGCATCAAGAGCGACTATCTATTGATAGAGAGTGGCAAACCTGGGCCAGCCGATATATGCCTGTATTGCACAATAATGTATTTTTACCGGAGAAAGCGATTGCTACGATTATCTTGCAGGATGAAGCAGGATAATCCCTGCCTTGAATTAGGATTGAGTTATTATCTGTGATTATTTTGGGTAATGAAATCTATTCTCATTCGCATTATCTAATTGAGAATCATTATTTTTACCTCGGCGTAGCATATTGTTGTTGGGGTAAGATAAGATTAAGATTGGAATAATACATTTATTGTGTTTTTGTTTGTATATAACATACTGAAAGTAATGAAAATATATGTCTTATTATGGATTTATGACGCGAAAATATCAATGGGGTGAATTTGGTTCATATTATTTAGATCGATGCAACCTCTTTGTGTATACAAATGACATTCCGTTTAAGATTGGTTTAAATATACTGAATTTTGCCGTTGAGATTAAACAAATTGTGCTGTTTGATAAAAAAACACTTGATTTTAATATGCGCTAATGAGGAGAATTGACTTATTCAATAACCGTCTATTTCGTTATTGAATCTATTAATTCGAGAGCAGGCATCAGGCCCTCACGATTATTTTCATTCCGGTTAACTGCTGAGTCAGGAAATACCGGATGAAATCTCTTGTTCCCCGGATTAACCAGGGCTGACAACCGAGCATTTATTCGGTTGGATTTGTGCCAGTTGAATGGATGAATTGACCTCATCGCTGATGGCAACTGGGACTTTATTGAAACAGTAGGAAGCGCCTCGCTTGCTACTGCACAGCCGTTTTATCTGATATCCGGGGAAAACCTATTAATGGATAGAAAAATGTTGCGGGCTCGCCAGCTGCGAGCGAGTCAAGCCGCGCTGCCGGGCCATGCCCGCTACCGCCTTGAAGTGCGGCGCTGTGGCGCCGAACTGGAGGTATTCAGCTTCACCGGCGAAGAGCGCCTGTGCGCGCCGTATTGCTACACCATTGATTTCACCAGCCCGACCCGGGATATCGACCCGGCGGTGATGCTCAACAAATCCGCCACGTTTATCTTGCAGGCGCCGGAAAACCCGGCACAGGTGCGTAAAGTGCACGGCGTCATCACCCGTTTTAACCGGATTGCCGCCTCGGCGGATGAAACGCGCTATCAGGTCTGTCTGGAGCCTTATCTGGCATTGCTGCGCCACACCCGCCGCAGTGGGATTTACCAGCACCAGTCGGTGCCGGAAATCGTGGAAAAGGTTCTGCGCGACCGACACGAATTTCGCGGGCAGGATTTCCTGTTCACGCTGGTGCGGGAATACCCAAAACGGGAACTGGTGGTGCAGTGGCAGGAGAGCGATCTGGACTTTATCCAGCGTATTCTGGCGGAAGTGGGGATCTGGTACCGCTTCGAGATGGACAGCCGTCTGGGGATTGAAGTGGTGCGGTTCGGGGATAACCAGCGCAACTATCAGTACGACGTGCGCTTGCCGCTCCGTGACCCGGCGGGCATGAATCATAGCGACCATGATTCGGTGTGGGACTTGCACGTTGAGCATCAGGTGGTGACGCAAGGCGTGAAAGTGCGGGACTACAACTATCGAGAAGCGGGGAACGACCTGCAATATCAGATCCGCCGGGATCGGGATGCCACGATGGTCGGTGAAGTCTATCGCTATGGCGATAACTTTCTTGAGAAGGGAGACCAGATCCAACCGGCGCCGGAAACGGCGGGATTCTACGCCCGTTTGCACCATGAGCGCGACCTGTACCGGCAGCACCTTGTCAGCGGCAAAAGTTCCTCCCCGGAGTTGGTCCCCGGCTTAGTGCTGGAGCTTGACGGAGAGAGACCGGCAGCGGTGGGAAAAGCGGGGGTGCTGATTGTCTCTATGCACAGCAGCGCTAGGCGTGACAGCAACTATCTGGTCAGTTTTAGCGGCATCCCGTACAGCGAAGTGTTGAGCTACCGGCCGGAGTTGCGAGCGCGGCCGGTGATTGCCGGTACCATTCCGGCACGGGTGACCAGCGACTGGCCGAACGACACTTACGGCCATATCGACACCACGGGCCGTTACCGCGTCAAATTTGATTTTGATTTGGATGAATGGCCGTCAGGCAGAGAAAGCCTGCGGGTCCGTTTAGCCCGCCCGTACGCCGGTAAAACGCACGGTTTTCACTGGCCGTTGATTCAGGGGACCGAAGTGGCGATCGCGTTTGAGCAGGGCAACCCGGATCGGCCCTACATCGCCCATGCGTTGCATGACTCCCGGCATGAAGACCACGTAACCCTCTACAACTACAAACGCAATGTGCTGCGCACACCGGCTAACAACAAACTGCGCATGGACGATGAGCGCGGCAAAGAGCACATCAAACTGAGCACCGAATATGGCGGGAAAAGCCAGCTTAATCTGGGCCATCTGGTGGATGGACAGCGACCGCATCCCAACAAGCGCGGCGAAGGGTTTGAGTTGCGCACCGACGACTGGGGAGCGATCCGGGCCGGGAAAGGGCTGTTTATCAGCGCCGATCAACAGGTTAAAGCCTCGGGTCAGCAATTGGATATGCAGCGTGCGCTGGCTGAACTGGATGCGGCGTTGCAGACCGCGGCGGGGTTGCGTTATGCCGCTGAGGCGGCGAAAGCGGAACTGGCTGACATCGAAACCCAGTCCGCCTTTATGAATGAAACCCTGAAAGAATTACAACAGCGAGCGCTCTTACTCTCTGCGCCCTCCGGCATTGCTCAGGTGACGCCGGGCAATTTGCAGTTCTCCGCCGGGGAGAACCTGATAACCACCGTCGGCGGTGATGCAGATATGAGCATTATGAAGAAATTCCGGCTGGCGGTGGGGAACGGGCTGAGTTTGTTCACCCGAACCTTGGGCCTAAAGCTGTTGGCGGCTTCCGGCAAGGTAGAGATTCAGGCACAGACTGATGCGGTAGAGGTGTTGGCTCAACAGGCGCTGACGCTGGCAAGTCAACAGGATTGTGTGACCGTCTCGGCGAAAACGGAACTGCGTCTGGAGTGCGGCGGGGCTTATATCTCGCTGAAAGACGGCCATATTTCTTTTGCCGGTCCCAAAAATGCCCGCTTCCAGTGTGACATTTTGCAGAAAACAGGCCCCGTTAGTCAGAGTGTAAACCTGACCTTGCCTGAACGTTGCGTATCAGCATCAGCGCGAATGGCTAGTGAGCAAAACGGCATGACCAAATAAGGAGTGAACAATGACAGAAGCAACGACTCCACTGACTGTGGATTATGATTTTTCCCCCGAGGCTGAAACCGGACGGCAAACCGGTTTGTTGGCTGACTTGCGTACGGCTTTTACTCAGCATGGTGACCACGGTTTTTTACTGGTTGATCCGGCGGTTTTTCTGGATACCCGTCAGGCAGAAGGGTTTCCAGTGGCGATCCTGAATCATCAGCCAGCGGCCATACCGACGCAGATAAAGCATCACCGCTTTGAATCCCGCTATTCGCCCTGGCTGGTGCCACTCAATCTTAATCGGCCGGAGGATGCTGAACTGCTGGCACTGAGCGTCACGCAGGCGTTGCAGGAAACCGATCCGGCGGAGTTGATTGCCGGGCGTGGGAGAATGGTGTGTGGCTGGCTGTTTAGTGCCAGCCCGGCATCCGCGATTGCACACCATATCAGTATGATGGCGGTGCAGTCCGTCTCATTTCAGCCGCAGGTCATGCTGCGCTTTTATGATCCGGCGGTCAATAATGCCTTCTGGCCGTTGCTGGATAGCTGGCAACGCTCGCGTTTGTTGGGGCCGTTAACAGATTGGTATTTGATTGACGGCGACGGTCAGTTACTGCGCCGGGACAATGCCGAGTCTGCGAATGAGTTGTACATCTTTTCACTGTCATTGACAGCGGAACAGGTAGAAGAAATGGCCTGGTCAGGGCCGATGAATCGGGCACTGCGCCGATATCGTCAGGCACATCGTGACCAGTTACGCCGGACGGAACTGGAATCCCTGCATATTATGCTGGCCTTACTGCGCCGGGTGACAACACGCTACGCCTTTAATGCGGTACAAGATCTGGAAACCTGCGCATTGCACGGCTTGCTATATCACCCGGAGATTGATTTACATCCCCGAATACAGTCGCTGTTATCCCATGAAGAGGGCGGGAGTGCTGGCGGTTATGTCATTCGCACCGCCGGAATGACGGTAGAAACGTGGTCAGCATTGGTTCGTGACTGCTGTCATCTCAATCCTGCCATTATTCCCTTAAAGAATCAGGAGATGTTGTTATGAGTCAACCATTATGTCATACGTGTGAATCCACCGGGCCGGCGTTGTTGCCGGTGCGCTATACCGTGGTGCCTGATAATGTGTCGGAAACCTTGCCGGCGTGGGCGGAAACGCCAGAACCTTCTGCGCCGGGCTATCATTATGCGCTGCGTGCCCTACGACAGGGGTTTTTATATGTCTATTACGCTAGTGCTGGATTAGATGAACTGGATAGTTGGGATACCTGGAGCGTCAGCGAGGATGGTGCGTTATGGCAAAATCTGAGTGCGCCTTTTGGTGTTTTGCCCCAGAAAACCGCAGACTGTCATGCACCGACTCATCAGAGCGCTAATGTGGAATTTATCGTACTCCAGGATATGGCCTTGTATACGGAGATCTGGCTAGCTTTCTCTCCCTCAGAGTGGAGCAGGGAGACCATCGAGTATTATCACAACAACCGCGCAGCGCGGGAAAGGCGGATGCAGTGCGTGAAACCGTGGCAGTGGCGCGGAGTGCCGGAAGGGGTGGGGATTGCTCAGGCGACGGTAGAGAACCTGAATGGGGTAATTGATTATGGTCTGGGTGACAATAATCCCGGTAAATGTGTTTTGCCCTGTAATCCGAAAGCGACGCGTATCTGCGGGACATTGGAGGAGGCGCCTTACTACAAGGTTTATTACAGTGAAGTGAAACCACAGGGCACACTTTATCCGTGGAGTAGTAAGCGGGCGGGATGCGCGGACACCACGGTCAGGGCGATGCAAAAGCGGGGGCAGGCAAAAGATGGCACGCCGGTATCGCCGGTGTTAATAGCGCTGCATGATCCGATAGGGATAGCGCATGAATTAGCGGGCTGGAGTGATGATATCGTTGGGGCACATAAAATCTTTCTGGATGAATTGTCGATTGAGTTTATGACTGACAGTTCATTGAATGGTGTGGAAAATCAACTGCGCCAATTGAGGACAGGTCATTTAAAAGAGAGAGTTGATGATGATCTTAAATCGGTCGTAAAGATGGCCTATGGGGCAGTTTCTGCTCAGGAGTATGCAAACCTTAGAGAGAGTATTACCCGTAATACGATCAAATCGGATGAAAAAGCATTTACCCGAGATTGGGGGAAATATACCGCAGAGCTGAATCTGGCTAAACGGCGGGCATTTAACCAATGTTATGCTGAATTTTGTACTGACATAGCGCAAAAGCTGGAGCAACTGGCCCAGTTGAGGGTGGGCTGGTTAAAGCAGAGCTGGTTTATCACTTGTTGTCAGGATTTTCATTCCACCCGACTGGAGGACAACCTCAATTATCGTGAGGCGGTGGATTATGCCATCGCTTCGCTTAACGTGACTGAAACGGGTTGTGCCTATCTAGATGCCTTAATTGACGAATATTCTGCGCTGTCACCGGAAAACATTGTCTGGCGTTCATTATTGCTGAATAACCCGGAAGTGATGAAAGAGATGGACGGGTTTTTACAGAAGATGAAGCTGAATAAGGGGAATGAAAAACCGGCGGACATCTCAGCGTTTATGAAAACGGTAACGACACTGAGTGGAAAATTGGTTGAAGCCTACGATAAAGCGAATGAGGCACTGGAAAAGCCGCCTAAATCCGACAGTACCTTTGCCCGGGCGATGTTACACAGTGACCGGCGACTGGTCACGCTGGGGGACCGGTTCTTTAATTTTACCCGTTTAGGAAAAGTGATGAATAGCACCAATGAAATGCTGAGTAAGGGGCTATTCTCGGTAATTTCAGGTGTACCGTTTGATCAGGCGGTTGGTTTGTCGATATCACAGCTTCAAGAGGGGGATCTATTCCGGCTACAGGTATTGGAGCAGCTTAAAGCATCGGGAACAAAAGCTCGGCTTGAAGCGAAAAATAGTTATAACGATAAATTTAAAGAATTTGCTGAAAGTGCCGAAGGAGAGCCGGTATTAAAAAAATCCCGAATTAAGTTATTAGTCTTATTTTTTAACGGGCTGGAGTATGCCAATCAGCTAAAAGAGAGTAAAGGGGATATCAAGAGCCATGCCCAGGTGACTGCGGCGTTTTTAAGCACATTGAGTACAGCAATGGAGATTGTGGAGCCGATGGTGAAGCACGGCATAGAAAATATAGCGGCTGCTAACACGATTAAGTTTATTGGAGCGAGTGCAGGGACGGTTTCTGCTGCATTAAATCTAGGAGTAGATATCAGTGATCTTATATCTGAAGTATGTGGCAGGAGGCGCTGGCAGTTTATCGGTTTGTACGGCGTTAAAATTGTTCCAGATGCTCTGCTGACGATAAAAGCATTCGATAGTTTGTTAGGAATGGTAGTTAAAAGAACATTATTTTCTTCTGGTGGTTTAATTGCTGAGGGAGTTGTATCTGCTGTAGTGTGGGAAACTATTGCTTGGCTATGTAGTTGGCAGGTAATGCTCGCTATTTTTTTGGTTGAAGAGTTAGTGACATATTTTTCTGAAAATGATTTACAAAAATGGTGTCGGGGCTGTGTTTTTGGTTTGGAGCCGACAGGAAATTTGAAATCCACGCAATGGATTTACCCTGAATCACAGAAAGATAAGTTGTGTGAAGAACAGAGAAAAAACTTTGTTGATGCAATTAAGGATATGTCATGAGTACCTTTCGTCCTTACAAAGAAGCTATTGATTTTGATGAAATAAAACGTCAAAGAAAAGATATTGATATATCGGTAAAGATTAAGAGAGAAATAATAATTCCGCGTTATCCTGAGGATAGAGAGGAGATAGAAAAAGCGATAGAGGAGCGTCAAGCCAAAATCCCTGAACTGGATGCGATATTGGCAAAAGAACCTCCACCACCGGAATTGCCCCCTCGTAAACCATTAATCAAAGTGAGCGGTGTATTGGAAGAATTCGAAACCCTGTGTGTCATAGGCTATTTTACTGATCGTGAATATGATCCGGTCGCTTTTGATCGGAAGGAAGAACAGAATCAGTTTGGAGCGTTATTGTTGTCAATGGCAGGAAATAGTGCGGGGGCGGCAATAACTTCGCAAACCGAAGATAGGAGGAGTGATGTTTGTGATTTTGTTAGGGGGAAAATTAATGGCGTCCCGTTTTACGGTTGGCTGGGTTTTACCGTAGCAAAAGTGGGTGATTACGTTGAATTAGCGGTGACAGAACTGGAGGGGCATTATGTAGTTTATGCCATTGCTCACCCCGAATTAAGGGTGATATCGATGACACCGCGTTGTAAGCAAGGTATTCATTCGAATGCCAAATATCAGGTACGGGGTAATTGGTATTGCTTTTTATTTTTCATGTTTTTTTACATGATGATAGATGTCTTTTTTGTGAAAATGGATATTATTGAATATATGAAATACGTATGTTTTTTCTGCGTTCTGGCGGCAGCAATACTTTCACCATTTATATATTTTTCTTGCATGAGAAACCCTAAACCAACATTCAGATTGGCAGAAGAGATTTTCACTGCACTAGGCTTCCCTAACCCTACAGAAGTTAATCTTTATCGGTTCACAAAAAAGAAGCTTAAAGAAATCAAGGCTAACCCACCGAATGAGGAATCCAGTAAAGGAAGTGTTTGGCCCGATAGGCATTGTTTATTAAGTTATTTCTACTATTACTGATTTAGATAATTAAATAATAGGAATAACTGAATGAAGAACAAAGTAAAAGTTTTGCTGACGCAATTAAGGTACTCTCATGAATACATATGAGTTTTTAAAAGATCCTATTGACTTTGAAGAAATAAAAAGTCAGAGAAAAAGTCTTAATACGCAGATAGCAGTTAAGAGAGAAATAATGATTCCGCGCTATCCTGAGGATAGAGAGGAGGTAGAAAAAGCGATAGAGGAGCTTCAAGCTAAAATCCCTGAACTGGATGCAATATTAGCAAAAGAGCCACCATTACCAGAATTGCCCCCGCGTAAACCATTAATCAAAGTAAGTGGTGTATTGGAGGAATTCGAGATGCTCTGTGTCAAAGGCTATTTTACTGAACGCGAATATGCCCCTGAGGAATCTGCCCGTAAGGAGGAGAATGAACAGTTTGGCGCTTTATTGCTTGCGATGATGGGGAATACCTCTTGGGCTGCGGTAAATTTACAGACTAAAACAAGGTTGTATAACGATTATCATTTTGTGCAAGGGAAAATCAATGGCATTCCTTTTCATGGTTGGCTGGGGTTGACCACAGTAAAAAGAGGTGATTATGTCGAGTTAGTTGTGACGGAACAGGAAGAACATTATGCTGTTTATGCGCTGACAAAGCCTGAACTGAGAACTATTTCTATTATTCCTTGGTGTAATAAAGGGATACGATCAAAAGCATGGGATGAAGTATTTTATACTTGCTGCATATTTTTTCTTATTGCTGTTATTTGTTTGGGAACTATTCTTTTTCCAGATGGCAGCAGTTTTTGGGATGGAGCAGATATTTTTACCTTATGGCTTATGTTTTTTGCCGCAGTATTTTCTGTCTATTCATTCGTTGTGAGCATCAAAAAGCCGTGGAAGTCAATTAAACTGGCCCAGGATATTTTCTCAGTATTAGGCTTCCCTAATCCGCAAGATATTAGTCTTGAGAAACTAACTAAGAAAAGGCTTAAGGAGATAGGGGCTAATCCATCGCCAAGAAACAGTGAAGAAGTCTTGCCGGATAAATACTGTTTTATAAGCAATTATTACTATTATTGATTCAAGTAATTAAAAACAGGAATCAATAGTGTGAAAAACAAAGTAAAAACTTTGCTGACGCAATGAAGGATATCTCATGAATACATATGAGTTTTTAAAAGATCCTATTGACTTTGAAGAAATAAAACGTCAAAGAAAAGATATTGATATATCGGTAAAGGTTAAGCGAGAAATAGTAATTCCGCGCTATCCTGAGGATAGAGATAAGATAGAAAAATCCATTGCGGAACTTCAAGCCAAAATCCCTGAATTGGATGCGATATTAGCAAAAGAACCGCCACCACAGGAATTACCGCCGGGTAAGCCGTTAATCAAAGTAAGTGGTGTATTGGAAGAGTTCGAAACCCTGTGTGTGATTGGTTATTTTACTGATCGTGAATATGATCCGGCCGCCTTTGCCCGTCAGGAAGAACGGGAACTATATGGCGGGTTATTGCTGGCGATAGCAGGAAATACTTCGGGATCTAATTTTCAGACCAAGGTTCGGGAGAGTGATTCTTGTGATTTTGTGCGAGGGAAAATCAATGGCATTCCCTTTCACGGCTGGTTGGGGTTTACCACTGCAAAAATGGGTGATTATGTTGAATTAGCGGTGACAGAGAAAGAAGAGCATTATGTAGTTTATGCCATTGCTCATCCCGAATTGAGAGTGGTTTCTATAACCCCGCATTGTAAACAGGGTATTCGCTCAAATGCCAAATATCAGGCACGTGGTGCTTGGTATGCTTCTTTACTGCTTTTCTTTGCTTTCATTATAGGGGGAGTTTTTATTGAGCAAATCAGAGAAAATATTATTTTGTATATAAAATACACCTCTTCATTTTGTGGTTTGATGGCAATTGTTTTTTCACCGTTAATCTATTTTTCCTGCATGAGAAATCCTAAACCGACATTCAAGCTGGCTGAGGAGATTTTCACGGTATTAGGTTTTCCTAATCCTACGGAAATTGATCTTGAGAAACTTACAGAAAAGAGGTTGAAGGAAATCAAAGTCAATGTTCCAGACGAGCAATCCGATAAGGAGAGTGAAAAGGTTATGCCTGATCAGGCTTGTTTTTGGAGTTATTATTACTATTACTGATTTAGATAATTAAATAATAGGAACCAACGGTATGAAAAACAACGCAAAAGTTTTGCTGACGCAATTAAGGATGGATTATGAGTACCTTTCGTCCTTATAAAGATGCTATTGATTTTGATGAAATAAAAAGACAGAGAAGCAGTCTGGATACATGGATTGAAGTTAATCTTGACTGGATAGTAAGCCACCCAGAAAGTAAAGAAGAGTCAGAAAAGGAGATTGAGAAAACAAAAGAAAAAATCCCAGAATTGGATGCGATATTAGCAAAAGAGCCGCCACCGCCGGAATTGCCCCCCTCGTAAACCTTTAATCAAAGTGAGTGGTGTATTGGAAGAGTTGGAAACACTCTGTGTCAAAGGCTATTTTGCTGATCGCAAATATGACCCCGAGGAATTTGCCCGCCGGGAGGAGAATAGGCAATTTGGTGCATTATTGCTGGCGATGTTGGGAAATAGTTCTCAGGCCGTAGTGAATTTACGGACTGAGGGACGATTAAGTAAAATATGTCATTTTGTGCAGGGGAAAATCAATGGCATCCCTTTTCATGGTTGGATAGGATTGACTACAGTAAAAACAGGTGATTATGTTGAATTAGCGGTGACTGATCAGGGAGAATATTATGTTGTCTATGCATTATGCAAAAAATTTGAAAGATATTTATGACTGGTTATCTGCTAGTGCTGAGGTAGCGAAAAGCTTAAATGAACCGCTGAAACCGGTAAACGCAGAGTTATTTAAAAGCGTTACGTAGGTGGTGATTGAGCAGAACAGTTATGTGAGGAATATTTAAATGATGAAAAGCATACTCGGTTATCCCTTAGTGGCAGGGCTGGATGATGGCCGGTGCACCGAAAGCGATTATCAACATTCACCGGAGTACAACATTGGCAAGGGTAAAAGGGTAAGGGTATTGAAAAAGAGATAAACCTTATCTGTGAGTTAAAATTTTCTCTGTGTAATGAATTTTTTTTGAACTAAAAACACGATTTTGAATCTAACTAGTTTTATGGTTGTAAGGAGAAGCCAATAACTGAATAGAACGATCCTTAAAAAGGGGAAAAAGAGTTAAATAAACAAAACAGTAACGTCGCTATATGAGAAAAGGATAATGATAACCATTATGAAATGGCGATGGGTTTTGCTTTCACAATTAAAGAGGAAAATAAGCAACAGCTAAATGAATTGTAAAAAACTGTAAATAGGGTTCTGTCCTATATCTGATGGAATAAGAAATTCGAACATAAGATAACGTGGCGTTTCGCCCGAATGAAAAGGTATTAAAGAGATGAAAGAAAAAAATGTAACGATACAAAAAGAGTGGAGTTTATCGGATAACGAAGCAACGACGGGAATAACCTCTCTTTCTGAAAAACGTAGTTGGGTGGTGCGTAAATGGAAATGGATGATTGTCTGCTTTATGCCTGTTTTGATCGTGGGGGTATTTATGATTGCCATGACCGCAATAAAATCTTCGGAGCCCTATAAAAAAGCTTTATCGCTGGCACAATCTAATCCTGCGGTGAAAAGTATTTTAGGCCAACCCATTGAAGCAGGTTGGTTTGTTTCTGGCAGTATTAGCGAGAGTGACGCGGGATTCGAAATTGCTATTAAAGGAAATCGGTCTGGTGGTACTGTGTATGTTGATGCGGATAAACATGCAGGACATTGGCGATATAAAAGTATTACTGTTCAACTTGATGACGGTGGACAATCGATAGATTTACTGGCAGGCGGTAATTCCATGAATTAAAAGTTATTTTTTTATATGGTGTTATTAAAACGCTCTTGAGCCGGTTTAATTTAATTGAAAGGTAATGATAATCATTCTTAAAAGAGAAAATTAAACAACGTAGAGCCAATGGTATTTTATTCTGTACCATAAAGTATCGTTTTCTCTATGTGGTTTTTAGGTTATTTCAAATGTTTTCTATAAAGGTAAGAGTATGGACCGGAATAAATCCGTAAATCCTATAATAGCAGGTTTAGTATTACTGGCCCTGTCAGGTTGTAAAGATGAAAAGAAAACTCAAACAGAGCCGCAGGCTTCGGTAAAAGAAGTGTCAATGTCTGGTGGCAGTTTTAATTTAAAAAGCATCCGCAATAACAAAAAAGAGCGGGTTAAACTGATGGAGAAAATCAATGCCAGTCAGGGGGACATATTAAAATATGCATCACCAAAAACGAAAGGAGAAATCATTGCGGTTTTGATTAATAGCCACTTGTGGGATGGCGTGGCAAATCCAGTAAAACATTATTCGGTAAAACACGATGAGCAGAAATGTGAAGAGGGGACAGTCGTTGATGCACGTAAGCGCGCGGTATTGGCTGCGTTAAAATGGGTACAATCAAAGCATGACTACGAAAATGTCATGCAACATGCAGAGATGATGCCGGCTGTTGATGGAGAAGCCGACTGGCGAGCGAATGAAGCTAAAGTCATTGCCTTTTTAAGGCAGGGTGAAACGCCGAAAAGTTATGGGCGTAGTGATAATTTTGTCCCTTTTGCCGCTAAAGTTACTATCCAACCAAGCCATTATGCTGAAAACTTGCGAGACATTTATCGTTCATTGCCTTCTCTTAAAGCAAATGCTAATGAACCACTGACGCCAGTCAATGTCGCATTATTAAGTAGTTGTACACAGGTGGTGGTTGATCAACATGGTTGGCAGCAGGTCAATGTAGGTGCTAGTTGAACTATTTGGTAAATAATCTGAAAAGTAAGATTAACATTCGGTCGGCAGTGGATAATGCCATGAAATAAAGATGATTTTATTCTGAGTGATAAAATATCGTTTTCGCTATGTCATTGTCAGATTATTTCAAATGTTTTCTATAAAGGTAAGAGTGTGGGCTGGAGTAAACCCGTAATCGCCATCCAGCAGGAGCCTGTTTCTCCTATATTATGGCCCTGGCTGGTTTCAGGCATGCTTATTAGGCGATTATCATCCGGTTATTATCAGATATCTAATGGGGTTCAGTGATTCATCCGATAGTCAATATTTTGTAATCATATCATCATGATATTCCTATTTATCTTTAATGCTTTGTGATGAGGCAGGATAATCGCTGCCTGAATCAGTGTAAGGCTATTATCGATTAAATCATTCTCAATAATGAAATCTATTCTCATTCGCATAACATAATTGAGAATCATTCTTTTCTACGCATGTTTGAGTGTTTATAATGGTAGGTGTTAATCATGATAGTGGAATAATGCATGTGTTGTATTTTTTTGTTTTTGCAAGATATTGATAATAATATAGAAATATATTTTATTGTCATGGTTGTGAAACGAGTAAATATTAGAATAATTAGCCGATATCATATTGTTGAAATTAATGCGACATATTTATATCAACAAATTACATTCCGTTTAAGATTGGTTTAAATATGCTGAATTTTGCCGTTGGTATTAAACAAATTGTGCTATTTGATAAAAAAATACTTGATTTTAATATGCACCCTTGAGGAGAATCAGGTTATTCAGTTGTTGTGAATGCTATTACTGAATCTATTAATTGCAGTTGTCTGTCAGGCTTGTGCGATTATTTTATTCCGGTTAACCATTTCGTCAGGAAATGCCGGTGTCAAATTTATTGTTCCCTGAATTTATCAGGGTTAACAACCGAAGCGTTATTCGGTTGGGGTTTTAATCACGTCGCCAATATTCACGGATATTGGGCGGCATTACCCGTTTGACAATAGAGGAATCATAAGCATGGCAATCCCTGCGTATTTATGGTTGAAAGATGACGGCGGCGCCGACATCAAAGGCTCGGTGGATGTACATAACCGGGAAGGCAGTATCGAAGTGGTGGCGCTGGAACATTCGCTGCATATCCCTACGGATAACAATACTGGCAAGTTGACCGGTACCCGTGTGCATGCGCCGCTGGTGTTCACCAAAGAAATGGATGCATCCAGTCCGTATCTGTATAAGGCGGTGACGACAGGTCAAACCCTGAAATCGGCGGAATTCAAGTGGTACCAAATTGATGATGCCGGTCAGGAGAAAGTCTATTTCATCACGCATCTGAACAATGTGAAGGTGGTGAAAGTGGCGCCGCTGATGCATGACATCAAAGATCCTACCAAGGAGAAGCACAACCATCTGGAACGTGTTGAGCTTCGTTACGAGAAAATCACCTGGACGTACAAAGACGGCAACATTATTCACTCTGATGCGTGGAATGAGCGCAATCAGGCGTAATGAGTTGATGGTCTGAGTACGAAGGGATATCAGCTCGAATAATCTCACAGGCATCGTGTTGTTGCGGTGCCTGTTAAATGGGAAACCGAGCGGGATGGCCTTTACTAGATAAATAAATTTTACCGAGGGCGATGCATGTAGCGCGGTGGAATTTAGGAAATACCTAATGATTTAAGGTGTTTCTTCAAAGAACCAGGAGATGTTGTTATGAATGAACCATTATGTTGGACATGTGAGTCCATCGGACCGGCGTTGCTGCCGGTGCGCTATACCGTGGTGCCTGATAATGTTTCGGAAACCTTGCCGGCGTGGGCGGAAACGCCAGAACCTTCTGCGCCGGGCTATCATTATGCGCTGCGGGCCTTACGGCAGGGGTTTTTGTATGTCTATTACGCTAGTGCCGGATTAGATGAACTGGATAGTTGGGATACCTGGAGTGTCAGCGAGGATGGCGCATTGTGGCAAAATCTGAGTGCGCCTTTTGGTGTCTTGCCCCAGAAAACCTCAGATTGTTATGTACCGACTCATCAGAGCGCTAATGTGGAATTTATTGCGCTAAGGGATATGGCCTTGTATACGGAGACCTGGCTGGCTTTCACGCCCTCAATGTGGAGCCAGGAGACCATCAAGTATTATCACAACAATCGCGCAGCGCGGGAAAAGCGGATGCAGTGCGTGAAACCGTGGCAGTGGCGCGGGGTGCCGGAAGGGGTAGGAATTGCTCAGGCGACGGTAGAAAACTTGAATGGGGTCATCGATTACTGTCTGGGCGACAACGACTCCGGCAAATATGTGCTGCCTTGCAACCGGAAAGTGTCGCGTATCAGTCGGACATTAGAAGAGGCGCCCTACTACGAAATTTATCACGGTGCGTTGAGGCCGAAGAGCACCTTGTATCCGTGGAGTAGCAAGCGAGCGGGATGTGCGGACATTACGGTAAGGGCGATGCAAAAGCGGGGGCTGGCAAAAGATGGCACGCCGGTATCGCCGGTGTTAATAGCGTTGCATGATCCGATAGGGATAGCGCATGAGTTAGCGGGTTGGAGTGATGATATCGCCGGGGCGCATAAAACCTTTGTGGATGAATTGTCGATCGAATTTATGACTGACAGTTCACTGAATGGTGTGGAGAATCAACTGCATAAATTGAAAGCCGCAGGTGTGCAAGGGCAGATTGATAAAGCGCTTGAAGTCACTCAGCAGGAGGAGTACAAGGCTTTTTCCGATCAGCAGAAGGCTAAACTTAGAGAGTATGTTACTCGTGACATGGTGGAAGCGAATGAGCAATCTGTTGCCCGCGATTGGAAAAAATATACCGCAGAGCTGAATCTGGCTAAACGACTGGCATTTAACCAATGTTATGCCGATCTTTGCACCGACGTGGCGAAAGAGCTGGAACAACTGGCTCAGTTGAGGGTGAGCTGGCTAAAACAGAGTGGGTTTATTACCTGTTGTCAGGATTTTCATTCCACCCGGTTGGAGGACAACCTCAATTATCGTGAGGCGGTGGATTATGCCATCGCTTCGCTTAACGTGACCGAAACCGGTTGTGCTTATTTAGATACCTTAATTGACGAATATTCTGCGCTGTCGCCGCAAAATATTATCTGGCGCTCGTTATTGCTGAATAACCCGGAAGTGATGAAAGAGATGGACGGTTTTTTACAGAAGATGAAGCTGAATAAGGATAACCATCAACCGGCGGCTCCTTCGGATTTTATGAAAGCGGTGTCAGATCTGAGCGGGAAATTGATTGAAGCCTACGATAAAGCGAATGAAGCGTTGGAAAAGCCGCCAAAATCCGACAGTACTTTTGCTCGTGCCATGCTGCATTGTGACCGGCGACTGGTCACGCTGGGGGATCGGTTCTTGAATTTTACTCGCTTGGGAAAAGTGTTGGATAGCATGAATGAAATGCTGAGTAAAACGCTGTTATCGGTGATTTCAGGTGTGCCGCTTGATCAGGTGGTTGAATTATCGGTATCACAACTTAAGGAGGGTAATGCGTTTCGGCGGCAGGTGTTGGAACAGCTTAAGAAGCCGGGAGTGAAAGTTCGTCTTGAAGCTGAAAATAATTATGAGTGTAATTTTAAGGAATTTGCTCGAAGCGCCAAAGGAGAGCCGGTATTAAAAAAATCCCGGATTAAATGGTTAGTTTTGGCTTCCAATGTCTTGGAGTTTTCCAATCAGCTACAAGAGAGCAAAGGGGATGTTAAGAGCCAAACGCAGGTGACCTCTGCGTTTTTAAGTACATTAAGTACGGCGATGGAGATTGTAGAGCCAATAGTTAAGCACGGAATGGAAAATGTGATTGCTGCCAACACCATTAAGTTTATTGGGGCGAGTGCGGGAATGCTCTCTTCTGCATTAAATCTGGGGGTAGATGCCAGTGACCTTTATTCTGAATTGCATGGCAGAGGTCGCTGGCAATTTATTGGCCTTTACGGTCTTAAAAGTGCTTATGAGTTTATGCAGTTAGTAAAAGCATTAAATGGTTTATTAGAAGTTTTAATTGATAGAGCATTACTTTCTTCTAAAAATTTATTTGTTGAGGGGGTAGCAAAGCTTTTAGCGTGGGAAACTCTTGCTTGGTTGTGTACTTGGGAGGCGATGCTGTTAATTTTTGCGGTTGAAGCGTTGGTGACGTATTTTTCTGATAATGATTTACAAAAATGGTGCCGGAGTTGTGTTTTTGGTTTGGAACCAGCGAAGAATTTGCAATCCACGCAATGGATTTACCCTGAATCACAGAAAGATAAGTTGTGTGAAGAACAACGTAACAGTCTTGCTAATGCAATTAAGGACGGCATATGAGTACCTATCGTTCTTTTAAAGAGGCCATTGATTTTGAGGAAATAAAAAGTCAGAGAAGACGTCTTGATACACGAATATCAGTTAAAAGAGAAGTAATGATTCCGCGTTATCCTGAAGATAGAGAAGAAATAGAAAAAGCCATTGCGGAGATTCAAGCCAAAATCCCTGAACTGGATGCAATATTGGCAAAAAAGCCACCGCCACCGGAATTACCGCCGGGTAAGCCATTAATCAAAGTGAGCGGTGTATTGGAAGAGTTCGAAACTCTGTGTGTAATTGGTTATTTTACCGATCGTGAATATGATCCGGTTGCCTTTGCCCGTCAGGAGGAACGGGAGTTGTATGCAGGGCTATTAATGTCGTTGGCAGGAAATACTTCGGGGTCTAATTCGTCAACCAACGTTCGGAAGCGTGATGTCTGTGATTTTGTGCGGGGGAAAATCAATGGTATCCCATTCCACGGCTGGTTAGGATTTACGGTAGCCAAAGCAGGTGATTATGTTGAATTAGCGGTAGCAGAGAAAGAAGGGCATTATGTGGTTTATGCCATTGCCCATCCCGGATTAAGGATTGTTTCTATGACGCCGCGTTGTAAGCAGGGGATTCATTCAAATGCCAAATATCAGATACGCGCTACTTGGTATTTTGCTTTACTGCTATTTTTTATATTTATGATACCGAGCCTTTTTGATGAACAAAACGGAGAAGATATTCTTGGTTATATAAAATGTATCGCTTCACTCTGTGGTTTGATGGCAATTGTCCTTTCACCGTTAATCTATTTTTCCTGTATGAGAAAACCTAAACCGACATTTAGGCTGGCTGAGGAGATTTTCACGGTATTGGGTTTCCCTAATCCTACGGAAATTAATCTTGAGAAATTCACAAAAAAGAGGTTGAAGGAGATCAAGGCTAATTCTCCCGACGAGCAATCCGATAAGGAGAGTGAAAGAGTTTTACCCGATAAAGATTGTTTTATAAGTTATTATTACTATTACTGATTCAAGTAATAGGATGGAGTAAAACAACTCAATTAAAGATTTACCGAGTAGTACTCGGAATTATCTATAACCAGTCGTATAGATATTAATAGATTGCTTACCTTTGGAAAATTCAGTCACGAATTATCCAATGTGAAGTTTTATATAAATTTATCTGTTTGATATGTAATGTTGTGTAAATTAGGGAGTTTTTGTGAATCAGATCTATAAAATAGCTTGGATAGGTTTGGCTATTAATGTATTAACCTGTTTCGTCTTTCTGGCGGCTATAACAGTACTTAGTGCCGATTATTCTGTTCTCTCTTCTAGAGAGCAATATCTTGTTGATAAGTCATCAATAGTGAATGCTTTGATGGTGGTTTTTATTTTGCTGGAGGTGGTTAATCTATTTGTTATTCTCAAAATGCCAAAGTATGCAAAAATCAGCTCTTTTATTGTGTCGAGTTTTTTTCCATTTGGCGCGGTTTATTTTATTGGTTGTTTGTTGTCGATTCAAAGAGTTACGCTATCCCCATTCTCTGAATATCAAGGTAATAATGCTGCTGATTCCGCAGTTTATTTTGTACGGGACAGATATTGGAAAAAAGCGTGTATTTTTGGTGGTTTGACGCTGGTGATGTTAATTCATGGCGCGATTAATATTTGTATGATGATAGCGGCGATGCATTTCGTTTCATATCGTAAAACAGAAGATCGCTGTTTCTTTGCCGAGAAAGAGGATGGTTTTTTGTTAACACCGACCGCCTTGAGTAAAACTATTTTCTTGCCTTATGGATGTATTAATAAGGTTGAGGAACGTGAAAACAGTGTGCTGGTCGCTGTTTATTTAAATCAGAAAATCGATATCGTATTTTCGAAGAAATTTATTGCCAGAGAAGATCTGGTAAAAATCATCGAGTCTCTTTCACAGGCGGCATCTAATAATCAAGGAAATATTATTACCTTGGAAATGTGAAAAATTTATTCTTAATAATATAGGGATGATGATGTTTAAAGGTGCGATTCGCTTGAGTAATCAGCTCAATAGCGATGGTGGAGCTATTTCTGTCTCTTTATTAATGAGCAGAATTCCAGTGGCTGACAGAGATATTCAGCATTAAAGGAGAATATAAAGATGCTGCAACAGCTAATTGCGAGTTGTTTTGTTGAACGCGATGCGCTTGCAGAAGCACGGCAGAACGCGGCGCTGTGGGAAAACTGGTTGTTACCCATTAGTTCCGATGCGCCCACAGGTAATGATCCGGTCTATGAAGACGATTTTCAGCATATGCGGGAGGAGGTCAACAAAATCAGTGGCATTGATACCGCTCTGATTTGTCAACTGGCGGAAAGGTTGTTGACCACCAAATGTAAAGATGTCCGCGTGGCGACCTACTATGTGTGGGCCAGGCTGCATTGTGAGGGGGAGCGTGGTCTGGCAGAAGGGTTGGCGCTATTGGCCGGGCTGGTGGATCGTTTTGGCGAAGCCTTGCTGCCCAGTCGGACTAGCAGCCGTAAAGCCGCGCTGGAGTGGCTGACCGGCGCAAAAATGCGGGACAGTTTATCTCGCTATCCAGAGGTCAACCGGACTGATTTTGACCACATTCTGGCGGCGTTGGTGTTACTGGAACACTCATTTTCCTCTTGGGATGAAGAATCTCGTCCAAGCCTCGTTGGGCTGGCAAGAACACTAGAAAACCGGTTAGCTCAGTCCGGCGGCGTGAGTGCAGTGGTGCCGCAAACTGCCGCTCCGGCAGCTCCATCGGGCGGGCAGAGCAATGCGTCAGCGCCGGGTGAACCACCGGTATGGCGTCAGGTGCAATCCGGGCGTGATCTGTTGAATCAGGCGCGGGAACTGGTGCGTTATCTCAGTGATCAGCCTCAGGGCTGGCTCTCTTCCGCCCGGCTGATACGCAGTGTTCGTTGGGATACCGTACATCAGCTACCGCCACAGGATGCCGATGAGCGCACTCGTCTGGTGCCTCCCCGCACCGAATATCGCGCCCAGTTAAAGCGGCTCTACCGGCAACAGAACTGGCATGAGTTATTGGAGCAAACCGAGCGCATGTTTGCGGAAGGGGTGAATCATTTCTGGCTGGATTTGCAGTGGTATCTCTGTCAGGCATTAAACCGATTGGGTTGCCCTTACGAAGGTTGGGCGGACATCATCAAACACGATCTGAGAATCCTGCTTGAACGGCTGCCGGGGCTGGAGAGTATGGCCTATAACGATGGAACGCCCTTTGCTGATGAGGTGACAACCGATTGGATAGCCCAACAGGTTCATGACAATCAGGCCGACTGGCAGTTTGAGCATTTACCGGCGCAACCTCGGCGCGATGATGATGTTTTGTCGCTGGAAGCGGAGGCGTTGCAACTGGCGGACAGCGACGGCATTGATGCGGCGTTACGCTGGTTGGGGCAATTGCCCGGCATCAATGGAGCGCGTCACCGCTGGTTACAACGTTTGCTGATGGCGCGGGTGGCGGAGCAATACGGCAAAAATGAAATGGCGCTGCATTTATTGACCGAGCTTGACGCCGATGAGCAATTCAATCTTGGCGAATGGGAGCCGGAGCTGATGTTTGAGGTAAAAGCGTGTCTGCTTAAGTTGCTGCGCATGAAAGCCCAACGCAGTGAACATGATAAGGCAAGGATGGCGCAACGGATGGAGGCTCTGCTGGCTGGGTTGGTGGCGATTGATCCGGTCAGAGCTTCGGTGCTTTGTGGTTGATGTTGTCTGTCCGGTGTAGGTGGGGCCATACACCTTTTCGACGAGTTTTACCCCTTTTTTCGTTTTTATAACAACCTTAAGAGTGATGATATGGATGATTTAATTCTCCGCTATTACGAAGCGGAAATGCACTATCTGCGTGAGGCGGGTAAAGAGTTTGCGCAGGCGCACCCGGATCGGGCCGCCATGCTGAATCTGAGTGACGATCGGGATCTTGATCCTTATGTAGAGCGATTGCTTGAAGGCTTCGCTTTCCTGATGGGGCGGATGCGTCAGAAACTGGATGATGATTTGCCGGAACTGACGGAAGGGCTGGTGAGTTTGCTGTGGCCGCACTATCTGCGCACTATTCCTTCACTCTCCATTGTTGAATTGGCGCCTGATTATCAGACTTTGCCAAAAAGTGAAGTGATCGCCAAAGGGTTTGAAGTGATATCTCAGCCCGTAGGGCCAAGCCAGACCCGCTGCTATTATCGGACTACCCGTGATATACCGATTACACCGCTGCATATCGCCTCTGCGACGTTGCAAAATGAAGCCGACGGCCGTTCAGTGATCCGTTTGCGTTTTGACTGCGGCCAGTTGACGGAGTGGGATAAGGTGGATTTGTCACGGCTGCCTCTGTATCTCAAAGCTGGCCGTCCGGTGAGTTCTGCCTTACATCTGGCGTTGACCCGACAGACTCAACACATTTACGCACGCTTGCCCAGTCGGGAAGGGCGTTCTCGTCTTGAGAATGGCTCTTTTTCCCCAATGGGATTCGACAACGATGATGTTTTGTGGCCGAAACAGGAGAGCGCGTTCAGTGGTTATCAATTGTTGATCGAATATTTTACTTTCCGTGAAAAATTTATGTTTGTGGCGCTCAATGGTTTGGATTCGCTAGACATTCCAGCCAATACGCCTTGGTTTGAGTTAGATATCGTACTGAGTGAGCCGTGGCCTTATGAGTTGAAATTTTCAGCGGAAAATATCCGATTGCACTGTGTGCCGGTAATCAATTTGTTCCGTGTTGAAGCTGATCCGATGCACATTTCGCGTATGCAAAATGAGTATCTATTGCGCCCAATGCGTATTCAGGATGGTCATACTGAAATTTACTCGGTGGATGAAGTCTCCTCTTCCCGACGAGGTGATGCGCAGTGTTTTGTACCGTTTAGCAGCTTTCGCCATCGGGGCGGCATTATGCGCAGTTCCGCGCCGGAGCGTTATTTCCATACTCGTGTATGTCGAGGCCCCTCGGGTTTGCACGATACCTGGCTGATCCTCGGTGGGGAATCGTTTGAGACTGACCCTGAGCTTGATGATGAAACCCTTTCACTGCGTATTACCGGTACCAACGGGCAGTTACCTCGTCAGGCATTACGTAACACCCAACTTGAGCAGACATTACACTCCGCCGCAGGCCAGCTGCGCGTAAGGAACCTTTGCTCGCCGACATTGCCCTGTTATCCCCCGGCGAACGATCGTTTCCACTGGCGGATATTGAGCCATCTCGGTTCTAACTTTCTTAGCATGATGGATAACCCAGAGGTGCTGCGCGGCACGTTAGGGCTTTATAACTGGACCGATGATGAGATGAACTGCCGCTGTCTGGACGCCATTGTTGGGGTGAAACACGCCTTAATCCAACGTTTTGAAAAGGGCTTCCTGCTACGGGGCGTTGATATTGAGATAACCCTTAATAGCAACGGCTTCTCCGGCGAGGGCGATATTTTCCTGTTCGGCGAGCTGCTTAACCGCTTCTTCTCGCTATATACCGATATTCATCTGTTTAACCAATTGACACTGGTCCTTCAACCTTCTGGGAGATGTTTGCGATGGCAAGAAAATCACAATCAGCGTATTCCCGGCTAATGCAGCAGCTGGCGCCGAATATTTACGATTTTAACTTTTATCGCTTCTGCCAGTTGCTGGAGAGTATGCGAGATGGATGCCCGCCGTTGGGCAGTACGATGTCGCCCGGTGATGATCCGATCCGTTTCCGGCCTGATCCCGGTATGGGTTTTCCCGCCGGCGAACTGAAAAATGTGGAGTGGGATGAGCAACAGCCTGAACAGCCACCGACAGTACGCACGACGTTTCTCGGCCTGTATGGCGTCGATTCACCGCTGCCCACCGCTTATCTGAACGATATCGTCCAGCAGAGTGAAGGCTATGAAGGCGTGGCGGACTTTCTGGATATTTTTAACCATCGAATGATGACCCAGTATTACCGTATCTGGTGTAAATATTCCTATCCCGCGACTTATGAACCGAGTGGTCAAGATGAAACATCGCAGTGCCTGCTTGGGCTGATTGGTTTGGGGATCACCGGCAGCCAGCAACATATTGCAACGCCGGTTTCTCGCTTTTTGGCCCTACTCAGCATCATGCGATTGCCGACCCGGATAGCGGAAGGGGTGATGGCGCTGGTTAAGCTGTTGGCTCCTCTCACGCAGGTACAGGTGGTTCCCCATGATCGCAGGCGAGTGCGGTTGACCCAACCGGTTCGCTTAAGTCGTCGCCATCCGGTTCAATTTTCTCAACGCCCAGTACTGGGCAACGTAGGGACGGATGTTAACAGCCAAATGGTGCTGGAGCTCTATACCGAAGATACCGATGAAGCGCAGGGGTGGTTACCGCAGGGGGAACTGAATACCGACCTGTTGGTGTTGTTGCGTGTTTATCTGGGCTGGCGTTGCAGTGTGCGATTACAGCTCACCTTACCCAAATGGGTATTGCCGTCAGCGCAGTTGGGGAAACAGCGTGTTCGGTTAGGCCGAACAGGTGTATTGGGATTGAAACCAGGATCACAAACGGTTTCTGGCATGGTGAAAATTAATCTGGGGCACTATCAAGGGCTTTTATCGAGTTATCAATATAGGGAGGCCGAGAATGGCAGCTATCAATTTTAAATCCGTCATGATGGGCGGCATAGTGTGTTTGATGACGGTTGGGTTAGCCGGATGTGGTCTGACACAGACCGTAACTGATGGCACGGCAGCTGTTACGCATTCCATTTTCCATAAGCAGGTGAAAACGCTGCGTCTGGATTTCAGTGCGCGCAGCGCACTTAACACTACCGGCGCGCAAGTTCCGCTGAGCACGGTAATACGTGTTTATCAGCTTAAAGACAATAAAGCGTTTGAGCGTGCCAGTTATGCGGAACTGGTGAAAGGCGATAGCGAAGCGCTTAAGGCGGATCGGCTGGCGCAGCGGGATATCCGAGTGGCGCCGCAGGGGAGTGTGTCACTGGATATGCTGATGGAGAAAACGGCACGGTTTGTTGGGGTTGTGGGGCTATTTCACACACCGGATGCCGCCAATAAGAGTTGGCGGTTGGTGATCAGACGTGATGAGTTGGATGCTGATAAACCGCGCACCATCGAATTGGATAAAGGCACACTGACATTGAATGTGAAGGGGTGATCAATGAAACATCTAAGACCTTCGCTTTACGAAATGTTGATGTTTAACTTTAACGGCGGGCTGGATCTCAAACAGATCGATGAACGAAATCAGGTGATTTTATCCGTGATGGATAATATGCAACGTATCCTTAGCAGTCGTGCGGGTTCGATTGCTCATTTGCCGGATTATGGTCTGCCTGATTTCAACGTCATCTTGCAGGGGCTGCCCGCGTCGTCACAGGATCTGATTGCCACAATCGAACACACGTTGTTGACCTATGAGCCGCGTTTGAAACAAGTCTATATCACGTTATTGCCGCAAATTGAGCCGGGACACTTGCGTTATGACATCAACGCTGAGTTGAAAGAGATAGGATTAGTGCGTTTTAGTACAGAATTTGTGCCGGAAGGAAAGGTATTAATCCGCCATTTACGCCAACAGGGCCATATAGATTAACCCTCTGTTTCATTAGGCTAGCTTGCTGAAATAGTCTGATAAGGATAACTGTTATGACTGCAATATCATCCGGTAACACGATACATACCGGGGATGACCCACGCGCACTGCCGGAATTCAGGGCGCTGAAAGAAGAAATAGGTAAATTGAACCATCCGGCTCGGCCCGATGTTGATTGGGCCAGAGTTGAACAACTTTGCTTGTCATTGTTTCGATTAAATGGCGTAGAGCTACAAAGTGCCGCCTGGTACACATTGGCCCGAGCTCAACGCACCGGATTAGCCGGTATTGATGAAGGATTAGCCTTGGTTGATGGATTAGTGAGCCATCAATGGGCGCAGTTCTGGCCTCAACCGACTCATGCACGGATTGAAATTTTCGCCTGGCTGGTTGCACGTTTACAGCAGGTATTGCGTACTTGCGTCTTCTCTTATCTTGACTTGCCGCTCATTTACCGCGTGGAAAAGGTGCTTGAACAGTTGTGCGAGGTGCTTCAACGTCTGGAGCTGAAACATGTAAGTAAACTTGACAGCTTGCGTGTACAGCTTCACAACAGCGCCCGACGATTAGAGTGTCTGGAGCAGGAAAAAGGCTCTGTACCGGTATCTCTCGCCTCTGCGCAGCCTGTAGAAGGCAATGCTATTTTGCTGCCCGAGGAATCGTCTGCGCTGCAACTGATCTATGTGGTACAGGAGGCAACCTCATCGGTGCAACCGCAAGTCAAAGTCGCTCAGATCTTGGCTGCCTCGCGCTGGAAAGTTTGGCACGGTTTTGTAGCGGGAGTTGTATTTTGTGCGTTAGTGGTGACAGGCGGTTGGCTGGTGGACAAGCTGCAACAACCGTCCCCATTGGTTGAGGCTTTGCTGGCGACGACCTACCCGTTACCGCAGACACTGCTGCCGGCTCAACTTGCCGAATTACACCAATCGGACAACGCGGCGCTACTGAGCCGATTGCAGGATAAAACGTTGGATGAGAGTCGTGCGCAACTGACAAATTTAAACGATTTACCGGCCTTGTGGCCCTTGAATTATGGTTCTCATCTATTGCAACAGCTACGCACATTGTGGCCGGCCAGCCAGGCAGTACAGGATATGCAAAATCAGTGGTTACACCGGCGTGAAGCGGCGGCGCTGCCTATGCAGGCGTTGGAAAATTACCATCAGGCTCAATTACGCCTGCAACATCTGACAGAACGACTTGACGCATTGGACGAGAAACGTGGTCGTTATCTTACCGGTTCTGAATTGAAGTCTATGGTGTTTGGTATTCGGCAACCGTTGGCGAGTACTCCGCCGTTAGAAGAATTGCTACGTCAACTGGCGGAACAAAAAAAGAGCGGTACCGTATCGCTGGCATTACTGATGCAAATTAACACCCGTTTTAATCAATTGCTGAATCGCTATTATTTGTTGTTGAAAGTAGGAGGGTAAGTTTGTGGCGGGTTAAGAAATTAAAACGGTGTAGAAGACATATTGATGTAAAATCAGGTTTCGTTGTTGCTTGGTGGTGTATCATTTACACTGAACGAAACTCACTATCCAGATATGATAATGCTCCAACAATTAGACACCACAGACAGTGTGCGCCGTAAGATTGCTCCTCGGATTACTAAGAAACGCAAGGCTGAATTCGGTCAATTCATGACCCCTGCTAACATAGCCCGTTTTATGGCATCCCTTTTTCCGCCTAGCACCTTGCGTACCTGCCGTCTATTAGATGCGGGAGCCGGAGTGGGAGCATTGTCGTGTGCCTTCCTTGATCGATGGGTGGCGGGCGGTTTTGACTTTGAGTCCGCCGAGGTGACGGCTTACGAGATTGATGACAACCTGTGTGGCTATCTGTCACAGCACTTGGCTGGATACAATTGTGTCACGCCGCGTATCATCGTGGGTGATTATATCGAATTGGCAACTACCGAAGGTCAGCAGGGGCAAGGCTATACACATGCGATCCTCAATCCTCCTTACAAGAAGATCAACAGCAATTCAGCGCATCGACTGGCTTTGCGCCGTGTTGGTATTGAGACAGTAAACCTCTATTCGGCCTTTGTGGCGCTTGCCGTGTCTGAGGTGGTGCAGGGAGGGCAGATTGTGGCGATCATCCCGCGCAGTTTCTGCAACGGACCCTATTACCGCCCGTTCCGTAATTTCATTCTAGAGCGTGCAGCTATCCGACATATGCACTTGTTCGAATCGCGCAGCAAAGCATTCAAAGATGACGAAGTTTTGCAGGAGAATATCATCATCCGGTTTGAGTGTGGTGGTCAGCAAGGGCCAGTAACGGTATCAACTTCGACCGATGATGCTTTCACTGATCTTGTTACCCATGAGTATCCATTTGATCGGATTGTATTCCCGGATGATCCCGAGCAATTTATCCATGTGCCCACGTCGCCGGAGAAAAGCCCCCTTGAGCTATCCTCGGCGATCCGCTACACGCTGGCTGACCTTGGTATCAAGGTATCTACTGGGCCTGTAGTTGACTTCCGGCTGAAAGCGCACCTGCGCAGCATGCCTGGGCCGGGGACGGTGCCTTTACTCTACCCCGGCCATTTCAGCAGCAACGTTACTCGATGGCCCATCGAAGGTATGAAAAAGCCTAACGCTATTGAACGCAACACTGACACTGAAAAATGGCTTTACCCAAGCGGTTTTTACTGCGTGGTAAGGCGTTTTTCGTCCAAAGAGGAAAAGCGTCGAATCATGGCGAATGTGGTTGAACCAGATACATTTGGCGACGCGCCCGTACTGGGCTTCGAGAACCATTTGAACTTATTTCATGAGAACAAGCATGGTTTACCCGAACGATTGGCCCGTGGTTTGGCTGTGTTTCTGAACACGACCGTTGTTGATGAGAATTTTCGACGTTTCAACGGTCATACTCAGGTTAATGCAACTGACCTCAAGATGATGAAGTACCCGAGCCGCGACACTTTGATTGAACTTGGCGAGTGGGCCATGCAGCAAGGAGAACTCACGCAAGCTATGATTGATGCAAAATTAGGGAGCCTAATCGAATGAGCGACAAATTAACGGGGTGCGTTTCCTTGGCCCTTATGAATGAGTGTACCGTGTTTGGATAGATATTGCGTTTATATCAAATTTGATATATTTTCTTGCTTGATATCGTTTTCTTACCGGCACTGTACTAATTAAGGCGGAGATTATGGAATTTATAGTAACGAAAAACCCTTATGCTTCATCAAGCGATAATCCTAACGAAGCAAATGATAAACATATTCGCGCTCAATTAATGGTGATCATCCGCAAGATGATTCAGGAGCGCGGTTTAAGTCAGGTAAAAGCGGCGGAGCTTTTGGGAACGACTCAAGCGAGAATTAGCGAGATTATTAATGGAAAGCTGGAAAACCACACTATTGATAAATTATTCAATATGCTAAATCGGCTCGGTTGGAATTTTGAATTTAGTTATCATGAAGGTATGGTGACTGTCGCGGTAGATAAAATAATAAAAGTCGCGTAAATATAATAAATATCCGGTAAGGCTTTTATTAATAAGCGAATTGTTTGTTATAAAATTAAGATCTAAACTATTCTGATAGAGAATGTTAAGAAATTATGATCTTTATATTTAATTCCTTTTAATAACGTTGCCGGAATATATCTTATTGATTATATCTAATATAACCAAAAGTTATATTTTATAGAGGAATCAGGCATACATTAAACTATCACATAAGCTGGCCGGTGATTAACTTTGGTATATCTCCGGTTTTAAACGATCTGACATCCTAATAGTAAGAATGTGTTATTAGAAGATGTATCATCAATCTATGCGGACAATGGGGTTAATTGGGCACATAAGCCTGTTTAAGAGATAGGTAGTAAAAGCTTTCAGATTTTCCTATATTACACGTCGTCCCATCTATCAATTGTCATTCCATGAAAAAATAACCTAACGGTTAATTCATAATATCTTATTTTCCAACCAATTGTAAATAAAGTGGTTATTACTGATTATTTATTTGATTCTCTGATTAGTCAGAAAAAGATGAATTTGTATAGCGGTATGATAAAGTATTTTGGTATTAATACGTTGTAGTAAATGTAACATTGTTATATTATTGATTTTTACGAGAATTGGTTAATATTTTTTGTAAATGCTGACAAAAACTGTCACTAGTTTGTGAATAATGTTTATTAGGGGTAATCGTGTTTTTCCGTGAATAGCAATAATATATACCCTATAGATTTCAATATGCATCGCGACGGCAAGGGATCGAATCCCCGGGAGCATAGATAACTCTGTGACCGGGGTGAGTGAGTGCAGCCAACAAAGAGGCAACTTGAAAGATAACGGGTATAAATAACGATAGGAATAGTTCAGATGAAATATGCCTTTATTACCGGTGCGACAGGAGATATTGGTTTCGCAATTACAGAAAGATTAGCTGAAGATGGCTTTGAACCAATATTATTATCGCGTACTCCTGAGCGTCTTGATAGTGCGATTGACAAGCTACGCAGTAAATATGGTAGTCAATTTGCAAAGAAAATAGTTTGTGATGTTTCTAATCATGAAGATGTTAAAAAAGCGTTTGACCAACTAGAGCTTGAAGATAATAAGCTGGCGGTGCTTGTGAATTGCGCTGGCATTTCTGGTGGCGGTATTACTGCTGAAATAAGCCCACGAACTTGGCAAAATGTCATAAACATTAATTTAAATGGCACTTATTTTGTTATCCATGAAGTTTTGAAAAGAAAATTAATGTCATCTGGCGGCAGAATTATCAATATTGCCTCCACCGGCGGGAAACAAGGTGTTATTCATGGCGCGCCTTATTCTGCTTCTAAGCATGGCGTTGTTGGCCTGACTAAATCATTAGGGCTTGAATTAGCGCGTAATGGTTCAGGTGTTACGGTTAATGCGGTTTGTCCTGGGTTTGTTGAGAGTGAGATGGCGGAGCGTGTCAGAGAGCATTACGCCAGAATTTGGGGCACTGATGTAGCAGAGGCGAAAAGAAGAGTAGAAGAGCGTGTGCCTATCGGAAGATACGTTGAACCTAATGAAGTGGCTGAAATGGTTGCTTATCTTGCATCCCCTCTCGCCGGGGCTGTAACCGCTCAAGCGCTTAATGTGTGTGGTGGATTAGGTAATTACTAATCATGGACGGTGTTTCTTTATCCTCTGATTTTTTTGATCTTTGGATTGTAAAAATCGACGATATTGATTTAGCTTCTATTGAACAGTTAATTCACCGTTCCGATATAGTTCGCCATAATCAAATTTGTTTAGCGGATAGAAGAAAAAAATTTATATTTAGACGGGCTGCATTACGTTATGTTTTAAGTCAGTATTTATCTGATTATGAAATCATAACGAATGATAACGGGAAACCTTATATATCCACGGAGCAAGACTTCAAATATTATTTTTCATTGAGTGCCTCAGGAAACTATTGTGCCATTGATTTTAGCTCAAGGGAAATAGGTGTTGATATTGAAGTCACTCCTTCTAAGGTAAAATTTTCAGAAATTATTGAATCTTTTATTAAAGATGAGGAGCTGGAATATATGCAAGGTGTAATGTTAAAACAACGATCAGGAGTAAGTCCCGGATTTCATGATTATTATCATTTAATGTCATTATACTATTGGGTTAGACTTGAAGCATATATTAAATTATTTGCTTCGACTTTACATGAGAAATTATTGGCTAATAACCCTGATTCTGTTAAAGATATGAAAGAATTAGAAGCGAGCACATTATTGATTCATAATCAGCAATTTGTTTGTGCCTTATCTCAAAAGAAGGTAATTTCTACACCAAATATCAAGGAAATAAACTATTCCGAAATTATAAGGAACAAAGATGAGTAATATTATTGACTTAAGTGTTCCTATAGATTGTGATTTTTGGGAACCTGAGAAAGTAACTAGGGGAATCGTTGATCATAAAGAGGGAGCCAATAAATTAGGTGAGAGTTATTTGTATTTCCATACCAGTTCATGGTGGAAAAGAGCCTTTGTAAAACTGTTTAAACGCAAAAAGTGGATCATTGATCACAATGATTTTCCTGATGGTATGGGATTATCACTGATGTATTATCACTTGACCACGCATACCGGAACGCATATTGATGCTCCCTATCACTATGGGTGGCATGAAGGGCAAGAGCGGCCAGCAACAATTACTGACATTCCTTTGGATTGGTTTTATAGTCATGGCGTATTACTCGATTTTAGTCATGATAATCAGTCAATT
Source organism: Photorhabdus akhurstii (assembly GCF_019090985.1). NCBI lineage: Bacteria > Pseudomonadati > Pseudomonadota > Gammaproteobacteria > Enterobacterales > Morganellaceae > Photorhabdus > Photorhabdus akhurstii. The sequence continues at coordinate 5,031,734 of NZ_CP020335.1, read as the reverse complement.
GATAAACAGGCGGTAGAAAACCAATTAAAGAAAATTAATTATAAAATAAAAGAAAATGATATTGTCCTTATCAATACCGGAGCTGATAAACTCTTGGGAGCAAAATCCTATTTTACTCACTATAGAGCGATTGAAAGTAGTGCTGTTCAATGGTTAGTAGAGCAAGGAGTAAAGATTATTGGGACAGATGCGTTTAGCTTTGATCGGCCATTCATAGAGATGATTAACGATTATAAAAAAACCGGGAATAAAGATTGCTTATGGCCATCTCATTTTATCGGACGGGATCATCCCTATTTACAGATAGAACGGCTTTGTAATTTAACCAGTATTCCTAAACCTTATGGATTTAAAGTGTGCTGTTTTCCAATAAAATTAGAGAAAGCAGATGCTTCATGGAGTCGAGTGGTCGCAATATTATAATAATAATATATAATTATAGGGTAAGACGGGGGAAATATGAGCAGAAAAGAGACTTCAAGATCATACAACTAAATCTAATAACTTGGGCATACCTTAGATGTTTAGAAAAGGTGCTTGAGGTATGAATTGTGCATGGCATGATTTACTTGTATCGAATCCGCAAAGATACAGCTCAGTGTAAATTAATAACTAGAGGTAGAGTAGATACGCCGATTTAATCGGAAATTCCAGTGGGCAAGGTGATATATAGGCTAGCAAAAGATATCTTATCTTTGCTATGTTGTTTGGTTATATTGTTTGGTTATATTGCACTGTGAGCGGGTATATCAGCTCTATGATAATAAATTTGTCATCTCCTTTCTGGATGATTTTTAAGAATAAATTGGTTCATTAAGAAAAAGATTAATTATTCTATCCATAGGCAGGTCGAAGGGAGTTAACTTAGTTTGGTTTAACCTGAAATATTCATATTATTCTTGCAGTTTAAATAGATGAAAGATCAGTGAAATAACCAAATTGGTATTCAAATGGAGTTGTGGTTTGGTGCTTATTTTCAAGAATTTTGGCTAGGAGATAAAAATCAAATATTATATATGACAAATATAAATTTAAAGATAAATAAAGTAGTTTAATATTACTACTTTCAGATAATGATTTTCTTAAATGAAAATGGGTAGCTTTTATATTAATAAAACTTACCTGAGTAAATGTTTATTCTATTTCTATCGAGATAACTATTGTGATAATAAATAACAGAAATGAATCTCAACCGCGTAGAGTTGTGGTGACAGGGCTAGGTGTTGTTGCGCCGACAGGTGTTGGCGTTAATGAATTCTGGAACAATATTCATAACGGTAAATCAGGAGTGAGTAAATATGAGTGGGGAAGAGAAAGATTTGGCTTTAAAAGCGGAGCAATAGGAAAGGTTCACGGTGACGATAGCAATAACAAAGAGTTTGTTCTGAAAAGTGAGCGTAAATATCTTCAATTTGCGTTAGACGCCTCAGAGATGGCGATGCAAGATGCGAATTTAAAACCTTCAGACATTGACGGTCGGCGTTTTGGTGTTGCGATAGCAACGGCGATTGCTGATGCTGCGGGAATGGAAGAGTGTTTACTCAGAATCACCAACGGGGGCAAAGAGAATATTCACCCTGATTTAATTAAATCAGAAGATTATGACAGCTTTGATTTTAGTTCAGCCGCAACCTCTGTTGCGAAAAAATATGGCGCATCTATGTCCGTCAGCAACATATCAACCGGATGTGCGGCAGGACTTGATGCATTAGGCATTGCGATGGAGCATATCCGTTATGGCAGAGCGGATATTATGCTGGCTGGTGCAAGTGAAGCGCCACTTTGTCCGCTTTCTATCGGCTCTTTTGAAGCTTTAGGGGCGCTATCATCAAGAGAGTTGGAAAATCAGCAAGCGGCGACCTGTCCTTTTTCCCTTGAGCGGGATGGATTTGTGATTGCTGAAGGGTGTGGAATATTAATTTTAGAGTCTTATGAACACGCTAAGCAGCGTGGAGCACATATTTATGCTGAATTAGCAGGGTATGCATCCGTCAATAACGCTTATCATATGACTGACTTGCCTGCGGATGGAATGGCAATGGCGCGATGCATTGATATGGCATTGAAGGATGCCCAGGTATCGCCATCAACGGTAAATTATATTAGTGCTCATGGCAGTTCTACGGCTCAAAATGATATTAACGAATCAAATGCGATTAAATTTGTTTTGGGTGAAAATGCATTTGGTATTCCAGTTAACTCATTAAAGTCAATGACAGGTCATACTTTAGCTGCTGCTAATGCGATCGAGTCTGTCGCATTATGTCTGGAAATAGAAAAGCAGTATGTTCACCCAACAATTAATTATCAAACCCCAGATCCTGATTGCGATTTAGATTATATCCCTAATCAAGGTTGCGCATATCCAATTAAGACCGCGTTAAAATTATCAAGTGGTTTTTCTGGTATTCACAGTGTTATTGTTATGAGGGCAGTAGACAATGCGTAGAAGAGTTGTCGTTACCGGCGTTGGTGCAGTACATCCTGATGGCAATGATGTCACCGCCATAAAATCAAACGTCATTCAGAAGTTATTGGGCCAAGAATCGAAAAATAATACGACCGCAAGTTCTATAATAAGAACATTGAGTGATTTCGATGGCGCGAAATATATCAATAACCGCCTAAGACGCAAAATTGATGAATTTTCGGTTTATGGTATCGTCGCCGTTGAAATGGCATTAAAAGCGAGTAGATTAGATGTAGATAAGCTTGATCCTAATCGCGTTGGAATATATGTCGGAAACTGTTTTGGTGGATGGCAACATATTGAGGATGAAGTTAAAGCGCTCCATATTGAAGGCATAAAGGGAATGGGACCTTATGTCGCCACGGCATGGTTCCCTGCGGCGCTTCAAGGGCAATTGTCGCTGCTTTATGGTTTTAGTGCGCAATCTAAAACGTTTTCCACCTCCGATGTGGCAGGGATGCAAGCAATAGGTTATGCAGCGGAAGCGATTTCTAATGGTGTTGCGGAGGTGATGTTATGTGGCGCGTCAGAACATCTTTCCAGCCCGTTAGTTAAAAATTTACTGGAGAAAACATCAAGCCAGAAACACTCTGAGGTTTTTGGCGAAAAACGGCCAGGAGATTTTTCCGAAGGCGCTGCATTTCTGGTGCTGGAAGAGCGGCAACATGCTTTAGAGCGCGGTGCCTCGATATTATGTGAATTAACCGGTTTTGTTGATTATTTCGCACCGGATAAAAATACCAGAAATTACACTTTAGAATATACTGCTGAGCTATTCAACCATAATGATAATGCTGTATTTATTATGGATGGAATATATGATGATGAAAAAGAGATAACCAGTAAGGCTTTCTCAAATAAAGAGATAAAAACATCATTTATAAATCTGAGGCCCTATTTGAATAATCAATTTTCAGTCAGTGGCGTGATTGATTCAGTCCTGGCATCATCATTCTTGTCAGAAAATAACGGGGATGGAGAACAACAATCTAATAAAATCAATGAGTTTTCAAATACTAACCAAATAATCATTCAGCGCCTCAGTAACCAAGGTCATGTATGTGCGTTGAGTTTTTCAACTATTTAATCTTTAAGATATTTAAGTACGCGAGGAAAAATATATGAGTAATAATCCAGAAGTAAAAATAAAAACAATTTTATCTCTCTTTCTTAACGTTAATATTGATGATTTCGATATGGATGCGAATCTTTCTGACGCTTATGATATGGATTCTACGGAATTAGCTGATTTAGCAAAAGAGATTGAGAAAGAGTTCGGTATTTCTGTGGTGAAAAGTCAATTCAGTCATTGGGATACAGGAAGAGCCGTTCTTGATTTCGTCTCATCAAGTTTAAATGATAAAAATTAATTGCTAATTAAAGGGAAACAGAAATGAAACTAATCTCTATGTTGTTACATTCAGAGCGTGATAATTTACATCATGATTGTATTGTCACTAAAGATTATCATTATACAAGAAAAGAGGTAATATCTTCTGTTTCCCATTTAATTGATGATTTACGTAGTCGAGGAGTTCAAAAAGGTAATAAAGTCATTGTTATATTTGAACATGATGAATTAGGTGTTTTCTTTTTGGCCGCCGCCAGTGCGATGGGGCTGCATTTATTAATGCCCTATAATTTATCATCAGCAACAATCGATGAATGGATTAATTTTACCAATGAAGTGCAATACGATTTTGTTGTTTATCTCAAAAAAGATAGACATTTTGTTGGAAAATTAAAAGAAAACAACATTAATGTGATTGATATTTCAGATCATAAGATTAGGGTTAGTGATGATACAGCGGAAATTCCAATGATAACTTATTCGCCGCAATCTATTGCTAACTTTATTGTTCTGTTCACCAGTGGAAGTACAGGTAAACCGAAAGCCATTAGCATTTCAGAATCATTAGTGTGTCGTCGAATTTATTCAGTGACAGAGAAATTAAAATTTACTCAAGGTGCTAAGATATTCATGTCAGGTTTGTTGAATAATACAACGGGAGTGATTTTTTCTTTCGGTTCATTATTACATCAATCAACACTCTTTATACCTGAAGATAGAAATGTAGAGAGATGGCCTGATTATCTTTCTCGCAATAAAATCACTCATATTATGTTGCGTCCAGAGTCAATGAAATTATTCGTTAAATCGACAGCGGAACATAATATCGATCTCTCGTGTTTACAGGTTGTTGCTTATGGCGCCGCGGCTATGCCCCCTAGCGTACTTGAAAAAGGGCGCCAATTAATTGGCTGTGAATGGGTGCAGGGATATGGGTTAAGTGAAACTTATGGTCCTTTCTGTTGGGTAGATGAGCAAGATCATCGTGATAAAAGATATCTCAATTCAATTTATTGTGTTGGTAAGATTGATAATACATTGGAAGTGGCGGTTAAACCCATTATTGGCTCATCTGATAATATCGGAGAAATTATATTAAGAGGAGAAAGTATTATGGAGGGATATTACGATGTCCTTTCTGGGGAAATAACGTCTCCTGATGAGTGGTTTGTCACTGGTGATCTCGGTTATATAGATGAAGAGGGTTATTTAATTTTAAAAGGACGTAAGCAGAATACTTTTATGAGTGCTAACGGACATAGAATTTATCCTGAAGAAGTTGAATCTATTTTATCCCGAATACCCAATGTGAATGTGGCTACAGTTGTTGGTTTTTCTTTTCATGAAAATGGGGTTGCTATTGATCAGCCGGTTGCCTGTATGAGTGGAGAGATATCGAAGAAATCATTAGCTGAAATTGAAGATATTATTTCATCGTTTTTAATGAGTAAATTAAGTCGGGAAAAGTGGCCGGATTGGTTCTATGTCACTGATGAATACTTTCCAAAGAGCCATAATGATAAAATATTGAAATCAGAGTTAATTAAATCAATCGATCCTAAAAAACTATTTACATTGAGGAATCAATAATGAATTATGTAGAATCACATTCAATTATTTGTAATGCTCAGGTAGAAGATGTATATCAAATTGTTTTAAATTCTGAAAAATGGCCAGAAATATTTGAGCCTTGCCAAGAAGTAAAAGCTCTCTTTAGGGATAAGGAGGGTGAAAAAATAGAAGTCAAAGCTTTACTTAACGGTGTTTTAATGCAATGGGAATCAAATCGTAAATTTTATCCAGAAACATTTAGTATAAAATCAAAACTGAATCCCCCAATGACATTAGTTAAAGAAATGGAAACGTCATGGCGCGTGATTAAAATTAATTCCCAGCAATGTGTGTTGTTGTTAGAGCATTTGTATGATCTTGAATCTGAAATAACCGGATTAATTGATGGTGTTGAAACAATAGAGCAGGCGCACCAATTTATTAGTAAAGCTATTGATACCAATTCAGTTAAAGAGCTCAATAATATAAAAAATATCGTTGAGTCAACAGAGGGAGTGGAAAAAGTATTAAAAGGAACGATTACTCACTCAGTTGTATGTGAGGCGCCGGCACAGCAGGTCTATGCTTTAGTTAAAGATGTCTCTTGTTGGACCGATATTTTTTCATTCTGTGATGGTGCGGAAGTTTTAAATAGATCAGGTAATGAAGAATTGGTTGAAATCAAAGCAAAACAAAATAATAAAGCAGTAAGTTGGCAAACGCGGCGATATTATTTTGATGCTATTTACCGGGTTGATTATGTTATGCCTACACCGATGCCATTATTCAAAACAATGAATGGCAGGTGGCAAATTATTCCTGTTAATGATCAACGCTGTATTATAACGGTACAAAGGAACTGGGCTTTGTTAGAAGATATCAGTGGTATTGTTGATGGTATTGATAATCATGACCAGGCTAATTCCTTTGTTATCTCATTTATCAATGATAATACTCGAATGGAAATGGATAGTTTCAAGAGTCAGGTAGAACGTCATAAAAAATCAAATTTATTAACTTTTACCGCAGGCTATTATATTCCTCACCAATTTGATGATGTTTATAATATATTTTTAAACATCGATGACTGGAGCAAAATATTGCCGCATTGTGATTCAATAAAAGTTATTTATAATGATAATAAACATCAAGAATTTAATATGGAAGTATCAACACCAAATGGAAATGAGACTTTCCGTAGTATACGATTCTGTGATGCGGATAATTTATTGATTGAATATTTCCAACCAGAGCCTCCTTTAGTATTAAAGTCTCATAGTGGCTCATGGAAGATATTTAGTAAAGGAAGTGGTTCGTACATTGTTTCTAGTCATGATGTTGAGTTAAATCATGATTTATGTGCAGTTAAATTTGGTACGGAAGATAAAGAAAAACAGCGTGAGATAGTAAAAAATGCTATTTCGGAAAATAGTAAGAAAATGGTCTTTGCCTGTAAAGAGTGGTTAGACACTCGTATTTAGTAACTTAAAGGAAAATAAGATGAATAATAAAAATAAACCCAATAGAATTTCGCCAGAACTTCTTGCTACTTGTGGTTATTTTATGCCAAGACTATTTTTCTTAAATTCTCAATATGCTCCCCAAGTACATTGGGGAGATGTTGTTGCAGCATTGAGTGATTTTCAGCAGGAAAACTTAGACTTATCCTCTGAAGAGTTTTGGTATGAATGGATGATTAATTGGTCAAAAGTGGGTGATAGCTATATTAGTATCGCTAACTCGGCTAAAAGTGAGGTCAGCCATGTTCGTGCTTTGAGGAGTGCCGCTGCCTGTTATCATTGGGCCGAATTTATGTACTTCAGTGATAGGAGTAGAAAGGTACAGCTCAGAGAGTATATTCGTTCATGTTTTTTATCTAGTATAAAATATAGTGACCTGCTAGTTGAGCATCAATATATTGTCGTTGATAAATTTCGTATGCCGTTTTTCCTTATATTCCCTAAAGGGTATAAAGAAGAAGAGAATCATCCTTTGCCTTGTGTTATTTTATCCAATGGATTGGATTCAATGACTGAAATTGAAATATTATCTTTAGCTGAGTTTTTCTTAATGAAAAATATGGCGGTAGCTATATTTGATGGACCAGGACAGGGAATAAATCTTGGGGACTCACCAATAGCTATCGATATGGAATTATATATTTCATCTATAGTTAAATTGTTAGAGGATGATGTCAGAATTAACAGTGATCTCCTCTGTTTCTTAGGAATTAGTTTTGGTGGTTATTTTGCTCTACGCGTTGCGCAAAAAATTGGCGATAAATTTTGCTGTATCGTCAATTTATCCGGTGGACCTGAAATAGCAGAGTTTGATAAGTTGCCAAGAAGGCTTAAAGAAGATTTCCAGTTTGCATTTATGCAAGATAATAGCCGTATGCAGTCTCTTTTTGATGAAATTAAATTGGACGTCTTTTTACCTTGTAAAACCAAGGTTTTTACTGTTCATGGAGCATTGGATGATATATTTCCAATCGATAAGGTGAGAAAGTTAGACCAGATATGGGGTGATAGTCATACATTATTATGTTATGAATCAGAAGCTCATGTTTGCTTAAATAAAATAAACGAATATATGATACAAGTTTCAGACTGGGTTAGTGAACAATTTTGGCTTAATGGCTATAAGAAAGGATAACTTATTTTATACTAACTGCCTATTCCATTATATCTCATTATTGTGGACTATTATTTTGTAAGTTAATAGTGAATACGGATAGAGTGCAGGAGTCGCTGCGTATATATAGTATGTGAGAATGAGTTGTATTTCTCCTCTACTAACATGCGTTTAGAAGTTAGCGCTTTTGTTTAGGTATTATCTTGGTTCTCTCTTTTTATAAAGAATGGTAAATGAAATAGTTTAATGGGATGGGCGTTAAATAGGGTTAAATCATAAACATCAGGCTGATAGTAGCTGTTTTTATGGGATTATAAAATTTACACAGATTCATCAGATTACCGGGATTATTATCATTAGCGGAAAAGATAATTATCAAGAGCTAAATTTTAAGGTGATTAATCAATGGAGATATTGTTATGGATAAATATTGGTTTCACCTTTATTTTTAGTGAACATAATAGTGTATTTATGTAATATTATCCTTCGATATTAATAATCTGATACTAGAAATAAATTGAAGATAAATGAGTTATTATTATCTTCTCTAAAATATTTTATTTTTTCAACAGAAGTTAAGATTAAACCTATTTGGAGTATTACCTTTTAGTTCCACGGCTCTTTTACTATGAGTAATAAAATCAAAACATTTTTCCAGGCATTACGAAGAGATATGTTCGAATAAAATAAGACCATACTTTCCCTGCTGAAGCATTAATCGGCAGTGTGAAAATTGACTTTAATATTTGTGTTTTCTTATATCATTAATACATAGTAAGTTTACTTATGATAAGTTATCTTATTGAATGTGAATTTTATTTTTTGTATTAATTAGCTGTATATTAAGCTTTTAAATATTTGCTCTATGTTTGATGCCCGATGCTTACTTCAACCTGGTTTCGGCGTAATGCATAGAACATTTACTCTTGACAGAGTTTGGTAATTATGTAAGACGGCAATAGTATTTTCGTCAATCCAGACAATTGAGGTCTATATTAAATATAGGATTTCGAGTTGATGGTTTTATAGAGAAATCTCGACATTGTTCCATGATAGATAATTAAGAATAAATAGTTATGTTGGGGTACTGACTAGTAACTCAATACTATTTATTCAGTAAAGCCTTATCCTATTTGATTTTTATTAAAATGAGGAGTTCGGAAATGTCAAGAACCGAAAGACTTATAGTATTATTGCAATACTTGAGACAAAGAAGGTACCCTGTCAGTGGTAAATTACTCGCTAGTGATTTAAATGTAAGCTTGCGCACGCTTTATCGCGATATTGCTTTACTAAACAGTCAGGGGGCAAATATAGAAGGCGAGCCAGGTTTGGGTTATATATTACGGCCAGGTTTCATGTTGCCTCCTTTAATGTTTACGATGGATGAGATTGATGCCTTAGTTTTGGGCAATAAATGGGTTATTGAACAGAGTGATGTTGTTTTGGCTAAGTCTGCCCATAGCTTTATATCTAAGATTGCCGCAGTATTGCCGGCAGAACAGCGTGATCAACTATATTCTTCGCCAATGTTTGTAAAAACAGATGGTTATAGTAAAGTTACAGATAATAACTTAATGTTATCTGATATTAGAAAAGCGATATACCATAAATCAAAAATAGTGATAACTTTTATTGATTTAAATAATACACATACTGTGAAGACGATCTGTCCACTGTCGATCTTTTTCAATAATGAGTTCTTTTTAGTTTCTTGGTGTGAATTCAGTCATAACTTTCTTAAGTTACAAGTGGGAAAAATAGAGAAACTGGAAGTATTGTCTGAAAAATATATACAAGATAGAATGTTATTATTAAAAAAATGGAGTGAGAAAGAAGGATTGTCTGATAATAATTTATCGTAAATAGATGATTACAGATGAATAATTTATATAGGTATTTATCCTATACATGTTTAATTGTTATTTCTACTAAATATATAGTTGAAAATATATAGTAGATTCTGATGATTATCTGAACTTTCTGCTGTCATTTATACTGAGGGCTTAAAAAGTTTAGTGATTTTATTAGGAAAGCGCCGCCCTAGAGTGCTAATTGTGAATGGTAGGATAAATCACTTAATTTGGTAATCTGGGGCAACGAACAACATAGAGTGGGCTTGAGATTGTGGATAATAAAGTTCAAGAATTCTTTAAAGGTAAGATTTTAAATCGATTGAACAAAGATCGTGATAGAATCACGATCTTTGTTTTGTCGACTTGCGAGCTTGTCTTTATGTAAGAGTGCTATCGATATTTTCCACATGTGCATTTTTCTTACATAAATAATGAAGTAGAAGAAAAGCTACCATTTCCATGCATCCGGGCTGGTGCCGGTAGGTAATACACAAATGCCAAAATCGCTAATGACAACAGCGACATAGATATCATTACCATAACAATTTAATTGATACCTCCTTCCTTTTGCCGTCCATTGCCAATAATCATTTTTCCGACTTTCTGGATAGAATTCTTGGATAAATGAAGCGGTTGCTGGATGTAACCCATCAACATTGAGAGTACTTGTATTCCCTGAGCTGCTCCAAATCACATCACCGATTAAATTTTCATTGGTAAGATTAACAACGAAAAAATAATGGTTATTAATTTCAAGCATTTCACCCTTTTCTTTTTCCTCAGTTTCTTTCATCTCTGGCTCCTGATTAGTGGATAAAATGGGTGATTATTATAGAAATAACAATAGTTTCTCTGATATTTCTATTTTTATTGCTATAAATGCAATGGTTTAATTAATAATTACGGTAGCAATAGAACCATAATAAATATATTTTTATTTGATATTGTTTTGGTTTGCATGACTTTTTTTGATCTGATTGTCACAGCATTTGATTACTATTCTTGATAATTTATTTCTGTATAATTTATTGACTATAAACTAATTGTATTTATCAGAATAAATCAGAAACTATATATCATATATTTTTATAGTAGTGTAAAAATACAGAATGTAAAGTATATCATCATGAATGTTTTGCATGAATATTAAATTAATGCAAATCGTTATTTTCGGTAAGTTGGATTAAAATGGCAGGTAAATATCTGAAAAAAATCATGAGAATCTGATATAGCTTGTTCTGTCTCACAATGTGACGTCATTTTGGCACGCATATTGATTTCTGTTAAAATCGGTGTCAAATTCACCAAATAGTATATTCCGCCGGCTCAGAATAAATCATGTAAGTGAGTAGTGGATATCTATAGCAAACTAATAATTAAAGAACGAATAACCGCAATGCGGTGGGGGTAAGGCTTATGGCCTTTATTGCAAATGCTGCTGTAGCAGAGGCAAAAAGAGTTATTGAACAAAATATGCGCATTAGATTGTGCCAAGAAGATGCATTGGCATTTGTTCATGAATTGGAAAGACCAGTCAAGGTAAATAAACGTTTCCTTCGTGCTGCTCGTAGATATAAGGAAACAATAACAGATGAAAATAAAACGTTTAGATAAAAACAAACACGATAGAAATAATTTTGACTGTAGTGAGCCCGTGCTGAACAACTATTTGAAAGTAGTGTCGGGGTAACATGATAAAAAGAGTAGATGTGATGTAACATATCCCTGTGTGAGTCGAAACTTGATCTGACATCCATTCTCGATAGCTGTCAGATCAGGTTTGAGTTCTAGTACAAGTTATTACTTACGCTACGGAGTTTCTGCGTGTCATTCTTCTATAATTTTCTACCCTTCCTGTCATGACATTTTCTATGCCGGATAATATTCCAGAACAATTATGACAGGCCGGGAAGTCTTTATTTGTTTCACCAACAAGTCGTTGTGTAAATATATAGCTCTGACTCAAATGACTTGATATATTTTCTCCCCTTTTAGCAAGTTCAGTGACCATATAATTTAAGGCTTGTACCTCAGCATGCAGACCCGCAATACCCGCCATTTTAGGTAAAATGTTCTTGTTTTCCTTAATGTGTGCTTTGATCCTCTGTTCAATCAGTGGATGTAATGCAGTGCCTGATTCTTGATACGCTTTTTGTATACCTGCGATAAATTCTTTTTCATTAGTAACGCGATAGCTGCCAAGATCGATATTTGGCCTCCAACGTTTGGATGTTTGAAGTTTATCGGGGTGGTACTGTTCGAAACCGGGCTTCGCTTTTTCGCTGATAAGTTGCACTCCGGGGAAGGTATTTTTGGCACTTAAGCTACCACTCAGGTTTAAAAATTTATCTTTATAGGTATCGTGATCTATGTTGGTGCCATGACCCATAATACCGGCATGGGCGGCATATCCTTTTAATTTTGCATTTGTATATTTCATATTTCTGGATTTCTTTTCTCTATCTTTTGGTTTCATAGGCTTGAGCGTTGTTTCATTTCTCTCTGTTTCTTGTAATATTTCACCGGTGCTTCTGGTGAAATATTGGTATCTCTTTTCAACTCTTGGATTTTGTTTATACAAAAGTGGCGAAATATCAGGTCTATTTTGCGGCATGGCGAGATCAAGCCAGTCTAAACTTGAGAGTCCCATATTATCCGCCAGCGTAATTGGGTTATTCATCACCATACAATAAAGATTTAATCCATCGATAGTGCCTGCCGGGTCCGCACTTAGCCATCTTCCCGCCCACGGCTGATAATATCGATAGCCGTAATAATAGAGTCCGGTGGCATCCCGTTCTTTACCGGAATACCGGATCGTTTTGTAACTGGCTTCTATCTGGTTTCTTGCGGCCCATAGAGATGTACCTCCAAATGGGTAGTACTCCTCTTGACTGATGATTTGCCCGTCGCTATCTAACTCAAGTTGGCTGGAACCAATCAGATTATCGTAACTGTAACGTATCTGATTATTGTTGATGTTTTCTGGTTTGCCGCTCTCCCAGTGTAGAACCCGCACTTGTGCGCGACCGGCTTCACCCACTGTAATGATCTGTAATTTTTCTGTTGTAGTAGTGCCATTTTGGGTTGTACGCAGTTCCAGTCCCGACAGGTAGACAACTCGTTGCTGCCGGAGAATATCTTGCGTTTGCTGTTCACTGACTTTTAACAGCCGCATCCCGTCGTTGCCATAGCGATACCACTCTACATCGTTGTTACTGTCGGTGCGGTTATCCCGTTTTATCGGCGCCACTTGTTGTAGTTCACCTCGCGCATTCCAGTTTAGGTTTAGTCCCGGTAGTAATGTCTCCTGATGACCGCCTGCTTGAAACAATGTATCCACTTTAGTTGGATCAGTGGTCAAGGTACTCAGTACCGCACGGTTGCTGCGATTCGAGACGGTTATGTCTGTGGTGTAATTGTTTTGGCTCGCAGGCGAGCTGTGTCGGATTTGGGTCAGGTTGCCACCACGGTCATAGGTATAACTACGGGTATAGTTAGTGTAAGTGTTGTCGTCGGAAGTTAGCGCTGGAGAGGGGAGCTGGTGATTCTGTTGGCCTATATTCGCCATTTCGCGTCCGGTAGCGCTGATAAGCTGATACAGGGAATCGTAAGTATAGATATTCTTCGGCACTATTTTCTGATTGCGCCAGAAGCGGGTCGCTTCTGCATCGTTACGGAGACTGATTACATTGCCAACCGGATCATATTCATAACGTAAGTCTTGCAAAGCCTTGGTATCGTTTGAACGACGGGTAGTGATGCCAATTAGTCGCCGGGTTTCCGGTTCGTAAGTGTATTCGGTGATGATACCGTTACCGTGCTCTTCGCGTAGTTTTTGTCCTGCCGCTGAATAGGTTAGGGATTTGATAATCACCTGCTCACTCTGGCCTTTTACGGTTAGCCAACTCCTTTTTAACTGACCGGCTACATCATAAGCCAGACGCTGGATATTTCCTTTGGCATCGGTTTGCGTCAACATAGCGCCGGTGGCATCGGTTTTGCTTTCGGTGGTGTATACATCATTACTTAATCGCTTATCCCAAATCTTTTTATCATCTCCGAACCAGTCTGCTTCTTGACTGTCAGCCAGTAACTGACGGGATTGTGATAAAACCGCGCCGGTCAAGGAAAGGCGATTCAGTTGGATCACTCCCGCTGTGTCGTAGTGATGCACACATTGACCAGCAAGATTTTGGTCTTTTTCTGCCGGTGTGTTTCCAGCCCAGATGAGACGTTCGGTGATATGGGCTGCCCTTTCCTTTGTTTCTTGTTCGGTTACGGATAACAGGCGACCGGGCAGAGAGTTGTCTTCATATTGCCGAGTCTGCTTGACGCCTGTTGCAGTTACGGTCAGGACAAGACGGTTTTCAATATCATGAAGAGTGATAGTATTGCCTGCATCGACACTCTCTGTACGCAGGACGTTGCCCGTTAAATCATACTGCCAGAGAAAATTGGGTTTCACCGTATGATCTTTCTGCCAAGCGTCATACAGGCGCGGATCAATACTTTGGTGTAGGCGCCCGAAAGCATCATACTGATGACGGGTAATACGGATATCACTGTTTTCTTTTGCGGTAGTACGGTGATAACGGATTTCGCGGACATCCAAGCCACGGTTATCGTGAACCGTGATCGTGGGGGTGTGTTGATAAGTTTTGGGATCAAAGTTGTTCATAATTTACCTCTTTGTGGTACTGAATAATCGTTGTATTGAATAATTTTTTGTCTACATAGCAGCGAATGAACGCTAAGTTCAGCTCCTCCACATAATGAGGGCGGATAATCTTTCCATTGAAATGCCAGTAGCATGCAAGATTTCAGGAGATAAGCAGGAATGACCTTATTCAAAAGCATATTGCTCAAAGGTGCTGCTGCAACCGAATAACAGTAGCAAGCATAGGGAGACGAGCACAAGTATCGTAGAAAACAGCGCCAGGATCTTTTGCTATCGCTAATGGTTGTTTTTTCTGTTTTGCTAAAAAGGAGAAATAACCTATCCTTATTTAACATATAGTTACGTATAGTGAATATTAACTAGATGTATAGTTATCGATTATAAATGTGAGTTATTTTATTGGTTAAATAGTTCTTGATGTTCGTCCATATACGAGATTTGGGGTGGTTAGTCTGGTGTCAATCATGACGCCAGACTAACCGGATGTATCAGATTATTGTGTCAGGCACATATTCTAACCACAATCACCGACTTAAATTTTATCTTGTGTATCATGGTGGAATAAAGCTATTGTGCCTGTTATGGTATTGTAAGATACATTCTTAATTAAATGCTCTAATGCAATAAAACATAATTGATTAAATTCACTGGTAACATTTTTCATGGAAAATGATTTTATTGTTTTGTTTAAATAAATATACGGTTTTAATTTTAATTAAATTATATGGATTAAATTTGATAAGAACTGGAGTATATTTTTATATTATTTTTGATGTTTTTTACAGTGTGATTTGTCATTGAGATATTATTGTATACAATATAAATTACCATAGTTATTATCTGGTTTTCTGTTTGGTTTATTAAATAGGAAATTATTTAAAATGAAGCGACCAGATTTGAATTTATATGGGGTTTATATCGAGTTTATTATAATGGTATAAAACACTAAATTTGGTAAGTAATGTAAATTATTACATGAGTTAATATAAAGTAATGAAATGTATTATTGGTTAGAACAAGAGATTAATTTACCATTGTTATTTTTACAATATAAATAATATTTTGTTGTAATTCTTGGTTAAATTGTGAGATGAAATGATTTGTATGGCAATTATAAATATAAATGTGATATTTTCGTTATTATAAATTGGAAAATCATATAAATTTTAGTTTTATATTTTATATATTTATGATTTTTTAAAAATAAAAACTTTTAGTTTTTTATTGAAATATCATTATATATAATATTGCTTATTGGCAATTCTTATTTTGGTTGTTATTAGAATATTTTATTCTTCCCGGTAGTGATAATGGTTGATAAAAAAATGTTGATATGAATGATTGTTAAGGTAAGTAGGGTAATCGTATAAAAGAAAATTTCTATCGTGTGCATAGAAATGTGTTTTTTTATTTTAAATTTTTTAATGGATTTTTCACGTTGATAAGAACTTGACTGGTGTTAGTAATATCATAAATTGCTTGTTTTTAGGTATTGTAAATATCGAAAATATAAATGCAGATTATTAATCTGTTTTTATTATTATGTTGTGAATAATTCTTAAAATTACTCATCATTGAATAGAAATAGCTTACTTGGTGAGAAATAACAAGTTTATTACCTTAGATTTGTTGGCCATATTCCGGGTTTATAGACGTTCCCGGTTAAAAAAATTGACGGAAATAAAGAAGTAACATTGTTGATTATCATGCTAACTATATAATTGTATAAATATCGTGGAGATCTCAATATTCTGGTTGTTTGTTAAATGTTACATATTGATTATAAATTCGTATTTGATGAATAATTCCAAATTATTATTGGCATTATTGATACATGAATAATGATGACTAAATTCGTTGATAAGGTTATTAAATATAAATTTGTTGTTATATTAGCCTTCATTAAATCATAATTGTTATATTTTTATTGTTTTGTTTACAAGAAATTAACAAAATTAAGATTTTTTTTCTAAAAACGGTGACCTATTTTTAATTTGGTTAAGAAGTTGTATTCAACATATCGTTATTTTTTCTTCGGGCTTTACTTGCCGAAGGTTGAAACAACATACCTATTATTTTAAGGGAGTAAATGCCCTTTTCTTTAATTTCTGGAGATGACTTTTGACCTCTCTTGCTTATGTTGACGCCCTTTGTGCGCTTGATCATCCTTATCGGGTCGATAATGTTTGTGACCAACTATTTGATGCTGCCATGCGTGAATTGACGCTGTACCACTGTGAAAATACTCCCGGTTATTCTCAGTGGTTGAAGGCTAACGGCTTGGAAGTAGAAAGACTGGAAAAACTGGACGATTGGTCGCGTTTGCCGCCTATTTTCGCTAATTATTTCAAACGCCAATTGTTGATCAGCAGTACCGGCAGGAATGCATTGGAGTTAACCTCCTCTGGGACAACCGGCCAAAAGAGCCGTATGCGTTATGATGCACGCAGTATACGTGCGGCTCAAAATATGGTTGAACG
This sequence comes from Photorhabdus akhurstii, assembly GCF_019090985.1. Lineage (NCBI taxonomy): Bacteria > Pseudomonadati > Pseudomonadota > Gammaproteobacteria > Enterobacterales > Morganellaceae > Photorhabdus > Photorhabdus akhurstii. Next base: position 5,014,711 of record NZ_CP020335.1, on the reverse strand, counting down.
AATTTTTGAGTATTACGGTTGGAATACGCCGCAACAGCCTTGCAATTACTTGCTGCTAAGCTATGAACCTGCCGGTGCGGTTACGTTGGGAACCGCGTATACCGATCAATATCTGTGTAAATATGCACCGGTAAACCAAGTCTGTTATGCGCTGCGCCACAATGGAAAAAGCAATGAGTTTGATCCTTTTGGCGTCATCCGATCCTTACAAGAGTTTGCAGCACAAGGGTTGCCGGTGCGTATCTTGGGCTTTCCGGCATTCTTGTGGTTCACGCTGGAACGGATGCAGGAAATGGGGTTGCCGCCGGTGCAGTTGCATCCTGAGTCACTGGTGTTTTTGGGGGGAGGCTGGAAAACGCACGCTGATAAAGCCATTCCAAGATCCTTGCTGTATCGGCGTTTGGGGGAACAACTGGGTATTCCTGACGAGCGGTGCCGGGATGGCTACGGTTCGGTGGAACATCCCGTGCCTTATGTTGAGTGCCGAAATCACCATTTTCATGTGCCGACCTATGCCCGTGCTTATATTCGCGATACGGCCAACATGGCAGTTCAACCCTACGGTAAGCCCGGTTTTCTGCATCTGGCATCACCTTACATCACTTCCAGCCCGGCACACAGTATTGTGGTGAGCGATTTGGCGGTGTTACATCCGGCTGCTGAATGTGGTTGTGAGTTAGCGACCGATTGGTTTGAGTTATTGGGTCGTGCCGGTACCAGTAAAAGCCGCAGTTGCGCGATTGCCGCTTCTGAGTTGATCAAGGAGTCCTGAAATGTATTTAGTGAATGGTAAGGTTATCTCTGATTTGGAACCCGCGACTATATTGGCGGAACTGAAAAGTAATTTGGCTGAGACGTTGGCGTGTCCCCCAAGTGTACAACAGGTATTGGCGTGTGCTGAACGCTTTGTTGACGGCCTCGATACTGTTGCGGCTAAACTTAAGTTGGATACAGCCGCAATCACCGCGTTACGTCACTTCTGTCATCGTGATGCTTTAGAGGCAAAGTTGCGACACGAATTGGGCGAACAACCTTTTTCTCTGCGTCGCTTTGACTATACACAGCCCCGTTTTGAAACCTGGCAGCCGTTGGGATTGGTGGTGCATATCACGCCGTCCAACGCGCCTTTGCTGCCATTTATGGCAGTGTTAGAGAGTTTGTTAGTGGGCAATGTCAACTGGTTACGCCCTAGTAGCAGTGATCACGGCCTTAATGCGCGGATATTGGCTGAGTTTCTACGTTATGACCTGAGCGGCACGTTGGCGTCTTATATAGCTGTATTACCTTTGCCATCGGATCAATTATCAGAATTACTGGCGTGTGCTGATGCCGTATCCGCTTGGGGCAGTAATAGCGCGTTGACCGCTATCCGTAGCCAACTACGGCCCGGTTGCCGTTGGATAGATTGGGGACATCGTATCAGTTTTGCTTATTTGGACCCGATGGTTGCTAGTGATGCTGACTATGACGCGCTGGCTGATGATGTTTGCCGTTTTGACCAACAAGCGTGCTCCAGTCCACAGTGTTTATTGGTGGATAGCACTGACGAGAACGTTTTACGGGAGGTGGTTAGTGCTGTGGCCGCCGCATTGGAACGACGTGCGCCAGTATGGCCCGCTTTACAGCCGGACATACAGGAAGCGGCGGAAGTTAGCAGTCAGATGGCATTCTTACAGTTAGATCACACTTTTGCTGATCTTCGCGGTTCAATAGAGGAGGGTAATGGTTGGCGGGTAGCCTGGATACAGCGTCAAGAACTTGCGCCATCACCACTGTACCGTACTTTGCAAGTCCGCCCGGCGCCACGTGCGCAATTGGTCGAGGTTTTGTTGCCGTGGCGTCCCTATTTGCAAAGTTGTGCTTTGATAGCTAAAGAAAAAGAGCTGCCGATGCTGAGTCGTCAGTTGTTGGCTGCCGGTGTTAGTCGGATATGTCAGGCCGGAACTATGCATGATGGCTATGAAGGTGAACCCCATGATGGTGTTTATGCATTGACTCGGTTGGCGCGACGTGTCTCCGTCAGCTTGAAAGCTGAACAACTGCCGGGCCATGTCTCATTGGATAAATTGTCGGCCAATCCGCCGGAACTGGCAGGGATTCCGGTGATGGATAAAGCAAAGTTTCAGAGTGGCGGCACGACGGCGAAAGCACAGGTGTTTTTCCGTAGCGGCGGCAGTAGCGGCGAGCCAAAACTGGCGGGTTTCAGCCATCGAGATTATCACAGCCAAATGCAGTCTTCGGCAGATGGCCTGTTTGCTGCTGGTCTGGACCCAGCACGAGACCGGGTAATGAATTTGCTGTATGGCGGTAATTTGTATGGCGGTCTGATGAGTTTCTTCACTATTCTGGATAAATTATCCGTGCCCCATTACCCGATGGGCGGCCCAATAGACGATGATTTTAGCCAAATCAGGCACTTTATTATCACTCAAGGGGTCAATACGCTGGTCGGGATGCCGAGCACTATACACCGATTGTTTGAGTGTGAAGAGGCTGCGTTGCGTGCCTATGGCGGGGTACGTAAAATTTTTACTGGCGGTGAACATATTAACGAAGAGCGACGTCAGTTTCTGTCCAGTTTTGGTGTAGAGGTGATTCGTTCGGCAATTTACGGTTCCGTGGATGCCGGTCCGTTAGGCCATGCTTGTGCTTGTTGCCAAGAGGGCGAATTCCATCTGTTATCTGATATTCAGTGGCTGGAAATCTTGGCTCTTGATAGTGATCAGCCTGTTCCGGCAGGGGAAAGCGGTCGACTGGTGTTTACCCCTCTGGAAAGGGAAGGGCAGGTGGTCCAGCGTTACGATGTAGGTGACTTGGGTTATTGGCTTCCCGCTCTCTGTGACTGCGGATTACCAACGCCGCGGTTTAAATTGGAAGGTCGTCATGGTGCATTGCTGCGGGTGGGGTCTATTTTTGTGAACCCAACAGCATTGTCAGCCGAGCTGGCGTTTCCGGTGCAGTGGTTGGTAGGAAACAACGCCGATGGCGGTGATTACATCCATGTGTTAGCCGATGGGGATGTTGGCCAGGTGCGTACACATTTGCTGCAACATAAGATGCTGAACCAAGTTGTCAGTGGTGGATTGCTTCAATTGGAAGTTATTCCGACGCCGATGGGGCAGTTCCGTCGTCACCCGCAAAGTGGCAAAACGCCGCTGGTGCTGGATAGCCGATTCTGAGACCAATAATACTACTTTTTGGGTAAATCATGACACTATCATTACACGATCTGGTTGAATACGTCCGCAATCATTCCCCCTTTTTTAGGGATCTTTACCGTGATCTGCCTCGATCTGGCTGGGAGCTAATTGATCTGCCGTTGATCAATCCTGCTGATTATTGGCAACAATCGCAATCGCTGGAGAACTGGCCGGTGTTAACCGGCCCTGTCAACGGCGGTCATGTTTTTAAGACCGGTGGTTCAACCAGTGACGGCAGGTTGTCGGTGTTCAGTTGTAGTGAATGGCGCGCTTTTATACGCGCATTTGGTCAAGGGATTGCACAACAATTACAACCTGGCGACCGCTTTGCTAATCTGTTTTTTTCTGGTGATTTGTACACCGGTTTGCTGTTTATTCACGGTGCCTTGTCCTATTCACCGGTGCCGGTGGTGGAGTATCCGTTTACCAGCTCCGTTGATGATCGGATACTGACCGACGCTATTATTAACTTGAATATTAATGTCTTGGCTGGGATGCCGGTGCAATTGCTGCGTTTTGCCAGTGCCTTGCAGCAGCGCGGCCAGTCTATGCCGGGCGTTGAGCGTCTGTTGTACGGTGGTGAAAGCCTGTTTCCAGAGCAATTGACACTGTTGAATCAGGTATTTCCTAATGCGCGTATTGGTTCAGTGGGTTGCGCCAGCGTTGACGCAGGTCTCATTGGGGCGGCGTCTCCTGATTGTTGTTATGGCGAACATCGGGTTTTTGATACGGAAACCATTATTGAAATTGTTGACGAAGCCAATGGTCAGCCGATTACGGAGCCAGGCCAAAATGGCCTATTAGTTGTGACCAACCTGCAACGACGCCTGATGCCGATTATCCGTTACCCTACCGGAGATATGGCTTGTTGGTGTGAAGCGCCGGGGCAGCCGCGACGCAAATTCGCTTTGCAGGGGCGGGCAGGAAGCGCTCACCGAATTCGAGTTGGTTCACTATCCATTTTTCCTGACCATATTGCGCGTTTACTGCGACAGCAAGCGGGTGTACTCGCTTGGCAGTTATTGCTGAGCCGTCAGAACGGCATGGATAACATACAACTCTTGTTAGCCGGGAATTCATCACTGATGCCATCGACAATATCAATGCGTCAAGCATTGCTGGCGGACCAACCCGCTATGGCAAAGTTATGTGATCAGGGCTTCCTGCATGTGGAGGTCACTTACTGCGCCTTGGAAAATATGGTCACTCATCCTCGATCCGGTAAGTTGGTGCGGGTGGTTGATAATCGTGGTTATAGTGCTGAAGAGAAGGCGGCATGAGCATAAATCCAGTAATGCCATTCATTCGATTATTCCAGGAAGGGGATTCTACCGGTGTTAGTGCGTTATTTCGGGCTGTTTATGGTGAAGATTATGTCTACCCGGAAGTCTATTTACCTACTATGCTTGGCCGCTATAACGCGGCTAAACACTGGTATTCTGCCGTTGCGGTCCAGGGGGGACAAGTATTAGGGCATGCGGCGCTGTGGCGGGATGAACAGTGTCCATTAAGCGCTGAACTGGCGTTGATCGCGGTACACCCGCAGGCGCGTGGGCAAGGGATTGCTACCGCACTGGGCCGATACTTGTGTCATCAGGCTAAGAAAATGGGGTTAAGCATACTCACGATTAAACAGGTGTCGTCACATAACCACAGCCAACGTTTGGCCCAAAATTTGGGCTTTCACACGACGGGTTTACTGCCGGATTATGTAACGTCACCATTTGATCAGGCACGGCCGGAAAGCATTGTGCTGGGGTGTTTGCCTTTACAAAGTTGGCCGTTTCCAGAATTACATTGGCCTTCCGGTTGGCAAAGGTGGCTGACATCGGTGACTCAAGTGTTTGGTCAAGAGCCTCTGCAACCGGAGGAGCTGGCTGATGCGGATATCCGCATAACCAATCATGGACGTCGGTTGGAAGTGTGGATAGAAAAGCAGACAACCGAGCGGGTAAAAGAGGTGGCGGAGTTACCGGCACACAAACTGGTATATGTGAAACTGCCGGTAGGGGAAGGCACTCTCCAGGCGATGGAAATTTTGCAACAGGCGGGATTTGCCTGTACAGGGTTTGTGCCCGGTCATCATCATCGTTGGGAGGCTTTACTGGTTCGCGGGCATAGTAGGAAAGAGTTAGCCTTAAATTGTCAGTTTGCTCGCAGTTTGCACCAACAAAGCATGTTTGCTTGTGCAAGCGCATAGTTTTCCTGCAATGCTCAGAGGCAATCTGGTAAAGCTCATCAAAGCCTGAATAGTTTTGTAGATTGTTGACAAAGTGTTGGTCTTTCGGTCAGCACTTTGAACGGTTAATGATTAACAATTGACCGTGGCTTGCAAAAATCTGTTGTGTATTTCTGCTAACTCGTCACTGTTTCTTAAATTTATTCATGAAACTCACCTTTGTTTAATTTTTGTAATAAAATTGTTATAAAACATGGTGAATTACCAGTATCAATCGACATTATTTCTCTAATTTTCAGAATATTCCTATATACTTTTAAGTGAAATTCATTGCACTATTGATTACTTATTAATCCATAAGTGACAAAAGCATGATGATGATTTCAGTTAGATTCACTCTTCATGTTGTAAGTCATTGGAGAAGTGAATAAATGGCAATAGGGTATTTCCTGCTTGTTGGTGATAAAACAACCTGTGGCGGACAGATTATCACCGGTGATCACACCATGACATTTAATGGGCGAGCAACCGCTCGTGAAGGGGATACAGTTACCTGTGGCAAACATCCCGGTACTTACACGATTGTCGGTGGTGTATCCGATGTGTTTGACATGGGGCGCAAGCTGGCTGGCACATTGGACAGTGTGAGTACTTGCCCCTGTCGGGCTAGGTTTATCAATTCCGAGATGGACAGCTATGAGAAGCAGGATAAGGATGCTGACCGGGTTGCCGCTCCCACAAATATGGTGCAACAGCACTTCTCTTCTCCGGTAAAGGATGTGGGAAGCCCGCCCGCAACGCAGGCGCCTCCGCCGCCGATACCGGTGTTTACAAAGTCCTGCCAGCGGGGTAAAGGTTGTACCGATGCCGGAACCGAGCCTGAACCGGCGAATAACTTTGGCAGAATGGCGATATATCAGGTGCCGTCATCTCCCACTCCGGTGACGCCGCAAAAACCAGAACCGCCGCCACAAGAGAAGAAACACCCGCCAGAACCAGATAAGCCGCAGGATAAAAAATTACCGTGGTATAAGCGGTGGTTCCGTGGTGGTGAAGATAAAGCCGAAGCGGCTGCTACCGCCGTGGCCGCCACTGCCCGCAGCGCGGTAGCGGAAGGGGAAACGCTGGTAATGCGTTACATTGGCGGCGGCGCTATTAGTGCAGGACGTTGGCTGGCGGCACCGAATCCGGTGACAGTTGGATTAATGGGGCTGTTTTATTCACCGTCGTTGAATCAGGGGGAAGAGGATTACTTAGATCCGTATCGCCTGAGACAGATAGCGGAACAGTATGGAAAAGCACCAACTCGTGTACGTTTTCGCTGGATCAGAGATGAAAAAAGCGGCAGGATGACGGTTCAGGGATATCACGTCAGCCCGGAAGGTGGTCTGGATAAAGTGCCGGTTCGCATGATGACGTTGAATCGGACCACCGGTAATTACGAGTTCTGGGAACCGGGAGAGACCCGGCCGACAATTTTATGGACGCCGAGCGAGCAGGAATTCAAGGTTCCAGCCCATACCGGGAATGAAGAACAGCCGTTTATTCCGTCGCAAATAACCGTGTTGCCGATCCCGGATAAAGTGGGCAGCGATATTGAATCGTTGCCGATGCCGGAAGAGAAGGATTTCCGCGATTATATTCTGGTATTCCCCATTCCGAATATGCCGCCGGTGTATGTGTATTTGAGTAAACCTAGAAATGGATTGCCTCAAGATGGACACGACTATCATCCTGCCCCAAAAACAGAGGAAATTACTGGGGTTTCTGGGTTACGGTCAGCTAAGAAAAAAACTCCAAAACAAAGCGGAGGTGGTAAACGAGATAGATGGATCGATAGCAAAGGCCGCCGAATTTATGAATGGGACTCTCAACATGGTGAATTGGAGGTTTACCGGGTAAGTGACGGTGAGCACCTTTGCTCTGTAGATTATAAGACTGGGAAAGAGTTAAAACCCGCTGTCAAAGGACGAAACATTAAACAGTATTTGTGAGGTATATAATGGGATTGAAATTAAGATTGGAGTGGTTTGATAAACAAACAGAATTAGGGGAAGGGTGTGAGTATTCCAAGGATTTTGGAGATAATGCTGATGTTATGGCTAGTGGGTTGGGAATATCAACAGAAGATAATATAAATAACGGTGGCTTTGATGTGGAATCTAAATGGGTGAGCGTTTTACAGCCTCACTTCTGTCATCAAATTGATTTATCAGCTTATGATTACCAAATCTCTTTTGATTATAGAGATTTGTGGTGAATAGAGATTCAGCGGATAGTGGGATAGCGGGCAACAAACCATTATCCGTGTTTAACATAGGTTCTGTTCCACATACGCCAGATTTTGTGTATAAATGACTATCAACGTTGAAGCCCTAATTAATAGTTTGGGGAAAACTTATCAGGAAATTTTTGATGAGGGATTAATTCCTTATAGAAGCAAACCAAATGGTCCTCCGGGGGTACTTAATATTGGTATTGATATGGTGAAAGAGGGGATTTTTTTATCGTTTGAACGGAGTAGTAAAATATTAAACGAAATTACTTTAAGGCTGCTTCGAGACGATAAAGTCTCTTTTGTATTCCCAAATGAATTGCCATCACCATTGATGCATTCTATGGATAGGGTATGGGTTAGAGAAAATTTAGGTAATCCGATTAAGTCAATACCACCAAGGCAAATTTTAAGAAGGCAGTTTGGTTGGAAAGATTTATATCGTTTTAAAGACGAAATCAGTATGCAGATTTCTTATGACATGATGGAACGAGTGAAATCGGTAACGTTTTTGCCTACCTCAGAAGTACGTTGGTAATCAACAGATTATGAGTGGTTATTTTTAAAAGCCAATTCATTTGTGAATAGTTTGGAAAGTTAAATCTCAGATGCATTGTCTGAATCGAGAATAGAGGTGATATAAATAATGACGATTAACATTGAAGCCCTAATTAATAGCTTAGGGAAAACCTATCAGGAAATTTTTGATAAAGGACTAATCCCTTATAAAACCAAGCCGTCAGGTTTTCCCGGAGACTCTGATATATCTCTTGATATGGCTAAAGAAGGGACTTTCTTATCATTTTTGCGAGAAAATAAAGTACTTACTGAGATAACGTTAACTTTAATTAATCACAGACGACCTAATTTTATATTTCCTAATGAATTGCCTCCCCCTTTGATACCGCTGATGTCTCGACAGTGGGTTCATGAACATTTTGGTGAGCCTGAAAAATCACTTCCGCTAAGGAAAAGATTAACTAGAGAAATTGGCTGGACTGAGTTATATACTTTATTGGATTTTCGTATTCCAACTAGCATGCAGGTTGATTACAATTTGCTGGAGCAAGTCAGAATGGTGACTTTTTTGCCTACGTCAGAGGTGCGTTGGTAATTAATATATATGATAGGTTTTTTTAAAATCCAATTCATTTGCGGGTAATTTGAAAAATAAAATCGTAGATGAATTGGACTAACTAAGAGTAGGAGTTTATACAAATGACAGTCAACATAGATGCGCTAATAAATAGCTTAGGGAAGTCTTATCAGGAAATTTTTGATGAAGGGCTAATTCCTTATAAAACTAAACCAACAGGATATCCTGGAGATCCTAATATATCCTTGCATATGATTAAATAGCGTTTCATAATTCTGCTACACATAGCCTTATCCAACCCGTTGTTATACATGGAATTATGAGTGGTATAAGGTGTAGCGCTATTTTGGAATCTTATTTAAAGAAGGTGTACATCTTGCTTTTAAGAGGAGTAATAAGGTTTTATTTGCGATAGGGCTTATCTTGATTGATGAAAAAAAAGATTCATACCAATTTCCAAATGAACTCCCACCACGACTAATTCCTATCATGTCCCGGCAATGGATTCATGAACATTTTGGTGAGCCTGAAAAATCACTTCCACCGAGGAAAAGATTAACTAAAAAAATTGGTTGGACTGAGCTATATACCTTATTGGATTCTCGTATTCCGACGAGCATGCAGGTTGATTACGATTTGCTGGAGCGGGTCAGGTTGGTGACTTTCTTACCCACATCAGCAGTGCGTTGGTAATCAATAAAGAGCCTCTTATTTAGATCCTTAGCTGTTTAAGTATGTGGAATTTGACTTATTCACTTCTCATTACCCTCCAATAGGTTATTTGTTTAAAAAAATAATAAAGATACGCGAGTAATCTTCATCATATTGATATAAAAGATTATTTTTTTGCCATTGCCACCGTTATTCATCAATATTCCGGCATATCAGGTATTACCTTATTCAAGACGCGATATTGCAAACTATTGTTAATTATTTTGTAAATTAATTATAAATATACGTAAATGTTTATTCTAAATAATTATATAAAGGTAAAGTTATTTTATTGTCTGCATTTTGTTTTTTAATGTAAGCAAGTTTTGTGATTTATTATATTTTTCCTCACACATCATCACTGTGTATAGCGCCTTTAGAAGGTAGGAGGACCTGATGTTCTAAATGCGCATGTTTGATTTGGTCCCTTTTTTATACATAACGATGGTGATTATTTTTTGCGCGAAAAAACCTGTTTCTCATGATAAACCTCAATTCAGGAGTCCGTATGAATCAACTCGCCAGTCCCCTGATTTCCCGCACCGAAGAGATCCACAACTTACCCGGTAAATTGACCGATCTTGGTTATACCTCAGTGTTTGATGTGGTACGTATGCCGCGTGAGCGTTTTATTCGTGAGCATCGTGCTGATCTCGGGCGCAGTGCTGAAAAAATGTATGACCTGGCAGTGGGCTATGCTCATCAGGTGTTACACCATTTTCGCCGTAATTCTCTTAGTGAAGCTGTTCAGTTTGGCTTGAGAAGTCCGTTCTCCGTATCAGGCCCGGATTACGCCAATCAGTTTCTTGATGCAAACACGGGTTGGAAAGATAAAGCACCAAGTGGATCACCGGAAGCCAATGATGCGCCGGTAGCCTATCTGACTCATATTTATCAATTGGCCCTTGAACAGGAAAAGAATGGCGCCACTACCATTATGAATACGCTGGCGGAGCGTCGCCCCGATCTGGGTGCTTTGTTAATTAATGATAAAGCAATCAATGAGGTGATACCGCAATTGCAGTTGGTCAATGAAATTCTGTCCAAAGCTATTCAGAAGAAACTGAGTTTGACTGATCTGGAAGCGGTAAACGCCAGACTTTCCACTACCCGTTACCCGAATAATCTGCCGTATCATTATGGTCATCAGCAGATTCAGACAGCTCAATCGGTATTGGGTACTACGTTGCAAGATATCACTTTGCCACAGACGCTGGATCTGCCGCAAAACTTCTGGGCAACAGCAAAAGGAAAACTGAGCGATACGACTGCCAGTGCTTTGACCCGACTGCAAATCATGGCGAGTCAGTTTTCGCCAGAGCAGCAGAAAATCATTACGGAGACTGTCGGTCAGGATTTCTATCAGCTTAACTATGGTGACAGTTCGCTTACTGTGAATAGTTTCAGCGACATGACCATAATGACTGATCGAACAAGTTTGACTGTACCCCAGGTAGAACTGATGTTGTGTTCAACTGTCGGAGGTTCTACGGTTGTTAAGTCTGATAATGTGAGTTCTGGTGACATTACAGCAACGCCATTTGCGTATGGCGCCCGCTTTATTCATGCCGGTAAGCCGGAGGCGATTACCCTGAGTCGCAGTGGCGCGGAGGCGCATTTTGCTCTGACGGTTAACAATCTGACAGATGACAAGTTGGACCGTATTAACCGCACAGTGCGCCTGCAAAAATGGCTGAATCTGTCCTATGAGGATATTGACCTGCTGGTGACTTCTGCTATGGATGCGGAAACAGGAAATACCGCGCTGTCGATGAACGACAATACGCTGCGTATGTTGGGAGTGTTCAAACATTATCAGGCGAAGTATGGTGTTAGCGCCAAACAATTTGCTGGCTGGCTGCGCGTAGTGGCCCCGTTTGCCATTACACCGGCAACGCCGTTTTTAGACCAAGTGTTTAACTCCGTCGGCACCTTTGATACACCGTTTGTGATAGATAATCAGGATTTTGTCTATACATTGACCACCGGGGGAGATGGGGCGCGTGTTAAGCATATCAGTACGGCGCTGGGCCTCAATCATCGTCAGTTCCTGTTATTGGCGGATAATATTGCCCGTCAACAGGGAAATGTCACACAAAGTACACTCAACTGTAATCTGTTTGTGGTGTCAGCTTTCTACCGTCTGGCTAATTTGGCGCGTACATTGGGGATAAATCCAGAGTCTTTCTGTGCTTTGGTTGATCGATTAGATGCAGGTACAGGCATCGTCTGGCAGCAATTGGCAGGGAAACCCACAATCACGGTACCACAAAAAGATTCCCCGCTGGCGGCGGATATTCTGAGTTTGCTGCAAGCGCTAAGTGCGATTGCTCAATGGCAACAACAGCACGATTTAGAATTTTCAGCACTGCTTTTGCTGTTGAGTGACAACCCTATTTCTACCTCGCAGGGCACTGACGATCAATTGAACTTTATCCGTCAAGTGTGGCAGAACCTAGGCAGTACGTTTGTGGGTGCAACATTGTTGTCCCGCAGTGGGGCGCCATTAGTCGATACCAACGGCCACGCTATTGACTGGTTTGCTCTGCTCTCAGCAGGTAATAGTCCGCTTATCGATAAGGTTGGTCTGGTGACTGATGCTGGCATACAAAGTGTTATAGCAACGGTGGTCAATACACAAAGCTTATCTGATGAAGATAAGAAGCTGGCAATCACTACTCTGACTAATACGTTGAATCAGGTACAGAAAACTCAACAGGGCGTGGCCGTCAGTCTGTTGGCGCAGACTCTGAACGTGAGTCAGTCACTGCCTGCGTTATTGTTGCGCTGGAGTGGACAAACAACCTACCAGTGGTTGAGTGCGACTTGGGCATTGAAGGATGCCGTTAAGACTGCCGCCGATATTCCCGCTGACTATCTGCGTCAATTACGTGAAGTGGTACGCCGCTCCTTGTTGACCCAACAATTCACGCTGAGTCCTGCAATGGTGCAAACCTTGCTGGACTATCCAGCCTATTTTGGCGCTTCCGCAGAAACAGTGACCGATATCAGTTTGTGGATGCTTTATACCCTGAGCTGTTATAGCGATTTATTGCTCCAAATGGGTGAAGCTGGTGGTACCGAAGATGATGTACTGGCCTATTTACGCACAGCTAATGCTGCTACGCCGTTGAGTCAAGCTGATGCTGCACAAACGTTGGCAACGCTATTGGGTTGGGAGGCTAACGAACTGCAAGCCGCTTGGTCGGTATTGGGCGGGATTGCCAAAACCACACCGCAACTGGATACGCTTCTGCGTTTGCAACAGGCACAGAACCAAACTGGTCTTGGCGTTACACAGCAACAGCAAGGCTATCTCCTGAGTCGTGACAGTGATTATACCCTTTGGCAAAGCACCGGTCAGGCGCTGGTGGCTGGCGTATCCCATGTCAAGGGTAGTAACTGAGCATGGCAGAGCTCACTACCTGAGTGGATTTGATTTTTCCGTATGGCCCAATGAGGCTATTTCTAAACCGCCATTTAAGTAAGGCAGATAATTATGTTATCGACAATGGAAAAACAACTGAATGAATCCCAGCGTGATGCGTTGGTGACTGGCTATATGAATTTTGTGGCGCCGACGTTGAAAGGCGTCGGTGGTCAGCCGGTGACGGTGGAAGATTTATACGAATATTTGCTGATTGACCCGGAAGTGTCTGATGAGGTTGAGACGAGTCGGGTAGCACAAGCGATTGCCAGCATACAGCAATATATGACTCGTCTGGTCAACGGCTCTGAACCGGGGCGTCAGGCGATGGAGCCTTCTACAGCTAACGAATGGCGTGATAATGATAACCAATATGCGATTTGGGCTGCGGGGGCTGAGGTTCGAAATTACGCTGAAAACTATATTTCACCCATCACCCGGCAGGAAAAAAGCCATTATTTCTCGGAGCTGGAGACGACTTTAAATCAGAATCGACTCGATCCGGATCGTGTGCAGGATGCTGTTTTGGCGTATCTCAATGAGTTTGAGGCAGTGAGTAATCTATATGTGCTCAGTGGTTATATTAATCAGGATAAATTTGACCAAGCTATCTACTACTTTATTGGTCGCACTACCACTAAACCGTATCGCTACTACTGGCGTCAGATGGATTTGAGTAAAAACCGTCAAGATCCGGCAGGGAATCCAGTGACGCCAAATTGTTGGAATGATTGGCAGGAAATCACCTTGCCGCTGTCTGGTGATACGGTGTTGGAGCATACAGTTCGCCCGGTATTTTATAATGATCGACTATATGTGGCTTGGGTTGAGCGTGACCCGGCAGTACAGAAGGATGCTGACGGTAAAAACATCGGTAAGACCCATGCCTACAACATAAAGTTTGGTTATAAACGTTATGATGATACTTGGACAGCGCCGAATACGACCACGTTAATGACACAACAAGCAGGGGAAAGTTCAGAAACACAGCGATCCAGCCTGCTGATTGATGAATCGAGCACCACATTGCGCCAAGTTAATCTGTTGGCTACCACCGATTTTAGTATCGACCCGACGGAGGAAACGGACAGTAACCCGTATGGCCGTCTGATGTTGGGGGTGTTTGTCCGTCAATTTGAAGGTGATGGGGCTAATAGAAAAAATAAACCTGCTGTTTATGGTTATCTCTATTGTGACTCAGCTTTCAATCGTCATGTTCTCAGGCCGTTAAGTAAGAACTTTTTGTTCAGTACTTACCGTGATGAAACGGATGGTCAAAACTGCTTGCAATTTGCGGTATACGATAAAAAGTATGTAATTACTAAGGTTGTTACAGGTGCAACGGAAGATCCGGAAAGTACAGGATGGGTAAGTAAAGTTGATGACTTGAAACAAGGCACTACTGGGGCCTATGTGTATATCGATCAAGATGGCCTGACGCTTCATATCCAAACCACAACTAATGGGGATTTTATTAACCGTCATACGTTTGGATATAACGATCTTGTATATGATTCTAAGTCTGGTTATGGTTTCACGTGGTCAGGAAATGAAGGTTTTTATCTGGATTACCATGATGGAAATTATTACACCTTTCATAATGCAATAATCAACTACTATCCGTCTGGATATGGTGGTGGATCTGTTCCTAATGGAACGTGGGCGTTAGAGCAAAGGGTTAATGAGGGATGGGCTATTTCCCCCCTGCTTGATACTCTCCATACTGTTACTGTGAAGGGCAGTTATATCGCTTGGGAAGGGGAAACACCTACCGGTTATAATCTGTATATTCCAGACGGTACCGTGTTGCTAGATTGGTCTGATAAAATAAATTTTGCTATTGGTCTTGATAAGCTTGAGGCTGTATTCACGTCGCCAGATTGGCCAACATTAACCACTATCAAAAACTTCAAGAAAATCGCCGATAACCGCAAATTCTATCAGGAAATCAATGCTGAGACGGCGGATGGACGCAACTTGTTTAAACGTTACAGTGATCAAACTTTCAGACTTGCCAGCGGTGCAACTTATTCTACAACTTATACCTTGTCCGAGGCGGATTTCTCCACCGATCCGGATAAAAACTACCTACAGGTTTGTTTGAATGTCGTGTGGGATCATTATGACCGCCCGTCAGGGAAAAAAGGGGCTTATTCTTGGGTCAGTAAGTGGTTTAACGTCTATGTTGCGTTGCAAGATAGCAAAGCTCCGGATGCCATTCCTCGATTAGTTTCCCGTTACGATAGCAAGCGTGGTCTGGTGCAATATCTGGACTTCTGGACCTCATCATTACCCGCGAAAACCCGCCTTAACACCACCTTTGTGCGTACTTTGATTGAGAAGGCTAATCTGGGGCTGGATAGTTTGCTGGATTACACCTTGCAGGCAGATCCTTCTCTGGAAGCAGATTTAGTGACTGACGGCAAAAGCGAACCAATGGACTTTAACGGTTCAAACGGTCTCTATTTCTGGGAATTGTTCTTTCACCTGCCGTTTTTGGTTGCAACACGCTTTGCCAACGAACAGCAATTTTCGCCGGCACAAAAGAGTTTGCATTACATCTTTGATCCGGCGATGAAAAACAAGCCACACAATGCCCCGGCTTATTGGAATGTACGTCCGTTGGTTGAAGGAAACAGCGATTTGTCACGTCATTTGGACGATTCTATAGACCCAGATACTCAAGCTTATGCTCATCCGGTGATATACCAGAAAGCGGTGTTTATTGCCTATGTCAGTAACCTGATTACTCAGGGAGATATGTGGTATCGCCAATTGACTCGTGACGGTCTGACTCAGGCCCGTGTCTATTACAATCTGGCCGCTGAATTGCTAGGGCCTCGTCCGGATGTATCGCTGAGTAGCATTTGGACGCCGCAAACCCTGGATACCTTAGCAGCCGGGCAAAAAGCGGTTTTACGTGATTTTGAGCACCAGTTGGCTAATAGTGATACCGCTTTACCCGCATTGCCGGGCCGCAATGTCAGCTACTTGAAACTGGCAGATAATGGCTACTTTAATGAACCGCTCAATGTTCTGATGTTGTCTCACTGGGATACGTTGGATGCACGGTTATACAATCTGCGTCATAACCTGACCGTTGATGGCAAGCCGCTTTCGCTGCCGCTGTATGCTGCGCCTGTTGATCCGGTAGCGTTGTTGGCTCAACGCGCTCAGTCCGGCACGTTGACGAATGGCGTCAGTGGCGCCATGTTGACGGTGCCGCCATACCGTTTCAGCGCTATGTTGCCGCGAGCTTACAGCGCCGTGGGTACGCTGACCAGTTTTGGTCAGAACCTGCTTAGTTTGTTAGAACGTAGCGAACGAGCCGGTCAAGAAGAGTTGGCGCAACAGCAACTGTTGGATATGTCTAGCTATGCCATCACGTTACAGCAACAGGCGCTGGATGGATTGGCGGCAGACCGTCTGGCGCTGTTGGCTAGTCAGGCTACGGCGCAACAGCGTCATGACCATTATTACACTTTGTATCAGAACAACATCTCCAGTGCGGAACAATTGGTGATGGATACCCAAACGTCAGCACAATCTCTGATTTCTTCTTCCACTGGTGTACAGACTGCCAGTGGCGCATTGAAAGTGATCCCAAATATCTTTGGTTTGGCTGATGGCGGCTCGCGCTATGAAGGGGTAACGGAAGCGATTGCCATCGGGCTGATGGCTGCCGGACAAGCCACCAGCGTGGTGGCCGAGCGTCTGGCAACCACGGAGAACTACCGCCGCCGCCGTGAAGAGTGGCAAATCCAATACCAGCAGGCACAGTCTGAGGTCGACGCATTACAGAAACAGTTGGATGCGCTGGCGGTGCGCGAGAAAGCGGCTCAAACTTCCTTGCAACAGGCGAAGGCACAGCAGGTACAAATTCGGACCATGCTGACTTACCTGACGACTCGTTTCACCCAAGCGACTCTGTACCAGTGGCTGAGTGGTCAATTATCCGCGTTGTATTATCAAGCCTATGATGCGGTGGTTGCTCTCTGCCTCTCCGCCCAAGCTTGCTGGCAGTATGAATTGGGTGATTACGCCACCGCTTTTATCCAGACCGGTACCTGGAATGACCATTACCGTGGCCTGCAAGTGGGGGAGACACTGCAACTCAATTTGCACCAAATGGAAGCGGCCTATTTGGCTCGTCATGAGCGCCGCCTTAATGTGATCCGTACTGTGTCTCTCAAAAGCCTATTGGGTGATGATGGTTTTGGTAAGTTAAAAACCGAAGGCAAAGTCGACTTTCCATTAAGCGAAAAGCTGTTTGACAACGACTATCCGGGGCACTATTTGCGCCAGATTAAAACTGTGTCAGTGACATTGCCGACGTTAGTCGGGCCGTATCAAAACGTGAAGGCAACGCTCACTCAGACCAGCAGCAGTATATTGTTAGCAGCAGATATCAATGGTGTTAAACGTCTCAATGATCCGACAGGTAAAGAGGGTGATGCGACGCATATTGTCACCAATCTGCGTGCCAGCCAGCAGGTGGCGCTCTCTTCTGGCATTAATGATGCCGGTAGCTTTGAGTTGCGTTTGGAAGATGAGCGCTATCTATCATTTGAGGGGACTGGAGCAGTTTCCAAATGGACGCTCAACTTCCCACGTTCTGTGGATGAGCATATTGACGATAAGACATTGAAAGCGGATGAGATGCAGGCCGCACTGTTGGCGAATATGGATGATGTACTGGTGCAGGTGCATTATACCGCCTGCGACGGCGGCGCCAGTTTCGCGAACCAGGTCAAGAAAACACTCTCTTAAATTAACTTTTAACTAATCTCTCCCACTCTGTTCGCCAGAGTGGGAGAGGATTTGTCATATCTAAAATCAATCTTGCGATCTTTCTCCATTTCATTGGAAGGGAAGCTGTAAAACAAAATAGAAGGAATATGATATGAGTCCGTCTGAGACCACTCTTTATACTCAAACCCCAACAGTCAGCGTGTTAGATAATCGCGGTCTGTCCATTCGTGATATTGGTTTTCACCGTATTGTAATCGGGGGGGATACTGACACCCGCGTCACCCGTCACCAGTATGATGCCCGTGGACACCTGAACTACAGTATTGACCCACGCTTGTATGATGCAAAGCAGGCTGATAACTCAGTAAAGCCTAATTTTGTCTGGCAGCGTGATCTGGCCGGTCATGCCCTGCGGACAGAGAGTGTCGATGCTGGTCGTACTGTTGCATTAAATGATATTGAAGGTCGTCCGGTAATGACAATGAATGCAACTGGTGTTCGTCAGACCCGTCGCTATGAAGGCAATACTTTGCCCGGTCGCTTGTTATCTGTGAGCGAGCAAGTTTTCGACCAAGAGAGTGCTCAAGTGACAGAGCGCTTTATCTGGGCTGGGAATACAACCGCGGAGAAAGAGTATAACCTCTCCGGTCTGTGTATCCGCCACTACGACACGGCAGGCGTGACTCGGTTGATAAGTCAGTCACTGGCGGGCGCCATGCTATCCCAATCTCACCAATTGCTGGCGGAAGGGCAGGAGGCTAACTGGAGCGGTGATGACGAAACTGTCTGGCAGGGAATGCTGGCAAGTGAGGTCTATACGACACAAAGTACCACTAATGCCATCGGGGCTTTACTGACCCAAACCGATGCGAAAGGCAATATTCAGCGTCTGGCTTATGACATTGCCGGTCAGTTAAAAGGGAGTTGGTTGACGGTGAAAGGCCAGAGTGAACAGGTGATTGTTAAGTCCCTGAGCTGGTCAGCCGCAGGTCATAAATTGCGTGAAGAGCACGGTAACGGCGTGGTTACGGAGTACAGTTATGAGCCGGAAACTCAACGTCTGATAGGTATCACCACCCGGCGAGCCGAAGGGAGTCAATCAGGAAGCAGAGTATTGCAGGATCTACGCTATGAGTATGATCCGGTGGGGAATGTCGTCAGTATCCATAATGATGCCGAAGCCACCCGCTTTTGGCGTAATCAGAAAGTGGAACCTGAGAACCGCTATGTTTATGATTCTCTGTATCAGCTTATGAGTGCTACAGGGCGTGAAATGGCCAATATCGGCCGACAAAGCAACCAGCTTCCCTCACCCGTTATACCTGTTCCTGCCGATGACAGCACTTATACCAATTACCTTCGTGCCTATACTTATGACCGTGGCGGTAATTTAGTTCAAATCCGACACAGTTCACCCGCGACTCAAAATAGTTACACCACAGATATCACCGTTTCAAGCCGCAGTAACCGGGCGGTATTGAGTACATTAACGACAGATTCAACCCAAGTGGATGCGCTATTTGATGCCGGCGGTCATCAGAAGATGTTAATGCCAGGGCAAAATCTGGATTGGAATATTCGGGGTGAATTGCAACGAGTCACACCGGTGAGCCGCAAAAATAGCAGTGACAGTGAATGGTATCGCTATAGCAGTGATGGCATGCGGCTGCTAAAAGTGAGTGAACAGCAGACGGGCAACAGTACTCAAGTACAACAGGTGACTTATCTGCCGGGATTAGAGCTACGGACAACTGGGGTTGCAGATAAAACAACCGAAGATTTGCAGGTGATTACGGTAGGTGAAGCGGGTCGCGCACAGGTAAGGGTATTGCACTGGGAAAGTGGTAAGCCGACAGATATTGACAACAATCAGGTGCGCTACAGCTACGATAATCTGCTTGGCTCCAGCCAGCTTGAACTGGATAGCGAAGGGCAGATTCTCAGTCAGGAAGAGTATTATCCGTATGGCGGTACGGCGATATGGGCGGCGAGAAATCAGACAGAAGCCAGCTACAAATTTATTCGTTACTCCGGTAAAGAGCGGGATGCCACTGGATTGTATTATTACGGCTACCGTTATTATCAACCTTGGGTGGGTCGATGGTTGAGTGCTGATCCGGCGGGAACCGTGGATGGGCTGAATTTGTACCGAATGGTGAGGAATAACCCCATCACATTGACTGACCATGACGGATTAGCACCGTCTCCAAATAGAAATCGAAATACATTTTGGTTTGCTTCATTTTTGTTTCGTAAACCTGATGAGGGAATGTCCGCGTCAATGAGACGGGGACAAAAAATTGGCAGAGCCATTGCCGGCGGGATTGCGATTGGCGGTCTTGCTGCTACCATTGCCGCTACGGCTGGCGCGGCTATCCCCGTCATTCTGGGGGTTGCGGCCGTAGGCGCGGGGATTGGCGCGTTGATGGGATATAACGTCGGTAGCCTGCTGGAAAAAGGCGGGGCATTACTTGCTCGACTCGTACAGGGGAAATCGACGTTAGTACAGTCGGCGGCTGGCGCGGCTGCCGGAGCGAGTTCAGCCGCGGCTTATGGCGCACGGGCACAAGGTGTCGGTGTTGCATCAGCCGCCGGGGCGGTAACAGGGGCGGTGGGATCATGGATAAATAATGCTGATCGGGGGATTGGCGGCGCTATTGGGGCCGGGAGTGCGGTAGGCACCATTGATACTATGTTAGGGACTTCCTCTACCCTTACCCATGAAGTCGGGGCAGCGGCTGGTGGGGCGGCGGGTGGGATGATCACCGGTACGCAAGGGAGTACTCGGGCAGGTATCCATGCCGGTATTGGCACCTATTATGGCTCCTGGATTGGTTTTGGTTTAGATGTCACCAGTAACCCTGCCGGGCATTTAGCGAATTACGCAGTGGGTTATGCCGCTGGTTTGGGGGCTGAAATGGCTGTCAACAGAATAATGGGTGGTGGATTTTTGAGTAGGCTCTTAGGCCGGGTTGTCAGCCCATATGCCGCCGGTTTAGCCAGACAATTAGTACATTTCAGTGTCGCCAGACCTGTCTTTGAGCCGATATTTAGTGTTCTCGGCGGGCTTGCGGGTGGCATTGGAACTGGTTTGCACAGAGTGATGGGAAGAGAGAGTTGGATTTCCAGAGCGTTAAGTGCTGCCGGTAGTGGTATAGATCATGTCGCTGGCATGATTGGTAATCAGATCAGAGGCAGGGTCTTGACCACAACCGGGATCGCTAATGCGATAGACTATGGCACCAGTGCTGTGGGAGCCGCACGACGAGTTTTTTCTTTGTAATTAATATCTTGCAATAAGCATTACCGGAAATCTTCGCCCAACATTGGGCGGAGATATTCGATTATCATAGATCGACATGCCAGATTTTAAATCGTCTGGCAGAAGATACTAATAATAGAAACTAGCTCTGGATCATCATCAATATTAAAAGTAATCACAATTTATTTAGTTTTTTAATGCGTTCATAATACTTATGGCTTGCTCTTTATCTTTTACCCCCATTCTGAATGAAGGATTTAAAGGAGTTTGAATAGTCGCCGTGGCAAGATGAGTACCTTTGAATGATATTGCCATTTGGGTGCCGATGTTTTTATTGATTAAAGCGTCAAAATGAGCAAAGCATTGTTTATCGTTTTTTATCGCTATTTCTATCTGGTCATTCCCCCCTTCATCTGGCCCTAAATAATCGATTTTATCTGTACAGGCGTGAGTTAAGATAAAATTTCCACCGGATGAAAATGCAAATTTCAATCCCTCTTCTGCTTGTGTTTGTCTGTTTGAGGTACTTTTACCGGAGCATCCTGTTATTACAGAGAGAAGTAACATAATAACAAACAAATTTTTCATGATTCTAATCCTGTCATATTGAATAAACACCTGAAATATAATCTATATTCAAACAGATCTGCAATGATTAATATATCGAAATAGATACTAAATAATTTTTCATAATAGTGATACACCCTCTTGTTTAATTTATTCCTGTTGTTGTACTGAGACCGATTTTATGGATATATTAACGTTTTTAACTAATTACCATATATATTGACAGCAATAGTTACGTGTCATAGTTTCATGCAGGAATTACAACAGGTTGCTCTATTTTATTCAATTAGGCGGAATAAACAGATAAAAACAGAAGCTTAAATTGAGTATTCTGGCCTAACCATTTTGTTACTTTCCGACTTTCAACGTTTGCAGATGGGGCAGAAAATAGAACTTGTTTTAAACACGTCTTAGACGCCATATAATAACTCCTTATTTTCCATACAAATTCAGCTAACAGGATTATTTTATGAGCACTAAAGTTATACCTATCCCATCATTTGGTCGTGATATGGCTCTCAACGAGTCAACTGTTCTGATTGATCAGGAGCACATCAACACGCTAATAGAAAAGATCGATATTTCGCAACCTGCGGCGGTGATCAGCTATGGTGCTCAGCCTATGGGAGGGATTGCCCGTTTTGCTGATACGTTATTGGAGAATGTAAAAACCAAAGAGGCTGATGAGGTAGGCCAGAAACTCTCGGATTTGGTCATGTTTATTCGTGAACATGATGCGCTGTCCCCAGAAGAGAAAAGCAGTCGCTTTCTGAGAAAATTACCGTTGATCGGCGGGATTTTTAAGAAAGCTGAACGCACTATGATTGATCAAAAGACGCTAACACAACAGGTCGATACCATCGCCACTCATCTGGATAGCGCAATGCTTAACCTGCTGCGTGATATCACGGTGTTAGATCAACTCTACGATCGCAATCTAGGTTTCTATAAAGAGATATCGCTCTATGTTGAAGCGGGCAAACAGAAGTTGCAACAGATTAAAACGGTGGAGTTGCCCTCATTACAGAGAAGGGCTGAAACGTCTCAAGATATGATGGATGCGCAGAGTGTTAAAGATCTGCTGGAAAATATTAATCGCTTTGAACGCCGTCTTCACGATCTGGAACTGTCAAAAACCATTGCTATACAGACAGCTCCGCAGATCCGGATTGTACAAAATAATAACCAGCAATTGGCGGAAAAGATCCAGAGCAGCATCCTTTCTACATTGCCAATCTGGAAAAGTCAGATGGTACTCAATCTGTCACTGAAAGCTCAGAGTAGAGCGGCTAAATTGCAAAAAGAGGTGGCTGATACGACCAACGAATTATTACGCAAAAATGCTGAAATCCTGCAACAAAGCAGCATTGCAACGGCTACTGAAGTGGAGCGCTCTATCGTTGACATTGAAACCTTGCGCGATGTGCAGAGCCGTTTAGTCAATACGATTGAGGATACCATGCGCATTGCGTCAGAAGCGCGTATTAAGCGGACTGAGATTGAGAAAGAACTCTCCTCAATGGAAGGTAATTTACGCCAGCGTTTAACCGCGGCGGCTAATGCACAATATTAGTCATCTTATCAGGTGCTTTCCTGACAGTAATAGATATTAAGAAGAGTAAAATACCCTATGCCTACACCTCAATCATCGTCTGACCGTGATGCGGCACAGCAGCAGGAACAGGAAGCCATGTCCCTGTTCGGTAGCATCAAGCGGTCTCTGTCACGTGTACTGTTTCATATCAAAGTCTTTATCCTCGCTTTTATACTGGCTTGTATTGTCCTGTATACTCCTTGGTCTTTTTTAGCCTTGCCTGCGGGTAATGGTCATATTTCCACCATAATGGTGTTATCAGTCTATATCGGATTGTTGGCTCTCTATCCGTCACGTCCATATAGGCCGGCGACTTTGGCCGGTTGGTTGGTGGTGGTGTTGAGTCCGCTGGCGGGGCTGTGGGCCGTTGCCCTGTTGTTTGGCGGGTTAGCGGCTTTGTTCATCACGATTATCAGACAACGTAAACTAGAGGTAAGCAAGTTCCCGTTATTACTGATAATAGCGAGTACTATTGCCGCATTGTTTAAAATTGATGCCCATGCGATTCCTGTTTGGTTTGGTGTCGCATTTTTTGTTGTCGTGCTGGTAACGGTGTTGATTGAGTCTTGGAATAATTTTCGACGGCAGAAAGCGCTGCGACAGCAACAACAGATGGTTGCTCGTCAACAGGCAGAGGAGCAGCGTCGGCAAGATGAGACACAGGCAGAGTTTGCTGAATACTATGAGCAATTGGCTCAGATCAAGCGTTATAAGTCTGGTATGGCGTATGAGATGCAGGAACTGGTTAGCCTGATTGAGGAGAAAACGCAGGCGATCATTGGCTGTATGCAGGCTGATGCCAGGGATGTCACTCCCGGTAAGTTATTTCTCAACCGTTATTTACCAATGATTGTCAAGGCATTGGAGCGTTGTGTTTTGTTAGAAGAACAAAATGCTGATAGCGCCCAATTCGAAGAGGTGAGATCTCTGACTTACCAAGGGATACAAGAAATGAGTGTGGTATTTAGCGAAATGCACCAGCATCTATTAGATAATGATATCGACGATCTATTGGTCGATCTAAAAGTAATGAATCAGTTGATCCGTTCCCAAGGGTTTGGCGCTAAACATGATTAAAAAGGCTGAAAAAATTGATGGGAATTATTGCATGAGCTTGTAACTAACTTGAATTCTGGATAAAAAATTAAATTAAGCGCCTGTTCCAAGATCAGAACTTTCGACCAAGAAAAAAATGATGTGACTGCTCCCCGCCGTAAAAAACGGCGAGGCTTCCCACTTCTCAGGCCGCCACCGTCTTTATGACGGATTTACGCTGGCCTCCGTGGGCAGAAACGACGAGTCCCGCCGCCTGTAATTCTGTTATGCCCTTGCGCCGGATGTTGATCGCTGCATTGATATCGCGGTCATGTTCGACTCGGCAGCAAGGGCATGGCCAGATCCGCTTACGCAGCGGCATTTCCGGCATTTTGTGACCGCAGCAATGGCAGGTTTTCGAACTGGCAAACCACTGATCCAGTTTGACCAGATGAACGCCCGCCGCTGCGGCTTTATATTCCAGTTTCTTGATGAAGCCATGCCAGCCCGCATCCCCGATAGCGCGGGCAAGGTGGTGATTCTTCATCATGTTAGCCGATTTCAGCGTCTCCACAATGATCGCTTGGTTTTCGTCAACTATTGTCCGAGAGAGTTTGTGTTGAAAATCGGCGCGGGCATGGGCTACCCGCTCATGGACTGCCGCCAGACGTAATCGGGCCTTGCCGCGGTTAGCACTGCCCTGTTGTTTGCGGGACAGTGATTTCTGTTTACGACGCAGGTTACGGGCGGCGTTGATAAGGTGACGGGGGTTATTGACCTTCTCCCCGGTCGACTCGATAAGATAGTGGGACAAACCCATATCGCACCCGGTCACGCGGGTGATAACGCCCGGCTTTTCCGGTACCTCTTTGCCATCGTCACACAGGATAGCGGCGAAATACTTTCCCGTGGCGGTTCGGGATAGCGTAATACTCTTCACTTCCCCTTCAATTTCTCGGTGTATGCGGGCCTTTATCGGTGACAATTTCGGGATCTTCACTGCGCCCTCCAGCACTTTCACCCCAACACAGTGATAGCTGGATTGCTTGCCCTGTTTGCGTTTGAACGTGGGAAATTGGGCGCGCAACTTCGGATTGAAAAAATTATCAAATGCAGTATGCAGATTGATCACCGCCTGCTGTAACGCGATAGAATCATATGCCCTGAGCCAGGCATACTTGCGGGATTGCTTCGCGACCGCCAGTAACGGTTTGAGGTCTTTGCGCGGATTTAAATGCACGCCGTGACGTTTGTAGGCATGCTTTTTGATGTGCAGCGCCTTGTTGTACGCAAAACGGACCGCGCCGAACTGGCCGTTAAGATACCCGGCCTGTTCGGGGGTAGGGTAGAGGCGGACTTTGGTCGCTCTTAACATGTTCAGCGCTCATTGAGAAAGTGCATTGATTTTAGCCTGTTTTACCGGCAGATATCAATCCAGTCAGGAGACGCCGGAGTCGCCAGTCCTAAAGCCCTCTGGGCTTTCCTGAGCGGTGACAAACTGACGCCCGGTATGAACGGAAGGTGTCAGTTGCCGTAGGAATTGAGTCATAGAAGGTCTCGTTTGGAATATTAACCCAGAGCTTAATTGATAAGGGTTAACTTTTGCGACACCCTCGCACTGGGCAAGGGTTTACGGCGGTTTTTGCTAAATCAGGAACAGGCATGCACGAATTAGTCTAACTTTTCTGTGATATCAGACACTTGTTACATTCTCATATGAATTGCTCTGCCAATAAGAGTACCGCGATGATAATCATTACAGCGCCGGATACCCGGCTGACAATATGCGCGGCCTGTGGGCGGGTTTTTAGGATTGCCCGGGAACCGTATCCGACTATCAGATAAATTACACCACAACTTAAAATGTGAAGCAGGCCCAATGCCATAATTTGTACCGGGATCGGCCAGCCGGCTGTCGGATCGGTGAACTGCGGCAACAGTGCTAGGAATAGCAGGGAGACTTTCGGGTTCAGGCCACTGACACAGAGTCCCTTTATCGCCCATTGGGACCTGGAACCTACCTCCCGCTCATCGCTTGCTGTAGGTGCGGAAGGATGACGGATCATGTTAATGCCGAGCCACAGCAGGTAACCCGCTCCGGCTACTGTTAACACTGTCAGAGCGACTGGCGTACCAGCAACTAGTGCTCCCACACCGGCTGCCACAACAATTGTCGCAATGAGGTGCCCGCATAGTAGTCCTGTGACCGCAGGAAGTACCACACGACCGTGCATACCCGCAGAGATGGCGTAAGCCCAGTCTGCTCCTGGGGTGATGATAAGCAGAACGGAGACAACCCAGAATGCAGCAAACAGACTTAACTCCATAGTTTTATTCCCCGATCAGATTGCAGGGTTACAGCTTCTACAGTCACAAGTTGTAGTGTCTTCCAGTCTGAAAGATTCCTGCAACATGAGTAAATACGCATATTATTTCCACCTTGTATATTCCCATTTCCGGATTACCATTTTGATGAAAAATATAAGTACATCCGGGCTGTTTACATCAGTGGAAAGAATATCCTTCTATCGTTAAAATGTGCTTCCAACTTTGGTTATTTTGATGCGGATAAAAGAGAGATTCTTTCAAATGGATAAGATTGATCGCAAGATTCTTGCTGAACTACAGGCGGACGGTCGTCTTTCCGTGACCGACCTTGCTGAACGGGTAGGACTTAGCCTTTCACCATGTCATCGCCGGGTACGGTCGCTGGAACAATCGGGGATTATCAGGGGCTATCGTGCCCACCTTGATCCCGCCAGCCTTGGTTTTAACTTTTCCGCGATTGTGTTCGTAACCTTGCGTGAAGGGGACAGGTTGGCAATCAGGTCATTTGAAGACGCCGTTACGGAAATACCGCAGATTATTTTGGCGCAAAGGCTTTTCGGTGATCCTGACTATCTCATGCACGTCGTTACTCATGATCTGCCCGCTTTTCAGAAGCTCTATGACGAACGGTTGTCTAGCATGCCCGGCGTTCAGCGCCTAATATCTACCCTCGTCATGAAAACCGTTATCCAAGATCGTCCTCTTCCGTTGACATAGGCATTTAAAGGTTATCAACGAAAGAAACGTACCAGATTTGTTCGGACGATGAATGGAAGAAGACTTACGCTAGATTAATTTGATAAACCTCCGTATAAATATTCGATAACTGACAGGGAGGTCTAAAATATTTCTTTATAATATTTTTAAAACTTTTTTGTGATGAAATATTCTTTTTTTATATTTTGAGTGTTGATTAGGAGGAAATACATAATTGCTTATCAGAGAGATATATCTGGCTCTCTTATATTCCTCTTGCTATGTTTAGACATGGGCGTTATATCGCTATTTTTCAGGAAGCACTCTAAATAACCGCACCAAAATAGTAGAGCATTTAAGAGAATTACCTTCCTATTTAACTGTTTTGATCTACCGTAAAATGCAAAAACTTACCTAGAAAAACCTGATATCAATAATAGATATATCAGGTAGAGCATTAGGGTTGGTATGAAAGTCGCAACTCGTACTTATTCAACGGGAAAACTCGTTTGGGATTCTGGTTTTAAAGGTAAGAAAATAAAACGTATGACTGCAAAATTTGAACGATTACAACAGCTCGCCCGACACGTCGATTTTTCGGCTCTTATTCCCCCTTTGCTGGCGCTTCCTGCCGATAAGGCGCTTGCCATCACCGAGGTTTTTCCACATGCTGATGTTGCTTTGCTACGCACCATCTACAGCAAACATATTACGGAACATCACGATTGGATAAAACAAGTAGAGGAAGTCTGTGGCCCGCCTCCTTGGATTGTTCGTAGCGCAGGTTTGGAAGATGGTGCGGTTTTCGTTAATGCAGGTGGCTATGCAAGTGTGATTTGCCGTCGTACAGCAGATTTTGCCGATACTGTTGCTGAGGTTACTTTCAGTGGATTTGCATCTCAAGCTATCGCACAACAACGGCTAATCAATCCTGATTATCAGCCACAGCCAATCACCTGCTTTGTTCAGCGGTTGATTGAGGGTATTCCAGCTCAAGTGGAACCCTTACAGGCTCCCTATCTGACAGCCGATGTATGTCATAGTTTGTACAAAATTATCAGGCAGTTACATCAACATTTTTCTGAAATCTCGTTAGATACTGAGTGGGTATTGGAAACAGATCATGGCTTGGTATCGGCCACCGGACTGACCTTGGCCGCTTCTGACGGCATTCGGGGAGAACTGGCGTTTGGTTTTGGCTTTGCGGCAGCACAATCACCCGGATCAAGGGTAAACTCAGTCGCCTATCATTGGCCGACGTTATCCGCTCCCTTATGGTATGGCACACGATTACGTCAGGTGCACGTAGATAAACTTTGGTTAGTACAGGTGCGCCCGGCCCCCGGTTACACGCTTGAACGTCGTGTTCAACGGTTAACCGCCGAAGTACGAACCGAGCTGGCGCGTTGTATGCGAGCAGTACCGGCGACAGCACTACTGCCTCCTTCGGTTCCTTCTTTAGGCAGCTTCCTTTGTGCATCGACATTGGATGATGCTTGGTCTCGTTACCTATGTCTCCCTCCGTCTGTGCAAACGGCGCTTACTGCTGTCTTCGTTGAGTCTGGGGTGGCTAGTGAACACGCCGGCATCATGTTCCGCCAACAAAATTTGCCGGTTTTTCTTGCCCAACTAACGGATATACCCGCTGTTGCTTGGGTAATCATTGATAGTATGGGGGAATTGGCCTACTTTAGTGCACAAAAGCCGTTTATCGAACTGAAAACGGAAACAGCCGAATCGGTTAATTTGCCTGTCTCAGTACAACGTGTGTTTGACGACAGTGAACCCCAGCTAATAACGGAACTTACATCTCAACATGTTACCGATATTCTGCAAAATGCGTTAACTGGCTTACCGATGTTAGCGGAAAAGAGCTATACCACACTTAAACAGCGCACGATCTTCCCAACCGACACCTGGCTGCAAAATGGTAATGCTGTTCGGAGCCCCAGTTTAACAGGTTGGCTCCTTGCACAGGCAGGAGAGAGAGCGACCGAGTTTTTACCCTCTGATTGGCCGACAACGGATGCAACGGCAGATTATCTCTGTGCTCTCACCACTAAAAGCGATCCGCAATTTGCGTTACCGCGCTTATGCAAAGCTATTCCAACACTTGCAGACAAGCTCATCTGGCTCAATGATCTGCGCCTAATTATGCAGTTAATTAAAACCGAGGCATGGATTGAAAAATTGCCGACTATCCAATTGGCGTCGTTGGTCGATGCTGCGATAACTGCACCATATAGCGACGCACATCTGTTGCTAGAATGTGTACTCCATGTACTCGCAGATACAGAAATTCTGCCCATTTATGAGGATATTGAACGGCTAAATGTTGTACATCCGCTGGTTAGTGCGGCAGAATCCACGCTTTCTCCGGCCTCTCTATTAGAGATAATACATCACGGTCAACTAGCGCCGACTGCGCTTGCTAGCTTGGTATGTGCACCAAAAGCGTTTGCTGCTTATCTGGTATTTTTAACTCCGCTGAAATGCTTTAAAGCTGCCGGTGCATTAGCTGGAGCTAGCGAAGCAGCCGATTTACTGCAAGCCGCCGCCAGCCTAATGGTGACTTTACATCAAGCAAATTTACCGACATTACAGGGCCTTTGTCGCATTGATCTGGTGGATACATATGATCAGGCGCTTAAAGCGGTGTTAACCGAAGTGGTCGATCGACGTGATCCCATCACACATCAGCGTTACTTGGATCTTCTGAATGGTTGGATCGCATTTGCCCAACTGTCGACGCTTTCTGCCACGGAGGAGGCTGCATTATGCTCTTTCCTGCGATGGATAGAGCGTGCTCGCTATCAACCCATGCCAGATAATTTTTTGCTTGAGTTGAAAGAAAACGTTGCGGAATGGTTGGGCGACGACTTCTTACGCTGGCAAGTTTTAATACCCATTGCTGGCAATATGGAGCCTGATCAACTGCCTATAGAAAATGCTCATCAACTACACAATCTCTTGCATCAATGGATGCTGGCTCGCTTCCGAGCTGGAGCAGGTTCTGAACTCCCAGCACCTTTACGCAAACTGATAAATATCGCAGATGGTTTTGGTGATGCACGTTCTTGTCTGTTGAGGTTAACACGGAACATTCTGGAGATTTCACTACCGTTTGTGGTACATAAAGCCAGTTTCCTCTTCAATGAGGAAGAATTGATCGTTGAATTTGCCGAACTGCCAAATGCGCCGGAAGAGGATATTGGCCGTTTACATGTATTTGAAGCGTTGGCATTGCGTATTGTCGAATGGCAACCTATATGGCGAGTATCACTGAATCGAGTCTGTCAGTTAGGCACTTGGACACTCTTCTTGCGTATGCAGCGTGCTGATGGCGCACGTTGGCAAGCCGAGGATCTCCATCAATTGGTGCTCTGGTTACGGGTACTGTTCGATACAGCTTATGACTTCTCGTATGTTCCTAACGATGAAGTTTCACATGTGTATGAAATGGTTGGTCATTCTCCCTGGCATGAGTTGTTTCGCGCTTATGCCGCTTACCGAGAAGCGGTTGATTTTTCTATCCAACGTATCACCGTCTATTCATTGCCCTTTGCTACAACGCTGGCAGCACTTTGCCTGAACCAGTCTGTACGTGATGAGGTAACTGGAGCTTACATTGTTGGTTTTGAAGGCGCCTGGAAAGCCTTTCATTGTATGGCTGAAAAATTGGAGAGGGCAGACGCTGACCAAAACCAGTGGGAGCTCCTTTACACCACAGCAGGGCAACTGGGATTACTGCTTTCAGCGGTGTGGCCGCAGCAGACACTGATGAGGATGGTACAAGTGCCGCTATCACCTATTGCCGCTGAGCGAATAGGCGTCAGTCTGTTGCATCGTCGTGACCTGACTCTCACATTGCAACAGCTAGTTGCAGAGCCAAAAAATGCGGTTTTGCGCGATTTGGTGTTACACCATGTGCCTGAAATTGCTGTGAATGCAGAATCTGCCGCTACAATCGCAAATGAAGTTGCAGTCTGGCAAAGAAAGTTTAAGCGCTGCAAGGAATACTTGGTCGCCCACTATTCTAATGTACTCTCTGATAGCCAATGCCAACAATTGGTCAAACAACTTGGGCTGGCGCCTTATGGCATAACTGAGGAAATTGAAACCTATATTCAACGTGCTCTGACTTACACCGCAGCAGAGGTGAAAGGCCGTTTTAAACTAGCGGAAGTTAATCCTATTGCTATTATTCGAGCCATAGAGACGAAGGCTTGAGTACGATTGTTCAAGGAGAAATTATGTCAATATCAGAGAATTACATTCGGCGATTGATTATCAAAGTTGCCTGCGACACGACAGGCGATAGTGCGGAGGAATTAATCGAGCGCGGACGGCTAGAGATCCCTGCCCGTGATGCGATTGAATTTGTGGTACGACTGGAAGCGCTATTCGATTGTACTTTGGGATGGTTGCGATATGAGCCTTTATCAATAGAGATCGATGAATTTTCGGCAATCGTGAGTGATGCCCTTAACGCGCGTTCATCTACTGTATCAACCTTATCTCATCCCCAAGAAGACCTTGTTTAAAATTTTGTACAGTTGTTATTTCACGGGCGGAGAATTTTCAGGCCGCCTGTTTAGCACTCTGCGGATAAGCGCTGCTATCTTTGTTTTTTTACACTCATACATATCCTTACTCTCTGAATCATAAGTGATTTTATCGCCATCGCCCACCATTGATATGACGCCTTGGCGTTATCTCATGCCTCTCCGAGGCGTCAGTCAAGCCTGTGCATATAACCCATAGACAGTTTTCGTAACGTTAGCGTCACGGCTTTCATGTCATCCCGTACACGAAAGTTTACTTTTTAGTAATATTATTAGAATGATTAATTATTTGAATGATCAATATTTATTGAGTATGATTATTATCAGTTTTTCTAAAGTGTTTTATTAAATTTATGAGGATGAGCTTCTTTAATATAAAGAACTGAATGAATTGATAATGTGTTTTTATATGTAAAAAATTTACTTTAGTGCGAAAGTTTGTCGTGTGTTATTGTTAATTGAAATTTATGTATAGGAATTATTGCTCTGTCTTTCTGTAAAGCAGAAGCAAAGTACATCCCGTCAATGTCGCATGGCTGACTTCCTTCTCATGAGCTACTATTTAGGATAAATACTATGTTTGAAAGCTTTATGAACGAAGTGCCGAAAGTACACGTTAATATTAAACGGAGCTTCCATACTGGTAGTACACAGAAAAAAGTTGAGTGGCCGCTAAGATTGCTATTCTTGAGCGATTCTAGTTATGGGCAGACAACTTATCTCCTGTCTGCTAATGGCAGCCAAGAAAATATCACTCTGACTTTCCACGATCTGACATCCAACCTGTTAGACAACGCCACGTTCTGTAAAGAACGAGAAACTATTCTAAAAGTGCCGACGCCGAGCAATGACCTGCATAAGGTGGTGAAAGCCAATCTGTTATATACAACATTAAAGACCCGACCAAAGATAAACATAACCACCTGAAACAGGTTGAGTTGCCCTACGAAAAAATTACTTAAATTGACTTCATTCCGATTTTTGGAACGTGTTGTGTTACGGCGCGATTCGGCAGAGGAAGAATTAACTGTCCGCTGCGTTTTGCCGAGCGTCTGCAAGGGCGGGTGTTCGGCAAAGCGTCCCATAAAATAGCAACCATACCTTATGCGCATCGGTCACGGCGAGGGGCGGTAGCGTACTAAACTTGTCATCAGCTATAAGAAAATAAAACGTATGGAACACTCTCGCTGCTGGAGAGGGAAGACAACGATACATTCATCAGTTTAAAAATTGCATTGTAAAGATATTCAAGAGCTGAAAGGCAAATTGAAAATCCCTTCAACTATTAGCTTAATTTCAATTATTAGCTCAATTTCAATCATCAAAGTTGTACGTATTTCAAGTACGTCAGTTTCTAGTCTGTTGTTACAATTTTAAAAAGGAGATTTGCTTTGAAAATATCGATTGTTGGTGCAGGTGTTATGGGGTTAGACACCGCGATGGTGTGCGCCGCTTTTGGTCACGATGTCGTCATTTTAGATATTGATCCAACAGTACTTGAGAATATTCCTTCCCGGATAAAAAAGGAGTTTAGGCTCTATCAAATGCTTGAGCCTTCACTTAAATCCGTGAATATCAATGAGCTGATTGAACGAGTAAAAGTAGTCAGTGACTATCAAGAAATTGAAGGGAGTGATTGGGTCATTGAAAATGTGAAAGAAGATCTGGCCGCGAAACAAAATGTGTATGAACGGCTGTCTTCTATTATTAATGAGAAGACATACGTCGCTGCAAATACTAGCTGTATTTCAATTACTAAGATTGGCTCGTGCTTACCTTATCCGGAGCAAGTTATTGGCCTGCATTTCATGAATCCCGTCGCGCTTAAGAAATGTGTAGAAGTGATTAAAGGTTTCCATACCAGCGATAAAACGCTAGAGGCTTCCCAAGCCTTGCTGCAAAGTATTAATAAGAGTGCGGTGGTGGTGGAAGACTACCCCGGCTTCGTTTCAAACCGATTATCTCACCTATTTATGAATGAAGCTGCTTTTTTGGTGCAGGATGGCGTTGCGACGCCAAAGGATATAGACAAGATTTTTAAAGATGGATATGGCCATGCGATGGGGCCTTTGGAAACCGCCGATCTGATTGGGCTGGATACCGTGGTGAATTCATTACGTGTCCTTTATGACAGCTATCAAGATCCAAAATATCGATGCTGTCCACTGCTTAAGAAAATGGTCGATGCCGGGCATTTGGGTAAAAAAAGTGGTATGGGTTTCTTTAAATACAAATAATTAGGAAAGTGTGAAAATGAAATATATTGACACACAAATTGAAGTAACAAATAAACCTGTCAAATGTGTGATTTGGGACTTGGATAATACAATTTGGGAGGGGGTTTTATCTGAGCAGGATGAGGTGAAACTCAAAGAAAATATTCCCCAGATTATCAAAAAACTGGATAATATGGGAATTTTGCAATCTATTTCCAGTAGAAATGATGCCAGTGATGCGATGGCTAAACTTCGCGAATTTGAACTGGATGAATATTTTATTTATCCGCAAATCAATTGGGGACCAAAGTCTTTATCGATAGAAAGAATTCAGAAGAGCCTGAATATTTCAACCGATACTTTTATTTTTGTTGATGACCAAATAATGGAGAGGGATGAGGTTAATTCAAAACATCCCGAAGTTGTTTGTATTGACGCTTTAGAATATAAGACAATTCTAGACTTACCGCGAATTGCGAACATGGAAATATCTGATGATGCAAAGCTGAGAAGGAGTCGTTATCAAGATGATATTCTCAGGAAAAATGAGGAAGAGCAATTTGTTGGCACGCCCGAAGATTTCCTCAGTCAATTAGATATGAAATTCTATATCGCTAAAGCCGAAGAGGAAGATTTGCTGCGAGCGGAAGAGTTAACTCAACGCACCAATCAACTTAATTCTACCGGCATTACTTACAATCGTGATGAATTATCCGAGCTTATGGCTTCTGATGATCATGACCTGTTTGTATTTGAGTTAGTCGATAAATATGGCTCTTACGGAAAAATAGGTCTTGCTCTGGTTCAATATAAAGGTGACACGGATTATATAAAGCTTTTGCTGATGTCATGTAGAACCCTGTCCAGAGGTGTTGGCAGTATCGCTCTGACTTATATTATGAAACAAGCTAAAGAAAAATCACATAATTTGCATGCTGAATTTAAACGGACACAGCGTAATAGACAAATGTATGTCACCTATCAATTTGCTGGTTTTAAAAAATG
Organism: Photorhabdus akhurstii; assembly: GCF_019090985.1. Classification (NCBI taxonomy): domain Bacteria; kingdom Pseudomonadati; phylum Pseudomonadota; class Gammaproteobacteria; order Enterobacterales; family Morganellaceae; genus Photorhabdus; species Photorhabdus akhurstii. The sequence goes on along the minus strand of NZ_CP020335.1, from coordinate 4,979,803 downwards.
TCAGGAACTTTCAGATGATACAATAATTTTCTCTCACGATCTGAGCCAAGTTCCTGATTTTCCGCGTTATGTCAAAATTGAAATTAATTAAAGGATAAGAGTGTGAAAGATTCATGTATTGTATCAACAGAAATTCGTCATTTTATTGAAAGTAATATTACCAATTTAGATGATGATGTAGAGTTAAAGGACGATACGAATATTTTTGAAAGCGGTCTGGTTAACTCTTTATTTTCTATGAGACTGCTATGCTTTATCGAAGATAAGTTTTCGATCTCAATTCCAGATGAATATATTGAAAGAGAGAATTTTGTTTCGATTGAAAGAATGCAACAACTTGTCCAAAAAATAAAAGGTTAGATTTTATTTATGAATAATAAAATAGACCGGCTGGTTAAATTAGCGAAAGAGTTTTCAAATGAAGTACTTCGACCTAATGCCGGAGTGTTCGACCAACAAGGTGGAGTACCAAGAGAAGTTATTACTCAAATAGCCGATTTAGGATTTCTGGGATCTATTCTACCGCGAGAATATGGCGGTGGTGGCATTGATCCATTGTCATACGGCTATTTAACGGAAGAAATCGGTAAAGGCTGCAATTCGGCCAGGGCATTGCTTACGGTCCACACCAGTTTGGTGGGTGAAACGTTAGTGAGACTTGCCAACGCGGAACAAAAAGAAAAGTATCTGCCGGCAATGTGTAAAGGCGAGAAAATTGCCTGTTTTGCACTGTCTGAGCCGAACGCCGGGACAGATGCCGGCTCAATTCAAACAACCTATGAAGAGACAGATTCAGGTTATCGCATCAATGGTAATAAAAAGTGGATCACCTACTCGGGAATTGCTGATTTGTTTTTGGTCTTTGCCAAGAATGGCGACAAAATCAGCGCCTTTATCGTGGAAAAAGAAGCGGTTGGATTGAGTCGCACGCCAATGACAGGACTGTTGGCTAGTCGTGGTGCTTATCTATCCGAGTTGAGCTTTGATAACGTCGAGATCCCTAAAGATAGCCTGATAGGACGAGAAGGTGCAGGGTTAAGTTTTGTGGCGAATACCGCGCTCTTTTATGGCCGATACAGTATCGCTTGGGCTGGGGTGGCAATTGCTCATGCGGCTCTGGAGGAAATGATTACCTATGCCCGTAAAAGAGTGCAGTTCGGTAAAAAAATTGCTCAACACCAATTAATTCAAGGCTTAATTACCGATTCAACAACGGTTTTTTATGCGGCAAAAGCCTTATGCGAGAAGATTGGCGAATTAAGAAACCAAGGTAGCCATGATGCAATAATGGAAACCAATATTGCTAAATATCAGAGTTCCTTAGCTGCTATTCAAGTTGCAAATAATGCTGTACAGGTTTTAGGGGGTAATGGCCTGTGTAATCACTATCCTGTGGAGCGGTTATACCGAGAAGCCAAGGTGCTGGAAATTATCGAAGGCACCAGTCAAATCCAGCAAGTTTTGATTGCACAACATGCATTAAGACAGTTTTATCGTAAAGAATCCGTTCTTTAAAATCCCGCTATATCAATAGAAAGAATAAACCATCATGCCAAATATTATTTGGTGATGATGTCTTGAGTATCTTGGACGTCTATTTATTCGAAAAGTAAATATTATTTCTGAGATGCTCAATCATGACTATTAGGATCAGCTCTATTGGCTCCAGATTTGGAGTGTACGTTGAACAATAACCAAGCTCCGTATGAGCATTGATATCCTGCTATTACTCGCCTGTGTAACAACGAAAACAAAGGTTAATTATGGAAAATAGTTTTACTGGACTTGAGGTTGCTGTAGTCGGCATGGCTGGGCAATTTCCTGGCGCTGATAACGTAAGTGAATTCTGGGAAATGTTGCGAGGCGGTATAGATGGTATCAGCTCATTTACTGAAGACGAACTTAAAGCCAATGGAATTTCAAAAGAAGAGTATTTAAGAGAAAACTATATTTCGGCAAAGGGAATAATTAATCATCCATTTAAATTTGCCGCGGATTACTTTGGTATTAACCATTCTGATGCCGTAAGGATGGACCCGCAGATCCGTTTAATGATAGAAAACTGCTGGCAAGCTTTAAATCATGCCAATATCGACTCTAAAACATACCAAGGAAAAGTGGGGGTTTTTGCCGGAGCAAGTAGCCAATGGTCCTGGTTTAAAGAGCTTAATACACAATTTAGTTCAGCGGCTGAGCAGTTCCATGTTGCTACTTTAAATGATCCTTCATTTTGTACGCGGATCTCCTATTTACTGAACCTAAGAGGGCCATCGGTCACTATTCAAACTGCATGTTCGACATCCTTAGTAGCGATACATATGGCATGTCAGGCGTTACAAGCCGGTGAGTGTGACGTTGCATTAGCTGGAGGGGTGAGTGTTACCCATCCTCATAAAAGTGGTTATCTATATCAAGAAGGGATGATTAACAGCCCCGACGGCAAAACTCGAGTATTCGATGAGAATGCATGCGGTACCGTATTCAGTAACGGGGTTGGCGTTGTTGCGTTAAAGCGCCTTGAGGATGCTGTCCAGAGTGGCGATAGAGTCTTTGCCATCGTTAAAGGCAGTGCGGTAAACAATGATGGCAGTGACAAAATCAGCTTTACCGCGCCCAGCGAATTGGGACAAAAGAGTGTGATTCAGGATGCCCTTGAGTATTCAGAAGTGGACGCGGAACAAATTAGTTATATCGAAGCGCATGGAACCGGTACTTTACTTGGCGATCCTATTGAATTATCCGCGTTAAAAAGCATTTTTCAGGGGAATGGCTCGTGCGCGTTAGGTTCGGTAAAGTCTAATGTTGGTCACTGTGACGCAGCCGCCGGAGTTTTGGCTTTTATCAAGGTAGCGCTTTGCACCTATTTCAGAACATTAGTGCCTACGTTGCACTTTAAAAAAGCTAATCCAAAACTGGATTTGGACAACACGCCTTTTTATATAAACACCGAAACTAAACCGTGGGACATCAGTAATGGTGACGTGCGATTGGCAGGGGTGAGTGCATTTGGCGTGGGGGGAACCAATGCGCACATCATTTTGCAGGAATATGAGAATAGGGCGCAGCCTGCGTTGGCGGATCTACAATATCAATCATTGCCGAATCGCCTTGAGTTTAAACCCGTCTCGAATACCCAAAAAGAGACAGCTCAGCATGCGAAGGTTGCAGAAGTACACCAAGCGCATTCATTTGATAAGGCCAGTTTACAAACAGCGTTACTTGAGATGTTGAAAACGCATTTTGCAAAAGATGCGATTACCCTTAAAGACAACTTTTTTGATGCGGGGGCGAGCTCACTCGATATTGCGCAATTACATGATAAGGTTAACACCGAGTATGGCTTGAGCCTAAAAATCAGTGATTATTATCGTTATAGCAACTGTGAGAAATTAGCTCAGCATATTTGCTCGCTAGGTAATAGCCAAACGTTACCAAAGAGTAAACGCACACCTCAAAATACATCGCCAATATCCGTTTCAAGCGAAGAGACCAAGCACCATTACCCCCAACATGCGGTTGCGGTTGTGGGAATAAGCGGGCGCTTTCCGGGCAGTGAGAACATTCAAGAATATTGGCAAAATCTGCTAGAAGGTCATGAAGGTATCCGCTTTTTCTCAGATGAGGAGCTACTTGAAGCAGGTGTTCCTGCGGCTGTTTTGCAGTTGGACAATTACATCAAAGCCAAGGGCGTGTTATCTAGCTCGTTTGATTTTGATCCAGAGGCATTTGCGTATACGGCTCGTGAAGCTCAGTATATGGACCCTCAATTCAGGTTGTTACATGAAGCGACATGGCAGGTACTCGATGATGCCGGATATGGCAATCAAAAATACAGACCGATAACCGGGCTTTTTGCCTCTTGTGGCTCGAATCATCAATGGTTAGAGCGATTAAAAAAAGAGGTGACGGATTCAACGGAGCAGTTTGGTGTTGCGCTTTTGAATGACCGAGAGTTTTTGACAACTCGTGTTGCTTACAAACTAAATCTAACCGGACCGGCTGTGACGGTTCAAAGCGCCTGTTCCAGTTCCGCGTTGGCTATCACCTTAGCCTGTCAGAGTTTATACACTCATCAATGTGATCTTGCATTAGCTGGTGGTGTATCGATTACCACACCAGTTAAAAGCGGTTATGTCTATGCGCGAGGGATGGTCAACAGTTCTGATGGTCACTGCCGCCCATTTACCAAAGAAGCGAGTGGCACGGTATTTAGTGATGGCCTTGGAATGGTTGCACTCAAAAGGTTAGAAGATGCACTGAGGGATAATGACAACATCTATGGTGTGATCGCGGGTTTTGGCGTCAACAATGATGGTCATGACAAAACGGGATACACCGCTCCTAATGCAAATGGACAAGCAAATTGTATTCGCCAATCCTTAAATATGGCCGGTGTTAAACCAGACGAGATTGAATTTCTGGAAGCGCATGGCACCGCAACTTTGGTTGGTGACGAAATTGAAATTGAGGGCATCAAAGAAGCGCTTGGGGCAAGTGACAAAAATTGTGTCTTGGGGAGTGTTAAATCCAACATCGGTCATACCAATACAGCGGCGGGCGTAGCAAGCTTTATTAAAGCGATATTGGCGCTTAAACACCAAATATTGCCGATGTCATGCCATGTTACGGAAACGAACCCTGACTCATTGTCTAACACTCGATTCACTTTGATCGATAAATCAAGGCATTGGAAGTGTGACAATGAAATTAGAACCGCCGGAGTCAGCTCTTTTGGTATTGGTGGAACCAATGTGCACTTGACGGTTAAATCGATAGCGCAGTCGGTAAAGAGGGATAATGAGCGTTCAGAACTCGTCGTTCTGTCAAGCAAGAGCCAGCAAGGTTTAGCTAAAATAGCGAGTAAACTGCATGACCATATCCAGCATGCAGATCAAGAACCCAATCTGACCGATTTGGCTTACACGTTGCAATTAGGGCGAGGTGAGTTTGATGTCCGTTCGTCAGCGGTTGTAGATAGTATTGAAACACTGAGCGCCATGTTGTCTCGTTTGGCAAGTGGTAAGTCAGCGGGGCGTGAGATTTCAGACAATGCGCCCGGTCTTGTCTTTATGTTCCCGGGGCAGGGAGCGCAATATGTCGAGATGGCGAAAGGTTTATACCACGAGCTAGACATCTTCAAAACTAGAGTGGATGAGTGCCATCAACTGCTACGTGAGCAATTTGATATTGATCTGCTGTCGCTTCTGTATAGCGATGGAGAGGATGCAGAAGAACGTAGTATTGAACTGCAAAATACCCGCATCACCCAACCGGTTATCTTTGTTATCTCTTATGCACTGGCGAAGTGTCTGGAAAGTTTCGGCATCCGGGCCAGTGCAATGATTGGTCACAGCGTGGGAGAGTATGTCGCCGCGACATTGGCAGAAGTGATGACCTTGGAAGAGGCGCTTAAATTGGTTGCTTCACGTGGTCTCATTATGCAGGCGTGTGAACCGGGAGCCATGCTCAGTGTCGCTTCGAGCAGAGAAAAAATTGCGCCATTTCTGACGGATTCAGTGACACTGGCTACGATTAACTCGCCTAATTCGTGTGTTATCGCGGGTCCTTTGGAAGAGGTTAAAGCGGTACAAGCGCGATTGTCACAAGAGAATTACCGTTGTCGATTATTGAAGACATCGCATGCATTTCATACGGCGATGATGTTGCCCGGCGTCGATAAGTTTCGAGCGGAACTGGATAAAGTGGATTTTAAAGCGCCAAAAGCGGCGTTCTTATCAAACGTCACAGGCCAGTGGATACAACCGGAAGAGGCATGTTCAGCCGATTATTGGATCAAGCATTTATGCCAAGCCGTCGAATTCCAACAAGGCATTGAAACTTGCCTGCAAGCGCCGGAGCTAAACGTATTTTTAGAAGTCGGCCCGGGACGCACTCTTTCGACTTTTGTGAAGCAAATAGCGGATAGTCACGCGAATATTTCCGTGTTTAATCTGTTACGTCATCCACTAGAGGAAGAGAGTGACCGAGCTTGTCTGCTTAAGGTATTGGGAGAGCTTTGGTCTTTGGGGATTTCTATCGACTGGACTGCCTTATACCAAAATGTCTCTCCGGGGCGTATTAGTCTTCCAGGCTATCAATTCATCAAAGAGCCAAGTTTAAGTGAGTATCATATTTCCTCTACCACGACCGGTCGGACATCTGAAACCAAAATAACTAAAAAAGAATTAACGCAGTGGTTATATACCGAACAGTGGCAGGCTGTCGAATTACCGACTGAAAACACCGGACAGGCAAATAATATCGTCTGTTTTGTGCCGAGTTTAGCGTGGTGTGATGCGTTTACTGAGCGTTTTAGCCAAGAGGGACAAAAACTTAAATTCGTTATTCCGTCGCCGGAGTATTATGTTGACGGCCAAGTAATCGGCGTTACACCGGGAGATAAAAATAGTTTTGATAACTTGATGACTGAACTAGTCAATTCGAGTTTCTTGCCGGACTCAATTATTTTTGCCTGGCCGCTTTCCGGTACCAAAGACATAACGACATCTTGGTTTTCTGTCATCTTATTACTGCAATCGTGGGCGAAATCGGGTCGTTTATCTGAGTTTCGTTTATTATTGGCGACTACAGCACTGCCGGAACACAGTCTGCTCAACGGCTTAATTAAGGTTATCGCTCAAGAAGTCACGAAATGCCATCCTCGAATTATTGAATTAGATACGGCTGAATCTATTGAGGCAGCATGCGATATTCTTGCTCAAGAATTAACAGCAAGCGATATGCGCTTTATTGTTAAACGGTCTCAACAAGCGCGATTTGAAAAGCGTTACCAACAGCTTGAGAATAATGAACCGATTACCGACGTTATTGCCAAAAAACAGCTTTTCAAAAAACAGGGTGTTTATCTGATTACCGGTGGATTGGGTGATCTGGGTTTGCTGTTTGCAGAACACTTAGTGACGCGATATGGCGCTAAGGTGATTTTATCGGGGCGTAGGGATTTACCGCAAAAAGCGCAGTGGGGTGATGTTGAAATAAAAGCCCATCCTCAGTCAGAAATTATTGATCGAATACATCAATTATCTCTGATTAATGAAGGGGATATTGATTACTACGCGGCGGATGTTTGTGATCGGCAGGAGATGGAAGCGCTCATTACTCACATTGAAGCACAATATGGCTCGTTAAATGGGGTGATCTGTGCGGCCGGTGTGACGCGGGGAGATTCTTTCCAAGGCATTAACCATATTACTATGGAGAACTGTCAGCCTCAGTTTGATACAAAAGTTTACTCTTACCAATTGCTTGCAGAACTATTAGAACACAAACAAATTGATTTCTGTATTTTATGCTCTTCCATCGCGGCTATTTTGGGGGGATTAAGCTTCTCGGCTTACAGTTCAGTGAGTTCTTTTGCTGATGCATTTGCGAAACAACAAAATCAGTTGGGCAAGCCTTGGATTAGTATCAACTGGGATGGCTGGGTATTTGAGCGTAAAAATGCTGATGACGCCATAGGTTCTTCATTAGAACAGCTATTAATTGAGCCGGATGAAGGTCTTTATATTTTAGAGCGTGTTTTACAGTCACCTCTTGAGGCACAGTTAATTGTTTCTACCGGGGATCTGAATAAGCGATTTGAACAATGGGTCGGCACCCATATTAGACCTTTTACTAATCAATCCCATTCAGCACATTCAAGGCAGACATTCTCAAAGCAGATATTTTCAAAACAACAGATCGTCGACACTATTATGGATATTTGGCAAGACTTCTTAAAAATCCATTCGATTAATAGTGGTGATAACTTCTTTGAATTAGGAGCAAATTCACTGGATCTGGTTCAGGTCAATAAGCGTATTACTGAAGCGCTTTATATTGATTTGTCCGTGGTGGATATGTTCAGTTATCCGACATCGGAATTACTTGCGGGTTTTATTATTGAGCAAAACGCCATGATGGTGGGGGAAATATCATTAGATTCGGTTGAAAATAGTAAGGCAGCAGAATTTGATGCTCCATTGAATAGTCAACCGAGCCAAGATCTCGATGCTGATATCAGTAAAAAAATCGCCATTGTTGGTATTGCCGCGACATTCCCGGAAGCCGAAAACATTTACGACTTTTGGCAGAACCTCACTTACGGCAAAGAATCCATATCGATATTCAGCAAAGAAGAGCTGCTTGAAGAGGGGATAGATCAGGCGCTATTAGATAATCCCAACTACATCAGAGCGAAAGGGGTGTTTCCTAACGCGGGTGAGTTTGATGCGACCTTTTTTGGCTATACACCTTACGAAGCAAGGCAAATGGACCCGCAAGTTCGCGCCTTCCATACATGTTGCTGGCAGGCACTGCAAGACGCTGGAATGAAGCCCAAAGAAAGCAGACACAAAATTGGTCTTTATGCGGCAGCGTCAGGCAATTTGCAGTGGTTAGCTCAGGCGATGGCGACCGCTGAGGGAAGTGCGGGCCAATATAGTGCAATGACAGTGGCGGATAAGGATTATATGGCGACCATTGTCTCCTATAAATTGAATTTGACCGGCCCAAGTATGGTGTTGTCAACCGCTTGCTCATCGTCTCTGGTTGCCGTCAATGAGGCAATCAAATCCCTGAGGGCTGGAGAATGTGATGTCGCGCTTGCTGGCGGCGTCTCCATTACTTTACCGACAAAAGCCGGTTATCTCTCTGAAGAGGGAATGATCCATGCAAAAGATGGGAAGTGTCGCCCGTTTGATATCCAAGCCAGTGGGACGGTTTTTGGTGATGGCGTTGGCGTTGTGGTATTAAAGCCACTTCAACAAGCACTGAAAGACAACGACAATATCTATGCGACCATCATAGGCACGGCTATTAATAATGATGGCGGCAGAAAGGTTGGATACACCGCGCCAAGTTATCAAGGGCAAATTGACGTGATTCAAGCCGCGCTTAAAGATGCGAATGTCTCGGCAGACACGTTAAACTTTGTTGAAGCGCATGGTACGGGCACTCATCTGGGGGACCCCATTGAATTCAAAGCGCTTAAACACGCCTTTGCTACTGATAAGAAAAACTTTTGCAAATTAGGCAGTGTAAAATCTAATATCGGACACTTGAACTCGGCAGCGGGTATTGCCGGACTGATAAAAGCAACAATGGCGCTTAAATATAAAGAGCTGCCGCCGACAATCAATTTTGCCAGAATCAACCCGGAAATTGATATTGTCAACAGCCCATTCATTATCAGCAATCAATACAGCCGACTTGATGATTCTCAGGGACTGCTAAGAGCGGGTGTTAGCTCGTTTGGTATTGGTGGTACGAACGCGCACGTGGTGCTTGAACAAGCGCCAAGTGTCAATCGACAAACACTGACCAAAAAGCAGTCAGTTTTTCTGCCCATCGTATTATCGGCCCCTGATGAAAAGTCGTTAGACAGCTATAAGAAGCAGTTGAAGCGAGCAATACAAAGTAACGTAGTTGATAGTCACCTCAATGAGATGGCATTGAGTCTAATGCAAAGAGACGTTATGCCTTATCTGTTTGTTGCTTATAGCAGGGATTGTGAAGGTTTATTGCAGCGACTGTCGTCGCCATCTTCTGATTATCTCTACAACGGCATGACGTCAGAGAGAAAAGTGGTCTATTTGTTCCCGGGACAAGGCATGCAATATGCAGCGATGGGACTTTCGCTCTATCACACAAATGATCTGTTCAAAACATGGTGTGATCGAGGATTTGAAATAGCCAGCGAATATTGCGCGATCGATTTAAAACAGCTTTTCCTCGCAGGGGAAGATGATGAGAAATTGTATAATACCGAGTTTGCTCAGCCGTTAATGTTTATTATTGAGTATTCACTGGTGCAGGTTCTCGCATCTTATGGCGTTAAACCGACTGTGATGTTGGGTCATAGCTTAGGTGAATATGTTGCAGCAGCGGTTGCTGAAATATTCTCGTTCACAGATGCTGTTAGGATGGTTTGTGCCAGAGGCCGTTTGATGCAGTCCACTGAAGCCGCCGCTATGTTATCTGTTATGTGTTCGGCAACAGTGGCTCAAACCATGTTGTTTGGCCGCTTGGAAATCGCGCTTGATAATAGCAGCGAACTTTGTGTGCTCTCCGGTTCAGACGAGGAAATCACCGCATTTGAGCAACTCTGCGAATCCAGCTCAATCAAGACGAAGCGTCTTAAAGTCAGCCGTGCTTTCCATTCCCGTTATATGGAGCCAATTTTGGCTGATTATGAGCGAGTTATCGGTGACGTGAAACTCTCAGAACCCAAACTTCCTATCATCTCTAATGTGACCGGAGAATTGAGTACTAAAAATCTGATGGTGGAACCGCACTATTGGGTTCGTCAAATTCGTGAACCGGTGCGCTTTACTCAAGGACTGGAGGAATTACTGGCAAGCGGTGATGCTATTTTCGTCGAGGTGGGGCCTGGAAATGGTTTGTCGTCGCTGATTAAACACCATCAGGATTTCAATGCAAAACATGTCTGTCTTTCTCTTATTAGTCGTGGCAAAGAAGAGGAGACTTGCCTCATGGAAAGTCTGGGCATGTTGTCACTGTTGAACGTCAATGTCGATTGGCAGCATGAATTGAACGAGACAGTTGCACCTTCGGTAAACCTTCCTCCTATGCCGATTCGAGGTAAAGAATATCCTAAAGATGTGAAAAGGCTACAAGCCATTTTCTCGGGTCAAGCCGGTTCTGACGTAACCCAATTGTCTACACAAAGTGTAGCGAGAAGCCAAGTTTCTGACGTTACGCAGCCAAAGAGTATGGCAGAAGAACTCAAGATTATTTGGAAAGATGTACTGGGTGTCAGTAATGTGAACGGGGAAGATGATTTCATCACATTAGGGGGTAATTCACTATCAGCGGTGCAAGTCGTCGCCAAAGCGAAGTCTGTAAAAATTCCCGTTGATATGAATATGTTGCTATCGCGAAAGAGCTTAAATGAGATCATCCATTTGATCGATACGCCTCGTCCATCTATCTCGAGCGGCTGGCAGTACAATACACAGTTCAAACCTGAGTTTTACGGCAATGATGTGAGCTGTATGTATTCGGCAGTGAGAGAGAAACTAAAACATGATTATGGATTGAATTGTCCAAATAGCTTAATGCGAGCATCAGATGGAAGCTTACTGTTTGGTTTTAGCGTGCAGCCCTCAGACTCACAAGGCAATATCCTGAGTGACTATCAGAATTATGGTGCGCTATTGGATTGGCCTCAGTTGCAGGAAAGCTTCTCGTTTTCCTATCACAAGCAATTTTTTGACGATTTGGCATCTTACACTGCGTATTGCATAGAGGAACTGGAGAAAGGAAAACTGGTTATTGTCACCGGTTCAGATTACCACTTACCGTTTTCTCCTTCTTACGGGTTGAGTGATAGTGAATATTTACTCCGGCCTCTATTTGATAATCTGGAAATCGATGAGGAAGAGGTTATTCCACATGCATTTGTTTTGGTTGGGCGCACGCCAGGAGGCTATCAAGTCTATGACGGGAGCTTTAATTACTTTGGTGAAATAAGTGATCATGAGTTCGCGCAAACTGTTATCGGTTTCAAAGGACTTGAGTTTATGAAATCTCACGAGGTGTATCACAAATCTCGTCCTTATCTTGCTATATCGGTTATTCAAACTGGAGCGTTTTTATCTACTGACCATCTATTACGCGGGACGCTAGATAAAACTCTGTCGGGATTACAGACTCACACGGCTATTACGGACGAAAACACGCCAATACACCATTATGTTGGTATAAGTGCGGTTAATAAATTGATGGAAAGCCCTGAGTTGTTATTGGCGATGACATCGAGTGAATTGGAGCAGTTTATAAAACGGTGGTTGTCACAGTTGGAGCTTCTTCATCGTTTCCTTGCGATGGCAATACCTGATCATGCGCAATGGTGGGCGGACACTGTGGCGGGTATGACCGAAACTCTTCGGAAACTGATTGCCGTTGATAATCAAAATCTCAATGCCAACGACATCACCGGCACAATGACGTTATTTAAACAATTGCTTGAGAGCGTGATTGGCAAACTCGTGATTGAAAAACTAAAGTGATATTTGCTGTCATAGCTCTTGTTATGAGAGCTATGACGCGATATTAATTTAAGTTGGAAAATCTCACTTGCACGCTATATAGCAATATTTAAATATATTCATTTTGTATTGGAGATATCATTGAAAAATACCGATTTCATGGCAAATGATTCCGTGCCCTTTGCATATTTAAAATTATCAATTCCAGTATTTTTTGGTATGTCAATTCAGGGGCTTTATGGAATAATTGACGCTATCTTTATTACTAAATATATTGGCAAAGATGCTATGGCAGGCTTTTCAATATTTTTCCCTATCCTGCTATTAGTCGGTGCGGTCGGGGTTATGTTGGGAGCGGGTGCTGCCGTTTTAGTAGCGAGATTTCTAGGCGCGAATAAACCTGCTTTGGCGAATCGAGTTGCGACACAAGCTATATTTATGGCGGGAGTATGTGCTATCTGTTTTGGCATATTATTTCTAACATGGGCACGAGAGATTTTATTATTTCTTGGGGCGACGGAAAGCATAATTAATTATGCTTTGGATTATGCCATGCCATTGGCTTTATGCGCGCCTATTATCATGATAGCGACTATTTTGGGTGATCTGTTACGAGCAGAAGGTAAAACCAATGCCATGTTCTCAATAATGCTCTGTGCATCTATTCTTAATGTTGCTTTTGATGCCATCTTTATTGTTATATTCGACATGGGAATGTTTGGCGCCGCGGTTGCCACAATACTGGCAAATACTGTCGCGCTAATATGTGCAGTTGTACTCTTTCATAGTGATCGTACTCGCCTTATTCTCTCACCGACTTATTTCACGATAGAAATAAAAGAGTGCCAGGATATAGTGCTTATCGGATTGCCGACACTGATTGGCAATTTGTCATATGGAATACTTATTTTCACTATCAATTATCTCATCAAAGCGAGTGGAGTTGAAAACTCAGGTGATATGATTAGTGCTTTCGACTTGGTTTTCCGGGTATTAAGCTTTGTCGTCTTACCGTTGATAGCCATGATGTCGGCGTTGCAAACTTTATCAAGTTATAACTTTGGCGCGGAAAAATATCATCGCTGTATAAAGTCATTAAAGGTGGCATTGTTATATGCTGCATTTTATTCAATATCAATGACTTTATTGGTTATTGCGTTGCCGGAACATCTATATGGTTTATTCACTGATGATAAAAGTCTGTTATTAACAGTTTTGAATATTTCCTTTTTTATTTTTTTAGGTTTGTTCTTCCTTGGTGGGTTGCTGGTATTTATCGGCTTTCTACAAAGCGTAAAAAAAGAGAAATATTCGATGTTATTGGTTTTCCTTAAACTTTTCTTGCAAGTTGCTTTAACTTTTTCATTGTCTTTTTTGTTTGGTGTTGAATGCTTTCCTCTGATTCTATTTTCGGTGGACTTACTGGTATTTATTCTGGCTGTTGTGCTTTCTCTCATCGCGCTAGGAAATTTAGTTTCTAAACGAGCATGTTTAGATAGATTGTGAGAGTGGTATTAGTTATTCGAAATATCCGGTGTGAAGTGAAATAGAATATTAAATGTGAATGGGGCTGTTATGAAGTGTTTTATTATGGTTTTCCTTCTGCTATTTTCCGGCGTGAGCTCGGCAGATGAGAATTTGAAAAGTCAAATTTTGCAATATATGGAGTTTGGCAAGATACCTGAATTAGTTATGGTGACGGTCGACAAGAATAAAAAATCAAACATAATATTGTTAACAAATGAGAATAGAAACGGTACGCAAAATCTAAATAAAGAGACTATTTTTGAGCTGGCATCGGTAAGTAAATCTTTTACCGGTTTAATTGCGGCCAAGATGATAGAGGAAGGCAAAATATTGCCCCAAACCAAAGTTTCATCAATATTGCCATCGATAAAAACGATTTACGATGGTAAAAGCGTTGATGTGACATTTTTGCAATTGCTTAACCATACATCGGGCCTGCCTTTTAAAACCATTGATATGCTCTATTCCCAGCCTCAAAAAGGGCTTTCGCAAGTTATCGATGAAATTAAGTTAATTAACTTGCAAACGATGCCGGGGCAGCAACATGCATACGCCACACTCAATTACGATATTGCAGCCAGAATGATGGAGAAAGTTTCTGGGCAATCTTATCAACAACTGCTGAGAACCTATATTTTAGCGCCGCTACAGATGAATGAGACTTCCGTTCTTCCAGACGTGGCGAAAAAGGCAGTCGGCCATCAAATCAGTTTTTTGCAAGCCAGACCATATGATGCGCCATTTGTCTTGGCTAATGTACCCGCCGGATATATACAAACTAATGCGTCTGACATGCTTAACTGGTTGAGATTTTTAGGCAGCAATACGGATTCAACTCTCCTTAATGCCAAAAAACGGGTCTTTTCAGGTAAGTTGGGTGTTGATACCAACGAAAGCGAAAAAACGCTATATACCTTGGGATGGTATAAACAGGGGAACAGGGTATTTCATACCGGAATGAATCCAACCTTCTCTAGTTACGTTGCCGTTGATCTGGATTCTGGCGCTGCGGTTGCTGTGATGGCAAATGTTAATAGCAATATTACTTTTGAACTTGGCAAGCAAGCAATGGAACAGCTTGCTCAAGGCGGTGACTTTACCGGGCTAAGTACCGTTAAAGAGCTTGAGTTATTTGATACTTTTGATAGAACTTTTCTCATTGTTAGTGTATTTGTGATTTTGGCTTGCCTCTTGTTAATTTATTTAAACTTAAAAGGAAAAAATATAAGTTGGCTTGCAAACTTTGGCGTTGTGAAAGCGACAATTTTATCTGCTTTATTCATTATTGCTCTGTTGGTCATGTTGACCTTGCCAAATGTGTTGCTTGGATTATCTTGGGCGACATTTATGATTTGGATGCCTAATAGCTTTTGGGTTTTGTATTGTTCTCTTGTGCTTCTTTTGCTCCTTTGTCTCTCTCTGTTCTCTCAGGTTTTATATCGTCACCGCTCAGTGCATTGAGTTTGATAGAGGTTTGATTTTTTAAAATGTTCAGAATTTAAATTTATACGGATTTAATTATGTCTATTAGTAGCAAATCATATGAAATGACAGGGATTCAAAAAGGCGTTTGGGTAACTGAGTTGAAACACCAAGGGACCAGCATGTTTAATATTGGTGGTACTTGTAGTGTTGAAACGGAATTGGATTTCACAAGGTTAACTAATGCGATACAGAGAGTTATTAAAGAAACACAAAGTCTAAATTTCACTTTAAATGATGAGATTCCACCGAAACTTATTTTAGATAGCCGAGTGGAAAATAATATCGATTTTATTGATTTTCGTAATAGAGAAAATCCACAAAGAGAATTTGAACAATGGCGCGAAGCGTGTATGTCTCGGAAAATGGATTTAGGGACATGTTTATATTATTTTTGTTTGTATAAAGTATCTGATTCAAAATGTGGATTTTTAATCAAAATACATCACTTAGTTTGTGATGGCGTGACGATGCAAAATATTATCGCCAGGGTTTGTGAGTGTTATAATAATCCATTGAATGATGTTGTGTATTGTGAGTTTAGCGATGATCAAAGTTACTTTTTGGCATTAGAAGAAAAATATTCATCTAGTCGTCAATATGATAAAGATAAGTTATTTTGGCGTAATTTCCTGGCTGGCAAGGGAGAAAACAGTAATTTTATTTTGGGCAATAGAACTCTTTCAACCAAAGCCATACGGAAAATTTATGATATTCCTCATCAGGTATCAAAGAGAATAAAGCATGTCTGCGCAACATTAGGATGTACGGAAAACGTATTTTACTATGCTGTTATTGCTCTTTTGCTATCCCGGCTTTCAGGGAATAAACAAGTCTCTTTTGGTATACCACTTCATGGTAGGAAAAAGACCAATCTTGTGCGGAATTCAATGACGGTATCTACTGTTCCGACACAAATAGCAGTGGATGAATACACCGATTTCTCCAGTTTAATTAAATTAGCTTTAGAGAATAATAATCAGATATACCGACACCAAAAATATGATTACACCGAGTTGGTTAAAGAGACGAGAGCCGGGGCATCGGTTAATGATTTATTTGATGTTAGCTACAACTATGCTAACACTAAATATGAGTTGGTTCTCGGTGAATACCCATTGATTGTCGAGGATATATTCCCCGGTGAACAGCAATATTCAATTCAATTCCTTTTTAAAGAGTTATTGAATGAGGGAACGACAAAAATATATTGTGACTATAAAGTAGAGGAATATACGCCGCCGCAGATTGACGCAGTAATTAATTTATTAATTGAGATTCTGGATGAAGTTAGTGTTGATCCACATCGCCAGTTGCTGATGGTTGCGCCATTAAGAGAAGATAATCTTAAGCTGATTGAAACGGGGGCTAACAATGCCGAACCGACCGCTGCAACGGTGATATCGTTATTTGAACAGAGTGTGGAGAGCAATAAAGATCGGCTGGCAATCATTGAAGAAAATAGATCACTGACTTTCCAAGAGCTTCGGATCTTAGTTAGCACAATCAGCGCTAATCTCTTAAATCACGGGGTTTCTGGCGGATCTCGAGTGGCTATTTTGCTTCCTAAAAGCGCAGAGCAAATCGCAACTTTACTGGCTATTATGGCCGTTGGCGCGACATATATTCCGCTTGAAAAGGATTTACCGCAGGAAAGAATAAAATATATTTTGTCCGATAGCGAATGTGCATTAGTTATTACAAACCAGGATTGGGCATCATTACTGCCGGCAGGTGTTGCTTATTGCGATAGTGCGGCTTTATCTGAAACTTTGCCACAAAATGACTTATTGCCATTACCAGTCAGGTGTGAACCTACAAGTGAAGCATATCTAATATATACTTCTGGTTCCACAGGTTTGCCGAAAGGGACAATTATTCGTCAACCAGAGCTTGTAAATTATTGCCGGTGGGCCGCCCAAGTTTATTACCCCGAAAAATCTGATGTCGCGGCATATTATACACCGCTGACTTTTGACTTAACGGTGACTTCACTGTTCCCGGCGCTGATTTCCGGCTCGGCTATTAAGGTATATACAGAAACATCAAACTTTATCCTGAGCGATATTATTCACGATGGCGTGGCGACCGTCGTGAAATGTACACCGTCACATTTACGCGCTATCCAACATGAAATTATCGGCCCTCATTGTGCGATTAAACGTTTTATCGTTGGTGGAGAAAATTTAAAAGTCAGCGTTGCAAATCACACATACCTTCAATTTGGCGGTAAAGCCGATATTTTTAATGAATATGGACCCACAGAAACCGTGGTTGGCTGTATGATTCACCAGTTTGATCCCGCCAAAGATAGCGATGTTTCCGTGCCGATTGGCGAGCCTATCGACAATACGCAGATATATATTGTGGATGGTTATGGACGCCATTGTATTCCTTACATGAAAGGTGAAATGGTTATTGCTGGAAATGGCGTGTCCGCCGGTTATTGGAATCGTTCGGAGTTGACTCAGAACAGATTTATTACTGATCGATTTTATCCAAGACAACGAGCCTATTTATCCGGTGATCTCGCCTATCGCAACGAATATGGGCAAGTCACTTATTTAGGCCGTATCGACAAACAGGTCAAGATCAGGGGACATCGAATTGAGATCGAAGAGATAGAGACAAAGCTACTCGAGTACAAGGACGTTCAGGATGTCGCCATAGTGATCGACGAAGCTAATTCTGATGCCTCAATCTTAAAAGCGTTTGTTGTTTTGTCGGAGGGATCGGCTGTCAGTGGAGAAGAATTAAAACAGTATTTATCGAGTCATTTACTCCACTATATGGTTCCACAATTGATTAAATGTATTCGTGAAGTTCCTTTAACCTTTAACGGTAAAGTTGATAGCGCCAAATTGCTTGAGCTTGAAGATGATAAAATAGGTACTAATGACAATGAGAAAATGAGCGCCTTAGAAATATCGGTGCTCGAAGAGTTTAGACGGGTATTGGGTTGTACAGAGCTATCTATACACAGTGACTTTTATCAATCTGGCGGTGATTCGATAAAAGCTATCCAATTAGTCACATTGCTCCAGAAAAAAGGCATTAGCGTAGTCGCGAAGGAAGTGCTCCAGTTACCGACGCCAAAATTATTGTGTCGCCATATTGACAGTCGGGCGATATTTATGGAGCCAGAAGAAGCCGTCAAGATATCGACTTTCTCGCCCACGCCAATTATGAAATGGTTTAGCGGCCTGTTGTTAGGAAAGAAAGAGATATACCACCAAATGCTCTCCTTATCTTTCCCATCATGTTTAACTCAAACCGAGTTGGATAAGATCTTGGATGCGTTGGTATCATTCCATCCAATCCTGAATAGCTATGTAAAAGATAAACACTTTACTTTACAAGTACGGGAGGAGATGAGGCATGTTAAAACACGCAGAGTGAATGTGACGGGGTTTGAGCAACGGGAATATGTGGCGAGAACGCATCTGGAGGCGTCAAGCTGGCCTGAATCTGAGTTATTTCAGGCAATTATCCTTGATGATGGTAACGAGACCGAATTACTGCTTATTGCCCATCATTTGATTATTGATGGCGTATCCTGGCATATTTTGATAACAGACTTAAATACACTGGTTGAGCAGCATTTAAATCATCAGCCGCTTAAATTACGCCAACAAAATAATAATTACGCCAGATGGATTGATTTTACTGAACATTATGCAAAAACAGTCAGTGTTGATGAGATCGGCTTTTGGCAACAGCAAATCAGTGGCGCTTCTTTATTTACGTATCAAGACTTATATAATCGTAAATTAACGGTGGGTTTGCTAACCAGTGAAATAGCCGGTGTTAACTTTGACAGTTTTACCAAATTATGTGGAATATTGAAACTCAAGCCCAATGAATTATTTTTCTCACTGTTTACCTACTCATTATTTAAAACTTTCAATAAAAATAATTTTACCGTTGAGCTTGAAGGTATCGGAAGAAGTTCACAACAGAGTGAAGTGGATTTAAGCCATAATATCGGCTGGTTCACGTCAATTTATCCACTCATATGCCACTGTGAAGATAATATATCTTCCCATGTAAAAAAGACAAAAATAGCTATGCGTCGGGTTAATGATAATGGTATGGCCTATCAATCCATTCGCCATTGCTCGACAGAAAAACATTTAAGTCGTATTCACAATGTACCGAAGTTCAATTATTTAGGTGATTTTTCCGGATCGGTTCATCAGGGCGCTGTGAACATCAAGTCAATTTACCCTCATGCGATTTCCAGTGTGGATAATATCTATACGGAAGCTTTTGATTTCAATATTTATTGGGAGCAAGGGTGTAAAGTGAGTGTGAGTTACATTGAGCAGTTGATAGATATTCCTAAAATTGAAAATATCATTAATGTCATGGAGAGTAAGCTCAAGGAACTTATCGATTTAAATAATTATGATTTCAAGGACTTTTATATACCCAGTGATTTTCCTACTATTTCATTATCAAGTACTGAACTTGAACACTTAATCTCTGAATTATCTATGCTTTCAATTTAAATTTGGGTTATTAACTTATGACAGATTCATTTGATATTGCCATCGTTGGCATGGCATGCCGATTTCCAGATGCTGAAAACCCAGAGGAGTTTTGGCAAAATTTAATATCAGGAAAAGAAAGCATTAAAAGATTCACGCAAGATGAACTCCTTGCTAATGGTTATAAAGCAGAAGATATCAATAATCCCAACTTTGTAGCAGCTAAAGCGACGCTTGAAGATTATAAATCCTTTGATAATCATCTTTTCGGATATTTAAAAGACGAAGTTGATAAGATGGACCCGCAGTGTCGATTATTACACGAATGCTGTTGGCACGCATTGGAGGACGCTGCTTATATAGGCCAAAATAGTGATGAAAGAATAGGTCTATTTGCCGGGGCGGCTTCAAACATTCCTTGGATATCGAGTTTATTAAAGAGCAAGCTTACTCCCTCTGAAACATTCGATGTGGTGAATTGGAATTTACCTGAGTCCATCATCACAAGAACCGGATATCGTCTGGGGTTGAATGGACCGGTAGTGGCGATCCACACCGCTTGTTCAACGTCGCTGGTTGCTATTCATACGGCGTGTCAGTCAATTTTAAGTGGAGATTGTGACTTAGCTTTGGCTGGCGGGGTTTCTTTAACGTTACCTCAAGAGTCTGGCTACCTGTATCAGCAAGGCATGGTGCGTTCAGCGGATGGTCACTGCCGACCTTTCGACATTAACTCCAATGGGACTGTTGGCGGCAGTGGGGTCGGCATTTTGTTGCTTAAGCCTTTGGATAGAGCCATCGAAGATAATGACTATGTTCATGCGGTGATCAAAGGCTCCGCGATAAACAATGATGGTCAGCGCAAAGTTGGATTTACCGCTCCGAGTGTTCAAGGACAGGCGGAAGTGATAGCCAGCGCTCAAATGTTGGCTGGCGTTGAACCGGAGGAGATTAGCTATATCGAGTGTCATGGCACTGCTACTGAGATAGGTGATCCGATTGAGGTATCAGCGCTATCTAAAGTGTTCGGCGACTCGAATCATCTATGCATGCTTGGTGCGGTGAAAAGTAATATCGGGCATCTGGATGAAGCGGCTGGTGTTGCCGGTGTCATAAAGACGGTGATGTCTTTAAAAAATAAGAAACTCGCACCAACCCTTCACTATAAGGCGCCTAACGACAAACTACATATTGAAGAAACGCCGTTCAAAGTCGTAGATAGACCAATGGAGTGGGCAGTTTCAGGAAATAAGAAACGTATTGCCGGCGTCAGTTCATTTGGTATTGGCGGGACGAATGCCCATATCATTTTAGCGGAAGCGGATGAACCAACCGTTCTGAAAACAGAGGCCGAGACATTACCGAATGTATTCTTGCTCTCCGGTGAAACGCCTGAATCACTCACCAATAATCAACATAATTTAGCTGACTTGCTCCAGACTAAGCAGGACATCAGGTTATCTGACGTTGCGTATGTATTGCAGGAGGGGCGAGTACATCATAAATATCGAAAATCAGTGGTTGCTTCTTCATGCGACGACTTAATTAAAGCCCTGCGAAAACCCAGTTCCCAACCGACAAAAGCGTCTGGGGCAGAGCATCAAATTGTGTTTCTGCTGCCCGGTCAGGGAGCGCAATATACCAATATGGCGCGTGCCTTGTATGATACTCATACGGAATTCCGGGATATTGTTGACCATTGCCTTGCGATAGCGTCTCACCATTTAGGTGAATCTCTGAAAGAAAGGTGGTTTACCGATGGTGTTGCAAATGAATTACAGAAAACGAAGTACGCTCAACCTGCCATTTTTATTGTTGAGTATGCGCTCGCTCGTTGCCTGATGGAACTTGGCGTTCAACCCTCAAGCTTACTCGGTTACAGCTTTGGTGAATTGGTCGCCGCGACAATTGCGGAGGTGTTTTCCTTAGAAGATGCCATTAATTTTGTGATTGCTCGTGGCAAACTCATGCAAGATTTGCCAACGGGGGCGATGTTGAGTATCCCGCTGCCTGTTGCAGAGGTTAACGCCATATGCCCGGCAGGGATCGTTGTGGCGATTGACAATAAAGACTCGTGCGTTGTATCGGGATCGGAAGCAAACATCGAAGAGTTCGCCGCGATACTTAAGAAAAAGCGTATTCTGACTACTCCAATCAAGTCTAGGCATGCGGCGCACTCGCCGGCGATGAAACAAATTAATGGCGCACTCCAGGCTGTGATAGCTCAATTTAATCTCAGTGCGTCAAAGATCCCGCTCATTTCTTCCGTGACGGGACTGCCGTTAACTGCCTCGCAGGCAATGTCAGCGGAATATTGGGCAGCACAGGCTGAACGTACAGTCTGCTTCGTCAAGGGATTTGAGCATCTGATTGAGAAACACAAAGCTTCTATTTTTATTGAAGTGGGTGTTGGCCGCGATCTGATCAATCTCACACGGCGATATCTCTCTCAAGATGATTCTAAGGAGGAGCGTTCTAATGTGCTTATCCAGTTACTGCCAGAAGAGATCAAGGCGCCAGATCTTCCTTATTCATATTGGGGGGCGTTGGGTAAACTGTGGCAACAAGGCGTTCAGATTGACTGGCATAAGGTGCGATTTACCGATAATTGCAGGCGTATCCCATTGCCCGGATATGCTTTCGATAGAAGCGTTTTTTGGCCCAAGGAAGCAAATTTCCTGAATATTTTCTCTAACGCACCAAGCGCAATAGAAGCAGAGAAAAAAGTTGAACGGAAAGGGCGGATGTCTGACTGGTTTTATCAACATGGCTGGAAACAACAGCCGTTGAGCACATCAAATGCGCCATCAAGTGATGAAACAACGCTCTTGCTACGACTCGGACAGCCATTGGCGCCAACATGCTGTATGGAGAGTAGCTTACAACGTTACTACAAGAAATTAATAAAGATTCATGTGGGCAACGAGAAGGTGTTTGATCTGGATGGCGAAAACCAAATTAGACTCGATAACCAAGAAGACTTTAATCAATTCTTTAAGTTGCTCGAACAGAGTCATGTTTCTGTATCGAACATTGTTATTGATTGCATTGACTCAGCGCTGGCTGTCGATGAATTGCTGTCACAGATTCTTCATCTCTTAAAGTCATATCGTGCGCAAACAGCCGACAGTACTCTTAAAAATATCACTTTGCTGGTGAAATATGCCGTCGTGGTATGCAATGAAAAGAGCATTGATCCATCATCAGCGGCGGTTATGGCAATCAGTACCGTGATCCGGCAAGAGTTTCCAGATTTATCTTGTCGTGCGATAGATGTTGGCGATATGGCAACAGATTGCGGGGCGACCAAGTTACTTGCTGAAATTGCCTATGGTGGAAGCGAGACTGTTGCGTATCGCAATAACAGAAGATGGTGTGAGGATTTCGTTCCTTATATGCCTTTAGCCGATCGAAATCACGCCAGCCTGAAAAAGGAAGGGACTTACTTATTGATTGGTGGCGCGGGCTTTATTGGTAAAACGTTTTCAAATTACCTCGCTAAAGAATATCAAGCTAATTTAATTATTACGTCGCGCTCTGGCTCCCATTTGGATAATTCTTGGCAACAAATAGATAAACAGGCTTCTTCGTTGCAGCTGATCCAAGCTGATGCGAAAGAGCTAGATGCCATGTCTGAACTTGTTCAAAACGTCATTAAAGATCATGTCAAGATAGACGGCGTATTCTACCTGGCGGGAATTACAGGAGAGGCGTCACTAAGGTCTATTATTGAAACTGATAAGGCTTATATTCAGGCACACCTTGAAGCTAAACAAAAAGGAATTGAAGTCTTAGAGCAAGCGTTAGCGGAAATTGATTATGATTTCTGTGTTGTTATTTCATCACTTGCGCCAATCTTGGGGGGACTTGGTTTCTATGCTTATGCCGCCGCTAGTGCTTATTTAGATGCGTTTGTCATTCAGCACAACCAATATAACCAGAATAATTGGACATTGATCAATTGGGATGGTTGGGAAGTCGCGGTAAAAAGTGACATTAATGAAAAAATTGGCACCAGTTTGTCGCACTTATTGGTAACGAAAGAAGAAGGTATCTTATTACTGGCTGATGTACTCAATTATCAAGAAAAAGACGCTTTAATTATCTCGACCGCTGACATTAATGCCCGCATTGCGCAATGGTCTAAACCAAGCCAACTTGAAGAGCAAGGGAATGATAATAGCAATAAAGAGTATTCAGGCAGGCCAGATCTTGAATGTGACTTTGTTACCGCTGGTAACGAAATTGAAACTCAGCTAGTCGGAATATGGGAAGCGTTTTTACGTATCAAGCCGTTAGGCATAGAGGATGATTTCTTCGATTTAGGCGGCAACTCTCTTAAAGCGATCACTTTACTATCGCAGATACACAAGAGCTGTAATATTGATGTACCATTGACCTATTTCTTCAAACATCCAACGGTCAAAGAAATTGCCGAATTTGCCGGAAGTCAATCCGAAACATCGGGATATCAGGCGATTCAACCTGTTGCTGAACAGGATTCATATCCATTATCTCCCGGTCAGAGACGTATCTATTTGCAACAAATGTTCGATAAAGGATCTGTTGCTTATAATGAAACTGCGGTTTTTAATATTGTCGGCCACTTGGATATAGCAAAATTCAGTGAAACGCTACAGAAGTTAATCCAACGACATGAATCCCTTAGAACTTCGATAATATTAGTTAATGGTGAACCAAGACAAAAGTGTCACAAAGAACCCACTGTTGAACTCAAGCATATTAAATTCAATACAGCAGGATTAAATCCGCTGCAAGTTAAAGAGCAGATAAAGCGGTTAATAAAACCATTCAACTTACATAAAGATGCGTTAATTAGGCCGATTCTTATTGAATTAAAACAATATGAATATCTATTCTTCTTGGATATTCACCACATTATATCTGACGGTTTATCTCAGGATATTTTTGTGAGAGATTTCTTGGATATCTACCAGGGGGTAGAATTAGCTCCTCTCAATATACAATATAAAGATTACACTATTTGGCAAAGTGAAATAGCAAATAGTTGTAGGGTATTAGCGCAAAAGGATTTTTGGTTAGACAAGCTGAAAAACATACCAGAAATTAAACTCCCATGTGATTTTGACCGGGAACATATCACAGATGATTGTGGGGAGAGACTTTACTTTTATTTAGAAAATGAAACTACAGAACGATTGGTTAATATGTTCAGTAGAGATGGTGCGACCAATTTCATGATCTTCATATCTACCTACTATTTGCTATTAGCTGATTTAACAAAGCAGGCGAAATTCTGTATTGGAACGCCCATATTAGGTAGGCCACAAAGTGAGTTGCAAGATGTCATAGGGATGTTTGTCAACCTTCTGCCAATTCCATTTGATTTTGATGAAACGATGACTTTTAGAGATTTAGTTAACTCTGCTTCTGATGTTGTTATCTCATCATTTGATAATGCTAATATTCAATTTGAAGAAATAGTTAAAGCAATAAATGTAAAACCTAAGAAAAATAGAATGCCGATATTTGATACTGTGTTTTCATATATGAATATTGGCATGGCTGATTTTGAAATGCCTAATTTGAAGCTAAGTCGATATGAAATAGAACAAGAAAGCTCCAGATTTGACCTGGCGTTCTTTGTGAAAGAAATAAATGGTGGATACGAATTTAGCTTTGAATATAAGAGTGCATTATTTACCAGTGAAAAGATTAAATTTTTCATAGAGAGATATATTGATTTGGTCAATGAACTCTTAAATCATTCGGATGTTCCTATTTCTGAATACTTTAAACATGCAGAAGTGAATTTGGATATTCCTAAAGATGAGACTCTTTTAGAATTTAACTTTTAGTGGATTGATATAATGGAGTGAAACCCGCTCCATTTTATTGACGTTTTTAAAAATATGAAAAATTTTATAGATATTAACAATAGTAAAAATGCTGATGTTCGGCTCTATTTGATTCACCATGCTGGTGGTTCGCACATGCTTTATCGACCTTGGTCACATTTATTGCCGGGCTGGATAAAGTGTATCGCTCTTGAGTTACCGGGAAGAGGCATGGGTTTTGGTGAGCCGCTCCCGGAATCGATGGAGCAGGTTATCGAGTTATTTCTGAATCAAATTCAGACGGATAAGCCATTTGCTATTTTCGGC
This sequence comes from Photorhabdus akhurstii, assembly GCF_019090985.1. Taxonomy (NCBI): domain Bacteria; kingdom Pseudomonadati; phylum Pseudomonadota; class Gammaproteobacteria; order Enterobacterales; family Morganellaceae; genus Photorhabdus; species Photorhabdus akhurstii. The sequence continues at coordinate 4,954,147 of NZ_CP020335.1, read as the reverse complement.
CATAGTATGGGGGGCCTTATCGCGTATGAGTTAACGCTAAGGTTACAGAATTTAGGTCTGTCCCCTGTTTGGTTAGGTATTTCAGCTTTCAAACCTCCGCACTTAAAAAATAAAGAGAATTTATCTCGTGCGTCATTCAATGATGATCAGTTAACCGAATATCTTGAGAAATTGGGCGGTTCGAAGGACTTTTGTGAAGACCGTGTGGTTATGAAAATGATGTTAGATATTGTGCGGAGTGATTTTAGAATAATAGAGTCCTGGCGTATGAGTGATGCGAAAATTAGTGATAAAACGACAGTACATAGTTTTTCCGGCCTATATGACGTTGCAGTCACTCCTCAAATGATCTCTTCCTGGCAAGATTATATAAATGGTAAATTCCTTCATAGTACTTTTGATGGAGATCATTTTTACCTTAATAGTTTTCCAAGTAGCTTGATAAATAAAATAGCAAGCGATCTGAGTTTCAATCGGTGATTTATATGAAATATGTGATTATTTGGACATTGGTTTTTAGTGATAAATGGAATGCTTTAAATCGTTCTCAAAGAGAGCAATTGCAGAATGAATCGCTGCCTGAAATTCTGCTGAAGTACCATGATTTTATTAGTCTTAGAACCGTAGACTCGGAAGGGTTTTCTGCTGATTTTCAAGATATTGTCATTATTGAGACAGAAAGCTTGGAACATTACTACTGTATGCTCCAGGATATGCGAAATACAACCGTAATATCAGATGGGTATTTGAAAATTTCCAATATATTAATGGGCATAGAAAATGCCCATGAAATATATAAGTCACATAAAATATAATGGAATGGACGGATTAGAAAATGCCTGTGAATTATAACATTGTCGCTTTAAGTCCAATGCAAGAAGGGATGCTTTATCATTCCATTGAAGAGGGCAGTAAAGATGTTTATGTGACAAACTTTACCTTAACCATTGCGGGTCTGATTGATGAAAAGAAATTAGAAATTGCGTGGAACAGAGTGGTATCGGAACATCAAGCATTACGAACGGTTTACCGCTGGAAAGGATTAAGCCATCCAGTTCAGATTATTTTTGACAATAAACCGCTTCACATAGATTTCAGAACATTTGAAAATAATAGTTATAGGGCAGATCAAGAAAATATTAATGAGATAGTTTCTCAAAAAACTGAAATTGACTTAGAACGTTGCCCAATCAAAATTAACTTATATAAAGTAAGCGAAGATAATTATATTCTCCATGTTCAATATCATCACATTTGCATGGATGGTTGGAGTCTGGGTCTATTAATAACCCAATTTTGGGATTATTATGATCATCCTCAATTAAAATGTGTTGGCAACATTTTTGATTATCAAGATTATATTGTTCATTTAAATAAAGTGAAGCAATGTAATGAAGCAAGAGAGTTCTGGCAGGGTGCCATATCTCAGGACGCGGCAATGAGTTTACCAAGTAAACAAAACTTGCTCTCAAAAGGCGTCGGTAAAATTGAATGCACATTAGATAAAAATCTAATAAACGCGGTCGAGTTATATTGTAAAAATAATGGATTTACGCTGGCTATTGCAATATACGCAGCTTGGTCAATTGTTTTAGCTAAGTGTAATGATTCTGAATCCATTTGCTTTGGTACCACAGTATCCGGTAGAGATAATTTAATTGCTGGCATTGAAAATAGCATTGGTTTATATATTCAAACACCACCTTTGTTAATTAATAATCTCTCTAGTCAAACGACGCTTTTAAGCATCATGAAGAGTGTACAAACCACGATATTGGAGCGGGATGCTTATAAAGAGTATCCAATATCTGAAATACAAAGCGTTAATAAAATAAAACATAATCTTTTTGATAGTATTGTGGTGATAGAGAATTACCCAATTTCAAGAAGGTTACAACAGATGTCAACCAGTGTGGATATTCTTTCATATACAACGTCTGAAACCACAAATTTCAATCTGAGCTTAGAAGTCAATTTACTTGACTCCGCGATTTTAAAACTCAGTTATAATGCTGAAAAATACGAACAATATTTTATTAATAGCATCCTGAAACAGTTCACCAGAATATTAAAATCGATAGCGTATAATGCAGAAAAAACATTATCTGAACTCTGTTTCTTAGATGAAAAGGAATATAATCAGTTAATTATTGATTTTAATAATAATGATGTTTCATTACCTGGGCCTGCTCACTTAACTTTCGCATGGCAGGCGGCGGTAGAAAAATATCAAGATGATATCGCCATTAGACAACAAGGTATTAGCGTCACTTACGCGGAACTTGATGAGCTATCTAACCAAATTGCAAACAATCTCTATTCAAAAGGCGTTAAGCATCAGGAATTGGTTGCAGTTAAATGCCGTGCTAGCATTCATACGATAGCGCTGTTAATTGCGATAAATAAATTAGGTGCTGCCTATGTTCCAATCGATATATCTACCCCGGAAGAGCGGGTAAACAAGATTTTATCTAATGGGATTAAACATATTATTTATCATGATGATTTGCTCAGTTTATCGAAGGTAAACGAAGGTGGCAATCAAAGGCCAAATTTGGCATACTCTGAAAATGACCTTGTATATACTATATTTACCTCAGGATCTACCGGAGAACCGAAGGGAGTGATGCTAGAACACCACACGGTTATGAACTATGTCTACTGGGCTATTAGCGCTTACCATTCAGATAGTTATCGTTCGGTTTATCCTTTGTTTACCAGTCTTGCGTTTGACTTAACCGTAACTTCTATTTGGTGCCCGCTAATTTCTGGCGGAGAAATAGAAATTATCGATAAAGAGTCATTTGAAGCGTTGCAAGATGTGGCTAAAAACCAAAATCTAAGTCATGTCAAGATCACACCTTCGCAATTAAATCTACTCAATCAAATCTGCGATAATAAAAGTTCATTACAGACGTTTATTCTCGGTGGCGAACAATTAGAAAGTAAATTGTGTAAAGAAATCACGGATAAACTGAAACCTGGCGTAACTATTTGTAACGAATATGGCCCGACAGAAGCCACGGTTGGTTGTATGATCTATCGATATCAACAAGATCAACAAGAAAACCCAGTTGTTCCCATAGGTAGACCGATAAATAACGCGAAAATATATATCTTAGATAAAAATTTACACCCGCAACCAATAGGTGTTCCCGGTGAGATCTATATCGGGGGAAGAGTCCTTGCCAGAGGATATTTGAATCGGCCAGATTTAACTGCTGAAAAATTTATTGATAGTCCTTTTGATCATAAATCAAAACTATATAAAACCGGTGACTTAGCTTTCTTTAACGGTGAGGGTGACATTGAATATATCGGTAGAGTAGACAATCAAATAAAATTGAGAGGCTATAGAATTGAGCTAGATGAAATAGCGACAAAAATAAAGTCATATGACGCATGCCATAATGCCGTTGTGGTTATTAAGAAGATTCATGGAGAAGATCAACTAGTTGCTTATTACGTTTCTAGTCAAAATATTGAAGAGAATAGCCTAAGACGTTATTTATCTGAATCTCTTCCTAATTACATGGTGCCTGGCATATTTAAAGCGGTGGATGAAATTAAATTAACTACAAATGGGAAAGTCGATTTAGCAAGCCTGCCTGATCTTGATTTAACGAGCCAAAATATTGCTGATTTAGAGGGTTCAAGCTATAAAGATAAAGTGCTTGAGGTATTCTCCTCAATTTTAGAGGTAGATCAAATAGACCTTAAAACCAGTTTCTTTGATTTGGGGGCTAACTCAATAAAACTGCTTAGAATTACAAATGTTTTGAATGAGTTCCTGCCTTTCCCGTTAAAAGTTGTCGATTTCTTCACATACACGAATATGGCGACTCTTATTTCCTATATTGAGTCCGGTGAAAAACAGGAAATAAACCTGGTCAATAAAGAAGAGGCTATGTCGAGACGAGACCGACTAGCGGAACGTCGTGGAAAAATGAAGAAAAGAGTCAGTTTTACTCATTAATAAATATGGAGATAAATGATAATGACTTTACAATCTATTAAAAACGTGGTCTTAACAGAGTTGAATGGCGATGCGGAAGAGATAAGAAGAGTTGTAGATATTTGGTATCTTGCTTCAATTAAGTGTCATCATTTTGTTAGCGAGAGTTTTTGGCACTCATGTAAGGAGGATATGATGAATATATATATTCCTGGCGCTGAAACTGTAGTTGCCAAATATAATGATGAAATTGTTGGGTTTATCAGTTTGGTTGATAATATTCTGGCATCGATATTTGTTCATCCTGATTTTCAAGGTAAAGGAATTGGAAAGAAATTACTATTCGATGCCTTCGGTAAAAGGAGTGATTTAGTTCTTAACGTTTATTCAAAAAATAAACTGGCGAGAGATTTTTATAAAATGAATGGCTTTGTCGAGGAAAAAGAAGGTGTGGATGAACATACTGGTGAGTTAGAAATTACGATGAAGTGGAATGGCTAATTAACTTTAAAGATGAGATATTAAAATGGTTGATAATAGTAATGTAATTAGTGAAGCTACGGTAAGTTATTGGAAGGGATTTTTATCTGAATATCGTAGCCCAGAGTACGAGATTTCTTATTGTAAAGATATCTCATCTAAACCAACAAAGTTTAGCTTTTCTGAAGAAACTTCAAAGACCTTACTCTCAATTGCAAATGGTTCAAATAAACGGTTGAGCATATTGCTCGTGTCTTTGGCCGCTTATGCGCAGGCAATGATGTTGAAGAGTTCTGAGGTGACTGTTGTTACTGGAAATTATCTCGAAGATTCAACTGGACCAAAGGTATTATGCCTACCGTTTAACTTTGATAGTGAGTGTACCTTAAAAGAGGTGATCGTAGCTGCTTCAACAAATATTCAGCAAAAGTTGGCGTATGCCGTAGCATCTTTTCAAAACATTTTTGATAGTACAGTCACTTTCCCTTTAGCTGTTATATTGAAAAATTGCCAAAAAGAGTCTTATGAATTCTTTGAGCGCGCCTTATCGCAATTATTCTTTGAACATGATAACGAGCGGATATCCTGTGAAGTGACTTCGATATACGGTTCAGATTATGTCATCACTATGATGAATATGGTGGAGTCTTGGGCGAATAAAATACGCTCTGATTGTAAAATTTCTGAGTTGCTAATCGCTAATCCCTTTTATTTAAATGCTGTTGAAGCAGAAAATGGCATTGATACTGAACAGTCGATATTGGCTTTATTTAAGCAACAGGTCGGTATGTACCCGGAAAAAACGGCTATTGCAGATAGTGCGGGGGAATTGAGTTATGCTGAACTGGATAAATTGAGTGATACCTGCGCCGTCAGGTTAATAGAGTTAGGTATCGAAAGAGGCGATACGATTGGTATACATATGCCGCGATCTTGCTCAGCAATAGTAGCAATGTTAGCGGTGCTTAAAGCCGGCGGAAAATATTGTCCTTTCGATATAAATTGGCCCGTTGGCAGAAAGAAATATGTGCTAGATACTGCGGAGATGCGATTAGTTATATCATCAATTGATACTCAGTTGGCGCTGGAAGAATACCGCCAGATTACCTATGACAATCTGCAACAAGATGGATTTGATGCAAAACAAAACCTTCAACTGCCTGAAATTAATGGTCAAGATTCCGCTTACATTATTTTTACCTCTGGCTCGACGGGCAACCCAAAAGGGGTTGAAATTCCTCATAGTGCTGTCGTCAATTTGGTCAAAGGGCTATATCAAAAGGTTTATCGCAATTACCCGTGGGATTTGAACGTCTCAATGATATCAGCACTCAGTTTTGATGCGTCGGTACAGCAGATATATCCGGCTCTGTTACTGGGTCATACGCTGCATATCGTGCCTGATGAAATCAGGAAAGACGGCAAGAGAATCAGCCAATTTTGGCGTGACAGAAAGATCCATATTGCCGATTGTACTCCAACCCATTTAAGAATGATTAGGTCACAAATGAATGGTCAGCGCATTGATTGTCAGGTGAAGCATCTGATGATTGGCGGCGAAAAATTAGATCAGCAAAATTGGTTGAATTTCGCTGATTGCTGGGAGTCGGTTCCGAATGCATCTAACGCATATGGGCCTACAGAATGTTGTGTGCAATCACTCTCTTTTGAATTTAACGCTTCAAGCCAGATTAATACTGAGACTATTCCTATAGGTCTGCCAATGTCTGGTGAGGAAATTGTACTGATTGATGAATTTATGCGAATTCTTCCCAAAGGGGCAGTGGGGGAAATTGCTATATCTGGGAAAGGGTTGGCAAAAGGCTATATTAATAATGCCCAATTATCTCAAGAATCTTTTATCTTCATCAATGGTAAGCGTTATTATCGAACGGGTGATTTGGCAAGATATATCGGTGAGGAAGGTATGATTTATTTAGGGCGGATAGATAGTCAAGTAAAAATGAACGGATATCGAATAGAACTTGGAGAAATAGAGAAAGTTATTCAACAAGCGATATTAAAACTGAATTCCGGGGATGATATTAAGCCAGTCGTTGATGTTCATGTGATAGTCAATAATAAAGAATCTGATAATCAATTATTAATCGCTTACATCTGTTCCAATCAGGAAATTGATTTCGATACATTGCGTAAGGAAGTCGTATCTCATCTTCCTGATTATATGGTGCCGGCATATTTCATTGCAGTTGATACATTCCCACAAAATAGCAGTGGTAAAATTGATAACGCTAAATTACCTGATCCTCGTTGCGACGTGGTGCAGAAAAAAATTGTGGCATGTAATAGTGAGACGGAACAGCAAATATTGGATATCTGGGCAGATTTACTGACTACTCGGAAAGAGAATATCAGCTTAACAGATAACTTCTTTGATTTAGGTGGTTCATCATTTAAGTTAGCGCAGCTTAGTTTCAAGTTGAGTGAAGTATTTGCGCGGGAAATAGAAATTGTCGATTTATTTCAACACACTACGATTCAGTCACAAGCACAATATATAGATGGCAATCAACAACCATTAGACAGTTCCGATAATGGCGCTAATTCAACAGAACAGTTTGATGAAGCATTAAAGATATTCGGTCTTTAAGCTTAATTTCGTTAATTTATCCATTTTAAAAATATCAATTGAAAAATATCAATTGCAATATATTGATATTTTAATTAAATGTCTCTCAATAATTTAATGGCTAATTTAGCACTTGCTAATATTGAAAATCATGAAAAAAGATAATCATACACACGAATTTACCAGGCAAAAATTAACAGGATTAGAAATCGCTATTGTCGGTGTTTCTTGTCGCTTCCCTAATAGTGAAACAGTAGAGAGTTTCTGGAAAAATTGTTTAGAGGGCACGGATTGTATCTCTCGTTTTTCTGATGAAACATTGGCGAAAAATGGTGTGTCTAAACAGCATTATGCGAGCCAAAATTATGTCAATGCTAAGGGTGTTATTGATAACCCTTTAACGTTTGATGCTGATTTTTTTGATTATAACAAGCGTGAAGCTGAGTTTTTGGAACCACAAATTCGTAAATTACATGAATGTGGTTTTGAAGCGTTAGGTTCTGCCGGTATTGTTCCGTCTGAATACAAAGGGGCGGTTGGTTGTTATTTAGCGTCAAGCGCTCAACTCGGTTGGCAAATGGCCGCTTATGACGAGTGTGAACAAGATGGCGCCAGTCTTTTTTCTGCATTTAACTTAGTAGAGAAAGACTTCGCGGCAACTCGACTGGCGTACAAATTAGGTTTAACAGGGCCGGCGATTGCCATTCAGACAGCGTGCTCTTCATCTCTCACCGCGATACACCTGGCATCAAGAGCCTTGTTATTAGGTGAGTGCCAGACAGCGCTTGTTGCCGCTGCGACTTTAGTGACGCCCAGTCAACAGGGCTACCTACATCAAGATGGCATGATCACTTCTCCAGATGGAACTTGCCGACCATTTGATGAAATGGCGAATGGTACTGTCGGTGGTGAAGGCGTTGGCGCGATAGTGTTGCAGCCGCTCAAAATTGCATTGGAGCAGGGACGGCCTATTTTGGCCTTGATTAAGGGATCAGCGCTTAATAACGACGGTTCAAGAAAGGTGGGTTACACCGCGCCGAGCATTGACGGACAATTCGAAGCGATTAGAGGCGCTTTGGCTATGTCTAAGGTTGAAGCTGAATCCATTTCTTATATTGAAGCCCACGGCACGGCGACCAAGCTTGGTGATCCAATAGAAATCACCGCTCTGAATAAAGTTTTCTCCAACGTCCCACAGCAGAGTATTGCTATTGGGTCGGTAAAGTCGATTATTGGGCACCTCGATAGTGCGGCTGGAATGGCCGGGTTAATAAAAACGGCGCTGATGCTAAAACACAAAAAGCTGTGCGCTAATCGGTACTTTACGAATCCTAATCCTAAAACAAAACTCTCTTCTTCACCTTTTTATGTTAATACCGACAGTAAAGATTGGGATAGCGCAACCGTAAGGCGAGCGGGGGTGAGTTCATTTGGTATTGGGGGAACCAATGCTCATGTGATACTGGAAGAATATGTCTGTGAGCCTCACGATGATCAAGCTTCTGATGAAGTAAAATTACTCCCGTTGTCGGCTAAATCTGAATGGAGTTTGGGTGAAATGGAGAACCGGTTAATCGCGTGGTTAGCCTCTAATCCCAATAAATTAGCTGATGTCGCTCATACCTTACAAAATGGTCGCGAGCGTTTTGGTTATCGATCTGTATTGGTTTGCTCAGACGACAGGGCGATATACTCTACAGCCGACTTTGTTCGTGGTCGGTGTGAACCTGCAAACAAACGTGTTGTTTTTCTCTATCCCGGTCAAGGCTCGCAATATCAGACTATGGGGCTAGGCTTATATCTCCGTGAGTCGGTTTTTAAAGAGCAAGTAGAGCACTGTTTATCACTTTTGGACGATGAAAAAAGAGAACAGATAAGAAATTACTTAATGGAACCGGAAAGTTCTAATGCGTTTCCTGCCGAAATCATACAGCTTGCCATATTCATCGTTGAATACGCGACAACGCGATTAATGGAATCAAAGGGTATTCAGCCTGATATATTATTAGGTCATAGTCTGGGTGAATATGTTGCGGCGACTATTTCAGGGGTTTTTGCGCTAAAAGATGCTCTATTTTTGGTTGGTAGACGAGCGCAATTGATGGAGAAAATGTCTCCAGGCGCCATGTTGAGTGTACCTTTGTCAAAAGAGCAAGTTGTAGAACTATTGGCGGGAAGTTTAGAAATTGCGGCGGTTAATGGTAAAGATTCAACAGTATTGTCTGGTTCTATTGAAGATATCGAGAACCTAAAATCTTACTTGCAATTACAGGGCATTCATTCGCGTCAACTAAAAACTACCCACGCGTTCCATTCTAAAACGATCGATGAAATACAGGATGAATATGAGCAGGCATTGCAAACGGTCGCGTTTAATTCTGTAAATATCCCAATTTTGTCAAACCTATCTGGTGATTGGCATGATAATAATGAAATTAGAAAACCAGCATATTGGTTGTCTCATCAAAGAGATAAAGTCGACTTTTTAGGGTGTTTAGAGACGCTTTCTTCGCAGCAACATCTTGTTTTCATCGAAGTAGGGCCGGGCAACACTCTTACTAGTTGTGTACAGAAATTCTTTAAACAAAAATCGGATCAGCAAATACATATTGCCAATATGTTAAGGCATCCGAATTTACCTGAGGGGGATATCACCTATTTCTACAGTCAAATTGCTAAGTTGTGGTGTACTGTCGGATTAGGAAACTGGCAAGTGCCGAGCAGCCAATCTGGTCGTCTCATTCATTTACCTGTGTACGCATTTGCTGAAAAAGAGTTCACAAAGCTCAGAGATCGGTTGGTAAAAGGTCGAACGCCACAGATTAAATCACCGGATATAAAACAAAATATCCTGTATCGACCAGTGTGGTATAGAAGCTCGTGTGATGATATTAAGAAAATGGCACATGAAGGGCAGGTATATATTCTAACCACACATCGTGGAGCTAATAGCAATAGAGCGCTGGTCGATAACGTTTTACCAGGACAAAATATTATCTTTGTCGAGGAGGTTGATAAATTACCTTCGTTAAACCTAACGGGCTGTTGTTCGTTTGTATTAATGCCTAATGCAGAAGACTTTGTTGGTGATCCAATAGCACATTATCTTGAATGGCTCGCATGTATCAAAAATATATTATCCAGTAAGTCACTCGCGGCCTCTCGGTTTATTCTGTTAACGCCTCAAATTGAGAATGTGCTCGGCTATGAAATCACTGATGGAGCTATCTCATTACTCAAAGGCTTAATACAGTCAATTAACCATGAGCATCAAGAGCACTATGGCTATCAAATTGACATCTCCTTCGATGAATTAGCACAGGATAATTCAACCCAGTCTTTACTTCGTCGTTTAGTCAGCTCTGATATTAATTATCGAATGGCAATAAGACATAACCAAATTTGGTTGCCAGAGTTCAAAGCACTGCCGAATAAAAGCGTTGAAACTCATCAACAATGTAATGGGTTGCATGAGAGATGTTTAGTCTTAATCAGTGGTGGATTAGGTGGAATAGCTTTGCAGCTCTCGCAAAGCCTGGCGCAACATTATAAGGCCCGTATTGTGCTTGCCTCTCGAACAGCTATTCCTGACCGTTCACAATGGGAAAGGATCAAGGAAAACGAGAAACAATCGGCGTTGATTAAACAAATTGAGTGTGTGGAGAAGATTGAACAACTCGGTGGGGAAGTGATACTGCGACAATTGGATGTAACAGATAAACCCCAACTTTTCGACACGTTACAGTATCTGGAAAATAATTATGGGGCCATCAACATGGTGATCCATAGCGCCGGCTCGGATGCCGGGGCGTTGATTATGCAACCTGATATATCATCACATCGCAAAATCATGACGGCTAAAGTAGAAGGAACGCTGAATCTGATATCGTACTTTGAAGAGAAACAGCTAAGTTCGATGGTCCTATGTTCTTCATTACTCTCTTACTGTGGCGCTCCTGGGCAATCTGCTTATGTTGCTGCAAATGCATTTCTCGACGCGATTGCTGATAGGCGAGATCTAAAATTCAAGATCTATTCTCTCGCTTGGGATCGTTGGCTGGAAGTTGGCATGGCGTCAAGAAATATGGAAATTGACGCATCCACAGAAGGATTAACCAATCAGCAAGGTGAAGCCGTATTTCTACAAGCACTTTCACAGGCGACGCAACAACGATTGTTAGTTTCTGTAATACCGATTGAGGAAAGAGTAAATGCGCTGGATAGAGAAAAAGCCAATATTTTGGCAGAGACTAAAAATGAGATCGTAAGCAAAAATATTTCGATTAAACAGGTGATTTCAGAAGAAGTACAACACCAGTTGGGGCTTTCTGAAATTGATGAGCATTGCAGCTTCTTCGCGCTGGGTGCCACATCATTGGATATCGTTCAAATCAATGAAAGGCTCAAACAGCGTATCTATCACGATATTCCTATATCAATGATGTTTACCTACAGCACCGTGTCGAAACTAGAAAATGCAGTGGCATCTAAGTTGAATAACACTCAAGAAAATGAAGCGGCATTATTACAACATCGAACTTCAGCTAGCCAACTGGCAAAGCAAAGAATGAAGAATAAAAGGGTAAAAAAATCAGCTAATTACGCAGTATAACATGTCGGATTTCTGACCTTCTCTGACAGAGCGTTTTTAAACTCTAATTTTTTCAATAAAAGTCCCAGAAGGCGTTTTACCTTTCATGCCACCATGTGATCTGTGATACATGTGGTTTGTGATAGTGGTAAAACGCCTCCTCTCCCATTCAGCCAAATTTGGCTTCTAAATCTATGTCTCCTTTAGTTTTGGCTATATATATTCAACATTAGCAATCCAGTTTTGTTGGCGACGCGTCAATCGCGCTTGCTCGCTTTCGTCAGTGAACTTAGCTGCAACATAATTAAGCAGCGCAGGGTCAACGTCTTCAAAGGTATTGACGTTAACTACGGCATAATCGCGACCGTTAATCTGGCTGATGACAACAGGCACTACCCCGCATTGGCTACAGATGTGAAACTGCGCTGTGCCTGTTTCAAAAGAGTATCTATGTAAAAGCTTTTGTTCTCTGATACTCAGCCGAAGCTGTCCTGCCGGGAATGATGTCCAGACTGCATTGTGCTTGGTACAAAAAGAGCAAGTACATGCTCGTGCCGGAATCTCCAGAGGTTCAGGCTCCCAATTAAACGTAAATTCAACATTCTTACAGTGACAACTACCGGAAATTAACATGTGTACCTCCTTAGTTTGCGTGTCTTAACAATAGCGAGGAAATGTGATCTGGTATTACTGGTTTGTGAGTTTTAAAAAAATATACCCGTCATCTTTCAAGTTGCCTCTTTGTTGGCTGCACTCACTCACCCCGGTCACATAGTTATCTATGCTCCCGGGGATTCGCTCCCTTGCCGTCGCGATCCATCTTGAAATCCATAGGGTATATATCATTGTTCAAATAATAATTGCTTTGTTTTTAGCATTATGTGTTGTGTTTTGTGTTTTTTTTGTTCATTTTTGAACTTAAATTCTGTGTTTTTTTGTTTGCTAAAAGTGATGTTGATGTTACTATTTTTTTAATTGATATTTACATGAATTTATTTTTGTAAAAGTTAATTATTAAAGAAGCTGTGTAAAAGTATCTCACTATTTGGAGGGGTTATTTATAGAGTAAAAAATTATTAATCTAAAGCGTGAATGGGATTTTGTCTTTATGCTGTTATAAAGAGTTCTTAATTCTTGCAGTACAAGATAATATGCAAAGTAACTTGTTGTTTTTACATGCAAGGTGTTAATTTTATTCATTAAATAAGTGATTGTGTGCATTTAATGTGAATTTAACTGGCACGTGACTTTTATTTTATACGGAATTTATTTTGGGATAATGTTTATTATATCGATTGGTTAATGGCCTATGAGCAACAAAACTTCATCTTTATTATTTATCGTTTTAATGGCTTTTCTTTCTATGGGGGGACTGGTTTCATCAGATATATTCCTACCCGCTTTGAGTAAAATGGGAAACTATTATCACGTTAGCGAATCTAGTATACAAAGTGCAATAGCTATATTTCTATTTGGTATAGCCTTTTCTCAACTTATTTATGGACCATTAAGTGATTGTTTCGGAAGAAAAAGGGTTCTTATTTCTGGGATGATTATATGGCTGATTTCAACAATCGGTATTTTTTACAGTACGCATATTAGTGAGTTACTATTATTGCGTTTATTCCAGGGAATAGGCGCTTGTGCGGGTATTACATTAAGTCGTGCCATTATTAGTGATTTGATGGGGAAAGAAGAGGCAGCCAATTTGTATCTGATTATTTTCCCTTTTGTGGGAATGTCACCCGCTGTCGCACCCATGATCGGCGGTATGTTAAGTGAGTATTATGGTTGGAAAGCCTGTTTTTTATTTCTTACTTTATTTATAACAGCCACGCTTATGTTGTGCTTGCTAGTTCTGAAAGAATCACTACCAATAGAAAAACGTCAAAATTTGAGTGTTAAAAATGTATTGGTCAGTACTTACCAAGTGATAATAAATAAAGAGTTTCTTTACTATGCAGCAATACCTTGTTTCGCTTATACGGCATATTTTTCTTATTTGATTGAATCTCCATTTATTCTTACCGCTATGGGATTACCAGAAAAATATGTTGGCTACACCTATATAATGCTCTCTTTAAGTTATGTGTTGGGTAATCTTACGGCTAAGAAATTAAGTCGCCAGCAGGGCGTGAGAAAGACGATTTCTCATGGCTATCTTATCTTTGCTGTTGGCGGTATTGCTTTCACGATACAAATGTTTTTTAGTTCCTACCCATTGATAACTTCTGTGCTAACAATATCAGTATTGACTTTCGGTAATGGTTTTTTGCTGCCACTAGGTACTGCGTCAGCAATTGCCGCTCATTCTCAAGCGGCAGGGACAGCTTCCGGCGTAATGGGAACCTTGCAATTAGGTAGTGCAGGACTGGCATCATTGCTTATTGGTTATCTATCTCACCATGAACCTATTAAAGTGGCATCTATCATCACAGTTGTTTCTTTGGTCGGCAGTATTATTTATATAACTGGTAATAGAGAAATTCTTTAGTTGCAGATAGGGGATTTTTTAAGTTTATGCAAATAGTGCCCATAATGGTTTTTTTGATAAATAAAGAGATAGATTGTTGAAATACAGATACCTAATCGATTAATAGTAAAACATTATATTAATTTGGATTGCTTGATAGTTGCAGTGGAAATTTTTAAATATCGCTCTTTAACGTAAAAATTAGATACAAAAACCCACTAATAAATAACCTTCCTAAAATTCGTCATTATTTATTCAACGTCTTATAAAAAACATAACAATATGATTCAAAAATATATTCACATGAAAATAATCCTATTAATAAATAATTAAAATTATCAATAATTGATATTTATATCTATCCTAAGGTTACTATAATCAAAGGTTATTATTAATATGGTTTGTAATATAGCCAAAAAATAAAGGGGATAATTATGACCATAACTACAGAGAGGATAAATGTTGACTATCCACTATTCACGAACCTAAGGAACTATGACCTGCGGCTATCACCCAAATAAGGGGGCATAAAATGACATTTGCCTTTGACCCGATCATATAAAAACAGACAGAGGATCACTGCAATGGCTTCTATATCCAAAGATTTTACGAACCTGCTCAATACCTTGATCGATGGACAGATTGGGGCGGCAGGTCGTCAGACCGAATGGTTCAACATGAGTCCTGATGAGCGTACCGACTACATCAAACAGGTAGACGAGCGGTTACAGGAAATGCAGCAGAGCACTCTGAGTGTGCTGGCTGCTCAGCATTTTCAGATGCAGGACAACCCCGTTTCTGTCGGCGATCAGTTGCAGACGTTACAAAAAAGACGGCAGCAGATGACTGATGTGCCTGGCACGCCGGCGATCAACGCCTACAAGCAGCAACTGGACCGCGACATCCTGTTATACCGCCGCCAGCAGACGGCCATGACGCACTTTGATAGCACTTGGCGTAAGGTCTTGGTCATGCTCGGTCCCGACGACTCCAAGCCCCTGAATGCGACGACATTGAGAGAAAACGCGGTGGACAAGCGGGCTAAGCTGGATACCGAAATCAAGCGTCTGGAACAACAACTGACCATACAAGTGGCTGATTCCACGTTCAGCCAAAAATATGTGACGCTGTTTTCTGAGCTACAAGCCTACAAGGATGTCAATGCCCGCTACAACGCTTTGCTCAAGGCATCCTCTACGGAAGAGGCTTCGGCTCTCGGTGCGCTGACCAAGGTACCTCCGGCCTCCGATGATCTGCCGGTAAATATTTCATTGCTGATGATGGAGGAGCGTCCTGGTTATATCCGCATGAACGTCGCGCTAGTCAATGCCAGCACTGATGGTCACTTCAAGGACTTTTTCCTAGATAACGGTAGGTTGGTCGTGCCGACGGACGGAGTACTCAACTTCTCCTTCGGTACCGCAGCTCGCTCACTGGCTTGGCAACAGCAATACCGACTCAAAAATGAGCCGCCATCTTTTCGTTCGCCGACTTATACGCCAATTCGTTCGGTGCTGGTTAAAACCGAATTCGTCGAGAAGTACTTCGCCAACTACCTGGTTTCAGAAAGCACCTTGCGCGGAGGTTTCAAGGCTCAGTTGCTGGGTAACGGTCGCAAGATGCTACTGACTAGCGTTGACCGCAAGGTGCCGAATCAGGTCGGGATTCAGGTGTTCGGTCAGGCTCCGAATACTACCATTACCCGCGAGGTGCCATTGGCAAACGCTTTGAGTGACCTGATCAACCAGAATGCTGATATCGCTAGCTTTCGGACTATCGGCCTGGAGGGGTTTCGCCAGAGTAGTTACCATCCGGACCGTGACGGGCTTTTCGTCAATATCCATGAGCTGGAACGGTCGGTAGGTTTTGCCGGTCGTCAGTACTTGCTGGAAATGCCTCAGGACAACGACTACCTGTCCGCGACGCCTTTTGGGGTGATGAGCGTTGACGGCGACAAGGTTAGTAGTAGTCACTTGAGCAAGGCACAGACTGACACACTGTATCAATACAACGCCGCATTTTTCGAGAAGTTGGAACAACTGCGTAGCGGCGGTATGAAGGCCAGTCGCTTGTTTGAAGGCAGCATCGAGCGTACAGCGTTCGTGCAACAACTAGTGCGTTTGCTTGAACGTAACCACATCACCCCCGCAGGGGTGTTGGCGCCGGAGTACCCCCGTGACAACATGCGCGATATCAAGGGTAATAACTTGAATAAGGTGCTGTGGGAACAGGCGTTCGCCGCTTCGGTTTGGCGAAGCAGAGATAATGACCCGTTGTTGTTCAGGCTGGCGATGAGACTGGTGAAAAACCCGGCTGTGGTCAAGGTTCTGCAAAATGGCTATGTGCAAAGTGATATTGCCCAGGCTAGGGAGTTGCTGGCACCGCTGTACGAACAATGGCGTACTCGGGCCGTCGAAGCGGAAACCCAGCGGGTCGCCAGTGCCAACGCGGCACAGCATCCAAGCAATCCGAAAGTCCATGTTTTCGATCAGGCAGAGGTTGAGCGCTCGCTGGATGACAAATTGCTCACCCTGTTGTTGACTGGTCCCCAGAGCCTTGAAGGTACCGATGTGCAACTGCGTCCGATGGTTGAGGCGGCGCTGTTGAGTAATGAGGGCAGGAGCTTGCGCAAACAGATCTTGTTCCATGCCTTGCGCCCGGTAGCCGATAGCTTTTCCAAGGCCGCGGCCCCAGTGAATCCTCACGCTGAGCTGGGTGTCGGCAAGATCATGATCAATAACCGGCTGAATCAACCCGACCCGTATCTGATTCTCAATACCAGCTCTGAGGAGCAGGCATATCGTGATGGTTTGTACCTGATCAAGGACGATAAGTACCGCAGCTATAACCAGTTCCGTCCGGACTTCAAGAATGACGCTACCCGCTATATGAATGACCTGGACACCCCGTTCGTGGGGGGAATTTCCGGGACTACCCAGACCGTCAGTAATGTCTTGCCGGAATTGTTCGGTGGCGCGTTGAGCGTCAAGCAGTATTGGCAATTCCAGATGGCCAATGCGGCCTTCATGATACGTAATGGCTATCACTCGTTCTTCGAAACTTTCTACGTCGCTGCGCGTTATGAACCGGAGGGCGCGGATAGTATCGGCAAGGAGATGTTGCAGATGTTTGACAAGTACCGCATTGAAGGCAGCAAGAAGGCATTACAGGGTAAGCTGTATGACGGAGTGATGGCGCGAGTCTTGCCGATCATCAATCAGGGCTTGTCGGCGGCTGACGAGTTCCATCCACCGCGTTTTACCCGCATTGGTCCAAGACCGGCGCTGTTGGGGCAGGCGGTGAAGGATCTCGAACTCAAGGCCGGGTTGACGTCTGTAGGTGATGGGTTTGAGCCCCGCCAAGGCAGCGCCGACATTCATCAGTTTGTCACTGATCCTGTATTATTCGCCAAAACACACACTGTCAGTGCTGAAGCGCTGGTCAGATCGGGGCGCCTCCCGGCAGAGGGGAGCGCTCAGTTGGTGAAGGTCGGATCAGGTTTGTATGAGCTTGAGTACACTGAGCAAAGCGCCAATGATATATCCTCAAGCAGCATACCGGCGTATTTCCTCGGCTACAACGGCCCGAACCAAGCCAATGCGGTACCCGCCTATGTGGACATTCCCAAACGTGCAATCGCGGGGAACTTTCTGTTTACCGGGACGCTATCGGGCGGCTCGCTGGTGGTGACTAGCCTTGATGCTAATACCTTCCGGGTCTACCATGATGGTCGAGTCAACAGTTCGTTGCTGTACGACAACGTGGTCATGGCAGTGGATTATAAGGATTATCAGATAGCTGGTACCGCGGAGGGCCTCGCTGCGGCGTACATGCAGTACGTTAATCACGAATGGCAGTTAGTGCTCCAGCGTCAGGAATATCAGCGAGATGGTCAGATGCTCCGGCTGAGGCTGCGTGACGACGAGGAGCCGCTCTCGATCCAGGTGGCGGACAGTCAAGTGGTTGAACGAAATCAGGCTCAATTCGTCGCCTACCGCGAGCAGATTCATCAACAATTGAAAAAGGTAGCCACCCAGTTTGGGGTATCAATCGAAGGGGTCTCCGACGGTGTATACACAGAAGGTGAGTTTTCTCCTGATCATCCGGCGATTGCTGCGTGGGCCAAGCTGTGCGTCGAGGTTGATGACAGGATCAATGCTGATACCAGGCAGTTGGTGGATAAGCGAAACAAACTCTATGAGAACCGGCGCAATACCATTCGGCGCGACTTAATTAACCAGCAGATAAAGCAGCTCAATATCACCCTAGAGTACTACAAGGCGCAATACGATACGGTCCTACGTGAAGCGGGCTTCGTCGAACAAAGCTGGCTTTGGCAGCAGATCAAGGCCAAAAACGGCAGCGCCGCAGTGGTTCGGATTGACGATACAGCCATTCAGGGCGGGGGTAAGCAGCGCACCGATAGCGTGGGTGAACGTTACGCTATCTCCGAAGCCTATCAGCGCGGGGCGCGGGGAACCGGGTTCAGCGATGGCTTGCGCAACTTTCGTGAGATCGAGATCCCCGGCGTGGATGACAAAATGTCGGCACTGGAGATGAAGCGCCTGTTTCTTGAAGGAAAACTCACCTCCGAGCAACGGGGCGCCTTGAGCGGCCGCATCACCGAAACCAGCCGGGCTGAGTACATCGATAAGGTATTGCGGCAGACTGCGGTATTCAGCGAGGATTTCCATGACGTCGGCAGTGTCTTTGACCGCTTGGTGCCACAGGACTTTTATCTGTCGCTGGTCGGTGACCGATCTGGCGGCCGTTGTTATCCTTTGGTCAGGGCCATGACTGTGGCATTGGCTAGTGGCGGCGAGGCTGGCATCAACAGCCTTGTGCAAAAGTTGTTCTTTGCCTCCGCTGACCCTCAGGCGGGCAGTTCCACGCTCCTGAGAAACAGCCTGATCAAGTTGCACTCCAATGTCGAAGCTGTTCAGGCTTCCACGGAGCTAGGGCAGTTTGGATTGTCCGAAGTGGTATCGCGGCTGGCTGCAACGACCGGAACCTCGATGTTCGCGCTCAATACCCAGAATCACTCGATGATGGTTGGGAGCACTGTCACGACCGAAGGCCGTCGCTACTACTTTTATGACCCGAACGTTGGGATCTTTGCCTTCGACAACACCAAAAGTCTGTCCAGGGCTATGGAGCAACACTTAGTAGGGCGCAGACTCGCCGTGCACTATGGCTCGTTTGGCAGCAAGTCGGCACCGGCCTTCAACCTGATTGAGATCGATACCGGCAAAATGGCTGAGGTACCCGTGGGTAATGGTCTGAATGTGGCTGACCTGACCAGATTTGAGGAACTGTCCAGCGTCATCGGGCAACGGCGCCAGGTCGAGCAGGTGATGAGTGCACAAGAGCGGATCACGGAAGACTTGCAATTGAGCACCGCGCTGCAAGCCTTTGATGCCGAGCAATGGGGGGCACGGTTCGAAGCCGCCAGTACCCGGCTGGCGCAAGAGCACCAACTGGACAGCCGCTGGCTACCGATCATCGCCACGACCGAAGAGCAGGGCGAAAGCCGCTACCGGGTCCAGTTCATCAACCGTGACCAACCCGAGCAAACCCGCTGGTTGGACACTGATGATAGCACTTTTGTCGAATTCCGGCGCTTCGTCGATGAGCACATGAGCGTACTGAACGAGCACTTTACTCTGGAAAGTGGACGGATGCGGCCACGCGGCGGGGTTGGCGAGGCGGCGCCGGTGGATGGGTTGAATGCCGGGTTTGCGGTACAGGCGTTGATCCAGTGGTTTTCTGACAAGAACCGTCATGATGCTGCAAACGGGATGGCTTCTCCTGATCTGGCTACCGCGCTCAAAGTCCACAGCTACCTTAACTTTGTCCAGATGGTTCATGGTGGCGTGCAGGACGTGATCAAAGTCACGGCACTAGTGCGTACGGCACTGCGCGGCGAAGTGGTGGCTGCCCAAACGTCGTTCAAGGAATTTGCCTTGAGTCTGGGTCACACCGTCAACGAAGGCGTTGGCGTGTTGTTTGGTGGAGCCATGATCGGTCTGGATGCTTATGAACTGGCCCATGCCGAAAATGATGTGCAGAAGGCGGTGTTCGGCACCCAGCTTGCGTTCGACTCGGCTAGCTTTGTCACTGGCGCAGCCGGCATAGGGGCCGGGTTGGTCGGTGCCTCGACGGCCGGGGCGGTCCTCGGTGGGGCCGGAGTGATCCTTGGCGGACTCGCGGTGGGCTTTACGGCGCTGGCTCAAGCCTTTGGTGCGGTCGCTGAGGATGCCAAGGCGGTGGGCCGTTACTTTGATACGGTTGACAAAGCGTACAAAGGCAATGGCTATCGGTATGACAACGAGAAGCAAGTGCTGGTGCCCTTGGCCGGTGCGGTGATCAAGACTTTAGATCTGAGCAAGAACCAGATCGATTTCGACAGCCAGTACATCTACCGCACCCATTCCGGCTCTACTGGTTCAGGGAAAATCAATTACTTCTTCTGGGTCGGTGACTTTCCGCGAATGGTCCATGACCGTGGTCAGGCGATCGAAGTACGCAGCGGCATTGGTTATAAGGATGTTTCTCGGCCCCTTGAGCACGGCGACAGCAACGTTGTGATCTTGCCGGGCACACCTAAGTCCTACATTAGCTACGAATACATGCTGCTTCCCGGCGCCACCACTCGCCACGACGCTGGTTTTGACGTGATCCGCAGGCTTGAGGAAGACAAGCGGTTCGACTACGACTTCTACATCTTTCCGGGGGAGGAGACGATTCGCAGGATTCATCATGAGTACGTCGACACTCCGATCGAGGTAGTGCTCGATCAGCGCAACCGGCAACTCGTGGCGCCCGAATTGCCCAAAGAGCTGCACGGCTTTCTGTGTTATGAGATCAAGGGGGCGGGCGGCGAATACCTGATCGGCCTTAACGAAGGCGCTAAGGTTAATCTCACGAGCGATGTTGCCAGTACGTGGATCATCGACAGCAGCCAGCTCGCCAGCGACAGCATCAGCGTGTCGAAGGACCAACTGGTGGTCGGCGAGAAGGGCAAGGAGGTTGTGGTAAAACTCTATCTGGTTCAGAACAGTCAGGTATTGGTAGTCAACGGCAAGGGGGAGGTGCGCAAAGTCGATTTCGCTAGCTTGACAGCTCAGGTAATAAGCGAAGATGCGAGCAAGTGGCAGGTGCCCGGCCAGCAAATTGAGCAGCACCTGAGTGATTTGGCCAAGGCGCATCAGCTACACGGACAGTATGTGGTGGTGGAGAATTACAGACACCAAGGGCGAGATGTTGGCCGAGCGTTCTATGACGTGACCAAGGACCGCATGCTGTTCACTGACACCACCAATGAACAGGCCAAACGTGCCCAACTGGGGGCAGTGATGGGCGACTATGCTTATTTCTACGACGCCGACAACGCGGTGGCGTGGCGGGTAGACATTTCCACCGGACAGGTCGACGCGCAGTTTGAGCCTTGGTTCAACCAGAATGCGGGCCATATCAGCCGGTTCTGGCAGGAGGGAGATGTGGTTTATCTGGCGCGCCGTTATCGGCTAAAGGAGAGGGAGGCTGAACTGGGCTATCGGATCATCGGTGACCGAATGGAGTTGGTTAGTGCGGTGGGCGATGATGCGCTGCTCCAGCTTTCGGCACGCATCGGTCGGCATGGTGATGAGCTTGAGGCCATACTCCAGGGCTACAGGAGCAATAGCACTCAGCGCGGGACCCTAATGTATACGTTGGGCGCACGGTTGATCCAGCCGACCAGTGCGGCGCTGGTTACAGTGTTCGGCGTGGATGCGGCTGGCGTGCCGCACCGCTATTGGATACGCACCAGCGATGGTACGCTAATCAAGCCGAATCTGGCGCCGCCAGCGGATCAGACCTTGCATTTCGAAGCACATGAACAAACCCGCAGTGCTTGGCAGATCCCGGCTGACTTGGTGTTAGCGGGGAGTATGCCGTTGCTCGGTGGCAAGGAAGTGTTTTTCTTCTACAGCAAGGAGCAAAAGACCCTGTTCCGTCAAGAAGGTCCAGGGCAAGAAGTACTCGACGCCAACCAGCCGAGCGCATTGCGGGTCACTACGCCAGCCTTGACCAACGTGATCAATTTGAACGGTCACTTGGTCGTGGTGACCGAAGACGGGCGTGTGGCCCGGCTTGATGCACTGGGGCAGCTTAGCTACGCAGCGGTCAACGAGCATTGGCTTAAGGGACGTATCCACTGGTGGCAGGACTTGACCAGTGTCACAGACGGCAGAGCTACCCTGGCGGTGTTTGGGGTCAAGGACACTGACGGCAAGAGCCTGCTGCCGGTGTGGTACCACAACGGTCAGGTAGTCGTCGCTTCGGCCCCTCTGCAAGACAAACATCCGCAGTTCTTGGGTTTTGAAGTGGACGGTTCCAGTGCGCGACTGTTCGAACCCGCCAGCGGCAAGTTGTATCGTCAGCCGGCTATGACTGCCGATGCGCTGGCTGCCGCGTTCGGTACCGACGAGGTGCTTGAAGCCTCGGCGCAACTTCCCGCGGCTAATGAGCTGGAGCCTGAGTTGCATTTCAAGGCAGCGGAGCAAGTTGATGCGGGATTGCGCCTGACCACCGTCAAAGGCGAGATCCTGCTGCGAACTCATGACGGCAAATTGCAGTTGGTTGCTGTCGACAAAGATTGGCAACAGGACAACCTCGTCCGTCTGTCACAGGCACTTGCTGAGGTTGCCGGTCAGTGGCGAGTCAAAGGCGTGCTGACCTTGCAAGGTGATGATACACAAGGCTGGTTCGATGTCGGTAGTGGTCAGGTGTTCTCCCTCGGTGGAATCTCTGCTTCGGACAACCTGCGTTTTATCGGCATTGCTGTCGGGAAGAAGGGCGCGTACGTGTACAACCCAACGGACCAGATGCTGTACCAGGTCAAGGAGAGCGGTGCGCAGAAGCTGAATCATTACGCCGATGTCGAACGCATTGGTTCGTCGCTGTTGCTTCAAGATGGGGGCAAGGGTGATCTGAGCCCAATGCTGATCGCGGGTGTCGATAGCGTGGTGTTGCATGGTGGCGCCGGTAGCGATACCTACCGTCTCAGCCAGATGATGTGGTCTCATTATCGCACAGTTGTTATTGACAACGATGATCCGAACCAGGTTCTGGACCGCTTGATCATGCCGGTAGTTGATGCGGAAAAAATCCTCGTTAGCCGCCATGAGGATGACTTGATGTTGACCGACTCGGCTAATGGCACGGCCCTGGTGATGCGCAAGGTGTTCGGTAGACAGGCGGTGACGCACCGGCATCTGCAAATCGATCTGGAAGGTTCCTCGTCGGTGATCAGCGTGGATCACTTGGTCAAAGGTTTTACCAAGCTGGGAGCAGCCAATATTGGCTTGTTCGAGCTGCCTTGGGCCATCCAGTAGTTGGTGATGGTGGTGGATATTGTCGTCTCGGTCACGGTCACGGACATGGAGGCTCTGGTCTGGCTAAGTTGAGTGGGGTGACGGCGTTCGCGAGAGCCTGCCGCAAAACTGTTAAGCCGACAGGCGGTACTTGGCTTCGCTATCTTGAGTTAACAGGAGAAACCACAGGAGGGGCATAAAGCCCTTCCTGTCTCTGGGTTCCGGTCGAATCATTTCTTCTGTAGAAGCAGGTCATTAAACACCTTGTCACAAGATAGGGAGTTTTTTTGAACTGATGTAATCTCTTATAACTAACTCATGATCATCGACTCTAAAGGTGTGACGGGTGTGATGACTAAGCTGGCGATATTGACCTCAATGGTCAGTGTTCTGGGGATAATCAAACCGATTTTGCCTAATGTTTGATGCGGTACGTCAGGCTTTGCCAATTGATGTAGGTGGTGATCCTAGTGGCGTTGTATATCCTGATACCGCTGATCCTGCTGTTTGCTGCCTAAGAATTTAAGACCATATTGACGCTGACTTTTGTCGTGTTTGCGTTGAATTTCCTGACATTATGGTGGGAAACAGCCCGCTGGCTGGGGGCCTTGGTATGGGCCAGTGTTCGGATAGGTGATATTACGAGCATGATGGATCAGGGGGGGCATAGGCAAGGCAATCTGCAAGGGATGTTTGGGCAGGTGTTGATGCGGAAGATGTTATCGAAAGGAAAATAGCGGGACGCGTTTTTCGTCTAAAAGGATGGGATTTCTTCCCGTCAGAATACTCTGAAAAATACTTAGTAAATTGCTTAATTTATTATTTTTGTTAATTATATTTGTCATGGTTTTGTTTTTGCGACATGTAAAACTCAGATGAATATGCTTAATGCTACATATAATACGTTTCATTAATGTTAGTTTATTACCGTTTTGTTGCATGATTACAGTTGGTTAGTCTGAATGTTCGCCTTTTTGGTTAATTATCAGTCTCATGGCTTGAAAATAAAACACCTTCAACCATAATACTTCCCCTAATATTTCCCTTAAAACTATTAAATAATAATTAAGTATTGTACTGGTTCAACTATGGCAACGGTAACTCGCGGTAAAATATTCGTAGGGTTGGCCGGATGGGCTGTATTTGCTATTCAGCCTGTGCAGGCAGATGACCAACTCTTTATTCATCAGAAACAGCAACAACAAGCGTTAGAACAACGTCTAGAGGCAAAGGCACCGACTGTGCGGCTCAAGCGACCCGACGTGCTCCTGCCTGATTATCCTGATCGTGAGCATCCTTGCTTTACCATCAACGCTCTGCATTTGGAAGGGGATGCTGCCAGCCGTTTTCAATGGGCGCTGGAAGCAGCAAAAGACGCTAAAGGGCGCTGTCTAGGCAGGCAGGGGATTTTGCTGGCTATCAACAAGGTGCAGAACGCCATTCTGGCAAAAGGTTACGTCACCACCCGTGTGATGGTGCAGGAGCAGGATCTGACCCAGGGCGTACTGACGCTGACGCTCCAACCTGGCCGCATTGCTAACATCCACTTTGATGAGTCGACCTCCTGGCGTGGGCGGTTATGGAATGCCATGCCTGCCGCATCCGGGTATATTCTCAACCTGCGTGATATTGAGCAGGCGCTGGAAAATTTCAAACGGGTGCCCAGTGCTGAGGCTGATATTAAAATTGTACCCAGTCAGCAGGAAGCCACCAGTGACCTGCTGGTTAGTTGGAAAGAAAGTCGGCTCCCGGTTCGCCTCAGTCTGAGTCTTGATGACAGTGGCGCCAAAAGCACAGGCCGCTATCTGGGATCAGTGACCCTGGCGATTGATGCGCCTTTTGCCCAGAACGACCTGTTCTATGCCAACATCGGCAAGGATTTGTTTGAGCACGGCCCCTTTGGTAACCGTTCCCGTACCGTTAACTACTTCTTCCCGCTTGGCTACTGGTCTTTTTCCGCTAACTACAACGACTACACCTATCACCAGAATATCGCCGAGGTCAGCCAAGTGCTGACTTACCGCGGCAAGAGCGAGAATGCGCAATTTACCGTGTCTAGGCTGCTGTTTCGCAATCAGTCGCATAAAACTACCCTCAATATGCGCGTCTTTCGCCGCCATTCTACGAATTCTGTAAATGGCATCGAGATGGAACAACAGCGCCGCCGTACTGCTGGCTGGGAACTCGGACTCAGCCAGCGTAGCTACCTTGGCAATGTCACGCTAGACGCTAACACCAACTGGCGGCGGGGCACTGGAGCGTTTGGGGCCTTGCCGGCGCCTGAAGAAGCCTATCACGGGGGCAGTGCCCGTACCGGCATTGCCTTGGGCGATGTCAGTTTGAATATACCTTTCGCTTGGGGTAAGCAGCCTTGGCGTTATTACACCAGCGTACGCTGGCAGTGGAGCCGACATCCTCTGACGCCGCAGGACCGGATGTCTATTGCCGGGCGTTACACCGTGCGCGGGTTTGACGGCGAGCAGATGTTGTCCGGTGAAAAGGGATTGCTTTGGCGTAATGAGCTGGCCTGGAATGTGTTGTCGCGCGGCCACGAGTTTTACTGGGCAACAGACTATGGTCGTGTAGATGGACCGGGAACCCGTCATCTTGCCGGGCATCAGCTGGCGGGCGGCGCTTTGGGTGTACGTGGCACGTTGTGGGGGCGGTTCCATTACGACCTGTTTGCCGGGGTACCGCTCTACAAGCCAAAAGGTTTTCATACCCCGGGCGTGAGTAGTGGTTTCAGTGTCAACCTAGAAATCTGATGACGCCGGTCAACCTTGTCACAAGCACACGTTGCCTTTTATTTAACTCGGACATGATTTATGAACAAACAGTGTTATTGCCTTATTTACAGCCGCACGCACGGTGAATTGCGGGTGGTATCGGAACTGGCTCGCGGCTGCAATACTACGGCTGGGCAACGCTGCGGCGTATCGCGCCTGTGGGTGACGGTGCGTCGTGCGGTGTGGTTGCTAGGGATGGCACTGTTTACCGGGCAAGCGTCGGCTGGTGGCATCATGGCTGACGAACAGGCGGCGCACGCCCGGCGGCCGGAAGTCATAGTAACCCAAAACGGCCTGCCGCAGGTCAATATCAATGCACCTAACCGGGCAGGGATATCGCATAATCCCTACAAGCAATTTGATGTTGACCAGAGAGGCGCCATTCTCAACAACTCAGCGGTAATGACCTCCACCCAACTGGCAGGGATGATACAGGGCAACCCCCGGCTTGACCCGAACGCAGCGCCGGCCCAGATCATTATCAATGAGGTAAACAGTAGCAACCCCAGCCAGTTGCGGGGTTTTCTGGAGGTGGCCGGTGGCAGAGCGCAGGTGATTGTGGCCAACCCATCGGGAATTGTGTGCAACGGTTGTGGCACCATCAATGCCGGACGCATGACGCTGACCACCGGCAAGCCGCAATTGAACGCTGACGGCAGTCTGGCGGGGTATCAGGTAGAGCGTGGTTTGGTGCATA
Organism: Photorhabdus akhurstii; assembly: GCF_019090985.1. Taxonomy (NCBI): domain Bacteria; kingdom Pseudomonadati; phylum Pseudomonadota; class Gammaproteobacteria; order Enterobacterales; family Morganellaceae; genus Photorhabdus; species Photorhabdus akhurstii. Next base: position 4,927,219 of record NZ_CP020335.1, on the reverse strand, counting down.
TTGGGAGTGGAGGACTCAACGGTGATCCTCGCCATGACACCAAGTATGTCGATATTCTGGCACGTGCGGTGGCAGTGAATGCTGGCGTTTGGGCCAAAGAGGAACTTTCAGTGGTGGCGGGCCGAAACCGTATTAGTGCGGATGGTAAGACGGTTATGCCGCTGGGCGCGGATGGCAAGGCTCCTGAGTTAGCGATAGATATGGGACAGATGGGCGGCATGTATAGCGGCCATATTCGCATGATAGGCACCGATGCGGGTGTAGGTGTGCGTAATCATGGGGGACACTTGCAGGCAGGCAAGACGTTGATCGTAAGCAGTGAAGGTCGGCTCAGTTGGCAGTCGGAGGCTGTGGAGGCCGTCACTCAAGCTGGTGGCGATGTCACCCTGACCGCCAGAGATGGTATTGAACATCACGGTAAACTACACAGTGGCGGGCAGCTTGTCGTACAAAGCCGCGAAGGCGACATTCGTCAGTCAGGTACTCTGGCGGCAGCTGGCGACATCCAGTTGGCATCTGACCGAGGCATTCAGAGCAGCGGGCATTTGCTGGCAGGCAGCGATGTAAACAGCACGTTGACGCGCAAGGCGGATTTGACACTGAGCAGCCAGGGCAATATCCAAGCTAGAGGCAGTTTGCTGAGTAAAAGCGATGTCAGCGTGACTGGTCACAGGGTTGATGTCAGCCAAAGCAATCTGGCGGCCAGCCGTGTCGTGATTACGGCACAAGCCGGCGGCGTTGCCTTGCAACAGGCAAAGGTCGACAGCCGACAACTCACGGTGAACACCTCGGGCAATATTGAGGCGCAGCAGGCGCAGGTACTTGCTGGCCGTTGGGCGGTTGACGCTGACAGCTTGTTCACTCAAGGGGCTGTCTGGTCCCAGGTTGATGCTGGGGAAAGTCGTTTTGCGCTGACCGGTGTGTTGGATAACACCGAAGGCAGCATTGAAACCCGGCAACTTAGCCTGAATGCCGCTACCCTGAACAATCGACAAGGACGTCTGGTGGCGCTTGACGGCACGGCGCAACACTGGCGGGTGAGCGGCCTGCTGGACAATCGCGACGGCGGGGTGGTGGGTAGCAACGGTAATTTGCTTCTTGAGACTGGACATTTGAATAACCAGCACGGTACGTTGCAGAGCCAGTCAGCACTGAGCATCACGGCGGGAGCGGATATCGATAACGGCAAGGGCAAAATGCTGGCCGGTCAACAGCTGATCTTGAACGCCGCCGGTAGCGTCGACAACCAGTCTGGGGATGTAAGCGGTGAATACCTGCATATGACGGCACAAAGTCTGAATAATACGCAGGGCAAGGTAGTTAGTCAGGGACGTTTGCAGCTTGACACCCGTCAGGCAATCGACAATCAGCGTGGTACGTTGCAGAGTCAGTCGGCACTGAGCATCACGTCGGGGGCGGATATCAATAACGGTCAGGGCAAATTGCTGGCTGGTCAACAGTTGACCTTGAACGTCACCGGCAGCGTTGATAACCAGTCCGGAGAAATGAGAGGTGAAAACCTGAAGCTGACGGCACAGAATCTGAATAATACTCAGGGCAAGGTGATCAGTCAGGGGAGTTTGCAGCTTGCCGCCCATCAAAAGATTGACAATCAGCAAGGGTTGGTTGAGGCCGGTGATGTGCTGGATATCCGCACCGACGGCAGCTGGAATAACCGCCGCGGCATCGCACAAGGAAGCAAGCAGGTTGTAGTCTCCGTGCATGGTATCGACAACACCGACGGCAAACTGCAATCGGGTGGCGATCTGACGCTCGACAGTACGGGGGATGTCATTAATCAGGCAGGCACCTTGACGGCGCAGCAACACCTCAACTGGCAGGGCGGCACGGACAGCCTGTTGAACAATGACGGGGGCAAATTGTTCAGCCGCGGTGCGATGTTGCTGAAAGGCGGGCAGCTGACCAACCGCCAGAAGGGAGTTGTTCAGAGCCAGCAGAAACTGACGTTGAACACCACTGGCAGCATCGATAACCAGTCCGGAGAAATGAGCGGCGAAAACCTGAAGCTGACGGTACAGAGCCTGAATAATGCGCAGGGAAAGGTGATCAGTCAGGGGCGTTTGCAGCTTACCGCTCATCAGTCAATTGACAATCAGCAAGGGTTTGTCGAGGCCGGTAATGCGCTGGATATCCGCGCCGACGGCATCTGGGGCAACCGCGGCGGCATCGCGCAAGGGGGCAAGCAGGTTGTGGTCTCCGTGCATGGCATCGACAACACCGGCGGCAAACTACAATCGGGTGGCGACCTGACGCTCAGCAGTACGGAGGATGTCATTAATCAGGCAGGCATCCTGACAGCGCAGCAATACCTCAACTGGCAGGGCGGTACGGACAGCCTGCTGAACAATGATGAGGGTAAATTGTTCAGTCGAGGTGCGATGTCGCTAAAAGGCGGGCAGCTGACCAACCGCCAGAAGGGGTTTATTCAGAGCCAGCAGAAACTGACGTTGAACGCCACCGGCAGCATCGATAACCAGTCAGGAGAAATGAGCGGTGAGAACTTGTATCTGACGGCACAGAGCCTGAATAATACGCAGGGCAAGATGGTTAGTCGGGGACGTTTGCAGCTTGGCACCCATCAAGAAATTGACAATCAGCAAGGGTTTGTCGAGGCTGGTGATATGCTGGATGTCCGCGCGGACGGTAGTTGGAATAACCACGGCGGCATCGCACAAGGGGGCAAGCAGGTTGTAGTCTCCGTACATAGCATCAACAACACCGACGGCAAACTACAATCGGGTGGCTATCTGACACTCAACAGTACGGGGGATGTCATTAATCAGGCAGGCACCCTGACGGCGCAGCAACACCTCAACTGGCAGGGCGGTACGGACAGTCTGCTTAACAATGACGCAGGCAAATTGTTCAGCCGCAGTGCGATGTCACTGCAAGGCGGGCAGTTGACTAACCGCCAGAAGGGGTTTATTCAGAGCCAGAAGGAACTGACGTTGAATGCTACCGGCAGTGTTGATAACCAGTCCGGAGAAATGAGCGGAGAAAACCTGAATCTGATGGTACAGAGCCTGAATAATACTCAGGGCAAGGTGATCAGTCAGGGGCGTTTGCAGCTTGCCGCCCATCAGTCGATTGACAATCAGCAAGGGTTTGTCGAGGCTGGTGATGCGCTGGATATCCGCACCAACAGCAGTTGGAATAACCGCGGCGGCATCGCACAAGGAGGCAAGCAGGTTGTAGTCTCCGTACATGGCATCGACAACACCGACGGCAAATTACAATCGGGTGGCGGCCTGACGCTCAACAGTACGGGGGATGTCATTAATCAGGCAGGCACCCTGACGGCGCAGCAGCATTTCAACTGGCAGGGCGGTACAGACAGCCAGCTGAACAATGACGGGGGCAAATTGTTCAGCCGTGATGCAATGTCACTGCAAGGCGGGCAGCTAACCAACCGCCAGAAAGGGTTTATTCAAAGCCTGCAAGAACTGACGTTAAATCTAATAGGCAATTGGGACAATCAAGGCGGAAAATTGGCCAGTAGCGGGAGCAGTACGGTGAATGCTCAGAGCCTCCTCAATGCGCAGGGGGAAATTCAGGTACTGGACACGCTTGATATGCAGTTCACTCGCGCACTAAATAACAGCAATGGTCGTATCTTCAGCAAGTTGAAGCAGTCCCTGCGTACGGAAGATATTCTTAACGCTCAGGGATGGATAGGTAGTCAAGGTAGCTGGTTCGCCACGGGTAGCTGGTTTGACAACCGAGAGGGCAACGTGCTGAGCCAGCAGGAGACAACGCTTGCAGTAAGCGAGCTGAACAATCAAAAAGGCATCCTACAATCGGCGAGCGCGCTGGTGTTACGTGTGGCACAGGATATTGATAACCGGGTTGGTAAAATCAGCGCTCAGGGACGGCTGGATGTACAGGGCATTAAAGAGGGTACAGCGGTCGGAAGATTACAGAACGCCGGTGGGAAGCTACAGGCCGACGATGGTCTTGTTGTGACGGCACAGGGTGTGGACAACCAAAATGGCCTGCTCTACAGCCAGAAGCAGATGCAGCTGACCTTAAACGATACCTTGGATAATCGTCAGGGTAAGTTGAAAAGTGGTGGGGATATGCAGCTTGATGCGCAATTGCTGCTGAACGAGATGGGTTCGATGGACAGCCAGCAGCAGCTTGGGTTGCGCATTTTGGGATTGTTAGACAATACCCGAGGTATGGTGAGAGGCAACGGCGACCAGCAGATATCGGCTGAACGGGTTGATAACCGGCAGGGGGTGTTCAGCAGCCGGGGCGCTCTTGAGCTTGCCGCGAGTCGGCTTGATAACCCGGACGGCATGATTATCAGCCAAGGTGCTGGTACTTACCGCATTAACGTGCTCAATAATCAGCATGGCAAAGTTCACAGCAACAACACGCTAACACTCAGTGGCGAACAGCTGAACAATCAGGCAGGACAGCTGATATCAACCAAGGCGATGCGTCTCGGCAGTAAGCAGCTCAATAACAGCGGGCAGGGGAAAATCACCAGCCAGGATGCGCTGGTTGTGCAGGCCGATCGACTGAACAACCGCGAAGGCGGGCTGCTGTTAGGCACGATACACACCGACGTGACTGCTCGCGAGCTGGACAACACCGCAGGACGTCTGCAAAGCGCTGGAGCCCTAACGCTGTCGCACCTTAACGTGCTGGACAATCGTCAGGGGTATCTCTTAGCCAACAAAATACTCAACATCAATGTCGGTAACACCGGTGCGCTTTCTGTACTGACACTATTCAATCAGGGCGGTACCGTTCAGAGTGGGGAGCAGCTTGTGGTCAATGCCCACACTTTGAATAACCAAGGCGGGACATTGCTCAGCCAACAGGCGCTCACGCTTGCCGTGCAACAAGACTACACCCATCGGATCGGCGATACGCTAAGCAGTAACGGAGCGATGACCTTCTCTATTGCCGGTGTGCTGACCAATCAGGCCGACTGGTTGTTGCCGGGTAACCTGATTGTCAACAGCACCCATTTCACCAACCTAGGTGCCTTGGTCGGGAAAACATTGCAACTGACCACTGGGACATTGCGCAATTTGGGGCGTCTGGAAGCCGACAACATGATGCTCACCAGTGACATTTTGGACAACCCGGCGACCATCATGGGTGATGACATCACGGTGCGTAGCCGGGTCATCGACAACTATGGGCGCGATGCGGTGATCGCCGCCACGGAGAGTCTGAACTTGCATGCCGGCGAGCGTCTGACCAACCGGGATGGCAGCCTGATCTATAGCAGCGGTACTCTACATCTTGGCAGTGATGACAAGATTGAGAATCGTGCGAGTCGCATTGAGGCTGACGGGGATATCTGGGTTGAGGCCAAACGGCTGGATAACCTGCGCGAAGGGCTCGACATCACGCGTGAGGCGGAAAAAAGCGATTACAAATGGCACCGTTACAACTACAACTGGCGCTCTTACGGTTCGACGGTCAATACCGACAAAAACACCGTAATGCCTACCACACAGCGTCTGATGTTCCGCGATGACGCTGCGGTGGAAAATAGTCGTTACGGTACCCTACTGGCTATCGATGCTACCGGCAAACGAGCGCAGGTGCGAGTGAAGGATAGCAGGGGGAAAATGCGTGAGCTGTGGGTGAACTACTTGGCTCTGACGCCGGGCAGCGACGGCGGCTACGACATGACGTTTTATGAGACGCGCGGTTTTCGTCAACATGCGGTGCCGACACCTTATCACAACACGGTCTGGCGCGAGCACAACCGGGGGCGGATTGAGCAATGGGACCCGGAGAAGCATGTCGACATTGCAGATGCGCCCTTTGTGACTGACTACAATAATTTCCGTGAACGCTCGACAACCGGGACGGTGACAAGGGACAAATTGATGTCTGCGGGTACCGGTGCCCATATTCTGGCGGGCGGCAACATGGTGTTGCGCATTGCTGATCAGCTGCTCAATGACGCCAGCACCCTCAGTGCCAACGGCGATCTGTCGATGAAAGGCGACGGCAAGGTCACCAACCGGGGCTATTCGGTGAACGAACGGTATCAAGAGTACATTGTCGATCACTACGACAGGGATACCAGGCATTGGTACCCAACCTTCAACCGTGACGAGACCAGAGCGTTGACCACCATTGACGGTATCATCACAGGGCATGGTAACGTCACTATCAACGGCGCACATTTGGAAAACACCACAGTCAATCAGGCGCAAATCAGTAGCGTCGATGCGGCACAGAAGGCGGCGGAGGCCGAACGTGCGGAATGGGAACGTAATCCACTGGCGGTGACGGTTGATGGGGAGGATTGGCAGACGGGAGATACGAAACTGACGCCGAGTAGCCGACCGCTCACACCGGATATCCTGCCATTCACACCGGGCAGTCAGCCGCTTACACCGGATATCCAGCCGCTCACGCCGGGAAGTCGGCCGCTCACACCAGACATTCAGCCGATTACGCCGAGTAGCCAGCCACTTACACCGAACAACCGGCCACTCACGCCGGCCGAACTGGCACTGACCAATAAACAACATCTCGGCAGTGTGGCAACATTTGTCCCTAATAACGGTTTGTTCCGTCAGCACCCGGCTGAAGGGAGTCCTTATTTGGTGGTGACCGACGAACGTTTTACCAGTAGAAGCCGGTTTATCAGCAGCGATTACCTGCTGCAACGAGTGGGATATGACCCGGTGCAGGCGCATAAACGCCTGGGTGACGGGTTCTATGAACAACGTCTGGTACGTGAGCAGGTGCTCAAACTGACGGGTCGTCCTTCTGTGCACGGCGAAGATGCTATGGAACAATACCAGTCGCTGATGAACAATGGTGTCAAGGTGGCAAAAGATTTCCATCTGGAACCAGGTGTGGCTTTGACGCCGACGCAAATTGCGGCGTTGCAGCAGGATATCATCTGGCTGGTGAGTGAGACGGTCGAGACTGCCACCGGCCCGCAGACAGTGTGGGTGCCCAAGGTCTATCTTGCCAACACTACTTTGCGGCTCACTGGAGATGGCGCCCTGATTGGCGGAGGCAATCTGAAGCTGTCAGCGAACAGTCTCAACAACGCCGGTAATCTGTTTGTTGATAAGGCGCTCAACATTGACGCCGGTCAGTTCCTACATCAAGGCGGCGATATCCGTGCAGACAGCATTAATGTGCAGGCGGATACTCTTACCCTGAGCACCAATCTACAGGATGCGTTGCGTCAGGCAACGATGAGTGCACGTGAACTCAGCCTCAGCGGCGGGGATATCCGGCTGCAAGGGGCCAAACTTGGCGCCACGCAGAACCTCAGTCTGCACGCGCGCAACAATCTGGATATCACTGCGGCCAGAAGCACTGCCACGGCTGACCTTGAGGTGATTTCGGGAGCGATGGGCAATCGCAGCAGTAGCGGTATGGAGGACCCCGGAAAGCGTATGGCGCAGGTTAGCGGTGAGTGGCAACAGGCACTTGGCAGTACGCTGAATGCCGGTGGCGACCTCAGCTTGGCCGCTGGGCAGGACATTACTCTGCAAGGGAGTCAGGCTAAAGCTGGGGGAATTACCCGCTTGCAGGCAGGTGGGGACGTGAAATTACTGGCGGAAACCACTACCAACCGCACACATTTGGAAGCCAACAGCAGCACTTCATCGGTGAGTAACCGTCGTGAGGAAGACCGACTGTACCTCAGTACACTGAGCGGTGATAAAGAGGTGACAATTCGGGCGGGAGAAAATCTGGTGGCTGAAGGGGCTCAGGTTGACAGTCAATCAGGCAGTATCGGTTTGAGCGCACAAGCGGTTACCATTAAGGACGCCAGTCAGCACATTACCGACAAGGATAGTGAGCGCAAGCGTGAAGGCAGCACGAAAAGTCAGAGGGAAATGGAGACTATCAGCGATAGCGCTGTGGGCAGCACCTTTAGCGGGCGTGATGGCATTACAGTCGTGGCCCATGAGAGGGATATTACAGTCACGGGCAGTACTCTGCACAGTGAGCGGGGCGCACTTGCGCTGCGGGCGAAAAAGGACATTACGCTTAACAGTGCCACTGAGCGTGATTATCAATTCTCGGAAGAGCGTTCAGAGAAAAAAGGCTTCTTATCGAAGAGCAGCAGCCATACGGTACAGGAAGATAGCGTCACCCGCGAGAAAGGCACTCTGCTCAGTGGCGACAGCATCAGCATCACGGCGGGCAACGACTTGGCGGTGAGTGGATCAGCGATAGCCGGGGATAAGGATGTGACCTTGCAGGCGGGTAACAACGTCGATATCACTGCGGCCACTGAAACCCAATCCCACTATTTGCTGGAAGAGAAGAAAAAGAGCGGACTGCTTAACAGCGGGGGGATTGGTTTTACCGTGGGCAGTCAGTCCACCCGTCATCAGATCAATGAAGATGGCACTACGCAAAGCCAGAGCGTTAGCACGGTGGGCAGCAGCCAGGGCAATGTGAGCATCACAGCTGGCAATCGCGCACATATCGGCGGTGCGGATCTAGTGGCGGGCAAGGATCTCAGTATTACCGGCGACAGCGTGCAGATTGACACGGGGTATGACAAGCGCACTCGGACGGAGACGTTCGAGTCGAAACAAAGTGGGTTAACCGTGGCATTGTCAGGGACGGTGGGCAGTGCGCTCAATACTGCGGTCAGCACGGCACAGCAGGCCAGAAAAGAGAGTGACGGGCGGCTCAAAGCCTTGCAAGGCACTAAAGCGGCACTGTCTGGCGCACAAGGTTATCAGGCCTGGCAGCTCAGTCAGGCGGAGTCTGCGAAAGCTGATGCCATTAATCAGGCGGGCGGTAAGGCCGACAAACCGAACGACACCATCGGTATTCAGCTCTCTTACGGTAGCCAGTCATCGAAATCCGAAACCCGTACTGAACAGACACAATCGCAGGGGAGTAGCCTGAGTGCGGGGCAGGATATCCGCATCAAGGCCACCGGAGACAATGCGGTTGCTGACAGCGGCAATATTCTGGTCAAAGGCAGCAGCCTGAAAGCGGGTCGTGATATAGAAATGGACGCTAAACGTGATGTCGTGCTGGAATCTGCCGAAAATACCCAGACTACCAGAGGTAAAAACAGCAGCAAAGGCGGCAGTGTCGGTGTGGGGCTGACTGCTGGGCAGGGCGGTTACGGTATTAAATTCTCTGCCAGCGTCAATGCAGGCAAAGGCCATGAAAAAGGCGACGGGGTGACCCACACTGAAACATTGGTCGATGCGGGTAATCAGGTCACCCTAAAATCTGGGCAGGATACGACGCTGAAAGGGGCACAGATCAGCGGGGATAAAGTGACTGCCGATGTCGGCCGTGGCTTGCACCTGCAAAGCGAACAGGACAAAGACAATTACGACAGCAAACAGGAGAATGTCAGCGCTGGCGCTGGCTTTACGTATGGTTCGATGAATGGTTCGGCAAGTGTGAATGCCAGTCGTGACAAAATGCACAGTAAGTTTGACTCAGTGAAAGAGCAGACGGGTATCTTTGCAGGCCAGGGCGGTTTTGATATCAAGGTCGGTGAGCATACCCAGTTGGATGGTGCGGTGATTGCCAGTACGGCAGATAAAGACAAAAACCGTCTGGAGACGGGGACGTTGGGCTTTAGTAATATCGAAAATAAAGCGGAGTATAAGACTGAACATCAGAGTGTGGGGGTTAGCACAGGTGGCGCGATTGGCAGCCAGCTGACGTCCAACATGACGTCAAATATGCTGGCGGGCACCAATAGGAGCGACAGTCAATCGTCCACGACTCATGCGGCAGTAGAAGACGGTACGATTATAGTGCGTGATAAGGGCAGGCAAAAACAGGATATAGCAGAGCTGAGTCGTGATACGAAAAATGCCGCCAACGGTCTGACACCTATTTTCGACAAGGAGAAGGAGCAACGACGGCTGGCACAGGCGCAGGCTATCGCCGAAATCGGTGTCCAGGTGATGGATATCTACAATACCCATGAGGCGATTAAGGCGACGAAAACCGCGACGGAAAAGCTGAAAGATCCACAAACACAGTTGAAACTGAAACAGGATGCTGAAGAGCAACTGAAGAAAGAAGGTAAAGCAATCGATGCAAAAAGCCTTGCTGATCGGGCATATAAGATAGCTTATGACGGTGCCATAAAAGATCAGGGTGCTGATATTGGCAGCTCGAAGCGTCAGGCTGTCACGGCCGTGGTCGGCGCACTTCAGGGACTAGCCGGGGGTGATATTAAGGCCGCGATTGCCACTGGTGCGGCACCGTATCTGGCGAATGCGGTGAAAAACCTGACCTATAATGGTAAAAAACATTATGATGAATTGACGGCGGAAGAAAAAGCCACCAATCTGGCGGCCCACGCGATTTTAGGTGGGGTGATTGCCGAAATGAAGGGTGGTTCTGCCACTGCGGGGGCGGTGGGCGCGGCAGGCGGTGAATTAGCGGCGTCGGCTATTGCCAGCGTGCTTTACCCGAATAAAAAGCCAGGTGAGCTAGCGCCGGATGAGAAGGAGAAAGTCAGTAATCTGGCGACACTAGCGGGAGGACTGGCCGCGGGACTGGCGACAGATTCGACGGCAGGCGGCGTAGCCGGGGCGCAGGCCGGGAAGAATGCAGTGGAGAACAACTATCTTTATGAAGACGAAAGCCACCGTTTTGATAAAGAGTTGGCCGAGTGTAAGGCCAAAGGAGGAGACTGCGGTGCAGTTATTCAGAAGTATTTAGACATCAGCAATAAGAATAGTGCCGAATTAGAGGAAAAATGCAAAGGAGGCGGTATTACCTGCGTGACTTATGAAGAAATTATTCAAGTAAATACGAATGTTGCGCTTGATGAGGGATCGTTACAAATTCGATTGTCAGAGAAATTAAAAGATCCCGACGCCATCAAGATAGTGCAGTATTTGAATGGTAAGGATTTGCAGTTTTTGAAGGATAATATTACCACTTCTAACAGAGTTGCCGCTGTCGCCTTAGATCCAACTTCATGGCCTGTAATGGTCTTTGGTGCAAAGGCAATGATTCAGGGGGCGAAAGGGAAAGAGCAGCTACTTGCGGCAGGCGTCACCAGTGGTATGAACGCGGCTATTCAGTACGGTACGACGAAAGAAGTAAAACTTTCTGATTTGATTGGTGCAGGTGTTGTTGGTGCTATTACTGCCGGAAAAGGTTATAACCCCACTGTAACGTGGAATGCGGTAGGCGGCTACTACACTGCGGAAATTAAAGGGGATGATCCTTTCTTAAATGCGATATTGAGTAAAGGAGGTGCCAGTGCAGGTTATGCTGCTGGTAATGTTATCAAAGTACCAATGGGGAAAGTGCTTAATCCTATATCGAAACAATATGAATGGGAACCAATAGGGATTTGGACTATTACAAAGCCTGTGAAACAAAGTTCAATCCCATCAGTGGCTGGTAACGTTGGTGATTCAGCAGTATCAGGTTGGTTCAACTCTACTGTTGGCGGAGCAATGCAAGAAGGAAAACAGCAAAATGAAAAAAAATAAAATGAAATCAATAGTGATTATGTGTTATTTATTATTTTCTTTTTTCTTGGCTGTCTTCTTACTGAGTGTTATCTCACAGGCTTTTAGTTTATGGTTTATAGACAAAGCCGATATTTTTTGTTCCATCAAAGACAATATAGGAGTTCATTTGCAAATTGGGGGAGCAGGTGCTTTAGCTGGGTTTGTACTTTGGTTATTTAAAATGTATTAGTCAGAAAAATTCCTAAATAAGATTTCATAATTGTGCTACACCCATTTTTTGTCTTCCTGGCTTTTGCTGTGATGAAAACGATGCCAAAAAGGCATTAACATAATTCAGTAACTGCCACATAAATTGACAACAATGATTTCGCGTTATTGTCTCATGGAGCGATTGCCATAACCGTTCTATTTTATTTAACCACGGTGAATAGACCGGTAAAAACAACAGGGTAAATTTTGGATGTCGTGCCAGCCAGTCCTTTACCTTCTGACTTTTATGAATAGTAATGTTCCGGTGGACTCACCTTGCGTTGTCAGATAACAACAAAATGGGATGTTAACGGAAGGGATTCTCAGGCCAGGGCAGCAGCTCATTCAACCGATTGTTCGGCCAGACAGGCAGCCGACTGAGGACATCACGTAACCAGACCCAGGGCTCATGTCCGTTGGCTCTGGCAGTTTCCAGCAGGTTCATTATCATGGCCGCCCGTTGCCCCGCGCAGAGCGAGCCCGCAAAAAGCCAGTTCTTTCGGCCGAGCGCCACACCCCGGACCGCATTCTCCGCCCGGTTGTTGTTTATCGGTACTCGGCACATCATCCAGATAACACACCAGGGCCGACTGGCGATTCAGTAATGCTCTGGTGCTATCCCACCTTGCCCTTCTCCTCCGGCCTATGCACGCGATAGCTTCCTTATCTTCATTTGGAGACTGACACTATGAGCCGTACGATATACCCCGGGACAAAAACAACAACATATGATCCAATGGCGTCACAGTGACCTATGTCTAGTCCCAACATTTGATAGATGGATTGCATAGTGGATCTCTCTGGTTCAAGGGTTCATTGTTTGCAAATATATTCAACGTTAGCAATCCAGTTTTGTTGGCGACGTGTCAATCGAGCTTGATCGCTTTCATCAGTGAACTTTAGCAGAAATATACTTAAACAGTGCAGGATCAACGTCTTCAAGGGTATTGACGTTAACGACGGCATAATCGCGACCGTTAATCTGACTGATGACAACAGGCACTACTCCACACTGGCTACAGATGTGAAACTGTGCTGTACCGGTTTCAAAAGAGTATCTATGTAGCAGCTTTTGTTCTCTGATACTCAGCCGAAGCTGCCCTGCCGAGAATGATGTCCAGACTGCATTGTGCTTGGTACAAAAAGAGCAAGTATATGCTCGTGCCGGAATCTCCAGAGGTTCAGGCTCCCAATTAAACGTAAATTCAATATTCTTACAGTGACAACTACCGAAAATCACCATGTGTACCTCCTCAGTTTTCGTGTCTTAACAATAGCGAGGAAATGTGATCTGGTATTACTCGTTTGTGAGTTTTAAAAAAATATATCATTGTTCAAATAATAATGGCTTTTTTTAGCATTATATGTTGTGTTTTGTGTTTTTTTATTAATTTTTGAATTTAAATTCTATATTTTTTTTGTTTGCTGAAAGTGATATTGATGTTACTATTTTTCTAATTGATATTTACATAAGTTTATTTTTGTAAAAGTTAATTCTTAAAGAAGTTGTGTAAAAGTATCTGATTATTTGGAGGACTTGTTTATAGAGTGGAAATTATTAATCTAAAGAGTCGATGAGATTCGACTTTTATGTTGTTATAAAGAGCGATTAATTCTTGCAGCACAAAGTGGTATGCAAAGTAATTTATTGTTTTTTTTACATGAAAAGCATTAGTTTTTCATTAAATAAGTGATCGTGTGAATTTAATGAAAATTTAACTGGTGCGGGTTTTTATTTTATATGGAATTTATTCTGGGATAGTGTTTATTATATTGAGTGGTTAATAGTCCATGAACAATAAATCTTTATCTTTATTATTTATCGTTTTAATGGCTTTTCTTTCTATGGGTGGGCTGGTTTCATCGGATATATTCTTACCCGCTTTGAGTAAAATGGGGAACTATTATCACGTCAGCGAATCTAGTATACAAAGTGCAATAGCTATATTTCTATTTGGTATAGCCTTTTCTCAACTTATTTATGGGCCATTAAGTGCTTGCTTAGGAAGAAAAACGGTTCTTATTTCTGGAATGATTATATGGCTGATTTCAACAATCGGTATTTTTTACAGTACGCATATTAGTGAATTACTATTATTGCGTTTATTCCAGGGAATAGGCGCTTGTGCGGGTATTACATTAAGTCGTGCCATTATTAGTGATTTGATGGGGAAAGAAGAGGCAGCCAATTTGTATCTGATTATTTTCCCTTTTGTGGGAATGTCACCCGCTGTCGCACCCATGATCGGAGGTATGCTAAGTGAATATTATGGTTGGAAAGCCTGTTTTTTATTTCTTACTTTATTTATAACAGCCGCGCTTATATTGTGCTTGCTAGTTCTGGAAGAGTCACTGCCAATAGAAAAACGCCAAAAATTGAGTGTTAAAAATGTATTAGTTAGTACTTACCAAGTGATAATAAATAAAAAGTTTCTTTACTATGCAGCAATACCTTGCTTCGCTTATACAGCATATTTTTCTTATTTGATTGAATCTCCATTTATTCTTACCGCTATGGGATTACCAGAAAGATATGTTGGTTATACCTATATAATGCTCTCTTTGAGTTATGTGTTGGGTAATCTTACGGCTAAGAAATTAAGTCGCCAGCAGGGCATGAGAAAGACGATTTTTCATGGTTATCTCATCTTTGCTGTTGGCGGTATTGCTTTCACGATACAAATGTTTTTTAGTCCCTACCCATTGATAACTTCTGTGCTAACAATATCAATATTGACTTTCGGTAATGGTTTTTTGCTGCCACTAGGTACTGCATCGGCAATTGCCACTTATTCTCAAGCGGCTGGGACAGCTTCCGGCGTAATGGGAACATTGCAATTAGGTAGTGCGGGATTGGCATCATTGCTTATTGGTTATATATCTCACCATGAACCGATTAAAGTGGCATCTATTATCACCGTTGTTTCCTTGGTCGGTAGCATTATTTATATAACTGGTAATAGAGGTAATAAAGAAATCAGTAAGAAACAAACAATATAAACTAAAATAGGAATGAAAAGTGGTTAATAATATAGATGTCACATTATGTGTATTAGTGTGATTACCGAGGGAGATTGACGACCCTATCATCAAACACAAAGCTGGTTTGTTGAACCCAACATCGTGTTAATTTATTGATTTATTTTGGATTGGCCTGGCAGTTGCAATAGGATTTGTAAGTATTGCGTTCAAGCAGAAAAAAGACACATAATTTCTTATGTATCCTACATCATAACCCTTGTATTCAATTCAATATCGAAGTACTGAAAAGCTAAACTAACTACAGTTATACATTCGGGTTCTTGTTTCGGCCGCCGGTTGAGTTTTCTCATCTCTCAAACAGCGTCCCCACGAAGGCCCCCACAAAAAATCGCTTTTGTTTTGTGATGGTTATCAAGAAAAATCGGTATTTAAGATAGTGGGGCTTCGTTATGTGTGGAGTCAGGTCCACATATAACGACCAGACCTCCACACATAGCGGCGCTAAAAAATCCATACTGCATTATGCAATCAAAGCCCCATCCCCCTTCTCATTGAACATCTTTCAAACTTACATTTGATATGTTGGAACAACGGTTTTTGAGATAATCAAAAACAGTGTTCTTTCTAAGATATAGATTCTATTACTATTTTTGCTATACTTTTGAGATGTTTTTATTCACCAGTTGAGATAACTAAACATCATGGTTCAATTTAATCACTTTGAACTCTCGCTTCTGAACCCCAGCTTTGACTCCCCTTTGGTCGATGCGCTGACGGAACTGGAGTTACTCCGGCACCTGCGGCTGGAAACTGATGTTCACCCTATCCTGTTTGCGCAGTTGAAGGCCGTTTTCCACATGCTGGAGAGTCTTGGCTCCGCAAGGATTGAGGGAAACCATACCACGCTTGCCGACTATGTTGAAAGCAAGGTTGAAGGAACGCAGAGTTCGACGGACCAACTCAAAGAAATCAACAATATTGAAGCCGCGATGGAGTACATCGACGAATACCTGAGCAACGGCGATGACATAACAGAATATTTTATCCGCGAGTTGCATAGTCTGGCGGTAGCCGGGCTGCAACAGGAAGGCGACAGAACGCCCGGAGCATATCGGCAACATAACGTCAGCATCGCTCTGTCTGACCATTTACCGCCGGACCACATCCGCGTTCCTGATTATATGGCGGAACTGACCGCCTTTATTAATCGTGCCGATAAGCCAAAGTACGATCTGATGAAGATTGCACTGGTGCACCACCGCTTTGGCTGGATACATCCATTTGGCAACGGTAATGGCAGAACGGTCAGATTGCTGACCTATGCATTGCTTATCAAGTATGGTTTTAATGTTCAGGCTGGTGGGCGGGTTCTCAATCCGACAGCGGTATTCTGCAATGATCGTGAACGCTATTACGCCATGCTTTCGTTAGCTGATAAGGGAACAGAGCAGGGGCTGGAAGAATGGTGCTTATATGTGCTTTCGGGGATCTCCTCTGAGCTGAAGAAAGTCGATCAACTGACAAACCACGCTTTCCTGAGCGAAAAGATCCTGTATCCGGCCATTGATTTCTCATCGGAGAGAGGGCTGATAAACCCGCTGGAATCGAAGGTTCTGAAACGCGTTGTTGAGCTGGGGACGATAAAAGCGGGCGATCTACGCGCCGTTTTGCCTGAGCTTAAACCGACGCAGGTGACTTATCAGCTTGGTAAGCTGATTGAACGGGGACTGCTTCAGCCAGTAGAAGAGGGGGCTCGTACCTATACGGCGAAGTTTTCTAACTCATATCTGATTCGTGGGGTGATTAAGGTTCTGCGGGAAGAAGGGTTTATTCCTAACCTATAATCTTAATGAGCAAATTGTTACTTACAATGTAGATAGCTTTTTTGACACATGTTTATTTCTTCTGTAAAAGTCCCCCTTCATAGAAGGGGGCATTGATAACGCCTCAGCGGTTGGTTAATATACTATAAATTTTCTTGTAACCAAGCTTCTAACGCATCTACTTGTACAAAATTAATATTAGTTTCATATGGCGGATATCTTAACCACCAGTAAATTTGTCTACTAATATATAAATGGATAAATTTAACTTCGTAATTATCTGCTGGCTCACTCCAGTTTAGTAGAGTACGAAGATTATTATAATTTTCTGCTAGGAAATCAATCCTTTTTTCTATTTTCCCAATCTGTCCCCTTTTATCACCTCTACCAAATATTTTCTCTCGTAAACGACGCATATCCTTAATGCAATAGTAGGGCTGATTATACTTACACTCTATATTCAACCAGGTATTGCTATCAGGAAAATAGGCTAAGGTATCAAAATCACCTACATCAGGAAATTTTTTCTTTGGAAAGCGTTTCTTAAAGTCGATGCCAAGTTCAATTTGGGTTGCGAACCTTTTTACAATATTAAAAGTGGTTATTTCTAATTGCTTTTCAATACTCTCTTTTATTTTACCAACTTCATGTGAAATGTGGCTCCATTCGAATTCGGCAGGAAGATATCCATTTGCAATATGGGCAATCCATATTGTGCCTGCCCGATATGCTGCCGCAGCTCCCCAGACTATATTATTATTACTAATTTCTATTAGTGGGCGAATATTATATCGGTGATCTCGTTTATTATGATCGGATATGGGTACATCAAAATATTCAGAATCAGCACCCAGCAATTTTCTTATCTTATTCGGATTAAGAATAAGAAAATCTATTATTTTCTCTACTTCTTCATTAATCAGGTTTGTATTGCTGTTAAGTAATGTAGTTACCATATCAGCCCTTGTCGCCTGATATGAAAGATTTAATTCAATTTGGTTAAATCGAGCCCATTGAAAAAGAATAGAGAAAACAGCAAGTAAACTCGAGTATTTGAAACCGAGATCTTGTTGAAATATACGATCAAGAACATCTAAATTTTCATTTATAATGTCGGATTCTACTGAGTCATTATCGTTTAAGTTATAACCTAACTTATAGCCTGCTTGTTCTTCACTAAACTTATCTTCTTTAATCTCACGATCTTCGGAAAAAAATACTTGTGGGATGTAAAAATTATCTATATTCAAACCACCTACATCAATATCGTTATGCAAGATGTCACTTGCATTATAAAGTACTATTAACCAATCAATATCAGCAAGTAATTGTAAGATATCATCGGTAGCAGGTATGGTTTTACTTTTTGTGTTAAGACTCAAAGCGCATTCAAGCAAATATCTATAATTTGCTGACATACGGTTGAACTCAGTACTCTGTTTTGCTAATTTTTCTGTTCTATTATAATTAACCTCATGTTGAAGGCTTAACATAATATTTTTCTTTTTTCTATGATCTTCGGCTACATAAGCATCATAGTTTTCAATTACAAATTGTAGCAAGTGCTCCCTGTTCATTGAGCGTATTGTTGCGTGAATTTTTTCTCTGAAAAAATCGGCTAAAGGGTTAATAATATCCTTGGCCTTTTGTAACTCATAATTACCTTCCTGAACTCCAGACTCTTTAATTAAGTTAGCCAATGTTTTTCTGGCTAGTTTAAAGTGTTTGGCTTCAGGAATGTTTGGTTTTATTTCTAAAGTATCAAAGGTGCGCTTTTCGCTGGATATTGCCATCCTTGCGGGTCTGTTCCCTGTATTGATTATCTGTTGCCTAATATCTTCGGAGAACTCGATATGAAGTATTTGGGAGAGCGATTGTAAGAACGCAATGCAAACATCAGCCTGGAAACTGGCATTTTGAGGTCTGTTAAGACGATATTGCATGAGAGGTAAATTAATGTGAATTTTTATATTTGCAGAAGAATTATCTTTGTTAATTAATGACACGTGAGTGAACAACTCAGGATCAAAATTTTCTGTAATGTCGGAATTACTATCGACCAGATATTTTTTGTCAATAGCGCAGTGAACGGTAATTCTTTTTATATTTTGGAATGATATATTCTCTAAAATATCTTTTCGTTGCGATAGCGCATCACAAGTGCATTCTAAAAATAATGTCAGAAGCTGACCGTTAAGATGATCTTCATTTAGTAGTGGTTTGCGATCGGCACAAAAATGCATTGTGCAGTTATTTATTTTTGTGCACCAGCATACATAGAAATGACTTTTTGATATTAATGAAATATTTCCTTGGTAAGTATTACTGATATTCCATTTTACATTGACATCAGGAAAATTTGAAGGGACCTGTGACCAGTATTTTTCCAGTTCTTCATATCTCCAGTGAGATCCCCAATGAGGATCAAGAATAATCATGTCGAAATTAATAGCACCATCTTCTAATACAGAATGAGTTCCTTTAAGTGATGCAAATTTATCTATTACAGAAATAAAAAACGGATTTATTTTGGATTTATATTGCTCTAGATATGAAAAAAGTGATGACAATTCACTTAGGTTATCTATCGAGTCAAATAATGCAATAAATTCTGTCAAGAAAAGAATATGATAACTATATTTTAGTTGCGGTGGCTTAAAAGGAAGCATAGCAGTAGTAAGATTAGAGCTTATGAAAATAAACTCAATATCATCAATTGCAAGTTGCTTTCCTGAGCCATTTCGAATACCTAATAGTTGTGATGATGAAATCGGTGATAAAGCCCATTTTCCTTGGCTAAAAAGTTCGAAAACATCTTCTTCTATCTTTTTAGTTTGTTTATTGGATTAATATCAAAAGGTACAAATAAATAATACTTATCATTTCCCTGTAGTATCCCAGCGAATTTATAAGGTAGGATCTTTTTTTGATTCAGAAGCAGAAATGGTCCCTCAATAATGTTTTCAAAACGCTGGGATATGAAATTTGAAATTGCATCTGAACAATCGATATCCATTTTCTGGGAAGCATAGTGCTCAATAATTACATTTGCCATATTCCTGAATGACAATGGATAAACACGATCACTAATATTGATACCAATAGCAGGGAGCGCTATGCCTTCCATTATTATATTTGATAATTCAGTGGTGGAGTTAATGCTTTTAAATTCCCCTGGTTTTTTAATAAATATATTTTCTGTCTGATTTATTATTTCCTCAAACGCATGACTGGCATCCGTTAAAGCCTGATGGCAGGTTTTCCAGAACGTTTCTGGAGGGATTTCGACATGACCGGGTGAGAACTCTTGTTCTGAGAGTGTATCAACTGGATTTATGCCTGATAAAAACTGGTTCTGTAAAATAAGAACATTTTCCATTTGCTTAAGAATAATTGGATATTCTGCGTATCTAATTTCAAAAGCTTTAATATAATCATATAAGCGTTCGACTGAGCTACCATAAAAAATTTTATAAATACTATCTCCCCACGGTATTCTTATTTGTCCCCAGTCTTGTTCAGGGATAAAATCTTCCATTTGAGGAATATCAGGTAATATATTGTAAATAATGCTAAAAAATTCGCTTGCTTGTTGGTATGTTTTAAGTTCCTTTTGGTTGTTAAATGTACTGACGTCCATGGAAAGCAAGGTGTTGAAAGCGATAGTGTGTTTTACAGGTGACGAAATATTGGGTAGCCATAATTCGGAAATACTTAATGCGAGAAAAAGTTCTGCGAGGTTGTATTCTGTATAAACAGATGTTAATTTTTCTTTTATTTGTGGCATAATGTCCTTATAGTTTCTTATCCCCCTGTTCGGGAATTTATCTTTGGACTTATTATTGTTTTTTTTCTTTTTTGAATCTCGTTTTGACTTGCTGTTCTTTCCCATTTTTAAATCCTTTTGAGAACTAAGTGTATGTAATGTGTTGTATTTAATATCCTTCAAGTCTTAATTTTGCATGCCGATCTTGATTTACAGCATCAAAATCATAATGTGAAGCAAGGTCATCAAAGACACACGCCAATTTGGGATGAGTGAAATATAACTGGTTAGCTATTTCTTTGTACTGGTCAACTAGTTTTCGTTCTTTATCACCGCCTTCATAATAAGCTCTTACTGTTGTACCACGGCTATTGATAGTGCCATAATAGAATCCTTCTCTGATCTCATCTCGTTCTGTTTCTTCCAGCAAATCTCTGATTATTATGCTGGACCATGGTGCGTTATTTAGATGTTTTGAGCGGGATAGCCATTTACCGATTATGTAATCAGTAGTATTGCTTCTGTCATTTTCTGCCGCCAATTTCCTGACTTCCTCAATCCAGTTACTAAATACGACTTCATCAATATTATCATCTGGTCTCTGACCGGGGATTCCTTTCCCTTGATCCAGAACTCTGCCAGCTTGTTGTGCCGCAGCCATTAAGGATTCATCCTGTTTATACTCTTTCTTAGATTCTGGTTTATAAGCAAGACATATTAATTGCACAAAGAGTGGTGGATTGGAAAGTAATTCCGTGTAAAGGTTTTTTGCTCCTTTTTCACAATTCCTGAATGCTGAGAAAAAGAAGAATTCCAGTAAGGATAAATCTAAACGAGAGACTTGGCCTGATGATTCAAGATATTCAATAGCTCTGGATAGATACCAGCCATCTGGTATTGGTACATCTTTTTCAGTGGTAGTTCTGAATCCATTTAACAGTTTCAATAGGTTTTGCCAGGAAACTTTCTCTATACGATGTTTTACAAGATTAAATGTTGATATATATCTGTCAGCGAACATCATTTTTCCGATGAAGTAATCAATTTCATCAGCATTATCACTCCAGATGTGTGGATAATTGATTCCCTTCCAGTACAGCATTTGGGCGCTTTCAGAGTAACTTGAGAGGTTGTGCCATGTAGCCATATTGGGTGGGAGTATTGAGTGGAATGCGGCAATTTTGTCATCACTATTCATCTCATTTTTAAATTCTTGAGAATTTAACAGGATAAGTTTCTTTTCTTCAGGCAGCCAGGCATAAAATGAACTTATCAATTGATCATGAAATGGGAAACCATTACCTTTGAATTTTTCAATAATCCATGTGAATGAATCTATCAAATTTAAGTTACAGGTAGCCAGAGACTCACCTATTACAGACGGTGATTGTGCTAATGAAAGTAAAGATGATATTCCATCCAATCCTTGGTGGAAATATATCTCTTCTATTGCATTGGTTCGCATTTTTATTATTTTTTCACTATGTATTATGCGATCTATTTCATTCCCTTCAGGTAATGCAGGGTATTGAGATGTGAAAAGTCGGCGTTTATCAAGAATAATATCTTTAGGTGTTAAATAAGATTTCATAATAGTGCTACACTCATTTTTTGTCTTCCTGGTTTTTGCTGTGATGAAAACGATGCCAAAAAGGCATCAACATAATTAAGCAACTGCCACATAAATTGACAACGGTGATTTCGCGTTATTGTCTCATGGAGCGATTGCCATAACCGTTCTATTTTATTTAGCCACGGTGAATAGACGGGTAAAAACAACAGGGTAAATTTGGGATGTCGTGCCAGCCACTCCTTTACCTTCTGACTTTTATGAATACCGTAGTTATCTAAGATTAATGTGAGAGTTTCCGCATGGGGATATTGATGATTCAGTTCATCTAACATTTTGATAAATAAATCAGAGTTCTTTTTTATTCCTTTAACATAGGTGACTTGCTCTGTCTGAGCATTGAGGCAACCCGCAAGGTAATGTTTTTCATTTTTTCCCGGGGTGATAACCCGTTTTTGTTGTCCTTTGAAACACCAGTCCGCGCCGATTTTCGGGTTGAAATCAATATCCACCTCATCTTCATAGAAAACGGGATGTTTTTCTGAAATATTCGCTTTGGCTTCTGCGATCTTTGCCATTTTCTCCTCATGTTCAGGATCAGGTTGTTTTACCGTGGGCGCCGCTCTGCGCCAGACAATTCCCACCTGAGCAAAATAACGATAGAGGACACTTTGTGTCAGAGAGAGGTTGAGTAATTCATTAAGAGTATGAGTCATAAGCTCAAGGCTCCAGCGAGAGCGAAGATAGCCGAATTCTTGGGGAGATTGCTGTAATAAGAAAAGCAACAGGCTATAGAGAGGGGTGAGATCCCAGACAGCAGGTCGGCCAGCCGGTAAACTGTTGAGTCCTTCGAGTCCATATAATGTAAACCATTCAACCCAACGATTGATGGAAGAGCGTGCGGCATGAAGGGTTTTGGCGACATAAGTCACCGTCAATCCCTCATTGAGCATCAATAACGCCGTCAATCGACGGGAATAGTTCTTATCACGGGTTTTGTGGATAAGTTTTCTCATTTTCTGGCATTCATTTTGAGGTATGGGTGCTATGATAGGCATCACTCAGTCCGTGTTGAGGTTTGGGATTTTTGGCAATTGATCAGATCGCAAAAATCGGACTGAGTTCCCTTCCAGTGATCTATTATTTTGAAAATTTATTTAATAAACCGACGAATGACATGAGGTCTTCTGCAACAGTTCTGCTTTTTTTATCTCCATCTTTGTTATACGAGTTATGCCAACTCAGATAGTGATATAGTGCTTCTCTGATGATCTCCTTGTCTCCATCAGAAAAAGAAATTGCGCGTTTAATTAATGCAATAAGTCTTTCTTGGTAGGTTCCTTCAAAATGGTCTATTCGCTTAATAAGCGCTGCTATTCTTTCGACATTTTTTTCTGCCAGAACCAGAATTCGCTCACTAAGTGCAGAATAATATTCATAAAGAAAAGTTCCTCTCATTTGTGCACTGCCAGCATCATCATCCCGCCATTTTGGTCTGGCATTTCCCATATAAACACCGCCCATAGGATCAGTTTGTTCATAGAGAAAACGCCAGACAATGCTATCGTGCTTTTTGATAAGCATATCAAGTACGACGAGTCTTTGTTCATCAGTAGCCATTGTTTGTGGCCAGTAGGGTCTGAGCAACGATTTTAGGGTATTTTCCGGTGTATTGGTCCAGTTTCCCTGAATTCTTAATGATGATAGCGTTGCAAGAATAAGACTGATTCTAAGTAATCGCCTTGGATTCCAGGCTAGGATTTCCAGCGCATGCAATAAGTCAGCATGCCAACAACGCATACCAAAGCCTGTGCTTTCGCTCGTTTCTGTTAGTAGACGAGTAACGGAAACCTCTGTTGATTGCAAACTTGTTTCTATGGATTTTAAGAACACCTCTGGTGATGCTTCAGCTAACGGACATAATACGTCTGTTAATGACAGCCATCTCTCACCATCGGCATCCATCAACAGATCTCTAACCAGATTGTCGATGGCGGCAATGATGAAATCTGAATTAATCCCTTCACTGCTTTCAGCGTAGATTCTGAGTTTTACCAGTGAGTCAGCGATTGATTTCAGAATAAAATCTGATTCTGAACGAACTTTTCCATAGATAGCCGCCATCCAGCGATCTTCGTTTTTAAGCTCCAGGGCAGGATCGGGTTTAAGTAGCGTTTGTTTTACAACCAAGAAGAAACGTTCAAGCTGACTTTCTGTCAGTCGAGGGGCTAGTTGATACA
Source organism: Photorhabdus akhurstii (assembly GCF_019090985.1). Taxonomy (NCBI): domain Bacteria; kingdom Pseudomonadati; phylum Pseudomonadota; class Gammaproteobacteria; order Enterobacterales; family Morganellaceae; genus Photorhabdus; species Photorhabdus akhurstii. The sequence goes on along the minus strand of NZ_CP020335.1, from coordinate 4,903,136 downwards.
ATAGCTCAATGGGAGATTTTGCTTTCCATACATCACCAATCTGTAATACCGGAGAGTCATCCCGAAGAGATATTTCGCGTAGTTCCTGTTCCAGTTCTTCGTAATCTTTTTGCGCAATAGTTTCAACGCAATATTTATCGCCTTCCTTTTTGGTATTCCAGCATCCTACCAGAGTCAGCGTGATTAGCGCTTTTGCTGGCGATGTGGTCAGCCATACGGGAGATGATATTGCCGGGTTTTTGGCCCTAAGACGTCGATAAACCGACCAGGATCGTCCGGTTGTTTGCGATAACCGCCTTGCATCGGATTCCTCCTCTCCTAAAGCAATGAGCTTCTCTTCAAAATCGCTTCGAGTAAGACGTTCCAATGTAATGGTATCACTTCGCTTATTGTTCGTAGTATTGTGATCGCCCAGGGAAAAGGGAATAAAAATAGTTCGTTCAGGCTGGTGTCGGCTTTGTCTGGAAATATCACTGTTCATCGCCAGACAAAATTGAATTGAGGGATTTTTATCAATAAAGTGCCATCCATCATCAGTAGTTATGCAGGCTGATATATTTTCATGTCCCATCTCTATTAAGCTGGCACAGGCAAAAGCGATACCTTCTTCCTGACTGTCTGCCCGGATAATAATTTGTTCTTTTTTATCTGATAGAAAGTCGTTCAGTGTGTTTTTTTCCTCTTCCCTGCCAGCCAGTAAGGTGTCTTTTGTTAACGGAAATTGTGACTGATTGCACCATCGTTCCCAGAAATGGGAAATGGATTCAATGCCTGCACCAGTATGGCCTGTTATTTCACTGAACCAGAGAGCTACAGCCGGAGTGTTTTCCAGCCACGCCTCCAGATCGTCAGCATCAAGAGCATAAACGCCGGACCAGATGTTTTCAGCCTGTGCTTCTTTGAGCCAGCTATCTTTTTTGGACCACCGGCGTGGTGATACGAAAACAAAGCGACTTTGAGCTGCTTCCTGTGGTGAAATTTGTTGATTTCTTTTCCGAAAATCTGAGCGGGCTTTAGTAATGATGTCGGAGGAACAGCCCATTTCCCAGAAAGAGGCACCATCAGGAACCCAGATGTTGCCTTTGTCAGCCTGGACAATACCATCCCAGCCGCTGCTTGAAACAGAATCACCGCCGGGCATGCTCAATGCTGTTATTGTTGTGGTCGCGCTAATTAATCGCCGGATCAAAATGGGCAACATTCCCTGAGCGTCTCTTGTGTCCGCCCACTGTTCAATTTGGGTAGCGGTGATCCTCATATTGAGATCCTTAGAGTGTGTTTTCTGGATTATATTCCCGATTATTCATTGAATAAAATGGAAAAAATGAAACTTTAGTCTTTTGTTTGATGCGAAAGACGAATGATTAGTTTTGCAGGTAAGAGAGAGTTATTTTTGCGATAAGCCTTTCATAACCTCACTTGCTGTTAACTGCTAATCGCGGTGCAAATTCAGGTGCCGGGATTGGTCTCCTGAAGATATTCCTTACTGGCGACATATGACGCGCTTTGCGTCTTTTTTATGTCGTTCATCCGGCTACATCTCAATGGTGGGCCGGGCGGAGGCGTCGCAAGACGCGCCGGTGTCCAGTAAGGCCGGTAAGACCAACTCTGTCCGGTTCCACCACCGCAAAATTGGTCTCTTCGGTGGTGGTTCAATTAATCACTTACTGGAGGCTGCCACTATGGCTACGATCCCTACTCAAACACACCCGTTACTTGCTATTCCCTTCAATGCCGCCACGGACTTCACCGTCCTTGCCGATCACTGCGAAAACTTCGCCGAAACCCTGATTGAAAGTAAAGATATAGCGTTAAAAATGGCGCTCTGCGGCAGGATCAATGCCTGTTTGACGCTGCTCCAGCGAGCGCAGGATCTTCGCCGTGTGATGCTCCGTCCAGCGGATATTTCCCGCCAGCCACTTACGGGCGACCTCTTCAAAGGTATTACCGCTTTTCTTCGCCTGCTTCTCCTGCTGCTTTTTCACCCCCGGATTGTCGCCCGCGCTGAGTACGGCGCGAGCTTCTTCACGCAGCTTACGCGCATTCGCCAGCGTAACGGTCGGGTAAGCGCCAAACGCCAGCTTCTTCTCCTTGCCGCCAAAGCGGTACTTGAGTTGCCAGAGTTTAGAACCGTTGGGTTTAATCAGCAGGTACAGACCCTGCGCATCGCTGAGTTTGTAGGGTTTATCGAGCGGCTTGGCGTTACGGATGGCGGTATCGGTGAGTCGCATGGCGGGGGCTCCAGAGTTTATCGAACCAACAGGCCCCCAATTAAGCCCCAAAAACTCTGAATGTCAAAAACCCTGGCAGTATCTATTGATGCTCCAGGCTCTTTGCAACTTACTGATTTTTTAACGTTTCAGGACGTATAGGAGCGCCATGAAACTAAACTTTGGTGCCCGGAGGCGGAATCGAACCACCGACACGAGGATTTTCAATCCTCCTGCTGAGATGTTGGTGTTTTGTAACATAAAACTGACTTATCTGCATCCTTCGAATTACTTAAATTCGAGTGTGCAAAATGAAGATACTTCCCGTAATTTCGCCTAAAGGTGGCGAAGGTAAATCCACACATGCCGCCAATGTAGCCGGTTTTCTTGCAGATGCCGGATTCACAACTCTCCTTCTTGACGCTGATTATTCTCAACCCACTTCAAGCAGTATTTTTGCACTTGAGTATGAAGCCCCATCTGGTTTGTATGAACTTCTTATGCAGACTGCTGACCTGGGTCAGAAAGACCAGATTATTTCCCGTTCTGTTATAAATAATCTGGATGTCATCATTTCCAATGATCCTGATGAACTCCTGCCTACGGCCATGCTTCATGCTCCTGACGGACGTTTGCGTCTGAGGAATATATTGCAGCACCCTCTGTTCAGTCAGTATGACGCTATCATCATTGATTCAAAGGGCGCTACTGGTGTGATGGCGGAGCTGGTTGTGCTGACGGCTACTGAATTTGTGTTAGGTGTGATTAAGCCTATTCTGCCAGATGTCCGTGAGTTTCTACGGGGATCGTTGCGTATGTTGACGCGACTACAACCGTTTGAAAATTATGGTATTCGATTACCTTTAATTCAGATATTGGCGAATGGTATTGAAGGCACTAATCTTGACCGCGATACGTTGAATGAACTGGCCCATATTATCGAGCATAAACGTTACGATACGTCCTCTCTCGGTGGGCGAAGAGTATACCAACTGCTGAAAACCCGTATCGATCTGCTGGATATTTATAAGCTGGGTCACGTACGTGCCCAACCCGTTCACCGTCTTGAATACAAAACCTCCCGTAAAAGTCCCGCTGCCGCACAAACAATGTACTGTCTGGCTTGTGAGTTGTTCCCTGAGTGGCATGAACAGTTTGATGCACTGATTGCGAATAAGGGGGCGAAGAATGCGTAACCCTTTTCCTTTACCGGATGGTATTGAACAACCGTATTCTTGCGATGCTGAACAAGCCGTTCTTGGTGGGCTGATGCTGGATAATGATCGATGGGATGAAATCGTACCACTGATACATGCTGATGATTTTTTCCTGCCCGCTCATCGACGGATTTATGGCGTTGTTGCAACTATGTTTGCGGCCAATTTGCCTGTTGACGTACTAACGTTGTCTGAAATTTTAGAGCAAAAGGAGCAACTAAAACAGGTTGGGGGATTTGCCTATTTAGCCGAACTTGGCAAAAACACACCGAGTACGGCAAACATTGTTGCTTATGCGGAAATTGTTCAGGCGAAAAGTCGCTTGCGTCAGTTGATAATGCTGGGAAATGAGATGAGCGCTCAGGCTGGCCATCCTCGTGCTGATTTTACTGACATTACCGAAATGGCTGAGCAGCGTTTATATACGCTGTCTGAGCAGAAAGCTGTGCGCCAGGATATTAGCTTGAAAGAAGGGCTGGGTTTGCTGATTGAAAAATTAGAGCAGGCCAATGGCGGTAATGGGATAACGGGTACGCCGACAGGTTTTAGTGAACTGGATACAAAAACCTGTGGTCTTCAGCCGGGCGACCTTATCCTGCTGGCCGGTCGGCCTTCTATGGGGAAAACCGCACTGGCACTGGCTTTCTGTCTGAGCGCACTGGAGAGTGCCCCTGATGCTGTTGCTCAGATTTTTAGTCTGGAAATGCCGGTGGATCAATTATTGATGCGTATGGTGTCCATGTTGGAACGGGTTCCACTTGAACGCCTGCGTAGTGGATTAATGGATGATGAAGATTGGGCACGGGTTAGCAGAGCAATGGAGACGCTAATTCAATGGGAAAATCAGCTGATAATTGATGACAGTAGTTATCAGACCCCGGCTTTATTACGCGCCCGTGCCCGCAGAAATGTGCGCAAGTATGGTCGACCTTCATTGATTATGGTGGATTATCTGCAACTTATCCGAAGCCCGGAGCAGGAAAACCGAACCCAGGAAATTGCAGAAATTTCCCGTAGCTTGAAAGCACTGGGTAAAGAATTGGGTTGCCCAGTACTGGCGCTTTCACAACTTAATCGTCAACTAGAGCAGCGTACAGATAAACGTCCTAATAACGGGGATTTACGGGAATCGGGGGCGCTAGAGCAAGATGCTGATCTGATCTTGTTTGTTTACCGGGATGAAGTGTATGACGCCAATACATCGGATATTGGGGTAGCCGAAATCATTATTGGTAAACATCGCCAAGGATCGATTGGAACAGTCAAGATCCAGTTTGATGGCGCCTGTACCCGGTTTAGTGATCTTACAGAGAGGTATTATGATCTTGGTGCTGAAAGGGGAAATATATGAGTAAGCATAAAACCTCTCTCAGTGATGCAATACTTCAACGTGGCAAAACACCACAATCACTAACTGGTACTGTTGTTTTACCTATGGCAGAAATGCCAATGGTATTAACGTTGGATGAATTACAGCCAAACCCGGATAATCCTCGCCTCAGCCGTAATCCCCGTTTTGACGATATTAAAGCTTCTGTTCGTGCCAGAGGACTGGATTCTGTACCGAAAGTGACGCGAGATCCGGAAGATAGTGGAAATGTTTACATTTTCAGTGATGGAGGCAATACCCGTTACCAAATCCTATGTGAATTATGGAAAGAAACGGGTGAGGAACGTTTTTTCCGAATCCCTTGTTTGTTTAAACCCTGGCCAGGTCGATTGCAGTGTGTCATTGGGCATCTGGCAGAAAATGATGTTCGGGGGGATTTAACGTTTATAGAGAAAGCGCTTGGTGTTTTTAACGCAAGTTCTATGCATGAGAAATGTTTGGGAAGACCGGTCTCACAACGAGAATTGACAGATTTATTAAAACAAGAAGGGTTTCCAATATCACAAACCAGCATCAGTCAGATGCATAACACGGTACAATATTTATATCCTCATATGCCCAATGTGTTGATATCGGGTATGGGGCGTCCACAAGCAGTAAACATATTGTCTTTACGAGTTGATGCTCAAAAAACCTGGAATAGTTTTTCTTCGGAGGCATCGTGTGGGAAGGACTTCGATTCAGTTTTTGGTGAGGTATGTCAGCGCTTTGATAATCCTGAACTCTATTCTTTTGACATGTTACGGGATGAACTGATTGGGGAATTAATAAAAGCTTTGCCACATCCTGCCCTTAATTATGATCGCTGGTTATTGGAGCTCGATCCTAAAGAGCGAAACCGTCGTCAGTTATTTGGTGAGCCCCCTCCTATTGCTGAACATTTGCGCGATGCGGATAGACAAGCCGCTGAAGTGCCTGAAAAGTCGGTACCTCTTGTGACTAAAAGCGCTGCCTGCGTTTCGGCAGTGGAACCTGAGTCGCATGGGGATGTTATCGAATGTCAGGAAGATAAAAAGACTGAGGAATATGAAGCTTGTCCGCCCAAACCGCCCAAAGTTGAAGTTCAGCTTGATGTGTATGAAACTCGGCCAACTTTATCCAGTGAGTTATCGACAATACAGGATAAGGAAGATATTGCGCCTTTAGTATCAGCACCTTTATCGCAGATAGTTCCCTCTACTTTAAGTGAATTGAATCACTGTCTTCCAACACCACCACAAACTTCATTATTAACAGAGCCTACGCCATATGATGGATTGAGTTTTGCACAAACTGGTCTGGAGCCAGTGAGTGATATTTGGTCTATCTCACCGGTACGAGATGATATTGAGCATTTACAAGATATGGCGTTTCGTTTGGCATTCGAGTTAGCCGAAGAGATGGGAGGAGCGGATGAGCTTGAGGAAGCTAAAGATACGGCCTGTGAAGTGGGTTATCGATTAGCTTATTCCCATACGGCATCACGTTTTGTACAGGTGCTGTTGTCGTTGACGGGGGAGAGTGACCATAACGGTGAATTGGCAGATACAGGTATAGGAATGTTGGGAACCTGGTTTGTCGGGTCTGACAAGGATACTCCAGTATTGCCTGATGTCGCGGTAGTGAAATTTATGCGTCTTATTCGGGTGTTGCGCCGGTTACGTGAACTGCAACGTGAGTTGTCAGTCGTCTCAGCAGAGGGGAATTGCAATGTCTGATGATATTGATGACACGAGGGCTCAGGCTGTTACTACGATGTGGTTGGAAGAACAGATCGCCGTTGTACGGCGTGAGATGCATACCGGTAGGGTGTCACTGAAATATTGTGAAGGATGTGGTGATCGGATTGATGAGCAACGTCGGCAGATTTTGCCGGGCGTCCAGTTGTGTGTTGGATGTCAGGAAATTGCTGAGCATTGGGAACAGGTCAGACGTATTACCGGAGGTCATCGTGGTGGGTAAGTTCAGATCTTATGTGTTCCAATTTTGTTCAGACGTATCGTATTGCATTGAGAGAGGTGCCTTATGAGCCAGATATCCCAGGTAACCAACGCCTTGTTAACTCAACTGGTCATGGAGTTGAAATCGGGTTATCTCCGTCGCTGTGAAGCACTGGGTTTGATGGACGAAGAAATGCGGATGTTACACAGTTTGACTGTGGAAGACTTGCATTATTTGATGAATAGCCCGGTGTCAGTCCTTACGCTGCGTATCCATCATGAAAATTTTGCGTTAATGCTGCAACAAGCCCGACGTGAACAAAAACGTCTGCAACGTCTTGATCGGGCATTGATGTTAGGGGGCTCAATTGAATTGATGCAACACTACTTTGGGTTGACTTCTGTTGAGGTGAGTTCCCGTCGTCGTATGTTAGGGATTGAAGCTCGCCAGGGTCGATGCCTGATGCTGACAGATAAAGACAGTGCTGAGGTCTGGCGACTGTGGAAAGCGCATGTCACTGATCTGGATAGTGCGGATGGGCTGGATGTGATGATGCAGGCCGCTGAACAACTGGCAGTGTCACTGACGGCAGTCTGGAATGCTGTACGTGGCTGGATTGAAGACGAAAAGAACACAGTAAAACCTGAAGTTGGTCAGGGACGGCAAGACAGGTGAAAAAGACAGAGATCACTCAGGGGTTGCTGGCCCCCTGTTCTGTACCACTCGTCTATAGAAAGAAAGCGGTAGAACAATTGAAACGTTATCGACAGGGTAGCAAAAATTACACTCGGATCAGAGCGAAAGGCAAAGGTAAAGTTTCTCATCGTTGCTTAAAAATTGATATTGGCATGTTTTGGCGGTTGTTAAGTCGTAACGGAGGACGAGATTGGGAAATGATGACACATGAGCGGTACAACAATGAAATCTGGAAATAACACACGGAAGGCTCCTTTGTCCTCTGATAGCCTCATTGCTTTTACGTTGGAGCAAATGAATGCACGACTGGCAGCTCAAGCTGAGGGTGATGAAAAAAAACAGTTGCGCAGTGGGCTGTTGTATCTGGGGAACGTGCATGATGCTATTCCCCGTCAGTTAATTCTGGATACCCGATTATCTCCGCTCGATAAGATGGCCTGGATAATGATACGGCTGTATGCACAACAAAATGCGGGAGCGGTCTTCCCTACCTATGATGAACTGCAATTGCAACTGGCCTCTCCATACAGCGGTAAAGCCTCCCGGGAAACCGTCAGCCGGGTATTGTTGATGTTGCGAATAACCGGCTGGCTAAGTTTGTGCAAACGCGTCAGGGATGAAAAAGGGCGTGTGAAAGGAAACATCTACGCCCAGCATGATGAGCCTCTGACATTTCATGATGCTGAAGCGCTTGATCCCAACTGGCTGGACACGGTGGGGGAGGCGTGTCGCCACAAAAACCGGGTGATTAGTCAGACTGCCTGGTCAGTATTGATGGAAGTTAAAGATGATCCGATGATGCGGCATCGCCGTTCCCGCATTGCTTTACTGGAAAATCGGTTAGGTCAGGTACAAACGCCGCAGCAGATGGCGGCGCTACAGGCTGCATGTTTACCGGGTTCGGAAACCGAACTTAATCAAAAAGGTCGGAACAGACCGGGTTCGGGATCCGAATTCAGTACAGGAACAGGAGATGATAACCCGAATTCGGAAACCGAACTCAGTCTAAAATCAACGAGTTATGACAGAGTTCGGCAATCGAACGGTTACGTACGTCATTTCACACACAGTGTGAATAAAAATACGTACGTAGCCCCATCGAATGGTGACAACCCGATTGTTGAGCATTTGTTGCCTGTAGCGTTACGAAATCAGCTCTCTGATGACGACATCAGAATGCTGACGGAACAACTCCAGGCACTTCCGTCTGATCAGAGGCATTTGGTGTTGGATAGCCTGCGAGTTCCATTGGAAAATGGCTCGTTAAAAAATCCGGTGGGTTACCTACTGACACTGATGAAACGTGCCAGACAGGGGGAGTTGAGAAGCCCCGGCACAGCAAATCAGGGGGAAAACCCCGGCATGAAAAAGCCTGTGCCTGCTAACCGTCAGAAAGACAGACCTGTTTTGCCAGAGGTGCAAAGAAAGGCCAATCCTGCCGTGATGAAAAAAGTGATTGCTGAAATCCGGCAGAATTTTATGAAGAATAAATAAGCGGATACGATATCCACCATATCACTATGAATATGTCGCAACAGTCATGCAGTGAAGGAATAACGATTTTTCAAATTAGGGTTCTGTCAATAAATATGAATGAATTTCAATGGGATACTTTTTTTGTGTTGTTGAACACTGTGCTGAGCAGACTTTCCCATGTTATCGGATTGTCTGACAGAACGACGGGCACAAAAATGGCTACTTATCCAGGTTGTGATTAGAGTCTAATCATGGGCCAAAAGACATACAGTGATTAGAGTCTAATCATTATGGTTATGGGATGTTAATCAGGTTTTTGGGGTGAGCAAAAAAGAGTTTTGAATTGTGGTCACAGCCTGATAACGCAACTATCTCAGCGATATCCTTATGTCACAGAGAGAATGTACCATGATTAAAACTAAAGAGACACATGCTGTTCGCTCAGGCGCACTGCATTCCTCACTTACCATTGAGTTGCATACTCATTACGCTATTAGCCTGTGGAATGGCCGCCGGGATGAAAGCAGCAAAAAGAATAAACCGGTGATTATTAGCATGCCGCGATTTTTCTCACTAGCCGGTCGGATCAGCCAGGATTCCCTGATAGATAATCCGTATGCCGATATGGCGATGTTGGCACTGGAAACTAAGCTTGCTTCTGCTCATGACCAGATGCAGGCGGCGTTAGCGGAACTGGCGGCTACACTCTCGGGAGTACCTGCTCAGATCCATTTATCTGAGATTGCCTCTGTCGCCCCGCTCAATATTGGTGTCTACAGTCGCACGCCTTTAGGTTACCGCTGTGTCTGGTTATTAGTAGGCTATGATCAACTGGTGATGAAAGCCTTGCAGGCGCACCACTATGCGCTGATTTCCCGTCAACAATGTGACGGGTTTTTAAAAAAGGGGGGACATTGGGTACGCCAAATCTACGGTGCTGTCCAGCCGTACCGTAGTTTTGCTGTTACTCGTGACGATATCCTTTCCCAAACCCCTGCCGGCAGGGAAGCTATTACCCGTTTGGGGCTGCCGGATGAGGCCATTATGCGGGGCGAAAAACGTTCTGTTTTTTCTCCTTCCATTAAAAAGTACGGTAAAGCAGAAATAAGCGATGAAACTGTTTCTGTGTGAAAAACCGTCTCAGGGGCGGGATATAGCGGCGATATTAGGTGCAACAAAGCGCGGGCAGGGGTATTTAACGGGTCCGGGGGTGACAGTAACCTGGGCAATCGGACATTTACTGGAAACGGCCAGCCCAGAAGTTTACGGGGAGCAATATGGCGCTCCCTGGCGGGCGTCAGTGTTGCCGATATTGCCGGCCTCCTGGCAAATGGTGGTCAAAAAGGAGACGGCTGACCAGTTTACTGTTATCTGTCGTCTGCTGAAACAGGCAGACGAGGTGGTGATTGCCACTGATGCTGACAGGGAGGGAGAAGTGATTGCCCGGGAATTACTGGATTATTGCCAGTTTCAGGGAAAAATATCCCGTTTGTGGTTGTCTGCTCTGGATGAGGTGAGTATTCGGGCGGCGCTTGCTAATATTTTGCCCGGTGAACAAACGGCATCGTTGTATTTGGCGGGACTGGGACGAGCCAGAGCTGATTGGCTCATTGGCATGAATTTTACCCGACTCTATACCGTGAAAGCCCGTGAATGCGGATATAGTGACATTTTGTCTATTGGACGTGTTCAGACGCCCACTTTGGCACTGGTTGTCTTTCGAGATCAGAAGATTATCGCCTTTACGGCTAAACCTTATTGGCAGGTGGTGGCTGACCTTCAGTTTGACGGACGAATTTTCCGGGTGGATTGGGTACCCGCTGCGACCTATTGTGATGAAGAAAAACGCTGTATTCATCAGAATGTGGCACAGACAGTGGTTAAGTTATGCCAACAAACTGGCACGGCTACGGTCCTGGAAATCAACACTAAACGGGAAAAGCATGCGGCTCCTCTGGCATTCGATCTTGGCAGTTTGCAACAGACGTGCTCAAAAAAATGGGATATGGGAGCTCAGCAAGTACTGAACATTGCTCAAAACTTGTATGAGACGTATAAGGCTATCACTTATCCCCGCACAGATTGTGGCTATTTGCCTACGGTTATGCAGGCGGAAATTCCTCAAGTATTGGATGCTGTGGTTAAAAGTGATCCGGCTATGCGGATTGTGGTAGATAGTCTGGACCGGACGTTGATTTCGCGTATCTGGAATGACAAAAAAATTACGGCGCACCACGGTATCATTCCGACAAAACAGCCCTGTGATATGAAGAAGATGACGGATGATGAGCGTAAAGTGTATCAGCTTATCCGTCAACATTATTTGGCACAGTTCCTTCCTCTGCATGAAATGGATATAACTGAAGTGACTTTTGATATCGGTGGGCAATTGTTTCGTACCCGGGGCAATGTAGTGATTGTTCCTGGCTGGAAGGTATTGTTTTCAGCGGGTAAAGATGAATTGGCATCCATCGGGAAAGACGATTCTTTGGGAGAAAGTTTGCCGTCGATGGTCAAAGGCAGTCAATGTCAGGTTAATGAGGCTACTTTACGCATGTTGCAAACTCAGCCACCCGCTCACTTCACGGAGGGCACATTGATTGCGGCGATGAAAAATGCCGCTGCTTTTGTCAGTGACCCGCAACTTAAGAAGGTATTGAAGGACAATGCCGGGCTGGGAACGGAGGCTACCCGGGCAGGGGTGCTGGATACGTTGTTTAAACGGGGTTATCTGACGAAAAAGGGCAAGTATATCCACGCTACGCAGATTGCCAGCGAGTTGATAGCCGCGTTGCCTACCGCGTTGACCAACCCGGGATTGACTGCATTGTGGGAACAGGCGTTGGATGATATTGCTCAGAGACAGGCGGAGTTGCCGGATTTTATGGCTCGTCAGATACAATGGACCCAATATTTAGTGGAGCAGGTTCAGGCGCAGAAAGTCGTGATCACGCCGCCGCCTTCATTGCCTTGTCCGGTGTGTGGAGGCGTGACGCGTCAACGCCAGGGAAAAAACGGTGTTTTCTGGGGGTGTATAAAATACCCGGAATGCAGTGGGGTAGTTAGCACCGTCGATGGAAAAAGAAAAACCAGATCTACCCGGCATAAGAACGTACCGAAAAAACCGGCAATGACAGGGTGAGCTGATTTTTTGTTGTGTACCTAAGCTGAGATCTGGAAAGGTAAACTGGCTTTGATACATTGCACCCCACGATTGCGGTTTGACAGGCAAGTCGTGCATAGATTTTCTCTGTTGTCAGTCCGGTAAACGGCTTCCTTTGAAGGGTTGGTAAATAGCCGCGTCGGGATAGTTGAATGTCCTTAGAGTTTGTTGAGACTACTTAACTTCCATCTTGTACCACATGCCAGTGCAGATTCCTCGCCGTCCTTTGGGCGGCGCTATTTTTTTACCGCTTCCCAAAAATCATTTTCCTCGTTGACAGTCTGGCCCCCTGATTCAAAAATGCGTGGGATAACTTGTTGTCTTCGGACAATCGCCAATATTCCCGCAGTCTGAGAGGAATGCCTTTGGGTGACTGCTCTCAATGTCAGAAAGGTCTGAGACTGACGCTTTCGTGTGACCTGTCACAAAGCCATTGTAGCCTGAGAGGTGGCGCCTGCGGGCGGTAAACCCGTTTATCCTTTGGAAACGGGTATCACTGATAACAGTGATGAAGGTGTATTTTTAACTTATCAGATAGCCTGTGTTTGACACTGGCTTCCCGACGGGAAACATCACTTCCCGCCGTGGGGTAATGTGTTCTCCGTCGTTTCTTTTTTTCACTTCATGGAGAGAACATCATGTCTGCAACTACCACTGAAAATAAATATTTCAACCTGAATATCAATGGATTGGGGTATCTCAGCAATGTCCGCAAGGTGAATGGTCAGAATGGCAGTTTTTTCAGCGCGGTCATCAATGCATTGAGTGGACCAACAGAGAATCCGTCTTACGTTCGCTTTGATGTCACTGTTGCCGGTAAGGAAAACAGTGACTTAATCAGCCGCTGTCAGAAAGCGGTTGATGAGGACAAAAAAGTCTTACTGGGTTTCACATTAAGTCAGCCGTCTACCGGGATTTTTACGTTGAACAAGGGTGAGCATGCCGGTGAACAGCGTGTCAGTTTAAGAGCGCGGTTGATTAAAATTGACTGGATCAAAATCGGGCAGGAGATGGTTTATAAAGCTGAAAAACCTGAATCCGTGCCGCCTGTACAGAATAAGTCTTCGCAAAAGCATTATGCAGAGAATTCATTTTGACTGCCCCTGAAGTCTCTCCGGAGTGCATTTTTTCGGGGAATTTTTTTCATCTACATTTTGAAAGGGAAGTTACATGGCTTCACGCGGCGTGAATAAAGTGATACTTATTGGACGATTGGGACAAGAACCAGAAGTGCGTTATCGGCCAGAGGGTGATACAGTGGCGGTATTGTCACTGGCAACATCGGAAACCTGGCGGGATAAACAAACCGGAGAGCAGAAAGAGCGTACCGAATGGCATCGGGTAGTCATTTTCGGCAAACTGGCTGAAATTGCTGGTGAATATCTGAGAAAAGGCAGCCAGGTGTATATTGAAGGTCAGTTGCGTACCCGTAAATGGTTTGACAAGACGAGTGGGCAAGATCGGTATAGCACGGAGGTGGTGATTAGTCAGCAAGGTACAATGCAGATGCTGGGTGGTCGCGGTCAAAGCGAACCTTCTCGTTCAAGTGACCGGGGACAATCGCAACCCGTTTCGTCTTCTTCAGAACCGACTTGTGGAAATGAACCACCAATCGATTTTGACGATTTGATCCCTTTTTAGAGTTCACCTGAGACTTAATATGTAAAATATTTCCATTAAGCCCTTATTTTAAGGGCTTTTTTTGTTTCTAAATGTTGATTTTGTTTTGTAAAAAATATATTGACGCATTTTGTATACCTTGAAAAAATGTAAACATTTGGTGCGCGTATGAACACAGATTATGGAACAACAACATTTTTGATGGATAGTGGTGAGCGTTATACCTTGGTGAGTATAGGTAGCTAGGTTGCGTAACGTGAACCACTAAATCAAATCATCAATATCACCATGTCTTCAGTGTAATTGCCCGCTTCCCTTTCTCTCAGCGAAATGATGACAATCTTCATCTAATTTCACATGAATCACTATCGGAATTTTAAATCCTTTTGCCTTGATCACGTAACACCTATCTTCACAATGAATTCCCAAGCATTGCTTTTGTTGATTCAATCAAAATAACGGTATGCCATAACATGCGTATTCCCTGAAATCGGGTCTTTGACGGTGTAGCATATCGGAGAAAAACTCGTACAGGCTGGTTTTATGGTTTTAAACTTCATCTGTTTATCGACGATTGTAGGGAATTGTTCGTGGTCAAATTGACACTTGATGGATTCTTCATCCGATTAAAAAGCGGCTGAAATGGGGAAGCGGACATGTGTATGGAGATAAGGGCTATATCTCACAGGCGCTGAGTGATGAAATTGCTGCGGAAGAATATCCGTAATAACATGAAAATAAAAGCCTTTTATCTTTGGGGTAGATTAATATTAAGTAAGAAGGTGTTCTTTGATAGGAAATGGTTGTGGAACAACTGAAAAATATCTCTCAGGTAGAACATCAAGGCACTGCAGTGTGTGGCCGGCTTTTTGTTGGCGGTCGTGTCAGGATTAATTGTTTACACTTTTCAACCAAAAAAGCCGAGTTTGATTTATGTGGTTCTGAAATGGCTATTCTTAAACAGATTTGAAGTTAAATGAGGAAAGAAATGTTTAACAGTGAAGATGAGCTTATTGAGTATTTGAACGAAAACGAACTGGCTGGATTGGACAGCGAGTATTCTTTTTCATATACAGAGCTGATCGAGAAATTTTCTGCGAAAGGCATGGATCTGAATCGTTGGTGGATTCTGACTCCGACTACCTGGATATGCCCATGCTGCCAAAGAACAAAGCGAGAGATAATAAGAAAAAACAAACATGGTTATCTTACTGGACACTTGCATGAGCATCATGATCACATGACCGATTTTGTGAAAGATGAATTTACCCGAATTTCACAAAATAACGATATCGTCATTGCAGATCTCCTGGCTGAACGTTTTGTTGCAAGGACTGCATTTGCTTTTTCTGCTTACGACAATACTATCATTTGTGCTGATTGTAATTATGCAGACGCAAGAGCAAAGAAAATAGCCAAAGCACCAGCAGCGTTTTCTTTTTCCCCATCTGAAATAAAAAGATTTATTTTGCCATTACCTAATCGTGATCACGAAATTGACGGTAATGCGGCAATAACACTTTGGCAAGAGTGTAAGGAGACATTTTATCTCCGATGCTCTTTTGTAAGAAAAATAGCAGAAATTGGGGCAAATAACAGGCATTGGTATCAACCTTCGGAAAGGACCGCAAAGCAGACTGAAAGAACCGCCAGGTACAGAATTAATTATTATGGACTTGATAAAATCAAACCTGGATACCCTGAAAGTTTACTTTATAAATCAAACAAATTTATGGGAGATGCGGACTCATGGAGGCGGAAAAAAGAACCATTTTCTTCAACCCCACCGACATCAGGAGAGCTTCAGCACCTGATCAATTTAAATAAAGAGCGCTGGGGAAAAACGCCTGATCATTGGTGCTGCCCTGTATGTTTACGTCCTAAGCTGTACTGTGTTCGTAAATCTAATAAAGGAAAATGGACTTTTCAGCTTATTTCAAAATACTTTTATGACGGGGAGTCAGAAGATTTTTATCAAGTCATCAAGGTATGTAATGATTGCAGCGTCACCGCAACCCATATAGGCGCGGAGGTTAAATCGTATATGGGGATAAAAATTTTATACTCCAGCATGCTGATCTCGCCAGACGAACTTAGAACTGTTATTCAGGCCAAGCCTTATTGCAAGCATTATATAGATAATGGCAATGTCGATTCATTATTACCTGTCTTAAAAGATAGAGTGCTTGAGGGGGATTATTATAAGGCATCATCTTAATATTATTCTGGTAACATGGCAGCTAATTAATAGCTTAAAGGGATTGATCGTTGTTATTGCGATAAGTTCAAAAAAATTCCCTATTTTGCAACAGGGAATTTGTGAAAGACAGGTTTTATGTCCTGTCGTTTTCATTTATCTACTTCCATCAAGAATTGGTTCAATTGTTGGAGGAAAATAAAGTTTCATCCTATTGAGTGTGCGTTGTCGGTGTTCTAATGGGTTGCATAGTAAAACGTAGTCCCAAGGCGTTGGCAACCTTTGTGATTGTAGTAAAATGTAGGTTTCCCTCGCCAGAAAGGGCCTTTCTCAGCTCATTCCAACATTTCTCGCTATTTGGCTGATGTTACGGGCTCGTGCTATGTCACCCAAAGCAGCCACAATAAGGGAAGGATCACCATCTTCCATCACGGCCTCTAGGTACGCCGTAATATCTTCCTCTGTTTGGAGGTAATCAGCGGTATCGTAGCGGCTGAACTTTACTTTTTGGTTTTTCATTGGTTACTTCTTCATGGCGTGGCAATGACTTTTGCCAATTCAATATCGAGGGATTGGCTGTTTTTGCCTCCACCGCACTGTGTTGTGGTTTAATTTCTAGGATACTTCAAAAGCCCGGTTACTTACAGATACCGAGAATAACCCTATGCGAATCTGACAAAAGTATCAAAATGCGTTGACAAAATTTACGCCAGGCGTAGTATTAACTTTACCAACGCTCGCAATGTTCCCTAGGGGATGTTAGTGGGCTTTTTTTTCTTCAGGAATGACGGCTAATCATGCCTTATACCCTCTATCCAAAGCCGTATCGCTCACCGGGGAGCTTGTTGTTGATTTACAGGTTAAGTATCTTTAGCTTCAGAATACTGCCGATGCAGCACGAATTCTTAGTCAGATAAGCTATCACCACTTCAAAATTTACCTGCATCTGTTCCTCAATCCGGCCAGTAGCACGCTGCAAAAATTAGCGGCTGAATTTGGTGCGCGAAAATTTTCAACTTTGTCTAACTGGGTCACCATGTTGCATGATGTTCGCAACAAGTGTGCCCACCATAGCCGCCTTTGGAACGTCAACCTGTCTGCACCAAAAGATATGAATCAGATGATCAAAACGCTTGGTATTACCAGCCTGGACTTTTTTGACACGATTGATGATCTGATCCAGCGATATCCGGCGATTCGACCTTACCTGCGTAGCGCTGGGTTTGCCCATAACTGGCGGGCAGATCCGCTCTGGCATTAACTTTTCACTCTGACAAATTGACTCATTTGACGCACTGACTTCGATGGGTGCGTTTTTTTTGATTTTGCAAAAAGAGTTCTGTATTGAGCGTAGTCCCGGATCCCCGCACAGTAAGCCGCATTTAAGATTACCTGCACGGGAATGCTCATGAAAAACCCTGTTTTTTTCTCACTCAGTTGGCTGCCCGTCATGGTATTGGCTGGGTGTACCGGACAAACTCAGGAGGCTACTGCATCCGGTGTAAGTTTTCACCGTTCTCATCAGGAAAGTCCCGCCGTATCCGATATCTATTCTCTGACACCAGAAGTTACGCGCTATGATCGCTATACCTTGGTGAGTGTAGGCAGCCAGGCTGCGCAACGTGAACCCCTAAATCAAATCATCAATATCACCATGCCAGTACCGTTGGTACAACGTATTGGTGATGGATTGCGCTATTTGCTATTTGGAACCGGTTATTCGCTGTGTGATACCGCCGCAACCCATTTCGTTAAATTGATAGGCAGGCCATTACCGGCTATTCAACGCAAAATTGGGCCGATACGGCTCAGTGAAGCGTTACAGATTGTTGCCGGGTCTGCATGGCGTATCCGGGTAGATGAGGTGAATCGTGAAGTGTGTTTTGTTTTACGTGATGAATATCGTCAGTTTTCCGAGACAACGGTTGGCCGGATGACACCGCCAAAAATGCAGGTACCGTTGCAGAGATCTTCTTCACCGGCGTTATCGGCACCTACATTGTCCAACAGCATATTAGCCACTCCGTTACCAGCGAAGCCCCTGATAGCTGAAAGACCGAAAACAGATACCCCTAAAATTCCTGTGACAGGAGGAAAACCTACGGCCATTTCTTCTGTATTGCCCACTCAGCCCGTTAAATCCTTACTCAGCGGCAGTACACCCGTGACAACGATACCGATAGGCAACATCTGGCGTGCGGAAACGGGAACCACTTTGCGTGGAATGTTGGAACGGTGGGCTAATACAACGAATTGCCCGGTAGGGGGACACTGGGTAGTCGTGTGGTCGTCACCGACGGATTACCGCATTGATGCGCCGTTGACGTTCAAAGGCAACTTTGAGTCCTTGTTGGTACAACTATTTGATCTTTATAGACAGGCCGAGAAACCGTTGTTTGCCGAAGTCAGTCGCCTTCAGTGCCTGATTTCAGTCAGTGATAAACCGGTAACCCGGTAAGCCGTGATGGGGTATGTCATCAGTGGGTTTGCCTTGGTTTTTCTGCTGATTGCCGGGGGTATACAGCTGCGACAGGCAGAACAACTGCACGTCGATGGTGACAACGCAAGGGCTCGAATACTGGCAGACCAAATGTTGCTATTAGCCAGTGCCATTAATCACTGGCGTGGCGGCTCATCTAAAAATGGCACGGTGGATCTGCGTAAGCTCATTCTGCCTTTTCAGCCTGATGCCCGTATCCGGCATGTTATCAGCCAAGATCGGCTCTGGGTGTGGATGCCGGAAATACCCGGTCTTGTAACCGCTCTGCGCGAACGCACTAAGGGGTCAATGTTGATTGGTGAAGTCCGGCAGGGACGGTTGTATGGCTTATCTGGTCAAGAGATAGGACTCACTCTCCCTGACGGGATTAGCGATGGTGATGTGGTGTATTTCAACTGAAAAAGCGAACAGGATTTGATGAAAAATAAACTGTATTCACTCAGGCTTTGTACTTGCCTTGTTCCACTGGCGGCGGTAACAGGCATGGCGCTGATGTCCGGTTGCACCTTGCGGGCAGTGGATAATATGGCGCGTGAGGCTAGTATGCAAAGTCGGGTAGCGCAACAGTATTTGCATCAACAGCATAGCCTGAAACAGCCAGTAGTAACCTGGGTAGATAAACCCTGGGTGAATCTGAAACCGGTAGTTCAGCCTGTCGCATCGGTAAAGTTACCGTCCTGTCAGATAACGATTAACAGTAAAGTCGGGCTGACATTACCGGAACTGGGACAACGCATTACCCAACTTTGTGGTATTCGGGTCACGGTCGCGCCCGATGTTTTAGCACGAGTATCAACCACTGCCGGTGGGTTGACGCGCCAGATGAATAGGGCATTACCGACAGCTGATGATAAGGGACGTATGCCATTGGATTGGCTGGATGATCGCGATATACACTCAATTGATGCTGATGAGCGTCGAGAGTCAGAAGTACTCACGGGTCTCAATTGGCAAGGGGAGCTAACGGGGCTTTTAGACAATATTGCCAGCCGGTTAGGGATTGCATGGAAGATGGATAACAGGGCCGTCGTGTTTTATCGATTCGAAACCCGGACATTTCAGTTGAATGTTCTCAACACCCGTACCAGTAGTAATGCCAGTGTTGCCTCAGGTTCAACCAGTAGTATGGGGACATCAGGGGGCAGTGGTAATGTCAACAATTCTGTTTCTGGGGAGGCCAGCTCTTCACAGAAAACGACGGTTGATCTGAACAGTGATTTATACGAAGACATCCGTAAGACAGTCGAAAATATGTTGACGCCCGAGCGGGGTCGGTTCTGGTTGTCAAGCTCCAGTGGAACGCTGATGGTAACAGACACGCCGGCGGTACTGGATTCGGTATCCCGTTATGTGGAAGAACAAAATACTGTTCTCAACCGTCAGGTTTTGTTGAATGTTCAGGTGCTGAGTGTCAGCACTACCCGTAAAGAGCAAATGGGGTTGGACTGGGGATTAGTTTATAACTCATTGCATAATTTGGGGGCTACGTTATCTGGCAGTTTTAGCGGTATGGGCAGTGGGGCAACGTCTACGGGTGTCAGTATTTTGGAAAATGCCACAGGGAAAGCGGCAAAACTCTCCGGTTCCAGCCTGTTGATAAAGGCGTTGAGCGAGCAAGGTAATGTCAGTGTGGTGACGTCTCAAGGAAGTGCGACCACTAATTTGACCCCCATTCCGATACAGATGGCTGATCAGACGGTGTATGTGGCTCAAAGCAGTACAACGACGGCTACGGATGTGGGAGCCACCACAGCTCTGACGCCTGGGATGATCACTACCGGGTTTAATATGACTTTGTTGCCGTTGATACAGCGTAATGGGGATGTTCAGTTACAAGTGGCTTTTAACCTGTCTGATCCGCCGACTATCCGTTCATTCACATCTAAAGAAGGCAATTCTTATATCGAGATGCCGTATACCCGGTTACGTTCACTGAGTCAGAAAGTGAATCTACGTGCCGGGCAGGCGCTGGTACTCACCGGATTTGAACAGGCTGATACTCGGGTGACTCAGGCGGGAACCTTTACACCGGGTAATTTCCTGCTTGGGGGAGGCCAGTCCGGAGAGAATCAGCGCAGCACGTTGGTTATTTTGATCACCCCCGTATTACTGGATTGAGGAATGAAAGGCTGCATGAATCAATGAAAAGCATCGATTTAGAAATACCCGGTGAGATACCCGAAGTCACGGTTGTAAAGGCCGAGCGCTATTGTTGGATCGGTGGCCTGCGTTGGTCACCGTACATGAAGGTGAAACGGGGACCCCGCAGAAGGCAACGTGTTCGTCCGGTAGCCAGTCGATCTCAATACGCCGATGTACATCGGGTCGTGGGCAATCGTTCGGGGAGACGTCAGCAGACTACACGCATGATGGGAACGGGAATAATCAGGAAATTGTATTGCCGTCACACACCGTATTCTTTAGCCATCGCTTTTTTATCGCATTCCGGCCCAAACGGGTACGGGATTTACGATTTGGGCGAGGGGCAATGGTTATTTTTGGCGACGCAGAATGGTTTGCCGTCCGTAATGGCCGATATTGTTGGAACTCGCGAGAGTGTCAATGCAGCACTGTCCCGTTTTTTAACTTTTAACCCGGCTCCAGATAAAAGCTGGCGGGTAGTATCTGACCCTGATAATCCGGCGCATTGGCGCTCAATAACTTCTGCTTTGTCTGCTCATCAGTATCGGATGTGTCGCCTGCAACGGCGGTGGCGGACACCATTATTGTTGATGGCCGTATTTATCATGTTGTTGATTGTCGTATGGGGGTTATTGCAGTCAGGAAAATCTCCCGATGAGAGATTACCGATGACTGAAACTGTTCAAGTCAGGGCATCACGATTGTTTGAAGAAACGCCAAAACCGGTTGACTTACCTCATCCGTGGGCCGATAAGCCGTTGTTACCCGCGTTTTTGGCACGTTGTGTCATGACCAGTCGGACGATCCCTGTGTTATTGGCGGGTTGGCGCTTGACGGCAGGTTCATGCCGAAAAGATGGCGTCCGCCTTCACTACGAGATTATGCCTGGCGGTACAGCAGCGCATTTTGTTCAGCGTGTACAGAGTGTATTTAAGCAGTCACCGGTTTTTGACCTGGTTCAGGGCGCAAAAGAAGGCCGGGTATTCCTGCCGTGGAAACCTTTGCCGGTTCGCAATGAAGCGGTGCCTGCTGTTTCAGTACAGTTGATGAAGATGGTTTCGAATTTCCAGCAATGGCAGATCCCTCTGACGTTAAATGAACTGACTCCAGCATCGGCATTACCGGGAGACGGGCAATCTATACCTTCCCAGGATTGGCGAGAATACCTGTTCAGCTTCAGTAGCCGGGTGATGCCAGCATGGCTATTTGCTGAACTGGATGATACAGGGCTGCGACTGAACAGCCTCACGTTTACCCTGACCTCACAGGGACAGTTAACCTATCAGACTGAGGGATACATTTATGCCCGGAAATAATACTGCCTTGTGTATCAGTGTGTTAAGTGGGCTAATTTTTATCAGTTCACCCGTATGGGCAACAGAGGATAGCGCTCTTTCGGTAACAGGGATGACAGAAGCATCTGCGGGTGTGACTGTGGGGCAGTTAGAGCATTTACACGCGAAAAATTTGTTGCTGGAAGCGGAATTGCAGCAGGCTAAATTACAACGCCAACTGACAGAAAATCAGCCTTTGGGGTTAACGGGCAGTAATGACCTTGATTTGCCGATGACCGTATCACCGGTGATAACGGCGGGACAACCTGTGACCCGTCCGGTGGTGCAGGAGATTTATGGTCGGGGGCATGCATTGCGGGCCAGCGTAAGCCTGCCGGGCCGCGGTGTGATGGAGTTAGCTGTCGGTGACGCAGTGCCTGGCACTCAGTTCAAAGTTAAGGTGATCACGCTTTCTGCGGTCACGCTAAGTGATGGCTCGGTATTAACGTTCTGAGAGAAGACAGGGAATGAAAGAAAGTATCCAGGTTAATGATGCCGTGTTGCTGTTATGTGAAGAACAGCAGGCTACGGTATTAATTGACAACAATCGTCGGGGCGATCCACAGGTTCAGACGCGGGTCATGCAATTACTTGAAGCCACGCCAGAAGCAGAAATTCGCTTTGTCAATTTGTCAGAATTGCAGGCGAACCGCCAGAAACAACATCAGCGGACGAATGAACAGGGCGTGTGTCTGTCGGACCTAACTGATGTGAGTGAACGTCAGAAGCAGGTACTGACCTGTTTTGAACTGGCAAAAAAGCTGAATGCGTCAGATATTCACCTGACCATCAGTCCGGGATTGACCCGAATTGAAATGCGTATTCACGGTGAGCTGGAAGTCGTCAATGAACTGTCGGAAGAGGAGGGAATGGCACTGGCATCCACGATCATCCTGTCGATGTGTGATGTCACTGAAACGCAATTTTTTCCCGGCCGTCAGCAGGACGGGAGGATTAAAGCGGATTTTCTGCGTCGGGTACATTTGTATGGCGCCCGGTATAGCCATACGCCAACCGCAGATGGTTTGTATGTTGTGATGCGTGTGATTGCTGATGATGGTGACAAAGTGCCTACACTGACACAATTAGGTTTTTTGCCGCAACAAATCAAATTGGTTTCCCGTATTTTGCGACTGCCCGAGGGCCTGATTGTGTTATCGGGACCAACCGGTTCTGGGAAGTCCACGACATTACGCACTTTTTGTCGCCAGTATCTTGACAGGACAGGAGGTAAAAAACGGTTATTGACCGTTGAAGACCCCCCTGAAGGGAGGATTGCCGGCGCGATTCAAACGCCCATCGTGTGTGACAAAAGTGATGAAGAGGCGGTCAGGCTTGCCTGGCACCGAGCGCTCACCTCTGCGCTGCGTCTTGATCCAGATGCCGTTATGCCAGGCGAAATGCGAGACCTGACTTCCATGCTAACGGCAATTTATGCTGCGCAAACAGGACATAGTGTCATGACGACGCTGCATACCAATAGCGCAGTCGGTATTCCTGAGCGCATGATAACCATGGGGGTGAATGCGGGGCTGATTGCTGATGCACAGCTTTTGATTGCGTTGATTAGTCAGCGTTTGGTACAGACATTATGCCCACACTGTCGGGTACCTTGGGCACAGAAACAGGCGGTACTGGATGAGGAACAACGGGCTTATCTGATGCGTTATTGCCATGCTCCCGGTACCTGTTGCGTAGAGAATTTGTATTTTCGTCATCCCGAAGGATGTGAACATTGTTGCCAGACGATTACCTTGAGCGGACGGATTGTTAGCCGGGGAGTAACTGGTCGTAGCGTGGTGACAGAAGTCATTAGGCCAGATGCTCGATTTTTTACCTTGTTGATGACTGAGGGCAAAGAGGCCGCGAGACAACACTGGGTATCGAACCTAGGCGGGATTACTCGTCGCCAGCATCTATTGAATAAGCTGAATGCCGGGCTGATTGATCCATTGGAAGCCGATTTAGTTTGTCCGCTGGATGAAGATGATTATTTGCTGATGGAGCCGTGTGATGCGTGAAATGTCATGGGTTAGCCGTCTGCGCTATGTGTTAGTTCGCCACACGTTCTTACCGAGTTATCGCATCATTTTCTATGAGGCGTTGCGTTTTTTACTGGAAAACAAGATACCGTTATTGAAAGCGTTGCGGCAGATACGTGATGTGTATACGCATTTCGATACCCATTGGCATCCGTTTGCTGAACTCATTGACGATTGCATCTCGGCGCTCACTGATAACAGTCAAACGAATACCTTGGAACATGTGCTGGCTGTTTGGGGACCGGTAGAAGAGGCGGCGTTAATTAGTGCGGGTATGCGCAGCGGTCATTTGCCTGAAGCATTGAGTCAGGCCATTACACTGATAGGTTGCCGTCAGCGTATTCTGATAGTGTCGCTCAGAATGATGATTTATCCCTTGCTGTTGGTGTTACTGATGGCGGGATTATTGGTGATCACCGCAACAGAATTGGTACCAACACTAAAAAATATTGCAGATCCGGAAAACTGGCAGGGGGTGCTGGCATGGCTGAACGGGATGGCGACATTCTTTGAGCATGCTTTTCTGTGGTGTGGTGTCTTACTGCTCTCTTTTATTGTGGGCGTGGCGTATTCGCTCCCGCGGTGGGTCAACCGTCTGCGTCGCATCGCGGATCATCTTATCCCCTGGTCGGTCTATAGCGATATTCAGGGCGCCATTTTTTTACTGAACATGGCTTCCCTTTTGCGTGCCCAGGTTCAGACGCTGGATGCGTTAATTATCCTGCAACGCTTTGCATCTCCCTGGTTACAGATTCGTCTGGAGTCTATTGCTGATTGTGTCCGCGAAGGGGATCACTTTGGCCGGGCATTGCATCACTGTGGTTATGACTTTCCGTCAAAGGAAGCGGTGAATTTTCTGTCATTGCTGACGGAAGGTGATGGTACTCCTGAGATGATTGGACGCTATGGTGAGCGGTGGCTGGACCAAACCATTGTTCGGGTGAACAGGCGGGCCAATTTGGTCATGTTGTGTTCCCTGTTGCTGGTTGTCGGGACATTTATGTTGATCCTGCTGGCCGTTATGGAAATACAGAACATGGCTAACATCATGCCGTAACCCCTTTAAATTAAACCTCCTTTTAACGATTTTCTCCGTAAAGAACCCTTTATATAAGGAATAAATCAATGCAGTACATGATGATACAGAAACAAGACCGAATGGTCCGTTCCCCTGAACGGGGTTGGGCTATTTTGGAAAATGGCGCGGTCGCTCTGGTTGTGATTGCCGTGATTACTGTAGTTTTGGGGGGCATTTATATGTTGTATGACCGCAAGGATGCGGTTGTGGAAACAACGAATCTGCAAACTATCATCTCCAGTACTCAGGGGTTAATGAAAGGCAGCGGCGGGTATGAATTTAGTAATGCAGACAAGATGACCGGCGTCCTGATTCAGTTGGGTGGCATACCGAAGAGTATGACAGTTCGCGGTGATACGACTGCTGGTAATGCTACGTTGTGGAATACCTGGGGTGGTCAGGTTAAGGTCGGACCGAGCAGCACGGGGGGATTTAATAATGGATTCACGGTAACTTACGAGAGAGTCCCTCAGTCTGCCTGTGTTTCATTGGCGACTGGGATGAGCCGGGGAGGAAGTGCGTCAGAGATCACTATTAATAATACTCATCACGCTGATGGCAAGGTGACGCTGGAAAGTGCCAGTACAGAATGCACAAGGAACAACGGTCGTACCGGGACCAATAAACTGATCTTTACGATTAATGGTTAAATGAAGACACTGATTGCGGTTAGCTTTCCTACAGAATATACCCCTCTGGTTATGATGACGTTATTTGTCATCGGATGCGTGCTGCTTCGTCCGGTGAGTAAATTTTTGCAGGAATACGGTCTGTTGATGTGTTCAGTGCATCCGGTACCACGAATGGCTATCTGTTTGTACGTGGTGTCGGGCACGTTGATGTTGTTATCACCAGCGCCGCTGATGGAGCGGATAGCCGCACTGTTGCTGTTGAGTTTTTTGTTGCAATTATCGGTTATAGACGTTTTGAGTGGCTGGCTTCCTCGTCAGTTTACACTGGCTTGCCTGGTGTCCGGTGTCTTGGTCAGTATTTCGTTGCCGTCAGTGTCAATAACTCTTTTGGCTACGGTGCTTATGCTTGCCGGGATGAGTGTGTTACGCAAGTTGATGAACCGGCACTCTCAATGTGAAGCGCTGGGAATGGGGGATGTCTGGCTGATGGGAGCGTTGTGTGCCTGGCTGACAGGGTTACCGGCACTGATAGGTTGCTTGATTGGTCTGTCCGGTTTCGTGCTGTGGTATTTGGCACAATTACCTCATCAAGGTATGAAAGGCGGGCCGCTGGGGCCTTGGCTCAGTTTAGGGAGTGTGGTCATGTTGTTGGAACGATTATATCAGCCAATATGGGTAATCTAATTGTGACAGAAAGAAAGGGTTGTTGTGGCAGCAGCAGAGGGCCGGATAGGGGATACATGATGCTGGGCACAGCTGCCGGACTCATGATATTGCTGGTACTGGCGGCGTTGGGAACCCGCATTTACAACGATTATCTGACAGAGAAGTCTTGGCAGGTCATGGCGGCGAAAAGCAGTCGTTTCAGTGCAGCGTCGAGAGCTTATATTGGTCGTTATTATGATAGGTTACGGAATTTAGCAACGACAACCCAACCTGTGATGATCACCCCGGATATGTTGAGAAAAACGGGGCTGTTGCCATCTGGATTCAAAGACACCAATAGTTCAGGACAGCGCTATCAGACCGCTGTGGTACGAAATACCCAGGATCCGGCATTATTGCAGGCAATGGTGGTGACACAAGAAGGGAGTCAATTGCCTTATAAAGCTCTGCGCCTGATATCGATGGATATCTCTACCGGATTGGGGGGATATATTCGGGATGGCAAGACGGTTACTGGCGCAATGAGTTCATGGACGGTGCCTCTAAAGGATTTTGGGATAAACAGTGGTGAAGGTCATCTGGCCGTGTTATTGAGCGCAGATGAGTTATCTACTGCCCGTGAGGAGAGTGACCGATTGTACCGTTTTGCTGTCCCCGGTCGTCCGGAACTGAACAAAATGCATACTGACATTAACATGGGAGGCAATAACCTGAACAATACGGCTACCGTGAATGCACAGGCTGGACATTTTAGTGGCGATATCCGGGCGAATGCCGGCCAGTTTCAGGGGGATATTCGTAGCCACGATGGCTGGATTGTGACGACAAAGAATAAAGGCTGGTTAAATGAAACCTATGGTGGTGGTTGGATGATGTCAGACAGCAACTGGCTTCGCAGCGTCAATAATAAAAGCATTTATACGGAGGGGCAAATCAAAGGCGGCGCCCTTCGGGCTGATGGTCGTCTGTCGACAGGGGAGTTTTTACAACTTGATAAAGTGACTATGGCGGGTACGGCCTGTTTACCCAACGGATTGGTTAGCCGCGACAGCAAAGGCGCCATACTGTCCTGCCAGTCCGGCCTGTGGACAAAAGCAGAAGCCACCTTACAGCAGAACCAATGTTATCAGGATGGAAACTGGGGCGGACGTGATTTCGCTGAACACCGATGTCAGCCCGGATATTATGCGGCGGGACTTAAATTTGTGGGTCACCAACGCAGCGAATCAGCCTATGTCATTACCTGCTGTAAATGAAAACGTAACATGTGCGTATATCTGATTTTTATTTTGGTGGTTTTGTGTTGTCCTTGTTTTGCACTGGTGAGCGGATTAACGCCTTGGCGGGGATTTATCTGTTCGGGGGTTCGGCGCAGGAAAAAACGGTATTACGTCATTCACCTTTCCCCGACTGACAGGATAGGGCGTCTGACACGGAGCCGAACCCGGTGCTTTCATGCGGCATTTGTTCGCGAACTTGAGGTGGCGCTTTTGCGGGCAGACAGGGATATTCTGTTTCGTTCTCATTTGATGCGGCCTGCTCAGATACAGCTGGCCTATTCGGTTCTGGCACGTTACCCGACATGGCGTTACCGGATGGTTAACGTGGTGATCCCTCGCTGGGAACGAACAGGAATTACATTACAAAACTTACTGTATGAGTGGCGTTATGTTCCGACGGCTGCCTGTGGTGTTATGGTGGTGGTGAAGCAGGAAAAATAACATTTTATATTGGGGTGTAATTTTCATTTTTTCATGTTGAATTTTTTATCGTCATTCTCTTTGGTTTTGCACAGTATGCTTCCCGGTATCAGGTAATCATATGATTAGACTCTAATCACGCTCTGAATAACGCTAACTCGATTTAATGATTTATCTGACATAGTCACCAACATCCGAATGTCTTTCTTATGGCAATAAGGGTTTTATCCTTTATGCCATAAAAAGTGACATTACTAAATTGGTGCTACAGATTCATTATGTCGTTTCCATTTTATGTCAAATGGATAACATCAAATCATATTTATACCCGCTTAACTTGAAGATGCAGGATTCAGAACCTGGAAGTTGTCATTAATTCGGCCCGACAGGTTCCCGGCAAGTTCCGGTAATATTTCCGTAAAAAAGCGATGGATTGCCTGCCTGAACAAGGCCGTCGAGGCGAAATAATAGTTATTTCTGACCTGTTCATTCATCACCTTCCACAGTCTTTCTATCGGGTTCAGATTCGGGCTGTATGGCGGCAAGTAATGAAGCTCAATATTCATCACATAAGCCCAGTCTTTCACCCGCCTGCTTCGGTGGTAACCGGCTCCGTCAAGGATAATATGAACCTTCTGACTAACCGGATAGGTCTCACGGATGGCAATGAAGAACTCGGCGATGTGATAACTGTCGATACGGTCATACTCGCGTACTATCGTTTTGCTGATATCGGCCAGATTCAGGGCCCCATCAGGTTCAGACGGGTACGGCTTCCCGTGGTTTTCACCGCGGTTTTCTGCCCTTTTCGCATCCAGCCATAAGCAAGTTTGGTCCCCTGCGTGGGATGGACGCCATCAATGAACAGGATGGGTTCATGGTCTCCGGCTTCCTGCCTGAGTTTCCCGTAGGTTTCCATAAAGGCTCGTTGCTGCTCCGCATTGAACTTGTGTGGCACGCCGGTCGGTTTTTTATGACTGAATCCATTGTGGCGCAGCCATTTATTCATGCCGGGAACAGTGTAGCTGATATCCCACGCTTCTTTGACAAGGCGGATAACCGCCCGTGTGGTGGGCAGAAGACTCGCGGTCAGATAAGCGATAAGTGCCTGAGTCTGTGTTTCGCTGAGATGGCTCTGAGAGCCGCCATTTTCGGGCTTGATTTTGCGGTGATTAAGGTAATCGCTGATATGACGATTAACGGTCGTTTCATGAAGGCGCAGGGCCTGAGCGATCATCACGGAACTCCAGCCCTCAGAGGCCAGCAGGACCGCTTTGATGCGATCACTCTCTCTTATCACGGCAGGTGTGATGGAGGTGTTCAAGTTCAGCTTTTTGTTCATCGGTAATGAAGATTTTCATGACTGATACCATGAACCTCATTTGGGCGAAGATCAAGCAGTTTCAATGAGCACGGATATATGGTTAGTTGGATATCTGCTTGATGGGTGTATTGCATTTTCGTTACGAAAGTATGCAATATATACTTTCAGTGATCTTTCCCTGCATGATCCCCTTTTTGGGAAAAATCAAGCATCTTCATTGAACACAGGTATAGCTGATGATGGGATTCTAATTATTATTAAATATGACTTTGTCAGTTAAGATGACCGATGCAAATAACGCACCAAGAATCTCATTATGATGAGCAACAATTTGTTTGGCATCTAATACATCGCCATCACAAGTACTATGGGCATCCCCAACTAGCGTAACATTATAGCCTAATGAATATGCTCGGCGGCAAGTAGAATCAAGACAATATTCAGTCTGCATTCCAGCAAGTATAATATTATTAATAGCTAGCTCACTAAGAACGCTATGTAATTCTGTTGACTGGAATGAATCCGGGTGTTTTTTTTGAATTATTATGTCATTGGGCGTTACGCTTATCTGATCAATA
Organism: Photorhabdus akhurstii; assembly: GCF_019090985.1. NCBI lineage: Bacteria > Pseudomonadati > Pseudomonadota > Gammaproteobacteria > Enterobacterales > Morganellaceae > Photorhabdus > Photorhabdus akhurstii. Next base: position 4,873,251 of record NZ_CP020335.1, on the reverse strand, counting down.
AATTGATAGCCAATATTACTGTTTTCCAACGGATGACATTCACCACCACAATGTTGCATATATATAATTGGTATTCCAGCTTTTCTAGCCTGATTAATAAGAGAGTTTATATTTTTGATCAATCGTACTTCATCATAAATTGGCTTATCTAACATAAACAAGCCTTTTTGCATATCTATAATAAGCAAGCCTGATTTCATAATGTGAAATCCTTATGTGGTTGTTAATGACAATCTATTTAGATGATGGTTCAAAAGAAAGTTTTTTTATAAGATTATTATTGTATAATTTAATATAATCGCTCTTTTGCCATAATTGTAACATATCATCATAATTCTTATGTAAAATATTTCCTGACTGACCTAGTGATAAAATAAATAGGCTATTATTATCTATATCTGCTAGGTCTATAATTTGTCTATAACCTGGACCAACGATGTTTTTGAAGTCATCATCATATATTCCAACATTTACTGTATATTTCCCGCCATTAGTGGCAATATCCCTGTTCCATAACCAACCTAGCCATGGCGATTCACCAATGACTAATCCTTTAAATTGGGCTTGGTGTACCCTTCCCCATTGCCATTTCGATAAATTATCCCCATTATCTGATTTAAGCCTGGTCATCGCCGCATGAAGTGATTTAGATAAATAATCTGAACAATTTTGTGTGAATTCCGTAAGACAAAAAGAACCTTCAGAGCTTAGCTGTTTTTTAAGGAATAATGATTCGGACCACTTAAATGGCGTATCAATTATATTATTCATTTTGGATAATTCTTCGTACCAATATGACCAGATTGTAGGTTCAATTCTATTCCTAACCATTTCACCATCCCATTTTTGTAATTTTTCAAGGGCGACTTCACTAAGATCGTCATTTGGTTTAGTTTTTTCCAATAGGATAGGCATAAAATCTAACCATAAATAACTTTTTATATCATTTTGAAGCTTTTTTGTATCTTCAATATTGATTTTTTGACTATTTATGATTGTATCGGTAATACGTTTTGCGCGGTAAGGGGGAACATTCCAGCTGCTGGTGAGTAAAAACGGATATTGTTCAGAAACAATCTTGTTATTTGCTGATACAATATAACCTTTTTCTGGATTTAAAACATGGGGCATCTCATTGAAGGGAATATATTCTGTCCAACCACCGCTATTTACTGGAAATCTCGGGTCAATATTGTTCCTAATTGGTATCCTTGCAGCCAGATAATACCCAATGTTACCTTTTATATCTGCATAGAGAAAATTTTGTGCGGGTGCAACATATTCGCTTAAAGATAATTTAAATTCTTCCCAGTTATTTGCATACCCTAATGTTATTAGTGCTTGCACAGATTTATCTCTAGGCATAAGCGCCGGCCACTTTATTGCAATATCTCTTCCAATCCTATTCGTAGGTTCTATGCTACTAATAACAGGGCCTTCATCACTTAATTTTACAGAATAGAGTACGTCCTGTTTGTTTTTTACCTTGATTCTTTCTTCAATTATCACTTGGTTTGAAGGGTTAATGAATAAATCTTGATTGTCAATGACCGCAGCAGTAACTCCCCAGGTAATATTTTTATTGTGTCCAATTACTATCGATGGGAAACCGGGAATTGTTGCTCCGGTTACGTTTAAATTAGGTCCTTGCATGGTAGCTAAGTACCATAAATTAGGTGCAGAAAAAGATAAATGAGGATCGTTTGCTAATATTGGTTTCCCTGTTTCTGTATGTTGCCCAGAGATAACCCAAGCATTAGAACCAAGACCATAAGACTCCACGGATCTAATATAAGAACTAATTTTTCCATCAAACAGATCTTTCTTCTTAATATTCTTTATTGTAGATATATTAGTACTAACACTATGATTTAACTTATTGCTTTTCCTTATAGAAGAAGTCCAATCACTATCAGAAAGTGTGATAGGCGCATCTTTGGGGTAGCTTATGCTTGCAAGATTAAATTTTTCTTGGCCAAGTTGTGTTATCACGAGATAGTTCTTTAATTTTTCCTCCCAGGCACGATCTAAATTCCAAGCTAATATTTTTTGCCAGGATATAGTATCAATATTCGTCCAAGGTTCTGGCTCATATCCTAATAGTAAAATTTCGATAGGGTACTTTTTTAACTTTAAAAATTCATTAACGCCGGCAGTATAACTTTCTATAATTTTTTGAGTATTATCATTCAAAACATCGAGTGACGACTTGGCCGCTCGTTGAAATTGCCAGGTTCTAAGAATCTTGTCATTATCAAGCGCTTCCTCCCCGAAGATTTCACTGAGCCTACCCTGAACGATACGCCGCTGGACCTCCATTTGCCAAAATCTATCTTGTGCATGAGTAAATCCTAAAGCGAAGTAGGCATCTAAATCGTTTGATTCGGCTTTTATGCGAGGGATACCTAGTTCATCGCGCACAATAGTAACTTTTCCGTATAACCCTTTGAATTTAATCTGCCCGTCATGTTTTGGACTGGTCGAGTTGTACAGATAGCCGACTAAGGCAACAAAACCGAAAGTTGAGAAACAGAACAGGAAAAAAAAATATTTAAACAATTTTTTCATAAAAGTCTATTTCCTGAATTATTAGATAGAATTAATTTGGTATATTGGAAAATAAGTGTCTAAACTTTCATATAAACCGAGCTTAGAAAGATGGGGGATGTCATCCCACTGCCATATTTTATCGGTTATTGGGGGGAGCCAACCATTTGTTTCTGCAAAGGTAACAGCGTCTAGGCCTTCTTCATAAGAAGCATAATGTGTGTGAACATGAGTGTGGCGCTTAATACACTCCACAGCCCGGGAAGAGGTCAGATGCATTCCTTTTTTCCAACCGGACGTTGTTATTACGCCTGGAGAAGCTAATGCCTTTAATGTTGCCCTGAACACTGGAAAACCTACTAGATCCATGAAAATAGCAACGCCTTTTTCAGAAGTTTTTTCGTTAATAATATTTAAGAAGGTTTTTTCAGCTTGCCGATAATTTTTTTTGAAATTTTTATCTGTGTTATAAAGCTCCTCGTTATAAGCCAGATCGCGGAATAAGTTCCTATCGATTGAGTCAAGACCGACATCTGTAATATATTTTAACATCGTTTTTTTCGATGAGATAAGTCCTGCATTAAAACCATGAATTTTTGCTAGAGTGACAAAGGCAAATGAAACTCCGCCTCCCCAAGCACATACATAGGCATCAGAATATGCAGCTTTATTGTTTTTAATGTTAGCCAGCCAACAGTTATAAGATACTTGCCAGTTTGACCAGGCTGTAATATAACGTAAAGAAAAAGCAGCCCACTGTGGTAGCGTATACTTTGAGTTTTCAGGTATTGGAATAAGATATTTATGATGTAACTTAACTTTTTTCGATAATAATCCTATTGTATTAGGTTGATCATAGGCATAAATTTTTTGCGGAAATTTATCATTTCTTGTATTTTCACCACAAAATAAAATACAGATCATACCTTCTCGTAAATGTTTTATAGTATTACCAACCTTGAGAATGCGAACAACACCTGAATTACCAATAACAACTTTGTCCTCTTTTCTTTCTTTACAGATGTCAATTGGTTGGCGTTCTAAAGCGTGTCCCATATTACCTTCCCAGCATCCATAAAGAGGTTCAGCTAACACTTCCTCCGGCTCAATATCTTTAATATAGATCATTTCTCTTTCAAGGTTTTTCCTTTCAAGCCCTTTGTATAACATCCATACTTCTACTTGTTCCATGTTATTCTCCATTAGTAGCAGATGATATATTACTAGTACTCTCGATTAGAATACGGCTTAACTCTGTAACTTTATCTTTTAGGAAATAATGACCAGCATTTTCTATTACAACTAAATCAACTTGGTTACTAAAGGTGCTCCATTCTTTATATTTTTTCATATAATTTGGTGTCAATGGGTCATTTCCTCCAATAATACACGTAATTGGAGATTTTAATTTTTCCTTTGATTTAAGGTGATTATATATATAGTCTTCAGCCCAATTGGCATCACGAACAAATGCTTCTGTCACAAAAGATAATTTTGTTGGATCTTCTATCTCTTCAATTCCCCCTAACTTTTGTATGTAATTCAATATAGCTTGTTGGTTTCTAAAAGGATTAACTAGTTGAATATTACCTATTGCTCTTAATAATTTGTTTCTTGCCCATGGCAATGCGGCACCAACAAATGTTCTTTCAACCCTAAAACCATTTTTTTCCAATTGCTTAGCAATTTCAAGAGCCAAAGCAACGCCGGCACAATGCCCGTAAAGATAAAGAGATATTGTTTCCCCAAAAACAGTTTTTAACTCATTTGTGCACTGTTCGGCGATGCTTTCTATAGACCTGTTGTTATTTTGAGTATCTGGAATTGCTACTGCGTATACATTAAACTTATGTTCGATTAACTTTGCTAAATATTGATAAATAACTGCACTCCCTCCACCATAAGGTACACATACAATCGTTTTCTTTTCTTCAGCATGATTAGCATTGGTTGAGAACTGATATATGAGCTTTTCATCTTTTTGGCAAGAGTTATAATTATCAATCTTAGTAGCTAGCTGAGAAATAGTGGGATTTCGCATTAAATCGATTACATTAATATTAATAGGTAGTTTTTGTATTACTCTGATTAATTTTAAAGAGTTGCCTCCTATCTCAAAAAAATCATCATCTATAGATATTGTTTCAACATCTAAGATTTCTTTCCAAATTGCGGTGAGCATTTTTTCTGTTTGAGTTATAGGAAGAGTAATATCTTGACGTAACTCAATTTTTGAATGGCAATACTCTTGTAATTGCCGTCTGTCAACCTTACCGTTAGGCGAAAGAGGGATTTTTTCGATAAAGACTATATGAGAAGGTACCATGAATGTAGGAAGGTAATCACTAATATGGCTTTTAATTTGTGTAACTGTAGTTTCCACTTTTGGAGCCATAATAATAAATGCAGCTAAACTCTTCGAAGTATTCTCATTATTGAGAGTAATTACTAGCGAATCTAAAACACCAGGTATTTTTTTTATAACGTTGGCAATTTCTTCCAACTCAATTCTTAGGCCATGAATTTTTACTTGGCTGGTATCTATACGGCCAATTAATTCAATATTCCCATCTGGCATCCAACGAGCTAAATCTCCAGTTCTATAAAGTCGCTCTCCAGTAATATTAGAAAAAGGATTAGGTATAAATTTCTCTGCTGTTAAAGAGGGGTTGTTTATGTATTCTCTGGCTAACCCTATTCCGCCTATATATAGTTCACCTTGCATACCCGTTGGTAGCGGCTGCAATGTTTTTGACAATATATAGGCCGTTTGATTTTTCATTGGATGTCCATAAGGGATACTCTTCCAGTGGTCTTGAATAGACTTCACTGGGTAGATTATAGAGTGGATAGAGGCTTCTGTAGCACCACCGAGGACTACGATCTCTGAGTTAGGTATCACCTCTTCTTTAATATTCTTTAACAATGGTATAGGGGCCCAATCACCACCTAAAATTATCAATCTAATTGATTGAATTTTATATCTATCTACGATTTTTATTGATTCTATTAACAGAGACAATATTGCTGGAGCTGAATTCCAGACACTTATGTTAAATTTTTCAATTAGTTCAACCCAGTGACGCGGATCTTTATGTTTACTTCTTTCTGGTATGACTACAGCCGCACCGGCAGATAGAGTACCAAAAATTTCATAGACAGACATATCGAAGCTTGTTGATGAAATTAATATTAGCCGATCGCTTGGTTTGAGAGAAAAATTTAAGTTTAAGTCGAGCAGGTTATTTACAATTCCTCGATGTTTGATTGCAATTCCTTTAGGTCTTCCTGTCGAACCTGATGTATAAATTACATAGGCCAAACTTTCAGGATCCGCATGATAAGAGAGTTTAGAGTCGGTCGGTAGACTATTATTGTTTGCTTCTTCTACAATAAGTAATTGTCTATTATTTTCTTCGATATTGATATTTTTAACATACTTTTTCTGAGTAACTATCGTTGCTACCTCTGCATTATCTAGCATGTATTGTAATCTTTCTTCAGGATAACTAGAGTCTAGAGGAAGATAAGCAGCGCCTATTTTTAAAATAGCAAGCATATATTGAATTAATTCTGTGGAAGGATCTACACAGATTGCTACTATCGCTCCAGGCTTTACACCAAACTGATAAAGAGCTTGTACAGTCAGATTAACTTTATGAGACAGCTCAGAATAAGTTATAACTTGTTCCCCGTCATAAACGGCAACTGCTTGTGGGTTATTGGCTACCTGCCTTTCAAAAAGTTCATGCAGTTGAATATTTTCTATCGGTATCGTTGTATTATTGACTTTTGCTAGGAAATACTCGTCACCTTGATTAAGTAAATTCAATCTATTGATATTTATTGCCGGATTTGTGATTATTTTTTCTAATAAAATATTAAAACGTTGGGTAATACTTCTTGCCGTTTCTTTTTTATAAAGATCAGTATTGTATTCTAATACAGCTTTAACGCCGTTATCTGATTTAATTAAATGTAATAACAAATCATATTGTGCAATGTTTTTTTCAGGTGAGATCATTTCTGAAAAAAGATTATTCATTGTATCAACTTCTAAGTCTGCATTGTGGAATACGATCATCATTTGTACTAAAGGGCTAAAACTAGAATCACGTTTCGGTTGTAACTCTGAAACTAATAGTTCAAAAGGAAGATCTTGGTGTGAGAAAGCTTCACTTGTCTTATTACCTATTCTTCGGATTAGCTCAATAAATGTAGGATTGTTCGAAAGATCGCTACGTAATAGCAATATATTAATAAAACATCCTATTAGTGGTTCTATTTCCGCTCTATTACGATTAGCTATTCCTGTACTAATCGTAATATCTGTTTCTTCCGTATAAATATAAACTAGTAATTTAAAAACTGTTAATAGACCGACAAATAAGGTTACATGATTTTCCTGACAAATTTTTTCCAATATTTTAACTTTTTCTTGGGATATATCGAAAAATATAGAGGCTCCATTATACCTCTGAATAGAAGGTCTTGAATAGTCACCATCGATGGTTAAATTAGGGATAAAATTATTTAATTCTTTTTTCCAGTAGTTTAATAGTTTTTCTGAGTGTTCTTTTGTCGTTAATCGCTCCCTTTGCCAAACAGAGAAATCCTTGTATTGTATTGATAATACATCAAAATTTGGCTTAACACCTTCAAGGTAAGCATTATATGCAATAGTTAGTTCTCGCCCTAAAACAGGTACAGACCACCCATCAAATACCATATGGTGTGTTAAGAATATAAACCAATGTTCAACATTACTTAATTTAATTAGCTTGGTTTTAACTAATGGCCCTTTTTCTAAATTAAAAATATCCTGTACTGATTCATCTGTAATTTCGTGCGCTTTTGCTTCTCTGTCACCAATATCATCATAATTACTGAGATCAATGATAGGCAGCTTTATACTAAGAGATGGCATTATCTTTTGGAGTGGCATGTTATTTTCGGTAGGGAAAATGGTTCGTAATATTTCATGCCTATCAATAACCGTTTGTACCGCCATTTCCAGTGCAGAATAATCCAGTTGCCCTTTTAATTTAATGACAAAAGGAGTGTTGTAAAATGCACTGTTAGGCTCTAATTGATGTAAAAACCAAATCCTCTCTTGAGCAAGAGACAAAGGGATTTCACTTTGGGTCGTTGGTTGTATTTTTTCCTTTTCTGCCAGTTGAATGCCCTTTTTTTTAAGTAGTAGATCAAACAGTTCTTTTTGCTGTTCAGAAAGAATGGGGAACCCTTTAGATAGTTTTACTGCCATAAATCGCTCCAAATATTATGATCTAAACATCATTTAACTCTAATTACTAAAATCAGCAACATGCTATACATGATATAGTGGAAATTGATCGCACAGAGCTTTTACTTGGTTAACAGCTTTGTTCTTTATATTTTCATCCAATCGGAATTGTGTATCGGATATTACGGTTGTGTGGGTTAGAATCTCATTAATAATTTCAGTGCATTGTTTTAATTCTGGTTGACCAAGTCCTCTAAAAGCTAAGGAATTTGTACCAAAACGTAACCCACTTGCTATCATTGATGATTTATTATCTCCGGCAATACGGTTTCTATTAACAATGATGTTACATTCTTCCAATGATTTTTCTGCGCAATATCCTGTAATTCCTCTGTCAAGCAGATTAACTAAAACCATATGATTATCCGTGCCTTGAGTAATAACGTTGTACCCTAATTCGATTAAATTATTGGCTAATGTATTAGAATGCAAGATAACGTTTTTCATTAACAAAGCGAATTCTTTACTATTAACAAAATCCAAAGCCCTTGCCTTTCCTGCAATAGCATTTAAGATCGGCGTCCCTTGATAAAACGGAAATACTGCTTTTTGCAGTTTTTGGGATAATGTGACGTTTTTTTCTACGCAGATATCATAATCTTTACCACATAAAATCAATCCTCCCCTAGGGCCGTATAATTGCTTATATGTACTAGTTGTTGTGATATGGGCATGGTCTATTGGACTCATGTGTAGCCCGGAAGCAACAAGGCCAGCTATATGAGAAATATCAGCTAATAAAAAAGCGTTGATCTTATCTGCTATCTTTCTGAATTTGGCGAAATCTATTTTCCTCGGATATGAGCTTGCACCACAAATAATAAGTTTTGGTTTGCAATGTAAAGCTATATCTTCTATTTGTTCATAGTCAATATATCCTTTTGGATCAACTCCATAAGAGTAGACTTCAAAATATTTAGCAATAGCAGAAACCGGCGCACCGTGAGTTAAGTGACCACCGCTGCAAATATCCATCCCCAAAATGCGATCTCCTGGATTTAGCAAGCCAAAGATTACAATTTCATTACTGGAGGAACCTGAATGAGGTTGGACATTTGCATATTTGGCGCTAAATGCGCTTTTTGCTCTTTCAACAGCTAATTCTTCAATTTGGTCAACAAACCTACAACCTCCATGATAACGTGAATTCGGATAACCTTCTGTTGTAACATTGATTAATGTCGTATTTTCACAAGCAATAACGCTTGGTAGGGCAACACTTGCCGATGCTACCATTGATAGAGCATTTTTTTGGCGCTTAGATTCTTTGTTTATCAATGAACTTAATAAAGGATCTTCGCTTTCCAATAAACAAGATGATTGTTGTTGTGATATATAGTTAATCATTTAATTCCTTCCATATTTCCTTTTTTACTTCATCTTCGGATAGGCCACTTATCCTAATTAAAAGATCTGAGATTTCATGAATATTAATACCATTTTCATGACCAATTGCTTCTAATTTTTCACTCATTGCTCTAACAGTCGGCTCTTTAAATAATTCACGTAGTGGAAAGTCAATCTTAAGTACATCTCGAACTCGGGAAACTAGACGTACAGCTAATAAGGAATGGCCACCTATTTCAAAAAAATCTGTTTCTACACCAATATCGGCTATACCAAATAATTCTTGCCATATATTGACGATAACAGTTTCTAGTGAATTGGCCGGGGTAACATATTGTGATGTATATTGAGGATAAGTTGTTAGACAGGAAACATCATTTCCAGCTATTTTATCATGTAATTGCAGACCTTCTCTATTTACCCACTGGTTGATACGAGAATTCAAATTACCGGTTGAAACCGCAATTTGAGAAAAGGTAGCTAAACCTGTAATTCTATGAAAAACTTCCGCCCCCTCAGAGGGAGACATAGGTAGTTTTGATAAACTTTTACCAAAAACCTTCCCATCATTTGTATCCCAAAGATCCCAGTTTATGCTAACCCACGGCCTACCCTTATTATGGCTATAGGCGTCCATGAAGGCATTGGCCGAGGCATATGCTGAATACCCTAATCCCCCTAAAATTGCGGATAGTGATGACATTAAAATACAAAAGTCTAATTCAACGTTATCCAAAGCATTGGCAAGCGCCAACGTTCCATATATTTTTGTATTTAACTGTAATTCAAGATCATTCCTATTTAATTCAGTTACAGACCTAACCGCTCTTTCCCCCACCGTAGCTGCGCCATGGATAACACCATTAATTTTTCCAAATTTTGCTAAGGTTTGGTTGATCGCTTCACTCATTTGCTCTTTACTGGCAACATCTGCTTTTATTACCATTATTTCTGAGCCTAATTTTTTGAATTGGGAAAGTTTATTTATGCAATTTATAATTTTTGGATTACTTTCTACTTGCGAAACAATACGATCCCATTCCTCTTCGGGAGGAAAATCTGAATGCGTTAACAAGACTAATTTGGCATTAAAATGAGTAGCTAGATATTCAGCCAGGATTAAACCTACACGCCCTAAGCCACCGGTGATAAAATAGACTCCTTTATATTTCAACGCAGAAGTGTTTTTTACAGCGTCTGTTGTCGGTAAAGTTATATAATTTTGTTTCCAACGTTTTCCTTGACGGTAAATAAAATTAGAGTTTTCTGGTTCAGAAAAAACCTCTTTAATTAAAGCATCTAAATAATATTGAGGGTCTTCTGATTCAGTGGGTATATCTACGCATTGAACGGTAATGTTGGGATATTCTTGAGAGATTGATTTGCTCGGCCCAAGAATGAGTGACTTAAGAGCATTCGGGATATCATATATGTTAAAAGTAGCTAACTGGCAGGTGAAGTAATACAGCGCTATATCTTTACCAATCGCGTATTGTGACAAACATTTCGCTATATATAATATGCTATAAAAAGAATAATCAATAAGTACGGTATCAACTTTTTCGTTAAATGTATAATTAGGTATGAGCCATAAATTAACTATGACGTCTGGAGTCTTCCCTTCTTTATCAAGCTCTGAAAAGAGTTTATCATAGTGTGAGTGATCTCCAGGATTGATATAAAAAGTATTTTCTGCTTTTTCGTATGGTTCAGCTCCGGAATAAACAATAATAGTATTTTCAGCTATGCGCTGAATCTTGCTTAAAAGCTGGCAAGAGATGCTATCTTCCTTATGAAGGAAAACGAGTACACATTCAGGATTTTTTTCTTGCGACAATAAAATAGCTTCTTTCCAAATTGGAATATTCAACCACCTATCAATATCTTTACTTTTTTCAATTGCAATTGATGAAGATAGTTGATCATTTAGTAGAGCCGGAAGCTCTGGCTTTCTTGCTCTTGAAAAATATTTTCTCTGAAATGGGTACTTAGGCAAGCTAACCCGACTAAATTTGTTTTCTTCATTAAACTTAGACCAGTCTACAGTAACGCCAGTCTCCCATAATTTTCCAACTGCATTTAATAAAATTGATGAGTCAGAATCATTACTTTTAGCTCGTTTCATACAATTTATTGCTAATATCGGGCTGATAGGATTATGGTCCTTGATAAGCGTTGTTAAAGCCCTACCCGGTCCTACTTCTAGAAATATTTGATAGTCATCTTTTAGTAGCTTACTTATCCCGGCACTGAAATTTACAGTATTTTTTAAATGCTCTAACCAATATTTTTTACTCTGTGCTTCTTCTTGTGTTATCCATGTACCGGTTACATTGGAAACGTATGGAATAGTTAGTAAACCAAACTTTATTGTTTGCAGAACCTCTTCAAATGATTTAAGGACAGGCTCAACGAGATGAGAGTGGCCAGCTGTATGGATAGGAATTTTGTAATATGCGATTCTATTTTTATCTAAACGAGCTACAAGCTTTTGTACTTCTTCAGGACGGCCAGACACGACAGTTTGATTAGGACTATTGATAACAGCTAAAGATAGCTCGGTTCCGTCTAGGTATTCTAATGTTTTTTCGGCACTACACATGATGCATAGCATAGCACCTTCACCTGAGATTTCTTCTAATAAGCGAGAACGACATGCAACTAAATAAATTGCGTCTTCAAGTGAGAAAATACCTGAAATACATGCGGCTACATACTCTCCTAGGCTATGACCTATCATAGAATGTGGTTGAATCCCCCAGTGCATTAATTGACAGGCCAAAGAGTATTCGATTGAAAAAATTAATGGCAATGAAATAGATGTTTTTTCTAGTAACGTTTCTATTTCTTCAGATGGGAGGTCCCCTGAGTATAGTGCTGAACATAAATCTAATTTTAGTTGAGTTGATAATAGATCTGAACATTGTTTAAATGTTTTTTGAAATATGGGGAGAGTTTCAAACAGCTCTTGTCCGATTCTTAGATAATGTGTGCCACCACCAGGAAACATGAAGACCACTTTGTCGTTGTTAATTTCCTTTGTGGCAGATGTTGAATGAAGAAGTTCCTGCAAACGTTTAATGGCCTCGGTTTTATTATGACATACTAATGAAACTCTTGAGTCAAATTGACTCCGGCCAATTTGATAAGTATAAGCAATATTTGCTAAGTTAGGAGAGTTCTCTTTTTCTAGAAAATGGCATAATTCTTGACACATTACAGCCAGATCGGTAGCACGTTTAGCAGACAAAATAATTAGGTGTGGATTTTTTTTATTATTGGTTGAGTTTATATTATGGTCTTGGTACTCCTTTAGAACAATATGTGCATTAGTTCCACCTATGCCAAAAGCACTAATGCCGGCATACTTTTCCCTAGCACAGATGGTATTCCATGATGTTAGCTTTGTATTGACATAAAATATATTTTCTTCAAGTCTTAATTTTGGATTTGGTTTATCAAAGTTAAGCGATGATGGTATTATTCCTTTATTTAGGGAAAGAGAAGTTTTAATTAAACCGGCTATTCCAGCGGCGATGCCAAGATGACCGATATTTGTTTTTACGGAACCGATCAGACAAGGAGAAATTCTATTCTTGCTTGCGTAAGCTCTTTTTAAGGCAGATAACTCAATTGGATCGCCTAATATTGTTCCTGTTCCATGCGTTTCGATATAAGTGACGTCTTCTGGGTTGACACCAGATATGTTCAATGCAGTATTAATTGCTGTAAATTGCCCTTCTTCACTTGGTGCAGTGTATCCAATTTTACCACTGCCATCATTATTGATACATGATCCTTTGATAATGCAATAGATATGATCTTTATCTTCAATTGCAGAAGCCAATCTTTTTAATACTACAATGCCTAACCCATTACCGTCAGTTGTCCCTTGGGCTTTTTCATCAAAAGCTCGGCAATGTCCATCAGGAGAGAAAAAACCGCCTTCTTGATAGAGGTAACCGGTTTGTGAAGGGATAGAAATCGAAACACCACCTGCGAGAGCTATATCAGACTCTCCGCTTAGAACACTTTGACATGCCATATGGACAGCAACTAAAGAGGTCGAACAAGCTGTTTGAATATTAACACTTGGTCCAGTTAAATTGAGTTTATATGATACGCGAGTAGGTAAATAATCTTTATCGTTTGACAACATTAGATGTAGACCGCCGACCGGGTCGATATCTCCTGGATTCGAATACAGATCTATTAAGTAAGTGTTCATTGCAGCACCAGCAAACACGCCAATATTACCGTTGTATCTTAGAGTGTCATATCCGGCATCTTCTAATGCATGAAAGGCCGTTTCTAAAAATAACCGGTGTTGAGGATCGAGTAATTCGGCTTCATAAGGAGTATACCCAAAAAATTCTGCATCAAAAAACTCAGAATTTTCAATACTACCTTTTGCAGGTACATAATTAGATTGCTTTATAACTTGTTTTTTAACGCCGAGTGCCAATAATTCTTCTTCGGAAAAGAATTTTATAGACTCTTTCCCTTCACATAAATTAGACCAGAACTGATCGATATTGTCAGCTTCCGGAAATCGTCCTGCCATTCCTATAATAGCTACATCATTAAGCATATCATCACACGTTAATTCATTTTCAATATTCATGTTGCCATGCTCCAATTAGGATTTATTATTCTGCTTTCGCAGGAGAAACTGTTTACGTAATATTAATTTTTCACTTGCAATACTTTGGTTTTTATTTGTTTCTATGTGTGGTGTGTTTAAATATTTACTTATTGAAGATACGGTTGTGTATTTGAACATTTCAATTAAGTTAATTTCTTTATTAAATTCTTTAGATAAAGCATTTTGTACTCGAACCATCGCTAGGGAGTTACCGCCAACATCAAAAAAATTATCGGTTATAATGAATTTATCGTGACCTAATACTTCTTGCCAGATAAGGAATACTTTCCTTTCATACTCATTAAGGTTTTTGTTATTAACCTTTTTAACTTCATTTTCTTCTTTGACACTTAGTAGTTTTTTTCTGTTAATCTTACCATTGGCCGTGATTGGTAATTCTTTAACTATAAATATTTTTGCCGGAAGCATATAATCGGGTAAGGATTCTTTTAAGTCGTTAAATATAATTTCTATATAATTTTCACTGGATAAATTAGTTTCATTCACTATACAAAAAGCGACAATTCTTACTTTTTCCTGACCTAAAGGCTTATTAATAACTGCAGCTTTTTTTATATACTTAGACTTATCTAATACTGATTCTATTTCCCCTAATTCAATTCTAAATCCTCTATTCTTTATTTGATAATCCTGCCGACCGATATATTGAATATTACCGTCAAATCTCCAATATCCCATATCACCGGTGCGGTATAAATTAAAAGCATCATTGGAATACGGATTAAAAAGGAATCTAGCAACGGTTTCATCTACTTTATTTATATAGCCAGGCGAAACAGGTATACCTCCAATAAAAATTTCACCGATTCCTCCTATAGGTAATGGCTGAAGATTTGAGTCTAAGATATATATCTCAGCATTTCTTATTGGCTTACCAATTGGCGGAGAATCAGGCCATGTTTCTGGCTGTCCGGTTAGGATAAATTCTGTTACAACATGCGTTTCTGCTGGACCGTAGTGGTTATGAAGGTTTGCACCTGGTAATTTAGAAAAGAAAGTCCTTATTGATGGTGTGACGACTAATTTTTCACCTGCTGTAATGACATGCTTTAGTTGTTTAGGAAATATATTAATACTTGTTGCTGTTTCAGATAAAATATTTAGTGCTACATAAGGTAAGAAAATTCGCTCTATTTTTTTGTTATCAATATACGATGATAGCCATCTAAAATCACTTCTCTGATCTTCATGAATGATATGCAATGTACCACCACAAGATAAGGTGCTAAATAACTCTTGAAAAGAGACATCAAATGTTAGAGGTGAATAATAGAGTGTTGATATCGGTGTGTCTTGTTTCAAATCAGCAATATGATAATCAATTAAATTTGATAGACATCCTCTAGTTATGCCAACACCTTTAGGTTCGCCGGTCGATCCAGAAGTATAAATGATATAGGCTAAATCAGTTGTATTAAAATTATTATTTCTTTCTATATAACTGTTACTTATATTAAGATTAAATGCACTGTGAAGAAGCTCGGCCACTTGACAGCATTGTATATTAGAATAGTCATAACTCTCAATTTCGCCAATATGTTTGCTAATAAGAATAGCAGGAGTGACATCATGTAAGATTGATAAAATCCTACTTTTAGGCATGGCGTTATCAATAGGAACACATATAGCACCAATTTTTAATACAGCTAATATAATTTTAATTTGTGATTCAGAACGTTGAAGACAAATTGCAACCTTGTCTTGCTTTTTTATTCCTAATGACTGTAAATATCTAGCTAATATTTCGACTTCTTTGGTTAATGTTTGATAATCAATTGAAGTGTGTGCCTTATTGTCAATAATTGCAGTATTGTTAGGGTATTGGGTAGCTTGCTCTTCAAATCTTTGAATAATGTCTTTTTTAAGATTATATTTTTTATTGCTGCCGCTATATTCAGTTAATATATTATTTTTTTGTTTAGAACAAATAAAATCTATTGAACTTAGTTTTTCATCAATATTTTGAGTAAGTTTTTCCAATAAGTTTTTATAATTATCAATAATATTAATGATGCTTTCTTCAGTAAAAAGATCGGTACTATATTCAATGTATCCTCGTAACCCTTGTATTGTCGGATTTAATGAAAGCGTTAGATCATATTTTGCAACATTCAATTGAGGATCAATTAATTCTATTTTTAGGGGACTTAAATCTATGTTTCTTGGTAGTGTGTTTTGTAGAACAAATAATACCTGAAATAAAGGAGTATAACTTAAAGAACGTGTCGGGTTGATAGCTTCAATAATAGATTCAAAAGGTACTTCTTGGTTTGAAAAATCTTTTAATGTATTATTTTTAATAATGTTTAGAGTTTCATGGAAAGTAAACTTCTCGTCCAACTCTGTTCTAATAGCGAGCGTGTTAACAAAGAACCCAACAATATCTTCAAAATCTGGGTGACTTCTATTGGCAACAAGTGTTCCTACAACAATATCTTTTTGGCCAGTATACCGGAACAGGAGGGTTTTTAGAGCCGCTAATAATAGCATAAATAACGTCACGTTATGTTCATTGCATAATAGATTTAATCTATCACTTAGCTGTTTGGATATGGATAAACTTGCTCTTTTACCCTGGTGACTGAAGATGGGGGGTCTAGGATAATCTGTTGGTAATGAGAGAAGTGCAGGTGATCCTTCGAGGCGTTTTTTCCAATAATTAATTCCTTCTTTTATATATGATGAGTTTAATCTTTCATTTCGCCAAACAACATAATCGCTGAATTTATATTTCAACGGCGGTAGGGTTCCAGAATCTTGTACTACATAATTTTTATATAATATGGCAAATTCTTTTAAAAGAATTCCCATAGACCATCCGTCTGAAATGATATGATGTAGAGAAACAACCAGTATATGTTTTTTTTTCTTGATACTAATTAATAAAGCTCTAAATGGAGATTCTTCTTCCAACTTGAAATATTTATTACTTTCATTAGAAATTATATCTGAAATACTCTCTCTCTTTAGGTTCTCTGAAGTAGAAAGGTCTATAACCTGGAAATTCAAATGGGGATCTTTATCATATTGCTGAATAGTTACTCCGTCAGTATCAATAAATCTTCCTTGTAGTGTTTCATGTCGTTTAGTCAGCTGTTCTAAAGCATATTTGATAGCAATAACGTTAACTTCTCCGTTAAGCATAAAGGCCTCAGAAATATTATAAACAGGGCTTTGCTTATTTAACTTATATAGAAACCAAAGTCTTTTTTGGGCATCTGAGAGTGGGGATTTTAATGACAATAATTTAATATGTGATGGTATTGGCTTAATACTTATAGCATGAGTATTTTTAATTATGTTATTATCAATAAATTCTGATAGGCTTTTTATTGTAGAGTGTTCAAAAATAGAACGAATTGATAGGGTGATTTTTAAATAGTCTTCTATACGATAAATAACTTTTGTTGCCGTTATAGAATCACCGCCTAGTTCGAAAAAAGTTTGTTCATGAGTTAGGCTGGATATGTCCAGTATATTCTTCCAAATATTAGCTATTTGCTTTTCAGTTTCTGTGAAACTCTCTTCATCATATTTTTCAACAATCCCACTTTGGGGTTTCAATATTGATATTTTTTTTCTGTCTATTTTTCCACTTGGTAATGTAGGAAATTGTTGTAAGGCAATAAAGTGTGTAGGTACCATATAATATGGAAGATGAAGCTGTACTTTCTGACGTATTATTGTTGGATCTACGATATTCTTATTTTTAGTTATATAATAGGCAAATAGTTGTTTCCCATTATTAGTATCAACCACAACAACGATTGCTTTAGCAATTTTCTCTTCAAGTTCAATCGCTTTTTCTATCTCACCTAACTCTATTCTATGCCCCCGGACTTTTACTTGAGAATCACAGCGACTTATATACTCTAGCACTCCATTTTTTCCTGATTTAACTAAATCACCGGTTTTATATATTATTGGTGAGAGTTTATTGCTATAGTTTGAAAAAGGATTTTGTAGAAAATGTTTCTTCGTTAAAATCCCCTGATTTAGATAACCTTGACCAACGCCTAGCCCTCCAATATATAACTCTCCTATAACGCCAGTAGGTAGGAGGTTAAGGTCTTTATTGAGGACGTATAATTCAGTATTATTAAAAGGATAACCTATTTTAATTGCTTTATCGTTTGATAGTTTATAAACAGTAGACCAGATCGTAGTTTCTGTAGGGCCGTAAACATTCCAAACATTTGGGCTGATGTTAAGCAAACCATTTTTCACACTTGTGGTAAGAGGTTCCCCACCGCATAAGATTTTTATTTTATTTTTGTAACCAGTTAGAAAAGTTAGAATGCTTTCCCAAAAGGTGGGCGTTGCTTGCACGAACGTAGGTTTCTTTTGCTTTATAAATTCACTTATTTTTTTAAAGTCATTTTTATCGGATTGGTCATAAAGTATGTATTTCCCTCCGGTCAATAAAGGTAATAATATTTCTAAAAGAAAAATATCAAAGCTCCAGGAAGTTATACCCAAGAAACTATCTTCTTTTTGAAAATTAAATTCTATAATAGCACTGAGAACAAAGCTTATTATATTCGTTTGGGAGATTTTTACACCTTTTGGCTTCCCTGTAGAACCAGATGTATAAATGACATATGCTAAATCGTCCGGTGATATTGGATAATTAATCACTGCATTTTTTACTTGGGATTCTATTGAATCCACACAAATTAAGTCACAGTTAATTGATTTTAGCGAATTATTATTATTAAACACGTTTGTATTTGTGAGAATCAATTCTAAATCAGCATCTTGGCTGATATATTTTAATCTTTCTTCTGGATATCCTGGATCAAGGGGTAAATATCCTATACCCAATCTTAATGCTGTTAATATGGAAACAACCATGTAATAATTACGATCAAAGCATAATCCAATTAACTTTTTATTTATATTAGATTTTATCAATTTTTCTTTTAAGAAATTTGTTAGGGAATTTATTTCTTGATTCAATTCTGCATAGGTTAATTTTATATGGCTTGTTTCTATCGCAACATGATTTGGTACTAACGACACTTGCTTATTAAATAGATCATAAATTGTTAGGTTAGGTAATCTATCTATCCTAGGCTCTATATTTATTTGAATTTTTTCTTTTAATCTCTGATCTTCGAGAATTTGCATGTTTCTGATTTTACTATCTGGATTTTTGAGCATATTTTCGAGCAAAGTAGTGAAACTATGTGCCATCTCAATAATATATTCGTCGCTAAATAGAGCGGTTTTATACTCAAATGCAAACTGAAGAGAATCACCTTCGTCATAGATGAAAGTAAGATCGTCCTTGGAGGTTTTTGTGTCAATAAGAATAGACTCAGAACAGGCATTGGTGAAATTAATGCCTGAAGTTACAAAGTTTGTCCTTAAAATAGATACATTATATAATCTGAGTATGGAGGCATTTTCTTGTTTTCTAAGCGACCTTAGAATTATATTAGTAGGAACATTCTCATATTGACGAGCATTCTTACGGTTCTTTTTTATACGTTCAAGTAATTGTGAAAAAGTTAGATCACCATTGAGTTTTATACGCATTGGCAATTGGTTTAAAAGACAGGCAAATAGATTGCTAAACATTTTATTTCTATTTGATTTTGTATAACCTAACGTTATGTTATCTTGCCCGGTATAGTAACGAATTAATATGCTAAAAAGACCAGTCAATAAAATAAAAGTAGTTACTCCTACTTTTTTAGAAATAATTTTTATTCTATGGGTTAATTCGTCTGAAATATCAAAATAATATCTTTTTCCATTGAAATCATATGTTGTTTCTTCGGCAGTTTTATCATATAGATTGATAAGTAATTCAGCCCCTTTTAATTCAGAAAGCCAAAATTTGATTCCTTCTTTAAATCCTTCAGATTTATTAATAAGATTCTCTTCATAATCGAGGTAATCATTAATTGAGATATTTATATTTGGCAAAATGACACTATTTTTTATAATGAATTGATTATAATGGAAAGATAAATCTTGTAGAATAAAGTTTGCAGAATATCCATCGGTAATAATATGATGCAAGTTAAAAACTAAATAAAATTTTTCTGATGAGAGTTTAATTAGGCAAAATTTAAATAAGGGTGCTTTTGTTAAATCAAATGGTTTACTAATAATTTTATTTATAGTGTCTATTTTAACTTCGTTTTGTTTATATGAAGGAATGTCTGTTAAATCCACCAATTCCATTTCCGGAACTAAATCATCCAGAATCTTTTGAAAAACTTTATCATTGACTTCTATAAAAACTGTTCTCAATGTGTTGTGTCTTTTCACTACTGAAGCCAAAACTGAATTTAATGCGCTAACATTTATATTACCTTGTATTTTGAATACTAAAGGAGTATTAAATGCAGGGCTATTGGGAGTTAGTTTCCATTCATAAAAAAATCGTTCTTGGGTATTTGATAATAGCATTGGCATCGGAGGTATCCTTAAACATTAATATTAGATGTTCCAAGTTATAACGCCTTGATACTTATTTACTACTAGTTAACAATTTGGGGTTCTTACGTAGACTTGCTGATCACTTATACTTTGCCTTTTAGATGTTATACATGGCAAAGATTGATGTAGCCTGTCCTCGGTACAATATTCCTTGTTCACTACTATGGTTAGTTGGATATCTACTTGATGGGTGTGTTGCATTTTCGTTAAGAAAATATGCGATTTATATTCGAAAAACATACTTTTCGTGATCTTTCCCTAACCACCTGGCGTGATAAGATCGGAAGTGTTTCAGCCACCCAGCATCTGAAGGCTGATTCAAACTGCTCCGGGCATATTAAGGCCGAAGAGGTGTCCGAATACGCTATGTGAAGGAATGTCGTTTTTCAGTGGCAAAATACGGCGGAACCCAATAAGACAACTAATAAATAGACAGGCTACCGCCTTGAGAATTCGCTCCCAAAGTCTGATGGCAATAGTCCATAAAAAGCACAAAAAAACGAAATATATATTTATGGCTGTAATTCAATCAATAATTGGTTTAATTACACTCAATTAAAAAAGAACACATAACATATAAACAAATTTAATTTAATTAGTCAATCTAATGAATGATGATTTGGACACTTTTTCTGTTGCATTAAGCGCTGTTTGGATAATATTGCATTTTTTTATTGGTTGAACTGACGATATCCCTGACTCGAGAAGCATTCAAACATCTGCACTATCTTGTTGATATTATCGTTCAGTATGTTCGCTGGTATCTGGCCTATGCACTGAGCCTGTGTAATCTGGAAGAAATGATGACGGAGAGTGGGATTGCCGTTGATCATTCCCCGCTCTCTCGTTGGGTTCATTGTTTAGTTCCGTTGATGATTAAACATTACCGGCGTAGTAAGCCCACTGTTGGGCGTCGGTGGCGCATGGATGAAACCTGTATCAAAATCAAAGGGCAATGGCGTTACCTTTACCGGGCAGTGGATTCGAGCAGTAATACAATTGATTTTTTGCTGACGGCTCATCGGGATAGGAAAGCTGCACTGCATTTCTTTAAAAAGGCGATGCGTCAGAATGGGCAGCCTGACGTGGTGACCATAGATTTATGCTCTATATTGAGGGGATAATTTTCATTTTTTCATGTTGAATTTTTTATCGTCATCCTCTCTGGTTTTGCCCAGTATGCTGCCCGGTATCGGGTAATCATATGATTAGACTCTAATCACTGTCTGAATAAGTCACATTTTTGTCAAGCAACCCGATAATACTAAAAGTACGCTAGGCACAGCGCTAAATAAAACAAACAAGGATGCTGTGTATGACAACTGAAATCCCTCCTCTGTCGCCGACGTCTGAAGCTGAAATTGACAGCTTGCGGCAGGCGGTTTCTCAAAAGACCCAATCCAGGTTGTTGTCGTTAAAAAAATGTCTGGGGTATCTGTCAATATTGCTTGTTATTGTCAGCATCGCATTTCTGGCATTCGTAGTACGGCAGCAACATCATCAGTTAGTGGAATTTCAGTCATTGATGCGAAATGGATCATTCCGGCATTTGCCTGATGAGGTGCAAAAGCTGCATGAACGGCTTGATAAAGCGGATACTAGCTTTGTCTCCCGTCAGGACTGGCAAATGCAAAATGACCGGTTTCATCAGGCATTGATAGCGCAACAGGGATCCGTTAACGACCAACAGAAACCACTGGTACAGTCAGTGGTTGATTTAAGCCGTGCGCATCAGGATCTTACCGAAGCAGTGAGTGTATTGAAAAATACCGTGAAACAGCAGGAAATGCGCGTTGACGCATTAATCACGTGGAAATCTCAGCAGGAAAAGCATGCGGGTAAAAAAGCGGGCACACCTGATCGGGAAGTTCTTCGAGCGAAGAAACGGATGGTTGCCCCTTTCATACTTTCTGGTATTGAACATCGGGGAGAACAAGTTTATGCCGTTATTATTCCACGAGACACAGATCCTCATTCTCAAATATCTCAAATGCGCTTACTGACCCCGGGTGAAAGTGCATTTGAATGGACGTTGGTCAGTATCTCCGATCATCAGGCTTTGTTCCAGGTACAAGGGCACCGTCAAACCCTGTCAGTCAATGGAGGGTAATGATGAGAAAAGATTTTTTCAGCCAGAGGAAGGGGGTGGTGCTGATTGGCGTTGTTATGTCTCTGTCAGCTTCGGCGGCACAGGTTGCTATCTCTGAACAGACAGAGACGGGAATGAAAGCGACTCAGCAACAGGTCATGCAGGCTGAAAACCACCGTATTCAGGCGCAAATGTGGGGGCTGACAGAAGCAGAGTTTCAGCGTTATCAGCAATTGATGCAGGGACAACGGGGCATTCAGTCTCCTGGGCTCGATCCGTTGAGTGCATTGGGTATTGAGGCAGAAACAGTACAGGCGCGTCAACGTTATGCCGAACTGTGGGTTAGGCAGGAATATGTTCGTACTGAAAAGGAACTGGCGTTCCAGCGGGCGGTGGATGCGGCCTGGAAGCGTCTGGTGCCGAATATTTTGCCGGTTAATTTAGGGAAGGGGGGCGGAATCGCACAGGGTAATCAAGGGCGGCTGGCGTTATTTGTGAAAGAGGATTGCGCGGCTTGTGATGCCCGGCTGGTTGCTGTCTTGTCAGCTGACCGTGAGGTGGATATTTACCTGGTAGATAGCGAAGGCAACGATGATGTTTTACGTACCTGGGCAGGTAAACATCATATTCCCTCAGAAAAAGTCCGGAGCCGAAAAATCACGCTTAATCATGACAAAGGGCGCTGGCGACAATTTGGTCAGGGGAAAATGCCGGTCGTACTACAACATGAGAATGACGGATGGCGTGTGGTGGCATTTTGAGTCTCGCTGTGGCGGGAAGTCTCTTTTGGGTGACAGAAGGTATGGCCGCGGCGGTAAAACAGGTTGTTCCGCCTGGGTACCAGCAGATTGCGCGGGTGCATGGCGTACCCGCTGAAATGCTTTATGCGTTGGCACTCGCTGAATCAGCAAAACGTTTGCCACAGGAGAAACATGAACGGCCCTGGCCGTGGACGCTCAATGTGGCTGGAAAAAGTTATCGTTATGCAACCCGACAAGCGATCTGGCAGGCGTTGCAGGGATTTATGCGTAGCGTACCCCTCAAACGTATTGATGTGGGGATTACTCAAGTGAATTTAGGCTGGAACGGCCATTATTTTCGTTCTTATTGGGATGCCTTGGACCCCTATACTAATCTTCATGTGGCAGCCCGTATTCTGAAAACCTGTTATCAATCCAATCCGGGTAGTTGGTTGAATGCGGCAGGCTGTTATCACCATCCCGCTGGCGGTCAACCCGCGAGTAAGTATCGGAAAATCGTCGCACGTAAACTGAGTACGCTAGAGACCCGATATCCTGTTTTGTCCACCAATATTGCTGTAGTTAATACGACACAGACCTGGATTGAACCGAAGGAAAAATAAAGAAGATGTTAATCCATAACTTAATCCGTTATCGCTGCCGTTTATTTTTAATGATGATGATGATATTGGCGCCCTGTTCTCAGGCTGCACTGACTATTGTGGCTGATTTAGGTGGACAATCTACAGCAGCGTATTTTGATGCCATTAACGCTCAGGACAATGAACCGACGACTTCTTCAAATACGGAGGCGACCCCGCCAGATTTAACCGAAGGGGGCATGTTACCGGTGGAAACGCCGGAATTGTCTCCCGGACCTGTTGACGCTCGTCCGTTGCAATTGCCAGGAATGGGAGCGTTGTTCATGATTGGGGATGATGCCCGGTCAAAACAGTGGTTGAAGGAAAATTTGGTTGGCCTTCGGAAAAAGCAGGCGGTGGGGTTGCTGGTCAGTGTGCGGGATAAAGCACAACTGGATGAACTGCGTCAGCTTGCAGAGGGATTAGTATTAGCCCCCGCTTCCGGCAGTGATTTGGCCCAGCGGTTGAATTTGCGGCATTACCCAGTGTTGATAACCGATATCGGTTTAACTCAGCAGGTGCGTTGATGTGGCCCCGTCACCCTATACTATCCGAACTGATGTTGCCATACAGTTTCCCGGTGCTTTTGTTGGGATTGTTGTTGGCAATTGTGGTGTTATGGCGGGCTAGATGAGCGATCGTTATGTGATTGAAGCACGGTTACGTCCGGCTGTTGAGTTGAATACCGCTGTTGTTTCGGCGGTTGCCGCCGGTGTCTGTATCGTAGCGCCGTGGGCTGTGGCATTGTCACCATCGGTCAGTTATGTCATGGCGGCAGGTTTTGGCATGTTATCAGGTCTCCGATTCCGGCAGGGGTTACATATACTGAACTACCGGCGCAATATCCGACGATTGCCCCGTTATGTGATGGCCAGCCACCAGGTACCCGTCAGTCATCAGAGATTGTTTCTGGGGAAAGGGTTTCTTTGGCAACAAAAACATACACAACGATTTCTGGATACCCTGCGCCCGGAAGTCGAACGTTATGTTCAACCTTCCCGGTATTATCAATTAGCGAGGGCATTTGAGCAGCGGTTTGAGTACCCATTGCCCTCTTTATGTCGTCTGACGCAACGTGATTCTCCGTGGAACCCGGTGAGGCCACTGCCGCCAGTAGGAGGCAATCCAGCATTGCATGGCATTGAACCAGATGAAGTCAATGTGTCAATGGATTTGCGTGAGCGGGTCGGGCACATGTTGGTCCTCGGTACAACCCGTGTTGGTAAGACCCGGCTGGCAGAGTTACTCATCACTCAGGATATCCGGCGGGGTAATATCACGATTGTGTTTGATCCGAAAGGGGATGCAGACCTGCTCAAACGCATGTGGGCGGAAGCGCATCGTGCCGGGCGGGAAGATGAGTTCCATGTGTTTCATCTGGGCTGGCCGGATATTAGTGCCCGTTACAATGCTGTTGGCCGTTTTGGTCGGGTTTCAGAAGTCGCTTCTCGTATAGCAGGGCAATTGAGTGGGGCGGGTAACAGTGCCGCTTTTCGTGAGTTTGCCTGGCGCTTTGTCAATATCGTTACCCGCGCTTTGGTGGCACTGGGGCAGCGACCGGATTACACCCTGATATTACGTTATGTCACCAATATTGGCGAACTGTATGAAACTTATGCTGAAAAAATTATCAGGCAATGCCTGCCTGTGTTATGGGAGCAGGTAGAGAAAAGTCTGGGTCTGCTGACGGAAGACGATTTGCCACGCAATATGCAGGGGCAGGCGAATGCAGTGAAAATCTGGGCGATTGAAATGGCATTAAGCTCAGAAGTGGGGAAAAAACTCTATGATCCGATACTGGACGGGTTGCGCAGTGCGGTTCGCTATGATCGCACCTATTTTGACAAAATTGTGGCGTCCCTGTTGCCATTACTGGAAAAACTGACCACGGGGAAAATAGCCGCGCTGTTGGCACCAGATTACACGGATATGAATGATCCGCGTCCCATCTTTGACTGGCAACAAGTGATACGTAAGAAAGGTATCGTCTATGTGGGGCTGGACGCTTTATCGGATGCAGAAGTGGCTTCGGCAGTAGGCAATTCCATGTTCGCAGACTTGGTTTCCGTTGCTGGCCATATCTACAAATTTGGTCTGGATGACGGTTTGCCAGAAAGTAAAACGAGAAAACTCCCCATTAGCTTACATTGTGATGAATTCAATGAGCTGATGGGCGATGAATTTATTCCGCTGATTAACAAGGGGGGCGGTGCCGGGATAGAGGTAACCGCTTACACTCAGACCTTGTCTGATATTGAAGCACGCATTGGCAGCAGTGCTAAAGCGGCACAGGTAACAGGAAATTTTAATACCTTAGTTATGTTGCGTGTTAGGGAAAATAACACCGCTGAGCTGCTAACCCGCCAGTTGCCAGAGGTGGAAGTGTACACTAAAACTTTGGTCTCCGGGATTACTGATATCTCCAGTCCGGAGCAGGGGAGTCACTTTACCTCTAACACTCAGGACCGGGTTAGCACGATCAGAACGCCGTTAATTACCCCTGCCGAGGTGATTAATTTGCCGAAAGGTCAGGCATTTGCTCTGCTTGAAGGGGGACGGTTATGGAAGATTCGGATGCCGCTGCCGGCAGCCGATGATGATGACCTGATGCCGGCAAGTCTGCAAAAAATCGCTGATGATATGCGTAAACATTACCGTACCAGTGAATCCTGGTGGTCAGCGGGCTCAATGCCAAGTGACAGTCAGGCTGACCTGGATATGATGTTAAATCCAGCGGTGCTGACTCTTGATGAGGAAGCTGACGATGACGCAACAGAAAACTAAATCGCCGCAGACACCACCGAAAAAGTCAGGACCATTAAAAACAGTTTTGTGGGATTTTCCGTGGATACTTATTGGCTTGTTGCTGGCTTCGTTGTTTTTCAGTCTGGTGATTGAATATTTTGGGATAGCCTTTTTCTGGCCGGAACAGGGAGAGAGACACAGCCAACAAGTTATGATCACGGAAAGCGGTTGGTTGTCTAAAGAGTTTACCCGCAGCTTACTGTTATCAGAGCCCGCTACTACGCTTAATATCTGGTTAAAATGGGGTTATCAGTGGGCGCTTGTAGACAGTGGTACACTGGACTGGATTAATCAACAGCATACAGTACAAGCTCGGAGCCATTATGAAATGGTGAGAGAGTTGAGCGATTGGAGTGTATGGCTGGCGGAAAGTTTGCGGAAGTACCTGTTGGCAACGGTATATGTGACCGTAACCTTTATTATCCGGCTCACTATTCTAGTGTTGTTTTTGCCATTGTTTGTGATGGTTATAGGTGTTGCTGTTGTTGAAGGGCTAAGTCGACGTGACTTGAGACGTTATGGTGCCGCTTATGAGTCGAGTTTTGTCTATCATCACGCCAAACGGTTTGTGAAACCGGCGTTTTGTGTACCCTGTCTGTTATATCTCTCCTGGCCATCGGCTGTGTATCCTAATTTACTCTTGTTACCCGCAGCTCTCCTATTAGGATTCTCTATTACCGTGATGATGAGTACTTTTAAGAAATATCTTTGATGTAATAACATGGGTGAAATTTTTAATGATTTTTGTTAGATTTCTCAGCAAAAAAGCCTAATTTTGCAGTAAAAAGAAAAAATAATGGCATTTGTTCAGTTAACCATTTAGCATGTTTTTGTACTGCCTTTTCGGCAGTTACTGTAGTAGGTGTTCTTAGTAACCTTTTATACTATGAATTGGGAACGGATAGAATGTTGCAACTTGATTTTGGATCTTCAGATTCCTTCGAACGAGCGATATCTCCATTTGAGGAGATGGCGGCATATGAAGCGTTGTGGACCGAGCAGGACGCTACATTTAAAACTATTGCTGATAAGTTCCGGCAAGCACCTAATGGTACTATACCATCTGAACTCGTCCCCGAAGAAAAAAGAGAGTCTGTCAAAAAGTCGCTGAAATATATTCTTAATAAATATTCTGTCGAGCATTTAGGTGTTAGAGTGCATGGAGCTAGTGAGTATCCTGATAAATTGAGAGATGCTCGTCACCCAATAGAATTGTTTTATTATCAAGGTTGGTGGGATTTAGTTAATACTCGGTGTGTGGCTGTTGTCGGTTCACGAAAGATATCTGATGAAGGTCGCCGTAGAACAAGAAAGCTAGTTAAAAGTCTTGTGAATGATGGATTTACTATTATTTCTGGCTTGGCTGAGGGAGTAGATACGGTTGCTCATACGACTGCGTTGGAGTTGGGAGGTAACACAATAGCGGTTATTGGTACTCCGTTGTCTCATATTTACCCAAGACAGAATAGTGAGCTCCAAAAGGCAATTAGAGAAAGTTATTTGCTAATTAGCCAGGTACCATTTAAACGTTATATTGAGCAAGATTACCGTAGTAATCGTCTGTTTTTTCCTGAGCGTAATGTGACTATGTCAGCATTATCTGAAGCGACTATTATCGTTGAGGCATCTGATACCTCAGGAACGATGACGCAAGCTAGAGCGGCTTTGAATCAAGGCAGGAAATTATTTATATTAGAATCTTGTTTCAAGAATACTTCGATTAGCTGGCCGGCAAAATATGAAGCGTTAGGGGCTATAAGGGTTAAAGACTATGAGGATATTAGGGAACATCTGTGACTTACCGTCTTACGAAAATTGATGAACTGAGTCGTAGAGATCACTACTATCTTGCAGAAGACGACACTTGTTACTTTTATGGTGAATATACAGCCAGGAAAGGTTATGCTTACAGTGAAACAAATAGGCTAATAATAAATCTAAAAAAGAGCGTATTACAGCGAACTGAAGATCACTATAAACATAAGCAGCAGGCAATAAATAAAATAGCTGAAATGTTGTCTCATATCAGCACTCTTCAACGTTTAACTTTTGTTCCAATACCTCCATCAAAGTGCAAAACTGACATTGGTTATGACGATAGATTGATATCTATTCTTAATCAATGTAAATGCTCAAATCCAGAACTTGATTTTAGAGAATTAGTGACACAAAAGTATTCTACAATAGCAGCCCATTCGACCAAGAACAGACCTTCACCGGAAGAGATAATGTTAAACTATCACTTTAATATTGAGCAGGTTGAAGGTGTGAGAAACATGGTTGTGATATTTGATGATGTTCTGACAGCAGGTAGTCACTATAAAGCAATGAAAATGGTTATTAAAAACCATTTGCCGCAAGTTCAGGTTGTGGGTTTATTTGTAGCTAGAACTGTGCGTGAAGCTGAAATTAATTGGTTTGATGAGTGTTAAATAATTCCTCTAATTTAATATCGACTAATAATACCTCTAATACACCATTTAATTACAGTTTTTGATGTCGGATTATACTTATTAGTCGAATCCGCCTACAGAAAATATTATCTATAAAGTTTGAATAAACGAACTCCTAATGATCTGTTATACCACTTAATTCCTTTGTTGTATTAGAAAGCATCAATTATCAATTCTATTATCTTATCAAACAGATGAGAGGGAGATAGTTTTATACCCTAAGTTCAGATATTCAAAATTTTCAAAATCAGATAAACAATTATTCACTGTAATCGTTACCCTTTTTCGTCACTCTGTTGATGTATATATCTACGCTGATTTAGGGTAATGCTATGGCTTATTTTCGCTTACTTTCCCGCAGCATCTTGGTATTGACGATGCTGATGAGCGGGTCTGCACTGGCTGGGGAAAAAGATGAGCTGGCCACCACACTCAGACAGCTTGACCAGGTGCAGGCCAGTTTGGAACGTGCCCGGGTTTTGGCCGTTCAGGAGGGTCAAACAGACCGTTTTTATTTTGATTATCTACGTGCTAACCGGGACCTCAATATTGTCCGTGAAGGCATTAACCGCTATCTGACCCCCTCCCGTGCCCAACCCGGGATTTCTGCGGCTGCGCTGGATGTGACCGGTCAATATCGTCAGGAGCGAATACGGTGAACGAGGTACAACGCAATGCGTTCAGGGCGGCTTCCGGCAATCTCGATCCCCATGTGATGCAATTTCTCTGCATCGGTTTACTGATAGCGGTGCTGTTTCTCTGGGCGGCATGGGGAATGGTAGACGTCTGGCAGGGCTGGGCCAATGAAAAGGTCCGTGAAGCGGCGATGAACCGTTTTGTCATTCGTGTGGCGTTGTTGCTGGTGATGGCTATCTGGATGTTTGCCAGCTAATCGGTTTTTTAACCTGTAATGGAAAAAAGGGAAAAGGAAATGGATCTGTTAAACCGGGGATGTCAGTCACTGTTCCGCCTGTTTGCCCGTATCAATACCCGTGCAGTGTCACTCAGTGTGCTGGTTTATCTGGTTTGTCAACCCGTGACTGCGGCATTGCCAACGGTTGAACCGCCTTCCAGCGGGAGTGGTGGTGGCATTTTTAATACCGTCAAAGGGTACTTGCAGGACGGCATAGTGATAGGCGGGCTGGTCGTTGCCGCGATCGCGTTTATCAATGTGGCAACAGCGGCAATCCATACTTTTTCTGAAGTTCGCAGTGACAGAGCTTCCTGGACTAAATTTGGCGCGATTGTGGTGGTTGGCGTGGTGCTGTTAGTGGCGGTTATCTGGCTGCTGGGCAAATCGACCTCCATTCTCTTTTAACCCCAAGGGAAGTGTCAGTATGGTTCAGACTATTCGTTTTTTACCTGATCGTCTTAACGCCGAACCTGTCGTGTTCCGGGGATTTACTACCTCAGAGCTGGGCTGGACGGCATTAACGGGACTGATAGCTGGCACGGTCATTGGCTTGTTACTGGCACCGGTAACGGATCGGGTGATGATACCGACGGTGGCCCTGATTGCGCCGTTATTATTGATTGCCTTTGGCGGCAAATACCTGGCCCGGATGAAACGCGGTAAACCGGCGCATTATCTCTATCGACGGCTGGAGGTTAAAAAGCGGGGCTGGGGTTTGGGTGACCCGTCACTGATTATCACATCACAACGCTGGTCGTTGCGCCGCGGTCACCGGGTAATGACCCGAATGGGACGGTTATGAGCCGTTTTCGTCATGCGATTCAAAACCGGGACCAGCATATCCTGACGTTACGCGCTGCCTGTGGTGTGCTGGTTTTGTTGTTGTTACTGAGTCTGAGTGGCTGGATGATGGCGCCGAGAGAGTTAACCATTTATACGCCGCCGGATGTCCGTAGTGGTAGTACCCGCCCGTGGTGGCAAGTGCCGGTCTCCCAGGTCTATGCCTTTGGCTTTTATATTTTTCAGCAACTGAATGCCTGGCCGAAAGACGGGGAAGTCGATTATCCAGCGAAAATAGCAGCGCTTTCTCCGTATTTGACCCCTTCCTGTCAGGTGTTTCTGGAACAGGATGCTCAAAACCGGTCACAAGTGGGTGAGCTCAAAGATCGCGTGCGGGTGGTATATGAAATTCCGGAACGGGGCTTTCGTGACAGCAATGTGATGGTAAAAGACCGGGATAACTGGGTTATCCGGTTAGATTTAGTGGCCGATGAATATTTTCATGCTGAGCCGGTAAAACGGGCACTGGTACGTTACCCAATTAAAGTCACCCGTTGGCAAGGGGATGCAGAGCGTAACCCGTTTGGTCTGGCACTGGATTGTTATGACAGCACACCGCAACGGCTGGAAGCCGCATTGCAGCCGGTACCGGCGAAAAAGGGGATATTCCAGTGAAAAAACAGGTACTCGTCGAGTTATTGGCATTGACCGCATTATTATTCGCTGGACTGGTGATGGTTTCGCCTGTTGAGGCCGTGGAGTTGATGAAGTGGGAGCGTATCCCGCTGCCGGTTGCCCTGCATGTTGGGCAGGAGCGGGTAGTTTTTGTGGATAAAAATGTCCGGGTGGGTTTTCCCGGGATGTTGAATGGCAAATTGCGGGTACAAAGTACCGGTGGTGCAGTGTATTTGTATCCGAGTGAAACGTTTGCTCAGACCCGGCTGCAACTTCAGGATGTGGAAAGTGGTGAAATGATTTTGCTGGATGTGACCGCCACCAATGGAAAAAGTCTCCTTGAGCCGGTTCGTGTGGTGTACCACGGGGACGTGACCACGCTGACGGACAACGACCAGGCTCACTACAGTGCCAAAGGGGATAACACGTCAGCAACGTCTCCCTCTCCTGCCGGTGAGCGTCAGGCTGCCCGGCGTCAAAAACGGTCCTACACGGCTCCGCTGCCGGTGGTCCTGACCCGTTATGCTGCGCAGAGTCTATATGCACCATTGCGTACAGTGGAGGCGGCACCAGGTATTCATCCTGTGTCGCTAGCATTACCTGCACTGCTGACAACGGTGTACCCCTCTGCATCCGTGATGGTTTCTCCATTGGGGGCCTGGGGGGTGGATAACTTAAATGTAGTGGCACTGAAAGTACGTAATACGCACCATGAGAATGTGGTACTTGACCCACGTATGTTGCAGGGGAAATTCATTGCGGCGACTTTCCAACATCGCTGGCTAGGGCCGTCAGGCACGCCAGAAGACACGACTACCGTCTATTTGGTGGTGAAAGGTCGGCCTGACCGTGCCTTTCTGCCAGAACCGGTGAGGTCAAAAACGCCGATGAAGCAACAAGGAAATCCCCATGCAAATTAAGTCAAACGGTCTGGTGAAGTGGGTGGTGCCTATTTTTGTTATTGCAGGGCTGGCGGTGGGTATCAAGAGTTGTCGGCAATCAGAGATTCCTGTCAGCCAGACAGTGAATCATCAGGCTCTGGCAGAACTGTCTCCTGGGGAGTTACGTACATTAGGTATTGAGGGAGACACCCCGGAAGACACGTTGCGCACCCTGATTGGAGCTTTGCGCAGTATCCGTGTTCAGCAGGCGGCACTGGAAAAACAAAACGCACAATTACTGGCGGACAATGAGAAATGGCGCAACGGCAGTCAGAGCATGACTGACCAGATTAACCAGGCGGTAGCGGGCACCCGTGAGGAAACAGAAAAGCAACAGCAGGTATTGAAAGCGGAGCAGCAAACGCTGTTCAGCCGACTTGATCAGTTGACCCGTCAGTTAGGCAATAAAAGCATGAGTACAAACACCCCTCTGGTTGAGCGTGAGATTCCGCTGGGATTAGGATTGGACGATACCGGCCAGAATACGACCTCAGACGGGGACAGGCTGGTCTGGATTACCCCACAGGACGTGTTACCGGCTGACTCACAGGTTGCAATGAGCGGGCAGCCAGCGACTCCCCGTTTTCCCGTGTCATTTCTGGAAGATAATACATTGAGCCGTCAGAAACTGGAATATGACGGTATGACTGAAAATCAGCAAGCCATTACCGAGGGTGATACAAACGAGACTATCCGGCCCGTTTATACCCTGCCCGAAAATACGACGCTGGTCGGCAGCCAGGCGATGACCGCATTATTAGGCCGGGTGCCGGTGAATGACAAAGTCACTGACCCGTATCCTTTTAAGGTACTGATTGGTAAAGATAACCTGACTGCCAACGGCATTGAACTGCCGGATGTGGAAGGGGCGATTATTTCGGGTACAGCTACCGGTGACTGGACCTTGTCTTGCGTGCGCGGCAATGTCACCTCCTTAACCTTTGTCTTTGCAGACGGCACCGTCAGAACCGTGCCGAAATCGGATAATCGCATCGATGGCAGTTATCACGTTCAGGATAATCATGGCGGCAGTATCGGCTGGTTGTCTGACGATAACGGTATTCCATGTATCAGCGGGACACGGAAATCCAATGCAGCCAGTTACTTACCAACCTTATTTGCTCTTTCTGGCGGTACAGCGGCGGGTGATGTGTTGTCACAGAGTCAGCTTACCACCCAGACTAACGGTTATGGCGGCGCGACGTCATCACTGACCGGGGATGCCGGTAAAGCGGTTTTGGGACAAGCTGCTGCCGGAGGATTTAAAGCCGTGTCGGAATGGGTCAAAGCCCGTTACGGCCAAACTTTTGATGTCGTTTACGTAACACCGGGTGCCAGAGTAGCAGTGCACATTACTCAGCAAATACCGATTGATTATGAAGGACAGGGACGCAGGGTGAAATATAACTTTGGTCTTGGACAGGAGGTCCGTGATGGTTTGGACTGAGAAAACGAGTATGAATAAAGCGCGAAAAATAGTGATGTTGGTGGTGATAACGATCCTGACCGGTTGCAGCACGTCTAAAGAAGAGATGCTTCCACCGGGCGATAGCACAATGCTAGCTCTGTGGCAGGGGAAAGTCTCGTCGTCACGAATTACGATGGAGGCCCGTAAAACACTGCGCCGGGAGCTGAACGAACGGGAACAGCAGGCTACTCTGAATTACACGGAAAGTTATAGCCGTACGCAGGAAAATGAAATCAGTCAAACCTTCCCACGGCTACCCAATCCGGACATGGTGATGTATCTCTTTCCCCATTTGGTTGCGGGAAATTCGCCTGTGCCGGGATATAGCACGGTGTTTTCGTTTTACAGTCAGGTGCAGTACGCTCTGCCGGGTGAGCGGACGGTGGCATTGTGATGTGGTCGCTGTTGAATAAAGCCCGCTTGCGTAAACGGAGTAATCTATCGGAAGTTTTGGGTGAAACTGAGGTCATACTACCGTCGCCTTCCACCGTTGTTGGGCGTGAACCTTTGAGGCGGCCTAGCAAAATGACGCACGCTGATGAAGCGGCACTGTATAACCCTTCACCGTCTATCATTGATTATTTGCCCTGGGCAGAATACCTGGACGAGGAAAAGTGTCTGTTGCTGGATGACGGTCTGTCAGTCGGGGCGGTTTATACCGTCTCTCCGGTCCCGACAGAAGGACGCCCCGCTGCTCGTCTGGAAGAGATCCGTGACCAGGTGGAGGATGCGTTGCAGGACAGCCTGGAGGAAGAAGATATTTCTCCCTGGGTGGTACAGTTTTTTTGTCAGGATGAAGATGACTCGTCGTCATCGCTGATGCAGCTTCGTCAATATATCAAGCCCTGGGCACAGGGCACAGCCTTTACCGAAACGTGGCTGGCTGAGACTGAACGTCATCTGCGAAGCATTGCCCGGCCTGAAGGGCTGTTTAACGACACATTGGTTACCGGTCAACCTTGGAGAGGACAGCAACGCCGTACCCGAATGGTCGTTTATCGCTGGGTCCCGGCAGGCCAGAAGGAGGCTCTGTCACCGGCAGCGTTGCTTAATCAGGTCTGTAACCGACTAACGGCCTCGCTGGCCAGCGCCGGCATTTTGTGTGAGCGACAAGATGGTGAACAGGTTCATCACTGGTTACTGCGGTTGTTTAATCCCGCTCCAGACTGGATTAATAAAGCGACGC
The DNA here is from genome assembly GCF_019090985.1 of Photorhabdus akhurstii. Classification (NCBI taxonomy): domain Bacteria; kingdom Pseudomonadati; phylum Pseudomonadota; class Gammaproteobacteria; order Enterobacterales; family Morganellaceae; genus Photorhabdus; species Photorhabdus akhurstii. The sequence continues at coordinate 4,838,242 of NZ_CP020335.1, read as the reverse complement.
TATATTGGGAGGCCCGCTATGCGGCCCGGCAGGTGGGTGAATTGCGTCCGGATAATGACTTCACGGAAACTTTGTGGTTTACCCCGCCGCGTTCTGACGTGAAAAACGGTATATGGTGGTTTGATAATATTGCTCACCGGGCGGTACCGGTTGAACGGCTGCGTCGCCCTCCAGAACCGGGAGCGCTGACCGGTGAAATGGCCCGGGGTGAACATATTAATGCGCTGATGGATTTATTACCCTCAGGTACCCTTGTTTCACTGACCGTTGTCATACCGGCGCAGGATACACTGGAACGGGATTTTGACCGGTTGTCAAAAAATGCAATGGGAGAAAATACTGAATCAGGGCGAGTACGCGCAGACGTAAAAGAAGCTAAGGCGCATCTGGGGCTGAGACATAAACTGTGCCGTTCTGCACTGACTTTTTTGTTACAGGGGGCTGATGTTGACGAGTTGAACCGTCGGCATCAGCAACTGGTCGCAACCCTGTTGGTCGCGGGGTTGCAGCCGGTCAAACCCGAATGCGACGTCGCGCCGTTAAACGGTTATCTGCGTGCCTTACCGATGTGTTTTAACCCGCAACGAGACAAGCATCACTGGTATACCCGGTTGACTTGGATGCAGCATGTGGCCGGGTTGTTGCCCGTGACAGGGCGGGCGACCGGCACCGGTAACCCGGGTCTGAGCTTTTTTAACCGGGGCGGTGATGTGCTGACCTTTGATCCGCAAAATAAACATGACCGTACCCAGAATGCGCATCTGTTGCTGTTCGGGCCGACCGGCGCGGGGAAGTCGGCTACGCTCTGTGCGAGTTTATCGCAGCTGATGGCGGTGCACCGTCCCCGGTTATTTGTGGCGGAAGCGGGCAACAGTTTTGGGCTGTTTGCCGATTACTGTCAACGTCTGGGGCTGAGTGTCAACAAAATCAGCATTAAACCGGGCTGTGGGGTCAGTCTGGCGCTGTTTGCTGATGCTCGCCAATTGCTTCAAATGACATCTTCTCAGCTGGATTTGGCGGGTGAAAAGCCGGCAGAGGAAATTGAAGACGACGGGGACGATGAGCAGCGCGATATTCTGGGTGAAATGGAAATTGCGGCCCGCATGATGATCACCGGCGGGGAGAAGAAAGAGGAAGAACGTCTGACGCGGGCGGATCGGGGCATGATCCGCGAAGCTATCATGATGGCGGCAAAAGCGAGCGCTGACGATGGCCGACAGATGATAGCGGAAGATCTGCAAAAGGCATTGTCTGTCATTGCCCGGGACAGCCGGCGGGATGAACAGGGGCGATCATTACGTACCGAACAGCGTCGTGCCCGTGCCGAAGAGATGGCGGGGGCGATGTCAATGTTCACCAGTGGTTTTGAGGGGGAATTGTTTAATCGGCCGGGAACTCCGTGGCCAGAAGCCGATGTGACGCTGATTGACCTCGGTACGTTGGCGCGTGAAGGGTATGGCACCCAGATGTCGCTGGCGATGGTGTCTCTGGTCAATACCATCAACAATAGGGCGGAGCGTGACCAGTTTGAGGACCGGGAGATTAATTTTGTGGTGGATGAGGCGCATATACTGACCACTAATCCGCTGTTGTCGCCCTACATGACCAAAGTGGTCAAGATGTGGCGAAAACTGGGCGCCTGGTTGTGGCTGGCTACTCAGAATTTGGCGGACTATTCGGATAGTGCGGAGAAAATGCTGAATATGGCGGAGTGGTGGTTGTGTCTGACAATGCCGCCGGATGAAGTCGAACAGATAGCGCGTTTTAAAAAGCTGTCTGAAGAACAAAAATCGGTGTTGCTGTCAGCCAGCAAACTCCCGGGCTGTTATACCGAAGGCGTGGTGTTGTCGAAAAAAGTGGAGGCGTTGTTTCGGGTGGTGCCACCCAGTGTGTATCTGGCGCTGGGTATGACGGAGAAAGAGGAAAAGGCAGAGCGCAGGGCGATTATGAAAGCGCTTCATTGCAGCGAATTGGATGCCGCCTTTGTTGTGGCGCGAAGACTGGACCGTGCCCGTGGTCTGATCTCTGGGGAAGAGGCAGATGTGCGTGATGAGGATATCTTATCCATGCAGGAGTGTAGGCTATGAATATCAGGGTATTCTGGACACTTTTGCCGTTGTTAATGCCGGTATCCGTGTTTGCCAGCACAGTGATATATACCGATACAAGCCATCCCCCACGCAATGCTGATCAACGTGTCCGGGTTGTGTACCTTGATGAGGCCGAACAGCGGCAAGCACAACTGTTCGGTCAGTTATCGGCTGATCCTCAACAGGCAGTCAAACAGGCCCGTCAGATTTTGCAGTCTCCATCGTGGCATCAACAGGGGCAATATATCAGTCAGGCTTACCAGGGGTTATTGAATGCCTGGACTCTGGGCCTTAAGAAGTTCCCGGCAGTGGTTTTTGATGATGGTTCTGTTGTGTACGGTACGACAGACGTCAGACAGGCCCGGTTACTTTGGGATACCTATCAGCGGGAAAAACAGCCATGAAATCTCCGGATTTACCGTCATTAACATGGCATTCCCGGCTGAAAAAGTTCGGCATGGTCTTGCTGCTAACGGTTGTTCTGGCACCCGTGGCCGTTGCCAGTGTGAATACGGCCCAGATTGTGGCCAGTGCCGCGTCGGTATCGTGCATCAGCTGGCGGATAAAAGGTCTCTGTTACTGGCTGCTGTGTTCTCCCTGGGGATGCAAGGTGCGTACCTCGGTGAAAGTGGAACATTTTATTCCTCAGGCCGTGGTCTCCGTCTATAACGCGCCTGGCGGTAATCCCTGGAGAGAAATGTCGCCGGTCAGCCAGACTGTTGACGGCGTGGAAAATGTCGTAACGAGAGCACTTTCCGGGATAGCCGTGGGCGGCGGTAATCATCAGCTGAAAATCCCAGGCAACCGAAAAAACAATCTGCATTTTAAATATGCCGATGCGATTGGGCATCCGGCAACTGCCATGATGGGTGGAAGAATTTCGGGGTATGCGTGTAAAAGTGCCGCCACGCCTTTTATGCCTTACTTTTTGAGTACTCTGGATAGCCTGGTTTGGCGGACCGGTATGCCGGAATCATTTTATCCCGAGGCGCTTATTCCGGGTAAACGTGAACTGGGTGATTCATTTCGGGGCAATATGTGGGGCAATATTTATCCGCGAAGCGGGTTTGTGACACAACAGGATGATAATAAAGCGGCTGCGGTAGTAGCGCAACGGGTAGCAGACATTATCACCCGTACTGGGCAGGGGCATGTTTATCAATCCCTGCAAGGGAACCGTAAACAGGGTTACTGGCCACCCGGCGAAGTAGTCGAAAATACGGGTAGCCAGAATCATCAATGGCAACGTATAGCGCCGAAAATGAGCGCATCTTGTGCTGTTTTTCCGGATAACAGCGGGGAAGCGGCAAAGGACGGGAATTATGTCTTTGCATTGTGGCAACCCTATAGTTGTTGTCAGCGACGTGGACAGACTTTTCTCTACAGTACCGATTTTTGAGACTGGGATCATGGGATGAGACAACGATTATTTTTGCCTGTATTGATAGCACTGGCGTTTATGCGTGCTCCTGTTGTTCAGGCGGCAGGTTTTGCCATTGCTGACAGCCCGATAGGTTACGGGAAAAGCCTGAATGGGGCGGTATCGGACAAGCTGTTTTACAACATAGGTGGCGGATCCGTGATATCGCAGCCGGCGACCCGCAGTCATCTGCAACATCTGGGCGGATTAAACCTCGGTTGGAGCAGTGACCTGATGTGCGGTCACTTTGATTTAAAAACGACGGTAGGGAATCAGCTTAATGGCCTGACTTCGGGGTTTAAAAACCTGATGGGGGAAGTAATACAGGGGGCTACTGGGGCCGTAGCCAGTTTGCCGGCAATGGTTATCCAGCGTGCTAATCCGGGATTATATGAAATGCTGACCAACGGGGTGTTACAGGCAGGTATTGCGTTCGACAAATCACAACTGAGTTGCCAGAACATGTCACAGCGTATGATGGATTTCTCGGATAGCAGTAAATGGACTAAAGCGGCGTTGATGGAGGAATACAAAACGCTGGTGAATACCGGCAATGGTGACGCGGTCGGCACGACACAAAAAATGGAGGTTGCGGACGGTACACAAGGTTCAAATTGGATTGGGGGTGAAAAACGGGGAGGAAAAGGGCAGAAAGCCATTCAGCCTATCCGGGATCTGGCAAAAGCCGGCTTCAATATGATGAACAACCTGCCGGCGAATAGCCATGCCAATGTCAACCGCACCCAATGTAATGGCGCTGCTTGCCAGAAATTCAAGAACAGTGAAGAAGCCGCCGCCGCGGTCGTCAGGGTGTTAGGTGATCGTTCGGTTCGTACCTGTACGGACAGTCGTCAGTGTACCAGTGGCGGTACCGAAGACCAGCCGGGTGCAAGTGTCGCCGGGACGGGGTTTGCGCCGATGCTGGAAGAGGCGACCAGAACCAACATTGAGCAATTGATGAAACTGGTCAGCGGGGAAAATGCGCCTACTGTAGTCAATCTGGCAAAACTCAAAACGGGTAGCTTGGCGGTGACTCGCGGGGTTGTCCAGGCCCTGAAACGTGATCCGGACAGTGGTGCGCTGGTGAGTCGGTTGGCCAGTGAGTTAGCGATGGCAGACACCATTGAGACTGCGCTCACTATGCGGCGAATGTTGATGACCGGGCAGGCAGAACCGAATGCCGCTGCGCAGGCGCAGGCTATGGCAGAGAGTGATCGTCGTATTGCGACACTGGACAGAGAAATTACTGCCCTGAAGAATGAAATGGAGTTGCGCCGGGCGATTGCACAAAATACCGCGCTGACCACGCTTGAGCGTGAACAAAATCGGGTTGAAATGAATCTGCAACGGCAATCCATCGATAATACCGACAGCCGTATTCACACCTTGTCCGTGCCGCCGAAAGGGCGCGAAGGACAATAATGATGTCTGAGCAAAGTGAAATCCGGGTACCTGCTGGCACTACACAAAGGTTGAGCGTGAGACTGAAACAGAATTTCAGGCGAGGGTTAATCGTCACGTTGATGATGGGGGGCATGTTACTTGTTGCCGCAGTTGGCTTGGCGTATCCGTCTCAGTTCAATGCCTTACAACATTGGATGTACACGACCCGTTACGGCTGGCTGGTCTGGCGATTGGCCATGTACAGTGTTATTGCCTGTTTCATGTGGCAGCTTTGGCGATCCCCATTGCCGTTAACACAGAAAGCGGCTCTGAAACGGATTGTACTCATTTTGCTGGGATTTGTGGGATGTTGTGAGTATGCCATGTTCTTCGTCTCCGGAGAGCCGTCATGACAACTTACAGCTATCTGGAATATTTTCTGACCCTGCTGGGCTGGATGGTGAATAACGGCTTGTGGAATGTGCTGCTGGCCACCGGGTTATTTGTGCTGCCGCTGACATTCAAAATGATAGGTATCTGGCTGAAAGTCCGGGAAGAAGGGGAGGATGAAGGAAATAAGGGCCTGCTCTCAGTGACCCGGATTGAAAACACCTTGTATGGCGCTTTCTTGGTGATGATTGCTTGCTGTGTGCCGTTGGTCAATGTGAGTCTGAGTACCATTACGTATGATGACTCGCGGGCAAAAAGTTGCGGTACTTGGACGCCGAAACCGGCTGAAACGGGCTATGCGTCCGTGATATCGTCGCTGGATGGTAAAACAGCGGCGGCTCCGGTTTGGTGGATACTGGTTCATCAGATTTCCAAAGGGGTGACTCAGGCATCAATAGCTTCTCTTCCCTGCCGTCCCGACCTGAGGCAACTGCGTTTTGAGGTCCAGCATACGCGAATTAATAATCCGGCTCTGGCGCAGATATTACAGGATTTCACCCATGACTGTTATGCGCTGGCATTGTATCAGTGGAAACGTCGGGACGAGGGAAGAACTTTGGATGAAGCGGTATTACGGGATATTGAATGGTTAGGGTCAAAAACGTTTCTGAATAGTGCGGGTTATTATGATGTGCTTCAGTCAAAAACGCCCCGGTCGGATTTTCCCTGGAAACCGCACCGGGATGACGGTTTGGCTAATACGGGGCAGGGGGGATATCCGACCTGTAAGGAATGGTGGTCAGACAGTCAGGTAGGATTGGAAAAACGGGTGATGGCTCAGGTTGAGCCAGGCATGTGGTTTCGGCTATCGGCAGCATTGAAACTGATGGGCAAAGAGACGTCAGAATACAAAGAAGCGGTGATACGGCGTCTGGTGAGCCCGGAAAATTTGACCGCATCTCAAGGGGGACATGTCTATGCAGGCTACGGCGGTAACGCAGATTTTACCCTGATGAATTCGGTGGGCCGGATAGCCTCATTGGGCGGGGTGTCGTTGGGAAGTCTGGCGGCCTTTCCGGCGTTTGATGCAATGCGCCAGGCATTACCGATGGTGCAGGCTGTTATATTGATGGCGGTGACTATCATATTACCCCTGATTATAGTATTTGCTGTCTACGAATATAAGACGGTCATTACGCTGACCTTTGTCATGTTTGCGCTGAACTTTTTGACATTCTGGTGGGAATTGGCACGCTGGTTGGACAGCTGGTTACTGGAGGCATTGTACGGTTCAGATACGCACAGCCGCTGGAATATGGCCGGTTTTCAGAATAGCACAGACGATATCATTATGAGTTTTGTGATGGGGACGATGTTTATTGTGCTGCCGGCATTGTGGATGAGTGCTTTGTCTTGGGCGGGAATTAAAGGTGGAACAGTAATATCTGGAATGTTAGGTAACGGAGTAAAACAAGCACAAGATTCGGGGGGAAAAGTCGGTGGAGTTGCTGGGAATAAACTGACAAAATAAATCAATAACATCTTAAGAAAAAAGCGAGGCTTGGCTAAGACCCTGCTTTTAGTTGTCATCGGAGTCCATTCTAAATCCCCCCATGTAGTATCCATAACCTTCATAGCCATTCCGGTAGCCATTTTCATCTTTTGGGGTGTTTGAAAGATGTAATGTTTCTTCCTTGTTAGTCTGTGAAAGTCCTAACAACAGCCCGAAAATTAGTATAATTATTCCTGCTATAGCTAATGAACTCAGGAGTAATGCAATAGCTGAACTGCCAACAAATAAATAAATTGGCAAGTGTCCCACCCAGCCAGGGAGATTATGTTTGTGGGCTTTAGTAACACAATTTGCATCCCAGGTACGTAAACGTTGGCATAAGTTGAGATAAATTCCAGCAACTTTTGCTCCCCTAATTTGAGCACGTATTGTACGTTGTGTGTCATGATTGTCAGTCATTGAGTAGCCTCTTGTTGAGATGGTATTTATAAATAACATAATTATTTCTTGGTTAGGTTAGCCAAAAATTTAAGCGGCGTCTATGGTATGAATTGTAAAACGAGTTGTGTGTTATGCACATTTGCACAGCTGATAAAGTTCATTCACCTGACCCCATCAAAGGGTCGGGTGAATGAAAGCAGTTGGTGAGCGGGGTTGGCGAACCAACATCAGCGGTGTAACTGTGTATAACGCTTATTTAACGAAAGATGGGTAGTCATATTTTTAATCATTATGACATATATAGGTACAAATTTTTTGGTTGGTAAGATATGTGTAACTCAGCTTACCTTTTCGTTTGTCAAGTTAATATGGGATGTAAAGGATATTCTTTTAGTATTATTGGCAAATTTTAACCATGTATTAAGATATTTTTGCATCGCCAAAATATATGATAACTCTAAAGTTCCCAGAATGGATCTGTATTCCAGCTTTCTGGAAAACCAGCAGAATGTAACAGTGGTATTACTCTTGGGAATTCATGTGTTAAAGTGTGAATATCTTGGCCCACGTTTACGCCCAGTTTTAAGATTTTGCTTAAATGGTGAAGGGTTGCAAGAAAAACATAGATACGATTGTTATTAGTTGGAGGTATAGAAAGGTGTGGGATAATTTCTGCTGGGGCTCTTAAATTTGAATTCCAAAGACGATTATGATGTGCACATTTGTTTCTTACATCTCTTAATCCACTAATCCATCCAACCAGCGTTTCAAATTTTTTTACGCCAAATTCTTTGGATAAATTGTTAAGGATGTTTTCTCGTTCTGATATTTGAAAACGACGTTTGTCCAAGCAATCGTAAATAACAAATATATTTCCCAATGTTGCTAATTCACCGATAATCCAAAAAGGGGGTAGGGATTTATAATTATCATTTTTCTCATTATAGTACTTTTCCTTATAATGAGTGGCATATTTTTCATTACAAGATGTAAATGAATTTGATAACTTTGAACGTAATAAGTTTATTTTCTTTTCTTTTTTATTAAAGAAGTTTTTATCGTCGAGATACCAAAATGGATCATCTGTATATTCTGATATAGTGTGATCTAGCCTACTACGAAATTTTATTTCGAGTCGAGAAATTATGCGAAATATGTAATTGCGTAATGATTCATCGAAACGATAAATATCAAGGCCGTTTTCAAAAAAAATGCCATCACGAAATTGTTTTTTTCCTTCTTCATCTTGATACATGAACTGGAATAGATAAATTTTAAAACGATAATAGCTGATAAATGATAATATGTGTTCGGCTAATGCTTTATCTTTGAAATTTAGTCCCAATCACTAATAAGGTCTATAGGTTTGCGATGCGACTTTGCGTAGGGGATATGAACCATGATTAAAATTCCATAAAAAAAGCCCGCTTACGTTCCCGGAGGAAGGTAGCGAGCGTTGTCGATGCTTATGCTACCAGAGAAGAGAAAGATGTCAATAGCATATTGATGGTTTTTTGCCTTAACAGTAGGGTGTTTGACGCTATCTGTTTGTTGCTGTAGGATCCCTGTTGCTGATTGTGGCTATTGCTGCCAGCAACGTGCTAGGGTCACAGATGATGGAAATCATGCTGCTGATGCCGAAAAATATTTGGGATAAACCCTTGTTGAGAAATCAACAGGGGTTTTCTCGTTCTTCTTAATTAAAAGGAAAAAATTAGTATACGGAAATCCTATATATTGGCATTTGTTAGTACTATAATAGTACATCTTTTGTCTTGACAGAAGGTACATTCATAGGAAAGCTTTAAGTCATGTGGTTTCTCAGCATTGTGAACATCAAAAAACACAGATTTTTGGTTCTTATAGCTTGTAGTACTGAGTGATGATAGGGGAAGGTTATGCAATCAAAACGCCGAATTTCTGAACTTAAGCAAATGTCCGTAAAAGAGCGCAAAATTGAAGGCATGCGTCGAGCTAAGGCTGCTTTTGATCTGGCTGAACGTACAGGTACGTTAACAAAGCGTCCTGTTATCGTTGAGTGCTGCTTTTTTCGTTAGCTTGCCAGGTTGGTAATTATTCTTTGGGTGTTCTATCCAATTGTTTTAATACTCGCACACTCATTTCTCCGTGCTGCTTCTTAAGTGTACTGCATTCTTAATTGGCTATTTAGCCTGATTAAGCGAGAATTGAAAGGTATCGTCATTCTATACCTTGTGCTTAGCTCTACACTATTATGATCACTAATTGACGGTGTTTAATTTTTTTCTTGACTTATCAGGGTAGTAATGTAACGCAAAATTTCTTTATCTGTTGATTCATTCCCATCAAGAGCTACTTTGATTGCTTGTTTCAAATTTGATCTAATTTTAAGCTTATCAATAAGTTCTTCGATATCTTGCTTTTCATGGATCATGGTTAATATCCCTTCAATACCTTTTCTATGCATTAAATTAATTAATGTTTTTGCTTCTTTGACATCAAGAGAATCTAAAATGAGGGACCATGCTGTTTTTAGTTCATCATATCCATAGCCTGTGTCGTCTCTTTGAGAATCATCAGTAGGTTTTTCATTCGGAGTCCCAGAAGCTAGCCATTCCAAAGAAACACCTTCTATTCTAGCGATTTTCTGAGCTACATATAGAGATGGTAGTGTCTTTTTATCGAAGTAGTTATTTAACGTCGAATAAGGTATTTGCCATTCTGTTGAAACAGCTCGAAGACTCCTTCCTTTAAGAAGCTGTTTTAACCTGTTTTTAAAGGTTTCTTTTCCTTCTTCAAGGAAAGAAGCTTCGTTAGTCTTATTGTTCATATTTTCCTTTTTACGAATGAATTTCTATTTAAAGATCAGTAATATCTATAAATAGAAAATAATGGTTGAAATTTTCTATTTATAGAACGATAATCTACAGCAGTGAATGATCCTCCAAGGATTATCTGCACTGATATCTTTTTAGAGTAATTGAAATATAGATTGAAGTAAAACATACCATTAGCAGAGCTTAAAGCAGCGAAGTTACTTTTTGTTTTACAATGTTATTAAATAGTTATACCTGCTTGGAGAATTCTTGTGGAGAAAAAAGATTGGCACCCGGCCGATATTATTGCTGCATTAAGGAAGAAAGGAACGTCATTGGCTGCCGTTTCTCGGGAAGCTGGACTGGCATCGTCAACATTATCCAATGCTTTACAGCGTCCTTGGCACAAAGGTGAGACAATCATTGCGAATGCATTGGGACAGAAGCCTGATGAAATCTGGCCTTCCCGTTATCAGAAAAGAAGGAAGGGATATTGATCTCGAAGAGAAAAAATATGGTGGCTGCTATAGGAGCCATAAAAGCAACGCTCTGAAAGTGAAGCAACACAATCAGAGCGTCTGACCACAACATTATCGGAACTAATGCTATGGCTAATATGAATAGTAACATATCCTCATACTCAAAGCGTTATACATTTAACGCGCAATCTAATGTAGAAACCGAAGCACATACCTTGCTTACAGACTTTTCTTTGGTTTTAATTTTTTCTAAATCAATTGAGAAGCAATATTATGCACAGTAGCATCCCAGACATTCTCGACGACAGTAATATACCTGATCTGGATATCTTATGGTCTGCCATGTCGGATGCAATTGCATCACTGGATTTTTCATGTATTAGCTATACTGTACTGTGTCAGTTAATTGAATCATCCAAAGAAAATACTATGGGCATGTGTCATGGTGTAACTTTTCTTGGTGACTCAATGTTGTCGTTTGCCAGTAATAACATCCATGAATTTACGCCAGAGAGTTTGTGTCAGCTCGGGCATAGCCTAGAGGCGTTGAGTTCTCTATTACCGATGTTGTTTACTCTGCATGAAAAAGCGAGTGGTGAATGTCACCGTAGGGCTTTGAAAAACGAAATAAAATAGTTTTTTCAAATGAAACCGGAAAATTTTTGGATGGTTTTCCGGTTTAAAGGCATAAACTATTGCCGACAGGGTGTTCGATACTCATTAGAGCTGATTTTTCCCCTTCCCGAGGCCCGGTAAAAGTTTCTTTTGATGTATGGGCCCGTGTATTTTGTGAGTGGTGTATTAGTTCAGATTAGATCTGACACTTCGATTTGAAAAGAAGAGAGTTACCCGTTTTGATTAAAGGTCGCGCTAGGAATAGCCAGTAACGGCTATTCCTAGCGCGACCAATGAACACATTAATAAAAAGGACGTTAGTTGCTGCGGCTGACGCTCTTAATGGGATTCCTTCTGGTGTCAGAATCAATGACGGATCTGCGCCAACTCGTCTTCAGATAAGCCAGTCGCTTCGAGAACAGCCTCGCGAGGCATCCCCATTTTCAGAAGGCTGTGGGCAACGTCGAGTTTACCCAGCAGCACGCCTTCTTCACGTCCTTTCTGTTCACCCAACTGAATCCCTTTCCGAATCCCGCGTTGTTCGCCCTCGAGGCGGAGTTTTTCAGCGATAGTCATCAGAGCTTCCTCATGCTGTGGCACACGTGATGCCAGAGTGTTTAGCAAAGCAGCCGGATCGTGAGATTCTCCCGCCTGCAGCATATAGTTTATCACAGATATCAGTTGTTCCTGCGTGGTATATCCTTCCAGTAACAATGTTACCAGCTGGTCAAGCAGCTCGGTCAGATCACGCTGGCGAATGTGTTTCTGCAACATTTCGAGCACAGCCATACGACGATGTTTCATTATTTCGTCGTCCGGAATAACGGTAATATCAACCAGCGGAAAATCTTTATTGTACAGCTCGCCGGCAAGTTCCGGATCATCGAACTCCAAAAGCCAATTCATCGGATACGGATACGGACTGATCTTTCCCTGGTAGAATAGTACGGGTATCACCAACGGTAATGTTTTATGACCAGCATCAAGATGACGTTGCATGGCAGCAATGGCATAACGCAACATCCGAAAAGCCATGTGTTTATCAGGCGAGCTTTGATGTTCAATCAGACAGTATACATAACCGTCACCCTTACCCGTTTTCAGTGAATACAAAACGTCACTGTAGTATGGCCGCAGATCGTCTTCAATGAAGCTTCCCGATACCAGTTGCAGCGTATTCAGATCACAAACCTTCAGCAGAGTTAGTGGTAAATGGAACTGTAGAAAATCTCTGGCCGTATCTGGATGCGTCAGAAACTGCTTAAAAATAGCATCATGTAATGTTGGCGTAGTGTTCTTCTTCATTGTTCATCATATTCCCTGTAACCCCGATACTCATTTTAACATATTCTCCGGAGGTTCACAGAGAGATCAGTTCAGGTAAAAGGTTAAATGACCCTCGACAGAAACCAACCCCACATTTGTGATTTTTACTCCTACCTAGGTCAATACACATCCATAAATCAAGAAAACCTTGCTCTAACAGAACAAGGCTTTTTAATACATAAAATTTATTAATTGATTTTATTGGCTTTTTCCATAACAATTTTTAAGTTATCACGGGCATCTTTTTTTGTTTTGCCTTTACCTTGTATTGTTTTTGCATACTCCTCTACAGATATAATTTCATTTTTAGTTATGGTGTTATCCATTCTAGATACATCAAATTCAATAACATACTTACCATTAACAAGATAAGTATAAATATCTACACTTTGATCTATACCCTGACCTAAGAAATAAGCTGAATTAACAACCCCAAACTCTTTTTTTAAAAAAGGGATAATATTGTTTTGTTCTAACAACTTAAAATCAACCAACATCTTTTTTGCTAATTCATCTACATTCATATTACATCTTTCCCGGAGTTGCTGTTATCAAATTACCATGTTTATCTGTAAGAATTGTCATAGTATTTGTTGGTTTTCCATCACTAAATTTATCGACACCTATATTTCTATCAAAAGTAATTACTCGTTCATAAAGAATCTCTTTTTGACCAGTTGTCTTATTAATTGAAATACGAGTATTACTAATAGGTATTTTTGTAACTTCTGAACTCTTAAGGATATTTTTCACTTCAGACTGACTGATAGTAAATTGACTCGCGTTATCTTTACCAGAAAAATGACGTTTAATAACATGCTCCCAACCAGCCTTAGAGTCACCATTTTGAACATTGATACGAGATTGAACAATTGGGTGATCTAAATTTGTTTTAGCAATTACATTATCAGCACCGTTTGAAATTTTATATCCATTGACAGTAGAGATTTCCTTCCCTTTTTCGGTATTAACCTGCTGACCTTGGGCTGCATTGATGGCACTCTTACCTGCCTTACTAATCCCACCGGCCACCCCCGCAGACGCCGCAATTCCCGTCTGCCCCATAATCTTCACGATTTCCTGGGTCGTTTCTTCTGAACCGCCGGTGACTTGGGCACGATGGAGCACCAAATTCCGTGATGCGTCAATATTTGACATGGCACCCCGTAAATCTGCCCATTCCCGCACTTCTGCCGGCGTAAGGGAATCCAGCCCCTGCATTCTGGCTTTTTCCTGAATTTCGCCTATTCGTGCGCTGTAATCACCTTGCAATGCCCGCAGTTCTTTGGCAACAGCAACGCACTGGTCAGCGCCTGAACACGTTGCTATCCGTTCCTGAACCTTGTCATACTCCTGCCGATATTTATCCCTAACGGCAGAGCGGCAACTGCTATCACCCTGACAATTAACCAGTTCCTCACTGCGCGATTGATTCTTCTCCACACTTAGGTGATTGTTATCGACTGCGTTCTTCCCGGCTTGAGCCCCGGTAACGGCGCTGGCGGTGGAGTCACCAGCAATGCCGCCGGCCAGTCCTGCCGCCAGGGTGGAAAGGGTGCTGATAGTTTGCTTCTGCTCTTCCGTTAACTCACTGACTTTTGCCCCGTCGCCGTAAAGCTGCTTAATCAGGACCTGAGCCGCCAGTTCACCCGAAGCGGCACCGGCTGCCCCTGACAGGGCATTGTTACCGCTCACTTCCGCCGCCACCGCGCCTAAAATCGCATGGGCCAGCGTGTTGGTGGCGATATCCACCTGATGGTTTTTCGGGTCGGTGGTCAGCTCTTTTATCACGCCCGCCAGATACGGTGAAGCGCCCCCGGCCAGCGCCTGACCGAGATTGTTGCCCGCTAAGCCCTCAATCGCTGCCGTAGCCGCCTGTAGGGCTTTCTGATAGGTTCCGCCGGTCCCAAAGCCCGAGTCATTCAGTGCCTGTGTGTAAGCGGTGTCATAAACTTGCTTATTAATATCCGCCGCAGTCGGGTGTGGATTGCCACTGTCGACCAGTTTTTTTCTGGCTGCCGCTTTGTCCGGTTCACTGATATGGTCCAGCTTCGCTTTCGCCGCTTTGGTGGCGATAATTTTCCCTTCCGTACTGGCTATCTCGGTCATCTGGGCGCTGATTTCGCCAATCAGTCGCGCCTGTTTCAGCCGTTGCTGCTCTTTTTCCTTGTCAAATATCGGACTCAGGACATTGGCGGCATTATCGGTATCGCGGCTGAGGGTCGCGACATCCTGCGTCTGGTGCGCTTTATCCCGAATAATCAGGTTGCCGTCGCTGACGGCGGCGTGCGTGGTGCTGCTGTCATGGCCCTGGTTATTGGAACCGCTCAGCCCATTGACCGCCAGATTATTCAGGACCTGACCGGCGGTCGGTTGGCCGAGGCTGACGCCCGCGCTTTGCTGCTCAACAGTAAAGTCCGCTTGATTTTTAATATCTTTAAAGCCCAGCGTTCCGGTGTTCAGGGTGTTGTTGGCTTTATCGGCTTGACTCGCTATCACCGCGCCGTCCAGTTGGGTGTGGTCGCCGACGTTAACCTGATAGCCGCTTTTGCCGGCAAACAACCCGGTCTGCTCCTGCACGCTGTCATAGTTGCTGTGGAGTTTATTGCGGCTGGCATTGAGGCTCGCGGTGCCGTGGGTGAGGGGGCCCACGGCGGCGCTGACGCCCGCGCTGGCGTTGTGTTGCTGGCTGTCATAGCGCTGGCTGTCCTGCTCGCTGCTTAATGTCAAATGACGTTTTACCTCGGCGGTAATCTGCTCGCCGCTGACCTGGGCCCCTTTCAGCGTGGTATCCCGGCCACTGTTCAGCCCGACGGTCTGTCCCGCCTGTAACGTGGTGTTAGTGTGACTGACGCCGTTGCCGTTTTCACGGCCGGTGCCCCGACTGACATTGGCTGAGACGTTCAGGCCGGTGCCCCCCGGCCCCGCAGTCAGGCCCACGCCCAACGAGCTGCCGAGGCTGCTGTTTTTACCGGTAGTCTGTTCGGTGTTCTGGCTGGAGGAGAGCTGAATATCCCGGTTAGCATGCAGTTGCAGGTCTTTACCCGCCTGTAACTGGCTGCCCTGAATACGGATATCGCCATGCTGGCCTGATGCGCCTTTGCCATCCCCTTTGGCGGTTATGGTCAGGTTATCCCCGGCAGCGAGATGGCTGCCCTGTTGAGTGGTCTGGCGGTGCTGCTGTTCTGAACGGGAAGATTGACGCCCGTAGGACAGGCTCACCCCGGCCAGATTGTTATTGCCTTTGTCGTCACTGCCCTGAGCCTCCGCCAGTCGGCCAGCCTGCACGGCCTGTACCCCGCTCAAGGCGGCTTGAGTGTTTTGCAGGGCTTTCACTCGCGGGTCACTTTCATTGCGAGCGGCTCTGGCGGTTTGCGCCGCGCTGTTGACGGCACCCCCGGCGGCGCCACTCAGCGCCACGGTTAAGCCGCTCTGTTTTTGTTCGGTTTTTGTCGTGGTGTGATGGCGGTTTTCCGCGCTGGTGATATCGACCTGTTGACCGGCCAGCGTCAGGTCTTTACCGGCAATCACCTCGCTGCCGTGAACCCGGAGCTGTTCCCCCGCGTTGAGGGTGACGTTGCCCTGGCTGCTGCCGACCGTGCTGCCTTTACTCAGCTGGCTGTCACTGTCGGTGGTGACTTTCTGGCTGGCTTTGCCTAAGGTGAAGCCAATCCCCCCGGTCCCCATCAGGCCGGATTTTTTCTCCTGCCGCAAATGGGTTTCATCGTGTGCTTCCGCGGCGGTGGTGACGGTGAGCTGATGACCGGCGTTCAGGTTGACATCCTGCGTACCGGCGACATTGCTGCCGCTGATATTTAAGTTTTTACCTGCCTGGAGATTGACCTTATCGCCACTGAATGTGGCGCTCAGAGCCTGCCGGTCATGCACTTCGTCGTGGGTTTCCACTGACGATTTCGACAGCCAGCCTTTGCTGGTTTGTTTACTGTGCTCCACTAAATCGGATGAAGCCGTCCCGGTGGTCAGCGTCAGGTTATTGCCGGCCTGCGCCGTCAGTTGTTGACCGGCGTTGACGTGGGCGGCGGTGGCGTTCAAATCCTGCCCGGCTTGCAGGGTCACCTCACCGGCGCCGGTTATCTGGCTGCCGATATCTTGTTGCTGGGTCAGATGGCGATAGTTATCTTTCCCCCAGTTGCCCTGTTCTGTACGGCGCGTGCTTAAGGCGTCCAGCGTCAGGTCATGGCCTGCGGTTATCTCGGTGTGACTGTATTTACCGGCATTCTTGACGTCACTGGCGGTTAATTGGACATTGTTAATGGCGCTCAGCGATAAGGCGCCTTTATCATTCTGCACATAGATGCCCGCTGGACGGTCTAACCAGCGGTTAGCCTCATCCCCGCGCACGGTCGATGCGCTGATGATATCCCGGCCTGTCAGAGTCACCCGGTCATCGCCCTGAATCTGGCCGCCCCGGTTGGTGAGCGTCTGTTGGGCCGTCAAATCCACTTTGCCGCCGCGAATAAACCCACTATTGGTCAGATTGTTGGCCGTCAGTTGGGTGACGTCACGCCCGCTAATCGTGCCGCTGTTGGTGATATCGCCCTGACTGTTGAGCGCCACGGTATTCCCGGCCAGCAAAGCGCCGTCACTGCTCAGGTCGCCCTGACGGACGCGGGCATAAACCTGCGGCACGGTGACCACCTCGGTAGTGCCATCCGGCAGGGTCACGGTTTGGTTAGTCAGCCAGATAATATCCGAGGTCAGCAACGCCATCTGTGCCGGGCTTAAGGCGACGCCCGGCGTTAATTGCTGCTGTTTGCCAAAAGCGACACCGGCATCCATCAGCGCTTTAAACTGGGCTTCGTCGTTGTTGTAGCCCGGCAGATAGCGCTGGCCGGTCAGTTGGGTGATTTGGTCACGCACCAGACGCTGTTCGTAGAACCCATCGCCCAGGCGTTTGTGAACCAGCGCCGGGTCGTGCGTTAACTGTTGCCGCATGTAGTCCGAGCCCAGCCACTGTTTATACTGGGTAAATTTCGGGTCGGTCTCGACCAGATAGTGGCTGTCGCTGCCCGGCTGCACGGTATACAGGCTGTTATCCGGCAGGCGAGTATCGGGGGTCACCACGCGTATCACCGGATCGACTGTTTGCCCTTTGACGGTCTCCGGGGGCAATACCAGTGGCTGATTTTTGATACCGTTCACCGGCGTGACCGTCGTGGGGGCAGAATGTATCTGACTGGTCTGTCGGTCTGTAATCGTGATATCGGTGCCCTGTGGACGGGTATTCTCCTGCCAGGCCAGCGTTTTCAGGTCGAGGGTTTCTATTACGGGGGCCGGGTCATAATTGCTGCGGCTTTTCCCCTGCGAGGTTTTGGTGCCACCGAACCCGAACTTTTTCTTTTTGGTTTTTTTAGCATACCAGTGGGTCTGACTGCCCGTATCGGTGGTAATCCGTTCTCCCTGAGTAGCGATATTGTGCAGTTCGCCAATTTCACCACCGAGCGTGCCGCCAGCGACAATCTGGCTGTCGTGATTAGTGACCTGCGCACTGTTGAGCGTCATATTGCCCCCGGCCAGAATTTTACCGGGGTCGCTCTGTTTAACCTGAGTTTCCTTGACGGTGCGGGTGTACTGATATTCGTAAAAGTCATTACTGCGGCTGCCATCCGGCATGATGGCATCGTGCACTTTGTATTTATTGCGGTGGGAAGTGTCCACCTGTGACCAGTCATAACGGGTGGTCTGGCCGCTCAGTACCGCGTCATGATGCTGAGACTTTTCCGTTTCGACGACCTGGGTGACCAACCCGGCGTTGGTGTTGTTAATCCGGTCGGCATTAATCTTCAAGTGGCGCCCGGCTTCAATCGTCGCCGCGTGGTTATTGAGCTCACGCGCCTGACCGGTGGCCGTCAGGGTATTATCCAACTGACCGCCGATGCGCATGTCGCCCACGCTGTAAATCTGCGCATGATGCTGGTTGTTGAGCGTTCCGGTGCCGATGTCCAGCCGGTCACGTGCCGCAATGACCGCAGCTTTGCCGTCCTGGGCGGTGTTATTCAATGTGCCCGTCTGGAGGGCCAGCTGGTCCCCGTAAATGCGCCCGGTGCCGGTATTGTTCAGGGTGTTGGCCGTGAGATGAGTCAAACCGCCGTCAATCAGTCCGGTGTTGCTCAGGGTATCGTGAGCCTGGATTTGCGTTTGCCCGGCGCTAATTTCACCGGAGGCGCTATTGGTGAGATTGTGAGTGTCAAGATGCAGCGCCCGACCGGCTTTTATCTGGCGGTCGTTGAGGAGATTGCCGGTTGTTTTCAGGGTCAGATTGCCATTGGCCGCGGTGTTGCCGGTATGATGAAAATCCTCGGTTAAAGTGACCGCCATATCGCCCTGCGATAACAGTTGGCCGTCACCGCTCAGAGAGTGTGCGTTAATCGTGGCCTGTTCCCCGGCAATTAAGGTGCCTTGCCGGTTGTTAATCACCAGCGAGGTGTGCCCGCTCTTGTCGTCTACGGTAAGCTGTTTGCCCGCGGAGATTAACCCCTCGGCATTCTCCAGCGTGTGACTCACCTGAGCTTGCAGATGGTTGGCTGCCCGTAAAGCGCCCTGGGTATTGTCCACCTGTTGGGCATTGACCGTCAGGTTTTGTGCTTCCACCCCGTTATCCGTCTGCGCCGTCTCGCGGTTAATCAGGCGAGCGGTGTTCAGGGTCAATTGCTGACCGCCACGGATAAGGCCGCCGGTGTTATCGATTTGGGTGTCAACATTGAGTGTGGTGTCGCCCACCGCCTGCACCTGCCCGTGACGATTATCGAGCTGGTGAGTGTTCAGGGTTAAGGTGTCCGTGGATAACAGTTTGCCGTCCCGGTTATCCAGCGCTGCCTGCCGGGTGTCGATAACCACCTGTCCGCCTTGAAGATGACCGTGGCGATTGTCCAGTGGACCGCTGGTTATTGTGGTTTTTCCTTCTCCAATAATCTGGCCCTGCTGGTTATCCAGTAACTGCCCGTTAGTATCCAGAGTCAGGGCGTCGGCGGATTGTAAGGTGCCCTCGCGGTTTATCAGTTGTCGGCTGTGAATGTCCAGCCCGCCATTCCCGGCAATCTGTCCCTGAGTATTAGTGAGCTTGGCGCCGGTCAGCGTGGTTTTACCGTCCGCGGCGATTATCCCGCCGGTGTTATCAACATCGCCGGCGCGCAGGGTTAATTGCCCGCCGCTTAACACCCGGCCCGCCTGATTGTCCAGGGTGTCTTTGACGGTCAGTGTCAGCGAGCCTTTTTCGGCGGCCACGATGTTGCCGTGACGATTATCGACGGTCGTTGCTTTAAGGTTCAGGTTGCCGTTGCCCGCAAGGGTGCCGTGCTGGTTATCCAGCATTCGGGTGGTGAGGGACAGCGTATCTTTGCCCTGTTGTTGCATCATGCCGCCTTGATGGCTCAGGGTGTCGGCGTTGACGGTTATCTGCCCGGCCTGAGTTTCGGCGTGGTTGAGTTGCAGTTCACCGGCCTGTATCGTCAGGGCGCCATTGGTGAGCAGTTTGCCCTGATTGCCGAGCCACCGTTGGGTGTTGAGCGACAGTTTCCCGTTGCCTGCCAGTTGCACTGTCCCCTGAGTGTTATCGGCCTGATGCGCGGTCAGATGCAGGTCCTCGCCCTGACTGGCAATGTTGCCCTGCTGGTTGTTGAGCCGATCAGTAGTGAGAGTCAGTTTCCCCTGATTGAACACCATCCCTTCACGGTTATTCAGGGCGCGGGTATGGAGCGCCAGTTCACCGGTCCCGGTCTGGTTAATTTTTCCTTTCAGATTAGAGATATCCGGGGTCGTGAGGTGGATTTCCCGCGCCACTAACTGGCCGCCGTCGTTGTTAAACTGGCCCGGCGTTTTCGCGCTAAAACGGTCGGCGTTGACGGTAGCGCGAGTGGTACTGATGCCCGATTGACTGGCAGTCAGTTGAATTTGCCCGGCCGCCGTCTGGCTGTCGCTCAGGTCAATTTGTTGGCTGTGGATAGCCAGCGTATCGGCGGCCAGATTTTTGCCATTAGCCTGAACGTGCTGCGCGGTCAAGGTCAGTGAGCCGGGGCGGGTGGTGTTGCCGTTATCATCCAGTCCCGCGGCCCACACACTGTTATGGCTGCTGTGTATTGTGTCTGCGTTGACCGTGGTATCGCCGCGGGCTTCCACCCGGCCCTGATTATCTAACGCGCTGCCCGCCTGTAAATTCACCGCCGATTGTGACAGCAATTTGCCGGTGTTAGTGACATCGGCAGACGAGGTTAATTGCAACGCGTCACGGCTGCTGAGGGTGCCGCGGTTCTCTATCCGGCCATCGGCGGTGATATGGACCTCCCCGGCAGACGCGCCGATATTACCGGCATTATGCACGCCCACCCCCGCCTCGGTGCCTATCAGCCTGATTTTATGGGCATACATGCCGCCCAGCGCCGCCACATCCAACGCAAACTCTGGGTGCTTTTCATCGTCAACCGATTTTTTCTTAATCTGCTGATGCGTCGCATCGACAATATTGCGCCCGGTGGTCACTTTCAGGTCTTGCGCGTGTAATTTGGCGTTAATCGCCACGGAGCGGGCGATAATATCGGTGTAACTTTGCTGTGTGCTGTCCATGCCGCGCCCGTCAATCCGCACTTCCCCCTGATTGACATCAAACCCTTTCAGCCGGCCCTGTTCCATCAGCGCCTGTCCGGTGGTGAGCGTAGTGCGATGTGAGTTAATGAAACCGCAACCGTTACAGGTGATGCCCGCCGGGTTGGCAATAATCACCTCGGCTTTATGCCCGGCCACTTCAATCCAGCCATTAAGGTGACTGGGGTCACGACTGTTGACCTCGTTAAGAATAACGCTGGCGTCTCCTTTGGCTAGCCACGGATTGCCTGCGACCATACCGCCCAGTTGCGTCTGGGTGGCCTGATGGCTGTTATTGAGGATAACCCCCTGTTTATCCACGTCAAACTGACGGTAGGTATTGTGGGAAACGCCATCGGCGCCCGGCGTCTGGATATTGACCTGCGGCGTGCCGTTGGCGCTGCGAATGATCGTCGGTTGCTGGCGCCCCGGCGCCTGTCCGTCGGCCACAATCGCCGCCTGCGCGGTGAGCGAAATCCCGCCAAAGGCTAACAACAATCCAAACCGTAGCGCAGTGAGTCGGCAACGATGCTGTGGTGAAGAGGGGCACCGATATCGGCGCCCGGTTCGTCCCCGTCCGGCCCGCGCTATCTCGGCCACCACCATCCACAGCTGGCGGGATTGATTAAAGATAATACGATACAACTGCTTGTTCATGATTTTTACTCCACACAACACTACCCACCGGCAGTTTTGCTATTTGAATTAATACTGCCAATACAGGTTGAATCCGGCCGTGACGGGGGAAGTTTGGAAACCGGCGGGTTTGGACAGCGGGACGCCGACAAACAGGTCGTAGCTCACCCCTTTCAGGTTGCCTCTCCAGCCCAGGGCGCTCCCCGCCAGGTGTTTTCCGAGCAGCGCGTCGCTGCCCCGGCCGCCCACTTCGCCATAATCCATTGCCAGATACAGCGACTGCCCTTTCAGCGGGGTTTGCCAGTCCAATTCGTTGCGGCTGTACCAGCCCCGATCGGCGGATAAGGTCAACTCGCCATCAAAGCCGCGCACCGTCCAGCGACCGCCAATCGAGAATCGATCCTGGGGTGTCAATGGGCTGGCGCTTATCTGCCGCAGATATTGGGTTTGATAAGAAAAGGGCTGAGAAAACAGCGTTAACGGCCCGGAAAGCGTCGCCGAGAACTGGGTGATTTTAGGCAAGGCGGTCCCCTCATTGCGGTACTCTTCCGGCGCCGGTTGCGCGCCAAACCAGCGCATGCCCTGCTGGTAAGTCACCCGGGTATCCAGCGTCGCGCTGCCGATAAAGTGATGATGAGACAGCCCCAGCTTCCAGCCCGCAGTTTCCCGGCGCTGAACGTCGACTTCGGTCTTATCAATAAAATTGCGCGAAGTCCGGCGATAAATTTCACCGTTGAGCAAGGTTTTCTGGTCGGCGTTACGATGCAGCACCCGGCTAAGCTGGACCGCCAGGTTTTGGCTTTTGCCCCGGTATTGGATCGCCTGATTCAGCCCGGCTATCGTCTGGGTATAATCGTAATGACTGGCCGTCACGCTCGCCATCCAGTAGCCGAACGGCAGCGAGTAATAGAGCGTGTCGTTTTGGCTGCCTTTCCCGGCAGATGAGTGAATATCGCGCCCACCGGAGAGATAGAACAGGTCGCTGAGCGCCAGCGGGTTATCCAGAAAGAAGGTTAAACCGCCCTGATAACGCCCGGTGCTTTTGGAACCGGTATCATCCAGATACGTGGCGACTCGCCAGTGCCGGGACTGACGCCAGTCCAGCACAATATCGCTCTCCCCCGGCTGCGCTGCCGGGACAATGTTCATCTCCGCCTGCACGGTCGGGAAACGTTGCAAGTTTTCCAATCCCTGCTCGATATCCCGTAAATCCAGTAACTTGCCTTCACGCGCGGGAAAGGGGGTTATCCGCTGGATATAGTTCCCGCTGTCTGGGGTATAGCGGATATGCCGGATTTTGCCCGGTATCATCACCAGTTTTAAGGTTTGGGTACGCAAATCCTGGGGAGGAGCCAGAACCCGGCTGGTGACATAGCCGTGATTAATGAGCTGATCTTGCAACTGGGTTATCAGCCGGTTAATGCCTTTATCGCCCAGGCAATGGTTTTCGCCCTGTTGAGCGACACGCCGGAACGGTAGCCAGTGCGGGAAATTTTCGGTGCCGGCCAATACCACATGGGTGACAGGAAAACAGGGGGTTTCCACCGCAAAGGCGGATGCCTCCCCGGTTTCCGGTACCGACAGATGAACTTCCGCAGGCGGCGGGGCTAATTGCGCTTCCAGCGCTTGCTGGCGGGCCTGTTGATGAATGAGTTGTTGATCTGCGATGTCGGCGGCTTGACTGCCTGAGGCTACGCTACAAAAGACCGTTAATACCAAAATACTGCTTTTCATTGACTTTCTATTCCACAATGTCGAAACAGCATTAACCACGAATTTAACTTAACGATCAATATTTAGGGTTGATTATCAACCAGGCAACTAAAATAGGGGGTTGGTTAAGATAGCAGCAAAAACAAGAGGTTATATGACAAAGCAAAAAACAGGCCAATGTGATTATTTTGTAACAGCATTGTATAAAAAATAGATTAATATTAATCATTTAATAACCAGCATTAATAATTTCAAATTAACTTTATTGTTTTATTTTAATTATGTGATGTAAATCACATTTATGATGATTGATTTCAGCATTGAATGACTTGAACTGTGACAGTTATTTTTAATTTGTGATAAGTAATGACCTTTTCTGATTAGGTTGGATGATAACTTTTAGCTCAGTTGGCAGAACTATGCTATTGCGGATTGGGAGATAATCATCAGAAGCAGGTGTTCGTAATTCATTCACAGAGTGGAAAAAATCATGAACCTTAAGGAGACAAAGATCGCTAGTGCGGATTTATGCCAGTCTTGCTTTGTGTCAACTGTTCGGCCTGTCATTTTGCTCACTTTTTGAAAGGCATAAATGATTATTCTATACAGTATGAAAAGCTTTCTTGACCTTGAAATGGACCTTGATTAATTTAAGGCAGTATTCGTTGTCGCGTAAGCGATCGTTAATGTTCCCGCAGTCTGAGAGGAACGCCTTCGGGTGACTGATTTCAATGCCATTGTAGCCTGAGAGATGGCGTCTTCGGACGGCAAATCCGTTTATCCTTTGAAAACGGGTATCACTAACGATAGTGATGAAGGTGCAATTTCACAGACAGTTTTCCGACTTGCCAGTATCCTCAAACAACAACCTACGGTTCATTTTGCTTTCTACGCTTGCCTGGGTGGTTTCGTTCAGCAGTCTGGATGACTGTTGCCAGATTCGACAGGTTATTGGCTATTTTGCGGACAGCGCATTGGGTCCAGAGGAAACGGGCAGCGTCACTTGTTGGCGTGATAACGAAAACCAAGTGACGCTGCCAGCGTACAGCCTGCCAAGCCACGTAATACAAGCTTTCCCCACGTCTTCTACCGTCTGATCGACACGTAGTACATTGGTCAGGATAGTTTGAAGACTGCCACTTACCCTAACGTCTTGAGTGAAAAACAATCATGTTGACGTTTTATATTCAGAAGAAGGAGAACAATCGACTCGATATTGATGGCGACGTCAGTGAAAACTGGCGTTGGAGGTAGTCTGACAACGGTCAGGACGGTGTAAACCGCGAACAGCTCAGAGAGCTGGGGTGCCTCGTAAGAACTCAACATTTCGCCACCCCGATGCACAGATATCAGTCGAGCCGCAGGAAGCGCAAATCAAACCGTGCCGTTGGGGTTGAGAGATGACATTCAGAATACTGTTTTGTATTGCTTGCCTCCGTCAGGTTACAAGCGGTGGTGTCGTGTGGGTTAAAAAGGAAATCGTTTGAATGTCAAAGTTGAGTAAACAGTTAGTCACATTGGCCCGTCAGGCTGGCGGCAGTTTTAAAACCGTTTCAGACAGAATGAAAATAGCCAAACGTCTGGCAGAAAGCATGGCGATATTAAATATTCAAATCCGTGATATTAAGAATATGAAAATTAATCATATTGAAAAATATATTGATAGCCGAAAGTCAGAGAATATTTCAAAGCGCACGTTACAAAATGAGATGGCGGCTGTTCGGGCGATATTCGCTATGGCGGGAAGATCTCAATTAGCTAACCCTCATCACAAACGGTTAAGTAATCATGCGCTCGGATTATCTGGCGCCAGCCGGGAGGGGACTAAGATGGCGATTTCGGATGAGCGTTATCACACGACGCTTGTTGTGGTCCGGGGGAAAGATGAAGGGGTAGCTGCGGCTATGCAACTTTCTCGTTATCTGGGACTGCGAACGGAAGAAGCGGTTCAGGCGGCAAAGTCATTAAGAACGTGGGAAAAAGCCTTATTGCGTGGGGATGAAAGAGTGAGGGTGGTGTTTGGTACAAAAGGAGGACGTCCCCGTGACACGACGGTGGTTGATCGGGATAAAGTGATCCAGGCAGTCAGGGCGGCAATAAAGTATGCCAATAAAAATCAGGGTCGTTTGATTGATAAACCGAATTTACATTCGGCCATTGATCGTTACCGGAATATCGTCAGGGAAGCGGGGTTAACCGGAAAGTCTTCGCCACACAGTTTGCGTTATGCTTATGCTGTTGAGGCCATAAATTATCATTTATCGAAAGGATTAAGTCGAAAAGAAGCGGAAGCGATGGTTTCGATGGATTTAGGGCATGGGGATGGACGCGGGCATTATGTTGCCCGTGTCTACAATAAACAGCACGGTGACGATTAATCGGTTTTTGAATTTAATTTGAATCGAAACAGCCTTGGGCTTAGTTACGCTAGCAACAGGCTGGGCGGGGATACGCTATCCCGAAAACCTTTCTGCCTTTAATCGCTGGATGGAGAACTATCAATCGTTGTGGCTGTTATGGCGATTAAGCCTTTACGCGCTGTTGGTCTGGGGCAACCGGAAAATCTGGCAGTTGACGGAAAACAAACCGGAATATTGTGCCGTGTTAATCAGCGAATGTGCTGTTTATCCTGTTGTGTGAATATGCCCTGTCAGGCAGCATGGAGGTACGCGCGTGACGACAAACAGTTATCTGGAATATTTCCTGACTCTGCTCGGTTCAAACCGGGTTTTAAAACTTAAGGGATACGCAGTTATCCCTTAAGCATCATGGTTCGAATTTTATGCCAGTTTTATTTTTTTCCGCCTGTTTAACCTGTTTATCATTGCCCCGATAATTAAAAATTAGATAAATATTATTAGCGGGGCAGGTAAATTATTAAATTTATTTGTTTTCTTAATTTAGATTGGCTTTATATCCGTTTTCTGTGTTTTTATATTTCATATTGGCATTGCATTGACTCAATATGTATGATGTATATCACAAAAAAGCAAATGGCTTAATGTCATTTAATTCAAGGTGATTTACACTGAAAGCGCTATATTTCTCATGTGCTATTTACATTAACTCTTTTGTTTTTGGTAGTAGACGATTTATAGAAGCCTCAATGGTCGAACCCATTGAGGCTTCGCCATTTATGATAATGAAAATAAATAGAATTGGACCCGATTTACCTATTAATTTTAGCTATTCCTCTATTGAATTAATAGTGAAAACGGTTAGATTGTAAAACCTTTAATATATTCTAAAATGGTTCAGGGAAAGTGATGGTCGATACCGATAAAAATGATAATAGAAAGAAAAGTCAAAAACAATCCAGTCATTTTATTCCTTACAAAACGACATATGATTTACGTTTAAATAAAAGAGAGCCCAAATTAATCAACATATTGATGCAGGTCCAGGGCTATGAATATGGCTTTTTTACGGTGTTAGGAGTCCGCCCTTTATCACAACGGGGTAACCATAAAAACAGTGCCATCTATGTCGTGCGGTGCCGATGTGGTAAATATGCTGTCAGGACACTTAAGGCGATCAAAAATCCGGCTAATGTTACTGACATGTGTGAGCATTGTCTTCACCTGTACAACCTGAGGCGCAGAAAAATCTTTCACACTGAAGGAAAAGATGTCGATTTGTCAGAATTAACCGGCATTAAATATAAAAAACCTTTAGAAATTAAAGAATAAAGGAATAGTATTGCGCTTCAGTGTTAGATCCCAGGAGTGTGTGAAAGCGGCTGGTTAGATATCATAGCACTGGCATTGGCCCCGCCTGAGACACACGCTACCATCTGAATGTGATTACTAGTGATATGATCGCCTGTAAGGATCACCCATTAGATAGCGAAATAAAACGCCTATAGCCTGTAAGGGAGAGTATCACAATGCGGTACATCTGCGCACTTTTGGAAGCCGGTGTCGTCGGACAACAACCCACCGTCCGGCGATGAAAGTTACCCGGTGTTATTCACAACCGGCTTACCACGCAATACGGACAGAGCATTCTTTGCTTCGTTCTGAAAAACATTAACCTGCGTTTTGAACACTGACGATAAACATTCTGAATTCTGTACGGAAATTGTGCAACAGGATCAGTGAATGTCAATGATTTCAGCGTCCACCGTTGTGCGGCGTCACTTGTGTAAAAGCAGAGCGATTACTAAGTGATGCTGCAAGCGTACAACATCCAAAACCACGTAATACAGGTTTTCCCCGTATCTTCCACTTTCTGACCAATACGTAGTACCCTAGTCGGAGGGTTTAAAGATCGCAATCCACCTTAACGTCTTGAGTGAAAAACAATCATGTTGACGTTTTATATTCAGAAGAAGGAGAACAATCGACTCGGTATTGATCGGCGACGTCAGTGAAAATTGGCGTTGGAGGTAGTCTGACAACGGTCAGAACGGCGTAAACTGCGAACAGCTCAGAGAGCTGGGGTGCCTCGCAAGAACTCAACAATTTCCCCGCCCCGATGCACAGATATCAATCGAGCCGCAGGAAGCGCAAATCAAACATGCAACTTTCTCGTTATCTGGGACTGCTCTGGGACTGCGAACGGAAGAAGCGGTTCAGGCGGCAAAGTCATTAAAAACGTGGGAAAAAGCCTTATTGCGTGGGGATGAAAGAGTGAGGGTGGTGTTTGGTACAAAAGGGGGACGTCCCCGTGACACGACGGTGGTTGATCGGGATAAAATGATCCAGGCAGTCAGGGCGGCAATAAAGTATGCCAATAAAAATCAGGGGCGTTTGATTGATAAGCCGAATTTGCATTCAGCCATTGATCGTTACCGGAATATTGTCAGGGAAGCGGGGTTAACCGGAAAGTCTTCGCCACACAGTTTGCGTTATGCTTATGCTGTTGAGGCCATAAATTATCATTTGTCGAAAGGATTCAGTCGAAAAGAAGCGGAAGCGATGGTTTCAATGGATTTAGGGCATGGGGATGGACGCGGGCATTATGTTGCCCGTGTGTATAATAGACAGGGTGGCCATGATTAATCTGTTTTTGGATTTAGCTTGAATAAGAAAAGTATTCTGTTTAGC
Organism: Photorhabdus akhurstii; assembly: GCF_019090985.1. Taxonomy (NCBI): domain Bacteria; kingdom Pseudomonadati; phylum Pseudomonadota; class Gammaproteobacteria; order Enterobacterales; family Morganellaceae; genus Photorhabdus; species Photorhabdus akhurstii. The sequence continues at coordinate 4,809,795 of NZ_CP020335.1, read as the reverse complement.
ATAGATTGGCTTATTTGTTGTTTTTGAACAACTGTCAATGTTCTTGCAGTTTGAGAGGAACGCTTTCGGGTGACTGCTCTTAATGTCAGGGGGTCTGAGACTGACGCTTTCGAGTGACCTGTAATGCCACTGTAGCCTGCAAAGTGGCGCCTTTGGGCGGTACACCCGTTTATCCTTTGAAAACGGGTATCACTCATCAGTGATGAAGGTGCAATTTTACTGACCCAGTGGAGGCGTTTAGTTTCCCGATGGGCGACAATCTTCCTCAGTCATCAGGAGGATTGCTAATAGGAAATATAAAATGCGGCTTTGAGACTCACGAGTCTGCCCGTACAAGCGAACCACGTATAGGAAACCTGTTTGACCCCTGTTGACAGCAGTGATGATAATGACTGCGGTGACTGGCGTCATGAGATTTTCTACCTGCCGGATAAGCGGTTAATACCGTGATACCCATTCTGACTACCACCCTGACGGGGAAGACTTTTCCCTGATACAGGGAGAGTGTTCCTCGTTTTTTTCATTCGAGGAAATATGATGCAAACTTTATCGTTATCAACGGAAATATCGGTGAAATCTGTCCGGTTTGAAGAACTGTTTTCGACACAAAGCTGGCTTGAGGCGTTGTTAAAGAAAATGTTTTTTCGCCGGGCCATTCGGTTATGTCCCGGGTATCAGGGCGATTTCTGGGAGGGCCGTGTTTTGTCAAATGGCATTTTTTATGCCGTTCCGACGTTTCAACAACAATACCGTGTGTTTGTTGAGGATAATGGTTTTGAGGGGAGCATGTCAGCGGAGGCTTTTGGCATCACGGTGACGCTATTCTCTCTGTATGAACTGGCAGATTTCAGTGAGCAGGACGACGATATTAAAGCCTTTCATGCTTTGTATGGTTATGCTCGTGGGCATTCAGAAGCTAAAAAAATACTCGCGGCTATTGATTAAATATTATCTGCTTATTCGAACTGAATTTTTATTTAACCCAAGTGAGGCGTGTTTCCCGGGTTGGCGATAACAGGGCCAGTTCCCGTATCTTAAAGGCGTCCTGATAAGGATTGACCTGACGGATTTATTCACTTTGTATGATGTTCTTGACGGACATCTTTTTTCACTTCCCGGGGCTTGTCCCCGTCAAGGGCGGGTTTCCGGTAACAGGAGCTGTTAATGCCTGCTTTTCATTCACCTTCTGATCCGACAATCCTGCCGGCTTCAGAGACATTAACCCCGAAACAACGCTCACTTATCCGCGATTTGATCCGTGATGAGCGTGACTACCGAGATCGTGAAGCACTTCTTAAACTTTTGGGCATGATAACGCTGTTCAAAATTGCGGGGATCCTGACGTTAGGTGTGCTGTTGCTGGTTTTCCAGTTGTTATGGGGATAAAGGAGACGAACGATGTTAATGATCTTTGTGACAGTACTTTGGAGCGTTATTCGTTGGATTTCGCTGTCATTTTACCATGTTATGTCCCGGCTATTACGTCGAAGACAGGTGAGACTACCGGCAGCTCATACGCGAAGACACACGGTGTATGCGGGTAAATGGCAACTTTCTGATGACGCGAAGTCGTGCGGGAGACCAGTTGTGGTCAGAGATAGACACCGCTACAAACCGGGTGTGGAGTTGCTGTATTTCGGTGAGGAGAGTTCGGAGCCGTTTTATGGCGAGCGGTACCTTATCGACGAAACGGAAGCGGTGGATTCGGCGCAGCAGATGCTCACGCGTCTGTTGAGACAGCGTAGTTTGTCAAAGGTTTATGATGAGGCTGCATAATGGTCAATGAGACGTTGACTGCCGTTACCCGGTCGGTGATGCCGGCTGTGGCGATTGAAGAGCCAGTCTGGCTGCGAATGGTAAGTTATCCGTCTGCGCCGGAATATGAAACCGAGCGGTTTCATCAACTGATTTACCAGGCATTCAAAGCCTGGTCGGCAGCAAAGCCGGGAACGTGTGAGGTGACGTTTGGTTTTTTCTGTTTGCCGCATGACGGCGACATGAAGGCCCCCTTATGGCAAGCGCTGCGGCTTAAACATGAATCTGATCGGTTGCTGATTGCGTTGGACGCCTAATGGATTGATTACCCTGACGGGGAAACCCGTGAGGGTTAACTCCGTCAGTCATTTTTTTACAACAGGAGTTAACCCTATGAGTACAATGACGACGAAAGAACACATTCGAGAACCGTCCCAGTCCCTGTCAGTGCAGGCGCTGGCTGAGCCGGAAATATTCAGAAAAACCCGTAGCCGGTTTAATCAGTGGCTGCAGGCGCAATTCGACAATCACTATCACACGCTGAGAAATCACGGTTATCGCTGTTTTCTTGCTCGTCATCATCCGACCGAGCTTGAGCGTTACGATGAGGCCTGTGAAGCCTTACGGCGTGAGGAATTTCACCGGTTCAGTGAGTTGCAGACGCTGGGGCTGTTCCTGTATCAACAGGTTCAGCTAAAGGAGAAAAAACTCAGGCAGCGTCGTCGCTGGCTGTTGACCGGGATAGCATTAACGTCGCTGGTGACAGGCGTGTGTTTGATGTTTCACGCTTACGAGGTTGACTTGTCAGCAGTTTATCACTGGCTGACCGCGTTACCGGCCAAAATAGCGCATTATTTCATGCGCTAATTATTTATCCCCCGGGGAGAGACGACTCCCTGTGGAAGGGTCTCTTCCTTAATTTTAGACAGGAAAAATGATGACCCTTTCTTACCTACCGGATGATATCTGCCGGTTAATAACCCGACGTCTTACAGACAGCCTGGAAAGTGGATGGGCGCCCTGGCAAGCGGCCAGTGAGTACGGTTTGCCGCAGCATGCGCTGACCGGACAACCGTTTAGCGGTATCAATGTGCTGTTGCTCTGGCAAACTATGTTGCAGCGGCAGTTGATATCTAACCGCTGGTTAACCGGTGATGATTTAAGAGCGTTAGGCGGATGGGTGGTCAACGGTGAAAAACCGACAACCATCGTCCGTTACCGGCCTTCAATGTCGCTGATACGTGTCATTAATTTGGAACAATGTGAAGGACTGCCGACAGAACTTCAACCCGGTTTTCCTTTACCTCCGCGTCCGGCTCCCGGTTTTACCGCTGTTCAGCAACTGGTGACGGCCAGTGGGATCCCGGTGGTTCATCGGTCGGGCATCGTGCCCGTTTACCGACCATGGCATGACCGTATTGAGCTGCCTGTCCGGCGGGACTACGTTGAAGGTTCACAATACTGGCATGACTTGTTGCATCAACTGGTTTATGCCACTGGCCATCCGTCCCGGTTAAACCGCTTTGGCCTGACAACCCAAAGTGAGTTAGATGAAGCTCGGGAACAATGGGTGACAGCATTGGGCGCGGCGTTTGTGGCGGCATTAACCGGTGTCCGGGGTAACTCGGTCTATCCTGATAATACAGTACATTGGGAACACGCTTTGGGTTCAGATCCGTGGTGGTTATTTCAGGTGGCTAATGATGCCCGCCGTGCTATGGATTATTTGCAAGACCGCAGACAGCAGTTACCGACCCAAGTGGAATTGTGGCAGCAGATGGCTGCCGTGTTGCTCAGTGAGCACTATGGTTTGCCGCTGAATGACACCATGCTGGAATATGATGAGGTGGTTCAGCGCCATATTGATCAGGGTATCACGCCGCTGATGGCTGTCAGTGCTTTAGCCCGAATATATCACTGGGAACGGCATGACCAGCCAGAAGGCAGGTTGTTCCCGGAAGAGTTGGGGCAGGCCAGCGAGGCATTGGCGTTATTTGCCAGCCAGCCATCGTGTCTGAACTATGCTCGGATCCCGGTGGCAGAACCCGCGGATACTGGCGAGCCGGACAGATCATCACACGCTGAGGAGTTGTTGTTACCGCCGGTGGCGTCTGACCGTGGCTATGCGGATGAAGATAATGATCCGCCTGACGATAACGTTGTGGCGCTGCCATTAGCGGCAACTTACCGGGAACCGAATCCACATAAACAGGCTTTTATCAGACTGTTTAACCAGATTGCGCCCCATGAAAACCGCTGGCAGGTGTTCTGTGATTTTGTGCATATGGCAGCCTGTTCATTGTATAACGCGCTATTGCAAAATGAGGAATTTGAAGCGGACTATATGCAGCGGGTTAAACGTTATTCCCGTGAAGATGCATTCCGGCTGAGTCGTTTGCTGAGTGAAGTTATTATGGGACTGGAGTATGAGGTCGGTGATTTTCTGGGGTCTATTTTCATGGCGCTGGAATTAGGTAATGACCAGGCTGGCCAGTATTTTACGCCGTTTCCTGTCAGCCATATGATGGCCAGAATGCAGTTCGCTGAAGGCTTGACGAGGTTGGGATCCGGAGAGCATGAATATATCACGGTGTCTGACCCGGCTTGTGGCGCCGGCGGGATGATTATTGCGATGCATCAGGCCATGCTGGAAGCGGGGTTTAATCCTCAGCGGCAGATGTTGGCGTTTTGTGTCGATATCGACCCGGTTGCCGCGATGATGACGTATATCCAACTGTCATTGCTGGGCATCCCGGCCGTGGTCACGGTAGGCAATTCACTCACTCATGTCATGTCTCAGCAAATGGTGACGCCAATGTACCATTTAGGCTTCTGGCAGTTCAAACGTCAGCGTCAGGAAGCTGAAGACGAAATAGTGATGCGCAAGGCTGGCTGACATCACATCTTTAATTCAAAGTCACCATTGGGTGGCATCACATTAACCCGATAGGGGATATCCCCTACAGGGGGAACCCCGTCAATCACGAGATTTCCCTTATGTCTTTATTACGTTTTTATATTCGGCATCAATTCGCAGAGCGAATGGGGCTGGAGCTGGATGACGACGCTATTTTCTATCTGTTTCATGAGAGCCAGGGAGATTACATCAATACCTATATAAAGTTTATCAAAGAGTTACTTTTGCCCATCATGACTCATCTTTTGGACAGTTTGTCTGAGGATCCGGCAAACCGGGCCAGATGCAGAAATAGTGAGCGTATCCTGACGTTATGGATACGGGGAATGGATGCGATATCTCATGCTTATCAGGATCCGATGCTGATGCCCTATACCCATCCGGAAAGCAGTGGTCGTGTGGATACCCTTATCAGACCCGACACAGCCGTTTTGCTGAATATGTCGGCGGAGGAGTTTCTCCGTCTGACGGCACAGGATAACTTGCCGGAGGAGGAACAAATCACGCTGGAACAGTTCAGTAAAACGCAACAGTACTGGACACGTTTTATGGACTATTTGGATAAGCAGTTGACAGAAACGTGTCTGTATTGTTTTGAACGTTTGGGTCAATTTCTGCGTTACTTACAGGTTGAACCCCGTTTAATCCGGCGTTTTTCCTCCGCTATCGGTTACATCGATGTATTAATGGGGCCACAGGATTTGCACAATATTGATGCAGAGGAATTTGAGTCAGGGTATCTCGAAGACTATATCGATGAGGTCTCCGATGGATTTATGACGCCCGTCCAGTTTCGGGTTGATGTGGTATACAAAAATGATCGTGTGATAGAGAGTTTTCGATCAGATGTAGACATTGAAGATGTTAACAACCCAACAGTCAGAGATTATCGGGATGTGGTGGATGAGGCAATCACCTGGGTAGATGAGCAGTTTGTGCTGAAAACCCGTTCAGTGAGCCTGTCTTCGCCAGTACAGAGGCTGGCAGCATAACTAAAATTTAACCCATTGGGGGAAATGTTCCCTCAAGGGGAACGTTTCTCCTCAGGAGAACGACGATGTTACTTTTTAAGGCTAAAGACCTGAAACCCGTGTTGCGGGAAGCGATAGCCCATCAGTGTGACGTGTTGCTGGTCAAAGATCAGGGTATTTATATCATGTCTGATATGGGTACGATGCAAAACGGCAGGTATCTTGTCGCTTATGCGTGCGGTTATCATCCAGAGAAGGACGAAGGCTGGTATGAACGTGCCCGGGAGGCGGTGGGCGGAGATGATTTTGCGGAAAAGCTGGGTTTCTCCGTATTAACACTCAACCGGTTACTGAATGACAAATGTGATCTGAAGGTGACGCTGACAGCCACACAAATTATCACACAATTTTACCCCTGATTGCCGGGATGTCGGCAGTCGTTTTCACCCTGACGGGCGTTATTTCCCGTCAGGGGATAACGCCCGTTTTTATTTCGGAGCGTTACTGATGAAAAAGATTAAGACCAAAACAGCCTCAAAAATTATCCGCAAGAACAAAGTCGCTCGTCGTCATGGTAGGCGTTTCCGGCCTGATTTGTACCGGGTGATGACGGGCAGGATTATCGCGGCGTTTGGAAAAAGAAGGCGCCCTGATGTACAGGCCACAAAATTGTGGAGACCGGCTGTCCGGCTATAAATAATTCGGATAGGTCTATCCGAAAGCGGGATAGCCTTTTTTCACATCGCTGAACTTATCACCTGCCTGTGGGGGTATTGCCTTCACAGGGTATGCCCTGTTTCAGGTAAAAAAGAGGATTTTCTACTATGCCGAAGTGGTACGCTAATCGTTTGCATATCACGGGTCAACCTGACCAACTGGAGGCTCTGCAACAATGGGGATTGGGAGACGTCATTCCCTATTACGGGCAGGCTATCCATCAAAGTATTAAGCTGTTTGTCGCGGGCTGTGCCGGTCTCCTGCAACCCACTGAAACGACAGATTACCCACTTTATCCGGCGCTGGTAGCGAAAGGAACAGGGGTAGACTCACCGGAAAACCGGGCGTTTGAGCACTGGCTGGCCTTGTTAAAAGAGAATGTTGCGCTTGATGAAGTCACCAGCCAACAGATTGACAGGCTATACCAACAAAGTGGTCTGGCCGCGCGAAAATGGGAGACGTTGCTCCCGGCAGCGCAGGAAACCATCATAGCGTTGTTTAACCAAAAGTCCTGCGACTGGTTCGGTCTGGTTGACTGGAACGCAGAACGTGACACGGAAATGCTGTGGTCTCATCTTGATGACCGGCTGACAGAGACAGTTCCTTGTGACTTGTTTCTGCTGATACCGACCCGTCTTGCGAGTGAAATCAATGGATTTTGCGGTGGATTGTTAAGGGATCACGAAACGACTCGTGAGTTGTATATCCGATTGTACGGTATGGCACAGCCGCGAGGTTATGAAATAGCCTGGAAGCACAATGATGATGGCAGTCTGACCGGACATTTTGACAAAACACCCAGGGAACCGTGGTATGAAAAAGTCATAACACCTTTATCCAGGCAATATCACTGCCATATCACCCATTATTTTAAAGGTGGCCGTAGTTTTTGTGGTTACGACAGATACCGGAATGGGCAGAGGGAAGAGGGTAGCATTGATACACTGGAATTTGGCGAGGAAGATGAGGACGGTATCCGTAAAGTGGTTGGGCCGGACTACATTCTCGGCAATATTTCACATGACGGATGTTAGTGCGCTGACAATGTTATCCCGCAGGGAAATTCCTGTGGTGAATTGACATAAAAAACAGGTTCAGGTTTGCCTGAGCGTCTGATAACGCTACTGCCGGCGGATATAACGCCGGCGATTTACCCATTGGGGGAATATTTCCTCTGAGGGGGCGTGTTCCCCCTTTTCTCAGGAACACGTTTTGTCTGTATTGATTAATCACAAAAAAGCGTTTATGGCTTTATTGAATGAGACAGCTTGTTATCATCATCGCTACCGGGTATTTGGTGATTTTGTGCAGTGTGCGGCAATCAGTTTGCATAATGCTGTTTGCCCGGACAGTGAGCTGGAGCAACAGTATTTGCAAATCATAAAATATTATGAACCGGAAGATGTGACCCGGCTGTCTCAACTGCTTGTGCATGTCATGAGGGGATTGGAACACGAACCCCACGATTTTCTTGGCGGCATTTTCATGGAGATGAATCTGGGTAGCAAGCACCTGAAGCAATTCTTCACACCCTGGCATATTAGCCGGGTGATGGCAAACATGCAGTTGAGTGACATGCGACAATTTTTAGAGAAACACCCCTTTTTCACCTTGTACGAGCCTGCCTGTGGCGCGGGTTGTATGGTTATTGCGGTGGCGGAAGAATTGAAAACCTCAGGCTATATCCCTGCCCGGCATATGTGGGTATCCTGCGTTGATATGGACGTCGTAGCCGCTTCCATGGCGTATATCCAGCTTTCTCTGTTGGGGATACCCGGGGAGGTGGTGGTAGGTAATGCGCTGACAAATGAACGTCATCGGGTCATGTATACCCCGGTACACTGGCTGGAAAACTGGCCTTGTCGTCTCAGGAAAAATCGTAAGCAGCATGAAGTTCAAACGGTTTGAGACACTGGATTAAGCAAATTCCGGCTCTTGGGCCGGAGTTTTATCCAACAGGACGGAGATGAGAAATAAATCGATTGAGGCTGTTTTGTTCATCTCTGACACGTTTTGGTCTGAATCGGCAGTGCTTCCCAGAGGCACTGGACACATTCTATTTCCCTTAATCCTTTCTTGCATGAGCCGCCATGTGCCTTTTGTACTTATCATGACTGATTCAACGAAATAACCGGATACACGCTTCGTTTACCCGTGACGGAATTGGGAACGTTTGAATCATTGCGCGTGGTTTTCATCGATTAATTTTTACTCCCGGAAAAGAGTTTTGCCTTGTCCCTGTCAGAGGATGTATTAGGGTTTTGGGAAAAAAGAGGAGATTAATCGTGTTGAAAAAAATTAAAATCCTGCTGGCGGGAACATCCGCAGGAAAAAAGTTACTTCCACAACCCACCGCCATCCCAGAAACGGTCAAAGCAGGCTACTTTTTGCCGTCTGAGTCCAGACTGTTGCTGGATACTGCCCGGCGACGGCAGTGTTTACAGTGTCTGTGGGACAATAGCGCATTACCTAAAACACACTATCAGGCATTGTGGCTGGCCCCGTTACATGAGTGTGTTGCATTGATGCAACAACTTCCGGCGGCACCGCAGGGGTCTTATGCCCACCTGGGTGGCTTGATAGATGTGACTTTGCAATGTACTGCATTTGCCGTACGTCTGGCGAAAGGACAGATGTTACCGCCGGGTGTAGCCCCTGAGACGCAGGCAGAACAAAGTGTGATATGGAGCACGGTGGTGTTTTACGCTGCGTTATTTCATTTTTTACCTGTTTTGGCCCAGTTTGACGGAGAACTGGATGAAGGCCAACCCTGGTACCCGAGATTGGTTGTGCCGCAGGGGCCGTATCGTTTCCGGTTCAAAACTCCTCCAGTGGAGACGAGGGTTGCCTGTCATTTCGGGCTGTTACTCGCCGGACGATTGCTGCCGGCCAAGGCGTTGACCTGGCTGGCGTCAGTACCTCATGCCTTGCCTGCGCTGTTCTGTATTTTATCCGGTGACATGAAGGAAGATGACGCAATAAATCAGATAATTACAGCAGCTTTGAATAAAGCGGGCGCGCCGACAATATCAGAAATATTCTCTGTCGCGGCGGCATCACCGCAAATGATTGTTTCAGGAAACCTCGATGTTTCTGCTACGCCTTTATCAACAACAATGGACAGTGTTCTGCCTTCTCAGAGACGGCAGGAAGATAACACGATGACTGAAATTGTTTCATCAGCCGTGAGGCCGGTTGATGAGATCTCTTCTGCCGTCATGACAGTCGCGCCGGAGAAGGGGATGCCGCCGGATGGGAGCACGCAACAGCTATTGTCATTAATGGGGATAAATGTCGCGGGCACAGTGACAGAACAGGTTGTGGCCAGTGAAGCAGAAATCATACCGCCATACACGCCGGTGCCTTCACAACACGCGGTTCAGACAACATTGCAGCATGAAAATGTTATTGAGACATCCTGTATTGGAGAGCAATTCTGGGACTGGCTGTCCGCTGGGTTAAGGCATGGAGTGATGACCATTAATACGCCGCAAGCCCGGATACATCTGGTCAGTGGTTTTGTGTTTGTGAGTGCGCCGGCCATTTTCTTCCAGTTTCTCGGTGAGAAGAAACAGGCAGATGGCAAAGAGGTTAGCCAAAAATGGAAACGGGTACAAACCGCATTTGAGCGGCTGGGACGACATCGAGTCAGTGGTGGAAAGTGTTTTTGTTGCTGTCATCTTTATGATTCAGCTGATCGGACTGGCTCCTATCAACGTATTCATGGCTACTTAATCAAAAACACGTTGCTTTATCGTGACCGTTCTGTACCGGAAGATAGCCCTTTTCTCATGATTTCATGAGAAAGCATCTTTAATAACAATATGTTATTTTCTGCGCCCCGCAATGGGTTTTTAAATTGATGAAGTGAGGAAGTAGAGATGGACAGTATGACCTGGGATAACCTGCTGGATGAGTATTTCTTTGCCAAAATGTTGCGGCCGGATACGGAGTCAAGTTATCGCAAGGTGGTGAATACCTTCCAGGTGTTTGCAGGTGTGGACAATCGGCCTGCTCAAGTGACCCGACAACAGGTGCTGGCGTGGCGCAGATATGTGTTGCATCAGTCCGGACGGAAAGGTGTGACCTGGAACAGTAAGATTGCGCATATGCGGGCGTTGTTTAATTTGGCGATAAAAGAAAAAATACTGCCTCAAACGGAAAACCCATTTAATGGTGTCGTGGTTAATGCGAACAAGAAGAAAAAGAAAACATTAACCAAAAAACAGCTGACAGCCCTGTATCTCACGATGGGGCAATTTGAAGAGCGGGAACGACAGGCAGGGGATAACCATCGTGCCCGCTGTGCATTATATCCGACCTGGTATTGGCTGACGGTACTGGATACGTTGCGTTATACCGGGATGCGGCAAAATCAGCTATTACATATTCGGCTTGGAGATGTTGATCTGAAAGAACGCCGGATTATTCTTTGCTCCGAGGGGAGTAAGAACCATTATGAACACCTGGTGCCGGTGGTGAAATGGTTGTATCCGCGACTGGAAATTTTGCTGGAACGTGCCCTGGCGGCTGGGGCAAAACTGAGTGATCCTCTGTTCTGTGTGAACTATTTTACCGCCAAAACAGACAGAGGAAGTGAAACCGACCAGTTACAGACGATAAAGTCATTCTTTCGGCGCTTATCAAAGGAGTGTGGATTTGATGTGGGTCCACACCGTTTCCGGCATACATTGGCAACTGAACTGATGAAAGCGCCTGATCGTAATTTGCAAATGGTACGCGGATTACTGGGGCATCGCAGTATTGCCACGACGATGGAATATATTGATATCAATCTGGATATTGCCGGGCGTGCGCTGGAGCGTGAGTTAATGCTGTATATCGATGTTGAGCCAGAGAGAGGAGAAATGTTAATCGGATAAAGCAGAGTATGCCTGCTATTGATTGAACTTGTCTTAATCTATTACAAATTCCCTGTTGCAAGATAGGGAATTTTTTTGAACTGATACCATCACCCATAATTAACTTTCTTCTGATCAATGAGGAAAGTTGAGTAACCAACATACAACATCGTGTTAATTAATTCATTGATTTTAGTTTGGATGGCTTGACAGTTGCAATAGAACTTGTAAATATTGCGCTCGAGCGAAAAAAGGACACCTGATCTCTCAGATATCCTGAATCTAGAACCTTTATACTTTATATCGAAGCGACGCAAGATTAAGTCAACTGTAACGATGCACTTAGGTCCCAGTATCGAACGCCCGTTAAGTTTTTATCTCCCAACAAGCGCACTTTGAATTGGTGCCCGGAGGCGGAATCGAACCACCGACACGAGGATTTTCAATCCTCTGCTCTACCGACTGAGCTATCCGGGCAACGGGGCGCATTAAACCGTATTCAGCCTAAGTCGTCAATGCCTTTCTGATAAAAAATGATAAAAGCTGATTGTTTGCTCTCTTTTTGCCCGGAATTTGTGTGGTTGTTCATCTTAGGCTGATTTTTGTTAACTTAACGCACCATTTTTGCGACATAAGGCAATAGCTAAAACATCTTCTGCCAGCAGTTTTGCCGTAGCGATGTCATCAATATCCCGTTTGACCAGTAGCTTGCTCAGGCAACCTTCCAGAATCAGTTCCATCTGTTTAGCAACGAGTTCGCAATCTTCAATATCCAGTTGGTGTAGTAGCTCGGTGGTGTAACGGGAAGAACTCTGTTTTTGTAATTCAGCTAATTGATGAATAGGGTGGTCAGATTCAGGGAATTCGCTACAGGCCGCGATAAATAGGCAACCTGGGTAGCGCTTTTCTTTTACTTTTTCATCAAGGGCGGCATAACGAGCTAGTAGCTTCTCTTCCGGTGTCAGATTTTCATCCAGTAATATTTGTCGCTGCCAGACTTCAATTTGTTGGCCGTGATAACGTAGGCAGTCATAAAGCAGCGCTTCCCGATCGGACCAGAATTGCTTGAGATATTCGATATCCATGTTAAGCGAGCCAAAAAGTATCTCAGTTGTGATGGATAAGCCATGTTGCTCCAGTAAGTTTAAGGCATGACTAAGAACTTGTTCTCGTTGCACGGTGTTCTCCTTCTGAATCATTTTGGCAGATGTTGCAAATGTTCGTTAAAGCGGGTTGCATTCATAAAGCCATTTACCCGTGAATCAGGGATCTCTTTTCCCTGGGAATCAAAAAACAGAATGGTCGGTAATCCCCGAACGTTCAGTTTTTCTAAAAGCTGTTTCTGTTGCGGGCTATTATTCGTGACATTGGCCTGTAACAGTAAGGTATCCCGCAGTTGTGACTGAACTTGTGGATCGCTGAATGTATATTTTTCAAATTCTTTACAAGCGGTACACCAGTCAGCATAGAAATCAAGCATAATGGTTTTATGGCTGTTTTGTGTCATTATTTGTTCTAATTCCTGCCAGTTATTTATCTGACGGAAGTTGAGGCTGTGTTGCGATTGTTGGGTAACTGTTGTACCCCAAAACCAATCCTGCAATGGACGGGTAGCTATCAGCATCAGAATTAACAATATCAGTTGTATGACTCGTACCCAACCGTTTTGGCTTCTAATCGTCAGAGCAAATCCCCATCCCAGGAAACTGACGGCCAGCAGGCTCCATAATCGTATTCCCCAAGTATCACCGATAACTCTTTCCAGCAGGAAAACGGGTAGCGCGAGGATAATGAAGCCAAAAGCTTCTTTAACATACTGCATCCAAGGCCCACTGCGTGGCAGGAGTTTATGACCAAATAGGGTGACGGCAATGAGCGGTAATCCCATTCCCAAAGCGTAAAGATAAAGGGTTAGGCCACCTGCCACAGTATTACCACTTTGAGCAATGTAGAGCAAAATAGCGCTTAAAGGCGCGGTAGTACAAGGGGAGCAAATTAATCCCGCTAACGCCCCCATAGCGAATACACCGAGAAGTGAACCGCTTTTTTGCTGGTTGCTCCAGTTGACTAAGCGTGTCTGAACAGTGGAAGGCAGTTGCAGAGAATAGAGGCCGAACATTGATAGTGCTAGCAGAATAAACAATACGGATAAGCCAATCAGTACATACGGATGTTGCAGTGCGGCTTGAAATTGTAGACCCGCAGCCGCTACAACCAATCCAAGTAATGTGTAGGTGATCGCCATGCCTTGAACATAGCTTAGCGCTAACCAAAATATCTGTTTTAGGCTCTTAGGGCGTTGGCTGCCAAGAATAATGCTGGAAATCAATGGATACATCGGCAGTACACAAGGTGTAAAGGCAATACCGATGCCAATCAAAATTGCCCAGAGTGGTGAGAAAGGTAAATGCTGTTGATCATTTGATGCACTTTCTGGTGTTTTCTGAACAGGTTCAGTCGGTGTTGAGTCAGTTGTTTTTGATGGAACAACTGCACTCAATGGAACAAGACGGGTTTCCGGTGGATAGCAATATCCTGCGGCGGCACAGCCTTGATAAGTGACAACGATATTGGAATTGTTGTTCGCCTCTGTAACAGGAACATTGACGATAAGTTGTTGGAAATAAACTTCGGTTTCACCAAAAAATTCATCTCGATGAGCTGTACCTTGTGGCAACGTGATTTTACCCAGTGTGGCCTGTTGCGGCTCAATATGAAGTTGTTTGCGATAAAGGTAATAACCCGGTTTGATCTGCCAGTCTAACGTCAATTTGTCGCCTTTTTGCTGAAAATCAAACATGAATGCCTGATCTACTGGCAAATATGGATTTTGCCCCGGTTGTTCAAACAGCGAATTCGCTGCCGTTGAGGTAAAGAGGGTGCTGCAAAGCAGCAAAAATAGCATCAGAGTACGTTTAATCATAAAGATAATGATCGCTAATTAAATGAAATAGATTCAGCACTATAACCTAAGGCTGTCAGACCAGAAAGTGCTCTGGTTAAGATTAGAGCAGCCATCGAAGGTTTTCAGCGAAAATAGATCGTTTGGGAGAGGGGAGTCAGGGGCGGTATACGCCCCTGGGTTAAGTGGTTATTGGCAGCCGGAATTAGAGGATCATACTGCCGAATAGGAAACCGAAGGCAACAGCTAGAGCAACCCCAATGGTGCCAGGGATAAAGAATGGATGATTAAATACAAAACGGCCGATACGGGTAGTGCCGGTGTCATCCATCTGAACCGCGGCAACCAAGGTTGGATAAGTGGGCAGTATAAACAACCCAGAAACCGCGGAGAAAGAGGCGATGGCTGTCAATGGTGTGACGTTCAGAGCCAAAGCCATCGGCATCAATGCTTTTGCGGTTGCCGCCTGAGAATAGAGTAGGGCGGAACAGAAGAAGAAAATAATCGCTAGCAACCAAGGTTGAGAGTGGATTAAGTCTCCGGCAGTGTCTTTAATCCAATCCATGTTCGCTTGTACAAAAGTATCTCCTAGCCATGCAACACCGAGAATACAGATACATGCGCTCATACCCGCCTTAAAGGTACTGGAGTTCAGGATAGCGTCAGTATCAACTGAACAGAACATCGTCGTGATAGTTGCGACACTCAACATAATGATCAGAATAGCGTGAGTGGTGTTCATCAGAGGTTCTTCAATCAGGCCGATGCTTGGACTATTGACGATAGCATAAATAACAACACTGATAACACCTGACAGGAATAACAGAACGGAAGCTTTAGCTTTTGGTTTAACTTCAATTTGTTTGCTGCCACGCAGAGTTACTAGATTGTCTTCCAGACGTTTTAAGTAAACGGGATCATCAGACAGCTTGGAATTGAACGCCCAAGAGATGATGAAAGACATCAGAATGATAGCGGCGAAAGTGGATGGTAATAGCACCATTAACAGATGGATATAGCTGACGCCGTGGCCTTCCATCAGAGAAGACATATAAACGACCGCCGCGGAAATGGGGGAGGCGGTGATGCCAATTTGGGCCGCTACAACCGCCGTCGAAAGTGGACGGCATGGCTTAATGCCTTGCTCTTTCGCAACTTCAGTAATAACGGGCAATGCTGACAGAGAGATGTTACCTGTACCTGCAAACAGTGTCAGGAAATAGGTAACGATAGGTGCGAGTATCGTGATGTATTTTGGATTTTTACGCAGCAGTTTTTCCGTTTGCTGAACCAGATAATCCAGACCACCGGCAACCTGCATTGCAGAGATAGCAGCGATAACTGCCATAATGATGGAAATAACATCAAATGGGATATGCCCTGGTTTAACGCCAATTGCAGCCAGCACCAGAACGCCAAGACCACCGGCAAATCCAATGCCAATTCCCCCTAATCTTGCACCCAGGAAGATGGCCAGCAGAACGATAATCAATTCTACGGCTAACATAATAGTGACTCCTTGAAATAATTAAAAATTTGAAAATTTTAGGTTAATACTTTGTGCATGTAGGGAAGTAAAAAGGCACGCTATCCAGTTGGAGTTGCGTGCCTTGTTGCTAAGAGCTATTTTTTATTATATTCAACAACTTAATCGTCAAAACGTTTTGCCTTGTAAGATGGGCATTTTAGGTTCTCTACAGAGAAGATGTCATCCAATTGAGTTTCGGTCAGTAAGCCTCGTTCCAGCACGACTTCACGAACACTTTTACCGGTTTCAGCACAAATTTTACCAACAATGTCACCATTGTGGTGACCGATGAATGGGTTCAGATATGTCACGATACCGATCGAGTTGAATACGAAATTTTCGCAAACTTCTTTGTTAGCCGTGATGCCATTAACGCATTTTTCTACCAGGTTGCGGCAAGCGTTGCTTAGCAGGGAGATAGATTCAAACATGGCCTGACCGATAGCAGGTTCCATTACATTGAGCTGTAACTGGCCTGCTTCGGACGCCATAGTAACACAAATATCGTTACCAATAACTTTGAAGCAAACCTGATTCACAACTTCTGGAATAACCGGGTTCACTTTTGCCGGCATAATAGAAGAGCCTGCCTGTAATTCTGGTAGGTTGATTTCATTCAGGCCAGCACGAGGGCCAGAAGAGAGCAAACGCAGGTCATTACAAATTTTAGACAGTTTGACAGCCAGGCGCTTCAGAGCACCGTGGACCATAACGTAAGCCCCACAGTCAGAGGTGGCTTCAATCAGGTCTTCGGCTGGTACGCAAGGTAAACCTGAAACTTCCGCCAGTTTTTCAACCGCCAATTTCTGATAACCTGGTGCTGTATTCAAGCGGGTACCGATAGCAGTAGCGCCAAGGTTAACTTCCAGCAGTAATTCAGAGGTTCGGTTTAGGTTTTTAACTTCCTCTTTCAGCAGGATAGAGAATGCGTTGAATTCCTGCCCCAGCGTCATAGGAACAGCATCCTGTAACTGGGTACGACCCATTTTTAGGATATCGCTGAATTCTCTCGCTTTTTTATCGAAGCCCGCAATTAACAGTTCAATAGACTCGATCAGTTTCAGGATGGAGTTATAAACTGCAATACGGAAACCGGTTGGGTAGGCGTCGTTAGTTGATTGGCTTTTATTCAAGTGGTCATTAGGATTCAGGTACTCATATTCGCCTTTTTTATGGCCTAACAGTTCCAGACCAATGTTTGCCAGAACCTCATTGGTATTCATGTTGAGTGAAGTACCGGCGCCGCCCTGAAACACATCGACCGGAAACTGATCCATGCATTTGCCGGTATGGAGCACTTCGTCACATGCTTTGATGATGATGTCTGCAATCTTTTTAGGAATCGTTTGCAGTTCTTTGTTAGCTAAGGCTGCGGCTTTTTTTACCATCACCATGCCACGGATAAATTCGGGTACATCATTAATGGTGTTGTTACTGATATGGAAGTTTTCAATCGCACGTAAGGTGTGAATACCATAATAGGCTTCAGCAGGGACTTCTCGTTTACCTAACAGGTCTTCTTCGATACGAATGTTGTTTGACATGAGAACCTTCTTATTAGATGACGTTTTTACTGTCTAATTATGCGTTCATTAAATCATTATGTTGCCAACAGCAATAGTTATGATATGAACTTTTTATCACCGGATTGCCCACGTGATCATATGCTGGTTAGCAATAAATGCATTGAATCTGGATCACTTTATAGTGGTATTTGTTTAGTCTGATTTGATATATGTGATATTTATCACAATTGAGTGTTTAATTAGCAAAATTTTCAGAGGATTGAAAACGATAACTGTGACCCCAATTATATCTTTAATAAACTAAAAAACATTAATTTGGTTGTCCCTTGGATTTTGTTGATATGATTTATTCAGGATACAACCCGTTCATCCAAATCAATTGAAGGAGCACCAAGTGCGTTGGTTGCCATTTATCCTGATATTTTTGCTTGTCTACATTGAGTCAACCTTATTTGTGCGCGTTGCCTCCGAACTAGGTGTGCTGTTAACTCTGTTACTGGTGTTGTTTACTTCTTGTGTTGGTATCTCTTTGGTTCGCAGTCAGGGCATAAAGAATTTTCTCCAGATCCAGCAGAAGCTGGTTAACGGCGAGAGTCCGGCCGCAGAAATGATAAAAAGCGTTTCTCTTTTACTGGCGGGTTTCCTGTTAGTCCTTCCCGGCTTTTTTACGGATTTCCTTGGATTGCTGTTGTTACTGCCAGCGGTTCAAAAAACATTAGTGATGAAACTGATGCCACATATCAATTTCTATCGTCCTCATAATAGCGGTGGGTTTAGACGAGATAGTAATACTTTCGAGGGTGAATATGAGCGTAAGCAGGATAACGCCTCCCGTACGTTGAAAGATAGTAAACCCGATGATGACGAGCATAAGCCTCATTGATAAGCGGTAATTTTCTGAATGTTTAGTTTAATCATCGGTTTTTTTCTGTGGGCAAGAAAAAAGTAAAATATTTTTTTGCCTGCCCTTGAAGTATCATAAATAAGTCCCCATTTAATTTATTATGATACTGGTTTAATGAAAGCATGCTGGTATCAATCCTCTTACCTGATATGGACTTTCTTATAGGAGAGCTATCAATGAATATTCGTCCATTGCATGATCGTGTAATCGTCAAGCGTAAAGAAGTTGAATCAAAATCTGCTGGCGGTATTGTGCTGACTGGCACTGCTGCGGGTAAATCCACTCGTGGCGAAGTCCTGGCTGTGGGCAATGGCCGCATCCTTGAAAACGGTGATGTAAAAGCACTGTGTGTGAAAGTTGGAGATATCGTTATTTTTAACGATGGTTACGGTGTTAAGTCAGAGAAGATCGACAACGAAGAAGTGTTGATCATGTCTGAAAGCGACATTCTGGCAATTGTTGAAGCGTAATTGTTGCGCTTAGATCTTCTTAACTGAACGAATTTAAAGGAAAGAAACAATGGCAGCTAAAGACGTAAAATTTGGTAGCGACGCTCGCGTTAAGATGCTACGTGGTGTGAATATTCTTGCTGATGCAGTAAAAGTAACCCTGGGTCCTAAAGGCCGTAACGTTGTGCTGGATAAATCTTTCGGTGCTCCTGCAATCACTAAAGACGGCGTTTCCGTAGCTCGTGAAATTGAACTGGAAGACAAGTTCGAAAACATGGGTGCTCAGATGGTGAAAGAAGTTGCCTCTAAAGCGAATGATGCTGCGGGCGACGGCACAACAACAGCAACTGTATTGGCTCAGTCTATTGTTACTGAAGGTCTGAAAGCCGTAGCCGCTGGTATGAACCCAATGGATCTGAAACGCGGTATTGATAAAGCCGTGGTTGCAGCAGTGGCAGAACTGAAAAAGCTGTCCGTACCTTGCTCAGATTCCACCTCTATTGCTCAGGTAGGTACTATCTCCGCGAATTCCGACGAAACTGTGGGTAAATTGATCGCAGAAGCGATGGATAAAGTCGGTAAAGAAGGTGTAATCACCGTTGAAGAAGGTACTGGCCTGGAAGACGAGTTGGATGTCGTTGAAGGTATGCAGTTTGACCGCGGTTACCTCTCTCCTTATTTCATCAACAAACCAGAAAACGGTTCTGTTGAATTAGAAAACCCATATATTCTTCTGGTAGATAAAAAAATCTCCAACATCCGTGAACTGTTGCCAGTTCTGGAAGGTGTAGCTAAAGCAAGCAAGCCTTTGCTGATTATTGCGGAAGATGTTGAAGGTGAAGCACTGGCTACTCTGGTTGTTAACACCATGCGTGGCATCGTTAAAGTTGCTGCGGTTAAAGCGCCTGGCTTCGGTGACCGTCGTAAAGCTATGCTGCAAGATATCGCTGTCTTGACTAACGGTAATGTTATTTCTGAAGAGATTGGTCTGGAGTTGGAAAAAGCAACTCTGGAAGATTTGGGTCAGGCAAAACGTATCGTTATCAACAAAGATACCACCACCATTATTGATGGCGTTGGTGAAGAAGTTGCAATTGCAGGCCGTGTTTCTCAGATCAATCAGCAGATCAAAGAGTCCACTTCTGATTATGACCGTGAAAAACTGCAAGAGCGTGTAGCTAAACT
Organism: Photorhabdus akhurstii; assembly: GCF_019090985.1. NCBI lineage: Bacteria > Pseudomonadati > Pseudomonadota > Gammaproteobacteria > Enterobacterales > Morganellaceae > Photorhabdus > Photorhabdus akhurstii. Next base: position 4,790,079 of record NZ_CP020335.1, on the reverse strand, counting down.
GGCTGGCGGTGTTGCTGTTATTAAAGTTGGTGCTGCAACAGAAGTTGAGATGAAAGAAAAACGTGCTCGCGTTGACGATGCTCTGCATGCAACTCGCGCAGCAGTAGAAGAAGGCGTGGTAGCTGGTGGTGGTGTTGCACTGGTTCGCGTTGCGGCTGCTATTGCTGGTCTGAAAGGCGATAATGAAGATCAAAACGTAGGTATCCGTGTTGCAATGCGCGCAATGGAAGCTCCTCTGCGTCAGATCGTTGACAACGCAGGTGAAGAGCCATCTGTTATCGCAAACAGCGTGAAAGCAGGTGAAGGCAACTACGGTTATAACGCAACGACTGAACAGTATGGCGATATGATCGCAATGGGTATTCTGGACCCAACCAAAGTAACCCGTTCTGCACTGCAATTCGCAGCATCTATCGCTGGCCTGATGATCACTACTGAATGTATGATCACTGATATGCCTAAAGATGATAAAGCTGATTTAGGTGCCGCAGGTGGTATGGGTGGCATGGGCGGTATGGGCGGCATGATGTAATAGTCGCGTAGGTAGCTAGCCTGGTGGGTTACGTCCATAGTGGGTGCTAACTAAAGTTGTACTCATTACCTTCCCGTCGAAATAGCATTTGATAAAATCCGATATTCGGGCTGAGTTTTAGCCCGGATATCGATTTCCGTTTTACTAAGTGATTAGTTTATTAGGATAGCTGGAATACTTTCCCGTCAATCTTGTTTTTGCTGACGCCCCGATGAATAACGCAAGAGCTGCTCTTGCTATAGCGTTCTCCTCTCCTGTTCCTCTCCTCAGCACTATCTGGTGTGTCATGTTCGTGATCAAAAGCTTGGGCAATACAGTTCTGTTCTGTACCTGTGTGAAGCTATGACTTTATAAAGTGACTAGCCCCTTTTATCAGCTTAAAAGGCGACTTGATGTTCCACTATCTTATTCGTAAACAGCGTCAATCCCAATATTGCATCAATAAGCAAAATTCTCACCTAAATTTCAGATAGGAATTAACGACATTCGATCAGGTTGATCCGTAGGCATTGACCACAAACACGCAACGGGCTAAGTAATAAAGGTGGTTTGGAATGGGATAAATTCTTAAGCAAAAAAATATTTCCTTAAGTTTAGAAAAAATGAGCATATTAGACTAAAATTCATTTATTCATAGGACTTTGGAAAATAATTCAAATATCTATGCACAAATTTAATCGATCTACAGAAATGGCTGTGTTCGTTCAGGTAATTGAGTCGGCGAGTCTCTCTGCCGCTGCTCGCAAGCTCGACATGACGCCATCAGCAGTCAGTAAGCTTATTAATCGACTAGAGATGCGACTTGGTGTACGGCTGTTGAATAGAACAACACGTAAACTTCAATTAACGGCTGAGGGTTCTGTTTTCTATGAGCGTAGTGTCAGGATTTTGGAGGACATCATAGCCGCAGAACAAGAGGCAAATCAGGGAACAGCACCGCGTGGACGTATACGTGTGAATTGTCATGTTGCCTTTGGAAAACATTGCTTGATGCCTATATTACCGGACTTCCTGCAATGCTACCCGGAGATCACGCTCGACATCTCGTTATGTGACTTGGTAGTGGATTTACTTGATGATCATAGCGATGTGGCAATTCGTACTGGTCCCCCTCTGGACGACTCATGTCTCATGGTGCGCCGGTTGGGGTCAAGTCGAATGGTTGTGGTAGGATCTCCTTCATACCTTGAAAGAGTAGGGATGCCTGCTACGCCTGGCGATCTAGGGCGCTACAATCGACTTGGTTTTGGTTTCACCCGCCATGTGAAAGCGTGGCCTTTCATCGGTTCGGAAGAGTGGGTGCAACAATTGCCTTCAGGGAACTTGTTACTTGGTGATGGAGAAACCATGCGTAAAGCCGCAATAGCAGGACTTGGCTTAGCACGACTGGCCTGTTTCCATGTGAATGCTGATATTCAGGCTGGTTTGCTGCTACCTGTACTTGAGAACTATAATCCTGGCGATAAGGAAGAAATATATGCCGTTTTTGTCGGCACAGGCAGGCAACCTCCATCACGAGTACGGGTATTTCTCGACTATCTAGCAGAGTACATCCATATTGGTGATGGATGGTAATAACCATGAAATTGGTACCACGAAAATATTTGATCGAGTGTTATCGTGGTATCAATGGAATATCTGTATTCAAATTGAATCCGTGTTAAAAAGACATAGTTATTTATATATAATAAAATCCACATGAAATTAAGATGAGTATAATTGCTAAATCATCTTAATAAGTGTAATTTTTGCTAAATATAACATCAGATAATTACTTAATAAAAGATTGTTGTGAGATATTACCAATTTAAAACTGTTGATAGATGTTCTAATGGTATTTTTAACGAGATGGTTTAAGTTTAATATCATTCGCAACATCGGAATTGAATTTATCAGATAAAAAACAAGCACAAATATGCTAATAGGAAATATATGTCGGATTATTATAAGCTTATCCAAGACACTTTTAGGAGTTAAAGAATCGGTTAAATGTTTACATTATACTTTTAATATTGCAGATTGATTTTTTAAATGAAGAGAGATGTAGGAAAATTTATAATCCATATTAGTTTTGGTACTTGTAATATCGTGAATGATTTATCAGGTCATTAATATAATGGATAAAAGATTTTTTTGGGATATAACTAATGGGATAATTAATGAATTACCTTTTTATGGGAAAAGTAACTTATTGAGCTTATTCGTGTTATTTATTCGGTTATTTTCCCTATTTTTTTACTGAATTCATCTTGGTATAAAAGATTTTTGGCCTAAACATTCTACCTTAAGGATACTTTATTAAATTATTTTTTGCGATATTGGCACACAACAAGGTATATTGATGATTAATTGTCGAATTTACAACAATGAGTGAGGAAAAACATGCGAATTAAAGTTTTGCTCAGCGCTTCAGTGTTGCTACTGCTGGCAGGGTGTACGACCACCAACCAATTAACTTCTGGAGGTTCACAGGTTCTTTTTGTTGACATTAAGCCCGATAGCGAGTGTCAGTTATTAGGTGAAGTAACAGGTACACAAAGCAATTGGATGACTGGTGTAAGTAATGAAAGTAGCTCGATGCGTGGGGCAGCCAATGATTTACGCAATAAAGCCGCAGTCATGGGGGGAAATGTGATTTATGGAGTCACCAGTCCGAGTGAAAGTCTGTTATCGAGTTTTGCTCCACTGGATAGTAAAATGATTGGTCAGGTCTATAAATGCCAGTAATGGCATTCAGGATTTGAATGATATGCCCGGCTGAAAAGTATCCGGGCATGAATTTTTTGTTAATTTTGCCTTAATCCCAAATCAAGAGGTGTCTTACTCGGTTCTCCGCCGATTTCCCTTGCCAGACGAGGTACTAAGTAACCTGAAATTTTTGTCAGTAATTCTCGAATAAGCTCCCTGGCTTCTTCATCGCTGACCATAAAGTGGGCTGCTCCTTGTACTTTATCCAGCACATGAATGTAATAAGGCAGAATGCCTGCATCAAACAGAGCATTGCTCAAATCAGCCAGAGTATCAGAATGATTATTGACACCGCGTAACAGCACACTTTGATTTAATAACGTGATACCTGCTTGTTTCAGCAATATCATGCTGTTCCGTAAGGATTGGTCGATCTCATTAGCATGATTGATATGTGTCACCATGAGCACCTGTAGTCTTGATTGTGCCAGCCGATCACAAAGTGTTGTTGTGATCCGGGCAGGAATAACCACAGGCAGACGAGTATGAATACGTAGTCGTTTGATATGGGAAATTTTTTCCAGATTGCTAATCAACCAATCAAGTTCGTGATCTTTTGCCATTAAAGGATCGCCGCCAGAGAAGATAATCTCATCAAGTTCAGGATGTTGCTGAATGTAATCTAACGCTTGTTGCCAATTGCGTTTATTACCTTTGTTATCTTCGTATGGGAAATGACGGCGGAAGCAATAACGGCAGTTAACCGCACATCCTCCTTTAACCAGCAATAGTGCACGATTACGGTATTTATGTAATAGACCGGGGACAGCACTGCGTTGTTCATCCAGAGGATCGGTAGAAAAACCAGGTGTAAGTGTAAATTCTTCTGGTGTCGTTATGACCTGAAGCAATAGCGGATCATCAGGATCGTTTACTTGCATACGTGCAACAAAAGCCCTAGGTACCCGTAGTGGAAACAGGCGACGTGCGTCACTCCCCTTACTCAATGTCGGGTGTTCATCTAAAGATAATAATTGTAATAATTCATCAGGGTCGGTAATAACATCTGTAAGTTGTTTCAACCAGTCTTCTCTGATGATGATCTTTGGGGTTATAATGTGCGCCATTTTTTGGCTAAGCCATTTTGTTTAGAAAGAGGATCTCCATGGCTACTTATAGTACCAATGAATTCCGTTCAGGTCTTAAAATCATGTTAGATGGCGAGCCGTGCGCTATTCTTGAAAGTGAATTCGTGAAGCCGGGTAAAGGTCAGGCGTTTGCCCGTGTTCGTATTCGTAAGCTGATTTCCGGTAAACTGCTGGAAAAGACCTTTAAGTCTACTGACTCTGTAGAATCTGCCGACGTGATGGATATGAACCTGACTTACCTGTATAACGATGGTGAGTTTTGGCACTTTATGAATAACGAAACCTTCGAGCAATTAGCTGCTGATGAAAAAGCAGTTGGCGATAATGCGAAATGGTTAGTAGAACAAGCTGAGTGTATCCTGACGTTGTGGAATGGTCAGCCTATCTCTGTGACTCCGCCAAACTTTGTTGAATTAGAAATTACTGATACTGATCCAGGTCTGAAAGGTGATACCGCAGGTACGGGTGGTAAACCAGCAACTTTGAGCACTGGTGCGGTAGTTAAAGTACCTCTGTTCGTTCAAATCGGTGAAGTGATTAAAGTGGATACCCGTTCTGGTGAATACGTTTCTCGCGTAAAATAATTACCCCGACTGTATTCGATAAAAGCCGCAGTTCTGGAAGCAGACTGTGGTTTTTCTTTATTGGTGATAATACCGGGCATGGCTATTTTGTCTTTTAAGCTCACGATATTGTGTTATTGATACTGCAATTTTACACGACTATAATTCATCTCTGTTTCTAATGGTTATCCGGGACGACCTGGATATACTGCCGTTTTTTGGGGACGACTCCACAACTATATATGGGGCGTTGATATGTCCTGGTTTGTTCTTGTTATTGCTGGTTTATTCGAAGTCGTCTGGGCGGTTGGCCTGAAATATACTCATGGTTTCACCCGGTTGATACCGAGCCTTATTACAGCCGGTGCTGTGGCGCTCAGTATGGGGTTGCTTGCTTATGCGATGAAAGGCTTGCCAATAGGTACAGCTTATGCGGTGTGGACTGGAATAGGGGCAGTGGGTACTGCCATTTTTGGCATTATAGTGTTCGGTGAATCTGCAAGTTTTGCCCGGATTCTAAGTTTTGTTCTGATTATCGCCGGTATTATCGGTTTGAAATTGTCCAGTTAATATTGAACTGCACTCCAAAGGCTTCACATTTTGGCAGTGCAGCTTCTATATGGGATATTCTTTATCAAGAAATACCGACTTTTTGTAGTGCTTCTGCACGTTTCGTGCATTTGTGCATAGATCTTTACGCTATCAAAAAGGGTTGGTAGCGTGAATTAGTGACGTATTTGCTCCAGTTCATTCTGGCTTAGTCCGGTAGTTTTCATCACTGTTTCACGATCGATGCCAAGATCCAGCAGTGAACGGGCAATTTTCAATGCCGCTAGTTTTTCACCTTCCAGACGCCCTTTCTGTTCTAATTTCTGTGCAATGGTCATTAGTACCTCCTCATACTTCGGCACCTGCTTTGCCAGTTGCCGGATAAACCCTTCCGGATCAGCCGTATCGCCTGCCTGTAACAGATAGTTTAGCACGCTTTTTAACTGCTCATCCGTATAGTAATCGTACGCCAGCAGTATTACCAGCTCTTGCAATAGCTCCGAGATGTCTCGCTGTCGGATATGTTTTTGTACCATCTCCAGCAGGGCGACCCGTTTGTGCGTCAGTATTTCATCATCAGGGATAACCGTGAGGTCCACCAGTGGGAATGCATTGGAGTAGATTTCTGCTGCCAACGTCGGAGTATCAAAGCAGTCGAGCCAGTTGGTACTCCACGGATATGGCCGCGTTTTCCCGTGGTAAAACAATATTGGGATCACCAGCGGTAATTTCTTATGTCCTTGCTCTAAATGCCGCTGCATTGCTGAAATACTGTAACGCATCAGCCGGAACGCCATCATTTTGTCTGGGGAACTCTGGTGTTCAATTACACAATACACATAACCGTCACCTTGCACCGTTTTCAGGGAATAGAGGATATCGGAATAGTGTGCTCGCAAATCCTCTTCAATAAACGACCCAGGTTCCAGCCGGAGTGTATCGAGATCACATACTGCCTGTAATGCCGCCGACAAATGTATCTCCAGAAAATCCTTGGCTGTTTCAACATGACTTAAAAACTGCTTAAAAACGGCATCATGTGGCGTTGGTGTATTTTTTCTTTTCATGGGTGAATGGTAGCATACTTTCTTTTATATTGAAGGAATATTAGGCAAAGGAACTATCACTTCCGCCTATGCTTTTTTCACTTGTGTAGTTTTTCCTTTCGTGAATCAAAAGCAGGAGAATTTCGGAGAAATGAATATATCTTGGATGATAGCTTGAATAAGTTAAAGGCTGGACAAACCAGCCTTTAAAGATGTTTTCCTGCGTAAACAGATGTGAGGGTAGGTTTTTGACAACATTGATCAGGGTAAAGAGTATTTATAACTTCAGCTCGTTGCTGTTCGACTACAACGTAAAAACCCCAATAATCGCGACAACACTCAGAATCGCTGCCAGGCCGTAGAAAATCCATTTACTTGCAGGGATATGAATTTTCAGGTCATGCATACCGTGGTGGATACGGTGTGAACCACACCATAGCGGTAGAATAATCATCAGTAATAGGAAAGCACGACCAATAAAACTCTGGCTAAAAGCGAGAATTCGTGTGTAGCTTAATGCTTCTGGTGCTACTCCCAATGGTAAAAGGATTGCTACCAATAAAATAATGGCAGGGGCTACAATTGCGCCCCACATACCACCGGCGCCAAATAATCCCCAAAAAATCGGTTCATCGGAACGTTTAGGTATTTGATTCATTAGATCCTCCTTGAGGTTAAAATAAGGCTATACCTAATATAATCATGGTGGCGATAATAGTGACGGTCCATAGTAGTTTGATTACTGGCCCAGATCCCATTTTTTCGCCTTTTATCACTATGTTAGCTGCCTTCGGCGCTAGCTCAAACCAAGTTTTAGTATGCAGCAGAGCACCTAGCAGGGTGATGATATTAATCAGCAGAATGACAGGATTTTTCAGGAACGTGACAAATTCATCCCAGCTTTGTGCGCCGCCTTTTAGGGCGAATAGACCGTATATCAATAAGATACTGAACCACATAGTCGTCACTGCGGTACTTTCACGTAGAATATAGAAGCGGTAAAAGCTCAGTTTCTGCCACCAGTTGGGAGCCATGCTGCGAATATAAGGTTTACGTTTAGTCGTCATTACTCTCTTCCTCCCCCTTATTGTGGTTTTAGCATGGCGATCATGAAATCTTTCGCGCTTTCGATCTTGCCTTGTTGGATAGCCGCGGCTGAATCGACATGTTTCGGACAGACCTCAGAACAGTAACCAACGAATGTACAGCTCCATACCCCATTCTGGCTGTTAAGTTGGGGCATACGCTTCTTCTTACCGTGGTCGCGGTCGTCGAGGTTGTAACGATGAGCCAGAGTGATTGCCGCCGGGCCGATAAATTCAGGGTTCAGACCAAACTGAGGGCAAGCGGCATAACATAAGCCACAGTTAATACAGCCGGAAAATTGATGATATTTCGCCATCTGTGCTGGAGTTTGAATATTTGGTCCTTCAATAGGTTTACGGTCATTCCCGATGATGTATGGTTTGATAGCTTCCAGGCTTTCAATGAAGTGGGTCATATCCACTACCAGGTCACGCTCAATAGGGAAGTTAGCTAGCGCTTCAACTCTCATCCCTTGAGGATAATCACGCAGGAAGGTTTTACAGGCCAGCTTCGGCACGCGGTTAACCATCATGCCGCAAGAGCCACAGATAGCCATACGGCAAGACCAGCGGTAAGAGAGGTCGGGAGCGAGATTGTCTTTAATGTAACCTAGGGCATCAAGTAGAGAAGTTTGCTCATCATAAGGAATTTCATAGGCTATAAAATGGGGTTTATGGTCACTTTCTGGGTTATAGCGCATGACCTCCACTCTCAGGGTGTTCATATCAACCATTCTCCTGCTCCTTATATTTTTTCTCTTGTGCTGCGGCTTCACCGCCATATACACGTTTTGCGGGTGTGGATTTGGTGATTTTCACATCGCTGTATTCTAGGTGAGGGACATCTCCAGAGTTATAGAAAGCAAGTGTATGTTTTAGGAAGTTTTCATCATCACGTTCGGTACAACTTTTATCCAGACGTTGATGAGCGCCACGGGACTCTTTACGGTTTATCGCAGAGTGAATCATACATTCAGCCACATCCAAGCCAAAGCCAAGCTCAATGGTGTACAGTAGATCCGTGTTGAACACATTGGTGTTATCGGTGATTTTCACTCGTTTGAAGCGATCTTTTAATTCGGCAATCTTATCGATCGTTTTTAACATGAGTTCAGGGGTGCGATAGATACCGCAGCCTTCTTCCATCGAGATACCCATTTCATCACGGATTTTCGACCAACTTTCCGTCCCTTCTTGTTTCAGTAAGTTGTTCAAACGTGCGACTACATCACGTGCCTGGGCGTCTAATGGGCGGTCATTAACGGATTTGGTTTGTTGAACATGTTTTACAGCTTCTTCACCGGCCAGACGGCCAAAGACCACCAATTCAGCCAGAGAATTGGAACCAAGGCGGTTTGCGCCATGCAGGCCGACAGAAGAACATTCACCGACAGCGAACAACCCTTTAATGCGAGTTTCACATTTCTGGTCAGTTTCGATACCGCCCATTGTGTAATGTGCCGTAGGTCGGACCGGAATGGGTTCTTTAACGGGATCAACGCCGACATACGCTTTTGCCAGTTCACAGATGAAGGGCAAGCGTTCAAGCAATTTCTTCTCTCCCAAATGGCGGAGATCAAGATAAACCACATCGCCACGTGGAGTTGAAATAGTACGACCGGCACGCCATTCATGCCAAAAAGCTTGAGAAACTTTGTCACGAGGACCTAGTTCCATATATTTGTTTTCAGGTTTGCCTAATGGAGTCTCAGGGCCGAGGCCATAATCTTGTAAATAGCGGTAGCCATCTTTGTTGACCAGAATTCCGCCTTCACCACGACAACCTTCTGTCATTAGGATACCTGAGCCTGGCAAACCGGTTGGATGATACTGAACAAATTCCATATCACGCAGTGGTACGCCGTGACGGAATGCCATGCCCATACCATCACCGGTCACAATACCGCCGTTGGTATTGTAACGGTATACACGGCCTGCACCACCGGTTGCCATAATAACGGCATTGGCTCTTATCTGAATTCTGGCGCCTTCCATCATATTTAGTGCAACCAGACCGCATGCTTGCCCTTCGTCCACCAGAATATCGAGGACAAAATGTTCATCAAAGCGCTGGATTTGAGGGTACTTAAGGGAAGTCTGGAATAGCGTATGCAGCATGTGGAAGCCAGTTTTATCCGCAGCGAACCAAGTACGCTCTATTTTCATACCACCAAAACGACGCACATTGACGGAACCATCTTCTCTACGACTCCACGGGCAGCCCCACTGCTCTAGCTGGATCATTTCTATCGGGCAATGTTCGACGAAATATTCAACAACATCTTGCTCACATAACCAGTCGCCACCGGATACTGTGTCGTTGAAATGGAAGTCATAGGAGTCGTGAGCTTGGGTGACTGCGGCTGATCCACCTTCCGCTGCCACCGTGTGGCTACGCATTGGGTAAACTTTTGAGATCAGAGCAATCTTCATTTGAGGATTAGCTTCAGCGGCGGCAATTGCGGCACGTAGACCAGCGCCTCCGGCTCCGATAATAGCGAGATCGGCATTAAAAATTTGCACTGTGCTTCTCCATTATTTAAGTTAAATTAATTAATAAGCAAAATCGTCGTAACTTTCCTAAATGTTGTTGTTATTGTTTCTTATATCGCAAGATTTTGTAGATAAAATCTTGTGCTTTAACGATTAAGGACAGCTATTTATCACTATTTGTATTGGATTAAGTATAGCGATTTCCAAGTGAGATAAATTTGATATGAAAGGGTATTATTGTCAGATTTAGCAAAATCCGCCGTAAACCCTCGCCCAGTGCGAGGGTGTCGCAAAAGGCGTGTATTATCCGTTAAGATCTGCGTACTTCTTTTAAGCGCAGATCTTTTATGACCTTATTCATTCGAAAACGGGAACCTTCCCTTCATACCGGACGTCAGTTTGTCAAAGCTCAGCACTTACCTGTATTGGATGGCTCCCTTTCCCTTTCTGATTATCTCAGGCAAATGGGGGAGCGTAGCGCATTTATTGTTACTGACATTCTTGATGAGCAAGATTGGGGCCCTTTTGAACGCCATTATGCTTCGACAGGGAGAGCCCCTTATTCTCCACGCTCCATGATAGGGATCCTGCTTTATGGGATCATGAAAGGACACTGCTCGCTCAGAGAACTTGAACGACTTGCGCGTTTAGATTTAGGCTGTATTTTTGTCAGTCAGGGAATTACGCCCGATCATGCCAGTCTTGGGCGTTTTATTTATCAGCACCAATCCGTCCTGACGGGCTCGTTTTTTAAGGCACTGACCTTATCCATTTTGCACCGTAGTCATTCGGACGGCTCGTGCCTGGCCGGTGACGGGACAGTGATAGAGGCGGCCTGTTCTCATTACCACCTTTTAACTCAGGAAGCGATTTCACGTGAAAAAAATACTCTCACGGCCACCCCTGCCACAGCGCAGACAGAAAAACGCATAAAGCAATTGGAACAGGGAGCCAGCGTATTACGGCGCCGACAAGAAAATCGCGAAAAAAAAGGGAAGGATGCCAGCCAACTGCGTATCAATCCAACAGAACCCGAAGCCGTCGTCCAGAAACTTAAGCGGGGAAGGGGATTTTCAACTTCCTATAAACCGTCTGTTTTAGTCAACAACAGACGTCTTATCGTCGCTCACACGGTCGATCCCTCCAGTGAAACCCAAGTGATGGCCGCGTTATTGGCGCAGAATCTCACTATCTCGGGCGGTCACCCGGAAAAATTGATATTGGATGCCGGTTATTTCCATGACGATGTGATTGCTGAGGCGAAGAAACATCAGATCTTGCTGTTTTGTGCAGAAAATTCAGACCGACAGCGTGCACGAAAAATCTATCCTAAATCATTATTTACTTATGATGCTGAGCAAGATTGCTATATTTGTCCTGCGCATCACCAATTGTCCCTGCAAAGTACAGTGAAAGCCACTGAAAAAACGCGGCCCTATCGGGTTTATAGCGCTGACAATTGTGCCGGATGCCCGCAGAAAGCGGGCTGCACAAAGGCTAAAGGAGGAAGAAAAATAAAACGTTATCCGGAAGATGAAGGGAGGGAGGCGCTTCGTTTGCATATGGCCCGACCCGAGTCAAAACAGATATTGAGTCAACGAAAGAGCCTGGTAGAACCGGTATTTTCGGCATTACGGGGAATTCAGAGACTGGAACGCTTTCGGCGTAAGGGATTGTCAGCGGTAAAGCTGGAGTTTTCCCTGCATGCAATGGCCTATAACTTATCAAGAGCGGTGGCTCTGATATTAGGGATTATTTTTAGCCTGTTATCCATACAAATAACAGGCTGCCCAAAGTCAGTGATTGAATTTAACTTGATGCTTGAAAAAGTGACCTTAACCTTTTGCGACACCCTCTTTACGGAGGGGAGCAGTCACTTACAAAAATATGATCTGAGACAGGAATAAGTTATTTTTTTCTTCCGTTCATCACGATCTGGTAATGAGAGTGCCTTTTGAGGAAAATAATGGAGTGTTATGGTGGGGCTGAGCACACAGTCTGTGTAGTGTGAATTTAACTTATCTGATATTTTTGTCAGTATTAGAAATTGTGTAAATATCCAGTGAGATTCAGATAATTTATTTCTTCTGATGATATTATAATTAATAATCTTAAGTTATTTTTATTTTCTATAATTATTATTTAAATTAAATATAAAAATGACTTCTGTTTGTTTTATGGATGTTATAATTGAAAGTAAAATAACCATGTTATTGAAAATAGATGTGGAAATATAATTTGCCATTTGATTTTAATGACCTATATTTAGTAAAGGAGTTTTGTTTTTACAGGTATAGGGATAAGTAACATTTAAATAGTTTTTCATGATTAAAGTCATTTAACTTAATTAATTTAAGAAATCAAAATGTATTTAAATAGGAGAATATTATGGGATTACCAAATATCACTATTGCATTACAAGCAGATAATAATCTCTACCTGAGTCGAGTAGATCTGGCGGGGGTTCAGTATATTGAAGCTGTTAAATCTGCCATTGATATATACTCAAGATATAAATTAATACAGCTTGGTACTAATAAGATAGCGCTTCTTGCTGATAATGGGCTTTATTTGAGCCGGATTACTCGAACTGGTGGTGATTATATTGAAGCAGCGAAATCGAGTATTGATGTTTATTCTACGTTTACAGTAGAGGATGTCGGATGTAATGTGATTGCTCTACGCGCGGATAACGGGAAATATTTAAGTCGAATCACTCAGAATGGTGTTGATTACATTAAGCCGGATAAAGTTAATTTAGACGTGTATTGCCGCTTTAAAGTGACTACATTAATTGCATAAGTAATGATCTTTATTTGAGTTTTTTATGGTGGACAGGTAAAACTGGCCACTATTATTTTGTCTTATTTTTGTACTAATAATATCAGCCATTTACTATGTCAGATAAAAACCTATTACTTATTTTAAGATAATTAAATAATAATGGGTTTTAAAGTTATTTATAATGTTGAAATTAATAATTAAAAATAACTTTTATTTATAGTTTGTGGTTTTATAATTTAAATGTGAAAATGATTTATATTTAATGAATATTATAATTAAATCTTAAATTATCATATCATTCAAAATAGATATAAAAATATATTTTGGTATTTAATAATTATATTGGTTGTATATATTCATTGAAAAGATTTTATATTTACAGGAATAGTAAAATGTGATGCTTAAATTAATGCGCTATAAATAATATAGTTGACCAAAATAAACTAAATATATCTATACCCTATGGATTTCAAGATGCATCGCGGCGGCAAGGGAGAGAATCCCCGGGAGCATAGATAACTATGTGACTGGGGTGAGTGAGTGCAGCCAACAAAGAGGCAACTAGAAAGATGACGGGTATAAACAGGAGAATGTTATGGGATTATCAAGTAGCCCTATTGCATTACAAGCAGATAATGGATGCTATTTAAGTCGAATTGATCGAGGAGGAAGATTTGACTTTATTGAAGCTAATAAATCTATTATTGATATTTACACAAAATATTCTGTAACACAACTTAGCTCTAATAAGATAGCCCTTCGTGCAAGCAATGGCCTCTATTTAAGTCGGATCTCTCTGGCTGGTAGTGATTATATAGTAGCGATAAAATCAGACATTGATGTTTATTCTACTTTTATTTTAGAATATATCGACGATAATGTTATAGCTTTGTGTGCGGATAATGGAAAATATCTGAGCCGGAACAATTCTGGTGGTATTTTTAACTATATTAAACCGGATAAATACGACTTAGATATATATTGCCAGTTTAAATTTATAAAACTGTAATTGGACAATTGTGATCTCTTCTGGCGTATTATTATGGTGGTCAGTTTTATTTGACCACTATTGTTTTACTATTAAAATAATAGGATTAGTCATTTAATACATCAGGTAAAACATTAATTATATTTCATGATAATTTTATTGATAATGTATTCTTCGTGTTACTGGTCATATTATAATTATCATCTTAAATTATTTTTCAGTTTCCTTATAATATCTTAATTTTAATATGATAATTTCCCCTGGTTATTTAATAATTATAAGTAATAATTGGCTATATCGTCCATAATAAAGAGAGGATATATTTTATTGTTTAACGGCAGTAGTATATATTCAACAAGGGAATTTTATTTTCTATGGGCATAGAGAGTCGATATGAAGTTTAAATGGTATTCTATAAAGTAATTAATTATACCCTATGGATTTCAAGATGCATCGCGACGGCGAGGGAGCGAATCCCCGGGAGCATAGATAACGATGTGACTGGGGTGAGTGAGTGCAGCCAACAAAGAGGCAACTTGAAAGATGACGGGTATATATTTAAACGGAGGGTATGATGGCATTATCAGAGCACACTATCGCCTTGCAGGCAGATAATGGACTCTATTTGAGTCGATTCAGTCAAGGAAAGATTAATTACATTCAGGCTGGAAGATATACTATTGGTGCTTCTTCCCGGTATGTAGTGACGCTATTTGATGCTTATACAATGGCACTTCGGGCAGACAATGGGTTATATTTGAGTCGGGTTTATCGTCCTGGCGGTAATTATATTGAAGCTACAAAATTGAGTGTTGATGTTTATTCTACGTTTGCTGTAGAAGATGTCGGCTATAATTTGATAGTACTAAAGGCAGATAATGAAAAATATTTGAGTAGGATCAGCATAAAAGGTATTAATTATATTAAGGCGGATAAAACCCATATAGATGCATTTTGCCATTTTAAATTGATAACTCTGTTAGAGTAAATGGTGATTTTGTCTGGTATTGGCTTTGTTGTGTCAGGAAAAATCGATCACTATTTTATTGTTTATCTGGCGGTAATATTTTGGCAGATAGCTAATAATATATCCGGCAGTAGTCAATCTGCGATAGTCTTGATGCGAGACAAGCTAAGTTGTTCCGGGATGATCAGACGGTAATAATTTGTCTGATATGTGTGATGCAGGTAGACTGCACGTTTGGTTTTATTTTGGAGTCATTTACATGAGCGAAACAGCAAACTGGCAGCCAAGCGCACCTATCGCCAACTTGTTGAAACGAGCGACTATTTTAGCAGAAATACGGCGCTTTTTCGCAGATCGTGGGGTATTGGAAGTTGAAACGCCTGCGATGGGTCAGTTTACAGTGACTGATATTCAATTGTTTCCTTTTCAGACGGAGTTTGTTGGTCCAGGTGCCGCGGATGGTATGACTCTTTACCTGATGACAAGCCCGGAATATCACATGAAGCGCCTGTTGGCAGCAGGAAGTGGCCCAATTTATCAGCTGAGTCGCTGCTTCCGTAATGAAGAGGCGGGTCGTTACCATAATCCTGAATTTACCATGCTGGAATGGTATCGTCCTCACTATGATATGTATCGTTTGATGAATGAAGTTGATGATTTACTTCAACAGATCCTTGACTGTGAAAATGCGGAATCACTCTCTTATCAACAAGCTTTCCTGCGTTATCTGGATATCGATCCGCTATCAGCAGAGAAAGAAAAGTTGCGTGAAGTCGCGGCCAAACTGGATCTGAGTAATATTGCTGATGTAGAAGAGGATCGGGATACTTTATTGCAACTTTTGTTTGCTGTTGGCGTTGAACCGCATATTGGTACTGAAAAGCCAACTTTTATCTACCATTTTCCGGCTTCTCAGGCTTCTCTGGCGGAAATCAGCAAAGAAGATCATCGGGTGGCAGAGCGTTTTGAAGTCTATTTTAAAGGCGTTGAATTGGCGAATGGCTTCCGTGAGTTAACTGATAGTCATGAGCAGCATCAGCGTTTTGAACAGGATAACCGTAAACGAGCAGAATTGGGTTTACCTGTTCGACCGATTGATGAAAATCTGATTGGCGCCCTGAAACAAGGGATGCCTGAGTGCGCAGGGGTGGCGCTTGGTGTCGATCGTTTGGTGATGTTGGCTTTGCGGGCTGAAAAGCTCAGTGATGTTATGGCTTTTTCGATAACTAAGGCGTAATTATTAAGCGATAGGAACAGGGCGCAGATTGAAGCGCCCTGTTTGCATCTTATTTATGTTGATGCTGTTTTTGCAGGAATTTCACACCTAAGTCAGGAAAATCGGTGAATACACCATCTACGCCCGCTTGGTTATATATGATATCGAAAAGTTGATCGCCGCTGGCGGCGTATTTAGGTAGTTGATCAACCCGAATCGTATATGGATGGATTTTCATATTATTAGCGTGAGCCTCTTTCACCATACCGGTTAACTTAATATTGGTTGGGGTGGAATCCTCAGACACAATCATATGGTAATCAGGGCCAATGCCATCAGCATATTTTGCCACTTTTTGCATAGCTCCGGGTTTGAACATCCAGTCATAGCTGTAATTTGTCCATTTGCCGTCTGGTTGCTTTTCATAGGTTTCATTCCAGTCAGTGTAGGCGATAAGTTGAATTAGCTTCAGATCCATGCCTAACTTAGGTTCCAGTTCGTTTTTGATGCGTTTAAGTTCGTTGACATCAAAACATTGGAGGTAAACTTTGTCACTTTTCTTGGTGTAACCATACTCTTTTAGCACTGTCAGCACCTTAGTGGAAATATCTTTACCCTCTTGCTGATGGAACCAAGGTGCCTTGATTTCAGGATAAATGCCGATGTTTTTTCCGGTAGATTTATTCAATCCCTGAACAAACTCAATCTCTTCTTGAAAAGTGTGGATTCGGAAATCAGACTTCCACATTGGAAAACGGTTGGAGAAATTTTGTATTTGTCGGTCGTTTTTAATATCGAAGCCTTCTGTGAATTTTAATGATTTTATTTCAGACAAGGTAAAGTCGATGGCATAGTAGCGTCCGTCTTGACGAGTACGGCCGGGGAATTTGCTGGCAACGTCAGTGACGCGATCAAGGTAATGGTCATGTAAGACTATCAGCTCATCGTCTTTAGTCATAACCAGATCTTGTTCCAGATAATCCGCACCTTCGGCATAAGCCATCGCTTTGGCCGGCAGAGTGTGTTCAGG
This sequence comes from Photorhabdus akhurstii, assembly GCF_019090985.1. Classification (NCBI taxonomy): domain Bacteria; kingdom Pseudomonadati; phylum Pseudomonadota; class Gammaproteobacteria; order Enterobacterales; family Morganellaceae; genus Photorhabdus; species Photorhabdus akhurstii. The sequence goes on along the minus strand of NZ_CP020335.1, from coordinate 4,772,990 downwards.
CAGATATCCACTTGCGCCTCGATGGGCGATAACAATCTTGTCTGCCGCTTGGGTGATACCTGACATAGATGAGGCTAAAATAATACCTGTTATTATTGTTTTGATTGGAGTTTGCATGTGTGTTTCTCCGTTTTAGTTATGAGATGAAATCTATCTCATTAAACTGTGCGCTTGATTGTGTTAGACACTGACTGACATAATCTCTTAGCTTAGTTTAGATGCTGAAAAAAGCCGCAACATATAAATGCTGCGGCGTAATTAATATTATCGGTGATATATCACAGTTTAATGACAGAGATTAGCCATATTGTTGGGTGATTTCTTGTTTATGTTTGCTTTCGGTAATTGTAACGATTAGCAATAGAATAACGGACAAGATACTCCCGCCAATCATTACCATAAAGCCGCTGTCCCAACCGAAAAAGTCAACGGTGTAGCCGATGATAGCACTTGCAGCAACAGAGCCGCCTAAGTAACCAAATAAGCCGGTGAAGCCAGCGGCTGTACCGGCGGCTTTCTTGGGAGCAAGCTCAAGGGCATGTAGACCAGTCAGCATAACCGGGCCGTAGATAAGGAAACCAATAGTCAGCATACAAGCCATATCTACCGCTGGATTACCTGGTGGGTTCAGCCAGAATACGATAGTTGCAATCGTGACCAGTGTCATAAAGAACACACCGGTTGCACCACGGTTACCTTTAAATATTTTGTCTGACATCCAACCACATAGTAGCGTGCCTGGGATACCGGCATATTCGTACAGGAAATAAGCCCATGAAGATTTATCCAGTGCGAAATGTTTGGCTTCACGCAGATAAGTTGGCGACCAATCAAGAATGCCGTAACGTAGCAGATAAACAAATACGTTAGCCATAGCAACCATCCACAGCAGTTTGTTCGGTAACACGTACTGCATGAAAATCTGTTTAGCGGTTAATTCTTTTTCATCTTTCTCTGTATAATCAGATGGATAGTCGTTTTTATACTCTTCGATTGGTGGCAAGCCACAGGATTGTGGTGTGTCACGCATCAGCGCGAACGCAATCAATGCAACGAGAATGGCGGCGAAAGCTGGCATGTAAAGTGCGGCTTTCCAGTCATTGAACCACGCCATACCCAACAGGAATAGCAATGGCGGTAAGCCTCCGCCGACATTGTGCGCGCAGTTCCAGATAGAAACGATACCGCCACGCTCTTTCTGTGACCACCAGTGCACCATAGTACGACCACAAGGAGGCCAACCCATACCCTGGAACCAGCCACATAGGAACAGCAGTATGAACATGGTAGTGATGCTGGAAGTTGCCCAGGGTACGAAACCCATAAACAGCATAACAACCGCCGCGAGGAGCAGACCCGCAGGTAAGAAGAATCGTGGGTTAGAACGGTCGGATACGGAGCCCATGATGAATTTGGAGATGCCGTATGCGATAGAGATCCCTGATAGCGCGAAACCGAGATCCCCTTTGGAAAAACCCTGCTCAACCAGATAAGGCATTGCCAGAGCAAAGTTTTTCCTTACCAGATAATAAGCCGCGTAGCCAAAGAAGATCCCCATAAAAATTTGCCAGCGTAAGCGACGATAGACGGGATCTATCTGTTCTGTTGACAGCCGGGACCTATGAGGTGCCGGCTTGAAAATACTTAACATATTTTGCCTCCGATGGCATTTCTAGTTATATAAATAGCTCGCCGGTTGACTAATGCCACCGGATGGGAAAATGAAAGGTTTTGTAAGTGGTTATTTTCCATAACGAAAATTATGATAGTAGAAATAACCCAACCTATCTGTGAAACAACCCTCAGTTGTTAAAGTTGTTCTGCCCCGGCGACAATTCTGAGTGATTTGTTAACTTTTTAAAATGTACTTTACCAATGAAATTGTGACTATTGTCACAATAACGAGCTTTACTTAATTGCTGGTGAGCGTTTTTGGTTCGTTTTTGTTCTTTATCAAACAAAAACCGTAGATTTTATGCATCTTCTATATGTGTATCCTTTCAGACAAGGGAAACGTTTCAATTGACGGTGAATGGGCTGCTAATCGATTTTAACGATAAACATACTGTTTTGACGGTATGCCTATAATCTGCCAGACTCATAATTTATACAGTTGTATAGCTGATATACCCAGTGGAGGAACCCATGACGATACGTTATGACAGCGATTTTTATGGTTGGACTCGGGAGCAGGCAGGTTTGCTTCGTTCCGGTAACTTGAGTCAATTGGATAGGGAAAACCTTTCGGAGGAAATAGAAAGTATGGGAAATAGCCAAAGAAACGAGCTGGAATCTCGTCTTGAGGTACTGTTTCTTCACCTCCTAAAATGGCAATTCCAATCTGAACGGCAAGGCCGGAGCTGGAAGCTTACGATTGAAGAGCAGAGAAGAAAAATAGCCCGTCGTCTTAAAAAAAATCCCAGCTTAAAGTCAGAACTTAGCGAAATTTCCTCTGATGCTTATGGTGATGCCATTATTGCAGCGGAGAGGGAAACTAATATTAGGCGTAGTGTATTTCCTGAAACTTGTCCTTGGACGTTTGAGCAAATAATGGATGAGAATTTCTGGCCTGAATAGACTCGATAAATTTATTCTTCCAAATGAAAGGGTAAAACCACCGGCTTTAAGCTGCAATACTGTGCTGTACCTTTATGGTGAATGGGCTGCTAATCAATTTTGATGATAAATATACTGTTTTGACGGTATGCCAATAATCTGCCAGACACATAATTTATGCAGTTGTATAGCTGATATACAAGTGGAGGAACCATGACGACACGTTATGACAGCGATTTTTATGGTTGGACGCAAGAGCAGGCAGGCTTGCTTCGTTCTGGTGATTTGAGCCAGTTGGATACGGAAAATCTTCTTGAGGAAATTGAGGCTATGGGGAGAAGCGAGCGCAGAGAATTACGATCCCGGTTGGAAATTTTACTCGCACACTTACTGAAATGGAGATATCAGGCAGATCGCAGAGGGCGAAGTTTGGAACTGACCATTGAAGAACAACGTGATAAGGCAATTGACTGTTTGCAAGAATCTCCTAGTTTGAAAAATAAGTTGGATGAGCATTTGGAAAAAGCTTACATCGCTGCTCGTCGATTAGCAGAAAAAGAAACGCTAATTAATCGGAATATGTTTCCTGAAACTTGTCCTTGGACATTTGAGCAAATAATGGATGAAAATTTTTGGCCTGAATAGACTCGATAAATTTTTTTCCTAACGCACTGATTTTGAACAGTGCGTTTTCTCGTTGCTCAACAACGTGGTTGATTGATTTTCACTTCACTGCAAGCAGTATTAACAGAAATTATTTGCTTTTCAGTGGATACTCATTGTATTAGCTAAAATGATTTTTTTTCATTTTTATGACCTTTGTCGTATCAATAATTACAGAAAAATTCATTGTGATCGCTGTGGCTGTACTCAAGGCAACAGTAGGAGCCAAAATAGTAACGGAAGTAAAATGCTAACAGTTTTAATTTCTTGTCGAAGAATATAATAATAAAGATAAAATATTAGTAAATTATTAATTTGATTTTTTTATATAAACTTATAAAATTTCGGTAGTGATATTGATAATTATTTCCATTTGTAGTAAATTGTATTTTCTTTAATTTATCAAAGATAATCATGGAAGTTTTCAATAAGGAAATAACTATGCCAAGTAAAGACTATGGGTTAGTTGATAAAGTTTTTAACGAAAATTTTAAAGGAATGCATGTAGAAACAATAACAGTAAAAATAGCGCCTTCAGGTACTAAATATACTAATTCGGCAGGAGACGTTAGCAAATCTACTTTTGGACATGTATGGGTTGAATTTCAGGGTGAATCAATCGGATGGGGCTTGGGTGATAATAAGCAAGTAGGAGGAGTTGAGAACATAACTTTTAGAGATTCAATCGCATACGATAAATCAAAAATTTCCAGTGTTACATATCCAATATATTCAGAAAGTGTTGTTCATAATATGAGAAATTACATTTCTGATTTAAAAAATGGAAATTTCTATGATTTTAAGCCGAATTATAACCTCCTTACTAATAACTGTATAGATTTTGTAAACTCAATTCTTCGAGTTTCACATTATGATAATGATAAACATGGTATAGATTTCATTCAGGAATTACGAGGAATGAGTCCAAATGCCGTATTAGATAATCTTGAAGAAATTGTTGAAGATCAGAAAAGTACAGAGACACCACTTATTATTGATTTAACTGGCGATGGTATTATTACCATAGCGGAAAATGGTTCTATATATTTTGATCATGATAATGATGGTATTGTTGAAAGTTCAGGATGGATAGAAGCCAATAATGCATTTCTGGTATGGGATAAAAATGGAGATGGAAAAATAAATAACGGAAATGAGTTGTTTGGGAATAATTCTATATTAAAAAATGGAATCAAATCAGCAAATGGGTTTGCTGCATTAGCAGATCTTGACGATAATTTTGATGGTATTTTTAATCAAAATGATAGTCTATGGAATTCATTAGAGTTATGGATTGATGCCAATAAAGATGGTATAACTGATAATGGAGAGTTGTATAAATTAAGTGAATCAGGAATCTCTGCTATAAATCTTACCTATAAAGAAAATGGATTCAAGGATATAAATGGTAATATTCATGGGCTTGAAAGCTCAGTACTCTGGAATAATGGGGATACGACTAAGATAGTGGATGTGTTTTTTGCTGTGGATAAAAACATACAGATGGCGTCACTAAATTCAAATATTGACATAATAGGGATAAATAATACTTTTAGCGAGATTATATTATGAGTAATTTTTTTGTAAAAAATAAGAAATATTTTCTCTACTCACTATTCTTTTTTTCTTTTATTGTTCAGAGTTCAGATATTAACATACAAGATATCCCATCGATTGTCTTCAATCATTCAGATGATTTTTTATCAGAATTCTCTATTCCAATGCCTAAAAATGAAGATGAATATCATGCGTTAATAGAGAAAGCAAATAGTGGTAATATAGATGCAAACTGGATGCTCGCTGTAATACAACAAACAGAAGGTTATCGTCAAGAAGCCAGTAAAAGATATAAGTTATCTATATCAAGAAATGATAAATATAAGTTAAGATCTATGGTTAATTTGGGATTTATTTTAGAGGATGAAAATAGATACTCAGATGCGAGAGCACTTTTCGAATTAGCTGGAGAAAGTGGATATTTTGAAGGCTATCGCACCATCGGAACCAATTATTTAAATGGGATTGGTGTAAATCAAGATTTTAATAAGGCCAAAGAGTATTTTAATAAAGGAAGCCAAATTGGATGTCATGAATGCACATTTCTTATTAATAATTGGAGTGATGTTATTAAGTTGAAAAAATCAGAATAGTGAATTTATATTTTGAGTTAATCTGTTAGTACTTAAGTGATGAGATCTTTTCAGGAATAAAAATTTGGGGAGGCGGGGTTCTTAAATATGGCGGCAGGCTCTGTTTGATGAATGAGACTTCATTAAAACAAATGATTAAATAAAAAATCAGTGCCTTGTCAACAAATTGAGCGGACAATTTGCCCGCTCTTGTTAAACTTAATACAGCCAGTCGCGTCCCATCCGGTCAGCAGCCATAATAGCGGCGTACACTTTTTCCGGTGTCACTTCAAAAGGCAGGTTGTGAATGGTTTCTTCCTCGGCACAACTGGCTTTCGCTACTGCCATCACTTTTTCTTTCAGTTTTTCACCATCTTTTACCCCAAGTTGATCCAGAGTAACCGGTAGTCCCATCTGTACACAGAAATCAAGGAAAGTGTCTAATTCTTCATTTGGGCTATTTTCCAGTATTAGTTGAACTAATATCCCAAAGGCGACTTTTTCGCCGTGGTACATGTGGTGGCATTCTTCTAATACGGTAAAGCCATTGTGTACGGAATGCGCGGCGGCTACTCCCGTATTTTCAAAGCCCAGGCCGCTTAAGTAAGTAATAGCTTCGATGACATTTTCCACCGCAGGTGTACTGACGCCCGCTTCAACAGCCAGTTTTGCTTTATAGCCCTCTTCTAACAAAGTTTCGTAACAGAGATGAGCAAGGGCTATTGCGGTACGGGATATCCCACCATCTGTCATTCGAGGTTTATGGCCGTCTCCACAAACACGGGCTTCGAAGTAAGTTGCCAACGCGTCGCCAATTCCGGCAATCAGAAAACGGGTTGGGGCTTTAGCGATAAGGCTGGTATCGATTAAGACAATATCTGGGTTTGTGGGGAGAAACAGATAGTCTTCGAATTTGCCATCATCGCTGTAAATAACTGAGAGAGCACTGGTTGGGGCATTAGTGGAAGCGATAGTGGGGGCAATCAGAACAGGTAGTCTGGATTCGTAAGCGACCGCTTTTGCGGTATCTTGTACTTTGCCGCCACCGATACCAATAACGGCTTGGCATTCATGTTTTTTAAGAATGTCAGACAGGCGTTTAATCTCATTCCGACTACATTCACCGCCAAACACTTCAAAATGGCGAGTAATTTCATACTGTTCCAGGCTGTTATGAACGGTATCTCCCACCAATTTCATCGCGGAATTACCGATGATAACCAAAACGTGGTCGGCGATAGTTTTTGTATATTTACCAATATGGAGCAGGGCATCAGGTCCCTGAATATATTTGGAGGGGGATTGAATAATTTTCAACATAAGAATATTCCTTTTGTGGAAACTCAATATCTGTTTGTCGCATCAATTTTCCTAACGAACAGAGAACAAAATGTGACAAACCGGTAAACTGTCTTCGGGTGAAAAAGTACTTAAATTACTTAACAGGCTAACACCATCTATAAAAATTAATGGTTGGTTATGGATAAATAAAGTTGTTATACCCGTTTTATAGTAGGAAATGTGTGTTTTTTTGATCTATGCCCGGATCTTTGCACTGGAACAGGCCCTTCTTCTTCATTGATCTGGCTGCGTTTGGTGCAGTTAGTGCCATAATGACTGCCTGACAAAATGGTCCTATTTTTTCAATTTTTTTCAACTTTTAAGCCATATGTCTTAAATTTCTCAAGCACAATTGCTATTTCCTCCGGGCTTAGAATAGGAACTGGATTTTGGATCGCCAGGGTCTGTAAATATAGATGAGCGAGCACTTCAACTTCATGCGCGAGCCACAGTGCTTTTTGTAGATTAGCCTCACAAACAATCATCCCATGATGCTGTAATAGAATGGCTTTTCTGTTTTTAAAACCATTAAATACATAGTCAGAAAGTTGTTTGGTGCCAAATGTTGCATAAGGTACACAGGGAATTGAATCTCCTCCCGCTGCTGCAATCATGTAATGAATGGCCGGGATTGGCTTATTTAAAATAGAAACCGCTGTGCAATGAATTGCATGATTATGGACAACGGCATTGGCATCGGGTCTGGCATGATAGACCGCCTGATGAAAGCGCCATTCACTCGAAGGGATCTTATTATTCTCAGGTTGACCGTTTTCATCTACATAAACAATATGTGTTTCAGTCAATTGTTCATAAGGGATTCCTGTCGGCGTAATTAACATTCCATTGTGATAACGGACGCTGACATTACCCGCAGTGCCTTGATTTAATCCTAGTCGGGTCATTTCTAAGCATATATTAATAATTTCACGAGATAATGTATTTCTTTTCATGATTATTTACCTTGTTTAAACTCGAAGTATGCTTTTATGCTAGTCAATGAAAAATAAATGAAGTTTGCTATTTGTTTTTGTTGTAATACTTTGTTGTTTTTAAATAAATATTTAAATTAATTTTTGTGATTAAGCTCAAATGTTTTTATCACTTTTTGGGGGTTAAAGATATCTATATTTATTTTTTTATTCCGTATTTTTCATTTCTAACTCAAACGGTCATTTATTGGTTTTATTGACCGTTTTTTCATAAAAAATATTATACGGTCATCTTTATGACCGAGTTAAATAAAAAAAACACAAACGGGCATGTGTAATGGATCTAATTTTAGTGATTAGGTTCACAATTTATCGGTATGAATAAATAAGTGTGATTGGGATCATTTTCTTATCTTACAGATAGCTAAAAATATGACTGATTCTGGAAGGCTTACAGTATCAACTGCGATAGATGAGGGAGCTATGGATAATATATCGATACAATCAAATATAGTGCGGGATAATAAAAAAAACAGAGGTTATTTAATCCCTTTTATTCTTTTATGTTCTCTCTTCTTTCTATGGGCTGTGGCAAATAACTTAAATGATATATTGTTGCCTCAATTTCAAAAAGCTTTTGTCTTAACAAATTTCCAAGCGGGATTAATTCAATCGGCATTTTATTTTGGTTATTTTATTATTCCTATTCCTGCTGGCATATTAATGAATAAGTTAAATTATAAAGCAGGGATAATTACTGGATTATTATTTTATGCTGTTGGCGCCGCCCTTTTTTGGCCTGCCGCAGAAGCGATGAGTTATACACTATTCCTGGTGGGGCTGTTTATTATCGCTGCGGGGTTAGGGTGCCTGGAAACAGCGGCTAATCCTTTCGTCACGGTATTGGGTCCTGAAAAAACCGGGCATTTTCGCATTAATCTGGCACAAACATTTAACTCGTTTGGGGCAATTGTCGCCGTTATTTTTGGGCAAAGTTTAATTTTATCTGATGTCCCTCATTTTCCCCAAGAAACACTTGATAAAATGACTGTTGAACAACTTGATACTTATAATCACAGTCTCGTCTTAGCGGTACAGTCCCCTTATATGATTATCGCTGCTGCTGTTTTAATGATTGCATTCTTGATTTTATTTACTAAATTTCCAGTGATACAAAGTGATACGCATGATAATAACAGCCCATTTTTTGAGTCTTTAGGTCGCCTTATTAAAGTCAAGCATTGGCGCTGGGCAGTGTTAGCGCAATTTTGCTATGTCGGTGCGCAAACAGCTTGCTGGAGTTACCTGATTCGTTATGCTGTTGATGAAATTCCAAGTATGACTCCGGGATATGCCGCCAATTATCTGACAGCGACAATGGTGTTTTTCTTTATCGGTCGATCGACGGGTACTTGGTTAGTTAAGCGATTTGCTCCGGAAAAAGTATTAGCTTGTTATGCTTTGATCTCCATGATCCTTTGCATTATTTCCGCGTTGGTGGGGGGATACATCGGTTTAATTGCATTGACCATTTGTAGTATGTTTATGTCTATTCAATACCCAACTATCTTTTCATTAGGAATTAAAGGATTAGGTCAGGATACCAAATATGGTTCTTCACTTATTGTAATGACGATTGTTGGAGGTGGCATTGTGACGCCTATTATGGGATTTGTCAGTGATGCAGTGGGCCACATTCCTACGGCTGAGCTTGTGCCTGCTTTCTGTTTTGTTGTGATCTTTATTTTCGCAAAATTCCGAGCGAATGCGTTACCTGGTCATCCGTTTAATTAAGAAAGCAAATAACAACTTTATTTGTATGGAGGAAATCGCATGAGAAAGAATATGAATTTACCCAAGATTGGTATTCGCCCAGTTATTGATGGCCGCCGTATGGGAGTGCGTGAATCACTCGAAGAGCAAACCCTGAATATGGCAAAAGCGACAGCTAATTTATTAACTGGACATATTTACCATGCTTGCGGCACCCCTGTTGAATGCGTTATTGCAGACACATGTATTGCTGGTCTTGCTGAATCTGCGGCTTGTGATGAAAAATTCAGTGCATTAAATATTGGTCTGACAATTACCGTCACGCCGTGTTGGTGTTATGGCAGTGAAACATTAGATATGGAGCCAACAAGACCAAAAGCTATTTGGGGATTTAATGGGACGGAACGTCCAGGTGCAGTCTACCTTGCGGCAGCTTTAGCCGCCCACTCGCAAAAAGGTATCCCCGCTTTTTCTATATACGGGCATGACGTTCAAGATGTCGATGACACTCGTATTCCTGATGATGTCAAAGAAAAATTGCTACGATTTGCTCGTGCTGGATTAGCCGTTGCTAGTATGAAAGGAAAAACTTACCTTTCTATTGGCGGTGCCTCAATGGGCATTGCAGGTTCAATGGTTGATCATGATTTTTTTGAATCCTGGCTTGGTATGAAAGTCCAATCTGTTGATATGACAGAATTACGCCGTCGTATTGATCAGCAAATATATGATGAAGAGGAACTTGAACTTGCCTTATCTTGGGCGGATAAGTATTTCCAATATGGTGAAGATCTGAATGCTAAGCAATATCACCGTTCACCAGAAAGTCGTCGCCAGGTTCTTCGCGAAAGTTTACTCATGGCTATTTGCATTCGCGACATGATGCAGGGAAACCCAAAACTGAAAGAAAAAGGGTATGGCGAAGAAGCACTCGGCTACAACGCGATTGTGGCGGGTTTTCAGGGGCAACGTCATTGGACAGATCAATACCCCAATGGCGATACTGCGGAAGCGATTTTAAATAGTTCATTTGACTGGAACGGCATCCGTCAGCCCTTTACGGTTGCAACTGAGAATGACAGTCTAAATGGCGTTGTGATGTTATTTGGCCATATGCTAACAGGGACGGCACAGATTTTTGCTGATGTTCGAACTTTCTGGTCTCCAGAATCTGTCGAGCGTGTTACGGGCAAAAAACTTACGGGACAGGCTGAAAATGGGGTGATTCATCTGATTAATTCAGGCTCTGCGACGCTGGATGGAACTTGTTGCCAAAAAGACGCTCAAGGCTATCCTACGATGAAGCCTCATTGGGAAATTACCGCAGAGGAAGTGGATGCTTGTCTGGCTGCAACGCAATGGCGCCCGGCGCTTCATGAATATTTCAGAGGGGGTGGCTTCTCCTCCAAATTCTTAACAAAAGGCGGCGTTCCTTTCACCCTGAGTCGTGTCAATATTATTAAAGGTCTTGGCCCGGTCCTGCAAATCGCTGAGGGTTGGAGTGTGGAGTTGCCTAAAGATATCCATGACGTTCTGGATAAGCGGACAAATGAAACCTGGCCGACAACTTGGTTTGTTCCGCGTTTAACCGGTAGAGGCGCCTTTAAGGATGTGTACTCCGTTATGGCGAATTGGGGGCTAATCATGGTGTGCTTTCTATTGGTCATGTTGGCGCCGATTTCATTACATTAGCTTCTATGCTCAGAATCCCGGTTTGTATGCATAACGTGGATGAGAAAGATATTTATCGTCCTTCTGCATGGAGTGCGCACGGTATGGAGCCAGAAGGTTCAGATTACCGAGCCTGCCAAAACTACGGGCCTCTCTATAAGAAATAGTGGCTGCCGGCGGTATGAATTGTACCGCCTCTTATTCCATGACAGGAGAGCGTATGGTTCAAGATGTGGTTTTAGTTTTGGATTGTGGGGCCACCAATGTGCGGGCTATCGCGGTTGACTCTCAGGGTAATGTGATTGCAAAGGCGTCAACACCGAATACTAGCGAGCCTGATAACGCCAATCCTCACTGGCATATATGGTCGCTGGATGCCATTTTAGAACGGTTGGCAGGCTGTTGTCGTGTGATTATCCCCCAATTATCGGGTTATAAGATACGTGCAATAACGGTGACGACTTTTGGTGTTGATGGAACATTGGTCGACGCAAAGGGTGGACTACTTTATCCAATAATTAGTTGGAAGTGTCCACGAACAATCCCTATTGTTGAAAATATTGAGCGTTACTTCTCCGCTGAGAAATTGCAAACGATATCCGGTGTCGGGCAATTTAATTTTAATACGCTTTATAAATTAATTTGGTTAAAGGAAAATCATCCTACTCTCTACGATAAAGCCCATGCATGGTTATTTATTTCTTCTTTAATTAATTATCGATTAACAGGAGTGATGTCAACTGATAGAACGATGGCCGGGACTAGTCAGTTGCTAAATATTCATAAGGAGCAGTTTAGTGGGGATATTTTAGATGCGATTTCTATTTCAGAGACTTTATTTCCTGAACTCATTGCTGCCGGTGAACAAATTGGTACTTTGACATCAGAGATAGCTAAAAAATTTCGCTTGCCTGCGGGAATTCCAGTTATTTCTTCTGGACATGATACGCAATTTGCTTTATTTGGCTCAGGTGCGGGTTTGAATCAACCTGTTTTATCTTCCGGCACTTGGGAAATTCTGATGGTACGTACTTCTCATGTGAATACCCATATCTTGCCTCATTATACTGGCTCTACATGTGAATTGGATGCAAGAAAAGGGGTCTTTAATCCCGGATTACAATGGTTGGCTTCTGGAATACTTGAATGGATTAGACAGCTTTTTTGGCAAGGAATTTCTCCTTCGGATGCTTATTTTCAAATGATCCATGAAGCTTTATCTGTTCCTCCCGGCGCTAATAACTTAAGAATGAATTGTCGTTTATTAACCTCCGAGGCGGGATGGTGCGGAATAACGTTAAATACTGAACGACGTCATTTTTATCGTGCCGCATTAGAAGCATTGGGATATCAATTAAAACAAAACCTATCTCTTTTGGAAAAGATAAGTGGATTTCATACTAAGGAGTTGATATTAGTAGGTGGAGGTAGCCGAAATTATCTTTGGAATCAAATAAAAGCAGATATTTTAAACCTACCCATAAAAGTCGTTAATGAATCGGAGACGACGGTGTTAGGCGCTTCTTTCTTTGCATGGTTTGGTATCGGTTGCTATGAATCCTCTGAGAAAGCTCGTGAGCAGTTTTCTTATCGCTATGAACTGTATACACCTGGTGAGCACCAAGAAGCTTATCATTCATTAGCTAAAAGTTTTATATAGGAATAGGTAATCTTCCGTTAAAGACAATTGTCCTATTTATTTCTTCTCGCCATCTCTTTTAAACATGCCGGTTAAAGTAGGAAATGGTAACGTTTTTGCTATCATCGTCACAGAGAACACGGCTAAATGTGGAAATATATTGCTAAACAAGGCGTGGTTTTCTAATGCTGATATTGGGCAGAATCATCCTATTCTGTCCCAATATAAAAGGGATTCCTTTATGAGAAATGAACGTCATCAAAAAATCATGGATCTTCTCCATCACCATGAATCGTTAACAACCACTGAACTTTCCGTAGTTTTGCAAGTAAGTAAAGAGACAATACGCCGAGATTTGCGATTTCTCCAAGAGCATGGTCATCTTCTTCGTCTGCATGGGAGAGCAAAAAGTTTAAACAGGGAAACACAGGATAATGGTGATCCTTTTAACATGCGGGTTAAAAGCCATTTTTCGAGTAAATCACTTATTGCTCAGCAAGCTGTGACTTGGATAAACGAAGGAATGATAATCGCACTTGATGCAAGTTCAACATGTTGGTATCTGGCAAAGCAACTTCCTGATATTAATATTACTATTTTTACCAATAGCATTCGTATTTGTCATGAATTATCAAAGAAGAAAAATATTCAATTAATCAGTTCAGGGGGAGTGCTGCATCGTAAATATGCTTGTTATATTAGTTCATCACTTATTACACAATTGAAAAGTCTAGAGATCGATCTATTTATTTTTTCCTGTGATGGCATTGATGCGAATGGTGATTTATGGGATTCGAATATTGATAATGCGGAATTTAAAGAGATTCTTATAAAACGAGCATTACAATCAATTTTGCTAATTGATAAGAGTAAAATTAACCGAAAAAGCGAAATTAGAATAGGAAATCGTAATAATATCACTGACATAATATCGAATTATTAGGGCAGGGCGGCAGACTATTGCTTTGTCCAATCTCTTAATCAGGCGATCTGATTAAGAGACAGGTATTTGTCGGACGTATAAAAATCAGCGTACTTGAATATAGGTACTATTAGTTTGATAGTTAAAGAAATATTTGAGGATTAGGTTCAATAAAATGCCGTAAGCGGGTAGGAAAAAGAGTAAGCAGATTAATAGCTTAAAGCAGTAATCGACTAACCCAATCTCGATCCAGTTAGCAGCCATGAAAGCATCGGTACTGCGATAGAAAGCGATAGAGAAAAAGGCAAGGGTGTCAAGTAAGTTGCCGAAGAACATCGCCGCTGCGGGAGCGACCCACCAATTACGTCTCCGGCGCAGACGATTGAAGACGTATACATCCAGGATCTGCCCAAGGAAGTAAGCCATAAAGCTGGCGCAGGCAATACGTGCAACAAACAGATTGAATTCAAGTAGTGCGGTAAACTCTTGCCACACGCCTTGGAAAAACAGGGCAGAAATCATATAAGAGATCAGCAATGCGGGGAGCATAACGGTGGTAATGATTCGCCTTGCCAGTGGTGCGCCGTAGATACGAACCGTCAAATCAGTTGCAAGAAAAATAAATGGAAAAGTAAAGGCTCCCCAGGTGGTATGAAAACCGAAAATAGAGACGGGGAGTTGCACCAGATAATTACTGGAAATAATAATTAGAATATGAAATAGCGAAAGCCAAATTAAAGCGGTAGTGCGCTGTTGTGTAATTGTAGTTGATAAAAACATTATTGTACCTTTTTGGAACATGGGGTGAGGGAACCCAATCAAATATCTGCCGTTTTAACTGACGACGCCTCACATGATACGTCGGTTGTACACAAATTCAAAATGCCGTATGTAAAGTTAATTTTTGCTAGCTTTTTTATAATATAATCCAGTTCCATAGATTGCTTGAAATTGTAGAGATAAGTTATGCCCGATGTGTTTACTAATCCAGACAAAACCCTTGATACACAGGGGCTTCGCTGTCCTGAACCGGTAATGATGGTGCGGAAAACTGTGCGTCATATGGAAGCAGGGCAGATGTTATTAATTCTTGCTGATGATCCGGCAACTACGCGGGATATTCCCAGTTTCTGCCGTTTTATGGAGCACCAATTGGTTGCGCAAGAAACGGAACAAATGCCTTATCGCTATCTGGTGCGGAAAAAAGAGAGCCAACTCTGAAATAACAACCAAGTTGAGAAATGAACGATTTTGCTTTTTACCATGCTTTCGAACGTCAATGAACTTTTATCACTGAATTCATCTTGCTATGGTACAGGATATGAGCCGGAAATAAGACTCATATCCTTATAATAGCCAGGCAATTTTCGTTATTTCAGCTTAATCCTTAATAACCTTACCGCGTTTGCTGTCACAAGAGCGGTTGCGCCGGAATCCGCCAGTACTGCCATCCACAAGCCTGTAATACCCAATAGGCTGGTGATAAGGAAGATACCTTTTAGTCCCAAGGCAATAGCTATGTTTTGGCGGATATTATTATGCGTTGCGCGGGAAAGGGTGATGATTTCCGACAAACCTGTCAGACGGTTGTGAGTCAATGCCGCATCTGCGGTTTCCAGAGCGACATCAGTACCGCTTCCCATCGCTACACCGATACTGGAAGCTTTCATTGCGGGAGCGTCATTGATGCCGTCGCCGACCATCATTGTGTTGTGATCTTTATTCAATGCAATGACCGCTTTGACTTTATCTTCCGGCATTAGCCCGGCGCGGAAATCTATTCCTAACTGACCTGCAATTGCCGTTGCTGCGCGTGGGTTATCCCCCGTCAACATCACTGATTTAATCCCTTGATCTTTTAGTAAACGGATAGCATCAATTGCATCTTGACGTAACGTATCTTGCATTGCGATAAGGCCAGTAAATTGTTCATCATGCATCACGGCAACAACGGTTTTACCGCAATCTTCTAACTGAACAATTTTTTGTTTCCAATGATCAGATAACGTGTTTTCTGGCAGTTTTCCGGGCGCACTGACGAGAATTCGCTTACCGTCTAATTGACCTTCAACACCAATCCCCGCCAACGCTTTACGCTGTTCAGCTTCGGTAATATTAACCTGTTTACTTTCTGCATATTGCAAAATGGCTTTAGCCAGTGGGTGGTGAGAGCCGCTTTCTACAGCGGAAGCCAAAGTTAATAACTGAGATTCGCTGATGTTTTCTACTGGTTGTACATTTGTGACTTGTGGTTTACCGGCGGTCAGCGTACCGGTTTTATCAAAAGCGATTGTGGTGATTAGTCCCAATTGCTCCAGCGCCGCACCGCCTTTAATCAAGGCGCCTCGGCGGGTTGCGGCTGCAAGGGCAGAGGTAATTGCGGCGGGTGTGGAAATCACCAAAGCACAAGGGCAACCGATCAGTAGTAAAGTCAGACCACGGTAGATCCATGTTTCCCAAGGTTGGCTGAATACAGTCGGTGGAATAATGATAACCAGCGCAGAGAACAGCATAATCAGCGGAGTGTAAATCCGGCTAAAACGGTCAATGAAGCGCTCAATCGGTGCGCGGCGTTCTTCGGCTTCTTCAATCAGTTGCAGAATGCGGTCAATGGCATTGTTGCCCTGTTCGGACAGCACTTTCATTTGGACGGCACGATCCACGGACAAACAACCTGCCGGAACTTTCTCGCACTGCATTCGTTCAACCGGAATAGATTCGCCTGTCAGCGCGCTTTCATCAAAGCTGGCGAATGAATTGAGTAATTCTGCGTCAGTGGGTAAACGTCCGCCGGGAGCAATCTCAATAATATCGCCGGGACGAAGGTCTGAAACTGGGACAGTTCTTTTCTCACCATTTTTTACCAGTAATGCTTCTTCAGGCACCAATGCCATCAATGCACTAACCCCTCGACGAGCACGGCCGGCAGCATAAGCTTCCAACATTTCACCAAGCATAAACAGTAGCAATACCATTGCCGCTTCAGCGGTGGCGTCGATAAACAGCGCACCGATGGCGGCAACACTCATTAATGTTTCAATGGCGAATGGCGTGCCTGATCGTATGAGCTGCCAGGCTTTGGTAACGATAGGCACCAGTCCAATCACGGTGGTGATAATAAAGGCAATACGGCCAAATGAAGGATTGATGTGAGAGATTCCCCAACTTATCAGCATCATCAGTGAAAGAGTGATGATCGGGGCAAATTCTTTCCAGCGGCTGCTTTTTGCTGCTTTCTGACTTGAATCGGAATTACGTAGAGCAAATCCAGCCTGATTAACAGCTTGAATAACTGCCGAACGGATATCTGTATCCGCATCCACGACTAGCTTTTCTGTGGCGAATAGAACCTTGGCTTGTTTCACTTCTGGAATTTTGCTGACCGCGGTTTCAATTTTGCGGGCGCAGCTTGGACAATCCATACCATTAACAACCCAACTGAAACGTTGGCTTGCCAAAAGCTCAGGTGCTTGTGTCTCTTGTGTATCATGGGAATGGTTATGCTTATGTGAGCAAGCCTTACCAGGTTCATGATTATGTAAATGCTCACTAACTTGTTTAGCCTGATCTGAACAAGTGGTAGTCGCACAGCAGCTTCCATGCTGGTGGTTATGTTGATGAGCACTATTTTTGTTTGAATTTGAGTACATGGACTCCCCCTGAACAGAGTTAACTCAAAGATAATGAGCAAACTCTACACTTTGGAGCCTACTCTAGAGTCAAACAAAAAAGAAAATAAATGGGTAAATTGCGCGACTGAGTACGGCTGTTCATTTTCAATATAATTTTTCTCTTAAAGATAAAGGGAACGAATAATTAGAAAATGGCCGATAAAATAACAGGTTGCTACAATCGCCTTAGAAGATTTGAATTGGAGGCGGTAATTGTTGATCAGCCAGAAACTGTGTGACAGTAACAACAAGATAGTGCCTGCTAACAGAGAGAAACCATACGCTGTATTAAGGGAGAAGTATTGTTCACCTGCCATCCACACCATTATCAGGAGCATAACGACTGAGGCGACAACCAGCCAGCGCATCTCCTCCAATTTATTCCAAATGACCAGCAGAATAATGGAACCCAGAACCAGTAAAATTAATGGCAACGGGAAGAAGAAACTGAAATTCATCTGCAATACAAAGCTTATCGTGTAGAGCAGATAACAGAGGAATAATGTGCTTAGAGAGAATAGTGAATACTTACTGGGGAGCATACGCAGAGCATCTGATATTAAAGCAGTCAATAACCCAAGACAGATTAAATAGCCTGAAATATGCAGCTCAGGCGCTTGCCATGCCCACAATAACAACAATAGCAAAGTGATTGGCCTAAATAGCCATCTTTGCCAGTTTGGACCACGGTAAGCTGCGTCAACATACAACCAACCAGAAAAAAATACTGCGATAAATGGCCAGCTCATCTTCGTTCCTTAAATAAGTGATGGATAAGGGGTCTGCTCTCTTACTATCAAAATATATACTGAAATAATGATGATTGGTTTAAGTATCTGTGCGGAAATAGGCAGTGAATTAAAAAATGGTTTATCTGTTTGAGACAGATGGCGACAGTTTTTGGACTCATGCCGGAAAGGGGAATGAAATGAATCATTCCTCACATAATTGTATATACTTTCCGGGTGTTGTGGGGCTGTGACCACTATTTGAGGTGATGGCTTTTACTCTTTCCGTTGTTTTTTCTGCATTGACAGTAGCTCAAAGACACCAAAAAAGAAGATTTTGGTTTGCATCAGGCTAGAGAGTTTTTGCTCTTTTGGCTGACTGGCTTTCAGAAGCAGCATTTGAAATGCATGCATGACCACCATGAAAATCATGGCGACATCCATAAAATACTTCAATGGTTTTGGAAATGGATGGATCAGGTTAAATATCAGAAATCCCCAAACGCAGATCATTAACAGTTTGCCCAATTGAATAAACATCAGTGTTACTCCAAGGTAATCATTATGCAGGTAAATAACGGATATAGAGCCGGTATGCGACTTGTCCGGCGACTTTTTCACGATGAAGTTGCCAGTTAACAGGCACATCAATCGCCGTTGATTCAGATTCAGCTTCAACATAAATCCAGCTCTCATCTGCCAGCCAATTTTGCTCTTCCAACAATTTTATGGTTTCGCTAAGCATTCCTTTACGAAAAGGAGGATCAAGGAAAACGACATCGTAGGGTTTTCCTGATTGAGATAAATAGGTTAATGCACTGTCGTTAATGACCTTGGCATTTTGGGCACTGAGCAAATCCAAATTCGTGGAAAGCTGTTTGGCTATATTACGTTCATATTCAATCAGGGTAACTTGTGCTGCATAACGAGAAAGTGCCTCTAATCCAAGTGCTCCGCTTCCTGCATAGCAATCTAAGCAGTGTGCTTCCTGAATAACCGGGGCTAGCCAGTTAAATAGCGTTTCTCTGACGCGATCTGTCGTTGGACGTAATCCGGGGCTATCCGGTACAGGTAATTTCCGGCCTCGCCATTTTCCGCCAATAATACGGATTTGTCCCATCGATTGCCGTTGTGATTTCTTTGCCATAATTTGAGTAACAATTGTTAAGACTTACAGGCATTAATTTACCATGAAATTCATTATTGATATGTGTTGAGCTATTACGAAAATGTTAGACTGACTCTAATTTCGTTATTATTCCTTGTTGTAACGCCATGATTTAACCTTGAGGAGTGCAGTGGCTAATGGCAAAAGAGAAAAAAAGAGGCTTTTTCTCCTGGTTCGGGCGTGGCCGTCAGGAAGAGCAGCAAAAAGAAGAACAATTGGCGGCGGAGCAGGCAGAACAGCAGCGTGTTGCTGAGGAAGCTGCACGGTTGGCGGCAGAGCAGGCAGAACAACAGCGTGTTGCAGAGGAAGCTGCAAGGTTGGCGGCGGAGCAGGCAGAACAACAGCGTTTAGCTGAGGAAGCTGCAAGGTTGGCGGCAGAGCAGGCAGAACAACAGCGTTTAGCTGAGGAAGCTGCAAGGTTAGCGGCGGAGCAGGCAGAACAGCAGCGTGTTGCCGAGGAAGCCGCAAGGTTGGCGGCAGAGCAGGCAGAACAACAGCGTTTAGCTGAGGAAGCTGCAAGGTTGGCGGAGGAGCAGGCAGAACAGCAACGTGTTGCAGAGGAAGCTGCAAGATTGGTAGAGGAGCAGATACAAACTGAACAGCCAAAGCCGGTTATATTAAAAGAGCAAGAGCGCCCGACTAAAGAGGGCTTTTTCTCTCGTTTGAAACGCAGTTTGGTTAAAACTCGTCAGAATCTAGGGTCCGGTTTTCTTAGCCTATTCAGTGGTAAAAAGATTGATGATGATCTGTTTGATGAATTGGAAGAGCAGTTATTAATTGCCGATGTTGGTGTTGATACTACCCGTAAAATCATTAGCAGTTTGACAGAGCATGCCAGCCGTAAAGAGCTAAAAGATGCAGAAGCCTTGTATGCCAAACTAAAAGAAGAGATGTCTGATATTCTGACTAAAGTGAATCAGCCCTTGGACATTGAAGGAAAAACACCGTATGTCATTCTGATGGTTGGTGTTAATGGTGTGGGAAAAACCACGACAATTGGTAAATTGGCTCGTCAATTTCAGGCACAAGGTAAATCTGTCATGCTGGCAGCCGGGGATACTTTCCGTGCAGCCGCTGTTGAACAGCTACAGGTGTGGGGGGAACGTAACCATATTCCGGTGGTAGCGCAACATACAGGCGCAGATCCTGCTTCCGTAATTTTCGATGCTATTCAGTCAGCTAAAGCTAAAGGTGTAGATGTACTCATTGCAGATACCGCCGGTCGTTTGCAAAATAAATCTCACCTGATGGAAGAATTGAAGAAGATTGTCCGGGTGATGAAAAAACTGGACGAAAATGCTCCACATGAAATTATGCTGACATTGGATGCCAGTACCGGTCAGAATGCGATAAGTCAGGCTAAACTGTTCCATGAAGCTGTTGGATTGACAGGTATCTCATTGACAAAATTGGATGGTACTGCCAAAGGTGGGGTAATTTTCGCCATTGCTGATCAGTTTGAAATTCCTATCCGTTATATTGGTGTTGGTGAAGGAATTGAAGATCTACGGCCATTTAAGGCAGACGACTTTATAGAGGCACTTTTTGCCCGAGAGGATTAATTACCTATGATTCGCTTTGAACAGGTCAGTAAAGCTTATCTGGGGGGACGGCAAGCCCTGCAAGGGGTGGATTTTCATTTGCGCCCTGCGGAAATGGCATTTCTAATCGGTCACTCAGGGGCAGGTAAAAGTACCTTGCTGAAACTCATCTGTGGCATTGAGCGGCCTAGCGCCGGGCATATCTGGTTTGCCGGTCATGATATCAGTCGGTTAAAAAGCCGTGAGGTACCTTTTCTGCGTCGTCAGATTGGTATGATTTTCCAGGATCATCATCTGCTGCTGGATCGGACGGTATACGATAATGTGGCAATGCCGCTGATTATTTCAGGCGCCAGTTCGGAAGATATCCGTCGTCGAACATCTGCGGCTCTGGATAAGGTGGGTCTGCTGGACAAAGCGAAAAATTTCCCAATTCAGCTTTCAGGGGGAGAACAACAACGTGTCGGCATTGCTCGTGCGGTTGTGAATAAGCCGACTGTTTTATTGGCGGATGAACCTACCGGTAATTTGGATGGTGAGTTGTCAGAGGGGATTTTACGACTGTTTGAAGAATTTAATCGGGTAGGAGTGACAGTGCTGATAGCGACCCATGATATGGCACTGATCGAAAGACGGAAATATCGTATCCTGACTCTGAGCCAGGGCCGTATGGCGGGAGAGCATCATGGTTAAAAATGTGCGTAAGGCAGCGGGGAAAGTAACAAGATCGAAAAGTAAAGTTTTACAAGGAGGATGGCGCGAGCAGTGGCGCTATGCTTGGATAAATACGTTGACAGATATGTCACGTCAGCCGTTGGCAACGTTGTTGACGGTGATGGTGATTGCGATCTCCCTGACATTACCAAGTGTTTGTTACATTGTGTGGAAGAATGTCAGCCAGGCTGCGGAAAAATGGTATCCCACCCCTCAACTGACGGTCTATCTCGATAAATCACTGGATGATAGCAGTGCTCAGAAATTAATAACTGAGCTGAAAGCACTTGATGGTGTGGATAATGTCAACTATCTCTCGCGTCAGGAAGCCATGACAGAATTCCGTGCCTGGTCTGGTTTTGGTAACGCGCTGGATATGTTGGAAGAGAATCCGTTGCCCGCGGTGGCTATTATCACACCGAAAATCGATTTTCAGAGTTCACAGACGTTAACCACGCTGCGTGACAGAGTTTCTCAGGTTAAAGGTATTGAAGAAGTTCGGATGGATGATAGCTGGTTTGCTCGTCTGGCAGCGCTGACAGGTCTTATCGGTCAGATTGCGACAGTGATCGGTATTCTGATGATCGTTGCGCTGTTTTTGGTCATTGGTAATAGTGTGCGTCTCACTATTTTCAGTCATCGTGATACGATTAACGTGATGAAGCTTATTGGTGCGACGGATGGCTTTATTTTGCGCCCGTTCCTCAATGGTGGTGTTTTGTTGGGGGCTTTGGGGGCAATTTTATCGTTAATTTTGTCTGCCCTGTTGGTGTGGAAACTTTCTGATGTTGTCACCCAGGTTGCCAGCGTGTTTGGCACGACATTTAATTTACATGGGCTTTCATGGGATGAGTCCCTGCTGTTGGTTTTGCTCTCCGCGATGATTGGTTGGGCCGCTGCCTGGTTGGCGACAACTCAGCATTTGCGCCATTTTACGCCAGAATAAAACGGTAATCTTTTCAACAGGCTGAGCGAGATCAGCCTGACAACGCAATAATCATCTCCTTTTTTCCTTAGGTAAGAGTTTCTTATTCACTGACTTAAATCCAAAATCACGATTTTCTACTGTGTAGAATTAATTAAAAAGGTGCTTGTACTCTCTCAGTGAACCTGACGGGTACTTTTATGAAATGGAATTAATATTTGTAGGAGATAGTACAAATAAAGTTAGTTGCATAAAGATAAAACTATCTGTTATTTTTTGTTCTGCGATCCCGTTATAGGGATGGTCGGTGCTAAAATTATTACTCTTCCACGGATCTGTAACTTGAATATGCACATTCTGGTGATAGACTGTACCGCTGTATGTTGAATGTTAGTTCATATACACTGATGTAATCTAATCCATACTAACGATTTGAGCCTTATTTGAGAGGATTTGAATGGCCAAAGAAATGCAAACCTTAGCGTTAGTTCCTCAAGGAAGTCTAGAGGGCTATATCCGTGCCTCTAATACCTATCCAATGCTGACAGCAGAGGAAGAGAAGGAACTGGCTGAAAGGCTGCATTACCAGGGAGATCTGGATGCAGCTAAGAAGCTGATTCTGTCTCATCTGCGCTTCGTTGTTCATGTCGCTCGTAGCTATGCTGGTTATGGGCTACCTCAGGCGGATTTAATTCAGGAAGGGAATATTGGCCTGATGAAAGCAGTACGTCGTTTTAACCCGGAAGTTGGGGTGCGTCTGGTTTCTTTTGCCGTTCACTGGATTAAAGCTGAAATCCATGAATATGTACTGCGTAACTGGCGTATTGTTAAAGTTGCAACAACTAAAGCACAGCGTAAGCTGTTCTTTAACCTGCGTAAAACTAAACAGCGCTTAGGGTGGTTCAATCAGGACGAAGTAGAAATGGTCGCCAAAGAACTTGGTGTGACCAGCAAAGATGTGCGTGAGATGGAATCTCGTATGTCAGCGCAGGATATGGCGTTTGATATGTCTGCCGATGATGATGGTCAGGAAGGTCAACCAGTTGCGCCAGTGCTGTATCTTCAAGATAAAGCTTCTGATTTTGCAGACGGCATTGAAGAGGACAATTGGGAAAACCATGCGGCTGATAAATTATCGGTAGCGATAGAAAGTTTAGACGAGCGCAGTCAGGACATTATCCGTTGCCGCTGGTTAGATGATGACAATAAATCTACCCTGCAAGAGCTGGCGGATAAATATGGTGTTTCTGCGGAGCGTGTACGTCAGCTTGAAAAAAATGCCATGAAAAAATTGCGTGTAGCCATTGAGGCGTAAATATATACCCTATGGATTTCAATATGCATCGCGACGGCAAGGGAGCGAATCCCCGGGAGCATAGATAACTATGTGACCGGGGTGAGCGAGTGCAGCCAACAAAGAGGCAACTTGAAAGATGACGGGTATAAAGTGATTTTGCGTTAACGCATTCATTATTAATAAATTAAAAGGGCGATAATGGTTTATCGCCTTTTTTATTTTTCACAGTTGTCATCTCACTCAGTTAATTCTATGAAATATGTGTCTTACAGGAGTTACGATCCCCATTCGCACTGGACGAGGGCTTACGGCGGTTTTTGCTAAATTGGAAGCATCGCCAGAAAAGCAAAGGAGCTGATTCAGCTCCTTTGCTCCTTTTTTACGATATTATTATGGATTGCAGCCAGCTTTTTTCGTTGCGCTATACCCCACATGTTTACGGTAAGGATCGAGATTCCATTTATCTTTGTTACGGGCAATATCCACGTGGCAGTCGAACTGATTACGCATACCTTTCGTATTGTACCAGTGTGGGCTGTTGCTGAACTTACGCTCTAGTTCTTTGAATGCCTCATTGGTTCTACCGAAGTGAAGATTGCGGCCACATTTGGTTGGCACAACCGCCAGTGTCATCTTGCCAAAGCGCTTTATCCACTTGCCCGATTCAATATACGGCCCGTGGCGGCAGTTACTGTGCCCATTGTTAGCGCTCGCAGGGAAAACAGCCATGCCGAAGAATAACACCAACAATACAAACCCTATTCTTTTCATATCACCTCCTAAACTACCCATAAATTGGGGTCAATGTGCATACCCAGTTGTAATGTGCATACCCAGTTATAATGGGCATACCCATTTATGATTATAATACTGAAAAATATTTCTTTTACCATATGTACATTATGTACATTAAATGTCACACATATCACATTGTGGATCACTCTGGTTTTATTGGATCATAATTTATCAGATCCCGCTGATCAGTATGGTGCCTAGCCTGGCGCCACATAGGCTTAGGGCTACCGCATGAACGTTTTTTATACACAATCTGTGGATTTATTTTCAATGCTGGCTTTTTGCGACACCCTCTAAAGTCGAGGGTTTCCTTCCGGAGGATCTATGAAAATTATTATTGCGCCTGACTCATTTAAAGAAAGTCTCAGCGCCTTACAGGCCGCTGAAGCGATAGAGCTGGGATTTCGTGAAATCTATCCACAATCTGAATACATTAAATTGCCGATGGCAGATGGTGGTGAAGGTACGGTTGAATCGATGGTTGCAGCCACCAATGGGAGAGTTGTACACCTGTCGGTTACTGGTCCGTTAAATCAGCCGGTGGATAGTTTTTTCGGCGTGCTAGGTGATGGAGAAACCGTTGTTATTGAAATGGCGGCGGCTTCTGGCTTGCATTTGGTGCCGATGGAAAAGCGCAATCCGCTGATAACTACGACTTATGGTACCGGTGAGCTGATGTTGGCCGCTTTAAATAAAGGTGTCAGAAAGATAATTTTAGGTATTGGCGGTAGTGCGACTAATGATGGCGGTGCTGGTATGATGCAGGCGTTGGGGGCCTGTTTGCTTGATTCTGATGGAAAAGAGCTGGAGCCTGGCGGGGCTGCGTTAAGTCGGTTTGCTAAAATTGATCTTTCTGGTTTGGATGCGTGTTTGAGTCAGACTGAAATTATCGTCGCCTGTGATGTGACTAACCCGTTATGTGGTGAGTTTGGCGCATCTGCTATTTTCGGGCCACAGAAAGGGGCGACGCCAGAGATGGTAAAAGAATTGGACGCGGCTCTGCGCCATTATGGTGAGAAAATTGAATTACTGACCGGCAATAAGGTCATTGACGTACCCGGTGCAGGAGCAGCAGGGGGAATGGGCGTTCCTTTACTGGGTTGGCTGGACGCTAAATTGCAACCGGGCATTGATATTGTGATCTCCACGCTGGAATTGGAAAAGGCAGTCCAAGGCGCTGATCTGGTTATTACTGGTGAAGGCCGAATGGACAGCCAGACTATTTACGGTAAAACGCCGATTGGTGTTGCTCGTATCGCCAAAAAGTATGCTATTTCAACCATCGCATTGGTTGGCAGTATAAGTCAGAACTATAGCATCGTTCATGAGCACGGATTGGATGCCGTTTTCTCAATTATGCCCGGCGTTTGTTCTCTTTCTGATGCTCTTGCTTGCGGGCATGAGAATTTGAGGGTGACTGCCCGCAATGTGGCGGCGGTCTGGAAAATGGGTCAGCTAGAATAAGAATTTGACTTGGGGTCGTAGTAAAAACCACAGGCACTCATAAAACCTTTTAATGCCGGTTCGTTAGCATTGGAGAACTTTTCAAGGTTTAATTTCCACTGGTTAATGGTGGGATGTTGAGCTTTTATTTCATTTATCAAATATAAACCCACTCCCCGGCGGCGTGTTATTTCACGGACACATAAATCTTTAAGCAGGCCGGATTGATCACTGAAAGTCACTTTTACTGCGGCCAGTAATCTATCATTAAAACGAGCAGCGAACAGTTTATTGTCGTTTTTTAGATAGATTTGCCACTGTTCAGGTGTTTGCTGAGGCCATATTTTTTTCAGATCAATCGTATCTTGTGTTGATAAAACAGTAAGTTGTTCAATAGTTAGCTTCATGGTTTTTCCATATTAATTTTAGTTGAATAGCTCAATGGAGTGTCGTGTAACCGCTTTTATACATTACTGGAAAAATGTTTTTAACATGATCGATATTTCGAGCGAAAGATTGCTTTACTAATATTTAATCAGAATATCACACTATATTTTGTCTAAATTCCAATCAATTTTGGCGGTATTTTATTCTGTAATTAATGCTTTTAGCTACCTTGTTCATTTGATTTTAAGCATGAAATGCTATTTTAATAACATGAAAAATAAAATCTTATTCATAAAAATTACTTTATCTAATCAGCGATCACAAAAGATCACGGTTATCCCATTAGATAATCGGAGATCTAAAAGGTAAGCACAATAAATTAGATTAATAACAACACGGGGATAAATAACATGAAAGTCATAACAGGTAAAAGCCTATTAACAGGCTGTATTGTCATGATGATGAGTCACTCACTGTGGGCGCAAGAGATCAAAGTGGCGATTGTGGGGGCAATGTCTGGTCCAGTTGCGCAATATGGTGATATGGAATTTACTGGCGCCCGTCAGGCAATTGCAGATATCAATGCTAAAGGGGGCATTAATGGCAATAAGCTGGTGGGCGTTGAATATGATGATGCGTGTGACCCGAAACAGGCTGTGGCCGTCGCGAATAAAGTGATTAATGATAACATTCGTTATGTTATCGGCCACTTATGCTCTTCGTCTACTCAACCGGCATCTGACATCTACGAAGATGAAGGTGTCATAATGATTACACCAGCGGCAACCAATGCCGATCTGACAACTCGTGGCTACCAGATGATTCTGCGTACTACCGGGCTGGATTCTGATCAGGGACCAACGGCAGCGAAATATATTGCTGAAAAGATTAAACCTCAGCGTATAGCTATTGTTCATGATAAACAGCAATACGGTGAGGGGCTAGCGCGATCTGTTCTCGATAAGTTGAAAAAAGCGGGAGCCAATATTGTCCTGTTTGAAGGCGTCACGGCTGGTGATAAAGATTTTTCGGCTCTAGTTGCCCGCCTGAAAAAAGAGAATGTGGATTTTGTCTATTTTGGCGGCTACTACCCTGAAATGGGGCAAATTCTGCGTCAGGCTAAGCAGTCTGGTCTGAATATTCGTTTTATGGGGCCGGAAGGTGTAGGTAACTCCTCACTATCCAATATCGCCGGAGCCGCTTCCGAGGGCATGTTAGTCACATTACCTAAGCGTTACGATCAGGTGCCGGTGAACAAAGCTATTGTTGAGGCGATCAAAGGTAAGAAAAGCGATCCGACTGGTCCGTTCGTCTGGACCACCTATGCTGCTCTGCAATCTCTGGCTGCGGCAATGAACCGTACCGGTAGTATGGAACCGACTGATTTGGTGAAAGACTTGAAAGCGAATCCAGTGGATACCGTAATGGGAACACTGAGCTGGAATGCTGTTGGCGATCTAAAAGGATTTGAATTCGGTATTTTTGAATGGCATGCAGATGGTTCTTCCACTTCTGTGAAGTAAAGTCATTAGAACGGTCATCAGCGCCTGTTTGCCAGGCGCTGTTATTCCAGAGGTACAACGTATGTCGGAGCAATTTCTCTATTTTTTACAACAGATGTTAAATGGAGTGACTCTGGGTAGTACTTATGCATTGATTGCCATTGGTTATACGATGGTTTACGGCATTATCGGGATGATTAACTTCGCTCACGGTGAAGTTTACATGATTGGTAGCTATGTCTCCTTTATTGTGATTGCGGCTCTTATCATGATGGGAATTGATTTGGGCTGGTTGCTGATTACTGCCGCTTTTTTAACATCAATTGTCATTGCTGCTGCTTATGGTTGGAGTATTGAACGAGTGGCTTACAGACCTGTTCGCCATTCCAAGCGCCTGATTGCCCTGATTTCAGCAATTGGGATGTCTATTTTCTTGCAAAACTATGTCAGCCTGTCACAAAGTTCTCGCGATCTGGCCTTACCTAGCCTGATTACCGGACAGTGGGTATTAGGTGAAAGTGATGGATTTTCTGCCAGTCTTAGCTCAATGCAACTGACCATCTGGATAGTGACATTTCTTGCCATGCTGATATTGACACTGTTTATTCGTTATTCCCGTATGGGACGTGCCTGCCGTGCTTGCGCGGAAGATCTGAAAATGGCCAGTTTGTTGGGGATCAATACTAACAGAGTGATTTCCTTGACCTTTGTTATCGGTGCGGTAATGGCCGCAGTAGCCGGTGTTTTGTTGGGGCAGTTCTACAGTGTGATAAATCCGTATATCGGTTTTATGGCAGGAATGAAAGCTTTCACCGCAGCAGTATTGGGAGGAATTGGCAGTATTCCGGGGGCGATGATTGGTGGCTTGATCTTGGGGATTTCTGAAGCCCTAACTTCCGCTTATCTGAGCACAGAATATAAAGATGCCGTTTCCTTTACTCTACTCATTGTTGTGCTGTTGTTTATGCCGACTGGAATTTTAGGCCGTCCAGAGGTAGAAAAAGTATGAAACATGCCAATTGGGTGAATGCCGTTATTGCCTCAGTCGTTTTATTTGTGTTGTCTGCCTTTATGATGGGAATGCAGTTGTCGCTGGACGGCACGAAGTTGGTCGTCCATCGTGCTGATGAAGTGCGATGGTTATGGATTGGTATTGGCTGTGCGATTGTTTTTCTGTTCCAGCTATTGCGTCCGGTTGTTCAGCAGACAATGAAGAAAGTGCCGATTAAAAGCTGGTCGTTGCCGGATTTCGATGGCTCAACTAAAAGGCAAAAGTTACTGGCAATATTGGTCATTATTGCTGCAATTGTCTGGCCGTTTATTGTCTCCCGTGGTAGTGTTGATATTGCTACGCTGACGTTAATTTATGTCATGCTAGGGTTGGGTTTGAATGCCGTGGTTGGTTTGTCGGGGTTGCTGGTACTTGGGTATGCAGGTTTTTATGCTATCGGTGCTTATACCTACGCTTTGTTAAGTCACTATTACGGATTAGGGTTTTGGCAAAGCTTGCCGCTGGCGGGGTTAACGGCGGCTTTATCGGGGCTGTTGTTAGGCTTTCCGGTATTGCGATTGCGAGGTGACTATCTGGCAATTGTTACCCTTGGTTTTGGTGAAATTGTTCGCATTCTACTGTTGAATAATACTGAAATAACCGGTGGTCCGAATGGTATCAGCCAGATCCCAAAACCGACTTTCTTCGGGTTGGAATTTAACCGCAGTGTGAAAGAGGGAGGTTGGGACACTTTCCACAACTTCTTTGGTTTGAAATACGATCCTAGTGATCGGGTCATCTTCCTCTATCTGGTGGTGTTACTGTTGGTAATACTGACAGTATTTATTATTAATCGGCTACTGCGTATGCCATTAGGCCGGGCATGGGAAGCGCTGCGTGAAGATGAGATTGCTTGTCGCTCTCTTGGTTTAAGTCCAACCCGAATTAAACTGGCTGCATTTACTATCAGTGCTGCATTTGCTGGTTTTGCCGGTACTTTATTTGCTGCCCGGCAGGGGTTCGTCAGCCCGGAGTCCTTCACTTTTGTTGAATCTGCTTTTGTGCTGGCGATTGTAGTACTCGGAGGGATGGGTTCACAGACTGCGGTGATTCTGGCGGCCGTTTTGTTGGTGGTTTCCCGTGAGATGATGCGTGACCTGAATGCCTACAGCATGTTGCTGCTAGGGGCAATGATGGTATTGATGATGATTTGGCGCCCGCAAGGGTTGCTACCGACAAAACGCCGTCATGTTAAATTGGAACGGCAGGTACAGAGAGGAAAGCAAGCATGAGTGCAACGCCATTATTGCAAGTTTCCGATCTGACCATGCGCTTCGGTGGCTTGCTCGCGGTTAATAACATTGCCTTGAGGCTAAATCAGGGGGAAATTGTTTCTCTTATTGGCCCTAATGGTGCCGGGAAAACCACGATCTTTAATTGTCTGACAGGATTTTACTGTCCGACTAGCGGTACCATAAAGCTGCGAGAAAAGCATCTGGAAGGGTTATCTGGGCAGGCCATTGCACGTATGGGCATTATCAGAACATTCCAGCATGTGCGGTTGTTCCGAGAGATGACGGTGATTGAAAATCTATTAGTAGCGCAGCATCAGCACCTGAAAAGGGGTCTTTTTGCCGGTCTTTTTAAAACGTCGGCATTCCGCCGGGCAGAATCTAAGGCTGTAGATTGGGCCATAACTTGGTTAGAACGGATTGGTTTATTACCACTGGCAAACAGACAGGCCGGTAATCTAGCATACGGTCAGCAACGGCGTTTGGAGATTGCCCGCTGTATGGTAGCTCGTCCGCAGATTTTGATGTTGGATGAACCTGCTGCGGGGCTGAATCCAAAAGAGACAGCAGAGCTTAATGCTTTAATTGCTGAACTGAGGGAATATCATCAAGTTTCTGTATTGTTGATCGAGCATGATATGAAATTGGTGATGGGAATATCAGATCGTATCTATGTTGTTAATCAGGGAATGTCTTTAGCGCAAGGACGGCCAGAAGAGATTCGTAACAACCCGGATGTTATCCGGGCATATCTGGGTGAGGTGTATTAATTATGTTGGAATTTAATCGGGTATCTGCCCATTATGGAGAAGTTCAGGTATTACATCAGGTCAGCCTGAATATTCAGCAGGGGGAAATCGTCACTCTAATTGGTGCAAATGGCGCAGGAAAAACAACGTTGCTCAGTACCTTATGTAGTGAACCCAGAGCAACCGAAGGTTCCATAATTTTTCGTGGTAAGGAGATCACCCAATGGCCGACATCTCGTATTATGCGTGAGGACATTGCGATTGTTCCCGAGGGGCGCAGAGTGTTTGCTCGTATGACAGTGGAAGAGAATTTGGCAATGGGCGGCTTTTTTGCTGATAGGACTCAGTATCCGCAGCGCCTTGAGCGGGTTTATGATTTATTCCCGCGTTTACAGGAAAGGCGTCACCAGCGGGCTGGAACGATGTCCGGTGGTGAACAGCAAATGTTGGCAATTGGTCGCGCTTTAATGAGCCAGCCACAATTATTGTTGCTGGATGAGCCTTCATTGGGATTGGCGCCGATAGTGATTATTCAGATTTTCGATACTATTCAGCAGTTGAGGGAAGAGGGGATGACAATCTTTTTGGTTGAGCAGAATGCAAATCAGGCGTTGAAATTGGCTGACCGAGGATATGTATTGGAAAACGGTAAGATCGTACTAGAAGACAGTGGATCTGCATTATTGGTTAATGAAGCTGTGAGAAATGCGTATTTGGGAGGATAGAGACATATTCTTTTTCACAGGAAAGGAATTAAGATGGTTGATTATCCTCGTAGTACTGGGAAGGTTGTTTTTCCCAAGGTGAGGACGCCATTAATAATGCTTTAAGTTTGGTATTAGTTGGGGTCGGGGCAACGAGTGTGGTTTCAAATGCCTTGAAACCCGCCCTTATTTTTTCTGGGTTTTTTTGTCATATTTTAAGCTATATAGTTTATTGGTGGAGTAATGAAAGGTCAATTAATTGTATTTAGTATATTTGAGTAGCTAAAATATACAGTCAAAATTATTTTTCTATTATTAAGCTAACTTTCTTTCATCAGAAAGAGAATGATTTTAAGAATGTTCATCTGTTATCTTGTAGAAGATATAATCAATTGGTAATAAAAATATTATTGATGCGGATATGGCAGAAATATATTTTGTTGTCATTTTAACGTTGTGAGTGAATTTGGTGAATTATTATATTTCACCGGATAAAGGTAAATTTGTAAAATAAAGAATAGAATTATATAGCGCTATAGTAACCAATATTAATATTATAAATTCAGGTGAATAACATAATGGTAATAATTTCTATTTAAATTTTTTATATATGTTTTTTATATGTATTTTTTATATATCATATAATTTCAATAACTCTTAAATAATAGTAATTTAATTGAAGCAGAGCGTTGACATGAAATATATATCTGCTATAGTTTTTTATTATCGTGGTTTGTTTCAGATATGTCTCATTAATGACATTAATTATAATATGGATATCTTATTGTTCTGGTGAGTTATTGTGGTATGTAAAGTCCACATAATATATTGGGGAATTAAATTTCAAAGGTAATAGCGGTTCTATAATGGTTAAAGAGTATCTTTAATTAAGTGGTAATACTGTGTTCTGAAAATATTTATATGTAAGTTGAATGAGTCTTATTTAAATTTGAATGAGGAAAATAAATATGTCTAGAATAACTATTGTTGTTGATTCAGATGAACAGAAAGCAGAAGTTTACTCTAATTCCCCTGTTCCAGTATATAAAGACTTAAATGCAGTTGGTCCTTTGAGTGAACTGACTATATCACCTCATGCTAGTGTGGAAGTATTTAGAATAGATACGCCAATAATTCCAGAATCCAGAAAATCTCTGAGAGTTGTCAATACAGGGCTAGCAAATAGTGTTACGGCTAAATTTTACTGGTCTCATAGTTTTACCTCTGAATGGTTTGAGTCTGGTTCGATAGATGTAGGATTAGGAGAAGATAAGGTATTAAATGTGCCTAGCAACTCCTTTTATTATAGTAAATTTGTTATCTATAATAACTCGGATAAAGTTGCTTATGTGACGGCAAATTTGGTCTAAACATCTTATCTTAATTGAAGGGTTTCATTATGCAGACAGAAAATGTTTTAGACATAAGAACCATTGTAGCTAATGAATATGCGGTAAAAACGAGTGCATTAGAGTGGGATGTTACTGACATTGTAAAAAATGCAATCATCGGGGGAATCTCTTTTATACCCTCAGTTGGCCCTGCTATATCTTTTTTAGTCGGTTTATTCTGGCCTCAATCGAAAGAAAATATATGGGAAGGGATTGTCAAACAAATTGAAAGGATGATAGAGGAGTCTGCGTTAAAGACGATTAAAGGTATCCTTGCAGGTGATATTGCATATATACAAGAGCGGATGGCAACCGTTGCTGATCTTCTTGATAAGCACCCAGGATCAGAAGAAGCGAGGAGTGCTTTTAATAACCTAGCAGAAAATATAGACGGTTATCACAAAAAATTTAATAATTTTTCCGATGATGTTAACTATCAGATATTACCCATGTTTTCTACTACGGTTATGATGCAGATAACATATTGGGTTGCTGGTTTAGAGAGAAAAGATGAAATTGGGCTTAGTAATATCGATATTGAAAAAGTCCGAGGATTAATTAAAAAGACGGTAGAACAGGCTAATAGCTATATTAATAATATATATGATAGAGAGTTAAATGATGCTCTTAATAACTCGACGGCTGATACTGTTGCAAATAATGTGATGTCTGTTCATGGTCACTGTCGTTTACATGGAATTGAATATATCAGTATTTGGGATAGATTAAGTGAAGCTGAGTCTGTAAATAATAGAATCTATGTTGATGTTTTAAGTTATTCTACTTTCTTTGACCGTCAAACAGCAAAAGCCAGAATTCAGGCATTGACTCCAGAGAAAGATATGGCTCCACCTCTCAAACCGGCTCTTAATGGAGGAAAAAGAAGAAAGATAGATTCGTTAACGGGACATATTGTGCGTATTGGCGGGGCAGCGAGGGTCGGAGGTCTGACAGTTGTATTTGATGATGGTAGTCGCCATCAATTAGGTACAATATCTGGTGAGACGTCATCTATTTCTCTGAATGGTAGTCGAATTACCAGTTTGGAAGTATGGGGCAATGGTGCTGTTGATCAAGCGGTCTTTACTTTGAGAGATGGTCGTTCGTTGTCATTAGGTTCTCCTGGAACATCTCGGTATAGGAAATTTCATGTCGGTGAAAGCCACTATATTGCAGGGATATATTTGTCCAGTGATTACAGCCCATTAGCCGGTCAGGCAGCAAATATTGCTGTATCTTATCAACTGATAAATGACGATGAAAAATAATAGCTTTTAATAAGTATATTTTATATACGTAGAGTGTTATTAGCTTTTATTTGATTATCTTCTTTATTTGATACATTTGCCGGCATCTCTGTTCATATGGTGAATCATGCTTTTGATGTCGGCAATTTTTGTATATTATCTCAATAACTATTTACTTTAATAACTATTTACTTCAATAACCACGTTCCTTATAAGCAAACATATATTCCCTTGGGGATCGACCGGTCATTTTTTTGAAAAAGAGGATGAAAGCGCTATCACTGGAAAACGCTAATTCATTAGCGACAGATGACAAATTTCCCTGTTTTGCCAGTAATTCTATAGATTTGATCAAACGCCACTGTTGCCGCCACTGCTGGTAACTCAATCCTGTTTCTCGGCGAAATATCCGACTGATGGTTTTCTCACTGGCGCCGATATTCATGGCAAGTATTTTGAGTGGTGGTGGCAGTGTGGTCAGAGGAATACGGGCCAAACGACGGTCGAAAGGGAGCGGTAATAATGTCGGTTCTCTTTTTGCCAGATGGATTTCGTCAAGGCAGACGGCCAATAGGTTAGCAGCAGCTCCATGTAACCAATCTGTATTAAAGGGAGCCAGCGCTATTCGTTCTAATACTGCGCGTAACAGAGGTGTAACTTCCAATACCTCAACGTGTTCCGCTAAGTATCCGATTTGATTTACATCCAGATAAATTGAGCGGTATCCGACGGATTCTTTTATTTCTGCTCTATGAATAATACGCGGTGGAATCCAGGCAACCCGAGTTGGTGGAAGTATGCATAGGTGATCTGCCAGGGTGATATTAATGCACCCTTGTTGGGTAAATAATAATTGCCCCATTTCATGTTGATGAAATCCTGAGTCATGATGACCTAGTTCGGCTGCAATCCCCACTACCGGTACTCCAAGGCTATCAGGATCAAAACTATCATCACGAGAAAGCCATGTCATATTTATGTCCTATTTAATAAATAAATTGTCTTTATTATTATAATGTGACAACTGATGGAGTGCTAATTTACGCTTATTGTCTAACTGATTAAGAAAAATACAATGCAACGTAAAATTGGACTTGTACTGGCAACAGCGTTAATGATGTTTCCACAAATTGTAGAAACCATCTATAGCCCGGCGTTAACCGATATCGCAAAGGAATTTAAAGTGAGTGCCGAACAAGCCGCTCAAACTTTATCTTTATATTTTTTTGCTTTCGCCATCGGTGTGGTGATTTGGGGACGTTTGTGTGATCTCATAGGAAGACGGCCAACGATATTGAGTGGATTATTACTCTATAGCGGTGCTTCATTAGTGGCATTACTGAGCCGTCAGTTTGAGTTGTTATTGGCGGCCAGAATGTTATCTGCATTTGGGGCCGCAGTGGGCTCGGTAGGAACTCAAACAATAATGAGAGATTCTTATCAAGGAAGTGAATTGGCTCGTGTGTTTTCTATCGTGGGCGTAGCTTTGGCAGTAAGTCCGGCAGTTGGCATGATAAGTGGTTCTATTTTGGTGTACTTCTGGGGATATAAAGGCGTTTTTTTGGGTTTGTCTTTACTCGCGGTATTACTGTCAAGTTGGGTTGCTATTTATCTGCCTGAAACCCGTCCGGTAGCAGTGGCGATAATACCACTCACAAGTACTTTACTTATGATGCTCAAGGATATGGCAATTTGGCGTAATGCCCTGTTGATAGCCCTCTTTAACCTATGTTTGTTCAGTTATTACCAATTAGCTCCATTTAATTTTGAACGGTTAGGATTCTCTCCTGAGATGTTTGGTTACACAGGATTATTTTTGGCATCGGGAGCAGGTATTGGTGCTTGGTTGAATAAACTCTTGCTCAACAAACAGTGGAATTCATCAAATTTAGTGTTTCTTGCCTCTGTTATTGTTCTGATTGGTGGTGGATTGATAATGGTTCTGGAAGATACTTGGTTGTTTATTCTGCCTATGATTTTGATTGTTGTGGCTTACGGAATTGCAATTCCTAACATCCTGGCTTCTGCATTGATTAATTATACGGATAGATTGGGAACAGCAGGAGCATTATTGGGTTTGCTATATTATTTGATGTTAGGCACAGGTCTTGCGCTAGCGGGTTGGAACCAACATCTTGGTGTTGTCTTGATATGTTGTGGTTGTTTTATCTTATTGTTGGCTGTAACCAATTATTTCATTTTAATGAAAGCTGAGAATAACCTATCAGTTACAGAATGACCTGACATTGGGAAGATTTGGAATTATGGTAAACCAATCAAGCAAAAGAAAGGTTCAATGCAGATTTTATAATTGCCAGGCAACTAAATAATCTGCATTTTATTGCGTAAGGCCCCCAAAATTCGGCATTACTTTTTTTGGTTTGGCAAAAAAGGCACTTTACCAAGAGGTACAGCGCCTTTTTTAATGAACTAACTTTAGTAATTAGTTCATGCCATATTTTTTCAATTTCTTACGCAGTGTGCCACGGTTGATGCCCATCATCAGGGCAGCGCGTGTTTGGTTGCCACGGGTGTATTGCATCACCATGTCCAACAATGGCTGTTCCACTTCAGCCAATACCAGCTCATACAGATCATTAACATCTTGACCATTTAATTGAGCAAAATAGTTCTTCAGTGCTTGTTTAACTGAATCACGTAAAGGTTTTTGAGTTACCTGATCTTGTGAATTTACAGTAGCAACGGTTAGTACGTCAGAATTTACGCGTTGTTCGAACATAGTTCTGTCAGCTCTTTTCTTTATATTACGCAAAATTTTCGAAATATGCCCCCAACACCTCCAGCTGTTCGCTGGCATCCTCTATGGTGTTGAATGTGCGCCGGAACTGGTCATCAGGAGCATGTTCCCGGAGA
Organism: Photorhabdus akhurstii; assembly: GCF_019090985.1. Classification (NCBI taxonomy): domain Bacteria; kingdom Pseudomonadati; phylum Pseudomonadota; class Gammaproteobacteria; order Enterobacterales; family Morganellaceae; genus Photorhabdus; species Photorhabdus akhurstii. Next base: position 4,735,945 of record NZ_CP020335.1, on the reverse strand, counting down.
TACCAAGATACATGCTTACGTGCGATACGGGCTCCCTTGCCTGGACCATAAAAGTCGTGCAATTCCCGTACATGCTCGTTCATCAAATGCTGTACTTCGCCAATCGGCATCGGTGACAGCAGTTCTCCTGTTTCCAGATAATGCTGGATTTCCCGGAAGATCCAGGGTCTTCCCTGAGCAGCGCGGCCTATCATCAGGGCATCAGCCCCGGTGTATTCAAGCACTGCTCTGGCTTTAAGCGGGTCAGTGATGTCACCATTGGCAATAACCGGAATGGCAACAGTCTGCTTAACTGTCCGAATATTGTCGTACTCTGCCTCTCCGTTAAATAAGCAGGCACGAGTCCTGCCGTGGATCGTCAGAGCTTGAATACCACAATGCTCGGCCAATTGGGCAATCTTTACACAGTTTTGTTCTTCTGGCGACCATCCAGTGCGAATTTTTAGCGTAACAGGAACATCTACTGCGTTTACAACGGTAGAAAGAATTTTTTCCACCAATTCTGGGTAACGCAGTAAAGCTGAACCTGCCAGCTTACGATTCACTTTCTTGGCTGGACACCCCATGTTGATATCAATGATCTGAGCACCATTAGCGACATTAATCTTCGCTGCTGCTGCCATTTCATCAGGATCACTCCCAGCAATTTGCACGGAACGAATGCCCGGTTCGTCACTGTGAACCATACGTAGCCGGGATTTGTCTGTCTTCCAGACCTGTGGGTTGGAAGAAAGCATTTCCGATACTGTCATACCTGCACCCATTTTGTAACATAGCGACCGAAACGGGCGGTCAGTTATGCCAGCCATTGGGGCCGCAATAAGACAGTTTTTCAGCTGGTATTGTCCGATACGCATAAACGAAGAAAGAGTGGCCATACTGTGACTGCAAGGGCGCGTATATTACGCATTTTTCGCAAAATATGAAAGGCCAAACTTTGAGCAAATCGTCATTTGTTACAACTTTTTTCCAACTTTTCTTCTGGGATAAACATAATTATTCATAAATAACATGGTGTTATATGTTATTGGTAAAGTTTATCACTTAGGATATTTCTATCAGCAAGTTTACTGATAGCACGGATTACCATCAGTAAGTGATCAAAATTCACACTTGCAATAGTATCAAAATAAAATAATTTTAATTTGTTACTATCTTTACCCCAGATATCCGACACCACTCTTCCTGTTCCGCAACAGGATCGATTGCGAATTTATCAGTATAGGCATGAATAACACTTTCTGCCTGATTTGTTAAAATACCCGATAGACCTAACAGGCCACCCGGTTTTGGTAATGCACCAATCACAGGGGCGAGTTCACGCAGAGGGCCTGCCAAAATATTAGCAATTACTACATCAGATTCAAGATCGGTTGGTGCATCTTTCGCCAAATATAGCGTTAAACGCTCCAGAACGCCATTACGTTCTGCGTTGTCTCGGCTGGCCTGAATAGCTTGTGGGTCGATATCTATGCCAATAGCGTGCGTTGCACCGAGCTTTAGCGCAGCAATTGCTAATATGCCGGAACCGCAACCAAAATCGATAACCGTTTTACCTTCCAGATTGAGACTGTCCAGCCATTGCAAGCATAATGATGTGGTTGGGTGAGTGCCTGTACCGAAAGCCAGTCCAGGGTCCAGTATAACGTTGACTGCGTTTGGGTCCGGGACATCGCGCCAGCTTGGACAAATCCACAAGCGCTCGCCAAAACGCATTGGGTGGAAGTTATCCATCCATTCACGCTCCCAATCTTTGTCTTCCAATTGTTCTATTTTATGAATAAATCCTTCACCCAACTCAGGAACTTGTTCGAGCTGACTGATCACAGCTTTCATATCGGTTTCAGCATCATACAATCCGATGACATCGGTATCTCCCCATAAACGGGTCTCGCCCGGTAAGGGTTCGAATACAGGATTATCGTGGCTGTCTTGAAAGGTGACTGAGACTGCGCCATTTTCCATCAGAGTATCTCCAAGGGATTCAGCGAGCTGTCCTGTGGTATTTAATCGAAGTTGTATCCAAGGCATAAAAAATTTTCCTTTAATGAGGTCTGAGCGCTTTTTGCGGTAATCGCTGACCGAGGGCATTGCCCATCCAGAAAGCCAACAGGCTAAGTAGCAATGATGGCACGATCGGGTGGAAGCCCAATAGATGGATATTGAAACTCGCGAGCAAAGTATAGCTTGTTGCCCCTGTAATCATTGAACTGATAGCGCCATAGGCATTGGCTTTTTCCCAATACAGGCCCAAGACTAATGGCCAGAGAAATACGGCTTGTAAGCCACCGAAAGCCAGTAGATTCAGCCAGATAATCATCTCGGGTGGGCGCCAGGCGGCTAAAAGTAGCAACAAACCAAGAATCAGGGTAGAAAAACTGGAAATCCGAGCCAATTTTTTTTCCTGTACGATTTGTTGTGGAAACAAGTTTAGGTAGAGATCTTTGACGATTGTTGCAGAAGATTGCAGCAGTTGTGCATTAATTGTGGACATAATGGCGGCCATCGGCGCGGCCAGAAAAATTCCGGCAGCGAATGGCGGCAATACAGTGATCATCAGTGTTGGGATCACCTGATCGGGAATGGTCAGATCAGGAATAATGGCTCGACCAATTGCGCCAGCTAAGTGCATACCAAACATCAGGATTGTCATGACGATGGTTCCGATGATAATCCCACGATGAACAGCTTTGCTATCGCGGTAGGAGATGCAACGGACGGCGGTGTGAGGCAACCCAATTACCCCAAAACAGACCAGTACCCAGAACGATGCCATGAAAGGCCCGTCAAGGATATGGTCTGCGCCTTGTGGGGAAACCAGATCAGGATTAATTGCGCGTAATGTGGTAACCGCTTCCGACAGACCGCCTGCCTTATAGATAATCGCTACCAGCAGTAGAACAGTGCCTAACAGCATTACCAGCCCTTGTAGGGCATCATTGAGGACACTCGCTCTGAACCCTCCAAATGCGGTATAGAGAGCGATAGAGATACCGAAAATCATTAATCCGGTGCCATAAGGGATACCCGCAGCCGTTTCCAGCAGGCGTGCGCCGCCAATAAACTGAACGGTCATCGCGCCGACAAAAGCGACTAAAAGACTTAGGCTGGCAAACCAAACCAGAAAACGACTGCCATAACGGGCATACAACATGTCATTAAGGGTAACGGCATTATAGCGGCGGGCGAGAATGGCAAATTTCTTACCTAACACTGCCAGGGAAAGCCATATTGCCGGCAACTGAATCAGCGACAGTAATACCCATCCCAGACCATATTTATAGGCGGCTCCCGGTCCGCCGATAAATGAGCTGGCGCTGATATAGGTAGCGGTAATGGTCATTGCCAATACAAAGCCGCCCATTGAACGGTTGCCAAGGAAATACTCAGTCAGAAAGGAGCCTTTCTGGTGGCGTCGATAAGCGTAAACTGACAGCAGAAATACCAATGCAAGATAGCCAAGCAGAGGTAAGATAACTTCACTTTGCATTCTCATCCTCCAGCGGGACTTCTTTGAAAATAAACTTCACCATTAACCAGCAGAAGATAATGAATACAACTGGTAGTAACAAACATGCCATTTCAAACCAGCGAGGTAAGCCGGTGACACCGGGATCATCACTGGGTAAATAGGCTGTCAATAGCCAGCCAATAAGGTAAGCGAGCGTTAGGAACACTGCCCAAAGGGCTTCTTTATGGGATTGAACAAATCGTTTGTCCATTCGTTCTTCCGGCAATTAAATAAGATGGGAAGAGAAGGATTGTACGGCAAGATGCGAATTCATTCAGGAAAAATGTGATAGCTTGTCAAGCGAGAGCGTTGCTGGCGGGAAAATTTGGGGAGAAGGTATTCTTAACATGGCGGCCATCTCCGTCGGGTGAACGGAATTTAATTAAAGCAAAGCGCCGGATAAAAAAACAGCGCTTTGTCAGTAATCCGAGCAGGCTATGTCCATATACAGCCCATATATGGACTCATTGGTGATTTGGGTATATTCTTTCATTGGGAGTTGTATATCATTATTGGAGAACGCTATGACCCTATTTACTTCGCCACGCATAACTACAGTATCAGCATTCAAGAAAGAACTGGCTTCTATGGATGTTTCCGACCCCGTAATCGTCACGCAAAATGGAGAACCTCTCTACGTGGTTCAAGATCCTGTTCAGTTTGAAATGCAGCAAGAGCAGATGGCCCTGTTACGACTGCTATCTTTTGCTGAAAAGGACGTGCAAGCAGGCCGAACGGTTTCATCTGCCAACCTTAGGGCTGGGCTGAAAGGATTGGTTGATGAGATTTGAGTACTCTTTTGCATTCCGGGACCAACTTCATGATCGGTTCTACTATTTGGCAAGACATATAGGCCAAGTCGCTACTCAAGAGCTTCTTGATAGTTTCATTGCTGGATTTGAGGGAAGGGTAAACGGCCATCCTGAAAGCACTCCATTATGTATAGAAGCAGCAGATCTTGGTTTCACCACTTATCACGATTATGTTGACCTCAAACTCCAGTTGAGAGCTATTTACCGTTTTTCTGAGTCAGAAGGTATCGTTTATCCATTACTGTTTTTAAGTACCAAGCAAAGTATTAGGCAGGCGCTTATTCAATACTGCCTACGCCAGTGACTGCTCCCCGCCGCCTGTAATTCTTTCGCGCCCTTGCGCTGGATGTTGATCGTTGCGTTGATATCACGATCATGTTCGACACCACAGCAAGGATAATCCACAGTAGAAGTTTTTAAAATCCCGATAATGTGACATATGAAAGGCAATCACGATGGTCGTATCGCCATGTCGATCTCAAATTCTGGATGTCCGACCAGAAGCCAGAGAGTCACTTCTTGTTCAGCTTTTGCCAGCGCTGGTACACCTTGATAGCGCTTTCGTCCTTCTTTTGGATCATGGGCAGGCGGCGTTCCTCGATGGGCTTCGCGTACTCTGCGTAGAACGTATCCAGCTCGAAGTACTTGCGATCATCCTTGTAGAATGGTGCGTAGTCTTCGCGTGTGGTGATGTAGATAACCTGTTTCGGGCTACAGTAGTAGAGTGAGCCTAGGCACATAGGGCAGGGGCTGGCGAGAATGTAGATATCGCAGTCGGTCAGGTGCTCGGTTCCGAGCTTCTTGCACGCTTCTCGTACGGCCAGGATTTCCGCGTGTGCGGTCGGATCACAGGTCTGTGCTACCAGGTTCGGGCTTTCAGCGATGATGTCGCCGTCACGTACGATCACGGTGGCGAACGGCCGACCTCCTTGCTCCACATTTTTCATCGCAAGGTCGATAGTGCGTTTTACAAAATTCATAGGAAAAACCTCATTAAAAATAGATTGAATCAAAGCGTGGTTGCCGACTCAGAGAGTTCGTGCTGGAATTTCAGAAAACCTTTGATGATCTCTTTCATGGTTGATCTCTGTGTCGTGTAACGAAAAGATGGATTGAAGATTACTTTCGGATATCCATAAGGTAAAAGACTGATTTATTATGCACTCCATAGGCATACCTTATGGAGACCCACATGCTTTTACGACATATCAACTATTTTCTTGCCGTGGCTGAGCACCACAGCTTCACGCGTGCCGCTACAGCCTTGCATGTGTCTCAACCGGCATTGTCGCAGCAGATTAAGCAGCTTGAGGAAACCCTTGGGGCGCAACTGTTTGATCGGACCGGACGTACCATGCGGCTGACGGATGCTGGCGAGGTCTATTTCCGCTATGCACGACGGGCATTACAGGACTTGGAGGAAGGAAAGCGTGCGATCCACGATGTTAGTGATCTGAGTCGCGGTTCTCTGCGCGTTGCCGTCACGCCGACGTTCACAACTTATCTTATCGGCCCCTTGGTCAAGTCGTTCCACAATCTCTATCCCAACATCACGTTAACGGTTCGGGAGATGTCGCAGGAGCGCATTGAAGAGCTTCTGGTCGATGACGAACTTGATGTCGGGATTGCGTTTGATGAGATCCACTCGCCTGATATCGATGCACAACGACTTCTGGTGGAGACGCTAGCGCTGGTCGTTGGTAAGGAGCATCCCCTTGCAAAGTGTCGAACGATGAGTCTGAAAGCCCTGAACAACGAGTCTCTGGTTCTCCTCACGTCTGAGTTCGCTACACGGAAGCAGATCGATCGTTATTGTAGGCAGAACGACATTTGTCCCCGCGTTTTGATGGAGGCCAATTCGCTAAGCGCTGTCATTGAGATCATCCGACATACAAGCCTTGCCACGTTGCTGCCGGCAAAGATTGCCTGTGATCGGGAGGAATTGGTTTCGATTGTTCTAACCCCCTCACTGCTACAAAGAACGGCGGTTCTCATGCAGCGAAAAGGAGCTTACCAGACGGCGGCGGCGCGGGCGTTTATCGAGCTTGCGCTGGAATATTAATGTTGGTGTTACTATTTTTTAATTGATATTTACATGAGTTTATTTTTGTAAAAGTTAATTATTTAATAAGTTGTATAAAAGTATCTCACTATCTGGAGAAATTATTTATAGAGTAAAAGATTATTAATTTAAAAAGTGGGTGGGATAAGGTATTGAGACTGTAATTTAAATAGTGTAAATCCAGTTTAAATTACAGTCTCATCCCACTTTGAGTTTTATCACGAGCAGGTTTTAAACTGTTGTTTAAAATCACTGTTTTAATTTAGAGTTTTAATCAGTTAGTGTTTTGACTGTTTGTTACCACTTTTACCACCTGATTTTTATTAAGTTTAATCACTATAGGATATCATGTTTTACGTTAAACCAACGTTAATCATACCCTTTACTGACGCTGTTTTACCGGCAATTCTGAGTAGTTTTAATAAATCACTACCCTTGATGTTTTTTCAGATAATCCCTCGTTTTTTCAGGATGTTAATCCTGCCATATTAATCGTTTTATCCATTTTTTTATTGCGTTGTTTTTATGGTTTTCTTCATAAAATAACGATGAGAAAGCGCATTAATATCCATCTGTTCGGATAATATTCTTTTGCATGCTAATTTCTTTTCGACTTTCTTTTAATGGTTAATGATTTCGATTAAATACAATTAACTCTCCTTTTGAAAAGTTGCATGTATTTAGTTAAATCCGCCTTTTATATTAAAAGCTTTAATATCTCTGTATTTAAGCTTTTAAATGGTCATAGTAGATTAGGTAATTATAAAATAAACGGAGTATAGCATCGCTGATAAATGCATTAAATATGGCAAAGAGTAAACTGTTTTTTAGTCATTCTGTCTTGCTTAAAAATCTGGTATTAATCGGAACCTATTTTTTAACCTTTATCTGATAGATAACTGAGTTAATCACCGCTAAAAAGGTGCTTACGATCGCCAAAAAAGGGAAATAGCTCATTTCTTTAATCATCTTTAATGCTTTTAAACGTTTTTGTTCTTTTTTTCATATCTAATCTAAAAGCCTCTCAGTTTTTTTAATGACTATCCCCATTTTGCGTAAACTCTTTTCAGGCATGCAAAATCTTTTGTTTGAGAAAATTTTTTTAATGCGGTTAATAGATTTAAAAGCCGTTTTTCCTGATGTTTTCTCTTCCAATATCAGTATAGTACCGAGTTTTTTACCTGCTTTAAAAAATCTTTAATGACTTTCGGTTTTACCTTTAATGACTAACTTTTTTACCGGTTTTTTCGTGATGCGTTTGCCCTTTTTACAGATTCTAAAATCACACTGATTTTACCTCAAGGTGGGTTTTTAAAGTGGTGGTAAACGCCGTTTGGCGAACAGAACTCAATTAAAACAAAGTGTCGGCTAAAAAGCAGCACTTTTTCAGTAAGTTGAAGGAGCGTTTAAACGCTCCTTCAAAGATATTAATGTCATTAAACCGGTTTTAAGTTTCCTGTAATCCCAGTTTTTTCTCCAGATAGTGGATATTAGTGCCACCATTCTGAAAATTTTCATCATTCATTATCGCCTGTTGAAGCTCGATATTTGTCTTGATGCCATCAATGATCAATTCTGCCAATGCGTTTTTCATACGAGCAATGGCATTGTCACGATTTTCACCGTAAGTAATCAGCTTACCAATCATTGAATCATAGTAAGGGGGGACGGTGTAACCAGCATAAATATGCGATTCCCAACGTACACCAAATCCACCTGGTGAGTGGAAACGGGTAATTTTACCTGGGCTTGGCAGGAACGTGTTCGGATCTTCGGCGTTGATACGACACTCAATAGCGTGACCACGAACAACAACATCTTTCTGCTTAATTGAGAGTGGCATACCTGCGGCAATCCGCAACTGTTCTTTAATCAGATCAACACCGGTAATCATTTCTGTAACGGGATGCTCGACCTGAATACGGGTGTTCATCTCAATGAAATAGAATTCGCCATTTTCATACAGGAATTCGAAAGTACCGGCGCCACGATAGCCAATTTCGATACACGCGTTAGCACAGCGTTCACCAATGCTGCGACGCATTTCTGGCGTGATGCCTGGTGCAGGGGCTTCTTCGACAACTTTCTGGTGACGGCGTTGCATAGAACAATCACGTTCAGCCAGATAAATGGCTTGACCTTGACCGTCGGCCAATACCTGGATCTCAATATGACGTGGATTCTCAAGGAATTTTTCCATGTAAACCATATCGTTATTGAAAGCAGCTTTTGCTTCCGCACGGGTCATATTGATTGATTGTTCCAGATCTTTATCGCTGCGGACGACGCGCATACCGCGACCGCCGCCGCCGCCAGACGCTTTGATGATGACAGGATAGCCGATGCGTTTAGCGAAGGCTTTGTTTTTCTCTGTGTCATCAGACAATGGGCCATCAGAGCCAGGTACACAAGGAACGCCCGCTTTTTTCATCGCATTGATAGCAGAAACCTTATCACCCATCAGGCGGATCGTTTCTGCTTTTGGACCGATAAAAATAAAGCCGGAACGCTCAACCTGTTCAGCGAAATCTGCGTTTTCAGACAGAAAACCGTAGCCAGGGTGAATAGCCACAGCACCAGTGATTTCTGCCGCAGAAATAATTGCCGGGATATTCAGGTAGCTTTTTGCAGAAGCTGCCGGGCCAATACAGATAGTTTCGTCTGCCAACAGTACGTGTTTTAAGTCACGATCCGCAGCTGAATGTACCGCAACGGTTTTGATCCCTAACTCTTTACAAGCTCGCAGGATACGCAGGGCAATTTCACCACGGTTAGCAATTACAATTTTATCAAGCATGGGAACGCCTCGTTATTCGATGACGACCAATGGCTCGTCAAATTCAACGGGTTGACCGCTTTCCACAAGAATCGCTTTAACCACACCTGCTTTGTCGGCTTCGATCTGGTTCATCATTTTCATTGCTTCAACGATGCAGAGGGTATCACCCACATTGACACGGTCGCCGATGTTGATAAATGGTTTCGCATCCGGACTAGGCGTACGATAGAAGGTACCTACCATTGGGGAACGAACAACGTGACCGTCGATTGCAGCCGATCTGTCGCTGATTGTTTCTGGTAGAGCCTGAGAAGGCGCAACAGCACTAGCCAGCGCAGGTTGTTGCGCTTGAACGGGAATATATTGTTGAGCTGCCGGAAAACTCTGGGGGGCTAATGCGCGGCTGATGCGCACTGACTCTTCCCCTTCAGAAATTTCCAGTTCAGAGATGCCAGATTCTTCAACCAGCTCGATCAGTTTTTTTATCTTACGAATATCCATGAGTGTGATTCCGTACTCTTCTGTTTAATTAGTTGAGTTTTGACAAGCGGTTTACCGCTGCCTGTAATGCAAAGCTATAGCCATCTACCCCTAAACCGCAGATTACACCAACAGCAAGATCTGAAAGATATGAGTGATGACGAAATGGCTCGCGCGCGTGAACATTGGAGAGGTGGATCTCAATAAATGGGATCTTCACTGTCAGCAATGCATCACGCAGTGCCACGCTGGTATGCGTGAATGCAGCAGGGTTAATCAAGATAAAATCAGTATTACCCTGTGCAGAATGAATTCTATTTATCAGCTCAAATTCTGCATTGGATTGCAGGTGACTGAGTTTGCCCCCTAATTGATGGGCCTCTTCAGACAATTTGCTGACGATATCACCAAGTGTTAAGTTGCCATAAATATCAGGCTCCCGGGTTCCTAACATATTTAGGTTAGGGCCGTTAAGGAGTAAAATGTGAAACTTGTCTGCCATTGTGCTGGTATCTCCGGCAATTTGTCAACAATGTGCCAACATAATCCGATATTAGCGATTTGTCATCTTTTTGTAACAGCCACTTAGTTCATTTCGGCGATAAAGCGCGACATTATAATGATATCGTAGCATTTGGCAGCTAAATACTGGTCTTATCAGAAAAAATGTCAAGAATAAAACCACTGTACTTTAGAGGCTAATCACAATTCTTAACGAACTCTTACTAATGTACGTCCTGTAACTTGGTTAGCTATCAATTTATTGGCGTATTCCACGGTTTGGTCCAGTATTATCTCCGTCGTTGCCCGCTGATAAAAAGAAGCAGGTAATAGCTTTTGCAGGCGTTGCCACACGGCAGGTCGCTTGGCTGATGGAACCGTGACGGACTCTACGCCTTGCAGACGTACGTTACGTAAAATAAATGGCATCACTGTTGTTGGCAGATTTGCATTACCGGCGAGGCCACAGGCGGCAACGGTACCGTTATAGTGAGTTTGAGCCAGTATTGTCGCCAGTACATTATCGCCTACCGTGTCGATAGCTCCGGCCCAAAGTTGTTTTTCCAGTGGGCGAGGAAGTTGGCTAAATTCATGGCGCGGCAAAACCTTTTTTGCCCCTAGGGATAACAAATATTCATGATTTTCTGGTCTGCCGCTAACGGCAACAACGGAATAGCCAAGTTGTGAGAGTAGCGCTATCGCCGTACTGCCTACACCACCACTGGCGCCTGTCACAATAACATCACCACTTTCTGGTTTAACGCCGCCTTGTTCCAGGGCGATAACGCACAGCATGGCGGTAAAGCCAGCAGTACCAATGATCATTGCTTGTCTGCTATCCAAATCGTCAGGTAAAGGTGTCAACCATTCCCCTGAAACTCTGGCTTGTTCCGCCAGTCCACCCCAATGATTTTCTCCTACACCCCAGCCGGTTAATAATACATGCTGACCGATATGAAAACGGGGATCTTCGGTACTGTGTACAATGCCAGAGAAATCAATACCCGGTATCATTGGGAATTGGCGGATAATTTTTCCTTTACCTGTAATGGCTAATGCATCTTTATAGTTCAGTGTTGACCAGTGAATATCGACGGTAACGTCTCCCACGGGAAGATGAGAAACATCGACTTCTTCTATAGACGCTGATAATTGGTTCTGTTGTTGTTTGAGTAGCAGGGCTTTCATTATTGTTCCGTTCTCTGTAATTGATTTTGTCATTCAATTAAGGATAGATAAAAATGGGTGATTTACATAAGGTATATAAGAAAAAATAAAGTGTTGATGGATTATAAAACAGAATTTATTTGCATTTTTATCTGTAATCCCATTGTCATATTCCAGCTTTGTTGCATATGGCGTTCTATTTCAGAAAATTCTGTTTTTTATTATTTTTTAGCAGAAAGTATTGTATTTTAGTCACAGTTTATTACATCATTAATTGTTCACTACACAGACTATGTACTTGCAGTTAAGTATAGGTAATGGTGAGCCGAGGTATGGGTCTAATGTGAGCTTATCGGAATAGCTATTGGTCAAAAAGCAGCAGCGGATTTAGCCGGTACGGTACCAGTGGCGCCATAATGCGGAATTATGCAAAATCAGGTGGTTCTTGCATTTCGTTATGGAACAATTGGTAAAATTAACCCATTTTTATGCAGTTTTTTTCTGCTCCGTTTGGGAGAAGTAACGTAGAATATCGCGTTGTTGATATGAATAACGTAGCCACTTTTTTATTGAAGCAGGTGCTTGTGCGCCTTGTCGCTGCTTCATGTGGTTGGTAGAGTAGACGGGTTTCGTTCCGTCCCCAGCTTGCAGGATTATCCTTTCGCTATGTTTAAAAAATTTCGTGGCATGTTTTCCAACGACTTGTCTATTGACTTGGGTACCGCCAATACCCTTATTTACGTCAAAGGTCAGGGTATTGTATTGAATGAACCTTCTGTTGTCGCAATCCGTCAGGATCGTGCGGGTTCATCGAAAAGTGTTGCTGCCGTTGGGCAGGAAGCAAAGCAAATGCTGGGTCGAACACCGGGTAATATTGCGGCAATTCGTCCGATGAAAGATGGCGTGATTGCCGATTTTTATGTTACCGAGAAGATGCTGCAACACTTTATTAAGCAAGTTCATAGCAACAGTTTCATGCGTCCAAGTCCGCGAGTTCTGGTTTGTGTACCTGTTGGCGCAACTCAGGTCGAGCGTCGGGCAATCCGTGAATCGGCGCTCAGTGCCGGCGCTCGTGAAGTATTTTTGATTGAAGAGCCTATGGCTGCGGCGATTGGCGCTGGCTTACCTGTTTCTGAAGCCACTGGCTCAATGGTTGTGGATATTGGCGGCGGTACTACGGAAGTGGCGGTTATCTCTTTGAATGGGGTTGTTTATTCATCTTCTGTACGTATCGGTGGAGATCGCTTTGATGAGGCGATTATCAATTACGTTCGCCGTAATTATGGTTCACTGATTGGTGAAGCAACGGCTGAGCGTATTAAGCACACGATCGGTTCTGCTTATCCTGGCGATGAGATGTTGGAGATTGAAGTTCGTGGTCGTAACCTGGCAGAAGGTGTACCACGCGGCTTTACGCTTAACTCCAACGAAATTCTTGAAGCTCTGCAAGAGCCTTTAACGGGTATTGTCAGTGCGGTTATGGTCGCCCTTGAGCAATGTCCGCCAGAATTGGCTTCCGATATTTCAGAACGAGGCATGATCTTGACTGGTGGTGGTGCATTATTGCGCAATCTTGACCGTTTACTGATAGAGGAAACGGGTATTCCTGTCATTGTTGCGGAAGATCCGTTGACGTGTGTTGCCCGTGGTGGTGGAAAAGCACTTGAAATGATCGACATGCATGGCGGTGAGCTCTTCAGCGAGGAGTGAGTGTTAACTTGCAAGTGAGGGAGGAATGACGGGTAGCTCAGACCTCCTTGCTATTGCTGTCTGGGAATTCCATTGTTTATGAAACATACAGTTTGGAATAGCGCAGCTTATGAAGCCAATTTTTAGCAGGGGGCCTTCCCTGCAATTACGACTTTTCTTTGCTGTTATTGTTGCCATTGCTTTGGTTGTGGCAGACAGCCGTCTTGATGCTCTCAGTAAAGTCCGTAATTATATGGATACGGTAGTCAGTCCATTTTATTTTCTCGCCAATGGCCCGCGTCAAGTGCTTGATGGTGTGTCAGAAACCCTTGCCTCCCGTGAACAACTTCGATTGGAAAATCGTGCTTTACGCCAAGAATTATTGATGAAAAACAGCGATATGCTGTTATTAGGGCAGCTTAAACAGGAAAATTCCCGCTTGCGTGAGCTATTGGGATCGCCTTTACGTCAGGATGAACACATGATGGTGACGCAGGTGATCTCCGGTAGGGCTAATCCTTATAGTGATCAGGTCGTCATCGATAAGGGATCAAGAGAAGGCGTTTATGAAGGGCAACCTGTTATCAGTGATAAAGGCATTGTGGGTCAGGTGGTTGCTGTCAGTCAGTTTACTAGCCGGGTATTACTGATTTGTGATACGACCCATGCTTTGCCAATCCAGGTCTTACGTAATGATATCAGGGCGATTATTGCCGGTACGGGTTGTGCTGATGATTTGCAGTTTGAGTCACTACCAAGCAACACAGATATTCGGGTTGGGGATGTGCTGGTGACTTCTGGGTTAGGCGGCCGTTTCCCGGAAGGTTATCCGGTGGCGGTGGTTTCGTCAGTTAAAGTCGATAATCAACGGGCTTATACGGTGATTCACGCTCGGCCAACGGCGGAATTACAGCGTTTGCGTTATTTGCTGTTATTGTGGGGAGCGGATAATAATCCATCCGAACCACTGCCTCCCTCAGAGGTTTATCGTGTAGCTAATGAACGTTTAATGCAAATGATGCCTCAGGTATTGCCGCATGCAAATGAAATGGGACCGCCAGCGCCATCGTCTGTTTCTGATGAAACAACCAAGACAACAGAAAGAGTGAAAAATGCTGAATCGACAATAACGTCTGCTAAATTTATAAATTCGGGAAATCGTTAATGAATCAATACCGGAGTCATGGGCGTTGGGTCATTTGGTTATCTTTCTTGATTGCAATGGTGCTGCAAATTATGCCGTGGCCGGAGCAAATTTATATGTATCGGCCAACCTGGTCGGCACTATTGTTGATTTATTGGGTGATGGCGTTACCTCATAGAGTCAGCGTTGGTACTGGTTTTGTATTGGGGATCATCGTAGATTTGATTCAGGGGGCGACACTGGGTGTTAACGCTTTGTCTTACAGCCTTGTGAGTTATTTGGTGTCATTTAAGTTTCAATTATTCCGCAATATGGCGCTTTGGCAGCAGGCTTTGGTCGTCGTTGCTTTATCGATACTGATGGATTTCAGTGTTTTTTGGGCGGAATTTTTGTTATCAAATGTTGCTTTTCATCCAGAAGTATTCTGGAACAGTTTGGTCAATGGTATTCTTTGGCCGTGGTTGTTCCTGTTAATGCGAAAAATCCGTCGTCAGTTTAATGTACATTAGTGGTCGGATCGCCGTTTTTAATGTCCTGACAGAGCTTATTCCAGCAGGCGTTACTGATGCAGGCCATTCTTTCCAAATAACTTGAGGATATGAGTAGTGTGTATAACCTCAAAATGGTAAATGAAATAGCCTAATGAGATAGGTAGTAGTAAGGACAATATCATCATGAAAACCCTTTATCTGGCTTCCGGCTCACCAAGGCGGCGTGAGCTTGTTGAATTATTGGACTTTAAATTTGAAATTCTTTCTCCTCAGGTAAAGGAGCAATGGCAAGAGGGTGAAACCCCGCGTCAGTATGTTAGCCGATTAGCAAAAGATAAATCTCTAGCGGGAGTTGCTATTGCACCAGAGGATTTTCTGGTGTTGGGAGCGGATACTGTTGTTGTCTTGAATGGTAAGATTCTCGAAAAACCGCGCAGTGAACAACATGCTGTTGAAATACTCAGTGCACTTTCCGGTCAGTGTCATCAGGTGATGACAGCTATTGCTTTATCAGATAGTCAGCGTACCTTAAGTGATATAGTCGTTACAGATGTAACCTTTCGCCAATTATCCACGCAGGAAATTTTGGATTATGTAGCAACCGGTGAGCCGATGGACAAAGCGGGTGCTTATGGTATTCAGGGAAAAGCGGGTTGCTTTGTTAAAACGCTGAATGGGAGTTATCACTCAGTTGTTGGTCTGCCATTGGTGGAAACGCACGAATTAATCACAGAGTTTTTTGCGTTAGTTGATGGGAAGGGGAACACATGACAGCAGAGTTATTAGTCAACATCACACCGTCCGAAACGCGTGTCGCTTACATTGATGGTGGGATTTTGCAAGAAATCCATATTGAAAGGGAAGCTAAAAGGGGCATTGTCGGCAATATTTATAAAGGTCGTGTAAGCCGGGTATTGCCAGGGATGCAGGCTGCTTTTGTTGATATTGGTCTGGAAAAAGCCGCTTTTCTTCATGCCTCAGATATTGTGCCTCACACGGAATGTATTGCCGGTGAGGAGCAAAAGAACTTTCATGTCAAAGATATTGCTGAGTTGGTTCGCCAGGGGCAAGATTTAATGGTTCAAGTGGTGAAAGATCCCCTTGGTACTAAAGGCGCTCGGCTAACTACCGATATTACTTTACCTTCCCGCTATCTTGTCTTTATGCCCGGAGCTTCTCATGTCGGGGTTTCACAACGTATTGAAAGTGAAGGCGAGCGTAATCGGCTGAAAAATATTGTCGCTGACTATTGTGATGAACATGGTGGTTTCATTATTAGGACGGCTGCCGAAGGCGTTGGGGACGAAGAATTAGCTCAGGATGCGGCTTTCTTGAAACGTCTATGGAGTAAGGTGATGGAGCGTAAAAAGCGCAATATCACTAAAAATAAACTTTATGGCGAATTGGCTCTGGCCCATCGTATTTTGCGTGATTTTGCCGGAGCAGCCCTTGATCGTATTCGTGTGGATTCTCGTTTGACGTTTACTCAGTTACAGGAATTTATTCGCGAATATATTCCTAAAATGACAGCCAGATTGGAACTTTATAACGGTAATCAGCCTATATTCGATCTGTTTGATGTAGAAAATGAAATTCAGCGAGCACTTGATCGAAAAGTTGAATTAAAATCAGGTGGTTATTTAATTATTGACCAAACTGAAGCGATGACCACAATTGATATTAATACCGGCGCATTTGTCGGGCATCGCAATTTGGAAGAAACTATTTTCAATACTAATATTGAGGCGACGCAAGCTATTGCCAGGCAATTAAGACTGCGTAATCTGGGTGGTATTATTATTATCGATTTTATCGATATGAATAGCGAAGAACATCGTCGACGGGTATTGGCTTCTCTTGAGCAGGCGCTGAGTAAAGATCGTGTTAAGACGACGATTAATGGTTTTTCCCAACTCGGATTGGTGGAAATGACCCGTAAGCGGACTCGTGAAAGTATCGAGCATATACTTTGTAGCGATTGTCCTACTTGTAAAGGAAGGGGAACCGTAAAATCGGTTGAAACTGTCTGTTATGAGATTATGCGTGAAATTGTGCGTGTGCACCGGGCAGTCGACGCAGATCGTTTCCTTATTTATGCTTCGCCAGCAGTGGCCGAAGCGCTGAAAGGAGAGGAATCTCATGCACTGGCGGAAGTGGAGATTTTTGTCGGCAAGCAAGTAAAAGTTCAGACAGAACAGCTCTACAGTCAGGAACAGTTTGACGTAGTTATGATGTAACCATCCAATTTGCTGACATAACAGCATTGGTAATCAAGGAGATGCGTGTGAGGCGACTGCCGGGAGTATTATTAGCGACAGCCGCAATAGTCATTATTATTGTGGCTTTGCTTGTCAGTGGATTACGTTTTCTACTGCCACATATTAATGATTACCGTCCACAATTATTCGCTAAAATTGAGTCAATTATTGGTGTACCTATTGATGCTGGATATATTGCGGGAGAATGGGAGTCTTTCGGGCCTGTTTTTGAATTACGTGATATCAGTGTAAAAACGGCAAATGCAGATGTGAAAGCCAAAAAGATCACGGTTGCATTGGATATCTGGTTATCTTTGTTAAGAATGCGTTGGAATTTTCGCGATCTTACTTTTTATCAGTTACAGGTAGATTACCATCAACCGCTATTTAATGATCAAAGCGGTAATATGTTTTCCCAATCGGATCTATTGTCTGAGCTGTTTCTGGAGCAGTTTGATCATTTTAATCTGCAAGATAGTCGGTTTACTTTCCTTACTCCCTCTGGTGAACGTGCTGATCTGTTGTTACCACAATTAACCTGGCTGAATAAAGATAATCGTCACCGTGCTCAAGGGAAAATTAGTCTCTCTTCTATCAATAATCAGCATGGGGATATACAAGTTAAATTTGATTTGCATGACACTAATGGCGTGTTGGATAACGGGACCATTTATTTACAGGCAGATAATGTTGATATTCATCCGTGGTTAAGTCATTGGTTGCAGGATAATACTGGGTTGAAGGATGCTGAGTTTAGTTTGTCTAGCTGGATTATGCTTAAAGAAGGTCGAATTGATGGCGGCCAACTACAACTCCGTCAGGGAGAAGCTAATTGGAAAGTTGCTAACAAACCTCACAACCTTTCTGTCAGTGATCTGGTATTTCGGATGCGTCGCCAAGATGGTGGTTGGTTGTTTGATGCACCTGAGCTGGCAAATTTGATCACTGATGGGCAGCAATGGCCGTCAGGAAAAGTATCAGTGCTCTATCTGCCGGAAGCCAAGAGAGTTGACGGTCATGATCATTGGCGTGTTCGGGCGAAAAATATTCAACTTGAACGGCTAAGTAGCATTTTACCGACTTTTTCTTTTTTGACTTCTGATCTGGTGAAGGATTGGCAGCGTCGTCAGCCACAAGGGTTGGTAAAGTACCTTGCCCTCGATATTACACCCAAAATGGAAGATGATTCCCGAATCAGTGTGCAATGGCAAAATGTTAGTTGGCAACGCTGGCAGAAATTGCCTTCTATCGATAATTTCTCGGGTTCTCTCAATGGCAGCTTGCGGCAAGGTAGACTGAGTTTTGCGTTGAAGGATAGTGTTGTTGATTACCGAGATATGTTTCTGGCGCCGTTTGAGATATCCCAAAGTCATGGCGAAATACTCTGGCGGCAAGGTGAGCGAGGTTTACAACTCTGGAGTCAAGGGTTGGATTTGCAAGGGAAATCATTGTGGGTCAATGGTGATTTTCGTTATCAACAGCCTAAAGAACAGCCTCCGGCGCTAAGTATTCTCGCGGGAGTGCGGGTTTATGATGCGGGTGATGCCTGGCGATATTTTCCAGAACCTTTGATGGGGACGCCTTTGACTGACTATCTGACAGCTTCAATTATTAAAGGGCAGATAGAAAACGCGACTTTTGTTTTTCAAGGCAATCCAAAAGATTTCCCGTTTGTAAAGAATAATGGGCAGTTTCAAGTTTTTGCTCCATTGCGTCATGCGACTTTCCAGTACCAACCAAACTGGCCGGCACTGCTGGATCTCAATATTGATCTTAATTTCCAGAATAACGGCTTATGGATGCTTGCTCCGCAAACGGCACTTGGTAAAGTGAAAGCGAGTAATCTGTCAGCGGTAATTCCTAATTATCGTAACAAGAAATTGTTAATCGACGCGGATATTCTGGGAGATGGCAAAGATATTCATGAATATTTTACCCGCAGCCCGTTAGCACATTCTGTTGGTGAAACGCTGGAGACATTGCAGGTTGGTGGTCAGATCGCTGGTAATTTGCATTTGGATATTCCACTCAATGGCGGCAATGTGGATGCTCGCGGTGAGGTGACTTTAAAAAATAATCATTTGTTGATTAAACCCTTAGATAGCGAAATGAAAAATGTGAGTGGCCGGTTTCGCTTTAATAATGGTAATTTACAAAGCGGCAAATTATCGGCCCAATGGCTTGGGCAGCCTGTTACGGTTGATTTTTCTACCGAGAATTTACCCAAAAACTATCGAGTCAATGTTGGTCTGAATGCGCGTTGGGCTATTGCAAAATTATCTGGATTTTTACCGGCGATTGCTAAAGTGTTTTCTGGCTCTGTTGATTGGGAAGGAAAGATCGGTATTAATTTGCCGTTTCAGAGTAAGCCTCAATATGATGTGAAAATCGACGCTGACTTATCACAAGTGGATAGTCATTTATCTGCCTTGAAAGCGGATGAACTGCGCGCTCTTCATATTCTGGCTGATGGTGATATGGAGCAGTTGCGAGTAAAAGGCATTTTAGATAAACAGTATGCATTTAATACTCAATGGCATTTGGCAGGGAAAAGTACTCAACTGTCACGGGGAATTTTACAAAGTAACAGTAACAATATTCCTGATTTACCTGAAAAATCCCTATTGGAATTGAATCTTCCGGCAATTGAGGGTGAAGAATGGCTAGGGCTGATTGCGCCTCTGACTTCTGGCTCTTCATTGGCAGGTATGTCAATGTTGCCACAGCATCTTTATATATCACTTCCATCACTGGATGCGGGGGGGCAGCGTTGGAATCAGTTATCGTTGGATGTGGAAAAACAGTTTTGGGGAACGCAGATCACTGCTAATAGCCGGGAAATCAACGGTAAACTTAATATCCGTAATAGTGGCCCTTGGCAAATGAATTTGAGCTATCTTTACTATAATCCTTTGCAATATAGCGCCCAGCAAGCTGAATCCGATTTACCTAAACAATCTCAGACAGGTACAACTCTGCGTTATTCGCTGAACCAATGGCCTTCATTAGATATCATCTGTTCTGAATGTTGGATTATGGGATTGAAGCTTGGGAAGGTGTCTGGTTCCCTGATTCCAGAAGGTAATTCACTGGTCTTAAGAGATGGAATAGTAGAAAACAGTGTCAGTAAACTGAATTTGGCAGGTCGTTGGCAAGAAGGTGCGGTAGGGAATAATACGCGTATTATGGGGCAATTTTCTGGTGAAAAGTTTGATGAGATGGCATCTTACCTTGGTATAGTCGTACCGATTGTAAATTCACCGTTTACCTTCCGTTTTGATTTTAATTGGTGGGATACACCGTGGAAACCCAATTTCCAAACGTTGAATGGCAATCTTAAAAGCAACTTAGGCAAAGGCGCTATTGAAAAATTGGGCGGGGGAGGTGCTGGTCAATTACTAAAATTAGTCAGTTTTGATGCTCTGTTACGTAAATTACAGCTCGATTTCAGCGATACCTTTAGCCAGGATTTTGAATTTGATTCAATTCGTGGTGATGTTTCAGTAAAAAATGGGATACTCAAGGCTGAAAACTTACGGGTCGATGGGTTGATTGCTGATGTGATAACGAAAGGTGAGATCGATCTTGTTCGCCAACAGATCAATATCGAGGCCATCGTCACGCCAGAGATTTCTGCTACTGTAGGGGTAGCGACGGCTTTTGTCATCAATCCGATGGCTGGCGCTGCATTATTCGCAGCGACCAAGGTCTTGGGGCCGTTATGGAATAAGATATCGGTTATTCGTTACCGGATTACTGGTAATCTTGAACAACCGAAAATTGATGAAGTTCTGCGTCAGCTTAAGGAGAATAGAGGAACATGAGAAACGTCAATGTTGCACTCTTGCAGTTATGTAGCGGTGAGAATATCAAACATAATTTGGCGCAAATTGAACAACAAATTAAACAGTTGCCAGATACTATCAAGTTTGTCATGACCCCGGAAAATGCATTGTTGTTTGCTAATGCTGATAGCTATCGCAAGCATGCGGAACAACAGGGGCATGGGCCTTTGCAGCAAGCTGTCAGTGAGATTGCACGCCGTTATGGTGTCTGGTTATTAATCGGTTCTATGCCGCTTATCAGTCGTGAAAATTCTGAACGGCTCACCAGTAGTAGCCTGTTGTTTGATGATCAGGGTAAGATTTGCGCCCGTTACGACAAAATCCATATGTTTGATGTCAATATTAATGATGAACATGGATCATATAACGAATCGTCTGTTTTCCAACGTGGGGAACATATTACTGTTGTAGATACCCCTGTTGGTCGTCTCGGGATGACCATATGTTATGATCTGCGCTTCCCCGGGTTGTTTCAGGCGCTACGCGAGCAAGGCGCTGAGTTGATATCTGTTCCTGCGGCGTTTACTCGTTTAACAGGAAAAGCGCATTGGGAACCACTGTTACGGGCCCGCGCTATTGAAAACCAATGTATTCTGTTAGCCCCGGCTCAGGTTGGTGTACATGGAACCCGTCAGACGTGGGGTCACTCAATGGCCGTGGATGGTTGGGGGAAAGTGATAAAGAAAAACCCCGATGCAGTCAGTGCATTGCAATTGAATGTCAGGGCAGATAGCTTGAAGATTATGCGTGAGCAAATGAAAGTGGTGAAACATAACCGCTTCCGGCCGCAGTTGACTTCCTTGATTGAAAAAATACCGCAAATTAAAGAGTAGCAATTATGAGTTTAACTACTGTCAGTGAACACTTACTGGCTGCAAATAAATTAAGCCATCAAGATCTGTTTTCAGTACTCGGTCAAATGACTGAACGTCGGCTGGATTATGCCGATCTCTATTTTCAGTCCAGTTACCATGAATCTTGGGTGTTGGAAGATCGGATTATTAAGGATGGCTCCTATAATATTGATCAGGGGGTTGGCGTTAGGGCAATCAGTGGTGAAAAAACCGGTTTTGCTTATGCAGACCAGATCACGTTGAATGCGCTGCAACAAAGTGCACAGGCTGCCCGTAGCATCGTCCATGAAAACGGGAATGGTAAAGTCCATACCTTTGGCGAAGTGGCCTATTCTCCGCTTTATGCGGCAATTGATCCGCTGCAAAGCTTTTCCCGTGAAGAAAAGATTGCATTATTGCAGCGTGTGGATCAGGTGGCTCGAGCGGAAGATCCAAGAGTACAGGAGGTCAATGCCAGTCTGACAGGGATCTATGAACGCGTGTTGGTCGCGGCGACCGATGGGACTTTGGCGGCTGATATTCGTCCTCTCATTCGCTTATCTGTCACGGTGCTGGTGGAAGATAACGGTAAACGTGAACACGGCAGCAGTGGTGGCGGCGGCCGTTACGGTTATGAATATTTTCTGGAAGTGGTTAGTGGTCAGATCCGAGCAGAACAATTTGCCCGTGAAGCTGTTCGTATGGCACTGGTGAACCTTTCCGCTGTTGCTGCCCCCGCTGGTACTATGCCGGTTGTTCTGGGGGCGGGTTGGCCGGGCGTGTTGCTGCATGAGGCTGTTGGTCATGGGCTGGAAGGTGATTTTAACCGCCGTGGTACTTCGGTGTTTTCTGGTCAGATTGGTGAGAAGGTCGCGTCAGAACTTTGTACTGTGGTTGATGATGGCACGATAAAAGGTCGTCGTGGGTCATTGGCAATTGATGATGAAGGCGTCCCTGGACAATACAATGTATTAATTGAAAATGGCATTCTGAAAGGTTACATGCAGGACAAAATGAATGCACGTCTGATGGGTGTCGCGCCGACTGGCAATGGTCGCCGTGAATCTTATGCTCATCTACCAATGCCTCGTATGACTAATACCTATTTGCTGGCGGGTCATTCCACACCGGAAGAGATCATCGGTAGTGTGCAAAATGGTTTATATGCGCCAAATTTTGGTGGTGGTCAAGTGGATATCACTTCCGGTAAATTCGTGTTCTCGACATCTGAGGCTTATCTGATTGAGAACGGTAAAATTACCAAACCAGTGAAAGGTGCAACGCTTATCGGTTCCGGTATTGAGGCGATGCAGCAGATCTCTATGGTAGGAAACGATCTTGATCTAGATAAAGGTGTCGGGGTTTGTGGCAAAGAGGGCCAGAGCGTACCTGTTGGTGTTGGTCAGCCTACTTTGAAACTGGACAACTTGACCGTTGGAGGAACAGCCTGATTTTTGGCTGTTTATCCGAGATAGATCATATAAGGATAGTCATGAAGAAGACTTGGCTAGCAGGTGTGTTACTGACTGTTTTGGTTGTGACTTGTAGTACTTTTGCTAAAGGTGTTGATAAGACGCTGTTGCAGGCTCCAGAAACAGATGGGGGTACCTCAGCAATACAACGGATTGAAGGGCTAACTGAACAGAATAACGTAGTGGCTTACTTACGACAGAATAATAAATTACCCGATATTTACATTACTAAAAAGCAGGCCCGCGACCTTGGCTGGAATGCAAAACAGGGAAATTTATGTCAGGTTCTGCCGGGTAGAGCAATTGGTGGCGACAAATTTACTAACCGTGAAAAGAGACTACCAATGAAACCGAAACGTCAGTGGTTTGAAGCAGATGTTAACTACCGTTGTGGGCACAGAGGGAGTGACAGATTGCTTTATTCATCTGATGGTCTGATTTATCTGACGTTGGATCATTACAAAAGTTTTACCTTAATGGAGTAATTCTATGCATAAAGTGGAGTTTGATTTTGACCGTATCCCTGATCTGAAAATGTTCTATCAGCAGTTTTCTGAACAATTTGAGTTAGGAGACGAGTTTGGTAGTAATTTGGATGCTTTGTGGGATGTTGTGACAGGAGGAATTGAGTTACCTGTAGAGGTCAATTTCATCCATTTTACGCAGCAGAAAGAACGTGATTTCTCCTCGTTAGTGCTTTTGTTTGAAGAAGCAGAAGAAGAACTGGAAGGGGAATTGAGTTTTAATATTTTCCCCTAACAGAAATTAGAACCTTACGGGTTTTAGTAGTTAAGCGGATTCAGCCATA
Source organism: Photorhabdus akhurstii (assembly GCF_019090985.1). Classification (NCBI taxonomy): domain Bacteria; kingdom Pseudomonadati; phylum Pseudomonadota; class Gammaproteobacteria; order Enterobacterales; family Morganellaceae; genus Photorhabdus; species Photorhabdus akhurstii. The sequence goes on along the minus strand of NZ_CP020335.1, from coordinate 4,712,093 downwards.
TCTTTAAGATATTGGAAAATCTGACGATAAGATTTAGGTGGCTTATTTGCCGCCTTTTCTTTTTGGCGTTGCGGATCAAAGTACGCAATTGCTGGCGATCGGTTTGTGGGAATAACGCCACCACTTCATCAATAACATCGTCATTGCCATCAATCAATTTATCGCGTAATTCTTCCAGTTTATGGAACAGAGTGATTTGCTGATTATGACGATTTTTCAGTTTATCAAGCGCGGTGGTAATTGGCTCGACATCCCGGGTACGCAGCAGTTTGCCAATAAATTGTAATTGGCGACGGCGCCCCTCTCTTTTTATCTTCTGTGCAAGTTCAATGGCGGCCAGCAGATCCTCATCTAACGGAACGCGTTCAAGCGCACTTTTGCTGAGCTCAACCAATTCTGTACCCAGCTTTTTCAATGCTTCGGCATCACGTTTAATTTCGCTTTTACTGACCCAAATTATCTCTTCTTCTTCCTCTTCAGCAGGATAATCATTGAGCCAATCTTCAGGCTGCTTTGCCATAGTGGTTTTCCTTTTAAAAAGGCCGGAGCTGGCAGGTTGATTTTTGGTGCATGACCTGTAGCCCGGTGGGTGTTAACATCCTAATATTGTGTATTGTAACTGGGAAAAACGTCTGATTACCACTCGGCATTGACTGTGTGGATAAAACGGCCCTGTTTTCCCGACAGATTTTCCCTTTATTCATCAAATTACGGGTAATTAATGAAAATCACGGATCAAATTGCGGAACAACGCAAACAACTGGAAAATGCAGTTTCACAGGCACTAGAGCTGGCAAAAGCGGGTTGTGATGCTGCGGAGGTCGCGGTTAATAAAACAACGGGTATTAGTGTCAGCACCCGCTTTGGTGAAATAGAAAATGTAGAATTCAATAGTGATGGCGCATTGGGGATTACCGTCTACCATCAGCAACGTAAAGGTAGCGCATCATCAACAGATTTAAGCCCGGATGCTATTGCTCGTACTGTTCAGGCTGCGATTGATATCGCTCGTTATACCTCTCAGGACCCCTGTGCTGGCCCGGCAGATAAAACGCTATTGGCGTTTGAAGCGCCAGATCTTGAGCTGTTCCATCCAACAGAATTGGATGCTGATAACGCGATTGAACTAGCCGCTCGTGCAGAACAAGCTGCATTACAGGCGGATAAGCGTATTACCAACACCGAAGGCGGAAGTTTTAATAGTCATTATGGCATCAGAGTGTTTGGTAACAGCCACGGTATGTTGCAAAGCTATTGTTCCAGTCGTCATTCTATGTCGAGTTGTGTGATTGCTGAACTTGATGGCGATATGGAACGGGACTATGCGTATACCATTAGTCGCCGTTTTGAAGATTTAAAATCGCCAGAATGGGTTGGGCAGGAGTGTGCTCGCCGTGCGTTATCTCGTTTGTCGCCACGTAAATTGCCGACCATGAAAGCGCCGGTGTTGTTTGCCGCGGAGGTTGCAACGGGCCTTTTCGGTCATCTGGTTGGCGCTATCAGTGGTAGCAGTATTTACCGGAAATCCTCTTTCTTGCTTGATCATCTAGGCAAACAAATTCTGCCATCATGGTTGACAATTGAAGAGCGGCCACATTTACTGGCAGGTTTAGCATCTTCTCCATTTGATAGCGAAGGTGTTTCCACCAGTAATCGGGACATCATTAAGGATGGGGTATTACAGACTTGGCTTCTGACAAGTTATTCTGCCCGTAAGCTAGGCATGGCAAGTACCGGCCATGCAGGTGGAATTCATAACTGGTGCATTGCAGGGCAAGGTCAGGATTTTGCCGGTTTGCTGCGTCAGATGGGAACAGGGTTAGTCGTCACTGAACTGATGGGGCAGGGCGTCAGTGCGGTAACCGGCGATTATTCCCGTGGCGCCGCTGGTTTTTGGGTAGAAAATGGCGAGATTCAGTATCCTGTCAGTGAGATTACTATTGCGGGCAATCTAAAGGATATGTGGGCCAATATGGTTACTATCGGGAATGATATTGAAACTCGCAGTAATATCCAGTGCGGTTCAATCTTACTACCGGAAATGAGTATCGCTGGTCAATAAGAGATACTCGTTTCCGATTATTTTAGTCAGCCCGGACAAATGGGCTGGCTGAATTAACGGTGTAGCTCACCGGCAGCTTCTGGTTGGTAAAGCAATTCTAATACTTTGACTCGGGTTTCTTCGCCGTTTGGCAATGCCCAACTGATTTCGTCGCCGATACGAAGGCCCAATAATGCAGCCCCTAAAGGAGCCATAACAGAAAGCTGATCTGAACTGTCTTGCAGTGACGCTGGATAAACTAAAGTACGTACCCGCTCTTCATTGCTTGTCAGGTCAAGAAAACGAACCCGGCTGTTCATTGTTACAACATCTGATGGAATTTCTGCTGGGGGTACAATCTCTGCACGATCCAGCTCCTCATTCAAAGCGTCAGCGATACTAGTATCTGCAAACGCTGGCTGTTCCAACAGGGAATCTAAACGTTCTGCGTCTAATTCGTTGATGATAATTGCTGGTTTAGTCATACCACACTCCAAATGGACTCCAACACAAAATAACACCCCGCACCATGAGGAGGGGGGTGTTATTTAAAATGATTAACCTGATAGTAGGCTGTTCTTACTGGAAAAGAAAGAGATCATGATCACGAACTGTTTTGTGTTGCTAATGAAAACAGTAAAGGACATGATAATCCACAGGTGAGTGAGCAACGTTATTCTTCGTCAAATCCCGAATTAAATAGATTAATAATGGCTGCAAGAGCCTGTTCTTCATCTGGGCCGCTGGCTTCAACTTCAATATAGCTGCCTTTTTCTGAATCCAGCATCAGCATAGCAATTACACTGCTAGCTTCGGCTTCAACATGGCTATCATTGCGTAAAACAACATGAGACTCAAAGAGCTGTACTAAATCATACAGCTTCATTGCTGGCCGGGCGTGCATTCCCAGCCGATTTTTGATTTCAAGCCTCTGCTTGACTGTCATTATTTATTTTCGCTTTTCGAGAGTACGGTGGCGCGACTGTACGTTTTTGCCTCGGGAGCGAAAATAATCGGCCAACTGTTCTGCCACGTAAACGGAACGATGTTTACCGCCGGTACAGCCAATAGCCACGGTCAGATAGCTGCGGTTATTGGTTTCAAGCATAGGCAGCCAGAGTTCAAGATAACTGCGGGTTTGATAGATAAAGTTATGAACTTCCGTATGACGGTCGAGGAAAGCGGCTACGGGACGATCAAGGCCGGTCATTGGCCGTAATTTAGGGTCCCAGTGTGGGTTTGGTAAGAAACGTACGTCAAAAACATAGTCGGCATCAATTGGAATGCCATGCTTGAAGCCGAAAGACTCAAACACCATTGTCAACTCACGTTCCCGTTTGCCTAGCAGACGCGTTCTTAGCATCTCAGCCAATTCATGAACTGACATTTCGGAAGTGTCGATAATCAGATCTGCTCTTGAACGAAGGGGTTCCAGCAGATCACTTTCTTGATCAATCGCGCTTTCCAGAGAAAGATTTTTGCTTGATAGCGGATGCAGACGGCGGGTGTCGCTATAACGGCGGATCAATGTGTTACGGTCAGCGTCAAGAAACAGTAATTGCGGTGAGAAACTCTCTGGTAGTTTAGTCAAGGCTTCTTCGAAAACCTCAGGGGATTCCGGCATGTTTCTTACATCAATACTCACCGCGGCGGAAATATCGCGGTCAGACAACGTATTTGCTAATTCCGGTAGTAATACTACCGGCAAGTTGTCTACACAATAAAAACCCATGTCTTCCAGTGCGCGCAAGGCAACGGATTTACCTGAACCGGAACGGCCACTGACTATCATCAGCACCATGAGGCGACTCCCCTTAATTTCTCAGTGGTTATTATGAGCCACTCTTATCTGTTGCTCTCCATGCACTGCAACAGTTATTCAGTGATAATTGAGTATAATTCTTCATCACTTTGTGCCGATCTTAAACGGCGGCAGAGGTTTTTATCTGCAAGACGTTTGGCGATCAATGACAATGTGTGTAAGTGCGTCTGGCATTGATCATTTGGAACCAGTAAAGCAAACAGCAAATCAACTGGTTGATTATCAATCGCATCAAAAGCAATGGGTTGTTCCAGATTTAGGAAAACGCCGACTGCTTGATCTGAGCTTTCTGCATCTAATTTACCGTGAGGGATAGCAATACCACTGCCAATTCCAGTAGTACCTACTTTTTCTCTGGTTAATATTGCTTCGAATACGACATTTTCTGGTAACTTAAGCTGCTGAGATGCTAGCTCACTGATAATCTCTAAAGCCCTTTTTTTACTCGAACAATGTACATTATTGCGCGTACATGCGAGAGAAAGCACAGAACTTAGTAGTAAATCTGCTTGATTATTCATTTTTTCTATTCACTTAGGTGCCTCATTGATACCGGATGCCATAGAATATCTGTGACATCCGGTATTTGCGCACTGTTTTACAGCAATATTCTGCTGTTGTTACTACATTCTTTGTTAAATAACTGTTAATGATGTCTCAGTTTGTCTTTATGTTTGGTTAATTGACGCGCTAGTTTATCGACCAGTCCATCAATTGCTGCATACATATCTTCATGTTCTGATGATGCGTGCAACTCACCTCCGTTAATGTGTACAGTAGCTTCGGCGATTTGTTGTACCTTTTCCACTCGGAGGATTACCTGAGTCAGGTTGATCCTGTCGAAATATTGATCCAGCTTGCTGCATTTTGCAGTGATAATGTCGCGTAATGCATCAGTAATTTCAATATTGTGGCCGGTTATTTTGAGTTGCATATTGTCTTCCTTCTCTGTTCATTTCAAACCAGACGTTTACGTTGGTTTGATGGCGGAATGGATAACGACTCTCGATATTTTGTGACAGTCCGTCGGGCAACCATGATGCCTTGATCGGCTAGCATGCTCGTCAGTTTGCTGTCACTTAATGGTTTGGCGGGGTTTTCCGCTGCTACCAGTTTTTTCACCAAAGCCCGTATTGCAGTTGAAGAGGCTTCGCCTCCACTTTCTGTATTGACATGGCTGGAGAAAAAATACTTCAATTCAAAAATACCACGTGAGCTGTGCAGGAATTTTTGGGTAGTCACCCTGGAAATGGTGGATTCATGCATATCAACCTGGAAAGCAATGTCAGCTAAAACCATAGGTTTCATATGTTCTTCACCATGCTCAAAAAATTCCTGTTGCTGTTCTACAATGCAACGCGCAACTTTCAGCAAAGTATCATTCCGGCTTTCCAGGCTTTTGATAAGCCATCTAGCCTCTTGTAGGTTATTACGGATAAACTGACTGTCACTTTCATTGCGTGTATGTTGCCCAAGCTCTGCATAATGCTGATTAATGTGTAAACGGGGGATACTATCTGTATTTAATTCTACTTGCCAGTGTTCGCTCTCTTTTCGAACTAGTACATCGGGGATGACGTATTCAGATTCGCCGGTGTTTATTGCCAGACCGGGCTTTGGTTCAAGTGACTGGATTAAACTGATGACCTCTTTCAGAGTATCTTCTTTCAAATGACTCAGACGGATTAAATTGCGGAAATCCCGATGACCTAATAGCTCCAGATGTTCGCAAACGATCAGTTGCGCCTCTTTCAGATAAGGTGTTTCTGGCGGAAGCATTGATAGCTGGACCAGTAGACAATCTTTTAAATCACGAGCGGCGACACCGATAGGATCGAAATGTTGTATCTGTTTTAGCACCGCTTCTACTTCTGCCAGGGTGAGTTGATCGTCGCCAATGCTGGCAAGGATATCTTCTAATGGCACAGTGAGATAGCCAGTGTCATCTACGGCATCAATGATTGATGTCGCAATGGCCGCCTCGGTTTCCGTGAAGGAGGTTAGCTCTGCCTGCCACATCAAGTAGTCTTGCAAGGTTTGAACGGTTTCACCTTGATAAAGCGGCAGTTCATCGTCGTTATAGTCGTTACGTGTCCCGGAAGGTGTGCCAGCGGTGTAAATTTCATCCCAACTGGCATCCAGGGGTAACTCGTCTGGCATATCCTTTTGTTGCAAGGCATCAAGCGTATCCATCGCTTCCGTTTCGTTATCGGGAAGTTCCTGATTGCCGATTTCCTGATGATCTTCATCCTGTTCAAGCAAAGGGTTCATTTCTAGCGCTTGTTGTATTTCCTGCTGGAGTTCAAGCGTAGAAAGTTGCAACAAACGAATAGCTTGTTGGAGCTGTGGTGTCATAGCCAGTTGCTGACTAAGCCTGAGTTGCAAACTTTGCTTCATAGCGTTAAATCAATTCTCCTGGCTAATTAGAGCCGGAAACCTTCGCCTAAATAAACGCGCTTCACCTGTTCATTATTAAGAATATCATTAGGTGTGCCGTGAGCAATCAGATGCCCTTGGCTGACAATATAAGCACGTTCGCATACATCCAATGTTTCACGGACATTGTGGTCTGTGATAAGGACCCCTAGCCCATAATCTCTTAAATGCTGAATGATCTTCTTGATATCGATGACCGAGATAGGATCTACGCCGGCAAAAGGCTCATCCAGCAAAATAAATTTAGGATTGGCTGCGAGCGCTCTGGCAATCTCTACGCGGCGGCGTTCACCTCCAGAAAGCGATTGACCAAGACTGTCACGTAGATGGCTGATATGGAACTCTTCCATCAGCTCTTCGGCACGTTCTTTTCGTTGCTCTTGAGTCAGATCCTGGCGTATTTCCAATACAGCCATCAGGTTGTCGAATACGCTTAGGCGACGGAAAATAGAAGCTTCCTGAGGCAAATAACCAATACCACGGCGTGCCCGTTCATGAAGCGGCAATAGGCTGATATCTTCATTATCAATGGTGATTGTCCCGGCATCCCGTGAAACGATACCGACGACCATATAGAAAGTCGTCGTTTTCCCGGCGCCGTTCGGACCAAGCAGGCCAACAATTTCGCCGGAATTTACATTTAGGCTGACATTTTCAACGACCTTACGGCCTTTGTAAGCTTTTGCCAGGTTTTCTGCGTTTAGTATTGCCATATATCGTTATTTACTCTTGTTGTTAGCCCCAGGGCCTTCTTCTTGTAACTGAGAAGGGAGTAGGACGGTGGTCACTCGTTTACCTTTATCACTAAACGCTTCCATCTGCTGAGTTGGGACTAGATAGGTGATACGATCGCCTTTTATATTGCTGTCTAGCTGTTCCAAATAGGCATTGCCAGTCAGTGTAACCAGCTCTTTATCCATTTCGTAACGCATTTTGGAACCGCGGCCCTTGATTGGTTTGCCATTGTCCTGTAGCTGATAGAAAGTGACTGGATTACCAAATGCCTCAATAATCATTTTTTTAGAGTCGCCATCTGGACGAGTTACAACAACTTTGTCAGCGCGGATATCGATAGAACCTTGTTTAACGATCACATCTTCTGTAAATGTGGCAGTGTTCCCTGTCATGTCAAGGGCTTGTTTAACAGAATCGATAGAAATAGGTTTCTGGGTGTCATCTTTCAGTGCCAGAGCAGGAAGGCTGACTGCAAAGATGGCGCTGGCAATAAAAGCATTACGGATTCTGTTTTTCATGTTGGATTTCATAGTAGGTGTTAACCTTTTCAATCAGTTCAGCGGTTTTATTCCGCAGATTGCCACGCATTTTCATACCGACGGATTTTAGCCCGACACCAATCAGTGTGACCTGATCGTCAGATGAAACATCCTGAGTTACCAGGTTGATAATAGCGTTATCTGTGGTAATACGTTGTAATTGTGACGTATTAGTCAGACTGTCAACCTGTACGTCGCCGTAAAGATAGAGCATTCTGTCATTAGTCAGTTTGGCTTTGTTAGCACGAACTGTCCATGTAGCAATGGCGTTTGAGTCATAAGTAATTAACACTGGTTTGGTAAACCAGGTAAGTTTTGACTCTGCATAATTTTGGACGTCATCAGCGACCAGTTTATACGTCAGTTTCCCCGTAGGGTCATAAACAAAAGTTATGGCATCCTGACTTTGATAGGTTGGCTGACTGTTATCTGTAGCAGAAGATGATTTAGTCTCATCTGAATCAGACAAGTTCCAGCCAATTAACGCCAGGATGATTAATACCAGAGTTATCACCAACCAGGATTTGATTCTATCCATTCTCGTTTCACTTCAACCTACTATATTGATAATCCTTTGGCCTCTTCCAGCTTATTCTGAGCAAAAAGCACCAAATCACAAAGTTCCCTTACCGCACCGCGTCCCCCGGCAATTTGGGTGACATAATGCGCTTTTGGTAAGAGTAATGGATGTGCATCTGCCACAGCGACAGATAACCCCACTTGTTCCATGACCGGCCAATCAATCAGATCATCACCGATGTAAGCAACCTGTTCTGGTTTTAATCCCAGTTTATCTAACAATTCTTTGTACGCCAAAACCTTATCACTCTGTCCTTGGTAAAGATGTGTAATCCCTAGTGTGTTTGCTCGATCTTCCAGCAATTTCGCTGTACGGCCGGTAATAATAGCGACTTCGATACCTGAAGTAATTAAGCAGCGAATTCCGTAACCATCTCGAACATTAAATGTTTTTAACTCTTCACCGTTATTGCCCATATATATCAGTCCATCGGACAGAACACCGTCGACATCGCAAATCAACAAGCGGATTTTACGGGCTTTTTCAATAACATCTTTACTAACTGGACCATAACAGGTGTCCAAATAAACTAATTGGCTCATTAAGGCGTTTTCTCCGGTTAAACCACACCAGCTTGTAGCAGGTCATGCATATGTAATACCCCAAGCAATTTATTTTCCTCTGCGACCAGTAAGGAGGTGATATGGTGTGACTGCATTAGATTCAATGCATCAACTGCAAGGGCATGCGGTTTGATACGGATACCACCTGTTGTCATAACATCTGAAATTTTGACAGTGTACAAATCGACTCCCATATCAAACACTCGCCGCAAGTCACCATCAGTAAAAATACCATCAATATACATATTTTCATCGCAAATGACGGTCATACCCAATTTTTGCCGGGTGATTTCGAGTAATGCTTCGCGTAAGGATGCATCACGATGAACCTTTGGAATATTATCGCCTGTATTCATCAAATCACTCACCAGTAGCAAAAGTTTGCGTCCAAGAGTGCCGCCTGGATGTGATAGGGCGAAATCTTCAGCGGTAAAGCCGCGTGCCTGGAGCAATGCGACCGCTAAAGCATCGCCCATAACCAAGGTTGCGGTAGTACTGGTTGTAGGAGCTAAACCTAGCGGACAGGCTTCCTGTGGAACTTTGATACACAGGTGGATATCCGCGGCTTTCCCCATACTACTGTGGTAATTATTAGTCATGCAGATAAGCGGAATTTTTTGGCGTTTTAATGCCGGGATCAGTGACAAAATTTCACTGGACTCACCAGAATTTGAGATAGCTAAAACAATATCTTTAGGTGTAATCATGCCGAGGTCGCCGTGGCTGGCTTCTCCCGGATGAACGAAAAAGGATGGAGTACCGGTGCTGGCGAAAGTTGCAGCAATTTTACACCCAATGTGGCCGGATTTGCCCATCCCCATGACAATCACTTTACCTTCGCAGTTGAACATCAGTTCACAGGTACGGGCAAAATCTTCATTAATATATTGTTCAAGTTCTGCCAATCCATCACGTTCTATATCTAATACTTTTTTACCCGCTTGCTGAAAATCAATCTTAGGCATTTCTTTTTCCTACTTATTCGTGTTTATTCAATGTTGTAATCGGAAATAAACAGTACGATAAAATAAGCGATAAAGCAGCTCAATAACAAGACACCTTTAAATCGGTTTAATCGATGTTTACGACCCAAACAAAATGCAGTAAATATTGTGCTGGCTACCATCATTACCCAAAAGTCACGATGGAAAGATTCAGGCGAAATAGCTGCTGGTGAGAGTAATGCGGGAAGGCCCAAAACAATTGATATATTGAATATATTCGAACCTATAATATTCCCGAATGCAATGTCATCTTCGCCTTTGAATGCGGCGGCGATCGAGGTTGCTAATTCTGGCAGGCTGGTACCGACCGCAAGTACAGTAAGCCCGATAACTAATTCACTAATACCATAAATGCGGGCAATAACAGTTGCATTATCAATGACCATGCGAGTTGCCATAGGTAAAATAAGTAACCCTAATAGAATCCAAAGTAGGGCAATGTGTTTATTGCCTTCTACCGGTAATTCGGCGGCCTGTTCCTGCGTGTAAATATCCGTTTCGGCACGGCGTGGTAGAGCAACCATTTTGATCATCAGTAAAATATACACTATGGCGGAAGTGAGTAATACCAATCCATCCATCCGGCTGAGATAGTTATCACTCATCAAATAACCACAGAAGGCGGTGAGCAGCAGCATCAACAACAGCTCCTGCCGCAAAATATCTGATTTAACTACCATTGGGCGAATAAATGCGGCAGCACCGGTTATCAGCAGCAGATTAGTAATGTTGGAACCAATAACATTACCCACCGCCATATCAGGTTGACTATCCAGCATTGTAGTAACTGAAACCATTAATTCGGGCAGGGAAGTTCCAATGCCAACAATGGTAATACCAATAATAAATGGAGGCAGCCCCAGAGTACGGGCAAAAATTGCAGCACCATATACTAATCTATCGGAACCATATACCAGTAAAATCAATCCGGTAATTAAAAGTAAAAAGGTCAGAAGCATGAAGCGTCCCTTGTAAGGTATATTCCGAATTAATGTTAACGCTGGTTGATTTTCTAAACAAAAATTGCCTGCCCAGTTAGATGGGGTATATTCTGACGGCGGCGGATAGAAAAGTAAAATTTGTCATCACATTAATGGCGAAAATTCTCCAGTTTTTTTGTAGTATATGTGATTAATATGTGAACCAAATATTAAAGCCAATTTATTAACCGTTAAGGGCTATCAATAATGAACCAACAGACAGCAAATCTCATCGAGATCCGTGGTATGTATTTTACCCGTGGTAACCGTTCGATTTTTGCTGATATTAATCTAGTTGTGCCTAGAGGGAAAGTCACTGCAATTATGGGGCCTTCTGGGATAGGGAAAACGACACTATTACGATTGATTGGCGGTCAGTTACGTCCTGAACGCGGAGAAATCTGGTTTGATGGCGACAATATTCCTGCTTTATCCCGTTCGCGCTTGTATGCTGCTCGCAAGAAGATGAGTATGCTGTTTCAATCTGGGGCATTATTCACTGATCTCAGTGTCTTTGAGAATGTCGCTTTTCCGCTGCGTGAACATACGAATCTGCCTGAGGAAATTATACAGACTACTGTAATGATGAAATTAGAGGCTGTAGGGTTACGTGGCGCCGCCAATTTGATGCCTTCCGAACTTTCCGGTGGTATGGCAAGGCGAGCGGCTCTGGCTCGTGCGATTGCACTTGATCCTGATCTGATTATGTTTGATGAGCCTTTTGTTGGCCAGGACCCGATTACGATGGGGGTTTTGGTGAAGTTGATTGATGAACTGAATAAGGCGCTTGGTGTGACTTGTGTAGTGGTTTCCCACGATGTACCGGAAGTTCTGAGCATTGCAGATTACGCTTATATTATCGCTGAACAACAGGTTATTGCTGAGGGTACTGCGCAGCAGTTGCGGTCTAATTCTGATAGACGAGTACGGCAATTTCTTGATGGTATTGCTGACGGGCCGGTACCTTTCCGTTTCCCGGCCGGGGATTATAAAACTGAGTTATTAGGATAATGGGATGTTAATGTTAACACAGGCGCTGGCGGCACTTGGCCGACGGGCTATTGAGGTATTCGCCTCTTTTGGCCGTGCTGGTTTTATGCTTTTCCGCGCGATAATTGGCAGGCCGGAACCCGCCAAACAATGGCCGTTACTCCGACAGCAACTTTACAGCGTGGGTGTTCGGTCATTGTTGATTATTATCGTTTCGGGTCTGTTTATTGGCATGGTGCTTGGCCTACAGGGGTATCTGGTACTGACGACATACAGCGCAGAAGCCAGTCTTGGTATGATGGTGGCGATATCTCTGTTGCGTGAATTGGGGCCGGTGGTCACGGCACTGTTGTTTGCTGGCCGTGCCGGATCAGCCTTGACCGCAGAAATCGGTTTGATGAAAGCCACGGAACAAATTTCCAGCCTGGAGATGATGGCGGTAGATCCATTACGGCGAGTGATAGCTCCCCGTTTCTGGGCAGGGTTTATCAGTATGCCGCTATTATCCTTGATTTTTGTGGCGGTAGGCATTTGGGGAGGAGCGATAGTTGGTGTTGATTGGAAGGGGATTGACAGTGGCTTCTTCTGGTCTTCAATGCAGTCTGCTATCGAGTGGCAGAAAGATTTGCTGAATTGTTTTATTAAAAGTGTCGTTTTCGCCATTACTGTGACCTGGATCGCTCTATTCAATGGTTATGATGCGATCCCTACTTCGGAAGGGATCAGCCGAGCAACGACCAGAACGGTGGTTCATGCGTCGTTAGCAGTTTTAGGTTTGGATTTTGTGCTGACAGCACTCATGTTCGGGAACTAAGTCAATGCAAAGCAAGAAAAGTGAAATTTGGGTTGGATTTTTTGTCTTGATTGCACTGGCTGCAATCATCTTTTTATGCCTAAAAGTGGCAGACATTAAATCGGTAGGCAACCAGCCAACTTACCGTTTGTACGCAACTTTTGACAATATCGGTGGTCTGAAAATGCGCTCCCCGGTAAAAATTGGGGGGGTGGTGATTGGTCGAGTTGCAAATATCTCTCTTGATGAAAAAACTTATACGCCGCAAGTGGCACTGGATATTATGAAGCAGTATGACCGTATCCCTGATACCAGTTCTCTTTCCATCCGTACCTCTGGCCTGTTAGGTGAACAATATATTGCCCTGAATATAGGGTTTGAAGATCCCGATATGGACACCCGTATTCTGAAAGAGGGTGATCGCGTACAGGATACCAAATCAGCAATGGTACTTGAGGATCTTATCGGCCAGTTCTTGTATAAGAGTGGCGATAATGCCCAAAGTGGGGCAGAGCACACGCCGACACCCTAGCCAGCAACTGAATATCATTAAGAGGAACCAATTATGTTGAAGAGATTATTAATGGTGGCGCTATTGGTTATTGCGCCATTAGCGAGCGCGGTTGATCAGACGAATCCTTATAAGCTGATGCAGGATGCGGCGGAAAAGACTTTCACTCGTTTGAAAAATAGCCAATCACAAATTCGTCAAAATCCAGATTATCTGCGTCAAGTAGTGAAAGAAGAACTACTGCCCTATGTCCACATCAAATATGCCGGCGCGTTAGTTCTGGGAAAATACTATAAAGATACGACTCCAGAGCAGCGCAAGGCTTATTTTGCTGCATTTGAATCTTATCTGGAACAGGCTTATGGGCAGGCTCTGGCAATGTATCACAATCAAACTTACCAGATTGACACTGAAAAGCCGTTGGGGGACAGCAATGTTGTTGCTATTCGTGTCAATATTATCGATCCGAATGGCCGTCCTCCTGTCCGTCTTGATTTCCAGTGGCGCAAAAACAGCAAAACTGGCGACTGGCAGGCATTCGATATGATTGCTGAGGGCGTCAGTATGATCACGACTAAACAGGGTGAATGGGCTTCTATCTTGCGTCAGCAAGGTGTTGAGGGCCTGACTAAGCAGCTTAAAATCAGCGCCCGTCAGCCAATCACACTGGAAGAGAAAAAATAAGATGGGTGAGAGTCTGATCTGGGAAAAAACAGGGCAAACACTGATTCTCAAGGGCACTTTGGATCGTGATAGTTTGCTTCCTCTCTGGCAGCAAAAAGAGAAATTATTGGCTGATATTGACAGCATCAATGTGTCACAACTTGAATATGTGGATTCTACCGGGTTAGCTCTTTTAGTTCGTTTCAAACATCATATGCAAAAGAGAGGGGATAAATTGCGCTTTTCTGGCATTGATGAACGGCTTAACACCCTGATTACGCTCTATGATCTGCAAGAAATGATTATTGATAGCTAACCGATAATCTCATTAATTATCTGTATAATCAGCGCCCTTGTAAGCAGAAATGCGACAAGGGCGTTTTCATAGTTTAAGAATAAACAGGATTCTATTAGGATAGACGGCTGACTATCATTTCTAACTACAGAACATTGAGCAATTATGGATACTAATGAGATTAAGCAAGTGCTGATGGATAAATTAGCATTGGATGAAGTCATCGTTAACGGAGATGGCAGCCATTTCCAAGTTATTGTGGTTGGTGAAATGTTTGCCGGTATGAGTCGGGTAAAACAGCAGCAAGCCGTTTATGCGCCTTTAATGGAATACATTGCTGATAATCGTATTCATGCCTTGTCAATTAAAGCCTACACACCGGATGATTGGAAACGGGATCGCAAGCTCAACGGTTTTTAATATTGTTTGCCTCGCCGCGAACAGCAAATCATATAAAGAGAGTAGTCACAGATGGATAAATTTCGTGTGAAAGGGCCCACTCGTCTGTCGGGTGAGGTTACTATTTCCGGGGCAAAAAACGCTGCATTGCCAATCCTGTTCGCCGCGTTGTTGGCTGAAGAGCCTGTTGAGTTGCAAAATGTTCCAGAATTGAAAGATATTGATACCACTATCAAATTATTGAATCGCCTTGGGACCAAAGTTGAACGTAATGGTTCTGTATTTGTGGATGCTCGCAGTGTGAATCAATATTGTGCGCCTTACGAGCTAGTGAAAACCATGCGTGCATCTATTTGGGCGTTAGGTCCTTTGGTGGCGCGTTTTGGTCAGGGACAAGTTTCTTTGCCGGGTGGTTGTGCTATTGGCGCCCGCCCGGTTGATCTGCATATCAGTGGCTTGGAACAGTTAGGTGCTGAAATTGTTCTGGAAGAGGGCTACGTCAAGGCTTCCGTTAATGGACGTCTGAAAGGGGCTTGCATTGTGATGGATAAAGTCAGCGTTGGAGCGACAGTCACGATTATGACCGCGGCAACGTTGGCTGAAGGGACAACAGTTATTGAGAATGCAGCACGTGAACCTGAAATCGAAGATACGGCTAATTTCCTCAATACCTTGGGTGCAAAAATTACAGGGGCGGGCACAGACCATATCACCATTGAAGGCGTAGAACGTCTAGGTGGTGGTGTATATCGTGTACTACCTGATCGGATTGAAACGGGGACATTTCTTGTTGCGGCGGCGATATCCGGTGGCAAGGTAGTTTGCCGTCATGCTCAGCCTAATACGCTGGATGCGGTATTGGCTAAATTACGTGAGGCGGGGGCGGATATTGCAATTGGTAAAGATTGGATAAGCCTTGATATGCACGGTAAGCGCCCTAAAGCGGTGACATTACGTACTGCTCCGCACCCTGGTTTCCCGACCGACATGCAGGCACAGTTCAGCTTGCTGAATTTGGTTGCGGAAGGTGCTGGTATGATCACCGAAACTATTTTCGAAAACCGTTTCATGCATATCCCTGAATTAATTCGGATGGGTGCGCATGCGGAAATTGAAAGTAACACCGTGCTTTGTCATGGCGTTAAAAAATTATCTGGTGCTCAGGTCATGGCGACGGATTTACGCGCATCGGCAAGTTTAGTTCTGGCGGGTTGTATTGCGGAAGGCGTGACGGTTGTTGACCGTATTTATCATATTGACCGGGGTTATGAACATATCGAAGATAAGTTGCGCGGACTTGGTGCAAACATTGAACGAGTGAAATCAACGTAGGCTTACTGTGGTATGCACCACGGTAGATCATGAATAAGGCCGGAAGATCGTTAGAAGCTTCCGGTTTGTTCATTAATACGATTGAATTAATTCTCCCAGAGAGCCTGATTCAATATCGAATGAAAATCTGAAATCTATCCCATTAATATGGATAAAAAAATACAATTCATTGTTTATATAATAAACGTCTGAAAAAATCACATCTCTAGTATTTAAAATTTCCTTAATATCCCATTTAAGTGAGTTATCTGGATTTAGAATATATGCTTGATTCTTAGATTTATTAAAAGGAGCTACAATTAAAGCTATTCCAATGGAATCTTTCAAAATAAGAGGTATACCCGTCATCTTTCAAGTTGCCTCTTTGTTGGCTGCACTCACTCACCCCGGTCACATAGTTATCTATGCTCCCGGGGATTCGCTCCCTTGCCGTCGCGATGCATCTTGAAATCTATAAGGTATATAAGCTTATTGTCATCGTATATTTCTTGTCTTTTTCCTGCATATACCCATGTAATGCCAGTAGGAAGTAATTCGAAAACACTTAATCCTTGAGGATTCCGTTTCTTATCATAGTCATCCAGAGTATCTATGACCTTAAAATCACTAATGATATTCATTTAGCCTCCACATTTTTTAGAATAAATTCTTCTTGGCTCACCAATGGGTTTTAATTTTGCTCTATCTTCATAATTTAGGATTTGTATCTGGGTACCTCCACCTGAATAAATTTTCCCTCCAGAAGTCTGTGGACCAACCGGCCCTGCCAGTATCCCTGTGGGGTGGTGGTGGCCGTTACCCGGCTTGCGTTGTCATAGTGAATCGTGACATCGGTTTTATCGGTGTCATGCTAGTGGGTCAGGTTCCCCTGCGGACTGTATTCGTGCCACAGGTGGTGAAACTGAAAGGCGTCACATTCCGCCAGATACCCCGGGTTATCCCTCCCGGACATTAGGGTGCATGACTCAGGCGAAGCTGAAACCCAGTCATGATGGTGAGCGGCGGCTTTAGCTGGGTTGGGGGTATGTGGCAGGTTAGACCGTCGGCACTTTGCGCACTCAGGCGGTCAGCAATTTGTCCGGCGTTAAATCGCCGACATTGGTTTTTTTAGAATGGCATCACGCTCTCTTATCATTGGCAAGTCACGTCAGAACTATCGATAAAGCGATAACGGCACCGGCAGTTTATCGCTGATAGTCTTACTGATAACCTGTATGAACAGGCAACATCGGGGATATGCTATTGCTGTTTAAGCGTCTGGTTAAGATAACTCATCAGTCGTTTTATGTGTTTAATATCCAGTCAAAAACATATAACAAAAAACTTATGTTGTCCCGTCTGTTTGGGGGATGAACATTTGATTAACTGAATAAATGTGGCATAAGTCGCAAATCCTTTAACCCACTGCGTTCACTAAAAATCTGATTTAAGTGAAGCTCGGGTTAATTAATATTCATCATATTCTTCAATGGTCACTTGCAGCGATAATATTTTCCCGTTGCGCAGTAAAGTGACAGGAACCACGCTGCCGGGGCGTATTTCAGCCACTTGATCCATTGTTTCAACCGCAGAAATAGCGGGTTTATTATTGACGCTGGTAACGATATCGCCCACTTTAATACCGGCTTTTTGCGCTGGTCCGTTTGCAGTCACCTGAAATACTCGTAACCCTTGAATCTGGTTAATATTGCCGTTAGAAGAACGAATATGTGGCAGTTCCTGGGATGTTATGCCGATAAAACCCCGGATAACCCGTCCGTCATGGATAAGTTTCTGCATAATCTTGGTGGCGAGCTCAGTCGGAATAGCAAACCCCAACCCTTCTGGCGTTTCACCATTTTCACTTTTATCGAATGATAATGTATTGATACCCACTAGTTCGCCAAGGGTGTTAATCAGTGCGCCGCCGGAGTTGCCTTGATTAATGGAAGCATCGGTCTGGAGAAAGTTTTGACGGCGGGTAGGGCTTAATCCAACGCGACCGGTAGCGCTAATAATCCCTTGGGTAATGGTTTGCCCTAGATTGTAAGGATTACCAATGGCGAGAACGACATCTCCCACATGGGCTACTCTATTTGGATTAATCGTTATGACAGGCAGGTTTTCGGCATCAATTTTCAGGACGGCAAGATCTGTTAAGCTGTCAGAGCCTATGACCAGGGCTTCATAAAAATGGCCGTCTTGCAGTGCGACAATAATTTGTCCTGCGTTATTAATGACGTGTTTATTGGTAAGGATATAGCCCTTATCACTCATGATGACGCCGGAACCAAGGGTATGGTTTTCCCGGCCTTGATGAGAAAAACTCCCCATGTTGCTGCTGTAGACGTTGACTACGGCGGGCGCAGCCCTGCGGACACCTTTATTAAAGCTGAATGGAGCTTCGTCATTACTGTTGCTGGTAATTGCAGATATCAACCCGTTAGGGCGCAGTGATGGAATGGTAATCAGTAAAATTACAGCTACAAGTAATCCTAAAAAAGCAGAGCGCAGCAACTTGACAATCATGAGTATTATTCAGTGTGAGTTAATGAGTCATGGCAGGATAACATAGAAATTAACAGACACCGCATTATGCTGGATCTACTTTTAGCGCTTCGATTATCACTGTTGAGTTTTTATTAATAATAAAACGAAAAAATCTGTACTGACAGTTATCATGGGCATTAAACTCTTTTTTATCGTATTTTGCTACAATCGGCGGGGTTTTAACGCTGTTTTCACTGTCTTTAATTTTTCGTTTTAGCGTTTTTTATTGACTTCGTAACGTTGAGATTTATCCAGATTAAATAATGTGGGGTGCCGTTTTTCATATCGTTTGAATGCAAGGCGTGACAGAAATTTTCACTCATTCAGGTAAGATGAGGTACGCTTTATCTGCATATGATAAAACAGTCGTTAAAAAGCCGTTTATGGTCTGCCAGTGTCGTTTTAAAATCTGGAAAAAATAGTCAGTGTGTTATGAAAAAACAGGTAAAAATTTTAATCATTAACGGTGAAAATAAGTGATTAAGGTTTTTTTTAAACGGGTAAAAAATTCACTGCTATATTAACATTGGAAGAGAAAACATCAGGAAAAATCGGTCTTGAATTGATTAACAAAGTGATAGCGTTAATCCAATGATAAGAATGAAAATATTTAACAGGATTTACGAGTTAAGCTAATGTGCTTAAATAAGCGGTTTTATATGGGCTGTAAGGAGTTTACGAAAAATCAGAGACAATCATTAAAGGAAATCGATAAGTTTTCAGATTGATTAGATTAGCAGTATTAAAAATGATTAAACAATCAGGCATTGAGCTTAAATATTATTAGTATATCTGTTATCTGCTCTGGTTTTAAAGTTAAAAAATTAAATACAGGAAAAAGAGAAAACTTAAACATCAGTTTAATTAAAATGGGGAAGTTAAATGCGTATCAGGAAACGAAAAAATATTAGGTTGATAAAAACTGCTCAATGAACCCCCTCTTTTGCTTTAAAAAATAGGAAAGCCCCGGGAATGAGAGTTGTTTTAACGACTCCATCTCTTTTAACGTGGTTAACTTTCTCTTTTTACGTGTATTTCCCGCTTTTAGCGATCATAAGCGCTTTTTTATCGGTAATTAATTCATCTGAGGATTAAAAAAGCAGGTATCCCATTAATGCCAGATTTTTAAAAGGGACGGCATAAATAAAAAAGGTTTATTCCTTGCTATGATGATTTAAAAGTGAGTATACAGAGAGATTAAAGATTTATATACCCGTAATTATTGAAACTGCTTGATTTTCGCCCAAATGAAGCTCATGGTATCAGTCATGAAAATATTCATTACCGATGAACAAAAGGCCGAACTTGAACACCTCCATCACACCTGCCGTGATAAGAGAGAGTGTGATCGCATCAAAGCGGTCCTGCTGGCCTCTGAGGGCTGGAGTTCAGTCATGATCGCTCAGGCCCTGCGTCTTCATGAAACGACCGTTAATCGTCATATCAGCGATTACCTTAATCACCGCAAAATCAAGCCTGAAAATGGCGGCTCTCAGAGCTATCTCAGCGAAACACAGACTCAGGAACTTATCGCTTATCTGACCGCCAATCTTCTGCCCACCACACAGGCGGTTACCCGTCTTGTCGAAGAGAGGTGGGATATCAGTTACACCGTTCCCGGCATGAATAAATGGCTGCACCACAATGGCTTCAGCTATAAAAAACCGACCGGCGTACCACACAAATTCAATGCGGAACAGCAACGGGCCTTTATGGAAGCCTACGGGAAACTGAAGCAGGAAGCCGGAGACCATGAGCCTATCCTGTTCATTGATGGCGTCCATCCCACACAGGGGACAAAACTCGCTTATGGTTGGATGCGCAAAGGCCAGAAAACTACGGTGAAAACAACGGGCAGCCATACCCGTCTGAACCTGATGGGGGCCCTGAATCTGGCCGATATCAGTCAAACGGTGGTGCGCGAATATGACCGTATCGACAGTTATCACATCGCCGAGTTTTTCATTGCCCTGCGTGAAACCTATCCGGTCAGTCAGAAGATTCATATTATCCTTGACGGAGCCGGTTACCACCGGAGTAGGCTGGTAAAAGACTGGGCTTATGTAATGAATATCGACCTTCATTATTTACCGCCATACAGCCCGAATCTGAACCCGATAGAAAGGCTGTGGAAGGTGATGAATGAACAGGTCAGAAATAACCATTATTTCGCCTCGACGGCCTTGTTCAGGCAGGCAATACATCGCTTTTTTACGGAAATATTACCGGAACTTGCCGGGAACCTGTCGTGCCGTATTAATGACAACTTCCAAGTTTTGAATCCTGCATCTTCAAGTTAAGCGGGTATATAAGGATTTAACCCAATAGATACCTTCTTTATAAGGACAGTTAATTGCTTTTAATAAAAATCCATTAATCATTAACAGAGAGTTGAAAAGAAATCAGCAGGTAAAATAATGTTATTCGGCATGTTGATATTAAAATATTTTCTCACCGTTATTTTACTGAGCAAGTTATAAACATAACGCAATAAAAAGAAGTATAAAACGGTTAATGTGGTAGGATTTAACTTCTAAAAAGAGAGTTGATTATCAGAGAAAATATAAAGGGGTGTCTTTAATATTATCAGGCTGTTTACTGGCCTAATTTATGTGAAAAATAAAGGGTGATAGTCTATATAAACATCTCTGGATTGAGAGTAAACAGCCTCAGCAAAGATAAAAAGCGGGTATAATTAACGTTGGTTAAATGTAAAATACAATATGCCATGATGATTAAACTTAATAAAAATCAGGTATTAAAAGTGGTAAAAACAACGGTTAAAACCTGATGCCAATTAAAATCAGAGGTTAAAACAATGGTTTATATTTTTTCATAACTTAACGCGTCCTTTTTCCACAATATCCAGCCGTTCGGTTAAAAAGTCAGAGTTAGCTTTTTCTTGTGGTAAAAAGGAATTCCAACTGGGTTTAACTGGCCGCAGAATAATGATATCGCCTTCACGAATAATCTCCAATTCGTTCACTCCCTCGAAATCGAGGTCGTGAGGTAAACATACAGCTCGGTTATTGCCGTTTTTAAATACGACTACGGTTCTCATATTGAGTCCTCCAGAAAAACTATTTACAAACTCACCCGTCGCGAGGGATATCAACGACTTTAAGACACAGCGTTACGCTGTGTCTTAAATGGAATTAGATCGATTTTTACTAAAAGTATTAATTTCTCAGTAACAAATAGATACTCTCTTCGCCGCGAAGAATGTTCAGCGCTATAACTGGCGGTTTAGAATCAATGACTTTGCGCAGTTCGTTAATATTCTGTATCCGTTCATTATTGATCCCAACAATCAGGTCATTTTTCTGTAAGCCAGATAACGCCGCCGGTGAGTTTTGAGCGACACTATCGATTTTCACACCGTAAGTCCCTTTCACTTCGCCATTACTCAGAGTCGCACCTTGCAGGGCAAGGGTCAGATTTCCGGCTTTGGTTGTTTGACCTTCACTGTTTTCCAGCGTAACAGAAACCTCCATTGGTTTACCTTTACGCAATAAGCCAATTTTAATTTCTTTACCTGGTATCGTTGTGCCGATTTTGGCTTTCAGCTCAGCAAAGCTACTAATCTTCTTACCATCAACGGAAACAAGAATGTCGCCGGATTTAATACCTGCTTTCGCGGCTGCGGATTTTGGTAATACTTCACTGACAAATGCCCCGCGCTGGGCATCGATATTGAATGCCTTGGCGATATCGGAATTCATTTCCATGCCTTTAATACCAAGAATACCGCGTTTGACTTCGCCATGAGCGATAAGCTGCTCGCTCAAGGTTTTTGCCATATTACTTGGGATTGCAAAGCCGATACCGATGTTACCGCCACCTGGGGCCAGAATAGCGGTATTGATACCGATTAATTCACCATTCAAATTAACCAGTGCGCCACCGGAGTTGCCACGGTTAATAGATGCATCTGTTTGGATGAAGTTTTCTAACCCTTCAAGGTTCAGACCACTACGCCCTAACGCAGAGATAATGCCGGAAGTTGCAGTTTGACCAAGGCCGAATGGATTACCAACCGCAACAGCAAAATCACCAACTCGGAGCTTATCGGAATCGGCCATAGTAATGGCAGTTAAATTCTTAGCATCTTTCAGTTGCAGCAGGGCGATATCCGTCTGAGGATCGCGACCTAACAATCTGGCTTCATATTCACGTCCATCATTTAGTTGGACACGGATTTTATCTGCATTCTCGATAACGTGATTGTTGGTTAATATATAACCTTTGGCGGCATCAATAATGACGCCTGAGCCAAGCCCTTGGAATGGGCGGGTACTTTCACGGCCCATTGGTAGATTTGGGCCAAAGAAGAATCTGAATTCTTCGGGTATACTCTGTTCCTGTTGTACCTGCGTACCAGAAACATGCACGCTGACAACGGCTGGCAGGACTTTTTCAAGCATCGGTGCAAGGCTTGGTAACGTCTGACCGGCAATAGCAGCAGGTAAAGCAGCGCTACTGATAGTCGGGATCGAAATTGTAGACAGTCCGATACTGATTGCTAACGCACTAAGGAGTAAGTGTTTTCTTTTCATCTAATTTTGTTCTCTTGTATACCTAAGCCAGAAGGCCAATGAAGTTAATTCCGGCAAGCAGCCATGATTATTCTATGACTGTTAATTATTAAATAAAGTTCATCGGGCAAACAGATTTAGCATGATTCTTTACAGGTATTTACATGATTGAGAAACAAAAAGACAAAACTTGCAGCTAGATAATAGATTTTACATTTGAATTAATGCTGTGGCACGAACATGCCACAGCAAAAATTTTTACTGGTTTTTTTCGTTCATCGGACGAAACAGGCCGGAAGCGCCGTCGGAATAATCCTTTGGTGGCATCTTAACCGGAGCTTGATCATTATCCGCTTCTGATTCAGTCAATCGATAATTAAATGGATTGTCTTGTACTGGCATATTCGGCATCAGTTCATGAGAGCTTTTCGCCATATGCTGATATAACTGACGATAATCGCGAGCCATATTGTCGAGTAATTCTGCACTGCGGGCAAAATGACCAACTAATTCTTTACGGTACTCTTCCAGTTCTGATTTATTATTCTCCAGTTCGGTTTGTAAGGCTTTCTGCTGGCGCAGCTTAGCGTTACCAAAACGCATAACTAGCGCTCCGATAACAAAACCAACTACCAATCCAATCAGTGCATACTCCCAAGTCATAGCTACTCCTTCATCAACATCGTTGTTCCGCAGAATGTTTCACTTAATTATCGTCACTATAACCGTTAATCTAGTTAGAGTGGAATATTGATCATGATTTACATTTGTTTGTAGACCTTATTCTGAACCTTATTGTAGACAATTGATCCGGTAATAAGGTCAATCTGAATCATAAAAACGATAAAAAATGGGCGATTATTTTAAGGATTGTTATTGTCATGCCATCATTGATTACCCCTTCATCATACTATCAAAAAGCCCTTTCCGAGGGTAAATACCAACCAGATGAGGTTCAGCGTCAAGTCGTTGCTCAATTGGATACCATTCATCATGCTCTGATTAATGCTTCTCCCGGCCGTCCCGTGAAACGCCAAAGCTTGAAAGGTCGTCTGAGTAAACTGTTAGGCAAGCCGACTTCAATGATCTGTAGACCTGTTCAAGGGCTTTATATGTGGGGAGGCGTTGGTAGAGGGAAAACTTGGTTAATGGATATGTTTTACCAAAGTTTACCCAGTGAAAGAAGATTACGTTTGCATTTCCATCGTTTTATGCTGCGAGTGCATGAAGAGTTAAAGGCATTGCAAGGGCATGAAAATCCGCTGGATATTGTGGCGGATGGTTTTAAAGCGGAAACCGATGTGCTTTGCTTTGATGAGTTTTTCGTTTCCGATATTACCGATGCCATGATTCTCGGTACATTGTTGGAGGCGCTGTTTGTCAGGGGAATTACCTTGATTGCAACGTCCAATATTCCTCCAGATGAACTCTATCGCAATGGCTTACAGCGAACTCGTTTTTTGCCTGCTATTGAGCAGATCAAAAAATATTGTGACGTTATGAATGTGGATTCGGGTATTGACTATCGGTTGCGCACATTGACGCAAGCTCATCTCTATTTCGCACCGCTGAATGAAGATAATGAACGAGCGATGGATCGAATGTTTATTCTTTTGGCCGGTAACAGCAGTGAACAAGCTTCGGTGTTGGAAATTAACCATCGGCAGATGCCCGCGATTCGTAACGCTGATGGTGTATTGGCAATTGGATTTAAAGTTTTGTGTGAAGATGCGCGTAGTCAGATGGATTATATTGTTTTAGCAAAACTTTATCACACTGTTTTGTTATATCAGGTTCCAGCGATAATGCCGGGTAATGAAAATGCCGCTCGCCGTTTTCTGGCGCTGGTTGATGAATTTTACGAACGCCGGGTAAAACTTATCATTAATGCGGCGGTGCCGATGGAGCAAATTTACCAAGGGGTGTTGTTGACTTTCGAATACCAGCGTTGCTTATCTCGTTTGCAAGAGATGCAAAGCGAAGAGTATCTGAAATTACCTCATTTACCTTAATTTTATGTTTACCCGTATATTTCAGATTCAAAACTGATTTTAAATATTCAAATTGGGGTCGATTTTTATTTTTGACTTCTCTATAATCTTGCGACCCCACGTTACAGCAATGTTTTTTTTCCCAAAAACTTGCAATAGTGCCGGCATAGGCTATTCGAAGGGGTAGGTTTGCTGGACAAGAGTCGTGTGAACCTCAGCAAGTTTCTGAACCTTGAGTGTTCACCAACGTGTAACTTATTATTGGGTAAGCTTTAATGAAAACTTTTACAGCTAAACCAGAAACCGTAAAACGCGACTGGTATGTTGTTGACGCAGATGGCAAAACTTTGGGCCGTCTTGCAACTGAAGTGGCTCGTCGCCTGCGCGGCAAGCATAAAGCGGAATACACTCCGCATGTTGATACCGGTGATTACATCATCATCGTTAATGCAGAAAAAGTTGCAGTCACCGGCAACAAGCGTTCTGATAAAATCTACTATCACCACACCGGTCATATCGGTGGTATCAAGCAAGCGACCTTTGAAGAGATGATTGCTCGCCGTCCTGAGCGTGTAATTGAAATCGCGGTTAAAGGCATGCTGCCAAAAGGGCCACTGGGCCGTGCAATGTACCGTAAACTGAAAGTTTACGCCGGTAGCGAGCACAACCATGCGGCACAGCAACCGCAAGTTCTGGACATTTAATCGGGATTATAGGCAATGGCTGAAAATCAATACTACGGCACTGGTCGCCGCAAAAGCTCTTCCGCACGTGTCTTTATTAAGCCAGGTAGCGGTAACATCGTTATCAACAAACGCAGCCTTGAAGTTTACTTCGGCCGTGAAACAGCGCGCATGGTTGTTCGTCAGCCGCTGGAGTTGGTTGATATGTTGGGTAAACTGGATCTGTACATCACCGTTAAAGGTGGTGGTATTTCTGGTCAAGCAGGTGCAATCCGTCACGGTATCACCCGCGCACTGATGGCGTATGACGAAACTCTGCGTTCTGATCTTCGTAAAGCTGGCTTCGTTACCCGCGACGCTCGTGAAGTTGAACGTAAGAAAGTTGGTCTGCGTAAAGCACGTCGTCGTCCACAGTTCTCCAAGCGTTAATTTTTTGTCTTTATGGCAATTATTTAATGTGCAAACCCGTCTTTGTGGCGGGTTTTTTACTTAATTATCCATACACTTCCCCCAAAATGTACAAAATCTGGTAAACTAGTGCCAATTTTTGCCTCATCCATTTGTCTGCCTATTATCTGAACGATGGTAATTGTGTTGGATAGTAATTGTGTTGGATAGTAATTGCGCTGGATAATAATTGTGTTGAGTAGCGCATTCCGTATTCACCGTTGCGGCGCAGAAACATAAAGGGTGAGAATGAATGAGTAAGAATAGTCGTGGTCGTGTGGGGCTATTCATTCCTTTTTTAGATAAACTTGGAGGTTTTCATGGCTGTCGCTGCCAACAAACGTTCGGTAATGACTCTGTTTTCAGGCCCGGCCGACATTTTTAGCCATCAAGTGCGAATTGTATTGGCGGAAAAAGGTGTCAGCGTTGAAGTTGAACAGGTTGAGGCAGGTAACCTGCCACAGGACCTCATCGATCTGAACCCTTATCAGACAGTTCCGACTTTGGTTGATCGTGAGCTGGCGCTATATGATTCCCGCATCATTATGGAATATCTGGATGAACGTTTTCCTCATCCGCCATTAATGCCAGTGTATCCAGTTGCCCGTGGTTCCAGCCGTTTGATGATGCACCGCATCGAAAAAGACTGGTACTCCCTGATGCATACGATTGAAGAAGGCAATTCTCAAGAAGCCAATACTGCCCGTAAAAGATTAGCAGAAGAGTTGCTAGCAGTGGCGCCAATATTTAAAGAGATGCCATTCTTTATGAGCGAAGAATTCAGTTTGGTTGATTGTTATCTTGCTCCTTTACTATGGCGTTTACCGGTATTGGGTATAGAGTTACCGAGTTCTGGCACTAAAGATTTACAAATTTACATGCAGCGTGTCTTTGAGCGTGATGCATTCTTGGCTTCGTTAACCGAAGCTGAACGTGAAATGCGCTTGCAATCCAGGAGCTGATTTATGGAGCTGTCTCAAATGTCTCCCCGTCGTCCTTATTTGTTGCGTGCTCACTACGAGTGGTTGCTCGATAATAATATGACTCCGCATCTGGTTATAGACGTGACTTTACGTGGAGTTAATGTACCAATGGAATATGCCCGCGATGGGCAAATTGTGTTGAATATAGCGCCGAGAGCTGTTGGTAATCTTGAGTTAACCAATGATGAAGTACGTTTCAATGCCCGTTTTGGTGGTGTTCCCCGTCGGGTTAATGTACCGATGGCGGCAGTTATAGCGATTTATGGCCGTGAAAATGGGGCGGGAATGATGTTTGAGCCTGAAGCAGCTTATAAAGATGAATATCTTTTTAAATCTGCTTCAGATCAGGATAAAGCGGGTACCTCTGCATCTGCGACAGATAATCTGGTATTAGTTACGGATACACTGAGTGATGCCGAAGATAATAGTGGAACTTCACCTGATGATGAGCCACCAAAGCCAACGAGAGGGCGCCCTGCTTTACGGGTAGTTAAATAAGCTTAGAAGAGGGGGCGATTCGCCTCCTTATTTTTTTAAATTTATTAATTAGAATTCTGTATTGTAGGCTTTTTCTAACTCCCAGAAACAATCATTAGCTCTATCTTTAGCTTTGCTATCAGTGATGGCACCTAAACTCTTTTTGACCTTATCTATAAACTCTATTTTATTCTCTCTGGTTCCCAGTTCTGGTGGGATTGTGCAGATATCAGCCAGTGATAGATTGTTTTCTTTATCTGCGTTAGCAAGGACCTCAACAGGATTATTAATTAATGCCAGGGATAATGCGTAGCGTATCTCTTTGGCAAAATCCTGGTGCATGCTTTGCGTTAATTTGAAAGCCAGTTTTATCCATTTACGGTCACCAGTCGTAATTTTGTGAGTGATTTCTTGCCTGGCTCCCATTTCTCCTAATTCTGCCACTACAGAGTTGGTACCTCTGTTTATGATTTCTTTAGTAATATTTTCAGGTGTTAAGGGATGTGATAAAGCAAGAGCCGTTTGACTGATAAACAGAGTTGGAGACAACAAAATCAGGATTTTTATTAGCTTCATTAATGTTTCCAGTGTTTGTAGTTAAGTAAATATCGTAGAGTTTAGCCCTATTGGTTAGAATATTTTATTTAAATTCCACATTGATAAGAAATAATATTCTAAAATATTATCTATGACAGTAATAAGTTTGAAATGTTCATTAAATCTACTTACTTTTTTGTGTAAGGGTAATTCAATTAATATAATTTATTGAATTGGTAATAGAAAGAGACGGGAGCTGAAAAGCTCCCTTGGTTGATTAAATGTTTAGATAATCAAGAATGCCTTGCGCGGCTTTACGCCCCTCGGCAATTGCGGTTACAACGAGATCAGAGCCACGGACAGCATCTCCACCAGCAAATATCTGCGGATTGCTGGTTTGAAAGGGAATGTCTGAACTCTCTGGTGCGACAATGCGTCCCTGTTTATCCAAGGTTACTTGATGATCATTTAGCCAGTTCATGGTATGTGGTTTAAAGCCGAATGCCATGATCACTGCATCGGCCTTAAGCAGGTGTTCTGAACCTGCGATAATTTCAGCTTGGCGGCGTCCATTCTCATCAGGTTGACCTAATTGAGTCCGTACCATTTTTATGCCACAAACTTGACCTGAATGGTTGATTTCAATACTGACGGGTTGCAGATTAAACAGAAACTCTACGCCTTCTTCCTTGGCATTTTTGACTTCACGCTGGGAGCCTGGCATGTTGATTTCGTCACGACGATAAGCACAAGTAACTGAAGCCGCTTTTTGGCGAATCGAGGTTCTGACACAATCCATTGCAGTATCACCGCCGCCAAGCACCACGACTCGCTTACCTTGCATATTAATAAAAGGTTGCGATTGCAGGGCGGGATAACCCATCAAATGCCGGGTATTGGCAGTCAGAAATGGCAGAGCCTCATAAACACCATCAGCATCTTCATTTGCCAGCCCTCCACGCATTGACTGATAGGTTCCTACACCAAGGAATACTGCATCAAACTGCTCAGTCAGTTCAGATAAGGCGATGTCTTTGCCTATTTCAGTATTGAGCCGGAATTTAATTCCCATCTCAGAGAAAATTTCACGGCGGCGTATCATGACCTCTTTTTCCAGTTTAAACGCCGGTATGCCAAAGGTGAGTAATCCACCGATTTCCGGGTGACGATCAAAAACAACGGCTTGCACGCCATTACGGGTTAATACATCAGCACAAGCTAGCCCCGCAGGGCCTGCGCCAATAATCGCAACCTGTTTGCCCGTTGGCTGAACTTGTGACATATCGGGCTTCCAGCCCATAGCAATCGCTTTGTCATTGATGTAGCGTTCAATATTACCAATCGTCACGGCGCCGAACTCATCATTCAGAGTACAAGCGCCTTCACAAAGGCGATCTTGTGGGCAAACACGACCACAAACTTCCGGCAGGCTGTTTGTTTGGTGGGATAGATCAGCCGCTTCCATAATACGTCCTTCATTGGCAAGTTTAAGCCAATTGGGAATGTAGTTATGAACGGGGCATTTCCATTCGCAATAAGGGTTACCGCAAGAAAGGCAGCGATCGGCCTGTGTCTGTGCCTGAATTGCTGAAAATGGCTCGTAGATCTCCACAAATTCTATTTTGCGGATTTTCAGCGGCTTTTTAGGCGGATCGACGCGTTGTAAGTCGATAAACTGATATACATTCTGGCTCATCTTGGCTCCTTATTGCGCTTGAATTCGCAATTCTGCGGAAGAACGACTGCGATGTCCCAGTAGGGCTTTCACATCACTGGATTTGGGTTTCACAAGCGCGAATTTACTCAGCCACTGTTGCCAGTTAGCAAGAATATCTTCACCGCGCTGAGAGCCGGTCAGGAGGACGTGCTCAGTGATAAGTCCTCTCAAGTGTTCTTCGTGGATAGCTAAGGTAGCTACTGCCAGTACTTCGACTAACTCTGGGTTAACCCGTTTGCGGAAATCATCATTTTCATCCAAGACATAAGCAAAGCCGCCAGTCATTCCGGCACCAAAATTTATTCCAGTGCGTCCGAGAATACAGACGATACCTCCTGTCATATATTCACAGCCATTATCTCCTATACCTTCTACAACCGTAATCGCTCCTGAATTACGAACAGCGAAGCGTTCTCCTGCCCGCCCGGCAGCAAACAGTTTGCCTCCGGTTGCTCCGTAGAGACATGTGTTGCCAATGATGGTTGCCTGATGGCTTTTGAAGGCAGAACCCACCGGCGGGTGTATGACAATGCGGCCGCCAGCCATACCTTTACCGACATAATCGTTGGCATCACCGATAAGTGTTAGCTCCAGACCGCCGGCGTTCCA
Source organism: Photorhabdus akhurstii (assembly GCF_019090985.1). Classification (NCBI taxonomy): domain Bacteria; kingdom Pseudomonadati; phylum Pseudomonadota; class Gammaproteobacteria; order Enterobacterales; family Morganellaceae; genus Photorhabdus; species Photorhabdus akhurstii. The sequence goes on along the minus strand of NZ_CP020335.1, from coordinate 4,681,902 downwards.
GACACCAAAACTTTGACCGGCAGTACCGTTGAAATGAATTTTTATTGGCGCCGCGGCGATCCCCTGATTACCATGTCGAGCAGCGATAAAACCGGAAAGGGAAGCGCCCACTGAACGATCAGTATTACGGATATCGAAATAGAAAGTTTTACTTTGCTGGTTCTCAATATAGCTGGAAGCTTGAGCCAGTAAATTTTTATTCAGAGTCCCATTATCGAATGGTGGATTGTTTTCGGTGCAATATAATGTTTTGCCTTGATGGGGTTCTGCGGTTGCCAGGAGCGGATCAAGATTGAGTTTGCTCTGTTTTGCTGAAATACCTTCTAATACTTCAAGCAGGTCAGTTCGGCCGATTAAATCAGTTAGCTTTTTGACACCCAATGCAGCCATAATCTCTCTGGTTTCACGGGCGATAAAGCGGAAATAATTCATTACCCGCTCAGGCAATCCGTGGTAGTGGTCGCGACGTAATTTCTCATCCTGAGTGGCAACCCCGGTTGCACAGTTATTGAGATGGCAAATACGCAGATATTTGCACCCAAGGGCAACCATCGGTCCGGTGCCGAAACCGAAACTTTCAGCGCCAAGAATGGCCGCTTTGATAATATCTACGCCGGTTTTCAACCCGCCGTCAACTTGTAAGCGGATCTTATGGCGTAACCCGTTAGCAACTAGCGCTTGTTGGGTTTCCACCAGCCCCAATTCCCAAGGGCATCCGGCATACTTCACCGATGACAATGGACTGGCGCCGGTACCGCCGTCATAACCTGCAATAGTAATTAAATCGGCATAAGCTTTGGCAACGCCAGTGGCAACAGTACCAACGCCGGGTTCTGAAACCAGTTTTACTGAGATCAGCGCATTGGGGTTGATCTGTTTTAGATCGAAAATCAACTGAGCTAAATCTTCAATAGAGTAAATATCGTGATGTGGTGGTGGAGAAATAAGTGTTACGCCGGGCACGGAATAACGCAGTTTTGCAATATACGGTGTTACCTTATCACCTGGTAATTGCCCACCTTCTCCGGGCTTAGCGCCTTGCGCGACTTTAATCTGAATCACATCGGCGTTGACCAGATAAGCTGGTGTTACACCGAATCGACCGGAAGCAACTTGTTTGATACGGGAAACCTTTTTTGTTCCATAACGTGCGGGGTCTTCTCCACCTTCGCCGGAGTTGGAAAAACCGCCTAGCGTATTCATGGCTTCGGCCAGAGCTTCGTGTGCTTCGGGGCTTAATGCTCCAATCGACATCGCTGCGGTATCAAAGCGTTTAAACAGCTCTTCGGCAGGTTCTACTTCTTCAATAGGTAGAGGTTCAGCTTTTGTTTTTATCGCCAGTAAATCACGGATGGTGGTAATTGGGCGTTGATTAACCAGACGGGAATATTTTAGGTAATCGTGATATTCGCCACTATGAACCGCAGCCTGTAAAGTGCTTACAACATCCGGGTTATAAGCGTGGTATTCGCCGTTATGAACATATTTCAGCAATCCCCCCTGATCGAGTGGTTGACGGGCAAGCCATGCGCGTTTGGATAAGTTTCTCAGATCCTGCTCGAAATCGCTGAAATTAGCACCGCCAATTCGGCTGACGACGCCGTTGAAGCAAAATTCAGTTAATTCGGAATGTAAGCCGACAGCTTCAAATAGTTTAGAACAGCGATAGGAGGCGATAGTCGAGATGCCCATTTTCGACATGATTTTATATAACCCTTTATTGATACCATTGCGGTAGTTAAGCATGACATCAGCATAGGGTTTATTAATTGTGCCATTATCGACCATTTTGGCCAGTGATTCATAAGCCAGATAGGGATAAATCGCTGTGGCGCCAAATCCCAGTAGTACAGTGAAATGGTGTGGATCACGGGCACTCGCTGTTTCTACTATCAGGTTGGTATCACAGCGCAGGTTTTTTTCTACCAAGCGGTGTTGAATCGCGCCAACAGCCATAGGCGTTGGTATGGGTAACTTCTCCGGCGTAATGTTGCGGTCAGATAATACCAACAATACGGCGCCATCTCTGGCGAGTTGTTCTGCCTGGTCACACAATGCGAACAGGGCATTTTGCAGATTGGTTTCTTGTGGATTGAAAGTTAAGTCTAATCGTTCTGCGCGATAGTGTGGACTTTGCTGCGTGATTAATTGATGAAAATCAGAGTAGAGCAGAATAGGGGATTTAAAGCTTAATCGGTGTGCCTGTCCCTCTGCTTCGCAAAATACGTTCATCTCCCGCCCAATGCAGGTGGTGAGAGACATAACATGTGCTTCCCGTAGTGGGTCGATTGGCGGATTAGTGACTTGAGCGAATTGCTGGCGGAAATAGTCATAAATAATCCGTGGACGGCTGGAAAGGACGGCAAACGGTGTATCATCCCCCATTGAGCCGGTTGCTTCCTGACCATTCTCTCCCAGGACACGGATGATTTGATCTAGCTCTTCGTTGCTGTAGGCAAATTGTTTGTGATAGACCGCTAAGGATTGATCGTTCAGATCCCGGTGACCAGCTTGATCTTCCAGTAATTCTTCAAATGGGGTCAGGCGTTTGACGTTTTTATCCATCCATTCTTTATAGGGATGGCGGCTTTTTAAGTCATTGTCTGTTTCTTCTGCATGAAGGATGCGGCCTTGGCGGGTATCAATCACGATAAGTTCACCGGGACCAACGCGTCCTTTTTCCACCACTTCGTCCGGTTGATAATCCCAGATGCCGATTTCGGAAGCACAGGTGATTAGCTTATCTTTGGTGATAACATAGCGGGCCGGGCGCAAGCCATTGCGATCCAGATTACAGGCAGCATAGCGCCCATCTGACATAACGATACCCGCCGGGCCATCCCACGGCTCCATGTGCATGGAGTTGAAATCAAAAAAAGCTCGCAGATCTTCATCCATATCAGGATTGTTTTGCCATGCGGGAGGAACCAGCAATCGCATAGCACGGATTAAATCCATTCCGCCGTTGAGAAACAGTTCCAGCATGTTATCTAGCGAGCTGGAATCTGACCCTGTTTCGTTGACAAAAGGGGCAGCCGTTTGCAGATCGGGAATCAGCGGCGTCTTGAATTTATAGGCCCTTGCTCGTGCCCACTGGCGATTACCGGTGATGGTGTTTATTTCACCGTTATGGGCAAGGTAGCGAAAAGGTTGTGCTAATGGCCAGCGGGGGACGGTATTGGTTGAGAAGCGCTGGTGGAATAGGCAAATTGCCGATTCCAAACGTAAATCAGCCAGATCGGGATAGAAGCGGGGTAAATCTGCCGCCATGCACAGCCCTTTATAGATAGTCACCAGATTAGACAAACTGCAAATATAAAAATCGTTGTCGTTAATGCGTTTTTCTATTCGGCGGCGAGCAACGAACAAACGGCGTTCTAAATCACGTGCACGCCAGCCTGCTGGAGCATTAACAAAAATCTGTTCGATACGGGGGAGGCTTGAGAGGGCTATTTCGCCCAGAATATCACTGTTGATGGGGACTTCACGCCAGCCAACGACTGACAGAGTTTCATTTTGTAGCTCCTGTTCGACGATTTCCCGGCAGTTTTGTGCAATCTGAGGATTTTGGCTGAGAAATAGCATTCCGACGGCGTAATTGCGGGCTAAATGCCACTCTTGCTCCTGTGCGACCATCCGAAAAAAACGGTCAGGTTTTTGCAGTAATAAACCACAACCATCACCGGTTTTGCCGTCTGCCAGGATTGCCCCACGATGTTGCATTCTTGCCAAGGCATGGATAGCGGTACGTACTACTTTGTGGCTTGGCTCCCCTTCAATATGGGCTATCAATCCAAAGCCACAGTTATCCTTTTCTTGAGATTTGTTATACAGCATATATGAACCTCCCGAGGTTCTGTCCGACTCTCACAGAAACTCACAGACATTTGTGAGATTAATATTTTTACTGGCGTCTGAATTGCGCCCTCAATCAACCACCACTTGTTTATTTGTGATAAACAGGTGGTGACTTAAATGATATTGTTTCACTGCATAATTATGGTTCAGATGAGAATCTGACAGATGATTTCCAGTGACTTTCCAAGTTAACTAGAAATATAAATCAGGTCAAATATAGCCGGGATAAGATAAGGATAGGTGATGATTAAAGCTAACGTTATAATTTTTAAGTAAAAAATTTAATATTGGAGTTATGTGATATAGATCATGTTAGGATTTTAATGTGATTTATATCACTAATATTAGTGTAATATCTGTTTTATATATGCTGTTAAACTTTTATTTATTAGGTTTAAAATCTAAACAATGTGAACTTTAAAGAATTAATATGTATTTTTGTTTCTTTATAAGAATAAAGTTTTATCTTTTTGGGGGTGTTAAAGGAGTAAAAAAGAATTTTATGCTTATTTTATCAATGTATTTGATTATTTATTCATATTTGGATTGTGCGAAAAGACCGGCAGGAGTAAAACGCCAGAATAATATTTGGTGAGTCATAACTAAAACTATTAAATAATACTATTGTTTTACCAGGTCAACAATTTCTGTTATTCCTTCAACGAAGTGGCCGGTCTTTTACGGTATGATCTGGAATGGTCATATTTAACGGGAGTTTTTATGAAATGAAGCTGCTCAGGGGCCTGGCCCAATATTATGTTGATTTAATGATGAAATTGGGGTTAGTGCGCTTTTCATTACTGCTTGCATCCGCATTGGTTGTTCTTGCAATGGGTGTACAGATGGTAGTCACTTTTTTGCTTCAAGGAGGAGTGCAAAGTATTGATTTAGTTCGCTCAATTTTTTTTGGTTTGTTGATTACGCCTTGGGCTGTCTATTTTCTTTCGGTTGTTGTTGAACAGCTTGAAGAGTCGCGCCAACGATTATCCAAATTAGTTGAAAAGTTGGAAGTGATGCGCCAGCGTGATCGGGAACTTAATCAGCAATTAAAAGACAACATTATTAAGCTTAATCAGGAGATCTCTGTAAGGGAAAAAGCTGAACAGGCGCATCTGATACTGTTGGATAAACTCAAGGAAGAGATGAAACACCGTGAGCAGACGCAGATTGAATTGGAACAGCAATCGGTATTGTTGAAATCTTTTCTCGATGCCTCTCCTGATTTGGTTTATTACCGTAATGAAAATAATGAGTTTTCTGGTTGTAATCGGGCGATGGAGCTGCTGACGGGGAAAAGCCAGAAACAACTTGTCGGGCTGACGCCAAACGATGTTTATGACAAAGAAGTTGCTCGCAAGGTGATGAAAACCGATGAAAAAGTGTTCCGTCATAATGTTGCGCTCACTTATGAACAGTGGCTGGTTTATCCCGATGGCCGGAAAGCCTGTTTTGAGCTTCGGAAAGTCCCTTTTTATGATCGGGTGGGAAAAAGACACGGGCTTATGGGATTTGGGCGCGATATAACGGAACGTAAGCGCTATCAGGACGCTTTGGAGAATGCAAGTAGGGATAAGACTACTTTTATCTCAACGATTAGCCATGAGCTTCGTACTCCTTTAAATGGCATTGTTGGTTTGAGCCGTATTCTGCTGGATACTGAGTTGACGTCTGAACAAAATAACTATCTGAAAACGATTCATGTCAGCGCGATCACGCTTGGTAATATTTTCAATGACATTATTGAAATGGATAAAATTGAACGGCGTAAAGTACAGATTGATAATCAGCCAATTGATTTTACCGGTTTTATATCCGATCTAGAAAACCTCTCTGGGCTGCTGGTACAGCCGAAAGATATTAAATTTGTAATGAGTCCAGAACTGCCATTGCCTGCCAGAATCATGACGGATGGTACTCGCTTGCGCCAAATTCTGTGGAATTTGATTGGCAATGCGGTGAAATTTACGCAAAAAGGGGAGATTAATGTTCGGATTTGGTACGAAGAAGGGGAACGCCTGCTGTTTGAAGTCACAGATACGGGGATTGGTATCCCATATGATGAGCAAGAGAAGATTTTTGCGATGTATTATCAAGTGAAAGGCAGTCATGGTGGTTGTCCTGCAACGGGAACGGGTATTGGATTGGCGGTATCCAAGCGTTTAGCTCAAAGTATGGGAGGGGATATTGTGGTGGAAAGTGAGCCGGGACAGGGTTCTCGATTTACACTATCTATCATTGCGCCAGCTATGGAGGAGTGTCTTCTATCCAAAGAAGATACAGAAGATTGCCCACTTCCGGCTTTGCATATCTTATTGGTAGAAGATATTGAGCTGAATGTGATTGTTGCTCGCTCTGTACTGGAGAAATTGGGTAACAGCGTAGAAGTCGCTATGAATGGTAAAGACGCGCTAGAAATGTTTGAGCCAGAAGAGTTCGATCTGGTATTGCTGGATATTCAGTTACCCGATATGACTGGATTAGATATTGCCCGCGAATTACGTCGGCGATATGCCAAAAAAGATCTACCCCCACTGATTGCACTGACGGCAAATGTCTTAAAAGACAAAAAAGAGTATCTGGATGCGGGTATGAATGGTGTGTTGAGTAAGCCTCTCTCTGTGAATGCGTTAACCGCCATTATTGAACAATATTGGGGGGAACAGTCTGTGCATCATATGCAGCCGGAAGAAGAGGAGTCAGGATTGGTGAAAAAAAATGAAGATTTGCTTGATACAGAAATGCTTAACCAATACATCGAACTCGTTGGACCTCAGTTGATTAGCGATAGTCTGAGTGTGTTTGAAAAGATGATGCCGGGTTACTTGTCTGTTCTTGACTCGAACATGACAGCTAAAGACCAGAAAGGCATTACGGAGGAAGCGCATAAGATAAAAGGTGCCGCGGGATCGGTTGGATTACGTCATTTACAGCAACTGGCTCAGCAGATTCAATCACCTGATTTACCAGCATGGTGGGATAATGTTCAGGAATGGGTTGATGAGTTAAAGCAAGAATGGAGAAACGATACGGAAATTTTAAGAGAATGGTTGGCGGAAGCTGAAAAAAAATAACCCCAACCGAGGTTGGGATGCGCGAATACTGCGCCAACACCAGGGAAAACTTTTTACACGCCTATTTAATAGATCTTTGGTTGCGGCGAGTAAATGGGGAATTCTCCGTACATCATACAAGTACCAACATAGCAAAGATAAGATTTTTTGTTACAAGATTCATTAAAATCTGTGATGAAGATTGGTGTTTAACCCCCTAAAGGGTTAAGCAATAATCTACTACAAATGGAGTGAGGTATGAAATCAGTTGCGGTTGTCTTAAGTGGATGTGGTGTCTTCGATGGTAGCGAAATTCATGAGTCAGTATTAACTATGCTTTCTTTAGACCGTTTAGGTGTTAAAACGAGCTTTTTTGCACCTGATGCACCACAACTTCATGTTATTAATCATATTAACGGCGAAGAAATAGGGGAAGAACGTAACATTCTACAGGAGTCTGCCCGTATTTCGAGGGGAAAAATTAAGCCTTTATCACAAGCAAATGCAGATGAATTTGATGCCCTGATAATTCCTGGGGGATTTGGTGTTGCGAAGAATTTATGTGACTTTGCTGTTAAGACAGTTGATTGCGAAATAAATAAAGATTTATTAAGTTTTGTAAGGGCTATGCATAAGCAACATAAACCAATGGGATTTATGTGCATTGCGCCTGTTATGTTGCCAAAATTACTTAATAAACCGGTGAAACTAACGGTCGGCAATGATCCTGAAACGGTTGCTCAAGTAGAGGCTATGGGAGGTGTCCATATAGTTTGTGAGGTAAATGATGTTGTTGTTGATTTAGAAAATAAAATTGTGACAACACCAGCCTACATGCTTGCTGAATCTATTTCTCAGGCAGAAGTGGGAATTGATAAACTTGTCAGAAAAGTATTGGAAATGACTGAGTAACTGGATGCGAAATCCTTTTCAATTTTTATGGTACTGGCTTAAAAAAATCGTAATCTCAGTTACTATCTTATGGATAGTTTCTGTTGTTGCATTTTCATTTTTGCCAGTGCCGTTTTCTATGGTTATGGTTGAGCGCCAGATTAGCGCTTGGTTATCAGTTAATTTTTCTTATGTATCTCATTCTGACTGGGTAGGGCAAGGACAAATATCGCCAAATATCGCATTGGCTGTTATTGCTGCGGAAGATCAAAAATTCCCACAGCATTGGGGATTTGACTTTGATGCTATCGAAAGTGTACTTGCGCGTAACCAAAATAATTCTGGAAGACTCAGAGGGGCTTCAACGATTTCTCAGCAAACGGTCAAAAATTTATTTTTGTGGGATGGGCGTAGCTGGTTAAGAAAAGGGGTGGAAGCCGGGATGACTTTTGTCATTGAACTAGGATGGTCAAAAAGTAGAATTCTGACTGTTTACCTTAACATAGCAGAATTTGGTGATGGAATTTTTGGTGTTGAAGAGGCATCCAGACACTATTTTCATAAATCGGCCAGTAAATTGACGGCATCAGAAGCGGCTTTACTGGCGGCTGTATTGCCTAATCCACACCGCTATAAAGTTAACGCACCTTCGGCTTATGTTTTACAGCGTCAACAATGGATTTTGCGGCAAATGCGGTTGTTGGGCGGGGTGAGTTACCTTGAGAAAAATGGGTTAATGCAGAATGATTGAGGGAAGAATAGAGAAGTTATTCGGTTTGACGTTGGATGATAAAAAGAGGTAAAACGCCGGCGCCAAAAAATGACGCGGCCTAATACCTAGATGTTTGACCGATTTATCGTGTCATCATCTTCAATCAATATGGTTAATTCAGATAAGTGAATGCAGTTGTTACCCGCTTAACACCGTTAGTTTCGCTGGCAATTTTTGCTGCGGCGTTACCTTCTTGTTTGGTCAGAATGCCTAATAAAAAGACTTCGCCGTTTTCCGTAACGACTTTTATGTTAGAAGACTTAACTGAGTCACTAGCCAAGATTTTTGAGCGTACTTTAGTTGTAATCCAGGTATCTTTGGAGGCTGTACTTAATGCAACGGGTTTCCCCTGACGAATTTCATTGTAAACAGTATGTGCCCCATCAACCCGCGATGCTATCTGTTTAGCTCGGTCTGAAAGGTTTGAATCTGGGCTTTGACCTGTCAGTAAAACTTTTCCTTGATAGGCGGTGGTAATAATACGGGTTTGCTCTTTGAGCTGCTTATCTTTGTTAAGCGCATTACTGACACGGGCTTCGAGGGTACTATCATCAACCTGTTGACCAACTGTTCGGGGATCGGTTGCTGTTTTAGTCGCTACGGCGGCAGAGCCTACCACGACTGCACCAATACACCCCTGTAACATCACAGCAGTGCAAATCGTAGCTAATAGGGAGAAAAATCGCATTATTGGCTCCTTAGTCATCCTGATGGGGAAAGAGTGTATTATCGATTAAGTCACATAAGCAGTTAACTGTTAGCATATGAACTTCTTGAATTCTGGCACTGCGATGAGATGGAATACGAATCTCTACATCTTGTGGCCCGAGTAAGCCGGCAAGCTCGCCGCCATCGTAGCCTGTAAGGGCGACAATCGTCATATCGCGGGTTACCGCGGCTTCAACGGCTTTAACAATATCACGGCTATTACCATGCGTGGAAATCGCCAATAACACATCGCCTGGCTGACCTAATGCCCGTACTTGTTTAGCATAAATTTCATCATGCTGTTTATTGCTTGAAATTGCGGTGATGACCACATTGTCTGCGTTAAGCGACAATGCAGGCAGGCTTGGACGTTCAGTCTCAAACCGGTTGATCATATTGGCAGCAAATCGTTGGGCGGTCGCGGCTGAGCCGCCATTGCCACAGCAAAGAATTTTGTTACCATTCAGTAATGACTGAACCATCATCATTGCCGCTCGCGAAATAGCATCAGGTAATGCTTCTGCGGCTGCAATCTGAGTTTGAATACTTTCTGTAAAACAGACTTTAATTCTATCCAGCACCTTTATAACCTACTCAGTATCATTTTAACGAGAGAACTCATTTTGATTGAAGGCATTTTGCAACCATTCAAATTGTTGACCAGTAATAGCACAAATATCAAAGCGACAAGAAGAGGTTTCAAAACATTCACCCCGTTGCAACAGCCATATTGCGGCTGAGTGTAATAATTTTTTACGCTTGCTATGGGTGACGGTCGCCAGTGCATCTCCATGTTGCCCTGATTTGCGGAAACGGACCTCAATAAAAACCCAAGTTTGCTTGTCTTTCATAATCAGGTCAATTTCACCACCACGAACTTTCACATTTGCGGCGATAAAAGATAGCCCTTGTTTTTGTAAAAACAACTTTGCTTGCGCTTCATAGTTGCGTCCTAGCAAATAACTTGTCGGCTTTTTTATTTTCATCCAGCTTTTTTATTTTCATTCTGACAATGAGTCATTTGAATTGAAAGGCCGCTTGGTAACAAGCGGCAAATTACTTAATTAAATAGCCGTGATTTGGCCTTGATGATATTTCATCCATGAGAGCTGTCGGAAAATGGTACAGTTTTCCTGAACGGACAGCATCCCGGAAGCGCCATTGAGATGGAAATCGCTTTGAAGTTGAACCTGGCTGAATTGATTTGCTAATGACCAGGCATCAATGCCCATAGCGTAAAGGCGCATCAAAGAGTAATCATTTGCAAATTTACTTGCTGCTTGCTGCATCAGCGGCAGGTTAGTTCCGGCGATTAAGGGAATGTCGCTGAATTGCATTCCTTCCATCTCCAGACGGAAATCGGGACCGACGCCAGCCTGATTACTACGGGAACTTGCGTAAAGAGCAGGCTTATCGCGGGAACTGATCGCCATATCGATCATTGTCTTAATCAGCGTCAGTTCATCCAGAGTAGAAACAATATAAACTGCATCCACTGATCCACCGGTAGAGGCAGGAACAACATCGGTGTTTATCTGAGGGATTTCCAGATCACCAATGGCGATAGATGCAGGTTGATTGCTTGTGACATTGACGGCTGTTCCGGTTAGACGGATACCCGTACCTCTATTAATTAATTGTTTCAGTTCGGCGGAAGAGCCAAAGGTTTGTTGCAGAACAGTATGCCCCCCTTGTTTTTGCCATTCCTGTGCAAAGGCGTTGGCAATACGGTCGCCAAAAGTCCCTCTGGGGACTAAAATCAGAGGATTATGTTTCTGCTGTTGCCAAATGTGTTCCGCGGCATTTTTCGCTTCATCTTCTGGCGATAAAGAAAAATAGCAGATATTGGGCTGTGGTTGAGCATTATCTAACTCGTTGAGTACTAGCATATTTAATGAAGTATTTATCTGAACGAGTTTAACCACATCGGGTTTGAGTAACGGTCCGACAACTAAATTCACGCCGTCCTGCTTAGCCTGAATTAATAAATTTTCCAATGGCTGGCTGGCGGTGTCATAGATTTTGACCTGTTGTGTATTAATCGGCGCATTGGCTATGACAGGGGTTGTCTGAATAGTTGGTGTTGCTGATTCCACGGGCGCCGCTTCACTGGGGGAGATATCGGCAGAAACCACGTCATTTGACGCACTATCGCTGTCTGCTATAGATAAATTTTCCGGGTTTTCTGTTGGCAGTGATGGACTTGGTAAACCAGCCTGAGCATCAAGAAAACCTTGGCGAATGGCTTCACCGAATACTTTTGCTTGACCACTTAACGGCAGGAACAGAGCAAGATGGATATTTGTATCTTGCTGTTGGATAGCTGCCGGTTGTAACTGAGTTGGGAGTGACAGTGCGGCAGGGTTTTGTGGATAACGAATTTTCCAGTCATGGATAGCCGCCTGTAGTTTGTCAGAGTCCTGTTTGTTATCCTGATAGGCACTGAGTAAGTCCAGCCAGCCTTGCAGAACATTTTCATCAGCGTTGATGACTAACCCACGGCGCTCTTGTGGTGAAAGACGGGTCAGCATTTGCCAGGTATCATCAATATTTTTTTGATGAGCCGCACTCTCTTTCAGAAGTGGTTCCTGAGCAATATAAGCACGGATAACATCAAGAGAAGGTTCGCCATGAGCGGCATCAATGATGGATTGATAACGGGCGATTTCTGTACTGATTTTGTCCTGAATTTGCAAAGGTTGTTGTACCTGTTGGTCAGGCGCGGTACATCCTGCGATGATCATAACTGCCAGCATAGCTGAACAGACTAAACCAGTTTTGATACGCACAAAAATTGAGGAAAGCATACTGTATCCAGCGATGTTTTTTTCAAAGATGCTCAATTTTAAATCGGCCATTCGGATGAAACAATGAATCAACCTAATCGAGCAGTGGTTACGACATCCACGCTATATGTTGTGCCAACCCCCATTGGAAACCTAGGTGATATCACTCAGCGTGCGCTTGAAGTTCTTGAGCATGTCGATCTGATTGCTGCCGAAGATACGCGACATACTGGCTTGTTGCTTCAACATTTTGCCATTAATGCGCGCATGTTCGCACTTCATGATCATAATGAACAGCAGAAAGCAGATCAATTAATTACAAAGCTCGAACAAGGGCAAAGTATTGCATTAGTCTCTGATGCAGGAACGCCTCTGATTAATGATCCTGGTTATCATGTGGTTCGCCGTTGTCGTGAAGCCGGTATTCATGTTGTCCCACTTCCGGGGCCTTGTGCGGCGATAACCGCCTTGTCTGCTGCGGGTCTGCCATCAGATCGTTTCTGTTACGAAGGGTTTCTGCCCGCAAAACGCAAAAGTCGGAGTGATACGTTGCGGGCTTTGGAAAAGGAGTCGCGCACATTAATTTTTTATGAATCTACTCATCGTCTGATCGATAGTTTGGAAGATATGGTTGAAGTGTGGGGAGCTGAACGTTACGTCGTTCTGGCGCGAGAATTGACAAAAACTTGGGAATCTATTCAGGGGATGCCAGTAGGTGAACTTTTGGCGTGGGTTAAGGAAGATGAAACCCGTCGCCGTGGTGAAATGGTATTGATCGTTGAAGGCTATAAAAAACCGGATGACGATGTTTTGCCTTCAGAGGCATTAAGAACACTGGCGCTTCTTCAACAAGAATTGCCGTTGAAAAAAGCGGCTGCATTGGCGGCAGAGATTCATGGCGTGAAGAAAAATGCGCTTTATCGTCATGGGTTGGGACAGAGTGAAGAATAATGGTAATTGCTGATAAACAGGGCAGATAATCAGTAAACGCCTATACATCGTCAGGCAAACCCCTTATAATCCGGCGCGGAGTTGACTAGACAGTCGCTGCTTTACCATTAATCCTTTGGACGATGGGTAGAGGAGAGGAAAGTCCGGGCTCCACAGGGCAGGGTGCCAGATAACGTCTGGGGGGTGAAAGCCCACGACCAGTGCAACAGAGAGCAAACCGCCGATGGCCTGCTTAATGTAGGATCAGGTAAGGGTGAAAGGGTGCGGTAAGAGCGCACCGCACGGTTGGTAACAGTCCGTGGCACGGTAAACTCCACCCGGAGCAAGGCCAAATAGGGGTTCATTAGGTACGGCCCGTATCGAACCCGGGTAGGCTGCTTGAGCCAGTGCGTAAGTGCTGGCCTAGATGAATGGCTGTCCACGACAGAACCCGGCTTATCGGTCAACTTCAAAAATTTAGCCCCATTAGATTAATCTGATGGGGCTTTCACTTTTCTAAGCAGCCAGATCAATTAACAGCCCCTGAAATTCAGTATCTGCTTTTAAAACCAGACGATTTTCTTCATGAATAAAAGCGCCATCTCCGCATTTAATCAAAATATTGTCCTTGGAATTGCCTCTTATTTTTATATTTCCGTTTAAGGATTGCAGATAGGCATTTTTTCCCTTCAATTGCAGATGATGAGATTGATTTTTAGTCAGGGAAATATGATTTACCCACACTTGCTGACGTAATTGCATACTGCCATCTTCTGCGGTTGGAGAAGCTAGCATAGCCAATGGTTGTTCTGGTAGCTCCATTCGTTGCAATGGTAAGCTTTCCTGCTGAGGAAAGGCATTCAGCCAAAGCTGTAAGCGCGTCAGTGGTTTGTTAGTACTGGCATTATGTTCACTGTAGCTGATGCCTTGACGGGTAGAAAATAGTAAACATTCTCCCTTACGCGCTCTGATGTAGTTGCCTTCGCTGTCACGGTATTCTGCTTCACCTTGTAGAATAATATTCAATATATCCACATGTGGATAGGATTTAGGTTGGAAAGCGGCTTTGGGGGCGATGACTTCTTGATTGAGTACACGTAGTGCGCCATAACCTAAAAACTTTGGGTCAAAATAGTGACCAAATGAAAATGTATAACGAGCCTGTAGCCAACCATAGTCAGCTTTCCCACACTGTTTTGCTGTTCTATTTATAATCATGATGGCGGTTACCTTGAAAAAAACACACACTAAGAATAGTAATTATCTGGACGGCGAAATGTTAGCCAGTTAATCTGGTCACCATATTCAAATTTCCTGATTGAGAAAAATATGAGCAAAGAACGAGCGCTTACACTGGAATCTCTCCGGGTCATGGATGCGATTGACCGGCGGGGAAGTTTTGCTGCGGCTGCTGATGAGCTTGGCCGTGTTCCTTCTGCACTTAGCTATACGATGCAAAAATTAGAAGAAGAACTGGATGTAGTACTGTTTGATCGTTCAGGTCACAGAACTAAATTCACCAATGTTGGTCGTATGTTGCTTGAGCGTGGACGCCAATTGCTTGAAGCGGCGGATAAATTAACCGCTGATGCAGAAGCATTAGCGAGAGGTTGGGAAACTCACCTGATAATTGTTTGTGAAGCGTTGGTTCCGGCTTCTTCATTATTCCCATTAGTGGGCAAGCTTGCTCAAAAATCGAATACTCAGCTCTCTTTATTGACTGAAGTTTTGGCCGGTGCATGGGAGAGGCTGGAAACGGGTCGGGCGGACATTGTTATTGCTCCAGATATGCATTTCCGCGCGTCGGCAGAAATTAATTCACGTCAGCTTTATAGCGTTACCAATGTTTATGTCGCTAGCCCTGATCATCCTATACATCAAGAGCCGGAACCTTTGTCCGATGTCACGAGGGTGAAGTATCGGGGTATTGCTGTGGCGGATACAGCTAGGGAGCGCCCGGTATTGACGGTTCAATTGTTAGATAAGCAACAGCGTTTGACAGTAAGTTCTTTGGAAGATAAACGCCGTGCTCTCTTAGCTGGGCTGGGCGTTGCTACCATGCCTTATCCTATGGTGGAACAAGATATTGCAGAGGGTCGTTTGCGGGTGATTAGCTCCGAATACAGCCATGACACAAATGTCATTATGGCATGGCGACGAGACAGTATGGGGGAAGCTAAATCTTGGTGTTTGCGGGAAATCCCTAAATTGTTTGTTAGTCGGTAAGTGGAAGCGATGTGAGCAATCAAGATTAGAAGGTAGGCTGAAAAAACATGATTTGATGATTGCTCAACCTGTGTCTTCCTGCGCCCTTAATCTGATTGCCGAAAGAGCTTGGGGGCTTTGCTACCAAGCTCTTTTTGAGCAGAGTTACCATCACTGGTAGGTGTAAATTTTGTGATCTCTATTCGCTGAGTATTGATGGTTCTATTCTTTGGGTACCAGACAGTGATAAAAACAGGGGGACTTTCGGATTTATTAATAACACCAGAACGGTTTTTCCCTAGGTCAGAATGGTTGCCCTGATGTTAATATATTCTTATAGGGTTGTTGGCTGTATCTCGTGACACTGGTAAGAAAAGTGAGTTTATCTTGCTCGGGATTTAATTTCTTTTGTCCCGGAGCATTCGTTAACTTTTCTTGATGGGGCTATTATAGTGCATCTTTTGTTTATCAATGGCAACAAATAGGCTAGGCCATAGTGCATTTTTCTTTGGCAAGAAAGATGCTACTATAGCAACCGCCTGACTTTTTGAAAAATTGTACTTATTAGCTTAATTCGTCTCCATCTATTATTTTTAGCCAAAATTATCTTTTACCATATGATATTGCTTGAGAAGATCATCGGTATTGTCATATATGACAGACCAGCTACTTAGGCTAATTGTTGTGTTATGTTTAGCGTTGTCTTTGCTCTTTTTTCTATAATCTTTTATTTGTAGTCTCCAACGTATTCCTAATACCCCAATTCCATTGCCTGTATCTTTTTCTTTATCGAAATTATCTATTAGTAAGAGGAGTTTTATTCTCCAGCCGGAATCATAATTTTGGATATTGTCATCATTAATTGAGCTTAGGAGATTTGTTAGCGCAGATTCCATATCTGTTTTGTCCAGAGGTTGTACTAGAGTCTCAGAAGATCCCTTGGCAATTTGGATAAAGGCACTTTTCACTGCATCTACGTTATCATATTTATCTGTTGATGCTGGTGGATCATCCTCATTTCCCGCAAATGTACTACAATTTTTCCCTAGCCATTTAAAATGTTCAGGTACACCAATATAAATTAGTTGCGTTTTGTATCCAAGGGCCTGGTCCTCTGGTGACCAGTTAGCTCTGGATGTATGTACGAATTTGTCAGCAATATATTCCCCAATTGCAAATGACTGTGTACTTCCTGTAATTAGTTGTCTTCTTACGTCCTCAATATATTCTGTGAGTAAACTTTCATCCGTAAGGTCACATGTTAATCCAATAGCAGTCAATTGTGCCTTTAAGTCATTTGCGGATAGTTGGTCTGGTGTGTCTTTTCTTAATTTCACATTTATTTTTTTACCATGAATAGTCATAAATTCTCCGTTATTATTTTATGTGAATTAAATGTTGATTTAACAATGCATTATAAGTACATTGATTAATGTTAGCTCTATTTTTCTGGCTTGGAATTTTATGGTCTATAAATTAATTCAATGCCTCTTAAATTACCAAGTCTTACGCAAACGTTAACTTCTAATGCATTGAGATAAGCATTATGACTCATATCATAGAGTCCATAAACACCGTTACCCTCTGTAATACCAGGGGTTAGATATGTATCATACCATTGCCCTTCTACTAATACATTCATGGCAGGTCCATTTCCATTTTGGTTGCTAGTAATATTTATACTGCTTATAGATGTATTAGTAATTAATTTACCGTCGCAAACATCCTTTAATTTTCCTGCTCCGGTAGCATAAAATGGCATTAAACAAATAATGGTATAAGCAATTGAGCTATATTTCATTTGTCTTCCCTATTCGTTTATTTTATGAAGAATTCTGTGAATTATCTGGCACAGGTATTTTGGTGAAATTAAAACACAATTATTTAAATTTAAATACTAACTATTAGCCTGCGTTACTATCAATATTTTTAATGTCAATGTTTTTAATGGCTTTCCTGTTGATTAAATGATTTTCTAATGTATATAGTTATGTGTCAAGTTGTTTTGTTCAAGATTTATAGGCGTTTTTAGTTTTATGCCGTAATTTAAAAAACAACTGATTGTTTTTTTAAAACCGGTTGTCTTAATATTATTTTTAGGGAAAAGTGGTTGTAATATAATAAGTGTAGCTATTGTTGAAATGGTTTTTAATTTAATGTGATAATGTTAAATTTTTATTATTTTATTGCCTGGAATATAATGAGCGATAATTATGTAAAGGAAATATATTAATCGTAAAATTAAATAATAAAAATGTGTGAATTTTAATTTAAATCGCTATATAAATAATCATTCGATGTTGTAATAGCAATAATTTATTATGAAATAATAAAGTAATTTAATTATAATAGGAGTGCAAAAATTATTTTTTAAATTTGATAATGTCTGATTTATGCTGAAATATATTATGACCTATTTGTGAATGTAATATTATTGATATGTGGTAATTTATTTCATTTTACGGGAGCAAGTTAAATAAATTTAAAGTAATTATATTGTGATTAAAAAGTTGAATTTGATTAAATAATCTTTAAATATATTTAAGTTAATTGTTGTTTATTTAAATTAGTATGGTGGGTGTTAATAGGATTTACACTGCAAATTCTATACTCTTTATGTTAAATTCTTAAGGGTGCTTTTAATATGTTGTCGAAAATAGAGTTAATTATTTCCTGCCGAGAAATGAGGTGGTTATTTATTTTGATAAAATAATTATTTTACCAGAATCACTATAATTCAATAAAAGTTTGGTCTATTGATTAAAGTAATCCGAAAGATCTTCCAGATCTCTCGAATTACTATTTATCTTTAGGCTCAATATTGGGTGATTGGCTGATAAAATCCTTGAGCAAGAGAGGGATTTTAATCGTTTCACTTTTTACCTGAGAATGGTTATCTCTCAGATTCAGAACAGCCACAGCAAGATATTACCAGTTTCTCTTTATCAAGTGGTCGATACTGAATTTACCTGGACCTGTGATAGCCAGTAACAGGTAACCTCCACCGATGGTCAGGTTCTTGAGAAACATAGTCTGGTTCATGCCTTCAGCGAAATTGCTGTGGAAGAGTATGGCAGTCAAGATACAGAAACCAAAGGTAAATAACGCAGTGGTACGAGTTAAGAAACCAAATAGAACGGCCAGACCACCACCCAATTCAAGTAAAATCGTCAGTGGTAATAGAAAACCAGGGACGCCCATAGCATGCATATATTGCTGAGTATCCGCGTAGGAATCACCTAATTTTCCATAACCTGCAACGATAAATAGGATTGGCATTAAAATACGGGCCAGTAGCAGGGCATTGTCTTCAAATTTTTTCATTAACAACTCCAGATATACAGGTAAATCACGATGGTTTGTTTGATGATTAACTTGTACCAACCCGAAATAGCACAATTTGTTAATCATTAACGGATGGAATGTATACTAAAGAGAGATGAGCTTAGTTGTAAGCAAGGATTATTAACAATTTTATACAAAGTTTTTGAATATAAGCAACCAGAGTGATCATCAACCAAAGATATTATGAAGAATTATTACCATTTTCATTTCAATAGTCGAATGATATAGCGCGACAAATGATAGAACTTCACAGGGTGACGGAGGCTATATAAAGAGATAGCGTGGATTGCGGGTCGCAGATAGGGTTTTAATGACAAAAGCTTCTGCCAGCTTTTGTCATAAGGTTCAGTGAGGTTCTTCCAGAGCTGTGTATTGTTGGAAAGTTCAAGTCGTTGTAGCTGGATATTTCTGAGTAACTGCTGTTTTCTCAGCTTTTTTTCCTGACGTTGTTTACTCATTACTGTAATCTTCCAGCATTTCTCGGTCGATCTTGAGTTGCTCGCGAGTAGCGCTAAGTAATGTTGAACTTTTCGCTTTCCTAATGGTCCATATAAGGCCAATAAGCGCCAGAACGAGTAGTGTGCCAGTGGTACTTGCTAATACGGTAAAACGCCAGTTGGGATCGATAGCCCAAAAAATCATAACAAGTAGACACATGAGGCCGAAAGCGGTGAGTAGTAATGTCAGGCTGGCTATGACTATCAGCTGTATCAAAGTGGCTTTTTCTTTTTCCAACTCTACAACGATGAGTTGTAAACGAGTTTCTACTATCTCGACAACAACAGTGGCAATACGTTGGAGAATATCAAGGACCCCTTTACCGGGGCCTTGAGATTTGGATGAGTTACTCATATTAGCGTTTAGCTAATAATACACCTAATATGGCACCAACCGCAGTACCTATACCGATGCTTGTCCACGGTTTATCATGAACGTAGAGATCGGCACGGCCCGCCATATCTTTTGTTTTCTTAACAACCATATCGCTGGCATTACCGAGTTTAAAACGAGTATCTTTGATGACTTCCTCTACTTTGTTGCGAAGTTCTTCTAACTCAACTTTGGATTTATCACCAGAGCTTTTGATCACTTCTTCCAGTGTTTCTGCAAGTGATTTTAGTTCAATGCGTAGATCTTCAGTATTTTTCATCTGTGACATGTAGATTACTCCTCATTTAAGGTATGTATATTTGACTTAGTTAGTCGCTTTTCCTGATGCCGGAAAAGACTATCCTTAAATATAGCTTATATTTGGAAAGGTGAATAAAAAACATTAGAGTTATTTCACTATTCTGCTGCAAACAATACTTCTATCTACAGCAGGGAGGGATATTAGGTTTTATTAGAATTAATTACTTTTTTTGAGGGGATTGGCAGGTTTTTTTACGCCACACAACTAACAAACTGCCGCTAAAACCAATAATGAGTAAAGCAAGTGGCAGTAATATCAGGAAATTCATTACCAAGTCTTCATACTGACGGAAAATGGGGGTCTTACCAAGTGCATAACCCAAAGAGGTGAGGATAATGACCCACAGGAAGCCACTGAGCCAGTTAAAAAACTGGAAACGGCTGTTTTGTAGACCTGTTAGTCCTGCAAGTGTTGGTAGCAGGGTTCTGACAAATGCGAGGAAACGGCCGAGAAGTAAAGCTGACAGGCCGTGGCGGTGAAAAAGACTGTAAGCTCTTTGGTGGTAATAGGCGGGAAGGTGAGAGAGCCAGCCTTGTACTATTTTGGTATTTCCTAGCCATTTCCCTTGGAGATAACCGACCCAACAACCTAAGCTTGCTCCGGCGGTTAATATTACAATCGTCAGAGGGAAACTCATTGCACCTTTGGCAATTAATACGCCAACCAGTATAAGCAGGCTGTCTCCTGGCAAGAATGCAGCGGGAAGGAGGCCATTTTCAAGGAAGAGGATCAAGAATAGCATGATATAAATGGCCCATAATAGGGATGGATTGGCCAGAGTTTCATAATCCTGGTGCCAAAGTGCATATATAAGTTCTTTTACTATTTCCATCAGGTGTTCCTAAAATGCCTTTGTTCGTTCATCCTGAAAGCATGAGGCTAAACTGATTAAATTACGTCCTGTTTTACGTTATTTGGCTGGTTTTAATGCCTTTTTACTCCGTTGAAAAAGGCAAATGACGCAGCCTGTGCCACTGTAACAAAATCAGGGGTGACTAAACAGAAAATTTTGGTGATCAATTGAACGTTCATTAAAATGGGATAGGAAATGGTTTATGAGGTTGGATGAATTGCGTTTGTTCCTACTGTTTTTGCTGTTATTTTTTTATTTTTTCAGTGGTAGATTGATTCTTGTATCGATTTGATTTATTTTTCACCACAGCAAAGGGGAGTAACTTCCTTGCCGGTTTATCGTCATTACGATGCAACAGCATCCGGTAGCCGGGCAACCCTGAACTTATACCTGATGGTGCATTTTCTGTGTTGTAAGTGAGACCTTGCCAGAAGGCGAGGGTTGCTTGCAATACATCCATCTCCACGATGTGGGGAAGAAATATAGCAGCGGCTGGCGTCTTCTGAGACTTCAGCCGTTTTTGTTTGTGAGAGAAAGAAAATGAACTCTGTGGGTAGCCCTCTTTTATGGGGAAGTTTTGCTGTCTTAATTACGATTATGTTACTGCTGGATCTATCCTTACAGGGGCGTAAGAAAGAGCAGGCAATGTCATTTCGTCAAGCTGCTGTCTGGAGTGTGATCTGGATAAGTTTATCGCTCTTATTTGCATTAGGATTATGGTGGTATTGCAAAGAAACCGCAGGGGAAGCTGTTGCCAACAGTCAGACGATGGCTTTCCTGACAGGGTATTTACTTGAGAAAGCACTTGCTGTTGATAATGTGTTTGTTTGGCTGATGTTATTTAGTTATTTTGCTATTCCGGCAAATTTGCAACGTCGGGTACTCATTTACGGTGTCTTAGGCGCAATTGTGCTGCGTACCGTGATGATCTTTGCAGGGAGCTGGCTGGTTTCTCAGTTCAGCTGGATACTCTATCTGTTCGGCATCTTTCTGCTGGTTACCGGCGTTAAGATGGCGTTGGCGAAAGAGGATGACTCCCCGATAGGCGATAAACCCTTTGTCCGTTGGTTAAAAGCGCATATTCGCATCACTGATAATCTTCACGGAGAACGTTTCTTTGTGGAAGAAAAAGGTTTGTTATATGCGACTCCACTAATCCTGGTTCTGATTTTGGTTGAAATTAGTGACGTTATTTTTGCTGTAGACAGTATTCCTGCTATTTTTGCTGTGACGACAGATCCTTTTATTGTTTTAACCTCTAATCTTTTCGCTATTTTAGGATTACGTGCAATGTATTTTTTACTGGCGGGTGTGGCAGAGAAATTTACAATGCTGAAATATGGTTTATCAGTCATTCTGGTATTTATCGGTATTAAGATGCTAATAATGGATTTTTATCATATTCCTATGGGGGTTTCCTTGGGAACTGTAGCGAGTATTTTGATAATAACAATGATTATTAATGTTTGGGTAAATAAGTATAAAACTAAAGAGATCCAGTAATTAGATAACTATTTTTTAACAGATAACCATATCTTTCTTGAATGGGAAGATATGGTTTCTTTTTGTCTTAAATTGCTGCGAAATGATTAAACATAAAAATAAATAATTGTGTTTTGTAAATGTGTAAATTGCCGTTTTGATCACACAAATGTGAATGTATTGTTAATAAGTGCTGGCGAGGTTGTATATTTTAACTATCGCAGCTTTTCACTACTCTTGGTTTCCCTATACTGAGGAAACAAACACAAAAATATAGGCTTAACAGAACTGTTAATAAAATGGATTAGCTATGGAAAAACAAAAACGTGGCTTCGTGTATTACCTTGTACAAGGGAGCCTGGTTAAACAAATTTTGGTAGGTTTAATTGCAGGGATACTGTTAGCGTGGTTGACGCCTTCGGTTGCCAAATCAGTCAGTTTGCTTGGGACGTTGTTTGTTGGCGCCTTGAAAGCGGTAGCCCCTGTATTGGTATGGATTCTGGTTATGTCTTCTATTGCTAACCATAAAGAAGGCCAGAAAACCAATATTCGTCCGATCCTTATCCTCTATGTCTTGGGTACTTTTTTTGCTGCTTTGGTTGCTGTGGCCGGTAGCTTTATGTTCCCGTTACAGCTGGTGCTAGCTGTCAATGATGCTCAGATGTCTCCGCCTGAAAACATTATGGAGGTGATTAAAGGGTTACTGGTTAATATTGTCGCTAATCCAGTAAACGCGTTACTGAACGGTAATTATATCGGTATTCTTGCTTGGGCTATTGGTCTTGGGATCGCACTGCGCCATGCAACGGATTCAACTAAATCTCTAATTCATGATATGTCTGAGGCGGTTACTCAGATTGTTCGGGTGGTCATTCGTCTTGCACCGATTGGTATTTTTGGTCTGGTGTCTTCAACCATTGCAGAAACGGGATTTGGTGCCTTACTGGGATATGTTCAATTGCTGGTTGTATTACTGGGTTGTATGTTGGTTATGGCGCTCATTGTAAATCCATTGATTGTTTACTGGAAAATTCGTCGTAATCCTTATCCGCTGGTATTTGCTTGCCTGCGTGAAAGCGGCGTAACTGCATTTTTTACTCGCAGTTCGGCTGCAAATATTCCGGTGAATATGGCGATGTGCCGCCGTATGAATCTGCATGAAGATACTTATTCAGTTTCTATCCCGTTGGGAGCTACCATCAATATGGAGGGCGCTGCGGTGACTATTACGGTATTGACTTTAGCCGCGGTCAATACGCTAGGTATATCGGTTGATTTGCCTACAGCATTTCTACTGAGTGTGGTTGCTGCAATTTGTGCCTGTGGTGCTTCTGGTGTGGCAGGAGGATCATTATTGTTGATCCCTTTAGCGTGTAGCATGTTTGGGATTTCCAATGAGATGGCTATGCAGGTTGTCGCAGTCGGTTTGATCATTGGTGTATTACAAGATTCCGCGGAAACGAGTCTGAACTCTTCTACCGATGTATTGTTCACTGCCGCTGTTTGTCAGGCTGAGGATGACCGTCTGTCATCGGATCAGCTAACTCAACGTAATTAATTGATTAAAGTATTTAGGTTTTGAAAAATTAGGTAAGAGCGAGTAAAATGTCCGCGCCAGGAATGGCGCGGCTTGAGGATTTACTTTGTTTTTACGACTTGTCTGTGACCGCTATTATTTATCATCAAATTTTAAGACCCAACCGAGTACCTTGATCGATAGCCCGTCGAGCATCCAATTCGGCAGCAACATCTGCCCCACCAATAAGATGCACAGTTTTTCCTGCTTGCTGTAACGGTTGATACAATTCTCTCAGTGGCTCTTGCCCTGCACAAATGATGATGTTATCTACGGCAAGACAGCTCTGTTCCCCATTGCAACTAATATGTAGCCCTTGATCATCTATTTTTAAATATTGCATGTTGTTTAGCATTTTTACGCCGCGCAGGTGTAGATTGGTTCTGTGTATCCAACCTGTTGTTTTACCTAGTCCTTCACCAACCTTTGTCGGCTTACGTTGCAATAAATAAATTTTCCGGGGAGAAGCTTCTGGTTTGGGGCCTTGAGGGGATAAGCCACCACGGTGAGTCAAATTATGGTCAATACCCCACTCTTCACTGAAAGCGGTACTATCAAGGCTAGAACTTTTTCCTGGTTGACTCAGATATTCTGCGGTATCAAAGCCGATGCCGCCTGCGCCAATGATAGCTACACGTTGACCGACATTTTTCTTATCCCTTAATACATCTAGGTAGCTCAGTACCTTTTCGTGATGGATACCCTCGATAGTGAGTTGGCGAGGCGCAATGCCGCTGGCGATAATCACCTCATCAAAATCGGAAAGCGCTTCTGTTGTTGCGGTCTGGTTCAACCGTACATCAACATGATGGATTGCTAACTGACGTTGAAAATAACGCAGTGTTTCATGAAATTCTTCTTTACCAGGGATCTGTTTGGCAATATTAAATTGTCCGCCAACCTGTCCGTCACGTTCAAACAGAGTGACATGATGGCCACGACTGGCAGCGGTCACGGCGAATGACAATCCGGCAGGTCCGGCGCCGACAACCGCCAATTTTTTAGGCATAGTAACAGGTTCGGCGGCCATTTCTGTTTCGTGGCAGGCGCGGGGATTAACTAAACAAGAGGCTATTTCACCGACAAAAATCTGATCCAGACAGGCCTGATTACAACCAATACAAGTGTTAATCTCATCGGCTCGTCCTTGCTGGGCTTTCATAACAAATTCAGCATCGGCCAGAAAAGGTCGCGCCATAGAAACCATATCGGCACAACCTTGTGCTAGCACTTGCTCTGCAATGTTGGGATCATTAATTCTGTTTGTTGTGATCAGCGGGATAGAAACTTTTCCCATTAGTTTTTGCGTTACCCAACTGAATCCAGCACGAGGAACCATAGTGGCAATTGTTGGAATCCGAGCCTCATGCCAGCCGATACCGGTATTGATAATAGATGCTCCCGCTTGCTCAATGGCAACAGCGAGTTGCTCGATTTCCTGCCAATTAGATCCCTCTTCTACTAAATCCAGCATTGAAAGCCGGTAGATTAGAATAAATTCTCGTCCAGTTGCTTGGCGGACAGCTTTAACAACCTCCACGGCAAAGCGCATTCGATTTTCAAAACTTCCGCCCCATTTATCTTTGCGGTGGTTGGTACGGGTAGTCAGGAACTGGTTAATCAGATAACCTTCAGAACCCATGATTTCTACGCCATCATAACCTGCTTGTTGTGCCAGTTGTGCGCAGTGAGCGAAATCGGCAATGGTTTGCTGGATGTCCTCTTCTGTCATTTCACGAGGCATGAATGGATTAATCGGTGCTTGAATAGCGGTGGGGGCGACAAGGTGTGGTTGATAGCTGTAACGGCCGGTATGTAAGATTTGCATGGCAATTTTTCCACCAGCCTGATGAACTGCATCTGTAATAACTTTATGGTGAATAAGGTCTTTTTCATCTACCAGAAATGCAGTGCCTTTTCCTATAACACCTTGTTTATTTGGTGAAATTCCTCCGGTGACAATCAATGCCACGCCTCCGGCTGCTCGTTCAGCGTAAAAGCGGGCAAGCCTCTGAGCGCGATCGGGATGTTCCTCTAGCCCAGTGTGCATTGATCCCATCAAAATGCGGTTTTTCAGTGTGGTGAACCCTAGGTCTAGAGGGGTCAACAGGTGAGGATAATGGCTCATTGCAATCTCCGTCGGGTGTTTGTCAATCATAACCAGATTATTATTGTGTCCTAAACCACGGGACAAAACTCCAGGTGGTCGGATGAGTAATGGTTCAAATTTAGATGGAATAAGGTTAATTGGGAAAAAAATGTTAAATGAATGTGATGAAGGTCATGAAATCAGGTTCTTTCATAAAGTTAGTGAAAAAAATCTGAATGTAAACGTTATTGATGTACTCCTTGTTGATTGATTCGTACAGGAAAGGTTAACCAGCCTACAATATAGGCCATAATCGATTTCAGTCGTTCACTTTCCCGGAGAGTCCGTAGCGTGGCTTTGTATTTTTACACGGCAAGAATATGACTAATTCAGCTAGGCGATTTGTTTACCCAATTTTAGTATTTTTTTCTGAATGATATGAGAGTCATCAGAGATGTTAAAAGTGCGGGTTTTGCTTTAATAGGGAATTGATTTTCCATATATTAACTTAATTCCGGTTTTGACTCCGGAATAGGGTGAACTCCTCTATTCTGACTTAATTTATAACTCGGTGGTTATTATGAAAAAACAGATGATTGAATGGGTAACTTTGGCGGGAAAAGGGGTGACTTTAGAACCTCTGACACACCAACGGCATGATGAGTTTTTACAGGCAATCGAAGAGGGTGAACTGCATAAATTGTGGTACACCAGTGTCCCTTCGCCAGCTGAGCTAGGTAACGAGATTGAACGCCATTTATTGCTACATGAAAAAGGTACTATGCTGCCTTTTGCTATTGTTGATCATCGAACAGGTAAAGCGGTTGGAATGACCACGTATATGAATATTGATTCTGGTGCCCGCCGGTTGGAAATCGGTTATACCTGGTATGCACGTTCTGTTCAGCGGACACATATTAATACGGAAGCAAAATATCTCTTATTGAAGTACGCTTTTGAAGAACTGGGATGTATCGCAGTGGAGTTTCGCACTCATTTTTTTAATCATCAGAGTCGGAAGGCGATAGAGCGACTGGGCGCAAAACTTGATGGGATTTTGCGTAGTCATGCTGTATCTAAAGATGGCAGTATCAGGGATACTTGTGTTTACAGTATTATCAGTTGTGAATGGCCTGCGGTTAAAATGCATCTTGAATGGCAGATGGTTAAACCGAGGTAAGAGTCATCGCAAAATTAGGCCGTCCTGTGAAAGGGAGCGGCCTGATATCTGATTTAATTTGAAAGTAGGGAATGCAGCATGCCATTGTCCAGTTCATCTAGTAATTGATAACGGCGACGATATTCCGCCCGCTTTTTACTGGCTATATCTTCAAGAGGTTTTCTTTCAATAGATAATGGCAGATGGAAATCTTTATTTTTTACCTTTGCTCCACCCAGTGATTCCCAGAAAGAATCGTAATCAGCGACTAATTTATCTTTCTTTTTATGCCAATAGCGTAGGCTTTTATAGATATGGGTATCGTTGCTGGCTGCCAGAATTTGCTGACATTTAAAGTGGGCAGCAAAGCGGCAAATAGATTCAATCAGTAAGCGTTTTGGAAATAATCCATAACAATCTTTTGTTGCATCGCGGATAATCTCAAGGGTTGCATCGCCTTTGGAGCCTTGCAGCCCACCGATGAACAGTGTTTTTTTACCGGCAATAGTGAGTAATGTGAAAGCACATCTCGCCAAAGTTTTATTATCTTCTGTTGCAATAAATAGAGTAAGCTCACCTTCTTTATTAAAACAGTCCATAGAATCTAAAAAAATAGTATAAGCTCCACTCTTACCATTGATAACCGCTAATGGATATGCATTGGAACGAAATATTTTATTAACAATAGACTGGTTCAAACCAGTAAATAATAGCTGGTAATGTTCATTTATTGCACGTAACGTCTGCCCTCTATTGAAGTTAATACTGAGATAAGGGCGATGCAGTTTAGAAGGTAAACAAGGTTGTTTCTTCAAAATATCCAGATAGAACGGTGTATTAACTATCTGGTTTAGTAGTTTTAACGTCGCTATTGGCATCAGAGCGCTGCGTAAAGCAAATTTAGTGCGATTCTGGGCCGAATACCAATGGGGGCTTGGGCTGATTTTTTTTCCGACTAAATCTGTGAACAGTCGAATTCCTGAGCTGGCAGGTTGATACATATATTCCATTTCTTTATCTAGTTCTAAAAAATACTGGTAGGGAAGAAGACATTGAGAAGGCTGAGTATACTCCTTTGGTATTAAACAAAACTTCAACGGATGTGTATTTATGTTTTTTTAAGATAAAAAATCAACAGTTGTTTAGTGAATGTTTAGTTTTCAGGGGGATTTTTTCTTTTTTGTTTATTATTCGTTTAGTTTTCAGTGATGTTTTTTTGTTGTAAAAGCACATCCAAAAAGATGAGAAAAACAGTTATAACTTTGGTGTGGTACCCGTGGTTATGATCTGTCACAAATTTAGTAGGTGAGTATTAATGGTAAATAATGAATATATTCTTTTTTGAATCCGTTTAATTAAAATATTAATAATTATTATATTAATTTGTTTTTTTTTCGTTAATATCAAAACGGAATGGATGAGATATTTTTATTTTATGATGTGTGTCATATTTTCATGATGAATTTCTTATTCTTATAAAGTTAATTTGGCACTTGCAGAATATGGATTATGTTTTATTGTTAATTAAAGTTTTTGATTCTATGTTATTCAATACACACAAAGGCTATTAATAATGGATGAAATACTTGTTCTTGTTGATAAATATGACAATCCCATTGGTTCGGCGGGAAAAACTGATATTCACCAGAAGGATATGTTGCATCGGGCCTTTTCTATCTTTATTTTTGATAATAAAGGAAATTTACTCCTACAGAAGCGAGCAGCAACCAAATATCATTCAGCCGGACTTTGGACTAATAGCTGTTGTGGTCACCCTAGGGTTGGTGAAGTTCTGGGAGCCGCTGCGCACCGGCGTCTTGGAGAAGAGATGGGTTTTGACTGTCCATTGAAAAAGGTTTCGTCATTTATTTATCACGCGATACTACCTAATGATTTGATTGAATATGAATATGATCATGTTTTTATCGGGCGCTTTGATAAAGAACCAATAATTAATCCTGATGAGGTGTCCGATTACAAATGGGTTAATCCATTGAAATTGAGGGAGTTAATTAATAATGCTCCTGATGTGTATACGGTGTGGTTCAAAAAAATCATTGATGGCCTTTCGTATCAAAATATTGAGGAGTGGCAAAGACTGATCTGATAGTAATGTAATTTATCGGTAATCACGGCATTAAATTAATTAGATATGAATATTTAATTAAAATTTACTAATACGCCGCAAATCCTGACAAATAAGGTTGCGACACCCCTTTAAAACCATTTAATAAGGAAAACCTCATGAGTAGCTTTAATAATGTGTTTTACACGGATGTTGAGTCTGCTCCGCCTTATCACATCATTCGGGGGGAAAACACCAACGACTACGAAAACAAAGTGGTACAGGCTTATTGCGAAGATCCTGAACGCTGGCGTAAAGCGATTGGTGATACGCTGTTATTCCAGTCTGGTGTTTACGATGATCCTGCCTCAAGGCCACCTATTTCGTTGGGTGAAGCAGGTATTCGTTATTTTGATCGTCAACTGCTGTTAGCTGGTTTAGAGGCAAGGATCGAGAGGCCAGCGGTTCGGCGAATACTGGATATCGGTTGTGGGTGGGGTTATATCCTGAAATATTTGGCTGAATATTTTCCTGAATGCGCGTGCTTGGACGGAGTGAATATCAGCGATCAACAGTTGAGGTATTGTGCTAAGTTTCATGCAGAACATGGATTGGCTGAGCGTATTAATCTGTATCTGTGTAATGCACAGGATATTGATTTGTTGCCTGACCCACAGGAACTTTATGACTTGGTGATTATCCGTGGTGTTATTTCGCATTTTCCTAACTCATTATATGAGAAAGCCATGAATGCGCTGTTCAAACGTGTGCGGGTTGGTGGTCGGGTAATTATTTCTGACAACCTCTATAATGTGGAACTGGATAGCTATAAATCGGATATTCCTGACATCATCGATCGCCTTGCCTGTTGTAATCGTAAAACACCTGCCTATTTCAGACAAGTGCTGGAGAAAAGTGGTTTCCTTATCAAGGATATGAGGGTGTTGCCGTCCAATATTGATACAGCGCATTGGTTTCTGGATATCAAGGCTAACATCGAACGGAACTTTCCTGAAGGTGTGAGTGGTACTTTGGAGGAGCTGCGTGTGATGGCTGAAAATTTTTCGATCGCGCTGGTGAAAAACTATGTGTCGGTTTATAGCGTTATCGCACAAAAACCATAGCAAGTAGCTTTGTTTTCTTAGTTGAAGAGTGGGGCTGCTAAAACCTTTGTTGCTGTTTTGTTGTCACTGACTGTTAGAAATAAAATCTATGGTCCCTTTTTTACGGAGTAGCTTGATTAGATCGCGCCAGCATTGATGGCGCGATAGAAATCTCCAACTGAAAAATTTCCAATAAATTTCGGTTTTTGGGCCTTATACACCTGTGGTTTGGGTAGGAAGTCAGTGAATCAGTGTCATGATCTTGATGTTAGAGATGCTGGATGTGGTTAAGGAATTGGCTGAACTGACAGCCGCGCATACGTACCATAATACAGGCATGCCGGAGAACGCCAGTGCGATAAAGAACACGGCTTGTAAATCGGATGAGCTGAAACAGAAGTATTCTCCTGTGATTGGGTAAATATCATTCCATTTATGTGAGGTTTTTTTACTCTGCACCCTAGGTTGATATTTTATGCTGTAGGCATTAGACTAGTTATGTCAGTTAAGGAATATCGCGCTAGGACTGAGGCTACCAATCTCGGTAATAGCACAAAAGATGCCCGCGCCCTGTATGGGTAAAAACAAAAAAGCCAACCTCACCAGTTGGTTTTTTTGTTTTTACCAACTCACCATTTTAATTGATTGAATCATCTGAAAATAAACCTATAATCAACGGCTGTTAGTTTTGGGTAGCGTTCTGGCCTGTGTATCTCTGACGCAAGTTTTCGTAAGTCCTGGCTGAAGAACAGGTGGTGCTGCTTCAGTGCCTCGGTCAGAGTGCGATATTCCTTAACTGACTTGATGGAAGTCAGCCGGACAGGCAGCGTAAAGGCAATGGCTGGTTAAATCGTGCTCCTAACTGGAGCAAACGGGTGAAAGCATTTATTGACACTGCTATCATCGTTCTCAAAGCGTTAATCGCGCTTTTAGAGCTGATCCGTGCATTTCTGAAATAGATAACGGAAACGTAGCTAAGGCCATCGGGGTAACCTCCCGGTGGCCTTTAACATTTACCGCCTTTGATCAAGCAAGCCACTCTTGTTTAAGTCGCCCAATATACTGATCTAACAGCTTAAATTTGGTAATCCCTACTGGACTTGAACCAGTGCTCAAGCAAGGCGAACAACTGCGGCGGCAGCAGCGGTCGGAAGTCTCGCAGAGGGTAACTCAGGAAGGGAATTGGATTCGTCAGACTGACCAGACCATTAATGAATCGTCCATGCACCGTGAAGTCAGGACAGACACGGAAACACGTACTGTAGTCGCACGGGAAACCACGATACAGGCCACGGATAAAACCACGGTTTTGGGCACGTCTATGCTATTGGCAGGCGCTGTCCAGCAAATTGCAGACGGTGACTATAGTATGGCGACCTCATCAAATTTCGTTGCCAGTGTAGGGAAAGAGGCCAATGTTGAAGTCGGACAAAAGCTGATAGAGAAAATTGGCCTGCTTAAGCAGAGCATCGCCGGTGCCAGGCAAGAAATCATCGGCCCGTGGTTTGGGTGGGCAGCCAGCAAATCAATGTTATGCAATTGATGTTAGAGACGCTGGATGTGGTTAAGGAACTGGCAGAACTGGCTGCCGCGCATACGCATCACAACACAGGCACGCCAGAGAACGCCAGTGCGATAAAGAACACGGCCTATAAATCGGATGGGCTGAAACAGAAATATTCGCCTGTGATTGGCTAGATTGATTGGCCTCTCTTCGGTAAGGTTTATTTTTACCTTTTCTATATGGTAAACAAAAATGTTGATATGGTAAGCATAAATGTTTACTGTGTTTGTATGTTCAACAGAATGGAGGAGTGGTGAAGCAAAGCGAGTTTAGACGGTGGCTGGAAGCTCAAGGCGTCGAAGTTTCAAATGGGACAAACCATCTGAAACTGAGATATCAGGGGAAACGAAGCATTATGCCGAGACACCCTAGCTAAGAGATCAAAGAGCCGCTGAGGAAAGCAATCATTAAGCAATTAGGATTGTGATAAAAACCCGCCTCGCAAGGGGCGGGTTTTCGCACAGGTTCACCATTAAAAATATGCGATATCCAGTCACACTAGAGCCAGTAGAAGAGGGCGGTTATTTCGTCTCGTTCCCGGATATCCCCGAAGCTTTAACCCAGGGGGATACACGGGAAGAGGCGCTAGAGATGGCACTCGATGCGCTAATAACCGCCTTTGAATTTTACTTCGAAGATAATGAAAAGATCCCGCTTCCTGGCCCCGTAGGGCAGGATTATGTTGATGTGCCCTTAAGTGTGGCCTCTAAGGTGCTTATGCTCAATGCGTTTCTTGATTCCAAATTAACGCAAATTGAATTAGCCAACCGTATGGGGGTGAAAAAGCAGGAAGTGACCCGTATCTTTGATTTACGGCACTCAACTAAAATTGATACGGTGGGTAAGGTCGCATCGGCTATCGGACATCAGTTAACTTTGTCCATTGAATGAAAATCACCATTAATTAACAGGCTGCGTTAATACGTGGCCTTTTTTATATCCTGATAAACTGCAACCAGATGCACACAGCACTGTTATCAATCAAACCAATACGTACCAGGTTAATAATGCGCGTACTAGGTTAATAATGCGGTATCAATCAGCGCTACGGGTTCGTGTTCTGATGGTCTGAAACACATAATTGATTCATTATCTCGCCCGCAAAATATGCGGGCTGTTTTACATCTTCATAGAGCTATGAATACAATTCTGATATTAAAAGAATGGGCAATAAGTGTAATAAAAAACTGATAATTCAGCGTGTTATATTAGCTTAGTGATTTAAAAGTTGTCGTTACTTTTTCGGATATAGAAATAACTTATGTGATATCAGAATTGTTTGGTAAATCATTTCGGATGATTCGTTTGATAGGTTGCTTATTTTCGTCAAAATACCGACTGGGCCATATCTCAGCAGGTGTAACACCAATTTCCTGAGCAATCAGTAATTCCCCTTTAGGCCAGGGGCGCGTTAAAGCATTTGCTAATGTTGAAGAACTTAAACCGTGCTCTCTGGATAATGATGCCAGCGTTTTATTCTTCTTGCGTATCGCTGCGATAATATCGGCGGTATGCCAGTCTTTTTTCATATTCCTTGCTTACCTCTTTGATGGTGGCGGTTCAAACAGGGTTCGCAGTACCGGAGAGTAACCATTCCGGCGAGGCATAGCCTCCCCTGCCTGAACCGCCATAGAGGGGCGATAGCAGGCGCACTGGTAAAAACTTCTTACCAGCGTCCATGAACGCAAGGCTGCAAAACCTTGGTCACTGGATTTTGCCAATGACAACACTGCTTTAACCGATTGTATTATCTGACTCAAGAATCAAATAAATACCTTAGTGATGGTTTGTCTCGCTGCGCTTATGACGAAATAAATGAACTTATGGTGAAAACGGCACTACACCGCACCCGCCTGCACGCTTTGGATCAAAAAATTTTTTCAGTTTTAAAATCCTACGAAGCATATAGCCAGACTGCGCCAGCATTGGCAGTGCGAGAGAAGCCGTAAACTGAAATGATTGAAAAGATTTTCAGAAAATTTCAGTTTTTGGATCAAAAGCGGATCACGGAGAAAATCCCAATATAATGATATTAAAGGAAAAATTATATTTTACGTAAAAAATAAAATCACGAAGGAAAGCCGTGCTTTATCATAGAAATCAGATAGAGCGCGGCTTTACAGGATATACAGAACTGAAATTATTTTCTCCTTTTGCATTACGACAAGGAGAAAGTGAAAGTATTAAAGTGTGCTTAATTCATTAATGAGCGCAGGATTACGTTCAAGCATCTTAAGTAGTTTCAGTGATGAACCAGAAGGAATGCGGCGGTGCTGTTCCCAGCTTTGAATTAGAGATGCAGAAACGCCAACAGCTTCGGCAAATTCACTTTGTTTTAAGCCAAAGGTTTCACGTAAGTTTTTTACATCAGGCAGGCGATGGTAATGGATATTTTCATCGGAAACAGAAAGTTCGCCTTTTTCAATTGCTACCATCTGATTCATGCTTTCAACCAGATCGTTAAAAAGTTTTTTGTCCATAGTCTCTCCGTTGTATGAACATTGCCGCGTATCTGCGCGGTGTCGATTACTGTAATTTGCTACTGATGGCTTTAAGTACCTCTTTTTCTTTTGGAGTTAAGTCATCTTTTTTATTTTTAGGGTAAATCAAAAGGAGGTAGAGCCTTCCAGTTTTGGTTATGGCATAGTAGATAATTCTTACTCTGCCACGTTTTCTTACTCTTTCTCGCTGCCAGCGAATCTTTTTACATCCTCCAGTAGCGCTGATGGTACTACCCTGTTCGTGATTCTTTAGTAAGTGCTCCTGTAATAGCCTAAATTCATCATCGGTTGACAGTTCTGCTCGTTCCCTACTAAATACGGGAGTTTCGATAAAAACCAGATATTCCATAAGAAACATCCTTGCCTATTATGGAAATATGGTATTCGTACATGGTACGATATTCAAGATCAAATCGTACTGGAGACTAGATCTTAATGCATATGGAAAATTGTAGTTGACCTCCTGATAGCAATTCATTATCGTTTGTCGCATGAGGACTCAAAACCTCAAGTAAGCGGTCAAAACCAACCCCGTTAGTGTTGGGTTTTTTATGCCTAATTTTTAATGGTAGCTATTCGGCTATCATCTCTCTGATTCAATGTCGGGAGGGCGACTAATACAACACCCGCAAGGGGAATAAGTCCGCGGTTTCTTACTGCCGTTTTGAGCCTCCCGACACCATATTCTTAAATGTAAACCCAATTCTCAAAGAAAAGTAAGGAGTCAGTAATGGCTAGTCTATCCGTAACTCCATTCATTTTTGAAAATCAGCAAGTACGTACATTGATTAAAAATGGCAATCTTTGGTTTGTTGCACAAGATGTATGTGATGCCTTGAAAATCACAAACAGCCGCGAAGCTATCGCAAAACTTGATGATGATGAAAAGGATGTAGCTTTAAGTGACACCCTTGGTGGAAAGCAAAAAGTAAACATTATCAATGAATCAGGAATGTATTTTCTGATAATCCGCTGTCGTGATGCCGTAAAGAAAGGAACTTTACCCCACCGTTTTCGTAAATGGGTTACTAGTGAAGTTTTACCTTCGATTAGAAAGACCGGTAGCTATATAGGCAGGAAGAAGAGTATTTCACTAAGTCAGTTCATTATTTGCCCTTGTTGTCAGAAACCCGCCAATGTTCTAAGTGCAGAAAAACTGCATAGACACAGAATTGAGGTCTTAGTAACTTGCAATTCTATTCGGTGTCCAGAACAGGCTTTTAAAATTGAGCTATGTTTCTCACATTATCTTCAAGAGGAAGCAGGGATAAGAGTAGGAAAAGTGATGATGTTAAGAGGTTGATAAATAGCCTAACTCCTGCTCAGAAATTGAAGCTGGCTAGTGTGTTTTCATCCAGGCAATGGCTTTATGAAAAAATCTCTGTCGCCATTTTGTCGCCACTGACTACCAGAAACAAAAAAGCCACTCGTTTTAGAGTGGCCTAATGTACTGATTTATCAGCTAAAATCTGGTGGCCCCTACTGGACTTGAACCAGTGACCAAGCGATTATGAGTGTATAGAACTACGTTTTAAAACAAACAGATACAGCGAAAACCGCGGCTCACAACGTACTATTTCGCAAAAGTTAGAAAAACATCGAATACGCATGAAAACTTTCACGTCCCTTTTACGTCTCATAACTAAGCATTACCACAACACAGTTTCAAGCTGTCTTGCGGTAATTCTTTGTTCGTTATTTGGGCACTGGCGGCCACTCCACATTTGGAGCTTGATTCAAATCTGTATGAGTCAGTAATACTCTGTATTTTCTCCACTCAAGCAGAGACTCGCGTGTTTCATCTGTAGCCATCTCTAAGTCGACAGAATCTTGCAACAGTGAGATTGTGTAATTTGCTTGCTGTAACAGTGTTGCTTGTTTCTGTTTTGCTTCGTTGATTTGATGTGCTTTGAGTAAGTCTTTATCAACTACCCACTCTTTGCCGTTCCACGTATCGAAATCGGTGGGCGGTTTTTTGAAGGTTAACGTATCCGGTAATTCCCCAATTTCAGTTATCTCAATCGGCTCTCGTGTTAACGTGTCGTAAGCGATTTTTCCTCGGTAATCTGGGAGTATTTCCCAGCATTTACCGTCAATGCTGCGGCACACGGCCTTGTCATCAGACTTCGGTAACTCAGGCGCATCGGGATAAGCACTGGCCGATAGACTGACACCGAGCATCACGTATTCAATATCAGAGTTTGTGAATTCTCTCGTTATCTGATTCGAGTGATAAACTTTAATCCAGCCGGGTTGAATCGCTAAACCATCTTTACCTAGCACGGCTGTTTCATGTTCTAAAGAGTATTTCTGTTCTGTCATTATATTGCTCTCACTATGTAGTTAAATGCGATGTTGCGGGGTCTGTTCTCTGAAGCAACAGGAACAACACGTGATGCATCGAAGTTTATATACGATAGATCTTTATCGTTTGATGCGTAATTAGTGTATGATTTTATTGCTATCGTTCTGTAAAATGCGCCAGTTGGGTTATCCCAACTTCCCCCGACAAACCCTCCCGTAATATTTCTAATCGCATCCCCTTGCCATGTTCCGCACACCCGCCCCGGATCTACCCCTCTACTGTCATCCCAACCACGGATAAATTCCCCTCTTAAATCAGGTACTCTACCGGCAGGATAAGCTTCCGCTAACTTCGGATATAAAGATTTATCAAATGTCTGACCGTTGCACGTTAAGTAACCGACTGGGGTGTAGCGGTGGGGGTACGGCATTGGAACGCCGACTGGGATATTGTTATAAAGCAAATCAGATGCATGTTGACTGTGAATTATCCAATCTTTCAAAACCTCATTACCGGGGAACGCTTGTCTAACTGCAATCTCACCGAAGTGTGTTGTGTATCGCTGGGATATCAGAGGCCCTTCTCTGTAGACTTCGAGTACACCGTAACTGTAAAGCGGCTGTGATGTTGAGTAGCGCGGAAAATCAGCAACAGTATCAACATTTACGCCAAAAACATGATAGAAACCACACTCGCGACAATCTGAGAATTTGCCTCCATTTTGCAGTTGCCCCGCAGGTAGAGAAGGAAAAGCCCCCACATCCCCGGCACTCAAACTGACATCCCCAGTCAACGCCTTGCCGTTAATTTTCCGGCTGTTCGGCACGGCATTATTCGCCCTCTCCACAGCCTCCACCAACCCGAGGTTTTTCACAAAAGCGTTTTTGTCAGGAATGTCTGCGCCGTTTTGGGATTTTGAGAGTTTGGTGTTGGCGTTGTTGTTAGCCGTATTAGCTAGTGCTCTAACATCATTCAGCGCTGAATTAGTTGCATAGTCGCCTTTGTCTTGTTTGGTGTTTAAAGCATCTAGGACCAATTTTGGAGCGCCTAGAAAATCAGCCATTAACTGCCAATTATTTTGTGATCTGTCAGGTTGTTGGCTTATGTTTTGTTTGAGTGCTACATAAAACTTCCCTGAATGCTGGACGGCGGCATATTGCGGATAGTCTACAGTTGAATCCCACTCTGCTAACCCGCGTTGTGATAAGTACATTAACCACTCATCAACGCGCTTACCGATTGCATTAAACCACTCAAGAGGTGGCTTGCCCGCAGTTCTATCTAGTGTTACACCCCAGCCGCGAAGCACATCGGGGAACGTTTCAATCTCGCCGGATTTTGCATCTTGAGCAAAGACTTTATAGTCTGGTTTGTTAACTATTGACATCTACAATCCTCGTGAATTTTCCATCACCAAAGCCAAACGCCAATGGATCATTAGCCCATCCAAACGGGTGGCTATCCGTGATTACTATGTATTTATATTGCACGCCAATAGGACGAGATAGTATGTCCAATTTTTTTATCGCATGCAGACGAAAAGGAGTTAAATAGCTTGAAGGAATAACAATATTCATTGTCATATCGTAATTATCGATAATAAATGCTTGATCTCCTAATAAATATGAAATTGATGTTGTTATATTTTCAAGGGTTGGGTGTTGATAATTCTTAATAACTTTAGCTTTAATAAAAAACTGGTAATCTTTGTCATCAAGATTCGTTGAATCATTCAGAGAGTCCCCGTATCTATAGAAAACTCCCGTATTAAAACCAAGGGCGGCATCTATTCCAAGCCAGCCAAAATAATCTCTGGGAACAAATGACTTCATTGTTCGGATAATACCAACATGGCGACCAATCAGATCCAATCCCCACCCTGTCGATTTATCAATATCAAGTATTTCGGTTAACTTGACGGCTGATTTGAAAACTGTTGCGCTCTCAGAAAGCAAAAGCCCGACTGTTTGCCGGGCCTTGGGTTTTCCTCTGTATTGCCATATCAGGAAATCGGTAGCTTTTTTACTCAATCAACACCTCCACATTTTCATGTTTAATGCGGGCGCACTGTCTTACTCCGATAACGGCTTTATCAGAGTTATTAACTGTGATTGATTTAATGTAAAAACCTGAAATTGAATTAACCTGGCATGTTAAGCGCATTGCATAAACAGATTGACCGATTTCAAATTCAGCAGCAGCCAATGCTGACTTAATACCGTCAACATCGATATCATGAAAACCGTTTATGCGCTCTACAAGCAAACTAACTTTAATATTAACAATTTCGGCCCGATCAAATCTCACGTGCCGTTCCGCCCCAGTGTACATACATGAATACGAAATATTCCCCATCAGGCCACAGCCGCCAATTTTCTTTTTCAAAATGGTGAGGGCGATATCTTCATCTTTACCGCCAATAACCACGGCATTCATTGTATGACCTGGTACGCCTTTATCATCGGTCTGATTTGTGTAGTTCTCATATACTCGCGCTTGCTTTACGTCTGGTAAATCGAGTAAGGCCGCCTCGATCCCTTGTCTATCATCGTGATTGTTAATAGAGTGAGAACGCATAAAACGCTTCAAGAAATTGCCGTCAGTTTCTTCATCATCACCGGGCCTTGCTTCTTTAGTCGTTACAATTTTATCAATACCAACAATTACGGTTTCAATCTGTAACTCTTTATCTGATTGCAGAGAGAAAACACCTAATTCCTTGCTGCGTAGATTAACGCGGGCCGAACCCTGATTGTTAAGCTTTACGTCATCTGGCGTTACCCATTTAACCCGGTTATCATCAATTAATACCGTATCTTTTTGTAATGTCACCCCAGCGCTGCCAGTGATCACCACATCATCAATGTAACTAAATTCCGCACCTCGCCGCACAAGCCCCGCGTACATTGCTCTTTGTTCAAGAAATGAGCCAGTTGCTTCATATGGATCTAGCATCTGTACAATAAAAGCAATTACATGGTTAATATTCGCCAGTTCTTGCGAAAACAAACCTATCATCTGCCCGTCCGGTGTATCAGCATCCAGGTTAATATCTTCACCGTAGATACGCTTAAATCCATCTGCAAGGCGCTGGTGGATGTCTGAGAGTTGGTCAATGACTATTCCTTTATCAGTTATTTGGAGCATCAGTATTGACCTCGCGCTTATTGCCGTAAATATCAATATAAGTGACAGTTACCAGCGATTTTCGGCTATCTTTATCAATTCTGATGTCAAAATCGGTAATTTCTGTCACTCCACGAGTTTTCAGAACTGTAGTTTTCAACTCTGATTCCATTTGCATTAGATTTGGATTTTTCCGCAAATAGTCAAACCATCTCACTCCGTGATATGAATCAAGAAACCAGTCATTGCGTAAAGATAACAGGCGTGTTTGAACGGATTGAGCAATAGCTTCTGACGCGGTAGCGTAATCACTGCGGCCATTGCCGAAAGTCCAATCATGATCGCTATCTAATCGTCTTACTCTCATTTTGGCGCTCCTGTGTTGCTGCCACCTGATTGGACTCCGCCGTGTACGTGAGTCTGTAGGTCAATGCCCCCGCCAACGACTTTTGCGGCACTAACAGTCCCATTAGATTCACTATTGCCGCTTGTCTGGCTCCAATTTCCGGCTTGTTCGTGATTCCCGGTCTGCTTACTATTACCCAAGTGATCAATATCGCCCCTAATAGTGATCTTCCCGTTAGTCATACGAATGAATGTTGAACCGTCATCAGTCTGCATAGAAGCGCCACCGGAAAAAAAATCGGGTATTTTCTTCGGCTGGCTGCAAACTCCGGGGATAAAAAATGCATCTGAGTAGTCATGTAACCGCGCATCTAAAGGCGTTGATTTATTTCCTGTTGCATACCAGCCATCAATACACCTCTCGGAGAAGATAGCCAGCCCCTCATCTCCTGCTTTCACTGGAACAGTGAAACAGAATCCACCAGCACGTGGAAACTGGACAGGGACATCTACTAGGGGTGGCAGTTCAATAACTTCACCGTTACTTAGTGTCTGAGTGATCATGAGTTCAATTGTTGCTGTGTGGCCGTTGAATGAAACTACTTTTGCGGGTAATGCTGTGTGAATATCTAAGCGTTCGTTTTCTGCTTTTTTATCGAGTACATCAAGTAGAGTTGGATTTTTGTTCATTATTCACCTTTTGATATTTTCCGCCAACACACGTTATTAGCGTATGCCAATCGTCTGACATAAAGTCACCGGAGTGCTCTAATTCAGTGATTTTATAGTCACCGTTGTATTCGGGAATAATTGACTTAATTCGAATTAGGCCGCCAATTCTTAGCGCCGGGTTACACAAGCATGTGACAGATAATCCGTCATCAGTTTTCTCAGGGCTGCCAATCATGCCTGTTTCTTGTGACAGAACAAAACCCTCGTTATCTGTCAACACTTTATTTTTTGGCAGAACAATCATATTTCCATCTTGAACAGACCAATTAGCGCCATTGTTACGGGCTATCTTGTGCATGATGTCGCGTGCATTGCCAGTTAGTACCTTGCCGCGTGGTAATTGTCGATCATGTGGTAAATCAATTGCCCCGTTGCCGACTTTCATTGACTTTGTGGCCTCTGACAGAATATCAGCATCAGTTACCCCTGCTTTCAGAGTTTTATTAACTAATGCGCCGGTATAAGCTTCATAGCCATCACCACAAGTCAGCTCAATAATGAAATCCAAGTCATCACGAACAGTTACAGCTTCGATAATATCGCCTGTATAAATCACTCGCAGTTCCTCATAGCCAACCGCGAGTGATACCTTATTATAGGTTTTGCTCGTAATTAAGTTTCGTTGAGACTGATTGAGGTTATAGACTCGGATTGTTGCCGGGTTGGGTTCGCTAGTGATGGTTTTTGATACTTCGAAAGCAACTCTTAAGTTAGTAATTTCAATGCTTTCTTTTTCATTGCCAATTGTTAGTTTAAGTTGTCTTCCGAATTGCCTCATGCCAAAGCCCCTTATCAACAAAATAAATTTTCAGCCGGGTGCCCAACTCAGAGCGTCTAACAGAATTAAGGCCAAAGCCAGAGCCATCACTCATTACTATTACGAACGGTAAGTTCTTCGTTATCAGCGACGGGCTATTAACAGTGAGTCCATACATCTGAGCAATGTACTGATCTGTGTTTGTATCAAGCAAATCAAACTGCCAGCCGTTAGAAATAAGGTTGAAATGGAGTGTGAAACGCAAATTCATGTTGAATAACGTAAATGATTGCTCCTGGATTTCTTCTGTAGATAACGGAATTTCGTAAATCATCCGAGCCACTCCTTAATCGCTGATTTTTGTTTTTCTTTCGGCTGAGTTTTACCCATCTGCTTCTTTTTACCTGATTTTTTCACATTCAGCCCCTTTGCCTTCTGAGTTTCAACAATGAATATCTCACGCAATGTCAGAGAAAACTCGGCAGAACCATCGCACGTCTGGGAAACACTGATGCTCACGATCATCATGTTCTCATACTGTTTTAAGCCTGTCTGGACAGTGATTGTTTCGCCTTTTTTTTGTAAGTTAAGCAAGTCGTTATATGCTTTACCCACTCTATCCAAAGTTTGGGAGCTATCACCAGCCAATCCTTGATAGTCGGGTAAAAACGGCGCTATTGCTCGCTGAGATTGTTCAATAAAACTATCAGCAACAGAGATATAACGGTTTATCATCGCTTCGGCCTGCTTTGTTTGAGCGCGGATTTCAACAGGCAAGGGAAAAGTATCAATCACATCAGAATCAAAGCCCGTAATATCTTTGGAATATTGCGGCGGTTCATAGCCAACCATTATTCCCGTAATTGTGATTTCTTTCGGCTCAAGAACGGCGTGATCTGCTATCGCCGCGCCCGACTCAATCGGGTTTTCAGTAATGCGTAAACTCGATTCGTGACTC
Source organism: Photorhabdus akhurstii (assembly GCF_019090985.1). Taxonomy (NCBI): domain Bacteria; kingdom Pseudomonadati; phylum Pseudomonadota; class Gammaproteobacteria; order Enterobacterales; family Morganellaceae; genus Photorhabdus; species Photorhabdus akhurstii. The sequence continues at coordinate 4,639,550 of NZ_CP020335.1, read as the reverse complement.
TCGATAGTCACACAGTCAAACTGAAACTCACCGACTGAACGAGTTATTACCGATGCTGTCGTTGTAGTGTTAAAACCGCTGAGTAAGTCCATACAGTACCTGCAACATGCAACAAAAAAACCGCAATTAAGCGGCTTAGTAAATAATAGGATTGTTAAATTAAATCCAGTGAAATCCTTTAGCCATTAAACCAGCTAATCCAAGAGCCACGGCAATTATCGCACCAAATAACAAGCGGAAGTCTGAACGTGCGTCTTTTCTCATTTCTCGTACGTCAGTTTTTACTTCATCAATAGATTTTTTGATGTGTTCAACATCTGACTCAAGCCGCGCCACACGAGCTTCTAACATATCATCACCTCCACCGCCGCCATCATACCCAGCATTTTTTCGCGATAACGCGCTCCATCGGTTAGTATAAACTACATTTGACTCCCTTCTACTAACAAGCATGTCTATTTCTCCTCTTGCTTTTTATTCACCCACTCCGTGATGACACGAGCTGAGAAGAAAAATTCATACCCACAGTTTATACATGCTATCCTGAAATGGTAGTTATCAGGGTCTACTTGTGGTCTCATCCCGACGTGATTGATCCTAATAGGCACAAGAAAAGAGGGCAATGACTGCTCTACATCCTCACCTTCTTCTGACACGATAATAGGTGTAGTCTGAGGGATGGCAATGTCTGTTTGATGACAAATAGCACAAGTTATCGATGATTTTAACTTTTCATTCAAAAAATCAGCAAACATATCCGGCGTTATCGCCTTTAATGCTTCCAACAACTCTGCTTCACTTTTGTATTGTTGCGTCATATTGATTACCTCAGTCATAGCTATACATTAAACCACTGACTAATAAAAGAACACAACTGAATTTATTTACAGTGCCATCCTTGGCTTGGGGTTCTTAAGCTACCTGTAATAGGCAAAAAACAACCCCGCTTCGATGGCGGGGTTACTTTAGCTAGCCGCCCTTGGCTTTTGAGTTAAAACGGCAGATTACCAAGTCTTAAGCTGTTTAATACTCCCCAGTCACTATAGGTAAACGATGCGCATTCAATATGCGCTGTCTCTCTTTCCAGTAAACGCCGAGCGGCGTTCATGTTTCGTGGGTATTCACGTGACATTGAATAATATTTACCTTCAAGCCGATGTTCTGCCGCTCTCAGAATGGGGTAAACATCAGATATTGAACTAACCATTTCAACAGCATCTCGCCATAACCAACATAAACTACACAACTCATCATCAGTGAATTGAATTTTAGTTGGTGCTGGTAACTCGGCTTTGCCAAGATACTCACCCTCTAATACAAGCTTATGAACATACTCAACAGCTTCTGTTATCTTCTCAGCTGGCAATTGATCAATGCTAGAAACGTTGAAACGCTGATGAATGAAGCTATACGCTTCCGGGTACATCAACCCACGTTTACCCACCAGCATGTTAACGGCATCACGTAACGGGGTGCGTTCATCTGTTGTTGTTTTTGCTGATGCAGGCACTTTCTGGCTGAAATAGCAATCTTCCAGTGCTTCGAACACATCCCAGGCTTTATCAGTATCCAGCATCTTAGCGTGACGGGCTGCGCCGCGTTCGGTCCAGAGAATCAGACTTCTTACCTTGCTAGAAATTTGTAACTGACTAACTGTCAGTCGCAAATTTTTGAGGATATCCCCAGTTGCTTTGAAGTAATGCTTACCTTCGGTGAAGCGCTCTTTATTACGCTTGAAATTTTGCTGAATGTTGTTTGCATCAGTTTCATACACTCCGGCTAATAGTTCAGTAGTGATTACCGGTACGCTATTGTGTACAACTTGAGGTAATGACTGCACAGATAAATTGCTCATGCCGACACCTCGCTAACCAATAATTCAGTATTTACTACTAACTCACGCTGATATGAAATTTGTGTCAGAGTGATACCATTAATGACAAGCTGGTTTGCATCTGTTAAATTATTCATGCGATTTACCTCGTTTGGTAAGTGATAACTAGAAGCCCTAACTGTTGGCGCAGTTGGGGTTTTACTCTTTTTGGGTAACAACAATATCATTTTATTACTCCCATGAAATTAATCGTTCTTCTTACAATATTTCAATCTATTGTTTTGCTTTGATATTTTCCTTTAAATTGTCTGATATTGGAATCTGACTCTCCCGGAAATGGGAAAACGCTCCCAACTTAGCCGTCCGTGGCCTTAAATCCTTAAGCTACTTCAACACCGTGGATCAAATGTCTAAGCGCCTTGATGCCGTTCTCGTTATAACGAAATGCCTCAACTTGTTTATTAGAGTGGGCGGATTTATCCAGGAAGAACTTCCCGTATTGCTCGGTTTTCAGATTGTTATCATTAGCAATCCGCCCGATTTTGTTAGCTGACAGATCCAGCATCTTTCCTACTTCACCGGCTGTGTAATATTTCTCTTCCAACGCAGGGAGAGGAACAGCTTCAAAACCAACTATCGGGTTAACAATGTTAGCTGCTGCACACTGTTTTGCCTCATTACTCAAATTGGGCATAAGCTCAAACAGATTGCTGATCGCATCAACTGACATTTTCAAGGTTCTGGCTTTTCTATACTCAGGCAAGCCGGACTTGCTTTGTTGCATGGAGTAGCTACCAGTTTCCATAATGGACGGCAGCACTTCTTCACACACCCAGTCTTGCAAACGCTCCGCAGAAGGTAATGCACTTTTCATTACAAGTCGGAACATGTCTGACTGACCAGCGAGAATTACACCTTTCGGCTTAAACCCAAACCCTAATTCCTGCGTTTCGCCGGAATTAAGCCTTATCAATAACTTACAGTGTTTCTTAAGTGCATCGTAAGGATCCGAATAGCCTAATGCCTGCGCCAATTCAACCGCAAGAAACACAGGCTTGCCCTTATATTTCAACCCTGAAACAGTTACTAATTGGTCATTGCTTGACTTAAACTCAAAATGTTTGATAATTGACTTCATATATCTCTCCGGTGGTATATCAACTTGGATACCAGCAGCGGCAAACTGCTGGTTTTCCGTTTTAGTACTCTGGAAAATTGATTCGCCATTCGTTACAATGGCTGAGTCGTTTATCACGCTAGGTAAATGACACTCAGAGGCCCTAGTTGTTCGCGCAACTGGGGCTTCGCTTTTATTGTGCTGCATTTTTTGCCCTTTCATCCATATACCAAGCCAAAGCCTGATTCAGAACTGCGTTTTGAGAAATTCCCTCTTTATCTGCCAATTTGCAAATTTGCTCCTTCATGAACTCCGTTGTTCTCAGTTGCATTTGTGCGCTCTTTTTTCTGTTATCTAGGCTTATCATATTATCTTTTCTCCTTATTAATAATGTCATAATGACATGATAGCATTATGACACGCATTTACATGATGTCAATATGCTAGTATCATTTTTCTGTTTCAACTAAACGATTAATGCAGATGACTAATAAGCCAGTATCAGCACAAGATAAATTCATGCTTCGATTACCCGATGGTATGAGAGAAGCTATTGCCGAAAGAGCCAAAGAAAATGGCCGTTCAATGAATTCTGAGATAGTACAAATGATACAGGACTGTTTAGATAGAAAGTCTCAAGAGACTCAACCAACAGTCTCCCTCAGTCATGAATTGATGGATAAAATCATTGCCCTGGCTGAATCTATCGAAGAGATGAAAGATAAGCAAAATCAGTTAGATAACAAAAAATCCCCGTAGTGGAATTAGTGTTGCATGAACACCTAAGCTAAATTAATCTATAACAAATTTCATTACTACTACGGGATATCAAAATGACAATGAAGTATTGCAGTGTCTGCCAAAAGAACGTAGATGCAAAAATAAAAATAGGCATTGGAAGCCTTATCGCCATCATCTTTACTGGTTTATTTTGGTTACTGGCCTTGCCTTTTTACAGCAAAAGATGCTCTATTTGTGAGAATTCACATGTAGAGCCGCCAAAATCAGACAGTGAGATAAGGAGAATAAATCAAGCCAATCATGCCCCTACCCAGGTTGTTCATACATCAGATCCAATAACTCAGCTAGAAAAGCTAGCAAAACTGAAAGATAGCGGAGCCATTACAGAGGAAGAGTATCAGATTCAAAAAAGTAGATTATTAGGCTAACCAGTAAGCCCCTCACGGGGCTGTTTTACTTCTTCTCATCTATTGCGATGATCTCCTTGGCTGTTTTGCCGCCTATCATCTTGTTGATTGCCTTTATCTTATCTTCTTCGTTGTTTGTTACTATGTTAGCGGCCAAGCCGACATTAAGGACAGCCTGCTTAAATTTTGCTGCATCATCCTTATTAAGAGAGCGATAAATTTCTTGCGTAGAAGACTTTAAAGCCTCAGAGCTTGAAGCATCAATCGTCAGATCTTTTTCTCCACATCCAACCAAAAAGATAGCCAACACAACCGGTAATATTAAATTTTTCATAAACCTTCTCTTACAGCAGTTAAGATCATTGCCAATTAAATCACTTAAGAGCCGCAAGAGAAAGCAAACTAACCACCAGCGCCGTTATAAAACTGTCCTTTTGTATTGTAACCAGCAATTTTTAATGCTTTACCGAACTCATTTACAGAATATTGCGCCGCCTTTTCTGGTGACGGTGATGTTATAGATACATTCATATTTACATCACCATGATTTGTTGTTTGTGATGAATTGTTAGTGGAATTTGTAGTATTAGCTATAGCTCCGCCAATAAAATCACCTGAACCAGCCACAACAGAAGATTGAATATTCTTAAGATCATCATCACTAAAACCAAATGTAGCTTCTTCTGACTTTGTGTTTCCAGTGAAAAAATCTTTTATCGCCCCTATCACTTTCCCAACGGTCTTATCGTAATATTCCACAACCCAGTCAAACGCCTTTTTAAACGGGGCTTTTATATTTTCAATCACACCGTCAAAGGTCTTACCGATGTTAGAGATATACTTATCGGCCTCACTTTCATTCACCCCGAATAAGCCGAGTACGAACTTAAATGCCCGCTTAAACGGTGCGGTGATGTACCCCCACACAGCAGAGAAAATTTTCTCGATTTTTTCGGTAAACGTCAGGTTGTCATTAGTCGCAATATCGATGAGTGATTTAACCAGCTTAAATGCGTCCTTAAACGGCTGAGTAATGAACCCAAACACCGCATCAAACGCTTTACTGATATTATCGATATATCTATCCGCATCTTTTTCACTCACCCCAAATAGTCCCAGCACCCATTTAAACGCCTTTTTAAATGGTTTTATAATGTAGCCCCAGACTTTACTAAATATAGACTTCACACCACTCACAAAATTTTTGGCACCGCGTTTTATCCCGTTAAATGCTTTGCCTGCCAGCTTTCCTGCGATATCCCACATCACTCCAAAGAAAGCAAAGAAGGCTTTGAGATAGGCAATTAGTCCGTCCCATATTTTCATCAGTGCGGCGGTCATTCCGGCCCATGCCTCATTGACGAGATCCATGTCGCCAGTAAAGAGACCGACAAATAGTTTGAGGACATTCCAGATATATTGGAAAACTCCGCTGAAAATAGCCCAAATGGCTTTAAATGACTGACTCCAGATTGAGACTAGATTATTAATAATCCCTTTATATTTAGCGTAAAAGTCCTGTCCCCACTTGATAACATCTTTAACCCACTTAACGGCAGGCCCCCAGAACGCGCCGAATAATGACTCGCCGCCATCTAAATAGACCATCAGATCATCAAGCAAGAGAAGCAGGCCCGCTATTGCGGCAATCACCCAAACTACAGGGTTGGCAATGAATGCCATTATCATCGAGCGCTTGAGAATTGCTAACGCGCCGACGATGAGCATGATTGCCGCTTTCCAGCCAATAGTCGATGTGACAATCTTATTTATCGCACGCGCTGAGTTAACAATAACCTGAATGACTTTGCCGCCCACTTTGATAATCTTTGTTAACCCGTTGGTGATGAGTTCTTTGTTTGAAGCGATCCAGGCATTGAAACCATTGACGGCTTTTGTCATAGATGGAACGAGATTAAGCGCTATCTTTGTTTTAACCGAGTCGATAGATAGCCCCATTTTTTTCATGGATTTCTCGTACTCATCGGCCTGTTTTAGCTCTCTGTCTGATATCTTATAAAGCAGCCCTTTCTCCTTCGCCAGGTCCTTAGCGCCGGAAATAGAACTATTGATAAAGCCAAGCACTTTTGTAGTCGCTACACTGACAGCCGCTACAACCCCCACGGCAAGCAATTTTAATTTACTGATTGATGCCCCGGCCTCATCAGCTTTTTTCGTGGCCTCCTCGGTACTTTTAACAGACTCTTCACCGACGCTATCCAGTGTTTTGTTAACTTTGTTGGCTTCGCTGGCAATCTGAGTAGCAGCAGCACCGAGCGCAACAATGACATCCTTAATTTTGGCCGCTTGCGACGTGTCAACGCCGATGGCTACTAATAGCTCCTCGATTTCCATCATTCGCCCTCTTTTCAGCTAGTAATGTCTCCGCTATAGCTTCATGCATATCAATGACATCAGAGAGTGAATAGACAGTGCGGAGTTCATGCAGAGTGCACATATTTCTCATGATCGGCGTCCACACTATCCAGTCGACATCACTCACTGTAGATTCAGAGCCGCCAAGCTGTTCGTATTTACAACAGACGCGACCCCACTTGGCAAAAAATCCGCAAAGTGGAATTTCACCCCGTCAATAATTAGCTGGAAGTAGTGAGAGCGATAAGTATTGAAATGCTGGTTAAACGTGTCTGGCTTCTGTAGCAGAACAGTATTGCCGTCCGCACCCGTCACAGTGACATATTTCAGAATAAATTGTTCAATGCCCTGCATTTCCTGTGAGCCGACATTAGAAACAATCGCGCCAATATCGATATCAACCTTATCACCGTCCAACTTGATGCAACCCTTCAATAATCCAACCAGTTTCAATGCATGATTTTTGGCTTCGATGAAATTAGATAAACGATGTTCGTAATTTATATTATCGATGATCATGAGTTATAAATTCCCTTTTTGAGCTTCATTGTTGATTTTGTTGATTTCAGTGTCCACGTCATTGTGTTATGGGCGGTACCGCGGGTGATTGTCGGTGGCGTTGTGAAAAAACAACGCTCTGCGATAATTTCATCACCATTAATGACGTCTTTATAGTAAATGTAGGCCGGAGTATACGCTTTCGGTATATTGATTTGAGTATTACGTAAGTTATTCAAATACTCATTAGATTCGCAATGTTGCAAAAGCTTTATTGTAATAATTAACCCTTTATTACACGAAGCCACATAAACGCCATCCCCATCAACTCCGTAGGTAATATCCCCATCATCACCTACGGGTGCAAAATTAAGCGCATCGGCCGCATTTTCATAACCCGATATCTCATAACCCGAGATAGTCAGAATTGAGTTTGCATGATTGTATTGAGACATACTTATCCCTATCGATTAAATTGAATTGATAAATCAACGGAGTGAATAGCGCCCGCCAGTTTGATAGCACACATAATCGGCATGGCTTTACGCGCTTCTCTGTCAGCAATAGACTGCAAGTCATAGCTATCGGAGTAGAAATAAAAACCCTCGTCTAGCCGATCTCCGTATGTCAGTTCACCGATATCATTGCCGCGCCAAATGCCACCCGCTAAAAAACCATTCCTCACAAATTCAGCACCAATGACGTTTAATGCGCCAATCAGCATGGCCTGACCTTTATCAGTCTGTGGGATTTTTGTCGGATTAGCCTGTAATGTGGTGAATGCTTGTTTCTGACAGGCATCAATGAATGCATCTAAGCCAACAATCTCATCGATGAACTGACCGCCGATCATCGTGCCCTCTGCAAGCATGCTCACGCCGTCATAGTCAGTGTAGAAGTTGACACCCAGCCGCTTGCATTTTTCTGCCTCTGATTGCGTAATCCGGTCATCAGAACGAACGGTTGTTTGCTGCTTAAACTTGACGGTTTTCGCTGAATTTTGCGCGTTCCAGTTTGTAGACAATGCAATAGACAGTAACGCTAATGCAGCATGATCATCGCCAGTCTTGTTGAATTGAGACATTAAGCGGCCACTGTTTTTGTCATACAGCTTTTTGATGATATTGTCGTTGTTCCACTCGATTTGTTCATCACGCAGAGCGGTGTAAGCAGAGACTTTCATATCCGCCGAAGCAACCCATGTATGAACATCATCTAACTGCTCATCTGTGACAGCATCAGCGAAATAGACGCCGTACCAGTCTTGGTAGACATTTTGCAATTTATGCAGGGCTTCGGATGGCAACTCTTTTTCAACAGTGATCGCGGCCTTGCCGACAATAATTGTTGCTTGTCCGTCTTCAAGTTTCAGCATCCTGCCAATATAAGTACCGGCGTCCTCGTCCGGTTCCGTGACATAGCCCAATTTGGTAGCAGGATACGCCCCCGCCGCTTGTGCCTGAATAATGACACGATGGCCGACCGCATCCCAGACAGCCTTTAAATTACTCTCTTTCGGTAATGCTGCTTGCAGAACACCCGCAACATCAGAAAAATCAATTGCTTTACTGAAATCTAAAGCAGAGAGCAAAACATCTTTACCACCAACATTGAGCATCATTGAGCCACCAGTGATGGCTTTAAATGCATTAATGCCCACTGAGATGGTTGATCCCTTCAATGCGTTGGCCGTGGCCGGAATTTCTTGTTTTTCTTTCGCCCAACGTGCAACAAGAGCACGCTTGGGGGTTGGGCGCACAGAGAAAAGCGCTTGTGCTGCTTTGTAGGCTTCCGATTTGGTACCGAATAGATTTGCCACATCTTGTGCGCTTGACACAATGACATAGCGTGTTGTGTCATCCGTAAATGCGCTGCCAACCTCTGGCGTAAAAATAGCTATCATACTCAAATCACGGCGTTGTGCTGCCATTGCCTGTGACATAATCTGAGCATTGACAACCTGATTAATAGATAAGCTCATTATTAATCCTTATAAACTGTAATATTGACCGCCTCAGCTCTGTTAACTGGCGCTTCAATACGATGAATATGAGAGAGAGTTAAATCAATTTGCGCCCGTTGTTCTTTGCCGCCAGCAATGGCAGTCGGCAGGTTGCGGACCTGGGATTTTCTAACTATGCCAGCGCCGAGGCGTTTAAAAAGAGTTTGCGCGTAGCTTGTGCTTAAGACGCTAGCGAGTTTTTCGATTAAGAGATATGAGTTTTTGCCAAATGCGTTGATAGAGATAATGGTCTCGCGGGTGACTGTAATAATTTCAACTTCTTTCCTTGCATTGAACTTATATTCTTCACCCATCAATTCCGATGTTACCCGATTGACTGTGATAAACGACTGCATATCAGACAAATCTGTTTCACAGTCAGCATCTAAAACCAGAGACTCAGGTAATTTCAAAACCGTCGCTATCGTCCGTCTGACTGCCCTCATATCGAGTTGCGAGAGAGTCGTAGTATCCATAGTCATTCCAACGTGCATTGCTGATGATGCGCCAGCGGTAGCCATTCCAGACGAAAAGCTCTTTGTTCTCCACCGGCTCTTGCGTCATCATCCTAACAGTCGGGTTATAACGATCCCCTTCTGGCAGAATTTGCAGATCTTCCGCTCCGGCCGGTTGAACAATACAAACAAGTACCCGGCTTTGGCCATCCGATGTTTTGAACTCCAGTTCTTGCCGAAAGAAATCGTCGTCAAAGATTTCATTAACAAAATCATCCATCGTCTCGTACCTCATAAGTAATAGATTGAAGCAATTGCCCGGTATCAATGAGCGGTTTAGATGAACCTTTGCGTCGGATAGTTTTCGGGCTTAACGCTGGCTCAACGCCCGATAAAATTTTCGCCTTAACATCCCCTACAACTTTTTCTCCCAATTTCTCAAACGCTTTAACAAGATCTCCATCATTCAATAATTCCGACTGAATTCCTTTCGTTAAGTCCTTTGCGTAATCGCCTTTTTTTTCATTGAATGTAGAACGTAAAAATGAACGTTCTGGGATAAAAAACATGTGGGCGGGTACGATGTGGGTAGTAGCAAAATTCGATTTAGATGCTTTGACAAATTTCCCGTTTCCTGCAAAAGAGCCATTAGCATTCATTTTGCGATAAATAGTTACTGTTTTCGCTGGAACTTTTATCTTTGCACCGAATTCGTGAGCGGTAGCAACAGTTAAAATACTGACTCCATTGTGCTCCTTGTCTTTTGACGCAGGCACGCCCGCTACCACCTTTTTCTTCCCTAAAGCCCTTATCCGGGCTTCAAGGGCCTTTAAACCTGCCCCTTTGAAATTGCCAGAATTCTTAATCATCTCACCACCAGCATATGCCGAGAAACTAACTTACGCAGGCGCAGATACTTCTGCCCGTATGAGCTGGATGCATAACCATCATGATTAGTACTAAAGCCCGCATCAGGCGCAGAATAGCCAATTGACAACCCACCTGCCGACTTACTTGTCGCTATTTGCACGGGCTTGCCGTTGCTGTTGCCTGATTTAGTTAATGCGCCAGAGGAGTACAAAAGATGAGCCGCAAGAGCGTGTAACCCTTGCTCATAGAGTTTGCCCCACACTTTGCTACTCATCTGATTAGCAGCATCCTGTAGAACTATCTCTATGCGTGATTTATCGACTTTGGCAAATTCAGGGTAACGGGTGAGAAATTCCATGTTACCCCCTGCGGTTACTGCGAAGCCAGTGAAGATTTGTAATCGACGTAAACAGCAGATTGCGGCTGCTTCCACATTGCGCCGCCAAATGCAGCACGGTAGCCGCATTCGTAAGTCAGCAGGTCACGCGCACGAACCGCTAACAACTCTGGCATGTGTACTTCCATTTCCACATAATCGGCTTCATATGTGTAAACAGCCAGTCGGGTTTTGCCATTTTTAATGCCAACAGCGTAATTGCTCGGGATTTTCACGAACGTGATGTTGAATTTTTCGTTTCCTGAGGCTTTGCGCAATGCAGCCATAATGCGATCCATTGCTGCGATCGGTAACAGGTCGGTGCCGACAACTATCGGATTCGGGTCAAATTTCTGCATGGCAAGCATAAAGTCACTGGCATCCATTGCAATGTGCGTCGGCTGAATACGATAGCTAGATTTGCGCCACGCGACGTTATAGGCATCCAGCACCAGCTTAACGAACTCATTAGAGGTCATGTCCTCAATGGTTTTGTTTGTACTGTCTGTGATCACCTGAACTTTTGAGCCAGTCAGTAGCCCTTCCTGCCCTTTCACGACTTGATGACCAACGTAACCCGCATACTGGATTGTTGCCAGCGCGTTAGCATACAAATCATCCTGTTTTTTGGTTTGCAGGTTGATGTTAAGTCGGGCGATCTTTTCCAGTTCTTGCTGTGTCCATGTTGCAGCTTTTGCCCACTGACCAACCGGTGCTTTCAGCCATTCAATTTCTGAATCGATGGTTTTCAGGCTGTTTGTCTTGTTGCCAACGATGCCGTCTTTGACGGAACCGACAACGTTAGATACGCCAAAATCCACAAATTCAAGTGCAAAATCCAGCCCTTCTTTAACCGGAAGGGCTTCTCCAATGTTGATTTCCGGCAACTCTTTTTCTTGCAACTGCATGTCGCGTTCTGTCAGCGCTTCATGCAACACTTCTTCGAAATCTGCGGTTTCCACAGCCATCTGTTACTCTCCTGTCTTCTGTGCGTTATGAATGTAACCGAGTGTGATAGCTACACAATGATTCCCCGCGCTAACTTCTTCGGCCCAATAGCCTAAATCGATATTGCCTTTTGCCGCACTGGTCACTTTGCCCGCATCCTTACCCGTCGCAACGATATAAACTTTATCCCCACGAGTGAACGTATCTTTTTCAACCGCCAGCGCTCCCACGCAATCACCGTGCGAAAAATGCCCTACGTTGACTTGTTTGTTATGCGGAGCGGCGTCGCCGTAAATGTCACGAACGACAATGCCGTGGATAACGTCGCTTGCAGAAGTGACAGGTTTCACCCCACCCTCTGGGTTTACCGCTACGAAAGTACCGTAGGGCAGCGCTATTTCAGTGCGATTTTCTTCCCCCCACACTTTATCGTTTGAGCTTGAAGCCCGTTTGATTGAACCGGGTTTGATCGTGCCTGTGACGGCATCCCAATCTGTAAATCCAAATGCCATAATTATTTACCCCCTAAACGCTGAGAAGCTGTTTTCTTCGCTTTTGCTGAATCGTTCAGTAATGCCGCCCCGATGTTGCTACGTGGTTTATTTAGCGCACTAGCCGCAGCATAAGCAGCCCGAATTTCATCATCCGACATTGCTTTTACTTGTGAATCATTGAATGCCCCGGTACTTAACAGCGCGAGCATGCGCACATCACGCGCACATTTCGCATCGTTAAACTTCACTTTGGGGAAACGCGCTTTTGCGTCATTCAATGTTGTACTTGTGTCGCTTTCGCCTTTCAGCTTTTCCAGCTCCTCTTTAAGAGCCGCATTCTCTGTTTTCAATTGCTCATTCTCGGCTTCCAACGCAGCAATGCGGGCGTCTTTGTCATCACTGCCACCAGCCGGATCAGCATCATTGGGTGGCGGTGTTCCAGCCCCTTTTGACTGCTCAAGCTGAGCTTTAAGCTCTTCCAATTGTGCAATAACTTCTTGTGCTTTGGCTGTGGCCTCTGGTGTTGCGTTGCCTTCCAGTTCTTGCAAGGTTTTCTCTAATGCGGCAATCATGCCAAGCAGCTCGTCTTCTGTCAGGGGTTGCCCCTCGGCATCGTTAGCGCGTTTACCCTTAAGCAACGCAATGACATCTTTCAATGAGAGTTTCTTCATTGGTTTACCTTTTTTATCGTTTAATCTACAGGTGTCGCCTAAGCGCCCCTCTGCTACAACGGCAACGTGATTGCCGCGAATATTGATTTGATGTAATTCACCGTTTTTCTCGACTATCTCTGCGGGTTCATAACCAACAGAGAGTTCTCGAATGCCTTTTTCTTCAAGTACCTGAATTGCTTTTGCGTCTTTTATGTAAGCATCACAGACGATGTAATCACCCTCAACTCTGACGTTCTGGACGTGACCAATCGTCTTGTCTTTCCATTCGTCAGCATTGACCTCGCCGTCATCGGGATGCGTCAGCGTCAGTGTCTGGCCTTCAAATGATTTCAGTGTTTCATGTTTGGAAAGTTCTTCGATAGTGCGGTGAATTGTGATTTTTCTGTTTGCATCAGCACCAGTTAACTTGACTTCATGCCCGTAATATTCAACAGGCCCTGCACGAGTTATCTTTGCAGATGTAATGACATAACCCTGCGGAGTTTTTTTCCATGCCATAATTAATCCCAAGATATTTTCGGAAGAGCTACGCACCGGCATTGATAATCGTCACCGGGCTTGCCCTCGAATGCCCCAATGCTTTTACGCTTCTTCCAGGTCTTCCCTCCATCGTCTGAATAAACGGTAGGGTCTGAGTATTTGCATGTCATATTGTTCAATACGAAATGACTGTCACGCTCTCGCTCATCACCCGCACCACCCCAATCGTATAAATCAATGCCGAGCGCTTTCTGGCGGGTTTCTGTCAGTGCCGAATTCAGTTTTGCCGTCTGGTCACGAGCAATAAGCTTCGCTCGGCTTTCCGTCACCTTGCAGCGCTCACGAATGAGAGAAACAAGGTTTTCATGACGCCCGCCATCAAACAGATTCGTGAACACTTTAGAGCCGATATCATTGATAAAATCAGTCTGTATTGACTTGATTAAATCGATATTCTCTTTCACAGCATCATCAATCTGTTTTTTCACAACCTCATCACCGAGCATCCCTGTTAAATCAATGCCAAACGCCGATTTATAGGTTTTCTGTGTTTGATCTTTATTTTGATCATTAGCATGCTTAACCATGCCAGATGACAAACGCCGCGCCATGTCAGCAATGGACGCATTAGCCAGTTTTTGGATTGCTCTTGAAAGTCTTGAAGTGATTGAGAGTGATGGTGTGTTGGGTGCGTCGTTTAATATTGGTTTTTGCAAGTCCTCTATAACAACATTTTGCATCATCCTGATAAACTCAATGAGCCTGTCGCGATACCAAACTTCTGTTCGTTTACTGGGCGTAGGCGGACGCATTAACCTGTTGCGAGCTTTCAAGCGACCTTGCTTGCGCTCCAGCATCTGTTTCAGGCTGATACCACTGTCCATTATTCACCCCTGCCATAGCTTCGATTTCTTCATTAGTCACAGTCGTCAGCACACCCCGCGCTTGCATTTCGCGCAATGCAATGTCTTCTGTAGCAACGCCGGATTGAACTAAAGAAGTGAACCCAGTCGCATACTGAGTAAATCGTGTTGCTTCGTCAGCTTCATTAATGCTGTCTATTGACGGATATTCGTAGCTGATTGTGTCGATGCTCGCGGCTAGTTTGTCGAGAATGAATTGATCAACAAAGTCTTGCATGGGCCGCAACCGAGTTTCTTGTAACCCGTTGATTGTTTCGTAATACGACTTGTTATCTTCTTCACCAGAGTTAAAGCCGCTAGCAGACTGTCCAAACAAAATGTTGATTGGCCGGTCTAGTGCGCCAGCTAAGACATTTGCCATCTTTGTAATAACGTCAGACAGTCCTGAGAATTGAGCTGTTTTTTGCTCATAGCGGCTCTGCATCGTGCTATCACCGGCGTCCATTAGCATTAAGCCCGTTGACGATTTTGTTTGCTTCATCACACGAGCATATTCGACAACTTGCGTCTCTTGTCCCGCATCAATTTGATTATTTAAACCCGGCAAAAATATGACATCAACATTGGCCTCTTGGATTGTGTCCCCTGTGCTTATAATTGCGGCATCAAATATTTTGATAGCGTCATAGGGCGCTTGAATGTCAGACGTACCGAACTTTGGCATATCTTTTAAGCTATGCTTACCCAGCTTTGTTCTGTGGCAGCGTGAGTGATGAAACTTAAGTTGTTTATTGCCTATATCGATTTGATATGTCTGCGGCTGTCCAAAATAGGGTGAAGCAATATCAGAGATTACGTTGCTGGCTGGTGTGTATTCCTCTTTTCTTAGTACCAAAAACTTAATGATGTCTTCTGACTGTAGATTGAGCGGTTCACTAATCATCTCATCAGCGCAATCAGTTATTGCAACAATCAATGAATCTCCCAACAATGAAGCCCAAGTTAGCGCGTCATGAAATATCTTATAGACTGCTAGTGCTGTTTCTGTGTCTTTGATGCGCTGAACCAGAGAACTATCAATATCACCGGATAATTCGCGGGGTAGCTTCAACATATCATCAGCGGTCTTATCTATGTATTTCTTGACCACCCATGAGTTTTTATACATTGCGAGCAACTCTTTATCAGGCACATCAGCCTTACCATTGCTCGCATATTTTATTGCTGCCACCCGCTCACCGAGCGAAGTCAACATACTGTGAAGACCATCAGTAAGACGGCCAATCATCGTTTTTTTCGTCATCACATGATGTCCCAAACTGTTGTTCTGCCTTTGATATATCCATCTAACCCATACCTAACAGCATCCCAGCAATGATTGTGCGCATCATCAATGACGGGTAACACCTCACCAGTGATACGATCCACTTTGTATGAGTAGAGCCGGGCTTCTTTTGCTGTTTCTTTGCATCGAGTGTGGATGATAATTTTCTTGAATCCGCGTAAGAAAGTAATCCCATCTTCTACGCTGCCTTGCCACTTTTTAGCAGCAGAGATATTGAATCCCTGTCGCTTAAGATAACTGATGGTTTCCGGTCTGGCTGAATCGGCTTTAATAGGCCACTTACGAGACTCGGGCACTTGGTCATAAAACGCGGGCATGTGATCGAGTTCCACCCCAACGCCATGCGCTTCATGTTCTATATATAAGCAATTATCAAGAATGAACATGCGAAGCAATGTATTTGGGTCTTTAGCGAAACCGAAGTCAGCACCAAATAGCAACCTGTCGGCTTGCTTCCACAAATCATCACGGAATGATTCAATCTTGTATTTATTCGCTAATACTTGCTTCTCTGAATTCTCGAGATAAGCGCCTTCCCATATCCATGCATAATCTGAGTAGCTGAGACTTTCCAAATCTTCCTGTCGCTCTTCTTCCAAAACGGCAGGAAACCACGGATTATCACTGTAGTTCATTTCAACAATAATAGAGCTTTTGGGCGGGTTCTTTCTGAATCGCTTATCCGTTGCGCTTCCATCCTTTTCCGGGTTCCATGTCACCCAGATTTCAGAGCCAGACTCACGCACTGTTGGGCGTAGCTTTTTCCAAGCAGTCTCTGATACGGACTCAGCTTCATCAACCCAAGCCAAAAGAATACGCGCTTTTGATTTAATGCTATCTAAGTTATGTCTTAAGCCACAGAAGACATAATTGACCAACCGGTTTTTTGTACGAATGTATTTTTCGCCAATTTCGAAATAGTCATCCAACCATGAGACAGAGCGGATTGCTTGTTTCACTTCTTCCATTGATGATTCTTCGAGAGAGTTCATAAACTCACGAGCGCACAAAATAACCCCGCTTGTACCAGATTCAGCCGCCTGATAAGCCCTAACCGCGCTCATCATTGCAAATGTCCGAGTTTTAGCGCTACCCCTGCCACCGTGTGCGCCACGGTAACGAACATTTTCTTTTGTAAATACAGGTACGAGTTTTGCGGGAATTGGCAGGTCAACTGCTACAGTCATTGTTTTGGCTCAACTCCAACGAGCCGGATTGTAGTTGGTTTTGGAGACATAGAGCCGTCGGGGGACCGGTGATCGATTTCCTGCTTATCTGAATAGCCGTGTTTTGTTAACATCATCTTGGCAATCGTAGAATTAAAATCTCCAGTCAGCCCCTTGTTTATAAGCTTGTTTTCCTGCATGGCCCCTATGCCTTCTAAGATGTCCGAAAACTCGCTGGACTGCTTCCCATATTCATATGCTGTTGAGCGTGCAATAGCCAGGTAACAAGCTAATCCGGCTACACTAGGAACGACATCACCAACTGATTCATAACCGCCGTACAGATAATCCCTTGCCTTAGCGATTAGCTCATCATTCAGCTTGCTAGGGCAACCAACCTGATTTGTTTGTTGTCCCATCTCTTTCCCTTAAATAAAAAAGGCCGCTTAGCGACCATGTTGAACTCTTTCCATCTTGGAAACAGTTGTAATCAGAACTTTCTACTTTTCAGTCTGATAAATCCCCGGCATTTTAAATACCACGCCGGATTGAATCACTGCTATCGAGCACTCTATTAGCAGAATGCTCTGAATTAGTTACTTGCAGTGTTTGAGTATTACGGATATAAAAAAGCCCCAGATAACTGAGGCTGTTACTGACACTGCGTTCTAAAATGATTCTCTATTGCTTCACTCATGCGTCGCATCCAGTCTGCGAGCTTTAAAGCAGCTTCTTTCTCCGATTCTAATTCCGCAAAATCAGTAAATTCCATTTTTGGGGTATATCTACCGAATCGGTCTTTTTCAATAACAAGAATTTGTTCGAGAATTGTTTTTGAATTTGTATGTGATACGTAGTATTTACTGAGTTGCGTTTTCTCTTCTCTGTTTTTTTCAAAGTAAATCAAGTCAACTTCCGTTTTCATTTCTTCACCTGCTGGCACTGAGTTTTAATATACTCTTGCAAGTACTTAGTTTGCTGTTCGTTTTCCGCCATCATTCGGAGGAGATCGTAATAATCTTGCTGAGCTGTTTCTGTAAACTGTGGGGTTCCTGCATTGACCATGCCGCGGGAGGAACCGGCTTTGCCTTGATTACAGGTGGCCGCGATGCGCAACCGGCGATGACCAGCGGCAACATCGTTGCGAAGCACATCAATTTCAGATTTCGCATGAGCAAGTTCCTGCGTGTGTTTAATGTCTAACTCATTCAACATAGTGATGTGAGAGTTCTGATAGTCGATAGTGTCTGTGAGTTGCTGAATGTCTTCTTGCTGCTGCTTTGTAACACGTTGCTCTCTCTGTAACTCAGAGTGATAGTAATACGCTGTCAGTGAAATAACGATTAACGCGAGTATCGTGTAGTAGTGAGCGTTGAATTTCATAACAATAACGCCCCCAGAAACAGAAACCAGCCCCAACTGGCTCGACCACAAATCGCCAAAATAAAACTCCAGAGAAATAACAACGCGGCTAAATTATGCCTAGTCATCCAACCCCCAGCATGTCAGCTCTGACTCTTGAGAACGGCGTTCAACCTGACCGTAACAGCCGTTGACCTGTCCTTTCGTTTGTCTACAGTCTTTACCACCGTCATATATCCAGCGTTTGATTTCAGCGCATGCCCCCTTTTTATCTCCAGCGTTCAGCTTTCGGTAAAAGGTGGAAGAGAAACATTTCGCGGGACCAATGTTATATGGGCAAAAACTCGCGATGCCTGCAATTTGTGGTTCTGTCAACGGGATATGGACATTGTGTTTTACCCAGTCGATAGCCTTTTCCGTTTCAATCCGATTCAGCGTGTTACATTGTTCTTGTGTTAACTTCATCCCCTTGCGAACTGGAGCACCTTCAATCTGAGTTACACCACGACATATTGACCAAACTCCACCAGCATCTTGATATACTGATAGCCAATTGCCTTCTTTCTCGTCTAAGAACTGTGACAATATAGCCGTAGCACTCGCCCCGGAGAGCGCAAGACCAATAACGGCAGCACTTAACTTACTGGCCTTTGTCATTTCTGTTCTCCTGCCTTAGTTGAAACTCTTTCCGCTTGTAATGCCAATTAATTGAAAAGGTTCCAACAGTACAGATAATTCCGACGATAAGCGCCCAATCGTTCAATGATAGTGCTCCAAGCATTGCCGTTAGCGTCCCCCAACAATAAGCTGACGGACTTGTGTATTTGTCCATGAGTTTCATATTTCCACCCCCGTTGGGGATTAAGTCCCCGTGAGTACGGGCGTGAAAAGAAAAAGGCCGCTTATGCGACCTTGATAATTCTGAAAATTATTAATCCAACTCAGGATCATCTAATCCTGCATGGATAACTGTCTTGATTGCCGAAGTCACTTCAAAAAACCTGTCTGTCACAGTGCCTTTTGGAATAGTGAACTCATGAGCGCCATTTGCCACACTGACATGCAAGAGTGAATTTGCATACCATAGTGATATTGCAACATAATACCAATCACCCACACACAGCGTGTCATTTACCATCGTCCCCATTTGAAAATTAAGCCTATAATCCTCATCCAATTGAACTACATGCGCAGGACGATATTCAAGATCCCCTTGTTGATTTATGATGCAAGAACGTACATATGGCTGCTCTACACCCTCTTTATCTTTCCACGATGATGCAGGGAGATCTAAGGATTTATAATATTCTTTCATTAAATCCTGAGCATCACTTTGAAGAAGCTCTTTTCTGGCTTTGTATTTCTCTTGTAGCAGTTTGTGCTGAGAGCGAATATCAGAATAAGTAATTGACATGCCTTTCTCCATAGATTCCTGATGACGAACCAGCATGATTACCACCTTTAATGAAAAATTACTATGACATACATAGAAAAAGGCCGCGTCAGATCGCAGCCTTCGTAATCAATTGAATTCATTCCGTTATGGAAATTCCCTTATCTGCTATCATTAAATCTCGATAAGTAACCATAGCTAATAGGGAGAGGCATTAATGAGTAAAGCAATTAACGAAGCTGTTCGTGAACTGGAAATCAGCATTACAGCTACAGAGCGGATTGTGATTGCAATGTTACAACTGCTTTCACCCGTACAAAAAGATGCCCTGAAAGATATTCTCTTTTCAGAATGTCAAATAGCCTCTGAAACAATTCCTATAGATAACGAACAACTAATCAGAAGAGAAAAACAAATCACTGAGAAGATCCATACTCTTCTGCAAGTCTGAGTATAAGTTCCTGACGTTTTTTCTCCTGCTCAATAAATCCCCCCCACTTGCCATTAGGGTGAGGGGTGTTTACTGCTTCCAAAAACGCTTTGCGGACACAATCTCCACTCTCATTTTCATCATCACATTCGTCAGATACGCCGGTATAGCACTCCATTGCGACAAACGCAGCGGCAACGGCCTCGCCTACAAATGTTGCGTCAATATCACTCAGTCCATCAGGTACCATTTGCGCCAAAATAGTAATGAGTGCTAATCGCGCCTGTTCTTGGGATTCTGGAGATAGTTTGCCAAAGCTCATTCTTGACCTCTCGACAGTAATAAAGAAAAAGGCCACGCCATGCGCAGCCCTATAAATGAAAAACCTCGCAGAATAGCGAGGCTTGTTAATTCGATAAGCTGTGTGACATTGCTATCACTCTTATCATAATATTCAGTTTTTTACGTACGTAAACTCTTTTATTAAATTAGGCTGCAATTTTTTGAACATATTTATCCATTTCCAGTTCTACATCTAGCATTATCAACATTCCTTCAACAACACCCTCCGCTTTTTGTAATTTTTTACCGATGTGGCCGTCAGAGCATTTATACTCATAAGCTAATTGCATGAATGTTTTACCAAACACGTAGTATTCAAATAACAAATCATGAATATCACTATTCTTCTGATTCAGCTTTGCCATACAGCTAGAAATAACAATAGCGTCATCTTCACAGCACTGTGTACGCGATTTAACTTTATTGGGTATCAGCCCACTAAATCCGGCAGCAATAGAAGACCAATAAACGTCTTCTCTATTATCAGCCGTCCATGCCCCCCAGCGCTCTAATACCAATTGAATATCACGCATATGTTTACCTCGGCTATTTTTTGCAATTCGGCAGTACTGTTGCTATACGACAATCGTAACGAGTGCTATATACTTTACGTAGACGACTTTATTTATTCCGACTTCTTGTCTGACTGTAAGAGTTCCATTCCGTTTTTGAGTGACAACATGATGATGCTTTGTTTCATGTCGCAAGAACCTGGCTTCTTCTATCGCTGCTGATATATCAGTGAAGATTGTCATACCGTAGCCTCTTCAATTTCTCATCAAACTCAGCTTTGATCGCTTTGCACTCTTCGATAGTCCATCTATGCCGATCATGATTACTCTCGATAGCTTCTACTGACTCAATGCCAATCCGCTCAATAAGCTCAACTCGATATGGAACCAGGTTCCCCGAGTGATGCTGATTACAGACGATGCATTGCCGTTGAATATTGCGCTCATCAAAGCGTAATTGTGGCGCTGCTGATGTTGTTCTATAGTGCCCTGCGTCCCATCGAGAAGATTCACATGTCCCACATGAAACACAGGGCTTATCTTTGTCGCGATAACGAATATATGCATTAACAGAACGTTGGGCTTGCTGAATAAAATAACTGCGGGGCTTTACTGCTAATCGACGGGCTTTAAGTTTATCTTTCTTCTCTGCTAATTCTTGTTGCTGTTTCTTTTTAAGTGCCCGCTCTGCTTTTTCCTGTTTCTTTTTTCGGTCTTTACTGCCTTTGGCTATTGCGCATTCAATTGAGCACGTATTTTGTAATTGTCTGGCGGGTTGATATTCTTTACAGCACTCATTGCACTCTCTTATTCGAAGTTTTTTCATTTCTATTTCTCCGTCTGTCCCACTTTGATTTCAATAGTTCATGAACGTAATCAAACGTTTTAACTTCTGACTCTGCGGGAACTGGTTTTGATTTTTTATTTGATGGAATGTTATAGATTAGATTATTGATGACTCGCTGAGTCTGTGATGTTTTCTGACTCATTTAATTTATTTCCATCTTTCAATATTAACGTCCCAATACAACGAAGAACGCAACTATCGCAAATATCACTGTTATTCATTCCTGAAACTATTGCATTTACTTCATCTTGCGATTTACCGCAGAAATTACACCAGTGTTTATTACCTGCTATCATTTATCTTGCTCCTGTTTTAATTTCATATATTGCGAGTTATTTGGAATAGTCACTAAGCAACCAATATCAAAGGCCCATTTTTCTACTTGCGTCATGAAATAAAACATTTCACCCGTATCTAATTTTGAAGTCTTTCTCAGAGTCCTGATGCGCTCTGTAAGCTGCGTAGTGAGATCAATAGCTTCTATGACCTCATAACCCAAGAATGTATGTTTAAGTGCCTCTTTAACATCCTCCGGCGTTAATTTGGCATTATTCTTATTCAGATAACGACTTATCTCACCGCACCACATATGAAACGTGGAATTCTGTGGAATTGATCGAATATCTTTCCACGGCTTAATAATAATTCGATGCGGCTGTTTCGTTTGAAGAGTTTCTTTCAATATTTCCCATGCCTGAGATTTATTTGATTCATGAAAACAAAAATCAGCTTCCATTTATCCCCCATTATTTATTCTCTAATAGCTCATCAGGAATTTCTATCTCATCATCTAGTTTAGCTATCATCGAACGGCATATCGCTTCTTTTGCTGTACTGCCTTTCACTACATCAAACCCCGGTCTGTCTGCTACCCAGTGATCGCCTCGCTCAATAACGCTGATGAAATATTCATCTATCAGTTGACCGCATTCGCTCCACGTTGTTGAATAATAAGGTATGTTGTAAAGATTATTATTCAAATACTCTACACTCCAACCATCACAAATAGCAACAGCATAATCTAGCGCACGGCCTGTTAAATTTTCTGTTTTCATTTTCATATTATTCCCCTTTAACTACCTTTAATTTTCCCCCAACAGGAATTATCGGATCTGAGTCGGAATTTGGCGCTCGTAAGTTCCACGCTCTGATAGCATCTCGTTTAATTCTATATGTGAGAGTAATTGGCTTAATTAAACATTTATTACCGGCGCACCCCGCATAAATCCCATCTCCATCGGCAAATAATTCAGCATTGCATTTGCAGAACGGGCATTTATCAAGAGTCAAATAATGCGGCAATTTAGTGTCATAAATCATTTAAAGCTCCTTCGGTGGCTGTGGTAGTGGCATCCAGTGCGTTATCATTGAGTAGTCATCATCAAGCCACCAATCTCCGCGACCAAAATCATCACATATTGACCACAGCCATTCATTTATCTCAAAATCACTTATTGTCCTTACATAACATCCCCAGAAAAACTCGCCGTCAGCATTAAACCATCCGGCAAATACCGGCATATCTAATTCCGGCAATCTGTCACTGCATTTAATCCAGTTCATATCAAAAATCTCCGACATCTACATCCAGTAGAAAATTTTCTATTAATGTGATCTGCCTTTGAGCTAATTTAACGGACTCAGTTAAATTATGTTTGTAAGATAGATTTTCAGTCTCAATGTTGCATATTCTTGAAATTATTCTAAGTAGAACGTAATTGGATTGCTCAATTAACCTTCTTGCATCAGAATCTAATTTCTCTTGCTTTGTAATTTCTGTCATATCACTCCCTCCTACAGGGTTATTTGACTTGTCTGCGATAACTATCCCATGTGAATCCAATGGCAATCGGCGATCCCATTCTCAGGCGGTCAATCACCCGCTCACCCAACACGTCAGCAAGCTGTTGCTGTGGCAAGTTTGTTAGCACACCAACAGGCTTTTTGTTTGCCAGCCGCCGATCCACAACCTGGAAAATTATCAGGTCCTCATTCAGATTTTTTCTCTGCACTCCAACATCATCGAGCACTAGCAAATCAACGTCACACAAATCATCAACTAGTGCAGATTCGCTGATTTTCGTATCCCGCTGATAAGTTTCGCGGACACGCATCATCAAATCAGGCAAAGTAGCAATCAGTATACTTTTGCCATTCTGAATGAGATGATTTCCGATGGCAGCGGCCAAGTGGTTTTTCCCAGTACCAGGATTGCCACTGAAAATAAATCCGCCGAAAGAATGACCAAAGTTCTCAGCATAGCGCCTGGCTTTCGTCAGCGCCTTTTGTTGCTCCAATGTATCTGCGATGTAATTTTCAAACGTGCAGTTTTTGTGCAATGGGCTAATGCCAGAACGCCCCATGATTCTGTTTAAGCGATTCACCCGATTCTCTTCTGCAATGCGTTTTGAGTCAATCTCGCCCTGCTTACGATGCCACTCCATTAAATCATCAGCATTCGTGAATTTGGGCTTGATATGCTCTGGCATCATCCGCCGAAAACGAGCCAGAGTTTGTGCCATGCTCATTAGAAATCCTCCGAAATGAATTGCTCTGTACGCACTGGTTGAGCAATGCGATCACCAACCCGACGAGGATAACGCTGACAGGAATTCTTATTTTGGTAGTTCAATTTCTGACTGGCAGTGATAAACCATTTTTTAGGTTTGTCATACTGAAATTCCAAATCAAGCCTGGTTAGCTCCGTTACCAAGTCGATATTCGTGTATAGACTCTCCCATGCAGAGTAGTCTTTGTGGTTTAAACGGATCACCTGTCCCTCAAACGCATACTTACTTGACATTGAGTGAACACTGGCAGACTGATTTTGATTTTCATCAGTGCAAGCCGGTTCATCGGCTTGGGTGTTTATAGGGTTAAGGGAATCAGGAATCATGTTAAGGGAATCAGCAGGATCAGTTTCATGCTCTTCTGGTGCTTGAACCATACTTGTATTGTGCTCTTCTGGTGCTTCTTTATTATCAGTACCTTGCATTACCTGTTCGGGTATTTCACTAGCCGCTTCTTTGCAATGTGGGTTTTGGTGCTTCTTCCAGTTATTAATCTGGATAAACTCATTCCCATCTACTGCATATCTTGTGATAAAGTTTTTATTGTGTAACTGAGCAAGTAATTTGTCGCAATCTATATCGTCATACGGCAATACCATTGCTTTAATTTTGCGAGGCTTATCTTCAAGCCGCCCCTCACGATCAGCAATAGTCCACAAGCCAGCAAATAATAATCTCGCCAATGGTTCACATTCGGCTAAATCATCATTTGTGAAAAAGCCTGGTTTAATATTTCGTGACCTAGCCATGTCAGCTCCTTAAAATGGTATATCAGTGATTTTGTTTATTGACAGGTTGGGAAGATTAGGACCAATAAATGTGTCTTGCTCCTTTCTATAAGCTTCATACATCTGATCCACTTCGCCCTGAATTAAATAGGCAGTCCCATTTTGAAAGAAAAGTGAGCATTCTCTGTTTTTATCTATGAGATTTTTAACAGCGAATCTTATTAATCTATCGGCTACGGATAATTTGCATCCGAAAATATCAACACCCAAACTTTCAAATAAAGCGTCGAGATTCAGCGCATCCAGCTTTTCAGTGCAAATAACGTCATAACAATCAGCTAATCGTTCAACTGGTTCACCGACTTTTATAAGTCCTGCTTCTTCACATGCAACAATGATCTCTTCAAGGGAAGCATTAAAAAATTCCCTTGATTCATTGATACGGAACTCAAATAACATGTCATGCACAACAGCCTCATCGTTAGATGGATCTCTTGAATAAAAAGCAGCCTCTATTTCAAATTTGAAAGGAACACCAGTAGCAGACGCCAATTCTTTTGCTCTTGCTTCTGGTGAAGTGGTTGTCATGCCAACCTTATATATTCCCGGCATATATTTATTGCTGAGTACATAAATCCAACCTTCAATGCGGAAGTCTTTAGATAATTCCGCATGGGTTATTATTCCACGATGGACTTCCATCTCTCCTAAGTGCATAATTACCTCGCTATAGTGGTATATAGGGGAAATGAGAGTTCCCCCGCTTGACTCATATTGAAAGTTCGATTTGATCAGAAGCCTCAACTGTTACTGAGGCTTTTCTTTTCACTTTTCCTTTCCGTTCCAGCGCTTGGATCAACATCTCTGCGTATTCACCTTCAAATACAATTTTTGATGATTGTGATGGCAGTTCAACAGACCCTTCGGGCAGACCGAATAAAGCGGCAGCTTTACAAGCTAACTTAAATATTCGGTTTTTGTCCCGACTAGATGTTGACGGGTGAATCCCAATTTCTTTTGCAAATTCGTTATTTCCGTACTCCAAAATGCATCGAAGCCAAAAACTCTCTAGCGCCTCCGGCTTACAAGTAATTTTGATACTTTTTGCAATATCCATATGTTAAATTTCCTAAATAAAATTAAATTTATAGCCCAACAACTGGGCTACGCTCCCCGATTAACGAGGAAAATTGCCTACACCTCGCGGCATAGATCCCCACAGTGGCGGGGAGGCGGATTGTTAAAGAGCATGCGAGCTATTAACTC
The DNA here is from genome assembly GCF_019090985.1 of Photorhabdus akhurstii. Lineage (NCBI taxonomy): Bacteria > Pseudomonadati > Pseudomonadota > Gammaproteobacteria > Enterobacterales > Morganellaceae > Photorhabdus > Photorhabdus akhurstii. The sequence continues at coordinate 4,613,454 of NZ_CP020335.1, read as the reverse complement.
GCGTGGTTAATGCAATCTATTTGTTGAGTTACATGTATCTTCTTGGATAGAGAATTTGCATCTCACTAACTTCACCTTTGAAGTAACAGGATAATTTTTCAGCAGTATCAAGTGATGGACTTTGTACCCCTCGCTCGATCCTGCTTAAGTTTCCAATATCAACGCTTGTCGCTCTGGAAACTTCGGAAATCGTTAATCCTTTTTCTATGCGTATTTTTCGAAGTGGTGTTTTCATCTTTACCTCCTTTTAAATGCGTATTACGCATATTACACCACACAAAAAATATGCGCAATACGCTTTGCGCGAAACGCATTATTAGAATGTAATAGGTCCATGAAAATAGGTGAAAAAATAAGAAAACTTCGCCAAGCGAAGAAAATGACACTCCTTGATTTAGCGACAGCTATAGATAGCGATGTCGGTAACTTGTCTCGCCTTGAGAGAGGGAAACAAGGTTACAGTGATTCAATACTACATAAGATCGCTGAAGCACTATCAGTTCCAGTTGCTGAACTCTTTTCATCAGATGACGTTTTGGGTACTGTAAATAAAGTCAGTCCTAATTCACAAACTGGCTCGAAGGAGAGCGGTATGTATAAAGTTGATGTACTTGATGTTTCAGCTAGTGCTGGCTTTGGTAGTGCAATTAATGATGTTATTGAAGTAATTAGATCTATTGAATATACCGCTCGATATGCGAATACGATATTCGGTGGCAGACCAGAAGGATCTGTAGCACTTATCAACGTTCGTGGGGATTCAATGGAAGGTACAATCGAATCAGGTGATCTGATATTCGTTGATACTAACATCACATTTTTTGATGGTGATGGAATATACGTTTTCTATTTTAACGGAGATTTGTATGTAAAACGCCTTCAAAAAGTTAAATTTGAACTAAAAGTGATATCTGATAATGACAGATATGAAACGTGGTCAATCACAAAAGATGAATGTAAAATGCTGCATATCGAAGGTAAAGTACTTGTTAGTCAATCACAACAAATAAGGCGGCATGGATAGAACACAACTACACATCTATACCCCATGTTTTGAATGTGGTATATAATTACACCAATGGTAAATTTACTTTACTACCGAGGCAATCCATATGAAAAAAGCAACTAAACGTTTTCTTCGCTCTATGGGCTCTATTCTTGATATCAATCCATCAAGTAACTATAGCGAATACAGAGACTTACCAACAGACACAGAATTAATCAGAAATGATTGGAGTTCTGTTGGAAGCTACATCAAGGACTCAATGAAAGACAATGCACAAAAGAAGATCGCCAAGCACGAAGAGGCCAGACCAAATTATTAATCAGTCAGCACCATCATCCAGTGACGCTAAAGACAACAAAACTGAATTACTGGTCAATGAGGTAATAAAAAACCCAGAAGTTTTACAGAAACTTGCATTACGGCCCGAAGGAATTGGAATGATAATGCAAGTTACCACCCTTCGTTCTGGTCCACTACCTGATGCTGATGAATTGTCTAAATATGATCGGATATATCCAGGATTAGCAAAAGAAATTGTCGACATGGCAAGAAGTGCCCAACATTTTCGGCAAGAACAAGGACGAAAATCACTCTCTGGTGACATCTGGAAAGACAGGATCGGGCAAATATTTGCACTTCTTTGCGTCCTAATCATATCTGGCGTAGCTGTTTACATGATATATAGCGGTGAATCCGGGTATGCAACCACATTGATGACCACAGTGCTAGCCTCACTGGCCGGGGTGTTCATCTATGGAAGATATGAAAATTCTAAAGATACCCACTCCAAAAACAAAAAGAACCCCTCAAAAAAATAACCATCACCCAGCTCATATGCTGGGTTTTTCATTACCCAGTCCTCCCAAGTTCTGTTTTAAAACCTAAGTTGAATTACACCTTCAGACACTTCCCAACAAATTTTTTAAACTAAATTTGCTTTAAAAACAAAATGATGAACAACAATCAGAAAACAACTATAAATATGCGCTTGACGCATTTGCGTATTACGCATATATTTAGTTCATCAAAGGCACACAAGATAGCGAACAGGCAAGGAAAGCCCACGAAGTAGCCGCCCGAGGCGCATGAATATCGGGATGATTCGCAAGTGCTAGAAACAACGTAGTACCAGTATCAATAAGGCAGAAAGCCAACTTAACAAGGAAGTTTCGCTCTTTAACAATATGACAAGTATGCCGCGAGGTGTACACCAAAGCGAAGTTAGCTTTGGGGTGTGATGAAACTGGCCGCAGTTGACGTTACAAGATAAGTCCCGCAAGGAAAACTCTCAGTAACGAATGACCGGCGCAGGGTCTCAATTAAGCTAATTAACGGAGGTTCTTATGAATGCAAAACAGCGTTGCAAATTACGCCGCAAAAATCGACGTATGAAAGAGCAAAAGACTCTTAAAGCTAACCGCAATCTTGAAAGAAAGATCGTCGCCACTTTAACGGGGTGTTCAACAAAAACATTAAAAGCTGTCTCACTGTCAGTTATCAAACAAAATAAGACAGTTGAATCATTTAATAACCGTTGCTTACACAACACTTTTCTTTATTCAGTCGGCAAGAAAAGTAGCAATATTACAGCCAGACAATGAGCGAATTTCGCCACACTTGGGAATAACAGGAAATTTTTGGCATGGATGCCAATTATTAATTAAACATATGAGGGTTAAACAATGAACATAACTATGAACGCATTAGACATACAAATCGCGGCAGATAAGACTAAATATGAATCATTAATCGTAGAACTGACTGCGCTGATTGAAGAAGTTGCTCCGTTGTTCAATGTTGAGAATGGCGAAGTCATTTCTTCTGACGCTCTGAAAGCGACTCTGCTTGATACTTATCATCATTATGATCACAACATCAGCATGAGATTCATGAAAAGAAGCCTGAATACAATCAAAGTTATCGGTCCTGCGGCTGTGCTTGAGCTTAGGAAAATTGTCGATGAATTTAATGACCGTTTCCCTCGCGATGACTTAAGAGTACCTTTCATTAATAAATGTGATAATGATTTGTTGATGAAATTATATGAAAACGATTTAATTGAAATAGATACTTACAATAAAGAAGTGATTACTCTCACGGCATCAGGCTCTTTCATGATTGATGATTATTATGAAATGAGAAGAATCTTCATCAGAGCGACCGGTGAATTATTCAAAGAAATCTGATACGAAAATAAAATCGAATTTAATAAAAAAAGGATTTAAAAATTATTTAAGAGGATTAAACAATGTCAGACAATAAAAGACACGTGCACGCTGAACTTATGATGCAGTATGCACAAGACGCAATGAAAACCAACGAGCCGTGGAAGTTGTGGGAAATGTTTTGTTTTGATAGAGAGTGGAGAGGTTTGAATGAACATCCACGATGGGATATCGACAAGGAATATCGCCGCAAGCCCGAAATAATCACTGTCGGCAAAGTGAGTTTTCCGAAGCCCGTTAATTATAATTTAGTTATAGGGACAACTTATTATACTCCAAATCTTATAAATAACTCAAAATTACATAATGTTCATGAAAATCATAAAATATTCATGTGGGAAAATGATAGTTTTGATTTCACGGCACTGGAGCAAGGATTAATTCATTTAACGCCCAGTGCCGCAGAAGAGCATTATGATGCAATATGTAGAATAAATTACGGTCAGTTCTAATATATATGGAGTAGTGAAGCCAGAGGATGGCATTGGAGTATATATCATGAAAATAAACAAACATATTTTTAGCTTAGCTCAGTCTAAAGCTAGAATGGCACGTAATATAGATAGCCAGATAGATTGGGCTATAGCTATGCAATATTTAAGGTTAGCATATGAAGATGATTAAAGAGTGGCTATTCGCTATGTTATTTCCCGCCTGTTTAGTTCTCTTCTCGACGTTAATTTTAATTTTTTTGAGGTAATTATGCTTATAGTCAACTGTGACTCTTTTAAAGTTAATCACACAAAGAAAGGAAATGAAATTGAAATAATCGGAAATGTTGTTATACAAGGAAATTCCGAGGAAGTACTTAATTCAACTAATCTTTATTTCAACGAAGTAAAGGAATATTTCGAGAACAGGGGTTATAAAATAGAGGCTTTGTAATATGAACCCATATGCCGTTTATGATGAAATTGAAGAGAAGCGGTTGGAAGATGAGCATTACAGGGAAATTATATTAGAGCAACAAGGCATGGACGCTGAAACCATTTATAATAAACTCCCGCTCGAATCCACCAAGCTATTCTCAGATATAACAAATAAATATTTCGGCAATATATTTGAAGATAATATCGAAGCAATGAATTTGCTCAATGATTTCTTATATTCTGCCTGTTTGCTGGTAGTAAAACAAAAGGGGTAAATAATGAAACCCGGTATTTATTATGACATATCGAATGAGGATTATCACAACGGTGAGGGGGTGAGTAAGTCGCAATTGGATGATATTGCAAAAAGTCCCGCATTTTATAGATGGAAGAAAAATGCTCCAATCGACACGGAAAAGTTAAAAGCGCTGGATATGGGAACGGCGCTTCATTGCTTATTGTTAGAACCTGATGAATTTTCTAACCGGTTTATTGAAGCACCGGAATTCAATAGACGGACAAATCAGGGAAAAGCAGATGAAAAGGAATTTCTCAAGGATTGTGAAAAGACAGGAAAAACCGTAATGGATTACGAGCAGCATAGAAAACTGAAATTAATGAGAGATAGTGTCATGGCCCACCATGCGGCCAGATATTTTTTAGAAGCTGATGGATATAACGAAGCATCCATTTACTGGTCAGATCCAGACACGGATGAGTTGTGTCGGATGAGGCCAGATAAATTTTTATTAAATCAACCTGTCATTGTTGATGTTAAGAAAGTCGCGGACATGGAAAGGTTTCCGTGTCATATCGAGGAATTTCGCTATCACGTTCAAAATGCAATGTATCAAGAAGGTTATTTGCGTCACTTTGGAGAATCGCCGCTTTTCCTATTTATTGCAGTCAGTGAAAGTATTGATTGTGCCCGCTATCCAGTGCGTGTCTTTGAACTGGATTCAGACGATGTTGATGTCGGGTTCAATCTGTTTAAACAGAATTTACACATTTTCCATGAGTGCCGTATCAACGATGATTGGGGCGGTATCGAACCTATTTCGCGTCCTGACTGGGCCAAACGGAGAAACTAACGTGTCACAAGAAATTACTGCGTTCGAAAATGAACATGAAGCCGATACATCAGCGGCAATTTTTAGCCCTACAGGGCTGCAAAAACTACAGGCATTTGCTGAGGTTATGTCTCAGGGGGTTGCGACCGTTCCGAAACATTTAGCAGGCAAACCAGCCGATTGTCTGGCGGTAGCGTTACAAGCCGCGCAATGGCGAATGAATCCATATGCAGTAGCACAAAAAACACACCTTGTTAATGGGGTATTAGGTTACGAGGCGCAGTTAGTAAACGCAGTGGTTACAAGCTCAAAGGCTGTTCGCGGACGCTTTCATTATCGGTATGGCGGAGATTGGGAGAAAATCACAGGGACCAAGAATAAATCAGATGAAAGCGGATTGTTCGTTGAAGTGGGTGCAATCCTTAATGGTGAGTCTGAAATTACATGGGGAGAACCTATTTATCTGATTGACATTACGACACGAAACTCTCCGCTGTGGAAAACGGCACCTAAACAGCAAATCGCTTATCTGGCTGTGAAATACTGGGCGCGTCTTTATTGCCCTGAAGTGATTTTGGGTGTTTATACGCCTGATGAGCTTGAGTCAGAGCCTCGCGCTATGCGCGATATAACCCCAGTCACAACAAAGCAATCTCTGAATCAATTAATCAACAATAAGTCAATAAAGGATGAGCCAAAAGGCGACAAACGCACGCCTGATGAATTGCTGTGTGATTTTACCGAGGCTGCAAATAACGCAAAAAGTATTGAAGAATTAAATAAGTTCTATACTTACAGCGCTAAAAAACTCGCTAATGAGCAAAGCTCTCTCGATAAAGCCACGGATATTTATCAAATCAGAAAAGATGAGCTAATAACCGTGGATTAAAAAAGTGAACGTTCTAAATAACATGGGGAATTCAGTAAATGACAGAGGAACAGACTAAATATATTGGTAATCCGTGCCCACTCGGGCACACTCTCAGATATATGTCAAACGGCAATTGTATTGAATGTCAGATTGCAGGTCAAAAGAAAGCGAAAAATAAAGTTAAAAAACCAAAGCGAGAGAGTAAAAATAAAGTCAATCCCGACGACTTTACTCACAGAGTATTTATTCTCGGAAATCCAGAAAGATGCAAAGGAACGTAATTATGAATATGTATCTATATATCTATAAATCAAAAGATTCACCCCTGCTTGATATTGAAATTATTCCGCTCGGATACACATTTGAAAAATGGTCGAGAATGTCAAAGAAAGAACAAAATGATGTTATTTCTAAATATATTTTTAACAATCAATCTTATCATTATTTCATCAAAGCTGAATAAATTATTCAATTAAGGGTAATATCATGATTAATGTTGTCAGTTTTTCTGGCGGCAGGACATCGGCATATCTCGTATATATGATGGAACAGCGCAGGAAAGCCGGTGAGAATGTTCAATATGTATTTATGGATACCGGAGCTGAACATCCGAAAACCTACGAATTTATCCGCGATTTAGTCCAGCACTGGAAAATTGATTTAGTTTGTCTGCGAGTGGTTATTAATCCAGCACTTGGAAAAGGAAATAGTTATCAAATTCTAAGCTTGGATGAAATCAAACATGATTTAGAGCCGTGGAAAGCCATGCTGAAAAAATATGGTACACCCTATGTTGGTGGCGAGTTCTGTACGGATAGAATGAAACTCGTCCCCTTTAAAAAATATTGCGACGAACACATTGGAAAAAAAGCGTATCACACATGGATTGGTATTCGGGCCGATGAACAAAAGCGAATAAAGCGCAAGGAACGCACAAGTTATCTTGCAGATATCTCCGATATTGATAAATGGGGTGTTATCGATTGGTGGAGCCGTCAGCAATTTGATTTGCAAATTCCCGAGCATCTGGGTAATTGCTGCTTCTGTATCAAGAAGAGTATTCAGAAAATTGCATTAGCTGCAAAAGATGAGCCAGAACTAGCTGCTCAGTTCTTGAAGATATTGGACTCAAATGACGTTCGAAAAATGGAAAATCGCAATGGAACTGATCTTATCATGTACCGCGGTAAGAATTCATTCGGCGACATCATACAAATGTTCGCTGATGATGAACGGAATGAACTAGCGGCACGGATGCCATCCCAAAAACAATATATTCACGCTGCAATGCAAGATATTCAGTGTGAATGTCAACTCGCTCTATTCTAACCCCATCCATTAATTAATAACCAACCATTATATAGCGGAGGATATATGAAAATTTACAGCATCGAAGTATTTAATTTAAACACTACAGGAGTGTTTTACGGAGAAGCAGTTCCAAAAGGGTGCCTGGGTGTTGTTGTAGACAAATTTAAATTCGATAAATACTACGAAATTTGCGACGGGATTTTCGTTGCTGAGTGTGATGGTCTTGTGCACTGCTATGAGCATAAAAAAGGAACAGCAGAGGGGTTCGCTGGATGCACTATTGTTTTGCCAGTTTTTGAAAAATCTGTTGTTTTCAATAAAAAAGCAATACGACGCAGGGTTTTTAATGGCTCATTGTGGAACACAGTAAACGCTAAACATAAGGCGCAAGAATATTTGAATACAAAACTTTTTGGTATCGGAATCAGAGAATCATGTTATGAAGTTTATTCAGGAGCATTAGCAACAGAAACATTCATGCAGCGAATAGCAAAAGTTGTCATTGTTGGTGAGGCACAACAAAGCCCTCTAATTTAATAATACTGTAGCTTGAGGATTTATTATGGAGAAAACACCGTGGAATCCCTGTAAAAAAGCAATTCAGCGGGTTAAAGACCCGCTACCAATTCCCGTCAGATGTCACTATTGCAATGGGCAAGTGACAATAGCTCATCATGAAAAGATATTTGGTAAAGCACACAGTAAATGGCCTTGGCTATATATCTGCACATCGTGTAGCGCGTATGTGGGGATGCATCCGCACACTGATATTCCGCTAGGAACTCTGGCGGATAAAGCAACTCGGAATGCTAGAATGAGTAGCAAACGCTATTTCGAGGAAATATGGCAATCAGGGAAATTAAGTCGCACGGATGCGTATAAATGGTTAGCAAAACGACTCGGAATTAATAAATGCGAGTGCCACTTCGGCTGGTTCGATATTGACACGTGTCATCGAGCTAAAGAAATTTGTGAAAATATGATTATTAAAAGAGGCAACTATCATGGCTAAAAATACAGAGTCTTTAATATCTGCATGTCACGAGTTAGCAAGAACAGCTAAATGTGACGATTATTTAATTTTGAATGAGATAGCCGATAAATTGAAGTTTCTTCGTAAAGAACGTGACAGCTATAAAGAAATGTTTTTTGATTCTTGCAAGGGTCTTGCTGCTATAGCTAATGCGGCGGGTATTAAAGCGGAAGATGATACAGGCTCGCCAAATCAAATAATTGCTAAGATTAAATCAATGCTTAATATTGACTGGAATTTTACAGAGCATCCAGATATTAAAGTCGGTGAAGAAATGAAGTGCTGGGCTTATGTACGTCGAACAGTAAAGCAGCTTGATTTTGTCGGACAAGATGAAAACGGACAGGATCAATATTTTTATAAAGCGCAGCAGATAAATGAATATGTCACTGTGCTTAATTATTTAAACAAACCGACACCAGATGAAGAACATATTGATACATGGGATTATGAAGAAGATGGAGATATTCCTGAGTGGGCCGTTTACAATGATGCTATAGCTTGGGTGCATGCTGTGGGCTGGCATGAAGAATATAGTCATTATGAATATAACTCTTATTATGAAGAAATAGACAAAAATATCCAAGTATTGGCATGGGCTGAATTTATTCATCCTGCCACGCCGGAGATAAATAATGAATGACCATTTATGCCATCACTTTTATTTTATATGGAAACGAATGTTCAAGCGATACATGATAAATGTTCTTGTCTATCGCGGAATGAGTTTATCAGAAGCAAAAGAAGTCGCTGCATGTGAGATTGAAGCATATTCTAGAAAAGATGGAGACTGGAAATATATTCATCCTCATGATGCTGCACAAGAGGCACTATCTTATTGGAGCGATTAGTTATGGAAATAAGATTAGATAAATATGTCATCACATCAGATGAGTATCAATTTATACTTAATGAGATTAAAATAAATAAGGAGGGTAAAAACATCGGTCAAGAGAGATTGCAAACAATCGGATATTATCCCAGACTGGAGCAATTAATTAAGAAGCTAATTTTATTAGAAATTCGTCGTAGCGACATTAAATCACTGCAAGACATGAGTGATAAAATAAATCAATTTGCAACAGAAATTTCATTGAAAATAAAGTAGGGAAATAAAATCACATGAAATTAATCAGCTTAATAAAGCCAATCGCAGTTAACTACTTTGGCATTGAATTATTAGTTCCGTTTTGGACTAAATTTATAGTCACAGAAAGCAAAGGAATTGTATTGGCATGGAACAAAAGGCCGTCTCAAATTAACGGCAACTGGGACTCTGAATCACCACAATCTCAATATGAAATTGTAGCTATTGTCGAATTAGGAGATACAGACTGGCGTGAAACTCTTATTAAGCTATGAACGAACAAGTTCTTGAAAATGGACGTCGAAAAATAGCAAAGGAATGCTTAAGCGAGCTGACATCTCTCAGCAAATACGACGATAAAGCAGTCACAGCAATACTCGATAAATATACACCCAAGTTTAAATTAATTATGTCTGAGCATCAGAAGAAAAAAGCCAGTCCGAAAAACTGGCTTTCTTATTATGTGAGAAATTTGCAAAAGGAATGTAAGAATGGATAGATACCCTCTAACATTCGAAGAGGCGTGTGATTTTGTTGGTGTATCACCGCCAACATTAAGAAACTGGATTAGAACTGGCAGGCTAGTAGCAGCAAGAAAAGACCCAACAAAGAAGCAGTCCCCTTATCTCATCACAAGGCAAAATTGCATTGCCGCACTAAACAATCCGATCAACACTATAAAAGTGAGCGCGGTTGACGCTAAGGAAGGTAACAAATGTCAATATTCCGCAGAAACAAGACCTGGTACGCCGACATCACGATCCCAGGCGGCAAGAGAATTAAGCAGTCTCTTGGCACAGAGGACAAGCGGCAAGCGCAGGAATTGCATGACAAACTGAGGGCTGATTTGTGGAGGGTAGATAAACTCGGTGATTATCCTGATGTCACGTTTGAAGAGGCTTGTATCAGATGGCTTGAAGAGAAGGCTGACAAGAAGTCAATAGACAAAGATAAGAGCATGATAGAGTTTTGGCTAATCCACTTCTCTGGGGTGATCATAAAAAATATCACAGCAGAGAAGATATATTCCGCAGTAGCAAAAATGGAGAATCGAAAACATCTGGAAAATTGGCAATCAAAGTGTGAAGCAAATAAAAGAAAGGGTAAAGATATTCCCACTTACACCCCAAAACCAGCGGCAAAGGCCACAAAAGGGTTGCACTTGGCGCTTATAAAATCGCTACTCAGGGCAGCAGAGAGAGAGTGGAAATGGATAGATAGGGCACCAATAATCAAAACCAGTCAGCCGAAAAATGGGCGAATACGATGGATCGAGCATCACGAAGCCAAAAGACTTATAGATGAATGCCATGAGCCGTTAAAATCTGTCGTTAAGTTTGCATTAACAACGGGATTGAGAAGGTCAAATATCATCAATTTGGAATGGCAGCAAATCGATATGCAACGAAAAGTAGCTTGGATATACCCTGAGGATAGTAAATCAGGAAAAGCTATTGGAGTAGCTCTAAACGACACGGCGTGCCAAGTGCTGCGTAACCAGATAGGAAATCATCACAAATGGGTGTTCGTGCACAAAAAATCTGCAATAAGAAATGATGGAACGAAGACACCAGCAGTTAGAAAGATGCGGGTTGATGATAACACTGCATGGAATTCTGCGTTAAAGCGAGCTGGGATAGAAAATTTCAGATTCCACGACTTGCGACATACTTGGGCCAGTTGGTTGGTTCAGGCGGGTGTTCCGTTATCAATTCTACAAGAGATGGGGGGATGGGAGTCGATCGAAATGGTGAAGCGCTATGCTCATTTAGCGCCCAACCATTTAACTGAACACGCAAGGCAAATAGATGTGATTTTTGACAGCCACGTCCCATCTACGTCCCAAGCGATTATATCAGGTCAAGTAAACAGCATGTAACTTGTTGATAAATCTGGTGGCCCCTACTGGACTTGAACCAGTGACCAAGCGATTATGAGTCGCCTGCTCTGACCAACTGAGCTAAGGGGCCGTTGGATGGAAGGGATTATACGTACAGTTTTGCTCGCGGTCTAGCTTTGTAAATTCGTATGATCATTTTATGTGCAAAATTGCGTTTTTAGTAAGTAGTGAAAACGGGGAGTGATATATGTCAGTTGTTTTTATAGCCTATTTAACGTTTTTATCCGTCACTGGATTAATTTTTCAGAAGCGATTTTGCGTCATCTGGTCATATTATTATTCCGATAAAAAGCTATTCTATACGTGATTATTTTAATGATAACTATGTCCCTTTCATTCCTCTTTAATCACCAAATGGAAAACGACTTTTTATCTATCGATTGGAGAGAGTGTTAATTGAGTTATATCAGAGAACTTGTGATGATATTTCTGCGTAAATATCATATTGTCAGAGGATTTAAAAAGTGTCTCCGATATAAAAGACAAAAGCGTCTACCGAAGCAGACGCTTTTTAGTCAGAATGAATAAAATTTGTAATTATTCATCAAGGAAGCTACGCAGAACTTCAGAACGGCTTGGATGACGCAGTTTACGTAGTGCTTTCGCTTCGATCTGGCGGATACGTTCACGGGTAACGTCGAACTGTTTGCCGACTTCTTCCAACGTGTGGTCAGTATTCATATCAATACCAAAACGCATACGCAGTACTTTTGCTTCACGCGCGGTCAAACCCGCTAAAACATCATGGGTTGCTGAACGCAGGCTTTCTGAGGTTGCAGAATCCAGCGGCAGTTCCAGTGTTGTATCTTCAATGAAATCACCTAAATGTGAATCTTCATCATCACCAATTGGCGTTTCCATTGAGATAGGTTCTTTGGCAATTTTCAGTACTTTACGGATCTTGTCTTCCGGCATCAACATTCGTTCTGCCAGCTCTTCCGGCGTTGGCTCACGTCCCATTTCCTGCAACATTTGACGGGAAATTCGATTGAGTTTGTTGATTGTCTCAATCATATGAACGGGTATACGAATGGTACGAGCTTGGTCAGCAATTGAACGTGTAATTGCCTGACGTATCCACCATGTGGCGTAAGTTGAGAACTTATAACCACGACGATATTCAAATTTATCAACCGCTTTCATCAGGCCAATGTTGCCTTCTTGAATCAGATCCAAGAATTGCAGGCCACGGTTGGTGTATTTTTGGCAATTGAAATAACCAAACGTAAGTTGGCTTCAACCATCTCTTTTTTCGCTCGGCGAGCTTTTGCTTCACCGATGGACATACGACGGTTGATATCTTTTACCTGTTCAATGGTTAAACCAGTTTCTTCCTCAATTTGACGAAGTTTTTGCAGGCTGCGCTGTACTTCTTCTTCCACCTCAAGTAGTTTTTCAGACCACGGTTTGTTCATTGCTTTTGCAGCAGTAAACCAAATGTCGCTGGTTTCATTACCGGAGAACAAAGTGATGAAGTTCTTCTTCGGCATTTTGCACTGTTCAACACACATTTTCATGATTTGGCGTTCTTGAAGACGAACGCGATCCATCATAGAACGCATGTTGTTGACCAGATAGTCAAACTGCTTTGGCACCAGACGGAACTGTTTGAAAACTTCTGAAAGTTTTAAAATTTCGGCCGCAGTATTTGGATGGTTGCGACCATTATCCTTAATTTCCTGACGGGTAATATCATACTGTTGTCGTAGTTCTTGGAATTTCTGGCGCGCTAATTCTGGATCGATGCTGTTGTCATCATCACCATCGCTATCGTCATCACTGTCTTCATCATCGTCGTCTTCATCATCATCAAGTTCTTCCTGTGGGAGCTCAGAACCAACGTGAGTAGCAGTGGGCGCAAGGTCTTCTTCTGCGTTTGGGTCAACGAAACCGGTAATGAGATCTGACAGGCGAGCCTCATCTGCTTCCACACGGTCATATTGTTCCAGTAAATAGGTGATTGCTTCTGGGTATTCAGCAACGGAGCACTGTACCTGATTGATGCCATCTTCAATGCGTTTAGCAATGTCAATTTCACCTTCCCGGGTCAATAGCTCAACGGTACCCATTTCACGCATATACATACGTACCGGGTCGGTGGTGCGACCGATTTCAGATTCAACACTAGACAGGACTTGCGCAGCAGCTTCCACAGCGTCTTCATCTGTGTCGTTAGCGGTTTCTGCTAGCATCAGATCATCGGCATCAGGTGCTTCTTCCATTACCTGAATGCCCATGTCATTGATCATCTGGATGATATCTTCGATCTGATCGGAATCGACGATATCTTCCGGCAGATGGTCATTGACCTCAGCATAGGTCAGATAGCCTTGCTCCTTACCACGGGTGACAAGTAGCTTTAGCTGTGACTGCGGGTTTTGCTCCATAAGACGGTATCCACACTTCAGAGTATTTGGGTTGGTGTCGGTCGGCGAAACTAATCTGCCAACAATAACTTTTAAGGGCGTTTTCGTTATATTGCCGCTGCCCACTTATAGCGGCAAAATGTAGGGTTATTTCCCTACCAAATGCGGCACTTAAGCCGTGAATTCAGTGTTTACTTTCTGGCACGGGATTCATTAATCAAGCGAACTTCTTCGCGCTCTTCCGGTGTCAGGCCTTCTGTTCTTGCCCTGGCGATAAGAATGTTTAAACGTTCTTCCAACGCTGAATCAACGAGATGATCCAATGCGTCACGAAATGTATTTTCTGCTATTTCTTCTACTTGTATATCGTTCCATGTAGCTAATTTTTCAAGTTGTTTACTAAATTTATTATCACGATATTGTTCTAGCAGTTGTCCAGTTGTCAGCCCTGGCTGAGTAAGACAAACCTCTACAAGCTCCATGAATAATGGTAAGCCTGCGATTTTGGCCTGCATAATTCCCTGTAGGGGGGGAACTAAAGCGGCTAAGTGTGGGTTTTGTACCAACAGTCCTATAAGTATACGCATAGTTGTCGGTTTTAGCTGCGGCATCTGATAATTATTCCCACTCTCCAGACGCTGCGGTAATAAACGTTCCAACTGTACTGCATCAGGAATGCCTATCATATTGCCAAGTTCTTGTCTCATATAGAGACGCAAAGTTTCCCCAGGGATCTGGTTAATCAATGGTACAGAAAGTGAACTGAGTTTTGTTTTCCCTTCAGGGCTACTCAGGTCAACTTGTGGCAGTAATGATTCAAACAGAAATTCAGACAATGTATGAGATTGTTCCATTCTTTGTTCAAATGCTTTCCGGCCTTCCTTACGGACTAGTGAATCAGGATCTTCGCCATCAGGCAAAAACATAAAACGTAACTGCCTACCATCATTCAGATAAGGTAGCGCTGTTTCCAATGCTCGCCATGCTGCATCACGCCCGGCTCTGTCGCCATCGTAACAGCAGATGACGTTATCAGTAGCACGAAAAAGTAATTGAATATGTTCCGATGTAGTGGAAGTACCTAGTGAGGCAACAGCATAATCAATACCAAACTGCGCCAGTGCTACCACATCCATATAACCTTCAACCACTAATAACCGTGAAAGATCACTGTAATTTTGTTGTGCTTCATAGAGGCCGTATAGCTGACGGCCTTTATGGAAAATTTCAGTTTCTGGTGAGTTGAGGTATTTTGGGAGTGCATCTCCCAGAACACGCCCACCAAATGCAATCACGCGCCCTCTGCGGTCACGGATTGGAAACATTATTCGTTCGCGGAAGCGGTCATAGGTACGGCCATTATCATTTGCGACCAGCATTCCGGCGTCATTTAACTGTTTATGCTCTTCTGCATTATGAGCAAACCGTTTCAAGGTGTTATCCCAACCTGCGGGAGCGAAACCAATCGAGAAACGGTGGATAATTTCTTCACTAAGCCCACGCTGAGCCAGATATTGCCGGGCTTGTTGTGCTGCGGGAGTGTTTAATACATTTTGATAGAAGCTGTTAAGCTTATCCATCAGTTGATAAAGGTTTTGTCTTTGGTGACGTTCTATCTGACTGCTACTGGAACCTGCTTCATAAGGGACTTCCAGACCATGCATAGCAGCTAATTCTTCGATGGATTCGACAAACTCAAGTCTATCGTAATTCATCAGAAAATCGATGGCGTTGCCGTGAGCTCCGCAACCAAAGCAATGATAAAACTGTTTGTCGCCATTAACAGTAAACGAGGGTGTCTTTTCGTTATGAAATGGACAGCACGCGTGGTGATTTTTACCCTGTTTTTTAAGTGGCACACGAACATCGATCAGATCGATGATATCGGTACGAGCTAATAAATCATTGATAAATGCGCGCGGAATTCGTCCAGCCATAAGCCCTTTTACGCCTGTTGATGAACGACAATAAGCCGCGCTCCCTTTCGGAAAGCACGGCCTTTATCTGCAACTACTGTTGTCTGCAAATTCAATCACTATGCGGATCAACCGCAAGGATTAGTACAGACGAGTGCGGCGTGCGTTTTCACGAGCCAGCTTTTTAGCGTGACGTTTTACAGCAGAAGCTTTAGCGCGTTTACGTTCGGTCGTTGGTTTTTCATAGAATTCACGACGGCGAACTTCTGCTAATACACCTGCTTTTTCGCAGGAACGCTTAAAGCGACGCAATGCTACGTCGAATGGCTCGTTTTCACGTACTTTAATTACCGGCATGTGCCTCTCACCTCAATAGAAATCGGTCTTGCTGGCGTGGGATGCCAGCCATCTTAAAATGGTGCGGAATTTTACTTCAATGAACACGGCTTTGTAAAGCGCCGCCGCAAATTGAAACAATAACATTACGACGGTGATCTGCAAATCAGTTCCGTAATATTGACGATAACCACACAGGAGTTTTACGTAGAGGGCTGATTATAGACTAAGCAGCAAAAATAGTCAGCATGTAAGCCGCGCAAATTATCTTATTAATGATAAACTGGCTCTCTTCTGTGAAATATAGGTAGTGTAATGCGAGTCTTAGGTATAGAAACGTCTTGCGATGAAACCGGAATCGCAATTTATGACGACAAAGCCGGTTTATTGGCAAATCAATTATACAGTCAGATTAAACTGCATGCTGATTACGGTGGTGTCGTGCCTGAATTGGCTTCACGTGACCATATCCGCAAAACAGTACCTTTGATTCAAGCTGCTTTGAAAGAGGCAGGATTAACCCGTAAAGATATTGATGCGGTGGCTTATACGGCAGGTCCTGGTTTGGTTGGCGCGTTGTTGGTAGGGGCGACGATTGGCCGTTCTCTGGCGTTTGCTTGGGATGTTCCTGCGATTCCTGTTCATCATATGGAAGGGCATTTGCTTGCCCCGATGCTGGAAGATAACAGCCCTGAATTCCCGTTTGTGGCTTTGCTGGTGTCTGGTGGTCATACACAGCTCATTAGTGTAACGGGTATTGGTAAGTATGAGCTGCTTGGTGAATCAATAGATGATGCCGCTGGTGAAGCGTTTGATAAAACAGCTAAGTTATTGGGATTGGATTATCCAGGGGGGCCGATACTCTCCAGGATGGCTCAGAAAGGGGAAACTGGGCGTTTTGTATTTCCTCGTCCGATGACAGATCGTCCTGGGCTGGATTTCAGTTTTTCGGGATTGAAAACTTTTGCTGCTAATACTATTCATAGCAACAGCGATGATGAGCAGACTAGAGCGGATATTGCCCGCGCTTTTGAAGATGCGGTAGTTGATACATTAGCGATTAAATGTAAAAGAGCGCTTGAGCAAACCGGATTCAAGCGACTGGTAATGGCTGGTGGTGTCAGCGCCAATCGTACATTGCGCACCAAGATGGAAGAAGTCATGGCAAAATTGGGTGGCGAAGTATTTTATGCGCGTCCTGAATTCTGTACAGATAACGGTGCCATGATTGCGCTTGCCGGTATGATTCGCCTCAAAGGAGATGTGAGTGATTCACTTGGTGTGACAGTCAAAGCCCGCTGGCCATTGTCGGAATTACCCGCATTATAAATCTTCAAATAAAAGACCAGTAACTCAATGAGTTGCTGGTTTTTATCCGATTCTGTTGTTGATCGTCTTTATCTTTGCTCTTTTTCTGTTTGGTTTTTTTCTTTTTCGGTCATCTCTTTTTTCTTTTTGAGCTTGTTCCAAATACGACTTTCTTGGCCGCGCCACAGGCGCTGGATATTATCATGGTGACGTAGTAACACCAGACAGCAGAGCATGGCGACGGGGAAAGTAAATTCAGGTTTAAACCACCAGACATAGAACGGTGCTATCAAGGCACTAATAATTGCCCCTAAAGAGGAATAGCCGCTTAGTAATATAGTCAACAACCAGGTACCCATCATCAAACCTGTTAGATCCCAACCGATTACCGCGATAGCGCCAAAAGCGGTTGCGACACCCTTACCGCCTTTGAATTGGAAAAAGATCGGGTAAATATGACCGAGACAAGCCGCGATTGCTGTAATTCCTAAATAGAAAGGGGGAACATAGAGTTGATAAGCCAACCAGACGGGGATCATCCCTTTCAGAACATCACACATTAGTACTATTGCCGCAGTGCTGCGGCCACCAATCCGCAGTACATTTGTCGCGCCTGGGTTGCCTGAACCGTGTTGACGAGGA
This sequence comes from Photorhabdus akhurstii, assembly GCF_019090985.1. Lineage (NCBI taxonomy): Bacteria > Pseudomonadati > Pseudomonadota > Gammaproteobacteria > Enterobacterales > Morganellaceae > Photorhabdus > Photorhabdus akhurstii. Next base: position 4,595,514 of record NZ_CP020335.1, on the reverse strand, counting down.
TCAGGCAACCCAGCCAGACGACAAATAAGTATTGCGCTGGAAATTGAACCGCAGAGATACGCGAAGATGATCATGCCAAGCGCGATAGCACTCATAATGTCTCCCCAATAATAATGGTCGTTTTCTTAGTCTAGTCATGGATAATACGCATATTTAGTCGGAAGTGGTATCCGACAAATTGAAAAACAGGAAAATGACGTGATGGATATCGTATTTATTGAGGAGTTAGTCGTTATTACCACAATTGGTGTTTACGACTGGGAACAGACCATTAAACAGAAGTTAGTGTTCGATATCGAAATGGGATGGGATAATAAACGCGCATCATCCAGTGATGATGTCGAATATTGTCTGGATTATGCCAAAGTTAGCGAAGCGATCATCAATCATGTAGAAAATCAGAATTTTGCTCTGGTTGAAAGAGTGGCTGAAGAGGTAGCGGATCTGCTGTTAAAACGTTTTAATTCGCCGTGGGCACGGATAAAAGTCAGTAAACCGGGCGCTGTTGCGCAAGCTCGTCAAGTTGGTGTTATTATTGAAAGAAAAAAATAATCTGATCAGTAGTGAATTCGGCTGCCATATTATTGTCATTGTTCTTACATAGACTGGCATGCAGTGATGCCAGGCTTGATAATTATGTCAATTGATTAATGACAATGGGGAATAATGGTAGCTGAGTTTATTCCATGCTACTTGTTTCGGATATTTATTAATGGGCGACTTCTCTATATGACTGACCTTTCTACCTTGTTTCATGCAGCTATTCTTGGTGTTGTTGAAGGGCTAACTGAATTTCTTCCTGTTTCCTCTACCGGCCATATGATTATCGTTGGCCATATGTTGGGATTTACTGGCGATAAAGCTGAAACATTTGAAGTTATTATCCAGCTTGGATCTATCCTTGCTGTGGTAGTAGTGTTTTGGCGTCGCTTATTTGGACTCATTGGTATCCACTTTGGTGACGTTCCCCACGAAGGTAAAACCAATGGCAAATTGAAACTGAGCCATATTATTTTAGCAATGCTACCTGCGGTGACGCTTGGGTTGCTGTTCCATGATGTCATCAAATCGCTGTTTAACCCACAAAGCGTGATGTACGCCTTGGTTATTGGTGGTGTGTTGCTGATTACAGCAGAAATTTTGAAACCTAAAACACCGAGAGCAGAAGGGTTGGATGATATTACTTATCGTCAGGCTTTTATGATTGGTTGCTTCCAGTGCTTAGCGTTGTGGCCGGGATTTTCTCGTTCAGGCGCGACAATTTCTGGTGGAATGCTGATGGGGGTTAATCGTTATACTGCATCAGAATTCTCGTTTATTCTGGCTGTACCAATGATGATGGGGGCAAGTGGATTAGATTTATATAAGAGCCTACACTTTTTGAGTGCTTCTGATATCCCAATGTTTGCTGTCGGTTTTATTACTGCATTTGTTGTCGCGTTAGTCGCCATTAAAACGTTTCTAGCATTGATTAAACGTATATCTTTTATCCCGTTTGCTATCTACCGCTTTATTGTGGCAGCCGCTGTTTACTGGGTATTTATGTAGAGAATGGTTCCCCTGATATCAATTCGAAGATTGCCTAATGTTTGATATCAGGGGATGTTTCAGGTAACAGTATTACCTTGAACAGCATTGTTTTGAACAGTATTGTCTCGTTGTTTCCATTCTGCCAATGCGTGCTGACGTTGACGTCGTAGCTCATGACCAATGTCCGCGCCACGTAACCCACTGTCTACAATGTTTTTCACTTGAACCTGGCAGGCAACTTTGAATGCCTGTTGCAGATAATCGCCTTGCGGATATGGCGTATCTTCAAAACCGGTACGACCCCGTGCATCGGCTTCACTGATGATAATCAATTGCTCTATTCGCTGAGGCTTACGCCATGCATCAATGGCATCAAACAATTTAAGTAATGTTTTTGGCCGCAATTGAGCAACGGTATGTACTAAATCATGATATTGAGCAGCTAATTTTGCCAAATCACGGGCAGAATTAGGAATGCGCAGACGTTGGCATAATTGATCGACTAACTTAACGCCTGCTGGCCCATGTCCATAATGGTGAGGCCACCGTTCTGGCGGAGTCAGCCCTTTACCAAGATCATGGCATAGAGCAGCAAAACGGCTATCGACTTCATTTGTTAATTCAGTCGCTACTTTCAGCACCATTAACGTATGAATACCGGTATCAATCTCAGGGTGCCACTTCTCTGGTGCGGGAACGCCAAATAAATTATCGATTTCAGGAAACAACACCGACAATGCGCCACAATCACGTAAAACCTGAAAAAAGACCTGAGGGGAATGGGTAATAAGGGCTTTTTCGGTCTCTTTCCAGACACGTTCTGGTGTGAGTGCTGATAGCTCGCCGTTAATTGCCATATTTGACATTAACGCCTGTGTTTCTGGGGCGATGGTAAACCCTAAGTGGGCGAAACGAGCGGCAAAACGAGCCACTCGTAATACCCTTAGTGGATCTTCAAAGAAAGCATCAGAAACATGGCGTAAGATACGATTGTTTAAATCATCAACACCATGATAAGGATCGACAAGTTCACCCGTGGATGTTTGAGCAATCGCATTAATTGTCAGATCACGGCGCTGCAAGTCGTCTTCCAGTGTGACATCCGACGCAGCATAACAAGTAAAACCGGTATATCCCTGGCCGGATTTTCTTTCAGTGCGTGCCAGCGCATACTCTTCGTGGGTTTGGGGATGCAGGAACACCGGGAAATCTTTGCCAACTTGCTGATATCCTTGGGATAGCAATTCTTCTGGCGTTCCACCCACAACAACCCAATCCCGCTCATTTACAGGAAAATTTAGCAGGCGATCACGTACTGCGCCGCCAACCAGATAGACTCTCACCTAATATGCTCCTTAAAATCAACTCATCCAACGGTCATTACGCTTACGGCGTGGGAGCATATGTGGCAGTAATAACCCAAAGATTAAACCAGCGCCTGCAACACCACCGCCGTACATAAACCATTGCAGAATGATATTGCGTTGTTTGTCATCAAGTTGCAGATTTGCAGCATCGAGCTTTTTTTCTGCTACCGTCAGTTTGTTTTTCAACTTCTCATTCTCTTTTTTCAACTCTGCAAGAATGTTACTGCTATTGGCAACCTTCAGTTGCATATCGGCAGTGCGTTGACTCCAGTTATTGTCTATATTGGCTAACTTATCCGTCAATGTTTTCACTTCCTGTTCTAACTCCGGCAGGCGGGTACGCAGGCTGGGTTTATGACTAAGCTGGTTAACTGGCAGCCAGACAAGACGGCCTTTATCATCTTTAACTTGAGCGTAATTACTCTCCCGATTGATGCTTATCAACGTGACTGCGTCACCGGCATTTAGTGTACCGGCTATACGGTATTGGTTACCCGGCCCGGCGTGTGTGTAGGTAGATAACTCATCAGATACATAGCGCTTTTCTTCCGCGTGGGTAGTCAGCGAAAAGCTTAGGCTCAATAGCGCCGTAAGAAGTAAAGGTAATTTTCGCATTGTGATTTCAACTGTTCTTTATCTATGGTGAGTTTAGAATTTGATAGTAAAGAGTTAAGTTTGCTAGAGCAATCGGTAAACCAAAATGACACTTTTCTAATCGATTGAATACAGGGCTTGTTGTCTGTTGAACGAAACATTTCCTGTTAATTACTATCATAACTTGCAGTAAAGAGAAATTTTAATTTTCTTCTTACTCATCGTGGAAAAAAGCGAAATCAAGGTAAGATGCAGGGCAAAGATTGCCATCAATGGTGCAGATATGAGTGTAGAAATTGAATTAAAACTTATCGCCAGACCACAAGCTATTCCCGCAATTCGTCAGCAGTTACTGTTATTTCCTCATGACTATTTTTCTCCCCAAAAGTTAACCAATATCTATTTTGAAACGTCGGATAACCAACTGCGCAGTCTTGATATGGGGTTGCGGATACGTGGTTTTGATGACCAGTATGAGATGACGATCAAAACAGCCGGTAAGGTGGTTGGCGGGTTGCATCAGCGACCGGAATATAATGTGCCATTGGTAAAGCCGGAACTGGCATTGACCCTGTTTCCACGGCACATCTGGCCTGACAACTGTGATGTGGAAGCGTTGCAATCCCGCTTGAATGCGTTATTCAGTACTGACTTTATGCGGGAGAAGTGGGTGGTAACTTATGGACAAAGTGAGATTGAAGTGGTGCTCGATCAGGGAGAAATTATTGCAGCTAATCGCAAGGAGCCAATTTGTGAGTTTGAATTGGAGTTAAAGCAAGGAACTATAACCGATGTATTAGCATTGGCGGTTGAGTTGGCAAAATCAAACGGCTTGCGGCAAGGAAATAAAAGTAAAGCCGCTCGTGGTTATCAGTTAGCTCAGGGAAAACCAAAGGCAGCTTTGCTTTCAACTCAGGTAGAAATTGATATGCAGCAGTCATTATCTTCAGTACTTACGTCAATGTTGGCCCATTGGCAAGAACAAGAGGAACGCTGGTTGGCCGGTTTATCGGATGGTCGGGATGGTTTAAAGCAAGTACTGACTTTGATTCATCAGACGATCGAATATCCTAGTGCGCCGAAACAGTTGGATAACCAATTAGTTGCTATCAACCAGAAATTATTGGATACGGAAACCGAAGCTGAAACGCTATGTTATAGCTCGCTCTATTTGCAATGTAAGCTGGCACTGACTATGTGGTTAATAAATCTCTCCGCTTAAATAAAGGAATTCTTTATGTTGCCACTTTCAACCCCGCTTCTGGCTCAGTTACAGCGTGTGACGGAACATTTTCAACAATTAACGTTAAGTGTTGAGCCTTTTTCTGTTCATGAGCTGGCGGTATTGTCACTGAGTGATTTTGTTGTTGAGAATCTGCAAGCTCATCCTGAATGGTTAGCTGAGATCCGCCAACATCCACCTGGAGCGCAGGAGTGGCATCAATATGCTGAATGGCTGCAACAGTTACTCGCATCAGTAGAGGATGAAAATACTCTTATGCGGGTTTTACGTCAGTTTCGTAACAAGATTCTGGTGAGAATAGCCTGGTCGCAGGCACTGTATAGCATTACGACTCAGGAGACGCTGCAACAACTCAGTATGTTGGCTGAAACGTTGATTATTGCGGCTCGTGACTGGTTATATCAGCGTTGTTGCCAGGATTGGGGAACCCCTTGTAATGAACAGGGAGAGCCACAACCACTGTTAATTCTCGGTATGGGAAAACTCGGCGGTGGTGAGCTGAACTTCTCTTCTGATATTGATTTGATTTTTGTCTATCCTGAAAACGGTCTTACCCAAGGCGGCCGTCGTGAAATGGATAACGCTCAGTTTTTTACCCGTTTGGGGCAGCGTCTTATCAAAGTGCTCGATCAGCAAACTGTGGATGGTTTTGTGTATCGGGTGGATATGCGTTTACGTCCATTCGGTGATAGTGGCCCATTGGTATTCAGTTTTGTTGCATTGGAAGATTACTATCAAGAGCAAGGGCGTGATTGGGAACGTTATGCGATGGTGAAAGCGCGGATTATGGGTTCTGGCAATCAAGAGTATGGTGAAGAGCTACGCCGGATGCTGAGACCGTTTGTCTTTCGCCGTTACATTGATTTCAGTGTAATTCAATCCCTGAGAAATATGAAAGGTATGATTGAACGGGAAGTGCGTCGCCGTGGCTTGAAAGACAATATCAAACTAGGCGCTGGTGGTATCCGTGAAATTGAATTTATCGCCCAAGTGTTCCAACTGATTCGTGGTGGACGTGAACTGTGTTTGCAATCTCAGGCATTGTTGCCAATCCTTCAAATATTAGCGCAGTTGGCTGTTTTGCAACCATTGCAGGTGAAACAACTTACTGACGGTTACCTCTTTTTGCGGCGGTTAGAAAATCTTTTACAGTCAATTAACGATCAACAAACCCAGACTCTGCCAGAAGATGACTTGAACTGTGCACGACTGACGTGGGGCATGGGATTTGAAAATTGGGAAACTCTGACAATTGAATTGAACAGCCAGATGGGGGCTGTTCGGGCCATTTTTACGCAATTAATTGGCGATGACAGTGATAATTGTGAAGAGGAGCCTGGTCATGTGCCATTTAAAAGTCTGTGGCTGGAAAATCTCGAAAAAGAAGAGTTGATAATACTAGCTCCGCACTTGGATGAAGCGATTGCACAACAGATATTGCATATCATTTCTGTGTTCCGTCATGATGTGGGCAAAAGAACCATTGGCCCGCGTGGGCGTGATGTGCTTGACCATCTGATGCCACGTTTGTTGGCAAAAGTTTGTTTGCGACAAGATGCCAATATCGTGCTAGAGCGGGTTATTCCGTTGTTATTAAGTATTGTCAGCCGTACAACTTACCTGGAACTGATACTTGAATCGGAAGCTGTATTAACACATGTTATCCGGTTGTGTGCTGCTTCACCGATGATTGCGACTCAGCTTGCCTGCCATCCATTGTTGCTGGACGAGCTGCTTGATCCGCAATTTCTGTATGAACCTTTGTCGCTGAATGCTTATAAAGATGAGTTGCGGCAATATTTGCTGCGGATACCTGAAGATGATGAAGAGCAACAACTGGAGGCACTCCGCCAGTTTAAGCAGGCGCAATTACTGAGGATTGCGGCGGAGGATATCACTGGCGTGTTGCCGGTGATGAAAGTCAGTGATCATCTCACTTATTTGGCAGAAGCGATTATTGAAGCAGTCGTTCAACAGGCGTGGGGACAAATGGCAAAACGTTATGGTGTTCCATCACATTTGAGTCAGCGGCAAGGTCTGGGATTTGCTGTGATTGGTTATGGCAAATTGGGTGGTTGGGAGTTGGGTTACGGTTCTGATCTTGATTTAGTTTTCCTGCTTGATTGCCCGGTGGATGTGATGACCGATGGCGATCGAGCGATTGATGCCCGGCAATTTTATTTGCGTCTGGCCCAACGAATTATGCACTTGTTCAGCGCTCGAACCTCCTCTGGCGTGTTGTATGACGTGGATGTCCGCCTGCGTCCTTCCGGGGAATCAGGCATGTTAGTCAGTACCATCGGCGCGTTTGCTGATTATCAGCAGAATCAAGCGTGGACTTGGGAACATCAGGCGTTGGTACGTGCTCGTATGGTATTTGGTGATGAAAACTTGCACCGGGATTTTGAACGGATACGCCATCAGACGTTATGTACGCGACGAGAACCCGCTTTGTTGCGTCAGCAGGTAAGGGAAATGCGGGAAAAGATGCATAAACATTTAGGTAGTCACCATTCAGATCAATTTGATATTAAAGCTGATCCGGGGGGGATCACCGATATCGAGTTTATTGCTCAATATTTGGTGCTTCGTTACGCGGCTGAAAATGAGCGTTTGGCGCGTTGGTCGGATAATGTACGGATTTTCCAATTAATGGCGGCTTATGAAATTATGGATGAAGATGAGGCAGCCGCATTAACACAGGCTTACGTTTCTATGCGTGATGAACTACATCATTTGGCGTTACAGACGCTTTCCAGTCGAGTATCAACCCATTGTTTCAGTGAGCAACAAGAGCGGGTACGTCGTAGTTGGCAACAGTGGTTAGGTGAACAATAACAGTTTGGTGTAGGGATTTTACGGTCGTATGATAATATTTGGCACCAATTTGATATCTAATATTTGGAGCAAGGATTGAAAATGACACTCCCGGATTTTCACTGCGCAGAGGTTTTAGTCGTCGGTGATGTTATGTTAGATCGCTACTGGTATGGGCCGACTAGCCGGATTTCGCCGGAAGCGCCGGTGCCTGTAGTAAAAGTAAATAATATTGAGGAACGTCCGGGAGGCGCAGCTAACGTTGCTATGAATATTGCGGCTCTTGGGGCAAATTCACATTTAATTGGTTTGACTGGGATTGATGACGCAGCACATGCGCTGAATGAGAAACTGCGCAGTGTTAAGGTGCGCTGTGATTTTGTTTCTGTTCCGACACATCCGACAATTACCAAACTGAGGGTACTTTCCCGTAACCAGCAGTTAATTCGCTTAGATTTTGAAGAAGGTTTCGATAACGTCGATGCGCAGCCGATGTTTGAGCGCATTGAACAGGCGTTGCCCCATATTGGAGCATTAGTTTTATCTGACTACGCCAAAGGTGCGCTGAGTCAGGTTCAGGACATGATTAAACTGGCAAACGCGGCCAAAGTCCCGGTGTTGATCGATCCGAAAGGTAATGATTTTGAGCGTTATCGTGGCGCAACATTGCTAACGCCAAATCTGTCTGAATTTGAAGCGGTTGTGGGCCACTGCAAAGATGACAATGAATTAGTTGAGAAGGGAACTCAATTGGTTCGGGATTTGGATCTCCAGGCATTACTGATTACTCGTTCTGAACAGGGGATGAGTTTATTGAGTGTTGATCAACCGCCATTACATTTGCCTACGCAGGCGCAAGAAGTGTTTGATGTCACTGGTGCCGGTGATACGGTTATTGGTGTGTTGGCAACGGCGATTGCGGCTGGAAAGCCACTGAATGAAGCCTGTTTCCTGGCGAATGCTGCTGCGGGTGTTGTTGTTGGCAAACTGGGTACATCGACTGTTTCGCCGATTGAACTGGAGAATGCTATCCGTGGCCGCGCTGAAACGGGTTTTGGTGTGATGACCGAAGTTCAGCTTAAACAGGCTGTCGCTGATGCTCGCCAACGCGGTGAAAAGATTGTGATGACTAATGGATGTTTTGATATTTTGCATGCAGGTCATGTCTCTTATCTGGAGAATGCCCGTAAACTGGGTGATCGGTTAATTGTTGCTGTTAACAGTGATGCATCGACTAAACGGCTGAAAGGTGAAAGCCGTCCTGTTAATCCACTAGAGCAACGAATGATTGTGTTATCTGCTCTGGGTGCCGTGGATTGGGTTGTGCCATTTGAAGAGGATACGCCACAGCGATTGATTGCGAATGTTTTGCCGGATGTATTGGTAAAAGGGGGAGATTATAAACCGGAAGAAATTGCTGGCGGTAAAGAGGTTTGGGCTGCGGGCGGAGAAGTCAAAGTGCTGAACTTTGAAGATGGTATTTCAACAACTAATATCATCAAGGCGATTAAAGATCAGTAAATAATGCTTTAGCTTGTCATTGAAAACAGCCAGAAGATATTACTGTATTGAGCGCTGTAGATTATTTATTTGATCACATTATTTGAATGAAAGCCGGGTAAGAGATGAAATCTTCCCGGTTATTTTTTATTTAATTTGTGTTTATTGAATGATATTTGACCATAAATAAATGGATATTTGTAATATTAGGTACGAGTAATTTAATTAACGATATAAACATTGTTAAAATATCATAATTACAATTTAAGTTAATGTAATTTTATTCTCTAGAGGGGTGGGAAATTAATCTGAAAAAGTGTGATGTAACAAATAGTTTTTTATCTTTGTGGCATAAAATACTGGTCACATAACGCTGTCTTATTCATAATGATTTCTGATGTAAATGATTTTTTAATGAAATATGTTATCTATAACCTTTACATTTTAAAGTTAGTAGATAAACGGATAAATTTTTTACGCAGGAATAAGTTTTTATGCAAGGTAAGTTGATTTTATCTTCAATTTGTTTAGCTTCGGCAATATTAGCAGGGTGTGCGACTGAATCTTCTAATACCGTTCAAGTACAAAAAGTTAATTCTTACAATACCGTATATCAAGGGGTTCGTAGCCCAATTGCGATCGGTAAGTTTGAAAACCGTTCCAGTTATCAAAATGGGATTTTCTCTGATGGCGTTGATCGCCTCGGTAATCAATCTAAAACGATTTTAATCTCACATTTACAGCAGACTGGACGCTTTACGGTGCTGGAGCGTACCAATATGGCGGAACTGAAAGCGGAAGCGGGTTTACAAGGTAAATCGCAGAAGTTGAAAGGTGCCAACTACATTATTACTGGTGATGTGACTGAATTTGGCCGCAAAGAAGTGGGTGATCATCAGTTATGGGGGTTGTTAGGGCGCGGTAAATCACAGGTGGCTTATTCTAAAGTCACGCTGAATGTCGTGAATGTAGAGACTTCCGAAGTAGTTTTTTCTGTAGCGGGAGCAGGAGAATATAAATTATCCAACCGTGAAATTATCGGTTTCGGTGGCACTGCCAGCTATGATTCCACGCTGAATGGTAAAGTATTGGATCTGGCTATTCGTGAAGCGGTAAACCGTCTGGTTGAAAGCATTGAAACCGGTGCATGGAAGCCATCTAATTAATAAATATAGGGATATATGTTCATGATACTAATGAAAAAAGCGGGCTTATTGCTGGCGGCTATGGCTTTGGCGGGTTGTGTCACGCAGCCAAAAACAATTTATGAGTGGGATAAATACCAACCTACAATTTATCAGTATTATCAGCAGGATAAGATGGGATTTGAAGAGCAGCTACAGGCTTTGCAGCAAGTCATTGAAAAGGCTAAAGCGAAGGATAAACCTGTACCGCCTGGTCTGCATGCACAGATTGGTCTGCTTTATAGCAAAACAGGTCGTGTTTCAGAAGCGTTCCATCAGTTTGAAATAGAGAAAAAATTGTTTCCTGAGTCAGCGCCATTTATGGACTTTTTATTAAGTAAAAATAAAGGAACTATGCAATGAACCGTATTCTCGTCACGTTAAGTCTACTGGCGGCATTTGTGCTGACAGGGTGTAGTAAATCTGTTCCTTATGATTACACTGCATTTAAAGAAAGCAAACCGAAATCCATTCTAGTTCTGCCGGCGGTAAACAAATCTGTGGAAGTTAAAGCAGGGCACAGCCTAATTTCTCATGTGACATATCCATTGGCGGAATCTGGTTATTATGTCTTTCCGGTTGCTGTTGTGGAAGAAACATTTCAGCAAAATGGTGTGACAGCCGCACAGGATGTTCAGAATATCAGTTACAAAAAATTGCATGATATTTTCGGTGCAGATTCTGCGCTCTATTTGGATATTGAGGAATATGGTACGCAATATCAGATTATCAATAGCGATACTCGTGTAACGGCTTCCGCGAAGTTGGTGGATTTGCGTAGTGGCAAGCAACTGTGGCATGGTCGAGCAATGGCTTCATCAACTGAAAATCAAAACAGTTCGAATAGTCTTATTGGCATGTTGGTGTCTGCCGTAGTTTCACAAATCGCTGATACCATTATGGATAGAGGTCATGAAATCGCTGGCATTACAAGTAACCGCTTACTGACAGCTGGTGGTAGTCACAGTTTGCTGTATGGTCCACGTTCTGAGCATTACGGTAAGGAAAACCAGCAGCATTAATCTCTAATAATAATGAGCAGATATCACATTCTGCTCATTATCACGGTTGTTTTTATGTATAGTAATAATTATTCTTCTTTTGCCATGTTATCAGCAGATGGAGTATTTTTATTTTCAAACTTCGCTTCCAATTCACTTAAACGCTGTTCCATTGCGGTCAATTTTTCACGGGTACGTAACAGAACCTGAGTTTGAATATCAAATTCTTCACGATTCACTAAATCAAGCTTGCCAAGTTGGGATTGCAAAATCATCCGTAATTTTTTCTCTACATCACCACCAAACTCTTTAACCCCCTTTGGTAAAGAATCCTGGATCTGGCGGGCAATTTGTTCAATTTTTTTGGGATCGAGCATGATGCATCCTTTTTATGACATAAATAATTTCTGGATAGTGTAATACCAGATAGTAAAACCACAAGCCATTGTGAGCCAGGTTTCACATTTGATTTTGTTGATTGCCGTCGGCAAATATTAGCGTTATAGTTCACTAGCTTATCTCAGGGCGGGGTGAAAGTCCCCACCGGCGGTAACATTAGGCTATCTTATGGATGGTATAGTGAAGCCCGCGAGCGCTCCGTTTGTAGTTATCTTTATGATAAAGCGGAGGTCAGCAGATCCAGTGTAACTCTGGAGCCGACGGTGATAGTCCGGATGGGAGAGAATAACGGCATCTGTCGGGCTTTGTGCTCGTCTGTTGTTCCGGCTATGGTATTCACACATGATATTAATAATATTAATGTTATGGCGTGATGTTATAGCGAGAACTCCTCAAGACCGCCCTGATTCTGGTAATCCATAAATTTTAATGAGGTTTCTTTACCATGAATCAGACGCTACTTTCTGAATATGGCACATCATCAGAACGTGTTGAACACGCCATTGACGCTTTGCGTGATGGAAGGGGGGTGATGGTGCTGGATAATGAAGATCGTGAAAATGAAGGTGATATTATCTTTGCGGCCGAAACAATGACTGTAGAGCAAATGGCGCTGACTATTCGTCATGGCAGTGGTATTGTCTGCTTATGTCTGACAGAAGAGCGCCGCCAGCAATTGCAATTGCCTATGATGGTGGAAAATAACTCTAGTCAGTTCCAGACCGCATTCACCGTAACTATTGAGGCCGCTCAGGGAGTGACAACGGGGGTTTCTGCGACTGACCGTATCACGACTATTCGTGCTGCGATTGCAGATAATGCCAAACCCAGTGATTTGAACCGGCCGGGACATGTTTTTCCACTACGTGCCCAACCTGGCGGCGTGTTGGTTCGTCAGGGGCATACTGAGGCAGCAATTGATTTAGTCAGCTTCGCTGGTTTTAAACCGGCAGGTGTATTGTGCGAATTAACCAATGATGACGGTTCGATGGCGCGTACTCCTGAGGTGGTGCAATTTGCGAAACTGCATAATATGCCGGTAGTCACTATTGAAGATTTAGTGATTTATCGCCAGGCAATAGAACAGATAGCAAGCTGAGGCGTAATTGTCCGATAAACGGACGAAAATCAGTTATAACCTACACGTTCTCTAAAGTCACAGTTTACGCAAGCTGTGACTTTTCAATTTTTTTGAAAAACTCCATCACCGTTAGCCCACTGTTTTGCTGATCTGAAAGGCGTAACCTATCCGCAAGTATTAAAATTACCTATATTTTGGTGTGAGAGGTCGTTATGAATATTTCCAGAATGCCGGCACTGTTTATTGGTCATGGCAGTCCAATGAATGTACTGGGAGAAAATCGCTATACCAATGTGTGGCGTGAACTTGGTGAAAGACTGCCTGTACCCAGAGCGATTTTGGCGATTTCTGCTCATTGGTATACCAATGGCACAGCAGTAACCGCCATGAGTCAACCGAAGACTATCCATGATTTTCGTGGTTTCCCTCAGGAATTGTATGAAACTCAGTATCCGGCGAAGGGATCGCCAGAACTGGCGGTTTTAGTGCAGGAGATGCTGGAACCTGTGGAAGTTTATGCTGATCATCATCAATGGGGGTTGGATCATGGGACTTGGGGAATTCTGGTTAAGATGTATCCTCAGGCCAATATTCCAGTCATTCAACTGAGTATAGATAACGCCAAACCAGCGACGTACCACTATGAATTAGGGAAAAAGCTGGCTGCTTTACGAGATGAAGGTGTTTTAATCTTGGGAAGTGGTAATGTGGTACACAATCTTCGTACCATGAAGAGGCAGGAACCTAATGCTGAACCATATCCCTGGGCAGAATCATTTAACCATTATGTGCGTGATAACCTTACCAGCAATGAACAGCCTTACCCTTTGATTCATGCACTGGACAGGGAAGAGGGGCAGTTATCCAATCCATCTCCTGAACACTTTTTACCGTTGCTGTATATCATGGGAACGTGGGATAGGAAAGAAGCGGTTTCCATTCCTGTAGATGGTCTTGAGTCTGGTTCGCTGAGTATGTTGTCTGTGCAGGTTGGTTGAATAGTTAACTTCTGTGGCTATCATATTGATTGAAAGCCCTTTCTCCTTTTGTTAGGATGACCGACGGCGAGATCATCGCCACCTTGTCCGCGGAAAGGGCTGCGCCCATGATCATTGAAACGGTATGCCGTATGGCTTTCCCTTTTCTGTCTGATTGGCGGACACAGACTTTAGAAAAGGGCTGCGATCATGACTCAACCCAGAGCTTCGTCTTTATTTTCCCCTTCACCATTTAGAATTACTCTTGAGCAGCAGCGTAAGCGGGCAAAAGAGTTGCGTAATGCATTGCGACAATCATTTCCTGAAGCAATTGAGCGTTTTCGTCGCCATTATCCGCATTTAACGCAAGATGAATTGGTTCAACAGCACAATCGATTGAGTGATGCTCAGTGGATAATTGCCCGTGAACTGGGACTTCCGGGTTGGTCTAAATTGAAAGCCCATGTGACAGCGATGGAACAGGCCCGAATAGCGATCCAAACTCAGGGCTTAACACCAGATCATGAACTTTCGACGCTACATATTCGTTGCGGATCTGATATCCAGAACAATCTTACTCTGGCAGGCTTTCGCGGAGACTTTTTGGCCTACAGTGATCCATTCTGCCAAGGGCCGGTAGTGTCAGATAAGAGTTGGTTATCGAAACGGGTAAAATTTCTTTCTGAACATTATGTTGCACGGATTGGTGTCAATCAGAATCAACTTATTTATCAGCGTGAACAGGAAGAGCAAATTTTGTTATCTGCTTCTGCCAAATATCAGCGCGTCGTACTGTGGTTTGAGCATGATAGCTATGACCAATTGACTCTCGCCCGATGCTTGGCGCATTTTAATAGATATCCTGCGCTATTATTGGAGATGGTGACAGTTAATCATTACCCTGGCAGTAGGCGGTTTATTGGGCTTGGGCAGTTACCTGAGGAATCATTGCTTCTGTTGTGGCAGAATCGCCAGCCAGTTACGGCTATTCAGTGTCAATTGGGGAGCGAAGTTTGGGAGCAGTTTCGTTCAGATAATCCTTCACATTTAATTGAAATGGTAGGAAAAGTAGCACATGAGCTTCCTTACCTCTCTCAGGCATTACTTCGTCATTGTCAGGAATTTCCTTCATTTGATAATGGATTGGGTTTAACAGAGCAATTAGTGCTGAATATTTTGGCGGAGCAGCCTTGTACAAATGAGCAATTATTTCAGCAACTGACAGAGCATCATGAACCTCTGCCTTGGTTGGGAGATATTATGCTTGATGCCATTATTGATAATCTGCGCCTTTCACCAGAACCCGCGATATATTTTGACTCTGGGTCTTTAACATTGATATTGACGCAGTTTGGTCAGGAATTATTGTCTAATAAGCAGGATTGGATGGATAGTTTTCCCTTGGAGCGTTGGTTGGGAGGTGTGTGTATCACGGGAGATCAATCTTGTTGGCGTTGGGATCAGCAACGGAGAACTCTGATATTTTCAGATTGATATGTCAAACTAAAGTTGAAGATGCAGGTTTTGTTGAAACTTTGGTTGTAGATTGAAATATGTTAAAGATTCATGAGTAGATTAATAGAGTGCGAGCGAAAAAAGCCGTAAATGAGAATCACTGTAATTAAAGTCACATAGCGACGGCGTGGTTCTAGATCTCGCAGAGGTTGAGCCGCCATGACGAAGGATGGCATTAAGTGTGTAATGGTGGATCGGTTCGGCATTGCTGTCGGTAAGGCAAATGGACTACCTGATCGGTAACAGGCAAGACAAAACAGCGAGGAATACTATTTCCTTGTTTTTGAAAACGTAGGTTTGTGAAAGGCGTGATATCGCTATTTTTCTTGAAACGATGTTATCAAAATACTACATTATCAATGGATTTCAATAATGAGGAATGGTCATGATAAGTGTTCCCCGAGTACCTGTCGGTACAATTAAAAGCTTTGGTGCATTTGGGCCTAAATATGAAGTGGGGCAACTGATTCGCCCGTTAGAGGATGGTGACTGGTTGGTTGAGGTTGTGCTGGTTGAAACTGGTGAGAAGACTGAATATCGTCTGAAACATGTCAACGATGATCCTAAGGCGGCCTGAATGTACGCCATTGCATTTGATTTAGTTGTTGTTGACACAGAACAGCATCACCCTAAAGGGGTCTCACAAGCGTACGCTGAAATTGGTGCAACGCTGGCGCAATATGGTTTTCGGCGTGTACAAGGCAGTTTGTATATCAGTGACGATGAGAATATGGCTCAGCTTTTTATGGCGATCCAATCCCTCAAGGCGCAATCTTGGTTTCCTCCGTCAGTCCGTGATATTCGTGCGTTCCGTATTGAACAGTGGTCTGATTTTACGTCCGTAGTCAAAGATAAGTAAATTGGCTATGACGTGTTTTTACATTCAATAATGTATTGTATTTCATTGGAGTTTGAAACTTTATAATCAAACTCGTTCTTTTCCCGTTTTTAGTGATAGTGAATTTAGTTGCGAAGATTTGGTTTCAAATTTACTCGGTTTCTATAAGTCTGTATTACCAAGAAATTATATGTCTTTAACAAAGCCTAAAAATAAAGAATATGACTATAAGATATGGGGTTGTTATGGACCTGTTGATAAATATCTTATGAAAAAGATATTGTTATTAGTCATTATAAACCTACAACGATTTATGGCCTGAAATTATGAAGAAATTAACCATAACAATAGTGATGATACTAATGATGGCGTTATCTTGTATATGTTTATTTTTATGGTTATTTATGATGCCTAATGTTCTTTATAAAGAAAGTGATTTTTTAAAGTATCATCTTCTTACTGATGAAAAAATAAAAGAAGCCCCT
Organism: Photorhabdus akhurstii; assembly: GCF_019090985.1. NCBI lineage: Bacteria > Pseudomonadati > Pseudomonadota > Gammaproteobacteria > Enterobacterales > Morganellaceae > Photorhabdus > Photorhabdus akhurstii. The sequence continues at coordinate 4,578,983 of NZ_CP020335.1, read as the reverse complement.
CGTATTTCTAAAAATTATTTTTTTGAATATTATCCTAATGATGAATCATCGCCGATATATAGCTCCGTTTATTTTTGTGATTTGAGAGATATGGATAATAGCTATAATAGAATGATTAATTATATGAAATCAACTGGTTATACAGTAAATAATGATGAAATATGGTATATGAAAGGTTTTGAGACTATATATGATGATTCTTTTATATTGTCAAAATCGTCTGTAGTTGAGAATGAGAAAAAAGAACATTGCTTAGCATTAACCTTCGCTGAAAATGTTAAATGAGTTTAATAAGCTCTAATTATTGTTTGATATTATGAAAACTATTCATAAAGGAAATAAATGTTTGATATTGGTTTTTTCAAAAGAGATAAAATAATTGAAAATATATTGGGGATTTCTCCCCAATATATTAATTTTAACTGACCCTTTCATCCCATATACTATATCCAGATGTACCTGCAATATGGTGTTTCCATGTTATATTGCCATAGGCAATGGATATTATTTCGTAGGGCTGCGCGTCATTATGGGTAAGTGAATTAGGATAATGGGTGGATATGCTTTTTATCGAGGCGTGCATAATTTCAATTGAATAATATTTTTCCTGAGCACCATTATTTGATGTTCTATAAAAATCTAATCTACAATTGATAGATTCATTTTCTGATATTGCTATGCCTAATAGCGGAGATGACTTATCTATAGGTTTAGTGATTGAGATAGGTGCATGATTAACATTCTGTTCTCTGCTGATATCGTGGTCAAATGAGTAAACATAAATTTCATTTTCATGACCAGTTTGATATTTATTGCCGATGGAATCATAGGTAGAACAACCACTGGATATAAGCCCTTGTTTCTTACCTGTAATGGTTAAATATATTGTGTTCGCCATAGTATTTACCTTTATTATAAATTTATAAGGGTACAAAGTTTCTTCATTGGATATTTAAGGGAGGAATTTTGGATATTTAACTCTATTCCTCATTCCTCCCTATTGAGAATTAATCCAAAATAATATGTGGGTAGAAGCGGGATAAATCCTGAGTTATAAGTTCGCTGTCTTCCCGCAAACCAATACCGCAAGGCTGATCATTTACCAGCCAGCTACCAATTAACGTATAATTGTCCCCGAATTTTGGCAGTGTATGAAATTGCTGAACGATCATACCTTCTTTACCGTAAGGACCATCAACGTTGGCAATTTCCTTACCCTTTTCAATAATACGAATATTAGCCCCTTCCCGTGAGAACAGCGGCTTAATAACATAGCTATCCATTGCCGGATAATTATCATCGGCGAAATAAGCGGGTAGCAGGTTTGGATGATTTGGAAACATCTTCCACAACATTGGTAGCAATGCTTTGTTAGAGATAATACTTTTCCAGGCGGGTTCTAACCAACGAACGCCAGCATCTTCTAATTTGGTCGCGAAAATCTCACGGAACATCAGCTCCCAAGGGTAGAGTTTGAACAAATTACTGATCACCTGGTCTTGCAGGTCAGTAAACTGGCCTTTTTCCCCCAGACCGATATCTTCAATAAATAAGAACTCAGTTGGAACACCCGCTTCCAGCGCACAATCTTGCAAGTATTGAACAGTACCGCGATCTTCTTCCGTATCCTGACAGCAGGCCATGTGCAGTAAGCCAAAGCCATGTTCATCACGCAACTGAGCAAAGCGTTCGATCAATTGCTCTTGCATGCTGTTGAATTGATCGGCATGTGCTGGTAGTAACCCGGCATTCATCTGATCTTCTAACCAGATCCATTGGAAAAAAGCGGACTCATATAGCGAAGTTGGTGTATCAGCATTATTTTCCAACAATTTTGCCGGGCTTTTACCGTCGTAAACCAAATCTAAACGGGAATAGAGTGATGGCTGACTGGTAACCCAGGAGCTACGAACAAAATCCCAACAATGCTTTGGAATTTGAAACTTAGTCAACAACTCTTCACTATCGACGACTTTCTCCACTACTTGCAAACACATTTGGTGCAGTTCAGCAGTGGTGGCCTCGATTTCTTCAATTTGGGCAAGCGAAAACTGGTAATAAGCCTCTTCACACCAGTAGGGTTCGTCATACATGGTGTGAAAATTAAAGCCATATTCTATCGCTTTTTCACGCCAATCCGGGCGTTCAGTAATAGCAATACGTTTCATCCTTGGTTAGCCTCCCGCTGAACGAGATGTGGAGCCAGAAGAGGCGCTGCTGCGTTGCATGGCTGACTGTTTTGCAACAGAGTCACCGAAGCCGCCACGGGTAATGGTTGTGGTTGTTGCTGGTTTTGGCGCCATAGCTGTTTTAGGCACTGTCATGGAACGCCCACCTGCGGTTGCAGGGCCATAGCTTTTACCCGACGCATCAACGAATTGACCGTTTGCCGGGCTGGTGGCGGATTTGGAGCTAAACAGAGGTTGTGACGGCGCTGAACCGCCTCCCATTAGACGCCCCATCATATAACCTGCCATCAGCGGCATCCAGAAGCTGCCGCTTTGCTGCTGCTGTGCCTGTGCTTGGCCATTGGCGGCAGTACTGGAGGTGGAGGTGCCAGGGCCAGCTTGTGCTGGGGTTTGAGTACATTGTGCTTCACCAAATTCGGCAATACAGTCTTCTTTGGTGGCATATTTAGGCGCTGTTTTTTCCGCTTCTTTCAACGCATTGTTATAAGCAGTAGTACATTGCTCACTTTGTGATGGATTGGCTTTAGAACATTCATCTGCATTCATGTAAAGAGAGACAGTTTCATCACTCTTTTCACAGGCAGATAACATGAAAACCGCACTGACAGCCATTGCCACAGGTGCAAGGCGATAGTTACGCCAAGCCTTACGGAAGGTGCCGTGGTTAATATCTTTGGTCCGCTTTATTGTCATAGTCGTATACCCAGATTTTAGGTGTCTATAATTCTTGCATGAAATAGTCTTAAGGATAGGGGAAATATGAACAAAATTAAAGCATAAACCTTCAAATTGCTAGCCTGATTTTTTGTCTGATAAAGGGATTGCCGGATATTGAGTGTCTGGTGTTCTGTTTAATCTGGTTTTAATGTTGAAAAACCTCCATTTTTTAGAAAAATAGTGCTGTAATTAATATTTTATGGTATTAATCTTAAATCCATTAATTACGGTAAATTAAGGGTGATTGAATATGTAACATGATGATGTAAGTGAATCTACTAATTATATTCTCTATTTTATATCTCCAGAAAATAATCCTAGGAATATAATCTTAAATTAATAACAGGCATTATTATATTATTGGTGTTGTATTTTCTATTTTAATTAAGGAAATTAAGTCGTATGGAGAAGAGTCATTATTCAGAAAGGTGGCAGACACGTTTTGCATTCTTTGAACAGCATGGTGCTCCTAAAACGCCTGAGCACAAAGCTGCCATGAAAGCAGAACCCTCTATGCGTCGTATATTGTTGAACATGAATTTTATTGCCTTCTTTTTTGGTTTCATTTACTTCTTTGTTTTAGGTTTATGGCGGAAAAATCTGACTTTACTTGGAATCGCTGCTGTCGTGATGATGATATTGGGGGGTATGGAAGGCGTTCTGGGGATTGAACTCCCTTTTGCTGCTATTTTGGCGGTTCAGTTTAGTTTTGCGGCAATATGGAGTACTACTGCTAATTATGCTTATTATTTGAAAGAAACCGTGAAGAGCAAGAGCTGGAGTCCATTTGAAGGACTTTTCTGAGTTATATATTTTTTGTATTAAGATAAATATCGGGTTTTCTTTCGGAATAAATTGTTATTGGCTGGAAATAAAACAGCCCGCTTTTCTGGCGGGCCGTTAATTAGTGAAGGTGAAGGAGTGAATTAATTACGGCCAGATGTTGTTGGTGCTGCCATTTCTTGAACAATGCTGTTAGCGGAAGTTGAGAGCTGTTTACCTAGCGAATTGTTCAGAGCAACTAAATCCTTCTCATTTAGCGTACCAAGGGCGTGCTGAATATTCAGTTGATTAATCAGATAATCATAGCGAGCATTGGATAGCTTTTGTTTGGCATCGTACAGCTTGGTAGTGGCATTCAGTACATCAACAATGGTACGTGTACCAACTTGATAACCTGCTTCCATTGCGTCGAGAGAGCTTTGCGCCGAGACAACAAGCTGTTTATAGGCGTCGATACTGCTGATGGAAGCAGATATGTTGTTAAAGGAAGAACGGACAGTCTGTACAACATTACGGTAAGCGCTCTCTAATTGTTCACTGGCGCTGACAAAACCATATTGTGCCTGTTCAACTCGGGAACTGGTTGCGCCTCCGCTATAAATTGGCAGACGAAGCGTCAGGGCAACGCTGTTCTCGCCATTATAGGCACTTTCTTTGCTGCCTGCTTGACGATTAGAACCATGAAACTGGCTATTTGAAACATTGGTAGAAGCGCCTAAATCAATAGTTGGCATATGGCCGGTTTGGGCTGCTTTGATTTGTTCACGAGCTAGATCCTGACCTAAGCGGGCAGATAGCAGATTTAAATTACGTTTCTCTGCCTCTTTTAGCAGAATATCCACTGCTGCTGGTTTCTGTGTTTTGAAATGATCAATATTCAGCGAGGCTAGGCGAGGGTAATAAATACCCGTTACCTGACGCAGAGCTTCCAGTGCATTGTCCAGATCATTACGGCTGACAACTTCCTGAGCGAGTACGTCATCGTAGTTAGCACGGGCGTTCTGGACATCAGTAATTGCAACCAGACCGACATTAAAACGTTGAGTCGTTTGGTCCAACTGGCGGTAAATGGCCGCTTTCTGAGCTTCAATGTAGGAGAGCGTATCAATGGTGCGTAGTACTTTGAAATAAGCTGTTGCACTATCCAGAATCAGTTTTTGCTCACTGCTTTGATAGGTAACATCAGCAATACCTGCCGTTTTTTCTTCTAAGTTCAATTGGCGCCATTTAGACATATCAAAAATGGTCTGACTCAAGCCAAGCTTCGCATTCAATGTATTGCTTTCTGTATCACGTTGATCGCGGTAACCACTGTTATAGGAGTATCCGGTATTTAATTCCAACTGAGGTAATAATGGGCTACGGGATTCATTAATTTTTTCAAAAGCTTTATTACGTTCAGCCATTGATTTACGTAGTTCAGGGTTACTCTCTTTTGCTTGCTTATAAACTTGCAAAAGATCTTCCGCCTGACTCATCGAACTAAATCCCGTCAGGCTCATAGCGATAAAAATGGAGAGCAGTTTCTTCATTGTAATTCCTTGATTGCACAGCTATTTTGCTCGTTGTCTGTCCCATTAGGCTATTTTATTTGCCATGCTTTGTAATAAAGAGTGAATGCTCTGGGGGCTGCCCGCTGCCCGAGTTCACTGTTCAATTACAAGAACGGCCTGCACCAATTACGCCTATTGGGATAGACTCTTACGTTGCCTTGGTGAAAAACGAAATGTTACTGATTCTAGCAGAGTATGCTATCAGCCAAAGGTAGCCGTTTGTGCCATATTGCCTTAATTTAGCTTAACTTTACACCACCAAAGGATGAATTTTTTAACTCCGCTTGATTAATATCATCTTAGTGGCTAGCAAGTAAGAAACTATTTAGGAGAATTTTATGCATAAGAAGCCGTCAACACCAGTCATATTAGATAAGCAGGATGTGGAAATTATCACGAAAAAAAGTTTATACAATGGGTTCTTTAAACTGACAAATTACCGCTTCCGTCATCGCTTGTTTGCGGGTGGTTGGAGTGAAGAGGTTAGCCGTGAAGTTTTTGAGCGGGGCCATGCCGGTGCGTTGTTGCCTTATGATCCACGTCGTGATGAGGTTGTGTTGATAGAGCAGATACGTATTCCGGCAATAGAGACGAAAGCAACGCCGTGGTTACTGGAAATTGTTGCCGGTATGATTGAAGAGGGCGAAGAGGTGGAACAGGTGGTACGCCGCGAAACAATGGAAGAGGCAGGAATTGAAGTTAAACGTTGCAAGCCGGTGTTGAGTTATCTCTCCAGCCCAGGAGGAACAACTGAACGTATCTCTGTGATGGTGGGGGAAGTGGATGCTACGACAGCGACGGGTATTCATGGATTATCTGGTGAACATGAAGATATTCGGGTGCATGTAGTCAGTCGTGAACAAGCTTATCATTGGATGGAAGAAGGAATTATTGATAATGCTGCTTCCGTTATTGCGATACAATGGCTGGCATTACACCATGAAAAATTAAAAAAAGAGTGGAATTCAGATAATTCCTAATTTTTAACCGAGAAAAGGGAAGTGTGTGCCAGTCAGCAGATCTCTTGCGTTAAAACGAGTTATGATGCTCGCCGATGACTTATAGGACAAGGAAACCATTTGGAAAGCCAGTTTGAACTGCCTGTGGTAGAGGGAACCACAGCCAAAATATTGCAAATAACAGATACGCATCTTTTTGCCAGCAAAGAAGATACTTTATTGGGTATCAATACGTATCGCAGTTACCAGGCGGTGCTGGATGCCGTCCTCAAGCAAAATGCTGATATTGATTTAATCGTAGCGACAGGTGATTTGGTGCAAGATCAGTCGCTGGAAGCTTATCGACATTTCGCTGATGGTATTGCCCGTTTACCGGCGCCTTGTGTCTGGTTGCCGGGTAATCATGATTACCAGCCCGCGATGGTGGATGCCTTGGCGGCGGCTGGCGTTTCTCCGTCGAAACAAATTTTAGTCGGTAAGCACTGGCAACTTCTGATGCTTGATAGTCAGGTGCAGGGCGTTCCTCATGGGGAGTTGTCGGAATATCAGCTTGAATGGATGAAAAAGTGCCTGGATCAGTACCCTGAACGTTACACGGTGATCCTGCTTCATCATCATCCATTACCATCAGGTTGTACTTGGCTGGATCAGCATAGTTTGCGCAATTCACATATTCTGGCCCAGTATCTGCAAGGTTACTCACGGGTTAAGGCGATGCTTTGCGGGCATATCCATCAGGAGATGGATATGGATTGGAATGGCATCCGTATGATGGCGACACCATCAACAAGCGTGCAATTCAAGCCACATTGCACTAATTTTACGCTTGATACGGTCGCGCCGGGGTGGCGTTATCTCGAATTGTCTATTTCTGACCGTGGCGAATTTGGTCTGACAACTCAGATCCATCGACTGGAGAGCAATGAGTTCTGCCCTGATTTAGATTCGGATGGATATTAGGTTGTGTTTGTCTCTTTGTGCCGCTGTGTTACTCTCTGTTTATTGGATTTATCAAGCCTCACCATTTGTGGCTTGTTGCACAGGAGTGTAGTGGCCGGTGGTATTTACGCACAATTGAGGAGCACGGCCTGATGTCAACGTTACTCTATTTGCACGGTTTTAACAGCTCCCCGCAGTCTGCAAAAGCAAATGCCCTAAAAGCGTGGCTGCATCAGCATCATCCTGACATTGAAATGTTGGTGCCTCAGTTACCGCCTTATCCGGAAGAAGCGGCTGAGTTGCTGGAAAATTTGGTGATGGAGCGTGCCGGGGATAATTTGGGTATCGTTGGCTCTTCTCTCGGTGGTTATCTGGCGATATGGCTTTCACAATGTTTCAGTTTGCCTGCTGTCGTTGTCAATCCAGCCGTGCGTCCGTTTGAGTTACTGCGGGATTATCTTGGGGAAAATATTAATCCCTATACCAACCAACGATATACGTTGGAACCGCGCCATGTTCATGATCTCAAAATCATGCAGATTGAACCTCTGGAGTCACCGGATCTTATCTGGTTATTGCAGCAAACCGGAGATGAGGTACTTGATTACCGCCAGGCGGTTGCTTATCTGGTATTATGTAAGCAAACTATTGAATCTGGCGGTAATCATGCCTTTATCGGGTTTGAACACTATTTCCCACAAATCATCAATTTTCTTGGGCTTTCTAATGATGGTGAGAAAAAACTTGCCAAAAATGTTTGAACGACTGGTATTATCAACAGTATACAAAACTGATTAGCCCTTTAATCAAGAAGCAACCAACAGAATTACAACATGACTCAATCTAGTTACAACGCAGATGCCATTGAAGTTCTCAGTGGTCTGGAGCCGGTTCGCCGTCGTCCGGGAATGTACACTGATACAACTCGTCCGAACCATTTGGCACAGGAAGTGATCGATAACAGCGTGGATGAAGCTTTGGCGGGGCACGCTAAACATATTGAAGTGATCCTTCATAGCGATCAGTCACTGGAGGTCATTGATGATGGCCGCGGCATGCCGGTTGATATTCATCCAGAAGAAGGGGTTTCAGCGGTTGAATTGATCCTGAGCCGTTTACATGCCGGTGGTAAATTTTCGAATAAAAACTATCAGTTTTCTGGTGGTCTCCACGGTGTGGGGATCTCGGTGGTTAACGCTTTGTCCAAGCGGATTGAAGTCACTGTTCGCCGTAATAGTCAGGTTTATCAGATTGCTTTTGAAAATGGCGATAAAGTGCAGGAACTGACAGTGATAGGCAGTTGTGGTAAACGCAACACCGGTACCAGTGTTCACTTCTGGCCTGATGAAAGTTTCTTTGACAGCCCACGTTTCTCGGTTTCTCGCTTGACTCATTTGTTGAAGGCGAAAGCGGTTTTATGTCCGGGAGTAGAAATTGTTTTTAAAGACAAAATCAATGATACAGAACAGAAATGGTGTTATGCCGATGGTCTGACTGATTATCTCATGGCGGCGGTGAATGGCCTGATAACATTGCCGACAGCGCCTTTTGTCGGTACTTTCAGCGGCATAACCGAAGCGGTTGACTGGGCGTTGCTTTGGCTGCCGGAAGGGGGAGAATTACTGGCTGAAAGTTATGTGAACCTTATCCCGACGATGCAGGGTGGAACACATGTAAACGGGCTGCGTCAGGGATTACTGGATGCAATGCGTGAATTTTGCGAATTTCGCAATATCATGCCACGTGGCGTGAAGCTTGCCGCCGATGATATTTGGGATCGCTGTACTTATGTTCTGTCGGTAAAAATGCAGGACCCGCAATTTGCTGGTCAGACGAAAGAACGCCTGTCTTCGCGCCAATCTGCCGCCTTTGTTTCTGGTGTTGTTAAAGATGCTTTCAGTTTGTGGCTGAACCAGAACGTTCAAGAGGCAGAGCAACTGGCTGAACTGGCGATCGCCAGCGCACAACGTAGAATGCGTGCCGCGAAAAAGGTTGTGCGTAAAAATTGACCAGCGGCCCGGCATTACCGGGAAAACTGGCTGATTGCACATCACAGGATCTCAATTTCACGGAGCTGTTTCTGGTGGAAGGCGATTCTGCGGGAGGCTCGGCAAAACAGGCGCGTGACCGTGAATATCAAGCTATCATGCCGCTGAAAGGGAAGATTCTGAATACTTGGGAAGTCTCTTCGGATGAAGTGTTGGCATCACAGGAAGTCCATGATATCTCCGTTGCGATTGGGATCGACCCGGATAGCCACGATCTCAGCCAGTTACGTTATGGCAAAATCTGTATTCTGGCGGATGCGGACTCAGACGGTTTGCATATTGCGACGCTGTTATGCGCACTGTTTGTCCGCCATTTTCCAACGTTGGTTAAAAATGGCCATGTTTATATGGCAATGCCGCCTTTATATCGTATTGATCTAGGTAAAGAAGTGTATTACGCACTGGATGAAGAGGAAAAAAGCGCGGTGTTGGATCGCCTAAGCCGCAAACGGGGTAAGCCTAACGTACAGCGTTTTAAAGGATTAGGTGAAATGAATCCCATGCAATTGCGTGAAACAACGTTAGACCCGAATACCCGCCGTCTGGTGCAATTGACTATCGATGATGAAAACTATCAGGAAACCTTCTCTGTGATGGATATGCTTCTGGCGAAGAAGCGTTCAGAAGATCGCCGAAACTGGCTGCAAGAGAAGGGCGATAGTGTAGAAATTGAAGTGTAACACCCACAGGGATAGTCAAAGAAGATTTTGAGGAAATTAACGAATGAGTGAGATAACTCACGATGGCGTGGAGCGTTTGCCGCTCCACTCATTTACGGAAACCGCCTACCTGAACTACTCCATGTACGTCATCATGGATAGGGCGCTGCCTTTTATCGGTGACGGTTTGAAACCGGTTCAGCGCCGTATTGTTTATGCCATGTCGGAATTGGGGTTGAACAATACCGCCAAATTTAAGAAATCCGCCCGTACCGTGGGTGATGTACTAGGTAAATACCATCCACATGGCGATGGCGCCTGTTATGAAGCGATGGTGCTCATGGCGCAGCCATTTTCTTACCGTTATCCTTTAGTGGATGGGCAAGGCAACTGGGGAGCGCCGGATGATCCCAAATCTTTCGCCGCGATGCGTTATACCGAGTCTCGCCTGTCCAAATATGCCGAGTTGTTGTTGACTGAATTAGGCCACGGTACTGTTGACTGGGTGCCAAACTTTGACGGCACGTTGCAGGAACCGAAAATGCTGCCGGCGCGTCTGCCAAATATTTTGCTGAATGGCACCACCGGTATTGCGGTGGGGATGGCGACAGATATTCCGCCTCATAACGCTCGTGAAGTGGCGAATGCGCTGGTCACGCTGCTGGATAAGCCGCAGAGTTCCCTTGATGATTTGATGGAGCACGTTAAAGGCCCTGATTATCCGACCGAAGCAGAGATCATCACTTCTCACGAAGATATCCGTAAGATTTATAAAAATGGCCGTGGTTCAGTACGGATGCGTGCTGTTTGGTCGAAAGAAGATGGCAATGTCGTGATCACTGCGCTGCCGCATCAGGTTTCTGGCGCCAAAGTGTTGGAACAGATCGCTAACCAAATGCGGGCTAAAAAGCTGCCGATGGTTGATGACTTGCGTGATGAATCGGATCATGAAAATCCAACGCGTCTGGTTATTGTCCCTCGCACAAACCGGGTTGATTTGGAACTGGTGATGAATCATCTGTTTGCGACCACAGATTTGGAAAAGAGTTATCGCGTCAACCTGAATATGATTGGGTTGGATAACCGTCCGACCGTGAAAGGGCTGGTTGAGATCCTCTCCGAATGGCTGGTATTCCGCCGGGAAACCGTTCGTAAGCGTCTGAATCATCGTCTGGAAAAAGTCCTTAAGCGCCTGCATGTGCTGGAAGGCTTACTGATCGCATTTCTCAATATTGATGAAGTTATTCACATTATCCGTAGTGAAGATGAACCAAAACCGGTATTAATGTCACGTTTTGGTTTAAGTGAGACGCAAACAGAAGCTATTCTTGAGCTGAAATTACGCCACTTAGCTAAACTGGAAGAGGTGAAAATCCGTGGCGAACAGAATGAGCTGGCAAAAGAGCGTGATAAGTTACAGGCGATTCTGGGGTCTGAGCGCAAACTGAACACGCTGTTGAAGAAAGAGATCGTAGCTGATGCGGCTACTTATGGCGATGAGCGTCGTTCTCCAATGAGAGAGCGTGATGAAGCCAAAGCGATGAGTGAGCATGACATTGCGCCTTCTGAGCCGGTGACTATCGTATTGTCTGAGATGGGTTGGGTTCGTAGTGCAAAAGGCCATGATATCGATCCGGCCGGGTTGAATTACAAAGCGGGCGATAGTTTCCGTGGTGCAGCCCGAGGTAAGAGTAGCCAGCCGGTTGTTTTTATTGATACAACAGGTCGCAGTTACTCGCTTGATTCGCGGGATTTGCCTTCTGCCAGAGGGCAAGGGGAACCACTGACCGGGAAACTGACTTTGCCGGTCGGGGCAACGGTGGAGCATGTACTGATGGCGCCTGATGAACAGAAATTTCTGATGGCCTCTGATGCCGGTTATGGTTTTATCTGTAATTTTAGTGATTTGGTCGCTAAAAACCGAGCGGGTAAGGCACTGATTACCTTGCCGGAAAATGCTCGCGTCATGACGCCGCTGGAAATAACTCACCCGCAGGATGATATGCTGCTGGCAATAACCAGCTCAGGTCGAATGTTAATGTTCCCGGTTGCAGATTTGCCTCAGCTTTCTAAAGGGAAAGGGAATAAGATAATTTCTGTTCAGTCAGTCTCAGAAAATGACCTGTTGAGTTGGTTATTGATACTATCGCCACAATCGTCTATTACACTTTACTTTGGCAAACGTAAATTGACGCTGCGTCCTGAAGATCTTCAGAAATTCCGGGCAGAACGTGGTCGTAAGGGAACCCCTCTACCTCGAGGGTTGCAGCGTATTGAACGGGTTCAGGTTGAGACACCATCTGCTATTGCGTAACTAAATAGTAGGATTAAATAAGAGGGGATTATGTTAGCAATTATTCGCGGCATTATTGTTATTCTGTTTTCGATTGTAGTGTGTGTCTCTGGTGCTATTTACTGTTTATTCAGGCCACGTCATCCTGACCATGTTATGGTGTTTGGTAATATGTTTGGTCGGTTGTCGAAAATATTTGGCGTCAAAATTATTGAACGTATTCCTGCGGAAGCCAGGCATTATGGTCCGAGTATCTACATTGGCAACCACCAAAACAACTATGACATGATAACCATGTCCAATGCGGTTCAGCCTGGCACAGTGACGGTGGGTAAAAAAAGTCTGGTGCTGATCCCATTTTTTGGTCAGCTTTATTGGCTGGCAGGTAATATCCTAATTGATCGTGCTAACCGTGCTAAAGCACATGGCACGATTGCCCAGGTTGTGGAGCAGATTAAAAATCGTCGTCTTTCTGTTTGGATGTTCCCGGAAGGTACCCGCAGTCGTGGCCGAGGTTTGTTGCCGTTTAAAACCGGTGCTTTTCACGCTGCGATCTCGGCGGGAGTACCGATTGTCCCGGTCTGCGTTTCTTCCATTACTAATGACAATATTAAGTTGAATCGCTGGAATAATGGCTCAGTCATTGTTGAAATGTTGCCGCCCATTGATACTTCTGGATATACCAAAGATCAGGTGCGTGAACTGGCGGAATATTGTCATCAGATAATGAAAGCTAAAATAGAGCAGCTGGATGAGGAATTGGCTGCAATGGAGAAACAGGATAAGTACTCATAACAGGTTATTCTTGACCACTCTTTTATAATAAAGTGTGGGACTGACAAAGGCGATAGCTTTTAAACGTACTTTAATCCTCACATATTTAGTATATGTGAGGATTTTTGTTCGTTGTCCATGATCACAATTTATTATTAGTCGGAAATGATATGTACTTCGCTGGATGGGAAAGATTCGTGTAATGCATTCAGATAGTTTAATTCCCTTCATATTCGCGTTATGATGAGCGCTTGATAAATAATGTTTTTGTTAAGCGCAATCAAAAGGATAATAAGCTTCAATAACTTCAATAATGAGTTATTCGCTGCCGGGGTGAATGATTGCAGTGTCTCAACTATTTTTGAGCCATATAAACCCGGAATTTAATTAGGTTTATCGCGGAGAAAATATGTCATTTAGTCGGCGCCAATTTATTCAGGTATCAGGCTTGGCGATGTGTATCGGCGCCGCTCCTTTATGGGTTCGGGCCAGCAAAAATCATCAGACTGCTTTGCCGGTTCCCCCTTTATTGGAATCTCGCAGTGGGCAACCGTTATTCCTGACTTTACAAAAAGCGCATTGGACTTTTGATGGACAATATAAAACCAGTGTGTGGGGGATTAATGGCCAATATCTTGGTCCGACTGTACGGGTTCATAAAAACGATGATGTCAAACTGATATACAGCAATCGGCTAGCGGAGCCGGTTTCGATGACCGTCAGCGGATTACAATTACCGGGTACATTGATTGGCGGGGTTGCCCGTCAGATTTCTCCGGGGTCTGATTGGTCGCCAGTGTTGCCTATTCGTCAGCAGGCGGCAACTTGCTGGTATCATGCCAATACACCTAATCGGATGGCGCCGCATGTTTATAAGGGTTTAGCTGGCATGTGGTTGGTGGAAGATGAAACCAGCCGCCATTTGCCGTTGCCAAAACATTATGGTGTTAATGATTTCCCGATTATTCTTCAGGATAAACGGTTGGATAACTTTGGGGTTCCTGAATATCAGCCAGCTTCTGATAGCGGATTTATTGGTAATACTCTGTTAGTGAATGGCGTACAAAATCCTTTCATTGAAGTATTTCGTGGCTGGATTCGTTTACGGTTACTAAATGCATCCAATGCCCGCCGATATCAGCTACAGATCAGCGATGGTCGTCCTTTCTATATGATAGGCACTGATTTGGGGCTGTTGCCTGCGCCGATAGCTGTTCAGCAACTCTCCCTTGCGCCAGGAGAACGGCGTGAAGTATTGATTGATATGTCCAAAGAGGAAGAGGTTGTTGTTACCGCCGGTGAATCAGCCGGGATACTTGATAAGTTACGTGGGCTGTTTGAACCTTCCACTGTGTTGGTTTCCAGCACCGTTCTGACCATTAAGGCAACAGGTTTATTATCTTTGGTGACAGATGATCTCCCATCTCGTCTGGTTGATGATGTGACGCCGGTTTCCAATGCAATCCGTAACCGGGAAATTTATCTTGATGGTAATATGCCGGGAATTAACGGTGCGTTATGGGATATGAATCGGGTAGATATTACTAGCCAGCAAGGAACGTGGGAGCGTTGGATCGTAAATGCCTCTGTCCCACAACCGTTCCATATTGAAGGTGTGCAGTTTAAGGTGATTAACCACAATGGTGGGACACCTCAACCGCAAGATTATGGTTGGAAGGATACCGTTTGGGTTGATGGGCGGGTGGAATTACTGGTTTATATGAACCAGCCCTCTTATGAACACTTCCCATTCCTCTATTACAGCCAGATTCTGGAAATGGCTGATCGCGGCTCTGTTGGGCAATTAGTGACTATACCGGTCAATCAATAATGAAAATAGCTCAGCAAAATCGGGGCGCGGCGTTGATGCCGCGCACGTTTTAATTCTGCTTTGCCCACTATCACCTTATCAATTTTATCCGCTGTTTTTCAGCACTGATCATTAGCATTCCTTTGCTCAAGAAGCTCAAGGAATTCACTGAAATCAACGAATGTTTCAGGGGTTGGCCCCAGACGTTTACCGATATCTAGCGTAGTCATCGCGGTCAGATCTTCTTTTTCTAGTTTGAAGTCGAACACATCAAAGTTCTCTTTAATTCTTGATAGCGTGGTTGATTTTGGGATCACAATCATGCCGTTATCAATGTGCCAGCGGATAACAACCTGCGCGGGTGTTTTGCCATACTTTTGTGCCAGATGTTGAACCAGTGGATTATCGAATACGTCTTCTCCTCCTTGTGCCAACGGGCTCCAAGATTCTGTAACGATATTATGTGTCGCATTCCAGGCATGAAGCTGACGTTGTTGTAACAGCGGGTGCAACTCAATCTGATTAATGACGGGATGAACGCCGGTTTCATTGATTAGTCGCTGGATATGTTCAGGTTGGAAATTAGAAACGCCGATACTACGAATAAGCCCCTCTTTCTGCAATTCAATCAATTGTTGCCAGGCGTTAACATATTGATTTTGCGGTGGTGCCGGCCAGTGAATAAGGTAAAGGTCAACATAATCTAGTTGCAACTTTTCCAAACTTTCTGACAGAGCGGCGCGGACATCATTGTGCCTATCATTCCACAATTTGGTGGTGATAAAGATATCCTCACGGGGGATATCTGTTTCTTGTAACGCGTTGCCTACACCTTTCTCATTGTTGTAGATAGCGGCGGTATCAATTGCCCGATAACCGATATCTAGTGCTGCATGGATTGTTTCTGCTATCTGTTGGTCATCTGCGGCCCATGATCCAAGACCCAATTGTGGCATGTGATTCCCATCAGCAAGTCTGATAATAGGTTGATTATCCATTACTAACTCCTATAAAAAGATAGACTTAAAATATCAGCTAAAATCATGGCGATTGATATTAAGTTGATATTAAGAGTAATTGAAGAAAGTAATACAATTGGCGTGATCCAGGCCATGATTGTGATCAACACATGGTCAAGTGCATAGATTGACCGATTTGGTGATGCATCGATACCAAGAATATCACTTAGTGGCTGAGCTTGAGTCCATATAATATTGGTACATTAAGTTAAGGATAAAAACCTTGCTGCTGCTTGTAAACCATGATGACTTTTATTTACGTTTTGCCGCCGAGATTTTCTTATGGCGCCAATACATCAGCAAGGAGGCGCTTAAACCACTTAACAACAGCACTATGGGTAAAATTATCAAAATGTTCATCACCAGATCTTGGTGATTCTTAATAAACGGTATCTGATTGAGGAGATAACCAAAACCGACCACGATGACAACCCATAATAAGCCACTTAACCAGTTAAAAACTTGAAAGCGTTTACTGTTAAGGCCGGATATACCAGCCAATGTTGGTAACAGAGTGCGGACAAAAGCCAAAAAACGGCCGATCAGTAAAGCGGCCAGACCATGTTTGAAAAACAACTCGTTAGCGCGTTGGCGATACTGAATAGGAAGTTGTGCCAGCCAATTCTTAACTCGTTTGGTATCACCAAGCCATAGCCCTTGAAGATAACCAAGCCAGCAACCGATACTTGCCGCCGTTGTTAATATAAAAACGGTTGGGATAAAACTCATGACTCCCTTGGCAATTAATGCGCCAGAAAGGATTAACAGAGTATCACCGGGTAGAAAGGCGGCAGGTAATAAGCCATTTTCCAGAACCAGTGTCACAAATAGAATGCCATAGATAATCCAGACAACATCGGGGTTGGCAAGTTTAGAAAAGTCATGCTGCCATAATGCCTGCATGATCCCGTTTAGTACTTCCATTGCTTATCCTGTGACTGTTAATAAATAAATTTATTGCATCTGTATATATAAAGTCAGTTTACAGTAAAAGCTTAAGCATGGCTTGACTTTATCCCTGATAAGGGAAAATTAATGGCTGATACTAATGAATCAATTGGGCACATAACCATTAAACAAAAGTTAAAAAAATAGAGAAGGAGCGATTCATCGCAACCCTTTCAAAATACATTTTAAGGCTCGCTCATCAAAATCGATGTTAAATTTCATCTAGGTTAACTCTGATCCGCTTTGCTGGATTTTGATACGCTCACGAACCACATCCAGAATATCCCCATCATTATCATTTTCAGCTGCGTTGTAAGACACTTTTTTTAGGTCATGCTTATTACCATATGCCCTTTTTGTTCTCTCATCATCTACCCAGCCAAAGATAATAATTTTACTTTCGGCGTGGAAACGGAAAAAAGGCGATATTGTTGGAAAAATTTTGCTCTGAACCAGTGTTGTCTTTTTCCACCCAATGTGTCACCTAAACGAAAGGCTATATTAGCTGGATCATTGGGAATAATTTCAGTAACGAGTTTTATGATTGCAGTCAGGCGTTTTGTATCATTTTTTTTCAAGTAGTCATTTGGATATTTTTGCTGAAGTTGTACTACCTTATCTATTGCTTGTTTTAATTGTTCTATAAAGCATGGATGAGCAAAAAGAGTCCATCCGTTTATTACACACACTCGATCGTACATAGTTCTTTACTCATCGTCAGCAGATAATGGGTTGTTCAGATGTATGTCTATTCCAGCGACAAGTGACTTTGCCCGGTTAATAAGCTGTTCATCTAATTGCTGTACTTGTTCAGGATATTTCTGAATGTCTTTTGCTAGAAAGTTCAGAAATGATTCTATGACAAGATCTTTTTCTTCTTCGCTGTTTTTACGACTAATAAGTACATCACCGGAAGATAAAATCTTATATGCGATACTGTTATGACCTGGTTTTAGCAAAATCCGCCGTAAACCCTCGCCCAATGCGGGCGGTGATATAAGGCGAAAAGCCCGCAGGGCTTTCAGGTTATTAACCATCACGTTCACTGGCAGCCCGGGGGGACACGGCCAAAAAAAGCGGTTAAAATACATAAACTATCCCGATGAGCGCTGATGATGTTAAGAGCCACCAAAGTCCGCATTTACCCGACACCCGAACAGGCTGATTATCTCAATGCTCAGTTCGGTGCGGTTCGTTTCGCGTACAACAAGGCGCTGCACATCAAGAAGCACGCTCATCAACGCCACGGGGTGAACCTCAGCCCGCGTAAAGACCTCAAACCCTTACTGTCAGTGGCGAAAAAATCCCGCCGGTATGCCTGGCTCAAAGCGTATGATTCCATCGCCTTGCAGCAGGCGGTGATTAACCTCGATATGGCGTTTTCCCACTTTTTTAATCCGAAGCTGAAAGCGCGCTTCCCGACATTCAAACGCAAGCATGGCAGGCAGTCCAGCTATCATTGTGTCGGGGTGAAGGTGTTGGACGGGGCAATAAAAATACCCAAATTATCGCCGATAGAAGCCCGTCTGCACCGTGAAATGACCGGAGAGGTGAAAAGCATTACGCTGAGCCGTTCAGCCACCGGTAAATACTACGCCTCGATACTCTGTGATGACGGCCTGGCCGCGCCCGCGAAGCCCGCTTTGATAACCCAGATGACAGGTTTGGATATGGGATTATCTCACTACGCTGTCAAATCCAGCGGAGATAAGATGGCTAATCCCCGTCATCTTATCAATGCCGGCCGTAATCTGAGGCGTAAACAGAAGGCCCTCTCCCGGAAACAAAAAGGCGGCGCCAACCGCCGTAAAGCACGACAGAGGCTTGCCGCCGTACACGAGCGGGTAGCGAATGCCCGCGCCGATTTTCAACACAAACTGTCTCGTTCAATGGTTGACGAAAACCAAGCGATCATTGTGGAGACGCTGAAATCGGCCAACATGATGAAGAATCACCACCTTGCCCGCGCTATCGGGGATGCGGGCTGGCATGGCTTCATCAAGAAACTGGAATACAAAGCCGCAGCGGCAGGCGTCCATCTGGTCAAACTGGATCAGTGGTTCGCCAGTTCGAAAACCTGCCATTGCTGCGGTCACAAAATGCTGGAAATGCCGCTGCGTAAGCGGCTCTGGCAATGCCCTTTCTGTCGAGTCGAACATGACCGCGATATCAATGCGGCGCTCAACATCGAGCGCAAGGGCATAACAGAATTACAGGCGGCGGGACTCGTCGTCTCTGCCCACGGAGGCCAGCGTAAATCCGTCATAAAGACGGTGGCGGCCTGAGAAGTGGGAAGCCTCGCCGTTTTTACGGCGGGGAGCAGTCACCTTAAGCGCTTTACGGACAGATGTTGGGATAGTTGTCTGGCTGCGACGGGTAAGTTTGGATTCTGCACTAACTTCGAACTCAACATTTGGTAAGACGTGCATATTTCTACCTCGTTATGCTGATTTGAGAATCTGCTTAACGAAATGTAATGCAAATACATTGTACTGGCAATATATCTATATTATCGCTTCATGCCGACTTCCAAGTGTTAAGTTTTTCAGTTTATTACATTGAATAACAATAAAATTAATCAACCGAAATTCGACTAAATCCCTCTGTGAGATCATCAATCAAATCTTGAACATTCTCCAGCCCGACATGCAGGCGAAACAGGGTACCCGTTCTTTGTGGCGCACCGTACTGGCGTATTATTTTTATCTCTTCTGGTTGATAACCCAGGATCAAAGATTCAAAACCGCCCCATGAGAATGCCATTTTAAAGTGGTGAAAATTATCCAGATAATCGGTAAATTGCTGCGGGGTTAATTTCTCTTTCAACTGAAAAGAGAACAGACCATTACTGCCGCTGAAATCACGGATGAAATTCTTGTGACCGGGGCAGGAAGGCAGAACCGGATGATAGACTGCGGCGACTTCGGTTCGTTGTTGCAGCCAGCGAGCGATTTCAATACTGCTTTTTTCATGCTGTTTCAGGCGAATAGCTAAAGTACGTAATCCACGACTGGCCATATAAACCGTATCGGCATCTGCCATTTGTCCCATCAAATAAGAACTCTCTCGCAGTTGTACACAACAGCGTTCATTAGCCACCGCAATCCCTAACATTGCGTCTGAGTGACCAATAATATATTTGGTGCCTGATTGAATCGAAATATCGATGCCGAATTCTAGTGCTTTAAACAGCACGCCTGCGGACCAGGTATTATCGATCATGATGACAATATCTGGATTGACGCGCCGTACTGCACGGACAATAGCGGGAATATCCTGTACTTCCATCGTGATGGAGCCAGGGGACTCAAGAAACACCACTTTGGTATTGGGCTTAATCAGATCAGCAATCTCCTCGCCAATCATGGGATCGAAATAATCAGTGGTAATATTCATCCGTGACAATATCTTGTCGCAGAAGCCTTGCGTCGGGTCATAAGCCGAACCTGTTAATAGAATATGATCACCGGCGGCGGCAAAAGCGAGAATGGCATTACTAACCGCGGCAGCACCAGAAGGGTAAAGCATACAGCCTGCGCCACCTTCCAGTTCAGCCATTGCTGCTTGAAAAGAGAAATGAGTCTGTGTACCACGGCGGCCATAAAACAGTTCACCTTTGGCCCGGTTTTGCGTCGCCTGTCTTTTGGCGGCGACAGAATCGAAGATCACCGATGATGTTCGCTGAATGATTGGATTGACTGCGCCTTGAGTAAATTTTTTGCTTCTACCTGCATTGACCAGTGAAGTTTCTAGTTTTTTTTCTGCCATGATCCATTGCTACCTTGAACACTTCAATTTTTGAAATGGTGTAAAAAAATAGAGTTAACACGTTAAAAGATTTAGACCTTTTTGTACAAAGGGATTAGAACAACTTGACGAAAATTCATTCTGATTACCTGTGATTGGAGGCTCCTTAGCTTTATTTTGTGAAGGGGTAATACTTTTTTATTAAACAATAATGATAATTACTATCAAATCACTTAAGGTTTGATATTATCAGCCTGCATTTTCATTCAATCTGGTGAAGATGAGTGAAGACTCGGTATAAATAAGGTTAGTGAGATGACGAACAGTAATTCACGGCTAAATAACAAGGTTTATAGCAAAGGGAGTAAAGGCCAACTGATGCGAAATTTGACTGCTTCAATAATATTAGCGTTCGGGCTGACAGGTTCAGCATTGGCTGATACAGCACCAGCATCGGCAACAGACAACAATACTACGGCAAAAACCGCCCAAATTGCAGGTTCTACTCCGGCAACGACGGGCACAACCGCACCACCTGCAAATCAGATTGCACCGCAAACGGCACCTGCGACGGAGGCCGCCCAAGTGACGCCGGTTGCGACGGATGAGGTTGCGCCTAACGTTCCTGCTGATGAAGCCAGCCTTTCCAGCGGCTTTGCGACTGATCTGTCTATTTGGGGCATGTATCAGAACGCCGACGTTGTTGTTAAGACCGTGATGATTGGTCTGGTGATCGCTTCTGTGATTACTTGGGCCTTATTCTTCTCAAAAGGCACAGAACTGTTGGCTGCTGGTCGTCGTTTACGTAAAGAGCGACTGGCTTTGGCGGACGTGAAGAATCTTGATCAGGCTGCGGAAATTGCCGAAGGTTTCAACAAACTCAGTATCAGCCGTTTGTTACTGGGTGAAGCACGGGCAGAACGCCAGTTATCTTCCGAGAGTACTGATCTGAATAGCACAAAAGAGCGTGCTGCTTTCCGTATGGAGCGTTCGGTTGCGGCGATCAGCCGTCATATGGGGCGTGGTAATGGCTACCTGGCAACCATTGGGGCGATCTCTCCTTTCGTTGGTCTGTTTGGTACGGTATGGGGCATCATGAACAGCTTTATCGGTATTGCTCACTCACAGACAACTAACCTCGCGGTTGTGGCGCCGGGTATTGCGGAAGCTTTATTAGCGACAGCGCTTGGGCTGGTGGCGGCGATTCCTGCCGTTGTGATTTATAACATCTTCGCCCGAATGATCACTGCTTACCGTGGTCAGGTTGGTGATATGGCGGCACAGTCACTATTACTGCTTGGCCGTGATCTGGATTTAGCAAATAGCAAGACAAGGTGATTTATGGCAATACGTCTTAATGAAGATTTGGACGATAGCGGCGAATTGCACGAAATCAACGTCACACCATTTATTGACGTGATGTTGGTGTTATTGATTATCTTCATGGTAGCAGCGCCATTGGCAACCGTTGATATTAAAGTGGATCTACCTGCTTCGTCGGCAAAACCGCAGCCACGTCCAGAAAAACCGGTATTCTTGACGGTTAAGGCTGATCGCCAGCTTTATGTCGGTGATCAACAGGTCGATCATGACACTTTGGCGGCGGTATTGGATCAGACCACCCAATCTAATAAAGAGACCACCATCTTCTTTCAAGCTGATAAAACCGTGGATTATGAAACACTGATGAGTGTGATGGACTCTTTGCGTAAATCGGGCTATTTGAAAGTGGGGTTGGTGGGAATGGAAGCGGTTTCATTGGGTTAACTGCCACGGATTCCTCCACTAAATAACCGCGCTGGAGAGCGCGGTTAAGAGTTAAGGTGATAATTGGTTTGTGTAATGAAGCATTTGATCAGAGTGGAAAGTGATCATGCTATTCTGGATCGAAATGAAAACATCGAGATGACGTTTGCAGAATTTGTCTGATTATTAAGCTCATAAAGTGAATTATCGTTAGCCAATTCAAGCAGCATTGGCACGGTAATTTTCAGACGCTTTGCTAATGCTTCAATATCAATACAAACATCATTAATAAGCACTTTTATTGCTCGATGAAATAATTCAGGTTTTTCATGGGGAATAAGATAATCCTCTTTTTCCTCAATAGCTTCTCCCTTACGTTTAAGCCCTAAAAAAGCCGTTTTGTATTGCGTATCGCTTAAAAGGGAAAGCTGATGCGCCCGATAAATAATTGCGGCTTTACTTACTTTCCAGGTTAACTTGAACTCGCTTAGACCTCGCCAATTGATTCTCCCGCCTATCGGGGCAGGGAAATATTTAGCCATTGCACTTCGTGGTAAAAGTAGGGCAGAGGCAAATTGGTTGGCTTGAGATTCGGTTATTCTGTCACCGGTAGATATTCCGCCGTGTAACACAAGATGTCCAATTTCATGTGCAATATCAAACCGTTGTCGGCATGGTGACTTCTTGGCTGTATTTCTGACAATGAAAGGTCTATCTAATGGAACGGATAACGCGTCAACATCATCAGATACCGAGTCAAACGAGGTGACAAATGCACCTAGCTTTTCAGCTAGTCGAGTCACATTTTCAATTGGCCCAAACCCTAATCCCCAATCAATCCGACATTTTTCTGCTGCTCGTTCAACTTCTTCCGGGGAATTTGCTTTTAATTCAGGAAATAACACCGGGGGTAAATTTAGGTTTTCTTCAAAAACAACGATTAATCGTCTATATAACTCAGCCTTTGCAAGTGCTGCTAATTTTGTTGCTACTCTGATTGCGCTGCGTTTACGGAAATGAACAATCTCCTCGTTCACAGGAGATTGTACTTGGGTTTCAAAAAACGCAGGAGTAACCTGCAATGCAGTTGCTAATTCATTAGAAAGTTCATTAGTGGGCACAGCAAAGCCGGATTCCAGCCGCTGAATATATTGGCGGGTTTTATTAACCCGCTCAGCCACTTGCTCAAGAGATAGCTCGTGATACAGACGAGCTAACCGCAAATTAGAACCATTGAACACTTGTCACCTACTACTTGTTGTTGCGCTTGTTTTCTCTGGATTTATCAGGCACCGCAGCACTGATAGGATCCAATTCGATTGTTACCGCAGATGGCGGTGTGTTGTCTGTAGAATGCAGCACAGATATTTTGCTGTTATCGTAAGTCCATTGAGACAACATTTCTTCATGCTCGTTGTAACCAGCAAAATGAACTTGTGCGCCTTCGCCTTCAAACTGAGGTTTTTCTACAATAAAGCGCCATATTGTTGGTATCGTGATTTCTGGCGCCCAGAGTTGGTCTACACTATTACGGCGAAAGAAGCCTGATTTTTTGGGATTTTCTGGGTCATCAGTAAAAAAACGAAGTGGGATTGTTTCTATTTCGATGGTCGTATCCATACCAGGATTAGTTAGTCTCAGCCAATCATAAGTACCTTTCATGCAGAGCTGGATAAGACATTGCCTTTGTCGGCCAAATGTACAGGTACCTCGGGTATAATTATCATCTAATGGTGTAGAAAGCTGCTCATAGGTATGATCAAGCACATTGAGTAGTTCTTTTGCAATGATACTTAAACGTTCTTCACTTAACTGCGGATGAAATTCCCAAGGGTAGCGGATGTCTGGCATTTGCTGTTTTCTCTAAAGGTGCAAAAATTCAAATTTGTCAACCTTGATGTTGGTGCAATTTTCCAATTTTGTCAATCTAACATCATCTAAATTGTTTTTTGATGTATTTCAAATCGAACAAATCATATGGTTGTTTATTACCACTTATGTTGATTTCTTTTGGTTAATTGCTATTTAATTTCCACTTATAACTGGAAAAAATTGGCCTCCAAAGAGTGAATTAAAGAGAGTAGAGTGATTATTTTATTGGGGAAAATAGGTAATTGATAAATATCTATGATATCAATGCGGAGATCAACATTGAGCGCAAGGGCGCATCAGCATTACAGGCGGCGGTTCTGCCTAAAGCCAATTTTCCTTGTTGCCGATGTAGTTGATAGACCGCATTTGCCAAAATTCTCCCCCCAGATGCCCCTAGTGGGTGACCCAGAGAAATAGCTCCTCCATTACAGTTAACATGAGGAGCATCCCATCGAATTTTAAACTCCTTCAATGCTGTACTTGCAGTTTTGTGCAAGGCTGTATAAAATTTTATACAGTTGGATGGGGGAAAAATTGTGGCGAAAATTAGGTGCGGTATAGAGAAAGAAATTGCCTGGATTGGCTCTTCTTATGAAGATTTGTTAGCTTTCCCTACAGATGCGCGTAAAGACGCAGGCTATCAGCTTCATAGAATACAGCATGGAGTAGATCCTGAAGATTGGAAACCCTTTTCTGACATCGGTTCTGGCGTAAAAGAAATATGGCTAAGAGACAGTACAGGTATTTATCGTATTATGTATGTTGCTAAATTCGATGAAGCCATTTATGTATTGCATAGTTTTCAGAAAAAAACTCAACAAACGAATAAACATGATAAGGATATCGCTAAAGTACGATACAACGCAGTTATTCAGCAGCGGAGAAATATCAAATGACCACTAAAATTGACACTGAAATTCGTAAGGTAACTCCAACCGGACATAATATATTTTCTGAGTTAGGTTTTACTGAGCAAGAGGCTCAGCAACTTCATGCAACCTCTTTACGAGAAATAGAAAAGATACTAAAAATTAAAGAACAGTTAATGGAGGAAATTACTTTATGGATTGTGGATAAAAAAATGAAACAAGCAGAAGCAGCAACTGTGTTAAACATTTCTCGTCCAAGAGTATCTGATGTTGTGAATAAAAGGTAAATAAATTCACTATTGACGCATTGGTTAATATGTTAACCCGTATAGGGAAGCCTGTTCAAATTACGGTGGGTTAAGACCCACACATTGAAGTCATTAGGGTAATTCAACATAAGAGGCATTTAGAATGGGTGCCTCTTGGTATTTGGTATTTTAAAATGATTCAACCTTTTGGCTCAATATTTTTGAATATTTCTTTGGCGAAAAATACTTTATGATCTTTATTAACGTTATTTATATCGTTATTGAAAAAGAGACTTGCTGAGATTATTTTGTCGAATTCTCATGATTATATGTTAATGATTTTATGCGATATTATTTAATATAACTCACTCACTATATGATTTTATTGGGTGTTTTTTTACTATCGTTATTAATATCAGTTTCTTATTGAAATATAGGTTATTTTGTTAAATAAATCACAGGTTGGATTATTGGCGGAAGTAATTATATCTATGTGATTGTTGATTGCTATAATGAATTAAAATTAACAGAAGGTAATTTTAAGATATAGTTAAAAATGATATTTAACTATTCTCTAACTATTCTATTCATTTATTGTTGTTGAGTTGTCAGAGAAATATATTTATTCTCTGGTATTATTCTTATTTATATAAATGTCATTTATTAATGAATATAGAGGATAGAAGTTTATTATGACTAAAATTTTTTCATTCAATAAAAATCACCGGGATTTATCAGCGGGTCATCATTCATGTCTTAAAGAGGTTAATGGTGTTAATGGTGTTCCTAAATCTTTGTTGCCGGGTTTTCCTGATTTAGATGATCAATTCAATCAGATGGGAATTACCCATATCCGGTTGCATGATGGTTTTGGTATTGGCGATATGGATAATTATTATCAGGTGGATAGAGTCAATGATCGAAATCAAATAATTATTAATGTACCGGAAGAAAGTAAATCTGCGGCTAAGAAATTGCTCACTGATATTGCAAATATCAGAAGTATTTTTCCCAATGCGGCTGCCGGGATGAGAAATAATGATATTAGTCTTGCATTAAAAGAGGCTAATTATAAAATGACTGACGCTTATCTGCGCGACATTATGAATAGTAAAGCTGATCTAAACCCAAATAATATTCAGCGACAAATTATGTTTCGTATTGGGCGTTCCGGTGATGGTGGTTATGAAATACCGGAGGATTTTGATATTTATGCCATATTAGTCAGTACGTTGGTGAGTCGTTACGCTTTAAACTATGCCAGAATTGGTTTGCCAAGAAAAATAACTTATTGGCAGGTTTGGAATGAACCTGATTTATATTTCTTTTGGAATAATAATGATCCTGAAAAATATTATGCATTATATGCCAAAATTGCAAGAATAATTAAAGCTGTCGATCCTTCTATTAAAATCGGTGGGGCGGGTATTGCGTTTGCTGATAGAGGTAAAGAAGATTACCTCGATGGATTTTTGAAATATTGTAGAGATAATCATGTGCCGTTAGATTTTTATTCCTGGCATGGATATGTTGAAACCGGAGATCCGCAAAATATTATTGATGTGGGGAATGTGGTGCAAAAAAGTTTGCATACTTATGGTTTTACCGATACAGAAAGTTTTTGTACTGAATGGACTTCTTGTCCTATTGGGACAAAAAATACCTATTCAAAAGTACAGGGTATTAAAAATGCGGCATACATTGCTTCCACATTTATTTATATGCAATATATAAAAGTCGACAAAGCTTATTATTATCGGGGAGATGGCTCATCTTTTGGTTTGTTTAATAACCAGCCGAATCCCAAAAATCCAAGTGTTAAAAATTTCTGTACCTATTCAGCTCAATCCTTTTACCTGTTTGCCAGACTGTTCGAAACACCTTATATTTTAAGTGGTAATAGGGATTTCTCCACGGGTTTAACTGTTTTGGCAACCGAGAATACCGAAGGTAATAAAATAAATATCCTTGCTGCAAATTATAAAGTTGATAAGAGTCTTGCCGATGGTAATGCGGCTCCTGATTATTTATATCAACAATATTATCTTGATGCTAGCCGATCACTGAATCAATTAACGGATACCTGGAGTAAGAATAAATGGTTTGGCGGTATTGATCCGACAACTATTCACGTTGATAATGCGGTTGTGCAACGTGAACCTGTTAAGCCATTTCCAGGTGATAATATGTTGAGAACTAAAAGTCGTGATTATACTGATAGCGACCAGGGTGTTACCGTGGTAATTAACCATATAGGTTATAAAAAATTTAAAGTCAAAGCATTCCGTATTCAAGAAGGTGGATCGCTGGCACAAATGACACCACCGGAAGTGACTAACCAAATTAATGTGTCTATAGCTCATAATAAATTAACGCTAGTGGATAAGGGAGCGAAGCCTGCAACAGTAACATTATATTCATTAGAGCTAAATAATGATTAATTTTATATGCAATGAAAATATTGGAATAAATTATTTAATCAATGAAGATTAAATAATTTTAATATGACAGGCTCTGAAAAGAGCCTGTTTGATAACAGCTAATTGAATTATATGTGTTTTATTTAGAATTAAGGTGATTTTTTATGGCTGAAAATATGCTTGTAATATGTGTTAATGATCTTTTTTACGATATTTTAAAATATAATTTATTCTCTATATGATTTTATTATGTGCTATTTTATTATTGTTATTAATATCAGTCTGGGTTGATTGGTATATATTTTTCCACTTTAATACTTTTGTGGTTAAATAAATCACAGAGTCAATTTCACTATAGGAAATAATTGTATTAATGTAATTGTTTGTTTAATTCAATGAATTCAAAGTAATAGATAGTAATTTTAGATGTAGTTAAAAGTGATATTTACTATTATCTAGGTATTCCATTCATTTATTGTTATTGAGTTACCAGATAAATGTATTTATTCTTTGATATTGTTTTTGGTTTATAGGGATACAATTTCTTAATTAGTATAGAGGGCATTATGACTAAAGTTTTTTCATTTAATAAAAATCATCGAGATTTATCAGCAGGGTATAACTCACGTCTTAAAGCTGTTAATGGCGTCAATGGTCTTCCTAAGTCGATAGCTCCAGGTTTCCCGGATTTAGATAATGAATTTAATCAGATGGGAATTACCCATGTTCGGCTCCATGACGGCTTTGGTATTGGGGATATAGATAATTATTTCCAAGTGGATAGGAAAAATAACCAAGATCAAATGATTATCAATGTGCCGGAGGAAAAGAAACCCGCGGCTAAAAAGCTGGTTGCTGATATTGCAAATGTCAGAAGTATTTTTCCTAATGCCGCTATCGGAATGAGAAATCATGATGTGAATCTTGCATTAAAAGATGCCAATTATGAAATGACTGATGCTTATTTGCGTGATGTTCTGAATAATCAAGCAAATCTGAACCCAGATAATATTGAGCGACAACTCTTTTTTCGTATTGGGCGTTCACTTGATGGCGGTTATGAAATACCAGAGGATTTTGATGTTTATGCAGCATTAGTTAAAGCTTTGGTGAATCGTTATGGTGTAAACTATGCGTGTATTGGGTTGCCGAGAAAAATAAGCTATTGGGAGATTTGGAATGAGCCTGATTTACTGTTTTTCTGGAATACTGATAATCCACAACAATATTATCAATTATATGAAAAAGTAGTGAGCGCAATTAAGGCCGCTGATCCTGATGCTAAAGTGGGAGGGGCAGGTATTTCGTTTAGTAATCATGCAGGAGGACATTATATCGATGGATTTTTCCGATATTGTCGGGATAACCATGTACCGTTAGATTTCTTTTCTTGGCATGGATATGTTGATACTGGAGACCCGCAAAACATTATTGATATGGGGAATACCATTCAGAATAGTTTGCATATTTATGGTTTTACCAAGACGGAGAGTATTTGTACTGAGTGGAACTCTACTCCTTTTGGATCGAGAAATACATTTACCAAAGTACAGAGTCCAAAAAACGCGGCATATATCGCCTCTTCATTGATTTATATGCAATATACCAAAGTTGACCTAGCTCATTATTATCGTGGGGATGGTTTATCTTTTGGTCTGTTTAATGATCAACCTAACCCTAAAAACCCAAATGTCAGGAATTTCTGTACCTATTCAGCTCAATCTTTTGGTCTTTTTGCCAAGATGTTAAAAACCCCTTATATATTAAGTGGTCAAAAGGATTTTTCAACCGGTTTAACGGTTTTGGCTGCTGAAAATAAATCGGGTAATAAAATTAATATCCTGGCAGCAAATTATAAAGTGGATAAGGGTTTTTCTGATGGTAGTGTAGCTCCCGTTCCTGCGGATTTATATCAACAATACTATTTGGATACTAGCCGAACATTAGATCAATTAACGGATACCTGTAGTAAGAATAGATGGTTTGGTGGTGTTGATCCGACAACCATTCAATCTAATAATGCGGTAGTGCAAAAGGAGCCGGTGCAACAACTTCCATTAGATTCTCTTTTAAGACCTAAAACTCGTGATTATACTCATAGTGACCAGGGAGTTACTGTGGTGATTGATCATATAGGTTGTAAGAAATTTAAAGTTAAAGCGTATCGTATTCAACAAGGTGGATCGCTGGAAAAAATCACGCCACCAGAGGTGACTGACCAGATTAATGTGTCTATAGCTAATAATAAATTAACGTTGGTTGATAAAGGCGCGAAACCTTCAACGGTAACACTGTATTCGTTAGAGCTAATTCATCATTAATTTTATACGCAAAGAAAATATTAGAATGGATTATTTTCTCTTCCCGTTAATAATTGGAGAGTAAAGTTAAACAGGCTCTTATAAGGGCCTGTTTAATCATGGTGAATAATTTATTGGAATAAGGTTGATTCGGAATTAATAGTAATTGTTTTTGCTTGATTGTAAGGTGATATATATTTTTAATATGTATTATGATTTTATTGAATTAAACTATTTAATAAATACGGCTAAAATTAAGGTGTATTATTAAATTCGGCTTTACTCAGCGTTAATAATTCGTGTATTCAATAAATTTATAAGATTATTCTGGATAAAAAGATTGTTCGGGATACACCGGAGGTTATCTGGGCCCGTGAACGTCTCTATGTACCAAACAAACTGGAGAATATCAGATAAGTAATGTTTGAAAGTAATCATTGTTGATTGCTTTGTTTTGATGGAGTAAAATCATCGTATATGATTACAAGGATGCTGATATGAAATTTACCGTAACGGTAATTGGCGCCGCCCGTAAGGAGTTAGGAAGACTTCCTGTAGGGTTACAGGTCGCGCTTGTTGATGCAATGGAGGAACTCGAAAATTCAGGACCGAAGCTCAGGGAACCAAGAGTGAGGGATGTAGGCAATGGACTGAAAGAGTTGAGAGTGAGTGCCCGTGAAGGTATTGCTCGTGGATTTTTCTTCTTTCATACGGGCAGACAAATTTTTGTAGTACATGTTTTGCAGAAAAAGACCCAGAAGACACCTAAAACGTCACTGGAACTGTCCCGGGAACGAATGAAAGTGGTAAAGAGGATGCTGGAATGAAAATGAACAGTGATGATTACGATTTCGTTACGCTGTCTGATGTTAAGGCTGAGCTCCTGGCAACAACTGAAGGGCTGGAGGCATGGGATGATCTTCAGGCTCGCAAGGCTCTTGTCCAGCAACTCAAACTGGCGCGCAAAGCCTGCAAAATGACTCAGGAAGATGTTGCCTGCCGGATGGGAACCCAGAAACAGAATATCAGCCGACTGGAAAGAGGGGAGGTTGATCCTCAGTTGGGAACACTCAATCGTTATGCTGCTGTTTTAGGCGGACGATTTGTTTTTCAGGCCGGTTGAATTCACTCACATGCTGGTAAGAGCAACCTGGTGGTTGCTCTCAGATGATTGACAAAGTGCTGATTTTTTATCCGGTACTTTGTTTTAATGAAGTTCCGTTCGCCAGACGGAGCTTGCCGCCATGTTAAGGACACCGGCTCTCCAAACTTTCCTGCCAGAAACCCTCTCGCTTGACGAGCTGGGTATTGCGACCAACTCGTTTTAAATCACGTAATGCGCATTCAAGTTTGGCGAGTCTCAAAGGGCGGTCTGCTTGTGTGATACTCGCTAAGATATCTTCCTGTTGGCGTTTGGTATGAGTGAATTCGATGGTACCCAGTGGCGTGTGATAAAGACCTTTCCGGCCTGTTGTCATTACGGTGAGCCTATCGATCAGGATCTGTGAAATAACGCCATATTCACTTAGTGCTGATTCAAGGCTAATGTAATTGTATTCACCACGTCGTAGAGCTTTGGCAATATGTTCAATGGCGTAACTATCGTGGCTATGAGCAAAGTTAAACAGATAAACCCCGCGTACAGGTCGTGCAAGCATTGATTCTTTAACCAGACGATTTAAGCCCGCTTGAAGTGTTTTAGGGCTATCTTCAGGAAAGATTTTTCTGAGATCGGCAAGGGTGAAGACATATCGTCCTTTTTTGTCCCAGTCAATAAAACGTTTAAGTGCAGTAGCTCTATTCATAAGTGGACAATAACTCTATGTATTTTTGGTTTTGATGCTCACTTGATTATAGTTATTTTAAGTAGACATTAAAGCACTATAATTATGGTGTTAATGTCCACTTAGTAAATTTGCCAAAATAGTGAAGGGAGTTAGTGTTTCGCTGGTATGGTTGAATTATTTCTTTAATATATTGATATTTAAGTAGATATTATAGTCCAATTTTATTTGTGCAGGTTTTCATCGAAGTCTCCGATAAGGTAGGAATTGGTTATTTTCCACTATTTGTGGTGATTTTTTAAATTTATCCCTTTTGCTGTCAAACGATAGTGCTGTGATGGGCTGCTAGGTTTTTCTGGATGGCTCATTTCAATTAATCCTTCTGCTAGTGCGGGTTGCAAATAGCGCTGTCGGAATGAATTACGATCTTTTAATCCAAGGGCTGATTGCAGTTGCCCACGGTTCATTTCCCCTTTCAATACCATAATTAGTTGTTTAACTTGTTGGGTAGCATGATGGGTAGCATGATGGGTAGCATGATGGGTAGCATGATGGGTAGCATGATGGGTAGCATGATGGGTAGATGTCAGAATTGCATCACGGATCATATGTAGCATAAACTCAATAAATGGCGCACAATCAACGAATTGGCTACTGAAATTAATTGCTTGATAGTAATGAGCTTGATGTTCATGAACCAGACTTTCAACGGGAATAAATTCAAATAATGGATTCCAGTGGCTTAAAATCAATGTTTGCCATAACCGGCCTATTCTGCCGTTTCCATCGGCAAATGGATGAATGAATTCAAATTCGTAATGGAAAATGCAACTGGCAATAAGTGGATGAATATCAGTAGAGCCTAACCAGTGAAAAAGGTCACCCATCAGCTTTGGAATCCGGTTTGCTTGTGGAGCCATATGAATGACTTTTTCTCCATCCATTACACCGACGCCGCTGTGTCGATAACTGCCGGCATTATCTAGCAACTCCTTCATCAGAACATAATGGGCTTCCAGTAAGTTTTGCTCTGATGTGAAATACCAATGGTTGAGCTTTTCATAAGCCAAGATAGCGTTACGCGCTTCTTGTATTTCACTGATCGGTGCAATAACTCGCTTTCCTTCAATAATGGCTGCGATTTGGCTTGCATCAAGTAAATTACCTTCAATTGCTAGTGAGCCGTGAATTGTGCGTATCCGATTGATACGTCTTAATCTCTGGGCTTTTATTTGCTCCTGTTCTGTGCTTAACCGCCCGATATTCTCACTGATTTCAGCAACTAACTGGATCATTTTAGCTGTAATTGAGAAAGGCGGTTGATAGCCTTTTTTAACTGAATTCATTGAATACCTAATTGGATTTGTAGGATTACGGTAAATAGCTTTAATTCTGTTATTTAGTTTTGGAATACGTCGGTATTATCGCCAGTAAGGTGATACTGAGCAACAGACTGGCGATTGTTACGAGGGTTGTCTGATTATTTCCCTGCCAGCACACCATACATTAATGGCATACGAGGCATTCCTTCCGGCTGTACCATTTTTCCGCCACCGATATTACGCATGCCTTCAAATCCACTCCATCCATTTGAGTAAGGGTATTCATTGAACTGTTCAATTCGTAATCCTGCTTGTATCAGAGCATTGAGTACTTCATTGATTCCCCAGTAAAATTCATAAGTATAGTGAGGGTTCTGGAAATCTTTAACACCTTCTTCTATCACTTCACCTGGATAGAGGGTTTCGACGGATTTAGCGACATAATCGTGAACTCCGCCTTCATCAATGACTGCGCCTTCCCTGAAATAGTCATAATGAGGCTTCCATTGCGCATTAAAATAGAGGGAGAATGGATGAAATTCAATCAATACAAATTTTCCCTCTGGTGTTAATAATTGTGAAATAAGTCGGGCCCAGTTTTTTAGGTCAGAAATCCAAACTAATACACCATAAGAACAGAAAATCCGATCAAATTTCAAATTTTCTGTAATGGCTTGTTCCATCCAATCAAAAATATCCGCTCGGTGGAATAGGGCCGGAATGCCACTATCGCTGGATAGCTGACGGGCGAAATTAATTGCTTCATCAGAAATATCAACCCCAGTTACATTGGCGCCATATTTCACCAGACTTAAAGTATCCTGACCAGAATTACATTGCAGGTGTAAGATATTTAGATCTTTTATATCACCTAGTAGTGATAGTTCCTCTGGATAGAGTGTGTTGCCGCCTTGCCTGAAAAAAGCGGCTTGATCACCTTTATGACTATTATGGGCAACAGTAGCGGCATTCCACGATAAACGATTTGCCTCATGAAATTTTTTATTCATCTGTTTTTACCTGTGTCAGATTGAGGATAAACTCAAGTTTTTCGTCAAGATATCCTGCCTGTGTTAGATGAGGGAGAATTAAGACGTTTTTGACTAAAATGAGAGTTGTATTTCGATATATAATAGTAATGTAACTTCATGTAATTATTTATTTTTATATTAAGGTTTGTTTATTGTCAAAACAATATTGCCATAAAAAAATTAAAATTGTTGTATATATTTTAATAACAATTAAAAAAACTACTTTTGGTAAATTATCGGTGAATAATATAACTTTAGTTACATGTTACATTTAATAATGTTATTTACTATAATTTTTTATAGAGATAAGCGTGGTTAAACGGATAAATCAATATGGAGTTATGGAGGATATACGCTTGGCATGGGAACATAGATCTTAGCTGATAAAGGTTAACTTTTGCGGTAGCTTCGTATTGTACTAGGATGGATGGCGGTTTTTGCTGAAATAAAGTTACGTGCTTCCTCTATTTCGTTGATTGGTGCGATGGCTTACTTTCCAATTTTGAATTGATTGTTCTCCAAATGATTTTTTCAGAGTAAATTAAAGAAGATATTGCTGGTAGTATGAAAAGGGAGTCTTTTTAAAAAATA
This sequence comes from Photorhabdus akhurstii, assembly GCF_019090985.1. Taxonomy (NCBI): domain Bacteria; kingdom Pseudomonadati; phylum Pseudomonadota; class Gammaproteobacteria; order Enterobacterales; family Morganellaceae; genus Photorhabdus; species Photorhabdus akhurstii. The sequence continues at coordinate 4,544,362 of NZ_CP020335.1, read as the reverse complement.
TCTGGCCTTGAATTGAGGAAGGCATAAAATACCGCTTTGAAAAATAGTTCAAAGCGGCAAATAGTATTAAAAATTGAGGTTATTTTTCCGCTTCGCCACCCAGCGCTTCAATGGTGCTTTTAATCAGCGCACTCAATTCGCCGGTCATTAGAATAAAGTCAGCATCAAACCGTTGGGCAAAATCTTCCCGATCAATGTCATCATTTTGTTCACGCAGAGTATCACTGAATTTTATGCGCTTGAAAGCGCCATCATCTGACAACATAAATTGAATACGCTCTTCCCAATCGAGCGCTAATTTGGTGACACATTTGCCAGCTTCTATATGAGTAGCGATTTCATCAGAAACCAAATCTTGTTTTTTACAACGGATCACGCCGCCTTCTTCCAAAATAGCTTTTAATTCGGCTTCATCCATTAAAGCAAAACCTGCTGGCAGATCACCGGAACGTACCCATTCTGTCAGGGTTAATTCTATTGGGTCTTTAAATGTCAGGGGAACAACAGGTAAAGAACCCAAGCTTTTTCTCAATAATGCCAAATTATCTTCGGCCCGTTTAGCACTGGCAGCGTCAACAACGATCAGATTGTTGGCGATATCGATCCAAATATAAGTTTGGCTGAATCGGCTAAATGCCCGTGGTAGCAGGGTATGCAATATTTCATCTTTCAGAGAGTCTTTCTCTGTTTTTTTAAGTTTGCGATGTTGTTCTCCTTCCAGTTTTTCAATTTTTGCCTGTAGTGCTTGTTTGATAACAGGTGAAGGCAACATCTTCTCTTCTTTACGGGCGCAAATTAGAATTTGGTTATTTGCGACATGGGTGAAGGCGTCACTGTGTGAACCCATTGGTGGCACCCAACCTGTTTTTGCCATATCTTGGCTGCCACATGGGGTGAATGCTAACGGACTCAATTGTTTTTCCAGTTCATCCGCAGAAAGTGAAATTTCCCGGTTTAAACGGTAAATCATTAAATTTTTGAACCACAACATAAAATTACCCCATATTTTTGCTCAATGAATCGGTGAGCATGACCAACATAAGGTAGCATGATAGCGAATCACAGGGATAAGCCCTAGTATCTTGTGTCAATTATCTTGCTTGGCGGTTTCGTGATTGTATTAATCGCTAAGACACGCCGTGCTTACTTGTGGAAAGTACGGCGCGGTCAGGTCATCCGTTGAAATAAGAGGATTCACCGGAGTGGTTTAAATTCCCGCTTGAACGCAGCGACGTTTTTCACCTTTTGGCGTGGGAAGGGGATCAAAGGGTTCAATTAAATAGTGGTATATGTCACGCTGTGGCAATGTACTGCCGCTAATCCGATTTCCTTCATACCAAAGGCATGAAGCCGCCGGCCCTTGACCGCCATAGGGAAGATAACCGTGTTCTTCCAGATGTAAGTCAGTATTGCTCAGAATACTATCTGGCAGGTGAAGGCGTTCGCTGAGTTGATGATGGATATAGTCACTGGTACCAAACAAAGATATATACATCGCATTAGCAGAATATAAGGGATCAGAAAAATAATGGATTAAATCTTGATCCTGATAATATCTTTGTAAGAAGAAAACCGGGGCAAAAAATTCTTTATAATTACCTCCTAATGATAATTCTTTCTCGAAAACCGTCGGTTTTATCATGCCATTGATGGGATTAACTTCTCCTCCATAGGTGCAATAGGGTCTATTTACTTTAAATACTGAAGCAATTTTTATACTGTGATCGATATCGCTATTGGGGCCGACGATATTCTTATAGTCACTATAAGGTCCAATTTTGTCTTCAATATTCTTCAAATCAGAGATTAATCGTTGCTTGAATAAATCGTATATATCATTGTGTACTAATATAGCGTTTGGACCCGCGCAATCCTGCCCTTGATTGTAAAGAACGACTCGTTTTGCACTTTCAACGGCCAGATTAATGTCTGCATCTTTTGAGATAATAAGTGGATTATGACCGGCGCCATTAAGAATAAATAAGGTGTTCTTTCTGAAATGTTTACGGACTTTGAGTGCATTCTCTGGCGTTCCCGTAAAGATTACCGCATCCGTTATTTTTACTCGTTGACTTAAAAATAACTCCTTATCTTCATAAGAAATAGATAATGTCGGAGAAAATTCGGATAAATTAATAACCTCCTCAAATTTTCTGTAATGTGTGTGCATTGCTGTCGGCGGACGTATGCACACGTTTTCTGCCATAAGTGAAGGGATAAAACCAAAACATACCGAAGCGTAAATGGGTTGATTAAGTGGGAGGAATGATGTCACACCATAAATTTTCTTTTTGAAATACGCTCTGTTGTTCTCAATATTATTCAAGACGTCTATTGAACGGAGAATTTCATCTTCGGTGACGTTTTTACATTGATAGCCAGAGAGTGCTTCAACTAGCGCCTCGCGATTCTTCTGTAAAGCTGAGGAAAGTTCATCACATTTTTTTCTGATTTCGGTGAAGTTAATTTTACTGTATAACTTAGTCATATATATTTGGTCCTCCTCGATGCTATTGTTTATTAATCTCTCTTTTTGATGTCTATTAATTTCGTTATTAACGATATTCTCCTCATTTTTTGGGGATTGGTTTTTTATATGGATTGTTAAAATGGGTTAGAATATGCTGCATGCAATTTAAATCTAACCATGTTTTAATTCGTGGGCCTTTGGTATCGCCAAATAACCCTCGATAGAGCAGAGACCATATTTGGGATGATTCATCATCTGAAAAATGGTCTTCATATGTACTGATTATACGTTGGAAAAGTTGATCTTTAGTGGATATTTCTCCTGAACTTATTGAATTGGCAATGTCTGAGAAATAATTTTCTTCTTTAATGTCTTGTAACCCTTGGTTTTCATTTTTACATGTCCTGATATAATAATTATAACTTATTTCCAATTCCTGATTTGAAATGGATTCTCCCGGTTTTTTATAGCAATTTAAAAAATTTTCAGCAGCGAGTTTACTCGCCGGTTTTGAAGCGTGTAATATTCTTGCTATCTTCGAAAAAGATAATCGTTTTCTATCTTTTTGCGAAATATTCACTTGATCATTGAGATGTGGCGCCAGCGCGACATAAAACTTAGATGATCTCTGTGGCTCTTTTGAGAGATAAGTGCGAATTGCGTCTCGTGTAAGCAGATGGCGAATATCATCCAAAGAGAAACTATTTCCTTTCGACTTCGATATTTTTTTACCTGAATCATCGAGGAAAAGCCCATATTTGTAAAAACGTGGAGTTGGCCTGTTTAATGCTCCCGCGATCTGGCGAGCAACGGCGGCGGAAGCCAGCAGATCTTCACCATGCATTTCAAAATGAATGTTCCTGGCAAGGAGGCGCATACCCCAGTCTGCTTTCCATTGAAGTTTAGATTTACCGTTTAGTACCGAAATAGTTTGCTCTTGATCTAATATCTCATTTTTATAGAATTCCCGAATTTCTACGCCATATTCATAACCGGGTTTATTAATGACTTCATCACCAGGTATGTAATAGGTTATTTCTCCTGACGCAGGGTTCACACCTGTGACTATGATATGCTCAAGTACCGCACCGGTTCTTTCAGAAATGGGCATGATCATGCTGTAGGTTCTTTGTCTTAAAGATCCCGTCGATGCCTTGCATATTTGGTTTATTACTGAGAAATTTTGCAGAAATAGTTTGATTCCGTCATTGTAATCGCCATTTTGATAGGCTAAAGAGTTTCTGACTAGTTGACACTCTATTTCATATTCTGCGGCGAGCTTCATGAGTTGATATTCCGCCATTTCAGAGAATGACGGGAAATTGCCGAAAGGGTCCGGCACCTTACTTATCGGTTGGCCTAAATAAGGCGTTAATGTTTCAGCATTTGGAATATTCAGAGGCACTTTTCTGAAAGGGTCCAAATCATCTGAAATGAGATAAAAATTAACTGTTCTGCCTGCTTTCTCCAATTCGGTTTTGATGAGATTGGCACGGAGGATTTCACAAAGGGTTCCTATGTGTGGCAGTCCTGTTGGTCCAAAACCCGCTTCGATATTGATTGATTCCTTGTATGGTATAGCCTGATTAATTTCGAGGGCTTCCTTGACATACCATTTCATTTGCAGTTACCTCCATCATAATGTTTTGATTATTTTAGGGTTAATGGTGATGAATAAAGACGGTAGAGGTGTTATCAACTTGTCAGGAAATCCTCAGTAATCCTGATGAGAAAAAATGCTTGAAAATGTTAGATTATTTTATATTTTTTGTTTTGATATCAGCGATTAACCTTAAAACTTCTTTAAAATGAATGAATAGTTAACGCTAGTTCTAGCTAATTAATTATTACTATAAACTTATTCTAAATTCTTTCGGCTCTACTGAAGTGCTGAAATGATAAAGTTTAATGATGCGCTTTCTAATGTTAAATAAAATTAATGTAATTATTGTTTCTGGTCAAGTGGCTGACATAAATTTTTTTATTTTCTCTTCATTGCTGAATTGAGTGAGATGGTGGCGACATTGATGAATGTGTCATGCTGAGTAGAAAAGTCATTTATAGGAATTTAGTGTAGCTCAATTTATTGAAGAAATATAATGCTAAAAATAAATTTTATACTTTTTTTCTTTTATATCAATGTGATGAGATTATTCTGAATTTTATTTGTAAATTAATTTTGTTTTTTTCTTTAATTGTTTTTTTTAAATTTTAAGTTTAATTAATAAAATGAATTTTTTATTTTTATAATATCTTTGATATAGATTTGTTTTTAACATAAAAATAATAAAAATTAATTTTTTAGATTATTTTTATGTGAAATAAATAACATTGTTTTTTTATGCTTTTTAATATCTTATTATTTTAGAGTTAAAATTAATTTATATTAAATATAATTGTTAAAGTTTTAATCTGTTAAATGATTTTTTCATGAATAAGGTAATTAATAAAATTCAATTAAAAAGATCAAGTTACCTGACAATGTGATTATTATCACAAATAATTGTAATTATCTGTGTATTTAACGATATAATTGTGCATTTTATCACGAAAATAATTTTTGTTTTATTTATTATATAGTTGCAATAGATTAAGTGGCTAAAAATCACATCGAAAAATTGAAATGTTAATAAAGTAACTTTTTTAACTAAAAGCTTTCAGTTATTTTGATGTAAATTAACAATTGCTTTACAATTAAATGCCGTAAGAATTTATATAAGTAGACCTAATATGGGTAATAATTAATTGCTTAAAAATATTTTCAATTTGTTAGTAATTTTATTTTATACAGTAATATTATGAGTGGTATTTATTAGCCTGAATATTTTACCTGGTTAAACAGAATAGCGAGATTTTTGTTCAGAAATAAAGCTAATAATTAAATATAAAGTATTATAGATATTTTATTCTGACTTAATTGAAATGGAGTACTGTTAAAGGTGGATGAAGAGCAGATTTTATCGTGTTAGTGACAAAAAGAAGGAGTGAGATCCTGGCAAAGTGGTATGCGCGGGTAACTCTCTGCGTGTTAAAAATGAAAAGGCCCTAACTATAAAAAAACAGAGTTATCTCGTTGGTTGAGATAAACGTTTAACAATTTCTCAGTACAATAGCCTGCGTTTGTTCGTTGAAACGGCATATGATGATGTGCACAGCGACAATCCAGCTTATGAAAATAAAAAACAGATGGTTCTGGAAACGAGAACTTGTCTGTACTTATAAGTTGACAGTGATAAGAGAACTGATTTTAGTTTCTCTAAACTAGCCTAAAAAAGAGGTGTGAAATGGTTAACAATGTGTTGAAAGTCTCCACATTAACCTTATTGGTCGCATGTAATGTCCATGCTGCAACAGTTGATTTGCGGGTAATGGAAACATCTGATGTTCACAGTAACCTGATTGACTTTGATTATTTTAAGAATAAGCCTACGGAACAATTTGGTTTGGTACGCACAGCGAGTTTAATTAAAGCAGCTAAAGCGGAAGCTTCCAACACCATCTTGGTCGATAACGGTGACTTGATTCAAGGTAGTCCACTGGCGGATTACGTGGCGGCAAAGGGCCTTAAAAAAGGGGAGTCTCATCCAGCACATCAGTTAATGAATACAATGGGTTATACCGTGGGTAACTTTGGTAATCACGAGTTTAACTTTGGTTTGGATTATCTGAAAAAAGCTATTGCTGGCGCGAAGTTCCCCTATATCAATGCCAACATCATGGACGCGAAAACCGGTAAGAACTATTTCACCCCCTATATTATTGTTGATACGCCGGTGAAAGACCGGGAGGGTAAAAACCATACCATTAAGATCGGCTATATCGGCTTTGTACCGCCACAGATTGTTATTTGGGATAAGGTCAATCTGGATGGAAAAGTGGTCGTTAACGATATTACTGAAACTGCGAAAAAATTTGTTCCTCAAATGAAAAAAGCGGGGGCAGATTTGATTATTGCTATTCCTCACTCCGGTTTTTCCAAGGAGCCTTATAAGGCAATGGCTGAGAATTCGGTTTATTACCTGAGTGAAGTTAAAGGCATTGATGCGATTATGTTTGGTCACTCGCACGGGGTGTTCCCAAGTGAAGAATTTGCAGACATTAAAGGCGTTGATGTTGCCAAAGGTACGGTTAACGGTATTCCGGCCGTTATGCCCGGCCAATGGGGTGATCATTTAGGCGTTGTTGATATGGTTATCGACAACGAGGGCGGGACATGGAAAGTGGCGCAGGCAACAGCGGAAGCGCGCCCGATTTATGACAAAGTGAATAAAAAGGCACTGGTTGAGAGCGATAGTGAGTTGGCGCACATTGTCGATCAAGCTCATCAGGGAACACAGAGTTTTGTGGGTAAATTTATTGGTAAAGCTTCCGCCAATATGTATAGCTATCTGGCTTTGATTCAAAGTGACCCGACAGTGCAAATCGTGAATGATGCACAAGCAGATTACGTTCGGCATTTCATTCAGGGTGATCCTGATTTAGCGGATATTCCGGTTCTGGCCGCCGCAGCGCCATTCAAAGTGGGTGGACGTAAAAATGCGCCGGCAGAGTTTGTTGAAGTTGAAAAAGGCGATTTAACCTTCCGCAATGCAGCAGATTTGTATCTCTATTCCAATACACTGGTGGTCGTTAAAGTCACCGGCGCTGATGTGATTGAATGGCTGGAGTGTTCGGCCGGTATGTATAACCAGATTGATCCAAATTCAACTCAACCACAGTATCTGTTGAACTGGAGCGGCTTCCGTACTTATAACTTCGACATGATCAGTGGCGTGAATTATAAGATTGATCTGACTCAGCCTGCTAAATATGACGTTGATTGCCAGATCATCAATCAAGGGGCGAACCGTATCAAAGAACTGACTTACCAGGGTAAACCGATCGATCCTCAAGCTAAATTTCTCGTTGCTACCAATAATTACCGCGCCTATGGCGGTAAATTTGCCGGTACAGGCGAAGATCACATCGCATTCGCTTCACCGGATGAGAACCGCGCTATTTTGGCGGCTTACATTGTCAAAATGTCTAAACAGAAAGGGATGGTAGAGACTAACGCCGAGAATAATTGGTCGATTATGCCAATCAAAACTGATAAGCAACTGGATATCCGTTTTGAAACGTCTCCAAGTGAGAAAGCGGCGAAGTTTATCAAAGCATTTTCTCAATACCCGATGAAATATTTGGCAAACGATGATATCGGTTTTGCGGTATATCAAATTGATCTAACTGAAAAAAAATAATTTTAACTGTCCTACGCCTGCCCTGATTTGGGCAGGTTTTTATTTGCTTACCATCAACAGGGAAATCATTTCCCATAAGGAATTAAGATGCGTTTTTTTAATTTATTATCAGCAATAGTCGTTTTACTGGTTGTTGGCTGTGCGAAACAACCAGAAGTAACAGGAGTGGCTGACTCGTTAGAGTTTCGAGCAACATTGGAAGAGGGTGCATCTTGTATCTTACCTGCTACTCCGCCGAAAGATTATGACTTCGTTGCCAAAAATGACCGTTATGGTCAGAATGCAACTGCATCGACAGATTATTTCAAACTGGCTATTAGTTATTCTCCAGCATTTTGTAAGAGCAAAGAAAAGAATATTAATAAACTGAAAAGTAGTAACAAACTTGCTGAGGCGCAGCGTGAATATGAAAAGTTTGAATTGCAATGCTTCTCCGAAAACAAATTTAGTTGGGTCATTCACGGCTTATGGGCGCAAACCTGCAACGGTAAATCAATGGCGCAGTGCCGTGATTGGTCTGATGTTCGCAAACATCCACGTCTTTGCAAAGGGGATTTGCCACAACTGGATTATCAGGTGATTGAACCTTATCTGTGCGCTTCTCCCGGGGCAGATCTGTTGCAAGGCGAGTGGGAAAAACATGGTGTTTGCGCGTTTGCAACGCCAGATCAATTTTTCAGTAAACAGCAGGAGCTGTTCGATGAGTTGGTATTGCCGAGTAATCGTCCATCTAATGAACAATTAATTAAGTTCCTCCAGAAAAATAACCCATCATTGAAGGGAAAAACCATTCAGATCAATAGTGATGAATTGTACATTTGCTACAGCAAAAATTTCGACGTGATTGATTGTCCAAAGCGTGAGTAATGATTGTTCTCCTTTCTATAAAGGAGGATCACAGTGATGTGCCTGACCTGCGGTAGCGTGGGTCAGGTTTACCTTCTCTTCAAATAGTCGATATATCCCTTTCAGGGGATATTTTTTTCTTATCCTTTATAGGGGATAAACTTGAATTTATCCTCTACAGGGTATATTTTGTATTTATCCGTCATAGGGGATAATTATGAAGATCACATCACCAGCAATGCTCGCACTCGCAATGAGAGAGGCCCGTAAAAAAAGCAAATTGACTCAGCGGGAAACGGCTGATCGGGTCGGTATTAAACAGAGCACTGTATCGGGATTCGAGAAGTATCCAGAGGGCAGTAAGATGGAAACCTTGTTCAAGTTACTCTCCGCATTGGAACTGGAGCTCCATGTATCAGAGCGCGGGAATTCACAAAGAACGAGCACCGGTTGGAAAGAGGAGTGGTAATCGATGAAGGCGTTGACGGTTGCGCTTAATGGTTTTGAGGTCGGAACGCTATTTCGTGATGGCACTGGTGCGATGTCATTTCAGTACAAAGATGAGTGGTTGCTCCTGAATGGCGCTCGTGCCATTTCACTTTCAATCCCTCTTAGCACCCAACGGCATAGAGGCAAAGAGGTATTTAATTTCTTCGATAACTTATTACCAGATTCTGATGCGGTTATTGCCAGGATACAGGCTCGGTTCAAGGTACAAAGCAAGCATCCTTTTGATCTATTGGCTAGTGTGGGAAGGGACTGTGTAGGGGCCATTCAGCTTTATCCAGAAGGAGCGGACATCCCTCCCGTCAGTGATATGGTTGGTGAACCGCTTAATGATGATGCTATTATCGAGCTGCTAGAAGGGTATCAAAGCTTCCCGTTGGGAATGACAGAGCGAGATGATTTCAGGATCTCATTAGCCGGAGCTCAAGAAAAAACCGCGCTTCTCTGGCATCAGGAATGCTGGCAACGCCCCCAAGGAAGTACACCCACGAGCCATATCTTCAAACTGCCAATTGGTCGGATAGAGCAAAACAATATTGATCTCAGAGAAAGCTGTGAAAACGAATGGCTTTGCCTAAAGATTGCTAAGGCATTTGGCCTCCCTGTAGCTAATGCCGAATTGGCAACCTTCGGAAAGCTGAAAGTATTGATTGTTGAACGTTTCGACCGTCGATGGTCATCTGATGGGAATTGGCTAATGCGTCTTCCACAGGAAGACCTTTGCCAGGCTCTAGGTATTGCTCCGGCACTCAAATATGAATCGGATGGTGGACCTGGCATTGCAGACGCTATGAAGCTGTTGCTCGGTTCTCTACAACCAACTCAGGACAGAGAAACGTTCTTCAAGTCTCAGATCCTGTTCTGGCTGTTGGCGGCGATTGATGGTCATGGCAAAAATTTCAGTATGTTCATTCAGCCTGAATCAGCGTACAAGATGACACCACTTTACGATGTGTTGTCGGCTTACCCTATTTTTGCGACGAAGGGGATAGCACCGAAAAAGGCCAAGATGGCAATGGCATTACGAGGAAAGAATAGCCAATATAATTGGGCGTATATCCAGCCACGTCATTTTTTATCTACCGCTCAACACGTTGGATTTTCTACTGAGACAGCAGAAAGTCTGATGACGCGGATGGGAGAAATGTCAGGAGCTGTAATCGACCAAGTTGCGCGTGAATTACCTAAAGACTTCCCTAGTCACATTAGCGGTCCAATCTTTGAGGGGCTTGATAAGCAGGCTAAAAAACTCCGTGTTGGATAAATCAGTTACTGGAAAGGTGGTGTGCCACTGTAAGATAACGAACAATTTCCCTCTTAGGGGATTGTTTTGAATTTGTATGTAATCTTAAGCTAAGTACATATAAATATATATGCTTAGCTTTTCCTTCTCTCACTTATATACGCAAAAACTATAAAGCAAACAACAATAGCGATAACACCAAAGAGTGTTAACCAACCCCACACATTTGGGAAAAAGAATAAAGCAATAGATGACCACACAACAATAACTACCAAAGGAGTATACGACCACAAAAGATCCTTAAAGAATATAAAAAAAGCGCCTTAAACCACTCCTGGCTAAAAAGTTTTTTGCTCATATTCATACTCAAATATTAATTATATCCGCAATTGCATGAACAATATCATCTTAACTGCACTGTTTCCCGATAAAGCTAACTTGTAGTGGCTCACAAAATCATGACACTCGCATAGCCTTTTCCCATTAGCTTTTCGTATTCAGTCGGTGAAATTCTCCCATTATAACTATTATGGTGCTGATATCCCGAAATGAACGGCGTCTGATGCAGAATTCAGAACGCCTTCGAAAAAACATTGCTTGCAGTCTTATAAATTCACGTCAAGCTCTTCTGTCTTCTGTCTTCTGTCTTCTGTCTTCTGTCTTCTGTCTTCTGTCTTCTGTCTTCTGTCTTCTGTTTCTCTGCCCCCTAAGCAACGAATTGATAAAGGGTTTCAAGATCTGATGTTATAGAATATCATCAAAATCAGATCTGAAATTAACCAATTTAGCCGTAACTAACTCAACCAATTTAAACTTGGATCTATCATGACAAATAGAAATGTTATCTGGTTAGTAAGGCCTGTAGGCTATCAGGCCATTTTGAAACGTTGCCCTGGCTGTGAAGTAAAAAAGGAGTTTTATCCAGCCGGCACTTTTAGGGTTAATGCGCAAAAAAAAGTCTTAGATGTGTGGAGTATCTATAAATGCGAAAAGTGTGATTACACTTGGAATATTGATATTTTTTCCAGGATTCATGTCAACAAATTGGAAAGCAATTTGTATGAACGGTTTTTGCATAATGATCAAGATGAAATACGACGGTATGCGTTTGATTATCGCGTATTGGCAAAGAATAGAGCTGAACTCGGCGCGGCTCCTGACTTTATCATCGAAGGTAAAGAGCTTCATGACATCGCTCAAATTCCAGCGGCAGAGATCACAATACAGCTTGAATATCCCATTCCTATCAGATTGATCTCAATCTTGACCAAAAAGCTTGCATTGTCACGTAGTCGAGTGGCTAAGCTCGTTGATCAAGGCACTATTCAGGGGGTAACAGAAACGGAATTAAACAAAAAGTTGAAACGCGATATCACTCTTAGCGTTAACGTTAACGATTTATTGCAAGAGTATGAGAGTCATTGTGTCTAGATGACACAGAATTTCCTGGAGATGACGGGTATAAGAATGGATGAATGAAATGAATACAATAAAGAAATGGTGGGTGCTCACTGCTGTTTCAGTCGCGTTATCGCTGGTTGCTATCGATATGACAGTGTTATATACCGCGTTACCGAGTCTGACCCACAGTTTGGGGGCGAATACAACGGAAAAGTTATGGATAGTGAATATCTATCCTCTTATCGTCTCTGGGTTGTTGCTAGGTGCGGGTACCTTGGGAGATCGCATCGGGCATAAGCGGTTGTTTGTTTACGGTCTCATCATCTTTGGCTTCTCATCCCTGGCGGCGGCCTACTCTTATTCGCCGGAGATGTTGGTTGTTGCTCGGGCGTTATTAGGGGTTGGGGCGGCCATCATGATGCCTGCCACACTGTCGATTATCGCTTTGACATTCGAAGATGAAGATGAGAAATCATTTGCCATTGGGATCTGGACTGCGGTTGCCTCTGGCGGCGCGGCGATAGGCCCCCTGATTGGCGGCTTATTGCTTGAATATTTTTGGTGGGGATCAGTGTTTCTGATCAACGTTCCTTTGGTGATTTTGACACTCATTCTGTCATGGTTGTTTGTCCCAACGGCGAAAACAGATTCGTCTCATCCGTGGGATCTTATTGGCTCCTTGCAGATCATGGTTGTCTTGATAAGCTTCGCCTATGCTATCAAGGAATTTGCCAAACGGCAGCCCTCCTATATCGCAATATTGGTCACTTTCACCCTGACGATAGGTTTTCTGGCGTTGTTTATTCGACGGCAAAAACGTAGCGTGCATCCGTTGATTGATTTTGACCTGTTCAAAAGCCCGGCTTTCTCATCGGCGGTTATCGCCGGGCTGGTGGCTTCCGCCTGTTTGATGGGCCTTAATTTGGTGTTAAGCCAGCGTTTGCAACTGGTATTGTCATTAACGCCTTTGCAATCCGGGCTATATTTTCTGCCATTCTCATTGGGCGCGATTGTTGCAAGCCCGGTGAGTGGTTGGGTTCTTCCTCGTTTGGGCAGTGCTCGATTCCTCATAACCTCGTTATTGATGTATTCCATTGCCATACTGGCGCTCATGGCGAGTTTTTCAACACCTCTGCCTGTGCAGATAGCTTGCTTTTTTGCGCTCGGTATGTGTCTTGGAGCAACAATGACCGCTGCATCCACGACTATCATGCAGGCAGCGCCGCCAAATCGGGCAGGTATGGCGGCGTCGGTTGAAGAAGTTTCCTATGAATTGGGCGGTGGATTGGGCATTGCGATCATGGGTAGCATTATGTCATTCATCTATAGCTATTTCATTGACATTCCAGTGGATTCTCCAGTCTACGATATTGCTAAAGATGGTATTGATGGCGCACTGACTGCGGCAAAAGATATGGCGCCGGATGCCGGGCAAGCTTTGGTCAGCCTCGCTAAGTCAGCGTTCGACGATGCTGTTTTTTCTGTGATGGGCGTTGCGTCCCTGTTTCTCCTGATGATGGCGGCGTTGGTGTGGTTCAATTTCCGCCGCTCCTCATTGAGTGATGCATCTCATGCTGCGGTTCATCATCAGTGAAATAGGTGAGTAGGATTGATTGCATCCATCGTTTCTTAATCAGAAGTTAATGGTTGAATAAGGGAGCCGCATTTTTGCTGGCTCCCTTCCTCATTTAGCTTCATGGGTACGCTTGGGTTTCGCCTTGATATTCAACCCAGTGACCCTTTTTACCAGTACCCGGATAAAACCCTAAATTGAGATGTTAAAGACGCACTCAAAAGTCGTAAAACCGTTCTAAACTTTCAGGATGTGTTTGATCTTAAAATCACTCACGGGTGTTTTTAACGTACTTAACGGGTATTTTTAGTGTCTAAAATCGTCCGTTTAACATAATGGGTCATGGGTATCTGAATTTATAGATAAGATAATTTTTTTATTTTTAATGTTTTATTTGAGTTATTTTTGTAATGTTATGATTTTTTTTAAGGAAATTATATGGGGTATAGTGATGGCGAATATTATTTATCTTAAGTTACAAGGAAAGAAATAGGGTTCAATCTCTGGCGGATGTTCTACTATAGAGTCTATAGGTAATAAATATCAAAAAAGTCATGAAGATGAAATATTAGTTAATGAATTATCTTCCAATTTATCAATGCATCAAAATGTGAATTTTCAACCTATAGATATACGTAAACCTATCGATAAATCTTCTCCTTTATTATCACAAGCGTTAACATCAAATGAAATATTAACATGTGAATTTTTCTTTTATCGAACTTCGATGAGTGGTGGGCTTGAATTATATTATAAAGTTAAATTAACCGAGGCATCTTTGGTTAATATAAATTTCTTTTGTCCAAACTCTATAACACATAATGACGCACAACCAGAAGAATCTCTATCCATTAAATTTAAATCTATTACGTGGGAACATGTGACTGCCGGGACTAGCTCCTATAGTATATGGGAATAGAGGGTGTACTAATGATAATGCCGTCAATGAAACAGTTTGATTATTATGGTGATGAATTAATTAAAATATCCAGATATTCAGCAGCTTATTTGTTGGATGATATTGAACTTAAAAATAACTATTTACGTGAAATTAGTCAGGTGGTTAGATTGATAAGGAGTGATTTTCAAATTGCCTTATATAATTATAATCAAGGGCGCCAGGAGTACTGGGCTGACATAAAAAGATGCATAGCCGAAATAAGAATGGAATTGGATGCGGAAAGGTATGGTTATGAACAAGGAAGAAAAAAAGATAGGAAAACATATTTAAAGACTCAAGAATATTCAGGAAATGGATTTCTATTTTATGGTAAAAATGGGTTAAAAATTATTGGAGGCATTGTACAGTTCGGAGCTGGAGTTATGTCTTTTCGCACGAAGGTGGGGGGGTAAAGAAAATGGAGTCTAGAGGTATGGGAGTTTTAGGGACAGTAACAGGGATTGGCGATACAGTGGAAGGGGTAACCAATATCATGTATGAATTTACAGATGGTGAAATTAATCCCGTAAATCCCATTAAATATTTTACAGAAGAAGGATTCTCTTTTTTGGGCGCTGATGAGGGTTCTGGGGAATTAGCGTATGATACTGTAAACTTTGGCGTTGGTATTTATTTTGGGTTTGCAGCGTTTACTAAATTTAATCCTTCTAAAAGAATTATAAACTTACCTGTGGAAACAAAAAGTGGTCTTGAAAAAGTACCACTTTTACATAGATTGTTCACTGAAAAGGGGGGAGTTAGGTTATTCAAATATATGGAAAGTGATTATAACAGAAAAATGTTTACCAGTAGTAAAGCGGTGCTTACTTATAAAACTGGGAATACGGCAATTAAAGCATACTTGCTGTTAGATAAATATCTTTTTAATGAGAAAGATGAAAATAACTGAAAAGGTAAATTATTTTTGCCTTTAAGTATAAAAGGAAACTAATTTTTTTATCTAATGATATTACTATGGGTATATGGATTATAGCAACGAAATATATTGATGCAAAAATGTAAAACATTACATATGGGTTGTTATTACTTGCGTATATGCTTGCGAAATATAGTAATATGAATATGAAGTTGAGTGTGATTATTGTGGGTAGATCCCAGCGAAACAAATCACTAAGCCATTCATTATATTTATCTTTTGATTTGATTTGTTGCTCATATTCCTCGTTAGAAAATTTTATTTCCTTCTCATATGAGTCGTTTAACAATTTAATTTCTTGCTCATATGCCTCGTTTAACAATTTAATTTTTTCCTCACGATGTTCATCGTTTAACGATTTAATCTTTTTTTCGTGTTTATCTCTTAAAGATTTAATTTTTTTCTCATATTTCTTTCTTAAAGATTTATTTTCTTTTTCAATCTCATCCCTTACGTATTTCATTTCTTTCTCATAGGCATTTCTTAAAGATTTATTTTCTTTTTGTGATAGTTTATTTAATAGGTAAATGTTGTTATTTTTCATTTTCATAATCTTCTCTCTTTTTTATGGGCGATGGTATTTTTTGTCGCCCATCACTAATGTTAGTTATCAGGCTATTTTTATTTGTATTTTTTCATAAGGAGAACTTTCGTTTAAAAACTTAGTATCTATTCTTTCTATAAACGCATTTTTAAATTTAAATTCATGTGCGATTTTTCCATCAACATATTGAAAAATAGTCAATTCTAAATTTTCGTTTTTATCAATAGCATTAAGTAATAAAGGGGATGAACTATCTAAATTTTTTTCTAAAATTATTGTTTCTATATAACTTAAGTCATCAATACCTTTTGATAACTCAAGGTAGTTAACCTGTATTTTATCTTTATGGGTATCATTGAACAGTTTCTAGACAACAACCCTTGATTTGCCCCTGTAATTTCCATGTAAGTGGTATGCTGCATAGCATTTCTTCCTTTGTTACTTATTCCTAAGTAAGCCTTTATTTGAAAATAGTCAATAAAAACTGATGCATCGTTAGATATATCATGTATGACATAAATATTAATGTCTAGATTTATTTAAATAATGCTGACCTGGTTACTTTAGAGCTGATGATAGGCTTCCGTGCAGTTTCGGGCACTTCGGATCGCTTTTCTGAGTGCCATATCGTCAATCAGATTGAGGACATGAGTGCTCTTGACGATGGAGTCCCGCTTTATCATAGATCTCCTTGGCCTGCTGTTTACCATCCGAAGTGAGTTTGTAAGCTAGGCGGGTTGGCAGCAAATAACACTAGAGGTGATAGCTTCCACAAGTCAGACCAGAGCGCCTAAAAGAACAAGAGGGCATGACCCGGTTTATTGCCTGGCTGGACTTTCTGTGTGAACAACTTGAACCGGGCACAACCGTCTGGCACTTAATACGAGAAACGGAAAATATAACGGAGTAAATCTAATATCTCCATGCCGAAAGTATCACGTTGATTTTATATAACTATGGCATTCATAAAAGCCGGAAAGTGAGGATATGGTTAAAGCAAAACGTTAACCAGATTACTTATTTAATAGTAATAATGTATTAATTATTTTGGTCCAGCTCAAATATCTGGATTGATTCGTGGAGGTTTCCTTTTTTATTGCTACTTTTAAAATCGTCACTGTATTTTTAGTACCTTAATAAATGACGCAAATTATCATTCCATGCGGGGTAGCCGGGCTATCAATTCCCGTTTTTTACTCTGCATGTTCGCTTTCTCTGGTAGTCAAAAGTAAACGCTGTGTTATTCGACTAGTTTATATGCAGATAGAGTATGGAATCTGCACATTTCGTTTCTGCCCGTCGGGCTTGCAATGGAAAGGTGAATATTATGCGTGTTCAATTAGGGCAATTATATGATTTGCGATATTCGCTGAGAGTTGATCAATTATGTGTCGGTGAAGTATTAATGCCCTTGGAGCGATTGGAACCGGCACACCTCAAGGTAGCGATTGAATATATATTGAATAAGTATTCTATTCTGAGAGCACGGTTTATCGGTAGCGGGATGGATATGAAGATGGATTTCGTACCGCCTGACAGTGAATTATTGCATCAAGCTTTTGAAGTCAGAGAGCGAACCGATAGTCCATGTGATCGCCGACGCTTAATATCAAACTACATTGCTGAGGTTAGGGCTGCCATGAATTTGGCAAATCCGCCGTTATTGCGTTACTGCCTGTTTGATGGCAATTGTGCCCGTGATCAAAGATTGGTATTGATATTCAATCACTTAGTTTGTGACGGTATTTCCAGCCGGATCTTATGGCGAGATCTTTCAAAGGCATACAGAATGTCAGTGAGTGGTCAGCCCCTTGCCCTTGAGAGTGCCACAAATTACGAGCAATTTTGTGCTGAGTTGTATGAACGACATCGGCAAATCGTAAAAGCTGTTATCCCTGATGATGAACAACAAGTTGAACAACCTACCCTGAATATTCTCGGTGGGCGAAGTGTTGAGTCACTCCCCATTAGCAGATTGTCTGAGGCCGTCACAGAAATCAGGCAGCTTGATGGCGAAGCTTTAAATAGGATACGCCTTTTGGCTAAGCGACATCGCGTCAGTGTTGCGGATTTATTGTTAGGTAGTTGGTTAAAGGCGCTGGCGGCTGTTTTTGGGAAGGGCAGCCTGAATATGCTGTTGTGGGTCAGTCCTCATTTTGTAGGATATTGGGAAACCTCAGTGGCTAATCTTGTCGGGTCAGTATCATTTCCAATCACAGTTAAGTTTAATATTGATCCAGAGCCATCGTTGGATAGCACTCTCCAGCATGCGGTACAAGAGTTCAATAACGCGATGGAAAAAGCGGCGGATTATGCTGCGACTTACTTGGTGCCTAATTCCATCTTTGGATGGCCTGAACTTCCTGCAATTTCTTTCAATTTCGTTGGTGATCAACGACGGTCTCCTAATGTTATTGGCTATGAACTGTCGCCTGAAAAAATACGTATTGGGAAACCCGATGAAGATGCGCAAGAGATACCATTGAGCATGGATATAGAGGTCTATGCCGATATGATGGAAGTCACTATTTCTTCCAGGCCAGATTGCCATCTACAGATTTTACCGCCTCGTTTAATGGATCTTTGGTTAGAAATGATTGGAGAACTTGGAATTGAACAGCCGTTTTTCTCTGGTTATTAATAGCATATCTCACCGTTTTTTCGCCTTTTATGGGCGTAAAATTTGACGCATAGGGGACGAAAGCCTGATGCGTTTTGATAATGTGCAGCTTAAACGGGCTACACGTGTGATGTTTTGTTTCGTGGTTTGGAGAAGAGTGGCATGCAACTATTCAATCTGGATTGGGTGAAACGTAATATCGTATTGCCCGAAGTTCCGTTATTAACTCAATGTACTGTCATTAGCAGAAACACCGATTTTACTCACCGGGTGAAGGAATTGATTGAGGCGAAAGGCATAGATGTCGTTGATATTGATCTTGGCGCAGATCCCGCCTCCCAAATTGACTCAATAGGGGACACGGACACCCTGATCTATTTGGCTAGCCACGAAGAATTCTTGGACGCTGCGGATATTGTGGCTAATGAATTACGTGAGTTCGAAAGTTTACGCCTTATTGCTAATAAAGTTGCTGAGCGCCCTCACGATGCAAAACCGCGGCTTTGGGTCCTTACCCAAGGTGCGCAGAGGTCTGGCGAGCAATTTAATACAGTAGGTTTGTCTGGTAGTAGTTTATGGGGATTAGGCCGGGTCATTGCGAAAGAGTATCCCTCTGTTGACGTTGGCTTGATTGATTTGCCGGTTAAACAGGTTGGGAACGAAGAGATAACATCGGTTCTTGCCATCATGGCAAATCAGCATCAACAGAGAGAGTTTCTCATTCATGATCAATGTATTTGGCAGCGTCAGGTTGGACCGTTAGCGGTTAGCCAAGAAAAGACGGAGATAAAACAGAATGCAAACTATCTTATCACCGGCGGGTTTGGCGATACCGGGCGTATGCTGGCGGATAGTCTGTTTGCGGCCGGAGCAAGGCACGTCACGTTGATGGGGCACTCCGCTCCGCCAGCTAATTTAATTACTGAGTCTGAACAGCGAAAAGCACAGGGTTGCAATCTCCGTTTGTTCCAAGGTGATGTAGCCGATATCGAGGACGTCAAAGCGGTGTTGCGACGTATCGATAGAACGGGTCACTCTTTACGGGGGATCTATCATTTGGCAAGCGTTGTTGAAGGCGCTCTGCTTACCACGTTAAACAGCCGTTCGGTTGAAAAAGTTTTCCGCCAGAAAATAGCGGGAAGCTGGAACCTACATCTGGCAACTCAAGGGTTAAACCTGGATGGATTCATGACATTTTCTTCACTGTCAGAGATTATTGGCGTTGCAGGTCAGGGGGCATGTACTGCCGCGAACGCATTCGTGGATGCCTTGATGAGATATCGGGCCGCGACTGGGTTATCAGGCATGGCGATCGCATGGCAGCCTGGGGGGGATATTAAAAATGTCATGGATACCGTCATTAGAGCGGATATTGCTCCTTATGCCGGGCTGATTGCTGGAAACTTTAGTCAGGTTGCTCTGGAGCGGCTGATTTACCAGCAAGAGCCGGTGAATGATATAGAGTCCGCTTTCAGTTCTACGCAAAGTGATAATGCTATGGTCACGCCTGAAAAACCTTCTCATGAAGAGCAACGTCAGGCGATGACTGAAATAGTGATAGAAGAGCTGAAAAAATTGGTTGCAGGAGGAAACGTTACTGCCGACACGAAATTGAGTGAAATTGATATGGACTCTATGTCGGCGGTGACGATTGCTCAGCGGTTGCGTGGGATCATTGGGAAATTAGTCCCCATGTCCGTTTTTTTTGACGACTGTAGCATTTCTGAGCTGGTTGAAAAGTTGAAACGCTATTTCTGACGAGCCGTTGATTGATGGAGTAACACCAAGCACAAACTTTGCCCTCTCCGTAACGAGGCTGGCTTAGCCAGAGGGTAGGGATACTGTTTAAGTATTTATGGAGCTTGACACGTTATGTATAAAGATTACTCACAGATTAGTGATGAAGAATTGCTGTCCATGCAACAAAGAGCCTTATGGTTCATTGACAACTATACCCCTGGCGATTCCAAATATAATATTTCCATGGCATTCCGTACTCACGGATCGTTTCAAATCGATGCTTTTCGTTACGCGGTCAACCGGCTTGTTTCTAAGAATGCCACCCTGAGAAGTACTTTCGTTAATGTGAATGGCGAACCAAGGTTGGTCATTAACGAACACTTACCGCCGGCATTGGAGGTTTTCGATACAACGAACTTGAGCCAGAAGGCGCTTGAGGATGCGGTTCAGAACTTTCATTCCATCCCTTTTCAATTAGAAAAAGCGTCGTGTCTGCGTTTTGGTATCTACGTCGTCGGCGCGGAAGAATACGTTTTACATATGTGTGTTCACCATATTGTGTCGGATTTTACTTCACTGGGGCTGATGTGGGATCAGCTTGAACACTATTATCTGGCTGAACTTGGCGAAGATGATGATTCCTGGTTGCCGCCCGCAGAGGATTTTAAGGATTATGCCGTCAAAGAACGAGAGTATTACCAAAGTGAAGCGGCGGAGGAGTCGAAAGCTTATTGGAGTGAATGTTTAAAGCAGCCGCCAGCCGTGTTGCAATGGGATAGTTTTTGGCGTAAAGGCACTAATGACAAGTCATCCATTCTGTTTAGCATTGGTGAAGAGACAACCCAAAAAATCAAGCGGCTTGCTTCAGGAATAGGTGGATCGGTCTTCACGGTCATGTTAGCCGCATGGAGTGTTTACATTGCCAGAGAGACAAAAGCTGCCGATATCGTTATGGGGGTGCCGGTATCGATGCGTCACTCGGTTCATCAGCACATTGTCGGCTGTTTGTTTAATGTATTGCCCATACGTTTATCCGTCGAACAGACATTTAACCACTTCCTATTGGCAGCGAAGGAGCGATTGTTATCGGCCCTTGATAATCGAAATTTTTGTCTCAGCCAAATGGTCGAACACCTGGCTGTGGAACGATATGATGATCGTAATCCATTGTTTCAGACAGCGGTGAATATGTTAGGGCAGGTGGGGCAATCGCGTTGGGCTGCGCTGGAGATGGCTGACGATTCTGTTCAGGCATCATGGGCGGGACAGACTATTTCCCCATTCAGGGTTTGTCAGCAGGAAGGCCAGCTTGATATTGACCTGTTTTTTGTGGATGCCGGTTCCCACTTAAGATGTGAGTTTAAAGCGGATAAACATTTTTTCTCACATTTGGGCCTTCGGATATTTGCAGAGCGCTTCGAGCAAGTGCTTGAGATGTTGATGGCAAATCCTGATGAAGAGATGAATACTCTGTTGGCGCCAGAATCAGAGGATTACAATCTGCCATCAGGCCCGATTAATGCTGGCGTTCTTCCAGAAGTATCAAACCAAACCCTCGTTTCTCTGTTTGATCAACGGGTGACGCAACAGGCGGCGTCAATAGCGATTCGTTATGGCGCCGATACATTAACTTATTTGGATTTGCAGCGTTGGTCGCTGGAGGTCGCTGTTCAGCTTAAACAAAATGGGGTTGTACCCGGCGATCGCGTCGGGATTGCATTGTTGCCTTCACCGGAAGCGGTGGTGGCGATGCTTGCTATTATGCGTGCGGGCGCGGGATACGTACCGTTAGATCCCAGATTGCCGCAGAACCGTTTGGCGCAGATTGTCGAACAATCAGAGATGAAGGTTATCGTTGTTAACGCTGATGTTGACTCAGATAACGGGTGTACAGCTAAGCTGATGACCATTGCGACAGGACGAGTTGATCACAGTACACCTGATCACTGTACATTTGATCATTGCACGCCTTCTTCAATCGCATACAGCGTCTTCACTTCTGGCTCCACTGGAATCCCCAAAGGCATTGATGTTGAACACAACAGTGTTGTTTCCTGTTTTAACGCAATGGACGAATATTTAGCCCCCACGCCAGGCGAAGTATGGACGTGGTTCCATGCCGCCAGCTTTGACTTATCTGTGTGGGAGATTTGGGGCGCTCTGTGTTCCGGTGGGGTTTTAGTCATTGTGCCCGATGATATACGCAACCAACCTGACAAGTTGCTGGATCTGATCGCGGCAGAGCAGGTAACGATTATCACCCAAACGCCATCCAGTTTGAAAAGCCTGTTATCTGAGTTTCAGGCTCGGCCAAGGGCTTATGCGATAAAGCATTGGGTAATTTGTGGTGAAGCGCTACTCAGTGCCACGATTCGGCCCTATTTGGATGAGCGGTGGACATTGTGGAATATGTATGGCCCGGCGGAGGCAACAATTTACACCACCGTGGAGAAAGTAACGGCAGAGCTGACTGGCTACAATGTGATCCCCATTGGCAAGCCGTTAAACTTCGCAACGGTCTATCTTTTAACTCCTGCGGGGCAAACACCCCCGATAGGTGAGGTTGGCGAAATTTACATTGGCGGTCGTGGCGTTGCCCGTGGTTATGTTGGTCTTGAGCAGTTAACTGATCAACGTTTCATTGCCGATCCCTATATTCATCATGGACGTATCTATAAAACCGGTGATTTAGCCTATTGGGATGGGGAACGAATCCATTTTTGCGGTCGCGTGGATGACCAGGTAAAAGTTTCGGGTTATCGAATTGAGATTGCTGAGATTGAGGATTGTCTTAATCGCCATCACGCTATTGCGGACGCCGCCGTTATTATTGAATCTCACGAAGGGCTTGATCGTTTAGTCGCAATATTCGTCCCTGTCAGTAAGGATAACCTTCCCGAAGAGTCCGCTATTCGTGATCATCTCAAGGCTTATCTCCCCATCTACATGTTGCCTGGCAGGATTATGTTAGCGGATGAATTGCCGCGTAATGCTCACAACAAAATCGACAGAAAAGCATTAAATGGTTTGATTAAAGTGGGGCAATTGATCGATATCAGTTCGTTGAGACCGGCGCCTGTGTTACCTGCTGATTCGATTTTCGCTGAAATTTCGAGAATTTGGTGTGACGTGTTGGGAAGATCAGCCGTCGGGCTGGATGATGCATTTTTTAATATTGGCGGTACTTCATTAGCACTGACGAAAATCCATGCACAACTTGTTCAATTACCGGGATGTGGCGCTTTGACTCTTGCAGATTTATTCCGTTTTCCAACTATTCGAAAGTTAGCTAATTATCTTTTAACCCCTCTGCAATCGATGGCGCCGGTAGAAGTCGCGGATAAACCGACCCAAGCGCGACGTCAGAAAACGTTGAATGCAAGAAAAGCGTTGAAGGAGAGACAAACTCACTCGCCAAAAGGGGAACAAGATGTCTGAGAATGCGATTGCCATCATTGGCGTAACTTGTCGGTTACCTGTGGCGAATAGCTTGGATGCGCTATGGGAGAATCTTGTTGCAGGCCGAATACTTGCCAAAAGATATAGCCAGGAAGAGCTGATTCGCCTTGGGGTAGCACGGCATATATTCACGGCAAAAAATTATGTTCCTGTCGATTCGTGTTTACCGGATATTGATCTATTCGACCCGGATTTCTTTTCAATCAGCCAGCGAGAAGCTGAATTGCTCGATCCTCAACATCGAATGCTGCTTGAATGCGCATGGGAACTGGCCGAAGCGACGGGTTATGGTAATCCTTTCCGACGCCCGCGTATCGGGGTTTTTACCGGGAGTTCGATGAATACCTATTTGCCTAATGTCATTAAATCTGAGTGTGATCTGGTTTCAATAATGGGGACCGAGCTCATGCTGACTAATGATAAGGATTATCTCCCGGCCCGGATTTCATACAAACTCGGTTTTAACGGGCCGAGTGTGGCTGTTTTGACTGGCTGTTCGACGTCACTGACAGCGGTACATATGGCGATACAAAGTCTCTTGCTTGGTGAGTGCGAGATTGCTTTCGCCGGTGGTGTTTCTGTGAATGCCTATTCTCGACCGGGTTATTTTTACCAGAACGATATGATCTTCTCAGAGGATGGTTATTGTAGACCGTTCGATGAGAAGGCATCAGGGACTTTCTTTGGTGATGGGGCGGGGCTGGTGGCGCTACGGCCATTGGATGAAGCCATTAGCAATGGGGATACCATCCATGCGGTGATCCTCGGTTCAGCGGCGAATAATGATGGTTCAGCGCGGGCGGGCTTTGCGGCGCCGGGGGTGGATGGGCAACGAAAACTGATTTTGGATGCTCAGGCGCTCGCCGGTGTTGGGCCGGATGAATTAGGAATGATTGAGGCGCATGGTACCGCAACGCCGCTTGGGGATTCGGTGGAATATGCCGCGCTTTGTCAAGCTTTCCGCCAGAATACGGATCGTGAGAGATTTTGTGCGTTGGGATCGATCAAGGCTAACGTAGGTCATTTAGCGGCGGCGGCGGGAGTTGCCGGATTAGCCAAAACGATAATGGCGCTCAAGACCGGCGCCATTGCCCCACATCCGACTTTCAACAGGGCTAGCTCTGCTATGAATCTTGAGCAAAGTCCCTTCATTATCAACACGATTCCCATTAATTGGCCGGTGAAAGGGCCACGGCGGGCAGGGGTTAGCTCTTTTGGCGCCGGTGGTAGTAATGTTCACATGATTTTGGAACAAGCGCCGGTACGAAGGGCAGGCCAAAATAACGTTGGCTGGCGAGCTATTCCGTTAGGGGGACGCAGTGCCGATGCCTTGAACACATTGAGCGCCGATTTGGCAAAAATGTTGGAGGCTGAACCAGATACGCATATTGATGAAGTGGCTTTTACTTATGCGGAAGGGCGTGCCGCTCAGCCATACCGAGCCTGTTTGTATGCTAAAGATGTAAAAATGTTGATTGATGGTATTAAAAATGCCGATTTTACCGTCACAGCACAAATCTCTGAACCACAACGCTTGGTGGTGGCGCTTGGTCCGGCTATTCGATCCGCTTTATCAATGCAGATACCTGGCTATTGGCAAGAAGTGGATAGGTTGCTGTCTGAATTGCCGACAGATGTTTCCTGTGACATCAGTAAAATCGATATCACTGAAATGACAGTAAGTGATGGCAATAAGGGAAAAATTGCTAATCTTGTGGCGATAATCGCGGCGATCAATTGTTGGCGGAAGATGATTTCGACGCCAATATTCATCATATCCGATAGTCGTTACGACCTTGCGGTTGCTTGCTCGTTAGGCATGCTGACACTGCCTGAAATCGTTGATAAGTTGCTAGAAAACGCGACATCACATTTCGTTGAACGTGCTATCGCTTTGCCCGGAAGTTTTTGGTCTAAACATCACGGCATGATTGATGGCAATAATGTGAAGGCCATCTTAATTAATGGAGCCTCTTCGAGCTTACAGCAACAGAATGAGATCATATCAGCAAATGACGTGATATTAGCATTGGGCTATTCGCCTGATAGTTTCTCTGAAATCGTGGCAAAACCTGAAAATATTATTCGTTTGGATGCTGCCCATGAAGAGCACGACTCTCTTAAAGAGCACGATCTGGCTTTAGTCAAACTGGTCGGCAAGCTCTGGCAACGTGGTTTGGTGATAGATTGGTCGATATTGCGAGGCGGGGAGGTTGTTCAACGTATTCCACTACCGGTTCAACCTTTGCAACGTCGGCGCTGCTGGTACACAGATTCAACATTACCCGAGTACAAACCGGAGACTTATGGTCAACCTATAGCAAATTCTGAAACTTCCGACGAGTCAGTCGGCGTTTATGTTGAACGCTGGAAACGAACACAGCGCCTGTCGCCGGTATCATCATCGGCGACTAAGCATAACTGGCTGATTTTCTACGATAACAGCGATAAAGAAATTTGTCCGATTGCGGATGTACTGCGTGAACTGGGGCAAAATGTGTTTGAAGTGCATGAAGATCGTGCCACTTCTTGCGATGAAACAGCTTTCCATAAAACAGCGTTTAGCGTCAACGTTGATGATCCCATCAATATTCAGTGTTTGATGCTAAGGTTGCAGGAACAACAAGCGCATACGCCCGATCATATCCTCTTCATTTTGGGTGATATCCCGTCAACGGATGACCTGCCGGTAGAGAAAGATCGATTCACCTTTACGCTATTTAATTGGGTGAAAGCGTTTTCTCAAGTGGGAAATAAAACCATGTCGTTAACATTGATTGGCCCCGGTTTTGTTGACGTGATGGGCAGCGAACCACGGAGTGTTGAGCGGGCTACGGCGCTGGCATCCATTCCCGCGATCAGCCAGGAATTGCCCGGCATGATAGTGAAAGTTATCGACACACCAGCCAAAGAACTTAGCTCTCTCAATGATGCTCAACATATCGTGGCTGAACTTTTCACTGCTCACGATCAGAATGTGGTTGCTCTGCGTCAGGGTTGGCGTTGGGAACGCTATTTTGACGTTGTAAACCCGGCAGTTAGCGAAAATCTTTCATCTGGCATGATCTGTTTAGTGACCGGAGGATTAGGAACGGTTGGTTTTGGTATTACACAATATCTGGTCACTAAGTTTAACGCGAAACTTATCCTGCTCGGCCAGACACCCAGAGATCTTACTCAATCTGATACGTTGCAGAGCCAACGGATAGCGCAATTGCGCAATATGGGGGCGGACTTTGCCGTGATTACCGCCGATGTGACAGATAAAGCCGGTGTGCTGGCGGAGCTTTCCCGTGTGGAATCCAGACTGGGGGCTGCGAATTGCTTTGTCCATGCCGCCGGGCCTTCTGGTCAGGCAACGATCCAGTGGCTACAAAATTCTGACCATCATGATTGGGAAAAGTTGATGCAGCCAAAGTTAAAAGGGGCGGCTGTTTTGCATGAAATATTTGCCGATCGTCCTCTGAAGTTTGGTTGTTTTGTCTCATCTCTGTCAGTGTTCGCGGGGGGATTGGGGCTTGCGCCTTATGCCGCGGCAAACGAAGCGGGTGCCGCATTTGCTGCAATCCACCATTTGGATAAACCCTATTTCTCCATTGATTGGGATGGATGGGAAGGTTGGGATGAATCAAGTAGTTTCAAATACAGCGTAAATCGCGCTCGCCCGTTACATCATGCCGATGTCGTTAATGCATTGGATATTATTTTCTCCGCCTGCCATGCAGAGCCGCGTTTTGCCGTCTCCACCATACCTTTGAATGATCGGTTGCATGATGTTGTGGAAAATTCATTGCCGGCGGAGACGGCGCAGCCTGCAATGGCATCTCCCTCGGCATCAAATAAATCCATTATCGATGAGATGGCAGCCATTTGGCGTGATGTACTGCGCTGCCCTGTTGATCATGAATCGAACTTTTTCGATTTAGGGGGAGACTCACTGGTCGGAGCTGAGTTGGTGAGACTAGTTAAGGCTCATTTTAATGTTGCGGTATCTATGGTTGATCTTTTCGAATCGAGCACCGTGGCGTCTCTTACGATGCAAGTCGAGAAAAAACGATGCAAATAGAAAAAAAGCGCAATCAAAGCAGGGTGCTCTAGTGCAAATCATGCTCTAGCGCGGATCGGCAGGACCAACGTGTTCGGGAAAGGGAATTAGCATGAAATCAAAAACACAAATGCATTATTCAACAGATATTGCGGTTACCAGCATAGCTGGACGTTTTCCTAATGCGGATTCGAGTCAAGATCTTTGGAAGGCGATCTTAGGTAAACGAGAACTGATTTCGAGTTATACCAATGAAGAACTTCATCATCGGGGCGTTAATACTGATGAATGGGGATTGCATTACGTTCCGCGTGGTGGGTACCTCCAAGATCCAGAGGCATTTGATTACAGCTATTTTCAAATAATGCCGAGAGAAGTTTCTAAAATGGACCCTCAACAACGGATTTGTCTGGAGGTTTGCCATGAGGCGCTTGAACTTAGCGGTTATTCCAGCGGGGCAGACGCAGGGATCTGTTCAGTGTTTGTCGGCTCTCGCCGGAGTACCTGGCAGGCTGCACCGACGCTGAACCATTCTCCTGCTGACGCCATGCTGTTATTTGGCGGAAGTTCTGTCGATGCTTTGGCAACACGTGTTGCGTATAAGCTCAACTGCTTAGGGCCTGCTGTCAGTGTAGGCACTTTCTGTTCAGGTTCGCTGGTTGCTGTGCACATGGCTTGCAACAGCTTGTTGCTAGGTGAAAGTGACATGGCGCTGGCAGGGGGTGTTTGCGTCAGGTATCCGGCTCATGTTGGCTATATTTACCATGCAGGGGGAATATTGTCCCCGACGGGACGAGTTCGCGCATTCGACGAGAAAGCTGACGGTACGATTTTCTCTGATGCCGCCGCATTCGTAGTATTACGCCGTCTGGAGGATGCTCTGCTTAATGGCGAGCCGATTTTAGCGGTTATCAAGGGATCGGCCATCAACAACGATGGGGCGGTCAAAGCGGGTTATAGCGCTCCGGGTGTTTCAGGTCAGGAGCAGGTGATCCGTCGTGCGCTTGCCGCGGCTGATGTTCGAGCTGATCAAATTGGTTTAATTGAAGCGCATGGGACTGGCACACCTGTTGGTGATGGGATTGAATTACGGGCGCTAGGACGAGTATTTGCCGATGTATCTGCCAGATTCTGTGCTTTAGGCTCGATTAAATCCAATCTTGGTCATGCTGATTGTGCATCAGGTATCGCCGGGCTGATAAAAGCCATCTATGCTGTCAACTTAGGCATTATTCCGCCGTCAATGAATTGTGAATCTCCTTGTGCTGAACTACGGGACCCTGAATCCCCGTTTTATGTACCTACTGAATCCAGAGACTGGAATAACGATAAGGCGGAGAGAATTGCTGGTGTTAGCTCATTTGGGATCGGCGGCACAAATGTTCATGTTGTCGTTGCCGAACCACCGGCGACAAAGCCTGACACACCTTCCTCGGCGGCGGCACATCTGATCCCGCTGAGTGCACGTACCGAGGCAGCGTTAGCGCAAAAAATTTTGGATTTAGTGAAATATTTTGAACAGTATCCAGCCGTGAATATTGCTGATGTGGCATTTACCTTGCAGCGTGGCCGACGACATTTACCCATACGCAAGGCGATTGTCGCACGTGATATTCATGAACTGATATCGGGCCTGTTAGATAAATCCCTGGTGGTAGCCCCTCAATTGAGTGAACTGCAAGAGATGTATATTTCGCCTGCCTCTGTCTGGCAGGCCGGGGAAAGTATCAATTGGGATATTTTTTACCAGACCGAACATCGTAAACGGCTCCCGCTTCCAACTTATCCATTTGAAAGAACGGCAATCTGAGCTGTAAAACGGGTAGAGATCGTCTTCATTTTGAGGAAAGTGAGGTTGATATGAGTAATATTGAAATTATTCAGAGAGAAATAATCTCTATTTTTGCAGAAACATTTGGTTTACCGAAGGAAGAGATAAAACTGGAAATACCGTTAGTTGAATTGGGGGCGGAGTCACTCCTGTTATTTGAAGCATTGGAACCAATTCATAAACGATTTGGTATAAAATTTTCAGTACGACAATTTTTCGCAGAATTACAAACGGTTCGTCAACTTAGTGAATATATTTTGCTGGCGGATAAAAATAATGTTGTGGTGGATAAAAACAGGATTGCGGAAGATAACCATGCAGTAATTCAGCCTCAACCTGTCTTGGCTGATCAAGAAAAAAGAGTTGCTCAATCCGATACGCCAAATATTCCACCGGCTAACAAGGAACGCTTTTTTCAATGGATGTCGAGAAGTGCGCTACCGATTGAATCTGAGGAGAGAAAAAAATATCTGGCTTCATTTATATCTAAATATAACGAGCGAACGATTAAATCAAAAACGCATTCGGTAGCGGTACGTAAAAATATTGCAGACAGCCGTTCTGGGATTGGCTTTAAACCCTCCATAAAAGAGCTGCTTTACCCGATTGTCTGCACCAAGTTTGCTGGGCCTATCGTCCAGGATATTGATGGCAATGATTACATCGATATGACGATGGGGTTTGGCGCGCATCTGTTTGGTCATAGCCCACCCTTTGTAGTTAAAGCGCTTACTCAGCAAATAGACAACGGTTTTGGTTTGGGAACCCGGCATGAGATAGGCTTAGAAGTGGCTGAACTGATCAAAGAGATTACTGGCATGGATCGCGTTGCTTTTGTCAATAGTGGAACGGAAGCGGTAATGAATGCGGTTCGGGCAGCTCGGGCGCTTACTCGTCGTAATCATATTGTCCTTTTTTCTAGCAGTTACCACGGACATTGGGATGCGGTACTGGCGAGAGCCAGTGAATATGATGAAGTTAATACGACAAAACCTGTTTCAGTAGGCATACCTGAAAATATGGTTGCGGATGTTTCGGTGTTTGAGTTTGGTTCCAATGAAGCCATTGAATTTCTCAAAACGAATAGCACCGATATCGCTGCGGTGCTGGTAGAGCCGGTGCCGACTCGTGACCCAGGACTAAGCAATCCAGATTACTTGCGGCGTTTGCGTCTGGCGACCAGAGAGTTAGATATTCTGCTGATATTTGACGAAATTGTGACAGGTTTCAGAACCCATCCAGCGGGTATCCAGGGATTATTCGGCATTGAGGCGGATATTGTGACCTATGGCAAAACGATAGGTGGTGGAATGCCATTGGGCGTCATTACCGGTAGGAAGAATATGCTTGATTCGATTGACGGCGGAAACTGGAACTTCAACGATGACAGCTTCCCCGCAGCGGAGCCGACATTCTTTGGCGGGACCTATTTTCAACATCCGCTTTGCATGGCTGCCGCGAAAGCCACTTTGCTGGAGATCAAAAGGAGAGGGGAATCTTTTACCAAGGCATTGACTCGACGTACTGAATGGTTTGTTTCACGTTTGAACCAACTGTTCTTAAATCGTCGGGTTCCCATCGAAGCAAGATCGTTTTCCTCATTTTTTAGATTAATTCATCGCGACAACATGGATTTGCTTTACTACAACCTGTTGATGAGAGGGGTTTATATCTGGGAATGGCGTTGCTGGTTTATCTCCGATGCACATGATGACACTCATCTGGAAAAAGTTTATTTGGCATTTGTGGATAGCTTGGATGAACTTGAGGAAAACAACCTGCTTCCTCGATATAGCTAGATCAAACTAGATTATTGTGAGCGATAACTTATTGAACTATTAAGCATCCTATCCTCTGGCTGTGCTGATTTCGGTGCTTTGAAACGACGGCTCATAGTCTGTTGGGTAAATAAAATTAAGGAGAGCGTTATGCCGTTGGCAAACAAAAGCGTTTTCATTGGTGGGCCGATTCAATCCGCAATTTACGATGGTGGTTTTCATGAAGAGTTAAGAATGACCATCCAATTGGCGGTTAAGACGGTAGAGACACTGAATGGCAAGGTATTTTCGGCACATTTAACTGAGAAATTTGGTATTGATACCCCCAATTATACGCCGGAGATGGTATCGAAACGAGATTTCCAATGGATGCAGCAGTGTGATTTTTTCATGCCCATTCTCCCGGTTCATCAGGATGATGAATTATTACGTACTGACGGTACGCATATTGAGCTTGGTTGGGCTTCTGCCCTGAAACGGCCTGTCTTGTTGATCACTAAACTACCGATAGTGCGTGGCGGTAGCCATTTATTAAAAGGATTGGAGCATATTTGCAATTTGTCGAAATTGGACATTCAAGATTTTCGTCATAATCCGCGGCAAATTGGCGAGATTTTCAGGAGTTTTGCAGTTTAGTCGCTATGGAGCGCCTTTTGGAGATATACCGCCTTTCTATTGAATTGAAAGGCGGGTTAATAGCAAGTTTGTTTGAATGGGTAATTTGTGGAGTTACGATGGAAAATCAAGTTATTGAACCGATTTATGATGTTTTAGGAATGAAGATAAAAAACCCAATTATTGTTGGGTCGGGCCTGCTTTCTGATCAAGCTAAAAATATTCGCCAGTTCATCGCTCACGGCGCAGGGGCGGTCGTGACAAAAACGATTTATCCGCGCTCAGAAAAATTGCATACAGAAAAGACCTACTTGTTCAGTACAGGGATGTTGAACAATACGACATATTCGAAGAAAACCGTTGAATATTGGTTAACGCTTCTCCGTGAATTTAAGGAAGAACAACTTCCGGTGATAGTTTCTATCCATGCTGAATCACCTGCGGCGTTAGGTGAATTGGCTGTTCGAATCTCGGAAGTGACCGATGCCCCTTTGGAGTTGGGTATTTCATGCTTGCATGCGGACGACTTCACGGAAGACACACCGGAACGTGTATTCAACTACACCAAAGCGGTGAAGGAGCGAACGGATACCCCTTTTGCGGTCAAACTCTCGCTTGGCGATAATTTGTATGGGCGAGTTCAAGCTGCGGTGGAAGGAGGAGCTGATGCGATAACCTTGAGCGATACCATTTCGGGAATTGCATTCGACACCGCGAATGGCGAAGCGCTGCTTAATGGGGTTTGCGGATACTCTGGGCCGGGGATCAAACCAATGGTGCTTGCCGCTATTTATAACCTGCGTAAGAGAGGGGTGACGATTCCGATACTTGGGTCGGGAGGCGTACAGGATGGTAATGATGTTCATGAATACCTAATGACAGGGGCGAATACGGTACAGGTTTATACCGCGCTTCATCGGCATATGTATAAAACATTGCAGCGCATTGTTCATGAATATACGCAAGCCATAACGTCAGAAAAAGTATGAGAAAAAGGGATAACATCATGAATAATAATAAAATTAGAGAATTTGCGGAACTGACCAGTGAGCAGGTTTTAACCGCGGTCGAAGGTAAAACGTTGATATGGCCGATTGGCGGGATTGAGCAGCATGGGCCTCATCTGCCATTGAATGTGGATTCAGTGATCCCAGAAGCTTTTGCTCGCGTGTTGGCGGAAGATATTAATGGCTTCACCTTGCCGGTACAGCCAGTGTCTGCCAGATCATTGCCACAGAGTGGTGGAGGACTTGAATTTCCTGGCACGATTTATCTGGATGGATCAACATTTACCGCTTATATCAACCGAACAATTAAAAGCTTGTGTTCATTACCCTTTAAACAACTGGTGATCATTAATGGTCATTTTGAAAATGAAGGTTTTATTTTCGAAGCAGTAGACGCATTACGGGCGGAAGGGCATTTTAACGATCGTTCCGTTATCGTATTTAGCTGGTGGAGTTTGGTCTCTGATGATTGGACACGTGAACATTTAGTTGATTTTCCCGGTTGGCACGCTGAACATGCAGGGTTAACAGAAACGAGTTTAATGTTGCATTTACGTCCCGATTTAGTGAGAGCGGAGCGACCTGACCACGATAAACCGCCACGTGCCGGGATCTATCAAGTACCGATTAAAAAAGAGTTTTCAACGAGAGGCGTTCTTTCTAAAACATCCGGCTCAAGTGCGGAGATAGGCGAACTCATTTTCGAGCATGTCAGGCAGCAAATACTGGAACTGGTTACTGCGGATTAATCAGTCGTAATATCACTGTGTCTTTTTGATTTTGCCCTGGCTACTGGGGAAAAGTTTATTGCTTTTATATTATCAGATGCGCCTTAAAACCTTGTCTTTCAGGGGAAGGTTTAAGGCGTAGTTTTCTGTCTATCAGTATGGTTTTAACATCGGGAAAAAAGTGGCAAGCGTATTATGAAAAAACAGGTAAAAACTTTTATCATCAAAGATAAAAAGAAGTGGTTAATGTTCTTTTTCAGCGGATAAAAAATTCGATGCTATATTGGCATTGGAAGAGAAAACATCATGAAAAACAGGTTTTAAGTTTATTTTACATGGTTTTAAGAAGTTTACTGAAAATCAGAGATAATCGTTAAAGAAAGCGGATAAGATTTTAGATTAACCAGATTAACCAGATTAACAGCATTAAAAATGATTAAAGAAATATGCTTTGATTTTAATGCCATTAACACACCATTTACTCTCTATGTTTTTAAAGTATAGAAAAGAAACATAGAGTTATTAAAGTAAAAGTGAAAAAACCAAAGTGTCAGTTTAATGGAAAGTATCAATTTAATGAAAATGGCATCGTTAAATACGAGATGGAAAATAGAATTATTTACCTGTTACAGGCTCTGTTTATCATCTTTTTAACAGGGTTAACCTTATCTTTTTACTTGCATTTTCACTTCCAGACAATTGAAACTGCTTTTTACCGATAATTAGTTAGCTAAGGATTGAAAAAAATAGGTGCTTCATTAATGCCAGGTTTTAAAAAAATACAGAGTGGCTAAAAACAGCCGCTTCTCTGTCATATTTAATACATTTATCGGCAATACTATCCTCCGATTATTTTACGTTTACCTAATCTGATGCAACTATTCAAAAGTGATAATGCGGAGCGATTAAAGCTATAAAAATGACGTAATGAAAAATAGGTAAACGGTTAATTTAGTAGGATTAAAAATCTGAAAAAACATAAAGGAATATCCTTATATCATCAGGCCATTTACTGGCTTATTTATCAAAAAATAAAGGGTTGGGTTTATTAAAACCACTCAAGATTGCCGGTAAAACAGAATCAGTATTAATGCGCGTTGGTAAATAATGGATAAAAAAGAATGAATGATTAAACAGATAAATGATTATTATGATCAGCAAAGATAGAAAGCCGGTATGATTAAACTTAATAGAAAGCAGATGTCGAAAGTGGTAAAAATATCGATTAAAATTTTATACCGCTTAAAATCCAATGTTAAAACAATGTGTTCTAATAACAGTTTAAACCCTGCTAATCATAAAGCCATCAGTGAAAAAACTTGACTCTATTAATGCTTATGTAATCAGGGGGAATAAATAAGAATATGAATAAATTAATCAGATAATCTGTTTTCTTAAAGGAGCTGGATTTAATAACGTTTTCAATTGGAAAATAAACTTGTTTATAAAATAATTAAATAATTTATTATGGTAAATAGGTATAAAACCCCCCAAGAAAATGATTTAAGGGAATACGAGTATGTTTACTTCCGGATTAACGATGTTGCACTTATTATGTGAATCTACCAATAACTTTCATTGAGTAGTTGTTGTAAATATAATGTTTCCTCGTTTTTTCTTTGTTGGTATTTGATTCTTTAGGCTCTTCTATTAATGCATTCGGTAAAGACTTGCCTGAGAAAATCTGGGAAAATGTTTTTTGTAACTTGGTTGCGAGTTTTCCAGAGATATTATAGCTTTTACAATAAGTGGCGATGACTAATAGATAAATAGAGAAACAGATTGTGGCAAAGAAAGAAAAACGGCCTCACCATGATGTATTATTCAAATATTTTTTAACGCAGCCTGAAACGGCCAGGGAGTTCTTATCCTTTTATCTGCCCGAAGAGGTCCAGTCGTTGTGTGATTTAGCCACATTGAAACTGGAACCCGGCAGTTTTGTGGACCTGCATTTACGTCAACTGCACAGTGATGTGCTGTACTCGGTTGAAACGGCTCGGGGACAAGGCTATATCTATTGCCTGATTGAACATCAGTCCACCCCTGACCCATTGATGGCCTGGCGGCTGATGTATTATGCCATGTCAGCTATGTCGGCTCACCTGAAAAAAGGCCATACTGAACTCCCTTTGGTCGCGCCTCTGCTGTTTTATCATGGTGAGGTTCGACCGTATCCTTACTCAAACCGGTGGCTGGATTGTTTTACGTTCCCCGAACAGGCTGCCCGCTTATACCGCCAGGCGTTTCCGTTGGTGGACGTCAGTGTGCTCAGCGATGAAGAGATCCTGACGCATAAAGGGGTTGCCCTGATGGAGCTGGTGCAAAAACACATCCGCTGCCGGGATATGCTGGAATGGGTCCCCCAATTGGTGGAACTCCTGAATGGAGGGTATAATACAATCGAGCAGCGCAATGTTGTATTACGCTATATTTTACTGAATGGACATACGCTGGATATCTCACACTTTGTCCATCAACTGATTGAACAATCTCCGGAGCATAAAACAATGTTGATGACTATTGCAGAACAGCTTGAACAAAAAGGGCGCGAACAAGGTATTGAACAAGGTATTGAGCAAGGTATTGAGCAAGGTATTGAGCTAGGCCGAGAGGCAGGTCGAGAGGAAGGCCGAGAGGAAGGTCGAAAGGAAGGTCGAAAGGAAGGTCGAAAGGAAGGTAAACTGGAAACGGCTCGTGCCTTATTACGGCATGGCGTGAGTTTAGATATTATTGTCACCAGTACCGGCCTGAGCCGGGATAAAATTGAAGCGTTAAAGCATTAAATTAATCTTCTCTTCCACAGCAAAATGCCGATGTTCAAGATCGGCATTTTTATTCTTATTCAGGATGATGGCTATACGAGGGACTTTTATGTTTGCCCGGCGAAGCTGAAACCGGTCAGACTAAAGCAACAATCTCCGGAGCATAAAACAATGTTGATGACTATTGCAGAACAGCTTGAACAAAAAGGGCGCGAACAAGGTATTGAGCAAGGTATTGAACAAGGTATTGAGCTAGGCCGAGAGGCAGGTCGAGAGGCAGGTCGAGAGGAAGGTCGAAAGGAAGGTCGAAAGGAAGGTAAACTGGAAACGGCTCGTGCCTTATTACGGCATGGCGTGAGTTTAGATATTATTGTCACCAGTACCGGCCTGAGCCGGGATAAAATTGAAGCGTTAAAGCATTAAATTAATCTTCTCTTCCACAGCAAAATGCCGATGTTCAAGATCGGCATTTTTGTTCTTATTCAGGATGATGGCTATACGAGGGACTTTTACGTTTGCCCAGCGAAGCTGAAACCGGTCATACTGAAGCAACTTTATAGAGGACGAAATGACACCCTAATAGCATGGGGAGAGCGATTAGGTGAGTTGTTTGTGGAAACAAATACTTGTTCTGTTGTAGTAGTTATTATTCCTATTGCATATTCCTTATTACCTGTGAAATTAATCTATAAGTCGTTTATGTTTATGAAAAGATATAAGAAATTTATACCTTAATATTTTATTTATTATATGAATCCAAGGGGGATTAGTTAGCTAAGGACTGAAAAAATAGGTGCTTCATTAATGCCAGATTTTAAAAGAATACAGAGTGGCTAAAAAAATCCGACTTTCTGTCATATTTAATACATTTATCTGCGATACTATCCTTCGATTATTTTACGTTTACCTAATCTGATACAATTATTTAAAAGTGATAATGGGGAGATATTAAAGATTTTATATAACTAACAGGAGGATATTCAGATGCTTTTTCGTTGTTATTTTACGATAAAATCTATAAAAATAACGCAATAAAAAATTGGTTGATAGATTAGTTTAATAGGGTTTAAGTTATAATGGTTGAATTAATTATCTGAAAAAACATAAAGGGATATTTTTATATCATCAGGCCATTTACTGACTGATTTATTAATAAAATAAATAGTAGGGCTTATTAAAACCACTCAAGATTGTCGGTAAAACAGAGTCAGTATTAATGCGCGTTGGGAAATAATGGATAAAAAAGAATGAATGTCCAAACAGATAAGTGATTATTATGATCAGTAAAAATAGAGAGCGGTTATGATTAAACTTAATAGAAAGCAGACGTCGAAAGTGGTAAAAATACCATTTAAAATTTTATACCGGTTAAAATCCGATGTTAAAATAATGCGTTTTAATAACAGTTTAAATAGCGTTTCATAATTCTGCTACACATAGTCTTATCCAACCCGTTGTTATACATGGAATTATGAGTGGTATAAGGTGTGGCGCTATTTTGGAATCTTATTTAAAACCTGCCAATCATAAAACCATCAGTGAAAAAAACTTGACTCTATTAATGCTTATGTAATCAGGGGGAATAAATAAGAATATGAATAGATTAGGTAAGCTGTTTTCTTAAAGAGACTGGCTTTAATAACGTTCTCAATCGGGAAATAGACTTGTTTATAAAATATTAAATAATTGCTCATCGGAAGTTGGCATAAAGATCCAAAAAAATGATTTAACAGAATGCGAATCTGGTTATTTACAATAGACCCTGTAAATACTTCAATTTAAGCCATGTCTCTTTTCATGCCTTTAATGTAATCTCATGCACAAATCAATTTGTGTTGTTATTTTTATAAACTATTTTTGCTCTCGGTTTACATTTAAATACCCACTTAATTGTTATCGCCTTTCTGGATGATTAATCTAACAAACCTTTTACTATCGATGATGAAAATAAGGCGTTATTAGAGAAAATCAATCAATAGACAATACGCTACCTGAAATTTTATATGATGGAAAAAACTTTATTTTTAAAAGGGGTTGTCAACGGCTTATGAGTTATTAAGGTTAAACCTGTTAAACCTGTTAAACCTGTTAAACCTGTTAAACCTGTTAAACCTGTTAAACCTGTTAAACCTGTTAAACCTGTTAAACCTGTTAAACCTGTTAAACCTGTTAAACCTGTTAAACCTGTTAAACCTGTTAAACCTGTTAAACCTGTTAAACCTGTTAAACCTGTTAAACCTGTTAAACCTGTTAAACCTGTTAAACCTGTTAAACCTGTTAAACCTGTTAAACCTGTTAAACCTGTTAAACCTGTTAAACCTGTTAAACCTGTTAAACCCATCGTTTTTAACAAAACCTGCGGACTGCTCTCTCCTGAATGTTAATTATGAGTAAAACGCGCTTTTAACATCAGGGGAAGAGGGATAACAAACAGCTCGAAGAATTATCATTTCGTTGGACGTTCTTGTTTCTTGATGTATGTTGGCGAGAGTAAGCCACGCAATATATTCAAAACCAGCAAGGTAATGCCTTGCCGAAATTTCTTTCCCGCCTTTATGCTGGCGGGAGTATCCTTTTCAAGGAAAAAATGGCGGAAATCAATTCACTTTAGGAATACTTTTTATTGTTTCCCGCTATTGTTTACCATAACGAAACTCAGGGGAGAGTTTACTTATCCCAAGCCCATTAATTTTTTTAACTTTGATCTGCACGGGTATCCGTTCTTTCATGGCTTCAATGTGGCTGATAACACCGATGGTTTTACCGGAAGCATTTAAATGATCCAGCGCGTCAAGCGCAATATCAAGGGTTTCTTGATCAAGTGTGCCAAAGCCTTCATCCAGGAATAGTGAATCAATACTGGTTTTATTGCTGACTAAATCAGATAGCGCTAAAGCCAAGGCGAGGCTAACCAGAAAACTTTCGCCGCCAGAAAGCGTTTTGGTATCACGAATAGCATCGGCTTGCCAGGTATCAACCACTTGTAGTTCAAGACCATCACTGTTTTTACGTTGCAAATCGTAGCGTCCATGCAATTTTTTCAGCCGTTGATTGGCGAGATGAACCAAATGATCCAGTGTTAATCCTTGAGCAAAACGACGGAATTTAGCGCCATCAGCCGAACCAATCAGGTTATTAAGATAACTCCAGTCATCATAATTTTGTTGGCAATGACTGATCTCTTCCAATAAGGATTTTTGCTGTTGACGGCGTGTTGCATCATTACCAAGCAGGTTTTTCAGCTCTCCTTGTTGTAAGGTGTTTCTTTTTAGCTCATCA
Organism: Photorhabdus akhurstii; assembly: GCF_019090985.1. Lineage (NCBI taxonomy): Bacteria > Pseudomonadati > Pseudomonadota > Gammaproteobacteria > Enterobacterales > Morganellaceae > Photorhabdus > Photorhabdus akhurstii. Next base: position 4,504,797 of record NZ_CP020335.1, on the reverse strand, counting down.
ATAAGGCTTTCCAACTGTTCGGTCAGTTGTGATTTTGTATATTGATCAAGTAATTCAGGGCGATTTTTCCGATGTTGTTGCAGGGCCTCTATCGCTTTCTGGCATAGGGCGTTGGCTTGTATCTGCTGTTGTTCAAGCTGTTCTTTGAGTTGTCGTAATTCCTTACGTTGTTCTTGCGATAACAGTGCCGCTTCAAGGGCATGTTGATCGGTAAATGAGCTTTTAGCTAACGCGACATTAAGGTTCTGTTCTGCCTGCTGTTTTTGTTGTTCAGATTGGCGACAGTTTTTTTCTGTCTCATGAATGGCGCCGGTTAGTTGGTTGATGCTGGATTGCGCTTGTTGCAGATGTGACAATGCTTGTTTGTGCATTTCCTCCAGCTTTTGAGATTGTTGTTGTAATGCTTGAGTGATTTCTGTAACAGATTGTTCACCAAATAGCTTTTTGCGTTGTTGTTGTGTCTCTGCGAGTTGTTGTTTCTGCTGTTGTGCTGTTTGATTAAGCTCGTTTAAACGGGATACATATTCTTCTTTCTGTTTATGCAATGATTCAATCTGATTTTGGATAACCGCTTCTTCTTTTTGGATCTGTTGCCAGTTTTCATGACAGTTTTGATATGCCTGCCACTCTTTTCTACGTTGTTGCAGCCAGTTTTCACTTTCATTCAACATTGGCAGTGATAAATCATATTGCTGTAATTCTGATGTCATTTTTTCGATGGCATCCGTCAGCTTACGCTGCTGCTGTTGTATCTCTGGTTGCAGTTCAGATAAGTGTTTTTTCAGTGCATTGTATTGATGCTTACTCAGTTCAATATTTCGCTCAATTTCTTTAACGTGTTCTTGATGAGCGGCCACTGTTTTTTCTGTTTTCTGGTACGTTTTTTCTGCTAGTTCAAGTTCGGTTAATTGGGTTTGGCAAAGCTGATGAGCAGATTGGTTTTGTTGCACAAATAGTTCGAGAGCGGGTTTATCTGAAAGAGAAATGTCGATCTGTAATGTTGCGCAAGTTTCCTGCCATTGTTGAGTTAATATATTCAATCGTGGTTCAGCATCAGCAATTTCTTGCAAAATATGGTCGTATTGTTGCTGTTGGAACTCTTTTTTATTGACCAATGATATTTGGGTGGCTTGTAACTCGTCGAATTGCAGACGTAAATCTTTTAACCGTTGTTCTGATTTTGGCAGTTCAATATTTTGATAAGCTTGAATGGCAGGATGATGTTCAGAACCGCACAGTGGGCAAGGAGAGCCTTCCTTGAGTTGTGTCCGTTCTTTTTCCAGACTGACAATCTTTTGTTCTAACTGAATACGTTGAGTCAGATCGGCTAAATGCTGCTGTTTGTCTGAGAGTTGTTTATCAATGGTTTCAATTTGAACAGGAAGTTCCTTTAATAACTTTTCCGGTTGTTGTAAGCGAATATGGTGACTGGCAATAGCGGCTTGTAATTGCAAGATTTGCGGCGATAGGATTTCTAGTTTATGTTGCAGCGGTAGCTGTTCCTGATATTGAGTTAATTGTTTTTTTAATTTCTCCGGCGAATATTGTTTTTGCAGAGTAAAAAATTGTTGCTTAGCTTGTTCAAATGCCAGTTCCAGCGGTTGGTTATTTTCAATCTGTTGTTTTAAATCTTCTCCTTGTTTGTTCAGATTATCGTTAAGTTGCGCGATTTCGGCGGTGAGTTCGCCAATTCTTTGCGTTTGGTGATCAATTTGTTGCTGCTGTTCTTGCCGCCAAGAGAATTGATGTTGCCAAAAAGCCAGCTTTTCACCGAAATGTTGATGATAAGGTTGTTGTTCGAAATAGTTTTCCAGTTGTTTTCTTTGATTGGTGAATGATAGGGCGCGCTGATTTGCGGTGTCATATTGCTGACAGCGGTTTTCAAGTACGGTTTTCTGTTCGTTGATTTGTTGCTGAGTAAGATTGAGTTCTTTAATCTGCACCGCAATTTGATGATCTAATGGAATCACCTGTTCTGTTATCAGCTTTTCTTGTTGTTGCCGGTGTTGTTGGTGTGCGGCTCTGGCAGAATCTGCATGAGTCACGTTTTGCTGTATCGGCGTGAGCGTCTGTTGTTGTTGATGAAGTTGCTGATGCATCTCTTTCAACTGTTTGCTGATTCTCTGATGTTCATATTGCGTTCGGTTTTGATCATCCAGCAATGGGCGCAATGTTTCTGCCGGTTCACTGCTAGCCAGTTTTTGCAGTTGCGGCTCTGCATGAGTAAGCGCCTTTTCTGCCTGTTGTAAGGAAGCGTTATTTTCAGTAACAAGTCGCTCAAGTTTTTCTTCACGTGTCAGCCATTGTGCCGAATGTTGCACTGTTTTTATCTGCTGATTGAGTTGTGATTCAGCATGAGTGAGTTGTTGCTGTTGTTCTAGATATTGTTGATATTGTTCTGCTGTTAACAAATCAATGGCGGATGCTTTGGCTTGCAGAATATCCAGCTCTGATTGTGCTTGTTTATGTTGTTGGTAAATTTGTTGGGATAGAATGCCGTAAATTTCAGTGCCGGTTAACTCTTCCAATAAATCAGCCCGTTCGTTTGGTTTGGCATTGAGGAAAGCGGCGAAGTCCCCTTGGGATAACAACATGGATTTGGTGAAACGGTCGTAATCTAATCCAGTTATTTCAATGATTTTCTCTTTCGTATCTTGGGGCTTATCTGCCAGAATTTTACCGCTGTGACTGAGTGCGAGCTCCGCTTTAGGGGATTGCAGATTGCCATTTGGTTGATTACGTGCTCGCCGTTGGCTCCAGAAAGCACGGTAAGCGACACCTTTCACTTCAAACTCAACTTCGGCTAGTGATTCTGCGGTGTGTCGGGTCATCAGCTCATTTTGTGAGGTAGAAATCGTCAAGCGTGGGGTTTCGTGATAAAGCGCAAGGCAGATCGCATCTAATAAGGTAGTTTTACCCGCACCGGTCGGGCCGGTTATGGCGAACAGACCACTGCTGGCAAACGGCTCTGCTGTGAAATCAATTTTCCATTCACCTTGTAATGAATTAATGTTCTTTAGCCGTAGACTCAAAATTTTCATGCCTGCTCCTCCTTGTTTTTAGCCTGATAGATATCGTTCAGTGTTTGTTCGAAAAGAGTGGTCAGACGTTTTTTATGTTCTTCATTTTCGAGTGCTGATTGGGCAAGCCGTCGAGCAAAAACTTCGTTGACGCTAAGTTCTGTCAGGGTTTCTCGGTTTTCTTGCGCTAGCTTATTTTGCTGCTGTGTTTTACTGCGCCGTAGCAGAATGACTTCGACTGGAAGTTCTGCAACCATTGATTGAACCCTTTTTTGGATATCATGGAGGTAATCTTGGGTGGCAACTTCAATATCCAGCCAGACAGGCTGCTCTCCTTGATGGTCATTAAAAGTTTGTAATTGTTGCTCAATCTGTTGTAGGTCGCCCTTGATAAGCTGCATAGGCTGATATTGTGGAATGGGTAAAAGCTTAATAGATTCCAGTTTGTCTTGGGTAAATTCCACCAAACAGACACTTTTCTCTTGCCCGACTTCATCGAAACTAAGAGGAATAGGGGAGCCGCTGTAGCGAATATGTTCAGATTTAGCCACGATTTGTGGCCGGTGAATATGCCCAAGCGCAATATAGTCTACCGGCGGAAACGCTTGTGCCGGGAAGGCGTCCAATGTACCGATATAAATATCCCGCACTGAATCTGTAACCGTGGCGCCAACGGTCGTTAGGTGTCCGGTAGCAATGATAGGTAAAGGCAAATTCAATTCATCACGTAATTCACACGCTTGCTGATAGAGTCGATGATAGTGTTCTGCAATGGCTTCTTGTAATGCGAGTTGTTTTTGTTCTCCTGATTGACCGGACTGGCTGATCATAATATCTCTTGGCCGCAGAAAAGGGATTGTACAAAGAATCGCACCGGCATTGCCTTGTTTGGTGGTGAGGACTTTTATCTGTTTTTGTGGATCTTTTTCTGCGTGAGCGATAACGGTGGTATTCAGGCAGGAAAGGAGTTCTTTTGATTCATTTAATGTTGCGACTGAATCATGGTTACCACCAAGGATAATTAACTGACAACCGGTAGGCTGTAGTTCAACGATAAAGCGATTATATAGCTCGCGGGCGTAGCTAGGCGGTGAGCCGGTATCAAATACATCTCCGGCAACAATTAATGCATCGGCCTGGTAGTTTTCGATCTGTTTAATCAGCCAGCGCAGAAAATGTTGATGTTCAGCAGCCCGGCTTTTTGTAAAAAAATATTGGCCGAGATGCCAGTCTGAAGTGTGAATAATACGCATAGTTTCGCCGTCATTGGTTAAAGTGAAGCATGATTATAATCGCTGTATTCTGAATGTCGCTTTTAAATCCGATCTCTTGAATATATCTCCGAGCGGCTTCGCATTCATTATGAAATATGACAATTGTTAAATTAATTATTGCGAAATAGATTGCAGATAGCGGATAACCAAGGCAGGATTTCATAAATTTGTCATAAAACTGACGCATAATGCTTTTTCAAATTAGGCTGTTATCAGGTGCGCCGTAAAACCTCGTTCTTTAGGGCGTAGTGGATGTCAACTCAATATATTAACGGGATTAATCATGGCAAGACGCATTCTGGTAGTTGAAGATGAAGCTCCGATTCGTGAGATGGTCTGTTTTGTTCTGGAAAAAAACGGGTATCAGCCGGTAGAAGCAGAGGATTTTGATTCTGCGTTGGCATGTTTATCTGAGCCATATCCTGATTTAGTGTTATTGGATTGGATGCTTCCCGGCGGCTCTGGCTTGCAGATAATTAAACAGATGAAACGGAATAATAATATCCGTGATATTCCGGTGATGATGCTGACTGCCCGCGGTGAAGAGGAAGATCGGGTGCGTGGCCTCGAAGTTGGGGCGGATGACTATATCACCAAGCCTTTTTCTCCTAAAGAGCTGGTTGCTAGAGTTAAAGCGGTATTACGGCGTATTTCACCGATGGTCATGGAAGATATTATCGAAATGAATGGCTTGGTTTTGGATTCAACCTCCCATCGGGTGACCAGCCAGGATAAAGCACTGGATATGGGGCCGACGGAATTTAAATTATTGCACTTCTTTATGACTCACCCTGAACGGGTCTATAGCCGTGAACAGTTGCTTAATTATGTTTGGGGAGCAAACGTTTACGTTGAAGATAGAACTGTTGATGTCCATATCCGCCGTTTACGTAAAGTATTAGAGATTGGCGGCCATGATAAAATGGTGCAGACCGTTCGTGGTACGGGTTACCGTTTTTCTACCCGTTACTAAATCCACGCACCGGAGAATCTAATGTGTTAGAACGTTTATCCTGGAAGAAGCTGGTTTCAGAACTGTTTCTCTTTTGTTTGCCTGCGTTAATTTTGTCGATATTTATTGGTCACTTATCCTGGTGTTTATTTGTTTCGGTGTTTTTGGTGTTGATGTGGCATGGTTATAACTTGCTAAAACTGTCGAACTGGCTATGGCTGGATCGCAGTATGTTGCCGCCGTCGGGGAGAGGAGGGTGGGAGCCAATTTTCTATGGTATTCACCAGATGCAGCAACGGAATCGAAAACGGCGTCGTGAGCTGGCATTGTTGATCAAACGGTTTCGTAGCGGGGCGGAATCATTGCCCGATGCCATTGTGATGATGACAACAGAAGGTAATATTTTCTGGTGTAACCGCCTGGCGCAACATTTACTCGGTTTTCGTTGGCCTGAAGATAATGGACAGCATATTTTTAATTTACTCCGCTACCCTGATTTTAGCCGATATATCCTTTCCAGAGATTTTTCACGTCCTTTATCCATTGAATTAAATAATGGTTTCACGGTTGAGTTCCGGGTGATGCCTTATACTGAGGGACAGTTCTTGATGGTTGCCCGAGATGTGACTCAGAAGCGAACATTGGAAAATGCCCGTCGTGACTTTTTTGCCAATGTCAGTCATGAAATGCGTACCCCTTTAACCGTTTTGCAGGGTTATTTGGAAATGATGCAGGATCAGGCAGAGGATAATCCGCTAAGTAAGAAAGCGTTGAATACAATGCAGGAGCAAACCCGGAGGCTGGACAGTTTGGTGAAACAATTGTTGCAATTGTCTAAAATTGAAGTCGCTCCCCAGATTGATATGAATGAAGTGGTTGATGTGCCTTTGATGCTTAAAGTATTGCGTCAGGAAGCCACAGCATTGGGTAATGAATGTTATAAGATTAATTTTGATATTGGTGAAGGGCTCAAAGTGTTCGGCAATGAAGAGCAGCTTCGCAGTGCAATGTCGAATTTGGTTTATAACGCGGTTAACCATACCCCTAAAGGGACTCAAATTGATGTCAGTTGGAAAAAGAATTCCCAAGGCGCTGAATTTACTGTGAAAGATAATGGGCAAGGTATCAGTGCTGAACATCTACCTCGTTTGACCGAACGTTTTTATCGGGTGGATAAAGCACGCTCCAGACAAACAGGGGGAAGCGGTCTCGGTCTTGCGATTGTGAAACATGCCTTACATCATCATCATTCTCATCTTGAAATTTCCAGCGAAATAGGGAAAGGGACAGCCTTTAGTTTTACTTTACCGCCAGGATTGATTGTACCTGTTAAAATAACCAGCAGAAGAGATAGGAATAGTTTGATTAACAGTAATAATTAATCTTCGCAATTGATTATTATTTTTTCAGGTTAAAAAAAACGCAAATCATATAGTGTTTATTCAATGATAGCTAACAGCAATCACTGGTTTTGAAAAAGAGTACGGCATATACTTCTGCATTCTGGTTTATCTATTGCCTTCTGGCACTATAAAAGTTTTACTTGTGGGCAGTTGTTGGCGATTCTATCTATAATAATCGCTATAATCTGTCTTCAACAGATACCTGGTGAATATTATTTTGATAATAAATCGTTAAATTAGGGTTCAATATTGTCAATATGGGCTTAGCTATTGGCAGTATTTATATTATTCAGGCCATAAATATGGTAACAAAATATTAATAATCATTATGACACATCGTTTATCATCTAAGGATATTTGGGCATTAGGGTTTATGACTTTTGCTCTGTTTGTGGGGGCGGGAAATATCATTTTTCCCCCGATGGTGGGGTTACAATCAGGTGAATATGTTTGGTTAGCAGCACTAGGCTTTCTAGCAACTGCGGTTGGTTTACCCGTCATTACAATCATCGCGTTGGCAAAAGTTGGCGGTGGTATTGAAGAGCTGAGTTCACCTATTGGTAAAGTTGCTGGTTTGCTGCTGGCGACAGTTTGTTATTTGGCTGTTGGTCCTTTATTCGCTATCCCACGGACCGCAACTGTTTCTTTTGAAGTAGGTATTGCCCCGCTTACCAGTACCGGCGAGTTACCCCTGTTTATCTACAGTCTTATTTATTTTGTGTTGGTAATTGCTGTTTCCCTGTACCCAGGCCGTTTGCTTGATACTGTCGGGCATGTGTTAGCGCCTATCAAGATGTTGGCGTTAGGTATACTTGGTGTTGCTGCTTTACTTTGGCCGGCCGGTGATTCAATTCCAGCGATTGATGTTTATCAGCAAATCCCATTCTCCAGTGGCTTCGTCAATGGTTATCTGACGATGGATACGCTGGGAGCGATGGTGTTTGGGATTGTTATTGTTAACGCCGCGCGTTCAAGAGGCGTTGCCGCATCTTCATTATTGACCCGTTATGCAATGTGGGCAGGTTTTATCGCCGGTCTTGGTCTGATACTGGTTTATCTTTCCCTGTTCAAATTGGGCGCTGGCAGCGGATCGTTAGTGCCTCATGCAGAAAATGGCGCGGTCATTTTGCATGCCTATGTTCATCATACTTTTGGTGGTGTTGGCAGTCTTTTCCTGGCTGTGCTGATTTTTGTCGCCTGTATGGTGACGGCGGTTGGATTAACCTGTGCATGTGCTGAGTTTTTCAGCCGCTATTTGCCCCTGTCTTATCGTTCATTGGTTTTGATCCTTGGAGGATTCTCCATGTTGACTTCTAACCTTGGTTTGAGTCATTTGATTAAGATTTCTATACCGGTACTGACAGCTATTTATCCACCTTGTATCGTTCTGATTGTGTTAAGTTTTACGCTGTGCTGGTGGCATAATTTTACCCGCATTTTGGCTCCGGTAATGTTAATTAGTCTGATATTTGGTATTTTGGATGCGATTAAGTCATCTGAAGCACTGGTTTATTTGTTACCAAACTGGGCAACACGTTTACCACTGGCGGACCAAGGGTTGGCTTGGTTAGCGCCATCCCTGTTGGTTTTAGTTGTGGCTGGTATTTATGACCGTGTTTTAGGGCGCTCTGGTACCCGCGAGACGCAAATGCATCAGTGATGATGTTTGTTTCTCTGACTGTTTGCCATCGTCGGATGTTCAGGGAAAGTATGGGATGGGGTTCCTGAAAAAAGGATATCCCATCCCGATATTGCCTACACAGATTAGCTATTTTTTTAGTTGTTGGTCATTTTGGTCATTAGTAACCAATAGCCGCACCGGCCGGGCGTCGGACATCATTGGCGCCATAAAAATGGTTTTCACGCACTTTACCAGATACGGCGGCATCATTGCCTGAAGAATTAGCTGAATCGCCAGCGGTTTTAGGTAAACCCACCATAATCACTTCAGCAGCGCCCCACGGTATCTGTTCCACCATCTTGTATCCCATTTTTTCTAGTAAATTCAACGAGTCTTTAGAAATACCACGTTGCTCATAATAAACTTCGTCGGGTAACCATTGATGATGAATGCGGGGGCTATTAACCGCTTCTTGAGGAGACATCCCATGTTCAATGATGTTTAAGGCAGTTTGCAGGGTAATAGAGATAATACGGGAGCCGCCGGGTGAACCCAGAACAAGGAATATCTTGTTGTCTTTTGTGACAAGTGTCGGACTCATCGAGGATAGTGGGCGCTTACCTGGGGCAATAGAGTTAGTCGCGCCTTGGATGAGGCCATAAAGATTCTTCTCACCAATTTTAGTGGTGAAATCATCCATTTCATCATTGAGGAAGAAACCTGTCCCGGGGGCGATGACGACAGCGCCGAAAAGTCCGTTGATAGTATAGGTGGTTGAAACCGCATTACCTTCTTTGTCGACAATAGAGTAGTGAGTAGTTTCTGGTTTTTCATGGGGGCCAATACCTGGCTGAACATTCTCCGATAATGTTGCTTTACCTGGTTCTATTTTTTTACGTAGAGATTCAGCGTAATTCTTACTCAATAAGCGATCGATGGGATTTTTAACAAATTCTGGATCGCCAAGGTAAGTATTTCTATCCATGTAGGCATGACGCATGGCTTCTGTCAGTGTGTGAATATAATTAGCCGAGTTGAATCCCATTTCTTTGAGGTTGTAGCCTTCCAAGATATTCAAAATTTCACACATGGTTACTCCACCTGAACTCGGTGGCGGTGAAGAGATAAATTTATAACCGCGATAGTTACAGGTGACGGGGGTTGTTTCTGAGATTTTATAGTTGGCAAAATCAGCTTCGGTAATAATGCCGCCGGATTTTTTAGCTGCTTCGGCGACCAATTTAGGAATATTTCCGTGATAGAAAGCTTCTTGCCCTTTTTTGGCAATTAACTCCAACGTATTCGCTAGATCGGTTTGTATCAGCCTGTCTCCCGGTTGATAAGGAGAGCCATCTTTGCGTAGGAAGATACGGGCTGCTTCTGGATCTTTGCGGAAGCGTTTGATTGAAGTATCTAGAATATCAGTGTCTGCGCGGGTCAGTATAAAACCTTCTCGTGCCAGCTTAATCGCAGGCGCCATAACTTGTTCACGACTTAATTTGCCATATTTTTTAGGGCGCTGTTTAACCCCATCACAGTTCCAGGCACACCGGCCGCGCGGTAACCATATAAACTTGATTCTTTAATAACATTGCCTTCTTTATCCAGATACATATCGGCACTTGCTGCATTTGGCGCGGTTTCGCGGAAGTTAATAAAAGTATTGGTGCCATCAGCCAAATGAATTGTCATAAAACCACCACCACCGATATTTCCACAACATGGATTAACAACGGCTTGGGCATAGCCAACGGCAACGGCTGCATCAACTGCGTTTCCTCCTATTTTTAGGATATCGACACCCACTTGTGAAGCAAGGTGTTGAGCTGAAACGACCATACCATTTTTAGCTTCAACAGCCGGTTGCGAAGCGGCATAAAGATGGGATGAGATAAGCAAGGATAAGATTGCCAGTGGTGTTTTCCATGTTTTCGACATATTGCGAGCTCCTGTTTTTTGGCGAGGTTATTTTCGTCAGTTGTAATAAGCTGTTTTATTTACACTGATTTTAATGTTAAACAATTGTAAATTTAATTATAAATGGCGATGGTTATCAGGATGAGGGAGTTTTTGTGCGCAAGGTGGCAAAACGAGGAATTTCAGCAATAAAAAACCAGCCGGAATAACCGACTGGTCTGAATATGGGTAATATCTAAGGTTATAGTTTACCAGCGTTTTGAGACAGGTATTTAGCTACGCCATCTGGAGAGGCGCTCATACCTTCTTTACCTTTTTCCCACTGTGCAGGGCAGACATCACCGTGCTCTTCGTGGAATTGCAATGCGTCAACCATACGCAGCATTTCGTCAATGTTACGGCCCAGAGGCAGATCGTTAACGACTTGATGACGAACCACGCCATTTTTGTCGATCAGGAAAGAACCGCGCAGAGCGACACCCGCATCTGGATGCTCAATGCCGTATGCTTTTTGAATTTCACGTTTAGTATCGGCAACCATTGCATATTTAACTTCGCCAATACCACCTTGATCGATAGGAGTTTTACGCCATGCGTTATGGACGAATTCAGAGTCAAAAGAAACACCGATAACTTCAACACCGCGTTTTTTGAACTCTTCGTAGCGGTGATCAAATGCGATCAGCTCAGAAGGGCATACGAAAGTAAAGTCCATTGGCCAGAAAAAGATAACCGCAGGTTTACCATTCAGGTGTTTTTTCAGATTGAAATTCCCAACTATTTCGCCGTTGCCGAGGACTGCTGCTGCTGTAAAGTCAGGGGCTTGACGAGTTACCAGAACCATGAGTTACTCCTGTAGTTTTACGAGGTTTATGTAAAAATTAGATATAGAATAAAGAATTAGCGTACACCAATAAAGGATAAAATACTAATCTTTGCAATAGATTTTACCTATTAATACTTTATTTTTATTTTCTTTACCTTAATAAGATAGGGGATTTTTGCAAAGGTTTATTCGGATTCAAACTAAGAGACTTATATCAATTAGTCTATTTTTATTCGTTATAGAGCAAATCTGGGCACTGTTCGGGCCACTCCTAATACAACCCGTCAGCGCGACCGAAGAGCATTATTCTCACCTATTACTTACCTACATTTACTTACATGACGATTTCTGTGTCCATCATTTATTCTCCAGCATAGATGGGCAATTTGTAGTTATTGGAATAAGAACTTACTGAAATAAGTTAAATAATTATGTTACTTAAACATTTATAAAATTTATATTATTGACTGTTCTGAGCAAAAATTTACATTTACTTAAACTATCAATTTTGATATTTATTGAGGATAAATATAAATTTATATTAACTTTCTAACGTGAAAAACAGAGGTAGAAATGAGGAATCTTAAAGACGTCAATAGGGAAAAATTTTTACAAATAAAATGTAATATGAATGAATTGACGCGAGAAAACCCACATTTTTCCCTGCTGATTTCTCCCGTTTCAAGCAAGATCCGGCCCTATTTTTGTATCCTATTTCCTCCAAACAGCTTTTTGAAATGTTGTTAAATCATTTGTGTAAGTTCACTGCTTGAACAATGAACTTATTCAGGATTGTAACCAGTGAAAATATTCTCAGCCTTTGGTTGTATGAACTTTTTTGAATAATAAGAGTAGCCGCAGTGTATCCATGACATCCTTAGATTAACAACAAAGGAGATATTATGACCATCAATATTCAGGAAGAATTTGACAAATTAATAGAAAAAGCTTACGAAATGTTCCCACAAAATCTTGAAGCAGATACTTATATTCAGCCCTGTGACTGCGATGTTAAACCGATTTACCCGGTTCGCTATGCTTATGTGAACTTTTTCGGCAAGGAGCTGGAAAAACCAGAAGCGCCCCCGGACATCCACACCCTGATGTTCTCCTCATCACTCCAACAAACCAAAGGCTATGCCGCCCGCCTTCTGCGTCCCGGCTGGATATACATTAAGGAAGAAGACCCGCTTACCGCTCGCGGCAGCAAGGCCCGGGGCTATCTTCATATCTTTAAATACTGCGTGTCAGAGAAAGAGGTTAACGGCAAAAAACAGCGGGTAGAGAAATTTAGAAAATATATGTTTCTCAACCGCAGAGATGCCAGTGAAGGGCTTATCCCTGAGCCGGGCATTCGGGGTGAAGGTCATTCATTCCTGTTTGTCGCCAAAGATGTCATCAATATCAGTATCGCCTACAGTGAACACCCGTGGCACTCCTCGGTACTGGCTAAGATTGACAACAGTCTTGAACTGCGGCAAAAAACCATGCAATTCATCAACCTCGAACAGAAGCAATCTCCCTTTGCGGTTAACGCCTCAGACAAGTATTTTCGAAAACTGATTGTCGATTACAAAATCCGGCAGGAACAGTTTGCCAACATCAAGGCCATCATTGAAAAAGACATCAATGAACTGGATTTGGCTGACGTCAGTATTGATACGCTGACCACTCAGGACAGCTACGAAATGGACGCCGGTAAGATTATCCAGGAAATCAACAGTTATCTGCACTTCAATGAACAGGCGCGGATTGTGATCCTGCATGACCCGGTAGGCCGTCAGCGGGACATTGTGGAAGCCTACTCTATCCTGAATTTGTGGCAACAGAGCTATAACGCCTCCAATATTTACCCATTGACCATCGGTTTCTATGTCGAAAAGCTCAAAGCCACCAAAAACCCGGAGCTGAAAAAGAAAATAGATGACAGTATTCATCAGGACCGCTGGAACAACGACTGGCCGAAACTGAAAAAAGTCACCGAAGATTTTGAAGCGCGTCAGGCGATGTTTATGAAACTGTTTGAAGCCTTTGCGGATAACCCGGACCTCAGTTATCAAGTCGGCGGGCTGCAAAATTACTTTCACTACTTCTTTTCACTGCAAGATGAAAAACAGACGCTGGAAGAAGAAGATGCGCTGGAATTCCGGTTTTTCAGTGAAATTCTCTCAGGTCTGCTCGGCAACCTGCAATCATCCTTGCCCGGCCAGCAGGTTTTGGCAAAGCTTGCGGCCAAAGAGTCGGACAGCGACGGGGATGGCAACTTCTGGCGTACTATCACCACCGGGGTTGTCACCGTACTGAATAATGACAAAGTAAAATCACCGCTGCTTAAAGGCCCGTTTATTAGTGGAGTCGATAATATTCTGCTGGGGATGGGGACCTTTCTGGCAACCGTCTGCGCCTATACTCATCAGGCAATTTATCAGGGTTCAAGTTATGTCCGCCAGCTTCCCCAGAAAGCGATTGACCAGATAACCCAACAACTGGTTCCGGCCTTGTTATCCACGCTAGGCGTAGTGATTGAACCAGACGGCCGAGTGGCACTCAGTGAACAGAGCTATCAGGAAGTGCTTAAGCGGCTGGAGTCGAAAACGAATCGCCACCGACCTGACCCGGCAGTGCGTCAACAGGCTATCGGAGAACGGATGATTAACTGGAGTAAGCGCCTGGAATCACTTGGCAATAAACCGGTGATAACTCTGCCCGAAGTTAAGACCAGTGTGGACTCGCCGGTTCAGCTGTTTACCTTAGAAGGGGCTAATAAAACCTCTATTGGTTTACTGTTTGATTCTTCATTGACCGGTGTCAGCCTGTTTCTGAATGCCTTTACCCTGGCGGACGTGGTTATGCAGACAGAATATGCCCGCAACAACCCTTTACAACCCGGGCCTTCCTATATGAATCTGCTGCGCTTTAGTACCGCGGTGATTGGTATGAGTGCCGATTTGACTTCTCTCGGTTCAACGCTGGCTAGCAAAGTAAACTCTCCCATAGTGAAAGCACTGATGAATGGGCTAAAAGTGCCTGCCATCAATGCGTCGGCGGTCAGTCAGTTCTCCCGTGTTGCTGGTAGCGTTGCAGGATACTTAGGAGCAATTATCTCCTTCTATGATGCAAATAACGCTTTCAACGTGGGTAATAAAGTAGAGGGTTATGGCTTGGTAGCGATAGGAACAGGTTCCACTATTTTAACAACCGCAGTCTGGATCGGCGTTGCGGCAGGCACCTTCCTGACTGCGGGTGTACTCACTGCGATAGTCGTCGGAGCCAGTTTGCTTATCGGTGGCAGCATTGTCCAAGCCAGCAGTGCCTGGTCAGATTTAGAGAAAGTGTTGAATAACTGTTTTTGGGGAGCAGCAGATAAGTATGGTTTTTGGGATGAAAAAAAGGAAAGACTATCCATTGAAAAACAGTTAGAAAATGCAAGAAGAATGGACAATGATACTCAAAATCATTTTATTGTCGAAAACCAGGAGTTTTTAAATCTCTTTATTCAGCCACAACTGAAAATACAACAGGGATTTGGTGTTACTACCTATCGTTTCACTTTGCCTGCTTTTCAGATGAGTCTCTCAAATATCCGCTGGATCTTTATAACCTCGGCTAAAACTTCTTATTGGGGAGAAAAAGTTGATTATATTGAGATTAACCGCCTCAAATATACCCCTGATACTTTCCGCAATACCAAATTTAGAGAAGCTCAGGAAAAATCCAAACTCACTCTGAATGGCGATACCGCAACACTGGAGGTAGTAATGACGGAAGTGAAGGGTGTTTTCCCTCGTGGTAGCGAACTGTACTGGTACTATGAACAATCAGCAAATGTCATCGCTCCTCTACGCTATTTTTGGGGAGAGAAACCCACAGCAGAAAATACCATTAAGGGTAGTTTTGACGGAGAACGAACTCTATGAAGCAACGCCTAAAAAGCTTACTCAAAAAATGGTTTCCTACGATTCATCCGCTGCCAGCTAAACGGCTAGCTTACTGGGAAAAAGAACTTCTGGCTGCACCACCAGATATTAAGGATGAAGAAGCCATTAAACATGTGGAAATACTGGATCGCCTTAATGATAAAGAATGCTGGATTAGAAATCCTCAGCGCCGTTTTAGGAGCATAAACTTGATTCCAGTAACACTGGGGATTATTAGCAGCTTGGTATTAAACGTTAACAATTTTATCGAAGAACGAAAGAGTAATGAATCAGAAATTTATCGGTGGGTTAATATAGCTAAAAAGGAATATGGTGAGAAATTTTACTTACGCGATGATTTACCGGGTTATCTGAAAGATACACGCTATATTGGCAATGATAAAGAAATTTCACTAAGAAAATATTTATATTATCGATATACCTTTTATCCAAGTAGTTCCAGACTTCTCAAAATTGATATAAGTTTCTTGCTGCTCTATCTGCTAATTATCCCTCCTTTTGTCTGGGGAGTGTTTTTTTCACGGCGACAAGCACCATTAATTATCGATCGCGAACAGCAGATCTTTTATACCTGGTATAAAGGCAAAGCTTATGCTGCCCGCTATCCACAAGTAGGTATGGCAGAAAAAACTAATATTATGTTCCTCAAAGTCTACGGCTTGGACGAGAACAATCAACTTATCGGGCGAGGTTTTATCCCTAACGTCAGCAGTTACTCTTTTGCTTTCTTAAGCAGTGGTAATGATAAAGGTTTGGCGCTGGCTTTTATTGTGAAATTCTTATTAAATGGTAAAGAGGCAGTCAGTAAAGTGGATTATAAACGCCGTGAGCCGCTTATTTGGTGGAGTAAAGATAAAAGACCCGCCGACTTAGAAGCTCAAATTCCGTTGATTTTGGCCGAATTGGATCGCTTAGGTCCCCCTGATGAAGATCTTTCCGAATGAAGCAACGATTGAAAAATTTACTCAAAAAATGGTTTCCTACTATTCATCCATTGCCAGCCCAACGGCTGGCATGCTGGGAAAAAGAAATTCTGGCAGCACCATCAGATATTAAGGATGCAGAAACCATCAAACATGTGGAAATACTGGATCGCCTTAATGATAAGGAGTGCTGGGTTAGAAATCCCCAGCGCCGTTTCAGGAGTCTTAACTTGATCCCAGTAACTCTGGGAATTATTAGCAGTCTGGTGTTAAATGTTAACGATTTTATTGAAACATGGCGGGCAGCGGAAAAGAATCTGCTTTGGTCTGTTAATGATGCAAAAAAAGATTATGGTGAGAAATTTTATTTGGATCCTGCTCTACCAGATTTTCTTAAAAAGTATGAATATATTGCTCATGATAAAGAAATTTCCTTGAGAAAATACCTGTATTATCGCTATAATCATTATAGATATAGCAATAATATTTTAATAACTGATATGGCATTTTTATTGCTTTACCTACTGATTATTCCACCCTTTGTATATTGTATATTTTTTTGGCAGAGTCAGGCACCATTAATTATCGACCGTGAACGACAGATTTTCTACACTTGGCATAAAGGTAAAGCCTATGCTGCCCGTTATCCACAATTAGGTATGCTGGAAAAAACCAATATTCTGTATCTCAAAGTCTACGGACTGGATGAAAATAATAACCTTATCGAGCGTGTCTTTATCCCTAATGTCAGCAGTTATTCTTTTGCTTTCTTAAGTAGTGGCAATGATAAAGCGCTGGCAGTAGCCTTTATGGTGAAATTCTTATTAAACGGCAAAGAAGCGGTCAGTAAAGTGGACTATAAACGCCGTGAGCCGCTTATTTGGTGGAGTAAAGATAAAAGACCTGCTGATTTAGAAGCCCAAATTCCCCTAATTCTGGCTGAATTGGATCGCTTAGGTCTCCCTGATGAAGATCTTTCCGAATGAAGCAACGATTAAAAAACTTACTCAAAAAATGGTTTCCCACTATTCATCCATTGCCAACCAAACGGCTGGTCCGTTGGGAAAAAGAAATTCTGACAGTACCGCCAGATATTAAGGATGAAAAAACCATTAAACATGTAGAAATATTGGATCGCCTTAATGATAAGGAATGTCACATTCGCAATCCACAACGCCGTTTTAGGAGTATTACTCTAATTCCTGTTACACTAGGACTAATTACCAGTCTAGTGTTAACTGTGAATGATTTTATAAAAGAACGAAAGGATACTGAATCAGATATTCATTCCTGGGTAGAGCTAGTAAAAGAAAAATATGGAGAAAAGTTTTATCTGCGTAACGATTTACCAGACTATATGGAAAATGCCCGTTATATTGGTAATGATAAAGAAATATCACTAAGAAAGTATTTATATTATCGTTATACTTTTTACCCAAGCAGTACTCGATTGCTCATAATTGATATAAGTTTCCTGCTACTCTATCTACTGATTATTCCCCCATTTGTATATTGTATATTTTTTTGGCAGAGCCAAGCGCCATTAATTATCGACCGTGAACGACAGATTTTCTACACCTGGTATAAAGGTAAAGCTTATGCCGCCCGTTATCCACAATTAGGTATGATGGAAAAAACTAATATTTTGTATCTCAAAGTTTATGGATTGAATGAAAATAACAACCTTATCGAACGTGTCTTTATCCCTAACGTCAGCAGTTATACTTTTGCTTTTTTAAGCAGTGGCAATGATAAAGGTCTGGCATTGGCTTTTATGGTGGAATTCTTATTAAACGGCAAAGAGGCAGTCAGTAAGGTGGACTACAAACGCCGTGAGCCGCTTATTTGGTGGAGTAAAGATAAAAGACCTGCCGATTTAGAAGCCCAAATTCCCCTAATTCTGGCAGAATTGGATCGCTTGGGTCCCCCTGATGAAGATCTTTCCGAATGAAGCAACGATTAAAAAACTTACTCAAAAAATGGTTTCCTACTATTCATCCATTGCCAGCCCAACGGCTGGTCCGTTGGGAAAAAGAAATTCTGACAGTACCGCCAGATATTAAGGATGAAGAAACCATTAAACACGTGGAGATACTGGATTACCTTGATAACAGGGAGTGCCATGTTCGTAACACTCAACGCCGCGCTCGGAGTATTGCCTTGATCCCAGTCACACTGGGGATTATTAGCAGCCTGGTATTAAACGTTAACGATTTTATTGAAACATGGCGGGCAGCAGAAAAGAATTTGCTTTGGTATGTTAACGATGCAAAAAAAGATTATGGTGAGAAGTTTTATTTGGATCCTGCTCTACCGGATTTTCTTAAAAAGTATGAGTATATTGCTTATGATAAAGAAATTTCCTTAAGAAAATACCTATATTATCGCTATAACCATTATAGATATAGTAATGATATTTTGGTAACTGATATAACATTTCTGCTACTTTATCTACTGATTATTCCTCCTTTTGTCTGGGCCATCTTTTTCTTACGCCGTCAGGCACCATTAATTATCGATCGCGAACGGCAGATCTTTTATACTTGGTATAAAGGCAAAGCTTATGCCGCCCGCTATCCCCAAGTAGGCATGGAAGAAAAAACTAATATTCTGTTCCTCAAAGTTTATGGCCTAGACGAAAATAATAACCTTGTCGGGCGTGGTTTTATCCCTAACGTCAGCAGCTATACTTTTGCTTTCTTAAGTAGTGGCAATGATAAAGCGCTGGCAGTCGCCTTTATGGTGAAATTCTTATTAAACGGCAAAGAAGCGGTCAGTAAAGTGGACTATAAACGCCGTGAGCCGCTTATCTGGTGGAGTAAAGATAAAAGACCCACTGATTTAGAGGTACAAATTCCGTTGATTTTGGCCGAATTGGATCGTTTAGGTCCCCCTGATGAAGATCTTTCCGAATGAAGAAACGATTAAAAAATTTACTCAAAAAATGGTTTCCTACTATTCATCCATTGCCAGCCAAACGGTTGGCTCGTTGGGAAAAAGAGATTCTGGCGGCACCACCGGATATCAAAAATGAGGAAACGATTAAGCACGTGGAAATATTGGACTACCTTGATAATAAAGAATGTCATATTCGCAATACCCAACGCCGCGCTCGGAGTATTGCCTTGATCCCGGTCACACTGGGGATTATTAGTAGCCTAGTGTTAAACGTTAACGATTTTATAGAGTCACGAAAAAATAATGAAGTATGGATACATGGTTGGGTAGATTTAGCGAAAAAAAATATGGCGATAATTTTTATCTGCGTAATGATTTACCAGACTATAGGGAAGGAGCTAGTTATATTGGTAATGACAAAGATATCTCTCTCAGAAAATACCTACATTATCGCTATAACTTTTCTGAATATGGTAATGATGTTTTTATCACTGACATGATATTTCTATTACTCTATCTTTTAATTATTCCACCTTTTGTATGGGCTATGTTTTTTTTACGCCGCCAGGCACCATTAATTATCGACCGTGAACGACAGATTTTCTACACCTGGTATAAAGGCAAAGCTTATGCTGCTCGCTATCCACAAGTAGGCATGGCAGAAAAAACTAATATTCTATTCCTCAAAGTCTACGGCCTGGACGAGAACAATCAACTTATCGGGCGAGGTTTTATCCCTAACGTCAGCAGTTACTCTTTTGCTTTCTTAAGCAGTGGTAATGATAAAGGTTTGGCGCTGGCTTTTATTGTGAAATTCTTATTAAATGGTAAAGAGGCAGTCAGTAAAGTGGATTTAATAAAGAATGTCATATTCGCAATACCCAGCGCCGTGCTCGGAGTATTGCCTTGATCCCAGTCACACTGGGGATTATTAGCAGTCTGGTCTTAAACGTTAACGATTTTATTGAAACATGGCGGGCAGCGGAAAAGAATCTGCTTTGGTCTGTTAACGATGCAAAAAAAGATTATGGTGAGAAATTTTATTTGGATCCTGCTCTACCGGATTTTCTTAAAAAGTATGAATATATTGCTTATGATAAAGAAATTTCCCTAAGAAAATACCTATATTATCGCTATAACCATTATGAATATAGCAATAATATTTTAATAACTGATATGGCATTTTTATTGCTTTACCTACTGATTATTCCTCCTTTTGTCTGGGCCATCTTTTTCTTACGCCGTCAGGCACCATTAATTATCGATCGCGAACGGCAGATCTTTTATACTTGGTATAAAGGCAAAGCTTATGCCGCCCGCTATCCCCAAGTAGGCATGGCAGAAAAAACTAATATTCTGTTCCTCAAAGTTTATGGCCTAGACGAAAATAATAACCTTGTCGGGCGTGGTTTTATCCCTAACGTCAGCAGTTATTCTTTTGCTTTTTTAAGTAGTGGCAATGATAAAGCTCTGGCAGTCGCCTTTATGGTGAAATTCTTATTAAACGGCAAAGAAGCGGTCAGTAAAGTGGATTATAAATGCCGTGAGCCGCTTATTTGGTGGAGTAAAGATAAAAGACCTACTGATTTAGAAGCCCAAATTCCCCTAATTCTGGCTGAATTAGATCGCTTAGGTCCCCCTGATGAAGATCTTTCCGAATGAAGCAACGATTAAAAAACTTACTCAAAAAATGGTTTCCCACTATTCATCCATTGCCATCCCAACGGCTGGCCCGCTGGGAAAAAGAAATTCTGGCGGCACCACCAGATATTAAGGATGCAGAAACCATTAAGCACGTGGAGATATTGGACTACCTTGATAATAAAGAATGTCATATTCGTAACACTCAACGCCGCGCTCGGAGTATTACTTTAATCCCAGTTACATTAGGAATTCTTAGTAGTCTTATTCTAAATATTAATGAATTTATCAAAGAACGGAAAATTGATGAAAAAGCTATTCATCGATGGGTTGGCTACGCAAAAAAAGACTATGGCGAAAAATTTTATCTACGGAATGATCTACCTGCTGATATGGAAGATGTCCGTTATATTGGTAATGATCAAGAAATTTCGCTAAAAAAATATTTATATTATCGTTATACCTTTTACCCAAGTAGCACTCGACTTCTCATTATTGATATAAGCTTCCTATTGCTTTATCTGCTGATTATTCCACCTTTTGTATGGGCTATATTTTTCTTACGCCGTCAGGCACCATTAATTATCGATCGTGAACAACAGATCTTTTACACTTGGTATAAAGGAAAAGCCTATGCTGCCCGCTATCCACAAGTAGGCATGGGGGAAAAAACTAATATTTTTTATCTCAAAGTGTATGGCCTAGACGAAAATAATAACCTTGTCGGGCGTGGTTTTATCCCTAACGTCAGCAGTTATTCTTTTGCTTTTTTAAGTAGTGGTAATGATAAAGCTCTGGCAGTCGCCTTTATGGTGAAATTCTTATTAAACGGCAAAGAAGCGGTCAGTAAAGTGGATTATAAATGCCGTGAGCCGCTTATCTGGTGGAGTAAAGATAAAAGACCCACTGATTTAGAGGTACAAATTCCGTTGATTTTGGCCGAATTGGATCGTTTAGGTCCCTCTGATGAAGATCTTTCCGAATGAAAGCTAGCGTTAAAAAGTCATTTCCTACTATTCATCTTACACCAGCCAAATGGTTGGCATGCTGGAGAAAAGAAATTCTGACTGTATCGCTGGATATCAGGAATGAAGAAATCATTAAACATGTGAAAATACTGTATTGCCTGAATGATTTCTTTCTATCCGCATTTACAATTTATTCACAAGCATAATTTGTAATAACAACGCTTATTGAGGCGAACAGTAAAAATCCTTATTTTCCGCTTTTTCCATCATATAGGGGTAAAATTGCCAGAATAGTGCTTCAAAGTCAGCGTAATGTTGTTCTATATCCTGAAATGATCCAGATAAAGCCGATAATCTGGGATGCCTTCGGGCCATGCCTGTTAATACATCTGCGATAAATGCAAGATCTGCATAGCGGATTAGCCAGTTTTGCGGCCATAAAAATTCATTCAGCTCCTGAAATTTTTCAGGAGTGTAATAAAGATGAGGTTCAATTTGGTTGCGGGCATGGTGAATAAATGCCGGTAATGAGTAAGTGGGAACTAATTTATCCCAATACAAGGAGAGGAAGTGATCCCAGATAATATCCAAAGTGATCGGCGCAACCCGTCGATATGGAGCACTGAACAAGTGACGAGCTTGAATAACCAATGGATGGGTATCTGTTAATACGTCAACCCGCCGATGCATACGAATACCGGCAACCACATCAGCGCTGTATTGCCCCTCTGGATTACCGCGCACAAAATCTGCCATCAGATTCCCTAACAGGGAACTGTCAGCCAGAGTAGCTAAGTGAAGGTGAGCGAGAAAATTCATTCGGTGATTGTAATATAAATCCGCGAAGTTATGTGCTTATTTGTTGCACCCTCAGAGCTGCGGCACTAGACTAGTCCGCCTGTTTTTCTGAATGATTAAATATAATGCGTGTCTCCGATTTTACTTTTGAACTTCCTGACGAAATGATTGCTCATTACCCTCAACCACAACGCAGTGGCTGTCGTTTGCTCTCGCTTGATGGTGAAACGGGGGCATTAACGCATGGTGTTTTTACGGATGTTCTCGATAAGCTGAATGCCGGAGATTTACTAGTTTTCAATAATACTCGCGTCATACCTGCGCGTATTTTCGGCCGAAAGGCTACGGGCGGTAGGTTGGAAGTGCTGGTTGAACGGGTGTTGGATGATAAGCGGGTACTTGCACATGTGCGTGCTTCCAAAGCGCCAAAAGCGGGAACTGAGCTGTTGTTGGGTGACAATGAAAGTCTTAAAGCAACCATGTTGGCCCGCCATGATAGTCTGTTCGAAATACGTTTTGATGATGAGCGCGATGTGTTGTCTATTTTGGATGATGTCGGTCATATGCCTTTGCCGCCTTATATTAATCGTCCTGATGAAGAGGCAGACCGTGAGTTGTATCAAACTGTATACAGTGAGCGGCCCGGGGCGGTAGCTGCGCCAACCGCCGGTCTGCATTTTGATGAGCCATTGTTGGAAGCGCTGCGTAAAAAGGGCGTGGAGATGGTTTTTGTGACATTGCATGTTGGTGCCGGTACTTTCCAACCAGTGCGGGTAGAGACTATTGAAGACCATATTATGCATGCCGAATATGCAGAAGTGCCACAGGATGTGGTTGATGCTGTGCTGGCGTGTAAGGCGCGAGGTAACAAAGTTGTTGCTGTTGGCACAACCTCAGTGCGATCGCTGGAAAGTGCAGCAAAAGCCTGCCAGGATGGGTTAATTGCGCCATTTTTTAATGACACGCAAATTTTTATCTATCCGGGTTTTGAATATCGAGTTGTGGACGCGTTGATTACTAATTTCCATTTGCCGGAATCGACACTTATCATGCTGGTTTCTGCGTTTGCGGGTTATAAAAATACGATGAATGCTTATAAAGAGGCGGTTGCGGAAAAATACCGTTTCTTTAGTTACGGTGATGCTATGTTTATTCGTCGTAATCCTTTGGCTTGCAAGGAAAAGATTTCTTAATTTAATGTAATAATTATGGCATTGACTGGAATATATTGTTGAAGTTGTTGTAAATAGGGTTATGTGAATATCTCAGCTCAACGGTAAATTTCAATTTTGTCTGGTTTTAAACAACAGCATCGGACTGTTTATCTGATGCCTGGAGGTTAAGTGAAATTTGAATTACAAACTACCGATGGTCAAGCCCGTCGTGGTCGTCTGATTTTTGAGCGTGGCGTGGTAGAAACGCCGGCATTTATGCCAGTTGGGACTTATGGCACGGTAAAAGGGATGACACCGGAAGAGGTAAAGGAAACTGGTGCGCAGATCCTGCTTGGCAATACTTTCCATCTGTGGCTACGTCCAGGGCAGGAAATCATGAAACTTCATGGTGATCTGCATGGGTTTATGCAATGGCATGGTCCAATCTTGACGGATTCAGGCGGTTTTCAGGTATTCAGCCTTGGCGCAATGCGTAAAATCAAAGAGGAAGGTGTACATTTCCGTAACCCAATCAATGGTACCCCAGTTTTCCTTAGCCCAGAAAAATCGATGGAAATTCAGTATGATTTGGGCTCTGATATTGTCATGATTTTTGATGAATGTACGCCATATCCTGCTGATTGGGATTATGCGAAACGTTCGATGGAGATGTCCTTACGTTGGGCGGCGCGTAGTCGTAAGCGTTTTGATGAATTACAGAATAAAAACGCGTTGTTTGGTATTATTCAGGGAAGTATTTACGAAGATTTACGTGACATCTCAGTAAAAGGTCTGGTAGAGATTGGTTTTGATGGATACGCTGTAGGTGGTCTGGCGGTAGGGGAGCCTAAAGAGGATATGCACCGTATTCTTGAGCATGTCTGTCCGCAAATCCCGCAAGATAAACCGCGCTACCTGATGGGCGTGGGGAAGCCAGAAGATTTGGTGGAAGGGGTTCGTCGCGGCATTGATATGTTTGATTGTGTGATGCCGACCCGAAATGCCCGTAATGGTCATCTTTTTGTGACCAATGGTGTGATTAAGATCCGTAATGCCAAACATAAAGAGGATACTTCTCCGTTGGATGAGCAGTGTGACTGTTATACTTGTCGGAATTATAGTCGGGCATATTTGCATCATCTCGACCGTTGTAACGAAATTCTCGGTGCAAGGCTGAATACTATCCATAATTTGCGGT
The DNA here is from genome assembly GCF_019090985.1 of Photorhabdus akhurstii. NCBI lineage: Bacteria > Pseudomonadati > Pseudomonadota > Gammaproteobacteria > Enterobacterales > Morganellaceae > Photorhabdus > Photorhabdus akhurstii. Next base: position 4,480,266 of record NZ_CP020335.1, on the reverse strand, counting down.
ATTATCAGCGCCTGATGGCTAAGATTCGTCAAGCTATCGAAGAGGGTAATCTTGAACAGTTTGTTGAAGATTTTTATCAACGGATTGGTAAACCCGTTCCGGCATTAAGTATTTGACTTAAGTTGTGATTGACTGGTTTCAGTGTGTATAGCATATTGCGGCTGGTTTTTGATTACTATTGAATTTGATAACAATGAGGGAAGTTTAATGAGTATTATTTCTGAAGCAGCAGCATCTGCTGGCGCACCGGCTCAGGGAAGCCCATATTCTTTGATCATCATGCTGGTCGTTTTTGGCTTGATCTTCTACTTCATGATCCTGCGTCCACAACAGAAACGTACTAAAGAACATAAAAAGCTGATGGATTCTATTTCCAAAGGTGATGAGGTGATGACCAATGGTGGTTTGATTGGTCGCGTCACTAAAGTTTCTGACACGGGTTATATCGTTGTAGCACTGAATGAGACTACTGAAGTGACCATTAAACGTGATTTCGTCGCTGCCGTTTTACCGAAAGGTACGATGAAAGCTCTATAATTTCTGATTTTCCCGAAGGGAACTGCCGTGCTAAACCGTTATCCTTTGTGGAAGTATCTGATGCTGATCGCTGCGATCCTCATCGGTTTGCTTTATGCACTTCCCAACCTTTATGGTGAGGATCCGGCTGTACAAATCACTGGCGTGCGAGGTGTCGCCGCCAGTGAGCAAACGCTGGTCCAAGTCCATAATGTTTTAGAAAAGAATCAAATCGCGAGTAAATCTATTACGCTGGAAAATGGCGCGATTCTTGCTCGTTTCAATAATTCCGATATTCAGCTTCGTGCCCGTGAAGTATTGATGTCCACATTAGGCGATCAATACGTGGTGGCATTGAACCTGGCGCCAGCAACACCAACCTGGTTAAGTAAGGTTGGTGCCGAACCAATGAAGTTGGGCCTTGATCTGCGAGGTGGGGTGCACTTCCTGATGGAAGTGGATATGGAAACCGCGTTAGGCAAACTGCAAGAGCAGAATATTGATGGTCTGCGCACTGATTTGCGTGAAAAGGGTATTCCTTATTCCACTGTTCGTAAAATTGATAATTACGGCGTAGAAATCCGCTTCCGTGATGAAAAAGCGCGTGCTGAGGCGGAAAACTATCTGACAGGTCGTCACCGTGATTTAGTTTTCAGTATCGGAACTAATAATACTCTGAAAGCGGTGATGAGTGATGAACGTCAGCGCGAAGCCCGTTCTTATGCGGTACAACAGAACATTACTATTCTACGTAACCGTGTTAATCAACTGGGGGTGGCTGAACCATTGGTTCAGCGTCAGGGCGCTGACCGTATTGTGGTTGAATTACCGGGTATTCAGGATACCGCTCGTGCAAAAGAGATTCTTGGCGCGACAGCAACGTTGGAATTCCGTCTGGTTAATACCGGTATTGATTCTACCGCGGCTGCATCAGGTCGTGTGCCTGGTGATTCTGAGGTGAAAAACACCCGTGACGGTAATCCGGTTGTGCTATATAAGCGTGTTATTCTGACCGGTGATCACATTACAGATTCAATCTCGGATGCCGATGAATATGGTAATCCACAGGTGAGTATTTCACTGGACAGTGCCGGTGGCACAGCGATGTCTAATTTCACCAAAGACAATGTTGGTAAGCCAATGGCAACACTGTTTGTGGAATATAAAGACAGCGGTAAGAAAGATGCTAACGGTCGGGCGGTGTTAGTTAAACATGAAGAAGTGATTAACATTGCTAATATTCAGACTCGTCTGGGGAACAATTTCCGTATCACGGGCCTTTCCAATGCAACCGAAGCGCGTCAGTTATCCTTATTGTTGCGTGCGGGAGCTTTGATTGCGCCGATTCAGATTGTGGAAGAGCGTACCATTGGACCAACCCTTGGTCTGCAAAATATTGAACAAGGTTTAGAAGCTTGTCTGTGGGGCTTAATTGCATCAATTCTGTTTATGGTGATTTACTATCGTAAATTTGGCGTGATTGCGAGCAGTGCGTTGTTGGCTAACTTGGTGTTGATTGTCGGTATCATGTCTCTGCTGCCAGGGGCGACGTTAACCATGCCGGGGATCGCGGGTATTGTGCTAACGCTGGCGGTGGCGGTTGATGCTAACGTGCTGATTAACGAACGTATCAAAGAAGAATTGCGTAATGGCCGGACAGTGCAACAAGCGATACATGAAGGTTATAAAGGGGCTTTCTCCAGTATTATTGACGCTAACCTGACTACGTTGATTACTGCGGTCATTCTTTATGCTGTTGGTACCGGGTCAATTAAAGGCTTTGCGATAACAACGTCAATTGGTGTCGCGACTTCTATGTTCACCGCTATTGTAGGTACTCGAGGGATCGTCAACCTGCTATACGGCGGTAAGCGTATTAAGAAGCTGTCAATTTAAGGAGCACGTTGTGGCACAGGATTATACTGTTGAACAATTGAACTATGGTCGCAGAGTCTATGACTTTATGCGCTGGGACAACGTTGCTTTCGGAATTTCGTTGCTGCTGTTGGTAGCTTCTGTTTTTGTGATGGCAACCCGCGGATTTAACTGGGGACTCGATTTTACCGGTGGTACGGTAATCGAAATCAAACTCAGTCAATCTGCTGATCTGGATAAGATGCGTGATAGCCTGGCAAAAGCGGGTTTTGAAGATCCGCTGTTGCAAAATTTCGGTAGTAGCCGTGATGTCATGGTGCGTATGCCACCGGTTACGGGAGCGGCTAATGAGGAACTGGGTAAAAAGGTTATTAAGGTCGTTAATGACACCATTGATAAAGATGCGAGTGTCAATCGTATTGAAATTGTTGGTCCGAGTGTCGGTGCTGAGCTCGCCCAAGATGGTGCAATGGCGTTACTGGCGGCGCTTGTCTGTATCTTGATTTATGTTGGGTTCCGTTTTGAATGGCGTTTAGCATTGGGTGCGGTTCTTGCCCTTGCCCATGACGTCATCATCACATTAGGGGTTCTATCACTGTTTCATATCGAGATTGACCTGACCATTGTGGCATCGCTGATGTCGGTTATCGGTTACTCATTGAATGACAGTATCGTGGTTTCTGATCGTATCCGTGAGAATTTCCGTAAGATCCGTCGTGGTACGTCGTATGAAATTATGAACGTCTCTCTGACGCAAACATTGAGCCGTACAATCATGACGTCCGCGACTACCTTACTGGTGGTGCTGATGTTGTATATTTTCGGTGGCGCGATGTTGAAGGGTTTCTCACTAGCGATGTTAATCGGTGTTTCTATCGGTACGGTATCTTCTATCTATGTTGCTTCCGCTTTAGCGTTGAAACTGGGTATGAAGCGTGAACACATGATCCAGCAAAAAGTTGAAAAAGAAGGGGCTGATCAGCCATCTTTGTTACCTTAATTATTCTGCCTTGATGCTGTTCAAACACCCTGTGAGTATCCGGCTGACAGGGTGTTTTTTATTCAGATTAAGGATAAACTGTAAATTTAGTTTGGATTAACCATCAGGAAACGATATGCATTGCCCATTTTGTGCTGCTGTTGATACCAAAGTGATTGACTCTCGTTTAGTTGGGGATGGCTCGCAGGTGCGCCGACGGCGCCAGTGTCTTGAGTGTCATGAGCGATTCACCACTTTTGAAATGGCTGAGTTGGTTATGCCTAGAGTAATAAAAAGTGACGATATCCGAGAGCCGTTCGATGAAGAAAAATTGCGCCGCGGTATGCAAAAAGCACTGGAGAAGCGCCCGGTTAGTTCTGATGATGTAGAGATGGCGATTAGCTATATTAAATCTCAGTTACGTGCTACCGGTGAACGGGAAGTTCCATCCAAAATGATTGGTAATCTGGTCATGGATGAATTGAAGAAATTGGATAAAGTTGCTTATATCCGTTTTGCTTCTGTTTATCGCAGCTTTGAAGATATTCGTGAATTTGGCGAAGAGATTGCTAAATTACAAGGTTGAGCCAGTGAATAACGATAAAAAATATATGGCGCGTGCTTTGGAATTAGCGCGTCAAGGGCGCTTTACCACGTCACCTAATCCCAATGTAGGTTGTGTGATTGTGCGTGATGGGCAGATTATTGGGGAAGGTTTTCATTTACGTTCTGGCGAGCCACATGCTGAGGTTCACGCTTTACGGATGGCCGGAGATAAAGCTAAGGGCGCAACTGTTTATGTCACGCTTGAGCCGTGCAGTCATCACGGTAAAACACCGCCTTGTGCTGATGCGTTGATTGCGGCTGGCGTTAGCCGTGTGGTCGCGGCGATGCAGGACCCTAATCCACAGGTAGCAGGAAGGGGACTTTATAAGCTGCAACAGGCTGGTATTGCAGTAGAGCATGGTCTGATGATGGAAGAAGCTGAATCTCTCAACCGGGGATTTTTGAAACGGATGCGTACCGGATTCCCGTATGTTCAGTTGAAGATGGCTTCTTCTCTTGACGGGCGAACTGCATTAGCTTCTGGTGAAAGTAAATGGATTACATCATCTCAAGCTCGCGATGATGTACAAAAATTCCGTGCTCAATGTAGCGCGATTCTGAGTTCCAGTAGTACAGTTCTGGCTGATGATCCTCACTTGACGGTTCGTTGGAGTGAATTGGATGCGGAAACTCAGGCGGCTTATCCCGAGGAAAATCTTTGTCAACCGGTACGTGTTATTGTTGACAGTCAGAATCGTGTTGGTCCTCAGCATCAGGTGATACAACAGCCCGGTTATTGTTGGCTGGCTCGCACTAAAGCAGATGAACATGACTTATCTGAAAATGTAGAACAGATACTGTTGCCTGCTCATGGTGTTGGGGTAGATTTAGTGTCATTGATGATGCAGTTGGGGAGGCGCCAGATCAATACGGTCTGGACTGAGTGCGGGGCGTTGTTGGCGGGGGCGTTGCTAACTTTAGGATTGGTGGATGAACTGGTTCTTTATGTTGCGCCAAAAGTGCTAGGTGATACGGCTTGTGGTTTGTTTGCTATTCCTGAACTCAAAAATCTGGCAGCGGCGCCAGAATTTGACATTTTTGATATACAGCAAGTTGGCCCTGATCTTCGTTTGCGTTTGCGGCCGGTATACTGACTGAATATATGAGTGTGGATTAATTTGCCTGTTTTTATGCTCCGTTGCTAAATCGGCAGGCGCGGCTAACGAAAGAATATGATAGAATCCGCCCCCCTGCGGATATGAACAGATAGAAGGAAGGCTATGAACGTAATCAAAGGTGTTGTTGCAGCTCCACAAGCTCGTGTGGCGATTGCCATTGCACGTTTCAACAACTTCATTAATGACAGTCTGTTAGGAGGCGCGATAGATGCGCTTGAGCGTATCGGTCAGGTTGCCTCAGAGAATATCACTGTTGTCTGGGTTCCTGGCGCTTACGAGTTACCATTAGCAGTTAAGACATTGGTTGAAACCCGAAAATATGACGCCGTTGTCGCGCTAGGTACAGTTATCCGTGGTGGTACCGCTCATTTTGAATACGTTGCTGGTGAATGCAGTTCTGGTTTGTCTAATGTGGCGATGTCCAGTGAAATCCCAGTGGCATTTGGTGTTCTGACTACAGAAAGCATTGAACAGGCGATTGAGCGCGCTGGAACCAAAGCGGGTAATAAAGGCGCAGAAGCTGCATTAACCGCGCTGGAAATGGTCAATGTAATTAATGCCATTAAAGGCTGATTTTAGTTTTAATTAAGGGGAATCTTGTGAAACCTGCTGCTCGTCGTCGTGCTCGTGAGTGCGCTGTTCAGGCTATATATTCATGGCAATTATCTGGCAATAGCGTTGCTGATGTTGAATTACAGTTTCTGTCGGAGCAGGACGTCACTGGTGTTGACGTAACCTATTTTCGTGAATTGCTGTCAGGAGTAGCTGTGAATGCAGTTAAGCTGGATGCTTTGATGGCTCCTTATCTTTCCCGTCAGCTCGAAGAGTTAGGTCAGGTAGAAAAAGCCATTTTGCGTGTTGCTATGTTTGAACTAAGTTATCGTGATGATGTCCCTTATAAAGTGGCTATTAACGAAGCTATCGAATTGGCAAAAGTCTTCGGTGCTGAAGATAGTCACAAATTCGTGAACGGAGTACTGGATAAATCTGGTCCAGCAGTACGCAGAAAAAGATAAGCTACTGCTTGTCGGGTTTTTCCCACCGTAGACGATGATTTGTAAGGCCGGGATACCGGCCTTATGTTCATGATCATCAGTAATTTTTTGGGATTTTATTATGGCATGTGGCGAATTTGACCTCATTGCACGTTATTTTGATCGCCAGGAGACTAACCGGCGTGATGTAAATTTAGGTATCGGTGATGACTGCGCACTGATGACACTGGCCGATAAACAACAATTGGCGGTTAGTACGGATACCTTAGTTTCAGGCGTTCATTTTTTACCTGATATCTCCCCTGAAGATTTAGCTTACAAATCTCTCGCTGTGAATCTTAGTGATCTGGCCGCAGTCGGCGCTGATCCTGCTTGGCTTTCATTGGCTTTAACATTACCAGAAGTGGATGAATGCTGGCTGAGTAGTTTCAGTGACAGTTTGTTTGAACAATTGCGTTATTACGGTATGCAGCTTATTGGCGGCGACACTACCCGCGGCCCAATGAGTCTGACGTTGACGATTCATGGCTTAGTTCCCGCAAGCAGAGCGTTACGGCGTGCTGGCGCAAAAAATGGCGATTGGATTTATGTGAGTGGATCGTTGGGTGATAGTGCGGCGGGTTTAGCCCTGTTGCAAAACCGTCTACAAATTTCTGATCCGATATCCCACAACTGGTTAGTTCAGCGTCATCTCAGGCCGCAGCCTCGTATTTTACAAGGGCAAGCGCTACGTGGCCTGGCAACATCAGCTATTGATTTGTCTGATGGTTTGATTTCTGATTTGGGTCACATCCTGAAAGCCAGCCGATGTGGAGCCAGAATAAACCTGGATGCGATTCCTTACTCTGATGCGATGAAACAATATGTTGAACCGCAGCAAGCTTTGATGTGGGCTTTGAGTGGTGGTGAGGACTATGAATTATGTTTTACCGTCCCGGAGCGGAATCGTGGTGCGTTGGAAATTGCGTTAGCGCATACCGGTGCTGGTTTTAGCTGTGTTGGACAGATCATGGCGGAATCGGAAGGTATTCGTTACTACAGCAATAATAAAGAGATTAAATTAGATCTAAAAGGGTTCGATCATTTTATTACCGAGGAAGCACATGGATAAGGCAAAGCGTCGCTTACGGATGAGCAATCCCTGGCATCTATTAGCGACAGGTTTTGGTAGTGGGCTGTCGCCGGTCGTGCCGGGGACAATGGGATCGGCAGCGGCTATTCCGTTCTGGTTATTACTGGTTCAGTTCCCGGAATGGATTTGCTGGTTGGTGATTATTGTCGGGATGTTTTTCGGCATAATGATTTGTCAGCGTACTTCTGATGATATGAAGGTTCATGACCACGGCAGTATTGTCTGGGATGAATTTATCGGTATGTGGATCACATTGATGGCAATCCCTGTGATTAACTGGCAGTGGGTTTTGACCGGTTTTATGGTGTTCCGTATTCTCGATATGTGGAAACCGTGGCCAATTCGCTGGTTTGATCGCTATGTTCATGGAGGATTAGGCATCATGTTGGATGATATTATCGCCGGTGCATTTTCTTTCGTGATTGTTTGGTTACTGGCGTTTTATCAGATTTTGACTTTTTGAGGTGTGGTGTATTGGCTACCTCTGAAAGGGGGACTCATTTTTTGCTTCATACTTGGAGTAGTGATCGGGTAGCTGCGATAACCGCTAACTTCTGTGGTAGGTGATTTTTCTACAGAAAATTCCGGTTTGGGATAGTTGTGTGAGGACAAAACCGTAAGTTTCTGCGTAAAAGTGCCCCAACAGAGATTCTCGTTGAGTTCAATCAACCGCTTGTTCATGTTATCTGGATGCTCCCAATACACCTCCCCTTTCCTTGGGCATGTAAATGCTTCGCGATGTTATCATCGTCGCAGTCAGGTGCGCCAAGTACCCATACCGGATAGTCAGAAACGAAGGCTTCCAGCTCAAGTTTTTTGCCGACAGTTTCCATTTCTTCAACGGATGCAGAATCCCAAGAGAACACCAGTCTGGCAATGATCTGGTTGCACTTGGTACAAGGAAATATCTTAGGTTGAAGTTGGGTATCACCCAACCGAGTACCGTGAACAACTACTCCGCCGATTTCTTAATGCCCATTTTTAAATATGACGTAGGCGTTTCCCTGTCGTTTAGCAGAGATATCTGGTAGTAGTTGTAATTTATTGTGATTGGTTGGCTTCGTTCATTTAAAGCTTTCCCGCAGTGACTAGTGCCGCATGTATTGTTTTTAATGGTAACAGCAAAGATAGATGGGCATCTAATAGCGGAATAGCACCATAGCTGGTGTACCACTCGGCAACACGCTCATTCTTGGCATCAATTAGCAATGCAACCCCGCCAGCCTGCGTGGCCACCAATAAACAGCGCCGACCAGCAGCTAGCAACAACTGGCCACCGAGTCCTTGACTCTGTACTGAAAGATCTACAGCCAGACGGCCAAGCCGAAATACTGGCACTTCATGTCGAGCCAGACCACGTTTAATCACTTCCGGTGCACGTTCATAAGCAATAGAAGCGGGGCTTAGACTGTAGTAACCCAATACCGTCCGATTGCTCTCGCTAACCGCAAGGTAGGTTTTTGCCCCACCTTTCTCATGGCTCTGCCTTGCATGGCGATGTAAAAACTGATTCAACGCCTCATCACCACAGTCAAAAGCACCGCGATAATGATGTTTGCCTATAGGCTCTTCGTGCCAGATTGGTAGCATCATGATTGTTTCGGCAAGGCAAATGCTGCGGCCAACAATTTATCATTCGGTGCCGGTGGGTTATCCAAAAGATCCAGAACATGCAAACTATCTCTTTCGGTCAGCTCCAGTCGTTCGTTCTCGTCGATAATCTTCCGTGCTGCTGACATCACATTGCGGAGCACGAACTCAGTCAAGTTGGTATGTTGTAAAGCGGCTGCACGCATCAACAGCGACTTTTCTTCTGAGGCAATACGTAGCGACATTCGGTCATTAGTTTCTACTGGGATCTGAGGCATTGTTATGTCCTCCTATTTATACGCATTGAAATTGTACACTAAGGTGTGCCTATTAGCAAAATGTACACAATGAAAGCGTACGCGTACCGTATCAAATACGAACGTTTTTGGCACGGCAGTGACCTCTATCGATTTTGTTATTTTCAGAAGACGACTGCACTGGATTACTGGGTTTGTGTAGAGCCTTTGGTAGGTATTGTTACTTGATTCTGAAAATAGTGCCTTTTTATAGAGAAGAATGCGGAAAATACATATCATCTAACTTGAGGCACTTCCTACTATAATCCTAAACTGAGGATAATAGAATAAATATCCTATTATCCCTATACACTCAGGAAAATAGCCTTTTATTGATACTATTTTGAATACCTACGGCATCAAGCCCTAAATCCGCTCTGATTTCTTCCTGACTACCTTGTGGAACAAATTGGTCAGGCAAGCCAATATTCAGAATTTGCACCAGACGACCTTCCTGCATTAGCAGTTCATTAACGCCACTTCCGGCGCCGCCCATAATGGCATTTTCTTCCAGCGTGACCAATAAATCATGGTTATCAGCCATTTCTAATATCAATTCTTTATCCAGTGGTTTGACAAAACGCATATCAACAACAGTCGCATCCAGTGACTCTGCTGCTGTTATTGCATCGGGTAGCAGAGTACCAAAGTTCAGGATCGCCACCTTCTTACCTTGACGACGAATAACACCTTTACCAATTGGTAATTGTTCGAATGGTTGGCGTTCTGCCCCCGTCCCGGTTCCTCGTGGATAGCGCACGGCTACTGGACCTTGCTGATAATGATAGCCGGTATGCAGCATCTGTCGGCATTCGTTCTCGTCACTGGGCGCCATAATGACCATGTTGGGGATGCAACGAAGGAATGAAAGATCAAAGGCGCCTTGATGTGTCTGACCATCAGCACCTACGATACCTCCGCGATCTATTGCAAATAGAACAGGTAGATTCTGAATGGCGATATCATGGATAACTTGGTCATAAGCACGTTGGAGAAATGTTGAATAGATAGCAACAATCGGCTTGTAACCACCAATTGCCAAACCAGCGGCAAAAGTCACGGCATGTTGTTCTGCAATGGCGACATCGAAGTATTGATCAGGATATTCACGGGAGAAACGCACCATACCAGAGCCTTCGCGCATGGCTGGTGTGATTGCCATCAGTTTTTTGTCATTGGCGGCTTCTTCGCATAACCAGTCTCCAAAGATTTTGGAGAAAGTAGGGCGGTTGTCTGAGCTTTTAGGTAATGCGCCAGTAGTCGGATCAAATTTAGGTACCGCATGCCAACTGATAGGATCTTTTTCGGCGGGTGCATAGCCTCGACCCTTTTTAGTCATGATGTGCAGTAGCTGTGGCCCTTTCAACTCACGCATATTTTTCAGCGTTTGGGTCAATGTCAGTACATCATGTCCGTCGATGGGGCCAATGTAATTAAAACCCAATTCTTCAAACAGAGTGCCAGGAACAACCATGCCTTTGATATGTTCTTCGGTTTTTTTCAGTAGTTCTTTAATCGGAGGTAGATTGGAAAAGACTTTTTTCCCACCTTCCCGCAATGTGGTGTAGAGTTTACCGGATAGAAGTTGAGCTAGATGGTTATTTAACGCACCAACGTTCTCTGAGATAGACATTTCGTTGTCATTAAGAATAACTAACATATCCGGGTCGATATCCCCGGCATGGTTCATCGCTTCGAAAGCCATGCCTGCTGTTATCGCGCCATCACCGATAACACAAACTGTACGGCGACCTTTGCTTTCGCGTTGAGCGGCAATTGCCATACCTAATCCAGCACTGATAGAGGTCGATGAGTGGCCGACACATAAGGTGTCGTATTCACTTTCATCCCGCCACGGGAAAGGGTGAAGCCCATTCTTTTGACGAATCGTATCAATACGATCTCGGCGTCCTGTCAAGATTTTGTGAGGATAAGCCTGATGGCCGACGTCCCATACCAATTTGTCGAAAGGCGTTTTATAGACATAATGTAACGCTACAGTCAGCTCAATGGTGCCAAGACCGGAGGCAAAGTGACCACTAGAGCGACTGACACTGTTTAGCAGGAATTGCCGAAGTTCATCACATAACTTCGGCAGGCTCTCTTTTGGTAACATACGAAGTTCTTCAGGATTTTCCGCTAATGCCAATGTTGGGTATTTGGCTATATCAATGCTCATTTGATACTCGTTAAGAAGTGTTTATTAATAGCGCTGCCAGTGGGTAAATTTACCGGCAGACCTTAGTTGTTACGTTCAATGATAAAGCTGGCAAGTGCGCGCAGCATGGTTGTGTTATAAGATTTATCTTCCAGTTTATTCAAAGCTTGTAATGCTTCTTGATACAGTTCGTATGCTTTTTTCTGTGCTTGTTCTAACCCTAGTAATGCGGGGTAAGTGCTTTTTCCTAGCTGTTGGTCACTGCCTTGGCGTTTTCCTATCATTTCGGTATCGCCAATGACATCAAGAATGTCGTCCTGAACTTGGAATGCGAGCCCGATGGCTTGGGCATATTGATCCAATTCAGGCAAGACGTCATGCCCACGTTGACCTGCGCCATATGCGCCCATTCTGACTGCGGAACGGATAAGTGCGCCCGTTTTGTGGCGATGAATTTTTTCTAGCATATGGAGATCGATGTGTTTGCCTTCTGCTGCCAGATCCAGGGCTTGGCCGCCACACATACCGGCTACGCCACTGGCGGTTGCCAATTCAGCAAGCATTTCGAGGCGATCTGCTGTTGTAACATCCGGCATTTCTCTTTTAGATAGGATTTCAAATGCCAGCGCTTGTAATGCATCTCCCGCCAGAATTGCGTGAGCTTCGCCAAATTTTATGTGGCAGGTCGGTTGTCCACGGCGTAAATCATCGTTATCCATCGCCGGTAAGTCGTCATGGATTAATGAAAAGGCGTGGATACATTCAACGGCTGCTGCTGGAGCATCCAGATTATTTGCGGATAACCCAAACATTTCACCAACGGCATAAACTAAAAATGGGCGCAGGCGTTTACCACCGAGCAAAGTACCATGTTGCATTGCGTGAACGAGCGGGTTGTCTGCAAATGCCAGTGAAGATAGTGTGCTTATCAGAACGTTATTGACTCGTTGTTGACAGATTTTAAGCTGTTCTTTAAATTGGGTTGAATTTTGTTCAGACATAGGCTTATTCAGTATCCGGGGAGAAATGACTCAGTGGAGATTGGGTGTCGTCGTTAAGCAGAATCTGAACTCGCTGTTCTGCTTGTTGCAAAGTCTGTTGCCCTTGACGGGCTAATTGAATACCACGCTCAAACTCGCTTAGGGCTTCTTCCAGTGCCAGTTCACCTGATTCCAGCCGGGCGACGATCTGTTCCAGCTCTTTTAATGAGCTTTCAAATGTCATTGCCGGGGCAGGTTCTGGCGTACTGTTTGTACTTTCTGATATTGCGTTTTTCTTTGGCATAATTTTTTACTATTTACAGAGTTCGCCTGAGGGTTGCAGACTATCTTATTATGCTGGTGCAAACAAATCCTTAACTGATTTTGTGTTTTTTCCGCGCTATACCACGAGATAGTGTTATACTCCGCGGCCTGATTTGACAACCAAGACATACCATCAGTTTTTTTATCAAAATGCCTAACTACTACTATAACTCACTATGAAGTTTATTATTAAATTATTCCCGGAAATCACGATCAAGAGCCAAACTGTTCGTTTGCGCTTTATTAAAATTCTCGCTAGTAATATTCGCAATGTGCTGAAAACGTTAGGAGATAATATTGCAGTGGTTCGCCATTGGGATAATATCGAAGTTCGTACTAAAGATGAAAACCTTGGCGCTCAAATTTGTGATGTGTTGACACGTATCCCCGGTATTCACCATATTCTGCAAGTAGAGGAGCGTGAGTTTCGTGACATGCATCATATCTTTGAACAAGCTTATGAGGCTTATGGCGAATCGCTCCACAATAAGACATTTTGTGTTCGGGTAAAACGTCGTGGTAAACATCAATTTACGTCTAATGAAGTAGAACGTTATGTCGGTGGTGGTTTAAACCAGCATATTGAATCTGCGAAAGTAAAACTCAATCATCCTGATGTTACCGTCAATTTGGAAATTGATCAGGATGTGCTGATTTTGGTAAAAGCCCGTTATGAAGGGATTGGTGGTTTTCCTATCGGAACGCAGGAAGATGTATTGTCTCTGATTTCTGGGGGTTTTGATTCTGGTGTTTCCAGCTATATGCTAATGCGCCGTGGCTGCCGTGTTCACTATTGCTTCTTCAATCTTGGCGGCTCCGCTCATGAAATTGGCGTGAAGCAGGTTGCTCATTATCTTTGGAATCGTTTTGGTAGTTCCCATAAAGTCCGTTTCGTTGCTGTGGATTTTGAACCTGTTGTCGCTGAAATTTTGGAAAAAATTGATGATGGCCAAATGGGGGTGGTGCTTAAACGGATGATGGTAAGAGCGGCATCTAAAGTTGCAGAGCGTTATGGCGTGCAAGCGATTGTTACCGGTGAAGCTTTGGGACAAGTTTCCAGCCAGACACTCACTAATTTGCGTTTGATTGATAATGCGTCGGATACATTGATTCTGCGGCCGCTGATTTCTCATGATAAGGAGCACATTATCAGGTTAGCGCGTGAGATTGGCACTGAGGATTTTGCCCGTACGATGCCTGAATTCTGTGGTGTTATTTCAAAAAGCCCAACAGTAAAAGCTGTTAAAGCTAAAATTGAAGCAGAAGAGGCAAATTTCGATTTTAATATTCTGGAAAAAGTGATCAGTGAGGCTCAGAATATTGATATTCGCCAGATCGCAGAACAAAGCAATGAGCAAGTGGTTGAAATTGAAACGGTGACAGCGTTCGTTCCAACGGATGTGTTATTGGATATTCGTTCGCCTGATGAACAAGATGATCGGCCATTGCAGTTAAATGGTGTGGAAATCAAATCATTGCCATTCTATAAGTTGAGCAGCCAATTTGGTGATTTGCCAAAGGATAAGACCTATCTACTCTATTGTGAACGTGGAGTTATGAGTCGTTTGCAGGCACTCTATTTATCTGAACAGGGTTTTGATAACGTGAAAGTTTATCGGCCTTAATTGTTTTAGTTATACATTTCGGGGTTCTTATTACGTGAACCCCGAATCGTATAAAGTAAGATGCTTTTGTCTATTTTTTCAATCTTGATAAGAATATACACCTAGTGGCAATATGAGTTGAGTCGCCACTTCTGCTGCTGTTTCTCGTCCTTTTAATAATTCAATGAGTTTTAATGCAAAATCGAAAGCTGTCGCTGGCCCTTGGCTGGTCAATAGATTGACTCGATCATCAAAACAGACTCGGCAATCAATCCATTTATCGGACGAAATTTTGTCTTGCAAACCGGGATAACCGGTCATTTTGCCAGTAGGGAATAAATTGTGGTGTTCAAGTACGATAGCGGGCACGGCACAAATTGCCGCGATAATTTTCCCTTGATAATGTGCCTGGCGGATTTTTTCGATAACGAGTGGATTATCACGGAAACATTCGGCACCTTGCATACCGCCGGGTAAGATGATGGCATCGAAAGATTCATCAATAACTTTTTCCAGAGGGACATCAGCAACCAGTTTCACACCTCTGGAGCAAGTTAAAATCAGTTCTCCATCGTTGGCGGTGCTGGCGATCGTGACACTGATACCAGCGCGTACCAGTAAATCAATAGTTGTAACGGCTTCTGTTTCTTCACTACCGTGAGTCAGGCAGATGAGTGCTGAAGGGGTCATAATCATCTTTCCTTATGTTTAACTAGGTTATAGATACGGGTATTTTCAGGGGCTGCCAGACCATGCACGCCGGCCCGGCGTAATAAATAACCGGTGATATAGTCAATTTCAGTGCGACGTTTTGCGCGGACATCCTGCAACATGGAAGAGTAGTTTTTTGCTGTAAGTTTTATCACATCGTAGACATAGGCAATCAGGTTGTCGATAGTGGTATGTATATTCTCTCTCTGCATAACCTGAATAATTTCTTCGCACAAAGTATTTAGTTGTTCCGGGTAGCGAAGCAAATCTCCATTTTGGCATTCATAAAGTGCAGTCAGCGGGTTTACGACACAGTTAGCGGCAAGTTTTAGCCAACTAATAGAGAGGATTTCATTATGCCATGCAACGTCTGGCAAAGATTGGTGTAATACATTAGCCAGAGAGTTAAGCCCAGTTGCATTTGACGTTGCCGAGCCAATATGGGTTAGCCCGGACGCAGTATGATAAACCTGTTGATCATCCTGATATGCGCCATGTGTTGTGACGCCAAGCAGTATGGGATTAGGCGCTGATAATAGTTCTTCTTGGGTACCCATGCCGTTGTGTAGTAATAAAATTGGGCAATTAGGTGAAAGCTTGGGGAGTAAATTATTCACTGCATCAGCGACTTGCCATGCTTTCAGGCAGACAATCAGTAATTCGCTGTTAGCAAGATGGTTACTGTTATTAGTTGGGATTGGTTGGTTGAATACTTGCCCATTCATTTCGTCAATATGAACAGATAAATGAGATTGTGGGGTTTTTAACCAGCCCTGTACTTGATGTTTTTGTTGTGATAATGCAGCTAGCCACAGTTTTCCTATAGCGCCACAGCCAAGAACGGTTATCTTCATATACACCTTTTGAAAGACGCTGCCATAATATTGGATGGAAATAATAAGATCCCGCTAATCCAAGTATAGCGCTTTTGCTGACAGTGGAAAGCGGTTATCATGCCAACTTATTGATTATCAGGAGGTCATGGATAATGCCATCTTTCGATATTGTTTCAGAAATTGATATGCATGAAGTTCGCAACGCGGTAGAAAATGCGCAGCGCGAGCTTGCTAGCCGTTGGGATTTCCGTAATGTCAGCGCCAGTTTCGAGTTAAATGAAAAAAGCGAATCTATCAAGATTGCTAGTGAGTCAGATTTTCAGGTAAATCAGTTGGTTGATATCATGCGTGAAAAGTTGGCTAAACGTGGTATCGATGGCGCTGCATTGAATATCCCTGATGATATGTTGCACAGTGGTAAGACTTACAGCGTTGAAGCGACTTTGAAGCAGGGGATTGATACCCCTACGGCGAAAAAGATCGTGAAGCTGATTAAGGACAGTAAACTGAAAGTGCAAGCACAGATTCAGGGTGAGCAGGTGCGAGTGACAGGTAAAGCTCGTGATGATTTGCAAAGTGTTATGGCATTAGTTCGTGGCGCAGAGCTGGGACAGCCATTCCAGTTTACTAATTTCCGGGATTGATTTTCTGCCTAGTGGATTGAGATATCTAGCCTAATATGGAGTGGGGTATTCCTGACCAGAATACCCCACTCCCAGTTTCCCTTAATATCAAATCGGAGTGAGTGGAGTTATCTGGTTTGATACTTAATCTATAGTGTCATTATTGTTAGCTATCAATTGTTCAAGTTGTGCCCTGCTTGTCAGTTTAGTGTCTACTTTTATGTAAGCACTATGCTCCTCCGGCACAATAACGACGTCGCAAACGCCTGGCTGAACAAGAATTTTTTGTTCCAGCAATGCTTTATTGACTATATTTTCTGGCAGAGAAATTCTGATGCTGCTGACATAGGGGGGGTGTTTCATTGTTGTGCTGATAATCAACCAAATGATTGTCAGAACGATACCTGCCATAAATACCAGCGGTGCTCCTTTTAATTCAGATAACCAACCACCAAGGCTCCCCCCTAAAGCAACACCTAAAAATTGGCTAGTGGAGTAGACGCCCATTGCTGTACCTTTATAACCTGCCGGTGCTTCTTTACTGATAAGTGATGGCAGGATAGCTTCCATTACATTGAAAGCAATAAAGAAAATTTGTATGCCGATGAAAATTACCCATAAGTGATGTCCCGCTGCCCACAATACAATTTCAGCAATCAGTAGCATTGTGATACACAGTGAAAACACTTGTTTCATGCGGCGCTTTTTTTCTGCGTAAATAATGAAAGGTAAAACAGATACAAATGAAACCAGCATGGTGATCAGGTAAACCTTCCAATGTTGTTGGTTAGGGAATCCTGCTTGTTGCATCACTAAAGGAAAGGCGACAAAACTTGCCATTAGCAAAGTGTGCAAACTGAGTATGCCAAAGTTGAGTTTCAGCAATTGGCTATCAGTCAGAACTTTACTGAAACTGTGACGAACAATGCCTGATTCACGGTTAAGGATGTGTTTATCTGTGGAAGGAACAGCAAATAGCGTTATCAGAATGCCACAACCGGCTAGAATGGTAATTACCCAAAATAGACCGTTTAATCCAATGGCATGAGCCAGGATTGGGCCAAGTACAATGGCTGTGGCGAAAGTTATTCCGAAGCTAATGCCAATAAAAGCCATCGCTTTAGTTCGATTTTGTTCACGGGTTAAATCAGAAAGTAGCGCCATAATTGCAGCAGATATGGCTCCAGCACCTTGTAGCGCTCGTCCAATTATTATGCCCCAGATAGAATCACTGAGAGCAGCAATGATACTGCCTAAGACGAATAGTAGTAACCCACCAACAATTAAGGGCTTAGCGCCAATTTTGTCAGAAAGCAGTCCAACAGGGATCTGTAAAATTGCTTGGGTTAAACCATAAATGCCAATGGCGATGCCAATAAGTGTTTTAGTGGCATCTTCTAGATGCAGGCCATAGGTTGTTAATACAGGAATCACCATGAACAAGCCTAGCATTCGCAGAGAAAAAACTGAACCTAGGCCCCATGTCGCCCGAAGCTCAAGTGGCGTCATTTTATTATCGTTCATGATTACCTCGAAATATTTTGATGTGTCATTGTAGATAGGTTTTCAATAAGGGGTAAATAGTTAATTGAATTAATAATATTGAAGTATTAAGGAGAGGGAATAACAGGCTGGAAGGAAACTGATGGCAGGGGGGACCACTGCCATCAGGGAAAATTACCGGACGTAAGTTAGGAAGGCTTCTGAGGGTACATGTGGGTCAATAGACATCATGACACTCAGGGAAGTGATTGCCACAATGGAAAATATAAATAATTTACGAGCCCAAATGCGGTCATTATCAGTTTTGTAACCGGATAACGCCATTCCTAGCCACCAGACGCTCACTGCTGCTGCAACAACCAAATATTTGTAACCAGCGTAACCGCTGATGGCTAACATAAGGGTTGCAATCATAAATGCCAGGATATAAAGGATAATGTGGTTTTTCGCCACGGATATGCCTTTGATCACGGGCAGTACAGGAATATTGGCTGCCTGGTAATCTTTGAAACGAAAAATAGCAATGGCATAGGAGTGCGGCATTTGCCACAGGCTGAAAATCAGTAACAGGATCAACGCGCCCGTATCAAACTGACCAGTTACTGCACAATAACCGATAACCGGAGGTGCCGCACCGGACAAACTGCCGATCAATGTGCCATAAACAGATTTCCTTTTCATATAGAGGCTATAAACCCCTACATAGACGACAAAACCGATAATCGCTAATTGCATTGCTAAAGCATTGGCTGCTGCATAGAGCAGCACTATGCCAGCAATACCCAGTATTGATGCATAAATCAGGCTGATTTTCGGATCAATAAGTCCTTTTACAAGGACGCGGTTTTTTGTTCTTTCCATGATCCGATCGATGTCTCGGTCAATGTAGTTGTTAAATACACAACCAGAAGCCACGACTAATGAAACGCCGAGCAGAGTCGAAATGAACAAAGGGTAATCGATCACCCCTTTCGAGGCGAGTAGAAAACCACCGATCACAGAAATTAAATTGCCGAAAATAATTCCTGGTTTAGTTACTTGCAGGTATTGCTTAATCATATATGCAGCTCTTTAATCAACCATCATATTAATGTTGAGGTTGTACATAATCCATAGTGAGCCAACAACAACAATACCGATAATTAAAATGGTGAACAGCAATGCTACTAAGTTCCAGCGTTCTTCTGACGAAGTGTTCATGTGCAGGAAGTAGATAAAATGAACAATAATCTGCACCACAGCCAGAGCGACTACCGTTGTCAGGATAGTCGTATGGGAGGCAGAACCATCCATTACCATCCAGAACGGAATCACAGTCAGGATGACTGAAAGAACAAAGCCGATCAGATAAGATTTCAGGCTACCGTGGCTAGCTCCAGTATGAGCAGTATTAGAATGACTCATTACATAGCTCCTAACAGATAAACAACGGTAAATACACAGATCCAGACCACATCCAGGAAGTGCCAGAACAAGCTCAGGCAGTTCAGACGGGTTTTATTGACATCAGTTAAACCGCGGCGGGTGACTTGGATTATCATGATGATAATCCAGACCAGACCACAGGTAACGTGGATACCGTGAGTAGCAACTAGTGCGAAGAATCCGGACAAGAATGCACTGCGGTCAGGACCGTAGCCTTCAACAATCAGGTGATGGAATTCGTACAATTCCATCGCCACGAAGCCAAGGCCGAACAGGAAAGTCATGCCGAGCCAGGCGTTAACCTGGCCGATTTTTCCTTTGTTCATTCCCAGCATGGCAAAGCCATAAGTGATACTACTGAATAGCAGTAGGAAAGTTTCAACCAATACAAAAGAGAGGCCGAAAATCTCTTTGCCAGATGGACCGTCCGCGGTTCCGTTAACGAGTACTGCATAAGTCGCAAACAGACATGCGAACAGAATACAGTCACTCATCAAGTAGACCCAGAAACCGAATACTTTAGTGGCTCCCGCATCGTGGTGCCCATGATGCTCGTGGGCATGATTGTGGTTAGTCATAGTTTCAGTTGACATGGTTCAGACCTGCCTTGCTAATTTGTTCATGGTGTTGATTCTCAATTTGCTCAACTTCAGCAACGGGTACGTAGTAATCAACATCTTCATCAAAGCTTTTTGCAATCCAAGTGATAATCATGCCTGCAAAGCTTGCGATAACCAGCCACCAGATATGCCAAATCATGGCGAAACCAAACAGCAAGCTAAAGCCAGCAATGATTACACCTGCCCCGGCATTTTTAGGCATATGAATTTCTTCATACTGAGCAGGACGCTTATAAGCAGTGCCTTTTTCTTTCATATCCCACCATGCGTCACGGGTTTGCACATGTGGAACGTCAGCAAAGTTGTAGAACGGTGGTGGAGAAGATGTTGCCCACTCCAAAGTACGTCCGCCCCAAGGGTCACCGGTCAGGTCACGGTTTTGGTCACGGTCACGGATACTCACGTAGAATTGAATGACCTGACACAGGATACCAACGGCAATCAGTGCGACACCAATCGCGGAGACGACCAGCAGAGTATGGAATTCAGGGTTGATATCTTGGCTAATACGACGGGTCATTCCCATAAAGCCGAGCGCGTAAACTGGCATAAAGGCGATAAAGAAGCCGATGATCCAGAACCAGAATGCGCGGACACCCCATTTTTCATTCAGTGTGAAACCAAAAGCTTTCGGGAACCAGTAAGCAGTACCGGCGAAACAACCGAAGACAACACCACCGATGATCACGTTATGGAAGTGTGCAATCAGGAACAAGCTGTTATGCAGAACGAAGTTTGCGCCTGGAACTGCTAGCAGAACGCCGGTCATACCACCGATAGAGAAGGTGACGATGAAGCCAACGGTCCACAACATCGGTGTTTTATACTCAATACGGCCTCGATACATCGTGAACAGCCAGTTGAAAATCTTAACGCCTGTCGGAATCGAGATAATCATGGTGGCTATGCCGAAGAAGGCGTTAACGTTCGCGCCAGAACCCATCGTAAAGAAGTGGTGCAGCCATACGATAAACGACAATACGGTGATGGCAATGGTCGCCCACACCAGAGAAGTGTAGCCGAACAGTCGTTTTTTCGAGAACGTCGCAGTCACTTCAGAGAAAACACCAAAGACCGGCAGCACCAGAATATAAACTTCAGGGTGACCCCAAGCCCATATCAGGTTGATATACATCATCATGTTACCGCCCATATCATTGGTGAAGAAATGGGTACCCATGTAACGGTCAAAAGTTAGCAGGGCAATGGTAACGGTCAGAATCGGGAATGCGGCGATGATAAGTACGTTAGTACAGAGTGCTGCCCAAGAGAATACAGGCATTTTCATCATGGACATGCCAGGGGCACGCATACGCAGGATCGTCGCAAAGAAGTTAACGCCGGTCAGCAAGGTACCGATACCGGATATTTGAAGACTCCATATCCAATAATCGACCCCAACGCCCGGACTATATTCTATACCTGAGAGCGGAGGATAAGCTAACCAGCCGGTCTGAGCGAATTCACCCACACCCAGAGAGATGTTAATCAGCGCAACGCCAACGACGAAGAACCAGAAACTCAGTGAGTTCAGGAATGGGAATGCTACGTCACGAGCGCCGATCTGTAGTGGAACCACGATGTTCATCAGGCCGACAACAAAAGGTGTCGCCATGAAGAAAATCATGATGACGCCGTGGGCGGTAAAGATCTGGTCATAGTGGTGCGGCGGCAGGAAACCTTCTGCACCCGCAGAGGCGACAGCCTGCTGACCACGCATCATGATGGCATCGGCGAAGCCACGGAGCATCATGACCAGCGCCACGATAATGTACATAATACCGATTTTCTTGTGGTCAACGCTGGTTAACCACTCGCTCCACAGCCATTTCCATTTACGGAAATAGGTCAGGGCTCCGACAATCGCGAGCCCTGCGAAGAGAATCCCAGCAAGAGTGACCATGACAATGGGCTCATGCAATGGGATTGCATCAAGTGTTAATTTTCCCAACATTACTTTATTCCTCAACTCCGGCATGAGCGGTCTCGCTCATATTCATGTTATGACCTGTCGTTGCACCGTGGCCGCCATGCATATTCATGTTGCCCATAAATTTGGCAATAATGTCTTGATACAGGTTAGGCTTAACGCTTGAGAAGTATTCAACCGGATGGTTCTGGCTCTGTTTAGCTAACTCGTTAAATGCCTGCATGGTATCCAAGGTTTTGGGAGAGGCTTTCACTTTTTGAACCCATTGTTCAAAACCTTCACGATCTGCGGTAGCGGTAGCAGTAAATTTCATGCCGGAGAAGCCGTGGCCACTGTAGCTACTGGACAAACCTTTATAAGTGCCAGGTTCATCGGCAATTAAGTGAAGTTTAGTCTGCATGCCAGCCATTGCATAGATTTGACCACCTAACTGTGGGATGAAGAATGAGTTCATCACAGAATCAGAGGTGATTTTGAAGTTAATAGGAACTCCAGTAGGGAAAGCAATTTCGTTAACTGTAGCGATACCTTGCTCCGGGTAAACGAATAGCCACTTCCAATCAAGGGAGATAACTTCAATAGTCACTGGTTTTTCATCACTGACCAGTGGTTTATATGGGTCAAGCTCGTGGGTTGTTTTCCAGGTAATGGTTGCTAAAATAATAATGATAATGATAGGAACGGTCCATACTACCAGCTCAATTTTATTTGAGTGTGCCCAGTTAGGGTGATAGGTAGCACTTTTGTTGGCTTCGCGGTAACGCAGGGCAAAAGTGAATGCCATGATGATCACCGGAATAACGATGATTAGCATCAGGCCAATAGCCGTAAGTATCAGCGTTTTTTGTTCAGCGCCGATAGCGCCTTTAGGATTCATCAATACCATATCGCAGCCACTCAGCATAAGAGTAGCCGCTAGTATTGACAATATCCCAATACTTTTATTGTATTTCATAAGTCTCATCTAACGACCCCAAATAACAAAAGCTCTATTGTCGTTTCATCAGTGCGGGCATTCTACGGTAAGGCTACTGGAGTGTAAACATTTGTAATAGTTAGTTGAGGGGTTGTTAACCCTTTATGTTACTGGGATCACATGCAACTGTAAGATTAATCAGAAGTTAGCTTGAAAAGGTTATTTAATTGTAACGAAATAGTGCGGAAATATGAATTTGTACTGAATCATTTTATATTTTTTAGGTGAAAGGAAAAAAATAAAAAAATTTGCTTTAAAAATTTCCACCGTAGTCATTTTATTTAGGAATTAAATTAATTGTGAGCCACTTTTGGCAGCTCACAATTAAAATCAATAATTAGAAATTATATTTAATGGAGTAGACAATCGCATCCTGCCAGAAGTCTTCACCTAATTTATGATCGGCATATCGATATTGAATGCCGGTTGTGAAGGATTGGTGAGGTGTCCACCATAACGCGATTGCGCCATTGGTACCGTTCCGACCACCGTTGCCGTAGCGTTCATTCCGGTTAAGTTCTATTTCATTCCAGTTAGTTATGCTGAATTTTTCTTCCCAGAGCTGAAAATCGTAACCCGCAACCCAGCCAACAACATAGCCGTTATTACCGGAGTAGAAAGTTTGGTCAACATAGTGCAGCGCAACAAACGGTTTGAACCAGACACCGGCGAAATCAGTGTTGTAGCCAATACCATAAAGGGTATTTACCTCATGAAAGTTCCCGCCGTGCGCTGTACCTGGGAGAGAGTAAGTACCGTAAACATGACCATAGAGATTGAAACCAGTATCAGCCAGATAAAAGCGACCGGTTGTTTTAAAAGTGTATCTTTGGTTATCCCCTGGTTCAGCATGCTGACTGTTGAAAGCATTTTCCAGATCAAAGAACCCGTATAATTCACCCCAGTCAAAGCCGGCTCCGCCTTCCAGTTCCAAATAGGCAAAGTCGTCTTTATGAGAGGTTTGCCCTGACTTGTGTGTGGTATGGCTAGTCCAGTCGAGGTAGTTCATGCTGATATTAGCAAAGCCCCCTTGATATTCAGCATAAGCGGGAACTGAGACGGTGGTGAGTAAAGCAGTAGCCAGAATGGTTGTTCTCATAAATTTCTCTAACGCATCCATGAAAAGAGGTTTTGGGTTTTAAAGCTATATTAAATAACCCTTAAAATGGTAGTCTGATTCTACGCAGATATAAATATTGAACAATCAAATAATCACTCGAAAATAGCACTTTTGGCAAATGACTATTTGAAGTGTGATCGCTATCACTTAAATATTTAAGAAAGAGGGCATGAATATCAAAGGCTGACAGTGATCAACCTTTGATAAATTAACTTAATATTTTTACCTTTTTAAATCAATTTGCACCTTACTTAATGCAAGATAATCTAGAAAGCTACCGAGAATGATGCTTGTGATACCAATTTGTACTCCCCATGATAGTAATGTTTCGGCCAGATCAGGTATATGAGTCCAGTTAAGAGCATTGGTGATGATGATAAGTAACCAAAATGTGAGCAAGATGCTTGCTAATGATAGTAAGCCAAGCGCTAGACGATAGAAATTTTTGAACTCAGTACGTGGCATAAAATCATTAGTTCGCTGGGTATAAACCAGAGTCTGGCGGCAGACAAATAACAGTAATAAGCCTGGAACAGAGGCCGCTATAGAGAATAGATAGAAGTTTGGCCAGCCATGTAATTCAACGAACCAACCCGCAATTGGGCCGACATAGACTCGTCCAACAGCAGATAAAGCAGATAATAAAGCAAATTGTGTTGCAGAGAATGATTTATGACATAACGCCATAATTAGGGCAACAAATGCAGCGGTCCCCATTCCGCCACAGATATTTTCCAGAAAAACGGCGCTACCCATAGTGTAGATATTTTTGTCAGTAATAGATAACAGCCAGTATCCGATATTGGAAATCGCTTGAAGGATGCCAAAGATCATGAGTGAGCGGAATAAACTCCATCGTTGCATTAAATAACCACCATATAATGCACCAATGATAGTTGCTATTAATCCTAGCGTTTTGTTGATCATTCCGACTTCACCAGCATCAAAGCCAATACCACGGATCAGAAATGGGGTACTTAGGCTGGCGGCAAAGGCATCTCCCATTTTATACATGACAATTAACAGTAGTATCAGCCATGCATTATTGCGATTAAAAAAATCGGCTAATGGTTCTATTGCGGCTTGCTGGAGTGTTTTTGGTGGCGGAGCGTCAATGTCAGGTTCTTTAGCTTTTAACGTCGTATAGATGCCAATTAACATCAATCCAGCCATCAACCAGTAGGTGTGTTGCCAGCCAATATAGCGGTCTGCGATCCATAGCGCTAACCCGCCTGAAACCAACATGGCTAACCGATAACCAAGTACTGAAACGGCAGCGCCTACACCCCGCTCTTCGCTACTCAATAAATCGGCTTTATAAGCATCAAAGACGATATCCTGTGATGCGGAGCAGAAAGTAACAGTTACCGCTAGTATGGCCAGCCACCATAAATGTTGAGATGGTTGGAGAAAACCCATTGCAGCGATACTGGCTATGAGTAATAACTGTGTAACAAGTAGCCAACCACGGCGCCGTCCAAGAAAAGGGAGGGTAAATCGGTCCATAAAAGGGGACCAAAGAAATTTGAAAACATATGCTTGGCCGACAAGAGAAAAGAAGCCAATTGTTTTAAGATCAATGTCTTCAACAGTCATCCATGCTTGCAGGGTGCTGGCAGTCAATGCGAGCGGTAAACCAGAAACAAAGCCGAGTAAAAGCAGGATTCGTGAGTTATGTTGGGTAAAAACGGTGAGATAACGATAAGACATGTGCCTCCCAAAACCCTGCCCTTGGCGGGCAGAGTAAATAATTAGTCCTTTAATAAACAATTAGTCTTTTAATTAGCGAGCATTTTGTTTGATGAAATTACTGACGGAAAGATCTTGCGCCATATCTGCTATGACTTCTGATAAGACAGTATTGACCGCATCAGCAATTTTCTCATTAGTTGCGCCTAAAGGGCCTTGTACATTGTAACTGGTGCGGTAATTTTTAACTTGTTTACTGCCATTTTGCGCTGTACTAATGATGGAAATATCAGCTTTTGTTGAAATATTATGGCGCAGGCTACCTTCTTTAACGTCTGCATATAGATTGTTCATAATAATTTGCAGATTGGCATTGGCTGGTGAGCCAATCATATAACCACGGGCGGTCATCTGTTTTTCCAGGATTTCCTGGAGTAGAAAGCGCAGATCACGGGAGGGTTTCAGTATTTCCAGCTTTGCATTGCGGTTAACTTGAGCAAGTGTCTGAGACTGACGATTGTCGGCACCGCTGATACTGATGGTAATCGCGCCCATTGTTGGATCTGCTGTTGGCAATGTAATTTTAGGTTCAATGGTCAAGGTATTGCTGGGAGCAGCACAACCAGCAAGAAGAAAAAGCGCAATGAGTGGGAATAAGATTCTTTTCAACATGTTAATTTTCTCATCGGTGATAAGGATATCCAGTCATACTTATCAATAGCATAAATTGCGTCAATAATAGCACTGCCTTTTGATCATGGCATATCCCTGATGGGGTAAACGCATATAAAAACCTTATGATGTGGGATTCGATTAAAAGATATTTTAATGCGTTGGTGCTATAACTCATGGAGAATAGACTAAAATTATTAGTATGGTTGGCAGTACGACTGCTGTGTGGTTAAGGAGAATGATATGGTGTATCAGGATATAGAAGAGAAATTACAGGCTGCATTTAATCCCTCATATCTTGAGGTCATTGATGAAAGTTATCGTCACAATGTACCCGTAGGTTCTGAAAGCCATTTTAAGGTCGTAATCATCAGTAATAAATTTGCTGGTGAACGTATGCTGAACCGCCATCGTTCTGTTTACAGCGTATTATCGGCAGAATTGTCCGCAGGTGTTCATGCTTTGGCGTTGCATACCTATACAGAAAAAGAGTGGAATGAATTACAGGATACTGTTTTAGCGTCACCAGCATGTCGCGGGGGTAATATTGTTGCCTGAAATCCGCTGATTGATACTTAGTTTTGGACATTTTCTTACACAATAAAATAAATTTAGCGAACGGTCTTCGGGCCGTTTTTATGTTTTATATATGCATCCGTTTTGGATGTAAATTTAGCCGCTGAATAATCGTTATCCTGTGAAGTTGATGAATAGTTCGGCCTTTTTTCAGCAATTCTCGACTCACACCGTCTGCATCGCTATAATGTCGCGTCTAATTTTTAGAATGGTTTCGGGACGCTTCTGACATCAGGGATTCTCGGTTTTTAAATGCGACCGCCCCGGTTCTTAGAGAGTGTTGCGATTGGTACATACAAATATGTGCTGGTTGTATGGTCTCTGGAGTTGACCGAGCACTATGATTTTTTTGAGGTAAAAAGATGCAAGTTTCTGTTGAAACCACTCAAGGCCTTGGGCGTCGTGTGACAATCACCGTTCCTGCTGCCGATGTTGAGAAAGCAGTTAGTAGTGAGTTGGTCAATGTAGCAAAAAAAGTTCGTATCGATGGTTTCCGTAAAGGCAAAGTGCCTATGAACATTGTTAAACAACGTTACGGTGCTTCTGTCATTCAGGACGTTCTGAGTGATCTGATGCAACGTAACTTTATTAATGCAATCATCGAGCAAAAAATTAATCCAGCAGGTGCGCCAAGTTATGCACCAGAACAATTCAAAAATGGTGAAGATTTCACTTACTCTGTAGAGTTTGAAGTTTATCCAGAAGTTGAATTGAAAGATCTGGAAGCCATTGAAGTTGAAAAACCTGTTGTTGAAGTAAAAGACGAAGATGTTGATGCGATGCTGGAAACATTGCGTAAGCAGCAGGCTAATTGGAAAGAAACCGAAGAAGCTGTTGGCGCAGAAGATCGTGTTACTGTTGACTTCAATGGCTCTGTTGATGGTGAAGAGTTTGAAGGTGGTAAGGCATCTGATTTTGTTCTGGCTATGGGGCAGGGCCGCATGATCCCAGGTTTTGAAGAGGGCATTGTTGGTCATAAAGCTGGGGAAGAATTTACCATTGATGTCAATTTCCCAGAAGATTATCATGCTGAAAATCTGAAAGGTAAAGCTGCTAAGTTTGCGATCACATTGAAAAAAGTGGAACAGCGTGAACTGCCGGAGTTGAATGAAGAATTCATCAAACGTTTCGGTATTGCTGATGGCACCGTTGATGGTCTGCGTGCAGAAGTACGTAAAAATATGGAACGTGAACTGAAAAATGCGGTCCGTAACCGTATTAAATCTCAGGTTATCGATGGTTTGGTTAAGGCTAACGAAATCGATGTTCCGGCCGCTGTTGTTGATAGCGAAATTGATGTTCTGCGTCGTCAATCGGCTCAGCGTTTTGGCGGCAATGAAAAACAAGCTCTGGAACTGCCTCGTGAACTGTTTGAAGAACAAGCTAAACGTCGCGTTGTGGTTGGCCTGCTGTTAGGTGAAGTTATCAGCAGTAATGAACTGAAAGCTGATGAAGAGCGTGTTAAAGCATTAATCGAGGAAATGGCTTCTGCCTATGAAGATCCTCAAGAAGTGATCGAATTCTATGGTAAAAACCAAGAATTGATGAACAATGTTCGTAATATTGCTTTGGAAGAACAAGCTGTTGAAGTTCTTCTGGGTAAAGCAAAAGTTTCTGAAAAAGAAACCACTTTCAATGAGTTAATGAATCAGAATCAAATGGCATAAGTTTTAATTTTGTCATGAGATAATGAATTTGTTGTCTTAGTGAAATGAACCCGCAGATAAATCTGCGGGTTTTTTTATAAGTAAGAGGCAAGATTTTTCTTGAAAAAAGTGGGTTTAACCCCAGATCCTTTTTAATATTATGTATATGATTGCAAAATTTTTCAGGGGTAATTCCCCCTTGATTGGTTAACTTTGAATCATGGTCATCATCGCTTATCTCAAGTAGAATTGGTTATGAATGGCACCAACATGAATTCTATTAGGAGACGAAAATGTCATATAGCGACAAGCGGGATCAATATGCGCCTCACATGGCTCTGGTGCCGATGGTAGTTGAACAGACTGCGCGTGGGGAACGTTCGTACGATATCTATTCGCGCTTATTAAAAGAACGTATTATTTTTCTGACCGGTCAGGTTGAAGATCATATGGCAAACCTGGTTGTAGCTCAGATGCTGTTTCTTGAGGCGGAGAATCCGGAAAAAGATATTTTCTTATATATCAACTCGCCAGGTGGTGTGATTACTGCGGGAATGTCCATCTATGATACGATGCAGTTTATTAAACCGGATGTCAGTACTATTTGTATGGGGCAGGCATGTTCAATGGGAGCATTCTTGTTGACTGCTGGGGCAAAGGGAAAACGTATCTGTTTGCCAAATTCCCGGGTTATGATCCATCAGCCATTAGGCGGTTTCCAGGGACAAGCTACAGATATTGAAATTCACGCTCAGGAAATATTGAAAGTAAAATCGCGTATGAATGAGTTAATGGCAAAACATACGGGAAGACCTATTGAAGAGATCGCGAAAGATACAGAACGTGATCGTTTCTTGTCGGCAGATGAAGCCGTAGAGTATGGATTGGTTGATAAGATTTTCACCCATCGCGATTAATTTATTATTCCCGGAAGCTATAATATAAACATTCGGCTTACCATTTGGTAAAGCTATGACGTTTGGGGTAATAGCAGAAGTTTCCTGCTTTGCCAGATAAATCTGGGGGAGCAGTTGATAAAGTGAGGTTGTGACTGATGACAGATAAGCGCAAAGACGGTTCAGGAAAGCTGCTGTATTGCTCTTTCTGCGGGAAAAGCCAACATGAAGTGCGAAAATTGATTGCTGGCCCGTCAGTATATATTTGCGATGAGTGTGTGGATTTATGTAACGACATTATTCGCGAAGAAATTAAAGAGCTTGTACCACATCGTGAGCGTAGTGCATTACCAACGCCTCATGAAATCCGTCAGCATTTGGATGATTATGTTATCGGCCAGGAAACGGCGAAAAAAGTGTTGGCGGTTGCTGTTTATAACCATTACAAACGGTTACGTAATGGCGATATCAGTAACGGTGTTGAATTAGGTAAAAGTAATATTCTGCTTATTGGGCCGACAGGGAGTGGTAAAACGCTATTGGCTGAAACATTGGCTCGTTATCTTGACGTTCCTTTTACCATGGCCGATGCGACTACGCTGACCGAAGCGGGATATGTGGGAGAAGACGTAGAAAACATTATTCAGAAATTACTGCAAAAATGTGACTACGATGTACAAAAAGCTCAACGCGGTATTGTTTACATTGATGAAATTGACAAAATTTCACGTAAATCTGATAACCCATCAATTACTCGGGATGTTTCAGGTGAAGGTGTACAGCAAGCGTTGCTGAAACTGATTGAAGGTACAATTGCGGCAGTTCCTCCTCAGGGGGGGCGTAAACATCCACAACAGGAGTTTTTACAGGTAGATACCTCCAAAATCCTATTTATTTGTGGTGGTGCATTTGCAGGTCTGGATAAAGTCATTGGCCAGCGTTTAAATACCAGTACGGGTATTGGATTTGGTGCGAAAGTCAAAGGTGAGTCAGAAAAAGCGACTGAAGGCGAATTGCTTGCACAGGCTGAGCCGGAAGATCTCATTAAGTTTGGGCTTATCCCTGAATTTATTGGGCGGTTACCTGTTGTTGCCACGCTCAGTGAATTGAGTGAGGAAGCGTTGATTCAGATTTTGAAAGAGCCTAAAAATGCGTTGACCAAGCAGTATCAAGCACTGTTTAACCTTGAAGGCGTTGATCTGGAATTCAGAAGTGAAGCCCTGACTGCTATTGCTAAGAGAGCAATGGTTCGTAAAACGGGGGCCCGCGGCCTACGCTCTATTGTTGAAGGCGCCTTGTTGGACACTATGTATGATCTACCATCAATGGAAAACGTTGGAAAAGTTGTTGTAGATGAATCTGTTATCAATGGTCAATCTGCGCCTTTGCTGATTTACAGCAAACCGGATGCCCAGGTTTCTGGTGAATAATTGAGTCTAGGGCAGAGAATTCACTAAACGAGATATTATTGAATAAAATGAGGGGATTACCCTCATTTTGTTTTTATTAAAGTGCCATACCATTGAATGTCAAATTCCTGTCCCCATATATTTTATATTCTATGGAGTGAAACTCGTGAGAACCGTGTTTCACGAGATTCCTAAAAACTGGCGAAAGCTAAACGAAGAGAGAGCTCTATGAATCTTGAGCGTTCCGAACGCATAGAAATCCCTGTATTGCCTCTGCGCGATGTGGTGGTTTACCCGCATATGGTGATCCCATTGTTTGTAGGGCGTGAGAAGTCTATTCACTGCCTGGAAGCAGCAATGGATCATGACAAACAGATCATGTTGGTTGCGCAAAAAGAAGCTTCAACTGATGAGCCAGGGGTTAATGACCTTTTCTCCGTTGGTACCGTAGCTTCTATTTTACAGATGTTAAAACTGCCTGACGGCACGGTAAAAGTGCTTGTCGAAGGGTTGAAACGTGCCCGCATTACGACTCTGGCTGATAATGGCGAACATTTTTCTGCTCATGCTGAGTATCTTGACTCGCCGCTCGTTGATGAGCGTGAGCAAGAAGTTATGATCAGGACTGCTATTAATCAGTTTGAAGGTTACATCAAATTAAATAAGAAAATTCCGCCAGAGGTTCTGACCTCGTTACACAGTGTCGAAGATGCCGCTAAATTAGCTGATACAATTGCTGCGCATATGCCATTGAAGCTTAGTGATAAACAGACTGTTTTGGAAATGTCTGATGTCGTTGAGCGTCTTGAATATCTGATGGCAATGATGGAGTCAGAAATTGATTTGTTACAGGTAGAAAAACGCATTCGTAACCGCGTGAAGAAACAAATGGAAAAAAGCCAGCGCGAGTACTACCTGAATGAACAGATGAAAGCGATTCAGAAAGAATTGGGTGAAATGGATGATGCGCCTGATGAGTATGAAACCCTAAAGCGTAAAATTGAAGCAGCAAAAATGCCCAAAGAGGCTCGTGAAAAAGCCGAAGCTGAATTGCAAAAACTGAAGATGATGTCTCCTATGTCGGCGGAAGCGACGGTTGTCCGTAGTTACATCGATTGGATGGTGCAGGTTCCGTGGGTTGCTCGAAGTAAAGTCAAAAAAGATTTGGTTAAAGCTCAGGAAACTTTGGATACCGACCATTATGGTTTGGAGCGTGTGAAAGAGCGTATCCTTGAGTACTTGGCAGTACAAAGCCGAATTAGTAAAATTAAAGGGCCGATTTTATGTTTGGTTGGGCCTCCTGGGGTGGGTAAAACCTCTTTAGGTCAGTCCATTGCGCGAGCGACCGGGCGGAAATATGTGCGTATGGCACTGGGTGGGGTTCGTGATGAGGCTGAAATCCGTGGTCATCGCCGAACCTATATTGGCTCTATGCCGGGCAAATTGATCCAAAAAATGTCCAAAGTTGGAGTGAAGAACCCTCTGTTTCTGCTGGATGAGATTGATAAGATGTCATCCGATATGCGTGGTGATCCAGCTTCTGCCTTGCTGGAAGTTTTGGACCCGGAACAGAACGTGGCATTTAACGACCATTATCTGGAGGTCGATTATGATCTGTCAGATGTCATGTTTGTTGCAACATCCAACTCTATGAATATTCCGGCGCCATTGTTGGATCGTATGGAGATTATTCGTCTTTCCGGTTATACCGAAGATGAAAAATTGAATATTGCCAAACGTCATTTGCTGCCTAAGCAGATTGAACGTAATGCCCTGAAAAAAAGCGAATTAACTGTTGATGACAGTGCTATTATTGGGATTATCCGTTATTACACTCGTGAAGCAGGAGTGCGTAGTTTAGAGCGAGAAATTTCTAAGCTGTGCCGTAAGACGGTAAAAGCATTGTTAATGGATAAAAATTTAAAACATATTGAAATCAATTCAGATAACTTAAAAGAGTATCTGGGTGTTCAACGTGTGGATTATGGCCGTGCAGATACGGAAAACCGTATTGGTCAGGTCACAGGACTTGCATGGACTGAAGTTGGTGGTGATTTACTAACCATTGAAACCGCGTGTGTTCCAGGGAAAGGTAAACTAACCTATACTGGCTCACTCGGTGAGGTTATGCAGGAATCCATTCAAGCAGCATTAACTGTTGTTCGTGCTCGTGCTGATAAGTTGGGTATCAACGCTGATTTTTATGAGAAACGGGATATTCACGTCCACGTTCCGGAAGGTGCGACGCCGAAAGATGGCCCAAGTGCGGGTATCGCCATGTGTACAGCATTGGTCTCCTGTCTGACCGGTAATCCGGTTCGAGCTGATGTTGCTATGACCGGTGAAATCACATTGCGTGGTTTAGTTCTGCCAATCGGTGGCTTGAAAGAGAAGCTACTGGCTGCTCATCGAGGCGGAATTAAAACAGTCTTAATTCCGGAAGAGAATAAACGTGATCTGGAAGAAATTCCCCAAAATATTATTGCAGATCTACAGATCCATCCAGTAAAACGTATTGAAGATGTTTTGGCTATTACATTGCAGGATCCTGTGTTTGGCGCAGAATTAGTGTCAGTTCAATAGTGCAAAAATAGTGAACTATCTTAATAATTATGGATGAAATATAGGCTGGTAAGCGAATTCAGGCTTGCCAGCCTTTTTATATTGCTAACTTGGATGAACTGTCTAATAAATATTTTGTTGTCTTATGATTTCTTGCCAATATCGGAAAGGATTGATATAACGGCACTGCTATCGGGTTATCCGTTAGGATTCTGATGCGATAGTAAAAACTATATGGGGATGATAAGAGTGAATAAATCACAACTGATCGACAAGATTGCTGCTGACTCTAATATTTCTAAAGCAGCCGCAGGGCGTGTAGTAGATGCATTTATTTCTTCTGTAACGGGTGCATTGAAGGATGGCGATGATGTTGCTCTGGTGGGATTCGGTACTTTTGCTGTTCGTGAACGTTCTGCACGTACAGGCCGTAACCCTCAAACAGGAAAAGAGCTCAAAATTGCTGCGGCTAAAGTACCTGCTTTCCGTCCAGGTAAAGGTTTGAAAGACGCTGTTAATGGGTGACATGAACCAAATATTGTTTATCAGTCCTTGTTATATTGGCAAACATAGACTGACGATACAGGTTTGGTAAGTTAAAATAGAAGCGCATCAATTGATTGGTGCGCTTTTTTTCTCTTAGCGCTTGAATTAGCGTAATATGGCGTTTTCAATTTCACCAAAGCGGAGTTTTGCCTCTTTATGATGGACAACCTACGCACGGCGGCAAACAGTCCTGTGCTTAAAATCGTGCTGGCTCTCATTATCCTGTCTTTTGTTTTGACGGGGGTTGGCGGCTACCTGACAAGTGGAGCTGGTAGTTATGCTGCCGAAGTGAATGGCCAGGCTATCAGTCGTGCTCAATTGGAGGGTGCGTTTCAGCAAGAGAGAAACGCATTGCAAGAGCAATTGGGAGATAAATTCTCAGTGTTGGCAAGTGACGAACAAAGCATGAAGCAGATTCGTAATCAGGCTTTGGAGCGTCTAATTAATAATGTACTGATTGAGCAATATTCCCGTGCATTGGGTTTATCTGCCAGCGATGAGCAAGTTAAGGATTCTATCCGAAATATCTCTTACTTTCAGACAAATGGTAAATTTGATAACAACAAATATCTGGAGTTGCTCGACCGTTCCAATATGAGTCCAGATATTTTTGCTGAACAAACACGCCAGAACTTAGTTAATCAACAATTAATTATGGCTTTTTCTGGTAGTGAAATAGCATTGCCTAGTGAGGTAAAACTCAGCGCTGAATTACTTCTGCAACAGAGAACTGCCCGTATGGCTACACTGGAGCTGAAGAAAATTCAGGCGCAGCAGGAAGTAACAGATAAAGACTTACAAGATTACTATAATCTGAATAAAAGCAGCTTTATTGCTCCAGAAGAAGTGAAAGTTAGCTATATCAAGATGGACGCTGTAGATGAAATGAATAAAGTTTCAGCTACATCTGCTGATGTTGATGCTTACTACGAACATAATCTGAAACGTTATACCCAACCAGAGCAGAAAAAATACAGTCTGATTCAGCTTGCAACTGAAGCTGAAGCTAAAACAGTGCTTGATGAGTTAAATAAAGGTGCTGATTTTGGTAAATTAGCGACTAAAAAATCTACGGATAAGTTTTCAGCGAAAAATAGTGGTGAGATCGGTTGGATGGAAGAGGATGCTCTTCCTGAAGAGTTGAAACAAGCTAATTTGAAAGAGAAAGGCCAAATTTCTTCTGTGCTTAAGGTTTCTAATGGCTTCGCTATTTTCCATTTGGATGATGTTAAGCCTCAAGTAATTAAGCCCTTATCTGAAGTTCGTTCTGAAATTGAGAAAACGGTTAAGCAGGAAAAAGCAGTAGATGCTTTCTATGCTATGCAACAGAAGGTTAGTGATGCTGCTACTAGCGATAATGAATCTCTAGCTGCGGCTGAGGAAGTTTCAGGTATTAAGATTGTGACGACTGATTGGTTTGATCGCAATAGTGTGCCGACAGAGATTAATTTTGGGGCCGTCATTCATGCCATTTTTGAAGGTAATCTTGTTGATGGACAGGGGCCAACAGGGACTAACTCTGATGTTATCTCCGTTGAAGGTGATCGTGCATTTGTTCTCCGTGTAGATAATTATAAGCCAGAAACAGTACAACCCTTCGAGAAAGTTAAAGAGCAAGTTACTGAATTGGTTAAACGTCAGAAAGCTGAAAAACAACTTCAAGTCGAAAGTGAGAAATTACTGGCTGCCTTAAAAGAAGGTAAAGGTGAGCAAGCCTTGAAAGATGCAGGTATTCAATTTGGTGAATCTCAGGTTATTCAGCGTACATCTCAGGATAATGTGTTAGTTGGTGCAGTATTTGCTTTACCACGGCCGAAAGGAGGTAAGGCAGAATATGGTTTGACGAAAAATAGTTTGGATGATGTTGTGTTGATCCAACTAGATAAAGTTACTCCAGGTGTTGTATCCGAAGAGCAAATTAAAAGCATGATTGATAGCTATCAGAGTGAAATGGGTAACGCTATGCTGGAGTCTTTACTGGTTAGCTTGCGTGAAAAAGCCAAAATTAAGTTAGGTCATATCGAATAAAAATTTGCGAAGAGTATCGCAAATATCTTTGTAATTATCTTGTCAATAAAGGCCGCTTTCGCGGCCTTTCGCATATCTGATCTTTGTCCATTGTACTCAAATTTATCTGTGGCAATCTTTTTTCCGCTCATAAAACATGGAGGAATTAATATGAAAAAATCGGGAATTTTATCTGTTTTGCTCGCTGGCTTGCTTTATGCGTGTGGAGGGCAATTTGCGATTGCCACTGAACAAGTAAAAGATAAAGTAGCTAAAACAGTCAATGCTACCAGTAATTCTTCATCAGAAAAGCAATTACAGCAGCAGGATGCTTTGAAAGTAGAAGAAAAGGGAAAGGTGAATATTAATACTGCAAGTGCGGAAGAGTTAGCAAAAGCACTAAATGGTATTGGGGTAAAAAAAGCACAAGGAATCGTTGAATATCGGGAAAAACATGGTGCGTTTACTACGGTGGAACAGTTACAGGAGGTTCAGGGAATAGGGCCAGTTTTCATTGAGCGAAATAGAAGTAAGTTGAGTTACTAGTATATTATCTATCATCCTCATTCATGATTTTTTTTATGAATGGGGATGTTGTGATCAAGGTTGCAAATAAATCACTTTAATTAGTATGAATTTTTTGTTTTGCTATTGTGAAATCAACCTGGTCAGATGAGTGACTTTAACATAAAGGCAATATTATGAGTTCAATTATAAAAGTTCATGGTTATCATATAGATTTGTTTCAGCATGTGAACAATGCTCGCTATTTGGAATTTCTGGAAAGTGCTCGATGGGAATGGTTGCATAAGCATTCTGTAGTGGAATGGATACAGAAAAACAATGTTGGGTTTGCAGTGGTCAACATTAATATTAATTATCGCAGTTCAGCAGTTCTTGGCGATGAATTGGAGGTGGATTGCCGATTGACGGAGCTGAGAAACAGAAGTGGTGTATTTTCTCAGGAAATCATACGCAGAAGGAACAATCAACTCATCGCAGATGCTAAGACTACATTTGTTTGGATTGATAGAAAAACGCAAAGAGCATTATCTATTGAAGGTGAATTACGTGAAATAATGGGAGCTTTGGTGAAAACAGAGCAATGAGAGGGGACGGCTCTCATTGCCATTTGGATTAAACTAAATGTGTTTTTGCTTTCATTTCAGCCATTATTTTATCCGGAGCATTCAAATATTGTTCTAATCCGTTAGCTCTGAGATGACAAGCGGCACATGTACCACATCCATTACCTTGAATGCCGTTGTAGCAAGTTAGTGTCTGACTACGAACAAAGTCTAAATGCTGGTAGTAGTCGGACAATGCCCAAGTTTCAGCTTTGTTGAGCCACATCAATGGAGTTTCAAAGCGGATATCACGGGCAATGCCAAGGTTTACAGCTTTATTCATTGCTTTGATAAATTCATCACGGCTATCAGGGTAACCGGAGAAATCAGTTTCACATACTCCAGTAATAACTGCTTCTGCTTCAACTTGGTAAGCATATATAGCAGCCAGTGTCAGGAACAAGATATTGCGGCCAGGGACAAATGTATTGGGTATAGCGCTTTTTTTGCTTTCACTGTAATCGGGAATAGGGATGTTATCGCGAGTCAGACTGCTGAGAGCCAGTTCACTAAGTAATGTGACATCCAGTACTTTATGAGCAACAACACCAAGAGAATGGATGATATTACGTGCAACATCAATTTCGGCGCGATGGCGCTGACCATAATCAAAAGTGACACAATGTACTTCGTCATATTGATTAATTGCTTGAATTAGGCAGGTCGTGGAATCTTGTCCACCACTGAATACAACAACAGCTCGTCTCATTGTAACATCCTCATTAGAATAAAATGGTTATGTTACTTATAACTACGGAAATTGGATAGTTGTTTGAGATAAGATGAGATATCGCCGATGTTATTTTTTACCCAATCTGGATTGTAATAGGTATCGAGATAACGTTCACCACTGTCGCACAGTAAAGTTACTATTGCGCCTTGTTCTCCACGCTCATGCATTTGGTTAGCAAGCAGGAGAGCTCCCCAGACATTAGTTCCCGTAGATGCGCCAACTTTTCTGCCTAGTAATTTTTCCAGCCAGTAAATTGTTGCAATGCTGGCGCAATCAGGTATTTGGATCATGTCATCAATAACCGAGGGAATAAAAGAAGGCTCAGCCCGAGGGCGGCCAATACCCTCAATCTTACTGCTATAATTGCCATGAATATCACAGCAATTTTGACGGTAATAGTCATAGAATATAGAGTTTTCTGGATCGACAACAATTAGTTTCGTGTTATGCCCTTGGTAACGGATATAGCGTCCTAACGTTGCAGAAGTTCCCCCAGTACCAGCGCTCATAACGATATAATCTGGTTCAGGAAATGGTTCCATTTGCATCTGGCGAAAAATACTTTCAGCAATATTGTTGTTACCTCGCCAGTCTGTTGCTCTTTCGGCGTAAGTAAATTGATCCATATAATGTCCATTTAGTTCTTTCGCCAGTCGTTCTGACTCGTCATAAATTTGTGCTGAATGGTTAACAAAATGGCATTTACCACCATAAAATTCAATTTCCTGAATCTTACGTTTAGCGGTATATGAGGGCATAACAGCAATAAAAGGTAACCCAAGCAGGCGGGCAAAATAGGCTTCGGATACAGCGGTACTACCCGATGAGGATTCAATAACCGGGGTACCTTCCTTTATCCAGCCGTTACTAAGTGCGTAAAGGAATAAAGAACGAGCAAGCCTGTGTTTCAGACTACCGGTTGGGTGGGTGCTTTCATCTTTTAGATATAAATGGATACCTGGGAAAACCGGTAAATTAAGGCGGATAAGATGAGTGTCAGAACTGCGTTGATGGTCTGCTTGAATCTCTCTGATTGCCTTGGTGGTCCAACTGTGTGACATTAATTATTAACTCTGTAATTTAAAAATAATTGGTGGCGGGTAGATTAACTTGATACTGGGAGAAAGAGATTGTTATTTTTCTTAATGTGTGGTTTCTTTATGGAAAAATTTTCTATGAGAGGTAGTTATGTTAGATAAAACAGACCGCAAATTGCTAAAGTTACTACAGAAAGATTGCAGTCTGTCTCTGAATGCATTGTCGGAAGCTGTTAATCTTACCTCTACTCCTTGTTGGAAGCGGCTAAAACGACTTGAAGATGAAGGTTATATTATCGGTAAGGTTGCTTTGCTTGATAGTGAAAAGTTAGGACTAGGGCTGACAGTAATTGTGATGATCAGAACTCAGCAGCATAATAGTGCTTGGTATGAGCAATTTGTCGCATTTATAAAACAAATGCCAGAAGTCTTGGCTTTTTATCGTATGGCTGGTGAGTGTGATTATCTGATGCATGTTGAAGTTGTAGATATGAAAAGTTATGATCTTTTCTACAAGCGTATGGTGAACGGTATCCCGGGGTTGATTGATGTTACATCCAACTTTGCAATGGAAAAAATTAAGTATACTACAGTATTGCCGATACCAGATTAGTCCATTATTATTCAGAGAATTAATTCAATTATTTTGAGTTTGGTTCAATGTTCTTATTATTTATTTAAATTTATATTTAAGTTTATATTTAAATATAAATTTATATTTCGGGATATACATTTGTGATATTATTTTCTCAATTAAGTTGGTACTTCCGTCGCGAATGGCGTCGCTACCTTGGAGCAGTAACCCTGCTTATTATCATTTCTGTTCTGCTACTGATTCCTCCATATTTGGTGGGTATCATTGTTGACGGCATTAGTACTCGATCTATGTCATCTTACCAATTGATGATATGGATTGGTGTTATGTTGGTCGTAGCGTTGTTTGTCTATATTCTACGATATATATGGCGATTATGGTTGTTTGGGGCGTCATATCAATTAGCGGTTAAATTACGGAATAATTTTTATCAGCAATTCAGTCGCCAAAATCCGGAATTTTATCTGCGTCACCGTACCGGCGATTTGATGGCTCGTGCTACTAATGATGTGGAACGGGTGGTGTTTGCCGCGGGGGAAGGTGTGTTAACGTTGGTTGATTCGCTAGTTATGGGCTGCGCGGTGTTGATTGTAATGAGTGTCCAAATTAGTTGGCAGTTAACGTTATTGGCTATGTTACCTATGCCTATTATGGCAATTATTATTAAACGATATGGTGATCAACTACATCATCGTTTTAAATCGGCACAAGGTGCATTTTCTGCTCTGAATAATCAAGCTCAAGAAAGTTTGACTAGTATTCGTATGATCAAGGCATTTGGTCTTGAAGATCTACAAGCAAATCAGTTTGAGCAAGTTGCAGTAGAGGCTAGCCGTAAGAATATGTATGTTGCCAGAGTAGATGCCCGGTTTGATCCGACAATTGTTATTGCAATCGGTATATCAGATTTGTTGGCTGTCGGAGGGGGTAGTTGGATGGTGTTGAATGGGGGATTAACACTGGGTGAACTTACTAGCTTCGTAATGTACCTTGGTTTGATGATTTGGCCAATGTTGGCGCTAGCATGGATGTTTAATATTGTTGAACGGGGAGGTGCTGCATATAGCCGTATCCGTAGTTTATTACAAGAACCTCCTGTCATTAAAAATGGTTTCCGTCATTTATCACCTGAGCGTAGTATCCTGAATGTGGATATTAAATCTTTTAATTATCCTCAAAGTAATAAAAGTGTTCTGAATCAAATTAATTTCAGGTTATCTCCTGGGCAGTTACTAGGGATCTGTGGTCTAACAGGTTCAGGTAAGAGTACCCTGCTTGCTCTGATGCAGAGACAGTTTGATGTAACTGAGGGAGAAATTCTTTTCCAGTCGATAAAAATTGCAGATATCCAGTTGGATGAATGGCGGGCTCGTTTTGCCGTTGTCAATCAAACACCTTTTCTGTTTTCAGATACCGTTGCCAGTAATATTGCTTTGGGACGTCCGGATGCTACACAGGAGCAAATTGAAGAAGTTGCTCGTTTTGCCTGTGTTCATGAAGATATTCTTCGTTTACCGGAAGGGTATCAAACGGAGGTGGGGGAGCGTGGTGTGATGCTTTCTGGTGGGCAGAAGCAGCGTATCTCTATTGCGAGAGCATTACTCTTAGATACAGAGATTTTGATTTTGGATGATGCCTTATCTGCGGTTGATGGGCAAACTGAATACAGTATTTTGCAAAACTTAAGGCAATGGAGACAACAACGTACTGTCATTATTAGTGCCCATCGTCTGTCGGCATTAACTGATGCTGATAATATTTTGGTGATGCAGCAAGGTTCGATTATACAGCAGGGACAGCATCAGCAACTGGTGGAGCAACCAGGATGGTATCGTGATATGTATCATTATCAGCAGATTGAAGCAGCACTGGATAGTGAGGATGGAATCGTATGAAGGAGATAGAGATGACTAAGGTTCGTCAATTGTGGCCGTCTCTGAAACGTTTGCTGGTTTATGGGAAAGATTATCGTAAGCTGCTGGTGCTGGCGGTACTTATGTTGTGGGTGGCTGCAATTGCGGAGGTAAGTGGTCCTGTTCTAATTTGTTATTTTATCGATAATATGGTTGCAACAGGTAATATGCCCATTGGATTGGTTATTGGCTTGGCTGTAGCCTTTATTGCTCTGCAACTGATCACCGCTGTATTACACTATTTCCAGGCTTTATTGTTCAATCAAATATCAGTTGATGTTGTTCGTCAACTTCGTACTGATGTGATGAATGCGGCATTGCGTCAGCCTTTGAGTGCTTTTGATAATCAACCAGTAGGGCAATTAATTTCTCGTGTAACGAATGATACAGAGGCTGTTCTAGATCTTTATGTCAATGTGGTCCCTACGATATTCCGTGGTATAGCATTAATTAGCGCTATGTTGATTGCCATGTTTGTACTGGAATGGCGTATGGCATTGATTGCAATTCTTATTTTTCCTATCGTATTAATTGTTATGGCGATATATCAGTATCTAAGTACACCAATTGTCCGACAGGTACGTAGTTATTTAGCTGACGTTAATGATAATTTTAACGAGATTATCAATGGAATGAGTGTCATCCAACAATTCCGGCAGCAGGCCCGTTTTGGTGAACGAATGCTGGCAACTAATCTTGCTCATTATCAAGCAAGAATGCAGGCACTACGGTTAGACGGGCTTTTATTACGACCATTACTGAATTTTGTGTCAGCTATGGTACTGTGTGGCCTTATCATGCTATTTGGTTTTAATGGAATCGGCGTAATTAGTGTTGGGGTGTTGTATGCCTTTATCGATTACTTGGCACGATTGAATGAACCACTCATTGAGTTGACCTCCCAGCAATCTATCTTGCAGCAGGCTGTGGTTGCTGGTGAGAGAATATTTGAATTAATGGATAGTCCTCAACAAGGCTATGGCATGGATAATCAGCCACTGTCTAGCGGTCGAATTGATATAGAAAATGTTAGCTTTTCTTATCGGGATGACAAAGTAGTTTTACAAGACATCAATTTACAGGTTCCGGCTCATGGTTTTGTTGCTTTGGTTGGTCATACCGGTAGTGGTAAAAGTACGTTGGCAAATTTACTGATGGGATATTATCCGTGGCAGAAAGGGGAAATTTACCTCGATGGTCGGCCTGTATCATCCCTGTCTCATTCGGTACTACGCAATGGTATAGCGATGGTTCAGCAGGACCCG
This sequence comes from Photorhabdus akhurstii, assembly GCF_019090985.1. Taxonomy (NCBI): domain Bacteria; kingdom Pseudomonadati; phylum Pseudomonadota; class Gammaproteobacteria; order Enterobacterales; family Morganellaceae; genus Photorhabdus; species Photorhabdus akhurstii. The sequence continues at coordinate 4,437,676 of NZ_CP020335.1, read as the reverse complement.
GTCGTTCTTGCTGATTCTTTTTTTGATAATATTACGCTTGGCCGGAATATCTCAGAAGAGAAAGTTTGGCAGGTATTGGAAACCGTGCAATTAGCTGAGTTAGTACGTACATTACCTAATGGACTTCATACTATTTTGGGAGAGCAGGGTAATACGTTGTCGGCTGGTCAAAAACAGTTGCTTGCTATGGCGAGAGTGTTAGTGCAAACGCCACAAATTTTGATCCTTGATGAAGCGACTGCAAACATTGATTCTAGTACAGAACAGATGGTACAACAGGCTTTGAGGTTGATTCGTCAGCAAACGACGTTGATCGTGATTGCTCACCGCCTGTCTACTATTGTGGAAGCTGATACCATTCTGGTGCTACATCGTGGTGCAGTTGTTGAACAGGGATGCCATCAGCAATTATTGGCGAGGTGTGGACGTTATTATCAGATGTATCAATTGCAACAAGTCGGTGAGACACTAAATGAATGTGGCACAATCTCTGAAAAAGAGGTACTAATTTAATCAGGCTTGCACTGATTAGGTGCACTCTGGGAGAGTATATCCGCTACTCTCCCTCCTTCTTACTTCTCCAGAATTTTTATTTTCTTTATTATTATTTGATTTTTATATTCTTTTAGTTTCTGGCACACCCTTTGCTATTTCCTTATTGCAAACATAATAGCCGGATGGAAAGGGGATATATGAAGCTCATTACGACAATTATAAAACCATTCAAATTAGAGGATATTCGGGAAGTTCTCTCTAATCTTGGTGTTCAGGGGTTGACCATAACAGAGGTAAAAGGATTTGGGCGTCAGAAAGGGCATGCGGAGCTTTACCGTGGAGCTGAATATAATGTCAACTTTTTACCTAAAATAAAGATAGATATTGCTGTAGCAGATGAATTAGTTGAGGAAGTAATTCATGCTATTCAGCAATCAGCTTTCACTGGAAAAGTTGGTGACGGTAAAATTTTTGTCGTTGAATTACAACAGGCTATTCGTATTAGAACAGGAGAGACTAATGATGCGGCACTGTAACTTACTGATAGAGAAGATAGATGTGAAAAAACGATTCTCAGTGGCTGCCGGTATTATGGTCAGTTGTGTACCATCATTATCTCAGGCTGCGGAAGGCGTTGCTGATAAAGCTGATAATGCTTTTATGATGATTTGTACAGTCCTTGTTCTGTTTATGACCATTCCGGGAATTGCTCTGTTTTATGGTGGCTTGCTACGGAGTAAAAACGTTTTATCGCTCATGGCTCAGGTTATGGTGAGCTTTGCTTTAGTATGTGTGTTGTGGGTGATTTACGGTTACAGCTTGGCTTTTGAACCAGGGAATGGTTTTCTCGGTGGTTTTAGTCAAATGATGCTAAAGAATTTGGCATTCACTGACTTAAGTGGCAGTTTTTATCAGCTAATTCATGTGGCATTTCAGGGTTCTTTCGCTTGTATCACTGTTGCTTTGATTGTTGGTGCATTAGGGGAGCGTATTCGCTTTTCGGCTTTGTTAATTTTTAGTGTGCTGTGGTTGACATTTTCTTACCTGCCTATGGCGCATATGGTTTGGGGCGGTGGTGTACTTTCACAGGATGGAGCATTGGATTTTGCGGGTGGTACAGTTGTCCATGTTAACGCTGCTGTAGCTGGATTAGTTGGTGCTTACTTGCTGGGAAAACGCACTGGTTTTGGGAAAGAAGCATTTAAACCACATAATTTACCGATGGTTTTCACTGGTACTGCTGTGCTCTATATTGGTTGGTTCGGTTTTAATGCGGGTTCTGCTAATGCTGCTAATGAGATAGCTGCTCTGGCATTTTTAAATACCATTGTGGCGACTGCTGCCGCCATTCTGTCATGGGTTTTTGCAGAATGGTTTTTCCGTAATAAGCCGTCTCTTCTAGGGGCATGTTCAGGCTGTATTGCTGGACTGGTTGGTATTACACCTGCTGCTGGAATGGTGGGTGTTGGTGGTGCATTAATCATTGGCCTGATCGCGGGTTTTACCGGACTTTGGGGGGTGGTGGCGTTAAAACGATGGTTACGCGTTGACGATGTATGTGATGTATTTGGTATACACGGCGTATGTGGGATCGTGGGTTGCCTCCTGACTGGGGTTTTTACGGCTAAATCTTTGGGAGGAACCGGGCATGCAGAGGGTATAACCATGTTGGAGCAAGTTGGTATCCAGGCTTTTAGTATACTGGTTTGTGTGGTTTGGTCAGTCATTGTTGCCTTTGTTGCTTTTAAAATAGCAGAGCTGTTGGTAGGGCTGCGGGTTACAGTTGAAGTTGAAAGGGAAGGGTTGGATATTAATTCTCATGGAGAGAGTGCTTATAATTAAGTTGTAATATTAAAAGGCAGCAATAAGACCATAAAATACAATGCTGATTTCTTAATTTGCTGCCTTATTCATTTATCTGTTGCGTTTCCTAATCAGACCTTCCTGTACAGTGGAAGCAACAAGTACCCCTTCACGATTATAAATTTGTCCCCGAACAAAACCACGGGCACCGGAAGCTGATGGACTATCTATAGCATATAGTAGCCAGTCGTCTAGTTTAAACGGGCGGTGAAACCACATAGAATGGTCAATTGTTGCTATCTGAATATTTTTCTCAAGGAACCCGACACCATGTGGCTGTAATGCTGTTGGCAGAAAGTTAAAATCGGAGGCATAGCCAAGTAGATATTGATGAATAAAAGGGTCATCAGGCATATTGCCATTACTGCGGAACCAAACATAGCGTATAGGTTCTTCTGGTGGGCAATTAAATGGACTGTGATATTTTACGGGCCTCATTTCTAGCGGGCAGGGAAAGAGAAGAATATTCTGCATCTTCTGTGGCAGCAGATGCGACATCTTTTTCACGATTTCGTTCTGAGGGATAAGTTCTTCTGGATATGGTATATCCGGCATCATATTCTGATGTTCAAAACCTTCTTCGTGACTTTGAAATGAGGCAGTCATATAAAAGATAGGTTTGCCATTTTGAATGGCACTGACTCTCCGGGCACTAAAACTTCCCCCATCACGTAGAATTTCAACATCATAGACGATAGGTTTGTGGCTGTCTCCGGGGCGTAAGAAATAGCTATGGAAAGAGTTGCCCATCCGGTCATCGACAACGGTTTGTTTGGCTGCATACAGTGCCTGACCAATCACTTGCCCCCCGAAAACCTGAGGAAAACCGAGATCTTTACTTTGCCCTCGGTAAATACCTTCCTCAATTTTTTCCAATTTCATCAAATTTATCAGATTCTGTAATGACTTGCTCATAATATGCCTTTGTTTTCTATTAGGTTATCGAGAGTACAAGGGATGATTATTGTCTCATTAATATATGATTAATAAATAACTAAATTGTAAATGTTTTAAGTCCTGACAGTAGTGCAATAAAGAATATGAGATTTGTTGGTGTCTGATATTCAATTTTTTAATCTATAATCCAGATGGTTTAGATTTAATGATTTGATATTTCAATTTATTTTAATGTTTAATATATACCCTATGGATTTCAAGATGCATCGCGACGGCAAGGGAGCGAATCCCCGGGAGCATAGGTAACTATGTGGCCGGGGTGAGTGAACGCAGCCAACAAAGAGGCAACTTGAAAGATAACGGGTAGAGGTTAGTTAATAATGGAGGAATGTATATGAAGTTATGGCAACTCCCCGTTGGTGTACTACTAGCGGTTGCTTTGGTTGGGTGTAATGCTCAAGGTGCTGAGGTAGTAGATACTCAGGTGGAAAAGATTGAAAATCCAATGAAACGCTCTTTTGTTGAAGGCAATATTAATATACTACAGCGTATAGCATTGCCAGCAGATGCTGTTCTGACAGTGGCTTTATCTGATGTATCTTTGCTTGATGCACCTTCAGTTACTCTGTCTCAGAAGGTTGAGCGTTTAGGAGGGAAACAATCGCCTTTCCATTTTGTTTTGCCTTATCAATCAGACAAAATTAAGCCGGGTGCACGCATTGTTGTCAGTGCTTCTGTTTCGCTGCATAGTCGATTGATGTTTGTTACAGATACAGCGTATGAAGTGATTAATAATGGGAAGACTAAAAATATCGAAATTACGTTGAAAGCCGTTAGATAATACATTTCCTTAATTGTATTCACTTGTAATGTGCAATAAATCAGCATTCGGGCCTGCTTGTCTTGCTATTTGAGTAGGTATGAATGATAATGGCACCGCTTTGAAGTTAAAGCAACACGTCACAATGGGGGCTCTGTTGGTTCTCCCGCAACGCTAACTTGTTAACTTGGTCAGGTCCGGAAGGAAGCAGCCATAGCAGGGGATGTGTGTGCCGGGATGTCGCTGGCAGAGCCCTCGCCAATTTTCATTGATAACCTAAATACATAGATGATCTAAATAAGCCGATAGCACTTTACCGGCTCGGATCACTTTCTATCTGATAAAGACTATTTTAGTTTAGCGAACGTATTTCCATACTGAAGGTGGAATTCTATCATACAGTTTATTCATGGTCAGCTCAGCTAGGCGGTGATCCGCAGCAGAGTAGAATAGTTCAAGTTCATCTCCTGAAAGTTCATATTTGTTCTTTTCAATCACACGTTCTAGTGTATCAATCGTGGTGCATTTTCTTAAACGCATCAGATAATCAGTTTTAGTCATAATCGCCTTTCTTATTTAACATATATAAAAAATTATTGAGGGAAATATTCAATCAAATTTTGCTCAAGGAACAACTTAAATCCTGTAACAGGACGCTGATTGAGCGTTCATTAGTTTTTACCATTCCACAAGTCTGGAAACGCTAATCTTAATTTGTTTCCAAGAGATTTGTAAGTATATGTATTATCAATACATTTATCAATTCAAGAGAGAAGGTTGAAATCATCAGAATATTTTATTTTAAAGTACTAAACGAAAGTTGATATGTATTCGTTCTATTTGTTTAGCTCTAAATTATTCTGAGATGTAAAAATTATTTTCACAACCAGTCTCATCTCTGTGTACTTTGTACTAGACGTACCTCTTGCCTTAGATTCTCACATAAGCATTTTAATTCATCAATATTATGTCATCTTGAGTGAATATTCATCCATGCTATGTTGATCTTCCAGTATATGCCATTACTTAATTTTTTGAGTTAAACACTAAGCATATACACGTATTATAAAATTTTTTTCGAGAGATTATTATTATGTATCTATAATCGTTCTTTGGGATTATTTATCTTTTTTACAGATAGCTCTGATTTTCTTCTAGTAAATCAGGATCAGCTCTTAACAAAAATTCATACCTTAACTCAATAAACTATAAATATCGGCTAGTATGTGTGAGTTAATATGTAGGTTTATATAAAACAGTATTACTCTCAGATACCAGTAACGGCAGATTATAGCCTGATGGCTACAATAATCAATGAATATAACATCATTATTACATAAGTCACTATGTGCTGGTATTGTTTTTTGTCATTTAGTGTAAAAAAAGATAAAGTAATTTTTGTCCGACAACTTTCATATTAATTTTATTAAAGTCACTAATGCTTGGATTTTTAAAGCTATTTTATACTCATAAGTGGTGATCATAATTAAATTTAAACAAAATTACTTAAAGATTAAGCGGATAGGTTAATGATCAGAATCTTGCCAGGTGGAAGCAACTATTATATTAAGAAGGCCGATCTGACGGCCTTCTGGTTATTGTTGGTAGCATTAATGAGATTCTGACGCAGGTTCAATCTCCTCCGCTTTCTTACTGAAACGTCGTCTTATAACCACAAAGAATACTGGCACGAAAAAGATTGCTAGCGAGGTTGCTGCAATCATTCCGCCTAATACCCCAGTACCCACCGCGTTTTGAGAGCCAGAACCTGCACCATTACTCAGTACTAGGGGAATAACACCTAACATAAATGCTAGTGATGTCATTAGGATTGGGCGAAGACGCATTCTTACCGCATCTAGCGTAGCTTCTATCAACCCCTTGCCTTCTTTTTCCATCAGATCCTTAGCGAATTCAACGATGAGTATCGCGTTCTTCGCCGACAACCCGATAGTGGTTAATAAGCCAACTTTAAAATAAACATCGTTATCCAAACCGCGGAATGTTGTTGCCAACAAGGCCCCAACAATACCCAATGGTACTACTAACATAACTGAGAATGGAATTGACCAGCTTTCATATAGTGCTGCCAGACAGAGGAATACCACTATCAACGATAATGCATACAGAGCTGGAGCCTGATTACCGGATAGGCGTTCTTGATAGGACATACCTGTCCAATCGAAACCGATCCCATTCGGTAGCTTGGATGCCAGCTCTTCCATCAGGGCCATTGCATCGCCGGTACTTTTACCTGGAGCTGCTTCACCCAGAATTTCCATTGATGGTAAACCGTTGTAACGTTCCAGACGTGGTGAGCCGTAGGTCCAGGGTTCTTTGGATGTATCTATAAAGGCAGAAAATGGAACCATTTCACCTTGTTTGTTACGGACATACAGCTTGTAGATATCACTTGGCAACATACGATAAGGTGCTTCCGACTGAACGTAAACTTTTTTGACGCGACCGCGATCAATAAAGTCGTTCACATAGTTACTACCAAACATCGTGCTGAGTGTTGAGTTAATATCAGCAATGGAAACACCGAGAGCTTCAGCTTTTTCCTGATCAATTCTGAGCCGATATTGAGGAGTATCTTCCTGACCATTAGGACGAACACCTACTAACATATCTGGATGCTGTTGTATCATGCCAAGTAATTGGTTACGAGCTTCTGTCAGTTTGTCATGTCCAAGGTTTGCTTTATCAATTAATTCAAAATCAAAGCCGGTTGCTGAACCTAACTCTACAATTGCCGGGATGTTAAACGCAAAAACCATACCTTCTTTGATTTTCTGGAAGTGAGCGCTAGCCCTGGCAACAATCGCAGGTACTTTGTTTTCAGCGCCAGGACGTTCACTCCAGTCTTTCAGGCTTATAAAGCCCAACCCAGTGTTTTGCCCTTGACCACTAAAACCAAAGCCGCTGACGGTAAATACAGAAACCACACGATCTTTTTCTTCTGTATTGAAGTAATCGCTTATTTTATCCAGAACTTTCTCTGTTTGTTCCTGTGTCGCCCCCGCAGGTAATTGAACCATTGTCAGCAATACTCCCTGATCTTCTTCAGGAAGAAAGGAAGATGGTAAACGCGTGAACATGACAGCCATACCAGCCACTAGGAATACATAAATTACCAGATAACGGCCTGTATTGCGTAGAATACGACCAACACTGTCAGTATAGTGGTGGGTACTTTTGTCAAATATGCGGTTGAACCAGCCAAAGACGCCGGTCTGCTTACCGTGGCTACCTTTGGCAATGGGTTTCAACATAGTGGCACATAGAGCTGGTGTCAGGATTAAGGCTACCAGCACAGAGAGTACCATTGCAGATACGATAGTAATCGAGAATTGACGATAAATTGCACCGGTTGAACCGCCGAAGAAGGCCATTGGGATAAATACAGCAGACAGCACCATTGCAATACCAACCAAGGCGCTTTGGATTTGTCCCATTGATTTCCTGGTTGCTTCTTTTGGCGATAGACCTTCTTCCTGCATAACACGTTCAACGTTTTCTACAACAACAATGGCATCATCTACCAGTAAGCCAATGGCAAGAACCATAGCAAACATGGTTAATGTATTTATTGAATAGCCAAATGTAGCGAGTATCGCAAATGTTCCTAAGAGTACGACTGGAACCGCAATGGTTGGAATGAGTGTTGCGCGGAAATTTTGGAGAAATAGGTACATTACCACGAACACTAGCATAATTGCTTCAACCAGTGTTTTTACCACTTCGTTAATAGAGATTTTAACGAATGGTGTGGTGTCATATGGATAGACAATTTTCAGCCCGTGAGGGAAGAAAGGTTCCATATTTTTTAGTGCTTCTTTTACTGCTTTGGATGTATCCAAAGCGTTAGCGCCTGTCGCTAGTTTGACACCGATACCCGCAGCAGGTTTACCGTTATAGCGGGCAATGATGTTGTAGCTTTCTGCACCTAGTTCCACGTTTGCTACATCTTTCAGACGGACTTGAGAACCGTCAGTATTGACGCGCAGGAGAATATTACTGAACTCTTCTGGTGAGGTTAGACGTGTTTGAGCAATGATCGAAGCATTCAGGCGTTGACCTGGAACGGGAGGAGTTCCCCCTAATTGACCGGCGGCTATTTGGTTATTTTGCGCTTTGATTGCATTTATTACATCTAAAGTCGTCATTTTGTAGTTAACGAGCTTGTCAGGATTTAACCAGATACGCATGGCATACTGGTTACCGAAAAGCATTGTGTCACCTACACCGGTTACGCGACTTAAAGGGTCCTTGACAGTTGCACCAACATAATCAGAGATATCGTCCTGTGACATGGAACCATCTTCAGAGATGAATCCGGCAACCATTAGGAAAGAGGTTGTGGACTTATCTACACGTATCCCTTGCTGTTGTACTTCTTGTGGTAACAGAGGCATAGCGAGTTGCAGCTTGTTTTGCACCTGTACCTGTGCAATGTCGGGGTTAGTACCTGCTTCAAAGGTTAGTGTGATATTCATGTTTCCAGCAGAATCACTGTCGGAAGACATATAAACCAGGTTGTCGATACCATTCATGTTCTGTTCGATAACCTGAGTAACTGTGTTTTGTACAGTGGTGGCATCTGCGCCGGGATAAGTTGCAGCGATAGAAATCGCCGGTGGTGCGATAGTAGGGTATTGCGCCACGGGTAATTTCATAATTGCCAGCAGCCCAGCCAGCATGGTGATAATTGCGATTACCCATGCAAAGATTGGCCGATCTATAAAAAACTTAGGCATGAATCACCGACTCCTAAATTAAGACTTTTTCGCAGGTTCAGTTTGGTTCGCAGCAGATTTTGCATTTAAGTCTACTTCTGCTGCTTTAACCGGGATGCCGGGTTTAATTTTTTGCAAACCAGTAACAATGACCCGATCACCTGCTTTCAGACCGGAAGTTACTAGCCATTTATCACCAATAGCTTGGTTAGCGGTGATAACGCGTGGTTCGACTTTTTCGTCTGCACCAACCACCATGACAGTAGCTTCACCACGAGGTGTACGGGTAACTCCTTGTTGAGGAACGAGTATTGAATCCCGGCGAATACCCTCTTCCAGTTTTGCTCGAACAAACATGCCTGGCAGTAACTCTTCATTTGGATTAGGGAATATTGCACGGATAGTGATAGAGCCCGTTGTTTCATCTACAGCGATATCAGAGAATTCCAAATAGCCTGTTTCACTGTAATTTTTACCATTCTCCATGATCAGGTGAACTTTAGCCTTACTGTCCCCTTTCTGCACAACACCTTTGGCGATTTCACTTTTAAGGCGCAGATAATCATCACTTGACTGAGTGACATCCACATAAATTGGATCTAGTTGTTGAACAGTTGTCAGTGCTGTTGGTTGACCAACAGAAACAAGAGCGCCTTCAGTTATAGTCGATTTGCCGGAACGACCACTAATCGGCGCTGTAACTTTGGTATATGCCAAATTGATACGGGCAGTCTCTACAGCCGCTTTTGCTGCCTGTACTATAGCATTCGCTTCAGCATAGTCAGCGCTGGCTTTATCAAATTCCTGTTGACTAACATAGTTTGTACCTAACAGTGACTTATATCGGTTCACTGTCAAGCGTGTGATCTCTGCATTAGCTTGAGCTTTTGCCAAATCAGCTTTAGCACTGTCATAGGTAGCCTGGTAAGTTGCTGGATCTATCTGATATAAAGATGTGCCTGCTTTTACATCGCTACCTTCTTTATAATTTCGTTTCAGAATTATACCACTTACTTGTGGACGAACTTCTGCAATGCGGAAGGCTGACGTTCGGCCTGGAAGTTCTGTCGTGACCATCAGAGGTTCATTTTTCAGCGTCACGATACCGACTTCAGGAGCCTGTTGATTCCCAGCAGCTTGCTGAGAGTCTTTGTCGTTACATCCTGAAAGAGCTAAGCTGCCTGAGAATACCAGTATTGTAGCCAGAGGCAAAACTCCCCTGTTTATTCGCATAAGTAAACCTCAATATTTTTAGATGTTGACCCTTCAATCCGTAAAACCATTACTCCATTAATAACAGCATGCTATAATACAAACATACGTGAATGTATGTAAATCCATTTTAGGTTAAAATTAGAGTGTATGGCACGAAAAACTAAACAACAGGCTGAGGAGACCCGGCAACAGATTATAGACGCAGCTATAAAAGAGTTTTCTGAGCGCGGTGTCTCTGCTACTTCACTGACAGATATTGCCACAACGGCCGGCGTAACCCGAGGGGCAATTTACTGGCACTTTAAAAATAAAGTAGACCTGTTTTCCGAAGCCTGTAGAATAACAGATTCTAAGATTGACGAATTAGAAAAAGAGTATCAAGCAAAATATCCTAATAATCCACTCCTGATTTTAAGAACTTTAATCATCCATATCCTGACGTCGGTCATTGACGATCCGAAAAACCGGCTATTAATGGAGATTTTTTTCCACAAATGTGAGTTTGTTGGTGAAATGTCTGCCTTGGTGGAAGTCCGTCAGGAGCTGTGTGTTGCAGACTATGTTCGTATTGAAGAGTCTCTTTCTAGTTGTATTGCATCAGGCCAGCTTCCTTATAATCTTCATCTGCGGCGAGCGGCTATCATGTTAAGAGGATTGATAACGGGCTTGCTGGAAAACTGGTTATTTGCGCCAGATAGTTTTGATATTCAGAAAGAAGCGGAGTCGTTAGTAGATAGTTTTATCGATATGCTTAAATATAGTGAGCATATGAAAGTTGCTGAAAAATGAAGAACCAGAATAATAGAGGTGAATTCTATTTTGGTAATTGCTAACAATGTGGCTAATGGCAAAAAATCATTATCTTATGCTCTTTGTTTATCTGCTGCTATATAAGAGATGAGACAGAGAAACTAAGTTGAAAATATTTCTAATATCAGATGCTGTTGCCGGTTTTGTTAGGGAAGAGGTCAAAGAAAAGCTATAACTTAAGGTAAATTTTTAAGATTCTGACTGTATAAAATGTACTGATTAAATTTAGAAGGGTGGAACAGGAGCTTGTGATATCAGCAAGTTGGAACTGGTTGATAACGCTGAAATCAGTATATTGATTGAATTTTCCCTACGGATTCTGTAGGCAGACACAGTGCTAAGTAGGAGTAGTGTTAAGTTGCTGGCTGCAATGTTAAGAGATAACCATCTATGTTGGAAGTACGAAATGTGACGCATGCCTATGGCGAGCGAGTAATATTGAAAGAGTTAAATTTGCAGCTTAAGGAAAAACGGATTGCCATCATAGGTAGTAACGGTTGTGGCAAAAGTACATTTGCACGTCTTCTTAATGGATTATTGGTACCGAAAAGTGGTGATGTTTTGGTGGATGGTTTGAACACCAGAACAGAGGGTAAGGCGATCCGACGTAAGGTTGGTTTCGTATTCCAGAATCCTGACAATCAGATCGTTTTTCCAGTCGTTGAGGAGGATTTGGCCTTTGGAATGAAAAATCTCGGTTTTACCAAGGACAAGATTCGGCAAAGAACGCAGGAAGCTCTTTCTCGGTATGATTTACTTCAATTTAGGGAGCATCCTGCCCATCTTTTAAGTGGTGGTCAGAAACAACTCCTTGCGATTTCTGGTGTCCTTGTGATGGAGCCCGATTACATTATTTTCGATGAGCCTACAACCTTGTTGGATTTACGAAACAAGCGCCGTGTTGCTGAAGCAATCGATAACTTATCTCAAACTGTGATTGTAGTTTCTCATGACCTTGATTTTTTGGCGGGATTTGATCGTGTTCTGGTTTTTGATGATGGTCGCGTTGTTGTTGATGACATACCCTCTATTGCTATTCCTGAATACGTAAGGATGATGTTATGAGCCTGTCTGGGTATGACCCTGGTTCATCATTTGTACATAGAATTAGCCCGGGGCTTAAAATTATTGCTTTGGTCATTCTGGGAACATTACTTTTCGTTATTCCACGTATCGATCTCTCTGTTGCAGCGTTGGCGTGCATAGTACTTTTATACTTATTAGCCAGAATCTCATTAAAAACTGCTTGGATGCAATTACGGTCAGCGCTATGGATCTTCGTACTTATTTTTATAGTCCAATTGCTTCTACACCACTGGACCGCAGGTGTACTTGTGGTAGTTCGTCTTGTCTCACTTTTATTGCTGGCCTCACTTGTCACTCTTACTACTCGCTCTTCTGATATGATCGACGCCTTGGAAAAGGGCCTTGGGTGGTTGTACTATCTTGGCATCAATCCTGGAAAAGTGAGTTTGGCTCTATCGCTTGCTTTGCGGTTTATCCCTGTTCTGGCGTCAATTACAGAAGAAGTACGGGAGGCGCAGAAAGCAAGAGGTCTCGATAAGAGTGTCATTGCAATTGCAGTTCCTGTTATTGTGCGAATGCTCAAAATGGCAGACGATATTTCTGCTGCTATTGAAGCTCGGTCCTATGATCCAGGATTTGACAGAAATAAATCAAGCAGCAAGTAAAGCAGGGGTTGTGGCTTTATCGAAAAGAAAGGGGGATTAAATGTCTACCAAAGATATTGTTTATATAGCACTATTTGCCTCTCTAACCGTAGCACTGGGTTTATTTCCGCCACTGACACTTCCCGTTGTGGGCGTTCCGATAACAGCGCAGTCAATGGGAGCAATGCTTGCTGGTGCCATCATTGGTGCGAAACGGGGTGGATTAGCACTGTTGCTCTTTTGTGTGTTTGTTTCCGTTGGATTACCGGTAATGTCTGGAGGGAGGGGAGGATTGAGTGTATTTCTCAGTCCAAGTGGTGGTTTTATTTTGTCATGGCCGATTGCCGCTTTTGTCATCGGCTATTTGTATGAGAAGAATCTTGCAAAACTGAATACCTTTAAAGAAGCTGTATTTCTTGTCTTTGGCGGCATTATGGTTGTTTATGTCATCGGTATCCCGTGGATTGCCTTATTTGCTAATATCAGCATTCGGCAAGCAGCCGCAGGTTCAATTGGGTTCATACCGGGAGATATTATCAAAATCGTACTGGTTATTTTGATTGCGAAGACGGTCCGTCGGGCTTACCCTACTCTTGAACCGCGTTCTTAAGTGTCATCATTGTGCTTATTATGGACCAGACGACTGGACGATAACCTTCAACGGTAACTTAAAGATATAATGTCAGTTAATTGTAGTTTTTCTGCATATCACGACATTTCCCTCGTGATAATTGTTACAACATATAAAATAGCGGTAGGGTAGGAAAAAGTGCTCTTAATGTTCAACTTCCAGATATCTTACTGAAATACTATTACGACCATAAAATCAACTTTTTCTCATTTAATACACCGATGAAGGAGCCTGTTGCAATGCGATTGCTGCTTGCAGGCAGGATAATATGAGGGTTACTGGTGTTGAAAATGACGACAGAGCCAACTTGAGGTCGGAAAGTGAAAGACTCACAATCAACCAATAAAGCACGATCATACGGTTTGTACGTTTTATCAACGACAGTACTCTTGAATGGTTGGTTATAGATCACGGTTTCTCCTCCCTGAGAGGGAGATAAAATATAGAGGTTCCAGGCAAGTTGAGTCGATATATCTCCGACGACTAAATTTCCTTTCGCAAAAGTAGGTGCGTAGTCCACATGTAGATCCGAACCACCGGAGATAATCCGGACGATACCGGCAAAATAGGGGCCAAATCCCGGTTCTTCAGCGACCGAAATGCTGAAATTTGTATCGTGATTGATATATCGTATGAACCGAGCAACTGGATCAAAAGCTTGATTGATAATTTGGGTGAGATCTTGTTCAGCTACGCTAACTTGAGCGAAATATTGCTCTTTTGGTCGATTACGGTAATGAGCGAGTGGATTTCCTAAATAAGACCCCGGCCTTCCAAACTCATATGGCTTTGCCTTCATGCTCAGTATTGCAGACGAAAGCTGTTCTGCTTCTTCTTTAGTTGCAAAATCATCTATCATCGCTGCTGGAATCTTGTTATCTATGATTGCCTGCAAGCTTTCTGATGATAATTTGACAAGCTCGTTTGATACCCACCGTGACGACATAGTAGTCGATTCCTAGCCGATTTTCTTTATATTAGAAAAACTGATCTATTGATGGTCAGTATTAATCATATAGCATTGGTTGTATAAAAATGCAACATCTGATCACATTCGGGAGCGCAATAATGACAATATCTCTGAGAGGTCATCACCTTTTGTGTATTCTTACCTACGCAGGCAACGGATATTCCCCTGATTTTGTTGAAAATTATAATAGGATTATTCCTCGAATTCGGGATGAAGATATTCTGATTGTGGCAGGGCCGGATGACATATGTATTCCTTTGCTTGGAGAAGACAAACCTCATTGTTTTGGCGAGAGTGTTATTGTCCGGGATGGTCGAGCTTTGGAAGCCATTGGTTCTCTTATGGGCCGATCAATTGAGGTAGGTCATACGTTGAGGCTTGATGAAACCTATTTAGAACGGGCTCGATGGGCTTTTAATCGCGGGATCATAAGAGCCGCTTGTGTAGGTTGTGAATGGGAACCGCTTTGCACTCGAATTGCTGCGGATGATTATTCTTCAACGTTTCTTAAACGAAATAGCGGAAAGAGCGAGTGACGATATAAAGCCGTTTGAAATTTTGCAAAGGCTGATATTGATATGAATGTATGACCACATACTTAAGACAAATGTGAATCTCTTATAGTATCGATCAGGGTATCTATTAAGGTGTTGAAGTAAATGGCTCAATACTCCTTTGTCGACGGTGATTGCTTCGCTAATTTTGCTTGATAGTCGTGTTTGACTATTTCCAGTGCGGCGAGGGCGATTTCAGGAGTGATTTCATTGCATTCCAGTAAATAGATCAGATCAACAGCAAGTTGAACTTCGGGTGGTGCATGTTCGACGGACATAAAACATTCCTCATCTGAATCGTTAGTCCATGTTCTCTTTGTATTCGATTGATTTTTCAATTCGCATCAGAGATTGACGGCAACGTGCTAGCCTTCCGGCTAATGCCGCGATTTCTTTCTGTATTTTTTGTTGATGACTAAGTGTAGTTTGTTGATTCAATTTTAGCTCTCTATCATTGATCATTGCGAGTAGACGGCGTTCATAATCCTGATGTTCAGCCAGTTTGTGATACAGGTCAGTAGCTTGTTGTTTATGTTCAAATCGGCTCTCTTTTTTTCTTAATGATTGGGTGGACAATTCACGCTTTAATGCCTCTATTTGGGCAACTAGGCGTTCAGTTAGAAATGCGACCTGTTCGGTTCGGTGATCCTGAACACACTCTTTGAGTTGTTCCATGTTGTGCCTGACTTCTTGTAGATAGCCTCGGAGTTTATCGCTATGTCGGTTAAATAAAGCCTGATCAAACCGGGCAGTAGAGAATGGCGTGTCAGCTAATGGTGCTATCTCTTCTGCCAGTATATCGACCTGTTTTTCGAGTAAATTTAATAACGGCTGTGTATTCATTTATACCCTAAAATGGTTATGTCTTGCGAAGCAGAATTAATCTGGGACGACAAAAAGTAGGCTGATGCGTGTTCATCAGTTGCTTTTTTCTATCAGTTTACATAGATTTTAGAACCTCCGTGTTCTACTCATCATTGGCCCGATTATGACCGCAAACGCGCAGCAACTGCAATTTATTAAAGACAGCATTGAAACGATTCCTGATTACCCGAAACCAGGGATTCTTTTTCGTGATATTACTACTTTATTGGATAACCCTCTTGCCTACCAAATGACAATTGATCTTCTGGTAGCGCGATATCAAGACAAAGGCATTACAAAAGTTGTTGGCACAGAAGCTCGCGGTTTTCTGTTTGGCGCTCCGGTTGCGTTACGTCTTGGTGTTGGTTTTGTTCCTGTTCGTAAAGCGGGCAAACTACCTCGGGAAACATTGAGTGAAACGTACGATCTAGAGTATGGCGCTGATAAGTTGGAAATGCATAAAGATAGCGTAAAAGAAAACGATAAGGTGTTGGTTATTGATGATTTGCTGGCAACGGGGGGAACGGTTGAAGCCACTGTTCGTTTAATCCGTCGCTTAGGCGGTGAAGTTTTTGAAGCGGCCTTTATTATTGGTTTGCTTGGTTTAGGCGGTGCTGAGCGTCTGCAAAAACAAGGTGTAAGTAGTTTTACTCTACTTGAATTCCCAGATCATTAATCTACTTATTTTCGTATTACTAACATATCGGCCTCGCTGTCTGTAGTGAGGCTGTGTTAGCATGGTACCCAACTGTATTCGATTTTCCCGGTATCAATGAGCTATCAGGTACTTGCCCGTAAGTGGCGCCCACAAATATTTTCTGATGTCATTGGTCAGGAATATATCCTGACTGCGTTGGCTAATGGTCTTGCCCACGGTCGGCTTCATCACGCCTACTTATTTTCTGGCACGAGAGGTGTCGGGAAAACAACGATCGCCCGTTTGTTTGCCAAAGGGCTAAATTGTGAAACGGGTATTACTGATGAGCCTTGTGGTAAATGTGTTAATTGCCTTGAAATTGAACAGGGGCGATTTGTCGATTTAATTGAAATTGATGCGGCTTCCCGTACCAAAGTCGAAGACACGCGTGAATTGCTAGATAACGTGCAATATGCTCCGGCTCGTGGGCGTTTTAAAGTCTACCTGATTGATGAAGTGCATATGCTTTCCCGCCACAGCTTCAATGCGTTATTGAAAACGTTGGAAGAGCCGCCTGAGCATGTGAAATTTCTACTGGCAACGACTGATCCGCAAAAATTGCCAGTGACCATTCTTTCCCGTTGCTTGCAGTTCCATCTCAAATCGCTGGATATTGGTCAAATAAGCGATCAGCTTGAACGTATTCTTAAAGCTGAACATATAGAGAGTGACAGCCGTGCTCGTCAGCTATTGGCTCGCGCTGCTGATGGCAGCATGCGTGATGCGTTGAGTCTAACAGATCAGGCTATTGCTATCGGGCAGGGCCAGGTAACAGCCGAAATAGTTAGCTTGATGCTAGGAACATTAGATGATGAGCAACCGTTATCAATTATTGAAGCATTGATTCGAGCTGACGGTCAGCAGGTTATGGCATTGGTGGAACAAGTTGCTTCACGTGGTGCTGACTGGGAAGATTTGTTGGTAGAGATCCTTTCATTGCTACATCGGATTGCAATGCTCCAACTATTACCTTCCCAACCAGAGATCGTTTCTTCATCGATTGAAGGTCGTTTGCGCATATTGGCAAAAGCTATTTCACCGGAAGATTTGCAACTTTATTACCAAACTTTGCTGATTGGTCGTAGGGACTTGCCGTATGCACCGGAGCGCAGGATGGGGGTTGAAATGGCTCTGTTCAGAGCTTTGGCATTTCATCCCAAAAAAGTTATTGAAGAGGTTGCTGCGCCGGTGGTAAATCCTGCGGTTATACCATCAGTTACAACACCAGTTACAGCACAGCCGAAACATAAACAGAGTGATCAGGGGGATGTGCCACCTGCTAATGATATTAATGAACCGGCACAATTGGATAGAACTTCTCCGTCGCAACCTCAGATACCTCAGGCGCTTTCATCAAGCCCAACCGCGCAGTTGCTGAAAGCAAGGAGTGTGTTATCCCGACAACAAGAGCAAGCGCCAGCAAAAAAGCCTGAATCGGCTACGTCGGTTAAGATGAAGTCAGCAACTTCAACACTGGAACGGCTTGCCGCAGTGTCAGGGCAGCGACCTCAGTCATCAATAGATAAAAAACAGGAAAACAAACCTGAGAAAAAAGAAGCTTACCGTTGGCGTGCCAAGAATATTGAGGAGAAAACAGAAACTCATGTGGCTACACCAAAGGCTTTAAGAACAGCTTTGGAACATGAGAAAACACCGGAGCTGGCAGAGAAATTAGCGGAAGAATCTAAACAGAGAGATGAATGGGCCGCAGAAGTTGGTAAACTTAAAATTCCTAAACTGGTGCAACAATTGGCATTAAATGCGTTCAAAGAGCAGATTAGTGCAAATAATATCCGTTTACACCTACGTTCGAGCCAGCGTCACCTTAATTCCGCTTTCGCACAAAAATCATTAGCGGGGGCTTTGAGCGAGTTGTATGGCGCAACGGTTGAATTCAGCATTATTGAAGATGATAATCCTGCGGAGAAAACTCCGCTGGAGTGGCGACAAGCCATTTATGAAGAGAAATTGGCACAAGCTCGCCAATCAATTATTGCGGATAAAACTATTCAAACATTGCGGCAGGTATTTGATGCTGAATTGGATGAAGAGAGTATCCGACCGGTTTAACCATGCTGCAATCTGTACCTTGTTGTACGATGTAGCCATAGCGAAGAGAGAAATCTATGTTTGGTAAAGGTGGTTTGGGCAATTTGATGAAACAGGCCCAGCAAATGCAGGACAAAATGCAGAAAATGCAAGAAGAGATCGCCAATCTGGAAGTGACGGGTGAATCGGGTGCAGGTCTGGTTAAAGTGACTATCAATGGTGCCCATAATTGCCGTCGTGTTGAGATCGATCCAAGCCTGATGGAAGATGACAAAGAGATGCTGGAGGACCTGATTGCTGCTGCATTCAACGACGCAGCTCGTCGTATTGAAGAGACTCAGAAAGAGAAGATGGCAAGTGTTTCCAGTGGGATGCAACTGCCGCCAGGCTTTAAGATGCCATTCTGATGCAAACCAGTCCTCTCCTTGAATCCTTGATGGAAGCATTACGCTGTTTACCAGGGGTTGGCCCTAAATCTGGGCAGCGGATGGCTTTTCATCTGCTACAGCGTGATCGCAGTGGTGGAATGCGTTTGGCTCAGACATTGACCAGAGCGATGTCAGAAATTGGACACTGCAAATATTGCCGGACTTTTACCGAGCAGGAACAGTGCACGATTTGTGCTAATCCACGCCGTCAACAAAATGGTCAAATCTGTGTGGTTGAAAGCCCTGCGGATATTCATGCTATTGAACAAACTGGGCAGTTTGCCGGGCGTTACTTTGTATTGATGGGGCATTTATCCCCATTAGATGGTATTGGCCCAATGGATATTGGTTTAGATCGTCTTGAGGATCGGCTCGCCACTGAAGAGATTTCAGAGGTGATTCTGGCGACTAATCCGACAGTAGAGGGAGAGGCCACTGCCAATTATATCGCAGAGATATGCGTTCAATACGGTGTAACAGCAAGTCGTATTGCTCATGGCGTACCAGTTGGTGGTGAACTTGAGATGGTAGATGGTACAACACTGTCTCATTCAATTGCCGGGCGGCAGAAGATTACTTATTGATTTTCTGTTAGTGCCTTACGGTTTTGACCGAATAGTGTTGTAACCAGATTAGAGCAAATCGTAAAGGTTTTGAGGCGCTACATTTATGTGGCGCATGCCTTTTAGTTCATTATTGCTATGATCAAAAGTTACTTCATAATTCTTTTGGATAATCAAACTTGAAATTCAACTTATTTATCCCCATCTGCATATCATCGTCTGATTTTGTCTGTCTGAACTGGATTTAGATTGAGGTAATAAATGAGTATGAAAGGTCAGGAAACCCGTGGATTTCAGTCTGAAGTAAAACAACTTCTGCAATTAATGATCCATTCACTCTATTCCAATAAAGAGATTTTCCTTCGTGAGCTAATCTCAAACGCTTCCGATGCTGCTGACAAATTACGTTTCCGCGCATTATCTGTTCCAGAACTTTATGAAAATGATGGTGAACTACGCGTTCGTCTTTCTTTTGATAAAGAAAAGAGAAGCATCACGATCAGTGATAATGGCATTGGAATGACTCGTGATGAAGTTATCGATAATCTTGGAACAATCGCTAAATCAGGAACAAAAGCTTTTCTGGAATCTATTGGTTCAGATCAGGCTAAAGACAGCCAGTTAATTGGTCAGTTTGGTGTTGGGTTTTACTCTGCATTTATTGTGTCTGATAAAGTCACTGTACGTACTCGTGCGGCTGGCGCTTCAATTGATCAGGGCGTATTTTGGGAGTCTGCCGGAGAAGGCGATTACACGGTTGCTGATATTGAAAAAGAGACGCGCGGTACAGAGATCACCCTTCATTTACGTGAAGGAGAAGATGAATTCCTGAATGACTGGCGTTTGCGTTCTGTTATTAGTAAATACTCTGACCATATTGCTTTGCCGGTTGAAATTGAAACCAAAAACAAGAGCGAAGAAGAGGGTGAAGAGGATACAGTAACTTGGGAAAAGATTAATAAAGCTCAAGCTTTGTGGACTCGTGGTAAATCTGAAATTACAGATGAAGAGTACAAAGAGTTCTACAAACATATTTCTCATGATTTTTCTGATCCGCTGATCTGGAGCCATAACCGCGTAGAAGGTAAACAGGAATATACTAGCATGCTCTATATTCCGTCTCAGGCTCCGTGGGATATGTGGAACCGTGAGCATAAGCACGGTCTGAAATTGTATGTCCAGCGAGTGTTTATTATGGATGATGCGGAACAGTTTATGCCGAACTATTTACGCTTTGTCCGTGGCCTGATTGACTCCAACGACTTGCCGCTGAATGTTTCCCGTGAAATTTTACAAGATAATTCTATTACCCGTAATTTACGTAATGCATTGACCAAACGTGCATTACAGATGCTGGATAAACTGGCGAAAGATGATGCAGAAAAGTACCAGCAATTCTGGCAACAGTTTGGTCTGGTAATGAAAGAAGGTCCGGCAGAGGATAGTACCAATAAGGAAACTATCGCTAAATTACTGCGTTTTGCTTCTACTCATAATGATAGCTCGGCACAGACAGTTTCTCTGGAAGAGTATGTTAGCAGGCTGACCGAAGGTCAGGATAAGATCTACTACATCACCGCAGACAGTTACGCTGCGGCGAAAAACAGTCCTCATTTGGAGCTGTTCCGTAAAAAAGGTATTGAAGTTCTGTTGCTGTCAGAGCGCATTGATGAATGGATGATGGGATACCTCACTGATTTTGATGGTAAAAAATTCCAGTCAGTCAGTAAAGCCGATGAGTCCCTGGATAAACTGGCAGATGAAAACAAAGCCGAGCAGGAAGAAATTGAAAAGCAACTGGAACCGTTTGTTGAGCGTGTGAAAACACTGCTTGGTGATCGCGTGAAAGAGGTTAAATTGACTCACCGTCTGACTGATACTCCAGCAATTGTGACAACAAATGCGGATGAAATGAGCACGCAGATGGCGAAATTGTTTGCTGCGGCTGGTCAACAAGTGCCGGATGTTAAGTACAATTTTGAACTGAATCCTGATCATCAGTTGGTAAAACTGGCTGCTGATATCAGTGATGAGGCTCAATTTGCGGATTGGATTGAACTGTTGCTTGATCAGGCATTGTTTGCCGAACGTGGCACATTAGAAGACCCAAATCAGTTTATTCGCCGTATGAATCAGTTGCTATTGTCTGAAAAAGCTTGATTTAACTATATTTCTTGATAACGATTGTAAACCACGCCTCTAATAATAAGATGGGGCGTGGTTTATTTTTACAGAAAAATATCACGAAATCGTTTACCTGTTTCCTTGAGCGAACCCCATGCTAAATGGTATGGTGATTCGTTTTCTGAAAATATAAAAACTAACTAGCAAGGGGATTTACGCAATGCGTATTATTCTGCTGGGCGCTCCGGGCGCCGGTAAAGGGACTCAGGCGCAATTCATCGTGGAGAAATATGGGGTCCCTCAAATTTCTACTGGCGATATGTTGCGTACTGCGGTTAAGGCTGGCACAGAATTGGGTTTAAAAGCGAAAGCGCTGATGGATCATGGTAAGCTGGTTACTGATGAACTGGTTATTGCTTTGGTCAAAGAGCGTATCAAACAAGATGACTGCCGCAATGGTTTCTTGTTGGATGGGTTCCCTCGTACGATTCCCCAAGCTGATGCAATGAAAGAAGCGGGGATTAATGTTGATTATGTCCTGGAATTCGATGTTCCTGATGAACTGATTATTGAACGTATCATTGGGCGCCGTATACATGTGCCATCTGGCCGTGTTTATCACATCAAATTTAATCCGCCGGCAGTGGAGAACAAGGATGATGTGACGGGTGAAGAGTTGACCGTTCGTAAAGACGATAACGAAGATATCGTGCGTAAACGTTTAGTTGAATATCATCAACAGACAGCACCTTTAGTATCCTACTATCAAAAAGAAGCAGAGGCAGATTATACCAAATATTTTAGAATTGATGGTACTCGTAAGGTATCTGAGATTAGTGAAGAATTATCTAAAATTTTGGATTAATCAACCTGAATGATTCTTAGAAGGCGACTAATAAGTCGCCTTATCTTATATTATTTATTTACTGTATCAGGTAAATTAGTCGGTTTTTCCTCATTGTTTTCGTATATAAACATGATTTTCATCTGTACTTTATTATGCTAGGGTTTTCACCAGCGAAACAATTAAGGATCGACATAATGAACAACGGTAAATATGGTGTTTTATTAGTTAATCTTGGTACTCCTGATAAGCCAACAACTGCGGCTATAAGACGTTATTTAGCCGAGTTTCTGAGCGATAAAAGAGTCGTAGACTTATCTCGATTTATCTGGAAGCCGATATTATATGGTTTTGTTTTGCCTTTACGTTCTTCACGTGTAGCAAAGTTATATCAGAAAATTTGGACTGATGAAGGTTCTCCTCTGTTAGTATATGGCCGTCGGCAACAGAAATTACTGGCAGAGAAACTTGCTGACATCCCTGTTGAACTGGGAATGAATTACGGTTCTCCATCTCTTGAGCAAGCGATTGATAACTTACTTAAGCAGAATGTTGAACAATTGATTGTTTTGCCGCTTTATCCCCAATATTCCAGCTCCTCATCTGCGGCGGTATTTGATGGTATCAGTCGGGTATTGCAAAAATATCGCACTATTCCTGGGATTCACTTTATTCGTAATTATGCTGCTCATCCGGCTTATATTTCTGCACTGAAAGAGACTATTGAGCAGAGTTTCGATAAGCATGGTCAACCAGACAGATTATTGCTTTCCTATCATGGCATTCCGCAGCGTTTTGTTGATACGGGTGATATTTATGCTGAGCAGTGTAAATTAACAACACGATTGCTAAAGCAAGCAATTAATTATCCGGCAGAGCAGGTAATAATGGCTTATCAGTCGCGTTTTGGTCGTGAACAATGGTTGACGCCATACATGGATCAAACAGTGAAATCCCTGCCTAATCAGGGAATAAAGCATATTCAGGTGATTTGCCCCGGATTTTCGTCTGATTGTCTGGAAACTTTGGAAGAGATAAAACAGCTAAATAAAGAGATATTTCTTAATGCTGGAGGGGAAAAATTTGAATATATTCCGGCGCTTAACGACAATACTAGTCATATTTTACTCCTTGAAGCGTTGGTTAACGGGTTTGTCAGAAACAGAAATGAATAGTGATAGGATTAATCTATCATTAGGGTTCATTGGCTTTTTAAGGTATATTGCTACAAGGATGCCAGCCTAGTGGAACTGCCATACTTATTTCAGAGTAAATGGGAACTAACCTATAGGCTAGTGGGATGATTTTTTGTATATCAATTAGTAACAGCATATTTGAATTTGGATATAAATAATGAGTAATAAACCGATTAAAAGCACTAATTTCAGTGAAGAATATTTTAATTATTACAACTCAAAACAAGATGATGAAATTGATTTGTTTGAGTTATTCTCTGTTTTATTTCAATCAAAGTTATTGATTATTGCTGTTACTATTCTTTTTGCTGTTATTGGCTTTGCAGCAGCTTCTTTGATGCCACAAAAGTGGAGTAGTTCGGCTTCTGTTGTTAAACCTCAACTTGAAGAGATACAACCACTTAAAGATACCCTGACTAAGTTAGAGGTTTTAAGTTTACAACCATCAATAACTTCGTCGTCGTTGTATAATAATTTTTTAAATAATTTTAATTCACGGGTTTTACGTGAAGAATATCTGATCAATACAGATTATTTTAAAAATCTGATAGCGAAATCAGATGATCATTCACCGCTTGCAAAAAGAAAACTTATTGAAAAGATTGTAAATGATAATATTTCATCTTCTTCAAAAGCGGAGAAAGATGATGAAAGTGGTGAAACTAAATTGATTTTCAGTGCTGGAACTGCTGAGGATGCATATAACCTGTTAAATGGCTATATTGACTATGTGTCGTCTGTTGTTCATGAGCAGGTGAAGAGTGAATTAAGTGATATGGTAAAACAAAAGCTTGCTTACTCTGAAGGTTTATATAAGGTTGATTTAAATCGTGTGAATAACGTACAGGAAGCAAATATTGAGCGATTGAAACATGCATTATCTATTGCTAATTCAGCAGGAATTAAAAAACCTATTTCCAGTGAAGGTGCAATGATCAAAGACGATCCAGATTATTCCATTGCTTTGGGGGCTGATGCATTACAACGTAAGCTGAAAATTACGGAGGATATTAAAGATCCCGCCTCAGTTGATGCTGACTTACGTAACCGTTTGTTCTATATAAAGGCGCTTAAGGCACTTAAAATAGACACAGTTAATTTCCAACCATTCAAATATATGCAGGCTCCTTATGAGCCAACGGCGAAAGATTCACCGAAACGTTTACTTATTTTGGTAGGCAGTGCTTTTATTGGGCTGATCCTAGCTGTGGTGTTTGTTCTGATCCGTCATATGGCACGTAGTCGTCAGAAAGCGGCGTAGTTTTTTTGGTAGCAAATGTCGAATGACATTTGCTGCCTGTTAGTCTTTTGTTGTGCTAATATGCTGCATCTTTTAGCGTTATAGCATCAACCAAAAATGAAATTCCCCGGTAAACGTAAATCAAAACACTATTTTCCCGTCAGTCTGCGTGATCCTTTACTCCAGCCAATTAAAGAGATGATGGATGGTGAGAATAACCGAGCTTATATCGTTGGCATCGATCAGACATTAGTAGATATTGAAGCGAAAGTAGACGAAGATTTTATCCAGCGCTATAACCTCAGCCAAGGGCATTCATTAGTTATTGAAGATGATGTCGCTGAAGCCCTGTATAAAGAACTTACTGATAATAATCTTATTAGCCACGAATTTGCTGGCGGCACTATTGGTAATACCTTACATAATTACTCGGTTCTTGCCGATGATCGTTCTGTCTTACTAGGTACTATGTGCAATAATATTCAGATTGGCAGCTATGCTTACCGCTATTTATGTAACACATCTAGCCGTACTGATCTGAACTACTTACAAGGTGTGAACGGGGCAATTGGGCGCTGTTTTACGCTAGTAACGGAAAATGGTGAGCGCACTTTTGCCATCAGTCCTGGGCAAATGAATCAACTTAAGCCGGAGAGTATTCCTGAGAAGATTATTGCTGAAGCTTCTGCATTGGTGTTAACCGCTTACCTGGTTCGTTGTAAACCGGGAGAACCAATGCCAGAAGCGACCATGAAGGCCATTGAATATGCGAAAAAACATAGTGTGCCTGTCGTTCTGACGTTGGGGACAAAATATGTTATTGCTGATGATCCACAATGGTGGCGTGACTTTTTAGTTGAGAATATTTCTGTTTTGGCAATGAATGAAGATGAGGCTTATGAGCTTACTGGTTGCAGTGATCCGCTATTAGCTTCAGATATGGCGTTGGATTGGGTTGATTTAGTTTTGTGTACCGCTGGTCCGGCTGGACTATATATGGCAGGTTATACGGAAAAAGATTACATGCGTCAGACAACTCACCCATTGCTACCGGGGGCTATTGCTGAATTTAACCGTTATGAATTCAGCCGCGCTATGCGTAAATCTGATTGCCAAATCCCAATGAAAGTTTATTCCCATATTGAACCTTATATGGGGGGGCCGGAAAGAATCATGAATACCAATGGTGCTGGTGATGGTGCTTTATCTGCTTTACTGCATGATATAACGGCTAATAATCACCACAGAATGAATGTGCCTAATTCCAGTAAACATCTCCGTACTTATCTGACATATTCATCACTTGCTCAGGTTTGTAAATATGCAAATAGAGTTAGCTATCAGGTATTGAGTCAGCATTCCCCACGATTAAGTCGTGGCTTACCTGAAAAAGAAGACAGTTTGGAAGAGTCTTATTGGGAGCGATAATTCTGAAATTTCGGCGCCGTATTAATTTATACGGTGCCGAAATTTAGGTATAAAATCATTTATTAAGATTATGAATGATAGTTAAAGTTTATTTTATTAAGAATAATGATTTTTTGTTGAATTGATAAAAGAAAAAGTATTTTGTTCTTATTTATATATCTGTCTAAATAAATTCACATAATATGTAAAAATATTCTGGAATAGAATATTTATATCATTCAGATAGCAAAAATATGCAAATGAAATTTTCTGTTTGTTTTTTTCTTTCAACTTATCCTATTGTTTTATATATGATAATTACGCATGATAGAGCATTTATAATATAGCTATATATCGCTAAAATTATCAACTAGACTTGTGCTGATTTAATGATTTCTCTAATTTTTCTATTTATTTTATGAGGTAACAGATGGAAGATGAATTTGGACTAAAATCACAATTTTTAAAAATATTGGAACTGATTTTTCAATTGTTGATGGCGGATTCGACTAATAAGCGCAATTTTTCAGAAAGGCGGTCAGTTGCTATAGTAGGCATCTTTCCCGCCACAGGAGAATGCGCTATGGCCTATACACAACTGACCGAGACAGAAAGATATCAGATTTCCAGTTTAAAAACAGCGGGTTTTTCACAGCTTTTCATTGCTGAGTCACTTAAGCGAAGTCCGTCGACCATCAGCAGAGAATTGAAGAGAAATCAAGAAGTTCAAACCTATTGCCCTGAACAGGCTCATTTGAAGGGATTGGCTCGTCGTTATTTTGCTAAAAAAGCCGTAAAAATAACGCCGGAAGTCAAAAAATGGATAAAACGGTTAATTTGGCAAGATTTAAGTCCTGAACAGGTGGTTGATTATTTGAAGCGGCATAAAGGGATATTTTTGCATCATGAGACGATTTATAGGCTGATTTATCAAGATAAAATAGAGGGGGGTGATTTATGGCAACATCTGCGAATTGCCAGAAAACCCTATCGTAAACGCTATGGCCGCTATGAAAAAAGAGGCAAAATTAAAAATCGGGCCAGTATTGATGAACGCCCGGAATTCGTTGATAAAAAAGAACGTATTGGCGACTGGGAAGGTGATACGATAATAGGGAAAGATAAAAAAAGTGTCTTATTAACCCTGGTTGACCGCAAAACGTTGTATACCATAATTGTTAAACTTGATAGCAAGCGGGCATTAGAAGTCGCAAAAGCGGTAGTGAAAGTATTATTCCAGTTAAAACAAAGGGTTAAGACCATCACATTCGATAACGGTTTGGAGTTCGCAGAGCATGAAATCATGAGTAAAAAATTAGAAACCCAAATTTATTTTGCTCACCCTTACTCGCCTTGGGAAAGAGGGATAAATGAGAATATCAATGGACTCATCAGACAATACTTTCCAAAGGGAACGGATTTTAATGAAGTCTCAGATCAGGAAATAAATTTTGTGGTAAACCGATTAAATAATCGCCCCCGAAAAACACGGGGAGGGAAAACACCGAATGAATTATTTAAAGGAATACGAACATGTTTACTTCCGGATTAACGATGTTGCACTTATTATGTGAATCCAAGGATTTTAATAATTATAATCAAGATGATTGGCTAGAGGATACTCCTTTATTAGTAATATACTGAAATGATATTCTTTATATATTGAAATGATATCGACCATATATAGAAATGATATTAGTTATATATGGATTGGTGCTGCTATATTCTAGAAATAGCCCCTAGGCTGATACGGAGTTTAATATTTTTTTGTATAGTATTGATATGTGAGTTAGTGTTTTCTAATCCTAATTCCGATAGCGAAATTTTATCGATGATTGATAACTTAGAAGGATCATTTAGCGAAATACTTTTTGTTTACTGTAATTATTTGATTTTGTGGCCTATATTAGGACAGATTTTTTGTATCTTTTATTATTGAATTGGAGTTATTGAGACTACTAACATTTGAAGAAAATACGTAGCTAATAGCTATTAAATGAAAGTCATAGTATTTAATGACTATAACGTATTATTGCTAATTTAAAGAAATGGAGGAACGTGATGAAATTTTTTATTAAAAATTTCCTATTATATTTCAAGTAATTAATTATTATCTATAACAGCCATTGAGGATACTATGAATAGTTACTACGATTATATAAGAATTGCCAGTATGGTGAGTATGGTCTTAATTATGCCGGGACCAACCAATACTCTTTTGGTATCGTCTGGATATTCACATGGTTTTATTAGTACACTCAGGCTGATATTAGCTGAGGCACTGGGTTATATAACAGCAATTAGTTTGTGGGGGTTATTTTTATCTACTGTCTCTCATGCTTTCGTATGGTCATTAGTTATCTTAAAGATGTGTGCTTCGACATACATTGCTTATTTGGCTTTTAAAGTTTGGCATTTCTCATTAGACAAGAATGCGGCGAAAATCCACTTTATCACGGTATTATTTGCCACGTTGCTGAATCCTAAGGCTTTTGTGTTTGCTACATATATATTTCCTCTTACTGCATTTACTTTGTGGTCAGAATACATTCCATGTATGGCGGTTTTTGTTTGCGCGTTATTGCCTGTTTCTTTAATTTGGGTGGGGGTTGGGAAAATGCTATATGCAGGAAAGCTGGGAAAAGGGAGTTTAAAACCTGATCTGTTTTATCGTCTCGCTTCTGTAGTGTTATGTGTTTTCTCTGTTTCAATGTTTTACACGTCAATGAAAGGTGTTTTATATCTTTGACGTAATGAAATATTTGATATTACGACTTTCCGATTGATTTTTGCTGTACAGAATTGAGTAGATCGATACTGTAACTGAAAGCTTTGTTTCCTCTGAGCCGTTCTTATCGCTGGTACTTAAAGTGATAAGAACAGGCTCATATGGTTCACTATAGAATAGAAGAAAAAACCCTACTCGGTAAGGAATAGGGAATGATTTCATCAACAGTCGCGTCTTCTTAGATTAATGGCGAAAAGGGCGACGCAGGGGGAGGCTCAGTCGGATAGCCTTGCTCACTATTGGCTAATACACTTGCCATTGTTTTGGCAATTTCACGCTCGCCAATAATAACGTGGCTAGCCCCACGCTCCGTGATATAGGTAACTTCATCGTCATAGTCAGCTCGGACAATGATATTAATATCTGGGCGTGCTTCTCTTGCACTAGCGACAATCTCACCTGCTTCATAGCCATTGGGAATGGTCAGTAGAAGGGAGCAGGCGCAATCCAAGCGAGCCAGTGACATAATATCTTTGCTGGCGGCGTTGCCCATGACGGCACTGATACCTTGTTCACCGAGTTCCTCAAATTTGGCTCTGGTGTTTTCAATAACAACCAGAGGGATCTCTTTTTCCTGCAAGCGTTGGCATAGCAAGCTGCCGATACGTCCGTAGCCGACAACGATAGTGTGACCGCAGATATCGACAGGAATTTGCGTCTCTTCCTCCAGCGTTTCTTCCAGCAACTGTTCCTCAATAGTTTCTGTTTTTTCCAGATAGCGATCCAACAGGCTAAATAGAACTGGGTTTAGCATGATAGAAACAATCGCGCCAGCTAGAACAAGATTACGGGCATTTCCATCCAGTAAGCCAAGTGCGACCCCAAGACCAGCCAGAATAAAGGCAAATTCACCGATTTGTGCCAGACTGACTGAAATTGTCAACGCAGTCCGGCGTGAGTGGCCGAACATCTTTACGAGTAACATTGCAGCCGCGGACTTACCAATAATAATGATTGCTAACGTTGCCAATATAGATAGTGGCTGTTGAATGAGGACCATTGGATCGAACAGCATGCCAACAGAAACGAAGAACAATACGGCGAAAGCATCTCTGAGTGGCAGCGTATCTTGGGCGGCACGGTGGCTTAGTTCTGATTCGTTTAATACCATACCGGCGAAGAACGCCCCTAGTGCGAATGAAGCATCAAACAGAGCAACGGCGCCGTAAGCGATACCCAAGGCGATAACCAACACGGCAAGGGTAAACAGTTCTCTGGAGCCAGTACTGGCGGTTTTTGCCAGTACCCACGGAATTAGACGACGGCCAACAACAATCATCAGCAGGATAAACGCGATAACTTTGCCGACGGTCATGGCGAGTTCGATAACTAACTGCCCAATATCGGCTTCTTTATTACCAAGAATACCGGCAGCCGCAGGCAGTAATACCAGAGTCAGCACCATCGCCAGATCTTCGACAATCAGCCAGCCAATAGCTATTTGACCTCGTTGGCTATCGATCAGTTGGCGCTCTTCTAGCGCTCGTAACAGAACAACGGTACTGGCGGTTGATAGACAGAGACCAAAGACGATACCGCTAAATAATTCCCACCCCAGTATTGCTGATAATCCTACTCCGAGTAATGTCGCGACCAATATTTGCGCAATCGCTCCGGGGATAGCAATGGATTTTACAGCGAGCAGATCTTTGAGTGAAAAATGCAGTCCAACACCAAACATCAATAAGATGACACCAATTTCTGCCAATTCGGGGGCCAGTGATGCATCAGCGACAAAACCAGGAGTGAAAGGACCAGCGAGTACTCCCGCAGTAAGATAACCAACCAGCGGTGAGATTTTCAGGCGTTGTGCCAGCATACCGAGCAGATAAGCGATAAAGAACCCGCCAACGATAGTGGTGATAAGTGGTGTCGAGTGCTCCATTAAGACTCCTTCGTGCTGAGGCTAGTAAATAGCATAGTGAAGAGGTAGGTGTAACTGTATTTTATAGATAATTCGAGGTAAATTCGCTAAAAAAATGAATAAAACATCAAAAAATATGGATTGAAAGGATTAAATTACCCGTAACAGGGATTTGTGTTGTTCTATTTGAATATTTATAAGGTAAATAAGCACTATTCCCACATAAAAAGTAAATTTTATGTGGGGTTGGATGGTGATTTTTCTAGTTCTTATCTTCTATATTAGGTAATAAAGCGGTAAATATGCCAAGTAATGGCAGAAAAGCACAAATCTGATAAACCAGTTCAATACTTGTTCTGTCTGCAATATCACCAAGTACCGCTGCGCCAATACCTCCCATACCAAAAGCTAGCCCAAAAAACAGGCCGGATACCATCCCGGTTTTACCTGGAATAAGTTCCTGAGCGTATACCAGGATTGCAGAGAACGCAGATGCTAGAATCACACCAATAATCACTGATAGAATACTTGTCCAGTATAGAGAAGCGTAAGGCAGAACTAAGGTAAAAGGTGCAACTCCTAGGATAGATATCCAGATAACATACTTTCGGCCGATCCTGTCGCCAATTGGTCCACCAATAATGGTTCCTGCTGCAACTGCGAATAAAAAAATAAACAGATGAAATTGGGCGTTTTGTACGGAAATGCCAAATTTGTGTATTAAGTAAAAAGTATAATAGCTACTGATACTGGTGAGATAAAAATATTTGGAAAATATTAAAATTAGCAAAATAACCAAGGAACCTATCACGGTTTTTCTTGATAAAACTTTGACGGCGAAGTCAGTTTTAGCTTGATTTTTCTTGATGTAATTCTGAGCCTTATACCATTTACTGATCTGTAGCAGCACGATGATGCCGAGTAATGCTGCCAGAGTGAACCAGCCAACGTTGCCTCTGCCATAGGGAGCAATAAACACAGCAGCTAGCAAAGGCCCAAGGGAACTGCCGAAATTACCGCCGACCTGGAAAAGAGATTGAGCTAATCCGTGTCGACCACCGGATGCCATACGTGCTACGCGCGACGATTCCGGGTGGAATACCGAAGAGCCTGTACCAATTAATGCAGATGCTAATAGAATTAACGAGAAATTGTTGGCGTAGGCCAGCAGTAATAGACCGGATAAAGTGAAACTCATTCCAACAGGTAATGAATAGGGTTGTGGATGTTTATCAGTATAGAGACCTATCAGTGGTTGTAATAAAGAGGCGGTAATCTGATAGGTCAGTGTGATCATACCGATTTGCACAAAACTTAGGTTAAATTCTAATTGTAGTAAAGGATAAATCGCCAGAATCAGCGATTGGATCATATCGTTCAATAAGTGTGAAACACTGATTGCACCAAGAATAGTGAAAACGGTATTCCTGGTTTTTCTTGTGGGAGATGGGGCTATAGTAGTATTGCTCTGTTCACTCATATTCGCTGCCAACCTGTCTTAATCAGTAATCAGTAATCAGTAATCAGTAATCAGTAATCAGTAATCAGTATATTGGTTATTTGTTGAATTTTAATACATATTAGGTAGAGAGTTGATTTTTTACTATTTTGGGTATAGTTTTATGGTACTCCCGCGAAGACGAAGCAAAACATGTTCTAATAACTGCATAACATACATAACCTATCTCAAGAAATGATCAATTTATCCCGCCTTGTTAGCTTTTGAAGCTGTTTTTGCATGGCAATTCACTAAAAAAAACATGGAGATATACCATGAAACTCTCGTTCAAGACCTCAGCTTGCGCTTTGGTTGTATCTATAGCATTACTTCCTGCAATCGCAAGTGCGTGGGAGAAGGACAAAACCTATGACATTACCATTTTGCACACCAATGACCATCATGGGCATTTTTGGCATAACGATTATGGCGAGTATGGTTTAGCCGCTCAAAAAACGGTAGTTGATGAAATCCGCCAAGAGGTCGTGAAAAAAGGTGGTAGTGTGTTGCTACTTTCCGGCGGAGATATTAATACCGGTGTACCAGAATCTGATTTGCAAGATGCCGAACCTGATTTTAAGGGCATGAATTTGGTGGGCTATGATGCAATGGCGTTGGGGAACCATGAGTTTGATAATCCTTTGTCAATACTACGTCAACAGGAAAAATGGGCAAATTTTCCATTTCTGGCTGCCAATATTTACCAAGCAAGCACCGGCAAACGTTTGTTCAAGCCTTATACCATTTTCGATAAACAGGGTGTGAAAATTGCCGTTATTGGTCTGACGACTGATGATACGGCGAAAATCGGCAACCCGGCTAATTTTCCTGATGTTGAATTTCGGGTTCCTGCGACAGAAGCCAAAATGGTTGTTGAAGAACTAAAGAGAGATGAAAAGCCAGATGTGATTATTGCCGCAACCCATATGGGGCACTATGACAACGGTAATCATGGTTCTAATGCGCCGGGCGATGTTGAAATGGCTCGCAGTTTGCCAGCAGGCTATCTGGATATGATTGTTGGTGGTCACTCACAAGATCCGGTCTGTATGTCCGCGGAAAAGAAAAATTATAAGCAGATCGATTATGTGCCAGGAACGCCATGTTCGCCGGATCGTCAGAACGGTACTTGGATTGTTCAGGCTCATGAGTGGGGGAAATACGTTGGTCGAGCTGATTTCCAATTTCGTAATGGTGAATTGAAGTTGACTCACTATCAGTTGATCCCTATTAACCTCAAAAAGAAAGTGCAGAAGGGAGACGGTTCTACTGAACGTGTTTACTACACTCATGAAATTGCACAAAACCCGGATATGTTAAAGTTGCTGATGCCTTATCAGGATAAAGGTGATAAACAGCTTGGTGCAAAAGTGGGTTCTATTGAGGGTAAATTGGAAGGGGATCGCAGCAAAGTTCGTTTTGTTCAGACTAATATGGCCCGTGTTGCCCTCTCTGCCATGATGGAACGCGCGGATGCCGATTTTGCGATTATGAGTGGCGGTGGTATTCGCGATTCGATTGAATCTGGCGATATCACTTATAAAGATGTGTTGAAAGTGCATCCATTTGCCAACTCATTGGTTTACGTTGATATGAAAGGCAGCGAAATTGAACCATATCTGGCAGTGATTGCTAATATGAAAGTTGATTCTGGTGCTTACGCACAGTTTGTGAATGTTAGCCTGATCGCTGATGGTAAAGGCGTTAAAGAGGTAAAAATCGGTGGAAAACCACTAGAGCCGAATAAAACTTACCGCATGGCAATGCTTGACTTTAATGCTATCGGTGGTGATGGCTATCCACGAGTTGATAATTATCCAACCTATGTCAACACCGGTTTTGTTGATGCAGAAGTTTTGAAAGACTATATCGAGAAGCATTCACCATTGAAAGCGGCTGATTATGAGCCAAAGGGTGAAATTATTTATCAATAATCCCTGACAGAATGATAAATCGACAGGGCTGCAATCTTGGCAGCCCTTTTGGGGGAATAATTTAAACTCTTGCGATATCAGCGAAGGTGCCTTTCGCTAACCTACAGAGATCAGATGGCGCTAATTCAATATCTAACCCTCGTTTGCCACCAGAGACAAAGATAGTAGGGAACTGTCGCGCCTGATTATCAATAACCGTTGGCAAGAGTTTTTTCTGTCCTAGCGGACTGATCCCGCCGACGAGATATCCTGTCACTTTCTGGGCGATTTGCGGATCAGCCATCTCAGCTTTTTTGACTTTAAAAACTTTGGCGACCTTTTTTAAATCTAGTTCACTTGAAACGGGGGTGACCGCTACTACCAAATTTTTAGCCTCACCATTAAGTGCAACCAGCAAAGTTTTGAAGACTTGCCTGGCATTGAGTCTTAATTTCCTCACTGCTTCATCACCAAAGTTATGCTCATTTGCGTCGTGTTCGTAGGTATGAAGAGTAAAGCTAACTTTCTGTTTCTCTAGTAAAATGATCGCAGGTGTCATGATTTCATTACATAGGATGATTTTGTAATTAAAGATAATGGATGAAATGGAATGATGGAATTGATAATCTGACTATGGCTCTGTTGCTTGTATACAAACAGGTAATATCCCGTACTTAAGAATAACAAAAATGACAGATTATACCTCATATGATTGGCCAATATTATTATAGCGATATATGTAATATTGGCCTTTTTTTAATGCTGTTTTTCTGTCAGCATCTTGGGCAAATTCCCTTCACCATACAGATGCAAAACTCCAACAGCAATGAGGTATCGACCGGCAGGTAATTCCCGTAAACGCTTATTCCATCGTTTATTGCGCTCAGTCATCAATAGTTGGTATATCTCTTTACTGAAAGTTGTTGGTAAAGCATGTTCTTGTTGTTCTGGTTGATAGTCCATCCACCAACTGATCATAGTTTGTAAAGCACGGGCATTTGCGTGCCAATGGGTTAATGTATCTTCCAGTAGTGGCAGGCCGTTATTGGGAATTTGATTAAGTAAATTAATTTGTGATTCAGTACCTTCTAGTTCAATAATCGTTTTCCCTTGAGCTTTGGCCGCATTCAGGAGCTGATAATCGATACCGTATTGGGGATGCAATCCAAGGTTTTGTGCTTGTCCAGCTTGTAAAATTAAAGCGATTTGCCATGAGGGCAACAGATTGAGGAATTCTTCTTGCTGTTGGATCTCATTGCAACAGTCCTGAAAATTCTGATACATCTCAGAAGATAAACGTTGTTCGATACGGTGATATGATTGAAACTCATCATGAAATGGAGAGTCTGACTGAGTAATATCTGCTTCCACGATTAATGTATCGGATTGATTAAGCTGTGCTATCAATATTTCCGACAGTGGGAACATATTTTTCGTACCCATATGAATACTGCCCACCAGATGCAAATGCCTATCACCTGCCAGTGTAATATCGTGAGCGGGATAGGGATAACGATGGAGAGCATTGATTCCTAATATATTGGTAAGGTGTTTAATCAGTCGTCCCATTTGAGCTCCGGTTTAGCATTTATTCTTTAAACTAGCTATTTTTCTAGGTTAATATTACAACTGTATCTCTATCCATTTCCATTGAATGTTCTTTTACTACTATTCAGTATACAAGGAGATTTTACTTGACCTCCGCATTTACCTTTCCAGTTCTTTAAAAATGATAACTAGAGATTTGTAATGAAAACATTGTCGGAGATGTGGTGATTTGATGCAGTAACATGGGGGACATTGCTATATGAAAAAGTGCTGGGGTAGAAGTGTAAAATGCGATCATGGATGCGCATTTTTACGACTCACTTTACGACTCACCCCAACATCATCAAAGCAGACTTATTTCTTTAGTAATTCATAATTTAGGTTTAAACCTCAATAAGCGGTTAGCATTACTCACCACCGTAATTGAAGAGAGCGCCATTGCCGCACCTGCGACTACCGGATCTAACAGGGTTCCGGTAAAGGGATAGAGCACACCAGCGGCAATTGGAATCCCTAATGTGTTGTAGATAAATGCCCCCAATAGGTTCTGTTTCATATTGCGCAGCGTTCCTTTGGACAGTTCAATCGCATCAGCCACACCATGCAGACTATGACGCATCAGTGTTATCGCCGCGGTTTCAATGGCGATATCGCTACCACCTCCCATTGCAATCCCCACATCAGCTTGAGCTAGGGCAGGAGCATCGTTAATACCATCCCCCACCATAGCAACCTTGCGACCTGCTGCTTGCAGTTTCTGAATCGCCTCAGCTTTGCCATCAGGTAATACACCCGCAATCACTTGATCAATACCTGCTTCTTTTGCAATCGCATTGGCAGTAGCCGGGTTATCACCGGTCAGCATCACTAAACGGTAGCCTTGGTGATGTAATCGCTGTAATGCAGTAATGGTATCTTCACGCAGTGGATCGCGAATTGATAGCACTGCCGCCGCTTTACCTCCTGCTGCCAGGAGAACCGGTGTGATGCCTTTTTCTGCCTGTTGAGCAATCAGCGGTTTTAATTCTTGCGTATCAACTTGATTTTGTTCTAGCCAGGCTTGATTACCTAGCAACAAGATTGTGCCATTCACTTCACCACTGATACCGAGTCCAGCCAGAGTACGGAATTGTTCAACTTGCGGTAATTGCAGCCCTTCGGCTTTGGCAAGAATGGCTTTGGCTAATGGATGGTTAGAACCTTTTTCCAGTGCGCCAGCCCAACGCAATACCTCTTGTTCACTGTACCCATTGAAAGTGTGGATATCAGTCACTTGAGGCATCCCTTCCGTCAGCGTACCGGTTTTATCGAAAACAAGGGTATCCAAGGTGCTCGCTTGTTGCAGCGCATCCGCATCCCGCACCAGAACCCCAAATTCTGCTGCCCGGCCGACACCAGAGATAATTGACATCGGAGTCGCCAACCCAAGGGCACAGGGACAGGCAATAATCAACACGGTGGTAATAATGACCAATGAATACATGATCTGTGGCGCTGGACCCACGAAATACCAAATAGCACCGGCAATCAGGGCAATGGCGACCACAACGGGAACGAACACGGAGGAAATTTTATCTGCTAACTGACCAATTTCGGGCTTACTACTTTGCGCCTGACGGACCAGTTTAATAATTCGTGCTAATGTTGTCTGACTGCCAACTGCGGCGGCAGTAAACAGCACCGTACCGTCTTGCACTGTCGTACCGGCATGAATGTTATCACCTTTGGATTTTTGCTGTGGAATCGGCTCACCGGTGAGCATTGCTTCATCTATCCAAATCTCACCTTGAATGATTTCACCATCAACGGGAACACGATCACCGGTTGCCAAACGTAATGTCATGCCGGGTTTGACATCAGCCAATCGCATCTCTTTTTCGCCATCTTCTGTCACCACACGGGCAGTCGGTGGCGTCAGGTCTAGCAGACGCTCCAGTGCTTTTGAAGAACGCTGACGGGCACGTTGTTCCAGAGCATGACCCAGGTTTATCAAGCCGATAATCATCGCGCTGGCTTCATAATAGAGATGACGGGCTTGTGGCGGAAAAATATCCGGCCATAGATTGACACTGATAGAGTAAAGCCAGGCTGCGCCGGTTCCTAATGCCACCAATGTGTCCATTGTGGCACTACGGTTTTTCAGGCTTTGCCATGCATTGCGATAGAAGTGACCACCGGCAAAGATCATCACGGCAAGCGTGATAACGCCGATAGTCAGCCAGATATGACGGTTTTCAGGTGTGAGCATCATATTATCGCCCATCATGCCCCACACCATCACGGGAATACCGACGACCAATGCTAATGCTGATTGCCAACGAAAACGGCGCATATTAGCGTCAGAAGCTTGTTGCTGACGTTCACGCCGTTCAGCTTCGTCCTGAATCAGTTCTGCGCCATACCCGGCTTTTTCTACGGCTTTAATCAGTGTCTCTGGTGAGGCACTACCGATAATTAAAGCGCTGCGTTCAGCAAGATTCACTCTGGCATTTTCCACGCCATCAACACCTTGTAATGCTTTCTGAACTTTGTTCACGCAACTGGCACAAGTCATGCCGTCCAACAGCAACTGGATACTATCATTGCTATCACTCACAACGGAGACGTCAGTTTTTTCGACCGGAACAGAGGAGGTTGCCGCTGCCAAAGGTTCCGGTCTATTCGAAGCAGGTAGTGTCAGCGGCTCAGATTTTGGGGAGTTTTGCCCAGAAGCGAGTTTTGCGTGATAGCCAGTTTGTTCAACAGCAGCAATCAACGTATCGACATCGGCTTTACCGTAAATTTTAGCTGTTTCAGTGTTCACATCTGCGGCGATAACGCCATCTACGGCCTCCAGCGCTTTACGAGTCGTACCGGCACAATGCATGCAACTCAGGCCGGAGAGCGCCAGTTCAACGTCAGGTTGGCTGGCGATTATCGCATCGTAACCGGCTGCTTGAATTGTTTCGATTAATGATTCAGCAGAGGCTGCGCCGGTGATTTTGGCATAATCAATCGTAATATCCGCCTGTTCCACATCTGCACGATTTGCCAGTGCCTTTTTCACACTGTTAACACAATGCATACAGGAGAGTCCCTGCAAGGTTAAAATGATTGTGTGTGACATAAAAAAACTCCTAACACATAGTGATGTAATTATTCTTCACACCTGTGTGATAATTGATGATATCTACACAGTTCAAGTGAGTTTCTGACTTGTTGCGAAGGTTAAACCTTCCCGCAAGGGTAAGGTCAAGGGGAAAAATGAACATCAGTGAAGTTGCCCAAAAAACCGGTCTTACCAGTAAAGCTATTCGGTTTTATGAAGAAAAGGATCTGATTACACCGCCGGCAAGGGGGGATAACGGCTACCGTTATTATCAGCAGAAACATATTGATGAATTAACGCTGTTGCGTCAGGCGAAACAGGTCGGTTTTACGCTTGATGAATGCCGTGAATTTTTAGTGTTATTTCGCAATCCCAATCGTCACAGTGCTGATGTAAAAACGGCAACCTTGCATAAGGTGGCTGAAATAGAAAAGGCGATTGAAGAGTTGCAGAAAATGAGAAGTAAATTGTTATCTTTGGCGGAAGAGTGCCCTGGAGATGATGGGGCTGAATGCCCCATCATAGATCATTTATCGGGTTGTTGCTCTCATCACTGAGAATTGACCGGCTTTACTTTCAGGGTAATGCCATCAACAGCGATTACTTCTACTTCGGTATTGGCGGGTAGTTCACTGTCACAGTGAACCCGCCAGCTTCCATCAGCCAGTTTGATCCGGCTGTAACCATTTTCAGTGTCTGTAGCTAGTTTGGCCCGGATACCGATAAGTTGGTGGTCTTTCTGGTTTAGGTTATCGCTGCCTTTTGAGGGGCGGCGACGTAACCAGTAGCGCCATAATATTGCGGAAAGCAGCGTCAGAGTGGCAAACAGAACGCCTTGCCATTCCCAGCTCATTCCTGGCAGCAGCCAGGTGACAAACGCAACAACGATAGCGGCTATCCCCGTCCATAACAGATAGCCGCCGGTTCCAAGAAGCTCTGCGATTAACAGTAAGCCGCCAAAAGAGAACCAGAGCCAGGGTGTTTGAGCCGCAATCTGTGCAATCATGATTACTTACCTTTTTTGCTTTCGCCAATCAGTTCAGTAATACCGCCAATCGCACCCATTAGATTGCTCGCTTCCAGAGGCATCATAATGACTTTGCTGTTATCGGAGGCGCCGATACTGGTCAGTGCGTCCGTATATTTTTGGGCAACAAAGTAGTTAATTGCTTGCATGTTACCGTCAGCAATCGCATCGGACACCATTTTAGTTGCGCGAGCTTCCGCTTCGGCGGCGCGTTCACGTGCTTCTGCCTGGAGAAATGCCGATTGACGTTCCCCTTCCGCTTTCAGAATTTGAGACTGTTTTTCTCCTTCTGCTTTCAGAATAGCCGCCTGACGAATACCTTCCGCTTCCAGAATATCAGCACGTTTTGTACGTTCTGCTTTCATCTGTGCGTTCATGGCGGAGATCAACTCTTTGGGTGGACGCACATCACGGATTTCAATACGGGTAATTTTCACTCCCCACGGGTTAGTGGCTTCATCAACAATATGCAATAGACGACTGTTGATAGAATCACGCTGTGACAGCATTTCATCCAGCTCCATTGAACCCAAAACGGTACGGAAGTTGGTCATCGTCAGATTGATAATGGAGAGTTCAAGGTTACTGACTTCATAAGCCGCTCGAACAGGATCGACAACTTGAATGAAGCAGACCGCATCAATAGTAACATTGGCGTTATCGCGGGAAATTACCTCTTGTGAAGGAATATCCAACACTTGTTCCATCATATTAATTTTACGGCCAATGCGATCGATAAAAGGGACGATAATATGCAAACCCGGTAATAAAGTCCGGGTATAACGACCGAAGCGTTCTACCGTCCATTGATAGCCTTGTGGCACTGTTTTTACACAAGTAAAGACAATAACCACCGCAATAAAGATCAGAATGGGTACGGCACCAAAAGCGAATAAATCCATAGCAATTCCTTACAATTAAATAAATCAGTAAAGTAGTGAATAGACCTGGCGACGGTATTTTGAAGCCAGGGTGTTACTGGTCCCCATTGCAGACATAATATCCATCATTGTTTTCCGTACTGCGCCATTGGCAGCGGAAAGGTCCTTTTTCAGGAAGCTAAGTAATAATTCCAGCGCTTCTTCATTACGACTAACTTCGTGCAGTTTCAGCGAGAGCTTAACAGCCAGCTCTGCATTTTCTGGTTGAATGGCGAATTCTTGCTGCAATTGTTGGATCTCTGGTGTATCCGCCGCTTGCTTTTGTAACTCAATTTGAGCCAGTAAACTGTGATAATGAGTATCTTGGTCCTGTAATGGAATAAGACTCAGAATTTCCTCGGCTTCTTCTATATTATTGAGCATAATTTGCACTTCGGTCAACATAAGTGCGATTTCACTGTTTTTGGGGGCTAATTGCCAGGCTTCTTTCAGTAGTGGCAGCGCTTCCTGATGTTTTCCCGCTGCGATAAGTTCCTCTGCCTGAGCGACTTTCAACTCTTCCGGCTTGGGTAATACGCGGGCAAGCATCTCTCTAATAACTGTTTCAGGTTGTGGCCCTTGAAAACCATCTACCGGTTGGCCTTGTTGCATAATATAAACCGTAGGAATGGCTCGTAAGCCAAACTGTGCCGCGACCATTTGCTCTTTATCGCAATCCACTTTTGCCAATATGAATTGATTTGCATATTCTGCTGCCAGTTTATCCAATATTACGCCTAATTCTTGACAATGAGAGCTACGTTCAGACCAAAAATAAAATAAAACAGGTACAGTCATAGACTGTTCAACGGTTTGATGTAGATTGCTTTCGTTAACATTAATTCCAGTAGAAGTTGGTAACATATAATTAGTCTCTTAAATTTGGTTGTCGCAGGGTATGATTAAATAGATTGAGGTTATTTTCTTAACTTTCAAGTTGTACCGCTCTGCTTACTCAGTATTTTATCCATTACTCTTCCTGGTAAAATCCGGCGCATAATCGTGACTGCGTGGGTTATCCAAGTCACTGGATAACGTAATTTGGGGTTCGGACTTTCCAGAGCATGGATCAGTTTGCGCACAACGGCTTCGGGGGTTAGGGTAAAATGGCGGGCGATCCTGGGGTTTCTGACCGGTTTATCGCTTTGCGTTTGATTCACGTTTTCTGCGAAACGTGTTTTTATCGGGCCAGGGACAATCAGACAAGCTTTAATTCCGGTTCCGGCTAATTCCATTCTTAATGCATCTGACCAGGCTTCCAAGGCATATTTACTGGCGGAGTAAGCGCCGCGGCCTGGGGTTGAAATTAGTCCCATAACTGAACTGGTTTGGATAATACGGCCTTCACCATGAAGTTGCATTGCTGGAAGTAATAAGCAGGTAAGTTGATGTGTACCAAATAGATTAGTAGAGAATTGCCGTTCCAGTTGTTCACGACTGATCGTATTTAGTGGGCCATAAATACCAAAGCCGCCGTTATTAAACAGCCCGTAAAGACGGCCATTGGTGAGCCTGATGACCTCGGCGGCGGCGCGTTCAACACTCATTTTGTCATCAAGATCCAATTCGATAGGTTCCAGTCCTAACTCGCGCATATGTTGTAAATCTGCGGGTTTCCGGCAGGCTGCTAATACTCTATAGCCCCGCTGATGTAGTGTTTTGGCCGCCACCAGACCAATTCCACTGGAACAGCCGGTGATAAGAACGGACTTTTGCATAACTTTACCTGCTTATAGACATCAATTTGTTGAAACTAATAGTTTACTACTTAAGAATAATTAAGATGTGCTGATAGTGTGTCAGACATCCAGTCGGCGATAAATGGTTGGGCTGCCAGATTAGGATGTAATCCATCTTGTTGCACCCACTCCGGTTTAATAGCGACTTGTTCCATATAAAACGGAAGCAGGGGGATTTGATTATGTTCTGCCAATTTGGGATAAATCTTGGCAAAAGATTCGGTATAACGGCGCCCATAGTTTGGCGGCAGACGGATCTGCATCAATAAAGGCTGAATATTGGTTTGTTTCACTAACGTAATGATTTGTTGCAGATCTTGCTCTGTTTGTTGTGGAGGAAAACCGCGTAGTCCATCGTTGGCGCCCAGTTCTATCAGTACCCAACGGGGTTTATGTTGTTTAAGTAATTCAGGTAGCCGCTCAAGACCTTGAGCGGCGGTATTACCGCTGATACTGCCATTGATGACCGTGATTTTATTACCGGATTTCCGCCACTTTTTTTCCATCAAAGCAGGCCATGACTGCTCAATAGACAGATGATAACCGGCACTAAGGCTATCTCCGAGAATCAGAAGGGTATCAGCCGCAGTCGCTCTGGCGCTAAATAGCATCACTAATAAAAGGAAAAGTAAATGGTAACGGGGAGTATTCTTGAAGTTCAGCATCTTAGTAAGCACGTTGGTCAGGGAGAAAATAAGATCACTATATTGCAGGGAGTCGAGTTGGTTGTCGAGTCGGCACAGACTATCGCTTTAGTGGGAGAATCGGGTTCGGGTAAATCCACATTGCTTGGCATTATTGCCGGGTTGGATGATGGCAGTGACGGCGAGGTTTGGCTGCTAGGGCATAATTTAAGCCAGATGAACGAGGAACGGCGGGCGCAACTGCGGGCTGAAAATGTCGGTTTTGTCTTTCAGTCATTTATGTTAATTCCGACGTTGAAC
The DNA here is from genome assembly GCF_019090985.1 of Photorhabdus akhurstii. Classification (NCBI taxonomy): domain Bacteria; kingdom Pseudomonadati; phylum Pseudomonadota; class Gammaproteobacteria; order Enterobacterales; family Morganellaceae; genus Photorhabdus; species Photorhabdus akhurstii. Next base: position 4,394,271 of record NZ_CP020335.1, on the reverse strand, counting down.
GCATTGGAAAATGTCCAGCTTCCTGCTTTATTGCGTGGCGAATCTGAACAGAGTAGCAGGAAACAAGCGGTTGAATTACTGGAACAATTGGGATTGGGAAAACGTTTGAAACATATGCCGGCCCAACTTTCTGGTGGTGAGCAACAGAGGGTGGCATTGGCGCGGGCATTCAGCAGCCAACCTAAAATTCTGTTTGCTGATGAGCCGACGGGTAATCTGGATCGGCAAACTGGTGATCGGATTGCTGATTTACTGTTTTCTCTCAATCGTGATTACGCCACAACATTAATTCTGGTCACGCATGACAGCCAGCTTGCGGCTCGTTGTCAACGTTGTTTGCGGTTAGTTGATGGCAAATTGAGGGAAGAAAGATGATTTGGCGTTGGTTTTGGCGCGAGTGGCGCACTCCTTCTTTATTGATTGTCTGGTTATCGCTTACGCTGGCGGTGGCTTGTGTGCTGGCGCTGGGAAGGATAAGTGATCGGATTGATCAAAGTGTTCATTATCAGAGTCGGGATTTTCTGGCGGGTGATTTAGTCCTGCGTGCGGCTTATCCGGTAGACGAAGGATGGTTACAACAGGCGAAAAGTCTGGGATTAAAGTTGAGTCGCCAGCTCTCTTTCACCACAATGACTTATGCCGGGGATATTCCTCAACTTGCTAATGTAAAAGCGGCGGATAGTCGTTACCCGCTATATGGTGAGCTGGAAACCCATCCACCGGGTTTGAAAGCGGAAAAAGGAACAGCACTGGTTGCGCCTCGTTTGCTTGAACTGTTGAAAATCAAAGTTGGCGATAATCTGGATGTCGGAGATACCACGCTTAAGGTGAGTGGAGAATTAATTCAGGAACCGGACAGTGGTTTCAATCCCTTTCAGATTGCGCCTCGGATTTTAATCAGTCTTGATGATGCTCAATCTACCGGAGCGATTCAACCGGGTAGCCGTCTGACTTATCGTTATATGTTTTCTGGCGATAAAGAAGCGGTTTATCAGTATCAGCAGTTCATTGATCCCCAACTTAAAGTTGATCAGCGCTGGTATACCTTGAAACAGGATAGTGGGGCGCTCGCGAAATCCATTGAAAGGGCGCAGCAATTCTTGTTGTTATCGGCTTTGCTGACATTATTACTCGCTGTCGCCGCGGTAGCGGTATCAATGACCCACTATTGCCGTAGCCGTCATGACTTAATCGCGGTGCTAAAAACACTGGGTGCCGGGCGTTGGGCGTTGCGTAAATGGGTGATTGGTCAATGGCTAGTGATATTGATTGCGGCAGCGGTAGTGGGGACGCTTCTGGGATTGATGTTTGAATATCTGCTCGTACAGATTTTGGCGCCCATGTTACCGAAAATGTTGCCGCAAGCCGGATTCTGGCCGTGGATATGGGCGTTAGGCGCGTTATCTGTTATCGCTTTACTGGTGGGAATACGTCCGTACAAGCAGTTAATGGCAACCCAACCATCAAGGGTATTGCGTGATGATGTTATCGCGCCTATCTGGCCGTTGCGCTATTACCTGCCGTTGGCGGCATTGATGGTCATTAGCGGGTTGGGTCTGTTGGTTGGAACCAAACCTATGCTATGGGCGTTACTGGCTGGCATGGTGATGGTTGCGCTATTACTGGCGGTGTTTGGTTGGGGAGGATTGTGGCTATTACGCCATTTGAAACTCCGCCAGCTCAGTTTTCGCCTGGCGGTTAATCGACTACTGCGGCAGCCGTTCCAGACAGGAGCCCAACTGGCCGCTTTCTCTTTATCCTTTATGTTATTTGCTTTGTTGCTGGTGGTCCGGGGAGACTTACTTGACCGTTGGCAGCAACAATTGCCTCCGGACAGTCCAAACTATTTTCTGATTAATATGACTGGACAGCAAATTCCACAAGTAGAACATTTGCTGGCTCAGTATCAGGTTAAACCTACGGCATTCTATCCAGTGGTATTGGCTCGCTTAACAGAAATTAATGGTCAGTCAGCTATCGCGTGGGCAGAGGCTAGGGAATCGGATAGCAACACGGTACAGCGGGAGTTGAACCTGACATGGAAAGAGGAATTACCTCCGTTTAATACCTTGGTGGAAGGTCACTGGCCGCCAAAGGCGGATGAAGTTTCTATTGAGCAAGGTCTTGCAGAGCGTTTGGCAATCAAAATTGGCGATAAGCTAACATTCAGTGGTGATACGCAGCAATTTAGCGCCATAGTTAGCAGTATTCGACTGGTGGATTGGGAAAGTTTGCGGCCAAATTTCTTTTTTATTTTCCCGAAACAAGCATTGGAGAATCAGCAGCAAACCTGGCTGACTAGTTTCCATTATGAAGGCGATGGCCGACTTCTGACGGATCTTAATCGTCAATTTCCAACCTTGAGCCTGCTTGATACCGGCGCGATGATTAAGCAAATTCAGGGTATTTTGCAGCAGGTCAGTAAGGCGTTGGAGGTTATGGTTGGGTTGGTCATGGTCTGCGGCGCATTACTGCTATTGGCACAGGTTCAGGTAGGGATGCATCAACGGCAACTTGAACTGGTGGTTTACCGCACCTTGGGAGCCAGTAAACAGTTACTGCGTCGTACCCTTTGGAATGAATTTGCTCTGCTTGGATTAATGGCGGGTTTTACTGCGGCACTGGGAGCTGAAGTTGCGCTTTGGTTGTTGCAGACCAAGGTATTTGATTTTCCGTGGCAACCAGCATGGCAGATGTGGCTATTACTACCAATAATCAGCAGCTTGTTACTTTCATTGTGTGGAAGCGGGTTGGGGCTTCGGTTGTTACGGGGGACGGGATTACACCGGCGAGTTCAGGGATAAAGGGGCGATATTTGCAGACATTCAGGGAATGGGTAATCGCTCGTCGAGATGTGATGAACCTATTCCAAGCTTATTGGCCTACTATACCCTATGGATTTCAAGATTCATCGCGACGGCAAAGGAGTGAATCCCCGGTCGCATAGCGAACTATGTGACCGGGGTGAGCGCAGCCAACAAAGAGGCAACTTGAAAAATAACGGGTATATCGTTGTTTAGGTAAATTCGGCTCTAAGTTGTGGCAATATTTTCTCGCCGAAAGTGGTCAATCCCTTAACATAATCAGGGAAGATCAACATAACCCCGTCCAGTTCGCATTCACGCAGTAAATCTGACAATTGTTTACGACATGTTTCCGGGTTGCCGATAGCAGTGTGGGTCATAAAAGCGTTTTGGGATCTTTCAACCATCGCATTGCTTTTTCCGTCAATATCGACGCCAAAACTGTGCATCATGCTTTTAACTGCGTCTATATCCAAGCCATCACGATAGAACTCAGCCAGCGTTTTAGCTTCTTCATCTGTTTCAGCGCAAATAATCGTACACATACAAAAGGTTTTGGTGGTTGTGTCGTATTCGGCTGCAAGACGCTTAGCCATTAGATTAATTTGTCGCGTTTCTTCTTCATCTTTACCACCAATGAAACACACATCGGTGTTCCGTACACTAAAACGTAGCCCACATTCTGATTGACCGGCACAGACCAAATAAGGGCGCGGAACGGAAACAGGTTTAGGCTCAGAAACACAATTCTTGAAATTAAAGTAATCTCCCTGATGATTAACCTGCTTCTCACTCCAAAGCCGTTTGATCAATTGGGTCCACTCTTCGGTCATTGCGTAACGTTGATCGTGGTCTAAATTGTTATCCCATTCCCCCATTTGTTCAAATTCGTCTTTGAATGAACCAGAGACAATATTCAGCCCGGCGCGGCCATGACTAATTTGATCCAGTGTCGCAATCATTTTGGCTGTCACGGCGGGATTATGCAGCCCGGCATGCATGGTTGCGATCAGCCGGGCATGATGAGTCACTTCGGCAATACCGGCCATCATCGTAACGGATTCCAGCGAACAGCCCCAATGTTCCGTTTCACCACCGAAGCCACGCCATTTACTCATCGACATGATGAAATCCAAACCAATTTGATCAGCCAGAATAGCCGCTTCACGGTTTTGCTGATAAGAAGCATCGAGTGGTGGTGTATTTTTGGAAATAATCCATCCACCTTTCGCTATGGGTAGAAATACACCGAATTCTTTTTTTGCCATGATTAATTCCTTGTTTGTCTGTGGTAAGGAATATTTTATAGGTTCATTTTATTGTTAAATTCAGTTAAGTAGTGTGTTGTCATCAGGACATTTCTTCACGATTTGTGACGGTGGTTGCATCATGAATGTGATGATCAGAATAGCTAGCACTGGTATGGCGATAATGAGAAATGCCGGTGTAAAACTACCTGAATAATCCTTAATTGCGCCCACTAGGAAAGGGGCGATACAGGCGGTAGTAGAGATTAGATTCATCACCGAAAACAGTTCCAAGTAAGGCGTGCGCCCAAAATAATTGAATAGCAATATACTGGATGCCAGAAAAGTCATGCCATAACCGATGCCAATACACAATGTGAACAGGATTAAAAATGTCCATGAAGTGGTGACACTGAGTGCGATAAGGCCGCAGATAATTATCGACAGACTACCGATAAGCAATTTTTTGGGATCGAGCCATTCACCAACAGCGCCTCCTGCAAATCGTGAGAATGCGTTGATAAAAGCCAAAATACTGAGTGAGGAGGCAGCGACAGATTCACTGAATCCGTTTTCAGTAATATGGGCGACTGCAAAACTATTAACGGTTATCCCACACAGTAAAAAAGAGGTATAAGCGGCGGCAATGGCATAAAATTGCCAAGTGTGCAGCGCCTGCCGGACGTTCCATATTTCCTTGGTGCGATAGATACTGGTGGGGAGCTGGTCTTGTTGATTTTTACTAACCTTTTCAGCGTGGGCGTTTTCCTTTTTACCTTCGCGCATAAATAAAATGGTTAATAAACTAATCAGAGTGAGTGATATCCCGGAAATTGCCCAGTGCATACGCCAGTTTTCCCAAAATATTGTTGCCAGGAAATAGATCCACGGACCGACCACGCCTCCTAATCCTCCAATGGTGAAATAGATACCAAAGGCTAATGACTGTTTTTTAAAAAGTCGACTAATGACATAAGTACCGGGAACCGTCGCCATAAGACTAAAGCCAATTCCTAATAATGTGGTACCGGTAAAATAGGCTGCGATACTGTGGGTGTTATAGAGGATGTAAAAACTGGTGATAAAGGTGAGAGTACCGATCATTAAGGTAGCGCGGACGCCGGTACGACGAATAAACATCGCTGGGAGGTAACTGGACAGCCCGCATGACAGGCCAAGTAACGTGAACCCTAAACCGGCATCAGTCCAACTCCAGTGTAATTCCTTAATCATGCTAGGTAATACAACGCCTAGCGAAGTAAATGTGGTTGCGGTGACCAGAAAGTAAATCAAACCCAAAAGTATCAGTAGGAGCCACTGATAAGTACGTCCGAACTGGTCATGTTGAATGGGCATTTTGACTCCATCAGGATAAAGGCCATCAGAAAATTTCTGATATTTTATTCCGATATCAGAAAAAACTATATCGAATAAAGAGCCCGTAGCTAAATTGATCCGTTCGATAATAAGGGGTATCTCTTATTTTGTATTTATTTTTTATGGGGTTCAGAACAATGCCTGTCCATAAATGACCGGATTGATGACCAAGGAGTTTCCCTAAATCGTAATGTAACTCTGGTTTGAAATCGATAGTTTCAGGCTGTCCATGCAAACCTAAGGTATAGTCAAAAGTGCCGACAACCCGAAAATCTCCTAAGCTATTATTGAAGGGAATGCCGTAATCGATATGAATTCGCTGATCATTCCAGCTTCCTTTGGCGTTATTCTCAAAATAAAAAATTGTACGTAACCAGCTAATCCAGCTAGCTTGCCAGTCAATACTGATACCGGGGAAATAGTCGTAATCTACCCCTTTCGTTTTGGCAACCCATTGAGCGAACAAAATATCTTTCACTGGCCCAAAAGAGATGTCATTACCAGTAACTTTACTCAAGCTCACTCTGGGGACAAATTTATAATAGTAAGTGCTTTTATCACCTTGGTAATCACTTTGCAGCGAGTTTTGCCAAATACTATAGACGTACATATCGCCGACACTATAGTCGCCGAAAGCTTCTAAAATCGGCGAAATGGTTTTTTGGGGATCGACCCGATTTTCAAATTGCATATAAAGGCTGGTATCAATCGATTGAAAATTGACAAAATGACCGGCTTGAGCTTGATTGATTGCCGACAGCAGTAATAGCATTGCAGGTAATCCGCTCTTCCTTAATCGAGTGCCTATCCAGCGCCAAATCATTGCCAGATAAGCGGCGCCACAAAATGGAGAAGAGAGCCTTGAGGTGAAAAAAAGCGGGGGATAGTTTTTCGTATTATGGATTTTTGTGGCAAGTAACACGAAGATTCCCTTTCTCATGCGGTATTGGGCTGGTGATTGCTAACATTGATCTAATGAGACGGTTTTGTCAAAGGGATATTTGATTTTATTGATGAAAGGAGGAGGGAGTAGAAAGATAAGATTATTTTAACCTTAGTGATTTTTCAGTGTTACTAATACACTGATTATTGAATTAGTAATAGGTTTTTTATTTAACTTTGTGTTGAGAGTTGGGGAAATATTGTTGATTAATGGTTTTGTGAAAATATTTTTTAATTATATTTTAGTTAACTTAAATATATAATTTATTTTAAATGGAAAATAGTAATGAAAAATAATAATAAATTGGCGTCTTTTTTGTATAATCAAAATCATTTTCGAATTTAAATAATTATTGCTTTGGTTTTAAAATATATAGATAAAATATCTTTGTTAATATTTATCTTGAGTAATTAACCCTAACTAGCTCAATGTATCTTTGCATTTTTCACAAATCACTTATACATGAAGTACATATTCAAAAAATAAAGAATAGATTATGAATAGTTAGGTATTCCAAGACTAAATCGTCTTGGCAAGCCTCTTTTGCAATAACGACATAAATACTGTTAATTTTGCTGGCGGGTGAGCAAGTGCCCGCAGTAAATAAATATCTTCTTTACGTCCATCAGGATCATTAAATAAAGGCACCAATTTTCCAGAACGAATATCGGTGGATACCACCCAATTAGGTAAAAGCCCTATCCCAAATCCACTGACAGCGGCCATTCTCAATGTTTCAAAGTCATCGCTGCAAAAAATTCTATTATCATCGTTGAAGTTAATAGCACTGCGATAACGTGACCAGCAAATACCTGCGGGGTCATGATGTTTATCAAGCAAGTAGTGTTCACTCAGTTCCGTCAGTGTTGTCGGTGTTCCATGCTTTTGAATGTAGTTTGGGCTGGCACAAATAACCCAAGTTTGTGTGGCGATGCGTTTTGAATAAAGTGTGCTGTCCTTTAATTCACCAATACGAATAACTGCGTTGAGACGATCCCTGACCGGATCAGTCAAACGCTCGGTTTGATCAAGTTCAACCTGAATTTTAGGATATCGCGTGAATAGTTCCGCTAGCATCGGAATAATATGTTGGCGTCCAAACGTTGGCAGGCAAGCTATGCGTAATGCCCCTTGCGGTTCGCCATTCAACGCCGCCAACTCAGCCTGGACATCGACAAGATCATTGATAATACCTTGCGCCCTTGCAAATAAAATCTCCCCTGCGTCAGTCAGTGATAAACCACGAGTAGAGCGAAAGAATAGTTTTGTCTCTAGCATTTTTTCAAGGTTGTCTATCTGACGAGTGATAGAAGACGCAGTCATACCTTGCAAACGAGCAACGGCAGAAAAACTTTGTGAACGGACAACATGAATGAATGTTGTTAGCATATCGGTACGTAATAAATCTTTCATCGCAATTTTTACCTATACATTTCATATATTACAAATAATACATAACATCTGGTAGCGCTATCACTTTTGCATTCTATGCAAAACAATTTCGTTCGCTCTCTTTATTCCCACGATTTCAAAATGGTGCCAGAATCACTTCATCATAATTCCGGCCCAAATGCTGAGAGTTCCCATGTCAAATACAGCAATTAAACCAAATCCTATTTCTTCCATTTCTCTTATCTTATTATCTGTAGCTTGTGGTTTTGCTGTCGCGAATATTTATTATAACCAACCACTATTGCCAACAATTGGGACAAGTTTTAGCGTTAATGGTTCAATATCCGGCTGGATCGCGACACTAACGCAGATTGGCTACGCGGCGGGGCTTCTCTTTTTTGGGCCGCTTGGCGATACACTAAGCCGTCGCAAGCTGATTTTCTGCCTCTTAATCGGTAACATAGTCAGTCTTATCTTATGTGCCACAGCCCCAAATTTTACATGTCTTTTGACAAGTAGTCTGATTGTGGGGCTAACTTCTATTTCAGCACAAATCATCATTCCCGCCGTATCCGGTTGGGTAATACCAGAAAAGCGTGGCCGGGCGGTAGGAAGTCTGATGAGTGGCCTTTTCGCTGGAGCACTGCTTGCCAGAGCATTGAGTGGTGCGGTTGGAGAGCATTTCGGTTGGCGTGAAATGTTTGTATTAGCAGCTTTAATTGATATCTTCCTGTTTTTTCTGGTCTGGTTTGTACTGCCAGAAATAAAAACATCACACACTATGACTTATAGCCAACTTCTTATTTCACTTGGTAAGTTGGTAAAGCAACAACCCCTTTTGCGTGAAGCAGCATTATCCGGTTTTTTACTGTTCGCCGCTTTTAATACTTTATGGGGTTCTCTGGCCTTATTACTGTCCCAACCACCTTACGGTTGGGGAAGCGATATCGCCGGTCTTTTTGGCTTAACGGGCATTGTGGGAATGCTAGCTTCACCAGTAATAGGTTCGTTGACAGATCGCCTCGGCGGGAGAGCGATTGTTACCACAGGCGCTTTATTGGTGACGTTAGCCTTGTGCCTAATTAGCGGCGCGAACCACAATATTCTATTTTTATTCGCCGGTATTATTCTGTTAGATCTTGGCAGCAGAGCGGGTTTAGTGGCAAATCAAACACGGTTATATACATTATTACCTGATGCCCGCAGTCGACTAAATACCGTATTTATGACCTGTTATTTCGCCGGTGGCGCAATAGGTTCTTCTTTGGGAGCTGTCGCAGCCTGGCATTTTTCTTGGTATGGCGTCGCTTGCAGCGGCGGAGGATGCGCATTATTAGCCGCTCTAGTGGTTATATTTAGTTCAAAGAGCAGTTAGTGATGAATATTCAAATTAAAGTGTTTCCATAAGTTATAAAAATAATCTTCGATTCTATCTCTGTTTATATTTGATAATTGTCAATTTAATAGTAAGAAATAATCCATTCTACAAAAAGCTTGATATAGTTAAAAACTATAGGGTAAAGTAGTTTATTGGCTTTTAAATGTTTTATTGAAATTTTTATTTAAATCAAGTATATAAAAGATATTTTGTAAATATGGGGTAGGAAAATGTGGTTAATGGAGCTAATAAAATTTTATTAGATATATTCATGAAAATCATAAATTCTATTAATGTAACAAGGGCATTTCTACTTAATATAAATAAAAGAGGGTGATTATGTATACTGGAATTGTGCAAGGAAAAGAAAGCGTATTATCTCTTGATAAAAAAGACGGGTTTAGTACATTAACCGTCAGTAATAATAACCATTTCTTTGATGATGTTTCTGTGGGGGCTAGTGTGGCGATTAATGGTACATGCCTGACTGTCACCCAATTTAAGAACGATATCGTCTGGTTTGATATATCAGATTTTACGGCTGATGTGACCACATTAAAGTTTTTAAATGTGGGGGATGAAGTTAATATTGAAAGATCACATCAAATGAATAAAGAGAATGGCGGTCATAGTCTATATGGGCATATTGAAGGTGTGGCAGAAGTCGTTGAATTTATCAAAACTGGCGAAACTTATCGATTAGTGATTAATATTCCTGGCGATAATATAAGATATTTTTTCCATAAAGGTTTTATTGGGTTACATGGTTGTAGCTTGACAATAAATGGTATAAATGAAGAAGATAAAACCATAGAATTGAATTTAATTCCAGAAACGTTAAGGGCTACCAATCTTAGTAATATTAAAGTTGGTGACTTACTTAATTACGAAATAGATCAAACAACCAGAACGATTGTAGACACAATATCCAGATCGATGAATGCTAATAGATCAATATGATAATTGAAGTTTGAAGTTTGAAGTTTGAAGTTTGAAGTAATATATACCCTATGGATTTCAAGATGCATCGCGACGGCAAGGGAGTGAATCCCCGGGAGCATAGAAAACTATGTGACCGGGGTGAGCGAGTGCAGCCAACAAAGAGGCAACTTGAAAGATGACGGGTATAAATAAGCTGGAATGTGGGGCGGTAAGTTATTTACTTCCGCTTCGACAGTTAATCCCAAGCCATTAAATGGCAAACGTTTGATTATTTTGATGGACGTTTGTCATCTATTATTTTATCCCAAAATTCATCTATGGTACCTACACTTGTACCGCCACCACTTTCCAGCTCATGGATCGCTGCCTGTGTTGTAGCATTAGGAACATGGTGTTCTTTTGTCGCTCTAGTTAATACCAGACGGACAAAGCTAGACATATTCAAATTATTATTCCGGGCGGCTTGTGCCATCGCATTTTTCAGTTTTTCAGAAACACGAACTTTTAATATAGCCGTATTCATATGTCCCTCTTTGTCTCTTAATTTGTATCCTTACTGTGGGACTATTGTGGATACAAATCAAGATAACAAGATCGATAAATAAACAACGTTAGTGTTAGGCGTTAGTTAAATTAATTTTTCCTGCGCCCATTCAAGGCCACTCTGATATTCAGGAGGCAGCATAGGAACAAGTTTCTGCAATGTATCTTTTAATTCATTTTTATCAAAGTGAGAAAGATTAAGATGACCAACTTTACGTGCAGGGCGAACTTCTTTTTCATACCAATGTAAATGTACTAATGGCAAGCTTAACCATTGGGTATTGATATCTGTACCAATCAAATTGATCATAACTGACGGCGCAGTGACTTCTGGTCGAGGCAGGGGCAAATCCAGAATAGCGCGAAGATGTAATTCGAACTGGCTGATAGACGCGCCGTTCTGAGTCCAATGACCGCTGTTGTGAACGCGTGGCGCGAGTTCGTTAATCAATAAATTATCACCGACAATAAAACATTCCATTGCCATCACGCCGATATATTTCAGCTCGTGCATAATAGCTGACAACATATTTTCAGCCTGTTGTTGTAAATGGTAATGTTGTAACTGGTTATTTTCCTGAGGAGAAACAATACTGGCGCGGAGAATGCCATCTTGATGCAGATTATGTGCTAAGGGGTAGAACACACAATCGCCATTTTTATTGCGGGCGCCGACCAGTGAAACTTCGCCAGAGAAAGGAATGGCTTGCTCAGCAATACATTCACCATAAATATCAGCGGGTAATGCTGTTTCATCTCCGGGACGAATACGCCATTGCCCTCGGCCGTCATAACCGCCAGTACGGCGCTTAACGATAACGAAACTACCGAGTTCAGAGAATAATTGCGGCCATTGGTTGGTATCGGAGAGTAATTGCCACGGAGCCGTTGCCAGTCCAAGGCTATCCATTAACTGTTTTTGCGGCAGCCGATCAGCCAGACGGGGAAAGATATCTCGATTAGCGAAAGCCTTATGGCGGGCAAGTTCCTGAGTAAGAGCCGTTTCCGGCCAGCGCTCAATTTCAGCGGTAATAACGCTATTTTGATAAGGAACCGCTTCGGGTTCTGCATCCAAGCCAACAGGATAAACCGTGATACCTAAAGGCTCACCAGCTTGACGTAACATGCGGCCGAGCTGACCATTGCCTAATACACAAACTGGCTTCATGCTTCCTCCCGCGGATCAGGATTATCGAGTACATCCTGAGTTTGTATTTCACGCCAATGGCTGAGGCGTTGCAGTAAATCTTTATCATGACGAGCCAGAATCTGTGCCGCCAGTAGAGCTGCATTTGCCGCGCCGGCTTTCCCAATTGCAAGTGTGCCGACAGGAATCCCTTTTGGCATCTGTACGATAGAGTAAAGACTGTCTACCCCATTCAGTGTAGCGCTTTGTACGGGTACGCCGAGAACCGGCACCAGCGTTTTAGCCGCCAACATGCCGGGTAAATGAGCAGCGCCGCCGGCGCCAGCGATAATGACATCAAAACCATTTTGTTCAGCTTGCTCGGCAAAACTGAATAGTTTATCGGGTGTACGGTGAGCAGAAACAATTTCAACATGAAAAGGTACATTAAGAGAAGTGAGAATATCAGCCGCGTGCTGCATCGTCGTCCAATCGCTTTTAGAACCCATGACAATGGCGATTTTGGCATTGTGTTGAGTTGTTCCTGCTAAATCAGGCTGGGCAGTCATAAATCAAATGCTCCTGTGTTTTAACGTCCACCAGAATAAAAATAACGCTTTAAGGCCGCGGATCATATCATGCTCACAAGCTAAGGAAAACGATTGCGTTACTTTATACTTTTGTTGTGACACTTGGATGTCGGGGTTCCCGGTTAATCAGAATGGGAAAGAGATAAGATCGATTGATGTATCCGTTACTTTGAACATCGATCCCTGATGATGCCATGCGCCAAGCACACCACGGTAAACGGTTTTATCATGCAGAGGAATTTCATGTACAAAAGGGCGGTGGGTGTGTCCATGAATCATCCAGTCAGCTTGATACCGCTCAAAAGCATCAATAACAGCTTGCTGGTTTACATCCATAATGGCTTCGGATTTTCTGCTGTTGACCGATTGGCTGTTGGCTCGCATTTTTACGGCAATTTTTTGGCGGATAGACAGAGGTAGCAGTAGAAACAGACGTTGGACCCACGGGGTATGAACCCGCTTACGATATCGTTGATAATCTTCGTCATCAGTACACAAGGTATCGCCGTGCAGAATAAGTACTCGCTTACCGTACAGTTCTAGTACTTTTTCCTGTGGAAGCAATATGACGCCGCTCTCTTTTGCAAAGTGCGAACCGAACAGAAAGTCACGGTTGCCATGAATAAAGTAACAGGTAACACCTTGTTGTTGCACAGTTTTTAATGCGCTAGCGATTTCACGGTGGAGAGGATTGTTATCATCATCGCCGATCCAGTAATCGAACAGATCACCGAGAATATAGAGGCTATCGGCCTGAATGGCATCCTCATGCAAAAAACGCAGAAAACCGGCAGTGATTGCCGGTTCATGTTCGCTGAGATGTAAATCTGCGATAAAAAGTGTGCACATATTCAGTGAGTTATTCGCTGACAGTTACTTTTTCGATGATAACATCTTCGAGTGGTACATCTTGGTGCATACCGCTGCGACCGGTAGAAACGCCTTTGATCTTATCAACAACATCCATACCTTCGGTCACTTCGGCAAAGACGCAGTAACCCCAGCCATCAGGGCGCTCAGAACGGAAGTTCAGGAAATCATTATCAACAACGTTAATGAAGAACTGCGCAGTTGCTGAGTGTGGATCGTTGGTGCGGGCCATTGCCAAAGTACCACGGTTGTTTTTCAGACCGTTATTGGCTTCGTTTTTGATAGCTGCATCCGTCGGCTTTTGTTTCATACCAGGTTCAAATCCACCACCCTGAATCATGAAACCGTTAATAACACGGTGGAAAATAGTATTATCGTAGAAGCTATTGCGGCAGTAGTTCAAGAAATTCTCAACAGTTACAGGAGCTTTGTCGGCGAAAGTATTAATTACGATATCGCCAAAATTGGTATGGAAAGTCACCATAATTGAAATCCTAATAATAGTTTTGACTAACCCAGTTAGAGCATTCGGACCAGGCGGCTTTTATATCACATATACCATAATGAGTCAGTACCTATTAGTTTCAGTAAGCTATATTGATCGCTAGCCTTGCAAAGCGCTTGATATCAGGTTTCAATATCCTATTGGACTATGCCATATCGAGCCGTTATTGATGAGATAGGGACATAAATCCAGAATTATCAATTCGTTATTTTTAACACACGTACAGTGAATTTACGGAAAATCTCGATGCTAAAAATTTTCAATACCCTCAGCCGTCAGAAAGAAGAATTTAAGCCAATCCATCCGGGGAAAGTAGGGATGTACGTGTGTGGTATCACGATTTATGACCTGTGTCATATTGGTCACGGCAGAACCTTTGTTTCTTTTGATGTGGTTGCTCGTTATCTGCGTTATCTGGGATACGATTTAACTTATGTACGCAATGTGACCGATGTTGATGACAAAATCATCAAGCGGGCGGCAGAAAACCGTGAAAGTTGTGATGATCTGACTGGCCGTATGTTGGCGGAAATGTATAAAGATTTTGACGCGCTGAATATCTTACGCCCTGATCTGGAACCACGTGCGACCCGGCATATCCCGGAGATTATTACACTGACCGAATCGTTGATAAAACGTGGTCATGCTTATGTTGCGGATAATGGCGATGTCATGTTTTCCGTCGAGAGTGATCAGGATTACGGATCACTTTCCCGTCAGGATCTCAGCCAGTTACAAGCGGGGGCGCGAGTGGAAGTGGCTGATGTTAAGCGTAACCCGATGGATTTTGTGTTGTGGAAAATGTCCAAACCTGGGGAACCAAGTTGGGAATCGCCGTGGGGAGCGGGCCGTCCGGGTTGGCATATTGAATGTTCTGCCATGAACAGTAAACAGCTAGGTAATCATTTTGATATTCATGGTGGTGGCGCTGATCTGATGTTTCCCCATCATGAAAATGAAATTGCACAATCTACCTGCGCCCATGATGGTCCGTATGTGAATTACTGGATGCATTCAGGGATGGTGATGGTGGATAAAGAGAAGATGTCCAAATCGCTGAACAATTTCTTTACTATCCGTGACGTATTGGAATATTACGATGCGGAGACGGTACGCTACTTCTTATTGTCAGGCCATTACCGCAGTCAACTTAACTATACAGAAGATAACCTAAAGCAGGCCCGTACCGCACTTGAACGATTTTATACAGCTCTGCGAGGTACAGATGCTTCTGTACAGCCGGCCGGTGGTGAAGTATTTGAGGAGCGTTTCATTGAAGCGATGAATGATGACTTCAATACGCCAGAGGCTTATTCGGTATTGTTTGATATGGCACGTGAAATTAACCGCCTGAAATCAGAAGATATGGACGCAGCGAATGGTTTAGCGGCTGAATTACGCAAGTTGGCTGGTATTCTAGGTTTATTGCAACAAGAGCCGGAGCAATTCCTGCACCGTGGTGTTCAGGCTGACGATGAAGAGATTGCTAAAATTGAAGCGCTAATTAAGCAGCGTAATGATGCCCGTAAAAACAAAGATTGGGCGCTGGCAGATTCTGCTCGTAATCAGTTAAATGAGATGGGTATTGAACTGGAAGATGGTCCGCAAGGGACAAGCTGGCGTCGTAAGTAAGTTCGATCTATTTTTGGTGTTAATTTATAATTTAGGCTCCCTACTGAGGGAGTCTAAGATTGATGGTTTATCTCTATTATCCCACTTGTTGCTTTATGAAATTTCCTGATTAAGAAATAAGGCAAGTTTGAAAAAAATGTTTATGATTTTTTGAATAAATTCAAAAAAAACTCTCTGGCTTATAAGGTTTCTATTTAAACAAGTCACAATCTTTTAATTCCCACAAGCTGAATATCTATAAAAGTATATTGCTTGTCATGTCTGAATGGATAACTCAACAACCACCGACTAAAATCGGTGGTTGTTGAGTTGAGACTGTCACCAAGGTCTCAGTGACAATCTCATGCAACATTATAGTCCTAAAAATTCAATATGCTGAATTAACCCTTGACCAGATAGACGTTTACCTTCTTCTTCATGTAATGTTAACAATAGAGGCCCTGCCTCTAAATCAACTTCAGTTGTCCGATATACAACCGGCCCGTAGTTTGAACCTGATTTATAAGGTGTTAAAACTCTTTCGGTAAAGAATTTGATATTTTGATCGAAAATAGTGTTGTTTGACTGTTCTAGCTTCATTTGGATTGCCGAATCAAAATTGAATGAATCTGCCATATAAGCATAATACATGCGTAAACGATACCGTCCTGCCGATTTAACCTGTAAGGTAATTTGAGTCGGGCCACGCTCATACATTTGCGGTTCTGCTGCTGAAAGATAATTATAGCCCTTGTTAATAGATGTCCTACCGCCATTCAAAAATACATCACCGAGAAAAATATTGTTATAGTTATGGTCGATAAATAAATTATCTGTGTCACTTGGATTTAAACAGACACGTGAAGATTTTCGTTGTGCGCCAAAAGTTAAATGGGATTGAATATTAGTATAGTCACTTGTCCAATATATCATTGAACGCTTTGCCTGTGATTCCGGCTCGTAAAAGTCGTCACTGTTATATCTATGAATAGCAGCAACTATGATATCGTTAAACATAATATCTGCTTGTTCGGCTATTGCTTTGCTGTATTTTTGAAGATCATCAGGTGAATAACCCCATTCCGATCCATTAACCAAGGTATCTCTTAATGTAAAGAAATATAATAAACAGGAAAGGGAACAAATGCTGGATAAGAGCGTAATACTGTTTTTCTTCGCTGTATTAATACTGAGAATACACAAACGACGCATATCCGCTATCGCGATTTCATTACGAACTACAATTAATTGTCTTGCTTCATCTGTGGGATTTTTTTGATAAGATGCGATGGCATCTTGTAAACTTTCTGCATCTTTTCTTACGGCTTGATACTCTGCTTCTAACCATTCACTAGTATATTTAATTAATGCATCTTGAATAATCCCAATGACATCGACTTCTTTAGGTTCTGTCAGTTTTTTGTACGTCAGTTTTAATAAAATACTTAATACACTGGATACAACACCTTGTGGAGACACAGAATCTGACTGATTAAAACTTTTCTTTTTAATCATATCTAACGCTTCTAAAGTCAAAAGGTGTAATTTAATATTATTGTCTTGTACATCTATATTATTTTCCAATGATATTGTCATTTTAGTTACCTTATTTTTGGTTATAAAATACATTCTTGTTTTTAATTATATTACACGACCATTTGATGGAATGGAATTTTATTTCATAATATTTGGTTGATAAACAAGACTTATTATTTAAATCTTTAGAAATTTAATTCGGTTCTGATGTCAATCAAGCGAACAAACTATAGCACTATTGTGAAATGCTATTTATATCCAGTAATTTATAGCCATAATATTTTAAGCAATTATTTTCTTTAATAATAATCTTGGTAATAACCGTTCGAGTAATAAATTGATAATAATCAGATTATTGATAAAGTTTTTTTGCTTTTATTGAACGACTTATAACTTGTAAAATAATAACGATGAATCATCTAATTAATAAATGATGAGGTAGTAAATGTAATTATTATTGTTTTTGAGCCAGACTGTGATTATTGTGAATTACAATGAGTTATTGACATAATAATTTAATATATCAATTATAAGATAACATTATTTAATCTAAGGAGAGTATATGAGCCAAAAAAATGATTTTAAAGCTTTTTCTATTAGTAATAATGCAAATGTAGTGAGCCAAGAGGGATATGAAGAAAGCCGGAGTTTGAGTACTGGATTTCCACCTGAGAATATTACTACTCACTTATTAAATAAGGTATTACGTCAATCTTCAACAATAGCATCTGTGGTTGCTAATTTTATTGCGACACAATCTGGCGATAATGTTTTAGATGATGGTAATATCGCTAAGCTTTCTGCTCAATTAAATAGAGCGTTGGAACAAAAAATCACTACAACAGCACCAGATGCTTCGTTAACACAAAAAGGGGTTGTTCAGCTTACCGATGTAATTGGTAATAGTGACTCATTGGCAGTAACGCAAAAGCTTGCCCAGGAGATAATAAATTCGTTGCGTGAGAATATTAATAGTAGAGTACTTAATACCCGAAAAGTGAATGGGAAGGCGTTGTCGAGTGACATCAATTTGAATGCCGGGGATGTGGGAAGTTATGATAAATCTGAATCTGACTCTCGTTATGGTAATAAAAATACATCCTTAAAAGCGGTAAATGGTTGGTGGAAATGTGGCAATACTGGGATGATATTTCAATGGGGAATTTCAGATGTTACCACGCATGATAATCCTGATAGACATGTTAATTTCCCAATTCCGTTCCCAGAAAGGGTTATTGTAGTTGGTGAACACGATAACGAAGGTAGTGTTAATAAAGCAGTTTGGCAAATAAATAATATTCAATTGTCAGGTTTCACTGCGTCGAATCTTGGCATGTTAAGCCGAGGTGTTAAAGAATTTGGGCCGATACCTCAATCAAGATGTGTTTGGTTTGCTTGGGGGTTCTAATCTGGAAATGAGTGATAATAGTTCTTTGCGTTAATAATCGTTAGTCATTAAAATTGGATTGATTTATTTAAGTCATTTGTTATTAAATGTATTTAATCGGTTATCTTTCCTATATCAGAATGTTTTATAGATGAAAAAAACAAACCTCGCTATTTTGAACGAGGTTTGTTAACTGATTTTCTGTGTTTCAACGAATTGTAATAATGCAGGAGAGCTAAGTAGCTCTGATTACATTAT
The DNA here is from genome assembly GCF_019090985.1 of Photorhabdus akhurstii. Taxonomy (NCBI): domain Bacteria; kingdom Pseudomonadati; phylum Pseudomonadota; class Gammaproteobacteria; order Enterobacterales; family Morganellaceae; genus Photorhabdus; species Photorhabdus akhurstii. The sequence goes on along the minus strand of NZ_CP020335.1, from coordinate 4,375,762 downwards.
TATGGTTTTTCAGGTAGTTGCACACGAATATTAATTACTCTTCCGTCTGGAATATCGCATGGTTCAGCATCATGGTAATAAACAACTTCTCCTGTTGCAGTTACGCTTTTGACACGTTTATTTTGAGCAAATTCAGGAGCGTCTTTATTTTGACGATGGTAACATTCGATGGTTATATCGCCGCTGGCGGTGTCTACCGATTCACGCACCCAAATCAGATTTAACCCGTTGCTGTCTGCCGGGATGATAGTTCCACCGTGAATTCCCCACGCGCCATCTTTGGCAAAACCATTGCAACCGCTGATACGATATTTCCCTGTATCTACACGCTTAACCGTCACTCCCTCAGCTTCGTTGGTTAACTCGTAAGTTCCGTCTGGATGAATATCTACAACTGGGCTGGATGCTCTGAGAATGCCGTTAGTGTCGAAGTGTGTGTTTTTATCTGTCCGAAGTTGGCTAACTTTTGTAATTCCGCCTCCATCACTTCCGTGGATAAAGCTAATACCGGCATAGTCATAATGCGCGACAAATCCCGCCCATATATCATGCATTCTTGTTACATAGCCGCCTGACCACGGATATCCAATGCCACCATGATTTTCTGCAAATCTGAATGCATGACCACCCTGCGGTAATGATTTTATCCATGCTGTAAGATCACTTATATTCGCTGGATTAATATACTTTGGTTGGATAAATTCAGATCCTTCGGATTTTGCATATGCCCCGATATCCGCCGGCGTCGGTTTATTTTTTGTTGTATAAATATCAGTCCAATCTTCCTCAAAACCATAATTATCACGGGAAGAGCGATAAGCAATCCCTCGGTTTTTGTACAGCACTTTTAACTGAAAAGCAGGGCAGCTTCCAATACCATTATTGAAATGAGCAATATGCGAAGAATCTATGCCAGGGTTCAGTAAATCATATAACCCTGTGTTTGCGTTCCAGGGGACTTGATTACTAACAGTGTATCTTTCTGTTAATCCAAGCTTAAATGCCCCAACATCCGCTGCCGTTGGTTTATTTTTTGTTGTATAAATATCAGTCCAATCTTCCTCAAAACCATGATTATCACGGGCAGAGCGATAAGCAATTCCCCGGTTTTTGTACAGCACTTTCAATTGAAAAGCTGGACAGCTTCCAACGCCATTATTGAAATGAGCGATATGAGAAGAATCTATTCCAGGGTTCAGCAAATCATATAACCCTGTGTTTGCGTTCCAGGGGACTTGATTACTAACAGTGTTGTTTCCTGTTAATCCAAGCTTAAATGCCCCCACATCTCCAGCGTTCAGACTGATATCCCCGGTTAACGCTTTTCCATTAATTTTTCTACTATTCGGTACCGCATTTTTAGCTAAATTGCCGGTTTCTGCTAAGCCGAGATTTTTCACAAACGCATTTTTATCAGGAATGTCTGCGCCATTTTGGCTTTTTGCTAATCTGTTGTTAGCATTATCATTTACATCAGAAACAAGTTTTTGAGTGACTGCAAGTGAATTGCTGTTGCCTATTTTATCTGTGAGTTGAACAATTCCTTTCTGGGTTAGTGAAGCGCTTGGAACTTCTGCGGCGATCTTTTTTTCTAAGGCTTTATTTAATTGAGTAGTGAGTTTGACTATATCCCCATCATCCAGAACATCATCGCCATATTGTGTCGCGATAAAATTAGCTATTGTAGAGGATATTGCTGAAGATTGACGTAATACCTTATTGAGCAAATGAGTGGTGATATTTTCTGGAGGAAATCCAGTCTTTAAAGCCGGGTTTGCTTCATACCCTTCTTGGCTTACTACGTTAGCATTATTACTAATAGAAAAAGCTTTAAAATCATTCTTGGGACTCATATACTTTCCTCAAATTAAATAATACTATTTTATAATTAACATATTGAATTATTGTGAAAATAACTCCTGTCAACTCCCGCTGAACATAGTCTAGTTAGGAATGGGAATAATGGAATATTCTTATATCTTATGAGGTTAATTATTTTTGTATGGTTGGTGGCAATAAATAACTGTAAATTTTGTAACTAGAAACATATCAAAGTTATTTATATTTAATATATGAAATTACTTCTTATATTTCTTCCTGTTTTTTCTGTCAGATGTACGGTATATTTTTTTATTTTTAACGATTGAATAGATTGCTAAAAATGGATTGAGTTCTATTAAGTGATCTACTGTTTGACATGGTTGTTTAGTAATAGAAAACATATTACATTTATTCTGAATAATATGTTTTCTATATCATGACCATGACGCTCTGTTTTATGCCTATTTTTATAACTTCATATTACCAAGAATTAAAGTTACAGTAATAATGGATAATAACGTTGTCCATGTAATAATAGATGCCATTGCCTCATGATCACCACCCATTTGTTTAGCTAATATATAAGCATTACCAGCACAAGGCACTGCGGAATATAGAATAGCAATGTTTGCGGGAACGCCTGATACACCTAAATATTTTATTATCAATATGGTGATAAGTGGCATTACAACCAGCTTAAGTATAGTCGCATAGGAAATAGAAAGTATCTTTTTTATATGCATGCTGATGATCAATCCAGCGCCTACGGACATTAAGCTTAATGGTGTAGCTGCGTTCGATAAGTAAATAAAAAGTTGCCTGATTGGTCCGGTAATATGAATGTTAAAGTAGTTTAGCAATACTCCAATAATTGCACCAATGATTAGCGGGTTTTTAGCTAAAGCAAGGATAGCGCCACCGAGACTTTTCTTACTTCCGTGACCATAATGATTCATTACGAGTACGCTCATAATATTGGTAATAATTATCATATAGGCCACAAAGAATCCGGATAATGCAACTCCCTCACTGCTGAATAGTGATTGTGAAAGTGCTATAAAAACATATGAGTTATATCTAACTCCTCCTTGGAAAATAGATGTAAATAGATCTGGTGTAGTGTTAAAGAAAAATCTACCGATGAAAATAATAATAGCGATTATTATTGTTGAACTTATGGTTGATACGATTGGATAGAAGTTATCGGAACCAGAGAAATTAGCCTCACTAATATCTAATATTAACAAGCAAGGAAAGAAAAGATAGTAAACAAATTTATCTGAAAAATTCCAGAAAATAGAAATGTCCTTTATGTATATTTTAGATAGGAATCCAAGAGTAATTAGTAGGAATATAGGTAGGATTGAAAAGAAAACATTTAACATCTGGTGGTCCTTTTAGACAGAGAAAACTCTATGCTCTATTTGATTTAAATACCGATGATTCCAAAGGTTAGATGAGATAAATACGCGTTGTAGTCGCCAGTTAAAATATTTATATTGATGTTTTATAATTTTTCTAATAGGGTATATTGGCTTAGGGTTTATGGATGTTTTTTGTTTATTTAGGGCTGATATTATTCTTACAGGTAAAGAAGACATCATGGCGGATTTAACTAAATGAATATATAAATCGCCACCGGTAGGATCGTAATCAATTTTGTTTAATGCTGAAAATAGATCCTGTTTTTCTTGCATGGTTAATTGAAATATATTTTGGTAATCCATTTATATTCTCTTTGAAAAATTATAATGTTAACTAACCCTAAAAGTAGGAATATATTACATATATTGTTCTTCTTTAAAACCAAAATTAATAGATAGTGTGATTTGAATCACCTAAAATAAAATTATTATATTTGATTTTTTAAATCTTAAAGTGTGATAAAAATCATCTTTTTAATAGCTAATGATCACTGTAGCTAGATAGTCTAAAGATTAAGTAGGATGTATTAATGGAAAAATAAATTGATTTATCTGTAGCCCTACAATTGACAAAAAACGATAAAAGTTATGTGGTTGCATGAATACGCCTATATTAAATAGGCTGGCATGATTACAGTTATATGTTAACTGTTTCGTTAAATAAGAATACTAAGATTCTTCTTGTAAAAATAACTATATAATTTTATGAGAATTCAATGAGTATTTATTATAATTACTCTATGCTTTATCTAGAATAAAGAGACAGTTCTTGAAGGGTTATTACTTCATTTTATTAATATTTGAGTGGCTATTTGTTTTAATTACAGTATCTTCAAATTTCTTGATGTGATTATTGATAATGATGATGAGTTAGCGGGAATATGAGCAATGCTAATAATTAGCAGATTCCAGCAGCCATTGCCTCACATCTGAACTGTCTAGATTGGTGGGGCGGTAGGATAGTACTGATAAAACCAGCTAATGATTTTGCTAATTATGCTCATTTCTCCTGTACCGGAATAGGCATGATTTTGAGGTCATGTGCGATACTAAATTCTGCTTCGGTTTTTTCTCGCAGAGCCTCTAATGTGACATTTGGCGCATGTTCTTTCAGGATTAACTGGCCCTGTTCAAAGCAGAAGACAGCTAATTCAGTGACAATCATGCTGACTTTATTGATGGCAGTGAGTGGCAAAGTACACTGCTTGAGGATTTTTGCTGAACCGTCTTTGGTACAATGTTTCATGGCAATGATGACTTTACGTGCGCCGGTGACAAGATCCATTGCTCCTCCCATACCAAGGACCATTTTCCCCGGTATCATCCAACTGGCTAGATTGGCGTGCTGATCAACTTGCAGACCTCCCAGAATGCAGGTATCTACGTGACCACCGCGGATCAGGGCAAAAGAGAGGGCGCTGTCAAATATGGCAGCGCCGGGCAGGATGCCACAGGGTTTTCCGCCCGCGTTGACCAAATTAGGATGTACTTCTGTAATCGGTCCAAGGCCCAATATGCCGTTTTCTGATTGGAGAGTAATATGAATGTGATCAGGCAGATAGTTCGGGACTTGTGTGGGAATGCCGATGCCAAGATTAACAACGTCGCCGTCTTGTAGTTCGAGAGCAGCGCGGTGGGCAATAACTTGTTGAGCATTCATTATTAGTTTCCCCCTGGATAAACGATGTAGTCGATCAATGCGCCAGGTGTTATCACGCAGTCTGGTGTAATCTCGCCGACTTCAACCAGCCTATCGGGTTCAGCAAGCGTGATGTCCGCTGCCAGAGCGATCACTGGGTTAAAATTTCGGGCGCTTAACTGGTAGGTCAGATTACCGTGATAGTCAGCAAGATGAGCTTGAATCAACGCGAGATCAGCGCGTAGCGGGAGCTCCAGCAAATAGTCTGTTCCATTGACGGTGATTTTTTGTTTTCCCTCTTCTACAACAGTACCTACCCCGGTTGGGGTCAGGAATCCGCCCAGACCGGCTCCGCCGCAGCGAATTCGTTCGATCAGCGTACCTAAAGGAACCAGTTCCACTTCTATTTCTCCAGCAAGCATTTTGCGTCCGGTTTCCGGGTTAGTGCCAATATGTGAGGTAATGACTTTTTTCACTCGGTTATTAACCACAAGGGGGCCGATACCAACGTCAATCCCGGCGGTATCGTTAGCAATGATGGTCAAATCTTTGACGCCGGAGTTCAGCAATGCGGTGATTAAGTGAGGGGGTGTACCTACGCCCATAAAACCGCCAGCCATAATAGTCATGCCGTCATAAAAATGCTCCATAGCTTGTTGTGTGCTAATAAGTTTATTTTTCATATTGATTCCCTATATAGGGTATATGGATATATGGGTATAGGTGTGTATTAGTATAGCAATGGGTATGCCAGCGACGGGATTTAAATGGGAATATTTTATAATTAACTGAAATTTAATTAATTCTAATTTATCTGGTTGAGAAAAGTGTGTGCGGATTTATACGAATAATAAATATGAGGTGTGCAAAATTTTGCACAGGTGTGCACGTTTTGTTTCGCTATTTTTTGCATAATGAGCAAGTTATTGTCCGATAATAAAGTCTTGCCAGTTATTAGCGTATAGAAATTGAATTTTGTATTATCACTCATGAGATTATTTTTTACTTTATTGGTAAATAAATGAGTTATGATTTTTGCCATTATATTGGTAATTGAAAGCTCAAAACTAACTAGAAATATTCAATCGTGTACTAATGGCATTAGAAAATATTAGATAAAGAAGTGTAAGTTACAACATGGTCTTTGTATGTTCCTCTTTATCAGGAATAGACAACCCTGCATCCGTGCTCTGTTTTGCTGATGTAGGGTTATCTATTCCGCTAAATTCAGTGGATTAATACGATATTCTTGAAGTTTATACATCAGCGCCCGGCGACTAATTCCCAGAGTCCGAGCGGTTTGCGACCGATTACCCTGATTATTTTTTAAAGCCGCGCTAATCAATCTGCGTTCATAGGCTTTAATACTTTCTTTCAGACTGTGGCCGTGTTCCAGTGTATGTTGAGGCTCTGAACTTAGCGGTGGAGGTGGTTTGAATAACAGATGTGCTGGCAGGTCATCGGGGAAAATAACCCGTCCTGTACTCATGATAACCGCACGCTCAAGGGCGTTAGAGAGCTCGCGAACATTACCGGGCCAGTGATATTCAGCCAGAATTGACAGTGTACTGGCATCTAATTCGATGATCTCTTTATTATTTTCTGCGCTGAATTTTTGCAGGAAATGATAGGCCAGCAAAACAATATCTTCAGGGCGTTCCCGGAGCGGAGGAGGAGAAAGATGAATAACGTTAAGGCGGTAAAAGAGATCCCGACGAAACTCCCCTTGTTCCACCATAACAGCCAGATCACGGTTGGTTGCTGCGATCAAACGAATATCAGTTTTAATGGTTTGGCTGCCGCCAAGACGTTCGAATTCTTTTTCTTGCAAAACGCGCAATAGTTTGGCCTGTAGATTAAGGGGCATCTCGCCAACTTCATCAAGTAGCAAGGTGCCCTGATTAGCACGTTCAAATAGCCCCTGACGCTGTATCTGGGCGCCAGTAAAAGCCCCTTTTTCATGGCCGAACAGCTCACTTTCGAGTAAGGACTCTGGTAAAGCTCCACAGTTAATTTTGATGAATGGCCCTTTAGCTCGCGAACTATTGTAATGAATGGCTTTAGCGATTAGCTCTTTACCGGTACCGCTTTCACCAGTAATTAATACTCTGGCGTGGCTACGGGCAATTTTCGCGGTATCACAGCACAACGCCATCATTTTGGGGCTGTTAGTCAAGATCCGATCCCAACCGTAGTTGTCGGATGAGGCACGGTGTCGTTGATTGACTTCCTGCTTCATCAATTAGCCTCCGAAAAACCTCGCCATTTAGGATAAGGGGAAAGGCGGTAATTGGGAGTATAGAAAGCGTTTCCGAATGGGAGCAAGGGGGAAAATGGGTAAGTGTGAGGGGCTTCTAATGGGTTTGACTCACTTTAGCCTTATAGGTGTATGGCGTAGGGATGATCTGTTAATACCGGGAGGCACAGCGTTGTATTCTATGCTGCGCCTTGAATCTATTTGCTAAGACAATTTTAGGTGAGGGTTTCTAAGAGAGATAATTATTGTTCCGACTTGATTATCGTTGCGGGTATCTTTTCCATAACTAAAATCAAAATATTTCATTTGGTCTCCGGTTTCTACCACTGTTCCATTAATCGCTATGAAATTTTTACGGAGCATGGTGTTAAGACCATAGGCATTAGCATCTTTTGGTGCAACATCAATGACGACTTTTCCTGTGTTCTCTTTTCCTTCGGCCATGAAATTGAATACACCTTTAGGGTAATCTTCTCTGTGAATATCTAATGGAAAATCGGTGCCGTTTGGAGAGTTAAGATTTAATAAAGTCGCTCCGGCTTTTAGAGTGAAATTTGTGTAGAATAAAGGTTGACCTTGTTCATCTAAATCAGTTCTTATGTTTAATATTTGAGAGCTTATTAACATCTGTGCATTATCTTGTAAGATAATATTGCTATTGTATATATTGACCAGATGGCTTTTAAGCATAGCTTTAGAGGATTCAGTGATAGAGAAATCACATTCTAGTGAAATATTACCTTTTATCACTTCATTTTCTTGCTGTATTTCTACCGAAGCCTCTACAGTAAGGTGACTTAACCCTGATATAGCGACTGCTGATTCTTCTGGTTTCAGTATTTTATTTTTAGGACCGCTAATTCTTACCGTGTTTGCCTTTGCTATTGCAAGGGTACTTGAATTTTGTAATTTTATTCTATATCTATCTGTAATTTGAGAATTAAGATGAAAATTAACAGGTTTTTCTTGACTTCCTGATATTATAAGATTTCCTGAGGAGATATTTATTGTTTCTCCTAAAGTTTTATCTGTATTTTCTGCCTTATGTACTATCTCATATTGCTCTTTAAGTTCAACTGGAATTGATGGTCTGGGCCAATGAATATCGTGTGCTTTAATGCTATTTGTGTTATCCGTATTCAGTGTTAATGTATTTTCTCCAGCGTCCATTTTGAAGGTGAAACCAATGTTTTTATCGAAAGAGCTTGATGGAGTAATAGTTTGACTGCCGTGTTGATGACCGTATGATTGATCTTCATCAGGGACCCAGATAAATTTTTCGCTCATTAATTTTACCCTTTTTTGAGTTAATATTATTTCATTATTAAATGTAGATTAATATAAACATAGTTCAAAATAAGTAAGTTTCAAGATACTTTCTCCTATTTTATTGTGATTTTGTTGCTGATCAATGGAGTTTGATATCAGCGCTTTTTCCTGTTTTTGATAGAGATTTTTCAACGGTTTATTTATGTAAGGAATGATATTATCGGAGAATAGTTTATTACTACTTGCTAACTGAATAATTCGGTTTAAATGCAGGTTTGATTGAGCATAATTGGTGAAGAGAGTTGTTCAAGTTGATAAATAATTCTTTGTGAATGAGAAAATAACGATAGGTGAAAATCCTGTGTCAAGATAGTTATGTTTGGTGGGGCGCTGATGTAATCAATACATATTATGTATAATCCGAAGACGATATTAATTTCAAGCTGAGAATTTTACTCTCTGTGAGTAGCCAGATATCTTAGTCGTAAATTTAATCTATTTTTTGTATCTGTTTTGTTGGATAAGTTGATGTTAGGTAAGCTTATCAACGCATTTTAATAGGTTGTTATTACCTTATTTCTTGTCGTATAGAAAATTAAGGTACTTGATTGAACTAATCGGTTTACCTATATGTGATTTAAATCTCAAAAAAGAAAATTTCTAATTTCTGCACGCTTTATTGTCGATTGTCAAATGAAGTAATCCTCTGACGAGGATCTTGTTGGGGAAATATGTGCAAAATACTATAATGCATTGTAAATACTGAAATAATTATAAAATTAATTGCGAATACATCTGAGTGTGATGATTTTTAAAATGGTTAATTTTATTATGAAATAATAATAAGTATGAGCATAATATTATTCTGTTTTATATTGTTTATTGGCATTAATATAGAAATAATTATCTGATTTTATTTTTTTTGGATAAATGATTTTATGGTTTTTAATGTTTCAAAGTGAAAATGGATAAGATGTCATTAAATAATTTTTAAATTTAGTGGAAAGGAATAGAACTTTGTCTATATTTAATTAACAACGTAACATGATAAATAAAAATAGTAACGCCTTCGTAGAATAGAAGGGAAAGTTTTACGTCAACAATCCATTTCAAGCTTAAGGAGGTGCTCAGAGATTAGTTCATCAATTTAATTAAGTCAGGGTTTATATTTAATTTTTAATGTGAAGATGAATGTTATTCAAGATTCTATGACGTTTTTTATAATTTTCTAATAATATAGGTGAATGAAATGATAGAAAAAACAGAGCGTATTGCAGAATTAGAAAAGATTATCGATTCACAATTAACTTCATCTATTTATAGTGTTAGTAATTTCGTAGGTAACGATAATGATGTACATTTGACTGGAGGCAGTCTGACGAGAACATATACGATTATGCCAATGGAGACAGTGTGGGGCATATATGCAAGCGTTCCAATTATAGGTCCTAATACGGATATTAAAATTATTAAGCCACTTGATTTCCATGTTATGACAAAGTATTGGGAAAATGTTGGAAAGATTTGGTTATTCCAGGAAGCAAGAGCTATTAATGGTGTTATTAAATATTGTGTAGGTGATAATTTTAATTACTTAGCTTCAAGAGAAGCGCAAGGTAATAATAATAGTGGGGGAAGTAAAAATCTGAAAGTTGTGTGTAGGGTTCCGGGAGATTTGAATACTGCTCAAATGATATTGTACTAACACAAGATAGCTCGGTTTTTAAAGTAGAGTTTTTACAGATTAATTGTGTTCTTGATATATTATATACCTTATAGATTTCAAGATGCATTGCGACGGCAAGGGAGCGAATCCCCGGGAGCATAGAGAACTATGTGACCGGGGTGAGTGAGTGCAGCCAACAAAGAGGCAACTTGAAAGATGACGGGTATAAACTGGTTGTAAACTCGAATAAGCTTTTTTAAGGTTATAAATGAAAAGAGACATGATTGCTTGACGAGTTCTCTGGTTTTTAATTCTGGATTTAAGGCTACACTCCGATGTAGCCTTATCTTTTTATTTTAATATAAGGTATTGTATATTTTATTTGATATTTAGAGAAATAATGTGTGGCTTACTAAATATGTGTAATATTACTGTGTTTGTATTTTCATGAGCATAGAATTTGTTTTTATGGATATTCTTACCATTTTAAGAAATTACTGAATATAATAACACAGAGTATTTGTGATGACTGTTTGTGAAGTGATGACTCGATATTTTTCGGTTTTGTTAATTCATGTTAAATATATTGTTGAAGTATAAAATTGTTTAATTCTGGGTTTTATGAGTAAATTTACACATTAGATATCATTTATAAAGTATGTGTTTTATAGTTTACCATGATTAAATAATAGCTGATTTATATCGATGTTAAGTGGTACATTACCTTATTTGATATCGTACCACAAAGAGTAAAATTAATTTTGAACTGCTAAACATTTACTTTTTGATATGATTGGTATTGATCTTTAAGTGATATTGTTATAATCATAAATTTATGATCATTTTTTAATTGGTCTGGTTTATAACCAATATTAAAATAATCTTCGTGTTTTTCTTTTTTAATTATTTTATTATTGATAGCTATTAGTTTTTTGTCAAATATCTTATTTATATTGTCTTTTATATTATTAGGATTTTGTTGTGAGAATTCAATCATAATTTTTCCTTCATTCTTGCCTTCTGTAGTAATGAAATTAAATAGACCTTTTGGATATTCTACGTTGTCAAGGTAGAGTGGGAAATTGATACCATCGAAAGATTCTAAGTTTAGTAAAGGAGAACCTGCTTTAAGCTTGAACCATGTCTTGTTTTTTTCTATGTCATTTTTTTGCATTATGCCATTATTAATCAAGGTCACTGTCGATTTATCTTGTATGCTTATATTGCAGTAATTAAAGTTTCCATCTCCAAGGTAGAGATTACTACTTTCAAAAGTGAGCTTAGATGATTCACTTAAAGAAATTTCACTAGCTAGAAATATAAAAGCCGGAACATCATCTTCTATTTTTGTTGTTTGTTTTATTTCAAATTCACTGTTCCCTGACATTATGAGTTTTGGCGGTTTATTGGAAACGACATAATCTATAAACATAAATACAGTTCCTGGATTTTTGATGCTTAAGGAGCCTGAATTTTTAAGAATAAAATTAGCGCTTTCAGAACACCCTAAATAAGCAACTGTATGGCTTCTATCAACTGTATGGTTTTGATCATTTAGCCGATAGTCTACTAATAGTGTTCCAGCAGATACATTTATATCTAATCCTTTGCCGCTATCAGTCATTGTTCCGTCATTGTTGCGGTTAAATTCTGGCCAATAGATAGGTATATTATCGGAATCATTCTGTAGTGTTAATGTTTCACTTTCAGCGTTCATTGTGAAATTAGCGCCACCTAATTTATCGAATGAATCTGACTGAGTAGATGAAAGAGTAATAGATCCAGTTCCATAATCTTTGGTATATACCTGAGAATTATTTGGGTCCCATTCAAAGACTGTGCTCATTTTTAACCCCTCATAAGGATGAATATTTTTTTCATAATTAAATATAGTTAAAATAAATATAGTTCAAAGTGAGAGGGTTTCAAGGTATTGAATGAGATTATTGTATATTTACTCAAATTTTCTTGCTAGAAATAAATTCAATTACAGTGCATAGCATAGTGCCCTTTACGTCAATAATTTCACCTAAAAATATATTTTATTGTAATTCGGTTATTGTTTAACACTGGAATTAATTATTAACATTATTCCATATTTCTCTTATAGCGTCTCTTTAATTATTACTTTGTTATTAGGATGGTTACATTACAGATGAATAGCCTGGAATTATCTAACGCTTGTGGGGATAATTGAAATATTTATCCAGTTTTAAAGTAATATCATAGATATAACTTATAATGTATGGTCATAATATTTCTTTTTGTCAGTATTTTTCCATAGCGATTTGCATTATTTAAAGCATATAAATATTATAGTGAATTGATTTATCTCAGTTTTAATTTAAGTGCTGTTTGCCCGGAATTTATTCATATTGCTCTGTCTAATTAATGCTTGATGAATAAAAAATAATATTTAACTCACTGGAATCTTGTAGGGTAAATAATATCATTTTAATGATAACCATTTGAAATCAATATATGGTTTTTTCATATTATATTCCAATTGACTTGTAATAATGTGAAAGATGGACTACTTTCTTAATGTGGATATATGAAGCTCTCCGATTCACTAAAGAATATTGATTATATAATTTTATTCAGAAATTAAATATTATTTAAGAAAGATATTTACATACCTAAAATAGCTATGAAAATTAATTTCAATTAGTTAATGCCATTATACGATAATTGAATGATTCTTAAAGGATATATAAATATGAAGAAATTTATGTTAGGAGTATTGCTTCTCGGAATTGCGTCTGCCGCAAACGCAGGCAATGGAGCCGATAAGTCTATTGAACTAACTGATCAAGAGTGTATTGCGCAGTGGTATATGTCTAGTGCTTCCCAGTCTTGTGATATATTATCAATTTGGAAACTCGGAAATGATACTTGTGCTATTACAGCACAATGTCGTGCTGTTCATGGACCAGTTGTCGAGAATGGTACTCGGTTTTTCCCGTATTCTCAGGTATCACAGATCGCGAACTGCGGTGGTTATTTAAAGACTGATGGATGTTAATTTTATTTTCATTAATTTCAGGCTACGGATTGTAGCCTGATTAGGGCGTTAGGGAAAAATTGTAAATTCAAATCAGTGCCGTAATCTCGGCAAATAGGGATTATGGATAAAAATTTTTTATAATTAGTTATGGCTATGGTAAAGCCGAAATTTAGGATAAAAGGGAATGCCAAATAGGAAAAAATAAAAGAGATTATTGCTTTCAACAGTGAGTATAGATGATTCACTTAGAGAAATGTTACTGGATAAAAATATAAATGCAGGAGCATTTTTTCTATTTCTGTTGTTTGTTTTATTTCAAATTTGCTGTTTCCTGACATGGTAAGTTTAGGCGGTTTAGATTCATTTGAAACGACATCATAGACAAACATAAATACAGTTCTTTTCTTGGGTTATTTATGTTTAAGGAGCCTGAGTTTTCAAGATTAAAATTAGCACTTTCAGCGTTCATTGTGAAATTAGGATGAATGTTTTTTTCATCATTAAACATAGTTAAAATAAATATAGCTCAAAATAACCTTGTAGGTAAATGATATCATATCTAATGATAACTATCTAAAATCAGTGTATGTTTTTTTTCATATCATATTCCAATTGACTTGTAATCATGTGGTGAATGGACTATTTTTTTATTGTGGATGTATGACATCCTCTCATCCACTAAAGAATATTGGTCCTATGATTCTATTCAGAAATCAAATATTATTTAAGAAAAACATTAACATATCTAAAATAGCTATGAAAAGTAATTTCAATTAGCTAATAATAATATATGTTGGCAATATCCGTTATATGAGAAATGCATGATTCTCTAAGGATACATATATGAAGAAGTTTATATTAGTCGCATTGCTTCTAGGATTTGCGTCTGCCGCAAACGCAAGTAGTGGAGATGACAAGTCTGCTCCGCCGACTATTCCAATTACTACTCAGGATTGTATTGCAAAATGGAATGTATCTAGTGCTGCCCAATCTTGTAGTGCATCGGTCTCGAAAGCTGGAGAGCGTTCTTGCACTGTTTCAGCAAAATGTCGTGCTCTTAATGGAAAACTTATTAATAATTATAAAATTTATCCTTATGCTAATATGTCACAGCTCTCGAACTGCAATGGTTACTTAAAGATAGATGGATGTTAATCTTATTTTCATTAATTTCAGGCTACGGATTGTAGCCTGATTAGGGCGTTAGGGAAAAATTGTAAATTCAAATCAGTGCCGTAATCTCGGCAAATAGGGATTATGGATGAAATTTTTTATAATTAATTAGTTATGGCTATGGCAAAGCCGAAAATTACAGTGCATAGATCAATGTTCTTTCCGTCATTAAGTTTACCTGAAAATATATTTTATTGTAATTCGGTTACTGTTTAACGCTGGAGTTAATTATTACTTTGTTATTAGGATAATTACATTACAGATGAATAACCTGAAATTACTTAATGCTTGATGAATAAAAAATCATATTTAATTCACTGGAATCTTGTAGGGTAAATAATATCATTCTAATGATAACCATTTGAAATCAATATACGGTTTTTTCATATTATATCCCAGTTAACTTGTAATAATGTGGAAGATGGACTACTTTTTTAATGTGGATATATGAAACTCTCCGATTCACTAAAGAATATTGATTGTTTTATTCAGAAATTAAATATTATTTAAGAAAGATATTTACATACCTAAAATAGCTATGAAAATTAATTTCAATTAGTTAATACTATTATACGATAATTGAATGATTCTTAAAGGATATATAAATATGAAGAAATTTATGTTAGGAGCATTGCTTCTCGGGATTGCGTCTGCCGCAAACGCAGGTAGTGGAGCCGATAAGCCTATTGAACTAACTGATCAAGAGTGTATGGCGCAGTGGAATATGTCTCGTGCTTCCCAGTCTTGTGATGTATTCATTTGGAAGCAAGGAGATGAGACTTGCGCTATTACATCACAATGTCGTACTGATAATGGAGGATTTATCGATAACGGTACTGAGTATTTTCCGTATTTTAAGGTATCAGAGATCATGAACTGCAATGGTCGTTTAAAGATGGGAAGATGTTAACTTTATTTTCACTAATTTTAGGCTACGGTATTGTAGCCTGATTAGGGCGTTGGGGGAAATTTGTAAATTCAAATCAGTGCCGTAATCTCGGCAAATGGGATTTTTGGATAAAAACTTTTTATAATTAGTTAGTTATGGCTATGGTAAAGCTATTGCAATATTGGTTAAGGTCGAAATTTAGGATAAGGGAGAGCAACAAATAGGAAAAAATAAATGAAATTAAGATTTGCTAACAACCGATCAATGTGATTTAATAGCGTCACTGGTTTGGAAGTACAGACCTATTTATGAAAAGTTTTTATGAAAAGTATTAAAGTTAAAGCAGTTCACCATTTAGCGTTATCCCTGATACCACTTCATTGCGAATTCCTTCTAATTAGTACCCGTAATAGTACCCATAAGTAAAACTGAAAAACAGACCTCATAACGCCTTATGGCAACTTAAAAATTAAAGGAAAATTCTATGTCTAATGCAATGACTGGTTCAGTAAAATGGTTTAACAACGATAAAGGTTTTGGTTTTATTTCGCCAAAAGATGGTAGCAAAGATGTTTTTGTTCATTATTCTGCAATTCAGAGTAATAATTTCAAAACATTGGAAGAAGGTCAGGAAGTTTCATTCTCTATTGAGAATGGCGCTAAAGGTCCATCCGCAGTAAATGTTATCGTATTATCTTGATTTAACTTAACTGCTTAAATCTATTAGCGACTTTACGATAGCGATGAAGGTAATATCCTGAGTAGTTAAAGTTGTTAATAAGTAAAAACCCGCTTAGTTGCGGGTTTTTTGCATGGTGACAGTAGTATTTTGCTTTGATTATTTTGTCTTGGTAGTTTAAAGGGAACCAAATATTGAAGCTCCCATTGAACTGATATTCCGGTAGTGGTTTGTATTTAGCGCTCAAACCCGCATCAAGGAAGGCGGCAGATTTTTAGGCTGTTGGGTTGTGTTAGGTGTCAGGCGTTGTTCAATATCATCAATAAATCGTTCCAGCCAGGCTTGTAGCTCGGCGACATCTACTTCGGCCAGGGGACGTTGTGACCATAGAATGGTTTGTCCATCCAAATCTCCCTGGACATGAGCCGGCCAATGTTGCCCAAAAAGATTGTTGGCATGACTGATTTCGGCCCCTAATTCGCAGAACAACTGTAGCCAGTTGTCGTGATAACAACCAATCAGTACTTGAAAGCGTCCATCAACTTCCAGAGTGTAGATATTATCGTCAGTAGAAGATGCAGGTACGCCAAGTTTAGAGAATAGAGCTTCTATAAGCTGGTGATAGTCGTGTGTCATCGTGTTTTAGGCTCGAAGTTGGAAACGTAGAAATTTTGTCCTAGTCCGATTTCCTTGTTATACATGGATTTAGACCAGAAGTCTTGAGAGAACCAGTTGGAGAATGAGGTTTTGTCCGGGAAGCTGAACTCGCCGAAGTTAGGATCGAAGAAGGTAACACCCTTTTGGTCATCTACATAAGCGGCTACTGTGTGCCCGGCCATTTGTCCTTCAAAACTGATCTTCTTGTAGCCTGAGTCTTTATCACCTGTATCCAGGATGGCGTTTAATAGATCTTTTGTGCCTTTACTGCCAGTTTCTCCGCTTACTTCAAGTGGGCTTCGTGGTTGGATACCGTTCTCACGGAGCCAGGATTCGGTTATTTGGCTTTGCTCGGCATATGGATCTAGGCCATCCATTTGTAACTGCTTAATGGAAACCAGAGAGTCGATATGAAATTGACCTTTTTGGCCGCCCACATAGAGCTGGTTGAAGACGCTTTCACCCTTGGCATGAGCGCTTATCCAGTGTGCGGAGATGGACTCACAAACCCCGCCGGAGGTGTCTTGATGTTTCATGATTTGGTCCAGAAAGGCGCCTTTGGTCTGAGCGAACTTGAAAGTAACTTCGCCGCCGTGCTTACTGGCAGAATCTCGAACACTCCCTAATTTGGTGCTCACCGCAAAGTGAACGATTCTGTCTTTTATCATGCTGAACGAGAAGCGGCTCTCTTGATTCTTCTTGCCATCGGTGGTCAGTTGACGATCGAGCATGGAGTGGCCCGGTAGATTGCGTTGAATTGTCGCGGAAAGGCGTTCTAGTAATCCTGGTCTGGGTGAAGAGACTTTCAGAGATTTACCCGACAGTTCCCCCTGTGGTTGATTAACGGCTGTGGTATCAAGCTGTTGGGTAGGAAATATTCTTTGGTGATTAATACCTGAGATGGGAGACAATGGTCACTCCTTTAGTAGTTTTTATTCCAAGGGATATACGCTTGGATATCAGATAGAGTGAATCATAATGTTTTGTCGAAATAGAGAATATTAATAACGGCAGAAGAAATTTTCACTTTCCGTCGAAAACTGGTTATCTCTTTGAAGCGTGATGGCGTCTTCAATTTTGCCATTGGTTATTGATGGCAGACATCAGCGCTTCTAATTGGCTATCCAAACTGGCATCTATGATCCCGACTTCTGTTTCTAAAATACAACCCCCTTGATCGAGACGCTCATCAGCGGTGATCTCTAAGTAGCCGATCTCAGGGAAATCTTTGTGTACCCGTGATATCTGTTCACGAACTGTCGCGGCCTGTTCAGGATTAACGCGTAAAATAACCTGTTTTTGGTTGCTGACTAATGACAAGGCTTCACGAACTATCTGTAAGGTGAGGGAAACTTGGTCATAATTCTTTAGGATTTTACGTACAGCTTGCAAGACTACATTGCTCATCTGTTGTTCCACCTGCCGGTAGTATTGCTGGCATTGCAACTGGGTTTGATGAATCAGATTAGCTTGTTCCGCGCGGGCAGCATCAATACCAGCTTGCCAGCCTAGCTCTTTTTGTTGTTCATACACCGCTTGAGCGTCACGTTCAATTTCTTGTGCCTGTATCCGGGCGGCATCGAGCAGAGATTGCGCACTCAGACAGGTCTGATAGTCCGCTTTACGCAGTATCTGGAGTTCAGGGGACAGTTGAAGGTGCTCTGTTGTTATTTTAATAAATGGTAACATTCTGTGTTCACTTGCTTAGCCAATTTGAGACACAATGCTTGTGCCAATGGTCGTTCTGCCTGGCTGACAGGCCAGGCCGCGAGGTTTTCATAAGGTGGAAGCCGTAGGCTCAGGCGTTTAGCGAAATCGATAGGAAGAGGCTCCATCGCTGTTAGCCAGAACTGTAAAGCACTGATACGAAAATAGTTTGCATTGATTACTAGTGGTAACGAGCGTTGCCAGCCAGTCGGCCAGTTGCCGATAATGATGTCGAGATACTTTAAGCAGAAGCGGTGCCCCTCTTTTCCTAGTGAATCGTGTAAATGGCGAAGTTCTGTCGCCAGCAGGCAATGGCGGATAGCTTGCCCGTGCAGTAAGGCTCCTAGCCAGGTAAGAAGTTGTTCTAAGCACGATTGTTCTAACAGGGCGAGATTTCCCAACCCGGTTGGTAATTCATAATCCACATTCAGATCAAATTGGGTTAGCAGTAGCCCATTTAGTCTGGGAGAGTTTCTCCACTCAGGCAGGGAAGATAAGACTGCAAGCCATTCTGATGGTAGGTGGTCAGAATGAATATAGCTGGCAGGGCAAAATCGAAACTGATAGGGCGTTAATATTGTTGCCATTTATTGCATCCTGCTTCGATGCCACAGGAATTGCGCCAGATTACTGACAAATAACAAGGCTAATAATAGTACAAACAGCCCAATCAGACGCCCTTGTGATTCTTCAGTCACTTGGATAGAGAACAGAGTGGAGTAGCGTGGCGCCAGCGGTACTTGACGCACGCCCGCTGCGGGCACTAATACGACGCTGATCCGATCATAACTCAACCCTTCAATGCTGTTATTAACCAGTTGCTTAATTTGAGGAATGTAAGTGTCGAGTTGCACGTCCGCCGCGTGTTTGATAAACACCGAGGAAGAGGCTGGCGATAGTTTTTTGCCCAATCGGTCTTGCTCCT
Organism: Photorhabdus akhurstii; assembly: GCF_019090985.1. Lineage (NCBI taxonomy): Bacteria > Pseudomonadati > Pseudomonadota > Gammaproteobacteria > Enterobacterales > Morganellaceae > Photorhabdus > Photorhabdus akhurstii. Next base: position 4,356,649 of record NZ_CP020335.1, on the reverse strand, counting down.
CGGGTAAAACAACATGTACCCGAGCTACCAGCACACCGTCGATCTCGGAAAGTGTTCGGGCGATCTCCTGCGCTTTGGCAAAGTTAAGCCGCGCCCGCTCTTCTATTGGCGAGGAGATAAGGCCGTCTTTGGGGAAGACATCTTGTAACGAAGAGAAGCTCTCCCGTGGATATCCTTTACGTTTGAGCACTTCAACCGCTTGCGCCACATCGGACTCTTCGACTAACAGCTTGATATTGCCATCTTTGTCTGGTTGCTTATCAGAGGAAATGCCCGCTTCCCTGAGCAAGGCTAACATTTCGTTGCCTTCTTTTTGGCTGACGCCGGTGTAGAGTTCGATTTTACAGCCAGTTAGCATCAGGACAGCGAGCATAACGCAGATTATATAGGGTTTCTTCACAGCTCCTCACTGGGCTTTCATTAAGGTTTCAATGTTTTGATTGAGCCGTCCTACCGTTTTGGCAATTAGCTCTTCTTGCAGGGTGATTCGCATCAGAGACCACTGCATTTGCATCAGGCTGTTAGGGTCGCTACCGGGCACGGCTAGTTGCGCTTCCAGCTCCTGTTTGGCCTGAGTGAATTGTTGTCTGAGCTGACCCAATTCACTAATCAGATTGTTTTCAATCCCCTGATCTTGATTGGACATAGCGTGTTCAAAACTCGCAATATTTTCGGCACTGGCCTGAGGTGCGTTGAGTTCATCCAGGCTGGTGAGCAGTGTCTCACTTATCTGTGGTAGATCCATTGTTCCTCCAAATTTGAGGTAGGTTGAGTTTATTTAGGTTGTCTATCCCTGTTTCACTGAGTTGTGGTTGGTCCATTATTCTTCCAAATCGAGTTTGTGTGAGTTTCGTATCAGGTTATCCACCATACCGTTACGGGGGATCAGTGTTTTCAACTCTTGCCGGATAAGGTCACTCAGGTACTCATTGCCCGGAATAGTCCCAATCTTGCCGAGTATCTTGAGAAGCGCCGTCTCTTGTTGTCGACCTGTGGGGGCGAATTCACGAACAATCGCTCTCAGTTCTGGCATATCCAGCGGCGGATTGACGGGCAATGTCAGGCCGCCAAACTGCGACCATAGCCGCTCTTGTACCGGAGCGATCAGCTTGTCTTCTAACTGAGCACGTTGGGCGGGCTGTTTATCAGATGTTGAAGTCTGATACCACTGCCATGTCACTTGGCGCTGTGTTGCTGGATCAAAATCGCCTAAAACGTTTTCCAGCGATTCTCCCTGTAGCCAGCGTTGTTGGCGCTCTTTCAGCATTTGCTGATCCGGTGTGGTTTCCAGTGCTTGCTCAAAGCTGAGTTGATGCCTGGAGCTGACTGAAGGCTGTACCGTTGGTTGCGACACGCTGTTATGGGATGGCCCTTCAATCCTATCCATGAGCTAGCTGTTCCCGCATGCCGTCAACGAAGGAGAGCAATTGTGGATCATCACTGCCAGCCATTCGCGTCAGTCTTTTCTCCAGAGCTGATGACAGTCCCAGGCGCCATTCGCACAACGCTAACCAAGGTTCCAGACTAGGCCAGGGAAGATCCCGTCCAAAATCCAGAGCCTGTTGATATTTGCCTTGGTTCGTCAAAGAAGAGAGCCGAATCAGGTTTGCTGCTTCTTGCCCTTCCTCGTTTGACATCAGCCAGTCAGCAATAATATTAGCTTCGTCATGGCAGTGATGGCCGCTTCCAACCAGAGCGATATCTGCCAGTAGCCCTTTGAGTGAACGTGTCATGATTAGATCTTCTGTAATATACCCTGCATCAGGTCTTTCATGGACCGGGTGACAGTGGAGTTAATGTTGTAGATGACTGACCACTTGTTGATTTTGTGCTGTAAATCGGCTAGCAAAGCGGGGTTGTCAGCACCGTCGTTGAGGGCGGTGATTGCTTCATCAACGTCTTTGTTGGCTGTGTTAGCTTGCGTCTTCAACTGGTCAGCAACCTTATCGAGGGTATTAACTGTTGTTGCGGAAGTAAAAATTTGGGCCATGATGGTCTCCTTCTGTTGTGTTAAGTATTGTGATTGCGGCTTGGATGGCATCAGCCTCCAGTTGCCATTGTTGGTATTCTTGTACCGAACCGCCACGTCTCAGGCGTTGTTTGATATCGTTCAGCGCCTGAGAGAGGCGGAGTTGCATTTCGTTGACATAAGTGGGATCGGCGCCAAACAGTCGTGCCTCCAGGGATGTCATCATAAAACCGGGCTCCTGTTGAGTTTGATAATAAATTGCTGCTCGCCCTTGGTAATAACAATCGCATCTTGGCGGATGGCCTCGATTCTTAAACCGTTTTCTGTTGTTGCTCCGACGGGGTAACGCAGGTTGTTTTTGAGTACCACATAGGGTATACGCCCGAGGGACACTGCCCGGACATCGAAATTGAGCTCATCATTGCGGGTGAGCTGCTTATTATTCAGTAATACCAATGCTGGCCGGTTGCCGAACTCTTGTTTAAATACTTGCTGTAAGCGTTGGAAATTGTGAGCTTGGTGTTCATCCAGTTGACCTGTGAACTCGATACGATCATTTTTATCTTTGTAGGTCAGCGTGTTGGGTAAATCATGTTTAGCTAACAGCATATCTAGTCGCTTGATATGATTGCCCGTGAACTTCGTTTGGTTTTCTATGCCTAGTAAGCCCGGAACATCACGTTTGAGCAGTGATTCGATATCGTTCCATTGCTGGCTGGTATCAGTGACTTCGCCCATAAGGCGAACCCAGCCCGGTTGTTTGCCATTGTTGCTTTGGAGCTGGGCATAGCCTAGTTTTTGTAAAATGAAATCCACCCCTTGACGCAATTCTTCCATAGTGCGTAATTCCAGCCGATAACTGAGAGAGTGAGTATCAAGATACTGTTGCAGCGCCAGCCGTTGTTGATTGAGGTTTACATAACCTTTGAGCAATAGCGGCTCGTTATTGGGCATCATTTGTACACTTACATGACGATAGGCTGAATCGCCATTGAGAAAACGGCGTAGCTCTTGCTCGGCCATACCGTTGGACATATTGCTTCTTTGCCATCCTTCATGTCCAAGCAGCATCAAGAGACCAAGTGCCAGTACCAAGCACAGTATCAACATTCCACCAGCTACCCGGCTGCGATTTTGGCGGACAGGGTGCTGGCGTGGTGTGACCGCCGGTTCAGCGAGTTGGTTTGGGAATGTATGTTGTTGGTCACAAAAAGCCCACAATAATGGGCCTGCCTCCTGACGGGCTAACGCTTGCAATGTCGCTCCCGGTGATAGCGGTTCGCCATTCTGACTTGGCGCGGTTTCACCGGCCCATTCCAACAGGCGAATTGAGTCCGGTTCGACTTCTAAGATCAAGTGCACTGGGGCAACATCTTCATCCACCAGAACGATATCTGCCTGTAGGGGGTCTGAGCCGATGGCTAAACGCCCTTCAGCTAAATTGACCTCAATACTTTTATTCAGTCCGCGGTAAAAGCGAATTTTCCAACTCATCTGTTCGCCTTATTTTGCACACGAACACACCAGGTTTCTTTCAGTGAACATTGTTGCTCAATGACTCGCCATCCGTAAGTTTTACCCATTCGGCATGAGTCTAAAAATGAGCTTTTACCTGCTTGCCGTAGCGTTTCTTGTACTTGACGGGCCGAGGATAGTGGCTGGCATTGCGCACTCCCCAGAGCTTTACTCAACGATAAGCTATGATTAGAGATATCTTGTGTTGCCAGTAATCTTGGGCGTAGATCTTGTCCGTTGCCAAGAGCCAGATAATGGGCTATCCCACTATCAATCAGACGTGGTTCAATAATGAATAGCCGTACTGATCGCCGAACTTGTTCACTGGTATTGCGAAACAAGACACCCAAATAGGGGATATCGCCTAAAAATGGCACTTTACGTGTTATTTGACTCATTTCGTCGCGGTAGATGCCGCCGATCAGCAGACTTTGCCCATGTCCAACTCTGGCAACGGTATCGACAACGGTTCGGCTGATAGTTGGGATACCATCCCGACCTGAACTATTAGGTTTCTGGTTACCATCCTCAATATGCAGATCTAAACTGATTTCAGCAGAATCTCCTACTTGGATGACTCTGGGGATCATGCGTAGCATAGTGCCATAGGTCAGGCTTTTAAGTTCCGCAACCCGTTCACCATTCACTTTCACGTAGTAGGTTTCATTGTTGTCAATGACCGCTTGTGTATTCTCCTGCGTTAAAAGCGTTGGGCGGGAAATCACCTGAGCGCTTCCTTTACTCTCTAGTAAGGTTATTTTGGCGAGCAGGTAATCCAGACCACGGCGATCGACCAGACTACCTAATGCGGCTGAACCGAGGCTTTCCCCTTTTTCTTTGACCTCATTTTTTCCCCCGGCGGAAGTGGTGATATCGATAATGTGACGAGGCCCGGTGTTGATGCCGACTTGCCAGTCAACCCCCAATTCTGAAAGGTTGTTTGCGTCGATGTCGACAATGGAAAGGGCAACTTCAATCCGGGCAGAGGGTTTGTCCAATACGTTGATCAAGTGGGCATACATGGGCATCCTTTCCGGGTTATCCCGTACAATGATGGCATTGAGGGAGGGTTCTGCCTGTACAACCGCACGGCTTGAGTAGCTTCCTCCCGTAGAAGAAGACGCTTCACCAGTAACAGTGGTCACATTGGTATCACTGAGCAAACGAGAGAGAATGGTAGCTACGCCAGGTGCTTCAATGCTGGTATCACGATATTGAATCTTGCGATCGACTACCGAGGCGTATTTAAGCGGGAAAATTTCCACCGTCAAGGCGCCGGTTTTTTCGCTACGCAGCAATGATTGCTGTTCCAGCGCAGATGCGGTTTGATCAACCAGTTCGAGATAACGGGGAGGGCCTGATATGTAAACCAGTTGATTGCTTGGATCAGGACGCCAGCCAAAGCGTGGTTCCCAAATGCCTGAACGTTTTAGGGCCTGCTGTAGTTCCGTTGCGTTGGTTTGTTCAAGCTTAAGCAGGCGCGATTGTATTTCGCTGTTTTTGAATACATACAGCACACTCCCGTCGTAATACCAGACCAGATTATAGAGAGAGGATAAATGTTGCAGGAATTCCTGAGGAGTGTTCTGCTCAAAATGGCCGTTAACTTGATCGGTCACTTTGTCACTGACAACCACTGAGGCTTCATAGTTAGCGCCGAAATCAACCAGTACATCCCGCAAGCTTTCTCCTTTTGCCAAATAGCTATAAGGCGTAGGAAACCAATCCAGATCTTGGCTATAAGCAGAGGGAATCATCACGCCGCTGATGCTTAACGACAACAGTAGGGAACGGCATAACCGTTGGAACTGTTTCATGGTTGCCATATTACCTGTTTCCATTGGGGGGAGGATTGGGTTTCTGACAATAAAGCCATAACTTGTTCCAGTAGATCGACGTGCATGGTTAGCATCTGTTCCAGTATTTGAGCATCCAAACTATCAAGGTCAAGGCGTGCCTCCAGAATAAGATTCTCTGATTCATCTAAGGTCAGTGCGTGGGGAGCATGGCGTCCCCAACGTGTGACCTGCTGCAATAGTGTTTTCAGTAACTCTGCGCCTGACGGATCTTTTGGGTTATGGCGCCAGCTTAACGGGCTGGATAACACAAGTTCAGTTCCCTGTTGGCGAAGGAACAGGTTGTAGTTATCAATGTGCAAATGGTAATGCCCTTGTCTATCGGAAACGAAAGGCTTCTGGCCCAAGCGACTGGCCAAATGATTGAGTAGAGTTTGCATGTTTCCTCTAATAATTAGGTCGTCGTCGATTGCCAATAAAAACTGTCCTGTGGCAGACACAGAACACGGGCACAAAGCCATTTTTGTAAGTGAATGGCCGACTCGTTGTCATGCTCTAAAGCGGTTAACCACGTCCAACAGGATGACAGTGCTTCGGGAACCGGTGTAAAAGCGGTCAGGTCGCCGCCAGCTTGGAGCGCATCCAGCCCGGTAAACCAGTTGGGCCATGCTTCGCGAGCTTGGGTTTCCGTTGTCAACAGCAATTTTTCTAATAGTTGTTTGCGTTGATTAAGCGCTGTTTGCAAAGATATAACCTCTTGATGATGTTGTTTACGGCATTGAGATGGGACACTTTCCACCTGCTGCCAAAAATGCGCTTTAGCCCGCAATTGCCGTTCTTGGATCTGTAACTGCTCAAATTCAGTGAACCAGAAATCTATCTCTGGCTCCAACAAACGGAGCCACCAGTTAAATAGCGGGTGTAATACCCAGTGCTGTAAAAGATGCCTGTCAGCCAGGTTTATGCGGTCGCCCAATACCTTATTCCAGTCACATTCCGGTTCTGCCGCCGCTCTGATGAGCTGTTGTAGATCATCACGCCGCAAAGCTTGTCCACAATTTAACCGTCTACGAAACCAGACGGACTTCATCAAGCTTTCCAGCAGATGTCTGGGTAGCAAGCGTTGTAATAAAATAAACTGTTGGCTATTAATAATGTCGCTATTTTGATACTGAATAGCCGATGATTTTCCGAGTAACTGATCCCGGCGTGGAATTCCCGACTGCATGACAGAGATCTTGCGGCCGAGAAACATGCTGGTTCGAGTCTGATTATGGTCTTGCTGGCTCATGCTATGCTCATCTTGCTGCTAGTCACTCTTGTCGATTAAATTAGGAATGGCCTTATTTTATCTGTCAGGCCAATGGTTAACTTGTAAAAAACGTCAGATTATTTTAGCCAATCGTTACTCTTTGCCATACCTGGCCCGACTGGGGGTGCAATCAAAGCGTCTTCGATAGCTTTGAGTAAAGTAAGATTGGCTGGAGAATCCAGCTTCCATTGAGATATCAACAATACTCATCTCACTGTTGAGTAGTAGTTGGTGTGCATAAAGAATGCGGCGTTCACTGATCCAGGCGCGTGGTGATATTCCGTATACCGAACGGAACAACTCTTTGAAAGTGGTTAATCCCATACCAAATTCTTTAGCGAATTCACTGAGTTTCCACTCCTTAAGGTAGTGGTTTTCCATAAAACTCTGCAAACGTTCCACTTGGCGGTTGCTCAATTGTCGTAATACTGACATGAGCAAAGTGCCTTGTTCTCCAAATGCTAATAACAATAGCAACTCTTCTGTTCTGAGTTGACCCAACGCTGTGGGGTAATCATGAGCCAGTAAATCGACCAGCCCATTTATACTTTGAGATAACAGAGGCGATGAGGTAAATGCAATTAATTCGGGTGTTGGCATATTGTGCCGCTCGACCTCACTGAGCAGAGTGCCAAAACGTTGCAAAAAACCGTGGAGAAAAGCGGTGCTCAGAGGCAACCAGAGTAGCTTACAGGTATCACTACGCGTTTTTGCTGCATAACTGCCACGACGAACAAAAAGCAGTTCGTTGTGGGAGATATCGTAGGTATTGGTACTATCCTGCCATGTCATTTCACCTTCGAGTAGGATATATATCCCTTCCTGAGGATGTTCTATAACGTTAAAGGCAGGCATGCTACGTTGGAATAGCGAGATATCCATTCCCTTCCCTGATGTTGTGATGCCGTTCATTCTATTGTCCTGGATCTGTTGGTGTATGTCTTAAAAATACAAATCACATTATTATTAATAGATATTTTCTTCGTTTTCGCTGCCTGAAATAGACAGAAAGAATAGTTTATGTATTTAACCTGATGGTTAACTATAGCACCTTTTAATTAAAATGATTTTTGCTAGTGGGCCTATTTATGTTCCTTGGCCCGAATACCGAATTATTCTCACGTTTTATAAACGAAGAGTAAAAAGCGATCAAATTTTTATACGATAACCATTGCCGATAGATTTCGCACTTTTAATCATAAACTGGGCCTTTTTTCCTGACTGATATTGATAGTTATCTCCTTTTATTCAGGCAATGTATTAATGGTTCAGAATACGTTAATAATTGTAATGACTAGAGTAATATTAACGGATTAACAGGTATAGAAGTCAGCGCAAAGTGAAATCCAAATGGCTATATGTAATATAAATTACTTAATAATAAATTCAATCTGGTTTCAACGATTTGATCAATCGATAAAAAGGTAAAATCAACCGAACTGAATTGGATTGTTTATTATAATATTGTTTAAGGAATGTTGGTTTATTGGCGGTAATTTTTATTTATATTAAATTTGTTGTTATTATGTAATCTAATCGTAATAATTAAGAGACGAATCTGAATTATATTTCGTTTATATTGAGCATTGGCGAGGTGTTTTGAATGCCAATGCTCAGTCATATATGTAGTTTCGCTGTTAAAAAACGCTATTTGGGAACAGGTTACGACTCAGGAGCACGATCTTGCCACTGTTCTAGCCAGCGTAACACTTCTGCGGTAGCTTGGATGAGATCGGCAGGAATATAGTGGTCGATTAAGCCATCCTGATAAAGCGCCCGTGCCAGAGGAATACGTTGTAACACCGGAATACCTTCCTCTTCGGCAATACGTCGAACTTGTAGGGCCTGAGCATCGGTGAACTTGAGCGTGATAAGGGGTAATGGTGTTTCCCCTTTCTTGTAACGGATACCCACCGCAATGTGAGTTGGGTTGGCGACGATCACTGATGAGTTCTTGACGCTGGCACGCATATTGCTCGACTGTAATTCTTGATGAAATTGACGTCGCTTACTTTTGATCTCTGGGCTGCCTTCACTCTCTTTGTATTCCCGTTTGATCTCGTCTTTGCTCATTCTAAGCTGCTTAATATGTTGGTAGTGTTCGAAAGCATAATCAGCGATAGAGATCACGATAAATCCAATGCCACACACGGTCATTAACTGGGTTAACATCATTCCCAGTACAGGGGTGATGCATTTCTCCCCACACTCTGGTAGGTAGAGTAACGCTTGTAGGTTGCCTGCCAAAGTCACCCAGACTAAGGTACAGAGCAACCCCACTTTAAGTATCGATTTGATGAATTCCACCAGACTCTTGATAGAGAAGATTCTTTTAGCGCCTTCAACAGGATTGATCTTTTTAATATCAGGTTTGATGGAATGTCCACTCAGTAGAAAACCGTATTGGGCGAAGTGTGAAGCCAGCGATAGCAAAGCGGAAACGCTCAGAATTGGCAAGCAGAGGTAGACCAGCTCCTGCATCAAGTTTTCAACCACATGGTTTAAGGCTTGGGGAAAGGGTTTATCTAGCAGATTAGCCGGGATTAGCATCAGTTTACTCAGATGCTCCAAGTAGTATTCAGACATGACCATCATCATGCCGATTAGCCCCAAGATTAAGGAGGTAGAGACGACTTCGTTACTCTTGGTTACTTGGCCTTTCTTCCGGGCATCCCGGAGTTTCTTGGGGGTAGGCTTTTCAGTCTTTTCTCCACTCATGGCGCCTCCAGAATAGGGATTAACATGCGTACCGGGGAGAGAATTAACAGCACCTTGTCATAGGCGTGATGCATCAATAACTGGATATAGATAACCAGTAGCAGACTGGCAATTGCGCTTTTGATTGGCATTGCCAACACGAAAACGTTAAGAGAAGGAGCGAAGCGGCTAATCAGTGCTAACCCGAACTCAGCCAGAAACATGGCAATTAACAAAGGGGCGGCCATCAGGGCGCAGAGTTGCAGCAGATAACTAAACTGACCATAGAAAAAATGGAGCCATTGGTTGGTAATGTTGGGGAAGAACTGCGTCACTGGCCAACTGTTATAGCTCTGAAAGAGAGCGCCAAGCAGGCTAAGAAAAGCGCCGCCGGAGAAAAAAAGTGTGATTAGCGTTTGAGTTAATAACAGACCTGTGGGTGAAGTTTGACTTCCCAAGGAAGGGTTAAGCACTGACGCCATTGTTGCTCCCCGTTGGTTATCTATAATAAAACCGGTGGCTTCCATCGCCCAAAATGGAATAGAAGCGATAAAGCCAATGAGCAAACCAAGCAGGACTTCTTTACCGAGCAACAGCGTCAACTCCAGGCTACCTAATGTGGGCAGTGGGTTGCCGGCTACAGTTGGGTAAGCATAGAGGGCCAGTGAACAAGCCACGCCGTTGCGGATTAACCCACCACCTAGCATCTGTTTGCTGAGCACAGGGAATATCACAAAGCAGCTCATGATGCGCGGTAATAGCAGGGTATAAGCCAGCATTTGCTGCTGGAGCTCTGGTAAGGTCATTTGATCAGCGGCACCTTAAGAAAGGTCATGTTGGCAAAGCTATAAAGTTCGTTGCCAAGCCAGGTAGCTGTCGCGAACAAGGTGATAACGACCGCGATTAATTTAATAACAAAACCCAATGTTTGTTCTTGTATTTGGGTGAGTGCTTGGATTAGCGAGACTAATGTTCCCACTGCCGCAGCCATGAGTACCGGAGGCAGGGAAAGGATTAACACTAACCAGAGCGATTGGCTGGTGAAATGCAAAATATCAGCATTACTCATATTCAATCTCCGTAACTGATAACAAGGCCGTGTGTCAGGCGTGTCCAGCCATCAAGCAGGACAAATAACAGTAACTTGAAAGGAAGAGAGATAGTCATTGGAGAAACCATCATCATTCCCATTGCGAGCAGAATGTTAGAAATAATGAGATCGATTGCAATAAACGGCAGATAAAGCAGAAACCCGATTTCAAAAGCTCGGGTTAATTCACTGACTGTAAAGGAGGGTAACAGTATCAACAAGCTGTCTGGTTCTAGCCGATCTGCGTACTGGCTTGGCCAAATTTGTCGGGTACTGTCGATAAAAAAAGTGCGTTCACTGGGCTTGATATGCTGTTTAAGAAAGTTTCGGTAAGGTGTCAGGCCCTCTTCCACAAATTTCTCTACTGATTGTGAGTTGCTGAATGAAACTTCATTTTGACGCAGGTAATCTTGAGTGGCGAAACCCACCGGAGCCATCACATAGATAGTGAGGATAATGGCTAATCCGTACATAGCCATGTTGGGTGGGATCTGCTGTACGCCCAACGCGTTACGCAATAAGGAAAATACCACGGCCAGTTTGAGAAAAGAGGTTGCCATTACCGCGATAAAGGGAAGCAGAGCCAGCAAAGCCAGACCGATGATGAGATCCAATTCGTTCGGTAGCTGGATCATGATTGTTTCTCCACGGAGAGATGTTCGACTCTTACTCCCAGACGCCCCTCAATATCGACCAACCGCCCTGAACCCAGGCATTTCTGATTGACAAGAATACGTACTACACCGTCTGAGGGAACGCCAAGATCGAGTAATGAACCGGGTTGCAGGCTGGTGAGTGTCTGTAGATCCAAGGTCTGACGACCCACTTCGAAACTGACATGAACCTCCAGGTCGTTTAAGTCCGTTACTGGCAGAGTGTCGTCAGAATTGTCAGAGGAGGGGGTGTGCATAGTGATTAACTCCAGTTTATGGTCATGGGATTTAAAGTAAGCCCAAGGGCGTCCTTCCAGATACGCTAATAAAGGGGCATCTGGTTGTTGCTGTGGGGGCAGTAGCAGCACATCCCCTGATTCCAGGGTGCGAAACGCATCTAAAGTCAGGGTTATTGCTCCCCATTGCAGAGAAAGTCGTAATGGAATAGACAGGCACTCGCCAGGTTGACGTTCTGGCAATATAGCAATTAAAGGGGATGGCTCTGGTAACCAGAGCGGCAATGTGGCCCCCGGCCGTTCAAGGCGTAATTGTAAACAAGCTGACAAAGGGCGTTCCGACGTGGTACGCAGTGCTGACCATGACAGAGTGGGTAGCACTTTGCTCTGATATTCCAGCAGTGCCAGCAGCAGATCTTGAGGGAGCGAGGTGAGATTCGCTTGTTGTAGATCAGGAGCAAGCCACAATGCTAGCTCGGCTGCATGGCAGTAAAAGGAAAAAGTTTGTCCTTGCCAATGGGCGATCAATGCCCTGTCCAACGTTTGGGGAGGGGCGGCCACATCCAGAGAGAGATGGCTATTATCCCAACTAAATTGTTGCTGGTGGCGATTCAGGGTCTGATGCAGCGTTAATTCTTCTAATGAAACTTTGGATAGGGTTAGGTCATTCATGCATCTTTTTTCCATTCTTCATATACGCTGCGACGTTGACGTGATCCGTGTTCACTATCCGTTTGAGGCGGAAGGGAGAGTTCAACCGTTTGTGTTGGGTAAAGAAGTTGTAAACGTTCAATCAGTTCAAAGCGTGCCTGTTTCAGGAGTTGTTGAGCTGCGGGATTCGCTAAAATCTCGATTTGAAGTTTGCCGTACTCATTAGTGAGTTGGATCTCAAGCGCCCCCAGGCTAGGAAGCGTCAAGTGTAATGTGGCCGGACGCGGTTGCTGTGTGAGTTCGATACTGATCTCCACACTCAGTTTGTCGATCAATGCTTCCAAAAGGGGAGATATGGTTGAAGTTGCTTGCATCGTGGCGAGGATGCGTTCCCCTGGCAGAAGTGGTGTTTGCGGCAAGAAAGGGGTTTTCCCATCTGATCCGCCGGAGTAAGAGGATTGAGAGTCAGACTCTTTTGGCTTTGGTGCCAACAAATGGTAGGTCTCGACTTCATCCAACGCTTTTTTTTCCGTAATGTTGCTTTCGTTGGCGATGTTGCTTTCGTTGGCATAGTGAGCAGGTATAAGTGAAGTCGGATCTGTCTGTTGGTGAGGAGTAGCACCGCGTTGTGTGTCTGGTTGAGATGGGGATCGGCCAGGTGTTGTCTGTATCACTGCATGATATGCCAGTTCATCGTTTGCGTTTTGCTGTACAGGCGTCATTGTTGCGTCAGGATGGCCAGTCACAGTGATATCAACTGGTTTCAGGCCGGAATCAGGCAAGACGTTCAGGTTTGGCTGATGCGTTGGGATTCCAGGTGCTGACAGAGACTCTTGTATCTCGCTAGCGATCTCACTAAGGCGATGAACGGAGGTCGATAAATTTTTCTTCTGATTTTGAGGTGGCGCAGGCATGTCATGGCCTGCCAATGGTAAGGCTTGCTTGCGCGTATCATCAATTACCGGTTGGGGGGAGCCGAATGGTGGAAACTCCTCATCTGAGTCATGTGTAGCATGCCGATCCGCTGTTTTACTATTTATTGTGTTAGTTAACGTTGTTGTGTTAGTTAACGTTGCCGAGTTAGTTAACGGTTGTTCTGTCCGCTGTGTGGTTGACTGGCGTGTGTTGGCGGCATGAGAGGTGATAGCTTGCTCGAAACGGCGTTGCAAATCTGCGTCTGCCTCTGTGGGAGACGACGTTGGGAGGGAGGAGACACCTTTGCCGATAGCTGTCAGTGGGTTCATACTCTTCTGTTTTACACTCTTTCTTGGCGATGGAACTCTTCTTGTTCCAGCTCTTCCTGGTATTCACCTTGGGCACGGATCGCCTCTTGTTGCTGACGACCCAATTCATTAAATTTTTCTTGCTGCTGGCGTGCGTGGTGCAATACACGCTGACACTCTTGTAATTGACGGAGTTCCAGCTCTACTTTTTCTTTCATTTCAGCCGCTTGCTTTTCCAATTGCGCTTCATTTTCGCGCAACAGGGCAACTTGTTGTTGCCAGCGTTCAAGACCTTTACGGTCAATAGGTTTGCCCTGACACAGTGCAAAAAGCCGCTGTTCCTCTTCTATTCGCCATTGACCGTAATCTTGCAGGGTTTGCAAAGCCTGTTGATGGTTTTGACGGGCTGTTTGTAGTTTCATTTGTTGCAGAGAAAAATGTTTTTCAGCGCGTTCGACTCGTAAGGCTTTTATGCGTTGTAAACGGCTAATCATTATCTTGTTATCTGCTGTAATAGCGCTAAAGTTTGCGGTAAATCACTTGGCTCATGAGTGCCTTGGCGTAACCAGCTACGTATTGCGTCAATACGCGCAATGGCATTGTCAGCAACGAGATCTTGCCCCTTTTGATACTCTCCAATCTGCAACAAAAGCTCCACTTCTTCATATTTAGCTAACCAGTTGCGTAACAGGCCAGCTTGAGCCTGATGTTCAGGAGTAATAATTTGATTCATTACCCTGCTGGCGGAACGTAGCACATCGATAGCGGGATAGTGGTTAGCCGCAGCCAGCTTGCGTGACAAAATAATGTGACCATCAAGGATAGATCGAGTCTCATCTGCTACGGGTTCTGTCATGTCATCGCCTTCCACCAATACGGTATAGAGGGCGGTAATCGAACCTTTGTCGGATTGACCCGCACGTTCCATTAATCGTGGCAAAGCCGCGAACACTGACGGAGGATAACCACGCCGGGTTGGTGGTTCACCGGCAGCTAAACCTATTTCTCGTTGTGCTCGGGCGAAACGGGTCACAGAATCCATTAATAGCAGTACACGTTTGCCTTGATCACGAAAATATTCAGCGATTGACGTAGCGACAAACCCTGCTTTAGCTCGCTCCATTGCCGGGCGATCTGAGGTCGCGACCACCAGCACGGAACGTTTTAGCCCCTCTTCACCAAGATCCGATTCGATGAATTCCCGTACTTCACGGCCACGTTCACCAATGAGCGCCAGCACGGTAACATCAACTTCGGCGCTACGAATCAACGTAGATAGCAATGTGCTTTTTCCGCCGCCCGCCGCGGCAAAAATCCCCATACGTTGGCCTTCACCGCATGTGAGTAAGCCATCAATAGCGCGTACACCGAGTGAAAGCGGGTGTTCAATCCGTTTACGGCTCATAGGAGCCGGGGCATCTCGATAAACGGGATACCAAGCTTGTGGTTCCGGCAATTGGCCGCCGGCAAACGGATTACCTAGCCCATCAAGGACTTGTCCTAACAGGTAATCACCCACACCAACTTGGTGCATGGCTCCGGTTGGACTGACTTCGGTATTTGAAGAGATGCCAAACATTTCACCAAGTGGCGTCAACAGCGCTTGATGTTGTTGGAATCCAATCACCTCCGCTAAAAGCGACAGCGTGTTGTCAGGATTGCGTAAGTGACAAAGTTCACCTATCCGTACACCAGGAATGACGGCTTTAAGTAGTGTACCCGTGACCTGTGTAACCCTGCCGCGAATCTGAATTAGCCGGCATTCATTAATGGCGTGGCGCATTTGGCCGGGAATATGGTCAAGGGAAAGCTTCATGATCGTTTATATAACCTCTGCTGCAAATACTATAAAGAAGGGAGAGGGGGAGGGATTGCAACCTGAGTCGGGAGTTTTTAGAAAATGGTTGGAGTTTGCCTGGACGTTCCCTGCTTTATCGGTGAGATTTCCTGATCTTATTCACGGCGTATTGTTCATGCTTGATGCGCCTTACACCAGACCAATGGGACTCTGCCTTGGATTACGACGGATTTTGCTAAAAATTCACGACTGATTTTGGCATAGGCGCTGGGACGGTATCTTTATAATTTGTTCATTATTAACTCTGATATGACAAGGTAGGCTATGGATATTATCCAGAATCATCTTCATTCGATAACTTTATCAGAACCGGGTACCGGGGTTACCGCACAACAGGAGCAGGCTAAGGTTGGTCAGTTTCAGGGAGAGAAAGCCGTGTTGGTATCGGCATCCCAATCTTTTGCTGATGCGGCTGAAGAGCTGACCTTTGCATTTTCGGAGCGCAAAGATATGCCGCTCTCCAAGCGTAAAGTTAGCGATGGGCATGCCAGGGTACGAGAAATTGAGGCGCTGGTGGGCGAATATTTGCAGAAGGTGCCGGATTTGGAGCGTCAACAAAAGGTCAAAGCATTGATCTCTCACTTAAATAGCGCTCAACTGACTAATATTGCTCAGTTACAGGCTTATCTGGAAAGTTTCTCTGGCGAGGTGAGTGAGCAATTTTATGCGCTGAGTCAGGCCCGTGACGCGCTGGCTGGCAGGCCGGAGGCACATGCCATATTGACATTGATTGATCAGGAGTTGTCACGTTTAGCGCAAGAGCAAGGGATTGCTATCGAGTTGGGAGCCCGCATTACGCCTGATGCCACGACAGCGGCGAGAAATGGGGTTGGCAACTTGCAAGCGTTGCGCAACATCTATCGTGATGCAGTGATGGATTATCAAGGGCTGTCGGCTGCCTGGCGAGATATTCAAGCCAATTTCAAGAGTAGTTCCCTGATGGAAGTAACCGGATTCATCATGAAAGCGCTGAGCGCTGATTTGGACAGCCAACAGCGGCAACTCGATCCGATTAAGCTGGAACGTGTAATGAGTGACATGCATAAACTCCGTTTGCTTAACAGCTTATCGGTTCAGGTTGAGCAGTTATGGAAAAGCGTGATAGAGGGGGAGAGCCATGGCATACGGGCCTTCTGACCTTATGGGGGATGTCGTTTCTCTGGTTGAGAAACGTTGGGCCAACGTGCGGGATATTGAAATGCTCGGTCATGCTTTGGGATTGCAAGATAGCCAAACTCAAATTCATTTCTATCGGGAGTTGAAGCGATTGATTCGCTTGATTCCGGTAGAAGTGTTCAGTGATGAAGAACAGCGTCAAAATTTGCTTAATGCTTGTCAACTGGCGCTGGATACAGCAATTGAGAGAGAAGAAGACGAATTGTGGTCGGGAGAGGGAGCGTCATGAACTGGATAGAGCCACAGTTGCTCCAGTTTTGTCAGGATTTGGGTATGGAGATGTCTGATGTTTCTAGTCCCTTGATTCAAATCGATTTTGAGTATTCTGGTACGTTACAAATTGAGCGCTATGGTGGCGCATTAACACTTTGGCTGGCCCGCGAAATTCCCTGGCATCAGGGAAAAGAGGTCATGGTTAAGGCGATGTTACTCACTTTCAGTGGTCAGGGGCCAGAACTGCCCTTGCGTTGTGGCTGGTTGGGGGAAGATCGCCTGTTATTGTTTGTGACACTGGATGAACGAGATATAACCTTGCCTTTGCTGCATCAGGCATTTCGCTCTTTATTAAGAGTACAGCGAGAGGTGCTCGCTTCGTGAGCAAAATCGCTGCCGCCCATATAGGAATTGAACAACTAACGGCGATCAGTCGGGAAGAGATAGGGGTTAGTTTACCTGATCGCTACGCGTTATTGCCTGATGGTCAATCCGTTGAGACTCACTCTGCACGTCTTTATCCCGCTAACAAGGCTGATCAGGCTTTGTTGGCTTTTGCTTGCCCGCAAGATGGGTTTCACTCTCTGTTGCGCCCACATGATTTCCGTCAGGCTGTGAGTGGTCTGCGTACAATTTTGCAACAAGATGATGACGTCAGGGTACAGCATGCTGTCTCCCTGTTGGAAAAAATGAATCAAGATGAACAGTTGTTGCAGATGGCTCTGCACCTGTTGCACAAGGTATGACCATGACTCTCAGTGCTAAACAGCAGAGCGCCCTGTTGCTGCTCGGCTGGCTACAACTTCAATACGGTCATCCTGACCGAGCGCGTATTTTATTGGATGCATTACTGGCTTTGCATCCAGAACATCAGGAAGGGCGTCGCGCCTTGGTGGTTTCATTACTTAAACTGCAAGAGGGGAGCGCGGCAAAAGAACATTGCACTCTCTTACAAGAACAGGGCGAACAAAACGCAGCCCTCTGGCTTTGTGTTAGCCGCGCTTGTCAACAGGAGGGGAACCTGGAAGAAGCGCGTAGTGCTTATCAACGTTATCTCGCTCAAGGGGCGCTATTATGAGCCGTGGGTTTGAGTTATTGCGTCTGATTGGCGAGCGTAAAGACATCATGTTGGCGATATTGTTGCTAGCCGTAGTTTTCATGATGGTGTTGCCGCTTCCGCCTATCCTGCTTGACATTTTGATCGCCATTAATATGACCATCTCGGTGGTGCTCATGATGATGGCGGTCTATATCAATTCCCCCTTACAGTTTTCCGCTTTTCCTGCGGTCTTACTGGTGACAACGCTATTTCGTCTGGCGCTTTCAGTCAGTACCACCCGGATGATCCTCCTGCAAGCAGATGCCGGTAAGATAGTCTATACCTTCGGTAATTTCGTTGTCGGCGGCAACCTGATTGTCGGGATAGTGATCTTTCTGATCATCACCATTGTACAATTTATCGTCATAACCAAAGGTTCGGAACGCGTAGCTGAGGTGAGCGCCCGCTTTTCTCTTGATGCCATGCCCGGTAAACAGATGAGTATCGACGGAGATATGCGTGCCGGCGTTATTGACGTCAATGAAGCCAGAGAGAGGCGCAGCATTATCGAAAAAGAGAGCCAGATGTTTGGTTCGATGGATGGTGCGATGAAATTTGTTAAGGGTGATGCGATTGCAAGTCTCCTCATCATCTTTGTCAACATTTTGGGTGGGATAACCATAGGCGTCACCCAGAAAGGAATGTCGGCGGCTGATGCATTGCAGCTCTACGCTATTTTGACCGTTGGTGATGGTATGGTCTCTCAGGTTCCGGCGCTATTGATCGCTATCACCGCAGGTATCATTGTTACCCGGGTTTCGTCGGAAGACGCTTCGGATCTGGGTAATGAGATCGGCGAGCAGGTTGTTGCCCAACCAAAGGCACTGCTGATTGGCGGCGTTTTATTGGTGCTATTTGGCCTTATTCCCGGATTCCCTACATTAACCTTCTTCATGCTTGCACTGGTGGTGGCAGGTGGCGGTTATTTGCTGTTCCAACGCCAGCGACAAGCCAGCGCCAGCCAGGAAACGGATCTTCCTAGCCTATTAGCCCAAGGAGCAGGCGCTCCGGCAGCCAAACCTAAACCCAAAAGCGGTAGTAAGGCCAAAGCTGGCAAGCTTAGTGAGAAAGAGGAATTTGCGATGACGGTTCCTTTGCTTATTGATGTGGACGCGGGATTACAGGCTGAACTGGAAGCTATTTCACTGAATGATGAATTAATACGGGTACGACGCGCCCTCTATTTGGATTTAGGGGTACCATTTCCGGGTATCCACTTACGCTTTAATGAGGGAATGAAGGAGGGGGAATACCTGATCCAGCTACAAGAGGTGCCTGTTGCTCGTGGTCGGCTGCGTTCATCACATTTGCTGGTGCAGGAACCGGTCAGTCAGTTGGAATTGTTGGTTATTCCTTATGAAGAGGGGGAACCGCTATTGCCTAATCAGCCAACCCTGTGGGTGGCCGAAGCACATCAGGAACGTTTGGCGAAGTCCGGGCTGGCGTTTTTATCCATGTCTCAGGTAATCACCTGGCATTTGTCACATGTGTTGCGGGAGTACGCCGAAGATTTTATTGGCGTGCAGGAAACCCGTTATCTTCTGGAACAGATGGAGGGGAGTTATGGTGAATTAGTCAAGGAGGCCATGCGCATAATTCCATTGCAGCGGATGACTGAGATATTGCAGCGGCTGGTCGGTGAGGACATCTCTATTCGTAATACACGTACGATTCTCGAAGCTATGGTGGTGTGGGGGCAGAAGGAGAAAGATGTAGTGCAATTAACGGAATATATTCGCAGTAGTCTCAAGCGTTACATTTGTTACAAGTATGCTAATGGTAACAATATCCTGCCCGCCTATTTATTGGATCAACAGGTAGAGGAGCAGATCCGGAGTGGTATTCGTCAAACGAGCGCAGGTAGTTATCTGGCGCTGGACCCAGCGGTGACGCAAAGTTTCCTTGAACAGATGAAGAAAACAGTGGGCGATTTAACACAAATGCAGAATAAGCCAGTGTTAATCGTATCAATGGATATTCGTCGCTATGTCCGTAAGTTAATTGAAGGTGATCACCACGGCTTGCCGGTACTCTCGTATCAAGAGTTGACTCAACAGATCAATATCCAACCTCTTGGCAGGGTGTGCCTATGAACCATGATCCACTTACACCTTGGTTTGAGGAGCGGGGTTATTCGGTTCACCCTCACTATATGGGAAGTAGCGCGATCCCTCTTGGTTGGCGTGTGTGGTATGAAGATTGTGAAATTGCCTGGCGCTATGATGCGCCGCGAGTTTGGATCATCATGTTACGTCGCACCCGGCAGCGCCGGGGGCTTGCTAATCCATTTGCGCCTCTTTATCTGTTGGCGACAGCAACGATGGCAGTGCTTGGGCCGGATAGCCGGCTTTATGGTCAAGTTAATACTTTGGTTGACTCTCCCCTTAATGATGAACGTTTGGCCCGGTTCTACCATCGCTGGACCGGTGCGAGTGAGGTGGCGCCTGGCTGGTTTGAGTTAGAAGCCAGTTGCGTTATATCGCTACATCAAATGAGAAAACAACAAAAAAAAGTCCAACTTTGACAGGAAGAAGCAATATCTCTCTTTATTATAGGAGTCACTGATGCAAGAGGAACCCAACGCCAAAGTACTGCAAGCTGCTGAGGCGGCCATTAAAGACAGTGATCACAGACTGCAACTATTGCAGGAGATGTGGCAGTCTCTTGGCATCAACCCAAGTGTGGGTACAGAACTGTTTGGTCATGCTGACGTTACTTTGGCTCAGAATGCTGAGCAAGAGTTGCTGACAGAAGTTAATCGCTTACGAAGCAACCAACCTCCCTCTTTGGAAGAGGGAAAGCGTCTCCGTCGCCCACCTCGTATGCGTGGCATTATTGTATAAGGAGTTTGAAGGTGGAAATTAGGCCATATCAAAATGACCCACAGCTTTTTTTGAAAGATCTGAACGGGGTTTCGCTAGAGCAATTACAAGGTTCTGGATCTTCGAAGCTTGATGAATTGGTTGAGCTTATTCTTGAGAAGAAGATCAAGATTGAATCTGGTTCTGTTGTTATCACTAACGATAAAGAACTCCTGAAAAAACTGATTGCCTATTTTCTGCCAGCGGACGCTGTTGTTAAAGGTGGTCACTTAGATAGCCAAATAAAAAATGGGATCGAAAATCTTAAATCTTTCTTGAATAGTTCAGCATTAAAAACTTGGACATTAAAAGATTTTCTGGCTGCGGTTCATTTTAATTTAACGCCGGATCGTCTTGATGATGATGTAATCGATATATTCGTTTCTGTTATGTCAGGTCATGATAAAAAACGACTTGAGTTACGTGATGAATTGGCTACATTGACCGCAGAGTTAAAGGTTTACAGTGTTATTCAATCGGAGATTAATGCGAAATTAGCAGCTAATGGGACGCTTAATATTACCGATTCCGATTCCTTCAATTTATTGGATCATAAGAAATATGGTTTTAGTGATCAGGCTGCTTTTGAGAAAAGTGCTGAATATAAGCTATTAAAGAAGATATCTTCTGACCCTAAAATTTCTATTAAGATATTTTTAGAAAGTCCCAATAAGCAAAGTGGCGCTATGACAGGTCTGGAGGATTCATATAAATATGACAAGGAAAATAATAAGTTAGCCAATTTCTCTACTTCGGTTAATGATCGTGTAAATCCGTTAAACAATACTGTCCAGGAAAAAACAACACGCTTAAATGAGGCGAGTTCCCGTTATAACGCGGCTATTGAGGCGTTAAACCGTTTTATTCAAAAGTATGACAGCATCATGCGCAATATTCTCGGCGCAATTTAAGGAATGATTATGGAGCATCAAGAAACATCAACGACTTCTGACCAATATGCACAAGAGCTGGAATCTTTTCTTCATGATGGCGGCACCCTTGCCATGTTGAAAGATATTTCTAGTGATACGTTGGAGCAACTTTACTCATTAGCATTCAACCAGTATCAGTCAGGCAAATGGCAGGATGCACATAAGATATTCCAGGCTTTGTGTATGTTGGATCACTATGATTCCCGGTTCTTCCTTGGATTGGGCGCGTGCCGTCAGGCAATGGGGCAACTGGAGCAGGCGATTCAAAGCTATAGCTACGGAGCGATGCTTGATATTAATGAGCCCCGTTTTCCATTTCATGCTGCCGAATGTCTCCTGCAATTAGGAGAACTTGATGGGGCTGAGAGTGGCTTCTACTCGGCTCAACAACTTGCGGCAGCTTTGCCGGAACAGGCTGCTTTAGCTGCCAGTTCCAGTGCAATGTTAGAAGCCATCACAATAAAAAGGACTCAGAAAGATGATTCCGATAACAAATGATTACCGAGTTTCTCAACCGGAAAGGAGTCTACTGGTTGATGATATCTCTGTGGCTACACCCCCTAAAGGAGAGCAACTTGTTACGCCTAGCCAGGCAAGTAACTTGTCGGCTGATGTAGCTAAGTCACGAAGGGTATCATTGCCAGCGCCATTGGCGGTGAGTAATGCTCGCCTTGGGCGAGAAGAAATGGTTAAGCTCGAATCGATTATACAAGAGTCCAAGCAGGCTACAGGGCTGATAAAGGAACTGACAACGAAGCTGACAGGAACGTCGCTGCTGTCTTCTCTAGTATTGTCCTCATCTGAGGCGATAGAGATTGAATTGGGCAAATTGACCAGCGAGATCGAGCGTAATCAAACAAAGTTAAAGATCCAAGATATCCAGCGGGCGCGTCAGGAAAGCTTGCAGAAAATGGATGAGAACCAGCAGAAGATTAAAGAAGCTGAAAATTCTGCTAAAGAGGCGCAGAAATCTGGATTGTTTTCTAAGATCTTTGGCTGGATCAGTGCGATTGCTTCAATTGTGGTTGGCGCAATTATGGTTGCTACTGGTGTTGGTGCGGTAGCAGGCGCTTTGCTGATTGCCGGAGGAGTAATGGGGGTGGCCTCTCAAGGACTACAAGAAGCGGCTAAAGCGGGTTTAATCAGCAAGGAAACCATGAAATGGCTGGGCCCAGCAATGATGGCGATTGAGATTATAGTGTCTTTGGCGGCGCTGGCAGTCAGTTTTGGCGGCTCGGCAGTCGGAATGATAGCCAAGATGGGCGCTAAGATGGGCAAAGCAGTTGCTGACGTGGCATCTAAGGTTGGTAGTAAAGTTGTAGAGGTAGGGGCTAAGGTGGCGGCTGAGGTAGCATCCAAGGTCGCAGTAAAGGCGGCGGAGTTTTCTGCAAAAGTTGCTGGTACGGCGGCAAATACTATGGCTCGTAGCTTGAAAGTGGGCATGCAGGCGAGTGATTTGGTGGTTGATGTTGCTAATGGCGCCGCTCAAACTGTCAATACAGCCTTCCAGAGTAAAGCGGCTAACCGACAAGCTGATGTACAGCTTTCACGTAGTGAATTGACCGCGTTTCAGGCTGTTATGGACAGGCTTAAAGAGGAGTTGTCCCAAATGGTAGAGTCTTTCCAACATGTGATGGAAATGATTTTCCAGATGCTCAATGCCAGGGGAGACATGATAAATAACCTTGCCAGCCGACCACAGGAAATTTAGGGAGTAAGAAGATGGAAGCTATTAATAATATCAATAGTTCTCAGGTGAACAGTGTCAATAATAGTGTTGATATTGTAACTGACAAAATCTCCATGCCGACACCAACAGCACATGAAGCTGCTATTCAACAGCCGGAAAGAATTAGGCTCACGGATAAGGTTGAATTGATTGTACCGAAACAGGGTTTCGATCCCAGTCGCTTAGGAAATGTCGGACAAGAATTAAATAATACGCTAGATATGATGTCGCTGCTGTTTGAGATTGCAAAGAGGATGCGTGAACTGGGTATTTTGCAGCGTGACACTGAGAATAAAGCGTCCATTGATGCTCAGAAGTCACAAGTGGATGAGATGCGACGTAGCGCCAAGTTGATGATTGCTATGGCAGTGGTTTCAGGCTTAATGACGATTGGTTCGGGGCTGATAGGTGGTTTTTCTTCCGCTAAAAATAGTCAAGCGATTAAGCAGCAGAAGACGTTGGAAGGTAATATTGCTGGTCGTAACGAATTAATTGATCTTAAGTTGGAACAGCTAGGTAAGAGTAGCGATGCGGATCGGGCAGCAATTGGTAGAGTATGGAATGTAGCACAAGATGCTGACAAGAGTGCTCTGAAATCTATTACCTTGGTTTTTGAAAGTCGTAACAGCAAGCAGCAGTTCCTAAGTTCAGTGATGAAATCTTTAGAGAGTATGTCCAATAATTCGGTGCAGGTAGAACAGGGACTTTCTCAGGCTAAAGCTAAAGAACATGAAGTGGATTCGTCTATTTCTCAACATGAAAAACAGAAGAGTGAAGATCAGATCTCATTGAATAACAATTTTATGAGAGAGGTTTTGCAATTGATACAGCAGCTTTATCAGAGTCATGTCCAAGCATGGCGTGCGGCGACTGGCGTGGTGTAATGCTAGCGAATAAGTCTGAGTGCACCGAGAGGTGCGCTCTTATCGATGGATGCTGCTATTTAAGCTCGTTTTTAAAATCTACTAATAGCGTTAAAGGTAAAAGTATAGAAAAGCGAAAATACCCAATTAAGATTTCAATCTTTGACAGGCAGAACGTGTTAAGGAAAAAAAGCACGCTCCTATGCTCTGGTGTTTGGTTTTTGATAATCACCGGAGTGACCTTTTTATTAAAAGAATTGCCCTTGAGTGACAGAGGCACAAAAGATGATGGTAGTAAACTGGCCCCCTTTTCTGCGGGAGTAACCCGTTTGTTTGACCATTCGGTAGTTCAAGTTGGTCTGATTGCCTTCTCTAGCAGGAGTAACCCATGATGGATGTGATAGCCATCGTCAACCAAGTTTTGTCTGAATTTGCTGTTAAATTCGGCTTGCCGCACCTGGCTTTAAATCATGAAGGTGTGGCCGCTCTCTGTTTTGATGAGCACCTTCATCTCTCTTTGATCTTAATTCCTGAACGCGACCAGCTCGTTTTACAGATAGATGTAGCTGATATCACTGCGGTTGGAGAAGGGATTTTCCGTCAATTAGCCAGTTTTAATCGTCATTGGTATCAGTTTGATCTTCATTTTGGTTTTGATGAGTCAACGCTAATGGTACAGCTTTATCGGCAGATGTCAGCTAGTCGGCTAAATTTGGCTCTCTTTGAAGAAAGCCTTTCAAGTATGTTGGATCATGCTGAGTTTTGGCTGGAGTTATTGCAGGCTCAACTTCCGGCTGACTCTCAACAGCGCGAATCTTTGGGAATGCGAGTATGAAAATTGAAAATTCGTTACCCATTCATTTAACAAGCGTGCCCCATGAAAATAATAGTCTTTGTTGCGGCCGTCAGGTTACTTTGGGACACATACCGCAAAATGTTAATGAGCCACTTTCTGTGGTGCTAAGTAGAGGTCTTGTCGTAGGGCTTGAACATGAGACAACATTGCAGCGTTTGTTGGATGGGCAGCATACCCCGTTGTCACAACGCAGGATCAGCCTGCCGTGACCAAAATAGGGCTGGTCTTGTTGTGCTTGCTGATTACTGGTTGTGTCAGTGAAGTAGTCAAGCATGATGCATCACGGTTGATTGAGGGAGATGTGACCATGCCGGTTTCTCTGCCTAAAACGGCAGACGTTGAGGTGTCGTTGCTTACTGTGGTTGAAGGTAAAGTATTGACAGTGGGTGAGATGTATTATCGCTTGGACATGTTACCCCTCACTTTTTCTATGCGTTTAAGCCCACAGTTTTCTCATAGTGAGCTATTCTTAAGGACTCGTTTACGTTGGGATGGGAAACGAGCGGTACAGGCGAAAAGCCAACAACGAATTGTTGCAGGAAAAAGGATTATAGTGCAGTTGTCTCCTTTAGCGTGTTATCCAGAATGTTTATGAGTTTTAAATATTTCTCCATTAATAAATAAGGCAATAATTATTGCCTTTTAAATTTTTAAATGCCATTTGATTATAGGTTAAATAAGAGTAGTATCTACTATAATATCTATTTTAATATTATTTTCTAATTAGGTCATGATAAGCTTTACATCTATTATATTATTATAGCTAGTAAATATAGTTAATGTTTTTCGCCCTTCTCTATTGTTTTATTCTATTTCTTATTTTTGATTACATTTGTTTTTTTACCTTAAAATATTTAATTGTATTTATATGTGTAAGATTACAGTAATCTTAGTAAATCAAAAATATTCTGTTGATTTTATCTGCTACATTTACCGATTTATTTAAACTGTTCCAATAGGTTTGGATGAATGTTTCTATCTTTACAAGAGACGGTAATGTGTAAATTACAGATATATTCTTTCATCATTATCACACTTAATTATCTTCTTTTTGATGAAAATTTTAATCCCATCTATAACTGATGCTTAAAATATTGTATGGTCTGTGAATAGCAATGGGGAAAAGGCACATTTTTACTATGAAAATAATGTTCTTATCAAAAACAACTAATTCATTAAAAGGACTATAGATGTTTCAGTTTGATATTACTATCATTATCCCGCTATTTAATAATGAAAGTTATATAGCCTGTTTGTTAGATTCAATATCTGCGCAAGAAAATATTAATTTTGAGGTTGTCATTATTAATGATGGATCAACGGATAATAGCTTAGAAGTCATTAATGAATACAAAAAAAGAGATAATAGAATACGGATCTTTAATCAAGAAAATCGTGGTGTTTCAATAGCTAGAAATGATGGCATAAAGTATGCGAGAGGAGAGTGGATTTTATTTGTTGATAGTGACGACTGGTTGAAACCGCAAACATTAAGAAAATGGCTTGATCAAGCTATTGAACAGAAATTAGATGTGTTAATTGGCAATGGAGTCAGTTTCATAGAAGATCCATTCTCACAGGAGAATAAAAGAATAACACGTAGGCAACCTTATGGCAGGATATTAACGGGTAAAGAGTGGATAGAATATTGTGTTGAATGTAGGGAATGGCCACATTTTGTTTGGTTACAACTTATTAAAAAGGAGCTGATTATAAATAACCAGCTAAGTTTTAAAGACAATACCCTTCACGAAGATATTTTATGGACCATTAATTTGTCACTTATTGCGAATCGAATTGGCTTTTGTGAGGAGTTATTATATTGTTATCGACATAATTTGGAATCAATAACTCGCTCAAAAGAAATTAAAAAATTATATCATCGGGCTGATAGCTATATTACTGTAGTTGATTCAATTATTAACATCTCAAAAGAAATTAAAGGTGAAAAGTCGTTAAGAAGATCACTGAGCCGTCATGCAATACGAGAGGTTGGCAGTTTTTTTATTTTGTATAGAAAAAGGATAAAAGATCCTGCCTTAAAAAAATTACTTGCGAAACGTTTTATTGAAAAAATTGCTTTGAGAGATTTATTGCCAGGTGTACATAATTATCATGAATTGTGGTTTATTATACGTTGTAATCTAATCTTAGTATTAAGGAGATTTATTGGCTAGTGGCTATGATATGTTAGATGCTCTATTTTTTTAATTGTTTTCACCTGATTACTTTGTCATTTCACAATCTATTGGGAAGGGTAATCCAACATTTAAGTTGGCGGTGAGGATATAAAATATTTTGGATATAATTGTTTGTTTGAGTAACAAAAATCTTCCTGTGAACGTTCATTTTTCCAGGTTAAATGATTGAAAATATCAGCATACATTTAGGGGTATTTGCGCAAATTGATAGAAACAAAGGTTTTTATATTAGGAAGAAAGATGGAGAAGTGATTTAGCCTTGATTTAGCGTTTATTTTGTTTTTAAATGAATCAGCAGAAATGAGATCACTATAACAAGATAAAAATACATTCCAGAGTTTAAGTGTATGGTGGTCATGTTGATACTTGAAAGTAGCAAGTTCAAGGCGAAGTAATAATTCTTTGCTTTTGATTGAAGGATGGATTATTGGGAAATTAAAAAATAGATAGAATATGGTTTCTTGTAGAATAATAGCTAACAGAAAGAGTATTGTTTAATTGGAATAGTTAATGCCTTAATAAATTATGTATCTGTTAATTATTATTATTCCCTTATACGTAATGACATACAACCAGAGTTTGTTGATGAGCTCGATATTATACTAAATGTAAGTAATCACCTTATAAAATTTAAGGCTGCGCTATGTGTGGCCTTTTCTTATTCTACTGATTTCGCAGTATTCCTATTAACTGAAATTTAAGGCTACACGGCAGCCTATGGATTCCCATTATATGAATGGGAGTAAAGGATGAAATACATGGATAAACAGCCTGACATCTGGATGCAGCTATGGGTATGGTTGCTGTCAGTCAAAGAACAAGGTATAGGAGCGGCACTGGCTGCCGCAATGGCTTATCTCAGAGGTCGATATAACGGCGGTAAATTTTGGACGTCAATTATGGATTCTATTATGTGTGCCATGATTGCTTGGTTTATCCGTGATGTGTTGAATTTTTTTGGTATGAGCACGGACTTGGCTTACATCGGCAGTGTGATTATTGGTTATCTGGGAACTGACTATTTTGGTCAGATCTTAAGAAAAGTTGTTAATAACAAAACAGGCAATAAACAGTAGGAGTGAATTATGAGCAGAGGTATTCGAAATAATAACCCTGGCAACATTCGTTGGGGTGATGACTGGCAAGGTTTGGTACCGGAATCACAACGTACCGATAAATCTTTCTGCCAGTTTGTCAGCCCTGAATATGGTATTCGGGCAATGATTAAAATTCTGCATAATTACAATCGGAAACATGGCCTTAAAACAGTGAAAGGTATCATTTCACGATGGGCTCCCCATAATGAAAATAATACTGATGCTTATATTAGCCATGTATGTAAAGACACTGAAGTGACTTGTGATCAGGTTGTTGATGTATTTAATGAAGTATTTATGACAAAGCTTCTTAAGTCCGTTATTACCATGGAAAATGGTAGTCAGCCTTATAGCAATGCGGTCATTGATAAAGCATTTTCACTTTTGTAGAGCGATATTATGAAGTTTAACTCTCATGGTTATACTGTTATTGCACTAGCGCTTGTCTCGCTTCTGGCTTACCACTATTACGGTAAGTATACCAAACAGCTTGATACGACAGTTAAGCTACAGAGTGAGTTGCTGGAGCAGCAGAATGAAATCGTTAATCAGCAGGAGCGGATAAGGCTCCTGTCTGAACTGGATAATCAGCATACAAAGGAGCTTGCTCATGCGAAATCTGAAATTGATGTGCTTCGCAACGATGTTGCCGCTGGTCATCGCCGGTTGCGCATCGCGGCCACCTGTAATCAAGGCAAAGCCGGTTCCTCCGGCAGCGTGGGCCATGCAGTCCCCCCACGACTTAACCCAGCAGCTGAACAAGATTATTTCGATCTCCGAAGAATGATTGTTGAGAACGAACAGCAAACGAAATACTTGCAAGAATATATCAAAACTCAGTGTCAATAGCTGAGTTTTGATAATGTTATTGCGTAATATAAAACAACGTAGGTATGGGTTGGTTATTAGGGCAAGTATGCTTAAGGTCGATTAATAATCAAACAGGGAATACTGTGTTTTGTAACACAACCCGATAACCATCAATATCTTCGAATGTTTTACCATCAATATCCCAATATGGGTTGTAAGAGGGGACTGCAATAAAGCCAGCGTTTTTCATTAATGATATCTGCTCTAACCATTCTGAATGGTCTGATATATAGAAGGCCAATAAATTGTCCTGCGTGGGGGATCTTCCTACTGTTGTGCCACGATGATGGGTAAATTCGAGATGCCAGAGATGGTTTGGATGCCCTAGAATAATACCATCAAAATTTTCATGATCTTCGAATTGCTCCAGGATAATAAATCCTAAACCTTGGCAGTACATTTCAGAAATTTTAGTTAAGTTGTCAGTTGGTCTGGCGATTCTTAGTATGGTTGATTTTTTCATGGTAATCCCAGTTGATAAAGTTTTTGTGGAATATGCCCAATTCTCGGATCTTCTATTGCTATATAAAACAATCGATAATGGTAGTTGATAAACGAGAAAAGTACAAAGTGGTGAGCTTCAAAATTAAAACAATCTAAAAATATTCGATACTACCGAGCTATTATTTATAATATGGCAAAATTTATGGTTTTATAATTGGAGTTTTTTGATAGGTTAGTTGGTTGTTTTTTTATTTTCTATCATCTTAATTACTAAAGTCTCTTATATGAACACGGATTTGATGTAAGTAGGTCCGTGTTTTTTCACAATGTTATCGAGAGTATGTATTCAGTTCCGATAAATTCTGATAAATATCTTCACTATTATTTTATGGGCCGCTCTTACTTTCTGTTTGCAATAATATCTTATAAGACATATTAAATAATAAAATAATTAATAAATTTACTACCTATTATTTAATGGCCTGAATTTTTCAAAGCCATTAAGTTGATTTCTATTGTTTTTACCAAGTGATACGACCAGTAGCCTAGTGTCTTGTGGCCCTTAAGCAAAATTTTTATATTATATTATATTTTATTATATTATAATCTAGTTTTGTTAGGGAGATTATAATTAATACTATTTTTCTGTATTCTTTTTTGTTTATTATTTTTTAAGGATAAATTTCTGATGAATATTAAGGAATTAATTATAGTTCTGGCGTTGTCCTGTTCTACACTATTAGGTGGTTGTACTGTTGTGCCTGGGAGTGGCCTTACTGTTTATAATAAAGAAATAATCAATGATGATGATAGTAACTATGATATTAATAATTTGGTAAACGTTTATCCAGTAACACCACAGTTAATTGAAAAGTTACGCGTGAATTCTGCTATTGCACGTCCTAATCCTGAATTAGATAAAGAGTTACAACAGTATGAATACCGTATTGGTGTTGGGGATGTCATTATGGTTACTGTTTGGGATCATCCTGAATTGACGATACCAGCCGGGCAATACCGTAGTGCCAGTGATACGGGAAACTGGGTGCATTCTGATGGAACGATTTTTTATCCCTATGTTGGTAAACTTCATGTAAAAGGGAAAACGGTCACTCAGGTGCGGACAATGATTACTGATAAGTTATCGAAGTACATCGAATCACCTCAAGTTGATGTTAATATTGCTGCTTTCCGTTCACAAAAAGCCTATGTAACAGGTGAAGTTGCTAGGTCTGCTCAACAACCTATCACTAACGTTCCTTTAACCATTATTGATGCGATCAACCATGCTGGCGGCTTAACCGAAAATGCTGATTGGAAGAGGATCATTTTGACTCATAAGGGAAAAGAGACGATTATTTCTCTTCAAGATTTAATGCAGAATGGTGATCTAAAGCAAAATCGTCTGCTCTATTCTGGCGATATTTTATATGTTCCCCGTAATGATGATTTGAAAGTGTTTGTTATGGGGGAGGTCAAAAAACAGACTACTCTGCGTATGGATCGCAGTGGAATGACTTTGACTGAAGCATTGGGTAATGCCGAAGGTATAGATCAATTATCAAGTGATGCTAATGGCATTTTTGTCATCCGTTCATTGCGTAATGTAACTGATAATAAAGGAAAAATAGCCAATATCTATCAGCTCAATGCTAAAGATGCAACGGCGTTGGTGTTGGGAACTGAGTTTAATTTGCAACCTTACGATATTGTCTATGTTACCAGTGCTCCAGTTGTTCGCTGGAATCGGGTTATCAATCAGTTGGTGCCAACGATATCAAGCATTAATAGCCTGACTGAAACAACTAAGTGGATTCGTAAGTGGCCGAATTAATGTTTAATTCTATTCTGGTCGTTTGTGTGGGTAATATCTGTCGATCTCCGACAGGAGAGCGTTTATTGCGGCAGATATTTCCTCAGAAAGAGATTTATTCTGCGGGGATATCTGCTTTGGCTGGTAATCCTGCAAATGAGCTTTCAAGTAGGGTTGCGGCTAAGTATGGATTGTCCTTGGATGGACATACAGCACGTCAACTAACCAGTGAATTATGCCAGCAGTCAAGCTTGATTTTGGTTATGGAAAAAAGACATATTGAAGCTGTAAATAGGATAAATCTAGGAGTCAGGGGGAAAACAATGCTTTTTGGCCATTGGTTAAATAAAATGGCAATTCCCGATCCATATAAGTCTGATATCGAGGTTTATGAATATGTGTATCAGTTATTATTTGAGAGTGCTAATAGTTGGCTTGGGAAATTATAACTTATAAGTATTTTCAAATTCTGGGTTTTCTATTCTTCATTACTTATCAATAAAGTAATTATAGGCTTTTTATGACTACATCAGATAAATCAAGTCACACTCATACGGATAGTGATGAAATTGATTTAGGCCGTCTTCTTAGTGCCTTATTCGATTATCGCTGGGTGATTGGTGGAATCACTCTATTGTTTACCATTATTGGCCTTTGTTATTCCTTGATTGCGACTCCGATATACAAGGCAAATGCTTTATTGCAGGTTGAAAAGAGAAGTAGTGCATTGCCTTTAATTGGCGACATGGCGGATATGCTTTCAGGAAGACCGTCAGATACATCGGCAGAATTGGAGTTATTAACTTCCCGAATGATATTGGGAAAGACGGTAAAGGATCTAAATTTGGATGTTCAGGTTACAGCGGATTATTTTCCTGTGATAGGTAAGGGAATTGCCCGTCTCCGTGGTATGCCAAAGCCAGATATTGTTATTAAACATTTTACAATATCACCCGAATATATGAACAAAGGGATAAAAATATATGTTGACGATTCAGAAAATTATCGGTTGCTGCTTGATGATCAAATTTTCCGCGGACAAGTGAACAAAGTATTTGATACTGATGGCATAAATTTGCTTATCTCAAATATTTCAGCTGCTCCGGGACAAAGTTTCACGTTGGTTAAACGGGGGCAATTGGGGGTTATTCGTGGGTTGCAACAAGCTTTGTGGGTAAAAGAAAAAGGTAATAGTACAGGTATTATTTCGCTTGAAATGGAAGGTGATGATCGTGCAAGAATAAAGTCAGTACTGGATAGTATTGGTAAAAATTACTTGCAACAAAATGTGACAAGAAAGACGGAAGAGGCTGAAAGTAGTCTTAATTTCTTAAAAAATCATTTACCTAAAGTTAAAATTGAACTCAATCGTTCTGAGGAGTTGCTTAACCAATATCGTCAAGCGAATGAATCTATCGATTTATCACTTGAAGCAAAGTCGGCTCTGGAAACATTAGTCCAAATTGAGAAACAGATTAATGAATTGACTTTCAGAGAAGCTGAATTACAGCAATTGTATACCAAACAACATCCTGCTTATGTTGCGTTGCTTGATAAACGTAAGACTTTGGTTGATACCAAAAAGGAGCTGAATCAGTCAATCAAACGGTTACCTAAAACACAGCAGGAAATTTTACGTTTGACCAGAGATGTTCAAGTTGGTCAAGAAATTTATGTGCAGTTACTCAATAAACAGCAAGAGTTGAATATCTTGAAAGCAGGGACAGTGGGTAATGTACGTATTATTGATGAAGCTATTGTAGAAAGTTCAGCGGTAAAACCGAAGAAGTCACTGATTATTGTATCTATGATGGTATTGGGGTTTATATTGTCTGCTGGATTGGTTTGCATACGAGTCATGTTTCGTAAAGGAATCGAAAGCCCTGAACAATTGGAAGAAATAGGTGTTTCCGTTTATGCCACTATTCCACTATCTGGGACTCAGATTAAACTTGAACAACAACAGAAAAAGCGAACTCATCGTCATAAATTACGGTTATTAGCGATTCAAGATCCCACAGATTTAGCTATTGAAGCATTACGTAGCCTTAGAACAACCTTGCATTTTTCAATGATGGAATCTGCAAATAAAATTATTCTTCTTTCAGGTTCTGCGCCTGAACTAGGAAAATCTTTTATTTCAGTAAACCTTGCTGCTGTATTGGCATTAAGTAATAAACGTGTGCTTTTAATCGATGCAGATATGAGAAGAGGTCGTTTACATAAGGTGTTGGAAAGTCCTCAATCTCTGGGGCTGTCTGAATATTTGGCTGGTCAGCATCAGATAAAAGAGATCATTACCAGAACTTACCTTACTGAGCTTGATTTTGTTAATCGAGGTGTTATTCCGCCTAATCCGTCGGAATTGCTTATGCATAACAAGCTTAAAGAATTATTATCTTGGGCAGAAGAGCATTATGATTATGTCTTGGTAGATACTCCTCCTATTTTGGCTGTAACTGATGCTGCGATTATTGGGAGATATGCAGGAACTTCATTGTTAATTGCTCGTTATCATAAAACAAGAGTTAAAGAAGTTAATATTGCTATTCGCCGGTTTAGACAAAATGGCATTCATGTTAAAGGTGTGTTGCTAAACGCGGTAGAGAAGAATTCTGGTCTCTATTATGATTATGGCGGATGTTATCAATACAGTTATAAGGATTGATCACCTTTCTCCGGCTTGTGGGGCCGGAGAAATTTTATCTAATGAGTTTTTATTCCTTTCATCTTATTATATACCTGCTTTTATCATTAAAAGTTAACCGCCGGTTTGCATGATTTCGTTATATCGTTGCTGGTCCCGGTACATTTGCAGATAGACCTGATATTTGGCTTGATGAAATGAAAATGTCTCTTTTTCCGGTTTGATAATGTTGCCGTCACGTACCATCGATTTCGCTGCTTGAGCGAAGTCGGTAAAGGAACCACAAGCAACGGCACCAAGCAGAGCAGAACCAAGATTGACAGCATCTTCTTCCTGAGTGAGATGGATTTCGCGCCCGGTGGCATTGGCATATTCACGTAACCATAGTGGGTTTTTAGTTGCGCCACCACATATAACTAGCCTGTTTATCTTATGCCCTGCTTCTATTAGTGCATCAATAATATGGCGGGTGCCATAAGCGATAGATTGCAGCGTTGCCAAGTAATGGCGGGCCAGAGCATCACGGCTATCTGCCAGCGTCAGCCCGCTGACCATTCCTTTGGCATTAGGGTTTGCCCTTGGTGAGCGGTTGCCGTGATGGTCACCTAAAATATGAAGTTGTGCGGTCGGGTATTTTTCTTGCTTTTCTAACTGTTCGACAGCTTCATTCAGTAGCTGGTAGTAATGGTGACCAGATTCCTTAGCTTCGATTTCTAGCTCCAGCCAGTTATTGTGTTGACGAATTGACCACTCAACTAATGCACCGGCGGCGCTTTGTCCACCTTCGTTGAGCCAATAACCGGGTAGCATAGCGCCGAAATAGGGGCCCCAAACCCCTGTAACCATGACAGGATAAGGACTGACAATCATATGGCAGTTTGAGGTACCACTGATAATGGCCAGACTGCCCTCTGGATTGGCGCCAGCCAGGGCCAATCCGCCGGCATGAGCGTCAATAATACCACCGGCGACGATGACTCCTGTGTGCAGCCCAAAATCTTTAGCCACTTCAACAGTCAGGTAACCTGCTTTTTCGCCAAGTTCAATGATGGTAGACGGAACTTTATTTATTAAATCTTCTAATCCCACATCATAAAGTAGTTTTTCGCTGAACTGTTTTTGATGAGCCAAATAGTTCCATTTACACGTGAGCGTGCAAATACTGGCTACATCAGCGGCAGTTGCTTTCCACACCAAAAATCAGCTAAATCAAAGAAACGCCAGATATCCTGATAACGTTGAGGAAAGTGGTTTTTTAGCCATAAGATTTTCGGTAGTTCCATTTCAGGGCTGATTTCACCACCTACATAGCAGAGTGCAGGGTCATTGGTTTGATTTATCGTGATGGCTTCCTTGATTGCCCGATGATCCATCCACATGATGATATCGTGTTCAGGATTGCCATTTTCGGTCACAGAAAGAGGACGTCCTTCTGTTGCTACAGCGACTAATGAACAGGTGGCATCGAAGCCGATTGATTTAACATCAATAGGATTAATATTTGCCAGTGCAATAGCTTCTCTTACTGTTGCACATACTTGCGCCCAGATATCAGTAGAAGATTGTTCAACAAAATCAGTTTTTGGGTGAAATTGCTGGATAGGGCGAGCAGAAAATGCATGCCGTTTACCGTGTTGGTCAAAAACCGCAGTACGGACACTGGCGGAGCCAACATCAACACCAATGAAATATTGTTGTTCCACCATGAGGTTCTCTCTCATTCATTAACCCAGGAGGATAAAATGAGTTGAGTGGAACAATAAAACAATGAGGTTATTCAATTATTGTGAAGCGGCTCGAAAAAGATTTAGTGGTTTTATGATGATAGAAAAATATCACATATATTTTCTATTACTCTTTTGGTTGATGTATAAACCCATTCCAGAATAGGGATTTATTTCTTAAAAAATCGATTTTAAAAATAATATTAATCAGTTTACTAATGAGCAAAAAATGGAGTGTAAAGGATAATGTTCTGTTGTTTTACTTTAATGATTGGAAAGGGTTAAATGTTTCGGTAAATTATTTTGATTAAGATAGTGGTTTATACGTAAATATTTTTTAATATATTTGGCGTGATAAATTTTTGAACATTCTAATCTTAAAATTCTATCGAGTGATACCACTCACAAGTATTAAATCTTTTTCCATTTTTACGAAATTTTTTCTCGCATATTTTCTGTAAATATTCTTTATTAAGTTGCTGCGCATATGTTGTTATTTTGTTATGAAATATCCGAGGGAATATATGGGATTAATCACAGAATGGCTGAGTGCTATTAACGGGATAGTATTGGGAGTACCGATGATGGTCGGTCTTCTGGGGGTTGGGTTGTTCATGCAGCTCCGTCTCTCTTTTCTGCCTATACGTAAATTGGGAACGGGTTTTAAATTACTATTTGAGCGTAATCATCAGCGGGGAGAAGGGCAGATATCGCCTTTCAATGCATTGATGACTGCGCTTTCTGCCACCATAGGGACAGGTAATATAGCTGGTGTAGCTACTGCGGTTGTATTGGGAGGGCCAGGCGCACTGTTTTGGATGTGGATAACCGCATTAGTGGGCATGGCAACCAAATATTCAGAGGCGGTGCTGGCAGTCCGTTTCCGTGAGGTTGACAAAAATGGTCACTATGTTGGCGGCCCCATGTATTACATAAAAAACGGCTTAGGTAAAAAATGGGCTTGGTTGGGGACGTTGTTTGCGGTATTCGGCAGTATTGCTTGTTTTGGTATCGGCAATACCGTACAGGCAAATTCTGTTGCTGATGTGCTGCAAAGTAACTTCGGCGTTTCTACCACGGTAACGGCCGTAGTATTGGCGATTCTGGTTGGCGCAGTGCTTATTGGGGGTATTAAACGTATTGCTGATGTCGCAGGTAAATTAGTGCCATTTATGACGGTTGCCTATCTTGCCGCCGGGATTATTGTTCTGGGGGTGAATTTTAGTGAAATTCCCGCGGCATTTGTCCTGATTGTTAAATCTGCATTTACGCCTGTTGCGGCACAAGGTGGCTTTGCGGGTGCGGCAGTATGGGCGGCAATTCGTTTTGGTGTAGCTCGTGGCATTTTCTCTAATGAGGCGGGATTGGGAAGTGCGCCGATTGCTCACGCGACAGCCAAAACCCAAAACCCGATTCGCCAGGGTTTGATCGCTATGCTAGGTACTTTCATCGATACTATTATTGTTTGTTCTATCACTGGCTTAACTATTGTCATTACTGGTGGTTGGTTGAACGGTCAGACAGGTGCGACGCTGACAGCGACTTCTTTCGCTATGGCGATTCCCGGCGGTAACTATATTGTCGCAGGCGCTCTGGTAATATTTGCCTTTACCACAATTCTTGGCTGGAGCTTTTACGGTGAAAAATGTAC
This sequence comes from Photorhabdus akhurstii, assembly GCF_019090985.1. Lineage (NCBI taxonomy): Bacteria > Pseudomonadati > Pseudomonadota > Gammaproteobacteria > Enterobacterales > Morganellaceae > Photorhabdus > Photorhabdus akhurstii. Next base: position 4,319,473 of record NZ_CP020335.1, on the reverse strand, counting down.
TCAGTATCTATTTGGGCAAAAAGCTATCATGCCTTTCCGTGTCGTATGGATTATCGCTTTGATGGTAGGCGCTACTCAGTCATTGGATTTTGTCTGGTTATTGGCAGATACATTGAATGCGATGATGGCGATACCAAACCTGATTGCATTAGCCTTGTTAAGTCCCGTTGTTTATCGGCTGACAAAAGAACATATTAAAGATGTCAATGCGGATAGTGTTGATATTAAAGCAAATATCTGAATAAAAGCCTTCCGTTTGGAAGGCTTTTTCATCACAGATTGAGATTATTCTTCACTGGTTTTGATATAGATGTTTTTGATCAGGGTGTAAGAATCCAACATCATTTTGTGTGTTTCTCTGCCAAGACCTGATTTTTTGTAGCCGCCAAATGGTGCATGAGCTGGCAGTTCATGGTAAGTATTAATCCACATACGGCCAGTTCTGACAGCTTTAGCGACGCGTAGTGCACGGTCGATATCCTGTGTCCAGACAGCGCCCGCCAGGCCATAATCAGAATCATTTGCCATTCCGATGACCTCTTCTTCTTCGCTGAACGGAATAACGGTCAATACAGGGCCAAAAATCTCTTCGCGCGCGACTCGCATGTCATTAGTAACGTTGGTAATGATGGTTGGCTGGATAAAGAAGCCATCATCATAACCTTCCCCAGTAATGCGTTTGCCGCCCGTGAGAATGGTTGCGCCCTCTTTTCTCGCAATATCGACATATCCAAGAATTTTTTCCATTTGTTCCTGGCTGACTTGGCTTCCCATTTGAGTATCTTTTGCTAACGGGTCACCAACCTGGATGGATTCGAATTCTACTTTTAAGGATTTGAGGAATTCATCATGAATATCTTTATGCAAGAATAACCGGGAACCTGATTCACACGCTTGACCCTGATTCAGCAAAATAGCTTTGGCTGCATATTTTACTGCCTTTTTCATATTGGCATCAGGGAAGATAATATTGGCTGACTTACCGCCAAGTTCTAGTGTTGCTGGGATCAGCTTTTTGGCTGCGGCTTCGGCTACGGTATAACCTACTCTGGTGGAACCAGTGAATGCCACCTTTTCGACATCTTTATGATCCAAAATGGCTTGACCAACGACTGAACCACGACCTGTAACAATATTAACCACCCCGGCAGGCAGAACTTTATCCAATATTCGACCCAGTTCAAGCAGAGTGATTGGTGTCAGTGTTGCCGGGTTAATCACAACGGTATTGCCCGCGGCAAGAGCAGGAGCCAGTTTCCATGCTGCCATCAGTAGTGGGAAATTCCAGGGAATTACCTGCCCGACAACACCAATGGGTTCACGGATCACCAGGCTGAGTGTATTGGCATCCAGAACTGAAGCTTCATCGGTATGGGAACGGATCACACCCGCAAAATAGCGGAAATGGTCAATGGAGGCCGGTAGATCCATATACAGGGATTCATTTAATGGTTTGCCGGTATCCAGTGATTCAAGGATGGCAAAACGCTCTTGTTCTGCTTCTAGTAAATCAGCAATTTTCAGTAAAGCTGATTGTCTTTCGATGGCGGAGGTTTGACTCCAGGCGTGGAAAGCTTTTTTCGCGGCGCAGACAGCAAGATCGACATCTTCCGCATTACCGGATACATATTCAGCCAGTAATTCCCCTGTCGCCGGGTTATAACTTTTGGTTGTCGCTTTGGATACACTATCTACCCATTGCCCATCAATAAGCATTTTGTAGGATTCAACGGGCAACATCTCTTTCTCAATATCATGTAATCGTTTCATTAATATACTCCGAGTACTTTGGTTTAAGAATAGTTACATCGAGAATCTATCTCATTAGGTTATTTTATTTTCCATTCTTGTTAGTAAAGATCGAATGATTCTCTGTATATCATGTATATAGCCTGATTTCTGTACTTTGCCTGTGTATATGATTTATTGACAATAATGGCCCTGAATTACTGGAATAGATGCTTAATTATTAAGTTTTATATAGTTTCATTATGTGAATATATTTTTACTTTATATTTATTACTTAACCTAATTTATCTTGTCATGTTTTATATTTTTTTTAGCATCAACTATAGTAGAGCACAAAATAATAGATGTCTATTAGCACGTTATATAAAATATTAGGTATATTAACGAACGGAAATTATAAATGAATGGTGAAACTAAGTATCCGTTGGCGTATTCCAACGGATTGAAAAGAAATATTATTTTGCTGTAACCCAGAATATCCCGTTACCGTCAAGAGCGGTAAAGGTTTTATGCAGATATAGGCTATCAGCTTGTGGATCGATATCTTCAAATAACTTCGGATGCAGGAATTTAGCAATGATTTCAACCGCAATGATGTTAAACGGCGTATCGTAATATTGGTGGTACAGTGCTATTACTTGTTTTTCGCGAAATGCTCTTAATACGCTTAATTTAGGGCGTGTCAGTAATTTTTTCAGTCTTTCCTGTGACTGTTTTAGATTGCCGGTGTAGCCTAATGGCACAGAGAAGCTTCCGGGATGGACTTTATCCCAATCTGCGGCGGTCATCAGATAAAACTCAGGATTACTGACGATTAATTGTTCTTCGTTTACCTCACCATCCATACCTGAGAACCAGCGAGCACCGAGGTTATCACCTCCGGCGGCCGTAACAAATTCGCCAAAATTGCCATTTCCGAAAGTTTTACAGCAATATTCAGCGCCTAACATACCTGCGTGGCGTTCGATAAACACCGGAGGACGCTGTTCTTTACCTAACGTACCAACGCGTTGGTTAATAATTTTCATCCTCTCTTGATAAAACTCAATAAATTTTTGTGCATTTTCTTCTTCACTAAATACTTTCCCAAGTAAAACCATACTTGGAATCGTATTTGTTAGCGGATATTGACGGAAATCGATAAAGATAACCGGAATACCCGCTTTTTCTAGTAAAATTATAGTTTCACTATCATTAAGCTTAGTTTGAAGACCAATATCAAAAATAACCAGATCGGGTTTATAAGTCAGCGCTTTTTCGACACTAAAATCGCTTTGATAAGGGCTAGGGAATACCGGAATATCACGCAATTGCGGGAAGTCTTTTTCATAAGCAATGGCTAAATCTGGAGATTTAATTTCCAGTGCATTATCCCAGGCAACAATACTTTTAAGCGGATTATCAGGATGAAGAATATTTAGTGCAATCAATGCTCGGCTGTCAGCCAGTATAATCCGATTAACTGGCGCGTTAACTTTAACTTTCCGGCCAGCAACGTCTTTGACTGTAATTTCTTTTGCTTGCGCAAAGACAGACAGTAACATCAATATGGCAGTCAGAAAATATTTTGCAGTACGGTGGATGATTGCCATTATTCCTCCTTTGAATAAAGAACGCTCTTGGTTGAACCGCATAATTTGACAAATTGGGTCCATATCTACTTATGCTAATCTTAAAATGATAATGATAACAATTTACATTAATCAAATGGTTTTAGTGACTTTAGTAAATAATATTTTGATTTTTTTGCTATTTTTAAATAATAACAATGAGTTGAGCGGCATTCTTGAGTTGAAAATAATTCTCATTTGGTGGAGGATTATGGTGATGGCTGGCAAAAACAGCAAACTAAATTTACCAAATTTTCTGGTAGATTGTGATGATCTCAGTTACATTATTGCTCTGAATATCGGCAATTACTGAGGCTGTATCTGGGACTGTCATGTTGTCGGTTGGTCGGGTGTTTTAGTCGTTTGATAGATTTAGCAGGCAAAAAATCGTTTTTTATGCTGTTGAAGAAATAACAAGTGATGATATTTTGGTATTGTTGTTGCCAATCACAAGGATAATCATGCTGGAATAGCATGATGAGAAATTTCATCTTATTGCTATTCTTTATCGATTTGGCTAATTATAAACGGCTTATTGTTTCTGCTTCTGTTATTATTCCCTTGTTTAATATTCTGTGGGGGGATGAATATGAAAAAATTGTTAGTAATTTGTTTGTTAGGATTTGTATTAGCTGGTTGTGATAACCAACCTAAAATTGATGCGTCTAATGAAATCTCGTTGAAAGTATCCATTGAGAAAGTAAGAGATACGCTACCTGATGATAAAAAAGCGAAGTTTGATGAGTCAATTCAATCAGCTATGTTTAATAGTATCGATTTTAATGATTTGGTTAAATCAGGTGCTAATGGTGACATGAAAGAGTCGAAACAGAAGTTCTATAAATTGCTGGATGGTAAAACCGCTGACCAATTGATTGCTGAAGTTGAAAAAATTGAAGCTAAGAGATCAGAAAATGAGTAATTCCTTCATGGGATTATTAGCATTAAACGGCAATGAGGTGTGAATCTATGCCGTTTTTTTATTATCATCAATAACTTAAATGGAACTTAAACAAGCCAATTTTCAAATTTGAATTATTACGACTATTGCTTATAATGTGCGCCGCATTCTAAGTGCAGTATCTCGTTAGGCGAGGCTCCTATACAAACACAGGTTGCTGATCTCACGACGTCGAGAGACGCCCAAGATTAGGACAGGATATATCGAACCAAGGTATATCCCCATGTAACTTTCTGATAATTCAGGATACGTTGTATAGTGCTAAAACTGAGACGTAGAGATAGCCGTTGTATTCTCTCATCTGGTTTCGCCCCTATGTGAGTGCTGTTTGAAGTTCACAACAGTAATAGGGACCAACATCATGAAAACCACATCCCATGAAAAAATGGATGCATTAGCGATTGCTAGTCATTCTATTAATGAAATAAATGCTGATCAGCAGCGGAAACACCAACTGAAAAATGAAGAGACAACTGTCAGCGCATATATGAGCCAATGTTTCATTTCTGTATCTGTTGCTGATTCTGTGTTGTCGGTAAAGAGTAATTTGATTAATCAGCTTGAGGGTGAACAGATCCCAACTTATTTATATGTCATTGATGATGAAGGCTATCTCAATGGCATATTACCGGTGAAAGTGCTATTAACTGTAGCCGATGATTTATTTGTGTCAGATATTATGAGGCAAAGCTATTTTTCCGTATCACCGGAGCAGTCGCGTCATGATGTTTATAGTTTGATAAATCACAGTGGCATGGATAGTGTTCCAGTTATTCATTTTGGCAAATTAGTTGGGGTGCTACGACCGCAGGATATTGCTGAACTGATTGAAGATGAAAATACGTTGGATGCTCATTTGCAGGGGGCAACTTTACCTCTGGATCAGCCTTATCTGAGCACCAGCCCAATAACATTATGGCGTAAGCGTGCCGGGTGGTTATTATTGCTATTTGTTGCAGAAGCTTATACTGGTGCTGTGCTTAAAGCATTTGAAGATCAATTGGAAGCGGCAATTTCTCTCGCGTTTTTCATCCCGTTATTAATAGGAACGGGGGGCAATAGTGGGACACAAATTACTTCAACCTTGGTCAGAGCAATGGCACTGGGGGAAGTGAGTTTGCGTAATTTAGGGGCAGTGTTACGTAAAGAGATTTCTACTTCATTTTTAGTTGCGGTAACGATAGGTTTTGCTGCGCTTATCCGTGCCTGGATATTAGGCGTCGGTATTGAAGTGACAATTGTTGTTAGTTTGAGCATCATTGCAATCACTCTCTGGAGTGCCATTGTTTCTTCCATTATTCCGATGGTATTGAAAAGGCTTTCTATTGATCCGGCTGTTGTATCAGCTCCTTTTATTGCCACGTTTATTGATGGTACAGGACTGATTATCTATTTCGAAATAGCGAAATTAGTGATGACAGAACTCGTTTAAAATTACCAATAAGATACCCATATTCATTGGGTGTCTTATTGACTGGGTAAGAGTTTATTCCATATTAATATCTTTTTATTAGGAGTGCAAATAGGGTTTTTATTTAAATAAACTTAATGTTTTTATATGTTTAATGTTGGGTTTAATTATCAATAAATATAAATAAAATGAACTGATTTAATATGGTGAAATATATATTAAAAATCACTTGGTTAAATAAAATAAGTTATTTTATGTTTTAATGAATTGATTTTTTTATTTGTCATTAATCGATATTATTTAGATATATTTCCAAATGGTTTATTTTTAATTTTAAATTTATTTGTGGTAATAAATTAGGTGTTTTTTATTATATTGAATATGCCTGAGGTTTTAATAAAACTCTATTTTACCCCAAGCATAATCAGTGACGCGTGTCATAAGGCCAACTGCATCCGCAGAAGAAGCTCTTTAAGTTAATAAAAATTTCTCAGGTATATAATGATAAAGATTATTGACTCGACAATATTCTTCTAATTGAAGAGTGGAGTTAATGTTTATTTTATGATATATCCTGTCTGTATGGTTTTCAATTACACTAGGATCAAGATTCAATATTGTTCCCATTTGATTTATTGTGTATTTCTGTAAGAAAAGGAAAATAATATCCCATTCACGATCAGTAAAGAGATCTGTCGGTGGTTGGAGTAAAATGGATGGGGGAAGTTTATTATGATATTGATACAGACTAGTTAATGAATAATCCTTAGCCTTCCAACAATGATATATAACGCCTATACAACTTCCATCTTCATGATAAAAAGGCATCTTTTCACAGAAATAAGATGATAGAATTTTCTCTTTACCAAATAGATGTGTTTCAAGTGAGCATATTTTTTTCCCTTTTTTCATTACTTCTTGATCATGATGAATATATTCCTTTGCAAATTCAGCGCCATCCCAAGGGAGTTCATGATCATAAAGCCCATTGTAATCAAATGATTGTGAGAAATTTTTGATAGAACTTAACGCTTTATTACCATAAATAAAACATGAAGAACTATCTTTTACTCCCCAAGGTTCGTTACTTATTTCCATTGTATTGATAATCTGAGGTGATATCGTACAGTTCTTCATAAAAACTCCTTGATAATTTGAAGATTAAATAAACGTCCTACTTTTTGATTCCCTGGTTTTTTCTGGGATATAGCAATGAAATTGACTTTTTTCATAAGAATTTTCTAGTTTTATGTATTATGGCCGACTGAAGTGTTTCTTATCATATTCAAAATAACGGGTTATATAGTAATACCTGGAAATATGTTAGTTCAAAAATACATTTATTGGTTAATTGATTATCTTACACGTTCAGATTCATTCTAAGGAATTTCATGATTATAAGGCTTTCTGCAATCAAATAATTTCTCAATATTATGAGTAAATTCTTTTGTTGCTGAATTACCGTAAATAAAGTACGGAGCACTATTTTTTACGCTCCACGGTTTATGACTTTTTTCCCATATGTTAATGAGTTGCGGAGCGATATTTGACATAACATGCTGAACATGACTGTAGAGATCAGTATCGGCAACAATGGCGGCGAAGTTAGTTGAGTCAGATAACGGTGAAATTTTATCGCCGAAATACGCGCCTGAAACAACCGCGTCCGCCGTTGCCGCCAAAGATACATCAAGGCCAGCGGCGACTCCCATCAGAGCGACATCAACTGTTCCGGCTGACCTCCATGACGTATTGGTACAAACTGAGATAACACTCGTGATAAAGAGAGCAGCAATTAGTATCATGATTACTGGCATCGCTTTAGATAGCTTTGCCACAATAGCATCGATAATGTCATTCCAGCGATAACCCTGCCAATATGCCAAGGCTGCTGTTATTCCTGCTGATATCAGCAATAGGGATTCGATGCGTAAATTCAGTTGACCATATCCAATAATTAACAATAAGAGCATTGCTGCGATTGGCAACATAGCAAGTCCCAAATTAAGTTTTTTCTTATCATCCATATTAAAACTCCATTTTCAGGTGGTTGTTGAAACAGAATAGTGAATTTATTTCGAACGAGATGTGACAGAGATTACTTGTCTATGTAATTTGTTTCATGAGTTGTGAAATGTAATCTGTATATCGCTTTTACGTTTATTACTTACTCAATTAAAAAAACAGAATCTCTGATAACGAGTTCGGCTGAGAACATATTCATCTGTGGAGTTATTTCTTTTTTGGCACTGAGGTTCAATGCCAGATTAGCCGCCCGTTGAGCCATTTTTTCTATTGGGTTGTGTACAGTAGTTAAGGGGGGATAAAGATATCGGGCCGGCACAATATCATCAAACCCAACAATCGACAGTTGTTCCGGTAATTTAATTTTCCGTTGATGTAAGGATCGCATCATACCGGCAGCCATGACATCATTAAATGTTACTGCTGCGGTAAAGCCGATACCGCTCTCTAAGAGCTTTTCTGCTGCCAATTCCCCACCTTTTTCGTTGAATGGCACACTAATAACCCAATTGCCAGGTACTGTGATACCCGCATTAGCCATTGCAGCCTGATATCCTTCCAGGCGAAGCCTTCTATCATCGATCGGTAGATCTGCCGTCACACAAGCAATTTTTCGATGGCCGTTTTGAAGAAGATAGTTGGTAGCAGTCTGAGAAGCGCTGACATTATCTAACCAGATACACCGATTGGCGATAGCAGGAAAATACCGATTGATAATCACCAATCCTGGTGTATGAGCTGCATAACGTAATACATCTATGTCACTCATTCTACTGACATGCGCTACTATTGCTTCGCATCCTTGGTTGATTAAAAAATCTAAGGAGGATTTCTCGAGTTCAGCTTGATGTCCTCCACTACAAACCATCAATTTTACTTCTTTCTTCCGGGCGATTGTTTCAACCCCGCGAGCCAAAAGCGAAAAAAAAGGATCAGCCAAATTACCGGTAAGTAAACCCAACATATTCCCGCACCTTTTCGCTAATGCAAGCGCGGCAGAATTACGATGGTAGTTGAATTCACGCATAGCTTTATCTACACGCTCACGAGTGCCCGGTTCAACGTAAGCGGTATTATTAATAACACGACTTACAGTGGCCACGGATACTCCAGCTTTATGGGCTACGTCTTTCATTGTGGCCATAATCTTTCCTTAGCAGTTATGTAAAATAAATATGAGGAATAATCATATCTCAATTTATTCAAATTATCATGAAAGGATTTGTATACCTTATTTCAAGTGAATAATGTGAGTTGGGCTTATCTGAATAATATTGAGTGAACGGTTTAACAATAGAATAAGAGTGATTGGGAGTATGAACATGATAGGATTTTCAATATACCGACAAATATACCAACGATGAAATCCTTAGATCTGGCTAAGAAGGTGATCCATGTCACTAATCTACTGAAAGTCATGTCTCTCTGTCACTTAAATCATCCCCCTTGATTAAGTGACAGAAAAGCTAGAACAGAAGTATCCCCTTCAATATAGCAGGAAATAGTTCATAGATTTAAGGTATTTTGGTGGAATATAAAGATCGTAATCATTTTTTTCGCAAAAAAGCTTCAATTAAATAATTTTTCCAATTGATAATTTCGCATGGATACTTTTAAAATATCTTTCCAAGGTACGACATGAAATGTTCATTTCATTAGCAATGTCTTCATTGCTAATACCTTGTAAAAATAAAAAATCACCATCCACTCTTTCTCTGTCAATATATTGTTAGGTGGTCTTAACCTAGCAGATATATACCCGTCATTTTTCAAGCTGCCTCTTATTAGCAAGAATAGTTATTTGTTCTATAGGGAATTCCCTTATAGTCAGAAGTATAGAATAACGAATTTGTTTCAAATGGAATGTGAGATGAGTTTGCTGTTCATGTAACCGGTTTTATGAAGTGTAAAAATATGACTTGTGTATCGCTTTATAGTCTTGCTTATAATACATTGCCAAGTGTCAAAAAATTCTTAAAGATAAAGTAAGTGAAACTCGTATGGAATATACTTGTTTATCTTAAAAAACCAGAAATTTAAGGATACGATTAAGTAACTAGTCCTATTTAAACATTATACTTAATTCTTCTATAATAAAAAATTACATTAAAATAGATAGATATTCAATAATGCATTTAATGTATACCACTATTCCCGGCTTTGTTTTAGCCGCTATTGTTTATTTTATGCTGGACATACAAGCTTAACAGGTAACGTGGCAACACCGGAAAAAGTCGCAGAAATCGTGCAATCTCTTGAAAGCCTGTATCACTTCAATTTATTGCTGATTTTGCCACCGATACTGATTTTGTGCATTTGCATTTGCATTTGCTGGCGCTTTAGCGCTCACTGGTGCCTTGACCATCATCATTAACCGGCTTCTACAAGTTGTTCACACAACCGGGCAACTTATCGCTGCAACCTTGGTAACAACTATTCTGGTAACGGGCGCAACCTGCAACGGAAAGTTGGCTCTCCTCATCCCAGCGGAGCTGTTTAAAGGAGCTTATCGTCGCATGGGACTGGATAATAAAAATCTGTCACGAACAATAGAAGATGGCTGTACCGTCATAGAGCCGTTGATCCCCTGGACTGCTGCCGGTATTTACATGGCGACTACATTGGGTGTCAGTACGCTTGAACTGCTACCTTGGGCTATCCAGTGCTATGCCGCCGTCTTCTTTGCTCTTATTTATGGCTTTACTGGTTTCGGTATCGCAAAAATCACGCCGGAAAACTCCTTAAATAAAAAGGAAATCCAAAGTGAAATTGCCTGATTTCAACTAGATAATCGATCGTTACAATACAAGCTCTGTTAAGTGGGATTTTTTAAATCGTCATTTGCACTTAAATAGGACTGACCTGCTGCCAATGTGGGTGTCTGATTTCGATTTTCAATGCCCAAAGAAGTCCTGCAATCACTACTACCAGTCAGCAATAGACTGGTTTTCAAGACGTCATAAATTGACCTTATACCGTGATTGGTTCTTAAATTGGAGTTTTTATATGGATGATAAGAAAAAGCTTAATCTGGGACTCGCTATACTGCCAATTGCAGCAATGCTCTTATTGTTGATTATTGGATATGGTCAACTGAATTTACGCATTGAATCCCTATTACTGATATCAGCAGGAATAGCAGCTATCCTAGCGTATTGGCAAGGCTATCGCTGGAATGACATTATCGATGCTATTGTGGCAAAGCTAGCTAAAGCGATGCCGGTGCTGATGATACTGATTTGCGTCGGCGGGTTAATTGGGACTTGGATGTTCAGCGGAACCATACCTTACATGATGTATTGGGGGTTAAAACTGATTAGCCCTCAATACATACTGATTGCTGCTTTCTTTATCACGAGTGTTATCTCAGTTTGTACCGGTACGTCATGGGGGTCAGCCGGAACAGTTGGTGTCGCTCTGATGGGAGTCGCCGCTGGCCTTGATGTATCTTTGGCGGCAGCGGCGGGAGCGGTTGTTTCAGGTGCGTATTTCGGCGATAAAATTTCACCGTTATCTGACTCAACTAATTTTGCCGCTATTGTTGCCGATACTGATCTTTACAGTCATGTTCAACATTTGATGTATACCACTATTCCCGGCTTTGTTTTAGCTGCTATCGTTTATTTTATTGCTGGTCATACAAGCTTAACAGGTAACGTGGCAACACCTGAAAAAGTCACAGAAATCGTGCAATCTCTTGAAAGCCTGTATCACTTCAATTTATGGTTGATTTTGCCACCGATACTGGTTTTGTGGGGAGCAATAACAAAACGTCCGGTGATACCCGTCATGCTTGCTGCCTGTGCATTGGCTATTGTACTTGGCATAGGTTTCCAAGGGCTCACCCTTAAACAGGGCCTTAATGCGTTGATAGATGGTTTCAATCTTTCTATGTTCTCTGACCAGGGACATGACATCACTGGAGTCGTTAGCGATGTCTCCCGTCTGCTCAATCGGGGTGGTATGTCATCAATGATGAGTACTATCCTGCTTGCGTTCTGTGCATTTGCGTTCGCCGGTGCTTTAGCACTCACTGGCGCTTTGACCATCATCATTAACTGGCTTCTACAAGTTGTTCACACAACCGGGCAACTTATCGCTGCAACCTTGGTAACAACTATTCTGGTAACGGGCGCAACCTGCAACGGAAAGTTGGCTCTCCTCATCCCAGCGGAGCTGTTTAAAGGAGCTTATCGTCGCATGGGACTGGATAATAAAAATCTGTCACGAACAATAGAAGATGGCTGTACCGTCATAGAGCCGTTGATCCCCTGGACTGCTGCCGGTATTTACATGGCGACTACATTGGGTGTCAGTACGCTTGAACTGCTACCTTGGGCTATCCAGTGCTATGCCGCCGTCTTCTTTGCTCTTATTTATGGCTTTACTGGTTTCGGTATCGCAAAAATCACGCCGGAAAACTCCTTAAATAAAAAGGAAATCCAAAGTGAAATTGCCTGATTTCAACTAGATAATCGATCGTTACAATACAAGCTCTGTTAAGTGGGATTTTTTAAATCGTCATTTGCACTTAAATAGGACTGACCTGCTGCCAATGTGGGTGTCTGATTTCGATTTTCAATGCCCAAAGAAGTCCTGCAATCACTACTACCAGTCAGCAATAGACTGGTTTTCAAGACGTCATAAATTGACCTTATACCGTGATTGGTTCTTAATTGGAGTTTTTATATGGATGATAAGAAAAAGCTTAATCTGGGACTCGCTATACTGCCAATTGCAGCAATGTTCTTACTGTTAATTATTGGATATGGTCAACTGAATTTACGCTTTGTTTGAAATTAAGAGTTTTTGGAGGGTTTGTTGATAGAGGAGGATGTTGGTTCATATATTATTGTTATAAATCTTTATAAATTAGGATTGAAAGAATCTATTGATTTAGCAATAAGCTTTTTCCCACATTTTTGGCAGATATAATGACTCTCTCCCCGTAATATTTTATTATGGCGTCGCAGGGTTAGCTCATGTTGCTGGCAATTACAGTAATAAGTAAAAGTTTGACTACGTACTGAGTCAATTTTAAATTTGTGTGTACGGTTAGCTGGAACGTTCAATACTTCTTCCATCATCCAACGCCACTGTTTCCCATGTGGCGGCACTTTCCCAAAGTAGCGATAAACCAATAGATGAGCTAATTCGTGAGGCACAACTTCGTCAATAAAAGCTTGTTGATTTTCAATCAATAACACTGAATTAAGGCGGATTTCCCAATTTTTTATATAGGCGCTGCCTGCGGTAGTTCCCCGTTGGCGATAATTTATTGTAGGTTCAGGAAAATCACAGTTGAGATATAAGTTTGCCTGTAACAGTTTCTGCCGCAAAGTATTGATAACGGCTTGTTGTAAGGAAATTGGAACGCTAGCTGATTTCATGTGTTGAAAATAAATAGGTAAGGATTAGTAAATTTTATTAAAAATCCTTGAACAACCGATAGTAATATTTTTAGGGCTTCTTCGGTCGTCAGCTAATGTTAAAAAGCCCGGTTTAGTTATCCAAACCGGGCTTTTATATTTTTACATATTCATCGCTGATAGCTTCAAACCCGCAGCGTCACGCAGTGCTTCTGCTTTATCAGTGGCTTCCCACGGGAACTGTGGACGACCAAAATGACCATAAGCCGCAGTATCACGATAGATTGGGTGTAATAGATCCAGCATCTGAATCAAACCATAAGGACGTAGATCAAAGAATTCACGTACCAGCAGAGTCAGAGTTGCGGTTGAAACTTTTTCGGTACCGAATGTTTCCACCATGATGGACGTGGGTTCTGCAACGCCGATAGCGTAAGAAACTTGAATTTCACAACGATCAGCCAAGCCAGCAGCGACAATATTTTTTGCTACATAGCGTGCTGCATAAGCCGCTGAACGGTCGACTTTGGAGGGATCTTTACCAGAGAATGCTCCACCACCATGACGCGCCATACCACCGTAAGTATCTACGATAATTTTACGGCCAGTCAGACCACAATCACCCATCGGGCCGCCAATGACAAAACGACCAGTTGGGTTAATGAAATATTTGGTTGTTGGATTTAACCATTCAGCAGGCAAAACCGGCTTGATGATCTCTTCCATGACGGCTTCTTGCAGATCTTTCTGGCTAATATTTTCAGCATGCTGTGTGGAAAGTACAACCGCGTCAACGCCGACAATTTTGTCGTTATTGTATTGGAACGTGACTTGGCTTTTAGCATCGGGACGTAACCAAGGCAGTACACCATTTTTTCGAACTTCGGCTTGACGTTGAACCAGGCGGTGCGCATAGGTGATAGGCGCGGGCATGAGTACGTCAGTTTCGTTGGTTGCATAACCAAACATTAGACCTTGGTCGCCAGCACCTTGTTGCAGGGGATCTTCACGGTCAACACCTTGGTTAATATCCGGTGACTGTTTACCAATGGCGCTTAATACTGCGCATGAGTTCGCATCAAAACCCATTTCAGAATTAACATAACCAATCTCTCGAACTGTTTGTCGCGTAATTTCTTCAATATCAACCCAAGCGCTGGTGGTAATTTCACCACCAACCATGACCATGCCGGTTTTAACATAGGTTTCGCAGGCAACTCGTGCTTTTGGATCTTGTTCCAGGATAGCATCAAGAACGGCATCAGATATTTGGTCTGCAATTTTATCAGGATGCCCTTCGGAAACAGATTCGGAAGTGAAAAGGTATGTGGTCATTATATAACGTTACCTTAAAGTATAATTTCAGTTTGGAAATGGATGGATTAACATCTAGATGGCTATTTTAGGATAATTCTTATTCATGCGCTAGATTTTTTTAGTTCAGTGAGTAATTTTCATCGGGTGAATAATAATTTCTTGGTTTATATGTCAGTTTCTGTCAATTTCATTTTGCAATTTTATGTAATTGCGAGTATAAACAGCGGCCGTAGTTGAATGATTTGTGCTACAGACTCGCAGAAAGCTAAACAGCTTCTGTTTCTCAATCGAGAAATGGCTCCTTAAATATGAGTCATGTGTGGGGGTGAATGGGGTAATGAACCATTATCTGCTGATTGCAAATGGCCAACAGCCACACTTGTCGTCGGATGTATCCGCGTCTTTTTCCTTTCTTTTCAATATGTCTTTAGTTCGATGTTATCTGTTGTCTGCAAACAGGTCGGATATGTCGGACAGGCGTATTGTCACTCGGTAATTTTGTCATTGTTTAGTAGTAACTAAACGCTTATTTACAACTTGAGAGCATGCTTTTCCCTGATATTTCTCAACACGCGAGAGTATAGCGTTTGGGTTTATTTATTAATTACAGGCGAAGGTGAAAAACTCTAACTCCCTTAAGGAGACTGCCATGAATGATAATATCGCTCGTAAAATGCAACAGACTTACAATATTGCATACTGGGGAGGGAGTTACTACTACGTCAATGATCTTGGCAATGTTAGTGTGTGTCCAAATCCTGATTTGCCGGGGGCGAGAATCGATCTTGCGGAATTGGTGAAAAGAGTTCAGCAGGAGCAGAAAAATTTGCGCTTGCCGGCGCTATTTTGTTTCCCTCAAATCCTGCAACATCGTTTGCGTTCAATCAACGCTGCATTTAAACGTGCTAGAGAGTCATATGGTTATAAAGGCGATTACTTTTTAGTTTATCCCATTAAAGTTAACCAACAACGCCGCGTTATTGAAGCACTGGCTAGTTCCGGCGAACCTTTAGGGCTTGAGGCTGGCTCCAAAGCCGAGCTAATGGCGGTGCTAGCGCATGCGGGCATGACTCGTACCGTTATCGTGTGTAATGGATATAAAGATCGTGAATATATTCGTCTGGCGCTGATAGGTGAAAAGTTAGGTCACAAGGTTTATTTGGTGATCGAAAAAATGTCTGAGATTGCCCAGGTATTGGAAGAAGCTGAACGATTGAATGTGATCCCTCGCTTGGGAGTCCGTGCACGTTTGGCATCTCAGGGATCAGGTAAATGGCAGGCCAGTGGCGGTGAAAAATCGAAGTTTGGTTTGGCGGCGACTCAGGTGTTGCAATTGGTTGAGACTTTACGCGCAGTGGATCGACTTGATAGTCTGCAATTATTGCATTTTCACCTTGGCTCGCAGTTGGCGAATATCCGTGATATCGCGACAGGCGTCCGTGAATCAGCGCGTTTTTATGTCGAGTTACATAAACTAGGTGTCAATATTCAATGTTTTGATGTTGGTGGTGGATTAGGTGTCGATTATGAAGGGACCCGTTCTCAATCTGATTGTTCTGTGAACTATGGGTTGAATGAATATGCCAACAATGTCATTTGGGGTATTGGTGATGCTTGTGATGAGCATGGTTTACCCCATCCGACAGTTATTACAGAATCCGGTCGCGCCCTGACCGCTCATCATACCGTCTTGGTATCCAATGTTATCGGGGTTGAGCGTAATGAATTTACGCAGACGACGCCACCGGCAGAGGATGCTGCCCGCCCGCTCGCCAGTTTGTGGGAAACATGGCAGGAGATGCACTCGGAAGGAAATAGACGCTCTTTACGTGAATCGCTACATGATGGTCAGCTCGATCTGCATGATGTTCATACACAATATGCTCATGGCATGTTGGATTTAAAGGAGCGGGCGTGGGCGGAAGAGTTATATCTGAATATCTGTCACCGTATTCAGCAGGATCTTGATCCAAGCAACCGCGCTCACCGGCCAATTATTGATGAGCTGCAAGAGCGTATGGCAGACAAATTCTATGTGAATTTTTCACTGTTTCAGTCTATGCCTGATGCATGGGGTATTGATCAATTGTTTCCTGTGTTACCCATTGAAGGGCTGGATAAGCCGTTGGATCGCCGTGCGGTATTGTTAGATATCACTTGTGACTCCGATGGTATTATTGATCATTATGTGGATGGTGATGGTGTAGCAGCGACAATGCCGATGCCTGCTTATGATCCTGATTGCCCGCCAATGATTGGTTTCTTTATGGTGGGAGCATATCAGGAAATTCTTGGCAATATGCATAACCTGTTTGGCGATACAGCGGCTATTGATGTTTATGTATTCGATAATGGCGAAGTGACCTATAACCAAAGTGAAGAGGGGGATTCAGTCGCTGATATGCTGCAATATGTGAAACTGGACCCTAACGTACTGATGGCTCGTTTCCGTGATCAAGTAAAAAGCACGGATTTGGATACAGGTTTGCAAGAGCAATTTTTACTGGAATTTGAAAGTGGTCTTTATGGCTACACATATCTGGAAGATGAATAATCTTCTGGTGTTAATTAAGCCTCCTGTATACAGATAATGTTATTTATATAAACCAGATACAGAATGCAGAAAAATGGGGTTATCTCAGAAATACCCCATTTCGTCATGGCATGGGTATTCTGGTATTAAATAATTTTGTTCTGTCAGGAAACTTTTGAGGATATATCTCATGACAATAAGTACCTTGGGCAACCAACAAGATGACTCTTTGGTTTCTAATGCCTTCGGTTTCCTGCGCTTTCCGTTGAATTTCCAGCCATATTCTAGCGATGCAGAGTGGGTAATTACCGGGGTGCCATTTGATATGGCAACATCAGGTCGTGCGGGTAGCCGCCACGGGCCTGCGGCTATTCGTCAGGTTTCGACTAACTTGGCATGGGAAAGCCGCCGTTGGCCGTGGGATTTTAAATTACGCAATTGTCTTAACGTTGTGGATTGTGGTGATTTAGTCTTCAACTTTGGTGATGCTCAGGATATGAGTGATAAGTTGCAAGCTCATGCTGAAAAAGTGCTGGCTTCCGGTAAGCGTATGCTCTCTTTTGGTGGCGACCACTTTATTACTTTGCCTTTGCTACGCGCTCATGCCAAACATTTCGGCAAAATGGCTCTGGTTCATTTTGATGCTCATGCTGATACCTATCCAAATGGCAGTCAATTTGATCACGGCACCATGTTCTATCACGCGCCAAATGAAGGGTTGATCGACCCGCATCGTTCAGTACAAATTGGTATTCGTACTGAACATGGACGGGACAATGGTTTTACGGTGCTGGATGCTGATCAGGTTAATGATCGTAGTGTGGATGATTTGCTTGCTCAGATAAAAGAGACGGTTGGTGATATGCCGGTTTACCTGACTTTCGATATCGATTGTCTTGATCCGGCTTTTGCGCCAGGTACGGGTACACCCGTCATTGGTGGTTTGACAACCGATCGAGCACTGAAATTACTGCGTGGTTTGCAACCGCTAAATATTGTCGGTATGGATGTGGTGGAAGTCGCTCCAGCGTATGATCAGTCTGAAATTACGGCTCTGGCAGGTGCGACTATTGCACTGGAGATGCTCTATTTACAGGCGGCTAAGAAGCGCTAAGTAGTACATAGTTTTAATAGAGTCTTAGGGGATAGTGAAATAAACTCGTACTGAGTTGTGGAGCTATCCCCTTGAAATTCGGCTATTTTGATTGATGTAACCTTTATATGCTTTTCTGGATTCTCTTTGTCATTTTTTACATGCGAGCATCAATTAACCGAATGCCATTAAGAACATGTTTATCAAGCAACAAATGTTTCACTTGTCACCTTCAAACATGAACTGAATTTCCCGATCTGCATTGAAAAAATCCTCTCCTATAGTAATAAGATCTGCGAATCCTCCAGGAACTCTATCTGGTTGGGTTATTGGTACAATCTGGACATAAGGTTTATCAGCTAATTGGCTTAAATTACTTTTGGTTTCATGCATATTTGCTTGGATAGTCATAATAAAGCCCTCATACTTGGCTAGATTAGCTAAATATAATAAAGAATGCTGAAATAACCGGCAATTTTTTTGCTGCATAGAATTGAGATGCCGCAGTGTTGAACTGGGCATCTACTAGTAGCATACTTTTTAAATCAAAGAATGATATTTTCTTAGCGTTATTGTAGCGCTATATCTAATTTCTTTTCTTTTTCCCACGCATGAGATTCAGTGTTTCTACTGCTATTGAGAAGAACATAGCGAAATAGATGTAACCTTTAGGTATATGCACTTGTACGCTTTCCAGAATAAGGGTAAAGCCCACAAGGATTAAGAACGACAGCGCCAGCATTTTGACTGAGGGGTGACGGTCAACGAATTCGCCGATAGGACGAGCGGCTAGCATCATAACACCGACCGCTATGATAACGGCTGCCATCATAATGAATAGGTGATCGGACAGACCAACAGCGGTGATGACTGAATCCAGGCTGAAAATAATATCCAGCAACATAATCTGGATGATGGCTCCCAAGAAAGAGTGAACAGGACGTTTTAGCTCTCCTTCATTGTCACCTTCGATAGCTTCGTGGATTTCTTTGCTGGCTTTCCAGATCAGGAACAGACCACCGAAGAATAGGATTAAATCACGGGCAGAGACATCATGCTTAAAAACTGTCAATATCGGGTAGGTCAGTCGAATAACCCAGGCAATAGATGCTAACAGCGCCAAGCGCATTAGCATTGCTCCCATTAGTCCGATCTTACGTGCTTTATTTTGTTGATGGCTAGGGAGTTTTGCCACAACAAGTGACAAAAAGATAATGTTATCAATCCCTAAAACGATTTCTAGAATTGTCAGGGTGGCAAGCGCCATCCAAGCCTGGGGATCAACAATCCATTCTAACATTGCTTATTAAAACCTTAAGGTAAAAATCTAATTATACGCGCGATTAGGTGTAAGGTAAGTATGTCAATGTAAAAATCAGTCAGAGCTCAACGTTAAATCAAAAAATGGCGGGCCAATAGAGGGGCGGTGAAATTTTTCCTCAGATAGAACCCGCGAGGCAGAGTCATAATAGGCTGGCCGTGTACTCCGATTGCTTCGGTTAATGCTTTGCTGTTAGCCGCTTTTGGGCGTAACTGTAATACTTCGCCATGACGGGCGGTAACGCTCTCTACTTTGCCAAGCACGATGAAATCCATTAATTCTTCCCAGTCACGACGCAGTAACTCTTCCTCTTGTTGATTGGGACTCCACAATAAAGGGGAACCAACTCGGCGTTCGGCTAAAGGAATTTCCCGTTCGCCTTCAACAGGTATCCACAGCACTCGCGATAATTTGCGTCTGACATGACAACTTTCCCAGGTAATACCACTGTTCCCTGTTAGCGGTGCAACGCAGACAAATGTTGTCTCCAGTGGATAACCTCTTCTGTCCACGGGGATGGTTTTAAGCTCAATACCGATATGTTCGAAATCTTGCTCTGGCTTACTGCCGGCACTTGCACCGAGGTAATATTCTAGCAACATGCCCACCCAGCCTTTATCTCGTTTCAGATTGGGAGGGATAGGTAAATTTGCTTTTGTCGCGAGTTCTCCCATTGATAAGCCAGCCAGAAGGTGGGCGCATTCAAGCAATTGTTGCTCGTTGTCTGGTGGTGGAGGGGAAAAAAGAGTGCTCATTTGGGATATCCGTTTTTTAGGTCAAAAAACAGCCTTAGTTTCTGTGAATAATAAATTTGAGGTTCATACAATAGCTAACAAGTGATAATAGCATGATATACAAACATTTTTTATTGCTGTTTCAAATGTTGTAAAATTGACACCCGTTCTTGTTCACCTATTGCCGGTAATAATGAACAGGATCTTACACCATGTTATCCACAGTTTTATGGGATAAGTAGACAAAAATGAGATCACTGGTTTGATTTACAGGTTTGACTAACACTTTTTTCTACAAAAACCGCTGTTTTTTGCTTAACTAAAAAGAATAACTTGTGGATAACATGATGTTTGGTTGTTTTTTGTTCTCATCAACTAACGTTGTCCATTATAGCCGTGACTGACGTTAGAAATAACGAGGTAAATAGCTGCTATTTCAATGAAAAATAAATACTATTTCATTTTTTGTCTATAAATTGATAATTCATAATATAAAGCTATACCTGAATTACCCCTGCCTTTTTCACATAGATATCCACAGAAAAAGTGAATAAAAGCGAGTTTGTACACCTGTGTATGTTCATAACTCTGGCCTTTTCTGTGAATTACCCTTCAGATGGGTTGAACCAGGCAGATTTGAAATCAAACCAACCAAAGGTGTTCATTTTGACTCCCCGCATACTTCTCTGTCCCTGTAACTCAAGCCAGTGGTGGAACAGTGGATGCAGCCAATGTTCATCAATTATTTTTTCACACCACTCTTCAAGCGATAACTCTTGTTGTCGCCATTGTGATACTTCTTTACTTAAATCATTACCAAGGCACTTTTTCAATAATGGCATCTCGTACAGCGTAGCGAACAGCGAAAACTCCAGAGGATTATAAAAGTTGGCGGTAGCAAGCCAGAGGTCACTTTCGGTGTTGCCATTGAACCATGTGTCATAATCCACGATGTTGATTTTCAATTCGACGCCGCACTTGGCCAGTATGGCTTGCAGGATCTGGCTGATTGTGTGGTATTCGTGATGTTGATGGCAAAGCGTGACGGTCAGATGGGTAATATCCTCTGGTTTGTTCAATTCAGATATCAGCTTACTGTGATGCCAGCGTAGTAATAAACCATAAGCGGGTGACCAGTGGCGTTGATAAAAGGGGTCACAGTGCGCTAGTAGATTTATCGGTGTTAGCAGGCTGCATAGCCATTGGCGAACCTCTTCTCTCTTACATTTAGTTGAACGATGGTCGTGTAGTAGGAAATAACAGCCCTCTTCTATCCTGCTATCTAACGAGTTATTATCCGTGCTGTCACTTTCCAGATGCAGAGTTGTACAAACCAGTTTCTCGGCGAGTTCCGGTAGAAACCATATGTTCACTTGATCAATCAGCGCCCGAAAGCCAAAGTAATTATCGAAGGCACGAATTTGTAGTTTCTGAGCGCTGTTTTTTATGACCTGGTAAGGACCGGTTCCCACTGGCATACGAGAGAAGTTCGGTAACTTTTGCCACTCTTGAGGCAAGATCATGGCATGTGGGCTGCCGATTAATAAAGGGAGCCAGAGATCGGGTTCTGAAAGAAAAATATCAATCACATAGGGTGTGGGCGTGGTGACTTTTTCAATATGAGAAAAAAGAGGCAGGTTGCGTAATCTTTGTAGCGAAGCAATGACATCCGCCATCTGTAATTCTCTGCCGTGGTGAAAATGGATGGCCGGCCGTAGATAAAATCGCCAATGATTTGAGGATAATTGTTGCCAATGATGAGCTAAGTCAGCTTCTGGTTCCCCATTTTCCTCATTTATGCGGGTTAGGCTATTAAATATCTGCCTGACCAGATGAATTTCAGAACGGCGTAACGGTGAACCGGGTAGAAGATTAGGAAAGGGGCGATAATAGAGTATCCGCAGTAAGTTTTTTCCCTGACGGAAACGGCGTTCAATCTGGGAGAGTACCATATGACGGACTGTATCTTTATCACCAACCAGTTGGACCAACTTCTCAACGTTATGTTGCTCAAGTAACTCTTCAGCTCGTTGTTGTTGAAGTTCCCAGCCATCGCGTAAGAAATTCAGTTGAGAACGTTTCCCTCGACCAGACTCTGCCTGCCACTGTAACCAGCCAGCTTTCTGCATATTGTTGAGCAGTGAACGGATATGACGTTTTGAACAATGCAGCACATTTGCCAGCTCTTGTAATGTTGTTTCAGCCTCTTTTCCTTGATGGTGTTGCCATAATCGAATGAATTGTTGTTGTAAGCGTGAACTGGGCATAAAAGAGGAACTCCAGAGTATTATTCATCAATTTTTATTTCCTTATATTGAGACGATAATTATCCATATTGAAAGTAGCTCAATAGGCCAGACGAAATCTGGCTTCTCCCCCAATTTTCTTGAGTAATGGTGATTTGCCAGCCAGTAAGAAAACTTACTGGCTTTTTTTCTTATTGTACATTATGTACTCCTCGCTTCTTTTTTACATGTTAAGCTTAAAACGAGTAATAATCTGGCATTGGTGGCGATTTGTCCAGCCACTATCGCTATTTTATCTGTTAATTTCTTTTAAATGTGATGTGGCGTGATTAAATATTAGTTAAGACATTGTATGTGGCTGAAAAGTGACTGCCTGTATGAGTATAGACGTGGTGGGATTGTTCTTGCCTTTGACGTCGATAGAAAAATCCCGTAGTAGAAAACTACGGGATGAATCAATAAAGGAAAAATTAACGCAGAAAAACCGGTTGTTCCTGCTCGTAGGCTGTTATGGCGTCCAGATGTTGTAATGTCAAGCCGATGCTGTCCAGACCATTCATCATACAGTGACGCCGGAAACTATCGATTTCAAAAGCATAGCTTTTATTGCCAGCGTGAACTTTCTGTTGTTCTAGATCGACAGTAAAACGACAAGCTTTGTTTTGTTGAACCAAATCAAATAGCTCATTGACATCTTTATCGTTCAGTTTTACTGGCAATAACTGGTTGTTGAAAGCGTTACTGTAGAAAATATCCGCAAAACTTGGGGCGATAACCACTTTAAAACCATAATCCGTTAGTGCCCAAGGCGCATGTTCGCGGGAGGAACCGCAACCAAAGTTTTCACGAGCCAGAAGAATACTGGCACCCTGATAACAAGGCTGATTTAATATGAATTCAGGATTAGGTTTTTGTCCAGCATCATCAAGAAAACGCCAGTCATGAAACAGATGTTGACCAAATCCTGTACGAGTGACTTTCTGCAAGAATTGTTTGGGAATAATGGCATCAGTATCGACGTTTGCAGCATCTAAAGGAGCAACCAAACCGGTATGTTGAATAAACTTTTCCATCATTCTCTCCTTTATGACTTCTGTGCTGGGTGGCGTATATCGATAAAATGGCCATTAATCGCTGCTGCTGCTGCCATCGCTGGACTCACCAAATGGGTGCGTCCACCCCGTCCTTGGCGCCCTTCAAAGTTGCGGTTACTGGTAGAAGCGCAGCGTTCACCGGGTTGCAGGCGGTCATTGTTCATTGCCAGACACATGGAACATCCAGGTAAGCGCCATTCAAAACCGGCTTCTATGAAAATTTTATCCAAACCTTCTGCTTCTGCTTGTGCTTGAACAGGGCCTGATCCGGGAACAACGATTGCCTGAACGCCAGGTGCAACTTTATGGCCTTGTGCGATGGCGGCGGCAGCCCGTAAATCTTCAATCCGGGAGTTGGTGCAAGAGCCGATAAAGACTTTATCGATCTTCACATCGGTTAGCTTAATACCGGGTTTCAAATCCATATAAGCCAGTGCTTTTTCAGCAGATGCACGTTCGACAGGATCACTAAAAGATTCGGGCGCAGGAATGGCTTGATCAATGGCGATCACCTGTCCAGGGTTTGTTCCCCATGTTACCTGCGGAGAGATCTCTTCTGCATTAATGGTAATAACGGTGTCATATTGTGCATCAGGATCAGATTTCAATGTCTTCCAGTAAGCAACAGCTTGTTCCCACAGCTCTCCTTTTGGTGAGAACTGGCGGCCTTTCATATAAGTAAAAGTGGTTTCATCCGGTGCGACCAAACCAGCTTTAGCGCCCATTTCAATTGCCATGTTACATAAAGTCATACGGCCTTCCATGCTAAGCGCTTCAATCGCCTTACCACAGAATTCCACCACATACCCGGTACCACCCGCGCTACCTGTTTTGCCGATGATCGCCAGAACGATATCTTTGGCGGTGATAGCATTACCGACACCACCCATCACTTCGATTTTCATAGTTTTAGCGCGGGCTTGTTTTAGGGTTTGGGTGGCGAGTACATGTTCAACTTCAGAAGTGCCAATGCCGAAAGCCAGTGAGCCGAATGCCCCATGCGTTGCGGTATGGGAATCACCACAAACAATTGTCATGCCCGGCAGGGTTATGCCCTGTTCAGGTCCGATGACATGAACAATCCCCTGATAAGGGTGGTTGAGATCATATAATGTGATACCGAATTCGGCACAGTTTTTCATCAACTCCTGCATTTGAATACGAGCCATGTCACCACAGGCGTTAATATCTTTTGTTTGCGTGGATACGTTATGATCCATTGTTGCGAACGTTTTACCTGGCTGGTGCACTGGGCGGCCTTTGGTGCGCAAACCATCAAAGGCTTGCGGCGAGGTCACTTCATGAACCAGATGACGATCAATATAGAGTAACGGGGTTTCATTCGGTACTTCCCGGACAATATGGGCGTCATATAATTTTTGATATAAAGTTTTAGCCATTCTAAATACCCTCGGCTATATAACGGGCGATAGCGCTGCCCATTTCATCAGTACTAATTGCTTTACCGTTTCCGGCTAAATCTGTTGTGCGATAGCCCTGTTCCAGCGCGTAGTTAACCGCCTGTTCAATCGCATTTGCGGCGTCATTGTGACCTAAGCTGTAACGCAATAGTAAGGCGGCAGACAGGATTTGGGCTATCGGGTTAGCAATACCTTTTCCGGCAATATCTGGAGCGGAACCGCCCGCGGGTTCATACAGGCCAAAACCTTTTTCATTCAGGCTGGCGGAAGGTAACATGCCCATTGAACCGGTAATCATGGCGCATTCATCAGATAAGATATCGCCGAAAATATTAGAGCACAGCATCACATCAAACTGAGATGGATCTTTAATTAACTGCATGGTGGCGTTATCAATATACATGTGATTGATTTCTACATCTGGATACTCTTTTGCAATCTCAGTAACAACTTCTCGCCACAATACGGAACTCTGCAACACATTTGCTTTATCAATAGATGTAACTTTATTACTACGTTTGCGGGCGGATTCGAAGGCGATACGGGCAATGCGCTCGATTTCAAAACGGTGATAAATCTCAGTATCAAATGCTCGTTCATATTTACCTTGGCCTTCACGTCCTTTGGGTTGACCAAAATAGATACCGCCGGTTAATTCACGGACACATAAAATATCAAAGCCTTTGGCGGCAATATCACTGCGTAAAGGACAAAATACTTCTAATCCGGCATATAGGCGGGCAGGGCGTAAGTTACTGAACAATTTGAAATGTTTGCGTAATGGCAACAGTGCGCCACGCTCAGGTTGTTCTGTTGGTGGTAAATGTTCCCATTTAGGCCCTCCCACGGAGCCGAACAATATGGCATCAGCCTGTTCACAACCAGCTATGGTTTTTGCCGGTAGCGGACAGCCGTGGCGATCGATAGCAATCCCCCCCACATCATATTCGCTGGTGGTGATGCGGATATTGAAACGCTTACGGATTGCATCCAATATCTTATAGGCTTGTGCCATAACTTCGGGGCCAATACCATCACCGGGTAAAACTGCAATATGATAATTGTTCGACATGTTTACACCATTTCCTTTGTATTTTGCTGTATGCGTTGTTTCTCTTTCTTAACTTGCTCTGTACGCCAAACGCAGTTCAGAGCATGAACCATTGCTTTGGCAGAAGATTCAACAATATCGGTTTCCAACCCCATGCCGTGGAAGCGACGCCCAAAGCATTCGACAACGATATTTACCTGGCCCAGTGCATTTTTCCCGTGTCCTTTACCTGATAACTGATAAGAAACCAGTTCAATTGGGTATTCAGTTATTCGGCTAATTGCCTGATAAACCGCATCTACCGGGCCATTACCTGTGGCAGCTTCTGATTTCAGCTCTTTGCCACACACTAAACGTACAGCGGCTGTTGCCATCACATTGGAGCCAGATTGGATATTAAAGTGATCCAGATGGAAAAATTCGGGTTCTTGCTGTTGCAGGTTCATGAAAGCTAAGGCTTCCAAATCATAGTCAAATACCTGACCTTTTTTATCTGCCAGACGTAAAAAGGCTTCGTATAAGCTATCCAGATCGTAATCTTTATCCTGATATCCCATCTCTTCCATACGGTGTTTCACTGCGGCACGACCGGATCGGGAAGTCAGATTCAATTGAATTTCTTTCAGGCCGATGGACTCTGGTGTCATAATTTCGTAAGTTTCACGATTTTTCAGTACCCCGTCCTGATGAATCCCGGATGAGTGGGAAAATGCATTGCTACCAACAATTGCTTTGTTCGCGGGGATCGGCATATTGCATAATTGACTGACCAACTGACTGGTGCGGTAAATTTCTTGATGGTTGATATTAGTATAAACACCTAACGTTTGCTGACGAACTTTAATCGCCATAATAACTTCTTCCAGTGAACAGTTGCCGGCACGTTCACCCAGGCCGTTTATCGTTCCTTCTATCTGACGAGCGCCCGATTGTACTGCTGAGATCGAGTTGGCGACCGACATCCCTAAATCATCGTGACAATGGACGGATAATATCGCTTTATCGATATTAGGAACGCGTTCGATCAAATTGGTAATGATGCCGCCGAATTGATATGGCACGGTGTAACCGACAGTATCTGGGATATTGATAGTCGTTGCGCCGGCTTTGATAGCGTTTTCAACGATCCGACACAGATTATCAATAGGTGTACGGCCCGCATCTTCACAGGAGAATTCGACATCATCAGTGTAACGACGTGCTCGTTTGATTGATTGAGCTGCCATTTCCATAACATTTTCGAATGTTTTTTTCAGCTTGGATTCAATATGTAAATTGGAAGTGGCCAGGAACACGTGGATTCGAAAGGCTTCCGCAACTTTTAATGCTTCTGCGGCCACATCGATATCTTTTTCTACACAACGCGCCAAGGCACAAACACGGCTGTTTTTGATCTGTTTAGCGATCGTTTGGACAGATTCAAAATCACCAGGAGAGGAAACTGGAAAACCGACTTCCATGATATCAACACCCATTCTTTCCAGAGCCAAGGCAATTTGGAGTTTTTCGTTCACACATAAGCTGGCTTGTAATGCTTGTTCTCCATCACGTAACGTGGTGTCGAAGATAATAACTTGCTGGTTCATATGTACGTTCCTCTCGTGGTTATTTTTTGCGCCCAGCAGGTAAAAAAACCCGCGCATGGCGCGGGTTCTTGTGAATGTCTGGTTTGGACCAACTCTGTTTTGAATCAACTCTGTTTTCTGTCCACCAGCATACCGCGCATATCAGATACGATAAGTAGTAGGTTTAATAGACAAATTGAGTGAATCATATCGATCCAACCTTTCAGTAGTATTAATGAGTGTTCGTGATTCGTATGCTTTTATTGATACGTTATCTTAAAAGTGATGTCAAGAATTCATTTAGGCATATGATTCTTGGTTTTACTTTTCTTATGGCGGTAAATTGAAGTGTTGATCTGTTTATATTTAAAAAGATTTTATTTTATCCTTTTTTGTTTGGGTTTGACTTTCGTGATGAGCTAAGATTTATATAAAAATAGTGCATTATACTGATTAATTAAAATTAAGTATTTTCCGTTTGGTGAGCTGGAAGTGGATTTGTATTTTTCTGAAAAACATCATTTGTCATTGGAAAAATAGATACAAATAGGAAGTTATGTTATATATCTTTGAAAAAATAATTCTATAACATAATAACTCTGATAAAATTGTTTAATAATAATAAGTCAGTAATTTTATTATGAATTGTGTCATTCTTTGATTTATCATCATATACAGAATAGCAGGGTGAATAAATTGTTAACATAATTGTACTTTTTTGTGAATAAATAATGAGCATTACATTGTCTACTAATTGAAATTATATATTTTTAACACTAATAGGGGGATGCGCTGGTTAGCTATGCGTATTCAGATTTGTACAAGGACGAGTCTTAATTATTTGTTATCGAAATGATTAAGACAATTGATCTCGTTAATAGTTATAGTCATCGTAATATCTGAGTAATAAATGAAGGTATTTCCGATGTTTTGTTATTAGCCGGGATCATCTGCATGAGTTTAGTGGAGTTAAACAATGGCTGAATACACCTCAGTAACTGCAACCAAAAAAGATCCAAATGAAATTCATTTGCGTAATGTGGATCTCAATCTGCTGACTGTTTTTGATGCAGTTATGCAAATGCAGAATGTGACACGTGCGGCACAGATATTAGGAATGTCACAACCGGCGGTCAGTAATGCGGTTTCTCGTTTGAAGCTAATGTTCAATGACGAATTATTTGTACGCTATGGGCGTGGAATACAACCGACGGCAAGGGCCCATCAATTATTTGGTCCAGTCCGTCAGGCATTACAACTGGTATATAATGAGTTACCTGGGGTTGGTTTTGAACCTGATAATAGTGATAGGGTTTTTAGTCTTTCAATTTGTAGCCCTTTGGATATTAGGCTGGCTGCAAAAATAGTTGAACAGGTAAAACAAAATACACCTAATCTGGGTGTGACGATTAGATCATATTTACATGATAATATTGAGCATCAGCTCAGATACCAGGAAACTGAGTTTGTCATTAGCTATACGCAGCTAGAACGCATGGATTTTCATCATTACCCGTTATTCAATGATGAGTTGGTTTTGGCTGTTTCTAATCATCATCCAAGAATTGAAAATAGTATTAGTGAGCAGCAATTGTATGAGGAACATCATGCAGTTGTATCATTGGATAATATATGTTCATTCAGCGTTCCCTATTATGATGGAGGTGAACGTCTGCGTTCGGTTGTTTATCAGGGTACCGACTTGAATAGTGTATTGCACATTGTCTCTCAAACTTATTTGGTTGCAATTGCGCCAAAATGGCTGGTTGAGCACTATAGCGAACAATTAGCAATAAGGGCGGTTTCATTACCGTGGGATCAAGTAAGTCGTCCGTGTTATTTGATTTGGCACGAATCTACAACGAAAGATAAAGGGCATCAGTGGATGAAGTCGTTGTTGAGTCAACTTAGTAACAGATAATTAATTTGAAACTCACTACTGCATAAGGGTGGTGAGTTTTTTTATTTTATCACAAATTTTTCAACTTTTGATAAATAGGCTTTTCCTGTTGTTCAGGAATCGGTAGACTGCGAGGAAATAGCTAACACCTGTAAGCTGAAAAGCGAATAAGTGATGCGAAAAGGTATTATCAGAGAATAAAATTACTGTTTTTTCTCCGATAAGAAAAAAAATTTTCGAACAGGAAAAAAATTGTGATAACTAAAAATTTACATCCTTATCACTTGATAAACCGATTGCAACAACAAATCAAACGACACCCAGAGAAAATTGCTTTTCGCCAATGGTCTCCGGCTGAACAACTCGAACTAAATTGGAATGATATTGGCAAAAAGACCAATGCTATTAGCCGGGCATTGTTGGAGATTGGTGTTGATGTGCAAGAAAAAATTGGTCTCTTTGCACATAACAGCATGGCGTGGTCATTGACAGATATTGCTGTATTACAACTTCGGGCGGTTACTGTTCCTCTGTATGCGACTAGTAGTCAAGAACAAGCGAGTTTCATACTGAATGATGCTAGTGTGCGTATTCTGTTTGTCGGTGGGCAGCCGCAGTATGATGTTGCTATTACTTTGACAGAACGTTGCCCTCAGTTAAGTCACATTATTGTCTTAGATGAATCAGTCGATTTGCGGGATTGTTCATTAGCTCAACATTTATCTGATTTCATGGCTGATGATAAATTACAACATCAGTCGGAGTTGGAAACCCGTATCGCTAACCACAATCTGGATGATCTTTTTACGCTTATTTATACGTCTGGTACAACTGGCGAGCCTAAAGGCGTCATGCTTGATTACCGTAATTTAGCCTATCAGTTGTATTCACATGATCATGTCCTGGCGTTAACTGATCAGGATGTTTCTTTGAGTTTTCTGCCGTTATCCCATGTCTTTGAACGCGCATGGAGTTTTTATGTCATGCATGTAGGGGCACAAAATGTTTATCTGACAGACACTAACTTTGTTCGTCAAGCTATGGCCGATATTCGCCCGACCGTGATGTGCGCAGTGCCGAGATTTTATGAAAAAATTTATAGTGCGGTTTTTGAAAAGGTTTCTCAGGCTCCTTGGCATCGAAGAAAACTCTTTAATTGGGCGATTAAATGTGGTGAGCGTCAGTTTTTACGTAAGTTGCAAGGTAAAAAAAGCTGCCCTTGGTCGACAGCAATGCATCGACTGGCTGATAAATTGGTATTGAGTAAATTGCGTAATGTATTGGGGGGCAGAGTTCGGTTTTTACCTGCTGCTGGCGCGCGTCTGGACGAAACGATTATTCTGTTCTTTCTCGTTGTTGGGATAAATATCAAATATGGCTATGGCATGACAGAGACTTGCGCCACAGTTTCTTGTTGGGAAGAACAAGGTTACGTGCTTGGTTCTATTGGCAAACCATTGCCTGGCATCGACGTCCGTATTGGTGAAGAAGATGAAATACAAGTGCGTGGCCCAATTGTGATGAAAGGCTATTTCAATAATCAGCAAGAAACCACCAAAGCATTTACTCAAGACGGTTGGTTGCGTACCGGTGATGCCGGTAAATTGGATGAAAATGGTCATTTATTTATTACTGAACGTCTGAAAGATTTGATGAAAACATCAAATGGTAAATATATTGCCCCTCAAATGATTGAAAGCGTTTTGGGGCAAGATCGTTTTATTGAACATGTTGCTGTTATTGCTGATGCTCGTAAATTTGTATCGGCTCTTATCGTGCCTTGTTATGAAGCATTGGAAGAGTATGCAAGGTCAATTAACCTCAAATATCATGATCGAGTTGAATTGCTGCGTCATAGTCAAATTATCAATATGTTTGAGCAACGCTTGAAAGAGATGCAGAAAAACTTCGCTCACTTCGATCAGGTAAAGCGTTTCACATTGTTGCCAAATCCATTTTCAATGGAAACAGGGGAATTAACGCCAACACTAAAATTGCGAAGGAAAATTATTATGCAGCGTTACCATAACGAAATTGAATCCATGTATCGAGATTAATTTCTGGAGCTTTATAGAGCGCGACCGGCTATTCAAGGGAAATTTAAGGTAAGTATTCTACTTTCAATTTATCTCAGGAGTATCCGGTTTTTAAAATTTCAATATTAGATGAATAAGCTGTAGTTTAATTTTAAAAATTATAAATAAATTATATTTACGGGTATCATTCTATGCTTGGAATAGAGCACTTGTTATTTAATAGGTTAGGGCAAGGTATAATTATCTGACTTCAAACGTCATGATGAAAAAGATGGTTATAAAAATGAAATAATAGTATTTTGTACTTGTGCGGTGCGCATGTATAGTAAATAAGACACATTTTGTATAATGAGGTGAATTGATGAATTTTGATAATATAGTTATTGTTCATGGCCTTATGGCGACTCCTGATCATCATTGGTTTCCTTGGCTTAAAAGTCAATATGAAAGGTCAAATGTTCAGGTAATAGTGCCGGAAATGCCTGAATCTCACGCTCCTTCACCTCATTTATGGCAAGAAAAGTTGCAGGAGAGTGTGCCTAATCCTAATGAAAAAACGCTTTTTATTGGGCATAGCTTGGGTTGTATTGCCGCACTCCGTTATATTTCATCTTTACCTGATAATGTAAATATTGGCGGGATTGTATTAATTGCAGGATTTTATGAAAAATTATCGACTTTACCCGAATTAAGTATATTTACTGAGGAGAACTTGGATTTTCATCCTCTTATACACAGAATAAACCAACGAATAGTAATATTATCGCTTAATGATGAAATTGTACCTCCACAGTTTACATTAAATTTAAGTCAGCAGCTCCGGGCTGAATTATATGGCTTCCCTGATGGCGGGCATTTTTTAGATCGCGACGGTTTTACTGTTTTTCCTAGCTTAGAGAAGGTATTAAAAGACAATTCAATGTTGTAAATAAATGTCTTTGTTGTTCTGTAAATATGCCAAGTTTACTTATATTCATAACTTGGCTATTTTAATTAATATGGATTATGATTAATAATAAATAAATTCGGGATAGTGTAAATTAAAACTTAATCTAAATAAATGAAGTGGAATGGTTAGTACCAAAATATATATTCTGCATTTTTAATCGCAGCGGTGAAAAAATTAAACTATAAGCTGCTATCGAAGTTCTCTATCGTTTGATGAAGGGTGAGGTCTGCTGACAAAATGGGCACTTCACGTCAACTTTGGCCATCAAAAATTTTTTAATAAATGACGGAATTTTACATGATGATCACTGCATTGAATGCATGGCCGAGAGAATAATGACAATAAATTCAAGTAATTACGTAAAATCAGCCTATTGAAAAGCATACCAAGCTCGGTACAATTTTCATCACAAAAAATAACAAAAAATGTACAATTTTTTCAATGGGTTACATTTTTAGTTGTGATGATACCCACAAATAATTAACTATTATATAACTGAAATAATAAAAACTGTTAATATTACAAAACTGAATTAAATTTTAATCCAGTGTAATTTGTCAAAACAAACATCCCGGAGGGGAATAAAGTGAATGTGATAACAGCACAAGCATTTAGACCGCTAACTGATGATGAAACATTAAATTATGATAATGGTTTAATGAGTTCGTCACCTAATTAATAGAAAAAGGAATAAAGGTATATCATAACCTTTATTCCTTTATTTGTTCTTTCATTTATAAGATAAAAGGTAAAGCATGGACATAATTAACGTAAAAAGGAAAATAACAGAAATAATAAATAAAAAATTTAATGATACTGATCTGTATACTTGCTACTTGTCAGGCTCAGTCATTGAAGGGTTTGCAACGCCAAAATCTGATTATGATGTCTATGTTATATTGGAAGAAGAATTAGAAAAAGAATGCGAAGAGATATTTATACCATCCGATATCGGAATGTTAGAAGTGACAATAATCTCTTTAAAAGAGATAAAAGAAATCATGAAGATAATCAACAATGGAAGCTTAAACTCCGATTGGTATAAATTACATTTATCTCATAGGATATTAACAGGGGAATCGATTATAAAATCAAATAATTTTGACACATTAAAAGGAGGAATAAATAAAGCTAAATTATGTGAAATACTTAAGACCAAAGCAAAAAACTTTGGAGAAAAGTGTTTTTCCGATGGGATTGGAAATATTTTAAATAATGACCTAATATCAGCAGCATTCAACTTTGAACGAACAGTTAATTCAGCAATGGATTATATCCTGGCTTCAAGTGAAAACACATCCACTTTAATAAAGTGGCGCTATCAAAATGCAATGAAGGTGTTTGGAAAAGACCATCCAATAACATCTATATACTTGATGATTTGTTCAAAATTTAATGTAATCAATGATATTGCAACAATTGATTACATAAATTCAGTTGCAAAAATGTGGCAATTAACTTTAGACTATTGTCAAGGAAAAGATCTTTTTAGTTACAATGTATCTTTTACAAAAAAAAGAATAGCTAATACATCCGATATTTCATTATCAGATGAAAATAATAAACCAATAATAAAGAATTTATGGTATAGAGTCTTGTGTAAAGATGGGAAATTAATACTTTTCGCAAAAAAAGCATTATGTGAAATCAATTCAGATGCATATAGGGTTTGGTTAGTAATAGACAATGGAAAAACAGAGTTTGAAGTTGTTTCAGAGTTGGAAAAACTTGGAATAACTAATACAAATGCTAATTTTTATATATCGGAATTCGAAAGACTAGGGGCATTAACAAAGTAATACATATTTGGAATGAATTAGTTGATTATTTAAATGCAAATAAACTTACTTCTGGTATGGATACTAATTTAGTAAATAAATATGGCTTAGATCCAGAATTAGCCTTATATGGTACTGAACTATGCGAGTTAAAGAGAAATAAAGAAAACATCTTAGGAAACTTTCCCCACATTAAACATAGAAAACATTTACCAAGATCATTACCTGTGGGATAAGATTTTTACGCTAGCTAAAAACAAACCATTTATTATCGGTAGTGGCAGAAATTCACTTGATACTGAAGCGTACTACGGGGAAAAAAGAAATGATTAAGCGCGGTTTATTTATAGCTTTTGAAGGAAATGATGGTGCAGGTAAATCAACAATTTCACGCGAAGTTTATGATATTTTATCTCTAGATTATAATAATATTGTTTTTTTAGATAAAAATTATCCTTTACTACCATCTAGGTATAGTGTGTATCACATGGGAAAAATACGAGATGTCCTTTGGGATTATGACATTTCAGCTCCATTGGGTGAACTTGGTGACCGGCATTGGATTCTATTGATAGCATCATGGTTTTCTGTTTTAGATAGTTTAATTATTCAACCTTGTTTATTGCAAGGTAAAATTATTATATGTGATAGTTGGTATTATAAATATTTGGCAAGATTCTTACTTAAATCCACGGAATTAGCAGAATTAAGTAAATCAGTTCTATCTATAAACACAAAACCAGACATGGTTATATATCTTGATGTTCCTCCAAATATTGCTGAAAAAAGGAAAAGAATATTAAAACCTAGTGAGTCTGGAAAATTAGAGACAAATGAAAACTATGATTTTATAGAATATCAAAAACATGTTATTAATCAATACCAGACGTTTTATGATGACACTTGGGAAATTATTGATACTGACACCTTAACTAAAGATGCAGTAATTAAATTAATAGCGGATATTATTCAAGTGGAAATGCTGAAAAAAATGTAATTATTGCAAGACCTATATTTATTGAGGTTATTTTATCTGGAGGAAAATAATGGATAAAGAATTTAGAAAATTAATATTAGCGTCCTCAGGAAATTCTTTTACCTTGTATTTGGAGATGATAATATCATTCACGCTATTCTTTATTATTTTATTAAAAATATCCTTCTTTTATTTTTATAATCTTCTGATTTTTTAATATTAAAAAACATATCAACCAACCAATTTGAAAAAATTTAGTTATTTTTAGGTTTTATTCTTATCTATTGCTCAATAAAACAGATTCTTATTTTAATATGGTAATATGATTTTTATGGGCTATTAAGATTATTTCATGAACCTTGTGAATAATTTGTTTCTATTTTAAATAATCATTTGACTGATTATTGTATTTGGTTGTTTAATTATGAAAATGAATATTTATATATCCAAGTGAGTATTGAATATATGGAATTACTATTCCAGGAATAAACGCTAGCTTCTATATATTCTCTAATTAAAATGGAGTAAAAAGATTTTACTCGAATGCATTATTTGCAATGGCTATCCAAAAACGAGGAAATGACGGTCAAATTATCTGAGGCGTTTGTCGGCATTTCCTTTATCAGCTTCATACTTCGGTGACCTAAACGATTTTGAAAACTGCTTTTTAGTTTTTTATCGTATATATACTGGATAATACCTATATGTTGTCGTTCTTTTTAGGTATAGCCGCTCATATTCTACTTATTTTTAGCTTCTTGATAGTAAGATAACGCTTACCGGAGACATTTGGAATTGTCATAAAATTGCTATTCTGCCTTTACTCACATTGCTAACGCCTGTTTCTAGCGTTATGTTAATTAACTCAGCATCAATATATCGCTGAGAGGCTATTCGTCTTACTAAAATAAAAGTGGAAGTCACTTCCGATTTATTAACTTGCAAACAGAGCCTGGAGGAAAACCTATGGAGATGTTATCAGGAGCTGAAATGGTCGTCCGATCGTTAATTGATCAGGGCGTTGAGCATATATTCGGTTATCCGGGAGGGGCAGTACTGGATATTTATGATGCCCTGCATACGGTTGGGGGTATTGAGCATATCCTGGTACGTCATGAGCAGGGGGCAGTTCATATGGCTGATGGCTATGCCCGTTCTACCGGGAAGGTTGGTGTGGTATTGATCACCTCCGGTCCTGGAGCAACCAATGCCATTACCGGTATTGCCACAGCTTATATGGATTCAATTCCGATGGTTGTATTATCCGGTCAAGTCGCCAGTTCCCTGATTGGCAATGATGCATTTCAGGAATGTGACATGGTAGGGATATCCCGTCCGATCGTAAAACATAGTTTTTTAGTGAAAAAAGCGGAGGATATTCCGAAGGTACTGAAAAAAGCCTTCTATCTAGCTTCCAGTGGCCGTCCGGGACCTGTAGTGATTGATTTACCGAAAGACACGGTAAATCCGGCAGTAAAATTACCCTATATTTATCCTGATCAGATCAGTATGCGTTCTTATAGTCCAACGATTCAAGGACACAAAGGGCAGATTAAGCGGGCATTAAGAAAACTATTGAATGCGAAAAAACCGGTCATATATGTAGGCGGGGGGGCGATTAACGCAGATTGTTCAGCAGAATTATTGGTATTGGCAGAAAAATTCAATATCCCTGTTGTTAGCTCCCTGATGGGATTAGGCAGTTTCCCTGCAACTCATCCGCAAAGTCTGGGCATGCTAGGTATGCATGGTACATTCGAAGCTAATAAAGCAATCCATAATTCAGATGTCATTTTTGCTGTCGGTGTACGTTTTGATGATCGTACTACCAATAATCTGGAAAAGTATTGCCCGGGAGCAACGGTATTACATATTGATATTGATCCGACATCAATTTCGAAAACAGTTTCCGCAGATGTACCTATTGTTGGTGATGCTAAACAGGTGCTTGGGCAAATGCTGGCGTTGCTGGAGACAGTGGAAGACACACAAGATCCCGATGCGCTAAAAGATTGGTGGTTATCTATTCAGCAATGGCGCAGCCGTAAATGTCTCAGTTTTGATCGCAGTGGTGAAAAAATTAAACCACAAGCTGCTATTGAAGTTCTCTATCGTCTGACGAAGGGGGAAGCTTATGTCACTTCCGATGTTGGACAGCATCAGATGTTTGTTGCATTGCATTACCCATTTGATAAACCAAGGCGTTGGATCAGTTCCGGTGGTTTGGGAACGATGGGATTTGGTTTACCGGCGGCTTTGGGCGTTAAACTGGTGAAACCGGAAGCGACGGTAGTCTGTGTTACCGGGGATGGCAGTATTCAGATGAATATTCAGGAGCTGTCTACCGCGTTGCAATATGGGTTGCCGATACTGGTTCTGAATTTGAATAACCGTTTCCTGGGGATGATAAGACAGTGGCAAGACATGATTTATGCCGGTCGTCACTCTCAATCTTATATGGAATCCTTACCTGATTTTGTCAAATTGGCTGAGGCTTATGGTCATATTGGCATTTCTATCCAACGTTATGATGAATTGGAAAGTAAATTGGCGGAGGCCCTGAAAGAAGTGACTGAAAATCAGCGGCTGGTATTTGTTGATGTCACAGTGGATGAAACTGAACATGTATATCCTATGCAGATCCGTGGAGGAGCAATGGATGAGATGTGGTTAAGCAAAACGGAGAGAACCTGATTATGCGCCGGATTTTATCTGTATTACTTGAAAACGAATCAGGGGCTTTGTCCCGGGTTGTTGGTCTGTTTTCCCAACGTGGCTACAACATTGAAAGTTTAACAGTCGCTCCAACTGATGATCCGACATTATCGCGAATGACAATTCAGACTAAAGGCGATGCAAGGGTACTTGAACAGATTGAAAAACAGTTGCACAAGTTGGTGGATGTGTTACGAGTCAGCGAATTGGCGTCGGGTTCTCACGTAGAGCGTGAAATCATGTTAGTTAAATTACAGGCCAGCGGATATGGACGTGAAGAGATCAAACGCAGCACTGACATCTTCCGTGGGCAGATCATTGATGTGACTTCGACCTTATATACTGTGCAATTGGTAGGAACCAGCGATAAAT
This sequence comes from Photorhabdus akhurstii, assembly GCF_019090985.1. Lineage (NCBI taxonomy): Bacteria > Pseudomonadati > Pseudomonadota > Gammaproteobacteria > Enterobacterales > Morganellaceae > Photorhabdus > Photorhabdus akhurstii. Next base: position 4,281,247 of record NZ_CP020335.1, on the reverse strand, counting down.
TGGATGCATTTCTCGATGCTGTTCGAGATGTTGCTGAAATTGTTGAAGTTGCTCGTTCAGGTATTGTCGGCGTATCTCGCGGGGATAAAATTATGCGATGAAAAATCGCAAACTGCGGGGCAATATGCATACATTTATCAGGCTCTGCGATAAAGTAGGGCCTTTCTGGGGTCTATAAGGAGTTAATGTGAAACTGGATGAAATCGCCCGCCTTGCAGGTGTTTCACGCACAACGGCCAGTTATGTAATTAATGGTAAAGCCAAGCAATACCGTGTCAGTGATAAAACGGTAGAAAAAGTGATGGCAGTGGTTAGAGAGCATAATTACCATCCTAATGCTGTGGCAGCCGGTCTCCGTGCAGGACGTACCCGTTCTATTGGTTTGGTTATTCCAGATTTAGAAAATACCAGCTATACCCGTATTGCTAATTATTTGGAACGTCAGGCTCGTCAACGTGGTTATCAGTTATTGATAGCCTGTTCGGAAGACCAACCTGATAATGAAATGCGCTGTGTTGAACACCTGTTGCAACGTCAGGTGGATGCAATTATTGTTTCTACCGCATTACCGCCGGAGCATCCTTTTTATCAACGCTGGGCAAATCGTTCTTTGCCTATTATTGCTCTCGATCGGGCGCTTGAAAATGAACACTTTATCAGCGTAGTGGGTGATGATTTTGAAGATGCAAAGATGTTGGCGCAAGAATTTCGTCAATTTCCGGCTGAATCTGTGCTTTATCTCGGCGCATTACCTGAATTATCAGTCAGTTTCCTGCGTGAACAGGGGTTCCGTGAAGCATGGAAAGATGATCCTCGTAAAGTGATGTATCTTTACTCAAACAGCTATGAGCGTGATGCGGCTGCTGAAGTGTACTCCAAATGGTTAGAAACTCATCCAATGCCGCAAGCGTTGTTCACCACCTCTTTTGCCCTGTTGCAAGGGGTCATGGATGTTACCCTTAAACACAGCGGCCGTTTACCAAATCAATTGGTTATCGCGACTTTTGGTGATCATGAATTATTGGATTTCCTTGAATGTCCAGTGCTCTCTGTAGCGCAGCGTCATCGTGAAATTGCTGAACGGGTATTGGAACTGGTGTTAGCGAGTCTGGATGAAAAGCCGAAGCCAGGGCCAGGTATCACACGGATACATCGCGACTTATGTCGTCGAGGAAGCCTGAGTCGAAAAATATGATAAAAACCCCTCATTAATTTTCTGATGAGGGGTTTTGGTTGTCGGATTTGTCATAAAAGAAGTGTGTAAAGGCAACTTTCAAGCAACCCTTACGTTGGGTGTTTCAGCGCGAGCAAATAGCAATTTCGTTCATACATAAATTATTCAGTAGGAAGAAGCGCATGGAACAGCGCTTATTTGAGTTTGGGATTTGTCTATTTACCCCCGTTTTTTACCCTCTTTTATATATTAAATTGATTTTAATAATATTTATCTTGTGGTTTTTTGCTGCTAGTTAGTTTGAGTGTTGAGTTCATCAAATAGAATGATAAACATTGCTGCACGGTGGTTAAATAGTAATGAAATGTAAATTATGTAAATAAATTAATCACACAACTATTTTTTTATTATTTTATCGTAAACATTTACTCTCCTTGTGCTTGTAAAATTATTCAGAATTATCATGGTGTTAATTATTATTGATATTGCTAAATTTAATAATTATGCCTCCCAACAGCCAAAATCCTGCCATCAAATATAGCTAAAGCGCATCGGCTCTGGCTTGACAAGGTTTTCGTCCCATCCGTAAACTCCTTATTGTGGGGATTAGTGGGATAAAGTGGTAATTCTTGATCACCAGGGGCGACCTGAGTATGTTTCGTGGAGCAACGCAGATTAATCTCGATAGTAAGGGGCGGCTCACCGTACCTACCCGATACCGGGCTATGCTAAATGAGGAGTCGCAAGGGCAAATGGTTTGTACCATCGACCTTCATCAGCCGTGCCTGTTGCTCTATACATTATCTGAATGGGAAATTATTGAAGAAAAACTTTCTCGCTTATCCAGCATGAATCCGGCGGAGCGTCGGGTACAACGTTTGCTTTTAGGTCATGCCAGTGAATGCCAGATGGATAGTGCAGGACGTCTTTTGCTAGCCGGTACATTGCGCCAGCATGCAGGGCTAGTCAAAGAGGTTATGCTGGTTGGTCAGTTCAACAAATTTGAACTGTGGGATGAGCAGGCTTGGTATCAACAGGTTAAGGATGACATTGCGGCTGAGCAATCCACACAGGAACCTTTATCAGTACGGCTACAGGAATTATCACTATAAATATGGCAAATAGTCATTTTAAACATACCAGCGTATTGCTGGATGAAGCAGTCAACGGACTGAATATTCGTGAAAATGGAATCTATATTGACGGCACATTTGGACGTGGTGGGCATTCACGTCTGATTTTGTCGCAATTGGGAACGGCAGGTCGTTTAATTGCAATTGATCGAGATCCGCAAGCGATTGAAGTGGCAAAAGCGATCACAGATCCCCGTTTTTCAATTGTACATGGGCCATTTTCTAAATTGGCCCACTATACAGAAAACGCCGGACTGGCTGGCAAAATTGATGGTGTATTACTGGATTTAGGTGTTTCTTCGCCTCAGTTGGATGATCCAGAACGCGGTTTTTCTTTTATGCGTGATGGGCCGCTAGATATGCGGATGGACCCGACTCGTGGGCAATCAGCAGCAGAATGGCTGATGCATGCGACAGCAGATGATATTGCCTGGGTATTGAAAACATTTGGTGAAGAGCGTTTCGCCAAACGTATTGCTAGGGCAATTGTGGCGCGCAATCAGGAAGATCCCATTACCCGAACAAAAGCGTTAGCTGATTTGATTGCTCAGGCTAGCCCAGTAAAAGAGAAACATAAGCATCCAGCAACCAGGAGCTTCCAGGCGATTAGGATTTATATCAATAGTGAGCTGGAAGAGATTGAGCAGGCGCTGGAAGGGGCATTACAAGTGCTTGCGCCACAGGGGAGACTTTCAGTTATCAGTTTCCATTCGCTGGAAGATCGTATTGTTAAACGATTTATTCGTCAGAATAGTCGAGGGCCACAAGTACCGGCAGGATTGCCATTAACAGAAGAGCAACTGAAAGCGCAAGGTGGGCGTAGCTTGAAATCGATTGGCAAGATGAAACCTTCAGAGGAAGAAGTGGCGGATAATCCACGGGCTCGCAGTTCTGTTTTGCGCTTTGCTGAAAAAGTTAGTGAATAATGGCAGGTGAACGTCACGGATTAACCGGTATTATCGGCAACGATTTACTCAAGAATGCCAAAATACCGTTAATTCTTCTAGTCGCTGTATTGGTTTCGGCCATAGTCGTTGTAACCATTGCACATGAAACCCGCTTATTGACGGCTGAAAGAGAACATTTGGTCGTGGAACGAGATGCATTAGATATCGAGTGGCGCAATCTGATCCTCGAAGAAAATGCCTTAGGTGATCACAGTCGAGTTGAGCGGATAGCTGTTGAAAAAATGCATATGCAGCATGTTAATCCTGCTCAGGAAAACATTGTTGTTTCACAGTGAGTTAATTTAATTATTAAAAGGTAAGCGATGAAAGCAGCACGCTCCGTGAAATTAAAACGGCAAGAAGATAAAGCCAGTTTTGTTAGCTGGCGTTTTGCTTTGTTGTGCGGGGGGATTGCCGTGGCTTTAATTGGTTTATTGCTGAGGGTGACTTATTTGCAGGTCATTAACCCGGATCAACTGGTTAAAGAAGGTGATTTACGTTCCCTGCGCGTGCAATCAATCTCTACCGCTCGCGGTATGATCAGTGACCGTATGGGGCGACCTTTGGCTGTCAGCGTTCCAGTCAATGCAGTTTGGGCAGATCCGAAAGAGGTATTTGAAAAAGGGGGGATTACGGATGATACCCGCTGGAAAGCTTTATCTGATGCCATTAATTTGCCTCTTGAGCAACTTACCGACAAAGTTAGTACTAATCCGAAAGGTCGTTTTGTTTATTTAGCGCGTCAGGTTAATCCATCGGTTGGCGATTACATTCATAAACTGAAATTGCCGGGGATTTATTTGCGTCAGGAATCCCGGCGTTATTATCCGGCAGGTCAAGTAACGGCACATATTATTGGCGTGACCAACGTTGATGGTCAGGGTATTGAAGGTATAGAAAAAAGTTTTGATCGTTGGCTGACGGGTCAACCGGGTGAACGAACTGTACGCAAAGACCGCTTTGGTCGTGTCATCGAAGATATTTCATCTGTTGATAGTCTGGCGGCACACAATCTGGTATTGAGTATTGATGAACGCTTACAGGCGCTAGTTTACCGTGAATTAACCAATGCGGTGGCCTTTAACAAAGCGGAATCCGGTACAGCGGTATTGGTGGATGTTAATACCGGAGAAGTGCTGGCAATGGCAAACAGCCCGTCTTATAACCCAAATAATCTCGTCAATACACCAAAAGACGCGATGCGCAACCGTGCTATCACCGATATTTTCGAGCCAGGTTCCACGGTTAAGCCGATGGTGGTAATGGCTGCGCTGAATGATGGTATCATCAAAGAAAATACGGTTATTAATACAATACCTTTCAGGATAAGCGGTAAAGAAATTAGAGATGTATCCCGTCATTCGGAATTATCTATCACTGGTATTTTACAAAAATCGAGTAATGTCGGTGTTTCTAAGCTAGCGTTAGCTATGCCTGCGACAGAGTTGGTGGATGTTTATTCACGTTTTGGGTTAGGAAAGGCGACCAATCTGGGGTTGGTTGGAGAAAGCAGCGGCTTATATCCAACAGGAAAACAACGGTGGTCAGACCTTGAGAGAGCGACCTTTTCTTACGGTTATGGGCTAATGGTAACACCATTACAGTTAGCGCGGGTCTATGCAACGATTGGTAGCTTGGGTATTTATCGTCCTCTGTCAATTACCAAAGTTGATCCACCTGTGCCCGGCACAAGAGTATTTCCTGAGCCTATCATGCGAACAGTCGTTCATATGATGGAAAGTGTGGCTTTGCCTGGCGGTGGTGGAGTACGGGCTGCGATAAAAGGTTATCGGATTGCAATCAAGACGGGTACAGCCAAGAAAGTCGGGCCGGATGGCAAATACGCTAATCGATATATCTCTTACGCCGCAGGTGTTGCCCCGGCAAGTAACCCAAGATTTGCACTGGTTGTGGTCATTAATGATCCACTGACAGGTAAGTATTACGGTGGTGTGGTTTCTGCGCCGGTATTTGGCGCCATTATGGGGGGCGCTCTACGCATCATGAATGTGGAGCCAGATGCTTTGGCGGCAGGTGATAAAAACGAATTTGTGATTAATAAGAAAGAGGATACAGGTGGCAGATCGTAATCTACGCGATTTACTCGCGCCGTTAGGTATTGACGCCCCAGTGCGTGAGTTACGCGAAATGACATTGGACAGCCGTAAATCGTCTGCCGGAGATCTGTTTGTTGCTATTAAAGGGCACCAGACAGATGGTCGACACTACATTCCTCAAGCCATCGCACAAGGGGTTGCGGCGGTTATTGCAGAAGCCCAGGGCGAGGCTGATAACGGAACCGTACAAATTATGCATGGTATTCCGGTTGTTTATGTGAACGATTTGAATAATAAGTTGTCACAGTTAGCTGGTGAGTTTTATTGTCACCCTGGTGATAAATTGCACTTGATTGGTGTAACCGGAACCAATGGTAAAACAACCACTACTCAATTACTTGCGCAGTGGAGTCACGGGTTAGGGGAAACCAGTGCCGTGATGGGAACTGTTGGCAATGGTTTACTGGGGCATGTGGCGCCAAGTGAAAATACCACAGGCTCGGCTGTTGATATCCAACTGGATTTGCAACAACTTGTTCGGCAAGGGGCGACTTTTGCGGCAATGGAAGTCTCTTCTCATGGACTGGTTCAGGGGCGTGTGGCTGCGTTGCCGTTTGAGGCGGCAGTGTTTACTAATTTGAGCCGTGACCATCTTGATTATCACGGTGATATGGAACACTACGAAGCCGCTAAATGGCTGCTATTTTCTACTCATAATGTGAAGCAACAAATTATTAATGCTGATGATGAGATTGGATTGAAATGGTTATCCCATTTACCACAAGCGGTTGCTGTAACGATGGAAAACCGTCTGCCGGAAAATTGGCAGGGCCGTTGGTTGGCGGCGCGTGAAATAAAGTATCACGATAAAGGGGTATCTATCACCTTCGAGTCTAGCTGGGGTGGCGGTACAATTGATAGTTCTTTAATGGGGGCATTTAATGTCAGCAATCTGTTGTTGGCGCTTTCCACCCTATTAGCTCTGGATTATCCGTTGGAAAAACTGCTTGAAACAGCTTCCTGCCTGGAACCTGTCTGTGGACGAATGGAAGTATTCACTGCACCGGGCAAACCCGTTGTCGTTGTTGATTATGCTCACACACCTGACGCGCTGGAAAAAGCTTTGATGGCTGCACGTTTGCATTGTCAAGGTAAGCTTTGGTGTGTTTTTGGTTGTGGTGGTGATCGTGATAAAGGTAAACGCCCATTGATGGGAGGCGTTGCGGAACAGTGGGCCGATTGTGTGATTGTGACTGATGATAATCCGCGCAATGAAGAACCACAGGCAATTGTTGCTGACATTCTGACGGGTTTTCTTGACCCGGGGAGAGCGATAGCGATTCATGGACGTGTTGAAGCGGTAACCAACGCTATTATGCAGGCAAAAGCAGATGATGTTGTATTGATAGCGGGTAAAGGCCATGAAGATTATCAATTAGTCGGCCATCGTCGTCTGGATTATTCGGACCGGTTAACTGTTGCTCGGTTATTGGGGGTAATTGCATGATTTCCCTCACTTTGCAACAACTGGCACAAGTAACGAATGGCGTATTGAATCAGGTGACTGAACAGCAAGCAGCAAATATTTGTATCAGTGATGTGACTACTGACAGCCGTCAGATTGGCAATGGCAGTCTGTTTATTGCCTTGAAAGGTGAACGTTTTGATGCTCATGATTTTTTTGCTGATGCAGTAAAAGCTGGTGCCGGTGCTTTGCTTGTCAGCCGTGTGTTGGATGTTCACTTTCCACAAGTCGTGGTTAAAGATACTCGTTTAGCAATGGGTAAATTAGCGGGTTGGGTTCGCCAGCAGAGTAATGCGCGTGTCGTTGCGTTAACAGGTTCGTCCGGTAAAACATCGGTAAAAGAGATGACTGCGGCGATTTTGCGTCAGTGTGGCAACACGCTCTATACCGCGGGTAACCTGAATAATGATATCGGCGTACCGCTGACATTGTTCAGGCTGACGGAACAACATGAGTTTGCTGTGGTTGAATTAGGTGCAAGCCATGTTGGTGAAATTGCCTATACCGTAGAAATGGTTCGGCCAGAAACGGCATTAGTCAATAACCTGTTTGCTGCGCACTTAGCGGATTTTGGTTCTCTTGCGAGTATTGCAAAAGCTAAGGGCGAGATTTTTACCGGCCTGCCAGAAAAAGGTACGGCGATTATCAATCTGGAAAGCAATGATTGGGCTCACTGGCAACAGGTTATTGGCGACAAAACTGTACAGCGTTTTTCCATGCAACAAGCATCAGTCGCTGATTTTTACGCTACGGATATTCAGGTTAAACAACTGACCACGGATTTTTGTCTGCATACGCCTATTGGCAGCATAGAAATCAACTTGCCGTTGCCTGGGAAACACAATGTCGCTAATGCGTTAGCGGCAAGTGCGTTGGCAATCTCTGTTGGCGCGACTTTACGAGATATTCGTCTGGGCTTGTTGGAGCTGAAAGCGGTACCGGGGCGGTTGTTTCCAATCAATCTGGCAGAAGGAAAATTGCTGCTTGATGACACGTATAACGCCAATGTTGGTTCAATGACTGTTGCGGTCCAGGTGTTATCACAGATGCCGGGTTATCGAGTGCTGGTAGTCGGCGATATAGGAGCATTGGGTGAACAGTCAGAAGATTACCATCGTCAGATTGGTGAAACCGCAGCTTCTTGCGGTATCGATAGTGTGTTCAGTGTCGGCAAATTAAGTATTCATGTTAGTGAGGCAAGCGGTTGTGGTCAGCATTTTGCGGATAAAGCCGCATTGATCGCAACATTGGTTCCGCTATTACAACAACACAAGGTCATTTCAGTGTTAGTTAAAGGTTCGCGCAATACCACAATGGAAGATATTGTCCACGCATTACAGGAGAGCTTCACATGTTAGTTTGGCTGGCCGAATATTTGGTCAAATATCACACCGGCTTTAACGTCTTTTCTTACTTGACGTTTAGGGCTATCGTCAGCCTGCTGACTGCTTTGGCTATCGCATTGTGGATGGGGCCGCGCATGATAGCCTTCCTGCAAAAATTACAAATTGGGCAGGTTGTTCGCAACGATGGGCCGGAATCTCACTTTAGCAAACGTGGTACGCCGACAATGGGCGGTTTGCTGATCTTACTTTCAATTACGATTTCTACACTGTTGTGGGTGCGTTTGAATAACCCCTATGTTTGGTGCGTGCTGATTGTGCTGATTGGTTACGGTATTGTTGGTTTTGTGGATGATTACCGCAAAGTCGTGCGCAAAGATACTAAAGGGTTAATTGCCCGCTGGAAGTATTTCTGGCAATCCGTCCTGGCATTAGGGGTGGCGTTTGCCATGTACAGCGTCGGTAAAGATACTCCTGCAACGCAATTGGTCGTGCCATTCTTTAAAGATGTGATGCCGCAACTGGGTGTGCTTTACATTCTGTTGACCTACTTTGTGATTGTCGGAACCAGTAACGCAGTGAATCTGACGGACGGATTGGATGGTTTGGCAATTATGCCAACCGTTTTTGTCGCGGCGGGTTTTGCTTTGGTGGCATGGGCGACAGGTAACGTCAATTTTGCTAACTATCTGCATATCCCTTATCTGAGTCATGCTGGCGAGTTGGTTATCGTCTGTACTGCGATTGTTGGCGCGGGGTTAGGTTTCTTGTGGTTTAACACTTATCCGGCGCAAGTTTTCATGGGGGATGTGGGTTCTTTGGCATTAGGTGGCGCATTGGGGACGATTGCTGTGTTGCTACGCCAGGAGTTTCTACTGGTGATTATGGGCGGTGTGTTTGTGGTAGAAACCCTGTCAGTTATTTTACAGGTGGGTTCTTTTAAACTGCGCGGGCAGCGTATTTTCCGTATGGCGCCTATTCACCATCACTATGAATTGAAAGGCTGGCCAGAACCGCGTGTTATTGTGCGTTTTTGGATTATTTCTCTGATGCTGGTGCTGATTGGCCTGGCAACATTGAAGGTGCGTTAATCATGGCGGATTATTTGGGTAAAAAAGTCGTTATTGTCGGGTTGGGGCTGACAGGTCTCTCCTGTGTTGACTTTTTTATGGCACGAGGTGTGATCCCGCGAGTGATGGATACGCGTGCGGCGCCACCCGGTAAGGATAAGCTGCCCGATGGTGTTGAGTGTCACAGTGGAAGCCTGAATACGGGTTGGTTGATGGATGCTGACTTGATTGTTGTAAGCCCAGGCGTTGCTTTGGCAACGGCGGAATTGCAGGTTGCGGCTAATGCAGGTATTGAAATTGTTGGCGATATCGAGTTGTTTTGCCGTGAAGCAACAGCTCCGATAGTCGCTATTACTGGCTCTAATGGTAAAAGTACCGTTACCAGTCTTGTCGGTGAAATGGCGAAAGCGGCTAATTGGCAGGTGGGGGTTGGCGGTAATATTGGCCTGCCTGCATTAGAATTGTTGAAGAAATCTTGTCAGCTTTATGTCTTAGAACTTTCCAGTTTCCAGTTGGAAACCACATATGGCCTGAACGCAACAGCCGCCGCTGTGCTTAATGTGACTGAGGATCATATGGATCGTTATCCTCAGGGGGTATCTCAGTACCGAGCGGCTAAATTGAGGATTTATCGTCAGGCGAAGAGATGCATTGTGAATGCTCAAGATCCCCTGACACTGCCTGAAACGGGTATGGACAGCCGTTGTGTCAGCTTTGGTGTCGATTGTGGCGACTACCAACTTGATAGTGAAAATGCCTGTTTGAAAGTTCACAACCAATCACTGCTGGCGACAAATGAAATTAAGTTGACTGGACGACATAACTACGTCAATGGGTTGGTTGCATTGGCTTTAGCTGATGCGGTTGGTATTCCTCGTGAAGCCAGTTTGGCGACATTGACGGTTTATCCAGGGCTTGACCATCGTTTCCAACTTGTTCATCTGAACAACGGGGTGCGTTGGATTAACGATTCTAAAGCGACCAATGTTGGCAGTACGGTGGCGGCGCTCGATGGTCTGAACCCGGAGGGTACGCTGTATTTACTGTTAGGTGGTGATGGTAAGTCAGCAGACTTTTCTCCGCTCAAGCCTCTCCTTTGTGGGGATAAAATTCGGCTTTATTGCTTTGGTCGGGATGGGAAACGACTGGCGCAACTACGCCCGGAAATAGCGACATTAACTGAAACTATGGAGCAGGCGATGCGTGATATTGCTCCGCGGCTGGTGGCGGGTGACATGGTGCTGTTATCTCCTGCTTGTGCAAGCCTTGATCAGTTCCGTAATTTTGAACAGCGTGGTCATGAGTTTACCCGTTTGGCAGAGGAGCTGGGCTGATGTCTATTCCGGGATTCAGTAGATTAAAAGACTGGGTTGTTGGTGGCCGTGAAACTGATGCCGCCAATATGGTGTTGTATGATCGCACACTGGTTTGGCTGACACTCGGATTGGGAATTATCGGCTTTGTTATGGTGACATCAGCATCGATGCCGGTTGGGCAGCGTCTTGCAGAAGATCCGTTTCTGTTTGCTAAGCGTGATGCGACTTATCTCTTACTGGCTTTCGGGTTGTCATTGATCACACTGCGTATCCCGATGGGTTTTTGGCAACGTTATAGCAATCTGATGCTGCTTATTTCCGTTATTTTGTTGCTGGTTGTTCTGGTAGTGGGAAATTCAGTCAATGGAGCATCGCGTTGGATTGCCATTGGGCCTTTGAGAATTCAACCGGCAGAGTTATCGAAACTTTCTCTATTTTGCTATCTCGCCAGTTATTTGGTGCGCAAAGTAGAGGAAGTGCGGAATAACTTTTGGGGATTTTGTAAGCCAATGGGCGTGATGGTCGTGTTAGCGGTGTTGCTTCTGGCTCAACCTGACTTGGGAACGGTGGTTGTACTGTTTGTAACAACGTTGGCGATGCTATTTCTGGCCGGGGCGAAGTTATGGCAGTTTCTCGCGATTATTGGCTCAGGGGTATTCGCGGTGGTTCTGTTAATCATTGCTGAACCTTACCGTATACGCCGTGTAACTTCCTTTCTGGACCCTTGGGAAGATCCATACGGCAAAGGTTATCAATTAACGCAGTCTTTGATGGCTTTTGGCCGTGGCGAATTTTTAGGGCAAGGACTGGGAAATTCAGTACAGAAACTGGAATACCTGCCGGAAGCGCATACTGACTTTATTTTCTCTGTTTTGGCAGAAGAATTAGGTTACGTAGGTGTGGTTTTGGTGTTGTTAATGATATTCTTCGTCGCTTTTCGCGCAATGACGATAGGTCGTCGCGCATTACAGATGGATCAGCGTTTTTCGGGTTTTCTAGCTTGTTCGGTGGGTATTTGGTTTAGTTTCCAGGCTCTGGTTAACGTTGGGGCCGCCGCAGGTATGTTACCGACTAAAGGGTTGACTTTGCCTTTGATTAGTTACGGTGGTTCAAGTTTGCTGATTATGTCTACAGCTATCGTATTGCTATTAAGAATTGATTTTGAAACACGCTTGGCAAAAGCTCAGGCGTTTGTAAGGAGTCCCCGATGAGTGACAAAACCCGGCGTTTGATGGTGATGGCAGGTGGAACCGGAGGACATGTCTTCCCAGGACTGGCTGTAGCTCATCATTTAAAAGACCAGGGCTGGGACGTTCTCTGGTTGGGAACCGCGGATCGGATGGAAGCCGATTTAGTGCCAAAACATGGCATTGACATTGAATTTATTCAGATTTCTGGTCTGCGAGGTAAAGGGATCAGAGCATTGTTAGCTGCCCCGGTCCGAATTTTCAAAGCAATCCGTCAGGCAAAGGCGATTTTACGTCGCTATCAGCCAGATGTCGTGCTTGGCATGGGGGGATATGTTTCTGGTCCCGGCGGTATTGCTGCGTGGATGTGCGGTGTTCCGGTTGTGTTGCATGAACAGAATGGTATTGCCGGGCTGACAAACCGATGGCTGGCTAAAATTGCTACGACCGTTTTACAAGCATTTCCCGGCGCATTTCCAAAAGCCCCCGTTGTGGGTAACCCTGTTCGCGAAGATGTGTTGGCACTGCCTGTACCTAAACAACGTTTGACAGGACGTGAAGGTCCGATTCGGGTTCTGGTTGTTGGGGGCAGTCAGGGGGCGAGAATTCTTAACCAGACAATGCCTGAAATTGCCGCCGGTATGGGTGATAAAATTACTCTTTGGCATCAGACAGGCAAAGGGGCTAAAGAAAGTGTTCAGCATGCCTATGACAATTCAGTTAAATGCGAACATAAGATTACTGAATTTATTGACGATATGGCACAAGCTTATGCCTGGGCTGATGTGGTGATTTGTCGCTCTGGCGCGTTGACGGTTAGTGAAGTGTCTGCTGCGGGATTACCTGGGATTTTTGTGCCATTTCAGCATAAAGATCGTCAGCAATACTGGAATGCGCTACCTCTAGAAAAGGTTGGCGCGGCAAAAATACTGGAGCAACCACAATTTACGGTTGATGCAGTAATCGAATTATTAACTCAGTGGCAACGGCCACAATTGTTGGAAATGGCGGAAAAAGCCCGTTCAGCAGCAATTGTTGATGCAACTGAGCGAGTATCGGCGGCATTAATCGATGCGGCAAAAAAATGATTTAGACCGCCTTAAAAGGGGCGGTGAAGCAAACATACATAGTGAAGAAGAAAACGTGAATACACAACAACTGGCGAAATTAAGAGCTTTCGTGCCTGAGATGAGAAAAGTCAGGCACATCCACTTTGTTGGCATTGGTGGTGCTGGCATGGGGGGGATCGCCGAAGTGTTGGCTAATGAAGGTTATCAGATTAGTGGATCTGATTTGGCGCCAAACCCGGTAACTCGGCAACTGACTAAGTTGGGCGCTCAGATTTATTTTAACCATCGTCCTGAAAATATACTGGATGCCAGTGTGGTTGTGGCTTCAAGCGCAATTCAGGCGGATAACCCGGAAATTGTTGCTGCTCGTGAGGCCCGAATTCCGGTTATTCGTAGAGCGGAGATGTTGGCGGAACTCATGCGCTATCGTCATGGTATTGCTATTGCCGGGACTCACGGTAAAACAACCACAACGGCGATGATTTCTAGCATCTATGCACAGGCTGGCTTAGATCCCACTTTTGTGAATGGTGGTTTGGTTAAAGCCGCGGGAACACATGCTCGTCTTGGCAGTAGCCGTTATTTAATTGCGGAAGCTGACGAAAGTGATGCCTCCTTCTTGCATTTGCAGCCGATGGTGGCGGTCATTACGAATATCGAAGCAGACCATATGGATACCTATCATGGTGACTTCGAAAACCTGAAACAGACGTTTATTAACTTCTTGCACAACTTACCGTTCTATGGGCGTGCAGTTATGTGCATTGATGATCCGGTTGTCAAAGAGTTAATTCCTCGTGTGGGGCGCTATATCACGACGTATGGTTTTAGTGAAGAAGCAGATGTCCGTATTACCCATTATGAGCAAAAAGGCGCTCAGGGATATTTTACTGTCAGTCGCCAAGATATGGCGGATCTGAAAGTCGTATTGAATGCGCCTGGTCGTCATAATGCGCTGAATGCTGCGGCGGCAGTGGCTGTTGCGACTGAGGAAGGGATTTCTGGCAGTGATATTTTGGCTGCGTTGGCAGGTTTTCAGGGAACCGGACGCCGTTTTGATTTTTTGGGCAGTTTTTCTCTGGAACGTGTTAACGGCAAAGATGGCAGTGCAATGTTGGTTGATGATTATGGCCATCATCCAACGGAAGTGGATGCAACCATTAAAGCCGCCCGTGCTGGCTGGCCGGATAAACGTATTGTGATGATATTTCAACCTCATCGTTATACCCGAACCCGTGATTTATACGATGACTTTGCCAATGTATTGAATCAGGTAGATGTATTGTTGATGTTGGATGTTTACTCTGCGGGTGAAGCGGTTATTCCGGGGGCGGATAGTCGTTCGTTGTGTCGTACTATCCGTAGTCGCGGTAAGTTAGATCCGATTTTGGTATCTGATCCGGCAAAGGTGACCGCTGCATTGGCACAGGTGCTGGATGGTAATGATTTAATTCTGGTTCAAGGGGCCGGCAATATAGGCAAAATAGCGCGTAATCTGGCTGAAACAAAATTACAGCCATCTTTGAATGAGGAAAAACACAATGGCTGAGAAAGTCGCGGTACTGTTGGGGGGAACTTCCGCTGAACGTGAAGTTTCGCTGTTATCGGGACACGCCGTGTTGGCTGGATTGAGAGAAGCAGGTATTGATGCTCATCCAGTTGATACAAAAGATTTTCCTGTGACTCAACTTAAAGAGGCCGGATTTGAGAAAGTCTTTATCGCGCTTCATGGGCGCGGTGGGGAAGATGGTACTTTGCAAGGTGTATTAGAATTTTTGCAGTTACCCTATACCGGTAGTGGTGTGATGGCCTCTGCATTGTCAATGGACAAATTGCGCACAAAACAGTTATGGCAAGGGATTGGATTGACTGTTTCGCCATATGTTTCAATGAATTCTCAGCAATTTGAACGATTGACGGATTTTCAACTCCAAGAATATGTAGCAGATTTAGGTCTGCCATTAATTGTTAAGCCAAGTCTGGAAGGTTCCAGTGTTGGTATGACTAAGGTTAATGAGATTTCGGAGTTGCGTGGCGCATTAGAGGCAGCGTTTCGTTATGACGTTGATTTACTGATAGAAAAGTGGTTGTACGGCCCGGAATACACGGTAGCTATCCTTGGCGATGCAGCTTTACCTTCTATTCGTATTCAACCCGCTGCTGTTTTTTATGATTATGATGCAAAATATCTGTCTGAAGAAACACAGTATTTTTGTCCAAGCGGCTTAAGTGATGAAAAAGAGCAGCAATTGGTAGAAATGGCGCTTAAAGCTTATCAATCAGTAGGATGTAGTGGTTGGGGACGGGTAGATATCATGATGGATAGTGATGGTGGTTTCTATCTGCTGGAGGTGAATACATCGCCAGGGATGACTGGTCACAGCTTGGTGCCGATGGCTGCGCGTCAGGCTGGATTAAGTTTTTCACAATTGGTGGCAAAGATTTTGGAGTTGGCTGATTGATATGTCTCAAGCGGCCCTGAAAGTAAGGGGACGGGATAATGAAAATAGCAGTTCTCGTCCTAGTAACGGCTCTTACCTGGCAGGGCTTATCTTCTTCCTGATGGTAATTGGGACCATTATTTGGGGAGGTTGGGCCGTCCTTAACTGGATGAAAGATGCGAACAGATTGCCTATTTCAAAACTGGTGGTAACGGGTGAGCGTCACTACACTACCAACGATGATATCCGGCAGGCAATTTTGTCATTAGGGCAACCGGGAACTTTCATGACGCAGGATGTGAATATCATTCAGCAACAAATTGAACGGATGCCGTGGATAAGGCAAGTCACTGTTCGTAAACAGTGGCCTGATGAACTGAGAATTCATCTGGTAGAATATGTCCCTTATGTGCGCTGGAATGATACTCAGATGCTGGACGCCGAAGGTCAGGTATTCAGCATTCCGGCTGAATGGGAAGTTAAAGGGTATTTCCCGATGCTTTATGGCCCACAAGGCAATGAAAAAGAAGTACTTGATGGTTATCGAGCTATGGCTAAACTTCTCGCTGCCAATAAACTGAAATTAAAAGCGGCGGCAATGACGGCGCGTCGTTCCTGGCAATTGACGCTGGATAATGGTGTCCAGCTAAAGCTGGGAAGAATGGATACAACAGGCCGTATTAAACGTTTTATCGAGCTTTATCCGCTGTTACAGCAGAACACAGAGAAAAGGGTAGATTACGTGGATTTGCGTTATGACAGTGGCGCAGCGGTAGGTTGGGCGCCTTTACCTATTGGCGATCCTAATGCTCCGGCCAAAGGGCAATAAACAATTACTGGCAATAATTATATGAGGCAGGCAGAACAACGATGATCAAATCGACGGACAGAAAATTAGTAGTTGGCCTAGAAATTGGCACAGCAAAGGTATCTGCCCTTGTTGGTGAAATTCTGCCCGATGGTATGGTTAATATTATCGGGGTGGGAAGTTGTCCATCCCGCGGTATGGATAAAGGCGGTGTAAACGACCTGGAGTCGGTTGTTAAATGTGTACAGCGGGCTATCGATCAGGCTGAATTGATGGCAGATTGTCAAATTTCCTCTGTTTATCTGGCGTTATCTGGAAAACATATTAGTTGTCAGAATGAAATCGGGATGGTTCCTATTTCCGAAGAGGAGGTCACTCAGGAAGATGTAGACAATGTTGTTCATACTGCCAAATCAGTTCGTGTACGTGATGAATATCGAATACTGCATGTTATTCCGCAAGAATATGCCATCGATTATCAGGAAGGCATTAAAAATCCGGTGGGACTTTCCGGTGTGCGTATGCAGGCGAAAGTTCACTTGATTACCTGTCATAATGATATGGCGAAAAATATTGCAAAAGCCGTTGAGCGCTGTGGTTTGAAAGTCGACCAGCTTATTTTTTCCGGGTTGGCCGCCAGCTATGCTGTTTTGACCGAAGACGAGCGTGAATTGGGCGTTTGCGTGGTAGATATCGGCGGCGGGACGATGGATATTGCGGTGTATACCGGCGGAGCGCTGCGTCATACCAAAGTTATCCCTTATGCCGGCAACGTTGTCACCAGTGATATTGCTTATGCCTTTGGTACGCCGCCAAGCGATGCAGAAACGATAAAAGTACGCCACGGTTGCGCACTAGGTTCGTTAGTCAGCAAAGATGAAAGTGTGGAAGTGCCAAGTGTCGGGGGACGTCCACCACGTAGCTTACAGCGTCAGACGTTGGCTGAGGTCATTGAGCCGCGTTACATCGAATTACTGAATTTAGTGAATGATGAAATCTTGCGATTGCAGGAACAGTTACGCCAGCAGGGGGTTAAACACCATCTGGCTGCGGGTATTGTCTTGACTGGTGGTGGCGCTCAGATTGATGGCTTGGCTGAATGTGCCCAGCGTGTGTTCCACGCTCAGGTGCGTATTGGTCAACCTCTTAATATTACTGGTCTGACGGACTATGCGCAGCAACCCTATTATTCAACAGCTGTGGGGTTGCTGCATTACGGGAAAGCCTCTCATCTTAATGGTGATGCGGATATTGAAAAACATGCTTCAGTGAGTCGCTGGTTTAAGAGAGTCAGTAGCTGGCTGAAAAAAGAGTTTTAATTTTATACAGAGGCTGCGTTTTCTTTAGCCTCGATATAAAGGCACAAAGCGGAGAGAAACTATATGTTTGAACCAATAGAATTAACCAATGACGCGGTGATTAAGGTCATCGGCGTCGGCGGTGGCGGCGGTAACGCTGTTGAGCACATGGTGCGTGAACGCATCGAAGGTGTTGAATTCTTTGCAGTAAATACGGATGCTCAGGCATTGCGTAAAACGGCTGTCGGCCAGACTATCCAGATTGGTAATGGTATTACTAAAGGTTTGGGAGCTGGGGCAAATCCGGAAGTTGGTCGTACTGCTGCTCAAGAAGATCGGGAGGCATTGCGCACCGCGCTTGATGGTGCGGATATGGTATTTATCGCTGCTGGTATGGGGGGAGGTACCGGTACTGGCGCAGCGCCTGTGGTAGCTGAAATTGCAAAAGAGCTTGGAATTCTGACGGTTGCTGTGGTGACTAAGCCTTTCAATTTCGAAGGTAAGAAACGCATGGCGTTTGCCGAACAAGGGATCACTGAATTGTCCAAGCATGTAGATTCATTGATTACTATCCCTAACGACAAACTGTTGAAAGTACTTGGTCGTGGCATTTCACTACTGGATGCTTTCGGCGCAGCTAATGACGTTTTGAAAGGCGCGGTTCAGGGCATCGCTGAATTGATCACGCGTCCAGGTCTGATGAATGTTGACTTTGCTGACGTGCGTACCGTGATGTCCGAAATGGGCTACGCCATGATGGGTTCCGGTATTGCACAGGGTGAAGATCGCGCAGAAGAGGCCGCTGAGATGGCGATTTCCAGTCCACTGCTGGAAGATATCGACTTGTCGGGTGCTCGTGGTGTTCTGGTTAACATTACTGCTGGCTTTGATCTGCGTTTGGATGAGTTCGAAACAGTGGGTAACACGATCCGCGCATTTGCATCTGATAATGCAACCGTCGTGATCGGTACCTCTCTGGACCCAGACATGAACGATGAGTTGCGTGTGACTGTGGTTGCCACCGGTATTGGTATGGATAAACGTCCTGAAATTACGTTGGTTACCAATAAGTCTTCTCAGTCAAGTGTAATGGAACACCGTCATCAGCACATGTCTGGCGGTATGTCTTCATTGTCTGAAGAAAATAAACCAGCGGCAAAAGTGGTGAATGACCAGAGCGTACAAACTAGCAAGGAGCCCGATTATTTGGATATTCCTGCATTTTTACGTAAACAGGCCGATTAATAGCTAAAAAATTGGATTCTCCGCTTTTTGTGCTAAACTCCCCCGCCAACCATAGTGTATAGTGGTTGGCAGGATGGATAACATTGCGAGATAAAACGATGATCAAACAAAGGACACTTAAACGTATTGTTCAGGCGACTGGCGTCGGTTTACACACCGGTAAAAAAGTCACGCTAACAATGCGCCCAGCACCGGCTAATACCGGGGTCATCTATCGCCGCACTGACTTGAATCCACCGGTTGATTTTCCGGCAGATGCAAAATCCGTGCGTGATACTATGCTCTGTACTTGCCTGGTAAATGAGCATGACGTGCGAATCTCAACGGTTGAGCACCTGAATGCAGCGCTTGCGGGGTTAGGTATCGATAATATTATTATCGACGTTGACGCGCCAGAAATTCCTATTATGGATGGTAGCGCCAGCCCGTTTGTTTTCCTGCTGCTGGATGCGGGCATTGAAGAGCTGAACGTAGCGAAAAAATTCCTGCGTATTAAGGAAACTGTACGTGTGGAGGAGGGTGATAAGTGGGCAGAGATGACACCTTATAATGGTTTCAGTCTGGATTTCACTATTGATTTCAATCATCCTGCGATTGATTCAAGCTCTCAACGTTACTGTATGGATTTCTCGGCAGAAGCGTTTGTTCGTCAAATCAGTCGTGCCCGTACATTTGGCTTTATGCGTGATATTGAATACTTACAATCTAAAGGCTTATGTTTAGGCGGCAGCTTTGATTGTGCGATTGTTGTTGATGACTATCGTGTACTGAATGAAGATGGCTTGCGTTTTGAAGACGAATTTGTCCGTCATAAAATGCTGGATGCAATTGGTGATCTGTTTATGTGTGGCTATAACATCATTGGCGCGTTTACTGCGTTCAAATCGGGTCATGCGTTGAACAATAAGCTATTGCAGGCAGTTCTGGCGCAAGAAAGTGCATGGGAACTGATCACTTTCGAAGATGAAGCTGAAATGCCGTTGGCTTTTCGTGCTCCATCGACTGTAATGGCATAACTCTCTAGTGTGCTGAGAATAATTCAAGATATATCAGTGAGTTATGTTATCAGTGATTTTGTTCTCGCTGATGTTTTTTACTCAGCGCTAGCGCTTATTTTTTAGCTGTGCTGGCACTCTCTCCGGCCAGTGCAGCTAATCGCTCTAATTTTTCCTTCAACTTTTTTGGACTACGGTTCGCTAGCACTATTAATTCTTTCGCACTCTCTTGACTTAACTGACGTATCGGTAACGTTTTGTGATCATCGCTCATCGTTTTTGCGAAGCTCTGCGCACTATTGCCATGCTTAATCATAAGTGATGGGTTAATCCTGATGTCGATAGATGACAATGATGGTAGAATTTCGCTTCTTAGTGTAGAGAGCAGTGTTGGCAGCTCGTAACGTAATCTGGTCATCCAACTGGCGTTTCCTGCTTCCAGTACCAGAATTTGTTTGCGATAATTAGCGACCCGACACCACGGATGTAATTGTGCGGGAAGCAAGCTGATAACGGCACGGTTGAGTTTTAACAAAGCGACGGTACGTTGCTGGATAACATGAAGCGGGCTTTTCTCAACGGCAGCGACGTCTTCAAAAAGAACATCTAATGATTGTGGGCGGCTATCGCGCATAATAACAGTAGCTCCGGTATGATGAAGGATTAATGGGTATTCTAAATCTTTGGCGACAATTTGGCAGACGTTATTTCTGGTCACATCTGTTATTAGGGGTGGTTGCGGCAAGTATTGGCGTTCCTACCATTTTAGCGGGTGCTGCCGATAATATTTCACAAGCTAATACCTCCCCTAGCCAGAGTTGGCAAAATCAGGCTTTATCAGCTTTTGATAACCTATTCTCATTGCAGAATGTTCAACATCAGCCTGCCAATGGCGTTAATTACTGGCAACAACATGCGGTACGCAATGTGATCAGGCAGCTTTCTTTTGTTTTTTCTGTTTCTCAACCTATGAACGATGAAACAACAAAACAAAGTATCCGGTTAAGTTCTTCCAGTATTCAGCAGCTTGTACTAGAAACTCTGAATGCACTATTAACTCAGAAACCTAAGCCACCTGAACCAGTTCCAGATATACCATTCCTGAATATTGCATCACAATCTTCTTATACTCCGACGTTTTGGATTGCTAAAGCCCAAGGTATCCGTGCAGGTCCTACTGCTTATCTCTGAATCTTCGTTTTTTTACAAATTCCGAAATAATAAATAACTATTTGTTGGCTGCGAGATAACGGCCTTATCTGAGATGTAATTAACTATGCTGATTAAATTATTAACAAAGGTTTTTGGTAGTCGTAATGACCGTACACTGCGTCGTATGCGTAAAGTTGTTGATGTGATCAACCGCATGGAGCCAGAGTTTGAAAAATTGTCTGATGATGAATTGAAGGGTAAAACTGCCGAATTTCGTACCCGTTTAGAAAAGGGGGAATCGCTGGAAAATTTGTTGCCTGAAGCATTTGCAACAGTACGTGAAGCGAGTAAGCGCGTGTTTGCTATGCGTCATTTCGACGTTCAGTTATTGGGGGGGATGGTTCTGAATGAACGTTGTATTGCTGAGATGCGTACTGGTGAAGGTAAAACACTAACAGCGACTTTGCCTGCTTATTTGAATGCATTAACAGGGCGTGGTGTTCACGTAGTCACAGTAAATGATTATCTGGCACAGCGCGACGCTGAAAATAACCGCCCACTGTTTGAATTTTTGGGGTTGAGCGTTGGTATTAACCTGCCAGGTATGCCGGCACCTGTTAAACGCCAGGCATATGCGGCGGATATTACCTATGGTACTAACAACGAATATGGTTTTGATTATCTTCGTGACAACATGGCGTTTAGTCCGGAAGAGCGTGTGCAGCGCAAACTACATTATGCGCTAGTGGATGAAGTTGACTCCATTCTGATTGACGAAGCGCGGACGCCATTGATTATCTCTGGCCCCGCGGAAGATAGTTCTGAACTTTATATCAAAGTCAATAAGTTGATCCCTAAATTGATTCGTCAGGAAAAAGATGATTCAGAGACTTTCCAGGGAGAAGGTCACTTTTCTGTCGACGAAAAGTCCCGTCAGGTTAACTTGACGGAACGCGGTTTGGTTTTGATTGAACAATTATTGGCGGAAGCTAAATTGATGGAAGAAGGTGAATCCCTATATTCACCAACCAATATTATGCTAATGCACCATGTTACGGCTGCGTTACGTGCCCATGCGTTGTTTACCCGCGATGTTGACTATATCGTGAAAGAGGGTGAAGTCATTATTGTTGATGAACATACTGGCCGTACCATGCAGGGGCGTCGTTGGTCTGATGGATTACATCAGGCTGTTGAAGCTAAAGAAGGTGTAGAAATTCAGAATGAGAACCAAACCCTAGCTTCTATCACTTTCCAAAACTACTTCCGGTTGTATGAAAAACTGGCGGGTATGACCGGTACAGCCGATACAGAAGCATTTGAATTTAGCTCTATTTATAAGCTCGATACCATTGTGGTGCCGACAAACCGCCCAATGATCCGTGATGATTTGCCGGATCTGGTTTATATGACCGAAGCTGAAAAAATTGAAGCTATCATTGAAGATATCCGCGAACGTACCGGTAAAGGGCAGCCTGTATTAGTGGGGACTATTTCTATTGAAAAGTCTGAACTGGTTTCTCATGAACTGACTAAAGCGGGTATCAAGCACAACGTACTTAACGCCAAGTTTCATGCAATGGAAGCGGATATTATTGCTCAGGCTGGTCAAGTGGGCGCGGTAACTATTGCGACTAACATGGCTGGTCGTGGTACGGATATTATGCTAGGCGGTAGTTGGCAGGCAGAAATTGCTAAACTGACAGAGCCAACAGAAGCTCAGATTGAAGAGATTAAAGCCGCATGGCAGGAACGCCATGATATGGTTCTGGCCGCAGGCGGTTTGCATATTATCGGTACGGAACGTCATGAATCTCGTCGTATTGATAATCAGTTACGTGGGCGTTCCGGTCGTCAAGGGGATGCGGGATCGTCCCGTTTCTATTTATCAATGGAAGATTCACTGATGCGTATTTTCGCCTCTGATCGTGTCACCGGCATGATGCGTAAACTGGGTATGAAACCCGGTGAGGCAATTGAACATCCGTGGGTAACCAAAGCCATTGCCAATGCTCAACGTAAAGTGGAGAGCCGTAACTTCGATATACGTAAGCAATTGTTAGAGTACGATGATGTTGCTAACGATCAGCGTCGTGCTATTTATGCTCAACGTAACGATTTGCTGGATGTGAGTGATGTGAGTGAAACCATTAGCAGCATTCGTGAAGATGTATTTAAAGCAACCATTGATGCTTATATTCCCCCTCAATCTCTGGAAGAGATGTGGGATGTGGAAGGTTTGCAGCAACGTTTAATGACTGATTTCGATTTAGAGCTGCCGATCAAAGAGTGGTTGGATAAAGAGCCTGAACTACATGAAGAGACGTTGCGTGAGCGTATCCTTGCACAGGCTGTTGAAGTTTATAAACGTAAAGAAGAGATTGTTGGCATTGAAATGATGCGTAACTTCGAAAAAGGTATCATGTTGCAGACTCTGGATATGTTGTGGAAAGAGCATCTGGCAGCAATGGATTACCTACGTCAGGGTATCCATTTACGTGGTTATGCTCAGAAAGATCCAAAACAGGAATATAAACGTGAATCTTTCGCTATGTTTGCAAACATGCTGGAATCGCTGAAATATGAAGTGATTAGTACATTGAGCAAAGTTCAAGTGAGATTGCCGGAAGAAGTAGAGGCATTGGAGCAACAGCGCCGGGCGGAAGCTGAACGTTTGGCAAGGCAGCAGCAATTAAGCCATGAAGTTGAAAAAGGCGCATTGATGTCTACAACAGAAGCACAGATTGCCAGTGGCGCTCGTAAAGTAGGCCGTAATGATCCTTGTCCTTGTGGATCGGGTAAAAAATATAAACATTGCCACGGGCGCTTGCAGTAATGATAAAAAGGCGGGAAACCGCCTTTTTGCTGTTAGGTTTAAGCGAATAACGTTGGATGTAGCATTTGGTTATTGGTCGTTGATCAATCAAAAGAATAATAGATGAAGAAGTAAGAGTAATATGGAAAAGAAACACCTGCATATAGCCGCTGGGATTATTAGAAATACGCAACATGAAATTTTTATTACTCAGCGTCATGCTGATGCCCATATGGGTGGTTTCTGGGAATTTCCTGGCGGGAAAGTTGAGAAAGAGGAAACGCCTGAGCAGGCTTTAGTACGTGAATTACAGGAAGAAATTGGTATTACTGTTACTCATTATGAGCTGGTAAAAACGGTTGAACATGATTTTCCTGACAGGTTGATTACCCTATATTTCTTCTTAGTGGATGGATGGGAAAATGAACCTTTCGGTAAAGAAGGGCAACTTTCTCGGTGGGTATTACAGAAAGATTTAATTGCTGATGAATTCCCGCCAGCTAATCGCAGTATTGTTGCATTACTGACTGCTTGAGTTGTTAATAGCCGCATTATAATAACGCGGCTATTTGTTATTGCTCAGGTTGTTCACTCCAATCATCGCTATCGGAATTTTCACTTTGGCTTGGTATCCGTTTCTCTTCATTTGCCCACCCGCCTAAGTCAATTAATTGACAGCGCTTACTGCAAAATGGACGATATGGGCTTATTTCTCCCCAAACTACGGTTTTACCGCATGTTGGACATTCAATCGTTAATAACTCAGACATAATAACTTTCCTAATAATTAGTTTGTCATATTAGCAACAGGCTAATTCAAATGGTAAATGGGCAGGCACGAAGCCTTTTTCATTATCCAATGGTAAAAAACGGATAGCAAACCGGGTCTTATGACCGGAAATTTGAGGAAACAGTAAAGGTTTTAATGGCAAACGTAACCTCAGTAAATCTGCGCCTTCTGCCGTATTCTGATGAAAACCGTTTTTACTGATTTCTGAACGAAAAATAGCGGATTGGCGGATGAGTTCTAAAATACTTTCTAGTGCTTGTTGGAGAGGTAGCAAACTATCAATCCAGTATGCGACCATTTTATCCCTTTCTGATTGCGGTAAATGAAGCCATAGATGTAGTGTGGGTAGATCAAAACCACAACAACCACTTGGAATACTGAGACGTTGGCGCACCATACTGATAATTTTATCTTCTTTCAGGGATTGTCCCAGCCGTGGTGCTTTACTTAATGCGGTAGCTCGCTCTTTCAGTTTTAATCTGAAACTATTGACGATATTAATATCAACATCGGGTATTTCAGCCCATTGCTTTAACTTTGCCTGTTGGCGTTCTAGTTCTTTTAGCAACTCTGAACGTACTTCCCCTCGTTCTAGCACTTCAAGTAACTCAGTCACTGTGCGGAAGAAGGCGAGGCTGCTTGCTAGTGAGTCTAAATGGCGTTGACTGGTGAGTTGTTGCAGAGAAGATTCAATTCTCAACCATGCCCGCATTTTTTCATTCAGTGGGTGTTCAAAAATGATTGTAGAAGTTGTGTCACTCATCATGATTATCCTGCCTGGCTGATCCAGCTAACCTTAAATATTGTTGATGTAGTTCGGCAACACGAGGAGCAATTGCCTGTACGTTATCATGATTTGAGATAATGTCATCGGCATAAGCCAGCCTCTCGCTACGGGATGCTTGGGCAGCCAAAATATTTTCAACCTGTTGGTTGCTAATGCCATCGCGAGTGGCTACCCGGCTGATTTGTAATTCAGGTGAAACGTCAACGACTAGAATCCGATCTGCCAGATGCTCCAAATTATTTTCGACTAATAATGGAACAACCCAAATAACATAAGGTGCAGTTATCTGTTTCAATTGCCGTTGGGTTTCTTGATGGATTAGAGGGTGAAGAAGTTGATTAACCCACTGTTTTTCTTGTTTGTTTGTGAATATTCTTTGGCGTAACAGTGCTCGGTTAAGGCTGCCATCGGGTATCAATATGTCATGACCAAAGTGTTCTGTGATGGCTTGTAGAGCAGGCGTTCCAGGAGCAACGACTTCTCTGGCAATAATATCTGCATCAACAAGAGGAACGCCAAGAGCTGCAAAAGCATTGGCGATAGTGGTTTTACCGCTGCCAATCCCACCTGTGAGTGCAATAATATAAGTCATCCTATCCCTTAATATTACTTGATACTATTTCGGGATTGTAACCGAAAGGGGGCAGATGACCTAGAGACAAAGCGATGGAATCGTTTTTACTTTAGGTGAGTATCGTACCTAGCTGAAAAATGGGTAAATACATTGCGAGCAATAGTGTACCGACAATAATTGCTATTATGACTATAAGTATTGGTTCTAATAACTGGGTCATATTATCAGAAATTTCCAATGCTTGTTGTTGGTACCAGTTAGCGAGATTTCCCAATAATAGTTCCAGATTGCCAGATTCTTCGCCAACACTGACAAACTGTTGACACAGAGCAGGAAAACAAGATTGTTGTTTCAGTGTTTCGCTCATTGGTATTCCTTGATTAATTTGAGCTCGTAAGAATCTAGTCGCTTGCAGAAATACCGGATGATTTATTGATGCAATAGCACTGTCTAACCCTGCGGTGAGTGTCAGACCCGCTTTTTGTGTCATAAATAGGATATGAAAAAGTTGCCCTAATTGCTGGCAACTAATTAATTTTGCAATAACGGGTAAACGTAACATCAGATTTTTTTCACGAGTGATCCATATTGTATGACGTTGACGTAATTGTAGGTAAAATAGAAGCAGTATAATTAGTCCAATAACACCATAGCCACCATATTGAATTAGCCAGTTGGAAGTTATTAATAAACTACGAGTGAGTAGCGGAAGTTGTGCGTCAAATGAATGATAAATATGTTCAAATTCGGGTAAAACAAAAATAAGCATCAATAAAATAATGATACTGGCAACAACGATAATAATCAGAGGGTAACGTAGAGCTTTTGCTATTTTCTTCTGTAATTTATCTTGTTGCTCCTGTTGTTTAACTAATAATTGACAGCAGACTTCTAATTGCCCGGTCAATTCGCCAACGGTAATAAGTTGACAAAATAAAGGCGGAAATAGAAATGGATAATCTTTTAATGAGGAGGAAAATGATTCTCCACGGGTAATTTTCTTGCTAATATCTAATAATACACAGTGCCATAGTGGATGATCGCATTCACGAATAAGAATATTGAGGCAATTTAGTAATGGCATTCCTGATGATAATAGTGTTGCCAATTGACGAATAAAATTCAGACGGTAAGCAACTTGTTGTTGATAATAAAATATTAATTTTTCACACTTTATATTATAAGGTTGTAATCCAGAATGAATAAGTTGCTGATATAAAGATTTTCGGTTATCACATAGTGATTTTCCTTTTGATATTTCGCCTTTGTTGTTCACTGCTTGCCAATTATAAAGATAATGAATTTTCATTATTATTCCTGACCTGTAACTTGATAAATTTCTTCTAATGTAGTGATGCCTTGTTCTACTAATAAAATACCGGATGAAAGTAAAGTATCTTTTCTTTGAGCTATAATGGTTTTTTGCCCATTTTGGGAGTTCTGTTCTGATAATATCTGTTTAATATCATCTGTTATTTCTAAAAACTCATAAATAGCTGTTCGACCGTAATAACCGGAAAAACAATGCTCACAACCAACGGCTAGCCATTGCTTAATAAATAGAGAATTGTTTTCAGTATTAATAATAGTTTCTTCTGTTTGTTGTTTGCGGCAACGAAGACATAATTTTCTGACAAGCCGTTGGGCGATAATTAATTTGATACAAGAAGCAGCCATATAACCTGAAATACCCAGATTTTGTAGGCGGGACAATGTATCTATGGTTGAATTAGTATGCAATGTAGAAAGAACCAGATGACCTGTTTGCGCCGCTTTTACTGAAATTTCGGCTGTTTCGCTATCACGTATTTCTCCCACCATAATGACATCAGGATCTTGGCGTAATAGCGCCCGTAATACTTTGGCAAAATTGAGATCAATTTTGCTGTTAGTTTGTGTCTGGTTAATACCGTTCAATGGGATCTCTACTGGGTCCTCTACACTGCAAATATTCTTTTTATTCTGATTCAGATATTGTAAACAGCTATATAAAGTCACAGTTTTTCCGCTACCTGTCGGCCCAGTGACTAAAATCATCCCTTGTGGTAACGCGAGTTTTTGTCGAAGCTGATTTAACAATGGATCAGGAATACCTAGTTGATCTAACGACAATTGTTGCATTGTATTTAATATTCTAAGTACAACTTTTTCTCCGTGTATTGTCGGCAAAGTCGCCATACGAATAGCATAGTTGTGTCGGGTGTCAGACCAATCAAATTGTCCATCCTGAGGCAGCCGTTTTTCAGCGATGTTCAATTTAGCCATTATCTTAAGGCGTGCGGCAATGCTTGCATTCATTTGAGGAGATGGCGAAGACAAGAGGTGTAGTGCGCCATCAACCCGGATACGAATACGGTAACCTTGTTGGAATGGTTCAAAATGAATATCGGATGCACGCCGTTGAATTGCAGTTAATAAAGTTTGATTAATAAGTTGAATAACGGGCGCATCATTTTCATCTTTATTGGTATCAGCGATAAGTGGTAATAACGCGGATTCTTCCTCTGGTACACGACTTAGTGAAGTATTTTGATGTAATATTGATTCTATCCTTGCCAGTGGCCAAATTTCTACATTAACGATACGTCCAGAAATAAATCGTAATGCTGATAATAAATCATCATTAGGTAATTCGTTACTGGCAATTGTTATCGCATTATCATCTTTTTTTATTACAACAGATTGGTGGCGTTGACAAATATCATGGATTTCTCTTTCCATCAATGTGTTTTCTGCCATTGAAAGTGAGTTCATTGTTCTTTCC
The DNA here is from genome assembly GCF_019090985.1 of Photorhabdus akhurstii. Lineage (NCBI taxonomy): Bacteria > Pseudomonadati > Pseudomonadota > Gammaproteobacteria > Enterobacterales > Morganellaceae > Photorhabdus > Photorhabdus akhurstii. The sequence continues at coordinate 4,252,756 of NZ_CP020335.1, read as the reverse complement.
TGTGTAAAGATGTATTAATAAGAGTAATAAATTAAAATTCAAATATTTCCTGACAACGATTTTTTAATGAATTGTTTGTCGATTCACATTTAATGTTCCATTTAATTGTACCTATTTGTGTATTTTGTGTCGGCTTTAATGTAATGCTGAGGTTTTTAAGACTTTTTTCCCCGTTAATGATAACTTCCCCATTTTTAACTGAAATGCTCTCGATATATCTACTGTTATGATCTTTTGGAATTGACATTGCTCCTGCATTGCAACCCATGAAATCTTCAGTTTCAAAACCGCAAAGTTCTATACCTGATTTATAAGGTACAATATTTTGTAGTATATCTGTTAAAGCGGCTTTCTGGATATATCCTTGATAACTAGGAATACCAATAGCACTTAAGATGGAAATGATAGCAATAGCAACCATAATCTCCATTAAAGTAAATCCTTGTTGTTGTTTCATATTTCTTCTCCGTGTTGTGGTGTTGCGATATAGAGAATGAAGGAAAGAGAAAAAAATGAAATAGGATAGATGAAGGTTATGGAATTGACTCGAAAAAGAATTTATGAATTGCAAGGTTTGCAAAAATATTTACGGTGGTGTTCGCAAATTTTCGATCTACCAATTGCTGGTTTACACCACCATCAATATTATTATTGCTAATTACTGAAAGCGCATGGAGAGATCTAATGCTCTAATATGTTTGGTGAGTGCTCCAACAGAAATAAAGTCAATGCCTGTTTCAGCATAGCTGCGCAGAGTATCCAGGGTGATATTGCCGGATACTTCTAAAGCGACTTTACCTGATGTGATTGCGACGGCTTCTTTCATCATTGGAATAGTAAAATTATCTAGCATAATAATATCAACATTAGCTTTTAGTGCCAGAATGAGTTCATCTAGCGTTTCTACTTCGACTTCAACAGGGGTATTAGGATGGGAATAACGAGCTTTATCTACTGCCTGTTTAATAGATCCATTGGCAATAATATGGTTTTCTTTGATAAGGAAAGCGTCGAATAATCCAAGGCGGTGATTATTACCACCTCCGCAAAGTACGGCATATTTTAGGGCTGTGCGTAATCCCGGTAGTGTTTTGCGCGTATCAAGTAATTGGGTTTTTAAACCGGCAAGACGATGAACATAATGACTGGTTTCCGTTGCAACGCCAGAGAGAGTCTGAATAAAGTTAAGAGCGGTGCGTTCACCGGTCAGTAATATCTGTGCTGGGCCTCGTAATATGCAAAGTTTTTGGTTGGCTGTAATCGTATCACTATCTTTAACTAACCATTCAATAGAGATTTGGTCGCCTAATTGAGTAAAAACTTCATTCAGCCATTGTTGTCCACAGAAAATACCATCTTCCCGAGTGATAATGACTGCGGTGGCTTGTTTATCTTCGGGAATTAATTGGCCGGTAATATCAGAGGTGAAATTTGTATTTCCGCCCAGATCTTCTTTTAGTGCGAGGGTTACACTGGCGGGAATGTCGTTCTGCAAATGTTCCATAAGAACAGCACGGCGCTGATCTGTATTGCAATTTTGTTTTGTCATTAAAAAGCTCCAGAGGTGATAACAATATTAATGGTCTTAACATGCTACCCTGTTGTGTAGTGAACAACTACTATCTTGGTTTTATCATCTGGATTTAAGAAGGAAAAAATGTGGTTGCATGATGAATTGAGTTAGAAAAATTTTTTCACACGATTCGTGCCCACAGGGCGAGCAACCGTTTTATTAGTTATACCCTATGGATTTCAAGATGGATCGCGACGGCAAGGGAGAGAATCCCTGGGAGCATAGCGAACTATGTGACCGGGGTAAGCAAGTACAGCCAACAAAGAGGCAACTTGAAAGATGACGGGTATATTCATCGTATTAGTTTGTCTCTAGGAAAGCTTTGTTGTACTGACACAATGACTTATAGGTAGACCCGGATATATAAAAGAGCATATCACTGGCTATAATGATGTTGTTCTGGGAAGAAAAATTGATCTGGAACTTTATTTCGATTGGACACATTACCAGCAATTGTTACAGGAGCGGAAAGAATGACTCTCTTTATACTGTTGTTAGTGTTGGCGTGGGAACGGGTTTTTAAAATGGGTGACCATTGGCAATTGGAGCACCGCCTTGAGCCATTGTTTACCGATTTGAAGTCTTTTTCGTTATGGAAAAGCCTTTTAATGACGTTAGTAGTCATGATGATTACATGGGTATTGATTGAAATATTAAATGATTTTATGTTCGGCATTTTTGAACTGGTTTTATGGGTGTTTATTTGTTTGCTGTGCATCGGAGCGGGGCGCTTACGGCATGATTATCGTGAATATTTTCGTACTGTTCATCAAGATAACAGGGAACAACAAAGAGAATATCTTACGCATTTCGCAATTATTCATGGTTTACCTTCTGATGCCAGCAAAGAGAATATGTTGCGAGAGATACAAAATGCGTTGCTGTGGATAAATTTTCGCTATTATCTGGCGCCGATTTTTTGGCTGATTGTGGCGGGTGAATTAGGGCCAGTTGCTTTAATGGGATATTGCTTCTTAAGGGCTTATCAGGGATGGTTGGCACAATATGGTACACCGGTTCAGAGAGCGCAATCTGGCGTTGATGGTTTGTTGCATTGGTTGGATTGGATCCCTGTTCGTCTGGCTGGCATTGCTTATGCTTTATTAGGGCATGGAGAGCGGGCTTTACCTGCGTGGTTTGCTTCTCTTAGTGATTTAAGAACTTCACAATATAAGGTGCTTTGTCAGCTTGCTCAGTTTTCATTAAGTCGCGAACCCCATCTTGATTCAATTCAAACGCCTATTGCTGCGGTGATACTGGCGAAAAAAGTGACTTTCTCTATCATCGTTGTCGTTGCCTTACTAACAATTTATGGGGCATTGGTTTGATGCGTTGGCTTAATGATTCTGATTGGTTCGGGTTTTATTCATCCCGTGTATGGAGTTGTTTGGCTTACCTGTAGCTATTAGAGCCGGTTTATGCAGCGCCGACTGGCGCTGCAACAATTGCAACAACTAAGAAGAGGGTTCGATGAAGTCAATATCCGACCATACTGAAATAACCGCAACAGCTTGAGCTAGCCCTCCGGCGCCGTCAGTTTTCAACAGAACTGGTACAACAGAAACTTGTGTCGATGCCGTGTAGTTATCGTTCCTTTGTTTAACGTATCTTGCGTTCTTGAGTGATAAGGGGGGGTTGGCCGCATCAGTAAACATGAAGGCGACATCCTCTATTGAAGAGGCTAAGGCATTCTGTTTCCCCGGAACAAATGGCCCATCGATCCGGTAGAGTAAGCGTGAATTTTGAAATACATCATCATCGCTGGAGCAGGTGCTGTTTATCCCTATTTGCCTCTTTGATTATCACTGTCAGGTTGCCCGCACTCCCGGTGGTATAGAGGTCGGTGAACCGAAACGGCCCCGGTGCTACGGTGGTTTGATACACGATATTGCCATTCTAGAATACCGTCACCTGTGCATTGGAGTTCGCCACACCGGTTATCTCCGGGGCAAAACCGTGCTGACTGTCGGGTAACATCGCCTCCTCCGAAGCCAGTTTCATGCCCCGAAATGGGATACTGTAAAAAATATCGCCACCGGTATAGGTTTCACCCGCCGTGAACTCACTGCGCAGTGCTGGGATGTCACGTTGCAGGTAGGTATTGTTCACCTGCCATTGGGTCTGTGTCGGCGCGGAAAAACAGGAGGCGTCCTCGTGGCGCTGATGATTGTAACTGTAGGTTTGCGGGCTGCGCAGACGCCACAGTCCCAGATTCAGCCCATTACGAAAAGAAGCAAACAGATTACGAGAACGTGATCCTTCCCAATTTCCCTGATTGTCATAATGCCTTTCCGAGCCATTGACGGTGTAGTTCATCAAAAAAGCCGGGATCTCAGGACCCCACAGTGACGGGTTAACCGTTCCAGAATAACGGGGCTGCATGGCGCTCTGAGGGACGCTGAGATCAAGACGTAAACGGACAAAATCCAATGTCGCGCGGGCGTGCGGGATCTGTTTCGTCAACTCGGTGATGGGGCTGTCATCCGCTTTACCCTGAAAAGCCGGTAACTCGCGAGTATTGACCCCATACCCTTCCAATTGTGCGACGGTTAATACCGGCTGGAGATGGCCGTTAACCAGCCTGAATTCAATCTCGCGGCTGTCCACCTTATTCTGGTTCATGTAGACATCCACCAGATAGCGCCCGGGTGCGACATATCTCGCGTTTTCATACGCCAAGAGATCGACATGACTGTGTTCACCATCAGCGCCCATTAGGAACATGGGATTAAAGTATTCCCGCGCCGAAGCGGGCAGGGTCGTTGCCGTCAGTGAACATAGCAGACATAGGTATACCGGACGGGGCCAGAAACCGCCCGGTTGACCGGGCGCGTGTTGGTTATCCGCCCGCAGTGCAGGCGGAAATGAAGTTTTTGTTGCCATAGCTCATCTCTGCTTATAATTAAGCCTATGCTGTTGATATTAAGGTCACTCTGCCTGAATACCGTCCGCCGATGCGGCGGGGTTATAACGGGACGTGGCGATCCTGACTGTCCCCACAAACGCCGGGGCGGTTTCCGCCATAATCACCATTTTTCAGGTAGCTCCCTAGCTGACCTCGCACAACCTGACAACGCTAGCGTAATAGGCTTGTTGTCCGCTGCTTCGATATGTTCTGTACTTCGTTAAGCGGTATGGGTGAAGACTCGACATGGGATGTCTGCACGTTGAGTTCACAGGTTGGCTGTTCCAGCGTTAATGCCAGCGTCAGTTCTGCCGTGTTTGAACTTGCCCCCGGGAAGAGGACGGTACAAAGCAGACCAGCGAGTGTTGTCCGTCTGATAAAGGCTCACGGTTTTAACATTACGGTATCTCCCCCTGATAGGTGGATCCTCCTCCAAGGTCATTAATCACCGTCCAACTCACTTTAGCCGGGTAATGCACCCCTTTGAGGGGTAAAAAAAGGGTCGAGAACGGTGAGACCATGTTCTCTTTCTGTTGCTTTGTCATCAGCTCTTGTCCGCCTACTTTCAGGGAGGTGAAGGTGATGTAATAGGGTGATGGATTCGTGATCGTTATTCCCTCGGCTGTCGTTTTGAAGCGCAAAGCGCCGAAGCCCTTTTCCGGTGCAACCGGCAGCCCTGACGGGCGATACATCAATTTAATTGTGTTAGCCAGAACTTGTACGCCCCCGGAGATCTGCTTACTAGAGAGATTATTGGATTCGGTGCTTAACGGGATAGCTTGCGCGGTAAACCAGAACAGGGATTCCCGGTCAGCAGGCAGCGCCTGGCCGGTTTTGATGATACGCACCTGATTCTGGCTGCCGGGTTCCATACGAAACAGGGGGGGAGTCACCAAAAATGGCGCAGTCTTGCTTCCATCAGGGATAGAACTGACCGTCACCTGCATCAGATAGACGGCCTCTTTACTGCTATTACGTAGCAAAGCGGTTGCAGCGTAGCTATCCGCCCGGTAGATAATGCGGGTGGCATCAATTCCCACCCTCTCCGCCTGTGTGGAAGTGATCGGGCAGCCTAACAGACCGGCCATCATCATCGCTGTCATCAATCTTTTCACTGAGTCACCTGAATGTGTCTGGTTTGGTGTTGCATCAGCAAGAGTTGGACTTCTCTGTCCAATTCCGCTGCTATGATGCCCTTAGCACTTGATGGCGTGTGATATTTATAAACCACTTGGAATGTTACTGGTGCTATTACTTCTTGGGCTGCTGGTACGGCGCTGGACTTGGAAACCAGCGCCATTTTGCATTTTTTCATGCCTTTTCCATCTTTTGGACTGGTTGGCTCGAATTCTGTGGTATCAGCGATAACAATAGGAGCTGCCTTAGTAACAGCGGTATTCCCGTCATACACGGCCACCTCTACGTCAGCATTAGCATTGGCGTTTAAGATCTGGTTGCTGTTAGTAAGAGTCTGTTCCAAAACCTGTATTTGAATATCTTGTGAAGGAGTGATTTAGCATTGCTTATGGTTTTTCCCATTTTGGAACTACAGTTAGCTAGTTTAACCTCTAACTCTTTTCCTGATGAATGAGCGCTATTGATGTCAGCACTAATGTCTGACGTTCTAACTGTTCCCATATCTAAAGTGTAAGCACTTTTACTACCAACAATGCCCGTACCTTCGACGTTGAGATCAGGGGTCGAGGCGCCTATGGAGGCCATCACGTTTACCGTAGCGCCATCTGAAGCGTGTGCCATACCTATCCCCATGCTTAGGAGTACTGCGGCTAATATGCTGGTCTTCATCATTTGCTTTTTCATTTCATACATTCCTTATCTACATCTACTGAATACATTTTGCCCAAAACAACACCATGACAGGTTAAACAATCGGACCGCCAGGGCGGTGCGTTTACTGGTCATTTAGAGTTATTTTGTTCAGTTATTAATTTGATGAAATATATGAATATAAATATTAAATTAATGAAATTACTTCTGGCTTATACCATTTAGTTTCAGGATTTCTGCCTTTGTCATAAGAAATCGAATATAAAATCGATCAAAAAACGATCTTGCAACAGGTCGCAATATCCGTAATGCAAGAAATAATTTCAATTTGAAATCAAAAAACTAGGTAATTTTTTACAAAAAAATACAAAAAATCTCTTTTAAGTGATGAAATTTTTCGTATACTCCCCGGCGGTTGAAGAAAACCGAACAAAATAACTCTAAATGTTCGGTTTTTTGTCCCATATCAGAAACTGATGTCATTGAAAGCCACACCACTACTTTGAGTAAGGTTTTTCCTCGTTCTTACACCTTCTTACCCTTGCGCAGAAACACGGGTTTCCAGAATTGCAGAAGTATTACATTAATTATTTTTATTAATTTCAGTGTTGAGGGGATTGGTTAAGACCTAATATCAGGTTTGTTTTGAACCATCATCTTCGATTCACTCTGTATTGAAATTGACCGGCATGGTGCTGGTTTTGAAAGGTGTCCTGAGTAAGCTGTTCTGTGTTTGTCATACAATCTTCACAACAAACTATCGCTGTAAACCATGTAATGGCGGGATGATAGAACAGTGATCAAGTAACATGTACTGTTTGCTGTTTCAGGTAAATGATGACTTTTTTCTTTTTCTATCAATAAATTAATGATGGTTTTCAATGACTATCGCTATGGTTTATTTATTACTTTGAATTGTATTCTGTCTATTTAGTGATAAAAAATTATTGTAATACGATAACTTTTGAAGTACTTTAACGAAAGTTTAGTTAAACATGTATATGGAATGACACAAAATGTGTGGTGAACAGGAGTTTGTAACTAATCCTAGAATCAAGCTACTCAGCTTTCTGGCTATTATTATTGCTTCCGTTATGACAATTGGTGATATCGGGTTCCATATTGCGTCTTGGTCATTATGGCATGATACCACTCGTCAGGCTGTTCTTCAGGCGTATAGCGATCTTATGCCTGCATTGACTGCAAAAGGATTTAAGCAATCTTTATTAAGTCAGGTGCTTTATATCTCGCTGGATACGATACCTCGAATCATATCGACCGCTTCTTATGTATTAATCGGAATTTTATTTTTCCGGTTTGCTAAAGGTGAAATATGGAGTAACCGTAATATTTCCGCTTCATTTATTATTGGTTTCCTAATGATTCTAGAGCAACTTCTTTACCCGGTGATTAATACATTACAAGGAATGGCGTTATCGGTGGATTTGGTAAAAGGACAACGGGTATTTAGTTTCTCATTTGGTGTTAATTCAGAGTCTCTGTTTATTATTATGTTTGGTGTATTCCTCCTGATATTTAGTTTAATTATGCGTGAATCTAAGAAAATAAGTGATGAGCAGCGTTATTTTATCTGAGAACCATCATGAGTATTATAATAAGATTGGATGTGATCTTAGCGAAAAGGAAAGTAAAGTCTAAAGAGTTGGCTGCTGTTATTGGTATTACTGAGCAAAATTTATCATTGCTGAAAAATGGCAAAATAAAAGGTATCCGTATCGAGACGCTGGAAAGAATTTGTAAATATTTACAGTGTCAGCCTGGAGATATATTGGAATATATGGAAGATGGAGAGGATAACCGCTAATACAATAAATAAAGTCATTATGTGTCTTTTGGTATCTTATAAGATGGAACTTTATATTAATTAGCCAATTTTAATTGCATGAAAATATTAATTATTTCATGTTTTTTATCTAGCCTGTTAATCTTCGGTGTTAATGGAACACCAGTCAAACAGGTTTTTCCTCGCGATAAGAATATATATTTTTCTTTGGGGGAATATTGTTCTGATATTCCTTGGAATGCCAGAAAGATAAAATGCATATGTAGATATTACTTACTCGATCATAAGAAATGATCTCTCTTTTTATATGGTTTTAATTTAAGTTAAATTTTTATAATATATACAGCAATTCAAGGATGTTAACAATGAATAAATTTTTTATTGCTTTATTATCAATGTTTGTGATTACAGGATGTTCTTCTATGCCGCGGCTGACTGATAGCTATATTTCAACTTGTGGTTATTTTGAATGTAATGTCACGGATATAGTTTCAGGCAGTGAAGTTAAAATAGATAATATACGTTCTATTCCTGATATTTACAGGGATATCTCAAGCCAAGACAGACAAATTATCCAGTCTGGTGGAAGACCTCCTTTTGAAGATAAGAGTTACCGTGTTGGGGGGACTTTTAAATTCTAATTTAATTTTTTTGGTTATTTCTTTATTTTTAATTAAGGTATTTTTATATGAATTTTATAAGAAAAATAGCTGTTTTCCCTTTATTTACCTTATTTACTGTATTGGCGGGTTGTACATCGTGGGAAAAACCAGGCGCAACTAAGTATGAAAGAGACAGAGATTACGCTGAATGTAAAGCATTGGGTTATTCTCAATTACCATCAGACTGGACCAGCGAAGTCGTTCATTCTTTCGAGACAAAACATTTTTCTTGTAAAGATAAAGACGAAAAAGAAGATAAATCCTGTAATCATTACGTTACTGTGCCAAAAACGGAAGTTAAGCGTTGGGATAAAAATGAATCGTCAAGGCGTTGGGTAATTTCATCCTGTATGTATAAAAAAGGGTGGAATGAAGTGACGCGCTATTGGTTTTAATGTAGTCCATTTTTACCGCCAGCAGGAGTTACGTGGAGCTGTTGCTGGTGGTTCCTCACATATTTGCCATTATTCCTTGCTAATAGCTAATTTTCGCCCTTCGGTTTTATTGATTTGAGCTACATTTATAACCTGATGGTATGCAATTGTATTTAAAATCAACGGGTGATGATTTGGTAGCTATATTTTTTTATAAAGATTCAACTATTTTATTGCTGTAACGATTCACTATACCCATTTATATGTTTAAAAAGGTTGGTTAAAATATTATCTTAGGATGTTTATTAACCTGATGGTTATCAACTTTTGCTAATTTTTAAAAAAAATTGTTAAAATTTGCAGGTTTTTATGATTTGGCACAAGGTCTTTATGGACAGTTGGTGAATACTTTGTTACTTTTATGGCCCAGTAGTTTAAATTGGTATTACCAATTGACTTCGGCAAAGACCGAAATAATGTTTATCCATATATACCCTATGGATTTCAAGATGCATCGCGACGGCAAGAGAGTGAATCCCCGGGAGCATAGCAAACTATGTGACTGGGGTGAGCGAGTGCAGCCAACAAAGAGGCAACTTGAAAGATGACGGGTATAAGTACCTGCTTTAAGTAGGCGTTACTGATACAGGCTGTTTGAACACTGCCTAGGTTCGAAACGACAAACAAAATAGCCTAATGAGATAGGTTCTAACTGGCTTGGTTCTAACTAACTTATAGTAAATATGGCTTATAGCAAAATCCGCCAACCAAAATTATCAGATGTTATTGAGCAGCGTCTTGAACATCTCATCCTTGAAGGATCTGTGCGTCCAGGGGAGAAGTTGCCGCCTGAGCGTGAGTTGGCGAAACAGTTTGATGTGTCACGCCCTTCACTGCGCGAAGCCATTCAGCGGTTAGAAGCTAAAGGTTTTCTTTTTCGCCGTCAGGGCGGGGGGACGTTTGTTCAGAGTAACCTCTGGCAAAGTTTCAGCGATCCACTGGCACAACTACTAGCTGGTCACCCAGAATCTCAATTTGACCTCCTTGAAACCCGCCATGCTTTGGAAGGTGTTGCTGCCTATTACGCGGCACTGCGTGGAACTGACGAAGATTTTGAACGCATTCGGCAATATCATCTCGTTATTCAACAAGCTCAGGAAAGTGGTGATGTCAATGCTGAATCCGAGGCTGTTTTGCAATATCAGCTCGTCGTTGCCGAAGCTGCGCATAATGTGGTTCTCCTTCATTTATTACGCTGTATGGCACCTATGCTGGAACAAAATATCCGGCAGAATTTTGAGTTTTTGTATACCCGCCGGGAAATGCTGACGGCTGTCAGCGATCATCGGGCGAAGATTTTTGAAGCGATAATGGCGAGGCAACCAGAGAAAGCCCGTGAGGCATCCCATCGCCATTTAGCTTTTATTGAAGATGTCTTATTGGATCTCAGCCGCGAGCATACTCGCCGCGAGCGATCATTACGACGTCTTCAACAGCATCAGGAATAAAATTAGCTGTGTAGATCTTGAAATTTGCTGCGTCTGCATAGCTAAGTTGAGTCCCTTTACTGAGGGCGCTAGCGGCAACAACAGTGAGGGCCTATCTTCCAGTCATGACCGGCTGAACGTCAAAGGGTATGACGGGAAGATAGGCTCCAAAACAATCATTAGAAACAGATAACAGATAAGGAATACACCATGTCAGACATTTTGAAAAATGACGTGGACCCGATCGAAACTCGCGACTGGTTACAGGCGATCGAATCGGTCATCCGTGAAGAGGGTGTTGATCGTGCCCAGTTCTTGATTGATCAGGTACTGAACGAAGCACGTAAAGGTGGCGTGAATGTTGCGGCCGGTGCTGCTAACCGCGATTATATCAATACCATTGCTGTTGAGGATGAGCCTGCTTACCCTGGCAATCTGGATTTGGAGCGCCGTATTCGCTCTGCTATTCGTTGGAATGCTGTGATGACCGTGTTGCGGGCATCCAAAAAAGATCTGGAATTGGGTGGTCACATGGCTTCATTCCAGTCTTCAGCAACCATGTATGAAGTTTGTTTCAACCATTTCTTCCGTGCCCGTAATGAAAATGACGGCGGCGACTTGGTTTATTTCCAAGGTCACATCTCTCCAGGCGTCTACGCTCGTGCTTTCCTTGAAGGCCGTTTAACTGAAGAGCAGATGAATAATTTCCGTCAGGAAATTCATGGCAATGGTCTCTCTTCTTATCCGCATCCGAAATTGATGCCTGAATTCTGGCAGTTCCCAACTGTTTCAATGGGCTTGGGGCCAATCGGTGCGATTTATCAGGCTAAATTCCTAAAATACTTGGAACATCGTGGTCTGAAAGATACCTCCAAGCAGACCGTTTATGCTTTCCTGGGCGACGGTGAAATGGATGAGCCAGAATCCAAAGGGGCGATCACTATCGCAACCCGTGAAAAACTGGATAACTTGGTGTTTGTTATCAACTGTAACCTGCAACGTCTGGATGGCCCGGTTACAGGCAATGGCAAAATCGTTAACGAGCTGGAAGGCATTTTTGATGGTGCTGGCTGGCAAGTGATTAAAGTGCTTTGGGGCGAGCGTTGGGATGAACTGCTGCGTAAAGATACCAGCGGTAAATTGATTCAAGTGATGAACGAAACTCTGGATGGTGATTACCAGACGTTCAAATCCAAAGATGGCGCTTATGTACGTCAGCATTTCTTTGGCCGTTACCCAGAGACTGCTGAATTAGTCAAAGATATGACTGATGACCAGATTTGGGCGTTGAACCGTGGTGGTCACGATCCTAAGAAAGTCTTCGCCGCTTTGAAAAAAGCGCAGGAAACTACCGGCAAACCAACGGTTATCCTAGCCCAAACTATCAAAGGTTACGGTATGGGTGATACGGCGGAAGGTAAAAACATCGCTCATCAGGTTAAGAAGATGAATATGGAAGGCGTTCGCCATTTCCGTGATCGTTTCAATGTGCCTGTGGCTGATGAGCAACTCGAAAATCTGCCGTATGTGACTTTTGATAAAGACTCAGAAGAGTATAAATATTTGCATGAGCGTCGTGCAGCGTTGGGTGGTTATTTGCCAAGCCGTCGTACTCATTTTGAAGAGAAGCTGGAACTGCCAACGCTGGAAGATTTTGGTGCGTTGCTGGAAGAACAAAACAAAGAAATTTCTACCACTATCGCTTTCGTTCGTGCTTTGAACGTGATGTTGAAGAACAAGTCAATCAAAGATCGTCTGGTTCCAATCATTGCCGATGAAGCGCGTACTTTTGGTATGGAAGGTCTGTTCCGTCAGATCGGCATCTACAGTCCTAACGGCCAGCAGTATACTCCGCAGGACCGTGAACAGGTTGCTTACTATAAAGAAGACGCTAAAGGTCAGATTCTGCAAGAAGGCATCAATGAACTGGGTGCTGCTTCATCTTGGCTGGCGGCGGCAACCTCTTACAGCACTAATAACCTGCCAATGATTCCGTTCTACATTTACTACTCTATGTTCGGGTTCCAACGTATTGGCGACATGTGCTGGGCAGCAGGTGACCAACAGGCTCGCGGCTTCCTGATTGGTGGTACTTCCGGTCGTACAACCTTGAATGGCGAAGGTCTGCAACACGAAGATGGCCATAGTCACATTCAGTCTCTGACTATCCCTAACTGCATCTCTTACGATCCGGCATTTGCTTATGAAGTTGCTGTGATTATGCATGATGGTTTGGAACGTATGTATGGTGAGAAACAAGAGAACATTTACTACTACATCACCACGCTGAACGAAAATTACCACATGCCGGCAATGCCACAAGGCGCAGAAGAAGGTATCCGTAAAGGTATCTACAAGCTGGAAAGCTTGGAAGGCAGCAAAGGTAAAGTTCAGCTATTAGGTTCTGGTTCTATTCTGCGTCATGTTCGTGAAGCGGCACAGATTCTGGCTAACGATTATGGTGTGGGTTCTGATGTTTACAGCGTGACTTCATTCACTGAACTGGCTCGTGATGGTCAGGATTGTGAACGTTGGAACATGTTGCACCCAACAGAAACGCCACGCGTACCTTATGTTGCTCAGATCATGAATGAAGCACCGGCAGTGGCTTCTACTGACTACATGAAGCTGTTCGCAGAACAAATTCGTAACTTCATCCCTGCGAGCGAATTCCGCGTATTGGGTACTGACGGTTTCGGTCGTTCCGATAGCCGTGAAAACCTGCGTCATCATTTTGAAGTTGATGCTTCTTACGTGGTAGTTGCTGCTTTGGGTGAACTGGCTAAGCGCGGCGAGATCGACGTGAGTGTTGTGGAAGAAGCAATCAAGAAATACAACATTAACCCAGAAAAAGTTAACCCGCGTCTGGCATAAGAGGTAAAGAATCAATGGCTATCGAAATTAAGGTACCGGATATCGGTGCGGATGAAGTTGAAGTCACCGAAATCATGGTGAAAGTTGGCGATACAGTGGAAGTTGACCAATCGCTGATTACCGTGGAAGGTGACAAGGCTTCTATGGAAGTTCCATCCCCTCAGGCGGGTGTTGTTAAAGCGATCATCATTGCGGTTGGCGATAAAGTTGAAACTGGCAAACCGATTATGATTTTTGATTCCGCGGACGGGGCTGTAGAAGCTGCGCCAGCGGAAGAGCCAGCAGCGATAACATTGTCTTCGCGTATGGCAGAGCCAGAACCGGTAGTTTCTGCGGCTATGAATGTTCATGTACCGAATATCGGCGGTGATGAAGTTGAAGTTACCGAAGTGATGGTGAAAGTTGGCGATGCAGTGGAAGCTGAACAATCGCTGATCACCGTAGAGGGCGATAAAGCCTCTATGGAAGTACCTGCGCCATTCGCAGGTATCGTTAAAGAAATTCAAATCAAGATCGGTGATAAAGTGAAAACCGATTCTATGATTATGGTATTTGAAGTTGCGGGGGCAGCGCCTGTTGCTCCGGTTGCGTCAGCTCCAGCACCAGCGGCTGAACCAGAGAAAGCGGCAGCGCCGGTTATTGCTAGCAGAAGCTTCGCGGAAGAAGACAAAAATGATTTCGCTGAAAATAGCGCTTATGTTCATGCAACGCCGGTGATCCGTCGTCTGGCGCGTGAATTCGGCGTTAACCTGGCTAAAGTGAAAGGTACTGGGCGTAAAGGCCGTGTTCTGCGTGAAGACGTTCAGGCTTACGTGAAAGACGCGGTTAAACGTGCTGAATCGGCTCCTGCATCCGCCGGTGGCGGTCTGCCGGGTATGTTGCCTTGGCCGAAAGTTGATTTCAGCAAATTTGGTGAAATTGAAGAAGTTGAACTGGGCCGTATTCAGAAAATCTCTGGTGCTAACCTGAGCCGTAACTGGGTGATGATCCCACATGTTACTCAGTTCGACGAAACGGATATCACTGAAGTTGAAAACTTCCGCAAACAGCAGAATCAGGAAGCGGAGAAGAAACAGCTTGGCGTGAAGATTACTCCGCTGGTATTCATCATGAAAGCGGTAGCAAAAGCGCTGGAAGAGATGCCGCGCTTTAACAGCTCTATCTCGGAAGATGGCCAGAAACTGACGCTGAAAAAATATATCAACATTGGTGTAGCGGTTGATACACCTAATGGTCTGGTGGTTCCAGTGTTCCGTGACGTTAATAATAAAGGTATTATCGAATTGTCCCGTGAGCTGACTGAAATGTCTAAGAAAGCTCGTGCCGGCAAACTGACTGCATCTGATATGCAGGGTGGATGCTTCACTATTTCAAGCCTGGGCGGTATCGGCGGCACTGCATTTACGCCAATCGTTAATGCGCCAGAAGTGGCTATCTTGGGCGTATCCCGCTCATCAATGAAGCCGGTATGGAATGGTAAAGAGTTTGTACCACGTCTGATGCTGCCTCTGTCACTCTCCTTCGATCACCGTGTGATCGATGGTGCTGATGGTGCGCGTTTCATCACATTTATTAATCATGCGATGAGCGATATCCGCCGTCTGGTGATGTAATCTCAAAGGCCGGCCATGTGCCGGCCTGATTGTTATTGCGGTGACAGAGAAACTACTTATATCTGGTGAATTTGTTGCGAGTTCTGTCACGTTAACGCGCTTTTCAGGTTATTAACAATTCTGTAAACTGCTCGCGGTGTGTAGGTCCCGGTGGAATATATCGTTTTTGGCGCCTGACCCGCCGGACAAACAATTAAGAGGTCATGATGAGTACTGAAATTAAAGCCCAAGTTGTGGTACTTGGGGCAGGTCCAGCAGGATATTCTGCTGCTTTTCGTTGCGCGGATTTAGGTTTGGAAACCGTCCTGGTGGAACGTTACTCTACCTTAGGTGGTGTTTGTCTTAACGTTGGTTGTATCCCTTCTAAGGCATTGCTGCATGTAGCAAAAGTGATTGAGGAAGCTAAAGCGCTGGCAGATCATGGCATCGTTTTTGGTGAACCGAAAACTGACATCGAAAAAGTCCGTGTTTGGAAAGAAAAAGTTATTAATCAGCTAACCGGTGGTTTGGCTGGTATGGCTAAAGGCCGTAAAGTTAAAGTGGTTAATGGTTTTGGTAAATTTACAGGGGCTAACACGCTGGTTGTTGAAGGTGAAGGTGGCGCAACAACGATTAATTTTGATAACGCCATTATTGCCGCGGGTTCTCGTCCTATCCAATTGCCGTTTATTCCTCATGATGACCCGCGTGTTTGGGATTCTACAGATGCTTTGGCGCTGACAACGGTTCCTGGCCGCTTGTTGGTGATGGGCGGCGGTATTATCGGTCTGGAAATGGGAACCGTTTACCACGCTCTGGGTTCTCAGATTGATGTTGTTGAAATGTTGGATCAGGTGATTCCTGCGGCTGATAAAGACGTGGTGAAAGTCTTTACCAAACGTATCAGCAAACAATTTAATCTGATGCTGGAAACCAAAGTTACCGTAGTAGAAGCCAAAGAAGATGGTATCTACGTCACGATGGAAGGCAAAAACGCACCGACAGAACCACAGCGTTATGACGCGGTTCTGGTTGCCATTGGTCGTGTACCTAACGGTAAAATGCTGGATGCAGGTAAAGCTGGAGTTAACGTTGATGACCGTGGCTTTATCCATGTTGATAAGCAAATGCGTACCAATGTACCGCACATCTTTGCTATTGGCGACATCGTTGGTCAGCCGATGCTGGCGCATAAAGGCGTTCACGAAGGTCACGTTGCGGCGGAAGTGATTTCCGGTAAGAAACACTACTTTGATCCAAAAGTGATTCCATCCATTGCTTACACTGAACCAGAAGTTGCATGGGTTGGTTTGACTGAAAAAGAAGCGAAAGAGAAAGGCATTAGCTATGAAACGGCAACTTTCCCGTGGGCAGCTTCTGGCCGCGCAATTGCTTCTGATTGTGCTGACGGTATGACCAAACTGATTTTCGATAAAGAAAGCAATCGTATTATCGGTGGGGCTATTGTTGGTACTAACGGTGGTGAACTGCTGGGTGAAATCGGTCTGGCAATTGAAATGGGTTGTGATGCGGAAGATATCGCGTTGACCATCCACGCTCACCCAACGTTGCATGAATCGGTAGGTCTGGCCGCTGAAGTCTTTGAAGGCAGCATTACTGATTTGCCTAATGCGAAAGCGAAGAAAAAGAAATAATTTCTTAAATCGATTAATCTAATTTACCGAAGCGGCTTTCATTTATATGGAGGCCGTTTTTTATTCTGGTATGACCTGTTTGAGAAAACACGGCATAAAAAGTATGGCTTTTGTGGGTGTTACTGGCAAAAATCAGCGGAATAATCTGTTTTAATAGCTTTGTCTGCTGTTAATTCAGAATATTACTATCAGTTAATGTTACTTTTATGTGAACGAATTAACATCGCATTCAAATTTTGGTATGCTGGACGCCCGAAGCTGGGCATAACTTGTTTGTACTTACTAAGTTATGCCGGCAATCCTCTGACCTGGCACCCGGAACCATAATTAACAACCTATCCCCGGAAGGACTATTGTTGTGAAAACACATGTTGTTACGCAAAGATAATAGCTTGGTGAGGCAGGTTCTAAGGCGGGTGCAGAGCCGGGTAGATAAAATGACAATGAGAGCGAGGAGAAAGTCGTGCTAGAAGAATACCGCAAGCACGTAGCCGAGCGTGCAGCCCAAGGCGTCGTCCCTAAACCATTGGACGCGACACAAGCGGCGGCGTTGGTTGAGTTACTGAAGAGCCCACCAAAAGGTGAAGAAGATTTCCTGTTAGATTTGCTGATTAACCGAGTTCCCCCTGGCGTTGACGAAGCGGCCTATGTAAAAGCCGGTTTTCTTGCCGCCATTGCGAAAGGCGAAACTATTTCACCACTAATCACGCCAGAAAAGGCGATTGAACTGCTTGGAACGATGCAGGGTGGTTATAATATTCATCCTTTGATTGATGCTCTGGATAATGAAAAACTGGCTCCAATTGCAGCTAAAGCGCTCTCTCATACTTTGTTGATGTTTGACAACTTCTATGATGTAGAAGAAAAAGCAAAAGCAGGTAATCCACAAGCCAAACAAATTATGCAATCTTGGGCTGATGCGCAGTGGTATCTGGAACGCCCTGAATTGGCAGAAAAAATTACAGTCACAGTATTTAAAGTGACGGGTGAAACAAACACTGACGATTTATCTCCTGCGCAGGATGCATGGTCACGCCCTGATATTCCGCTGCATGCTCTGGCAATGTTGAAAAATGCCCGCGAAGGGATTGCCCCGGATCAAGCCGGTGTTATTGGTCCAATCAAACAGATTGAAGAGCTGAATAAGAAAGGCTATCCGCTGGCTTATGTCGGTGATGTTGTGGGTACAGGTTCTTCCCGCAAATCGGCCACTAACTCAGTGCTGTGGTTTATGGGCGAAGATATTCCATTTGTGCCAAACAAACGTGGTGGCGGCGTGGTTCTGGGCGGTAAAATTGCGCCAATCTTCTTCAATACAATGGAAGATGCTGGCGCACTGCCAATAGAGATGGATGTAGCCAAATTAAATATGGGTGATGTGATTGATGTCTACCCATATAAAGGGGAAGTACGTCACCACGAAACCAATGAGTTACTGGCTGAATTTGAGCTGAAAACCGATGTATTGTTGGATGAAGTGCGTGCTGGCGGCCGTATTCCACTGATTATCGGTCGCGGTTTGACCAGTAAGGCGCGTGAGTCTCTTGGTTTACCCCCCAGTGATGTTTTCCGTCAGGCGAAAGCGGTTGAGGAAAGTAGTCGTGGTTTCTCCTTGGCTCAGAAAATGGTTGGCCGGGCATGTGGCACGGCGGGCATTCGCCCAGGTGAATACTGTGAACCTAAAATGACCTCTGTTGGTTCTCAGGATACTACCGGCCCAATGACCCGTGATGAACTGAAAGACTTGGCGTGTCTGGGCTTCTCTGCGGATCTGGTGATGCAGTCATTCTGCCATACGGCTGCTTACCCTAAGCCGGTTGACGTCACTACTCACCATACCTTGCCTGACTTCATTATGAACCGTGGCGGCGTTTCTCTGCGTCCGGGCGATGGCATCATTCACTCATGGCTGAACCGTATGTTGTTGCCTGATACGGTTGGTACCGGTGGTGATTCCCATACCCGTTTCCCAATTGGTATCTCCTTCCCGGCAGGTTCTGGTCTGGTGGCGTTTGCTGCCGCGACGGGGGTGATGCCTTTGGATATGCCAGAATCGGTGTTGGTTCGTTTTAAAGGGCAGATGCAGCCCGGTATTACTTTGCGTGATTTGGTTCATGCGATTCCTTACTATGCGATTCAGCAAGGTCTGCTGACGGTTGAAAAGAAAGGTAAGAAAAACATCTTCTCTGGCCGTATCCTCGAAATCGAAGGTTTGCCAGATCTGAAAGTTGAGCAGGCGTTTGAGCTGGCAGATGCTTCTGCGGAGCGCTCTGCGGCGGGCTGTACCATTAAATTGGATAAAGCGCCGATTATTGAATACCTGCAATCTAATATTGTGCTGCTGAAATGGATGATTGCCGAAGGTTATGGTGATCGCCGTACATTGGAACGCCGCGTAACGGGTATGGAAAACTGGCTGAAAGATCCCCAGTTGCTGGAAGCAGATGCTGATGCAGAATACGCAGCGGTTATCGAAATCGATCTAGCCGAAATTAAAGAACCTATTCTGTGCGCACCGAACGATCCAGATGATGCCCGTTTACTGTCTGATGTGGCGAACAGTAAAATCGATGAAGTTTTTATCGGTTCTTGTATGACTAACATTGGTCATTTCCGTGCCGCCGGTAAGTTATTGGATCAACATAAAGGTCAATTACCGACTCGTTTGTGGGTTGCTCCGCCAACGAAAATGGATGCGGCTCAACTCACAGAGGAAGGTTATTACAGCATCTTTGGTAAGAGTGGAGCACGGGTTGAAATTCCTGGCTGTTCCTTGTGTATGGGTAATCAGGCACGCGTTGCTGACGGTGTAACAGTGGTTTCTACTTCGACTCGTAACTTCCCGAATCGTCTGGGAACGGGTGCGAATGTTTACCTGGCATCGGCTGAACTGGCGGCTGTAGCTTCTCTGTTGGGACGTCTGCCTACACCGGAAGAGTACCAGCAATTTATGGCTAAAGTTGATGAAACCGCGGAAGACACTTACCGTTATCTCAATTTTGATCAACTGAACCAATACACCGAAAAAGCGGATGATGTGATTTTCCAAACCGCGGTGTAATTTCGATATATTGCAATATGAACGAATGGGAGGTAAAAACCTCCCATATTACATTGCTGGCTTTTAACGTTTCGCCTATCACTACTAAGTTTTTATCAATGACAAAATAAGTGTTAATAGAAGCTGTTTTTTGCTTATCAGTGTGGTTTTAAAATCTGGAAAAAAAGTAAGCGTATCGTTAAAAAGCAGATAAAAACTTTAATCATTAAAGGTAAAAAGTAGTGATTAATGGTTTTTAAAAGTGGGTGAAAAGTGCGGTGCTATAATTGACATTAAAGAGAAAGCAGCGGGGAAAACGGATTTTAAATTGATTAATCAGGAGGGTAATAGTATTAACTGTATTGATAAAATTAGTAGTGAAAAAAGAAAAAACATTTATCAACATTAAAACCTATTAAATAAATGAGCTTTGATTTTAATGTTATTAAACAAATCTGTTACTCTTCCTGGTTTTACACTGCTTAACCCGTCCGATCGTTATAATTTTTACCCTTTTTTCAATGATGTAGAAATCCTTCTCTTTCTTTAAATAGGTTTTTAAACAGCCTAAAATGGTCGGTAAAATCCGCTATTTTATTATCTCATTATCTTTTATAAATGATGCTGATTTTACAGCAAGCTATCACCAAATAGGTAAGGTTAAAAATTTTTTATGTAGTATTTAATTTTTGATTAAATATTTAAATCCCCCATGAGAATCCACGTAATTCTGTTTCTACCGATAATCGGCGCGTCTAATTATTCTTAGGCGCGCCAGTAATATTCGTAGTGTTGAACATTGATGAGTCAATAGTTATTCCCCAGAAATGAAAATTATATTTCATAATCAAAGACAATGATATCGTCGACAGAATCTGTAAGGAGATCTTTTAACTTGTCATGTGCAGGGTGAGACAAATAGTTTGAAATAGCTTTTTGATCATCAAATATCATAGTGATAGCATGTGTAAAACCTTTATTCTTATTTTCACTACTTACATTACCTCCCCACTCAACAACGGAAGAAATACCTTTGATTTGATGTGGCATCGAAATCGCGGTATCTCTTATCGTCGTTAATTGTTGTTCTTGTATTTCGGGCGCGAATTTTAACAAAAGAATATGACGTATCATAATGGCTCCTGAAAAGTATCTTTGTTTTTCCAGACAAGATAGAAAATAGCTGGTTGTATTGCAAGGCTCTTGAATATACCTCATCGATTCGTGGATGTGTGTTCGATTTTGCTGTTTCTGTTTCTCTGAGATATTATTAATTATAGTGTATTTGTTTATATTTGCACTAAGGCTGAACTCTTCTCCGATGAAAGCCATAGCAGACATAAACTTCAAGGATAGCTTGGGGTGGACATTTCGGTTATCAGGTGCAAACCATATCGTTGTGTCAGCATAGAGGCGTTAGTCTCACACTTCTTGCAGTTTGTGGGCTGATTCTGGGGCGGAATTGCTAGGAAATTTAGAACGGAAAGAAGTACCGGAGGTTAATGATGGACTACGAATTTTTGCTGGATGTCACTGGGAAGGTGACTAGCCGATTCTCAATGGATCATGAAGCTATTGGTCAGTGGCTGAATGAAGAAGTTAACGGTGATTTAACGGTAATAGATAAGGTTGCCGCAGCACTGGCTGAAATTAAAGGTAGTGAACGTCAATGGCAACTTGTGGGTCACGAATATACGCTGCTAATGGATGAGGAAGAGGTTATGGTTCGTGCTAATCAGCTTGAGTTTGAAACTGATTCGATGGAGGAGGGCATGAGCTATTACGATAATGAGAGCCTGTCTTTTTGTGGTACCAAGGATTTTCTTGATATGTTGACCGATTATCGGGACTTTATTTTAAAAAACGATTGGTAAAAAGTTGTATATAGACAAAAAGAATTTTCTGGCACGATAGATTTTTTCTTACTGTTAATGGTTGTTATGAAGGATAGTCATTGAGTAATTTTACTCAATTATAGTTGAATAGCTAAAGAATCAAGGTGGTTTTAATGGAAGATATCAATCTGTCTGGTGGCATTAATGAAGCTACAAGCTGGCTTATTAATCATCAGGATTTAATCATTCAATATCTGGTCAATACTGTTGCGGCTATTCTGATTCTTATTCTGGGATTGATGGCGGCGAAACTCATTAGTAAGGGCGTGAGAAGAGTTATGTCATTGCGCGGCATTGATGTAACGGTATCAGATTTCCTGGCTGCTATTGTTCGTTATTCGATTATTGCGTTCACTATTATTGCAGTTTTGGGCAAATTAGGCGTTCAGACGGCTTCTGTCATTGCGGTTATCGGTGCTGCTGGTTTAGCTGTTGGTTTGGCTTTACAAGGTTCTTTGTCCAACTTTGCCGCAGGGGTATTGCTGGTGGCTTTTCGTCCAATCCGTGCGGGCGAATATGTTATTCTGGGCGCGGTTGAGGGCACAGTTGTTCAGGTGCAGATTTTCTCTACTACATTGCGTACAGCGGATGACAAGATCATCGTAATCCCGAATGGGAAAATTATTGCTGATAATGTTATTAATACCAGTCGTGAACCGAATCGCCGAACTCAGATTATGGTCGGTGTTGCGTATAATGCGGATATTGATGAAGTTAAAAAAGTATTAGGGGATGTTATTGCCGCAGACAACCGTATTCAGCATGACAAAGGCGTGACGATTCGTTTGCATGAAATGGCGCCTTCTTCACTGAATTTTGTTGTGCGTGTATGGACTGCCAATGGCGATGCTTGGGAGGTCTATTGGGATTTGATGGAGAATTTTAAACGCACATTGGATAAACACAATATCAGTATTCCTTATCCACAAATGGATGTTTATTTGCATCAGAACCAAGCTATGGCGCGGAGTAAAATGGGTGATTAATTCAGAGGATATTGGATAATAACCATCTGATGGTGTGAATAGGCTGTAAATCTTTACCGGTAAATCAGCGCCGCGCTGTGGATAGCGCGGACGCTCTATTATTCTGGCTTATTTTACTGGCATAAGGTATTAAGGTTGTTTTTAATAAAATCATCGCTGATATCTTCTGTCAGTGCTATTTTCTTGTTATCAGACAAGCAAAGGATAGCAGACGAAACATCTGAAGTATGGAAATTAATATCAGCAGTGACTATCCCATCGCCTTTTTCACCCCGTATTTTAAGAACGAAACGTTCACAGCCTTTCTCACATAAGAAAGGCTGATAATTACTGAGCTCCACATCTATAATATTTGCTGTACCAATATAATATTCAATTATTTCATAGTGGTTTAATGTCTCTTCAACATCATTTCGCAGCAAATAGTAGTTTCTGACAGTAAGAGCGGCAATAATAATGATTGCTAACAGCATGAAACCCGTAATTTTTTTCAAAATAACCTCTTCCTCTTATTTTCATAGCATTGATAGATTCATTAATGCTTTTAGTGTGTATTAGCTTGATTTTCTTTGAATTAATCAAATAGTTTTCCTATAAAAACCTGCTTTTTGGTTGGTTATTAAAATTTCTTATGATCAATTAGAAGCATTTATTTCCTCTAATGAGCTATTCTTCTTAATATTCTGAACATTGAAATAGCAAAGTGAATAATTATTGAGGAGTTTTTTTATGTTATCGACATTTGTGCAGGGTTTTTTTCTTAGCGCAGCAATGATTTTGCCTCTTGGTCCACAAAATGCCTTTGTTATGCAGCAAGGTAGCAGGAGACAATTTCATTTGATGAGCGCAACTTTGTGCGCGATCAGTGATGGTTTTCTGATTGGTGTCGGTGTATTTGGTGGTAGTGCATTACTGAGTCAGTCAACTTTACTCTTGCAATTTGTCACCTGGGGGGGTGTTGCTTTTTTATTCTGGTATGGATGGGGGGCTTTACGTGTGGTTTTGTTTGCCAATATTGAACAGGTGCAGGCGAGTAGTACGGCAAAAAACCGTTGGCGGGTCATTGCGATTATCTTTGCGGTCACTTGGTTAAATCCGCATGTTTATTTAGACACCATTGTTGTTCTGGGCAGTATTGGCGGCCAGTTATCCTCAGAACTCAGGCCCTGGTTTACTTTTGGTGCCGCAAGCGCTTCTGTTAGTTGGTTTTTTTCTCTGTCATTGCTAGCCGCATGGTTTTCCCCTGTGTTAAGTAAGCCGCTTTCTCAACGGATTATTAATGGGTTTATCTGTGTCATTATGTGGTATATCGCATGGCAACTTGCTAAGCAGGGATTACTAATTTCTGATTGAGCTGGACACTTCTTTGCATGCACTCTCTGTGTTAGTGTTTTATTCATCCCATGTATATTTCGGTTTTTCCGTGGGATGAACATTTTCTGTAACAGGTTTTCTTCGGAGGTTGTGTGAAATTGAAATCATTAGGGTTGGCCGCCATGTTAAGTGCCGGGGTGCCACTTGCTGCACAGGCTGCTGATTTACCCGGAGTCCCTCATGTTATTACTTCTGGTAATGCGGTAGTGAAAGCTGAACCGGATATAGCAACATTGATGATTAACGTCAATATTTCTGCTAAAGATGCTTCTGGAGCTAAAAAGCAGGTTGATGAGCTGGTTGCTAAATATTTTGATTTTCTGAAAAAGAACGGCATTGAAAAGAAAGATATTGATGCAGCGAATCTGCGTACTCAGCCTGATTATGAGTATGACAATGTATCTGGCAAATCGGTGCTGAAAGGTTATCGTGCGATCCGTTCAGTGGAAGTGAAGGTTCGTAAGTTAGAGCAACTTAATGATCTGCTAGATGGAGCATTAAAAGCGGGTTTGAACGAAATCGTATCTGTTCAGTTTGGGGTGGACAATCCGCAAAAATATCGTGATGAAGCCCGTCAGAAAGCCATTGAGAATGCGATTGAACAAGCTGATGCACTGGCGAAAGGCTTTAATAGCAAAGTGGGTTCGATATACAGTATCAATTACCGAGCGCCAGAGATAATTGACCATATGAAGTATCGCAATTCTGATGTGATGATGGCGGGAGGTGCTGCTGCTGGAGTGGGTGAAACTTACCAGCAGGATAGCATCAATTTCAGCGATCAGGTTGATGTTGTGTTTGAACTAAAACCTTAATCCGTGTCATCTTGTCTTAACATCTGACGCCCAAGTTTCAATAGGGCGTCAGTCACCTTTTTCATGGTCCTGCTTTCCGGTGCGAAACGATGCCAATAGAGCATCCGGCGCTGACATAAACCCGGCGTCAGGTCGATCAGTTCACCATTTTTCAATTCCTGATCAATCTGTAAATGAGGGATCATACAACAGGTGGAACCCTGTTTTGCCAGTTGTACAAAGGCTTCAGATGAGTTGACGATATGACATGGAACGCTACCCGGCGACAACTCGAAGTTCTGTTGTAAAAATGCCTGATGCATATCATCCAGATGGTCGAATGCAACCGCAGGGGCTTTTAGTAACGCTGAACGGGTAACTCCATTTGGGAAATAGCGGGCAGCAAATTCTGGCGAGGCGACAAACAGATAATCCAGCGCTCCTAATTTATCGACCAGACAACTGGGTAAGGGTTGTGGTTGAATACTGACCGCGCCAACGACTTCACCTCTTCTTAACTGTTCCTGAGTCCGAGTTTCGTCTTCAACTTGAATATTGAGTCGGATAGGCAAATCAGCAAGTACCGGATGTAGTGCCGGCAACAGCCAGGTTGCTAAGCTGTCAGCATTGACTGCCAATGAAAGCAGCAATGGCGTATCTGTCCCTTGTTCATCGCCTAACCACTGTTCTTCCAACAATTCTACCTGATGTAATAGCGCCAGGAGTTTTTGTCCTTGTTCTGTGGGGCGCGGAGGAACGGTGCGTACTAGCAGAGGCTGGCCGAACAGATTTTCCAACTGTTTGATACGTTGAGAAACCGCGGATTGAGTGATACAGAGTTTGTGGGCTGCGCGTTCGAAACCACGTTCACGGACAACAGCATCCAAGGCTTGCAGTGTTCGGTAATCAGGACGTTTCATTACAGAAAGATTCTCCATTTATGTTTCCGCATAGCACTATTTATGTTTCCGTATAGCACTATTTATGTTTCCGTATAGCACTATGCCATATTTTTCTGATGGATGAGGCAATTTATCTGGTGTGTTGTAAAGCCTCACCTGCCAAAGATTACCGATGTTACATCCAATTTTGGAGAAATTTCGTTGATTGGTGGCCTTTATGGGAAGGGGGTTCCATTTTTGAAGGTTACGTTTGTTAACGTGGTTGAATAAATAATATGCTCGGGGGAACAACAACTGTGTGAAGTTGTTTTGGTTAGCTTAATAATTAGCTTTTGATTGAATTAGGGTGATTAAATTAAGGATTGTTTGCATGTTTCGTTTAAGTGTGGATTTTTCATAAAATTGTCTAAAAGACGTTACTTTTGGCTATTTAATAATAATAAAAATGTAAGTAAGGTTACTTTATTATGCTGTCACTGAAACATGTTGCACAATTAACATACAATACTTTGCAGTTATATATGGATCAGAGAGGAATAGATTTGGCGGTCGGTCCTGTCTCTGACAGCGATGCAAATATGCTAACGGGAGCATATGGTGAGCTTAACTGGGACTATTATATTACAGAGATCGGTAATCGACATGACTGTTTCAGCTTATGTATAAAATTTGTCATATCAAGGGAAAATTTTCAAATTGAATCTGCTCCCGCTGGAGTCGCTTTGTCCATATATGATTTGAGTGATAAGAGTTTTAACATCCATGTATTGGAAAATTTTGTGAAAGATATGGAAAATCATCCGTTGCATAGAAAGATGCTTTTGTATACTCTATATGCAACATTGATTTTCATGAATATGTCTGGTGGTGAAGACATCAGGATTCATGAACCTGTTAAGGATAAAATAGCTTACTATCGTTCGTTTGGTTTTGAGCTGGAGCGCTGCGGATATGTAATGTCATGTGATCTTAAAACATTAACGGCAAAGTTGGAGAGCAGGTCTAAGGAATCAGTTCTTTGACATCTCTGCGTTTAGATGTGCGTTATGGTATCCAGGTAGAACCAAATAAAATAGCTATTTTGTTTATTTAAATTTGTTGCGATGGTCATAACAGAGAGATTTTGTCGGGAATTTTTTCCTGCTATGACGAAATCAGTTCAGTAATATGAAGTTGTTTTATGAGGTGTTGCTAATGAGAATACAAAAAGAACCGATGTTCGATACCATTCAAACTTATAAGAAAGCTGGGGAGACCTTGGATTTTCTCATGAAAGTAGGTCCGGCTTTGGAAGAACATGCACAGGCACCAAGCCAAGAAAAGCAAGGTCGTCGTCGTAACAAAGAAGCTGCATAAACATCACTCTTTTTTTCGCCCGCCCTATGGCGGGTTTTGGCATCATTTAATCTTATATTTCCCGTGACTTATCCTATTCAACTTTAATTGAATTGCGGTTTCTTTGTTGCTATCAAAGTTTATACTAGTCGAGGTCTTTCCTTGTAACTGATATAGGCAATGAATTGATATGACTCAGGACGAATTGAAAAAAGCAGTGGGTTGGGCAGCACTCGAATTTGTTACACCAGGAACAATTGTGGGCGTGGGGACTGGTTCAACGGCTTCACATTTTATTGATGCCCTCGGTTCCATTAAAGATCAGATTGAAGGGGCAGTATCCAGCTCTGAGGCTTCTACTGAGAAGTTAAAAAGTTTGGGCATTCCTGTATTCGATTGTAATGAAGTGGATTCCCTGGATATCTATGTTGATGGCGCGGATGAAATCAATGGCAATATGCAGATGATTAAAGGCGGTGGCGCTGCATTAACGCGTGAAAAAATCATTGCTGCAATAGCGAAAAAATTCGTTTGTATTGTTGATGCTTCTAAAAAAGTTGATATATTAGGTAAATTTCCTCTGCCGGTCGAAGTGATTCCAATGGCTCGCGCCTATGTTGCTCGTGAGTTGGTTAAGTTGGGGGGAGTACCAAAATATCGTCAGAATGTTGTGACTGATAACGGCAATATGATCCTTGACGTGCATAATCTAGCCATACTCGATCCTGTTGAATTAGAGAATAAAATTAATCGTATCTCAGGTGTGGTGACTGTAGGATTATTTGCTAACCGTGGTGCGGATATTATATTGATGGGAACACTTGATGGAGTAAAAACCATCACTCAATAATATTATTCATAGGGGCGAAGTTCTTCGCCCTTAAAAATTTTTCACTGTTAAAATCGGAGAAGAATTTAGTGATATATTTTATATCTATGATTGTTATTTAACCTAAATCCTAATTTTGTGCTCTTTCAGATCATTTTATTCTGCATAATAACTACTTTGTTAAGACTTATGTGACGGGAATAGCAATCGTTTATATTGCTGTGTTCGTTTTTTTTGTTATGTTGAGAGAATGAATCTTAAATGTAACGAAGCGTAACAATAGGCAGGATAAATGGTTAAGGTATCTCTGGAAAAAGATAAGATTAAATTTTTGTTATTGGAAGGCGTGCATCAGAGCACGGTAGAAAATCTGCGAGCAGCCGGTTATAGCAATATCGAATATCATAAGGGAGCGTTAGATTCCAAAGAGTTAAAAGAGGCAATTCGTGATGCTCATTTTGTTGGTATCCGTTCCCGCACACAACTGACCGAAGACATTTTTCAGGCAGCCGAAAAATTGGTTGCTGTAGGTTGTTTCTGTATTGGCACCAATCAGGTTAATCTGAAAGCGGCTGCGAAACGTGGTATTCCTGTCTTTAATGCGCCATTTTCTAATACCCGTTCTGTTGCTGAAATGGTCCTTGGTGAATTGCTGCTGCTGTTGCGTCGTATCCCTTTAGCGAATGCGAAAGCTCATCGAGGCGTGTGGGATAAGCAGGCTAAGGGCTGCTATGAAGTGCGTGGGAAAAAACTGGGTATTATCGGTTACGGTCATATTGGTACTCAGCTTGGTATTCTGGCTGAAAATATCGGTATGGATGTCTACTTTTACGATATTGAAAACAAATTGCCATTAGGTAATGCTCATCAGGTACGTCATTTGTCAGAATTACTGAATATGAGTGATGTGGTGAGTTTGCATGTACCAGAAACGCCATCAACTAAAAATATGATTGGTGCAACCGAACTTACACTGATGAAACCGGGTTCTATCTTGATTAATGCTTCACGTGGAACGGTGGTGGATATCCCGGCATTATGCGATGCATTGGAAAGTGAACATCTGTCAGGGGCGGCTGTGGATGTGTTCCCCATTGAGCCGGCGACCAATAATGATCCGTTTGAGTCACTGTTGTGTAAATTTGATAATGTGTTGTTGACACCACATATTGGAGGTTCTACCCAAGAAGCGCAGGAAAATATTGGTTACGAAGTCGCCGGAAAGTTAGCGAAATACTCTGACAATGGTTCTACCTTATCGGCAGTAAACTTCCCAGAAGTGTCTCTTCCTGTTCATGCTGATGATACCAACCGGTTTCTGCATATTCATGAAAATCGGCCGGGTATATTGAACAGTATTAACCAAGTGTTTGCTGAACAGGATATCAATATTGCCGCTCAGTATCTGCGTACCAGTGGGGATATGGGTTATGTGGTTATTGATATTGTGACTGAAAATCCGGCTCAAGCTGAAATGGTATTTCAGAAACTGAAAGCATTGCCGGGTACTATCCGTTCTCGTCTGCTTTACTGATTATTTTGATATGTCACAAATGGGCGTTTTGTATAAGGCGCCTATTTTTTTACTGCCAATGCCAGATTTTTTCAGGTGTGATGATTTCTGGTAATGGAATATCCCATTCGGCTGTTGGTAGTGTATCGACTAACTGGCAGTTATGCGCCAAACCTATCGGATAGAAGTTTTTTTGTTGCCATTGCTTCAATGTACGATCGTAAAAGCCGCCCCCCATGCCAAGCCGCTGCCCTGTGCGGGCAAAAGCAACCAGCGGGATCATCATGATATCCAGCTCTGATAACGGTAAAACCTGCCTAACATCTAGCGGTGGCTCTTCTATATTGAAGCGATTTCTGACAAGCGGGGTATTGGGTTGATAGTTTAAAAACAGCAGATGGTGATGACGGAAAGGATGTAATACGGGCAGATAGATCTGCTTATTTTGCTGCCAGAGTTGGTTAATCAGTGGACGGGTATCGAGCTCGCCATCAAACGAAAGAAATAGTGCGATTTTGTTGGCTTGGCAAATTTTGGGGTGGTTGATTGCTCGCTCAGCAGCTTGTCTTGCAAACAGCGATTGTTGTTCAGAAGTGAGTTCACGACGTTGCTGGCGTATTTTCTTTCTAATGCTTTGTCTGAGTGATAACAGGGACTCTGATTGCATAGAACCTGCGATGGATAGCAGCAGCGATTAAGGTTGAGATTCTCCAAGATGCCGTTACAGGTAGTAACCCTTGAACCCTTGGTTCAAGGTGAACGCAGCGTCGCAGCTTTTAGGCTTCTCGGCCGAACCGAGCATGCACACCAGACTACGGAGCACCACATTCTATAATGTATGAAATATCGGCTCAGGGGACTTTCCCCGTTCACGAACATCTCAGAGAAATTTATTCAGTGCTTGTAAGCAACTTTGTGACACCTATTGTATGAAACTAAACACAGAAAGCAACTAATTCTCGAATGATTCACTCACTAATGTATGATTTATCAATAGAATTCATTCATTTGGTGAAATAGCGCTCTCAGTGATGCGACCTTGTTCCACCAGTGCTTGTTCTATAGTCTGTTGAAGCATCTTTATTTTCTGTTCCATATTATAGGCATAGTCACGGGTTTTCACTTTTTCTTGTGCCAATTCGTGACAGATATTCAATGCCACAATAAAAATCAGTTGTTCAGTATTGGTTACTCTGGTGCGTTCTTTCAAGTCTTCTAAACGTTGTTCAAGTTCCACAGCCGCAGCCAGTAATGCTTCTTTTTGCTCTGATGGACAATTGACACGTAGTGACCGCCCAAAAATCTGGATATCTACCGGTTGTGCAGACATGACCCCTTCCTGACTTATTGCTGCGCTCCGGTTTTAATTCTGAATTATAGAATTGAAACCGGCGCCAATCATTATAACGCGATACCGACAGACAACTAACGATTAGCTAGGTTGTTGTCTGGTATAGCGACTCCCCTTGGTGGTAGCATAGCATGAACTTACACCGTCAACGATGACCAATACACATGTCTATACAGAATTCATTACCAGATTATCAATCTTTTGACGAAATATTGCATCAACAGTCAGTGGCGCTGACGGCAGCGGAGATGCATGGGTTGATTAGCGGCCTGCTGTGCGGTGGTAACCGCGACAGTAGCTGGCAGGTCTTAGTTCATGATTTAGCGAATGATGGGCTGGCTTTTTCCCATCCATTAGCTCAACAATTGCGTGAATTACGTGAAATCACATTTGAATCATTGGATGACAATAATTTCGCATTCAATTTATTGCTGCCAGATGAAGAAGATAATGTGTTTGAACGCGCAGATGCATTAGCGGGATGGGTTAACCATTTTTTGCTGGGATTAGGTGTTGCTCAACCGAAATTCGCGGATAGAAAAGAGATCAGTGAGATTATTGGCGATTTGCGCAATATCGCTCTGCTTGGTTATGAAGAAGGTGATGATCAAGAAGAGTTGGCCCAGGCACTGGAAGAGGTCCTTGAATATGTGCGGGTGGCAGCACAGCTTTGCTATATCGCCTTTACTGAACCTAAAACCGTTTTAATCGCAAAAAATGACAAACCAACATTGCATTAATTGGTGTTTATTGAACGCAAAATAATTAACTCAGTCGCAGGAGAGGATATGATCAAACAAGAATATTTATCCCGCCGTCAGGCTTTACTGGCAAAAATGGCTCCGGCCAGCGCAGCGATTATTTTTTCTGCCCCGCCTGCGCCACGAAATTCAGATAATGAACATCCCTATCGTCAGCATAGCGATTTCCTTTATTTGACTGGGTTTAATGAACCGGAAGCGGTGCTGATATTAATTAAGAGTGATGATAAGCATAATCATAGCGTGCTCTTTAATCGAGCGCGTGACCTGACTGCGGAAATTTGGTTTGGTCGCCGTCTTGGGCAAGAAGCGGCGCCGGAAAAACTAGGTATTGATCGCGCTTTGCCTTTTGATGATATCAAGCAGGAGCTTTATCAGTTACTGAATGGTTTGGATGTGGTTTATCACGCACAGGGCGAATTTGCTTATGCCGATGAAATTGTCTTCCATGCGTTGGATATATTAAGAAAAGGCGGTCGTCGTAATCTTTCAGCGCCTTTAACGATAACCGATTGGCGCCCTTGGGTGCATGAAATGCGGTTGTTCAAATCTAAGTCAGAAATTGAAATGATGCGCCGGGCAGGTGAAATCAGTGCACAGGCCCATATGCGCGCGATGAGACTTTGCCGCTCAGGTATGTTTGAGTATCAACTGGAAGCCGAAATTCATCACGAATTTACTCATCAGGGTGCTCGCTACCCTGCTTACAACACGATTGTCGGGAGCGGTGAAAATAGCTGTATTCTGCACTACATCGAGAATGAAAGTAGGATGAAAGAGGGTGATTTAGTGTTGGTGGACGCCGGTTGTGAATATCAGGGGTATGCCGGAGATATCACCCGTACTTTCCCTGTCAATGGCAAGTTTACCCGCGCTCAGCGTGAAATTTACGATATCGTCCTGAAAACACTTAATGTCTCATTGGAGTTGTATAAGCCAGGCACCAGCATCAACAAAGTCACAGAACATGTCGTGCGGATTATGGTAGAAGAGTTGGTGAAACTAGGCATTATGCACGGTGAAGTTGAACATCTAATCGAAACTAAAGCCTATCGTCAGTTCTTTATGCATGGATTAAGCCATTGGCTAGGGTTGGATGTGCATGATGTTGGTGATTATGGTGTAGAGCGTGACCGTATTTTGCAACCGGGAATGGTATTGACTGTTGAACCGGGGCTTTATATTGCACCGGATGCTGATGTGCCGATGGAATATCGTGGTATCGGTATCCGTATTGAAGATGACATTTTGATCACTGAAACAGGTAATGAAAACCTGACAGCCAGTGTTGTTAAAGAAGCTGATGAGATTGAAGCTCTGATGGCGAAAGCAAAACAGGGTTAAGTTAAGAATGAACGTGATTATCGTTGGTGGAGGTATGACCGGCGCGACGCTTGCGCTGGCGATATCTTCCCTGAGTAAGGGGCAGATTCATGTGTCCCTGATTGAAGCAGCAGAGCCGGAGCAGAAACATCCCGGTTTTGATGCCAGAGCGATAGCACTGGCTTACGGTACTTGCCAGCGTTTACAGCAGATTGGCGTTTGGTCTGTTCTGGAAGAGTATGTGATACCGATAACTCACGTTCATGTTAGTGATCGTGGTCATGCAGGGTTTGTGAACCTTTATGCAAAAGAATATAACATTCCAGCTTTGGGCAATGTTATCGAATTGTATGATGCAGGGCAGTGTTTGTTCGGATTACTGAAAAATGCGCCTGGTGTAACGCTACATTGTCCATCCAAGGTTATGGCTGTTGAAAGAACCCTGTCATCGGTAGCTGTCACTCTGGACAGTGGTGAACGACTGCAAGGTGAATTGCTGGTAGCGGCGGATGGCAGCCATTCTGCCATTGGTCGTGCCTGTAATATTCAGTGGCAACGGCACGCTTATGAACAGGTTGCTGTAATTACTAATGTACTGACTTCGGAGCATCCGCGAGGCAGTGCATTTGAACGTTTCACAGAACATGGGCCACTTGCTTTGTTGCCAATGTCTGGGGGGCGGAGCTCGCTGGTATGGTGCCATCAATTGGCTCGGCAAAAGGAGATAGCGGGTTGGAATAATGAGCAATTTCTTCGGCAGTTACAGCAAGCATTTGGCTGGAGACTAGGGAAAATATTGGAAACCGGTCATCGTCATAGCTATCCATTGACACTATCTACTGCAAATCAACAAATTAGCCACCGATTGGCGCTGGTGGGAAATGCCGCGCAAACATTACATCCAATTGCAGGTCAGGGTTTCAATCTTGGTATGCGAGATGTGATGACATTGGCTCAGATTGTTTCTGAGGCTTTTGCTGCTGGACAGGATATTGGTACTTATCAGGTTTTGGCCAACTACCAACAACAACGAATTTTAGATCGAGAAAACACCATCGATATTACCGATGGATTGATACGGATATTTGCCAATCGTTATTTTCCATTACAAGTCGGGCGTCACTTCGGCCTGATGATGATGGAAAAATGCTCTCCTATGCGGGATATCCTGGCCCGTCAGACTCTGGGTTGGGTCGCCCAAAGATAACCGCAGATCAAGCAGACAAAGTAAGAGGACGTTATATTATGCAATCATTTGACGTGGTTATCGCTGGTGGCGGTATGGTTGGTTTGGCGCTTGCCTGTGGCTTACAAGGCAGTGGTTTGCGGGTGGCCGTGGTGGAGAACTATCCTCCTGCTCAACCCGTTATTGCTGGAGAAGAGTATGCTTTGCGGGTCTCTGCGATTAATGCAGCCAGTGAGCGCCTATTACAGCATCTTGGTGTGTGGCGACATATCTTGGATATTCGCACCAGTTCTTATCAGGAAATGGAAGTTTGGGAGCGTGATAGCTTTGGCCGTATTCAGTTCAGTGCGGCTGAACATGGGCTGGAATATCTTGGTCATATCATTGAGAATCGGGTTATTCGTGAGGCATTATGGAAAAAAGCAGACAGCTTACCTGATGTGACCATGTTGGCGCCGGCGGCTTTGCAACAGGTTGCCAGGGGTGAAAATGAAGCTTTTATGACTTTATCCGATGGTCGCATGTTAACCGCTCGTTTAGTTGTTGGCGCTGATGGCGCTCATTCATGGTTGCGTCAACATGCTGATATTCCTCTCACATTTTGGGATTATGAACATCATGCATTGGTAGCCGCTATTCGCACTGAAGAGCCGCACGGCCGGGTTGCCCGCCAGGTCTTTTATGGTGAGGGTATTTTGGCGTTTTTGCCCCTTGCCGATCCTCATTTGTGTTCTATCGTCTGGTCATTACCGGGTGAAGTTGCTGAACGGTATAAACAACTTGATCATAAGCGTTTTAACCAGCAATTGGCGGTAGATTTTGATCTGCGCCTTGGTCAATGTGAACTGATGAGTGAACGTCTGACAATTCCACTGACCGGTCGTTATGCCCGTAATTTTGCGGCTCATCGTCTGGCCCTGTTGGGCGATGCCGCTCATACCATTCATCCATTGGCAGGACAGGGAGTGAATTTGGGCTTTATGGATGTTGCTGAACTGATAGGTGAATTGCGTCGTTTGCATGGTCAGGGAAAAGACATTGGTCAGCACTTTTATTTGCGTCGCTATGAGCGTCGACGTAAACATGGCGCTGCTGTGATGCTGGCTGGCATGCAAGGTTTTCGTCAATTATTCGATGGCAATAATCCGGCGAAAAAACTTTTGCGGGATATCGGGTTATCTCTGGCAGATAATTTACCGGGAATTAAACCTAAATTACTTCGTCAGGCAATGGGGTTGAATGACTTACCGGACTGGCTCTCTTCTAAATCCTATTCGGCTGAAAAAATCTAATTTAGCCTCTGCTTATCGATAACTTTTTCTCATGTCTTGCTGAAATATGAACAGATGATTTTATTCATATTTCAGTTAGCTTGTAACAGAAAATGAGTGTTTTCTAAAGTTAATTGTTAATTTTGAGTATTATGACTCATTTTAATAGTTGAAAATTCTGCATACTCATAACACGTTTTTTGACGGTCACTGAATTGAACCCTATTTTTACTTATGGTTCATTTTGGTTTTCAGT
Source organism: Photorhabdus akhurstii (assembly GCF_019090985.1). Taxonomy (NCBI): domain Bacteria; kingdom Pseudomonadati; phylum Pseudomonadota; class Gammaproteobacteria; order Enterobacterales; family Morganellaceae; genus Photorhabdus; species Photorhabdus akhurstii. The sequence continues at coordinate 4,217,226 of NZ_CP020335.1, read as the reverse complement.
GATAACTTTCATTTTAAGATATCGTTTGCGTCGCGTTTTTTAGCCGCTTTTTGTTCATGATTCACAGTATCTGTCGGTTAATACGCGGTATGTTTTCATGTAGGAAATGAAAAGAGGGAAATAATGGCAAAACAAACTCCATTGTATGACCAGCATCTGGCTTGTGGTGCGCGTATGGTAGATTTTCATGGCTGGATGATGCCTTTGCATTATGGTTCACAAATGGATGAGCATCATACTGTCCGCACTCATGCCGGTATGTTTGATGTTTCCCACATGACGATTGTGGATCTGCATGGTACTGGTTGCCGTGATTTCCTGCGTTATTTGCTGGCAAATGACATTGCTAAATTGACAGAAAAGGGCAAAGCCCTATACACCGGGATGCTTAATGCTTCTGGCGGTGTAATTGATGACCTGATTGTTTATTACCTCAGCAATGATTTTTATCGATTGGTGGTCAATTCTGCGACCCGTGAGAAAGATCTGGCATGGATTAATGAACATGTAGCCAGTTACCCGGTTGATGTTCAGGTTCGTGATGATCTGGCATTAATTGCGGTTCAGGGGCCTGAAGCTCAGGCAAAAGTAGAGTCTCTATTGAATGATGAACAAAAACAGACTACTGCCGGAATGAAACCTTTCTTTGGCGTTCAGGCGGGGGATCTGTTTATCGCGACAACGGGTTATACCGGTGAAGCGGGTTATGAAGTGGCGTTGCCAAAAGAGCAGGCCGTGGATTTCTGGCAAAAATTGCTGAGTGTCGGTGTTAAGCCCGCGGGATTAGGTGCGCGTGATACGCTGCGGCTTGAAGCCGGTATGAACCTCTATGGGCAGGAAATGGATGAAACCATTTCTCCCCTTGCGGCTAACATGGGCTGGACAATCGCTTGGAAACCCGAAGATCGCCAGTTTATTGGTCGTGAAGCGCTAGAAAAGCAGCGCGAAGAGGGCACTGAGCAGTTAGTTGGCTTGGTGATGAGAGAAAAGGGTGTGTTACGTGGTGGCTTAATAGTTAGTTTTACTGATGAGATGGGCGCCTTACATTCTGGCGTTATTACCAGTGGCACGTTCTCTCCAACATTAGGATTCAGTATTGCCCTTGCCCGAGTGCCGCAGGGGATTGGTGAACAGGCGGTTGTCCAAATTCGCAATCGTGAAATGCCGGTTCAGGTAGTCAAACCTAGCTTTGTACGGGCGGGTAAGCCTCTCGTATAGTCATTTTTATCGAATAATAACTTGATGAGTAAATAGCAATTTATCCTGGTAAGCATGATTGGCGCAGCAGCACAAAATAGCCTAATCGGGGTAGATTCTAGGATTGAAGGAGATGATGGTAATGAGTAATGTACCCGCAGAGTTAAGATATGCTGAATCACATGAGTGGGTTCGTGCAGAAGGCAATGGTGAATACACGGTAGGTATTACCGAGCATGCACAGGAGCTGCTAGGCGATATGGTGTTTGTTGATTTGCCGGAAATAGGTGGTGAAATCAATCTTGGCGATGATTGCGCGGTGGTTGAATCAGTAAAAGCGGCTTCTGATATCTATGCGCCACTAAGTGGTGAAATTATTGCCGTTAATGAAGCGCTAAATGACTCGCCCGAATTAGTTAACAGCGAGCCTTATAACGAAGGTTGGCTGTTCCGTATTAAAGCCTCTGATGAAAGTGAACTTTCGCGTTTGCTGGATGCCGAAGGATATCAGGCACTTCTGGACGAAGAAGAATAATATGCTTACCGTCGCCCTGTTTCACATTGTGAGCAGGGCGTTTTTATTTGTATGCCATTTCTGGCCAGCTTCAGGAATTAGTCACAAATGATCCAGACATTAAGCCAACTCGAGAATCAGGGCGAGTTTATCCGCCGTCATATTGGCTCTTCCGCCGAACAGAAAAAAGAGATGTTGGCGACAGTGGGAGCAAGTTCCCTTGATGAGTTAACACAGAAAATTGTTCCCCGTGATATCGCGTTGCCAGAGCCGCCCGATGTTGGCGGTGGTGCGACTGAACAGCAAGCGCTAGCTGAACTGAAAACGATTGCCAGCCAAAATAAGCGTTACCAATCCTATATTGGCATGGGGTATGTGCCTGCTGTACTTCCGCCGGTTATTTTGCGTAATTTATTAGAAAATCCTGGCTGGTATACCGCTTATACACCTTATCAACCAGAAGTTTCTCAGGGTCGCCTTGAATCACTGTTGAATTTCCAACAAGTGACGATCGATTTGACGGGTTTGGATATTGCCTCTGCTTCTCTACTGGACGAGGCTACCGCGGCGGCGGAAGCGATGGCGATGGCAAAACGTACCAGCAAACTAAAAAATGCTGACCGTTTCTTTGTTGCTGATGATATCCATCCTCAAACATTGGACGTTGTTCGTACCCGCGCGGAAACCTTTGGCTTTGATGTGATTGTGGATAAAGCAGAAAAAGTCTTGGAGCTGGAAGGCGTATTTGGTGTGCTGTTACAACAGGTTGGTACAACGGGTGAAGTTCATGATTATGCTGATCTGATCGCACAACTGAAACAGCGCAAAATCATTGTCAGTGTTGCCGCTGACTTGATGGCGTTGGTGCTTTTGACCGCGCCGGGTAAACAAGGGGCTGACATTGTGTTTGGTTCTGCCCAGCGTTTTGGGGTGCCAATGGGTTATGGCGGTCCCCACGCAGCATTTTTTGCCAGCCGTGATGAATTCAAACGTTCCATGCCGGGACGTATTATCGGCGTTTCCCGTGACGCGGCAGGTAATACCGCGCTGCGCATGGCAATGCAGACCCGTGAGCAACATATCCGTCGTGAGAAAGCCAATTCCAACATCTGTACGGCTCAGGTGTTGTTGGCAAATATCGCCGGGATGTATGCGGTATATCATGGTTCGAAGGGGCTGAAACGCATTGCGGGCCGTATTCATCGTCTGACTGACATTCTGGCGGCCGGGTTACAGAAAGCCGGGTTCACTCTGCGTTACAAAACTTGGTTTGATACGCTGACCGTTGAAGTCGCTGATAAAGCAGCGGTATTGGCCCGGGCAGACAAAGCTGAAATCAATTTGCGTACCGATATTTACGGCGCGGTGGGTATCACATTGAGCGAGGCTACCAGCCGTGATGATCTGGTCAAATTGTTCTCTGTGCTGACAGGCACAGATGACAAGCTAGATGTTGAAGCACTGGATCAAGAACTGATGACGGAAAGTCACTCCATTCCTGCATCCATGTTGCGCAGTGATGAAATCCTTCTGCATCCAAATTTCAATTGCTATCACAGTGAAACGGATATGATGCGCTATATGCATCGTCTTGAGCGCCGGGATTTAGCACTGAATCAGGCCATGATCCCATTGGGTTCTTGCACCATGAAACTCAATGCTGCGGCAGAAATGTTACCGATCTCTTGGCCTGAATTTAACGAACTGCATCCATTCTGCCCGCCAGAGCAAGCGCAGGGTTATCAGCAAATGATCAGCCAATTATCTCACTGGCTGGTGCAACTGACAGGTTATGATGCCGTTTGTATGCAACCAAACTCCGGTGCGCAGGGTGAATACGCGGGTCTGCTTGCTATTCGCCGTTACCATGAAAGCCGTGGAGAAGGGCATCGTCATATCTGTTTAATCCCCAGTTCTGCGCATGGCACCAACCCAGCTTCTGCTCATATGGCAGGTATGACAGTGGTGGTGGTGAGTTGTGATAAAGAGGGCAACATTGATCTGGCGGACCTGCGTGAAAAAGCGGAAAAATCCGGTGACGAACTTTCCTGCATCATGGTGACTTACCCATCAACCCACGGCGTATATGAAGAAACGATCCGTCAGGTGTGTGAAATCATTCATCAGTATGGTGGTCAGGTTTACCTTGATGGCGCGAATATGAACGCGCAGGTGGGTATCACCGCGCCAGGTTTTATCGGTGCTGATGTTTCACACCTCAACCTGCATAAAACATTCTGCATCCCACATGGCGGCGGTGGTCCAGGAATGGGGCCGATTGGCGTAAAAGCTCATTTGGCGCCGTTCTTACCGGGACACTCGGTAGTTCAAATGGATGGCATTACTGAACAGAGAGCTGTCTCAGCGGCGCCATTTGGTAGCGCTTCTATTCTGCCTATTAGCTGGATGTATATCCGTATGATGGGTTCGCAAGGGCTGAAACAGGCAAGCCAGACGGCGATTTTGAATGCTAACTATATTGCTGCTCGCTTAAAGAATGATTATGACGTGTTGTATACCGGTCATAACGGTTATGTGGCGCATGAATGTATTCTGGATATTCGGCCGTTGAAAGAAGAGTTTGGTATCAGCGAGATGGATATTGCTAAACGCTTGATTGACTACGGCTTCCATGCGCCAACCATGTCATTCCCGGTTGCCGGTACGCTAATGGTGGAACCTACAGAATCAGAAAGCAAAGTAGAAATTGATCGCTTTGTGGATGCGATGCTGGCAATTCGTGCTGAAATTGGCAAAGTGGCGAAAGGCGAGTGGTCATTAGAAGATAACCCATTGGTTAATGCGCCTCACGTACAAGCTGAACTGGTTTCTGACTGGAGCCATAGTTACAGCCGTGAAACCGCGGTTTTCCCAACCTTGGAAACCAAAGCCAATAAATATTGGCCTGCGGTTAAACGCCTTGATGATGTTTACGGTGATCGTAACCTGCATTGTTCCTGTGCGCCTGTCAGTGATTATCAATAATCACTAATATAATAGTCAACACCGGTATAATAACTGGTGTTGCTATTATTTATATTTATTGGCGAAGCTGATTAAAATATAAAATAATTTTATGTATTTAATCCCTTTTTCTCCCAAATTTCACATGCTATTTCTAATCTAACAGCATCTTTCATTATTGCTATTTTTATTTAATAAAATGTTTTTATTGATATTTTATTTAAATAGGTTTTTATGGGTAATGATATTTCATTAATATAAAATTGAAACTATTATTAATATAATAATTTATTATTATTGTATGATATTCGCAATCCTCAGAAACTGTATGAATTAAGTTTTCCTATAAGTGCCTCTTCTGTTGAAACAGAGAAACACGGCGAGTAGTACGAGAGTGTTCTACTCCGTTACCATTGAATATCTCCATCCTTTACCGCGATTTTCTGGCATTTAATATATCAGATTCTCCATTAGCAGGATTAAAAATCCGGACGCTGATCACATTTTATACTGATAATTTAGACGGATAAATTATTCATCATTAGAATAGTTTAATTATGTCACTATCAAATTATCAATATTTTCTATGGAAAGATTATCGCTTTATCACCGCAGTCTGGCAGCGCTTGTCCTGCTGGCAATATCCGAATGGACTCATGTTTCAACATCGGGTGCATTGGGATCTATTTGTCACACTATTCACCGGATTGAATTTGCAGGGACAGAAAGTTTGTCCCGGTTAGACCAAGAATACTCGATGCATCCTTATTTACCCGCAGGGTTAACTTTGCAGGATATCAACGCCAACGCACGGGTACGAAAAACCGCTAATACCTCATTGGGTAATTTATTAGTCAGCATTACTGACTTTGCCACACTTAAATTAAGAAAAGGGACAGTACGATGGATAAACGCCACAATTCGATGGCCAGGGTCACGAGTTATCTTTTAATTTACCTGACGGCAATTCAGCCATTGCACCCGGCTATGGCTGTCGGTATAACACCGGATAACAACCGCACACAGGTACAAAATCAGGGCAATGTGCCGGTGGTGAATATCGCCACGCCGAATGATGCGGGCATATCCCACAACACCTATCAAGAATTCAATGTCGCCACTCAGGGAGCCGTACTTAATAACGCGACACAAACGGCTCAATCGCAACTGGCAGGGCAACTTAACGCGAACCCTAACCTGAAAGGCAAAGCGGCGGAACTGATTATTAACGAAGTCACCGGCAGTGGCCGCTCTGACTTGCAAGGCCAGTTGGAAATTGTTGGCAATAAAGCCAACGTGATGATTGCCAACCCTAACGGCATTACCTGTGATGGTTGTGGTTTTATTAATACCACCGGCGCAACCCTGACCACCGGTAAACCCCAATTTGATCAACAGGGCGCACTAGAAGCACTGGAAGTGAAAAAAGGCCAGATTACCATTGGCGGTAAAGGGCTGGATGGCAAGACGACAGATTATGTCGATATCATCAGCCGGGCGGCGGAATTGAATGGAAAAATTCAGGCTAACACCCTGTCGCTGACTCAGGGGGCCAACCGTATTAGCTTGAAAGACGGCACGGTTAAACCTATCGCCGGAGAAGGGGCAAAACCGCAATTAGCGGTTGATACCAAAGCCTTAGGTGGCATGTATGCCAATAAAATCCGACTGGTTGCCACTGAAAAGGGGGTTGGGGTTAATCTCACCAACCTGACCACAACCCAAGACGCTATCAGTTTAACCGCTGAGGGTAAAATTATCTTGGGGGAGGTACAAGCTAAGACCGATATCAACATCAACAGTAAAGCCATTGAAACGGCAGAACAAAGCCATGTACAAGCGGGTCAACATCTGAGATTGACTACCGAGACACTGCGCAATCAAGGTCAAATCCGTGCGGGTGGCGATGTCGCGATTAAAGCGACTAAACTGGATAACGTAAACCCGACTAAGAAAAGTCACCCTATTATTACCGCGGGTAAAAACAATAGCATTACTGCTAACGAGATAAATAATGTTGGCGAGTTAAGCGCGGCGCAAAACCTCACCCTGACAGGTAAAAATTTTTCAACCAAAGCGATAAAAGACAGTCAGCAGAATATCATCGGTAAACTGAGTGCCGGTGGGGATCTGACGGCGACATTTCAAGATACATTTCGTTTTGATTTTGATAAAGAACATTTTAACGAGGGAAAGAAACCCACGGATCTGGCGTTAATCACCGGGAAAAACATTTCTCTCACTGCCCGAGATTTAGTAAATCGTGCGTCAATGAGGGCAGAACAAAACTTAACCGCTGACGCGGAAACGATCTATTTAGGCCAGGGGCATTTAAAAGCCGGGAACCATGTCATGTTGGATGGAAAGTCACACCTTGATGTGAATGGTTATGATATCTCCGGTCATGATGTGACCTTGCTTGCCAGCCGGGGAATGCTGTCTGTTGTCTCTGGGGACGACTATACCCCGGAAGGAACAAGGGTATTAACCACGCTTTCTGCTGATAACCTATTACGCATTATCGCCGATGGTCCTATTGATATTGCAGATACCCTGATTAACCGGGCGAAAAATATCTTTTTGGCAACCAATGATAAACTTGAGATTTATGCCTCGGGTGATTTAATTGATGAACAGAGTCCACTTAGTGACGGCGCTAAACAAGAATTAATTAATCAGCGTCTGCGCCAGCTTAGCCAATTGCAAGCGGATGAAAATATTGAGATCCATGCAGGAAAGATTGTCGATCTGAGAAGTATTTCTTTAACTGCGGGGAAGGATATCACTCTGACCAGTGGCGGCACGCTTGATATTAGCAAAAGAACAGCAGAGGACCCTTATGAATATTCAAATGAGCATGGAGATGACTATGAAAAACATTATGAAAATGCCGATGACGAGGAAGACGAACAGTCTTACCCACAATTTCAATTCCCGATAATAAAAAGTACCCTCACTGCCGGCAATAATTTAACCCTTAATTCCGGTGGTGACATTATTGATACTGAGGCAATTTTATTGGCAAAAGGGGTGACTGCAATTATCAAAAACAACAAAGAATTGCATTCACCTAAAGGAAAATATAATTCAGTCGAAGGGAAATATACGCCAGTCACTTCTGCGCTGATTGCACGTGCGTTAAGTCATGCTCCTCAACTGACAATGAACTTCTCAGAAGTAGAAGGAGAAGTACCGGGAATTAAACTGGCGGATAAGCAAACGCGGATCACCTCGAAAAACAATCGCCCTATTATTCATATTGCGGCGCCTAACGCCCGTGGTGTTTCACATAACCGTTATCATGAATTTAATGTTGGCACTGCGGGACTGGTATTGAATAACGCGACCCATGATACGCAGTCTCTACTGGCGGGGCAAATTGGCGCCAATCTTAACTTCAACGGTAAATCAGCCGAGCTGATTATTAATGAAGTCGTGGGGACCTTAGCCTCAAATTTGCAAGGGCTGTTGGAAGTCGCAGGGCAAAAAGCCGATATCCTCATTGCCAACCCGAACGGCATTACCTGTAATGGCTGTAGTTTTGTTAATACCCCGGCTGTCACCTTATCGACCGGTAAACCGGTGTTTGATAAAGAGGGCGCGTTAGCGGCTCTGGAAGTAAAAAAAGGCGCCATCACCTTGGGTGAAAAGGGGCTGGATGCGACGGCGCAAGATTCTATCGATATCATCAGCCGGACCACTAAGCTTGACGGTAAACTACAGGCGAAAAACCTGACATTGACACAAGGCCCCAACCGGATTGATTTCAAACGCGGGACCCTTGTCCCTATTGCAGAGGAAGGTTATACCCCTTGGAAAGCGATTGATACCGGGTTATTGGGGGGAATGTATGCCAATAAAATCCGTCTGGTGAGTACCGAGCCGGGTAAGGCTGTCAATCTGACTAACCTGACGGCAACCCAAGGCGACATCAGTCTGACGGCGGATGGCAAGGTGATTCTGGGGGATGTACAGGCTAAAACGGATATCACCGTTAACGGTAAAGACATTGAAACGGCGAAACAAGGTCATATGCAAGCCGGTCAGCATCTGATGTTGACAACCGACACATTGCAGCATTGGGGACGAATTGGCGCCGACGGTGATGTCGCGATTAAAGCGAAAACCTTGTCTTTAAATGGGGGAAATGTCACCGCCGGGAACCAGGTTCAGCTACAGGCAGAGAAAAGTCTTACGGTGCGTGGCACTGATATTTCAGGTCATGACATTACCTTAATCTCCAGCGGTGGTGGTATTTATGTTTCATCTGGAGGAGATAATCCCACTGCGGCAGGCACACAGGCGCTATCTACTATTTCTGCGGTTAATACATTACATATTCTGTCTGAACAGGGAATATCGCTTTCAAATACGCTAATTAACCGGGCGAAAAATATCTTTTTAGCAGGTAATGGTTGGGTTAATACTAATCAGCCTTTGGTAGCGGATGAGAATATTGATCTTCACGCTGGATGGGGGATAAATTTGGATGGGATTTCCCTGACCGCCGGGAAAGATATTACCCTGACCAGTGGTGGTTCGATTAATATTGGCAAGGTTACTGCCGGCAACAATTTAACCTTGATTGCCGGCAGCAATATGAAGGAGACAGCATTATCGGCAGAAGGCGCGACCACAGTCGCCCAATATAGTACCGCGTTGCGCTTAGCCGACGGGAAATATACCCCGGTGACTTCGGCGTTGATTGATCTTGCATTAGGCAATGCCCCCCAACTGACCATCAATATTCCAGAAATAGCCGGTGGAATACCCGGGATTCAACTGGCGGATAAACGAACGCGGATTGCCGTGAGAAATAACCTGCCTATTATCCATATTGCGGCGCCTAATTCTCGAGGTATTTCACATAACCGTTATCAGGAATTTAATATTGGGGCTGCCGGGCTGGTGCTCAATAACGCTACCGAAGCTACCCAATCCATACTGGCGGGACAAATTGGGGCAAACCCTCACTTTAACGGTAAATCGGCTGAGTTGATTATTAATGAAGTGGTGGGGACTTTAGCCTCAAATCTACAGGGCCTGTTGGAAGTGGTGGGGCAAAAAGCTGCTGTCTTCATCGCCAACCCGAACGGCATAACCTGTAATGGCTGTGGCTTTATCAATACCCCGGCTGTCACCTTATCAACGGGTAAGCTGGTGTTTGATAAAGAGGGCGCGTTAGCGGCTTTAGAAGTGAAAAAAGGCGCCATAACCTTTGATGAAAAGGGGCTGGATGCGACGGCGCAGGTTGATGTCGATATTATCAGCCGGACCACGATACTTAACGGCAAAGTGCAGGCGAAAAACCTGACACTGACACAAGGCCCCAACCGGATTGATTTCAAACGCGGGACCTTGGTCCCTATTGCAGGCGAGGGTGATACCTCTTGGAAAGCGATTGATACCGGATCATTGGGGGGAATGTATGCTAATAAAATCCGTCTGGTGAGTACCGAACCGGGTAAGGAAGTTAACCTGACCAACCTGACCGCAACGCAAGGCGACATCCGTTTGACTGCTGATGGAGAGGTGACGCTAGGAAATGTGCAGGCCAAAACAGACATAACCGTTAGCAGTAAAGGCATTAAAACGGCGGAACCGAGTCATGTACAGGCAGGCAAAGATATCACGCTTGCCGCGAACACGCTGAACAACACCGGTAAGATTATCGCAGAAGGTGACATGCGGTTATTTATCGACCATTTATACAATCGGAATAAGGGACTGATTCAGGCAAATAACCATCTCTGGTTGCAAAAAGACGCGAGCGGTAATTTAAGCACTGAAATTAACAACACTTCAGCGACGCTGAAAACCCATAACGGGGATATTATTATTCGCGCAAAAGCGTTAAATAATGCTTGGAATGCCAGCGTCGCTGCGGGAATGAACGCTTATATCAATGCGACAAAACTGGATAACAGCCAAAGCCAGTTTCATGCGAAGAAAAATCTCATCTTAACCGGTCACGACTTTAACAGCGGGATGGATGATAAACTCTCAGCCGATCTGAATGTGGTGGCTGATTTTATTAATCAATTCAACGGAACTGCATTCATCTCGGCGAAAAATATTCTGCTTCATGCCGGTGAAATTATCAGCATGGGATACTTCAAGGCGGACAATGATCTGTCCGTCATCGCTGAACGTGGAATAAATGCCCGCCAAAATACACTGGAGGCAAAGAGAAATCTGACCTTGATTGCGGGCAAAGATATTGAGGCATTTCAAGTCGGGTTGAAGGGAGAAAATATTGAACTGCTTACGCGCGAAGGCGACATTCGGATGTGGGGGGACGGTTCGCGTATTTCGGCCAGCAACAATTTGCGGATATTGGCGGATCACAAACTGGATCTGTATGACCTTTTGTTCGATAAATCAAACACGATAACGTTAAACGCGGGTCATGAAATTGATGCCAGCCAAGTTAAATTGGCCGCACAGAAAAATCTGACCCTCATTGCGGGCAAAGGTATCACCGCCCGTCAAACTGAACTGAAAGGGGAAAATATTGAGCTTCTCACGCGTGAAGGCAACATTCAAATGGGCGGGCATGATTCGCGTATTTCGGCCAGCAATAATGTGCAGATGTTTGCGGGACACGAACTGAATATCCAGGATCTTTTGTTCGATAAAGCCAACAATATGACATTAAACGCGGGGAGTGAAATTAATGCCGACCGGGTTAAATTAGCGGCAAATAAAAATCTGACCTTAATTGCGGGCAAAGATATCACCGCCCGTCAGGCAGAGTTAAAGGGAGAAAATGTTGAACTTCTGGTGCGGGAAGGCGACATCCAAATGGGACGGAATCGATCTCATGAGTTATTGGCCTCAATTTCGGCCGATAATCATTTGCGGATTTCAGCAGGCAACGATCTGGATCTCTCCGGTACCCGGTTGGATAAATCACAAAACCTGACATTAAGTGCGGGTCGTAACCTGAATGCCAGTCGAAGCCAATTGAACGCTGCGGGCAATATTAATCTGTTTGCGGGAAATGATTTAATGTTGCGGCAAGCTGGTATCCGGGCGGGGCAACAAGTCATGCTCAGTGCGGGCCGTGATATTGAAATCTCTCGCCCCAATACGCCAGAGAGCCTGTTTTATTTATCCGAATTAGATGGATTAGACAAATTCGCTGAATTAGGTACGCAAATTACCGCGGGTGATCACCTGCAACTCAGTGCGGGGGGCGATATCGCGGGTATCGCGAGATTAACATCGACTAAAGGAAATGTATCGGTTAGCGCTGGCCGGGATTTACTGTTCTCTGCCCGGAAATATTCGCCGATTAATGATGGCGATAAACAATACCTTTATGCTGCCAGCGCCATCAACGCGGCCCAAAATCTCACATTAGTTGCGGCAGGCAACCTGCTGACATCCGGGGCCAGCTTGACATCCGGCAATGATATGCGGCTTTCCGCGGGTGGAAATGTTCGTTTTGAATCGCGGCAAGAATTTATCCGCGAGGGGAATATTGAGCGCTTTACGCAACACGCCAGCCGGCTGAATAGTGGCGGCGCATTAACGATTCGCTCCCAAGGCAGTATTTTATTCCAGGCGACGGAATTAATCGCCAAGGGTGTAATGGATATCGCGGCAACAGGCGGTTTTCTCTATGCGCAAGCGATGGAAGAAGTTTATAAGCGGGAAGAAACAGAGAAAAGCTGTAAAGGTTTTGGCCCCATAAAGTCGTGTAAAGTGTTTGGGTCTAAAACAGAACATCGAATACAAATCAAGAAGACCAACAAAGTCACGGAATTTACGGCCGGGGGTGATATTAACCTGATGGCAAAAGATGAGGTGACATTGGAAGCGAGTCGGATAGAGACCAATAAAAACGCGAAAATCACCAGCCAGACAGGGAAAGTGAACTTCAAGGCGATGCCCAATATTGATTTTGAGCAGACCATCACGACATCAAAAGGCTTTTTTATTACACAACGCGATAAAGGTCATCGTGAAGAGACCTGGATAATCCCGTCAGTGCATGTTGGCGGTACGCTGACGGTGGATGCGGCGAAAGGTATCAATGCGGATGTGAAAGTAAAAGAGGGGCAGTTACTGGAAGACGCGTTAGGAGTACTGGGTAACACCCCCGGCACCGAATGGTTGAAAAATCTTCAAAACCGCAATGATGTCCAGTGGAATCAGGTTAAGGACGCTTACAGTAGCTGGGACAAAAAAAGCGAAAGCTTAAACCCCGTAGTGGGTGCGGTGATTGCGATTGCGGTCGCTGCGGTCACGGCGGGTTCGGGCTTGGCGGCTTGGGCGGGAAGTGGCGCCGTGGGGGCGACAGGCGCCACGGGAGCTACGGCGAGCGCGGTTTATGGGGCGGCTTATGGCGGAATGATAGGGTTGACCTCGCAGGCGGCGGTGGCCTTAGTTGAAAATAAAGGGGATCTCACCAAGACACTGGCAGCCTTAGCGAAGCGCGATTCAATCAAATCCCTTGTTACCCAAATAGCCGTGGGTGGCGCATTAGGTGGCTTAGACCACACGATGGGCTGGGGAAAATTAGTGGAAGGAAAAGGCGTTGTCGATCCGATAAAAGCGCAGCTTCCCTTATTGAGTAATAATAATTGGAGTCAGGTGGCCCAGCGTGTTGCGGCGCAATCCATCGTGAGTTCAACAATAGGGACGGCGATTAACGGCGGCAGTTTTACGGATAATCTGCAAACCGCATTGTTGAGTAATATTGGTAATCAGATTAATGCGGAAGGCGCCAAACTGATTGGGGATAATGGGGAGGTTTTAGGCCACTCAGGCAAGATATTGAGCCATTCGGTTGTGGCAGGCATCAGTGCTGAAATTGCTGGTGGGGATGCCAAAGGGGCGGCTGTAGGTGCGCTGGCGGCTGAATTAGCGGCAATCACAATGGAAAGCAGGCTATTTGAACCGGCGTATAAGAATGAAACAGAGCGACAAATCCATAAGCTTCAGGAAGCGTTGACGGGTAATGAAGTTAAGGCCCAGACCGCTAAATTTGTCGGGGCGTTGTCAGGCGCACTGATTAGCCATACCCCGGAAGGCGCTTACAGTGCGGCGAACAGCGCGGAGCTTGTCTATCGAAATAACATGACTGAGCACATGTTGTACCAGTTATCGATAGATAATCAAAAAGACATCTTAGCGGCAGGAAAAGGGGATAAAGCTGCGGAAGAGCGCGTCATTGCGCGGCGGAATGCCGCGATTGCCGTTACCGCAGTGGCGGCAGGCGGCTATGCGTTGGTTTATGGCGGTCAGATACTGATTGCGGGTTCGGCTGAAATAGCAACGGCAGGGCGTGTTGCGCTTGAAGGTTGTAAAACCAATCCGGCGCTGTGCCTGAATAACGTGGGTATTTTTGTCGCTGATGCGGTTGCGCCAGAAGCGGCGGTTGGGACCGGTGTTTTGGCTGCGGGAACGGTAAAGGTATTAGGTAACACTAAAGAAGGTGCTAGGGATTTGGCGGAAGGATTGAGTAATACCTCAAAACCGCTGTTAAGAAATGCTAAGCCTGATACTGATGCCGTAGCTAGTTTGATCGAAAATGAGAAGTTGTATGCTGGAAAGGGGACGACAACTGTTACATACCCTGATGGCATGAGTTTTCAGATTAATCAGCCGAAGCATTTAGCAACTGTAGATGGATTTACCCAAAAATCAGGAATTGCGGGCGGGCACAATGCAGAGGCTTTTTATGGTGTTGTAAAAGACAAAGGAATACAAATCGTCAGTGAAACACCTACTGGTGTTAATGGAATAATGCATATCGAATATAGAGTACCTGCTAAAGATGCTTCTGGGAATTTTACAGGAACTTACAAAGGTAATGGTTCAAAACCATTTGAAAAGACTATCTATGATCCCAAAATTTTTACTGATCAGAAAATGTTGGAGTTAGGTCAACAAGCTGCTGTAAGCGGTTATAAACAAGCTATAGCTAGAGGTCAACAAGCATATGATGCTACAGCAGATGGTGTTACATTCAGGGTATATATTGATAAGAAGACAGGTGGGATAAGTAATTTCCATCCAAAATAGGACATAATAAATGAAATTTTTATTTGAGCTACCTTATGATCATTCTAATTTCGACTGGATCATAAAAAGCTATTTTGACCTTATGTATAATGAGGAGCATTTTTTAGATGCCGTAGAAAATATTGTTCAAAAAGAATCTTTTATGTTAGATGGTGTATATTGCTTTTTCCCTGACGTGAATAGTGAAGATGAATATTTTGAAGGCGTTCAGTTTGCTGTTGGTTATCCGCCAACTGATGAAGATACAATAACAGTCAGTGAAGAAACCTGTTATCACTATGTCAGATTAGCTTGTGAAAAGTATCTAAAACCTCATCCAGAAGATACAGCTAAAGTTAATGAGCTACTGGCAAAGATACCAATATAAAATCAATATTCCCCGGTCATGTGAATTGCACCCCAAAAATTAGATGCTAATTGATTAAGGTGTAGTTCATCCAATTAAAGAGGGTAAGGAAGTCCCCTATGGCACTAAAGGCAGTGTTCGTCCAGACTGGTGTCAGGGCAATGTTTGTAGTGTTGAAGTGAAGAACTATAATATTGCAACGAACAAAAATGGCTTGATTAATAATGTTGCCAAACAGGCGATTGAACGGCAGAAGAATCTACCTGCGGGGATGGAACAACGGATAGTTATTGATGTTCGAGGGCAAGCAATAACTGCCAAGCAAAAAATGCAAATAGTTCAAGGAATAGTGCAGAAATCAAATGGTTCTATAAATTCATCATCCATCAGGTTTAAAACAGAATGAAAAATGTTGGTATACATGCCGCTATGACATTAGCTGAAATAGGCACTGCATCTGATATAAATGGATTTTTCAATTTAGTGGTAACGTTATTGAAACATCGTAATAAAGGGAGTAAGTACCCTTGGGTCACAGAAAATCTCTATCGGCGTTCTTTGAAGTATGAGGAATTATCAAGTGTCAAAAGAGATCTTGACAGTATAGAAAGGTCATTTTCACAGATATCAGCTAAAGGTATTGATTGGATGTCGTTAGGAGTGAACGTAAATAATACGAAATTAAATCTGAAAGGAGAGTCGCTATCAATTGTTTTCAAAAGGCTTTTTAGTGCATTTTCTGAAGCATTAGAATGTACTGAAGTTTATTATCAAGAGCTTAACGAATATATCCCTGTAAGAATAGGTTTTACTGATACACCATATTATATTGATGAGATTAATCGCCCCCTTGAAAAATACGATGCTTTAGGTCCAGACGATCCTCCATTCTGGTTACGTTAAAGAAGTTCTCGATATGCTGAACTGACCTAAAGAATTGGACAGGTTGCACTAAACAGCTAATGATATCTGAGTTCGGAATTCTACCGGACTCAGGACATTCAATTTTAAAGGTTTTGTAGAGGCTAAAAGCGCATTAGATTATCTTGCTACTGCAATCGCTATTATTCCCGGTGCGGGTGATGCCGCTGGAAAAACTATCAAGGCGGTAGAGAAAGCCTTACAGAAAGGTGATATTGGGGAAGCTTCCAAACTGCTCAATAAGGCCAGTGATGAAATTACATCAGTCTCACGCCCTAGCCATAGAAAATCAGAAATTGATGTCGGGAAAGATTTGGGGGATGGAATGGTCAGGTTACATTTAAAGAGGGTAAGGAAGTCCCCTATGGAACTAAAGGCAGTGTTCGTCCAGACTGGTGTCAGGGCAATATTTGTAGTGTTGAAGTGAAAAACTATAATATTGCAACGAACAAAAATGGCTTGATTAATAATGTTGCCAAACAGGCGATTGAACGGCAGAAGAATCTACCTGCGGGGATGAGACAAGAAGTTGTTATTGATATTCGAGGGCAACATGTTACACAAAGGCAAAAGGATACTATCATTCAGGGAATAGTTCAAAAATCGAATGGTGCAATCAGTCCGACAGATATAGGGTTTAAAACAAAATGAAAAACATAGGGTTTCATGGTGGCCATACTGTTTATGAACATGGTCCTGCTTCAGATGTGGTTGTTTTTTTTCAGTGTATAACGACTTATGCCGAATATGTTCAATCTGAATATGATTTTAGTTTATTAACGGATCGTCTTTATCGTCGTTATCTGAAACAAGATGAGCTCAAACCAGCAGAGGAGCTTATGTCTATTGTTGAATATTTATTTAGTAAAATTCAGAGTAATACAGTAGATTGGCAAAAGATGGGAGGAGATACTGAGTTAACCAATCTGGATTTTAAGCAGCCAACATTAAATCTTGTATTTATGGATTATTTCCGTCGTTTTATTGATGCTAAGGAGTCTGCAAAATCATTTTTAGACACATTTAAAATATATCAACCAGTAAAAATAGTGATCTCCGATTTACCATGGTTTATTGATGATAAAAATCGCCCTCTTGAGCAATACGATGCCTTAGATCCAGATGATCCACCATTCTGGTTACGTTAAAGAAGTTCTCGATATGCTGAACTGACCAAAAAATTGGACAGGTTACACTAAACAGCTAATGATATCTGAGTCTTGGAATTCTACCGGACTCAGGCCATTCAATTTTAAAGGTTTTGTAGAGGCTAAGAGTGCATTAGATTATCTGGCCGCCGCAGTAGCGATTATTCCGGGTGCGGGAGATGCCGCCGGGAAAACTATCAAGGCGGTAGAGAAAGCCTTACAGAAAGGTGATATTGGGGAAGCTTCCAAACTGCTCAATAAGGCCAGTGATGAAGTTAATACAGCAAGATATTTTGGTCAGGAAAGAAAATATTGGTCAGCTGAGCCAATTGAATTTCAAGGAAATAAGGTTTATCAGAGAAATGATATATTCGAACCGAAATATATTGACCTAAAATCAGGAAAAACAAACATAGAGCTAATGTCATCTGGTCGCGCACCAATCGGTACAGATGGTAAGCCAGTGAATCTTCACCACATGTTACAGAAACAAGATGGTGCAATTGCAGAAATTACACAATCTTTCCATAAAGAAAATCATGGGGTTATACATATTAATGACAATAGTATTCCTTCAGGCATAAATAGAGCAGAATTTAACAAATGGCGTTCTAACTATTGGAAAGATAGAGCTAAAAGTTATAAATAGGTGTAAAAATGAATAACGATTTAGATAAAATTATCAATGAGTTAAAGCTTCTATCTGGTGGAGAAAGAAACAATATAGATCTACCAGACGATGAATTGTTGGCACAATATGAACGTGATATTGGTTTTACTTTTCCTAATGACTATAAAAAAGTTTTAAAGGAAATAGGGAATGTTTTCTATGGTTCCATAGGATTATTATCCGTAACTAAAGATAAACAAAATTATGGTGAGTTATCTCAATCTCTTGAAGATGCAAGAGAGTTAGGAGTCCCTAAAGACTGGTTACCTATTTGTGAAGATAATGGAAACTACTACTGTCTTCTTTCTGACGGTCAAGTTAGATACTGGTCCCATGACGGTTATAGTGATGAAATGTGGCTGGATATCACTGATTGGCTCCAACAAGTATGGATAAATGGTAATTAATGAATATTCACCTCAGTCAACGACTGGGGTCTGTTCACTTTGACTGGAATGTTATTGCCTCCGCCCTGATTGCAGAAAGTTTAACGGGTGGAGTACCTTTCACAGAAATACCTAATAAACCTGGTCGTTATTATGCCAAGTTAGCAAACGGTAGTACCGTAAACTTGCGTAAAGTTTCAACCAGTGCAGATAGAACTAAAGCACGCTGGACGATTGAAATTATTGGTGATGAGCAAATAGGAAAATTGCAAGATAAGGTTAAGAAACCTGTGGAAATAAAGTTTCAATAAGGCATTAATATGTTATTTCATGATGATGAATATAAAGTATTTCGAGATGAGTTAGAAGGGAGCTCCCCGAGTACTATTTGGGGGGCTATGTGTGCAAATAACTTAAACAAAATTAACCTTTCTTTTGAAGGGAGAAAGAACTATTTTTTGGAGTTTATTGAGCGGTTGTTAAAAGAAAACAAAATCAAACTTGCTAAAAACGGTGTGTTTTTGGAAGGTACCACCGACGAGCAATTGACGCATTTTCGGGTTGTTTTTCCTAAGACCGAAGAGGAGTTATATTATGGTCTATGGTTCACATTTGAAGAATGTCCTGGAGGGATAGTTTGGGTTTCGGATGACGGTTCGTTAGATTGGACATAGTTGCAGGGAGTAAATAGATGAAAAGAATAAAATTAATGGCTGATTACGATTGTTATCCATTATGGCTTGATTCAGATGATGAGGTTGGGAATATTGATCCTGATGTTTTACCAATTAGTGATTCTCTCAAAGAAGAATTAAATAATTGGTCTAAACAATATGATGAAACATTAAATTTGGATGATCCCTTAAATTCTGGATTTTCAACCCCAGAAGCAGAAATAGTCTTTAAGGAGAAAGGTCAATATCTGCGAGAAAAGCTACAAACTGAATTGAACAGTGGCTATGAAGTAGTATATCAGTAATGATTACTAATCCCCGATTGTTAGTTAACTGCACCCCAAAAGTTAGACCCTAACTGATTAAGGTGCAATTCATCCAATCGGGGCTATATTCTTCTATTTTTATGATAACTGGTTTGCCAGCATAAAAGCCGAGCTGTTCCAGTTAGAACCCTGTAATAGTGAGTTGAGGTCGATGAAAAATATGGCCGGGTAGTTACAGTAGACTTTGGGATTATAAGACAATGAATAAATTAAACAATATTACTCTTACTGAGTACGACTTTAGACAACTTAATTTGATGAAAGAAACTCTAGGAGCATATGTTGAAAATAAAATTCCTTTAAATGTACTAATTGATCGCTTAAGAGATTTATTGGATTGCTTACAAGATGTGAATAATGGATGGAAGGAGCAGTTTTATGAGCATTGGCTGGGTTTGGAGCAAGTTTATGCTGTAGCTTTAGATAGAAATGAACCACTAAGTCAATATGAAAGTTATATTAATGATTCAGTTAAGGGACTGAATAGCCTGTTAGGATTGTGATTAAAAGATACCGATTTTTTTAAGCTATACCCTAATTTCTGGATAGTTTTATCCGATGGTTAGCATGATTTGGGGCTGGTATTGTGTACCGGACTCAGGCCATTCAATTTTAAAGGTTTTGTAGAGGCTAAAAGCGCATTAGATTATCTTGCTACTGCAATCGCTATTATTCCAGGCGCGGGTGATGCCGCCGGGAAGGCTATCAAGGCAGCAGAGAAAGCCTTACAGAAAGGTGATATTGGGGAAGCTTCCAAACTGCTCAATAAGGCCAGTGATGAAATAAAAGTTAAGTGGGTTGATGAAAATGCAAGCATGAGTCAACGGGCAAAAGGCTATAATGATTCTGCATCAGGTGCTCGTTCAAATATTGAAACTAAAAAGGGACAGGCTCCCAGTATTGATAGAAGAGACACTGATGGAAAAAACAAGCCTGTTAGGTTTGATGGTGTAGATGATAATGTCATGATAGACAGAAAAATATCTGTTGTGACAACCCGAAAAGCGAAAGATCAGGCATTACGACAATCAGATGCGTTAAAGCGCAATGGTATGACAGGACGTTGGGAAGTACCTGATCAAACTCAGGCGAATAGAGCACAAAAAATGTTTGATGAATTTGGAATCAAAAACATAGAGGTGAAAGTTGTTAAAGAATAGCAATATTAGGCTTGTAAAGGTCATTATTGATCTTGCCATATTTTTGGAGTTTACAAGTGAAGAACTGCTTAATCCGGATTCAGCAATAGAAATAATGGAACAAATGGCAGCGGAACTTCAGTTACTTAATGATGATGAGAAACAAGAGGTAATTAGACTTTTCCAAGATTTATCAGATAATTATACTGGTGAAGTATATGATTATGTAAAAGGATTACCAGAATTTCTTGGCTTAATTTAATAGAAAGAACCCTGACATGTTGAATTGCACCCCAAAAGTTAGATGCTAATTGA
This sequence comes from Photorhabdus akhurstii, assembly GCF_019090985.1. Taxonomy (NCBI): domain Bacteria; kingdom Pseudomonadati; phylum Pseudomonadota; class Gammaproteobacteria; order Enterobacterales; family Morganellaceae; genus Photorhabdus; species Photorhabdus akhurstii. Next base: position 4,196,591 of record NZ_CP020335.1, on the reverse strand, counting down.
TTAAGGTGTAGTTCATCCAATTAAAGAGGCAAGGAAGTTCCCTATGGTACTAAAGGCAGTGTTCGTCCAGACTGGTGTCAGGGCAATATTTGTAGTGTTGCAGTGAAAAACTATAATATTGCAACGAACAAAATGGCTTGATTAATAATGTTGCCAGACAGGCGATTGAACGGCAGAAGAATCTACCTGCGGGGATGGAACAACGGATAGTTATTGATGTTCGAGGGCAAACCGTGTCACTAGAACAGGAGAGGGAAATTATTAAAGGCATTGTTCAAAAATTAAATGGAATTATAGACCCAGCGGTGATCGAATTTAAAGGGTAACTCACATGAAACATATCGGTTTTTATGGTGGTAGTTCTATTGTGGAACTTGGTTCTGTTTCAGAAATGACCCAATTTTTTTCTGTCTTAAATGAACAGATACACGATATTAACGATCGAAAAATCTTGTTTCAGTTTTACCAGAAGTATCTTCATCTTTATGAATTAGAAACAGCATCTTCGTTAGTAACACAACTCCAGCAGAAATTATCAAAGGAGCAGAAATGCAGATTTTTTAAATATTTTGAAGGAATAGAGCGTTGTATAAAATCAGCTCAAGTATTTCATGAAGACTGGGGTATTTATAAGCCAGTCAGAATAGTGATAACAGACATGCCTGATTTTATGACAGATAGAGATCGCCCTCTTGAGCAATACGATGCTTTAGGTCCAGATGACCCGCCATTCTGGCTACGTCAAAAAAAGCTCCTAGTTTTATGGTGTACCACCCAAAAGTTGGGCAGCTTACGCTAAGCGGCTAATAATGCCTGAGTTCGGAATTCTACCGGACTCAGGCCATTTAACCTTGGGTACTTTGGCCGCTGAATTAGCCGCGATCACGCTGGATAAAACCTTTAGCGACCCGATGGCAATTCAGGTATTAAAGAAAGTGTCAACAATCTGGCAGAAGGATTGAATCATACCGCAAAACCGCTGTTAAGAAATGCTAAACCTGATACCTATGTTAATCCATTATTCAAAATAAGGAATATTCTTAAATCGTCTAAAACTTTCAATAACGTGTTGTCGGTTAATCAGCTTTTCTTTAATACTTAATAACGCTTTATTCTATCAACAAAGGTTAAAAATTTTTAGGATTAATAAATCAGAAATGTGATAACGGTTAGACAGGTATTTAACCGGTTAACAGCGAGTGAAAGCAGCTCGGAAAAACAATGATATTAAATTGATTTTAGCGTTAAATCACACTGACGGTATAAAAATAGGAATGATTTAAATTAAACAGTAAAAAAGAGATGTTATTAAATGGGCTAAAACAGTGTAAAGCCGATTTAAACTATCACGGTTTTGTATAATAAATGTAAAATAGTAACGCTGCAAGTAACTTAATTCGTATGTTGTTAAATCGTTTATTTGATGGTTTTGTTTTTCATGATTAATGATTTAATTGGTTTATGAAAAATTTTACTCCTTGGTTAAAAGCGTATTAAAATCAATTCATTTTAAAAAATAAATTATCTGATTAACTTATTCATGTTTTTATTTGTCCGTTTTTCTCAGGAAGCATAAGCATTAATAAAATCAATTTTTGTTTTCATTTTTCACTGATGGTTTTATAATGGACAGGCTTTAAACTATTATTAAAAATCATTGTTTTTAACCCTTGGGTTAATCGGTATAAAGTTTTAACCATAGTTTTAACCATAGTTTTAACCATAGTTTTAACCATAGTTTTAACCTGTAAAACCCTTTTCTGCCTGTTTTTTATTAAGTTTAATCATCATGGTTTATTGTGTTTTATATTTAAAAAATATTAATCTCACTCGCTTTTTATCTTTATAAATCAGCCAGAAAATAGCCTGATGATGTAAAGATACTCTTTCGAATAATCACGCTTTTTTCAGGATTTAAATTCTGCCAAATTAACCTGTTTTACCCATTTTTTATTACATTATTTTAGCGACTTGCTGCGTAAAATGATGGAAATAAAGCTCTTGAATATCAGGCTGTATAGATAATATTATTTTACTTGCTGATTTCTTTTTCACTCTTTGTTAATGATTAATGGATTTCGATTAACTGTTACACTAAAAAACTCTACTTATTGAGTTAAATCCGCCTTTTATATAAAAGCTTTAATTCCTCTTTATTCTCACCGATAGATATATTAAATATGACAATAAATAAGCTTTTTAAAATCATGTTGTACCTTTTAAAAGTGAGCATTAATAACGCACTGATTTTCTTAACCCTTAGTTTACTCATTACCGATAAAAGGAGGGGGTCTTAACACCTGTTTTATCACCTTGGAATAAGGTGTAGTTAATATTATTTGCATAGGTGAATATAACATTATTGAGGAAAACTCAGCAGTGATAGTCGAGACGTTAAAAGTCAATAATCTGAAATGTGCATGTTCACTGCGTGCACGTTAATCGTAAATAATCACTAATATTATAGTTAATAAAGATATAATAACTTGAGTGTTTTATCTATCTATATTGGTGAAAGTTGATGGAAAATATAAATTTAAAAAAACACCTTTCTTGAGAATTTTTGTTTTTTTATTGAAGAAAAAAAGACATTTAGAATATTGTTCCCCGTAACAATTTAAATATAAATTGTTTTTATTTTATACTGAAAGTATTTATATGATTTTTTTGTTTATAATATAAGACTAAATTTGTTTGACAGTTTTGTATTTGATGATTATTGTTCATCCCTGATTTGCAGGTGTTATTTAAAATACAATAATATCTCTTGTTATTATTTCTTTTAAATATGAATGGAGTTTTGTGATGCTATTCAATTTATTGTTTTTTATTGGAAATTTTTATTTTCACAAATTAATTAATATGGGTGATTGTATTTGATTGATAATAAATTGAAACTATTTCTAATGTAATGGTTCGTTATTACATATTTGTTTTTAAATTTAGTGTAAATCTGAGCGTGATTCGTCATTTTAATTACTGATGAATGCAGGGTTATTTTTTTACAATTGATGTAAAGCAGTAAAAATATCCTCACTATAAGAGGATGACAATTATTTTTCCGTCGTTGTTGATAAAATATTTAAAATAAATTGGCTACAGGCCATATAGGAGTAAATAAGTGAAATACGACTTTATTGTCGTTGGTTCAGGGGCAATTGCAGGTTCAATCGCTTATGAGCTGGCAAGCAGAAATTTCTCGGTTTGTAGGGTTGGAGAGACCGATCGAACTAATGCCGCCTCCAAAGCCGCCGGTGCAATGAATGGCTGTTTTGGTGAAATTACCAGTGGTTTATTAGCCAGTGAACACGGTAAGTTGAAATTGAATATGGATTGTATCGCCAAAGAGCTTTGGCCGGCTTGGGCGCAACGGTTAGCTGACGCTTCCGGTGATACCCGATCGTTGTTCACCGCTCAAGGCACTCATGTGATACTCAACACTGCCGGGATGGAAGAGATTGACACTATCAATTATGAGGCTATCGAGCAAACTCTGATCGATTATGCGGCTGCTTATGAAACTGTTGATCCACGTGAAATTGAGTGGTTAAAACCCAACGATTTAGTGCGTCCGTTGCGTGCTCTGTATATCCCTGATGAACATGCGCTGAACTCGCATTTATTGCTGGAAAAGCTGGATGCGGCATTTGTGGCTGAGGGTGGGGTCCTTAAAGCAGAGAATATTAAATGTGTGCTAATCGAAGAGGGTTTAGCCACCGGCGTTGAATTGCTAAGTGGTGAGCGTTTAATGGCAGATAAAGTCGTTGTAGCTGCCGGTGCGCACTCGTTGGATCTGTTATCAAATATACCTTCTATTGTTCGCCAGATTCCGCCAATCTTTGCTGGTTATGGGGTATCTATTCTGGTCAAGATGCCAAAAGGCAGAGAATTACCAACGTCAGTCATCCGTACCCCGAACCGGGCATTTGCCTGTGGGCTGCATTGTGTACCACGCGGTGATGGTGTGCTGTACCTTGGCGCAACCAATATTCTGGCCGAAAAACCACGCAGTCAGGCATCGATTTCTGATGTGCAGTTCTTGTTGGATTGTGCGTTAGATCAGTTGGATATTAACTTACATGATGCTGAAATCCTTTCAATCCAGGTTGGCAACCGGCCAATCCCGGCTGATGGATTCCCGTTGATTGGTGAATGTGGCGTGAATGGTCTTTGGCTGGCTACCGGTACTTATCGCGATGGCTTACATCAGTCGCCATTATTGGCGGATTACATCGCCAACGCTTTGACCGGAGTAGAAAATAGACTGATTAATCTTGATGATTTCAAGCCCGTTCGTCCGCCGCTGGTGGGTTTCTCCCGTGAAGTGATGGCGAAAGAAACTACCCAACAAATGTTTGCTACCGGCTATGAATATCGTTGGAATATCAAACCTTATTGGCTGCCACTACTGAATGAAGGGATGATGCGCAATTATCAGAATTTAATTGAGTCTCTTCATCCGCAGTTCACTCCACCGCCGGAGCTGGTCGCCTTCGCTCATATTTATGAATCCATGCGTGAACGGTTACGTAGTTATTATGAGGCATGGTCATGAGTTTTTCGCTGAAAGATCAAGTCGTCATTGATAACGCCAGGAAATTACTGTCAGAGGCAGGGGTTTGGGATGTGGAAACTGATCTCACATGCCTGATTGACCGTTATCTGGAAAGACATTGTAAGGATCGCGCCCGTGATGAATTTATGCTTGCGGTTCATGAACGCTGTAACCGGATACCACTCGGGCATATTGTCGGTACTACGGATTTTGATGGATTGCCTCTGACGGTGGGGACGGGGGTATTTATTCCACGTCCTCATAGCCAGGTTATTCATAAATGGTTGGAGAGTGAATATCAAGCGCCTCACGGGGCAGTGGTTCTGGACTTATGTTCCGGTAGTGGCGCCATCGGTTTAGCCATTGCTAAACGTCGCCCGGATTTAAAGGTCACTTGTGTCGAATATGATGATGTGGCTTTTCAATACCTGACGCGCAATATCCATCGGTTGGCGAATTGGGCGATTAAAGCCGATGCATTAAAAGCAGATTTACGGGATTGGCAAGCATTTTCTCAATTTAACGAATCGGTGGCGTTGATTGTGGCGAATCCACCTTATGTGCCGGAACAGCAGGAAATATTGCCGGAATGGGAGGAGCATCATCCTTATGCGTCGGTGTATTCGGGGGATGATGGGCTTGACTTAACGCGGTTGATTATCAAACAAGCTAAACAGTTCCTGCAATCAGAGGGTTGGTTAGTGATTGAACATGGTGAAAGCCAGGAAGAGAGCGTCAGAGCATTATTTGCAGATGCTGGTTTTTCTCTGGTACGAACCATTATTGATGAAGATGTTTCTGACACAACGGGCAGTTCGGTAATCACTGTTGGTTGTAAGCTCCTTTGAACTTAACCAGTTGGAATCTAAATAATGAATGTAAAACACAAGCAGGATTGGATGACAATTCGCCGGTCACGGACAACCGGCGCTTTAGCACAGGCTATCGATGAAGGTTTGACCAGCTTCACTGTGGTAGAGCGTCAAGGTAAGCAAGTTACTACAGAGGAAGGAAAAGTTTTTACTGAATTTGTTTCCTGCTCTTATTTGGGATTAGAACATCATCCGGCCTTAATTGAAGCTGCAAATCAGGCAATGTCTCGCACAGGGATACATTTGTCATCGTCCCGTGGCGCGATGCGCCCACAATATTTGGGGCAATTAGAGAAACTGTTGGAAGAGATTTATCAGGGGGGGTCTGTTGCTGTGTTTACTTCCACCAGCAATGTTCACCTTGGTGTATTACCGTTATTGGGGAGTGGTTCTTTACCCAGTTATCCTCTTTCCCAGCCTGTACATTGGTTGATGGATAAAACTGCTCACGCATCTATGCAGGTATTACGCGGTATTCTCGAACAGTTCGGACCGGTATCTCGGGTTGATAGCGCAGATGTACAGTCAGTACAGCAAGTTTTGCAGAATTGTCAGGAGAATCAGCGGACGCCTATCCTGCTGATTGATGGTATTGGTTCAATGAATGGTTTAATTCCGGTTGCGGAATTAACTCGACAATTGGCCGCGGCTGGAGGCTATGTTTATGTAGATGATGCTCATGGTATTTCCATTATGGGGCGTCATGGCGCCGGTTATGCCTTTGCTGCCCTTGACCATGTTTTGCCGTCCAACTTCATACTTGCAGGTTCGTTATCCAAAGCATTTGGCGGCGCCGGGGGTTTTGTGGTGGTTGCAAGTGCCGATGATGTCGAAGTGATCAGTACCTTAGCAAATCCTCTGGTTTTTGGTCATTCGATCATGGTACCGATGTTGGCAGCTAACGTTGCCTCAGCAAAACTTCATCTTAGCCTTGAGATAGAAATCCGGCAGGAACAGTTATGGAAAAACATCAATCTGTTTGATTCTTTGATGGGTAATCAGTTGATGAATGCCGGTGTTCAATCTCCCGTTCGTGGCGCTTTATTCGAAAATGAAGCGGAAGGGCTTGAAGCGGCTCGTTTGCTGCGTGACAACGGCATCTTATTGTTCCCGGTATTTTATCCACTGGTCCCGGATGGCAATGCGATGCTGCGTTTTGCCTTCTCTAGTGAACATAAGGCCGGCGAAATCAAGCACTTAGTAAATACCTTATTTGAAATAAGGGAAAAAGGGCTGAATTGGGTGGAGCCACAGGCTGTAGTTCCACAGGTATAAACGACGCCAGCTTATCAATAAAGAAGATAATTGAAATGAATCAGTGCGAAGATTAAACATATGACTCAATCAATAATAAATAAGCAGGGTATATTACAACCTTACAGGGAATCTCTGGATGATATTAATATGCAGATTCTGGCGCTGCTTTCTGAACGAATGAAAGTCTGCATGAAAATCGCCGAGGTAAAGGCGGAACAGGATATTCCGATGATGCAGCCACAACGTATTACCTCGTTATTGGATATGTTGCGGGATAAATCAACAGATTTTGGGTTACGGCCTGAATATACTGAAGCAATATTTCAACTGGTTATTGAAGAAACTTGCCGTCGAGAAGAAGATCTGATTGATCAGTTGTTACACGAGAAAGTAAAGAATAATGAAAATACTGCTCATTGATAATTATGATTCCTTTACGCAAAACATTGCTCAATATCTGTATGAAGTGACGGGCAGTGTGCCGTCAGTAGTCACCAATTCTTTGACTTATGAAGAGTTAACAATAGACGAATATGATGCGGTAGTCCTTTCTCCAGGGCCAGGACATCCGGCTGAAAGCAGTGATTTTGGTGTCTGTGCTGAGGTTATTGCACGTGCCAAAGTTCCACTGTTGGGTATTTGTCTCGGTCATCAGGGAATTAGCCTGGCATTTGGCGGCTGTGTGGAACATGCCCCCAATCCGGTACATGGCTATCGCAGCCGCATCAGGAACACCGGAGAAGGATTATTCCTCGGTTTGCCTGAACAGTTTGAAGTGGTCAGATATCACTCGTTGGTATGTACCCGGCTTCCTGACAATCTAAAATGTACGGCCTGGACTGATGATGGCTTAATCATGGCGATTGAGCACACCGAAAGGCCGATCTGGAGTGTTCAATTTCACCCTGAATCGATTGATTCTGAATATGGGCATGAGCTACTCAGTAATTTCGTGCGTATAGCGGAGATGTATAAAGAGAATAACAAACAGGAGGTTGCCGCTCAGAATATATGTACTGATGTCAATGAGGCTTATCTTGCGGTAGGTGGAAGACAATATCTCAACCTGAATTATCGTGAATGTAAGGAGATAGTCGATCCTAACTCCTTGTTTATTCAACGTTACGGCAATGATACACACGCTTTCTGGCTTGATAGTGAAAATTCCGACAGACCTAATGCCCGCTTCTCAATGATGGGAAGCGGTAATGAGCAGGGCGCTGTCAGGCTTGAATACAGTGTACAGACTGAGAGTTTGCGTTTGACCGGTCCCGATGGCGAGAGGAGTGTTCAGGGAGACTTTTTCTCACTGATGTCTGAATTGCTTGGTTTTGTGGAAATTTCGCTGCCAAAATCGATGCCATTTGTATTTAAAGGCGGCTTTGTCGGTTATTTAGGATATGAATTAAAAGCGCTGACAATTGGCAGCAACAAATACCGTTCAGAACATCCTGATGCCAGCTTAATATTTACTCCGCATTTTTTTGTATTTGATCACCAACAGAATAAGCTTTATGAGTGTCTTATCTCGCCAATAGGACAGCCACAAAATTGGCCGCCGGAACTTTTAATTACCAATGCAGAAAATACCGGTGAAGTGATACCTGACTTTATTCCTGGCGCGGTTGATCAGAATAAAATTTGTCTGGAATATGGCGCTCAGAAGTATATAGATGGAATCCATAAATCACTTCAATACATCACAGATGGTGAATCTTATGAAATCTGCCTGACGAATAGGGCAAAGATGGCTTATTCCGGGCATCCATTGGACGCTTATCGGCGTATGCGTTATGCCAGCCCTGTACCTTATGGCGCTTATCTGGCATGTGGGGATTTTTCTGTACTCAGTGCGTCGCCAGAAACGTTTTTACGTATTGATGAGACCAGAAATATTGAATCCAGACCGATTAAGGGGACCCGGCCACGAGGAAAAACGGCAGCAGATGATCAGCGTTTGCAGATGGAATTGAGTCAATCCACTAAGGATAGGGCAGAAAATCTGATGATAGTGGACTTGGTGCGCCATGATCTTAATCAGGTATGCCGTCCAGGCAGTGTGCATGTACCTGAATTATTTAAAGTTGAGAGCTTCTCTTCTGTACATCAATTGGTTTCGACCATTCGCGGTGAGTTATGCGAAGAAACGTCATCAATGGAGGCTATCCGGGCATGTTTTCCAGGAGGATCAATGACCGGAGCGCCGAAGAAACGTACAATGGAGATTATTGATGCTTTAGAGTCATCGGCACGCGGTGTTTATTCCGGCGCGCTTGGATGGCTATCTTTCAGTGGTGAAGTGGAATTGAGCATTGTGATACGTACGGCTGTATTACATCAAGAATGTGCTGAATTTGGCATTGGAGGCGCAATTGTCGCTCATTCCGATCCTTATGGCGAATTTGAAGAAACATTGGTCAAAGCGAGTGTTCCCTATTTCAGTTTTAGTCATATGGCGGAGGAAGCGTGTGAGTAACCATAAAGTGGTCATTCTTGGTGGGCGAGGGGCTATTGGTTCTTTATTGAGTCGCCTTTTTACTGGTTGTGGTCACATAGCCTACAGTGTCGACAAACGAACGCAGGGAATGCGTTCTCATGACTATTATTCTCATGACTATCAGATTGATATCTTAAACCCGGCGGCTGATGCGGGAGAGGTTTTTAGTGGGGCGAAGGCGGTAGTCTTTGCCTTACCGGAAGCCGTCGCTATACAAGCGTTGCCTTGGGTGTTGTCTGCTGTTGGTGATGATGTACAGATCGTGTCAACCTGTTCAGTTCAGGCCCCTTTCTATTCTGCGTTAAGAGCTGCCGCCCCCGGGCAGCCTTTTATTGGTGTTAACCCGATGTTCTCGCCATCTTTGCCGGAGCAAAAAAGGCCAGTTGCAGTCATTCTCGATAACTGTCATGTTAGTGAACATTGGATTGAGCGGGTATTGGCGCAGGCTGATATGCGTATCAGTAGGATGACGCCGGAGGAACATGATCGCGTTATGGCGCTTTGTCAGGCTTTGCCTCATGCCGCGATCCTGATTTTTGGCCTGGTGCTGGCGAAAAGTCCGTTAGATATCCGTACCTTGGCAACAATTGCGCCACCGCCGATGCGTACAATGTTGGCGTTATTATCAAGGATCTTACGTAATCCAATAGAAGTGTACTGGGACGTTCAACATGAAAACCCGATGGCTGCCGAACCGCGTCAGGCGTTGCTGCATGCCATACAACAGTTAAATTCGATAGTACAGGCTGGCGATCAAACTGAATTTGGCAATAACCTCGGAGATATTGCGCAACAACTGGGGGAACAGCTCGATATCAGTGCTGCTGATTGCCAGCATATTTTTTCAACGCTTGAATGATATAGGAAAGGAGTTGAGGGGATGTCGTTAAATAGAGTTGCTGAGGCTAACGGGCGGGCAGGACTCAGAAATTGGCTGGGATTACTGATATTGATGTTGCCAGTATTATTGGTGACTGTGGACAATACGATCTTAAGCTTTGCTTTACCAAAAATTGCGGAAGCTCTGGGGCCTAGTGCAAGTCAGCAATTATGGATAATTGATGCTTATTCATTGGTATTGGCTGGTTTATTGGTATCAATGGGGAGTATTGGCGATCGTGTCGGCCATCGTTCATTACTGCTATTTGGATCGTTGGGATTCACGGTTATTTCGGTGTTCACAGCACTGTCAACTTCACCTGAACAATTGATTATCGGGCGAGCCGTACTTGGATTTTTTGGTGCGATGCTGATGCCTTCTACTTTGGCTTTAATAAGCGTGCTTTTTGAGGATCGTGAACAGCGTCGATTGGCTGTCGCTATTTGGGCGACAACATTAACTATTGGTTCAGCCTTAGGTCCCGTAGTGGGTGGTGTTCTATTACAATTTTTCGATTGGAGTGCAATTTTCCTCTTGGCAGTACCGGTATTAGTACCGTTGCTGATTTTCGGACCGATGTTATTGCCAGAGTCCGATAAAAAACAGGATGGTATTATCGATGTGTATAGCGTTCTGTTATCGATCGTTGCTATGGGTGGTATTGTTTACGCGATTAAACACCTTGCCAGTGATGGGTTTGAAATGAGTGTCATATTCGAACTGTCGGTTGGCCTTATTGCCGGCGTGCTATTTGTTCGCCGACAACAGCGTCTGCCTGTGCCGTTGATGGATCTTTCCCTATTCCGTAACGGTATGTTTACCGGTTCGATTATTGTTAACTTACTGAGCTTGGCATTGCTGGTTGGTTTTGTCTTTTTTGCCACCCAGGTCTTGCAAATTGTACTCGGTATGGAGCCGATTATGGCTAGCCTGGCGCTGGTTCCCGGACAAATAATGGCGATTGTTATGGGGATGGCGATAGTGCCCATTGCTCAACGGGTGCCGGCTCATTATCTGGTGCCAATTTTGCTGAGTATTGCAGGTATTTCATTTCTTCTGGTCGCGAGTATCGGCAGTGATTTAGTCACTCTGATTGTTGCTTTTGCGTTATTAGATATTAGTGTGGGAGCAATTGCTTCGGTATCTAACGATTTGGTGCTTTCGTCAGTACCCTCCTCTAAAGCGGGGGCGGCATCATCAATAAGCGAAACGGCTTATGAAGTGGGTGTTGTACTTGGTACGACGATTCTGGGGGGATTGGTCACGGCCTTCTATCGTATAACATTACAATTGCCGAATGAGGTCTCTCAGGAACAAGCTGGATTGGCTTTAGAGACTCTGGCAGGAGCTTACGTTGTAGCAAACTCATTAGCTGAATCAGAGGGACAGAAACTGATGACAGCGGCGGCGGAATCATTCACCAGCGCTATTCATATGATGAGCTGGTTGACAGCGGCATTGACTGCGGGGGTGGTATTGCTCGCCTGGCGTTTGCTGAAAGCGCCGCAGAAAGAACAAGTGCTTGAGTACTGATAGTTTGACGTGCAGCCATTAGAAATGGCTGCACTATTGTTTTGAGCGGCTATGTTTTGAGTGGTTATCCGCAGTTATTAAATATACTGAAAATAACATTTCATCTCACAGTATTATTTATATTTCTAAAATTCTAAAGGAATATGATAAATAGAGTAATTAATGAGTGGTAATAAATTGAAATTTATAATAATTATTTCTCCGATCTATTGTTGATTCAATTATTTCTATTTGTTCCTTGTTTTATCAGGGACATTTCATTGGTTTTTTTGCATTTAAATATTTATTTGTAAAATGAGTTTGTTTAAAAGTTGAAGTTTGTTTGTAAAAAATATTCTTATTGTTAAAAAGGAATTACTTTCCATCTTTAATTTAAATTACATTCATAGTTTCAATATTCAATAATATCTATAGGTTTTTATTTTATTGTAATTTTTAAATGCAATCTATTTGTTGTTTTTATTCTTTTTTTATAATAATACCTCGTGAGATAAATATAAAATTGAAATTTTCAATTAACACACATTAGAAGGTAGCGATATATCACATAAATACTCTCTTTAATTAATGAAAAAAGTGGGGAATTACATTAATATTTTAGATTGTGTAATTTAAATATTGTATCCAATCACTTTCTGTAAAGTGAATAAATATTTACCTAATTAATTCTCATCGTAATTATTTTTCTGGCATACCCGCTATCGAAGTGCTTATATCTTTTGCCAGAAAAAACTGATGTTTTCGCTACGGCTAATCTGGTCATTAGCCAAAAGCAAGATTTTACTATTAGCAGTTTATACCCTATGGATTTCAAGATGTATCGCGACGGCAAGGGAGTGAATCCCCGGGAGCATAGGTAACTATGTGACTGGGGTGAGCGAGTGCAGCCAACAAAGAGGCAACTTGAAAGATGACGGGTATAGTGACATTACCGGTAGTGATGGCAGTAGAGACTTTAGAACTTGGCTAAATAGACAACGGATATATGAAGTTATCCTAAATGTATAAACTTAAATTCAGAGGAATTCTCATGGATAAAATAAGAACGTTTTCTGAGGCTTTAGCAGTATTACGTCAACGTCACCATTTGTTTGGTATAGAACGACAGCCAAAGCAACTTAAGACCTCCGACTTTGATGGGCCGGTGGTATTTTCTAACGATCTGGAAACGGCTACTGTGCCGCCTGCATTTTTTACGGTGCAAACGATACAAGAGCTGAAAGCACTCGGTGGGGTGCCTGACAGTCATTATGGCTCTGGAAAAATGGAACCCCATCATCCGTTGCCTGAACCGTTTTCTGCTGAACGACTGGCAGACGCCTCTGGTAATCATATTGATTTATGCAAAGCCTTTCGTGCCTATATCTATGGTGATTCTGCTTTGGTCAGAGATTATGAGGAAATGCTTAATGCTAAGCGTTTTCCGATGAAAATTGCGTTCTTCGGTGGCGAAGAACTCACAATATCCGCAGATAATCCATTGATTATTGCAGATAAAGATTGCTATGGCGAACCTGTTGTCTTGGTATACGACCAGATAACCATTGAGCCAGGAGGTGAAATTATTTACTGCACTAATGGTACGGTTAAAGCTAATGCTATTGTAGGTCATGGAAGTGCTCAGAAGCCTGATTTTATCAGTAAAGGCAGTAATGGAATTGATGGTTTTGATGGTGAATCAGGATGTAATGGACTTAATGGCAGAGATGGTGTTGCTGGCATAGATAAGGCATACGGCTGCGCTGTTGAATCCACCGCCGGTACTGATGCAATTGACGGCTCTTCCGGAGGATTAGGGATGGGGGGAGGAAGTGGTGGAAATGCAAATGACATAGTTATTGATGTTCAACTTATTACTGGGCCAGTAAATGTGTTGTCGATAGGCGGCAATGGAGGGAATGGCGGTAATGGTGGAAATGGCGGCAATGGAGGGACAGGAGGCAATGGAGGTAATGAAGTAGGCAAATGTAGCGCAGGGAATGGTGGGAACGGGGGTAATGGTGGAGATGGAGGGCATGCGGGCAATGGAGGGAAAGGTGGAGATAGTGGTAACGTATATATTTATTTTCCTGAAGGTCAGCCGGTAATTAATGCTCGGTCATATGGAGGTAATGGCGGTAATGGAGGGAAAGGCGGGAAAGGTGGAGAAGGCGGGAAAGGTGGAGCTGGCGATAGTAGTCAGCCAGGAATATCTGGTCAAGATGGTATTGATGGAAAATCAGGAGGGGTAGGTGTAGCTGGCAAGATATATGTTAACGGTAATGTACAGGGTTAATCCTTAGGGGCGCAATAATCAGGCTGGTTTGAACGACGGTAATTGAGCTGACGGTTTGGCGTTGATGAGTAAATATAATAATTTTTTTGCAAATGATTAATCGAAGTAAGAAATATCGATGTGAATCGGCAGCGGGTCTGATGGTTTATGAAATTGGAAGCTTTGTCCGACAGAACCGGGGAACCGTCACCATATTAAATTGCCGATTTGCCCGTATTGAACTACAACAAGATGTGCAGCTATTGCCGATAGCTGCACTATATCATGATAATTAATGTCTATGGATTTATATCTTATGGTGATTTTTGAAAAATAGAATCGTACTTATTGTTTTATTTGTATTTTCTAATAATACCTCATGAGATAAGTATAAAATTGAAATTTTTAATTAATATCTATTAAAAGGGGGTGATGTATCACAGAAATATTTTCTATAATTAATGGAAAAGATGGGGATTTACATTAATATTTTAAATTGCGTAATTGTAATATCGTATCTAATTGCTTTCTGTAAAGTGAATAAATACTTACCTAATTCATTCTCATAGTGATTATTTTTCTGGCATACCTATTGTTGAAGTGACCATATCCTTTGCCAGAAAAAATCGATATTTTTGCTATGGCTAATCTGGTAACTAGTCAAAGGCAAAATTCTGGCTATTTAGCCATTCAGTACCACAACCGGTAGTAATAACAGTAGATACTTTAAAACCTGGTCAAATGAACAACGGATATGTGAAGTTATCTTAAACAGCGTATAAACTCAGGAGAATTCCCGTGGACAAAAGAAAAACTGTTGCTGAAACTTTGGCGAAATTACATCAGTATCATCATTTGGTTGGTATAGAACGGCAGCCAAAGCAACTTAAGACCTCGGATTTTGACGGCAAGGTAATATTCTCTAACGATCCAAAGACAGCTACTGTGCCACCTGCATTTCTCACGGTACAGACAATACAAGAGATGAAGGAACTCGGCGGTGTGCCTGACAGTGAATATGGCCCCGGCAAAATGGAGCCTCATCATCCGTTACCTGAGCCGTTTTCTGCTGAACGACTGGCAGATGTCATGGGGTATCATATTGATTTGTGCAAAGCTTTTAGGGCCTATATTTATGGTGATTCTGCTTTAGTCAAAGATTATGAAGAAATGCTTAATGCGAAGCGTTTCCCGATGACGGTTGCATTATACAGTGGGGAAAAAATCACTATCACCGCTGATAATCCATTGATTGTTGAGGATAAAGATGACTATGGCGAACCGGTTGTTTTGGTATATGACGAGATAATCATTGAACCGGGAGGTCAAATTATTTACCGCACTAATGGTCGGATCGAAGCTAACACTCTTGTAGGGAATGGAAGTTCTATACATCAAGGCATTATTAATAAAGGCACTCATGGCGCCAATGGGGTTGATGGTGCAATGGGATCTCGTGGAGCTACCGGCAGCGATGGTGGTGATGGTATATCGGATAAATATGGCTGCTTAATTGACGCTACGCCGGGTATGGATGGTGCGCCGGGTTCTGCCGGAGCGCCTGGGGGTGATGGCGCTCCAGGGGGAGGAGCAAATGACCTAACTATTGATGTTCAATATGTTACTGGAATAATAAGGGCGGTAACGTTAGGTGGCAGAGGTGGAAATGGCGGTACCGGGGGGCTTGGCGGCGCCGGGGGGCAAGGGGGAAATGGAGGGAGTTCGGGACCTTTGAAAAATGGAGAAATCAGGAAGTGTCTTAGTGCGGATTCGGGAAATGGGGCAAATGGAGGAGATGGCGGAAATGGAGGGAATGGGGGTAAAGGTGGCGACAGTGGCAACATATATGTTAATTACTCTGATGGTGATCCAATACTTGAGGTTGAGTCATATTGTGGTTTTGGCGGGGAAGGCGGGAGAGGGGGATTGGGCGGAATAGGTGGTTATCCTGGAGATAACCCTATGCCACACTTTCCTAAAAAAAGTGAAAAATATGGGTTCAGTGGTAAAACTGGTCGTGTGGGAGAATTTGGCGATGACGGCGCCACTGGCAAGATATATATCAACGGTAAAGAAAAAAAACCTGATCATTAGTGGTGCCGCAATCAGGCTGGTCTGAGCTAATACATATACCTAATGGATTTCAAGATGGATCGCGACGGCAAGGGAGTGCAGCCAACAAAGAGGCAACTTGAAAGATGACGGGTATAGATAAGCATTATTTTTTATCCTTTATTTAAATTACACTCATAATTTCATTGTTCGATAATATCTATATATTTCTATCTTGTTGTGATTTTTGAAAAAATACAATCATATTTATTGTTTTTGTTTCCTAATAATAACCAGTGAGATAAATATAAAATTGAAATTTTTGACTGGCATACATAAAAAGATAGTGATGTATCACAGAAATATTATCTTTAATTAATGAAAAAAATGGATAATTACATTAACATTTCAAATTGTGTGATTTAAATGTTATATCCAATCCCTTTATATAAAGTGAATAAATGCTTACCTAATTAATTCTCATGGAAATTATTTTTCTGGCCTACCCGTTGTTGAAATTTTATATCCTTTGCCAGAAAAAATCGATGTTTTCGCTATGGCTATTCAGCCATTCAGTACCACGAACGGTAGTAATAACAGCATATATTCTGGAGATTGACCAAATGGATAATGGATATATGAAGTTATCTTAAACAACATATAAACTCAGGAGAATTCCCGTGGATAAAAGAAGAACTGTTGCTGAAACCTTGGCGGTATTACGTCAGGATTATAATCTGATTGGTGTGGAACGGCAGCCAAAGCAACTTAAGACCTCGGATTTTGCCGGCAAGGTAATATTCTCTAACGATCCAGAGACAGCTTCTGTGCCGCCTGCGTTTTTTACGGTACAAACCATACAGGAGCTGAAAGCACTCGGGGGTATTTCTGACAGTGAGTATGGCCCTGGCAGAATGGAGCCCCATCATCCGTTACCTGACCCGTTTTCTGCTGAACGACTAGCAAATGTCACCGGTTATCATATCGATTTGTGCAAAGCTTTTAGGGCCTATATTTATGGTGATTCTGCTTTGGTTAAAGATTATGAAAGAATTCTTAATGCTAAGCGTTTCCCGATGAAGGTTGCGTTATACAGTGGCGAAAGAATTACTGTTACCGCAGGTGCGCCATTGATTGTTGAAGATAAAGATGATTATGGCGAACCCGTTGTCTTGGTGTATGACCAGATAATCATTGAACCGGGAGGTCAAATTATTTACCGCACTAATGGTAAGGTCGAAGCTAACACTGTTGTAGGGAATGGCAATGATAAAAAGCAGAGCATTGTCAGTAAAGGTCTTGATGGAGCCGATGGTTTTGGGGGCGAACAGGGAAGTAATGGAGTGAATGGCAGCAATGGTTATATTGGTTCAGAGGATAAACACGGTTGCTCTGTTAAATCCACGCCAGGCACTGATGCAACTGGCGGTTCTTCTGGAGCGCAAGGGATGGATGGCAAAAGGGGGGGAAGTGCAAATGATGTCATTATTGATGTTGAACTTTTTACTGGAGTAGTCAACGCGGCATCGATAGGCGGTAAGGGGGGGAATGGTGGATATGGCGGTAATGGGGGGAATGGAGGGAATGGGGGAAATGGAGGAGATGCAACAAAAAAATGTATTGCTGGATATGGAGGCAGGGGAGGGGATGGCGGAAATGGAGGGGATGGGGGGAATGGGGGTAAAGGTGGGGACAGTGGTAACATCTATGTCAATTTCACTCAGGGTCAGCCAGTAATTAATGCGCTGTCATATAAAGGTTATGGCGGAAATGGAGGGATAGGTGGTAAGGGAGGAACAGGCGGAATAGGTGGGTCAGGTGGCGGTAGTAGTGGTGAATTAAGTAGTGGTGAATTAAATAGTGAGGGTCATGACGGAGTATCTGGTGACGCTGGTACTGATGGAAAATCCGGCGATGCAGGTACCGCTGGCAAGGTATATGTTAACGGTCATGCACAGAAGCATGGTGATGATCGGGCTTTGGACTGGCTAAACGACTATAAATAAGGGAGAGAGGGGGTCAGAGCTTTGGCTTACCACCTCATCCGCCGAAATGTATTCCTAGTCCGACTGAATGGTGTTAGTGAGTAAGCGCGATAATCGGGTAAGTAATAGATCGGAGTAAAGAATCCCACTATGGATATCAATATGATGAGATGTGACAATATGCCGATTGCCATTATCGGTATGGGTTGCCGTTTTCCTGGGGGCGTTAACTCCCCAGAAGAATTTTGGCAACTGTTGTGTGGTTCAAGCGACGCTATTACCCCAGTCCCCCCCGAACGTTGGTCAACTCAGGTTTATTATTCTCGGGATCGCAATCTACCAGGGCGAATGGTGGCGCGAGAAGGAGGGTTTATCACTGATATAGCCGGTTTTGATGCAGCGGCGTTTAGTATCAGTAGCGCAGAAGCGCCTTTTATTGATCCACAACATCGTCTGATGTTGCAGGTAACTTGGGAAGCGCTGGAGCGTGCGAGAATACCACCAAAATCGTTGGCGGGTCAGGCGGTTGGTGTCTATATTGGCGCTTTCACTCATGATTATTTGCACCTGCAATTTACTGATTTGCGTCAGATGACGGGCTATACCTCAACTGGCACAATGGGAACTATGTTGTCAAACCGTATTTCCCATGCGTTTGATTTTCAAGGGCCATCTTTGACCATCGATAGCGCCTGTTCATCGTCCTTATTGGCGATACATTTGGCTTGTGACAGTTTACGGCGGGGAGAGTCACAATTGGCGCTGGCAGGCGGCAGTCAGTTAATGCTGATCCCTGATTTTTCGATAGTGGAAAGCCGTACTGGTTTTCTGTCACTGACCAATCGTTGTCACAGCTTTTCAGCTAACGCTGATGGTTATGTGCGTAGTGAGGGGGTGGGCGCTGTTTTGCTGAAACCCTTGAGTGCGGCTTTACAGGATGGCGATCCCATCTTGGCAGTGATCCACGGTTCGGCCGCAAATCAGGATGGCCGTACTGCCACGATGACCCAACCAAGCGGCGCGGCACAGCAGCGGGTGATTCGAGCAGCTTGCGCTCAGGCGGGGATTTCGCCGGAAGAGATTGATTATATTGAGGCTCATGGTACTGGAACGGCGGTCGGTGATCCGATAGAAGCAGAAGCTTTGGGGCTGGTATGTCGTCCAGAACCGACAGATCGCCCATTACTGATCGGTGCGTGTAAATCCGTGATTGGTCATACAGAAGCCGCGGCGGGCATTGCCGGATTGATTAAAGCGGTATTATGTTTACAGCGAAGGCAAGTGCCGGGCAATTTACATGCCGATCCGCCTAACCCCTATATTCGTTTTGCGGAATTAGGATTGCAGGTTCCACGACAGTTAACGTCATTGCCTAAAGGTAGAGTTGTCGCGGGAGTGAATTCTTTTGGTTTTGGCGGGACGAATGTCCATGTGGTATTGAGTAATTATGTGTCCCCTTGCGTACAACTTCGCGAAACCGAAGGGCTGGCTTTCATGTTGCCATTATCTGCCCAATCTGAGTTTTCCCTGACACAACAAGCACAGCGTATCGCCGATTTACTACAGCAGCAGCCAGAGATTGCCCTTGATGATCTATGTTACAGTTTAGCGATGACTCGTCACCGTTTCCCGCTGCGTAAAGCCATAATATTTAGTGATCGAAAACAGTTGCAACAACAGTTAACGCATCTGAGTCTGTCGCCGAAGCATAATAATAGAAAGGTAGATCACTTGGCTTGGGTGTTTCCTGGTGTTGGCGGTGAAGGGTGGCAGGAGGTGGCAACTTGGTTTCAGTTATTTCCTGCATTTGCCGAGCAATTCAGGCGTTGCGAAGCTATTTGGGCTGAGTTTTCTGCGCCGTCTCTACGTGCTGCATTACTGGTTACTGACGATTTAATGGCGCCGCCGGTGCAGTTTGCGGTACAAATATCTATGGTCGCTCAGTTGCAGCAGTGGGGATTTAGGCCAGCGGCATTGCTTGGTCATAGTACCGGTGAAATGGCGGCTTGTTATCTGGCGGGAATTTATGATCTGACTCAGGCATTGACACTTTTGTATCATCGTTATTACCGCTATCGTGATCTGCAAAGCGCGTTGGATCAGAAGGGCGGATTGTTGATGGTAGCGGCCACGGTGGAACAGATACAGCCCTATTTGTCTGCCCATGATGTTGATCCCGCAGTCGTGATTGCTGGAAGAAACAGCGCCAATAGTTGTCTGTTATCGGGTCCGGTAAGCGGATTAACTGCCATTTCCCATCGTTTAAAACATCATCGTATCGCCAGTAGCCACATTAACTATGGTATTGCTGCCCATTCTCCATTGCTGGAACCACTCCGGGCAGGGTTAATTGCCGATGCTGCGACTATTCCGGCCTCAAAACCCTTATTACCTGTGTTCTCATCAGTCACAGGGAAGAAAATTAATGATAAGTTGGGTCCTGAGCATTGGGCTGACAATATGATCGAACCCTTTCGTTTTGATGATGCGATGGAAAATATGCTGAAAGCAGGTTTCCACCATTTCCTTGAAATTTCACCCACATCCCTGTTGAGCGGTGGATTGAAGGATTGGAGTAAACCTTATCGCGGCCAGGTGTTTGCTTGTCGAACAGGGCAGAACTGGTCACAGCTATTGGGCCAATTATTTGAAGCCGGTATTGAGCCTGATTGGCGGACTATGACGCCTATGGCTCATTTAATCGATCTGCCAACGTATCCCTGGCATCAGCAATCTTATTGGCATGAACCGAAAATCAGCCGTCGCCACCGGCTGCGCAAGTCGAGCGGTGTGTTATTGGGCGAAGCACAGCCAGGTAGCGAGAGTTGGCAGGCTGAATTGGTTGTTGAGCAGGCGCCTTGGCTACTCGATCATGTCGTCATGGGAAATGCGATGTTTCCTGCTGCCGGCTATATCGAAGTCATGTTAACCGCGGCGCGTATCTGCTTTCCGGGTGTTGGATTGGCGCTGAATAATATTGTGTTGCAATCGGCTTTACTGCTGGAACCCGGCATGGAGTTCAGGCTAAAAACCCGCTTGGATCGTCAGCGAATGGAAGTGCAGGTATACACTGCCAATAATCTGGATGAAGATACCCAATACCAATTTGCAGCCAGTGCACAAGTAAACATTGTCGTGCCGGGCGCGACTGCCTGTGTTATCCCATCATCAGTTGTAAATGAGCGCTATCTTGGTACGCAGAATCAGGAGGCTCAGGAGACGTTGTGTCAGGGGGAATTGTATCAGAAGGAATTGTATCAGAAAGAATTGTATCAGAAAGAATTGTATCAGGCGTTTCAACACCTGCATTTTAGTTATAGCGGGGTATTTCGTACTCTGTGTCAGGCGATTATCGGTGAAAAGGAGACAATCTGTGAGATTGAGTTGCCACCTACGCCAGAGGGAATGAATTTCCACCCGGCGGCTTTGGATGGCATTTTCCAGTCGCTGCTGGCGATTCAGTCTGTTGGCGTTAATGCTCCAATCCCTGCTAGCGATTTCCGTATTCCGGTAACTATTCGACATCTACGCATTAACGGTAAACTATCCGGCCGAGTGAGAGCCTGTGCTCGAATGACTGAGCAGACACAACAACAGTGGCTTGGTGATATTGATGTATGCACTGACCGCGGCATACTGATTTGCCAAATCAAAGGATTTTGCGTTCAGCTTGTCAGTAACAGGAAAAGCGATTTATTGCCAGTACCTCACAATCTGGTGATAGGTCAACCCCTGTGGCGTGAAGTGCCTTCTTGCCCATTGCTAGCGCCTTTAGCACCATGTTTAGCACGATGGGCTATTTTTGGCGATGAAACTGTGTTGGCAGAGGAATTGGCGAGTGAATTGCAACGGCGTGGTGGATATGCCTATCTACGTTCCGGCCTGCCTGACAGTGAGCAGAAAGTTCAGGAGTTGGTTGATACTCTTCCTTCTGAGGTTGAAAGGATACTGATCCTCTGGCCGTTACATAATCCACGCAAGACCTATCATGCTTTGATCTATTTGTGTGCGGCATTGGCAGAACGAGCGGTGAAACCACGCCTGTGGGTCATAACTCGATATGCTCATCAGGTGACTGAACAAGATCTGCCTGATCCGTTTGCTGCTGCATTATGGGGAATGATGCGGGTTATCGGTCAACAGGAAGCGACTTCACTCTGGGGAGGGTTGTTGGATATTGACAGTACTACTGCGCCAGCTCAGTGGTGGAATGCATTATTAACGGATGATGGTGAGGATCAATTAGCTCTGCGTCGTGATCAACGCTATGCGCTACGTCTTGTGCCGTTGCCAGAAATGCCGCCATTGTTGCCGTTGGCGCATTTTCGTCCAGACGGCAGCTATTTGCTGACGGGCGCTTTCGGGGGAATGGGACGTCAGTTGATTTCCTGGATGGTAAAGCATGGTGCTCGTCATTTGTTGTTGATCGGCCGTTGTCATACGCTTGAGACGGATGATCAGATGTTACTGGAAATGCTACGTCAACAGGGGATTGAAGCAGAATATCTGCCGGTTGATCTGGGTGATGTAAAAATGACTAATAATTGTCTGGCTCAGTATCGGCAACGGGCCAGTCAGCCGTTACGAGGCGTAATTCATTGTGCCGCGCATGTTGAAGCTCAAGGATATCGTGAACTGAGTACTCAGGCTTTCGATAGAGTCTTTGCCGCTAAAGCACTTTCTGCCTGGACACTGCATCAGGCATTAGCTGATGCGCCGTTAGAGCATTTCGTTATGTTTTCCTCAATAAGCTCATTATTGTCTTTGCCGGGTATGGCATCTTATGCAGCCGCAAATGCCATGCTGGACAGCTTGGCCTATTTGCGGCGTCAGCAAGGTTTACCTGCGTTGAGCCTTAACTGGGGGCCGTGGAAAGCAGGTATTGCTTTACGAGATAGTCGCATGCTCCCGGTGTCCGAAGACAATGGGCTGCCGCTATTTAGCTTAGAAGAGGGGTTAGCCACGTTAGAGCGTCTGTTTGCCCGCATTGAGCCGCAACTGGTGCCGTTCTTGGCTGATTGGTCAGTATTACTCTCTGGTCCAATGCGCCATCTGGCATTATTTCGTGATATTCAGCAGGAAAGCGTAGCTCAGGCTTTACCAGCAGACAGGGGGCTTGAGGCCAATAACTTGGATGATGTTGTCAGTTTATTACAGGCTTTCTGCGGTGAGATTGTTGGGACGAAAGCTGAGGTTTTTCATCCGGATCAACCACTGACTGACAATGGTATTGATTCGCTGAATGGGGTGATGTTGGTGCAAAAAATTAACAAACAGTTACGTGTGGATATTCCATTGGAATTGTTGTTGAACAATAAGCCACTGTCAGAACTTGCATCGTTGATTACGTATCGATTGCAAGTTAAGTTAATTGCGAAGTAGGAATAACCTGAGTCAAAGTATTTTCTGAAAGCCCGATAGGGCTTTCAGGTTGTTGATTTTTAAAGCTTCGACTATCACTGCCGAGTTTTTACCAATGATAAAATAGATAAGAAGAGACGTTTTTTATCTGTCAGTGTGGCTTTAAAATCTGGAAAAATAGCTTGATATTAGAAGAGAAAACATCAGGAAACACGGGTTTTACATGACAGAGTTATTTACAGATTCTTTGTGATTTTTGAAAAATACAATTATGCTCATTGTTTTTATTTGTATTTTATAATAATACACCATGAGATAAATATAAAATTGAAATTTTTAATTAGTATCTATTAAGGGGTAGTGATATATCACGGAGATATTCGTCATAATTAATGGAAAAAGTGGTGAATTATATTAATATTTTAAATTGTGTAATTTAAATTTCATATTTAAATTGACTTCCGTAAGTGAATAAATATTTACCTAATTAATTCTCGTCGTAATTATTTTTCTGGCCTGCATGTTGTTGGAAGTGGCTATATCCTTTGTCAGAAAAAATCGATGTTTTCACTCTGGCTAATCTGGTGATTAGTCAGGGGAAAAATTCTGACTATTCGCTATTTAGTGACATAACCGGTAGTGATAGTAGTAGAGATTTGGGAACTTGGTCAGATGGGTAATTGATATACGAAGTTATTCTAACTGTATAGACTTAAACTTAGGAGAATTTTCATGGAAAAAATAAGAACGGTTGCTGAAACGTTAGCAATATTACATCAATATCACCATCCGGTTGGTCTGGAACGACAGCCAAAGCAACTTAAGACCGCCGACTTTGACGGGCCGGTAATATTTTCTAACGATCCGGAAACGGCTACTGTGCCGCCGGCATTTTTTACAATACAAACGATACAAGAGCTGAAAGCACTTGGCGGTGTACCTGACAGTCGGTATGGTCCTGGAAAAATGGAACCCTATCATCCGTTACCTGAACCGTTTTCTGCTGAACGTCTGGCAAACGTCTCGGCTAATCATATTGATTTATGCAAAGCCTTTCGCGCCTATATCTATGGTGATTCTGCTTTGGTCAAAGATTATGAAGAAATGCTAAATGCTAAGCGTTTTCCGATGAAAGTTGCGTTTTACAATGGTGAAGAGATCACTGTTTCTGAAAGTAATCCATTGATTATTAAAGATAAAGAACAATGTGGCGAACTGGTTGTCTTGGTGTACGACCAGATAACCGTTGAACCGGAAGGCAAAGTAATTTGCTACACCAATGGCAGGATTGAAGCGAATGCCATTCAAGGGCTTGGAGGCGGGCCGCTGCACTTTGTCCATAAAGGGCGAGATGGAGAAATGGGTGCTCCTGGCGCGGCTGGAAATAGCGGAGTGAATGGCATTGATGGTTTACCTGGTCGTAAGAAAAAAGATACCTGTGTAACTCCCCCTACACCGGGTACCGATGGAACTGAAGGTTCTCCGGGAACGAAAGGATCGGATGGAGAACCAGGTGGAGTGGCGGAGAAATTAAGTGTCACAACTGCTCATCTGGATGGAGAGGTATATTTGGTGTCTGAAGGAGGGGCTGGGGGAAATGGAGGGGGTGGCGGTGATGGTGGCGGTGGGGGGAACGGTGGAGATGGAGGCTTTTGTTATAATGGTGCCGATGGGGATTGTTCTGGTGGTCATAGTTATGTTACTACGGACCCACGTTATTTTTCTGGGAATGGGGGGGATGGAGCAAATGGAGGGGCGGGTGGGAATGGAGGTAATGGGGGGAATGGTGGAGATGGGGGTGACATAGAGTGTAACTATTCTACTGGTAATCCAAACATGAGTTATTGGTCAACAGCAGGTTTGCCAGGGGCTGGTGGTAGAGCGGGAAGGGGAGGGAAAGGCGGTGATGGTGGTTCTGCGTGGTGTGATATGAAGGATAGAATTAGAAACTTAAATTGTTCTGGAATTCCTGGTAAAAAGGGGATTAATGGAGAGTCAGGGAGGCCAGGGATGCAAGGAAAGGGGGGGCAGATATATATCAATGGCAAATTACGTTGAAGGAAAATTATGTTGAACGTTCCGTTTTCTAAACATAAACTGTTTGGAAACGATAAATATAAAATCGAAATTTTCAATTAGCATCTATTAAAAGGTAGTGATATATCACGGAAATATTTTCTATAATTAATGGAAGAAATGGTAATTTACATTAATATTTTAAATTGATAAATTCCAATATTGTATCTAATGACTTTCTGTAAAGTAAATAAATATTTACCTAATTAATTCTCGTCGCAATTATTTTTCTGGCCTGCCGGTTGTTGAAATGGTTATACCCTTTGTCAGAAAAAATCGATGTTTTTGCTCCGGCTAATCTGATGATTAGTCAGGGGCAAAATTCTGACTATTAGTTATTTAGTGACATAACCGGTAGTGATAGTAGTAGAGATTTGGAAACGTGGTCAGATGGATAATTGATATATGAAGTTATTCTAAACGTATAAATTTAAACTTAGGAGAATTTTCATGGAAAAAATAAGAACGGTTGCTGAGACGTTGGCAATATTACATCAATATCATCATCCGTTTGGTCTGGAACGACAGCTAAAGCAGCTTAAGACCGCCGACTTTGACGGGCCGGTAATATTTTCTAACGATCTGGAAACGGCCACTGTGCCGCCTGCATTTTTTACAGTGCAAACGATACAAGAGCTGAAAGCACTCAACGGTGTGCCTGATAATCAGTATAGCTCTGGAAAAATGGAATCCCATCATCCGTTACCTGAACCATTTTCTACTGAACGGCTGGCAAATGCCCCTGATAATCATATTGATTTATGCAAAGCCTTTAGTGCTTATATCTATGGTGATTCTGCTTTGGTGAAAGATTATGAAGAAATGCTCAATGCTAAGCGTTTTCCGATGAAAGTTGCGTTCTACAGTGGCGACGAGATCACGATAAGCAAAGATAATCCGTTGATTATCAGAGATAAAGATCACAGCGGCAAACTGGTTGTCTTGGTGTATGACAAGATAACTATTGAACCGGAAGGTGAAGTGATTTGCTACACCAATGGCAGGATTGAAGCGAATGTCATTCAAGGGAACTCGTATCACTTTACCAATACAGCGGACTATGGAAAAGATGGTGCTGCTGGTACAGATGGAAACAGTGGAGCTGATGGCGCTAAGGGTAATCCTGGTATTCAGAATAAACATGAGTGTACAACGGACGCAGCACCAGGTTCTGATGGAACTAACGGTTCTTCGGGAGCGCGGGGAGCAGATGGTGAGCCTGGTAAAGCGGGGGAGAAACTAACTATCGCATGCCCTTATGTGAGAGGTACAGTAAATTTGTGGTCGGCGGGAGGTAATGGAGGTAATGGTGGTGATGGCGGTCATGGAGGTAATGGTGGTAAGGGAGGAGACGGGGGTTATGGTAGTGTTGATAAGGCTGTTGGTGATCATCATGATTATAATACTACTACCTCTCTGTGTAAGTCTGGGAACGGAGGGAAAGGAGGAGATGGAGGCGATGGAGGGGATGGGGGTAATGGCGGTCATAGTGGGGATGGGGGGGACATATATTTTAGCTATTCCGAAGGCAATCCGCTCATTAAATGTTTAGCATCACCAGGTATTGCGGGAGCTGGTGGTCATCCGGGAATGAGAGGGAAAGGTGGTGATGGTGGCTCTACATTGACTAACTCTGGGGGTGGAGGTACAACGTCGAGTATTACCGGAGAATTTGGTCAAGCGGGTACTGATGGAAAGCGGGGAGAGCCAGGAGAGCAAAAAGGAAATGTGGGGCGGATCTATGTTAACGGTAAATTGCAAGATAGCCAATAAAGAAAGTTTATTTCCGTTTCCTAAACATCAACTGTTTGGAAATGAGTGAGTTCGGGTTTTCGTCTGTATCGCATTAGTTTATTGGATATGGTGATATTTAAACTTGTTTTACTTAGAGAAAATTTATTGGCCAACAACACGCTATCTGAAATTTTCGATGATGCGAAAATACCCTGTTTTTTAAATAGGTTTATCAGCAACCTGATGTGTAGCCATTTCCAATGGCTACACTGTATCGGGATAATTATTGCTCCAAATCTATTGTTGATTCAGTTATTTTGATTTACTGTTTATTTCACTAGGGCTATTTTATTGACCTTTTTGTTGGTCATTTTAGGCGTCTCTTTGTAAAGTGAGTTTTTTAAAAATTGGATTTTATTGGTGAAAGAATCTTTTTCTTGTAAAGAAGAATTATTTTCTATCTTTAATTTAAATTACATTCATAATTTCATTATTCGGTAATATCTGTGGGTTTATATTTTTTGTGATTTTTTAAAATTAAAACAATATTATTATTTCCTAATAATACAATGAGGAAAATATAGAGTTGAAGTTTTTAATTAGCATCTGTTGAAAAGTAGTGATGTATCACAGAAATATTTTCCATAATTAATGAAAAAAGTGGAGGTTTATATTAATATTTAAAATTGTGTAATTTAAATATTGCATCTAATTGTTTTCTGTAAAGTAAATAAATACTTGCCTGATTAATTCTCATGGGAGTTATTTTTCTGGCCTGCCTGTTGTTGAGGTATCCATATTCTTTGCCAAAAAAAATCGATGTTTTTGCCTTGGCTAATTTGGTGATTAGCCAGAGCGAAATTCTGACTATTAGCAATATTAGTGACATAACCGGTAGTGATAGTAGTAGGAACTTTTCAACTTGGTCAGATGGATAATTAATATATGAAGTTATTCTAAACGTATAAATTTAAACTTAGGAGAGTTCTCATGGATAAAATAAGAACGGTTGCTGAGACGTTGGCAATATTACATCAATATCATCATCCGTTTGGCTTGGAGCGACAGCCAAAGCAACTTAAGACCTCTGACTTTGACGGGCCGGTAATATTCTCTAACGATCTGAAAACGGCTACTGTGCCGCCTGCGTTTTTTACAGTACAAACGATACAAGAGCTGAAAGCACTCAACGGCGTGCCTGACAGTCAGTATAGCTCTGGAAAAATGGAATCCCATCATCCGTTACCTGAACCGTTTTCTGCTGAACGGCTGGTAAACGTCCCGGCTAATCATATTGATTTATGCAAGGCCTTTAGTGCTTATATCTATGGTGATTCTGCTTTGGTCAAAGATTATGAAGAAATGCTCAATGCTAAGCGTTTTCCGATGAAAGTGGCGTTCTACAGTGGCGACGAAATTACTATAAGTAAAGATAATCCGTTGATTATCAGAGATAAAGATAACCGTGGCGAACCGGTTGTCTTAGTGTACAACAAGATAACTATTGAACCGGAAGGCAAAGTGATTTGCTACACCAATGGCAGGATTGAAGCAAATGTTATTCAAGGTAGCTCATATGACCTTACCAGTAGAGGGAAAGATGGAAAAGATGGTGCTGTTGGTACAAATGGAAACAGTGGCGCTGATGGTGCTAAGGGTACTCCTGGGCTTCAGGATAAACATAAGTGTATAACGAACCCTTCACCAGGTTCTGATGGAACTCATGGTTCTTCGGGAGTGCGGGGAGCGGATGGCGAATCTGCTAAGGCGGGGGATAAACTAACTATTGCATGTCCTTATGTGAGAGGAACAGTAAATTTGTGGTCGGCGGGAGGTAATGGAGGTAATGGTGGTGATGGCGGTCATGGAGGTGATGGTGGTAAGGGGGGAAATGGGGGTTATGGCAGTTTCTTTGAGGTTATTGACTCTAATCATCGTCATATTACTACTAACTCACTGTGTCAGTCTGGGCTTGGAGGGAACGGAGGAAATGGAGGCGATGGAGGAGATGGGGGTAATGGAGGTCATAGTGGGGATGGGGGGGACATATATTTTAGCTACTCCGAAGGCGATCCGCGCATCAATTGTGGGGCATTCCAAGGTTTTGCGGGAGCGGGCGGTAGGCCGGGATGGAGAGGGAAAGGCGGTGATGGCGGTTCTACATTAACTAATACTGGGAATGGAGATACAACGTCGAATATTACCGGAAAGTTCGGTCAGGCGGGTGTTGATGGAAAGTCGGGGGAGCCAGGAGAGCGAACAGGAAATGCGGGACGGATATATGTTAACGGCAAATTGCAAAACTGATTACGATAAAGAAAGTTTGTTTCCGTTTCCTAAATACAAACTGTTTGGAAACGAGTGAGCTAGAGTTTTCGCCTGTATCGCATTAGTTTATTAGGGATAGCGAGGTTGACTACTATTAATAGTGCAACGATTTGGTTTAGCTGGCGATAAATAGCAATCTTGTTCCAGGCAATCCAATTTACTTGAACACAACGACAGAAGACTTGGTATCTAACCAGCAGATACAGTGATTGAGGTGAATAATTTGGATGATGTTGTTAGAGTGTTAAGTTGGTGTTGGAACGTGCATCGTTGATTACCTATCTAGTGTTAAAACAACCGTAGTTTGTAGTTAATTCAGTGCACCATATGGTTAATGTGTGCACTGAATTCTGAACGCTCTCAAATTTTCGAGAAAAGTTATTTCAACCAACCTTTCTTCTGTGCGGTTTCCAATTGCGGCAGCAGATACTGCCATAATTCAGGATAGACATCGGCAATAAATTTATTGCGGTTAATTACTTGCTCAAAACGAATACCATCTTCTACCCAACTCTGCCCTTTATTATACAGATTCATCAGCATCGGCATGAGTCTATCCAGTGTAAGGGCAAAGCGGGCGTCTTGGCTTTCTTTGGCTTCATACTCTTGCCAAAGTGACATAAAATGACTTTTTTGTGGTTCGGGGAGTAAACCAAAAAGACGGTGGGCGGCTTTGACTTCCTGTTCATGAATGGCCTCACGGGCTGCTAAATCGTAAACCATCACATCACCGGCATCAATTTCTACAATATCGTGAATTAATGCCATTTGAATAACCCGCTGGATATCTACCCCTTTTACATAGGGCGCAAAACTCATTGCGGCGATAGCAAAATGCCAACTATGCTCGGCTGAATTTTCCCGACGATAGTTATCCAGCAACTTAGTTCGCCGCTGAACTTTTTTCAGCTTATCCAGCTCCATCAAAAAACCGATGACATTAGTAAAAGGGCCAAAATCAACGGTAGGTACTGCTAACGACATATAAACCTCATCAATTATTTTCTTCATCGAGAGAATAAGGCAGAGGCTGAATAGCGAGTGAATGTCCTTCATCGTCGCGGACACGGAATACACTATGATTTTCCATATCGTTATTCATGACGACTTGTACCCAGACACTATTATCATTCAGTTTAACGGCAGCCAAAACGGTGCCTGTTCTCCGCCACTTATCTCCTAATTGCCATTCCAAATCATCTCCAGCCATAGGAGTTTTGGTAGCACTGCCAGCCAGCCAGTACATGGCGCGTTTATTGGCGCCGCGATATTTAGCGCGGGCCACCATTTCCTGACCGGTATAACACCCTTTTTTAAAACAGATACTTCCTGCCAATGCTTGGAGGTTAGTTGCCTGAGGAATAAATTGCGTACTATTTGCGGCATCAATGATCGGGAAACCAGCTTCAATATCCAGAGCTAACCACTGTTCGCTGTTATTAAGCTGAGCTTGAAGTTTTTCTGTTAATTGTTCAACGGTTGCGGTGTTTGTTACCAAGAGGAAACGTTCAGACGGCAAGGTAAAATGGAGCAAAGTCGTAGTTTCATGTTCAACGACAGCATTATCAGCATCGGGTAGTGTTGGGAAAATATTATTCAGTGCCTCGCGGCAGTTTTTACCTGCAACTCCGAGCAATACCGCGTTTTCATCTTGAACTAGCGTAATTTTAGAGAATACGGCATATTTTTTCAGTTCTGTAAGCTGGTTTTCCAACACACTGCGACGTTCAATATAAGCAAGGCTTTCACCACGATGGAAGAGGCGCAGATTACTCCACATTTTGCCTTTTGCATCACAATGCGCACTAAGTACATGCTGATTCGTTGCAAGTGCGGAAATATCTGCTGTAACCTGACTTTGTAGATATTTTTCTGTATCCGGTCCAGTTGCGGTTATCAGGCCCCAGTCATCCAGTGATATTAATGTCAGGGGAAGGGTTGATGAAGACGATGGAGATTGTGAAGAGAACGGAGTTTTATAAGCCATGACACATCCTGCCAGTCAGATATTTGAGCCAATGATGCATCAATGGTAAAAGAGCTGAAGCACAATGCAAGTAGTTATTATTGCTATTAGCTGGCATGATGCATGAGTTTGCCGGGCGACTTAATGGCTAATGGCGTTAAAACTAACAATGAGAATTAAAAAGGGGATTCTTTGAACATGGATATTGATAATAAAGCACGTATTCATTGGGCATGTCGACGTGGAATGCGTGAGCTGGATATTTCAATTATGCCGTTTTTTGAGTATGAATATGACTCACTCAGTGATGATGATAAACGACTTTTTATTCGCTTGCTTGAATGTGCTGATCCTGATCTATTTAACTGGTTGATGAATCATGGACGCCCGGCAGATGAAGAGCTATTTCGCATGATTAAACTTATTCAGAATAGAAATAAAGATCGTGGTCCTGTGGAGGTGTGATCTCAGGGTATCTTGGCATACCCAGTTAATTTCCACCTGTGTTCATGGTGTAATCGCGCTTATAGTGCTACTTGCTCCGTGGCCTGCGGATAACGCTGTTTTCTGGATTTTCTGGCTTCCTTTGGTACTGTTGATTATTGCCAGTTGGGGGCGTAGCCAGAAAAATATCCGTAAATCACAAGGGCTTTTAGTTCTGTTCAGTGATAATAAGTTGCAATGGAAGAAGCACGAGTGGCGAATTATCCGGCGCCCGTGGTTATGTCGCTATGGCATATTAATTACGGCTCAATCTTTTTATAACCAGAAAAAAATCCGTTTATGGGTCGCATCCGATGGTATGTCACAGGATGAATGGAGGCATATTAATCAACTGTTGTTGCAATATCCTGATATCTGATTGAGCTGAAATTTTTCTGAATTTAAAGCAGAGGCTCCATTTCTTGCAGGATTTGCATACACCATTGCGATAAACGATCATCAGTTTGTTCATACTGGTTTACGTCATCTAATGCCAGCCCGACAAATTGTGTGCCATTATCCGTTAATGGTTTCGGGCTGGTAAATTCATAGCCTTCGGTTGGCCAGAAGCCAATGAAATGGACACCTGAAGGGCGTAAATGGTGATATAGCATACCGAGAGCGTCAAGAAACCAATCGCTATAATCAATTTGATCGCCCATACCATACATGGCGACAATTTTCCCCCGTAAATCGAGGGAAGGAATTTGCTCCCAAATATCCAACCAATCTTCCTGTAATTCGCCAAAATCCCATGTCGGAATGCCAAGAATCAGTACAGCGTACTCTTCCATTAATTCAGGTGTTGTCTCTTTGATATTGTGGAGATCAACTAAATCTTCACCGAGGATATCGCGAATTTTCTCTGCTGCCATTTCGGTGTAGCAGGTGCTGGAGCCGTAAAAAAGACCAATCTTCATCATTAATCATTATGGTTTTTGAATATCTGGATTGGCATTGTAACAGAATAATTGCTTTTTCAGGCATAATAGCCGACAGAGATGTGCAGATTTAAGGGAAGTATTTCGTGTCAAAACAACCAACTCAGTTGACTAATCCACTGATAGAACAATTTCTTGATGCTATCTGGTTGGAACATGATCTCGCGGAAAATACGCTTGCTTCTTACCGGCTGGATTTACAAGCCCTGGATAACTGGTTGATACATCATGGTCATAATTTATTATCTGTCCAGACGATAGATTTGCACTCTTTTCTGGCGGAACGCATGGATGGCGGGTATAAAGCCAGTAGCTCGGCGCGTTTACTCAGTGCTATGCGCCAGTTGTTTCTCTATTTTTATCGGGAAAAAATGCGGGAAGATGATCCGACAGCGCTTTTGTCCGCACCGAAATTACCAAAGCGATTGCCTAAAGATTTGAGTGAAAAGCAGGTCGAGGATCTACTTAATGCGCCCTGTACAGATCAACCGGTGGAGCTAAGGGATAAAGCGATGCTTGAAGTGCTTTATGCCTGTGGTTTGCGAGTATCTGAGCTAGTAGGGTTGACCCTTTCCGATGTCAGCTTGCGTCAAGGCGTGGTGAGAGTGATTGGTAAAGGGAATAAAGAACGGTTAGTACCTTTAGGGGAAGAGGCGATTTACTGGCTGGAGCATTATGTGGAGTATGGAAGAGCCGGGTTACTGAATGGTGCAACGCTGGATGTGCTTTTTCCTAGCAAACGGGGGCGACAAATGACCCGGCAGACTTTCTGGCATCGTATTAAACATTATGCGCTGTTGGCTGGAATCGATACTGAACGGTTATCTCCCCATGTTTTGCGTCACGCATTTGCCACACATTTGCTTAATCATGGCGCTGATTTGCGAGTTGTGCAGATGTTATTGGGGCATAGTGATCTATCCACAACACAAATATATACTCATGTAGCAACAGAACGGCTTAAATTGCTACATCAACAACATCATCCGCGTGGGTGAGCACGGATTTAAAGGAACCGAAAATGAAAAAAAGCGTGTTATGTTTCCCTCTGTTACTGGCCTGGTTTAGCGGAAATGCGCTTGCTGATGATGATGCTGTCCATAGAACGATGCAGAAACTAGGGATAAAAGCAGAAAACATCCAGCCATCACCTATTGTTGGTTTAAATACGGTAGTGACCGAGCAAGGGATCATTTATCTCTCTGATGACGGGAAATATTTATTGCAAGGGCCAATTTATGATGTCAGTGGCAGCTCTCCTGTCAATGTCAGTAATCAATTGTTGATGAAAAAGCTGGAAGCAATGACAGATCAAATGATTATTTACAAAGCGCCAAAAGAGAAGCATGTCGTTACCGTTTTCACGGATATTACCTGTGGTTACTGCCATAAATTGCATGAAAACATGCAAGAGTACAATAAACTGGGTATTACTGTGCGCTATCTGGCGTTCCCCCGTCAGGGCATGCAGCACCAATCTGCTAAAGATATGCAATCTATCTGGTGTAGCGCAACACCGCAGAAATCATTGGATGCTGCGTTTAAAGATGGAGATGTTTCGCCAATTAAGAGCTGTAAAGTGGATATTGCTAACCATTACAAATTGGGTCTCCAGTTTGGCGTCCAGGGAACGCCGGCGATTATCCTTAAGGATGGCAGTCTGTTAGGTGGATATATGCCGCCAGAGGCTTTGGCAGCGGCATTGGCGCAACGTGGTAAATAAGTTTAGTGAATATTGAAACACAACTCCGCCGCCGCCCGGTGGTGGATGACAGTCATCTTCCACAACAGATTCATCCATTACTGCGTCGTTTGTATGCCATTCGTGGTATCCAGCAAGCGAATGAATTGGAGCGTGGCGTTCAAGGCTTATTGAATTACCAGCATTTGAGTGGCGTGGAACAGGCGGTGGCGCTCTTGTTGACAGCACTTCATGAACACTGGCGTATTGTTATTGTCGGTGATTTTGATGCTGATGGGGCAACGAGCACGGCATTGGCGATCCGATCATTACGCTCGATGGGATATCGCCATCTGGATTATCTGGTGCCAAATCGTTTTGACGATGGTTATGGTTTAAGCCCGCAGGTGGTCGAAGAGGTCGTCAAAAAAGGCGCTGACCTAATTATTACCGTGGATAATGGTATCTCTTCCCATGAAGGAGTTGCGGCTGCCCATCAGCACCGTATGAAAGTGATTGTCACGGATCACCACTTGCCGGGCGATATTTTGCCGGCTGCCGATGCCATTATTAATCCCAATTTATCCGATTGCTCTTTCCCATCTAAATCTTTGGCAGGGGTTGGCGTCACGTTTTATCTGATGTCGGCTTTAAGGGCGGCGCTGAGAAAAGATCAGTGGTTTGAAAAGCAAGGAATTGCTCTGCCGAATCTGGCAGAAATGTTGGATTTGGTTGCGTTAGGCACGGTTGCCGATGTTGTACCTTTGGATGCCAATAACCGGATTCTGGTTTATCAGGGATTGAATCGCGTTCGTGCAGGGCGTTGCTGTGCGGGAATTCGGGCATTATTGGAAGTTTCCAAACGTGATGCCTATAAGCTAGCAGCCAGTGACTTAGGCTTTTTTCTTGGGCCAAGACTGAATGCCGCTGGTCGCCTCGATGATATGTCCATTGGCGTCACTTTATTGCTAACTGACGACATGGCAAAGGCGCGCCAGATAGCTTGCGAACTGGACAGTCTTAACCATACCCGGCGTGAAATAGAGCAGGGAATGCAACAAGAAGCCCTGCAAATTTGTGACAAACTTGAACGTACCAGTACTGAGCTGCCTTATGGGCTGGCGCTTTATCATCCAGAATGGCATCAGGGAGTAGTCGGCATTCTGGCTTCTCGCATTAAAGAACGTTTTCATCGGCCTGTTATCGCTTTCGCACCGGCAGGGGACGGTATTTTGAAAGGTTCTGGTCGTTCAGTGCAGGGGTTGCATATGCGTGATGCGCTTGAGCGGCTTGATACTTTGCATCCGGGGTTGATACTTAAATTTGGCGGTCACGCGATGGCTGCCGGTTTGTCACTTGAGCAGGATAAATTTGAACAATTTCAGCGTCACTTTTCTGCGTTAATGGCGGATTGGTTAGATATTTCGCAACTTGAAGGTGTTATCTGGAGTGATGGTGAGCTAGCGATCAATGAACTGTCATTGGACATTGCAGAGATGTTGCGTGATGGCGGTCCTTGGGGGCAGGCATTCCCGGAGCCGGTTTTTGACGGTAAATTCAAGCTACTGCAACAGCGCATTGTTGGAGAACGTCATTTAAAGGTGATAGTGGAGCCATTAAACGGTGGCCCGATGCTAGACGGGATCGCGTTCAATATCGATCCTACCCGCTGGCCGGATAACAGTGTCCGTGAAGTAGAACTTGCCTATAAACTGGATATTAATGAATTTCGTGGCAACCGTAATGTACAGCTTTTGATCCAACATCTCTGGCCTTATTAACCGCGTGATCAGTAGGTAGCCAGTTATTGTCATGTACGCTTGTATGAATGCGTGACAAATCTGTTGAAGTGCTATAAACCCTGTGTCGAATCCGCTACAATACGCGGTTCGAAAATTATCCATTTATCTACGACTACACAACGTAAGACACGAAAATATGTTTGAAATTAATCCGGTAAAAAACCACATTCAGGACCTGTCTGAACGGACAACGGTTCTGAGGGGGTATCTTTGACTATGATGCCAAGAAAGAACGCTTAGAAGAAGTTAATGCTGAACTGGAACAGCCTGATGTTTGGAATGAACCGGAGCGGGCACAGGCTTTGGGTAAAGAGCGCTCTTCACTGGAAGGGATTGTTGAGACTATCGATCAGCTTGAGCAAGGTCTGGAAGATGTACAGGGCCTGCTGGAATTGGCAGTAGAAGCTGACGATGAAGAGACTTTTAATGAAGCAGTGGTAGAGCTGGGACAGCTTGAAGACAAGTTGGGTGAGTTAGAATTTCGCCGTATGTTTTCTG
Organism: Photorhabdus akhurstii; assembly: GCF_019090985.1. Taxonomy (NCBI): domain Bacteria; kingdom Pseudomonadati; phylum Pseudomonadota; class Gammaproteobacteria; order Enterobacterales; family Morganellaceae; genus Photorhabdus; species Photorhabdus akhurstii. The sequence goes on along the minus strand of NZ_CP020335.1, from coordinate 4,159,836 downwards.
GTGAGTATGACAGTGCGGACTGTTATCTTGACTTGCAGGCCGGCTCTGGCGGCACCGAGGCTCAGGATTGGGCAAGTATGCTGATGCGTATGTATCTGCGTTGGGCTGAATCCAAAGGTTTTAAAACTGAAATCATTGAAGAATCAGATGGTGAAGTTGCTGGCTTGAAATCAGCGACTATCAAGATCATGGGTGATTATGCTTATGGTTGGTTGCGTACTGAAACCGGTGTGCACCGTTTGGTACGTAAAAGCCCATTTGATTCTGGCGGTCGTCGCCATACTTCATTCAGTTCTGCTTTCATCTATCCCGAAGTGGATGATGATATCGATATTGAAATTAACCCGGCGGACTTACGTATCGACGTTTATCGCGCATCCGGTGCGGGTGGGCAGCACGTTAACAAAACAGAATCTGCGGTGCGTATTACCCATATTCCAACCAACATTGTGACTCAGTGTCAGAATGATCGTTCTCAGCATAAAAACAAAGACCAGGCGATGAAACAGCTAAAAGCGAAGCTGTATGAACTGGAAATGCAGAAAAAGAACGCCAATAAACAGGAAATGGAAGAGAATAAATCCGATATTGGTTGGGGTAGTCAGATTCGCTCTTATGTTCTGGATGACTCACGCATCAAAGATTTGCGCACCGGCGTTGAAACACGTAATACACAAGCGGTGCTGGATGGTGATCTCGATAAATTCATTGAAGCAAGCCTTAAAGCTGGCTTATGAGGAACTAAAATGTCACAACAACAACAGGGTGCTGAGCAGGCTCCCGATTTAAATAATGAACTGCAAACCCGCCGCGAAAAACTGGCTACTTTACGGGAAAATGGTATTGCGTTCCCGAATGATTTCCGTCGTGAAAATATTTCAGAAGATTTGCACGCCAAATACGACGACAAAACTCAGGAAGAGCTGGAAGCACTGAATATTGAAGTGACGGTTGGCGGTCGTATGATGACGCGTCGCATCATGGGTAAGGCTTCTTTCGTCACGCTACAAGATATGGGCGGTCGTATTCAGTTATATGTTGCCCGTGACGATCTGCCGGAAGGTATTTATAACGAACAGTTTAAAAAATGGGATCTGGGAGACATTCTGGGCGCGCGTGGCAAACTGTTTAAAACTAAAACCGGCGAACTTTCTGTTCACTGCACCGAACTGCGTCTGCTGACAAAAGCGCTGCGTCCATTGCCGGATAAATTCCACGGTTTGGCTGATCAAGAAACTCGTTACCGCCAGCGTTATCTGGATCTGATCGCCAACGAAGAATCGCGCAAAACTTTCCAAATTCGCTCTCAGGTCTTATCGGCCTTGCGTAGCTTTATGGTCAGTAAAGGCTTTATGGAAGTGGAAACGCCAATGATGCAGGTTATTCCTGGCGGCGCCTCGGCACGTCCATTTATTACTCACCACAATGCGCTGGATATTGATATGTATCTGCGTATTGCGCCGGAACTTTACCTGAAACGTCTGGTTGTTGGTGGTTTTGAGCGTGTGTTTGAAATTAACCGCAACTTCCGTAATGAAGGCGTATCTCCGCGCCATAACCCTGAGTTCACCATGATGGAACTCTACATGGCGTATGCGGATTACAAGGATCTGATCGTCCTGATAGAAGAGCTGTTCCGCACGCTGACGCAAAATATTTTGGGGAATACTCTGGTTAAATATGGCGAGCAGGAATTTGATTTCGGTAAACCGTTTGCTCAAATGACCATGAAACAGGCCATTTGCCAATATCGTCCTGAAACCAACATGGCTGATTTGGATGATATGGATAAAGCGGTGGCTATCGCTGAATCTCTTGGCATTGAAGTGGAAAAAGGTTGGGGTCTTGGTCGTGTTCAGTGTGAAATCTTTGAAGAAACGGCGGAAAGCCATCTGATTCAACCAACATTTATCACTGAATATCCGGCAGAAGTTTCTCCGCTAGCGCGTCGTAATGATGCAAATCCATTTATCACTGACCGTTTTGAATTCTTTATTGGTGGGCGTGAGATTGGCAACGGCTTCTCAGAGTTGAATGACGCCGAAGATCAGGCGGAACGTTTTGCTGAACAGGTTCGCCAGAAAGATGAAGGCGATGACGAAGCTATGTTCTACGATGAAGATTATGTAACGGCTTTGGAACATGGTATGCCGCCAACAGCCGGTTTAGGTATTGGTATTGACCGTATGATTATGTTGCTGACAAATAGCCATACCATCCGTGACGTCATTCTGTTCCCGGCAATGCGCCCGCAGAAATAACAGATTGAATTAAATTTTAAATTCCAACTCCTCTGTAGCATAACTGCTAGGGGAGTTTTTATTTTCAACTGCCTTAAATATAGACAACTGAAACAGATAATGGCTTGCTGATGCCAACGAAGTCGCTATAATAATTTATGTTATCCCCAAGCGAGCGTAGTTCAATGGCAGAACGAGAGCTTCCCAAGCTCTATACGAGGGTTCGATTCCCTTCGCTCGCTCCAGTTCTGTTTTCTTTCTAGAAAATGCTGTCGCATTGAAAATATGCTTTTTGATATGATGTAAATTAAATCAAAAGAATTTACGAATGATAATCAATATAAGTTAATAATTAACTCATCGTTTAATATGAAAAGAATCCCGTTATTAAATCAACCTCGAATCGGCTAGGCGTGATGTATTTTGAGTGCGAATACATCACCATAGAAAGCATTCTATGGTAAATAAATAATTAATAGAGACTATTTACCATGAAAGAAAAACATTGGTCAAAAATCCAATTTTTACATGAAGCTATAACTAATCAAAGTATTGTCATCAAAGGAACCCATAGCTATTATAGCGATTGCTGGAGTGGCGGTTTTGAAGAATCTGTCGTTCGCTATTTGTATGGTGATAAGATCAGTCTTCAATGGGAGTCTAAGTGGCCAATTGATAAATTGTATATTGGCGATTATGTTTGTATAGGTGCTGAAACTATCATTCTTATGGGTGGAAACAATACACACAGAGCGGATTGGTTCTGTTTATATCCATTCATGGAATATATCGAAGAGGCGTATGTAGGCAAAGGTGACACGCATATTCATGATGGCGTGTGGCTTGGTATGCGTTCAATGATTATGCCAGGCGTTACTATTGGAGAAGGCGCTATCGTTGCTGCTAATAGCGTTGTCACTAAAGATGTTGAGCCATATAGTATTGTTGCTGGAACGCCTGCGAAATTAGTTAAATATCGCTTTGAGCCGCACATTATCAATGAGCTACTTGCGTTAAAAATATATGATTGGTCAGAAGAGAAATTTAATGCTTTAAAACCCTATCTCTGTGCTTCGGATATTAAGGCATTAAGATCTGCTGTAAGGTCATATTGATGGGAATAGTTAATTAGTTCCGTAGAATAATTAATTAGGCTTGATTAGACTAATTAAATGTGATTTTTAAGACGTTCTATTATTGAATTATTTAACTGAAATACATTAATTGTTAGTTTAAATACCGTTTCGGCATTCAAGCCGCAAACGGTATTTATTTAATATTCCTTCAATATAAAAGAAAATATGTTACTATCCTCTTATGAAAAGAAAAAATACACCGACGCCACATGATGCTATTTTTAAAAAATTTTTAAGTCATACTGATACCGCCAGAGATTTTCTAGAGATACACTTACCTGCGACATTACGGGCAGTTTGTGATCTTGATACACTGCGACTGGAATCGGGGTCATTTATTGAGGACAATCTGCGGGTACATTATTCCGACATCCTGTATTCATTAAAAACTACGCAGGGTGAGAGTTATGTGTATTGCGTGATTGAACACCAGAGTTCCCCGGATAAGATGATGGCATTCCGGCTGATGCGTTACAGTATTTCAGCGATGCAATGGCATTTGGAGCAGGGACATAAAAAATTGCCGCTGGTTATTCCGGTGTTGTTCTATCACGGAAAAGTGCGGCCGTATCCGTGGAGTACCAACTGGTTCGACTGCTTTGATGCTTCGGCTCTGGCGGAAGAGATCTATTCCAGCGCGTTTCCGCTGGTAGATGTGACGGTAATCCCGGATGATGAAATCTTGACGCACAAACGGGTCGCACTACTGGAAATAGTACAAAAACATATCCGGCAACGTGATATGGCGGAGTTACGGCAAAAGCTGGCCATGTTGTTTGCGTATGATTACTATACAGATGAGCAGCTAAAAAGCATGCTAAACTACATATTACTGGTGGGAGATACCGCCGATCCAGAAGGTTTTATCCGGCAACTGGCAGAACAGTTCCCGAAGTATGAGGAGGTACTGATGACAATAGCGCAGAAATTGAAACATAAAGGACTTCAAGAAGGACTTCAAAAATGCCAAGAAGCACATCAAGAAGGATTGCAGAAAGGTAAAAAACAGGCGATTCTGGAAATCGCCTGTAGAATGATGAACAATGGTATCGATCGTGAAACAATAATGAAAAGCACAGGGTTGAGCCAGAACGAACTTGAACAAATACATCACTGATTCGTGCTGAGAGCCGTAATCGGTATTTAAAGATTCGTGTTAGAAGAGGGGCTTGTCCAGCGAGTAACGGGACCGTCCCCTAGAAATATGAGGAGGTAATTGATGACAATAGCGCAAAAACTGGAGCAGAAAGCGTTCCAAGAAGGATTTCAGGAAGCATACCAAGAAGCATATCAAGAGGCATACCAAGAGGCATACCAAGAAGGATTACAGAAAGGTAAAAAACAGAAGATTCTGGAAATCGCCTGTAGAATGATGAACAATGGTATCGATCATGAAACGATAATGAAAAGTACAGGGTTGAGCCAGAAAGAACTTGAACAAATACATCACTGATTCGTGCTGAGAGCCTGAATCGGTATTTAACGATTCGTGTTAAAAGAGGGGCTTGTCTGGCGACTGGCAGAACAGTCCCTGAAATATGAGGAGGTACTGATGACAATAGCGCAGAAACTAACGCAGAAAGCATACCAAGAAGGATACAGAAAAGGATTACAGATAGGTGGAAAACTGGCGCTTGTGAAAATCGTGTATGCAATGATAGACAATGGTATAGACCATGAAACGATAATTAAAATCATTGTGATGAGCCGGAGTAAGATTGAACAAATAGCCGATTAACTTATGCTGACACCTTATTGGCATGAAAATTCGTGTAATATAATAGGTGCACAGAACTTTACATAGAAGCTGTATATTATTTGGATAGGTTTAAAATCATACTTTTTCTGTCGGGTATTAAGCTTTTTAATTGAAATAGTATTTGAATAATTAAACAATACTCTTCAAATAAAACATTTGAAACATCGTAATCCGATAAATTTTCTCTTGGAAGCGGCAACCGGATTGGTTGCCTATACCGTTTAATCTAAAAAACAAATCTGAATCTATGTACCTCTGAGTTAGACGTTCTTATAATAGGAAATATTTCCGTTATTGGTAAATAATCGAATGCTGAAACAGGTTGAATTAAGCCATCATACGAAAATAGATTCAGTAGATATCTGATATTCTCTTGGCGCTTTTAATTAAGATTTCTTTGTAATCAGGCGTCTGTTTTTCCACATTGGAAAATATAGCTTGAAGCGTGGCATGAGTTATTTCTTTGCCGGCGAATTCTGGCATGCCGCTATTGAACGGTGGTTCTGGGCTATATTGCATTGCCAATTGGACTGCTTGTGCATATTCTTCACCTTTGATTTCAGCAAGCAATGTTAAACCGAAATCAATACCTGCGGTGACTCCACCTCCAGTAACCCGGTTTCTATCAATAACGACTCTTTTATTAACCGGTATTGCACCGAATTCGTTGAGATCGTCTATCATCGACCAATGAGTCGCCGCCTGATACCCTTTTAGCAAGCCTGCGGCTCCTAATAGGATAGATCCTGTACATACACTTGTTACCCAAGACGCTTTATTTCCCACTTTATGCATCCAATCAAGCATGTCTAATTCGGCAAGCAAAGCATAAGGATTTCCTGTACCGGGAACACATAAAATATCCACTTTATCTAATTGCTCAAATGTAGTGCTCGGCGAGAATGATATATATTCCAGCTCAGTACGCACCGGAAGTAAATCGTGCCAAACATATTCAATATTTAACCATCCTCCTACTTCAAGAACTGTTGCGGGACCAATCATATCAAGTGGCGTCATGCCTGGGAAAATGACAAAGGCGAGAGTGGGTTTTTCTCCAGACGATGTTTTCATTAACGAAGATAATGCCGCAGGATGTTCCTTAGATGTGTTTTTCATGGAGAAGTTTTCCTTATCGAGATTGAAACGAGAACTGAAATTCATATGCCGCTATTTTTAGCGATCGCTGAATATTTGTATTCCCGGTAGTAAATTGATGGAACAACTGTAACCCTAAACTAATTGGCGTATATGCCAATATTGCGACGATTTACGCCAACTGCCATAATTGCCTTATGGACATTAAAACTCTCTATTTTCTAATCTTCCCCAACGTAAATCTGCTGGACCTTTCAGGGCCATTGCAGGTCTTTACCACAGCCAATGAACTGGCAGAGAAGGCTGGTCACAGGCGGCCTTACGCCATAAAAGTCGTGGCTTGTGAGTCCGGGCAGGTAATGACGCAAGCCGGAATAACTGTGCAGGCAGAACCCTTACCTAAGTTGGATTCTCCCGCCGATACTCTGATCGTTGCCGGGGGCATTGGCGTTGAATCAGCGTCGAACCATTTGCCATTACGTGATTGGTTAAAGGGGCATGCATCGCTGGCCCGGCGTATTGTGTCTATATGCAGTGGGGCATTCATTCTGGCTGCTTGCGGGTTGCTTGATGGTCGCAGAGTCGTCACACACTGGAGTAGCTGTGCCGAGCTAGCCCGGCGTTACAGTAAATTGCGGGTAGAATGTGATCCTATTTTTATTCAGGATGGCCCGGTGTGGACTTCTGCTGGCGTCACCGCAGGAATCGATTTGGCTCTGGCATTGTTGGAGGAAGATTTCGGTCATAAATTGGCGCTGGATGTTGCACGGGAACTCGTTATGTTTCTCAAACGTCCCGGTGGGCAGGAACAGTTTAGTGCTCCACTGGCATTACAAAGCAGTACGAGTAAATTTGCAGATTTGCACGCTTGGATGACCAACAATTTGGCGGGAGACCTCTCAGTAGCCGCTTTGGCCGCCCGGGCCAATATGAGTGAGCGCAGCTTTGTGCGCCACTATGGCCAACATGTAGGAATTACGCCAGCTAAGGCGGTGGAGCGATTCCGCTTGGAAGCGGCGCGTCAACTTTTAGTTGAATCTACGCTATCGCTCAAGTGCATAGCCTCCCGTTGTGGTTTCGGCTGTGAAGATACTTTGCGTCGTAGTTTCTTCCGGGCATACGGTAGTACTCCACAGGATTATCGTAAGCATTTCAAAACGACGTTTTAAATCACGTTTTCGTTAACGTTCGTTCCTTCATTCCCCGCCAATTCTTGTTTCAGTCGTCGCCACAATGTAGTGCGGCTAATCCCCAGATACTCCGCAGCGGCTTGGCGATCGCCAGAAAACCGTTTCAAGGTTTCATGGGCTGAAAGTGGCGCAACAAGTGAGGATTGTTCAGTCAACGAAGGTTTTATACTTTTTTCTGCCAGCTTGAGTGTAGATTTACGCTCCGGTGAAAGGGCTAATATCAATTCCGGTGTTAAGGTATGCTCAGGATGAGCACTGAGATATAACGTTACCCGTTCCATGAGATTACGTAATTCTCGGACATTGCCGGGCCAATGATAGGTTTGCAATGCTTCCTGACAGGCAGCAAGCTCTTGCACTCTTGATTGTGATACCGGCAAGTTCAATGCGGCAAATGCTCGTCGCAGATATTCCAGCGCCAATATACCAACATCGTTGCCCCTTTCTCTGAGGGCTGGAATATTGATCCGTAATACACTCAGACGATAGAACAGGTCTGTTCGAAAACGCCCCTCTTGCACCCAAGTATCCAAATCGCAATGTGTGGCGCAAATGATCCGAACATCAACGACAATGGGGCGGTGCCCTCCTACTCTGACAACGGATTTTTCTTCTAGTACCCGCAATAGCCGCGTTTGAAGGGGCAGTGGCATTTCACCAATTTCATCCAGAAATAACGTGCCTCGATGAGCAACTTCAAAAAGACCCGCACGTCCTCCACGTCGTGAACCGGTGAAAGCCCCTTCCTCATAACCAAACAATTCAGCTTCCAATAGGGATTCAGCAATGGCGCCGCAGTTAACGGCGACAAACGGGCGTTGATGTTTACCTGCAATCTGACCATACCGCAGAGCATATTCATGGTGAATGGCTTGTGCCACCAGTTCCTTCCCTGTACCACTTTCCCCTTGTATTAGCACTGTGGCAGGCGAGCGGGCGTATAGCATAATAGTGTTGCGCACATGTTCCATTACCGCTGAATCTCCCCGGATATCATTGAGAGTATGACGGGTACGCAAACTATTCTCGGTTGGATAAGCAGAAACTGAGGCTTGGTTGAGTTTGGTCATTCTGGCGATATCCAGAGCATCACGGAATGCCTGGCGGATAGAATTAGCGGAGTAGACAAAAACACCCACCAATTCAGCTTCATAGGCAAGATCGGTAATCAACCCGGCACCGACAATCACTTTAATGCCGATGGCTTTTAGTGCATTGACTTGGGCCCGTGCGTCTTCTTCCGTTACGTAACTGCGTTGTTCAATTCGCAAGTTGAACCGTTGCTGAAATTCTTCTAGCGCGGGTAACGTGTTCTGATAGGTGATAACACCAATACGAGAGCTGATTTGTCGTGCACGGGCTAATGCCTGCATAAAATCAAATCCGCTGGCTTTGGCGATAATAACGGGCACTGACAAACGGCTTTTAAGATAGGCGCCATTAGAACCGGCACAGAGCACAGCATCACAACATTCAGTTGTTAACCGTTGACGAATATGCTGAACCGCATTTTCAAAACCGAGTTGGATAGGCGTGATATTGGCCTGATGATCGAACTCTGGTGTGATATCACGGAAGAGATCAAAAAGACGGGAAACAGATACTGTCCAAATGACCGGTTTATCACGTTCTGTTGACGGTATTTCTGCCATGCTATTCCTCTATCTGTACGCTGCTTTCGTTTTTCCCACCACAATAGTTCAATGTTTCGCAATTGTTTCATTCATGTTTCGTGAAACGTAATTGATTCATTATGAAACAGGTGTGTTTTTCTATCAATGGTACTTTCCTACAAACTAATAAATATTTTTATCGTTACTTTTCGATTAAAAAACAAAATCTTATCGTTATTTTGTGTTTGTTTTTTAAAACCGCCAGCCATTTTTTATTTTGTTGGCACACCTATTGCTAGGTAACAAATGAGTTTCATTATAATAACAATGAGGTCCTAACATGGCGCTTTCCTCTGCTGGTTTGGCATTGCGTCAGGCTATAGAAGCCGAATCTCCACTACAGATCGTTGGCGCCATTAATGCGAATCATGCGTTGCTGGCTAAACGGGCGGGCTATAAAGCCATCTATCTTTCTGGTGGTGGTGTATCGGCGGGTTCATTGGGGATGCCTGACCTGGGAATTTCAACGCTGGATGATGTGTTAATAGATATTCGTCGTATTACGGATGTATGTGATTTGCCATTGCTGGTGGATGCTGATATCGGTTTTGGCTCTTCTGCCTTTAATGTGGCACGTACAGTGCGCTCAATGATCAAAGCAGGGGCGGCGGGGTTGCACATTGAAGATCAGGTCGGTGCGAAGCGCTGCGGTCATCGCCCGAATAAAGAGATTGTATCAAAAGAGGAAATGGTTGATCGCATTAAGGCCGCAGTCGATGCTCGTACTGATAAGCATTTTGTCATTATGGCCCGCACTGATGCCTTGGCTGTTGAAGGATTAGCTGCGGCTCTTGACAGGGCAAAAGCCTATATCGAAGCCGGGGCAGATATGCTGTTTCCTGAAGCGATCACTGAATTACACATGTATCAAGCATTTGCGTCAACAACCGGGGTTCCAATACTAGCCAACATCACCGAATTTGGTGCGACTCCACTTTTCACGACTGAGGAGTTGAAAAGTGTGGATGTTTCCATCGTGCTCTACCCGCTTTCTGCTTTCCGAGCAATGAATAAAGCAGCCGAGCAGGTTTATGCCACACTCCGTCGCGAAGGGACGCAGAAGAGTGTGATCAGCATGATGCAGACTCGCAATGAGTTATACGAGAGCATCAACTACTACGATTTTGAACAAAAATTGGATGTGCTTTTCTCCCAGAAAAAGTCTCAATGATGGACAGTTCCACCTAATTTCATCGTTTTATATGGCATAAAAACAGTAGAGGTGATACCCATGAGCGAACAGAACACGATGACTGAGTTAACCACTTTCAAGCCTAAAAAATCGGTAGCCCTTTCTGGCGTCAGTGCGGGTAACACAGCGCTTTGTACCGTTGGAAAGACCGGTAATGATCTGCATTACCGTGGTTACGATATTCTTGATCTTGCGACCCAGTGTGAATTTGAAGAAGTTGCATACCTACTGATCCATGAAAAATTGCCTTCCTGCGCTGAACTGGCTACCTATAAAACGAAATTAAAAGCATTACGGGGTCTGCCGAGTAGTGTAAAGGCAGCACTGGAAACATTGCCCGCAGCTGCCCATCCGATGGATGTCATGCGTACGGGCGCCTCTATTCTTGGTTGTACATTGCCTGAGAAAGACGATCATAATCTTGCGGGAGCGCGTGATATTGCTGATAGATTACTAGCCTCTTTCAGCTCCATGTTGCTCTATTGGTATCACTATAGCCACAATGGGCGTCGTATTGAGGTGGAAACGGATAATGAGTCGATAGGCGGGCATTTTCTGCACCTCCTGCATGGTAAAAAACCCAGTGAATCGTGGGAAAAAGCCATGCATACCTCCCTAATTCTTTATGCGGAACACGAATTTAATGCTTCGACATTTACCAGCCGGGTTATCGCAGGAACTGGTACGGATATCTACTCTGCCATTATCGGAGCGATTGGTGCGTTGAGAGGACCAAAACATGGTGGAGCAAATGAAGTCTCTTTTGAAATTCAACAGCGTTATGAAAATCCTGATGAAGCAGAGAGGGATATCCTGGCGCGATTAGAAAGAAAAGAGGTCATTATCGGCTTCGGTCATCCGGTTTATACCATCTCTGATCCCCGTCACAAAGTGATTAAAAATGTGGCTCTGCAACTTTCCAAACAGGCAGGAACCACCAAAATGTTTGATATCGCGGATCGAATAGAAGCGGTGATGTGGGCCAATAAGAAAATGTTCCCGAACCTTGATTGGTTCTCAGCGGTTTCTTATCACATGATGGGAGTGCCAACTGCGATGTTTACACCACTGTTTGTGATTGCTCGCACTGCGGGATGGGCGGCCCACATTATTGAACAGCGTATTGATAACAAAATTATTCGTCCAGCAGCCAACTATACCGGGCCAGAAAATCAAGTATTTATGCCAATTAGTAAACGTGGGTAACGCTATTTTCGATGCAGAGATCCCTGTATACGTGTTTTTTTAACAAGGAATTATTATGTCTACCTCTGTTGTAAGCAATCGCCCTGAATATGATCAGGTGATTGTGGATATTGTGGATTATGTTATGGAATACGCCATCACATCATCCATCGCCTATGAAACGGCTTATTACTGCTTTCTGGATACATTAGGTTGCGGGTTGGAGGCACTGGAATATCCGGCTTGTAAGAAATTGCTAGGGCCGATTGTGCCGGGGACAGTGGTACCTAATGGCGTGCGCGTGCCGGGAACGCGGTTTCAACTCGATCCGGTACAGGCGGCATTTAACATTGGTGCGATGATCCGCTGGCTAGACTTCAATGACACATGGCTTGCCGCTGAATGGGGGCATCCATCCGATAACCTCGGTGGCATCTTGGCAATAGCTGACTGGCTATCAAGAAATGCCGTTGCTGGTGGGAAAAAGCCTCTCACGATCAAAGATGTTTTGGCGAGTATGGTTAAAGCGCATGAAATTCAGGGATGTCTTGCACTGGAGAATGCATTTAATAAAGTCGGTTTAGATCATGTTGTGCTGGTAAAAGTGGCTTCGACCGCTGTTGTTGCTGAAATGTTGGGATTGAATCGGGAAGAGATCCTGAGCGCGGTATCGCTGGCTTGGGTTGATGGACAGTCGCTGCGAACTTACCGCCATGCTCCCAATACCGGTTCACGCAAATCTTGGGCTGCCGGCGATGCGACATCCCGCGCGGTGCGTTTGGCTTTGATGGCGCAAAAGGGTGAAATGGGATATCCCTCGGTATTAACCGCAAAAACGTGGGGATTCTATGATGTTCTGTTCAATGGTCAGCCTTTTAAATTCCAGCGTGCCTATGGCTCTTATGTGATGGAAAACGTGCTGTTCAAAATCGCTTTCCCGGCAGAATTTCATGCTCAAACTGCGGTGGAAGCGGCAATGAGCCTGCATCAACAATTGAAAGATGCAGGTAAAACTATCAATGACATTACAAAGATCACCATTCGTACCCATGAAGCCTGCATTCGGATTATCGATAAACAAGGCCCGTTAAACAATCCTGCGGACCGAGATCACTGTATTCAGTATATGGTTGCGATTCCTTTGATTTTTGGCCGCCTTACTGCGGCGGATTACGAAGATAGCGTTGCGGCAGATCCCCGCATTGATGCACTGCGGGAAAAAATAGTGTGTGTTGAAGATCTTGATTTTACCCGTGATTATCACGATCCAGAAAAACGCTCTATTGCTAACGCATTAACTGTTACGTTTACAGATGGCAGCCAGCTTGATGAAGTTAAAGTTGAATTCCCCATCGGCCATGCTCGCCGCCGTAAGGAAGGTATTCCATTATTGCTGAAAAAATTCAGCACCAACCTGGCACGCCAGTTCCCTGAGACACAACAGAAAAAAATCCTGTCTGTTTCCCTTGACCGTTCGTTACTGGAAAACATGTCTGTAAACGAATATCTCGATTTGTACGTTATTTAAATTTGTCATGCTATCGGCGGCCGCTCTCCCAAGTGCCGCTCTATCATCTACGGCAGCACTAGGAGAGATTATGTCATTCAACGCTTTTTATCAGCAATCTATTGATGATCCCAATTCTTTCTGGGCAGAACAGGCGCAACGTATTTTCTGGCAACACCCGTTTGAGCAAGTGCTGGATTATAGCAATCCTCCCTTTGCTCGCTGGTTTTGCGGGGGAAAAACCAACCTATGTTACAACGCGTTGGATCGCTGGCTGGAAAGCCAGCCCGATGCCAAAGCGCTTATCACGATTTCAACAGAAACCAATAGTGAGAAAGTATTTACTTTCAGGGAATTACATCAGGAAGTGAATAGAACGGCGGCTATGATGCTCTCTCTGGGGGTTAAAAAAGGTGACAGGGTTTTAGTTTATATGCCAATGGTTGCTGAAGCTTTGTTTGTTTTGCTCGCTTGTGCCCGTATTGGTGCCGTTCACTCTGTTGTCTTTGGTGGTTTTGCTTCTCAAAGCCTTGCTACTCGGCTGGATAATGCTGAGCCAGTGTTGGTGGTGTCTGCTGATGGAGGATCGCGCGGCGGCAAAGTTATTCCTTACAAGCCATTGTTGGATGAGGCTATCGAACTGGCGAATCACAAACCCCGTCATGTGTTGATGGTTAACCGCGGACTATCGGAAATGGTTTGGGTGCCGGGGAGAGATATCGATTTCGCTACATTGCGGCAAGAGCACTTTGATGCAGACGTACCCGTGACCTGGCTTGAATCAAATGAAACCTCCTGTGTGCTCTATACATCCGGCACAACGGGCACGCCAAAGGGCGTACAGCGTGATGTTGGAGGTTATGCTGTCGCACTGGCAACATCTATGGATATCATTTTTGGCGGTAAAGCGGGGGAGGTGTTTTTTAGCACCTCAGATATCGGCTGGATCGTCGGGCATTCTTATATTGTTTATGCTCCTTTAATTGCAGGAATGGCGACGATTATGTATGAAGGGCTGCCGATACGGCCAGATGCGGGCATTTGGTGGAAAATAGTGGAGAAATATCAAGTAACGCAGATGTTTTCAGCACCTACAGCGATTCGTGTACTGAAAAAATATCCAATTGAATGTATTGGTAAATACGATATTTCATCACTTAAAACATTGTATTTGGCGGGAGAACCGCTAGATGAGCATACCGCCCGCTGGATTGCTGAGGCTATTAATGTCCCGGTCATAGATAATTACTGGCAGACCGAGACCGGTTGGCCGATTATGGCTATTGCCCGCCCGCTGGATGACAGGCCGAGTCGATTTGGCAGTACTGGTTTCCCGATGTATGGTTTTCATGTCAAGCTCATCAATGAACTGACTGGCAAAGCGTGTGGTGATAACGAAAAAGGAATGCTCGTTATTGAAGGGCCTTTGCCCCCAGGTTGCATCCAAACTATCTATGGTGATGATACACGTTTTCTCAACACCTATTGGCGACATTTTGAGCATGCTGTTTATTCCACATTCGATTGGGGTATCCGTGATAGTAATGGTTATTATTTTATTTTGGGGCGTTCGGATGATGTGATTAACGTGGCCGGGCACCGTCTGGGAACAAGGGAGATAGAAGAGTGTATTGCCAGCCATGAAGATGTTGCCGAAGTGGCTGTTATTGGCATTAAGGATGCTATCAAAGGGCAAGTCGCGGTTGCTTTTGTTGTCCTAAAGGATGGGAAGGAGATCCAGAATGCCGAGCATTTTGCTGTTTTGGAAAAAGTCTTGATGGATTTGGTCAATAAGCAAATTGGTAGTGTAGGCCGCCCGGCACGGATCTATTTTGTCTCTCAGCTTCCCAAAACACGTTCAGGAAAAATGTTGCGTCGAACCATGCAGGCAATATGTGAAGGACGTGAACCCGGTGATCTTGCCCTGATTGAAAATCCTGCTTCATTAGACGTCATTCGAGAAGCTGTTTTTCAGTGAATAGCTTTTCATAATATTGCGGCGCTTTGATTTTTCCTTGTTGATTTTCTAGAAGCGGGATACTGCCTCCATAAACTGCTTTATTAACAATTACTATATACCCTATGGATTTCAACATGCAGGTTGGCCCTTTCTCGAAGCCTTGCCGCGTTAGTTTCAGCACTGAGGGAAACAAGTGTGATTTTTGGCATTATTTTCAGTGCATGGATTCTCAAAGAGAAGATAGGGCTGGTAAGATTGATTTGTACTTTGATAGTCATGGTTGGCATTTTTTTAACCATTTTAAAGTAAAATAGTATCTTGTGCTTTACCGGATATATATGGCGGGCTGAAATTTTGGTCGAATTTAATGAAAATAATCCCGCAGATTTTAGAAAAATAATAAATTTTGCCGCTAAAGCGACATTCCTGCATAAAGTGTTTTAACATTTGGTCGTTAAATACGTACAATCTCGTCCCTGAATGTGTTCTCTACAGAATAGGCTTAGTTTGTCACTGATCCAATTTTATACATCGCGAAGCCGCTTGCCAGCTTGGCTCGGTATATTCGCGATACTGATGTTGTTCATTGCGCCAGTGATCTCTCGGTCACTGGAACATGCGCGCATTGGTGAGGCTCATTCATCGAGAGTGGTCGATTGCCATGTGGCGATGTCATCTGACGATGATATGCCTCGGAATATGTCTCATTCTGACGTTTCTTCCGTATCACATGCGACTAAGTCATATAGTACTAACCATCATGATGGCATGCAGATGGGTATGCATGGTGGTATGTCGATGTTGGAGGATATTGCCTGTGGATACTGCGTTTTTCTGATCCATATACCTATGCTGGATTTGGCGAATACACCGCTATTTTGGTCAACTTCGCTGACTTCACGGCCACCACCGATTCAAACTGTAGCTTCCTTTCTGCCGCATTTCATCTTTTCTGATTCATTGCCTCGTGCTCCGCCTGAACAGATCTCATCTCGTTAATTTAAACATAATGAAATGTCTTGTCCTGCTCATTGTTGAGTCAGGGAAGGTTTGTTCATACCAAAAATAATTTGGTTGGATTCTATAACGTATTCCGCTTTTGATAGAAATATCACTTTGGAAGGTGGATTTACATTTAAGGCAAGATGATGATATTCGAAAAAAATATTTCTCATAAAAAAAATACGCTGTCCCGTTGTATTAATTCGGCAATGCCGCTTTTTCTGTTGGCTGCTTTTAATGGCTATGCAGCTGAAACTTCACCTGATTCACGCGACCATGTGCACGGTTTAAAAACCAATGATGGTGATGTGATCACGGTAACAGCACCTTTGCATTCTCCTTTGTCAATTGTCACCTCGCCAAAAACGCCTCGTCAGCCGGTTCCGGCCAGTGACGGCTCTGACTATTTGAAAACCATACCGGGATTTTCTCAAATCCGTAACGGTGGCACCAATGGGGACCCGGTATTTCGCGGAATGTTTGGTTCAAGGATTAAACTTCTGACTGATGGCGCAGAAATGCTAGGGGCTTGTCCCGGCAGAATGGATGCCCCTTCATCTTATATTTCGCCAGAAAGTTATGATTTGCTGACAGTCATTAAAGGGCCTCAAACGGTATTGTGGGGACCCGGCGCTTCCGCTGGGACCGTAAGGTTTGAACGTGAACATCCGCGATTTGATGAGCCGGGAGCAAAAATCAATGCCAGTGGACTGACGGGTTCAAATGACCGTTGGGATGGCAATGTTGATGCGAGTATCGGCAGTGAATTGGGATATTTACGTTTAATGGCAAATAAATCCCGTTCAAATGACTACAAAGATGGCGATGGGTATCGCGTTCCTTCACGTTGGGATAAATGGAATAGTGATCTTGCGTTAGGGTGGACGCCGGATAAAGATACATTGCTTGAATTGACCGCCGGGAAAGGTGATGATGAGGCCCGTTATGCTGGACGTAGCATGGATGGTTCGCAATTCAAACGTGAAAGTCTCGGTTTACGTTTTGAGAAATCTCACCTCAGTGAGGTGCTTGATAAGGTTGAAGCCCAAGTTTATTACAACTATACCAACCATATTATGGACAATATCACGCTGCGTTCCCCGAATAGTCCTATGTCGATGGGGATCTCTTCTTCGGGTTGTAAGCATGGGTGTGGTATGCACATGAATATGAACCACGGTATGTCGATGCAACTGGATCGTCGCGTTGTCGGGGGGCGAGTCATGGGCACTTGGCTATGGCAAGACGTTAAATTGGAAAGCGGCGCAGATACGCAAACCAATACCCACCGTAATAAATCAGGTAGCTCATGGCAAAAGGATGCTCAATTTTATAACTATGGCCTGTTTAGCGAGCTAACTTGGTATACCACAGAACAGAGCGAATTAATAACCGGCGCCCGTCTTGATCGCAGCCGAGTAAAGAAATTTGCTGGCAATAGTGAAAAAGAGCGTAATGATACTTTACCGAGTGGTTTTATGCGCTTAGAGCATACTCTGGCTGATATGCCAATGATGTTTTATGTCGGTATTGGTTACATCGAGCGTTTCCCTGACTATTGGGAACTGTTTTCGCCTAAATATGGTCCGGCGGGGAGTGCCAGTGCTTTTGATGGGGTAAAAAGCGAGAAAACCACCCAGCTTGATATTGGCGCTCAATATACCGGGGAACGTTTTAATGGTTGGGTATCCGCTTATGTAGGGCGTGTAAATGATTTCATCTTATTTAGATATAGCCCGACAAACGCCCGTATTAGCCAGGCTGATAACGTTAATGCCAATATTATGGGAGGGGAGATGGGCTTTGGTTATCAATTGACAGATCATTGGAAAACGGACGCCAGCCTTGCCTATGCTTGGGGAGAAAACAGAACGGATGGCAAACCGATGCCTCAGATCCCGCCTCTGGAAGCCCGCTTCGGATTGACCTATGAACGTGGTGATTGGAGCAGTACCGGTTTGTGGCGATTGGTTAGCAGCCAGCATCGGATTGCCGAGGGGCAGGGTAATGTTGTCGGTAAAGATTTCCAAGATAGTTCAGGTTTCGGCGTACTTTCTGCAAATGCTGCCTATAAGATTAATAAAAATATAAAAGTGAGCGCGGGTATCGACAATATTTTGGATAAAGAATACAGCGAACACCTCAACCTTGCTGGTAATAGCACCTTTGGTTATTCAGCGAATACCTCAGTGAATGAACCCGGCCGGACAGTGTGGGCGAAATTAGATATAAAATTTTAATGAGAAAAAGGCGTCCAATTATTGGGCGCCAATTATTTGCTTTCCTTTTTCCTGATCGATGATTATTTCTTATTACCGATATACGGATAAACTTTTACATAATCCACATCGAATGTTGCGGTTGTTGTATTTATCGGGCCATAACCTTGAGCTGGATAACTGCGCGGTACTTCGGAGCTTAAAATAATATATTGGTTGGCGATTGAAATTGGAACTTGATCTAGCCCCGACAGATTTTGAGGAATATTATCAACATAAAATGTGTAACCTTTTGGTGTCCATGCTACAGCAAATTTATGGAACTTACCGTCAGCAAGTTTACTGGTAGACGATCTCTTTGACCACTGCTTATGAGCGCTGCTATAACCATTCCAGTGAATAGCGTGATCATATTGATCCTGTGTCGCTTCAGCTAAATGTTCAAATACATCAATTTCGACACCTGATTTTTCTGGATTGGTTAAATCGAGGCCCATTGTCGGTGATTGGACCCAGAATGCAACTTGATTACCTTCCGCACGATTAAATCTGACAGCGGCTTCCCAATAGCCATATGATTGTAGGAAACTTTTTTGTGTTGAAATCATGCCGCAATAATTCTGTAGCTTGCCGGAAGAACTATCGGAATAGGTTTTTATGGTTAAATGACCATTTCGCACGATAACCGCTGATTGAGTATTAATACAATTTTTTCTGACGCCCAGGCCACGATAATCCCATTTTTGGGTATTAAGCGTTGTGCCATCGAAATTATCTTCAAATGACGGTGTAGGGCTGAATTCATTGGGGATTTGCGCTAGAGCATATCCACTGAACAATGTGCTTAATAACAACGTATAGGCTAACTGAGTTTTCATCTATTTTCCTTGTATATTTGACGTGAATAATCGTTATTTATCCGAGAGCTATTATTGATCTCCCCGTTTTGTCGCGGAGATATGAATTACTTTATCGAATATTGGCGACGGAGTTACCGATTTAATTTATTACCCCTATGCTTTTCGTTTTAGTCATTCAATATGGTGTTAATATTGATTAATAAAAATGAAAGGTAATTAAAGTCGACAACATGGATTAGGAAAAAATAATTGAGATAGGTAGAAAAGAACAGTGAGGATCGATGAATAAGACCCCGTTCGTGAGAACGGGGTATATACCCGTCATCTTTCAAGTTGCCTCTTTGTTGGCTGCACTCACTCACCCCGGTCACATAGTTTTCTATGCTCCCGGGGATTCGCTCCCTTGCCGTCGCGATGCATCTTGAAATCCATAGGGTATATGACAACTTTAAATTATTTCGATGCATCCAGAGCTTGGGCAAGATCAGCAATAATATCGTCGATATGTTCAATGCCGATAGATAAGCGAATCATATCCTGTGATATGCCAGCTTTAATTAACTCCTCATCATTTAATTGGCTATGGGTTGTTGACGCTGGATGACAGGCGAGTGATTTAGCGTCGCCAATATTAACCAGCCGCACAATCAATTTTAGTGCGTCAATAAATCGCGCGCCGGATTGTTGCCCGCCTTTAATACCAAAAGAGAGGAGCGCTGATGGCTTCCCATTCACATACTGTTGAGCCAGTTCATGTTCTGGATGGTTTGGCAACCCGGCATATTTCACCCAACTAACTTGAGGATGATCTTGCAGATAATGGGCGACTCTCAGCGCATTTTCAGTATGACGTTCCATTCTTAATGCCAGTGTTTCCAATCCTTGTAAAATAAGGAAAGCATTAAAAGGCGACAATGCAGCGCCCATATTACGTAGCGGAACCACACGGCAATGCCCGATAAATGCCGCTTTACCGAATTGCTCGGTATAAATGACGTTATGATAGGAGGGATCTGGGGTAGTCAATACAGCAAACCGTTGCTTATATTTTTTCCAGGGGAAATTGCCGGAGTCCACAATGATACCGCCAATAGAGTTACCATGCCCTCCCATATACTTGGTTAAAGAGTGAATAACGATATCAGCGCCATGCTCGAAGGGGCGACAAAGCACAGGCGTGGCGACGGTATTATCAACAATTAAAGGGACGCCATGACGATGAGCGACTTCGGCAAATTTTTTCAGATCAACAATATTACCGGCCGGGTTACTAATAGATTCACAAAATACCGCCTTGGTACGATCATCAATCAGTGACTCCAGTGCTGTAATATCATCGTGTTCAGCAAACCGTGTCTCAATCCCGAATCGCGGCAATGTGTGAGCTAGCAGGTTATGAGTGCCGCCATATAACTTAGCAACAGATATAATGTTATCTCCAACGCTGGCAATGGATTGAATCGCACAGGTGACAGCCGCCATGCCAGATGCGACCGCTAAAGCAGCGATGCCTCCTTCAAGTAGAGCAACCCGTTTTTCTAATACATCATTAGTTGGGTTCATAATGCGGGAATAGATGTTGCCTTCAACCTTTAAATCAAATAGGTCGGCGCCGTGTTGGGTATCGTCAAACGCATAGGATGTCGTTTGATAGATAGGAACGGCAACGGCTTTGGTTGTTGGATCAGGGGAATATCCGCCGTGGATAGCAAGAGTTTCTGGTTTCATTTTCGATCTCTTTTTTTACGGTAAGATGACATATATCTTTGATAAATAGGTGTAAGCGGCTTTTGTTAAAACCATAGCCTTACTTACTATTGTTCATAAGGAATTGCTCATAAGGAATTGCTCACAAAGAACTTGATTTATATCTCTTTTTGATTGATGAACTGTTAGAATAGATATCTGTATAGACATGATATTTCCGCTAATTATTTATTAATTAAAGAAACAATTTGAAAAAGTTACTAATTATCTACTTTAGCTATGCTGGTCTCTTTATTTTTTAATAATGTGGATGTTATCACAAAATACTTCAATAATTTCAGCCAAGTAACATTAACTATTAAAATATAAAATTGAAACAAAATACTTAAATAAATATTCAATCTTTTATAAAGATCACAAAAATTTCTGTGAAATAGTTAGTTTTCGTTAGATTGCTTTAATTTATTTATTCGCTGTTGCCTGAGCGAAAATAGAAGGTATACTCGTAATTCTAATTTTTTCAGACTTTTTTAAATGATTTTGGTCGTAATTTATTGTTAGTATGATCAATTATTGGAACTAACCAATAAATTAATGGGATTCTTATGGCTAAGTTTTCAAACCGGCGGGAGTTAAAACAACTTTTATTTTTCTCTTTCCCTATCATTGTTAGTCAGATAGCACGTACAGCAATGAGTTTTGTTGATATTGTGATGTCTGGTCACTATGCTACGGCTGATTTAGCAGCAGTAACATTAGGAAGTAGTATTTGGTTTCCTATATTTGTATTAGGGTATGGGACGATTATCATGCTGGCGGCAGATGTCGCAAAGCAGAAAGCTGAACATGATGACGAAGGGATTAAAGACAGTCTTAAAAATTACTTGTTTCTGGCGGTGATACTTTCGATACCAATAATTCTTTTATTAATGTTAGTGAGCTGGCTACTTTCCTTCATAGGTATCGATGAGCATATTTTAGACATTACACAGGGCTATGTTATCGCTCTGGCGTGTGGTGTTCCTAGTGTTATGATATTTAATGTTTTTCGTTCATTTCTACAAGGATTGGAAGACACAAAAATCGCAATGTATTTGTCTGCGGGTTCCTTATTATTGAATATACCATTAAATTACATATTTATTTATGGAAAACTAGGTCTGCCAGAAATGGGAGGCATTGGCGCGGGTATTACAACTGCAATTATTAATAATCTAATTGCTGTATTCTTGATTATCTATTTCTTGCTAAAGAAAGAATATCGTCGGTATAGGCCAGATTTTAGTTTGCCGAAATATCATGCTTTGGTTAGGACTTTTTATATTGGTATGCCAAGTGGATTGGCTCTTTTTGTTGAAATGGTTTTTTTAGATGTGATTGCGATAACCGCTGCTCCTTTAGGTGCTCAAGTCATTGCTGCGCATAATATTATGCTTAATATTACCTCTATCATCTATACCATAACTGGGGGGATTGCGGCCGCTGTGACTGTAAAAGTCGGTTCCTATATTGGGAAGAGAGATAGAACAGCATTAACAGGGACTATAAGGATCTCAATTGCTTTAATTTTATCTATTTCCGTAGTTATTGGCGTTTTAATCTATTATTTCGCCGGTTCATTTATTTCACTCTATACTAACGACAACGGCGTCATAATAATTGCGCTTAACATAATCTTCCTATTATGCCTGTTCCAATTCTTTGACTCTTGTCAGGCGGCTTTATCCGGTATTTTACGGGGCTTTCATGATACCCGATCGGTATTTTACGCGCCGTTATTCGGTTATTGGCTAGTTGGTTTGCCATTAGGGTTTGTTTTGGCTTTGACAGACTGGGTAACCGAGAGTATGGGAATTATAGGGTTTTGGTATGGATTGGTTTTGGGTCTCTTTGTGAATGCTATTTTGCTGTTTGCCATATTAAAGGTTAGACAGAGAGGAATGATTTCTCAAGTAATTGCGTATTAACCTAATAACCACTATACCCTATGGATTTCAAGATGCA
The DNA here is from genome assembly GCF_019090985.1 of Photorhabdus akhurstii. Taxonomy (NCBI): domain Bacteria; kingdom Pseudomonadati; phylum Pseudomonadota; class Gammaproteobacteria; order Enterobacterales; family Morganellaceae; genus Photorhabdus; species Photorhabdus akhurstii. Next base: position 4,137,104 of record NZ_CP020335.1, on the reverse strand, counting down.
TCGCGACGGCAAGGGAGCGAATCCCCGGGAGCATAGAAAACTATGTGACCGGGGTGAGAGAGTGCAGCCAACAAAGAGGCAACTTGAAAGATGACGGGTATATATCTACATAAATTCCCTGTCGAGAGATAGGGGATTTTTCTGGATTTATTTAAATAACTTAATTCAACTCTTTAATCTTAGAGCTAAAAGAGTATCAATATTGCCATTTGACAGTTTATTTCATAAAAAATTTTCATTGTGAATAAAAAACAATTTTATAAAATTATGGTTATTGAATCTGTTATCAATGAAGCGTTATATTTAATTCAGAGTTTAAGTTACATTCTTAATATATTTATTTTACTCAACTTGGTAAATAATATGTTTCTATTTTTTATGGTTATTTCTTCTATTTGATAATATATTTTTCTTTGGAAAAACAGGAAACTATACTTTATTTTGGTAAGAAAGTGAAAAACAGCTTTGAAGTTGAGGATTGAAAGTGTTAAAAATGAATATCATTCAGCTACAGAGTATCCTGATAAAAAATTTAGGACAATATTATGAAGTATATTATTTTGATGACGGTTTTGCTGGCTTCTAATGTGTATGCGGAGAATATGAAAAAATATATTCCCAAAACGGTGTTTACAGGCATGCATTACGAGGATAAAGAAACTACCTTAAAAGCGCCCAGAACCGTTGAGGGGTTTTATAACTTAGAAAAATTGGCAGAGAAAGGGAATGCGGATGCTAATTTTTTGCTTGGCCGTTTATATAGTGACATTTCATTACCAAGTTCGGAAAGGGATCATGAAATGGCTAAATATTATTATAAGAGGGCTTTAGATTTAGATAAAAACCACACATTGGCTTTATTTTGGTTAGGTTTGGCTTACGAATCTGGAGATAGCGATAAGCAGAATGCAAAAAAAGCATTAGAATTTTACGAAAGAGCCGGTCGTCAAGGTCTTTTAAAAGCATACAATAATATGGCTGTCATTTATTTACATGGTGATGGTAACGTTCCACAAGATTTAGAGAAAGCGAAAATATATTTCCAGAAGATAGCTGACATGGGAGATAAAGAAGCTAAATTTTCTTTAGAACATTGGGATATGATGTTGATGCAGCAAGGATATAAAGAACCTGAATGATATTCATATTAGTCTGATCGTTATTATATTTAAATTTAATTCCCTGTCTAAAAGATAGGGGATTTTATCAAATTATTTAAATAATTTATTTAACTTTTTCAGTTATGTTAAGAGATTATCAATATTGCCATTTGACAGTTTATTTCATGAAAATTTTCATTGTGAATAAAAACAATTTTATAAAATTATGGTTATTGAATCTGTTATCAATGAAGCGTTATATTTAATTCAGAGTTTAAGTTACATTCTTAATATATTTATTTTACTCAACTTGGTAAATAATATGTTTCTATTTTTTATGGTTATCTCTTCTATTTGATAATATATTTTTCTTTGAAAAAACAGGAAACTATACTTTATTTTGGTAAGAAAGTGAAAAACAGCTTTGAAGTTGAGGATTGAAAGTGTTAAAAATGAATATCATTCAGCTACAGAGTATCCTGATAAAAAATTTAGGACAATATCATGAAGTATATTATTTTAATGATGGTTTTATTGGTTTCTAATGTGTATGCGGAAAATATAGAAAAATATATTCCGAAAACGGTGTATAAAGGAATGAATTATGAGGATAAGGAAATTACTCTGAAAACACCCAGAACTGTTGAGGAATTCCATAACTTAGAGAAACTGGCAGAAAAAGGGAGTGCGGATGCTAATTTTTTGCTTGGCCGTTTATATAGTGATAGCGCATTAGCGAAATCTGAAAGAGATTATAAAATGGCTAAATATTATTATGAGAAAGCTTTAGACCTAGATAAAAACCCAGGGCAACCGCATGAATGCTTAAATATTATTCAGATTAGAAAATCCTGCTTGTACGACTTGTTCCAGAAATTGCGTTTTCATCCAGGCTCGCATTCGTTTCTTTCTTATACTTAATTTGCTGCCTTCTGTTTTCAGCATATTCAAGGCAATTCGCCTCAATATCGCGATATTTTCCGCCGCATTTTCTCGATAAATCTGACAATCATCCTCATGAAACGTCGCATCCAATACCCAATGGAGATTGTTCTCAATACGCCAATGGCTGCGCACTGCCTGAGCTAAGCTTTCTTCTGTCAGGGGGGCTGAGCTGATGTAATAACGATACTCCAGACTGGGTGATTGGCCTTTTTCTTGCCGGTAACCCATGACAACACCAAGGGTTTTTAATTCCGGCCAGGCGGGGAATTCTGCTTTGAGTGTCTCGGCACTGATGACATGACTTTCCCGGATTTCAAGGCGTCCATGCGACTGTTCCAGCATGACTTTTTCTCTTACCGAAGGCGCGATACGCTGGGCTTTTAACGCCTTTTGAATCGCCCTGTGGAGATGTTTTTGGTTATCTTTAACACTGAACAAATAATCCGCACCCGCATCAAGGAGTGCCTGAGCTATCCGGGTCTGACATCCCATCGCATCAAGGGAAACCAACGCGCCTTTTAGGTCTAACAATTTAATCAGCTCAGGAATAGCCGTGATTTCATTGGACTTCTTTTCTGTCCTAACCTGACCCATCACCAGTTTATTCGTGGTGGCATAAGCGCTCACCAAATGCAGCGTGGAAAGGCGCTCTTCCGGTGAATAAGCGCCCCGCAATACTTTACCGTCAATGGCCACTAATTCGCCCTGGGTGAGTTCATGAACAGCCTTCATCCAGTTGATAAAACAGAGGTTAAATTGTTCCGGGTTAATGCGCGAAATAAGGCGGGCAAACGTATCATCAACAGGGACACCTTCTTTGAACATGCCTTGTTTCAGGAACCAATCATGGTGCCCTTCGGTATACTCCTGAATATCACTCCAGCCTTCTGCGCCCGCAATCACGGCACACAGTGACGAAAACAGGATGTCAAATAAAGGATAGGTGACTTTCGCACTCTGGCGAGGGTCTTGGATTGCCGAAAAATGAAGGGTAAAGTTCTCAAGGCACATGATATAGGTTTTCACTCTCAAAAGAGAGTATAAGATCACAGTGCTTTATTTGAAGCAACCTATTTTATTTTGGCTAAAAAACATTCGTGATCTTGCCCTGGATAAAAACCATATGTTAGCTTTATATTGGTTGGGTGGAATTTATAAATATAAAGGTAGAGATAAACAAGATGTGAAAAAAGCAATAGAACTTTATGAAAGAGCGGGTAGTTTGGGCCTTATAAGAGCGTATGACAGTATTGCTGTTACTTATTTACACGGTGACGGTAATGTTCCACAGGATTTAGAGAAAGCGAAAATGTATTTCCAGAAAATAGCTGATATGGGAGATGAAGAATCTAGATATATTTTAGAGCATTGGGAAATAATTCTGATCCAGCAAGGGTATAAGGAGCCTGATTGATACTAACTATTAATCTAATAATTATCATGTTTACATAAATCCCCTGTTGAAAGATAGGGGATTTATCAAATTATTTAAATTATTCATTCAACTACTTTATATTTGAATTGAAATGGAATTAGTGTTTTTACTTGTGAGTTTATTCGATGAGAAATTTTTATTGTAAATAAAAATTATTTTATAAAGTCATGATTATTAAATCTGTTATCAATAAAGAGTTATATTTAAGTAGGAATTTAAGTTGCATTCGTAATATGTTTATTTTACTCAATTTGGTAAATAATATGTTTCTATTTTGTGTGGTTATCTCTTCTATTTGATAATATATTTTCCTTTGGAAAAACAGGAAACTATACTTTATTTTGGTAAGAAAGTGAAAAACAGCTTTGAAGTTGAGGACTGAAAATGTTAAAAATGAATCTCATTCAGCTACAGAGTATCCTGATAAATAATTTAGGATAATATCATGAAGTATATTATTTTGATGACGGTTTTGCTGGCTTCTAATGTGTATGCGGAAAATATAGAAAAATATATTCCGAAAACGGTGTATAAAGGAATGAATTATGAGGATAAGGAAATTACTCTGAAAACACCCAGAACTGTTGAGGAATTCCATAACTTAGAGAAACTGGCAGAAAAAGGGAGTGCGGATGCTAATTTTTTTCTTGGCCGTTTATATAGTGATAGCGCATTAGCTCAATCTGAAATAGATTATCAAATGGCTAAACATTATTATGAGAAAGCATTAGACTTAGATAAAAACCATATGTTGTCTCTATTTTGGTTGGGCGTTGCTTATACGTCTGGCGATAGCGATAAGCAGGATGCAAAAAAGGCAATAGAACTTTACGAAAGAGCGGGTAATTTAGGTTTTATAGGAGCATATAATAATATTGCTGTCACTTATTTACATGGTGATGGTAATGTTCCACAAGATTTAGAGAAAGCAAAAATATATTTTAAGAAGATGGCTGATATGGGAGATGAAGAATCTAGATATATTTTAGAGCATTGGGACATAATTCTGATCCAGCAAGGATATAAGGAGCCTGAATAATATTCATATTAACCTAACAATTATCATATTTACATAGATTCCCTGTCGAGAGATAGGGAAATTTTCTTGATTTATTTAAATAACTTAATTCAATTCTTTAATCTTAGAGTTAGAAGAGTATCAATATTGTCATTTGATCATTTGTTTTGTAAAAAATTATAGTTAATGAAAATTTACTCTCTAAGACTGTGGTTATTTAGTTTGTCATCAATGTAAAATGATATTTAGTTATAATTTAAGTTATGTTGGTAATATTTTTGTTTTAGTGAGTTTAATAAATGATAGATTAGTGATTATTATCTGAATAGGTATATGTACATTTGGAGAAGTAATTTTACTTATTTAAATCATTTGGATGAAATATATATTTTTGATTTTTATTTCTCATTGTTAAATAATTCTTAATTAATGTGAAATAGCTAATTTTGTATAAAATAGTTTCTATTTAAACAGTAACACTGTAATTAATTTACAATTGAAATAATTTCCCATTCATATATCTATTTGTATCGATTTTTTTACGCTCATTATTGGTGATTCACCTAATATTATATCCATCATTATATTAAGGTTATAGTGAATATTTATTTAATAATTAAATAGTTATCTGTATTAATTGCCATTCTATACAAATAGATACAATTGTTTTATGATAATGATTATCATTTCATTTTTTATTAAAAGTACGTTAATATGCGCGCCAGTCTTCGGACGGTACTAAAACTATGTAATAAGCAATACTCTAACATTTAATTAGTTAACATAAGGAATATGCTATGAACAAAGTTAAAGTGTTAATTGCAGTATTAGGTACATGTGGATTAGTAACACAAGTTATGGCTGATCCAGGTTTTGGGCAAACTCAAAAGTTTGATGAGAATAAACCTAGCATTAAGGTAGGAGTGACTAAACAGGGTGGTGTTGGTCATGGAAGCCCAGGGAAGGAACCAGGAATTGGGGTACATTCCATTGCTGGTGGTCAAATTGTGAGTTTCTCAGGGCTTACCCGTTATGCAGCAGCGGATGCAAATGGGATTCACAAAATTTCTATGCCTGGATCAGGTAGCCACGGAGGGATGGGGGTATTCAGCTTTAGTAAAGTGGCTAATGCTGATGTCTATTTTGGTGAATGGTCACAAGATGGCAAGGTGACTGATACTGCTCATACTGCCTATTATTCCGGTAAAAATGTTACAACTAATTTACCTACCGGTGGTATTGCGACTTATACGGTTAAAGGAATTAACCAATATAATGGTAGCAATGCCCTAAATGGGACATTTACTGCTGATTTCGGGCAGAAAAGGCTCTCCGGTTCAATAGCGAATAGCGCATTGACCGTTGGTATTGATTCCAGAATTAGAACAGATGGTTCATTTGCAGGTAGGGCAACTGCTGGAAATGTTGTCGGTACAAACAGCGGTCATTTCTTTGGTGATAATGCAGATAGTTTAGCAGGGGTTGCTACGTTTGCTTCGGACCATAGTAAAGATACCGCCTTTGGCGGAACTAAGAACCCATAATATGAGTTTGTAATGACTGGATAAGACAAAGTTCATATGGGCTTTGTCTTATTTTTGTTTATTCCTGGTTCGACGATTAAGCAGTGATATTACCGATGTTAAATACCTCAATTATCCGTTTGATTTTACTCATTAGCTGTTTGTTTATAGGGCCATCTATGGTGCTGGCAGATGAAGATACCGGTAGAAGATTATGGTATAACGTACAACGTAATTTGCAGGATCAAGAAAAAGCGCTTGTTACGGATGAAACCGTGAATAAAAGAACGGATCATTTATCGATAGTTCTTAATGGGCAAACGTTCAGTGTTGAAAATAATGTGAATGATATCGGCCAGGCGCTCTATTTAGCGATCAATCATCAACAAGTGAAGGATGTTGATCGCTTTTTGTTGATATACCAGAAATTACTTGGACATGATACCCAATTGGTCCATTTTGCTCAGGCAAATCTGGCGCGTTCACAGGGTGATCTAGCTGCGGCAGAACAGCATTATCAGGCCATCTTGCAGAAACAACCTGATTTTACCCGTGCTAAATTAGAGTTAGCCAGGGTCTATTATGAGAATCAAAAAAATAGAGAAGCCAGTTTACTATTTAATGAGATTTCAGCGGCTAGTCGCGATAGTGAAAATAAATTACCACCAGCAGTCATTAAGAATATAACTAATTATCAGGAGGCGATTAATTTGCGCAATGCCTGGCGTGGATCTTTTTCTGTGGGATATATCTTTAACGATAACACGAATATGTCGCCGGATAAGCCTCCTGTTTGCACTATCTATCATGAAAATGGTAAGTGCGCGGTTGAACGTAATTTACCTATGGCAAAGAAGGCAAATGGTATTAGTTATGATGCTACGTTACGTAAGATATATCCGGTAAATGGCCACCACGGTGTTTTTTTACGCTCAATGACTTATGGAGAAAGTTATCGTCATCATAGTGAGGAGAATGAAAATACCACTTCTGCTTATTTGGGTTATAGTTATAAAGCCCAAAGAGATGATTTCCTAATGGGGCCGATTATTGAGTTTAATTATGTTGGTAATCATTCCCGTTATCGTACTACGGGAGCAAAAACTGAGTGGATGCATATTCTATCCAAAAATCTGGCATTAAATTTGGAAGGTGAATATAAGCAGTTTCGTTATCATAAACTTTATAATCATAATGACGGTAATATGACCTCTGTTTATGCTACCTTATCTTATTATTTAACTGATCAAACCATTACCTTTGTGGGTGGTGATTGGGTTAATAAAACCAGTGTTGAAAAAGTGGATGATTATCAGCAAAAAGGCGTGCGAGCAGGCATTTCCACTCAATTGTACCCGGGAATTAATGCAGTAGTATTTACTGCATTGCGCCAGCGGCAATTTGGTGATTACAGCGTACCTCTAAATGCACGCCGTAAAGATAATGAACAATTCTATGCGGCAATTGTGAGTATGCCTAAATTTGAAGTTTTCGGTTTAACCCCAGTAATTACTTATCGATTTAGAAAAAATAGTAGTAATGTTGATTGGCTCTATTCCTATAATAAGAATGAAGTGTTAGTCAGGTTTGAAAAGTATTTTTGATACTGGTTGAAGTAACAAGTTATTTCAATCCACACTATGGCAGATAATGATTATGTATAAATTAAATAATAAATATAGCAAAATAACATTCATACTGGCATTGGCCTACAGTATGATGCCTTATCGTTCTGATGCAGAAACACTAATAACCCCGGCTCAATCATCTAAACAGCCTGCTGAAAATAAGGCTGACCTCGGTAAAATTAACGTTTCAGCGACCAGTGAAAAAGATGAGGCAGGTTATGATGCGGTTTATGATAAAGATATTACCAATATTTACTTGGGTAAGGATTTGGTAGAACGCTATAAGGGTGCTTCACCGGCGGATGTTTTAAAAAGCGCAGTCGGCGTATTTAGTGGTGATTCGAGAAACAGTGGCGCATTAGATCCTAATATTCGTGGCATCCAAGGGCAGGGACGGGTTCCTGTTACCATTGATGGTACTGAGCAGGCAATTACCACCTGGCGTGGTTATAACGGTGCGAACAATCGTAACTATATTGACCCTAACCTGATCAGTAGTATTGAAATAGAAAAGGGTCCATCATTGACTCGTGGAGTAAAAGGTTCGATCGGTGGGGCGGTAATGATCAAAACTCTGGGGATCGATGATGTGGTACCCATAGATGAGCGATTTGGTATTAACTTGAAATTGGAAACTAGCAGTAATGCCGTTAAGGAACGTGTGCCGCATTTGGAATTGGGACAAGATTATCGAGATATTCCCGGTTTTAATCAGGGATTTAATTATGTTGATCCCGCGTTAGAAATTACGCCAAAAACCTCAAAAGATAATAAATTATTGGGCCTAAAAGATAATGCGATACGTCTGGCGATAGGTACCCGACAGGAATATTTTGATTTAATGGCAGCTTATAGTTACCGCAGTAAAGGAAACTATTTTGCCGGTAAGGGCGGCGCCCATCGCTATGATGAGCCCATTAATAAAAAGGATATAGAGATCCTTGATGGTGGTACCCGGCCGTATGATCCTTATCTGCCTTTTATTGCACGTGTATATCGCCCTGGCAATGAGGTGCCGAATACTTCCAGTGAAATGGAATCTTGGTTGTTTAAAAATACCTGGTACCTGGCTAATCAACAGACGATTGGGTTTGGTATTCGCGATACTAAAACGATTTACGGGGAGATTATGCCTTCGCGACTGGGTTGGGTTAGGGCAGAAAGTAATGTTGTACCACAGTGGCCGCTGGCGAATGTCCATCAGCAGGCGTTTAATCTGGATTATAAGTGGAAGCCTGACGGGAACAAATGGGTTGATTTTGATATGAAATTTTGGATTACCCGTACTATCAGCGATACCAATACTGCCGGGGGATATCCACGTGAACCGCGAGAGCGGGATGCCGTTTGGGATGTAAATGGTAAGGAACGAGATCCGAATAAAGATGGCCGCTTGGTAGATACTGCTTCTACGAATACCCATAATAACCGTTGGGGTGTTGATCTCTCTAATGCTTTCGAATTGACTTCAAATTTAGATTTAACCTTGTCAGCCAGCCTACAACGGGAACGTTTAGGTTCCCATGATGATTATGAAGGGAAGAATTTTTCTAGTTTTCGGTCACCACCAAGAAAAGGGCGCCGTCAGGAAAATAATATTGCCTTTAATTTTGACTGGCGTCCTACTCCGTGGCTGGCATTAAGTGCGGGTGCTAGACGGGTAAGTTATTGGTCTAAGGATGATTTTTTAAATGAACGTTTGGCGGCCCGTGATATTGGTTATAGTAAGCATGAAAAATTGGTTGGCCAAGGGTTGCAATATATGAGAACACTTACTGATCGGGAAGCTGAGTTATATAGAAAATATGAGGAATGTTTGTGGTGCCTAACTGATGATGAATTTGACGAATATCATGCAAAGAATTTCACGACAATAGAAGAACGCGATTCAATTCTCCGCCCTATGGTACCGGTAGATGTGCTTTGGAAATATCATGGCGATGGTAAGTTATATAAACAAGATAATCCCTATTTCAATGGGGAGCTTGATATGAACGAACGCATTATTGATCCTGTGACGAATAAAGAAGTGTATAAATATGAATACAGTGCTGCTCAACAGAATAGCCGTTATATTGATGACTCTGGAGAAATACTAAATAATAGCGATAAGGGCGTTTATAAAGCGAAAAGTGAACAAGAGCGCTGGTCTAAACAACCTAAACGTAAAGATCATGCCTGGGCGCCGGTATTTTCCGCAACGGCCTATGTGAGTGATAACGCACGTATTTATACCCGTTATGCCGAAGCAGTACGTATGCCGAGTATTTTTGAGGATACTGTTGGCTTTTCTTCCGGTTTAACTGATAAACCTACACGTGCTTTTAAACCTGAACGTAGTAAAACTGTGGAAGTGGGTTATGTGCATGATTTAAGCCAATTGTTGGGCGCGGAGCGTAATGCGGACATTAAATTCGCTTATTACAATACCATCATTGAGCATGTTTTTGATCGTGATAGTAATTTTGTATTTACTCAGCTAGATAAACAGAAATTATCCGGTTTAGAAGTACAAGGACGTTATGATAACGGTAGTTTCTTTACCCATTTTGGCCTATCTTATAATCTTAAGAATAAAGTTTGTGATAAAACCTCATCGCTGATGTTAGATCCAAGAAACCAGTTTGGTGTTCCTGAATGTATTGATGGCGGTTTTCCCGGTGGTTTTTTAAGGACAACTATTCCACCTCGTTATTCTCTTAATCTGAATATCGGTGGCCGGTTATTAGATGAAAATTTAGAAATCGGTAGCAGAATATTATACCACAGCAGTGTGGAGAATAAGGATGAAAAATGGTTAATGAAAAAAATGCCCGGCGTTTATAAAGGAATAAATAATAATCCAATGCGCTGGAATTCAGTAATGACTGTAGATGCTTATATTAATTATCAGGTTACGCCAGATGTGGTTGTCGAATTATCCGGCACTAACTTAACCGATCGTTATTATCTGGACCCATTAACGCGTTCCATGATGCCGGCGCCCGGACGGACGTTTAAGCTTAGTGTCACCAGTCGGTTCTGACTCTTTAAGGGGGATTCGCCGGTTGCCGTTAAGAGCGCTGGCAATCTCCACAGATAACGAACGGAAAGATGGCTTGAAGTTATGATAAAAAATCGTTTTTATATTGGCTTGTTTGCTTCCTTACTGTTACACGTGGGTATTGTTGGGCTTATGGCGCGGCATTTACTGCGTGATGACAGTGCGAATAATCAATCAGTGAATTCGCCAATAATCAGTATGTCAATAGAAATGGTTGCTTCGGCAGCATCGGCCGGACAGGAACAACCTGTAGAACCGGAACCTATTCCGCCCCCGTTACCGCCAGAGATAGTGGTAGCGGAATCACCACATGAGGCAAAAATAGTACTCAATAAGCCAGCGGATAAGCCACGGAAACAGGAACGCCCGGAAAAACGTACGGATGCTAAACCGAAGAACAAGCCTCAGCCACAGAAGGAACCGGTAGAAGATCCTCAACCAAAACTGGCAGAGCGTGGGCGTAAACAGGAAGCAGAGCAAAATCAGCCAGAGCAAACGGAAGGCAGCGCTCAATTAGCGGGGAGAGATGCTGCGGATTCACAAGCTGGCGCCCGTCAGGCGACGACCAGTCAACCAATGACTGGCGTGGGAGCTGATGAGTTACAAAGCTATCAGGCTGCCTTGCGTCGTGAGATTGAAAAACATAAACGCTATCCGCGTCGGGCTAAGAAGATGAAGCAGCAAGGGATAGTTCAGGTCAGGTTTAGCTTGCTGGATAGCGGCGATTTGGCGAATCACCAATTAGTGCAGAGTTCAGGCGCTGATGAATTGGATCGCGCTGCCCTTGCGGCGATCCAGCAAGCTCGGTCGGTAGGGCTGAAACCGGCCGGTTTGCCAAGGGAGTTGACTTTAGCGATAGAGTTTAATTTGAAATAAATATAGGTTTGGGCAGCGAAGAGATTGTCGCTGCTTCGATAATAGTAACGTTATGTGAGGAAAGTGTGAGTTAGGTGGCTTCGGCGTTCGGCCGTTCAATTCGCATATGTAATAACGGAAATGGATTACCTTGACCGTCAATTTCTGAGCGGTTGAAAACTTCAAACCCCAAGTGCTGATAGAACCCCACTCCTTGAGTATTTTGTTCATTAACATCAAGTTCATTGATACCTAATTCGCTAATAGCAAAATTCAGCAACGCTTTGCCGATGCCTTTACCTCGGGAATCCGGGGATATGAATAGCATTTCAACTCGATGCTGATCAACACTAATAAAACCCTCAATTTCGTGTTTGTCATTTATCGCTTTATAAACAGTCAGCGCTGGTAAATAAGTATGCAGAATTAATGGGCGCAATTCATTAATCTGTTCGCCAGATAAAAAGTCATGTGTTGCTCGTACCGAGGCTTCCCAGATTTCGATCAGCTTATTGAAATCGGCCTTTATTGCTTGCTGAATTCTCATATTCATTCTTCTTAATATTTTACTTTGCTAAACCGATGATGAATTAACACTATCACGTTTATTGTGATGGATCGATTCAGATATTAATTAGATTTAGCCATTATTCTTATCAGAATCTTCTTCTGTCTGTTTTGTGATCTATTTCATGAAACAAAGGAGAGAATTCAATCTATTTGGTCTAATATTACTTCTTATAGATAGTTGAATTTTAACCGATTTGATTAATTGAACAATCAAGCAGCACTACACTTTAAAATCTAAAAAAACAATGCGGGATTCTCTCTGTTACTAACTATAATGAGGTATTGGCTAATCAAAAAAGGAATTGCGTCATATCTCATTAACGTAGTTTCTATTTGGATTGATCATTTCAGTTGAACGGCTAGTTCAATGATAAATATAAAATAACTTCTTGAGGATCATATTAATGAAAAGGGCATTTATATTTACACCAGGCATGTTAGCACTTTCGATAAGTGCAATTTCGAATGCACACACTTATGACCATCTATATGTTTTTGGTGATAGTTTGAGTGACAGTGGAAATGGAGGTCGATATACGACCGATGGTACAACCAGTGAGTTGTATAACGATCTTATTGCTCAACATTTAGGGACTAAACTGACCAATTCTAATAGTGGAGGGAATAATTACGCAGTAGGTGGAGCGACCGCTATTCCTAATTCTGGAAATAAAGATAACACTACTCAGGAGCAGGTAGGCCGTTATTTGGCAAGTCATGGTAATCGTGCTGATCCTAATGGTATGTATGTTCATTGGGTTGGTGGTAATGATATTGAGGCGGCATTGAGAGATCCAGGTAACGCACAAAAAATGATTGAGGATAGTGCGAAAGCCGCTGCATCCCAAGTGCATATGCTTCTCGATAAGGGGGCTGGATTAGTGATCGTGCCTACAGTTCCTGATGTTGGTATGACGCCGAAGATTTTGGAGCTTGTTATCTCTAAAGGAGCTACTTCTAAACAGATGAATGAAATTCATGTGATAGTTAATAGCGGTCCCACAATTGATAGAGATACTCGCCTTCAAATTATCGACGGTATTTTTAAAAAGATGGCGTCAATAGTTTCAAAGGACGATGCCAAAAAAGCTAAGGATAGTTATAAGCAATTAAGTAGCAACGCTTCAGCATTGGTTGACAGCTATAATAAATTAGAAGATATCGCACTGAGTCAGGATGGCGGCAATATTGTTCGGGTTGATGTTAATGCACTTTTACATGAGGTTATTGATAATCCTTTACGTTACGGTTTTTCCAATACTGTAGGTTATGCCTGTGCTCAGGGTATTGAAGCTAAATCCTGTCATGCCAATGATACCGGTTTTAATACCAGTCAAATCTTTTTATTTGCTGATAATTTTCATCCGACTCCAACCGCGCAACGTATGGTTGGTCAGTACACTATTTCAATCCTTAATGCTCCACATCAGGTTATGTCACTGACGAATACCAACAATGTACCGGTGAAGGGGGCGCTTGCTTCTCTTGACAACCGTTTGCAGCAGCTACGCAGCGTAGGTAACCAGCAGGATAAAATAGGCGTATTCGGTGGTTATAGCGGTAATCACAACAGCACATTGACACTGGGTAGTGACTATCAACTCACGGATAATATTCTGTTAGGGGGAATGATCTCGCGTTATCAGGATAAGCGCTCAGTTAATCATTTCCGCGCTGATGGTCGTGGTTATGTATTCACCACTTATGGCTTATGGCGTTACTACGATAAAGGTTGGATTAGCGGCGATCTTCACTATTTGGACATGAAATATGAGGATATTACGCGCAGTATCGTGCTCAATGAGTGGTTGCGCAAGGAGCATGCTTCGACTACCGGTCATCAGTGGGGAGGACGCATTACAGCAGGTTGGGATATTCCGCTGACATCTACGGTTATGACCAGCCCGATTATCCAGTACGCTTGGGATAAGAGTTATGTTAAAGGTTATCGTGAATCAGGTAATAGCAGTACGGCTATGCATTTCGGTGATCAACGTTACGATTCTCAGGTCGGAACATTAGGCTGGCGTCTGGACACTAATTTTGGTCGTTTTAACCCCTATGCTGAGGTTCGATTTAACCACCAATTTGGCGATAGGCGCTATCAGATTAGTAGTGCCACTAACTCAACTCAGACATCTTTCGTTAGTAAAAGCCAAAAGCAGGACACTAACTGGCGTGAATATGTTATCGGCATGAATGCTGCTATGACAAAAGATTGGGGCGCTTTTGCGTCAATATCACGTAATGATGGTGATGTTCAGAATCACACTTATGCTTTCAGCTTAGGTGTTAATGCCAGTTTCTAATTTCTGGTTAAAAGATACAAGTTGATAAAACAGTAGCTTCCTGTTTATCGCAATAGTGTGGCTATTGTCGTAGTAATGCCCGACTACCTTGTCGGGCATTTTTCATGACTAATTGATATGGTTGCTTTATCTCTTAGATTGCTTATAAATATCTGGTCGAACAAGTTGCCAAACAAAGTTTTCTTCGTTTACCGGGGAATAACCCATTTTTTCATATAGCCACGGCGCCATAGAAGTGACCAGCATAATATGACGAAGTTGTGCTATTTGGGGATGTTCCAGGCAACATGTCATTAGCCAACGTCCTAATCCCAATCCGCGATAATCGTCCAAAACAAAAACATCAATAAGATAACCAAAGGTTGTGAAGTCAGTCACGATACGAGCAAATCCTATTTGCTGAGTATTTTTATACAGACCAAAGTTCAAGCTATTTTCGATCGACAACTTAACCGTCTCCTTGTCGATTCCTTCTGCCCAAATCGATTTCGTCAGAAACCGCTGTATGATCGTAATATCTAATTTATTCTTATCTGTAGAGACAACATATCCATCCTTTTCCCAACGATGCAATTTTTCCATTCTGACTTCCTCTGAAATAAAATGATAATAATTGATTATGATATCTCTGCGCTTGAATGCGTTGTTGAGACTTTTGTAATGGGAAGAATACAGTGATTTGAATGAATAACGCCATAGGGCCGTATGTTGTCTTATCAAGTTTTCGACTATATAGACAGGCCCTACTGTACAGAACAGACATCCATTTCTTCATATTTGCTTGACATTAGACAGACTTAATTTTGTCTTCCGGTATATACCATCGGAGAGAATTCTTAATGGGAGACGGAGTGACCATAACTAATCCTTTGTTAGCCAGTTTCAATAACAGATAACGCGCCTTGTAGATGGTGAAATCGCATTGTTCTGCTACATCACGCGTGCTAGGCCATGATTCTGGTGGGGGAGCCGCTTGCATTTTCCGAATAGTGCATAATTCGGATATGACATTGAGTACTTGATCCGTCTGGGAAGGTTGAATCGAATCTTTCCGGTTTTCCATATTAACTCCAGGCTTTATTGAACCCAGTTGGATATCTTGAGCAATTCGGATAATCCAACGGTTAATTTCAACACATGAGGGCAATCTGAACGCTCTATTCAGACATAAAGAATTTCCGAGTCTATATCCTGTTTTGTCAAGGTTGGTTTTTGTACGATGCAGGTCAATTATATCGAAAAATTAAAATTTTAGATCTTTTAATTTGAAAAACAAACTTCATAAAGTATTTTATACTTATATAGATATAATTTGCGACACTATAGATCGCAAATGATCGTATTGAAATGTTATCTAAGTATTTTGTTGTGAAATTATTTGAATTTGTATTTTTTGTTTTTATTAATTGAATTATTCTGTAATACTTGAAAGGTCGATAAGGTCATTGTTCATATGTAAATATTTTTTATGATTTATTCCTTGTGTTAAATTTTTTCTAATCCTCATAAGGTTAAAATAGGATTGACAATGAAATTATTTATTTAAAATATTTTGTTGTTTTATGCTGATGTTAATCGTTATTAGATAATCGTAATAATTGGAAATGAAACTGAATAAAATTATAATAGCGACCATATTAATATTGGGTATTGTGTCTATTATAAATAAAGCCGATCGAAGTTATATCACAGTGACCTTTAATGGCGCTATTATTGCTGTGCCTTATTCTAACGCTAAGAATCTTCTTGGTAAGACTATCAACCCGGGGGGAGTTTCCAACGTGATATTGAAAAAGGCGAGGGTTTCAACTCATAATAATCTTGATAACCGTTTGGTAAATTGCAGATTACAGCCAGTAGTTCATCAGTTATTATCCCGGGCAACATTGAAAATATTGCTGGCTTTACCTTGGGTGACTAACAAGACTGATAAATCTCCGAAATTGTGTCAGCGGAAGAAACTTCATATATTTAGATTAATGATAAATTTTACTTTTTAATGGCTATTTCTTGGTTATGGGACAGATGAAATCTGATTATTTTCAATAAAATTTTGATGCTTAAGTGATCCCTACTATATAATTCTTATTTTATTATATCTCCCAATATTGAATTATTTATTGATAAAAATAATTGATTTATCTGATATTACATTGTGTTTTTTTTCGTGCAATAACATTGATATTTTCAATGAATTAATTTTTTTGTATAAATAAGTAATATGTTTGTTATATCAATATCAGGAGATATTAATTGAGAAAGATGCTTATAATACGTCATTTGTAAATAAAATTAAACATTAATAAAGTGACTTTATTGTTGATTTATGTTAACAATTATAGAAATAAGGCTTCTACTTTAATGTTAATTTTTCCTTGTTAATTGTTATCGAAGAATGAATATAGGCTTTAACCGTTTAATAACGTTGTAAATACCTGCTTTCCTTTAGTATTGATTGTTATCTGTTCTGTTAAAATAGTGATTTTGGTTTTGTATTTTCTAACGAAAAAAGCATGAAAAATAACAAAAACGTGAACAAACATGGCAAAACATCGTTTTTCGGACAACATTTTTTTGAGCTGTATATGGATCATGTGGAGCATTGCTCTGGGATTCTATCTGGCTGGTAATCTTTTGGGCTGTGCAGTGACAGCGATTCTCTCTTTTTTGGCGCTAATATTTTGCTTTATTCACATGAGGTCGAGATTAAAAACTATGTTTGGAAAAAAATCAGAGGCAGCGGCTGTTGAACCCATGTCTCAATTTGTTGATGATAAAAAGAACGCCAGTGCGGAAGCTCGCCGTTGTACTATTGTTGCTAAAAGCTCGGTATTTAAGGGTGATATTGATGTAGAAGGTGATATACAGATCTGGGGCAAAGTGATTGGCAATATCCGAGTGAAAGAGGGTGCGATCCGTATTATGCACGCTGGACGGGTTGAAGGTGAACTTAGTGCGCCGGAAATCATTATTGATGGTAATGTTGAAGGGACTTGTTGTGCAGCGACGTTGGATATTCTTGAACATGGCGAGCTGCGTGGGATCAGTCGTTGCAGCAGTATGTCTATCAAGCGTGGAGGCTTGTTTTTTGGACAATCGGAACAGGTTGAAAACAAAACTGCGTCTGAACGTGTTGTACCGATGATAAAAGATACCAATAATGATAAATCTAAAGATAAGGCCACGGTAAAAACAAGTGCCTGATAAAACAGGCCCGTGTGATATCTGATTCAGATCCTGCCGGCACGGGCCTTTCCTTTTAGTTTCTAACGAGTTGTTCTATACCCAATGGATTTCAAGATGGATCGCGACGGCAAGGGGGCGAATCCCCGGGAGCATAGATAACTATGTGACCGGGGTGAGAGAGTGCAGCCAACAACGAGGCAACTTGAAAGGTGACGGGTATATTTCCTCTTTAGTTTTGTTTACTATAACAATCTACCTATTTAACTGTTTTAATTACTCTGATTAAAGTATGTGGTTTGTCGCATGGTAGGTATCCTGTTTATTAATTAATATTGGGAAGAGAAGAATATGACTGTGGTGTTGGAAACAGATAGATTAATCATGCGTGCATGGAGAGAAGAAGACAGATTACCATTTTGCCATTTGAATAATAACGCAGAAGTCATGGAATATTTTCCTGCCGCTTTGACGGCTGAACAAAGTAATACGATGGTGGATACGATTATCCAGAGATTTGAGCAACAGAGAGGTTGGGGATTATGGGCTGTGGAGCTGAAAGAAACCGGGGATTTTATTGGTTTTGTCGGTTTGAATATTCCTGTGGCGGAATTACCATTTTCACCTTGTGTTGAAATTGGATGGCGTCTTGACAAACCATTTTGGGGTAAAGGTTATGCCAGTGAAGCCGCACGTAAAGCTTTGGATTTTGCTTTCACTCAATTAAAACTTGAGGAAATAGTTGCATTTACGGCAATTTCTAATTTGCGATCTCAAAAAGTTATGGAGCGGCTTGGTATGGTGAAAGATGAAAATACTTTTTTACATCCTTTATTACCGGATGGGCACCCGCTTCATGAACATGTGCTTTACCGGATTCGTCAATAATAGCGCGATTCTCTTTTCTGGTTTTCGTTACTTTGATGTTTTATACTATCGTTGCATAGATTGTATCTTGGAAATTCAAATGAAATATGAATTAGCTGTTATGGCGGCCTTGACGAAGTTAAATCATCCTAACACGCGTTCAATTGTAGAAGCGACAGGGATATCTGAACGTAAGGTACAACAGGTCTTGCAAATATTGCAACAAGACTTAGAAGTAAAAATTAATCGTATTAGGGATGGGAAGGTCAGTTATTTTGAAGTTATTTCTTGGGGGATATTTGAAAGCGGTCAGGCGATTAACTGTAAATTGAGCGATTTGGACCTGGCTAAATTTAAATATTCCCGTCAGCAAGAGAAAGGTATTAGAAACCAAAAGAATAGAAAAACAATAATGACAACTTATGATGAAAAAAAACATTATTTTGACAATGTAAAATTAAAAAACTATAGAGACAGTATGCGTCTTGAAGGAATGAATATTGTTATGAATAGTTTGCCTGAAACGTCGAAAGAGCAAAAAAATCTTAAAGATAAACTCATTAGAAAGTATAGTTTACAATTGAGGTAATTATGGTAGATAAATATGGAGCAGGGCAAGATCCCTACACATATCCGGGTATCGACACACTTATTAATAAATTAGGTATTCGTGATTCTGTTGTGCTTGAACAGGCAGAAAGGGAACTCACTGAACTTGCTATATTGAATATTTCGTTCAAGGAACCACCTTACGATTTGCTCTTTTGGCGTCGACTCCATAAACAGATATTTTCTGATTTGTATGATTGGGCTGGTCAGCTAAGGATAATTGATATATCTAAAGGGGATACCCGTTTCTGTCATGCTAAATGTATTGAGATGGAAGGGAATAGGATATTTGATATGTTAGAGAATGAAAACTATCTTGTGGGATTAAATTATCAGGAGCTTATTAAAAAACTTGCTGAATATTATGCGGAATTAAATGTGATTCATCCTTTTAGAGAGGGAAATGGGCGAACCCAGCGGCTGTTATTTGAATATATTGTTATAAACTGTGGCTATAAAATCTCTTTTGAATCTATAAATGTTAAGCAATGGATTGACGCTAATATTTCTGCTTATCAATGTAACTATCGGCCATTAATAAGAATTTTCGCAGATTGTGTTTCTATTTGATATTTTTGGCTATTTTATTGATTATTTATAAGTATGGATTTAAGAAATAATAAACTTAAATAGGCATAAAAATAGCTTTAATTATGGACTTATGTTAGTTGCTATTAGATTATATCTTATAACGAAATTTTCTCATCTAAAATAGCTCCCTATAGATAATTTTATATTTTATTCTATTTAATAATTGTGCAAATCACTTAATTTGGATTAGATTTATTTAGTGTGCTGGACGATTAGAATAATTGAACTGTGTAAAGATATATCATTATGAATAAGAGTAATAACCACATGATAAAGTGACAAGAATAAAATTATTCCTGTCACTTTTGCTTGCTATTGGTTGATTTAAAAGCAAGCCATTGAGAAAAAAATACTATAAAGAGCTATCGGTCCGCATATTTGAGTACATTTGATCAGTGGCTTATCGCTTTGCAAACAGATAGTTGCGAACACCGGATTGGAGGAGAAAGTGGTAATACTTAACGCTAAAAGGCAAGCTGATAACTTCTTCATCGTTGGTACCTCATTCAGGGGTTTATTGGAGTCAAATAATTTATCTGAGTTACTAATTATTGTTCAATAAAAGGTAATAAGTTCCCTTTTCGTATAATTTTTTATTGTCTTGTTGAAAATCTGTTGAAGTAGTGTTGTGGTTTTGTAGCAAAAAATGGGAAAATAATTGCTATTAATTAATTATAATTAATAATTCAATACTGGTTTATTGATGTTTTGTATTTAAATATATTGTTTTTACTATTTTTTTGTATGGCAATACATTCATTTCATATTGATATTGTGAAAATACGATAAATTTTTCTTGTTTATACTACTGCGCCCATATTTATGTGACAGGTACATGGGACATCACGCAGGGAAAACGATAGGATGTGGGAAGGTAGCTTCCTAATATTATTAATAAATAGCTTTGTATATTTTTTGTCTTCAAAATTATTTATTAATATTAATTACTCCGTAATGGTTAATCACTATTAGCGATAAAAATAATTCATCATACTTCATTTAATAACTACTATAGTTAAAGTGTATTATCAATGCATGATTTATGAAATTAAATCTATTGCATTAAATGATTTAGTCGGTAGATCTCTTTTGAAGAAAAGATTAATTATTAATACTAAGGAGAACCCATGAGTAATCTCATTCAAAACACCGCCTTAAGAGCTGCAAACGGTTGGTGGAAATGTGGCGATACCGGAATAATTTATCAGTGGGGGTATAATCCGAATGGGGGAGCTGGAAGAATTACAGTAACATATCCAATACCTTTTCCCAATGTATGCTTATCTATGCAAGTTAGTGTCTATGCCAATGGGGTTCCTTCGGATAACTATTCAGTAGTTTATGGATTTAATTCTACCAATGCTACAATTGGGCGTGACCAATTAGGCTCATATTGGTTTGCAATAGGATATTAATTAATACGTTATTACAGGGGGGAATTAATATACTCTAGCCTTGGAGTTGAAGAAAAATTATATTGAAAGCTACTTAATGAACTGCTTCCATAATCTTGGATATCAATCTATACATCGGGAGCAGTTTTTGTAGAATGTTCGTTGGGAATTAAATTAACCATTGTCTGTTATTATCCGGTTTAGCTTATTTTATCGGGTGTTGGCTAATATAATTTAGCATAGTTTAAAGGTGTGTTTTTTTGCATATTTCATCAGTATATAAACGATGAGTATCCCACGGAAGTATAAGTGTATCTGTGATTATCGAGAATGGAAGGTCTATCAGGCTTGAAAATGGGTAGCCTTCCTTAATACCTTGTATATCAAATTGAGTTGCTGGGTAGACTTTGCATTCATAGCCGTGAGTTACACGAGAGCCAAAAGTTCCACATCCTGTTAAAATAGCTGAGATTAAGACAACTCCAATAGGTTTTAGCATTGGTAATACTCCTAATATAATTGAGTCAATATATTGAATAGTAACATCCCGATTTCAAATTGAAAATACAAGATTAACAGATTCATCTTGACCAGTTTGATTCATTACAGCATTGAAATATAAATATAACTAAAGTTAAAGGATAATTATTGCAAAAAGCAATTGATGATGCATTTGAATTATGTATCAATTCCATAACATTATTATTGTCATTGACGAATGGTCAAAGTATCCAGAGATGAAGCTACTATGGTTGATGTTGATAAGTTTGAGAACATTGCCTATCAATAAGATTTTTAGCTTACAATATTAATTTCCTTCCGATCCCGTTAATCCTTTTTTAGGTCGTTAACGGGGTAACTGATTGATAATTTATTCTATTATGATTTTCATTGAAACGTCCTTTATATACATGAAAAATATAAAAACGTCAGGTGTCGTTATGATATTACCAGGTTTATAATTTTTGCTGTGAGATAAAGCCCTAATCCATAAGAAGTGTGAGTTAATAGGCTCATCGTTCGTGATTTCATGGGGACTGGGGTTTTTGACGCAGCCAGACCGAATCCAAATGCCGGCTGCATAATCAGAAATGGGACAAACAAACTTATCAAGCCAGCAAACAATCCTGTCGCTAGTGTGGGCTGATAAAACCAGCTCTGGCTAGATAAAATTAGCGGGATGAGGGCGAATAAAACACCGGTCAGATAGTGTATTACCCATCCTAAAGGTCTTTCTCCACAGATTGCGGGAGTGTTGGCTATAGTCTGGTGGAAAAATCGTTGTTTTCTCATCCATAAAAACCATCTGCCAATTAGAGCATAATCAAGAGATGGAATACTGAGCAGACGCCTTTGTATTAATGTCCAGATGTCCATACATATTGTCGCGCCGATACCAGTTATCAAGATTCGAAAAATAACGTCTGTGTTCATGTTCTATGCTCCGTCTGATCAGAGATGTTAAGCTGGCAAGCATTGTGCAACTTAAAGTTAGGTTTAAGTCAACTATGAAAGATCTTGATATTGGTTTGGTCGCTCAACTTGCTGGAATATCTCCTTCAGCATTGCGATTCTATGAGAAAAAAGGGCTGATACGTCCGATCGGACGTGTTGGTCTCAGAAGACAATACAGTCCTGATATTCTGAATAAACTTCAACTGATTGCGCTTGGCCGATCTGCGGGATTCACGCTTGACGATATTGCAGTCATGTTTGATGCAGACGGAAAAGGAAAAGTGAACATAGACAGAGAACGGTTACTGATTAAGGCAAGAGAGA
Source organism: Photorhabdus akhurstii (assembly GCF_019090985.1). NCBI lineage: Bacteria > Pseudomonadati > Pseudomonadota > Gammaproteobacteria > Enterobacterales > Morganellaceae > Photorhabdus > Photorhabdus akhurstii. The sequence continues at coordinate 4,114,255 of NZ_CP020335.1, read as the reverse complement.
TAGATAAAACCATTCGCAAGCTCAGTTTAATACGTAATGGGTTGAAACATATCGCAAACTGTACTACCTCTGAGCATATGCAGTGCCCTGAATTTCAGAAAATCTTAGCTAAAGCCCAATTTCTGTCGCGTTTTGAAGTGTAACTCCTTTACAAGCCATTCAGAGGTAGCTAACGAAACATCTTCTGGTGTGGGTTTAGCTTATTCTCCGAAAAGATCTTTTTTCTATTTACTGTGTATCTTTATTTTCATAAAGATACACAGTAAGTAAATGATGAAGGGTGAACAATAGATTGTTTACCCTTCAAGATAGTTTGAATATCTATGGGATTGAATTTCATCGCCATTCATTATTGCGTAATGATATTTATTATCGAAAGTCTTAATGTCAACCTCTATTATATTTTTCACCGTTTCTAATAACTTGTTAGCATCATGCTAGCCTTTAAATCTCAGCGCTTGACCAAGTTTAGTTAATGTAAAGGGATATTATGTTAAATGTTAAGAGTGTTGGAGGTGCAAAGTAGCTATGTGATGATAATTTGTTCAGATTCGTTGACCCGAGCGGATGTGTGAGAGTTATATAATCTCTTTAGGCAACTAATCTTTCATAGAGTCTTCTGGATTTGTTTTTGTATCCACTGAGCAGTCCCTTCAACATCGAAAGCTCTTAATCCGTATCCCTGAGTGAGCAATGCTTCGGGTAGATATTGGTCATATTTCTCAAGGTATTTCTCTGGAACACTTTCGGCAAGACGAGTTTCGGATGGCAGACCTTCACGAAGCATGCTGGTTAACGCTTGTATAACCTCCGCCACAGTGGTCTTTTCAACCTCAATAACACCAGAAAACGCTCCAGCTTTGAAACCACGATGAATCAGCAATGCCGATAACGTGTTTACGATTCGATCTCCTAGCCAAGGGAAAATGCAAACATTCTGCCCTTGTTGAATAAGGCATTCTGATGCAAGGTTATTGCTACAGAAACTATACAGGCCTTCGTCAAAGAGATTTTTGGCAGCGGTATCGGCAAAGTCGGCTTTACGTTCACCAACTGTAATCCGGTAGTCGCCCTCCCGATAGATGGTGAGCATTTCCTGCCGGACGACATCATGTATGGACATGCCTTCACCGCCAAATAGAGGCGGCTGTCCTCCTTTCGTTGCTTCGACGTAAATCACCTTTTTATCGCTGTCGATATCAGTCACTTTCCAGCGTCGTCCACCGAAAATAATATGCTGTTCAGGTATTAATGGCGAATCCACAGGAATTGAACCTAACGTTTTATTGCCTGCGACAATACGAAACTCTTCAGGTGTGCGGAATACGGCATAGAAAGTGTACTGATTAACCTGTTGTTCGCCTTCAAGACCTAGTACTAACTCGCCGCTGGAGAGTTGTGTTAAAAAATTGTGTTCCCCCATATGCCGCAACAGCATTTTAAAATCATCAGTACTGATATTCTGAAACGGTCCGTGCTGGCAGAGATGCGACCAGAGCTGATCCACGCGCACGCCACCCCACTGCGCGACGATTGCCAGAATCTGATGAAACAGTGTGGAATAATGCATCTGTCGGGTATCGGCCGGTTCAAACCATTTGTTGCCGATGAGTAAACGTATCATTGCCAGCGATTGGACTAGCTGTAACCTCAGTTGATCAATAATGCCTGACGTCGGCGTCAGTTCATGTTCGGGAATCAACATTCTCAGCACTGCGGCAGAGCCGCGCCTGCCAGAACGCCCCATGCGCTGACGCAGGCTGGCAACAGAATGTGGCGCAGTGACCTGTACTACGGAACTGACTTTACCGATGTCGATGCCCAGTTCCAGCGTCATCGTACAGATGGCGGTGGTGGGCAGGTTGCCTTTCTGAAGCCGTTGCTCAAGTGTTTCGCGCAGATCTCTGGACAGGGAGCTATGGTGAGGAAAGAACTCGTTGGGAACGATGTTCGCTTCACTGAGATCGCTGAGCGTAGCGGCAATACTTTCGGTACGCTTACGGCTGTTGGCGAACACCAGATGGGAATCACCACGGCAGAATCGAAAAATATCGTGACAGATTTGTGTCTCTGCCGGAGGCAGCTGTTCTTTTCCGGTGGTTGATAACGGCTCTTGATAACCTTTTACTTGCAGTTGTAATGTGGCATGGCTCTGAGTGTCGGTGATGATATCGCAGGGCAGGCACTGATTCGACCGCAGGGATAATGGTACTTTTCCCAGCTCTCCCAGCGTCGCGCTTAACGCCACTCTGGGAGTCGGATTGTTCACCTTTCCCAGTAAATGATCGACCCGGTTCAGCAGAGAGAGGAGCTGCATACCTCGCTCAGAGCCGATGAAGGAGTGGAATTCATCAATGGCTATATAGGCAAGAGGCGCGAAAGCCTGTTTTAACCAGCCAGTGTTGCGGATCAGCATCGCTTCCAGCGACTCCGGGGTAATAAGCAGAATGCCGGAAGGATTTTTCTTTGCTTTTAGTTTTTTACTTTGTGCCACATCTCCGTGCCAGGGTGTGACAGACATCTCCAGTGTATCGCCCAGGCTTTCCAGTCGCCGGTGCTGATCGTTAATTAAAGCTTTAAGCGGGCTAATGTATAAAATACCGAAACCGTCCTGAATATCCGCGATAGCAGAGCAAGCGGGCAGGAAAAAGGCTTCCGTTTTACCCGCAGCGGTGGCGGCGCTGATCAGCACATCCCGATCCCCCGCTAATATCGGCGGGATCGCTTTTTTTTGCAGAGATCGGAGGTCAGCCCATCCCTGTCGATATATCCACTTCTGTATGCGTGGATCCAGCCGCTGGTATTCATTCATCATAATCTGAAATCGGCCAGACCGTCCTCGTCGGTATCATTTCCTGAAGATATTTCATCCATATCACAGGGTTTTTCTTCTGAGATAGCTACGCTGGTAATTAGTTGCGACCAGTGAATGTTCGGATTTTGTTCCAGCACGGCGAGCATATCTAGAAATGCTTTAATCGTATTTCGCGGTGTGCGGAAATAGGCATCGCCGATGGTATTACTACAATGGTGTAAAAATGCTGTCAGCGCATCATCGGGAACCAGATAGTTATCCGTTTTACCGCTAGCATAAACGTGACGAAGATTTTTCAACAGAATGTAGAGTTCTTCCGGCGTCAGGCTGGCTAAATGCAGAGAAGGGGATGAATAGTCAATCACTCCTGCTCGCTGGGCAAAGCTGTTTTCCGCCAGCCGCGACTGGAGAGCTTCGTAGCTGTATAACCCTTTACGCGGATCAAATAGGAACTCCGGTGTGCCGCCAAGCAGAAAACCAATATGCTCTGCCGTTCCTTGAAGGCAATCATTCAGGATACGCAGTATTTGCTCATAGTTAGCGACCCGGGCCTGTCTGTTATTGAGCTTGTACAGATTCACCATTTCATCCAGATTGACCAGCAGACCGGCATACCCGGCTTGGCGGACAAACAGGCTCATCAGCTTTAACGAATCGTAGAAAGAGGCGTCAGAAATAATGGCGCGTACGCCCAGATCGTTCCGTGCGTCGGTTTTTGTGGTGTATTCGCCTCGCAGCCAGCGAATAGCATTCGATTTTAAAACCTCATTATCCTGCTCATGACCCTGCCAGTAACACTCAATTACTTTAGCGAAATCATAACCGCCAACCATTTCGGACAGTGTGGTGAGTTTTTGATGAATAATGACCGGAACCGGTGTGTTTGTGCTTTCTGCTTTCTTTCGGGCTTCCGTAATAAAGCGCTCAACCACGCTTAGTAAAGCATTGCCATCCGGTTTATTTCGGGTGGATAAATTTTTCATCAGCTCAGAATAGAGGCTCCGCGCCTGCCCGCCTGAAGCATGGATACGGCGATCCGGAGACAAGTCGGCGCTTACCGTCACCAGTTTTTTTTCTAAAGCAATTGATCGAACGACGCTTAAAAAGAATGTTTTACCTGAACCATATTCCCCGATAATCAAACGGAATCCTGCACTGCCATTGGCGATGCGTTCGATATCCTGATACAACGCTTTTATCTCGTTGACCCGGCCGACCTGAATATGCTGAATACCTATTTTAGGTGTAACACCTGACTTCAGTGACTGAATAATAGCGTCTCTTTCTTTAAGACGGATGCGAATGCCAGACATAAATTATCCTTTGAGTTCTTGTGCGATTTCCAGGTCAACGTAAATATCATCGTCGTCATCGAGAACCGGGGCGTCAACCAGTTCATATGACCAGTCATTAATGACTTCAATTGCGCCGCCCACCATCAGGTTAAATTGCTGGCATAGCTCAGCAACTTCATTTCGCGCCCAGCGTTCTTTTTCCAGCAAACGTTGGTACAGCTGGTTATGCGCTTCATCAAGGCCAGTGGTCGAGTGTGGCGGAATGTCTACTGGTGGTACTTCTTCGGGATCATCTTCGACAAAGATTGTGCTCAGCAACTGACGAACGTCTGTCGTGTCCGATTCATGGCGGGCAAGAATATTTTCATTGAGAGAAAATGTACTTTTCACACTTGATGTGACCTGCGATGTTTTTTCTGCTGTTGACAGACGATGGATATCACTGGTAACGGTACTGCTGTCCAGCCCAAGGCTGGAGTAAATTTTTTCCAGCTGTTTAATCTCTCCCGGATCAATTTTACCGTCGGCGCAGGCGACGTTGATAATAACGTTGCCGATAGCCGATTTCTCTTTATCGTTAAGCTGCTCGATTCTGGCTTTTAGGCCCGCCATACTGGCAGGAGTATTAAGTCGCCAGATCAGGTAAGCGTGCAGCGAGCGTTTTTCTGTTGGCGACAACGTGTTGTTATGCTCAATCGCTTTTTCCAGTGCAGCTTGCTCAGCGACGTCAACATTCTTATCCATTTGCGCAACCATTGCGCCTAACCGGAGCGCCACAGAAACGGACATGAATTCTGTGGAAGGTGTGAAGAATTCACCGTGTCCCTCTGCAAATAAAACAATATCACCGTCTGGTTCCGGTTTGACATAATGATAACGCATATCTGGTACTATGCCGTAACCTGCCCGCTGAGCGAAATTCTGCATCAACTCTGCTTCTTTTTTATTGATCTTGTCTGGCACTGACATATCCAGACGGGCCCAGAAGCTTGCAACCGTTGTTAGTCCTGAATTTTCCAGAACCCTTTCGTTAGCCCAGCTTTTAAAACCAGCGAACATTTGTTCTGCATCTTTAGTAAGGATTTCATCGGGAAGGAGCATAATGGCGGCGACATCGCTACGTGAGGTGTCCTTTTTACCAAGATAGCGGCTGTAGGCATCCAGAGCGTTGGTACAGGATTCCGCAATTTGTATCAGTTTTTTTACCGGAGCTCTTAATACACTGGGATCAGGTAGATCAGGAAGCTCAATACGAATCCCCCGGAGCGTACTGTTTGCGGAGGCATAATCCAGTTTCAACCGGGTCTTGTTCGGTTTAACCACAAGACCCTCACCAAATTTTTTGACGTAGCGTTGTTTAAACAGGGCGGCAAACTCTTCTGCACAACGGCGCGCCGGAGTTCGTAGCGTATATTCGGTATAATATTTTACCCATGCCAGAGCCAGATCTGCTGAAATAGGCCCTCCCTGAGCAACAGTTGTGGCCAGATGAAACCGAAATAGCAGCGAGCTTCCCGAGGCAAAGTATTCGTTTTCATTCTGTATGAAGATGACATCAGGCCGGAGAAGCGACATTGTTTCTATTAATTGAGTCGAATAACGACGGAAGGAGTTATTCGACTGAAATATGGCCCTCAGGCGCGATACCTCTTCAAATAACGCTCTGAATTCATTATCAGAAATGGCTTCCTGCATCCCGTCAGCCAGTATGCGACGCTCAAGACCGTAAAAATAGATAAAAACATAGCCTATGGGGCAGGTCGCATCGCTTCGGTCGCTTGCCAGCCAGTCAAGATAAGCGCCGCGGCAGCGTGGAGATAGTGTTGAAAAGCTAGGCCAGTATCCCAGCGACTCATCTTCGTAATGTCTTGTTATGGACTGGATGGGCAATGCATCGTTGACCAGAGAGGCATCTGAACCATCATTATAAAAATATCCATATTCTCTTGATGAATATGTTTTTAACTGTCCGCCAAAATAAAAGTTACCGTTATTAATGACAATATTTTGAATGGTGATGCTTTCTCCCGGTTTGATCCACCGCGCTGGCGTCGTGTTACGTCGGGCTGCGGTTTCACGCGGCTGCTCGCAACTGGTACTGTATTCAACAGTTATCCCATTAACGAGAGTGAAGGTTGCCAGTTCGTCATCGTCGGATGCCTGTGGATACCGAGAAGACATGTTTGTCACGTTATTGGCTGGTTTATTAGGAAATTTTTGCTGGGATGAGTTATTTGATTTACTGATGTTTCTGCCGTTCGATCTGGTTGAAGTTGATTTTTTCTTTTTGGAACACAAAAGACAGATAACAACTAGTGTAATAAAAAATATCCAGAAGCCCATTCCTGCACCCATCATCGCGGATGACACTTCCACATGTAGCTTTTTAATCGGGGGAAAGCGTCAGCATAAATTGAAAGACATTTAGCAGAATCATACCGTTTCGTAGTGGGAGTACAAGCAAGAACGCCACATTATCTAAAGAATGTTGATCACCTACTCATCGGATCGTAAAGGGATCTACACGTAACAAAATCAGGTACAGATTGCGGTGTGCTTCAGGTTAAGTAGTTTCAGTGATGAACCAGAAGGAATGCGGCGGTGCAGGTAGTGTCCATTGATGCCCATAAAAATAAAATGAGTGGACGCAAAGTGGACATTGGGCAAACAAAAAGGGCTACACTTTAGTGTAACCCCTTGATTTATTTGGTGGAGCTGGCGGGAGTTGAACCCGCGTTAATTGTTTTTCATCTTATTGTTATAAATAACATTTTTATGAAATATCTTCGCTGCGTATCCTTTGCAGCTCCTTTCATGTCCCACCACTGACCTGTTTGGGTTTGTATGTGCTGCCGTCATAGTCTTTCAGATATGATCCATAATGTCTGAAAAGCATCTCTGGGCCTTTATGCCCCATTTGAGCTGCAAGCCAGAAAAGATTAACCCCTTGGCTGATGTGTTTTGTTGCAAATGTGTGCCTTGTTTGATACGGGTTTCGATACCGGATTCCGGCCTTTCTCAGTGTGGGCACCCAGGCTTTTTTACGAATTGCATCTGCGCCTGCCCAAGCCTCGCCTGTTTTAGGATCTTCAAATATCACGTTGCCTTTCATGAAAGTGAATGCCTTCTGATTTAATAGGGCCGACCTAGCGTCAGTGTTCAGTTCGACTTTTCTGGTACCGGCTTTTGTCTTCGTTCCTTTTATTATTCCCACAACTTTTGCCGACTGGACATGTGCGGTTTTGCCAATAAAGTCGATATCTTGCCACCGAAGCGCGCATAACTCGGAGCTTCTAAGTCCTGTATGTATCGCAAAAAGGAATAAATTTTCCCATTGTTTTTGTTTATTGCCTGCTGCTGACAGTAATGCAGTAACCTCGTTAGGAGATAGGGGGTCAACAATATATTCGCTATCATTTTCTATTCGTTCAGTTTGATACCGTGATGCTGTGACTAAATTCACAGGATTCATACTAATCAGGCAATCAGTAACTGCTTCATCTATGGCGCTTCGTAAAAATGACAGATTGTTCCTGATTGTTTTCAGAGCAGTTGATCGTTTTTGAATCCAAGTTTTTAATATTGCTGGTGTTAACTCTATAACGGGAATTTTATGTAATTCAGATAGAGCAGTTTTACATTTTTTATATCCACTAATTGTGGATGGTGATAAATTTCTGGTTTCACAGATTTTTAAATACTCATCTAAATAATCTTTTATTGTTCTACCTTTATTGACATTTCCGAATATTTTTAGACGTGATGAATTAGGGAAAAATTCAGCATAAATAAAAATATCCCGTTCAATTTTATTGTATATTTCGCCGAGTTTACGCTCGGCATATTTAATATTTTTTGGCGTCACTTCCAGATTTGAGAGGGGTTCTCGGCATTTAACCCCTTTATATGTAAAAGAGATATTTATAGTTTCACCAGAACGATGTTTCCTTACTGTAATGCCTCTGGGCAATTTACTATACTGTTTTTCCTGGCCCACTTAGCTACCTCATTTAAATCAATCCAGCGTTCCTTAACACTTTCAACTTTCAGTACATGTACGCCATCAAGCCAAACACCGTGCTGAATGCGCTTATTAATTGCATCAATTGTTTCCCCTGTTGCATAGCAATAAGCGGATATGGGAACACATTCAATATTCACCATTTATTTACCTCACATGGTTTTGCCTCATCATTGATATAATGATCAGATCAACGACAGCACAAACACGGGTAATATCACCCTGATTGCAAGATGTATTTTTGATACTGGCTGCTAATCTTCCCAATTTGATATCAAAGTTGGTTAATAACTGTTGTCCTGGTTGCCAGGGTTGCATGATGGTTCTCCGGTCAGTGGATTTACCATCATGCTATTTATTGTGTTACCTGATTTCTGATTAAGCTTAATCAGTTTTGAGTGTGAATTATAGCTTCAATGGGTAAACACTCAAAAATTCCAGGGCTTTGCATCTCCATATCTGCTATGCAATTTTTTTCATCCTGGTAAGCATGGCCGTAAGGAATGTACTGGCAGTTTATCGAAGAACATACAAGTAGAAACAGACCGTATATCATTTTCGGTCCCTCATTTTCTCGATAGCTTGAGAATTGGATACTGGAACTATTTTAACGTCAAACGGGAAATCATAGAGTACATTACAACTCCTATCGATAATGATGATCCCATTGCGACCATCAGGTAGCGTTAATTTAACAATTTCATTTTTGCTGTGTGAATGTCTTAACATTGGTCTGTCTCTTTTAATTTACCTTCAATTTCGCATTCTGCTGCATGTTTTTTATCTAATAGACACATGACGAGAAATACAAACGTAAATTCTACATGCTTGTCGGATTTATTTTTTGACATTACCCACTTGTGTTAATTTAAGGTAATGCTAAATATCTAATGGAGGTAATATTGGTTATTTCCAGTTAATTCATTTTCCATTGAGGCCAGTAATTTATTTTTTAACTGAGCAATGATTTTCTTTTCTTCATCTGTAATATCTTGACTTTCTCCTGTTATCCATTCTACTTGGTATTTATTTAGGTTTTCATCAAATGAGATAATGATTTCTAATCGTGCAGCCATAAATCACTCCATATTATTTATTGCCCCAGTATTTGTGGGACGTAATGAATATTAACGTACTTGCAGGCTTTTCTGGCCGATTTCAATATGAGCTCCCGGTATATTGATACCGTTTTCAATGGCTTCTTTGATGGCTTTTTTGTCTGGGGCAGTAATTGTCTGCACATCAACTAACTCATCAGGTAATTTTGACTCATCATTAATGATGACATTCATAATACCTTTTCTGGCTGTGAACGTGTTTTTGGTAGTTCGTAGTGAATCCATGCCGGCTTTCAGTAAACAGTCCAGTGCATACTTTTTTAGGTTTTTTACTTGCCTTTCGAATGATTTTTTACGGTCAGTAAGTCGCTTAGACTCATCCGCAAGAATCTTGGCTTGGCCTTCTATATTGCGAACATGAATCATGATAGCGTCAAGTTTATCACCGATAGTACATTCGATACTTTCAAGTGTATCGGCGATATCTTCTGGCGAGAATTCGCCGGTTTCTACCAACGGTTGTAATTTTTCATAATCTGCTGCTAATGAAATTGCGGTTGTGGTCATTGGTTTGCCTCTTCTAATTGGATTAAACATTCTTTCTCTATTTCATTCAAGCGACGCAGACGACCGGATAAGTACTTTTCATAATCTTTATCTCCTTTGGCCTTGGTGTTGCCTAAATGAATGCTTAATTCACGGATAAGGGTAGATGCTATGCCGCGAATTTCATGTTTGCTGACAGCGGTGCGCATAGTGTCTGTATTACGGGTGAACTTATCGTCTAGTTCCTTGCGTAATCTGACTAAATCCTCGGCCTTATCACTGGCGGCCTTGATTTCAAATTCAATATTGTTGTCAGCCAGATATTCAGGGTTATCATGCATACCCATAAATACATCAGCAGAAAATCCAAGCATCGATAACGCTTTCTTTATAGCATCGGTGAGTGATTTCTTGATGGCCTCTCCATCTGTTTTAATTCCATATTTGGTTCTGTACATGTATGGTGTTGCACCATAACTTTCAATTTCAGCACAAATGTCACATTCAACCAGATACCAAAAGAGAATTTTGATAGAGTGATTTTGTTCATATATTAATGTGCCGTCAGAATCGCGTAAGAATCGGCTCCCAATTTGTTTATTTTTGTCGTCATAGATAGGTTCTGACATGGGTGCACCATTGATCAGCTTTTCTTCTGTGACATTACAGCCCCATCCATAACCGAATGGTAGGCGAGGGAAACCTTGTATATCTTTACAAATAATCGGTTTTGATGTGTTGAAGTTGCTCATATCGTCCGCGTACTCTTCTCCAAGGTAAACAATGGCCATAGCTTTAGCCATTTTTTCGGAATTAGCTTCGAGTGCAATTGCAAGTGGTACGGCTCCATTTTTTTGAGCTTTTTTTGTCGGCTCAAAGACACAGATATATGTGAACATTGGTCTTGCCTCTTTAATAAATTGCTTTTTTTGCCAGTTTTATTGCTGCCTTAATCCCGGCTTTTAGCATTTTGACTTTTGGATATAATCCCTTGACAGCATTTGAATAAACCATTCCTGTCGTTGGGTAATATTCAACTCGCCTTTTGCCACCGATAATAGATATATGCATAGTTGCGTTTGTTGTATCACTATTATTTTCATGCTCAATAGCAATTAAACCATTATCTAGGATTAAATTAATTACATCATTTATGTTTTTCATAAATACACCAGAGCCTTAATAAGGCGTTTCTTCATCAGATTTAGACATTGGTTTTTCTTCAATGCATAGCAATGATTGAATATGGCTCTCAAGTTCAGAGGCTTTAGCATGAGCTTTCAAAAGAACTTTGTTTTGTTCTTTCTTTAGAGTATCAATTTGTGAATTTATAAAGTCTGGACGACTAATATTTGGATACGGGATTTCTATATCATGAATAGCGACAACTGTACCAAAGATCGATGCATTAGTTATGTTCAGACTTGGAAAGAACGCAAAGTTGCGGGTGAGGGATCATCATGTGTGGCCGTCTTGGTAACGGGAAAACTCATCTGGCTGTTGCGACATGCCGTGAAATAGTCACTCAGAACGGTATCAGTGCGTTTATTACAACCGCATCACGTATTATCAGGGCATTTCGTCGTTCATGGAGTAATGATGCTGACACCAACGAGTTCGAGACACTGAGGTTTTACAGTGAGTTGGATTTGCTGATCATCGATGAGATTGGCGTTCAATACGGCACTGAATCAGAGCGAAATATCTTGTTTGAGGTGATTAATAACCGATATGAAGATTTATTACCAACGATCCTGATCAGTAATTTGCCAATGAATGACCTGCCGGTGTTTTTAGGGGACCGAGTATTAGATCGTGTGTTACAGGGTGGGGTAGTGTTGGCTTTTGACTGGGATAGTTACCGGAGGGGGCAGTAGTATGAATGAGCTCAATCTAGAGTCTGCGGTTATAAGCGGATTGTTGTCAGGTGGTGCAACGCAGGATGCTTATGATGTTTTTGCAACGTTGCCAGAAGAGGCGTTTAGTTCAAGTTTTTTGCGTCGTGTCTACGTTGAAATCAAAAAACAAGCGTTCAGTAGTTCCCTGATTGATCCGATATTCATCGCTGAGGCTATGAGTGGAGATGGTAATACATTAGCTAATATCCTGGAGTTGAGTAAGAGCCCTGTTTGGAATGCAAACCTGAAAGGCTATGCCAATAAAGTTAGTGAATATTGGTATGTTCGGCGGGTTACAGCAGTGATCAACGCTGGCCAACAGGCGTTACTGGAAACTAAAAATCATACTCAAGCACAACATGTCATAACGGGCTATCAGTGAAACGCATAAGCGCAGGTACCCGAATCTGAAAGGTATTTTTGTTGATTATCTTGGGTTGATAGAAAGGCCCAAAGCCGAGCGTAATGACCTTGCTATCGCTCAAATATCCAGGGCCCTCAAGGGACTAGCTAAGCGATTGCATACACCTGTTACAGCATTGAGTCAGTTATCAAGAGACGTTGATAAACGGCCTATACATCAGCGTCGTCCTGTTGCAGCGGATTTACGAGACTCAGGTAGCCTAGAGCAAGATGCAGATCGAATTATTTTTACTTATCGTGATGTTGTTTATAACCCACAAAGTCCAGCCAGAAATTATGCTGAGATTATTTTGGATAAAAATCGTCACGGTGAAACCGGAACGATATTCCAGGAATTTAAAAACGGGCATTACTTACCAACTGATCAAATTGTTGCTGCTGGAATATGTCGTACACAGCAACAGGCTAAACAAAAAGAGCACCGATACGCAGACAAAGCATTTTAACTAAAGACCAAAAGAGGCAGATCAAAATGACCATAAACAGTAAACTGATTTTATTAGATAATTTGGGTAGTTATGAATTATCCCGTTTTGGGTGCAGTGCTGAAAGCATCGCTATCTTACAAATTTAGACTTAAAAGCTAGTCGATTCAACGTAAACGCCGGCAGGATGCTGGCTTTACCAAAATAGAATTGCTGGTGGATAACTAAGAGCTGGAGATGCTGAAGCGCAATTGTACTCTTCGAAGGCCGGGTAGGGAATCTTACAAAGTCAATGAATACCTCTCTATGCTGATTAGGATGGATGATCATTGATGAAAAAAGTAGGTAGTTCAGTTGCAGAAACAGCAAAGTGAAAAGTGTGGGAGAAAGCCTTTCTGTAGCTGAATATTGTTTTTCTAGTGAAGTGGCCTGATGGAACACACTGGGATGGTATAAGAGTTGAAGTTGTATTTGTAACGTACAAATTACATATCAAGTATATTGCTTGCGTTCAAAACGAAAAAAAAATACCATAAAATCTGCTTAACGCAATCAGGGTATCTAAATGAGCATTAACGACACACAAAGTGATATTACCGATTTGATAATAAACGCTTTCAGGCGTGATTTTTGGCTTAACGTACAAGATGCATTATATGCTAAGTATGCGGCAGCACAGGAAGTAACTGTAGGCAATATATTAAAACTTGGTGAACCGGAGCAACGTAGATTTAGGCCTCAGGCTAGGCACTATGGCCTTAATTCAGCATTAAGGGAGGCCGCAAGTCGCTCTGGTTATCTTTGTTACGATGCTGATACATCCCCGAAAGGGGAGCATTATATTATTATCGATTCAGAAGGTGTTAAAATTAGCCGTATTGGGTTAAATCACGATGAGCGCCATATAAGAGGTGCTAAACATCGTTCATTGATAGCCCAATTGAATGAAAAATTTGAAGGCTATACTCCAGATCTTTTTAGAGAAGAAGATAGTAAACATCATAATGACATTGATACGTTAGGTGTGTTGTTAATAAATATTAATCCACCATATCATGAATCTCAGGCCAGCATGATGGATTTAAGGATTGTGGTTCCTTTTACCAATATGAAAGGTTTTCACTATAATAAATCTGTAATGGAGCTTTTATCCCTCTATACTGGAGAGAAGAAGATAGTCATTCCTGATATGGTTTTACCTAAGCTCAAGAAGCGCCTGAAGGATCAGGAAAAATAGAATAGGTGAGACATTATGAGAGTGGGAATTTCTGGTTTCCAATCTGAAAGGTTGACACAGATAAGAGAAGCGAGGGGATTATCGAAAATTAACCTTGGTAGGTTAGTGGATCGTTCACCATCAACTATTACCAAATGGGAAAACGGTAATCATTCCCCCGATGCAGAAGTATTGCATAGCTTAAGTCAGATTCTTAATTGCCCGGTAAGTTGGTTCACAAAGCCTATTGTTAAGTACGAAAAAAAACCAGTATTTTTCCGAACACTTTCAACCACGGCAAAAGACTTATGTATCGCCTCAGAGCGATACATGGGGTGGTTTCAAGAGTTATCATGTAAGATGCAAGAATATCTTGATTATCCAGAGGTTAACATTCCTCATCTTAACGTAAAGGATTACAGAGCGATAGATGATCAATTGATTGAAAGAATGGCTTTTGAGTGTAGGAAAGCTTGGGGATTAGGTATTGCACCGATAGATGATCTATTACTGGTAATGGAGAATGCGGGGATAGTCTGTTCCAGATTTGAACAAGGTAGTTCTGTAATGGATGGCTATTCTCAATGGAGTGATTTAGAGAATAGACCGTATGTGGTTTTAGCTAGTGATAAAGATAACTATTATCGTAGTCGATTTGATGCTGCTCATGAATTAGGTCATATAGTCTTACATCGATATATAAATAAATTTGATAATATCAATTTTAATCCAATAGAAGAGCAAGCACATAAGTTTGCGTCGAGTTTCATGCTGCCGGAAGAGTCATTTTCTGTAGAGCTTCCTCCATATCCTACATTACAGAATTTCATATCTCTAAAAAATCGCTGGGGGATGTCTGCGCAATCTATGATCCTTAGAGCGAGAAATTTAGAATTAATATCTTCTCTGGAATATCAGAGGTTATATAAAAATATTTCCGCTAGAGGTTGGCGAAAAGGAGAGCCGCTTGATGATCTTAGAAAACCAGAGTCGGTTCGTTTGTTACCTAGGTGCTTGAATCTATTATTGGATTCTGGAACTTTTAATAAAAAAACACTTCTTGAGGAATTTGGTTTCCCAAAAGGAGATTTAGAGGATTTATGTTCAGTTCCTAAGGGATTCTTGTCAGAATCACAGGTACTTGATTTCCAATCTAGAATACAATTGAAGAATAGTATTAATATATCTACTACACAACAAGATACAAATGTCGTTAATTTATTTAATAGAAAGTAAAATTGGGAATTAATACTAACACCTGTTATTCTGTTCGTATCGGCCTGAACATCTGATAACCTAAACAAAAGCTGCTGTGTCATAACTTTGAGGATAAGTAATGACGCAGCGACGCAGCATAGTTTTATCAAAATTTCGAATGACACCCTGAGACCTGCGACTCCCGCAGCTAGGGAATACCTGCACTCCAAAGTGAAGTGGGGCGATGTGCTCTATGCGGATTTTAAGAAAGCACGTAACCCGCGTTTCCATCGTAAATATTTTGCCCTTCTGAATCTCGGCTATGAATACTGGGAACCTACTGGGGGCACCATTTCCCCGGAAGAGAAAGCGCTTGTGCGTGGCTACGTACAATTTCTTGCACACTTCGCGGGCAGTGAAGATGTCTTACAATCCGCTGCGGATGAATATCTTGCTGGCATATCTAAAAACCGAGCCCAGAATATTACCGCCACCAAATCCTTTGATGCCTTTCGGCGCTGGGCAACAGTGGAATCAGGGCACTATGACATTTACGAAATGTCCAACGGCAGTCTGTACCGTGAACCTCGTTCAGTCAGTTTCGCCAAAATGGAAGAGATGAAATTTCAGGAACTTTATAAAGATACATTAAACGTGCTTTGGAACTTTATTTTGTATCGCAATTTCCCGAACAGAAATGCCGCTGAACATGCTGCTTCTCAGTTGTCCGATTTTATGTAATGAGAGGCAGAACCAATGGCTAAAAGTGAAAAACAGTGGCTTTCTAATGTGACATTACTGGGATGTATCTGTTGTCGGAATATGGGGTTGGGAGTAATACTTGCGGAAATTCATCATGTGAGAGCGGTACAAGATATGGCCCAAAGGGCTGCTCATTTCTCCATTCTGCTGCATCCTCGCGTTTGCATCCCACGGGCTTTCATGCGGCACCGAAGACATGGCAAGCAATCCACGGTATGGCAACGGAACTATTGCCCCAAGTTAAAAGGGAAGTTGAAGAGGTACGGTTATGTCGGGTGTGATATTTTCAACGGATGGGCTGCAATTGACTCAGGCACAAGAAATTTGGTTGCAGGACTGGTTATCCAAGTTCGGTGCATGGGTGTATTCTGGCAGGCTTGATAAACGTCAGGGTAGTATGATTGCTGAGCTTATGGCGACGGTAGAGCTAAGAGGTTATCCAGAACGTCCGATATGCAATGATGATGACGGAATGCTAATCGCTAGGGTAGTAGACCATATTTACCACATTGATCGGGTTGCATTTGGGATGTTGCTTAGTCGATATGTTTATTGTGTATCTGATAGAGCAATTGCCAAACATTATCATGCAACGGTTCAGCCAAGAATTATGATCCGCAGAAATGGTATGTTGCGTAAGCGAAAGCCATCAATGTCAACTTGTCGGCGTGAGGTTGAGGAAATATTAAGAGCAACGGAATATTTGATTTATCAACCATTGCAAGATGTCTTTATAAGACGGGAACAGGAAAGAAAATCAAGACTTTTGTCACAAACGTGTTGATATCTTTGAACTTATGAGCCACTATTTCAGTATATGTTGTGATAGTAGTATTCGTGACTGATACCCTCGCCCAGTGCGGGGTTTTTTATTGCCTGAAATTCAGATAAGACTTGCTGTTGTCATTGGTCAGAGTTACATGTGTGTCTATGCACAATAACTGACTAAAGGTTTAAATTATCGTGCTAAAACATGAAGATATGACAACAACAGCCTCATGTGTTTTAGAAACAGTACCAATGTATGACTGGGTTTCTATTCCAGATGTTTCAACTCTGACGGGGCTATCAACACCGCGTTGCCAATTACTTTTAACTCAATTTTGTCTGGCTGGTTTGATGGAAAGCCGGGACAACGACACCTTTTTCAAGCGTTGCCTTTGATGGGGTGACTTCTTAAGCGGTGAAATGGACGGCTGGTGGAGTTGACGACACCAGCCATTCGCCTGTTCTGTGCTAACCAGAGAGTAAGCTAGTATCGATTATGGAAAATATTGTGAATTTAAGTGGTATCACATTAATTAATGACGACTCTCTACGATTTATCAAAACGTTACCAGACAACTGCATAGACTTAATCGCCACCGATCCACCCTATTTTCGGGTAAAAGAGTGTGGTTGGGACAGACAATGGGAGGATGTAACGGCTTATCTTGTGTGGCTGGATGAAGTACTGACTGAATTCTGGCGTGTGCTGAAACCCAACGGCAGTTTGTATATATTTTGTGGTTCGCGTCTGGCGTCTGATACGGAAATCCTTGTTCGTGAACGGTTCAATGTGCTTAACCACATTATCTGAGCAAAACCTTCTGGTCCGTGGCGCAGGCAGAATAAAGAAAGTTTAAGGGCTTATTTCCCTTCTACTGAACGGATCATATTTGCTGAACATTATCAGGGGCCTTATCAACCTAAAGGTGATGGGTATTTCCACAAATGCCGCGAACTTAAGCAATATGTCTTTAAACCGCTTGTGGACTACTTTCGCAATGCACGAAAGGTGTTGGGTGTCACAGCAAAAGAAATTAACACTGCCACGGGAAAACAGATGGCCAGTCACTGGTTCAGTGATAGCCAGTGGCAATTACCCAATGAAGTGGATTACCAAAAACTGCGGGTATTGTTCGCTCGAATAGCCAGAGAAAAACACCAGAACGGAGAATTAAACAGGCCGTATCATGAGTTAGTAGAATCTCATCTTACTCTGTCACGCCAATATGAGGAATTGAGTCTGGAATATGGGCTGCTGCGCCGTCCGTTCTCGGTGACGGTAGATGTGCCTTATACTGATGTCTGGTCTTTTCCACCTGTTCAGTATTACCCAGGTAAACATCCTTGCGAAAAGCCGGCAGACTTGATGGCGCATATTATCCGATCCAGTAGTCGGGAAGGGGATTTGGTGGCGGACTTCTTTATGGGATAGGGCTCAACACTAAAAGCGGCACTGAAGCTGAATCGTAGGGTCTTGGGTGTAGAATTGGAAGAAGAACGTTTTAACCAGACCAAGTGGGAAATAATAGTAACTACCTAGTAATTCTCGGTAGTTAAGGAATCACAAGGCTACTTTCGGTTTTCTTTAATTACCTTAAATCATCATAATTTCAAATAGTTGTACGATTTTTCATACAATGGCAGTCAGTTAAAACAGGCATTGGTATTCGCTGATATTTATGCGCTGTTTAACAGTGAACGGAAAAATTAGACCTTATAGTTTGACTTATAATTATTTATAAATATAGAGGAATAATATGTCTGAAATTATTAAACTCGAACTCGAATGTCCGTTTGATCCGAAGCAATACCATTAATGTGATAAAAATTACAATTTATGATAATGGGATTAACATCTGGTTTCGGGGAACTCTTGGAACCTATACGAATGGTGGATTATTAAAAACATCTGTTGGTGATAACTCTCAATTGTCGCTTCAAGTAATAAGAACATCAACAAAAGCTAAGATTATGTAGTAATAAAAAGAGAATGTTTAGTTACCTCCTTGAATATCAGGAATTAAGCTTTATCAATGATTTATAATGCTGTTTCGAACTACTGCAAATTTTTCAGTAATTCGAATTATTTAAAGATTGTACGAGGCGAGGTGTAGTTTTTTATAGAGGAAAAAAACCAGATAGCTACAGCCTGTCGAGCCGTACTCCGTATAGGTACTTAACTGCAATAATATCATCTGTTAGTTCAGGATCATCGTTGGAGGAGTATTCAACAACGGTAATACCTCGTTCTTTCAGGCGGTTATCATGAATTAAACTCTCTTTAATCTTATCAAAAATCTTTTTCATTTCCAAATCATCGCAACTTCCAGTAATGCGATATGTGTGACGAAAGTCTGAGTCTGATGTTGGTGGGTACAGGAATACATTTTCCGGAAGGAATTCTTTGCAACCTTCAATGATGTCTTGCTTACTAATGTTCCCTTTTAATTTAGGGTTGTCAGTGGACTTAATTAAAATTATAGACATTTTTTCTGTTTTCCTTTTCCAATGAGTGAAATGACCTAAATATCACTTTTTCTTACATTAATCAATAGCCGCGCTCACTACCATTCCTACAGCATGAATATGGTAAGGCGGATATCCTTTTCGACTACAGGCATAGCCAACCAATGTGTTGGAGGTGGAGCATGAAAATAATGGATAAACAGCCTGATATATGGATGCAGCTATGGTTATGGCTGCTATCAGTCAAAGGATAGAGTATAGGCGCAGTGTTGGCCGCAGCAATGGCTTATCTTAGAGGTCGATATAACGGCGGTAAGTTCTGGAAGACAGTTATTGATGCAATTATGTGCGCTGTGATTGCGTGGTTTATCCGCGATGTGCTAGATTTTTTCGGTATGAGCACGAATTTGGCTTACATTGGCAGTGTTATTATTGGTTACCTGGGAACTGATTATTTAGGTCAATTGCTTCGTAGAATCATTGGTAATAAAACAGGAGAATAGAAAGAGAGTAATTTGATTTATGAGTAGAGGCATTCGAAATAATAATCCTGGTAATATCCGTTGGAGTGATGACTGGCAAGGTCTGGTACCTGAATCACTGCGTACTGATAAATCCTTTTGCCAGTTTATTAATCCTGAATATGGTATTCGGGCAATGGTGAAGGTTATTAGGAACTATAACAGCAAGTACGGTATTAATACTGTCAGCGGTATTATCAAGCGTTGGGCACCACCCAATGAGAATAATACAGATGGTTATGTTAATCGTGTGTGTAAGGATACCGGTGTTACCCGCGACCAGGTTGTTGATGTGTTTGATCAGGCATATATGACAAAGCTTATTAAGTCGATTATTACCGTAGAAAATGGTAGTCAGCCCTATAGCAATGTGGTCATTGATAAAGCCTTTTCACTTTTGTAGAGCGATATTATGAAGTTTAACTCTCATGGTTATATTGTTATTGCTCTGGCGTTTGTCTCGCTGTTGGCTTATCACTATTACGGTAAATATACCAGGCAGCTTGATACAGCAGTTCAGCTGCAAAGTGAGTTACTGGAACAGCAGAATGAAATTGTTAGCCAGCAGGAACGGATAAAACTCCTGTCTGAATTGGATAATAAACATATAAAGGAATTTGCTGATGCTAAATCTGAAATTGATGGTCTTAGGGATGATGTTGCCATTGGTCATCGCTGGTTGCGTATCGCGGCTACCTGTAATCAAGGCAAAGCCGGTTCCTCCAGCAGAGTGGGCCATGCAGGAACCCCACAGTTTACAGAAACAGCTCAACAAGATTATTACGATCTCCTCGGAATGATGGCGGAGAACGAGCAACAAACTAAGTACTTACAGGAATACATCAAAACGCAGTGCGTGATGAATGACTCATTAAAGCATTAATAATATTGAACAATTGAGAATGTGAGCATTACTATAGAGTTCACTTTTTTACAATGGGGAAATGTCGTGTCAAACCAGGCTGAAGAGCTACATCGCATTGAAGAGTTTAGTGTTTTTTACGATGCTAATGATGATGAATTGTCATCTCATAAGATGGATGCATTTTTCTTGGGACAGGCAATTCAACAGATAGCAGTAATGGTAAAGCAAGCTGATCTCCTTTTAAATAATGGGCAGGAAACAGTTGGCCTGAAAGTTACAGTCCCGGCTAAAGAAGGTTCTTTTGCTGTATCTTTTGTCTTATATGTTCTTTCCAATTCCGTCGCTATTTTGCCTGCATTAGGTTTGCTTGGTGGAGGAGCGTTGGCTGTTGCTCAGAGATTGAGTAAGAAAAAGGTGATAAACGTCAGAACAAACGATGGTAGTGATGAGGCGGTAATTACAGTTGAGTGTCGTGGGCAACAAGAAGAAATCGTCTGTGGTAAAAACGAGGCATTACTTGCTACAGACGCAGTAATTAGACAAGCCTATAATGAAATCATTACTCAACCTTTAGCTAATAAAGAGGCTCCAATATTTAGGGTTGAAGTAGGGGGGGAGGAGGTTCTTAGATTAGATGGTCAGGATGATGTGACATTTACTCCTTTACCTAGGAAGTCCCTTACATTCGAGCATGCAGAGCGTATTGATGTGATTGTAGCTCTAACCCAAGTTAATTTTACCTCTGCTAATGGTTGGAGAATTCATTATCTTGAGGAGGACCGGGCTGTAAAAATGGAAGATACAGCGTTTATGGAAAATGTTTTGTCGAATCAGCAATCCTTTGTGAAAGGAGATCTATTCAATGTTAGATTGAGAATCAAAACGGTGGAGAAACCGGAGGGCTTTACTAAAACTACCTATGCGATAGAAAAGGTGTATCATCACTTTGCCGATGATGATAGACGTCTTACATAAAGAGGACGTTATGAGTATTGATCTTGTACATCTGTTTCAGGGGGCTATCTGGTGTTTGTTCACTGTGTTTTGTGGGGTATTTGGTTATGCGACAATAAACTGGATAATTAACACCTATTTTCCAGCGCGTTTTATCACAGTGAATCACTATCATAACGATAAATTAGTCAGTAGTCACAAAGTCGATTTGCATAGTGCCGAACCCTTAGTAAGGCAATTGAGAAAAATACAGGAGGAGGCTACGCGTGGCTGAAAAACATCTTCCTGAAGCCGGATTGGGAGCTGGAACGACTGTAACTGCTACCTTGGTAGGAGTCCTTTCAAGTTGCAGTGGGCTAGTTGGTGAAATTTATCGAGATTCGTACATACAACTTGTGCCATACATTAGTCCTTTTTTAAGCTGGTCGTTAGTCTGGTGCTATAACCGTTTCGTTGAACCTCCAGAAATGGCGAGTATTAAAGGTAGGCTTAAAAGAGATCTGAAGTACTTAAAAAAGTGCTGTAAGGACAAAAGAATGTCACTTAAAGCAAGGAAAGATGCGCAGAATGATTATGATGAGACCCAGTTAAAGCTTGCAAGATTAGGTCGTGATTTTAGTGCGGGTTTATACTCGAAACCATCAACTCAATAGTAGGCCGTCTTAGGATGGTTTTTTTATTGCCTTACCCATTCTCTGAGTGGTTAAGTTAATGCAGCTAACTTATGCCATCAGTTAACGCTGGTGGTTTTTATATCCGTAATACTCCAGCAATACGAGTAGTAACTAATTCAGAGCATTCTGCTAATAGAGTAACTTGATAATAGTTATTCAATCCGTAACGGTATTTAAAGTGCCGGGGATTTATCAAACTGGAAATGGTTCAGAGAAGGCTTAATAATGAAATTTGGAGATTTATCACCTGAATCACAGGTAGCAGCACGTGAAGTATTAGCAGATATGCTGAGGATGAAGTACCAGCAATTATCTGATTTACCTCATAGTACAGCGAGACTTTTAGGCCGCCGAGTGAGAGAGTCGTTTGTGGCCTTGGAGAGTGAAGAGTCTAGAGCTGAATGTAACGAATCATTTTGAAGCGTAAAGTGAAGAAGACCATTCACCGGTTTGGAATTTACAAACGAATAAAGAGGGATCTTTACTGGATAACGGTTTTGCTACTGATTTCACCTTACTGTTTATCTGGCTAGGTGATAATGAAGATGTACCAAAATATGTGCCACTAGGCAAATCGTAAGACTTACCGTTTGAATATTTTATGGACTTATGAAAACCAATTGCCAACATTTTTTTATGTAATGCCTCATAGTCACTATAATCGGCATCATATATTTCAACCCGGACTAGGTAATTAGCCATTCTTATTACTCCTTATTTGACTGCATAATGATCAAAATATCAATTTTTTTGACTGTTGAAAGCAAGAAACCCGCGTTGCTTGAGTGGGTTAACAAAGCTGGAATAGATTGCAGTAGTTATTCAATAAATGGCTATGGAAAGGTACAATGTTCACTCATTAATCAGATTAAAGGCGAGGAAAATGAACTGGATATCAGTAGATGAATGTGTACCAAAAAGTTCTTATCTGTTTGAAAGATTTATTGTTGCAACTGATAAAGGTATAGCAATCCATGATGTTATAAACGGTTTTTCCGGTGTAATTGTAAGTGGTAATGTTCAGTATTCGGGATATACCATTACGCATTGGATGCCATTACCAGCACCACCGACAGTTGAGAAGGATGATTGAATGAGAAAGTATGATTTATTAGATGCAGTAGGTATGGCTAATGAAGACGCAAGTCATGAAGTAGTAACCAGTGATAATGGTATCAGTATCATGTGGAAATGGGGTGACAAAACCTATAGCCATATCATTACAGAAGATAAAATTATGCTTGATGATGTTGTGTTAGTTGAATTGTTCCAGTGCACTATTGCAATGAGCAAGATGTAAAATCTGACTCAACAACCACCGACTAAAGTCGGTGGGTTAGTGATTAACGGACTGAAAGTCCGGATACGCATCGGCTGAACGATGCGTCAATTGTCCATCCTGAAGTTATCATCCGGGTTTGGTTCAAAATGATGCTCCAGATAAGCCTTTATCATCTCTTCCGTTAACTGACCCACCGTCGCACAAAAATAGCCTCTGCCCCAAAAATGCTGACCCCAGTAGCGTTTCTTTAGATGCGAAAACTCTTCAAACAACTTACTCGCTGTCCTTCCCTTCAGTCTCCTCATGATTTCTGAGGGAGATAATGTCGGGGGACTACTCACCAGTATGTGAACATGATCTTTGCTCACGACCCCTTTTAATATCCTGATTTCAAATGCTTCACATGTCTGACGAACTAACTCGCGCACCCGTATTGCTACTTCACCTATCAGCACTTTGTGCCTGTATTTCGTTACCCACACAAAATGGTATTCAATCTGAAATACTGTGTGACTACCGTATCTGTAATCCATGTTGCACCTCCCATGCAACACAGTATCTCAGCTAAAGCTGACCGACTAAAGTCGGTGGTTTTAACCTTTCATATGGAAGAATAAATAGACATAGATGACCGCCTTAAACTGGCGGTTTTTTTATTTTAAGGAAATGAGATGACAAAACCGGACTGGAGCGCGCTTCAGAAACGGTTCCTGTCCGAATACGCTAAAACTGGCATATCACCACGTGAGTGGTGTAAAGCGCAGGGACTAAACTACGCTAGTGCCCGTCGATACATTAAAAAACCTGCTGCGCAAAAAACTGCGCAATCGAAAGTGCGCAATATTGCGCGAAAGCAGAAATCACCTACGCAAGAGAAAAGTGCGAATGCGCAAATTGCGCAGAATAATGACAAAGAAAACTTGGGGATACTTAAACCACAGCATGAGAGCTTTGCTCAGAATATTGCGCAAGGCATGCCGCAGAAAGAGGCGGCTATCTGCGCGGGTTATGCACCAAACAACGCCGAATCACAGGCTAGTGTGATGTTCAAGCGGCCTGACATTCGACGGCGCATAATGATCATAAGTAAGATATTTGAAAAGAAACCGAAAGATAATTATGGGAAAAACTTGGACTAAGTGGGAAGTTATGGAGATTCAATTGTAAATCCTTTTCAGTATTTGAAAGGCAGACCGAACGAGAATCATGCTTAGTCTGCCACCTGATTTTACTAAGCTCAATTAGTTTGACCTGCCTATTCAGACTCGTTATCGAATAACTTACCTTGCAGGCGATCCAGTTCCTCCTTTCGAATACGTTTCACTACGCTGTAAATCCATTGAATAGAAACACCAAACTTACGAGCCAGGTCATGATGATTTTTACCGTTAAATTCGTTGAAAATCTCACGATCACGGAGGCTGACTTTCCAAACCATGCCCATAGGAAAATAGACATTCTGACCGCCCCAAACCTGCATCATATGGTTCGCAACAGCTTCACCAATTTGTTCGGCTAACTCAGGCTCAACATGGATTATTTCACTGACCGTGCAGGCTATATGCTGTGCCAGTTCGACCAGCAACTCAGGACCTTTGCTACGAAAGTTATTCACACCATTCATACTTTTTCCTCGTGACGCGGTTCTGCCACTTCTTCAGTTTTTCAATAATGCTGCTGGCTTGGTCTGAATCTAACCACTGTAAACCATCAATATTCGTTTCACGCTTAATCCAGTGAGCTAAGGCTTGTTTAGAACCATTACGAACAATACCTATAGATGCCATTTCCAGCCACAATGCACGTATCTTCTTTGATTGGGGATGACTATCTAATGGACGTGATGTTTTGGATTTCCTAAAGGATTTAATCTTAAAACCGCGCTTTTTCATAGCTTCCAAAACGCGAGTTAACTGCGGGATATCCATTTCCTGCGTAGAGGTTTTTCCGGTTTCTGAAAGTAACATCTGGCGATACGTATCCTCGTCTAGTTTTAGATCACTACGTGCAATATGAATAAGCTGAATAAGTTTCTGTTTTGCCATCTTATTCATCCTCTGCTATGTACTCTTGAATTAAGTAAACCAGAATAGCCAGTATTAACTTGATACTACTGAACTTGGCTTTTCGGTATAAGGCGTTTTATCCATGTGTGGTCTCCAATGGCTGTAAATCCCATGTTGACACAGATACACCGTATTGCTGACTGCAATGTGGACAAACCAAGATTAAATCAACAACCCACTCACCAAATTCAGGAGTCTGAATAACCTTGGCTTGTTTTAAGTTCATTTTTTCAACAGGTTGTTTGCAGTGATTACATGTTATTTTCATAAGTATGTTCCTTACTTAATTTTCTGTTCAAATAGGATAATTGAAAAATTTTCTTTACCTGAATTAATTGATATTTCATTAATATCTTTTACAACAGCTTTATTTACAGAGTTATGGGGTGCAGGAAGCCGCTGCAGCTTTAAACATAATTTTTCTTTTTGCCATGTTTAATTACCTGTTACTTAATAAATGTGTTTATTAATACCAATATGTTTGCTTCTTTCCTTCAATAAGGAAACCTTGTTTTTAACGTGGACCGAAAATCAAATGCCGGACTTAATATTTCCAAGACTTCCATTTCTTTGTTTATGGTATGTTCCATTCTTGCTGCAACCAACTTGAAACCAATAAAACCAGAAATTATCCGAATATGTGTTTCTATTTTTACGACCATAACCTGGCAGCCCATCTACTTCCTTGATATAGGCGGCAATAAACATCATACCGCCCAATGATTATTGGGCAACCTTGCGGGTTGATATCGATTCGGCTGACAGTGAATCTTTGTGTTGATAGTTTATTAATTGCATATTTAACTTGTAATAAGGCAGTTTTAATATGAATATTGTTAATATTAATTGTTAAGTAGAACTTTTTCTTATAATGATATCTTTAGCTAACACTGCGAATAATATTGGCATCAACCATAGGTATCTCATTAATTGCAGCCATGTTCATAGCTGCAATAATCAAGTTTCCGATAGCTAATGGATATAATAAACTAACAGTTTCTTTACCGCTATGCCGACTAAGACATAAACGGTCACGGATAGCACCAATAGCGCTATTATCTAAAATCTTGTTAGTCTTCATGCCTACGCGACCAAATTTAAAATCCAGAAATGTTTCTAGATAATCATTAAGAGGAAATAAATTAACAACTTCACAACGTTGTACTACTTCACGAACCTCTTGATTACGTTCAGATAGTTTCAATTCCAGTTCAGGCTGACCAATCAAAATGATCGATAACAGTTTTTTAAATCCATCTTCCAGTTCAAAGAATCGTTTAAGGTGTTTTAATGTCGGTAAAGGCAACGAGTGTGCTTCTTCTATTATTAACACATGTTGATAGCCAGCCCGTGAACTGTCTTTCAATATCTTGTGCAACTGGCGGAAGCGTGCTTCAGGCGATCGTTTCAA
The DNA here is from genome assembly GCF_019090985.1 of Photorhabdus akhurstii. Lineage (NCBI taxonomy): Bacteria > Pseudomonadati > Pseudomonadota > Gammaproteobacteria > Enterobacterales > Morganellaceae > Photorhabdus > Photorhabdus akhurstii. Next base: position 4,087,592 of record NZ_CP020335.1, on the reverse strand, counting down.
GTTTTCCAATGGCGCTAAGGTATTCACAATAGCTTCAGCAATGTTTGATGCTTTCAAGGTCTTACCTTTTACATCATTGTCTTCCATTGCTAATACATAGGGTTCAATAACAATAACGGGGGTATTTTCCCTGTTAATACGGTCAATAAGATCACGACGCAGTGTCGTTTTACCTGAACCCGATTCCCCTGATACTGCCAGAAAACCACCATAGCGGGCTGTTTGATACATGGCTTCTCGTACATAACGGCTATCTGGAGTCACAAAAACATCTTCAGCACTTTGAATTGCACTATCTTCAAATGGATCACGAAATAAACCAAAGTGCTTTTTCGTAGCTGGAAATAACACTTGTTTTTTTAGTAACATGTTTTCCTCCTCAGAAATGAGGGTTGTATTTTTATTATCGATATAGATATCTGATTTATTGGTTGTTTGTACCACCTCAAAACTTTTTGTGGTATCGATACCTCTTTTTGCCAAGAAATCAGTAATACGCTGACGAATTGCATCTGCGTTCTGTCGTGGCCATATATTGTGATTAACAATTTGAGCCAACGCCGCCGCTGAAATTCCTGCCGCACTTGCTGCTGCACTTTGTGTTAACTGATGTACCTGTAACTGCTGTTTAAACACCAGCATAATAATCCCCCGTTAAGCGGCTATTTTTATTTCTGCATATGCCATTGATAATAAGAGATAGCAACATCATTCCCTGGCAAAATATCCTTTATATTTCTTACGTTATGATGAGTTTCACGAAAACAAACTGGATCACTTTTATAAATAAACCTCAGTTGTATTTTGAGTTGTCAGTGAAAGCAGTGGATCATGAACTTTAATTGCCATTTTTCTTTTCCTTAATATACAGCATGAAAAACTAATTACCGTTAACAATATTACGTACAACAGTTGTTGATTGCCCCATGAATTCATCAACCAACTCATCAATTTGATCTGTTGGAACACCATTAGGAAAGCGTTTAACTATTTGCTGATAAAATTCACCACGCCATGTCTTACCATGTAATTGAAACCGTTCACGTAAAATTTTGACAACATCAACCGGGTTCATAAGCTGTTCAATTCGTGGACTATGTACCGTAGAGGCTTGTCCACGTTTTGGCATATACGTTGGTGCATCATTACGTTCAATATCCAAATATGGATCAAACCGACCATTGAGGGGAAGTGTTTTCAATTTACGTGCTATTTCAGTTTCAGCCGTGTTGTTTGTCCCCATGATTTTCTGTTCAACTTCGGCTAAATTACATTGTGCAATTGTTTGAGGAATGGCTTGGAATTCACTACCAATTACAGGTGCGCCGATGGCAAAGCCGTACTCATCTTTAGTGACTTCATTAACAAGATGGAAAGCCTCAAAGCCATCTTCACCAGTAATGACTACCTGTGCCTCTTCGTCACGCCACGGATTGCGGGTGATCATGATAGAATCACCAACACTCACGCTAGGAACAGTACTGACGTCATACTCACGTCCCCTGAAAGATACTCGCAAGGTTGCCTGTATTTTACGGCTTTCTGGGGTGCTAATTGCCAATTCACGACAAATGTTAATGGCAGGTGCTTTTACTAACTGTTCTGCTGTGATTTTTAGCCAGCAATCTGTACGGGTTTGTCCATGTCGGCTATGTATTGCACTGCGATTAAACTTCATACGCCATAGCCGTGCCAGGCGGTTAAGTTCATCAATATCATCAACCTGTCGAAAGCGTAAACCAGATTCGAAATTGCGTTCGATGATGTCACGTGCTTTTTCAACAGACCCCGTAGCACGGGCGTTACGGGCCTTGTGTTGTATCATTTGAATGCCTAGGGCCTTACACAAGTTACGTAGTGTAGGTGCTGTCAAAGCAGAACCGGGGTCAGTAAATAAAATTTGGGGTACACCGTGTAATACATCTGCGTCACCACGATCTTGCATTGCGTTAATCAACACAGAAGTAAAATTCTGACTGGTTTCACCGCCAAATAAGTATTCAACATATATCCAGCCACTTGTGTGATCTGTTAATTCAAACGACCAGACGCGATCATTAATGATACGAGCCAGATTTTTCGGCTTATTTTTATTAAATTCAGCCACAGGCATCATGCGTAATCCACTGTCAACCCCATTGTTTTTATTAGGGTTTTTTAGGTAATACAACACACAAATTGAGGCGTCTAATTCCCAGACATGATTGGGATGCAGGCTAGCCAATTGTAGGCTGGGCGCAGGCATTTTCAACTGTTCAGGATGAAGTTTGTACTGGCGTAATGCACGACTAATAGCGTCAATGGATAACGGAGAAAATTCACCTGTTTCGGTATCAATATGGCCTGCATTAATCAGGCCATTTGAACGCAGATCATTAACGGCCTGCTCGAGGCTATATAACCGTTTCCCTGTATTACGAGTGGCCTCCATCAATACCCCTGAGATCAAAGTTGCTTCTTCACGTGTCAGCGCGCTATTACCTGCATCAGAACGTTTCTTGCGTGGCTTTTTGCCAGAAACTTCACCAAGTTTTTTAATCAATGTTGAACGTGACATACACAGCTCTTCACAAGCCGCCCGATATATTGCTTCTTTACTGCCATGTCCGGCTTTATGTGCTGCCTGTGCAATAGAAACTAATCGTTCGGTCATTGTGGTATTCATGTTATTGCCCTTATTTCTTCAATTTCTTTTCAAGCATTTTTTTCAATTCAGATTTATTCATGTGCCTCTTCCTTATCCATCCATTCTGGTCGTTCGAATCTTTCCTCTTCTGCTTCCGCACCTTCTTTAGCCCAATCAGGAACAATGCTGTGTTCTCTGTACTCAGGCAGATTAAAGTGATTACGTAGGTTACGAATTTTGACTTCAAGGTCATCGAGTACGCCTGCCATAAACCCAACATGACTAATATCGGTGCGTGTGGTATGGTCATTAAGCGTTTCAAATCCATTGAAAAGATTGGTGATAGCGGCATCAATAGCAAAAGACAATGAATTAACCTCTTGTGTCAAAGCTGCACCTTCTTCTTCCGGTTTTTCATGATTGATTCGGCGCTGAAGTTTGTGCTGGATTTCAGATTTCTCCTCAATCAAACTACTAACAAGTTCCTTTTTTTCTTGTACCGTCTGACGTGAAATATCCAGATCAGCACGTGTATCACGCAGGGCTTTACGTAGTTCGCGGACAGACATGCGATCAATATCATCTAATGTCAGACCAGCTACAGTGCCACCTTCAGCCAATTCAGACAGTTCATCATCGTCTTCAAGCATCAATTCATACAGTTTGGAACGTCCCAAAAGCGAAAACGTTTTCGCTTTTGTTTCTAATCCAGGTGAAAGAAATTTGAGTGCAGCTTGTGCCATTTTTTGGGCAATACGGGGTTCCAGACCGAGTTGATCCTTAACGATGTTAACAAACTCGCCATGAGGTTCATTCTCTTTAAGAATAATGAGGCGCTTCCCAGCTTCTAACATCGCTTCAGCACTCTGAGCCATGTAGAAACGGGTTTCATGGACGATGCGATCACGTTCATACGGCAAACCATCACCAAACTGTTCCATGATTTGCAGACGGTGTGTTGTCATAGCGTTGAGATTGACCTGTAGATCGTCGGCAAGTTGAACATCTTCGGCCAGTTTTACTGATGTTGTATTTTTTGAGCGTGCCATTATATAAATCCCCTGTTAATTAATTTCTGCTATCCGCTAGAACGCGCTGATTCATTTCTGTAATTCTGGCTTGAGTGTTAGCCATTTCATTAGAAAACGATTGTGCTATTTGCAGTAATTGCATACCTGGTGCATATCTGCCGCTACTCAGTTTTTGCGCCAGCCCTTCTTCTATTAATGTATTTAGTGCACGATTAATATTTGCGGGATATTCCCCCAGTAATTCCGCTAATTCACCATTACTCAGCCCAGACAAGGAATGACCACGTAGAGCCTTAAGAACCCGTAATATGCGCGTACCAGAACTGGAAACGTTAATTTTGCGCATGTCACACTCTCCCTTTTCAATATGTGATAATCTGTTACATAAAGTGATAAAATAGTTAGGCTAAATTTAAATGCCTAAACTTGGCGTTTTCAAACCTAGCTTTACAGCTATTTCATGGGCCTTTCCGTAATTAGCTTTGGATTGTCCATTAAGAACTCGGTATACAGCTTCGCGGGAATACCCGTTCTCCTGTGCCCATTGGGTAATAGTGATGCCGTGTTGATGAAAGCGGCTTTTAATTTTCTCGGGTGTCATGCTATGGCCTCCGGTAATGCAATGATGTTTGTACAATACATGACATTATTGTCCCATTAATGGGACTTGTAAAGGGTTTTGGTGACAAAAATGTCTCTTGGTGAGAGATTAAAAAAAGAGCGTGAGCGATTGGGGTTTAGTCAGTCCGATTTCGCAGAGATGGTTGGCGCATCAAGAAAATCACAGATAAGGTGGGAAAAAGACGAATCTGCACCAGGGGCTGATGCTATAAGCCTTTGGGCAAAAGCTGGTCTTGATGTGTTGTACCTAATAACAGGGCAAGTTCAACAGTCAGCCTCTACCATTTACAAAAACAGTGAGATAGATACAGAATTACTGGGAAAAATTGTTCATAAACTAGATTCGATGGCACAACAGGCTAATCGCCGCTGGACGCCCGATGAACTCGTCCTGCAATCATCAAAAATATATAACTTTTTAATTAAAGAGTCGGTTGTCGATGACAGTAGAATTGACAGAGTATTAAAGCTAGTTGTTAATCATTAAAAAAAGTAAAGGATTTGCATGAACAGAAGAGATGAAGAATTACAAACATTAGCAGAACAAGTTTTTGATAGCCTTAAACAACTTCCCCAAGATGGGCAGGAACGACAAATAACCATCAGCGTTGGTGGCAACAATCATGGTTCTATTCATGTAGGTTCAGTCGTCAATATTAACCCCATGCCATCTCGCCCGCGTGAGCTTCATGAAAGGGATAGTCGGGAGTTACTTGCTATAAAACGAGAACTACTTATAAAAAATAAAGATGCTAAATGGCGTTATTACATAAATACACCTTGCCTGCTATTACTTAGCCTCGTGCTTATAGCATTCACGTTTGCCCTATGGAACGCTTATATGATGTTTTTCGGTGGAGGATTTACTAATGTATTGGTACTTAATGATAAGTCATTGATAATCTTTATTTCTTGGGTCGTGTTGATAACGCTTTGTGGAAAAAAAATGGACAAGCACAGGAAGATAGAAAATAGAATAATAGATGAAAATCAGAATGTTATTGATACCATAGATGTCATCTTACAACGTAGAAGTTCTTAAAAATATAGTTATTTTCTATTTCATATAAGGGTATGGACTGTGCGTAACTTATTAATTCCCACAAATGCCAAACTTCCCAATGATTATATAGCTAATGGAAATAATTGTTTTCTTGATATAGAGGATAACGAAACAGTTTTATCTATACCCGCTTAACTTGAAGATGCAGGATTCAAAACTTGGAAGTTGTCATTAATACGGCACGACAGGTTCCCGGCAAGTTCCGGTAATATTTCCGTAAAAAAGCGATGTATTGCCTGCCTGAACAAGGCCGTCGAGGCGAAATAATGGTTATTTCTGACCTGTTCATTCATCACCTTCCACAGCCTTTCTATCGGGTTCAGATTCGGGCTGTATGGCGGTAAATAATGAAGGTCGATATTCATTACATAAGCCCAGTCTTTTACCAGCCTACTCCGGTGGTAACCGGCTCCGTCAAGGATAATATGAATCTTCTGACTGACCGGATAGGTTTCACGCAGGGCAATGAAAAACTCGGCGATGTGATAACTGTCGATACGGTCATATTCGCGCACCACCGTTTGACTGATATCGGCCAGATTCAGGGCCCCCATCAGGTTCAGACGGGTATGGCTGCCCGTTGTTTTCACCGTAGTTTTCTGGCCTTTGCGCATCCAACCATAAGCGAGTTTTGTCCCCTGTGTGGGATGGACGCCATCAATGAACAGGATAGGCTCATGGTCTCCGGCTTCCTGCTTCAGTTTCCCGTAGGCTTCCATAAAGGCCCGTTGCTGTTCCGCATTGAATTTGTGTGGTACGCCGGTCGGTTTTTTATAGCTGAAGCCATTGTGGTGCAGCCATTTATTCATGCCGGGAACGGTGTAACTGATATCCCACCTCTCTTCGACAAGACGGGTAACCGCCTGTGTGGTGGGCAGAAGATTGGCGGTCAGATAAGCGATAAGTTCCTGAGTCTGTGTTTCGCTGAGATAGCTCTGAGAGCCGCCATTTTCAGGCTTGATTTTGCGGTGATTAAGGTAATCGCTGATATGACGATTAACGGTCGTTTCATGAAGACGCAGGGCCTGAGCGATCATGACTGAACTCCAGCCCTCAGAGGCCAGCAGGACCGCTTTGATGCGATCACACTCTCTCTTATCACGGCAGGTGTGATGGAGGTGTTCAAGTTCGGCCTTTTGTTCATCGGTAATGAATATTTTCATGACTGATACCATGAGCTTCATTTGGGCGAAAATCAAGCAGTTTCAATAATTACGGGTATATATCTATATCAGCTTGCCAATCTGTTTGTTTAGATCAACAGAATGTACCTAGTGGAACGTTGAAATTGAAAATTTAGAAACAAATAGGATATTTATGTCTACTACAAACATAGAAAAGTTTAATGAAATTGTAGGTATTATATTTGGGAAGCTATATGAGTCATTTCCTTTAAAGATAGATCTTTTATCTATAGAGGTAATCGGTGAACCCCTTCAATATTCTGATGGAATATACTCTGACGAACTTTGTATTACAGTAGAAGATCATAGATTCTTTCTGGATACAGTGGATTGGCTTATGACAAATGGTTACTTGGCAGGGACTATGAGCTCAGCAGGTTGTCATAGAGCCGTATTAACTGCTGAGGGTTTAGAAGTTCTCAAAGCAATCCCTGATAGCTTAGAAACCCCATTAGGTGATCGCATTAAGGAAACATTGAAGACTGAAAGTAAAGAAGCGTTAAGGTCTTTAGTGAGCCAAACTCTCGGAATAGGCTTACAGTTTGTATCCCGTTCTATTGGCTTAGGTTAAAGGTAAAAAATGGCAAAGCAAATATATTGCCTTGCCATTCTCGGTTATTAGAAATTACAAATAATCAGCTCTTTACTCTGTTTAGCTTTCCCCGTAACTTTCAAGTTGTAACCGATATTGACTACTTGCGTTTTCAATCCTTTGAATGCCTTACGCATTTCTGGAATATCGTTCACCGAAATTACCATTTCCCCTCGAATGGTATGTGCTAGTTCTGCTAATAGATCATAGTTCTCAAGTCCGAAATCTATGCCATATCCTTCGGTACCCCAATACGGCGGATCACAGTAAAACAGCGTATGTGGCCTGTCGTACCGTTGGACGCATTGTGCCCAGCTCATATTTTCAATGATCGTTCTTGCCAGTCGCAGGTGGGCCATTGATAGCTCTTCTTCTATTCTGAGTAAATTAAATCGCGGTGGGCTGGTGGTGGAAGTACCGAAAGTATGTTCAGCAACCTTGCCGCTAAACGCCTGCTTTTGGAGATAGTAGAAACGTGCTGCTCTCTGAATATCGGTTAGCGTTTCTTCGGGGGTCATCTGCAACCATTTATAAATTTGGCGACTGACCAATGCCCATTTAAATTGCCGGACAAACTCTTCCAAATGATGTTTTATCACGCGATAAAGATTCACCAACTCACCATTAAGATCATTAATCACTTCACATTTGCTCGGTACTTTTAGGAAATACAGCGCGGCAGCACCACAGAACGGTTCGACATAACAGGTATGCTCAGGAAATAACGGTAAAATATGTTTTGCTAATCGGCGTTTACCACCAATCCACGGAACGATAGGTAAAGATTGTTCTTTCATTATCCGTAAGCCTTTTCCATTAGTTGAAAATGAGTTCGGCTTTCCCGGTCATCAATAATCAATAACTGAAAGAGCCTCGGTTGACTCACAGTACATACCTGTGAGTTGATAGCCTACCCAGTATTCGAGTGTTAGGCAGGTCGCTCTTATCCTGTCTTTTACTTTTCTGATGCGCTCTTAACGCCCTTTAAAATCCTTTTCCCGATAAATTGGCAAAACTGTTTCCATCAACGACTACGGAGATAGTTCAGTGGAAACTTTCAAATCGTTTGTATCACTTATCAAAAAATTACGCCTCGGTGGCTGGTTGTTAACAGCTGTTCTATTGCTGATCACTATCGGTTTAGTTTCCCCTCAACAAGTCCCTGTTGTGATCTACAAATTGTCGCTTATTGCTCTGTCTGTTGTCTTGGGGTACTGGCTTGACCGCAGTTTATTCCCGAAAGCAAGGCCCGGTCAGTATCTGAAATATGATGAAATACTCATGAAAGAAGGAAAATACCCCGTTCAGGCTAGCTACCATATGGTGTTTGCAGCCGTTCTGATACGCCGTGCACTGATTGTTGCCGCCACCTGTCTGAGCGTAGCTACAGGGTTGTGATTATGAATTGGCGGCAGATTATCGGAATTGTTCTGTTGTGGTGTAGCGGTATGGTCAGCCCAGCATTGGCTGACGAACTGCCACACCGTTCGCGGCAATACCGCAATGACCTGATACGTGCTTCTCGTGTGATCTGGGGATTGAATGCGCCTGTAGCTGATTTTGCCGCTCAGTTGCATCAGGAGAGTGACTGGAAATCACGAGCTATTTCGCCTATTGGTGCTCAGGGTATGGCCCAGTTTATGCCCGCAACAGTGGATTGGATTAGTCAACGCATTCCTGAATTATCCAATAAAGATCCCTTCAACCCAGTCTGGTCTATACGGGCAATGGTTCACTATGACCATTGGCTATGGCAACGCATTAAAGCTGCCGATAAGTGCCAAAGAATGGCGATGGTGCTGTCTTCCTATAATGGAGGCTTAGGCTGGTTACTACGGGATAAGAAGAAAACCGAGGCAGTTGGTCTCAATCCGTGGGTCTGGTTCGGTCATGTTGAATCTCAGAATGCTGGGCGTAGAGCGTCAGCATGGAAAGAAAATCGACATTATTCCAAACGCATATTACTGGAACTCGCGCCTCGTTATTTGGCTTGGGGAGGTACCAGCTGTGCCAATTAAATTATGGGCTAAACCTGTTGTATTGATTTTGTCGCTAATTGGCATGTTCGCTTTGGCCTACTGGAGAGGCCATACCATAGGCTTTCAGAAAGCAACGGAGACAGGAAACACCGCATTAGCACAGCAGAAAACTGAATTTCTTCAGCTGGAAAAGCAACGGACAGAGCGGGAACTGTCAGCACTCAATGCCTTGCAGCAACGTTACCAAATGCAGGTCAACTCAGCGCATCAGGCAGAATCCAATTATCTCAACGATATTGAACAACTCCGCACTCAAAACCAACAACTGAAGAGGAAAATTGGCCATGTTACCCAGAGTTGGATGGATGAAAAACAACAGTTTCATCCTGTTAATTGTGTGTTTACTCGTGGCTTCATGCAGCAATACAACGCTGCCCTCGGCCTGTCCAGTGAACAAACTCGCTCTGCCTCCGTTACCTCCGGCGCTGATGAAACGTTCCGTGGAAATGAAAGCTCTGATGCCCAACTACAGCCATCCGGTATCACGCAACGAGATATCCTCGCCAATATCATTGACAACGGAGAACAGTGTCTTGCATTGAAAGCGCAGGTCAATGGCCTGCTGGATTACATCGAAGGACTACAACAATGACACTACAGATTGAATTTTGGGCTGCCGTAGGTTTTCTGCTCTCTTTCCTCGGTTTCGTTTTTGGTATCGCAAAGTGGTTATTCAGCAAAGCCGAAGAGCGACAGGAGGAAAGACATACCTCATTAGAACAGGCGCTTAAGAATTCCGTAGACAATTGGTCTCAACTCGAACGTGAGTTTATGCAGTTTAAGGCTGACTTGCCGCTGAATTACGTGCGCCGTGAAGATTACATTCGTGGTCAGACAGTAATTGAAGCCAAGCTGGATGCTCTTTACAGCAAATTAGAGGTGGTGCAGCAGCACCGAATTGCCGGAGGTAAAAATGATTGATGTTGCTCGTGTTCGTCGTGAATCATTGCGCTGGAGTCTGTTGGTCGCACTGAATAAAACCCGCCCATATACCGCCAGTGAAACTCTGTTATTGGATATATCTCGCGCGATTTATCCTGACGTCACTGCATTGGAATTACGGAAGGAGTTGGATTATCTGGCAGACCGTAAATTAATTGACCTCAATAAACAGCCATCGGGTAGTTGGTTTGCTGACTTAACTCGTATTGGTGTTGATGTTGTTGAATATACGATCGAATGCGGCCTTGGTATTGCTCGTCCTGAAAAGTACTGGAGTGAATAATGGCGCGTCGAAGCACAATCGATAAACTCCCAGAAGACGTTCGGCGTTGGTTGGAACGGGCGTTGACTGAATCAGGGTTTAGTGGATACCAGGAACTTGAAACCTTGCTACGTGATCAAGGTTATGTAATCAGTAAGTCCGCTATTCACCGCTATGGACAAAAAATATAAAAGCGATACGGTGCAATACGGGCGGCAACAGAAGCAGCACGGATGCTCACAGAAGGTGCAGTGGATGATCAAGATGCACGTTCTGAGGCAGTGATTGCTTTAATTCAGACTGAACTTTTTGAAAGTATTATTCAACTTCAGGAAGCTGAAGACGGAGAAATTGCGCCAAAAGAGCGTGTCACACTGCTTTCAACGGTGGCAAAAAATGTAGCTACACTCTCTCGCGCTAGCGTGAATCTGAAAAAATTCCAATCTGAAGTCCGGGCACGGACTGAAGCTGCCGCAAGTAATGCAGAGAAAATTGCACGCAAAGGTGGATTATCTGCCGAAGCAGTTGCTGCATTACGTCGGGAAATATTGGGAATTGCTACATGAGTCAGCTTGCACCTGTTCTACCAGATACTTCCTCAATAGCAGCACCTGTTGTCTTATTGCCATACCAGCAACGATGGGTGGCCGACTCGTCTCCTCTTAAAGTCAATGAGAAGAGTCGTCGAACGGGAATTACTTGGGCTGAAGCGTCAGATAATGTACTCATCGCCGCATCTTCTGCCGCTGCGGGTGGTATGAATGTGTATTACATCGCCTATAACCAAGATATGACCATTGAATATATTCAAGCCTGTGCAATGTGGGCTCGTGCTTTCAACTATGCGGCCAGTGAAATTGAAGAAGGGTTCTGGGAAGAAGACGAAGATGATAAGCACATCAAAACTTTCACTATCAAATTTCCAGATTCTGGATTCCGTGTAGTGGCGCTTTCTAGCCGTCCGTCTAATTTGCGTGGCCGTCAGGGGATCATTGTCATTGATGAAGCTGCTTTCCACGAACAGCTCGATGAATTACTGAAAGCGGCGCTAGCCATGCTTATCTGGGGCGGTAAAGTGCGAGTGATCTCCACCCATAACGGGGATAGCAACTTGTTTAATGAGTTGCTGAACGATATTCGGGCAGGACACAGAGACGGCGTTATCCACCGTATTACCTTTAAGGAAGCTGTGGTTGAAGGACTATTCCACCGTGTCTGCTTACGTACCGGACGTGAATGGTCACAAGAGGCTGAACAACAGTGGATGATGTCGGTGTACAAGTTCTACGGAGCTGGAGCATCAGAAGAATTGGACTGTATTCCTGCTAATGGTGGTGGAGCATGGTTGTCCCGCGCTCTGATTGAATCTCGGATGTCTCCCGATACGCCACTGCTGCGACTGACTTGTCCGAAAGGATATGAGCTTAAATCCGATGAAATACGCCGCACAGATACCGAAGAGTGGCTAAAAGCCAACCTGAAACCGTTGCTAGATGCATTGCCTTCTGATGCTCGTTCGTTTCTGGGACGCGATTTTGGCCGCAGTGGAGATTTGTCCGTGGATTATCCATTGCTGCAACAAAGAAATCTGGTACGTAGAGTGCCGTTCGTGCTGGAGCTGCGCAACGTGCCATTTAAACAACAGGAACAAATCACTTGGTATCTAATGGATGGACTTCCTAATCTGCTGGGTGCAGCCTTTGATGCCCGTGGTAACGGTGCTTATCTGGCCGAATATGCCATGCAAAAATATGGCGCCAGCCGTGTGCAGCAAGTCATGCCCACAGAAGGTTGGTACCGTGACAATATGCCCCCGGTGAAGGCTGCGCTGGAAGACGGCAATCTGGAGGCACTGCCAAAGGATGAAGACACTTTGGATGACCTGAGAGCAGTACAGGTCATTAACGGTGTTCCCCGTGTACCTGATCAGCGCTCAAAAGCAAAAGCGGACGGCGGCAAGCGCCACGGTGATGCAGCGATAGCCCTTGCCCTAGCATACTTCGCCAGCCGTGAAATTAACAAAGGTCCGGTGAAGGCAAGTTCCCGCCGACGCCGTCAGTCTGCACGTATGCTGGAGGGATACTAATGGCACGTGGTATCTGGGTTTCACCAACAGAATTTATTAACTTTTCCGAATCAAAGCAGTTGTTCACTGAGCAAATTGCATCACGTAGCCGTTCCATTGACTTCTACGGTCTGGGGACATATCTACCTAACCCTGATCCTATTCTCAAAGCCCAAGGGCGAGATATTCGTATCTATCGTGAATTACGTACTGATCCTTTAGTTGGTGGATGTATTCGCCGCCGCAAGGCCGGAGTGAAAGCACTGGAGCGTGGTGTAGAACGCAGCAATGCCCCTGTGCAAGTCTTTAACTTTATCCGCGACATGCTCGCGGACTTGGATATGTCACGTATCATTGGCGAAATGCATGACGCTGTTCTATACGGCTATCAGCCTTGTGAATTGATGTGGAACCAGAATCAATCATGGTCAGTGACGGATATTGTTAGCAAACCGCCTGACTGGTTCCACTATGACCGTGATAACCAACTGCGTTTTCGTGCCCGTGATGCAGGCGTTGAAGGAGAACTGGTTCCTCTCTATAAATTTGTAACACCACGTCAAGATGCTACTTATGACAACCCTTATGGATTTCCAGATTTATCCATGTGTTTCTGGCCCGTCACCTTTAAGAAAGGCGGCATGAAGTTTTGGGTGCGCTTTGCTGAGAAGTATGGTTCACCGTGGGTGATTGGAAAGCATCCACGAGGTACGCCACAAAGTGAAATTGATCTGTTATTGGATTCGATGGAAGCGATGATTGATGATGCAGTTGCCGCCATTCCTGATGATTCCTCCGTTGAGATTAAAGAAGCAGCAGGTAAATCAGACAGCAGTGATATTTACCAGAATTTAATTACCGTTGCTCGCAGTGAGATCTCCATTGCGTTACTGGGACAAAACCAAACGACCGAAGCAAACAGCAATAAAGCCTCTGCACAAGCGGGATTGGAGGTAACGGATGATATTCGTGATGCTGATGTTGACGTTATCACCAGCGCCATTAATCAGGCTATACGCTGGGTCGTAGAACTGAACTTCGGTAACGTTGAATGTCCAGTCTATCGTCTTTGGGAACAGCAATCGGTTGATGAAACACAGGCTAATCGTGACGTTAAGTTGAGTCAGGCTGGTGTCAGATTTACTCCGCAATACTGGAAACGCGAATATCAATTGCAGGATGGGGATATTGATGAAACGACCTTGTCAACCACACCTATTCCATCACTCCCACTGGCGTTCTCTGAAGCTGTTCACGCAGATTTAGCAGCACAAGACACCTTAGATGAAGCACTGGATATTTTGATGAATGAAGGATCATTGAATGAATCATTGGAATCTCTGCTGCTCCCTTTGTTCCATCGTATTCAAAACGGTGTTAATCCCAGCGATCTAATAGGAGAGTTAGCCGAGCTTTATCCACAAATGGACGCAGAGGGTTTGCAAGAGCGGCTAGCACGGGTTTTGTTTGTGTCTAACATCTGGGGGCGCTTGCATGAACATAACCACGCCTGAACTGGCGTATTGCATGACATTACCTCCCAAGCGAGCCATTGGTTATCTGCAATCTAAGGGTTACAAGATAACGTGGGATTGGGAAGAACTTTGGCAAGAGACTCATGCCCGTGCATTCACGGTGGCGAAAGTCACGCGTCTGGATATTCTGGAAGATATTCGCCAGGCGCTACAGCAGGCACTGGATGAAGGCAAGACTGATCGTTGGTTTCGTCAGAAGCTGGAGCCAACATTAAGACGTAAGGGGTGGTGGGGAACGAAAGAAACCGATGACCCCGTTACAGGGGAACGTGTCACTGTTCAGCAAGGTAGCCCGTGGCGCCTTGAGACTATCTTTCGTACCAACATGTCGGTGCTGTACAGTGCGGGCCGTTGGGCCGAACAAATGGAAAATATTGATGACCGACCGTACTGGATGTATACAGGGATCAACGATAACCATACACGCAAGAGCCATCTCGCATTGCATGGTTTGGTATTTCGCTCTGACGACCCATTTTGGCAAGCCTTCTACCCTCCTAATGGCTGGCGTTGCCGTTGCAGTGTAATTGCCCTCAGTCATGATGATGTTCGTGCCAGAGGGATAAAAGTTATGCATTCAGGTAAAGCAATGGGCTGGGAGTTGAAATTGGTTTCACAAAAAACAGGTGAGATGCAGCCCGTTGTTACATTCAACACCGGCATAACAAAAGTGGCGACTGATGTAGGTTGGTCATATTCGCCGGGGGCAGCATATCGTCCCGATTTGGCCAGGTATCAGGGGGAGCTATCTGGACTGGCCCGCCGCGAACTGAGAGGACAGAATGAGTAATATCACTGTCACTATTAATGATGGAGACCTAAGACGTGGACTGCGGGCATTAGAATTGGCTACTAATGATCTGACACTTGCCATGCGTAAAATTGCTGGAACATTGTCAGCAGAAACCGCTTTTAACTTTGAAGCTGAAGGACGCCCTGCATGGATACCCTCTGTGGCTGCAAAGGAACGTGGTGGTCAGACACTGCAAAAAACTGCTCGTTTGATGCGTTCAGTCAGTACCCGATATGATTCCCACACGGCAGTTGTCGGTACAAACTTAGTTTACGGGCGTATTCATCAATTGGGAGGTAAAGCTGGCCGCAATCAATCTTTATTGCTACCAGCCCGGCCTTATCTGCCCGTAACAGAACAAGGCGAATTATCACCAGAAGCAGTAAGAGCCGTATTAAGTACCATTCAACGACATCTTGAATCAGCGGCGCATCGTTAAACTGTGCTTCCCTATGCGGGTGATTTATCATTCTCATCCGCAAAAAACTTTATAAAGCGTTTACAGACTCAAATTTTCGGTATCTAATTGCATGCAGTTCTCCACTTTTCTATTTCCTTCCCCAATCCTTTTCTAAAGCAGATTAAAAGTCGTTTTTTCTGATTGTAGTGAAACTGTCTCTATTAACGTAATAGAGGCAGTAAAATGAAGTCACTTCACATTTTCAAATCCGGTACACATACCGATATGAATGGCAAACAATTGCCGTTCAGCCCCGCAGATTTGCAAGCTTGTGCAAAGGCTTATGACTCATCGTTGCATGAAGCACCGATTGTGATTGGGCATCCAAAAGACAATTTACCTGCCTATGGTTGGGTTAAATCGCTGACGTCTTCTGGTGATGACTTGATTGCAGAGCCTCAACAGGTTGATGTTCAGTTCGCCGAACTGGTCGATGCAGGCCGCTATAAAAAAATTTCTGCTTCTTTCTATTTACCTGATTCCCCAAACAACCCTAAACCCGGCGTGCTCTATTTGCGTCATGTCGGCTTTTTGGGGCGAAGCCGCCCGCCATTAAAGGATTGAAACAGGTTGAATTTAGTGAACAAGAATATGGTGTCGTCGAGTTCTCTGATTGGAGTGATATCACCAACGCCTCACTTTGGGGGCGTTTGCGAGAATTTTTGATTAGTAAATTCGGTATGGACGAAGCAGACAAAGCGCTTCCTTCTTGGCAGGTGGATTCATTACGTGAAGAAGCTTATAGCACGACTCAGCCTGCTCCTGCCTTTCATGAACCCAATAACACACATCAACATGAGGAAAACATCGTGACAAATGAAGAAAAAAAGGCGCTCAAAGATGAAAACACTCGCCTGAAAGAACAGCTTGTTGCCCGTGATGTTGCCGACGCAAAGCGCAAACAAACTGAGCAACATGCTGGAAACATGGCATTTGCCGAAAAGCTGATCGCAGACGGCAGATTGGCACCTGCTGCTCAATCTGTCGTGGTCGCCTTGCTGGACGCTATAACCCAAGGAGATTCCCCTGTCGAGTTTGCTGAAGGTTATGTGAAAAAACCATTGGCTACTGCGTTTAAAGATCTGCTGAGTTCTACCCAGCCTATTATTGATTTTGGTGAACATGCAACAAAAGACCGGGTTGACCAAAACACATCATCAGATATTGCTGAGTTTTCTGATGCAGATCCTGAACGTCTGGCGTTGCATCAAAAAGCCATCGCTCTGGCGAAGAAAGAAGGTATCAGTTACGACGTAGCCGTTACCCGCTGCCTGTAACACTGTGACCGTAACTATTGAGGAGAGATAAGTGTCTGATTATTTGAAAGGCAAACGTATTGTTGACCCTGTGCTAACCAGCGTGGCGCGTGGCTATAAAAATGCGGTGTTTATTGGTGAACATATTTTTCCCATTGTCGAAATGGAGAAAGAAGGTGCTAGTGTGCCGACATTTGGCAAAAGTGCTTTTGTGGAATATGACACCACGCGTGCCGTTGGTGCCAACAGTAACGTTTTGATCCGTGAGAAAGGCTCTTCGTTAGATATCGTGCTCAACGAACATGATCTAGCTGCACCTGTTGATTATCGTGAGAAATCGGAATCTTTATTTAATGAAGAAGCAAAGGCAATCCGTCGTTCCACCAATGGCGTGAATCTCAAGCGTGAACTGTATGCCGCTCGATTGGCACAAGACCCTGAAGTTTATCTTAATGACTCGGTGAAGAATCTGACAGCTAATGAACGTTGGGCTGGTGGCAAAGGTAATCCAATCAAAGTCATTGAAGCTGGAATTGATGCTGTTCGTACTACCATTGGTGTACGTCCAAACCTCATGACAATGGGGGCTAGCGTGATGTCACTGTTAAAATTTCATCCTGAAATTCAGGCAGCTATTGGAGCCAACGAACGTAAACGTATCACAATAGAAATACTCAAAGACCTTTTCCAAATCCAAAACGTTGTCGTTGGTGAACCTGTTTCTACCCCAAGTATTAAAGAAAATCCCGTTGATATCTGGGCTGATAATTTGATGTTGCATTACGTATCACCTCCGCAGGCAGGAGCAGAAAGCGCTGATGAATATGAACCCTCCTTTGGCTATACATTTCGCCGCAAAGGGATGCCTGTAGCGGATAAATATGAAGGTGTGGGCGGTAAGGTCAATTACTGTCGTTATACCGATATTTATAAAGTTGCGGTTGTTGGCGGTGATGCCGGCTATCTGATTACCAATATTGTGAAGTAAGGGAGACATCACCATGGCAGTAACACAACAATCCGTATTGACGACAACAATTATCGCCAGTGCAAACATCATCCAGCATCGTTTAGTTAGTACTGATAATGCACCGTGTCAGGCTGGAGCCGTTGCACTTGGTATAGCAGAGGTGGATGCGAAGGCTGGTGATGTCGTTCCAGTTAATGTCTTGGGCATTATTGCTGTTGAAGCTGGTGGGCCAATAACCCGTGGGCAAGTCGTACAGTCGGATAAGGATGCCTGTGCAGTACCACTGAGTTCGGCTGAAAATGCTGCCGGCACATCTGTCGGGTTTGCGCTGGATGATGCCATAGCGGCAGGTAATATCATTCGCATCTTACGTGGCATATGACATGTATTGCTCATTGAAAGACTTGCAAGAGCAGATACCAACGCAATCATTGATATGGCTGTCCAACGAAGAGCCTAATGCCCAGACAATCAATGAGACTGTGGTTAACAATGTCATTCGCTATGCCGATGAACTTATCGATGCCCATTTACGTGGACGTTATATCCTGCCTCTGGCGGAAGTTCCCACGGTATTACGTGATGCCGCCATTACGTTAACACGCTATCGGCTGTATGCCCGCCGTCCAGAGGGTTCTATTCCTGAAGCCGTGATAGATGATTACAAAATTGTTTTGCGCCAACTGGCTGACATCCGAGATGCCAAACTGACACTGGGCCTGCTTTCCACAGGAAAAGATACCCCTGAACCGGGGGAGTTTCGTGTTCGGGCGCGTCGTCCCACCTTTGGGGGGAGTAAAGGAATGTTGGAGAAATACTGATGGATGTTTCGCCGATCATTGATGCCATTGTCATGAGGCTAAGAGAAAAACTACCTGGCTTACAGGTGGAGTATTTCCCTGAAAGACCAACTGAATTCAGGCTGAACCATCCGGTAGGAGCCATTTTAATCAGCTATCCCGGTTCTCGCTTCGACAAGCCTGAAGATGTTGGGGCGGTATTGCAGACACAAACTGTCATGCTCAATGCCACCATAGTTTTTCGTCAGCTTAATGGACGTCACGGTGCCGTTGCCACATTAGATGATGTATGCCGGGTTCTCGGCGGATTCCAACCACCGAACTGCCAACGAAAATGTTGGCTGGTACGGGATACATTTCTCGGTGAGATAGCTGGTTTGTGGCAATACACGCTGGATTTTGCGCCTGAAAGTGTATTTATCGAAGACTGTGAGTTACCGAATGGTTCGCCGTTAGCCCAAATCAATTATGAGGGAACTGAACAATGAAATACCTCTATACAGGCCCAGCAAGCGGCGTCACTTTAGCTGATGGCACTGAAGTCTTG
Organism: Photorhabdus akhurstii; assembly: GCF_019090985.1. Taxonomy (NCBI): domain Bacteria; kingdom Pseudomonadati; phylum Pseudomonadota; class Gammaproteobacteria; order Enterobacterales; family Morganellaceae; genus Photorhabdus; species Photorhabdus akhurstii. The sequence continues at coordinate 4,068,806 of NZ_CP020335.1, read as the reverse complement.
CTCTGGTCAGGAAAAACTGTTGATTTACCGCAGCAGCATGATTATGTGAAGACATTGATAGCGCTGCGATATCTTCATCCACTGTCAGAACAGCAAAAAAATATTCTGAAGAAAGAAAAGCCTGAGGAGGTCACTGATGGCCGCTAATTATTTGCATGGCGTCGAAACTATCGAAGTCGAAAAAAGCTCACGTCCTGTCAAGACAGTGAAATCCGCCGTGATCGGCTTAATTGGTACTGCACCGATAGGGCCAGTAAATGCAGTGACACTTTGTCTGTCAGAAAAAGATGCCGCTCAATTTGGTACTCAAATGAATGGTTTTACCATCCCACAAGCACTGGATGCTATTTATGATCATGGGGCGGGAACTGTGCTGGTTATTAACGTTCTTGATCCTGAGGTGCATAAAGCTAATGTTGCCAGTGAAAGCATTAGCTTTGATAAAACCACAGAAACAGCGAAACTGGCTAATCCCGTGGTCAGTAATGTCTTACTAAAAGCCACCTCTGGTAGTGCCCCTTATGTAGAAGGGCAAGACTATTCTCTGGATGCTCAAACAGGCAGCCTCAAGAATATCGGTAAAAACATTGCTGCCGGCGCAACCGTGATTGCCAGCTATGACTTTGCCGACCCTACATTAGTGACGCCTGCTGACATTATTGGCAGCATCAATGCAGCGGGTAATCGTACAGGTATGAAGTTGCTGAATGATACTTATAACCTGTATGGGTTCTTTGCCAAGATTTTGCTGGCTCCTGTCTACTGTACCCAGCTAAGTGTGACAACAGAACTGATTGCCCTTGCAACTAAATTGGGTGCTATGACTTATATTGATGCCCCGATAGGCACCACTTTTGTTCAGGCTATCAGTGGCCGCGGCCCGTCTGGCACAATCAATTTTAATACCAGTTCTGATCGTGTCCGGCTGTGTTACCCACACGTCAAAGTCTATGATGCGGAAAGCAATAGCGAGCGCTTGGAACCCTTGTCATCTCGTGCAGCAGGGCTGCGTGCCAAGATTGATGCAGACAAAGGTTTTTGGTGGTCATCCTCCAATCAAGAAATTATAGGGATCACAGGTATTGAGCGCCAGCTATCCGCCATAATTGACGATCCACAAAGTGAAGTGAACCAGCTCAATGAACAAGGGATTACTACAGTGTTCAATAATTATGGCTCTGGTTTGCGCTTATGGGGCAACCGTACCGCCGCATGGCCAACTGTGACACACATGCGTAACTTCGAGAACGTGCGCAGAACGGGCGACGTGATTAATGAATCCCTGCGTTACTTCAGTCAGCAATATATCGATATGCCGATCACGCCAGCGCTGATAGATGCCCTGACAGAATCTGTGAATGCCTATGGTCGTAAATTGATTGCTGATGGCGCTTTGTTGGGATTCAAATGCTGGTTTGATCCGACCCATAACGAAGAAACGGAGCTGGCATCAGGTCATCTGTTACTCAGTTATAAGTACACACCTCCACCACCACTGGAACGGCTGACATTTGAGACCGAAATTACCTCTGAATATTTGCTGAATTTAAAGGGAAATAATTAATGGCCGGAAAAATAGAGATTAACCGCATCACCAACGCCAATATTTATATTGACGGCAATAACCTGTTGGGACGTGCTGAAGAAGTGAAACTGCCAGACGTTTCCATGACCATGCAGGAGCATAAGGCGCTGGGGATGGTCGGCAAAGTAGAGCTACCGGCAGGCTTCGATAAGCTGGAAGGCGAGATCAAGTGGAACAGTTTCTACCGTGACGCTATGTTATCCGCAGCCAATCCCTATAAATCTCTGGCATTACAGTGCCGTTCCAGCGTCCAGAAATTCAGTTCACAGGGGCGCATTGATGAAGTGCCATTGGTGACATATCTGACCATTTTATTTAAGAAGAATCCGCTGGGCACATTTAAACAACATGAAAATGCTGATTTTTCCAGTAGCTTTACCAGTACCTATATTAAGCAAGTATTGGATGGGGAGGAACTGTTAGAACTGGATTATCTGGCCAATATCTTCCGTGTTGGCGGCATTGATCAACTGACCGATTATCGCATCAATATTGGAGGTTAAACTAAATAATGACTGCACTCGCTCCAAAGCCAGAAAGCTTGCCGACTTGATTGATAAGTGGATTCCTCCGGAAGGTTGGTTTTCCGATATCGGTGCAGCGAAAGGGAAAGAATATCTGATAGACTTTTTCCGTAACTGTAGAGGCTTTCGCACTCACTAATGACAGGGGCATCAGCCCCTTTCTTCTTTAATCCCCTTTAATATTTCCGTTTCCATACATGGATGATACTGAATGAAACTTACAGAGGAGTATCATCATGTCAACCACGACTTACCATCTTCAATTTCCCTATACCACGGCTGCTGGCGTTCGCATTGAAGAGCTTCAGTTATCACGTTTGAAAGTTAAAGATATCAAGGCTGCCCGGCGAGCCAGCGAAAATCCTACTGACTGGGATGATATTTTGATAGCACGTTCGACAGGATTGTTACCAGAAGATATCGAACAGATGGATGTCGCTGATTATCTGGCATTACAGAAACGATTTCAGCAAGTTATCGGATTGGATCAGGGAAATAAAAACAGTGTGGCAAGCATCGGCGATGTTGGCACGATGGTTCCGGTTCCAGCCGAGCGAGATTGATAATCTGGCGCTGGATGAATTTGAATGTTGGTTGAATGAGGCTAACACTCAAATCAAACGAGAGAATGAAGACGGTTAATTAATACAGACAAATATTGCCATTAATAGTGTCTGGAATACTGGAAGTGAATTTTTCATTTTATTTCCCATTTAATGAGAGCTTAATTCGTGTCAACAGAATTTTCCATTGGTGTCATTATTGGTGGAGCCATTAGTAGTGCGTTCAGTTCTGCCATGTCTGGTACACGCCGTACTCTAGGAACACTGGGAGAAACGACTCGCCAACTGGAGAACCGACAGCAGGCACTGAACCGTGCTGTTGAACGTTACGGTCAACTTGGTTCCCGTAGTGCCCAGCGTTTGAATGCGGATCTACAACGCATCAGTCGAACACTGGAACAGTTGAACCGCCAGCAACAGCGCTTACAGTCTGCGGCTAGTATGAGTGATGCAGCCAAAACGAATCGTATGGCGCTATATGCACGGGGAGCCGAAACCTATGCATTAACTCGCACGATATCCTCTCCCGTTGTTCAGTCCGTAACAAAGTATGCCTCTTTTGAATCAGGATTAAGGGATATAGCTGTCACGGGCAATTTGTCTCCGAAAGAAGAGCAAAAAATCGGAATCATCTTGCGCCAGAACGCCAAGCAAACAAACCAATTACAAGAAACTCTGCTGGAAGGTATTGGTACATTGGTTGCCGCCGGAAAATCTCCCATGAAATCGACCGATATGAGTAGATTATTGGGCCACGTCGCCACGGCATCCAAAGCTAATATTAATGACTTAGCCAAAATGGCTCTGTCCTTTGAGTCCCTGAAAATTGAAGGCGATCAAGCGCTCAAGGAAGCCTTTAACCGAGCCGTTTTCGGTGCTAAATCGGGTCGTTTTGAATTAAAAGATCTCGCCCAATACTTTCCAGAAATGGCGCAGCAATTTGCTGGTAAGGGAATATATGGTCAGGAGGCAGTTTCACAGATTATAGCCAGCTTGGAAGTTGGCCGTGAAGGCGCAGGAACGGAAGGTGAAGCAGCTACCAATATGAGGAACTGGCTAGCTTCAATGGGACGTGGTGATATTGCCAAAAGATACGCTGAAGCTGACGTCGATTATCAAACCTCAATGAGCAGATATGTTTCTTCGGGGTACTCACAATATGAAGCTTCAATCATGATCGCAGACCGCTTTATCAAGAGTAAAGGCGCTGATCTCATGAAAGAGTGGAAAAAAGCGGGAGCCAGAGGTGATGAAGATGCACAGCGTATGCTCATGGAATCCTTCGGGCTATCCTCTATTTTCACCGACGTACAGACAGTCAACCATCTCTTGGCCATGCGGCAACGTTGGGGAGATTATCAGCGTATCAAAACAGGCATGGGGACTGATTCGGCACAAAAATCTGTTGATACCGATTTTGATAAACAGAACGATACCTTAGAAGCACAGTGGCGGCGTACTCAAATTGAGTTTAATGATTCGGCTATTAGCATTGGTCAGTCGCTGCGTCCAGCATTAATACAGTTAGCCGAAACCTTTATTCCATTGATGGACAAGACCGGAAAATGGCTGGCCGCTAATCCTGAACTCATCAGCAATGTTGTCACGTTGGTCGGCGGGTTCTTGGCATTCAAAGCAGCTTCAATCGGTGTCAGATTAGGTCTTAATCTTTTGCTTTCCCCTATAACTGATATCTGGAAAGGCGCAATGTTAATGCGCACACGGTGGTTACTGTTTCGAATGGCTATCGGCAGTGGCGGTAGATTTGGTGTCGTTGCAAACATCTTGGGAAAAATAGCCGGAGCAGCTCTCTGGTTGGGTAGAATCCTCGGTAGTGCTCTCTATAAGGGCTTGATGTTAGCTGGCAGAGCTATTTTGTGGATTGGACGCACACTATTAATGAATCCTATCGGATTGATCATCACTAGTATTGCAGTGGCCGCTTATCTTATCTATCGCTATTGGAAGCCCATCAGTAATTTCTTTAAACGGCTTTGGGTCTTAGTAAAATTCGCTTTCCAAATGGGATGGCAGGGAATCAAAAATATTTGGTCTAACGTCAAAGGTTGGTTTACAGCTCGATGGAATGACATTACTAATGCGTTTGATGGCGGAATATTTGAGGTCAGTAAATTAATTTTAAATTGGTCGCCATTGGGATTGTTCTATAAAACATTCGCTGACGTTATGAAATGGTTTGGCATGGATATGCCCGATAATTTTACTGACTTTGGTAAAAATATCGTTAATGGGTTGGTTAATGGTATTTCTAATATGCTGACCACGGCTAAGGACACCATTAAAAACTTTGGTGGCAAAGTTTCTAGCTGGTTTAAAGAAGCATTAGGTATTCAATCTCCCAGTCGGGTATTTATGGGATTTGGCGATAATATTGTGCAAGGTACGGTTGTTGGTATTGATCGTACTACGCCGTTGGCTGCTCGTGCCTCTCAGCGTCTGACTGAGGGAATGACCCCTGATGCCCCACAAATCTCACCTCCTGAGATGATGTCGGGCAATCCAATTAAACGAACAGGTTATAAAGATGCCAGCAACAGCAATAATGGTTTTTCTATCTCTTTCGCCCCGCAAATATACATTGGTGATAAACAACAAACGGCTATACCCGATATTAGTCAAGCCTTAAACCTGAGTATGCGTGAATTAGAAAAACTGCTGGAGCGTATTGTTATTCAGAGAGAACGCCGGAGGTACGGATAATGTTTGCTGTATTAGGTGATATTGAATTTGAGCTAATCACATATTGGGATGGTTTTGATGTAACGTTTGGTGTTGATTATGCTGAACATGCCCGAATTCAGGGTAAGCCCGGCTTGCAGTTCGTAGGTGAGAAACTGGATGAAATTCAAATTAGCTTGGTCTTTCATCAACATTATTGTGCGCCGGATATTGAATTGAATCGGCTGCGTGAAGCAATGCGGAAACATCAAGCACTCGCGCTAATATTCGGAAATGGTGATTACCGTGGCTGGTTTGTTATTACTGATGTGACAGCCTCCAGTGAACAAACGGATTCAGTAGGTAATATATTTGCCCTCAATGCCTCGGTGACATTACGTGAATATATCGGTGATCCTAAAAAACCACTGAAACCGCCTGCCATTAAATCTCATGTCCCGAATACAAAGGCGTTGTCTAATGCAATACCGAAACCATCAGGTATGGCTAAAAAAGTCAGGGATGGAGTGAATTATGCCAAACAAGCACAATCAGCACTGCAAACGACTATCAGTGCGGTACGTATTGCACAGAAGATGAAAGACAACCCGGCCGTAGCGTTAACCCGCGTACCAGGTCTTCTTACCGGACTCAACAATATTGCTGGTCCATTAGGGAAAAGCTATCCGGCTTTTCAATCACTCAGTGACTCATTGCCAGATGCAATTCAATTGACCAGAGCAACGGGGCAAGCAGTAACATTTGTTAACAATGCTCAATCGTCATTAAGCCGTGCAGATAACAGTAATATCTCTGCTGCATTAGATTCTGTATCAGCTCAACTTGAATCGGCAAGTTCAACATTTACATCAATATCACCCGCGCTCAGTAAGATGGCCGCGCAAATTACCACAAGGACACTTTGATCATGTTTCTTGAACACATAACGAAAGAGGGAGATAGATGGGATTTATTGGCTCACCATTATTATGGTGACTCTTTAGGTTATGCTCGCATAATTGCTGCCAATCCGCACGTTGCAGTTACACCTGTATTGCCATCTGGGATCGTATTGTTGATACCTATCATTGACGCTGACAATGTAGTAACTGAAGAGGATACACCACCGTGGCTGAGATAATTTATCCTAAGCAAACACCATCTATAACGGGTGTCTCAGAGATTTTAAGTCCAACATTCACGTTACGATATTTGCAAAAAGATATCACAAATGACATCACTCCTTATGTCACTCGTGTCAGCTATACCGACAACATCAAAAGCGAATCTGATGAAATAGAGGTAGAGTTGGATGATACTGATGGTCGCTGGTTGGATAAATGGTATCCGGGCAAAGGTGATACGTTGACATTGAAGTTGGGCTATTTCGGAGAACGATTACTGAATTGTGGCTCATTCTATATTGATGAAATTGAAGTCAGTATCCCTCCTTCTATTGTATCTGTTCGAGGTGTAGCAACGTCTATCAATACAGCATTGCGTACCAAATCTAACCGTGGATTTGAGAATACAACTCTGGCAGCTATTGCTAACCGCATCGCTAAGAAACATCAGTTAAAGCTGATCGGCAGTATCGAAATCATCAAGATTGACAGGGTGACACAATATTCTGAAACCGATGTGGCGTTCTTGAAACGACTGGCCGGTGAATATGGTTATGCCGTTAAGGTTGTCAGTGAACAGCTAATTTTCTCCCACTTAGCCAGTTTGCGCTGCCAAGAACCCATAAAAAAATTACACCCTCGTGATGTTACCCAATTTTCACTGCGGGACACGATTAATAAAATCTATAAAAAAGCTAAAGTGAAGCACCAAAAGGCTGATGATAAAAAGTTGATTGTCTATGAAGCTGATGGCACGACCAGTGTAAGTAATCAGTCCAATCCAAAAGACAAAAGTAGCGGTAAAGAAACCAGCGCAGATACCTTAAAAGTAAACAGCCGGGCTGCTAACAAAGATAGCGCTGAAATAAAGGCCACGTCAGCACTGGATTCACATAATGAGTACCAGCAGAACGGCTCACTTTCATTGGTGGGTACCCCTCAGTTAACCGCCGGAAATAAAATTGAGTTGGTTGAATTTGGCAAGTTATCTGGGCAATGGTTAATTACCTCAGCTCACCACTCTTTTGATCGCAACAGTGGATATATAACCGAACTTGAAGTTGCTCGTGGCCCTGTTACATCAAGTAAATCTAAGAAAGGTAAAAGGGGTAAGACTCAGAAATTGGTTGTATATAAGCCCGATGGTTCTTCCGACACAATCATCAAGGAGGAATCTAAATGAGCAGCATAACTCGTCAAGTCGGCACAATTAGCGCCGTAGATCCTGCTACTGTTCGTGCCCGCGTGCGATTGCCTGAATGCGATAATATGCGTACTAACTGGCTGAATGTGTTGCAGCGTAATACCCAGAATAACAAGGACTATTGGTTGCCTGATGTTGGAGAACAGGTTGAAGTACTATTGGATGCCAATGGTGAAGATGGTGTTATTTTAGGTGCTATCTATTCCAGTATTGATAAACCGCCACCAACTAACAATAAAGACGTTCGTGGTATGACTTATGCAGATGATGCAGCTTTTTACTATGATCGTACCTCACACACCCTGACTATTAATGGTGGCATTCAGCACATTAAGATCGCGGTGGGAGCCAATGTTGTTATTCATGCACAGCAGGCAACTATTGATGCGCCGGAAACAATCGTAACCGGAAATATGTTAGTGAAAGGTCAATTAACTTACCAAAATGGACTGTCGGGTTCTGGTGGTAATGGTACTACGAACATTCAGGGTAATGTCAGCGTCGATGGCAACATCCATGCAACAGGTAGCATCATGGATGAAGGCGGTAACTCGAATCATCATTCTCATGGGTTTCTTTAAACGTCTTTAATATTAGATATACCTACAGGGGATGATACTGTTCCCCATGAATACGAACTCACACTCTGTTTTTTGGCAACCCGCTCTCCAGAACTCAGGCAAAATTGCCTGTGGGCTGGATGATATCGCCCAAGCAATATTCATTATTCTACGTACACCACGTGGCAGTGATCCACATCGACCAGAATTCGGCAGTAACTTGCACCTTTATATGGATTACCCAATAGACCGCGCTATTCCCCACGTTGTCAGGGAATCTGTTGATGCTATTACACGTTGGGAACCTCGTTGCCAGTTGTTATCGGTGAAACCGAATGTTGAGGCAGAGCACCTGACTCTGCGTGTGAATTGGACAGCAGTTGATGGCATTACACAATCTACGGAGTTGCTATGGCGCTGACAGAACCTGATTTTATCGAGCGTGATGTAGAGAAAATCACAACCGAAATGATCGCAAAGTATGAGGCTGATGTAGGTAAGACTTTGTACCCAGCACAGGCAGAACGCCTGCTGATCAATTTATTTGCATATCGTGAAGCACTGACCCGAATGCAAGTTCAGGAAGCCGCCAAGCAAAATCTGGTCGAGTTTGCCCGTGCGCCCATTTTGGACTACTTAGGGGAATTGGTCGGAGTATATCGGCTACCCGCCCAGCCTGCACATACAACACTGCAATTTAGTGTTGATGAAGCATTAGAGCAAGATGTACTCATTCCAGTTGGAACTCGTGTTAATGCATCGGACAGTATTATTTTTGCTACTAATACAGATGCTGTTCTGAAAGCAGGCACACGTTTCGTTAATGTCACAGCTACTTGTACAGATGCTGGATTATCAGGGAATAGCTGGCAACCAGCACAAATCAGTACATTGTTGGATGAAATCGACGACATTGACCTGCAAGTGATCAACACAATAGTGAGTAGTGGTGGTTCGGCAGAGGAAAGTGACGAGAGGCTACGTGTACGAATCAAGATGGCCCCTGAATCGTTTACTAATGCGGGCAGTCGTCAGGCTTATCGATTTCATGCCATGCGTGCTCACCCCAATATTGTTGATGTTGCAGTCAGGTCTCCCATTCCGGGTGTTGTTGAACTGTTTCCACTATTGGCAACAGGGTTGCCAGATGAAAGCATTTTAACGCTGGTGAAAAGTTTTTGTTCTGATGAAAAAATCCGCCCGCTGACTGACACTGTATATGTAAAACCTCCCGTGAAGGTTGATTATACCATCAAGGCGAAACTAACCTTGTACAGTGGCGTTAATGCACCTGGTATTCAATCAGCAGCAGAACAAGCCATACAAACATGGGTAGCTGAACGAGCAACAACGCTAGGGAAAGATATTGTTCCCAGCCAAATCATCTCAACACTGTCTGTTTCTGGCGTTTATCAAGTCGTACTGGAGTCTCCTACGTTTCAGGTTGTAGGTGAAAATGAATGGGCGAACTGTATCGGTATCACTGTTGTGATCACTGGAGTCGCTGATGGTTAAGTTACATCTACCACCTCCACTAGAAGCTGATATCAGTATGCGTGCATTAGGTCAGTTGGCCTCCCGTTTTGATGATATCGATTTAACCCAATTAATGGTTTATCTCATTGATACTGTCGATAGCAGCGCGCTGCATTGGCTGGCAAATCAATTCTCCCTATTTAGCGATGGCTGGGAGCTTGTCGAATCAGACAATGCTCGCCGCACGTTAATCAAGTCGGCTATAGAATTGCATCGGTATAAAGGCACACCGTGGTCAATTCGTGAAATTATCCGTCGTTTTGGGTTTGGTGAGATTGATTTAATTGAAGGCACTGGTCAAATCAATTATGACGGTCATGCCAGCCATAATGGTAATTATGTTCATGGAGATTCAACATCTTGGGCAGTTTATCGCGTCATACTTCAGCAACCTATCACTAATGATCAAGCCTCGCTACTGCGTGGCACACTGGCAGCGTTTGCGCCTGCACGCTGCCACCTTGCCAGTTTGGAATATCAGTCTGTATCAATTCGTTACAACAATACTGTCAGTTATGACGGTAGTTACAATTATGGGAGCAGTTAAAATGGCTAATTTGCCGGAAACCCCACAGTGGTCAGAGGGAGTGTATCAAATAGAAACCTCAGATCCCGTGTTAGGCGGGCCTGATGGTATTTCCAATCGGCAGGCTAAACAGTTGGTCAACCGCACAAGTTATCTTAAACAAAAACTAGAACAAAATGGAAATGAGTTGAGGGAACATTCTGAGGTGCAAAATCCGCATACTCAGTATGCACCGAAAGCCAGTCCCATTTTCACAGGAACGCCAATCGCCCCCACACCTGCTAAAAACGCTAATAATACTCAGATTGCAACAACAGCATTTGTGCAATCACTGACGGATACGGCGAATCAAAGTGCTATAGCAGCAAATAACAACGCTAATAGCCGAGTACCATCCATTCGTAAAGTGAATGGGAAAGCGTTGTCATCTGATATTTCATTGAATGCCGGGGATGTGGGAAGTTATGCTAAATCTGAGAGCGATAACACTTTCTTGCGTATTTCTAGCGATAAAACTGCAACCGTTGGTAGTTTATTAATTGATAGTAAAACTCCTTTTCCTGAGCTACGTTTCAAATCGAAAGATGGGTATGTGGTAGGAATTAATGGTTCGGAAGGAAAATTGTTACATATTTATTCTAACGATCCGAACAATCAGCGACGTTATAATATATTAATACCTGAGCGAAGCGGTACGCTCGCATTGCAAAACGCAGCTATAAAATCTGAAAATGGCTGGTGGCAATGCGGGGATACGGGAATAATTATTCAATGGGTTAAAGTTGCATCAAGCCAACAGTCATGGGTAAAAATCAATTATCCAATTTCTTTTAAAAATCAGTTTATTGGCTATGTCGCAAGCATGTCGAGTATAAATACATCAACAGGTCATACATTAGTACGTAATGCAACATTATCGACGTTTGAATATCAAGCTGGCACTCCCAACAACAATGAGAATCCAGGCAAAGTTGTTCATATATTATTTTGGGGGGTATAAATGGTTTATTTCTCCAGAAAAGAAGGCGCTTTTTATAGTGACTCTCATGAAGAATGTGTTGAAATAACCGCAGAAAAACACAATGAATTACTTACAGGGCAGTCACACGGTTTGTCAATTGTCAGTAATAAAGAGGGTTATCCAGTGCTTACTGAACGCGCTCCGTCCGTTTATCATAAATACGATGGTGAAAAGTGGATAATATCAGAAAGCGGTGTGATAAAACTTAGGCAGGAACAGCAGCAACAAGCAGAACATAAGAAACAGCAACTTATGTTCACTGTAAGTAAACAGATAGCTCCGTTACAAGATGCTGTAGATTTGGGGATGGCGAGTGATGAGGAAAATTCTCGGTTGACCGCTTTGAAAAAATATAGGGTATTGCTGAACCGTGTTGATGCTAACTTAGCGCCAGATATTTATTGGCCCGAAAAACCCAAAATTATGGAATAAGGGCCCAATGGCCCTATTCTTATTGTAGATCATGGGATTGCAAGTGGAAGCGGTTGGAGTAGTGGGCGTTAAGCTATTTCATAATTAGGGTCGCGTAGTTGAGCCTCTTGATTAGCTTTTTGATATAGGGTAAACAACATCGGTAATAACGAACTGATGGCAACCAGACAGTGACCCAATTGACAAAGACTTTCTGGGGTAAATTCCACCACGTCATTCATGGCAAAAGTAACAAGCGTATCTCCTAGAAAATGCAACCCGTGGCAGATCCCTGCACTGTTTGCTTCGCAGACCTCCTCCAGTTGTTCAATAGCTTGTTCACTCATATTCGTCATTTCCAGTCTGGACATAGCGTTCGCCATGTCGGAGTAAAAGATATCCCAGTGGTTCTCGGTATTAAGCATGGTTCAGTTCCTTCAGTGGTTTGCATGAGACAAATACCAAAGGAAAGCCTGCTAGCAAAGTACAAGCTTCTATTTTCGTGGTAGTTAATATTGAAATCATGTGTAATGGGTGAAGTTCGATTATCAGTCGGTTAGAACGGGCGTTAATAAATATGTAGGGTTTTGAATGCGCGTGTATGTTACTATTAGCGTTAGCCATAGCATTAGTTCCAATAATGTTGTGGTTAGAAGCCCGGTTAGTGGTGAGACACTACCGGGCTCCGTTGTTTTTGAAACCCTTTGAATATACACTGGTATATACAGTAACATTAAATCATGGGGTATATACCTTGTCAATGCCAAATAAAAGATCTCCTCAATTTCCGATGAGATTAACAGAGGAATTTCGTCTCCAGCTTGAAGTGGAAATGAAGAAAGATGGTGATACGTCTTTGGCAACATGGATAAAACGAATTTTGCGTAAAGAACTGCTGGCACGTGGTATTGAACCGAAAGGTTGAATCATTTTGAATACCAAGAGGCACCCATTCTAAGTGCCTCTTATTGTAAATTATCCTAATAACTTTAATATGCGCGTCTTAACCTACCGTAATCTGAACAGGTTTCCCTATACGGGTTAACATATTAACCAATGCGTCAATGGTGAATTTATTCTTCCATATGAAAGGTTAAAACCACCGACTTTAGTCGGTCAGCTTTAGCTGAGATACTGTGTTGCATGGGAGGTGCAACATGGATTACAGATACGGTAGTCACACAGTATTTCAGATTGAATACCATTTTGTGTGGGTAACGAAATACAGGCACAAAGTGCTGATAGGTGAAGTAGCAATACGGGTGCGCGAGTTAGTTCGTCAGACATGTGAAGCATTTGAAATCAGGATATTAAAAGGGGTCGTGAGCAAAGATCATGTTCACATACTGGTGAGTAGTCCCCCGACATTATCTCCCTCAGAAATCATGAGGAGACTGAAGGGAAGGACAGCGAGTAAGTTGTTTGAAGAGTTTTCGCATCTAAAGAAACGCTACTGGGGTCAGCATTTTTGGGGCAGAGGCTATTTTTGTGCGACGGTGTGTCAGTTAACGGAAGAGATGATAAAGGCTTATCTGGAGCATCATTTTGAACCAAACCCGGATGATAACTTCAGGATGGACAATTGACGCATCGTTCAGCCGATGCGTATCCGGACTTTCAGTCCGTTAATCACTAACCCACCGACTTTAGTCGGTGGTTGTTGAGTTACTTTTTTATTCACAACATCAGATACTCCTAGACGAGAAATGTGCAACACTGTTGCTACTTCAGTTTGTTTTATTTTTTTATCTACAATCCATAGGGTAATTTCTCCTATTAACCGTTCTTTGATTTGCAGTGTGTTTTCTATTTCTCGTAAAGAGGTTATATGAAGTTGTTGGGCCTCTTGCTCGGTAAAACCTAATTCAGAAAATATATTATGTCCGGCTGGAGTTGCTCTACGAATTTCAGTGTCAATTTTAGTGGTCATTTGATATTTCTCCGTTGCTGGATAACTGCGTTGTATCGCACTTTAGCGATATCTTTGTCCTGTTTATTCGTTTGTTGAGTTTTCTTCTGAAAACTATGCAATACATAAATAGCTTCATCAAATTTAGCAACATACACAATGCGATAAGTACCTGTACTGTCTCTTAGCCGTATTTCTTTTACGCCAGAACCGATGTCAGAAAAGGGTTTCCAGTCTTCAGGATCTATTCCACGTTGTATTCTGTGAAGCTGATAGCCTGCGTCTTTACGTGTATCTATAGGAAAGGCTAACAAGTCTTCATAAGAAGAACCAATCCAGGCAATTTCTTTCTCTGTACCACTCCTGATTTTCGTCATAGTTTTCCTTCCTTATTTAATTGTATGCAATGCTGAAATCATGTGTAATGGGCGAAGTTCGATTATCACCGATAAGAAAGGACGTTATAAATATATAGCGTTTTGAATGCGTGCGTATGTTACTATTAGCGTTAGCCATAGCATTAGCTCCAATAATGTTGTGGTTAGAAACCCGATTAGTGGTGAGACACTACCAAGCTCCATTGTTTTTGAAACTCTTTGAATATACACTGGTATATACAGTAGCATTAAATCATAGGGTATATACCTTGTCAATACAAAATAAAAGATCTCCTCAATTTCCGATGAGGTTAACAGAGGAATTTCGTCTCCAGCTTGAAGCAGAAATGAAGAAAGATGGTGATACATCTTTAGCAACATGGATAAAACGAATTTTGCGCAAAGAACTGCTGGCACGTGGTATTGAACCGAAAGGTTGAATCATTTTGAAATACCAAGAGGCACCCATTCTAAGTGCCTCCTATTTTAAATTGTTAATATATGTGCCTTAACCCACCGTAATCTGAACAGGTTTCCCTATACGGATTAACATATTAACCAATGCGTCAATGGTGAATTTATTTACTTTTTTATTCACAACATCAGATACTCTTGGACGAGAAATGTGTAACACCTCTGCTACTTCAGCTTGTTTCATTTTTTCATTCACAATCCATAAAGTAATCTCTTCCATTAACCGTTCTTTAATTTGCAGTGTATTTTCTATTTCTTGTAAAGAGGTTGTATGAAGTTGCTGAGCCTCTTGCTCAGTAAAACCTAATTCAGAAAATATATTATGTCCGGCTGGAGTTACCCTACGAATTTCAGTGTCAATTTTAGTGGTCATTTGATATTTCCCCGATGCTGGATAACTGCGTTGTATCGCACTTTAGCGATATACTTGTCCTGTTTATTGTCATCCTTAAACCACCTCCTAGGGAGGTGGTGATTGTCCCTGTGAGGCTCTAGCCTGAAGGAAACCCATGTTGGAATATATCCACTTACTCACCACAAGTAAGAAGGAAATCACCATCATGGGTCTCTATATCACCATCATGGGTCTCTATAGAAGTTCATCACATGTATTTTGGCGTTGCAAATATCACTTGGTCTGGACCCCGAAGTATCGATTTAAGATACTTCGGGATAAAATAGGCAAGGAGCTTTATAGATCAATTTATATACTTTGCAACATGAAAGATTGTGAGGTATTGGAGTTAAATATTCAACCGGATCATGTTCACTTGGTTGTGATGATCCCGCGGAAATTATCGATATCGACGTTAATGGGAGTCCTGAAAGGGCGTAGTGCAATAAGGCTTTATAATAAGTTTCCGCATATACGTAAGAAGTTGTGGGGGAATCATTTTTGGGCGAGGGGTTATTTTGCGGATACAGTAGGCGTAAACGAAGAAATAATCAGACGGTATGTAAGGCATCAGGATAAAAAGGACCAAGAGTTTGACCAACAAATGGAGTTGTTACAGGATTAACTCGGATATAGCCCCCTTTTAGGGGGCCCAATGTAAAGCCACCTCCTAGGGAGGTGGTCTTTTACTTGTTTGTTGAGTTTTCTTCTGAAAACTATGTAATACGTAAAATAGCTTCATCAAATTTAACAGCATACATAATGCGATAAATACCTGTACTGTCTCTTAGTCGCATTTCTTTTACACCAGAACCGATGCCAAAAAAGGGTTTCCAGTCTTCAGGATCTATTCCATGCTGTATTCTATGAAACTGATAGCCTGCGCCTTTAGTGCGATCTGTAAGGAAAGGCTAACAAATATTCACAAGAAGAACTAATACAGGTAATTTCTTCTCTAGTACTGCCCCTGATTTTTATCATAGCTTCCTTCCTTAATTTGATTGTATAAAATTTTATACCACTACGCACAAAATTGCAAATGAAGAATTGAAGGAATTTGAAGCCTAGCGAGGAGAAAATGTGCGATAAGTATGTTTCAGGCCACTAGCCCTATGTTGCCCAAGCCATACGCAGACACTATAAATGGTTCATGTCACAACAGCATGAAAGAATCGAGTGTCCGAGGCAAAGGCGATCCAATCCAAGCATTGCAAGAACGATCAACCAAATACTGGCGAATGAAGAGCCCAAAGTTGTTACCAATCCACGGTTTCTGACATGGAGAAGCCTTGGTCGCGGTTTGAAACTGTCTTCCCTCAAATATTATGTTGAGGCGACTGGTAGTAAGTTGTGTCTCGATATCAAGTTGCCTTACAGGCTCGTACTACAGATTCAAAAGAAAAATGGGTAGATTGGATAAACTACAGTCATATCTATGACGGTTAGTTATGTAAAAACTTTTCAATAGATGAAACGCAATTACCGCTTCATTTATTGAGCGGGTGAGGGAAATTTATCGCGCACGGCATCATAATATCGGCGGTATGCCAGTCTTTTTTCATATTCCTGCTTACCTCTTTGGTGGTGGCGATTCAAACAGGGTTCGCAGTACTGGGATTCATCAACCAGAGAGACGTTAGTCTCCCCTGCCTGAACCGCCATATAAGGTGCGATAGCAGGCACACTGGTAAACAATCTTTACCAGTGTTGATGAATCTCAAGGCTGCGACCCCTTGACCATCGGATTTTGCCGATGGCGATACTACTTTAACCGATTGTATTATCTGACTCAAGAATCAAATAAATACCTTAGTGACGGTTTGTTTCGCTGCGCTTATGACGAAATAAGTGAACTTATGGCGAAAACGGCACTACACCGCACCCGCCTGCACGTTTTGGATCAAAAAAATTTTTCAGTTTTAAAATCCTACAAGGCAAACAGCCAGACTGCGACAACACTAGCGGAGCGAGAGAAGCCGTAAACTGAAATGATTGAAAAGATTTTCAGGAAATTTCAGTTTTTGGATCAAAAGGTGATCACGGATAAAATTTCAATGCAATGATATTAAAGGAAAAATTATATTTTGCGTGGAAAATAAAATCACGGAGGAAAGCGGTGCTTTATCATAGAAATTAGATAAGGCCGGTTTTACTGGATATACAGAACTGAAATTATTTTCTCCTTTTGCATTATGACAAGGAGAAAGTGAAAGTATTAAAGTGAGCTTAATTCATTAATAAGCGAAGGGTTACGTTCAAGCATCTTAAGTAGTTTCAGTGATGAACTAGAAGGAATGCGGCGGTGCAGGTAGTGTCCATTGATGCCCATAAAAATAAAATAGATGGACGTAAAGTGGACATTGGGCAAACAAAAAGGGCTACACTTTAGTGTAACCCCTTGATTTATTTGGTGGAGCTGGCGGGAGTTGAACCCGCGTCCGAAATTCCTACATCCTTGGTACTACATGCTTAGTCTAATCTTTACATTCGCTTGCCAGCTGCGGACAGACACGCCACTCACAAACTAGCCTGATTAGATTTAACGCTTCAACCCCAGGCAAGGCATCCACGCGATCTCTTTTGGGTTTGACCTCTCTTGATCCCCGTCCTAAGAGCGGAGGCTAGGGAGAGAGGGCTCTGCGCAGGTTATTAAGCTGCCAGTGCGTATTTTTCGTCGTTTGCGACTATTTTTTTGCGGCTTTTTACGAGGCCAACCGCCCCTCGGCATGCACCTTGGGTTTCGCGAATCCCGTCGAATCCAGAATCAGCCCCAAGTGTCTTAAAAGCAAGTATATCAGAATACTAAACTGTAATGCCAGAATTTATCGCCCAGCATTCTTCATAATACGTGCTTTGTCTAATTTCCATTCACGTTCTTTAATGTCCGAACGTTTGTCGTGCGCCTTTTTACCTTTTGCTACGCCAATCTTGACTTTGCACCAAGCGTTTTTCCAATAAAGAGATAAGGCAACAACGGTATAACCATCACGATTGACTCGACCATATAATGAGTCAAGTTCGCGCTGATTAAGTAAGAGTTTGCGTGAACGCATTGGATCACAGACGACATGGGAAGAAGCTACATTTAACGGGGTGATGGTGGCGCCAAAAAGATAAGCGTCTCCATCTTTGAGCAAAACGTAACTGTCGCTGATGTTGGCTTTACCAGCGCGCAGTGATTTGACTTCCCATCCTTGTAACGAGAGACCCGCTTCAAATTCTTCTTCAATGAAGTATTCGTGACGAGCTCGTCTATTCATGGCAATGGTTGCCGAACCGGGTTTGTGTGCTTTTTTCTTTGTCATAGTGTATGCATTATACTGAATGCTTTGGTGAAAGAAATCTTTTCCCGCACATATTTGCTGATTAATGAGTGTTTATTGCATTATACGCTGACAGATTTTTCTTTGATCACGTATAGGTGATATTATTCGCTACAATTAAGCCTTACAGGAAATGATATGCCACAGATTAGTCGCTCTGCGTTAGTACCATACAGCGTGGAACAAATGTACAAATTGGTCAATGATATCGGTTCTTACCCGGATTTTTTGCCGGGATGTGTCGGCAGTCGGGTACTGAGTGTTAGCAATAACGAAATGACTGCATCAGTCGATGTTTCGAAAGCGGGTATAAGTAAGACTTTTGTTACCCGGAATATTCTGGCCGATAACCAAAGCATTAATATGCAACTGGTCGACGGGCCTTTTCGTAAGTTAATGGGAGGTTGGCGGTTCATCCCTCTGAGTGAAGATGCCTGTAAAGTTGAGTTACAACTTGATTTCGAATTCACTAATAAGCTGATTGAATTAGCTTTCGGTAAGATTTTTAAGGAATTGGCGGGGAGTATGGTGCAGGCTTTTACTCTGCGCGCGCGCGAGGTTTATCGTGTCTGATATCAATGTCGAAGTTGTGTATGCATTGCCTGATCGCCAATATCTGCGTACGGTGAAATTGGCTCAAGGCGCAACTGTTGAGCAGGCAATAGTTGCATCAGGTTTGCTGACTTTGCGTAATGATATTGATCTGCAAAAGAATAAGATTGGAGTTTATAGCCGTCCTGTTAAGTTGACGGATATTTTGGAAGAGGGTGATAGGGTGGAAATTTACCGCCCATTATTGGCTGATCCAAAAGAAATGCGTCGTAAGCGTGCTGAACGGGCTAAAAATAATGCTCAATGATTATTATAGACAGTCAGTCATCTATTTTTTTGACTGACTGTCTATATTTCTTTGGTTATTGAAGATCTTCGGTAAGTGAATTTTCGTTTTTAATGTCAGTCAGTACACCATTACTGTCAAATGTCAGTGTCAGAGTTTGCTGAGTCACTTTTTCGTGCCCAGGTTGCTGACGAAATACATAAAACCACGTTTGAGTTCCAAACGGGTCTTGTAACATTGGTGTTCCTAATGTGTAAGCTACCTGTTGCTGGGTCATTCCCTTGTGAATTTTTGATACACTAGTCGGTGTTAGGTAGTTCCCCTGATTAATGTCAGGGCGGTAAACAGCCCGTTCCAACGTAGAGCAACCCGCGGTCAGCATGACAAATGATACAGCAGCGGCAGTCAACATTTTACAGCGCATGGTAATTACATTCCTTTAGGAGTCAGGGTGTTGATAATAATAAACCTTGACGAGATTGAAAACCTTTATACCCGTTATCTTTCAAGTTGCCTCTTTGTTGGCTGCGCTCACTCACCCCGGTCACATAGTTACCTATGCTTCCGGGGATTAGTTCCCTTGCCGTCGTGATGCATCTTGAAATCCATAGGGTATACAAGCTTTACTATGACCTTAAATATACGCAAAAGTTGTGTCAAATTATGCTGCTAACAGCTCTTTGGCATTCGCCAGGGTATTTTTTGTCACTTCACTGCCTGCGAGAAGCCGCGCCAGCTCTTGTAATCTGGCTTTTTTATCCAGCAATTGCATTTGAGTTTCAGTTTCTTCACCGTCAGTCTGTTTACTGACATAAAAATGTTGGTGTCCACAACCGGCTACTTGGGGCAGGTGAGTGACGCACATAACCTGTGTAGATTCGCCTAATTCGCGTAACAGACGGCCGACTATTGCGGCTGTCGGGCCGCTGATACCGACATCCACTTCATCGAAAATCAAGGCGGATGTTTCCATTTTCTTAGCTGTTATAACCTGAATTGCCAGCGCAATACGGGAAAGCTCACCACCGGAAGCGACTTTTGCCAGAGATTGGTGTGGCTGACCAGGGTTAGTGGTGACATTAAATTCAACTTTATCTGAACCATCAGCATTCAGATGTTCAGGTGCAAAAGAGACATCGATAGTAAAGCGGCCATGAGGCATAGCGAGTTGATGCATGCTGCGAGTAATGAGCTCACTTAATTCTTTGGCATATTGCTGGCGAACTCGGTGCAATCTTTCTGCGACTTCCAATGCTTGTTTATGGTGTTTATTAACCTGTTCACTAAGGTGGGTACAGTCATCTTCTTGTTGCGCCAGTGATTGCTGCTCTTCCAATAATTGTTGATGTAGCGAAGGAAGCTCTTCTGGGACAACGTGATGTTTACGGGCCACCCTAATTTGTTGTGAAATTTTTTGTTCCAGTTCAAAGAGACGATTTGGGTCCATATCCAGTTGATCACCGTAGTGGCGGAGTTCATCGCTGACTTCATTAATTTGAATGGATGCTTCTTCCAGCATAGTGAGTAACTGGTTGAATTTATCATCCATAGTGATGAGTTCTGCCAGCTCGTGTTTAGCGTAATTCAGTAGGCTGATAATATTTTGTTCATCGTTATCACTGAGTAGCTGGAGTGCGGTTTGGCTGACAGAGAGTAACTGACCTCGGTTTGCTAGCCGTTTATATTCATTATCTTGTTCCTGATATTCACCTGGTTGCGGTGCCAACTCATTAAGTTCTTTTAAGTGATATTCCAGCAACTGCTGACGAGATTGGCGCTCAAGCGCCTGTTGTTGGAATCGAGCAAGATCCTGACAACTTTGGTGCCATTGCTGATATGCCTGTTTCATTTCATTTTGTAGATTGGATTGATTAGCGTAAGTATCAAGCAGACGTTTTTGGTGACCATTATTCAATAGTAATTGGTGAGCGTGTTGACCATGAATTTGAATAAGATGGGTACCTAGTTCACGTAATTGGGAAAGCGGTACGGCAGTGCCATTGATAAAGCCTCTGGAACGGCCATCTGACGTTATTGTGCGGCGTAGTAAGCATTCATTGCTGTCATCAAGTTGGTGTTCTTCTAACCATTGACGAGCAGAAGGAGTATCAGAAAGAGCAAACCGGGCGCAAATATCAGCACGAGAAGCCCCGCTACGCACCATATTGGCTTCACCACGATTACCCAGACATAAACCTAATGCATCAATTGCGATGGATTTACCCGCGCCAGTTTCACCTGTGATGGCTGTCATACCTGGCTGGAAGTCAATTTCAAGCTCCCGAACAATGGCAAAATTGCTAATGGTTAACTGGGTGAGCATCACACTTCTCCTGTGTATAAAAACACCTCTGTATCTTCATACAGTATAAACTGGTTTTTTATACAGTAAAGTGGTGAAACCTAATTTTTTTAGAACATTTTTTAGACCAGCTTAGTTTTGTACTTAATGTATTGAAATAATTATAGTCTTTAGGATGAATGAGATTGAGCTTCTGTTCGCTGCGGCTAATAATCACATCTTCTCCATCCTGTATAGGCAGAACGATTTGGCTATCGCAACTGACTTCATAATCATTGCTATTTTGGGAAAATTTCAATCTTATATTGCTTTCGCTACTGATAACCAGCGGCCGGGAAGACAATGTATGTGGAAACATCGGTACCAGGACGATAGCGTTTAGGTTAGGTGTCAGAATTGGCCCACCTGCGGAAAGCGAGTAGGCTGTGGAACCCGTTGGCGTTGCGATAATCAGTCCGTCAGAACGTTGGGAAAAGGCAAAACGTTCATCGATATAGACTTCGAATTCAATCATATGTGCTACTTTCCCCGGGTGGAGTACGATTTCGTTGATTGCGGTACTGATACGGGGTTTTTGGCCGTTTCTTCTGACTTGGGCTTCTAGCAGGAAACGATGTTCGTTCCGATATTCGCCATCTAATACTTCAGAAAGTTGCTGTAGGGCATTATCAGGATCTAAGTCTGTCAGAAAACCCAGATTGCCTCGGTTAATGCCAATGACTTTAATATCATAACGGGAAAGGACCCGGGCGGCGCCCAACATGTTGCCGTCACCACCAACAACGACAGCTAAATCAGCTTGTTGACCAATTTCGGTCAGACCACCAATTCGTGCATCTTTTAAACCGATGTCTTTGGCAACTTGACGATCAATAATGACAGAGTAACCTTTGGATTTTAACCAATGATAAAGCATCTCATGAGTAGCAAGTGCTTCTGGGTGGCGAGGGTGACCAACAATACCTATGCATTTGAATTTTTTATTCATCGTTGTAATTTCCTTCTAGCAAGAGGTTTTATCCTCACAATACGGCGGGTTCCCTTGAATCCCCAGTTTAGATCCCCATAATAGGCTAAGTAGCGAGATTAATGCCAAATACGCGGAGATATTCATGAGTAGTAAAGAACAAAAAATGCCTGACGAGCAAGTCTCGGAAGATATGGAAGTTGTATCTGAACAGCAAAACAGTGCGGATAAAGCAGAAGCATCAGAGACTGAAAGCGTTGTTGATCCGCGTGTCGCAGAGCTGGAAGAACAGCTCAAGCAGGCGCAACAGCGTGAACGTGATGCCATTTTGCGTGCTAAGGCTGAAGTTGAAAATATCCGTCGTCGTACTGAGCAAGATGTAGAAAAAGCCCATAAGTTTGCGTTAGAAAGATTTGCCAATGAACTGTTACCAGTGATTGACAATCTTGAGCGCGCTTTGGAGGCCGCAGATCGCACTAATACCGAAATAGCACCTATGATTGAAGGCATCGAGCTGACGTTGAAGTCTTTCCTTGGGGCTGTGGGTAAATTTGGTATTGAAGTTGTTGGCGACACAAATGTTCCTTTTAATCCTGAAATTCATCAGGCCATGACCATGATGGAATCCGATCAGCATGAACCAAATCATGTCATGATGGTCATGCAGAAAGGGTATACCTTAAACGGCCGTTTGTTGCGCCCGGCAATGGTAGCCGTATCGAAGTAATTTTAGTTTAGTAGTGGTTTTAGTTTAGTAATAAGTATCAATGCCGCTCCAACAGGGGCGGCATTTTTTTATTGTGGCAACTCAGGTGTCCAGTTAATTGGCGCGATGCCTTGTTTTTCTAGCAATGCATTGGCCTTTGAAAAATGTTTGCAGCCAAAGAACCCTCGGTGGGCAGATAGTGGAGATGGATGGGGTGCTTTGAGAACGTGGTGTTTATTAGCATCAATAAAGTAGCCTTTTTTCTGAGCATGGGAACCCCAAAGCAGAAAAACGACGCCTGAACGGTGCTCATTGATAGCGGCAATGACTTTATCAGTGAAAGTTTCCCACCCCAGATTCGCGTGGGAGTGTGCATTACCACGTTCTACGGTAAGTACGGTATTGAGTAGTAACACCCCTTGTTTAGCCCAACTGACTAGGCAACCGTGATTTGGATGCTGGAAGTCAGGTATATCGGATGTCAGCTCTTTGTACATATTCACCAGCGAAGGTGGCGCGGGAATACCCGGTTGTACAGAAAAAGAGAGGCCATGTGCCTGATTGGGGCCGTGGTAAGGGTCTTGCCCAAGTATCACCACCTTAATATCAGCCAACTCGGTGTAGCGGAATGCATTAAATACATCCTGTTGTGGCGGATAAATGGTTTTACCTGCCTGACGTTCTTTTGCGACATAGGTCAGTGTGTCGAGAAAATAGGGTTGTTTTTTCTCGTTACCGATTACGTCGTGCCATGTGAGAGGTGCGGACATAGTAAATCCTTTTTATAGATTACCAAATGGATGTTAGCTTACCGATTACAAAATCAGAGGAAAACCTTTGATGCACACTAAAACTAAATTCTTGATAACTATTTCAATGTTGTAAAGTATTTTTGAAAGTTTATCCAAAGAATTGCTTTGTGGTTAGCTATAGAAACTTATTTAAAACATAAGGTAGCAATATGTTTTATAGTAACTATATGAAATTAACTGTTCTGAATCAATGAGTATCCTCATTTGTGTAGATATATAGGAATGAGGCATATTGCTTTGACTAAATAACTAAGATAACTCATTGATAATTTAGTTTATTGTGCGAATGTATAGATAGAAGTGATTACGGGTATTCAATACCGTGAAGGGCCAGATTGTGGTTAAGGATAAGCTGGATCGTTTGAATATCGTATAAAGCCAAAACAGATTTGTTGTAAGTAGTCAGTTCACTTTGACTCTTTTCTGGCTATTTATTGACAAATAATAGGTAGAAATTTCTCTGTTATCAGAGAGAAGAGTCGCAGTTGAGTAATTTTGTTAACATAATTTAAACATTTATTTAACTCAATGACATTTCCTGCCGATAGATTAGTTGTACTAATTAAATCGTCGATTATTTTCAGCTATCCTTAGGGGAATTTTATGAGTTTATCAATTGAAATGAATCTATCAGTCGATTCAAGTTTTCCCATTTTAAATAATCTTCAACTTGTTACACCACCTTCTGTTCCAGGCCAGAATATTGAAAAAGCGACCACAGAAGTTTTTTCCCTCTCGGAAACAACTAAACAAAGTAATAGAGTCTATCAATCATTAATTAATGAGCAGAGTATTAACATTAATTTAAAGTCAATCACAGGAATTAAGTCTGAACAAATTAGGGGTAAGCAATCTCATGAAATTGATTATATGTTGACCTTAATTTCTGATGATGTCTACATACGCACCATTATGGGAATAGGTGATTATGTTCGTCTTTCTGATGATGAATTATTAAAGGCAGGAATAGAACCGGCAAATTTAAGGGATGAAACAACAGGCTTTCAGGCCGGTATTTATCGGAATGATGATCTCTATATAGTTGCTTTTGTGGGCACTAATGATTTGAAGGATATATTAACTAATTTACGACAAGGTTTTGGATTTGATGAAGCTCAATATCATCAAGCCATTGATTTAGCTCGTGCCGCCAGAATGGCATTTGGCGAAAACTTATTATTTACTGGACACTCTTTGGGAGGGGGATTAGCAGCGACAGCCGCATTATCAATTGGAAAGCCTGCGGTAATATTTAATTCAGCCGGTGTTTCTGACAATATGATGAAAAATTTGGGTTTTTCACCCCAAGAGGGTAGGGCTATCGCTGAAAATGGATTGGTACGTCATTATGTTGTGGAACATGATTTGCTTGATGTATTACAACAGAAACTGCCCGTATCTCAGCCGATAGGACATAAAATCTTACTGAAATATAATGATAATTCAGGAGAATCAGATCAAGGGTTTCCTCATAATCTGATACGTGGACTAAAAGCACATTCTCTTAAAAAGATGTTGGAATTATTAACAATATACAAACCTTGGTCGTCTTTAAATGATGAACAGCAAGAAGAATCTCTAGTCATGCTTGATGAACCGGAGCTGAATGTTTCCGCATAATTAAAGAGAGGCGCGATGAAAATTGGCGAAGTAATTGAGCCTGAATTGGAACTGGATTATCAGCGGAGTGAAGAAAATATAACTCCGTTACAATGGGCTATATTCAATCAGCGAATGGATGATGTTAATAATTTGCTGAAAGAGGGGGCTGATCCTACTCAACCTGGATTGCAACAAGAAAGTGCTTTACATACGGCTGCAAAAATCAACAACCCTGATTATCTTAAATCTTTATTATCAGTTGTGCCGGATGTGAATATTATACATCCCATAACCTTAGCAACGCCTTTACATGTTGCGGTTCAGGTAGGAAGAAGAATGCAGATTGAATTACTGTTGGCCGCCGGTGCTAATCCCAATCAGGCTAATCGGATTGGAGATACTCCGTTACATATTGCAGCCAAAATTAATTCGCCGGAACTGGTGCTGATATTGTTGAAGTCAGGCGCTGATCCTAAATTGCGAAACAAGCAACAATCAACGTTCCAGATGTATCTCAATCTCACACCGCTAAAAGCGCGGAGCCGTGAGATGCAAGCTGAATATGATAAGGTTAATCACTGGCTGAAAGCTCGGCAAGTCAGTCGATATTATTTGAAATAAGATAGAAACGGGCTATTTGGCCCGTTATTTTTTTTCTTAAATATCAAACAATTAAGTGAAAGTTTGAGTGTTAATGCTAACCTAATAGATGGGCATTTGTTTATAATTCACCTTGAGGCGCTAAATTTGCTATTATTATGATAATTGATGAGAAAATTAATAGCTTATTAGACATTTTATGTAGTGAATTTTTACATGATTGAGAGTATCAGCCATTGGCAGGGAATGAGTGGTATCGAAGGTACACTATCTATGTAGATGATTTTCCAATATATTTTATTCTCATCAAACGCAATGAAGAATGAATAAATATTATTGATATTGAATTTATGAAAAAATTAGGGTGTTTTATAATTGAAGGAAAAGATATAAACTAGTTTTATAGAATTATACTGTTCTTAATGAAGTGCTTGTAAACTAAGGGTAAAAATTAATGTTGGAAATCTTGTTGAAAGACTTATTTATTACAGCGACTATACTTATTAGTTCAACTTCATTATTCCTTTCAGATAGGATAGAGAATGATGATTCATTTCTTAGCAAAGATGAGATTATGTTGTCTTTTGAAGATACAGGTAGCTTTGGGCATGAAATGGGGGGAGTGACTAGGAGTATTAATGACGTTAAAATATCTCCGGGAGGGGAGCTTTCTTTCATGAAATTACTTATGTCAGGCTCTGATTACTCTCTCACTTTATTGTCAGACCTTAAAGAATCTGTTGAAGTCGATGTATTTAATAATGATTATACGATAGGGCGTTGGGTGATGGGAATTTATCGTCTTGATTGGGGAGGAACAAATGAAATAGTAAGAATCAAATATCCTATTCATTATATTGTCGGTAAGCCTCTTACTACATATGGTACTTTGCCAAAAGGTAAAAATGGAATTAAGGAGTGTAAGTTTGTAGATGCTTCTAAACCAACTTTATTGAATGTGGGTACCCATGTATTGAAAAAAATAGAAACATTTGGAAAGTTAAATTTCGAGACAGGTCTTTTTGATTTTACTATTGGGTTTTCTATCGGTAATAGAATGGTTGAGTTTAAAAAGAGTTCTGATATTGGTGAGACAACGACGGATATAACTAATAATGATGCCAGATATTCTCTTTATGCTTTTGGTAAAGATCCAATTTCCCCTTTTATTGGATTGAACTATATGTTTCGATATATGGAAAATAATACAATTGCAACAATTGAAGGTATTATTGTTTATAAGTGCGATTAGATTTTATATGGCATATTTGATATCGAATCAAAGAAATTTGATATGCCTTTAATAGGGTTTTCGTTTCACTTTAATAGAGTTTATATATTGAGTCATAATATCCAGACTTTCATATCGACTTCATTAGTTATAAAGTAAATTATGATTTTCAAAAAAGTATAAAGAAAGTAGATCTAGAAAAATTATTTAAAGTCATTTCATTATTTTTGTGTTCGTAACGAGGTTTTTAGGTAAAAAATTTACTTACATAATAACCGTGTAATAACAGATTTTTTGCTTATAAAAAACTCATTTTGGTATTGTCAGAGAAGAATCTGATGTATTCATGGATATTGATACCTTTATGTTTGAAGGGCATCAGGTTCTTGGACGAAAATTAACTTAACGGGCCAATTGGCCCGTTTAAAGATTTACGCATTGCTATTGGTTGGCGCTTCCGGTTTTGGATTACCGGAAGGTTTACGGCGTTTACCGATATTTTTGCTGTCTCGATGACGTATTTTGGCTTTTTTCTTCGATTCTTCCGCTTTCTTTTTCTCTTTGCGTTTAGCCAATACTTTTTTCGATGGCTTATTGTGGGCTTTGTCACTTGGTGCTTTGGTTGTTGGGCGAAGTTCATCAACCATCCGCGACTTTAGTGGTTCATTCAGATAACGACTGATTTTGCCTAATAAAGAATGATCATGCGCTTCCACTAAGGTAATTGCAGTGCCTTTGCGACCTGCGCGAGCTGTCCGGCCAATACGGTGTAGATAAACATCGGCGGTACGCGGTAAATCGAAATTGAAAACATGGCTGATATCATCAATATCCAATCCACGGGCAGCAACGTCTGTTGCAACCAGAACAGTGACGCTGCCATCATTCAGGAGCTTAACCGCTTCCGTCCTTTTAGCCTGTACCATTTCCCCTTCAAGGAACCGGGCTTTAATGCCGGCTTGATGCAATTCACCCACAAGTTCGTGTACACGTTCACGTTTGCGAACAAAGATAATGGATTTAGTGACATCGGGTTGTTTCAGTAAATGGCAAAGCAGGGCTGTTTTGTGTGCCAAATTGTCTGCACGGTAGTAAAATTGCTGGATTTTTTTGCGTTCACGGCGTGATGGTTCAGCATCAATCTCAACTGGATCTTCCAGTAAGCGCTCAGCAAAATCACGAATGGCTTCCCCTTCCAGAGTGGCAGAGAACAGCATGGTCTGTTTACGCCAACGAGTTTCACCCGCGATGGTTTCAATATCGTTGGCAAAACCCATATCCAGCATACGATCGGCTTCATCAAGGATCAGTGTTTCAACTGCCCGGCAATCAAAGTTTTCTTCCTTGATATATTGCAGCAGACGGCCTGTAGTGGCGACGACAATATCTTGATTTTCGCTGAAAATTTCTGCGTGATTCATATAGGCTACGCCACCGGTAATGGTAGCGATATCCAAATTGGTATGCGCAGCGAATTCTTTTGCTTGATCTGCCACTTGCATGGCTAGCTCTCGGGTGGGCGTCAGGATCAGAATACGTGGTGGTCCAGATTTTTTACGTGGAAAATCCAATAAATGTTGCATAGCTGGCAGCAGGTAAGCTGCGGTTTTACCAGTACCGGTAGGCGCCGATCCTAGTACATCACGCCCGTCCATTGCGGCTGGAATAGCCGCAGCCTGAATTGCTGTCGGGCGGGAGTAACCTTTATCATTCAGGGCGTCAAGCAGGCGTTCATCAAGCTCAAGTTCAGAAAAGTTTGTTGCAGTCATTATATACCTCTGTTTAGGCCGCCGATTATAAACAGGTTGGACGTATTGTTCATCTATTAAAGCGGTCAGTTAAGAGTAGATAGCTTTTATCGAAACATAATAACCCTTATCCTGTAGCGAAATTTATTGTGCTAAATAGATATAGGTTATTAATTTGAAACAGAAACGACCTTTACGCCGGGATGGATTTACTTTCAAGCAGTTTTTTGTTGGTCATGATCGGTGTGCGATGAAAGTCGGGACTGATGGCGTTTTATTGGGAGCATGGGCTCCGGTGAGTGACAAAAAAGCGATTTTAGATATCGGCTGTGGCAGTGGGCTGATTGCGTTGATGTTAGCACAGCGTACGAATGAGAATACCAAAATTGACGCAGTGGAGCTGGATACAGCGGCTGCATTGCAGGCGCAAGATAATGCGGAACAATCTCCCTGGCAGAGAAAAATAGATGTTTATCAGCAGGATATTGGTGATTTCGCTGAACAGTATTCGCAATGTTATGACTTAATTGTCAGCAATCCTCCCTATTTTGAGCCGGCTGTTGCTTGTCGAAATGAGGCGAGGGAACAGGCTCGTTATACGGGGTCGCTGACTCACCGGCGATTATTGCAATATGCAGAGAAGTTGATTACAGCGGATGGTCTGTTTTGTGTGGTATTGCCATATGCCATTGGTGAGGAATTTGAAACAATGGCATGTCGTCTGGGCTGGTTTTCTCATCATCGGGTCAATATCCGCGACAGGCAAAGCAAGCCATTGCATCGGATGCTATTGGCATTTTCCCGTAAGGAAAAAACCGGTTTGATCAGTGAATTGACTATTCGTCAGCCAGATGGTGCATATACGCAAGAATTTCAGCAGTTGGTGACGGATTTCTATCTCTATTATTGAATTATTTATTGAGTTATTGAAAGAACCACGCCGGAGCGTGGTCATGCAGAGATTTTGCCAGCAAAGATCAGGGTGTCAAAATCGTTGGTTTTGACTCTGGCAGTAAATCGGGATAATCCAGTGTGAAATGCAGACCTCGGCTCTCTTTTCTTTCTAACGCACAACGCACGATTAATTCAGCGACTTGCACCAAATTTCGTAATTCCAGCAGATTGTTAGAAATCCTGAAATTGGAATAATAGTCGTGAATTTCCTGTTGCAGCATATTAATACGGCGCAGTGCTCGTTCCAGGCGTTTGGTTGTACGTACAATACCGACGTAATCCCACATAAATAGACGTAATTCGTGCCAGTTGTGCTGAATGACGACTTGTTCATCTGAATTGTCAACACGGCTCTCATCCCAGAAGGGGAGTTGCGGTATTTCTTCTATTTTTTCAATCTGTTGTTGGATATCCTCCGCAGCAGACCAACCATACACCAGACACTCCAGCAGAGAATTAGACGCCATACGGTTTGCACCGTGTAGGCCCGTATAGCTGACTTCACCGATAGCATATAAGTTGTTGAGGTCAGAGCGTCCCTGGTGATCGACAACAATACCGCCGCAGGTGTAATGCGCAGCAGGAACGATTGGGATCGGTTCTTTTGTTAAATCAAAGCCCAGTGTCAGCAATTTTTCATAAATCATTGGAAAATGCTGGGTAATGAAATCCGCTGGTTTGTGGCTGATATCCAGAAACATACAGTCAGCACCAAGGCGTTTCATTTCATGGTCAATTGCTCGCGCTACGATGTCGCGAGGGGCTAGTTCAGCGCGTTCATCAAAATCAGGCATAAAACGGCTACCATCCGGTCGTTTAAGATATGCGCCTTCACCTCGCAGAGCTTCTGTCAACAAGAAATTGCGTGCCTGAGGATGGAATAGGCAGGTCGGGTGAAACTGGTTAAATTCCAGATTGGCGATACGGCAGCCCGCACGCCATGCCATTGCAATGCCATCACCGGATGAGATATCGGGATTTGTCGTATATTGATAGACCTTAGCCGCACCGCCTGTTGCCAGTACCACGACCTTAGCGCGATAAGTTTCCACCTGTTCTTGCTGACGGTTCCAGATATAAGCGCCGACGACTCGGTTCTCACCATCTAACCGGGCTTTATTTGAAGTAATTAAATCAACCGCATTGCAGCGCTCTCTCACCGTGATATTCGGATGAGAAATCGCTTTATCAACCAGTGTCGTTTCTACCTCTTTGCCCGTTGTATCAGCATGATGCAGAATACGCCGATGGCTGTGACCACCTTCACGGGTCAGATGATATTGTTTTTCTCCCTCTTTGCTGGTTTCTGTATCAAACATAACACCTTGATCAACCAACCATTGCACGCAAGGACGGGCATTGCTGGTGATAAACTCAACAGCGCTTTTATCGCAAAGCCCAGCTCCGGCGATAAGGGTATCTTCAACATGAGATTCGATACTGTCTGTTTTATCAAATACAGCGGCGATACCGCCCTGTGCATAATAGGATGCCCCTTCGCTGAGAATACTCTTACTTAATACAGTGACTTTATATTGTGAGGCCAGCCGTAAAGCCAGAGATAGGCCGGCGACACCGCTGCCGATAATAAGTACATCGCTGTAATGTTGTGAGAATAATGATTGCATAATTGATGATGTATGAAGAAGATGGGTAAAAATCATGTTAGCCTATCAG
Organism: Photorhabdus akhurstii; assembly: GCF_019090985.1. Lineage (NCBI taxonomy): Bacteria > Pseudomonadati > Pseudomonadota > Gammaproteobacteria > Enterobacterales > Morganellaceae > Photorhabdus > Photorhabdus akhurstii. Next base: position 4,037,159 of record NZ_CP020335.1, on the reverse strand, counting down.
ATATGAGAAAGGCGATGATTGCAACAAAATGATGGCGGAAATTGAACTTCGCAGAATTTTATTACTCAAAGCCATGCTTGCTTGGGAATAGGACATCATGGTTAGTTCAGTAAATATCAATGTGGAGCTTTGCTTCGGGAGATTTAACCTCGGATGAGCGAGCAGTTAACGGATCAAATGCTGGTTGAGCGAGTGCAGAAAGGTGACCAAAAGGCGTTTAACCTACTGGTAGTCAGATATCAGCATAAAGTAGCGAGTCTTTTATCCCGCTATATTCCGCAGGGTGATGTTCCTGACGTTGCTCAGGAAACATTTATTAAAGCCTATCGGGCATTGGCTTCGTTTCGTGGTGATAGTGCTTTTTATACTTGGTTGTACCGTATAGCAGTAAATACTGCGAAGAATTATCTGACCGCTCAAGGGCGCCGTCCTCCGTCCAGTGATTTGGATGCCAGTGACGCGGAAAATTATGAAATTTCGAATGGATTAAAAGAAATTTCGAACCCTGAGAACTTAATGTTGTCAGAAGAATTGAGGCAGGTGGTTTTCCGCACCATTGAATCTCTTCCCGAAGATTTGCGAATAGCAATAACGCTGAGGGAATTAGATGGGTTAAGCTATGAAGAAATAGCTACCATTATGAATTGTCCGGTAGGTACGGTTCGTTCTCGTATCTTCCGTGCAAGGGAAGCCATTGATGATAACATTCAACCACTGATTTAAAATTAAAAATAGTGGAACAATACTGAAGGGTACTTTGACATGCAAAGAGAAAAACTTTCCGCATTGATGGATGGCGAAACTCTTGATAGTGAAGTCGTTAGTATTTTGTCTAAAGATTCTGTAATGCAGAAACGCTGGGAAAATTACCACTTGATCCGTGACACATTGCGCGGTGATGTGACAGAAGTATTGCATCTGGATATTGCTAGTCGGGTTGCATTGGCGCTTGAAAAAGAGCCAGTTCATTCCATTGCTGGGGCTATTCCTGAATCCCAACCTGAACCAGAGAGCTGGCAAAAAATGCCGTTCTGGCAAAAGCTTCGCCCTTGGGTGAGTCAAATGGTTCAAGTGAGTGTTGCAGCCTGTGTTTCGCTGGCAGTATTGGTTGGTGTACAGCAGTACAACAGCCATAGTGTTGAGGATCTTGAATATCAATCTGATACGCCCGCATTTAACACTTTGCCAATGATGGGATCGGCTTCTCCGGTGAGTTTGGGAGTGCCTTCCGGTGATGATCTGTTTGGCAATGATCAGCGCATTCAAATGCAGGAACGTAATAAGCGTATTAACATCATGCTGCAACAATATGAACTCGATCGCCGTGTGCATTTTAAGCAAAATGACGAACGGGGAATTTCACCACAGGTTGCTATTCCGGTTCCCGGAACGCAATCTTTAGGAACACAATAGCAGTAATGAAACGTATTTGGTTTTCTGTCTGTTTGCTGGCAGGCTGCTTGTTTGCTCCTTTACAAGCTTCGGCGCAGCTTAGCAGCGCTGAGGTTTTGTTGCAGGAGATGGGTAATGCTACTCAGTCTCTGACTTACGAGCTTGCTTTTATTAATCTCAACCAGCAGTCTATCGTCTCAGTTCGTTATCGCCATGCCGTTATCGATGATATTCCAATTGCTCAGATTATGCAGATGGATGGTTCTCGTCGGGAGATTGTCCAGCGTGGTAATGAGATCAGTTATTTTGAACCCGGATTAGATGCTTTCAGTCTTAGCGGTAATCATATTATTGATTATTTACCGGCCGTCATTTTTGCTGACTTCAATCAGTTGAAAAAATACTACAATTTTATTGATGCTGGTCGTACCCATATCGGTGATAGGCCCTGTAGGGTTGTACGCATCACCTCTAAAGATGAAGTGCGTTATAATTATATTTTACTGATCGACGAAGAGACTCATTTACCATTACGTATTGATTTACTTGATCGTGATAGTGAGGCGCTTGAACAATTTAGGGTTGTTTCTTCCACCATCGGTGGGGGCGTCAATGATGCAATGAGTGTGATTACTCGCTTAAATATGCCGCCAATGCTGGTCATTCCACCGTCAGAGAAGGTTGTATTCAATTGGAAAGTGGGTAAATTGCCGGCTGGTTTCGTTGAGGTTTCACGTAATCGTCGTAAATTGTCAAATAGTGACTCACTTGAATCCATTATGTTTAGCGATGGCTTATTTAGCTTTTCTGTGAATGTGACTAATGCTAATAAAACCGGTAAGTTGGAATATCCTTTCCGTGGTGGGCCTCGAACGATTTATAGTGTGATACGTGGAGCAAATGAGGTGACAATTATTGGTGAATTACCATTGGCAACCGCCAAGCGTATCGCCGCTGGCGTCGCATTTATAGGAGTTGACTGATGGTCAAAGAGTGGGCAACAGTAATTCACTGGCAGCAGGGACGGGCATTATTACGTTATGGTTCCTCTTCTGGCTGTGGCAGTTGTCAGGCGCGAGCAACGTGTGGTTCTTATTTACTCAATAAATTAGGGTCTGATGGCATACATCAGCTTGAACTGGAGATTTTACAGCCATTACAACCGGGGCAAAAAGTGGAAGTTGGTATCCCGGAAGGGAGCTTGCTGCGTTCGGCGTTGCTGGTTTATCTGACTCCGCTTATTGGGTTATTCCTTGGCGGGGCGCTTTTTCAGTTATGGGTGACCAATCAATTGTGGGTGTTTTGTGGCGGTGTTTTAGGAGGCGCATTAGGATTCTTCTTTGCCCGCAGAATCGCTACTTACTGGGATAATCGGCAGGAATATCAACCTGTCGTTTTGCAAATTGGCTTGCCTCCTGATGCCATTCACATTCAGCATCGGGAATAAATCTATTTTAATCATCCAAAACGTTTAACAACTCATACTCTAAAGCCGCAGGCATGACTAGGTTTTCGTAGATTTGGCATGTAGAATACAGCCTTTCAGGCCGGTGGCCGACCTAATAAACCGTCGCTTTATGTCCCTCGTGTGTCCATTAGGCGAATGACTCAGAAATATCAAGGCAGAAAAATATTTATAATGAAGCAAATACGAAATTTCTCCATTATTGCTCACATTGACCACGGTAAGTCGACGTTATCTGACCGTATTATTCAAATTTGTGGCGGCTTAACAGATCGTGAGATGGCAGAGCAAGTGCTGGATTCTATGGATCTTGAGCGTGAGCGTGGTATCACCATTAAGGCCCAAAGTGTTACCTTGGATTACAAGGCGAATGATGGGCAACTCTATCAATTAAACTTTATCGATACGCCGGGGCATGTTGATTTCTCATATGAAGTTTCCCGCTCACTAGCTGCCTGCGAAGGGGCGTTGCTGGTGGTTGACGCGGGACAGGGAGTAGAAGCCCAGACGTTGGCTAACTGTTATACCGCGTTGGATATGGATCTAGAAGTTGTTCCTGTTCTGAACAAAATCGATTTGCCGGCGGCAGAGCCTGAGCGTGTAGCGGAAGAGATCGAAGATATCGTCGGTATTGATGCTACTGATGCAGTGCGTTGTTCAGCCAAAACGGGTGTCGGCGTACAAGATGTCATTGAGCGCTTGGTTAAAGAGATTCCTGCGCCGGAAGGCGATCCTGATGCGCCATTACAGGCTCTTATCATTGACTCATGGTTTGATAATTACCTTGGTGTTGTCTCCCTGGTGCGGATTAAAAACGGCACTTTACGTAAGGGTGATAAAATCAAGGTGATGAGTACCGGTCAGGTGTATAACGCCGATCGCCTTGGCATTTTCACCCCTAAGCGTGTTGATCGTGATGTATTAGATTGTGGCGAAGTGGGCTGGTTAGTTTGTGCAATTAAAGACATTCTTGGTGCGCCTGTCGGGGATACCTTGACATTGGCCCGTCAACCTGCGGAAAAACCACTTCCGGGCTTTAAAAAAGTGAAGCCGCAAGTTTATGCAGGGCTGTTCCCTGTTAGTTCTGATGACTATGAAGCGTTCCGTGACGCACTAGGTAAATTGAGTCTGAATGACGCTTCACTATTTTATGAACCAGAAAGTTCTTCTGCATTGGGTTTTGGTTTCCGCTGCGGTTTCCTTGGTCTGTTGCATATGGAGATTATTCAAGAACGCCTGGAACGTGAATATGATCTCGACCTTATTACCACGGCGCCAACGGTTGTGTATGAAGTGGAGACAACTAGCCGTGATATTCTCTATGTGGATAGCCCCTCTAAACTACCACCGCTGAATAATATTGAAGAGCTGCGTGAGCCAATTGCTGAGTGTCATATGCTGTTGCCTCAGGAGTACTTGGGGAACGTCATAACGTTATGTGTTGAGAAACGCGGGGTGCAAACCAACATGGTTTACCACGGTAAACAGGTTGCGCTGACTTACGAAATACCGATGGCAGAAGTGGTTTTGGACTTCTTCGATCGATTGAAATCGACCTCTCGCGGTTATGCTTCACTGGATTATAATTTCACTCGTTTCCAGTCATCTGATATGGTTCGTGTGGATGTATTGATTAACGGTGAGCGAGTTGATGCATTGGCGTTGATTACTCACCGTGGTAATGCGCAGTACCGTGGCCGGGAGCTGGTGGAGAAGATGAAAGAACTTATTCCTCGTCAGCAGTTCGATATCGCAATTCAGGCTGCGATTGGTAATCATATTATTGCTCGCTCAACAGTGAAGCAATTGCGTAAAAACGTCTTGGCGAAGTGTTATGGTGGTGACGTCAGCCGTAAGAAAAAGCTATTGCAGAAACAGAAAGAGGGTAAGAAGCGTATGAAACAAGTGGGTAACGTTGAGTTACCACAGGAAGCTTTCTTAGCCATTCTTCATGTTGGTAAAGACAATTAATAAGCTTGTAAGGAGTCTAAATGGCTAACACTTTTGCCCTGATCCTAACGTTGGCAACGTTAGTCACCGGCATTATTTGGTGTATTGATCGTTTCAAATGGGCACCAGCGCGCAAGAAAAAACTTGCCAGATTGCAAGAGTTGACTGAAGGTACAATGGATCAGGAGCATCTGGCTGAGACTATTAACAAGCCAACATGGGTAGATACTTGTTCATCTATTTTTCCTGTGTTAGCCGTGGTTCTGATTCTGCGCTCTTTTGTTTATGAGCCTTTTCAGATTCCATCGGGTTCCATGATGCCAACTTTATTGATTGGTGATTTCATTCTGGTGGAGAAATATTCATACGGATTGAAAGATCCCATCACTCAAACAACACTGATTAAGACCGGCGAACCAAAGCGTGGTGATGTTGCCGTATTTAAATACCCGTTGGACCCCAGTTTTGACTACATTAAACGGGTGGTTGGTTTACCGGGCGATAAAATTATTTATGATCCGGCAAAGAAAGAGCTGCGTATTTTTTCTAATTGCAGCAAAACAGGGAATTGTCAGGAAGAATTACCGGTTTCTTACGGTTCACTATTCCCAAGTGAGTGGACAATGCAGCAGTATGGTGTTGATTCCAAAGGTGAAAGTCTGAAGAAAGTAGGTGTTTTCCAAATCCCGGTTGAAGAAACGCTGCCGCCTTACAGTATGCGGCAGGGTGAACGGATTGAGAATCTGGGCGCGGTAACCCACCATATTTTGGAGATTCCAGGTGTACTATCGGTGCCTAATTTCCGTCAACCTGGCTTGCCAGAGGGAATGTGGATTGTGCCCGAAGGCCACTATTTTATGATGGGTGATAACCGTGATAATAGCGCTGATAGCCGTGTATGGGGTTTTGTCCCTGAGAAGAATCTAGTTGGTCGAGCTTCCGCCATCTGGATGAGTTTTGAAAAACAGGAAGGGGAATGGCCTACCGGAGTTCGCTTCAGCCGTATTGGTGGAATTAATTAATATTTTTATATTAGCGAAGAATTAATTTTACTCGCAGTGTAGAATGTCCTTTCAAACTTAATGACTGGCTCCTGTAAGGGGCCAGTGCAAACGCAACAGTTTTGTCAGGGGTTTCTGTAACAGGTCTGTTGCGTGTGCGTTTTTATTTGACGAATTCTGACCGATATTGGTAGCACATGAATCCCATCGTAATTAACAGATTGCAGCGTAAGCTGGGGTACACTTTTGATCAGCATGATCTGCTGATACAAGCGTTAACTCATCGTAGTGCCAGCAGCAAACATAATGAGCGGCTGGAATTTCTTGGAGACTCAATCCTGAGTTTTGTTATTGCCAATGCGTTATATCATCGTTTTCCTCGTGTTGATGAGGGGGATATGAGCCGCATGCGCGCCACATTGGTGCGTGGTAATACACTGGCTGAATTAGCAAGGGAATTTGAATTAGGTGAATGCCTTCGTTTAGGTCCGGGGGAATTGAAAAGCGGCGGCTACCGTCGTGAATCAATACTGGCTGATACCGTTGAAGCATTGATTGGTGCGATTTTCCTTGATAGCGATATTCAGACTATTGAAAGAATTATCCTGAGATGGTACGAAACCCGTTTGAATGAAATTAGCCCTGGCGACAAACAGAAAGATCCGAAAACCCGTTTACAGGAATATTTGCAGGGGCATCATCTGCCTCTGCCGTCATATCTGGTTGTTATGGTTCGTGGTGAAGCTCACGACCAAGAATTTACTATTCACTGTCAAGTGAGTGGTATCGAACTGCCAGTTAAAGGAACAGGCTCTAGCCGTCGCAAAGCGGAACAGGCAGCGGCTGAGCAAGCATTAAAACAACTGGAGCTTGAATGAGCGAACAAGAAACCTATTGCGGATTTGTTGCAATAGTTGGACGGCCTAATGTGGGGAAATCCACGTTGCTGAATCAGCTTTTAGGTCAAAAAGTATCTATTACTTCTCGTAAGCCGCAAACGACCCGTCACCGTATTATGGGTATCCATACGGAAGGGGCTTATCAGACTATTTATGTGGATACGCCGGGATTACATATTGAAGAAAAACGGGCGATTAACCGGTTGATGAACCGGGCGGCCAGCAGTTCTATCGGTGATGTGGAGTTGGTTATTTTTGTTGTCGAAGGGACTCATTGGACCCCGGATGACGAAATGGTACTGAACAAACTGCGTAATCTGCGTTGTCCGGTTTTACTGGCTATCAATAAAGTGGATAACGTAACGGATAAAACCAGTTTGTTGCCACATATTGGTTTTATCAGTAAACAGATGAGTTTTCTTGATGTTGTCCCGATGAGCGCTGAAAAAGGCATGAATGTTGATACGATTGCCAAAATTGTGCGCGGATATATACCGAAAGCGACTCACCATTTCCCGGAAGATTATATTACTGACCGTTCTCAGCGGTTTATGGCTTCTGAAATCATTCGAGAAAAGCTTATGCGTTTTCTTGGTGATGAATTGCCATATTCTGTCACGGTTGAAATTGAGCAGTTCGTGGCGAATGAGCGTGGTGGTTACAATATCCACGGCTTAATTCTGGTTGAGCGTGAAGGCCAGAAGAAAATGGTTATTGGTAATAAAGGTAGTAAAATCAAGACCATTGGTATTGAAGCCCGTCAGGATATGGAAAGGCTGTTTGATGTAAAAATCCACTTAGAACTGTGGGTTAAAGTTAAAGCGGGTTGGGCTGATGATGAGCGAGCGTTACGTAGCTTGGGTTACGTCGATGATTTGAAATAAGGCATCCCTGTGGACGGTTGGCAACGTGTTTTTGTTCTTCATGGGCGTCCTTACAGTGAAACGAGTCTGTTACTGGATCTATTCACTGAAAATGAAGGGCGAATTAGCGTGTTGGCAAAAGGTGCGCGTAGCCGTCGTTCCAATTTAAAAGGCTGCTTGCAGCCCTTTACCCCATTGCTGGTTCGTTGGAGTGGGCGGGGGGCAATTAAAACGCTGCGTGATGCAGATCCTATCTCTCTGGCCCTTCCTCTTACCGGCAGTGTGTTGTACAGCGGTTTATATATCAATGAATTGTTGTCAAGAGTGCTTGAACAGGGAACGGCTTATCCCGCCTTATTCTTTGATTATCTCCAATGCTTGCAAGTTCTTGCCGCCAGTGAATATACACCGGAATATGCATTACGTCGGTTTGAACTAGCGTTGCTGGCAAATCTTGGTTATGGCGTTGATTATCTTCATTGTGCGGGCAGTGGTGAACCTGTTGCCGACACGATGACCTACCGTTATAGAGAAGAAAAAGGATTTATCGCTAGCTTGGTTGTTGATCATTACAGTTTTACCGGGCGCGAATTAAAATCACTGGCGACTCGTGAATTCCCTGATTCTGCGACATTAAAGGCAGCAAAGCGTTTCACGCGTATTGCATTGAAACCTTATCTAGGTGGCAAACCTTTAAAAAGTCGTGAATTATTTCGGCAGTTTGTACGTCAGAAGCCTGAAAAGAAAGAAAATTAATGAATTTGTTTCTCTTCAAGATGGAAAGTGTAAACTTGTCATATTCTAATATGACTACAGGAGATAAATATGGCTGAAGTATTATTAGGCGTTAATATCGATCATATTGCGACGGTGCGCAATGCCCGCGGTACCAATTATCCTGATCCGGTTCAAGCGGCTTTTGTTGCGGAACAAGCGGGAGCCGATGGTATTACCATTCATTTGCGTGAAGATCGCCGTCATATTACCGATCGGGATGTAGAATTGTTGAAGAAAACCATCCAGACTCGGATGAACCTTGAAATGGCCGTGACAGATGAAATGGTGGATATTGCCTGTCGTATTAAACCTGAATTTTGCTGTTTGGTGCCTGAAAAGCGGCAGGAAGTGACAACAGAAGGGGGCTTAGATGTTATTGGTCAGAAAGATAAGGTTGCTGCGGCGGTTAAGCGTCTATCTGATGCGGGTATTCTTGTCTCGTTATTTATTGATGCGGAACATCGACAAATTGATGCGGCTAGTGAAGTTGGCGCACCTTTCATTGAAATTCATACAGGTGCTTATGCCGATGCGGAAAATGAAGTAGAACAGGAAAAAGAGTTTCATCGTATTAAAGAAGCTGTGACTTATGCAGCGAGCAAAGGTCTAATGGTGAATGCGGGTCATGGGCTGACATATCATAATGTACAACGTATTGCTGCACTGCCAGAAATTTATGAGTTGAATATTGGTCATGCCATTATTGGACGTGCGGTATTCAGTGGTTTGACCGCTGCTGTGGCAGATATGAAAACCCAAATGCGGAAAGCTCGCCGTTAATGGCTATTATTGGGTTAGGTACAGATATTGTTGAAATTGCCCGTATTGAAGGGGTTGTCGAGCGCTCAGGCGAGCGCTTGGCAAAACGCATTCTCAGTGAATTAGAATGGGAACAATATCAGCAACATGAAAAACCGGTTCGTTTTTTGGCTAAACGCTTTGCGGTAAAAGAAGCCGCGGCAAAGGCACTGGGAACGGGTATCCGTAATGGGCTGGCATTTAACCAGTTTGAAGTGGTCAATGATGCACTGGGAAAACCGATTTTGCGGTTCTATGGCGCGGCCGCAGCGTTGGCTCAGCAATTGGGGGCGACCTCTTTGCATGTGACATTGGCTGATGAGCGCCGCTATGCCTGTGCGACCGTTATTCTTGAGCGTTGATTTCAGATTTTATCTGCATGATGAAGTAATACAAATTTATCCCACAGTTGTTCTTCTGTTTCTTGTCGGTCTGGATCGGTAATAATAGTATTATTTATCGGACAGACTGATTGACAGGTTGGAGCATCGTAATGACCGATGCATTCGGTGCAACGGTCGGCATCAATCTCATAAATTTCATCTCCCATCGATATAGCCTGATTGGGACATTCGGGTTCACACATATCACAATTGATACAGCTTTTTTTGATTAATAACGACATTTCAATAAATTAACTTTTTCTTTACTTTATATTCAGTGTGTTATCGCCGGTTCTTATTCCGTTCTATTACACACTGGTTGCATTGCTACGCAGTATAAATTACATGGAAAAACGAAGTCTAGCACGATATAAGTTTAGCACTACATAATAGCATCTTTTATTTTTCACATCGGCGATGATAGCCACTCTGTTACATTCGATGCAATGAGTCACAGGTTGTTTTATTCATAAAATAATTGAGGCCGGGTTCTGTCTTAATGCCGGCCTTTTATTAATTACGATAATGGGTTAATCGGTCATGCTTTATAAAATTAATACCCTATTGCTCTAAAAAATGCTATAACATCAGCATCTAAACCGGTAGGACTTCTAAAACATCGAAACTGGCTCTGATTTTCTATCATTACTGAGAATATCCCGGCTGCTTCAGGAGTATGGCCAGAGTGAGTTAATGTGATATTTAAACATTTATTCGGGAATGGTATTGGAAAATAATTTAAATACCCGGCGTTAGTAGATAGACTACCGTTAACTAGTGCAATTCCCCACATTTCAATTAAACCTGAAGGTAATTTTTGCCAGCCAGCCTGAGCTAAGTTTGCGGTGAAGAACGACATATCTGGAATCTGATTAATTCTAGTTCCCACTTCCCGTTTTGCAGCTTCATTTAAACCTAAATTTTTCACAAACGCATTTTTATCATAAATATCTGCGCCATTTTGTACTTTTTCCAATGCAGAGTTGGAAATTTTAGTGATAATTTTTCTTTCTAATGCTCTATTTAATTGAATGATTAATTTAGCGATATCACCATCATCCAGAACATCACTGCCAGATTCTGTCGCGATAAAATCAGCTACGACAGAGGATATAGTTGACGACTGACGTAATGCTTTATTTAATACATGACGGGAAATTCTATCACTTTCTGGAAACCCAGTTTTTAAACTTTGCTCTCCTTCATATATTGTTTGGCTAACTACATTAGCGTTATTACCAATAGAAAACGCTTTAAAATCATTTTTTGGATTCATATATATTTTCCTGAGGTTCAATGGTGAGTTTTATAGATAATATCTTAAATTACTGTGGAGATAATTTCTCAACGCTCATAGTATAGAGATGATAAGAAATAATTAAATATCTTTATATCTTATGATGTTAATTATTTTTCGTATATTTTAAGTAATAAATAATTTAATATATTTCAATTGAAAACATATCGAAATGATTAATTTTATCTTATGGAAACCATTTTAAATAATTTCTATATTGAAAGGTTTGTTATGGAAATTAAATTTCTATGATGGATAATGTAACTAATGTTGCATGAGTTAACAAATATTGACGGAGAATGAATTGTATGATGATAGAATATTTATCATTGTAGCATCAGCAATAATAAAATAATTAAGACCGGGTTCTGTTTGAATTCCGGTCTTTTTGTTAATTACGATAATGGAGCAATTGGCCAGTTAATTTCTGGGGTTTTATCAAAATAATTATAAAATTTGAGATAGATAACAACTATTAGCGTTGAAAGTTAGTTATTAGATATCCCTACTACAAATATGCGTACAGGCGGAAAGGTTGTATCACGAGACTGCCAGTGTGATATTATTACTAGGTTTTCTTTATTGATTTTTAATATTTCAGCTCCTTCACCATAGTTACCTCCACTGATATATCCTCCCATGCTGGAAAGTATAGCATGAGGTTCATAAGAGTATGCAATTGGGTATGTGATAGTGAATGTTCCCTCGTTACCTAAACTGGGAGCCTTTGCATATACAGATTGGAATAAGATATATTTTCTCTCTGATCCGATGAAAAATGGAATTTTAAAAGTCATGAAATTACCCCCTTGTGTAAACAGAGGAGTACCTGCTAATAATAAGTCCAATAAACCGAGATTTTTTACAAACTCATTTTTATTAGGAATATCTGCCCCATTTTTTGCTTTTTCCAATGCGAAATCGGGAATTTTAGTTATAATTTTTTGTTCTAACGCTTTATTTAATTGTGCAGTTAGTTTGGCTATATTACCATCATCCAAAACATCACTGCCAGATTCTGTCGCGATAAAATCAGCTACGACAGAGGATATAGTTGACGACTGACGTAATGCTTTATTTAATACATGACGGGAAATTCTATCATTTTCTGTAAACCCAGTTTTTAAACTTTGCTCTCCTTCATATATTGCTTGGCTCACTACATTAGCGTTATTATCAATAGAAAACGCTTTAAAATCATTTTTGGGATTCATATATATTTTCCTGAAGTTCAATGGTGAGTTTTATAGATAATATCTTAAGTTATTGTAGAGGTAATTTATCAATATTTATAGTATAGAGATGATAAGAAATAATTAAATATCTTTATATCTTATGAGGTTAATTATTTTTCGTATATTTTAGGTAATAAATAATTCAATATGTTTTAATTGAAAATATATCGAAATGATTAATTTCCTCTTATGGAAGCCATTTTAAGTAATTTTCAGATTGAAAGGTTCATTCTGGAAATTAAATTTCGATGATGGGTAATGTAACTAATGTCGCATGAGTTAATAAATATTGACGGAGAATGGGTTGTATGATGACAGAATATTTATCATTGTAGCATCAGCAATAATAAAATAATTAAGACCGGGTTCTGTTTGAATCCCGGTCTTTTTGTTAATTACGATAATGGCTTAATTGGCCAGTCAATTTCTGGTGCGTTTGAAGTGTCAACCCGGTTAAGCATCACTCGGTATTTTTTCCATTCTTTGAGTAATAGCATTTCTTCGTCTGTTGCTATATCAAGTTCTACTGCGTCAGAAAGTGGAGTTATTTTTTCATTTGCAAGAGATATAAATTGTGTTTTTTGGCTTTCCGCTATAAATATCAATTCCTCTTTTGTTGGTGGTGGGATATCTTCCCAGCAAGGAAGACCATCTTCACCAGAGGAAAGTATTTTTCCTATGGGTGGGATTCCTGAAAACTCATTGAATATGTTATCAGTTACAGGTAAAGGGTCATTTGGCCATGAGCCAGCTTCAATATAATTCTGTTGTAATAATAGTGGATAAAATGCTCTATTTAATGCACTGAATACATAGTTTTTATCGTTCATAATTCTCTGCCAAATTTAATTAAATAATCATCATAATGAATTAATTGTTTTTAATTAATATCCTATTGCCCTAAAATAGGTATAAACATCAAGTGCATAAGGGGTAGAACTTCTATAACATTTGAACTGACTTTGATTTAATACGGATGCCCCGAATATTCCTGCTGATCCGGGGTCCCAATCATTGTGAGTTAACGTGATGCTAAAACATTTATTTGGGAATGGTATTGGAAAGTTATTAATATATCCGCCATTAGGATTTCCACCGAGAGAAACTATTGCTATTCCCCACATTTCAATTAAACCTGAGGGTAATTTTTGCCAACCATTCTGAACCAAGTTTGAGGTGAAAAATGACATATCTGGAATTTGATTAACTCCGGTTCCCACTTCCCGTTTTGCCGCTTCATTTAAACCTAAGTTTTTCACAAACGCATTTTTATTTGGAATATCCGCGCCGTTTTGCGTTTTTTCTAGTCTTTTATTGGCGTTATCATTTACATCGGAAACAAGCTTCTGAGTTGCAGCCAGTGTATTGCTATTGCCAGCCACATTTGTAAGCTGAACAATACCTTTCTGTGTTAATGAGGCATCGGGAATTTTTGTTGTAATTTTTTTTTCTAACGCTTTATTTAATTGTGTAGTGAGTTTGGTTATATTACCATCATCTAAGACATCACTGCCAGATTCTGTCGCAATAAAATCAGCGACAACAGAGGCTATTGTGGACGACTGGCGTAATGTTTTGTTTAATATATGAGAGGTAATATTTTCTGGAGGAAATCCAGTTTGTAAATTCGGACTTTTTTCGTATATTTCTTGACTGGCTACATTAGCATTATTGCTAGTAGAAAACGCTTTAAAATCATTCTTAGGACTCATACATATATTCCTTAAGTAAATAATATTCTTTTATAATTAACATATTGAGTTATAGTACAGGTAATTTATCGAGATTGATTTCAATTATAGTCTACGCCAAAAAGAGGATAATAAGATTACATTATTAATCAATCGATTGATTGTTTGTATGTGGCTGACGGTAATAAATCGTTTAACGTCTTGTAATAGAAAGCATATTCAAAGTTTTTTTATTTTACATTTGGAAATTATTTTATCTTGTCTATTTTGTCAATTTTCAAACGGTTTTAACAAGTTTTATTAAAATAGATGGTGTCAGAATAGTGGTTACGAAAATAGTATTGTTTTGTCTGTTGATTGAATTATTATATTTTTTTGTTTGTTCGATAAATATAGATAAATATTTCTATCAAATAGGAGAATGAATTATCGTCTAAAAAATAAAATGGGAAAAGGGCTGCTATGCAGCCCATAATTTTAATCAGCAATATAAATTTCTGTAATATCAGGACAATCCTCTTGGTTTACTATAGATAACCTCAGCCCTGCATCTGACGAATGCACAACGAGCCATCCTTTTGAACCATACCCTGTACCAACCAAAATATTATCGATCGGAGGCATTTGTAAAGGTAAAAATATACCTTGGCTAACAGTACGTAAATATATACATCGTCCTCGTATATCCTGACTCAGTGATATGCTACTTCCGTTGTCTCCGCCAGCTCCTATTTTCCGCCACCACTGATTAGGGCCTTTCTTTTGATATCGCTCGTCAACTTCCGCACGTGAAAACGCCCCCACATCTCCGGCTACCAGATTGATGTCTTCAGTTAGCGCTTTGCCGTTAATTCTCCGGCTATTAGGAACCGCGTTTCTTGCCAATGTTACGGTGTCTGATAAACCAAGTTCATTTACGGTAGGTTTGTTTTTGGTTGTATAAATATTAGTCCAATCTTCTTCAAATCCATAATTATCGCGCGCCGAGCGATAAGCAATCCCCCCGTTTTTGTAATGCACTTTCAACTGAAAAGCTGGACAACTCCCAACTCCATTATAGAAGTGAACAACATGATCACTAAATTTCGAATTCAGTAAGTCATATGACCCTGAATCTACGTTCCACGGGACTTGGTTATCAACAGAATATTTTCCTGTTAATCCGAGCCTAAATGCCCCCACATCGCCAGCCCCTAAATTGATATCTCCAGTCAGCGCCTTACCGTTAATTTTCCTACTATTCGGCACAGCATTTTTCGCCAGATTGACGGTTTCCAATAAATCGAGATTTTTCACAAACTCATTTTTATTGGGAATATCTGCCCCATTTTGGTTTTTGGCTAATCTATTGTTAGCATTATTATTTATATCAGAAACAAGCTTCTGAGTTGCAGCGAGTGAATTACTATTACCAACCACATCTGTAAGCTGAACAATACCTTTCTGTGTTAATGAGGCGTCGGGAACCTTTGGTGTTACTTTCTGTTCCAGCGCCTTATTTAATTGAGCGGTGAGTTTCTCTATATTTCCATCATCCAGAACATCATTGCCAGATTGTGTCGCGATAAAATTAGCGACTACAGAGGATATTGTGGATGATTGACGTAATGCCTTATTTAATATATGTGTGGTAATGCCATCGGGTGCAAACCCAGTCTTCAAATTCTGACTTTCTTCATATTTTTCTTGGCTCATTACATTAGCATTATGACTAATAGAAAAAGCCTTAAAATCATTTTTAGGACTCATATTATACTCCTTAAGTTAAGTGATGAACTTTATAAATAACATATTGAATTATTGTAAAGTTAATTCCTTATTTAATGCGCTGAATACATGGTTTTATCGGTCATGATTTTTTGCCATATTAATTAAATGATCATGGCAAGTTGATTTTTATTAAATTAATATCCTATCGCCCTAAAATACGCGCCAACAGGCGTAGGATGATTAGTAGGGCTTCTATAACATCGGAATTGACTCCGATCTACTATGTGTACTGAACATATTCCAGAATCTTGAGGATTATAACCACCGTTAGCTAACACAATATTTAAACATGCGTTCGGAAATGGTATTGGGAAATTATTTAAATACCCGGCCTCCATAGAACCATAGCCGTGAACTAGTACAAACCCCCACATTTCAATTAAACCCGAAGGTAATTTTTGCCAGCCGGTAGAACTTAGATTTGCGTTGAAAAACGACATATCTGGCACCTGATTAACGCCAGTTCCTATTTCCCGTTTTGCAGCTTCATGTAAACCTAAGTTTTTCATAAATGCATTTTTATTAGGAATATCTGCGCCATTTTTTACTTTCTCTAAGGCGGAGCTGGAAATTTTAGTGATAATTTTTTGTTCTAACGCTCTATTTAATTGTGTGATGAGTTTAACAATATCTCCATCATCCAGAACATCATCGCCAGATTGTGTCGCGATAAAATCAGCCACGGCTGAGGCTATTGTTGATGATTGACGTAATGCTTTATTTAACACATGAGTAGTAATATCTTCTGGTGGAAACCCGGTTTGTAAATTCTGACTTTTTTCATATTCTTGTTGACTCACTATGTTGGCATTATTATTAATAGAAAAAGCTTTAAAATCATTCTTGGGACTCATATACACTTTCCTTAAATAAAATAATGTTCTGTTATAATTAGCATGTTGAGTTATAGTATAGGTAATTTTTTGAGATTGATTTCAATTATAGTCTACTCCAAAAAGAGGATAATAAGATTATATTATAACTTAAGCGATTGATTATTTATGTATGACTGATGACAATAAATTGTTTAACATATTGTAATCGAAAGCATATTCAAGATGTTTATGTTTTATATCTGAAAATTATTTTATCTTATTTCTTCCGGTAATTTTAATAATGGTTTTCACAAGTTTTATTAAAATACAGGGTGTAAAAATAGCAGCTACGAAAGTATTATTATTTTATCTATTGGTTAGGTTATTATATTTTTTTATGTTTTTTCCATAGATATAGATGTTATCTCCTGAAAAATAAAATAAAAAAAGGGCTGCCATGCAGCCCATAATTCTAATTATAAATCATATTTGACCGGATTGAGACGCCAAAAGCATAGGAAATCAGCCGGTCAAAATAGTCATTATTATCACTGAAAAAAGATTGGGGATAGAATAATGCCCGGTCTTGATAATTGTATTATTCTGGTATTTGTGGCCACTCAATATCTGAAACCATTGAGGTATCAACACGGCTCAGTAATACCACATACTTCTTCCAGGCAAGTAATAATGCTTTCTCTGCGTCTGAGGCCATCTCAGTCTCAATAGCATATTGTAATAAAATGATGGCTTCATTAGCTTGTTGGCGAAGAATGACACGTTGTTGTTCTGCCTGTTTCATCTGATTGGCTTTTTGAGCTTCAATATCTATTGCCCATTTTTCGCCATCCCACTTATCAAAATCGGTGCTTGGTTGTTTGAATGTCAGCGTTTTTGGTAATTCACCCGGTTCAATGATTTCCTTCTGTTCCCCAGTTTGGGTGTTGTAAGCTATTTTCCCTCGATAATCTGGTACTATTTGCCAGCCGGTTAAATCAGGTGAACGACAGGCGATATATCCCTCTTGGGTTTCAGGTGGTGCATCTGTGCAAGAGTTGGCAGGAAGGCCGATACCAACGGGAAGGTACTCATCAGAACTGTTTAAATATTCCAGCGTAATTGCATCGTAATTAAATACAACGATACTTCCGGCACTGATGGCAATATTATTTTTATCCAATACAGCCTTATTCATCATGCAATCCTCACAATGTAATTAAATGCCACGTTTCGTGGACGTGTTTCTATTCCCGTTGAGGCGGCAATCGCATTATCCATATAACCGTAACCACCAGATCCCATTCCGATAGCGATGCCTATTCCACGAGGATCAATGCCGTAGTTAACGTTCTGGTAGATACTATTGAGAATACGGCCTGCTGCACCCACTCCGTCGGTTCCACCATTTGAGTTGGACCACATCCGGACAACCCTGTGACTATGTGGAGCAATGTCTGCCAGTTGCCCGGATAATAGATATCGACCAATATCCACTCCACGCCCATCATCCCAGCCCCGGATAAATTCACCCCGTAAATCAGGTAATCTACCAGTAGGATAAGCTTGCGCTAATTTTGGATATAAAGTTTGATCAAAGATTGCTCCATTGCATTTCACCCACCCACTTGGTGGTATGTCAGCCGGCCAGGGAAGTGGTATTCCTACCGGGATTTCGTCAAGTACCAACGTGCTCATTATGCTGCCCTCATCATATAGTTAAACGCTAGGTTATGTGGCTTTGATGCCCCTATATCGGTCATCCGCCACTAAGATAAACTTCCGCTAATTTTAGATATAAAGTTTTATCGAAGATCGTTCCATTATATTTCACCCACCATTTGGTGGTATGTCAGTCGGCCAAAGAGGTGATATACCTACCGGAATTAACTTTTCCAATAAGCTTCGGTTTTTCACAAGTACATTTTTATTAGGAATATCTGCAATATTTTTTGATTTTTCCAATGCGTACTTGGAAATTTTAGTTATGATTTTTTGTTCTAACTCTCTATTTAATTGAGTGTTGAGTTTAGTGATATCGCGATTATCGAGAACACGATCACCAGATTGTGTCGTGATGAAATTAGCCATAACAGAGACTATTGTTGACGATCGACGTAATACCTTATTTAATAAATAAGTGGGGACATTATCTGGTAGAAACCCGGAATACAAACTCAGGATTTTTTCGTATTTTTCTTGATTTACTACATTAGCATTATTGCTAGTAGAAAAATCCTTAAAATCATTTTTGAGACTCATATACTTTCCTCAAATTAGGTTATGTATTTATAGACCATACCTTGAGTTGTTGTAAAGATAGTGTCCGTTAATTTATAATTTAAGATGTTAATTATTTATATGTAATTGGTAGTAATAAATAGTCAATATTTTTAATCGAAAATATACCTAAGGTATTAATGTTTTGTTTCTACTAACTATCTTTGATGGTTTATATATGGAAAGATTTATATTGGAGGTTGAGATAAAAGGTGTGGCAGGAAAAATAAAAAATTTATATGTATAATTTTTATCTCTGATTCTTATGATTTCGCTTTAATTATATTTTTCATTGCTGTTATAGTTGCTTGAGGGTTTTTATGACAGATGGTGGTGGGTGGGCACTTCCAATGGCTGCATTACCCAACGGAACATTGAATAGTTTTAAGACTTGGGTAGCTGGTAAAGCTTTCGATTATCTTGGAAATGAAATCAAATTATCTGCTGATGCTTATGTAGTTGGACAATATCTTGCAATCGGATTTTAATTGATTTAAAGTAAATATAAAAATGTCATAAGATAGAATTGCATTATATATTTGGTTGTTAATTTTCTGGGTGTTTTATCAGCAATAAATATATAAAATAATCTCGGGTGTATATTCCCAATGGATTAATAAGAAAATATATCTGGAAAACAAGTAAAATAAATCGTTATAATTGTCCCTGATGTAATCAAATGGGATACCGTAGTGACTGAAATATATAGTGATGAATATTGGATGCAGCAGGCCATTGAACGGGCAATAAAGGCGTGGGAGCAGGGGGAAATACCTGTTGGTGCTATATTGGTTGCTGATAATAAAATCATCTCGGAAGGTTGGAATCAGTCTATTATCGCGCATGATCCTACCGCTCATGCTGAAATTATTGCGTTACGCAAAGGGGGAGAACAGTTACACAATTATCGTTTAATAAATACCACCTTATACGTCACGCTTGAGCCTTGCACTATGTGCGCCGGCGCTATGATACATAGCCGAATACAGCGGTTGGTTTATGGCGCCAGTGATATGAAAACTGGCGCCGTAGGTTCTTTGGTTGATATATTGCGCCATCCTGGCATGAATCATCAAATTGATATTACCAGCGGCGTGCTTGCTGAGGAATGTTCGACGATGTTGAGCGCTTTTTTCAAACAACGTCGGCAACAACATAAAGCATTAAAAGCCGCCAGGAAACAGCAGGAAGACAATCAATAGGCATTCTTGATTCACTCTTTTAGTACCCATATATGGTACTCGCCGTTTATCATCTCTGCGCCTTCCAGAATTTTTTCAAAGCCTGGGAACTTGTTATTCCATTCACCTATCTGGCGAATATATTGTAACCGGGGGGCATGTTCATCACCGAAACGTTCTCCCGGTAGGATGATTGGTATACCTGGTGGATAAGGAATGACACTAACAGCCGATATGCGCCCTGCCAGTTCATTAAGTGGTAAATGTTCAGTACGGCCTCCCATATGATCAAGGTGTGCTTGTCGGGGGAGTTTAACTATCTCAGGTAGTTGGCTAAATGATTTCTTTTGCTCAATATCCATTTCATATTTTTTTATATACCCAAATATTTTATCCGAAATATCTTTTAGCCCCATATTTTCATAATATTCAGGGTATTGCTTCGCGAGTTTTGGTAAACATTGTTTCAGTGAAGTATTTGCGTCATAGTGTTTCTTGAAATTCAATAATACATTGATCAATGTTCCCCATTTACCTTTGGTAACTCCGATAGAGAACAGGCAAAGAACAATAAAATCGGTGGTACGTGCTGGCACAATATCATGCTGACTGAGATAAGCGGAAAGAATTTCGGCTGGAATGCCATTTTCCAGCAATTCATCATTGTCATTCATTCCTGGGCATAAAATACCAACTTTCGTTGGATCTAGCAGGCACCATTCTTCTGATAGATTGGTAAACCCATGCCATTTGTCTCCCTCTTTTAATACCCAACAAGAAGGGTCCGTTGCCAATTGTTCTCTGTTTGCTTCATGGAAGGGAATTAATTTACCGCTGTCTGCGCTGATAATTTCTCTGGCATTCCAGGGTAAGAAGAACCAATCATCTTTTTGTTTAAATTGATGATGGATTTTTGCTAATGTCAGACGGAAGTCTACGGCTTCATTGATAGCGTTTTGTATCAATCTTTGCCCCTGCGGACCATCCATCATGGCCGCTGCAATTTCATTAGTGGCGATAAGCGAATATAGCGGTGAAGTTGTGGCGTGCATCATATAAGACTCGTTGAAACGGGAATGTTCAACGGGTTTTTTACCATTGCGGATATGGATATATGATGATTGTGATAGCGCCGCCAACATCTTATGCGTGGATTGAGTGGCAAATATTGTCGGGCTATTATTGTCAAAATCATTTGGGTCATCACGCATTGAGTAACGATGTTTATACATAGGATTAAAACGAGCATAAGCAAACCAAGCTTCATCAAAGTGAATTTGATCAACACTTTTTGCGAGTAAATCTTGTGCTTGTTCTGCGTGATAACATATTCCATCGTAAGTACAGTTGGTGATGACCGCATAAACAGGCTTATTGTCTACTGCGCACTCTTTTAGTGGGTGTTTATTAATGAGTTGTTGGATATATTCTGGTTGAAATTGATCTCTGGGAATGGGACCAATAATACCATAGCGGTTGCGTTGGGGAATAAGATATACGGGCAAAGCTCCGGTCATGATTAAACCTTGTCCAATAGATTTATGGCAATTGCGATCGCATATAACAATCTCTTTCTCACCAATAATGGCGCCCATGATAATACGGTTAGAACCCGAAGTACCGTTAAGAACGCAATAGCTTTGATGGGCGCCAAAAATCGTTGCGGCATATTCTTCTGACTCTTTAATAGCACCGGTATGATCTAGCAGTGAGCCAAGTATTTTTCTTTCTATTCCAATATCACTTCGGAATAGATTTTCCCCAAAGAAATTAATTAATTCTCTTCCTGCCGCCGTCTTAGTCAGTGCGACACCGCCTTGATGTCCGGGGGCAGTCCAGGAATATTCTGGTGATTCTTGGGTATATTGCAGTAATGCACGAGTGAAAGGAGGTAATAATTGAGCGTGATATTTCTTAATTAGCGAACCGGCGCGAGAAGCGATAAATCCAGCCGTATCTTCAAGCATCCAGACAAATTCATCTGCCAATCCCATGACTTCAAGTGTCAGCGTGTCGATGCTGGAATATTCCGCGGTCAACAATACCGGAATGGTTGTATTGTGTTTGCGTATTTCTTTCAGTAATTCTAAGACTTGCTTATGAGATTCGTAGTTATTATCTCCTGAAGTCCAATCAACAAAAATACAGCATAGTGAAGAATCAGAAGAAACTGTGGCTATGCCATCTTGGAATGTAGCAGCCAGGATAACAGCGAAATTGTTCTTTTTTAATGCTTCGATTAACTCTGTAAAAGCACGACCATTCGCAGTCGTCGGACTAAATACATGGCTGCTGACAACCATAATTTTGTTTTGTTCGTTAATATCTAAATTAATCATGATTTATCCTTTGGGAGAGATAGTGTCTTGACGAATTTAGTATGGTTAGTTGGATTAGTTGTCAAACATAATATAACTGAGGATATATAATGGCTGTAATTGACTCCTTAGAGCCTTATATTTGTTTACTTTTATTTTGGTTGGTTTTCTTGGGAAATTAGTTTTTTTCGATTTTCTTTGGCTTGTAAATATCCGACTAAACTAAGCTGATAACGGCGAATATTTTCAATATAGCGATATGCTTCATGTCCACGGGCATAACCATAGGCGGTATTTGTATAATATTTTTTCTGACTTAATAGCGGGAGCCGTTTTTTGACATCAAGCCAGCTATCAGGATTTCCTTTTTGTGATGCCGTCAGTTTACGGGCATCTAACATATGTCCATAACCCATATTGTAAGCAGCCAGTGCAAACCAGATACGCTCATCTTTAGGAATATTTTCAGGTAATCGTTTCATTAGATTTTGCAGATAGATTGCGCCGCCCTTAATACTCTCCTCTGGATCAAGGCGATCAACGACGCCTAACCCTTTAGCGGTCTGGCTGGTTAACATCATCAGGCCACGCACACCCGTGGGTGAGGTTGCCAGTGGGTCCCAATGTGACTCTTGCCAGGCAATGGCAGCGAGTAATTGCCAACTGATATCACCGGAATATTTTTCAAATAGTGGCCGATAGATGGGCAGGATATTATCAATGGCGCTGAGAAAAGAGAGTGTATCGAAATAGTCAAATGAGTGGACGTGACCAAAATATTTCTCCTCCAATCGGGGCATGACATTTTTTTCCGTTAGCTGGCTAAAAAAATCCAGCATGGCAGCGTAAAGGCTGTAGTCGTCAATGCGTTTTAAATACCATGTCAGCGGGTTATCTTCGCTCACATCAAAAGCGACGGCCAGATTAGGGTGAGTACGTTGTTGTAACGCGACATTAATCGAGTCACCTAATGTATAATCCAGTTTACCTTCTGATACCTGTTCCAGTAGTTCGCGAGTGTTATATTGCTGTGTCTCCTTCCATTCGAGTTCAGGAAATAAATCTGTTTTTAGCTTTTTCAATGTGCTGACATGAGCAGAACCAGAAGCGACCAGCAGTTTACCTTTTAACTCTTTAAAAGAGCGAGGGCGTGGAGTTCCTTTGCGATAAATCAGTTGTTGGGATACAGAATAGTAAGCCGGACCTGCGCGGGTTTGAGCCAGCCTTTCTTGATGATAGGTCAAGCCGGCGGCCAGAAAATCAGCGTCGCCATTTTCTAGGTCGTCGAATAACTGATTGATATTTTTTCTGAATTTGATTTCCAATTTGACGCCAAGATAATCAGCAAAGCGTTGTGCCAGTTCGTAATCGAATCCATTTGGTTCTTTCTTACTGGTAAGGTGGATCAGAGGTGAGCTAATGGTGCTGATCCGTAGCTCTCCTCTGGTCATGATCCTGTTAATCTGCTCCTGCTGTTTATTCGGCCAACTGATGTTCAGACTGATGATGGCGGCAGAAAAAAGAGCGATAACAATGATAACGAAATAATTTATTTTTATATTATTCAATATGTTATCTCGGTGTAACGCGGTGTGGTGCTATGCGGAAACGCGCTATTTTATTATGGTTAAATTTCCAGTGACTGAGCATTTTGCGGAACAAAAACCGGCTGTGCAACCTAATTGATACTATTTACATGACTTGGACAAAGGATAATTGGCGGTAATAATCGTCACGCAAACGGTTTCGTCATGGATGACAATCCTCTATAATGCACTCATTTCCCCTTAGGCATCTATTAAGCTTTGCTTCTAAGATGAGAGAATTGATTACTATGAAAATTCTACGTGGTTCACCTGCTTTATCTGCATTTCGTATCACTAAACTCCTTTCTGTGTGTCAAGAACAGCAACTTCCGGTCAATGATATTTATGCGGAATATGTTCATTTTGCAGAGATTAATGCACCTTTGAGTGATGTTGATTCAGCAAAGTTACAACAGTTACTGAAATATGGACCTTCGCTGGCTGAACATGAACCCCAAGGTACGTTACTGTTAGTGACGCCTCGTCCAGGAACGATTTCCCCGTGGTCTTCCAAAGCAACCGATATTGCTCACAATTGTGGTCTGTCCCAGGTTGTGCGTCTGGAGCGTGGCCTGGCTTATTACATCCAAAGTGGTGAAATGAGTGATGCACAGTGGCAAATATTGTCATCACTGTTGCATGATCGGATGATGGAAACGGTCTTTACTCAATTGGAACAGGCGGAAAAATTGTTTTCTCGTCAACAACCTGTTCCGTTAAAACGCATTGATATTCTGCAAGCAGGACGCGGCGCGTTGGAGCAAGCCAATACGGAGCTTGGATTGGCGTTGGCTTCGGATGAAATTGATTATCTGATGGAGGCTTTCCAGAAATTAGGGCGCAATCCAACAGATGTTGAACTTTATATGTTTGCTCAGGCTAACTCTGAACATTGCCGCCATAAAATCTTTAATGCTGACTGGATTATTGATGGTGAGGCACAGTCAAAATCATTGTTCAAAATGATTAAAAACACCTATGAGCAGACACCTGATTATGTTCTGTCAGCCTATAAAGATAACGCTGCTGTGATGGAGGGATCTTCTGTCGGCCGTTTCTTTGCCAGTGCGGAAAACGGTTCATATGATTACCATCAGGAGCAGGCCCATATTCTGATGAAAGTGGAAACGCATAATCACCCGACTGCGATTTCTCCTTGGCCGGGCGCATCGACAGGTTCTGGCGGCGAAATCCGCGATGAAGGGGCGACCGGGCGTGGCGCTAAGCCAAAAGCGGGTCTGGTGGGATTCTCGGTATCTAATCTGCGGATACCGGGTTTTGAACAGCCGTGGGAAGAGGATTTCGGTAAACCGGAACGCATTGTTAGCGCCTTGGATATTATGATGGAAGGCCCTTTAGGGGGCGCGGCATTTAATAATGAATTTGGTCGCCCGGCGTTGTTGGGTTATTTCCGTACCTATGAAGAAAAAGTCAACAGTCATAACGGCAGAGAATTACGTGGTTATCACAAACCCATCATGCTGGCCGGTGGGATCGGTAATATCCGAGATGAACATGTCAAAAAAGGTGAAATTTCTGTTGGCGCAAAACTAATTGTGCTCGGTGGCCCGTCCATGAACATTGGTTTAGGTGGGGGGGCTGCATCTTCTATGGCGTCGGGGCAATCCGATGCTGATCTGGATTTTGCTTCTGTTCAACGGGATAACCCGGAAATGGAGCGCCGTTGTCAGGAAGTGATCGATCGCTGTTGGCAGTTAGGTGAAAACAACCCGATTCTGTTCATTCATGATGTTGGTGCTGGTGGGCTTTCCAATGCCATGCCTGAGCTGGTCAGTGACGGTGGTCGCGGTGGACGGTTTGAGCTGCGCAAAATTCTTAATGATGAGCCGGGGATGAGTCCGCTGGAAGTCTGGTGTAACGAATCACAAGAGCGTTACGTACTGGCGGTCGCGCCGGAACAACTTCCGCTGTTTGAAGAGATTTGTCGGCGTGAGCGTGCGCCTTATGCCATTATCGGCGAGGCAACAGAAGAACGTCATTTACTGCTTAATGATGAACACTTTGATAACCAGCCAATCGATATGCCTCTGGATGTACTGCTAGGTAAAACGCCAAAAATGTTGCGTAATGTCAGTACATTAAAAGCCGGAGGCAAAAGCCTTGAACGCCGGGATATCGATCTGGCAGAAGCCGTTAAGCGCATTATGCATTTGCCGGCGGTGGCGGAAAAAACCTTCCTGATAACGATAGGCGATCGCTCTGTCACTGGCATGGTTTCCCGTGATCAAATGGTGGGTCCGTGGCAGATCCCGGTTGCGGACTGCGCTGTCACCACCGCCAGCCTTGATAGTTACTATGGCGAAGCGATGTCTATGGGGGAACGTGCGCCGGTCGCTTTGTTGGATTTTGCTGCTTCTGCCCGTATGGCTGTCGGTGAAGCTTTGACCAATATCGCTTCTGCTTATGTTCAGGATTTAAAGCGCATTAAACTTTCAGCGAACTGGATGTCCGCTGCGGGTCATCCTGGCGAGGATGCCGGTTTGTATGCGGCGGTTAAAGCAGTGGGTGAGGAGTTATGTCCTGTGCTAGGGCTGACTATTCCGGTGGGTAAAGATTCCATGTCGATGAAAACCCGCTGGCATGAACAAGGTGAAGAGCGTGAGATAACGGCGCCTTTGTCGCTGGTGATTACCGCTTTTGCCAGAGTGGAAGATGTACGTCGTACAGTAACGCCGGAGCTTTCCACCGATGAAGATAATGCATTGTTATTAATCGATCTGGGGCAAGGAAAAAACACACTGGGCGGTACCGCATTAGCACAAGTTTACCGTCAACTGGGTAATAAAACCGCGGATGTACGTAGTGCTGAGCAATTGGCTGGTTTCTTCAATGCGATTCAGCAACTGATTGCGGAACAAAAATTACTGGCTTATCACGATCGCTCTGATGGTGGTTTATTGGTCACGTTGGCTGAAATGGCTTTTGCCGGGCATTGTGGTATTGAAGCTGATATCAGTGTGTTTGATGAAGATATTCTGGCTGCGCTCTTTACAGAAGAGTTGGGCGCTGTAGTTCAGATTCGAGCATCGGATAGAGGATTTGTTGAAAGCGTTTTGGCAGAACAGGGTCTGGCCGATTGCGTACATTATCTGGGGAAAGCCAAAGCAGGTGATGATTTTGTTATTTTTAGTGGCAACACTGAAGTATATCGCCAGAATCGCAGTACTTTGCGTTTATGGTGGGCAGAAACCACATGGCAAATGCAGCGTCTGCGCGATAACCCGGAGTGTGCAGATCAGGAACATCAGGCTAAACAGGATAATCAAGACCCTGGACTGAATGTAAAACTGACCTTTGATATTTCAGAAGATATTGCAGCGCCTTACATTTTGCAGCAGGTAAGGCCGAAAGTGGCTGTACTGCGTGAACAGGGCGTTAACTCCCATGTTGAAATGGCCGCGGCGTTCCACCGAGCAGGCTTTGAGGCGATTGATGTTCATATGAGTGATTTGTTGTCTGGACGTATTGGATTGAGCCAATTCCAGACACTGGTTGCTTGTGGCGGCTTCTCATATGGTGACGTATTGGGGGCAGGTGAAGGCTGGGCGAAATCAATTCTGTTTAATGAGCTTGTTCGTGATGAATTTGCCGCTTTCTTTGCACGGCCTGATACGTTGTCGTTGGGTGTTTGCAATGGTTGCCAGATGATGTCTAACTTGCGGGAGTTAATCCCAGGCGCTGAACATTGGCCGCGTTTTGTACGTAATCGTTCAGAGCGCTTTGAAGCGCGATTCAGTTTAGTGGAAGTGGCTGACAGCCCGTCACTGTTTTTGCAAGATATGGCAGGTTCTCGTATGCCGATTGTGGTTTCTCATGGGGAAGGGCAAGTGGAATTCCGTGATAGACAGCATCTTGAGATGCTTGAAAGTAACCGGTTAGTGGCTTTACGTTATGTAAACAACTATGGTCAGGTTACGGAAAACTATCCGGCTAACCCAAATGGTTCAGTGAATGGCATTACCGCAGTTACCAGCATTGATGGTCGGGCAACTGTGATGATGCCGCATCCAGAAAGGGTATCTCGCACGGTAAATAACTCCTGGCATCCGAATGAGTGGAGCGAAGATGGCCCGTGGATGCGACTTTTCCGTAATGCTCGTAAGCAGTTAGGATAAGTACTGCGGTGTAAGTAAATTGTGTCAGCCGGTTTTTTCCGGCTGATAGCGTTCATTGGCTTCATTGTGATTCTTTGTTTCGTAACTGACGTGAGATCGCAATTGAAGCCATTTTTTTATTTGTTTTAGCATTCCATACATAGGGTATATATTGAGCGTATGGAAATGCGCTGGTTTTGTCGAATGCGAAGTTGATAGATAAACCGATTTCGATTTCAGTCGTGTTGTTTGAGGATAGACCTATTAATAAGAAGTTGGAGTCCAATAGAACGAATAGGAAGAATCACATCATCCTGACCTCAGAGAGTAAATCGGGGTGACGATCCAACACTTTAAGCAACTTCACCAAAGCTAGAGATGGCTTGGTCTTGCCGTTTTTATAGCGCGAGAAAGCATTGATACCACCGCCGAAAATTTCAGAAGCTTCCCGCTGATCAAGCGCGAGCTTCTTACGTACTCTGGCAATGAACTTAGGATCGACTATGGCCGCATTGACTTGCTTCGAGAATGTCTGCATTTCGCACATGACGCGTTCTGATTCCACTGCATCCAAAATAGATTCGGCGCAGGCAGGGCAGAGGTCGCCTGTTACCGCAGAAATGATTATGGTTTCGCTCTTGTAAGTATAGGGCAGATCGCGGGTGTCATGGATAAGTTCCGCTGCACCGCAAACAGGGCATTTCATGTTCATAGCTCCTATTCATAACTCTTTGAAGGACACGATCAGCACGTCATCAATATTTTAGGTTTATATATTTGTGTTATTTTCTCTGAATTAATAAACTTCGTAGTTTTGGCCGGTTTGAGCGCCATCGACACTTTTTCTAAAAGCAAGTGCTACACGGCTAGCAGGAACAGCGTTAAATCCTGGGAAAAATTCACCATATTTATCCAATGATTCCTGTAAGACATTAGGGCTAACACTGTTTATACGAATTCCCCTTGGCATTTCAATTGCCGCAGATTTTACAAATGCCTTAATACCGCCATTTGCCATCGCTGCTGATGCTCCTTGAATAATAGGGTCATCCATCATAATTCCAGTTGTTAAAGTAAAACTTCCGCCATCGTTAATATAGTCCATCCCTAACAGTACTAAGTTAATTTGGCCTTTGAGTTTACTGTTTATTCCTATCTCATTTAACTCTGGAGTTAATTCTGAGATTGGTCCAAAATGTGCGCTACCTGTTGCACAGACTACAGCATCAACCTTTCCAGTTTTTTCATACATACTCTTAATACTATCAACGGAAGTGATATCAACTACAACGTCTAAGCCATTCCTTCCGGCACGAATGACTTCGTGATTTTTTTCTAATTCTTCCGAGATTGCTTTTCCTATTGTACCGCTTGCTCCAATAACAATTACTTTCATTTCTATTACCTTTTTCTACATTAATGAAATTTTTGTGACTACATCGTTGCATGATGGATATTACTTTTAACTCGATTATGCTGAACTGATACAAAAAAGAGTGAGCAGAAATTGCATACCATTTTGTTAGTCATTGTTGATCGAATTCCAATAGGCTATTTTGTAGTTCATCAGGTGATATTAAAGGCCATTTGTTCTTGCTGCATCTCAAATTGAGTAGGATATTGAACCATATATAGCGATTCCCTGTTTTGGGTTTGGTGCATAATTTTCTCTCGAATAGAGACTTTTTACTTCTATCTACGATGGTACATTATTGGCTGATAAAGGCCAGATATTAGGCAAATAAATATACCCGTCATCTTTCAAGTTGCCTCTTTGTTGGCTGCACTCACTCACCCCGGTCACATAGTTACCTATGCTCCCGGGGATTCGCTCCCTTGCCGTCGCGATCCATCTTGAAATCCATAGGGTATATATAGGCCATTGACATGATAGCAATGCTGGTAATTCAAATGTGAAAGCCTTATATCGGTGAATTCCCAGGCGTTTAGATGCCCAATTGTTCTATTGTCTCAATTACCCGACAAACATGCGTTATGAATGTCTCAAAAAGGAGACATTTAATTATTTGATTTTAATCTATTTTTATTTGCATGATTTTGAGTGTCTTTAATTGGCGACAGAAAATAAATTTTGCTCATATCGGAAAAGAAGCTGTTTAGTTGCTGAAACGTAACATTTAATTTTTTCTAAAGTAAAAACAGTTGGTTATGATTATTTTTTTAATGTTGGCATGGAATCTGCATTAAGCTGGCACAGTTGCTCATTCAACTTCTTATGTCGGCCCACATTAGGTGGAGAGATGCCACATAAACCATCGAATGATGCCAAAGTAAGGTGCCTACCGTCCAACTCAGTGATATCGCTTTCGGGCCTTATCAAGCATCGGGCGACACGTGGAGTGAGGCACCAACCTATGTCTGACTGTTGTAGATAAACAGCGGGCATGCGTTATCCTCACTGGCGGGATAGTAGCGAAAACTATTATCCCGCCGTCATCGCTCAGGTGTTTACCTGCCCCTTTGTACTGTTTGCGCCTTACACTGATTTTCAGTCACAGCAGAATTTATCAGCCGATGGGTTTTTCTATCCGCCCTTTGTCGGTTAGCATTGGTGTACTGACAGGTTACGAGATGATTTCCTTGAAAAAATGGCGTTTATTTCCGCGCTCATTGCGCCAATTAGTTGTCATGGCCTTCTGGCTGGTGTTATTGCCGCTGTTGGTTCTGGCTTATCAGGCTTACCAGAGTCTTGATCAACTCAGTGAGCAAGCGGCTGATATAAATCGTACCACGCTAGCGGATGCACGCCGCAGTGAGGCTATGACAGGTATTGCGTTGGAGATGGAGCGCAGTTATCGCCAATATTGTGTGTTAGGGGATAAGACGCTGGAAAACCTCTACCAAAGGCAATATCAGCAATACTTTAAGATGCTGAAAGATCAGATGGCGATACTTGATGATCAACAGCATATTAAGACGCTTAACAGCTTATTATCGCAATTGACAAAAATCAGTTGCTTCAATAGCGAACCTACCCAACCTGCCGCTCAATTACTTGAGCAATTCTCCAATGCTAATAGTCAAATGGTACAGGCTACCCGTGATATTATTTTCAGCCGGGGAGAACAGCTACAGAGAGATATTGCTGAAAAAGGACAATTTTTTGGCTGGCAGAGTCTTATTTTATTTCTACTGAGTGCGTTATTGGTCGCGTTATTTACTCGCATGATTATCGGGCCGGTTAAAGGGATTGAACGCATGATTAACCGATTGGGAGAAGGGCAATCATTAGGCGTTCGCATAGATTCTTTTCAGGGGCCGCGAGAACTCCGTTCTCTGGCGCAACGGATTGTCTGGCTCAGTGAACGCCTGGCTTGGTTAGAATCACAACGCCATGAGTTTTTACGTCATATTTCTCATGAACTGAAAACACCGCTGGCAAGTATGCGGGAAGGGACAGAATTACTGGCTGATGAAGTGGCAGGGCCATTAACGGCTGATCAGCAAGAAGTGGTTGCTATTCTTGATAATAGTAGTAAACATTTACAACAATTGATCGAGCAATTACTGGATTATAACCGTAAGCTGGCAGATGGCCCGACGGAGCAACAGCAGGTTTCTCTGCGGGAAATTGTTAATGAAGTGGTTTTATCACACAGTTTACCTGCGAGATCGAAGAATATTCAGACGGAAATTCAGCTTGATGCTGATATTTTATGGGCAGAGCCTACGCTATTAATGCGGGTTATTGATAATCTCTACTCTAATGCGGTGCACTATGGCGCTGAATCCGGTAACATCTGGGTTTCAAGTCGTCAGATTGGCAAATATGTTCAAATTAATGTTGCTAATACCGGCACGCCCATTCCTGAATCAGAACGTAGTATGATTTTTGAACCGTTCTATCAGGGAACGCTCCAGCGCAAAGGTGCAGTGAAAGGCAGCGGTCTTGGGTTAAGTATTGCGCAGGATTGTATTAAGCGTATGGGGGGCGAACTGATATTGATTCAGAGCGAATTTGCTGACGTCTGTTTTCGTATTAAATTGCCATTAACTGCTGAGAATGAATAAATAATGCATAACAGGTCTACTTACCGTTTTGTACAAAAGACGGATCGGCAGAATATTGCAGTACAACCTGGGAAAAACATGTTGGTTGCCAGATTGTTATTACCACGAGTTTCAATTTGGGGTTTTAGCATGATTTTGCTGATCTTCATCGTTTTTTTATTGGCGGGTTGCGTCAAAAATCCGGTTAATAATAATTTAACGGCAGTGACGCAAATGGTAATACCAGAGCAACGGGTAACGGATTACCGTATTGTAGAATGTGAGTTAATGTGGGATTTAGAGACGCCGCCATCGATTGAGAATGCGCTTTACTGGCTGAGATTGATGGGCTGTTCAGATCGCCTGACATCAGCTAAAGCGCGTAATATGGCGAAATACACTCTTCCGGTCACTTGGGATATGGCTTTTAAACAAAGTATTTTACTTAATAGCGCCGGGCCTACGTTGTCTGAACGTCGGAAAATGGTTGAAAATTTCAACAAATACAGGTTGAAATTCCCAGACTCGTTGCGACCGTTATTACAGTTATGGCGCGAACAGCAGGTTCAGCAAATTGCAGTGGCTGAGGAGCGGGCAAGATTCCAAAAATTACAGGCCGATACGGATAATAAACTTGATCGTCTGCGAGAAAGTCGCGCACGGTTGGAATTTGAGCTACAAGAAACTTCTCGTAAACTGGAAAACCTGACAGATATTGAGCGTCAGCTCTCTTCCCGTAAGCAAAATCAAGGGAGTGTTGGATCAGGCAATTCGGATAAACATGCTGAAACGCCAGCGACGACATTACCTGGCAAAAACAGTACGCCAAATAATACCTCTGAATCAGATAAAGGAGCCGCACCATGACAGCGCGTAAGCCAGCCCATCTTCTTCTGGTTGATGACGATCCTGGTTTGTTGAAATTGTTGGGAATGCGTCTTACTAGTGAAGGTTTTCGTGTCACAACCGCGGAAAGTGGCGCTGAAGCGTTGAGACTGTTAACTAAAGAAAAAGTTGATTTGGTGATCAGTGACCTGCGTATGGATGAAATGGATGGTATGGCGCTGTTCGCTGAAATCCAGAAGCAACAACCGGGCATGCCGGTGATTATTCTGACAGCTCATGGCTCAATTCCAGAGGCAGTGGCGGCCACTCAACAGGGGGTCTTTAGTTTTCTGACTAAACCGGTTGATCGGGATGCGCTTTATAAAGCGATTGATGGCGCATTGGCGTTGTCTACGCCCGCTAGTGATGAGCAGTGGCGGGAGCAGATAGTTACCCGCAGTCCTGTGATGTTGCGCTTGTTGGAGCAGGCGCGAATGGTCGCTCAATCTGATGTCAGTGTACTGATAAACGGTCAGAGTGGCACCGGGAAGGAAGTGTTAGCCCTGGCAATTCACCGCGCCAGTCCGCGAGCGAAAAAACCATTTATCGCGATTAATTGTGGCGCTTTGCCAGAACAACTCCTTGAGTCAGAACTGTTTGGTCATGCTAAAGGCGCATTTACCGGTGCGGTCAGTAGCCGTGAAGGGCTATTCCTTACTGCGCAGGGAGGAACGCTGTTTCTTGATGAAATCGGTGATATGCCGCTGGCTTTGCAGGTTAAATTATTGCGGGTATTGCAGGAACGTAAGATACGCCCGCTCGGAAGTAATCGTGATCTGGATATTGATGTACGGATTATCTCCGCGACGCACCGTGATTTACCGAAGGCAATGGCAAAAAATGAATTTCGCGAAGATCTCTATTACCGTCTAAATGTTGTGAACTTGAAAATTCCAGCTTTGAATGGTCGGGTTGAAGATATTCCTTTATTGGCGAATCATCTGTTGCGTGAATCAGCGAAACGCCATAAACCTTTTGTTCGTAGTTTCTCCGTTGATGCAATGAAATGTCTGATGGCGGCGAGTTGGCCTGGCAATGTGCGTCAGCTTGTTAATGTGATCGAACAGTGTGTTGCGCTAACTACTGCGCCGGTTATTAGTGAAGCCTTAGTTATGCAGGCACTGGAAGGGGAAAATACAGCGTTGCCCACTTTTGTGGAAGCCAGAAATCAGTTTGAACTGAATTATCTGCGTAAATTGCTACAAATGACCAAAGGGAATGTGACTCATGCGGCGCGTATGGCGGGACGTAACCGGACTGAATTCTACAAATTACTGGCGCGCCATGAATTGGATGCGAATGATTTTAAAGAATAACTTTTCTGCTGCTCAGGAAGTTTTTACACTGATATAAATATTGGTGGCTTGGGAGAGCTAAATTATATGAGCCGTACTCTTAATATTGCCCTTGCACAGCTTAATTGGATGATTGGCGACATTGAAGGCAACTGTGAACGTATGTTGCAGACAGTACAGGAACAACAGCAACAAAGTGCTGATTTGGTCATGTTTTCTGAACTGGCGATATCCGGTTATTCTCCAGAAGATCTATTATTCCGGGCTGATTTTCATCAGCGTTGCCGTGAGCAATTGGCACGTTTACAAGCTGCCAGTTGCCAAACTGCTATTTTAGTTGGTCATCCTTGGGAACAGGACGGAGAGATTTACAACGCACTTTCCTTATTCTGGCAAGGGAAAGTTTTGGCCCGTTATTTCAAACAACGGTTACCAAATTATGGTGTTTTTGATGAAAAACGCTATTTTAAAGCGGGCGATCAAAGCTGTGTTGTACCATTTAAGGGCTACAATCTCGGCTTATTGATTTGTGAAGATTTATGGTTTGATGAACCGATTGATGCCTTGAAACAGGCCGGTGCAAACTTAATTCTTTCTATCAACGCTTCTCCATATAATCGTGAAAAACCTTATATTCGTTATGAACTGATTAGAGAACATTGCCAACGTACAGATCTACCCATGATTTATCTTAATCAAGTTGGTGGCCAGGATGAGCTGATTTTCGATGGCTGTTCTAAAGTTTTTAATGCAAATGGTGAAGTGACTCATCGGTTAGCCGCATTTAATGAACAGATCCAGCAATGCCGCTTTAATGAATTAACGATTGAACCTATGGTTAATCCGGCGCCTGAATTACCGCCATTGCAGCAGGTATATCAGGCATTAGTCCTTTCAGTGCATGATTACGTTCGCAAAAATGGCTTTCAAGGCGTGTTATTAGGCTTATCTGGGGGAATTGACTCTGGTTTAACGCTGGCAATCGCTGTTGATGCATTGGGTAAAGATCATGTTCAGGCTGTTATGATGCCATTCCGCTATACATCTGAAATGAGTATAGAAGATGCTAAAGAACAAGCTGATATGTTGGGTGTTGAGTTTAATGTGGTATCGATCGAACCGATGTTTGATGCATTTATGGCACAATTTGAACCTCTGTTTGCGGGTACGGCCAAAGATACCACCGAAGAGAATTTACAGGCGCGTTGCCGTGCCGTTATTCTGATGGCGATGTCTAATAAACGCCATCGTCTCGTGCTGACGACCAGCAATAAGAGTGAATCAGCGGTGGGATATTCCACATTATATGGCGATATGGCGGGTGGTTTTAATGCGCTGAAAGATGTACCGAAAACATTGGTATTTGAATTAGCAAAATATCGTAATACCGTTTCGCCGGCGATACCTCAAAGAGTGATTGATCGTCCGCCATCGGCGGAATTGGCGCCTGGGCAGCTTGATCAGGACAGTTTACCGCCTTATGACATTCTGGATAATATTCTGGAAGGTTATGTGGAACAGGATAAATCGGTTGATGAGCTGGTGGCGGCGGGGTTTGATGAACAGATTGTGCGTAAAGTTGTTCGTTTAATCGATATTAACGAATATAAACGTCGTCAGGCGCCAGTGGGGCCGCGTATTACGCCTCGCAATTTTGGTAAAGACAGACGCTACCCGATTACCTCTGGTTTCGGCCGTAAAAACTGGTAACAACAGGAAAACTTCATGAAAAAGATTGATGCGATTATCAAACCTTTCAAGCTGGATGATGTGCGTGAAGCGCTGGCGGAAGTGGGTATCACCGGAATGACGGTAACAGAGGTGAAAGGTTTTGGGCGCCAGAAAGGACACACTGAGCTATATCGTGGTGCGGAATATATGGTGGATTTTCTGCCAAAAGTGAAAATAGAAATTGTCGTGCCAGATGATATTGTCGATACCTGTGTTGAAACCATTATGCAGACCGCACAAACTGGGAAAATCGGTGATGGTAAAATATTTGTATTTGACGTGGCGCGTGTTGTACGTATTCGCACTGGTGAGCAGGACGAAGAGGCGATTTAACTTAATTTAGATTTTTAGGGGGTGGTGACAGGTAGATATAAGGCACCACTCTCAATAAAAGTAGCCGGAATTCTTCGGTGACCGTTTAGACGGTCACCGATAATAGGTACATGGGATCATTTATAATCTTATATACTCAATTAAGGCGATGAACTACCTTACAAGTAAAGGTTCTATCACATACCCATTTTCTGTAACTCGATTTTCTCCGACAATAATCTTAGTGTCAGGTAAAATGAAATATGAATATATGATTTTAAGTCTTCTGACTGACATGATATAACCACGCCAATCGTCGACAACCCAAGAATCTCTATAACCTCCAGAAACTATAGTAAAATAATCGTCGGATACTTGGTACTGTGCTTGATCGGTGCTCCAGTAGTTAATTGCAACTTCAATTGTGTCACATTTCGTATTGTTGGTAACGTGAATCATGCCCATATTACAACTCCCTTACTATTTCAATCTGATTTCATTAAGATTTGACTTTATTAGGATGCCGTTTCGGGCTAGCAACATTAAATATAAATGAGCTAGCTTACAAATAAAGGTTTTATCACATACTCATTTTCTGTAACTCGATTTTCTCCGACAATAATCTTGGTGTCAGGTAAAATGAAATATGAAAATGTAATTCCTAGCCTTTTGACTGACATGATATAACCGCGCCAATCGTCAACAAACCAGGAAGCCCTAAAATATCCAGGACTGATATTAAAATAATCGTCGGACACTGTGAATCTTGCGTAATCAGTGCTCCAGTAGTTAATTGCAACTTCAATCGTATCATTTTTCATATTGTTGGTAACGTGAATAATGCCCATATTACAACCCCTCACTATTTTAATCTGATTTTATTAAGATTAGACTTATTAGGATGTTGTTTTGGACTAACAACATTAAGTATAGATGAGGAATTCTTATCTAATTTAATATTCTTTATCGTTTTTATTTCATAAAATAACTGATCACTATAATTAATGTTTGGAATAAATTATCAAAACAGTTTTTAATTTAAACTATCGGATGATTTATTACGGCTTGAAACTAGTTAAATCTTCTCAAACCGTAAATAGTGGTAAATAAGAATTGCGGGAAAACCTCTTGCCTGCTGAAAATATGTTTGATCATTTTTGCCTTGGCTTTCTGGACAGGTCATCATAAATATCATTACTATAAATTAAATACTGTTTCTATTCACTTCACTTTATTGGTTATTATCACCGTAATATTAAGTTGAAAATTTAAATCACCTTATGTGGGCCAAACATTCATAGTGAATAAATTGTTTATCATTACTTCTGTCCTCTGTCCTCTGCCTTCTGCCTTCTGCCTTCTGCCTTCTGCCTTCTGCTATTTCATCATATTTTCTTATGAATTCATTGCATGATTGATTAAAAAACATCATAATTGCTTCTTTTGTGATCATTTCGTTTAGGGATATATTGTGAGCTGACGATTCAACAGAGGTAATCATCGTTATGGTTAATAATTTTGATGTAGAACGAACAGGACTGGTTTTTACTCTCGTGGTTGGTAATCTTCCTGTGAAAACTTTTGCTGTGGTTGATTTTATGCTGGATGAAGCGTTGTCAACGCTATTCAGTTTGCACGTCACACTGACTTGTATCAAGCCGGACATTGATTTTGCGGAAGTTCTGGATAAATACGCCACATTGACCGTTTATCGTGACGGACAACCTGAGCGTTATATCACCGGGATTGTGACTCATTTTGTGCAGGAAACCGCGAACCGTTATCGTAGTGGTTATTCCTTGACTCTCCATCCTTCCTTGTGGCGTGCCGGATTGCGGGTTAACTCCCGTATTTTTCAGCATCAATCCGTCACCGATATTATTGATAGGCTATTGAAAGAAAATGGCGTTCGTCAATTCTCTTGTTGCTTGCGTTATGAACATCCCGTACGGGAGTTCTGTGTTCAGTACGATGAGAGTGATTTGGCTTTTTTACAGCGTCTGTTAGCTGATGAAGGGATCTTTTATTACTATTACTTTAATCAGGATAAGGGTGAGTCGACAATGGTTTTTGTCGACTCTTACGCTGAGAATGGCTCTCTTACACTGCCCTACAACCCAGAACTTGACGCCACAGGCAGTCAGTGTTGCGTCAGCCGGTTTCGTTGGGAAGAAAAAGTGGGCATCGCTGAAGTTTCGGTGAGAGATTACACATTTAAACATCCCCGGTGGTTTGCTGATTTTCAATTCCACGAAAATTACAGGTACATCGGCAATCAGCGTTCGGATTTACCTAGTTACTATTACTATGACTTTCCCGGACGTTATAAAGATAAGAATGGGCAGCGGATAAGTCAGTACCGGCTGGAGGCGTTGCGTAATGATGTTTTGCTCGGTAATGGGCATAGTGATAGTTTTGCTCTCTTACCGGGCAGGTGGTTTAAGCTTACCGATCATCCGAAAGAAAAATTTAATACTTCGTGGCAAATAATCCAAATTATTCACCAAGGCCATCAGCCTCAAGCGGATGAATCTCGTTTTGGCGGCAGAGGGACGACTTTGACGAACCATTTCACCTTTGGTAGCCCCAACCGGGTATGGCGTCCTTCGCCTTATCCCAAGCCACGTATTGATGGCTTGCAAATTGCCACAGTGGTGGGGCCGGAGGGAGAAGAAATATTTTGTGATGAATATGGACGAGTACGGGTGCAATTTGACTGGGACCGGTATGGCGAACTTAATGATCAGAGTTCTTGCTGGATAAGAGTTAGCCAATCTTGGGCTGGACACTGTTGGGGGATGATGACCATTCCGCGTGTTGGTCAGGAAGTCTTGGTTGATTTTCTGCATGGTGATCCTGACCAGCCGATTATTATTGGTCGTACCTATAATGCCATTAATCTCCCACCGAACCGTTTGCCGATGGCAAAAACGCAGATGGTAATCCGATCAAAAACCCATAAAGGGGAAGGGTTTAATGAACTGCGTTTTGATGATGATAAAGGCGGTGAGGAAATCTATATTCATGCTCAGAAGAACATGAAAACGGAGATTTTAAACGATGAAATGGTCAATATTGCACATAATCAGACTCATCATATTAGACATGACGCCCATTTACGTGTTGATAATGAATATCGTGTTCTGGCGCAGCATGATATTTCCGTTTCAACCGGACAAAAACTTCATATTAAAGCTGACGATGCGTTGTTGGTACAAAGTGGAAATGAAATTCACCTCAGTTCCGGGGCGAAGATAGTCATTGATGCTGGAAGTGAGCTCACCTTACAGGCTGCGGGGCATTTTATTAAAATTGACGTCGGCGGCATCAGCAGTAGTGCCGGGATCAATTTTGCCAGTGGAACACCGGGTACAGGTTCGGGGTGGGGAGGAAAACTGCCGGATATGCTGGATAAATTGGAACAGGTCAGTGCTGAAATATCCACTCCTGTTTCTCAAGAACCACTCAAAGAAATTTGTCTCAGTTGTTTGATGAAAGCTGAACTTGAAGAAGCAATAACCGTTATCCGGGGGTAATTATGACACTTGAATTAAGCGAAAAATTGGTTAATTACCAGAAAAAACATCCCGGCATTCGGCTTTACGCGCTGGTGAATGGTTTGCAGTATGAACGCTGTTTTGGTGAGGAGATTAATTATATCTTGGGTGTCAACAACCCACTATTCCGGCACTATCCAGATTCAAAACTTGCATTTGCAGGCCCGTGGCTGTTTGATATGGAATATGCGCATCAATGGCAAGAGAAATTGTCAATACTTGAAGAAACGTATCCGGCAGTATCATGGTTATTAACCTCTCTGTCATTAGATAAGCTGACCCGCCATCTTGTGTCATATTTAAATATTCAACTTCCGACAAAACAGACCGCACTGCTACGTTTTTATGATCCTCGTATTTTGCATCGCATCAGTGACATTTTTAGTCATGAACAATTGTTTGCATTCACGCATGATATTAATAAATGGGTTTATCAATACAATGCCACTTATTATTCGGTGTCAGGAGCTCCATTATGATTGAATTGACTCAGGAACAATTTGATATTATCACCAAACTGGAAAAACAGACGGTGATTGATCGTATACAGGCCGAACTTCTCACTAAACATGCGGATTTAATTCCTTCCCCATCTTCGCTGAACGAACGGCTAATGGCTGCTTATGACTATTTGCTGTCATTAAACTTTCAGGATAAATACTTGATTCAATCCTATTTATCTCTGGTCGCGTTTAATCCTGATTTTCAGCATGCCTTGCCAATCAAGACAGCCTTAGAGTCCCCTGATCAAAAACCCGAGCAGCAATTTAAAGATATTCTTTTTATTGCAAAAAATAAGATAAATAGGAGACGTTAATATGCCAATACCCTTATTAGCTCCGGTCGCAGTGGGTGCGGCTGAATATGTCGCCAGCGCCTGTGCCGGAGTATTAATTGCAGTCGGTATCATGGAAACCGGTAAAGATAAATCCGTTATAGAGGATGACGACATTCACCATAAGAAAACGGATTTTGTGATAAGCCCTGAAATCACAGATGAAGATCGAAATATCGTCTGGAGCGCCGAAGCCCATGCAGATTTTTGGGAGGACGATGATTTAGGAGATGAATCTGTTGATGCCAGTGCGGTTCAAACTAAAGCCCAGTCTGAAACGGAAGAGTGTGAAAAAACGGAAACTAAAAAAGCGTGCGAGGCTTGCCTTGCTATTCCGGTGACAAGTGAAAAATATCGCAAGGTGAGTCGTTGGAGCGCTATCACGATTAACTATCAGTGATTTATTGCGAAAACTC
The DNA here is from genome assembly GCF_019090985.1 of Photorhabdus akhurstii. Taxonomy (NCBI): domain Bacteria; kingdom Pseudomonadati; phylum Pseudomonadota; class Gammaproteobacteria; order Enterobacterales; family Morganellaceae; genus Photorhabdus; species Photorhabdus akhurstii. The sequence goes on along the minus strand of NZ_CP020335.1, from coordinate 3,996,304 downwards.
AATATAACCCGCTCACACAAATGATCCAGGAATTTCAATGCCTGAAAGTGACCTTTGATGGCTGGCGGCCGGCATATTGCCTGTTTCTGGAGGCTAAAGCGCGGTATGACCAGTTTTTTAATAGTAAAGGAAATCCTAAAAATTGGTGGAAGGGAATTTATTCCGCTAAAGAGCAGGCACGCAGACATCAAGTAGTCTGTGATGCACTGGATAATACTCCGCGTGTGGAATGGCATTTTTTACAGCCTGTCAGTTCTGGCTATTTTAAGATATTGTTCGGTGAATATAGAAATATCAGTGTTCACTATACCCCTGCGACGCTTTAGTTTAATACGAGGTCAACATGGCAATAATTCATATAAAATTTAATATACGTTATGAGCAACAAGAAAACATTACTCCTAATATTGCATTGATAGATTTGTTTCATATTACTCAGAAAATAGATATCTTTTTGGGGCAGAAAAAAAGCTGGTTCTTAAAGGGATATTCCCGTAAAGATGCCTTGAAACATATTGTATTTGATGAGCAGGGGCCAACTGAAGTTGCCATAAAAAGTTTCGAAAAAGATTATAAGAAAAATTTCCCTGCTATTATTAATGGAATATGGGATGGTGAAAAGGATGAATTAGATAGTGGAATTGATTATTTTAAATCATCAACTTCTCGCCCGAATTGGGTGTGGTTAGTATTAAATTTAGCGGCTGATACTAGTCAGCTAAGTCTATCTCGGTTAATTAACTTAGTTAAATACTTAGCGACCAGCCGTGATTTTCCTTATATTCAGGTGGAAACTAACGGCTATACCTTAAAAGGCAGGCAGGTTTTTCCTGATCGCCTTAGTGTCGGCTGGATGCTTTACCAGCCCCGTATTATTGATAAGTTCTATCTGCCTATGGCGGAAGATGTGCTGCCTGTGTACCAAAATAATGAACAGATCGGCACTCTGATTATCACCAAGAAAGGGATTTTTGATGGAAGAAATCAGGAGGATATTGATAAATCCAATGATATTGAAATTCAGTTGGTAAATCTGGGATTACTGCCATTAATTACCGAAGTGTAATGGAGGATGATATTTTTTACCAATTGAAAAACGATGGAGAATTTTCATGTCAAAAGCGGTTATTCTGCTGGGCGATACGACAGATCATGGCGGTAAGATTATTACCGCTATTGATGAATATACTCACAATGGTGTTCCTATTATTGCAAAAAATAAGATAAACAGGAGACGTTAATATGCCAATACCCTTATTAGCCCCGGTCGCAGTGGGTGCGGCTGAATATGTCGCCAGCGCCTGTGCCGGAGTATTAATTGCGGTTGGGCTGATGGAAGCCGGTAAAGATAAATCCGTTATAGAGGATGACGACATTCACCATAAGAAAACGGATTTTGTGATAAGCCCTGAAATCACGGATGAAGATCGAAATATCGTCTGGAGTGCCGAAACCCATGCGGATTTTTGGGAGGACGATGATTTAGGGGATGAATCCGTTGATACCAGTGCGGTGCAGACTAAAGCCCGGTCTGAAACGGAAGAGTGTGAAAAAACGGAAACTAAAAAAGCGTGCAAGGCTTGCCTTGCTATTCCGGTGACAAGTGAAAAATATCGCAAGGTGAGTCGCTGGAGCGCTATCACGATTAACTATCAGCGATTTATTGCTAAAACTAAATATAACCCGCTCACACAAATGATCCAGGAATTTCAATGCCTGAAAGTGACGTTTGATGGCTGGCGACCAGCGTATTGCTTATTTCTGGAAGCCAAAGCGCGGTATGACCAGTTTTTTGATAGTGATAGTAAACCTAAAAGGTGGTGGAAAGGTCAGATTTCTGCGCGAAATCAGGCAAAAAGACATCAAGTAGTCTGTGATGTACTGGAGGGAACTCCTTATGTGGAATGGCATTTTTTACAGCCTGTCAGCTATGGGTATTTTAAAATACTATTTATTGAACATAAAAATATCAATGTTTATTATACTCCTTGTAAAGATTTAACTTAATTTGAGGTCAACGATGGCAATAATTAATTTGGAAATCAATGCACGTTATGAACAACAGGAAACTATTACCTTAAATACGGTGTTAATGGATTTATTTTACATTACAAGGCAGATTGATATTTTTTTCGGGCAGAAAAAGACCTGGTATTTAACTGGATATTCTAGAAAACAGGCTTTACAACATATTGTGTTTGATGAGCAAGGACCAACTGAAGTTGCGATTAGAGACTTTGAAAAAGAGTATAGGAAAAATTTTCCTTCACTTATCAATGGAATGTGGGATGGACAAAAAGATGAATTATCTTGTGGCATTATTTATGATAAATCAAAATCTGGGCATCCTAACTGGGTTAAGTTAGAACTCAATTTAAAAATTGACAGTAGCCAACTGAATGCATCCCGATTAATTGATTTAGTTAAATACTTAGCGACCAGCCGTGATTTTCCTTATATTCAGGTGGAAACTAACGGCTATACCTTAAAAGGCAGGCAGGTTTTTCCTGATCGCCTTAGTGTCGGCTGGATGCTTTACCAGCCCCGTATTATTGATAAGTTCTATCTGCCTATGGCGGAAGATGTGCTGCCTGTGTACCAAAATAATGAACAGATCGGCACTCTGATTATCACCAAGAAAGGGATTTTTGATGGAAGAAATCAGGAGGATATTGATAAATCCAATGATATTGAAATTCAGTTGGTGAACCTGGGATTACTGCCATTAATTACCGAAGTTTAATGAGGGATGATGTTATTTCCAATTGAAAAACGATGGAGAACTTTAATGTCAAAGGCGGTTATTCTGCTGAGTGATATGACAGATCATGGCGGTAAGATTATTACCGCTATTGATAAATATACTCACAATGGTGTTCCTATTATTGCAAAAAATAAGATAAACAGGAGACGTTAATATGCCAATATCCTTATTAGCTCCGGTCGCAGTGGGTGCGGCTGAATATGTCGCCAGCGCCTGTGCCGGGGTATTAATTGCGGTTGGGTTGATGGAAGCCGGTAAGGATAAATCCGTTATAGAGGATGACGACATTCACCATAAGAAAACGGATTTTGTGATAAGCCCTGAAATCACAGATGAAGATCGAAATATCGTCTGGAGTGCCGAAACCCATGCGGATTTTTGGGAGGACGATGATTTAGGGGATGAATCCGTTGATACCAGTGCGGTTCAGACTAAAGCCCAGTCTGAAACGGAAGAGTGTGAAAAAACGGAAACTAAAAAAGCGTGCAAGGCTTGCCTTGCTATTCCGGTGACAAGTGAAAAATATCGCAAGGTGAGTCGCTGGAGCACTATCACGATTAACTATCAGCGATTTATTGCGAAAACTAAATATAACCCGCTCACACAAATGATCCAGGAATTTCAATGCCTGAAAGTGACGTTTGATGGCTGGCGGCCAGCATATTGCCTGTTTCTGGAGGCTAAGGCGCGGTATGACCAGTTTTTTGATACTGAAGGTGAACCCAAAATTTGGTGGAAAGGGAGTAAATCAGGTAAAAAACAGGCGGAAAGGCATCAAACTGTTTGTGATGTACTAGAGGGGACTCCGCATGTGGAATGGCATTTTTTACAACCAATCAGTTATGCTTATTTTAAAGGAATATTTAGTCAATTTAAAAATATCAGTGTCCACTATACTCCCTGTGCCGATTTAATGGCGAGAATTTAATTCGAGGTTCAAATGACAATAATCCGTATAAAAATCAATGTGTATTATGAACAACAGGAAACCATTACTGTAGATACAGCATTAATGGATTTATTTCATATTACACGGCAAATCGATATCTTTTTCAGACAGGAAAAGACATGGTATTTAACTGGTTATTCACGAAAAGAGGCCCTAAAACACATTGTGTTTGATAAACAAGGGCCAACAGAAAAGACAGTGAGCTATTTTGACAAATCTTATAAAAAAGATTTTCCTTCACTTATTGAAGATATGTGGGATGGTGAGCGGGATGAGATAGCCAATAGTATTAGTTATAATAAACTGTCTACAAGAGGTCCAAACTGGGTTTGGCTAGAATTCAATTTAAAAATTGATAGCAGCCAACTGAATGTATCCCGATTGATTGATTTAGTTAAATATTTAGCGACCAGTCGTGATTTTCCTTATATTCAAGTAGAAACCAACGGCTATACCTTAAAAGGTAAACAAGTTTTCCCTGATCGCTTAAGTGTTGGCTGGATGCTTTACCAACCCCGCATTATTGATAAGTCTTACCTGCCTATGGCGGAAGATATGCTCCCTGTGTATCAAAATAATGAACAGGTCGGCACTCTGATTATTACCAAAAAAGGGATTTTTGATGGAAGAAATCAGGAGGATATTGATAAATCCAATGATGTTGAAATACAGTTGGTGAATCTGGGATTACTGCCATTAATTACCGAAGTTTAATGAGGGATGATGTTATTTCCAATTGAAAAACGATGGAGAACTTTAATGTCAAAGGCGGTTATTCTGCTGGGTGATATGACAGATCATGGCGGTAAGATTATTACCGCTATTGATAAATATACTCACAATGGTGTTCCTATTATTGCAAAAAATAAGATAAACAGGAGACGTTAATATGCCAATACCCTTATTAGATCCGGTCGCAGTGGGTGCGGCTGAATATGTCGCCAGCTCCTGTGCCGGGGTATTAATTGCGGTTGGGTTGATGGAAGCCGGTAAGGATAAATCCGTTATAGAGGATGATGACATTCACCATAAGAAAACGGATTTTGTGATAAGCCCTGAAATCACAGATGAAGATCGAAATATCGTCTGGAGTGCCGAAACCCATGCGGATTTTTGGGAGGACGATGATTTAGGGGATGAATCCGTTGATACCAGTGCGGTTCAGACTAAAGCCCAGTCTGAAACGGAAGAGTGTGAAAAAACGGAAACTAAAAAAGCGTGCAAGGCTTGCCTTGCTATTCCGGTGACAAGTGAAAAATATCGCAAGGTGAGTCGCTGGAGCACTATCACGATTAACTATCAGCGATTTATTGCGAAAACTAAATATAACCCGCTCACACAAATGATCCAGGAATTTCAATGCCTGAAAGTGACGTTTGATGGCTGGCGGCCAGCATATTGCCTGTTTCTGGAGGCTAAGGCGCGGTATGACCAGTTTTTTGATACTGAAGGTGAACCCAAAATTTGGTGGAAAGGGAGTAAATCAGGTAAAAAACAGGCGGAAAGGCATCAAACTGTTTGTGATGTACTAGAGGGGACTCCGCATGTGGAATGGCATTTTTTACAACCAATCAGTTATGCTTATTTTAAGGGAATATTTAGTCAATTTAAAAATATCAGTGTCCACTATACTCCCTGTGCCGATTTAATGGCGAGAATTTAATTCGAGGTTCAAATGACAATAATCCGTATAAAAATCAATGTGTATTATGAACAACAGGAAACCATTACTGTAGATACAGCATTAATGGATTTATTTCATATTACACGGCAAATCGATATCTTTTTCAGACAGGAAAAGACATGGTATTTAACTGGTTATTCACGAAAAGAGGCCCTAAAACACATTGTGTTTGATAAACAAGGGCCAACAGAAAAGACAGTGAGCTATTTTGACAAATCTTATAAAAAAGATTTTCCTTCACTTATTGAAGATATGTGGGATGGTGAGCGGGATGAGATAGCCAATAGTATTAGTTATAATAAACTGTCTACAAGAGGTCCAAACTGGGTTTGGCTAGAATTCAATTTAAAAATTGATAGCAGCCAACTGAATGTATCCCGATTGATTGATTTAGTTAAATATTTAGCGACCAGTCGTGATTTTCCTTATATTCAAGTAGAAACCAACGGCTATACCTTAAAAGGTAAACAAGTTTTCCCTGATCGCTTAAGTGTTGGCTGGATGCTTTACCAACCCCGCATTATTGATAAGTCTTACCTGCCTATGGCGGAAGATATGCTCCCTGTGTATCAAAATAATGAACAGGTCGGCACTCTGATTATTACCAAAAAAGGGATTTTTGATGGAAGAAATCAGGAGGATATTGATAAATCCAATGATATTGAAATTCAGTTGGTAAATCTGGGATTACTGCCGTTAATTACCGAGGTTTAATGAGATGTGATGTTATTTACCAATCGGAAAACGATGGAGAACTTTAATGTCAAAGGCGGTTATTCTGCTGGGTGATATGACAGATCATGGCGGTAAGATTATTACCGCTATTGATGAATATACTCACAATGGTGTTCCTATTATTGCAAAAAATAAGATAAATAGGAGACGTTAATATGCCAATACCCTTATTATCTCCGGTCGCAGTGGGTGCGGCTGAATATGTCGCCAGCGCCTGTGCCGGAGTATTAATTGCGGTTGGGTTGATGGAAGCCAGTAAAGATAAATCCATTATAGAGGATGACGACATTCACCATAAGAAAACGGATTTTGTGATAAGCCCTGAAATCACGGATGAAGATCGAAATATCGTCTGGAGTGCCGAAGTCCATGCGGATTTTTGGGAGGACGATGATTTAGGGGATGAATCTGTTGATGCCAGTGCGGTTCAGACTAAAGCCCAGTCTGAAACGGAAGAATGTGAAAAAACGGAAACTAAAAAAGCGTGCGAGGCTTGCCTTGCTATTCCGGTGACAAGTGAAAAATATCGCAAGGTGAGTCGCTGGAGCGCTATCACGATTAACTATCAGCGATTTATTGCGAAAACTAAATATAACCCGCTCACACAAATGATCCAGGAATTTCAATGTCTGAAAGTGACGTTTGATGGTTGGCGACCAGCGTATTGCTTATTTCTGGAAGCCAAAGCGCGGTATGACCAGTTTTTTAATAGTGAGGGGAAACCCAAAAGTTGGTGGAAAGGTGATGAATCAGGCAAAAAACAGGCTGAAAGGCATCAAAAAGTCTGTGATGTTCTAGAAGGCACACCTTATGTAGAATGGCATTTTTTACAACCAATCAGTTATGCTTATTTTAAGGTACAGTTTAGCGAGTATAAAAATATCAGAGTTCATTATACCCCCTACGACAGTTTATTTTAATCTGAGGTCAACATGACAATAGTTCGTATAGAAATAAATGTACGTTATGAACAGCAAAAAACTATTACTGCTAATACGGCATTGATGGATTTGTTTCATATCACACAGCAAATCGATATATTTTTCGGGAAGAAAAAAACATGGTTTTTAAAAGGATATTCCCGAAAAGAGGCATTAAAACATATTGTGTTTGATGAACAAGGGCCTACAGACGAAGCAGTAAGTTATTTTGAAAAATCTTATAAAAAAGACTTTCCTTCACTTATTGAAGGTATATGGGATGGTGAAAAGGATGAGTTATCTAGTAGTGTTAGTTATAATAAATTGTCAACAAAAGGTCCTAACTGGGTTAGGTTAGAACTCAATTTGAAAATTGACAGTAGTCAGCTTGGTATTTCCCAATTAATTGATTTAGTTAAATATCTAGTCACCAGTCGTGACTTCCCTTATATTCAGGTCGAAACCAACGAATATACATTACGGAATAAACAGGTTTTCCCTGATCGCTTAAGTGTTGGCTGGATGCTTTACCAGCCTCGTATTATTGATAAATCCTATTTGCCTATGGCGGAAGATGTGCTCCCTGTGTATCAAAATAATGAACAGGTAGGCACTCTGATTATTACCAAAAAAGGCATTTTTGATGGAAGAAATCAGGATGATATTGATAAATCCAATGATGTTGAAATACAGTTGGTGAACCTGGGATTACTGCCATTAATTACAGAAATTTAATGAAAGGTGATGTTATTTACCAATCGGAAAACGATGGAGAACTTTAATGTCAAAGGCGGTTATTCTGCTGGGTGATACGACAGATCATGGCGGTAAGGTGATTACCGCTATTGATGAATATACTCACAATGGCATTCCTATAGCAGGTAAAGAAGATTTGGTGGAGTGCCCTCAATGCAAAGGTATTTTTCCTATTATTCAGGGTGCTAGCTCTCTAAAATATAAAGGAAAACCTATTGCGCTTGAAGGAATGCAAACAGCCTGTGAGGTAAACTTGATTGCCAGTCAGAGTAACGGCCTATTCCAATAGGACTATTTTATTTGCCCTTCTTTGCCATAAAGAGCGAACCTAGGTAGTGATCAGACAAAAGCATGAGCTTTTGAACGCACTTTTAGTGCGGCCCGTAGGGTGAGCGAAGCGAATCATCCTCACGTATTACATTCTCCATTCATGCTCTCACTATGATTGCGTTTTATGCTTCGACATTAAATGATGTTTTAAATAAGGGGTTAATTGTTCCAATAGATTACTATTAGATTGGGCTATAGTAAGTTCTTCCCAGCCATCAGTGGACAGTATAAAAACCGTTGAGAGAATTATGGTCATCTCATCCGTGGGAGTTGACGAGTTATACCCGTTAGCTTTGAATACACCTAGTTCAGTATGTATTCTGCTGATTTTGAATGGCAGAAGTGACGTTGGTAATTTCATCAAAAATCATCCTTCAATGGTATGAAGTAGAAAGAAATTGTAAGAAAAAGCGTAAATGCTAATGTTATATAGAAGAGATAACCGTAGCCAATCACTTGATAAATAGCGCCTCCCATAAGACCTCCCAAGCATAACGCACCCCAAGAGAAAAGTCTGTAAACAGCATTAGTCCTCGAAAATATACCCTCCGGTATTAATTTCTGTCTGTAAGTTACAGCAATACAATCCCAAAAACCCATACCACAGCCGAGTAAAAAAACGGATAAAAGCATTGCATAGATAGTATGATTCAGCGCTATAACAAGGGTAGATAAAAATGCCAAGCTCAGTGAAATGGATACGTCAGAAACCGGGACGACAGAAAACACCATTTTGAAATCATCGCCGGAAAATCATTCATGGCTAATGTCCCGACCAAACGTTTTGGTTTTGTGCAATGTCTGGAAGATCACTCAGAAGAAAACTCATAGCCCAGCTATCTTCACAGGGTATTGTTCACTGTTCATTTATAAGAACGGTCTGCAACAATTACGCCTATTGGGATAGGCGCTAAATTTACCCATGACTCTTGAAATCAATGGAGCTGACGTCCGATAAGGCGGGCTCCATGATAAACAAACTCTATAAAGTCTCTAAGATAGTGATGAATTGGTTTTTCAGTCACATTAAGTATATTCAATATACATGAATATTGAATATCAGAGCCTATAAATTAAAGATAGTTTATGTTCAGTTCACTTTATTGGCTATTATCACCGTAATATTAAGCTGAAAATTTAAATCACTTTATGTGGGCCAAAACATTCATAGTGAATAAATTGTTTATCAATTCCTATATCCAATAACTGCTTCGCTACATATTGCATAAAGGGGACAGGACCACAGAAATAGAAGTGCATTCCTTCTGTTTTCAACTCTTCATTCAGAACCGTCAGATCCATAAAACCTTTGTGTTGATAATGAATACCTTGTTGATCTTCATCCCTTGGTTCACGGTACCAAATTGTGCTAGCAAAATTTGGCATCGCCTGCGCCATTGTTGCGACTTCATTGCTAAATGCGTGATGGCCGCCGTGTTCAGCCGCATGTAACCAATTAATCTGGCTGTTGTGATTTTGTTGGTGGAGGTGATGCAACATACTCATCATGGGTGTCAGGCCAACGCCCGCAGAAATTAAAGTAACCGGTGTTTCTGGTTTAATATCAAGGAAAAAATCACCGCGTGGGGCGGCCAGCCAGACGGTATCGCCTTCTTGCATCTTATCGTGCATATGGTTGGAAACGATTCCTTGTGGCTCACGTTTGATTGCAATCCGATAGCTGGAACCATTCGGTGCTGCCGTCAGTGAATACTGGCGAATTTCTCGGTTGTCAAAACTATCATCTGCCAGATAAATACTCAGATACTGGCCAGGTTTGTAATCCATCACTTTCCCGCCATCTTGAGGCACAAATTCAAAGCTGCAAATCACTTCACTTTTTACCTCTTTCCGGCTGATACGGAATGGACGCAAACCACGCCAGCCGCCATCTGTTGATTCACCGCTATGATAGATTTGCTCTTCACGATTGATAAAAACATCAGCCAGCACGCCATAAGCTTTCCCCCAGGCGTTCAGAATTTCATTTCCCGGCTGGAACATTTCATCCAACGTTGCCAACAGGTGAGTACCGACAATCTGATAATGCTTTGGTTGAATATTCAGACTAGCGTGTTTATGCGCGATTTTTTCCACTGCCGGTAGTAGTACCTCTAAGTTATCAATGTTGGCTGCGTAGGCACAGATCGCATTGAACAGGGCTTCACGCTGATCGCCATTAAGTTGATGGCTCATATTAAAAATGTTTTTTAACTCAGGATTATGTTTAAACATCCGCTCATAGAAGTGGGCTGTCAGTCTTGGTCCGGTAGCAGAAAGTAATGGAATAGTTGATTTGACAGTTGCAATAGTTTGGCTATCCAGCATGGTGAAACTCCTGAATTTCTTTCAAGTGATAATGAAAGTTATAACATGTATTTTAAATGCAACTTATACCCTTTTGGGGATTTTGTAAATATAGAATGTGGTCTTTATGGTGAAAAAAATATTCGTAAAAGATATTTGCACTAAGGAAAGGACTACTTTAGGTCATAAATTCTGACAAAATAGGAAAAATGCAGCGTAATTTTCATTCTTCTATTTAAAACAGATATCTTGCTTGTGACAGGCTATGCAATCGTTTGCGTAAAATATTTTGTCAAGACTATCTCATTCGGTGAAAAGGGTTTACACTGTGTGCCATTCGGCCCTTTAGGGTGTTGTTTGAAGAGAAGTTAGCTGAGTCAGGAGAACCCAATGTTAAAGCGTGAAATGAATATTGCTAGTTATGATCCCGAACTATGGCAGGCGATGGAGCAGGAAGTTGTTCGTCAGGAAGAGCATATCGAGTTAATTGCTTCTGAAAACTATACCAGCCCAAGAGTTATGCAGGCACAGGGCTCTCAACTCACTAACAAATATGCTGAAGGTTATCCGGGTAAACGCTACTACGGCGGCTGTGAATATGTAGATGTTGTTGAACAATTAGCTATCGATCGCGCTAAGGCGCTGTTTGGTGCTGATTATGCCAACGTTCAGCCACACTCTGGTTCTCAAGCGAACGCGGCAGTTTATATGGCTTTGCTGCAACCGGGCGATACGGTTTTGGGGATGAATTTAGCACATGGCGGTCATTTGACTCACGGCTCTCCGGTTAACTTCTCTGGTAAGTTATATAACGTTGTGCCTTATGGCATCGATGAGAGCGGTAAAATCGATTATGACGATATCGCGGTACAAGCTCAAAAACATCAGCCAAAAATGATTATCGGTGGTTTCTCCGCTTACTCCGGTGTGGTTGACTGGGCAAAGATGCGTGAAATTGCAGACAGCATTGGTGCTTATCTGTTCGTTGATATGGCGCATGTTGCTGGCCTAATCGCCGCAGGAGTATATCCTAACCCGGTTCCTCATGCTCATATCGTCACTACCACGACGCATAAAACACTGGCTGGTCCACGTGGTGGTTTGATCCTGGCGAAAGGTGGCGATGAAGAGTTATATAAAAAACTGAACTCTTCTGTATTCCCTGGTTGTCAGGGTGGGCCTCTGATGCATGTTATTGCAGGTAAAGCGGTGGCATTGAAAGAGGCAATGGAACCAGAGTTCAAAGCGTATCAACATCAGGTTGCAGATAACGCAAAAGCTATGGTTGAAGTGTTTTTGGCACGTGGTTACAAAGTGGTTTCTGGCGGTACAGAAAACCACTTGTTCCTGCTGGATCTGGTTGATAAAGAGATCACGGGTAAAGATGCCGATGCTGCGTTGGGCCGTGCAAATATCACGGTAAACAAAAATAGCGTGCCTAATGATCCGAAGAGTCCATTTGTGACTTCTGGTGTGCGTATTGGTACGCCTGCGATTACTCGTCGTGGTTTTAAACAAACAGAAGCGCGTGAATTGGCTGGCTGGATGTGTGATGTATTGGACAACATCAATGATGAAGCGACCATTGAAGCAACTAAGCAGAAAGTTCTGGCTATTTGCGCGAAATATCCGGTTTACGCATAAATTAAAATTTCAATAAATCATTACAAAACCTGCTCCGGCTAACATTGTTTGCTTAAGTGAGATATTTGAGGCGTAATGCGTGGATTTTCCCCTTGGGGAATATCCACTTCAAGATAACTCTCAATATCTAGTTTCTTGAGCTAACTAAGTTAGTTAGGGGTGGGTTTTTTGCATTTTTTACCAGGGGGATTAATGGTTATTCGATCGACGCGCTGGCTGGCGTTAGATTACTTCACATATTTCTTTTCTTACGGGATATTTTTACCTTTCTGGGCAACCTGGCTCCAGGGTGAAGGTATAGAGTACGATATGATAGGGGTTATATTAGGTGTAGGCTTGATTTCCCGTTTTTTGGGCAGTTTATTGATCGCGCCTACAGTTAAAGATCCCGCAAAACTTATTTTTGCGCTGCGTATATCGGCATTGATAACTTTTATTTTCATTATTGGCTTTACATTAGGAAATCATTGGGCATGGCTCCTGTTTGTCATGGTTGGCTTCAACCTATTTTTTGCGCCGATGATGCCATTGAGTGATGCGCTGGCAGGAACATGGCAAAAACAATTTCCTTTTGATTACGGCAAAATACGGGTTTGGGGTTCAATTGCCTTTATTATCAGTTCAGCATTAACCGGGGAATTAATTTCTGTCTGGGGACATCATGCCATCCTCATCACGATATTGTTTAGCGTCTTCTCTACCTTATTGGTGACATTACTTAGGCCCTCTATCATGCCGGTTGGGGAAACTAAATCTGCCAAAGTGGATGTTGTGTCATTTAAACAGTTGTTATCTGAAAAATCAGTACGTAGGTTCCTATTATGTGTGGCTTTATTACAGGGCGCCCACGCGGGATATTACAGCTTCAGTGCAATTTACTGGAAAAATGCGGGTTATTCTGCCTCGGTAGTCGGTTATCTCTGGTCATTGGGCGTAGTGGCTGAAGTGATTATTTTTACTCTGAGTAATAAATTATTTCGGCGCTGGAGTGCCCGTAATCTTCTGTTGCTTTCTGGTATATGTGGTGTCATTCGCTGGGGATTAATGGGAACATTCATTGCATTACCGGTGTTGATTATTATTCAAATCTTGCATTGTGGCACATTCACTGTCTGCCATTTGGCGGCGATGCGTTTTATCAGTGCGAGAAAAGAAGGGGAAATTGTGCGTTTGCAAGCGGCTTATTCCGCGTTGGCAATGGGAGGCGGTATCGCTGTCATGACGGTAATTGCCGGATTTATGTATGATTATCTGCACGGTGGGATTTTCTGGATGATGGCTTTAATTGCTTTTCCTGCTATCTTTCTGCGGCCGCAGGTTAAAGCTTATAATTATTAACAATATAAATTTAGTGTCTTGCAATATTTTTGCAAGACACTAACTGCCTCTTAATAATGTTTTTATGAGATATCATGTCGAATAAATTAACAATAAAAGATATCGCTCGTTTGGCTAATGTCGGCAAATCAACAGTTTCGCGGGTATTAAACAATGAAAATAGTGTAAGTCCACAAGTACGTGAAAGAGTTGAGGCGATTATCCAACAAAATAATTTTGTTCCATCTAAATCAGCAAGAGCGATGAGAGTGAAAAGTGACAAAATCATTGCTTTAATTGTGTCGCGTCTGGGATCTTTTTCAGAGAATTTATCGATAAGTACCATGTTACCTCTGTTTTACCAGCGTGGTTACGATCCGATTATTATGGAAAGTAATTTTGATCTACAGCTTTTACAGGAACATCTACGTCAATTGGCATTGCGTCATGCGGATGGCATTATTTTATTCGGTTTCACTGGATTGTCAGAAGAGCTCCTCTGCCCTTGGCGTGACAAAATAGTGGTATTTGCCCGCGAATATACGGGTTTTTCTTCTGTATGTTATGACGATATCGGTGCTGTGCGTTTATTGATGAATGAATTCTATCGGCGGGGGCACAGAAATATCAGTTTTCTCGGCGTAGATGATTGTGATACCACGACAGGTTTTCTTCGCCATCAATCTTATCTGAATTATTGTCAACAGAAGGGGTTGCGTTCGCTTTCCGTCCAATGTGATTTAAGCTATCAGAGTGGGTTTCAGTATGTTAATAAGGTATTGAGAGAGAAGACAACAGCTTTAATCTGTGCAACCGATAGTTTGGCTTTAGGTGCATATAAATATTTGCAGCAAAATAATCGGGAAGATATACAAATAGGTAGCATTGGTAATACACCTTTGTTGAACTTTTTATACCCTAACACGCTTTCTATTGATCTGGGTTATAGTGAGGCAGGTAAATATGCGGCTGGTCAATTAATTGCTCAGATAAACCGGCAATACCCTAAAAAACAAGTAATCATTCCGAGTAAGTTGGCTTAAAAATAAGAAATATTGCCGTTTCAATGTGATCTTCAACCCATTTTTGGGAACGTTCCCATGACAAGCATAACCAAATGATATTAGGATGAAATTAGTTTACTAAGCATGCTAATTAGTAATTGATATTCACTTATGATGACTGGCTGTTATGAAAAACAAAATAAATTCTAAAGATATAGAAAAACTAATTACATTAATCGGTGGTTGTGAAAATATAGCCAGTGTAAGTCATTGTATTACCCGATTGAGGTTTGTATTAGTTGAACCAGTTAAAGCCAAGCCGGATGAGATAAAGAATTTACCGATGGTTAAGGGCTGTTTTACCAATGCAGGGCAATTCCAGGTAGTGATAGGCACTAATGTTGGCGATTATTATAAGGTTTTAAATAGTTATCTTGGTCAATCTGAATTGAACAAAAAAGATAAACAACAGGTTGAGAAGAAAAATATGAAATGGCAAGAGCGCTTCATTTCTAAGTTTGCGGAGATATTTTTTCCTCTCTTACCAGCATTAATTAGTGGCGGACTCATTCTAGGTTTCCGTAACATTATTGGTGATATTCCTTTTAGTGAAGGTAAAACTTTAGCTCAAACATATCCTATTTGGAAAACAATATATGATTTTCTGTGGCTGTTAGGAGAGGCGATATTCTTCTATCTGCCAGTGGGTATTTGTTGGTCGGCGGTTAGGATGATGGGTGGAACACCAATATTAGGCATTATATTGGGAGTAACACTGGTCTCGCCGCAATTAATGAATGCTTATCATTTAGGGCAACAAATCCCTGATATATGGAATTTTGGCCTGTTCACGATTGGAAAAGTGGGTTATCAGGCGCAGGTTATTCCGTCACTTTTGGCGGGCGTTACTTTGGGGTGGATTGAAGTTCAGTTAAAACGGGTGGTTCCTAGTTATCTCTATTTAGTCATTGTTCCGGTAGTTTCGTTAATATTGGCGACTTTTTTAGCACATAGCCTTATTGGGCCATTTGGTCGGTTAATGGGTGATGGAGTTGCTTGGGTTGTTAAGGCATTGATGACGGGAAGTTTTGCGCCTATTGGTGCAGCTTTATTTGGATTCTTTTACGCGCCGTTGGTGATTACAGGTATCCATCAAACCACATTAGCCATAGATATGCAGATGGTGCAGAGTATAGGAGGAACACCGATATGGCCTATTATTGCATTATCCAATATTGCTCAGGGCTCCGCAGTTGTTGGTATTATTTTAATCAGTAAAAAGCGTAATGAACGTGAAGTATCCGTACCTGCGGCTATTTCCGCCTATTTGGGCGTCACTGAGCCGGCAATGTACGGTATTAATATCAAATATCGATTTCCTATGCTCTGTGCCATGATTGGTTCTAGTTTAGCCGGGTTGATTTGTGGGTTGGGTGGTGTATTGGCAAACGGTATTGGTGTGGGTGGCTTGCCAGGTATTCTTTCGATCAAACCGCAATTTTGGCTAATTTACGCATTAGCTATGCTTGTCGCCATTATTGTTCCGTTGATTCTCACTACCGTTGTGTATCGGAAGAAGAATATGACCGGTATGTTAGCTGTTGAATAATGCGGTTAAATCTTCACAAATAACAGATATAAAAATATACCCTATGGATTTCAAGATGGATCGCGACGGCAAGGGAGCGAATCCCCGGGAGCATAGAGAACTATGTGACCGGGGTGAGTGAGTGCAGCCAACAAAGAGGCAACTTGAAAGATGACGGGTATAACCATGTGGTTATTCAATTCAGGAAATATATTGATAAGGTGTTTTTGATGGACAAAATCATTCCGTGGTGGTTACAAGGCGTCATCTATCAGATATATCCTAAGAGTTTCCAGGATACTACGGGTAGCGGAACGGGCGATCTTAACGGCATTACTTACCGGCTTGATTATTTGAAGAAATTGGGCGTGGACGCTATTTGGGTGACGCCTTTTTACCGCTCGCCACAGGTAGATAACGGCTATGATGTCGCTGATTATTGTGCGATTGATCTGGCTTACGGCTCAATGGATGATTTTAAGCGTTTGGTTGATGAGGCGCATCAACGTGATATCCGTGTCATCGTAGATATTGTTTTCAACCATACATCGACTCAACACCCTTGGTTTAAACAAGCACAGGATATTGATAGCCCTTATCGGCAATATTACATTTGGCGGGATGGGGAACCTGGGACGCCGCCCAATAATTGGGCGTCAAAATTTGGCGGCAATGCTTGGGCGTGGCATGAAGCAAGCCAACAGTATTATTTGCACTTGTTTGCTGTTGAGCAGGCCGATCTAAACTGGGAGCATGAACCTGTACGGGCTGAACTGAAAAAGATTTGCGAATTCTGGGCTGGCCTTGGTGTTGATGGTTTCCGTCTGGATGTCATTAACTTGGTTTCTAAGCAGCAAGACTTCCCTGAATCAACTCAGGGAGATGGGCGTCAGTTCTACACTGATGGCCCGCGTATTCATGAATTTCTGCAAGAAATGAACAGAGAAGTATTCCAGCCAGCCGGAGTGATGACGGTCGGGGAGATGTCTTCTACCTCACTGGAACATTGTCAACGCTACTCTTCACTGGATGGTGAAGAGTTGTCGATGGTTTTTGCTTTCCATCACTTAAAAGTCGATTACCCTAATGGTGAAAAATGGGTTGCGGCGCCGCCTGATTTTATTGAATTGAAGAAAATTTTTGCCAAGTGGCAGCAAGGCATGCACGAACGGGCATGGAATGCGCTTTTCTGGTGTAATCACGATCAGCCGCGTATTGTTTCACGCTTTGGCGGTGAAGGTGTTTGGCGGGTGCCGTCCGCCAAAATGTTGGCAATGGTACTGCATGGCATGCAGGGAACCCCTTATATCTATCAAGGGGAAGAACTGGGAATGACTAACCCTCATTTTTCGCATATTGAAGAGTATCGGGATATAGAAAGTTTAAATATTTATCAAGAGAAGATTGAGCAGGGCAGTGATAAACAGCAAATCTTATCGGTCTTAGCGAAGAAATCTCGTGATAATGGGCGAACGCCGATGCAATGGGATGCGACGGCCAATGCCGGGTTTACTCAAGGGAAGCCGTGGATAGCGTTGAATAGTGATTACCAAGCTGTGAACGCTGAAAATGCCATCCAGGATGAGGATTCAGTTTTCCATTGTTATGCCCGCTTGATAAAACTGCGTAAAACGTATCCGGTATTGACTTATGGCAGCTATGAAGATTTGTTGCCGTCTCACCCTTGGCTATGGTGTTATGTTCGCCGTTGGGAAAACCAAACGTTGCTGGTTATTGCTAACCTCAGCGCAGAAGTGCAAGAGTGGTCGTTGGATGCTTCTTTATCCCACTGTTCATGGGTGAAATTGATGGGGAACTATCCTGAAAACCAGTTACCTGTAGAAAATATGCAGCTACAGCCTTATGAAGCTGTTTATTGGTTAGCGGAGTAACAACGGTCTTTATTGCTAGTTAAATCAATCGCAGAGTAGACCGCATTTTTTGCGGTCTACCTAAAATACCGTCTTGCAATTCTATTTAGAATTCACTTGAATTAACGTTTCAATGCTTCTGATAATTCATCACGCATTTCGGCCAGAATGTCTTTAACAACGCGTGGATTACCTGCGACAAGGTTGCCGGAATGAATGTAATTATGACCGCCAACGAAATCAGTTACGATACCGCCAGATTCACGAACTAACAGCTCGCCGCCCATAAAATCCCACGGTTTTAGGCCAATTTCAAAGTAACCATCTACCCGACCAGCCGCAACATAAGCCAGGTCCAGAGCAGCGGAGCCTGTACGACGGAAATCAGCACAACGAACAAATAATTTACCCAAAGTATTAATAAAAACAGTGGAATGATGTTTTGCTTTGAATGGGAAACCTGTTGCCAGAATAGTGCCATCCAGATCGCGGGCATTGGTGCCACGCAGACGGTAGCCATTCAACTGTGCCCCTTGACCGCGGGTTGCGGTGAAAAGCTCATTACGCATTGGGTCATAAACAACCGCAACTTCAGTACGGCCTTTAATGCGTACCGCAATAGAAACGGCGAAGTGAGGGAGGCGTTTGATAAAATTGGTCGTGCCATCCAGTGGATCGATTACCCATTGAATATCAGCCTCTTCGCCTGGCAGTTCGCCACTCTCTTCGGTAATAATCGAGTGTTTGGGATAAGATTTGCGAATAACGTCGATAATGAGCGCTTCTGCGGCTTTGTCAACATTGGTAACAAAGTCGTTACTGCCTTTTTGGCTAGCTTCAACCGCATCGGGAGTTTCATAGTTTTTAGCAATTAGGTTGCCAGCTTTACGCGCAGCGCGTATGGCGATGGTCAGCATCGGATGCATGGGATATCTTCCACCAGGATGTTAAAGAACGGGTAATTAATCGGCGCATAGTATAGCAGTAATTCGGAAAAATACTAATGTTGTGTTAAGATATTTGGTTCTTATAACCATCCAGACTATTCAGAAGTTGCCATGTTAGAAAATATCCGCATTATCCTGGTTGAAACTTCCCACACCGGGAATATGGGGTCAACCGCCCGGGCAATGAAAACAATGGGATTAACTAATCTTTATTTGGTTAATCCACTGGTTCAGCCAGATTCTCACGCGATTGCGCTTTCTGCTGGCGCCAGCGATGTTATTGGTAATGCGACGATGGTCGATAGTTTGGATAAAGCGCTGGCCGGTTGTGGATTGGTGATTGGCACCAGCGCCCGTTCAAGAACGTTATCATGGCCGATGGTTGAACCTCGTGAATGTGGTGAACGCAGTGTTCAAGAGGCTGAACACGCGTCGGTTGCCATTGTTTTTGGCCGTGAGCGGGTAGGGTTGACCAATGAAGAATTACAGAAGTGCCATTATCATCTGAATATCCCAACTAATCCGGATTACGGTTCGTTAAATCTGGCGATGGCGGTTCAGCTTGTCAGTTATGAAATCCGTATGGCTTATTTAGCGCGTCAGGATAAAAATGAGCAAAAAACCGATGAAGTGGAATATCCATTAGCTGATGATATGGAACGCTTTTATCATCATCTTGAACGTGTATTAAATGATTCCGGTTTTATTAGAAAAGCGCATCCCGGCCAGATAATGAATAGATTAAGGCGGCTTTTTACCCGTGCCCGGCCTGAGATGCAGGAACTGAATATTCTGCGTGGTATCTTGTCCTCCGTTGAAAAATGGGCGAAGAAATAGTTGAGTAAATTACTAGGTTAAATAGTTGACTAAAATACTCAGGAATGACACAATTTCGCTCATATTTCACCACGGGGTAATTCATTTATGAGATTGACATCTAAAGGGCGTTATGCAGTAACTGCCATGCTTGATGTGGCGTTGCACTCACAAGAAGGCCCGGTACCACTGGCCGACATTTCTGAACGTCAGGGTATTTCCCTCTCCTATCTTGAACAGTTATTTTCTCGCTTGCGCAAAAATGGTCTGGTTTCAAGTGTCCGTGGTCCGGGTGGTGGTTACTTATTGGGCAAAGATGCCAGTGAAATTGTTGTTGCCGAAGTGATTTTCGCAGTTGATGAATCGGTAGATGCTACCCGTTGTCAGGGTAGAGAAGGGTGTCAGGGCGGTGACCGTTGCCTGACTCATGCTTTGTGGCGAGATTTAAGTGATCGTATTACCGGTTTCCTGAGCAGTATCAGTTTAGAAGAATTAGTCAATAACCAAGAAGTATTGGACGTTGCTGGTCGCCAGGATAACGATAAACGCCGTGCACCTAACGGTAGACCACAAGAAACAATTAATGTCAATCTGCGCCCATAAGCAGAGCTTGTGATGAATTGAAGTATTAGAAGTAGGGAGCATGTGAGCAATGAAATTACCAATTTATTTAGACTACTCAGCAACGACGCCGGTTGATCCGCGTGTTGCTGAAAAAATGATGAACTATCTGACCAGGGACGGGATATTTGGTAATCCCGCTTCTCGTTCACACCGTTTTGGCTGGCAGGCTGAAGAAGCGGTTGATATTGCCCGTAATCAGATTGCTGATTTGGTGGGTGCGGACCCGCGAGAAATTGTTTTTACTTCTGGCGCAACGGAGTCTGACAATCTTGCCATCAAAGGCGCGGCTAATTTTTACCAGAAAAAGGGCAAGCACATCATCACCAGCAAAACCGAACATAAAGCGGTTCTGGATACTTGCCGTCAATTGGAACGTGAAGGGTTTGAAGTCACTTATTTGGCGCCTCAGAGCAACGGGTTGATTGATTTAAACGATCTGGAAGCCGCAGTGCGTGATGACACCATTCTGATTTCTATCATGCATGTTAACAATGAAATTGGCGTGGTGCAGGATATTGCCGCCATCGGTGAAATGTGTCGCAGCCGCGGTATCATTTTCCATGTTGATGCCACTCAGAGCGTAGGCAAACTGCCAATTGACTTAACCAAACTGAAAGTCGATTTGATGTCTTTCTCCGCCCATAAAATTTACGGGCCGATGGGAATTGGCGCACTGTACGTTCGCCGTAAACCACGTATTCGTATTGAAGCACAGCAACATGGCGGCGGCCATGAACGTGGTATGCGCTCTGGTACTTTGCCTGTTCATCAGATTGTGGGTATGGGTGAAGCTTATCGTATTGCCAAGCAGGAAATGGAGAGTGAATCTCAGCGTCTGCGTGGCCTACGGTTGCGTCTGTGGCACGGTATCAAAGATATCGAAGAGGTCTTCCTTAACGGAGATTTGGAACACGGCGCGCCGCATATTCTGAATGTCAGCTTCAACTATGTTGAAGGTGAATCACTGATGATGTCATTAAAAGATCTGGCGGTTTCTTCGGGTTCTGCATGTACTTCTGCCAGCCTGGAGCCCTCCTACGTACTGCGTGCGTTGGGGATGAATGACGAACTGGCTCACAGCTCTATCCGTTTCTCTTTAGGGCGTTTTACGACAGAAGAAGAGATCGACTACGCCATTGAACTGATTCACAAATCTATTGGCCGCCTGCGTGAACTTTCTCCACTGTGGGAAATGTTTAAACAAGGTGTGGATCTAAACAGTATCGAATGGTCTCATCATTAATCAGACGGTTTCAGGAGTAACAACATGGCTTACAGCGAAAAAGTAATTGATCACTATGAAAATCCACGTAATGTCGGCTCTTTCGATAATGAAGATCCAACGGTTGGCAGCGGCATGGTCGGCGCCCCTGCGTGTGGCGACGTGATGAAACTGCAAATCAAAGTCAATGATGAAGGCATTATTGAAGATGCGCGTTTCAAAACTTACGGTTGCGGTTCTGCGATTGCTTCCAGCTCTTTAGTGACTGAATGGATGAAGGGCAAATCTCTGGAACAGGCAGAAGCGATTAAAAATACTGAAATCGCAGATGAATTAGAACTGCCGCCGGTGAAAATCCACTGTTCCATTCTGGCAGAAGATGCGATTAAAGCAGCAATTGCGGATTACAAAAGTAAACGTCAGGGCAGATAACGGCCCTTAATAATAAGAAGAAATTTGGTGGATACTGGCTGCTACATACCATCCGGTATCCGCCTTTGCTGGTTTTAATAAGTGAGGTTGTTGTATGTCAATTTCCCTTACAGAAAGTGCTGCACAACGCGTTTCGTCATTCCTGAGTAACCGTGGAAAAGGTGTTGGTTTGCGTCTGGGCGTCAGAACATCAGGCTGTTCAGGTATGGCTTACCTGCTTGAATTTGCCGATATGATTAACGAAGACGACACAGTGTTTGAAGATAAGGGTGTCAAAGTTATCGTAGATGGCAAGAGCATGGTCTATCTCGACGGTACAGAGCTGGATTTTGTTAAAGAGGGCCTTAACGAAGGCTTTAAATTCAACAACCCAAATGTTTCCAGTGAATGTGGTTGTGGAGAGAGTTTTAACGTTTAATTCCGTTTTTCGGCCAAATCCAGAGTAAGTTTAGATTATGGACTATTTCACTTTATTTGGGCTGCCGGCTCGTTATGCTGTTGATCGTGAACAACTGGCAAGCTGTTATCAAGAATTGCAACGTCAGTTTCATCCAGATCGCTTTGCTAGTCAGCCAGAGCGTGAAAAAACGCTGGCGTTGCAGCAAGCCGCGACTATCAATGACGGTTATCAAACGCTCAAACATCCACTGAAACGCGCTGAATATATGCTCTCTCTGCATGGTTTTGATTTAGCCAATGAACAGCACACCATGAGTGACAACGCTTTCCTGATGGAACAGCTCATGTTGCGGGAAGAGTTGGAATCTATTGCCAGCAAAGCTAATCCAGAAGCGGCATTGGCGGATTTTGCCGCTCGTCTGAGTGGGATGACTAAAACCCGCAGTCAGCAAATGGTGCGGCAATTGGATGAACAGCAGTGGGAACAAGCAGCCGATACGGTGCGTAAATTGCGTTTTCTGGATAAATTGCAACAGCAGGTTGAGCAACTGGAAGAACGTTTACTGGACGACTTTTAAGGAAAGCGTATATGGCTTTATTACAAATTAGCGAGCCGGGGTTATCCGCTGTACCACATCAACGTCGTTTAGCTGCCGGTATTGATTTAGGTACGACACATTCATTAGTTGCCACTGTTCGCAGTGGGCAAGCGGAAACATTGATGGATAGTGAAAATCGTTACCTGCTTCCCTCAGTTGTTCGCTACCATGAAAAGGGGCTTGAAATTGGCTGGCAGGCCCGTCGACAGGCGGTACATGATCCCGCTAATACCATCAGTTCAGTAAAACGTATGATGGGGCGCTCTCTGGCTGACATTCAGCAACGTTATCCAAATCTTCCTTATCAATTTCAAGCGAGTGAAAACGGGTTGCCGTTAATCAACACCGTAGTGGGTTTGGTCGATCCTATTCAGGTTTCTTCTGAGATTCTTAAATCGCTGGCGCAGCGTGCAGAAGAAACACTGGATGGTAAGCTTGACGGTGTTGTGATCACGGTTCCTGCCTACTTTGATGATGCACAGCGTCAGGGAACAAAAGATGCGGCGCGTTTAGCCGGATTGCACGTTCTGCGCTTGCTTAATGAACCGACTGCCGCTGCGATTGCCTACGGACTGGACTCCGGTCAAGAAGGTGTGATTGCGGTTTATGACTTAGGCGGCGGTACATTTGACGTTTCTATTCTTCGGCTAAGCCGTGGTGTCTTTGAAGTGCTGGCGACTGGTGGCGACACCGCGCTGGGCGGTGATGATTTCGATTTGATACTGGCTGATTGGATACGTGAACAGGCAGGGATTGGTAATCGAGATGACCATAGTCTGCAACGCCGGCTATTGGATACGGCTACTCAGGTAAAAATCGCCTTGAGTGATGCTGATATTGCAGAGATAAACATTGCCGGTTGGCAGGGTAAAATCACCCGTGGCGAATTTGAAGCCCTGATAACACCATTGATAAAACGGACTTTACTGGCAAGTCGCCGGGCATTGAAAGATGCAGAAGTCTCTGCGGATGAAGTGTTACAGGTGGTTATGGTGGGTGGTTCTACCCGAGTACCGCTGGTTCGTCATAGGGTTGGCGAGTTTTTTGGCCGCGAACCGCTGACTTCCATTGATCCTGATAAAGTGGTTGCGGTGGGGGCTTCGATTCAGGCGGATATTCTGGTGGGTAACAAGCCAGATAGCGACATGCTGTTGCTGGATGTGATTCCGCTTTCACTTGGGCTGGAAACGATGGGAGGCTTGGTTGAAAAAATTATCCCACGTAACACAACCATTCCGGTTGCCAAAGCGCAAGAGTTCACCACTTTCAAAGACGGCCAGAGTGCAATGAGTATTCATGTCGTGCAAGGGGAAAGAGAATTGGTAAGTGATTGCCGTTCACTGGCCCGTTTTACCCTACGTGGTATTCCGCCATTACCCGCTGGTGGGGCCCATATCCGGGTTACTTTCCAGGTCGATGCTGATGGCTTGTTGAGTGTCAGTGCGTTGGAGAAATCCACTGGCGTCGAAGCTTCTATTCAGGTGAAGCCTTCCTACGGCTTATCTGATGGAGAGATTGCTCGCATGATAAAAGATTCTATGGCGAATGCTCAGGAAGATCTCAGTGCGCGTAAATTGGCAGAACAAAAAGTTGAGGCGGCGCGAGTACTGGAAAGTGTCACCAGTGCGTTAGAAAAAGACGCTGATCTACTGAATGAACAAGAACAGGCGGCAATTGATGCGGCCGTGGAAATACTTATAACAAGCGTTCAGGGCAACGATCCTGAAATTATTGAAAACGCGATTAAACAACTGGATAAGCAAACGCAGGAATTCGCTGCGCGTCGGATGGATTCATCTATTCGCCGGGCGTTGGCGGGCCATTCTGTGGACGAGATTTAATTATGCCGAAAATTGTCTTTTTACCTCATAACGATCTTTGCCCTGATGGCGCGGTTCTGGAAGCCAAAGAAGGGGAATCCATTCTGAATGTTGCATTGCGCAATGGGATTGAAATTGAACATGCTTGTGAAAAATCCTGTGCTTGCACAACTTGCCATTGTATCGTTCGTGAAGGTTTCGATTCACTGGAAGAGAGTTCTGAACTGGAAGATGACATGCTGGATAAAGCTTGGGGGCTGGAACCGGAAAGTCGTCTAAGTTGTCAGGCTAGAGTTTCCGATGAAGATTTAGTGGTAGAAATTCCCAAATACACCATTAACCATGCCCGTGAGCACTGATTGGCAGGAGAAAAATAAATGAGCCTGAAATGGTCCAATAGCCGTGAAATTGGTGAAGCGCTATATGACAAATTTCCTGAGGTAGATCCAAAAACGGTTCGCTTTACTGATATGCACCAGTGGATTTGTGAACTGGAGGATTTTGATGATGCGCCTGAAAAATCCAATGAAAAGATTTTGGAGGCGATCCTACTTGTTTGGTTGGATGAGTTTGAATAGCAAATCGCATTAATTTGTTATTTATCCGTCATAATTTTGATGTAGGCTGAACTTCAATGAAAAACTGGCTCTGGCCGGTTTTTTTATAGGATGAATCTCTGGCAGACGAAGAATTATATCGGTAGAAGCTTGAATAAGCTCCTCACTGCCATTGAGTGGTAATAATAAGAGGTGAAAAAAGAATGAATAAACAAATCATGCCGATAACACTGTCTTATGAACCAGCAGCAGCTTGCTGGGGTGAAAAAGCGCTGATTAGTTCCAGTGATCAAGGGGTAATGATTCATCTGGTTGGTAAAGGTAAATTAGGGGCAGTGCAACGTGCCGGGCGTAAAATTGACGGGCAGGGAATTCGTCATGTGGCTCTGGTTGGCGAAGGTTGGGATTTAGAGAAAAGTTGGGCTTTCTGGCAAGGATTCCGGGCGCCAAAAGGTAATCGTTCGATTGAATGGCCTCAATTGCCTGCGGCTGAAAAACAGGAATTGGAAAGCAGAATTAAAATTATTGATTGGGTGCGTGACACCATCAATATGTCAGCGGAAGAGCTTGGGCCGGAACAATTGGCGAAGCGGGCGATTGACCTGATGTGTGGTATGGCTGGTGAGTCAGTAAGTTATCGTATTATTAAAGGCGAAGATTTACGTGAACAGGGTTATGCTGGCATTCACACCGTTGGCCGTGGCTCTTCTCGTGATCCGATTCTGTTGGCGTTGGATTACAACCCAACTAACGACCCGCAAGCGCCGGTGTTTGCCTGTCTGGTAGGGAAAGGCATCACATTTGATACTGGCGGCTACAGCCTGAAACAATCTTCCTTTATGGATTCCATGAAATCGGATATGGGTGGAGCCGCAACCCTGGCAGGCGCATTGGCGCTGGCAATCAGTCGTGGCTTGAAACATCGAATTAAATTGTTCCTCTGCATAGCGGATAACATGGTCAGTGGTAACGCCTTTAAACTGGGTGATGTTATTCATTACCGTAATGGCAAATCTGTTGAAGTGATGAATACGGATGCGGAAGGTCGTCTGGTTTTGGCTGATGGTCTAATTGACGCCAGCAGAGAGAAAGCGAAATTAATCATTGATGCGGCAACCTTGACTGGTGCGGCGAAAACGGCGGTGGGGAATGACTACCACTCTATATTCAGCTTCGATGACAAACTGGCGGCTGATCTATTGGCTGCGGCTGCATCCGAGAATGAACTGTTCTGGCGCCTGCCGCTAGCTGAATTCCATCGTAGCCAACTGCCATCGAATTTTGCTGACTTGAATAACATTGCTGGGTCATCGCATACTGCGGGTGCCAGTACCGCGGCAGCTTTCCTGTCTCACTTTGTGGAAGAATACCAAAAAGGTTGGATTCACATTGATTGCTCGGCAACTTATCGTAAATCTGCGGTAGAACATTGGTCTGCTGGCGCAACAGGTTATGGGGTTCGTTCGATTGCTAATTTGCTGTTGGCGAAGGCGAAATAAATTTATTTTATCTAAAAAACTGATTGGAGATTTTTATGGGTTCATTAAGTGAATTAATTTCGGTTGAGGTTGATGTTCCAAGTGGTAGTAAAATAACACTTAGCCAACCGGAAGAATATCCTTCGCAGCTCATTGAAGCTTTGGTCAGTTTATTTAGCCAACGTAAACCTGTTCGCCGTGCTTTTATCATTCAAGCGCATGATAAAAATGTGGATGAAAACCCCAATTTATTAATTGGACTGGAAATAAGTGGCGTGGCAGACGAAATTGATCAATTAATCCACGAAGCAGGCACTATTGCTTGTGAATACACCTCCGAAGAGGAGCCGATTGACTTCTGTTTAGTTGATGAAAAAGAGGGTGGTATTAGCCATTATTTGATTCAACATACGCAACCATTTTACCAGCGTAAATTAGGCAGTTGGCTACGTGGAAGTATTCCGGTGATGAATAAGTGACTATTTAACGGGTGATACTATAGTTGTCGGTAGAATTGAAATCTCCTGTTTATTACCACAACCATTACCGGATCAAGTAAAAATTAAAGCGTCTGAGCCCAGTAAAATACAGGACTCAGACCTTGATGAATTCGTGATTTAAATTGAACAATTCACAGAAATAGGGAGTCTTGGCTGCTATATTTTTTAAATAACTTAATTTTAATAATTGATGTATGAGTCTTATTTTTAACTAGAATAGATGAAATAAACTAGAAATCAGAAAGAGATAATTATAATCTGGTTTTATTTCATATGTATAATAAGTATATTTATTCTTCTTTATAAAGAAAATAATAATAAAATTAAATGTCAGAAAAAAATTATTAATTGAAGAAACTAAAACCCTAATGGTCTGTAAATAACTTAGTGATTCCATTATATATTAACCTCTTGTCTTTTAAATAAATAAAACTATTGTTGATTGGTATTTATATTTTACAATAAATCTAATTTAATTCTCTCAGAAAAAACTTACAGAATAGATAAAATATTCGTTACCGGTTAATACGAATTTTCTTTATTTTTATGGCCTGTTTAAATAGTTGCTTTATAAAATTATTAATAGTGGTTTTATAAGGTTTTTTAAGTTTACTATATTGATAATTAAATGAGAAATAATTTTAAAATAAAATGCTGATAAAAAATTAGCAATATTTTTTGCCTTAAATAGCTATGTTATATAAAACAATTATTTATTTGTTTTATGCTATTTTTATCACGTTTATATTAAAAAAATATGTTAATTGTTTTTTACGTAATTAACTTTAGTGTTACTTTTATGGGCAGGGATTTTAAATTGCGTAGCCGGGATAGCTCATCACTTCTAGGTTTTATTGACAGGTGTTTAATTAAATAAACAGGGTTTTATATCTAAGTTTTGAACTTATGGAGAACTATATGTCTTTAAAGAGGAAAATTTCATATTTGGAAGAAGTTAGTGGTTCAGCAAAGGCAAATGAGGTATTGACCTGGCTACAGGCTTATATTCCAGGCAAAGATCCTAATATTGTCGTTGGGCATGAGCCTAGTAAAGATGCGGCGAAAGAGTTAATCCGAAGTGATTACCGTTGGGGGCATCAGAGTAATGACAAATCTGAAACTTTCCAATTAACGTATAATTTCCTGGAGAGTGAACCGGATGACATGCCGTGGAGTATTTATGGATTTTCAGCATTTAATGAAGAGCAAAAAGCCGCTGCAAAACTGTCAATTCAATCTTGGACTGATGTCGCGAATATTAAATTCACGGAAACCTCTGATGCGAGTAAGGCGAATATCACTTTTGGTTTCTTTGATTTTAGTTTAACAGGGGATTATGCGTTTGCTGAGATGCCGAATCCAGGTTTGAAACAAGTCGGAACTTGGTATAATGCGGCAAGCCGTACTTTCTTAAAAAATGATATTGAATTGAATGGTTATGGTCGCCATACATTTACCCATGAGATCGGCCATACATTGGGGCTGGATCATCCGGCTGATTATGATGCGTCTGATGATGTAATACCGACTTATAAGAACAAAGCTACCTATTTTGAAGATAGCGGTGCTTATACCGTCATGGGTTATTTCAGTGAAAAAAATACCGGGCAGGACTTTAAAGGTATTGATTCTTCTGCGCCATTACTTAACGATATTTCAGCCATTCAGTCGTTGTATGGCGCGAATAATACTACCCGTACCGATGACACTGTATATGGTTTTAATTCCAACACAGATCGCGATTTCTTTACGGCAAAAGATGCCAAGAGCAAACTCGTATTCACTGCTTGGGATGCGGGTGGGAATGATACCTTTGATTTCTCTGGTTTTACTCAAGATCAACGTATTAACTTGAATGAAGCTTCTTTCTCGGATGTTGGCGGCCTGAAAGGAAACATCTCTATTGCCCGTGGCGTCACGATTGAAAATGCGATTGGCGGCAGTGGTAATGACATTCTGATAGGGAATGACTCCGCCAATACTTTAAAGGGTGGTGCTGGTGATGACATTATCTACGGTGGACTGGGAGCAGATAATCTTTGGGGTGGAGAAGGCAAAGATACATTTGTTTACCTGAACGCCAAGGAATCACCTTTTCTTGAGCGTGATTGGATTCATGACTTTGTTTCCGGTGAAGACAAGATTGATGTGTCATTGTTCGATCTGGGTGAAGCAGGAAAAGGCACTATTAAGTTTGTCGAAGAATTCACGGGCGCTATTGGGGAAGCGGTGATCAGCTATGATAGCGTTAATAAGGTAAATGATTTCGTGATTAATATGGGGGGAGAATTATCCCACGATGGTTTTGGAGTGAAGATCGTTGGAGAGCCGCTGACAGAGGCCGATTTCATCCTTGCATAACACAACAATACAATAATACAACAACACAACCGCATCTGACTGGATGCGGTTATTCGTTTAGTCACTTTGAGCGTCTGGACGTATAATTTTGCTGTCTTCTGTTTACTGTCTTCCGTCTTCTGTTTTCTGTTTCCTGTCCATGTGGTTGGAGTTCCTAATCTACCATTTTTCTATAATATAAGTAGTCAAGTATATTTGGATAAGTAATGAATGATGTGATATTTGGATTTAAAAACAATCGCAAAATAATTTATTTTTAAATTAAAATTATTTATTGTTGATATTAAACATAATTAATATATACATTGATCGTATTATTTCATGATAAAAAAACATATATAGGGAAGTTAGTTTTAGTTTGAAATTGTTTCATGTGGGTGTTAAATGTAATTAACGTTTACATTAGTTGTATAATTTGATTATTATAAAATAATATGTAATCAGGCAGGTTGATAATTTTTACGTGTATAAATATACATTAATTAATATAACCAAATGATAAATCATGCTTTTTATGGTGCAATCTGTTTCCCGTCGAAATACGGGGAGGTTAATCTTACAGAGAATTATCAAGGTAAATTCGGTGTTAATTGGGGATCAGGAGGGTTAATTTGTCTTCATAATTACTTGATTTTTTTATGAAATAATTTACATGTGATATTAATTCAAAATGGACAAAATACAACAGGGATTTAACACTCATGCCAGTAAATATATTCAATAAATCCATTTTTATTTAGTTATGGAATTCAGCGTCGGCCAATAAAAAATCGCACAAAATCAAAGGCGCTTATTAAAAAAATAGGAACAAAAATGGAATATCTTTTGCCGGTTCACTGGGTGAATCGTTTATTCCGTTATCAGGAAAATAATTGTCGCAGAATTGTTAATTATGCGGTTATCAACCGGGCTATTACCTCTAGCGTCCAAAAGAATGTGCTGTCTGAGGATCTTAATTGATGCCTGGTGCGTGCCCGTTTTTATTTCTTTGAGGAAAGAAATAAGGGCAAAACATTTGTGATGACTGTTGAGAATGACAGTTTTCAAATAACTAACAGATTCGTTGAGGTAGTAAGTAGATGAAAGATAGCATGGCTAAAAAGGAAATTATCTTTGACGCTGGATTAGAACAAGTACCGTCAGAAAAGGTTGGTGATGACATATCTGTTCAGAAACTTAATTTGTTGTCAGAAGCTGAACGCACACTGCTGTTGAAAACCTGGAACGCCACTGAAACCGTCTATCCTGACCAGTTAGGCATTCATCAGTTGTTTGAACGGCAAGTGGAGAAAACCCCGACAGCCACAGCGTTAATAGCAATGGATAAGACCCTGAGTTATGCGGAATTGAATGCTCGCGCTAACCGACTGACTCATCAACTGATTAAACAAGGGGTTGGCCCGAATGACCCTGTGGCAATTCTGTTAGAGCGATCTATCGAATTGGTGGTGGCTCAATTGGCTATTCTCAAGGCGGGCGCGGTTTATGTCCCTATCGATCCCGGAGCGCCGAACGAGAGAAAAAATTGGCTGATAAGCGATTGTTTAGCCAAATTGTTGCTCACCAGTGCAGAAGTGGATCTTCCGGTTGATCTGGATGTTCCGCTAATTCGTCTCTCTGATGAGACAGACGTGAGCAAGGAGGAAGAAAGTTTTAATCCTGACTTACTTTGTGCCAGTACCGCGCCAGCGTATATTATGTACACCTCCGGCTCGACTGGCACTCCCAAAGGGGTGATTGTGCCTCACCGCGCTGTGGTTCGACTGGTTATTAATAATAGCTATGTTGAAATTGAACCCAATGACCGAGTTGCCTTTGCGGCTAACCCGGCATTCGATGCCAGCACCTTTGAAGTCTGGGCCCCTTTGCTCAATGGTGGGGCACTAGTCGTTATTGACCACACGACTTTGTTGACGCCACAGGAGTTTGTACAGGCATTAGACCGTTATCAAATTAATATCTTATGGTTAAGCGTCGGCCTGTTTAACCGGCTGGCGGCGGAGTTGTCTCCAGTCCTTCCACAGATGAAAATCCTTATTGTCGGCGGCGATATCCTTGATCCCCATGTGATTGCCCAAGTTTTACGTAACAACCCGCCTCAGCAGTTATTGAATGCCTATGGACCGACCGAAGGCACTACCTTTACCACCACATACCGGATTGAAGCTTTAGCCACAGGAACAACCAATATCCCTATTGGTCGACCCATTGCCAACACGCGGGTTTACTTACTGGACGAGCAAGGCCAACCGGCGCCATTAGGAAGGGTGGGCGAGATTTATGTTGGAGGCGACGGGGTAGCCTGCGGTTATCTTAATCGCCCTGAATTGACCGCTGAACGCTTTTTGGTTGATCCATTTAGCGATGCACCGAATGCGCGGATGTACCGGACCGGCGATTTGGCTCGTTATCTGCCGGATGGCAATCTAGAATTCCTTGGTCGCAACGATCAGCAAGTGAAAATTCGGGGTTTTCGGATTGAACCGGGGGAAATTGAAGCCTGCCTGGTAGAGTATCCGACAGTACGGGAAGCGGTGGTATTGGCGTTAGGCACAGGGCAGAACAAGCAGTTAGTTGCTTATGTGCTGGCGGAGTCGGATAACGAATTGCCTACTCGTTTGCGTGAACATTTAAGTGCGCGGTTGCCTGATTATATGGTGCCGGTGGCCTTTGTGCGTCTGGATGAATTCCCGCTAACTCCCAATGGCAAACTGGATCGCCGGGCGTTGCCGGCACCGGGCGAAGACGCCTTTGCCCGTCAGGTTTACGCCGCACCGCAAGGGGAAAGGGAAATTGCGTTGGCGACTATCTGGCATGAGTTACTGGGTATTGAACAGATAAGTCGACATGATAGCTTCTTTGCCTTGGGTGGTCATTCACTGCTCGGCATACGTATGATTGAACAGCTACGTCATTTAGGGCTGACATTGGCTGCCCGCGATCTGTTTCAAGCGCCAATATTGGCGGAGTTGGCTCAAACATTGGAGCAACATCAGATTGTGGCAGTGCCGCCGAATATCATTACTGCGGCGACCACTGCATTGACGCCAGCGATGTTGCCGCTGATTGATTTGACTCAGCCTGAGATTGATCACATCGTCGAGCAGGTACCGGGCGGGGTGGTCAATATTCAGGATATTTATGCGTTGTCGCCGTTGCAGGACGGTATCTTGTTTCACCATCTGCTGGCGAAAGAGGGTGATCCTTACTTGCTGGCCTATCCAATGATCTTTGCTGACCGTGGTTTGCTAGACCGCTATTTATTTGCGGTACAACAGGTGGTTGACCGCCATGATATTTTGCGCACCGCGTTTATCTGGCAAGGATTATCCGTTCCGGCGCAGGTGGTTTGGCGTCAGGCGCCGTTGTCAGTGACTGAACTGAAGTTAAACCCGACTGATGGGCCGGTCAGTGACCAACTGGCGCAACGTTTTGATTCACGGCAACACCGTTTCGATCTAAATCAGGCGCCGTTGTTGCGCTTTGTGATAGCACAGGAAACCGATGGTCGCTGGTACGTATTGCAATTACAACATCACCTGATTGGCGACCATACCACGCTAGAAGTGATGAACCGCGAAGTTCGGGCCTGCCTTGACGGACAGGGTGATAATCTACCGGCGCCGGTACCGTTCCGCAATCTGGTGGCTCAGGCTCGGCAAGGGGTTGACCAGACAGAGCATCACCGATTTTTCACCGACATGTTGGCAGAAGTGGATGAACCGACGCTGCCGTTTGGGCTGACCGAGGTCCATCGTGATGGTTCTCAGGTCCTACAGGCGCACCGGATGCTGTCTCCCACGTTGAATGATCGTCTGCGTGCGCAGGCAAGACGTCTGGGCGTCAGTCTGGCGACCCTGTGTCATCTGGCTTGGGCGCAGGTGTTGTCGCGCACCAGCGGACAAGAGAAAGTGGTGTTCGGCACCGTGCTGTTTGGACGTATGGCGGCGGGGGAAGGGGCTGACAGCGGCATGGGGCTGTTTATCAATACCTTACCATTACGGTTGGATATCGATGATACTCCGGTACAGGATAGCGTCAGGGTGGCGCATACCCGATTAGCTGGATTGCTGGATTATGAACATGCTTCATTGGCGCTGGCTCAACGTTGCAGCGGGGTACAGGGAGGCACCCCGCTTTTTAGTGCCTTATTGAATTACCGACACAATGAGCAACCGATGATCCCGCATGAGGCAATGCCGGGAATCGAATTTCTGGGTGAACAGGAACGGACCAACTACCCGTTTGTCCTGTCAGTGGAGGATGGCGCCACCACACTGGGGCTGACAGCACAGGTGGTACAACCGTTTGATTCAGAACGGGTATGCGGTTATATGCAACAGGCGCTGGAAAGTCTGGTAGATGCCCTTGAACTAGCGCCGGAAACGCCGGTACGGGCGCTAAACATTTTGCCGGAATCGGAACGTACATTATTACTGGAAACCTGGAACGCGACAGAAACCCCCTATCCTGAACAACTCTGTATCCATCAGTTAATTGAACAACAGGTAGAGAAAACCCCAGAAGCCACTGCATTGATGTCTGAAAATCAGACACTCAGCTATGGACAACTGAATGCCTGCGCTAACCGGCTTGCCCATCAACTGCTTGCCTTGGGCGTCGTACCAGATCAACCGGTGGCGATTTGCATGATAAGTTCACCGGCGCGGGTGATAGCGGTGCTGGCGGTGCTGAAAGCGGGCGGGGCCTATGTGCCGTTGGACCCGGCTTATCCGGGAGAACGATTGTCGCATATCTTGACCGATGTAGCCCCGGCTAGGGGGTTGAAGGTAATGGGATTAAAGACTGTGGGGTTAAAAACAATAGCGCTGGTGGACAGTACTGGGCGGGCTGCATTGGGTGAGCAAACGCTTGCGGAGCTGACGGTACTAGACCCGCATATCTTGCCTGACCAGCCGGACAGCAATCCGCAGGTTCCTGCATTGACCTCCCGCCATCTGGCCTACGTGATTTACACTTCCGGCTCAACCGGGACGCCTAAAGGGGTGATGATTGAACATCGTGGGCTGGTCAATCTTATTCGGGATAAAATCAGCCGATTCGACATTCGCCCCGTTAGCCGGATGTTACAGTTTGCTTCATTTGGCTTTGATGCCGGTGTCTGGGAAATCATGATGGCATTAGGCAGTGGAGCCAGCCTGATTATTCCTGCCGAAACTATTCGTCAAGACCCGCGTCGCCTCTGGCATTATCTGGAAGAACAATCGGTGACGCATGCTTGTTTGACCCCTGCTTTGTTGCGAGAAGGGGGCGATTTGCCAACGATAACAATAAAACCGACATTGATATTGGGCGGTGAAGCGCCTAGCCCCGTGCTACTACGGGCGCTAAGTCGTCAGGCAACGCTATTTAATGCCTATGGCCCGACAGAAATTACCGTCTGTGCCGCCAGTTGGCGTTGTCCGCCAAACTATACCGAGGTGTTGGTTCCTATTGGGCGCCCGACGGCGAATACGCGTATTTATCTATTGGATAACCACGGCCAGCCAGTCCCATTAGGCGCGGTGGGGGAACTCTATATTGGCGGGGATGGTATCGCTCGTGGCTATCTCAATCGTCTTGATCTGACTGACGAGCGCTTTCTGGCTGACCCATTTAGTGATGCTGCCGATGCCCGGATGTACCGTACCGGCGATTTGGTGCGCTACTTGCCGGATAGCAATCTGGTGTTTGTTGGCCGTAACGACCAGCAGATTAAAATCCGCGGTTTCCGTATTGAGCCGGGTGAAATTGAAGCCCGATTGGCGGAACATCCTATGGTGCGCGAAGCGTGGGTCGTAGCTTTGGGGGATGGGCAGGATAAGCGTTTAGTCGCCTATATTGTAGCCGAAGCGGATAGCGGACTGGCGGCCAGTTTGCACACTCATTTGAGCGCTATGTTGCCTGATTATATGGTACCGGCGGCCTTTGTGCGTTTAGATGCCTTCCCGCTGACCCCAAATGGTAAGCTGGATCGTCAGGCATTACCGGCACCGGGGGAGGATGCCTTTGCCCATCAAATTTATGTCGCGCCACAAGGGGAAATGGAAATTGCAGTGGCGGCTATCTGGCGTGAATTACTGGGCATTGAGCAGATCGGCCGACATGATAATTTCTTTGCCCTAGGCGGACATTCCTTGTTGGCGGTACGGATGATGAACCGCATAGCTGTTTTCGGCGTCGACCTGCCGTTGGCTTCGTTGTTTATGTTTCCGTCACTGTCTGCGTTTACCGAGAAAATCTGCGCACAACGTCATGCGGGCAGTGATAAATTGCCTGCAATTAGGCCAATATCTCGTGATAGTGTCTTGCCCTTATCGTTTGGTCAACAGCGTCTGTGGTTTCTGGCGCAATTTGAGGGGGTGAGTGATACCTACCATGTTCCGACAGCCTTGCGTTTACGTGGCCAACTTAACCTCTCTGCCTGGCAGCAGGCCCTGAATCGCCTGTTTGCTCGCCACGAGGCGCTTCGTTCTGTTTTTATCACAGTTGATGGTCAGCCTCAGGTTGAACTGTTACCGGCGGAATTTGGTCTACCGGTGAAAAAATACGATTTGCGTAAAGCATCTAACGTGGACGAACAATTTAAGCGCTTGTGTGTACAGGAAGCTAAAACGCCGTTTGATCTTGCTCGTGGCCCCCTCATTCGTTGCGCATTGATCCAACTGGCCGATGAAGAGCATATATTCTTACTGACTCAGCATCATATTATCTCCGATGCTTGGTCTTTAAAGATACTTGAATCAGAACTGGTGGCGCTTTACGCTGCTGGTCTAAATCAACAGCCTGATCCGTTGCCGTTATTGACCATTCAATATCCTGATTATGCGGCCTGGCAGCGGCAGGTATTTTCTGGTGAAGGAGTACAGGCACAGAGTGATTACTGGCGCCGGACGTTGGCAGACGCACCGGTATTGCTTGAATTGCCGATAGACAGACCTCGACCCTTCCAACAATCATTTACCGGTGGCCGGGTAGCGGTGCACATTGATGCTCCGTTGGTACAGGCGCTAAAACATCTGGGACAACAGCATGGCGCCACACTGTTTATGACACTGTTAACCGCTTGGGCTGCATTGCTATCGCGCTTGTCTGGGCAGGATGATGTCGTCATTGGTATACCAAGCGCTAACCGCAATCTGCGGGAAATTGAACCACTGCTTGGCTTCTTTGTTAACACATTAGCGTTGCGTATCGATTTATCCGACATGCCGGATGTGGCCACACTACTGCGTCGTGTGCGGCAGACGACACTGGGAGCGCAGGAGCATCAAGATCTGCCTTTCGAACAGGTAGTGGAAATTGTTCAACCGCCGCGCAGACCGGAGCATACGCCACTGTTCCAGGTAATGTTTGCCTGGCAGGAGAATGAAACAGAGGAATGGCAATTACCGGAATTGGCGGTAACACCATTCGAGCTGGAATATGATATAGCGAAATTCGATCTGCAACTGGAATTAACGGAAAAATCGGGCGAAATTGTCGGAGAACTGAACTATTCTTCCGCCCTGTTCGACCATGAAACCATCGAAAGGAAGGTGGGTTATTTGCAGGCCATATTGCGGGCAATGGTGAACCAGCCTCAACAACCTGTCACGGCTATCGACATTTTGTCATCTGCGGAACGGGAGTTATTGCTGGAGAATTTGAATGCGACCGAAGAACCGTATCCTACTCAGGTATGTGTTCATCAGCTATTTGAACAACAGGCAGAAAAGACCCCGGACGCCATAGCGGTAATCTATGAAAACCAGACGCTCAGCTACGCGGAACTGAATGTCCGCGCCAACCGGCTAGCTCATCAGCTTATCGCCTTAGGCGTAACGCCGGATCAGCGGGTAGCGATTTGTGTGACGCGCTCACTTGCGAGAATAATCGGGTTGTTAGCGGTGCTGAAAGCGGGCGGAGCCTATGTGCCGTTAGATCCCGCCTATCCCGGTGAACGCCTGTCTTATATGCTCACTGATGCCGCACCGGCGATTGTACTGGCGGATAATGCAGGGCGGGCTGCGCTAAGTGAGGACATTCTGGCGATGCTGACGGTGCTCGATCCGAATACCTTGCCGGAGCAGCCAGACAATAACCCGCAAGTCTTTGGATTGACTCCACAGCATCTGGCTTATGTGATTTACACTTCTGGTTCAACTGGCAGGCCAAAAGGCGTGATGATTGAACATCGTAGCGTGGTTAATTTGACACTGACACAAATTACCCAGTTTGATTTTTGCTCTGCCAGCCGAATGTTGCAGTTTGCTTCATTTGGTTTCGATGCCAGTGTCTGGGAAATTATGATGGCGCTGAGTTGTGGGGCCATGCTGGTTATTCCTACCGAAACAGTGCGTCAAGATCCACAGCGCCTTTGGCATTACCTGGAAGGACAGGCGGTGACCCATGCCTGTTTGACGCCGGCTATGTTTCACGATGGCGCCGATTTACCGGCGATAGCGATAAAACCAACATTAATATTTGCAGGAGAAGCGCCGAGTCCCGCGTTATTTCAGGCACTGTGCCGCCGGGCTGATGTGTTTAACGCTTATGGGCCGACGGAAACCACTGTGTGCGCGACCACTTGGGATTGCCCGCCAGATTATACCGGGGGACTCATTCCCATCGGCAGCCCGACCGCCAACAAACGTCTCTATCTGCTGGATAAACACGGCCAGCCGGTCCCATTGGGCACAGTGGGAGAATTGTATATTGGCGGCGTTGGGGTAGCGCGTGGTTATCTCAATCGCCCTGAATTGACCGCTGAACGTTTCCTGAATGATCCGTTTAGTAATGAGACGGATGCCCGAATGTACCGGACCGGAGATTTAGCCCGTTACCTGCCGGATGGCAATCTGGTGTTTATTGGCCGTAATGACCAACAGGTTAAAATCCGTGGTTTCCGCATTGAGCCGGGAGAAATTGAAGCACGACTGATTGAACACCCTGCGGTAAGTGAAGCGCTGGTATTGGCGTTAGGTGACGGACAGGATAAGCGTCTGGTGGCTTATGTGGTGGCGCAAGTGGATGACGAGCTGGCAACCAAACTGCGTGAACATCTGAGTGATATTTTGCCTGACTATATGGTGCCGGCGGCTTTTGTGCGTTTGGATGCCTTTCCGTTGACTCCTAACGGTAAGCTGGATCGCCGAGCACTGCCCGCACCGGGGGAGGGCGCTTTTGCTCGTCAGGTCTATGAAGCGCCACAAGGAGAAATTGAGATAGCGTTAGCGGCTATCTGGCGCGAATTACTGAATCTTGAGCAGATCGGTCGGCATGACAGTTTCTTTGCCTTGGGCGGTCACTCGCTGCTGGCGGTCAGGATGATTGAACGTTTACGACGTATTGGTTTAAGCCTGTCGGTACAAACGCTATTCCAGCATCCGACATTAAGTGTATTGGCCCAATCTTTGGCGCAGCATCGTGAAATTAGCGTGCCTGATAACGGTATTACCGCGGATACGACGGTGCTGACGCCAGCCATGTTGCCGCTGATTGATCTGACTCAAGCTGAAATTGATCGCATTGTTGAGCAAGTACCGGGTGGAATTGCCAATATTCAGGATATCTATGCCTTGTCACCGTTACAGGATGGTATTTTATTTCACCATTTATTGGCAAATGAGGGTGATCCCTATCTACTGATCACTCAACAGGCTTTTGTCGATCGGCTTTTACTAGACCGTTATCTGGCGGCGGTTCAACAGGTGGTTGACCGCCATGATATCTTACGTACCGCTTTTATTTGGGAAGGGTTATCTGCGCCGGCTCAGGTAGTTTGCCGTCAGGCGCCTTTGTCAGTGACGGAATTGACGCTCGACCCGGCGGATGGGCCGATAAGTGACCAACTGGCCCAACGTTTTGACCCGCGTCGGCATCGTATTGACCTGAATCAGGCTCCGTTATTACGTTTCGTTGTGGCACAGGAGAGCGATGGCCGTTGGATTGTATTGCAATTGTTGCACCACCTAATTGGCGACCACACTACGTTAGAGGTGATGAACAGCGAAGTACAGGCTTGCCTCTTGGGGCAAATAGATAGCTTGCCTGAGCCGGTCCCGTTCCGCCATTTAGTGGCACAGGCTCGGCAGGGAATCAGTCAGGCAGAGCATACTCGCTTCTTTACCGACATGCTGGCTGAGGTGGAGGAGCCTACGTTGCCATTTGGGTTGGCGGAAGCACATCATGATGGCTCACAGGTGACGGAATCTCACCGAATGTTGCCGACAGGACTAAACGATCGCTTACGTGGTCAGGCGCGGCGGTTGGGCGTCAGTGTGGCGGCGTTGTGTCATTTGGCTTGGGCGCAGGTATTGTCGCGTACCAGTGGTCAGCAACAAGTGGTGTTCGGCACCGTGTTGTTTGGACGTATGCAGGCGGGTGAA
The DNA here is from genome assembly GCF_019090985.1 of Photorhabdus akhurstii. Taxonomy (NCBI): domain Bacteria; kingdom Pseudomonadati; phylum Pseudomonadota; class Gammaproteobacteria; order Enterobacterales; family Morganellaceae; genus Photorhabdus; species Photorhabdus akhurstii. Next base: position 3,956,310 of record NZ_CP020335.1, on the reverse strand, counting down.
GGATTTGATAGTGGCATGGGGCTATTTATTAACACCTTGCCGTTGCGGTTGGATATCGATCACACCCCGGTGCGGGATAGTGTACGTATAGCACATAGCCGATTGGCGGGATTGCTGGAACATGAACACGCTTCACTGGCGCTGGCGCAACGTTGCAGTAGCGTAGCCAGTGGAACGCCGCTTTTCAATGCGCTGTTGAACTATCGCCATAATACTCAGCCGGTAACACCGAATGAGATCATGAACGGTGTCGAATTTCTTGGCGCACAGGAGCGGACTAACTATCCGTTTGTCTTGTCGGTAGAAGATGAGGGTTCCGATCTGGGACTGACAGCTCAAGTAGTGCAACCGTTCGATCCAGAACAGATATGCGGCTATATGCAACAGGCATTGGAAAGTTTGGCGGATGCCCTTGAGCAGACGCCCGACATGCCGGTACAGCAGTTAGAAATTCTGCCGGCAACCGAACGCACATTGTTGTTAAAAACCTGGAACGCCACTGAAACAGCCTATCCTGAGCAGTTGTGCATTCATCAACTGTTTGAGCAGCAGGTGGAGAAAACCCCGGATGCCACGGCACTGGTGTGTGAAGAGCGATCCCTCAGTTATGCGGAATTGAATACTGATGCTAACCGATTGGCGAACCAACTTATTGCACTGGGTGTGACGCCGGATCAGCGAGTGGCGATTTGCGTAGCAAGTTCACCGGCGCGGATAGTGGCGTTGTTGGCGGTGTTAAAAGCGGGAGGCGCTTATGTGCCGCTGGACCCTGCCTATCCGGGAGAGCGTCTGGTCCATATTTTGGTTGATGCTGAACCGATTATTTTATTGGCCGATAGTGTTGGACGTTCAGCCTTAGGCGAGCAAATGCTTACGGGGCAGATTCTACTTGATCCGAATTCATTACCTGATCAACCGGATAACAACCCACAACTGCCTACATTGACCGCCCGCCATCTGGCGTATGTGATTTACACTTCCGGCTCGACCGGCACGCCAAAAGGGGTGATGGTTGAACATCGTGGGTTGGTTAACCTTATCCGGGATAAAATCGCCCGATTCGGCATTTTACCTGCTAGCCGAATGTTACAGTTTGCCTCATTTGGTTTTGATGCGAGTGTCTGGGAAATCATGATGACGCTATGCAGTGGCGCTACTTTGGATATTCCTGTCGACACTATCCGTCAGGACCCTAATCTTCTCTGGCATTATCTGGAAGCCCACTCGGTAACGCATGCCTGCCTGACACCGGCTCTGTTGCGGGATGGGGCCGATTTGCCGACGATAACAATAAAACCCACATTAATATTGGGAGGTGAAGCGCCCAGCGCGGCGTTGCTTAGGGCGCTGGGCGGCAAGGCAACGGTATTCAATGCTTATGGCCCGACAGAAATCACCGTTTGTGCCACGAGCTGGCGTTGCCCATCAAACTATTCAAGTTACTCAAACTGTGGGGATGAACTCATTCCTATTGGGCGCCCGACAGCCAACACTCGTATCTATCTGTTGGATGCTCTCGGCCAGCCGGTGCCGTTGGGAGGCGTAGGTGAACTCTATATTGGTGGCGTCGGTGTAGCGCGTGGCTATCTCAATCGTTCTGAATTGACTGATGAACGTTTCCTTGCAGACCCATTTAGTGAAATTGCTGATGCCCGAATGTATCGAACCGGCGATTTGGTGCGCTATCTGCCGGATGGCAATCTGGTGTTTGTTGGCCGTAATGACCAACAGATTAAGATCCGTGGTTTCCGAATTGAGCCGGGGGAAATCGAAACTCGACTGACAGAGCACCCCGCAGTCCGTGAAGCACTGGTACTGGCCTTGGGTGATGGTCAGGACAAACGGCTGGTGGCTTATGTGGCGGCGGCAGAGGATGACGGGTTGGTTAACTGCCTGCGCGAATATCTGAGCGGATTGTTGCCTGACTACATGGTACCGGCGGCCTTTGTGCGATTGGAGGCTTTTCCGTTGACGCCTAACGGCAAGCTGGATCGCCGGGCGTTACCTGCGCCGGGGGAGGAAGCCTTTGCCCGCCAGATTTACGCTGCGCCACAGGGAGAAACCGAAACCGTACTGGCTGATATCTGGCGTGAACTATTGGGCATTGAGCAGATCAGTCGGTACGACAGCTTCTTTGCTTTGGGCGGCCATTCGTTGCTTGCGGTACGCATGGTTGAGCGTCTGCGTAACTTGGGATTAATGTTGGCAGTACGTGATCTGTTCCAATCGCCGGTATTGGCTGAATTGGCGCAAACATTGAAGCTAAATCAGGCGGAAAGCGTACCGGCTAACGTCATTACACCAGCCACTACGGTATTAACACCGGCAATGTTACCGCTGATTGAACTCACTCAATCTGAAATTGATTACATCATTGAGCAGGTACCGGGCGGGATAGCCAATATTCAGGATATCTATGCGTTATCGCCGTTACAGGATGGGATCTTGTTCCACCATTTGCTGGCAGACGAAGGCGATCCTTATCTGTTGGCCGGTCAAATGGCCTTTGCTGATCGGAAGCTGTTAGATCGTTATCTGGCGGCGGTTCAACAGGTGATTAATCGTCATGACATCTTGCGGACTGCCTTTATCTGGCAAGGATTATCCGTGCCGGCACAGGTTGTCTGCCGTCAGGTGCGATTGTCGGTGACGGAACTGATATTAGATCCGGCTGACGGGCCGATCAGCGAACAATTAGCGCAACGTTTTAACCCACGCCAATATCGCCTTGATTTGGGGCAAGCGCCGCTGTTGCGCTTTGTGGTGGCACAGGAGAGTGATGGCCGCTGGATTGTGTTGCAACTGATGCACCATTTGATTGGCGACCATACCGCGTTGGATGTGATGAGTCACGAAGTTCAGGCATACCTTGACGGGCAGGAAAGCGACTTACCTGCCCCGGCGCCATTCCGCAATCTAGTGGCGCAGTCCCGGTTAGGGATGAGTCAGGTGGAACATACCCGTTTCTTTACTGAGATGTTGGCTGAGGTGGATGAACCGACACTACCGTTTGGATTGGCGGAAGTCCGCCATGATGGTTCTCAGATGACCGAATCACATCGGATGTTGACTACCGAGTTAAATGAGCGCTTGCGTGGTCAAGCTCGGCGGTTGAGTGTCAGTCTGGCGGCGCTGTGTCACTTGGCTTGGGCACAGGTGTTGTCGCGTACCAGCGGACAGCAGCGAGTGGTATTTGGCACCGTGTTGTTTGGACGCATGGCGGCGGGTGAAGGGGCTGAAAATGGCATGGGACTGTTTATCAATACCTTGCCGCTCCGCTTGGATATGGATGATACCCCGGTGCGAGACAGTGTACAGGTAGCACATCACCGGCTAGCGGGATTATTGGAACACGAATATGCATCACTGGCGCTGGCTCAACGTTGTAGCGGGGTGCAAGGGGGAACGCCGCTGTTTAGTACCTTGTTGAACTATCGACACAACGCGTCGTCGTCGACATCGAATGAAATCATGAGCGGCGTCGAATTTCTTGGTGCGCAAGAGCGGACTAACTATCCGTTTACACTGTCGGTGGAAGATTTTGGTGAGGCATTGGGGCTGACTGCGCAAATCGTCCAGCCGTTTGATGCCGAGCGGGTGTGTGGCTATATGCAACAGGCGCTGGAAAGTTTGGTCGACGCGCTTGAACATGCCCCGGAAACTCCGGTTCGGCAGTTGGAAGTATTACCGACAGACGAAAGGAAACTGCTGCTGAAAATCGGCAATGGCTTGCAAACGGCGCATTCCGCCCCGTTGTGTATTCATCACCTGTTTGAACAACAAGTGGCGAAAAATCCTGATGCGGCGGCGCTGATATACGAAGAGCAAACCCTCAGCTATGCGGCACTGAACGCGCGAGCTAACCGACTGGCTCATCAATTAATTGAACTCGGAGTGGAGCCTGATCAGCGGGTGGCGATTTGTGTCACGCGTTCACCGGCAAGAGTGGTCGCGCTACTGGCGGTATTGAAAGCGGGTGGGGCTTATGTTCCTTTGGACCCATCTTATCCGGGTGATCGGCTGGCTTATATGCTCACGGATGCGGCGCCGTCAGTGGTGCTGGCGGATAATGCGGGCCGCGCTGCGCTAGGCGAACAGGCGCTTGCTGGATTAACGGCGCTTGATCCAACGATCCTGTCTGATCAACCGGATAACAACCCGCAAGTTCCTGAACTCACTTCACGGCATCTGGCGTATGTGATTTACACATCCGGTTCCACCGGCACGCCGAAGGGGGTGATGGTGGAACACTGTGGCTTGGTCAACCTGATTGGGGAGAAAATCACCCAATTTGACATTCACGCGGATAGTCGGCTCTTGCAATTTGCCTCATTTGGTTTCGATGCCAGTGTCTGGGAAATCATGATGGCACTGTGTGGGGGAGCGACGCTGGACATTCCGGTTGATACGGTTCGTCAGGACCCGCTGCGCTTGTGGCGTTATCTGGAAGAACAGCGGGTAACACACGCCTGTTTAACTCCGGCTCTGCTACGGGATGGGGCCGATTTACCGGCGATAACGATAAAACCCACCTTGATACTGGGCGGAGAAGCACCCAGTGCGGCGTTGTTGCAAGCGCTGCGTGGTCGGGCAACGCTGTTTAACGCTTATGGCCCGACAGAAATTACCGTTTGTGCAACCTGTTGGCATTGTCCGCCAGATTATACGGATATGTTAATCCCTATCGGGCGCCCGACAGCGAATAGTCGTATTTATCTCTTGGATAATCACGGCCAGCCAGTGCCGTTTGGGGCAGTGGGAGAATTGTACATTGGTGGCGCTGGTGTCGCCCGTGGCTATCTCAACCAGCCTGATTTAACGGCTGAACGCTTTCTGGCAGATCCATTTAGTGATAAACCGGATGATCGCATGTACCGCACCGGGGATTTGGCCCGTTATTTGCCAGATGGCAATCTGGTGTTTGTAGGGCGTAACGATCAGCAGATTAAAATCCGCGGCTTCCGTATTGAACCGGGTGAAATCGAAGCGCGGTTGACGGAATATCCTGTGGTGCGCGAAGCGATAGTATTGGCACTAGGTGACGGTCAGGATAAACGTCTGGTGGCTTATGTGGTGGCGCCAGAGGATAACGGGCTGGCTAGCCAATTGCATCGTCATTTAAGAGTTTTATTGCCTGACTATATGGTACCGGCGGCGTTTGTGCGTTTGGACGCCTTTCCGTTGACTCCGAACGGCAAGTTGGATCACCGGGCATTGCCAGCGCCTGATCAGAATGCGTTTGCTCGTCAGATCTATGAAGCGCCGCAAGGAGAAACGGAGATCGCCTTGGCGGCCATCTGGCGTGAATTACTGGGGGTTGAGCGGATTGGTCGGCATGACAATTTCTTTACCCTCGGTGGACACTCGCTGCTCGCCATGCGGATGATCAATCTGGCCGCAGAACGGGGATTAATTTGCTCGCTAAATAATCTGTTCCAATTCCCGGTGCTAGCGGAACTGGTGGCGGAGATCACCTCAGATCCGCTGTCTCAGTGGCAAATCAGCGCCATACCGGTACGACCGGATGGCACCGAGCCGCCGCTCTTCTTCGTACCGAGCGGCATGGATGATTACTCATACGTTTTCGGTCTGGCGCAGCATATTCAGGCAGATTACCCGATTTATGCACTACCTTGGCCATCCATCAATGAGGAACCGGTATCCACCATTGAAGCGCTGGCGACCAGAATGATCACCTTTATGAAGGCGGTGCGACCAGAAGGCCCATACCGGATATACGGCTACTCTTCCGGCGGCATACTGGCTTATGCCATTGCTCAGCAACTGTTGCATGCCGGAGAGACAGTGAATTTCTTAGGGCTAATTGATACGCCTGCTCCTCACTGTTTCAAGACACGAGTCGATCAACCTAAACTCCAGTTCCTTGCTGAATTGGCAAGGCAGTCAGTGGATGAGCATCCTCAAGAGATTGAAGCATTGCATCAGAAAATGGATGAACTGAATTTAGTGCAATTTATTGCGGCCGCGCAGGAGCTGGAATTATACCCATCAAATCTGCACCCTGACTTAATTGCCAAACGTTGGGTACAGATGGGAAATTATGTCCAAATGGTCAAGGATTATCAGCCGAAAGCTCTGGCGATAACGCTGCATCAATTCTATGCGATGGAATCTTATCCGCAGATCCCGTTTGTTACCGATGTTGCGCTACAGTCCGTAACGATGGAGCCGTCGTTAGGTTGGGAACAGATAGTTCCTGACTCTTCGCTACAATTAACCTCGGTTCCGGGGGATCATTTTAGTCTGATGGAAGATAGTGAAAATAAAACTGTTTTGGCTAAGACCTTAAGCATGGCGTTGGCCATGAATTGTGAGGCGGAGGCGCTGTAATGCCGGTGATATTGTGTGATGAAAAGTTGTAATTAGTAAATAACTTGTCCGGTTAAAGGTTTTCATAATAGCCGGACAACCTTGCTGAATATAGGCGCCGAATGTTGATCACTTCGGTGCCTTATTTTTTTATGAAATCCTATACCTGACGCTGGCGGAGAAATCCTATTTTTCAGCATTGCCGATGCATGTAAACAATTCTTACACCATTAAATGCCTTAATCACTCTTACCGCTTCAATATCGAATATAATGGGGATTATTTGCTGTCATTTTCATATTTATAATCTTATTAGTTTGGAAATAAAATAGCATGTTTCTATCCTTATAAAGTAGAGATGCTCTGTGAAAGTGTGGATAATATCAGTTCTTATTAATTCATCGTGCCAGACTATTCTGGTCTGCGTGAATGAATTTATTCTCATTCGCATTAACTTAAGCGGGCGATCATGCTTTTTTTACTTTTTCCACTAAATGTTCTACCTGTTGTGCCGTGGGAGTGAAAATTGTCTCGGTTTCTGTATTTTTATTTAACTAATTGAAAATTAAATATAATTTAATTTTTTAATCATTTGTTTGACCTATGTAAATAATATAACTGACCTGGCGATTAATATTATTAAAATAAGTTCAATTTTTATGAAAATTAATTCAATTTCGTTTAGATTTCGTTGATATATTGTTTTTTTAATCTCTTGATTAAGATGTTTTATATCTGGCGGTGATGAAGCAAAAAATGCTTTACGATAAAAAATGACTTGATTTTATATAAATCTGTTTACAAAATCCCCTTACCCAGAAAATGGCCTGCCTGATAAATCCATTTGTCTATTGAGGCGGGGGTTGTCGGTTTTCTCTTATTTTCCGCTTGGTTAGTTCCTGCTTTGAAATATCTGAATCCGGTTTTGTTTCTGAAATGCGTTGTGGCATGAACATCATGCCACTCATTCTATTTTATTGTTGAGGAGTCACTTATGACACATAGTTTTCAAAACGAGATCCCTAAATCGCGTATTAATATCAAATTGGATTTGCATACAGGAGGCGCGCAGAAAAAAGTTGAGCTGCCGCTGAAATTATTGGTAATGGGAGATTACAGCAACGGGCAGGAACAGCGCCCTCTCGCGGAAAGAAAAAAGGTGGCTATCAACAAAAATAACTTTGATAGCGTACTGGCTGAATTTAGCCCCTCGGTTAATTTGACGGTTGAAAATACGCTGGCTGGAGATGGCAGCGAGGAGAATATCGCTCTTACTTTTCGGCAAATAAAAGACTTCGAGCCTGAACAAATCGCTCGCCAAATCCCGCAACTGCGGGCCTTGCTTTCGATGCGCCATCTATTGCGCGATTTGAGATCCAACCTGCTTGACAACGCCACCTTTCGCCGGGAGCTGGAACATATCCTCCAGGATCAAGCACTAAGCGATGAACTACGGGCTGAACTGGCTGCGCTGGCGCCAAAAACTATTTGATTATTAGGTATTTAAATCAGGAGATAGGATTAATGACTATACAAGAACAAACCACTGCGGCGGCAGTAACGACAACTCACGCCGAAGGCAGTGTTTATCAATCGTTATTTAAGAAAATCAATTTACAGCCGGTAGAGCAGTTAAGCGATATTGAATGCTTTCAGAGCAGTGATGCGCTGGCTGATGTGACAGCGGACGAGCGAGTCACGGCGGCGGTTAGCGTTTTTCTTTCTGTGCTGAAAGCCTCGGCGCAAAAGGTTAAACGGCTGGATAAAGCATTATTGGATAACCATATCCGCGAGTTGGACGAACAAATCAGCCGTCAATTGGATGTGGTCATGCATCACCCTGAGTTCCAGCAGGTGGAATCTGCCTGGCGTGGCCTGAAATTCTTGGTTGATCGCACTGATTTTCGTCAGAACGTCAGAATTGAAGTGCTGGATGTCGCCAAAGAGGATTTACGGCAAGATTTTGACGATGCGCCGGAAATTGTTCAAAGCGGTTTCTATCATCACGCTTACATTCAAGAATACGATACGCCGGGCGGCGAACCTATCGGATCGGTAATTGCCAATTATGAATTTGATGCCGGCACGCAGGATATTGCCCTGCTGCGTAATATTGCCAAAGTCTCAGCGGCGGCGCATATGCCATTCATTGCGGCTATCGGCCCGGCCTTTTTTGGCAAACAAACGATGAATGAAGTGGCTGCGATTAAAGATATCGGTAACTACTTTGACCGCGCAGAATACATCAAGTGGCAAGCATTCCGCGAAAGTGATGACGCTCGCTATATCGGCCTGACTTTCCCCCGGGTGCTAGGGCGTTTGCCCTATGGACCGGACACCGTACCGGTGCGGACTTTTAACTATGTTGAAGAGGTTTCCGGTCCGGATCACAATAAATATTTATGGACCAACGCCGCCTTTGCTTTTGCCGCAAACATGGTCAAGAGCTTTGTCAGTAATGGCTGGTGCGTCCAGATCCGTGGTCCAAATGCGGGGGGAGCGGTGACGGATTTGCCGATCCACCTCTACGATTTGGGAACCGGTAATCAGGTCAAAATTCCATCCGAAGTGATGATTCCAGAAACCCGCGAGTTTGAATTCGCGAATCTGGGCTTTATTCCGCTCTCTTACTACAAAAACCGGGATTACGCCTGCTTCTTTTCCGCCAACTCGGCGCAAAAACCGGAGTTGTATGACACCGATGAAGCGACGGCTAACAGCCGTATCAATGCGCGTCTGCCCTATATTTTCCTGCTGTCGCGCATTTCCCATTATTTGAAACTGATTCAGCGAGAAAACATCGGCACCACCAAAGATCGACGCCTGCTCGAAATTGAGCTGAACAACTGGATCAACAGTTTGGTGACTGAAATGACCGATCCTTCCGATGATTTGCAGGCTTCTCATCCGCTGCGTGAAGCGCGCGTCATTGTTGAAGATATCGACGACAACCCAGGTTTCTTCCGGGTCAAGTTGTATGCGGTGCCGCATTTTCAGGTAGAGGGACTCGACGTCAATCTCTCTTTGGTTTCTCAGATGCCGAAGACTAAAGGTTAACCATAGGGGGAACATCATGAAAATTGATCGTCCGCTATGGATGACAGGAACCATCTTGTCTCCCCAACAGTTTCAGCAGCAGGCTCGTTGGGAGGCATATGCCAATGAATCTATTGCTCGTCTGGGACTGGCGCATCCTTGGGGCGTGCTGACTGCGGTGTTTGATCAAGACACCTTAGCGTCGGGGCAATTGAAAGCGGATCACCTGTGTGTGCGTTTTGCCGATGGATCGCTGATTGACACCGATCGGGCGGATCGTTTACCGCCGGTGCTGGAATTGGCTGCCGTTTTGCCGACAGACGCACAGCAGGTCACGGTCTTGCTGGCATTGGCGCATACCTATGCCAATGGCGGTAACTGCCTTAAACCGGATGAACGCGCTGATCGTCCGGTGCGTTATCAGCAAGAGTGGGTGCCGGTACAGGATGAATTCAGTGATCGCGTTGAATCTATGGCGGTTGCCCGTTATGCGATATCGCTGCGTTTTGACAGCATGGACAACGGTCAGTATCTCACCTGCCCGGTGGCGCGTCTGTTGCGTGATGCTCAAGGGAAATGGACCCTTGATGAGCAATTTGTGCCGCCATTACTGAGCCTTAACGCGCATGCCGATTCGATAACTCGGCTCGATCGATTGTTGACGCAGTTACACGCTAAACAGGCTCGATTGATGACAATGCGCCGAGAGAGTAACGAACGGATGGCGGATTTCGCGGTGGCGGATGTGTCGTTGTTCTGGCTGCTTAACGCGCTTAACAGTTATGAACCGATATTGAGTGATTTTAAGGCTCACCCAAATGTGCATCCAGAACTGTTCTACCGTGAAGCGGTAAGGCTGGCGGGCAGTCTGTTGACCTTTTCACTGGACCATAACGCCGGGGTGATCCCGCGTTATCAGCACGATAATTTAACGGCGGTCTTCCCGCCGCTATTTGACTTGCTGAGTCAATTGCTGGAGATCAGCCTGCCGTCGCGGATGGTGACGATTGAATTGAAGAAACCATCGGAACAGCAGTGGATAGCCACTCTTCACGATGCCCGCTTATGTGAAGCGGCGGATTTTTATCTCTCGGTCCGCTCTTCCATACCGGCGCACCAGTTATACACCCGATTCCCGCTGTTATGTAAAGCCGGTGCGCCGGATGAGGTTGATCGAATGATTAGCCGGGCATTAACCGGTATCCCCTTAGTCGCGCTTAGCCATGTTCCGGCCGCGGTCCCGCTGCGGCTGGAGAACCAGTATTTTGCTCTTGATCTCACCCATCCGGCGGGCAAAGCGATGCTGGCGGCGGGGAGCTGTGCTTTCTACGTGCCCGGGGTACTGGGCGATATTCAGCTTGAACTGTTTGCGGTATTGAGAACATGAATAAATCACCTTTATTAACTAAAACATCGCCACCGGATATCGATGCTTTGTTACAGAACAGCTACTTATTGGTGGCACAGCTTTGTCAGAGCGCACCGGTGGAACAGGCGGATGTGGTGTGGCAGCACTGCACCCGCGAGATAGAACAGACACGGCAAGCGCTGCGTGACGCTGATGTCAGTGAATCCGCGATTAATCATATCAGCTACGCCCATTGCGCCCTGTTGGATGAAACCGTGCTGGAACGGGCGCCGGAACAGGGGCATGCCGCCTGGCGGGCAACATCATTACAGGAGCATTTCTTTAATACCGCCGAGGCCGGTGACCAGTTGTATGAACGGATGCGTACTGTACTGCATGAACCGGCCCCCGATCGGACAGTATTGACCTGTTTTCACCGCGTATTGCTGTTGGGATTTCAGGGAAAGTGTCAGGAGGATGCCTCATTGATACGTGAACAACTGGTAGACCGCTTACGTCAACAGGTTGTCCCTTTCGGCACGGCTCAACAATCACCGGCGTTAACCAATGCGTCATCGTCCCGTTGCTGGCTGCGTTCCACAGTCAGCCAATTGGTCGTGATGGTCTCCGTGGTGATCATCGTATTGTTCGGTGTCCGGTGGGGGATAGGTCACTATCTGGCAACGCTATTTCCGGGGTTGGCGAGATGAGCGTCATGTTGCAGCGGGTGTTATGGGGATGGGGTGCCGGGCTGGCGTTGCTGCTCTGTCTGGTCTGGTTGCCCTTATCGCCGGTGGAGCGGTGGGTGGGGGCAGTCATCATCCTGCTCTGCACGCTGGCGGGGCTGTTTTATAGCGGGCGTTCCCGACAGCGGGAGCGCCTTAACAGCCTGTCGGCAATGCTGCCGCCTGAAAATGATCGCCTCCCGGTAGTGTTGGTATATAGCGACATCCAGGACAGCCTGTTTGGCGATGAACTGCTGCGTCAGACGCCGCAAGGCTACTGGTTGTGCTTACCGTCAGGGACTTCTCTGTCTGACGGGGTAGCAAGCTTGCTGGCTGCCCGGCCCTCTTGGGGCGGCCAGTTAAGTGTGATGGCGGTAATAAACCCGCAGCAATACCGTGACGCCGCCGTGTTAGCGGGTTGGGTGCGAGAACTACGCTGGCAGCTATCTCAAGTGCGTCGACAACGCGCTATCTCGTTGCCTTTACTGTTAGCGGGCTACCTGGCCGGCTCATCCCGACAACCTGATGATTCACCGTGGTTTGAGTGGCGGTCAGGACGGGCCGCCGTAACGGCCTGGCGCGAAGGCGCCTCTTTTCAACCACTCGCGGATTGGTTGGAACAGGGCGCGTTAGCGCAACAGATGGCGCGTTTTCAGCGTGGGGTTGAGTTGACTGGCTGGGCTGATTGGATGAAAGCGCATGTACTGCCCGTCTGCCTGATCCCGGAAGATGGCTTATCGCCTTGTCCGCCGCTGGCGATGGTCTTGAAGTTTGTACCGGCGTTGCCGCATTGGTTAACCGGCCATGTCTGGCAACAGTGGTTACAAACCAAAACGGCGCTGAACCGGGCGGGCGATCCGATAGTCACATCGGGCGCCGGTGATGCTGCCGCGACATTGCCATTCCCGGACAGCGTATTACGCCTGCTGCCTACGGCTACGGCACAAGCACCCGTTCGACGGGCGATAGGTATCGCACTGGGGCTGTTTCTGCTGGCGGGCGTCACTGCGCTAGGTTGCTCGGCTTGGCATAACTGGCAGTTATTACGTCAGGTGGAGAGTGACCTGCTGCATTACCACTCCATTGCCATGACGGATGATAGCCGCAAGGCACAGGCGGCGGCAGTACTGAGTCGTGACGCTGATCGGCTTGAGAGCTATTACCGAGACGGCGTGCCGTGGCGTCTGGGATTGGGGCTATATCAAGGGGCGCGATTACGCCCGCCATTACAGGCGGCCATTGCCGATTATCAAGCTAAACCGAGGGAGAAAACGCCGGTAACGCCGGTGGAACCACAGACCATCAGCCTTAACAGCCTGGCGTTGTTTGATGTGGGACAGGCGAAACTGAAAGCGGATTCAACCAAAGTGTTAATCAACGCGCTAATAAACATCCGAGCCAAACCGGGCTGGATGATCCTCATCACCGGCTATACGGATGCCACCGGTGATGCCGCGAAAAATCAGGCGCTGTCACTGGCACGCGCCGAAGCAGTTCGCGATTGGCTATTACAAACCAGCGACCTATCGCCGGCTTGCTTCACTGTACAAGGCAAGGGAGCAACGAGTCCGATCGCGACTAACGCAACCGCTGCGGGGCGAGCAGCCAACCGCAGGGTTGAAATCCGTCTGATACCGCATGCGGCCGCCTGTGCGCGACCGCAGAAAGTACCGGACACATCAACAACGTCGCCGCTACAGGCGACATCACTTAAGTAACAATTAGGAGTAACCATTATGGCGATTCCCGCTTATTTATGGCTGAAAGATGACGGCGGCGCTGACATCAAAGGCTCTGTCGATGTACAGGGCCGGGAGGGCAGCATTGAGATTGTGGCGTTGGAACATATGTTGCACATTCCGACGGACAACAACACCGGCAAACTGACGGGTACCCGTGTGCATGCTCCATTGGTTTTCACCAAAGAGGTGGATGCATCAAGTCCCTATCTATATAAAGCGGTCACCACCGGCCAGACCCTGAAATCCGCTGAAATCAAGTGGTACAGCATTGATGACGCAGGTCAGGAGAAAGAGTACTTCATCACCCAACTGGACAACGTGAAAGTGGTGAAAGTGGCGCCGCTGATGCATGACATCAAAGACCCAACCAAAGAGAAGCACAACCATCTGGAACGTGTTGAGCTTCGTTACGAAAAAATCACCTGGACCTACAAAGACGGCAACATCATTCACGCTGATGCGTGGAATGAACGCACGACGGTGTAGCAAGTGCGGCAGACGGTTTAATCCGTCTGCTGTTTTTTCATTTTTTGTCTAATCGCGGGGGGCGGGAGGCCCCGCGATAAAAAACTGAAAACCAGATAAATCATGACCTTATGGGCCTCGGTATACGGCTATGGGCGGTAGCGTACCCAAACGACTGAGGAATAATCGGAAGAAAATATGACAAATCCAACACCGATGATCATCTTTGATCACAGCCGCTACAGACTAAAAGTGTGGGGCAATAAAGCCCCGCTGGACGTGCTGGCCTTTGCCGGGCAGGAAGCCTTAAGCCAGCCGTTTCGCTATGCCATTGAATTCACCAGTGTGGAGAAAGGGATTGAACCGGCACAGATGCTGATGCAGCAGGCTGCATTTACCCTGACTTCGCCTGAGATCAATCCGGGGATACGGGGCTGGCCGATCGAACCCCCGGCGCCATTGCGCTCGGTTTACGGAGTGATTAGCGGTTTTAAACTGCTCTCCACCTCGCGGGATGAAAGTCGTTACGAAGTGACATTGGAACCCCGGTTGGCGTTGCTGGCGAGAAGCCATCAATACGCCATCTACCAAAAATTGTCGGTGCCGGAGATTGTGGAGAAAATCCTGCGGGAGCGGCACGGATTTCGCGGGCAGGATTTCCTGTTCAGTCTGGCGTACAGCTACCCGAGGCGGGAACAGGTGATGCAGTATGGCGAAGATGACCTGCGCTTTATCCAGCGCCTGCTGGCGGAAGTGGGTATCTGGTACAAAGTGACCGCCGATGACCGATTAAAGATCGATGTGGTGGAGTTTTACGACGACCAGCGTGATTACCAGTTCAACGTCTACCTGCCTGCCCGCAATCCGTCAGGCATGCATGGCGAGGAGGACGCGGTGGTCTGGGGCATGGAAACCGCGTATCAGGTGGTGGAGGGAAAAGTCGCGACCCGCAATTATGACTACCACGATGCGCGGCCGTATCCCGGCTTGAACACCGAGGCGGATGTGACACGGGGCGACCGAACGACTTATGGCGAAGCGTACCATTACCGCGATCACTACCGGATACCCGGCGACCGTTACGCCTATCAACCGGAGGCGGAAAGCGGAGTATTTTATGCCCGCCTGCATCACGAGCGTTACCTGAATCAACGCATTCGCCTGCGGGGAATGACCACCTCCGCCACGCTGGTGCCGGGGCAGGAGCTGAAAGTGAAGGGAGACGCCCCGGAAGCGTTTCGTAAAGGGGCGATCATCACCCAGATCACCAACAGCGCCCGCCGGGACAGCAGTTTTGAAATGGCGTTCACTGCCATTCCCTATTCCGAAACCGTCTGCTTCCGCCCGGAACGGGTGCCGAAACCGGTGATGGCGGGCACGATACCCGCGCGGGTGAGCAGCACGAAAGTGAATGATACCTACGGCGACATCGACAAAAACGGCTTATATCGGGTGGCGTTTAACTTTGACCGGGAGAAATGGCCGCAAGGGGAAGAAAGCCTGTGGGTGCGTCTGGCGCGTCCGTATGCGGGGGAGAAGTATGGCTTTCACTGGCCGTTGCTGGAAGGCACCGAAGTGGCGATCGCCTTTGAAGGGGGCGACCCGGACCGGCCCTACATCGCCTATGCCCTGCATGACTCGGAGCACCCGGATCACGTCAATCTCTACAACTACAAACGCAACGTTCTGCGCACCCCGGCGAATAACAAACTGCGGATGGATGACGAACGCGGCAGAGAGCACATCAAACTGAGTACCGAATACGGCGGTAAAAGCCAGTTGAATCTCGGCCATCTCGTCGATAGCCAGCGCCCGCACCCGGATAAACGGGGAGAAGGCTTTGAGCTGCGAACCGACGACTGGGGCGCGATCCGGGCCGGTAAGGGGTTGTTTATCAGTACCGATGAACAGTTGAAAGCACAGGGCAAAACGCTGGAGATGCAGGAAGCGTTATCGGCACTGGCACAAGCCAACCAACAGATGCAAACACTCAGTGAAGCAGCGACACAGGCCGCGTCTCTTGCCGCCGACGTACAAACCCAACTGAGTTATGCCCAAGAGCGGGTTACGCAATTGCAGACAGCAGTACTGTTAGCCAGCTCACCGGCGGGTATTTCTTTGGTCAGTGGTGAACATATGCAAATGGCCGCTAAAGAAAACCTGATGGTCAATGTCGGCAAACACGCGGATATCGGGGTGATGAAACGTTTGTTTATCGGCGTAGGAGAAGCGTTTGGTTTATTTGTCCAAAAATTAGGCATCAAGCTGATTGCCAATCAGGGCAAGGTACAGCTACAGGCCCAGCATGATGAGATGGAATTGATGGCGCAACAGGAAATCACTCTCTCTAGTAGCGATAACAACATCACGATTACCACACCCAAGACACTGACGCTGAACGCAGGGGGAACCTATCTCAAGATGGATGGCAGTGGTATCGAGTTTGGGACATTGGGAGGCTATCAAGTGAAATGCCAGAGTTACAACGTAAAGCAAGGTGGGGCTTCAATCGACACAAAAGTATCTGCCTTTCCCAAAACAGAATTAAAAGAAACGACTCCCGATCACACGGGTTCAATTTCAGGATAAGGAGCCTGCACCAATGAAAATTTGTTTTCCTGTCAGCCGAGAAAATGATGGCCAGCCTTATCAGGCCACCGATGATAAAAGCCTGCAAGCCATGCTGGCGAAACTGCGTTCTGAGCCTAATGGCGCTTGGCTGGTTGGGGCGAATGGCCTGTGGCACGGCGGCGTGCATCTCAGTGACCGGGCCAGTGCGCCGTATTCCAAACTGACGCCGGATCTATTGCAACAGAACAAAGTGATGCCGCTGCGCTGTATGGCTGAGGGGGAAGTAGTGGCTTACCGGCTGAATAAAGCGTATTTACAAGCCCCTTATTTTCGTGATGAACAACTGAAATACTCCAGTACTTTTGCGTTGGTGAAGTCAGAGTACAAGGCACAGGATGAAACACTGCTGACATTCTACAGCCTGTATATGCATCTGGCGCCGGTGAGCGACTACCCGGCATACCCACGTTATAGAGCGATTGTGCAACACACACTGAATACCCACCGGTTTACCGCAAATAATGAGGAGCAATACGGTATACCATTCGATGTGACGGAACGGGGGGAACGGCGTGATTATGATATTCCGCCGACAAACGGCAGTCTGAAACACGGTGATGAGTTTTTGGTCTATCAGA
Source organism: Photorhabdus akhurstii (assembly GCF_019090985.1). Classification (NCBI taxonomy): domain Bacteria; kingdom Pseudomonadati; phylum Pseudomonadota; class Gammaproteobacteria; order Enterobacterales; family Morganellaceae; genus Photorhabdus; species Photorhabdus akhurstii. The sequence goes on along the minus strand of NZ_CP020335.1, from coordinate 3,939,455 downwards.
CTGCGGATTTCTTTATGACCACCATCATCTCGACCCGTTATGACAAAGTACGCTTTGGTCTGGCGCAGAAACTAGAGGGAGGCGTAGTAAAAGATAAGAAAAAATTTTGGGTGGAATTAGATCCTCAGTTTGTTGAGCAGACAGGTGAAGCCTGTCCCCAGATGCCGGTTTGGATGCAAACGGCAGTTAAAAAAGGGGCGTTTGATAGTGTACAAACTTTGATGGGTGATGAGGTTATCCGCATAAACGTCGGAGACCCGATAGGCCATCTGGGATTATTTGAATCGCCTGCGGCCCGGTTGCCTGACCGAATGTCTTACTATTTTACGCATATTGAAGTGTTGAGTGCTGACGATAACTTGCCGGATTTTGTCAATAACACAAAACGCTTGGCGGATGGCCGGAAATATGTTATTTGCGGTCTTAATCAGATGTTGCACAGTTATGACGCGACACACAAAACTTTTACCCCCTTGAAAGTCAGAACGCAGCAGGAAATCGTTCTGGCGAAAGCGCTGACCAGCCCGGTTAAGGATAAAAACGGGGTAAACTGGTACAAAGTGACGCAGACCGGCTGGGTAAAACAGAATGGGGAACTTGTAACGGAGGTAGATCAACATGACCTGAATAAACTGGGATTTCGTTTGTTGGAAGAGGAGGCGACCACGGATTTCAGCAAGTTAACGGCAGAAGAGTGTGTGAAAGTCTTATTGCGTCATTTACTGGCGGTGGCAAAACAGGACAGGCGGATAGATCATGCCTTGGTTCCGGTCCGTTATGAACGTATTTTACGGAAGCTGGATAAAGACGGCGATGGGCAGTTGAATGCGCAGGAGGTGCGCCTTGGGTTGTATAACCCGGAAATGATTAACGTGGTGACGAGGTTTATCGTGAAGCACAGCAGTGAATGGTATGAAGACAGTCAAGGGGGACCGTGGGAGAACTTTTTTACGAATGTGGTAAAAAACCGCACGGCGAATAAGTTCTGGCGGCAGTATTTGGATGATCAGGTATGGATGAAGGAAGTGGAACCATTCAGTAGCGGGAAGCCAGTGTGGCATATGCATCCTGTGGTGTTTTTGGATTATATCAGTGTGAATAAAGAAATTATTACGCTTGAAATGTTAATTGAAGCTAATTTAGGGAAGAATACTGAGCAGTGTCAATCTATTCATCAGTATATCAATAAATATGCTCAAGCGTATGATCTGTTAGATCGCAAAGAAATTGCTCATTTTCTATCACAAATAGGACATGAAAGCGGGTTCGTTATAATAGAAGAAGATTTGGGAAAATATTCAGCTAAAAGAATGAGAGAGATTTTTGGATGTAAAGGAGGGCAAAAAAATTATAATAGAACGACAGATACTTGTATTCTAGGACAATTGAGAGAGAAATTATGGACTCAAGAGGAACATTACGTCGGGAATGCTAGAAACTTAGGTAACTATGTCTATTCTCATCGGATGGGTAATGGTGATGAAGCAAGTGGTGATGGCTATAAGTATCGAGGAAGAGGAATGATTCAGATTACAGGGAGAAGCGCATACCGGAATTTTACATTCATACATAATAAGATGAATCCAGAAGATATTAAGGATTTTGAGAATAATCCAGACTTAGTTATTAATAATATTGAGTATGGTGTTGAATCGGCATTTGCATTTTGGATAAGCAAAACAGATAGACATGGTGTATATTTGAAAGATCTTGCTAAGCTATCTTCGGTCAGAGAAGTTACTCAAGTCGTAAATGGAGGGCAAAATGGATATGCAGATAGACTAAAAAGATATAATAAAGTGGCACTTCTTCTTGGGCTTGAAATTGAAAGAGAGTGATTGAAATTATGAAACGCATTATATTATTTTTTCTTTTTTTTGTGTCTTTTATATGTCAGGCACAAGATAATATTGTACAAGGGCCTTTTTCGCTAGATAAGAATATAACTATTTCTTTTGTTAAGGAAATAAATAAATCCATTTCACTTGTGGAGAAATATGGTAGAAATAGAAAGGTAATTGATAATTATAATGTTTATGATGGTGTCCCTGAAATTAAAACTGTTTTCTTCATCTTTGTTGATAAAGTTAAGAATGCTGCTGTTCTTGTATCATGGAATGAGGAAAATATCAGTGCAATTCGTTATAAAGTTTTTTTCTACAGATATGATAGAGGTGAATTGGTAATAAACAGGAGACTGACGAATGATGAAAATTTATCAGGATATGATGGTTATGGTTCATCTGGTTTAATATTTGATTATAAAGATGCAGATTCTATAAGAAAGTATATAAAGGAAAAATATGAATGAAAATTATATTATTTTACATTCATTAACTAGGTAAAATATTATGGCAAAAGCATTAATATATATTTTTTTGTTATCTTTTTATATGGTTTCATTACAAGCAAATGCTAGCAGTGAGATTGAGCAGAAAGCAAAAGAAAATTCTCCATATGCTTTTTTAAATGCGACAAAATGGGAATATTCACATGTGTCTTCTCCTATAAGATATTCAACAATGGAATTGGATGATAATTTCTATAATAAAATGTTTGCTGGAAAAAACATTCAATTTGAAAATGACATGGTAAGTATCTCTGGAAAATGTTCATATCAATACGCGATTCAAAAAAAATCTCCGTTAGAATATTGGCATAGTGAAAAAACAGTTAGTATTTATAAAAAACTTTTTTCTGATAATGATGTGAAAATACCTGGGTTTTTATATGTCATATCTCCTGTTTTTTCTACGGAAAAATGTGAATATCCATTTTCTGATTTTATTGTTTTGGATAGGGCTATTATATTTGTTTATAAACAAAGAGCTATCTTTTATTTTGAAGAGAAGGATAAAAGGTTACATCACATTGCTGAGAATACAAAATGTAAGTCATCAAAAAAAGATTTAGGATTTGTTTTCGAACATGGTGCTATTGACGAGTGTTTTTACGAAAAAGAAACATTAGTTGATGTTTATAATAAATATATAAATAAAAGTGATGTGGGTAAATATTTGACTAAGAGTTTGGAGGTGATGAAAAATACTCATGTTTTTCACCAAGAAGATGATGTCGATGTTCAATACTTCTGGGAGAATAAAAAGAAATTAAAAATTATATTAAATTTTATGGGCGGAATGACAGAGGTTTCATTTAAAGAAGATAGTGATGGAACAAAGGTTGTAACAAAATATTATCCAGATTGAAATTATTAGCTCAACGAGGATTAACTTTATCAATTAACTAATAGTACAAGCTTGCAAGCAATACTGGCGTATGCTCTTAGTCCATCATTGCTCAGATATGTATTACTAGGTACATATCTGAGTCAGGTAAAATATAGCATTGAAAAGGGATACTTCTTTTCAACAATTTTTTATGAGTTAATCACTTTAAGTCAGGAGGTATTTATTCGTAAGGATGATAAAACTTCATCCAGAGGAACTGTCTTAGAAGAATCTGAATTAGGTGATGGTTACTTATATAGGGGACGTGGAATTATAGAATTAACGGGAAAACATATCTATGCTGAAATAAACAGGATTTATTTAGCATATAATGTTAATAGTAGTGTTAACATTATCGAAGTCCGGAGTTAATTACAATGGATATAACTATACCTTATAGATTTCCAGATGGATCGCGGCGGTAAGGGAGCGAATCCCCGGGAGCATAGATAACTATGTTACCGGGGTGAGTGAGTGTGGCCAACAAAGAGGCAACTTGAAAGATGACGGGTATATAAAGTTAATCTTTATACAAAAGGGGATTACCGATAATGAGTATGTATAGAGAATTGATTAAAAGAGTAATTTTGGGTGGTTTACTTTTCAATGCGAGTTTTAGTTCATTTTCTGAGTCATTGACCCCAGTTTCCTTATATGGAAAGTGGCAAATTAGACAGGTTGAAATAAATAATAGTTCAACTAGGCGGCTTAATTATCAATTCAATGATCCTCGATTAGTTGGTAGAGTGTTAGATATTAGTGCTAATAGACTATCTTCTAATTTTCCTGAGGATGGGACATGTTTATCTTTATCAGTCTCATCAGGAACGGAAACAATAAATAGGTTAATATCGAAAATATCAGCGGGGGATAAAAATACAACAGCTAAAGATTACGAATTGAGTATTGATGGTAATAGAATAAATAGCGTTTCATAATTTTGCTACACATGGCCTTATTCAACCTATTGTTATATATGGAATTATGAGTGGTATAAGATGTAGCGCTATTTTAGAATCTTATTTATATCCCGTGGAGAAGTTCTCTTGTAAATCAGGTTATTTTGGCCCTGGCGTTGGTAATAATGACAATAGAACATGGTTTTTTATTATAGATAGAGATACTTTATTAACTAATTGGTTTGATTTGACTATTATCAAAATGAACCGACTGCCTCAAAAACCCACTCCAGTTGCGTCATTTAACTGTAAGAATGCTCAAAGTAAAACAGAAAGAGCTATCTGTCAAAATTTTGATTTGGCAGCATGGGATAATAGTGTTAATAAGACTTGGATATTAACGAAAGAGTTACAGCAATCTATAGGAGATCGAGATAATTTAAGAAATTTACACGCGGAGCAAGTGGAATGGTTAAAAAACAGAAACAAATGTGGTAGTGATGAAAGATGTTTAACTAAAATAATGAAAATTCGCATAGAGCAATTAATGTCAATGAATACTTCCGAGTGATTCTGGATGATCTAAAATTTAAGATTAGATTGTCATATGGAACATTAATTATCCTTATGAAGATCAAGATAGTTTTTTGTGAATGTCAGAAAGGGATATTTTGAATCATTAATATATATAAATGATAGTTGTAATAATTAAGTGAAATATCTTGCAGGATGATTAGATAGAGTTAATGATTGTTTAAAGGTGATTATATGAAAAAGATTTTGTTTCTATTATTGTTTTTTTGTTCCCAAGCATTTGCTTTTTCTGGCTATTGGATTTCACAGTATAATAATGACACTTATAAGCTTTATTTAAAGGAGAATAAAAATGTAATAGTAGGCAGGTATTGTTTTATAACAAATAATGGCAATAGGATAGATTGTGAGGATAATGATGTGTTAAATATAAAAGGTCATATAAATGGTAATGTTGCTGATGTTTATTTTATGAGTACTTTTGGTGGTAGTGGAACCGCGAGAATAACAAAAGAAAAGAATAAACTTATATGGGTTATTGAAGATTCAAAACCATTTGATGATGCTAATATGAATGTGAAAAGAAAAATAATATTTATACGGAGTAAATAAATTTTCAATGACTATTTTATTAACTTTATATTGAATTGATTAAGGCCCTAAGAGCGAAGGACTGACAGTTTTTTTCTCGAATATACAACGGGCATCGTCAGAATGGATATGATGTAAAAATGAGTAGGAATTATGATGCGATTATATCTCACAGGTAGTTTAGTACTTTTGCTTTCTTTACTTTCTTTTCACAACTCTTATGCTAAGAGTGAAAATAATTCAGATGTTTATTTTTCATGTAATACAAAGAAAGGTAATGTAAAACTGGAAATAAAAGATGGCGCGTTATCATACTCTTTGTCAAAAGAGGGAATAAACAGTTTTATATTTAATTCTTTTGGAGATAACTATTCTGGTTTTTTATATAATCATTATACGAGATATCAAACGGAGTATATTTATGTTTCTTTTGTCAATGAAAATTATAGATATACAGTATTTGATAATTATGAAAATAATGAAAAATCTAGCGGGGTAAGTGTTGTAAATAATGATAATAAAAAGAGTTTCTGCTGATGTGTAAGACGGTGAAAAAAAATAATCTTAGAAATCTCATTACGTTTTTAGCGTGTGATAAGGATAATGCTTTGGGGTGTTGAGAAACTATAAGAGGCTGTAATATAACAGTAAATACTATAAAGTACTTGGAAAGGATTTATTAATTTATTCTAATGATCGGATTTCTGATCTTTCAAAAAATTAAGGTGGTTGGTATGTTTAGAAAAATAATTTTCATTATCTTTTGTTTTTTCCCTTTTTTTTCTAATGCCAGTGTGAATTCTTATATTAACTGTTTTACTTCCAATGATCAGAAAGGGATTAATTTAAAGTTTGTTACTATAAATGATGGAGGGAGAGATAAATGGTTAGGTGGATATGTAAAATATGAGAAATCTAATTACCCTATAACTGTTGTTCCGATTAAAGAAAGTGCAGAGGAATTTACTGAAGGAAGGCCGTATGAATATACTACAACCTGGATAGAAATTATCAATGGTAAACCTGAAGGTAAATACATAACTGTAAGACAAGGCGCTATTTTCTCTTCTTTTGTATATATAAACACAAAGTCGAAAAAACGGTACGATTTCACACAGGTATTTGATGCTATGAATGATGGTTCTTGTCAATGGAAAAAGCGTTGACCATTCTGGTTAACGATAAAAACGGGTGAACTGGTACAAAGTGATGCAGACCGGCTGAGTAAAACAAAATGGGGAATTTACGGCGGAGGTAGATCAACATGACCTGAATAAACTGGGATTTCGTTTGTTGGAAGAGGAGACGACTACGGATTTCAACAAGTAAATGGCAGAGGAATGCGTGAAAATCCTATTACGCCATTTACTGGCGGTGGCAAAATAGGACCTGCGGATAGACCATGCCTTGGTTTTGGCCCATTATGAACGTATTTTGTGGAATTGAGGTAAGATTTATGAAGAGATTATTTCCCATTATGATTTTTTTTAGTTCAATGTCTTATGCAGGTCAGATAGATGATTCCTTAGATGCTTGTTTAGATAAATCATTTTCAACTCCTGAGATAAGTTTATGTTACAGCAATGCTACTGATGAATGGGATAAAGAGCTTAATATTGAGTATAAAAAACTCTTAAGTATTCTCGATAATAATCAAAGAAAGGCACTAGTTAAGGCTCAAAAATCTTGGTTAGAATATCGTGATAATTATTATTCTTTTCTGCGAGATTTTTATACCAGAGATGGAACTATGTGGGGAAACTTAGGTGCAGAAAAAAGAATGGAGTTAGTTAAAGAAAAAGTTAATAACTTAAAGAGTCTATTTGATAGTGTACAGCCTAAGTGAATCTTGTATCGTTCATATATAGAACGAGGTCAGGGAGCTGTGAAAATAAAGCGCTGGTTATCTTATAACCCGCATTGTTTGAACGTTAAAATAATTTCTTAATGGCGTTTGCATTTTTCAAATCGCATGTAAGTTTTCTTTTTTCTTCGTATGAGTATCCATCTATACATGAAAACTTACTACTTAACTTGATTTCTGGTATGCTTTTCTTTGAAGTATCATAAGAATGAACTTGATATAATGTACCATCAATAGCCGCATTTGAGTCAAATGTTGATGTAAGCACAAATATTTGTGGGTATTTGCTATTGGAAGTCTTTTTTAATACGACAGTAAGAACTTTAGGCATTTCTTTATAGAGGTCATAACAGTCGATTATAATCTCTTTTTTAGGAGTTATAACTTTAGCGATAATACCTGTTCCTTCTCCGCCACAATACTCAGGGCCTTCATTGTTGGATGCTTCATAAAACACTAACTGGCTTTTTCCCATAATTGTATTTATGTTAATAATTGGATGAACATAGCTTTGTACCGCAGCAGCGAAAGTCACTCCCGGCAATGAAAAAGTGAATAGGATGATTAGAGAAAGTAGCTTATTCATTGGTATCTCCTGTTGATAGATAAAATAGTTTGGTAGATTTACATAATAAGTGCAACATCGTTAATCCAGAAATAAATATGTTCGTATTCCCTTAAATAATTCATTCAGTGTTTTTCTACCACGAGTTTTTCTAGGGTGATGATTTAATCTATTTTGGACAAGAAAAACAGATACGTATGGTATGTATTTGAAAAATCTTGCTAAGCTATCTTCGGTCAGAGAAGTTACTCAAGTCGTAAATGGAGGGCAAAATGGATATGCAGATAGACTAAAAAATATAACAAAGTGGCACTTCTTCTTGGGCTTGAAATTGAAAGAGAGTGATTGAAATTATGAAACGCATTATATTATTTTTTCTTTTTTTTGTGTCTTTTATATGTCAGGCACAAGATAATATTGTACAAGGGCCTTTTTCGCTAGATAAGAATATAACTATTTCTTTTATTAAGGAAAGAAATAAATCCATTTCACTTGTGGAAAAATATGATAAAAATAGAAAGGTAATTGATAATTATAATGTTTATGATGGTGTCCCTGAAATTAAAACTGTTTTCTTCATCTTTGTTGATAAAGTTAAGAATGCTGCTGTTCTTGTATCATGGAATGAGGAAAATATCAGTGCAATTCGTTATAAAGTTTTTTTCTACAGATATGATAGAGGTGAATTGGTAATAAACAGAAGACTGACAAATGATGAAAATTTATCAGGATATGATGGTTATGGTTCATCTGGTCTAATATTTGATTATAAAGATTCGGATTCTATAAGAAAGTATATAAAGGAAAAATATAAATAAAAATATTTTATTCTAAATAGGGCGCGTGGAATTATACAATTAACAGGAAAGCATATAATGTTAATGGTAGTGCTAACCTTGTCGATAATCTGGGTTTAATTACAATGGATATAACTATAGGGTTAGAAACAGCATTCGCTTTTTGGATAAGTGTGAATATAAATATTGCTGCTGACAATGATGATATCAAAAGAGTAACAAAACTGGTAAATGGAGGTGAAAATGGTTTAGCTGATAGAACTGCAAGATTAAGTAATTTGAAAAATTTGATGAGGATATAATATGAAGAAATATTTACTATTAGGTGTGTTTTTTTTGAATGCCCCTTTATCGGCTACAACTTTATGTAAAAATAATGAGGTCGTTGTTTTTCATTGTGCTATGAAAGAGAGTAAATTTTCTGTATGTAAAAGAAACGATTATATTTATTATAAACATGAGAAAAATAACAAAGTAGACTTTACTTATCCAGAAACAAATAGAAAGGGAGATTTTTATTTTAGCTATACAGGGTATAGTGGTGGTGGAGAAAGTCATATTAGATTTGAGAACAGTAATTATCATTATATAATATATGATAGAATAATCAGGTCAGAAGATTATATGGGGAGATATCCTAATTTTGAGTCAGGGATCAGTATAATGAAAGATGGAAGTTTAATTAGCCATCAAAAATGTGAAATCAGTTCAGGGATAAATGAAAATGCTAGTCAATCCTTATTGAAGGAAAAGTTCGTTGATTTGATAAATTAAAGTATAAATAATTGTTTTCTGTATTTTGTGGTGTGTGGTACACGCTGTGATGTTTATTTTAGATTAGGTTAAATCTATTTAAAATTGTAGGTTAGGTGCTCTGAATGGCAAAATTAATGGTGTTTATTCTATCTTTTTTTTCCAATTTATTCTTTGGCATGTGAAGAAATTAATAGAGATATATTGAATCGGCATTTTCTTGATCGACATTATCAACAAACTATTAATTCTGGCAGGCTGGTTAATAATAGTGCATTACTATTCTTTTATAGTAATAAAAATGAAGATTATCCGGATGTTAAAGCGCTTTTCTTACCCGATCGTTGTAATATTAACAATGGTGTTCTTTTCGATTCTTATGGATATAATGCTGGAATTGCAGAGGTTATTTCTGTTTTCTGGGGTAAAGGAAAGTATGCAGACAGATTCTTTACTATAATTAAATGGGATGTTAATGCTGGAGGAGCACCGTCCTACGGACAGTATTATATGGTGAATGCCTACTTTTCTCCCAGTCAGGATAATTTAATTAAAAAAGACGAAAAGCTAACTTCATATTTTGGACAAGGTATAGAAGGAATTAGCAATGGTGAGATAAGTCATTTTAAATACAAAACAGCAAGTGATGTATGGAGAGCATTGGAGTGAGTAGATTAATTCTTTTTACCAAATGCCAGGTAGAACAGATCATGCCAAATGAATTAAAGAGTTTCTGAAAATTATCTAGCTAAGTTGAATAATGGAGAATTATTGTGAATAAATTATTTTTTATTTTAAGTGTGTTTTTCGTGCTTGATGTTGGTGCCAGTGAATTAAGGTGTGGTTGGTTAGCTAATCCATCACCATCCAATATCTGGTTATTGGACAGCGAGGGTGAATGGATCATATCAATTCAGGGAGGTTATAGTTCGGAGGGATTGGATAAGCTTAAAGATTTTCCTGCCAGCCAATATATCAAGACAGGTATAAATTATGGTTATGGTTGTTCTTGTTTGACTGTAGAAACCAACAAGAAAAAAATGATGATAACCAATATATTGAAATCAAAAAACCTTACTTTATTGGCGTGTAAAACAGATAGGAAATTACAAGAAATTCCGAATTTGAATTAATAAAAATAATATTGCCAAGAGTGAGAATGGTTTAGTTGGTAGGGAAAGAAGACATTTATAAGAAATAAATAAAATTTTTAATGACTAAAGGAGTTAGTAACCCTACTTCATTGGTTTAGAAGGGTTAATGGAATAACGTTAGGTTAAAACAGAATGAATTTGGCGCATTAAATATACGATCATAATCACTAATGATGAGGAGAGTAGATATGAAGAATAAACTTAATATGACTTTTGTTTTTTTATTTACTTTGTTATTTTTTCAATCATTTTCTTATGGAGAAGATAAAGAGGCTTCTGCAAGCACTATTAAAAGAGGTCTGAATAATTCTGAATGGGGATATTCTTATGTATCAGGGCCTATTGTTGCTATATCTGACGGAGTGAATAAAGGTGTTATTGAAAATACATTTAGGATGAGAAAAATGAATTTCAATAATAATATCCTGAATGTTACTGGATTGTGTTCGTATGAGTATCTCGCTGAGAAAAAAACGCCTATCAGTTATTGGTATAGCAACAAAACTGTCGAACTGTATAGGGAATTTTTCTCTAAATATAATATCAAGCTAAGTGACTATATTTATAATATTTCTCCGGTTGATCCTGATCAAACATGTGAATATCCATTCTCTGATTTTATTTATATAGATAATAAGATGGTTTTTATTTATGATGGATACGCTGTATTTTATTCCAGAGTAAACAACTCTAAATCATTATCCAATACTAAATTAGGAAATGATTTTTGTAAACATATTGAACAGCCCATAGAATTAGTTTATGAGAATGGAGATATAACGGAATGTGATTACAATGGAGTTAATATTATCGAGGCATATGCAGCATTTAGAAATAATGCTATTGAAGGAAGTGATGGGTTTTATCTTCCTGAAAAACTCAATGTGATGAAAAATATAACCGTTAAATGTAATAAAGATTGTATAGAGATTAAATATCTATGGATAAATAAAAACAAATTGAAAATTATTATCGGGTTCTCTGGAGGCACAACAGAAATTTATTTTAACGAAAACAAAAATGGTACCAAAGTAATAACAAAGTCTTATCCGGACTAAAATTATTACTGATATCTTATTTGTTGCAATGGAGCAAATCAGTCTTTGTATTGTTTTTATTATCAATATATATCAGGTTTTATTTTTGTTTATGGATATGTATTAATAAGAAAATGTCCGAGCCAAGTAAATATAGCATTGAAAAGAGATATTTCTTTTCAACGATCTTTTATCGATTAATCACTTTAAATTTGGAGGGCATTTATGCCGGCATTTATTCGCAAGGGTGATAAAACTTCATCCGGAGGAACTGTTTTAGAGGGATCTAACTTAATTGAATTTGATAATATTTCTGTTGCCCGAAAAGGCGATAAGGTTTCTTGTCCTAAACATGGTGAAACGACAATCGCTGAGGGCTGTCCTGATTATCTTGATGATGACCGGGAAGTTGCTTTGAATGGGCACTGTTGCGCCTGTGGTTGTACGTTAATCAGTTCATTTTCAGTGGGGACGGTAGATTAATATGTCCATCAATCTTGATGCTATTCCGGATAAAGCCCCACGTCCGGTACGTCCAGTCACCTTGCGCTGGCTAATATTTTTGATCGTTTGTCTGGTAACAGGCGCAATCACAACATTATGGTTTTGGCAAGATATGCGTTCAGGCAGTGTGTTTTGGTACTGCTTTTTCGTTTTCCCGTTTTCATTCTGGTTGCTTTGTTTTGGCATACGACGACTCGGCTATAAATGCCAACAAGTGTGGGCCGATGGTTGGGACAGGGAATGTCAGGCCATTCGTGAGCAGGAAATTCGTAGAGGACAGAGCGGTGCCCGATTGATTTTTACTCACGCGTCTGCGCCTGCGGGCAACGATGCCATGCAACTTCCGGGTACGTTGCAAGAGAAAAAGGTGTTGATGTCACCGGTAACATCAAAAGATCAAGACGCAGTGATCCAATATGCCCGGCTTTCTGATGAATTACTTGCTGCCAAACGTTTCATGACGGCGCGAGATCTGCTTTTGGCCGATGTGCTCCCGTTCTTAGAAGCGCTGCCTTCCCGCTGGCGCCGCTACTGTTCTATCCAGCTCAATGTGAGTGAATCCGATGTCATGATGCCGGAGATATTTCTCCCAAATACATTGACTTGTCCGGGACAAGGGCTGGCAGTTTTGGATAACTGGCTAGATATGAAACCAGCTTCACCTTCGGTTTTGATCGTTATCGCCGCAGAAGTACAGGATATCCCTCTAAATATTGCTGGAGAAGCTGTTGTGGCACTGATTTTTGCTAATCACCCCATCCCGGAGGAAATCTCAACTGAGTTGACGATAATCCACAGGCCACACTGTGAGCCGGTTGTGCGGACTTCTGTAGCGATAGAACGGGCATTGCTCTGGGCAAAACAGGGGACAGATAACATTGGTAATAGTTGGTTAACCGGTTGGGGAACATCGACTGACAGTGTGTGGAGTGCGGCAATAGAACAACAAGGGCTTTTACTTAAGGATGGGGAGACCTGTTGGTTGCTGGAGAAATCCTTTGGCTATACAGGATGCGCGGCGCCTTGGTTAGCTTTGATTTGTGCCAGTGAGCAAGCCAGACAAGAACAGACCGCACAATTGTATGCGCATAAAACCAGCGCTGATCAACTTTGGGTGGGTGTCACTACGCCCTTACTTTCAGATAAACAGGATCTTTCATGAAACTTCATTCTCTATTCGTCTCTATTCTTACGATCATTCTTGGCATCTTGCTTTGGTTCGGAGGAGCATTATTGATGCTTCCGGAGCAGGTTGCTCAGTGGTTTGGCTGGGACCCTCTGTTTTGTCACACGATGTTGATGGCTTGTGGTTTTCTAACCGCATTGTGTGTCATGGTGGGTTGGCTGATAAATATGTGGCTGACCGCCAGTGGCAAGGGAAATGCCCGGTTGAAGTGGGGTAAGTTTGATGCCGAAGGCAATGGCAATCACGAAAAAATTTCTGTAGCGACAGAACTCCCTGAATCAGTCTCTGCCATAGAAGACTTGCCTGACCGCATGCGCCTCCGTTACGGGCGGTTCTGGTGGTATAAAGTCCGCATTTTACTGGTGGTGGGCGAAGTGGAGCAGGTGGAAGCCATTGCGCCGGGGCTGACCACTGCGCACTGGCTGGAGGGTTATCGCGTGTTGTTGCTCTGGGGCGGCAGTTTGCAGGCTGAACCGAATACCGCTCAGTTGATGGCGCTGCGTCGCCTGCGCCGTTACCGGCCGCTCAATGGCATTGTCTGGGCGCTGACCGAAGACCAAAGCGCGCAGCCGGCGTGGATGGATAAAGCTTTGAGGATGTTGCAAAAACAGGCTCAACAGTTGCGCTGGCAGGCTCCGGTCTACCTGTGGCAGGTGTGTCACAGCGTCTGGTCTCAGGAAGAGCGCATCACTCAGGCCGTCGGCTGCTTTTTTCCTGAACGGTGTACCCCGGATATCGTGGCGACCCAGTTACAAGAATTGGTTGACCCGCTGCGTCGGCGCGGCATGCAGCAACTGCTGGAGAAGACGGCCCACGATTTTCTCTGTCGTCTGTCAGCGAACTTGAAACAACAGGGGATTGCTCACTGGAAACAGGTCCTGACGCCGTGGTTAGCGGAGTATGGCGATGTGGTCTTGCTGCGTGGTTTGATGTTCAGTTTGCCGCTTAAGGCGCTGACGACTCGCATCCCGCAGATCTGGCTGCCCGATACGGCCTGGCAGGGGGTGTTGGAGGGCAGTCGTCTTTTCCAGGGTCGGCGGGTGGGCATGCTCCGCAAACAGACGGTGTGTTATGGCTTGATGGCATTGGGCTTATTGTGGGGCGCCGGCATGGTGCTCTCCTTTTTCACCAACCGTGACCAGATAGTCGAGGTGCAGGCGGTGGTAACTGACCTCAAAACTCAGCCGGAGAATTCTGATGCCCAGTTGATAGCTTTAAAGGACCTGAGTAACGAGGTGGAACGGCTGCAATACCGGGCTGAACATGGCGTGCCGTGGTATGAGCGTTTTAGCTTGAGTCAGAATCAGAAACTGTTGACGACGGTGCTGCCCTATTATGCGCAGGTCAATAACCGCCTGATACGGGACAAAGCGGCGGCGGTGCTGCATGCGAAACTGAGCGCATTAGTGAATTTACCGCCGGGCAGCCCTTTGAGGGCCAAATGGGCGCAAGCCGGTCACGACCAGTTGAAAGCTTATTTGATGATGGCGCAGCCGGAAAAAGCGGATGCCGCGTTTTTAACCCGAATACTGAATGAAAATGAACCTGAGCGGGCCGGCATTGCCCCCGGTGTCTGGCTGGACGCGTCGTGGGGTTTGTGGAAGTTTTATGCGGAGAATCTGCCCGCGCATCCCGAATGGCGGATAACGCCGGATAAAGCGCTGGTTAAACAGGCGCGTCAGCTTTTGTTGCTCCAGCTGGGTAAACACAATGCCGAAGCGGCGCTCTACCAGCAGATGCTGCAATCGGTGGAGAAAAATTACGCGGACCTGACACTCAACCAAATGACCGGCGACACCGATGCTGAACGGCTGTTTGCCACCTCTCGCGTGATACCGGGGATGTTTACCCGTCAGGCGTGGGAAGGCGGGATACAAAAAGCGATAGCGGAAGCGGTGGCGTCACGTAAGGAAGCGATTGACTGGGTGCTGAGTGATAACCGTCAGACAGTCTCGGCTGCGGTGTCACCCGAAGAGCTGAAAGCCCGCTTGACCGCCCGTTACTTCACCGATTTTGCCGGCGTGTGGCAGGATTTTCTCAACAGTTTGCGCTGGCATAAAACCCGGAATTTGTCGGATGTTATCGACCAGCTAACCCTGATGGCGGACAGGCGTCAGTCGCCGCTGATTGCGTTGATGAACACACTGGCCTATCAGGGGGAGACCGGGCAACAGGGGCCGAGTTTATCGGATTCATTGGTGAAATCCGCCAAGACGTTGCTGAATAAAAAAACGCCGCGAATGATTGATCAACAGACGGTCGGTGTGCGCGGGCCAATGAACGAGACCTTTGGGCCGTTACTGGCGCTGATGGGAGAACATCAGGCGGCCGGGGGAATGAAGGCCGACAGCACGCTGAATTTACAAACCTTCCTCACGCGGCTAACCGAAGTGCGGCTGAAACTGCAACAGATGAACAACAGTGATGACCCGCCGGCAATGGCGAATGCGTTGGCTAAGACGGTCTTTGAAGGGAAAAGCACCGATTTGACCGATACACAGGGCTATGGGCGCTTGATAGCGGCCAGTCTGGGGGGACAATGGCGGGGTTTTGGTCAGGCAATGTTTGTGGAGCCGTTAACGCAGGCGTGGCAGGGCGTACTGAAACCGGCGGAAGCGAATCTGAACACCCAGTGGCAGAGGGCGATAGTGGACAACTGGAACCGGGCATTTGCGGGCCGTTACCCGTTTGCCAGAGGGGAAAGTGAAATCTCATTGCCGATGCTGGGTCAGTTTATCCGGTCGGATTCGGGGCGGATAGAGCAGTTTTTGACGCGTCAATTAGGCGGAATACTGCATAAAGCGGGTAACCAGTGGGTGGTGGATGAGGTAAATGGTCAGGGCGTGCAGGTTAACCCGGATTTTTTGAAAGCGATAAATCAGCTCAGTCAGCTATCGGACCTGTTATTTGCCGATGGCAGTCAGGGGCTGCGGTTTGAACTGCGGGCCAAACCGGTTCGGGATGTAGCGGAAACAGACCTGACGATAGATGGACAGCAATTGCGCTATTTTAACCAGATGGAAAGCTGGCAGAGTTTTCGCTGGCCGGGCGAGACCGATGAACCGGGGGTGACGCTGATGTGGACCAGTGTTAATACCGGGGCGCGGTTGTTCGGTGATTATCAGGGAAACTGGGGGCTGATCCGTTGGCTGGAGCGGGCGAAAGCGGAAAGGCTGGATGAAAGCCGTTACCGCCTGATCTTTACTGCCCCGGATGGATTACCGTTGACCTGGATTTTACGCACAGAATTAGGCGAAGGTCCGCTGGCATTATTAAAATTGCGCGGATTTAAATTGCCGAAAAATATCTTTGCGGTAAAACCGGGTAGTCACAAGACAATATCAGTGGTAAATGACGATGACCTGATAACGGAATAATACATGTTATTATAAGTAAATAAGTAAATAAGTAAATAAGTAAATAAGGAAATAACGTAATCGTTAACTATTTTCATTAATAGAATAGCCGGGCAGGATAGATATTGATACGGATATTCCGATAAAGATTTTTGGCTATATAATTGAAAAGCCTGATGATATTTTTCTCATTGAAGAAGGAATATTACTATGGGGTTTTCT
The DNA here is from genome assembly GCF_019090985.1 of Photorhabdus akhurstii. Lineage (NCBI taxonomy): Bacteria > Pseudomonadati > Pseudomonadota > Gammaproteobacteria > Enterobacterales > Morganellaceae > Photorhabdus > Photorhabdus akhurstii. Next base: position 3,922,763 of record NZ_CP020335.1, on the reverse strand, counting down.
TGATGTTATTGGCTATCTTATTATTCGTATGGCATGAATGAGAATGATTCTTCTTTATAGTGATGAGGTAAATGAAATTTAAAAAGGAGTGATAAGATTAAAGCGGATGTAATTTATTGAATAGGATGAAAATAGATATTGTTATCATAGGAATATGATTATAACAGCGTATTCAGGTCGCTTTCATTTTATGGCAATCAATGTCGGTTTAGTTTTGTCAATAAATGTCATTTTATTGTCATGAAGTTTAAATATTTTTTTCGGCATGCTGTTATATCGGTGATAAAAAGGGGTGTGCATTAAAAATCGTATTTTTTTGAAAAAAAAGAGTTGATTTTTATAAGCACCCGCCGGGAAGATAGGAAAATTCAGAAATCGCTCATCCTGTTTATGCATTGATGTATTGCAAAAATATGGGTGGCCTGTGTAAATATCTTTGATCCGAACGGATGATCATATGTACAGAATGGAAAGAGTCCCTTGCCAAAGCAAGTTGAGGTGGAAATTAGTCAATTGAAAATAAAAGATGAGGAGTAAATGATGAGTGAGCCGAAGGAAAATGAGATTTTTATTCACCCTGAATATGATGAACTGGGCCTCCCTTATTACAACGTGCCGAATGCCAGAATTGAAGAAAATCTGGTGGCGACTTGTTTGAAATACGCGACTAAAGTGATCCCGGTAATTTTCCTGCCGGGGGTGATGGGGAGTAATTTGAAATCGACAGAGGGGGAGTCAGTCTGGCGGCTAAACAGGATATTAAGTTTTGATGTTTTAGTTTGGACATGCTTGGGCGCGTCTTACAGGAAAAAAACCTTAGACCCGAATAAAACAAAGGTCGATGATTCCGGGGATATCACTCCTGATCACACTGAGAAGAATAAATTCCAGACTTGCAAGCAGCGCGGTTGGGGGGAGATAGCCCATATGAGCTATGGCACTTTCCTGCCCTGGCTTCAAGCGGTGTTGGATGATGAGCGTCTGGCCTTTGAGTACTGTCTGGCAGGGAAGGGGGAAAAAACCCTTCGGCAACGTATGGTTGATATGAACCTGAATGCGGAGTGGGGAGAAGAGCCGCTGACCGAGGCAGAGGTTGACCATAGTTATGATTTTCTCTACCCGGTTCATGTGATGGGCTATAACTGGTTGCAATCTAATAAAGATTCAGCCAAGAGGCTGGCGCAATATGTGGATAAGGTTTTAACTTTCTATGGTAAACGATGTGCAACCAAAAAGGTGATTTTAGTCACTCACTCAATGGGGGGGCTGGTTGCTCGTTATTATTCAGAATTGCTGAATGGCAGAGATAAAATTTTAGGCATTGTGCATGGGGTGATGCCTGCTACGGGTGCCCCGACCACCTATAAAAGGATGAAAACCGGTGAAGATGGTATGACTGGGCTGGTTGTCGGTCATGATGGTAAAGAGATGACGCCGGTGCTGGCGCAGTCTCCCGGCCCATTACAGCTTCTACCGGGAAAGGAGTATGGTCGAGGCTGGTTACATATCGCTGATGGTAAAATGACGCATAAACTGCCGAAATTAGATCCGTATGAGGAGATTTATCTGGAAAAGGATCGCTGGTGGGGATTATGTGAAACCCGGCTTTTAAACCCGGATAAAAAGGATAAATGGAAAGATAATGAAAGCTGGGAAAATTATACGTATTTTATAAGAAAAGAAGTTAGGCCATTTATTGAAGAGCTAACTGGTAAATACCACCCGAATACTTATGCCTTTTATGGCGCCAGTGAAAAACATCTATCCTATGGAATTATCTCTTGGCAAGAAGTCAGTAAAGATTATTACAATAAAACGGAGGATTATTCCGGCCTGACATTTGATCGGCCGATATACGATCCTTATAACTTAGAGACGGGCACAACTCGTATGGTGCAGTTTTCTGTTGGTCCTTCTTTTCAGGATGTTGCGGCGAAAACTTTTAAGCTAGCACCGCCAAAGGATAAAGGGGATGGTACCGTGCCGGAACGGGCTGGCTGTATTTCAGCCAGATATTTACGCAGCTTGCTGGCAACAGAAGTCGACCATGAAGGTGCGTATAAAGGAAATAACGAGACGGAAGAGACTTTTGCCCGGTTATTCACCTTACGTTCAATTGTGAAGATGGTGCAGGCGGTGAAAGGTGAAAATTGAATAGGAAAACGACCTTACTGACTTTAGCGGTTATTTATATCTTGTGGTGGCATATGCCCGTATCTTATTACCCGATTTTAACTGAAAAGGAAAAGAAAATGACAGACGAAATGTTAGCAAATATGCAGACCCGCTGTGTGGGCCGTTATTTGATAGATCTTCCTGCTGGATTTGACAATATTATTCATGATGGGATATTTATTGGTGATGCGCAAATAGAAACTGAGCGTTTATATCCACCTGCATTTGAACAGCGGATACAGTTAAGAGAACAGAAATTAAAGGAAGCTAAAACTATTTATCCTAAAGATATGCCATTTTTAAGAAAAGTTTATCGCCTTCAAGATAATTTGAAAGGTGTGATTTTCGAAAAAAACGAAGATATTGACATTCCGAGCTATGCTCGGGTATTAGAAGCTCACTTATATAACAATGGGGTTGCTTTTACTATAACAATGAAATTTATGGATTTGTCTGATGAAAAATATGCTCGTGATAGAGCCGGTTTTATCAAAGATGGTTTTTCTGAATATAAATTAAAGGCTACAGATAGAACGATGATGAAAATGAGGAATTTATTATCCAAAATCAGTGGCCGAAAGGATACAGAAATACCCACGGAAGCAGGTACTTGCATTCCTGATGGTTTTATTGCTGGCAGTCGTGATGAGAAAGAGAATATGACCTTTGTCTATAAGCGAAATGAAAGTGATCATTTTACTTTCAGTGTTGAAATATTGAATGATCTTCAAGAGAAAAACCATCTATTAGAGCGTTTGAGGGGAATGGAAGGTCTGTTTTTGGCCGTGCATGCTAAGATAATAAGGAAAGAGAAACGTGAAATTAATGGCACTTATACGGAGGAAGTTTTAACGACCGCCCCGACAGAAAAAAGTGATGAACTAGAAACCAAAATTCCGGGATATGCATTTATGTTAATTGCCAATGAAACAACCGGGGATTATAAGAACCCTTTTGTTAAAATTAATCTGAGAAATGATCGGTTATCCGCAACGCCGTACAGTGAAAATGAATTGATAACGTTTTGGGATGTGGTAACGAGTACTTTTCGTAAAAGAGCCGGTGCTTTTAAAGAGTAATAAAAGTAAGTTTTAAATTGAACTTCTTATAGAGATATAAGGTCTAAAAACTAAGGTTAGAAAATGAAAATGATGGTGATAAACACAAAAATATATTGTGGACTCAGTTATCAAGATAGTATAAGTGGTGATAGTTAGGTAAAAGAGAAGATGATTGGTTTTATTCACTATCGTAGCAATTTATGCCTTGTGGCAGTGATATTTCCCTGCCTTTTATTATCTCGTTTTAACCTGAAAAGGAAAATTAAATGAAAACTGAAATATTATCCAATATGCAGACTCGTTGTGTCGGGAATTATCTGATTGATATTCCCTTAGCATTTGAAAACATCATCAACAATGAGATATTTATTGGTGATGCGAAAATAGAAACCAAGCGTATGCATCTATCCGCATTTGAACAGCGGATAGAGATAAGAGAGCAAAAATTAAGGACGACTAAGACTGCCGATTTGAAAGATCTGCCCTTTTTAAAGAAGACTTATCATCTCCAGGGAAACTTATATGGTGTGATTTTTGATAGAAATAACAGTATCAGTGAGCCAGGTTTTACCCGAGTATTAGAAGCCCATTTATATGATAATGGGGTTGCTTTTATTATAGAAATGAAGTTTACAGAGATATCAGATGATAAATACAGTTATTCAAGGGACCGTTATATAAAATCTGGATTGACCGAAAGCCAATATAAAATGCTTTCTCAAACTCTGGACAAAATGCAAAAGCTAATTGCCAGAATCAGTGGCAGAAAGGATAGCGATATTCCGACAGAGGCAGGAATCTGTATCCCTGATGGTTTTATTGCCGACTATAATAATGAAAAAGAAAGTATAAAGTTTGTCTATCAAGGAAATCAGGATGATAATTTCACATTCAGTCTTGAAATCATTAATGACCTTAAAGGGGAAGGGATTTTACTTGAACATATTGGTGAAATTGAAAGGGATTGGTTCGTTAACTATGGCAGGATAATAAGAGAAGGAAAAAGAGAGATAAATGGGATACATGGCGAGGAGTTGTTAGCGGTAGGTCTGCAATCTTTTGATAATAATCCTCGTTATCAATTTGATTTTATTGCAAATGATATGGTGTTGGATGATAAAAAAGTTTGTATTGTCATTATGTTAATGAATTACCAGTTGCCTGCAACGCCATATACCGAAGATGAATTGATCACATTTTGGAATGCAATAACGAAAACTTTTCGTAGAAGGCCGGATGCTTTCGAATAGTAATAAAGTGAGAGAGATAGTGTTTTAAATAATTCACTAATGGGAGGTTAAAGGTGTTATGGATTATATCGCTAATGGTTTTTTTTCTTTATATGTTGGTTTTTAGTCCGGCAATATTGGTTGTTGATATACTTATCATTCGTCGGATAATTAAACGTGGAGGGTGGAAAAAATATAAAATTGTGTTCTTTTTGATTCCTGGCGTGTTATTGATGAGTATCTTGATTGCCGGTGCGGGCTTTTTCACTAATGTGTTGTTTGTTGATTTATGTGACTATTTATATAACTATTTTAGTTGAGGTAATAATTTAAAAATCAATGACAAGGTATTTCTGTATGAAACATTGCCTTTGAATATTAATTGCTTATTGCGTGATTGCTCTGGCAATAAAATAGAGAATGTCGTTATGTCTGGCATTGTTTTTAGGTGATATCAGACTACGGCTATTTTTCTCTAATATTTTATTTCCCTTCTTTTTATTTATTCTGAACGGGAAACGGTATTTTTTAATAACTCTTTTGGAGGACCATCCTATGGATGATTTAACCCTGCGCTATTATGAGGCAGAAATGCGCTATTTGCGTGAGGCAGGTAGAGAGTTTGCTAAGGCTCATCCTGACCGGGCGGCTGCGCTTAATCTGGATAAAATCGGTATGCGCGATCCTTTTGTGGAGCGTCTGTTTGAAGGCTTTGCTTTTATGATCGGGCGTCTGCGTGAGAAGCTGGATGATGACTTGCCGGAGTTGACGGAAGGGCTGGTCAGTTTACTGTGGCCGCATTACCTACGCACGATCCCCTCTCTTTCCATTGTTGAATTTGGGATGGATTGGGCACAGTTGAAAAATTCGGTACAGGTGAAAAAGGGTTTTGAGATCCTCTCGCAGCCGATCGGCCCACGCAAGACTCGCTGTCGTTATACCACGACTCAGGCGGTTCAGTTATTACTTCTGGCACTGACTGACGCTTCTTTGAAAGAGGAATCCAATGGACGTTCCGTTATTCGATTGCGTTTTGGCTGTGGAACACTGGTGGACTGGCGCCAAATTGATTTGAGCCGTTTACCGCTGTATCTCAGTGCGGACAGCCCGCTGGCCTGTGCGTTGCATCGGGCGTTTACGCTGCAAACCCAACAACTTTACCTGCGTTTACCCGGTCAACCTGACCGCCAGCCATTTGATGGCCGATTTTCACCAATGGGATTTGGCGAAGAGGAGAGGTTATGGCCGAAAGGGGAAAGTTCGTTTAGTGGTTATCAACTGCTGCTGGAATATTTCACTTTCCGTGAAAAGTTTATGTTTGTTGCGCTCTGTGGGCTGGAAAAGTTGACTCTCCCCGAGAGAACGCCGTGGTTTGAGCTGGATGTGGTTCTGCGTGAAAGTTGGCCCTGTGATTTGCCATTTGCTGCCGAGCATATCCGTTTGCACTGTACCCCGGTGATTAACCTGTTTCGATTGGAATCCGATCCGCTTCAACTGGAACCATTGCAAACCGAGTATTTGCTGTGTCCGATCCGTTTTCAAGACGGACATACCGAGGTTTATTCCGTGGATGAGGTCTCCTCTTCGAAACGCGAGGGCCACCGGTATGTGCCGTTCAGTAGTTTCCGTCATAAAGGCGGCATGTTGCGTCATGACGCACCGGAGTGCTACTACCATACCCGCGTGAAACGGGGGCCGTCAGGTCTGTGTGACACTTGGATTATTCTGGGGGGAGCGGATTTTGATGATAATGAACTGTATAAAGAAGAAATTTTGTCACTCAAGCTGACCGGCACCAATGGTCAACTGCCTCGTAGGGCATTGCAGGATACGTTGTTGGATACCGCCGTTAATCCTCTGCTGGCGGAATTTACGGTACGTAACCTGTGTGAACCGACATTGCCCTGCTATCCGCCAAACCGAGACCGTTTCCACTGGCGGGTACTTAGCCATCTTGGTTCTAACTTTCTTAGCATGATGGATAACCCGGAAGTGCTGCGCGGGACGTTGGCCCTGTATGACTGGACCGACAATGAGATGAATTATCGCCGTTTGGAGGCGATTGTCGCGGTGAAGCATTCGCTGATTGAGCGATTTGAGCAGGGATGTTTGCGGCGGGGCGTACACATTGAAGTGACACTGGATAGCAACGGCTTTGCAGGCAACGGCGATATCTGTTTGTTTGGCGAAATGCTCAACCGCTTCTTTGCTTTGTACACCGATATTCATCTGTTTAACCGACTTACGCTGATTTTACAACCTACGGGGGAGCGACTGTTATGGGAAGAACAACACTGTCAGAACATTCCCGGCTGATGGCGATGCTGGAAGCTGACATTTCAACACTCGATTTCTACCAATTCTGTCAGATCATTGAACGTGCAGTCCCTGATCAGCCGCCGTTGGGTAGTACGGAAAATCCGGCTGATGATGCGATACGTTTGCGGCCTCATCCAGGTTTGGGATTTCCCGCCAGTGAACTGAAAGCGATAGAAACTGACAGTGAACATCCGGAGCGTCCGCCGACGGCCAGAACAGCGTTTATGGGGTTATATGGGGTGGATTCTTTGTTGCCGACTGCTTACCTGAACGATATCGCTCAGCAAAGGGAAGGGAATGAAACAATCGAAGCCTTTCTGGATATTTTTAACCACCGGATGTTCACCCAGTTTTACCGTATCTGGCGTAAATACTCCTATCCGGCGACTTTTGCTACCGGAGGAACCGACATAACATCCCAATGTTTGCTTGGGCTGATTGGCTTAGGGATACCGGGTAGTCAGCAACAGATAGCCACGCCGATGTCTCGTTTTCTGGCGTTGCTCAGTGTTATGCGCCTGCCGACTCGAACCGCGGAAGGTGTATCAGCGCTGGCGGCATTATTGGCGCCGCAGACTCGGATAGTGGTGACGCCCTCCTGCCCGCGACAGATCTATCTCATGCAACCGGCGAATCTTTCAGAGATTCACCGAATTTCCCTGTCGCAGCGTACCGTGTTAGGCAGAATAGGCATTGATATCAATAGCCAGTTATTGCTGGCGCTGCATACGGATTGCCCGGAGGAAGCGCGGGGCTGGTTGCCGGGCGGGCAGCTATACAGCGATTTTTTGGTGTTGCTGCGGGTTTATCTGGGCTGGCGATACCAAGCCAGATTGCAACTGACTCTGCCGACCCGAATATTACCGCCGCCGATACTGGGTGGTCAGCCTGTTCAGTTAGGGCTGACGGGAGTATTAGGTCTAAAAGTTGAAGATCAGGCGGCAGTGCCTGACAACATTACGCTGAATCTGGGAGGTTATCAGGGGATATCTCCAGACAGTAATCAAGATAAAGGAGAAGACTATGTTAGTTATACTTTTTTATAAGGTTGCGTCGGTGATGACGGCGATAATATTACTATTGGCGGGGGGCGGTCTGACTCAGACCGTGACTGATGGCACGGCAGCGGCCACTCACTCCCCTTTTCATAAGCAGGTGAAAATGTCGCATCTGGGTTTTATTCCACAGGCAGCGGTCAATACCGACGCTGGAGAAAGTGTCGCTCTGTCCGCTCCGACATTGGTTCGGGTTTATCAGTTGCGGGATAACAAAGCTTTGACCTTGTTGCCTGAAAAGGAGTAAGTACATGAAAAAACCTTCTCTGTATGAAAGCCTTTTCGGCAATTTTAATTGTGGTCTGGAGTTGCATCAGGTGAGTGAAGAAGATCAGGTAATTTTGTCGGTATTAGACAATATGCAGCGTATTCTCAATAGTCGTGCCGGTTCGCTTACCCATCTGCCCGATTATGGTTTACCTGATCTCAACACCATTCTGCGAGGGTTGCCTGCGTCGTCACAGCGCTTGATTTCAACGATTGAGCACACGTTGCTGACTTATGAACCGCGTTTGAAGCAAGTCAATGTGACGTTATTGCCGGAGCTTGCTCCAGGGCACTTGCGTTATGTCATCAACGCTGAACTCAAAGGTGTGGGGCTGGTGCGTTTCAGCACTGAATTTGTTCCGGAAGGGAATGTGTTGATCCGCCATTTACGCCAGCAAGGGTATATGGATTAGGTATTTGTGTGTGTTTTGTTACTCGTGTCGTAAATGATCATTTGTAATACAAAGTGAAGGCTTGCCATTGTTGTGCAAGCCTTTGGTAGTTTAAGAGAGAATTCGCTCTAGAAAATCTAAAGCTGATTGAATACTAGATAATTCAGCATCAACACTGTCACCATTCATGTACTTAACATGGATTAAAAATGTATTGAATATTAGGTGATTAGGAATGAGAGTGCTGTTGTATGTAGCAATAAAGTCTTTAGCTTCCTTTAAAGTTTGAAATTTAAAGTCATGCCCATACAAAGGGGTTATAACTACATATTTGAGTGTTTTTTGTATTTTCCATTCCAATGCTTTTGTAAATCTTTCAATGTTCGCCTTATTTGAGTTAAAAATACTAGATTTAACTATTTCAAGTTGATCTTGTTTAAGTCGTTCAATAAGTGCAACTTTTTCAGCAAGGATTATTTCTGAGGTATCTTCATCAAAAGCCATATCAATCCCGGCTAAAGCGAATGCTGAAACAATATCTTTATAATGAATATACAGAACCTGAAAACCACAACTCTCAAGTTGTTTCAAGGAAGGTGCTGTAAATTCTCCGGCGAGTATTGCGCCTTTGAAAGGACATTCAAGTTGATATTTACTTACAATGTTGTTGCTGAACCAGAATACTCAAATACGAAATCTAAGTCATGAGTGTTTCCATAAGTATCTTCCCAAGTTATTTTTTTTCCTTTGCGTGCTTTTCTTGGTTGTCCAACAACATCGAGATATAAGCTTGTCTTATTTGCTATATCTTGTAATAAAGGAACGAATAAATTTTCAAGTATGCTCCCAATAAGTTGTCCAAGTTTGTGAGATGGAGATATAGCCATATTCTTATCCTTTAACCCATAAACGACCTTCATGTAAAGGTACTGTATGTGTTCTATTCTTCCATTTAACATTCCTATCTCTTAGCTTTTCAAAGCTGAAAGAGGAAAAACCGGCAGAAACAGCAAGTTCCCCAAGCCATTTTTCAGCAGGAACATGTATACCATATGGTGCGGAGTCACCAATAACAAAGCAGGCTTTTGAATCTTTCTCCATATTTTTACGAATATTTACCCATATTTTGGCGATGTCTAAAAAATAAGCCGCAATCATGGTGTGGTAGGATTTTTTACCGCCTTTACTATGCCTTATTATGTCTAACTTTTTGGTTACATCAGATATTTCATCTTTTATTGGATAGAGAAGTGGATTGCTAAGAACTTCATCCAAGTCGATTTTATCTGAAGACGAGTGCTGAGAACATGATCTCATCAGTGAAGGTCTGACAACATCTTTGAGGTCGCCCCAACCATTTATCTCTCCCCAAAACATCATCTCTAGTCTTGTTGCATCTGCATAATCATAGTTATTAGGATATGGCGGTGATGAAATTAGCAAGTTACACTTTTCTGCTTTAAACGGTTGCCTCACATCTTTGTGTTCAATATGTGAGTAGCTCTGCCAACCTGACGAAATTGCATGAAGCATATCGGCTCTCATCATTTCAAGCTTCCCAGAGAAAGCTTCGAAGGGATCTAGCACTTTAGATTTGGATTTATTAGGTAATACATATTGCCACTGAGCTGTGCCCACATGGCTACATGCTCTCAATATTGATGTTATGTTTAGCCTGATCAATTCCCAGATCGGTTCAGCATTAGATAATTTTTCATATGCAATTTTTAATCGTTCAAGTTTGTTAAATGAATCAACGGAGTAGCATTTCCCTAAAAGGTTATTTTCGTTGTAGTGAATAGGATCGGGCATTGTCTTTAAAGACGATGCGTATGCGATAAGCTCTTCTCCTGCATCATTTAGGTCATTCGTATCTAAATACCAAAGCTGTTTAGCTCTTGCGATCCTTGCTACAAAGGGATGTCCCTCAAATCCGAAAGAGCTAACATTAAAAAAATCGGCTGCAATGTTGGTTGTACCTGAACCAGCAAAAGGTTCAAGAATTATCGCTTTTTTACCCGTTTCGTCTTGAAATTTTAAAATCTCAGAATTCACCCACTCAGCCGAAAAACCAGCGGAATAGCGAAACCACCGGTGAACAGGGAGTTTCATGTTATCGGTAAAAGTTCCTGAGCGAGCTGTTTTTTGAGCATAAATCTTTTTGTCATTTCGTGTTGGTGTAGAAAGGGCTATTGTACTCGAAAACATCTTTTATTAAGACTGTTTTTTATTCGATTATTTTGTTTCCCCATATTCATCTAGAAATAAGGTAATAACAACGATTTGAACAACAATAGCGAGTAAAAGTTCTATTGTTAATAAAGTTGTAAAATTGTGACATAAATTAAATACAGTTTTCATATCAGATTGAATTTTAATAATAAATTTTGCGATAAGATAAATTTTTTAATGATTACAATGAATATTATCACTGGGTTTGTGGTAGGACATTTTCTGCCTATGAGGATTCGATATTTTATCGTTTACAATAACAATATTCCTGATGTTATCTTTACAATATCCAAGTAAATAAAGTCTTAAATATAAAAATAAAGATAAGGGGATTGTTTTAATTCGTTTTACCATAATGGAATTAATAATATTGTTTCAGCGGTAGCCTTATTAATAGACCAAGGCTACCGTTTTTTCTTCTGGTACGTCCAGATTGAATTTTATTGTCAGCAGCAGAGCGGTTTAATAATAAAATTGCTATGACAATAAGAATTTTTCTGGTACATAATGATGAAAATTATTCGCTAAACAGTATTCTTCCAGTTGTTGACTAGAATGAATACCTATCTTTCCATATATCCGAGACATATAAATTTCAACGGTATGGTGAGAAATATTTAATTTCTGTCCAATCTGTTTCCTGGTGTATTTCTGTAAAAAGAAGAAAATGATATCCCATTCACGCGGCGTAAAAATATCGCTTGGTGGTTGGAGCATAATCGACGCGGGTAGTTTTTTATAATATTGATGCAAGTAAGACAATGAATAGTCTTTGGCTTTCCAACAATGGTACATGATGCCGATACAATGTCCATTTTCATGATAAAAAGGTGATTTCTCACAGAAAAAAGATGATAAAGTTTGATTTTGTCCAAATATATGTGTCTCAATTGAACATATTCTTTGCTCTGTTGCCATGACTTTTTTATCTTGAATAATAAATTCCTCAGCAAATTCAGCGCCGTCCCAAGGGAGTTCATGATCGTAAAGCCCTTCATAATCAAATGATGCTTTAAAATTATGAATATATTTCTTGGTTGCTGAGTTTCCATAAATGAAATTTGAAGAGCTATCTTTTATTCCCCACGGCTCATTGCTGATTTCCAGCGTGTTGATGATTTGAGGTGATATCGTACAGTTCTTCATAAAAACTCCTTGATAGTTTTCAGCCTAAATAAACATTCTACTTTTGGATTTCCTGGTGCTTTCTGGGGTATAGCAATAAAATTAAATTTTTTCATAATAATTTTCTAGTTTTATATGTTATGGCAGACTGGATTATTGTTTTAATTTCTTATTTATTATATTTAAAACAATAGTTTACATAGTAATATCCAGAAATTTGTTAGCTCAAAAGTACATTTGTTAGTCGATTGATTATCTTACAAATTCAGAATAATTCTAAGGAGGTTTATGATTATAAGGTGTTCTGCAATCAAATAATTCCTCAATATTATGAGTAAATTCTTTTGTTGCTGAATTACCATAAATAAAATATGAAGAACTACTTTTTACGCCCCACGGTGTATGACTTATTGCCATTGTGTTAATAATTTGAGGTAATATTTCATAGTTCTTCTTCATAAAAACCCGGTTGTTATTTAGGGGTTAAGGAAATATTCTACTTTCTGGATGTACAAATCTTTCTGGTACGTAAAGATCATAATCATTTGTGCGGCAATAATCTTCCAATTGACGACTAGAATGAACACCAATTCTTTTATATATTCGCGAGAGATGGGTTTCAACCGTACGATAGGAAATATTTAACATCTTACCCATCTGCTTACTGGTATATTTTTGTAACAGAAGAAAAATAACATCCCATTCTCGCTGTGTAAATATGTCGGTTGGTGGTTGAAATAGTATAGATTGAGGAAGTTTTCCATGAAATAGACGGGTAAATGAGAAATCCTGAGCTTTCCATCCATGAAAAAGGGTACCGATACATTCGTTATCATCATTATAGAGAGGATATTTTTCTTGGAAATAAGATGATAGAAATGTATCTTTCCCATACATATGCGTTTCAAGCGAACAGACTCTTGTTTGTTTCTCCATTACACTTTGATCATGAATAATGAATTCTTTTGCAAACTCAGCTCCATCCCAAGGAATTTCATCATCATACCGTCCTTCATAATTAAATGAATCTGGAAGATTCTGGATATGCTTAAATGCTAAATTACCATAAACAAAACATGAGTCTTTATCTTTGATCCCCCAAGGTTCATTACTTTGCTGCATAGTGTTAATGACTTGAGGTGAAAGATTTAATTTGCCGATTTGATTCATAATGAAATCCTGTTGTAAAGTTAAGTTAGTAATTGTAGTTTATAACTCCCTGCTACCAATAGTGAGAAATCTCTCAGGAATATAGAGATGGTAGTTATTTTCCTTACAGAAATCTGCTAATTCTACATGAGGTGATAAGTCAAATTTCTGATAAATTGACTGAATGTGGTTAACGACATCTTCTGTGCTCATCATTAATTCTTTACTGATGTTCTCTTCATCTTGTGAGCGTAAAGTCAGAAAAAGGACTTCCCACTCGGTCTGTGTCAGAATATTATTCGGTGGCGTAAACTCCAGGTTTGTTGGCGATATTCTTTCATAATAGTAAGAAACAGAAAAATCTTGAGCCTTATACATATGAAAGAAGATCCCAATGCAATCATTATTCTCATCAAAAAGGGGAAATTTATCACAAATATAGCTTTGTTTAATGTTATTTTCTCCAAACTGGTGCGTTTCCAATGAAGTGACGCGCTGCATAGTTTGGATGGCTTTTTGATCCTGACGGTGGAATTCTTCTGCATATTCAGCAACAGGTGAAGGTAATTCACCCATAGAAAGCCCTATAATATCGAAATCTTCAGGAAGGTTGAGCAGTTGATAGAAAGCGGGGTTAGCGTAAATAAATCTTGATTGGTGATCTCTGGCGCCCCAAGGTTCATTGCTTTTATCCCACATCATGGTTAATTGTGGCGTAATAAGAGTGGATTTGTTTCTTATATTTGACATAGTAACTCCTAAATTTCGACTTAAATTGTTATCTGAGTAGTTGCGTTTTCGATTATGCCTTAAGCGGACTGCTATATAATAGGATATAATGCTTTTCTCGTCAAAAAGCGTATGTTTATTAATTGAATTTTTACTATTTTATAATGAAACTTTAAATAACAATGAATATAACCATATATACTATTTTAGATGTGGATTATTTTTGTGTTTATTGAAAGAGTGATTGGAGACTGTTGCTGTGCTCGCTGCGGTGCCTGATATCGGTCATTTTTAGCTGGAAAGTATCCATCATTAATAGTCAATAAGTGCAGATTATGCCCAAAATTATCAGCATCCTGGCTGTTGTCAATTGATAAATAATTATTTGTCCTAATGCTTAAGGGCTGTTTTTTTAAATTATTTTATTTACTCTTCTTTGTAATAAAGAAAAAATCTGAACAGTAGCGTGAAAAAAATGATAGCTTTTGAACACATTTTTGATGTGATCTAAAGATTGAACTCAATAAATTACGTCTGTTGTGTTAAGTATATATTCTTAGTTTTTCATATTGTTTGTGCTAGCTACCCTTTTTAAAGGGTAGCTAGCAGTAGTTACACTTATTGGGATTAAGTAGTAAATACTTAATGAATGATGCTAACATAAATTTGGTTTTTTCTATTTGAATTTAATTTTTTCTTAATGCGATCCGTTACTTCACATGTATAACACGCAAGTTTGATGGGATGTGGAAAGATCGGCAAAGATGAGCTTGATATGACAAAAGGCACGGATGATATTCATATTTTACCAATACTTGGAGCTGCGTTAATTGGTACTGCGATGTTAATGGAGTTCACGGGTCGGTAGTGTTCACCATTGTTAGTGTAATGAGGAACGCTCTTGTTATGCCTTTTAGGACGTGGAGGATTTAACAGTGGAAACGCAATCGTGGTTGTTGAACTTAGGGTTCAATATCGCTACCATCGATCTAAGGTACAGTTATCAATGTGATAACTATATCGTCCTTTTTAGATGATTAGCGGGGAATAGGAGGAGGTTATATGCCAACAAGATTGGTAAATCCTGAAAAGGTTAATGAGGTTTTCGCTCATTTGAATGGGAACTCAGATAATCATACCCTTTATACTGAATTAATGAATGGGGTTGATATTACTGACCAGATAAAAGGATTGTTACTTTCGCCAGGTTATCGCATGGTTCGTGTTGATGGTCGGTTTGGTAATCGTATCAGTCAATCCCACTTTGAGCTGGCGCTGGTTAACGATGTATCTCAAGAAGTCGTCTATTATAACAGAGTTATTATACAGCCTGATGTGGTATTAAATTGTCGTCCTGTAACACAAATTCTTGTTTGGCGTATTCTGAAACGTGAACATCGAACGGTTTTGCATGAACTGGCTGGTCAGGTGTTCTTCGGTTACTTGCTCGAATCTTATAATGTGATTGTATCGGATATGAACCAGACTCATGACGGTATTTCTTTTTGGCAGGCCCGTATGTATGACGCGCTGGCGTATAATATGCATGTTTATGCTTATGATATGATTACCTGTGAGTTGCGTAAGATTTTGACCCAGAATGATGTTAGTCGCCAAGAATCTTGGTTATGGGGAGATCCTGAACATCATCAGAATAGATTGGCAATTATTTCGAAAAGTGAATTACCCATCCAATAGACCCACTTTGCGCTGAGGGTCCCCACAAATCATCGCTAATAAACCAACACCATATTTCGGTAGGTTTTAGCGAGGTGTTTTAATACATTTTTAAGTGTTATCTCTATTAAAATGAACGGAGAGTGTTGTAAGACATTCTCTGCTAACGTTAAATATGAAATGACTCGCCTTGATTTAACGCTATTTGCCTGATATCTCAAGTGTATACCCTATGAATTTCAAGATGCATTGCGACGGTAAAGGAGCGAATCCCCGGGAGAATAGGTAACTATGTGACCGGGGTGAGTGAGCGCAGCTAACAAAGAGACAACTTGAAAGATAACGGGTATAAATAGTTATAGATATTTACATCTATAGTTAATTCATATAACAATTTGATTTAAATCAACAAAAAGGCTTTTATTTATTTTTTATTGTTAATAAGATGTGTTACATTTCAACCAGTGTTCTAAGAATTAAAAAGTGAGCAAGTTTATATGGTGAGTATATAAGGAATTATTGTTGTTTCCTTATATTGTCATTTCGATAGAAATGAAAAAAGAAAGGAAATATTAATATGCAGCTTGTAAATATAATAAAACCAACACATAGATGTAATTTGGCATGTAAATACTGTTATAACGAAGATGAAAGACAGCCTATTATGTCATTGGAAATATTGGAAAAAACAATTAAAGACACGTTTGAATATGCCAATAAAATAAAGGTTTTCACTTATGTCCATTTTATATGGCATGGTGGTGAACCGATGTTTCCAGGTATTAAGTTTTATGAAAATGTTATTGCATTTCAAAAAAAATATAGTAACAGCATAAAGTATTTAAATGCCTTACAAACAAATGGAACATTTATAACTCAAAGATGGTGTGATTTCATTAAGGAAAATAATTTCTTTATGTCCATATCCATTGATGGACCAAAAGAAATAAATGATAAAAATAGAGTAACTCACAAAAATGTTGGAAGTTTTGATAAGGTCTTTGAGGGTGTGAAAAAATTAAGAAGAAATAAAATTGAAGTTGGCTGCGCACTAGTAATTAGCAAATCAAGTCTAGGTTATATAGATGAAATATACAATTTCATGCTAAAAAATAATTTGCCATTTAATGTTATCCCATTAAATAAATCAGGAAACGCTGTAGATAATTATACAGATCTAGGATTAGATCCTGATGAATACTATATACCTTGGAGTAAATTATACGACAAATGGTTTTATGCAGCCCCTGAGAACTATATATTTATTTCTGATTTTGTAAGAAAAACTCAGGCAATATTAGCAGGAAGAGCAGCAGATTGTTTAGGAATGTCTCAATGCGGTAACACTACTTTCTCTGTTGATCCTATAGGCGATGTATATCCATGTGCAAGCCTTTCCGCTCAACCTGATATGAAATATGGCAATCTTCAGAATAACTCTATTCTAGAATTAATGACTGGGCCACGGGCTACTTTGTATAGAACGCGGGAGAGTTTCGATTCGTGTCAAAAATGTAAGTGGCAACATGTATGTCACGGTGGTTGCCCTGCAAGGGCATATAAATATAACGAGAATAATATATATAATAAAGACTATTATTGCCCAAGCTTATATAAGATATATGAGCACATAGAAAGAAGACTAAATGAAAAAGGTTTAACAGCAAGTAAGCCATATGATAAACACATGAGTGACGGTCTGCTTGGAACTGATGCTTTCTTAGAAGTCAAAAAGCATAAATCCAAGTTAATAGAAGTAGTAAACATTAACTAATTGATAATAAGGAACTAACTATGAAAGACTTAAAAAAGAGTAGCTCTTGGAATAAAGCATTGTTAGATTGCGTAGGGGGTTCAGGAAAGGATGTCGGAAAAACCGTAGAGCCTAAAGAAGTGAATAAACTTGTGAAAAAGGCTGCAAGTCCTGGTTGGGATGGTAATATATATAAATATAGTTTTTGATTAGTGAAAAGGAGGGGGTAATTCCCCTCCTACTGTTAAAGAGAGGATTGTATGGTAAATAAAGAGAAAAAATTAATATTTCTTATTATTCTAATCGTATCTATACTGACTTCTTGTGTAGGTTTTGTGATTCATGTTATCAACTCCGAGTGGGTAGTTCCTTATATAAGGCATGAAGTAAGCAATATAACTGTAGCCCCGTCTTGGGATGTTAGATATCTTGCTGCATTAACAAGTTTAGAGACAGGATTGGGTATAACATTTTTATATATTCTCATAAAAAAGAGTCTTCCTACATATACCCCTATCACAAGAGGTATCCTTATGTGGTTAATTGAATTAGCAATCATGGGACGGCTTGTTAGGCAACCATTGATGGACTATGCTATAGGAAATCCATTTACAATATCTGTTTTACAGAATTCAGTATCATGGATTAACTGGTTTTTTATTTGCCTTATAACCACATGTTTGTATGACTATCTAATTAAAATTTGGTGTCAAAATAATAATGGATGATAGTATTTTTAGAAATTTAAATAAAGAGAAAGATGAAAATAGGTGGGTTGCAAATACAATAATTAAAATTTACCCATCTTCTCTTTTCTTATATTCAATAGTGTTTTTTTTGATATTTTTTCTTTTTATTTTAATATTTGCACTAAAAATAAACAATAGGGTTTTGATTGAAGGTGAGATCCATTCATTTCCCTCCACTATAATCATAAGATCACCAATAAAAGGTTATATAGAATCTTCTACTTTTGATGTGCTAAAACCAGAAAAAGTATTGGAAGGAGATATTATTTTTAGAATAAAAAATATTGATGAGGATATTAATGGTGATCTTAAATTTCAAAAGATAAAACAATTAAACTCAATGGCTGACAAAGTAAATAGCAATATAATCAAAAAAAAAGAACTAAAAATTAAGGTCATGGAATTTTATGAGAGAAGCATAAAATTTACTGAGAAAGAAATACAAGAATTAAGTAAAGAATTAGAAGAATCAAACAGACTGATTCAGGATTATAATAAAACAAGAAAAAAATTCGAAGATTACTTGAAGAAAGGACATGTAACTATAGAACAGCTCAATTCAATAAACAACAATTATACTCAAAATAAGATTAGCTATATAAGCATGTATCAACAATTAAATTCTTTACAAGAAAAAAATAGTCAGCTTATTATAGATAAAGATAATAAATTAAGCGACATTGAAAATTCGATAGCATTGTTACAAGAAAAAGAAAATGATATTAATTTGAAGAAGATTGATATAAATTCTGATTCTACTCGTGTCATAACCTCACCTATTAATGGAATATTGGATTATCAATATAAAACTTTAGGTCAGGAAGTGACTAAAAATGATGTTTTAGTAAAAATCTCACCGAAAAAGGTAGATTCATATTTTGTTATATTTAATATTAGAAGCGAAAGCTATCCTTATATAAAAATAGGCAGTAAGGTAAATATAAGATTTAGTTCATACCCGTTTCAAAAATATGGTTCATTTGAAGGAATAATAGAAACGATTTCACAATCAACAGTGAGTAATGAAAACAGTATGCTGCAAAATCCAGAAAAAAACATTAAAATAGATTACGATAACTTTTATTCTATAAAGGTTAGGTTAACAGACAAAAATATAAATCAACTAAGATTGGTAGCAGGCATGAAGGCAGAAACTTCTTTAATAGTTGAAAGTAAGAGCATTTATAATTTAATGGTAGATAAAGCTAAGCATTATTTGAAAAAACACATGGAGTAAATCATGAAGGATAATAATTCTCTGTTTGATTTTATCCCTGATTTATTTTTTAGAAAAAAAATAAATATTATTTATCAAGAGAGTATTGCCGATTGCGGACTAGCATGTATATCCATGATACTTTGCTATTATGGGTGTGACACAACTCTGAAAGAACTAAAAGGGAACAATAATTTTCACTCTAGAGGGTTACGGTTAAAAGATTTATTAGAAATTTCAGAAAACAATAAGTTAAATACAAATGTATATTCTTTGGATATTGATGAAATTAACCTTTTAAAAAAACCTTGCATACTCCATTGGGATATGAATCACTTCGTTATTTTAGAAAAAGTCAATAAAAACAAATTTTTTATATTAGATCCAGAGAAAGGGGAAAGGATCTTATCTATTAATGAAATATCAAAACATTTCACTGGAGTCGCAATAGAACTAACGCCAGCATCGGAGTTTAAGAAAAGGTCTTCTTTCAATAAAAAAACAATTAAATTAATAGATCTTTTCAAAAGTTCCAAAGGACTGTCGAGTGCTCTTTTAAAAATATTTGCAATATCTATACTAATAGAGAGCATTACTCTTACTATACCAATAGGAATCCAATTAATAATGGACCATGTTATAGTAACAAAAGATACGCTATTATTGTCATCAATATGTATTTTTCTTATTTTTTTTACTTTAGTAAAAACTTTTTCCGATATCATAAGATCCTATATGTCTCTTTCTATAAATATTCTTTTGGATATACAATGGAAAAACAGTCTTTTTAGTCATTTATTAAGAATACCAATTCACTATTTTTCTAGTAGAAAACTAGGTGATATCCAATCTAGGTTTAACTCAATTGAAAACATAAGGGAAACATTTTGCAATAACATTGTTGATTTAATCATTGATTTCTTAATGATAATTGGACTGTTGAGCATGATGATTGTTTATGGTGGTAGCCTAACGATTGTTGTCATCTTATTTTCGGTATTGTATTTTTTAGTTAAAATAATTGTTTACAAAATTTATAAGAATGCTTCTGATAAAAAAATTCAAGATGAAGCTAATATAAACTCTTTTTTTATGGAAAGTCTTTATAGCATGCCAACAATTAAGATTCTCGGCATTCTTAACAATAGACAAAGGATCTATAGTGATAAAGTAAAAGCTTTAAATAAATCTGAAATAAAGAAAAAGAAAATAGAAATTATTACAATCGCTCTCAGTTCAATAATTATTGCACTTGATCAAATAGTTATACTTTGGGTTGGTTCATTCTTAGTAATAAACAGTACAATTACTATAGGAATGTTTATCGCTTTCAATACCTACCGAGGTCAATTCTCGGATCGTATCACGAATATAATCAATAAATCAGTAGAGCTGAAATTATTATCATTGCATAACGAAAGATTATCTGGGATTGCTTTGCAAGAAAAAGAAATATTTAAAAAACATATTAATTCTGAAAGTTATGATATAGCATCTTTAGAGTTATCACATGTTTCTTATACATATGATGAATCAAACTATACAATATCAGACTTCTCAGTAAGAATTGAGGGCGGTGAATCTGTTGCAATAGTAGGACCTTCAGGCGCGGGAAAATCTACTCTTATTAAAATAATGAGTGGTCTCATTAAGCCTCAATCAGGTGAAGTTTTATTTAATAATCTTGATATTTATAATTTAGGTGTAAATAATTATAGAAAAAATATTTCTTGTATTTTACAGGAAGATAAACTTTTTTCTGGTACAATTGCTGAAAATATTTCAGGATTTGATGATGATATTGATATGGAGTATGTTACTGAATGTGCAATTAAGGCTAACATACATAATGAAATAATTAGTTTTCCAATGGGGTATTATACCCAGTTGAGTGAACTGGGTGGAAGTATCTCAGGAGGGCAGAAACAGAGAATAATGATTGCCAGAGCGCTCTATAAAAAACCAAAAATTATATTTATGGATGAAGCAACAAGTCATCTTGATACAAATAATGAATCTATTGTTAACAAATCTATTGCAAATTTAAACGTGACTAGAATCATTGTTGCTCATAGAGAATCCACTATTCAAAGTGCTGATAGAGTTATTCATTTAAATTCTGAACCTAAATGATAAATGCAGAACTAAAGGCTGCATAATATTAATCTGGTGGCGCTTTCGATCTGGTATAAATTCAGTAATCTTACTCCCTTAGGAGTTATATTAACAGATATAAACTATCGCCGGATTAATAACTAAAAGATGTAACATTTGGTAAAGACATTTGGGTAGTAAGTATAATGGGTAAAATGAAATTACAGCTATCAAGTGTTACAAACGGGATTTTCTAATATGGGTAATATTTGAGCATTCATGCGGTTGCCCTGGTGAATTACCCATCCAATAGACCCACTTTGTGGGTTTTTTCATAATCGATCTGAATGATTCCATTATAATTAACTTGCGATATATCAATCCTCACTCAAAGCGCTATCCCTCATTGTAAAGTCTATAAATTTCCAGAACAGTGTTTGAAGTTTAATCTCGCTATTAATTTAACTCATTATAGTTAGTAATATTGTATTTATTGTTCGCCTTTATTTGGATCAGAGTAATGGAAGTGAGCGGTTATTTTTTCACTATAGATATTTTGTTGCAAAGAAATAAGTTAAATTTACCTACATTTCTGATGCAACAATGTTAATAATTTAACCTTAGTAATTTGATTTGTGAAAATCTTTTAATAATTTTAATAAAAACAACAAGTTAATCTATGTTTTAATATTATTTTTTACTATCTTATTTGTATTGTTAACATCAGTGTGGGGATATAGGGCAATATGTGGGGGGTAAACAGACTTTCTTGTGTATTAATATTGATTTTGATTTTTGGCTCTATATTATTTTATTCTGCTTATTCATTTAACACTATTTGTATATATAAGCTCATTATGTCTCTGAGCTTAGGTTTTTTATTTCACTATATATTCTACAATCTTTGTGAATAAATTTCTTGTTAAGGGCGAAATATGTTTAAAAAATTCGAACAATCATCTTTGATATCAATCATGACAAAGGTGTTTTCTCTCATTATTGCATTGAACATAAAGTAAATAATCAATGAAATAGTAACTTAATAGAGTTAGGGTAATCTGACTAATTAGACCAAATAATGCCATCATTGATGGCTGTCATTATATTTTTACCGTGGTAAGAACGGTGGATTCGCACTGTCCACGGAAAACTCGATTCTCAAAACCGTTGCTGTATCTGTCAGATGCAGTGGTTTTCTATTTAACCTAAACTTAAATTAAGGGATTATTTATGGGAAAATCATCAAACCGTAGTACAGAATATTTCTTTACTGGAAAATACTACGATGATGATGATGGTAATAATATTGTTGCCATCGGCGTGGGAGGAGTTATTTATGCCAAAGGAGGCGATGATCGTATTACCCTCGGATCGATTGGGGCGACGGTCTATGCTGATTCTGGTAATAAGGTTGTCAATGGCGGCGCCGGATATTTAAAAATAGTGGATAAGGAAGGTAATCTGTCAGTACATGGCGCTGCCGGTTATTCGGGTATTGATAAGAGCGGCAATGGTGATATTTCATTTGCTGGCGCGGCGGGAGGGGTTGCTATCGATCACCGGGGAAGCCACGGTAATCTCAATTTCTCTGGGGCGGCTGCTTATAATGGCCTGAGTCGTAAAGGGCAATCTGGTGAGGTGATTTTTGAAGGTGTCGGTGGTTATAACGAATTATGGCATGAAACCAATCAGGGCAATTTAAGTTTCTTTGGCGCCGGCGCTGGTAATAAAATTGATCGTACCTGGTATGATCACTATGAGAAAAGTCACGGCGATGTGAAATTTGAAGGCGGGGGAGCCGCAAATAGTATTAGTTCGCGGGTTGAAAACGGCAATATTAATTTCACAGGCGCCGGGGTGGATAATCACATTATACGTAAAGGTAAAGAAGGTAATATTATTTTGCATGGCGCCGGGGCATCAAACCGTATTGAGCGTTTGCGCCAAAGCCAAGATCAATATGGTCGGACCCACGGTAATATCGAATTTGCAGGGGCTGGGGGTTATAACCGGATTTATTCTGATGTCGCACATGGTGATATTACTTTCGATGGTGCCGGTGCTTACAATGAAATATCAAGAATCGGCGCAGATAGCGGCTCTCGTGATGGCGCTCTGGAATACGCTAAAGCCGAAGAGATTGTGTTAGCGACAGCGACAATAGGGGGAAAGTGGCTCCAACAATCCCAACACCAACAGGTGATTGGGATTAAATCAACTGTCGAGCCTAATACTTATCTCTTTGCGCTGGCCGATGAAATGTACACTAAGCTGGTCAAGGTTCAACTTCAAAATGATCCTGAAACCGGTAAGCTCGGTTATTACGCTACTTCTTGGTACAAAGAGGGCAATCATCTCAATAATCTTGCTGCGGAGAATATCTCTTCAAGTAATGGATTTTTCGATATACGTTCCAATGGTGGTTACCGCCTCTTTAATTTAATCTTTGAGCATCATCAACCCGTTACTATTCAGCATACTGTTGAAGAAGATTTGCAGGAAAACCAGTGGGTGACTTATGCCGGTGGAACCAATGCCAGAGCAGGAGATGTCACGTTGATTGATGCCAAAATGCATGGGCATGCAATCCATTCCGGTGGTTTGATATTGGGTGTGTCAGCAGTGAAATCAAACCGTCAACCGAACACTTATATCTATGCCAGGTATGTTGAGTCATATACCAAAGTGGTGATGGTTGAATTGGCGAATAATCCTGAAACCGGTGCGCTGCAATATTATGCCAGTGCTTGGTATAAAGAAGGTGATCATACCGGCAATCTGGCTGCCGAAGATTTTTCCCCTAAAAATGGTTATCGCTCAATGGATGTGGGCGGATATTCCCTAACCCATCTGCAATACAAAGTGAATTCAGTATGTCGTGTTTCTGAGCATTTAGCGCATACCGAAGAGTATAGCCATCAGGAGTTGGTGAAATTATCCACGGGTATTGGTGACAGTTCCGGTGACATTAATTTTAAAGGCATGGGGGGCGGCAATGTCATTACCTCCAGTGTCACACGCGGTAATGTTAATTTTGCAGGCGCTGGTGCTGCCAATGTGATTGTGAAGCGTGGGGAACAGGGCAATCTGACATTCCGTGGCGCAGGTCTGGCAAACGTGCTGGTGCATCAAAGCCAGTATGGAGAAATGGATGTTTACGCTGGCGGTGCGGCAAACGTATTGGTCCGAATCGGTGATGGGCGGTATCTGGCTCATCTCCTGGCGATAGGTAATATCTCGATCCACCAAGGTAGTGGCGATAGCCGAGTTATCATGTTTGGCGGGTACAACACTCATAGTCAAATCGGTAATGGCAATGCCAATTGGTTAGGCGCCGGTGGTTTTAATGTGATGACCCAAACAGGTGAGGGGAAGGTCTCCTCGGTACTGGTGGGTGGCGCTAATGTGCTGACTAAGCTTGGTGCCGGTGATTTGGTTGCCGGTATGCTTGGTGGCGCGAATATTATCACCCATCTCCACGATGATGAAATATCGGGTACCACGGCGGTTGCGTTAGGCGGCGCCAATATTTTGACGAAAAAGGGCAGAGGTAGTGCTATTGCGCTGATGGGCGGCGGAGCCAATGTGTTTACGCACATTGGCAATGGGAGTACGACGGGGATGATGTTAGGCGGCGCTAATATTTTGACCAAGGTCGGAAACGATAACACCACGGGTATCATGCTCGGCATAGGTAATGTGCTGACTCATGTCGGTGGCGGTCAGACTCTGGGAGTGATGGGAGCCGCAGGCAATGTTTTTACTAAAGTGGGTGATGGAACTGCGATTGCGGCCATGATTGGCGCGGGCAATATCTTTACCCATGCTGGCAACGGTGATGCATGGGGGTTGATGGGAGGTTTGGGGAATGTTTTTACCAAAGTGGGGGATGGTAAGGCGCTGGCATTGATGATCGCTGCCGGCAATGTGTTTACTCACATTGGTGATGAAATGAGCGTTGCCTTGATGTTGGCTAAAGGCAATATCGCCACCAAAGTGGGTAACGGCATGACGCTGGCGGCAATGATCGGTGAGGCCAATGTGATGACCCATATTGGTAATGGCTCAACTTTTGCCGCGATGATCGGACAGGGCAATATCCTGACGAAAGCGGGTAATGATTTGACGTTTGGTTTGATGGTTGGTGAGGCCAATATCTATTCGCATCTAGGTAATGGCGCCAGTCTTGGCTTGTTTGCCGGTGAGCTGAATGTAATGACCAAAGTAGGTGATGGTACAACATTGGCGGCAATGTTTGGTCAAGCCAATATCATGACTCATTCCGGTAATGGCTTAACCGGTGTTTTAGCGTTAGGAGAGGCGAATATTGTCACCAAAGTGGGCGATGATTTTATGGGAGTGGTTGCGGCGGCGGAGGCTAACGTCATCACTCATAAGGGATCATCAACCACTGCTGGCGTGCTATTCGGTAAGGGCAATATTCTAACGAAGGTCGGTGACGGGATAACCGTCGGTTTACTTATTTCCGATGTGGGTAACATTATGACCCATGTCGGTGATGGCACGACGGTGGGTTTCGCCAAAGGTAAAGCGAATATCATTACCAAAGTGGGGAACGGTACCGGCGTTAATGCTGTTTGGGGGGAGGCTAATATCCTGACTCAGGTTGGTGATGGCGACCGTTATAACTTTGCCAAAGGCAAAGCGAACATCATTACCAAAGTGGGTAATAAGCAGGAAGTCACGGTTGTTCAAGGGGATGCCAATATCATCACCCATGTGGGGCAAGGTGATGATTATACCGGCGCTTGGGGCAAAGCTAATGTGATTACTAAGGTTGGTGATGGGCGCAATGTCATACTTGCCACAGCTGATGCCAACATTGTGACTCAGGTAGGTAACGGTGACAGCTTGAATGCTTTGTGGAGTAAAGGGAATATTGTCACCAAAGTAGGTGATGGTGTGCAGGTTACTGCGGCAAAAGGCAAAGCGAATATTACTACCACAGTAGGGAATGGTTTAAGTGTTACCGCGACGCACGGCGATTTTAATATTAATACCAAAGTGGGGGATGGTATTTCCGTTAACGCGGTGTGGGGTGAATATAACGTTAATACTAAAGTCGGGCATGGCCTTAATGTTGCGATCATGAAAGGCAAGGGTAATGCCAATATTCATGTTGGTGATGGTCTGGGGATTAATGCCTCTTATGCGCGTAATAATGTGGCTATTAAGGTTGGTAACGGCGATTTCTACACGCTTTCTATTGCGGAAAGTAATACGCAAAGTAATAACCTTTCCTTTCTGTTTAAAACGATTAGACAAACTGTGTTAGGTGTGGAAGGTAGTCAGGCGATTAACTATCTGATTCACGGTAATGAGGCGAATAGTTCTGGTACGTATAGAGGCCGAGGGGCGATTAATTTAACTGAAGTTTCTGCCATTGATGGTTTCCAGATGAATGCCATTGATGATGTTGGTTCGGATCTGCGTGATAAATTAAGCGGCTCGGTAACTCAGGTGGAGACGCCTGATACTAAGGCTATTCAGAATGCCTTGCATATTGGAGACAAGGTTGATTCGACTCAGAGTGAATCATCATCACAAGCTGATGCTGTTATTA
This sequence comes from Photorhabdus akhurstii, assembly GCF_019090985.1. Taxonomy (NCBI): domain Bacteria; kingdom Pseudomonadati; phylum Pseudomonadota; class Gammaproteobacteria; order Enterobacterales; family Morganellaceae; genus Photorhabdus; species Photorhabdus akhurstii. The sequence continues at coordinate 3,895,957 of NZ_CP020335.1, read as the reverse complement.
AACATGCAAAACAGGACAGCGCTGCGCAAAATGCGTTAAGTGATAAAGAGAAAGCGGAGGAAAATCGCCGCATTCTGGAACAAGAAAGGGATGACCAACTTAAAACAATTTCAAAATCACAACTTCAATTAGAATCAACAAATCAAAATGCGCTGAATACTAATGGACAAGTACAGCGTGATGCAATAAGTGGAGAATCCAGAGCGGTAACGAAAGAGTTGCTCTCCATGACTCAACGTCTGAATGCGCTTAATGGCTATGTCAATTACACAGGTCAATCGGGTGATGAGTGGCGTAACCGGTTTGCTATGGGATATTTGAACCGTACTCAGGAAAAATTAGATGACACCAAATTTATTTCACAGAAAAAATTAGCTGATTTACAGCCGGGCCTTATTAATAACCAACAACAAGTAAAAAAGGCAATTGGCAAATCAGAAGCAGGTTTAGAGCAAAGTTATCAGAATATAAAGAACACAGACGACAATATTGAGGATGCGCGTACAGAAGCGAGATCAAGACAGAAAGAAGCGGATTCACAACGTCTGCGAGCAACAAAAGCGGAAAGCGATGCCTATGCCGTATATGAAGAAGCGAAACAACGCGGTGAATATGATAGCGCGGTAGCGAAAAATAAAGCCGCTCAGGTACAGGCTGATGCGAAAGGAACGAAACAGGCTGGTGGTGCAAAACCCGATCGTCGCGGGGCGATCGGCAGTGGCTTGTCTGGAAAAGCTTATACACCAATCGACGTAGCGAAACCGAAAAGTCATATCAATCCTGAATCCAAAACGGAAGCTAATGGCTGGAACAGTGAAGATCTAACACTCACAGCCGCAGATTTGGCGGCATTGAATAGTGCGCGACGGGCGGTTAATCGACTACAGATCAACAGGGGTATTCGTGCTGAACATGTCGGTGCTTCGGTCATTTCGCGGCTTACCGGAACGTCATCCGATAGAGTTATGGAGCCTGCTTCAAATCAACCGAGAAAGTTAACCACAAAAGCACCTGTAATTTCGGGTATCAATTTGCAAGGGTTAGGGCAAGTTGTTGGTGGAGATAGCCTTAAATCCCATTCTTCCATCCTGAGAGAGTTTGAGCCTTTCTTGCTGAGTCAGGGTGACAAACGGTTTATTGATTCGACGAAAAGATATCTTGGTCAGATAAATACCGATCGGCCCAGTAAGGCGCTGGTGGCAGTACGTGAGGCTTTTAATAATACGGTCGAACAACCTGATGAGCAGAATGTGTTGCAGCTTGAGCAAGCCCTTGCTCATTGGCAACAGCATGATCCCAATGAATTTGCCAGGCGTGGCCGATTAGTTAAAAGCCTGCGTTTTGAAATGGGGGAACGAGTTGCCTACCTTCAAGCAAAAAGAGCTGAATCAGCCGGGATTTTAGGGGTTAGCCTAGCGCCTGACCATGTTGCACAGTTTGATCAACAGGTATCGTTTGATGGGTTTGGGCGTATAGTGGGCTTGAAAGGTGATATCGCACAGAGTGAAATTAATCATCTCACTGATTTACAAATTAAACCATTGACTCAAATTAACTCTGTTGCGGAACGCGAGGCACCGAGAATTGAAAGTGAAAGCCTGATTGTTTTCGTTAGCCGATTGCAGCAGGAAATGACTCCCGAAGGTATGCCGCTAATTGAACGAGCCAAAAATCTTTGGCTTAGCGGACAAGTGACACAACAGGAAACCATCAAGCTATTTGAAGATGCCGTTACTCAATTGCAGGCGCATCCTGAACTGCATTCTCTGGCTCAACAATTACTGACTGATGCCCGCAAAGAGAAGATGACCGGGCAGTATATTGACAACCTGTTTGGCCGCCATTTTGATTCTGAATTGGCTTATGAACTGGTGAAAACCGCATCGCCGGAGGCCAGAGATGCCGCACAGCGAACGGGCAATTTCTTGGTGCAGGAATTTGAGCAGTGGATAAGCGGTTATTACCCGGATCAGGTTGTACGTGACAAGCATATTGCGGCTAAGATGCGCCTTTTTGCCAGAGCCATCAATCAGGATTTTCGCCCTTGGTTTAGTCGGGTCCCTGAGGTAACGACATTTCTAGACGAGCCAACTTTTGTCCATTTCAAGGCTATGATGACCACGGTGAATAACGGTTTTGATGTGGTCAAAGTGCCGTTTCTGTCGGTAAAAATGGCGATTACTTCTGGGATGGGGATGGATCGGGCGGAGTGGAAGGTTAAAGGGGATCGTTTCTATGAGGATGCGATCACCAAAGCCCGTTCGACCAGTTCTGAACTGACTGCCGGGGCGGATGTTAGATACAGAGTAGAAGTTGTGGGCAAGCTGACCAACGATTATGGCACGGCGTTGCCTTATCAGCCTGCGAATGGCAAGCATGATGATTTCCTGTTTGGTCGGAAGGTCGCGGCGGGGCGGATTCTAGTTCCTGGATGGGAGACGGAATTTGAGCGTAATGCGTTAGCACAAGGCCACTCTGTGGTGACGGGAGCTTCTGGCTCGACCAATATCATGGTTCACCTTAATAACCACATTGCCAGAGAGCAACCTGACTTTTCCTCTGGGCAGGGTTATCTCAACACGCTGGCGTTTCTGGTATTTGATGGTGGTCATTCTGTCAACGAAAGTCTGGCGGTTTATCAGGCACTACAGGCAACGGGTGACGAACGTCAACAGGTATTGAACAGCTACACTGCCAATTATCGGGATCTGGTGGATATTGCCGGTGAAGAAGGCAAAGTGTGGGTAAGTCAGGCGCTGGATAACGCTTTTCAGGAGACTGGGGAGTTCTATCAGAAGCATGCCAGAGTGAAGCCACAAAGTCGTCCAGCGGTGGAAGAGTTAGACGGGTTATCGGGTAAAAATAAGAGGCCAGAACCGACTATCATCGACGATCCTCATCAGGATAAGAAAATGAGCAGACCACTCGGTGACTGGCAAGTAGAGAAGGTGACGCCACAGGCTGATGGCCGTGAAACTCGCTTTGATGGTCAGATTATTATCCAAATGGAGGATGATCCGGTCGTCGCGAAAGCCGCGGCTAATCTGGCGGGTAAACACTCAGATTCTAGCGTAGTGATTCAACTTGACTCCAGGGGCAAATATCGTGTGGTTTATGGCGATCTTGTCCGATTATCCGGGAAGTTACGTTGGCAGATTGTCGGTCATGGTCGCGATACGTCGGAGCAAAATAACATTCGCCTGAGTGGTTACGCGGCTGATGAACTGGCGACCAGATTAACGCGGTTTTATCAGGAGTTTAATCTGGGTAAAAGCCTAACTCGTAAACCTGATCACATCAGTATTGTGGGTTGTTCTCTGATAAGTGATGACCAGCGGGATGGCTTTGCTCGTCGCTTTATCACCGTATTGGATAAGCAAGGCATTCGCAGCGATGTTTCCGCTCGCAGTAGTGAAGTGGCGGTTGATGCCGGTGGACGCAAATTTACCCGTGATCAACATAACCAATGGGTTAACAATCTGGCTGATAACAAAGTTGTATTAAGTTGGAATGATAAAAATGCGCTGATCACGCATAGCGAACCGGTTCGTCGTGGTATTGCTGAAAGTGATATCAACCTCTCCAGGGTAGGACACACCGAAGCGGATACCGTTATTAAAGGCGCGATTACCGGCCACAATGAAGTGTTAGTTCAACCTAAGAAACGTGAAAATACGATTCAGGTTGCCCCTGACGATCAATCGAATAATCAGCTCAGTTACTCCGGTAATATCCAGGTGAATGTGGGAGATGGCGAGTTTACCGCCCTCAACTGGGGAACCTCGAACGTCGGTATTAAAGTGGGTAGCGGTGGTTTTAAATCACTGGCCTTCGGTGATAACAATGTGATGGCGCACATCGGTAATGGCGACAGTAAACACAGCTTCGATGTTGCAGGTTATCAAGCGCTTGAAGGGGCGCAAATGTTTATTGGTAATCGTAATGTCAGTTTTAATCAGGGCCGCAGTAATGATCTGATTGTGATGATGGATAAATCCATTCCAACGCCGCCGTTGGTTAATCCGTTTGATGGCGCTGCGCGTATTGCTCATGTATTACAAGGGGTTGCCGGTTTCAGTGCGGATCAAGATTGGTTGGCGGCGCAAGATCAGCAGTGGACCATCGCCGGTGCGAAGAGGTTTGTGGAGGATATGTCCGGTTTGGACCAAACCAGCAGCGTGGACTACAACACATTGACTGATCTGGATTCGCAACATGAGCGCAGCAGCCGTGGTTTGAAGCATGACGCTGAATTGACATTGAACAAGAAGTTTAATCAGTGGCTAGGCGAACATGGCAACGGAACTGGTATGGGCAAAATAAGTCGTATAGCGCAATTCCGTCAGGTCAATCAGAAGCTGGCTTTCAACTTTGCTGTAGGCGGGCGTGGCGCCGATATTCAGGTGACAACCGGTAACTGGAACCTAATGTTCGGTGACCATATCCAGTCGATTCTGGATACTAACTTGGGTTCGCTGTTTGGCCTGATGACGCAGCAATATTCGGCGACGGGCATGGCGAAGACCACCTTTACCTATAATCCAAAGGACTTGCCGCGTCAGCTTAAGAATAAACTGATTGGTCGATTAGCGAGTGTAAATGCGGATACCACCTTAGCGGATATTTTGGGCGTGAACTACACCGCGGAGGGGAAAATTCTTTCCCGCACCGGCGAATCGGTTGATGGTGAGGCGATTCTGCAAGAGATGCTGGAAGTGATTGGGGAATTTAGTGGTGATCAATTGCAAGCTTTCACCAATCCAGAAAAGTTACTTGATAATCTGGAGGCGGGCATTGATATGGGAGAGGATGGCGTCAGGTCATTTGCGGAGAGTCATGGCCTGAAAGAGAAAGCGCCCGATGAGCGTCAGGAATCAGGATCTGCGGTGAGTATCAATGGAGAAAATGCTCAGACCAATAATAAATCCAAGCCTGCATTTGGTTTTAATTCACTTAACTTACCTAATCTGTTTGCCACGATGTTTAGCGAAGAGAAGCAGCGAGAGATGAAATCGTTAGTGGTTAACCTGAAAGAAAACCTGACGACCGATCTACTTAATATGGAAGAAAAAACGTTTGATTTCCTGCGTAACAGCGGGCATTTGCACGGTGATGGCGATATCCATGTATCGTTGGGAAACTATAACTTCAACTGGGGAGGCGACGGTAAAGATCTTGGCGCTTATTTGGGAGATAACAACAACTTCTGGGGTGGACGTGGTGATGATGTTTATTACTCACTAGGGACCTCCAATATTTTTTCAGGTGGTGAAGGTAATGACTTGGGTGTCCTGATGGGACGTGAAAACTGGATGTTTGGCGGTAAGGGGGATGATACCGCAGTAGTGGCCGGGCGTATTAACCATCTATTTATGGGGGAGGGCAATGACCAGATATTTGTCTTTGGTGAAAGCGGTTTTATTGATGCCGGTAACGGACAAGATTACGTTGTCATTTCCGGCAACTATAACCGGGTGGATAGTGGGGAAGGTCAGGATTATGCGGTAATCATCGGCAATAATAATCAGGCCGAACTGGGTGGAGGCGACGACTTTGCCAGAGTATTTGGCAATGACAACCGGATCGATGGTTATTCCGGCAATGATGCGATTAAGCTGATGGGCTACCATGCGGTGATCAATGGTGGCGAAGGTGATGATCATATGATAGCCGCGGCGATTTCGAAGTTCAGCCAATTTGATGGCGGTGAAGGTCAGGATCTACTGGTGTTAGGCGGGTATCAGAACCATTTCCGGGGCGGCGCAGGTGTGGATAGCTTTGTGGTCGGCGCAGAGGTGATTGATAACCGAGTGAGCGATATTAACGCAGAAGATATGATCCTGTTTAACGGTGTTGACTGGCAAAATCTGTGGTTCCAGCGTAGCGGGTATGATCTGGTGCTGTCAGTGAATCGCCATACTCAGGACAATACCGCTCAGGGGAGATTTGAATCGGTAGGTTCAGTCACCTTTAATGATTACTTTAATGGCAATCGCGCCAAATTGGTGACTCGGATGAGTGATAAGAACGTGTCAGGGGAGCGTGAATTTACGGCACTGTCAGATAATGCGGTGGATTCTTTGATTCAGGCCATGAGTGGTTTTTCCCCGACAGTGGGTGATAATGGTTTTATTGCGGGTCTGGACAGTCAGGCGAAAACGGCTATCGCCACGGCGTGGACCGATGTGACGATTGGTAAGGGGAAATTTGCTTAATTAACTCTTTATTAGCTCTTTCTATAAGTCAGTAAAAAAGTTGTTATAAAAATGGCTCACAGAAAGGTGGGCCATTTTTTGTTTTATATTTTGATTAAGTTTTTCGATTTTGTTTAAAAACAGGGTTATTATTATCGAATTGATTGTAATAATTTATTATTTTTTCATAGTGATTCTGTAATAGATAAGTTAAATATCTGTGGTGTTTTTATGTTTTAAATATTAATAAATTACTCTATAAATATTTTATTTTTCAAATTTAAATAAAAATTGTCTATGATTAATTTAATGCTATTTTATTAACTGAGTTAGCACTAATAGTCATGATGGTGAGTATTAGGAAGTGTCAGGGGGGATAAAAAGACTTTTTGTGTGTGGATATTGCTTTTGCATTTCTACTCTATATTATCTCGCAAAATTTATTCAGCTCATTAATCACAAATTTACTCAAAGAACTCGTAGATACATAAACTCAGGATTCATCTGAGTTTAATTTTTTATTTATTTTGAATTACTTTATTAATAAGTTTTTATTAGGTAAAAAATGGCTGGAGAATTTATGTAAAATTCCTTTAATATCAATAAACACCAATGTGTTATTTCTTTATTCCGCTAAACTGTAATGAAAATAATCTAAAGGATTTCTTATGGGTAAATCATCAAATCGTGGTACGCAATACTTTTTCACCGGGAAGTATCTTGCTGATGACGATAATAATAATATTAATGCTATTGGATTTGGTGGTCATATTTATGCGCATGGCGGGGATGATCATATCACCCTCGGTTCGATTGCGGCGAAGGTGTATACCGATGTTGGGCATGATACGGTGGTCGGTGGTGCTGCCTATCTAGAAATAGAGGATTCTAAGGGTGATCTGTCTGTCAAAGGTGGTACCGGTTATGCACATATTAATAAGCATGGTGATGGTAGCATTGCATTTTCTGGCGCTGCCGGGAGTATTGCTGTAGAGCACTCAGGTAACTATGGTAACTTGAATTTTTCTGGTGCGGCGGCTTATAACAGTTTGAACCGTAAAGGCTTGATGGGTGATGTTGATTTTACCGGTGTGGGGGGGTACAACAAATTATGGCATGAAACCAATCAGGGTAATTTGTATTTTGCCGGAGCTGGTGCGAATAATAAAATCGACCGTACCTGGTTGAAACGTTATCAGGGTTCTCAAGGTAATGTAACGTTTAATGGCGCAGGGGCGGCAAATCGTGTCAGTTCGCGGGTAGAGCGTGGTGATATTACGTTTACCGGTATAGGTGCTAATAATCACATCATACGTAAGGGTAAAGAAGGGAATATTATCTTACATGGCGCAGGTGCATCAAACCGAATTGAACGTTTGCGTCAACGTCAGGATCAATACCCGCAAACCCGTGGCGATATTATTTTCTCGGGCGTTGGTGGTTACAATAAGATTTATTCTGATGTTGCTCATGGCAATATCAATTTTTCTGGTGTGGGTGCTTACAATGAAATCACCAGATCAAGTACCCATGATATTTATCATGGTGAAGCAATTGGTGGGGTATTGGAATATGCCAAGGCCGAAGAGGTTGTATTAACAACCGCGATGATGGGAGGAAGTTTTCTTCGGGAACCTCAGCAAGTGACGGGTATTAAATCCACAACAGAGTTAAATACTTATCTCTTTGCATATACCGATAATCGGTATACTCATATTAGCAAAATTCAACTTCTAAATGATCCTGTCACCGGTAAGCTCAATTATTACCCTACGTCTTGGTATAAAATAGGTAATCATCTTAAGGATCTCGCGTCGCAAAATATCTATTCATCTAATGGGTTTATCGATATAAATGTTAATAATGCTTATCGTCTTTTCAATTTAGTGGTTGAATATCAGAAACTCATCACTGTTCATAGCGTAGAAGAAAACTTACTGGAGAATGAGTGGGTAACTTATATTGTTGGGGCGGACGTTAAGGCAGAAGATATTACTCTCTCTGATGCGAAAATGGGGGGGCATTTTGTCTTTTCTAATCGCCAGAAAGTGGATGTTTCCGCAGTGAAGTGGAACCGTCAACCGAATACTTATGTGTATGCCAAATATATAGAATCGTATACCAAAGTGGTGCAGGTTGAATTAGCAAATGATTCTGAAACAGATTCACTGAAATATCTGACCAGAGCGTGGTACAAAGCGGGTGATCATACCGGTGATTTGCCTAATGAAGATTTTTCTTTGGCAAATGGTTACCGCCCCATAGAAGCTGGTGGTTGTACTCTCAGCCAACTCCAATATCAGTTCGATACGATATACAGTACCTCTGAGCAATTAGGACATACGGAAGAATTTGATAAACAGAATATCGGTGAGAGTTCGGGGGACGTTAATTTTAACGGTGCGGGTGGTGGAAACGTTATTCAATCCAGTGTTACGCGCGGCAATATCAATTTTGTCGGCGCAGGGGCTGCTAACGTCATTGTAAGAGGTGGAGAAGAGGGAGATCTGTCATTTCATGGGGGAGGTTTAGCAAACGTTATTGTTCACCAAAGTCGGCGTGGAAGCATGAATGTTAACGCTGGCGGCGCGGCTAACCTACTCGTGCGGATCGGTAATGGTCGATATCTGGCCCATCTTCTGGCGGTTGGCAATATTTCGATCCACAAAGGTAATGGCGAAAGCCGGGTTACTATGTTGGGTGGCTACAACACCCATACCCAAATAGGTAATGGCAGAGCGAATTGGTCCGCAACGGGTGGTTTTAATGTCATGACCCAGGCAGGTCACGGGGATGTGTATTCCGTACTTTTCGGCGGCGCTAATGTATTGACTAAGCTTGGTGCTGGTGATCTGGTATCCGGTATGTTCGGTGGCGCGAATATTATCACCCACATTAGCGATGAGACTAGAACGTCAGATACCACGGTTATTGCGTTGGGCGGCGCCAATGTTCTGACCAAGAAAGGGGCGGGTAATGCACTAACGCTGATGGGGGGAGGCGCCAACGTATTGACGCACATTGGTGACGGCAACACAACAGGGGTGATGCTAGGCGGCGCTAATATCCTGACCAAAGTCGGCAACGGTGATCTGGTTGGCATCATGTTTGGTATAGGTAACTTGCTTACCCAGGTTGGTGACGGTCAAACATTGGGGGTGATGGGGGCTGCCGGCAACATTTTTACTAAGGTCGGCGGTGGGGACGCGCTTGCTGTCATGATGGGGAAAGGCAATCTTTTTACTCATGTTGGCAACGATGATGTTTGGGGACTGATGGGCGGGATGGCTAATGTCTTGACTAAAGTGGGAGATGGTAATGCATTAGCTTTGATGGTTGCCTCCGGTAATGCGTTTACCCACATTGGTGACGGGAGAAGTGTCGCCTTGATGCTGGCGAAAGGCAATATCGCGACTAAAGTGGGTAACGGCATAACCTTGGCCGCGATGATAGGTGATGCGAATGTGATGACTCACATCGGTGATGGCAATACCTTTGCCACCCAGATCGGCAGTGCCAATGTGTTGACCAAGGTTGGTAATAATCTGACAACCGTCTTGATGATGGGTAAAGCTAATATCTATTCCCATGTGGGTAATGGCCCCAGTATTGGTTTGTTTTCCGGTGAACTGAACGCGATGACTAAAGTCGGTGATGGTACAACGTTGGCTGTCATGTCAGGTAAAGCCAATATCATGACTCATTCTGGTAATGGCTTAACCGGTGCGTTAGCGTTGGGGGAAAAGAATATTGTCACCAAAATCGGTGATGATTTTATGGGGGGTATTGCCGCAAAGAAAGCAAACGTTATCACTCATGTGGGCAACGGGATAACCGCTGGCGTACTGCTTGGCGAAGGCAATATTCTGACTAAAGTGGGGGAAGGGACGACTGTTGGCTTACTGGTGTCGGATGTGGGGAATGTGATGACCCATGTTGGTCATGGTACAACCGTGGGATTCGCTAAAGGCAAAGCCAATATCATGACTAAAATGGGGAACGGCACCGGTATTAACGCGGTTTGGGGGGAGGACAATGTTCTAACCCAAGTGGGTGATGGTGATCGTTATAACTTCGCGAAAGGTAAAGTGAACATCGTGACCAAAGTGGGGGATGGACAAGAAGTGACGGTTGTCCAGGGGGAAGCCAATATTATCACTCATGTTGGTCACGGTAATGATTACACCGGCGCTTGGGGGGCAGCGAATGTCATCACTAAAGTAGGTGCCGGGCGTAATGTTCTCCTTGCCAAAGGTGAGGCCAACATTGCGATTCAGGTGGGTAACGGTGACAGTTTTAATGCCCTGTGGAGTGACAGAAATATTGTCACCAAAGTGGGTGATGGCATTCAGGTTACCGTGGCAAAAGGCAAAGCAAATATCACGACTACGGTGGGCAAGGGGTTAAGTGTCACAGCGGCTCATGGCGACCTTAATATCAGTACAAAAGTGGGTGAGGGGATTTCGGTTAATCTGGCGTGGGGCAACGGTAATATCGAGACTAAAGTTGGGGATGGCCTCAATGTTGCAGTCATGAAAGGCGAAAGCAATGCCAATATTCATCTTGGCGATGGTCTGACCGTCAATGCCGCTTACGCCCGTAATAACGTGGCGATTAAAGTGGGTAATGGGGATTTTTACAGCCTGGCGGTCAGTAACCTTGAAACTGATAAACTTTCCCTCTTTTTTGACAATATCAAACAGACTGCATTAGGTGTGGGGGGCAGTCAGGCAATTAGCTATTTGGTTCGCGGTGATGAAGCGAATACCTCCGGCATACTTAAAAGTCGTAGTGCAATTAATGTAGCGGAAATTTCTGCCATTAATGGTTTTGACATGGAGCAGGTCGAACAAATAGGTTCAGGCTTAAATCACCAGCTTAGTGGTTCTGTGTCAGATATCGCGATGCCTGATATTGACTCGGTTGAAGGCACGTTGAATCGGAGAATCAAATCGGTATCAAGTCGGGATGGAGATCTGATCATCAACGGTGATTTTGAACAAGGTGATCAAGGTTGGCAGTCAACTAAGGGGATTGAGGCTTACAGTCCAGCGAGCGCTTATGGTTTTGATAATGCCGGACATGGCGAGCGGATCACTGAACTTGACGCTGAAGTTAACACCACCCTCTATCAAGATCTACAAAACCTGTATCAGGGAGAAGTGGTTGTATTGAGCTTCGATTTTACCGCGCGCCCAAAAATTTCCGCGGATAATGGTATGGACGTTTTCTGGAACGGTGAACGGGTATTCTCCGCGTCTGGTGAGCGAGCGGCATGGCAAAACAAGACGTTGAGGCTAATGGCAAAAGAGGGGAGTAACCGAATCGAATTTAAAGGTATCGGCCAGAATGATGGGGTAGGTTACCTTCTGGATAACGTTATTGTGAAATCCGAAGAATCATTGATTATCAATGGTGATTTTGAACAAGATGATCAAGGTTGGCAATCAACTCATGATATTGAGGCATATCAATCGGCAAGTGCCTATGGTTTTGATGATGTAGAACATGGAACACGGGTCAGTGAACTTGATGTTGAAACTAACACCACGATTTATCAGGACCTGCAAAATTTATACGCAGGGGAAGTGATTTTACTGAGTTTTGATTTTGCCAATCGCCATAATGCCCTTTTCGCCGACAATGGCATGGAGGTTTTCTGGAATAGTGAACGGGTATTCTCAACATCTGGAGATGTCACGGAATGGCAAAACGAAACGCTGCAATTAACAGCGAAAGCGGGCAGTAATCGAATTGAGTTTAAAGGGACAGGCTTGAATGATGGTATAGGCTATCTGCTGGATAATGTTGTGGCGAAATCTGGGGGGATATTACCAACCGAGGCCATTCCTGAATATGTAAAACAAGATAAAGCGGCGCAAAATGCGTTAAACGATAAAGCAAAAGCGGAAAAAAATCGCCTGCTGCTGGAACAGGAAAAAGATAAACAGCTGGCAGTAGTGACAAAATTACAATCTCAATTGGAATCAACAGATCAGAATGCGCTGAATACTCAGGGGCAGGAGCAGAGCAGTGCGGTGAAAGAGGAGGCGCAGTCGGTAACGGATGAATTGATTGCCATGACTCAAGGTTTGGATCAGCTTGATAGTGATGTAAACCATCATCTGCCATCAGGTGAACAGTGGCGTAATCGTTTTTCCGGTGGGTTGCTAAACCGCGTTCAGGATAAATTAAATGCAGTAAATTCTGCTACTCAACGGCAGTTTGGTGATGTACAGAAAATCATCGTCGCTAACCAACAAGAAGTCGAAAAAGCGGTTGCCAAGTCAGAAGCCGGAGCGGCAAAAAGTGAACAGCATCGTGTCGCTGTAAGTCAAGATGTGATGGATGCGCAAACAGATACAGCGCGGAGAAAAGAAGAGGCGCTTTCGCAGCAACAGTTGGCCGAAAAAGTGAAAAATAACGCTAATACTGTTTATCAGCGTGCTGAGAGTCGTGGCAAACGTGACATTGTTGAGGCTGAAAATAAAGTCACTCAGGTGCAAGCTGATGCTAAAGGCGCGAAGCAGAGTGATCATGCTAAGCCAGAACGTCAGGGGGCAGAGGGCAGTGGTTTGTCAGGAGAGGCTTATAAGCCAAAGCGTAATATAGAAATCGGCAGCCAGATTAATCCCGAAGCGGTTGTCTATGCGGATGGCCGGTTTAGTCAAGGGTTAGGGAAGGGAGAACAGCAAGGGCTGAATCGTATTGAACAAGCGGTTAACTATTTACAGGATAAGATCGGATTACAGGATAAGATCGAGCTACAGGACAATATCGGGCGCCAATATTCGGTGAAGGCTCCCGATGTCACGACGACGGGTCACTCTTCCGGGCAAAATCATGATGTTGTCAAAGGCGATATACTGCAAAAAATTGATAACAAGATCTTTGATTTAAAAGCACATGGAAAAGAGTTGGAAGCTTATTCATTTCATTTTAGCCAGGATAGCCATTTTCTGGAAAAACTGCGGGGAATTATTCCAGAAATTGGCAGTGTACTCCTGACTCATGGCGATAAGGTTGAGTCAAAAGAGTTCCTTAAGGGATTGTGTTTCGCTTTGTCGGCCCGCTATTTGATTGAAGAGCGGGTACAGGGTTTAGGGGGCGGCAAAGCTTATATGATGTGGTTGAAAGATGCGGTTAAAGCTTACAACGATAAATCAGTTAATAAGAAAACCGATATCAATGCGATTGAAACGGCTTTGCTCAACCAATATCGTCGGCAAAATATTGGCCCGGCGATTGAAGATCTATTATCAATGCAGTACAGCCAGTCGATGGATAGCTCTACCGTTGCTGCGCGTCGAAAAGCCAATGCCGCTTATGGTGGTAAGTTAAAAGCTAATGGATTGACAGGACCGAACATCAATAACGCGTTGAATTATGAGGCTGAAGGCTATGAAGCGATCATGGATAAGCTGCGTAATGTAAGAAAGTCGACTTATATGACATTTATGTCTGAAGAACATGCCATGTCCGTTGTGGTACACAAAGAGCGTGCTCAGACAGTTTGGTCGTTCTATGATCCTAACTTTGGCGCCAAATCGTTTGCTAATTATGATGATTTCCGCCGTTTTATGGATGATTTCCATAAAGGATACCTGACGCATTATCACTTTCAGGTGAGCGAGCGACCGGATCAGAGCTTCTATGTTCAATTCAATCAGTTTGAAGAAGGTCTCATTACCAAATATGACGGTATCTGGCAAAAGGCGCGTGATGGTGAACAGAGCTATGTACTACGTGCATTAAAAGAACAAGGTAAAGTTTTTACTTTGAGTTCAGGGGTTACTGGGCGTGTAGTTGATTACCGTGAAGGTCATGTAACGTTAGAAGTGGCAACTAAACAAAGCAAGAAAGTGTTGGTTGAAGTTGAAGGTAACAACTTTAAGCAAGTAGCCAGCTTTGTGCAGTTGAATATCAGTAGGGTATTAACTTATTCGGCGGTAAGTAAATTGACATTTAAAACGTCGGTTGATAAGGAAGCGTCGCTTCCTGCATTAGAAAGATTGTCATCAAATGACGTTATTAAAAACAAAAATGCCGATTCTTGGGAACGCGTGACTGTCACACCTCAAACTGATGGCCGCGAAACGCGTTTTAATGGTCAGATTATTATTCAGATGGAAAATGATCCGGTCGTTGCCAAAGCTGCGGCTAATCTTGCGGGTAAACACCCCGATTCCAGTGTGATTGTTCAGCTTGATGCTGATGGCGAATATCGCGTTGTCTATGGAGATCCTGCTCAATTATCGGGCAATTTACGTTGGCAGATTGTGGGCCACGGCCGTGATGAATCAGAACAGAATAACAGTCGTTTGAGTGGTTACTGTGCCGATGAGCTGGCAGTAAAACTAAAACAGTTTAGCCAGCATTTTGGTCAGACGAGTAAACCGAGTCACATCAGTATCGTCGGTTGTGCGTTGATAAGTGATGATAAGCGAGATGGCTTTGCCCGCCGTTTTATCACGGCATTAGATAAGCAGGGTATCCGTAGTGATGTTTCCGCTCGTCGTAGTGAAGTTGCAGTTGATGCAACCGGCCATAAATTTACACGTGACAAAAATAACCAATGGGTGAATAACCTGCCTGATAACAAAATCATATTCAGGTGGGATGAACAGGGTGAATTGAAAATCAGTACAGAAAGAGTTTTGCACGGTATTGCTGAAAGTGAAATCAACCTCTCTCACGTGGGGGTAGCTAACTTAGATGAATCAATCAAAGGGGCGATTGCGAATAATTCGCATATTTTTACTACACCGGAGAAGCGTCGGGCCAGGATTAATACTCATTCAGGTAGTACATCGAATACTCATCACTGGGAATATTCCGGCAATATTCAAGTTAAAGTGGGAGAGGGGGAATTTACCGCGATCAACTGGGGAACTTCGAACGTGGGCATCAAAGTGGGTGTTGGTGGTTTTAAATCACTGGCCTTTGGTGACAATAACCTGATGGTTCATCTCGGTGATGGTGATAGTAAA
Organism: Photorhabdus akhurstii; assembly: GCF_019090985.1. Lineage (NCBI taxonomy): Bacteria > Pseudomonadati > Pseudomonadota > Gammaproteobacteria > Enterobacterales > Morganellaceae > Photorhabdus > Photorhabdus akhurstii. Next base: position 3,880,773 of record NZ_CP020335.1, on the reverse strand, counting down.
CACAGTTTCAATATCGGTGGCTATCAGGCGCTTGAAGGGGCGCAAATGTTTATCGGCAATCGTAATGTGAGTTTCAACATGGGTCGCAGTAACGATCTGATTGTGATGATGGATAAATCCATTCCGGTACCGCCACTGGTTAATCCGTTTGATGGCGCTGCCCATATTGCTGGTGTACTGCAAGGTATTGCGCGTTTTGATGAAGGACAAATGTGGTTAGTCTCTAGAGATGAACAGTGGACATTAGCTGGCGCGAAGAAATTTATCCAGGATATGTCTGGTTTAGATCAAACTAGCAGCGTGGATTATCACACCCTGATAGATCTAGATTCTCGCAATGAACGTAGCAGCCGAGCACTGAAAGACGATATCGAATTAACACTGAATAAGAGATATAACGAGTGGTTAAGTAGCAGTGGTAACCATGCTGACATCGGCAATATGAGTCGAGCAGAACGATTCCGTTTGGCTAATGAAAAACTGGCGTTCAACTTTGCGGTGGGTGGTCAGGGCTCGGATATTCAGGTGACAACAGGTAGCTGGAACTTGATGTTTGGCGACAATATCCAGTCAATTCTGGATACCAACTTGGGTTCATTGTTTGGTCTGATGACGCAGCAGGTTACGGCAACAGGTTTGACGAAGACGACTTTCACCTATAATCCGCACGACTTACCACGTCAGCTTAAGAACAGACTGCTTGGTCGGTTGTCGGGGGTTGGCGCGGAGACAACCTTTGCCGATATCTTTGGCGTAGATTACACCGAGGGGGGACGTATTGTCTCTCGCACGGGTGAGCCGGTTGATGGTGCCGCTATTCTGCAAGAGATGATTAATATCATTGGGGAATTTAGTGGTGAACAACTGAAAGCTTTTGCTGACCCGGATAAATGGCTTGATGATTTGCGAGCTGGCATCAGTATGGGTGCGGAGGGGGTGAAATCATTTGTGGAAAGTCACGGCTTAAAAAAGAGAGAAGTTGAGGAAAAAAGCCAGGTTTCGACAGGTAATCACAATATTGAAAAGGCGCAAATCAACTTATCAACAACAGACAATCGCACCCCGGAACGGGCATTTGGTTTTAATGCGTTAAACGTGCCTAACCTGTTTGCGACGATATTCAGTAAAGATAAGCAAACAGAAATGACATCATTAGTCACCCATCTGAAAGAGAATCTAACGGCAGATTTACTTAATATGGAAGAGAAAACGTTGGATTTTCTGCGTCACAGTGGTCATTTGCAAGGAGATGGCGATATTCACGTGTCGTTGGGCAACAGTAACTTTAACTGGGGTGGTGACGGTAAAGATCTTGGTGCTTATCTGGGAGATAACAATAACTTCTGGGGCGGTCGTGGTGATGACATTTTCTATGCAATGGGGATATCCAATATCTATACCGCAGGTGAAGGTAGCGATCTCGGTATCTTGATGGGGCGAGAAAATATGATGTTTGGTGGTATGGGTAATGATACTGCGGTGATGGCCGGGCGCATTAACCATTTATTTATGGGAGAGGGCAATGACCAAGCGTTCGTCTTTGGTGAAGCCGGTTTTATTGACGCAGGCAGCGGGCAGGATTACGTAATAACCTCGGGTAATGATAATCGGGTGGATGTTGGGGAAGATCAGGACTATGCGGTAATCATCGGCAATAACAACCAGATTAACCTAGGTAAAGGCGATGATTCGGCCAGAGTGTTTGGCAACAACAACTGGATTGATGGTAACGTTGGTGACGATGTGATTAAGCTGATGGGCTATCACGCGGTGTTTGATGGTGGAGAAGGTGATGATCGCCTGATAGCCACGGCTATTTCGAAATTTAGTCAGTTTAATGGCGGTGAAGGGCAGGATTTACTGGTGTTAGGCGGGTATCGAAATCGCTTCCGGGGAGGTACCGGCGTGGATAGCTTTGTGGTCAGCGGGGAGGTGATTGATACATTGGTTAATGATATCAGCGCAGAAGATGTGATCCTGTTTAATGGTGATATTGATTGGCAAAACTTGTGGTTCCAGCGCAGTGGGTATGATTTGGTGCTGTCAGTGGATCGTCAAACTCAGGACACTACCGCTCAGGGGATCTTTGAATCGGTAGGTTCGGTCACCTTTAATGATTACTTTAATGGCAATCGCGCTAAGTTGGTGATACAGATGGGCAATGAGGATGCGTCAGGTGAGCGTGAATTTACGGCGCTATCAGAGAATGCGGTGGATTCCTTGATTCAGGCCATGAGTAGTTTCTCCCCGACAGTGGGTGATAATGGTTTTATTGAAAGCCTGGAGAGTCAAACGAAAGCGGCTATAACAATGGCGTGGGTAGATACCACAATGGGTAAGGGGAAGTTTGCCTGATTAATTAAGCAGTCATATAGCGTTGTTATAGAAATAAAAATGGCTCACAGAAAGATGGGCCATTTTTTTGAATTTTTATTTAGAGACTATTTTTGAGTTTTATTTGTTAATGATCTTATTAATTCTTCGTCACTGTTTTAATATTAAATTTAGGGTTTTGTTATTAAATGGAATAGATCACAAATAAGGTTGGAAGATTTGCTGGTTTCTAAGGGGCCTGTCCGCCCCGATTTTAGGATTCAGGTTAATATTCACTTCATATTGAGATATTGTGTTCTACTTCTTGCATAGATTGCCTTATGAACTCCGCAAATGGCTTTACATTTTTTCCTACCGAGGCTGATTCTAGCGCTGATAGATACTGAGTTCTATTTTTGAGTTTAATCACTGTCCAAGGGTATCCTCCGATTACCAGCAAGAAATTCATTAAGAATCTGGCGGTGCGGCCATTACCATCGGGAAACGGATGAATGTAACCCAGAAAAAGATGTCCCAAGATAGCCTTTACCACAAAGTACTTCTCATTAGCGATCAACTCTTTCAGTGCTTCCATACAGTCCATCAATTGCTCGCTGGAGGGCGGTACATGCATTGAAGTGCGGATATAGATTGGTCCTTTGCGAAATCCCGCCAAATCCAGTCTGTTGATAATTCCGGCATCTACACAGGGATTGAACAGCGCAGTGAACCAGTCAGTCAAGCCAACGTCGATCAAATAGTGGATATCCAAGCCTTCTTTATCTTCATGTGCCTCACGCAGTAGCTCTTTCACCTTGTTGAAGGCATCGTAATAGCCTCTGGCAGCCATTGCATCCTTCTGCTCCTTGTCCCTTTGGATGGTATCCGGCGACCAGCCACCTTTAGACAGACGCTCGATTAATTCTGGCGTAACCTTGTAACCCTCGATGGATAGTGAGTTGTAGGCATCGCTTATGTAGAGGCTGCTCATCATGGCGTGTGTTTTTTCGATTGAGCGCTCAAAGAAGTCAAAAGGTGGTGGAAAGTCATTAAATACCTCGACGACTTCTTGTCTCATCTCCTGCCACAAGAGCCTCACACGAACTGCGCTTGGGGATTCTCCCCGACTACTGCCTACTATCATCGGAATATGGTCAAATGGGTTAACCTGCTTAATACCTTCAAAACCGGCTCCTTCCATGATGGTTTGTAGTTTACGGCTTTCGGCTCTCATCTTTAGCTGCTGATAGGCGCCAATTAATCTGTTTCCTGAGGCAACATTCTTGGTTGTCAGTACTGCTTCTGAAAGCAGACTCAGATCAGCATTCCTGAGCGCTAGCTGAATGCTTATAGGGTTGGCTCTGAAAGTTTGTGGGCCAGTTTCAACGAGTGCGCTTTCTAACGAATGAACATTTATACCGTTTACTCTGACAGTCTTACAGGGAACCCTTCCCTTGATGATCACCATACTCATGTTGTTAGGTAGGTTAAGTGTGCGAGGCGTCGTGTCTGAGGTGTAGACAATTATCTGGTTTGGTAAGGCATTGTTTGCTGTATGTAAATCAAGAGAGGATTCGGGACTTAGCCAGTAATCATCTCCGAAGATACTTTCGACGTACTGCCCAACGAAAGACCAGATGGATTCATACCAAAGTACTGAATCACCCGCTTTTTCAGTCGTGAGATCTGCATCCAGGAGATACCATCCCCTGATGATTTGCTTGAAATAGCCTTTATTGACCAGAAGTGTGCGTTGTTTATCAGTGATTGACTTAGAACTCAACACGTTGCCCACGGCCGCATCGCTTGCAGCTCTCAGCGCTTCTGCCAACCTTTCGTTTCCAGTTTTTGCCATGTCTTTCTTCCAGCAGATGTTCAAGTATTAGCTAATACGGGAATACAATATTAGCTATTACGATATTGAATTACTAGCTTTTACGAGCTTGTATTATTAGCTATTACGCACTTGCATTATTAGCTGTTACACTCAAATGCAGTGAATCTGAGTCCTACTAACTGATTGTTGATGGTCAATATGAGGTAAAGGCCAAACAGATTGTTGGGGATTTTTTATAACTCCTTAGATCGCTCGAACCGGATTGAGTTCCTTCAAAGTGTTTGACTTTTGCAAAGTCATTTAGGACAAATTAACCCTAATATTAATAAAGGTATTGTTTACTACAAAGTTATTAATTTTTTTATTTAATGTTACAGATCGCATTTTTGTGAATAAAAGAGACGCTATTATGCATTAGTGAAATCGCTTAACGACGGGTAAAGATAATGCTCTCTTTGTCTGCATAACGATGAAACTTGTCATTCAATTCTAATAATTACTATTCATTCAGAGGTCTTTATGGGCAGTACCGGAAGTGTCAGTGCGTGGGACGAAGCGTTATTAATTGCCGCTATTCAATATCCTGTTCCTATTATTAAGGGGCCTGAAGATATTCAGGTTCAAGTGCGGCAGATTTGTAAAACAATCGATTCAACTAAAGCCGGTTATCCTGACTTGGATTTTATTGTATTTCCTGAATATTCCGCTCAGGGATTAAATACCAAGATCTGGACTTACGATGAAATGTTGTTATCGCTGGACAGTCCAGAAGTGGATTGTTTTCGCCAGGCTTGTATCCGCAATGATATTTGGGGCGTGTTTTCAGTCATGGAACGTAATGAAGATCCGTCTCAGCCACCTTATAACTCTGCAATTATTATTAACAATAATGGTGAGATTGCATTGCATTACCGAAAATTGCAGCCTTGGGTGCCGATTGAGCCTTGGATGCCGGGTAATTTGGGCATGCCGGTTTGTGAAGGGCCTAAAGGTACAAAGCTGGCGGTGTGTATTTGTCATGATGGTATGTTTCCTGAGTTAGCGCGCGAAGCAGCCTATAAAGGTTGTAACGTTTTTATTCGTATTTCTGGTTATTCTACCCAAGTCAACGACCAATGGATATGGACTAATCGCACTAATGCCTGGCAGAACTTAATGTATACCGTATCGGTTAATCTGGCAGGCTATGATGAGGTTTTTTATTATTTCGGTGAAGGTACGATTTGTAATTATGACGGTAACGTTATCCAGCAAGGTCAGCGTAATCCGTGGGAAATTGTTACCGCTGAACTGTTCCCGCGTCTGGCGGATAAGGCTCGTGAGAATTGGGCGCTTGAGAACAGTATTTTTAATCTCGGTTGCCGAGGTTATGTTGGTAAACCTGGCGGAGAGAGAGCTAATTATTTGACTTGGGTGCGCGATTTGGCAAACGGTGAATATAAATTGCCTTGGGATGAAAACATCCGTATTCGTGATGGCTGGAAATATTACCCAGAAGGTGTGAAATTGGGGCCATTACCGAAAATTGATAAGTAAACTGAGAGGCTAATAATATGGCAACCACAGGAGTGCTGCGATGCGGCTATTCTTTCCATCCTATGTCAACTTAAAGCGTAGTGGAAAAGTGGTGAATCTGGCATTCTTCTGGTATGAAAGGTATTGTGTGAAATTTTAATTATTTTTTTTGAAATTGAAAATAGTATAAATATTTTATTGGATAACTATTGTAGCAAGGTGATTTTTTTATTATCTTTTAATTAATTCCATTGTGTTTATTAATTGGTTGCATTACTAGTTTAGTATTAATTTATTGAATGAATTAATCATCTATATGATGATTGAGAATGGTTTTAATTTTTGTGTAAATTGGATATATAAAATCTAAATTTAATTTAATTGAGATATATAGGGTGAATTGAAATGATTTTTTAAAAACGATTAAAGCAGAAATATATTTTAGGCTGGATGATTCACCGTGATAGGCCATAGTGTAATTCTATTCATCAAACATCTAAGCATCATGATGTTTGATGAATATTCCTATTTTCTATTGAAAAGGTAATTACTTATGGCAAATAAAATAGAATCACGAATTAGCTATAAAACGCTATTTAACGATAACCAAGATCTCTATTGTTTTCCCGGTTTACCTGAAGCCAACGATGGCCCTTTGGCTTATTTGGTCGATCTGTATCAACAATCCTGCTTGTTTGAAGAAGATGCGGATAAGAAGAGTGCCCGGCTTCTTAGCCAACGACGGCCAGATATTGAAAAATTACTGCTTGATGGCGCAAATCTCAATCAAACCAGTCAATCATTACCCCTTGTTGTTGAAATTCTTGCCGAAAAAATCAAAACATATCTTAATAACGACCAACCTTTGACGGGTTCACTGGCCGATATTTATTACCCACTTTCGTTGCCATTTCATTTTCCACTCCAGCAAACGATAACCGTACTGGCCGAAAAGCAGATCTCATTACTGGATCTTATTCAACAAGCCGACAGAAAATACCCCAATTTTATAGATGACAACCTGAGCGTGGATTCGCTGCAAACGGCCATGATGGTTAGCAGTACTTTGGCGCCAAAACTGCAAGCTTTGCTGTTGGAAAAATCAAAAAAAGACCAAAAAGATTTCTTCGATAACTACTACGGTCTCAAAGGCGATGCAGCGGAGGCGGCGCTCTCTTTGTCTCGCCTCACGGTGTTTACTCAACAAACCGGGCTAAGTTCCCAAGAAGCTGAACGCCTGTTTGCCGTTAATGGCATATCAAAAGAGGAAGAAGACGAGATATACAGTACCGTCACTTATTCCGCGAATGTCATCAAACCCGACAATGTGGATAAACGGTTTCCTTCCGGTGCTAACTATGCCGCTTCCTATATCAATGCGGGTCAAGCTCCCGCTCTCTATCTGGAAAAATTCGAGAATAAAGACACCGCTAAAAGCGTAATCCTAATCTCAGACGTCAGTACTGATAACTTTGACCGTATCCAACGTTTCCTGCATCTACAAAAAGCACTGAAACTCTCTTATGAGCAACTGGATCTGTTACTGGCAACCGCACGACAGGCAGAAAAACAGACTGGTTTTGTTATCACAGAAGCAACTATCCGTACATTGGGCGTCTTTCTGCATTTCCGGCAAGAGTACAATACGACCGCAGAACAGTTTGCTGCCTTTATCGGTCAGATAACGCCTTATGCGCTCGGCAATCAACTCTCCTTCTTTGACAGGATTTTCAATGCCCAAGGGCTGTCAAAACAGGCATCCTCTTCCTCTGTGCTTGTGCTGGATAATCGTGAATTTGACCCGATGATGACCGAAGGCCCAGACGCTTTAGTCGTTAATCAGCTATGTAAAGGACTGAATATTGATGATGAAACATGCCAAATTCTGCTAACGCTCGTGATGTATGTTCAGGGGCTGAAGAAACCCCAGTGTTCACTGAATGTCGTTTCCGCCCTGTATCGCTTGGTAGCATTGCCTCGTCAGTTACGCATGTCAGTTAAAGAGGGTTTGGGGCTACTCGTCATATTGAGCCGTGATAATAACAATTATCTGCAACAGCTAGCGGGTGTTCCAACATTGGCGCAAGATGCCAAGGCCATTGATATCCTTGATGTACTTATCGCGGTCATGAATGCGGCACAGTGGATTCAGCGCCATAATTTATCTCCCCTGTCGCTGAACACGTTACTCACCCCTTATCGAACTGACGGCAATGAGACTGTTGATATTGAAAATATTGATTGGATTAACAAAGTCAGAACTGTCATCCCCGATGCTAGCGATGCGCTGCTGAGCGAAGATAAAATTGCCGCTGTTATGCAAGACTTTCAGGCGAAGAAGACGCCGATCCAGTGGATGAATGAGCTTAATCAACTGATAGGAGAATTAGGTGTTGTTTTGGTTCAAGTCGTTTCAAACGATGATCAAAAAGCCTTAAGCGGCAAAGTCAGCGAAATTCTTAAAAAATTAGCGCAAGATGATAAATGGCAACAACAAGGGGATACCTGGACACAAAAGTTAACGACCTTGATAGGCAACGCCTTTATTGCCCAACAGGATCTGATAATTAATGCTATCGCCCATGTCTTTGATATTGAGGATTCACTTGCGCTGCCACTATTGCGATGGACGGGAAATAGCAACGTTAACTTTTTGAGGAAGACCATTGTATTGGCTCGTCGTTCCGGTTCTCAACAACAAACAGAGCAAGCGCTGACTACATGGTACGATCTCAACCGTTATGCTGAGATTTGCAAGCTATTCAAGCTGAAAGATACAAGCGTTATAGCATTAGTGAATTACCCTGCTTGGTTCAATCTCCAGAAAGATAACCAACTTCGCCCCCTTGATTTGACTTTCCTCCATCGCCTGAGCCGTTATAGTGATTGGCTGAATTTGTTACCCGCCAATAAAACGGAAGTTGATGTAATCTACTATCTGTATCAAGTCGGTCAAATTGGGCAACAACCGTCTGACGCCACGGTTTGGAGTGCTGAACAAGCAGCCAAAAATCTGGCCGAATTAATTGGCTGGTCAAGTCAAGAAATTCTGAGAATAACCAGCGATTTTAACCTGAAAGTGGCACAGAATGTCGTTGACGTTAGTACCGTCATGCGTCTAAAAGCACTAGCCGAAAAGAGTGAAATATCTGCCCAGCCATTACTGGATATCGCCAAATTGACCACAACATCCAGCTATGATCATTGGTATCAAGTCAGCAGCGCCTTATTTGCCGCCACCTCTTCCGAAGTACAATCCAAGCTAGGCGGTTCACTCAATGAACGTTGGCGCGATGCAATGGCTGAATATCTGCTACGGCGCTGGGCGCCTTCCAGCGATGCTTCATCGGATATCACGACCGTTGAAGATCTTTCAAACTATTTCCTGACCGATATATTGGTGGCTAAAGAAGTCGATACCAGTAGAGTGGCTTTTTGCATTGCCAGCTTACAACGCTATCTGTTTCGTCTCTTTTCCCGGATGGAAACCGGCTATGAGGGACAAATCATCAGTGATGAACGAACCCAGTTCTGGGAGAACTTTCTGAATCAATATAACCGTTGGCAAGCTTGGCAAAGGCAAAGAAACTTCCCGGAAAACTTTATCTCCCCCGCCAGCAGGCTGCGTAAAACCAGCGCCTTTACCACGCTGGAAAACGATTTGGGTCAATCACGTTTGAACAACAATATGATTCAAACAGCCATTCTGCGTTATCTGGCCGAATTTGAACGGATCAGCAATCTGCAATTGATGTGCGGCTATATCGACGGTACTGACCCCAAAAACGATCGCTATCACTTTATCGGTAAAAGTAATGCCGAACCTATAGAGTATTACTGGCGCACACTGGATATTAAGCTGCGTGATAACACCGATGTCATTAGCCCACTGGCGTGGAGTGAATGGGAAAAAATCACGCTGTCTTTATCCGGGACCATGCTGGCAATGCGGCCAATCGTGATTTCTGGCCGCCAATATGCAATCTGGGTTGAGCGTGAAGCAACGCCATTGATGGGTGTAGATCAGAAACCCACCGATTATCGCGCTATCAATGTGAAATTTACCTTCAAACAAAGCAGTGGTGAATGGAGCGCGCCCAATCTATTACTCCGCTTGGATGGTAAAGATGCCAACGGTGAATATCCGACAAAAGATAATAAGCGCGTTCCCGATGGAGATAACCCTTACTTGAAGGATGAAAAATATAAACCTGGGTTGATCGCTATGGTGGATGTACAACTACAAGTGGACGGAGACCAATGGATGGGGGTTTTATTGTACGACTCCGAAAATAAAGACAGCGGCAAATGGGAGAAAAACAAAGATTATTACTTTGAATTGCGTGATTTATTATTGGTGGATAAGAAGTCCTTGACTCAGGAGAATGAAAAAACACTTGTTACGATGTGGTATAAGTTTTTCAGCAATCCAGACACATTACAACATCACTATGCAGGTACCGCGAAGTTTCTCACCATAAAAGAAGCCGAGGAGGAAACGAAGAATAGTTATGATGGTATTAAACCGCATAAATCTTCTTTTTTGCAATTAGAGGGCAAAGTAGGAAGTGGCGGGACCAATCTTCTGCTAACTGGCAGAAACACATTGGTTAAACGCTATCAGTTAGCATCATCAAGCCCTAACAAGTTCCCCTCCAAAGAACTTTTTTGGGGAATCAATACTAAGAACATTCAAATGCAAGTCGAAATTCCTGCCAGTGATACGGCAATAAAAACGTTTAATTTTGAGTGGGCCAGAGGAGATGCGCCAACGGATGTTTTTATTATCAGCTATGATGAAACACAACTTTTCAAGTTATTACCTTCTGAATGGAAAGATAATAAAATTACCAAAAGCCACGATTTTTCATGGATCAGTAGTGCTGCGTTTCAGGCCAGTACACAATGGAATCTCAGTGATAAAAACCTGTCCCTCTCCATTGAGGGAGAGAATATTTCCTTACGTAAAGAGATATACAAGATCCAAGATGGTTGGGAATATTTATCATCTGAGCTGATCTTCAAAACATATCCACAAGGTGAACAATACGCCAACCAAAAATTACCACTAGATGGTCATGCGGTAATACAAGATATCATTTTTAATCTTAAGCCAAATATCAATACTTATTCTTTTAGTTTAACCGCAAAATTAATTGAGCCAGGAAATAAACCACAAATTGTTGAGAATATATATGAACTTACTATCGAAGAAAGTGATAAAATTCCTGCCATTACGTTGAAAAGAAATACAAAGCAAGTTCAATATCTGGATATAATCAACCTGAAATTCAAATCCACCGCCATTAGATTGAACACATTATTTGGCAAACAACTGGTCGCACGGGCTACGCAATCCATTGACAAGGTACTGGCTTGGGAAACACAATCCTTGCTGGAGCCTGCGTTGGATAACGAAACTTCACCGACAAAAGTCGATTTTAATGGCGCTAACGGGCAATATTTCTGGGAACTGTTTTTCCATCTTCCTTTCCTAATCTCTTCCCGACTTTGTGAAGAGCAGCGTTTTTATGATGCACGCCGATGGTTTATCAATCACCTGTTTAACCCTTATAACAACATTCGAATGTGGAATTCCCGCTCCATTGTCGAAAATGGCAATGATCTTCCTCCAACAATGAGAGCGGCCGATCCTGATACTATTGCCTACAGCCAGCCCGTCTATTATCAGAAAGCTCTGTTCCATTTCTTAATCAGTTTGTGGATACAAGAAGGCGATAACCTCTACAGACAGCTAACCAGAGATAGCTTGAATGAGGCTGGTTTATGTTATCAACAGGCTTTGCAATTGCTCGGCATATTACCGGAGGGTTTAGATGCCAGTCATTGGCGCCCGGAGACCTTGGAAAAGGTCAAAGCAAAATTGAAACCCAAGGTACGTGCGGCTGAAAATTTATTTAAATCCCCGTTCAATGAAAAACTGATTGAATTTCAAAAAACGTTGAACACTCGGCTCTATAACTTGCGTCATGGCCTAACACTGGATGGCAAAGTACAACCGTTGCCACTTTATGCTAGTGCCGCGAGTGCAGAGAGCTTGACGCAAAGAAACGCAGGCTATCTCACCAGCGGGCTGAACAATATGCAGCAGCAGATCCCCCCTTATCGCTTCCCATTGATGTTAAAAAGCGCAAATAGCGCGGTAAAACAATTAATTGAAATGGGACATCGGTTACTTCATATCATGGAAACTGAAGTTGATGCCGAAAAGGACGTGCTGGTACAATCGCAAGCGCTCCGGTTATCTGCTTTTACAGTGGAACTGCAACAACAAGCCTTGCAACTTGCGCAAATGGGGAAAGCCACACTAGAAGTCAGCAAAAAAATGGCAGAGGAGCGCTACCAACATTATCACGCGCTATATGAAGAAAATCTTTCTGCTTTGGAGATAGCAGCCCTCGGCGTGAAAGTGGCATCAGGAATATACAAAATGTCGGCCGCTCCTTTCCTTGTCGCCAGCGCGGTACTGGAAACCATACCCAATATTTATGGTCTGGCAGTTGGGGGAGCAAAGCTCGAAGCGTCTGTCAAAAACGCAGCTATCGTTGCCGACCTTTTTTCTGATGCATTAGGCAATGTTGCTGACAGGTTGCAAGACGGAGCAGAATATCAACGCCGTCGCCAGGAATGGGAAATTGAGTACAAACAAGCCCAAAGTGAAATCAATATCATTGAGATGCAATTAAAAGAGCAGGAATTGCTCATCAAAAGCTCTCAAACCGCCCTGCAAGAAGCTCAGGCGCAACAATCCGCTGCCCGTGATCTGTATGAGTTTATAACATCCGGCTTTCTGGTTGTCCCAACCTATAAGTGGCTGATGGGGCGTCTCGCAGCACTGTATGCGCCAGCCTATGACGCCGCCCTTTCCATGTGTTTGATGGCGGAAAGAAGCTGGCGGTATGAAGTCGGGGATTATCAGCGGCAAGGTTTTATCAAAACCTCGGCGTGGAATGATTCTTACCAGGGTTTGCTGGCAGGGGAATCTTTGCAGCTTGATCTATTACAAATGGAAAGCGCTTGGTTACAACGCAATGAACGCCGTTTGAATATCAATAAAACCATCTCGCTCAGTAAATTGCTGTCAGACAATGGGTTAAAAACTCAAATCATTAATAAAAAGGCGGTGAGTTTTACGCTGGATTCTAAATTATTCGACACGAATTATCCCGGACATTATCTACGCCAGGTTAAGCGCATTTCCGTTTCGATATTACTAAACATATCCAGTCCTTACCCTGCGTTACCGACGGAGATTAGCGCCACCCTGACACAAACCAGCAGTTATACTTTAACCAATACCGATATTGATGGGGTAACCTGGCTTTATAACCCAGCCAGAAATAGCGGAAGCGATAAAAATATTGTGAAGAATCTGCGTGCTCAACAGCAAATTGCCCTCTCTTCTTTAAATGAAAAAGATGATGGTGGTGTCGCTAAAGAGAACTGGTTATGCACCCTGATGTTTGATGATGATCGCTATCTGCCTTTCGAAGGAACAGGCGCCGTTTCAACCTGGACATTGGAATTCCCCGATCAGTCTGTGATTGATGTCTTGGTTCCCAACCTCTACACATCGCAGTTGAAAGATATTCAGATTCATCTCCACTACACTGCGTTAGATGGTGGTAAACCGTTTGCCACAGCAGTAAAAGGTAAAATGAATCATGGATAAATCGGCGCCTGAGAGAGTGAATTATATGATGGTCGAGTATCAATAGCTTACTGGATAAGATCGGATTGTTGATAACGTACCGTTTTATCCAAAACCTCGTTAACAGTCAGAGCCGGGAGTTTTCCCGGCTCTGTACTGAACATCAATAAGTTGAGCTGGTTCATCAGCTTAAATCCAATTCCTTGTCCTTCCCTTTGTTGGTTCTTAATTGAGAGATAGATTCCATAAGGCGATTCGCGTTGGTTGGCGATCTCATCAAATAAGCTGTTTCTTGCAAAGATTCGAAATCAGTTAATGACATAAGTACGCGATTTTCGCCATTTTCACGAGTGATAATCACTGGGCTACAATCGTTCACAGCATTTATCATCGTTTTAGAAAGATTTTTTTTGCTTCTGAGTAAGTTAACTCTTTCATTTATCCTACCTATGCCAAGAAATAACCTGAAAAATACAACGAAACACCCATTGATCGTACAACATACTGTACGATTGTTTCTATATCTTGCAAGCTTCCAAGTTCGTAATTTGTGGTATCTGAGCTATAGCGGTCATTATTATCAGATTAACTAAGGTGTCATATGTACAACTTTGACAAATACAAATATAAAGAGCGAAACGTTGCCTGCCGAAAAAATGCAGGTTGTGTTCTTTCTGCCGAAGAGAGTGAGCGTGTTGCACGATTGATTCGTGTGTTTGATGCCGCAGTACAACTTTTTGGCGGAAATAAGAATGAAGCATGGACATGGTTAAAAAGTCCTGTGAAAGGGCTTGGTGGAGTTACTCCAATATCTCTTATTGCAACTGAAAGTGGCGCACTTGAAGTGTTAGACCTTATCGAACGTCTGGAGCATGGAGTATTCTCATGATTTTTCTATAGAATTAAGAAAAATCATTCTCCTTCTTTAATCTCTTTTTTCTAGATTAATGCCCAGTCAAATGTGAACTGGGCATTTTTTAACGTCATGGTAGGTGGCAGGTTTACATTAAATAGAATCTATATTAATTATTTCAAATTGTTATTATATTAATAATATATTATATGTATGTAATTAATGTTATTCGTAAAAATATATTTTTGGTATTTTAATAAAGAAAAAATAAATAATTGATCATAATTAGTGAAACGTTATATCTTATGTGAAAGAAAGAGGTTTTCTGGGTTAAATATTGTTTTTTAATTTTGGCTTTTTTATTTGAAAGTATTTGTCTATACATCAGTTTAGGTATTTTTTGGTTTTAAAGTTTTATGGTGCGTTTTTTATGAATAAATTGTCTTTTGAGTAAAACTATGTATAAAGGATTTGTACAAATTCTCTCTAATCTGCATATCAGCAGGAGAGCTGCTTACCTTATATTCCGTGTGCTAAGAACGAAATTGCCGGATGAGTGAAATAATGGTGGAGTAGCATTTTCCTGCATTCAGTATTTTAAATAAAGCTTAATCGTTGAGCCGGAATATCTGTTTTTTTCGAAATGATCATATCCCGTGATCACCGCTTTAACGTTGCTAACAATCTGTTATTTGGTCTCTTTTTATCATGAAGAGGCTAAAGGATTTGTATTGCCAAAAAAATGAGACATTCAACCTAACCATTATATCCGTCGAGTACGGTTTTAACTTCTATTAAACTAAGGGATTGTTTATGGGGAAATCATCAAGCAGGAGTGCGGAATATTTCTTTACCGGGAATTATTTCGCTGATGACAATGATAATGACATTGATGCCATTGGATTTGGTGGCTATATCTATGCCCGCGGAGGAAATGACCATATTGCTCTGGGGTCGATTGCCGCCAAAGTTTATACCGGTACAGGTAATGACACGGTAGTCGGTGGTGCGGCATATTTATCCATTGTGGATTCCACAGGTGATTTGATAGTAAGAGGTGGTGCGGGTTACACCGATATTGATAAAGATGGTGATGGTGATATTTCATTTTCTGGCGCTGCGGGTGGCGTTGTTATGGATCACACCGGTCATCACGGTGATCTGGATTTTACCGGTGCGGCCATTTATAACGAAATGAACCGTGACGGTCTAACGGGTGATATGAGCTTCAATGGTTCTGGCGGCTACAATAAATTATGGCACGGAACCAATCAGGGCGATTTATTCTTTGATGGCGCTGGAGCGGGTAACAAAATTGACCGCACTTGGTACGATAATTACCACGGAAGCCGTGGCGATGTCACATTTAATGGCGCAGGTGCGGCAAATAGTATTAGCTCGCGGACAGAGTTCGGTAATATTGTTTTCGAAGGTGCCGGGGTTGATAATCACATTGTACGTAAAGGTAAAGAAGGTGATATTACCCTGAGTGGTGCAGGGGCATTGAACCGAATTAAGCGTATTCGCCAAAAGGAAGATGTTTACGTACAGACCCGTGGTGATATTTCTTTCGAGGGGGCAGGTGGTTATAACAAGATTTATTCTAATATTGCGCATGGCAATATTAATTTCTCCGGTGTTGGAGCCTACAACCAAATATCAAGAATAGGTGTCAATAATAGTCTCCGTGATGAGGCGCTGGAATATGCTAAGGCTAAAGATATTGTATTAACTACAGCGACGATGGGCGGAACTTGGATTCAAGAAGCCCGGCAAGTGACAGGTATTAAATCAACCACTGAACCTGATACTTATCTCTTTGCCTTTGCTGACGAAATGTATACGAAAATCAGCAAAATTCAGCTCCAAAATGATCCCGAAACCGGCAAGCTCAATTATTACGCTACCTCCTGGTATAAAGAGGGTAATCACCTCAATGGCCTCGCTTCAACGGAGATTTCTTCCGGTAATGGATTTGTCAATATCAACATCAATGATGCTTACCGACTTTTCAATTTAATGGTTGAACATCATCAACCGGTAACTATCCATGCCGTTGAAGAAGGTTTGTCTGAAAATGAATGGGTTATTTATGCGGGTGGGACAGCGGTCAAAGCGGAAGATATCACCCTCTCTGATGCAAAGATGGGAGGGCATGCGATCTCTGCCAATTGTCAGAAGTTTGATGTTTCCGCGGTGAGATCGAACCGTCAACCGAATACTTATGTATATGCTAAATATCTAGAATCATACACGAGAGTGGTGGTGGTTGAACTGGGAAATGATCCTATCACGCAGGAACTCAAATACCTTGTCAACGCGTGGTTCAAAGCGGGTGATCATACCGGCAATCTGGCTGATGAAGATATTTCATCCGCAAACGGTTATCACTCGATAAGTGCAGGTAGTTGTGTGTTAAGTCAGCTTCAATATAGCCTTAATGCAACGATGCGGTATGGTTCTGATCGGTTGGCACATACCGAAGAATACCGTCAGCAAGCACTGGTGAACTCATCTACTAACAGTGGTGACAGCTCCGGTGATATTCAATTCAATGGCGCTGGCGGCGGAAATGTTATTACATCCAGCGTCACCTATGGCAATGTCAATTTTGAAGGAGCGGGTGCTGCGAACGTCGTTGTAAAAAAGGGGGAAGAGGGTAAGTTGACATTCCGTGGCACAGGTCTGGCAAATGTCGTTGTTCATCAAAGTCAGCGTGGAGATATGGATGTTTATGCTGGTGGTGCGGCAAATGTTTTCGTCCGTGTCGGAGATGGACGATATTTGGCACATCTTCTGGCGGTCGGCAATATTTCAATCCACAACGGCAATGGCAACAGCCAGATTTTCATGTTAGGTGGCTACAACACGCACACGCAGATAGGCAATGGTAGAGCGAGCTGGTTAGGTGCGGGCGGTTTTAATGTCATGACCCAAAAAGGAAATGGCAGTCTCTCCTCGGTATTGGTGGGCGGCGCCAATGTGCTGACTAAGCTCGGTACCGGTGATTTGGTTTCCGGTATGCTCGGCGGGGCTAACATTATCACGCATATCAGTGATGATGCTGAAGTGTCGAATACTAGGGCAATTGCCTTGGGTGGCGCTAATGTTCTTACCAAGAAAGGGCCGGGTAATGTGTTGGCAGTGATGGGCGGTGGTGCAAACGTTCTGACTCACATTGGTAACGGAAATACGACAGGTGTGATGCTCGGTGGCGCCAACATCCTGACAAAAATAGGAGACGGCGATACTACCGGCACTCTGTTTGGGATAGGTAATGTACTTACCCATGTCGGTGGCGGTCAGACTGTGGGGGTGATGGGAGCGGCAGGCAATATCTTTACCAGAGTCGGGGATGGCGCTGTGATTGCAGCCATGATTGGCGCAGGCAACCTCTTTACTCATGTCGGTAAGGGTGATGTATGGGCGTTGATGGGAGGCGCGGTAAACATCTTTACTAAAGTGGGTGATGGTGATGCGTTGGCGCTGATGATAGCCGCAGGCAACGTATTTACCCACATTGGTGATGGGAATAGTGTCGCCCTGATGCTGGCAAAAGGTAATGTCGCGACTAAGGCGGGTAATGGTATGACGTTAGCCGCAATGGTGGGTGGCGCCAATATTTTTACCCATATGGGAGATGGTAATACCTTTGCCGCCATGATCGGTGGCGCCAATGTGTTGACTAAGATCGGTAATGATCTGACAACTGCTTTGATGATAGGTAAAGCTAATATCTATTCCCATGTGGGTAATGGTTCCAGTATTGGCTTGTTTGCCGGTGAACTGAACGTAATGACTAAAATCGGTGATGGCACAACGTTGGCGGCAATGTTTGGTCAGGTCAATATCATGACCCATGTCGGCAATGGTTTAACCGGTGTTTTGGCGTTAGGAGAAGCGAATGTTGTCACCAAAACCGGTAATGATTTTATGGGGGTTGTCGCAGGGGCGAAAGCTAATGTTATTACTCATGTAGGCAACGCGGTGACTGCTGGCGTACTGCTTGGCGAAGGTAATATTCTGACCAAAGTGGGAGAGGGGACGACTGTCGGCTTGCTTGTGTCGAATGTGGGGAATGTCATGACCCATGTTGGTGATGGCACAACAGTGGGATTTGCTAAAGGTAAAGCCAATATCATTACCAAAGTGGGGAATGGCGCCGGTATCAATGCGGTTTGGGGTGAAGCTAATATCTTGACGCAAAAGGGGCATGGTGATCGTTATAACTTCGCGAAAGGTAAAGCGAACATCATAACCAAAGTGGGTGATGGACAAGAAGTGACGATCGTTCAGGGTGATGTCAATATTATCACTCATGTTGGTCACGGTGATGATTACACCGGCGCCTGGGGTAAAGCCAACGTCATTACCAAGGTCGGTGATGGGCGCAATGTGGTGCTTGCCAAAGGTGAGGCTAACATTGTGACTCAGGTGGGTAACGGTGACAGTTTTAATGCCTTGTGGAGTAAAGGGAATATTGTCACCAAAGCGGGTGATGGCATGCAGGTTACCGCGGCGAAAGGCAAAGCGAATATCACCACCACCGTGGGGAATGGCTTAAATGTAACGGCGACGCATGGCGACCTGAATGTGAATACCAAAGTGGGTGAGGGTGTTTCCGTTAACGTGGCATGGGGTAATTTCAATGTTAATACTAAAGTTGGAAATGGCCTGAATGTTGCGGTGATGAAAGGTAAAAATAATGCCAATATTCATATTGGTGATGGTCTGGGGGTGAATGCCTCGTATGCACGTAATAACGTGGCGATTAAGATCGGTAACGGTGATTTCTATAGTTTCTCTGTTGCAGAAAGCAATACGCAAAGCAACAAACTCTCTTCCTTCTTTGAACATATCAAACAGACAGCATTAGGTGTGGGGGGCAGTCAGGCGATCAACTATCTGGTTGAGGGCGGTGAGGCTAGTACATCTGGGACGCATAAAGGCAGAGGGGCGATTAATTTAGCCGAAGTTTCTGCGATTGATGGTTTTAAGATGAATGAAATTGCGCCGGTAAGTTCAGATTTAAGCAGTCGTCTGAATAGTTCTGTAACAGCGATAGAAACGCCCGAGCTAGAAAATATCCATCATTCATTGAATATTGATGAAAGCGATGATCGGAAACAGGAAGCCGATCTGATCATCAATGGTAATTTTGAGCAAGGTAATTACGGCTGGCTGGCAACTAATGGTATTGAGGCATATCTCTCAGCCGGTGCTTACGGTCTTGATAATGAGGGGCATGGAGAGCGGGTTAGTGAACTTGATGCGGATAAAAACACCGCGATTTATCAGGATCTACAAGACTTGTTCGAGGGAGAAGTTATTTCATTGAGCTTTGATTTTGCCAATCGTCACAATGCTTATCTTACCAACAATGGCATGGAGGTTTTCTGGAATGGGGAACGGGTATTCTCAACTTCTGGAGATGTTGCTGGATGGCAAAACAAAACGCTGGAGTTGACAGCGAAAACCGGTAGTAACCAAATTGCATTTAAAGGTACAGGTTTAAATGATGGCGTAGGTTATGTTCTCGATAATATTGTTGCGAAATCTGAAAGTTCACGACCAGCTAAGGCTGTTATTGAACAGGTAAGACAGGATAAAGCGGCGCAAAACGCGTTAAGTGATAAAGATAAGGCTGGAGAAGATCGCCGCGTCTTGGAACAAGAGAAAGAGAAACAACTGGCAGCAATTGCAGAAACACAATCTCGATTGGAGTCAACGGATCAGGCGGTGCTAAACACCAATGGGCAAGCGCAGCGTGATGCGATAAAAGAAGAATCACAAGCAGTGACAGATGAGCTGTTCTCCATGACTCAAGGTCTGGATGCATTGAATGACTTTGATAATTACCACGGTAAATCTGGTGATCAATGGCGTAATCAATTTGCTGCCGGATTCTTAAACAATGTTCAGAGTAAATTGGATAACACCAAAACTAATGCACAGAGAGCATTGGTTAATGTACAGCAAAATATTAGCGATAACCGACAGAGTGTGAAAAAAGCGATTGCACAATCGGAGGCAGGTATAGCGAAAAGTGAGCAGCATCGTATTGGCGTGCGACAAGATATGATAGACGTTCATAAAAAAGTGGAATTGAGAGAAAAAGAGGCCCTGTTACAACAACGGCAAGCAGAAAAAGCAAAAAGTAATGCCAGTATTGCTTATCTAGAGGCAGAAAATCGAGGCAAACGCGATATTGCTGTGGCTGAGGAGAAAGTGATTCAGGCACAAACCGATGCGAAGAGCGCGAAGCAGAGTGACAATGCTAAGCCACAGCGTATGGGGGCGCTTGGCAGTAGTTTGTCTGGAAAAGCTTATCAGTCCACGGCTATGGTTGAAACCAGCAGCCATGTTAACCCTGAGTTTGTCGTACAGGCAAATGGGCGATTTAGTGCAGGATTGATAGAAGAAGATCTGACCATACTGAAAGATGCAGAAAACATGATTAATCGATTGCAGGTTAATAATCAATCCTTGTTGGATAAAAATCTGCTAACAACATCTTCTCAACATCGTGGGGCAATAAAAGGGGATGTTTTTCAAAAAATTGATAATAAAATTTTCGATTTTATCGCGCATGGAAAAGAGCTGGAGGCTTATTCATTCCATTTTAGCCAAGATGGTAATGTGTTGGAAAAAGTTAGCAGAATCATCCCAGAAATTGGCAGTGTGCTCTTGACTAAAGGAGATACCGCTGAATCTAAAAAGCTCATGAAAGGATTGTGTTTTGCTTTATCTGCCCGTTACTTAATGGAAGAGCGAGTACATGGCTCCGGGGGTGGTAAAGCTTATATGTTGTGGTTGAAGGACACTGTTAAAGCCTATAACGACAAATCAGTCAATAAGAAAACCGATATCAACGCCATTGAATCCGCTTTGCTGACTCAATATCGCCGTCAAAATATTGGGGTGGTTATTGAAGATTTATTATCGATGCAGTACAGCCAATTTATGGATGACTCTACTCTTGAAGCCTATAAAAAAGCGAATGCTGCTTATGGCGGCAAATTGAAAGCTAATGGATTGGCCGGGCCGAACATTAATAATGCACTGAATTACTCTGCGGAAGGCTATGAATCCGTCATGGATAAGCTGCGTCATGTAAGAAAATCGACTTATATGACATTCATGTCTGAAGAACATGCTATGTCCGTTGTGGTACATAAAAAAATCAATCAAACAGTTTGGTCATTTTATGATCCTAACTATGGCGGCAAATCGTTTGCTAACTATAACGATTTTCGCCGCTTTATGGATACGTTTCATAAAGGGTTTATAACGAGTTATAAATTTCAGGCAAGTAAAGAACCCGGCCAAAGCTTTTATGTTCAATTTAATAAGTTTGAAGAGGGAACCATTGCGAAATATGACGGCGTTTGGAAAACGTCACGTGATGGTGAACAAAACTACGTATTGCGCGCATTGAAAGAGCAAGGCAAGGTATTTAACTTAGGTTCAAACGTCACTGGGCGTGTAGTTGATTACCGAGAAGGTGATATCACCTTGGAAGTGACAGCTAAGCAAGGTAAACAAACTAAGAAGGTTCTGGTTGACGTTGAGAGCAACAACTTTAAACAAGCGGCCAGCTTTGTGCAGTCGAATATCGATAAAGTCCTCTCTTATCCAGCAGCAAATCGGCTGATACTTAAAGTGCCGGTTGATAGTGATGCGGCGAGCTCTTCACTGGAAAAATTGTCATCAAGTGGCATCATCAAAAACAAAGATGCGGGAACTTGGGAACAGGTGGTTGTCATACCACAAGCCGATGAGCTTACGACTCGTTTTAGTCATCAGGTCATTATTCAAATGGAAGATGATCCGGTCGTTGCTAAAGCAGCAGCCAATCTGGCCGGTAAACACCCAGATTCCAGTGTGGTGGTGCAACTTGATGCTGACGGTAAATATCGTGTCGTTTATGGCGACCCAGCCAGATTATCCGGTAAGTTACGTTGGCAAATTGTCGGTCATGGCCGTAATACGTCGGAGCAAAATAACATTCGCCTGAGTGGTTACACTGCCGATCAACTGGTTGTGAGACTAAAGCAGTTCAGTCACGACCTTAAACCAGCGGGTAAACCTAGCCATATCAGCATCGTGGGTTGTTCTTTGATAAGTGATGACAAGCGGGATGGTTTTGCCCATCGCTTTATCACAGAGTTAGATAAACAAGGTATTCGCAGTAATGTTTCCGCCCGCCGTAGCGAAGTAGCGATTGATACAACAGGCCGTAAATTTACCCGTGATGCTAATAACCAATGGGTTAATAACTTGCCTGATAACAAAGTTGTATTCGAATGGAATAAACAGGGTGAATTGACGACCAGTACAGAAAGGGTTATTCGCGGTGTTACTGAAAGTGATATCACCCTTTCCAAGGTGGGATACACCGGGGATGATGCAGTGACGAGAGGGGCAGTTGCAGATTATCGTCGTCCTTTTACTACGCCAAAGAAACGTGAAAATACTATTCAGATTGACTCCAACGATAAATCGAATAATCAGTTTAGCTACTCCGGCAACATTCAGGTTAATGTGGGTGAAGGGGAGTTTACTGCGCTCAATTGGGGAACATCAAATGTCGGTATTAAAGTGGGTAGCGGTGGCTTTAAATCACTGGCCTTCGGTGACAATAATGTGATGGTCCATATCGGTGATGGAGACAGCAAACATAGCTTCGATATCAGTGGTTACCAAGCGTTTGAAGGGGCGCAGATGTTTATCGGTAATCGTAACGTGAGCTTCAATCAGGGCAGCAGTAATGACTTGATTGTGATGATGGATAAATCCATTCCAACGCCGCCACTGGTTAACCCGTTTGATGGTGTGGCGCATGTTGCCGGCGTACTACAAGATATTGCTTACTCTGGCAAAGAACAGGATTGGTTAATCGCGCAAGATCAGCAGTGGACAATCGCCGGTGCGAACAAGTTTGTGCAAGATATGTCCCGTTTGGATCAAACCAGCAGTGTGAACTACAAGACGTTGGTTGAGCTGGATTCACAGCATGAACGCAGTAGCCGCGGTTTGAATCGAGATATTGAAGCGACGTTGAATAAAAAATATCACCAATGGTTAACCAGCAACGTTACAGATATGGGCACAATGAGCCGAGCAAATAAATTCCGTCAGGCTAATGAGAAGCTGGCTTTTAACTTTGCTGTCGGTGGTCAAGGAGCAGATATCCAGGTAACAGCCGGTAACTGGAATTTTATGTTTGGTGATCATATCCAGTCGATTATGGATACCAACCTGGGTTCGTTGTTTGGTCTGATGACTCAGCAATATTCGACAACGGGTATGGCGAAGACCACTTTTACCTATCATCCGCAAGACTTGCCGCGTCAGCTTAAGAATAAGCTGCTTGGCCGATTAGCAAGTGTAAATGCAGAGACTACCCTGGCGGACATTTTTGGCGTGAATTACACCGCAGAGGGGCAAATTGTTTCCCGTACAGGAGAACCGGTTGATAGCGAAGCGATTCTGCAAGAGATGCTGGCAGTGATTGGAGAATTTAGCGGGGATCAACTGAAAGCTTTTACAAATCTAGAGAAGTTGCTTGATGGTTTGAAAGCGGGCATTGATATGGGCGAGGATGGCATTAGATCGTTTGCGGAAAATCATGGCTTGCAAGAGAAAGTTCCTGACGAAAACCGTAAACCGGAATCTCCAGTGAGCGTTGATGGAAAGCGTGCTCAGACCGAGGATGATAAAGCTAAATCTGCATTTGGCTTTAACTCACTGAATCTGCCTAATCTGTTTGCGACGATATTCAGTAAAGATAAGCAAACAGAAATGAAGTCCTTAGCCACGCATTTGAAAGAAAACCTGACGGTTGATTTGCTTAATATGGAGGAAAAAACGTTTGATTTCCTGCGTAACAGTGGTCATTTGCATGATGATGGCGATATCCATATATCGTTGGGAAACTATAACTTCAATTGGGGTGGCGACGGTAAAGATCTCGGCGCTTATCTGGGAGATAACAACAACTTCTGGGGTGGTCGCGGTGATGATGTTTATTATTCAATTGGTACTTCCAACATCTTTACCGGCGGTGAAGGAGATGATTTGGGCGTCCTGATGGGACGTGAAAACTGGATGTTTGGCGGTAATGGCGATGATACCGCGGTAATGGTTGGGCGCATTAACCATGTGTTTATGGGTGAAGGCAATGATCAGGCGTTTGTCTTTGGTGAAGGCGGTTTTATTGATGCTGGTAACGGACAGGATTACGTCACTATCTCCGGCAACTATAACCGGGTAGATAGCGGAGAAGGTCAGGATTACGTTGTCGCCATCGGCAATAATAACCAGGTTGAATTGGGTGGAGGCAATGATTTTGCCCGAGTATTTGGCAATGACAACCGGATCGACGGCTATTCCGGCAACGATGCGATAAAACTGATGGGCTACCATGCGGTAATCAACGGTGGGAAAGGTGATGATCACTTAGTAGCCGCGGCGATTTCGAAGTTCAGTGAATTTGATGGCGGTGAAGGTCAGGATTTGCTGGTGCTTGGCGGGTACCAGAACCGCTTCCGGGGTGGTTTGGGTGCGGACAGTTTTGTGGTTAGCGGAGAGGTGATTGATACATCAGTCAATGATATCAGCGCAGAAGACATGATATTGCTTAATGGTGTTGACTGGAGAAACCTGTGGTTGCAGCGTAGTGGGTATGATCTGGTGCTGTCAGTGAAGCGCCAAACTCGGGACAACACCGCTCAGGGGCTATTTGAATCAGTAGGTTCGGTGACATTTGATGATTACTTTAATGGCAATCGTGCCAAATTGGTGACTCGGATAGGTGATAAGAACTCATTAGGGGAGCGTGAATTTACGGCACTGTCAGATAATGTGGTGGATTCTTTGATTCAGGCAATGAGTAGTTTTGCGCCGACAGTCGGTGATAATGGTTTTATTGAGGGGCTGGAGAGTCAAGCGAAAGTGGCTATCGCAACAGCGTGGGCAGATGTCACGATTGGCAAGGGGACATTTGCCTAATTAATGTTAGCGTTGCTTAAGAGCAGCAATTCCAGAATCACGTAAATTGTATTAGTCGCGACTAATACAATTTATCCTATGTTAAAGATGATGATATTCAAGGTAACTTCATGAGATTCACCTTCATCTAATAAAATCATGGCTATACCCTTTTAGTCGACGCATCCTAGTCAGATATTAAGTAAATGTTAAGTTAAGGCAGGCAAGAAGATGATTTAAAAAAGCATCTATTTTAGGAGAGAGTGAACTGCGACTTGCATAAATGGCCCTTAATTCAAGGGGGGCTGGCTGCTCAGCGAAGGTAATTGTTTGCAGTTTGCCTTGCCGAATCTCTTCTAAGCATGTATCCAGAGACAATATTGCAAACCCTACACCTTTCTCTGCTGCTATCTTCGCTAAATTTCCGCTGTTGACCCGGAAATGGCTATTAATATTCATTTTCTTTTGATGACCATTCTGATCAATAAATACCCACGGCTGCCCTTTAATGGCACTCAAGCTCGAAATACAAGGCATGTGAGTAAGTTGAGCCAGAGTATCCGGTCTTCCTGTTTGTTCAAGTAACTTTGGAGATGCGACAACCACACTCTTCCACGACTTAATTAAACGTGAATGATAACTACTATTTTCGAGTT
Organism: Photorhabdus akhurstii; assembly: GCF_019090985.1. Taxonomy (NCBI): domain Bacteria; kingdom Pseudomonadati; phylum Pseudomonadota; class Gammaproteobacteria; order Enterobacterales; family Morganellaceae; genus Photorhabdus; species Photorhabdus akhurstii. The sequence continues at coordinate 3,854,935 of NZ_CP020335.1, read as the reverse complement.
CACCACGATGAAAGGTCAATAACAGATCGATACCATCACTAATGACATCCAATGGCATTAATTGCGTATCGCAATGAATGGATATTTTGGGATGTTGTAAAGCAAATTGTGCTATAACATCTGCCAATAATTCGCTACCCACCTCACTGGGTATTGTCATACGCAAAGTCCCTGACAATAAATCAGAATGAGTAATCTGATTTATTGTTTCATCTAATTCTGCATACAGTTTTGTGCTTCGTTGTAATAGGATTAGTCCTTGTTCTGTCAAACGCATGCGTCTGGTTGTACGTTCAATCAAGCGACAATTAGTCTGTTCTTCTAACTGTTTAATTCCACGGCTAACATTGGATGTCGGCATAGAGAGCTGCTCTGCCGCGCGTGCAAAATTTCCCTGTGTTGCAACCATTATAAAAACCTTTAATAAATTAAGGTCAATACTCATACACTCTCCACGATAAAACTTTTTTCTATGAATTAGTTGTGTAACATCCATATTAACAATAACCGATCGCCATAATTTTTTGGTATCTGGCTTCAACCAATTTCTCGATATTTAACAAACTTAACTCTGACAAATCTTTAATAAGTTGCTGTTTAAGGTTTTCGGCAGCCTGCTGATAATTGCGATGAGCACCGCCTAAAGGCTCCGGAATTATTCTATCAATAATACTTAAATTCTTAAGGCGAGTGGCTGTCATACTCATGGCTTCTGCGGCAAATTGGGCTTTTTGTACATCTTTCCATAGAATGGATGCACAGCCTTCCGGCGATATTGCAGCATAGGTACTGTATTCCAACATATTAATACGATCACCGACTCCGATAGCTAAGGCACCACCGGAGCATCCCTCTCCGGTGATGACACAGACAATTGGAGTCTTCACTCGAGACATTTCCATAATATTACGCGCTATCGCTTCTGATTGTCCTCGTTCTTCCGCGCCAACTCCAGGATGCGCTCCGGCAGAATCAATAAAAATAATGATAGGCAAATGAAAGCGTTCTGCCATTTTTATCAGACGTAATGCTTTACGATAGCCTTCCGGTGAAGGCATCCCGAAATTACGCATGACTTTTTCTTTTGTGCTGCGGCCTTTTTGTTGCCCGATTAACATGACTGGGCGATTATCTAACCGTGCTAATCCTCCCACTATTGCTTTATCATCCGCAAACATCCTATCGCCTGCCAGTTCCTGAAATTCAGTAAATATCAAGTCAACATAATCTAATGTATAAGGCCTCATGGGATGCCTTGCTAACTGTACAATTTCCCAAGCACTAAGGGAGGAAAAAATAGATTGCGTTAACGACTGGCATTTTTTCTCCAGTAGACTGATTTCTTCCTCTATTTCAATCTGTATAGGATGACATTTTTGTCTATACGCTATTAACGCATCAATTTTTTCATACAATTCAAAGATTGGTTTTTCAAATGCAAGATAAGTTTTTGACATAACACTCTTAGTTCAATGATATTCCAAAAGAACCAGTGTAATGAGAAGATTTACACCTATCTATGCCTTAATCTGGGATAATTTATTATCAAAATGGGAATAAAAATGGGGAAAGGAGATGATTGAATAGATATTCAGCACTCTTCGATTCATAAAGTGGTAATCAAAAAATGATGAATTTATCATCTTAAAATGACGATTTTTAGCCGGTACATGGATCAGTTTTTCAATGACCTTGCAGGTTCTACATTGAATTTTATTAAAATCATCATGATGTATCTTGTGGGGATCATGGGCTGAATTTCATATCAACATAAATTAACACTGTATACTAATACATGTTTTGTGTAATGGCATCTTTAATCTCCCCCTCTTAAACCTGTTGGAGCATAAAATAATCCAGAGAAGAGGAGATCTCCCTGGATTATTGCAAAGGTGCAGAGTTGTTCAAGGTTTTAACCGAACAGCATTACCTCCTAGGGAGGTGGTTTTTACTGCTAATCAACCGGTTTCCTACATTAATTCCGTATCGGTATTAAGAAAACGATGAATTGCCTTTAAAACCGCGTCTGGTTTTTCTGCATGAACCCAGTGGCCGCAACCGGCGACTACCCAAGCTTTAGCCTGTGGAAATTGTCTGGCGATATCGTTCCGATATTCTTCCTGAATATAAGGGGAGAGGCCGCCACGAATAAACAGAGCTGGACTAGGCCATGTAGGGATCTCTTGCCAGCCACTGATCTTTTCATACTGATCAATTAATATCGGTAAATTGAATTTCCATTCCCCCTGATGGAATGATTTCAGTAAAAACTGAATGACACCTTCTTCCTGAATATTTTCTCGCATAATTTTAGCGGCGTCTTGACGGGTTTTAACTCCGGCTTCTGTCACTTTATTCAGTGCGGTAAAAATTTGGTCATGACGGCGAACTTGATAGGCAATGGGTGCTATGTCAATAAGGACAATTTTTTCTATTCGTTCTGGTGCTAGTGCCGTTATTGCCATCGCGATCTTACCGCCCATTGAATGACCGATAATAATGGCAGACTGAATTTGCAGATGATCCAGCAGGGAAATAACATCTTGTGCCATATCGTGGTAATCCATATTATTTGCCCGTGGGGATAAACCGTGATTGCGCACGTCGACTTGAATGACGGGGTAGTATTGCTGCAAGTCACGGGCTAAAACCCCAAGATTATTGAGATCGCCGAATAACCCGTGGATGAATACCACAGGGGTGGAAGAGAGCGGATTTTCCGGTACCTGCATATGGTAATTTAACAGGTTGTCTAATTTCATGATGAGAATTGTTTTCTTTCAAGTATTGATATCATACCGTGTATATTGTTGCTTAAATTATAAAAAAGCAACCAGGTTATACAATTATAGTTAATAATATCTTATGATTAAGTTGTTCTCAAAACGCTCATGTATCAAAAACTTGTTAATTTTTTCAATGTAATACTTAATGGATTGAAAAATAAATGTTCTTCAAGTAAATAATATTATTAAATGGAAAGTTTTAAATAACTTATGAGATGATTATCGGTTCAATCATCTTAGTGAGGTTATTGATTGTGTGTTTATGTGATCTATATCTTGAAAAATTGTGTGTTAATTTTAATTTTTTGTGAAAAAATGATGAAAATTTACTTTATGTGTTATATGAATGAAGACATAAGGTACATTTAACAATAACTACACCGTTCTAATAAGAATAAATAGAATCTGATTTTACACTATGGATTAGGGAATTAAGAAGTGAAGAAAAATTTACTAAAAAGCCTTTATTTTCAAGTTTTGGTTGCAATAACTATCGGCATACTTTTGGGGCATTTCTACCCACAGCTTGGGGCAGAAATGAAGCCATTAGGTGATGGATTTGTCAAATTAATCAAAATGGTTATTGCTCCTGTTATTTTCTGTACCGTTGTGACCGGTATCGCAGGTATGGAAAGTATGAAAGCTGTTGGTAAAACAGGCGCTATTGCATTGGTATATTTTGAAATAGTTAGCACAATTGCTTTGATTATTGGGCTAATTGTTGTCAATGTTGTACAGCCTGGTGCGGGGATGAACATTGATCCCTCTACATTAGATGTTAAAGCGGTATCCCTATATGCGGAAAAGGCGGCTGAACAAGGGATAATCGCATTTTTACTTGACGTTATTCCGGCTAGTGTCATCGGAGCGTTTGCTAGTGGCAATATTTTGCAGGTCCTACTATTTGCTGTGTTATTTGGTTTTGCACTTCATCGTTTAGGAGAGAAAGGGAAACCAATCTTTAATATTATTGATGGTTTTTCTCATGTTATTTTCGGCATTATCAATATGATAATGCGATTAGCTCCTTTGGGGGCTTTTGGCGCAATGGCATTTACCATCGGGAAATATGGTATTGGTACATTGGTACAATTAGGGCAATTAATAGTTTGCTTTTATATCACCTGTATTCTTTTTGTGGTATTTGTTTTAGGAACAATTGCTAAAGCCACAGGGTTTAGCATATTCCGATTCATTAATTACATTAAAGAAGAACTATTAATCGTATTGGGAACATCGTCTTCTGAATCTGCATTGCCGCGTATGTTAGATAAAATGGAGAAAGTGGGATGCCAGAAATCTGTTGTTGGTTTGGTGATACCAACGGGATATTCATTTAATCTGGATGGAACCTCTATTTACCTGACAATGGCCGCGGTATTTATTGCTCAAGCGACGAATACTCATATGGATATAGTGCATCAAATAACGCTATTAGTTGTATTGCTTTTATCCTCCAAAGGTGCCGCTGGTGTAACAGGTAGTGGGTTTATTGTATTAGCTGCGACAATTTCCGCTGTTGGGCATTTACCATTAGCGGGGCTGGCATTAATATTGGGAATAGATCGTTTCATGTCAGAAGCAAGAGCTTTAACAAATCTGATTGGCAATGGTGTTGCAACGATTGTGGTAGCGAAGCGTTGTCGTCAGCTTGATGAAAGCAAATTAAACGAAGTGTTAAATGCCAAATAAGCAAATCTTTGGGTTTTTATCTATTCGATGATTAATAAAATAATGCCGGCTTTTAACCGGCATTATTTTCAATTAATGAAGGCCAGTCAGCAATTAATATTATTCTCCTGCTAAAATGAATATGTAACTTACTTTCAATTGATTGATAATAGTGAGTTGCAATGTAATTCAAAAAAATATTCTATATAAATTATTTCATATTATTCATGATGAAACATATCGAGTTATTTCAGGATAATGTTTTACTTTTATTATTTGACATTTTTAAGAAATAGAGAATTACTTGTTTATTGGTAATTATGCCAAGATAAATGCAGTATATACTGTTGACAACATGCAAAGATGCGCATATCTTTACTTTTTACATTTAGTAAAGAGGTGTTTGTATGCCAATAGTTAGCCAAAAAAGGCAGGTGACGTTACCGCTTGAGCAATGTTTGATAGCAGGCATTCAGCCAGGTGATGAGTATGAGAGTTTCGTCAGCCGAAAAGGGGTCATTTCAATTGTCACAAAGCGCAAAGGTGCCGCGAAGGGGATATTGAAGGGTATCTTGGCCGATCACCAGGTGAGTGAAGAAGAATCACTTGAGAGTGGCATGCACTGATGATTGCGGTAGATACAAACGTCTTACTCAGGTATCTGCTACAAGATGATGCGAACCAATCTCACAAGGCCAATGCACTCTTTGAAGGTAATCAAAAAATCTTGATCACAGATGTAGTCTTAGTTGAGACAATTTGGACATTGAGAGGCAAGCGTTACTTGCTGCCTAAAGAGTCGCTGGTAAAAGTGTTGCATAGGCTCATTGAAGAGCCTAATGTTGTCTTCGAAGATGGTCATGCGCTCTGGTGTGCATTGGATGACTATATCAATGCAAAACCGATTAAATGCGGCGGCAAGACTAAGCAGGCCGACTTTGCGGACGCATTGATAGTGAATAAGTCTCAGCGGTATGGAATAAAAACAAAGAATCGGTTTCACCGCTTTATACATTTGATAAAGCTGCATTGGAGATTGACGGTACAGAAGAGCCTTAGAAGAAAAGAGTTATGGTGGCGTTACGATCTTTAAATCATCTTGAAACCGTCGTCTACAGGTTCATCTAAATAATCGATTGACAGCTCCAGAGATATAAAAATAAGCCTCATCAACTATCTGGTGGGGTTTTTTATGCTTAATGTGACTCGACAAACATACAAACATCTTCTACGACAAAGGTGGGGAAGGGCTGTTTTAAAGAAATTCCGTTAGCGAAAGGTTATGTTTATTAGCATTAGAGTGGCGTCCCCTGCTGGAATCGAACCAGCAATTAGCCCTTAGGAGGGGCTTGTTATATCCATTTAACTAAGGGGACATAGCTTTATTATAACGGCTTTTCATTCATAATATAAGGCGTTATAAACTGTTTGCCTATTTAGTGATCGCTTGAATTGAGTACCATTCAAGTTGGATTGTCAGTAATATTGACATTATTGATGATCATCGGCGAGTCGTGCAACAAACTAATTTGCCGGATCTAGAAGGTTATTACTTGGAGAGATGTATGAAGTATCGTTTGGGCGGAATCGCTCTTACCGCCGCATTATTAGTGGGATGCGCTAATTCATCTGATACTGTTGAACAAGGGCGTTCAGACCCATTGGAAGGTTTTAACCGTACAATGTTCAACTTTAATTATGATGTTCTTGACCCTTATGTTTTACGTCCAGTCGCGGTAGCGTGGCGTGATTATGTGCCGATGCCTGCTCGAAATGGTTTGGGTAATTTTCTGAGTAATCTCGAAGAGCCGGCTAGTATGGTAAACAGTTTCTTGCGTGGTAATCCATATCAGGGAATGAAACATTTTAATCGTTTTTTCCTGAACACCATTTTGGGTATGGGGGGGCTGATTGATGTTGCAACGATGGCAAACCCCAAATTGGCAAAAGAAGAGCCAAAACGCTTTGGGAGTACTCTGGGCTATCATAAGGTGGGGTATGGCCCTTATGTTGTATTACCGGGCTATGGCAATTTCACCCTACGTGATGAAGGGGGAAACTGGGCGGATATGACTTATCCAATGCTGAGTTATCTGACTATTTGGATGTCAGCCGGCAAGTGGGCATTTGAAGGGATTGAAAACCGTGCTCGTTTACTGGATTCTGATGGCTTGTTGAAGAACTCGTCAGATCCTTATTTGATGATGCGTGAAGCTTATTTCCAGAGCCATGATTTTATGGCAAGCGGCGGTAAACTGGAAGCTACGAAAAATCCAAATGCTGAAGCAATACAGGATGATTTAGATAGTATTGATGATTGATAACTCCTTATTTGGTTTTTAACCGCGTAGATAAAAAAGGATAGCAATGTCGCTATCCTTTTTGAGAGTGGCATATTATTAGAATGCGTAGTTGAAGTTCACACCATATAGCCAAGCAGTGCCTTTAGCGTCGAATTCATATGCGTTAGGCAACGCTTCGGACAATTTCTCTTTAACAGTGACTTTCTGACCATGCATATATGAAATACCTACATCAACAGAAGCATCTTTGTTAAATGCGTAGGTTGCGCCTGCACTCAGCCAGAAACGATCTTGATCCGGAATGGAGATAGAACGGTTTTCAGCAGGAATCGGGCTGTCGTCAAAGGCGATACCTGTACGGAATGTCCAGTTGTCATCGTGATAATACGTTGTACCTAAAGCAATACGGTAGGCATCTTTAAAGCCTTCATGTTTACTAAACAGGACAGAGCCATCTTTATTTCTGGTCCCTTTCAGTTCATTAAACTCACTCCAGCCTGTGTATGCCAAGCTATAGTGGATAGCCCATTTAGGTGCTACACGGTTATAACCAGAAACTTCCCAGATATCAGGCAAATTGAGATCCAATCTACCGCCAATGGTTTGGCCTCCAGTACCCGGTAAATTTATTCCCATTTTTTGCGCCATTTGACCTAGCTTAACAGGTATGTCGTTTTTATAGTCACCGTCTTTAAACTTAATTTTAACTTTAGAACGATAAGTCAAGCTGTAGCGGTTATTTTCATCCACTTCATACATGATACCTGCGTTCCAGCCATAGCCCCAATCTTTACCTGACAGATTAGCAACTTCATCTGTTGGTTTTATGAGACCTTTTGGCAATTTAGGGTGATACGACAGAGCGCCCGCATGACGGACGATTTCTGCATCCGCATAAACAGCGTTCAGCCCTAAACCAAAGCTAAAGTGATCATTCAGCTTATAAGCACCGCTTAAGTTGAAGTTTAATGTTGTCAGGTCAGTTTTACCGCCGATAGGGCCTGCTTCATAGTTATTGCTAAAATCGGTTGCCAGGCCGAAGTTGGTAGTGACCGAAGTACCAACAAACCATTGATCATCGATTGGCATAATGAAATGTAGGTTAGGTATCCAAGCGGTAGGCGCAATATTTTTAGCGTTAGTGCTTTTGCCCGTTATTGGGGATTTACCGGTAATATCAACATCAGGGTTGATATAGATGGCGCCAATAGAAAATGATGGGCGATCAAACAGCGTCATTGCTGCTGGGTTACGGCTTCCTACCGTTGCGTTATCAGCGACAACGCCTTCCCCGGAAAAAGCGCGGCCCAAAGCCGAAGTAGAAAATTCATTTAACTGGAAACCAGCAGCGCCAGCATTCGATGAAATTATTGCCACTGCAACCGCTAATGCTGAACGGGTGAACAGGTTTTTCTGGTTCATAACCAAAACCCTCTTGTTTATTATTTAACTATGCCACTTATCTTAGCAAGGAGCGCAGGATTGTAGGGTCGGTTTGTCTTGTTGACAAATCAGACCAGTCGTGAAGTATAGGTCTGATAACAGTTGGTGTTGCAAGAATGTTTTCAAAATATTACCAAGTTGATATCAAAAACGCGACTCAGTTAACAAAAAAATGATTTTTGATATTAATAAAAACGTTTAAAAATGATTTTTTAAGATCAAATTTCGGCAAATAAATATTCTTTAGGGGGTAGGGTGAGTTTCCCGGTAGTTAAAGGGAGATAGAATATTAAAATTCATTATGAATATTTTAGTAATGAAATTGTGACTGGTGTAATAGGCTAATTTCGCATAAAAGCTTGCGAACATGTTCGAATAAGTATTGAAACCATTTAGCCATTAAAAAAATTAAAGTTGCGCTTCCTCTCATTTTTGATTTATTCAGGTTTGCTATTTATAAACATTACGCTAACAATGATCTATCAGGTCAGACCTGTCCAGATTGGTTGAAAAGTTTTTTCAGTAATTTGATTCAGTTAACGATAATCTTTCAGGAGCCGTTATGAGTCGTCCTTTAACAAAAGTGACACAGCAAGGTGATCGTATCGCCATTGTCAGTGGGCTGCGCATTCCATTTGCTAAACAGGCAACATCGTATCACGGCATCCCGGCTGTGGATTTGGGTAAATCAGTCGTCAGCGAACTTGTGACTAGGAGTGGTTTACTCCCTGAAAAGATTGACCAACTGGTGTTTGGGCAAGTAGTGCAGATGCCGGAAGCGCCAAATATTGCCCGTGAAATCGTTCTTGGTGCTGGGTTAAGTGTGAGTACTGATGCTTATAGTGTATCCCGTGCGTGTGCCACTAGTTTCCAGGCGATTGCCAATGTGGCTGAAAGCATTATGGCTGGCACGGTGAATATCGGGGTTGCCGGCGGAGCGGATTCCTCGTCTGTATTGCCGATTGGTGTGACTAAATCCCTGGCTCGTACTCTGGTGGATATGAATAAGGCTAAAACGCTATCGCAACGCCTTAAACTACTTAGTCGCCTTAAATTTCGCGATTTATTGCCTGTATCTCCGGCGGTAGCGGAATATTCGACAGGTCTGCGCATGGGAGATACCGCAGAACAGATGGCGAAAACTTACCGTATTAGTCGAGAAGATCAGGATGCGTTAGCACACCGCTCCCATATTCTGGCAGCGAAAGCTTGGGAACAGGGATTGTTAGCTGATGAAGTCATGACAGCTCACTTCCCACCGTACCGTGAAGCACTGCTTGAAGATAATAATATTCGTAAAAATTCTGTACTGACCTCTTATGCGAAGCTGCGTCCGGCATTTGATCGTAAGTACGGCACGGTCACTGCTGCAAACAGTACACTGCTGACAGATGGTGCAGCGGCGGTCATATTGATGCGTGAATCAGTGGCTAAGGCGTTGGGAACAAAACCGCTCGGTTATCTGCGTAGCTATGCATTCTCAGCCATTGATGTCTGGCAGGATATGTTATTAGGGCCGTCATACGCCACGCCAATAGCGCTTGATCGGGCCGGTATTACACTGAAAGATCTGACTTTAATCGATATGCATGAAGCTTTTGCGGCTCAGACACTGGCAAACTTGAAAATGTTTGCCAGTGATGAATTTGCTCGTAATAAATTAGGGCGTGTTCAGGCAATTGGTGAAGTCGATATGGACAAATTTAATGTTTTAGGTGGTTCAATCGCTTATGGGCACCCATTCGCAGCGACAGGAGCTCGTATGGTGACGCAAGTATTGAATGAGTTGCGCCGTCGGGGCGGTGGGCTTGGGTTGACAACCGCTTGTGCTGCTGGCGGGTTGGGCACAGCTATGGTATTGGAGGTGGAATAATGACTCAGGCTCAGCATGATGCGGCACCCATCACTACGGGTACAAATCAAACTGCTTCCGTTTTCAGTTTTGATATCAGGCCAGATAAGATCGGCGTTATCACCATTAATGTGCCGGGAGAAAAGGTAAATACGCTGAAAGCAGAATTTGTTGATCAGTTTCTGAATGTTTTCAAACAAGCTCAGCAATCTTCGGGTCTTAAAGGATTAATATTAATTTCCGGTAAGCCGGATACGTTTATTGCCGGTGCCGATATTTCTATGATTGCCGGATGTAAGACTAAAGAAGATGCGCGAGATTTGGCTGAAAAGGGTCAGAAACTATTTTCTCAGATAGCTAATTATCCCTTGCCTGTCGTAGCAGCAATTCATGGCGCTTGTTTGGGCGGCGGTTTGGAATTAGCGCTTGCATGTCATTGGCGCGTCTGTTCACTGGACGATAAAACTCGTCTTGGATTACCGGAAGTTCAACTTGGGTTATTACCCGGTTCTGGCGGTACTCAGCGGTTGCCGAGACTTATTGGCGTCAGTTCAGCGTTGGATATCATTCTGACAGGTAAACAGCTACGGGCGAAACAGGCATTACGGCTCGGGTTGGTGGATGATGCTGTGCCGTTGGATATTCTGCTGGACATTGCTATTGAAAAAGTCAAAAAGGGTATTCCTGTGCGTAAGCCTTTGCCGTGGCAACAGCGGTTATTAGTTGGCCCCTTGGGAAGATACTTTTTGTTTAATATCGTTCGTAAAAAGACGCTGGCGAAAACTCGTGGGCATTATCCTGCGCCTGAACGAATTATTGATGTTGTCAAAGAAGGTCTTGAGAAAGGCATGAGTCAGGGTTTACGGGCTGAGGCGGTAGCATTTGGTGAACTGGCAATGACACGGGAATCTGCTGCGTTACGTAATCTGTTTTTTGCTGCAACTTCGTTGAAGAATGAAACGGGTTCATCAGAGAGGCCGGCGGAAATCAAGCGAGTTGGTATATTAGGTGGTGGTTTGATGGGCGGAGGCGTTGCGAATGTAACAGCCACTCGTGGCAAACTACCGGTGCGGATTAAAGATATTAATGAAAAGGGCATTAGTCAGGTATTGAAATATACTTGGGATTTGTTGTCCAAGCGGGTGAAGCAAAAACGACTACGCCCGGCAGAGCGTGCTCAGCAAATGATGCTGATTTCAGGAGCGACGGATTATCGTGGTTTCGCACAAACCGATATTGTTGTTGAAGCAGTGTTTGAGGATTTGTCACTAAAGCAGCAAATGGTGGCAGAAATTGAAACGAATGCTAAACCAGAGACCATATTTGCATCTAATACATCTTCACTACCTATCCATCAGATTGCTGAAAAAGCCCAACGACCAGAACAGGTTATTGGTCTGCATTATTTTAGTCCAGTGGATAAGATGCCGCTGGTGGAAGTTATTCCACATCAAGGGACTAGTGAGAAAACGATTGCTACAGCCGTTGCTTTGGCGAAGAAACAGGGTAAAACCGCTATTGTGGTGGGTGATAAAGCCGGGTTTTATGTAAACCGGATTCTTGTCCCTTATATTAGTGAAGCCGCTCATTGTCTGGTAGCAGGAGAACCTATTGACCATATCGATGGAGCACTGGTTAATTTTGGTTTTCCGGTAGGGCCGATTAATTTATTGGATGAAGTAGGTATTGATGTTGGCACCAAAATCATGCCGATTCTGGTAGAGCAACTAGGTCCGCGTTTTGCTGCGCCTGAATCTCTCGATGCTGTACTGCAAGATGGTCGCAAGGGTAGGAAAAATGGCCGTGGTTTCTATTTGTATGCATCAGAGGCCAGAAAATTCTGGCAGTTTGGTAAGAAAGGCAAAAAAGTTGATAGCTCGATTTATACCTTACTGAATATAACACCTGAGTCGCATATGCTCTCGTCAGAAATCGCTCAGCGTTGTGTGATGCTAATGCTTAATGAAGCTGTTCGTTGTCTGGATGAAGGTATTATCAGAAGTCCGCGTGATGGTGATATTGGGGCGGTATTTGGCATAGGTTTTCCGCCATTCTTTGGTGGTCCATTCCGTTATATTGATAGCCTTGGTTGTGCCAGAGTGGTGGAGATTCTGCGTAGGCTGGAAAGCCAGTATGGAGACAGATTTGTACCTTGTGAATGTTTAGTGAAAATGGCTGAACAGAATAAAAGTTTTTATCCATAGTGGCCTGTGCTGCATTGATGAAAAAATGATTTCCGGTGCCGTTGAGGCACCGGAATTGTATTGAGTATTTTTGAATGAAAAAGATCTCTTTATAGATTTAAGCAACATCCATTGAGTTGTCGTTCAACCATTTTATTTATTTTGAGTAGAATGCTTGTTCACTATCTTTGAAATGTTTTTGTAGTAACAATTTTTATTGTATAACTCAGGTCGGGATTGCTGATATTTGTTAGCGGTAGAATAACTGCACTTACTCATTCATACGGTGGACTATGCAAATTTTTATTATGCGTCATGGTGACGCGGCTTTAGATGCAATGAGCGATGCCGCCCGGCAACTGACTCCTCGCGGTTGTGATGAATCGCAAAAAATGGCTTGTTGGTTAGCACAGCAAAAGCATCAAATTGATCTTGTATTGGTGAGTCCTTATATTCGCGCTGAACAAACGTTACAGATTGTTCGTAAATCTTTATCTTTACCAGACAGTGAAGAAGTATTGCTGGGGTTAACGCCATCAGGTGATGCTGCTACAGCGAGTAGTTATCTCCAGTTTCTTGCTGAGCAAGGTCATAACGCTGTTTTAGTTGTCTCTCATTTACCATTAGTCAGCTACTTAGTTGCTGAGCTATGTCCGGCAGAAACACCACCGATGTTTGCAACTTCTGCAATGATATGTGTAGATTTAAACAGCCAGACTGGCAAAGGGACTCTTGTCTGGCAGGTCAGTCCGTCACAATTAGCAGAAAAAGCCTAATAATTCAGCAATGTATATACCTTATGGAAAGATAACGGGTATAGGCTTAAGGCTCATCAAGTTCGATAAGCATCAATAGTGCGGCGTTGCCGCCCCATTCCTTTGGCGCTTGATGGAAGGCTATGATATCTGGGTGTTGAGCTAACCACAGAGGTGTTTGCTGTTTGAGAATGTGTTTTCCGTGACCGTGCATGATGCAGGCACAATAGACATGTTCACGACGGCAAGCAGCGATCAATGCCCCAATTTCCTGTTTGGCCTGAATTTGAGTTAGTCCGTGTAAATCAAGAAACAGCTCTGGCGAATAGTCACCTCGACGTAATTTCTTCAATTCGTAATGGTTTGTATCTCCCCTTACATAACGGGTAGGACCCTCGGTATCAAGGTTAGGCTGAAATTCATCAGAAAAATAGTAGCTGGCATCAATTTGTTCTTGCTGGACTCGTTCAGGGGCAATATAGCTGATTTTTTTTCTTCTGGGAGAATGTAAGACGGTATCCTGGTTAATGCGTTTGGTGCCTGCTACCGATTGTTGAAATAAGTGAATTTCTTCCTCATTCAGGGAGTATTTATTTTTCATCATTGCTCAGTTAATTAAACCATTTTGTGACAAGTGTACTGCATCTTTTTAACTATTAAACCTAATTATGCTTAATAAAACCTGATTTTACCGAGTTTGTGGTTTAAAAATGCTGATAAGAAGGCATATCTCGGTAGTTAACAAAATAATTTGACAATGACAGTTGGTTGGAAATTAAATGTATATACAACTAGAAACCTGATTTATCAGATATAGACCAATAACAGGATGCTAATCATGGCGATAGAACTGCGTGATACTGATATCATCTGGCGCAATGCAAGACTGGCAACAATGGACCCTGCTGTCAATGCAGCTTACGGATTATTAAAAGAATATGATCTTCTGGTACGTGATGACAAAATTTTAGCTATTTTACCCACCGCAACATTACAGACGAATTGCTGTCAGGTTATTGATGTCCAACAACGCCTAATTACCCCTGGTTTAATCGATTGTCACACCCATTTAGTGTTTAGTGGTAACCGGGCTTATGAGTGGGAACAGCGTTTAAATGGTATGTCTTATGCTGAGCTTAGTGCTCAAGGAGGGGGGATTAACGCGACAGTTTCTGCGACTCGGGCCAGTTCTCATGAGCAACTTGAACGTTCTGCGCAACAGCGTCTTGCTGCATTTATGGCCGAAGGTGTAACCACTATTGAGATTAAATCGGGTTATGGATTAAATCTGGAAAATGAAGAAAAGTTGCTACAAGTTACGCAAAACTTGGCGCGACATAATCCGATAGAAATCAGCCCCACATTGCTCGCTGCTCATACTTGTCCACCTGAATATAAGCATAATCCTGACGTTTATATAGATCTGATTTGCAAAGATATCCTGCCACAACTCTGGCGAAAAGGGCTGTTTGAGGCAGTAGATGTTTTTTGTGAAAGTGTGGGATTCAATCTGGCGCAGACTGAACGGCTTTTTCAGGCAGCACAACGTTGGAATATTCCGGTAAAAGGTCATGTGGAGCAGTTATCTCATTTAGGCGGAAGTGAATTGGTCGCTCGCTATCATGGTCTTTCTGTGGATCATATTGAATATTTAGATCAGGCAGGAGTTGAGGCGCTCAGTCGCAGTGGTACGGTAGCGGTTTTGCTTCCTGGCGCGTTCTACTTTTTGCAGGAAACACAGCGTCCGCCTATCAATTTATTGCGGCAATTTAATGTGCCGATAGCCGTATCTACCGATTTTAATCCTGGAACCAGCCCATTTGCCTCTTTGCGAATGGCTATGAATATGGCATGTGTCCAATTTGGATTGACTCCAGAAGAGGTATGGCTAGGTGTCACCCGACATGCGGCTCGTGCATTGGGCAGAGAACAGAGTCACGGGCAGTTGCGTGCAGGAGCTTACGCCGATTTTGTTGTTTGGGATGTAGAAAATCCCGTTGATATTTTCTATGAGTTGGGTCATAACCCTTTGAATACCAGAGTGTTTCGTGGCGTTATGACTCATTCCAACATATAAACAGATAAGGAGCGGTAAATGAATTTATGGCATGCTACTTCGCCGACTATTTGGCAAGGACGAAATGATTTGGCAGAAGCGGATAATGCACTTCGGCTTTTTCAAACAGTTAAACTATCTCCGTATTTTGCGCCGGAAGAATTCTCTCACTATATTGCTCTATTAGGGTTTGAATGTGATGAAGGTGTAAAACGTAATCAGGGGAGGCCAGGCGCCAATCAAGGCCCTGATTATTTGCGGCAGTCGTTGGCAAATATGGCGAGTCATAAAGGGCATGATCGATTGGTGGACTTGGGAAGTATTCGCGCTAATCCCAATCAATTATGTGAGGCACAACAAGCCTTATCTGATGCCGTTACCCAATGCCAACGTCAGAATGTACGTACTTTGGTATTGGGCGGTGGACATGAAACAGCTTTTGCTCATGGTGTTGGCATTTATGATGCTTTTCCACATCAACGTGTTGGTATTATTAACTTTGATGCTCATCTCGATTTACGGCGGTCGCCGCAGCCTACTTCCGGCACACCATTTCGTCAACTTGCTGAATATTGTCAGCAACATCAACGCCAGTTTCACTATACTTGCATTGGCGCAAGTTTGGCGTCTAATACTCAGGCATTGGTGGATGAGGCAAACCGTTTGAATGCCACGATTATCTGGGATGAACAATGTCGTGAAACTATGCTGGACAAGGTGCGACAGCAAATACAAGATATACTCCAGCAAGTTGATTTGATTTATATGACGATCGATTTGGATGTATTACCTGCTTATCAGATGCCAGCCGTCTCTGCGCCAGCCGCATTGGGGATGCCATTAGAGCGCCTTTTGCAATTAGTTCAGCCAATTTGTCAGAGCGGTAAACTACAGGCGGCTGATTTGGTTGAACTCAATCCAATATTTGATATGCAAGGCATAGGTGGAAAAGCAGCGGCGCGTATTGCCTGGCAATTAGCACATTGGTGGTATTGATTATCTAGAATAACAGTACTATTGTGTTTTTTATTTTGGCAAAGATAGCCTGATAAAGTGAATGTAATTAATCACTTAACATTTTTACAGCATAAGGAATTTATTGTGACGACGCACTTATCAGGATCATTTGCCAAACCTGCGCCTCTGTATGCCAGAGTGAAACAATCTATCATTGAAAAAATTTATACTGGTGAATGGAAATCAAATGATCGTGTTCCCTCTGAAGCTGAATTGGTCAAACAATTTAACTGTAGCCGTATGACCGCCAACCGCGCGTTGCGTGAGTTGACCGCTGAAGGACTATTAGTACGGCTGCAAGGCGTGGGATCGTTTGTTGCTGAACCGAAGGGGCAATCTGCGCTGTTCGAAATTCACAGCATTGCTGATGAGATTTCAGCTCGTTCTCATCAGCATCGCTGTAAAATCTTAAAATTATCCGAGCTGAATGCGGATGTGAAACAGGCCGCGGAATTGGATATTATCGTCGGTACGCCGATTTACCATTCGATTATTATCCACTATGAAAACGATGTTCCTGTTCAGATAGAAGATCGTTATGTTAATGCTCAAGCGGCTCCTGGCTATTTGCAACAGGATTTTACTAAGCTTACGCCACACGATTATTTGTCAATGATTGCCCCATTAACGGAAGGTGAACACATTGTGGAAGCTATTGCTGGCGATCCTCGATCCTGTAAGTTGTTGCAAATTGAGTCGGAAGCTCCCTGTTTATTAATTAGTCGTCGAACTTGGTCGACTCATTACACTGTTTCCAGTGCCAGGCTGCTATTTCCCGGTAACCGCTATAAATTGAAAGGGCGTTTCAGCTCATAGCGATATCCTTATTATTCACAACTGATTTTTTTCCGTATGAGCTGATAGGGTTGCCATAGATCATTACCTTCGTAATGAATTAATGCGATTTCACGTATTTTATCCGTCCCATTTATGGCAACCGTATTAGTAAGGGCATTAAATAAAGGGAGGTCAGAGTCAGAATCACCATAAGCAACGCACTTTTCCAAATTCAGCTCATATTCCTGTACATATTTTTTTACTATCTGTAATTTACTTTCAGGCGTTAATATCTGTTCTGGATCAACCGGTTCACGAAAAGGTAAAGCAGGGAAATTTGATGCAACAACGATATCAGCCCCAAATTTTCTTAAGTGTTGGGCGAAGAAATCGGGTGAGAGGGTAATAACCATAGATACTTCACCTTTGGCTCTGATATCGTCAAAAACCTCTTTTATTCCCCCAATCCACGGTGAGGCATAAAAAACTTCGGCAACGTCAACGTATTGCAAGTTTGACCATAAAAACTGTAATTCAGCGGCAAACTCTTTGGTATTGATATCTCCTTGAGAAAATTGTTTTTCCAGCAGATGAAGCTCTGTCAGGCAATTCATTGTACGGGCAATTTCCAGACTTGCCGTGGTTCCTGTGAGAAGAGTGCCATCCATATCAAAAACATGTAATACTTTCATAATAAACCTAGGTAATTTTTTCGTTATAGGGATAGGTAGGTCTGTTTGTGATGGTAAACATATAGGGATTACCTATCTTAGTAATCCCCCGCTTATTTCAGCTAGCTCACGGATTAGGCGGCTTTTACTGCCAAGGTCTTAAGAACCGCTGAGGCGGCATAGTGACCACTAATCATTGCAGCAACAATACCTCTGAAAATTCCACAAGCATCTCCTGCAACCCATACAGGATAAGGGGAAGTTTCCAGGCTTAAATCGCCGTCAAGACTGGGATACCAACCGACGCCTTCTAGTGTAGGACCAACGATATGCGTATTCTCGTGATCGATTTCAGGAAATTTTTTAATGATATTACGTAATCCTTGCAACATTTTATCGAATAGCTCTTCGCCATAAATAGATACAAGTTGTGTAATGATGTGGGCATTTCCTGCTAATACATCTTGTACTTTGATTCTAAAGTAAGAATCCTTTTGCTTCATGGCGGAGACAACATTATTGAGTGTTCGGTCCGCGATATCTTCATCGAGAATACGAGTATTAAACCCAACATTAGATCGTCCTGTAGAAGGGCCGTCAGAATGACCGGAAACGGTCCATAAATCTTGGGTTTTTGTTAATACTGTTTCTCCATCCCGGCAAGCACAGAAAGTACGCCATTCAATAACGCCATCATCCGACCGAAATTTTAACTTCGGGTCGAGTTGCTTCATATTTTTAAAGAATGCTAAATCTTCTTGCTGTTCAATGCGGAATCCAACTTCTAGCCGATTGAAAGATTGTTTTTCAACTAGATTAGCAATCTCTAATGGACCAAATCTTCCACTAGCCAAAATGATTCGTCGGCATTCAATTTGATAAGTATTAGCATTATTGTCTCTTAAATTCATAATCAGAGAATCTTTTCCTCTGACGTATTTATAAGACAGGAATTTAGTTTGTGTGATGATATCTGCATCTGCCGTTTGCACCATATCTTCAACAAGATTAATTCTATCTTCAAGAGACATATAATTGGAGGGATAATCTTTTAATACCCATTCTCCGGAACCCACTGTAAAGTCTTTAGGATTTGTTGGAAATGGCGGTGTGTCCAGGCCATATGTATTCAGTGTGGCGCACGTCCATTCATAGGCTTGCCGTAATTCCGGTTCGTTTGGTAATTCCCAAAGTGCACTGGCAGAAGGAAAAAATGAGAATTTTCCGTCAGAAAACAGCCCAGCGCCGCCGTGTCCTTCGGTTATCTCAACGAGATTATCTTTATCGCGTTCATGAATAGCTTTGCCATTATCGATTAGTACGACTCGTAAACCTTTTCCTTTCAATTTCTGTACCGCAGCTAAACCTGCTGGGCCAGCGCCAATAATAGCGATATCATATACAGACATTTCTCTCCTCCATTCTTTAGTCAGAATTAATGTTCCTAGGAACATTTTCTATGAGTTGAGCATTGAATTGTTTGTTCGGTTTTACGGAGTACATCCCGTTTTTTACTAGAAATAGCACTCTATTCCGATTACCCTTATTAAATACGAAACTATTGGTATCGAAATTAGAGCGTCTAAACTTGCTTTTCTGGTATTATTTGTCAATACCTAAATATAGGTACTTTTTGCAATAGACGGAGGGAGTTATGAGTGAGCATGAGCGGCTATCCTCATTAAGACGTGGGCGCCCGCGCGATAGTGACACGACAAAAACTGTGTTGAGTGCCGCACTTGCTCTCGCTGAAAGTGGACGGATTGCAGATATCACTATTAATCATATTGCTTTGTATTCAGGCGTTGCGAAATCGACTATTTATCGTAGATGGCCGAATGTATCAGCGGTTTTAATGGATGCTTTCTTTGATGATATTGAGCTTCTGATTATTTATGACAAACAGATGCCGGTGATAGAATCCATGCGGGTTACCATTAAGAAACTTATTGAAGTGTTGCAAAGTAAGCGCGGGTTGCTGTTCAGATATCTGTTGGGAGCAGCGCAGTATGATACTGAGGTGAGGGAGGTTTTTATTCAGCGCTGGCTTGAACCACGACGACAGTTAGGAAAGCAGAGCATTTTACATGCTATCAAGCAGGGAGAAATTTCTTCTAATACTGATCATGATTTATTGTTAGACTGCATTTTCGGTGCTATTTACTACAAATATATGGTTTCTTTTTCTCCTATTACACCTGAATTTGTTGATAAGGTTATTGATTGTGCGTTTGGTGGTTTGGCTAGGGATTGAATGTTCATTTCGACTAGAAATCTGACGGGGCCAGCAATGCCGGCCCCGTAAACCATAATCAAGTTATATTGATATTATCCTTAATTGACCGAGTGTTAATTATTTTTTCGCTGATAATGGAAACAGCTTCAATAATATTTTCATGATAATAATCATTAAGCAATGTAATCACTAATGGATTGACTGTCCATTGGGAGATATTATTATCCGATATTTTTGTTATCAATTTACCCATAGCTAATTGAATTTCATCTATGCAATATGGTGTCATTTGGCCTGCTTTAAATAGGATAATATTGGTATAAGATAATTTCCCGCTTAAATTGCAGTTAGTCATTCTATGTTCAAATGGTATTGCTGCCAAAACTTTATTAATATAGGTATCACTTGCCCCCATTTTTCGCAATTTTACAATGATGGGACCATGTTCACTTGATATAGCTAAGTTATCTCTGAACTCTTTTATCTCATCATTATTGATTATAGTATCTAACAAGAACAATTGAATTTCTTTTGCGCCTAGCTGTTCTAATTGAAATGCAATCTCCATCGCTAATTGCCCACCTAATGACCATCCTAAGATGCGAATAGGTTGATCAATAGCAGTTTCAGTCAGAATTAACTCCCTATAAATTTGAGCTATTTGGTGTAGTGAATCTATCTGATTATCTGTACAGAGATTATAATTATCGATGCCTATACAGTTATACGTGCTAGATAAATTATTTGCCAGAAATTCATAGACTTCACTACCGGCATTAGCAGGATGAACCATAAACAGCTTATTTGTTGCCGTTGATTTTGGTGTTAATAAATTAAGCAAGCTGGATTTTGTATTGCCTGTTTCCAACCATTGGGATAACAGAGAAATGCATTTGTAGTTAAATAAAATATTTAAAGGAATATCAATCCCCATTTCATGGCGTATCGCTGTGGTCAGCTTAATTGCCATCAGTGAGTTCCCCCCGACGCGGAAGAAGTTATCATCAATGCTCACCCGCTCCAGCCCCAAGATGGCCTGCCAAATGGTACAGAGCTGAGTTTCCAACGCATTGCGGGGCGCGACATAGCTGTCACGATTCCCCCAAACTGGCTCGGGCAGGGCGCGGCGATCCAGTTTGCCATTCAGGGTCAGTGGCACGGATTCAATACGGGTAAAGCTGGCAGGCAGCATATAGTCCGGTAAGCGGGAAGAGAGATGCTCAGTCAGGCTGTCATCAGACAGTTCCTCTGCCGTCACCAGATATGCCGCCAGTACTTTATGGCCGTTGTGCTCATGATCAATCACCACCGCCTGTTTTACCTGCGGGTGCAAAGTGAGTGCAGTTTTAATTTCTTCCAATTCTATGCGGTAACCGCGGATTTTGACCTGAAAATCATTGCGGCCCAGATATTCCAGATTGCCATCCGACCGCCAGCGGACTAAATCGCCAGTTCTGTACAGACGGGTGTAACCGAGAGCCTTGTCTTTTGCGGTGGCAAAGGGATTCGCCACAAAACATTCGGCCGTCAGTTCCGGTTGGTTCAAATATCCTCGTGCTAGCCCGGCACCGCCAATATACAGTTCTCCCGGTGCGCCGACAGGAGACAGATGACCGTGACTATCAAGAACGTAAAGGCGGGCGTTATTAATGGCTTTGCCGATATTGGTTGGAATGACCCCATGTTGATATATTTTTTCGGTCGCACAAACGGTCACTTCGGTTGGACCATAAGAATTGAGGACAGAGCTATGACGGTTGAAATGGTCAAGAAAATCCAGCGAGGGGGATTCTCCGGCGGTCACTAATAACTGCAAGGAAGGTAAGTGCGAGCCGATTAACAGTTTGAGTATGGCTGGCGGTAAGGCAGCGATTTCAATGCCTTCTCGTTGAATAAGTTTTTCAATTGCCTGGGCATGACGTTCAGTTTCGCTGCAAAGGTAAAGCGTCAGGCCATTAAATAAGCTGGGGAAGAGCTCGAAAACAGAGCCATCAAACACATAGGCGGCAAACATTAAGGATTTTTTTCTCTTGGCGGCATCAAAAATTTCTGCCTGTGCCGCCGCCAGATGAGCTACATTTTTGTGCTCAATCATGACGCCTTTCGGCTGGCCGGTGGTGCCTGAGGTATAGATGATATAGGCCAAATCTGAGGGTTTGTTTACCGATGCCGGATTGTCCACGGGTTGGTCTGCGGTGATTGTCGGGTCATCCGTTGCTATCAGTACCGGTTGTCCTGCGCATGTTTGCGTATCTGTCGCCAGCGTTGCCAGATACCTTTGCTGAGTGACGACGCAGGGGGATTGGGTATCGTCTAAAATAAACCGAACCCGCTCTAATGGATATTCAGGGGAAATAGGCACATAAGCGCCTCCGGCTTTCAGTACCGCCAAGATACTGATCACCATGTCCAGACTGCGGTCGAGGTAGAGGGCGATGGGGGTATCCGCTTGCATAGGAACATGATGGTGTGGCTGACAGCGTTCACGGATGACATAAGCCAGTTGGTTGACTCGTTCGTTAAGCTGGCGGTAGGTCAGGGATTCGCCTCCAAACACCAGCGCTATATTATCCGGTGTACTTTCCACTTGGGCTTCAAACAGTTGTTGCAGGGTTTTATCCCGCGGGTAAGGCGCGTCGGTCTGATTCCAGCAGTGCAGCAGGGTATAACGCTCCTGGGCAGACAGGATGTCAATTTCGGACAGCGATTGTGTCTGGTCTGCCACGAAGGCTGCCAGCACCCGTTGATAAATCCCCGCCAGTCTCTCTATGCTGGCCTCAGCAAACAGGCTGACGGCGTAATTCAGACACCCGGTAATATCGGTTTGCCCATCGGATAAAAGCAGGCTCAGGTCAAACTTGGCAGGGTTGTATAACGATTCATCCAGTGTCACTGGTCTGAACGGCAGACGGCTGTCTGGCGGATTTTCTCCAAAGTTCTGCAACCCGAACATCACCTGAAAAATCGGATGGCGGGCGGTGTCACGCTCAATATCCAGCGCCTCAACCAGCTGTTCAAACGGCATGTCCTGATGGACCTTGGCCTCAGTCACCCGCTGATGGGTCTGTTGAATCAGTGCTTCCACACTGGCGGTTTGTTGAAGTTGTATCCTTAAGGCCAGTGAGTTGACAAACATTCCAATCAGGGACTGGGTTTGGGCGTGGTGGCGGTTATCAGTCGGCGTCCCCAGGACGATATCATTTTGCCCGGATAATTTTGCCAGCGTGAGATAAAAGGCGCTGAGCAGCACGGTATACAGGGTGGTTTCCTGCGCTTTTGCCAGCGTCCTTAACTGTTCAGACAGCCGGGTGTTTAGCACAAACTTGAAATCCCGTCCCTGATAATTCACCCGTGTGGGTCTGGGATAATCGGTGGGCAAGGCCAGTGATTCATAACCGGCCAGGGCCTGCCGCCAGTAAGCGAGCTGGCGTTCACCGATGTCGCCCTGTAAATAGTCCCGTTGCCAGACGGCGTAATCGCCGTAGGTAATCTCCAGCGGGGGAAGCTGGCTGTCACGGCCTTCCCGTAAGGAGTGGTAAATCTCTGCCAGTTCAGCCATAAAGATATCGACCGACCAGCCATCAATGGCGATATGGTGCCATAGCATTAATAAGTAGTGTCGGCCAGACACCGAATAATGGCACAGGCGCAGGCTGGGTTCCGCAGCCAAATTAAACGGGGTGGCTATTTCAGCGCGAACCGTGCTCCGCAGCATGTCAGTGTTTTCACAGGGCTGGGATTGGATAACCAAACTGCTGTCCAGCACCTGAGGAGCAATCTGCCCTTCATCATTGCTGCGGTACGCCATCTTCATTACAGCATGGCGTTCAGCCAGCCGGTTAATGGCGGTTTCCAACAGGGGCAGACAGGCATCATTATCCAGTTGAACCAGATAAGGGATATGGTAGGTATCGGAGCCTTGTTCAAATTGCTCGATAAATAGCATCCGCTCCTGAGCGAACGATAAGGGATAACGCTCCCGTGCCAGATGAGGGATAACCGTATAAATCTGCTGTTCCATCTGGGTTGTCAGGCCCGCGATGGTTTTCAGCGCAAACAACTGCGCCAGTGAGACCTCGGTTGCCAGTATGCGGTGGATGGCGGCGGTCAGCTTAATTGCCGTCAGGGAGTTGCCCCCGATACGGAAGAAATTATCCTCGATGCCCACCCGCTCCAGCCCCAATACGTCCTGCCAAATGGCACACAGTTGGGTTTCCAGCGCATTGCGGGGCGCGACATAGTTGTTACGATCCCCCCAGACTGGCTCAGGCAAGGCGCGGCGATCCAGTTTGCCGTTCAAAGTCAGGGGGACTGTTTCAATACGGGTAAAGCTGGCAGGCAGCATATAGTCCGGTAAGCGGGAAGAGAGATGCTCAGTCAGGCTGTCATCAGACAATTCCCCCGTCGTCACCAGATATGCCGCCAGGACTTTATGGCTGTTATGCTCATGGTCAATCACCACCGCCTGTTTTACCTGTGGGTGGGCAGTCAGGGCAATTTCTATTTCACCCAATTCAACGCGGTAGCCACGGATTTTGACCTGAAAATCATTGCGGCCCAGATATTCCAGATTGCCATCCGGCTGCCAGCGGACTAAATCGCCAGTTCTGTACAGGCGGGTGTAACCGAGTGCCTTATCTTCTGCGGTGGCAAAGGGATTCGCCACAAAACATGCGGCCGTCAGTTCCGGTTGGTTCAAATATCCCCGCGCCAGCCCGGCACCGCCGATATAGAGTTCTCCCGGTGCGCCGACAGGGGACAGATTGCCGTGATTATCAAGAACGTAAAGGCGGACGTTATTAATCGCTTTACCAATGTTTGTTGCAATATCCCCCTGTTGATACTGCTTCCCTGTCGCACAAACGGTCACTTCTGTCGGGCCGTAAGCATTCAGTATGCTGTTGTGTTGGCTGAAATAGTCAAGAAAATCTGGAGAAGGCGATTCTCCGGCGGTCACTAATAATTGCAGGGAAGGCAACTGAGTCCCAGTTAATAATTTCAGTATGGCCGGGGGTAAGGTGGCTATTTCGATGTTTTCTCGCTGGATAAGCTTTTCAACGGCGGGGATGTTACGTTCGGTTTCGCTGCAAAGGTAAATGGTATGACCATGAAGCAGGCTGAGGAATAACTCGGAAACTGAGGCGTCAAAGACATAAGCAGCAAACATTAAGGCTTTTTTTCTCTTTGTCGCATGAAAAAGCGCTGCCTGTGCCGCCACCAGATGCGCCACATTTTTGTGCTCAATCATGACCCCTTTCGGCTGGCCGGTGGTGCCTGAGGTATAGATGATATAGGCCAAATCTGAGGATTTGTTTACCGATGCCGGATTGTTTACCGGCTGGTCTGCGGTGATTGTCGGGTCATCCGTTGCTATCAGTACCGGTTGTCCTGCGCATGTTTGCGTATCTGTCGCCAGCGTTGCCAGATACTTTTGCTGAGTGACGACGCAGGGGGATTGGGTATCGCCTAAAATAAACCGAACCCGCTCTAGTGGATATTCAGGGGAAATGGGCACATAAGCGCCCCCGGCTTTCAGTGCCGCCAGAATACTGATCACCATGTCCAGACTACGGTCGAGGTAGAGAGCGATGGGGGTATCCGCTTGCACAGGGACATGATGGTGTGGCTGACAGCGTTCACGGATCACATAGGCCAGTTGATTTGCCCGTTCGTTAAGCTGGCGATAGGTCAGGGATTCGCCTTCAAACACCAGCGCCACGTTATCCGGTGTGCTTTCCACTTGAGCTTCAAACAGTTGTTGCAGGGTTTTATCCTGCGGGTAAGGGGCATCAGTCTGATTCCAGCGGTGCAACAGAGTATGATGCTCTGTTTCGCTGAGGAAGGTGATTGACGTATGTAACTGGTCTGGGTTGCATGCCGCCGCGTGCAGGATACGCTCAAGCTGACCCAGTAGGCGCTGTGTCTGTGCTGCTGTCAGCCAGTCTTTGCCATAACTAAATTTGATGATGAGACTGTTATCGTGCTCATAGGCTGCCAGCGATACCGGATAATCCACTTTTTCGACGGACTGACGGAATGTCAGGGTATGTTCTATACCGGCAGGGTTTTGGCTTACCACGGGGGCCGGGTAGTTTTCAAATACCAGCAGGCTGTGGAATAAGCGTTCTCCGTCGGATTGTAAACTGGCCAGCGAGACGGCACTGTGGCTGTTGAGGGCTGCAATAGCCGTCTGAATATCTTGTAAAACTGCGGCTATACTGTCTGTTGGACGCCATTGCACCCTCAGTGGCAAGGTATTGATATACAGGCCAACACTGGATTCAATCCCCGCCACCGGAACATCGCGGCCGGAGACGGTGGTGCCGACAATGGTCTGTGCATCGCCTGTGTAGCTGTGAAGTAGCTTATGCCAGGCAAATTGCAAGGCCACATTCAGCGTCACCCCTTGTGTCCGGCACATATCCTTAAGCTGCGCATAAGTGTTGCTCTGTATAGTGAATAGTTGCTCAGCGGGTTTTTCAACGGTTTTTATCTGCGTTAAATCAACGCAATGACTTAGCAAGGGCGAAAAATCATTCATTCCGTGGAGTTGTGATTTATGTTCAGCCCAATAAGCCTCGGATTCTGCTTTATGATCCAGATAATATTGCTGGGTTGCCAGATAGGCTTTATCTACCACTATTTGGGGGACACGTTCTTGTGTGAGTTCGTTGTAATATTCATGCACAGCCTGCAATAAAATCGGGCTGCTCCAGCCATCGGTAATACAATGATGTTGCGTGATTAGCACCGTTACCAGATGCTCACTCTGTTTAATTAAGGTGAAGCGAATTAAGCCTGGCTGACTTAGATCAAACGGCAGGGTACGGTCATGTTGTTGAATTGCGTCAATGGCGCTGTTCCATTCTTCTTTTGGTAATTGACTGATATCTTTGATCTCGAAATTCACCGAATGAATACTTGCGCCTTTCGTCACAACTTGTAACACCTCGTCTTCCCAGTTAAATGCTGTTCTGAGGATGGGGAAGCGTAGCGAGGCCAGCGCCCAGGCCCGTTGGTAGGCGGCAAGATCGAGTTGTGTGTGATAATCCAGCAACAGTTGTACGCGATAGGCATCATCTTGTGGCTGGGTCAGATGATGATAAATAAATCCTTGTTGTAAACTGGTAGCGGGGTACAGGGCTTCAAGCGGGTAGCGCTGTTGTAGCTGGCGTAGGCGAGAGATTGACAGCCCGTCAATACCATAATCACTAGGGGTTTTTATCCCGCCGGCTTGCGCCTGTTGTTGACCAGCCATAATGACAACCTGGAGAGTCTGCTCAAATGCGGTGATAAATACTTGTGTCTGAGTCGGTGTTAAGCGCGAACTGACACTGAATTGCAGCCTGCCAGCTTGAATTAGTCCGTTAATATTTAGCAGTAAATGACTATAGTTATTGTTTGCTATTACATTTCCACAATAGTCGTTGGTCAGTGACCAGTTTTGCCCGATTGCTCCTCCCAATTGACCGAGGTAATTGAAGCTTATCGCCGGTAAATCCCCATTCAAATAGCCTGCCTGATGTAATGCCCCATAACCAATGCCTTTATTGGGCACAGTACGAAGCATCTCTTTGGTGTGAATGATGGTGTCTGCAATATTCGTCTTCATTTCCAGACGAACGGGATACAGCGTGGTAAACCAGCCGATAGTTTCAGAAACATCCAGTTTGTTGTCGATGCTCTCTCGACCGTGGCCTTCAAGTGTGATGTGATTAACCGGTTGAGAAAAAACAGCTTGTAATGCCAGCGTGAGAGCGCTGAGAAGTAAGTCATTTATTTCGGTCTCATAGCCGGCATTGGCTTCATGCAGCAGAGTGTTGGTCAATTCGGCGGAGATGCTCAGCATGTGATGACTGATTTCATCTGAAGCTGTGTGAGTAGGGTTCCCTGCTATGACTTGCTGCCAGTAGGAAACTTCCTGTTGATTGAGTTTTGCATAGTGATGGACGGCACTCACCCATTGACGATAACTACTGGTTTTTTCTGGCAGTGTTTCGCCATGCAACAATCTGCGTATATCTTCAGCAATAATTCGCCAGGAAACCACATCAATAATCAGATGGTGGAATGCGAAAAATAGCCGGGCGCTGCCATCCGTATATCCGGTCAGATGACCTGCCTGCCATAATGGCCCGCGGCAATAATCAAAGTTACTTTGCCATTGGGTTAGTTGTTGATGTAATGCTTCCTTATTTAATCCCCTGATATCACAGTGATGTAAGAGGGAATATGGAGATGGCATTTCCGTGGAATAGTACTGACGGTAGCCGTTTTCGGTATCTATAAAACGGACACGCAGCATATCGTGCTGTTTAGTCAGCATTATCAGGGCCTGTTCAATCTGTACGGATTTGATATCCCCGGGGATCTGGATCATAAATGCCTGATTCCAATGGTGTGGATTTGGCCAATTCCAGTCGAAGAAGGTCTGTTGGATAGGCAACAGGCTAAATTCCCCGCTTAACAGTCCCTGCTCTGCGAGCATATTAACGGTAGATGATGAGAGAGCTAGCAGTTGGGCTAACCGGGCCACCGTTGGTGCTTCAAAAATTGATTTAACCTGGAGGGAAAAGCCCGCTTGCCGCAGTTTTGACACCAGTTGAATACTGACAATGGAATCCCCTCCGATGCGGAAAAAGTTATCTTCAATGCCAATGCGCTCCAGTCCTAACACGTCCTGCCAAATGGCACACAGTTGGGTTTCCAGCGCATTGCGGGGAGCCACATATCCCTCTTTATTTCCCCAGACTGGCTCAGGCAGAGCGTGGCGATCCAGTTTGCCGTTCAGAGTCAGGGGGACTGTTTCAATACGGGTAAAGCTGGCCGGCAGCATGTATTCCGGTAAACGGGAAGAGAGATGCTCAATCAGGCTGTCATCAGACAGTCCCCCTGTCGTCACCAGATATGCCGCCAGTACTTTATGGCTGTTATGCTCACGGTCAATCACCACTGCTTGTTTTACCTGTGGGTGGGCAGTCAGGGCAATTTCTATTTCACCCAATTCAACGCGGTAGCCACGGATTTTGACCTGAAAATCATTGCGGCCCAGATATTCCAGATTGCCATCCGGCTGCCAGCGGACTAAATCGCCAGTTCTGTACAGGCGGGTGTAACCGAGAGCCTTGTCTTCTGCGGTGGCAAAGGGATTCGCCACAAAACATGCGGCCGTTAGTTCAGGACGGTTCAAATATCCCCGCGCCAGCCCGGCACCGCCGATATACAGTTCTCCCGGTGCGCCGACAGGGGCCAGATTGCCGTGATTATCAAGAACGTAAAGGCGGACGTTATTAATCGCTTTACCAATGTTTGTTGCAATATCCCCCTGTTGATACTGCTTTCCTGTCGCACAAACGGTCACTTCTGTCGGGCCGTAAGCATTCAGTATGCCGTTGTATTGGCTGAAATAGTCAAGAAAATCTGGAGAAGGTGACTCTCCGGCGGTGACTAATAATTGCAGGGAAGGCAACTGAGCCCCAGTTAATAATTTCAGTATGGCCGGGGGTAAGGTGGCTATTTCAATATTTTCCCGCTGGATAAGCTTTTCAACGGCGGGGACATTACGTTCGGTTTCGCTGCAAAGGTAAATGGTATGACCATGAAGCAGGCTGAGGAATAACTCGGAAACTGAGGCGTCAAAGACATAAGCGGCAAACATTAAGGCTTTTTTTCTCTTTGTCGCATGAAAAAGCGCTGCCTGTGCCGCCACCAGATGAGCCACATTTTTGTGCTCAATCATGACCCCTTTCGGCTGGCCGGTGGTGCCTGAGGTGTAGATGATATAAGCCAAATCCGAGGGTTTGTTTACCGATGCCGGATTGTTTACCGGCTGGTCTGCGGTGATTGTCGGGTCATCCGTTGCTATCAGTACCGGCTGTCCTGCGCATGTTTGCGTCTCTGTCGCCAGCGTTGCCAGATACCTTTGCTGAGTGACGACGCAGGGGGATTGGGTATCGTCCAAAATAAACCGAACCCGCTCTAATGGATATTCAGGAGAAATAGGCACATAAGCGCCACCGGCTTTCAGTACCGCCAGAATACTGATCACCATGTCCAGACTGCGGTCGAGGTAGAGAGCGATGGGGGTATCCGCTTGCATAGGAACATGATGGTGTGGCTGACAGCGTTCACGGATGACATAAGCCAGTTGGTTGACTCGTTCGTTAAGCTGGCGGTAGGTCAGGGATTCGCCTTCAAACACCAGCGCGACGTTATCCGGTGTGCTTTCCACCTGGGCTTCAAACAGTTGTTGCAGGGTTTTATCCTGCGGGTAAGGCGCATCGGTCTGATTCCAGCGGTGCAACAGGGTATGACGCTCTGTTTCGCTGAGGAAGGTGATTGACGTATGTAACTGGTCTGGGTTGCATGCCGCCGCGTGCAGGATACGTTCAAGCTGACCCAGTAGGCGCTGTGTCTGTGCTTCTGTCAGCCAGTCTTTGCCATAACTAAATTTGATGATGAGACTGTTATCGTGCTCATAGGCTGCCAGCGATACCGGATAATCCACTTTTTCGACGGACTGACGGAATGTCAGGGTATGTTCTATACCGGCAGGGTTTTGGCTTACCACGGGGGCCGGGTAGTTTTCAAATACCAGCAGGCTGTGGAATAAGCGTTCTCCGTCGGATTGTAAACTGGCCAGCGAGACGGCACTGTGGCTGTTGAGGGCTGCGATAGCCGTCTGAATATCTTGTAAAACCGCCGCAATACTGTCTGTTGGACGCCATTGCACCCTCAGTGGCAAGGTATTGATATATAGGCCAACACTGGACTCAATCCCCGCCACCGGAACATCGCGGCCGGAGACGGTGGTGCCGACAATGGTCTGTGTATCGCCTGTGTAGCTGTGAAGTAGCTTATGCCAGGCAAATTGCAAGGCCACATTCAGCGTCACCCCTTGTGTCCGGCACATATCCTTAAGCTGCGCATAAGCGCTGCCCTGAATAATGAGTTCTTGTTCAGCCGGGTTTTCAATGCTTTTTATTTGCGCTAAATCGACACGGTGACTTAACAACGCAGAAAAATCATTGGAACCCTGAAATTGGGCTTTGTATGCCGCCCAATAGGTGTCTGATTCAGCTTGATGATCCAGATGATATTGCTGGGTTGCCAGATAAGTTTGTTCCACCGTAATCTGGGGCTTCTGCCCTCTTATCAATTGGTTGTAATACTCATGCACAGCTTGCAATAAAATCGGATGGCTCCAGCCATCAGCAATGCAGTGATGTTGCGTAAGCAGTATGGTGACTAACTGTTCATCCTGCCTGATGAGCGTGAAGCGGATTAACCCGGGCTGACTTAAATCAAAAGGTAGGGTACGGTCATATTGTTGAATTTCGTCAATTGCCTTGTTGCGGTCTTCTTTGGGTAATTGACTGATATCTTTGAACTTGAAGTTCAATGGTCCAATACTGGCGCCTGTTGTTACGATCTGTAATATTTTTCCTTCCCAATCAAATGCGGTTCTGAGAATGGGGAAACGCAGTGAAGCCAGTGACCAAGCTTGTTGATAGACGGGAAAGTTGATATTGGTGTGATAATCCAACAGCAATTGCACACGATAAGCATCATCCTGTGGCTGAGTCAGATGATGATAAACAAACCCCTGTTGTAAGCTGGTAGCAGGAAATATCGCTTCAATTTTTTTTCTGGGGGAGATAACTGAATCATTCGAACCAGAATGATTTTCATTAAAAATAAAACTTTTAAAATCTTTTTCAGAGAAAATACTTTTTTTATTTAAAAAATCTAATATATTTTCTTTTCTCTGTTTAACCTTATCAATAAGTTGGGAGGGAGGAGTTTCTCCGGTGAACGCCAGTTTCAACTTATCTTCATAGACCCATACTGACATATGATTTTTATTAAGTTCTTTAAATAGCATCAACATTTTTTACACGTCCAAAATAGTTTTCTTTTCTGAGTGATAGTCTGAATTTTCATGATTCATATGATCAAAACGATGAGTGAGCTGGTTTAGCTGTTCCATTGAAATGTCTTTGAACCCGTAATCACTGGGGGTTTTTATTCCGCCCAATTGAGCCTGCTTTTGACCAGCAGCAATGACGTTATTGAGTGCTTGCTCAAATGCCGTGATAAATATCTCTGTCCGGGCTTGTGGCAAGCGGGAATCCACGCTGAATTGCAGTTTTCCCGCCTGAACTGCGCCGTTAATGCCCAGTAGTAAATGACTGATATTTTTGCTGGCTAACACAGACCCACAATCATCGTTGGTTATGGACCAATCTTGATGGCTGGCTCCTCCTAACTGACCAAGGTAGTTGAAACTGATGGTTGGTAAATCGCTGGTCAGGTATCCCGCTTGATGTAACGCACTATAACCAATACCTTTATTCGGTATGGCACGAAGCATTTCTTTGGTGTGAATGATGGTTTTTGCAATATCAGTCTGCATTTCCAGGCGGACAGGGTACGTGGTTGTAAACCAGCCAACGGTTTCGGAAAGATCTAATGTGTCGTCAATGGATTCTCGGCCATGTGCTTCCAGAATGATGTAGTTTGCTGCTTGGTAGAAAGTCTCCTGCAAAGCCAGTGTCAATGCGCTTAACAGTAAGTCGTTAATTTCAGTGTGGTAACCGGTGTTGGCTTCATGTAGTAGCATGTCCGTCATTTCGGCAGGAATGCTTAACAGGTGTTGGGTGATGTCGCCCAGCGCGGGTTTGGTGCCGTTTCCTGCTATCACCTGTTGCCAGTAGGGTACTTCATCCTGATGCTGCTGTGCATAATGATGGACGGCTGTTACCCATTGTCGATAACTGCTGGTCTTCAATGGTAAGGTCATCCCCTGTAATAACAGACGCATATGTTCAGCAATAATTCGCCAGGAAACCACATCAATAATCAGATGGTGGAATGCGAAAAATAGCCGGGCGCTGCCA
This sequence comes from Photorhabdus akhurstii, assembly GCF_019090985.1. Taxonomy (NCBI): domain Bacteria; kingdom Pseudomonadati; phylum Pseudomonadota; class Gammaproteobacteria; order Enterobacterales; family Morganellaceae; genus Photorhabdus; species Photorhabdus akhurstii. The sequence continues at coordinate 3,822,286 of NZ_CP020335.1, read as the reverse complement.
TCCGTATATCCGGTCAGATGACCTGCCTGCCATAATGGCCCGCGGCAATAATCAAAGCCACTTTGCCATTGGGTTAGTTGTTGATGTAATGCTTCCTTATTTAATCCCCTGATATCACAGTGATGTAAAAGGGAATATGAAGATGGCATTTCCGTGGAATAGTGCTGACGGTAGCCGTTTTCGGTATCTATAAAACGGACACGCAGCATATCATGCCGTTTAGCCAGCATTATCAGGGCCTGTTCAATCTGTGCGGATTTGATATCCCCGGGGATCTGGATCATAAATGCCTGATTCCAATGGTGTGGATTTGGCCAATTCCAGTCGAAGAAGGTCTGCTGGATAGGCAACAGGCTAAATTCCCCGCTTAACAGTCCCTGCTCTGCGAGCATATTAACGGTAGATGATGAGAGAGCTAGCAGTTGGGCTAACCGGGCCACCGTTGGTGCTTCAAAAATTGATTTAACCTGGAGGGAAAAGCCCGCTTGCCGCAGTTTTGACACCAGTTGGATACTGACAATGGAATCCCCCCCGATGCGGAAAAAGTTATCTTCAATGCCAATGCGATCCAGCCCCAAGACCGCCTGCCAGATGGCACACAGTTGTTTTTCCAGCGCATTGCGGGGAGCCACATATCCCTCTTTATTTCCCCAGACTGGCTCAGGCAGGGCGCGGCGATCCAGTTTGCCGTTCAGAGTCAGGGGGACTGTTTCAATACGGGTAAAGCTGGCCGGCAGCATGTATTCCGGTAAGCGGGAAGAGAGATGCTCAGTCAGGCTGTCATCAGACAGTCCCCCCGTCGTCACCAGATATGCCGCCAGTACTTTATGGCTGTTATGCTCATGGTCAATCACCACTGCCTGTTTTACCTGTGGGTGGGCAGTCAGGGCAATTTCTATTTCACCCAATTCAACGCGGTAGCCACGGATTTTGACCTGAAAATCATTGCGGCCCAGATATTCCAGATTGCCATCCGGCTGCCAGCGGACTAAATCGCCGGTTTTATACAGACGGGTGTAACCGAGAGCCTTGTCTTCTGCGGTGGCAAAGGGATTCGCTACAAAACATGCGGCCGTTAGTTCAGGACGGTTTAAATATCCCCGCGCCAGCCCGGCACCGCCGATATAGAGTTCTCCCGGTGCGCCGACAGGGGCCAGATTGCCGTGATTATCAAGAACGTAAAGGCGGACGTTATTAATCGCTTTACCAATGTTTGTTGCAATATCCCCCTGTTGATACTGCTTTCCTGCCGCACAAACGGTCACTTCTGTCGGGCCGTAAGCATTCAGTATGCCGTTGTATTGGCTGAAATAGTCAAGAAAATCTGGAGAAGGTGACTCTCCGGCGGTGACTAATAATTGCAGGGAAGGCAACTGAGCCCCAGTTAATAATTTCAGTATGGCCGGGGGTAAGGTGGCTATTTCAATATTTTCCCGCTGGATAAGCTTTTCAACGGCGGGGATGTTACGTTCGGTTTCGCTGCAAAGGTAAATGGTATGACCATGAAGCAGGCTGAGGAATAACTCGGAAACCGAGGCGTCAAAGACATAAGCGGCAAACATTAAGGCTTTTTTTCTCTTTGTCGCATGAAAAAGCGCTGCCTGTGCCGCCACCAGATGAGCCACATTTTTGTGCTCAATCATGACGCCTTTCGGCTGGCCGGTGGTGCCTGAGGTATAGATGATATAGGCCAAATCCGAGGGTTTGTTTACCGATGTCGGATTATTTACCGGCTGGCCTGCGGTGATTGTCGGGTCATCCGTTGCTATCAGTACCGGTTGTCCTGCGCATGTTTGCGTATCTGTCGCCAGCGTTGCCAGATACTTTTGCTGAGTGACGACGCAGGGTGATTGGGTATCGCCTAAAATAAACCGAACCCGCTCTAATGGATATTCAGGGGAAATGGGGACATAAGCGCCCCCGGCTTTGAGTGCCGCCAGAATACTGATGACCATGTCCAGACTACGGTCGAGGTAGAGGGCGATGGGGGTATCCGCTTGCATAGGAACATGATGGTGTGGCTGACAGCGTTCACGGATGACATAAGCCAGTTGGTTGACTCGTTCGTTAAGTTGGCGGTAGGTCAGGGATTCGCCTTCAAACACCAGCGCGACGTTATCCGGTGTGCTTTCCACCTGGGCTTCAAACAGTTGTTGCAGGGTTTTATCCTGCGGGTAAGGCGCATCAGTCTGATTCCATCGGTGCAACAGAGTATGGCGCTCCTGGGCAGACAGGATGTCAATTTCGGACAGCGATTGTGTCTGGTCTGCCACGAAGGCGGCCAGCACCCGCTGATAAATCCCCGCCAGTCTCTCGATGGCAGCCTCAGCAAACAGGCTGACGGCGTAGTTCAGACACCCGGTAATATCAGTTTGCCCATCGGATAGAAACAGGCTCAGGTCAAACTTAGCAGGGCTGTATAACGATTCATCCAGTGTCACCGGCCTGAACGGCAGACGACTGTCTGGCGGATTTTCTTCAAAGTTCTGCAACCCGAACATCACCTGAAAAATCGGATGGCGGGCGGTGTCACGCTCAATATCCAGTGCCTCAACCAGTTGTTCAAACGGCATATCCTGATGGGTCTTGGCCTCAGTCACTCGTTGATGGGTCTGTTGAATCAGTGCTTCCACACTGGCGGTTTGTTGAAGTGGTATCCTTAAGGCCAGTGAGTTGACAAACATCCCAATCAGGGATTGGGTTTGGGCGTGGTGGCGGTTATCGGTCGGCGTCCCCAGGACGATATCATTTTGCCCGGACAATTTTGCCAGCGTGAGATAAAAGGCGCTGAGCAGCACGGTATACAGGGTGGTTTCCTGCGTTTTTGCCAGCGTCCTTAACTGTTCAGACAACCGGGTGTCCAGTACAAAATTAAAATCCCGTCCCTGATAATTCACCTGTGTGGGTCTGGGATAATCGGTGGGCAGGGCCAGTGATTCGTAGCCGGACAGGGCCTGTTGCCAGTAGGCGAGCTGGCGTTCACCGATGTCGCCCTGTAAATAGTCCCGTTGCCAGGCGGCGTAATCGCCGTAGGTAATCTCCAGCGGGGGAAGCTGACTGTCGCGTCCTTCCTGCAAGGAGTGGTAAATCTCCGCCAGTTCAGCCATAAAGATATCGACCGACCAGCCATCAATGGCGATATGGTGCCATAGCATTAGTAAGTAGTGCCGACCAGACACCGAATAGTGGCGCAGGCGCAGGCTGGGTTCTGCGGTTAAATCAAACGGGGTGGCTATTTCTGCCCGAACCGTGTTCCGCAGCATGTCAGTGTTTTCACAGGGCTGGGATTGGATAACCAAATTTCCGTCCAGTCTCTGTGGGTAAACCTGTCCATCATCATCGCTGCGGTACACCATCTTCATTACAGCATGGCGTTCAGCCAGCCGGTTAATGGCGGCCTCCAACAGAGGCAGACAGGCATCATTATCCAGTTGAACCAGATAAGGGATATGGTAGGTATCGGAGCCTTGTTCAAATTGCTCGATAAATAGCATCCGCTCCTGAGCGAACGATAAGGGGTAGCACTCTCGTGCCAGATGAGGAATAACCGTATAAATCTGCTGTTCCATCTGGGTTGTCAGGCCCGCGATGGTTTTCAGCGCAAACAACTGCGCCAGTGAAACCTCGGTTGCCAGTATGCGGTGGATGGCGGCGGTCAGCTTAATTGCCGTCAGGGAGTTGCCCCCGATACGGAAGAAATTATCCTCGATGCCTACCCGTTCCACACCTAACACGTCCTGCCAAATGGCACACAGTTGGGTTTCCAGCGTATTGCGGGGAGCCACGTATCCCTCTTTATTTCCCCAGACAGGTTCCGGCAATGCCCGCCGATCCAGTTTGCCGTTCAGGGTCAGAGGAACGGACTCAATAAGGGTAAAGCTGGCAGGCACCATATGTTCTGGCAGGTGGGAAGATAAGTGCCTGACGAGCTCATCGTCTGAGAGTTTCTCTTCCGTCACCAGATACGCGACCAGTACTTTATGACCGTTATGATCACGGTCAATCACCACTGCCTGTTTGACTTGAGGATGAGTCGCAAGGGCAGTCTCAATTTCGCCCAGTTCTATGCGGTATCCGCGGATTTTGACTTGGAAATCATCGCGTCCGAGATATTCCAGATTGCCATCCGGCCGCCAGCGGACTAAATCACCGGTTTTATACAGACGGGTATAACCTTTGGCTTTATCTGCTGCGGTAGCAAAGGGGTTTGTTATAAACTTCTCGGTGGTGAGTTCAGGCTGGTTCCAGTAACCTCGCGCGACTCCGGCCCCACCGATATGCAGTTCTCCCGGCGCTCCGACAGGAGACAGATGACCATGACTATCAAGAACATAAAGGCGGGCGTTATTAATGGCTTTGCCGATATTGGTTGGGATGACCCCAGGCTGATATATTTTTTCGGTCGCACAAACGGTCACTTCAGTTGGACCATAAGAATTGAGGACAGAGCTATGACGGCTGAAATGGTCAAGAAAATCCAGCGAGGGGGATTCTCCGGCGGTCACTAATAACTGCAAGGAAGGTAAGTGCGAGCCAATTAACAGCTTGAGTATGGCTGGCGGTAAGGCGGCGATTTCAATGCCTTCTCGTTGAATGAGTTTTTCAATTGCCTGGGCATGACGTTCTGTTTCGCTGCAAAGGTAAAGCGTCAGGCCATTAAATAAACTGGGGAAGAGCTCGAAAACAGAGCCATCAAACACATAGGCGGCAAACATTAAGGCTTTTTTTCTCTTGGCGGCATTAAAAATTTCTGCCTGTGCCGCCGCCATATGCGCCACATTCTTGTGCTCAATCATGACGCCTTTCGGCTGGCCGGTGGTGCCTGAGGTATAAATGATATAAGCCAAATCTGAGGGTTTGTTTACCGATATCGGATTGTCCTCGGGCTGGCCTGCGGTGATTATCGGGTCATCCGTTGCTATCAGTATCGGCTGTTCCACGAGTGTCTGACTGTATGCCGTCAGCGTTATCAAGTGTCGCTGTTGGGCCAATATGCAGGAAGCTGCCGTGTCAGTCAGGATAAACTGGACTCGTTCTGGTGGGTATTCCGGCGAAATGGGCACATAGGCGCCACCGGCTTTCAGTACCGCCAAAATACTGATCACCATTTCCAGACTGCGGTCGAGGTAGAGGGCGATGGGGGTATCCGCTTGCATAGGAACATGATGGTGTGGCTGACACCGTTCACGGATCACATAGGCCAGTTGGTTTGCCCGTTCGTTAAGCTGGCGGTAGGTCAGGGATTCGCCTTCAAACACCAACGCTATGTTATCTGGTGTGCTTTCCACTTGGGTTTCAAACAGTTGTTGCAGGGTTTTATCCCGCGGGTAAGGCGCGTCGGTCTGATTCCAGCAGTGCAGCAGGGTATAACGTTCCTGGGCAGACAGGATGTCAATTTCGGACAGCGATTGTGTCTGGTCTGCCACGAAGGCTGCCAGCACCCGTTGATAAATCCCCGCCAGTCTCTCGATGGCAGCCTCAGCAAACAGGCTGACGGCGTAGTTCAGACACCCGGTAATATCGGTTTGCCCATCGGATAAAAGCAGGCTCAGGTCAAACTTAGCAGGGCTGTATAACGGCTCATCCAGTGTCACCGGCCTGAACGGCAGACGACTGTCTGGCGGATTTTCTCCAAAGTTCTGCAACCCGAACATCACCTGAAAAATCGGATGGCGGGCGGTGTCACGCTCAATATCCAGCGCCTCAACCAGTTGTTCAAACGGCATGTCCTGATGGACCTTGGCCTCAGTCACCCGCTGATGGGTCTGTTGAATCAGTGCTTCCACACTGGCGGTTTGTTGAAGTTGTATTCTTAAGGCCAGTGAGTTGACAAACATCCCAATCAGGGGCTGGGTTTGGGCGTGGTGACGGTTATCCGTCGGCGTCCCCAGGACGATATCATTTTGCCCGGATAATTTTGCCAGCGTGAGATAAAAGGCGCTGAGCAGCACGGTATACAGGGTGGTTTCCTGCGCTTTTGCCAGCGTCCTTAACTGTTCAGACAACCGGGTGTTTAGCACAAACTTGAAATCCCGTCCCTGATAATTCACCCGTGTGGGTCTGGGATAATCGGTGGGCAAGGCCAGTGATTCATAACCGGCCAGGGCCTGCCGCCAGTAAGCGAGCTGGCGTTCACCGATGTCGCCCTGTAAATAGTCCCGTTGCCAGACGGCGTAATCGCCGTAGGTAATCTCCAACGGGGGAAGCTGGCTGTCGCGGCCTTCCCGTAAGGAGTGGTAAATCTCTGCCAGTTCAGCCATAAAGATATCGACCGACCAGCCATCAATGGCGATATGGTGCCATAGCATTAATAAGTAGTGTCGGCCAGACACCGAATAATGGCACAGGCGCAGGCTGGGTTCTGCGGTTAAATCAAACGGGGTGGCTATTTCTGCCCGAACCGTGTCCAAAAGTGTGCCAGCATTTTCACAGAGTTGGGATTGGATAACCAAACTGCTGTCCAGCACCTGAGGAGCAATCTGCCCTTCATCATTGCTGCGGTACGCCATCTTCATTACAGCATGGCGTTCAGCCAGCCGGTTAATGGCGGTTTCCAACAGGGGCAGACAGGCATCATTATCCAGTTGAACCAGATAAGGGATATGGTAGGTATCGGAGCCTTGTTCAAATTGCTCGATAAATAGCATCCGCTCCTGAGCGAACGATAAGGGATAACGCTCCCGTGCCAGATGAGGGATAACCGTATAAATCTGCTGTTCCATCTGGGTTGTCAGGCCCGCGATGGTTTTCAGCGCAAACAACTGCGCCAGTGAGACCTCGGTTGCCAGTATGCGGCGGATGGCGGCGGTCAACCTAATTGCCGTCAGGGAGTTGCCCCCGATACGGAAGAAATTATCCTCGATGCCTACCCGTTCCATACCTAACATGTCCTGCCAAATGGCACACAGTTGGGTTTCCAGCGTATTGCGGGGCGCCACGTATCCCTCTTTATTTCCCCAGACAGGTTCCGGCAATGCCCGCCGATCCACTTTGCCGTTTAGGGTCAGAGGAATGGATTCAATACGGGTAAAGCTGGCCGGTAGCATGTAGTCCGGCAGACGGGAAGATAAGTGTCTTATAAGCTCATTGTCTGAGAGTTTCCCCGCCGTCACCAGATATGCCGCCAGTGCTTTATTACCCTCATATTCGCGATCGATCACCACGGCCTGTTTTACCTGTGGGTGCAAAGCGAGTGCAGTCTCAATTTCGCCCAGTTCAATGCGATAACCGCGGATTGTGACTTGAAAATCGTTGCGCCCGAGATATTCCAGATTGCCATCCGGCTGCCAGCGGACTAAATCGCCGGTTTTATACAGGCGGGTGTAACCGCGTTCCTTATCTTTATTGGTGGCGAATGGGTTCTCTACAAAACGTTCGGCTGTCAGTTCAGGCCGGTTTAAATATCCCCGAGCCAGTCCAGCACCGCCGATGTATAACTCTCCGGGTGCGCCAATGGGGACAAGGTTCCCGGAATGATTTAAGACATAGGCGTACATGTCATTTAATGGCCGTCCAATGCAAGATACTGTTGTGGCGTCGCCTTGGGTTAATTTCTTGTAGGTAACATGTACGGTTGTTTCGGTTATCCCATACATATTGATGAGAGCAGGAGATTGATCGCCGTAATGGTTCCACCAGGGTTTCAATTGAACCGGATTCAGTTTATCTCCACCAAAAATCACGTAGCGAAGGTGGGGAAATTCAGCGCCAATATTCAATGATGCATCAATAAAGGCATAAAATGCCCCGGGTGTCTGGTTTAATACGGTAACTTTCTGATCTGAACAGAGATGACTGAATCTGCCGAAATCCTTCGTACATTCTACGGTCGGAATAATTAAACGCCCGCCATAGAGCAATGCGCCCCATAATTCCCAGACACTGAAATCAAATGTGTAAGCATGGTACAGCACCCAGGTATCATTTTGATCAAATTGATAATCCTCCTGAGTAGTTGCGAATAAACGCACGACATTATGATGTGTCTGCAACACGCCTTTCGGTTGTCCGGTTGTGCCTGAAGTATAGATAACGTACGCCAGATCTGCGGCTCCGCTGACGGATACCGGATTCTCTGTCGAGAGGTTTTCTGTCACTGTTCGATCATCCGCAGCTATCAATGCAGGCTGTTTAGTCTGTGTCTGCGTATATTTCCCTAGCGTCGTCAGATATCGCTGTTGAGTCACCACACAGGGGGATGCGGTATCTTCTAAAATAAACCGGACCCGCTCCGGCGGATATTCCGGGGAGATTGGTACATAGGCTCCCCCGGCTTTCAGCACCGCCAGAATGCTGATGACCATTTCCAGACTACGATCCAGATATAAAGCCACCAGCGTATCGGCTGGCATAGGTTTATTGTACTGCTGTTGATACTGTTCGCGAATCACTGTGGCTAACTGGTTAGCCCGTTCGTTTAGTTGGCGATAAGTCAGTGTTTTCCCTTCGAACACTAACGCTATGTTGTCTGGTCTGGCTGTTGCCTGAGCCTCAAATTTCTGCTGGAGAGTGCGGTCTTGCGGATAGGATATATCGGGTTGTTTCCAGGTATGCAGTAATGTATGACGCTCCTGCTCTAATAAAATAGGTAATTCACTGACTAATGATGCAGGGTTGTTGAGTAAGGTAATAAACAGGTTTTGCAATCGTTTAAGTATTCTGTTGACATCCTGCTTATTAAAGTATTTCCGCAGATAATCTATCGTTATTTTTAATTTCTGGGCATACCCATAGTTTTTTAATCTAAAGACGATAGGATAAATATTAAATACCCCATTTATGTGATGGTGCTGATTTTCGGTGACTTCGAAGTCTGACTCAGAAAAACGTTCATAGAAAATAGATATATTAGGTAAAGAAAGCTTATGTTTATGAGCAATTCGAGCAAGGTGAGATTGAGGAAATTTACAGTGATAATAACTATTTTTGAGTTCAGATTCGGTTAATTTAATCTGTTCAATCACACTAGCCGCATGAGAAATATGACAATGCACCGGATACATATTTGCATGCATCCCAACAACATCTTTTTCTGATTTTCCTTTTCTTCCATGTGTAATCGTGTTAAAAACCAGCTCTTGTTGCCCTGTAAGTTCAGTCATAATAATGCTGACCAGACTCGAAAAGATGAAAAGCAGATTGGTTTTGTATTCTCTACAAAAAGTACGCAAATCTTCTTTAATTGGAAGAGGTAGTATTAACGTACAATTATCACTACCTGTATTTTGGTAGCAAGGTGTTAATTGATGTATTTCTTTTTGTTTCAGAAAATCAAACCAATAACTCTTATCTTTTTCATATTGAGTGTTATTAAAATATTTTCTCGACTTGATTATTGTAGTTAAATATTGTGGAATTTCTGACAACCATGCGGTAGATGTTTCATTTTCAAGACATTTGTATAATTTATGGACATATTCATGAAGTCGATATACCCCGACACCATCAATCATAATATGATGGAATTTAGTGAAAAAGTAATGTTTTTCATTATTTAAGCGAATTAGTGTAACCTGATATGGAGTTTCTTTTAAATAATCGATAGGAATACCTACTTGTTGCTTCATCCAGAGATAGGCTTTCTTTTCAGGATCAAGCTGCATCGAAACATCGTAGCACTTGATTAATTCTGGCGTACTCTGATTTTGAATATATTGAATAGCTTCATTATTCGAATTAATTGATATACGTAAACGTAACATATCAATGTGTTGATATAGTAAATTCCACACTTTTTGCAGAATAACGATATCAACATTTTTCTCTATCAATGTATACCAGCCGAGGCTGTGTATTGGACTATTCTCATAAAGCACTTGTTCGTAAAACACATCTTCCTGAGAAGGATGAAGACTATATAAGTTCGAATCCAACGAACCCTCAGATGTTCTCATAATCAGTTATACGAATGTATTCCGCTTGTAAGTTATTTGTAGTTTATGGTGCGAATGAGTAGATTTCATTACTTTCCTGACTTTAAATTATTATATTGAGCATTAATTTAATAGACATGGGCATAATCTATCATAGCGTCATTACAGATAATCTCGCAATCTTTCAACACTCTTCCTCATGAAAAAATAGTTAATATAGTATTTATTGGCTAATGATTCACTTTCTATTAATTTCCTATACACTTAAGCACACATATTTGTCACCAACCTTATTTTTATTAAATTTACTTTCGGAATTATTATTATCTTTGTTTATCATATTATAATCATGATTTTTTGTGGCGTAATAATGATTGTCATTGAAATTGATGTCTATATTGTATAACAAGCTTTTTAATCAGAGCAAGGCCGCGAATATTTTTTAATTACGAATAAAGAATAAATCAGTTGATTCGGAGAAATAGCCGTGATCTTATACTCTCTTTTTGGGAGCAGATACTATGTACTTTGAGCGGGAACTCTTAAAAATTTTCTCAATAGCCAAATTGAAGAAAATACAGACAATGTAATTCTTGACAAGGTAATGCCGTCATTTTCTCCTGTATCTGTAGAACCGCATGCACCACAGTGATAAGGCAATATGTCGATATCAGCTTTTCCACTGCTGAACCTCGTTATGGGTTACGACTGTCGTACCAGGAAAAACATTTTCTCCCTTAAATTATATTTTTGTAAAATTAATGTAAATAATTTGTGATTATAAACACAAAAATAAGAAAAACATTATTCCTTGATAATTAGAAAGAAATAATATTAACAAATTGATTTATAAGAAAATAAAAATAATAACTCTGTAAATATGTTATTTTCGTTAATGATTTGGCCTATTGAATATACATGTATATACAACTATACATTTAACAAATATCTAAAGACCAGAAGGAGCCAGATCGTGAACGCCCAGAATAGTAAATTTCGTAATGCCGATATCCGGGCCTCCAGAGGAACACAATTAACAGCCAAAAGTTGGCTAACCGAAGCTCCTCTGCGCATGTTAATGAATAATCTTGATCCGGAAGTTGCTGAAAACCCTCATGAACTGGTGGTGTATGGCGGTATTGGCCGGGCTGCTAGAGATTGGGAATGTTATGACAAGATTATTGAAACACTGAAAAAGTTGGAAGACGATGAAACGTTGTTAATCCAATCGGGTAAGCCAGTTGGGGTATTTAAAACCCACCGTAATGCCCCACGGGTACTCATTGCGAATTCGAATTTGGTGCCGCACTGGGCGACTTGGGAACATTTCAATGAGCTGGATGCTAAAGGGCTGGCTATGTATGGCCAAATGACGGCGGGTAGCTGGATTTACATTGGCAGTCAGGGAATTGTTCAAGGCACCTATGAAACGTTTGTGGAAGCTGGCCGCCAACATTATAACGGTAGTTTACAGGGTCGTTGGGTGTTAACGGCTGGTTTAGGGGGGATGGGGGGAGCGCAACCGCTGGCTGCGACATTGGCTGGAGCGTGTTCGCTAAATATTGAATGTCAGCAAAGCAGGATTGATTTCCGTCTGCGTACGGGTTATGTCGATGAACAAGCGAAAGATCTGGATGACGCTCTGGCTCGGATCGAAAAATACACTCAGGAAGGCAAAGCCATCTCTATCGCTCTGTGTGGCAATGCCGCTGAAATCTTGCCGGAATTAGTTCGTCGTGGTGTGCGCCCGGATTTGGTCACTGACCAGACAAGCTCACACGATCCTCTCAACGGCTATTTGCCAAAAGAGTGGAGTTGGGAAGAATATCGCCAACGTGCTATTTCAGCACCGGCAGAGGTCATCAAAGCAGCAAAAGCTTCAATGGTGGAACATGTTGAGGCGATGTTGACTTTCCATAAGCAGGGCATTCCTGTTTTTGATTACGGCAACAATATTCGCCAAATGGCATATGAAGTCGGCGTAGAAAATGCTTTCGATTTCCCTGGTTTTGTTCCTGCTTATATTCGCCCGTTATTTTGCCGTGGTATCGGGCCTTTCCGTTGGGTAGCGCTTTCCGGCGATCCACAGGATATCTATAAAACCGACGCCAAAGTTAAAGAATTACTCCCCGATGATCAACATTTGCATCACTGGCTAGATATGGCGAGGGAACGCATTAGCTTTCAGGGATTACCTGCTCGTATCTGCTGGGTTGGTTTAGGGCAACGCGCCAAACTGGGGCTGGCTTTTAACGAAATGGTACGCAGTGGCGAACTTTCTGCACCGATTGTTATTGGTCGTGACCATCTGGATTCCGGCTCTGTCGCCAGTCCGAACCGCGAAACCGAATCTATGTGTGATGGCTCTGACGCCGTATCGGACTGGCCGTTGTTAAACGCCTTACTTAACACCGCCAGCGGCGCTACTTGGGTTTCTCTGCATCATGGCGGTGGTGTCGGCATGGGTTTCTCACAACATGCCGGTATGGTGATTGTTTGTGATGGAACCGATGAAGCCGCAGAACGTATAGCACGGGTGCTGCATAACGATCCCGCCACTGGGGTTATGCGTCATGCTGATGCAGGTTATGAAATCGCCATTCATTGTGCCAAAGAGCAAGGATTAGACTTGCCGATGCTTAATACAAAATAAGGAACATTATGAAGCAACTAACTATTTATCCAGGTAAATTGACCCTTGATGAACTGCGTCAGGTTTATCTACAACCGGTGAAAGTCACGCTGGATAGTCAGATTTTTCCTGCTATTGAACACAGCGTGGAGTGTGTTAATGCGATTCTTGCTGAAAATCGCACTGCCTACGGAATTAATACTGGGTTCGGGCTATTAGCCAGTACACGGATTGAAAAAGATGATTTAGAAAAACTACAGCGTTCGCTGGTTGTCTCTCATGCTGCCGGGATCGGCGAAGCGTTGGACGATAATATGACCCGGTTGATCATGGTATTGAAAATTAACAGCCTTTCCCGTGGTTACTCAGGTATTCGTCTTGCTGTTATTCAGGCATTAATCGCGTTAGTCAATGCGGAAATTTATCCACATATTCCCAGTAAAGGATCGGTGGGGGCTTCTGGTGATTTGGCGCCGTTGGCACATATGAGCCTGCTATTACTTGGAGAAGGGCAAGCGCGTTATCAGGGTGAATGGCTGCCAGCCAAAGAAGCGCTGGCAAAGGCCAATTTACAACCCATTACATTAGCGGCTAAAGAAGGTTTGGCGTTACTCAATGGAACCCAAGTCTCTACCGCTTTTGCGTTACGTGGGTTATTTGAAGCAGAAGATCTACTGGCGGCAGCGATAGTTTGTGGTTCTTTATCCATAGAGGCGGCATTGGGTTCACGCAAACCATTTGATGCCCGTGTACATGAAGTGCGGGGGCAACAGGGGCAGATCGATGTTGCCGCATTGTATCGTTATGTATTGGAAGAGAGCAGCGAACTATCAGATTCTCATATTAATTGTCCCAAGGTACAGGACCCTTATTCATTACGTTGTCAGCCGCAAGTTATGGGAGCCTGCTTGACTCAATTGCGTCATGCGGCTGATGTTATTCTGACCGAAGCTAATGCCGTATCTGATAACCCATTGGTGTTTGCTGAGCAGGGCGAGGTGATTTCCGGCGGTAACTTCCATGCTGAACCTGTTGCAATGGCGTCTGATAATTTAGCGCTGGTATTAGCAGAGATAGGTGCATTGTCAGAACGGCGTATTGCGTTGTTGATGGATTCACATATGTCACAGCTTCCACCTTTTTTGGTTGAGAATGGTGGGGTGAATTCAGGTTTTATGATTGCACAGGTGACGGCAGCGGCGCTTGCCAGTGAAAATAAAGCGTTGGCACACCCGGCGAGTGTTGACAGTTTACCGACTTCGGCCAATCAGGAAGATCATGTATCAATGGCGCCGGCTGCGGGGCGTCGTTTATGGGAAATGGCAGAAAATACCCGAGGTATTCTGGCAGTGGAATGGCTATCTGCCTGTCAGGGAATCGATTTCCGCAATGGCCTGAAAAGCAGCCCGATTTTGGAAGAAGCGCGTAATATCCTGCGAGCGAAAGTAGATTATTACGATCAGGATCGTTTTTTTGCGCCTGATATTGATGCTGCTGTGAAATTATTAGCCGAGCAACATCTCTCCTCATTACTTCCTTCTGGACAGATATTACAGAGTAAAAATAACCATTAAATAAACCAATGGCCGGTACCTGACCGGCCTGATTGTCACATTTATCTTTCTGATAAAACCCAATAATAAAAGATAAGAGGGTAAATCATGCAAGCCTCATTACAACTAGAGCGAGGACTCAACGCACGTCATATCCGGTTTATGGCGTTGGGTTCTGCGATTGGTACAGGTCTTTTTTATGGTTCTGCTGAAGCAATAAGCATGGCAGGTCCGGCGGTATTGTTAGCTTATTTAGTGGGTGGTGCCGCTGTCTTTATGGTTATGCGCGCTTTAGGCGAAATGGCGGTCCACAGGCCGGATGCCGGTTCTTTCGCCAGTTACGCTCATCAATATTTAGGCCCATTGCCCGGATTTATTACCGGCTGGACTTATACTTTCGAAATGATCATCGTTTGCCTGGCGGATGTGACTGCTTTTGGCATTTATATGGGGCTATGGTACCCGGAAGTGCCGCGTTGGATATGGGTACTTAGCATTATTTTCATTATTGGCGCACTCAATCTTTGCAAAGTTAAAGTGTTTGGCGAAATGGAGTTCTGGTTATCGATTCTGAAAGTTGCTGCAATCAGCGCCATGATTATTGCCGGAACAGGTATCATTCTGTTTGGTTTTAGCGGCCATTTTCAGGCGACGGGAGTTCAAAATCTGTGGCAACACGGTGGGTTTATGCCTAATGGGGTGGGGGGCATTATTGAGTCTCTGGCTGTTGTGATGTTCGCTTTCGGCGGTATTGAAATCATCGGTATTACATCCAGTGAAGCTAAAAATCCGGCGAAAATGATCCCGCAAGCGATTAACTCTATCCCGTTTCGTATTCTTCTGTTTTATATATTCACTATTTTTGTATTAATGGCGATTTACCCTTGGAATAGCATCGGCCAAGAAGGTAGTCCATTTGTCGCAATATTTCAGGGGTTAGGCATTGGTTCGGCGGCGAATATTCTGAATATTATCGTCATTACGGCGGCAATTTCGGCCATTAACAGCGATATCTTTGGCGCTGGTCGTATGATGTACGGTATGGCTGAGAAAGGATTAGCCCATAAAAAATTTATGCATTTAAGCCGTAATGGGGTGCCTTGGGTGACAATCATGGTTATGACGCTGGCATTATTGTGTGCTGTGGTTCTCAATTACTTGCTCCCTAAACAGGTATTCGTCATTGTTGCTTCGATTGCGACTTTCGCCACCGTGTGGGTCTGGTTAATGATTTTGCTATCTCAATTTGCTATGCGCAAAAAGATGTCACCGGAAGAGGTACAAAAATTACAATTTCCAGTACCGATGTGGCCTGTTGCGCCGATTCTGACCATCGTGTTTATGATATTTATTATTGCTGTTCTCAGTTACTTCCCTGCGACACGAATTGCCTTCTATGTGGGAGGAGTATGGATCGTGCTGTTAACATCCGCCTATTATTTATGGATACGAAAAAATGTCATTATTGTGAGTGCTCAATCAGTCAGAGAAACACGTTGTTAAATATCTAGAAACCAAACCGTCTTGTTGTTGAATAAGACGGTTTGTGCTGAAAATTAATTAAAAATCTGCAATAAAACATCCGGGCTGCTTTTTTAATTGTCATTTCTTAATTCATTGCTCGTTGAACATTAGCACTGAAAATTCTATGTCATTAACCTGATATAAAGCTGATTTGTTTTAATGATCGTGGCAAACTAGCAGGCTAATGAATTTGCAGGGCTGGAGGCGCTTTTGGACAAGATTTTTATCGATGAGGCAGTAGCTGAGTTATATACCATTCAGGATATGTTGCGCTGGTCTGTTAGCCGGTTTAATGCGGCGAATATTTATTACGGGCACGGTACAGACAATCCTTGGGATGAGGCGCTGCAACTGGTTCTTCCATCACTGTTTTTGCCGCTGGATATCCCACAAGAGATGCTAACCACGCGACTGACATCAACTGAGCGTCATCGTATTGTCGAACGGGTACTGCGCCGTATTAATGATCGTATTCCGGTTGCTTATTTGACTAACAGAGCCTGGTTTTGTGGTCATGAATTTTATGTTGATGAGCGGGTTTTGATTCCACGTTCACCGATTGGTGAATTAATTAATAATGAATTTGCAGGATTGATTCCTGACCAACCCGCCAATATCCTCGATCTCTGCACGGGTAGTGGTTGTATTGCTATTGCCTGTGCATATGCTTTCCCGGAAGCAGAAATAGATGCCGTGGATATTTCCGCAGATGTGCTGGCCGTGACTGAACAGAATATTCAGAATCACAGCCTTGACCATCGGGTCATTCCGATTCGTTCTGATCTGTTCCGCGATATGCCGCCGGTTAAATACGATCTTATTGTCACAAATCCGCCTTATGTCGATGCCGAGGATATGAGCGACTTGCCGGAAGAGTTTCGCCGTGAGCCTGAGTTGGGTTTGGCAGCGGGTTCAGATGGTTTGAAACTGGCACGCCGTATTCTGGCGACTGCTCCAGATTTTCTCACTGAACGAGGTGTGTTGATTTGCGAGGTTGGCAACAGTATGGTGCATTTGATTGAACAATATCCTGATGTGCCATTTATTTGGTTGGAATTTGAATATGGTGGCGATGGCGTATTTATGTTGACACGTCAACAGTTAGTTGAACATCACGAACATTTTCGTTTATTCAAAGATTGAATAATTGAACAGGTTGTAGCTGCGGTAATAATGCAAAACAGGCAGAGTCAAATAGAAGAACGATTAACAAGAAGGAGTTGGGATGGCGGGAAATAGTATCGGGCAATTTTTCCGGGTCACCACTTTTGGCGAATCTCACGGTTTGGCGTTGGGATGTATTGTCGATGGTGTGCCACCGGGCATTGCAATCACAGAAGCCGATTTGCAAATTGATTTAGACAGGCGTCGTCCGGGAACTTCCCGTTATACAACACAACGCCGTGAGCCGGATCAGGTTCGCATTCTTTCGGGTGTATTTGAAGGGGTAACAACCGGTACCAGTATCGGTTTACTCATTGAAAATACTGACCAGCGTTCTCAGGATTACAGCGCTATTAAAGATGTGTTTCGTCCGGGCCATGCCGATTACACTTATGAACAGAAATACGGTATCCGCGATTATCGTGGCGGGGGCCGCTCCTCTGCGCGTGAAACGGCGATGCGTGTTGCCGCAGGTGCAATAGCGAAAAAATATTTGTTGGATAGATATGGTATTCGTGTCCGTGCCTGTTTGACTCAAATGGGCAATATCCATTGCCAATTGAAAGATTGGGAACAGGTGGAACAAAACCCATTTTTCAGTCCTGATGAGACTAAACTTGAACAACTTGATGCCTTGATGCGTGAACTGAAAAAAGCGGGGGACTCTGTTGGCGCGAAAGTGACGGTTGTCGCGGAAAATGTTCCGGCTGGTTTGGGAGAGCCGGTTTTTGACCGTCTTGATGCCGATATTGCTCATGCGCTGATGAGTATTAACGCAGTAAAAGGCGTCGAAATTGGCGATGGTTTCGGTGTTATCAATTTACGCGGCAGCGAAAACAGAGATGAAATAACTGCTCTGGGATTCACCAGTAATCATGCGGGAGGAATTCTGGGTGGTATTAGCAGCAGCCAGCCAATTATTGCTCATATTGCGTTGAAACCGACATCCAGCATTATGGTGCCGGGTAAAACGATTAATCGTCAGGGTGAAGAGGTGGAAATGGTCACTCGTGGCCGCCATGATCCCTGTGTTGGTATCCGCGCCGTACCGATTGCGGAAGCAATGATGGCTATTGTGTTGATGGATCACCTATTACGCCAGAGGGCACAGTGTGCTGATGTCGAATCCAGCCTTCCTCGCTGGTGAACTTGAGAATGAAGCTAGCCTTGAAAATCCCAGAGACTGAAATGGGTAGCTTGAATATTGATAAGCGGTTGCTGTTGATGGGATGAAATATGGACTGGTTATTGTCGTCAGGTGCGGAAGTTTACATTTTGCTCTTTCTGGTTGCAATGATGGCTGGATTTATTGACTCGATTTCTGGCGGTGGCGGTTTACTAACCATCCCGGCGCTGTTATCCGTTGGAGTCTCTCCGGTACAGGCGCTGGCGACAAACAAGTTGCAGGCAGTGGGCGGTTCCTTCTCTGCCAGCCTCTATTTTGTTCGTTATGGTGCGGTTGATCTCAAATCTCAACGCTTTGCCATATTGATGACATTACTTGGCTCAATGGCCGGTGCGATTATTGTCCAGTTTATAAAGCCAGATTTTCTCTGTCAGCTATTACCGGTTCTGGTCATTATCATTGGTCTTTATTTCCTTTTGACGCCAGCCATCGGCATAGAAGAGCGCCATCGTCGCTTGACGCCTGTGGCATTCGCCTTGCTTGTCGGGAGTGGACTGGGTTTATATGACGGCATATTTGGCCCCGGTGTTGGCTCATTTTATGCGTTAGCTTATGTCGTGTTATGTGGCTATAACCTGGCGAAATCCACCGCTCATGCTAAAGTACTGAACTTTGCTTCTAATGTAGGTTCACTGGCGCTTTTTATCCTTGGCGGTCAAGTTTTGTGGGTATTGGGCCTTGTGATGTTGGCAGGACAGGTAATTGGGGCGCGGTTGGGTGCAAGTTTAGTTTTGACTCATGGACAAAAACTGATTCGCCCAATGATTGTCATCATCTCCTTTTTGATGAGTATTAAATTACTGAATGATAATCACGGCGATACGATCCGTAGCTGGTTGGCATTTTATTTCTGATTCAGGGTTTTGTTTTTAATTCATGATAATGCATAACTATCAACAACTTATTGATATTTTTAATCGCTGTTTTGGTGATGAATACAACACACGTTTGGTCAAAGGTGATAATGAACCTATTTATCTGCCGGCAGATGAAGAGATCTCCTATAACCGGATTGTATTTGCTCATGGTTTTTATGCCAGTGCATTACATGAAATTGCGCATTGGTGCATTGCGGGTCAAGAGCGCCGGAAATTGGTGGATTTTGGTTACTGGTATTGCCCGGATGGTCGTGACGCACAGACGCAAAGTGAATTTGAAAAAGTAGAAATTAAACCACAGGCACTTGATTGGTTGTTTTGTACTGCGGCAGGTTTTCCGTTTAATGTCAGTTGTGACAACCTTGAAGGGGATTTTGAACCTGATAGATTAGCTTTTCAGCGTAAAGTTCATGAGCAGATCATGGACTATTTAGCGCAGGGAATACCGGCAAGAGCAGAGTGCTTTATTCAGGGGCTGCAATCGTTTTACAATACGCCTCCGTTAAAAGCGGAACATTTTCCTTACCCGGAAGATATATTCGCAGAATGAAACTGAATTTGAGGAAAAATGATGCTCGCTGAGTTTGAAACGCGTATTTTAGCGCAAATTGATGGCATGGTAGATCACGCCAGTGATGATGAATTGTTTGCTGGTGGTTATCTCCGCGGGCATCTCACCTTAGCGGTAGCAGAATTGGAGCAGGAAGGCGCCCATACGGCTGAACAGCTTCATGACCGTGTTGAAGAAAGTATCCAAAATGCGATTAAAGCGGGAGAATTGGCGCCGCCGGATCAGATTCTGGTGCTTAATACCTGGCAGCGCCTGCTGGATAATGCTAAAACTCAATAATTTTATTCAGAGGCAGAAAACGAACTGTGCTACCAAAATTCATATGAATATCTGATAGTTGGTGGTGCGGTTCTTTATGGCTTTTCAGTTTTCACTATACTTTTCGAGGGAAGCCCCTTCCTTTTAGATCATAGGTATTTACACAATTTTTGTCAAAAATGGTTAATTGATATTCAGTATGCCGTCATTTAATTGCAAGTATAGCCTGTGTACTGATTCTGACGCTTACAGAGAGAAAAGAGGAACTGACTTGGCTAGCCGCCAGTGTATTGGAGCAGTTCGGCATGTGTAGATACCTATGCCTTTTAGGCGAAGGCTGACATTGCCCTAAATTTTGATAAAACTACTGTATTCTCCCGCTGGTAAATTACCCCCTTTAAGGGGTAATTTACCAGCGGGGAAAGAAAGCGGGCTGACTGCTGTACTATTATTTTAATTCACTATAGCTATCTCTATTAACCCACGATTTTAAATCTAAATTATATATTCGATCTGCTGATTTAATCATTTCAGGGCGATGTGCAATAAAAACACGTGTAATAGAGAGAGTATTTATTGCTTTCGTTATTTTTTTCTCGTTATTAATGTCTAAATTGCTAGTTGCTTCATCAAGTAGCAATATAGAAGGACGCCGATATAATGCTCTAGCTATAGCTACTCTTTGCCTTTGGCCTCCAGAAAGAGTACTGCCTATATCACCAATTTTAGTCTCATATCCTAAAGGTAATTTCATTATTTCATCATCAATTGCGGCATAAGATGCGCATTCCTCCATTCTTTCGTGGTTAGGAGCTTCGGAGAAGCTAGTGATATTTTTCTCTATTGTCCCTGACAGTAACTTATCATCCTGCATTACAAAAGAAATCTTCTGCCGAAGAGATTTTTTATCCATTGATGATATATTTTTCCCGTTTATAAGTATTTCACCATTAGTCGGTTCATAAAGACCAGCTAAAACATTCAACAAAGTTGACTTTCCACATCCAGATGCACCAACAATAGCTACACTTTCGCCAGGTAATATTTCAAGGTTAATTCCATCAAAAATATACGGTTGATTTTGCGAGTAACGGTAGGCTAGATTTTTAATGATGATAGAACCACTTATATTACTTCCAAATTTTTCTCCACCTTCAGATTCAGTAGGAGAAACAGCTACATCAGTTAAACGATGGCAATACATGGAAATGAGGAAGAACTCAGAAAGAGCATCCGATAGCTTAATTACTCTTGAAACAATCATATCACCATATAACATTACCCCAAAAAGTGCACCTGTTGATAATCCAGAGTCGAAATAGATTGCGCCAGTGGTTAATATAAAAACCCCTGATAACCCTTGAAGAAGAATTCCTAGTGTATTGGTAAATAAGTCCATTTTGAATGTTCTATTTGCTGAGCGAGTGGAATTAACAACATAATTAACCCACTCCCGACGGCGTAACACATCGAGATTCAACATTTTTATTGCTGTTATTGCACGGATAGACTCAATAAAATGTGATTGTTGAATGGATTCATGGATAATTGTTTCATTTTTTAATGTCTTGAATTTGTTGAATAAACCAATCCTTATCGCTGCGTAAAATAATGAAAAAAAAACAGGAGGGATTGCTAAAATTGGAGAGTAGTTAATGATAACAACTATAGATATAAATACAACAATAGCGTCTAGAGCTGATGATATCATATTTGAATCAAAGGATTCCTGGATTGCACAAAGAGCTTGAAATCTTGATGAAATATCACCAATATGTCTTTTTATAAAAAAAGGGAGCTTAAGACTAACGACTCTATTGAAAAACATTTCCGCCCACTTAACCCCTAACGAATATCTAAGATTCATTAGTGTTATAGCTCTAATCACTGAAAAAAATGATTTAGCTAGCAATGCCGAGATAACAACAATCGATAAAGAATATATACCTTGAATATCATTTGAACGAATTAATGTATCGATGGTAAATTGCGTCGCTGCTGGAACTGAGATAGATAGGAGTTCAATGATAATGGAAATGGCGAGCACGCTAGAAAGGATTTTCCCTAATCCACTTATACCTTTGAATAAGTCTTTCACATTGACGTTAATTTCCAGAGGTTCTTTATTAAACGTTTCTATAGGCCATGCTTCCAATATAACTCCGGTAAATTTATCTGAAAGTTCCCTAAGAGATATAAAACGTTGACCTATAGCTGGATCGTGAATTACGGCACCCTTACGATTGACTCTAATCAAAACAACATAATGATTAAAAGACCAGTGAAGGATGACAGGTCGTGTTATAGTATGTAAATCCTCTATTTCAACACGAGAGGCACGGGAAGTCATCCCTACTTGTTCAAATGCATTGACGAGATTGCGAAGCGTCATTCCATCCATAGTGACTTCATGAATCGAACGGGCTGCTGCCAGATCGATTCGTTTCCCAAAATACCCTGCGAGCATAACCAAACAGGCTAACCCACATTCGCTAATTTCGGATTGTAAAATTACCGGTATTTTTTTTCGCCTAAAAAACATATCTATCCCTCAGATCCGACTCTTATAATACTTCGTTTGATTGGAGAGAAAATCCATTCCCAAAGCGGTCGCCGGGTGGTTAAAATGTCGGCTTCAACTTCTACTCCTGTTGGTAATTTTCGTCCGTTTGCATCAGGGATAACTACAACTCGAAAACGTCTGTTTTTACCCGATAGGGAATCAGGACTGCTACTAATTGATGTAATTTTTCCGGGTACTTTACCGAACCACTCCCAAGGTAAAGAGGCAACACGCATCATAACTGTTTGCCCCACTTTTACATCAGGTAAAGCATTAGGCGGTATTAATATTTCAACGAAAGGTTTAGCTCCGCTAGGAACAATTACAGCTGCAATTCCTCCGGTGTTAACCCGCTCTCCTTCAAATATTTTCATTGAAGATATAATACCCTCTATTGGTGCTATGATTCGCGATTCAACTATCGCAGAAGAATTAATTACTTGCTGTTCTAATCTCATTATTTCTTGTTGAATAGATATAATCTCCTCTTTCTCTATGGTTTGTGAACGTGCAAGTTCGTCAACTAATTGAAGTTCTTCACCTATTGTGCGCTCTATGTTAATATTAAGTGTATTTATCTGAGAAATGGAGTTATGGTAATCGTTTTCTCTTTCTATTTTTTCAGACTCTACGGCTATCCCTTGATTACGTAAATCTTGATAGAAAACTAACCTTTTTTTTAGGTTTTCATTCCTTTTTATTTCAGAGGAAAGAGCTTTTTTAATTGCCGATAGTTCCTGTTTCTTTATACTAATTCTATCCATCAAACGTAATCTTTCATTATCATATTCTTTTCCTTTTTCTTCCTTACGTTTTTTTAGTGATTTTATCTGTTTTTCTGCATTTTCTTGTAATGTTATATTAACGCCCCCGCCTTCGTACACCACATCATGATATACCGTCGCAATCAGCTCCCCTTTTTTAACAAAATCTCCTTGTTGTACTTTTATCTTTGAAATAACTCCATCTTGATTAAAAACAGATTCAGCAGCAGCCGGAAAGTATAAAACTTGTCCAATGGCAGGGACTCTCTGAGAATAATTGGTTAATAAAATTACAATTGTAATAACCAGAACTCCCATCGAGATCCATAGTGCTACTGGAAGTATTGAAGGAACTGAAATGGAAAAATCCCCTAACCACGAATTTTCTTTATAGCTGAGGGCTTCTTCACGAAAAATTGATTCTTTCTCGCTCATTTCTTATCTACTTAAATAAAGTTTTTCATTAGGCATATCTAAAATAACCTTATGGCCTCGTAAAAAATCCATTCCTAATAATCCATCAAAATCGATATCTTTTGGCATATTCTGATTGATGACTATAGATATAATACTTTTTTTATCTCGTTTGGAATCATTTAAATCAACGGAAACAGTATTACAATCTAGATTTGACGCTGTTTTATCGATCAACTTGCAGCTTCTGAATTTAGTACCATCTGGAATGCGATTATAAAATATAATTGAATGTGTTGCAGCAGTATCAAGAATAATATTTAACGGAATTTCGTTTATTTCCGCACGTAAAGAAATTCCTGATGGCGTTAAATTAAAGTGATAAGAATACCATGAAGTTATGTCATAATGTTGATTTGTAAGAATCTGCAATTTATTATCTTTAAAATCTAAGAGTACCATTTGTTCTTTGAAAGCACCTAGTCCGATTACTTCGGACTCAGGATCTTTTCTTGTATCACCTAGTGATAGCCCCCACGGGATAAGGTTAACTAACTCTATGTTCTTAAATAGAATGTTTGAAATTAATAATTCTGAAATCATCCATCTTGAAACAGTAAAAGTCCTTCCAGATAGATCACCTAGTTTTATATTGGCTTGTTTTTTCATTGATTTTAAATCAGATTCAGAAAGTAATTTTTCTATTTCATAACTATATAAATGCAATCCTTTGCTACTTCCTGTATCCAACATTAACGTATGATAACGGTTTGAGATTGTTGCATCAACAATTGGAAGCCCATTATCATCATATCGGATATTTAATATCGGTAATTTCTCATATGCATAAGAGAATGATGAAAAAAACAAAACAACAAAAATAGCCTTTATCATTAGTTAACACCCCAGGTTTTTAGCAATGAAATCTTCATTTATGCCAGATGAAATTAAATGTGATGCGATTCTGCTTAATATTTTTTTAACGGATGGGCAGAATACAGTACGTCTATTAAAACCATCCTTTTTAGAATATCTTTGGATATGATTCCCTCCTCCGCAAATGTTTTTCCAAACGCATTCATTACACTCCTCAGGTAAATCATTACCAATTTCAAAGTATTTTTGCATCTGCCACGATGAAATTACGTTATTTAGACTTAATTCATTGACGTTTCCAATTGCCGTAAATATATCATCGTTAGATGACCGTAAAATATCATCTACATGAATATTGCCTTCAGATCCCATTGTAAAAGCGACAATATCATTATTCATTTTTCCCATTCCTGCAACATGGAATATTCCTGGATTTAACATCCCTTGAATGGTTGCATAGAAATATCTTACAATGATTTTTTTATCTGCATCAGAAAAAAATTCATCCACGGCTGAGCAAAAGAAATCAGATATACCATAAGGATTTTTGCAATTATCATGACTTTCATCAGGGATAAGAAAATCAAAACTCTTGCAATTTAAAACATCTACAAAATGGCGATAAACTTCTGCTCCATTGGAGTTTGGGTTAGCTACGCATAAAACACCTGGAGCGCTGGGTAATTTTCCATCCTTCCATGCCGACTGTAGCTTAAAAAGCCCAGAAACAGTTGCATCATAGGTACCTTTTCCTTTATTATCAATACGATTCTTATCGTTAATGTGTTTTGGGCCATCAATGGATACGCTGACACTGATATTATATTTTGAAAAAATATCTATCCATTCATCGTCAATTAACGTTGCATTAGTTTGGCATGCAATTGAAAATTTAGCACCTTTGTAATCCCCTGACATTAATTCTTCACACATACGTGAAAATCTTTCTCTATTTAACATTAGTGGTTCACCGCCATGTAAATCCACCTGAATGCTTTCTATATTATACTCAGTTAAAGAACGCTCTAAAAAACGTTTTAGATTTGAAACGGTTTTAAGAGAAATTACAGGTTTGGAATTGATCGCAAGGTCATTACCCATATTAAAAACATAACAATATGTGCAATTTATATTGCACCTTTCACTAACCTTTGCAATTATTTCCAAGTGTTTTATTTTTTTCATAAGATAACCGGATGTTTTAATCTAAATAAGAAACTGGATTATATAATCTATTTGTGAATATATTACGCAATACTACTAAAATCGAGCTATTTTGTTTAAGAAAATCATTTCTCAAAAAATCTTTTTGCGGATATCCTTGCCCTCTGTTCCACATAGTAGGAACAGAGGGCAAGGCTTCAAAAAACTTAATCAGCTTCACGTTTATCAGGAACTGACTGAAAGTTGCTTACTTTAGTGATTCTTAATCCATTTCAACCAACGATCGCCACCACCACAAACATTGTCGAGCAGTGATTGTGCCATTGCCTTCTGATCAGCACTCTTTTTTGTTTTTTGTGGTTACAGTAGCTTTATTTTCTTTGATTTCTTTAGCTAACTTAGACATGTATTTGAATCCTTCTTTTCGCTGTATCGGAATTGATACCTTAATAAAGGTCACACGAAGAATAAACATTTGCAAATATTTTTTTACAAAAAAATACAAATTGAGCAATTTATAAGTAGTGAACGCCATCATTGCTGCGCAGATCTACAATACATGAGCGCAGTTTTTCCGATGTAAGCACCTTATTGTAGGGCATTCCTAATGGGATAATTTTTTAGAGCATCATATCAGAAATAGCTAAATCTAAGCAGTTCCCCTCGCAGGCAGAGTAATAGGTATCTACACAATTTTCGTCAAAAGTGGTATTAATATCCAGTATACATTCAACTTTTCTATCGCCGGGCTCGATGCCCGGCTCAACCGTCGATATCAATCTTTGGGTAAACAACATATGACTCCTGCCATTCCCCTTGCGCTGGTGATTTAAAGATATCACCAGTACCCAGGACCACCTTTGCTACCACTCAGGTCGTCTGGCATTTTCTTAACAATGACCGTATTTCATTTAGCCAGCTTAATCAGACGATGATTGAACTGGCCCGATATAGCATCATTCACAGTTTCCATGCTTATGCGTTGTTGGTTGTTCGTAATAGGTCTCGTTTACAGTTTGTCTCACATCCGCATAAAGCCCATTGGCTTCAGATGACGTATGCCCGGGATATCGGTTATGAACTGCAAACCCAGCCTGTTGGTTGATGTTACTTCCGGTCTGCCAATCGTCCGTTAGTGCAGTCACTGACGGACAAGGGGGACAATTTACGGCCTTTCAGTAGTTTTCTGATCCAAAAACGGTTTGGATGAAGAGCTGCCAATGTTTCATTATCCAGTGGTAATGGCTCATCAAAGATCTGCCCGGCAAGAATTTCTGCACTGAGTGGCGCAGAGCATAATCCACGAGAACCTAATGCCCCGATAACAAACAGATTGGAATAGCAGGGTGCATCTGTAATGAGGCTCCCTGTGCGGATTTTTTCTGGCAAATCTTGATAATCTGTCATTATTTTATTGAGATCCGGCACATTTCCCACCATTGGCATATGATCACGGATAACGCAGCGAATACCTTGACGGGATTGTTTAGCAGAAACATCAACCTGATTTACCCATTCGGCATTAGGTAAACATTTCAGCAATCGATCACGGTTTTCCTGCTGTTCTGTTTCAGAATATTCATTATCAAACCGATGACGCTGATAACTGGCGCCGATACAGTGGTGTTGATTGGCTGGATTAGCCGGTGTCATATAACCATCGTAGCAAAGCACATTTTGCAATTGGCTCAGATCAGTTGTGGTTGGGATGTGACTGACTTGACCACGCACAGCAGTTACCGGCAGTTTCTCGGTTTGTTCAAATTTGGGGAGATGATGACCGTTGGCAATCACCACCGTTTTATGCTGTGCGTTTAATGGTTGTCCTTGATGCATGAGATGCAGTTGCCAGCCATGCTGGTTGTAATTGAGCGCGGTAACTTGATGATTGAAGCGACAGAGCATTCCTTGCTGTTGTGCCAATTCTGTTGCTGCTTTAGTGAGTTCAGCCGGGCATAGCCATCCGCCCTGTGGATAGTGAATGCCGTGGTGATGAATATCCAGCCCACATTTTTCACTCAACTGGTGACAATTCATGCCGATGGCGAGTTCATTCGGCCATTTTGTCGCCAGCATTTTCTCAATTTTCTTACTACTTTTTTCATCATAGGCAAGCTGGCTGACGCCACACCATTGATGGTTGAAATCAACTCCTTGCGCTGATAACTGTTCATATTGGCGGCGAGCGAAGGTAAATGCAGAGATAAAGAATTTTTCGAGTCCGTTATTACTACCGTTCAGTAGCGGATAAAGCGCTCCCTGGCGATTACCGGACGCACCTTGTGCTGGGGCTGCATCCTGACAATAAAGAGTCACCTGTGCTCCACGGCGCAGTAGAGCAAGTGCGGTGAGAATACCGGCAATCCCTCCGCCGATAATCGCGATATCATCGGTGTGGCTTGCTGTCGGCCGGGCAAACCAAGGTGCTGGTAATGGCTGATACTTCTGAGTTGCCAGAACCCCGGTCAGCATTTCTCTTTTTCGACCGAATCCTTTGATTTTACTGACATTAAAACCAGCCTGTTGTAAACCGCGACGGACGATGCCCGCGGAAGTAAAGGTTGCAAAGGTGCCTTCTGGATGGGCAAATTGTGCCATTGCGGCAAACAACTGTTCACTCCACATTTGCGGGTTTTTGGCAGGAGCAAAGCCGTCTAAAAACCAGGCATCTATTTTACCGTGAAGAGTGGAATCCATTGTGGGCAACAGATCATTGACGTCACCGAACCATAAATCCAATGTGACAGCGCCATTTGCCATAATCAGTCGGTGGCAGCCTGCCAGAGGTTGAGGCCATTGCTGGCAAAGTTGCTGTGAAAAAATTCCAAGTTCAGGCCAGCGTTGATGAGCGGCTTTTAAGTCATTGGTTTTCAGCGGATACTTCTCAAAACTGATGAAATGTAGACGTTTCAATGGCGCATCAGGATTCTGCTGTCGAAATGCATCAAATGATTGCCAGAGCGTCAGAAAATTTAATCCTGTTCCGAAGCCGGTTTCCGCGATTACACAATTAGAACGGGAATGAGTGCTGAATCGTTGGGGAAAGCGGTTACCATTAAGAAATACATAACGGGTTTCTTCCAGCCCATCCTGATTTGAGAAGTAAACATCATCAAACTGTGTTGAAACCGGGGTACCTTGATCATTCCAACTTAGGGTTGCGGTACAGATAGCAGAATTTTTCACGGTAATGCCTGCAATATTACTGATAATAATGCGATTTTAGCGAGGTTGAGATTGATGTACCACCTGACAGAAGAAAAGAGTGAAAAAGTGCTGATTTGAACAGCAGCCAGCGCCTGTATTTGGACAAGTGCTGGACATTATTGGGCATTATATCAACAATCATTCTGTTCAGCTCTTCGCCAGGTACCCGGCGGCCAAACACAAAAGCCCTGCGGCAATGCCTTCAACCCAGCGACGGCGACGATCGCTGAATGAACCTTTTTGCCCCATGCTAGCTATGGTGACACCGATTAATCCGTAAATGAGAGCGCAGGTAGTGATGAAAATTGCTGAGAGAATAATGGATTGGAGCGTATAGTTGCTGTCCGCAGTGATGAAGTTTGGCAGAATAGCAAAGTAAACCAGCAACCCCTTAGGGTTCAGAAAGCTGGTTAGGAAACCTTTGGTCAGCGAGGTCTTGGCTGATGAGGACGAGAAAATAATTTTGCCGGGACGCATGGCTGAACGGAACATCTGAACCGCTAAATAGGCTAAGTAGACAACGCCAACCCAACGCATCACCTCGAACAGAATTGGTGAGGTTGCCACAATAGCAGTAACACCCAGAGCGCCAAGAATGCTATGTAGACAATAACCGGAGATGACTCCTGCATTGGCGCGTAGGGCTGCGCTTTTTCCTGCTGACAGACCTTGAGATGCTACAAACATGATATCGGGTCCGGGAGTACAGATTAACGGCAGTACAGTTGCAGCGAAAATTAAAAAGTTCTCTAACTGCATGATTTTTCCTCCATAAATGTTTAAGAGTAAGTTGGCAGGCTAGACGCTATAATCAATCTATAAAAGATAATTTTTGGTATTTTAAGCTAATTATTATGATATTTTGTGTCTATTTTTTCATTTTTTATATTAATATTGCAATCAGATTAATTTATTTTTAGTTTTAATGGAATCGAATGCTAATGAAATTAGATAATATTGATAAACGTATTCTTCGTGCCTTACAACGTAACGGCCGACTCCAGAATATCGAATTAGCTAAAGAGGTTGGTTTATCACCATCGCCTTGCTTGCGGCGTGTACGGTTATTGGAAGAAGCAGGGGTCATCAAGCGTTATGTTGCCGTTCTTGATGGTTCGAAGATCGGCGCTAATCTTTCATTGTTTGCCCGAATTTGGCTCAAGGCTCAGGATGCAGAGACGATCCAGCGTTTCACTGATGCTATCCAAGAAATGCCTGAAATTGTGGAATGTCACTTAATGGCAGGAGAATGTGATGCGCTTCTGAGAATCGTTACTGAGGATCTCCATTCTTATCGTCGTTTCCATGCCGAACATCTAACTCGGATCGACAGTATTCAAAGCGTGAAGACGGAGGTACCGATGGAAACGGCGAAACTTACCCATATGTTACCAATATGAATAAGTTCTCCTTATAATAAAGCCGGGATGCCCAAGGAAATAATGCCCCGCCAGCGAAGCGGGGTTTATATTTATAAATCAATGTGAAATTCACATAATTTTTTAAATTCTTTTGATTGCCTCTCTTTTAAATGTGAGGAAATAGTATTAATCATTGATATCACTTTACGCTTGGCCGCTTCCTATTAGCTCGTTTTAAGTAATCTGAGTTTTGCATAGGTGTAGGTATGAATACATCTTTTGAATTGAATTCGGCAATCTCCTTAATATTACTTCTGTATATAGACTCTAATAATCTCTGATTCCTACTGGATATAATCATAATTAGCCCATAAAGTGTAATGAATGCGCCAATTAGGATATGATTTTGTTGTAAAATAATTGGCTCCATATTGTTAAATTTGTTGCCATATTGTGATAATATGTTTATATCCATATTAAAAGCCACTAAAATCCATATGATACCAACGCTTAGCAGAAGGTAACCAAGTCCTCTCATTATTAACCCCCATTAGGATTATTGGGTAAAGTTATTTAGGTCTTACAATGAACCGACCATTTGCATATGACATAGCATAATTACCATCACTTTTTGTGTGAATAATGGCTTTATCGGTTGATAAAGTCGGAAAATTTTCTGTTCTAAAACATTTGTTGCTGTAAGTTTAAGTATTTTACCTAATTCAGTCAGTAATATAACATAGGGATTGATTCATTTCATAAAAATTTTATTCACCCTTATTATTCCCAGTTATTAAATTTATTTCCAATTAGCAATAAACTTAATAAAAATAACAAGTATATCAACTTATATATAAATATAAGCCTGCTAATCATTATTCGAATGCTTGATAAATTTATATATATTTCATTGATATTATTATCCTTAGTCTAAATTTTTGATGGAAATTAAAAGTATTTTATGATTTTATTGTTCACCAAAATAATTCCTATCTGAAATTTATTTTTGTCTATTAAAGCCCGAATGTTTTTTACTGTATTCTATGAAAATTAACAGTTATTTTAACGAGAAAACATATTGGGGTTTTTAGAGAGATGAATTTTTCTTCGTAATTTTATCCTGATCGGACTTGTTCAGCGTACAAGTGTACGCTAAAGTGCTACATAGCATAGATAGAAATCCCGCGGATAAACACATTTAATGAGGTATTTGATGAAGCGTGTAGTGATCACTGGCTTGGGTATTGTTTCCAGCATTGGTAATAATCAGAAAGAAGTACTGGCATCTCTGAAAGAAGGTCGCTCCGGGATAACTTTTTCTGAGAAATTCAAAGAGATAGGAATGAGAAGCCATGTCTGGGGGAATGTAAAACTGGATACCACCGGGTTAATAGACCGAAAAATTCAGCGTTTCATGAGCGATGCCTCTGTTTATGCTTATCTGGCGATGGATGAAGCAATTAAAGATTCTGGCCTGACTGATGATCAGGTTTCCAATATTCGTAGCGGATTGGTAGTGGGTTCTGGTGGTGGTTCTCCATATAACCAGGTTGCGAGTGCTGATGGTATGCGCGCTCGTGGTTTACGCGGTGTGGGGCCTTATATGGTAACCCGCGCAATGGCTTCCGGTGTGTCAGCTTGCCTTGCAACTCCTTTTAAAATCAAAGGGGTAAATTATTCTATCAGTTCTGCCTGTTCTACTTCTGCTCATTGCATTGGTCATGCGGCTGAACTTATTCAGTTAGGAAAACAGGATATTGTTTTTGCCGGTGGTGGTGAAGAGCTGTGCTGGGAAATGAGCTGTGAATTTGATGCAATGGGCGCACTTTCAACCAAATACAACGAAACGCCAGAAAAATCGTCCCGCACTTATGATAAAAACCGTGATGGTTTTGTTATTGCTGGCGGCGGCGGTATTGTTGTTGTGGAAGAATTAGAGCATGCACTGGCACGTGGCGCACACATATACGCTGAAATTGTTGGTTATGGTGCAACATCGGATGGCGCAGATATGGTTGTTCCATCTGGCGAAGGTGCGGTTCGTTGTATGAATATGGCATTGCAAGGTATGAAAGGTTCCATCGATTATGTGAATACGCACGGTACTTCTACTCCTGCGGGTGATTTGAAAGAGTTGGAAGCGATCAGGAAAGTCTTTGGTGATACAACACCGGCAATTTCTGCAACAAAAGCGATGACTGGTCATTCACTGGGTGCTGCCGGTGTACACGAAGCGATTTATAGCCTACTGATGTTAGAGCATGATTTTATTGCACCGAGTATTAACATTGAAGATCTTGATGATAAAGCGGCGGGCATGAATATCATCACTAAACCTACTGAGCAAAAGTTGAATACGGTGATGTCCAATAGTTTTGGTTTCGGTGGCACTAATGCTTCTTTGGTGATGAGCAAGTATTTAGGTTGATATCCCCCATCACAGATTATTTCGGACCAAAAATGGTTATTATTTGATACATCTTAGGTGACCGCGTATAGCGGGTCACCTTTGTGTATAGTCCCGTTTCTGCGTGTTGTTTGTATCTTGTTTATACCCGTCATCTTTCAAGTTGCCTCTTTGTTGGCTGCGCTCGCTCACCCCGGTAACATAGTTTGCTATGCTCCCGGGGATTCACTCCCTTGCCGTCGCGATGCACCTTGAAATCCATAAGGTATATTCGTTTATATAAAGTAAATTCAAACCTATTTTGCTTAGTGTTGATTTTGTCTGAAATATAATGTGAATACGGAAATATATTCTTGTTGTGATAGAAAAGCCCATAATATCTTTATGATAATTATGATTTTTTAATATTATGGGCTTTTTATTAATTATGATTTATTTTCAGTAGCTACTTGCTGAATACGGCGCTTACGGACAATTCGTAATATTGGTGGAATAACCAAAACCAGAGTTGCCAGTATCAATAAACTCTGAGCAATTGCACTACTCCACAGAATGCCAAATTCTCCGTTGCTAATAGAAAGTGCGCGACGTAAGTTTTGTTCCAGCATTTCTCCTAATACAAAACCGAGGATTAATGGCGACATCGGGAAATTCATTTTCCTCAGAATATAACCGAAAACGCCCAACCCTACCATCAATAGAAGATCAAACGTCGTGCTATGTATGGCATATACACCAACCGCTGAAACAGTAGCAATAGCTGGAACAAGAAACCAGAGTGGAATAGTGAGCATCCGTGTAAACAGACCTATCATTGGGATATTCATAATCAGCAGAATAACATTGGCAATTAATAAAGCCGCAATTAACCCCCAGACAATATCCGGTTGCTCAGTAAACATTCCCGGCCCAGGCGTAATGTTATAGAGCGTTAATGCCCCCATCATGACGGCAGTGGTACCTGAACCTGGCACTCCTAATGTTAGCATTGGAATAAAGGAGCCGCAGGCCGAGGCATTATTAGCTGCTTCTGGTGCTGCTACGCCGCGAATATCACCTTTACCAAATGAATCGCTATTCCCACTGAGCTTCTTTTCAGTCATATAGGTAATTGCGCTGGCAATTGTCGCTCCTGCGCCAGGCAAAATACCGACAAAGAAACCGATAAAGGATGATCTAAGCGTTGGTATGGCGCATTCAGCCGCTTCCTTGCGATTGAACAGCAGGCGGCCTGTTTTGCGAATAATGGTTTTGCCGGTTGAGGTGTTCTCTAACATCAGCAGAATTTCGCTGACAGAAAACAGACCTATTACCACAACAATAAACTGTATACCATCTGATAGATGAACACTGTCGAAAGTAAAACGATAAACCCCGGTGTTGGCGTCTACTCCGACAGTTGCCAGACTCAATCCTATTAATGCTGCTAATAGTGATTTCAGCGGATTCTGGCTCATCATGCTACCCAGACAAGCAATAGCAAAAACCATAAGTGCAAAATATTCAGCAGGGCCGAAAGCTAGTGACCACTGCGCCAGTAATGGAGCAAATAAAATAATGCCGAAAATTGCCAGCAAAGAACCACAAAAAGAACTCACCGCGGAAATAGACAGCGCCACACCCGCACGACCCTGTTTGGCCATCGGATAACCGTCTAGTGCGGTCATAATGGCAGCGGCGTCACCAGGAACATTCAGCAGAATCGATGATATACGCCCACCATACTCACAACCGATATAAACGGTTGCCAATAAAATCAGGGCAGATTCAGCAGGCAGCTTTAAAGCGAAAGCCAGTGGCAGTAGAATCGCAACACCATTAATCGGCCCAAGCCCCGGCAACAACCCAACAATCGTGCCGACAAAACAGCCAATTAAAGCAATAATCAGGTTTTGCGGCACCATTGCAACTTCAAAACCTTGGCTAAGATACATCCACGTTTCCATAAGTTCTCCGTCAGTTGAGCCAGCTACCGAGAGGCAGGGTTACGTCAAGTAAGCGGTCAAAGGCGAAATAGAGCGTGACGCCAAGGAACACCCCGGAAATGATTGCGGCAGGCAATGTTGCGTTAAACAACAGTGCGACACTGAATGTCAGCAGCGCTGTAGCGAGAGGGAACCCCAGCCACTCAAATGCCCAGCCATAGATAACCAAAGAGATAATCAACAACATTAGGCGACGGATAACGGGGGCGCTAGGCCAATTGCTCTGTTCTGGTTTTTTGAAAAGCAGTAGTAAGGCACAGAGCGCCATCAGAGACAGAATGATCATTGGGAAAGGTCTAGGTCCCAAAGGTTCATAAGTGTATTCGCTCTGAATGCCCCAACCAATAACCATCCCAATGGCACAGAGCACTAGCCAGATAGCAGCAAAGATACGATCGCTCATAATGATGACTCTGTTATTTGGCTAAGCCAAAAGCTCTGGCTTGTTCACGATATTGTTCAACCTGTTTTTTCACATAGTTGTCCAACTCTTTGCCGGTCATGTTGAATTCGAACAACCCACGGATATCACGCTGTTTTTTAAAAGCATCTGTTTGTTGTAGTTTATTAAAAGTATCAACCCACCATTGGTACTCTTCGTCAGAAACTTTTGGGCCCATGTAAAATCCGCGAATAATCGGCCATACCAAGTCATAGCCTTGCTCTTTGGCCGTAGGAATATTGGCTAAATCGCCATCTAGTCGTTTATCTGCATAAACAGCTAAGACCCGGATTTTGTCTCCATTCAGGTAAGGGACCATCTCGCTCAGATCACCAGAAACCGCCTGAATATGATTACCCAGCAGAGCGGTGACAGGTTCACCACCCCCTTCAAAGGCGACATAACGCATCTTGTGAGGATCAATACCAACTTCTTTTGCCAGCAGTGCGGTTTTCATCCAGTCCTGACTGCCAATGGAGGCTCCGGCGCCAAATACAATGTTATTAGGATTATCCTTGAAAGCATTCATCAGATCGTTCAGGGTACGGTAAGGTGAATCGGCACGGACAGCGATCATTCCATAATCAGTACCAACACTTGCCAGCCAACGCACATCATTAACGTTATAGCGACCAAATTTCCCCTGAGATAAATTGAGCAGAGAGCCGCCGGAGAAGGCGACAATGGTTCCCGCTTCAGCAGGTCGTTGTGCGACGATAGCATTGTAAGCGACAGCGCCAACACCACCGGGCATAAAGGTGACGCGCATAGGTTTGCTGATCTCTTTCGTATCCAGTAATGAAACTTGGATCAGTTTGCAGGTCAGGTCAAACCCGCCACCCGGTTTTGCAGGGGCAATGCATTCGGTCCTGCCAGGCGCACTGGCGGCAAAAACACTGCTTGTGCCAAATAGTAAAGCGGTTGCCGCTAATATCTTGATCGTTATAGCTTTCATTTGTTTACTCTCATCAATACCCGTGTAAGATATACCACTACAACCAAACTTGGTTGACCCAATTAGTAATAACAAAACCTTTCATTTACCTTTCATTAACAAGAAAAGTTGTTGATATGTGATTTTAATCTCTTAAATTTGCGTAGTGTTTCGCATTAATGAGCTAACAAATAGCTACAGGCTTTCTTTTTTGTTTTGGTTTGTTGTAAGTTTCTCGTAGTTTTGAGGTTGTACTGTTTTGTTTGCGAGAATTTTACATTCGTCTAAGAGGGGATCATGTAAACGGTAATTCTTTATTTGTGCAATCTGTTAAATTAAACGGAGAATTTATTGAATATAATCAGGCTTTATCTTGCGGAAATCTGAATTGAGGAAATGATGAAAAAATTGATTCTTTGTAGTGTTATGGCTAGTGTTATGGCTCTTGCTTTGACAGGATGTAAAACAGAACTTGACACCTCGGTATCCGTTAACCAGCTATTATCTGAACAGGTTAAAATGGTAACATCTGACTTGTTGGTTGAAGTCAGTGCATGTGGTGATTATAAAGATTCCAGACAGCCATCAAAATCTCTGTTAGAGGCTCAGGAAAAAGTACCGGCTATTTTTGCCGGCGTGGAATATGTGGAATGTTTTAGAAAAAATATGGATTCACTTGCTCACTTTAAAGTTCCCATCACTGTAGGGAATTCAAGTGTGGCTGGTTCTACTCAGGGTATTCACCTTTACGGTAATGGCGCAGATATCTTAGCGATAAGCATACCAAAAGAGATGAAGAAGAAAATTAACCAGCTAAATAATTCAATAGCATCAAAAATCAAAATCTCAATTAATATTAAGAATGACACAGATAAGATTTTAAAAATGAAGGGTTTATCTGTGTTTCTTAATGATAAGGAGCCGATTGTGATATCGAATTTTAGTTTAAAAGTAGGCAGTGAAATAAAACTCACTTTGTCTAATGTCTCTGTGGCGTCTGCATTGGATGAACGTTTTGATTTTACCCC
The DNA here is from genome assembly GCF_019090985.1 of Photorhabdus akhurstii. Classification (NCBI taxonomy): domain Bacteria; kingdom Pseudomonadati; phylum Pseudomonadota; class Gammaproteobacteria; order Enterobacterales; family Morganellaceae; genus Photorhabdus; species Photorhabdus akhurstii. Next base: position 3,785,503 of record NZ_CP020335.1, on the reverse strand, counting down.
TGTGCTTATGGCAATATCTGAGTAAATGGAAGCGGTAATAGAAATCTATTACTTGATTCGGTATGACAGAATATCCTGTTATTGATAGCGCGATATTTTGGCGCTCAAATGGAGTTGAGTCAGTGTCTGACTATTTTTCAGAAAGATAGGTGTGGCGATATAAACTGAAAATATAGTTATGCTTGTAATTATATTTATATTGGTCGATTAGATATTTAAAATATGCGCTTACTTTTGGTGGAAGACCACCCTGAATTATTGCACTGGCTGCAAAAAGCCCTGAGTAGTGCGGGGTTTGCTGTAGATGTTGCGAGTGATGGCATCATCGCTGATCAATTATTGCAGACAGAAAACTATGCGTTGTTGATTTTAGATGTTTCTTTGCCGAGGCTGGATGGCCTTTCATTATTGGTTCGTTTGCGTAAACGTGGACAAAATTTGCCGGTATTATTATTAACGGCAAAGGCTGATGTTTCTGAGCGAGTGAAAGGGCTTAATTCTGGTGCTGATGATTATCTAACGAAACCTTTTGATTTACAGGAATTGGAGGCACGTATCCGGGCATTACTTCGGCGTAGTGCAAATGTGCTACAGGAGACGCTGACATTCGGTTCCCTTGTTTATCAGGATGATGGTTACTTTATTCTGAACGATGAGCCATTGGCTTTGACGCCACGGGAACTTTCGGTTTTGACAACATTGTTCCATCGTCGAGGGAGACCTGTTTCTAAACAACAGCTGTTTGAACAGGTATTTGCACTGTTAGATGAAGCAAACCCACAAAGTATTGAACTTTATGTACACCGGATTCGGAAAAAATTGTCAGGCAGTAATGTGGGAATAAGTACATTACGGGGATTAGGTTATCGTCTGGAGTGCCAGAAAGATGAGATGGTTTAAAGTACCGAACTCATTGTTTCACCAATTACTCTTGTTTTTTGGCGTTCCGCTATTTTTGTTGGGTTGTTTATCGGTTTGCACCCATTATTGTAGCGCAGAGAATGCGGCTACGTTGGCTTATGACCGGACCTTATTGGCATCTGCTCGAACTGTCGCAGAACGGCTGGCTGTTCAGAATAATCAATTGATTGTCGATGTACCTTATGTCGTTTTGGATAGTTTTGAGCGAAATATGAATGATAGATTGTTCTATCAAGTATTATCTCCTGAAGGGAAAACCATTTCTGGTTATGATGATTTGCCTTTAATACCTAAAGATACGCTTCGCTCCAATTTATACACCGCTTTGGTTTATTTCTATGATGCTGAATATCACGGCCATCCTATTAGGGTTGCCGCCCTTTATCAGCCGATTAATGAAGGAGGGATGATGGGAATGGCGTTGATACTGGTTGCCGAAACAGTGGCTTCCCGCCATTATCTTGCGCAACAATTATTAATATCATCTTTGATGAGTCAAGGAACAGTGGTTGGGTTGACTCTGATTCTGGCTTACTTTCTGTTGAAACAGTTACTTAAACCATTGCATAAACTTTCTGGCGTCATGGTCCGTCGTCCCGCTAATGATCTCACTCCATTACCGGATATGTTGCCTTGGTCAGAACTTTCCCTGTTATTATATGCATTTAATCGTTATATAGAGCGACTGAAACTGATGGTGAACCGACAGGAGAGGTTCAGCGCGGATGCTTCTCATCAACTTAGAACACCATTAACGGTATTAAAAACTCAAGTAGCGGTAGCGCTTGCCAGCGAAGATCCCATGCAATGGAAAGAAAGCTTACAGGCCATTAATAGTACATTGGATAACACTATCTCTCTGACGGATCGTTTATTACAGCTCTCTCGTTTGAAAGCGCATGAAAAGGAAGCTGTTCGGGATTATAGGCCGGTCAATTTAGTTGAATTGTTGCAACAGGCGTGTTTTTCTCGTTTGCAACAGGCTGAAAGTAAGCATATTGATTTGGGTTATGAAGGAGAAAATGCTCAATGGATTAAGGGGGAACCTGTATTACTGACAGAAATGTGTGCGAACTTATTGGACAATGCGATTAAATATACGCCGGAAGGTGGCATTGTTACGGCTAGAGTGATTCTCAGCGCTTGTAAGGCATACTGTTATTTGGAAGTGGATGATAGTGGGCCGGGGATTGCTAAAGAAGAAGTTAATTTGTCTCTAATGGCTTTTAATCGTCTTGATAATGCAGCGGGGCATGAAGGGGCAGGGCTGGGATTAGCCCTGGTCAAAGACATCAGTATTTATCATGGCGCTCACCCCCAATTATTGCCTAGCGAAATGCTAGGAGGCTTATTGGTAAGAATCCCTTTTAAGCTTTCTGATGATTAACATCCTGAGATTTTCCTGTCTTACGTCCAATAAGAGGAGTACGTAGTTGCTGTGCCAGCATAACGCCCAATAACGTTATACCGCCGCCAATCAAATGGTAACTGTGCATCTCTTCATGTAGAACCAGAATAGCGATAATTGCGGTAAATACCGGGGCCAGATTCATAAATATGGAAGCAGTATTAGCGCCAAGCTTTATAACACCTTGTATCCATAAGTAGGGAGCGAGAATTGAGGCCGGAATGCCAGCGAATAGGACTAACGAAATATTGTTGGTGTTTAGTTGAACATCTTTTGTTAACAAAAAATTGGGCAGTAATAACAGGACGCCAAAAGCGATTTGTACATACAGGGATTGCCAGTTGGGTAATGGAATAGACCAACGTTTGGTTAATACGCCATAGAGTGCATAGGAGATGGAAGCAATCAACATCATCAATTCTCCGTGACCTAAACCGTGTTGCAGCAATGACATAGGATCACCGGCGCTAACCAACCAGATTAAACCAAACAGGGATAAAACAGTACCGAGAGCAATACCGACAGTGGGGATAACACGTAAAACAAATATACTGATAACGACAGTTAAAAGAGGAATAAGTGAATTAAGAATTCCCATAAATGTTGCGCTGACGCTGTGTGCCGCGTAATAAGCCAGGCTTTGATAAAGCACCATACCAAGTGAGCTAAGTATTAAAAGTTTCCACCAGTGTTGGCAGATTGTTTTCCATTGGCGAATGACAGGTAATACAACAAAGGGGGTTAATGTGAGAAAAGCAAGGAACCAGCGGTAAAAAGAGATTGCCGCCGGATCAATAACGGTGGCAGAGGCTTTACTCACAACAGCATTAATTGACCAAATCAAGACTGCCAGAAGTGGAAAAATCATATTCATATAAGTAAATCGCATTGAGATAAAAATGAAGGTTCAGTCTAAAGGTGTCTGGTTTATTATATATAACGATAATCAGACAATAGATAAGGCAATTAAGACAATATGACAGAAAAGCTGAATGAACCTGTAGATGTCATGGCTATTCCTGCGAGTATCTCTTTTCGTAACGAATTATTCAGTGCGAATACAGAATGTTTACGTCATGTCCATTCATTTGGGCAGCTTATTTATGTCGTTTGTGGCGTAATGGCAATGAATGTTGGGGAACAACATTTTTTGGCTCCACCACAATTTTGTGTCTGGATACCGGAAGGAATAGAACATTCGGGTTATAGCAAAAAGGCCATGCGATTTAGGGCAATAGATATCTCTCCTCAGTGGGGAAAATTATTACCAGAGCAACCTTGTATTATCCGGCTGAGTCCGATATCCAATATCATTATGGCTGATTGTTTTGAACGTGGCTTGAAGGTACCGGAAACAGAGCAGGATTTGCGGTTAGCTCAGGTGCTGATTGATCAATTGGTCCAATCTCCTGTGCAATATACCTATCTGCCTTCATCTAAAGATAAACTTTTGGCGCCGATATTACAGGAACTTGAACATAATCCGGCTGATAATAGATCATTAGCACAATGGGCAAAACGGTGTTATACCTCGGAACGTACGTTGTCACGGCGTTGCCAACAAGAATTGGGAATGTCATTTCGTGAGTGGCGGCAACGGTTACGGTTTTTGCATGCTATTTCCTTATTGGAACAAGGGAAAACAGTGAATGAAGTCGCTTTTGATGTGGGTTATAGCTCATCTTCTGCTTTTATCGCGGTGTTTCAGCAATTGGCGGGTACGACACCGGACCGTTTCAGGAAAAGTTAATAATAAAAGAAACCGTTATTATGGGTTTTGTTATGATTAAATGGCAGAATAGTTAGCTACGTCCGTTTTACGCCACAGGATGGAATTAAGTGAAGATTCTGGTTGATGAAAATATGCCTTATGCTGAACAACTATTTCAGCCATTGGGGGATGTGCAAGCTATTCCGGGGCGTCCGGTGCCGAAAGGTATACTAGATAATGCGGACGCATTTATGGTTCGCTCGGTGACTAAGATTGATGAAGAACTGCTGAAAGGCAGCACGATAAAATTTATCGGTACGGCTACCGCAGGGACTGACCATGTGGATCAGTCGTGGTTATCGCAGGCAGGAATTGGGTTTTCAGCGGCGCCGGGATGTAATGCCATTGCTGTGGTTGAATACGTTTTCTCTGCATTAATGTTGCTGGCTGAACGTGATAGTTTTGAGCTTAAAGATAAAGTTGTCGGAATTATTGGTGTCGGTAATGTCGGCAGTAGACTGGCGGAACGGTTAGCTGTTCTTGGTGTGCGGACACTTTTATGTGATCCACCAAGAGCTGCCAGAGGGGATGTTGGTGGCTTTTGGCCGTTGGAGAAACTGGTTAAAGAGGCAGATATTCTGACATTCCACACGCCATTGAATACATCGGGTCCATATAAAACCCACCATTTAGTGGATGCTGAATTATTGTCAGCTTTGCCAGATAATCGCATATTGATTAACGCCAGCCGCGGTGAGGTTGTTGATAATCAGGCTCTGCTTGGCGTGTTGGAACATGGCAAGAAACTTCGTGTTGTTCTGGATGTTTGGGAGCCGGAGCCTGACTTATCCCTGCCATTATTGGAATTAGTTGATATTGGTACACCACATATCGCAGGTTATACCCTCGAAGGTAAAGCGCGTGGTACTACACAGGTATTTGAAGCTTACTGCGGATTCCTCGGCCACCCTCGCAAAGTGGCTTTATCTGATCTATTGCCGGAACCGGATTTCAGCCGGGTTACCCTGCATGGCAATGTGACTCAAAGCACACTGAAGCGGTTGATGCATTTAGTGTATGATGTGCGCCGCGATGATATGCCATTACGGCAAGTGGCCGGTCAAAAAGGGCAATTTGATTATCTGCGCAAAAACTATTTAGAACGCCGGGAATGGTCATCCCTGACTGTATGTTGTGATAACAGAGAGAGTGCTGAATTGTTAGCCGCTCTTGGTTTCAGCACAGAACTGATTTAATTCGTGCAGAAATATATCTGCATGTCAGAAATATAGATGGAGAAAACCAACATGTCAGAAGGTTGGAATATTGCCCTGTTGGGTGCGACAGGGGCAGTAGGTGAAGCGATATTGGCGTTATTACAAGAGCGTCAGTTTCCCGTTGGTGAATTGTATCCTCTCGCCAGTGAGCGCAGTGCCGGTGAAAGCCTGCGTTTTAATGGTAAAAATTTTGTTGTTGGTGATGCTGCTGATTTTGACTGGTCACAGGTACAACTCGCTTTTTTCGTTGCTGGATTAGAAGCCACAGCACGATATGTTGAAAAAGCGACAGAAGAAGGTTGTCTGGTGATTGATAGCAGTGGGTTGTTTGCTATGGAACCGGATGTACCTTTAGTTGTTCCGGGTGTTAACCCTCATGCATTGGCGGATTATCGCAACCGTAATATTATCGCTTTGGCGGATAATATGACCAGTCAGGTACTGACAGCTATTAAACCGCTGGTGGATGCTGCTGGAATTGCACGTTTGCATTTGACTAATCTGTTCTCTGTTTCTGTTCATGGCAAAGCGGCGGTTGATGAATTAGCCGGGCAGAGCGCACGTTTACTTAACGGCATCCCACCGGAGCCAGGCCGTTTCAGTAAACAACTGGCATTTAATCTTTTACCGTTGCCAACAGATGTTGAGGGTTCTGTGAGTGAAGAGCGTCGTCTTGTGGATCAAATACGCAAAGTTTTACAGGATGAGGGATTACCCATTTCAGTGAGTTGCGTTCAGTCTTCTGTTTTTTATGGTAATGCTCAGGTCGTTCATTTGGAAACCTTGCGTCCGGTCGGAGTGGAAGAAGCTCGAGAAGAATTGGAGCGGATGGTTGATATTAACGTTGCAGATGAAGGCGATTATCCGACGCCGGTGACAGAAGCATCAGGTAATGATGCGCTGAGTATTGGTTGTCTGCGCCATGATTATGGTATGCCGGAAGTATTACAATTCTGGTCTGTGGCCGACAACATCCGATTTGGTGGTGCATTAATGGCTGTTGAGACAGCGGAAAAACTGATTCAGGAGCAATTTTACTGATGTTTGGTACAGAACAAACAGAATCTGTGCCAGGTTCAAAAATGAAAATTGCATTGGGCATTGAGTACGATGGCAGCCGATATTATGGTTGGCAACGTCAGCAAGAAGTGAAAAGTGTTCAAGGATGCCTTGAAGAAGCATTATCAAAAGTCGCCGATGAACCTGTATCGGTATTTTGTGCTGGTCGGACCGATGCTGGGGTACATGCAACAGGGCAAGTTGTGCATTTTGAAACGGCTGTTCAGCGCAAGGATGCCGCATGGACAATGGGTGTCAACGTACACTTACCGCCGGATATTGCTGTTCGTTGGGTAAAAACCGTGGATGAGAGTTTCCATGCCCGTTTTAGCGCAACTGCCCGGCGATATCGTTACATTATTTTTAATCATCGTTATCGCCCGGCAGTGTTGGCTAATGGCGTGACTCATTTTCACTATTCATTGGATGAAAAGCGAATGCATCAGGCAGCGCAATGTTTGTTAGGGGAAAATGATTTTACCTCTTTCCGTGCAGTGCAATGCCAATCTAAAACACCTTGGCGTAATGTGATGCATATTAATGTCAGCCGTTATGGGCATTATGTCGTTATAGATATTAAAGCCAATGCTTTTGTACATCATATGGTGCGTAATATTGCCGGTAGCCTGATGGAAATTGGTTGTGGGAATCAGGATATTAACTGGATGGCCCAGTTGCTTGTTTTAAAAGACCGGACGAAAGCCGCTGCGACGGCAAAAGCGGCAGGGTTGTATTTGGTTGCTGTTGATTATCCGGCGCAATTTGATTTGCCTGGCGCTGCTATGGGGCCTCTGTTTTTGGCAGATGATCTGATTTAACATTTGTTAGTTGCCGACACGGATGTTTTGGCATAGCGGGGAATATGATGGAATTTCTGACTCATTTTGTTGATTTTGCTAAATTTATTATTGATTTCATTCTCCATATTGACATTCATTTAGCCGAACTGGTCGCACGATATGGTCATTGGGTGTATGGCATTCTGTTTCTGATTTTATTTTGTGAAACAGGATTAGTGATTACGCCGTTTCTGCCGGGAGATTCACTGTTATTTGTCGCCGGTGCTTTAGCGGCTTTGGACTCAAATGATCTGAATGTACATCTCATGGTGGTATTGATGATTATTGCGGCTGTTATTGGCGATGCTGTGAACTATGCTATTGGTCGCATTTTTGGCGAAAGGTTATTTATTAATCCAAATTCAAAAATTTTCCGCCGCAGTTATTTAGATAAAACACATGAGTTTTATGAAAAACATGGTGGGAAGGCAATTATTTTGGCGCGATTTGTGCCGATTATCAGAACATTTGCACCATTTGTTGCAGGTATGGGGAAAATGTCTTATCGTCGTTTTGCTGCTTATAACGTGATTGGCGCACTAGTTTGGGTACTGTTATTCACCTATTCTGGTTATATATTCGGTGATATGCCAATGGTACAACAGAATTTGAAACTGTTGATTGTCGCTATCATCTTTATCTCAATCCTGCCCGGAGTGATTGAAATTTGGCGTCATCGTCGTGCGGTGATGAAGCAGAATAGTGATAACCGGTAACAGGTTTGAGCAGTTTTTTATCCACACTGTAATAGCATTGTGGTTTAATGGCACACAAATAACAAAACTGGCATAAGCCAGATTCAGACGGAAAGATCATTCAATGAGCTGGATTGAAAAAATTCTTAATAAAAGCAACATTACCCAAACTCGTAAAGCGAACATCCCAGAAGGGGTTTGGACTAAATGTGATAGTTGCAGTCAGGTGCTCTACCGTGCTGAGTTAGAGCGCAATCTTGAGGTTTGCCCTAAATGTGATCATCACATGCGTATTTCGGCGCGTACCCGATTGGCTACATTCCTTGATGAAGGAGCAACGACGGAATTAGGGGGGGAATTAGAGCCAAAAGATATTCTTAAATTCCGCGATTCCAAAAAGTATAAAGATCGTATATCAGCGGCGCAGAAACAAACCCAAGAGAAAGATGCCCTGATCGTGATGAAAGGCACTCTGAGTGGTATGCCGGTTGTTGCTGCTGCTTTTGAATTTGCATTTATGGGTGGTTCTATGGCTTCGGTTGTTGGAGCCCGTTTTGTCCGTGCCGTAGAACAAGCGTTGGCAGACAATTGTCCTCTGATTTGTTTTTCTGCCAGTGGCGGCGCTCGTATGCAAGAGGCATTGATGTCATTGATGCAGATGGCGAAAACTAGTGCTGCTTTAGCAAAAATGCAAGAACGTGGTTTGCCTTATATTTCTGTCATGACCGATCCGACAATGGGCGGTGTTTCAGCAAGTCTGGCGATGTTGGGTGATATCAATATTGCTGAACCAAAGGCATTGATTGGTTTTGCCGGGCCACGAGTTATTGAGCAGACGGTTCGTGAAAAATTACCGTCTGGTTTCCAGCGTAGTGAGTTTTTGCTGGAAAAGGGGGCGATTGACATGATTGTTCGTCGTCCTGAAATGCGTGACACACTTGCCAGTTTACTTTCTAAACTCACTCATCAGTCGCAGCCAGGTACTAAGCCAATTGTTGCTGAATTTGTGGCAGAACCCGCTGATGTCGAGGCGGATATTCAAATAAACACCAATAAAGAAGATGTCTGACACTTTACAAATTCCTCAAGCCACGTCGCCATTGATGACGTGGCTTTCCTATCTTGGGAACCTGCACGCTAAGGCCATTGATATGGGGCTTGAGCGTGTGGGGAAGCTTGCCCAAACGTTAGAATTGGTTAATCCTGCGCCTAAGGTGATAACTGTATCCGGGACTAATGGCAAAGGAACCACCTGTTGCACGATAGAATCTATTTTGTTGGCGTCCGGGCTGAGAGTGGGTGTTTACAGCTCTCCGCATCTTGTACGTTATACCGAAAGAGTGCGTATTCAGGGGAAAGAGTTACCTGAACAGGAATTCTGCCGTGTATTTGCGGATATTGAATCTCGTCGCGGCGATATTTCACTAACTTATTTTGAATATGGCACATTGGCGGCTTTGCAACTGTTTAAACAAGCTTGTCTGGATGTGGTCATCTTAGAAGTAGGCTTAGGTGGGCGGTTGGATGCGACAAATATTGTAGATGCCGATATTGCCGCTATTACCAGCATTGCAATTGATCATATTGATTGGTTGGGGTCGGACCGCGAGCATATTGGTCGTGAAAAAGCGGGGATTTTCCGTAAAGATCATTTTGCCGTAGTGGGTGAGCCGGATATGCCATCTTCTGTTGCGGAAGTTGCGGACGAATTAGGCGCCAAGTTGTTCCGCTGTGGCGTTGATTGGCGTTTCTCTCAACAGGATAAAAACTGGCGCTGGCAATCTGATGATAAGCTATTTAGCAATCTACCTTTGCCAAATATTCCTCTGATGAATGCCGCAACGGCAATGGGAGTTATTTGTTGCCTGTTACGACAAGATGATAAAGTCAGCCGGGCTATTAATGAGAGCGCCATCCATCAAGGGTTGCAAAATGCACAGTTGCCGGGGCGTTTTCAGGTAGTTCGTGAAAATCCACTGTTGATCTTGGACGTGGCGCATAATCCCCATGCGGCGGCTTATCTGGTACAGAAACTGGCTCAATTGCCTCGTCAACCGGGTAGCAAAATCCTTGGTGTCGTGGGTATGTTAGGTGATAAAGACATTGCTGGTACACTGACTTGCCTGTCACAGCAAATAAATGAGTGGTATTGCGCTCCGTTGACTGAATTTCGTGGTGCCGATGCACAGACATTGGCGCAGTATCTTGAACAGCCACGGCTATTTACTGATGTGGAAAGTGCCTGGCATCAGGCGATGGCTGATGCTGATGAGCAAGATATTGTTGTCGTTTGTGGTTCATTCCACACAGTAGCGCATGTCATGGAGGCTCTGGACAGGGAGAAGGGAAGTGGCAAGTAGATTTCAGAATCGTTTGGTTGGAACAATTGTCTTGGTAGCATTGGGTGTCATTGTGCTGCCTGCGTTGCTAGACGGCAACAAGAAATATAACGAAGATAAATTTGCATCAATTCCCCTGGTTCCAAAGCCAGGGGACGAGCAGGAAATTGAATCTATACCTCCTCTTAATCCACCAATATTATCAGTGCCTCTGGAAGATGAGACAGAGGCATTGCAGCCAGAAACACTGGAGCAGCCGGAAATCCCATCGGTTACTATTCCTCAACCCACGCCGATAGTCCCTCCTGCTGTTCAGCCAGAAGTGAAGCCTCAACCACAGATTAAGTTTGAACCAAAACCAGAGACTAAGCCGCCAGCCCCGGCGCTTAAACCTAAACCAGACATTAAGCCAGAGCCGAAACCTGAAGTTAAACCGGTTGAAACCGCCCCGCAAGGGCAGGCTTATATCGTACAACTGGGTGCTTTAAAAAATGCCGGAAAGGTAGATGAAATTGTTGCCAGACTACGTTTGTCTGGTTATCAGGTTTATACGGTTCCTTCATCTCCGGTTCAGGGTCAATTAACCAGAATATATGTTGGTCCGAATGCCTCTAAGCAACAACTTGACTCGGCATTATCAGAATTGAAAAGTTTGACTGGATTACAAGGGCAGGTAAGGAGTTACCGGCCGTAATGGTTATAGATTGTAATAGTTGCAAACTGTAATAAAAGTGAGTGATGCCTATGTGAAGAATAGGGCAACTATCATGAAGAAGTAAGTGTTCATGAAGAAGTAAATCTTAAGTGATTGCGGTGATGATTATTCAAATTCGCCGCCCAATTATTTTCAGTGGGATAGGAAATCTTGCTACGCAAACGTTTTCGTTTTCTGTTAGAATGCACTTGAAACGGATGCCGAGGTGTCTATTTTGGAATTAAAACATGGTTTGGATTGATTACGTTATTATCGCCATTATTGGCTTCTCGGCATTAGTTAGCCTGATTCGTGGGTTTATTCGTGAGGCATTATCGCTGGTTACTTGGGGATGTGCTTTCTTTGTGGCAAGCCATTTTTATACTTACTTAGCGGTCTATTTCACCCGTTTTGAAGATGAATTGGTGCGTAACGGGATCGCTATTGCGCTGCTGTTTATTGCTACTTTGATTGTCGGTTCTATGGTGAACTATGTGATAGGTTCTCTTGTGCAACGGACTGGATTGTCAGGTACTGATCGAGTACTGGGGGTCTGCTTTGGGGCATTGCGTGGTGTACTGATTGTCGCGGCTATTCTGTTTTTTCTGGATACATTTACACCATTGGCTCGAAGTGAAGATTGGAAACAGTCACAATTGATCCCACAGTTCAGTCATATCATTAGGTGGTTCTTTGACTACCTGCAAAATGCGTCAAGTTTCTTGCCGGAGAAATATACCTCTCCGTTTGGCTGATGAGGAAAAACTACATGTGCGGTATTGTTGGTATCGTCGGTTTTACACCGGTTAACCAGTCGATTTATGATGCGTTGACGGTGCTTCAGCACCGTGGGCAAGATGCTGCGGGCATTGCCACTATTGATGGTAACAATGGGTTTCGTTTACGCAAGGCCAATGGCTTAGTGAGAGACGTGTTTGAAGCCCGGCATATGCTGCGTTTACAGGGAACAATTGGGATTGGTCATGTTCGCTACCCGACAGCGGGCAGTTCCAGTGCATCGGAAGCTCAACCGTTTTATGTGAACTCTCCATTTGGTATTACACTGACACACAATGGTAATTTGACAAATGCTCATGAGTTGAAGAAAAAGCTGTTTGAGAATGCCCGTCGTCATGTGAATACCACGTCAGATTCTGAGATTTTGCTTAATGTTTTTGCTAGTGAACTGGATTGCTTCCAGCATTATCCATTGGAGCCTGATAATATTTTTGCGGCGGTAGCGGCACTGCATAAACAGGTGAGTGGCGCTTATGCCTGCATTGCGATGATTATTGGTCATGGATTAGTGGCTTTCCGTGATCCGCATGGTATTCGTCCGTTGGTTTTAGGCAAGCGTACCTTGGATGATGGCCGTAATGAATATATGGTTGCTTCTGAAAGCGTTGCATTGGATACGCTAGGCTTTGAATTCCTGCGGGATGTCGCATCAGGTGAAGCAGTTTATATTACTGAACAAGGTCAGCTATTTACTCGTCAATGTGCTGAAAATCCTTCTCTGACTCCTTGTTTATTCGAATTTGTCTATTTAGCTCGCCCAGATTCTTTTATTGATAAAATTTCGGTTTATAACTCCCGCATACGGATGGGACATAAACTGGGGGCGAAAATTGCCCGTGAATGGGAAGATTTGCATATTGATGTGGTGATTCCAATCCCCGAAACATCTTGTGATGTCGCGCTAGAAATTGCCCGCATACTCGGTAAGCCCTATCGTCAGGGATTTGTGAAAAACCGTTATGTTGGCCGAACATTTATCATGCCTGGGCAACAGGAACGCCGGAAATCAGTCCGCCGTAAACTGAATGCCAATCGCGCGGAATTCCGTGATAAGAATGTGCTATTGGTGGATGATTCTATCGTACGTGGTACAACGTCAGAACAGATTGTTGATATGGCTCGTGAAGCGGGCGCGAAGAGAGTTTATCTTGCTTCGGCAGCACCGGAAGTGCGTTTCCCGAATGTCTATGGCATTGATATGCCCAATGCAAATGAACTGATTGCTCATGGGCGTGAAGTGGATGAAATTCGTCAGCTTATTGGTGCAGATGCATTGATATTTCAGGATTTAACCGATCTGATCGACGCTGTTCGTGAAGAAAACCCGGATGTTGATGGGTTTGAGTGTTCAGTATTCAATGGTGTTTATGTTACCAAAGACGTTGATCAGACTTATCTCTATTATCTGGAGAATTTGCGTAAAGATGATGAAGTAAAGCTGAATAATCAGAATGAAATCGAAAACCTGGATATCTATAATGAAGGTTGATGGCCTTCGGGTTTAAATAGCTGTTCGGTGTTTGATGAGGAAAAAATGAAAAGATTGATAGTAGGGCTTACAGGAGCAAGCGGGGCTATTTATGGCGTAAGGCTACTGCAAGTTTTACAACCAGTTGAAGGAATAGAGACACATCTGGTTATCAGTCGTTCCGCCCGCCAGACACTGGCGCTTGAAACAGATTATAGTTTACGAGATGTGCAGGCGCTGGCTGATGTTGTGTATGACAACAGAGATATTGCCGCTGCCATCTCTTCAGGTTCATTCAAAACTTCGGGCATGGTCATTCTGCCATGCTCAATAAAAACCCTTTCAGGTATTGTTCACAGCTATACTGATGGATTAGTGACCAGAGCGGCAGATGTTGTATTAAAAGAAAGTCGTAAGTTAGTGCTTGGGGTGAGAGAAACGCCGTTACATTTGGGGCATCTCAGGCTGATGACTCAAGCGGCGGAAATTGGCGCGGTGATTATGCCGCCTGTGCCTGCATTTTATCATCAGCCTCAACAGATTCAGGATATTATTGACCAGACAGTTAACCGAGTGCTTGATCAGTTTGATATCGAGTTGCCTCATGATCTATTTACCCGCTGGCAAGGGGCTAAAAGCGTTGAGATTTAGCATTTAGTAAGTCTTCAAATGCCTCTTTTAGCTGAAAATAGCGGAAGCCAAAACCTGCTTGTTCCAAGTTATGCGGTATGGCCTGTTGCCCGCCTAGTACCAGCGCTGAAGCTTCTCCCATCAGTAATTTCAGCACAAAAGCAGGTGTTCGAATAATGGCAGGGCGGTGCAATACTTCTCCCAGTGTTGCAGCAAATTGATCATTATGTACTGGATAAGGGGCGGTCATATTAAAAGGACCGCTCAAATCAGGCGTCATTAACAGGTAATAGATGCCATTCACCATATCGTCAATATGAATCCAGGGCAGATACTGTTTCCCGCTCCCCATAGGGCCGCCAAGCCCAAGACGGAACAGGGGAAGCATTTTTTTCAGTGCTCCGCCGTTTTTTGCCAGTACAACACCAGTACGTAAAAGACAAACCCGAGTTTTATCACTGGCTGCCTGTAATGCAAGTTGTTCCCACTGCTTACATAGCTGATGAGTAAATTCATCATGAGGCGGCTCATGCTCTGTGACAACTGTTTGATTCTGATCCCCGTAATAGCCTACCGCAGAGCCGGAAATAAAGACTTCCGGTGGTGTCTGGCTGGCATTAATCAGCTTGCTGAGTTGCTCTGTTAATGTCCAGCGACTCTGGCACAGCTTCTCTTTTTGCGTTGAAGTCCATAGCTTGTTTGCTATGGGTTCGCCAGCAAGATTGATTACGGCATCAAAATCGTTGAGATCGGTTTTATCTTTCAGGCTGGTCCAGCATTCAGCTTGATTGCTGAATAGAGAATAAACTTTTTGAGGTGAGCGGCTTAGAATAGTAATGGAATGGGATAGAGAAAGAAGTTGGCAAACCAGACGGCTACCAATCAAACCTGTTCCGCCAGTGATTAAAATACGCATAACCACTCCTATAACCTAAATTGTTGATATAAGAACTGTTGTTGATATAAAAACTATAGCATATAGCAGAGATATAAGGGCTGGTGGTTAAAGATATAGCTATCTGTCAGCCGGATCAAGTTTTGCGGGGAAATAGTTACCCCGCAGACAGGTATTAGGCTTTGCTATAGGCAATTTGAGTGGCGGGGCGTTGGCTGATAACGTCAAACCATTTTTTCACTGCCGGATAATCGTTCAGATCAATATTCTGACGTTCATAGGCACGAACCCACGGATAAGTTGAGATATCAGCAATACTGTATTCCTGACCGCCCAGATAGAGTGTTTTTTCCAATTGAGTATTTAGGACTTGATACAAGCGCTTTGTCTCTTCCTGATAACGATTAATCGCGTAAGGGACTTTCTCCGGCGCGAAGTGACTAAAATGGTGATTTTGTCCTAGCATTGGGCCAAAGCCGCCGACCTGCCAAAACAGCCATTGCAGGCTTTGAATACGCTCACGCATATCTTTGCTGAGTAACTTACCCGTTTTTTCTGCCAGATAAGTAAGAATGGCGCCAGATTCGAAAATGGCGATAGGTTTACCCCCATCGACGGGTTGCTGATCAACGATGGCGGGAATCTTATTATTCGGCGAAATGGCAAGAAATTCAGGTTTGAATTGATCCCCGGCGCCAATATCAATTCGGTGAATATGATAGGGAAGACCAGCTTCTTCCAGGAAGAGGGTGATTTTATGGCCGTTTGGCGTTGGAGCATAATACAGATCGATCATGGAACCTCCAGTGGAACACGTAATTGCGTCACACATTACCATTAATTTATGCAGCGTGTAAGGTATGTTGATATCCTTCCTAGCGTGACTGCTGGGCGAGGCTTCCCACTTCCTAGGCCGCAACCGTCTGTATGACGGATTTACGCTGGCCTCCATGGGCAGATTGCACGACGAGTCCCGCCGCACATAATTCCAGTATGCCCTTGCGTTCGATGTTGATTGCCGCGTTGATATCGCGGTCATGTTCAACTCCGCATTCTGGACATTGCCAGATTCGCTTATTTAACGGCATTTCCGGCATTTTGTGACCACAACAGTGACAGGTTTTTGAACTGGCAAACCATTGATCCAGTTTCACCAGATGCACACCTTTCTCTGCGGCCTTGTATTCCAGTTTTGTGATGAACCCAGACCATCCGGCATCGCCGATAGCACGTGCCAGATGGTGATTTTTCATCATATTTGCTGCTTTCAGTGTCTCCACAATTACCGCTTGGCTTTCGTCAATAATTTTGCGGGAGAGTTTATGCTGGAAATCAGCACGGGTATTGGCTACCCGTTCATGCACACCCGCAAGCTGTATACGGGCTTTACGACGGTTCGCACTACCCTTTTTCTTACGGGACAACGCTTTCTGTTTACGTCGCAGGTTGCGGCTGGCATTGATGAGATGGCGGGGATTCGGGGTTTTGTCACCATTCGATTTAATGGCGTAGTGCGATAGTCCCATATCAAGACCCGTAACATTTGATATCAATGTTGGTTTCGCTGGCGCTTCTGTCCCGTCATCGCAGAGTATTGAAGCATAATATTTCCCCGTTGCGCTGCGGCTCAGCGTGATACTTTTCAATGTGCCCGTAATTTCACGATGTAAACGCGCTTCAATCGGTGAAACTTTCGGGATCTTGATCGCGCTATCAAGCACTTTAACCCCAACGCAATGATAGCTTGATTGCTTTCCATGCTTACTTTTAAATGCCGGAAAACGCGCTTTCAGTTTCGGATTAAAAAAATTGGAAAAAGCCACATCAAGATTAATGACCGCCTGCTGTAATGCGATGGAATCATACTCTTTGAGCCATGCATATTTACGGGATTTTTTCGCGACTGCCAACAGCGGTTTCAGATCTTTACGGGGGCTTAAACTGACACCGTGGCGCTGGTAAGCTTGTTTTTTGATGTGCAGAGCTTTGTTGTACGCAAAACGAACTGCACCGAACTGGGCATTGAGAAACTCAGCCTGTTCCGGTGTCGGATAAATGCGTACTTTCGTGGCTCTTAACATAGTCAGCGCTCATTGATATAATACTTTTATTTTAACAGGTTAGTGGAATATATCAATTGAGTAATCACGATGATTTACTGGAGGGGTTTCTCCGTAAACGGCATAGTGTCAGCAAACTTGTTGTGCATCTGATTTTTACGACAAAATACCGCCGTAGACTGTTTGATGGACGCATGATAGAACAGTTGCGGCATGCTTTTGCTTCTGCTGCCGCAAAACTCGAATGTGAAATTATTGAGATGGACGGAGAACCAGACCATGTGCATCTGCTGGTTGCCTATCCGCCAAAACTTGCTGTCAGTGTGATGGTCAACAATCTGAAATCCGTGTCGTCGCGTCTGCTGCGCCAGCAAAACACGCATTTACGGATGCAGAGTAAAACGGGGCTTTTATGGTCAAGATCATACTTTGTCTGTAGCACCGGAGGAGCAACGATTGAAACGCTCAGAGCCTATGTTCAAAGCCAGACAACGCCTGATTGATCTTTAAAGCCCTACGGGCTTTTCGCCTTATATCCCCGCCCGCATTGAGGGTGTCGCAAAAGGCCGGCATTGACAATAAACCCACAGAGATTTATTGCCTGTTATTGGGACTGACAACCCGTGACAGGCTAAAAATAACCCATAATATCAGGGCAACGGCCCTTGATAAGTTATACGCTATGGCGTGCAAGGTAAATTCCACTCTGACTGCCGATAAACCTCTGCGCCGAAAACGCTCCAACCCCGGGATACCTCGTAAGGCAGAAAATACCGGTTCTACCATGACCTTTCGTTGACTCAATATCCGTTTTGACTCCGGTTTGGTCATACGTGAACGCAGTTTATCCCGCGCGTTATCTTCCGGGTAACGTTTAATTTTTCTGCCCTTTTTCGCCTGCGTACATTTTTCTTTTTTCAGGCAATTGGCACAATTTGCTCCCGTATAAACCCGATGCCCACGGCTCTTTTCAGACGGTTTTACTGTACTCACAAGACGTAACTTGTCATTGGCCGGGCAGAGATAAAGGTCTTTCTCTGCATGATAAATAAACCGCGATTTTGGGTAGATTTTTCTTTGGCTCTGGCGCTCATTGCCGTCAGGACAGAACAACAGAATTTGATGTTTTTGAGTCTCAGCAATCACCTCGTCATGAAAATAACCCGCATCCAGTAAGAGGGTTTTGGGGTGACACCCAGATAGCTGATAATGTTGAGCCAATAAATCCGCGATAACCCGTGTTTCACTGGCAGGATCGACTGTCTGAGCAACAATGATACGGGCCTCATTGACCAAAACGGAAGGTTTATACGCACTGGAAAATCCCCGTCTCCGCTTGAGCCGCTGGATCATCGCTTCTGGCTCTATCGGGTTGATACGTCACTGGCTGGCGTCTTTACCGTTTTTTTCACGATTTTCTTGTCGGATTTGTAAGACGGCGGCAGACTGTTCCAGTCGCCTGATTTTATCTGCTTTTTGGGGATTGGCGGGGGCGGTAGTTAACGCTTTTTTTTCTCGCAAAATCGCTTCCTGAGTCAGGAGATGATAGTGAGAACACGCCGCTTCTATCACGGTTCCATCCCCCGCCAGACATGAAACACCGGATTGACTGTGATGTAATACGGATGAAGCTCCCCCGTCAAAAAACGAGCCCGTCAGCGTGGATTGATGTTGATAGATGAAACGTCCAAGGCTGGCGTGATCAGGAGTAATGCCATGACTCACAAAGAGACATCCCAAATCCAGACGTGCCAGCCGTTCAAGTCCTCTGAGATAACTGATCCCTTTCATGATCCCATAAAGCAGAATGCCCATCATGGAACGTGGGGAATACGGCGCTCTACCGGATGAGGCGTAATCGCGTTCGAAAGGGGCCCAATCCTGCTCATCAAGGATATCGGAGACAATAAATGCCGTGCGTTCCCCCACTTGCTTCAAATAGTCATGGAGGGAAAGAGTTCCTTCCAGTACAGTTAGGTGCTGAGCGGTGACAAACTGACGCCCGGTATGAACGGAAGGTGTCAGTTGCCGTAGGAATTGAGTCATAGAAGGTCTCGTTTGGAATATTAACCCAGAGCTTAACTGATAAGGGTTAACTTTTGCGACACCCTCGCATTGGGCGAGGGTTTACGGCGGATTTTGCTAAGACCAACGTGATCTTCCTGAGCAGTACGACAGGAAGATCATGAATAAAGAAATGATCAGTTTTTCTTCTGGAGAAAAGCGTACTTATTTGGAGCTTGTTTTTATGCTGCCATCCGCGTTAACTGTTGCCCGACTTCCGCCGTACAGATCTTTCCTGAAAGTAGAGTAATCTGTGTGGACATCATCACGGCCTTCTAATTCTGCCAATACTTCCTGGCTGGATACGCTAAACCCTTTGGCATGGATAGGAGAAGAAAAGGGTTCTGTATAGAGATTCAATCCCCACTGAGGCGCTAAACCGTGGTTAGCCGCGCCTAAATTAACTTCAATCATAGAGTGATGATTATCATCAACCAGATAACCCGTTGCCAGCCATCGAGTCAGTTCTTTCATTTCCCGATCCCCACGTTGAATGGATTGCTCTGGTGATTCGCCGTTAGTAGGCGTACCTAAAGCAAGATCATTTTTCAGACCGGCGCCCAACAACCTGGCCGCAGTAATAAAGCGATCCGTAGTACCCGAAGGCGCAGCGACAGTTGGCAAATTGTGCAAAGCGGCATCCTGAGAAAAGCCTGTATTTTCTTTCACATTCCAGACAGAAAAACCGTTACCACGTTGTACGATAATGTTTTCCTTAGCTAACTCTTGATGTGCTTTGATAGGTTCTGAACGACCAAATTGATAGTCAGTTCTGTCCAGCCGGTTGCGAGGATTTAAACTGGCAAACGCCAGCTCTCGGTTGGTCAGACGATTATCGGCCTCAAGTGAAGCGGCGGTTGCCCAGACACTATCCTTATCAGGCGCTGCTGTTCTGAAATCTCTCTGGACTTCTGTAAGGCTATTGCCGGCCAGAGCCGGGTTACTGATAACTTCTTTCCCGTCTTTCTGTTTAGTCACCTGATATAATTCGGGATTTTCAGAGGCATTAAGTTTATTTTCATTTTTAAAAGTGTAGAGATTCAATTGATCAGGTAAGGGCTTTTCCTTAGTGGAACCGCGGGCAGGTGCAAAGTTTTTACTTTCCAAGTAACCAATATCAATTATATCCTTGAATTCTGATTTCAATTCAGGTGATGAATAAATTTTCTCCAGAGTGTCCCGGAAATAAGCTGAGTTAGTGAGATCATAATAAGCTGTGGCTTTCTCCCTTAATGTTAGCGGTTCTGTATTTGCCCTATCAGGTCTCACACCATTTTGCCGTGCTTCGCTAATGATTCGAGTAAATCCACCTGCGCCAAGTTGACCGACAATACTAAAACCGGGCTTATCTCCGGTATAGGCATTAAGCATTTTAGTAACTGCTGTTAACTCATTACCCTCCGCCCGAACAAAAAGTTTGACCAGATTGGACAAGAGAGAATCAACTGTTTTATGGGCGGCAGTGCTTTCGCTGGCTAAACGAGAAATATTAGTTTCAATTTGCTTGTTAGTTACGACGGATTTTTCATTCCAACGTGTGATAACCGAGGTTGGCGCTGTCAGTGGGTTATCAATGGTATTATTTAGCAATGGTTCGCAGCAATGGCTAGTTTTATCTGTTGCAGTTGGTTGATGCAATTCAGTTTGATGAATATCGATTCTGGTGTTAGCTCTCTGTATTGAAAAATCTGGCATATTTTTTCTCCATTATTTTATTTTCTGCTGTGAACCATTTAGCCTGAGAAAACAGGTCAAACAAAAATATCGTGGGCTGAAGCGGAAGTGGTGAGTTTAGTTTCTGGAAAAGGAAGTTCGGCTCTTATTTTTTGCAGGTTTCCCAGAATATTAGCCAAGTCAGTAGCATCGATTCGTTCTATATCTTGTAATAAACAGAGACGAATAGTTTGCGTTGGCTGATGTAATGCAAGCCATGCTCCTCCAAGCATATTTATATTACTGTTTAATGAGAGCCAAAATTCTGCATCACTATTCACAAACGAGGCCACCGTATGATGAAAAGTCAGTGTTGTTCTTGTTGAATCCACTTCTAACCACCAGGGGCCATAATCACCAATGTTCAATTGCACTGCGCCGGTGGAAAGATTCAACATAATGTTGGTCTGAGCGGCAAAATCTGCGCATAATTTTTCTAATTTGGACATCAATAAATCTCATCAAAAAAATTAACAGTAAAATATTGCCACAAATTATGTGGCAGGAGCGTGGGATCGTCTATCAAAAACAGGCAATAATATTGTAAGAATTAATCAGATGAATGGATTCTTGGGGGGTAACGAAATAATATCGTCAACGTATAGTGACGGTTGGTTTCTATGAAGAATTTGGTGCTAAATCTAGTGGGATAAGGTGAATAGCCAATTTCAATACTATTTTCAATACTAACTCTTCGGTGATGGTTTCTGAGTCCTTGTAGACTGAGGGGAATAGGCTGAACATGTTGCGTGATGACTAATGAAAATGTGCTATCAATGATAAATTATTAATTAATTTCTTATTTCTGTTTTGATTGAGCATAGAGGGAATTTTTTCATTATTTAATTCATTGAAAATAAAATTTAATGATTAATCATGACAATTAGTATGGGTAATTTTTTTTCCTATGTAAATCAAAATATTATTTTTCAATTTTGTGGTGATAATAACTCCATATCAGGATAATAAGTTTTTGGTTTTTATTTTTTGTGGATTTAGTATTTGTGAAATTAAATAAATCAATGATCTGCATTGTTATTTGGCTGCCATTTTTTACCTTATGTTTTTCATAATGATATTCGTTTTGCATTTATTGAATTTTATTACAATTACAGACTTGAGTGAATGAATTTTCTCTCCCACTATTATTGATGTATCGACCTAATAATAAGTGTCGAATTAATATTCCAGAATAAAAAGAGGGAGATAATAATTATGAGCGAATTATGCCCAGGTGACATTATTGATAGCCAAAAAACTACAGAAAATTGGGTGGAGTTCCAATTAGTTGATGAACAAGGTAATCCATTAGTGAATATGCCTTATCGTCTGATAAGTAGCGGGAGGTTCCGAGATGAACGCAAAGGTGTGACTAATAATCAAGGATTGATTAGGGAAGAAAACTTATCACCTGATGCGGTGACGTTATATATCAGCGCTCAACCATTAGCTGATGAAATGGAACAACGTCCATTACGGGAAAAACGCAGTATTAGGGCATCAGTTGTCAAACCCAAAGCAGAAACGGAAGGTCATCAACACCATTATGTGACGATTGGACAGATAAGTGATGGCTTGCCTGTCATTGATAAATGGATAGAAGAGAAACCGCCACGCTATCATTTCCCGGATTCGGTACCGAAAGGTTTTCGTGTTCTCTCAACAAACTGCCGGTATGTTTTGGAAGTATGTCCGTTTCGTGCGTGGGTACTATTGTTACATCATCAGAAAGATTATTCCCTGGTGAATGCTTATAATTTGGCACTAATGGGATTACTGTCATATTTTGATGATAATGTCGATATAGCTGGTTCTATTACTCATTTTTTTAACCGACAGATGCTGGATATATCTCAATTGCCTGGTAAGGTGGAAAAAATAGCGCGTACTCCCATTGTTTATGATGTGCCATTTAGTGAACGTTACACTGATGTTGTATTTATTGATTCAAAAGCAGGTGAAAGCGGGATAGGAGATACGGAATTATTTTATGCAGCTAACCAACAGGATATTATTATCAGTTGGAGGGGGACGGCGAGTGTTGATGACGCCATTACTGATATTATGTATCAACCATTGAAATTGGGGTGTGAACCAGATGGGGTATGCAGTGGTTTTATTAATAATGGTAAAGTTCATAGGGGATTTTGGGAGGCATTTAATCTTATTGGTCAGTTAAAAGTTCCCGGTTCTGATGAAAATATGTTTGATAAAATTATTAATTTAGCTAAAAACCGAAACGTATTTGTTTGTGGACATAGTTTAGGTGGTGCTTTAGGGTTATTGCATAGCGCCCAACTGAAAGAATATCATCCTTGCTTATATAGCTATGGGATGCCTCGGACATTAACCCGCAGCGCGGTACAAGAATTGGAAAATATGACACATTACCGTCATGTGAATGAAAATGATTTGGTTCCCTCTATGCCCCCGGAAAAAGATTTGGATAACTGGCTTTATAATTATTGGGGACCATTGGGTTATCTATTTAGTGCTATTGAATTGTTGGGTTTGACGAAAGGTCAGGAGGTTTTTTTACATCATGGAGAAATAGTTCATTTTTATAAGGCTGATCTTATTATTGAGACTTTAAAACAGGATGATTCAAACAACTTTATACGGCTTACAGAGGTATTGCCTGTCATGGCAAAATTGTATTTGATTCCGTCACTGAATCATGAAACTGAAGATAATATGAAGATGGCATCGGAGATTCAAAAGGAATTTTTTAAACATATAAGTAGTGCTGATAGGGATAAGTGGTTCCCACGTAATGCAAATCCGACCTTAAAATATGCTTTAGGTGTCCCTGATCACCGTATGCTAAACTATATTCATTACATTGGTGATAGAATTGCAGAATTGTTTTCTCCCGATAAATATTATTTTTATCAAGAACAGAAACAATTATTTGAAAAAACAATGAATGAAAGGAATGATATTATTCCTGATATTCGGCAACGCAATACGCTGTTTTTGAATATGGATAACCAATTAGAGCTAGCACTTATTGATACTCTGCAAGATAAACGCGATATTTTGGCCTTAACACGTTATACCAATATTGCTACGCGGATTGAGAAAGAATTATGATGAAACAGAGGTCAATAAATTAAATATTAAGATTAATGAATTGAAATTTATAACCAAATAAATAGAACGCCAGAAAATAATGCCGCCATAATGAGGAATATGGACGGACGACGGTTTGAATTTCTCTTTTCTAATTTTCAGGGTTGATAAGATGAAGCTGTCAACCCTGTTATCATTACCAGTAAAAACCTTATCAGACTACAGTTTCTTTACAGTTCTATTTCAAGTTTAGCGAAAAGGTTGCATGAGCCGTCTGAAACGAATAACTTCGTAGGGTCCCTATCGATTTGGTTGTTTTGAGTAGAATAAACATTTTGTAGATTTACAAGTTCTTGCTAATAAAAAAGGTTTTTGAAGATGGAACAAGAGAATGTAGTGAGTGTTGAGTGGATCGATATCGTTAATGAAAATAATGAAGTCATTGCTCAGGCTACGCGTCGACAAATGCGTGCCCAACGTTTACGACACCGTGCGACTTATATCGTTGTTCACAACGGCATGGGAAAGATTTTGGTTCAACATCGTACAATAACTAAAGATTTTTATCCGGGAAAGCTGGACGCGACCGCAGGCGGTGTTGTGATGGCGGGTGAAAATATGTTGGATTCTGCCCGGCGTGAAGCAGAAGAAGAGTTAGGTATTGCCGGTGTACCTTTTGCAGAACATGGTAGTTTTTATTATGAAGCAGAAGATTGCCGTATTTGTGGCGCATTATTCAGTTGCATCAGTCATGGTCCGTTTGCTTTACAGGAAGCGGAAATTGATGATGTGTGCTGGTTGACGCCGGAGGAGATAACCGCTCGCTGTGATGAATTCACCCCTGATTCGCTGAAAGCGCTTTCTCTGTGGCTGACACGTAATAATGATTTTGATGCAATTATTGTCAATAGAAAAAAATGAGAATAGCCTAAAAAGAATTATCTAATTAATCTGAGTAAAAATTAATGAGGTTGTACGTTCTTATTGATGAAATGCGGGAGGATGGCTGGCGGCCATCCTCCAATACGACCGTACCGTTCTTTCGAGATTTTGGGCAAACTGTTAATAACGTGCTGTAAAATATGTGCCTGCAACACAAGCGCCACTCTATTTAAGCGGTAAGTAAATATCCGTCAGTAATTCATGTGTAGCGACTTCATGCACAAAATTAAAATAATGAAAGTACAGTGGGAAATCGCGTAGCTCTTCTCCGCTGGCAGGTAGCCAGTCGCGATACAAATATCGCGCACTCTCTGATAAAGAATCATGTGAGCCATAATGGCGAGCTACGGCGCAACGTCCACCGGGTATGACGCCGTTAGCCACTCCGAACAGATTATCCTCTTGGATTGGCGCCTCGACTGTGCCGCAAATATCAAAGCGGAAATCTTCTCCTTTTATCGTTGCCGGATCGTGTGGAGCGATACCGTAGGTTTGACTGCTGGTAACAGGTGACAGTCCTGTGGTTTTGCGCCATTCGATAAAACGTGCGGCGGTTGCATTGACCAACTCGGGTTGACCGTGATGGGACAATATAGCAACGAGTGTTTCTGGAAAATTAACAATTTTTACATTCATGGTTTGTCTCCTGATATGTTTTTGTTCAGGCATACGCTGGTGCCAATTTATCCAAGCCGGTTGTTTACGGAACTGGCTTGGTGTCAGACCAAATGACTGTTTGAAGGCCCTGCTGAACGATTCTGGATTCTGAAAACCTGCGTCCAACGCAATATCGATGATTTTTTCTAACGGATTGAATGCCAGACGGTAAGAAGCACGCTTTAACCTCATTAATTGGATATAGCGTCCTACAGGTATACCGCAGTAATTGGCAAACTGCCTATGAAAGTGATGACGCGAAAAATTCGCTACCTCACTCAGTTGTTCCAATGTGAGCGGCTCATCCAAATGGCGCTCAATATAATTAAATACCTGATTGAATCGTTTGACGTAGGCGTCAGTTTTATCATTGTGCATTGAATCCTCCAATTAGAGAGCACTATGCCTGAACATAAGAGACATTGCCTGACTGATATTGCTGACTTTTGCGTTAAGCCGGTGTGGAAAACGTTATTTCAAATGAAATTCTAATCGTGTAAGTAAGGAAATAACAGCACATAGCAGGGCAATGAATTTAAAGCGTATTAGGTAGTAAAAGAGTATGAAGATTTTAAGCCTCTTGATTTTGTTAATGAAAATAACCGGGTTCTTTAGGGATGAGAAACTCTATGGGGATATAATTGTTATTATTGAAGAATAGATAGCGTTTAAAAATTAGGTTTGAATAATGGTTAGTATTTAGAAGATAGGATATCTGGGGAAGAAAAGACTATTTATTGTTCTATTATTGTGATTTAATGGATTTGGTTTCATAGAAGTAGTGAAAGATATTGTATGACCCAGATAATCTGGGTATCCGCTATGGAAAAGAAAAGCATTTCTAGATATTGGAGTGCCTTAATAGGTATTGTCAGGAATTAGGATCATGTGGGACCAAATCATAGCTATCTGATTCAGCCGTGGATGAGGACCTTTTTATATAACGGTTATCCATTGGAGTTTAGAATCAGCATTCTAAGGTTAAGGGCTTACAATGTTCTTTTGGACAGGATCATGGAATGGTTATCACATTGTTTGGGGATCGCATGAGTCAAAATTAACGAGTTATAGAGGTTTAACATGGCGTTTTCATCAAGACAGAGTTTGCATTATTTAGAGCTCAAAATTAAAGAATTACATGAGATATCATCCAAGCTTAATTTTAGATATCTTTCTGATGCTAGAAGCGGGTGTCGTTTCCTTTTTGAAATAAATGAACTCATCAGAACGGTTAATCATGAGATAGGTACAAATTGCTTATCTGTTGATGGTGGTATTGCAATCCTGCAAGATGAAATAGATAACCTAAAGAGACAGGAATTTGACCTGTTAATGAATGATAGCCAGATATATATGATTGTTCAAAAAGAAAAAAAAGAAGAAGAGGATGAAGAAACCAATTTAACTTTGAAACAGATTGGTTTTGTTAGCGGTGGTTCTCAAATCTTTGCTGGTCTTGGCGTATGCGTGGCCTCTCTTGGCGCCGCTTGTGCGGGTTTTGGTGTACCTCTACTGATACAGGGAGGAAATAATGTTTATGAGAATGGGTATTACCTGTTATTAAGAAAAGAGGTTTCAGGTCCGGTAAGAGATGTTTATCGTGATGCAGCTAAAACCCTTGGTTATAGTGGAGCTGATGGTGATAGAATTTACGGCTATGTAGATCTGGCGTTGTCTGGGTACGGAATGGCAAGATCTGTTGTGAGGCCCGGAACGTTTCGTTTATTTCGGTATATAAAAACTGATTACATCAGAGGATGGCAGGTGATGGGGAGGATACCTTTGCTTGCTGAGATTACTGGTGATCTTGTGACTAGTTTCGGTATTTATTCGATTTCTAAAGGTGAGAAAAATGAATGATGATGTGACGTTATCCTATTACAATGTTTTTTTTGTAATTATTTATTACGCAATGTCTATTCTCGTGCTTATTGTACTTTTTAAGTTGAGGGGGTACGTAAAAATTTATATTCAAGCGGTTATTTTTACTGTTATTCTTTTGGTTTTTACTGTTATTCAATATAATATTTTATTAAATGGCGGTGTTCTGATATATATATATCCACATTATTTTAGTATTTATGATTATAGCTCAATTCGGTTTGGTGCTCTGTTTTTCTTTATTGTATATTGCTGTCTGATGCCTGTGAGCAAATTTGATCGTGAGGAAAAAGAAAAGCAAAGTGGAAATAATGGTGAAAAAAATGAATGATGATGTGACATTATCCTATTACAATGTCTTTTTTGTAATTATTTATTACGTAATGTCTATTTTGGTGCTTATTGTACTGTTTAAGCTGAGTGAATATGTCAGGGGCTATATTAGAGAGGTGATTTTTACTGTTATTATTGTGGTTATTGGTGCTATTCAATATGGTATTTTTGTAAATGGTGGTGTGCTGGTATATATATTCCCACATTATTTTAGCATTGACGATTATGATTCAATTAGATATGGTGCGAATTTTCTTTTATTTTATATCCTTGTCTTCTTATTATGGATAGACCCTATAGTAAAGAAAAGGAAAGCAGAGATAATGGTGAAAAAGATGAGTGATGGTATAACGTTATCCAATGATAATATCTTTTTTGTAATTATTTATTACGCAATGTCTATTTTGGTGCTTATTGTACTGTTTAAGTTGAGGGAATATGTAAGGGGTCATATTCGAACGGTGCTTTTTACTGTTATCTTTGTGATTGTTAATACTGTACAGCATAACATTGCTGTAAATGGCGGTGTGCTGGTATATATATTTCCACATTATTTTAGTATTTATGATTATAGATCAATCCGGTTTGGTGCTTTGTTTTTTGCAATTGCATATTCTTGTCTTCTTACTATGAATAAACCTGATAGTGAAGAAAAAGAAAAAGAAAAAGAAAAAGAAAAGAATTGATATTTATTCAATGGATTACAGAGTGAAGTTTATTTTGAAGTTTATCTAAATACCTCCCGTTTGGGAGGTGGTATTTTATTGAGAGTTAATATACCGTATCTTCCCATATACTATAACCGCCGGTTCCTGCGATAATATGGTTCCACGTTATACTTTTATATATTAACGATAGTGTTTCTTGAGGTTGCTGGTCATTATTTTCTAAAGAGTTGGGATGGAGTACACTGTATTCCAATATTTGAGCTCCGATTAGCTTTAAATTAAAATATAATTCTAATCCTCCATTTAAACTTGTCCTATAATGGTTAATAAAACAATCCATTACTTCATTATTGGAAATTGCAACACCTAACAGAGGCGTTGATTTATCAACGGGTTTTCTAATTATCACCGGTTGATGTTTAACGTTTTTCTTACGTAACATTGAGTGGCTCAAACCGTAAACCAGAATTTCATCTTGATGGTTAACTTGGTATTTATTACCAATCGAGTCAATTGATGAACAACCTGCGGAGATGAGTCCCTGATCTTGCCCTTTTATCGTTAAATAAATTAACGGCCTATCCCAATAAGGCTATTTTATTTGCCCTTCTTTACCATAAAGAGCGAACCTGGGCAGTGCTCAAAATCCTCACGTACTACGTGTACGCTCCGGTTTTTCCGCGCTGTCCGTGTTCAAACTGCCTGCAACAATTACGCCTATTGGGATTGGCACTAAGTCAGCCAAAATATATTTACTCCTATGTCATTGGTATGAATGATGTAGATAAGAAAGTAGTTTGGTTTTCAGACTCATCTCTCTTTCTTCTAACTTTCGTCATGCTGCCAAGAAGGTAAAACATAAGTATGCTTGCCTGTTTAGAAAGCATATTTAAAAATATTCCAAGTTAGTATCAAAGAGGAGAATGCTAATCAAGGTTCTTTCCATATCCTCAAAAATAGCGCAATTCGATCAAAAGTCAACCTTTTTGGTTGGTTTTAAAACAATTGTTTGTTGGCGATATCGGTATTATTAACACGACATTCAGTAATGCAGATTGTGACTTTGAGAGATTCTGTTGGGAATTATTGTTGGTTGATTTTATTAATAGACAGGAAGAATGCAGCGTTATTCTTGGAAGATAAAGTTTGTTGTAAGCATTCTGTAAGTCAATAAATTCATTTTGCAAACGGCAATATATGGCTGCTTTATAATGATTCATCAGGACTAATAACTGCACTATAGGCGAGTGTTTAATTAATATGTATGTATATTCAGAGTAAACGGTAACTAAAAAGTGTAGGAGCGGATTGCTCGCTAGACGCTGATAGGTTGTTGTCTACAACCAACAAAATGTTGGTTGTCTCCAAATATAGATCTATACTTAGAGCTGAATTTGGAACTATATATGGCAGTGTTAAGTGGAGGTATTTTATATGTTACAGAAGGTTATGTGTGGTTACACCATACCGATAAGCAAGTTCAAAGCCAATCCTAGCGCAGCTTTGGCGGAAGCCCAAGGAGATGCTGTTGCTGTCTCATCAAACAATCAGATCCAGTTTTATGCTGTGCCTGCACATATGTATGAAGAGATTATTAATTTTGTTGAGTTTGCTCAACGGGGGACAACTGAGTTAAAAAACATTCCTGCTAATTTTACTGGTGAAGGTTTGGATATGAATCAGGTTGCTACTGAGATGGCAACGAAACTCAAACATGGTTCCACTGGAGACTACGAAGAATGATTGTAATTCTCTGAAAGCACTTTTTCTGTGGTTGACACGTAATAATGATTTTGATGAAGCCATTTTTAATAAAAAAATTGATTAATTTTGCTCTCTGTTTTAGTTGAATAGCTAACTTCAAAAAGGTAGAGCTTATTGTTTTTGTTCTTAAATTTTTTTCTTATAACAGCAGTGAATATTCCTCTTTTGAATAAAAATCTTGTCAGTACACAAGGGTTACAATGTAACAACAATATTTATTATTGGCGCTATGGTGACTAGCCATGATATATCCTATATATTGAATATATCCATATGCTGCTATGATGAGAAGGTATACTATGACAACTAGAATGCATTCGTCCACTAAGGTGAAGAAATCAGTGGAAATAGAAACATTGAGTGGATCTGAGCTCATCGAACGTAAAATTGATAAAAATGCTGAATATTTAATTATCAAACTGGATCGTAACATAGCTAGTACTACTGAATACTGTAAAGCCTTATATGTTGCAGTAAGCACCGCAGTTGCAACGGTGAATTCTATTGCTACTTATGATAATGATGCTCATCCAACTTCATGCTTTGTTAGTTCAAAAACAGATGATGTTCCCTCTGTACTTAAGACCAGTAAGAAAGTGAGGCAGAAAGCAGAACCTGAGATTCAACCCAAAAAGAAAGAGTTCAATAAGATAAAGGCAGATAATTCTGTCACGAAACTATCATCTGAACATAAGCAAGATCGTGATGCTCGCTTTTCAGCACGTCGAAAGGCTTTAAAGGAATCAATCCTATCAGATTCAATCTGGTTAACCTCAATGGCTGTTTCAGAGGGGTACGGGTTTAAATCCAGTAATAAGAGCGCAGGGCCAAACAGATGGAAAAACAGTAATAAGATTTTTGCGATTACGATTGATGGTAAAGATTATTTTCCTCAATATGCTTTGAATGAAGATTTCAAACCTATTGATATTGTTAAGAAAATAATCACGTTATTTGGTAATAAAAAGACCTCTTGGGGATTGGCTGTTTGGTTTGGTTCGCATAATAGTTGGTTAGGTAATAAAAAACCCAAAGAAGTCTTGAGAGCAATGCCAGAGCAAGTACTTATTGCTGCTAGGGAAGAACTGGAAAGGGGTGTTCATGGTTAAGAAAAAAGACCAAGAATTACAAGGAGATTCGGAATTCCCAGAAAGGCTGAATATAAGTAATTATTATATTTGGAAAGCAGGAAAGCCTATTTATCGTCTTCACCATGAGGCATTTTCTGCTATTCAATTTAATCCTGGTTATGGTTCAGGGCGGTTTAATCCGATAAAAGCGACGGGAACATTGTATGGTGCAGAAAATTTTAGCACAGTTGCGCTGGAAACACTTTTTCACGATGTTGGATCGCCTTCAGAGGGGCTGCCATTTGATTGTGGGAGCCTTAATCAAAAAGTATACTCAGTTATTGAACCAGTCACAGATTTAGTGTTAGTTGAATTAAATGCCAGAACATTAAGACGATGGGGAGTTACCAAATCACAGGTGATTAATTCAACAGCAGATAAATACCCTTTTACGCAACGGTTAGCAGCTAAAATCCATAACCAACATTTAGAGGCTCAGGGTTTACAGTGGTCTTCTAAGCAGGGTGATGGAATGGCTATCATGTTGTTCGAGGATCGTGTAAACAAAAATAGCTTATCCGTTATTGTCGAGTCAAAATCTGTTTCTGCATCAGAAACTGCTATGGAAGACATTGAAACTATTATCGATGATCTCGGTATGGTACCAATGAGTATAGGTGGTGGTGATCCTGATGATTAGTTAACTCGTTGTATTAGTGCTAAATGTTAGGTTTAAGTCATCTTCTCATATCGAATAAAACTATCTGATATATATACCCTATGGATTTCAAGATGGATCGCGACGGCAAGGGAGCGAATCCCCGGGAGCATAGATAACTATGTGACCGGGGTGAGTGAGTGCAGCCAACAAAGAGACAGCTTGAAAGATGACGGGTATATTTATTTTATTTCCGGCATCACACCAACAAACGATCTCTTCTTCCTGGGTTCAGACATCAGAGATTCGAGTTGTTCAACACATTTCAGATAATGAGGGGTTTGCTTGTGTATGTTAGCCGCTTTTTCATCAACATAGGCTTCATAAATATAAAAGCGGGTAGGGATATTTTCATCCCGTAATACATCAAAACGTAAATTGCCTGCTTCTTTAATTGACCCCAGATGATTAAGGCGAAAAACTTCAATAAATTCGTCTAATTTGTCCTGCTTAACATTAATTTCAACCAAAGTTACGTGCATCTTATATTCTCCTTATTGTTTTTCACTTAAAAATAACTCGTAAGCTTTGCTGGCATTCTCATTCTGGTGTACGACTGCTTGAACCGCTTTTAACATGGCAACCGGTGCTTCGGATTGGAATATATTACGGCCCATATCAACACCGGCAGCCCCTTGATCAATGGCCTGGTAACACATCTCCAGAGCCTCTTTTTCTGGTAACTTTTTACCACCGGCAATGACAATAGGAACTGGGCATCCGCTGGCAATACGCTCAAAGCCTGTATCGACATAGTAAGTTTTAATGATTTGTGCGCCCATTTCGGCGGCAATACGCGTCGCCAGAGAAAAATAACGCTGATCCCGAACCATATCTTTACCAACGCCGGTGACTGCCATTGTTGGCATACCGTAACGCATTCCCTGATCGACTAATTTGATAATGTTCTTAATTGATTGATGCTCATATTCAGAGCCGATATAGACCTGAGCGGCTACGGCACAGACATTCAGGCGTAAAGCATCTTCCATCGCAACCGCGACCGCTTCATTGGACAGCTCCGTCAGAATCGAGTTGGCGCCGGAGGCACGCAAGACCACGGGTTTGTTGGTCGCGGGTGGAACCTGACTACGCAGAATACCGCGGGTACACATTAAGACATCGGTGTGGGGAAACAGCGGAGCAATATTGATATCGATGCGTTCAAGCCCGGTTGTTGGCCCTTGAAAATAACCGTGGTCGAAAGCCAACATAACTGTTCGGTTGGTTTTGGGATTAAAAATGCGTGAAAGTCGTGATTGCATTCCCCAATCCAGTGCGCCACAGCCTTTCAGTTCAAACAGGCTGTTCTTCTGCGGGATATCAATACCAAAATCTTTACCATCTTTAATATCATCTAAATCTGCCATTTTTCTTCTCCTAACTCACTTACATTGGACCAGCAACCATGCATGGCAGAGATTGCTGGACAGTAGCATTAGAAATCGTATTGATTGATATTGTCTTTGGTGAAAATGACTCGTTCAGGCAGAACAACAATACCGTTTCCTTTGGCCTCATAGCGATAACCCTGAACGCGGTTTGGTACAATTTCAACAATGCCAATATCGGGAATATCTAGTTTATCGCCGACATTTAAATCACCCTTCTTGAGTAATTCATTGGCGACATGAATTGATATTTTGCCTTGATTGACCACATCCCAAAGCCCGAATTGCTTGACGGTTCCGCGTTCGACATAAGGACGCATGACATTGGGGGTGCTGAAACCGACGATCGCAACATCTTGTCGTTTCAGATTTTCTGCCGCTTGTGCCGCAGCAGGCAGGGCGTTGGCATCCGGGGCAATAATGGCGTCCAGATCACTCCAGGCTTTTAAGATCCCTTCTGCGGTTTGTAAGGATTTGGTTGCATCGTTATAACCAAATTGGGTGGTGACAATTTCCCAACCTGGGTGTTCTGCGGCAATTTTATCTTTGGCTTCTTTTACCCATTGGTTTTGATCAGTTACCGTTGGGCTGGAGTAGAAAAACGCGACTTTGGCTTGCTTTTTTTGCACCTGATTGGCAGCCATGTCCACCAGCATTCCGCCCAGTTGGTTTGGCGTTCCCTGATTGATATAGATAGAACGGCATTCCGGCGAGGTGTCTGAATCCCAGGTTAGAATTTTCACCCCCCGTTGCATGGCTCGTTTCAACGCGGGGCATAGGCCATCCGGTGAAACTGCCGAGACCACAATAGCGTCATAGCCTTGGTTCACGAAGTTGTTGATAAGCTGAACTTGCCCGGCAACACTGGGTTCTGTCGGTCCATCATAGGTAACATTGACACCCAGGGCTTTCCCGGCGGCTACCGCGCCTTGGCCGCCACTGGTAAAAAAGCCGACACCGACCAGTTTAGGGATGAAAGCGATTCTTTCGACGGCGTGTACCCAAGAGGCGCAAGCCAGACTTAATAGGCTAATTAGAGCCAGTTTTTTCAGGATTAATGTTTTCATTACTCTCTCCATATTGTTGGGTTTCAGAGGGACTGTAATGTCATAAAATTCAACCTGTCGATTTAGGAAGACAACCTCTGATTTCGCCATCGCTGTATCCAGTCACGAATTTGGTGGTGGTGCAGGCTGATGGAACGTCCTACCACGGCAATGATCAACAGGGCGCCGGCGAGGGCGCTGGATACCTGATTGGGAACGCCTGCCATCTGTAATCCCTGTTGTAAATAACCAATTAATAATATAGCCAGCGCAGTGCCGATGATTGAACCTGAACCACCGTAAATATTGGCTCCGCCCAATACTACCGCGGTGATTGCCGGCATCAGAAAGGATGCGCCAAGGTCAGAGCGCGCTGATCCAAAATAGGAAACTAATACAATGGCGGCGATAGCGGAAGCGATGCCGGTCAGGGTATAGAGAAGATATAGTGTTTGGGCAATGGGAATTGCCGCGTAACGGGCAACTTTACTGCTTTGCCCAATTAGAAAAATATTGCGTCCACTGTGGGTACGATGCATGAATAGCCAAAAAATAAGGAGACAGAGTAAAAACAGCACTAATGGCATGGGTAGGCCAAGCACCGTCAAATTAGCGAAGTCAGTCAATGCTGGTGGGAAGCCGCCAATGCCTTCATAACCGGTTGCGCCGGAGATGCCGGAAAGCAGCAGAGCGCTGCCGCCGAACAGATATAGGGTACCGAGTGTGATAACCAGCGGGTTAATGCCGGTATATAAAATCAGCGCGGCATTGATTATTCCACATATTGCACCGACCAGTAGCGTCAAAGGAATGGCGGCGGCCATTGGAATACCGACCTGATTCATCACTCCGAGCGATATCGCGCACAAACCAATAGTTGAACCGAATGAAATATCGATACCGCCACTCACAATGACCATAGTCAGCGGCAAGGCCACAATACCGATGCAAATAAAATCACTGGTACTCAGCAACAATATATTAATATCCAGCATGCGTGAATTTGCTATGCCAAACAGCAGAATTTCAATAATCAGTAATGCGGCTAGGGCGAATTCCCAACCATAACGTTGACCGATACTCATTATGTCACCTGATTACTTTTGTCATTTTTGAGGAAACGGGCATATTTTTGTTGGCGGATATTTTTTTCGATGGCACAACGAAGGCGTCCATCAAAAATTAATACCGCCAGCAGAACAAATCCGGCAATAAAATCATTCCACCAGGCAGGGAGTTTTAGCAGTACTAATCCGCTGTTTATCTGCGTCAGGAAAAATGCGCCTAAAATAGCGCCGATTACTGTACCGGTGCCGCCAAGCAGACTGATGCCGCCTAGCACACAAGCTGCGATAGCTCTCATTTCCAACCCATTACCGGTCTGATTTGGGATAAAGCCAATCTGGGAGGCAAAAATAATCCCGGCCAGTGCGGCCATCACGCCATTCACGGCGAAAGCGATAATTTGAATGCTATCTGTACGAACGCCCAATTGACGAGCGCCTTGCAGGTTGTCTCCGGTGGCGTAAAAGCTCCGGCCAAATGGGGTTTTTGCTAGTATCCACGCCATTGCTAATATCAAGATCATTAACAGCCAGCCGATAGGTGAGATATTGAGCCATAAAGGTGCGGAAAGGCGCTTTAATTCGTCCGGTAAGCCTTCAATCCATTTGCCGTCAGTCAGCAATAACATCAGGCCACGGTAAAGCCCCAGCGTGCCGAGAGTGGCAACAATCGCGGGAATTTTCAGCCAGGCGACCAGTACGCCATTAATGAACCCAGCACCCATACCGAGTAGAAGAGTCAACAGGCAGGAAACGGGCAGGCTAAAACCGGCATTCAATGACATTCCCATCATGACCGCGCATAAGCCGACAATGGAGCCGACAGAGACATCAATATTGCGAGTCAGCATGACCAATGTCGCCCCCATTGCAAGCAAGATAAGGATCTGCGCACTACTGAAAACGAGGGTGACAGTTTGTAAGTTAAAGTACTGGTGGTCGATGAGACTAAGTAAGCCAAATAGACAGAGAATGGCAATTAATGCGGTAATTTCGCGGTTATTCTGGATAAGTTTCAACATGATGCCGCCTGTTGTGATTTATGTTCGCCGAAAGCGATATGCATAATGGTATCAATATCCATTTGTTGCTTAGTTAATTCGCCATTGATTTTCCCTTGATGCATGACTAACACCCGATCAGCCATCTGAACCACCTCATCCAGATCCGATGAAATAAAAATAATCGCCACTTGTTGTTGGGCGATATGGCGAATCAGTTGGTAAATATCATTGCGTGCCGTGACATCCACACCACGTGTAGGTTCATCAATAATAAGGACAGCGGGGTGAGCTTCCAGACATTTAGCAATCAGCACTTTCTGTTGATTACCGCCGGACAGCGTTTTGATCGGCTGGTTGATATGGCTGAATTTGATATTCAGGATTTGGCAATAGCGCTCAAGTACTGCGGTGTCATAGGCGGGGCGTATCCAGAATGTATCGCGATTGTGGGTTAGTGAACAGATATTCCAGCCGAGTGATGAATCCAGAAATAGTCCTGATGACTGCCGATCTTCCGGCAAATAAACCAAACCCTGAGCCAGACGTTGAGCGGTTGTTAGCTTATTAATAGCGTGTTGTTTTAACTTGATTTCACCGGATATCGCAGGGCGCAGGCCATAAAGGGTTTCAGCCAGTTCGGTACGACCTGCGCCGACAACGCCGGCCAAGCCAAGAATCTCGCCAGGTTTCACTGAGAATGTGATATTGCTGAAACCCTCGCCACTCAGTTTTGTGACTGTCAGTATTGGTCGATCTGGCGCTGTCTGGTGCCGGTTATTGTTGAGATCCAGGCTCAATTTTGGGGCGCCGTTTAATGTCTGATTTTTCGCGGCCGGTGTAATGGCCTGAATAATATCATCTGTTGTGTAATCGCGGATTTTGCCACTTAAAGCAATACTACCGTCACGCATGACACTGACCTGATCCGCTAATTGGTAAATTTCAGGGATTTTGTGAGAAATAAAAATGATGCCGACGCCTTGCTGTTGTAACTCGCGGAGCTGGGCAAATAGGCGTTCGGTTTCTGCTGGCGTCAGGGAGGCGGTAGGTTCATCAAGGATTAAGATTTTCGAATTACGCATCAGGCCGCGCATAATTTCTACCAATTGCTGATCGGCGACATTAAGGCTGCTAGCGCTGACATGCAGATCTAATTGACAGCCAAGTAATGCCAGTCGCTGTTTCATTTTAGACTTATCTACCTGATGCTTTGGCAAACGAAACAGAATGTTTTCTTGTACAGACAAATTCGGAAATAGCAATGGTTCTTGTGGTATCAGATAAATACCGAGTTGATGGGCTTTAGTGGGATTAAGGTGGCTAACATGATCACCGCTAATCTTGAGAGTGCCTTTATCTGGCTGTTCGATACCGGCAATAATCTTCATCAGTGTTGATTTGCCTGCGCCATTACCCCCTAACAGAGCATGTATCTGCCCTGGAAGCAGAGTAAAATCAATATGTTTCAGTACCATTACGCCGGAAAACTGCTTACTGATGCTACTGACTTCTAATAGTGGTGGTACTGCGGTGTTGTTATGTAACATCGCGGCATCCTCTTAACATACAGGTGCGGAGGCAGACAAAATGAACATTTATATATTTAAAAAACAATTGTTCAACATGGTAGCTGTTAAATTATGATATTGGCAATATTTAGATCACATTTTGTGAAAAATTTGCATATTAATTGAATTATGTTCAAATTTTGCAGTAAGACTCTGGCGTGTTATACGTTTTAATGGTTATCTGTTGAGTGCGGATAAAAAGAAAGTGGTTATGTCGATAAAATCAGTGAAAGAAAAGTCAGCTAAAGAGAAAAATGAGGACACCTATCCGGGTAATAGCATGAGTGAAGAAGAGCTGCTTGCGCGTATTGCATGGTTTTACTATCACGATGGCCTGACACAAGGCGACATCGGCGATTTGCTTGGTTTGAGCCGGTTAAAAGTCTCCAGATTACTGGAGAAAGGGCGGCAATCAGGTGTCATTCGGGTACAAATTAACTCTCGTTATGAGGGGTGTTTGGAGCTGGAAGATACCCTGCAAAAACATTTCTCTTTGAAACAGGTGCGCGTTTTACCTGCGCTGGCGAATATGAATCTTAATGCCAGATTGGGGGTCGGCGCGGCACATTTGCTGATGGCATTGATTGAACCGCAGCAATTATTAGCAGTGGGATTTGGTGAAACCACCATGTGCACATTGCAACATTTAAGTGGCTTTATCTCATCACAACAAATCAGGTTAGTCACACTATCCGGTGGCGTCGGTCCTTATATGACCGGTATTGGTCAACTGGATGCAGCTTGTTCAATCAGTATTATCCCCGCCCCATTGCGTGCTTCCACGGCTCAGGTTGCTGAAACATTCCGTCAGGAAAGCAGTGTCCGAGATGTATTGCTGGCGGCTTGCGCGGCTGATATTGCTATCGTTGGCATTGGCGCAGTTAATCAGAAACAGCAGGCGACAATTATGCGTTCTGGTTATATCAGTGGCGGTGAACAACTAATGTTTGGCCGGAAAGGCGCTGTGGGCGATATCCTTGGCTATTTTATGCGTGCTGATGGTGAACTGGTGGAGGATATGCAGATTCATCAGGAACTGATAGGTATCTCCATGCCAGAACTAAAAACCATCCCGACAGTGATTGGCGTCGCGGGAGGGGAAGAGAAAGCGGAAGCCATTATTGCTGCGTTGCATGGTTAATATATCAATGGACTGGTGACGGAAGAACAGACTGCCAAAGCAATGCTGAATTTGCTGCGTTGAACCCTGTATTGACTCTATCCGTGAAATAAGCAGAAAAAATTTGAGGTAAAGCTATAAGTTTAAAAAGTAATAGTTCAAAAAGTAATTAAACTGAGGATAGCATCATGAATCAACGCCGTAGTGCTAATCCATCGGGAAAATATCTGATGGCGCTTGATGCAGGAACAGGGAGTGTTCGTGCAGTGATATTTGATCTTGAAGGGAATCAGATCGCCGCAGGACAGGCTGAATGGATACATCAGCCTGTACCTGATGTACCGGGTTCAATGGAGTTTGATTTAGCGACGAACTGGCGACTTGCATGCCAATGTATTCGTCAGGCGCTGAAAACCGCGGAATTGCCCGCCAGTGCTATTCAGGGGGTGGCATCCTGTTCCATGCGGGAAGGCATTGTGCTTTATAACCGCAATGGCGAGCCGATTTGGGCTTGCGCGAATGTGGACGCGCGTTCCAGCCATGAAGTGAGTGAATTGAAGGCGCTGTATGACAGCACTTTTGAATATGATGTTTATCAGTGTTCAGGGCAAACATTAGCCTTGGGTGCAATGCCTCGTCTGTTATGGTTGGCTCATCATCGTCCTGATATCTATCGTCAGGCAGCGGCTTTAACCATGATTAGCGACTGGCTGGCAAATATGCTCAGTGGCGAGTTGGCTGTCGATCCCTCCAATGCCGGTACGACAGGCATGCTGGATCTGGCAAGCCGTGACTGGCGGCCCGATCTGCTTGAGATGGCAGGATTGCGCTCTGATATTCTTTCGCCGGTAAAAGAGACCGGAACCTTGTTAGGTTACGTCACTGAGAAAGCCGCTGTTCAATGTGGATTGAATGTTGGCACACCGGTCATTATGGGCGGTGGCGATGTACAGCTCGGCTGTCTTGGCTTAGGTGTTGTCAAACCTGCCCAGACCGCCGTTATCGGTGGCACTTTCTGGCAGCAGGTTGTCAATCTGCCGGCGCCGGTCACTGACCCGAATATGAATACACGGATAAATCCTCATGTTATACCTGGCATGGTTCAGGCGGAGTCCATTAGTTTCTTTACTGGCTTAACCATGCGTTGGTTTAGGGACGCATTTTGCGCGGAAGAAAAGCTGTTGGCGGAGCGTCTTGGTGTTGATACTTATAGCTTACTGGAAGATATGGCGGCCAGAGTCCCGGCAGGCGCTTACGGTATCATGCCAATTTTCTCTGATGTGATGCGATTTAAAGCCTGGTATCACGCCGCGCCTTCCTTTATTAACCTTTCCATTGATCCTGAGAAATGCAATAAAGCGACCCTATTTCGTGCGTTGGAAGAGAACGCGGCGATTGTCTCGGCCTGTAACTTGGATCTGATTTCTGCTTTTTCCGCAGTGAAACCGGATTCACTGGTATTCGCTGGTGGTGGTTCAAAAGGAAAATTATGGAGCCAGATTTTATCTGATGTGACAGGATTGCCGGTTCGGGTGCCGATGGTTAAAGAATCAACCGCTTTGGGATGTGCCATTGCCGCCGGAGTGGGAGTGGGGCTTTATGATGCAATGGGGACGACAGGGGAAAAACTGGTGCGTTGGCAACATGAATATCAGCCAAATCCTGAACATTATGAAGTGTATCAAAAGGCTAAACAGGACTGGCAGGCGATATATGCTGATCAATTAACGTTAGTCGATCATGGTTTGACAACTTCATTATGGAAAGCGCCGGGATTATAGCTTGCAATGGATTGATCCACCGTATTGCTAGGTGCGCTTGTGCTGATAGGCGACTTGTGCACCAAGTATTTTCTTAATGCCTGAAAATATATAATGTCGTAGTAATGGATTGAGATAACCGTTAATTTACCGGTATTCATGGTCTGTCTCGCCTCAATAATACTGTAATGTTGGTCTGGAATTGAAAGGCACCGACTGTATTTCTTAATATGGGAGTAAATTTAAAAAGAAGAACTTCCGAAAATCTTGGAATAAGCATATCATTCTTAATGGACCGTTTTTGATTAAGATTCTTGTTGCTTACGACTATAACTTATTAAAACATGTAGCTTGATTCGATGCATGATTTATGGACTTGATATACTTATAGAGTAAATTTATATGGACGCAAGAACTGACTATTTTATTCAGTCCGCATTAGAAGTTTTTGGAGAGAATCTCCTTGGTATTGTGGAAACTGATTCATATCTCCGCCAACCCGATTATTCTTCTCGGTGTGTGAGGCATTTCTACGTGATTTTACCTGATAATTTCGTCACAGGTTGCATTACATCACTAAGATACCTTCAGGCGGAGTTTTTTGAGTTTACCCTAAATTATCTTACGATTAGTGAGTTGTCATATTATCCGCCTCATTGTATGTGGCAATTTACTAAGAATCCTTGGCTCTTACGGTCGGAAAAAATAAGTGATGTGGTACTCCCTAGTATCAAAGGAAATCTTGATATATATAGACAAGCAGTTTTTAGCGTTGCTCATATTGCACGTCTTTACTACCTCAGAAACTTGACGCCAAAGACTCACGTTTGGGGAGTACGCCAGCTTGGTTGGGCAATGCGTTACGCCGAATTGGGGCTATATCGTTTGCTCGAATCGGAGGGACTATCCTGTATTCACAAAGATAGTGCGTATGTTTTGAAAGCACCAACAGAAGACCTTAATTGGCTGATCACTTGCAATATATCTTGGCAAAAATTCGAAGAAGAGCTTTTGTCCGATATTAATGTTTTCCGTGATGCAGCGGCACGGTTAAGTAAAATTGCGGAGTACTATTCGACATTATTACAGCACTTGTACCCGGAGACACGAATTGTTCCAGCACAGGGTAAAGTAGATGATCTTCTTTCATTACAACCGCTTATTGATCAAGTGATTATTCTTTTAAAGCAATTTATTGGAGATAGATTATTAGCCTTTTATCTCCACGGTAGTGCTGCCCGGGGTGATATGCGAAGTGGTTCAGATATAGACTCTATTGTTATCGTGGATAAAGTCGATACAGTTATCCTTGAAGCAATTCGCTCAACACAATCCAAGTTCAAGGATTTATCCATCTCCGTATATAGTGAATCG
Source organism: Photorhabdus akhurstii (assembly GCF_019090985.1). NCBI lineage: Bacteria > Pseudomonadati > Pseudomonadota > Gammaproteobacteria > Enterobacterales > Morganellaceae > Photorhabdus > Photorhabdus akhurstii. The sequence continues at coordinate 3,743,500 of NZ_CP020335.1, read as the reverse complement.
AATGTTCACCAGTATCCTAGTTTCAGAGCATATGCGCTCATTAATGGAACTAAGCGTGTCTATGGTAATCTTGCTTTAGAAATGAAACCGTCATTGAAAAACGATATATATGGCATTATTAATAACTTATTTACTATAAGGCAAATAGCTCGTTCTTATCTGATTTCTGGTACATATGGACATCGGGCACATTATATGCTTGGACTGATGATGAAACTCACCGATCATGGTTGCTTACGTCCTTTGCAAATCCTAAAGAGTGGTTTCTACCCAACAAAGAAAACTCAGGTTTTGGAATACTACAGAGACAACGAAATTCTCACCAACATTATTAAATATACGCAAAACCTAAAGGAATGTGAGAATACGCTAAAGCAGAAATTGCTTATTGGAAGTCGAGCGGAATTAGAAAACTTATTCTATTCATTACTTGACGCATGTGAAATAGTGGCAGAGAAATTAAATATGGTACAGGTCGAGAAGTCAATTTTATAGACGGAATGACGCTAGTTCTTTTAGCTAAACATATTACGATGAGTAAGGTATTGATTCGTATCTAAACATCGTCATTAGCTAGTGCAATAATTTAATTATTGTATACCCTATGGATTTCAAAATGGATCGCGGTGGCAAGGGAGTGAATCCCCGGGAGCATAGCAAACTATGTGACCGGGGTGAGCGAGTGCAGCCAACAAAGAGGCAACTTGAAAGATGACGGGTATAATCCTATTTAAATCAATGTGTCAGTTTAATGCACATAATATTATTAAGAGGAATAAAGTATGACGTCCAAAATCTTACAAAAATCAATTAACGAATTTTTTGAAGTGCAACAATTATCAGACCAAACTATTCTCAAGCCAAATCGAAAAGTAAAGATGAAGATCCTCGATGAGGGTTTAATGCAAACAGCCATCTGTAGAAGTAATGTAGGACGAATCGATGAAAAAGAGTTGAAGCTTGAATACCGAGGCCATAATGTCAGAGATCTGGCAAATAACTATTATTTTAGTGATGTTGTGTATCTTCTGATTACAGGAAAACTAAATTCAGAAGGAAGTGAAGAGTTTTTGGATATGCTCCATAACAATTACCTGTCAGCACTCAAGCATATTGAAAAATTATCACCAGTAATATTCGATACTACTCCCACTGATTTCCTTGCAATTGCAGTTCTATCTTCGCAGAATAAATGGCTTTCTGACCATTCTATAAAAACAAAGGACGAACGTTTGATAATTACTGCATCTATTTTGGCAACAATAGCTGCCGCAATTGCTATATATGTTCAGAAATATGCTACATCCGAACCTATATTTAAAACTTTTTTCGATACTAAACATCGATTCTTTGCAAGCTTTTTAGCAACATGTTTTGGCCAACAATGTGACGATGTAGCAGAAGAAATGTTAAACAAGTTTTTAATTCTTCATGCAGAACATGGACTGAATTGCTCAACTGCAACCGTTAGAGCTGTAGCAAGTTCCGGTGCAGATCCATTTAATGCTGTAGCTGCGGGTATTTGTGCATTCAGCGGCCCTCTTCATGGCGGAGCGAGTGAGGAAGTTGGTTTAATGATCGATGATATACATGACAATTCTAAAAATATTAGTACTTTTATTGATGAACTAGTAGAAAGAAAGCAACGTCTTATGGGATTTGGTCATCGAATTTATAAACAACCAGACCCTCGAGCTTCTTACATGAGCGATATTCTTGTCAAACAGAAGGCAAAATTCGATGTTATTTCTTCCTATGTAAATATTTCGCAAGAACTTGCATCAGAAGTATCGAAAAGGCAGCATTTTTCGCAACGGGGATTATATCCAAATCCGGATTTATTTAATGGGGTGCTACTTCGTAGGGCTGGTTTCAAGTCGCACATGAATACTGCTCTCCTTTGCTTTAGCCGTGCTGCTGGTTGGTTGGCCCATTACTATGACAGTATTGACAGTAAAGCGCCAATTCTGCGACCACAGGAGCTATATTTATGAAAACAAAGCATAAACTAGTACGGAAACTAATCGTATTTGGATGTGGTCCTCATTTTTTAAATAGATATTTAGATGTTATATTGGAGTACCGCGATACCATTGAGGTTATGCTTATAGTTGACTTGAAATGCCGAGAAATGAAAATTCGTTGTGCATTAAATGAGAAAGGATTAAAACCCAGAGCATACTTGTTTCTTGATGAACAATACAGAAATTATCCGGATTCAGATGAAATCTCTAGGTTACTTTCTGCAATTCCAGAAGCTCATCAAGCTGATGCTGTTATAGTGAGTACTGAACCAAAAGCTCATAAAGTATATGCTCTATGGGCAGCCGAAAATGGATTGAATGTGTTCATGGATAAACCAATAACCGCCCCTTATTCATCAAACGCAGAAAATTTAATGATAGATTTCACAGAACTATTGACTGCTTCGAAAAAAACCGACAGTAGATTTGTAGTCAGTTGTGAACGTCGAATGCAATTTGGATATAGATATGTGGAAAAGTTTCTAACTGAATTCATGGGCTTATTCCAAATACCTATCACATCAATGCATGTTCATTTTGGTGGTGGATGGTGGGTTATTCCATCGGAAATGCTTAATTTGGAAAACCATCCACTTAAATACGGTTATGGAGTATTATTTTATTCTGGGTATCATTATTTAGATCTGGTCGCTCGCTTTGCATTCTACAATAAAAAAATACAGGATATAGACCTCCTGAAACCACATGTCAAAACAATGGTAGTACGCCCAAATGCGTTGGCGGAAGCTCTACCATTTACGACTTATTCACATATCCTTAAGAAAGAGGATAAAAGCCAAGATCAAATTGCACATCAATTATCGGACTATGGTGAATTAGACTTCTCAGTAATAGGGAATTATGCCAAAGGTATTCAACATCGAATGTTCTTTAGCATGGATCTGATAGAAACAACCTTAACCGGCAGGATAATGCCGAATAGTATTCCAAGCGATGGACGAATACGACAGGAAATCGTAAATATTCATCTAGGGCACTTCTGCTCAATTAGCATCGTATCGAATTCTTTCCGGAAACTGACGGAAGGTAACACGATACCGGAAGATTTCAACATAACTATTGCTACCCATCCAATGTTTACCCGGAAAGGGGAACAAACTGTGTTACGAATCAACCGCAAAGATCTATCGCAGTTAAATCCAAGCCTCCCTCTATGCGCGGGCTTGAATGTCCATGCAAGAAAAGAGCAGCTTCGCGATTTTTTAAATGGTGGAGATGCGAACTCAGAGTTATCAACTCACGAAAATTCGGTTGCATTGCTTGCTGCGGTTTATGAACAGGTTTCTAAGACAAACACAGTTCCTCAATCGCTCAAGTAGAGTAGAGGCCGAATTATGAATGGAAAATTAGATCTGCTACCTTTTACTACATTTGTTCGAGGTTTCCTTTTTTGGGCCGCAGCTACTGCGGCCGTGGGTTATATACCTTTGCTTGTAGAAACGACGGGTTTTTCCACAACACAAGCAGCCGTCTTCCTATCGGGAACTGCTATTGGAAGAATGGTATTCCAGCCTATCATGGGGCAATTTATCTCGCCTAAAAACTGTTTACAGGTATATACCGGTGCATTAATTGGACTTATGTTTTGTAGCTTCTGTCTATTCCTTTTTAGCAACCCTGTTAGTTTACTATTGTGTTCCAAGCTGCTGGAAGGGGCTTTTTTTTCAGGATTCATTATCTCTTGGCGAACACAGCTTAATAGATTTTCCCAATCTCCGAATTTTGAGTCGGTGAATGATAGCTATGTTATTTCCCAAAATGCCGGGCGTTTAGCAGGTCCAATGGCAGGTGGGATTATCGTTGCGAAATTTGACCTTTATAGTGTTTTCTTATTCTCAGCAATTCTGTATTCCTTGTGTCTGATAATATTGCCCCAAAAAACTGCAATTACATCTACTGACAATCATAGTCGTGAACATATTCGGATAACGTACGCTCAGCTCTTTAGTCGTAATTGGAGACTACTTCTAGTTCACCATCTGGAATTTGTGTGTCTTGGTTTATGGTTAGCCTCATGGCCTATCTTTGCTGTATACGCTAGTGGATTCAATCCAACAGAGGTTGGTTATTCGTTTGCTGTTGCGGCTGCGGGAGGTTTTTTGGTTTTACCACTGCGTAAGTTGTTACGAAAAACAGCTTTAAAGGCACGATTCGTCATCTCTCTTATGCTTTTGTTTTTACAACCGAGCGGCGCTCTTTTGGTATCAGCTCACTTAGGTCTTTGGATAATGTTACTATTGGGTGGTCTTGGTAGTACCATTTATTTCACTGCCTTTCATCAGTTTATATCGAAGATTTATCCTGTTGAGCAAATACCTGCAATTTATGGATTCTTAGGCACAAGTACTTTTTTAGCTCAAGCGGTCGGCCAAGCTGTAACACCATATGCTCAGCAATTTGGTGGAGTCGATGCACCAATTATTATCGACGCTATATTGCTTCTTATCATGATATCAATCGCTTTTAGCATATATAAAAAAGGGAGTGAGAAATATGACTGATTCTAATTTCTTCTTAAGTGAATATGATGGTGTCGCACTTTCGCCTATTTCATTTCTAAGACGAGCAGTATTGAGTAACGGAGATGATATTGCGGTAATAGATGGAGAATGTCATTGGACTTGGAGCCAATATGCATCTCGGTGCGAAAGGCTTGCAATAGCTCTGAAAAAAATTGGCGTTTGTAAAGAAACAGTTGTGTCCGCGCTTCTACCCAATATACACGAACTTCTTGAATTACATTTTGCGGTTCCAATGGCAGGCGGTATATTGAATGCGCTCAGTACCCGAACAGACTCAAATACTTTAAATTTTATATTTAAAAAACTTAATCCTAAGGTATTGTTCATTGATAGAACCTTTATTTCACTGTTGGATGATGTTTCCCTAGACAAACAAGTAAAGATCATCGTTGTTGATGTGGATGGTGTAGTCATTTCAGAATCAATTTCTGACCGAGAATTTATTCAATATGAATCGCTGATAACTACGTATAAATCGGGGGAGTTGTCTTTTTCTCTACGAGATGAACAAGAGGCGATCAGCATAAATGTAACTTCAGGAACAAGTGGACAACCTAAACTTATTGTCTATTCTCACCGTGGCGTATTTCTTAATGCCATTTCTAATGTTCTGGATTGGGATATACCAAAACGACCGACATTCCTATGGACGTTACCAATGTTTCACTGTAATGGGTGGTGTTTTCCGTGGGCTATCACTGCTCGGGGAGGTACACACATCTGTATGCGCAAGTTTGACGCAGAAGAAGCGGTACTGCTAATGCAGAAGCATAAGGTAACACACTATTGTGGAGCGCCTATTGTCCATTGCGCATTAGGTACTATTGCGCGGAAACAAGGGCTGCATTTTAAGGAGAAAATTCATGGATTAGTCGCAGGCGCGCCGCCTACAGAGATGATGTTTTCTCTATTAGATTCCATTGGAATAGCAGTAACGCAAGTCTATGGTATGACTGAGACATATGGGCCGGTCGTTGTGTGTGAAGAGAAGAGTGATTGGGAGAAGCTCTCTAAATCCGCAAGAATATCCAAGAGGATGCGTCAAGGCATTGTCTCAAATTTACAAGGTCAAGTTTGTGTTCTTGAGGAAAATACGGGACTACAGGTGCCTTTTGATGGCAAGACTGTTGGTGAACTTGTAATTCGTGGAAATATGGTTGCATCTTATGATCCAGATCGGCATGTGACTTTTGATACAGCAAGTCAATGGCTTTTTACGGGGGATTTGGCTGTCGTTGAAGATGATGGCTATGTCAGAATTATAGATAGAAAGAAAGATATCATTATTTCTGGCGGTGAAAATATTTCTAGTCTGGAATTGGAAAATATACTGTCAAACTATCCCGGTGTTTTAGCTGCCGCCGTTGTAGCAAAGCCAGATTCACATTGGGGTGAAGTACCGTATGCATTTATAGAACTCGAAGAAACTTCATCAGTTACAGAGTATGAACTGAATAATTATGTTTGTACGGTAATAGCACGGTATAAGCGCCCTAAAGGATATACTTTTTTAACTTTGCCCAGAAACGCAAGTGGAAAAATCATAAAAGAGCAATTAAAACAATTGATTAGGAATTCATGAATTCTCAAAAGTGGGATAGGTTATTAGATGTTTTCGTCATTATTAATGTGAATTCAGAGGACAGAGGACAGAGGGCAGAGGGCAGAGGGCAGAGGGCAGAGGGCAGAGGGCAGAGGGCAGAGGGCAGAAATTTTAAATTAGAGATGTGACCATCAGTCAATAAAAATATTTCAGGAAAATGTTATAAATTGAAAATAATAACGTCAATTATGTTTTTCATGATGATAATATGGATGTTAATAAAATTAACGCAGGAAATATTGAAAATAAATTTTCTTTACCTCTATTATTAAACCAGATAATTTATCTTTATAATTAAGAATAATGAGTTTTTTAATATTGGTGATTTAAGATGGATAGCACTAAAACAGTCAGTATTCAACATGTTATTAATAATCAAAGATTCTCTAAAGTTCAATGGCAAGTATTAATTTTATGTTTCTTAATTGTTGTTATTGATGGTTTTGATACGGTATTAATGGGGTATATTGCGCCAGCCGTGGTCAATGATTTTAAAGTAGAAGGCGCCGCTCTTGGGCCGGCTATGAGCGCCGCTCTTGTTGGGTTATCGTTGGGGTCGATTTTTGCCGGTCCACTTGCCGATCGGTTTGGTCGAAGGTCAGTGCTGACAATATCCGTCACGGTTTTTGGCCTATTGAGTCTTGCTACCGCTGTCGCAGATTCAATACAGACATTAACTATTTTGCGTTTTTTGACTGGGTTAGGTCTTGGTGCGGCGATGTCAAATGCAATAACCTTAATATCTGAATATGCACCAGAGAATCGGCGATCTTTGTTAATAAATATCGTTTTTTGTGGTTTTCCTCTCGGTGCTGCGGTAGGTGGGGTAATTTCCGCATGGATTATTCCACATTTTGGCTGGCAGGGAGTTTTGATTTTAGGGGGTATTCTGCCGTTATTTCTATCGCTATTTCTCTTTTTTCTATTACCTGAATCACTTAGATATTTGGCTTTGAAAGGTGGTTCAAAGGATAATAATATAAGACGAATTCTGTCTAAAATGACCGGCGATACTTTAAGTGATATAAACAAATTTACTTTTGATGGAGAAGAAGTTATATATAAGTCGTCAATTAAAACGGTTTTATCTAATCGATTCTTAGTTGGGACGACAATGTTATGGATAACCTATTGCATGGGAGCATTGGTTTTTTATGTTCTGACAAGTTGGATGCCGTTTTTAATGAATGATGTTGGTTTCAGTATTAGCATGGCGGCAACACTGACAGGATTATTTCCTTTGGGAGGTGTAATTAGTACGGTCTTTTCCGGTTGGTTAATGGATCGAATTAATCCTCATAAAGTGGTTGCAACTAATTATGCCCTGGCTGGTGTGTTGGTCTTTTTTATTGGTCAGGAAGAGAATGTATTATTATTGAGTATTTTTATATTTCTTGCCGGGATAACGATGAATGGCGCTCAGGCGTCGATGGGTGCAATCTCTGCACAATTTTATCCTACTCATTGTAGGGCAACAGGTGTTGCCTGGATGTTAGGGTTTGGAAGATTCGGTGGGATTTTCGGTATCTTATTTGGCGCAGAACTGATCAAGCTTGAATTAAGTCATGGCACTATTTTTGCCATTTTATCCATTCCAGCTATTATAGCTGCTTTATCATTAACATTTAAGGATGTGAGTTATAGAAGACATAAATAGATAATTTTATAAAAATAACAATTGATTAATATATTAAAGATAATTGGTGTTAATATCCATGCTATTTTAAAATAGAATTAATCATAAAATTCAAATTAATGTTTAGTTATAAATGTATGTAGTGAAAAAGTTATTTTATTATATTTGAAATTTGAATGAGATATAGAGTGCCTTAAAGTTAAAGTATTTAAATGGGAGAGTGTTTGATTTGTGCGATAGTAAATATTATTGAGTAGTATATAGATTGCGTTGTGTATTATTGTAAAGCAATGAAAAATTAAGTTATTTTAATTTGAAATTGTTTATTATTGGTTGTTGATATAATAACATTTGTGTTTTTTTTATGTTCTAATTATTACGGAATATATGTAATTAAGTTAAATATAATTTTTATTTGTCCATTTGTGGTATTGTCTTATTGTTGAAAAATAATTTTTTATGAATTATTTTTAGCTTGGCGTTATATTTTGATATAGTTGAATGCACAGGATTATTTTATGCCTATTGAATAACTGCATTTGAAATTAGTATATCTTTTTATTATTGTAATTGAGACTGTTTTATAGGTGATTGTCAAAGTAATACTTTGATAATTAAATGTGAGTTGATCTGTTTTGTCTTTAAAAATACTTGGTTTGTTTTTGAAATGGTTTTAATTTGGCATTAATGGAAAACGGATAAAATATAAAGGTTATTGGGTAGTTATGGATAATAAATATAGTTAATGATTAAGTTTTTAATTATGTAATATCAGCGTCCGTCAACGAAAATTACAGTCAATTAATCGATCTGTAGCATCCGGTATCTGAGTCTCTTGGATGGATAGCCGATGTGTTTATTTTTATTTTTGGGCAAGAAGTAGGAGAGAAACATTAGTGATGACTGTCGGGAATGACGGTTTTCAAATTTCTAACAGATTCATTGAGGTAGTAGATGAAAAATAACATTGCTAAAGTGGGAAGTGCGTTTAAAACTCAGACGTCAGAAAATATGACCGACGCAAATGACGTTTCACAACAGACTCGAAATACAAAGAATATCCTTGAGAGACTCACACCCAGTGAATTATTTTGGTATGAGCGTCTTGCTGCTTTGCAACCCCTCCAGTTACCTTTCGAAACCGCCGGAGAACAAACAGAACCCAGATGGACAATGAGCGCTTGGCAGTTCCCTCTACCCAAAAATGGTGAAGAGGAGCCATTGCGAACGTTGTTGCAGACTTTTGTCATTTACCTTGCGCGCCTGACTCAACAGACCTCATTCCAAATCGGTTGGCGTGTGGATGAGGTAAAAGATGAGTCGGCAAATCTGGCGACGGTGGTGCCTATGGCCGTTGAGGTAGCGCTTGATAAGCCTTGGCGTGAGGTAGCTGGCTGGGTTGATGATGAGCTGTCCCGGTTGGAGCAATACGGTACATTTAGTTGTGATCTCTTCTCTTGTTCTCCTTCGTTGCAGGCTATTCCGGCGTTGGCAACCAGTCGGCCGTGGCGAATCACCGTCTCGTTGATAAAGGATGATAAGCCACGTGATCAGAAGATATCTGGCGAATTGTTGACCTTCCAGATAAATGAGCAGGGCGGTTTTCGCTGGATCTATGATGAAAACCGTCTGAGCACGGAAGTTGTTTTACGGATGAGTGAGCACTTACAGGTGCTGGCAGCGTCGAACAGGATGGGGGATGAAGTTCCCGTCGGGCAGCTTAATTTGTTGCCTGAGTCTGAACGTACATTATTGCTGGAAACTTGGAACACGACTGAAATCCCTTATCCTGACCCGTTATGTATTCATCAGTTATTTGAGCAACAGGCAGAACAAGCTCCAGAGGCCACGGCGTTAGAGTATCAAGGGCAAAGACTCAGTTATGCTGAATTAAATGCTGGCGCTAACCGGCTGGCGCACCAGTTGATTGCATTGGGCGTCGTACCGGACCAGCGAGTAGCGATCTGTGTAGCACGCTCCCCGGCGATGGTGGTGGCGCTGTTGGCAGTGCTGAAAGCTGGCGGGGCCTATGTGCCGCTGGATTCAACCTACCCGGCGGAACGTCTGGCGTATATCCTAAATGATACTGCCCCGTCAGTGGTGTTGGCTGATGCGGCTGGTCGGGAAGCGTTGGGTGAAGCCGCGCTGACTGGGTTAACAGTGCTTGATCCGAATATCCTCCCCGACCAACCGGACAGCAATCCATTGGTGACTGCGTTAACGCCACAGCATCTGGCCTATGTGATTTACACCTCCGGTTCAACCGGGCAGCCGAAAGGGGTGATGATAGAACATCAGGCGATTTATCAACGTCTTCTGGGCGTTAATGACACCTATGCCGTCACTGTGCAAGATCGGGTGTTGCAATTTGCCGCGTTTGCGTTTGATGTTTCAGTAGAAGAATTTTTCTCGACATTATGCAATGGGGCCGCACTGGTGATCCGGGATGATAGCTGGCTGGCTTCGGTACAGGAATTTATTGCTTTAACCCGGCAACATCGTATTACGATTGTTTCTCTGCCGACTCTATTCTGGTCTGAACTGGCGGCTAGAGAGCCTGGGTTATCGTTACCGGATTGCCTTCGACTCGTCATGATTGGTGGTGAGGCGGTAAAAAAGAACGCCGTTCAGGATTGGTTTAAGCAGGAAGGCCACCGGCCCCGGTTGTTGAACGGTTATGGTCCGACGGAAAATACCGTGACGGTGACTTATAAGGAGCTATTATCCCCGGAAGATGCCCGTTCTATCGGTCGGCCAACTAAAAATTCCCGCATATATCTGTTGGATAGAGAAGGTCAACCGGTTCCATTGGGTGGCATTGGAGAAATGTACATTGGCGGTGTGGGTGTGGCGCGAGGTTATCTCAACCGACCTGCATTGAGCGCGGAACGTTTTCTGCCGGACCCCTTTAGCCCGGAATCCGACGCGCGGATGTATCGCTCCGGGGATTTGGCCCGCTTTCTGCCGGACGGTGATCTGGAATTCTTGGGCCGTAACGATGAACAAGTTAAAATCCGTGGCTTCCGGGTTGAGTTGGGGGAAATTGAAACCCGTTTGGTGGAACACCCAGCGGTACAAGAGGCGGCGGTGCTGGCACTGGATGATGGGCGGCACAAACGGCTGGTCGCCTATGTGGCGGCGGAAGCACACGAGAAATTGGCTGCTGATTTACGTGAATACTTGAGTACGACTTTACCTGACTATATGGTTCCGGTCGCTTTTGTGCGTCTGGATACCTTCCCGCAAACTCCGAGCGGCAAACTGGATCGTCGGGCATTACCGGCGCCAAGAGAGGAAGATTTTGCCCGTCAGATTTATGAGGCGCCGCAAGGGGAGGCTGAGATCGCCCTGGCAGCTATCTGGCGTGAATTATTGGGCATTGAGCAGATAAGTCGGCATGACAGTTTCTTTGCGTTAGGCGGCCATTCACTGCTTGCTGTACGCATGATTGAACGTCTGCGTCACTTGGGATTGACACTAACGGCGCGTGATCTTTTCCAGTCACCGGCGCTGTCAGCGTTGGCCCAAGCGTTGGGACAGCATCAGACCGTGATAATACCGCCTAACGTCATCACTCCCACTACCACGGCGCTGACGCCGGAGATGTTGCCATTGATTGATCTGACCCAAAATGAGATTGATCACATCGTTGAACTGGCGCCGGGCGGGATGACTAATATTCAGGATATCTATGCGTTGTCGCCGTTGCAGGACGGTATTCTGTTCCACCATCTGTTGGAACAGGAAGGCGACCCGTATCTGTTGCTCTACCCGGTGGTCTTTGCTAACCGAGCTTTGTTGGATCGTTATCTGGCGGCAGTGCAACAGGCGATTGATCGTCATGACACCCTGCGGACAGCTTTTATTTGGCAAGGATTGTCAGCCCCGGCACAAGTGGTCTTGCGCCGGGCTCAGTTGCCTGTGACGGAGCTGACGCTAGACCCGGCTGACGGTTCGGTGATTGACCAGTTAACCCAGCGTTTTGATCCGAGTCAATATCGTCTTGATCTGGGGCAGGCTCCGTTATTGCATTTTGTTATCGCTCAGGAAACGGATGGTCGTTGGTTCTTGCTGGAAGTGCAGCATCACTTGATTGGCGATCATGAAACGATGGAAGTGATGCATCGTGAAGTGCGGGCCTATTTTGCCGGGCAGCAAGAGCGCCTACCTACGCCGGCTCCTTTCCGCAATCTGGTAGCTCAGTCTCGGTTGGGGGTGAGTCAGGCAGCGCATACCCGTTTCTTTACCAACATGTTGGCGGCGGTGGATGAGCCAACATTGCCATTCGGACTGGCGGAGGTGCATCGTGACGGATCTCGCATGACGGAATCCTACCGGATGCTAACCGCCACGTTAAATGATCGCCTACGCAGTCAGGCCCGGCGTTTGGGCATCAGTCTGGCGGCGTTGTGTCATCTGGCCTGGGCGCAAGTGTTGTCGCGTATCAGCGGGCAAGAGAAAGTGGTGTTTGGCACCGTGCTGTTTGGGCGTATGGCGGCGGGGGAAGGGGCAGATAATGGCATGGGGTTGTTTATGAATACCTTGCCGTTGCGATTGGATATCGATGATACCCCGGTACAGGATAGCGTGATGGCGGTTCAGTTACGATTGGCTGAATTACTGGAGCATGAGCATGCTTCACTGGCGCTGGCCCAGCGGTGCAGTGGGGTTCAGGGTGAGAGTCCACTCTTTAGCGCCCTGTTCAACTATCGCCATAATGAGCAACTGCCGGCGCTGGATGAGGCGATGGCCGGGATTGAATTCCTGGGGGAACAGGAACGGACCAACTATCCATTTGGCCTGTCGGTGGAGGATGGTGGTTCTACGTTAGGATTGACCGCTCAGGTGGTACAACCGTTTGAGCCGGATCGACTATGCGGTTATATGCAGCAGGCGTTGGAAAGTCTGGTGGAAGCCCTTGAACAGGCCCCGGAGACGCCGATACGGGTGCTAAATGTCCTGCCCGAAACGGAACGGACACTGTTACTGGAAACCTTGAATGCCACAGAAATCCCTTATCCTGACCCATTATGTATTCACCAACTGTTTGAACAACAGGTAGAGAAAACCCCGGAAGCGATCGCGTTAGTATATGAAGAGCAAACGCTCAGTTATGCCGAATTAAATGCTCGCGCCAACCGCCTTGCCCACCAACTGATTGCATTGGGCGTGATACCGGATCAGCGGGTGGCAATTTGCATGGCACGCTCACCGGCGGTAGTGGCGGCTTTGTTGGCGGTGCTGAAAGCGGGTGGGGCTTATGTGCCGCTGGACCCGACTTATCCGGGAGAACGCTTGGCGTATATCCTGAATGATACGGCTCCGTCAGTGGTATTAGCTGATGAAGCTGGTCGTGCGGCGCTTGGCGAACAGGCACTGGCCGGGATGACGGTATTTGACCCGAATATTCTGCCGGACCAGCTGGACAGTAACCCACAGGTAGCCGAATTGACGCCGCAACATCTGGCTTATGTCATCTATACCTCCGGTTCAACCGGGTTGCCGAAAGGGGTGCTGATAGAACATCAGGCGCTGTATCAACGTCATCAGGGCTTTAATGACACCTATGCCGTCACTGCGCAAGACCGGTTATTACAATTTGCCTCTTTTGCGTTTGATGTTTCAGTAGAGGAGTGCTGCTTGTCATTGTGTAATGGCGCCACGTTAGTGATGCGTGATGAGCGTTGGCTAACTTCTATGCAGGAATTTATTACCTTAGCCCGGCAAAACCGTATCACTGTGATGTCTCTGCCGGCGTTATTTTGGTCCGAATTGGTCGCCAGAGATAATGGATTACCGTTACCGGATTGCCTCAGACTCATCATCATTGGGGGTGAGGCAGTGAAAAAGAGTGCCGTTCAGGATTGGTTTACGCAAGAAATCCATCGACCTCGACTATTGAACGCCTATGGCCCGACGGAAAATACCGTGACGGCGACCTGTAAGGAGATATTATTCCCGACAGACGATCGTTCTATCGGTCGGCCGGTTAAAAATACCCGTATTTACCTGCTGGACAAATACGGTCAGCCCGTCCCATTAGGCTGCGTTGGTGAAATGTATATTGGCGGCGTAGGCGTAGCACGGAGTTATCTTAACCAGCCGGAATTGAGTGCGGAACGTTTTATAGCCGATCCCTTTAGTCCGGTATCCGGTGCGCGAATGTATCGCACCGGCGATTTGGCCCGCTACCTGCCGGATGGCGAGCTGGAGTTCCTGGGGCGTAACGACGAGCAGGTAAAAATTCGGGGCTTCCGGATCGAACTAGGGGAGATTGAAGCCCGGTTGATAGAGCACCCGGCGGTACGAGAGGCGGCGGTGCTGGCATTGGACGACGGGCAACACAAACGGCTGGTCGCCTATGTGGCAGCGGAAGCGCATGAGAGATTAGCTGCTGATTTACGTGAATACTTAAGTGCGATTTTACCTGACTATATGGTTCCGGTGGCCTTTGTACGTATGGATGCTTTCCCGCAGACGCCGAACGGCAAGTTAGATCGCCGGGCATTACCGGCGCCGCGGGAAGAGGATTTTGCCCGTCAGGTCTATGAAGCGCCGCAAGGGGAAGCAGAGATCGCCCTGGCTGCCATCTGGAGTGAGTTATTGGGTATTGAGCAGATTAGCCGACATGACAGCTTCTTTGTGTTGGGCGGCCATTCATTGCTCGCTGTACGCATGATTGAACGCTTGCGTCACTTGGGGTTGACTCTGACGGCGCGGGCTCTGTTCCAATTTCCGGTGTTGTCAGACTTGGCCCAAACATTGGGACAACATCAGGCTGTCGTGGTGCCGCCTAATGTCATCACCCCGGCCACTACGACGCTGACGCCGGCGATGTTGCCGCTGATTGATCTCACTCAGACTGATATTGATCGCATCGTCGGGCAGGTACCGGGTGGAGTGGCTAATATTCAGGATATCTATGCGTTGTCGCCGTTGCAGGACGGTATCCTGTTTCACCACTTGTTGGAACAGAAAGGCGACCCGTATCTGTTGCTCTATCCGGTAATCTTTGAGAATCGCTCGCTATTGGACCGTTATCTGGCGGCGGTACAACAGGCGATTGATCGCCATGACATCTTGCGTACGGCTTTTATCTGGCAAGGATTATCAGTTCCGGCGCAAGTGGTCTGGCGTCAGGCACGGTTGCCTGTGACGGAACTGACGTTAGATCCGGCTGACGGCCCAGTTATTGACCAGTTAACCCGGCGTTTTGATCCGGGGCACTATCGTCTTAATTTGAGTCAGGCGCCGTTACTGCATTTTGTCATCACTCAGGAAACTGATGGCCGCTGGTTCTTACTGGAATTGCAGCATCACTTGATTGGCGACCATGAAACGTTGGAAGTGATGCACCGTGAAGTGCGGGCCTATTTTACCGGGCAGGGGGATAGCTTGCCGGCGCCGGTTCCTTTCCGCAATCTGGTGGCTCAGACTCGGTTGAAGGGGGATCAGGCAGCACATACCCGTTTCTTTACCGACATGTTGGCGGAGGTGGATGAACCAACATTCCCATTCGGGCTGGCGGAAGTACATCGTGACGGCTCTCAAATGAGGGAATTTCATCGGATGCTGGCGCCTGAGCTGAATGACCGTTTGCGTGGCTTGGCTCGGCGTTTCGGTGTCAGTTTGGCGGCGTTGTGTCATCTGGCTTGGGCACAGGTACTGTCGCATACCAGCGGACAAGAGAAAGTGGTGTTTGGCACAGTTCTGTTTGGGCGCATGGAAGCGGGAGAGGGGGCAGACAATGGCATGGGGCTGTTTATGAATACCCTGCCATTGCGATTGGATATTGATGATACCCCGATACAGGATAGCGTGCGTGCGGTACATTTGCGCCTGGCCGGGTTGCTGGAGCATGAGCATGCTTCACTGGCGCTGGCCCAGCGGTGCAGTGGTATTGCCAGCGGCACGCCGCTCTTTAGCGCTCTGTTCAACTATCGACATAATGCTTTATCGGCAATGTCAGATGACATCATCGCAGGCGTTGAATTTCTGGACGGACAGGAGCGGACTAACTACCCATTTGGGCTGTCGGTGGAGGATGGTGGTTCCTCGTTGGGGCTAACCGCTCTGGTGGTGCAGCCGTTTGCGCCAGAGAGACTATGCGATTATATGCAGCAGGCGCTGGAAAGTCTGGTGGAAGCGCTTGAACAGGCGCCAGAGACGCCGGTACGCGCATTGAACATCCTGCCTGAAACGGAACGTGCATTGTTGCTGGAGACCTGGAATACCACGGAAAACCCGTATCCTGACCCATTATGTGTTCACCAACTGTTTGAGCGACAGGTAGAGAAAACCCCGGAGGCGACTGCGTTAGTATATGAAGAGCAAAGTTTCAGCTATGCCGAATTAAATGCTCGCGCCAACCGCCTTGCCCATCAATTGATGACATTAGGCGTCGTCCCAGATCAAAGAGTAGCGATTTGCATGGCACGTTCCCCGGCGATAGTGGAGGCGTTGTTGGCGGTGCTGAAAGCTGGCGGGGCTTATGTACCGCTGGACCCGGCTTATCCGGGAGAACGTCTGGCGTATATTTTGGATGATACGGCCCCGTCAGTGGTACTGATTGATGAAGCTGGCCGGACGGCGCTTGGCGAACAGGTACTAGCCGGGCTGACGGTACTTGATTCGAACACCCTGCCAGACCAGCCGGACAATAACCCACAGGTAATCGGATTGACGCCACAACATCTGGCTTATGTTATCTATACCTCCGGTTCAACCGGGCAGCCGAAAGGGGTGATGATAGAACATCAGGCGGTGTATCAACGTCATCTGGGTTTTAACGAAACCTATGCGGTTACTGCGCAAGACCGGCTGTTACAATTCGCCTCTTTTGCGTTTGACGTTTCAGTAGAAGAGTGCTGCTTGTCATTGTGTAATGGCGCCACATTAGTCATGCGTGATGATCGCTGGCTGACTTCGATGCAGGAGTTTATTGCCTTGGCCTGGCAGAACCGTATCACAGTGATGTCACTGCCGGCGTTATTTTGGTCTGAACTGATTGCCAGAGACAACCCATTACCGCTACCGGATTGCCTCAGATTCATCATTATTGGTGGTGAAGCGGTTAAAAAGAGCGCTATTCAGGACTGGTTTGCGCGGGAAACCCACCGACCTCGACTGCTGAACGCCTATGGTCCGACGGAAAATACCGTAACGGCGACCTGTAAGGAGATATTATCCCTGGCTGATGATAGTTCTATCGGCCGGCCGCTTAAAAATACCTGCGTCTACCTACTGGACAGATATGGTCAACCGGTCCCATTAGGCTGCGTTGGCGAAATGTATATTGGCGGCGTCGGGGTTGCACGGGGTTATCTTAACCAGCCGGAATTAAGTGCGGAACGTTTTATAGCCGATCCTTTTAGTCCGGTATCCGGTGCTCGGATGTATCGCACAGGGGATTTGGCCCGTTACTTACTGGACGGTAATCTAGAATTTCTGGGCCGTAATGACGAGCAGGTAAAAATTCGGGGCTTCCGAATTGAGTTAGGGGAGATTGAAATCCGGTTGTTGGAACACCCGGCGGTGCAAGAGGCGGCGGTGTCGGTGTGGGAGGATGGTCGAGACAAACATTTGGTCGCCTATGTGGTAGCGGGAGCGAATGAAGAGCTAACGTCCAGTTTGCGTGCTCATCTGAGCGCCATTTTGCCAGATTATATGGTGCCGTCAGCGTTTGTGCGTCTGGATACCTTCCCGCAAACCCCGAACGGCAAGCTAGATCGCCGGGCATTACCGGCACCGCAGGAGGAAGATTTTTCCCGTCAGATCTATGAAGCGCCGCAAGGGGAAACTGAGACAACTCTGGCGGCTATTTGGGGTGAGTTACTGGGTATTGAGCGGGTCAGCCGCCATGACAACTTCTTCGCATTGGGCGGCCATTCATTGCTCGCTATGCGAATGATAAATATTGCCGCTGGTCGGGGAATGATTTGCACATTGAATACCTTGTTCCAATTCCCGGTGCTGGCTGAACTGGCCGCAAAAATCACCTCAGATTTACTGTCTCAGCCGCAAAATAGTGCTATATCGGTACGACTTGATGGAACAGAGCTGCCACTGTTCTTTGTGCCCAGCGGCATGGGTGACTACTCCTATGCTTTCGGGCTGGCTCAGCATATTCCGTCGGACTACCCGATTTATGCGCTGCCCTGGTCTTCCATCAGTGAAGAACCGATGTCAACGATGGAAGAGCAGGCTGCCAGAATGATCACCTTGATGAAAGCCGTTCAACCGGCAGGCCCATATCGGATAAGTGGTTACTCTTCTGGCGGAATATTGGCTTATGCCATTGCCCAACAGCTTTTGAGTGCTGGCGAGCGAGTTAATTTCCTGGGGCTGATTGACACGCTTGCTCCTCATTGCTTTTGTGAGCAGATAGAGCAACCAAAACATCAATTCTTTGCTGAATTGGTCAGGCAATTAGGGGAAGAACAGGCCGAAGAGATTGCTGAGTTGCATCAGCGAATCGATGAGTTGAATTTGGTGCAATTTATTGCAGCGGCGCAGGAACTAGCGTTATATCCCGTCAATCTGAGTGCTGACTTAATGGCAAAACGTTGGGAACAGATAGAGCATTATGATCAAATAGTTAAAGGTTATGAGCCGCAAGCATTAGCGGTAACGTTGCATCAGTTTTATGCGATGGAACCTTACCCGTCTATTTCTTTTGTGACGGATAAAAAGTCAGAGCCTTTAAATATCGATCCATCGCTAGGTTGGGCGCAGATAATAGCTGATACTTCGCTTAAACTGATTGCGATACCGGGTGACCATTTTAGTTTATTGGAAGATGATGAGAATAAAATTGCTTTAGCTCAGGCTTTAAATAGGGCGTTGGAAATCAGTTGTGATGAGGAGACATCGTAATACTGATATAGTCAGGCGTTTTAAATAATTTAACCTTGATATGATAATCCGGTATATATTGTTTATACTGGATTATTTTTATTTTAAAACAAAATAAAGTAAGTGATAATTCTTATATGATTTATTGAGTCAATATTCTGTTGTTGTTATTATTTTATTTAAATCTGATGTGGTTTTACATAATAATTTCAACATAATGTACGGCAATCAATATATTGAATACATTAAATGTTATATTAATTCAGTAAATAGTGTTTTGAAGGGCAGTTGAAACAGGTTAATAAGGAAAAGTAGGAAGTATTATTATTTATGATATATTTTATGAATTTCGAGATGCATCGCAACGGCAAGGGAGTGAATCCCCGGGAGCATAAAACTATGTGACCGGAGTGAGCGAGTGCAGCCAATAAAGAGGCAATTTGAAAGATAACAATGGGTGCAAAGGAAAAGTCTTTTATTTTCAATGAGTTTTTTCATGGTTCTGAAAGCCTCTAACGAGGCTTTTTAGTAAATTTTATTATCCTCTTCTTTCATATAAAGCGGCATATTTCCCGCAATATAATTTGAATGAACCTTTAAAATACCATTTAACCCCATTCTTAGTATATATATTGGCAAAATTGTTAATATCTTTAAGAAGATAAATATAATGTATATAAACGTTATCACTATTTCTTCTGTAAATCTTTTCATCCGTCTCACTTTTATCACATCCAGTGGGAGGCTCAGGTATTCCTGCCGATGCAGTCCTAATTCCTCCGATTAATGCTGTTGCTAATGCTCCAACGATTAATAACTTTTTGAACATGAAAACTCTCCTTTGATATTTTTATAATTTGCATGGTTTTATAGCTTGGATATTAATTGTATCGTTTTTATGAAATTTGTCAAAATATTGAAGTTATAAAAATATTTATTTTAATCTTGGTAATATTAGGGTTTGTTTTATGAAGTAGGAAAATATTTTCTGAGGAATATAAATTTATATGTAATAATGCATTCTAAATTATCACATTGATTATATTGCAATTTCAAAATATTTTTGTATTTTAATTTTAGATTAGAATTTTAACTTATTCTTTGCAAGAACTCCTCCGAAAATATTAAGAACTCCTGTCGATTAGACAGCTTCCAAAAGATACAATTAAACAACCTGAATTTCATATTTGTATGAATTCAGATTGTGTACTTTCTTTTGAAACCTTTAGTGATTATATTGACCGAATGTATATTAAAAAAATTGTCTCAAACTACGCGAAATCTTCGTGAAAATAACTCCAAGCCCGTGCGCGCTAGCTTTTAAAAAACTGGCATTAATGGGAGACCTAATTTTTAAATCCTCAGCTGAATTAATTACCGATAAAAAATCGTTTGCTATCGTTAACAACAGAAAATATAAAGTAAAAAGAGAAAGTTAACCATGTTAAAAGGGATGGCGTCGGTAAAACAACCATCATTCTGAAGTGAACCCCGAAAGTTGGATACCCAACGATTAGGGGTTTTCCTGTTTTTTAAAGCAAAAGCGGGTTTCCATTACGTAGTTTTTATTAACCTAATGTTTTTTCGTTTCCTGGTACGTAGTTAAATAAGATTCCAAAATAGCGCTACATATTATACTACTCATAATTCTATGTATAACAATGGGTTGAAGAAGGTCATGTGTAACAGAATTATGAAACGTTATTTAACGTCCCCATTTTCATTAAACTGATGTTGAGGTTTTCTCTTTTCCCTGTATTTCACTCTTCAACATTAAAACCCGAGCAGATAACCGAGAGGCTAATAATATTTAAGCTCAATGCCTGATTATTTCGTCATGTTTAATACGGCTAATCTAATCAATCTAAAAACTTATTTATTTTCTTTAATGATTGTCTCTGCTTTTCATCAACGCCTTACAGCCCATGCAACACCACTTATTTAAGCACATTAGCTTAATTTGGTTAAATATTTTCACTCTTATTATTGGATTAACGCGGTCACTTGGTTAATCAATTCAAGACCGGTTTTTCCTGATGTTTTCATCAATATAGCAGCGAATTTTTTACCCGGTTTTAAAAAGTCTTAATCACCTATTTTTACCGTTAATGGTTAAATTTTTCAGCTGTTTTTTCATAACACACTGACTACTTTTTCCCGAGGTTAAAACGACACGGGCAAACCATAACCGGCTTTTTAACAACGGTTTTATCATATCCAGATAAAGCATATCTCATTTTACCTGAATCAGTGAAAACTTCTGACACGTCTTGCTTTCAAACACGATGAAAAACGACACCCCAAATGATTTAATCTCAACATGGCGAAGTCAATAAAAAACGCTAAAACGAAAAAGTAAAGACAGTAAAAACAACGTTAAAACTCTGCCGGTGGTAGTAAAATGCGATAAAAAAGAATTTAATGCCCATGTCAGGTTGCTGCGCTTGGCTTTTTTAGGATTACTTGTGGGCAGCCTCAGGTTTTATCATTGCTTCCATTGAATAAAATTCGGATGTTGGGTGAACGTAGCGGGTTAAAGGATTTGCGATTTATGTCACATTTATTAAGTTAATCAACTATTCATCAGACAAACAGACGGGACAACCTGAA
Source organism: Photorhabdus akhurstii (assembly GCF_019090985.1). Lineage (NCBI taxonomy): Bacteria > Pseudomonadati > Pseudomonadota > Gammaproteobacteria > Enterobacterales > Morganellaceae > Photorhabdus > Photorhabdus akhurstii. The sequence goes on along the minus strand of NZ_CP020335.1, from coordinate 3,722,230 downwards.
TTTTTTGTTATATGTTCCTGACTGGATATTAAACACATAAAACGACTGATGAGCTATCTTCACGATACTCTCAAGCCGCAATGGAATATCCCCGACGTTGCCTGTTCATACAGGTTATCAATAAGACTATCAGCGACAAACTGCCGGCGCCTTTATCGCTTTATAGATAGTTCTGACGTAACTTGCCAATGATAAGGGAGCGTGATGCCATTCCAAAAAAACCAATGCTGGCGATTGAGCGCCGGACAAATTGCTGACCGCCTGAGTGCGCAAAGCGCCAGCGGTCTAATCTGCCACATGCCCCCAACCCAGCCAAAGCCGCTGCTCACCATCATGACCACGTTTCAGCTTCGCCTGAGTCATGAGCCATAACGTCCGGGAGGGGTCATGAGTGTCTTGATGATGGCCTGGCTGGGGGCTGGCGCCGCGCAGCGTACACCCCAAACAAAGACGGCCGCCGCGGATAATGCTCCGCCGCCGACCGAAGGCAGCTCTTCTGCCGATACGGTGCTGAATTATCTGGAAAGTGAGGATTTTCAGCGTCATTCGCTGGCGGCGGCGATGACGTATACCGTAGCCGTGGGCGGCGCCCCCGCCGTCCTTCCGCTGGTCGCCGGGGTGGCCGCCGGGAAGCTGGGGGCGCAGATAGGCAGTGATATCGGCGAAAGCCTCACGCATGGCATGATGTCGCTTTGGGGCCAGCGCACCATCGCCACCGAAGGCCAGGCCCCGGCCCGGCTCGGGGATGCGATTGCCCACCAGAACAAAAGCGCCGGGTTATGGGGGGCGCTGGGCGGCGTGTTGCTTGGCGCGCTGGCGGCGGTGGCCGTCAGCGGGCTAGTTGTGGCGACCGGCGGCCTGGCGATGGCCGTGGTGGCCGGGGCGGCGGTCGGCCTGGCGGGCGGTTTTGTCGGCGGACTGGTCTCGTCCGTGGGCGCGGCGCTCGGGCAGTACGGGGCGAACAAGGGCCAGATTGTCGAAGGGTCGCCGGATGTCTTTTTTGAAGGCCGGCCGGTGGCCCGACAGGGGGACAAAATTGTGTGCGGCGACCACCCCGGCCCGGTGGTGATTGCCGAAGGCGCCAAAACCGTGTTTGCCAACGGCAGGCCGATTGCCCGGCTGGGCCACCGCACCGCCTGTGACGCCAATATCAACAGCGCCGCCGCCTCGATTGCCATCACTACACAAACCGGTGACGCCCTGACTATCCTGACCGCCAGCAACAAAGACCTGCGCTGGCTGGTGGCGATTGCCGGCGTGCTCCCGCTGCCACGGGGCCGGAAAGACAACGGCGGCAAAGTCAAATCCGGGGCGGAACCCACCCCGTCGGTGAAAAAAACCGGCTGTGACAGTCAGCTCTGTAGCAAAGCCGGCGAGCCGGTAGACGTGGCGACCGGCGACTTCCTCCAGGTCTGGCCGGTGCTGGCCCTGCCGGGAGTGTTGCCGCTGACCCTGAACCGGACTTACCGCTCCACCGCCGCCCTGTCCGGGCTGTTCGGCCCCAAATGGGCCGACGACTGGTCGCAGCACCTGCGCCGCGACGGCGAGGAAACCCATTTCACTGATGGCGAAGGGGTGATTTACACCTTCCATACCCCGACGGAAAACGTCTTCTCGGTCAACCTCCATGCCGGGCATTACCTGCTGTACGGCCGGCGCGACGGCGAGCTGCGCCTGTTCAACCGCCGCGCCCAGCAAATACTGAGCTTTGCCGAGGTCCAGGGCGATAAACGCCGCCTGTCCATGATAGAGGACCGCAACGGCAACCAGACCGTTTTTCATTACGATAAACACCACCGCCTGACCCGCCTGGTCCATGCCGACACGACGACCCTGGCGCTGCACTACGAGCGCCAGCGGCTCACGGCCATTGACTGGCTGCACGCGGAACAGCGCCAGCGGCTGGTGACCTGCCGCTATGATAATCCCGGGTATCTGGCGGAATGTGACGCCTTTCAGTTTCACCACCTGTGGCACGAATACAGTCCGCAGGGGAATATGACCCGCTGGCACGACACCGATAAAACCGATGTCACCGTGCATTATGACAACACGGGCCGGGTGACGGCCACCACCACCCCGCAGGGGTACTGGCAGGACCGTTTTGAATACGATGACGAACACCGCGTCACCACCTACTTCGATGCCGAAGGCGGCTGTACCCGCTACCACTATAACGCCGACGGCCTGGTGACCCGCCTGGTCGACCCGCTCGGCCATGAAACCCGGACCGAATGGGATTTCAGTTGCAAAGTCGCCGAAACCGACCCGCTGGGCCGGACCACCGCGTATGAGTACAGCCCTTACGGCGAGCTGACCGGCCTGCTGTCATCCACCGGTGACCTCACCGCTTACGATTACAATGAATACGGCCAGCTTACCCAGGTCACTCAGCCTGATGGGGCACGCTGGCGACTGCATTACAACGAACGGGGCAACCTGGCCTCCGTTATCGACCCCAGGGGCGGGTGGAAGAGACCCGTTACGGGCCGCGCGGGGAAATCCTGCGCCAGGTCCTGCCCGACGGCCGCGCCTGGCGCTACGGCTATGAGCGGCAGCAGCTCAGTGAAATTCGGGCCCCGGACGGCGCCCTGACCCGGTTTGACACCGACGGACTGGGCCGGCTGCTGCGGGTCACTGACGCGTTACATCAGCAGACCGACTACCACCACAGCCCGTTTCATGCCAGCCCGGCGGGCAGCGTCAGCGAGATACAGCTACCGGATGGCATCCGGCAGACCATTGACTACGACAGCGAGCGCCGGGTCTCGGCGGCGACTGACGGAGAAGGCCGGACCACCCGCTATACCTATGACGCCTTTGACCGGCTCAGCCGCCTCACCCGCCCGGATGGCGCGGCCCTGACCTTTGGCTACGACCGGCTGACCCGCCTGCAAACCGTGACCAACGAAACCGGTGAAACTTACCACTACACCCGTGACCCGGCCGGCCGGGTTATCAGCGAAACCGATTTTACCGGCCGGACGATTCATTATCAGTATGATGCCGCCGGACGCCGCCTCACTGCCCGTTACCCCAATCACCAGCTGCTGCGCTGGTGCTATACCGACGACGACCGCCTGACCCGCCAGGAAGCGTGGCAGGAAGAGGATGACCGGTGTACCTTACACGCCGTCACCACCTACGACCACGACGCGCAGGGACGGCTGGTCCGGGCCACTAACCCGGACGCGGTGGTGGCGTTTGAATACGATGAAGCCGGCCGCCTGACCCGGGAGACAATTAACGGACGCGCCGTCAGCCATCAGTGGGACCCGATGAGCGGCCTGCCCGCCGGATACCAGGCGGACACCCAGCCCGCGGTCAGCTGGTACTACGGCCTCAACGGCCGGCTGATGCAGTGGCAGCTGGACGGCCATGCCCCGTTGCAGATGCAGCATGACGGGCTGGGCCGGGAAATCGCGCGGGAAAGCGCCGCCGGCTTTATCCAGTCACACGCTTACACCCCGGTGGGGCTGCTGGCCCATCAGACCGCCGGGCGCAGCTCCGACTGGTTCAAGCAGACCCTGTACGAGGCCGACCCGCATTTCCCGCCGCGGGGCAGCGCGGTGACCCGTCACTGGCATTACACCCCGGCCTACAACGTGGCCTGCATGGAAGACACCCGCTGGGACGAGACGCGCTACGGCTACAATGTGAATGACCAGGTGGTGACCGCCCAGTTTGGCGGCCCGCGGGCCTGTGACGAGCAGTTTGTGTACGATGCCGGCCAGCACCTGCATTACCAAAAACGGGTGCCGGAACGGCTCAGTCAAGACCTGCGCCAGAGCTACCACACCCAGCAGGCGGGGCGGGTGATTCAGCACGGCGCCTGCGCTTATCGCTACGATGAAAACGGGCGGCGGACAGAGAAAACCGAGCAGCGACGGGGCTACCGGCCGCGGACCTGGCGCTACCGCTGGGACGCGCACGACCGGCTGACCGGGTTTATCAGCCCGGAAGGAACACGCTGGCGCTATGGTTATGACGCTTTCGGGCGACGGATTAGCAAGCGGAAGGAGACAGACGACACCGGACAACCGGTGAAACCGACCGCGATAATCGGCTATGATTACCTGTGGAGCGGGGAGCAGCTGATTGAAGAGACGCCGGTATATGCGGATGGCACTGTCGGGTATGAACAGAGCATTCACTGGCTGTATGAGCCGGGCGCCCTGACCCCATCGGCCCGATTTGAAAAAGGCCAGCTATACTATGTGGTGAGCGATCACCAGGGGACGGTGCGGGAAATTCTGACCGAGGACGGGGAACTGATATGAGCCGGCCGGCTGCTCACCTGGGGCGAGCCGGAACGCTGGCCGGTGCTGACGCTCAATGACCCGCGGAATCTGACGTGTCATCTCCGATTCTGTGGGCAGTATGAGGATGAGGAAAGCGGGCTGTTTTATAACCGGCACCGTTATTACGACAGGGAAACGGGACAGTACTTATCGACAGATCCTCTGAATCTTAGTGGAGGATTTAACCCGTACGGGTATGTCCATGATCCAGTCAATTGGATAGATCCTCTGGGACTAGCAGGGTGTAATGCCCAATTTAACTCCAGAAAAGATGCGCTCAGAGCAGCAAAAAGAAATGCGGGAATACCGATGAATCAGCACCCAAGTGCTGTTAAAAGAGTCCCACTGACTGATATAAATAATCACCAAATAATGGATGCTAACCACAAACCAATTGTAACGAGAGAATATCATTTCGCTCGTTCAGACGGTTCCAAAATAGTAATACAGGAACATTCAGCAGGGCATATATATGGTCCGCCGGGAACACCTGGAAATCAGGGGCCACACTTTAATGTAAGGCCATTTGATCCTAAAACCGGAAATGGTTCAAGGAATGACAAAGTAGCAGGGACATTTGAGCATTATGAATATTAAGGGAGATCATAATTATGTGGTTTGAACATGCCATGTATAAAGAAAAAATTCATTTCATGTTTAATGGTGAACTTTCAATAAATAATGTTGAATTTGAAGACTTTTTATATCATACAGGTTCTATTTTAAGAATAGGAATTCGTTCTAGAAATATACCTAAAAATATTCCTGAAAAATGGAAAAAAAGGGAGTTTAATGCGTTAGTAATAACTTTGAGTTTTGGTAATGTTACTCAATTTGAGTGTAAAGGAGGAGGCGTTGGTTTTAATTGTTCTCCAGTTATTTCATCAAAACCAGAAGAAATCACATTACTAATAGAAAATAAAGATTTTCATCTCCAGTGTGTGGCCGGTTTTATGATAATTGATGATGTCTCTCCTTATCTGGATGAAAGGTGGGATTAATATTTTAATTTTTTGTTGATAATTTCAATAAATAATAAAAAGCCGAAAATATCCCCGTGATCTTTCGGCTTTGTTATTTCTATGGTAAACGTCCGGTCATCTCACCTTGTTCTTCCTCTCCGGCCCCTGCACGCTACTGCTTCCTTATCTTCACCTGGAGACTGACACCATGAGCCGTAGCCGATATACCCCGGAACAAAAACAGCAACATGTGACCCAATGGCGCCACAGTGACCTGACCCGAAAACAGTATTGCGAACAGCATCAACTGAGTTTTTCCTCTTTCCGCGACTGGATTGCCGACAGTCACAAAATGCGCCAACCTCTCAGCCAGACACTGCCCGCCCTCTTGCCGGTTTCACTCCAGCCTGACGACGCGCCCACCGTCACCCTGCATACCCCAGACGGCTATGCCATCGCCTGTCCCTTGACGCTGTTGCCTGACGTGATGCGGGTACTGGCCCGATGCTGAAACCGCAACAGCTTTTTCTGGTGCGAGAGCCCGTCGACATGCGCCGGGGCATTGATGCCCTGACCCAGCACCTGGAGGGACTAAATTTACGCTGGCAGGACGAAGCCGCTTTTGTCTTCTGCAACAAGGCCCGCTCCCGCCTCAAGGTGTTGCGCTGGGACCGACACGGCGTCTGGCTGTGTACCCGCCGTCTGCATCGGGCCCATTTTGTCTGGCCGAAGCAGGGCGAGCGCAGCTGGGTGATGACGCCCGCCCAGTTTGACTGGCTCATCCGCGGCATTCACTGGCAACAAGTCGAGGGAGATGACCTGTCCGGCTGGCGAAGCTAATTCCGCTATCCCGGTCACACTTTTACCGGATAACGACGGGGAATTATCCGGTACACTGTCGGTATGACGCTCCATGACTTAATCGCGCTGGATGACCCCGGCCAGTTCCGCCTGCGGGCACTGGCGCTGCTTCAGCAACAATGTGATTATATTCGCCAGCTGGAAGAGGCCCTGAAACAGGCGCAACGCTGGCGTTTTGGCGCGCACAGCGAAACCCTGCCTGCCGGTCCCAAACGCAGTCAGTTTGAGGAAGATGCCGATACCGATATCGCGGTGCTGGAAACCCAGCTGTCACGCCTGCATATCAGGGAAAACGCGACCCCGGCCCAGCCTAAACGTCAGCCTTTGCCGGCGACTTTACCCCGTGAAGATATCCGGCTGGCGCCGGAGACGGAGAGCTGCCCGGATTGCGGTCATGCCCTGCGCTTTTTGCGTGATGAAATCAGTGAGCGACTGGAATATCGCCCCGCGACGTTTGTTGTCCGGCGTTATGTCTGTCCGCAGTACAGCTGCGCGGCCTGCCAGCGAATTCATGCCAAAGCCCAGCCCGCCCATCTGATTGAAAAGGGCCTTCCGGAGCCGGGGTTGCTGGCTCAGGTGGTGGTCGCCAAATATCGTGACCACCTGCCGCTCTACCGTCAGCAGCAAATCTATGCCCGCAGCGGCGTGACCCTGGCCCGCAGCACCCTGTCGGACTGGGTGGGGCAGGTGGCTGTGGCGTTGCAACCGCTGGCCGATGCCCTGAAGCAGACGCTGCTGACGTCCCCGGTGCTGCATGCCGATGAGACTCCGTTGCCGATACTGGCCCCGGGAAAAGGCCAGACCCAGCGGGCTTACCTGTGGACGTCTGTCACCGGCCCCGATACCTGGCCCGCAGTCGTGTACTATGAGCTGCATCCCGGCCGCAGTGGCCGTTATGCCCAGAGCCTGCTGAAAGATTGGTCGGGCGGCACGTTGGTGACGGATGATTATGCCGGTTACAACGCGCTGCATGCCCGGTCGGATATCACCGAAGCGGGTTGCTGGGCTCACGCCCGCCGCAAATTCTTTGACCAATACAAAGCGAGCCAAAGTCCGGTAGCGAAACAGGCGCTGGATGGCATTCGTGACCTGTACAAGCTGGAGCGAAAAATCAAACACCGGCCGCCGGATAAACGGCGTCAGTGGCGACAGCGTTATGCCCGGCCGTGGCTGAATGAGTTCCGGTCCTGGTTGCAGACGACGCAGACCCAAACGGCCCCCCACTCTGGGTTACGCAAAGCGATAGATTACACGCTGAAGCGCTGGCCGGCGCTGGTGTGTTATCTGGATGACTGCCGGGTACCGATAGACAACAACCGGGCGGAGAATGCGGTCCGGGGTGTGGCGCTCGGGCGAAAGAACGGGCTTTTTGCGGGTTCCCTGCCTGCGGGACAACGGGCGGCCATGATAATGAGCCTGTTGGAAACCGCTCAGGCCAACGGACATGAGCCCTGGGTCTGGTTACGTGATGTCCTCAGCCGGCTGCCTGTCTGGCCGAACAATCGGTTGAATGAGCTGCTGCCCTGGCCTGAGAATCCCTTCCGTTAACATCCCATTTTGTTGTTATCTGACAACGCAAGGTGAGTCCACCGGAACATTACCCTAGAGGTGCGTGGGTAAGTGAAGGACCTGCCGCCGCACAGGGTTCTGGTTATCCTGGTGGTGGATATCAAGCGGTTGTAACAAACTTACCTAAAACATGGGTTCAAAAAACAACAGGAGTTCCTTGGTGATGACATTAGCAAACTTACTAAATTCTCTACAAACCATCTCTGTGGAATTAATCAAAAGTGGAAAAGGAGAGACTGCTTACTTTTTTATTAAACGTTATGATGAAATCATAAAATTAAATAATGAACAGGATAGCATAAGGCAAATAGTAAAAGAATTATCTACATGTCAAGCTATGGCTCAATATGGTGATTTCTCTCCAATGGAGGAAAAACTTTTAGAAAGTGTAGTAAAAGATGCAATTAATTTTTTAGATCATAGTCTATAAAAAAACGGAAGATCTTCCGGCCTTACTGGTGATCTACCGTGGCGAATGCACTGGCTGTATGAGCCGGGTGCCCTGACGCTTTCGGCTCGATATCAACAGGGTCAGTTATACTATGTGGTGAGTGATCACCAGGGAACGGTGCGGGAAATTCTGACTGAGGAAGGGGAACTGATATGGGCCGGCCGGTTACTCACCTGGGGCGAGCCAGAGTTCTGGCGGGTGCTGACGCTCAATGACCCGCGGAACCTGACGTGTAACCTACTGTTTTGTGGGCAATATGCGGACTCGGAGAGTGGTTTATGCTATAATCGCTTTAGATATTACGATAATGAAACAGGCCAGTACTTATCGACAGATCCTCTGAATCTTAGTGGCGGATTTAACCCGTACGGGTATGTTCATGATCCGGTCAATTGGATTGATCCATTCGGGTTGGCAGGGTGTTCAACCAAACTGGGTAAAAACATGATGGAAGATATGGGGTTACCGCGTTCAACTAAGTGGAGTGGTTATCAAGCTCATCACGTTATTCCCAAACAATATGCTAACCATCCTGCCTTGAAAAAAATCAAGTATGATATCGATAATTCGACAAATGGAATTTTTCTAAGAGAAGTCGATGATGGAGTTAGTGCAATGGCAAGGCATCAAGGTAATCACAATGGTTACTCCAGGGCTATTAAAAATGCACTAGACAAAATAGACTTAAATCAGTCTGTTAATGAGATATCGAAACAAGTTGCTGATATACAAAATTTAGCTAAGAAAGGAATGATGAATGGAACACCAATAAGAGCTAAAGATATATCGAAAGGAAAAACCAAAATAGGCAATCAACGTGCTTTAGAAATGTGGAATAAAATTTTAGGGGTATAATAATGAAAAGCGAAAATAAGAAGTTTATAACTGAACCAATGAGTTTTTTATTTTCAGATAATCTTTTATCAGGGGGGGTAAAAGCACCTTCTGACATTATCCTATTGGAAGATAAAAACAAATCCCTCAGATTGTCATTAAGTCAAGATTTGCCAGATGGATATTTAGTTTGGCAAGATCTTATAGAAAATAGCGTTGGTGAATTTTCTTTAGAAGATAACTATTCTGAAGCTGAAGATTATTTAGAAGATATTGACGAAGAATACAGTGACTTACAAGAGGAAAAGACATTAATTTATAGAAAATCTAAAATAAAAAAAACAAATACAGAATACGATGATTTTTATTTTGAAATTTTAGATGAGGTCTATTATCAACTAAAAATGTTATCTATTCAAAGGTACATACTAGGTTATCAGAAGAAATCGTTATTAGAAAAAATGTTCGAAATATATAAAGAAGGGCTTTATCCATGCGGAATGACGAAGGATGAAAAAATAGTCGCTTTTAATCCAATGATATTAAAAACTAGTTGATATAGTAGATAAATAATTGTGAAAAAGTCGGAAAGATCCCCGTGATCTTTCCGCTTTGTTATTTTTATACTTAAAATAAATATTCCACAGGCTTGGTATTATATATTAAATATATAATTTAAAATCACAAAAATATAAAATAAATAAGAAGATAAAAAAGGAATAATACATAAAAATATAAGATTAATGTTAAATATATACATAGGCTATATTTTAGCTATTTTATTCTGTTTTCTCTCTGAAACAGCAAAAAGCCAGAATCGCTTCCGACTGGCTTCTTTCTTACCGTGGTGAATATTCACGGTAAGTTAGCGCCGACGGGTTAGTGCAATGGCAAGGCATCAAGGTAATCACAATGGTTACTTTAGGGCTATTAAAGATGTACTAGGCAAAATAGATTTAAATCAGTCTGTTAATGAGATATCGAAACAGGTTGCTGATATACAAAGTTTAGCTAAGAAAGGAATGATGAATGGAACACCAATAAGAGCTAAAGATAACTCGAAAGGAAAATCCAAAATAGGCAATCAACGTACTTTAGAAATGTAGAATAAAATTTTAGGGGTATAACAATGAAAAGCGAAAATAAGAAGTTTATAACTGAACCAATGAATTTTCTATTTTCAGATAATCTTTTATCAGGGGAGTAAAAGCACCTTCTGATATTATTCTATTGGAAGATAAAGACAAATCCCTCAGATTATCATTAAGTCAATATTTGCCAGATGGATATTTAGTCTGGCAAGATCTTATAGAAAATAGCGTTGGTAAATTTTCTTTAGAAGATAACTATTCTGAAGCTGAAGATTATTTAGAAGATATTGATGAAGAATACAGTGACTTACAAGAGGAAAAGACATTAATTTATAGAAAATCTAAAATAAAAGAACAAATACAGAATACGATGATTTTTATTTTGAAATTTTTGAAAAGATCTTTGAGATATATAAAGAAGGGTTGTATCCATACGGAATGACTAAGGATAAAAAGATAGTGGCTTTTAATCCAATGATATTAAAAACTAGTTGATATAGAAAACATATTCTCATGAAAAAGCCGGAAAGAATCCCGTAATCTTTCCGGTTTTGTTATTTTTATGCTTAAAATAAATATTCCATAGGCTTGGTCTTATATATTAAATATATAATTTAAAATCACAAAAATATAAAATAAATAAGAAGATAAAAAAAGGAATAATACATAAAAATATAATATTAATGTTAAATATATACATAGGCTATATTTTAGCTATTTTATTCTGTTTTTCCTCTGAAACAGCAAAAAGCCGGAATCGCTTCCGACTGGCTTCTTTCTTACCGTGGTGAATGCCCGTGATACGCCAGTGCCGACTGGAGCCGCCCTATCGCATCCTTAATCTGATACGCTTCCTCGTCATTCACGGCACAGGCGCGTATCTCCGCCCAGTTCAGCCGCTTCACCAGTTGGGCCAAGGCCAGCGCTTCAATGTGGGTTAACTGAATGTCCTGTAAATGTTCAATCACCATTTCAGATTATATAAGGAAGAATGCAGATCTTCGCAGATAACACGAATCTTTTGCGACACCCTCTTTTCAACGAGGTTTGCCAGCAATCTGAGACAGAAGGGACATTTCGCCCCTTCTGTTGTTTCAGGTATTACCTTAGGACAGCGATGACACCAGCACCGACAGTGAAGCCTGACGGATTTGCGGCAAGTGCTCGCGGGCGCCGCCGGTATCAGGGAACGAGGCCATAGCCCCGCTCAGCTTGGCTAGGTTCGGTTTCTCCGCCCCCGGTACTGCGTCAACTGCATGGGTTGTGATGACAGGTTGATTGCTAGCCCAGGACAGTTCCATCAGACCTTCCTTGGTGTAACTCCGTCGGGTAAAGCCCTCGACTAGGTGGTCCACGTTGATCACCGACGAGGAACCTTCCAGCTCGATTTGCAGGTGCCGATGGGCCATAGCCTGACTGCCAAATACCTGACGCACCACCAGAGCCGTTCCGTTGCTGGAATCGGTTAACACCAAGTCGTCATCATGGCGGTTCACTAGGATGCTCTGCGGATCAGCCAATGGTAGGATCAGGCGGTCTAGGGCTTGGCCCCGGTCGTCGTTATCGATGATGACTGTACGGTAATGGGACCACATCGCCTTGTTGAGGCGGTAGGTATCGTCATCGGCTCCGCCATGCAGAACCATACTGTCGACACCGGCAATGATCGGCGGCGTCAGATCATCTTTGCTGCCGCCAACTCCTCCGCCTTGGAGCAGAAGGGAAGAACCGATGCGCTCCACTCCCGTAAACTTGTTGAGCATCTGCGCGCTACCATCCTTGATCTGATACAGCGCCTGAGTCGTCGGGCTGTATACATACGCCGCCTTTTCGCCTGCGGCAATCCCTACGAAGCGCAGATTGTCCGAGACAGGAATGCCATTACCTGAAAATACCTGACCGCTGCCGATATCGAACCAGCCTGGCTCCTTGTTGTCCTGCAAGGTCAGTATCCCTTTGGCCTGCCACTGATCGGCGAGTTTAGTGAGTGCCTGTGACAGTTGGGCCAAGTTATTCTGCTGCCAGCCTTTGTCAACGCCAACTAGCTGCAACTCGCCGTTGTTGGTCCGCAGCAAGATCTCGCCCTTGACTGTGATCAGGCGCATGCCGACGTCGACTTGTTGCGCTGATTTGAGGTGCAACTCAGGCGTCAACTCACTGGCAACGGGAAGTTGCGCCGAGGCGCTAAGCATCTGGCCGGTGCCACCAAAAGCCGCCGCCAACGCATTCGCGGTCATGGCTGGTTGGCGATACAGCTTGCCGCTTTCTGGCTCAAAGAGACGCGCGGAGGTGCCATCCATTTCGAATCCCAAGAACTGCAACGATTTGTCTGACAGTGCTGCCGAAGCCACCACCACCTGGCCGTTGTGGTACCACACCGGTAACAGACTCTTGCCGTCGCTACCTTTGATCCCGAACACTGCCAGAGTGGTGGTGTCGGTGATATTAGCCAGATCTCGCCACCAGTGGGTACGCCCCTTGAGCCAATGTTCGTTGACCGCTTCGTAGTTAAGTTGCCCTTGCGCATCGAGCCGGGCCACACGACCATCCTCGGTGATGGCGAGCAGGCTACCGTTCAGGTTGACCAGATTAGCCAACGCTGGAGTGCTGATGCGTAATGCACTAGGATGGTTGGCGTCGAGAACAGCCTGGCCGGGACCTTCTTGGCGGAACAGGGCCTTCTGCTCCTTGCTGTAGAAGAAGAATACTTCTGTACCCGCAGGGCGGGGAATGCTGCCCGCCAACACGAGATCGGCTGGGATCGGCCAGGCGCTGCGGGTCTGTTCGTGCGCTTCAAAGTGCAAGGTCCAATCCGCCGGTGGTGCCAGATTCGGCTTGATCAGCGTACCGTCGCTGGTGCGTATCCAGTAGCGATGCGCCACGCCAGCCGTATCCACGCCGAATACCGTGACCAGCGCCGCGCTGGTCGGCTGGATCAGTCGTGCGCCTAACATATACGTCGGAGTTTCACGCTGGGTGCTATTGCTCTCATAGCCCTGGAGTATGGTTTTGAGTTCATCACCATGCCGACCGGTACGTGCCGAAAGCTGGAGTAGCGCATCATCACCCACTGCGCTGACCAACTCCATTCGGTCACCGAGGAGCCGATAGCTCAGTTCAGCTTCCTTCCCTTTTAGCTGATAACGGCGAGCCAGATAAACCGCGTCCCCTTCTTGCCATAACCGACTGATCTGGCCCGCACTCTGGTTGAACCAAGGCTCAAACTGCGCGTCGATCTGTCCAGTGGCGATGTCTACCCGCCACGCCGCCGCGTTGTCGGCATCGTAGAAATAGGCATGGTTGCCCATCACCGCACCTAGTTGGGCATGCTTGGTTTGTTCGTGAGTGGTGTCGGTGAACAGCATCCGTTTGTTGGTCACGTCGTAGAACGCTCGACCAACATCATGCCCATTGTGGCTGTAGTTCTCTACCACCACATACTGCCCGTGCAACTGATGTGCCTTGGCTAGATCATTCAGGTGCTGCTCAATTTGTTGGCCGGGCACCTGCCACTTGCTCGCATCTTCGCTTACTACCTGAGTTGTCAGGCTGGCGAAGTCGACTTCGCGCACTTCGCCCTTGCGGTTGACCACCAGCACTTGCTCTTTCCGATCTGAGTCGAGTTCGACCACCACTCCGCCAACTACCAACTGGTTCTTCGATACGCTGATGCTGTCATTGGCGAGCTGGCTGCTATCGATGATCCAGCGCGACGGTGCACTGCCGACCAGATTGTGTGGGGCGTCGCTCGTGAGCTTCACGCTGGTGCCTTCGTTCAGCCCGATCAGGTACTCACCACCTGCGCCTTTGATCTCGTAATGCAGGTAGCCATGTAATTCCTTGGGCAGTTCGGGCACTATCAGTTGCCGGTTGCGTTGGTCGAGCACCACTTCGATTGGTGTCGCGACATACTCCTGATGAATCCTACGAATTGTCACTTCCCCCGGAAAGATGTAGAAGTCGTAGTCGAACCGTTTATCCTCTTCGAGCCTGCGGATCACATCAAAACCGGCATCATGACGCGTAGTCGCGCCGGGGAGCTGCATGTATTCGTAGTTGATGTAGGACTTAGGTGTACCCGGCAAGATCACAACATTGCTGTCGCCATGTTCAAGAGACCGGGAGGCATCCTTGTAACCAATGCCGCTGCGCACCTCGATCGCCTGACTACGGTCATGGACCATCTTTGGAAAGTCGCCGATCCAGAAGAAGTAATTGATTCTCCCTGAGCCGGTAGAGCCAGAATGGGTGCGGTAAATATATTGGCTGTCGAAGTCGATCTGATTCTTGCGCAGATCCAGAGTTTTGATCACAGCCCCGGGCAGGGGTACCAGCACTTTCTTCTCGTTGTCATACCGATAGCCATTGCCTTTGTAGGCATCGTCGAGCGTGTTGAAGTAACGGCCTACTGCCTTGGCATCCTCGGCGACCGCGCCAAAGGCTTGCGCCAGTGCCGTAAAGCCTACCGCAAGCCCGCCAAGGATCACGCCAGCCCCACCGAGTACCGCCCCAGCTGTCGAGGCGCCCATCAACCCGGCGCCCACTCCGGCGGTACCGGTGACGAAGCTGGCCGAGTCGAACGCTAATTGGGTACCGAATACCGCCTTCTGCACATCGTTCTCAGCATGGGCCAGCTCATAGGCATCCAGACCGACCATAGCGCCGCCAAACAGCACCCCTGCGCCTTCGTTAACGGTGTGCCCCAGGATGGAGGTAAAGTCCTTGAGTGAGGTTTCGGCGGCCATCACTTCACCGCGCAGCGCCGTGCGCACCAGCGCGGTAATCTTGGTTACATCCTGTACGCCACCATGAGCCATCTGGACAAAGTTGAGGTAGCTGTGGACCTTGAGCGCGGTGGCCAGGTCAGGCGAAGCGATCCCACGTGCCGCATCGTTGCGGTTCTTGTCGGCAAACCATTGGATCAGCGTCTGTATTGCAAACCCGGCGTTTAACCCATCAACCGGAGCTGCTTCGCTGATACCGCTTTTAGGCCGTATCTGGCCGTGTTCGAAGGTGAAATGTTGGCTTAGGGTGAGCATATGTTCATCGACGAAGCGGCGGAATTCGATAAAGGTGGTATCGCCGCTGCTCACCCAACGGGTCTCCTCGGGTTGGGCGCGATTGATGAACTGGATTTGGTAGCGGCCTTCGCCTTGATCTTCGGTATTACTAATCACCGGCATCCAGCGCTGGTCAAGGTTGTTTTCTTGGGCGAGCCGTGTGCTGGCCTCGGCGAGCTTCGCTCCCCACTGTTCGGCATCGAGGGTCGCCAATGCAGTGTGCAACCGAGCGTCCTTGGCAATCCGTACTTGGGCGTTAACCGCCTGTTCAACCTGCCGCCGTTGCTCTATGACCGTGGTTAGTTCATCGGGGCGGGTCAGGTCGGCCACGTTCAGGTCGTTGCCCACCGGCACCTTTGCCATCTTGCCGGTATCGATCTCCACCAGGTTGAAGATAGGGGTCAACTCGCCGCCAGGCGAACCGTAGTGGGCGGCCAGTTTGCGCCCCACCAAGTGATTCTTCATGGCCCGGAAGAAGCTGACTGCATCGTTGAAGGCAAAAATCCCGACATTCGGGTCATAGAAATAGTAACGACGTCCTTCGAGTCCGATTGTATTTCCCACCATCATTGAGTGATTTGGGGTATTGAGCGCGAACATTGAGGTTTTGGTCGCCCCTTTTAGCAGGGAAACTACTTCGGACAATTTAACCTGCCCCCGCGCCGTTGATGCTTGTACGGCCTCAACGTTATTGGAGTGTAGTCTGATCAGACTGTTTGTCAGTAGCGTGGAACTGCTTGCGTGGGGATCGGCGGCAGCCAGGAAGAGTTTTTCCACCAGACTGTTGATACCCGCTTCGCCGTTGTTAGCCAGCGCCACCGCCATCGCCCTGACCAAGGGGTAGCAACGGCCGCCGGACTTGTCGCCGACCAGTGACAGGTAAAAATCCTGTGGCGCCAGACGGTCGAAGCTACTTCCGGCGCGATGAAAGTCCTCGCTGTACACCGCCGTCCACTTCAATACTTTGTCGATGTACTCTGCCTGGCTGGTTTCAGTGATGTGAACGCTCAAAGCGCCTTGCTGCTCGGGAGTGAGCTGGCCTTTGAGAAACAGGCTCTTCATCTCCAGGGCTGACATTCTGTCGTACAGCCCGGGGATGTTGATATCGCGGAAGTG
The DNA here is from genome assembly GCF_019090985.1 of Photorhabdus akhurstii. NCBI lineage: Bacteria > Pseudomonadati > Pseudomonadota > Gammaproteobacteria > Enterobacterales > Morganellaceae > Photorhabdus > Photorhabdus akhurstii. Next base: position 3,705,985 of record NZ_CP020335.1, on the reverse strand, counting down.
GCGCTGACCATTGGTAAACGCGGTACCATGCACATTATGTTGGTGAGCTTCGGCGATCGCATAACGTTCGCCCACGCTACTGGTATGCTCCGGTCCGCTGTTCTGCATGGACGTATTGTCGATCCGCACCACGGCGGCCATGCCGTCCCTGGATTTGATCTGCTGCCATAACCAGCTTTGTTCGACGAAGCCAGCTTCACGCAGAACCGTATCGTATTGCGCTTTGTAGTACTCCAGAGTGATATTGATCTGTTTTATCTGTTGGTCAATCAGGTCGTGCCGAGAGCTAGTGCGCCGCTCTTCATAAAGTTTGTCTCGTTTGTCCGCCAACTGCTTGGTATCAGCGTTAATCCTGTCGTAAACTTCGGTGCGCAGCTTGGTCCATGCGGCAATTGCGGGATGATCAGGAGAAAACTCACCCTCTGTGTATACACTGTCGGCGATCCCTTCGACTGATACCCCGAACTGGGCAGCTACTTTTTTTAGTCGTTGGTGAATTTCTTCACGGTAAGTGGCGAATTGAGCTTGGTTGCGTTCAATCACTTGACTGTCTGCGATCTGGATCGAGAGTGGTTCTTCGTCGCCGCGTAATTTTAGCCGAAGCGTCTGGCCGTCTTGCTGATACTCCTGGCGCTGGAGCGCTAACTGCCATTGGTCATTGACGTATTGCATGTACGCCACGGCGAGGTTTTCGGTGGTGGCTGCTGCTTGGTAATCTTTGTAGTCCACTGCCATCACCACGTTATCGTATAGCAGCGAACTGTTGACTCGGCCATCGTGGTAGACCCGGTAGGTATTGGCATCCAGGCTGGTCACAACCACCGAGCCGCCCGATAGCGTTCCGGTAAACAGAAAGCTTCCCGCGATCGCATGTTTAGGAATGTCTACATAGGCTGGTGACGCATTGGCTTGGTCGGTGCTGTCGTAGCCGAGAAAATACGCTGGCATGCTGTTAGCGCCTTCTGCCGCTACATCGTTATTAGCGTTTCGATCGGTGTAGTCTAGCTCGTACAAGCCTGAGCCGATTTTCACTAGCAGGGCGTTCCCTTCTGCCGGGAGGCTTCCCGACCTGATCAGTGTTTCGGCGTTGATGGTGTTGGATTTGGCGAATAACACAGGATTGGCGGCGAACTGATGGATATCGGCGCTGCCCCGACGAGGCTCAGAGCCGCCATTCATGGGCACTAGCTCCCCTTTGAGTTCACTATCCCGTAGTGCTTGTGAGAGCAGCGCCGGGTTGTGTACATCGTACCCGCGCGTCTGCAAGGTATGCGCCAGGGCCTTCTCGATCGGAATATCGGTCAGCAAGGAGTGTGTACCTGCCGCCGCAATCAGTTGCGCTCGGGACTGACCATGACTGCTCGATCCGCCCGCGGCCGTTTCAGAATAGGAAATGCCTTTGCCCACGCGATACATACCAGTCGGAGTGTGTTCGACAAAGGCTGTCGCCGGTAACAGTTCGTTAAGCTTTTTGCCGATGGTTTGGGCATGCTCGATCCCGGCTCTGGAAAGGTAGATAACGGCTTGGTCGGTACGGCTGCCCAGATTTTTCGGCCCCATGATCTTGGCCTGTTCCAGCCAGCCGCGATTGTCATCATTGAACAATTGGGTCAATGCCCGGGCAAGCACGTTGAAATGCACCTTGCTAACGTTGATGGTCAGCCGTGCGCCAAGCTTGCCGCGGGCGCCATAACGTTGCGCAAAATCCTTGGGCAGCATTCGGAAAGCTTCAGCATTGCCCAAGGCGTCATCAGTTTGCGAAGCCAGAGCTGTTTTCTCATTGCCTTGTACCAAGATGTCGACTGTCGTGGCGCGTGTCGCCAGTGCCTTGATATAACCGACAAATGCCTGTTGCTCGCTTTTATCGAGGCTACTGATACCGACCGGCCTGTCATTACTGTAGCGCCGATAAGCGTTGCCCTCTAGCGTCTGTTCCAGCGTTTTCTGTTGCTGGAGAAGCTGAGGACTCCACTTGCGACCGTTTTCACGGAACCCCTTCTTGATCTCTTGAATCAGCATTTGGATCTTCGGTTTGCTCTTCATCTCTTTAAAGGTCGCCTGCGCAGATGCAAGCAGCGACTGGTAGCTGTTACTAGGCATGATGGTTCTCCTTAGGAAAATCCTACTTTGGTATTTACAGGTTACAACGCTTCATGAATGGCTGGATTACGGTGGACACGGTTGGTCGTTTGCGAGCTGAGAATCTTTCATCTGTAAGGTCCACAGCCGGGTATAGAGTCCGTCCAGAGCGAGCAGTTGCTCGTGGCTGCCCTGTTCGACCACTTGACCTTGGTTGATCACCAGAATCCGCTGGGCATGGCGCAGGGTATTAAGACGATGGGCGACGCTGATCACTGTACGGCCTTGAGCAATGCGCTGTAGGTTAGCCATCACCGCCGCTTCCGACTCGTAGTCCAGGGCGCTAGTGGCCTCATCCAGTAGCAGTATCCCCGGATTGGTCAGCAACGCTCGGGCCAGGGCGATGCGTTGGCGTTGCCCGCCGGAGAGCTGGCCGCCACGCTCGCCGACTTGGGTCTCATAGCCCCGGTCCAGCGCTTTGATAAAACTATCGGCTCCGGCCAGAGTCGCTGCTTCATGCACCTCCGCATCGCTGGCTTGGGGTCGGCATAAGCGGATGTTTTCGGCGATGGTGCCGGCAAACAGCACGCTTTCTTGCAGTACTATGCTCATGTTGCGGCGCAATGCTGCCGGATCTGCGATCGCCAAATCGATTCCATCCACCAACACTTGGCCGTGTTGGGGCACATAGAGGCGCTGCAACAACCGGGCTAGGGTGGATTTACCTGAGCCGGACGGACCTGTGATGCCGACGAATTCGCCGGGATGAATTTCGATGTTGAGGTTGCGTAACACCTCCTGACCATCCTTGTCATAGCGAAAGCGCACGCCCTTGAAGCTCACTCCTCCCTGTAACTTGGGTACGGAGGCCAGGCCGCCATTGCCACTTTCCCCCTCCTCATCAAGAATGTCGCCAATCCTGCGCATTGAGATCAGGGTGTGCTGGAAATCCTGACAGATCTGGGCCAGACGCAGAATCGGTTGGGTCACGTGTTCTGAAAGCATGTTGAAAGCCACCAGCTCCCCTGGGCTGAGTTTGCCCTCCATGACCAGAGTAACGCCCCACCACAGCAGCAGGGCGGAGGTTAGCTTCTGGATTAGGTCGATCCCCTGACCGGCCAGAATCCCTACCACTTTGGCGCGGAATGAGGCGCGGACGAAAGCGGATAGCTGCCGCTCCCAGCGGTGTAGGAAGCCGGCTTCGGTGGCGCTGGTTTTGATGGTTTTGATGCCGGTGACCGACTCGGTAAGGAAGGCGGTGTTGTCGGCCCCTAACTCGTATTCCCGTAATACCCGGGTACGCAGTATGGGTCCGATACATAGCCAGAACAGGAAGTAGAGCGCCAGGGAACCGAGTACCAGCCAGGTTAGCTCGGTGGCGTAGAGGAACATCACGGCTACAAACAGGCCAACAAAGGCCAGATCCAGTACCATAGTCAGCGCCGAACCGGTGAGGAATTGACGGATCTGGTTCATCTCGCGCACCCGGGCGATGATCTCTCCGGTCTGACGTTGCTGGAAATAGCCCATAGGCAGGGATGTTAGGTGCTGATAAAGGCGGCTGGAAAGCTCGGAGTTGACCTTGCTGGCGAGGTTGGCGAATAGCCAGGAACGAAGGAAACCATAGACGGGTTCGAACAAAGCCAGGGTCAACATGGCGATTCCTAGCACTTGCAGGCTAGATAGACTACGGCTGACCAGCACCCGATCGATCACGTTTTCGAACAGTATGGGTGTCACCAGGGCGATCACTTGTAGCATCAGAGATACTAGGATCACGCTCCTGAACTGGCTGACATGCTTACGGATGGAAGGCACGAACCAGCCGAAGCCAAATCTCTGCCGTTTCGGCGGTTCTGTCGCTTCCGCCAGCAGCACTGCGCCGCCTCGCCAATGGCTGGCGAGGACGGACCGGGGATAGCGACATCTCTTGCCGGTGCTTGGCTGATATAAGGTAACTAACTCGCTTTCGACTTTTTCTAGCGCCAGCCAGCCCTGTTCCGTATCCAGCAGGATAGGGAGGGGTAGGGTATCGAGACGGCTCATATCTGTGGTGATGGGGCGTGCTCTCAGACCGATCCACTGGGCGCAGCGGCATAGATCTTGGCTGTTCGAGACTCCTTGGGCGCGTCCGAGACGGTGGCTCAGTTGTTCCGGTTCCACCGCCAAGTTGAAATGGTGGGCGGCATGAGCCAGAGCCAGTAGGCCGCCATCCGTTACAGCCTTGGCTTTGTCGACGGTGGTCGGTTCCGACAGAATAGATTCGATGGTTGACATTATCGTTCCCTCAATGCTTCGGACTGGTACTGTTGCAGTGGGCTGAGTAGGTAGTCGATCACCCGTCGATCACCGGTGCGGATTTCCGCGGTGATACTCATGCCTGCCTGTAGCGGTACCTCATGTTCGTCCACTGCGATGGAGGAGCGTTCCATCTGGATCTGTGCGGGGAATACCAAGCCTAGTTGTTCATCCTTGACCGCATCCTTGGAGACGTGGGCGACCTTACCCCGTATAGTGCCATAGCGGGTATAGGGAAATGAGTCGACTTTAATCTCCACCGTCTGGCCTGCGTGCACGAACCCCACATCTTTGTTCAGCACCATCACCTCGGCTTCTAAGGGGGTATCATCGGGCACGATCACCATTAGCTGTTGGGCCGATTGCACTACGCCTCCCAGAGTGTGGATCGCTAACTGTTGCACCACGCCGTCGACCGGCGCCCGCAGGCTCTGTAACCGCTGTTTTTCGCCGGCCTTTATCAATTGCTGTGTCATGACCGCGACGGCGGTTTGAGCTTCGTTCAACTGGTCGTAGTATTCCCGGCGGGTCTTGGTCAGGTAGCGGTTCCGGCTCTCCTCTAGTACCTGATATTGCGCCTTGAGGACGGCCAACTCGGCGTACTGTTGAGAAAGGATACGTTCGATCTCTAGTTTTTCCTTCTCCTGTTCTAGTAGCTCGACTTTTGGCAGTAGCTTGCTGGCGGCCAGGGTACGACGGGCTTCAAGACGCACTTTGATATTGGTTAGCAGTTTCTCCAGCTCAGTGATATCGGCGTTACGCGCACTCTGGTTCGCTTGGTTGACGTTCATCTCTCCGTCCAGACTTTCTAAATTGGCGACCATCTCTTTCCAGACGCTGACCAAGTGCTCTCTAGCTAGCTCAACCTGTGCCTGCGGTATACTTTCCTGTACGGCGAAATGCTCAGTGGGGGTTTCGGTTAGCAGGGCCTGTAATCTAGCTAGCTCCAACCGCTTGAAGTTTAGTTGCTCCTGCCGCTCTTTCAGCTCGGCCTCGACTCCTATGGGGTTGAGTTTGATCAGCACATCTCCGGCCTTAACCTTTTGTCCGTCACGTACATGAATCGCCACAATCTCGCCGGGTTCAAGGGACTGGATCACCTTAGAGTGGCTGGACACCAGCAGCCTGCCAGTGGCGTTGGCATGAATATCTAGGCGACCGACAATGGACCAGAGTAGAACCACCAGCAGAAATAGGGTCAATGCTATCGCTGTGCGCCTTGCCCAAGGAGCGGGAGGGCGTTCAACGATCTCCAGGTAGCCGGGCTGAAATTCGTACTCGTCGCGGGTGCGTTTCATCGCTTTAGGAGCGTTACGCTCCCGACGCCAGGCCAGGAGGACGGTTTTTAGGTGTTTCTTGAACGACATCATGCCGTCTCCTTTCGTAATTCTTGCTGCATTTGCCACAATCTGGCGTAGCAGCCTTCCTTAGCCAGCAACTGGTGATGGTTGCCTGATTCGGTGATAAGGCCCTGCTCCAAAGTGATGATGCGGTCGCAGTGACGCACCGTGGACAGGCGGTGGGCAATGATGATGACGGTGCGCCCTAGAGCGATCTCGGCCATGTTGGCTTGGATCAGCGCTTGGGATTCGTCATCAAGGGCGCTGGTCGCTTCGTCGAAGATCAATATTTTGGGATTAGCCATCAGCGCGCGGGCGATGGCAATGCGCTGGCGCTGTCCTCCCGATAGGGAGCTGCCAGCCTCGGCCAGAACCGTGTCATAACCCAGAGGTAGTTGCAGGATAAAGTCATGTGCGCCTGCCAGTTTAGCGACTGTCATCACCTTCTCCAGCGAGGCGGAAGGATCTTTGAGTGCTATGTTGTGGCGTACGCTACGGTTGAACAGATAGTTCTCCTGTAGTACCACCCCAATCTGGCCGCGTAGGTAGCCGGGATCTAGCTGGTGTAGAGGAATGCCGTCGATTAAGATCTCCCCTTCGTCCGGAGCGTAGAGCTTCTGTAATAAGCAGGTCAGCGTACTCTTACCCGAACCGGAAGGGCCGACTATACCTAAGTTCTCGCCGGATCTGATATGCAGGGTAACACCCTGCAACACTGGGGCTTGATGGGGCTGGTAGCGGAACACTAGGTTGCGTATTTGTAGATCGCCAGAGAGTGGTTGTTGAGGACGGATGTTCCCCTGCTCCTGCTCGACGGGCAGGTTGAGTATGTCGCCGAGCTTATCGACAGCGACCCGGGTTTGGACAAACTGTTGCCACAGGTCGATGAGTTTGGCGATGGGTTGGTTGATGTGGGATACCATCATGTTGAAAGCGATCAGTTGGCCTATGGTGAGTTCCAGAGAGATCACCATGTTGGCGCCCAACCAGATGATCCCGACGCCGGTCGTCTTCTGTAGCAGCATAACCCCGTGGCTGATGAAGCTGTTGAGGGTCTGGGTGCGGAAACCGGCCTCGACCATGTTCGCGGTCTGGGATTCCCAGCGCCGTTGCATCCTAGGTTCTACCGCCAGGCTCTTGATGGTTTCAGCGCCGCTGACGGACTCGTTCAGGAATGAGGTATTGAGGGCTGCCGTTTGGAACTGTTGTTCGATGCTCTGTTGCAGTGGTTTGGAGCTCAGCCAAGCTAGCAGAAAATAGAGTGGCAACACCGCCAGTACCACACAGGTTAGGGACGGCGATAGCCAGGCCATTACCCCGAAGAAGACAAAGGTGGAGGCTAGGTCCACGCACAGGGTTAGCATGGAGCCGGTCAGGAAGTCACGAATGTTGTCGAGCTCTTGCACTCGGGTGATGATAGCGCCTACCTGACGGTGTTTGAAGTAGAGAAGGGGCAGGCCGAGTAGGTGCCGGAACAGCTTGATCCCCAAGGTGATATCGATGCGGTTGGCGGTGTGGGCGAAAAGATATTCGCGTAGTCCCCGGAGCACCACTTCGAACAGCCCAACCACCACCAGCACGATTACCAGTACGTCCAGGGTGGACAGCGCTTTGTGTACCAACACTTTGTCCATCACCACTTGGAAAAACAGGGGGGTGACTAGGGCAAGTAATTGAAGCATTAGGGAAAAAAGCAGCACCTCGCCGAGGAGGCGGCGATGGTGGATAAACGCGGGTATAAACCAAGAGACATCGAACCTGAGGGAAGCTTCCCCTAACCGGATCACCTCCCCGCTCCATCTGGCTTCTAGCTCGTTGATGGAGAGCACTTCGGGTGAAACGGCATAAGGAGACTGGATCAGGGCTTGATCAGTGGAAAGGCGAGCTAATACAACAAATCCCCCTTGTTTGTCGCGAAAGGCCAGGGGCAGTAGCTTCGGAGTTAACTTGGAGAATTTTAAACGGCACAATGCCAGATCAACATCATGTGCCTTACCGTACTCTTTTATTGCAGGTTTCAGTTTGCCGTGAGAGAGCAAAGGCTGTGGTTCCTGAGCCTCACCTTTAGCTAATTGTAATAATAATCGGCAGCAGTTAAGAGCGGATGGTAATGCATCGGCATCGGCGGATATATTTTCCTTATTCATTGTAATTTTCCCTCACGTGATACCGTTCTCACGTTATTGGCATAAAAAAAAATCTCTCCGCAAGATGATGTATTGCAGAGTCAATTAATAATAATCTGTATTAATAGCACGGGCTTTAATTCGACTATATGTCATTTCCATAGGTGGGTGCAAGTTAAAGCTAATGAAAGTTGCGATTAATTAATTGATATTATATTAAAAAATAGGAATGAAAATAAAATATCTCATTTTGGATCATAAGATGAATTATTTATTTCATTGCGGGAAAATCAGTGTCAAAAAAATGTTAATTGTTTGTTGCTGATTTCTGGTTATTAATCTGGCCTATAACATTTAGTATCTGAATATATTGAATTGATATTAAGTATGTCAGTTTTTATTTTTTATGGAGAGCAAGAAGTTAAGAGAGAAATATTGGTGATGGCTGTCAGGAATGACCATTTTCAAATTTCTAACAAATTCGTTGAGGTCGTAAATGCCCCTTTGCCACCAACTGTTTTGCAACTTCCTTAGTTACCTCGTCGAAATAGCCAGAGAGTGAACAGAACTCAGTTGGGTAATGAATTAGCAGATTTGCATACTGATATGGTCACACGCAAAAATTGGAAGTAGACGAGCATCATTCATAACGTTGCATCAGAATCTTCGTTGGGCTGGAAACGGGTAATGCCTGATACTTCTCTTGAGCTGATTGCGATACCCGGTAGCTATTTTAGTTTGTTAGAGAATAATGAGAATAAAACTGTTTTAGTTCAGGCTTTGAATAAGGCGTTAGCAATTAGTTATTCAGTTGTAAAGCGGAAGTGTAATACTGATATTAGTCAGGAATATTGAATAATTTAACCTTGATATGATAATCCAGTACATGTTGTTTATACCGGATTTTTCTTAAAACAGAATAATGAAAGAGATTATTTTAATAATTCTGTTTAACCAGAAAAAGCATCAGGGAAACACCAATGCTGCACCATATTTTTTCCATTCCCAATAATAATTGTCTTTTGAAAACTATCTATTTTATTATTTTTCTGATTAGTCAGATTGTTATTGAGAAAACAACTTATAGAAAATAAGACAAGTCTGAAAATGCGTTTTAATTGTAATGTCAACTTTGTTACTTTGTTGTTAAATACAAACACTTAAGTAATAAAATGAAAGTATATAGTATTATGCTGTAGGTTGAGGCTATTGCATTTGAAGGACATTTGTGAGAGTTTGTTTTTTAATTGATATAGAGGGAGTTTTGAATAATCATTTAAATGCATAACAGTATATTATCTACCTATTCCATATTCATAATAATGACCTGAAATAATACTTATTATGATGGGGCTAATTTGGTTTTAATTTATATTGATCTGTTTTTGGCATTTGCCTTAACAGTTACATCTTTGGTTGTATAATTTAGTATCGTCCAATAAAAATTTCAGAGATTAATTTAATTTATCTAAGGAAATAGGAAAGATTAAATATCTTATTTCAGATAATAAGATGAATTATTTATTCCGTTGTCAGGAAAATTAGCATTGAAGAATTGTTAATTAATAGTAATTAGCCGGGCTATGACATCCAATATATGAGAATTTTGAATTGATGTCAGGCATGCCGGTTTTTATTTCTTGGGAGCAAGAAATAAAAGAAAAACTCTTGCGATAACTGTCATTCAAGACAGTTTCCAAATTCCGAACAGGTTCGTTGAGGTAGTAGTAAATGAAAGATAGCGTTGTTAAACAAGAAAAAATTGTTAAAGCTGAATTCCTCTCTCAGACATTAGAAAACATAACCAGTGCGAATGATATTTCACAACAGACTCAGAACGTGAAGAATATCCCCAAGGCATTGACACCGAGTGAATTATTCTGGTGCGAACGTCTTACTATGTTTGAGCCCCTTCAATTACCTTTTGAAAGCGCCGGGAACCAGACAGAACCCAGATGGGTAATGAGTCCTTGGCAGCCACCACTACTCAAAAACAGTGAAGGGGACGCATGGCGGACCTTATTACAAGCATTTGTCATTTATCTTGCGCGTTTGACTCAGCAGACTGAATTCCAAATTGGTTGGTGTGTGAATGAGACAAAAGATAAACCGGATATGTTGACGGATTTGTCACCGGTGGCGCCGATGGTTGTTGAGGTGGCGTTTGATAAGCCTTGGTGCGCAGTAGCTGACTGGGTTGATAACGAACTTGCCCGGTTGGCGCAGCACCATACATTTAGTTGTGATCTCCTTTCTCACTCTCCCGCACTACGAACTATTCCTGAGTTAACAACAAGTCGACCGTGGCGGATCGCTGTCTCTGTGATACAGGATGACAGCCAGTATGATCAGAAGGTGCGCGGTGAATTGCTGACTCTCCAGATAAATGCTCAGGGCGGTTTTCGCTGGATCTATGATGTAAATCGTCTGAGCGCCGAAATTGTTCAGCGAATGAGCGAACATTTACAGGTGTTGATATCGTCGAAAGTGAAGGGGGATGAAACTCCTATCAGGCAGCTTAATTTGTTGCCTGAGGCTGAACGTACGTTGTTACTGGAAACCTGGAACTCGACGGAAACCGCGTATCCTGACACGTTATGTATTCATCAGTTGTTTGAACAACAGGTAGAGAAAACTCCTGACGCGATAGCGTTAGTGCATGAAGAGCAAACCCTTAGCTATGCTGAGTTAAATGCCCGCGCCAACCGACTGGCTCATCAGTTGATTGCATTGGGTGTCGTACCGGACCAACGGGTGGCGATTTGTGTGTCACGTTCACCGGCAATGGTGGTGGCATTGTTGGCGGTGCTGAAAGCGGGTGGAGCTTATGTGCCGCTGGACCCGGTTTATACGGGTGAGCGTCTGGCACATATTCTGACTGATGCTACTCCGGCTATTTTACTGGCGGATGACACCGGATGTGATGTACTGGGAGAGGCGGTGTTGGCAGGCTTGACGGTACTTGATCCGAATATCCTGCCTGATAGACCGGACAGTAACCCACAAGTACCGGGATTGACCGCACAGCATTTGGCCTATGTGATTTACACCTCCGGCTCAACCGGCACGCCGAAAGGGGTGATGGTGGAACATCGTAATATCCAGCGTTTATTTGACGCGACTGAATCCTGGTATCACTTTAACCGGCAAGATGTTTGGTGCCTGTTCCATTCCATTGCGTTTGACTTCTCGGTGTGGGAATTATGGGGAGCTTTACGCTACGGCGCTAAACTGGTTTTGGTACCGCACGCGATTGCCCGTTCACCTCAAGAACTGCATCAATTCGTGTGTCAGCACGGTATCACGGTGTTGAATCAGACTCCTAGTGCTTTCAAAGCTTTTATTGCTAGTTATGTCGCCAATCCATTACCGGACTGCTTGCGTTATATCATCTTTGGCGGGGAAGCCCTCGATCCCAGTATTCTGAAGCCGTGGTATGCCCTGCGTGAAGAGAAATCACCTCAGTTGGTGAATATGTACGGCATCACGGAGACCACAGTTCACGTCACTTACCGGGAATTGGATCACCATGATGTCGCGCGGGTAGTAAGTCCTGTTGGCACCCGTATTCCCGATTTAACACTCTATTTGTTAGATAAATATGGTCAGCCGGTGCCGTTGGGGGCGGAGGGGGAGTTATATGTTGGTGGTGCTGGTGTGGCCCGTGGTTACCTTAATCGCCCTGAATTGACCGCTGAACGTTTCCTTATCAATCCGTTTAGTGATAAACCCGATACACGCATGTACCGCACTGGGGATTTGGCTCGTTATCTGCCGGATGGCGATTTGGAATTTATTGGTCGCAATGACCAGCAAGTGAAAATTCGTGGCTTCCGTATTGAACCAGGGGAAATTGAAGCCCGATTGATGGAATATCCTGCGGTAAGTGAATCTGTAGTACTGGCGATGGGAGACGGGCAGGACAAGCGTTTGGTTGCTTATGTGGTAGCGCGGGCTGATGATGAGTTGGTCAATAGTTTGCGTGAACATTTGCGTGTTCGGTTGCCTGACTACATGGTACCGTCGGCTTTTGTACGTCTGGATGCTTTTCCGTTGACCCCGAACGGTAAGTTGGATCGCAGGGCATTACCGGTGCCGGGAGTGGAAGCTTTTGCTCGTCAGGTTTATGAGGCGCCACAAGGTGAGATGGAAATTACGCTGGCTGCTATCTGGCGTGAGTTGCTGGGGATCGAGCAAATAAGTCGCCATGACAGTTTCTTTGCGTTAGGTGGTCATTCACTGCTTGGTGTGCAGATGATTGAACGTTTGTGTAGTTTGGGATTAACACTGGCCGCGCGTGACCTATTCCAATTCCCTGTACTATCAGAATTGACCCAAACATTAGGACAGCATCAGGCCGTGGTGGTGCCGTCGAACGTTATTACTCCGGCGGCGACGGAACTCACACCGGCGATGTTGCCGTTGATTGATCTGACTCAGACTGACATTGACCATATTGTTGAACAAGTACCGGGCGGGATCGCCAATATTCAGGATATCTATGCTCTGTCGCCGTTGCAGGACGGCATTTTGTTTCATCATCTGCTGGCAAAGGAAGGCGACCCCTATCAGTTGGCTTATCCGATGATTTTTGCTGACCGGGAATTGCTGGACCGCTATCTGGCCGCGGTACAACAAGTCATTGATCGCCATGATATCCTGCGGACCGCGTTTATCTGGCAGGGATTATCCGCACCGGTTCAGGTGGTTTGGCGTCAAGCGCCTTTATCAGTTACTGAACTGACATTGAACCCGGCTGATGGCCCAGCCGGTGAGCAATTGGCTCAACGTTTTGACCCGCGTCGGTATCGCTTTGAACTGAGTCAGGCCCCGTTGTTGCGGTTTGCGGTGGCGCAGGAAACCGATGGTCGCTGGCATGTACTGCAATTACAGCATCATTTGATTGGTGACCATACCACGATGGAAGTGATGAAGCGGGAAATTCAAGCGTATCTTGCCGGACAGGGGGATGACCTACCTGTTCCCGCACCTTTCCGCAATCTGGTGGCTCAGGCTCGGTTGGGAGTGAGTCAGCAAGAGCATATTCATTTCTTTACTGACATGCTGGCTGAGGTAGATGAACCGACGTTACCTTTCGGGTTGACGGAGGTACATCGTGATGGTTCGTTGGTGATGGAGTCGCACCGGATGCTGACGCCTGAACTGAATGACCGTTTGCGTCGTCAGGCGAGACGTTTGGAGGTGAGTCTGGCGGCGTTGTGTCATCTGGCTTGGGCGCAGGTGTTGTCGCGTGCTAGTGGTCAAAAGAAAGTGGTGTTTGGTACCGTACTATTTGGACGGATGCAAGCGGGGGAAGGTGTTGACAGTGGAATGGGGCTATTTATCAATACCTTGCCATTGCTGCTAGATATCGATGATACCCCTGTATGGGACAGTGTACGGACAGCACATAGCCGGTTGGCCGGGTTATTGGATCATGAACACGCTTCATTGGCACTGGCTCAACGGTGTAGTGGTGTACAAAATGGCGTTCCACTTTTTAGTTCTCTACTCAACTACCGGCATAACACATTACCCGTGGTTTCGGGTGAAATCATCAGTGGCATCGAATTCCTTGGGGAACAGGAGAGGACTAACTATCCGTTAGCGCTATCGATAGAGGATTTTGGTGACGCACTGGGGCTGACCGCTCAGGTAGTTCAATCGTTTAGTCCAGAAAGAATATGTGGTTATATGCAACAGGCGTTGGAAAGTTTGGTGGAAGCCCTTGAGCAGGCTCCGGAGACACAGGTACGGACCCTGAACATCTTGCCGGAAACGGAGCGCACACTGTTACTGGAAACCTGGAATGCCACGGAATCCACCTATCCTGATACGTTATGTATTCATCAGTTATTTGAACAACAGGCGGAGAAAAACCCGGATGCCACCGCATTGGTGTATGAAAATCAAACTCTTAGTTATGCGGAGCTGAATGCTTGTGCTAACCGACTGGCTCATCAACTGATTGCACTAGGGGTAGAGCCGGATCAGCGAGTGGCGATTTGCGTGTCTCGTTCACCGGCGATGGTGGTGGGATTGTTGGCGGTACTAAAAGCCGGTGGAGCCTATGTTCCGCTGGACCCGGCTTATCCGGGCGAGCGCCTGGCGCATATTCTGACGGATGCCGCCCCGACTATTTTGCTGGCGGATGATACTGGGCGTATAGCGTTGGGTGAGAAAGCACTGGCAGAACGAACTGTGCTCGATCCAAATACCCTGTTTGATCGGCTGGACAGTAACCCACAGATACCGACATTAACTTCACAGCATTTGGCGTATGTGATTTACACCTCCGGTTCGACCGGTACGCCGAAAGGGGTGATGATCGAGCATCGTGGTGTGGTTAATCTGGCTTTGGCACAGGTGACTCGGCTTGATGTTCGGGTAACCAGCCGGATGTTGCAGTTTGCCTCATTTGGCTTTGATGCCAGTGTCTGGGAAATCATGATAACGCTGAGCAGTGGAGCCGGTTTGATTATCCCTACTGACTCGGTTCGTCAGGACCCTCATCGTCTCTGGCGTTACTTGGAAGAACAAGCGGTGACGCACGCTTGCCTGACACCGGCCCTGCTTCGTGATGGTACGGATTTGCCGACGATAACAACCATGCCGACATTGGTACTGGCGGGTGAAGCACTCAGTGCGGCGTTGTTCCAGACTCTGCGTGGTCGGGTAAACTTGTTCAATGCGTATGGACCGACAGAGATGACGGTTTGTGCCACAACTTGGCATTGTCCGTCAGACTATACGGATACAGAGGTGCCTATCGGGCGCCCAACGGCCAACACGCGGGTTTATCTGCTGGATGCTTGTGGGCAGCCAGTACCATTGGGAGGTGTGGGTGAGCTGTATATTGGCGGAGTAGGTATTGCCCGCGGCTATCTGAACCGACCTGAACTGACTGCTGAGCGTTTCCTTACCGATCCATTTAGTGATGCGTTGGATGCGCGGATGTACCGTACCGGAGACTTGGCTCGTTACTTGCCAGACGGCAATCTGGCGTTCTTGGGCCGTAATGATCAGCAGATTAAAATCCGGGGTTTCCGGATCGAGCCGGGGGAAATTGAGACGCGTCTGGCAGAGCATCCGGCGGTGCGTGAGGTTACTGTGTTGGCGCTGGGGGAAGGGCAAGATAAACGGCTGGTGGCTTATGTGGTGGCGGAAGCGGCTGACGGGCTGGTGAACAGCCTGCGTACTCATCTGAGTGGAATGTTGCCTGACTATATGGTACCGGCGGCTTTTGTGCGTCTCGATGCGTTCCCACTGACCCCGAACGGTAAGCTAGATCGTCGTGCGCTACCGGCACCGGACAATAAAGCTTTTGCCCGTCAAGTTTACGCCGCGCCCCAGGGAGAAATGGAAATAGCACTGGCGGCCATTTGGCGTGAATTACTGGGGATTGAACAGGTCAGCCGGTATGACAGCTTTTTTGCCTTGGGTGGTCATTCACTGATGGCGATACGAATGGTTGAACGCCTGCGTCATCTTGGGTTGACGTTAGCGGTGCGTGATCTATTCCAGTCACCGGTGCTGTCTGAACTGGCGCAAACCCTGGGGCAGCATCAGGCTGTCGTGGCGCCAACGAATATGATTACACCAGAGGCAACGCAAATCACGCCGGCGATGTTGCCGCTGATTAATCTGACCCAGCCTGAAATTGATCTGATTGTCGAACAGGTACCGGGTGGTCTCGCTAATATTCAGGATATCTACGCCTTGTCGCCGTTGCAGGATGGTATTTTGTTTCATCACCTGTTGGCAAATGAAGGTGACCCGTATCTGTTGATAGGTCAGATGGCTTTTGCTGACCGGGCTCTGTTGGATCGTTATCTGACAGCGGTGCAACAGGTGGTTGATCGGCACGATATCTTACGGACGGCTTTTATCTGGCAGGGATTATCCGTACCCGCTCAGGTGGTTTTGCGTCAAGCCGCCTTATCCGTGACGGAACTGACATTAAACCCGGCTGACGGTCCGGTCAGTCAGCAGTTAACCCGGCGTTTTGATCCGCGTCAACATCGTCTCGATCTGAGTGAAGCGCCGTTATTGCGTTTTGTGGCGGCACAGGAAACCGATGGTCGTTGGTTCCTGCTGCAACTGCTGCATCACCTGATTGGCGACCATACCACGCTAGATGTGATGAACCATGAAGTACGGGCATACCTTGCCGACCAAGGAAACCGCCTGCCAGCGCCAGTCCCTTTCCGTAATCTGGTGGCTCAGGTCCGGTTGGGTATCAGTCAGGAAGCACATACTCGTTTCTTTACTGATATGTTAGCGGAGGTAGATGAACCGACCTTACCGTTTGGCTTGGCGGAAGTGCATCGTGATGGCTCACAGGTGACGGAATCGCACCGGATGCTGACGGCAGCCTTGAATGACCGTCTGCGTAATCAGGCAAGACATTTGGGGGTCAGCCTGGCGGCGTTGTGTCATTTGGCTTGGGCGCAGGTGTTATCACGTACCAGTGGTCAGGAAAAAGTGGTGTTCGGCACCGTGCTGTTTGGGCGGATGCAAGCGGGAGAGGGGGCAGACAATGGCATGGGACTGTTTATTAATACCTTGCCGTTACGGTTGGATATCAATGATACGCCAGTACGTGACAGTGTACAGGCAGCGCACACCCGACTCGCCGGACTACTAGCACATGAACATGCCTCACTGGCGCTGGCTCAGCGTTGTAGTGATGTGAAGGGTGAGATCCCCCTTTTTAATAGCTTGTTGAACTATCGGCATAATACCTTACCGGCAATGTTGGATGACAGCATCAGCGGTATTGAATTTCTGGGTGGACAGGAGCGGACTAACTATCCGTTTATGCTGTCGGTGGAGGATTTTGGTGACGCACTGGGGCTGACTGCTCAGGTGGTACAACCGTTTGATCCGGAAAGGTTATGCGGTTATATGCAACAGGCGTTGGAGAGTCTGGCGGAGGCCCTTGAGCAAGCACCGGACATGCCTGTTCGGGCGTTGGAAATCCTGCCAAAAGTGGAGCGCACGCTGTTACTGGAAACTTGGAACGCCACGGAAACAGTCTATCCTGAGGTGTTATGTATTCATCAGTTGTTTGAACAACAGGTGGAGGCAAACCCGGATGCGACAGCATTGATGTATGAAAACCAGACTTTCAGCTATGCGGAATTAAATGCCCGCGCTAACCGACTGGCCCACCAATTGATTGCTCTGGGTGTTGTACCGGACCAACAGGTGGCGATTTGCGTGTCTCGTTCACCGGCAATGGTGGTGGCGTTGTTAGCGGTGTTGAAAGCGGGTGGAGCCTATGTACCGTTGGACCCAGCCTATACGGGGGAACGTCTGGCGCATATCCTGCGTGATGCTGCTCCGACTGTTGTACTGGCGGATAATGTCGGACGTACGACATTGGGTGAGAAGGCATTGGCAGAACGAGTTGTGCTTGACCCGAATGCCCTACCTAGCCAGCCGGATAGCAACCCGCAGATTCCTGGGTTGACCTCCCGTCATTTAGCGTATGTGATTTACACCTCCGGCTCTACGGGTGTACCTAAAGGGGTGATGATTGAGCACCGCAATACAGTTAACTTCCTGCACTGGGCACAACAGGCTTTTGTGGTCGAAGAAAGCCGAGAAACGCTTTTTTCAACGTCGATAAATTTCGATCTGTCCGTTTTTGAATGTTTTATGCCGTTATCTCGTGGTACGGCAATTCATTTGGTCGATAATGCCTTGTCATTGATACGGCATGTTTTGCCGATAACATTGTTCAACTCAGTACCGTCTGCGATGAAGCCTTTATTGCAGGCTCAGGCGCTGATAGCGTCGGTTCATACCGTCAATCTGGCAGGTGAACTGCTTAAAAGCGCCTTAATTGAACAGATCTTCGAAGAAACTCAAGTACAGCGGTTATGTAATCTCTACGGGCCTTCCGAAACGACAACGTACTCTACTTGGTTGCCAATATGGCGGGGTGACAGGGTTGTTGAAAGTATTGGGCGTCCGATAGCCAACACCTGCCTTTACTTGCTCGATAGGCATGGTCAACCTGTGCCATTGGGCGTGGTAGGTGAAATTTATATCGGGGGCGCGGGAGTGGCGCGCGGCTACCTCAATCGCCCTGACTTGACGGCTGAACGTTTCCTTATCGATCCGTTTAGTGATGTACCGGATGCCCGCATGTACCGCACTGGCGATTTGGCCCGCTATCTGCCGGATGGCAACCTGGAATTTCTGGGGCGTAATGACCAGCAGGTTAAAATCCGCGGTTTCCGTATTGAACTGGGTGAAATTGAGGCTCGGTTGGTGGAACATCCCGCAGTGAGTGAATCTGTGGTGTTGGTACAAAATGAAGGGCAGGATAAGCGGCTGGTTGCCTATGTGGTGGCAGAAGCTCATGACGGGCTGGTAAATAGCCTACGTACTCACCTGAAAGCCACTTTACCTGACTATATGGTGCCAACGGCTTTTGTGCGTCTGGATGTCTTTCCGTTAACCCCGAACGGTAAATTGGATCGTCTGGCGCTGCCGACACCGAACAACGAGGCTTTTGCCCGTCAGGTTTATGTAGCGCCGCAAGGAGAAATGGAAACTACATTGGCGGCTATCTGGCGAGAGATACTGGGGATTGAACAGATCGGCCGATACGATAGCTTCTTTGCACTGGGTGGTCATTCTCTACTGGTGGTACGAATGATTGAAAGCTTGCGTAAATTGGGATTGACGCTGGCGGTGCGTGACTTATTCCAGTCTCCGGTACTGTCTGAACTGGCGCAAACACTGGGGCGGCATCAGGTCGTAGTGGTACCACCGAATGTCATTACGCCAGCGGCAACGAAAATCACGCCGACAATGTTGCCACTGATCAATCTGACCCAGCCTGAAATTGATCTTATCGTCGGGCAGGTGCCACGCGGTATCGCCAATATTCAGGATATCTATGCGTTGTCGCCGTTGCAGGATGGTATTTTGTTTCATCACTTGTTAACGAAGAAAGGTGATCCGTATCTGTTGATGGGTCAGATGGCCTTTGCTGATCGGTCTCTGTTGGATCGTTATTTGGAGGCTGTTCAACAGGTGGTTGATCGGCACGATATCTTACGTACCGCCTTTATCTGGCAAGGATTGTCAGTCCCGGTACAGGTGGTTTTACGCCAGGCCACCTTGTCGGTGACTGAACTGACATTAAACCCGGCTGACGGTCCGGTCAGTGACCAGTTAACCCGGCGCTTTGATCCACGTCAGCATCGTCTCGACTTGGGGGAAGCGCCGTTATTGCGCTTCGTGGTGGCGCAGGAAACCGATGGTCGTTGGCTCCTGTTGCAACTACTGCATCACCTGATTGGCGACCATACCACGCTGGACATAATGAATCGTGAAGTGCGGGTCTATCTTGCCGGACAAGGGAATCGCCTGCCGGCGCCAGTCCCTTTCCGTAATCTGGTGGCTCAGGTCCAGTTGGGTATCAGCCAGGAAGAACACGCTCGTTTCTTTACGGGCATGTTAGCGGAGGTAGATGAACCGACTTTACCGTTTGGTTTGACGGAGGTGCGTCGTGATGGCTCGCAGGTGACGGAATCGCACCGGATGCTAACGGTTGCCTTGAATGACCGTCTGCGCAGTCAGGCCCGGTGTTTGGGTGTTAGTGTGGCGGCGTTGTGCCATTTGGCTTGGGCGCAGGTGTTAGCGCGTACCAGCGGTCGGGAAAAAGTGGTATTCGGCACCGTGCTGTTTGGGCGGATGCAGGCAGGTGAAGGGGCAGACAATGGTATGGGGCTGTTTATTAATACCTTGCCGTTGCGGCTGGATATCAATGATACGTCGGTACGGGATAGCGTAAGAGCAGCCCATAGCCGGTTGGCGGGATTGTTGGTGCATGAGCACGCGTCACTGGCGCTGGCCCAGCGTTGCAGTGGTGTGCAAGGGGAGATCCCTCTCTTTAGTAGCTTGTTGAATTATCGACATAATGCATTGTCAACAACGTCAGATGAACTGATAAACGGTGTTGAATTTATTGGTGGACAGGAGCGGACTAACTATCCGTTTGTGTTGTCGGTAGAGGATTTTGGTGATGCATTGGGGCTGACTGCTCAGGTGGTACAACCTTTTGATCCGGAAAGCCTATGCGGTTATATGCAACAGGCGCTGGAAAGTTTGGTGGAAGCGCTGGAGCAAGTTCCAGACATGCCTGTTCGGGCATTGGAAATCCTGCCGGATGCGGAACGTACGATGTTGTTAACAACCTGGAACGCGACGGAAACCGTGTATCCTGAGGCGTTATGTATCCATCAGTTGTTTGAACAACAGGTGGAGAAAACCCCGGAAGCGACGGCATTGATAGCGGCAGACAAAATCCTGAGTTATACGGAACTGAATACCCGCGCTAATCGGTTGGCTCGTCAGCTCATCGAACACGGGGTGTGTCCCGGTGATCATGTTGCGCTCCTGTTAGAGCGTTCGATGGAACTGGTGGTGGCCCAATTGGCGATTCTCAAAGCCGGCGCTGTTTATGTGCCGGTTGATCCCAGTGTGCCGGATGAGCGGAAAAACTGGCTGATAAGTGATTGTTCCGCTAGGTTGCTAATCACCGATATACAGACTGATATTCCGGCTAATCTGGCTGTGCCGCTACTTCGTCTTTCGGATGAATCAGGCACTGACAGAGAGCAGGAGTGTCTCAACCTTGAATTACCGCATTCCAGCGCCGAGTTAGCGTATATCATGTACACCTCCGGTTCTACCGGTACACCTAAAGGAGTCTTGGTGCCGCATCGTGCGGTGGTCCGACTGGTCATCAATAATGGTTATGCCGACATCGGACCGGATGATCGGGTTGCCTTTACAGCTAATCCCGCTTTCGACGCCAGCACGTTTGAAGTTTGGGCTCCGTTGCTCAACGGTGGTGCTTTGGTGGTGATTGACCGCGCCACGTTATTAACACCTCAGG
This sequence comes from Photorhabdus akhurstii, assembly GCF_019090985.1. Taxonomy (NCBI): domain Bacteria; kingdom Pseudomonadati; phylum Pseudomonadota; class Gammaproteobacteria; order Enterobacterales; family Morganellaceae; genus Photorhabdus; species Photorhabdus akhurstii. The sequence goes on along the minus strand of NZ_CP020335.1, from coordinate 3,685,220 downwards.
AGTTAGTACGAGTTTTACAAGCTGATCGCATTACGGTTCTGTGGTTGACTATCGGATTGTTTAACCGGTTGGCAATAGAGTTATCTCCGGTTCTGCCGCAGATTAAGATCCTGATTTTCGGGGGAGATATACCCGATTTACATGTGATTGCTCAGGTTCTGGATAATCGTCCGCCACAACAATTATTACAAGCTTATGGCCCGAGTGAGGGAACCACCTTTACCACGATATATCCTATTGAGGCGTTAGCGCAGGGAGCGACCCGGATCCCTATTGGCCGGCCGATAGCCAACACGCGAGTTTATTTGTTGGATGCGTATGGTCAGCCGGTACCATTGGGGGCGACCGGAGAGATTTATGTCGGGGGAGATGGCGTAGCCTTGGGTTATTTCAATCGCCCTGAATTAACCGCCGAACGTTTCCTTATTGATCCGTTTAGTGATAATCCAGATGCGCGCATGTATCGCACCGGGGATTTAGCCCGCTATTTGCAGGATGGCAATCTGGAATTTTTGGGGCGTAACGATCAACAAGTTAAAATTCGCGGTTTCCGCATTGAACCGGGAGAAATTGAAGCCCGGTTGACAGAGTATGCATCGGTGCGTGAAGCGGCTGTGCTGGTCTTAGGTGATGGGCCGGAAAAACGGCTAGTGGCCTATGTGGCGGCGGAAGCTCAGGAGGGGCTGGTGAACAGCCTGCGTGCTCACCTACAAGCTACTTTGCCTGATTATATGGTGCCGACGGCTTTTGTGCGGCTGGATGGCTTTCCGTTAACCCCTAATGGTAAGTTGGATCGTCGTGCGCTACCGGCACCGGATAGTGAAGCCGTTGCCCGTCAGGTTTACGCAGCGCCCCAAGGGGAAACGGAAATGATATTGGCAGCGATTTGGCGTGAATTGCTGGGTATAGAACAGATTAGCCGGCACGATAGCTTCTTTGCACTGGGCGGTCATTCTCTGCTTGCTGTGCGCATGATTGAACGCCTGCGTCACTTGTGGTTGACCCTAGCGGTGCGTGACTTGTTCCAGTCTCCGGTGCTGTCTGAACTGGCGCAAACCTTGGGGCAACATCAGGTTGTAGTGGTGCCGCCGAATGTCATTACGCCAGCGGCGACGAAAATCACCCCGACGATGTTGCCGCTGATTAACCTGACTCAGCCTGAAATTGATCTTATTGTTGGGCAGGTGCCGGGCGGTATCGCCAATATTCAGGATATCTATGCGTTGTCGCCGTTACAGGATGGTATTTTGTTTCATCATCTGTTGGCAAACGAAGGTGACCCGTATCTGTTGATGGGTCAGATGGCCTTTGCTGATCGGTCTCTGTTGGATCGTTATTTGGAGGCTGTTCAACAGGTGGTTGATCGGCACGATATCTTACGTACCGCCTTTATCTGGCAAGGATTGTCAGTTCAGGCACAAGTGGTCTTACGTCAGGCCACCTTATCGGTAACTGAACTGACACTAAACTCGATTGACGGTCCGATCAGCGACCAACTAGCTCAGCGTTTTGATCCCCGTCATTATCGTCTTGACCTGAGCGAAGCCCCGTTGTTGCGCTTTGTAGTGGCACAGGAAACTGATGGTCGTTGGATCCTGTTGCAACTACTGCATCACCTGATTGGCGACCATACCACGCTGGAAGTGATGAATCGTGAAGTACAAACTTATCTGGACGGACAGGAGGACAGTTTGCCTGTACCGGCCCCTTTCCGCAATTTGATAGCGCAGGCCCGGCTGGGTGTCAGTCAAGCGGAACATATCCGCTTCTTTACCGATATGTTAGCGGAGGTGGATGAACCGACCTTGCCATTTGGTTTGACGGAAGTGCATCGTGATGGCTCGCAAGTGACGGAATCGAACCGGATGTTGACGGCCGGGTTAAATGGCCGTTTGCGTAATCAAGCGAGACATTTGGGCGTCAGTCTGGCAGCGCTGTGCCATTTGGCTTGGGCGCAGGTGTTGTCGCGTACCAGCGGTCAGGAGAAAGTGGTGTTCGGCACGGTACTGTTTGGACGGATGCAGGCAGGGGACGGTGCTGACAACGGCATGGGGTTGTTTATCAATACTTTACCGTTGAGGCTGGATATCAATGATACGCCGGTACGGGACAGTGTGCAGGCAGCCCATACCCGACTGGCCGGGTTGTTAGAACATGAACATGCTTCACTGGCGCTGGCTCAGCGTTGTAGTGGCGTACAGGGTGAGATCCCCCTCTTTAGTAGCCTGTTGAATTATCGACATAATGCATTGTCAACAACGTCAGATGAACTGATAAACGGTGTCGAGTTTCTTGGCGGACAGGAGCGGACTAATTATCCGTTTATGTTGTCGGTGGAGGATTTTGGTGACGCATTGGGGCTGACCGCTCAGGCGGTACAACCATTTGATCCGGAAAGCTTATGCGGTTATATGCAGCAGGCACTGGAAAGTTTGGTGGATGCCCTTGAGCAAGCCCCGGACATGCCCGTTCGGGCATTGGAAATCTTGCCGGAAGCGGAACGCACGTTGTTATTGAAAACCTGGAACGCCACGGAAACCGTATACCCTAATCAGTTATGTATTCATCATTTGTTTGAACAACAGGTGGAGAAAACCCCTGACTCGATAGCGTTAGTGTATGAAGAGCAGACCTTCAGTTATACCGAATTAAATACCCGCGCCAACCGGTTGGCTCATCAACTTATTGCGTTGGGCGTCGTACCGGACCAGCGAGTGGCGATTTGCGTGTCTCGTTCACCGGCAATGGTGGTGGCGTTGTTAGCAGTGCTGAAAGCCGGCGGGGCTTATGTACCATTAGATCCGGCCTATCCGGGTGAACGTCTGGCGCATATCCTGCATGATGCCGCACCGTCAGTGGTACTGGCGGATGAGGTAGGATGCGTTGCACTGGGCGAAGAAGCGCTTGCTGGATTGACGGTACTGGACCCCAATATTTTGCCTGATCAAGTGGACAATAATCCTCAGCTACCTGCGCTAACTTCACGGCATCTGGCGTATGTGATTTACACCTCCGGCTCCACTGGGATGCCAAAAGGGGTGATGATTGAGCACCGGAATACGGTTAACTTCCTGCGCTGGGCACAACAGGCTTTTGCGGCCGAAGAAATCCGAGAGACGCTTTTTTCAACATCGATGAACTTCGACTTGTCCATTTTTGAATGTTTTATGCCGTTATTCCGTGGTGCGGCGATTCATTTGGTGGATGATGTCTTGGCATTGATGCAGCGTGCTCTGCCGGTGACCTTGCTCAACTCAGTCCCCTCTGCGATGAAACCATTATTGCAGGTTCAGGCACTGATGGCGTCGGTTCATACCGTTAATCTGGCGGGTGAACCGCTTAAAAGCGCTTTAATTGAACAGATTTTCGAAGAAACGCAAGTACAGCGGTTATGTAATCTCTATGGGCCTTCCGAAACGACAACCTATTCTACTTGGTTGCCGATACAGCGGGGTGACAGGATTATTGAAAGTATCGGCCGTCCGATAGCCAACACCTGCCTTTACTTGCTCGATAGGCATGGTCAACCTGTGCCATTGGGCGTGGTGGGGGAAATTTATATTGGGGGCGCGGGAGTGGCGCGTGGTTACCTCAATCGCCCTGACTTGACGGCTGAACGTTTCCTGAACGATCCCTTTAATGATAAACCCGATGCACGAATGTACCGTACCGGGGATTTAGCCCGCTACTTGCCGGACGGCAACTTGGAATTCTTGGGCCGTAACGACCAGCAGGTTAAAATCCGTGGTTTCCGCATTGAACCGGGTGAAATTGAATCCCGGTTGGTGGAACACCCGGCGGTAAGTGAATCAGTGGTATTGGCACAAGGGGAAGGGCAGGAGAAACGGTTAGTCGCTTATGTGGTAGCGGAAGCCCATGAGGAGCTGGTGAATAGTCTGCGTACCCATTTGAAGGCCACTTTACCTGACTATATGGTGCCATCAGCCTTTGTGCGGTTGGATGCGTTTCCATTAACACCGAATGGCAAGTTGGATCGTCAGGCGCTGCCGGCACCGAACAACGAGGCTTTTGCCCGTCAGATCTATGAGGTGCCGCAAGGAGAAATGGAAACTACATTGGCGGCCATTTGGTGTGAATTACTGGGCATTGAACAGATCAGCCGGCACGATAACTTTTTCACTCTGGGCGGTCATTCTCTTCTGTCAGTACGGATGATTGAAAGCCTGCGTAAATTGGGGCTGACGTTAGCGGTGCGTGACCTATTCCAGTCGCCGGTGTTGGCTGACTTGGCGCAAACATTGGGGCAGCATCAGGTTGTGGTGGTACCGCCGAATATGATTACACCAGTGACGACGGTACTCACGCCGGCGATGTTGCCGCTAATTAACCTGACCCAGCCTGAAATTGATCTTATCGTCGGACAGGTGCCATTCGGTATCGCCAATATTCAGGATATCTATGCGTTGTCGCCGTTGCAGGACGGTATTTTGTTTCATCATTTGTTGGCGAATCAGGGGGACCCGTATCTGCTGGTTGAACAGATGATTTTTACTGATCGGTCTCTGTTAAATCGTTATTTGTCCGCGGTTCAATGGGTAGTTGATCGTCATGACATCTTACGTACGGCTTTTATCTGGCAAGGATTATCTGTACCGGCTCAGATAGTTTGGCGTCAAGCCACTGTCTCCGTGACGGAACTGGCCTTGGATCCGACTGACGGCCCGGTCAGTGAGCAGTTAACCCGGCGCTTTGATCCACGTCATTATCGTCTCGACCTGAACGAAGCACCGTTATTGCGCTTTGTAGTGGCGCAGGAAACCGATGGCCGTTGGACCCTGTTGCAACTGCTGCATCATCTGATTGGCGACCATACCACGTTGGACGTAATGAATCGTGAAGTGCAAGCGTACCTTGCTGGACAAGAGAATCGCCTGTCGGCGCCAGTCCCTTTCCGTAATCTGGTGGCTCAGGTTCGGCTGGGGATGAGTCAGGAAGAACACGCCTGTTTCTTTACTGACATGTTAGCGGAGGTAGATGAGCCGACCTTGCCGTTTGGTTTGACGGAGGTACATCATGATGGCTCGCAAGTGACGGAATCTCACCGGATGCTGACGGCTGCCTTGAATGATCGTCTGCGCAGTCAGGCCCGGTGTTTGGGTGTTAGTGTGGCGGCGTTGTGCCATTTGGCCTGGGCACAGGTGTTGTCGCGTACCAGTGGACAGGAAAAAGTGGTATTTGGCACTGTGCTGTTTGGACGGATGCAGGCAGGTGAAGGGGCAGACAATGGCATGGGGCTGTTTATTAATACCTTGCCGTTGCGGCTGGATATCAATGATACACCGATACAGGATAGCGTAAGAGCAGCGCATGGCCGGTTGGCGGAATTGTTGGTGCATGAGCACGCATCGCTGGCGCTGGCTCAGCGTTGTAGTGGGGTGCAGGGTGATATCCCCCTCTTTAGTAGCTTGCTGAATTATCGACATAATGCATTGTTAACAATGTCAGATGAACTGATAAGCGGTATTGAGTTTATTAGTGGACAGGAGCGAACTAACTATCCGTTCGTGCTGTCGGTGGAGGATTTTGGTGACGCACTGGGGCTGACCGCTCAGGTAGTACAACCGTTTGATCCGGAAAGGCTATGCGGCTATATGCAACAGGCGCTGGAAAGTTTGGTAGAAGCGCTTGAGCAAGCTCCGGGAATGCCCGTTCGGGCCCTGAATATTTTGCCGGAAACGGAATGTTCATTGCTGTTAAGAACTTGGAACGCAACGGAAACCGAATATCCTGACCAATTGTGTATCCATCAGTTGTTTGAACAACAGGTGGAGAAAAACCCGGATGCCACAGCATTGGTGTATGAAAATCAAACTCTCAGCTATGCCGAACTGAATGCCCGCGCCAACCGACTGGCCCATCAGCTGATTGCGCTAGGTGTAGAGCCGGACCAGCGGGTGGCGATTTGTGTGTCACGTTCTCCGGCAATGGTAGTGGGATTGTTGGCGGTGTTGAAAGCGGGTGGCGCTTATGTGCCGTTGGACCTAACTTATCCTGACGAGCGTCTGGCGTATATTCTGATGGATGCCGCGCCGACTATTTTACTGGCGGATAATGCTGGACGTACAGCATTGGGTGAGAAGGTACTGGCAAAACAGGTTGTGCTCGACCCAAACACCCTGTTTGACCAACCGGGCGGCAACCCAAAGAGATCAATGCTAACCTCACGGCATCTGGCGTATGTGATTTACACTTCTGGTTCGACTGGTGTGCCGAAAGGGGTAATGGTTGAACATCGAGGGCTGGTCAATCTTATCCGGGATAAAATCACCCAATTCGCTATTCACTCTGGTAGCCGGATGTTGCAGTTTGCTTCATTTGGCTTTGATGCCAGTGTCTGGGAAATCATGATGGCGCTGTGCGGTGGCGCTACTTTGGCTATTTCTGTTGATATCGTTCGTCAGGACCCGCGCCGCCTCTGGTGTTATCTGGAGGAACAGGCGATAACACACGCCTGTTTAACACCGGCCCTGCTTCGGGATGGTGCTGATTTACCGATGATAACGATAAAACCGACCTTGATTCTGGGAGGTGAAGCCCCCAGTGTGGCGCTGCTCCGGGCATTGTGTGGTCGGGCAACGCTATTCAACGCGTATGGGCCGACAGAGATAACGGTTTGTGCCACAACCTGGCATTGTCCGTCAGACTATATGGATACAGAGGTGCTTATCGGGCGTCCAACGGCCAATACGTGGGTTTATCTGTTGGATGCTGATGGTCAGCCGGTTCCGTTAGGATGTGTGGGAGAGCTGTATATTGGCGGCGCAGGTGTTGCCCGTGGCTATCTGAATCGCCCTGAATTAACTATTGAGCGTTTCTTGGCGGATTCGTTTAGTGATATGCCGGATGCTCGGATGTATCGCACCGGCGATTTAGCTCGTTACCTGCCGGATGGCAATTTACTGTTTGTCGGTCGTAATGATCAGCAAATTAAGATCCGCGGCTTCCGGATTGAGCCGGGGGAAATCGAAGCTCGGCTGATAGAACATCCGATGGTGCGAGAAGCCACAGTGTTAGCGCTAGGTGATGGTCATGACAAGCGTCTAGTTGCCTATATGGTAGCACCAGAGGATGACGGGCTGGCGAACAACCTGCGTACTCACCTGCAAACTATTTTGCCAGACTATATGGTGCCGGCGGCCTTTGTGCGTCTCGATGCGTTCCCACTAACCCCGAACGGTAAGTTAGATCGTCGTGCGCTACCGGCACCGGACAGTAAAGCGTTTGCCCGTCAGGTTTACGCCGCTCCCCAGGGAGAAACGGAAATGGCGCTGGCCGCGATTTGGTGTGAATTGCTGGGGGTTGAACAGATAAGCCGGTATGACAGCTTTTTTGCCTTGGGAGGGCATTCGTTGCTTGCTGTACGTATGATTGAACGCCTACGTCACTTAGGGTTGACATTGGCGGTGCGTGATCTATTCCAGTCGCCGGTGCTGTCTGACTTGGCGCAAACCCTGGGGCAGCATCGGGTTGTCGTGGTGCCGCCGAATGTGATTACGCCAGCGACGACGGCACTCACACCGGTGATGTTGCCATTGATTAATTTGAACCAGCCTGAAATTGATCTTATCGTCGGGCAGATACCGGGCGGTATTGCCAATATTCAGGATATCTACGCGTTGTCGCCGTTGCAGGATGGCATTTTGTTTCATCACCTGTTGGCAAATGAAGGTGACCCGTATCTATTGATAGGTCAGATGGCTTTTGCTAACCGGTCTCTATTAGATCGTTATCTAGTGGCTGTTCAGCAGGTGGTTGATCGGCACGATATCTTACGGACGGCTTTTATCTGGCAGGGATTATCCGTACCCGCTCAGGTGGTTTTGCGTCAAGCCGCCTTATCCGTGACGGAACTGACATTAAACCCGGCTGACGGTCCGGTCAGCCAGCAGTTAACCCGGCGTTTTGATCCGCGTCAACATCGTCTCGATCTGAGTGAAGCGCCGTTATTGCGTTTTGTGGTGGCACAGGAAACCGATGGTCGTTGGTTCCTGCTGCAACTGCTGCATCACCTGATTGGCGACCATACCACGCTGGAGGTGATGGACCGTGAAGTACACGCTTATCTGGAAGGACAAGAGGGCAACCTGCCTGGCCCGACACCTTTCCGCAATTTGATAGCGCAGGCCCGTCTGGGTGTCAGTCAAGCGGAACATATTCGCTTCTTTACCGATATGTTAGCGGAGGTGGATGAACCGACCTTGCCGTTTGGTTTAACGGAAGTGCATCGTGATGGCTCGCAAGTGACGGAATCGCACCGGATGCTGACGGCAGCCTTGAATGACCGTCTGCGTAGTCAGGCTCGACGTTTGGGGGTCAGTCTGGCGGCGCTGTGCCACTTGGCTTGGGCGCAGGTGTTGTCGCGTACCAGCGGTCAGGAAAAAGTGGTGTTCGGCACCGTGCTGTTTGGACGGATGCAGGCAAGCGAAGGTGCTGACAATAGTATGGGACTGTTTATCAATACCTTGCCGTTACGGTTGGATATGGATGATACCCCGGTACGGGACACTGTACAGGCAGCGCATACCCGACTCGCCGGACTATTAGAGCATGAACATGCCTCACTGGCGTTGGCTCAGCGTTGTAGTGGCGTGCCAGGTGAGAGTCCTCTCTTTAGTAGTTTGTTGAATTATCGACATAATGCATTGTCAGCAACGTCAGATGAACTGATAAATGATCTTGAATTTATTAGCGGACAGGAGCGGACCAACTATCCGTTAGCGCTATCGGTGGAGGATTTTGGAGACGCTCTGGGACTGACTGCTCAGGTGGTACAACCGTTTGATCCGGCAAGGCTATGTGGTTATATGCAACAGGCGTTGGAAAGTCTGGTAGAAGCGCTTGAACAGGCGCCAGAGACACCGGTGAGGGCATTAAATATTCTGCCGGAAGCGGAGCGTACGTTATTGTTAACAACCTGGAACGCTACGGAAACAGTCTATCCTGAGGCGCTATGTATTCATCAGTTGTTTGAACAACAGGTGGAGAAAAATCCGGATGCGATAGCGTTGGTGTATGAAGATCAGACCCTCAGTTATACTGAATTAAATGCCCTCGCTAACCGACTGGCCCATCAATTGATTGCTCTGGGTGTTGTACCGGACCAGCGGGTAGCGATTTGCGTGTCACGTTCTCCGGCAATGGTGGTGGGATTGTTGGCGGTATTAAAAGCCGGAGGAGCTTATGTGCCGCTAGATCCGGCCTATCCGGGTGAACGTCTGGCGCATATCTTGATTGATTCCACTCCTGTAGTCGTGTTGGCTGATGGTATTGGACGGGAGGCACTCAGTGAAACAGGAGTGGCGGAACGGATTGTACTCGACCCGAATATCCAATTTAATCAGCCGGACAGCAACCCACAGGTTACGGCGTTGACGCCACAGCATCTGGCGTATGTGATTTACACCTCCGGCTCAACCGGGCAACCGAAAGGCGTAATGGTAGAACATCAGGCTGTTTATCAACGTAGTTTGGGTTTTAGTGAGACCTATGCAGTGACGGCGCAAGACCGGGTACTACAATTTTCCTCTTTTGCGTTTGATGCTTCAGTAGAAGAATTCTTTTCGTCATTATGTCATGGCGCCACGTTGGTTATCCGGAATGATAGTTGGCTGACTTCGGTGCCGGTATTTATCTCTTTAATCCGGCAACATGGTATTACAGTGATGTCTCTACCGACTCTATTTTTGTCTGAATTGGCGGTTGTAGGCGGTACATCACGGCTTCCTGAGTGCCTCCGGTTAGTCATTATTGGTGGCGAGGCGGTGAAAAAGAGCGTCATTCAGGCGTGGTTTGCTCAAGAAACCTACCATCCCCGGTTGTTAAATACGTATGGCCCAACGGAAAGTACTGTAATTGCAACCAGTCGGGAGATATTATCACCAGAAAATGATCGTTCAATTGGTCGGCCGGTTAAAAATACCTGTATTTACCTGTTGGACAGATACGGCCAACCGGTGCCATTAGGTAGTATTGGCGAGATATATATTGGTGGTGTTGGCGTGGCGCGTGGTTATCTGAACCGACCTGAATTGACGGCTGAACGTTTCCTTATCGATCCATTTAGCGATAAGCCGGGTGCACGGATGTACCGAACCGGGGATTTGGCCCGTTACCTGCCGGATGGCAATTTGGAATTCTTGGGGCGTAACGACCATCAGGTGAAAATCCGCGGTTTCCGCATTGAACCCGGTGAAATTGAGGCTCGGTTGGTGGAGCACCCGGCGGTGAGTGAATCTGTGGTATTGGCGCAAGGGGAAGGGCAGGAGAAACGGTTGATTGCCTATGTTGTGGCACAGGCGGATGAAGGGCTGGCTAATAGCCTACGTACTCACTTGAGCGCTATTTTGCCTGATTATATGGTGCCGTCGGCTTTTGTGCGTCTGGATGCCTTCCCGTTAACCCCTAACGGTAAGTTGGATCGTCGTGCGCTGCCGACACCGGACAATGAAGCGTTTGCTCATCAGGTTTTCGAAGCGCCACAAGGCGAAACGGAAACTGTATTAGCGGCGATTTGGTGTGAATTGCTAGGGGTTGAGCAGATTAGCCGGCATGACAGCTTCTTCGCGTTGGGCGGTCATTCCTTGCTCGCTATGCGAATGGTAAACCTTGCCGCGGGTCGTGGTTTAGTTTGTACATTGAATGCTGTGTTCCAATTCCCGGTGCTGACTGAACTGGCTGCAAAAATCACTTCAGATTTATTATCTCAGCCACAAAGTGAGGCTATATCGGTGCGACCTGACGGAACGGGGCTGCCGTTGTTCTTTGTTCCCAGTGGCATGGGTGACCACTCCTATGTCTTTGGGTTAGCTCAGCATATCCAGTCAGGTTATCCAATTTATGCTTTGCCTTGGCCGTCCATCCATGAGGAGCCGATGTCAACGATGGAGGAGCAAGCTGTCAGAATGATCACCTTGATGAAAACTGTTCAACCGGTAGGCCCGTACCAGATATGCGGTTACTCTTCTGGTGGGATATTGGCTTACGCTATTGCTCAACAGCTTTTGAATGCCGGAGAAACGGTTAATTTCCTGGGCTTGATTGATACGCCTGCGCCTCATTATTTTAGGAAAGAGTCCATACAGCCCAAATATCACTTCTTTACTGATCTGGCCCGGCGGTCAGGGGAGGAATTCCCAGAAGAGATTGCGGCGTTGTATCGGCAAATTGATGAGTTGAATTTGGTGCAGTTTATTGCAGCGGCGCAGGAACTGGCGTTATACCCTGCAAATCTGTGTGCTGATGTGATCGCAAAACGTTGGGAACAGATCGCGCGTTATGCACAAATAGTTGCCAATTATGAGCCGTCGACATTAGCAATAACGTTGCATCAATTCTATGCGGTAGACCCTTCCCCTGCGATTTCTTTTGTGACGGATGAAAAACCAAAGTCCATAAGCATAGAACCGTCGTTGGGCTGGGAACGGATAATGCCTAATACTTCTCTTGAGTTGATTGCGATGCCGGGTAACCATTTTAGTTTATTAGAGGATAATGAGAATAAAACTGTTTTAGCTCAAGCTTTGAATAGGGTGCTGGCAATCAGTTTTGAAAAGGAGGTGGCGTGATACTAATAAGTAAGGAATATTGGATAATTTAACGTTGGTGTGACAATCCGGTATATATTGTTTATACCGGATTGTTTTTGTTTTAAAACAGAATAATAGAATTGATAATTTCCATATGGGTTATTTAATCAAGTTTTTTCTGTCATCGATAGTAATTTAATCTAATCTGGCTTTGTTTTTTACTGATTTTCTTTGCTATATATAAAAATATATTTCATTGTTGTTTTCATGAATGATTAAGAATAATTAATGTAAAATATTGAAAATAGTCATATATTTTCCATTGTTAATATTGACCAATATCATGTCTATACCCGTAATTATTGAAACTGCTTGATTTTCGCCCAAATGAAGCTCATGGTATCAGTCATGAAAATATTCATTACCGATGAACAAAAGGCCGAACTTGAACACCTCCATCACACCTGCCGTGATAAGAGAGAGTGTGATCGCATCAAAGCGGTCCTGCTGGCCTCTGAGGGCTGGAGTTCAGTCATGATCGCTCAGGCCCTGCGTCTTCATGAAACGACCGTTAATCGTCATATCAGCGATTACCTTAATCACCGCAAAATCAAGCCTGAAAATGGCGGCTCTCAGAGCTATCTCAGCGAAACACAGACTCAGGAACTTATCGCTTATCTGACCGCCAATCTTCTGCCCACCACACAGGCGGTTACCCGTCTTGTCGAAGAGAGGTGGGATATCAGTTACACCGTTCCCGGCATGAATAAATGGCTGCACCACAATGGCTTCAGCTATAAAAAACCGACCGGCGTACCACACAAATTCAATGCGGAACAGCAACGGGCCTTTATGGAAGCCTACGGGAAACTGAAGCAGGAAGCCGGAGACCATGAGCCTATCCTGTTCATTGATGGCGTCCATCCCACACAGGGGACAAAACTCGCTTATGGTTGGATGCGCAAAGGCCAGAAAACTACGGTGAAAACAACGGGCAGCCATACCCGTCTGAACCTGATGGGGGCCCTGAATCTGGCCGATATCAGTCAAACGGTGGTGCGCGAATATGACCGTATCGACAGTTATCACATCGCCGAGTTTTTCATTGCCCTGCGTGAAACCTATCCGGTCAGTCAGAAGATTCATATTATCCTTGACGGAGCCGGTTACCACCGGAGTAGGCTGGTAAAAGACTGGGCTTATGTAATGAATATCGACCTTCATTATTTACCGCCATACAGCCCGAATCTGAACCCGATAGAAAGGCTGTGGAAGGTGATGAATGAACAGGTCAGAAATAACCATTATTTCGCCTCGACGGCCTTGTTCAGGCAGGCAATACATCGCTTTTTTACGGAAATATTACCGGAACTTGCCGGGAACCTGTCGTGCCGTATTAATGACAACTTCCAAGTTTTGAATCCTGCATCTTCAAGTTAAGCGGGTATATATATTTCTTTGATATGTTGAAATTAAACTATAAATTAATAAATGTCGCAGGGGTAAAGTAAATTACCGTGTAGAACGATTTACTTGGGGGATATTGTCCTGTAATGAATGATTCATTACATAGCTTATTGTTTTATAGCATTAATGTTTATTGTAAGATAGTGTGTAATAAAGCCATTTCTAGTTTTAAATTGTTTCTTTATGGTATTAAACATAGTCATATTTATATCGGCTTTATAATCTTATTATTATAAAACAATATAATGAATTTAATTTGAATTTGTATTGGTTCGTTTACGGTATTTACATTAACGATATTATTTATTTGTTGAAAAATAGTGCGTTATGAATTACTTTAACCCAGACTTATATCTTCAAATAATTGAATATATAGGAAGGCTTGTAAATGTTGAATAAGTTACATTTGTAATTGAAATATTAGTTAATTATTAAGGTAAAGAATTTATTTTATAGGTAATTATCAAAGTAAACTTTTTTGATAATTGAGGGTTAATTTATTCATTTTATCTTTATAAATTTTTAATTTATTTTTGAAATGATTTTAATTAGATATTAATAGAGAATTAGATAAAATACAGGAGTGATTTAGTATTTATCCATAATTAAATAAAGTTAACGATTCCATCTTAAATGATGGAATTCAATGTCAGCCAATTAAAATTGCAGTCAATTAATAGAATTTATCTAAAAACAGGGACAAAAATAAAATATTTTATTCCGGATTATAAGATGAATTATTTACTCCGTTGTCAGGAAAATTAGTGTCAAAAAATTGTTAATTAGTTGTTGTCAACCGGACTGTAGCATCCCGTATTTGAATGTCTTGAATTGATGTCAGATGTGTCCGTTTTTATTTCTTGGGGGCAAGAAGTAAGAAAGAAATATTGGTAATGGTTGTCAGAAATGACAGTTTTCAAATTTCTAACAGATTCGTTGAGGTAGTAAATGAAAGATAGCATTACTCAAGCAGGAAGTGCTTTTAAAGCTGAACTCCTCTCTCAAACATCAGAAAATATAACCAACGTAAATAACATTTTGCCACCGACTCAGAATGTAAAGAATATTCCCCAGACGTTTACATTCAGTGAATCATTTTGGTGTGAACGTCTTGCTGCTTTGCAACCCCTCCAATTACCTTTTGAAACCGCCGGAGAACAAGCGGAACCCAGTTGGGTAATCAGTGACTGGCAGCCGCCGTTGCCAAAAAATGGTGAAGAAGAGCCACTACGAACGTTGTTGCAGGCATTCGTTATCTATCTTGCGCGTCTGACTCAACAGACGACATTCCAAATTGGTTGGTGCGTGGATGGAGTAAACGATAAGTCGGCAGATTTGGCGCCGGTGGCGCCAATGGTCGTTGAGATGGAGTTTGATAAGCCCTGGCATGTGGCAGCGAACGGGTTGGATGGTGAGTTGGCCCGGTTGAGCCGGTACCACACATTTAGTCGAGATCTCCTCGCGCGCGCTCCTTCATTGTGGGCTATTCCGGCGTTGACAACTCATTGTCCGTGGCGGATAGCCGTTTCTGTCATAGCGGAAGATAGGCCGTGTGATCAGGCGCCACAGGGCGAATTACTGACGCTGCAAATCAATGCGCAGGGCGGTTTTCGTTGGATCTACGATGAAAATCGCCTGAGTACGGAAGTGGTTCTGCGCATGGGTGAACATTTACAGGTGCTGGCAGCGTCACAAAGACAGGGAGAGGAAATCCCTATCTGGCAGCTTAATTTGTTATCTGAAGCTGAGCGTACCTTGCTACTGGAAACCTGGAACGCCACGGAGACCCCTTATCCTGATCCATTATGTATTCATCAATTATTTGAGCAACAGGCAGAACAGGCTCCGCACGCCACAGCGTTGGAATATCAAGAACAGGCCCTCAGTTATGCGGAATTGAATACCCGTGCTAACCGATTGGCTCATCAACTGATTGCGCTGGGCGTCACACCGGACCGGCGGGTAGCGATTTGTGTGGAGCGCTCCCCGATGATGGTGGTGGCATTGCTGGCAGTGCTGAAAGCCGGTGGGGCTTATGTGCCGCTGGATTCGACTTATCCGCGGGAACGTCTGGCATATATCCTGAGCGATAGTGCGCCGTCAGTGGTGCTGGTTGATGAAGCTGGCCGGGCGGCGCTGGGCGAACAGGCGCTGGTAGGCATGACGATACTGGACCCGAATATCCAACTTAACCAGCCTGACAGCAACCCGCAGATCCCGGCGTTGACGCCACAGCATCTGGCCTATGTGATTTACACCTCCGGCTCTACTGGGCAGCCGAAAGGGGTGATGGTGGAACATCAGGCAATTTACCAACGTTATCTGGGTTTTAATGACACCTATGCCGTCACCGCGCAAGACCGGCTATTGCAGTTTGCCGCGTTTGCGTTTGATGTTTCAGTGGAAGATTTCTTTTCGTCATTATGCAACGGGGCCACACTGGTTATCCGGGATGATAGCTGGCTGGCTTCGATACCAGAATTTATTGCCTTAACCCGACAATATCGTATTACGGTGATGTCACTGCCGACGCTATTCTGGTCTGAGCTAGCGGCCAGAGATAGTGGATTACCGCTACCAGATTGTCTCCGGCTCATCATCATTGGAGGGGAGGCGGTGAAAAAGAGCGCCATTCAGGCGTGGTTTAGACAGACGGGCCACCGGCCCCGGCTATTGAATGGTTATGGCCCGACAGAAAACACCGTGACGGTGACCTATAAGGACGTGCTATCCCCGGAAGATGCCCGTTCTATCGGCCGACCGGCTAAAAATGCCCGTATCTACCTGTTGGGCAAATATGGCGAACTGGTACCCGTAGGTTGCGTGGGCGAGATGTACATTGGCGGCGTGGGTGTGGCTCGGGGTTATCTCAACCGGCCAGCGTTGAGCGTGGAACGTTTTATGCTGGATACTTTTAGTCCGGTATCCGGCGAACGGATGTATCGTTCTGGGGATTTGGCCCGCTATCTGCCGGATGGTGACTTAGAATTTCTGGGCCGTAACGATGAGCAGGTTAAAATTCGCGGTTTTCGAATTGAACTGGGGGAAATTGAAACCCGGCTAACGGAACATCCGGCGGTACAAGAGGCGGTGGTGTTGGCACTGGATGGCGATCAGGGCAAACGGCTGGTGGCCTATGTGGAGGCGGAAGCAAATGAGAGATTAGCGGCTGATTTGCGTGAATACCTGAGCGCCATTTTACCTGACTATATGGTGCCGGCGGCTTTTGTGCGTCTGGATACCTTCCCGCAAACTCCGAGTGGCAAGTTAGATCGCCGGGCGTTGCCAGCGCCAGGGGAAGACGATTTTGCCCGTCAGATTTATGAAGCTCCACAAGGGAAGGCTGAAATCACTCTAGCGGCCATTTGGCGTGAATTATTGGGCATTGAACAAATCAGTCGGCATGACAGTTTCTTTGCGTTGGGTGGTCATTCCCTACTTGGCGTGCAGATGATTGAGCGTTTGCGTCACTTGGGTTTGACGCTGACGGCGCGTGATCTGTTCCAGTCGCCGGTGCTGTCAGCATTGGCTCAAACGTTGGGACAGCATCAGGCTGTGATAGTGTCGCCTAACGTCATCACGCCAGCCACCACGGCTCTAACGCCGGAGATGTTGCCGCTGATTGATTTGATTCAGACTGACATTGACCGCATCGTCGAGCAGGTACCGGGGGGAATGACGAATATTCAGGATATCTATGCCTTGTCGCCGTTACAGGACGGTATCCTGTTCCACCACCTGTTGGAACAGGAAGGCGACCCCTATTTGGTGCTCTATCCGGTGGCTTTTGCTAACCGCTCTTTGCTGGAGCGTTATCTGACGGCGGTACAACAGACGATTGATCGCCATGATATCTTGCGGACGGCGTTTATCTGGCAAGGATTGTCAGTCCCGGCGCAGGTGGTCTTGCGCCGGGCACGATTGCCTGTGACAGAACTGACGTTAGATCCGGCTGACGGCTCAGTGATTGACCAGTTAACCCGGCGTTTTGATCCCGCTCAGTATCGTCTTGACTTGCGTCGGGCGCCGCTACTGCATTTTGTTATCGCTCAAGAAACCGATGGCCGCTGGTTCTTACTGGAATTACAACATCACTTGATTGGCGACCATGAAACGATGGAAGTCATGCACCGTGAAGTGCGGGCCTATTTTGCCGGACAGGGGGAGCATCTGCCGGTGCCGGTGCCGTTCCGTAATCTGGTGGCCGAGTCTCGGTTGGGAGTGAGTCAGGCGGCGCATACCCGTTTCTTCACCGATATGTTGGCGGCAGTGGATGAGCCAACGTTGCCGTTTGGGCTGACAGGTGTGCATCGTGATGGATCTCAGAAGACGGAATCTCACTGGATGTTAGCTCCTGAGTTAAATGACCGTCTGCGCAGTCAGGCCCGGCGTTTGGGTGTCAGTCTGGCGGCGTTGTGTCATCTGGCCTGGGCGCAAGTGTTATCGCGTACCAGCGGACAGGAAAAAGTGGTGTTTGGTACCGTCCTGTTTGGACGCATGGCTGTGGGGGAAGGAATGGGGCTGTTTATCAATACCCTGCCGCTGCGGCTGGATATGGATGAGACCCCGGTACGGGACAGTGTGCGGGAGGCGCATCTGCGGCTGGCTGAATTGTTGGAACATGAGCATGCTCCGTTGGCGCTGGCTCAACGATGCAGTGGGGTTGACAGCGGTACGCCGCTCTTTAGCGCCCTGTTGAACTATCGCCATAATGAGCAGCTCGATCCTTTGGATGAAACAATGGCCGGAATTGAATTCCTTGGCGAACAGGAGCGAACTAACTATCCGTTTGTGCTGTCGGTAGAGGATGGCGGTTCTACTCTGGGGCTGACGGCTCAGGTCGTGCAACCGTTTGATCCGGAAATTCTATGTGGTTATATGCAACAGGCACTGGAGAGTCTGGTGGAAGCGCTGGAGCAAACCCCGGAAATGCCTGTTCGGGTATTGGATATCCTGCCGGAAGCGGAGCGTACCTTGTTGTTAGAAACCTGGAACGCCACGGAAACCGTCTATCCTGAACAGTTATGTATCCAGCAGTTGTTTGAACAACAGGTGGAGAAAACCCCAACGGCGACGGCGCTGATAGCCGGAGATAAAACCCTGAGCTATACAGAACTGAATATCCGTGCTAACCGGCTAGCTCGTCAGTTAATCGAACAAGGAGTTCGGCCCGGTGATCATATTGCGTTTTTGCTAGAGCGATCGATAGAACTGGTGGTGGCTCAATTGGCTATTCTTAAGGCCGGTGCCGTTTACGTGCCGGTTGATCCCAGTGTGCCGGATGAGCGGAAGAATTGGCTGATAAATGACTGTTCAGCTAAGTTGCTGATTACTGATGAACAATCTGAGATTCCTGTCGGCCTTTTGGTTCCGCTGTTTCGTCTCTCGAATAAGACAGACACGAGCAAAGAGGAAGATTGCCTCAACCCTGATTTACCGCATTCCAGTGCCGATTTAGCGTATATCATGTACACCTCCGGTTCTACCGGTACCCCAAAAGGGGTATTGGTACCTCATCGTGCGATGGCACGGTTGGTTATCAATAATGGTTATGCCGAAATCGGTCAGGATGATCGGGTTGCTTTTACAGCTAATCCGGCTTTCGATGCCAGCACATTTGAAGTCTGGGCGCCGTTACTCAATGGCGGAGCATTAGTGGTTATTGACCGCGCCACGTTATTAACACCACAGGAGTTAGTGCGGGTTTTACAGGCCCGCCAGATCACGGTTCTGTGGCTGACTATCGGGTTGTTTAACCGGCTGGCGGCAGAGTTATCTCCGGTTCTGCCGCAGATTAAGCTCCTGATTTTCGGGGGAGACATACCCGATTTACATGTGATTGCTCAGGTTCTGGATAATCGTCCGCCACAACAACTCTTGCAGGCTTATGGTCCGAGTGAGGGAACCACTTTTACCACTATGTATCCTATTGCGGCATTAGCGCAGGGAGTGACTCGCATCCCCATTGGTCGGCCGATAGCCAATACACGTATTTATCTGCTGGATGCTTATGGTCAGCCGGTACCGTCAGGTGCGATTGGTGAGATTTATGTAGGGGGTGATGGAGTTGCTTGCGGTTATCTTAATCGTCCTGACCAGACTGCTGAACGTTTCCTGACAGATCCATTTAGTGATCAACCGGATGCGCGTATGTATCGGACCGGGGATTTGGCCCGTTATCTGCCGGATGGCAATCTGGAATTTCTGGGCCGTAATGACCAACAGGTTAAAATCCGTGGCTTCCGTATTGAACCGGGGGAAATTGAGAATCGTCTGGCGGAGCATCCGGCGGTGCGAGAGGCGGCGGTGTTGGCGTTAGGCGATGGGCCGGAAAAACGGCTGGTGGCCTATGTGGCGGCGGAAGCCCATGAGGGGCTGGCGATGAGTCTACGTGATCACCTGAGTGCCATTTTACCGGATTACATGGTGCCGACAGCCTTTGTGCGTCTGGATGGGTTTCCACTGACTCCGAACGGTAAACTGGATCGCCGAGCGCTCCCGGCACCGGACAGTGAAGCTTTGGCCCGTCAGGTTTATGCTGCGCCGCAAGGCGAAATGGAAATGGTTCTGGCAGCGATTTGGCGTGAATTACTGGGGATTGAACAGGCCAGCCGGTATGACAGTTTCTTTGCACTGGGCGGCCACTCGTTGTTGGCTGTGCGGATGGTTGAACGCTTGCGTCACTTGGGGTTGACGCTGGCGGTGCGCGACCTGTTCCAGTCGCCAGTGTTGTTTGAATTAGCACAAACACTGGGGCAGCAACCGGTTATGGCGGTGCCGCCGAATGTGATTACGCCAGCGACGACGAACATTACCCCAGAAATGTTGCCGCTGATTGATCTGACTCAGGCTGAGATTAACCGTATCGTCGGGCAGGTGCCGGGCGGGATGATTAATATTCAGGATATCTATGCCCTGTCGCCGTTGCAGGACGGTATTTTGTTCCACCACTTATTGGCAAATGAAGGCGATCCCTATCTGGTGGTCAGTCAGATGGCCTTTGCTGATCGCTCTCTGCTAGACCGTTATTTGGCGGCGGTGCAGCAGGTGATTGATCGTCACGATATTCTGCGTACTGCCTTTATCTGGCAAGAGTTGTCAGTACCGGCTCAGGTAGTCTGGCGTCAGGCATCCTTGTCGGTGGCTGAGTTGACGCTGGACCCGGCTGATGGCCCGGTTTGTGATCAACTCATTCAACGTTTTAATCCCCGTCATTATCGTCTTAATTTGAGTCAGGCACCGCTGTTACGTTTTGTGGTGGCACAGGAGACCGATGGCCGCTGGCTCTTACTGGAATTGCAGCATCACCTGATTGGCGACCATACCGCAATGAAAGTGATGAACCGTGAAGTGCAAGCGTACCTTGCCGGACAAGGGGATAGCCTGCCTGACCCGGTACCGTTCCGCAATCTGGTAGCTCAGGCCCGGTTAGGGGGAGATCAGGAAGCGCATACCCGTTTCTTTACCGAGATGCTAGCGGAGGTGGATGAGCCAACGCTGCCGTTCGGGCTGACGGATGTGCATCGTGATGGATCTCAGGAGATAGCGTCCCATCGACTGTTGACGGCCAGTTTGAATGACCGTTTGCGTAGTCAGGCTCGGCGTTTGGGAGTCAGTCTGGCGGCGTTGTGTCATTTGGCCTGGGCGCAGGTATTGGCGTGTACCAGTGGTCAGGAGAAAGTGGTGTTTGGCACCGTGCTGTTTGGGCGCATGACTGCGGGAGAAGGGGCTGATAGTGGCATGGGGCTGTTTATTAATACCCTGCCGCTACGGCTGGACATCGATGATACGCCGATACGGGATTGTGTACAGACAGTACATGCCCGTCTGGCGGGATTGTTGGAACATGAACATGCCTCACTGGCGCTGGCTCAACGATGCAGTGGGGTTGCCAGCGGTACGCCGCTCTTTAGCGCCCTGATGAACTATCGCCATAATGATCAGTCAGCTCCTTTGGATGAAACGATGGAGGGGATTGAATTCCTGGGCGAACAGGAGAGCACTAACTACCCCTTCGGGATGTCGGTGGAGGACGATGGCGCTACATTGGGGTTGATTGCTCATGTGGTGCGACCGTTTGATCCGGAAAGTCTATGCAATTATATGCAGCAGGCGCTGGAGAGTTTGGTAGCGGCCCTTGAGCAGGCCCCAGAAATGCCGGTACGGGCACTGAACATCCTGCCTGAAACGGAACGCACATTGTTGCTGGAAACCTGGAACGTCACGGAGACCCCGTATCCTGAGGCGTTATGTATTCATCAGTTGTTTGAACAACAAGTGGAGAAAACCCCGCAGGCCACGGCACTGGTGTATCAAGAGCAGACACTGAGTTATGCCGAATTAAATGCTTGCGCCAACCGATTGGCCCATCAACTGATTGCGTTTGGCGTAACACCGGAGCAACGGGTAGCGATTTGCGTGGCACGCTCACCGGCAATGGTAGTGACGTTGTTGGCGGTGTTGAAAGCCGGTGGCGCTTATGTGCCGCTGGACCCAACTTACCCGGAGGAGCGCCTGACCTATATCCTGCATGACACAGCCCCATCAGTGGTCTTGGCTGATGCGATCGGACAGGCCGCACTGGGTGGCGAGGCGTTGGCCGGGCTGACGGTAATTGATCCGAATATCCAGCCTGAACAACCGGGCAGCAATCCATTAGTGACCGCATTGACGCCACAGCATCTGGCTTATGTGATTTACACCTCCGGTTCAACCGGGCAGCCGAAAGGGGTGATGGTAGAACATCAGGCGGTGTATCAACGTTATCTGGGGGTTAATGAACCCTATGCCATCACCGCGCAAGACCGGGTGTTGCAATTTGCTGCTTTTGCGTTTGATGTTTCAGTGGAAGAGTGCTTCTCGTCATTATGCAGCGGCGCCACGCTGGTGATTCGTGATGATAGCTGGCTGGCTTCAATGGCGGAATTTATTGCTTTAGCCCGGCAAAGCCGTATCACGGTGATGTTTCTGCCGACCTTATTCTGGTCTGAACTGGCGGCCAGAGACAACGGATTATCGTTGCCGGCGTGTCTCCGGTTGATCATCATTGGCAGTGAGGCGGTTAAAAAGAACGCTATTCAGGACTGGTTTAGACAGGAAGGCCGCCGACCTCAGTTATTGAACGCCTACGGTCCGACGGAAAATACCGTGACGGCGACCTGTAAAGAAATAGTATCCCCGGCAGATGATCGTTCTATTGGTCGGCCGATTAAAAATACTCGTGTCTATCTGTTGGACAAATACAGCCAACCTGTGCCATTGGGCTGCGTGGGTGAAATGTATATTGGGGGCGTAGGTGTGGCACGGGGTTATCTGAACCGGCTGACATTGAGCGAAGAACGTTTTATGCCAGATTCCTTTAGTCCGGTGTCCAATGCGCGAATGTATCGCACCGGAGATTTAGCGCGTTATCTGCCGGACGGCGAGTTGGAATTCTTCGGTCGTAACGACCAACAGGTTAAAATTCGCGGCTTCCGGGTTGAACTGGGGGAAATTGAAACTCGGCTGGTGGAACATCCGGCGGTACAAGAGGCGGCGGTGCTGGCGCTGGATGATGAGCTGGGCAAACGGCTGGTGGCTTACGTAGCGGCACAAGCGCATGAGAGATTGACTGCTGATTTACGTGAACACTTGTGCGCAGTTTTACCTGACTATATGATACCGGCGGCCTTTGTGCGACTGGATAGCTTCCCGCAAACGCCGAATGGCAAGCTGGATCGCCGGGCGTTGCCGGCACCGGAGGCGGCGGCGTTTGCTCGTCAAGTTTATGAGGCCCCGCAAGGGAAGATAGAAACGATGCTGGCGGCTGTCTGGTGTGAGTTACTGGGCGTTGAACAGATTAGCCGACATGACAGCTTCTTTGCATTGGGCGGCCACTCCTTACTCGCCGTGCGTATGATTGAACGATTGCGGCGTGTCGGTCTGGGTGTATCAGTACAAACGCTATTTCAGCATCCAACACTCCGTGTTCTGGCACAGTCTCTGGTTCAGCATGATGAAATCCGGGTGCCTGATAACGGTATTACATCGGATACGACGGTGCTGACACCGGCGATGTTGCCGTTGATTGATTTAACTCAGTCTGACATTGACCACATCGTCGGACAGGTACCGGGCGGGGTGGCGAATATTCAGGATATTTATGCATTGTCGCCATTGCAGGATGGTATTTTGTTCCACCATCTGTTGGAGAATGAAGGTGATACGTATCTGTTAGTCAGCCAGATGGTCTTTGCTGACCGGGCGCTGTTGGATCGTTATCTGGCGGCGATTCAACAGACCATTGATCGGCACGATATCTTACGTACCGCCTTTATCTGGCAAGGATTGTCAATGCCGGCGCAGGTGGTCTGGCGTCAGGCCCCATTGTCAGTGACTGAATTGACGCTAAACCCGGCTGACGGTCTGGTCAGTGACCAGTTAACCCGGCGTTTTGATCCCGCTCACTATCGTCTTGATCTGAGCCAAGCCCCGTTACTGCGTTTTGTTATCGCTCAAGAAACGGATGGTCGTTGGTTGTTACTGGAATTGCATCATCACTTGATTGGCGACCATGAAACGATGGAAGTGATGCACCGCGAAGTGCAGGCGTATCTGACGGGGCAAGAGGAGCGCTTGCCGGCGCCGGTTCCTTTCCGCAATCTGGTGGCGCAGGCCCGGTTGGGCGTCAGTCAGGAAGAACACACCCGCTTCTTTACCGAGATGTTGGCGGAGGTGGATGAATCCACGTTGCCGTTTGGATTGACGGAGGTGCATCGTGACGGTTCGCAGGTGACGGAATCTCACCGGATGTTGGTTCCTGAGCTAAATGACCGTTTGCGTAGTCAGGCCAGGCGTTTGGGTGTCAGTCTGGCGGCGCTGTGTCATCTGGCTTGGGCGCAGGTGTTGTCTTGTACCAGCGGTCAGCAGAGTGTCGTGTTTGGTACGGTGCTGTTTGGGCGTATGCAGGCGGGGGAGGGTGCTGACAATGGCATGGGATTGTTTATCAATACTTTGCCGTTGCGGCTGGATATCGATGAGACCCCAGTGCAGGACAGCGTGCAGGTCGCCCATACCCGACTTGCCGGATTATTGGCGCATGAGCATGCTTCACTGGCACTGGCTCAACGTTGCAGTGGAATTGCCAGCGGTACGCCGCTCTTTAGCGCATTGTTGAATTATCGACATAATGCTTTGTCGGCAATGTCAGATGAACTGATCAGTGGTATTGAATTTCTTGATGCACAGGAGCGAACCAACTACCCATTTGTGCTGTCGGTGGAGGATTTTGGCGAATCTCTGGGGCTGACGGCTCAGGTAGTGCAACCGTTTGATCCGGAAAGCCTGTGCGGTTATATGCAGCAGGCGCTGGAGAGTCTGGTGGAAGCTTTGGAGCAAGCCCCGGAGACACCGATACGCGCCTTGAACATCCTGCCTGAAATAGAACGCACACTGTTGCTGGAAACCTGGAACGCTACGGAAACCGCCTATCCTGATGCGTTATGTATTCATCAATTGTTTGAGCAGCAGGTAGAGAAGACCCCGGAGGCGACGGCGCTGATAGCGGGAGATAAAACCTTAAGCTATACGGAACTGAATACATGCGCTAACCGATTGGCTCATCAGCTAATCGAACAGGGAATTCGTCCAGATGACCATGTTGCGATCCTGTTAGAGCGCTCGATGGAACTGGTGGTGGCCCAATTGGCGATTCTCAAAGCCGGCGCTGTTTACGTGCCGGTTGATCCCAGTATGCCGGATGAACGGAAAAATTGGCTGATAAGTGATTGTTCCGCTCGGTTGCTGCTTACCGATACACGGACTGATATTCCGGCTAACTTGACTGTTCCGCTATTGCGTCTCTCGGATGAGAAAAGCGCGAACAGAGAGCAAGATCGTATCAACCCTGATTTGCTGCGTTCCAGCACCGAGTTAGCGTATATCATGTATACCTCCGGTTCTACCGGCACACCCAAAGGGGTTTTGGTGCAGCATCGTGCTATGGTTCGGCTGGTCATTAATAATGGTTATGCCAACATCGGGCCGGAGGATCGAGTGGCCTTTACGGCTAATCCGGCTTTCGATGCCAGCACGTTTGAAGTTTGGGCGCCGTTGCTTAACGGTGGTGCTTTAGTGGTTATCGACCGCGCCACCTTATTGACGCCACAAGAGTTAGTGCTGACGTTACAGGAGCGCCGCATCACAGTTTTATGGCTGACTATCGGGTTGTTTAACCGGTTGGCGGCAGAGTTATCTCCCATTCTTCCGCAAATTAAGATCCTAATTTTCGGGGGAGATATCCCCGATTTACAGGTGATTGCTCAGGTTCTGGATAATCGTCCGCCGCAACAACTCTTGCAAGCCTATGGTCCGAGTGAAGGGACCACTTTTACCACTATGTATCCTATCGAGGCGTTGCCACAGGGAGCGAGCCGGATACCTATTGGTCGGCCAATAGCGAATACGCGCGTTTATGTGCTGGATGCGTATGGTCAGCCGGTACCGCCGGGTGTGATCGGTGAAATTTATGTTGGTGGCGATGGGGTCGCTCAAGGTTATTTGAATCGCCCTGAGTTAACCGCCGAACGTTTCCTGATCGATCCATTCAGCGATGAACCTGATGCTCGTATGTACCGTACCGGGGATTTGGCTCGCTATTTGCCGGACGGTAATCTGGAATTCTTAGGCCGTAATGACCAGCAGGTGAAAATCAGAGGCTTCCGCATTGAGCCGGGAGAAATTGAGGCGCGTCTGGTGGAGCATCCGGCGGTGCGTGAGGCGGCGGTATCGGTGCTAGGGGATGGGCCGGATAAACGGCTGGTGGCCTATGTGGCGGCGCCCGCGGATGACGGGCTGGTGAATAGTTTGCGTGATTACCTGAGTAAAATTTTGCCTGACTATATGGTGCCGTCAGCTTTTGTACGTCTGGATACGTTTCCATTGACCCCAAACGGTAAGTTGGATCGTCGAGCGCTACCGGCACCGGACAGTGAAGCCGTTGCCCGTCAGGCTTACGTAGCGCCGCAAGGCGAAACGGAAATGACATTAGCGGCGATTTGGCGTGAATTACTGGGGATTGAACAGGTTAGTCGGTATGACAGCTTCTTTGCGTTGGGCGGCCATTCACTGCTTGCTGTACGCATGATTGAACGCTTGCGTCAATTGGGGTTGACACTGGCGGCGCGTGATCTGTTCCAGTCTCCGGTGCTGTCAGATTTGGCGCAAACGTTGGGACAGCATCAGGCTGTAATCGTGCCGGCTAACGTGATCCCCCCGGCAACTACGATGCTGACACCGGAAATGTTGCCGCTAATTGATTTAACCCAAGCTGACATTGACCGCATCGTCGGGCAAGTGCCGGGCGGGGTTGCCAATATTCAGGATATCTATGCCCTGTCGCCATTGCAGGACGGTATTTTGTTCCATCACCTATTGGCAAACAAAGGGGACCCCTATTTATTAACCGGTCAGATGGTCTTTACTGAGCGGACTTTGCTGGACCGTTATCTGGCGGCGGTGCAACAGGTGGTTAATAGACACGATATCCTGCGTACAGCCTTTATCTGGCAAGGATTGTCAGTGCCCGCCCAAGTGGTTTGGCGTCAGGCATCTTTGTCGGTGATTGAGCTGACACTAAACCCAGCCGATGGACCGGTTAGCGGGCAATTGGCTGAGCGTTTTGATCCCCGTCACCATCGTTTAGACCTGAACGAAGCCCCGTTATTACGCTTTGTGATAGCACAGGAAACCGATGGCCGTTGGATTGTACTGCAATTATTGCATCATCTGATTGGCGACCATACCACGTTGGACGTGATGAATCGTGAAGTCCAAGCTTATCTGGACGGGCAGGAGGAGAGCCTGCTAACGCCGACGCCTTTCCGCAATTTGGTGGCGCAGGCCCGGTTGGGGGTAAGTCAGGAAGCGCATACCCGTTTCTTTACTGACATGTTAGCCGGGGTGGATGAACCTACGCTGCCGTTCGGATTGACGGAGGTGCATCGTGATGGCTCGCAGGTGACGGAATCGCAGCGGATGTTGGCGCCTGAGCTGAATGACCGTCTGCGTGGTCAAGCCCGACGTTTGGGGGTGAGTCTGGCGGCTTTATGTCATTTGGCTTGGGCGCAGGTGTTGTCGCGTACCAGCGGACAGGAACAGGTGGTGTTCGGTACCGTAATATTTGGGCGTATGGCGGTGGGGAAAGGGGTTGATAGCGGTATGGGGCTATTTATCAATACCTTGCCGTTGCGGCTGGATATGAATGATACGCCGGTGCGTGATAGTGTACAGGCAGTACATAGCCGGTTAGCGGGATTGTTGGAACATGAACATGCCTCACTGGCGCTGGCCCAGCGTTGTAGTGGGGTGCTGGATGGCATTCCATTGTTCAGCGCCTTGTTGAACTACCGGCATAATGATCAGCCAGATCCTTTGGATGGAACGATGGACGGTATTGAATTCCTTGGGGCGCAGGAGTTTACCAACTATCCGTTTGCCTTATCGGTGGAAGATTTTGGTGACGCACTGGGGCTGACGGCTCAAGTTATCCAGCCGTTTGAGCCTGAACGGGTATGTGGCTATATGCAGCAGGCGCTGGAGAGCTTGGCGGAGGCACTGGAACAGACCCCGGAAACGCCGGTACGGACATTGAACATTCTGCCTGAAACGGAGTGTACGTTACTGTTGAATACTTGGAATGCGACAGAAACCTCGTATCTGGAACCGTTATGTATTCATCAATTGTTTGAACAACAGGTAGAGCAAACCCCGGACGCGACAGCTTTAGTGTATGAGGAGCAAACTCTCAGTTATGCCGAATTAAATGCCCGCGCTAATCGGTTGGCCCATCAGCTAATTGCGCTAGGTGTAGAACCGGACCAGCGGGTGGCGATTTGCGTGGCGCGTTCACCGGCGATGGTAGTGGGATTGTTGGCGGTGCTGAAAGCAGGCGCGGCTTATGTGCCGCTGGACCCGGATTATCCGGGCGAACGTCTATCACATATTTTGGCCGATGTTTCACCGGTTATTTTGCTGGCTGATGCCGTTGGGCGTACCGTGTTGGGTGAAAACGTGCTGACCGGGCTGACAGTGCTTGATCCGAATACATTGCTTGACCTGCCAGACAGCAATCCACAGATACCGGAATTGACCTCACGGCATCTGGCGTATGTGATTTACACCTCCGGTTCGACCGGTACGCCAAAGGGGGTGATGGTTGAACATAGGCAACTGGTCAGTCAAATTACTTCGTTGAACATGAAGTGGTCGCTTAACGCATCTGACCGTATATTACAATTTTGCAACCCCTCTTTTGACGTTTGTGCATCAGAAATATTTTGCGCAATAACACTGGGGGCACAATTAGTCTTAAGGACAAATCAATGGCTCCTGAGTGCGCAGGAGTTCTGGCGTCTGTGCGAGTTTTATAAAATTACCTACATTGCGATACCTGCCCAATTCTGGCGGATAATATCAAATGTTAATAAAGGCGATATCTATCAGGGCGTAAGAATTATTTGCATTGGTGGGGAAGCGATACCTGATCATGAGTTACAACGTTGGCTATCGGTTCATGGCGAATACCCTGTTCTGGTTAATTGCTACGGTCCGACAGAAGCTACGATTACTACAACGACATCCTGCCTAAACGAGGGGGTGGGGCAGGCCAATATCATTGGTCGTCCGCTGCCGAATACCCGTGTTTACTTGCTCGACGTTCAGGAGCAGCCAGTACCGTTAGGCGCGGTGGGGGAATTGTATATTGGGGGAGCGGGTGTAGCGCGGGGTTATCTCAACCGTGCTGAACTGACCGCGGAATACTTCCTGACTGATCCGTTTAGCGATAATCCAAATGCACGGATGTATCGCACCGGGGATTTGGTTCGCTACCTGCCGGATGGCAATCTGGAATTCCTGGGCCGCAATGATCATCAGGTGAAAATTCGCGGTTTCCGTGTTGAACCGGGTGAAATTGAGGCCCGGTTGGTGGAACATCCTGCTGTAAGTCAATCTGTGGTGCTGACGTTGGGTAAAGGTCAGGATAAACGCTTGGTTGCTTATGTAGTGGCGCAAGCGGATGAGAGGCTGGCGAATAACTTGCGTACCCACTTGAGTGTTATTTTACCTGACTATATGGTGCCGTCAGCCTTTGTGCGTTTGGACGCTTTTCCATTGACGCCAAACGGTAAGTTGAATCGTCATGCGTTACCGGAGCCGGACAGTGAAGCATTTGCTCGTCAGGCTTACGAGGCGCCACAAGGCGAAACGGAAACCGTATTAGCAGAGATTTGGTGTGAATTGCTAGGGATTGAGCAGGTTAGCCGGTATGACAATTTCTTCGCGTTGGGCGGTCACTCGTTGCTTGCTATGCGAATGATGAATCTTGCCGCTGGCCGAGGGTTGATTTTTACACTGAATACTTTGTTCCAATTCCCGGTATTGGCCGAATTGACCGCAAAAATCACCTCAGATTTATTGTCTCAGCCGCAAAGCAGCGCTATATCGGTGCGACCTGATGGAGCAGGATTGCCGCTGTTCTTTGTTCCCAGTGGCATGGGTGATTATTCTTATGTCTTCGGGCTGGCTCAACATATCCCGTCAGGCTACCCGATTTATGCGCTGCCTTGGCCATCGATCAGTGAAGAACCGATGTTAACGATGGAAGAGCAAGCAGCCAGAATGATCGCCTTGATGAAAGCCGTTCAACCGGCAGGTCCATACCGAATAAGCGGCTACTCTTCTGGTGGGATATTGGCTTATGCCATTGCCCAACAGCTTTTGAGTGCTGGCGAGCGAGTTAATTTCCTGGGGCTGATTGATACGCCTGCGCCTCATTATTTTGGCAAAGAGGCCATGCAGTCCAAACATCATTTCTTTACCGAGCTGGTCCGGCAGTCAGGGGAGGCGTGCAAAGAAGAGATTGCTGCGCTATACCGGCGAATTGATGAATTGGATTTGGTTCAGTTTATTGCTGCGGCGCAAGAATTGGCGTTATATCCAGCAAATCAGCGTGCTGATGTGATTGCAAAATGTTGGCGGCAGATCGAACGTTACACACAAATCGTTGCCGATTATGAGCCGCCGGCATTAGCGATAACGCTGCATCAGTTCTATGCGGTAGAACCTTCTCCTGCTGTTTCTTTTGTGGTAGATGAAAAGCCAGAATCCGTGAACATAGAACCGTCGTTAGGTTGGGAGCGGGTAATGCCTGATACTTCACTTCAATTGATTGCTACTCCGGGTAACCATTTTAGTTTATTGGAGGATAATGAGAATAAAATCACTTTAGCTCAGATTTTGAATAGGGCGTTGGCAATCAACTATGACGAGGAGGCTTCGTAATACTGATATATTAAGGAAGTACTCAATTATTTAGTTCTAGTGTGATAATCCGGTATGTATTTATTATACCGGATTTTTTATGCATTAAAATAGAATAAGGGAAGTTATCATTCCCATATAAGTTATTTTTTTAGGTTTCTTTGTTATTATTGTTGCTATTTTATATTGTGTGAACTCAAACGGATTTGATTGTTGATTTTATTTTATTTTGTTGATTGCCTTGGTATCGAAATTATATTTTTAATTGTGGTGTTATTGTTGGGAATATTTATTGTAATAGATAATTATGAGAAGATAATTGAAGGTGTGATCATGGTAATGTGTTTTTTGGTGGTGATATAGGCTGGTTTAATTACCTTTAATTTCATGATCTCGCTTTGGAATATATCGGGTTTATTTTAAATGCTCGTGATAATTAAAGACCTTACCTATTAGGGGTAATTGTTGCGGGCCGTTTTTATAAATGAACAGCAAATACGGACGGTGCAGATAGCCCGGCGTATACACGTAATATGTGAAGGGTAATTCGCCTTGTTCTCTATGGCAAAGAATAGCAAGTAAAATAGTCATATTGGGAGGGGTATATAATTGAATAATATTAAATTTAATCCCATCTTGCACCACGTGTTGATAAATATCTCTGGGCGTCAGAAAAATAACATCACAAAACGATCTAATTGGAATATATCTCGTTACAATCAATATTTTATTGAGTTTATTATTATACATGTCACATTATTTTATTATTATGAAATAATATGTGATGATGTTAATTGTAATTTGTAATGTTTCTTTATGGTATTGAATATAATAATGTCATTATAGTGACAAGAATAGAGTGTTTTATTTGTGTAATTAAGGTCGATTATTTGTTCGGTTATTGGATGTATTAGCATGAAAAATAACTAATTGGCCGTTATTAATCGAGCGACAACACGGTTTTTGAATATTTTGAATTGATGTCGGATACGTCCGATTTTATTTCTTGGGGGCAAGAAGTAAGAAAGAAATATTGGTGATGGCTGTCGGGTATGACAGTTTTCAAATTTCTAACAGATTCGTTGAGGTAATAGATGAAAGGTAACATTGCTACAGCGGGAAATGTTCTTAAAGACCAAGCTCTCTCTCAGATATCATGTGAAAATATAACTCATAATACGTATGATACATCGATTCCATCACGAATATGCGTTGTGGTGGGGGGAACGACCCTTGCGGTGTTCTGTGCTGAACAAATTCTGGCGGCTGGGCATACCATACAAGCAGTACTATCTACTGATACTGTTCTACAAACATGGGCTGCCCAACAAGGGATTGTTTGTGTGAACTCGGTTGATGCATTACAAGAACAAATCACGTCACAGCCTGTCGATTGGCTTTTTTCAATCGTTAACCCAATCATCTTGCCGGTGGCGCTCATTGAACAAATTCGTGGCGGGGCTTTTAATTATCATAATAGCCCCCTGCCACGCTATGCGGGTAGTCATGCAACCTCTTGGGCGTTGTTAGCTCGGGAGACACATTACGCTATTTCTTGGCACTGTATTGAAGGCGGTGTGGATACCGGCGATATTGCCGTGCAATGGCCGGTATCGATTGAGGAACAGGATAACGCTTTCTCGTTGAATCTGAAATGTTATCAGGCGGCTCAGGAAGGATTTGTTGAACTACTGAAAAATCTGGGGCGCGACGCACTGGTGACTTATCCTCAGGATCTCTCGCAACGGAGTTTTTATGCTCAGTCGCGTCGTCCCGATTGGGGAGGATATTTGTGTTGGGAGCAGTCGGGAGAAGTCCTGTCAGCTTTAGTGCGAGCATTAGATTTTGGGGAGAATTATTTAAACCCATTGGGTTGCCCGAAACTGTTGCTGAGGCAGGGCCCGGTACAAATTTCCTGGCTTGAGCGGTTGAACACGAGCTCTGATGGTCTACCCGGTACGTTGATTAGTGTGGAGGAGGATGCTTGGCAGGTGACGACCGGCAGTGAGGATGTGCGGATTGGGGGATTCGCTACCCTTGAAGGTCATCCGTTGTCTGCCAGAGAGCTTGCCGATATATCGGAACTTAGACCGGGTAAACAGCTTCCTTTACTCTCCTCACAACAAGCGCGGAATGTAAAAGATACCCTTCAAACACTCGCACCCAGTGAACCATTTTGGTATGAGCGTCTTGCCTCGTTGCAACCACTCCAGTTGCCTTTTGAAATGATTGGAAAACAGGCAGAACCCCGATGGGGAATCAGCCCCTGGCAGCCTTCATTGCCAAAAAATGGTGGAGAAGACCCATTACAGACACTGTTGCAGGTATTCGTTATCTATCTTGCGCGTTTGACTCAGCAGACTGAGTTCCAAATCGGCTGGTGTGTGGACGAGGCAAAAGATAAACCAGATATATTGACAGGCTTGTCATCGGTGGCGCCGATGGTTGTTGAGGTGGCGTTTGATAAGCCGTGGTCTGTGGTAGCTGACTGGATGGATAACGAGTTTGTTCGATTGGCGCGGCACCGCACATTTAGTCGTGATCTTCTTTCCCGTTCTCCTTCACTGCGCTCTATCCCGGAATTAAGAACAAGCCGACCGTGGCAGATCGCCGTTTCGGTGATACAGGATGACAAATCGTGTGATCAGGCGGTATCCGGCGAATTGCTGACGTTGCAGATCAATGCGCAGGGTGGTTTTCGCTGGATCTATGATGAAAATCGCCTGAGCCCGGAAGTTATTCTGCGGATGAGTGAACATTTGCAGGTGCTGGCATCATCAAAAAGGATGAGTGATGAAATCCCCGTGGGGCAGCTTAATTTATTGCCTGAGACTGAACGTAGGTTGTTGCTGGAAACTTGGAACGCTACTGCAACCGCGTATCCAGAGGCGTTATGCATTCATCAGTTGTTTGAACAACAGGTGGAGAAAAACCCGGAGGCAATAGCACTGATAGCGGGAGATAACACTTTCAGTTATATGGAACTGAATGCCCGCGCCAATCGGTTAGCTCGTCAACTCATCGAACAAGGGGTGTGTCCCGGTGATCATGTCGCGTTTCTGCTAGCGCGTTCGATGGAGCTGGTAGTGACGCAATTAGCGATTCTCAAAGCCGGCGCCGTTTATGTGCCGATTGATCCCAGTGTGCCGGATGAGCGGAAAAAACTGGCTGATAAGTGATTGCTCCGCCAGATTACTGCTCACCGATACACAGGCGGATATTCCGGCGGATCTGGCTGTGCCGCTGCTTCGTCTCTCGGATGAGACAGATACGGATGGTGGTGAAGAAGAGCATCTTAACCTTGACTTACCGCGTTCCAGCACCGAACTAGCGTATATCATGTACACCTCCGGTTCTACCGGGACACCCAAAGGGGTTTTGGTGCCGCATCGCGCGGTAGTCCGGTTGGTTATCAATAATGGCTATGCTGAAATCGGGCCGGATGATCGGGTGGCTTTTGCCGCTAATCCAGCTTTTGACGCCAGCACGTTTGAAGTTTGGGCGCCGTTGCTTAATGGCGGCGCGTTAGTGGTGGTTGATCACGCCACTTTGCTGACGCCGCAGGCGTTTGTAGAAGCTTTACAGATTCAGCAAATAACGGTTCTGTGGTTGAGCGTCGGGTTGTTTAACCGGCTGGCAGTAGAACTGTCTCCGGTTTTGCCGCAGATAAAGTTTCTGATTGTCGGCGGAGATACCCTTGATCCCCATGTTATCGGCC
Organism: Photorhabdus akhurstii; assembly: GCF_019090985.1. Taxonomy (NCBI): domain Bacteria; kingdom Pseudomonadati; phylum Pseudomonadota; class Gammaproteobacteria; order Enterobacterales; family Morganellaceae; genus Photorhabdus; species Photorhabdus akhurstii. The sequence continues at coordinate 3,651,191 of NZ_CP020335.1, read as the reverse complement.
AGGTACTGAATACCAGTCCGCCGCAACAGCTATTAAATGGTTACGGGCCAAGTGAAGGCACCACTTTTACGGCAACGTATCGAATCAATGCAGTCGCACCGGGAGCGACTAATATCCCGATCGGTCGACCGGTAGCCAACACGCGGGTTTATCTGTTGGATGCTTATGGTCAGCTGGTGCCGTTAGGGGTGGTCGGAGAGATTTATGTGGGTGGAGATGGGGTGGCTTGTGGTTATCTTAACCGGCCTGAATTGACTGCTGAGCGTTTCCTTACCGATCCGTTCAGCGATAACCCGGATGCTCGCCTGTACCGCACTGGAGATTTGGCCCGTTATCTGCCGGACGGCAATCTGGAATTCCTGGGCCGAAACGATCAGCAGGTTAAAATCCGCGGCTTCCGCGTTGAACTCGGGGAAATTGAAGCCCGGTTAGCCGAGCATCCAACGGTGCGTGAGGCGGCGGTGTTGACGCGGGGGGAAGGGCAGGATAAACGACTGGTGGCCTATGTGGCGGCGGAAGCCCGTGACGGGTTGGTGAACAATCTGCGTACTCATCTGCAAGCTATTTTGCCTGACTATATGGTGCCGTCAGCCTTTGTGCGGCTGGATGCGTTTCCGCTAACGGCGAACGGTAAATTGGATCGTCGCGCACTACCGGCGCCGGACGATGAGGCTTTTGCCCGTCAGACTTACGAAGCGCCTCAAGGAGAAACAGAAATAGCTCTTGCGGCGATTTGGCGTGAATTACTGGGCATTGAGCAGATAAGCCGGTATGACAGCTTTTTTGCTCTGGGTGGTCATTCGCTACTCGCGATACGGGTGGTTGAACGGCTGCGTCACTTGGGATTGACACTGACGGCGCGTGATCTGTTCCAATCGCCGGTGTTATCAGACCTGGCGCAAACATTGGGACAGCATCAAGCTGTGATAATACCGCCTAACGTTATTACGCCAGCAACTACGGCCCTGACGCCAGCGATGTTGCCGCTGATTGATTTGACTCAGGCTGACATTGACCGCATCGTCGGGCAGGTGCCGGGCGGGACCGCTAATATTCAGGATATCTACGCCCTGTCGCCGTTGCAGGATGGTATTTTGTTCCACCATTTACTGGCAAACGAAGGTGATCCCTATCTGTTGACGGGGCAAATGGCTTTTGCTGATCGGGCGCTGTTGGATCGTTACCTGGCAGTGGTGCAACGGGTGGTTGATCGCCATGATATCTTACGTACCGCTTTTATCTGGCAAGGGTTGTCAGTCCCAGCGCAAGTGGTCTGGCGTCAGGCCACTTTATCGGTGACTGAACTGACATTAAACCCGGTTGATGGTCCGGTCAGAGAGCAGTTAATCCGGCACTTTGATCCTCGTCAGCATCGTCTCGACCTGAGTGAAGCGCCGTTATTGCGTTTTGCCGTGGCGCAAGAAACCGATGGCCGTTGGATTCTGCTGCAATTGCTGCATCACCTGATTGGCGACCATGAAACAATGGAAGTGATGCACCGCGAAGTTCAGGCATATCTAACAGGTCAGGAGGAGAGCCTGCCTGTACCGGTGCCTTTCCGCAATCTGGTGGCTCAGGCCCGGCTGGGGGTGAATCAGGAGGAACATACCCGCTTCTTTACCGAGATGCTGGCGGAAGTGGATGAACCGACGCTGCCATTCGGCTTGACAGAGGTGCATCGTGATGGTTCACAGGTGACGGAATCTCACCGGATGTTGGCGCCTGAGTTGAATACCCGTTTGCGCGGTCAGGCCCGGCGTTTGGGCGTCAGTCTGGCGGCGTTGTGCCATCTGGCCTGGGCACAGGTATTGGCGCGTACCAGTGGTCAAGAGCAAGTCGTGTTTGGCACCGTACTGTTTGGGCGTATGCAGGCAGCGGATGGCGCTGACAATGGTATGGGGCTGTTTATTAATACCTTGCCATTGCGGTTGGATATCGATGAAACCCCGGTACGGGAGAGTGTACAGATTGCTCATACCCAACTCGCCGGATTACTGGCGCATGAGCATGCGTCACTGGCGCTGGCTCAGCGTTGCAGTGGGGTTGCCAGCGGTACGCCGCTCTTTAGCGCCCTGTTGAACTATCGGCATAATGCCTTATCGGCAGCATCAGATGAACTGATTGGCGGTATTGAATTCCTTGGCATACAGGAACGAACCAACTACCCGTTAGTGCTGTCAGTGGAAGATTTTGGCGATGCACTGGGACTGACAGCTCAGGTAGTGCAACCGTTTGAGTCAGAACGGGTATGTGGCTATATGCAACAGACGCTGGAGAGTCTGGTGGAGGCTCTTGAGCAAACCCCGGATATGGCTGTTCGGGCATTGGAAATTCTGCCGGAAGCGGAACAGACGTTGCTGTTAAAAAATTGGAACGCCACGGAAACCGCCTATCCTGATGCGTTATGTATCCATCAGTTGTTTGAACAACAGGCGGAGAAAACCCCTGACGCGATAGCATTAGTGTATGAAGATCAGACCCTCAGTTATGCCGAATTAAATGCCCGCGCTAACCGGTTGGCTCGTCAACTCATAGAACAAGGGATGTGTCCCGGTGATTATGTCGCGTTTCTGCTAGAGCGCTCGATGGAGCTGGTAGTGGCGCAATTGGCGATTCTCAAAGCCGGTGCTGTTTACGTGCCGATAGATCCTAATGTGCCGGATGAGCGGAAAAATTGGCTGATAAGTGATTGCTCCGCCAGATTGCTGCTTACCGATACACAGGCGGACATTCCGGCGGATCTGGCTGTGCCGCTGTTTCGTCTCTCAGATGAGACAGAGACAGACAACGAGGAAGATCGCCTTAACCTTGACTTACCGCGTTCCAGCACTGAGTTGGCGTATATCATGTACACCTCCGGCTCGACCGGGATACCTAAAGGCGTTTTGGTGCCGCATCGTGCGGTGGTCCGGCTGGTGATTAACAACGGCTATGCTGAAATCGAACCGGATGACCGGGTGGCTTTTGCCGCTAACCCGGCTTTCGATGCCAGCACGTTTGAAGTCTGGGCGCCGTTGCTGAATGGCGGCGCGTTAGTGGTTGTTGATCACGCCACTTTGCTGACGCCGCTAGAGTTTGTACAGGTTCTACAAGTTCAGCGAATTACTGTTCTGTGGTTGAGTGTTGGATTGTTTAACCAGCTAGCAGAAGAATTGTCCCCGGTTTTACCGCAGATAAGGCTCCTGATTGTCGGCGGAGATGCCCTTGATCCGCATGTTATCGGTCAGGTGCTGCGCACGAATCCGCCACAACAGCTATTAAATGGCTATGGGCCGAGTGAGGGCACCACCTTCACGACCACATACCGTATCAATGCAGTCGCGCCGGGAGCGACCAACATCCCGATTGGCCGACCGGTAGCCAACACGCGGGTTTATCTGTTGGATGCCTATGGCCAACCGGTGCCGTTGGGGGTGGTCGGAGAGATTTATGTGGGTGGAGATGGGGTGGCCTATGGTTACCTTAATCGGCCTGAATTGACCGCCGAGTGTTTCCTTGTCGATCCGTTCAGTGATAACCCGGATGCCCGTATGTACCGCAGCGGAGATTTGGCGCGTTATCTGCCGGACGGCAATCTGGAGTTCTTGGGCCGTAATGATCAGCAGGTTAAAATCCGCGGTTTTCGTATTGAGCCAAAAGAAATTGAGGCCCGGTTAGCCGAGCATCCAACGGTGCGTGAAGTGGCGGTGTTGGTACAGGGGGAAGGTCAGAATAAACGGCTGGTGGCCTATGTGGTGGAATCAGCGGATGACGGGCTGGCGGACAGCTTGCATACTCACCTGAGCACTATTTTACCTGACTATATGGTGCCAGCGGCCTTTGTGCGGCTGGATGCTTTTCCGTTGACGCCGAACGGTAAGTTGGATCATCGGGCGTTACCGGTGCCGGACAGTGAAATTGTTGCCCGTCAGGTTTACGCTGAGCCTCGGGGAGAAACAGAAATAGCGCTGGCGGCGATTTGGCGTGAATTATTGGGCATTGAGCAGATAAGTCGGTATGACAGCTTTTTTGCCTTGGGTGGTCATTCGTTGCTCGCTGTACGTATGATTGGACGCTTGCGTCACTTGGGATTGACACTGACGGCGCGTGATCTGTTTCAGTCGCCGGTGTTGTCAGATTTGGCGCAAACATTAGGACAGCATCAGGCTGTGAAAGTGCCGCCTAACGTCATTACGCCAGCAACCACAGAGTTGACGCCGGCAATGTTGCCGCTGATTGATTTGACTCAAGCTGATATTGACTGCATCGTCGGGCAGGTGCCGGGAGGGATAACCAATATTCAGGATATCTATGCCCTGTCGCCATTGCAGGATGGCATTTTGTTCCACCATTTGCTGGAGAATGAAGGCGATCCCTATCTATTGTTCAGTCAGATGGCCTTTGCTGACCGGGCGCTGTTGGATCGTTATCTGGCCGCGGTTCAGCGGGTGGTTGATCGCCACGATATTTTGCGTACCGCTTTTCTCTGGCAAGGATTGTCAGTGCCGGCGCAGGTAGTCTGGCGTCAGGCCGCCTTATCGGTGACGGAGCTAACACTAAACCCGGTTGATGGTCCGGTCAGTGACCAGTTAACCCGGCGTTTTGATCCGCGTCAGCATCGTATTGATTTAAGGGAAGCGCCGTTATTACGTTTTGTGGCGGCACAAGAAACTGATGGCCGTTGGGTTCTGTTGCAACTGTTGCATCACCTGATTGGCGACCATGAAACGATGGAAGTGATGCACCGTGAAGTGCGGGCGTATCTGGCAGGTCAGGAGGAGAGCCTGTCTACACCGGCGCCTTTCCGTAATTTGGTGGCGCAGGCCCGGTTGGGGATGAGTCAGGAGGAACATACCCGTTTCTTTACTGACATGTTATCGGGGGTAGATGAACCCACATTACCGTTCGGGTTGACGGAAGTGCATCGTGATGGCTCGCAAGTGATCGAATCCCATCGGATGCTGGCGCCTGAGCTAAATAACCGTTTGCGCAGTCAGGCCCGACGTTTGAGTGTTAGTCTGGCGACTTTGTGTCATCTGGCTTGGGCGCAGGTGTTGTCGCGTACCAGCGGACAAGATCACGTGGTGTTCGGTACGGTTCTGTTTGGGCGTATGGCGGCGGGAGACGGGGCTGACAATGGCATGGGGCTGTTTATTAATACCTTGCCGTTGCGGTTGGATATGGATGATACCCCAGTACGGAACAGCGTACAGACCGCCCATACCCGATTGGCTGGATTATTAGCACATGAGCACGCGTCACTGGCGCTGGCACAGCGTTGCAGTGGCGTGCGGGGTGAGATACCCCTGTTTAATAGCTTGTTGAACTATCGGCACAATACTTTGCCGGTAACGTCAGATGATTTGATGAGCGGTATTGAGTTTCTTGGCGCGCAGGAGCGGACCAACTATCCGTTAATGTTATCGGTAGAGGATTTTGGCGATGCTCTGGGGCTGACGGCTCAGGTCGTGCAGCCGTTTGAGTCGGAAAGCCTGTGCAGTTATATGCAGCAAGCACTGGAGAGCTTGGCGACAGCGCTGGAACAGGCCCCGGAAATGCCGGTACGACAGTTGGAAATTCTGCCGGAAGCGGAGCGTACTTTGTTGTTAACAACTTGGAATGCTACGGAAGCCGTCTACCCTGACCAGTTGTGCATTCATCAGTTATTTGAACAACAGGTGGAGCAAACTCCTGACGCGACAGCGTTGGTGTATCAAGAGCAAACCCTCAGTTATGCCGAATTAAATGCTCGTGCCAACCGTCTGGCCCATCAGCTTATCGCACTGGGCGTCGCACCTGACCAACGGGTGGCGATTTGTGTGGCGCGTTCACCGGCAATGGTGGTGGGATTGCTGGCGGTAATGAAGGCGGGCGGAGCCTATGTGCCGTTAGATCCGGCTTATCCTGGCGCGCGTCTGGCTCATATTCTGACCGATGCGGCTCCGGCGGTGGTGTTGGCAGATGAAGCTGGCAGGGTTGCACTGGGTGAAGAAGCACTGACCAGACTGACCGTACTGAACCCAAATACCTTGCCTGATCAACCGGATGGTAATCCACAGGTACCGGAGCTGACTTCTCGTCATCTGGCCTATGTGATTTATACCTCCGGCTCCACGGGGGCGCCCAAAGGGGTGATGATTGAGCACCGCAATACGGTTAACTTCTTGCACTGGGCGCAGCGGGCCTTTGAGATGGAAGAGATCCGCGAAGTGCTGTTCTCAACGTCGATGAATTTCGACCTGTCCATTTTCGAATGTTTTATGCCGTTATCTCGCGGTGCGGCGATTTATCTGGTGGATGATGCGTTGTCATTGATGCAACATGCCCTGCCGGTGACTTTGATCAACTCAGTCCCGTCTGCGATGAAACCGTTATTGCAGGCTCGGGCGCTGATGGCGTCGGTCCATACTGTCAATCTGGCGGGGGAACCGCTTAAAGGCGCCTTAATTGAACAGATTTTCGAAGAGACGCAAATACAGCGGTTGTGTAATCTCTATGGACCTTCTGAAACGACAACTTATTCTGCCTGGCTGTCGATACAGCGGGGCGACAGGATCATTGAAAGTATCGGCCGTCCGATAGCCAACACCTGCCTTTACTTACTGGACGAATATGGTCGACCAGCGCCGTTGGGCGTGGTGGGGGAAATTTATATCGGAGGCGTGGGAGTGGCGCGTGGCTACCTCAATCGCCCTGATTTGACGGCAGAACGGTTCCTGATTGATCCGTTTAGTGATGTGCCGGATGCCCGGATGTACCGCACCGGGGATTTGGCCCGTTATTTGCCGGACGGCAATCTGGAATTTCTGGGCCGTAATGATCAGCAAGTGAAAATTCGCGGCTTCCGTATTGAACCGGGGGAAATTGAATCCCGGTTGGTGGAACACCCGGCGGTGAGTGAATCGGTAGTATTAGCGCAAGGGGAAGGGCAGGAAAAACGGCTGGTGGCCTATGTGGCGGCAGAAGCGAGCGAGGGGTTGATTAACCGTTTACGCGAACATCTGAGCATTCAGTTACCTGATTACATGGTGCCGTCGGCCTTTGTGCGGCTGGATGCGTTTCCATTAACGCCGAACGGTAAATTGGATCGTCAAGCGCTACCGGCGCCGGACAATGACGCTTTTGTCCGCCAGGTTTACGAAGCGCCTCAGGGAGCAATGGAAATGGCGCTGGCGGCGATTTGGCGTGAAGTTCTGGGCGTTGAACAGATCAGCCGGTATGACAATTTCTTTGCCTTGGGCGGCCATTCGTTGCTGGCGGTACGGGTGATGAACCGGGTAGCCGCTTTGGGTATCGAACTGCCGCTAACCACCCTGTTTAAATTCCCTTCGTTAAGGGCATTTGCTGAGGCTATGCAGACTCGGAAGGAGCAACCGGATACTATCCTGCCAGCTATTGTGCCGATATCCCGCGAAGGGGAATTACCGTTGTCATTTGCTCAACAACGCTTGTGGTTCCTGGCACAACTTGAGGGCGTCAGTGAAACTTATCATATTCCGATGGCCCTGCGTTTGTGTGGTGAGTTGGATATCGTGGCCTGGCAAAAGGCGCTGGATACCTTATTTGCCCGCCATGAAGCGTTGCGCTCTGTTTTTGTCTCTGTAGATGGTCAGCCACAAGTGCGGTTGTTGGAGCCGGATAGCGGCTTACTGTTATCTCAATATGATCTGCGAGGGGTTCCGGATGCGGATGGGGTTCTTGAACGCTTGAGCGTGGAGGAAGCCCATGCGTCATTTGACCTTGACAGTGGTCCGCTTATCCGCGCCTGTCTTATCCGAATCGCTGATGATGAATATCAGTTTTTGCTGACCCAGCATCACATAATTTCTGATGGCTGGTCTGCCAGTGTGCTGGTACAGGAACTGAACACGCTCTATACAGCGTTTATGGCCGGACAATCCGATCCGTTGCCGCCGTTGGCGATTCAATACCCGGATTACGCCGCCTGGCAGCGTCAGTGGTTGTCGGCTGAACGTATTCAGGTTCAGTCTGACTATTGGCGTGCAATGTTGGCTGACGCGCCGGTTCTGCTGGATTTGCCGACAGATCGGCCCCGTCCGCCGGAGCAGTTGTTTGCCGGACAGGCCGTGCCGGTTAACCTGGATGTGACGTTAACGACCGCCCTTAAGCGCCTGAGTGAGCAGCAGGGCGTCACCTTATTTATGACGTTGCTGTCAGCCTGGGGGATAGTCCTGTCGCGCCTGTCAGGTCAGGAAGATGTGGTGATTGGCACCCCGAGCGCCGGCCGTAGTCGTCGGGAAGTGGAGCCGTTGATTGGCTTCTTTGTCAATACGCTGGCGTTGCGCATGGATTTATCCGGTGAGCTGACCGTGACGGAATTACTGGCGCGAGTTCGGCAAACCGCATTGGCGGCACAGGAGCATCAGGATTTACCGTTTGAACAGGTGGTGGAAATCGTGCAACCACCGCGCCGACTGGCGCATACCCCGTTATTCCAGGTGATGTTTGCCTGGCAGAACAATGAAAGCACGGAATGGGGATTACCGGGGCTGGCGGTGTCGCCGGTCGATCAAGCCGTTGATGCTGTCAAGTTTGATCTTGAGCTTAACCTGTTAGAAGAGGAAGGCAGGATTGTTGGAGCGTTGAGTTATGCCGCCGCTCTGTTTGATCCAGCGACAATGGAACGGCAAGTCGGATATCTGCATGCGGTGCTGCAAGCGATGGCGGCTAACCCTCAACAGCCGGTCGGAGAAATTGATATTCTATCTCCGGCGGAGCGCAGGTTGTTGCTGGAAACTTGGAATGCCACGGCAACCGCCTATCCTGAGACGTTATGTGTTCATCAATTGTTTGAACAACAGGTGGAGAAAACTCCGGAGGCGATGGCCTTGGTGTGTGAAGGGCAGACCCTCAGTTATGCTGAATTAAATGCCCGTGCTAACCGGTTGGCTCATCAGCTTATTACACTAGGGGTAGAGCCGGATCAGCGGGTGGCGATTTGCGTGTCGCGTTCACCGGCAATGGTAGTGGGATTGCTGGCGGTGATGAAAGCGGGCGGGGCTTATGTGCCGCTAGATCCGACTTATCCTGGCGGGCGTCTGGCACATATCCTGCGTGATGCTGCCCCGGCTATTGTGTTGGCGGATAAGGCTGGCAGGGTGGCGCTAAGCGAGGAAGCGCTGGCTGGATTAACGGTACTGGACCCCAATGTTCTGCCTAACCAAGTGGACAATAACCCGCAGATATCTGGGCTGACTTCCCGGCATCTGGCCTATGTGATTTACACCTCCGGCTCCACGGGGATGCCTAAAGGGGTGATGATTGAGCACCGGAATACGGTTAACTTCCTATACTGGGCGCAGCAGGCTTTTGAAACGGAAGAGAGTCGCAAGGTGCTTTTCTCGACGTCGATGAATTTCGACTTGTCCATTTTTGAATGTTTTATGCCATTGTTCCGTGGTGCGGCGATTTATCTGGTGGAGGATGCGCTGTCATTGATGCAGCATGCCCTGCCGGTGACTTTGATCAATTCAGTCCCGTCTGCGATGAAACCGTTATTGCAGGCTCAGGCGCTGATGGCGTCGGTTCATACCGTTAATCTGGCGGGGGAACCGCTTAAAGGCGCTTTAATTGAACAGATTTTCGAGAAAACACAAATACAGCGATTATGTAATCTTTATGGGCCTTCTGAAACGACAACCTATTCTGCCTGGTTGCCGATACAGCGGGGGGACCGGATTATTGAAAGCATCGGACGTCCGATAGCCAACACCTGTCTTTACTTACTGGACGAGTATGGTCAACCGGCGCCGTTGGGCGTGGTGGGGGAAATTTATATCGGGGGCGCGGGAGTGGCGCGTGGCTACTTCAATCGTCCTGACTTAACGGCGGAACGTTTCCTTATCGATCCGTTTAGTGATGTGCCGGATGCCCGTATGTACCGCACCGGAGATTTAGCCCGTTATTTGCCGGACGGTAATCTGGAATTTCTGGGCCGTAACGACCAGCAGGTTAAAATCCGTGGCTTCCGCATTGAACCGGGGGAAATTGAGGCCCGGTTAGTGGAACACCCGGCGGTGAGTGAAGCCGTGGTATTGGCGCAAGGGGAAGGGCAGGAAAAACGGCTGGTGGCCTATGTGGCGGCGGAAGCTCACGAGGGGTTGATTAACCGTTTACGCGAACATCTGAGTATTCAGTTGCCTGATTACATGGTGCCGGCGGCCTTTGTGCGACTAGATGCGTTTCCGTTAACACCTAACGGTAAGCTGGATCGTCAAGCGTTGCCAACACCGGACAATGAAGCTGTTGCCCGTCAGGTTTACGAAGCGCCTCAGGGAGAAACGGAAATGGCGCTGGCGGCGATTTGGCGTGAAGTTCTGGGGATTGAGCAGATCAGCCGGTATGACAATTTCTTTGCTCTGGGCGGTCATTCGTTGCTGGCTGTGCGGGTGATGAACCGGGTAGCCGCTTTAGGTATCGAACTGCCATTAACCACCCTGTTTAAATCCCCTTCGTTAAAGGCATTTGCTGAAGTCATGCAGGCCCGGAAGGAGCAACCGGATACTATCCTGCCGGCCATCATGCCGATATCCCGTGAAGGAGAATTACCATTATCATTTGCTCAACAGCGCTTGTGGTTCCTGGCGCAGCTTGAGGGCGTCAGTGAAACTTATCATATCCCGATGGCCCTGCGCTTGTCTGGTCAATTGGATATCATGGCTTGGCAGAAAGCCCTGGATACCTTATTTGCCCGTCATGAAGCGTTACGCTCTGTCTTTGTCTCTATTGATGGTCAGCCGCAAGTACGGTTGTTGGCGTCGAATAGTGGCTTACTGTTATCGCAATATGATCTGCGCGGACTCCCGGATGCGGATGTTGTTCTTGAGCGTCTAAGCGTGGAAGAGGCTCACGCGTCATTTGATCTTGAAAGCGGCCCGCTTATCCGTGCTGCGCTCATCCGGCTCACCGATGACGAATATCAATTTTTGCTGACTTTGCATCACATTATTTCCGATGGCTGGTCTGCCAATGTACTGATACAGGAACTGAACACGCTCTATACGGCATTTATGGCCGGGCAATCCGATCCGTTGCCGCCGTTGGCGATTCAATACCCGGATTACGCCGCCTGGCAGCGTCAGTGGCTGTCGGCTGAACGTATTCAGGTGCAGTCTGACTATTGGCGTACAATGTTGACTGATGCGCCAGTCTTGTTGGATTTGCCTACTGACCGGCCCCGTCCGCCGGAGCAGGCGTTTGCCGGAGATGCCGTGTCGGTTAACTTAGATGTTGAATTAACGACCGCCCTTAAGCGTCTGAGTGAACAGCACGGCGTCACCTTATTTATGACGCTGTTGTCAGCCTGGGCGGTGGTTCTATCGCGTATGTCAGGTCAGGAAGATGTGGTGATTGGCACCCCGAGCGCGGGCCGTAGTCGTCAGGAAGTGGAGCCGTTGATTGGCTTCTTTGTCAATACGCTGGCATTGCGCATGGATTTATCGGGTGAGCTGACCGTGACTGAGTTGCTGACGCGAGTTTGGCAAACCGCATTGACGGCACAGGAGCATCAGGATTTACCGTTTGAACAGGTGGTGGAAATTGTGCAGCCGCCGCGCCGGTTGGCGCATACCCCATTATTCCAGGTGATATTTGCCTGGCAGAACAATGAGAGCACGGACTGGGAACTGCCGAAGCTGACAGTCTCACCGGTCGATCAGGCCGTTGATGTTGTCAAGTTTGATCTTGAACTGGGTTTGTCAGAAGAGGAGGGCAGAATTGTTGGGGCGTTGAATTATGCCACCGCCCTGTTTGATCCATCGACGATGGAGCGGCAGGTGGAATATCTGCACGTGGTGCTGCAAGCGATGGCGGCTAACCCTCAACAGCTCATCGGAGAAATTGATATCCTGTCCCCAGCAGAGCGCAGATTGTTGCTGGAAACCTGGAATGCGACGGAAACCTCCTATCCTGAGGCGTTATGTGTTCATCATTTGTTTGAACAACAAGTGGAACAAACCCCGGATGCGATAGCATTAGTGTATGAAGATCAAACCCTCAGTTATGCGGAATTAAACGCCCGTGCTAACCGGTTGGCTCATCAGCTTATCGCGCTGGGCGTTGTACCCGATCAGCCAGTGGCGATTTGCGTGTCGCGTTCACTAGCAATGGTGGTGGGGGTATTGGCAATACTGAAAGCCGGTGGCGCCTATGTGCCGTTGGACCCGGTTTATACCGGGGAGCGTTTGGCGCATATTTTGACTGATGCCGCGCCGGCTATGGTGCTGGCGGATGATACCGGGCGTAGTGCGCTGGATGAGAAAACGCTGGCTACTCTGACTGTGCTCGATCCTAATATTTTGCCTGATCAGCCGGATAGTAACCCACAAGTACCGGCATTAACCGCACAGCATCTGGCTTATATAATTTACACCTCGGGTTCGACGGGAACGCCGAAGGGGGTGATGGTCGAGCATCGTAATATCCAGCGTTTGTTTGACGCGACGGAATCCTGGTATCACTTTAACCGGCAAGATATTTGGTGCCTGTTCCATTCCATTGCGTTTGATTTCTCGGTGTGGGAATTATGGGGGGCGTTACGCTATGGCGCTAAACTGGTTCTGGTGCCGCATGCGATCGCTCGTTCCCCTCAAGAGCTGCATCAATTCGTGTGTCAGCACGGTATCACGGTATTGAATCAGACGCCGAGCGCTTTCAAAGCCTTTATTGCCAGTTATGTTGACAATCCATTACCGGACCAGTTGCGTTATATCATCTTTGGGGGAGAAGCCCTCGATCCGGGTATGTTGCGACCGTGGTATCGCCTGCGTGAAGAGACCTCGCCAAGGCTGGTGAATATGTACGGTATCACGGAGACAACGGTTCATGTGACTTACCGGGAACTGAGTCCGCATGATGTGGAACAGATAACCAGTCCTATTGGTACGCGTATTCCGGATTTAACCCTCTATCTGTTGGATAAATACGGTCAGCCGGTGCCGTTAGGGGTAACAGGTGAATTGTATGTCGGGGGGGCGGGTGTAGCTCGGGGTTATCTGAATCGCCCAGAGCTGACGGCGGAACGTTTCCTGATTGATCCGTTTAGTGATCAACCGGGCGCCCGCATGTACCGCACTGGGGATTTAGCCCGTTACCTGCCGGAAGGGGATTTAGTGTTTGTGGGCCGCAACGACCAGCAGGTTAAAATCCGCGGTTTCCGCATTGAACCGGGTGAAATTGAGGCTCGATTGGTAGAACACCCAGCGGTGAGTGAATCGGTGGTGTTGGCGTTTGGGGACGGGCAGGATAAGCGTTTGGTTGCCTATGTCGTGGCGCTCGCGGATGAGGGGCTGGCGAATAGTCTGCGTACCTACCTAAGCGCTATTTTACCGGATTATATGGTGCCGTCGGCCTTTGTACGGCTGGATGCGTTTCCGCTAACGCCGAACGGTAAATTGGATCGTCGGGCCTTGCCGGCCCCGGACGGCGAGGCTTTTGCCCGTCAGATTTATGCAGCGCCGCAAGGGGAGACAGAAACCACATTGGCGGCTATCTGGCGTGAGTTGCTTGGTATTGAACAGATCAGTCGGCACGATAGCTTCTTCGCGCTGGGGGGCCATTCTCTGCTGGCGGTACGGATGATTGAACGCTTGCGTCACCTGGGGCTGACACTGGCGGTACGTGATCTGTTTCAGTCGCCAGTGTTGTCTGAATTGGCGCAAACGTTGGGGCAGCATCGGGCTGTGGTGGTACCGCCAAATGTCATTACGTCAGCAACGACGACAATTACGCCGGGAATGTTGCCGCTGGTAGATCTGACTCAGGCTGACATTGACAGTATCGTCGGGCAAGTGCCGGGTGGGATGGCCAATATTCAGGATATTTATGCCTTGTCACCGTTGCAGGACGGTATTTTGTTCCATCACTTATTGGCGAGCGAAGGTGATCCCTATCTGGTGATCAGTCAGATGGCTTTTGCTGATCGCGCTTTGCTAGACCGTTATTTAGCGGCAGTGAAACAGGTGATTGAACGTCACGATATCCTGCGTACTGCTTTTCTCTGGCAAGGATTATCTGTGCCGGTTCAAGTGGTTTGGCGTCAGGCGCCTTTATCGGTCACTGAATTGACGCTGAACCCGGCGGATGGGCCGATTTGTGAACAACTGACTCAACGTTTTAATCCCCGTCATTATCGTCTTGACTTGAACCAAGCGCCATTGTTGCGGTTTGTGGCGGCGCAGGAGACTGATGGGCGCTGGATGGTACAGCAATTACTGCATCACCTGATTGGCGACCATACCACGTTGGACGTGATGAACCGTGAAGTTCAAGTTTATCTGGACGGACAGGCAGAAAGCCTGCCTGTGCCGACGCCTTTCCGCAATCTGGTGGCACAGGCTCGGTTGGGTGTCAGTCAAACGGAACATATTCGCTTCTTTAGCGAGATGTTGGCTGGTGTGGATGAACCGACGCTGCCGTTTGGTTTGACGGAAGTACATCGTGATGGTTCACAGGTGGCGGAATCCCATCGGATGTTGGCGCCTGAACTGAATGATCGCCTGCGCGGTCAGGCTCGGCGTTTGGGCGTCAGTCTGGCGGCGTTGTGCCATCTGGCCTGGGCACAGGTGTTGTCGCATACCAGCGATCAGGAGCAAGTGGTGTTCGGTACCGTGCTGTTTGGACGCATGGCGACGGGAGAGGGTACCGACAATGGCATGGGGCTGTTTATCAATACCTTGCCGTTACGGTTGGACATCGATAATACGCCGGTACAGGACAGTGTACGGGCCGCTCATACCCGACTGGCCGGATTATTAGAACATGAACATGCTTCACTGGCGCTGGCCCAGCGTTGCAGTGGCGTGCAGGGCGAGATCCCCCTCTTTAGTAGCTTGCTGAACTATCGACATAATGCCTTGTCGGCAACGTCAGATGGACAGATAGACGGTATTGAGTTTCTTGAGGCACATGAGCGAACTAACTACCCGTTAGTACTGTCGGTGGAGGATTTTGGCGAAGCATTGGGATTGACCGCTCAAGTTGTCCAGCCGTTTGAACCAGAACGGATATGCGGCTACATGCAACAGGCACTGGAGAGCTTGGTGGAAGCACTAGAACAGGCGCCGAAAATGTCGGTACATCAGTTAAAAATTGTGCCGGAAGCGGAGCGTACATTGTTGTTAACAACCTGGAACGCCACGGAAACCACATATCCTGATGTGTCATGTATTCATCAATTATTTGAACAACAGGTGGAGCAAACCCCTGATGCGATAGCGTTAGTGTATGAAGATCAGGCGCTCAGTTATGCGGAATTAAATGCCCGTGCTAACCGGTTAGCCCATCAGCTTATCGCGTTGGGCGTAGAGCCGGATCAGCGAGTGGCGATTTGCGTGTCACGTTCGCCGGCAATGGTGGTGGGGGTATTGGCAATACTGAAAGCCGGTGGCGCCTATGTGCCGTTGGACCCGGTTTATACCGGGGAGCGTTTGGCGCATATTCTGACCGATGCCGCTCCGGCTATGGTGCTGGCGGATGATATCGGACGTGATGCACTGGGCGAGAAAACGCTGGCTGGTCTGACTGTACTCGACCCCAATATCTTGCCTGATCAACCGGATGGCAATCCACAGCTATCTACATTGACTTCCCGGCATTTGGCGTATGTGATTTACACCTCTGGCTCAACCGGCACGCCGAAGGGGGTGATGGTCGAACATCGTAATATTCTGCGTTTGTTTGAGGCGACTGAATCCTGGTATCACTTTAATCGACAAGATGTTTGGTGCTTGTTCCATTCTATCGCCTTTGACTTCTCGGTGTGGGAATTATGGGGGGCGTTACGTTACGGTGCTAAACTGGTTCTGGTGCCGCACGCGATTGCCCGTTCCCCTCAAGAGCTGCATCAATTCGTGTGCCAGCACGGTATCACGGTATTGAATCAGACGCCGAGCGCTTTCAAAGCCTTTATTGCCAGTTATGTTGATAACCCATTACCGGACCAGTTGCGTTATATCATCTTTGGAGGAGAAGCTCTTGAACCCGGTATGTTACGGCCGTGGTATCGCCTGCGTGAAGAGACGTCACCGCAGTTAGTCAATATGTACGGTATCACGGAGACAACAGTTCATGTGACTTATCGGGAACTGAATCCGCATGATGTGGAACAGATAACCAGTCCTATTGGTGCGCGTATTCCGGATTTAACCCTCTATCTGTTGGATAAATATGGCCAGCCGGTGCCGTTAGGAGCGGAGGGTGAGTTGTATGTGGGTGGCGCCGGTGTGGCCCGTGGTTATTTGAATCGCCCAGAGCTGACAGCGGAACGTTTCCTGATTGATCCGTTTAGTGATCGACCGGATGCCCGGATGTACCGTACCGGAGATTTGGCCCGTTACCTGCCGAAGGGGGATTTAGTGTTTGTGGGCCGCAACGACCAGCAGGTTAAAATCCGCGGTTTCCGCATTGAGCCAGGGGAAATTGAAACCCGTCTGATAGAGCACCCGGCTGTGCGTGAGGCGGCTGTGCTGGCGCTGGGGGATGGGCCGGATAAACGTCTGGTTGCTTATGTGGCGGCGCCAGTGGATGACGGGTTGGTGAATAGTTTGCGTACTCACCTGAGTAAAATGTTGCCTGACTACATGGTACCGTCAGCCTTTGTGCGGCTGGATGCTTTCCCGTTAACGCCGAATGGGAAGCTGGATCGTCGGGCGCTACCGGCACCGGACGGCGAGGCTTTTGCTCGTCAGATTTATGCAGCGCCGCAAGGGAAAACGGAAATCGCATTGGCGGCTATCTGGCGTGAGTTGTTAGGTATAGAACAGATTAGCCGGTACGATAGCTTCTTCGCGCTGGGCGGCCATTCTCTGCTTGCTGTACGGATGATTGAACGTCTGCGTCACCTGGGGCTGACACTGGCGGTGCGTGACCTGTTCCAGTCGCCGGTGTTATCTGAACTGGCCCAAACATTAGGGCAATATCGTGCTGTGGCAGTGCCGCCGAATGTGATTACGTCAGCGACGACGACAATTACACCGGAGATGTTGCTGCTGGTAGATCTGACCCAAGCTGACATTGACTGTATCGTCGGGCAAGTGCCGGGCGGGATGACCAATATTCAGGATATTTATGCCTTGTCGCCGTTGCAGGATGGTATTTTGTTCCACCACTTATTGGCAAACGAAGGTGATCCGTATCTGGTGGTCAGTCAGATAGCCTTTGCTGATCGCGCTTTGCTAGACCGTTATCTGGCGGCGGTACAACAGGTGGTTGATCGCCATGATATCCTGCGTACCGCCTTTATCTGGCGAGAGTTGTCTGTACCGGTTCAGGTGGTCTGGCGTCAAGCCGCTTTGTCAGTGATGGAACTGGATTTGAATCCGGCGGATGGGCGAGCTAGTGATCAGTTAACCCAGCGTTTTGACCCCCGTCATCATCGTCTCGATTTGGGCGAGGCGCCGTTATTGCGCTTTGTGGTGGCGCAAGAGGTTGATGGCCGCTGGATTGTACAGCAATTGTTGCACCATCTGATTGGCGACCATACCACGTTGGACGTAATGAACCGTGAAGTACAAGCTTATCTGAACGGGCAGGAGGAGAGTCTGCCAGCGCCGACACCTTTCCGCAATCTGGTGGCGCAGGCCCGGTTAGGCGTCAGTCAGGAAGAACATACCCGCTTCTTTACTGACATGTTAGTCGAGGTAGATGAACCGACCTTGCCGTTTGGTTTGACGGAGGTATATCGTGATGGATCACAGGTGACGGAATCGCACCGGATGTTGTCAGTCGAACTCAATAACCGTTTACGTCATCAGGCGAGACAGTTGGGCGTCAGTCTGGCGGCCTTGTGTCATCTGGCCTGGGCACAGGTACTATCGTGCGCCAGCGAGCAGGAACAAGTGGTGTTTGGCACGGTGCTGTTTGGGCGCATGGCGGCGGGAGATGGGGCCGACAGCGGCATGGGGCTGTTTATTAATACCTTGCCGCTGCGGTTGGATATCGATGAGACCTCGGTACGAGACAGTGTGCAGGCCGCTCATACCCGATTGGCTGGATTATTAGCTCATGAGCATGCGTCTCTGGCGCTGGCGCAGCGTTGCAGCAGTGTCGCTAGTGGTACGCCGCTCTTCAACGCATTATTAAACTACCGGCATAACCTCTCTCTGGTAGCGCCGGATGAAACAATGAAGGGCATTGAATTCTTAAGTGGGCAGGAGCGGACTAACTATCCGTTTACCCTGTCAGTGGAGGATTTTGGCGATGCTCTGGGGCTGACGGCTCAAATTGTCCAGCCGTTTGATCCGGATCGCATATGCGGTTATATGCAGCAGGCGCTGGAAAGTCTGGCGGAAGCACTTGAACGGCGGCCTGAGACGCCGGTGCGGGCATTAAATATTTTGCCAGAGGTGGAGCGAAAGCTGTTGCTGGAAATGTGGGATACCACTGAAACCGCGTATCCTGAGATGTTATGTATTCATCAGTTGTTTGAACAACAGGTGGAGCAAACCCCAGAGGCCACGGCGTTAGAGTATCAAGAACAAATCCTCAGCTATGCTGAACTCAATAGCAGAGCTAACCGTCTTGCTCACAAACTGATTACGCTGGGAGTCGTACCGGACCAGCGGGTAGTGATTTGTGCAACACGTTCACCAGCGATGCTAGTGGGACTGTTGGCGATACTGAAAGCCGGAGGGGCGTATGTGCCGTTGGACCCAACTTATCCGGGGGAACGTCTGACGCATATCCTGAATGATGTTGCCCCGTCAGTGGTGTTGGCGGATAAGATTGGACGATCGGCTCTGAGCGAAGAGGCATTGGTCGGGTTAACGGTATTAGATCCGAATATTCAGCCTGACCAACCGGACAGCAATCCACAAGGGATTGCACTGACTCCACAACATCTGGCGTATGTTATCTATACTTCTGGCTCTACCGGCATGCCGAAAGGTGTAATGGTGGAACATCAGGCTATTTATCAACGCTATTTCGGTTTTAATCAGACCTATGCCGTCACGGCACAAGACCGGATGCTGCAATTTTCCTCTTTTGCTTTCGATGCGTCCGTCGAAGAATTGTTTTCGTCATTATGCAATGGCGCCACGCTGGTGATTCGTGATGATAGTTGGCTGGCTTCTGTGTCGGCGTTTATCACCTTAGCCCGGCAGAATCAAATCACCGTGATGTCTCTGCCAACCCTGTTCTGGTCTGAACTGGCAGCCAGAGACAGGACATTATTGCTACCGGATTGCCTCAGATTAATCATTATTGGTGGCGAGATGGTGAAGAAGAGCGCCATTCAGGCGTGGTTTGCGCAGGCAGAGCCTCGTCCACGATTATTAAATACTTATGGCCCGACGGAAAATACCGTCATTGCGACCTGTCAGGCGATATTATCCGCGGAAGATGCGTGTTCTATAGGCCGACCAGTTAGCCATACTGGCATATACTTGCTGGACAGATATGGCCAGCCTGTGCCATTAGGCAGTATTGGCGAAATATATATTGGTGGCGCCGGTGTGGCGCGTGGCTATCTGAACCGCCCTGAATTGACCGCCGAACGTTTCCTTGTTGATCCATTCAGTAGTAACCCAGATGCCCGTATGTACCGCACCGGGGATTTAGCCCGTTATCTGCCAGACGGCAATCTGGAATTCCTGGGCCGTAACGACCAGCAGGTTAAAATCCGCGGCTTCCGCATTGAACCGGGGGAAATTGAAGCCCGGTTGGCGGAACACCCGGCGGTGAATGAATCGGTGGTATTGGCGCAGGGTGAAGGACAAGAGAAACGGCTGGTTGCCTATGTCTTGGCGCCAGAGGATGATGGGCTGGTGAACAGCCTGCGTGCTCACCTGAGCGCTATTTTGCCTGATTATATGGTGCCAACGGCTTTTGTGCGGCTGGATGCATTCCCGTTGACTCCGAACGGTAAGCTGGATCGTCGAGCGTTACCGGCGCCGGACAGTGACGCGGTGGCTCGTCAAACTTATGAAGCGCCACAAGGGGAAACGGAAATAGCCCTAGCGGCGATTTGGCGTGAAGTCTTAGGTGTTGAACAGATCAGCCGGTATGACAATTTCTTTGCTCTGGGCGGTCACTCGTTACTGGCGATGCGAGTGATGAATCGGGTAGCTGCTTTAGGTGGAGAATTGCCGCTGACGACTCTGTTTAAATCCCCTTCGTTAAAGGCATTTGCTGAGGTTATGCAAGTCCGGATGGGACAGCCGGACATTATTCTGCCGTCCATCCTGCCGATATCCCGTGAAGGGGAATTACCGTTATCATTTGCTCAACAACGCCTGTGGTTCCTGGCGCAGCTTGAGGGCGTCAGTGAAACTTATCATATCCCGATGTCCCTGCGTTTGTCTGGTCAACTGGATATCATGGCCTGGCAAAAGGCGCTGGATACCTTGTTTGCCCGTCATGAAGCGTTACGTTCTGTCTTTGTTTCTGTAGATGGTCAGCCGCAAGTGCGACTGTTGGAACCGGATAGCGGCTTACTGTTATCTCAATATGACCTGCGCGGAGTTTCGGATGCTGATGAAGTTCTTGAGCGCCTGAGCACGGAGGAGGCCCATGCGTCATTTGACCTCGAAAGCGGCCCGCTTATTCGCGCGGCTCTCATCCGGCTCACCGATGACGAATATCAATTTTTACTGACTCAGCATCATATTATTTCTGATGGCTGGTCTGGCAATGTACTGATACAGGAACTGAACGCGCTCTATACGGCGTTTGTGACTGGGCAACCGGATACGTTGCCGCCGTTGGCGATTCAATACCCGGATTACGCCGCCTGGCAGCGTCAGTGGTTGTCGGCTGAACGGGTTCAGGTTCAATCCGACTATTGGCGTGCAATGTTGGCTGACGCGCCGGTTCTATTGGATGTGCCCACTGACCGGCCCCGTCCGCCGGAGCAGTCGTTTGCCGGAGATGCCGTGCCGGTTAACTTAGATGTTGAATTAACGACCGCCCTTAAGCGCCTGAGTGAGCAGCAGGGCGTCACCTTATTCATGACGCTGTTGTCAGCCTGGGCGGTGGTTCTGTCACGTTTGTCAAGTCAGGAAGATGTGGTGATTGGCACGCCGAGCGCAGGCCGTGGTCGTCAGGAAGTGGAACCGTTGATTGGCTTCTTTGTCAATACGTTGGCGTTGCGTATTGGTTTATCAGGCGAGCTGACCGTGACGGAATTACTGGCGCGAGTTCGGCAAACCGCATTGACGGCTCAGGAGCATCAGGACTTACCGTTTGAACAGGTGGTGGAAATCGTACAGCCGCCGCGCCGACTGGCGCATACCCCGTTATTCCAGGTGATGTTTGCCTGGCATAACAATGAGAACTCGGAATGGGAATTACCGGGGCTGGCAGTCTCACCGGTCTATCAAGCTTTTGATATTGTCAAGTTTGATCTTGAACTGGGCCTGGCAGAGGAGGAGGGCAGGATTATTGGGGCGCTGAGTTATGCCGCCGCCCTGTTTGATTCGGCAACAATGGAACGACAGGTGGGATATCTGCATGCGGTGTTGCAAGCGATGGTGGTTAACCCTCAACAGCCGATCGGAGAAATTGATATTCTGGCCCCGGCGGAGCGCAAGCTATTGCTGGAGACCTGGAACATGACGGGAACCACCTATCCTGAGGCGTTATGCATTCATCAATTGTTTGAACAACAGGTGGAGCAAACCCCGGAGGCCACGGCGCTGGTGTATCAAGAGCAAACCCTCAGTTATGCCGAATTAAATGCCCGCGCTAACCGGTTGGCCCATCAGCTTATCGCATTGGGTGTCGTACCTGACCAGCCGGTGGCGATTTGTGTGTCACGTTCACCGGTGATGGTGGTGGCGCTGTTGGCGGTGTTGAAAGCCGGTGGCGCCTATGTGCCGCTGGACCCAACTTATCCGCTAGAACGTTTGGCGTATATCCTGAATGATACTACTCCGTCAGTGGTATTGGCTGATGCGACTGGACGGGCAGCGCTGGGTGACGAAGCGTTGAGCGGGCTGACGGTACTTGACCCGAATACCTTGCCAGATCAGTCGGATCGCAACCCGCAGGTAGCTGCGTTGACGCCGCGGCATCTGATTTACATCATCTATACCTCCGGCTCCACTGGACAGCCGAAAGGGGTGATGGTGGAACATCAGGCGGTGTATCAGCGTCATTTGGGTTTTAATGAGTCTTATGCGGTTACGGCACAAGATCGGATGTTGCAATTTGCTTCTTTTGCATTTGACGTTTCAGTGGAAGAGTGTTTCTCGACATTATGCAACGGAGCCACGCTGGTTATGCGTGATGATAGTTGGCTGACGTCGATGTCGGAGTTTATTGCCTTAGCCTGGCAGCACCGTATCACAGTGCTGTCTTTACCGGCGTTATTTTGGTCCGAACTGGTTGCCAGAGACGATAATGCATTACCGCTGCCGGATTGTCTCCGGCTCATTATCATTGGCGGTGAGGCGGTCAAAAAGAGCGCCATTCAGGACTGGTTTGTGCGAGAACTCCATCGACCCCGACTATTGAACGCTTATGGCCCGACGGAAAATACCGTAACAGCGACTTGTAAGGAGGTTTTATCTCCAACCGATGATTGTTCTATTGGTCGGCCGCTTAAAAATACCTGCGTTTACCTGCTGGACAAATACGGTCAGTTAGTGCCGTTGGGCGGGGTTGGCGAAATGTATATTGGCGGCGTGGGTGTGGCGCGGGGTTATCTTAACCAGCCGGAACTGAGCGCGGAACGTTTTATACCGGACCCTTTTAGTTCGGTATCTGGCGCGCGGATGTATGTTACTGGGGATTTGGCCCGCTACTTGCCGGATGGCAGCCTGGAATTCCTGGGGCGTAACGACCATCAGGTTAAAATTCGCGGCTTCCGGATTGAGCTGGGAGAAATTGAAACCCGGTTGGAGGAACACCCGGCGGTGCAAGAGGCGGCAGTGTTGGTGTGGGAGGATGAGCAGAGCAAACGGCTGGTCGCCTATGTGGCGGCAGAAGAGAATGAAGGGTTGGCAGTCCGTTTGCGTGAACATTTGAGTGCCGTTTTGCCTGACTATATGGTACCGGCGGCTTTTGTGCGGCTGGATACTTTACCGCAGACCCCGAATGGCAAGTTGGATCGCCGGGCGTTGCCGGCGCCGGGGGAGGAGGCGTTTGCCCGTCAGATCTATGAAGCCCCGCAAGGGAAGATAGAAACGATGTTGGCGGCTGTCTGGTGTGAGTTACTGGGTGTTGAGCAGATTAGCCGGCATGACAGTTTCTTTGCGCTGGGTGGTCATTCGCTGCTTGCTGTGCGCATGATTGAACGATTGCGACGTATCGGTCTGAGTATATCGGTAAAAACGTTATTCCAGCATCCGACACTCTGTATTTTGGCACAGTCTCTGGTTCAGCATAATGAAATTCAGGTGCCTGACAACCGTATTACACCGGATACGACGGTGCTGACGCCGGCGATGTTGCCGCTGATTGATTTAACCCAGGCTGACATTGACCACATTGTTGAGCAGGTGCCGGGCGGGATCGCCAATATTCAGGATATCTATGCGCTGTCGCCGTTGCAGGATGGCATTTTGTTCCACCATCTGTTGGCAAATGAAGGTGATCCGTATCTGTTGACGGGGCAGATGGCTTTTGCTGACCGAGCGCTGTTGGATCGTTATCTGGCGGCGGTTCAACAGATCATTGATCGGCACGATATTCTACGTACCGCGTTTCTCTGGCAGGGATTGTCAGTCCCGGCGCAAGTGGTTTGGCGTCAAGCCCCATTGTCGGTGACGGAACTGACATTAAATCCGGCTGACGGCCCGGTCAGCGAGCAGTTAACCCAGCGTTTTGATCCGCGTCATCATCGTCTCGACCTGAGCGAAGCGCCGTTGTTGCGTTTTGTCATCGCTCGGGAAACCGATGGTCGTTGGTTGTTGCTGGAATTGCATCATCACTTGATCGGCGATCATGAAACGATGGAGGTGATGCACCGCGAAGTGCAGGCGTACCTGACAGGCCAGGAGGATAATCTGCCTGCGCCGACACCGTTCCGCAATCTGGTGGCTCAGGTCCGGTTGGGGGTAAGTCAGGAAGAGCACACGCGTTTCTTTACTGACATGTTAGCAGGGGTAGATGAGCCGACTCTGCCGTTTGGTTTGACGGAAGTGCGTCGTGATGGTTCGCAAGTCACGGAAGCTCACCGGATGTTGTCGGCTGGGTTAAATGACCGTTTGCGTCATCAGGCGAGACATCTGGGCGTCAGTCTGGCGGCCTTGTGTCATCTGGCTTGGGCGCAGGTGTTGGCGCGTACCAGCGGTCAGAAGAATGTTGTGTTTGGTACGGTGCTGTTTGGGCGTATGCAGGCCGGGGAAGGGGCAGATAATAGCATGGGGCTGTTTATTAATACCTTGCCGTTGCGGCTGGATATCGATGAGACCTCAGTACGGAGCAGCGTGCAGGCTGCCCATGCTCGACTAGCCGGACTATTAGAACATGAGCACGCGTCGCTAGCGCTGGCCCAGCGTTGCAGCGGTGTGCAAGGTGAAATTCCTCTCTTTAATAGCTTGCTGAACTATCGGCATAACACCTTGCTGGCAGCGTCGGATGACATCATCAGCGGTATTGAATTTATTGGTGGGCAAGAGCGGACTAACTATCCGTTAATGCTATCAGTGGAGGATTTTGGTGAATCCTTGGGGCTGACGGCTCAGGTCGTGCAACCGTTTGATCCTGAAAGTCTATGCGGTTATATGCAGCGAGCGCTGGAAAGTCTGGTGGATGCCCTTGAGCGAGTGCCGGACATGCCTGTGAGGGCATTGGAAATCTTGCCGAAAGCGGAACGTACGCTGTTGCTCGAAACTTGGAACGCGACGGAAAGCGTTTATCCTGAGATGTTATGTGTTCATCAGTTGTTTGAACAACAGGTGGAGCAAACCCCTGACGCGACAGCGTTAGTGTATCAAGAGCAAACCCTCGGTTACGCCGAATTAAATATCCGTGCCAACCGTCTGGCCCATCAGCTTATCGCACTGGGCGTCGTACCTGATCAACGGGTGGCGATTTGCGTGGCGCGTTCACCGGCGATGGTAGTGGGATTGTTGGCGGTGATGAAAGCGGGCGGGGCGTATGTGCCGCTAGACCCGTCTTATCCTGGCGGGCGTCTGACACATGTCCTGCATGATGCGGCCCCAATGGTGGTGCTGGCGGATGAGGTTGGCAGGGCTGTACTGGGTGAGGAAGCGCTGACCAAACTGACAGTACTGAACCCGAATACTCTGCCTGATCAGCCGGACAATAATCCACGGGTGCCTGCGCTGACTTCCCGGCATCTGGCCTATGTGATTTACACCTCCGGCTCCACGGGGGTGCCCAAAGGGGTGATGATTGAGCACCGCAATGCGGTTAACTTCCTGTACTGGGCGCAGCGGGCCTTTGAGACGGAAGAGATCCACGAAGTGCTTTTCTCGACGTCGATGAGTTTCGACCTGTCCATTTTTGAATGTTTTATGCCGTTGTCTCGTGGCGCGGCGATTCATCTGGTAGAGGGTGCCTTGTCATTGATGCAGCATGCCCTGCCGGTGACCTTGATCAACTCAGTCCCGTCAGCAATGAAACCGTTATTGCAGGCTCAGGCGCTGATGGCGTCGGTTCATACTGTCAATCTGGCGGGGGAACCGCTCAAAGGCGCCTTAATTGAACAGATTTTCGCAGAAACACAAATACAGCGGCTGTGTAATCTCTATGGACCTTCTGAAACGACAACTTATTCAGCCTGGTTGCCGATACAGCGAGGCGACCGAATCATTGAAAGTATCGGCCGTCCGATAGCCAACACCTGTCTTTATTTACTGGACGAATATGGTCAACCGGTACCGTTAGGTGTAGTGGGGGAAATTTATATCGGTGGGGCGGGAGTGGCGCGTGGCTACCTCAATCGCCCTGACTTGACGGCGGAACGGTTCCTGATTGATTCATTTAGTGATATGCCGGATGCCCGGATGTACCGCACCGGGGATTTAGCCCGTTATTTGCCGGACGGCAATCTGGAATTTCTGGGCCGTAACGACCAGCAAGTGAAAATTCGCGGCTTCCGTATTGAACCGGGGGAAATTGAATCCCGGTTGGTGGAACACCCGGCGGTGAGTGAAGCTGTGGTATTAGCGCAAGGGGAAGGGCAGGAAAAACGGCTGGTGGCCTATGTGGTAGCGGAAGCCGATGAGGGGTTGATTAACCGTTTACGCGAACATCTGAGTATTCAGTTGCCTGATTACATGGTGCCGTCGGCCTTTGTGCGGCTGGATGCACTGCCATTGACGCCGAACGGTAAATTGGATCGTCAAGCGTTACCGGCGCCAGACAATGAAGCTGTTGCCCGTCAGGTTTACGAAGCGCCACAGGGAGAAACGGAAATGGCTCTGGCGGCGATTTGGCGTGAAGTCTTAGGTGTTGAACAGATCAGCCGGTATGACAATTTCTTTGCTCTGGGCGGCCATTCGTTGCTGGCGGTGCGGGTGATGAACCGGGTAGCGGCTTTGGGGATCGAACTGCCGCTAACGACCTTGTTTAAGTCTCCTTCGTTAAGGGCGTTTGCTGAGGTTATGAAAGCCCGGCCCGGTCAACCGGATAATATCTTGCCGATATCCCGTGATGGGGCGTTACCGTTATCATTTGCTCAACAGCGCTTGTGGTTCCTGGCGCAGCTTGAGGGCGTCAGTGAAACTTATCATATCCCGATGGCCCTGCGTTTAAGTGGACAATTGGATGTCATGGCTTGGCAAAAAGCGCTGGATACCTTATTTGACCGCCATGAAGCGTTACGCTCGGTTTTTGTCTCTGTAGATGGTCAGCCACAAGTACATCTGTTGGAGCCGGATAGCGGCTTACTATTATCTCAATATGACCTGCGCGGGATACCGGATGCTGATGTTGTTCTTGAGCGCCTGAGCGTAGAGGAAGCCCATGCGTCATTTGACCTTGAAAGCGGCCCGCTTATTCGTGCGGCGCTCATCCGGATCACCGATGACGAATATCAGTTTTTGCTGACCCTGCATCACATAATTTCCGATGGCTGGTCTGCCAATGTGCTGATACAGGAGCTGAACACACTCTATACGGCGTTTATGGATGGGCAATCCGATCCATTGCCGCCATTGGCGATTCAATACCCGGATTACGCCGCCTGGCAACGTCAGTGGTTATCGGCTGAACGTATTCAGGTTCAGTCAGACTATTGGCGGACAATGTTGGCTGATGCGCCAGTCTTGCTAGATTTGCCGACAGATCGGCCTCGACCGCCGGAGCAGTCGTTTGTTGGGCAGTCCGTGCCGATTAACCTGGATGCGGCGTTAACGACCACCCTTAAGCGCCTGAGTGAACAGCACGGCGTCACCTTATTTATGACGCTGTTGTCAGCGTGGGCGGTGGTTCTATCGCGCTTGTCAGGTCAGGAAGATGTGGTGATTGGCACCCCGAGCGCGGGTCGCAATCGTCAGGAAGTAGAGCCGTTGATTGGTTTCTTTGTCAATACGTTAGCGTTGCGCATGGATTTATCGGGTGAACTGACGGTGACGGAATTACTGGCGCGAGTTCGGCAAACCGCATTGACAGCTCAGGAGCATCAGGATTTACCGTTTGAACAGGTGGTGGAAATTGTGCAACCGCCGCGCCGACTGGCGAATACCCCATTGTTCCAGGTGATGTTTGTCTGGCAGAACAATGAGAACACGGAGTGGGGATTACCGGGGCTGGCGGTGTCGCCGGTCAATCAAGCCGTTGATGTTGTCAAGTTTGATCTTGAACTGAGCTTGTCAGAGGAGGAGGGCAGGATTGTTGGGGAGTTGAATTTTGCCGCCGCCCTGTTTGATCCATCGACAATGGAGCGGCAGGTAGGATATCTGTATGCAGTATTGCAAGCGATGGCGGCTGACTCTCAACAGCCGGTCGGAGAAATTGATATCTTGTCCCCGGCGGAGCGTAGGTTGTTGTTGGAAACCTGGAACGCTACGGAAACCGCCTATCCTGAGAAGTTATGTATCCATCAGTTGTTTGAACGGCAGGTGGAGAAAACGCCTGATGCGATAGCATTAGTGTATGAAGAGCAAACCCTCAGTTATGCCGAATTAAATAGCCGTGCTAACCGGCTGGCTCGTCAACTGATCGAACAAGGAGTTTGTCCCGGTGATCATATTGCGCTCCTGCTAGCGCGTTCGATGGAACTGGTAGTGGCTCAATTGGCGATTCTTAAAGCCGGCGCCGTTTACGTGCCGATAGATCCCAATGTACCGGATGAACGGAAAAACTGGCTGATCAGTGATTGTTCCGCCAAGTTGTTGCTTACCGATATGCGGACGGGTATTCCGGCTAACTTGACTGTGCCGCTGCTTCGTCTCGCGGATGAAACAGATACGGGCTGCGAAGAAGATCGCTTTAACCTTGACTTACCGCGTTCCAGCGCCGAATTAGCGTATATCATGTACACCTCCGGTTCTACCGGGATGCCTAAAGGCGTATTGGTGCCGCATCGTGCGGTGGTCCGGCTGGTTATCAATAATGGTTATGCTGAAATCGTGCCGGATGATCGGGTAGCCTTTGCCGCCAATCCGGCTTTCGATGCCAGCACCTTTGAAGTTTGGGCGCCGTTGCTCAATGGCGGCGCGTTAGTGGTGATCGATCATGCCACTTTGTTGACGCCGCAGGCATTTGTACAAGATCTACAAATTCAACGAATCACGGTTCTGTGGTTGAGCGTCGGATTGTTTAACCAGTTGGCAGTGGAGCTGTCTCCGGTTCTTCCACAGATAAAGCTGCTGATTGTCGGCGGAGATGCCCTTGATCCCTATGTTATCGGCCAGGTACTGAACACCAGTCCGCCACAACAGCTATTAAATGGCTATGGACCGAGTGAAGGCACCACCTTTACGGCAACATACCGTATCATTGCATTAGAGCCGGGAGCCGCTCGCGTTCCTATCGGTCGACCGGTAGCCAACACGCGGGTTTATCTGTTGGACGCGTATGGTCAGCCGGTGCCGTTAGGCGTGGTCGGTGAGATTTATATTGGGGGAGATGGAGTGGCCTGTGGTTATCTTAATCGGCCAGAATTGACCGCTGAACGTTTCCTGATTGATCCGTTCAGTGATAATCCTGATGCCCGCCTGTACCGCACCGGGGATTTAGCCCGCTATCTACCGGATGGCAATCTGGAATTCCTGGGCCGCAATGATCAGCAGGTTAAAATCCGCGGTTTCCGCATTGAGCTAGAGGAAATTGAGGCCCGGTTAGCAGAGTACCCAACGGTGCGTGAGGCGGCGGTATTGGTACGAGGTGAAGGGCAGGAAAAACGGCTGGTGGCCTATGTGGCGGCGGAAGCCCGTGACGGACTGGCGAGTATCTTGCGTGCCCATCTAAGCGCCATTTTGCCTGACTATATGGTGCCGTCGGCCTTTGTACGACTGGATGCGTTTCCGCTAACGCCGAACGGTAAATTGGATCATCAAGCGTTGCCGGAACCGGACAATGACGCCTTTGTCCACCAGGTTTACGCCGCGCCTCAGGGAGAAACAGAAATAGCGTTGGCGGCTATCTGGCGTGAATTACTGGGGATTGAGCAGGTCAGCCGGTATGACAGCTTTTTTGCCTTGGGTGGTCATTCGCTGCTTGCGATACGGATGGTTGAACGCCTGCGTCACTTGGGATTGACGCTGACGGCGCGTGATCTGTTCCAATCACCGGTGCTGTCAGACCTGGTGAAAACATTGGGACAGCATCAGGCTGTGATAGTGCCGCCTAACGTCATCACTTCGGCAACTACGGCCCTGACGCCGGCGATGTTGCCGCTGATTGATTTGACTCAGGCTGACATTGACCGCATCGTCAGACAGGTGCCGGGCGGAGTAAGCAACATTCAGGATATCTATGCCCTGTCGCCGTTGCAGGACGGTATTTTGTTCCACCACTTACTGGCAAACGCAGGGGACCCTTATTTGTTAGCCGGTCAGATGGTCTTTGCTGATCGGACTCTACTGGACCGTTATCTGGCGGCAGTACAACAAGTTGTTGATCGCCACGATATTTTGCGTACCGCCTTTATCTGGCAAGAGTTGTCTGTGCCGGCTCAGGTCGTCTGGCGTCAGGCGCCTTTATCGGTTACTGAATTGACGCTAGACCCGGCGGATGGGCCGATTTGTGATCAGCTGATTCAACGTTTTAATCCCCGTCATTATCGTCTTGAGCTGGATCAAGCGCCATTGTTGCGGTTTGTGGTGGCGCAGGAGAGTGATGGTCGTTGGGTGGTACTGCAATTGCTGCATCATCTGATTGGCGACCATACCACGCTGGACGTGATGAACAGTGAGGTTCAGGCGTATCTTACCGAACGGGAGGAGAATCTGACCTCCCCAGTCTCTTTCCGTAATTTAGTGGCTGAGGCCCGGTTGGGAATGAGTCAGGAGGAACATACCCGCTTCTTTACTGAAATGTTGGCGGAGGTGGACGAACCCACGCTGCCATTCGGATTGACGGAGGTGCATCGTGATGGTTCACAGGTAACGGAATCCCACTGGATGCTGGCGCCTGAACTGAATGACCGTCTGCGTGGTCAGGCCCGGCGTTTGGGGGTCAGTCTGGCGGCGTTGTGCCATCTGGCTTGGGCACAGGTGTTGTCGCGTACCAGCGATCAGGAGCAAGTGGTGTTCGGCACCGTGCTGTTTGGGCGGATGCAGGCAGGTGAAGGCGCCGACAATGGCATGGGGCTGTTTATCAATACCTTGCCGCTGCGGTTGGACATCGATGATACGCCGGTACGGGAGAGTGTGCTGGCCGCCCATACCCGACTGGCCGGATTACTGGCGCATGAACATGCGTCACTGGCGTTGGCCCAGCGTTGCAGTGGTGTGCGGGGAGAGATCCCCCTCTTTAGCAGCTTGCTGAACTATCGACACAATGCATTTTCGACAACGTTGGATGAACTTGTAAACGGCATTGAATTCCTTGATGCGCAGGAGCGAACCAATTATCCATTAGTGCTGTCGGTGGAGGATTTTGGCGAATCCTTGGGGTTAACCGTCCAAGTTGCTCAGCCGTTTGAACCGGAACGAGTATGCAGTTATATGCAGCAGGCACTGGAGAGCCTGGCGAAAGCATTGGAACAGACCCCGGAAACACCGGTACGGACATTGAATATTCTGCCGGAAGCGGAGCGTACACTGTTGCTGGAAACCTGGAACGCAACGAAAACCGCGTATCCAGAGACGTTGTGTATTCATCAATTGTTTGAACAGCAGGTGGCGCAAACCCCTGATGCGATAGCATTAGTGTATGAAGATCACACCCTCAGTTATGTGGAATTAAATGCCCGTGCTAACCGGCTGGCCCATCAACTTATTGCTCTGGGCGTCGAGCCGGACCAACGGGTAGCGATTTGCGTGTCACGTTCACCGGCAATGGTGGTGGGGATATTGGCGATACTGAAAGCCGGCGGCGCCTATGTGCCGCTAGATCCGGTCTATACCGGGGAGCGTCTGGTACATATTCTGACTGATGCCGCTCCGGTTATTTTGCTGGCGGATAAAGCCGGGCGTGCTGCGTTGGGTGAGAAGGCACTGGCAGAACGCACCGTACTTGACCCAAATGCATTGTTCAACCAGCAGGACGACAACCCGCAGATACCGGCACTCACTTCACGACATCTGGCGTATGTCATTTATACCTCGGGTTCGACAGGAACACCGAAAGGCGTGATGCTGGAACATCGTGGTGTCTGCAACTACCTGCTATGGGCGCGGAGTGATTACCTCACTGAAAGGCAATTCAATAGTATCGTTTCGTCATCGATAGCTTTTGATGCCACGGTCACCAGTCTTTACCTGCCTTTACTGTGCGGCGGCAAGATCCATTTGCTCCGTGACGGGCAGGAGCTGGTTGAATTGCTTCCCGCGTTGTTATCAATGGAATCGGGTGCTTTGGTTAAAATTACTCCCGGTCATCTTTCGGCAATGGGGCAGAAATTGCAAACTATGGGACAAAAATGCCCCGCTCACTGCTTTATCGTGGGTGGAGAGACACTGCCCGGTTCCATTATTGCACTTTGGCGAACATTATCGCCTGGATCACGCATCATCAACGAGTACGGCCCAACCGAAACCGTCGTGGGTTGTACCGTGTTTGATGTCAATCACCCGAGCTGTTTTGCTGATAACGTACCGATTGGCCGCCCAATATCCAATACCCAAATTTATATTCTCGATACTTACGGGGAACCTGTCCCAATGGGTGTCACGGGTGAACTTTACATTGGGGGAGTCGCTGTCGCTCGTGGCTACCTGAATCGGCCGGAATTGACCGCTGAACGTTTCCTGGTTGATCCATTTAGTGATCGACCGGATGCCCGTATGTACCGTACCGGGGATTTAGCCCGCTACCTGCCGGATGGCAACCTGGAATTCCTGGGCCGCAACGACCAGCAGGTTAAAGTCCGTGGTTTCCGCATTGAACCGGGGGAAATTGAAACACGTCTGATAGAGCATCCGGGGGTTCGTGAGGCGACGGTGTTGGCGCTGGGGGATGGGCAGGACAAACGGCTGGTTGCTTATGTAGTGGTACCAGCGGATGAGGGGCTGACCAATAACCTGCGTACCCACTTGAGTGTCACTTTACCTGACTATATGGTGCCGTCAGCTTTTGTGCGGTTGGATGCTTTTCCGCTAACGCCGAACGGTAAATTGGACCGTCGGGCCTTGCCGGCTCCCGACAATGAGGCGTTTGCCCGTCAGAGTTATGAAGCGCCGCAAGGGGAAACGGAAATCGCATTGGCGGCTATCTGGCGTGAGTTGCTGGGGGTTGAACAAATAAGTCGGCATGACAACTTCTTCACGTTGGGCGGCCATTCACTGCTTGCCATGCGAATGATAAATCTTGCCGCTGGTCGGGGTTTGGTTTGCACATTGAATGCTGTGTTCCAATTTCCGGTGCTGACTGAACTGGCTGCGAAAATTACCTCAGATCTGTTGTCTCAGCCGCAAAACAGCGC
This sequence comes from Photorhabdus akhurstii, assembly GCF_019090985.1. NCBI lineage: Bacteria > Pseudomonadati > Pseudomonadota > Gammaproteobacteria > Enterobacterales > Morganellaceae > Photorhabdus > Photorhabdus akhurstii. Next base: position 3,618,250 of record NZ_CP020335.1, on the reverse strand, counting down.
CATATCGGTACGACTTGATGGAGCAGGGTTGCCGTTGTTCTTTGTGCCCAGTGGCATGGGTGATTACTCCTATGTCTTCGGGCTGGCTCGACATATTCCATCGGATCACCCGATTTATGCGCTGCCTTGGCCGTCTATTAATGAAAAACCGATGGCAACAATGGAGCAGCAGGCGGCGAGAATGATCACCTTGATAAAGGCTGTTCAACCGGAAGGACCTTATCGGCTATGTGGTTACTCTTCTGGTGGAATATTGGCTTATGCTATTGCTCAGCAGCTTTTGAATGCGGGTGAAGCAGTCAATTTCCTTGGGTTGATTGATGTGCCTGCGCCTCATTATTTAGGGGAACAGATCATACAACCTAAATATCGGTTCTTTATTGAACTGGCTCGACAGACAGGGGAGGAGTACACGGAAGAGATTGCGGCGTTATACCGGCGAATCGATGAGTTGAATTTTGTGCAGTTTATTGAAGCGGCACAAGAATTGGCGTTATATCCTGCAAATCTGCATGCTGATGTGATCGCAAAACGTTGGGAGCAGATCGAACATTACGCGCAAATAGTTGCGAACTATGAGCCGCCAGCATTAGCAATAACGCTGCATCAGTTCTATGCGGTAGAACCTTCCCCTGCTATTTCTTTTATAGAGGATGAAACACCGGAGTCAGTGAACATGGAACCGTCATTGGGTTGGGCGCAGATAATAGCTGATACCTCGCTTGAGCTGATTGCGATACCGGGTAACCATTTTAGTTTATTGGAGGATGATGAGAATAAAACTGTTTTAGCTCAGGCTTTAAATAGGGCGTTGGAAATCAGTTGTGATGAGGAGACATCGTAATACAGATATAGTCAGGCGTTTTAAATAACTTAACCTTGATATGATAATCCGGTATATATTGTTTATACCGGATTATTTTTCTACTTATTCTTTTTCCCGAGGTATATGCGCATTAACAAAGCTTTTTACTGATAGCTTTATGACGGGCAGGTTTTAAACGGTTATTAAAAACCCTTGTTTTAACCTCCGATTTTAATCGTTATCAGGTTTTAACCGCTGTTTTTATCACTTTTATTATCTGATTTTTATTCAGTTTAATCATCATGGCATATCGTATTTTACATTTAATAAACATTAATCGTACCCGCTTTTTATCTTTGCTGAGGCTGTTTACGCTCAATCCTGAGCGATTTCTATAGGTTATTTTTCGCCTAAATTAGGCCAGTCAATGGCCTGATGGTATTAAAGATACCCCCTTATGTTTTTTCGGATAATCAACTCTCTGTTTAGAAGTTAAATCCTACCGTATTAACCGTTTTACCCTCCTTTTTATTGCGTTATGTTTATAACTTACTCAGTAAAATAACAGTGAGAAAATATTTTAATATCAACATGCCGAATAACATTATTTTACCTGCTGATTTCTTTTCAACTGTCTGTTAATGGTTAATGGACTTTTAATACCAGAAAATTACTATCCTTATAAAAAAGTATCTATTGAGTTAACTCTATATTTTTCTTTTATATAAATCTTTAATCTCTCTGTATACTCACTTTTAAATTATTATAGCAGGGAATAAATCTCTTTATTCACGCTGTAATTTTTAAAAAATGGGCATTAATGGGAGACCTACTTTTTAAATCCCCAGATGAATTAATTAGCGATAAAAAACGCTTGCATTCACTAATAACTGGAAATACAAGTAAAAAGAGAAAGTTAATCACGTTAAAAAAAATGGCATCGGTAAAACAACCATCATTCCTGGGTTTTTCCTATTTTTTAAAGCAAAAATGCATCTAATAGATGGTTTTGATTAAGCAGTTTTTATCAACCTAATGTTTTTTCGTTTCCTGATACGTAGTTAACTTCCCTGATTTTATTAAACTGATGTTTAAGTTTTCTCTTTTCCCTGTATTTAGTTCTTCAACTTTAAAACCTGAGCAGATAACCGGGATGATAATAATATTTAAACTCAATGCCTGATGATTTCATCATGTTTAATAATGCTAATCTAATCAATCTAAAGGTTTATCAATTTTCTTTAATGATTGTCTCTGTTTTTCGTAAACCCCTTACAGCCCATGTAAAACCGCTTATTTAAGCACATTAGCTTAATTCGGTTAATCTGGTTAAAGATTTTCACTCTTATTATTGGATTAACGCGGTCACTTTGTTAATCAATTCAAGACTGGTTTTTCCGAATGTTTTTTCTGCCAATGTCAATGTTGCGTCGAATTTTCTACCCGTTTTTAAAAAGTTTTAATCACCTGTTTTCACCGTTAATGATTAAAGTTTTTACCTGTTTTTTCATCACACACTGACTATTTTTCTCCCGATGTTAAAACGACACTGACAAACCCTAAACGCCTTTTTAATAACGGTTTTATCATATGCGGATAAAGCGTATCTCATCTTGCCTGAATGAGTGAAAACTTCTGACCCTCTGGCTTTCAAACGATATAAAAAACGCCACCCCACCTGATTTAATCTGAGCGAGCCTTAACATGGCGAAGTCAATAAAAAACGCTAAAACGAAAAATCAAAGACAGTAAAAACAGCGTTAAAACCACTGCCGGTGGTAGCAAAAAGCGATAAAAAAGAAGTTTCATGGCCATGAAAACGGTCAGTACATCTTTTTTCATTTTATGATTAATGAAAACTCCACCGTGATAATCGAAGCGTTAAAAGCAGATACAGCCTAATATGGTGTCCGTTGCTTTCGTTTAATAAAATTCGGATGTTGGGTGAACGTAGCGGGTTAAAGGATTTGCGATTTATGTCACATTTATTAAGTTAATCAAATGGTCATCATACAAACAGACGGGACAACATAAGTTTTTTGTTATATGTTCCTGACTGGATATTAAACAAATGAACTGTTTAATTAGTTATCTTAACCAGACGCTTAAACAGCAATAGCATATCCCCGACGTTGCCTGTTCATACAGGTTATCAATAAGACTGTCAGCCACAGACTGCCAGCGCTTTCATCGTTCTGACATAACTTGCCCGAGGCGCTTTAACCTTTGGGGCAGCTTATGAGCTGCTCCCCTGACCTGATAATACGTTCAGTTAACCTTGTTATCTGATCGTTATTATCTGACCACGCAAGGTAAGTTCACTGGAACATGACAACCTGTTTCAATCAACAACGGAAAAAACATGGAAAACACATGGAAAACACAATCTATCAAATGAATGAAGGCTCACTGACTATCCCGGGCAACTGGCGGGATGAATCCATGAATGTCTTTGTGCTGCCGGACGACAGCGGCATCAATCTGGTGGTCAGCCGCACCCCGGTCCCCGCCGGCATGGATAACCACGCTTACTATGAACAGACCCTGGAACAGTTTTGCACCCATCTGCCCGGGTACCAGGAGCATCAGCGCGGCGAAATCACCCTCAGCCAGCAACCCGCCCGCCGTCTGGATTACCAGTGGAAAAGCCCGGAAGGCGACATGTACCAGACCGTGATACTGCAAATCCGGGGCACACTGCTGCTGACCTTCAACCTGACCTCTCCTGCGCCTTTTGAAGACGGTCAGCGTGAGGCATTGCTGGCAATTGTCCACAGTTTTCAGGCGTCCTGATAACCTGACAGGAGGAACACCATGTCACTTGGCGATGAAATCGTCACCCGGATAGCGCGGGTTGGCGCCCGGCACTCGGTACGCGTCTCCCCGCCACAGGGCTCCCCCGGTCCGGCCGCCGCCCGTGAGGGCGACCCGATTAAACATGCCAGCTTCCTGGGGGCGCTGGCGGGCGCCATTACCGGCGCATTGATAGGGGCGGCGGTCTTTGCCGCGGCCTCGGCACTGGTGGGACTGACCATCCTTACCGGCGGGCTGGCTACCGTCGCCGTCATCGCCCTGGGAACCGCGGCCACATTCGCCCTTGGCGATGTCATCAGCGCCGCCAGTTCGGCCGTCACGAAAATGGTGGACAGCATCGGCCCGCCGAGTGGTGCGCTGGGCAGCGGCTCCCCCAATGTTTTTATCGAAGGCAAACCGGCGGCCAGAGCCACCACCGATATCGCCGCCTGTAGTCAACACCCGGCGCCGCCCCTGATTGCCCAGGGCAGTGAAACCGTGTTTATCAACGGCTCGCCGGCGGCCCGGGTAGATGACAAACTGGCGTGTGGCGCCACCATAAAATCCGGGGCCAAAACGGTGTTTATCGGCTCCGGTCAGGGAACTTACCTGGCGGTGGCCGACGAGTTTTCCGCCTGGGAACGGGCGATACTGATGGCGGTTGAATTTCTGGCGCCGCCGTCACGCGGCGCCCTTAAAGGGCTGGGTAAGCTGTTTACCCGACAGGCCGGTAAAAAGGCCGTCAGCGGGGCGATTGCCGGCGTCAAACAGGCTGCGAAGATACTCTCAGGCAAGACCCTCTGCTGTGCCAAAACCGCTTTCAGAGAAACTCAGGGGGTGAAACGTTACCGGGAAGCGACGAAAAAATTCTTTACCGGCGACCCGATTGACGTCACCACCGGCCAGCTGTTTGACCAGCGGACCGATATCACCCTCGGCCAGACCCTGCCGCTGGTGTTTCTGCGCAGCTGGGCGCCGGGGGAACAGGGCTTACTGGGGCCGGGCTGGACGGACAGCTTCTCTGAATGTGCGCTTGCCACCGGCGACCGGGTAGAAATCCGCACCACCGAAGGGGCTTCTCTTTACTTTGCCTTACCGGCCGCTTATACCCACAGCGTCAACCCGGAACACCCGGATTTCACCCTCAGCCGGGGAGAACAGGGCTATATCCTCCGGCACCGGGATTCACCGGTTTGTAAGTATTTTGCGCTGGCCTCTCCGGCCTCATCCGAAGGGACACAGCGCTGGCGGCTCACGGAACACCGGGACGTGTATGACAACCGGCTGCGCTTTATCTATAACGAGCACGGTCAACTGACACAGGTTCTCCACAGTGACGGGCCGGAGCTGACGCTGCTTTATAACCTGCGCGGACAACTGACCGAGATACTCCGCACCGATGAAAGGTTACAGGAAGTGATGGCCCGTTATCACTACCATGATAACGGCCGGCTGGCGGAAGCGGACAGCGCCCAGCATTTTCATCTGTACTATGAATATAATGCGCAGGGTCTGATAAGCCGCTGGTCCGATGGCGACCAGACCTGGGTGGATTACCGTTATGATAAACAGGGGCGCTGTACCGACAGCGTGGGGGCCGGCGGCTACTATCCGGTTCACCTGGATTATGCCCCCGGCATCACCCGCTCCACCACCCCACAGGGGCACGCCACCACCTGGCATTACAACGACCAGCAATTAATCACTGAAATCCACACCCCGTGCGGCGGCGTGACCCGTTATGACTATGACCGCTGGGGCCATCTGGTCAGACAAATATTACCGGAGGGGGAAACCCTGACGCTGACGTATCTGGCCGATACCGGCCGGGTAACCTCACTGACGGAGGCGACCGGCGCGGTATGGCGATACAGCTATGAGGCTGACAGCCTGCAACTGACCGGCATGACCGACCCGCTGCAACGCACCTGGCTGCCCCGGTATGATGAACAGGGCCAGCCGGCCGGATTTATTGCGCCGGACGGCCGGAAAACCACGCTGACCCGCAATGCTTTCGGGCTGGTGACGGCCGAAACAGACCCGGACGGCAACGGCCGCACACAGGAATATGATAAGCATCAGCGGCTGGTGCGGGTGCTGGATGAAGAGAACCGGACCGTCAGTCTGGGTTATGACAGTCAGGACCGGCTGCGCAGCCTGACCGCGGCGGGGGCGCTGTGGCGCTGGCGTTACGACCGTCATCACCGGGTGGCGGTCAGTGACCGGCCGGACAACCAGCTGGAGCACTTCACCCATGACCGCCACGGCAACTTAACCTGCTGGACCGATGCCCGCGGCGTAGAATGGCAGGTCGAATACGGCCCGTTTGACCTGCCGGTCGCCCGGCGTGACGGCGAGGGGCATCGCTGGCAGTATCGTTATGATGCCGACACGCTGCAACTGACGCAGGTGATTAACCCGCAGGGGGAAACCTACACCTACACCCTGGATGCGGACGGGCGGGTTATCACCGAGCAGGATTATGCCGGCACGCAGTGGCATTATCGCTATGACCGGTCGGGGAACTGCATTGAAAAGCGGGACGGGGAAGAGAACGTGACCCGCTATGATTATGATGCCGCCCGCCGGCTGACGACGCTGCGCGCCCCGGAAGGGACCACCCGTTATCATTACGACATCCTGGGCCGGCTGTTAACCGTGGACTCCCCGGACAGCGCCCTGCATTTTGAATATGACGAGCAGGACCGGATAGTGCGGGAAATTCAGCCGCACGGCGAGATTCTGCGTCACTACCCGGATAACCGCGCGGTAGAACGGCAGTTGCTGACCGGCGAAACAGCGCCGGTTGCCGGACCTGCCCGGTTTACCGGCCAGACCCACCTCTGCCGCTGGCAGAGTCGCCGGGAAGTCAACCGGGTGGGGGAACTGATTACGCTGGCGCTGGAAGGACAGGCACCCCTGACCCTGGAACGGGATGACGCCGGCCGGGATACGGGGCGTTACGTGGAAGGGGGATTTATTCTGCGCCAGCAGTACAGCCTGATGGGCCAGTTAACCGCGCAACGGGCAGGCCGTAATCCCCATTTCTTCCGGCCGGCTGAACTGGACGAGATTGCCGGACCCGCTTACGCGGGGGTGGCCCGCCGGTATGAATACGATGCCGCGCTGAACCTGACCGCCGTCAGTGATGACGGGCAGCCGTTAAATTATCTCCTCAACGGCAACGGCCAGGTGATGTCGGTGGGCGAGGGCCGGACACTGCGGGAGCATTATCAGTATGATGAGACCGGGTACCCATCAAGACGGTTTGACGGGGTGCAGGAGATTATGGGGGAAACCCTCTATCAGGAGGGCCATCGCCTGAACTGGGTGGGCTCGCACCGGTTTGTTTACGACCGGGCCGGCCGCATGCAGGAGAAGCAGTTTTTAGCGGAAGGTTGCCGGCTGGCGCTGACGACATACCGGTGGAACAGCCAGAATCAGCTGACCGGGCTTATCACCCCGGACGGGATACCGTGGGAATATCGCTATGACGCTTTCGGGCGGCGGACAGAAAAACGGTGTATCCAGAGCGGTAAGCTGACCACGTATGTGTGGGACGGCGACGTGCCGGCGGAAATCCGGGAATATCAGCACGGCCGGCTGAAAATGATCCGCCATCTGGTGTTTGACGGCTGGGCACTGGTGGCGCAGCAGACGCAGCAGTTTACGCTTAATCTGGACAACCGGGTGGAGCTGATGGCCGGGGAGGTGGAGACTCAATATGCGGTCAGCGCTCCGACCGGCGAGCCGCTGGCGCTGTTCGACCCGACGGGTAAACGGGTGTGGCGGCGGCCGAAGCAGTCGCTATACGGCCTGCGTCTGAGCGGACACGGCGAGAATCCCCAGCTCGATCCGGGCCTGAGATTTGCCGGGCAACTTTTTGATGAGGAAAGTGGTTTATTTTATAATCGGTTCAGGTATTATTTGCCGGAAGCGGCGTGCTACCTCAGCCCTGACCCTTTGGGGTTAGCAGGAGGAGTAAATCCTTACAGTTACGTGCATAATCCGACGAACTGGATTGACCCGCTGGGGCTAATGTCTAAAAATGTGGAACAGGTGAATATAAAGATGTTGGTGGTCATCATATTCACGCTAAAGCCGGATTTAAAGATAATGTCAGTTATGATCCTAAGAAAGGGTTTTCAATAAGTCAGGACTATATGACTAAGAATAAATTAGATCATCAACTAATGACTAACTATCAAAGATCTGCCTTTAAAGAATTAAAAAACAGTGGACGCCCAAATACACTCCAAGAACATACTAAGATTGCGGTTGACGCTTTAGAAACAGGAGGCGCATCAACTCAGCAAGCAAGAAACTTAGTCGCTGAATCTCTATGGAATCTACGAAATCAAGGAGTCAGAACTCCTTCTAATATTCCATGGTACAAATAGGATAAAATTATGTCAGATACCGAATTACTTAAAATATTTGGTCATATATTAATGACTACAGTGCGAGATCGATCAATTGAACGCTTTGAGAACATATCGTCAGGAACAGTAAAAGCAAAATACTTACTTGAATTACATAATTTAATAGAAAATTTTACCTTAGAACAACGAGAAATCCTTAGGAAGTTAGTTGTTGAATCTATAGATAATGTTATTTTTAACTTACTTGATATGCTAGAGCAAAATGAAGATTCTATGAAATTACTACTATCTGAAAATAATGGTAGTGAAAGAAATATTATCAATATTAGCGATGGTCTATCCGGTGAGCTATTTACTGATGATGGTTGGATAGAACAATTTAGTAAGTATAAATGATATTCAGGCCGGAAGATCCCTGTGATCTTCCGGCCTTCTGATGATCTACCGTGGCGCATACCCACGATAAGCCAGTGCCGACTGAAGCTTACCGATCGCATCCTTAATCTGATACGCTTCCTCGTCATTCACGGCACAGGCGCGTATCTCCGCCCAATTCAGCCGCTTCACCAGTTGGGCTAAGGCCAGCGCTTCAATGTGGGTTAACTGAATGTCCTGCAAATGTTCAATCGCTATCGTCATCTCATGCTCTCCCCTTAACCCGCAAAACCGGTTATCAGCGCCCGCATCTGCTGCTTAATTTCCCGCAGTTGGGCCTGTTGTCGCTGGTACTGCTGATGCTGTTGTTGCGTGGCTTCACTGTCAGGGATCAGCACCAGACAACCGTCCATCACCTTCACCGTAATCTGGCCGCCGGTATTAAATCCCGCCTGTCTCAGCCACTGCCCCTTAAGGTGTATCGCCGGGGTGGCGTTGTTGACCTTATTCCCGTTCGGCACATAACCCACCGTGTAATAACGTTCTGTTTTCACGGCTTTATTTATCGCCGCTTCTGCTTTAGAATGCGCCTTAGCCATCATTCAACTCCTTCTTAGTTGCTTGTGGTGAGCGGCGTTGTTGTGTTGCTGCACTTCAACGCCGCGCTAAAAAATCACTTTAGACTTAGTTATTCTTCTCCTGATCAACAGGGCGTATTGCCGACTCAACCCGGTGCTTAACAATCACCGCATCAATCAGTTTAATCACTGTCTCCTGTTCTTCCGGCTGGCATTGGGCCAGTGCTTTAAATCGCTCCATTAATCGCGTGTTGCTAATCGGTATCTGTTCGTTAGGCGAGCCAAGCAATAAGTAATCAATAGTTGTCGTGAACAACTCAGCCAGTTGGATCAATTTATCTGTGGGACGGCGACGTGCCGGCGGAAATCCGCGAATACCAGCACGGCCGGCTAAAAATGATCCGCCATCTGGTGTTTGACGGCTGGGAGCTGATAGCGCAGCAGACGCAACAGTTTACGCTTAATCTGGATAACCGGGTGGAGCTGATGGCCGGGGAGGTGCAGACTCAATATGCGGTCAGCGCCCCGACCGGCGAGCCGCTGGCGCTGTTCGACCCGGAGGGCAAGCGGGTGTGGCGGCGGCCGAAGCAGTCGCTATACGGCCTGCGTCTGAGCGGACACGGCGAGAACCCGCCATTGGACCCGGGCCTGAGATTTGCCGGGCAACTTTTTGATGAGGAAAGTGGTTTATTCTATAATCGGTTCCGCTATTATTTGCCGGAAGCAGCGTGCTACCTCAGTTCCGATCCAACTGGCCTCTGGGGCGGTGAGAATACCTATGCATACGTCAAAAATCCCACAGGATGGATTGATCCGCTGGGGCTATCGTCAAAGAAATGTGAGTTTCCATCTGGTGATCCTGCCTTAGGTCCTCATGGCAGCTTGAAAAAAGATCCTCGACCAGGGCAATCTCATCACTTAAACCAAGATGCCGCTTATAGGGAGGTAATTCCAACCAATAGTGGTGCTGCAATTAAGTTAAAAGGTAATGCTTTTGCGCAACCCGGTACTCCTCATTATGAGGCTCATAAATCTCTAGAGCAATTCTGGAATAAGTATAGAAGAGGTGGCGAGTTTGCAGGGCAACGACCAAGTAACATTCAATATACTCAAGCTGTCAAACATTCTTTAGAATCGGCAGGATTATCTGCTAGTCAAGTAAATCAAGCTATCAGGTATAGTATACGAAATAGGATTCAGCATGGTGCTCTTGGTGGTATGAACGTGCCTAGAATACCAGGAAGAATAAATCAGGTGAAACCATGAAAATATCTAGTCATTCAATGAACAGGCTTTTGTCTATAGATTGGTTTTCTAATGTAGGGAATCAATTAAAGATACCCAGCATTAAGATAGTAAAAAGTTCAAGTGATGCAAATCAATATATTTCTGCTCCAGAATGGGAAGATGTAACACTAGAAGCAGCCAATGATATATCTGGATTTTTAGCAATAAATCATTCAATTGTATTCCAAAATTGGAACAATATAGCTAAAGATGCCAAGATTTTCCTTGAGAAAGAAGTAATTGAAAAGATTCCTGATATAGATGGATTTGATACTTTAATTTTATCTCAATGCGTTAGTTGGGATATCGTCCATTACTTAATAGAAGACACATATAAGGATAAATTGAAAAAACCTCTATTTTTTGAAAAGCTGATTGAAGTATATGAAAGTGGTCACCTCCCTTGTGGCTGGGATGGAGAATGGCCTAATGGAAATCTAATAGTTTACTAATACGATTAGAAATTGGTAGAGCCGGAAAGATCTTTCGAGATCTTCCGGCCTCCTTATGAATGTCGCCAAAAGATGTAGTGAGAGATTTATTGATAAACAACTCTAAATATATAGGTCGGGGTGACTATGCAATTATCTTTAAAATAGATCCTGGTGAGCGTGGTAATATTCGTTTTTCTACTGACTTGGAATATATTCATGAAGGAAAGTTGAAATTAAAAAACGTTCTATATTCAGGTAAGAATCCATATGACATGCTAGAACATCTTGATTATGAAGCAAGGCATAAACTTACTAATGAGCAAGTTAGAATTAAAAAATGTGGGAGGAAATAATGATGTGCGAATCTATTCAATTAGCAAGGGAAGAGGTGAATGCAATAATCAAGCTGATCCTTTATGTAAAGTTCGAATGTGAAGATCCTGGAACATTGATATATTCAAGTAGTCCTTTGATAAATTCAGCCTTAGAGAAAATGCTGAATATGTATGGTTATAAGGATGTCTGGGATAAAGTTTTTGAAGAACTTCCTGAAATAAATAGAAATTTTATAAAAAAAATAATTGAGTGTTCAGAGAAGCAGGAGAATAATTATCTTTCCGAGGAAATTAAGCAGCAAATCTTATCAAATCATGCGTATCCATATAAGTGGTAGTTAATAATTAACAAAGCAGGAAAGATCCCCGTGATCTTTCGGCTTTGTTATTTTTATGCTTAAAATAAATATTTTACAAGGTTGATATTATATATTAAATATATAACTTAAAATCACAAAAATATAAAACAAATAAGAAGATAAACAAATGAATAATACAATAAAATATAAAATCAACATTAAATATACATATAAGCTATATTTTAGATATTTTACTCTGCTTTCTCTCTGAAACAGCAAAAAGCCGGAATCGCTTCCGGCTGGCTTCTTTCTTACCGTGGTGAATACCCATGCCGCGCCAACGCCGACTGGTTAGTGCAATGGCAAGGCATCAAGGTAATCATCACGGATATACTGATGCAATAAGAAATGCTCTGGATAAAATAAATTTAAATCAATTAACTGATGCCATATCGAAACAAGTAGCTAACATTCAAAATATAGCTAAAAAAGCATGGAGAATGGTAATATTATTAGATCCAAAGATATGTATAACACTAATATTTTTGGGAAAGACGTAAATCAAATAGGCAGACAAAGAGTTTTTGATCTCTGGAGTAAAATTTTAGGATAATTCAATATGAGTGAGATAATAAATTTTTATATGGAACCAGTTGAATTCTTTAAAAGTTCGGATTTTTTATCCGGTTCTATTGAAGAATTTAATGAATATGAAATTATTGATAATAAATATATAGCATTAAAGCTTCTTTTCGATCAAGGCATACCATGTAACTATATGGTTTGGAGTGATTTTTTTTCTGATCTGGTATCCGAGTTTTATCTTCATGAGGATTATAAAAAAGCAGAAAAGGATATCCTTGACAGAATAAAAATATCTACCAAGGATCAAGTTAAAGAAAATATTAGAAAAAGAAAACTACATCTTATAAGAAAGAAACAAGGGTTAGTTGATAACATAGAATACGATAACTTTCTAAATGAAGTAAATGACGAATGTAATTACATGTTAAATATGATAAGCATTTATCGATATTTATTTTCTTTTAATCAAGACTCTAAATTAGAAGAAATATTTTCTATATTTAAAAAAGGAGTTATGCCGTGCGGTATAAAAAAAGATAAAAAGACATTAGTTATTTTCAATCCTATTCTTTTGAAGAATAGTTAATAAAATTATAGATGAACTGCCCTCAAAAACTAGATTCAACATTTAATGACTAGATTTAGAGAGGCAGTTAACAATCACCAGATCTTCCGATGTTATTATTGATCTACCGTGGCGCATACCCACGGTAAGCCAGAGCGGATTGAAGCTTAGAAATAGCATCCTTAATCTGATACGCTTCTTCGTCATTCACGGCACAGGCGCGTATCTCCGCCCAGTTCAGCCGCTTCACCAGTTGAGCCAAGGCCAGTGCTTCAATGTGGGTTAACTGAATGTCCTGTAAATGTTCAGTAAACGTCCGGTCATCTCACCTTGTTCTTCCCCTCTGGCCCATGCACGCTACCGCTTCCTTATCTTCATTTGGAGACTGACACCATGAGCCGTAGCCGATATACCCCGGAGCAAAAACAACACCATGTGACCCAATGGCGCCACAGTGACCTGACTCGAAAACAGTATTGTGAACAGCATCAACTGAGTTTTTCCTCTTTCCGCGACTGGATTGCCGACAGTCACAAAATGCGCCAGCCTCTCAGCCAGACACTGCCCGCCCTCTTGCCGGTTTCACTCCAGCCTGACGACGCGCCCACCGTCACCCTGCATACCCCAGACGGCTATGCCATCGCCTGTCCCTTGACGCTGTTGCCTGACGTGATGCGGGTACTGGCCCGATGCTGAAACCGCAACAGCTTTTTTTGGTGCGAGAGCCCGTCGACATGCGCCGGGGCATTGATGCCCTGACTCAACACCTCGAGGGACTGAATTTGCGCTGGCAGGACGAAGCCGCTTTTGTCTTCTGTAACAAGGCCCGCTCCCGTCTCAAGGTGTTGCGCTGGGACCGACACGGTGTCTGGTTGTGTACCCGCCATCTGCATGCCGATACCGATATCGCGGTGGATGGAGCCTTACTTTTATTACCAGAGAACCGTTGATATTTTTTCTATCTCCGCCCCGGAGACAGTTATGCTTATTTACTCTAGACGTGATACCTGACGGCTTCCACAAAAGCCATAAAAGCCGGTGAAGCTTGTCGCCGGTTGGGATAATAAAGATGAAATCCCTGAAAATATGGGCACCAGTCTGCTAAGACTTCTTTTAGTTTCCCGTCGGCAATGTAGGGTTTAGCTAAATATTCAGGAACATAAGCCAGTCCTATACCATCCAGTGCGCTATTCAGAAGATGAATAGTACTATTTGAGGTAAATTGCCCATTGACCCGAATATTCAGCTTTCTGCCATCTTTCTCAAATTCCCACACGTAAACACCGCCAACAACTGAATAACGGGCATTAATACAACGATGGTTTGTCAGATCATGAGGAGATTGCGGAATTGGATGCTGCTCAAAATAGGCGGGTGTCCCAACTACGGAGAGGCGCCAATCTGGACCAAGACGTACTGTTATCATGTCCTTGCTGATAGCTTCGCCAAGCCGGATTCCTGCATCAAAACGCTCATTGACAATATTCGTGAAGCCGTAATCGATATTGACCTCCACGTTGATGTCAGGGTATCTGGCAAGAAACTTGGCAAGCATGGGCCTCAGGATCATCTGTGCCGCATCGTCTGAGCAAGTGATCCGAATTGTACCCGCAGGTTTATCCCGAAGTTCACCCAATCTTTCAATTTCAGCGTTAATCTGCTCAAAAAGAGGACTAATAGAATGTAATAATCTTTCCCCTGCTTCTGTCGGTGCGACATTACGTGTTGTGCGGGTTAATAAACGTACCCCGAGTCTTTCCTCCAGAGCTTTAATGGTGTGGCTGAGTGCTGATGGCGTGACGCCCATTCTTGCCGCAGCCTTTGTAAAGCTTCGCTCCCCTGCCACTAACAAAAATGCTTGCAGATCATCCATCCTGAAACCTCAATTGTTGAATTTTTCTCACAAGAGCGTGCTAATTATAGCGTCTAATCAAAGAAACACTATGCAATTAAGATCTACATGAGTTTGATTATCGCCATAGTTGTTTGGGATGCATAAAGCACGTCATTCCGTTCTGCTATCAAATGAATGTCGGAGAAAAATGAAAACTGTTGATATTGATGTAAGACCATACACGCATTCAACACAGCCTCCTGCATGGGGAGCGGTCTTTTCGATGGCTCTCTGTGTTGTTGTATTGATTGCGTCAGAATTTATGCCCGTCAGCTTGCTAAGTCCAATCGCACAGGACTTGCAGATGAGCCAGGGGCAGGTGGGTCAGGCTATTTCAGTTTCAGGCTTTTTTGCCGTGCTGACCAGCCTGCTGAATACTCCCCTGACAGGTAAGTTCGATCGGAAAAAAGTGCTGCTGAGTTTCACGCTGCTTCTGACAATATCCGGGGTGATTGTGACACTGGCCGTTAGTAACGTGGAGTTCATGGTCGGACGGGCTTTATTGGGTATCACCATTGGTGGTTTTTGGTCAATGGCGACGGCGACCGTGATGAGACTGCTTCCACCTGATTCTGTTGCGAAAGGGCTAGCTCTGATAAACGGTGGCAATGCGCTGGCAGCGACCATTGCAGCCCCGCTAGGTAGCTTTTTGGGACAGTATATTGGCTGGCGAGGCGCTTTTTTTATGGTGATCCCACTTGCCATACTGGCGTTTGCCTGGCAATGGCGGGGGATTCCTGCGATGGAAGCCAGTAAAAAAAGCGAAGCAGTCAATCCATTCAGGTTGCTAAAAAAAACGCAGGTTGCCTTGGGTATGGCTGGCATTATGTGGTTATTCATGGGGCAGTTCGCGGTTTTTACCTATCTGCGGCCGTTTCTGGAAACGATTACTGGCATCAGTGTGACTGAATTATCCCTCACGTTCCTTCTGTTGGGTGCTAGCGGTCTGGTTGGAACATATTTCATCGGATTGTTATTAAAAAAACGGTTGTTTGCCTACCTGATTGCTATCCCTCTCGCGATGGCAGTGGTTGCGGTAGTCCTTACCATTTTCGGAAATTCTGGCATAGCGGTTGCGGCGTTACTGGCAACTTGGGGATTAGTCGCCACGCCGGCGCCGGTTGCTTGGGGACTCTGGTTGAGCCGCGCACTGCCGGATGATGCGGAAGTTGGTGGTGGTCTGATGGTCGCGACTATTCAGTTAGCTATTACGTTAGGAGCCAGTTCCGGCGGAGCAATGTTTGATGTCATGGGTTGGAAAAGCCCCTTCGTCTTTGGCGCGGTATTACTGTCGTTATCTGCCATTTTTACCTGGGTTGCGCAGCGTTCAGCCCATCCAGACGTTATTGCTCATGGGTAAACATGGGCAATAGCAGAGAAAAATGTACTGACTTTTATATTTCATTAAAGGCAAATATATGAACATGAAAAAGATAGTTTCAGCAATAGCTTTGAGTACGATGTTATCAACATCGGCAGTAGCATCTGCCGCGGATACGCTGGCTTGGGATAAAACATTTGCGCAAAGCGACAAGGTGGCACTGGGCTAGGGGTTACGGCGGTTTTTGCTAAAGGCGCCTTTAGTTCTAGGCCGCTGATAAACCTTGTTTAAAATCGCGAGGTTCGTCAGCGGCCTGAATACCCTTCATAAGGAGGCCACTGTCTGCTTTGCCCAGTTTTAATATGGTTCAGAGCTGAATGATGATGCTCCGTTAAAACCTAAGATATTAAGGAAGTTAATGCGCGGTGTATCCACCATCAACGAGGTGGTAACTACCGGTAATGAAAGACGCATCCTGAGATAATAAGAAGCAAACTAGTGCAGCGACTTCATCTGGTGTTCCGCGGCGGCCGATAGGATGATCATTGATCATCTCTTGGACTACATTGGTGTCGAGCCTAGATAACATTGGTGTGTCGGTGCAAGCGGGCCCGACGGCGTTAATCCGGACCCCTTGTTTTACATACTCCAGCGCGGCGGTCTTTGTCATGCCTAGCACTGCATGCCCGGCGGCTGCGTATGCAATCAAGTTGACGAGACCAACACTACTTGCGGCCGAGGCTATGTTAACAATTGCACCACCACCAGAAGCCAGCATTGCGGGGATCTCGTACTTCATTGAGTACAGCACACCGTGCATGTTGGTGTTGATGACCTGATGCCAATCATCCAACGGATAGTCCGCGGTTGGATGGAGCGGGCCGGCTATCGCTGCGTTGTTGACTGCCAGATGTAGTGCCCCAAAGGTCTTTACCGTCTGGGCCACTAAGCGTTCTACCGCGGACGCTTGGGTGACGTCGAGCTGAATGGCGATAGCATTATCAAGGTCATTGGCAAGGGCTTGAGCTGCGTTGCCGTCGATATCGGCCACGACGACTTTTGCACCGTTTGCCGCTAGTCTGCGGCATATTGCAGCACCAATACCCATTGCACCGCCGGTAACGATTGCTACCTTATTATTAAAATCTAAAGTCATATATTTTACTCCTGTAAGTGAATGATACAAACTAATTAGTTTTAGTTTGCATTGGTTTTTTTTCTATATTGTCGTAAAATAACGTCTAATAAATATTTTTTCAACTTAGTCTTATATTTTCTTGTGATTCGGCATATTGGATTATTTTGTAAATATTGAATAAGCTATATTTTTAATTAATGTTATGTCAATTTTTTAGAATGTATTGTTTGTTTTTTATAGATTATTAAAAATAAAATTTCTTATAATTAAATTTAATTTTTTTGGCTTGCTTGATGTTTTTTTAATAATTTTGTTTGGTAATAATGGGGTGAAATAAAGTATAATCTGAGTTAGTATTCATGCATAATAAATGCAGATAACTGTTTCGCTTTTAATGATGAAATTCAGTGTTTGCTAATGAAAATTGCAGAAAATGAAAGGAAATTATTTAAGAAATAAAAACTAAAATGAAATATCTTATCTGGAATTACAAATTGATAGTTAAGATAAGACTCTGTATGGTCAATTTGTTACAAACAATCTAAGTGCATTTTGATCTAAAAAGCTGATACGGACAAAGCGACAATAATTTCCTTGTCAGGCTTATTACGGCTAAAGGAGGCTACTGTCTGCTTTGCCCGGTTTTAATATGGCTTAGAGCTGAATGATGATGCTCCGTTAAAACCTAAGATATTAAGGATGTTAATGCGCGGTATATCCACCATCAATGGGGTGGAAACTACCGGTGATAAAAGACGCATCCTGAGATAATAAGAAGCAAACTAGTGCAGCGACTTCATCTGGTGTTCCGAGGCGGCCGATAGGCTGAAGCTTGATCGCTTCTTGGACTACATTGGTGTCGATCTTGGACATCAACGGCGTGTCGATGTAACCAGGGCCGACGGCGTTGATCCGAATCCCTTGTGTAGCGTATTCCAGCGCGGTGGTCTTTGTCATACCTAGCAACGCATGCTTGGCTGCTACGTATGCAATCGAGTTGGCGAGACCAACACTACTTGCGGCCGAGGCCATGTTAACAATCGCACCACCGCCGGAAGCCAACATCGCGGGGATCTCGTACTTCATTGAGTACAGCACGCCGTGCATGTTGACATTGATGACCTGATGCCAATCATCCAACGGATAATCTACGGTCTGATGAAACGAGCCAACTATCCCTGCGTTGTTGACTGCCAGGTGTAGTGCTCCAAAGGTCTCTACTGTTTGAGCCACTAAGCGCTCTACCGCAGATGCTTGGGAGACGTCGAGCTGAATGGCGATAGCCTTATCAAGGTCATTGGCAAGAGCTTGAGCTGCGTTGCCGTCGAGATCGGCCACGACAACTTTTGCGCCGTTTGCAGCCAGTCGGCGGCAGATTGCAGCACCAATACCCATAGCACCGCCGGTAACGATTGCCACCTTACCGTTAAAATCTAAAGTCATATATTCTACTCCTGTAAATGATGCGAAATAAGTTCATACTATCCTTGACTGCCTGTGGCATATCCTCAATCGATTCAGGTAATTCAGCATTTTTAATAAGTGATCAAATTAGTTCTAGCTTGTATTGGTCCTTTTTTCTATTTACATTAACGATATTATCTTAATTTTATTAAAATAATTCCTAATAAATTGTTTTTCAACTTAATCTTATGTTTTTTATAATTTGATGTGTTGAATGATTTTGTAAATATTGAATAAGTCGTATTCGGGATTAATATTGTATCTATTGTTTAGAATAGATGGCTAATTTTACTGGTGTTTGCCAAAATAAAATTTTTTATAATTAAATGTAAAGTTTTAGTTTGTATTTAAAAATATTCAATGGTTTTCAATAATATAGGTTTGATACTAGTATAAAGAAAATAAAATGTAGCGTGATTTAACGTTTATATATAATAAGTTCACATGATGATTCCACTTTTAATAATGCAGTTATGTGTTTTTCAATGAAAATTTCAGGAAATTAAAAGAGGTTTCTTATTTAGAGTGATAAATTGATGGTAAAGATTATATCTGTTGTTTCAATCGTAAAGCAGTACCGTATATCAATTCTTTATCAATTCTTTATCAAGTCAGTAAAGTAATTAGTTTAAACTCTGAATAGAGAGTTGGTGATCAGTTGTGATGGAAAAGTTTCATAATGCTAATATGTTAAGAAGTAATGAATTTTTTTTGCGTCGGTATGATCATTCGGTATAAATTGTATTTCGGTTTTTTCTGGATAAAAATAAGATTGAGGAAAGTGATAATCTCTATTGAATAGTTTTCACTTGAAAAGGCTTTACCTGTTTCTCTAATCTAAGTAAATCATTGAGGTAGGGTACAATAAAGTCAATTTGTGAAAAATAATCTCAATAGGCAGGGGTATTATTGTTGTCTGAAATTTAAGAGCATTTGGATATAGTCAATTTTCTTAACTGGATAGTTAATTCTACATTAAATTATTGTCAGATTGTTCACTTCTTTTGTTGTTTTGGGTTATCGGTTTACTCTGGTTTTTAAAAGTTAAATTACGTCAAATTTTATTTTACATTTAAGTAAATAAATTCCTAGCGTTATTAATGAATAATTATTTATTTATTCTTTTCATCTATATGTATCAGATTTCATTTATGCACAATTTATTCACTTTTTATTCATTTAAAGTGCATAAATTGTGCATAAAAATACTTTTTGGAATTTTGAACGAGATCAAAAAGTGTTTTTTTTGTGTATAACTTGTGTTGACTTTGTTAAAGGCGGGCAACAGTATCTGTCTAGTGGCTGTGCAGCTATTTTTGGGAATAGTCATGGGATTAATAAGAATAATATTAAAAAGATCCTGTAATTCTATTATTTTTAAGGATTTTTAGGTTTCAGTTTGGTAAACCTTTTCCTCGGCATACATTAATAAGTTGTGTAAGTATGAGATGAAAATGATGCGGGGTATATTACTTTCTTTCGTCCGTGTACTCTCTATTTTAAGGGGAAATGATCTATGTTAGAAAATATTCAGAGAAGTTGGTTTGATCACTATATGGTTCCTTGTTTCTCTCCTGCCAGGTTCATACCTGTTCGGGCCAAAGGTTCGAAAGTATGGGATCAGGATGGTAAGGAATATATCGATTTTGCAGGTGGAATTGCCGTTAATTCATTAGGGCATGCACATCCTGAATTAAAGGACGAGTTAATTTCTCAGATTGAGAAAATATGGCATATAGGTAATGGTTACACCAATGAACCTGTCCTAAAATTAGCAAAAAAACTCGTGGAAGGTACTTTTGCTGATAAAGCATTTTTCTGTAATTCAGGAGCGGAAGCTAACGAGGCAGCATTAAAGTTAGCCAGAAAATATGCCTCTGATAAATATGGAAAAAATAAGAGTGAAATTATTTCGTTTAAAGACTCTTTTCATGGGAGAACATTATTTACCGTTACAGTAGGAGGGCAGCCAAAATATTCACAAGATTATGCCCCCCTGCCGCAAGGAATTACCCATCTTCCTTATAATGATTTATCGGCAATTAGAGAACACATTTCTGAAAATACCTGTGCGGTTATTGTCGAACCTATTATCGGTGAGGCCGGTGTTATTCCCGCAGATCCTGCGTTCTTGCAGGAATTACGTACTTTGTGTGATCGTTTTCAAGCGTTGCTTATTTTTGATGAAGTTCAAACTGGGGTAGGTCGTACAGGGTATCTTTATGCTTATCAGGAATATGGTATTGAGCCTGATATTCTTACCAGTGCTAAAGGTCTCGGCGGCGGCTTTCCTATCGGCGCCATGTTAACAAAACAGCATATTGCAGCGGTTTTTCAACCTGGAACGCATGGTACTACGTTTGGTGGTAATCCTTTGGCGGCAGCAGTTGCCAATAAGGTGCTTTCCATTGTTAATCAGCCAGAACTGCTCACCGGCGTTTTGCAACGTCATGATTACTTCATGGATAAATTGTCGAAACTGAATCAGCGTTGCCGAATATTCAGTTGTTTGCGCGGTAAGGGGCTGCTTTTAGGCGCTGAATTGGATAAGGCTTGGCAGGGTAAGGCGAAGCAATTAACTAATTTGGCCGCAGAGGAGGGGTTAATGGCCTTAATCGCGGGTCCAGATGTATTGCGCTTTGCGCCGGCATTAAATATCGACTTTGCTGATATCGATGAAGGTCTGGCTCGTCTTGAAAGCGCCATCATGCGGTTTGTCGGTTAATAGTAAGGTTTATAGGTTAATAGTAAGTTGAAGGTGACGTTATGATGCTTTTCCGAGCTGTCCGGCATAGTGACTTAAATGGGGTTCAGTCTTTATCTCAACGCGCTGGTATAGGTTTGACATCTTTTCCCAATAATCTGGAGCAGCTACGCGCACGTATTGCGCGTAGCGTTGATACTTTTGATGGAAAACTGTCCAGGGCTCAACAGGGATTCCTTTTTGTGCTGGAAGATACCAGTGTGAATCGGGTGGCGGGTGTCAGTGCCATCGAAGTGGCGGTTGGGCTGGAAGAGCCGTTTTATAACTTTCGGGTACAAAAAACCGTTCGCTCATCACGTGAATTGGGGATTTATAAATCTATTGAAGCGTTAACTTTGGAGCAAGATCAGACCGGTAACAGTGAATTATGTACCTTGTTTCTCGATCCAGAATATCAGAAGGGGAAAAATGGAACATTTCTCTCCAAAGCTCGTTTTCTTTTTATCGCCGCATTTAGGGATATTTTTTCTAAAATTATATTCGCTGAAATGCGGGGAGTTGCAGATGAGCAAGGAAATTCCCCTTTCTGGAATTCATTGGGACAACATTTTTTTGGTATTCCTTTTTCTCAGGCAGATTACTTAACCGGTATTGGATCGAAAACCTTTATTGCAGAGCTCATGCCCCTTCACCCTATTTATATCTCCTTATTATCGGCTGAGGCGCAGAAGGTGATTGGGCAGGTCCATGAAAAAACTGTACCTGCGAGGGCCATTCTTGAAAAAGAAGGTCTTGCCTATCAAGGCCATATCGATATTTTTGATGGCGGCGCTTTATTACAGGCTGAGATTGACCGGATACGTGCGGTAAAAGAGAGCCGTCTCGTTCCTGTTAGTAAAGCAGCATCAGTGACCAGAGATGATGGTGTTTCTTGCATCGTTGCCAATCAGCAGTTTAGTGAATTCCGAGCGCTTTTATTAAATGTGGCGTGTGACAGTAATGAACTGTTTTTAACAACCGCTGAGATGGATGCGCTTCAAGTAAGCGATGGGGAGCAGGTTCGACTGGTTAGTCTCTTTCCAAAGGAAAATTAAACATGAATTATAAAGCACATTACATTGGGGGAAGATGGATTGCGGGGCAGGGTGAGTCAATAACTAAATTTTCCCCAATAGATCAACAGATTCTGTGGCAAGCTAACAGCGCTGATGCTTCTCAGGTCAGAGCCGCTTGTCATGTTGCCCGCGAGGCGTTTTATGTCTGGTCGCATTTGCCCGCCAGTGAGCGGATTAAAGTCGTTCAGACGTTTGCGGCTTTACTGAATGAGGAGAAAGAGACGCTTGCTCGTGTTATCAGTCAGGAAACCAGTAAACCGTTATGGGAAACGCGGACTGAAATACAATCCATGATAGGTAAAGCGGCTATTTCTATCGAAGCGTGGGAACAGCGTACCGGTGAATCAGAAACGATTATGCCAGATGGCCGTGCCTTACTGCGTCACCGTCCTCATGGTGTGATGGCGGTTTTTGGTCCGTATAACTTTCCCGGGCATTTGCCTAATGGTCATATTATTCCTGCGCTTATTGCGGGTAATACGCTGGTGTTTAAACCAAGTGAATTGACGCCGATGACCGCGGAAGAGACGGTAAAACTATGGGAAAAAGCGGGTTTGCCCGCCGGTGTGCTCAATCTGGTTCAGGGAGCGCGCAGTACCGGGACTGCATTGCTGGAGGATAAGCAGATTGATGGCGTGCTGTTCACGGGGAGCGCCAACACCGGCTTTCACTTTCACCGCGTGCTTGGCGGTCAGCCGGAGAAGATGTTGGCGCTTGAAATGGGGGGAAATAATGCATTGATCGTCGATGGTTGCGACGATATTGATGCCGCGGTTTACACCATTGTGCAATCAGCATTTATCTCCGCCGGTCAACGTTGCACTTGCGCCCGCAGATTGTTGGTGAAAAATGGCGTGCACGGAGATGCGGTGATTAAGCGTCTGGTGGAGGTGACAGAACGGATCGTGCCATCCCATTGGGATGCCCAACCTCAGCCGTTCATCGGTGGAGTCATTTCTCTACAGGCTGTGCAAAATATATTGGAAGCTCAAGATCGGTTGCAAAAACTGGGGGGGATCTCTTTGGTCTCGCTGGAGCAATGTCAGCCGCAATCAACGTTTCTGACTCCAGGAATTATTGACGTTAGCCAAATCGCTGATGTTCCTGATGAAGAGTATTTCGGGCCGCTGCTCATGCTTATGCGTTATGACACATTTGATGAAGCGTTGGCAATCGCTAACAACACCCGATTTGGGCTGGCGGTCGGTTTAATTTCGCCGGATGCTGCTTTGTTCCAGCGCCTGTCAGAAGATGCCAGAGCGGGCATTGTGAACTGGAATAAGCCGTTAACCGGGGCTTCCAGTAAAGCGCCTTTCGGCGGCATTGGCGCGTCAGGAAACTACCGACCTAGTGCTTATTATGCTGCCGATTACTGTGCCTGGCCGATGGCGTCTCTGGTTGCCGACGAACTTACTTTACCTGAGACGCTTGCGCCGGGGATCTGCTTCCCTGATTAACCGTTTAACGGAATAGGTTTTAATTTATACAATTTTTTCAGAGGGATTTATGGCTGGTTTTGAAGCGAATTTTGATGGGTTGGTCGGCCTGACCCATCATTATGCGGGGCTTTCTGTGGGTAATAAGGCTTCGATTAATAATAAGGATAGCGTATCTAATCCGCGTAAAGCCGCGTTGCAAGGTGTGATGAAGATGAAAGCGCTGGCTGATGCGGGGTTTATTCAGGGAGTGCTTCCGCCGCAACAACGCCCTAATATCCCTGCCTTACGTAATTTAGGTTTTGTCGGCAGTGATGAGCAGATACTTCATAAAGCGGCCAAATATTCTCCGGTGTTATTATCAAAACTGAGTTCTGCTTCATCAATGTGGACGGCAAATGCGGCAACTGTGTCGCCTTCGGCGGATAGCGCTGATCAGCGAGTTCATTTCACGGTAGCAAATTTGAATAACAAGTTGCACCGTTCGCTGGAGGTGGAAACGACAGCCGCCGCGTTAAAGGCCACGTTTGCTGACCAAAACTATTTTGTCCACCATCAGGCGCTTCCACAACATGAAGATTTTGGTGATGAAGGGGCGGCAAACCATAATCGCCTTGGCGGTGATTATGATACGCCCGGCGTACAGGTGTTTGTTTATGGCCGTAGTGTGTTTCGCGGCGGCCCGGTGCCCAAACATTATCCGGCGCGGCAAACATTGGAAGCCAGTGAAGCGATTGCCCGACTGCATCAGCTTAATCCGGCGCAAACCGTTTTTGTCCAGCAAAACCCGGTCGCCATTGACAGTGGTGTTTTCCACAACGATGTGATTGCGGTCAGTAACCGAAATGTCCTTTTTCATCATCAACATGCTTATCTTCATCAATCTCAGGCACTGGCCGAAATTAAGCAGAAACTGGCGGTGTTGGGACAGGATTTTGTCTCAATTGAGGTGCCGTCTGAGCAAGTAAGCATTAAAGAGGCCGTTAATTCCTATCTTTTTAATAGTCAATTGTTGAGCAAAACTGACGGAAAGATGATGATCGTTGTTCCTGAAGAGTGCCGTCAAAATGCTGTCGTTTGGAGCTATTTACAGTCGCTGATTGCGCAATCCTCTTCACCGATTAATGAAGTTTGTGTTTTTGATCTGCGGGAAAGCATGCGCAATGGCGGCGGACCGGCTTGTTTGCGTCTAAGGGTGGTACTCAATGATGCTGAATTTCGTGCTGTTAATCCTGCAACATTGTTGAATACGCCGCTCTACAATCGCTTGACCGAATGGATAATGCGCCATTATCGTGACGAATTATGTGCCGGTGATTTGGTTGATCCTCAGTTACTTCGTGAAGTTTATACCGCTCTGGATGAGCTAACGCAGATCCTGAATTTAGGGTCGATCTATGAATTTCAGCGCTAAATTGGAGCAGATATGGATCTGTTAACATTATTGCTTGAAAAAAAACTTGCCGACCACCTGACATTTCCAGAGACAATGAGCGCACATTGGTTGGCAGAAGGGGTATTGCAACTGATTCCCCATGAGGGAGAAAATCGGTCTCTGGTGATTTCTGCCGGTATTCACGGTAATGAAACCGCGCCCATTGAAATATTGATTCAGTTACTCGCGCAGTTGGCGGATGGTACGTTAACACTAAAAAATAAATTGTTGATCATCTTCGGTAATTTGCCTGCGATACGGGCGAATCGACGTTATTTACAGCATGATTTGAATCGCATGTTTAGTGGCCGTTATCTGGATTTCCCGCAGGGAGATGAGCGATCGCGTGCGGCTGAACTTGAAGATGTCGTGAGTCGTTTTTTTGCTGAACCTTCGGTGTTGTCGACAAATATTCGCTGGCATATTGATCTGCATACCGCTATCCGTGCTTCTCACCATGAACAATTTGCCTTGTTGCCTGTCAAGAGCCGTCCCTTTTCCGCTGAATTTATGCAATGGTTGCATGACAGCGATATTGATGCACTGGTTTACCATCGTGAGAAAGCCAGGACTTTCAGCCATTTTCTGAGTGAAAAGTTTGGGGCGGATAGCTGTACGATGGAGATGGGTAAAGCAATGCCTTTTGGAGAAAATGATTTAACCAAATTCCAAAAAATTAATGATGCTCTTTATAATTTAATTTCTTTATCACCAATAACTGCACGTATTAAATCTGAATTGAAACATTATCAGGTAATTGACTCTATTATTAAGAGTGATAATAGTTTTCAGCTTCATATACCCACAGATACCTTGAATTTTACCGAATTGCCAGAAGGATTTGAAATCGCCAGCCAACATGATCGCCATTGGAAAATTAAATTTCCGGCGAAGTTTATTTTATTTCCTAATGCTGAGGTAGCTAATGGATTAAGGGCGGGACTGTTACTTGCGTTAAATGAAAAAATAATTAAATAAGATATTACTCTAATTTCTTCCTGAAGCCGTGGTAACTTCTTATTTGGGAAGATTTAGCAGTCAACTGCTTCTTTAATGACGGACGGGTATTATCATGACTAAAAACAATAAAACTCAACAAAACCTTTCGGCAGAGAAATTTGCTGATACACAAACGCTTCATAGAGGGCTGAGTGCGCGTCATATTCAATTGATTTCTATTGGTGGTGCTATTGGCACAGGTTTATTTATGGGATCAGGAAAAACCATTGCCGTATCGGGTACATCGATCATTATTACCTATGCGATTGTTGGTTTTTTTGTCTATATGGTAATGCGGGCAATGGGGGAATTGCTCCTGACGAAATTGAATTATCGCTCTTTTGCCGATTTCGTTTCCGATTATTTAGGTACCAAAGCCAGTTTTTTTCTCGGCTGGACTTATTGGATGAGTTGGATTGTTTCTTGTATTGCTGATGTTGTTGTATGCGGCGGCTATATTCAATATTGGTTTCCCGGCGTTTCTCTTTGGGTGCCCGCATTTATAACGCTAGGTTTACTGGGTACTTGTAATCTTCTTTCTGTCCGTTTATTTGGCGAAGCTGAATTCTGGTTCGCCATGATTAAAGTCATTGCGATTTTAGCGCTGATTATTATTGGTGTTGGTATGGTGATGGTAGGTTGGCAATCACCGGATGGTATGATCGCCTCGGTGAATAATTTAACTGATCCATCGGTATTTCTGCCAAATGGTATTTTTGGTTTTTTTGCCGGTTTCCAAATAGCGATTTTTTCTTTTACCGGTGTTGAGCTAGTTGGCACGATGACGGCAGAAACCAAAGATCCGGAAAAGATATTGCCGAAAGCTATTAATAATATCCCGATAAGAATTATTATTTTCTATATTTTCTCCATGTTAAGCATCATTGCTGTCACTTCCTGGGGGCGAATTTCAGCGGAAGTCAGCCCTTTTGTGACGCTATTTGCTCTAGCTGGTCTGCCTGCCGCTGCCGCAGTGGTTAATTTTGTTGTGTTAACGTCGGCAATGTCCTCTGCTAATAGTGGATTATATGCCTGTACACGTATGCTTTATGGCTTATCAACAGAAAAGAATGCCCACCAGAAATTTAAAATTCTTTCCCGCAATACCGCAATTCCTGTACATAGCTTGATGTTTTCTTGTTTCTGTATGGTGATTGGTACGTCGCTTTTATTTATCATACCGAATGTCATGCAGTTGTTTACTATTGTATCCACCGTTGCTTCGATTATGGTGATTTATAGCTGGTGTGTGATTTTGATTGCCTATTTGGTTTATCGTAAGAATTGCCCTGATGTGCATAAACGTTCAATATTTAAGATGCCTTTGGGGATGTTAATGACTTGGATAACCCTGACCTTTTTCATCTTTACCATAGTAGTAATGGTTTTTGACCCGGATACACTGGTTGCACTTTGTGTCACGCCTTTATGGTTTATTTTGTTAAGTATTTTATGGCGCGTAAAAAAGAGAAATGAGGCACAGGAAGAACAACGTTATCAGATATCAAAAGAGAGTTTTCGTTCATAGACAGGAATGAAGAAATAATGAATTGAAACAGATAGAAAAATGGCTTCAATGGTGATCTCATATTAGCCGAAACGGATCATTTGATTGTACGATATTCAACGGATATCAAACAATTACCTCAGGTGATAATCAAATCGTTTGCGAGCAGGGGCTTGCCTTTGCAGATATTTTAGTCAAAGTTGCGTTATTTCTTTTGACCTATTTCCAATTGAGAATTTGTTCAGTCCATTAATTTTCACCTGCTAAGTGTTTAGTCCCTTCAATGCCAAATAGGCTTCCATGCTACCTGTATTATTAGTCGAATCTAGCATTGGATATTCATGACCTCGGTGCTTTTATTAAATTTTAAATTAAATTTATTGATGATTTATTTTGTTTTTCGTCAAATTTTTTAATTCATTTTGAATCGTTGACCGTTTTAGTTAATGCCTTTGGTCTCTCCGAGGCAAGGATATACAACATTAATCTTGGCTATTAGTGTATATTAAATAGTACAGGGTATAGATTTAATAATTAATATTATTAATTGTTGTATGGTAGATTATATGTAAATATATTATCTATTATCAGTCGATAATTGATAATTGTTGTGTGGGAGGATGTTCATAGTGAGTGAAATTCAGCAATCCACCAGGAAAATTAAAATGGGTTATACGGTTTCCATAACTATAATACAGCCTTTAAGTTTCTAATAAAATCAATAATATAAATATAGGCACATATGCAGCAAATTAACATCTCAAACAGCCACCGTTTGGTTCAATCCGAGGCTGAGCTACTCGACCTTATTCTCGCCGAAGTAACTAATACTCCACATCCGGATCTCGTCATTATGGCAGGGCATTTCATGCTCTTCCTTGACGAAGAACGGGGATGCCTCGTACCGGGGGTTATCGAAGAAAATAGTTCGCCCATGCGAGAAAAAATTGAACGACGTGTAGGAATCTTTCCAGGATATACTTGGGAACTTGGTGTTCGAATCGCAGAGCAGCTTGATCCCCAATTCGAAGCGATTAAATTTCTGTTGCTTATCAACGATTGGCAATATGTTTCGCGCGATAATGGGCCTGCATCCGAATTAAGACGTGTCTTCTACGAGCAATTCTCCGCGCTTCCGGCCTCATACCAATCTATCTTGGAGCGCAGTGGACAATTCTCTGAACAAAACATACTTGCAAGCCGCAAGCACCCTATTGCCTACCCGGAGACTTGGCTGAAATATCGGTTCCAGAAAAGCGCCGATAAGTTGGTCAAAGCGGGGCTATTAAATCGTCGGGTTCTCGACAATGGCCCTGATGCTGGAACCGAAATTTCTCTTGTGGACGAAAACGGCGACTATCGTCCTCTCATTACCTGTGGTGTTACCGGATGTGCGGGAGAGATCACGGAGATGATCTCTGAGGTCTACAACGCGCAACATCGCCTTCTGGTGATTTTTGCCCCCGGCGAATGTTTCCAACCGGTCAAAACAGGGGTAAGCACCGCGCTCTCTCTGTATGGGCTTTCGGGTATGAAGGTGATTGTTGCAGATCCCGGTGGAAGCGGAGAGATGCAGCAGCAAGAGATCTACTCGAAACTCGTTAACGTTGCCGTCTTCACTTCCTGATAGGGAGTCGCTATGAATGTCAATGAAAACCCGACTGGCACAATCTATCTGGATCATTGCGCCACGACACCATGCTTTCCAGAGGTCGTCGACATCATGCGATTCTATATGGAGCATGAATTCGGCAATGCTTCTTCCGCTCATGTGATGGGGCGTCGTGCCCGGCATGCGATTGAGAACGCCACCCAACAAGTTGCGTCTCTCATCGGCGCCCGCCCGGAAGAGATCGTCTTCACATCGGGCGCTACAGAAGCCAACAACATCGCTCTTTTTTCGAGTTTTGCCCACAACGAATGCGCTCCTGCGGGAGCGCTGCTTTGCCCCATCGACCACAAATCTGTGTTGCTCGTCGGCAAAGAGTTGGCTCGTCGGGGGCTTGCTGTCGAGTATCTGCCGGTTGCCGCCAATGGTCGGGTAAAACCGGAAGATGTCATGACTAGACTGACCGCCGACACCCGTATCGTCAGCGTCACTCATGTGAATTCTGAGCTAGGCACCGTTCAGCCGGTGGATGAAATCGCCGCAATCACGCGTCGGTCAGGCGCTTGGCTACATGTGGATGCTGTCCAGTCTGTCGGCAAAATTCCTATGAACGTCAAGGAAACGGGAATTGATATGCTTTCATTTTCCGCCCACAAAATGCGGGGGCCGAAAGGAGTCGGGGCACTTTTTGTCGATGCGCGTATTGCCGCACGTTTGAGGACCTTTATCTATGGCGGCGGTCAGAATCATTTGCGTAGCGGCACCTTGCCGACGCCGTTGATTGTAGGGTTTGGCCTTGCGTGCCAGATGGTTCAGTCGACCCTCATGCAACGCCAGGCAAAAGTCACCGCATTGAGAGACTATTTCATCACTCGTCTGCATCAAAGAGTGCCGAACGCAGTGTTGAATACCGATCTCTCTTGCAGTTCCCCATATGTCGTGAACGTTCAGTTCAAAGGTATCGCTTCGGAGGCGTTGATATCCGGGTTGCATCAGGTGGCTATATCGTCAGGTTCAGCCTGCAACTCCGCGGAACTACAGCCTTCGCATGTGCTCACAGGTATTGGCTTAAGCTCGGCTCAGGCCAATGCGTCGGTTCGGTTCTGTTTTGATCCGGATCTCGATAATGCGATACTGGATACCGCAATTGAACACCTTGTCTTCCGATTAAATTCTATTCGCTAGGAGCATTATCTATGACTATGCAAACTTCCTCCTCAAGCTCTGGCACTGGTTTTTACGAACGGGCTTTTGGTAGTTTCTCTGCGGAAGCGGTATCCGAGGTACGCAAAGAGACTTATGGCGAAGACCTGGGGCAAAACAACTGGTCCTCTGCTGATGAGTTTAGAAAGTTCTCCCAATGGCTTCAATTATCTGACCGCTCTCATGTGCTGGATGTATGCAGTGGGTCTGGAGGGCCGGCTCTGTTTTTGGCAAGGACCAGCGGCTGTAGGGTGACGGGGGTTGACATTAATCCTCACGGCCTCCTTACTGCCCGGCAACTTGCGGCAGATTTCGGACTGGAAGATCGAAGCAACTTCGTCGACAGTGATGTTCGTCAGCCTCTGCCATTTCCCGACGGCACCTTTGACGCGCTATGGTGCATCGACTCGGTAATTCATATTCCCGATCGGCTGGCTTTGCTGAGTGAGTGGTGTCGGCTACTGAAGCCAGGCGGACGGTTTTTGTATACTGATCCTACTCTGGTAACCGGTATGCTCAGTAAAGAAGAGATAGTGATACGTGGCATGCCAGGTTATTTCCTTTATAGCCCAGTCGGATTGAATGAGCGACTGATCAACGAGGCGGGCCTTTGCCTTGAAATGCAAGTGGACCTGACACAAAGCGTTGTGGAACTCAGCGAACGCTGGAGTGCCGGGCGTGAGAAGCGCAAGGAGCAGTTTATCGTAATAGAGGGTGAAGAGACGTTCGAACGTATGCAGAACTTCTTGTCCACCACTCGATTAGTCTCAATCGAACGCAGGTTGTCGCGCGTGGCTTTTGTCGGTTATCGTCCGTGATATCCTTTACCTCCTGCCCATTGGGCAAGGAGGTATCCTACCTATTTGCGTGTGAATAATGATGTTAACCTACCGAAGTGCATTCAACTTTCCTGTCTCGGGTTGGATGTCTGGCTTGACCGCTTACTAAAAATTCAATGAATGATAAACCCGTTTACTCGTAGAGTAATTATGTTGTACTGACTATGCGAAACTGAATTTAAATTAATTTAAAGTAAATGTAGCGATTGTTCAAAAATATATTTTTAATGTTATGGAAATGTGTATTTTCTTTAATTATATTTTAGATTTTTGGAATTAATCTAAGTAATTATTTTGTTTTATTATCAGTATGGTGTTTTTATTGCGATTATAATATGTTTTTGACCATTGTAGTATAAATGGTTATATAATCATTTTATTATTGCCATGTTGTCTTGATATATAAATTAAATATTTTTTGTTTTAATCATATTGGAATTTGTTTTTGTTTTTTATGATTTAATAACATATCGTTATCTAGGTCAGGTGGTAACAATAGAGAGTGATTTAATTGATTGATTTATTATCGGTCATCCGTAATGATATGTTTTAAAATAAGTATATTAATAACAGCAATGAAATTTATTTTTATTCTATTGAACGTTAAATTTCTTAATTGAATAAAGCAAGGAGATAAGTATGATTTTAAATAAAAAAGTTTTCCTGATTTCCCCTTTTTTGCTCGCAGTGAGTAGTTTTAGCATGGCATGTAAGACAGATCCAAAGATAGAAAAAATAATCACTAAAAATGGGCTGGAAAAGACCAAAGTGATGTCTATGTATAAAAATTGC
Organism: Photorhabdus akhurstii; assembly: GCF_019090985.1. Classification (NCBI taxonomy): domain Bacteria; kingdom Pseudomonadati; phylum Pseudomonadota; class Gammaproteobacteria; order Enterobacterales; family Morganellaceae; genus Photorhabdus; species Photorhabdus akhurstii. The sequence continues at coordinate 3,586,356 of NZ_CP020335.1, read as the reverse complement.
ACACTTTCAGTCTCAGCAGATACACCAAATAAAGTGACATTAGTAAATAATAAAGCGGCAAATCGTGATGCTGAAGCAAAAAAAGCGATGTATTGGTATAGAGGGATGGGAATAAAGGAATATAAAGCATTTCACCAGAATAAGTATAAAAGTCTTCCTTGTGTTAAAGGCAAAAGTTTTTGTGGAATTGCTCCCGAATATACTTATTCGCAAGGTTATCTGACAAATAGCAATCCTGGCGTTGTTGTTGAGTTTAGTACAATAGAACCCAGTTGGTTATATAATGATTTTAAAATTAAACATAAGTGTGAGTATAAAGCTGAAGGGGGAGGAACATATGGGCTTGGTGTAACAGGAACATCGGCAAGTTGTGATTCAGAATACCAGAGAGTTGGAATAGGAAATGTATTTAATAGGTGGTTATCAGAAAAGCCAGCTAAAATAGATGTCATAATTTCTTATGTATTGTTAGCAAAATAGATTTCAACTATATACCTGTCATCTTTCAAGTTGCCTCTTTGTTGGTTGCACTCACTCACCCCGGTCACATAGTTCTCTATGCTCCCGGGGATTCGCTCCCTTGCCGTCGCGATGCATCTTGAAATCTATAAGGTATAAATAGTTTTTGTTGAAATATATTGCACCGAATGTTTATAACTTCGGTGCTTTTTATTGGTAATGTATTTAAATAAAATGATCAACGTTATTGGAAATAAAATGGATTTGTTAATATTTTATTGGATATGATAAGAATATAATCTACAAAAAGAATATTACCATAAGGGTAAGAACAAATTATCATTGCTAGATGTTTTTCAATAGGTATAAATAAATACTTTATTTTTTGAATTATGTGAATAATTATCATTGCAATTGGGTGATGTCCAATATGTTATTTAGGAATAATAAATAGGTAATTGTTTTATTTATGTGATATGGTAACAACTAAAAAATTATCTATTTTATATGTTATTGAAATTGTCTTTTTTGTGTTTTTGTTTTATTTTTAATTTGATTATTTTGGCGCTTGTGTTTTTTGATTTAACAATCTATCTTTATTTAAGATAGCTAATAACAAGAGAGACTAATTAAATGATATAATTTATATTGCGAAGTTATTTTGTTATTGATTCTTTATTTATAGTAGCATTGCACGTTAAGTCATTATATGTCGACAAAGATTATAGATGAATTTGTTAATAACAGTTATGAAATATATCTTTGTTTTTCTTGGTATCAATACTATCAATAAAGCAAGGAGAGAAATATGAGCTTGAATAAAAAAGTCTTTCTGATTTTTACTTTATTAGCTATGAGCCATTTTAGTGTGGCATGTAATATTGATCCAACGGTAGAAAATATAATAAAAAGCTATGGGCTACAAGAAACTAAAGTGATGTCTATGTATAAAAAGTGCGAATTGGATGCGGTGAATACTGGAAATAGAATTATATTAACTAATCATAAATCCCAAAATAGGAATGAACGTGCAGAGATAGCGATGTACTGGTATCGAGGAATGGGAATAGAAGAATTTAAGTTATTTGATAGTAATAAGTTTAAGAGTATTCCTTGTGTTAATGTGCCGAATCGCTTTTGTGGAATTTCTCCTGAGTATACTTACGCGAAGAGCTATCCGATGAGAGAAGATAAAAAATTGGTTATAGAGTTTAGTACCGTAAAACCTGGCTGGCTATATAATGAATTTACAACTAAACATAACTGCGAAATTTATGTTGAATCAAGAGGAGAATCATATAGACTGGGTGGAATGGGCGCATTGAAAGAAGATGAATCGAATTGTGAGCCTAAAGGTTATAAGGTCGGGGATGAGTTTAATAACTGGCTATCAGAAAAGCCAGTTAAAATAGAGGTTACAATTTCTTATATACAATTACCTATACTGAACTAATCCTTAATATCTGTTATATAACCATGTCATTATTAGCTTTAAACTCTCTTTTAGCACCGAATGTCTTATAGCTTTGGTGCTTTTTCTTGGTTAAAGTTTATCGCCCTTGTTGGGGGGATAACTAATAACACTCGATAGAATGTTAAAGAATAAATGCAAATTGCATAAAGAACTCTATTAGATAACAAAGAAAATTTTCATTGAGAAATGTTTTTCAAAAGAAATATTTTCATATCACTATTGGTTTTTTTCTTATATATCGTTACTATATTTTTTGTAGATATTCTAATGGCATATTTTTTAATTTAATTATATTGGAATTTGTTTTTGTTTTTTATAGTTAAATAATCTACCTTATTCAAGGCAGATAATAACAATAAGGATTAATGCAACGGTTAATTTATTATGTTATCTGTAATGGCATTCTTTAATTAATATATAATGATGAAATCTATTTTAATCTAATTAGGTACCAAAACTATAAATAAAGCAAGGAGAGAAATATGAGTTTGAATAAAAAATTTTTCCTTATTTCCCCACTTTTATTAGCTATTAGCAGTTTCAGTATGGCATGTATGAAAGATCCGGAAAACATTAGAAATCAGGTAAAAGATGCAATAACCGCAAATGGATTGGCAAAAACCAAAGTAATGTCTTTATACACAAATTGTGTTCTTAGAGTTAAAGACAACACACCAAATAAACTTACGCTAAAGAGTAGTAAAACCTCAAATAGTGATAATGAGGCAGAAAAATCGATGTACTGGTATCGAGGAATGGAGATAAAGGAATATCAAACATTTGATAAAAATAGGAACGAGAAAATTTCTTGCGTTCAAGAAAACAGTTTCTGTGGAATTGCGCCTCAATTCACTTACTCACAAAGTTATCTAACGAATAAAAAACCAGGTGTTGTTATTGAATTTAAGACGGAAAAGGCTGGTTGGTTATATAATGACTTTACAACTAAAAATGGATGTAAGACTAAAGCTGAAGGTGGAGGAACATACGGGCTTGGTGTAACAGGAACATCGGCAAGTTGTAATTCTGCATATAAGCAACGCGGAATAGGAAATATATTTAATGGGTGGTTATCAAAGAATAAAGTACAAGCCCAGGTCGCGTATGTATTATTACAGAAAAAGAAAAAATAGGCTTCTCTGTGCTGAAACTATGCAATTATCAATCTTGAATATACACAGATAACTATAAAGGTGAGGTGCCGCATATATGCGGCACGATTAAATTGTTTTTTGTATTTAATTGTGTTCAGTTAGATAGCAGAAAAACTTTCATTGAAAAATATTTTACAATAGTGATAAATAATTATTTGATTTTTATGTATTTTATAATCGAGCATAATTGCAATCTTGTGAAAATTATTTAGATTATTATGATATAAAAAACCAGTGGTTATGATGTTATATATATAACATGTGAATGTTGATAAATTATTCATTTTATATATTGTTGAAATTTTTCTATATTTATTTTTATGTGTTTAAGTAAGATATTTTTCTAATTTAATGATTCTGTAATTTGTGTTTTTTGATTTAATAATCTATTCTTACTTAAGAAAGGAAATAATAACTAATTGAATTAAATGATTTATATTGTAATTCCCTATTGTTGTTGATTTCTTATTTGTGTCTGAATTGTGATTTAAATTATTATTTATATCGTAAATTATATATTAGTTTGATGATAACGAAATTAATTTTTGTTCCATTTAGTGTTAAAACTATAAATCAAGTAAGGAAAGAAACATGAGTTTGAATAAAAAGATTTTCTTTATTTCGCCGTTTTTATTAGCGATGAGTAGTTTCAGTATGGCATGTATGCAAGATCCAGAAAATATTAGAAATCAGGTAAAAGACGCAATAGATTATAATGGATTGAGTAAGACTAAAGTGATGTCTATGTATGGAAATTGCAAACTTAGAGCGAATGTGAAAAATTTTGAAAAGAGAAATGACATTGAGTTAAATAATACTTTTACTCTTAATCAGGATGATGAGGCTGCGACAGCAAAGTATTGGTATAGAGGAATGGGAAAAGATGAATATATATTATTAGACCGCAATGGATATAATGCAATCCCTTGTGTTACAGAGGCGAGCTATTGTGGAATTACACCTCAATATACTTATGCAAAAACATATCCGACAAGTGAAAAGCCTAAAATTACTATAGAGTTCAGTACAGAAGGATCTGGTTGGTTATATAACGAATTTACAACTCAACATCAGTGTCAAATTAAAGCGGAAGGGGGAGGTTCATATGGGCTTGGCAGAACAGGAACATCGGGTGATAGAGTGAGTAGCTGTAAGCCTGCTGAATATAGGGTAGGGGTTGAATTTAACAGATGGTTATCAGGACATAAAATACAAGCTCAAGTTTCTTATGTATTGTTACCAAAAAAGCCAAAAAATAGGATTTAACGTCTATTCTGTTACCCTGTAATTATCAATCTTAAATTTTTTCAAATAAATATAAAGTGCCGCATATCTGCGGCACGATTAAATTTCTGATTCATTTTGCGAAATGTATCTCAATAGCACTTTTAGCATCTTGCCAGGCTTCTTCAAGTGTATCGCCAGCAAAATAACAGCCGGGTACATCAGAAAACCAGCATCTTTCCGGGAATAAAAAGAAAATAAAAAGGCCAAATCCAGAGAAGTACAAGGATTCAGCCTTTGTCAGCGATTAATCTGCTACGGATAAGAAGCGGTTACGCTTCCCCCTGTGCTGATTGAATCGCAGTCAGTGCAACGGTGTAAACAATATCGTCTACCAAAGCGCCACGGGACAGGTCGTTAACCGGTTTACGCATACCTTGCAGCATTGGCCCGATAGAAACCAGATCCGCAGAACGTTGTACCGCTTTGTAGGTGGTATTACCGGTGTTCAGATCAGGGAAGATGAACACAGTAGCTTGACCGGCAACCGGTGAGTTTGGTGCTTTGGATTTCGCTACATCTGCCATGATTGCGGCGTCATATTGCAATGGGCCGTCAATGATCAGGTCCGGGCGTTTTTCCTGTGCCAAACGAGTTGCTTCACGAACTTTTTCAACATCACTACCGGCGCCGGAGTTGCCGGTAGAGTAGGAGATCATGGCTACACGCGGTTCGATACCAAATGCTTTAGCTGAATCCGCAGATTGAATAGCGATTTCAGACAGTTGTTCAGCAGTCGGATCTGGGTTGATTGCACAGTCACCGTAAACCAGAACCTGTTCCGGCAGCAGCATAAAGAATACGGATGATACCAATGAACTACCCGGCGCAGTTTTAATTAACTGTAATGGCGGACGGATGGTGTTTGCCGTGGTGTGTACCGCACCGGATACCAAACCATCAACTTCGCCCTGTTCCAGCATCAACGTACCCAGAACAACGTTGTCTTCCAGTTGTTCACGTGCAACGACTTCGGTCATGCCTTTGCTTTTACGCAGTTCAACCAGACGTGGAACATAACGCTCACGTACAGCAACCGGATCAACAATTTCAATACCCGCGCCCAGTTCTACCCCCTGAGCAGCGGCGACACGGCGGATCTCTTCTGGATCGCCAAGTAAAACGCATTGCGCAATACCGCGATCAGCACAGATAGATGCCGCTTTCACGGTACGAGGTTCGTCACCTTCCGGCAGAACAATGCGTTTGCCTGCTTTGCGCGCCAATTCTGTTAATTGATAACGGAATGCAGGTGGAGAGAGGCGATGTGGGCGTTCAGAGTTCGCTGTCAGGGAGTCGATCCACTCTTTGTTGATATGGTGTGCGACGTAGTTTTGCAGTTTTTCAATACGTTCATGGTCATCTACCGGAACTTCCAGGCTGAAACTTTGCAGGCTCAGGGAAGTCTGCCAGGTGTTGGTATCAACCATAAAGACTGGCAGGCCAGTGTTGAAGGCACGTTCACACAATTGCTTAATCGGCTCATCGATGGCATAGCCGCCGGTTAGCAGAATTGCACCGATTTCAACGCCATTCATAGCCGCCAGACAGGCTGAAACCAGAACGTCTGGACGATCAGCCGAAGTGACCAGCAGAGAACCGGGACGGAAGTGCTCTAACATGTGTGGAATGCTGCGTGCACAGAAAGTCACGGATTTCACACGACGGGTTTTGATCGCGCCTTCGTTGATAATACGGGCGTTCAGGTGTCTTGCCATATCGATTGCACGAGTTGCAATCAGGTCAAAACTCCACGGAATGCAACCCAGGATTGGCAATGGGCTATTTTTAAACAGCGTGTTCGGATCGATGTTAGATGTGGTGGCTTTTGAGGATTCATCAAAGATCTCTGACAGATCAGGACGGGTACGGCCTTGATCGTCAACCGGCGCATTCAGTTTGTTAATAATAACACCGGTAATGTTCTGGTTTTTGCTGCCGCCAAATTCAGCACGAGCCAGTTCAACACGTTCTTTCAACTGTTCCGGGGAATCGTTGCCTAGCGCCAATACGAATACGATTTCAGCATTCAGCGTTTTGGCAATTTCATAGTTGAGAGATTGGGCGAATGAATGCTTGCGGGTTGGAACCAGACCTTCAATCAGAATGACTTCTGCATCTTTGGTGTTTTCGTGGTAAAGGGCCACGATTTTTTCCATCAGTACATCTTTCTGATTGGTTGTCAGCAAAGATTCCACATGCGCCATGTCCAGCGGTTCAGCGGTTTTTATGCTGGAATGAGAGCGGATGATTGTCGTGGTTTGATCTTGGGCGCCACAGCAACGGGATTGGGCGATAGGTTTGAAAACACTCAGGCTAACGCCTTTTTGCTCCATTGAGCGGATTACACCTAAACTAACACTGGTCAAGCCGACGCTGGTGCTAGTAGGGATCAACATAATTGTACGGGACACGGAAACCTCTTTACGGTTGCTCGTTGGTCAAAAAATAGTACCGCCAGCAGTGGCTGGCGGTTGGTCAAATTATTACGCGGTCAGACGCGCTGCGTCTTGAGCGATCACTAATTCTTCATTGGTTGGGATCACCAAAGCAAGACGGCTGTTGTCAGTCGTGATAGCGCCGGATTTACCGAAGCGAGCCGCCAGGTTACGGTCGTGATCGTATTCAAAGCCTAACAGAGCCAGTTTTTTCAGTACCAGCTCACGAACCAGTGCGGAGTTTTCACCAATACCACCGGTAAAGATAATGGCATCCAAACGGCCTTCCATCAGTGCGGAATAAGAGCCGACGTATTTAGCCAGACGGTGGCAGTAAACGTCCATCGCGCGTTTAGCATCGGCTTTAGTTTTATAGTTATCTTCTATATAACGGCAATCACTGGTGACTTCGGTCAGACCTAGCAGACCAGATTCTTTGGTCAACAGTTTGTTGATTTGTTCAACGCTCATGCCCAGTGAATCATGCAGGTGGAAAATGATAGCCGGGTCGATGTCACCGCTGCGGGTACCCATTACCAGACCTTCCAGTGGCGTCAATCCCATAGAGGTGTCAACACACCGGCCATTAACGATAGCGGAGATGGAACCACCATTACCCAGATGACAAACGATAACGTTCAGCTCTTCAACCGGTTTGTTGAGCGTTTTTGCCGCTTCACGGGAAACGAAGAAGTGGCTGGTTCCATGTGCGCCATAGCGACGAATGCCGTGTTCTTTGTACAGGTTGTATGGCAGGGCATACAGGTAAGCCTCTTCCGGCATGGTCTGATGGAACGCGGTATCGAATACGGCAACGTTTTTGTCAGTCAGGTGTGGGAACCCTTTTTTCGCTTCTTCGATACCAATCAGGTGAGCCGGGTTGTGCAATGGTGCGAATGGAACCGCATCTTTAATCCCTTGAATCACTTCATCATTGATGGCGACGGATGCTGTGAATTTTTCACCGCCGTGAACAATACGGTGGCCGATTGCGGTGATTTGATCAGAAAGTTCTGGTTTTTCCGCCAGAATAGTATTAACAATAAAGTTCAATGCTTCACTGTGGGCTGCGCCAGCACCTAAAGCGGCTTCATGTTTCGCGCCATCCATTTTCCACTTAATGCGGGCTTCGGGCAGGTTAAAACATTCAGCTAGACCAGAAAGATATTCTTCACCGTTAGCAGGATCGATGATAGCAAATTTCAGAGAAGAGCTACCGCAATTGAGGACCAGTACCAGCTTACTTGACATGGAAATACCTATATCGTGTTTGTCATTGAGTCTTACAGATAAGACATGTTGATTAATAAAACGTCAATTACTTATGAGCGTAGCGCGTAAGGTGATGACATTAAATGATTAACATCATGCTCTATGCAAAGAGCATGATGATAAGGTTTCGATTTTCAAAACCCCTTTTTTGCCAGCCATGATGTTAAGAGATAGCGTGATTTGTTAACAAAATGAACCTAAATGCAGTAAAAAAGGTAAAATGTGTCACTTTACTGCTGTGTATAACACAAAAGTGGATGTAGGATACCGATAGCCAGCAGTAAAGACAAAATATACTTAATCCTACAAAAAATATTTTATCATTTACAATGTTTTTTTAAAAAATGTGTTTTTAATTGATTGAGGTCATAATGAGCGCAATACCTCCCACCAGTAATGGATGGCTGAGAAAGATGCAACTGGGACAGCAATACATGAAGACTTGGCCGATTGAGAAACAATTGGCGCCCATGTTTCCTGAAAACCGGATTATTAAGGCAACTCGTTTTGGTATCCGGTTTATGCCGCCGTTGGCTATTTTTACGTTGACGTGGCAAATCGCACTGGGTGGTCAGCTTGGTCCGGCTGTGGCGACGGCGTTGTTTGCCTGTAGTTTACCGATGCAAGGGTTATGGTGGTTGGGGAAACGGGCATCAACGCCACTACCGGCGGCATTGCTGAAATGGTTCCATGAAATCCGTGATAAATTTGCCGCAGCCGGTATTGCAATGGCTCCGGTGCAGCAAACGCCAACTTATCAATCCCTCGCGGAACTGCTGAAACGCGCGTTTAAACAACTCGATCGTTCGTTTCTCGATGATGTTTAAGCCAGGAGAAAGATCAGAAATGATGGTTCATGACGAAAAGTGGACACATTGTTGATCGCAACTGGAGATTTTCCCTCAATAAAATGGTCTACTAGCCAAGTTTTCGATACTAATATCTTCTTCTTTGTTGATAGAGGCCATTTTGAATAGCGAACTCTTGTGGGTATTGACCCTGCTGTTGATAGCTATTGTTCTTTTTACCACCAATAAACTACGCATGGATATTGTTGCATTATTGGTGATTATCGCATTTGTCATGAGTGGAACGTTGACGCTTGGTGAAGCGACCAGCGGTTTCAGTGATCCCAATGTGTTGTTGATAGCTGCCCTGTTTGTTATTGGCGAAGGATTAGTAAGGACTGGCGTTGCTTATCAAATGGGGGACTGGCTGGTAAGGGTTGCCGGAAACAGCGAAACTAAAATGTTGGCGTTACTGATGATGACGGTGGCGGGGCTTGGTGCTTTCATGAGCTCTACAGGAGTGGTCGCAATTTTTATTCCTGTGGTGCTCAGTGTGGCGGCAAGAATGAAAATTTCGCCGGGGCGGTTGATGATGCCTTTGAGTTTTGCCGGGCTTATCAGCGGCATGATGACATTGGTAGCAACGCCGCCCAATATGGTGATTAACAGTGAGTTGATACGGGAAGGGCTTCCCGGTTTCAAATTTTTCTCTATTACACCGATTGGTATTTTGATTCTGTTTGCCGGTATTGGTTATATGTTGATCGCTCACCATTGGTTGGGAAATGATCAATCGGATAAAGGTCATGACAAATGGAATCGCCGCACTTTCCGTGACCTTATCCGCGACTATAAATTATCCGGTCGCGCGCGTCGTCTGGCTATCCGTTCAGGTTCCCCGCTGATTGGCCTTTCTCTTGATGAGTCAAATTTGCGTGCCCGCTATGGGGCTAATGTCGTTGGTATTGAGCGTTGGCGACGTTTTCGGCGCGTTATGGTCAGTGCGGTGGGCAATACCGAATTGAGAGCGCGGGATGTGTTGCTGGTTGATATGTCAGACAGTGAGGTGGATCTGCGTGAGTTTTGCAGTGAGCAATTATTAGAGCCGATGGTACTGCGTGGGGAGTATTTTTCTGAACAATCTCGTAATGTGGGAATGGCGGAAGTTTCTCTGATCCCGGAGTCAGATTTATTAGGAAAGTCGCTGCGGGAAATCTGTTTTCGTACCTGCTATGGCTTGAATGTTGTTGGTATTCGACGTGATGGTGAATCGTTGCCGGGTAAACTGGTCGATGAACCGCTGCAACTGGGCGATATTTTGCTGGTTATTGGTGACTGGAAACTGATCCGTGTCCTGCAAACCAAAATGCGCGATTTTATTGTCCTTAATCTGCCGGTTGAGATCGAAGAAGTAGCCCCGGCAACGTCCCAAGCTCCACATGCGCTTTTGAGTTTGGCGCTGATGGTAGCCATGATGCTTACCGATGAAGTACCCAATGTGATTGCGGCATTGATAGCTTGCCTGTTGATGGGAAAATTCCGCTGTATTGATATGGAAAGTGCGTACCGCTCTATTCACTGGCCCAGTATTATCCTGATTGTCGGGATGATGCCGTTTGCACTGGCATTACAGAAAACCGGCGGGATTGATCTGATTGTTCGCGGCCTGATGGATATTGCCGGTGATATGGGGCCGAGAGTGATGCTGGTATGTCTGTTTGTACTTTGTGCGGTAATCGGCTTGTTTATTTCTAATACGGCAACGGCGGTATTAATGGCGCCGATAGCCATTGCTGCCGCGCGTGAAATGGCAGTCTCTCCGATGCCATTTGCAATGATTATTGGCGTGGCGGCTTCTGCCGCATTTATGACCCCGGTTTCATCCCCAGTGAATACGCTGGTTCTTGGCCCCGGTGGTTATAAGTTTTCCGATTTTGTCCGTTTGGGCGTACCATTCACCCTGCTGGTGATGGTGATAAGTGTGCTGGTCATACCTTGGTTGTTTCCATTCTAATGGGGAATATCGAGGCTAATTTCATCTAATGACAAGCTGAACCCCGGTACAAAAACTTTCATAAAGTAATCCATCTCCTGGCTGTGACGATCAGCCAGGGTTTTTTCAAGCCGGGCTTTCGCCAGATTGAATTCATGGTTACCTGCCGATAACTCTTCCAGACATTTCAGATAAGCACACAGGGAATCGGCCTGCTTAATGATAAAAGTTTCTTCTGCTGTATGCTGACTGTCATCCAGAATTGGGCGGAAATCCTCTTGTAGCTCCGCGGGCAGCATTTCCAATAATTTCTTCTGTGCGATTTTTTCTATCTTTTTGTATTCCCGTGCGATATGTGGATTGTGATATTTGACCGGTGTGGGTAAATCTCCGGTGATAACTTCGCTGGCGTCGTGATACATAGCCAGCAACGCAATGCGTTCAGCATTCACATTGCCGCCAAATTTGCGGTTTTTGATAATGGCTAAGGCGTGTGCGACAAAGGCTACCTGTAGGCTGTGTTCAGACACGTTTTCTGTACGTACATTGCGCATCAAAGGCCAACGGTTAATCAGTTTCAAACGGGAGAGGTGGGCAAAAAAGTGGCTCATAATTATCTCTTACAGTAAACATTGCTGTTATTGTGAGCTGTGGGTGGGGTGAAGTAAACCTTAAAATCGTTTCTTAATTTTTATCCCTTTATTTTGTATGGGAATGTGCTATTTACCTGGAGCACATTAAAACGGGTATCCAGACCGTATAGCAAGGGCGATAGGGTTAATTTACATTTACCATTAACTGGCAATGTTATAATCGTGATGGATATATTTTTTAAAAGAAATTTATTTCTCTACTCCATTTTATATACAATTCATATACAAAAATTTCATATAATTTACAATAGGTTATTATTTATTCAGGTGTTCTCTTTTATCAAGTTTAATAAATGCAATGTTTAATTCTTTTGTATCTTGCTAATGCCTTATATAATCACTGCAAGAGTCCTCTATAAAATAAAAAAATTAGTCTGTGTTACCGGTAAAAAATGAAAATTTATTGGTCTTATTTTGCAGAGAGTCATCATTTGGCATCAATAAAGAAAGCTATGGAAATGGTTATCAAGGATTTCTCTCTGACAGGTGAGGTTTTCCTCAGTGAGGGAAAAACGGGTAGGCTAGGTTTATCGGACAGGCTGGATTTATCGGAATAGAAGAAATAGGTTTTCTTCTACACCGACAGAACGTATGGTATGAATAATCTCCGTTATCAGTAATCTCTTTCTGTGAACGGAGATTATTTTTGCTGGTGATATTTGCCAATAAATCGAGCGAATTTTTGAATCGCCATCTCCAGTTCGTCGAGCCTTGGTAACGTCACGATGCGGAAATGGTCAGGTTCCGGCCAGTTAAATGCGGTTCCTTGCACTAACAAAACCTTCTCTTGTAATAAAAGGTCAAGCACCATCTTTTGGTCATCATGAACATTAAAGCGCTTCGTATCAATTTTGGGAAACATATATAAAGCGCCTTTAGGTTTTACGCAGGAAACGCCGGGGATTTGATTAATTAATTCCCATGCCCGGTTACGCTGCTCATACAAACGACCACCAGGTAAAATGAATTCACTGATACTTTGGTAACCACCCAAAGCAGTTTGAATAGCATGCTGCATTGGCACATTGGCGCATAAACGCATTGATGCCAGCATCTCTAAACCTTCAATATAGCTCTTAGCGTGTTTCTTCGGGCCGTTTAATACCATCCAGCCTTGACGAAAACCTGCTACCCGATATGTTTTGGATAGCCCGTTAAATGTTACCGTTAACAGATCAGGGGCGAGCGCGGCAATTGAATGATGCTCTGCATCGTCATATAAGATTTTGTCGTAAATCTCATCAGCAAAAATAATCAAATTGTGTTGACGGGCTATTTCAACAACTTCCAACAGCAATTCTTTACTATATACAGCACCCGTTGGATTATTAGGGTTAATAATCACGATCCCACGTGTACGAGGTGTAATTTTGTTGCGGATATCGTTTAAGTCAGGAAACCAATCTGACCCTTCATCACACATATAATGTACGGCTTTGCCGCTGGAAAGTGAAACCGCCGCAGTCCAGAGAGGATAATCAGGCGCAGGAACCAGCATTTCATCACCGGTATTCAGTAATGCTTGCATTGCCTGAACGATTAATTCAGAAACGCCATTGCCGATATAAATATCTTCAACGGTCACATCCATCATATTCCGGGCTTGATAATGTTGCATGATAGCTTTGCGTGCGGAATACAGACCTTTCGAATCTGAATAACCCTGCGCGGTTGGTAAGTTACGGATAACATCTACCAAGATTTCATCTGGCGCTTCAAAACCAAAGGGGGCTGGATTACCAATATTTAATTTGAGGACTTTATTACCTTCTTCTTCAAGGCGTTTCGCTTCCTTGAGTACGGGGCCGCGGATGTCGTAACAAACATTATCCAATTTGCTGGATTTTTTAACTGCTAGCATAGAGAGTCTTACCTTATCTTGGCAAAAAAAGGGGCGCCTGGCACATAGCGTGTAACATTTAATGTACTCTTCCCGCTGAATGTTTTGAAGATGCCTTGATATATTTGGTTAAAATGGTTGTTTTAGTAGGGAAGTTGTTATTTGAGTATCTTTTTATGCAAATTATGTCAGTGTTAAATTCTGAATTTATTAACAAGATTAAATTTATAATCTTAATTGTGGGTGTTTTCTAGTGTGGAAATGGAGTGCTTTTAACGTGATAACGGCTTGATTGCTCCATTTTGGGCAGAAAGTGATCATGGTTCAATTTGCCAATAAAAGTTGTTGTGTTTGTATAATTTATTCTTATGTATAAGATTTGCCTTGAATTGGCAATTCAGAACTATATATTTTAGAAAGATCGAACAATATTTTTGATCATTTCTGGAAACTAGTTGTAAATTTATCTGAATAGGATTATTAAACATTAGTGATATTGTAGATTTTTACTTTATATTTAGTTTTTCTGATATAACTTATGTTATTCTTTGACGTGAGTCAGAAAACAAAATAACCAAACTAGAAATCACATATAGGGTGTTGTAAATAGGGATTGTCCCCAATTTATTTAGGAATCCGAGTAACTTTTGCTAACGAAGAGGAGAAAATAAAACCCGCAATGGGTTCAATAGGTAAAAAAACAGCAGTAAATCTTTGCCCTATTTAATAGAGTAGAGTACTGTCTAAGCGATGTTAATTTAATTTGATAGTGCTTACGTAAAAACACCAGGTTAGTTAGTAATTAAAATCAAAAAAAAGTGATGAATAAACAATGATAAATGCAAATCGTCCGATAATGAATCTCGATCTCGATCTGCTAAGAACTTTTGTTGCTGTTGCTGATTTAAATACTTTTGCAGCAGCAGCAGCAGCAGTATGCAGAACGCAATCGGCTGTAAGTCAGCAAATGCAACGTTTGGAGCAGTTGGTAGGCAGAGAGCTGTTTGCCCGCCACGGCCGTAATAAGCTTCTTACAGAGCATGGTCTTCAACTTCTTGGTTATGCAAGACAAATTCTGCGCGCTAACGATGATGCCAGCGCATCATTAACCTATAGCGATGCAGAAGGCGAACTAAGAATCGGTGCATCCGACGATACGGTGGATACACTGCTCCCTTTTTTGTTAAATCGCATCGCTTCTGTTTATCCGCGGATGGCAATAGATGTCCGTATAAAGCGTACTCAATTTATTGAAAGTATGCTGGATAGCCATGAGATCGATTTGGCGCTCACAACCGCGAAGATCAGTCATCATCCAAGGACTGTTCTGCGCTCAACACCGGTATTATGGCATTGCGCCCCTGATTTCCAGCTACAACCAAATGAGCCTGTGCCACTGGTTGTGATGGATGAAACCAATCCATTCCGTCAGTTGGCGTTGGATACGTTGGATGAGGTGGGAGTATCGTGGCGGATTGCTTATGAAGCCGCTTCTCTGTCGGCGGTTCGCACGGCGGTGAATGCAGAAGTCGGTATTACTGCCCGTCCTCTGGAAATGCAAAATGCCGATCTGCGTATTTTAGGGGAGAGTGAAGGGCTTCCTCGTTTGCCTGAAACTCAATTCTCTCTTTATAGACATAGCAATGAACAAAATGAATCTGTTCTGACGGTTTTTAGTGCTATAGAGAATAAGAAAACGCCATACACGATATCGGGTGTTCCAGAAGAACTTCCTGATGATGACGATATTATTGATGAGTAATATCTGAAACGCTGTCTTTGCTAATACCTCCATTATGGACGGAAGGAGGTATTAGCTCCCTAGATATATTTATAAGAAATCATCAACTGAATTCATCTTATTTTGTTGTTATCGTAATCATTAAATATACGGTGGCATTTTTCTTAACACCCCCCTGATTTGGTTAACAAATTGTTATATTGTTAACAAAGTAATAATTCGCTGAATTGATGAAATAAGAATTTCTGTAGTGAACGGGAACTTTTCTTGTCGCTAATGGATAAAAAATATAATTTCTTCAGATTTGAATGAATTATCATCAGCAGTAAAATTTTTTTCTGTCAAATTGTGTACTTGATCAAAGAAATACTCCCTATGTAGCAGTGGAAAGGCAGGTTTTTCCTGAGATAATGATGTAGTAAAAGCGAGTTATCGGTTAGACTAGTTTCCGCCGCTATTCGCATGCCAGTTTACTGACACGTTTTAGCAGCGCGGCAGCACGATCCGTTAAGACTAAGTTTGTTGTTTGTAAATAAATGTTAGATTAATTTTGTCATAACAGACAAAATATTGTTGAGAGGAGTAAAAACCAAGAAGATTCACTCCATCAATCATTGATTAACAGTGTTTCAGATTTGGTTATTACCCCTTCCCTTGAATCGATGTGGTGCAACACTGCCAGACAAAAGAGCAGACACTTTTGACACCACTTTTGATGAGTAAGCAATGAGTATGTCAACATCCACTGAACTCTTTGCCCATCACTGGGCATTCGCGGTATTTCTTTTAGGTGCTTTCGGTCTGTGTGCTTTGATGCTGTTAGGGGCGTTTTTCTTGGGCGGAAGAGCGAAAGCCCGGGCAAAACATGTCCCTTATGAATCCGGTATTGATTCTGTCGGTAGTGCTCGTCTCCGTATGTCGGCCAAGTTCTATCTGGTCGCTATGTTCTTTGTCATCTTCGATGTTGAAGCGCTGTTTTTATATGCATGGTCAGTTTCTATCAAAGAGAGTGGCTGGTTAGGCTTTATCGAAGCAAGCATTTTCATTTTGGTGTTACTCGCAGGCTTGTTTTATCTGGTGCGTATTGGGGCGCTGAATTGGACGCCATCTCGTTCAAGCCGCCAGGTAAGTAAACCAAGTGTTGTGATTAACATTAACAATAGTCATCCGCAGTAATAGCGAGGCATTTAAAGATGGATTATACGCTCACCCGCATAGATCCGAACGGTGAGAATGACCGTTATCCCCTGCAAAAACAGGAAATTGTCGCAGATCCACTGGAGCAGCATGTTCACCGTAGTGTTTACATGGGCAAACTGGAGCATGCTCTGCATGATATGGTGAACTGGGGACGTAAAAACTCCCTGTGGCCCTACAACTTTGGTCTTTCCTGCTGTTATGTGGAAATGGCCACATCATTTACCGCTGTTCATGATGTCGCCCGTTTTGGCGCTGAAGTTTTACGTGCATCACCCCGCCAGGCGGATTTTATGGTGGTCGCTGGCACTTGTTTTACCAAAATGGCGCCGGTTATTCAGCGCTTGTATGACCAGATGCTTGAGCCGAAGTGGGTTATCTCTATGGGAGCTTGCGCCAACTCTGGTGGTATGTACGATATTTACTCTGTAGTTCAAGGCGTCGATAAGTTTATCCCCGTTGATGTTTATATTCCTGGTTGTCCTCCTCGTCCTGAAGCTTATATGCAAGCTCTGTTGCTGTTACAGGAGTCGATCGGCAAAGAGCGTCGTCCGCTGTCTTGGGTGGTGGGAGATCAAGGGGTTTACCGTGCCAATATGCAGTCAGAAAGAGAACGTAAGCACGGGGAACGTATCGCAGTGAAAAATCTGCGTACGCCAGACGAAGTTTAGAATCTGTCTTTTAGACAGTAGGCGTGACTCAAAGTAGCCTAATGAATGTAACCAGAGCAATGTGTTGCGATACTAATCCTGATCAAAACGAACACTGATCAAAGCGTTGTGGTGAAAAATGATGATAGATCAGATAGCGCAAGAAAGCGCCCGGCCTGCGTGGCAAACTCACGACCATCTTGATGATCCGGTTGTGGGTGAGCTGCGTAACCACTTTGGCCCGGATGCCTTTACTGTTCAGCCAACCCGTACTGGTATGCCAGTTGTCTGGGTGAAGCGTGAACAATTACTGGAAGTAATGATTTTCCTGAAGAAGCTGCCCAAACCGTATGTCATGCTGTTCGATTTACATGGCATGGATGAGCGTCAGCGTACTCACCGCCAGGGTCTGCCAGAGGCAGATTTTTCTGTGTTTTATCACCTACTTTCTATTGAGCGTAACCGCGATGTTATGTTGAAGGTCGCCCTCAGTGAAAAAGACCTGAATCTCCCGACTGCAACTCCTCTGTTTCCAAATGCCAACTGGTATGAGCGTGAAACATGGGAAATGTTTGGCATTGTCTTTAACGGCCATCCAAACCTGCGTCGTATTATGTTGCCGCCGACTTGGGAAGGGCATCCGCTGCGTAAGGATTATCCCGCTCGTGCGACGGAATTTGATCCTTTCGAACTGACCAGACAGAAAGAAGATCTGGAAATGGAAGCGCTGACTTTCAAACCAGAAGAGTGGGGAATGAAACGAGGTACCGAGAATGAGGACTTCATGTTCCTTAACCTTGGTCCTAACCATCCCTCTTCTCATGGTGCATTCCGTATCATTTTGCAACTGGATGGTGAAGAGATTGTCGATTGTGTCCCGGATATTGGTTATCACCATCGTGGCGCGGAGAAGATGGGAGAGCGCCAATCTTGGCACAGTTATATTCCCTATACAGACCGTATTGAATACTTAGGCGGTTGTGTTAATGAAATGCCTTATGTGCTGGCGGTGGAGAAACTGGCGGGAATTGAAGTGCCTGACCGGGTAAAAACCATCCGCGTTATGTTGTCGGAATTGTTCCGTATTAACAGCCACCTACTCTACATCTCGACCTTCATTCAGGACGTTGGCGGGATGACGCCGGTGTTCTTCGCCTTTACTGACCGCCAGAAAGTGTATGATCTGGTGGAGGCGATTACCGGTTTCCGTATGCACCCGGCGTGGTTCCGCATTGGCGGTGTCGCTCATGACTTGCCGCGTGGTTGGGATAGATTATTGCGCGATTTCCTGAACTGGATGCCTAAACGCCTTGATTCCTACGTGAAAGCAGCGCTGAAAAACAGCATTTTGAAAGGCCGTTCTATTGGGGTTGCCGCTTATAATTCCAAACAAGCTCTTGAATGGGGCACCACTGGCGCTGGGTTGCGGGCAACGGGCATTGCGTTTGATGTGCGTAAATGGCGCCCATACTCCGGCTATGAAAATTTCGATTTCGACGTGCCGATTGGTAATAACGGCGACTGTTATGATCGCGTGATGTTGAAAGTGGAAGAAGTGCGTCAGAGCTTGCGAATCTTGAAGCAGTGTCTGGACAATATGCCTGAAGGTCCATTCAAAGCAGATCACCCACTGACGACGCCACCACCCAAAGAGCGTACTTTGCAGCATATTGAGACCATGATTAACCACTTTTTGCAAGTGTCATGGGGACCGGTAATGCCGGCAAATGAATCTTTCCAAATGATTGAGGCCACCAAAGGCATCAACAGCTATTACCTCACCAGCGACGGCAGTACTGTGAGTTACCGTACCCGCGTCCGTACACCGAGTTATCCGCATTTGCAGCAGATCCCATCGGTAATCCGCGGTGGCTTAGTGTCTGACCTGATCGTGTATCTGGGCAGTATCGATTTTGTTATGT
This sequence comes from Photorhabdus akhurstii, assembly GCF_019090985.1. Taxonomy (NCBI): domain Bacteria; kingdom Pseudomonadati; phylum Pseudomonadota; class Gammaproteobacteria; order Enterobacterales; family Morganellaceae; genus Photorhabdus; species Photorhabdus akhurstii. The sequence goes on along the minus strand of NZ_CP020335.1, from coordinate 3,567,491 downwards.
CTGATGTGGATCGCTAACTATGCAAAGTGAAATTAACGCGAGTGCTCAACAAGCGCGCCTTGATGTGGTTAACGTAACAGAGTCTCAGGCAAAAACAGATTTTGTGCTGAGCACCGAAGAGCACGATGCTATCGAGCACGAAAAACACCACTACGAAGATCCGCGCGCCGCTTCGATAGAAGCATTGAAAATTGTACAGAAACATCGTGGTTGGGTACCGGATGGCGCCATTTACGCGATTGCTGATGTGCTTGGTATTCCCGCTAGTGATGTAGAGGGTGTGGCAACATTCTACAGCCAGATTTATCGTCAACCGGTGGGCCGCCATATTATTCGTTATTGTGACAGCGTGGTTTGTCATATTACCGGTTATCAGGATGTCCAGGCTGCGATTGAAAAACATCTGAATATCTGTCCGGGGCAGACGACGAAAGATGGGCGTTTTACGCTGTTGCCAACCTGTTGTCTGGGTAACTGCGACAAAGGCCCGACCATGATGATCGATGACGATACGCACAGTTCTGTCAGACCTGAAGAGATTGAAAAGTTACTGGAGCAGTATCCATGACAGCATATTCAGGAATAAAAGAAATTATTCTTACCGAGGAAAACCATCCTCTTACCTGGCGTTTACGGGATGATAAACAACCGGTATGGCTGGATGAGTACCGTAGCAAAAGTGGTTATCGTGGTGCTGAAAAAGCACTGAAAAGCATGTCCCCAGATGAAGTGGTTTCTTTGGTAAAAGACGCCGGGCTGAAAGGCCGTGGCGGTGCAGGTTTCTCTACTGGTTTGAAGTGGAGCCTGATGCCAAAAGATGAAAGCATGAATATCCGTTATCTGCTATGTAACGCAGATGAAATGGAGCCGGGTACTTACAAAGATCGCTTGCTGATGGAGCAACTTCCTCATCTGCTGGTGGAAGGGATGTTGATCAGTGCGTTTGCCTTGAAAGCTTATCGTGGCTATATCTTCCTGCGTGGTGAATATGTGGAAGCGGCTGTGCATCTGCGTAAAGCCATCGAAGAAGCTAAGGCTGCGGGTTTGTTGGGTAAAAACATTATGGGCAGCGGCTTTGATTTTGAGTTGTTTGTTCATACCGGCGCAGGGCGTTATATCTGTGGTGAAGAAACCGCGCTGATTAACTCACTGGAAGGCCGCCGAGCAAATCCTCGCTCAAAACCGCCATTTCCAGCCACTTCCGGCGCATGGGGCAAGCCTACTTGCGTCAACAACGTTGAAACCTTGTGCAACGTTCCTTCAATTCTTGAATACGGTAAAGAGTGGTATATCGGCCTGAGCGCGGGCAAGAGTAAAGATGCCGGTACCAAACTGATGGGCTTCTCTGGTCGGGTGAAAAATCCGGGCTTGTGGGAGTTGCCATTTGGTACGACTGCCCGTGAAATTCTTGAAGATTATGCCGGCGGTATGCGTGACGGCTTGAAATTCAAAGCATGGCAGCCCGGAGGTGCAGGAACTGACTTCCTGACCGCTGAACATCTGGATCTGCCAATGGATTTCGAAAATATCGCTAAAGCGGGCAGCCGTTTGGGCACTGCCTTGGCAATGGCGGTTGACCATGAAATTAATATGGTTTCTTTGACTCGCAATCTTGAAGAGTTCTTTGCCCGTGAATCTTGCGGCTGGTGTACTCCATGTCGTGATGGGTTGCCGTGGAGCGTGAAAATCCTGCGTGCAATAGAGCGTGGGGAAGGGCAACCCGGGGATATTGAAACGTTGGAACAACTCTGTCGCTTCCTAGGGCCAGGTAATACATTCTGTGCTCATGCTCCAGGGGCCGTGGAACCACTACAGAGTGCCATCAAATATTTCCGTGATGAATTCGAAGCTGGAATTATAACCAAAGACTATGGGAACACTCATCTCATTGCGGGTATCCAGTCAAACCTGTTGAAGCAGCGTTGGTAATGGGTTCTTCACGAAATTAGCAGAATTTTTGATTAACACTTGCTGAAAAGCAGGTCATTTGGAAGCATGCTGACTATGGCTACGATACATGTAGACGGCAAAAAATATGATGTAGACGGGGCTGATAACCTGTTACAAGCTTGCCTCTCTTTGGGGTTGGATATTCCTTATTTTTGCTGGCATCCAGCGCTTGGAAGCGTTGGCGCTTGCCGCCAGTGTGCGGTGAAGCAATATCAAAATGCGGATGATACGCGCGGTCGTTTGATAATGTCCTGTATGACTCCGGCAGCGGATGGCACTTTTATCTCGATTGATGATGAAGAGGCTAAAAAGTTCCGTGAGAGTGTGGTTGAGTGGTTGATGACTAACCATCCGCACGATTGCCCGGTGTGTGAAGAAGGGGGCAACTGCCACTTACAGGATATGACCGTGATGACCGGTCATACATTCCGTAAATACCGTTTCACTAAGCGTACTCACAACAATCAGGAATTGGGGCCGTTTATTTCTCATGAAATGAACCGCTGTATTGCCTGTTATCGTTGTGTGCGTTATTACAAAGATTACGCCGATGGCACTGATTTTGGTGTCTATGGCGCTCACGATAATATCTATTTTGGTCGCCCTGAAAGTGGCACGCTGGAAAGTGAGTTCTCCGGTAACCTGGTAGAAATTTGTCCAACAGGGGTATTTACTGATAAAACCCACTCTGAACGTTATAACCGTAAATGGGATATGCAGTTTGCGCCAAGTATCTGCCAACAGTGCAGCATTGGTTGCAATACCAGCCCGGGAGAGCGTTATGGTGAATTACGTCGTATCGAGAACCGTTATAACGGGACAGTAAACCACTACTTTATGTGTGACCGTGGTCGTTTCGGTTACGGTTATGTCAACAGTAAGGATCGTCCTCGTCAGCCACAGCAATTGCGTGGTGATCATTGGATCTCGCTTAATGCTGAACAGGCTATGCAGGGCGGGGCGGATATTTTACGTCAGGCGAAGAATGCCATCGGTATCGGTTCCCCACGCGCCAGTTTGGAAAGTAACTTTGCACTGCGTGAACTGGTGGGTGCGGAAAACTTCTATAGCGGGATTGCCGCGGCTGAACAACAACGCCTTGATATGATGTTGGAAATTCTTCAACAGGGCGGCGTTTATACACCATCGCTGCGTGAAATTGAAAGTTATGATGCGGTACTGATTTTAGGTGAAGATCTAACGCAAACCGGCGCCCGGATGGCATTATCTGTTCGTCAGGCGGTGAAAGGCAAAGCCCGCGAAATGGCGGCCGCTCAGAAAGTTGCTGATTGGCAAATTGCCGCTGTGATGAATATTGGTCAGCGTGCGAAATATCCCCTGTTTGTGACCAACGTGGATGATACTCGTCTGGATGATATCGCCGCGTGGAATTATCGTGCGCCGGTTGATGATCAGGCGCGTTTTGGTTTTGCAATCGCTCATGCGTTGGATAACACTGCGCCGGCAGTCGAGAATTTGCCTGACGAACTGAAAGTTAAAGTGGAAATGGTTGCGCAAGCGTTGATTGGCGCGAAGAAACCACTGATTATCAGCGGCAGTAACGTCGGTAGTGATGCGATTATTCAAGCAGCGGCCAATGTTGCCTGGGCGCTGAAAGACCGAGGTTCAGATGTCGGTTTGTCGTTTGTTGCAATCTATGCGAATAGTATTGGATTGGGAATGATGGAGGCTCAACCACTGGATGTTGCGCTGCAACGGATAAGCAGTGGTGAATCTGATACGGCTATCGTAATGGAAAATGATCTCTATCGGCATGCCGCAGCAGATAAGGTAGACGATGCACTGAGCAAGCTGAAAAACTTGGTTGTGGTTGATCATCAACGCACTGCCATCATGGATAAAGCCCATTTGATTCTTCCAGCTTCCAGCTTTGCAGAAAGTGACGGTACGCTGGTAAATCAGGAAGGCCGGGCGCAGCGTTATTTCCAAGTTTTCGAACCCTCTTTCTATGACAAATCGGTGGTGATGCTGGAGAGTTGGCGTTGGTTGCACTCCTTGCACACAACTTATACTGAACGCCATTTAGATTGGACGCAGCTTGACCATGTTATTGATGCCTGTGTTGAAACAATGCCGCAGCTTAAAGGCATTGTTGACGCCGCGCCTGATTCTACATTCCGCATCCGTGGTCAGAAACTGGCGCGTTCACCGCACCGTTACAGTGGTCGTACTGCAATGTTGGCGAATCTCAGCGTACATGAGCAACGTCAACCGCAGGATGTCGATTCGCCATTCGCTTTCTCAATGGAAGGTAACAATAGCCCTAATGCCTATCGTCAGCAGGTGCCATTTGCATGGGCGCCGGGCTGGAACTCACCACAGGCTTGGAACAAATTCCAGGCGGAGGTAGGTGGTCATCTGCGCTTTGGTGATCCCGGTGTGCGTCTGATTGAAACTACTGATGGCGGTCTGAACTACTTTGATCAGATCCCGACAGCCTTTACTGCGCAAAATAACCAATGGACAGTGGCTCCTTACCATCACTTGTTTGGTAGTGAAGAGTTAACTCAGCGTTCTGATGTGATTCAGGAACGTATGCCGGAGCCTTATGTGATGCTCAATAGCAAAGATGCGGATCAATTGGGTGTGAAAACGGGTTCTGTTCTGGAGTTTGATTGTTTTGGTCAGCAACTGCGTCTGGCGGTTCGTCTGAGTGAAAATCTTGCTCAAGGGCAGATTGGTTTGCCAATGGGAATGCCGGGTATTCCTCCGGTATTGGCGGGTGTTTCCGTGAATAATTTACGGGAGGTTGCATAATGAGTTGGTTAACCCCCGAAATTATTGATGTGCTGATCGCTGTTCTCAAGGCCGTGGTGATTTTGGTCGTGGTGGTTGTCTGTGGGGCATTGATGAGCTTTGGCGAACGTCGTTTGCTAGGGCTGTTTCAAAACCGTTATGGGCCAAATCGTGTAGGTTGGGGTGGGTCGTTACAGATTGTCGCTGACATGATCAAAATGTTCTTCAAAGAGGATTGGGTACCCCGGTTTGCCGACAGAATGATCTTTACCTTGGCGCCGGTGATTGGTTTCGTTTCTCTGTTGCTGGCATTTGCCATTGTGCCGATCACGCCGACTTGGATGGCCGCCGACCTGAACATAGGTATTTTGTTCTTTATGATGATGGCGGGTCTGGCTGTCTATGCGGTGCTGTTTGCTGGATGGTCAAGTAACAACAAATACTCATTACTGGGGGCGATGCGTGCTTCTGCGCAGACACTGAGTTACGAAGTGTTTATCGGCCTCTCCTTTATGGGCGTTGTGGCGCAGGCAGATTCTTTCAATATGGTGGATATCGTCAATGCACAGGAGCATATGTGGAATGTCATTCCTCAGTTCTTTGGCTTCTTGACTTTTGCTATCGCGGGTGTGGCGGTGTGTCACCGTCATCCATTTGACCAGCCGGAAGCAGAACAGGAGCTGGCTGACGGCTATCATATTGAATATTCCGGTATGAAATTCGGTCTGTTCTTCGTTGGTGAATATATCGGTATTGTCACGGTTTCTGCCCTGATTGTGACAATGTTCTTTGGTGGCTGGCATGGTCCGTTCTTGCCGCCGTTTGTCTGGTTTGCGTTGAAAACGGCATTCTTCATGGTGATGTTCATCCTGATACGCGCCTCTTTACCACGTCCGCGTTATGACCAGGTGATGTCGTTTGGCTGGAAAGTCTGTCTGCCGCTAACCTTACTTAACCTGCTGGCGACTGCGGCAGTGATTTTGTACAACGCTCAATAAGGGGGGAATGAACCATGACATTAAAAGAGTTAGTGGTTGGTTTTGCCACCCAGGTACGCAGTATTTGGATGATTGGCTTGCATGCCTTTCATAAGCGCGAAACCCAAATGTATCCAGAGGAACCGGTTTATCTGCCGCCCCGTTACCGTGGCCGTATTGTGCTAACGCGCGATCCGGACGGTGAAGAGCGTTGTGTTGCCTGTAACCTGTGTGCGGCGGTTTGCCCGGTGGGATGTATTTCACTGCAAAAAGCTGAACATAAAGATGGTCGTTGGTATCCAGAATTTTTCCGCGTTAACTTCTCACGTTGTATTTTCTGTGGCTTATGTGAAGAAGCTTGCCCGACGACTGCGATCCAATTAACGCCGGATTTCGAAATGGGGGAGTTTAAGCGCCAGGATCTGGTGTATGAAAAAGAGGACCTGACGATTTCAGGTCCGGGTAAATATCCTGATTATAACTTTTACCGTAAGACAGGTATGGCGATTGGCGGCAAATCGAAAGGTGAAGCTGACAATGAAGCGAAACCTATCGACGTTAAAAGCCTGTTGCCGTAAGGAGCGATATTCATGGAATTTACGTTTTATACTGCCGGGTTGATTGCCATATTGGCAACTATCAGGGTGATTACCCATACCAATCCGATACACGCGCTTTTGTATCTGATTGTGTCTCTGCTGGCGCTTTCAGCGGTGTTTTTTTCGCTTGGCGCTTATTTTGCCGGTGCGCTGGAGATCATCGTCTACGCCGGGGCCATCATGGTGCTGTTTGTTTTCGTGGTGATGATGCTTAACCTTGGCAAATCTGTTGTTGAACAAGAGCGTGTCTGGTTGAAACCGAGGACCTGGATTGGTCCGGGGATACTGTCAGCGGTGCTGCTTGTTGTGCTGGTGTATACCATTATCAATGTTTCTCATGGCGATATCGCTGACAATATTACCGGCGAAGTTATCAGTGCTAAAGAAGTGGGTATCAGTTTGTTTGGTCCGTATGTATTGGCCGTTGAACTGGCTTCTTTGCTATTACTTGCCGGTATGGTGGTGGCGTATCACATAGGCCGTGAGCATAAACAGGGTGAAGTGCTCAGCAACCGAAATGCGGAGGAACAACCATGATACCTCTTCAACATGGACTGATTTTGGCGGCTATTCTATTTGTGTTGGGCCTGACCGGGCTCATCATTCGCCGTAATCTGTTGTTTATGTTAATTGGGCTCGAAGTGATGATTAATGCTGCGGCTTTGGCTTTTGTTGTGGTAGGCAGCTATTGGGGCCAGCCAGATGGTCAAGTGATGTTTATTTTGGCTATCAGCTTGGCGGCGGCAGAGGCGAGTATTGGCCTGGCGCTGTTATTGCAGCTCTATCGTCGTCGCCAGAATCTGAATATTGATACAGTCAGTGAGATGCGCGGATGAACTTACTCTATTTAACAATTCTGCTGCCACTGCTGGGATTTTTGCTGTTGGCATTTTCCCGTGGCCGCTGGTCTGAAAATACATCAGCTACCATCGGGATTAGTTCTGTTGGTTTGGCTGCGTTGGTTACCTTATGGGTTGCTATCGATTTCAACAGTCAGAATGGTGCGGGTGATCTGGTTTACAGTCAGAACCTGTGGAACTGGATGGAAGTTGGGAATTTCAGTATCCCGTTTACTCTGGTGCTTGATGGTTTATCCCTTACCATGTTGAGTGTGGTGACTGGCGTTGGTTTCCTGATCCATATGTATGCCTCGTGGTATATGCGTGGTGAAGAGGGTTATTCCCGTTTCTTCGCTTATACCAACCTGTTTATCGCTAGCATGGTGATACTGGTTCTGGCAGATAACATGATGCTGATGTATCTCGGTTGGGAAGGGGTAGGTCTGTGCAGTTACCTGCTGATTGGCTTCTACTATACCAACCCGGCGAATGGCGCCGCGGCAATGAAAGCCTTTGTTGTTACCCGTGTGGGTGACGTCTTCTTGGCTATCGGCATGTTCATTCTGTATGACAATCTGGGAACGTTGAACTTCCGCGAGTTGGCGATTTTAGCTCCACAGCATCTGGAAGCCGGTTCTTCAGTGATTACTTGGGCAACCCTGATGATATTGGGGGGAGCGGTAGGTAAATCAGCCCAGTTGCCGTTACAAACCTGGTTGGCCGATGCGATGGCCGGTCCGACGCCGGTTTCTGCGCTGATTCATGCGGCAACGATGGTAACCGCCGGGGTGTACTTGGTCGCGCGTAGCCACGGTCTATTCCTGATGGCGCCGGAAATCCTGCAACTGGTTGGCACTATCGGCGCTATCACGTTGGTGTTGGCAGGTTTTGCTGCGTTAGTGCAAACCGATATTAAGCGTGTATTGGCTTACTCAACCATGAGCCAGATTGGCTACATGTTCCTGGCGTTGGGGGTTCAGGCATGGGATGCGGCAATCTTCCACCTGATGACTCACGCTTTCTTTAAGGCGCTGTTGTTTCTGGCATCGGGTTCCGTCATTCTGGCCTGTCATCATGAGCAGAATATTTTCAAAATGGGAGGATTGCGTAAATCCATTCCGTTGGTTTATGTCTGCTTCCTGGTGGGTGGCGCGGCGTTATCAGCGTTGCCAATCGTCACTGCCGGTTTCTACAGTAAAGATGAAATTCTGTGGGGAGCGATGTCACATGGTCATATCAACCTAATGCTGGCGGGTTTGGCGGGGGCATTTATGACTTCTTTGTATACCTTCCGCATGATTTTCATCGTATTCCACGGTGAGGCGAAAACAAAAGCCCATCCTGTTAAAGGTATTACCCATCACCTGCCGTTACTGGTATTGCTGGTGCTTTCCACCTTTGTGGGCGCACTGATTGCGCCGCCATTGGCTGGTGTGTTGCCGGGAAGCCATGCAACGGATCACACAGGCAAAATGACCCTGGAAGTGGTTTCTGGCGTGATCGCTGTGGCGGGTATTTTGCTGGCAATGGCACTGTATCTGGGTAAACGTCAGTTGGTGAATGGTGTGGCAAAAAGTGCTCCGGGGCGTTTCTTCTCCGTGTGGTGGTTTAATGCTTGGGGCTTTGATGTTCTCTATGACTGGGTATTTGTTAAGCCGTTCAAGAACATTACGCATGTATTACGAAACGATCCGCTAAATTCACTGATGAATATTCCTGCGGTGTTATCACGCTGGAGTAACAAAGGTCTTAGTCTGAGTGAAAATGGACAGGTCCGTTGGTACGTTGCCTCTATGGGGTTGGGTGCAGTGCTGGTTTTAGCTCTGCTGCTACTGGTTTAATTTAAGGGATACATTGCGCCATGCTATTACCTTGGCTAATTCTTATGCCCTTCATCGGTGGCCTGTTGAGTTGGCAGGCTGAACGCTTCGGTACCCGTGTACCGCGTTGGATCGCGTTAATTTCGATGGGGTTGACTCTGGTACTCTCTCTGCAACTGTGGTTGCAGGGGGGCTACACCTTGGCTAATCCACAAGGGATACCTCAATGGCAAGAGGAATTTCTTATGCCGTGGATCCCACGTTTTGGCATCAGTATTCACCTTGCTCTGGATGGCTTATCGCTGCTGATGGTGGTGTTGACCGCGCTACTGGGGCTGATGGCTATTCTCTGTTCATGGACGGAAAATCAGCCATATCAGGGCTTTTTCCACTTGAACTTGCTGTGGATCTTGGGTGGTGTGATGGGGGTGTTCCTCGCTATCGACATGTTCCTGTTCTTCTTCTTCTGGGAAATGATGTTGGTACCGATGTACTTCCTGATTGCACTGTGGGGACACAGAGGCTCAGGCGGTAAGACTCGTATCACTGCGGCGACCAAGTTTTTCATTTACACTCAGGCGAGTGGCTTGGTGATGTTAATTGCGATTATGGCATTGGTATTGGTTCACTATAACGGGACAGGCGAGTGGACATTCAGCTATCAAGAACTGCTGAATACACCAATGTCACATACCGTTCAATACTTACTGATGCTCGGTTTCTTCATTGCGTTTGCGGTAAAAATGCCGGTTGTGCCTTTACATGGGTGGTTGCCTGACGCGCACAGTCAGGCGCCAACCGCGGGTTCTGTTGACCTGGCGGGTATCTTGCTGAAAACCGCAGGTTATGGTCTGTTGCGTTTTGCTTTGCCGTTGTTCCCGGAAGCTTCTCATGAGTTCACACCGATTGCGATGTGGTTCGGTGTACTTGGGATCTTCTATGGCGCATGGATGGCGTTCAGCCAGACAGATATCAAACGCTTGATTGCTTATACCAGTATCTCTCATATGGGGTTTGTGTTAATCGCGATCTATTCTGGCAGCCAGCTTGCTTACCAGGGGGCAATTATTCAGATGATTGCTCATGGTCTGTCAGCCGCAGGTATGTTTATTCTCTGTGGGCAACTTTATGAACGCTTACATACCCGTGATATGAATCTCATGGGCGGTTTGTGGAAACGTGTGCAGTTCTTGCCTGCGTTATCGCTCTCTTTTGCTGTTGCGACACTGGGAATGCCGGGGACCGGTAACTTCGTCGGTGAATTTATGATCCTGTTTGGTAGTTTTAGTGAATTTCCGTTAATTATAACGATTTCTGTATTTGGTCTGGTTTTCGCTTCTGTTTATGCCCTGTACATGATGCAGCGTGCTTACTACGGTGAGGCAAAATCAGACGAACCACTAAGACGGATGGATATGCGAGAAGTATCCATTGTAATGGTGCTGTTGATATTACTGGTGGTGATGGGTTTTTACCCACAACCTATCCTTGATACTTCAGCGGCAGCGATGGATAACATCCAGACCTGGTATTCAGCTTCAATTTCAACTACAAGGCCGTAATTCGCCATGACAATAACTCCTCAACAACTGATCGCGCTGTTACCGCTGTTGATCGTCGGATTGACGGTAGTGGTTGTGATGCTGTCCATTGCGTGGCGACGCGATCACTTTATTAACACTACTCTGACCGTGGTAGGTTTGAATCTAGCTTTGCTGTCTCTCTATTTTGTCGGACAGCAAGAAGCGATGGATGTCACCCCACTGGTTCATGTGGATCGCTATGCTATGCTCTATATTGGCCTCGTGCTGGTTGCGAGCTTGGCAACGACGACTTTCGCCTATTCTTGGTTAGAAAACTATCCAGATAACAAAGAAGAGTTCTATTTGCTGGTGCTAATTGCGACAGTAGGCGGGATTCTTCTGGCTTGTGCAAACCACCTGGCATCATTGTTTATCGGTATTGAGTTATTAACTTTGCCGCTGTTTGGTTTGATTGGTTATGCATATCGCCAGAAACGCTCTCTGGAAGCGGCTATCAAGTATATGCTGCTGTCTGCGGCAGCCTCTTCTTTCATGCTATTTGGTATAGCGTTGTTATATGCGGAATCAGGCGATCTCTCTTTTGCCGCATTGGGGCATCGTTTGTCTGACAGCTATATCTATCAACCTTTGATACTGTCAGGCTTGGGTATGCTGGTTGTTGGCCTTGGCTTCAAATTATCACTGGTTCCTTTCCATCTCTGGACACCGGATGTTTATCAGGGAGCGCCGGCTCCGGTCTCTACCTTCCTGGCAACAGCCAGTAAGATAGCGATTTTTGCAGTAGTGGTGCGCTTGTTTGTTGAAGCGCCAATGGCGGATAGCGAAGCATTGCGCACGGTATTAACCGTTATTGCCATTGCTTCTATGCTGTTCGGTAACTTGATGGCGTTGACCCAGACAAATATCAAACGTCTGCTTGGTTACTCTTCTATTGCTCACCTGGGTTATTTGTTGGTGGCGCTGGTGGCGGTACAGAATCACCAGCTTTCAGAAGAGACGGTCGGTATCTATCTGGCAGGTTATTTGTTTAGCAGTATCGGCGCATTTGGCGTTGTTAGCCTCATGTCCAGCCCATATAAAGGGCCGGATGCAGATTCCCTCTACTCATATCGTGGCCTGTTTTGGCATAAACCTATTCTGTCTGCGGTGATGACGGTGATGATGTTGTCGCTGGCGGGGATACCAATGACATTTGGTTTTATTGGTAAATTCTATGTCATTGTGTTGGGTGTGAAAGCGGAACTGTGGTGGCTGACGGGGGCTGTGGTGGTAGGTAGTGCTATCGGTTTGTATTACTACCTGCGGGTGATGGTCAGTTTGTATCTGCCTGCGCCAAAGGCCCTTAACCGCGATACACCAAGGAACTGGGCATCGACTGCCGGCGGGATCGTTGTTCTGGTTTCCGCATTATTGGTATTAGCGCTAGGTATCTGGCCTCAACCGCTGATTGATGTGATACAGCAAGCGAAAATTATTCTCTAAATAGCCAGTCAGTTGTTACGGATTATTTGGAATATAAAAACCCGGTAAGATTATTCTTACCGGGTCAGTTTTGAAAAGACTTGGGCTATAAAAATAAAATATTTTATTTATTAAAATAGTCTCGTCATATGATTTTAGGTTTTCTCTTAAAGCTATGTCTATTTAAATGATGTTTAAATAAATCAGTAAATTCATTTAATAATATTTTATGTTCTTATTTGCCTTTTTTACGGGGTATAAATGAGATTTCAAAATGGTTATACATCTTATGTCACTTATAATCAGGTGGCAATTACACAGAATAATGTACAGACTCTTAACCTCTGGTTTTAATCGTTGTTCTTACTGTTCTTACTGCCTGATTTCTATTAAGTTTAATCATCATGGTATATTGTGTTTTACGTTTAATCAACGTTAATCATACTTGCTTTTTATCTTTGTTGATGCTGTTTCATTGGCAATTTTGAACAGTTTTTATAAGTTATCACTCTTTCTTTTATTTTTATAAATCAACCAATAAATAGCTTGATGGTATAAAGATTCCCCTTTATGTTTTTTCGGATAATATTCTTTTTTCGCTGATTTCTTTTCAATTTGCTATTAATAGTTAATGGGATTGGATTAAGTTTGATTAACGTGTTTTTAAAAATATGCACTTATAGTTAAATAAGATTCCAAAATAGCGCTACATCTTATACTACTCATAATTCTATGTATAACAATGGGTTGAAGAAACTCATGTGTAGCAGAATTATGAAACGTTATTTAAATCCGTCTTTTATATGAGATCTTTAATATTTTTGTTTTTGTGATTTTAAATGGTCATGTCAGGTTAGGTAAATGTAAAATAAGTGGGGGATAACATTGCCGATAAACGAATTAAATATGGATGTAAATAGGCTGTTAAAGGGGAATGCAGGTGAAAAGATAAAATGAATATGGTTAAAAAGGTGATATCGAGTAAAGCGATTTTCATTCCGAGAGTTTTCTTATTTTTCAATTAAAAATTCATTTAATGAGTGGTTTTTATTGAGCTATTTTGAGCCTGTAATTTAAATTTACCCATTTTCATTAAATCGATACTCTGATTTTCTCGTTTTTCCTTTTTCTTGTATTTTATTTTTAGGCTTAAAACCAAAGAGGGTAAGAAATATATTAATGGCATTAAAATTAAAGTCCATTTCTTTAATTATCGCATCCAATCTGACTTCTTCAAGAATATATTCAGGATAACATCTTTCACAGTAAACAACGTATTTAGCAATGCACCTTTGGCACATATCCAAAGGCGCATCCTTAACAGTTCGTGTTAGTTGTAGTTTACCCAGCAGTCATAGGATGAAATGTACGGCGGCTGATACAACCCGCCCGTGATATTTCCGACTTTCATTTGCAGGGTAATCCTACAGTCTGCTGGAACATTAGCTCCTGCGGCATTGATTGTGGCTGAGTCGCTGGCTACATCCGGAAATGCTTCCCATGCAGCAGAATTATCCGGGGTGGTGATGAAAAGACGCAGCGTGATTTGATTTTGCCAGCCAGCCCAATTGATTCGGTCATAAGTACACTGAATGGTGTTCACAATTCCTGAAGGCGTCGGTCCGTTCAAGGGAGCTAAGGTTGTACCAGAAATATACTTTCCGCCTTGAGTTGGTTTAGGGCCTAAACCAGAGCGATACCAACGTGGTCCGGTCTGTTGCGTGAGACTGTCCTCGGCTTCAATTTGCTGTTGTAGCAACTCCAGCAGAGATGGGTCTTCTTTGGTTAGGTCTACTTGGGTCAACGAAACAGTTTGTTCCTCTTTCAACAACATATTAGAGGACAGAATTAGCTTGCTCATTTACATTCTCCTAATTTATATCGAAAAAATGGTGACGAGCATTAAAACATCACTCGATCATGCAATACAATCGATCATGTGACACAATCGATAATGCAGGACTGATGCTTATTAGAAGGGTAGATTTGTGAAAATCTTTCAGTTTTCGCGTAATGATATTATGCTCCCAATCTAGCAGACGTGCGGCCTTGCTTATGTCTTTGGGGATGTTTTTAAATGGGTTGGTCAATAACCTGACCCGGTAAGGTTTATTCCTACCGGGTTGTTTTTATCTCCTATTTTTTATCTCCTATATAAGAGAAAGAGTCTTCTTAGTGCTTAGCTCAGTAGCATCGAGTTATATTGCAATGCTAAATCATCAAGGAAATCCAACTGTTTGTGTATGATCTTGGTTAGATCTTGTTGGTCGATTTTACCATCTATGGTGTTCTGTAATTGTTTGGCAAATATATTCCATGCTTGTTCTAATTTAGCTGCTTGAAGTAGTAATGTGGTTCTCTCCTTGTCGATTTGGTGCACATCCTCTATACCGGCAATCCGTTGTTCTACTCCTTTTAATTGGATTTTCAGGTCGTCGCAATCTTTGTTTATCTGATTGATTCGTTCATCCAATTTGGCTCTGGCATCAGCCAATTCTATATATTTCAATCCTTTGGAAATATTACCCAGAATCTTTTTAGCAATTTCAACTCCTTGCTTAATTGCCTGTTTGATCAGTTCTTTTTTAGGATTGGCTAAATCCAGTTTATCCAGATCGCTGATATTGGGAATATAGTCTTTGAACATGTCAGCCAAATTGTATTGACGGATAACGTCCTGGCTTTCGATGATTTTGTTGCGATCTACAACTAATTTGGCTTTATTTTTCTCTTGCTGAGCAATATCAGCCTGAATTTCTGCTTTTCGTTCTTGTTCCTCTTTCAGACTACTTTCCAGGCGTTCTAAGATCACGACATTGCTTACATCGGCAATCCTACTTGCCATTAGGTTCGCTTCTTTGCGTAAGCTGCGAATAACACCTTTGACATCTTTTTTTAGATTGCGGATATGTTCTGAGCGTGCTTCCAAAAGAGTATTTCGAGTTTCATCATCTAATTCGGGATCTTCCAGTTCTGTATCGATTTCAGTGAGGGTCAGGAAGTAGTCTTGAGGGGGTAGTTGTCTCAGGACAGTTTGCAATTGAGGCACAGAGGCACGAGCTGCTTCGTCGAGGTCACGGCTGTATAAGCTTATCCGTAGTGTTTTTTCCTGAATGATTTCAATGCCTGACTTTTGCTGGTGTGACAGCCGCCAGATATTTTTCACTGCTTGACTCAAGGTTTTTACGTTAATTTCTGGGTAAACAACAGTCTGCTGTGGAAAAGTGATGATCTCACTCATTCTAATACTCCTTTTTTCTATTTCTTATGTCATACGAGAGGAAACAATTAGTTGTAGCGATTTTTGTATTCTTTCAACGCCTCATCGAAAACTCTGACTAATTGTTTAGCGGAGCCTTCTACCTCTTTCCAAGGGCTTATCACTTGCTGGAATTTAGTGATGAAAGAGGTCAGTTTTAGTGCGTCGTTAATCTGAGAGAATTTATCCCTAGAGGCATTGATTTGAGTTAGCATGGATTGCCACATGTAATCCAAATGGTTCAATGCCACTTCTGCATCCAGCAAACGGGTATCAATGTCGCTAAAATCAAGAGATAAAGTGGTAATGGATTTTTGTAGGGCGCGCTTACCCTTAATGTTATCTTCCAGGCTGCGTACTTCTGCGATCAGCTCATTTTTTAGTTTACGTACTTCTTCTGCCTTAGAACCAAAAATACCGCCAGTAATTGCGAGACCTATAATCCCTCCGGCAATACCAGAAAAAGCAAGGCCAACGAATTTATTGTAATCTTGCTTGAGTTGGTCGATTTCCGCTTTCTTTTCGATAATTTTTTCGTCCAAATCTCCGATACTGACTGACATTTTATTGTCTTTCATCAGCTTTCTTTTACTTTCAACTTGTGGTTGCAACCCCATAGCAATACTGCCGTTTGACAGCCTGCCACCAATCAGTTTTAGTTTGAAATCGGATACTTCGTTTTTGACTTTTTCAGTTTTTTGCCGCTGTTTCTCAATATCGCTCTTCATGGTGTCGAGGATTTCTACCAGAGCATACGATACTTCTCTATCTTCGTAGGTATAGGTGATCTCGGAAAGTTGTCTTCTTGAGATATCTCCCAATCTTCTCTTGATGCGTTCAATAATTGGCATCTCATTGATGATACTGAGTATATTCTCTCCGGTTTCGGTAATTTGTTGACCAATAACTTCCAGGTCAATGCTCTGTTGTAGAACATCTTTTTCTACTTCACTCCAGCTAAGAGAATGGATGCGGATTTCTTCAAACAAGGTGTGAATATCCTCTGGTTCCAGTCCAGCGATATTGACTCTTTGGTAGCCGAGATAGCTCTTCACTTCCTCAAGATTAAAAGGTAGTGATAGGCCCTTCTTGACATACAGTTTGATATTAATCAGGTCTTCTTTGGTAAATATTCCTCCGGGGCGGGCAACACCTTCTTGTTTACCAGTCAGTAATTGCAAGGTAGCCGAGGGAATATCTGTTTCGTTCAGTGTTTTTTCCGCTGGAAGTTGAGCTAATAACATATATTTCTCCATTAATGGTTCTTGCTTTATTGAAAAATTATTAGATACATCAAGGCACAACCGAAAGTCATAATACTCATGTTGTTAAATTAATGTTGTATTTTTTATTGAATAATCCGAATTAAAAATACACATATTTTCGGGATTGATTGTTGAAAAAATAGTTTTATTTATGAGTTTTATTAAATAATTTTTTGTCGTTTTTATTAATCTTAAATGAAATTGTTTATGATTTTTGTATATCTAATGTATGGAATTAAATAATATGAATTTTTATTATTTTAGTCATGAAATGTGAAAACAATCTTTTGTTTTTCTTGTTTATATGATTTTAAATTTCATTTTTTAATTGATGTTAATGTAAAAAACATAAAAAATTTTAATGTTGTTTTATAAAAGTCATTTTAAAACAATTAGTTGTGTTGGTTTGTGATGTGGGGGTTATGTGATTTTCACATTATTAATTTAAAAAGTGGGTAATATAGTCTTTTTATAAAGAATGAGTTAAATATTTTTTGATTTGTCATTTATGGCATGTTTAAAAAAAATGGGGTCGTAACCTATTTTTCTGATGTTATTGAATAAAGTCTTTTGTTATTTTTAGATCTATATTTCAATTAAATTGTTAATTATTCACACAATAGGTTAGAATTAACAAATAAGGTGGATGTTTTTATAATTCTATTTGGCTATTGTGAAAATAATATATGTTTTTTTATAGCGAGATTTTTTTAGAAAAATAAATATTTATTTCTTGGTTTATAATAACGCTATTTATTTAGTAAATTTTCCGTAGTAAGTAAAAGAGTCGTTTTTTTATAAATTGCATCGAAAGAATTGATCATACTAATGAACTTAATATGCCTTATTTAAAGGACAAAACATCTGATGTAGCTTGTTTCAGTATGGGATAATGGCATATTGCTAACGGAATCGAACGAGCATAACTACATAAATAATCAGGACTTTAATTATTATTAATGCCCCGTATAATCTTACTTTTTATCACGTCTTTTGGGGCAGAAGTGATGAATCAAATTGCTAATGTTGTCGCTAATGTATGCAACATACTGAATAATAAACAAATTAGTGAAGTTGGTATCCAACAGATTTCATTTCCTCTGCCAGCCGGTTGCAGCGCTTACTGGCTGGAATGGCTGGCAGCGCAGTCTCATTATCCGCAGTTCTATTGGCATCACAGAGAGGGCCATGAAGAGGTCGCTGCTTGTGGGCAAATCTATCTTTTCAGTGATATTGTTTCAGCCGAAAATTTTTTGCACAGAAACCGTCAATTTCCACAGATACGGATCTGGGGGCTGAATGCCTGGGATCGGATTCAACCCGCTCGTATTACGCGATCCGAAGCAGGGGACGCGGGTTATCTGTTTTTACCCCGTATCGAATTACGTCGCTACCGTGACGAAAGCTGGTTGTATTTGAATATAGCTGGCCGACAGGATGTGAGAAATGCACAGGAATTCCTGCAACAGTTAGTTCCGCACCGGGAATTCTCCGCGTTACAGGCAGTGGTAGTGAATGCGGAGAATATACCGGAACGCGCCCGGTGGTGTGACTTGATTGAGCTGGCTTTGGAGACTATCACCCATCGTAAGATGGAGAAGGTTGTGATGGCGCGTAAGACGCAGTTAATACTGAGTGAGCCTTTAGCGGCTGCCCAATTTATGGCAGCGAGCCGCCAGATAAATCACCGTTGTTATCATTTTATGTTGGCGTTTAATCGGCATGAGGCATTTTTGGCGTCTTCGCCAGAACGGCTTTACTACCGTAAGCAGACTCAACTTTATACAGAGGCGCTAGCGGGGACGGTTGCCAATTCTGATAATACTCAGCACGCCGAAAAATTGGGGCAATGGTTGCTGGAAGATAAAAAAAATCAACATGAAAACTTGCTCGTTGTTGATGATATTTGCCAGCGTCTTCAAGGTGCTGTGGTTTCTGTCGATGTGGCTCCGCCAGATGTGATTCGTTTGCGAAAAGTCCAGCATTTACGGCGTCGGATTCAGGGAAAGTTAGAGAGTGATCGTGATAGTGATTGCTTGCATCGTTTACAACCAACGGCGGCTGTTGCTGGATTACCTCGTGAAGCGGCGCGTGATTTTATTGGTGATAGCGAACCATTCAGTCGTGATTGGTATGCGGGTTCCGCAGGATATCTTTCCTGTGAACAGAGTGAGTTTGCGGTTTCCCTGCGTTGCGCAGAAATTAACAACAATTTACTTTCTCTATATGCCGGTGCCGGGATTGTGATGGGTTCTGATCCACAACAGGAGTGGATAGAGATAGAGAATAAAGCTGCCGGGCTGCGCACTTTACTGAAAGGTGAATAGTTGAATGAAAATAATCTCCGATTAAGTGGCAATTCATTGAACTAGGATAAAGAAATAATTATTTGTGCCGTTAGGCTAATAGTCAGCTTTTATAGAAATTCTCTGAGTAAACTATGTCAAACAGCGCATTTAACCGCCGCTGGGCGGAACTTTTATTGGAAGCACTTACTCGTCATGGATTACGTCATGTTTGCATTGCACCCGGTTCACGTTCCACGCCTTTGACAATAGCTGCCGCGTCAAATAACAAACTGATTTGTCATACTCATTTTGACGAACGTGGATTAGGGCACTTGGCTCTGGGGTTATCCAAGGCAAGCAGAGAGCCGGTTGCCGTTATCGTGACTTCTGGAACCGCGGTGGCAAATCTCTATCCTTCATTAATTGAAGCCAGTTTAACGGGTGAACGCGTGGTTTTCCTTACGGCTGATCGGCCGCCAGAATTGATGGATTGTGGCGCGAATCAGGCTATCCGTCAGAATGGTATTTTTGCTTCTTATCCATGCCAAACAATCTCTTTGCCAAGGCCGACTGTAGATATACCGGCAAGTTGGCTGGTTTCTGTCATAGATCATGGTATGGCGAATTTGCGGCACGGGGCTTTGCATATTAATTGCCCATTTGCTGAGCCGTTATATGGTAATGAAGAGCCTGCTTATGGTGAGTGGCAGCAGCAGTTAGGCGAGTGGTGGAAGAGCAACGAACCTTGGTTAAGCCAGCCAGTGGCTAATGTTGTGGCGGAAGTACCGGATTGGCACTGTTGGCAACAGAAAAAAGGCATTGTATTGGCTGGTCGAATGAGTGCCGAAGAGGGAGTTAATGTTGCTAAATGGGCAAAGGCATTGGGTTGGCCGCTGATTGGCAATGTGCTTTCACAAACTGGGCAGCCATTGCCTTGTGCCGATTTATGGCTGGATAATCCTCATGTGCAGGAGATTTTAGCGCAAGCGCAACTGGTCGTGCAGTTTGGTTCCAGCTTGATAGGGAAACGCTTGTTACAGTGGCAGGCGAAATGCCAGCCGCAGGAGTTTTGGATTATTGATCCAATACCAGGCCGGCTTGATCCTGCCAATCATCGTGGCAAAAAATTAACCTGTCATATTGCTGACTGGTTACTGGCTCATCCCGCGCAGTCGCGTATACCGTGGGCGCAATTGCATACATCGTGGGCAGAAGAGCTTATTGTCTGGTCAGAAAAAGCCGTTAACTGCGTCAGAATAGAGTTGGCAGGGAAATTCGGTGAAGCAACTGTGGCCTATCGATTGCGTGAATTACTGCCTGAACGAGGGCAGTTGTTTGTCGGTAACAGCCTGATTATTCGTTTGATAGATGCGCTGGGGCAATTACCGGCTGGGTATCCGGTTTACAGTAACCGGGGCGCTAGCGGCATTGATGGATTAATTTCCACTGCGGCGGGTGTGCAACGGGCAACAGCAAAGCCCACTTTGGCTATTATCGGTGATTTATCGGCGCTTTATGATCTCAATAGCTTGGCACTGTTGCGTCATCCTTCCTCACCCATTGTGTTAATCGTGGTAAATAATAACGGCGGACAGATTTTCTCTTTACTACCAACCCCGGAAGAAGCAAGGCAACGTTTTTACTGTATGCCTCAGCAGGTTGATTTTGATCATGCTGCGGCGATGTTCGGCTTGAAATATGCCAGCCCACAAAGTTGGATAGAGTTGCAACAAAGTATTGAACAGGCATGGCAACAAAATGAAACCACGCTGATTGAGCTGAAAGTGCCGGAGAGAGAAGGGGCTGAATGTTTGCAACAACTGTTAAAACAGGTGTCAATATTGTGAGTCTGGCTTGTCGCAAGTTCAATAGTCACAATGATCGCCCTTGGTTGGTGTGGTTGCATGGATTATTAGGCTGTAGTGATGAATGGTTGCCGTTAGTGAATCTGTGCGCTCAGCATCCCTCATTGGTCATCGATCTGCCCGGTCACGGTGATTCTACTGACGTGCGGGTAAAAGATCTTATGGATATGAGTTGTCTTTTATCTGAAACATTGGCAGAACAGCAAATTAGCAAATATTGGCTGATGGGCTACTCATTAGGAGGCCGTATTGCTATGTATCATGCCTGTTATGGTGATATGCGGGGATTATGTGGGTTACTGATCGAAGGAGGAAATCCTGGATTGTTTTCCCAACAGGAGCGCAATAATCGTTTCGAACACGATAGAAATTGGGCCGGACGTTTTCGTTCTCAGCCGATTGAACAGGTTTTATCTGATTGGTATCAGCAGCCGGTTTTTTCTGATCTATTACCTGAACAGCGTCAGCAACTGATCAAAATACGCCGTCATAATAATGGCGATGGTGTGGCTAATATGCTGGAAAATACCTCACTTGGACATCAACCTTGGTTAGTACCTGTACTGCAACAATTGAGGTTGCCTTTTGTTTATCTGTGTGGCGAAAATGATAAGAAATTCCAGCAATTGGCAAAACATTGCGCCTTACCGCTGCAAACCATTCCACATGTTGGGCATAATGCTCACCGAGCGAACGCGGTGGCGTTTGCTGCGGTAGTAAACCATTTTTTATCACTCTTTAATGTATAAGGAATACGAATATGATTTACCCGAGCGAAGAAGAACTTTATGCCCCAATTCTATGGCAGGACTATTCCGAAGGGTTTGAAGATATTTTTTATCACAAATCCACCGATGGTATGGCTAAAATCACCATTAATCGCCCGCAAGTACGTAACGCATTCCGGCCATTGACGGTTAAAGAGATGATGTTGGCGTTGGATGATGCCCGTTATGATGACAATATCGGTGTGATAATCCTGACGGGTAGAGGTGAAAAAGCTTTTTGTGCTGGTGGTGATCAAAAAGTCCGTGGCGATCATGGTGGTTATAAAGATGACAACGGCATGCATCACCTGAATGTCTTGGATTTCCAGCGCCAGATTCGCACTTGTCCAAAACCCGTCGTTGCTATGGTTGCTGGATATGCGATTGGTGGTGGTCATGTACTGCATTTGGTGTGTGATCTGACTATTGCTGCTGATAACGCTATTTTCGGTCAGACCGGGCCTAAAGTGGGTTCTTTTGACGGCGGTTGGGGAGCATCTTACATGGCACGGATTGTTGGTCAGAAAAAGGCCCGCGAAATTTGGTTCTTGTGTCGTCAATATGATGCTAAACAAGCGTTGGAGATGGGGTTGATTAACACCGTTGTGCCTTATGCGGATCTGGAAAAAGAGACCGTTCGCTGGTGTCGTGAAATGCTGAAAAATAGCCCAATGGCCTTGCGTTGCTTAAAAGCGGCTCTAAATGCGGATTGTGATGGTCAGTCTGGATTACAGGAGCTGGCAGGTAATGCCACCATGCTTTTCTATATGACAGAAGAGGGGCAGGAAGGGCGTAATGCATTCGTTGAGAAACGCCATCCTGATTTCAGTAAATTTAAACGTAACCCATAATGCGTACTGCAACTTTATACCGGTTCAGATTGCCAATGGAGGCAGGCGTTATCCTGCGATATCAGCGGCTTAAAACTCGTGATGGTTTTTTGATTCACTTACAGGAAAATGGTCAACAGGGATGGGGTGAAATTGCACCACTACCGGAATTCAGCAAAGAAACTGTTGAACAGGCCGGTGAAGCCGCGGTGGCATGGCTGAAACGGTGGCGCCTTGGCGCTGAACCTGATGAAAGTGAATTACCTTCTGTCGCATTTGGGATTAGCTGCGCATTAGCTGAATTGCAGGGTAAATTACCGCAAGATGCTGACTATCGGAAAGCGCCTCTGTGTAATGGCGATCCTGATGAACTGATTGTTCGTATCAGTAACATGAGTGGGCAAAAAGTCGCCAAAGTGAAAATTGGGCTATATGAAGCTGTACGTGATGGCATGGTCGTTAACGTTTTGCTGGAAGCGATACCGGATTTGTCTTTGCGGCTGGATGCTAACCGTAGTTGGAGCCGTGCTAAAGCGGACAGTTTCGCTAAGTATGTCAATCCTGATTACCGCCACCGAATTGCCTTTTTGGAAGAGCCTTGTCAAACCCCGGAACAATCGCTCTCTTTTGCCCGTGATACAGGGATCGCCATTGCATGGGATGAAAGCGTTCGTGATGAAGGTTTTGAGGTAGAGGCACAAGCAGGGGTGACTGCTATTGTGATTAAACCCACTCTGATAGGAAGCCTTTCCCGTTGCTGTCAGTTGATTTCAGCCGCGCACAATGCTGGATTAGAGGCGGTGATCAGCTCCAGTATTGAAACCAGCTTCGGTTTGACTCAGCTTGCCCGTATTGCTCATTGGCTGACGCCAGCGACTATTCCCGGACTGGATACGCTGGAATTGATTCAGTCTCAGTTGGTGCGCCGTTGGCCGGGTAGCACGATGCCAGTAACAGGATTGGACGAGTTAGAAATCGCATGGCGCAGTTAAATTCATTTACCCAGTGGCCGTGGCGCTACTGGGCGTCGTTTAGCCCTGAAAATATTGCTGTTAAGTTGCGTGATCGGTCCCTAACTTGGCATCAATTAGTTATCTCTTTGGATACCATAGCGGCCAATTTTCGCCAACAGGGGGTAGTTGAAGGTAGTGGCGTAATGCTGCGAGGAAAGAACAGCGAAGAGATGTTGTTTTGTTATCTTGCGGCTTTACAGTGTGGTGCTCGGGTATTGCCACTGAATCCTCAATTGCCTGAAATACTCTTGGCTCAATTACTACCGCATTTGAATATCGATTTCGTGGCTGATTTTTGTGATGACAGTTTGCCTGTGATGGATGCCATCTCCCTCGGTTGGCAAAGTGAACTACTGAACTCTGATGATAATTCAGTGGCATGGGATGCTATGCGCCCGGCCAGTATGATACTGACCTCTGGCTCTTCCGGGTTGCCTAAAGCGGCTGTTCACTCGATTCATGCTCATCTTGCCAGTGCGCAAGATGTACTTTCAGTAATCAATTTTCAGCAGCAAGATAGCTGGTTGCTTTCATTGCCATTGTTTCATGTATCTGGTCAGGGGATCATTTGGCGCTGGTTAATCAAAGGGGCTTCTTTAGTGCTCAGAAATACCAGTCTGTTAGATCATACTTTGGCAGATTGTACTCACGCATCATTGGTTCCAACTCAGCTTTGGCGGTTACTGGAGTCTTCACAAAATCAGACACTGAATTTAAAAGAAGTACTTTTGGGTGGATCAATGATCCCCATTGAATTGACTCAAAGGGCGGAGCAGCAAGGTATTCGTTGTTGGTGTAGTTATGGTTTGACCGAGCTGGCTTCAACAGTGTGCATTAAACGGGCTGATGATCTTCCCGGTGTCGGCAATCCCTTACCGGGCAAAGAAATTCGGCTGATAAATGAAGAAATTCAGATTCGTTCTGGCAGTCTTGCCAATGGATATTGGCTGGATGGTAAATTACAACCGTTAGCTGATCATGATGGTTGGTTTCGTACCCGTGATCGAGGAGTGATACAAAATGGTGAGTTGCAAATACTTGGCCGGATGGATAATCAATTTTTCAGTGGTGGAGAAGGGATTCAGCCGGAAGATATTGAACGGGTGATTAACACCCACCCGCAGGTCGCGCAAAACTTTATTGTTCCCGTCCCCGATTATGAATTTGGTTATCGCCCTGTCGCGGTGATAGACAGTAATTCATCTGAGGTCATTGATACATTACCTGAATGGTTGATTGGTAAACTGGCTTCTTTTCAGCGCCCGGTAGCTTACTATCTGCTACCTAAGCAGTTTAAAAATAACGGCATTAAAATTTCCCGCCAGCAAATTAAAAAATGGGTGATGGATTTACCCAGTTTTTCTTGAACTATGTCGCCAAAGCTATCATAATGATAGATATCTTTTTGATAGGAGATTTCATGGAAGAAAATGGATTGCCTATAATCAGAGAATTTCCTCTGAATTCTGTATCAGCAAAGAGAATTATCAGTGAGTTAGCTGAGAATCACACGGGGCGTATTAAATATACTCATCATGTTAAACAAAGAATGGTTGAGCGAGGAGTGACGACTCGGCAAATCATTAACGTATTAAAGAGCCGACATAATCATATAACAGAGCAACCACATCAAACGGCGAGTGGTGATTGGAAATTCAATCTTCAAGGCATTGCGGCGGGAGAATTGATCGAAGTCGTTATTGTTTTAAAAAGATGTGAGTATGACCCGTCTTGTTTTGTGATTACGGTAATAGTTAAATAAGGATAATATTATGTATCATTATGTTGAAAGTGGATTATCAAATATTTGGTTAGCGAATGGATTTCAACAGGAAATAACTGATGGTGAAGTTTATATCAGTATCGACAATCTTGATGAATTGCATCGTTTAATTGCTAAGGTATTAGTTTCACTGAAACGCCCACTGTCAGCAGAAGAAGTTCGTTTTTTACGTATTGAAATGAATATGTCGCAAAAGCTCTTGTCTAACTTGTTGGGCGTTGATATCCAGACAATTGCTCGTTGGGAAAAGGGGCAATCTGGTATTCCAAGGGTTGCCGATGTTGCTTTACGTTCTCTCTACACAGAATCAATTGATGAGCAAAGTTATATTGGTGACATGCTGAGAAAGTTGTCAGAAACCAGTATCCAGCAGCAAGCAGAAAAATTGGTTTTTGCTGAAAAAAATAATATGTGGCAAAAGCTGGCATGATGAAAATATTCAATTGAACACTTCGTACTGCCCATTATTTATCGTGTAATAATGGGCAGAGATGGTTAAAAAACTGTGTTGTTAGACATTATCCTTTCATTTTTTTCAGCGCGTTTTCAACACCGGCGCCATATTCTGGGTGAACTTTTCTAAATAGCTCAACCTGACGACGTTGAGTATCTTCATGTGCTTGTGATAGCTCACTGGCGATACGATCAAACATACGTTGATGCTCTTTACTGTTTATTAACATAAACAGTTTACGAGGCTGGCTGAAATAATCTTCATCTTGACGATGGTTCCAGTGGTCGGCATCTCCTTCTAAAGCTAATGATGGATGTTTGAATTCAGGTTGTTCCTGGAACAATCCTGCATTGTTTGGTTCATAAGTCACCGTGTTTCCGCTATTGCCATCGACACGCATTGCCCCATCACGGTGGTAATTATGGAACGGACAACGAGGTGTATTGACCGGAATTTGATGGTGGTTAACGCCAAGACGGTAACGTTGAGCATCACCATAAGAGAACAGACGGCCTTGTAACATCTTATCAGGAGAGAAACTGATACCCGGCACGACATTAGCGGGGTTGAAAGCTGCCTGTTCAACGTCTGAGAAATAGTTATCAGGATTACGGTTTAGCTCGAAATAACCGACATCAATCATCGGGTAGTCGCCGTGAGGCCATACTTTGGTCAAATCAAATGGGTTGTACGGTAACAGATTAGCTTCTTTCTCTGGCATGATTTGAACTTTTAATTTCCAGCGTGGATAATCTCCTTGTTCAATTGCTGCAAACAAATCACGCTGAGAACTTTCACGATCTTTACCTACCAGCGCTTCTGCCTCTTCGTCCATCAGGTTTTTAATGCCTTGCTGACAACGGAAATGGAATTTCACCCAGAAACGTTCATTATCTGCGTTGATAAAGCTGAAAGCATGGCTACCAAAACCGTGCATATGACGGAAAGATTTAGGTACGCCACGGTCACTGAAATCAATGGTTAATTGGTGCAGTGATTCAGGTTGATGAGAGAAGAAATCCCATTTATAGGCAGGATTACGTAAATTAGTGTGGGGATCGCGTTTAACAACATGGTTAAGATCTGGGAACTTCAGTGGATCACGAAGATAGAATATTGGGGTATTGTTGCCGACTAAATCCCAATTACCTTCTTCAGTATAGAACTTAAGCGCAAAACCACGAATGTCACGTTCAGCATCTGCTGCGCCGCGCTCACCGGCGACGGTTGAGAAACGGGCAAACATCTCGGTTTTTTTGCCTATTTCAGAAAAAATCTTAGCTCGGGTGTACTTAGTAATATCGTGAGTAACCACAAAAATGCCATGAGCTCCAGAACCTTTAGCATGCATACGGCGTTCTGGGATCACTTCACGATCAAAATGGGCAAGCTTTTCTAAGAACCAAACATCTTGTAACAACATAGGACCACGTTGACCCGCGGTCATGACATTATTGTTGTCAACGACAGGGGCGCCAGCATTCGTTGTAAGTCCTCTCTTTTTCATCACACTTCTCCTGTTTTACATGAAAAAAAACAGCGGAATCGCTGATTAAGAAAAATGTTCTGGTCAATGGCGAAATGCAAATATTGTGTTTTTTTATAATTTATTTATTATTTTCTTATTTACTATTTAACTTGAAATTATTTATATAGTTAATTATTAAGTACGTGAAATGAAGAATTCACACATATTTAGTAAGTATAGATGATTCATTTCTTTTTGTTGTCTATCGGTTTAGTTGTATTTACGTAAGATGTGTAACATTAAGTAAATAAAGAGGAAATGTAATGAAGATTTATCTTGCTGCGGTAGCGACCGGTTTGTTGTTCATTGCTGAGTCAGCGAATGCAATTTCCGTGAATGTTCAGGCTGGTCGCCATTTCACCAATACTTCTGCGGCAATTGGTGATAACAGTGCTGGCTTATCTTTTAATGGCAATTGGGCACGCAGTGATCATAACGGTCAGTTGGGAAGTTTGGGAACCGCATTTAGTCTGCCTGTTGGTCCATTGACGGCCAGCATTGGCGGTAAGGCTCTCTATTTATCCCCTAAAGATGGAAAAAATGGTGAGGCATTAGCGGCAGGTGTGGGTTTGAGTTGGACTGTTATGCCCTCTTTAGCTCTGTACGGTGAAGTTTACGGCGCGCCATCCAGATTAACTTCGGGTATTAATTCTTATGCTGAGGCTGCTGGTGGCTTACGTTTTACCGTGTTCAAACCGTTGACAGTGGATGCAGGTTATCGGGTTATGAACATGAAAGGGAAAGAGGGAAACAGAGATAACAAATTGGCTGATGGATTTTATATCGGTGCCGGTTTGAATTTTTAATTTACTTTTTCCATGCTGTCCGCACCATTTCTGATGCGGACAGTTTCGATTTCCAATTAGCCCACTTCTGGCAATAAACCACTGACAATACCTATTTGGATGGTAATTACCGTAATTCCGCAAAGAAATATCAGAATCAAAGCGGGTTTTCCGCCTTTTACTCGATAGGCTCTTTGCTCAATTTGACGGCTGCGCCATGCCAGCATGGAAGGCAGTAACAAGGCGAGAATAGAGAGTGCTACTGCGGCGAAAGTTAACGCCATAACAAAGTTTGGATAGTACAAGGAGCAAAGTAGTGGTGGAACAAAAGTAATGATGCCGGTTTGCAGGCGGCCTGTCGCATTATTACGACGTTTGAACAGATCTGCCATGTAATCAAACAAACCTAAGGAGACCCCAAGAAATGAGGTTGCCAGCGCTAAATCAGCAAACAGACGGACCGCAAGCTCTACACGAGGCGTCGCGACAACTTCTCTCACTGCTTTTAACAGCCCATTCAGTCCTGATTGCTCTGCTAAGATCCCGACAAAAGTGTGGGAAGAAATGGCGCCCAGTGTAGCTAATTGCCATAAGATATAGGCAGTCAGCGGGATAGCACTGCCGATAACAAATATTTTGCGTAACTTTTGGGTATCGCCTCCCATATAATTCACGATGCTTGGCACACTGCCGTGAAAACCAAAAGAGGTGAATACCACGGGAATAGCCGATAATACCAAACCCTGTTCCAAAGGCATTGACATCAGATTAGTGCTTTTGATGTGGGGCATCATGACGGTCAGCATAATAACCAGGAAAATGATTTTTGCAGTAAATAGCAGGCGGTTAATCATATCGACGGATTGAGTGCCGATAGTGACAACACAACCTGCGACAAGGGTGAAAATCAGTACGCCAAATGAAACAGATATGGGTTTACCCAGCCATGAAGAGAGGCTGCCTGACAGCAACTCACCGGCGCCACTGATATAAGCGGTTGTCAGGGCATACATAAGGAAGAGCATACTGAAACCGGTGAGCCATTGACCTCCTCGACCAAGATAACGTTTTGCCAGCGTTCCCAGGCCCGTATCAGCCGGGCTGTATTGATAAACTTCCACCAGCAATAAAGCGGTATAGCTCATCAAAACCCAAAGAGCGACTAACATCACGAAAGTTGTTCCAAAACCGACACCGGCTGCTGCCAGCGGCATCGCCAGCATTCCTGCGCCAATTGTCGTGCCCGCTACGATAAAAATACTGCCAAGAGTACGATTCTTCACGCTTTCCCCTAGTTTATGAACTGATTGAAATCGTTATGGAAAGGCAGGCTAAAGGAATAATTTATTTATGTCAAATTAAGGTTACACTTAGTGTAAATAAATAATTACAATTGCGTTTTTGCATGATCCTAAATTATGTATTTCATTAAATATAAAAAGTTATTTATTCTATTGAGTATTTAAAAAACCAGACTTTATTCACACTTAAATAATATAATTTTTTATTTTCATCTAGATTGCCAATTAAAATAAGACGTTATTCATTATTTTAACAATTAACGCATGGTGAAATAAAAATTATCAATGGAAAGAATAACTGTTTGTTTTAGGACATTAGTTGTATCTGTTCTGTTCGCTATGTCGGGGCAAGCTTATGCTTCAGAGTTTATTGGCCCGGCGGATCAAGAGGTTATCACTCAACAACAGAAAGAGTTATTGCAGCAGGCTCAACAGCAGCGGGAGGCGTTACGTAACAACATCACTTTGTCTCCAGATTTAGAACCCGAAACTGATGGAGCTAAATCTGTTTGTCATACCGTTCACCATATTCAACTTGAAGGTGTTGAAAGCCTTTCCCAATCAGTACGGGAAAAGTTAATACAGCCTTATTTGTCCCGTTGCTTAACCTTGTCAGATATTAATGAACTGGTGCGTAAAGTATCGAATGCCTATATCGAGCGAGGTTATGTCACTTCTCGGGCTGGACTCAGAGCACAGGATTTATCCACCGGTACGCTCGTTATTACCGTGAGTGAAGGCAAAGTTGAATCAATCACACTTGATGGTGAAACATTACTCTCATTGAAAATGGTCTTTCCGAGGATGGTTGGTAACACACTGAATCTACGGGATATTGAACAAGGGATGGAACAACTGAACCGGCTTCCTTCCCAACAGATAACCATTGATATTCAGCCAGGAAAACAGCCCGGTCATTCTGCGGTTATTTTAAAACGAATATCGACTCGTTTGCCGGTTGGCGCTAGTTTGGGGATAGATAATAGTGGTCAAAAAAGTACTGGCGCCGGGCAAATCAACGCCAGTGTGAATGTAGATAACCTATTACATCTTGCAGACCAATGGTCATTATCTGTCAGTCGCAACAACGATTTTCGTAATAACCACCGTAGTCGAAGTCTCTCTTCCAATGTGACGATTCCTTATGGTGACTGGTTGTTCAATTATCAATATGCGTGGAACGATTCTTTTCAGAACGTTCCGATCGGCTCACAAATCTACCTCTATGAAGGTGACAACCAGACTCACCGGCTAGCAATAAACCGGACGTTGTATCGTGACGGTGAGCAGAAACTGACTCTGAATGCAGGAATAACACATCGTCAGACAACTAATTTGTTTGCAGGAAAGAAATTATCCATCAGCAGCCCGACATTAAGTGTTGCCAATCTTGGTATTAATTACAGTTCGGTACTGGCGGGTGGCTATATCACGTTCAACCCTGCATTGAGTTATGGCCTACCCGTGTTAGGTGCAACAAAAGATGACCCGTATTTCCCGGATGCTCCACGTAGCCAATTCCGCAAATTCAGCTTGAGTGCTAGCTATTTTATCCCGATCTCCGACTCTCTTTATTACCTTTCATCTGCTTACGGTCAAACCACTCCGTACAACCTTTATGCCAATGAGCGTCTCTCATTAGGTGGGCAATATTCTGTTCGGGGATTTAAAGAACAATATCTGACCGGCAATCGCGGTGGGTATTGGCGTAATGAACTGAATTGGCAAATTTCAGAGTTGCCTGTGCTGGGTGAACTGGCCTTAACGGGGGCGCTGGATACGGGTTGGTTACAGGGAAAAACCAGGCAAATCGATGGCGGTAATGTTACCGGTACAGCGCTTGGCATATCACTGACGCACAGTAAGTTCAATCAAACGATGACATTGGGAGCACCATTGATTTATCCAAACCACCTGAAACCGGATAGCTGGGTGATTTACTGGTCTGTGTCACTAATTTTATGACGATGTAATACAGGTAGTTATACCAATAACTTTGTACTTAAATTAAGAAAGGACGGAATGATGGAAAGACGTAACAGCCCTATGGCAAGGGGCGCTTGTTATCTTTTAATTTATCTTACTGCCGTATATCCCCTTCACCCTGCTATTGCGGCCGGGATCACGCCAGATAATAATCGAACTCAGGTACAAAACCAGGGTAATGTGCCGATCGTAAATATTGCTACGCCTAATGGCGCAGGAATATCCCACAACACTTATAAAGAATTTAATGTTGCGACTCAGGGAGCGGTATTAAATAACGCCACTCAGGTGGCTAAATCACAATTAGCCGGGCAACTTAACGCTAACCCTAACTTGAATGGTAAATCGGCTGAATTGATTATTAATGAAGTCACCGGTAGTGGTCGATCGGATCTTCAAGGAAAACTAGAGATAGTTGGTCATAAGGCCAATGTGATGATTGCCAACCCTAATGGCATTACCTGTGATGGCTGTGGTTTTATCAATACCGGTAGTGCAACATTGACTACCGGTAAACCTCAATTTGATAAACAAGGTGCGTTGGAAGCATTGGAGGTTAAAAAAGGCCAGATTACTATTGGTGGCAAAGGGTTGGATGGCAAATCGACAGATTATATCGATATTATCAGCCGGGCGACTGAATTAAATGGAAAAATTCAAGCTAATAATTTATCCCTGACACAGGGAGCTAACCGGATTGATTTTAACGATGGCACAGTGAAAAAAATCACTGGAGAAGGTGCTAAACCTCAATTAGCCGTTGATACCAAAGCATTAGGCGGCATGTATGCCAATAAAATCCGTTTGGTTGCCACGGAGGATGGTGTCGGTGTTAATCTTAAGGATTTAACCAGCAATCAGCGTGATATTACCTTAAATGTTAATGGTAAAATTGAGCTAGGAAATGCCAAAGCCAAAACGGATTTTAACCTCAGTGCCAGAGAAACTCATATTGCCCCTAATGTCAAGGTACAGGCAGAACGGGATATTACTCTGGCAAGTACCAAATTGGATAATAAAGGCAGTGTAATTGCGGGCCGGGATATGCGGGTATTTGGTGATACCTTGCGTAATACCGGTGATAAAGCACTTTTGCAAGCCAATAATAATATGTGGTTACAGAAGGATGCTCAAGGCAATAAAAGTGATCTGATTGAGAATAAATCTGCGACGATAAAGACTGTGAGTGGGGATTTAGTTGTCAGAACAAAAGAGCTTAATAATATTCGGAATGAATTTGCTACCACATGGAAAATAGAAACTCCAGATTCGGACAGGATTGAATATTTAGGGTTTGAGTTATTGTTTCGTGATCATTTAAATGGATTTAAACCTGTTATCCAGAGTGCTGAAGTTAAGAAATGGTTCGGTTCTGTTGATTTTAATAAAAATGATTGGATAAATACCGGTAGAAAAACATTGATTTTAAGTAAAGCGACGTCAGAAGCCGTTATTTCTTCCGGTAATGATATGTATGTGAATTCAGAAAAAATATTAAATGAAATAAGTTCAATTAAAGCAGTGAAAAATATTTTTCTTACAGGTGTTATTCTCAAAAATATCACAAAAAAACTCGGAATGAAAAATAGTTTCACTAAATTTTCAACTGATTTTAATCCATTGACCGATACGGAAAATAGTAGGGAGCTCATTGTTGGAATAGAGCATGTGAAAGATGAGATTCCTATGTATATAGAGCATGATATTGAATTTAAAAAGATAGGAGTATCTAATGATTGGAAGAGTGAAAATTATTATTTGGCTACTATTTCAGCTGGTGGGGATTTAGTCGCTGATTTTAGAGACAGTATTGATATTAATACTCCATCTATATATGACGCTAAAGAAACCTCAGAAATATATGGAATTCAGCGATCTGATACGTTGGTAGCAAAAAATATAGTATTGAATTCAAAACAGATAAGTATTTTAGATAATAGTATTAAAGCTGCTAATGGGATAAATATTCTTGCAAATGACAGCATTAGTATTAACGATGGCTCTCTTTTTGCTGGTGGTGATTTATCTGTAGTGGCCACTAATAATATTAACTCTATACAAGGAGAACTGAAAGGTAAAAATATTACTGCTATTAGTCGTAATGCTGATTTAAACTTTCAAAGTAGTGAGGGTGTTGGGTATTTTAATCTTGATGGTTCGCGTAAAGTAAGTAGTTTGGAAGCAACGGATGATTTATTTTTACATTCGGGTAAAAATATTCTTTTGCGCAATTTACTTTTGACTAAAGGTGATAATGTCTCTTTAACTGCAAATAATAATATTACTATTGACAATAATAATGCATTGTTGACACATAAGCGAATGGGAACTGTCCTGTCTGGTAGCAGAGAACAAGAACTTTTTAACAAAATATTATCTAATATAGGTAAGTTAGACACTAAAGGTTCCGTTATAATTAATGCTGGAGGAGTATTACGTGCTGAGGGTATTAATATCTCAGCAGGAAAAGATATCAATCTAACTTCTGCAAAAGATATTATACTGACTCCTCGTGAGTTTCCTCATTTATTAAGTGAATCAGCTCCATCATATAGACCATTTCATCCTAGTGAATTAGGTCGTTCATTTGATGGGTTACCCCAAATGGGTTTTGTACCTCTCCCAAAGAATGAATTATTTCCCTCATCGCGTTCAGGAGAATTAAGTAGCCGATTAACCGCAGGAAATAATATCAATATTATCAGTGGGGCAGATATCAATGGCAAGGCGGCTCAAATTAACGCGAAAGGTAACACATTATTATCAGCAGGTCGGAATATTAACTTGTTAGCTCTGGGCTATTCCGCTATTGATAATAAGAACGATAACAATAAAGATGATCGCCATATCGTTGCTGTAGTTAATGGTGGAAAACAGCTTACCTTAGCTGCTAATGGAACGCTGATTACCCAAGGCGCTACATTAAGCTCAGGAGGAAATACAACGATTTCTTCCGGCGGCAATATGCGTTTTGAATCAGTGCAGAATCATTCTTACCGGGAAAAAGGCAGGGAATTCACTGAATCAGTCACACAGCAAGGTACTGCATTGACTAGTGGAGGTATACTAACTGTTATTTCAAACGGTAGTATTCTTTTCCAAGCCACTAAACTGACTGCCAAAGGTGCAATGGACGTCGCGGCTAAAGGCGGTTATCTGTACGCTCAGGCAATGGAAGAATCTAGCCATTATGAGAAAACAGAAACCAAACGTAAGTGGTATGGCAAAAAGAAAACTATTAAACGTACCCGCCATGATGTTACTAATAAAGTCACTGAATTTACCGCGGGTGGTGATATTAACCTGTTAAGTCGGGATGATAGCACTTACGAAGCCAGTAAAATTGCGACTAATAAAAACGCCAAACTGACCAGCACTCACGGTAAAGTTAATTTTAAGGCGGTAAAAAATACCTCTTTTGAACAGACTATTACCTATTCCAAAGGCTTTTATATTAAGCAAAGGGATAAAGGTTATACCGAAACCCAATGGGTATTACCGCAGATTTTCACTGGTGGAAAACTGACAGTGGAAGCAGCCAACGGTGTTAGTGCTGATATTAAAGCTAAAAATGGTCAGTCATTGCAAAATGTATTAGCCGTATTGGGAAATACGCCAGAAACAGCTTGGTTGAAAGGGCTTCGAGAAAATAAAGATATTCAGTGGAATTTGGTCAAAGACGTTTATGACAGTTGGGATCACAAGAGCCAGCATTTGAATCCAGTAGTTTCTGCGGTAATTGCTATTGCAGCGGCGGCGGCAACCGCAGGCAGTTCTTTAGCGGCATCTGTCGCATCTTATGCGGGTAATAGCGTTGCGGGTGGAGCGTTAACCGCAGGAATGTCATCACTGGCGGCACAGGCGGCCGTTGCTATTGTGGATAATCAGGGGGACATATCCAAAGCGCTAAAAGTATTAGGTAGCAGTGATGCGGTTAAATCAACCATTACCTCAATGGCGATTGGTGGCGCATTGGCCGGATTTGATTCCTACATGGGATGGGATAAAGCGGCTGATGGTACTAAATTAGATCCCACAAAAGCGAAATTACCTCAAATCAGCAATGGTGATTGGAACAAAGTCGTCCAACGGGTCGCTGGTCAATCCATTATTAGTTCCAGCCTGAATACTGCCATTAACGGCGGCAGCTTTAAAGATAATTTGACTACGGCTCTGTTGGCTAATATTGGCAGCCAGATTAATGCGG
The DNA here is from genome assembly GCF_019090985.1 of Photorhabdus akhurstii. Taxonomy (NCBI): domain Bacteria; kingdom Pseudomonadati; phylum Pseudomonadota; class Gammaproteobacteria; order Enterobacterales; family Morganellaceae; genus Photorhabdus; species Photorhabdus akhurstii. The sequence goes on along the minus strand of NZ_CP020335.1, from coordinate 3,532,213 downwards.
AAGGCGCCAGATTGATTGGTGACAACGGCGAGGTATTGGGCATACCGGGTAAAATGTTAAGCCACGTAGTTGTAGCAGGGGTCAGCGCTGAAATTGGCAGAGGAAATGTTAAAGGCGCAATGGCGGGAGCTTTGGCTGCGGAACTGGCAGGCGTCATGATGGGAGATAATCTCATTAAAGCCGAAGAGTGGCAGAGAACATCTGAACGGCAGGCGCAAATTGCCCGTGTTTTTGGCGGCTTTGCCGGCGCAGTGTTTACCGGTAAAGCTGATGGCGCTTACAGCGGAGCAAGCAGTGCAGAAAACACTTTCCGCTATAACTACTTGGCCCATCATCAACGGGAATTAATGGAAAAAGAGCTTGCCGCCGAGTCCAGTTACCTTAAAAAAGCGCAGATTTTTGCTAAATGGGGTTTGATTAGTAACACTCAAGATGGCTATCTGGCTGCGGGATTTGTATCCGGTATTCCATCAGAACTCTATGATAGTGTGATGGCAATTGTCGGAGCGGTATCTAATCCTTCGGAAGTCATTGAATCGCTTAGAACACTGTTGATTCAGGAGGATATGCCTGGCTTTATCTGGCAGGCAACAAAGGATAGTTATCTCAAGCAGCTTGATATTGTCAAAGCTGAATATGAAAAAGCGGGTTCTGAGGGGGCCTATAATGCGGGTCTGGAAATAGGAAAACTGGTTACTGGAATTGCCAGTATGGTCGGTGGTGGCTTTGGTGCAGTCAAAGGGTCTACATCTGCCACATCTAAATTGTCGAAAGTCATCTCAAAAGATCCGCACCCAACAGTAGACATCCGTCATGTATATCGGGTAGAAAAAGATGGTAGTAAAACCCAAATGGCATGGAAAGAAGGTAACTATAAGCAGGGGTATCCTTTTGAGGATTTTGTTGCTACGCAGATGCCAGCAGGTACTCGGTTGCCAAAGAATTTCAAAACTTTTGATTTTTATGATCCTGCTACACGTACAGCTATTAGTGTTAAAACTATAGATACACGTACACCAGCAAGGATAAAAGATCCCAAGCAGATATATACGTTAATGAAAGGGAATATTGATTTAGCGGCAAATTTCCGCGGGTACATTAAAGATGGTAAAGAGGTAACATCTTCGATAATTTCACAACGAGAAATTCGTATTGCTGTACCGAAGACAACAACAGTAGATCAGTGGGAGCAGATTAACCGTGCAATAGTCTATGGTGCAGAAAACAGTATTAATGTCAAAATTACGGTGGTGAAATAATGAGCGCAGATTTTAAACAAGGGTTAAATGTAAGAGTTAAATTTAATGGTGATTTCTATTCAGTACAAACCTATTCAGGCAATGGATTATTGGGAGCAGATCCTTCAGGAAGTAACTATTTATTACAGCCAATTGTATCTGATCAAGAGTTGGGAAAGGCTGTGCTTGATGCTTTATCAAAAAGTAGAGTAATCCCACTGGATAAGTATGGGGACTATTTTGATCATGATGCAAATGCTGAACAGTATAAAAATTGGATCACCGAGATGATGGGATCTTATGATTACCGTTCAAAACGGCAGTTATTTAAGAAAATGTTAAGCTGTGGTATCTGTATGCTTGATGGTCAAATAACGATCCGGCCATCCCGCCATGAGAAATTGGAGGGTTGGTCTGAAGATGGCATTTCTAAAGCTGATTATGTCATTATTCCAGCAGACAGTTCCCCGGAGGAAGTGGGTGCCGCATTACGACTGGCTTTTTCTCGTTGTAGAAGTTACGTTTGACGATAAGGTAACAGTTTGTTTTTACATTGATTATTCATGATCTTTGATTTAGAGAGTTAATTCGAGGTGGACATGTAATCACTATTATGTGTCCGCTAATTATCTCGAAAAGATTCAAATAGTTATTAAATGAGCCTTACCGTTAAAATTACAGTGGTGAAATAATGAATATAGATTTTGATCAAGGACTGAATGCGAGTGCCAAATTTAATGGTGATTTTTATTCTGTCAAAACTTATTCTGGGTATCGCCTGCTTCGAGCTGATCCTCAAGGTCACGAACATGTTCTATCTCCCGATGTAACTGATAGCCAATTGGGTAGTGCCGTTTTAGACTCACTTTCTAAAAGTCGGTTGGTCGATCCTGATGATGAGTTTTTCGACAACGAAAGGGCAGCTGAACGGATATAAAGAGTGGATTGAGTATTTAATGGAAACTTATAATTACCGCTCAAAACGTCAGTTATTTAAGAAGATGAACAGTTGTGATATCTGTTTGTTAGGTAGCGTTATAACTATCTCGCTTTCTGGTCATGAAAAACTTGAACTTTGGACAGGAAAAGGCATTATTGAATCTGATTATGTCAATATTCCGGCAGACAGTTCCCCAGAGGAAATTGGCGCAGCATTACGGCTAGCTTTTTCACGCTGTAGGAGTTATGTTTGACGGTAAATAAGCGGTTGTTTTTACATTAATTGATCAATATCTTTGATATTAATAAGGTATAAGATGAATAAGAATGACATATATATAAAGATGCTAGCATTAGCATTACCTTATATAAGGAATATACAAACTCACAGCAGAAAAGTGAAAGGGAATGATATATCATGTTATTTTGAAGCTGAGTTAGTTCATAACTTGTGCCATTCTATTCTTGATGAAAATTTCCAAGAGCATGATATTTATTTTTTAAATCATCAGGCTAAATATTATTGCGAGAATTGTAATGATATTATTTCGCCAAATTATAATCAGCACTTGTTTTATATTAAGAAATTATTTGATATGATCCTTGAATATTTAAAAGAGGAATTAATTTGGCAAGGACCATGAGTAGGTGGGGTACCATTATGATTGATATAAAACTTTGTTTATAATTCGGTACTGATAAATATAAAATAATTGTGGTTCTCTACTTCAAATAAATAAAATAGAGATTTATATTCCAGAATAAGGAAGCGGTTTATTTTTCCGGTATTGAAATATTAATTGGGTAAATGATAGTAAAATTAGAAAATATTCAGGAAGTAATCATCAATATTGATAGTGACACACCTATTGATATCCAATTAGTTGATAATATAAATGAAACTCCTGTGTATTGGCGAGTTGGTGATGATAATAAGAGTTTATTAGAGTTTGCTATTTTACCTAGCGATGGCAGAATAGCCGCAATTACGTTGGTTGCAATAAACCCTGATTTTGTTCAATATGTGGGTAATGGCTTTATTGCATCGAATAAAAGTAAATTTGGTTTTCCTATAGTTGATATGAATCAATGGAAATTGAGTGAGGGTAATAATTTCAGCCATCGTTTTGTTGATGAATTTAATTGGTTATTAAAGTAAAGGTTTATCGCAAATCTATTATGTTGATCATAAAAGATAAATATATGTTATCAAGTTGGGTTAAATGTAATAATTCTTTATGGTTTGGACTGGACAATTCTGAAAATATTATTATTGTCCTAATAAAAGAATTATCGAAAGAAGATATTAATAATTTCTTTAATGCTATTTCATGAGTAATCTCTGTACTGAAATAAATTTCATTTTCAGGATGTTTAAAAATAGAAAGTATTTTGTCTGATAATTTTTCGGATTAGATAAAATATCAAAGAAAAATATGTGTATCTAAGAGAAAGATTATTTACTTGTCTTTTTCTCCAGACATAGCCTGAATTTTGAGGTCATATTTGGAAAACTCTTCTTCTGTCGGTACTGATATTTTTCCTGCCAATACACCAATTGGTCTGAGTTTCTTTGAGGATTCGCCAAATACGACGATTGGTTTTTTCTCAGGTGAAAAATGAGTGGTTTTAGGGTGTTTAGACACAGCTTTCATATATCCTCCCATAATTAAATACCTGGCTTAATTTCAATAAGTTTCTTGAGAAATGTTAATTTAGACAAGTTTAATAGATATAGAAACTTTATTTATCAGACATTTTCCTGATAGAGATTTAGGTAATAATAGCAGACTCATTCATTATTAGTTTCCGGCCTGAATACCACCCGTGAATTATGCAGCCTACGAATAATATCGAAGACGAAATTATAGCTAAATAGAAAAACGTTCAAACTGATTAAAAAGAAATTAATAGAGGCTTTTAGTTCATGTATTAACATCCGAGGTAGATTGATATAGTCAATGCTAGCTTGATGAAATGTGATTTAGTGGGCTTTTCGGCCAGAATATTTTTTTGTCACCAGAAATTTGGTGAATTGATCATCAAATCCACAACATTTATAATCAATACATATCAACATTGAAGGTGGTGAGGATATGAAGAGACAAGTGAAAACAATGGCTCTCCCAGCGATGACAGCGGCGTTATTGGCGTCTCTGGCTCCTGTTCCGGCTAAAAGTACCGTTCTACCGATGACGGTCGTTGAAATACAAAAATCGGCAGGTTTGATATCTACATTGACATTTAACCTGAAAGATGAACAGGTTTTTCTGCCTTTGTCAGAGGCAACTGCTTACTTGCAAAGTTTGAATGAGTACACGCGAAAGTCGTTATCTGAAGCTATCGCTCATCGTGTTGCTAAGGGGAGTGGTGAATTGTTTTCAAATTCAGTACGCATAAGAAAATTAGCCAATGACAACATTGAATATTGCATGAGGATAAAAGAGGCAATACGTATCGTTCTGTCATCTGATAATCTGAGTAAGAATTTTCCAGATCCGTCTCAGCGAGAAATATTTCGGGTGAATATTGTGAAGTTCGGTCGAGCAATAGCGAACTCTGAATATACTGCGTGTGATATTCTTTCGGCTATTGAACAAAGCCTGCCTCCGACAAAGACATATCATCCTGATAATTTACCTACTTCTAGAGAAGTTAAATTGATGATATTAGCAGAACATAAAAACCTTGGTCTGTCAGAGCCGGAATTTTTATAATGGGAGTCAGTGTTACTGTTCATAAAGATGTTGAATTTCATGAGGTTGCAATAGTTTATGCAAAGTTGTTAGAGCATTGGAAAAGGACGGCGTTATTACCTTCTGTATTTGGCCGGGATGGTCAATGGGAATATAATAGCAGAACCTTAGATTCAAATATCTATAAATTGCATATTAGGATGCCAGATGAAATACCGTGGGAAAAATATAAGCCACAGATTGATCGATGTTCGGATAATTATTTAGTGTATGTGCAGCATTGGATGGATAGTAAGAGTTTTCAGGTGATAAGTATTATGAGCCCAAAGGCTCACGAATTAGCAAAGACGTCATTTCTTACAGAGCTTGAGCGTAGGGCTGAGGAGTTCCATTCCATCTAAATTACTATATAACCTGCTGTTAATAAATTAAAAGCCCTTATAAATTCGGAGATTCTTTGTCCATGCTATCAGGGTGTGGATATTCGTATTCATTATTAAGCGTTAGTTTTTAAGATAAATACTAAAGCTCAATCTCAATATCACTGAGTGGATGACAGCAGCAGGGTAAAATCTCGCCTTCATTAACAAAAGCCAAAGGTTTGCGTCGATAGCCGACTTTGCCTTTTATCAATCTGACACGACAAGAGCCGCAATAACCTTCGCGGCACTGGTATTCAGCTTGAACTCTACCCTGTTCCAGTGCTTCGAGTAGACTGTTATGCAGTTCGGGAGAGCTGTAGATATGATAACCCTGCATACCATGCAGGGTTACTTTGTAGCTTGTCATCAGAGTTCAAAATCACTCAGGTCGTCAGGGTTAACTTCAGCATCAATCTGGCCAACCAGATATGAGCTAACTTCAACTTCCTGCGGCGCGACTTGAACGTTATCAGATACCAGCCAGGCGTTAATCCACGGAATCGGGTTAGAACGCGTTTCAAATGGCAGTTTCAGCCCGACAGCCTGCATGCGGATGTTAGTGATGTACTCAACATATTGACACAGAATATCTTTGTTCAAGCCAATCATGGAACCTTCGCTGAACAGGTAATCTGCCCACTCTTTTTCTTGTTCCGCCGCCTGAACAAACAGGTCATAGCACTGTTGTTCACACTCTTTGGCGATTTCTGCCATTTCTGGATCGTCCTGACCAGAGCGCAACAGATTCAGCATATGTTGTGTGCCGGTCAGATGTAGTGCTTCGTCACGGGCGATCAATTTGATGATTTTCGCGTTACCTTCCATCAATTCGCGTTCAGCAAAGGCAAATGAACAGGCAAAACTGACGTAAAAGCGGATCGCTTCCAGCGCGTTAACGCTCATCAGGCACAGGTACAGTTGCTTTTTCAGTTCACGCAAGCTGACAGTGATGGTTTTACCGGCAATCTGATGCGTTCCTTCACCAAATAGCTGGTAGTGATTAGTCATCTCAATCAGATCATCGTAATAAGCGGAAATGTCTTTCGCCCGTTTCAGAATTTCTTCATTGGTGACAATATCATCAAACACAACAGCCGGATCGTTGACGATATTCCGAATGATGTGAGTGTAAGAACGTGAATGAATCGTTTCAGAAAAAGACCAAGTTTCGACCCAAGTCTCCAACTCAGGGATGGAGATCAAAGGCAGAAAAGCCACGTTCGGGCTGCGGCCCTGAATAGAGTCCAGCAGCGTTTGGTATTTTAAGTTACTAATAAAAATATGCTTTTCATGGTCAGGCAGCGCATTGTAGTCAATGCGGTCGCGAGACACGTCTACTTCTTCCGGGCGCCAGAAGAAAGAGAGCTGTTTTTCGATCAATTTCTCGAAAATCGGATACTTTTGCTGGTCATAACGGGCTACGTTTACCGGCTGACCAAAAAACATCGGTTCTTGTAACTGGTCGTTTTTTACTTGTGAAAAAGTGGTATAGGCCATAACTTCCTCAAATTAAATCTTACACGCGCCGCCTTCACAATCGGAATCAGCAGATTCCACGACTTCTTCCAGGTCATCCTGAACGTCTTCCGCACCATCACGGGTATTGTGGTAATACAGCGTTTTCACGCCATATTTGTAAGCGAGCAGCAAATCTTTCAGCAGCTGATTCATCGGCACTTTTCCACTTGGGAAATGTGTCGGATCATAGTTGGTATTGGCAGAGATCGATTGATCGATAAATTTCTGCATGATACCAACCAACTGCAAGTAGCCGTCATTGCCGGGCATTTGCCATAAGAGTTCATAAGCCCCTTTCAGACGCTCATATTCCGGGACAACCTGGCGTAAAATGCCATCTTTTGATGCTTTAATGCTGATGTAGCCACGAGGCGGCTCAATGCCGTTGGTGGCGTTAGAGATCTGTGAAGAGGTCTCTGACGGCATCAAAGAAGATAATGTCGAGTTGCGCAGACCATGTTGTTTGATCTCGTTGCGCAATGTTTCCCAGTCATAGTGCAGCGGTTCATTGGTCAATGCATCCAGCGCTTTTTTATAGGTATCGATAGGTAGGATACCTTTAGAATAGGTGGTCTCTTTAAACCACGGGCAAGCGCCTTGCTCTTTCGCCAGTTCATTAGAGGCTTTCAGCAGGTAATACTGGATCGCTTCAAATGTTTTGTGAGTCAGATTGTTCGCGCTGCCATCGGAATAACGTACACCGTGTTTCGCCAGATAGTAAGCATAGTTGATAACACCAATGCCTAATGTACGGCGACCCATTGCCCCTTGTTTGGCGGCAAGGATAGGGTAGTCCTGATAATCGAGCAGGGCATCAAGGGCACGAACCGCCAGAATAGCCAGTTCTTCCAGCTCATCAAGATTTTCAATGGCTCCCAGGTTGAATGCAGATAAGGTACACAACGCGATTTCACCATTTTTATCATTGATATCATTCAATGGCTTGGTTGGCAGTGCAATTTCCAGACACAGATTTGATTGGCGCACTGGGGCGACCAAAGGATCAAATGGGCTGTGAGTGTTGCAGTGATCTACGTTCTGAATATAGATACGGCCGGTAGAAGCACGTTCCTGCATCATCAGGGAGAAGAGCTCAACCGCTTTCAGACGTTGCTGACGGATATTGCTGTCTTGCTCATATTTGGTGTACAAGCGTTCAAATTCATCCTGATCGGCAAAGAATGCATCATATAGCCCCGGAACGTCGGATGGGCTGAACAGGGTGATCTCTTCACCTTTGATCAGTCGTTCGTACATCAGTTTGTTAAGTTGTACGCCATAGTCCATGTGACGAACACGGTTCCCTTCAACGCCACGGTTGTTTTTCAATACCAGCAGGCTTTCAACTTCCAGATGCCACAATGGATAGAACAGTGTAGCGGCACCGCCACGAACACCGCCTTGAGAGCAGGATTTTACCGCGGTCTGGAAATGCTTATAAAAAGGAATACAGCCAGTATGAAAGGCTTCACCATTACGGATTGGGCTTCCCAAGGCGCGAATACGGCCTGCGTTGATACCAATACCGGCGCGTTGAGAAACATATTTCACAATGGCGCTAGAGGTCGCATTAATGGAATCCAAGCTATCGTCACATTCAATCAGCACGCAGGAGCTGAATTGACGGGTAGGGGTGCGTACACCTGCCATGATCGGAGTTGGCAGAGAAATTTTAAATGTCGAAGCCGCGTCGTAAAAACGGCGAATATAGTCCAGACGCGTCTCTTTCGGATAACCGGAGAACAGGCAAGCCGCCACCAGAATATAGAGGAATTGGGCGCTTTCATAAATTTCACCGGTAACGCGATTCTGAACCAGGTATTTACCTTCAAGCTGTTTGACCGCCGCATAGGAGAAGTTCATATCACGCCAATGGTCAATAAACGCGTCCATTTGCTCGAATTCTTCTTTCGAGTAGTCTGCAAGCAAATGCTTGCCATATTTGCCCATTTCCACCATACGGGATACATGATCATAGAGTGCTGGCGGCTCGAATTGACCATAAGCTTTTTTACGCAGATTGAAAATTGCCAAGCGGGCGGCCAGATACTGATAGTCAGGCGCATCGCCGGAGATAAGATCAGCGGCAGCTTTGATCATCGTCTCATGAATATCTGAGGTTTTGATACCATCGTAAAATTGGATTTGGGACCGCAGTTCTACTTGTGATACCGAGACATTTTTCAGCCCATCGGCTGCCCAGTTAACAACCCGGTGGATTTTCTCAAGGTCAATTCGTTCTTTGTGGCCATCACGCTTTGTTACTAGCAGACTATGGTTCATGGACAGGCATACCTTACATTTACTTTCAGATTCGTTCCCACCTGCTTTGTGTCTTTGCTCAGACCAAAACATAACCCTCTCAGTGGCGAAGAAACCCACGAGAGAGTAGTGGTAATGGAATGTTAAGGAACACAATATGTAGGGGGTACACTAAATAATGACAACAAGATAATGTTAAAAGCGGCTTTTATCAAGTGCACAAAAATACGGATTCTTGTGGATAACTTGAGGACTAAATTTATTAAAAAGCCGGAAGCCTGCATCATTACTAGCGGTTGCTCTGACAGAAACACCGGCAAAAATGAGTAAAAAAATTCCTGAAAATATGATTCATTTGCCGATTTATTAATCTGCCAGATGAATATGTCAGACATACCGGGTGTGTAACATATAATTGACGTCTACATTGTGACCAAGGCTAAATTTATCCGTCAGCAGGTTGTAATGCAGGCCGATAATATGCTGTTCTTGTAGAGGTGTGCTGTCAATCCAGCCTATCAACTCTGATGGCCGGATAAATTTCTTCACGTCATGAGTTCCTTTTGGCACCATTTTCAGAATATATTCCGCGCCGATTATCCCTATAAGCCAGGCTTTTTTGTTGCGGTTAACGGTAGAAAAAAAGGCGTGCCCGCCGGGTTTCACTAACTGAGCGCAAGCACGGACGACCGATTGTGGATCTGGGACATGTTCTAGCATTTCCATACAGGTGACGATATCATAAGCTTGTGGATATTTTTCGGCGTGGCTTTCCACAGTTTCCTGTACATAAGTCACGGGGATACCTGTTTCAAGGGCGTGCAGTCTGGCAACTTCAAGTGGTTCCGTACCCATATCCAGCCCGGTCACTTCTGCCCCTTCACGGGCCATACTTTCTGACAAAATACCGCCGCCACAGCCCACATCTAAGACTTTTTTACCGAAAATACCGTCAGAACGCTGCAAAATATAATTCAAGCGTAGCGGGTTAATTCGGTGCAGCGGCTGAAATTCACCATCCAAATCCCACCAGCGAGAAGCAATTGCTTCAAATTTCTCTATTTCCTGTTGATCAACATTGTTTGGGGTGGACGGGGTTTTGATGTTCATCAGCGGTTGTCGCTCCTTAAACTTTCTTAAAACAGGCGGATTCACTCTGTTCTGAGCAGGGTTTACTCAGTTCTGAGATAGTATACACGGCTTAATTTTTAAATACCCGTATCTGATTTTTATAAAACTGTTGGTTTGTGGTATAGTTCTAAACCTTTGAATTCGGAATGTATGAGGGATAGTGGGCTCCATGAGCGACATTGCCAGAGAAATCACCCCGGTCAATATCGAAGAAGAGCTGAAAAGCTCATATCTGGATTATGCGATGTCTGTAATTGTCGGGCGTGCACTACCAGATGTTCGAGACGGACTAAAGCCGGTACACCGCCGCGTGCTTTATGCCATGAGTGTACTGGGAAATGATTGGAATAAACCCTACAAGAAGTCTGCCCGTGTTGTCGGGGACGTCATCGGTAAATACCATCCACATGGGGATAGCGCAGTCTACGACACGATCGTTCGTATGGCTCAGCCGTTTTCCCTGCGCTATATGTTGGTTGATGGTCAGGGTAACTTTGGTTCAGTCGATGGAGACTCAGCCGCCGCTATGCGTTACACCGAAGTACGTATGGCGAAAGTTGCCCATGAGTTGCTAGCGGATCTGGAGAAAGAGACTGTCGATTTTGTGCCAAACTATGATGGTACAGAGCAGATCCCGGAAGTGATGCCAACCCGAGTACCAAACCTGCTGATCAATGGCTCTTCTGGTATCGCAGTGGGTATGGCGACTAACATTCCTCCTCATAACTTATCCGAAATTATTGATGGTTGTCTGGCTTATATTGAAGATGAAAATATCAGCATTGAAGGGCTGATGCAGTATATTCCTGGCCCGGATTTCCCTACTGCTGCGATTATTAATGGTCGTCGCGGTATTCAGGAGGCTTATCGGACTGGCCGCGGTAAAATTTATATCCGTGCCCGTGCGGAAATTGAAGTTGATGAGAAGAATGGCCGTGAAACGATTTTAGTGCACGAAATTCCTTATCAAGTCAACAAAGCCCGCCTGATTGAAAAAATTGCCGAATTGGTGAAAGAGAAACGCATTGAAGGGATCAGTGCGCTGCGTGACGAATCCGATAAAGACGGCATGCGGATCGTGATTGAAGTGAAGCGGGATGCGGTGGGGGAAGTGGTTCTGAATAACCTCTATTCCCTGACTCAGCTTCAAGTCTCTTTGGCATCAACATGGTGGCCCTGCATCAGGGGCAGCCGAAGCTGCTGAATCTAAAAGATATTATTTCGGCTTTCGTATGCCACCGCCGTGAAGTGGTCACTCGTCGTACCATCTTTGAATTACGCAAAGCCCGTGAGCGCGCCCATATTCTTGAGGCATTAGCTGTCGCACTGGCGAATATCGATCCGATTATCGAACTTATCCGTCTTGCTCCGACACCCGCCGAGGCAAAAGCCGCATTGGTTGCTAAACCGTGGGAATTAGGCAGTGTTGCTACTATGCTGGAACGAGCCGGTGATGACGCCGCTCGCCCTGAATGGTTGGAACCACAATACGGTGTGCATGACGGTAAATATTATCTGACTGAACAACAGGCTCAAGCCATTCTGGATCTGCGTTTGCAGAAACTGACCGGCTTGGAGCATGAAAAACTGCTGGATGAATATCGTGAATTGCTGACATTAATCGGCGAGTTGCTATTTATTCTGGAAAATCCTGAGCGCTTAATGGAAGTGATCCGTGAAGAGTTGTTGGCGATTAAGTCGCAATACAGCGATGCCCGCCGTACTGAAATCACGGAAAATACGGCTGATATTAATATTGAAGATTTGATTAATCAGGAAGATGTGGTTGTCACGCTGTCACATCAAGGGTATGTCAAATATCAGCCGTTATCTGACTATGAAGCGCAGCGCCGTGGTGGTAAAGGTAAATCCGCAGCGCGTATTAAAGAAGAAGATTTTATTGACAAGTTGTTGGTTGCCAATACTCACGATACGATCCTCTGCTTCTCCAGCCGTGGCCGCCTGTACTGGATGAAGGTTTATCAATTACCGGAGGCTAGCCGTGGTGCGCGTGGTCGTCCGATTGTTAACCTGTTGCCGTTAGAGCAAAATGAGAGAATTACGGCGATTCTGCCGGTACGTGAATATGAAGAAGGGTTGTATGTCTTCATGGCTACGGCCAGTGGGACCGTGAAGAAAACCGCGTTGCAAGATTTCAGCCGTCCGCGTAGTGCCGGTATTCTCGCCGTTAATCTCAATGACGGTGATGAGCTGATAGGCGTTGACCTGACTGACGGTAGTAACGAAGTTATGTTGTTCTCCGCGGAAGGGAAGGTTGTTCGTTTTGAAGAGGAAGCGGTTCGTTCAATGGGGCGTACAGCGACCGGTGTACGTGGTATCAAACTAAATGGTGAAGATAAAGTTGTTTCTCTGATTATCCCGCGTGGAGAAGGAGAAATTCTGACTGTCACTGAAAACGGTTATGGTAAACGTACTGCTGAAAACGAGTATCCAATTAAATCCCGTGCAACGCAGGGGGTTATCTCGATTAAAGTCAGCGAACGTAATGGCAATGTGATCGGGGCAATTCAGGTTGAACCGACCGATCAGATAATGATGATTACTGATGCCGGCACGTTAGTGCGTACAAGGGTATCGGAAGTCAGCGTTGTTGGCCGCAATACTCAAGGTGTAACGCTTATTCGTACCGCGGAAGATGAGAAAGTTGTCGGCTTACAGCGGGTCGCTGAGCCGGAAGATGATGAAGAGGGATTGGCGGCAGAAGGGGAAGAATCGAAAAGTGATAACACCGATTTACCTGATGCTAACATCGGCGAGTCAGTTGATCCGGTTTAAGTGAAGATATTTTTTTACTTAATATAAGAAACAGGTACTTCGGTGCCTGTTTTTTTAAAGGGATTTTTATTAATATCGAAATATGCAATCAATGGGCCTTTTTAATCTTTAAGCTCTGGTATATCTTGTCATTAATGACATTGAATAATGCCGGTTTTTATTAGGTAACCTTTTGAGATATCTTTCTTCTTTTCGTACATCGCTAAAAATATCCCGTTATCTTTTCCGGGTGCTTGGCCTAATGCTGTGGGCGTTAGGCGCTTTATTAACAGCTTTTTACCTGGTTAATATCTTTAATGAAATCAAGTCGGATATTCGGCAAGAATACAATGCTAATTATGATTCCACGCTCTCTTATGTGCGTCATACAGCAAGTGTTCTGCGGGATATCCAATATATGACAGAGAAGCATTTACTGAATTCTAATGGAAAAAATGCTATTTTTGATTTTCCACATAATAGCCCGACGTTTTCTTATCATCCTCTGAACCAAGGCGCTGATTGTCGTACTTTTCGCGACAACACTCATAGCTATTTAAATTCGTTGAATAACCTCATCTTCTATTGGAAAGATAATCTTGCGGCCCCTCAGGGGTTGAATCAGGTTTTTCTGGTGGGTACGCAAAGTATGTGTATGGTGAATTTTTCTATCCGTAATACCTCGACTGAACCTGATACACTGAAAAAAATAGTTTATGAAAACTCACGCAGACTTATCAGCTTGAAAGATCAAGGTAAAGAACGAAATGTTTATTGGGTTATTCCTGGCGCAAGATCTGATAGCGGTCATCTCTATGTATTGGCGCCGGTATATGTCAATGGTCAGATGGTTGCAATGATAGGCATTGAACAATTCATCAGATTGGACTCTTTTATTCAAAGACAAGACCGCCCAATTTCAATAACGTTATTGAATCGCAGTAATCAACCTGTGTTGCACTATCCAGCAAATGATGACTATAAACTTCATTATGCCGATTATCAGTTGGAAGCGCCTTATTTTGGCTATGATGATAATTTCACCGATTTACTGTTAAAGCGCCGGTTAATGCCATCTTCATTCAGTATCATTTACGCGCTGCCGCTGAAAACTATTTTTGAAGGTTTTAAGCTACAGATTATTAGCAGTATTGTGCTTAATGTGTTATCTGCCTTTGTTATCATTGTTCTGGTGTATCTGTTTGAACGGAAAATGTTTGCTCCGGCTGAGGAGAATGCAATTCGGCTAGAGGAGCATGAACAATTTAATCATAAAATTGTCGCTTCAGCGCCGGTTGGGATCAGTATATTGCGGGTCAGTGATGGGAGTAATATTCTAAGTAATGAGTTAGCTCATAATTATTTAAGAATGTTAACGCATGAAGATCGGGAACGTATTATTCATATTATTTGTGACAGAACCAGCAGTTATGTTGATGTCGTAACCAGTAATCATCATCATCTACAAATCAGTTTTGTTCATTCCCGCTACAGGAATGAAGAGGTGGCGATTTGTGTTTTAGTTGATATTAGCGTCCGTGTACGGATGGAAAAATCATTACAGGAGATGGCGCTGGCATCGGAACAGGCTAACTATTCTAAATCTATGTTTTTAGCTACCGTCAGTCACGAGTTGAGAACGCCGCTTTACGGTATTATTGGCAACCTGGAATTATTACAGGCGCATTCGTTGCCTATTGAATCTATTCGTTTGTTATCAACGATGAATAATTCTTCAGCGTTGTTGCTAAAAATTATCAGTGATATTCTCGACTTCTCAAAAATTGAATCTAAACAGCTTAAAATTGAGTCTAGAGAATTTTCCTGTCAGGAAGTTGTCTCTCATGTTATTTCTAACTACCTGCCGTTAGTGGTGAAAAAACCGTTGACCTTGTATTGCTATATTGAACCGGATGTACCGGATTATATCTGCAATGATCCGGTTCGATTACAACAAGTTATATCTAATTTGTTAAATAATGCGATTAAATTCACTGATACCGGATGTGTGGTTATCCATGTGACGGTTGATAGAGATTATTTATACGTCAGAATAAAGGATACGGGCGTCGGCATTTCTGATAAAGCGCTGGTTCAGTTGTTTGATCCATTTTTCCAGATCATGCCAAATACGGAGAGCTCATCTCAGGGAACGGGGCTTGGTCTGGCGATTTGTGAAAAACTTATCAATCTGATGGATGGTGATATCGAAGTCATTTCACAACCACAGATAGGGAGTATGTTTTCTATTCGTTTACCTTTATATGGTGCGAAATATAGGCCAAACACTCAGCTAATCAATGAGCATCAGCGAAAAATCATCTTGGCTATACGTAATCTTTATCTGGAGGAATTTTTACAGCGTTTTCTGGTTCATCATGGCTTACACACTATTTTGTATAGCGGGCAAAGCACTGATGGTAGTGAAATTATTATCAGCGATTTCCCTGATGCTGTGACTTCCCCGGTATATGGTTATATTGAGTTATCAACCGACTATATTGGCTCACCGGAACAAATCAGAGAAAACTATTGGTTACACAACACTTACCATTTACATGATTTTCCGGTAATGATTGAGCGGCTGATTTCATCGAATCATAATGTGGTATTAAATACCGCACCACCTGTTTTTCAGGTAAATACCCGGTTTAATACTATTATGGTTCTGGTAGTGGATGATCATCCTATCAACCGCCGTTTATTGGCCGATCAATTGAAATCCATTGGTTTTCAAACAGTGATGGCAAATGATGGATTAGATGCGTTGGAATATTTGAAAGAAGGGGGGATTGATATCATTCTGACGGATGTCAATATGCCCAATATGGATGGTTATGCGTTAACAATGTACTTACGAAATGAAGGGTGTAAGCTGCCGATTATTGGTATTACGGCAAATGCACTGGCAGAAGAAAAACAGCGCTGTATTGATGCAGGAATGAATGATTGTTTGTCTAAACCTGTTTCCCTGGTGACTCTCAGGCAGGTACTGGCGGAGATGATTTGAACCGATGATTCTTAAAACGATGAATTAAGACAATGCCCGGCATAAACAAGTAGTTGCCGGGCATCGGGACGACTTTCATATTAAAATTAAAATAACGAACGGTATCTACTGAACATTATCGTTTGTATCGATAGTGACAGAAGCAAGGTAATTGAGTAATGCAATATCGTTATTTACCCCCAGTTTTACCATAGCTGATTTTTTCTGACTGCTGATAGTCTTGACACTGCGTTTCAGTTTTTTGGCAATATCTGTTACCAAAAAGCCTTGGGCAAATAGACGTATAACTTCACTCTCTTTTTGTGATAACGGTTTATCTCCATAGGGGGCTTTCGTCACTTTTTTCAACAGTTCAGAAACGCTTTCTGGCATAAATCTTTCCCCTTCTTTCAGGGCCGTCAATACATCAGGTAAATCTGTTGGTGCTCCTTGTTTTAAGACAATGCCTTCAATATCAAGTTCGAGTACAGCACTTAAGATTGCTGGATTATTGTTCATGGTTAAAACAATGATTGATAGTCTGGGATAATGGCGTTTGATGTATTTAATCAAATTGATTCCATCGCCGTATATGTCGCCAGGCATAGACAGATCAGTGATCAATACGTTTGCTTTAATACAGGACAGATTGTTGATCAATGTGGTCGAGTCTTCCGACTCAGCGACGACATTGATCCATTCAAGCCGCTCAAGTGATTTGCGGATGCCAAACAGGACAATTGGATGATCATCAGCAATAATGACGTTAAGGTTATTCATCTATTAGTTACCCTGCTGCAATAGCCTATTGGTTAAGGACTCAATACGGCTAATGCTATTCTTAATCTCTATTTCGTTACTGTCTGTTATGTGTTGTTCCAGTGTTTCGCAAGAAAGTTTGAGGAGTTCTAGGTCTAACATAGCAAAGACGCCTTTCAGGCGATGTGCTGTTTGCGAAAGCGATATCAGATTATATTGTTCTATGTCAGTATACAGCTTATTAATATCTATCGGTACTGTCTCGACAAATAATTGTCGGTAATCGCTATCAATGAGCTGTTTTTGATAACTATTTATGACATTGCCAAAATCGTAATCACTGCTTTCATCGTTAAATGCTGACATTTCAGCATTTGCATTAAACTCGTTAAAACTGAAACTTCTCTCAATTAATAACGAAATGGCATTGATAACCGCTTCACCCAGATTGTAGTTACACCTAATATAGTCAGGTTTTATCTGCTCAAAGCCAGCCAGATTATCAACCAGTAATATAGTCGATTTTGCCGAATCGTAGTGTTTATCTGTCAACATGATATCGTATTCTCGATTCATATTTTCTTGCTTTTTATCGAAGTAAACCGCGCCATAATGATGCAGATGATTTTGCACAATCTTACGGACTTCCGTATTGCTGATATCCAGCAAGGCAGTAATGTCTTCCAGTAGCGGTGGGCATTGGCCTTGGCCGATGATTAAAGGCAGGCTGATAGCATAGTGCGTACCTAAGTTGGGTTTGCTGTTTATAGTAAAATGACCATTTAATTTTCTACATAATTGGTTACATAGATAAAAGGTTAATCCTGAATTGGATTGATATTTATCACCTGTCGCTTTGCTTAAAAATGGATAATTCAAATTGGTTAAATCTGTTGAATTAAGTCCAGCCCCTGTATCTATAATTTCGATTTGAATTTGTTCTTTGTATTCCTGAGAATAATTAACGACGAGAGATATTTTGCCATAAGATGTGAGCGTGATTGCATAATTGACTAACATCAGGACGATCTTACTGATGGCGGTGCTATCGCCAATAAATAGTGATTCAGGATTAATATTACAATGATAATAATAACTCAATCCTTTATTATTCATCTTAGAAAACACTTTCTTAATAATATCTTCTAAAATGACTGATAATGAAAACGATTCATTTTTTGCTTGCCATTCACCTGATTCTAATTCATTGAGTAATGAAATATTCTCGATCCAGTCTGATATATGTTCAGATTTAGATAATAAATTATCAACGATACGAATACTATTTTCTTCTGTGAGAATTTGTTTCAGTTGGTAAGCGATATGATCTAATTCCTTTATTGGTTGTTTTAATTCAGAACGAATGTTAGTCAGCATAAAACGCCGAGCTTGTACACTCTTATCGTGTTCCAGATGAGCAAGTTGTAGACGCCTGCTAATTAATGCTTCCTGATCTTTATCTTGCAGTAAAAACAGATAAGTTTCCGGCAACAGGCGAATGCTGGACATTTTAATTTCATAGACTGAATCGTCAATTGACGTTTGGATGACACCATGATGTTGCTTTGCCATCATTTTAATTTTATTTAAATCGACATTCGGCAACAGATGATCGGCAATGTTATTGCACATAATTATTTGATTTACTGAGAAATCATAAATCAATAGGCCAATCGGGATATTAGAGATAATATCGTGACTTAACGCGTCCTTGACTTGTAATTCGTGGTTCATAAGAGCGTTTGGCGCGATATATTTTCTACGAATGTAGATAAGCCCACCTAGAGAGAGGATAATAAATACTGAATCAGCCAGTAACAACCAGATGTTTCTGTATAACAAATCGATGAGCAAATCTTTGAGTGATATCCGATACAACAGTTTGTATTGTGTACCTTTGAGTGATTGAGAAAATTCGAGCCAGAAACCATTTTGTGAGATATTAACTTTATTGATTTCATGAGGGGGTTGTTCGTCATCCGACAATAAACTGAAATTTGCCGCTGCCATATCAATAGGAAGAAGATGGCAAATAGGTAAATCGAAAGCGATAACTGTCGCCAATTGACCCGGTGAATTGAATGTTGCTCGGTAAGTATAAAAATAGATATTTGAGCCATTTAACTTACGGATGGATGAAATATTTTCCCGTTCATCTAACGCGGTGGATTGCATCAGCATTTCTGAACGTTTTGATTCGGCAGTCAGTGTTAGATAACTTTCTTTAAATCTCAATTCCGGTTTAAGAATAGAGTGAGTTGTTATCAGAAACAGACTATTATCTTTACCATTCAGATAGTACATGGAGTTATATTCATTGCGAGTGCCCCACAAAATTTCCATATAATTGGAGAGGCGTAGTGCCAACTCTACACTTGTAGCGCTGTGATGACCAAAAATAATCGTGTCGATGGTTTGATAACGATTCTCAAGCCAGTAAACATCAGGCCGTAGCTTCATTGGTGTGACGAGTTCTTGCGGTTTAAAAGATGAGCTATTGGCTTGTTTAAAGATAGAGTTAGCGTGGTAACGATAATCTTCTATCTGTAATACTACTTTGGTTGCAACACTATTTAGCGCATACTTTTTCCCCATTAGCCAGGCATTGAAGTAGTTATAACTGTATAAAAACAGGGAAATAAAAAGCAGAATAATGAACAGACCGTAGTAACGGTTTATGGTTGATGAATTAATAGAAAACTGTTTGTTATACATTCGTTGAGTAGAAGCCTTAATAATTGCTTGGCTGTTTAGCGAGCTTGTTAAATTGGTGAATCTCATGATTCGATCTATTTAGGCTAATTTTAGCAGGATTAGGGCTGGAAAGGATATTGTAGATTGAGGATTGAGCGAACAGTAAAAAAATCACAGAATTTTTACGATAGAGGCTAGACATATTATTATGTTAGGAGCATAATCCCGCGTCATGGAAGGATGGCCGAGCGGTCGAAGGCAGCGGTCTTGAAAACCGCCGATGGGAAACCATCCTAGAGTTCGAATCTCTATCCTTCCGCCAAATAGTGACCCTACGCACATAAAGTGCGTAGGGTTTTTTAGTTTGCGCAGAGGTTCATTACGCACGGGTATATTCAATGTTGCGGGTATGTTTATTATGGCTGGGGTCATAATGCTAATATGACTGATAGGGTACAGCGCATAGCAATTATAGAAGCCTTGCCACTGGGCGAGGGGAGAACAACTCAGCAAATTAAACTATGAAGATTAGAGCCTTTTACTTCTTGACCTTTTAGCAAAATCCGCCGTAAACCCTCGCCCAATGCGGGCGGTGATATAAGGCGAAAAGCCCGCAGGGCTTTCAGGTTATTAACCATCACGTTCACTGGCAGCCCGGGGGGGGGACACGGCCCAAAAAAGCGGTTAAAATACATAAACTATCCCGATGAGCGCTGATGATGTTAAGAGCCACCAAAGTCCGCATTTACCCGACACCCGAACAGGCTGATTATCTCAATGCTCAGTTCGGTGCGGTCCGTTTCGCGTACAACAAGGCGCTCCACATCAAGAAGCACGCTTATCAACGCCACGGGGTGAACCTCAGCCCGCGTAAAGACCTCAAGCCCTTACTGTCAATGGCGAAAAAATCCCGCCGGTATGCCTGGCTCAAAGCGTATGACGCCATCGCCTTGCAGCAGGCGGTGATTAACCTCGATATGGCGTTTTCCCACTTTTTTAATCCGAAGCTGAAAGCACGCTTCCCGGCGTTCAAACGCAAGCATGGCAGGCAGTCCAGCTATCATTGTGTCGGGGTGAAGGTGTTGGACGGAGCAATAAAAATACCCAAATTATCGCCGATAGAAGCCCGTCTGCACCGTGAAATGACCGGAGAGGTGAAAAGCATTACGCTGAGCCGTTCAGCCACCGGTAAATACTACGCCTCGATACTCTGTGATGACGGCATGGCCGCGCCCGCGAAGCCCGCTTTGATAACCCAGATGACAGGTTTGGATATGGGATTGTCTCACTACGCTGTCAAATCCAGCGGAGATAAGATGGCCAATCCCCGTCATCTTATCAATGCCGGCCGTAATCTGAGGCGTAAACAGAAGGCCCTCTCCCGGAAACAAAAAGGCAGCGCCAACCGTCGTAAAGCACGACAGAGGCTTGCCGCCGTACATGAGCGGGTAGCGAATGCCCGCGCCGATTTTCAACACAAACTGTCTCGTTCAATGGTTGACGAAAACCAAGCGATCATTGTGGAGACGCTGAAATCGGCCAACATGATGAAGAATCACCACCTTGCCCGCGCTATCGGGGATGCGGGCTGGCATGGCTTCATCAAGAAACTGGAATACAAAGCCGCAGCGGCAGGCGTCCATCTGGTCAAACTGGATCAGTGGTTCGCCAGTTCGAAAACCTGCCATTGCTGCGGTTACAAAATGCTGGAAATGCCGCTGCGTAAGCGGCTCTGGCAATGCCCTTTCTGTCGAGTCGAACATGACCGCGATATCAATGCGGCGCTCAACATCGAGCGCAAGGGCATAACAGAATTACAGGCGGCGGGACTCGTCGTCTCTGCCCACGGAGGCCAGCGTAAATCCGTCATAAAGACGGTGGCGGCCTGAGAAGTGGGAAGCCTCGCCGTTTTTACGGCGGGGAGTAGTCACAGCCTTTCCTTTACCCATCTGCCTCCAAGCATCAATTTGACGATTCCATAATGTGAGAATACAATAATCGTCAAGCAAGTAAGGAGGGGCTATGAACGCGATACTGACAAACCACAGCAAAAATGCTGATACCCTTAATGAGTACCAATCCCTTTTGCAACGGCGATTTGACAAATTGCTCACGTCATTGATGCCTGAGTTTAAAGAGAAAGCGCAGGCCGCAAATGCTCTTGTGCTAAGTGATAGCGAACTACTTGAACTATTATATACGACTCAACTTGAACACAAAGTCCGAACTCCAGCGCGTGAACTTCGTAAGCTTAAACGCCGTGCTGAAAACCTAGCTCTGTTCTATCAGGAACTTGATAAAATGGGCGGAACTATCAAAGCTGGAGACGTTGCAGAGATACTCTGCATAAGTCGTCAGGCTGTTAACATAAGAGTGAAAAGTGGAAAGTTGCTTGCTTTTAGAAAAAACAGTGATTACATTTTCCCTACATTCCAGTTCATTACCGGCGGAGTCTTGCCTTATTTTGAAGATGTTATGAAAGCGATGGGCGTGGACATTAACCCAGTATCTAAAATGTCTTTTTTAACAACACCATTGTCCTGCAATAGAACACCTCTTGACATTATGATGAAAAACAATGCTTCAGAAAACGAACTGGCTTTGATGCTGAGGGCCGCGTCACAAGTGGGTCATCAGATCGCAAGCTAAAATAAAAAAGAACCCCTGTTTCGAGGGGGCAACTTTATATCATTCAAGTCGGATAATTTTGAAGTTAAGCACTTCTTCCAATAATTCATCTGCTGATATGTCGGGTTCATTCCATGTACTCGGCATATATTCTGAATCCCTGTAATTAACCAGGCTTTGCATCCCTGCGTCTACAAACCGATCTTCCCGCTTTTCCCACACTGCATAACAGAAGTCTGTAGGCCAGTGGCGAGATATATAGCAAATACCATCCATTTCGTTATTTAAGAGTTCATAGAGGCAAGCCATAGCTCTTTTTGTCACTGAGTAATCTTCATCAACCATAACACTTAACGGGATATGTAACATCCCAATAAGTTTAGCAATATCGATAAAAATTAATTTCCTTAATGAACGAATGTTGCATATTCTCGCAGTACGGATCTCAGATTCATCAATAAATCGTAACCCTTCCTTATGCCATAGCCTTCCATAGCTTTCTGCCAGGGCTGTAACTGCTCGGTCGGCCATATAACATACTCGGAAAGAATTATCTGGGGAATTATATCGCCCATCGCCAAAATTGAAGTTTAGAGCAGACGGCCACTCTTTCCTTTGCCAACGTTTTAAATTCCAGTCGCCGGGAGTATAAGTCGGAATGGTATGGGTTTTATAGATTTCCCGAATTTGTTTTTCTAGATCGGGATACAGAATCTCCTTGGGTAGCATTTTATACCTACATCGAAAGCTTTTACCTATCCGGTGAAAAAAAGCAGAGCGCTTGCTCGTTGGCGCTGTAAATGTCATTGATAACAAAACAATTATACAACTTTTAACTGCATTTCCAATAATAAATATGTGCTGTGGTTTCTGGGGACGAGCTATGTCTGTAGTTTATTGTGTGTCCACGATTTATTGGTAAGAATGGTTTTCCAGGACGGATTCTTATTCAATAAAACCGTGGAAATAGTAAGAGATTAAACTTTTTTAATCGGCTTTGAACAGCATAGTTACAGCGGTTACGAACATGATGACAGCCGCACCTTTAAATAAAATCCGTTGTGCCCGTTGGCTTGATAACAAATGTCGAATACTGAGAGCGCCGAGAATAAATACCGCTCCTACGCTGAATAAGACAAGAACCGTCAGTGGTACTAACATGAACCCCCAGTTTTGCAACGAGATAGATTCCATGTTAATGACCAAAGGTAATAGTGCGAGATAGAAGGCAATCGTTTTAGGGTTACTTAGCGTTAGAGTGAGACCAGATAACCATGCCGCAGCCAACTCCTTTTTCTTAATGGGTTGGTCTTCACCAATGGATTGATGATCGGCAAACCAGAACTGCCACGCCAGATAACCCAAATATAAGGCGGCGCCCCATCTCACCACAGCAAATAAGGTGTCAAAACTGTGCGCGATAATAGACAAGCCAAAAACAGCAAAAGATAAATAAGTTAGATCGCCAATAATCAGGCCAAACAACACACAAAATCCCGCTAACGCGCCACTACTCACACTTCTGGCAACCAATGCTGCCATTCCTGGGCCGGGTATCGCCGCAGCAACAGTCAGTGCCGCTGTATAGGTTACTATTTGTGACACTTCTAGCATATCTTTCCTCTCAAAATAACACTTTGAAGTAACAGAACATAAAAATGTCACTTGCGAATGCAAGTGACAAATGGATTCTTTAATATAGACAATAACGACATTTTTCTAATGCTGAACGTCTTAAGTTTGGCATATTTTTATCCAAAATAGTTAAGACATTTTTATTAGTTGTCGAATGACTTCCCGAGAAAATACCATATCTTGAACGGCCAAACCAACGGATTGAAAGATAGTCACACCCTGATCGCACAAATTGGAATGAGATTGAGAAATGGCGCCAATTTCTATTCCAATGTCTGATCCGCTAAGAATACCTTTCTCTCTTGCTTTAATAACCGATTGAGAGGCGGCAAGTACTGATTCATTGGAATCAGTAAATAGGGTTGTATGGCTATACATATCTTCGCTAAGTTCCTGAAATTCCAGGGCCGAAGCGCCAATGGCATTGACATGACATTTAACCGGTAACTCTTTTCTACTGAGTATAGGGTCACGCGATGCTGTGGTTGTGCAAATGATGTCACTATTGAGTACCGCCTCAGCAGGTGAGGCTTTGATCGAAATGGGAAGATTGAGCGTTTTATCACACCAGGTGACAAACTCACGGCATCTTTCTGCATTACGACCCCATAAAGTGACTTCTTTAATCGGGCGTACATATAACATGGCTTGCAAATGTGCTTTTGCTTGTAAGCCAGTGCCAAGTATCGCCAACCGGCTAGCATCTTTTGCGGCAAGAAGATGGGTTGCATAGGCAGAGGCGGCGGCGGTGCGAATTTCTGTGATAGCGCCGGCATCTACCGCTGCAATCCCTGAAACTCCCGGTTCGTCGTAAACTAACACACTACCGATGTGTGAAGGTTTATCGCTGTTGCTTTGAAACCTCACTACCACCGATTTTAGCCCAAACCCTTTGTATGGCCCTTCCTTAATATAAATCGGCATGGTGCCCATTAAGCCGTCTTCGCCTTTAACGATATTACGTAAAGGTTGTTCTACTTTTCTCTCCGATTGCAATTTAAATGCTATTTCACTTAGCTTAAGACTAAGTTCCATCGTCAAATAACGTGCAACGGTTTCTTTATCGACATAAAGCATATTGATGCCTTTCAATATCAGTTAAAGGTCGTCCAGCTTGAATTTATCATCAATTTCAGTTCCGGCAATACTATTGAGAATTGTCGACATATTCTTTTGAGAAACGCCTAACACAACGTCCAACATACTCTGTTTGCTGAAACCACGGCTTAAAAATAGATCAATAGCATCTCTTTTCAATTGTCCCCGGCAGTAAATAACCTCTGTGGTAAATTCACGCAGTGCCAATAATCGTGGGGAGAGATCGTCGGTTTTTTCAATCAATGCCTTAACCGTTTTTTTGTCTACACCATTATGAATTGCAATAAAAGCGTGGGCTTGAATTGTATAATTACAACCATTTTCTATGCCGGTTGTAATCCACACTACAGCTTTTTCCTCTTCATTCAATGAACTATCAATAAATAGGTCGTGTGCTCGTTGGTAAGCGGCTAATAATGAGGGAGATTCTGACATATAACCACTTTGGTTCGGTACCCAGCCGAAGTCATTAATAGAGCTTTGAAGTAATTTTTTACTTTTTTCAGGTGTGGTAGCAATAGTGTGTAGCGTAAGTAAAGACATAGTAACCTCTGTATATTAGATCTATATATTTGCCTATTTTAAAGCAGCGTTAGCTTTTATGCGGCTGTAAATACTGACCAAAGCATTTGAATTGGTCGAATGTGAGAAATAAATTTTAAATTGTGTAATTTTGCCGCCACTTCTGTCGTGAGTGCGGCATCTACCTCTGAATTAGCGACTGCTTTTGCCGCTGAACTGGTTGAGTCTTTAAAAATGATATCCGCAATTCTTAGATTATCAGGCAACAATTCTGGAATTAAAGCCTTTGGTGCCGGATGGGTTGCAATGACGATATTATCTGTAGTTAGTTCATCACGAATAGCGATACCATAATTAGGTGTGTAATTTAAAAATGCGGATGACAAGTTAAACCTGTTATCCATATAAAACTCACTGATATTGTAATAAGCATTGGCTACCACCAATGCCTGACAATTATTTAAAATAATTTGATTGCTTGCTTCTTCGTAAGTATTACATAAAACAACTTGGTAACTTTTGGCGACTTTATTTTTAATAGCAAATTCACCAAAACGAATAGCGGATTGTTCGCTACTTGTGCCTGACGGGCCTAAGGTAGCAATATCTAGAACATCAAATGTATCTTTGTAGAAACTAAAAAAAACACATTCCATGATGTCTCTCCTGGAATTACACTAATAAACTGGATTTAACCAATGTGAGAATTTATCTATTCTGCCTCTAATTATTTCTTGATAATCTTTGGTAATAACATTGGCTATAGAATCTTCTTTTTGTATATATGACACATCGTCTATTTGCGAAACAATTGATATTTCAAGGCCAGTACCTGTTAAAAAGCAGGCATCTGCTTCATAGAGATCCTTTTGCTGAATTTCTGACTCAATACAGGGAATATTGTGGAATTTACAAATATCGAAAACAGATTGTCTGGTTATTCCATTGAGTATGCCGGCGCTAAGCGATGGTGTAATAACACAATTATCCTTAACAATAAAAACATTTGATGTACTTGCTTCTGCACACATGCCTTGTTCATTCAGCATGATAGCGTCATCAAATCCATTCTCTTTGGCATCTTCATGAGCAAGTGCGGAATTAACATAAGTGCCGGTAATTTTGGCAGATGATGGAATTGCCGCATTTGATACACGTCGCCATTTTGAAATAAGGCATTTAAAATCTGTTTTTTTAGTGTAAGCGCCCATAGGTAAAGCGTTAATACAGAGGGTTGAATTGACACCGCTTAGCTTAACGCCAAATTTTTCACCCGGCATTAACGACTTTTTAAGTGCTAATGGCCTGATATAAATATCTTGTTTGAAACCGTTTTTAATGATGATATTTTTAGTAATGTCAGTTAACTCCTGACTGGTATAGGGCAATTCAATTTTTAATGTTTTAGCTGATTGTATTAACCGTTCATAATGCTCATGCACTCTAAATAAATTAAGTTGGTTATTATCTTGATCCCAATAAGCCCGGATTCCCTCAAATATACCGGTGCCATAATTTAAAGCTTGTGTATTGGCAAGAAAGGTCGCATTGCTAAAATTAAGATATTCCCCGTCTAGAAATACGATCCAATCTTTATTAACCGGGCTAACGATATTGTTTGTCATTTAGTTGCCCTCTTTTTCATGATTTCTAAAGCTGAATTTCGTTCAATATTGTTGGTATCATCTCTCAGATCATGGATTCGTGCTGCTTTCCAGCTTACCATTGCCGCGGTTCCAATAAGTCCACCGACATCTCCTACATGGATGTCGACATTCATATTGAATTTGGATTCCATTTTTTGCTTTATCTTACTAATGAGTGACGCATCATGTAATTCGTCACACGGCTCTAAAGTGATCTTAAGCTCATCGGTACCGGCTGTATTGTTGATTTCAATAAAATATTCAAAACAATATTCGAGCTCTTCAAAGATGGCATTTTCAATATCAAAAGCATATACATTAGCATTGTTTAATACTAATACATCTTTTACTCTGCCGATGGGTTCTATTTCCCATTGATTTAAGCCTATTGCTTTACACCGAACCATATCCCCTGTTTTGTATCGAATCAGCGGCTTATTCCCTTTATATAAATGGGTAATCACTAACTCACCAGCAACGTGATTATCACCAACATTGAGTTTCTGCTGAGTAAAAGGGCAAATGAGTTCGTAATAATTATTGTACGGAATAGTAATAAGCTTATTGGTATCGTTACAAGCCGCCAGAATTGACGTTTCTTGTGAGGCATACATACAGTTGTAAATTTTAGCGCCCCAGTTCCGAGATAAATTCATTAATCTATTTGGCGTAATAAGTTCGCCAAGGACTAAAATGATTTCGATACCTAATTCTTTTGCATCACATGCGTTGTCCCGGCAATATTTTAGCAACTCAGCGGCGACCGCAGGTGTGCAAACTAAAGCGGTTATTTTGAGGTCTTGTATCAACCTGAGTACTCTATGCATGCCAACAACAGGCGAACGAGGCCACATTTTAATAACGGTATGCCCTAAACTGCGAAATACATCTTCAAAGGTATCTCCAGTGGAGTGCAATTCCGTTGGACCCATCACGCCAATAATGTGTTGTTTGCCTTCCTGATTAAAAATAGACTCATATTGCAGAGTCAGGAAGCTATTATTGACTAAAGAATCTATTTCATTGCGAGGACAAGGCGTTGATGGCCCAGTTGTCCCTGTGGTTTCATAATATATCCAGGCATGACTCAAGCTATCTGAAGATATTGTATTTCCTGCCTTACTTAAGTCTAATTTTGTGGTGAAGGGCAGTTTTTCAACAAATGAGGATAAATTATCATCATCATTTGGGTTTATTGCGTTTAGGCGATCTTGATAGAAAGTTGAACCCTTCTTCGTATAGTTTATGATTTCTTTCAACTTTTCATATTGTATTTTTTCCAATATGGGGATATCTATCTCGCCAGATAGATATCTTTTTAATTCGGTAAGGTACTTCAGCCCTAACTCATGAAGATCGGTTCTAAAAATGGAATACATATATGCTACCTGGTTATTTATAAAGTGGTAAGTTGCCAGTGAGTTTATTGATATCTTTCTTTGGTCCAACTATGCCAATTCCGGATAACTTCAATTCATCCGAATGCTCAGCAGATAATTTTCCTTCGTATTCCTCATAGGTTCTGCATGATTGCGCTAAACAGGAAAAAGGGCTTAATTTAAAATTATCGTTAGATTTTAATTCATTATGAATAGCATCCAGTACATCATGGCTTGCTTTCAAAATAGGCAAAGGCGTTTTAATGACACCGGGATAACAGATGCTATCTTTACTAAAGACATCATGCCCTACAATGCCGTTAATGTTTCTACCAATTGAAACGCTAATGACGCTCAGTGCATTCATGGCTAATCCAAGTGGCAGACTATCAGCGATAACGACGACACTTTTATGTAGGTTTTCGTCAAACTCCATACGACTTTCCTATTAACTGAGTGAAATTCATCAACTTATTTACATCGATAATAATATCAGAAACTGTCCATGTACTTATTTCTTTCCATAGCACTACGCCTTTTATATGATCGGGATGATGCATATATATGTTCAGGTCTTCGTAACTTTCAAAGTAACCAATTAAACTAAAGTCAACTGATTGCTTTCTGTCTACCGTACTGCGGCCACAAAACCATCCTTTTATTTCACTTATCTCATTTATATGATTTAGAGTCACCTTCTCTGCTAATATGGCTTTTTCACTATCCCAGCTTATTCCATTCTTGAAGGTAAATAGGACTTGATGTGCAATCAAGTTATTTTTGCCCAACATGACTTACCTCATAATTAATGATTTTGAGTTATAATAACCTATGGAAATAATTTAATTTACACTTAATATTAGCGCATGCCTGATTTAGTTTTTTTGATTTGCGTCTAATTTAAATATCATATTGCATTTATAGCAGTCAACTATTTCCCAGTGGTAATAATTTAAAGGAAAGTGGAAAAATTGTGATTTTGACAATGATAAGAAAGCTGTTATTGCTTGCCTCTTAAATGTCTTAATCTTCCACTGCTACCGAACGATAAGGTTGTTTTATGACCGGTGGTTATTTTCTGATAGGCAGTAATGGTCATAAAACATTTTGTTGTTATTTCTGATTTGTCAGTAAATGAGCTGTTTTTTTGATGTTGAAAATAGCTAGATCGTCGATTGCATCATAATAAGGAGTTAAAACAATTCTGAGGATTTGTGGCAGTAGCCTTGTGTTAGTAGGTGTGCGAATCATGGCATGCCGTTGAATATGTCACTAATGATAGGTGTTTTGGTAATATTTTTAAATAATCTATTATTTATGCTTGATTGTTTGCATTGGGTTGTAATATACTGCGCTCGCTTTCAGGGGCCCCCCTGAAATACGCCGGCTTAGCTCAGTTGGTAGAGCAACTGACTTGTAATCAGTAGGTCACCAGTTCGATTCCGGTAGCCGGCACCAAATCAAATAAGAAGCCGTTATCTTTTCAGAAGGTAACGGCTTTTTTTCTTGCTTCATCTCAGATGGTGCTGTTCATATATCCAGTGAATTTTACTATTTCCTGTTATAATTTCCCGCTTAAATGGGGTACCTGAATTTATCGTATAGTTAAACTCACTGTCAGGTCGCTCGGAATAGAACAGAGTGACCAAAAATAAAGGATATCAGACGTTCAGATAATGCGGATTTATTTTCGCGGGTAAAAACTAACAGAGAAAAATATTGGCATTTGAGGTATCAGTTTTCCAGCATGAAAAAATGTTTGCTATCGACGTGTATCCATCTATTTGTCTGGTGAAAGCCGAAAATAAGATGGGATAGGATAGAAAATAGCAGAAGATATTGATACTGCAAAAGAGTATCAGATAAAAGCAATTTCAGCTCAGAAGAATATTTTTGCTAACTATTTACTGGATAGCATGGGCTTAAAAATCTCATTGATCAGAAGAGGGTATATCTGACAGTGTTAAAATTTTTCACGTAGATATTTACCTGATAATCGGTAATTTATCGTTAGTAACATTAATCCTGTTGGTGGCTTAAATGTCTGGTTTAATCTAGTGGAGATATTTAGAATAGGGATGTTGAGATCTCACATTTACACTGGCTGGTTGTCTATCACCATGTAAACAAGCTGATTTCTGTACCTGTGGCATAGGTGTGGCAATCACTCTTAATCGGCACTTTATGACGGATTTCAAAGTCGATTCAAAATATTTTTTACACTTAAATATCCATGAGATAAAAAATCTGTGCTATTTTTTATTTAATGCATTTTTCATCTCATAATAAAAAAGGAGGTGTCATGTTGCTTGAAAACTTTTGATAAATAATAAAGAGCCTGTGTGTTGCTTTAGGTGCTAAGCGTTTTAAAGGAAGGTACATTAGAGGATTAAATGAAGATTATAAATTTGTATAATAAATACGTAGATGAGGAAGATAAACACTTTATGTCCATCCGTATTAACAACGATATTATGTGTTTTCCTCTGAAACTAAGCTTGGTCCAGAATAGGGATTGTTTACGATTTGTATTTAATAGACTAAGTAACCAGATGTATTTAAACAATGTAGTTACGTAGCAGAGAAACACAAAAATAGAGAATGAGAAATTTGTTATAATGCCGAATGCATGGATGCATGAGACCATCATGAAAATAATTTTTACTACTATTTGTTACTAAAAGTTAAGGTCAAAATGTATGCGCAATATTCAACAAGTTTTAGAGTGTTGGGGCGGTTGGGTTGATGATGCCACAGGTGTTAATTGGCCGCCAATCGCTGCTGGATTTAAAGGTCTGATTGCGTCAACTCGTTCATTACGTCCTTCCTGCTGTGATAACGATGGCTTGATCATCGATGCTTGTATCGCAAAGTTGCAGACGGTAGGTAAATCTGAAGAAATTGAAATGTTATTTATGTACTACGCTTTAGGACTTTCCAAACGGTCCATCGCGCGTTTAATTAAAGTGCCTGATATTGAAGTACGTTCCCGGTTGCAAAAGGGGGAAAGTTTTGTTCAGGGATGTTTGGCCATGCTTGATATTAAGTTAGAAATGGATGATGAAGTACAAAAACACAAAAAGCTTGTGCGTACGCAAAAAACTATGGTAGTGTACTAATTAGTTAAAGTTGCGAATAAGCCCTGATAGAAATATCAGGGCTTTTTTCATTATGGCTTTAGCCAGTTTAAGTAGCGTCAGCTGCTTAAACATAAAACCACCCGCTATGCGGGTGGAGACCCGAGGTTATACCAAGAAAAACACCTTTCCGTTACGCTATAGATGTTCAAGCTAATATACGTAACTGAAATAAGGAAAGGTGTTTATGGGGATTAAAGCACAAAGCTCAGCACATACAAAGTGGCTGTGCAAATACCATATCGTTTTTTCGCCGAAATACAGACGAAAAGTCATTTTTGCCAGTATCCGTACAAGCATAGGTGAAATATTACGAGACCTTTGTAAGTACAAAGGAGTTGAAATCATTGAAGGCCATTTAATGTCAGATCATGTCCATATGCTCGTGAGTATCCCACCGAAAATCAGTGTGTCGAGTTTTATGGGATATTTAAAAGGCAAAAGTTCGTTGATGATATTTGATAAGCATGCGAATTTAAAATACAAATTTGGCAACAGGAAGTTCTGGTCAGAAGGATACTATGTAAGTACGGTGGGGCTCAATGAAGCCACAATCCAGAAATACATAAGAGAGCAAGAAAAGTCAGATTTAATGCAGGATAAATTAAGTACACGAGAGTATGAAAACCCCTTCAAGGGGTAAGCCAAAGAGACAATGACCCTTTAGCTTGAACAAAGAGAAAGCGGCGTCATTTAGGCGCGGTCGGTAACATGCCCTTATAGGGCTAGAGCAAACCACCCGCTATGCGGGTGGTTATGATTTGGATATTGCAGGTAATGGGGAAAATAGGATTTAAGCCATTAAATTCGGTTTAAAAAACTCCTGTTATGCAATTAACTCTGTTTGGTACGAGTGAACTTTAAGTATCTTCATATTGTACTCTGATAAATAAGTGAAAATTTAAATCATAATTGTCAAGGTCGCACTGTGTTGCGGCCTTTTTCGTATTTGCCATCGCGAATCACTTGCGCATATTTTTTTACCTTTTTCGCGATCGGTATCCCTATTAAATCAATCATAACTCGGTGTTAAGAACTAACTTTCCATAAGAACTAGTCCTCAATACAGGGCTTGGTTTACCCAGGCTCAAGGTGAGTTATTGCTGTTTGATGGAGGTATTTTTGATGAGCAACGGTAGTGATAAAGCGGGTTGGTTAACGCCTGTCACTCCTGACCCTGAGTACGATGATGGGTTGGAACACATACTGAGTTGTTGGGTGTGTGGTGTTTCTGGTTTGCCTGACGATAAAGTGCGTTCTCGATGGACATCAGCACAACTGCCTCAGTTACCGGTAGATGATGACTGGTGTGATTTTGTTATCACGGATTTTATTTCGGATGCTTCGCCTGCTTTTGAGAACCAGACTGATGAGGGAACCAAGTTATGGCGTCATGAAGAAATTGTGTGCTTGATTTCCTTTTATGGCCCGAACAGCCAGCGGTACGGCGTTCGTTTTCGTGATGGGCTGGCAGTCAGTCAGAACAATGACGAGTTGGAGCGTTCCGGTCTTTCAGTAGACAAGCTCAGTCGGCTGACTTCTTTACCGGAACTTATCAATAACCAGAGGGGGCGTCGTTATGACATGACGATCACCTTGCGGCGAAAAGTGGTGCGTGAATACGGTGTTAAATCACTGGTGGAAGCGCCTGTCAAATTCTTTGGAGATTAAATTATGCAGGGTTTACCTGTTTCAAACATTATCAATGTCACGTTGAATATGGCTCCTCATGCGGCTCAGTCCCGGAACTTTGGTGCGTTACTGATTATCGGCGCCAGCAACGTGATCAATCCTCATGAGCGTTTACGCCGGTACTCGGATATCGAGGGTGTCGGAGCTGATTTTGGACTGACTTCACCGGAGTATCAGGCCGCGGCGCTTTATTATTCCCAGTCGCCACGCCCGGTTGATTTATATATTGGTCGATGGGCTAAGGATAATGTGGTCTCTTCTTTACAAGGGGCAGTATTGACTAAACCGCAGCAAATTATGAGCAAATTTTCTGCCGTTACCGATGGTTCTTTTAAATTGACGATTAACGATAAAGAAGCGGTATACAGCGGCGTCGATTTGAGTAAAGAGAGCAATCTTAACGGCGTGGCCCAACGGATAGCGGATAAGTTAAAAGATTGTTCGGTCACATATGATAGTACCTCTTCACGTTTCGCTATTATGCCGAATTCTGTCGGTGCGGTTGGCTATGTTTCACCGGCAACGACGGGAACTTATATTGGTGATTTGTTACGGCTGGACGAAATATCGGGTGCTACCGCTATCGAATCTACCAAAGCAGAAACCATTGCTGAGGCAGTAGCGGCGCTGGGTTCGGTATCCAGCGGTTGGTACGGGCTAGTCATTGCCGATGATACGTTGACGGATGGGGACATTCTCTCTGTTGCTGATTACATTGAGTCTGCATCTGTTTCCCGTATCTATGGACATACAGTGCAAAAAGCAGATGTCTTGGATGCTAATGTTAAAACTGATATCGGCTCAAAATTAAAAGAGAGAAACTATCAACGCACCCTTTGGCAATATTCAACCGGTAAATCCTACACCGTTGCTTCGCTGTTGGGCCGCATGTTTACCGTCAATTTCAACGGCAATAACACCACTATAACCTTGAAATTTAAACAAGAGCCCGCTGTAACCGCAGAAAACCTCACCGCAACGCAAGCCAATGTGTTGAAAGAGATAAATGGCAACGTTTTTGTTAAATACAACAACGATACGGCCATTATTCAGGAAGGCGTCATGGCGAATGGGGATTTCATCGATGAGCGCCACGGCCTGGATTGGTTGCAGAACTACGTTCAGAACAATCTTTATAACTTGCTTTATACCAGCACCAGCAAGATCCCACAGACTGATGAAGGTGTCACCCGGCTAATTACCAATGTTGAGCAGTCACTGGCTCAAGCGGCGACAAACGGATTAATCGCTCATGGCGTATGGGGAGGCGATCCGATTGGCGCATTGGACACTGGCGCAACATTAACCAAAGGTTACTACGTTTACGCCCCGCCAATTGCAACGCAGGCACAGGCTGATCGGGAAGCCCGAAAAGCGCCGGTTATTCAGTGCGCTATCAAATTAGCAGGCGCTGTTCACTACGCTGATGTCATTATTAATGTAAACAGATAAGGGTTGAAAATGGCTACGTATTCTTTTCTTGATGTTTCCGCTTCTATTACCGGAGTTGGCGGCTCTTTTGATCTTGGTAACGGCGCCGCGCTCTCGGATGAGGGAATTACAGTCACCATGTCGGAGAGTAAAAACACCATGACCACCGGTGCAGATGGGGAAGTCATGCATTCATTGCATGCAACCAAATCAGGAACCATCACAGTTAATTTACTTAAGACCAGTTCAGTAAACGCCAAATTGAACGCGATGCTCAGTGCGCAATCACTTTCGTCGGCGGCATGGGGTAATAATGTGATTGTGATTCGCAATAAGCAAAGTAACGACATTGCTGTTGCACGTTCCGTCGCCTTTCAGAAACAACCGGATTTGCAGAATGCTAAAGCAGGTAATACCGTTGCCTGGGTATTTGATTGCGGCAAAATCGATATCATGTTAGGCACATTCTAACCCGCTTCCTTCACAAACAGTTAAATCACCTTCAAATCTGCCGCAGCATTTGTCTCTATTTTTAACATAGGACTTATGCTGTGGCAGTTTGAGCGAGCTTGAGGATAAGTGATTATGGAATTTGAAATTGATGGTAAAAAATATCGTGGTGGTAAATTAAACGCTTTTCAGCAACAGGACTTAGCAGTGGCTTTGGCACCGGCTATTCCGGCACTTGGACCACTGATGAAAAAGATTGTGACAGCTAAAAATGATGAGGGAGTCACGGGCTTTGAAGAAGTGCTCCCTTATCTGGTGGAATCCATCAACGCGTTAGGAAAATCCAACCGACATGAAATTAATGATATTTGCTTATCAGTGGTTTCTCGTGAACAGAATGGAATATGGAGCAAGATTTATGAGCCTGATGGTCAGGTATTGATGTTCGATGACATTAACGGCTTCGAACTGCTGAAAATTGTCGGTTTTATTATTCGAGACTCATTGGGAAATTTTTTTCTCGCCCCATTAGAGAGCGCAGTGTAATCCCAGGACAACCCAATTTAAATTTTGAAACCCTCCCGAAAGGGCGTGATTACCTGTTACGCCCGGTCATTGCGGGCATGTGCCGTTATGAATCATTAAAAAACGGTGTTCTTGGCTTAGCTGATATTGCATTGATGAATGATGCCCTTGATGTTAAATCGGAAAATGAGGCCATGATAGAGAGGTGGCGAAATGAGCAATAATGTTGAAACAACTAAGGATTTCTTGGGATCGCTTAAGTTTGATGTTGATGAAGCCGGACAGAGTAAATTCATGGCTGTTATCACCGAAGTCACGGCTAATGTTCTCAAAATGGGGGAGGAAATTAAAAACGCAGCACTAGAGGTTATTAATTTCACCACTCAAGTTGCTAACGGATTGGATAAACTTTACTGGCAGTCACAGAAAACAGGTGCAACGGCTGAAAACATTAAAGCCATTGGTTATGCGGTCAGTCAAGCAGGTGGAAGTGTTGAAGGGTTTAATCAATCTCTTGAGGGCGTTGCTAATTTCCTACATAAAAATCCAGGTGGTGAGGGATTATTGAGGAACATTGGTGTTCAAACCCGAGATGTAAATGGCAGCCTTCGGGATACAGCATCTTTGGTGGCACAGGTGGGTGAACAGTTATCGAAAATGCCGATGGATCGTGCTAATCGATACGCCCGCAAACTGGGTATTGACGACAATACCTTGATGGCTATGCGTCGTGGGATTGGTCAATATACAGCTGAATATCAGGACATGACGAAAACCATAGGTTATAACCCGACTAAAGCAACCCAGCAATCTCACCAATTTATAGTGCGCATAACTGCCTTAGACAATTTGTTTGGGATGATAAAAGAAAAAATAGGCTCGGATTTGGCGGGGGGATTGGCTGGACGAGTCGAATCATTTCAACAAACTATCCTGCTTAATTTCCCTAGGGTAGAAAAGGTTATTACTCGTGTATTGAATGTCATATTGAATCTGGCTGATGACATAACATTAGTGGTCAGTCGTGTCGGTGAAGCTATTAGTGATTTAATTGGCTGGTGGGACAAACTGGATGGCGGTACAAAAACGCTTATTAAAGCACTAGGTGGCTTACTATTTGCGTGGAAAATCTTAAATACAGCCTTTATGACTTCGCCGATAGGGATGATTACTGCACTGTCAGCGGCGTTGCTCTTGCTTTATGAAGACTATAAGGTTTGGAAAGAGGGCGGTAAGCATTTTATTGATTGGGATAAATGGAAACCCTCTATTAATGAATTTCTTAAAGCCATTGAAAAAATCTCTGGTTGGATAAACCAAGGGGCTAAGGCCGTTGGCGGTTGGAGAAATGTATTAAAGGGATTTGCGACCTTCATTGCAGTTGCATGGGCTGCGAAGATGATCAAAGGAATATCCAGTGTGACAAGTGCGATTCTTAATTTGGCTAAAGTGTCAAAATCTGTTTCCAGAGGTGGAATATTAGGTAAAGCGGGAGTTGCAGGGGCAGTTGCTGTTGCATCAGAGCCATATATCGATAAAGCACTTAATCGGACTTTTGGTGGATATGACTACTTTCAGCGAATTAGGACCGCGAAAACTTGGTATGATTTTGGTGCTGCTCTGATTGGGGAAGGTAATGCCTATTGGGATAAAAAAGGGAATTGGGTAGATAAACGTGGAGAAAGTACCCTCCCGAAAGGATATTCTCAGTTTGCGGCAGATATTCCTGGTAATGCTCCTATAGTCATGCATAAACTAGATAAGACGGCGGCAGATGGGCAAAATAATCAAATACTTAATAAAGATAATCCTAAAGCCAGAATGATGAAATTGGCCAATTCTGATGTGATACAAAGATTGATTGATAACATGATAGTGGGGATAAGTGGTAATAATCCTTATTTATCAGAGCATACCAAAACAGCGATTATCGGAATACCATCTCCAGTGAATAAACCAACAAAATTGGTTGGACATTTAAATAATGTGGCTAACTCTTTGCAGAATATTCCCATTGATCGCAGAATGATCAATGGTGCGGTGGCAAATATCAACAGTATGATGAACTATCAGGTATTTACTCTCGCTTTATTACATCGTGTGCCAATATCTGCTAGCAATAATATACAGGGAATAGGAGAAGTCAATTATCATATTGAAGTCAACGGTGTTGAATCCCCGAGAGAAGCGGCGAGATTGACTGGAGAAACGGTAGAACGCACTCACAGTATGCTCCTTCGAAATATGCAAACACAGGTGAGATAACAATGGATATATTATCAGTCATGTTTTCTCAGCAAAAGAGAAAAATAGGTGTTATTGTACCGAGTGTCGTTATTTCAGAAACCCATACCGATGTATCGAATATCACTGATCATCCGGTTCAGCAGGGGGTGACATTCAGTGATCATGCTTATGACAGCCCATCAGAAGTGAGAATGGACTTAGGTTTCGCAGGTGGAGGTTCGCTGCTTGATATTATTGATACAACAAAGGTATTTGATATTTCCACCGGACTGAGCCTTGGAACCAGTCCGCGTGATATATATCAACAGCTACTGGACCTGAGAGCATCACATAAACCGTTTGATGTCGTAACGGGAAAGCGCTTATATAAAAACATGTTGATTAAAGATATCAGTGTCACAACGGATAAAACCAGTGAAAATGTTTTATCGGTAGTTTTAAACCTACGTGAAATTGTTATTGTTGAAACATCACCGAATAAGGCCGCTCCGGCGGAAAATATGAAAAATCCTGAAGATACAGCACCTGTAGTTAATATGGGAGCTAAAGTTACGGTGAAGCCATCAATGCCAAAAATTATTCTTGATTTTATTATAGAGCGAGGTAAGAAATGGCTAGGGTTGTAGAAATTCCTTTATCACCCCAAAATCAGCAATTCGATATTCAGCTAAATGGCATTAATTATAAAATGAGATTGATGTGGCGTGATATCGCAGGTTGGATTTTGGATATTATGACGCCGGACAGTGAATTTATCGTCACAGGTTTACCGTTGGTTTTTGGGGTTGACTTACTGGAACAATATCGTCATCTTGGTTTTAACGGCTCATTAATTTTTTATGGTGATATAAATCAGGAGAAACCTTTCAGGAATAATCTTGGTAAAGAAGACAGGTTATACTTTGTAGTAAGTTAACTTGATGAGAGTAACATATAATTTCAAAGTGGTTATGATAAAAAATTGTGTCCAATAACGAGAGTGGCTATATCTTTGGACGGTAATAAAATATATATTGAATGTCTTGAATGTTTTATTTCAGGAGTGATATGAATTGTAGGTAATAAAACAGGTGTGATTTACGATATTATTTTACTTGTTAGGAAATGAGATTGGTTTTGTAGGTTCTAGTAATTATTAAGGTTACAGAAACATTAATGTTGTGGATAAGGAAGATCTTACAATAAATATTATCTCTTATTACCTGATGGAAAAGAATCTATACCTTTAAGTGAACATTGGGATAATGTATAAATTTCCTGAGAAAGGATAGATAATCATTGTATGTAACTATTAGATTATTATCTAAAGGATCTTGATATGCTTTCTCTGGAAGAGATTGGTCAATTAGTGAGGAATAATCTGCAATTAATCCTTGATTCTCAAGGGTTGCCATTAGTTGTAAGTTCTATCACTGATCAGGACTTTAAAATTCTCGCTGGTGGTTTTGGTGCATTGGAATGGGAGTTTGGTTTAACAGAATATGGAAATGATCCTGATAGGTTTGAATTTTGTGTGAAATTAGTGAATACAGCAATAGAAGTAGTGCCTTCTGGGGCGGCTCTTTGCTTGTATGGTGTTAATGATAAAATTTTCAGAATTCACATGATTGAAAGTTTTTCTAGAAATGATAAAAATCATCCTTTAACAGGGCGCATGGTTTTCCTTACCTTGATGTCTGCATATTTGTTTAGTGTGGCGGTAGAAGCTGAAGGTGTTTATATTATGGAACCTGTTTCAGAGTTGTGTGATTACTATGCGAGCTTTGGTTTTACAATGCATGAATGCGGATATATTATGATTTCAGATGTTAATGGGCTACAGGCAGCCTTTGATAAATTTGTAATGACGATATAAGATTTTGTTATGAAAATAATAGATGGGCCTGTTAGTGTGATATGACGATTATCCTTAATAAAGAGCGCTAGAGCGACTCCCTGAGAGGTACATTATGAAAGGGCAGAATGTATCCAAGAAAGAAGTCAGGTTCGATACACGAGGTGTATTTACAAGAATGGGGGCGGCTGTTGATATTTTGAAGAAAGCAGCTCCAGATGCTTTTGAATGCAAGGTTGCATGTTGTGAACAGCAGGGAAAGTTGCGCGGTAGTAAAAAAGCGGTAGCATAAGTTTTTATAATATGTCTCTTTGGGGAGATAAGATTTTTGGCAGTAGGAAGTCAAATACAGTAAAGAGGTGATGACAATCCTTATTAGTGGGCATTAGTAATAGTGCCCTTTGTCGTTTATACGCCTGAAATTTTTAGCTTCACATGATTTATTACATACACCGCTTAATTGCGGTTCTTTTATTTCTATTAATTAGGTGAATTATGTCAAAACAATGGATAAGAGAATGCCACCTTATCGTTGTAGACAAAGATGGCGAAAAAGTAAATTTATCAGACCTGAAAATCACATTTAATATTAGCAGAACGGAATCTTCCAATCCTGCTACCGGTATTTTTACTATATATAACCTCAATAACGAAACTAGTAATAAATTACGTAAAAATGAATTTAAAAAGATTAAATTTGTGGCGGGTTACAAGGAGAACTCAGGACAAATATTCTCAGGCCAAATTCAATACACGTATGTAAAAAGAGAAAACGCAACGGATACTTGTGTTGTGATTCATGCAGCGGATGGGGATGAAGCACACAATTACGCGACCGTGAATACCACTATTGCGGCTGGGTATTCGCAAGCAGATTTAGATCATTTGCTAATGCGTGATATTGCCAAATATGGCATTACAGCAGGTCTACGCCCTGAATTCAATCAATCAGCATCACCTAGGGGAAAAGTACTTTTTGGTATGCACCGCAATGAAGTTTCTAATCTGGCAAAGCAATGTGACGCTAATTGGCGCTATGAAGATAACCAATTACATATTGTACCCAAAAATAAATACTTAACTGAAGCCATTGTCCTTACATCAAAAACAGGTCTTATTGGTATGCCTGAACAAACTATTGGCTCAGGTATTAACGTTAAATGCTTAATTAATCCGAATATCCGCCCTGGTACATTAATTCGACTGGACAACCGCTCAATTAAACCGGTTGATCCGGCGACTAAACAGGCTGCTCAGTCTGGCGATCATAAGGATGCAAAAACACAACCGGCAATGTTGGACGCTGACGGTGATTACATCGTTTTCAATGTGGAGTACTCCGGCGATACCCGCGAAACAGAGTGGTACATGACAATAATGTGTATCGCCAAGAGCGATCATACCTTACTGAAACAATCAACTCACAATAAGGATAAGGCAGAGAGCGAATGATAAACACTGACGAACGACTCAATAGACCCGAAGCGGTCTTTTTTGCTATGCAAGAAATGATTAGCGCCGGATTGTATGTCTCCTTGCCTTGCATTATTCAATCATTTGATGCTGATGCGGTAACCGTTACCGCGCAACCGGCCATCAGATGGAAAATCAGACAAAAAGATGGGGAGCTGGAATCGGTATCCTTGCCGCTATTAGTGGATGTGCCGGTTATATTCCCAAGGGGAGGTGGCGTGACGTTAACCTTCCCGGTAAGAGCCGGTGATGAATGCTTAGTCGTATTTGCTGATCGTTGCATCGATTATTGGTGGCAATCTGGCGGAGTACAAGAGCCGGTGGACCCCAGGCAGCATAACTTATCCGATGGATTTGCGATTGTTGGCCCACAATCTCAGCAGCAAAAAATAACTAATATCAGCACTCACACCGCGCAACTGAGAAGTGATGATGGTGCGGCATATATTGAACTCGATCCCAACAGCCATAACATCACGGTTATCACACCGGCAAAACTTATCGCTACAGCTAATGGCAGCACTGAAATCACTTCACCTGAAATCATCCTAAACGGCAACGTCACCATTAACGGCAACTTATCACAGGGTATGGGCGCTGGTGGTGGCACCGCAACCATGCAAGGACCTGTCACGGTGAGTAATGATGTGACAGCGGCAGGGATTAGCCTTAAAAACCATGTACATAGTGGTGTGCAATCAGGTGGCGGCAAGACGGGGAAACCTCAATGAGATACAGAAGAGAAATTGACAACGACTATGTATTTGGTCGTGGAGAGGCGGGTTTTCTTATCAACTCACCGGAAGCGGTTGCACAAGCAGTGAAAACTCGCCTGATGTTGCGTAGTGGAGAATGGTTTCTTGATGACAGAGAGGGAACCGATTACGACAACGTATTGGGTAAAGGAACATCGGGTTTTTATGATTTGGTTATTAGACAGCGAATATTGCAAACGCCAGGTGTGGAGAACATCACCCACTACCGTAGTGAAAGAAACCCTACAACAAGAAAAATCACCATTACAGTCACGATTGACACGATTTATGGCCAGACAGGAGTAACTGCTGATGTATGAA
The DNA here is from genome assembly GCF_019090985.1 of Photorhabdus akhurstii. Taxonomy (NCBI): domain Bacteria; kingdom Pseudomonadati; phylum Pseudomonadota; class Gammaproteobacteria; order Enterobacterales; family Morganellaceae; genus Photorhabdus; species Photorhabdus akhurstii. The sequence continues at coordinate 3,490,017 of NZ_CP020335.1, read as the reverse complement.
AGTATTATCAACACCATGTTACCTGCTATTGATAAAAATGGGATCAATGCTCCTGATTATCAAACCATCTTGAATAGCTGGAAGACGATATTCAGGGATATTTATGGGGACGATATTTACATTGAATCTGACAGTAAAGACGGTGTTTTTTTATCGTTGATAGCATACGTTATTCACGGTTGTAATAACGCAACTGTTGCTTCCTATAACTCATTTAGTCCGACAACTGCGGTGGGCGAAGGGCTTTCTCGTAATGTCAAAATCAACGGCATTACCAGAAAAAGCTCCAGTAACTCAACGGTGGATGTTTTGGTCACTGGCCGAACGGGCACAGTTATTCGCAACGCTTTCGTCCGGGATGATGCGGGAAACACCTGGTCATTACCGGATGAAGTCATTATAGATACACACGGGCAGGCTATTGTGACGGCGGTTTGTCAAAAATCGGGCGCCATTGGCGCATTGCCCCACACGGTTAACCAAATTGCTACGCCAACATTGGGCTGGCAAACCGTGACGAACCCGGTTGCGGCTACACTTGGTCGGGGAATTGAAACCGATATAGAACTGCGAATACGGCAAGCGGTTTCCGTTGCACTGCCTTCGAGAACCATTATGGATGGACTGATGGGGGCAATTGCCAACCTGCATGGGGTTTCACGTTACCGGGGATATGACAACGACTCGGACAAAACAGATGAAAATGGCATACCTGCACACAGCATTGCACTTGTCATTGATGGTGGAGACTCGAAAGAGATTGCCCGGACCATCCTGATAAAGAAAACGCCGGGTATACCGACATTTGGCACCACCGCTGAAACTATTACCGATGACTATGGCAATAAAAAAACGATTAACTTCTATCGCCCTACACTAGTGCCAATTTACGTTGAAATACACATTAAACCCTTTATCGGATACACATCAGATATTGGCAATAATATTCGTACTGAAGTATCTAACTATATAAAATCCCTTTATATAGGTGATGGAATATATGTTACGCGCTTATTTGTACCGGCAAACTTATGCAATAAAAACGGTGGACAGACATATGAAGTATTATCTGTGACAGTGGGTAAATCAGCATCGACAACCGGAACGGCGAACATTGACATAGCATTTAATCAAGCGCCGACGTGTTCAACTGAAAATATTAAAATAGTAACGGTGCTCGAATGAACAGATATATAAAGTTAATTCCTGCATATCACATGGAAGGTAACAAATATGTCAGGATGCTTGAAGCTGTGACTGATATTTTCAACCAGAATGCGCTGACAACAAATTTACTGATTAGCAGTTTTGACCTTGATAAAGCAGTGGGCAAACAGCTTGATATTATTGGAGAATGGGTAGGAAGAAATCGAATGATCCAAACCCCAATTGAATCCTATTACTTCTCCTTTGATATTGCTGACTTGGGGTTTGATAGTGGCATATGGAAAGGGAGATTTGACAGTGATAAAAGTTATATCAAACTGGATGACGATAATTATCGAATCGTCATTAAAGCTAAAATAGGCGCAAATAACTGGGATGGAACGGCTGGATCGCTTAATAACATCCTGAGTTTTATTCATTCAAATAATGGATTATCTGTATCTTTCGAAGATAACTTAGATATGTCATTCACTGTGACTATTAAAGGTAAATCAATCAGTACGATTACTAAAGAAATCATCCATCAAGGTTATCTCTCGCTTAAACCTATGGGGATAACGGTTAATTACCATATAGTGGAGGGTTAGAAGTGGCTAAAAATGATTTTAAAGCGTTTGCCATTGGTGAAAACGCGAATACTTTGTCACAAGAAGAATATGAAAGCTCAGATTTTATTGAAGAGGGTTTTAAATCAGGAATAGCAAGGAGTGAGCGATTAAATAAAGTTTGGCGCCAATCTTCGGTTATTGCCGCGGTGATAGGGAAATATATTGCGGAAAAAACTGGTGAAGACGTTATGGATGATGGTGACTTGGAGAAACTCGTAGCGCAATTGGATTTAGCATTAAAACATAAAATTACTACGGAAATTCCTGATGCTTCACTGACGCAGAAAGGTATATCGCAACTCAACAGCGCGACAAATTCTGACAGAGAAGATCAAGCGGCGACTCCAAAGGCTATTCATGACATTAGAAAAATCGCTGAAAGCAAATTAAGTGGTGTTTCTGATGCCTCATTGACTCAGAAGGGGATTGTACAGCTAAGTAGTGCGACAAATAGCGCAAGCGAAACCCTAGCTGCGACGCCAAAGGCAATTAAAGAGGTGTACGATTTTGCAAATACGGCAAATGTAGCAGCCAAAAATGCTCATGATGAAGCGAACAGGGCTACAGATAATGCCAACAGCAGATTGGCAAAAAACCAAAATGGCGCAGATATCCCTAATAAAAGTGAGTTTATAAAAAACCTTGGTTTGACGGAAACGGTGGAGTTGGCAAAAAGTGCCGTGCCGAGCAGTCGGAAAATTAACGGCAAGGCGTTGGCCGGGGATGTCAGTTTGAGTGCCGGAGATGTGGGGGCTCAACCTGTGGGCAATTATGCCGTTCATGGGGAAATCTATACCAAATCAGAATCAGATGGCAGATACCAACCCCTCGGAAACTATCAGCCAGCTGGAAATTATACAGTCAGGGGAGAAAGTTACACGAAAGGGGAATCAGACGGCAGATATGGTGTAAAAAATACTGCAAATCTATCTGCAAATGGCTGGTGGAAATGCGGGAATACAGGGTTAATCTATCAGTGGGGAATATCGGTAACGGGTGGTGTAGTTAAATTTCCTATTCCATTTAAAAATAAGTGTTTTTCTGTTATGACGAATATTTATTATGACCGTCCAGTTAAGGGTGGTGATAATCAATGGCCCGTTTTCAATCTATTTACTGATAGCTTCCAAACACAGTATAAATCAGCTGGCTGGTTCTTTACGTGGTTTGCTGTTGGGGAATAATCTACAAAAAGGATTAAATAAGATATGTATTATTACAGTCCAAAGCGGGATAATTTTTATCCAGCAGAGTTTAAGCAAGATTATATTGATGCCGGGAGTTTTCCTGATGATGTTATAGAAGTCAGTAATGATATTTATCAGGAATATGCTGCTAATAATGCGCCAGAAGGAAAATACCGTATAGCAGGCAAAAATGGTTTACCGGAATGGGCGGATATCCCTTCCCCCACAAAAGAAGAATTGCAGCAACAGGCTAAATTTCAAAAACAGCAATTAATAGCTGAAGCAACAAACCAAATCGCACCATTACAAGATGCTATGGATCTAAATATGGCAAACGATGAGGAAAAAGCACAGTTAGTAGCTTGGAAAAAATACCAAATATCACTGAGCCGTATTGATGTTACATCAGCACCAGACATTAACTGGCCTAAAAAGCCATATTGATATATATTTTTGTATCGGGCTGTATAAGCAGCCCTTATTGTTGTCATTCAGGCATCCCAAGCCATTTAATATCAGGGGCCAATGAAGTATCCACACAGTTCAGCAATACCAGATACTTTTTCCATTCAAGTAACAGTGCCTGTTTTTTCCGAAGCCAATTCAGTATCAACGGTATATTGGAGCAACGTAATGGTTTCATTAGCTTGTGTGCACAGTGTGCCGCGTAGCTGTTCTGCCTGTTCAATCTCAAATTTTCTTACTATTAGGTATAGCATTTTTCACCAACTCCACTATTTCTAATAAGCTACTCTGTTTATCAAGAACAAATATGCCATAAAATTTTTCCACCAACATTAGCAGTGATTTTATAGCTATGCCCCCCAACATTATGAATGATAATATTTATGGGTTTAATATCAAAATCATCCCTTAATGAAAGAATGGATTTCTACATCCTTTACTATTCTATTTCTTTCTTATTTTCAGAAGCTTCCTTTTAAAACTAAATCTAACATTATGATCTAACATAAAATCCAATATTGAAAGGTCTTTTACTATTTGATAGATAGAATCAGAATATTCTTTTGACAATTTATCTCCATATTTATAGATAAGCTCTATAGCATGACAAGCTGTAAGGTTTCTGAATTTTCTACCGAAAGTTTTATCTGTTACTAAGATAGCCTTTGCCATTATATTTACTTTATATTCATTAATGGAATTAGACAAACTGCCTTCTCTTTTTACGTAGTTATAGTATTTCATCTTAGTATAATAAATACTATTACACCTAGCTAAAAATAAAGGAAATGATAAGGCATCTTCATAACAAGGGACGTCAGGAAAATTATTTTCGTGTAATAATTCTTTCCTAAAAAACTTCCCTATTGAATGTGCTTGAAATTTCTTATGGATTAAAAACTCTTTTATTGCTATATCTCTATGAAGTTTTATTGAGGATATTAATATCGACCTTTCTATTATATCCAAATCTTTTCTTACCTCATTTAACTCACTGATAAATATGTCTGGTTTTTGATATTCTAAAAAGTCTAAAATATCTCTCATGGAGAAATCAGATAAAAAATCATCGCCATCAACGAAAGTTATATACTCTCCATGACTTACTTCTACTGCATATTTTCTTACTTTACCCACATTTCTAAACTCTTTTCTTATGTAAATAAAAGATTCATTTTCCTCTGAGAATTTTTTTAAGATTGATGTAGTTGAATCAGAAGAGCTGTCATCTATCAGTAAAACCTCATAATCATCAGAAGAGACTTTATATAGGCATCTTTTTATGCTCTCTAAGCATTTTCCTATTAAATCCTCTAAGTTATGTGCTGCAACTATGATTGATAACTTTTTGTCAGGATGTAAATGTGAACCTTGCATTATTATACCTCTGTATTATTTAATAGATGCTATTAAATGTTAAGTGCTGATTTCACTTTTTTTAAATAGTTTGAATCATATAGATTGGAAATCGCCATTTTTATTTCATCGCTGTCAGATAGTTTCTTCCCGTTAACTATATCCTGTAATTTATTTATTAACTCAGAGGGTTTATCAACAGGATATAGCTCACCATTCATTTCATTGGTTATAATATCAGCGGGGCCAGTTTTACAGTTAGAACTTATACAATATATACCTTGGGAATTAGCTTCACCTAATACCATAGGGAATCCTTCAAAATTTGAAGTTAATAACAGTGCTGTAATCTCTTTAATTTCACTGATAATATAGCGCCACGGCTCATTATGCCAACCGTGCCATATTATATTGCTAGTTATGCTTAGATTATCTGCTACACTGCGTAATATTTTTTCATCACAACCACTGCCAACAATATTTAACTCCCAATTACCATGGACTTGCGATAGTACCTTAAACATGCCACTAATGTTCTTATCATCATCAGTCAATCTACCTACATATAGAAATTTAGTTATATTCCCATTTGGTCGAGGGATAGTTTCGTTTTTCAGAGATACAGGATTAAAAATAGTAAAGATTTTATCTGGATTAACACCTCTATCAATAAATTGCTGAGTTATCCCTGAACTAATGGAAAGGTGATAATCAGCTTTTGTTGCATAAATACTTTTATACAATTGATCAAGAGAAAGGTGAATCCATGAGAATATAGGAGTTTTAGAAAAAATTAATTTTTTTGCCAAACTTGTTATGTAGCAACTTAGTGGATCTATAGCAATAATGATATCCGGCTTTTCTCTTTTCATAAATCTAGAGAATAAGAAAGAAAAATGTACTCTGCGAGCCTTTGTATTATATATCTCAGAGCGTATGCGATGAAATGACATGCCATTTAACCACCCATCATCTACTTCAACACATCCTTGGCGAATATCATTGATAAAGAGGAAGCTGATATCTAATGATGTGTTATCTTTCGATAATAGGGTCACTAATTTTTTGCACACAGTTTCCTTTCCTCCAAAGCCTGACATATCGTAGCCTACAAGAATAATTTTTTTCGCTTCCATAAGTTAATCCAACCTTATCTTCGTTACCTATTCAATCTCATATAAAAATCGGGTTCAACACAAATCTTGTTTGTATTTTTAATAGTATGAAATTCACTCAGAAATTTTATCTTCCGTTAATGAGCTATATCTCATGACTTTATTACTAAAGTTCAGGACATCATCTTGGTTTTCACATATTTCATTAGACAACATTTTACAATTTTCAGGTATTGTAAACTCTTTAATACCTGTCCACTCTGAAAATAGCGTTAAGAAATTCCTTGAATTGCGTTGAACGTTAATAATATTACGTGACGTATCATCGTAAGAGGTAATAAACATAGGAACCTGATAATCTTGCTTATATTTATCATTATGAGCAAGCCTCATTTTCTTAGTATCTTTCTCAAAGAAAGAACCCCCGTGATCAGCAAAATACATCAAAGACCAGCTCTTCTCATTTTTCTGTGCTTCATCAGTAATTATTGATAACAAATCATCAGTGTTTTCAATACCCTGTATATAGCAAGAGATCTGTTCTGACTTAAAGAATACTTTGTATTCATAATTTGTTCTGATACAAGCGGGGGAATGAGATCCCATTAAGTGAATAACAATTAGTTTATTTTCTCTCTTATCCTCTAAGGCTTTTTTCACAATTGGTATTATATTTGTGTCAGGCATATTTCTGTTAAGACCAGAACTGGATTCACCTTTTTTAATAAATAATGGAGAGTCAGCCCTCGCTCCCATACTGGCAACCGGAGTATCAAATATCCCCATAGAACCTTGATTTGATATCCAGTAGGTATAAAAACCAGCTTTTTTTGCTAATGTAACAATATTATTGCTTAAAATATTTTTACCATCTTTGACCATCGCTAGTGAGTTTGCCAATGATATCTGGGTCGATGGACCTGCTGAGATATAATTTGTAAAAAGCGTCCCATTGGCAGCGCTCATAAAAGGAGTATTGTGTATCGGGAATCCATATGCATTCATAAAATCTCTACGTACACTTTCTCCAATCACAACAATGTAGGTGCTATATTTTGGCTCTGTCGATACCGTTTCCCACGTATCTTTCTCACTTAGTATTTTTTGCATTTTTTTATATTCACTTTTTACCCTTATAAAGTTGGTAGTGACATCTTTAACTGCTCTAATTTCAGGGAGCCCGGAGTCAAGAATATTGAATTCCTTACCTTGTATAAAAGCTTTTAAAGGGTGGTGTATTATCGTAATTAATGCAAAAGAGAATAGAAAAACGTTAATATTTTTATGTAAATTAATGTTTACTTTCAAAGATAACAAACAAAAGATCAAAATAAACGTACTAAAGAGATAATATTCAACTGGAATAGAAGAGATAAATTCACTAGCTTCTTGTTCGTTTGTATAGAATAACGAAAGAATTGAGTTGAAGTTTGGTGAGCCATATGTAAGCCCGATAGGGGCATAAACGAGAGTTACTACACCAAGAACGATAAGTAGGGGCCTGTAAACCACTGTGGCCTTGTTTAGCAATAGAAAAATAAAGAATATAGCGAATACATACGCTATTTTTAAGCGATAGCCTAAAGCCATATGAGCTAAGAGGCAAAAGATGAAGAGTGCAACAACTGGTAGCAGCTTGATTAGGTGGTTTTTTGTAAGTTTCATATTTATTTATCAATAGAGCATCGTGTAATAGTAAAACGGAGATTCAATTTCTTCATCCAGCCGAATTTTCTATTAATACTATACTATGGATTTTTTATTATGTGAATAAGATAAATCTTAGTCGTATTTAAAACCTAAATCCTTTACTTTCAATATAAAAAAACCATATAACGCAGAAGTATCACCATAACCCCAGTATAGGAAAGTACATATAATATGCCACGCGCTAATAGATCATAGTAACAGGATAAAGTAAACAAAACAGTTATTAAATATATTTGCGGCTAATTTTTAGCGTATTTATTCCTATTGAATATTTTGAAAAACTGACTTAACAAGGTTTTCAATGAGCACAGGTATAGTTTATTACTGTCACATCAAAAGCGCACAGTGAACAGGCAACCGAGAAAAGATCATGAACATATGCCATAATTCATTTACAAGTGGGCTATGGTGAGTTGATAGGATTACTGATATATTCCGAGAATCTATAATAGATCCATGAGGGAATGTTATGTATTTTGAAGGCTTTGGATGGTATGTGTTTATGTCTCTTTTCGTATGCGGTTGGCTCACAGTCCCCATTGGGCTAATATCTTCCTATGCTGCATATAAGTACAAGAATCCAATAATGAAAATTATATGTACGCTAATAGCGTTAGTATTTCTAATTCCTGTAATTGCCTTTTTATTGGGTTCGATGGGATTAGTTGAGTTTTAAATAATGAAGTTTTATCAACTACCTACTCTTTCCACCACATTTATCATCGATACCATAAGGAATATCCGGCAAACATCTAGGGTTCTCATGAGAAATGAAGATCAGCTCTAAGATAGAAGAAGATTATGGAGTTGTGGGAAGAGAGGCTATGAGGTGGGGGATTAATTACCCTAATTGGGCTTTTTTAGGTATTGATAGCAGGGTGATCTAACAAACAGAATCCGATATACTACTTGTAAATAAAACTTGTTTAATTTTTGAGGTAGAAAATGATACCTAAGAAAATTCATTATGTATGGGTTGGTAATCAACCAAAATCCGAGCTGATACTCAAATGTATTGAAAGCTGGAAGAAACACCTTCCTGATTATGAGATAATCGAATGGGATAACGAGAAATTTGAAAGAATAAAAAATAAATATTCAGAGCAAGCTTATCAGAACAAAAAATGGGCTTTTGTTTCTGACTATATCAGGCTTTATGCTCTTTATCATGAGGGCGGAGTCTATTTGGATTCTGATGTTGAAATCACTAATAACATAGATCAATTTCTTCATTTAGATTTTTTTAGTGGTTATGAAAATTATGAGGGGCATTGTCACCCAATTACTGCTGTTATGGGTGCTCAAACAGGAAATACCATCATTGCTGATTTATTAAGTTATTATGAGAATGCTGAATTTGAAATCCCAAGTGGTCTTAATTTAGAGACAAATACAGTTCGCATTAGCCGTTATTTCTCTGAAAAATTCGGGCTTCAAGCACCTTATGATGGCTCTATCACAACCCAGCTAAATGACAGAGCCATTATTTATCCATCATATTACTTTTGTACTCCAGAACATGAGTTAGAGAACTTTTCAATTCACTTGTTTAATGGTTCTTGGTGTCCTTCTCACTCTCGCAAAGATAAATTAGTTATCTTCAATAGATTTATTTTTTCTCGATTCATTAAATTAAGAGATACAGGTGAGCTTCAAGTTACATCGAGAGAAAAAATACTCTTCAAGCTCCCTATATCTAAGAAAAAACAATATGTATTAATAATAAAAAAATAACATAACTTACAGGGAGTTATATCCCTGTAAGTAACCCAAATAACAATCAACTTAGCACATGAATTCCACGCATCTTAAAATCTTCGCTATCTATTACAACAACAGTAGTTCACGAAAATAGCTGGCAATAATAACGAGTTAGCAATACATTGTTTTAGATAAATTCATATGTATTTCCCATACTAGAAAATCATAGTTATGTTTTTATATCATGTTAATTCTCTTTTGTTTTAAATAAGTAGTTAGGTTTTAGAAATTATCTAAATATTTTGATTCACATTATGAAAAATATATAGTATAGTACTCATGAATAGTTTGAATGTTAATTCCTTTTTTAGGATGTTAGAGTACCTTTTACCATTACATTAATATGTTATCAATATAGAGATATGAAACTCATAAAAATCTATACTAAGCAGACTATTACCTGTTATTGTGCTCTTTGTTTTCCTATTGTTAAACAAGACTGCTATGGTAAGCAACTCACATTTATGCTTCTATTGGGCTGATGTATGGTTTGTCGAACTCTAATTATAGTATGGTCTTTACTTTATGATGATTGATATTTAATTATCTACGAAAATAATTAAAGGAGAATTCCTCAATGACTGAAATTAATGATATTTATGATTGTACTTCAAAGAAGTTATCAATTGTAGTGGCTGCGCATAATCTAGAGGAGTTAATTCTCAAATGTGTCAACACTATAAAACATACTTTATCTGACTGTGATCCTAAAGAGTATGAAGTTCTGCTTATAGATGATAGTTCTTCTGATTCAACTCCATCAATCTTAAAAAAGTTCTCTGAGGAAAATGAGTCATTTGTTTATATAAGAAAGGAGTTTAAGAATTTAGGTAAAGTAAAAAAATATTCAGTAGAGATAAGTAGTGGAGAGTATATAACTTTCGTTGATGGTGATGATTTTTTATCTGATTTTTCTATGAAAGAAATTTTGGACTTCTTAGAATATAGAAAACCAGATATATTTATCAGTCAGTTAAATGAAGTAAGAAAAAATACGGATATAATAGAAAAGTCTAGGTTATCGCCCCCTATAAAACTTCACAAAAATTCGGCAATAAAAGAGTTTTTAATTCATAGGAAATTTCAGGCGCATTCAATAGGGAAGTTTTTTAGGAAGGAGTTATTTTGTGGAAGTAATTTTCCTGAAGTTCCTTGTTATGAAGATGCTCTATCATTTCCTTCTTTTTTAATTAAGTGTAATAGTATCTATTATACTAATATGAAATACTATAATTATGTAAAAAGAGAGAATAGTCTTTCTAATTCCATTAATGAAGAAAAGGTAAATGTAATGGCAGAAGTGATCTTAATAACCGATAAAACTTTCGGTAAAAATTTTAGGAATCTTACAGCCTGCCATGCTATAGAACTTATCTATAAATATGAGAATAAATTATCAAAAGAATATTTTGACTCCATCTATCAGATAGTGAAAAACCTTTCGATATTAAGATTCATGTTAGATAGTAATGTTCGTTTTAGTTTTAAAAGAAAATTTATGAAAATAAGAAAGAAGTAGAATTCCAAATAATCAAGAATATCCTACCTTATTCGTATGAGGAGATCTTGGTACTATATTTATTCCATTACCTTGGTAATTTCAGAGAACCAGAAGATGTTTGCCTGTCTACTCTGAAAATCAATGATCCCAAATGGAGGGGGTTAGTTTTAATCCCGGGCTTAGAAGAAAGTCAGATTATGAATTATTCAAGCCATATAATCTGGTATGTGACATAGAAATAACATTATCAAAGAAGTATGCAAAGATAGATAAATACGCAGTCATTTTAGATAAAAGCGCGGTTAAGCATATCGGTTGGAATGACTATAATATAAATACAGATAAAGAGATAAGATAAAGAAAACGCGAGAATAGAAGGAAAATAAAGTATTTTACTTTTGGTGTAATTACAAGATGCATTTTAGTGTATCTGATTAAAGGATTTTAATTAATATCTAATTGATTCATGAGCATTAATGAACAATTTAATAGTCTAACTATAATGGTTATACAGGGGTTTAATGCAATATTAAAGAGCTTTATATCTGGTTCCTGCAAGATTTGCGGGTTTTCCTCCGGTTTTTTAACCAGTCGGTCATATTTTATTGAGGGCGTTCAGAATTCTGTGTCACGTTAATTGAGCGGTTATAACGTTATCACATTATCCAAACGTCCTTCAAAGTAAATATAGAGTTGCGACAGCGTTAGATTCCAGCTCTGTATTGGCATTGTCCATTTTTCCTGTGCATTGAGAAGCCCCAGATAAAGCAGTTTCATCAGACTGTTTTCGTTCGGGAACGCCCCTTTAGTTTTTGTCAGTTTCCTGAACTGACGGTGGACTGACTCGATGGCATTGGTTGTGTAAATCACCTTGCGGATGCCCGCCGGATAGCGGAAATAACCCGACAGGTTACCCCACTTACGACGCCAGCTCTGGATGACTACCGGATACTGTTGACTCCATTTCGCCTCCAGTTCGTCCAGTGCGCTTTCTGCGGCGTCTTTTGAGACCGCACGATACACGGGTTTCAGATCAGCCATGAAGGCTTTATGGTGCTTTGAAGCCACGTATTTGATGGAGTTACGGATCTGGTGAATGACGCACAGCTGCACCTCCGTTTGCGGGTATATGCTGTTGATGGCTTCCGGGAAGCCCGTCAGACCATCAACACAGGCAATGAGGATATCTTTCAGTCCGCGGTTTTGCAGGTCTGTCAGCACGGATAGCCAGAAGTTTGCGCCTTCGCTTTCAGACAGATACAACCCAAGGATTTCCTTTTTTCCCTCAAGATTGAGCGCCAATACGGTATAGACAGCCTTGCTGACGTAACGACCCTCCTCACGGATTTTGTAGTGGATGGCGTCCAACCAGATAAAGGGATAAATGGCTTCCAGCGGGCGCTGCTGCCACTGTTTTAGCTCGGGGAGCACCTTGTCCGTGACGGCGCTGAGGGTGGCGCTGGAAACGCTAAAGGCGTATAGGTCTTCGATTTCCCGGCTGATATCGGTGTAGCTCATCCCGAGGGCAAACAGGCGGATAATCTTCCGCTCTATCTCGTCTGATAACGTGGTCTGGTGCTTCTTAACCAGTTGGGGCTCAAAAGTCCCATTACGATCCCGTGGTGTAGCCAGTTCAAAGTTGCCGGTCGGGGCTTTGAGGGTCTTTTTGGTAGAACCATTCTTCCGGTTGGCCTCAAGGTCATTAGCCAGATAGGAGTCAAGTTCGGCAGCCAGAGCGGCTTCAGTAAGCTGCTTAATCAATGGGGTCAGGATGCCATTCTTACCGGTCAGTGCCTGACCCTCCTGAAGTGCTTTCAGGGCTTTGTCGAAATCGAAAGATTGAGTCATTTGTCATTCCTTTTTGAGATATATTACTGGAATGACACAGAATTTCTAACACTCCCATTTTATTTTGTAAATTTCAGTAAACTATCGGCTTCCTTGGTTGCACGATTATGATAGATAACTCTAAAAGAGTAGTGCATTATATAGTGCAAATTAAAGAAAACTATGTAGACTCGCTAATTTATTATCTAAAGCTTGTTCATGGTTTTTTCAAGATGAATGTATTTCTTTCTGACATCGGTATTTTGGTTATTTGCTGATCCTAATGGAGAAAGTGCAAGAACTATCCGGACCTTACATTCAACAACATCGGAGACTCACAAATATAGTATCAATTGAAATTTTTTAAACTATGGTGCATCCATGCACCATAGTGCTACCTAAGTTCATGTCTTGCTGCTTCAGCTAAAAAGTGACTTCTATCTCGATATTGTGTTGGACTTTCTTTGACGCGATTATCAATACGCTGAATAAGCGTATCGGGTAATGAGATATTAATTCGCTGTTGCTTTCCGGAAAATTCAGATAAATCAACATCAATAACAAACCAACTATCAATGTATTGATATTCTGTGTTTTTTGCATAAACCAGATAGCCAGGGTCCTTGATTTGTTCAATGGCTTTACTGTTTGCAACCATATCTTCAACAGTTAACAAGATAGCTTCACGTGCCATTATCGCAATGTCTTCTTTACTATCAGCAGCAGAGAAACAACCATAATCTTTGGTACACAACGCAGGAATAACCAATCCATACGCTGTGTTTTCATCTTTCGGCAACTCAACACCTACTGAAAAAAACATGATAACCTCCAAAGTCGGCGGGGATTAAATCCCCGCCATTTTCTTTATAGATTTGACTGTGCCGATAGGCAGATCTTTTTTGGGATGCGGGACCAGGAACGTCTTTCCAGTTATAGGTGACCACCAAATTTGGTGACTACCTCCATTATGCCTTCTAAGTTCACACCCAACAGCAGTCAGCTCTTTTATCAGGTCAGTTGATTTCATGTATCCTCCTAACCTGACATCAGGTTACACACACATACACACAAAGTAAATTTATTTATCTCAGGCAAACGATGTCAAAAAAATGGCTAAGAGGGTTTGCTAATGCGTGATAGTTGAAAAATATTGCATTGCAACAGGTCACACCTAAAATTCAAGGAGTCAAAATCTTCAGAGGAAAACGTATTGCTTGGGATACACCGTGATGAAGTTTCTAAACTTACAAGACAAGATGGTGCTAATTTTTTGCTGATTTATCATTCAAAATGTGTTCGTAATTTCTTCGCGGTTAATATCTTTCTCTTTAATTTGCCATTTTGGTTATTTATTGATACGTGAATATACGCGATCTTTACCATATTTAGATCCGTTTGACACTTTAAAAATCTGAGTTGATAAGAGTTACGGTAAATTAATGAGTTATGGCAAACCTTGGCAAGCCAGTTTTTCAAAATATTCAATAGGAATAAATACGCTAGAAATTAGCTACACATATATTTAATAACTGTTTTGTTTACTTTATCATGTTACTATGATCTATTAGTGCGTGGCATGTTGTGTGTACTTTTCTACACTGGAGGTTATGGTGATACTTCTGCGTTATATGGTTTTTTTATATTGAAAATAAAGGATTCTGTTTTGAAAAGTAAATAAGATTTATCTTATTCACATAATAAAAAATCCATAGTATAGTATTAATAGAAAATTCGGCTGGATGAAGAAATTGAATCTCCGTTTTACTATTACACGATGCCCTATTGATAGATAAATATGAAACTTACAAAAAACCACCTAATCAAGCTGCTACCAGTTGTTGCACTCTTCATCTTTTGCCTTTTAGCTCATATGGCTCTAGGTTATCGCTTAAAAATAGCGTATGTATTCGCTATGTTCTTCATTTTTCTATTGCTAAACAAGGTCACTGTGGTTTATAGGCCCCTGCTTATCGTTCTTGGTATAGCAACTCTCGTTTATGCTCCTATCGGGCTTACATATGGATCACCAAACTTCAACTCAATTCTTTCGTTATTCTATACAAATGAACAAGAAGCTAGTGAATTTATCTCTTCTATTCCAATTGAGTACTATCTTTTTAGTACGTTTATCCTGATCTTTTGCTTGTTATCTTTGAAAGTAAACATTAATTTGCATAGAAATATTAACGTTCTTCTATTCTCTTTTGCGTTAATAACGATAATACATCACCCTTTAAAAGCATTTATACAGGGTAAGGAATTCAATATTCTTGACTCTGGGCTTCCTGAAATTAGAGCCATCAAAGATGTCACTATCAACTTTATAAGGGTAAAAATTGAATATAAAAGAATGCAGGAAATATTAAGTGAAAAGGATACATGGGGAACGGTATCGGCAAAGCCCAAATATAGCACCTACATTGTTGTGATTGGAGAAAGTGTACGTAGAGATTTTATGAATGCATATGGATTCCCGATACACAATACTCCTTTTATGAGCGCTGCCAATGGGACGCTTTTTACAAATTATATCTCAGCAGGTCCATCGACCCAGATATCATTGGCAAACTCACTAGCGATGGTCAAAGATGGTAAAAATATTTTAAGCAATAATATTGTTACATTAGCAAAAAAAGCTGGTTTTTATACCTACTGGATATCAAATCAAGGTTCTATGGGGATATTTGATACTCCGGTTGCCAGTATGGGAGCGAGGGCTGACTCTCCATTATTTATTAAAAAAGGTGAATCCAGTTCTGGTCTTAACAGAAATATGCCTGACACAAATATAATACCAATTGTGAAAAAAGCCTTAGAGGATAAGAGAGAAAATAAACTAATTGTTATTCACTTAATGGGATCTCATTCCCCCGCTTGTATCAGAACAAATTATGAATACAAAGTATTCTTTAAGTCAGAACAGATCTCTTGCTATATACAGGGTATTGAAAACACTGATGATTTGTTATCAATAATTACTGATGAAGCACAGAAAAATGAGAAGAGCTGGTCTTTGATGTATTTTGCTGATCACGGGGGTTCTTTCTTTGAGAAAGATACTAAGAAAATGAGGCTTGCTCATAATGATAAATATAAGCAAGATTATCAGGTTCCTATGTTTATTACCTCTTACGATGATACGTCACGTAATATTATTAACGTTCAACGCAATTCAATGAACTTCTTAACACTATTTTCAGATTGGACAGGTATTAAAGAGTCAACAATATCTGATAATTGTAAAATGTTGTCTAATGAAATATGTGAAAATCAAGATGATGTTCTGAACTTTAGTAATAAGTTCATGAAATATAGTTCATTACCGGAAGATAAAATTCCCGAATGAATTTCATATTATGAAAAATATAGATAGGATATGTGTCGGACTTGATTTATAAATACGTGAGCGCTGTTATTATGAACTATTTAATGGATAAATTTTTTAGATGAAAACATTATTATCTCTGTTTGGGTGGAAAGAAGCTAGCATTGATGATTATCGTCAATGCTACAGTATGTACGGTGGGGGATTAGCAACACACCCCGTTGTTTTAGATTTCATTCATAAACATTTTAAATGTGATGAAAAGTACTATGTACAGAAAGATTCTAATGGGCTATTGACTGCTGCCATATGCATATGGGGAGAGCGATTTCTTGCAAACGATCCTTGTACTCCATTATCGAAATATATCCGTATAGCTATTCCTAATGACGAATTAATCATACCCGCTTCTCCGGAAGCTAAATTTGTATTGCCTATTAAATCAAAATTTATTTCTCCTTTAAATAGGAAAAATGTGATTAATTCAACATATATATTTAATGCCAATAGAAGAGTGTGCATTGCTAAAGAATTAGGTAACGGTGGAATATCGACAAAATCCCAGAAAAAATATAAAGACCGATTGAAGCGCTTTCTAAAGATTGGAGGAAAAGTCGTAGATTGTGAATCTTTCAACCCAAGAGAAATAGCAAATATTTATTTCTCTCTTACCGAGAAAAGATGGGGTTCTTGTTGTGTTGATGAGGCGCTAACTCAAGAATTATTTGAACTAATTCAACCTCTTATATGGGGAAATATATTATTTTACAAAGATGAGGCATGCGCATTTCATTTTATTACAAAGACATGTACTTTTGAACACACTATCTTTGAGTTTATCCAGGCAGGAATGGATACTTCAGATGAATTGCAAAAGCATTCTATTGGCTCTTTACTAATTTGGAGCAATATAGAAAGAGCTTATTCTCAATATGAAAATGCCAGATATTCCTTCGGCTGTCCATCCAGAGAATACAAACTCAGATGGTGTAACCTACAACCCATTGGCAGAATATTGAGTCTGTAAAATTAAAAAGATCTATCCCGGTAGATTGCAAAATAATAGCATAATATTTCGAAGATAGACTAAATAGAATGCTTTACAATTGTCATTGGGCTGCATGGGCAGCCCTTATTGTTGTCATTCTGGCATCTCAGGCCATTTAATATCAGGGACCAATGAAGTGTCAACACGGTTCAGCAATACCAGATATTTTTTCCATTCAAGTAACAGAGTCTGTTCTTCTTCCGAAGCCAATTCAGTATCAACAGCATATTGGAGCAACTTAATAGTTTCATTAGTTTGTGTGCACAGTGTGTCGCGTAGTTGCTCTGCCTGCTCAATCTCACTATCCTTTATTGCTGCTTTGTCAGACACCCACTTTGAGCCATCCCATCGATCAAAATGAGTAATAGGTTGTTTGAATGTCAGGATTTCGGGTAATTCACCCAGTTCAGTAATTTCTTGCGGCGAGCGAGTTTGTGTGTTGTAAGCTGTTTTTCCACGGTAATCGGGTACAATTTCCCAGTGATTTCCGTCTGCTGTACGCCTAACAGCCGTAGAATCGGATTCGGGAAGTATCGGAGCATCTGTATAGGAACTTGCCGGTATGCCAACTCCTTTCATCAGATATTCTGGTGTCGCGCCGATAAATTCCCTTGAATGAAGTGCTGCATGGTAGATTGTTAACCAGCCCGCTTTTTCTGCCAATCCATCTTTACCTAAGGTTGCCGTTTCCAGTTCTAAAGAATATTTTTGTTCAGTCATTATGCTGCTCTCACTATGTAGTTAAATGCAATATTGCGGGGGCGGGTTTCGTTGCCAACCAAGCCACTGTTTGAGAAATTTTCAAAATCCGCTCCGTTATTTGTGAATGGTAGAAATTGTTTCCCATCTCCATGATAAGACCCAGGTTTATTGCGCCCGCCAGTAGTCGCACCGAACTCTCCACCCCAGCCGCCATAACCACTAACGTGTTGGTGCCACTGAACTTGTTGTGGTTGCCACGACAAAATTCCACGACCACGATCTACACCGCGCCCATCATCCCAACCACGGATAAACTCGCCTCTCAAATCAGGTAATTTGCCTGATGGGTAAGCTACTGCCAATTGTGGATATAGGGATTTATTAAATGCTTGGCCGTTGCACGTCAGGTAACCTGATGGAGGATTGGGTTGCGGCCACGGGATGGGTGAACCAACTGGGATATTATTTGCTGCGTTAATGTCATCAATAGTGGCTAATGTGCCATATTTTTGGGGAAAATTAGTAACAAAAATATTTTCACCAGAGGCTTTTCGCTTATACAAATAAATAGATTGATAATCATCGTAATTAAGACTAGCTTCAATACCAAAATGTCCTCTATTTTTCTTATCGGCGGGTGGTTTAAAATAGATACGTGGATAAGTACCAGTCGTCTCAACAGTGTCAACACTACCCCGCGCAAATTTATTATCAGACTCAGATTTTGAATAAGCCCCCACATCTCCGGCATTCAAACTGACATCCTCGGTCAACGGTTTACCGTTCACTTTCCGGCTGCTAGGCACGGCACTTTTCGCCAATTCCACCGTTTCCACTAAACCAAGGTTTTATAGAATTCATAAATTAACAACAAATCGTGTCGAAGCAGTATGCTAGGGCATTAAATGGGGATAGAAAGGGTAAAAACTGGCTATATCCATGTATTAATAAATGACCAGAATGACGATTATGGGGAACGGCACTGTGATTGGTTTAATTGCAATCAATTTTTGTGCATAAAATGTACTAAAAATGGTCGAAATAGATCACACATGTTGGCAAAACACGCATCTCCCCAATCATGATGGAAACGGATTAATTATGAACTGTATCAGTCACCGTCTTTTGCTGCTTTGCATATTCTAATTCTGGAGATTTGTTATAGCTAAATGAATTGGAGAGTTATCTGAAATTTTGTATAGGATTTGGTAACTACATCAAAACAGGCAACTCTCAATTTTTAGATTAAATTTCAACTAACACATCCAAATTTATTTAACGGAGAACTCTATATTCACACTTCGGTTTCTTACCCAAAAAGCTTGACTATTATAACAAATCTGTCCTCCGCAGATGGCATTTTCAACTATATCAGGACACCCTTTAATCAATGTATACCATTCTGGGCCAGATCCATCTGAATTTGCATGACCACGACCATGCCGAAATGTTAGTGTACAATTTTCTGTGTCTGTATTGGCAACATTAATATAACTGACACTCCAATCTACAGTTTTAGTTTCATTTGTACATCCATCTACCCAGTTATTGTTATCCTTTAGATTTCCCAGATAGGTTTGGCCTGCCTCTAAACGTATTTTTTTGTCTCCACTATCGTACATGCAATTAGATGATTGCGTAACAAGGGTAATACTCTTTGTCGCGGATGAGTTTTTAATTTGTAGTGCATATGTAGCTGATAGATTGGAAATTTTACCTTCTGAAATTTCTAATGTTGCCTCCTGATCGGTAATGTTTTCTTTTGTCTCAGTAGCTAAAGCTAATTGTGTTGACGAAGTTAGAATCACAATAGCTGTACCAATTAAAGTTTTCAAAGTGATCATATTAATAAACTCCTTATGATGAAATTATTCAACATTCCATCACATTAAAGTCATTTTATTTGCATTTAAGCAAGTGTTGTTGAACGTTATTGATATCGTAACGATAATTATAAGTATAATTCATATTTTTATATATTGAATTGTTTTTTTTAAATTAAAATCCTGATGTATATAAGGATATAACCTAATGAAATATTTGCGAATATATCTTTTACGAATGTGGTTTATTATGTAAATAATAACAAATAGGTTTTATCTAACTTTAAAATAATTTCATCAATTATAAAAAAAGTATCACCTATATGTTTGTTGTTTTAATATGATTAGAGGTGATGTTTATCACATTGGACTTGAGAGAAATCGAGAAGTTTTAATTGATTTTATATTTATAAGTGAGAATAAAAAAGGCCAGCAAATGCTGGCCAATGTTAAAGATTTATTTTTTAACTTTGAAATCATTAAAAAATATTGGGCTTCTGTTACCCGCTTGATCTAAGCCATATACACAAAAGCGTACTGGGGAATCTTTCTTTTTAAGAGAAATCGGGATTCTTCTATAAATAGAGTAACCTGTGTCATCGTCGCATTTTGTGGATTTTAATGGACCTGATTTTACACGTAAGTCAACAATTTCATAGGGGTTGAAAATAGGATCAACAATCCAACTATCCTC
This sequence comes from Photorhabdus akhurstii, assembly GCF_019090985.1. Taxonomy (NCBI): domain Bacteria; kingdom Pseudomonadati; phylum Pseudomonadota; class Gammaproteobacteria; order Enterobacterales; family Morganellaceae; genus Photorhabdus; species Photorhabdus akhurstii. The sequence goes on along the minus strand of NZ_CP020335.1, from coordinate 3,469,725 downwards.
TGTTTCAAAAACTAATCTTGTTGTTGGTTTTATTGCCGGAGGCGTGTTATCAATTTCACGTAATTTTATTGATGCGTTAGACGTACTCTGCCAGTTTTTATTTGCAGAATGTTGTCCAATGACACACATTACGTAAACTCCTTCTTTGGAAGGAACGGTAAGTTTATCCAGCGGTTGTGTCGTGACTGGAATAGGTTTGCTGTATCCTTTAGGATCTGAACAATCAGTATTACTCGCAAGTCCTCCTTTATAGCGAATATTATTAAAACCCTGCTCCTCAAGATGTAAATTCCAGGTGGCAGGTTTGTTGTTAACTGTGCTCTTGGTAATTAGTGGGCCGCCAGCGTTAATAGTGATCCCTTTTCCATCATCAAATTTACTTAAATCCAGTTTTCCATCAGGGGTAAATGCACGTGCAATTTTATCAACAGGAATGTAATAACTGTCACCTTCACGTGAAAAACCTTTATCCTTAACCAACTCACAAGGCCGATTAACACCGCAACCCGTGTAATTTTGATCGACGGTGGTATTTAATACACCAATTATCTGGGGTTTATCTTTCAATATAACCGGTGAACCAGAAGTTCCTCCCGAAACACCGGCGCAATCAACAGAAACGGCCGGAGACCAAGCCCATATACCTTCATACACAAGAGGGGTTTTTCCAGTAATGGAGCAAGCCGAATAGCGTAGATAGCGTTTATCACCCGCTATGCCATTGGCTGGAATGTGGGCAAGTTCAATCGGCTGATTTACCGATGGTTCATAATCTTTTTGTAAAGTCACCGGCAGTATTCCGCGATTTGCTAACTCACCATAAGTTGCTTTAAGTCTGAAAACTGCAAGGTCGCCGCCTTTCATTGTTGCGTATAAAACTCTGTCAACACTAACAGGTTGGTGTTTATTGATTAAGTCAATAAAGTAATTTGGTGTGTATGTCCAACCAGGGCCTACAGGTTGATCAATTATTACTTCATTGGTATCTAATGAAGAGTCAAAACAATGGCCTGCGGAGAGAATAAGGGCTTGTTGATTGGCATCAGGGGTTTCTGAACCGGCAATAAGCGTCGCGGTACACAGTCCACGACCGCTCAGTTTTCCCACATGCTTAAATCTCTCAGCGCCCGGATCGGTAGATTTTAATAATGGAGCTTCATTGCGGGTATTGTCTTGTAGATTAGCAATATTCTCGCTGTTATTTTCGGGAAGTGCTTGTACGTAACAGCTTGTTGACATAATCCCTGTAATAAGTGTAGCTAAAAAGGTTTTTCTCATGTTTTTACCTCATGTTGTTTACATTTTTAATCTTTCCATGTAATGGAAACAGACATTCAATGAAGAAAGAATTATCGCTAAGTGTTTTTAGAACTTTAATAAATCTTCTATATGAGTATTTAATGTTTATTAATTTATGAATTAATAGACAGTTTTTTTAGCGCATAAAATCATTCTATTGGATGCCAGTTATCCATAGCCAATAATAAATAACATAAAAATCAGCCAAATAGTTTTATATACTGCGATAGAGCTATAACGTTCAATGGAACGAGAACTGATGATAAAGATTTTTCTGGTATAAATTCGTTGTTATAAAGGATGAATTGATTCAATGAGAGTTAAACTCCGGGATAATTTCTATTTATTCGTTGTTACTAAATTTATCACCCGGAGCGTTTGTTGTGGAATAATAAAAGTGTTAGAAAAATAATTTTGGTCTTGCTGGAATAAGTTTCAATTCAGTTTGCAATGTTTTTAAATAGTCAATAGTAATAGTTGCTAAGATGGAATAAAAATCATTTTCCAGTTTAGTTGTCTGAACTAATTCCAGATAACGGTAGGCCCACGGCAGTAAATGTTGTTCCAGTAGTGTGCGTGCGGCAGGTTTATGTCCTTGTTCTAAGATATAAACTAAGGCCAGCAGCATCAGACCGAATTGATCTTCGGGTTCCCGTTGTTCACTGGACAGGATGATATTCTGTTTTGCCAGAAATTCCCGGTAAGCTAGCGTGCTTTCACCTGATAACGCGTTTTCTCTGTCCAGATAAACCGATCCCCAAGGTGGGGCTGGCATAACACCTTGTCCTTCGAACAGGATAGAGTAGTCATATTGTAGAGATTCGGCTGAGAAGGTGGCGATCTGTTTTGTCAGGTTCTCTATTTTACAGTTATTTGGCCAAGGAAATAATTTATTAATATCGGCAAGTAATGGAATTAGCGGGCGCACTTGTTCTGATTTCGGTGAGTAATAAAAACAGGCGCCGAGAATACGAGGTATGGAGGTATCTAATAACATAGGTAGTTCTCATTGTGATTTGTGGTTATATAGATGATGTAAGCAGTGATTTTACGATAAGAAACATCATAAGCTTATGTGATATGAATAGATAGTTGATTATGATCAATGATTAATCTATTGCGGTGTTGTTACCATCATTATCACCAGATTAACGGTGATTTTTATTATAAAGCGTATAAGTTTATCGCCGAAAATAATAAAATTATCCGCTTTATTGGTGTGGAAAAATATATTTAATCTACATTTTAATTCAACGAATTTAATAAGGTTATTATGGTAAAAGTGAATATATATCATTAGTTATCTAATGATTTAATAACTTGAAAAGTAGACCACGTTAAAAATAAATAGACCGCCGTTGGGTTAATACCACACCTTAATGGTGTGGTTGGGAAGGAGGTGGAAATCCTCCGCAGCCCCCGCTGCTGTGATGCTGACAACTCCGCTGATGCCACTGGTCGGAAAGACTGGGAAGGTTGCGGGGAAGGGTGACGCTAAGCCAGAAGACCGACCTGACAGGCATGAGACATTAACTCCTTCGGTGGGAAGCGGGTTGTCATCCGAGTGGTGTGCGCAGTATTGGCACGTCTTATTGGCGCTCATTCTCCGATCGATATATCGGGAATTTTCTATGCAATGGTCAGGCAGGAAGGCATTTGTTATCGCCGGTACCGGTAGTGGCTGTGGTAAGACTACGGTTACCCTTGGCATTTTGCGGGCATTGATGTTGAGAGGGTTGGCTGTCCAGCCGTTTAAAGTGGGGCCGGATTATCTGGACAGCGGCTGGCACAGCTCTGTGTGTGGCGTAGCATCTCGTAATCTTGATGCATTTATGCTGTCGCCCGCGACCCTTAATGGTCTTTATAATGAGCATATGCGTCATGCTGATGTGGCAGTCATTGAAGGTGTGATGGGGTTGTATGATGGTTATGGTACTAACCCAAACTATTGCAGTAGCGCTGCAATGGCTAAACAGTTGGGATGTCCGGTGATTTTGTTGGTGGACGGTAAGGCTGTATCTACTTCTGTTGCCGCGACTGTTCTGGGTTTTTGTCGTTTTGATCCCTCTCTAACGATTGCGGGCGTCATTGTTAACCGCGTCAATTCTGAAAATCATTTCGAACTTATTCGTCACGCGATTGAACATTATTGCGGTGTTCCGGTGTTAGGGCGTTTACCCGTGATGAAGGATGTGTCATTACCGTCTCGTCATCTTGGCCTGATTCCTGTCCAAGAGCAGATTGACAATGATGCTCGCTGGCAGCGGTTGGCTCAACAGGTGGAGATGTATATCAATCTTGATCGTCTGTTGGCGCTTTGTGACTGTCCTGCTTTACCAGAAGGCGAGGCGCCATTATTGCCTAATCCGGCATTGGCTGATGGCTTGACGTTAGCGTTGGCAGATGATGAAGCCTTTAATTTTTATTACCCAGATAATCTGGAGATGTTGGAACGGGTGGGAGTACGTATTCACCGTTTTAGTCCACTGCATGATCGCAGTTTACCCAATTGTCAGATGATTTATCTCGGTGGTGGTTATCCTGAAATCTATGCCGCTAAGTTGGCTGCCAATAGTGCCATGCGGGAAGCTTTACAGGATGCTCATTATCGTCAAGTTCCCATTTATGCTGAATGCGGCGGCCTGATGTACCTTGGCAAATCGTTGACCGACGGTGAGGGGGCGAGCCACCAGATGGCCGGTATTCTGCCGGGGGAAAGCCATATGGGTACGCGGCTGATGCGCTTTGGTTACTGTCAGGCGCAGGCCCGTTTTGACACTTTACTGGCCGCGAAAGGTGAGATTTTACGGGGCCACGAGTTTCATTATTCTGATTTTATTAGCTCAGTACCTTCTGTCTTTGACTGTACTAAATGGCGTGACGGGATGGCAATACAGCAATGGGCCGGAGGCTATCAGGTACAACAAACACTGGCCAGTTATCTTCATATCCATTTTGCTCAGCGTCCTAGCCTGCTTGATCGCTGGTTGAGATCTGCAAGGAGGCTATTGTGACACTTGCCGCCTGGTTTGCTGCTTTCTTGCTCGATAGCTGGTTAGGTGATCCGCCACATTGGCCTCATCCGGTGCGTTGGATTGGTAAGCTTATCTCTCTGGTACAACGGGCGGTTCGGCGCTGTTGTCACAGTGAACGTGCATTGAAGGTTGGTGGAGCAGGGCTATGGATAGTGGTTGTTGGGCTGACCTGGCTGATAAGTTGGGGATGCCTATGGCTGATGTACTCCATTCATCCTTGGATTGGCTGGCTGGTCGAAGTGTGGATGATTTATACCCTGTTGGCTGGCCGTTGTCTGAGTGACACCGCGCTAGAGGTGCATAGCGTATTGAGGCATGGCTCTTTGGATGAGAGTCGCCAGCAATTGTCATGGATTGTCGGGCGAGATACTTCTCAACTGGATGCACCGCAAATCACACGCGCAGTGGTGGAAACAGTGGCGGAAAACAGCGTTGATGGGGTTATTGCTCCGCTGTTTTTTTTGATGATTGGTGGTGCGCCGTTGGCAATGGCTTATAAAGCGGTTAACACCCTTGATTCAATGGTGGGGTACAAAACCCAGGAATACCGCGCCATTGGGTATGTTTCTGCGCGTATGGATGATCTGGCGAATTGGTTACCAGCGCGGTTGAGTTGGCTGTTATTGAGTGCGGCAGCCTGGTTCATCCGGCTTGATTTTCGCCAGGCACTGCGTATTGGCTGGCGTGATCGTTATCAGCATGCCAGCCCTAACTGTGGCTGGCCGGAAGCGACGGTTGCGGGAGCATTGGGTATCCGCCTTGGTGGTCCGAATTGTTATTTTGGTGAACGAGTAGATAAACCCTGGATGGGTGATGAACGCCGTGAAATCTCGCTGATGGATATCCCGCGCAGTATCTATTTGATGATGATAGCTTCGCAACTGGCCTTACTGTTGTTTGCGCTGTTGCGTTTACTGTTGGTCGGAATGGCTTAGAAAAGGGCAAACAATATGAACTACCTCCAGAAACCTCAGCAAATTGAACAGAATAGCTTTGCAATCATTGGCGATATTATTGCCAGCGAACGCCCCGATTATCGTTTTGTTGATGAGATGCAAGAAGCGGTAATTAAACGGGTGATCCATACCACCGCAGATTTTGACTGGTTGGATATTTTATGGTTCTCGCCGGGTGTGCTGGCCTGCATGACTGAGGCATTGCGTCGGGGATGCATCTTATATACCGATACTACGATGGCTCAGTCCGGTATTAATAAAGCACTGTTACATCAGATGGGGTGTGAATGCCGCTGCTATATCAGTGATCCGCGTGTAGTTGCGATGGCGAAAGCGCAGGGTATTACGCGTTCTATGGCCGCGGTAGATGTCGCACTGGCTGAAAAAGGCGACAAAATCTTCGTGTTCGGTAATGCTCCAACCGCGCTGTTCCGTTTGCTGGAAAGGCAGGCTTCGCCATTGGCGGTGGTTGGAGTGCCTGTCGGTTTTGTCGGTGCGGCGGAATCGAAAGCCGCGTTGATGCAAAGTGAACTGCCTTGTATCGCCGCCTCAGGCCGTAAAGGGGGAAGTAATATCGCGGCGGCGATTATCAACGCCATTCTGTACCGATTGCGGGAGGCGCCATGAGTGACACTGTTCAATTAAACACTATGCAACTAGACAGCATCTGGCATAACGGTAAACAGTATCGCAAAGGTTATACCACCGGCTCCTGTGCCACCGCAGCCGCTAAGGTTGCCGCATTAATGGTGCTGCGTCAGCAAGTTATTGATCATGTATCTATTGTTACCCCTTCTGGTGTGACATTACGCCTTAACGTTGAACAGCCGCTGATTGAAGGCCAGCAGGCGACGGCTGCTATTCGTAAAGATGGTGGCGACGACGTAGATGCGACGCATGGCATGCTGATTTTTGCCCGTGTCACTCTATGCGACCACGGTGAGATCCATCTGCGTGGCGGGGAAGGTGTGGGTACAGTTACCCGCAAAGGCGTCGGATTACCGGTAGGCAGCTCTGCGATTAATCGTACACCGCGTCAAACCATTGAGGCTGCGGTGCGGGAGGCTATCGGCCCTTTACGGGGCGCGGAGGTGGAAATTTTCGCGCCGGAAGGTGAAGAGCGAGCAAAGAAAACTTACAACGGGCGATTAGGAATACTGGGCGGTATTTCCATCATTGGCACCACCGGTATCGTTACGCCAATGTCGGAAGAGAGTTGGAAACGTTCGTTGGCGATAGAACTGGAAATGAAACGTTCGGCGGGTGCTGAAAAGGTCATTCTGGTGCCGGGCAATCACGGTGAGCGTTTTGTGCGTGAGCAATTGGGGCTCGATGGTCAGCTAGTAGTGACCATGAGTAACTTCGTTGGTTACATGTTGCAGGAAGCGGTACGGCTTGGGTTCCGCCATATCATGTTGGTGGGGCATCCCGGCAAACTGGTGAAAGTGGCCGCAGGAATTTTCCATACCCACAGCCATATCGCTGATGGCCGCATGGAAACGTTGATTGCTTATCTGGCACTGATGGGAGCGTCGCAGGAACTGTTATTGGAAGTGAGTCGCTGCGATACCACGGAAGCCGCAATGGAACTGATAGCAGAACACGGCTTGCAAGCGGTTTATGACCGTATAGCCGAACGCATTTGTGAACGCATGCGTGAGATGTTGCGTTTTGCGGTTAACCCACCGTGCTGTGATGCCATCATGTTCTCTTTTGATAATCAGATACTTGGCGCCAGTCGCCCATTGAATGACATTTTGGAGGCAATGCGATGATCACTGTAGTGGGAATTGGCCCCGGCGATACTGCGTATCTGATACCACAGGCACAGCACTATATCACTGAAGCGGAGGTATTGGTCGGCGGTAGACGCCACTTGGAGATATTTAGCGGTGTCACCCACGAAACCCGCGTGCTGGATGCTGATCTGGCGAGTTTGCTTGTTTGGCTACAGAACAACAGTACACGCCGGATTGTGGTGTTAGCGTCTGGTGATCCGCTGTTATATGGCATTGGCAAATTATTGTCTGAATATTTTACCGCAGATGATCTGCGCATCATTCCGGGTATCAGTTCAATTCAGTATCTGTGTGCCAAAGCTGCGCTGGATATGAACGATATCTATCTAACCAGCAGTCACGGGCGAGCCCCGGATTTTGGCTGGCTTCTGCAACACGACAAAGTAGGCATGGTAACTGATGGGCGCGTCGGCCCGCGGGCAATTGCGGAGGCCATTATTGAGCGTGGCCTGAGCCGTACATTGATTATTGGTGAAAACCTCTCTTTGCCTAATGAGCGTATTCACCGTCTGCGGCCGGAAGCGGTGGCGACTGACTATGACATGAATGTGGTGGTGATCCTAAATGAGAGATGATGAATTTTTACGCGGACAGAAAGTGCCAATGACTAAAGAACCTGTACGTGCATTGGCGCTGGAGCGGCTGGAACTCAGTGATGCCAGCCAATTGATTGATGTGGGAGCAGGTACAGGCAGTGTGGCATTAGAGGCGGCGTTACGCTTCCCGGAGCTGACTGTTACTGCTATTGAACGCAACCCGGCGGCACTAGCCTTGATTGGGGAGAATCGTCAGCGGCTAGGTTGTCATAATGTGGAGATCATTGCTGGAGAAGCCCCGTTAGCATTGGATGTTATGGCCGATGCGGTGTTTATTGGCGGCAGTGGCGGGCAATTGACCGCTTTGATCGACTGGGCGCTGGATCACATGCACCCCGGTGGCCGTCTGGTACTGACTTTCATTTTGCTGAATAACCTGAATGATGCACTGGAACATTTGCGGACCTGTCAGATCAGTCAATTGGAGTGCATACAGCTACAAGCATCTACTCTAGCGACCTTGGGTACGGGTCACTATTTCAAACCGAATAATCCGACTTATCTGATTTCCTGTTACAAGGAGAAGATCGATGTCTGAATATTTTGATCCCAGAAAAGTGTGGTTTGTCGGGGCCGGACCGGGTGATAAGGAGTTGATCACCTTAAAAGGCTACCGTTTGCTGCAACAGGCACAGGTGGTGATTTATGCTGGTTCATTGATTAATACCGAACTGTTGGATTATTGCCCGCCAGAGGCTGAGTGCCATGATAGCGCCGGTCTGACGCTGGAACAGATTGTTGCGCTGATGGTTGAGGGTGTCCGTGCGGGTAAGTTGGTGGTGCGACTGCAAACCGGCGATCTCTCGTTGTACGGTTCTATACGCGAACAAGGGGAAGCTTTGACCGATGCGGGCATTAGTTTTGTCTCGATACCCGGTGTCAGTGCTTTCCTTGGGGCCGCTGCGCAATTAGGGGTGGAGTACACCGTGCCGGAAGTGGCGCAAAGCTTGATCATTACCCGGATTGAAGGGCGTACATCGGTGCCGCCGCTCGAACAGTTGGAATCTTTCGCCTCTCATCAAACGTCAATGGCGATTTATCTTTCTGTACAGAAAATGAGACATGTGGCTGCGCGTCTTCAAGCTGGTGGCTATCCGGCAACGACGCCGGTCGCGGTGATATACAAAGCGACCTGGGCTGACACGCTTACTGTACGTGGTACGTTGGCTGATATTGCTGAAAAAGTACAGACAGCAGGTATTCGTAAAACTGCTTTGATTCTGGTCGGTGCTTTTTTGGGAGAAGAGTACCACTATTCCAAGCTTTACGATGCGGGGTTTAGCCATGAATATCGCCGGGCATGAGTCGATTGCGGTGTTCTGTCTGACGCCGGGAGGGGTCAGACTGGTACGTCGGTTGCAAGCTCATCTTCCTCTGACCTGTTTTACCAGCGAAAAGTTGTTGGAGCCGGGGTTTACGCCGTTTAATGGCAGCTTTGGCGACACGTTGCGCGAGGCATTTAAACACTATTCGGCGTTGGTAGTGGTGGCGGCGCTTGGCATCACGGTACGTATGCTTGCGCCAATCATAAACGACAAAATGCATGATCCCGCCGTGGTTGTGATTGATGAAGGAGGGCAGCATGTTATTAGCCTGTTATCTGGTCATGTGGGTGGGGCTAACGCGTTGACTCACCATTTGGCGGCGTTATTGGGGGCTGATCCGGTGATCACGACAGCTACGGATGTTAACGGGATGGCGGCGTTAGACACCCTTGCCACTCAATTAGATGCCGATATGCAGGATTTTCGCCACGTGGTGAAGGTGATAAATCAAATGTTGGTCAGTGGTCAAAAAGTGGGGTTGTGGTGGGATGAGCCACTACTTAATGAACGTGAGCAGTGTGATACCCGGGGTTTTGTCCCGGTAGCGAGTCTGGAGGAATTGCCAGAACTGGATGCGCTGGTGTGTATCACATTGCGAGATTCGTTGCCGGAATTGTCTCTGCTGGTTTACAAACTGGTGCCGAAACGAGTGGTGGCCGGGATTGGTTGTCGCCGGGATACGCCATTGCAAACAGTGATTGAGCTATTGCAGCAACAGATGGCGGAAAACCATTTCGATCTGATGGCGTTGCGGGCCATCGGCAGTGTTGTCATTAAAAAGGATGAACCGGCGCTGAATCAACTTGCACAGCGTTGGCGTGTACCGTTTGAGTTGTTCAGTGTTAATGAATTAAGTCTTCATGAGCAACGCTTTCCTGCTTCCGATTTTGTGCGCCAGACGATAGGAATTGGCAGTGTTTCACAACCTGTCGCCTGGTTGATGAGCGAAGGAAAATTGGTTGGTCGGACCTTGCGTCAGCAGGGCGTCACTATCACTTTGGGGGTATCACAATCATGTTAACGGTAATCGGTATTGGACCAGGCAATGAATCCATGATGACGCAGGAGGCCATTGAGGCGATCCGCGAAGCTGAAATTATTGTCGGCTATAAAACCTACACCCATTTAGTTAAGCATCTAACGATGGATAAAGAAGTGATTAAGACCGGGATGTGCAAGGAGATTGAACGCTGCCAGAGGGCGATCGATCTGGCGTTGTCCGGCCGTAAAGTTGCTTTGATCAGCAGTGGTGATGCGGGAATCTATGGCATGGCGGGTTTAGTGTTGGAATTGGTTTGCCAGCAACAATGTGATCTTGAAGTTAAGTTGGTCGCCGGGATCACCGCCAGTATTGCCGCGGCGTCGTTGTTGGGCGCGCCATTGATGCATGATTTTTGTCATATCAGTTTAAGTGATCTGCTAACGCCGTGGCCGATGATTGAGAAACGTGTTATTGCCGCCGCGCAAGCGGATTTTGTTATTTGCTTCTATAACCCACGTAGCCGTGGCCGGGAAGGGCATCTTGCCAAAGCATTTGAACTTATGCGGCCGTGGAAAGCAGCACAGACGCCGGTTGGCGTAGTAAAAGCGGCGGGACGTAAAAAACAGGATAAATGGATTACCACGTTTGGCGAGATGGATTTCTCCCCGGTGGATATGACCAGTTTGGTGATCGTTGGCAATCAAACGACCTATTGCCGTGATGGATTGATGATCACGCCACGGGGGTATGAATTATGAGCCATCCGGCTATCCATGTTTTTGGCGGAACCAGTGATGCCCGGTTGCTCTGTCAGGCGCTAGACGCAGCAGGGGCACGTTATCGGCTCTCTGTCGCTACTGATGCAGGGAGACAACTGGCGGGTGATATTCGGGGAGATGTGGTGGTGGGGCGAATGGATGCCGAGGAGATGGTGGATTACTTTGATCGGCATAAGGTACGTTGGGTGATTGATGCTTCCCATCCTTACGCAGATGCACTAAGCCGAAACGTGATGACAGCTTGTCGTCGCTTGTCACTGCGGCTTACTCGTTATCAGCGGCCCAGTGAGATTGACTTACTGAGCCATCCACTGTTGCACAAAGTGAATAGTATAGAGGCGGCTTGCGACGTTGCTCGGACACTAGGGCAACGGATCTTGCTCACCACCGGCAGTAAGCAACTGGAGCTATATCAGCGTTTACTACCGGGAAAAACGTTGTTGGTACGGGTATTGCCGACCGCCGAGGTGTTGATTCAGTGTGAAGCGTTAGGATTGGGGGTTGATCATATTATCGCGTTGCGTGGGCCATTTACGGCTGAATTCAATCATGCAGTGTATGAATTTTGTCACCCTGATGTGGTGATTACAAAAGAGTCTGGGGCCGAGGGGGGATATCAACAGAAAGTCGCTCCCTGCCTGGCGCTTAATATTCCCTGTATTGTGGTGTGCCGACCTACACCGACTTTACCGGGAGATGACGGAGAGCAGATTAGTTCGCTGGATGAGTTTGTCCAACACCTAGCCAATTGGCAGGAATAATGAGGGCAATAAAATGAAAAAAGCACTATTAATCATCAGTTTTGGTACCAGCTATCATCAAACCCGACAAAAGAATATTGATGTCTGTGAACAACAACTGGCAGCGGCTTACCGTGATCGTGATCTGTATCGTGCATTCACCTCAGAGATGATCATCCGTAAATTAAAAAGACGTGATGGCCTACAGGTGGATAATCCACGTCAGGCTTTGGAACGTTTGGTCAATGAGGGGTATCAGGATGTCGCTATTCAATCCCTGCATGTCATCAATGGTGACGAATATGAAAAGATCGTCAATGAAGTGCGTTCCTTTAGCGATCATTTCCAACGATTAGTAGTAGGTACACCGCTGCTTAACAGCTTTGCCGATTATCAACAACTGCTTGTTGCCCTGAAAAGTCAGATGCCGCCATTAGCTGAGGATGAACGCGTGGTGTTTATGGGGCATGGCGCAACCCATCATGCCTTTTCTGCCTATGCGTGCCTTGATCATCTTATGAGCGCACATAATTTCCCAGCGTTGGTTGGCGCGGTGGAGAGCTACCCGGAAATCGACCAGATCATTATTCGCTTGCGGCATCAGGCGGTGCGTAAAGTACATTTGATGCCATTAATGATAGTGGCCGGCGATCATGCGATTAACGACATGGCATCAGACGAGCCGGATTCGTGGCGTTCTCAACTGGAAGCTGTTGGGATCAAAACCCAATCTTGGTTACAGGGATTAGGTGAAAATCCGTTGATTCGCCAGATGTTCGTTCAACACCTGGCGGACGCATTACAGGCAGAACAACAGGGGGTGGTGTGATGAATGGAAGACTTTATGCTATAGGCGTTGGTCCGGGCGCCAGTGATTTAGTTACCGTACGTGCAGCTCGAATACTCGCTCGCCTTGATGTGCTTTATGCCCCCGCAGGGCGTAAAGGGGGAGATAGTCTGGCGCTCTCCATTGTGCGTGAATACCTGTTGCCCCACACGGAAATTCGTACCTGCCATTTTCCGATGAACAGTAATGGCGAAGAGAAACAGGCGGTATGGGATGAAGTGGCGCAACAACTGCAAGATGAAGTGGCAAAAGGGCTGCAAGTGGGTTTTATCACGTTGGGTGATGCCATGTTATTCAGTACTTGGGTCTTTTTGCTGGAGAGAATTGGTCGGCAGGAGTGGCTGGAAATTGTCCCAGGTATCACCTCTTTTGCTGCCATTGCCGCACGTACCGTACTGCCACTGGCGATGGAACAGCAATCAATGGCGATAATGTCTTGTACTGCGCCGGAAGCCGAGCTGGAGCAGGCTCTACAAACGCATGATTGCGTGGTGCTGATGAAAGTTTATAACCGTTTTGCCGCAGTGAGTACATTGTTGGCGCGCCTGAATTTGTTTGAACATGCCCTATTAATGGCGGATGCGACATTGCCAAGTGAACAGTGCTGGCACCGTTTGGATCAGGTGGACGTCGATCAAAAATTACCTTATTTCTCCACCATTTTAGTGAATAAACAGTGGCATACTGAAAAATAAGTGCTGGTATGGCAGCAAAAAATATTCATTGGGTTGGCAATGGCGGCGAATATTGACTAATTGGATACATTTGATCGCCGGGTCAACCCTTTCCATCAGATAAAGGGTGATTGCGAACAAGAGGCAACTTGAAAGATGACGGGTATAAAACTGAGGAGCCGCTTTTTGCTCTACTACACCAATATAAAGGAGATAGCATGATGGGCTTGTCTTTAATGTTGCAGGGTACGGCATCTGATGTTGGGAAAAGTGTATTGGTTGCGGGATTGTGCCGTATCTTTGTTCAAGATGGTTATCGCTGCGCACCGTTTAAATCACAGAATATGGCGCTGAATTCTGGTATCACTATTAACGGTGAAGAGATGGGAAGGGCGCAGATTTTTCAGGCAGAGGCGGCAGGTATCGAGCCTGACGTACGGATGAACCCAGTATTGCTAAAACCCACCAGCGAGCGTAAAGCTCAGGTTGTGTTGATGGGAAAAGTGGCCTGTAGCATGAATGCGGTGGAGTATCACCAGTACAAGCCCAGTTTACAGCAGCAAATTTGTGAGGTTTTTCATAGTCTGGCCCGTGAATATGACGTCATTGTGCTAGAAGGTGCTGGCAGCCCGGCGGAAATCAATCTGCGAGATCGAGATATAGTCAATATGGGGATGGCGGAGATGGTGGATGCTCCTGTGCTGTTGGTAGCGGATATCGATCGCGGCGGTGTATTTGCGGCCATTTATGGCACATTGGCACTGTTACGCCCGGAGGAGAAAGCGCGGGTAAAAGGGGTGATCATCAATAAATTCCGAGGTGATGTCAGTTTGCTCCAGCCGGGTATTGAACAGATTGAAGCTTTAACTGGCGTGCCGGTATTGGGAGTCATGCCTTGGCTGAATATTGATCTGGAAGATGAAGATGGTGTCGCACTGCAAACTGGCAAATATGATAGCGCGACAGAAAAGGCGTTGGATATTGCGGTGATTCGTTTACCTCATATTGCTAATTTTACTGACTTTAATGCGCTGGCGGTGCAACCGGATGTTCGTTTGCGTTATGTAACTCAACCATCAGCGTTGCAGCCGTCGGATCTGATTATCTTGCCCGGTAGCAAAAACACGTTGGGAGATTTGCAATGGCTGCGGCAGAGCGGGTTAGCGGATGCCTTGTTAACGGCACATCAGGCGGGTATTCCGGTTATCGGTATCTGCGGTGGTTATCAAATATTGGGGAAACGGATCATTGATGGCGTAGAGTCGGGTATTGAACAGATGGAGGGCCTTGGATTGCTGGATATGGAAACCCGCTTTGCCCACGAAAAAGTAACGACTAGGGTAAACGGTAAGAGCTTGTCAGCATTGCCGGGCTTGCTGTCAGACTGCATTGATCAGCCTATTCGCGGTTATGAAATTCATATGGGCAACTCGATACTGGGAGCAGATGCAACCCCGTTTGCTTGTATTACCGAGCGTAACGGCCAGTCCGGTGGTTGGTGTGATGGGGCGGTTAATCGACAGGGCAGTGTGATGGGCAGTTATATTCATGGTTTATTTGATAGCGCTAATTTTACCCGCGCTCTGCTTAACGCTTTGCGTCAGCGCAAAGGATTGGCGGCTTACCAAGGAGAAATACTGGATTATACCCACTACAAACAGACTCAGTTTGACCTTCTGGCGAAAGCCATGCGCGAACATCTGGATATAGAACGGATTTATCAGTGTATGAAAACCCATCGACAAGGTTCGGCTCCGTGATTTTGATCACTGGAGGGGCGCGTAGTGGTAAAAGTGTGCTGGCGGAGAGACTGGCGGCACAAGCGAGTGAACAGGTATTGTATATTGCTACCGCCGTAGTGACAGACAGTGAAATGGCTGAACGTATACGACTGCACCGCGAAAGTCGTCCGGTTCATTGGCGTATATGGGAGGGCTATCGCGATCTCGGTGCGGTTATCTCGACGCAAACCCGACCGGGAGAAGCAGTTATCTTAGAATGTATCACCACCTTAATTACCAACCTATTATTTGAGCAAGCCGGAGAGACGCCACCTGAACAAATGGATTTTGCGGTATTGGAGGTGGGAATTCAGCAGCAAATTAGCGATCTGCTAGTAGCTTGTACTTGCATGACTTCCCCGATATATCTGGTCACTAACGAACTGGGAATGGGCATTGTGCCGGAGAACCGTCTGGCTCGCCATTTCCGCGATATTGCCGGAAGGGTTAACCAGCGGCTGGCGGCGGCTGCCAGTGAAGTATTTTTGATGGTATCGGGAATTGAGGTAAAAATTAAATGAATCTGCGCTTGTTTCTTGCCACCTTACAATTTATGACTCGCATTCCGGTACCATCGCGCTGGACACAGGGATTAGAAATCGATCAATACGTGCGTGGTATAGCGAGTTTTCCATTGGTTGGATTGATTGTCGGTATACTTGCGGCGGCGGTTTTTACCTTGCTGACTCCTTGGTGTGGCGCTCCCTTGGCGGCACTGGGTTACGTATTAGCGCTGGCGTTGTTAACCGGGGCGCTTCATCTTGATGGTTTAGCAGATACCTGTGATGGCGTGTTTTCTGCCCGTAAACGGGAAAGAATGCTAGAGATTATGCGTGATAGCCGTTTGGGAACCAATGGTGGACTGGCGTTGATCTTCCTTATTTTGGCGAAAGTGCTGGTGGTGAGCGAATTATCTCTGCGTGGTGTTCCCATGTTAATGGCTTTGGCCGCTGCGTCAGTAGCGGGCAGGAGCGCGATTATCTTGTTAATGTACCGCCAGCGTTGTGCCCGTGAAGGCGTTGGGTTAGGGAACCTTTATATCGGGCGGGTTAATGGTTGTCAGACACTGTTGACATTGTTCAGTGGGGCAATGTTGATTGCTCTACTGATGCGATGGTCTGGTGTGTTGGCATTGGCGATCACGCTGTTGATTATTGGGTTGCTGGCGGTGTATTTGCACCGCCGTTTAGGCGGTCAGACCGGTGATACCCTTGGTGCGTCAGTGGAAGTCGGGGAGTTGGTGTTTTTACTGGCGCTACTGTGAGTAACCTCCTAACAGAATGTCCAACTCCCTAATCTTACGCTAATCATTAGCTGGCTGAGAGAATAACAGTAATAGGTGCATAATGCTTACGGGCGGAAATCTGGCGACTTTCCCAGCGATCATGAGCTGCTTGAAGGTTAATCCAAAAATCCTCATCCGTTTCAAATAAACCGGCCAATTGTGTGGCTTCTGCAACGGATAGGCGACGGGAATTATTCACAATTTGGCCAATAACCTTGCGAGAAACACCCATCGCATTCGCCAACTGTTGTTGAGTTATTTTCAACGGTTTCAAAAACTCTTCAGTCAACATTTCACCTACAGTGGTAGGTTCTGCTGTTTTGGTATCCATAAAGTTTCCTGTGAAATCCAAGAGGAATAATAAAACCATATTTACTTCACGTTCTCTGCCTTTCTTCTTTTTTGTCAGTATCAATCTTTGCTCATTGGCTTGTTGTTGGAGGTTCTGACCGTTTGATCTGTAAACTCCGCATATGCTGAAAGCGTTAGCGTTGGGTGGTATGGCAGGCAGAAAACAACAGGGCAATCGGGCATTTTTATAACAATAGGTTTAGGTCTTTTAGCTGGCATAGTTTATTCTTCCCAAGTCTTTATCTGAATTTCGTCCAGATTTAACCGGATTTCGTCGTACTTTAAGGTTTCTAGGTGGAGGCTTCAACATTGAGGATGATCTTCTGTGGGAGTCTTGTCAAACAGTTATGCGGAAAAACTTAAACTCATTAGAAAAGCCGAGGGGCTAACGTAGGTCGCATTTGCAAAAGAATTAGGATTGGGTTTGCGTACTGTAAAAAATTATGAAACGGAGCATAAAGAGCTTGGTTGATCAACTATTAGGTAAAGTCACTAACCACCCCAGATTTGAGAAATACACGATATGGTTAATGAGTAATAAAACTTTAGAAATGGGGAAAATATTTCCCGCTCTCTCACATGATGGGCGAGACGACGACATATACAATAGCTGAGGCGGCCAGAAGGTTGGTTAGCCATATATAAAATATACATACGTTGGGGGCGTGGTGGTTTTCCCTTTGTTTATAAGTTAAGAAACTCATTAAGTGAAAACATTTATGATGGTGATTAAATGAAAGACAAAAACAAACTTATTAAGAAGTTGGAAACAATAAACGCTGATACTTTCTTCAAGTTCTTGGACGCGAAGAAAGTAACTCGAATATGCCCGATGTGCCACAGTGTTGGTGAGCAAGTTATTGCTGAGACAAGCAAAGCTGTGGTTGCTGACTTGCTTCATGGGCAATCGGTTAGCAAAACATTTGTTACTTTTTTCAGACACGCACCAGAACAACCTACCGACAGTGATGCTAATTATTATTATAAACTCAGCTGTGATAATTGTGGCTATATTACCACTCATGAGGTCAGATCTGTGCTTCATTGGTTGAGTCAGCAAGAGAAGGGATCTCATGATGAGTAATATATCTTATATGAATAGTACTAAACGTAAAGGGGGTGATGATATGGATACTACCCGTAATGATGGCGGTGATGGCGGCAGTTTAGAGCCAAGAGTGGCGCGTCTTGAATCAGATGTCATGCAAATAAAGATAGAGTTAACCAAGCTAACAACTCGATCTGAAGAGTTTGCGACAAAAGGCGACCTACATAAAGAAATCAGTGCACGGACGAAGTGGTTAGCTGCAACCATAATTGGTACCGTTGGGTTGGCATTAGCTGTGGCTCGTTATTTGTTTGGGTGAAATTTCTGGTAGGTATTTTGTGAGTGTATCCAAACTGGATAGCAGGTAGTACCTTGCTGATGTTCGCCCGCAAGGGCAAGCGTATTCGTAAGCGCTTCGGTATAAAGTCCGAAGTGCAACAGTATGAACGTTGGGTAATCGCTACCCAAAACGGTATTAAATCAATGATTTCCAATCTACCCAAAAGGCTAGCGAGACATGTACTACGACACACATTCGCAAGCCATTTTATGATGAATGGATAACATGCTAAAAAACGAGTCTGAATTTATGCGTTTCTGAATTAACAGCTCTAAAACACATCTGAGGTAGAGTAACAACAATGCGACTATTTTTGGTTCGGCACGGTCAGACGGAAGCGAATCTGAGTGGTGTTTTCTGTGGTATGACGGATGTGGCGTTGACTGAAACGGGGATAAATCAGGCTCGGCAAGTTGCCCGCTATCTATCGTCAGTGACATTTTCGCAAGCGATAAGCAGCACATTACGGCGGGCGCGTCATACTGCGGAGATTATTCTGGCCGGTCATTCGCTGTCAGCTACCATTGATACGCAACTCAATGAGATGCATTTTGGCGTATGGGAAATGCGCCATCACCGCGATTTGCAACATGAAGACGCCGAAGCTTGGGCTGCTTGGTTAGCGGATTGGCAACAGGCAGCGCCGACCGGAGGGGAAACCTTTCCGGCATTTGCGGCTCGGATAGAAAATGTGGTTCAGCATCTGCTGATACAAGAAAGTCAGCATAATCTGTTATTAGTCGCTCATCAGGGAGTATTGGGCTTGTTGCTGGCGCGTTTGCTGGCTATGCCGCCTGCTGCCATGTGGCACTTTCATTTTGAACAGGGAACGTACAGTGTAGTGGAAATCCAACATGGATTGACTACCTTGCGCACATTTAATAACCGGAGTGACTGGCCGCTTGAGACACGGAAATAACACCATGCAAACATTTTCATCGATCATTAATGCTATTGTGCCGTTGGATAATGTTGCGATGGCGCGTACTGAAACTCGATTGAATGGGCTGGTTAAACCAACAGGTAGCTTCGGACGTCTGGAACATCTGGCGATTCAGCTTGCCGGAATGCGGGGATTATCGGGCCATCATATTGATCGTAAGCAGATTATCGTGATGGTTGCTGATCATGGGGTTTATGACGAAGGCGTGACTATATCGCCTAAGTCAGCGACGGCTATTCATGCGCAGAATATGATGAAAGGGATCACCGGTGTTTGCGTATTGGCGGTGAATGCGGGCGCGGATGTGAAAGTTGTGGATGTGGGCATTGACAGTGATCCTGTGCCGGGATTAGTGAACATGAAGATGGGGCGTGGCAGTGGCAACATTGCTCAAGGACCGGCAATGAGCCGCCAGCAAGCAGAAGATCTATTGCTGGCAAGCGCACTCCTGACGCTGGAACAGGCTGCAAATGGCGTGAAATTGTTTGGTGTGGGTGAATTGGGTATGGCGAATACCACACCAGCGGCGGCTGTGGTCAGCGTCTTGACAGACAACGATCCACAACAGATTGTAGGAGTTGGGGCTAACTTCCCCAGAGAACGCTTGCATCACAAAGTGGCGGTTGTGCAACAGGCGATTAAAATCAATCGGCCTGATGCCAGAGATAGCATTGATGTATTGGCTAAGGTCGGTGGTTATGACTTGGTGGGTATGGCGGGCGTAATGCTTGGCGCGGCCTCTGCCGGCTTGCCGGTGATTCTGGATGGTTTTCCTTCTTACGCAGCGGCGCTGGCCGCTTGTCGAATTGCTCCTGATGTACGTCATTACCTGATCCCTTCGCATTTATCGGCAGAGAAAGGCTCAATTATCGCGTTGCAGCATTTGCAACTGGAACCTTATCTACATTTGGACATGCGCTTGGGGGAGGGGAGCGGCGCTGCGTTGGCGATGCATTTGGTGGATGCGGCTTGCGCTATGTATAACAATATGGGACTACTCGCTGAAAGTAATATTGTGTTGCCGTGTTAATTATCAGGGTAATTTGATAACCCGCATCCGTAAGGGGGTGAGAGAAAAAGCGTTATCATCTTAGGAAAGGATAACGCCGAGAAAGCGAGATGGGATTTGAGCTATTGCCTATTATGCAATAGCTGCGAAAGTCAGACCGGTCGCATGAATAACTTTCTTCATGGTTTTCAGTGTGGGATTGCCTTTAGGTGATAATGCTCGGTATAAAGTTTCGCGTGAAAGTCCAGTTCGTTCGGAGACCAGTGACATACCGCCACGTGCTTCAACAACATGGCGAAGTGCTAGTAAAAAGCCAGCTTCTCCGCCCTCTTCATCAAGTTCTTCAAAAGCAGTGTGAAGGTATATTTCAGCGAACTCAGGGTCTTTACGGAGCATTTCAATGACTGCTTCATCGTGACTGCGTGATCTACTCATGGTTTCCTCTGTTGGTAATCTCTCCAATACTCAATTGCTTTGCTTATGTCGGCTTGCTGTTTTCGTTTGTCTCCACCCAGTAACAGCAGAACGACTTTCTTTCCTGCCAGAGCATAATAAAGCTTAAAAGCTACTCGTTAACAAGTTGAAAAAATTATCAGTAATAAATCTAGCTTATAGTAAGAAGGCGTTGATAGTCTCATTTATATTGATGTTGCAACATCTAAATATCAAAGAAGAATTATTTATCCCAATAATACTTTATTGTTAAATAGCCATTTTTATATGAGTTCATTGTTCTTGGATGATAATTTTAAAGATTCCAGTAAATAGATCTCGTAATATTTGATTGCCAATGACTTTCATTATACGTAGTTGTTTTGGATAAAAAATGAGTTCAGGTTTGATTTAAATGAAAGATTCACCGGAGTTAAATTATATTTCTAATACAAAATGATTATCTGAATTTTCCTTGTTATGAGGTTTATCACACTATTTGGCAATGAACCCAATATCTATATTATATTTCTTATCAAGATAATATATATTCATGCTTTTGAAATATTGACTAACTGATGGTTTTCTATGGCGAATATAATCTATTTAGAAATTAGGGGTGATAAGCAAGGTTTGATATCACAAGGATGTTCAACGGTTGATTCTATTGGTAACACATGTCAGCTTGGTCATGAAGACCATATATTTGTTTATGAATTGACTTCCAATATAACCAGAGGTCAACATGTTAACCATCAACCGGTTGAGATAAGAAAACCAATCGATAAATCTTCTCCTCTTTTAGGGTTAGCCATAACGAATAAAGAATCGCTGCAATGTATTTTTTATTTTTACAGAACATCAACTAAAGGTGGTTTAGAGCTCTATTATAAGATAAAACTTACCGGCGCATATATCTGTGCATTGAATGGGTTTTATCCAAATTCATCTACGCATAATGAATGTCAGCCACAGGAGAGTTTATCTTTGATGTATAAATCAATAACGTGGGAACATATTATGTCCGGCACCAGTGCATATAGCATATGGGAAGAAAACGTTTACTGAGGCTTTTATGAAAGGGATATCTCATCTTTCTTATGATTTAAATAATTACGCTTCATTATTGAAGCGTAAAGCACACTTGGCTGCCAGCTTTTTTATAGGAGATAGCCAATTGAGAATGTCATATTTAAAAGAAATTGATGATTTTGTTAATATAAAAACACGTGAGTTTAAAAATACATTTGATGTAAATGAAAAAAAGAGATTGGTTTATGAAGTAAAAGATGAATATGAAGTAACGGAAAAAGAATATCAGGTTTTAAGGCGTAAGGATTATACCAAATATATTGTAACCGATATATTTGAAGATCACGGCGTGGTTAAATATGCAAAAATAGGCGGTGGGGTTGTTGCTGGTGGTGTTCAAATGTTTGCTGGTCTTGCAGTTTTTAATTCAGGGAGACTTGTAAAATCTAGAACAGTTCAATCGGTAGGTGTTGTTTTGGCTGCTCATGGAGTTAATAACTTTTATGAATCTATTAGCCCGATTCTTTATGAGCATCAAGATATAGGCTGGGTTAGGGAAGGATATAGACATGTCTCTCATGCTTTAGGTTATGGTGATGGTGTAGCTGATGTTGCTTATAGTTCAGTTGATTTCGTGGCAAGTCTATATGGAACGTATGGGATGCTCAAGCTTAAACCGGTTAAATCTAAGAATAATATATCTGGAGGTTATCCTGTTAAACCGGGGGCAGGGAAATTGTTCAGATATATTAATTCGGATCTTGCCAGAAAATGGCAGTTAACACCAAAGCCGATGTTAACCATTCAAGTATTAAGTAGTGGATATAAAGTCAAACTTTTGATAGATGACATATATAAACTTCATGACGATTGAAATTTATTTTTATTTTAAAACGAATATAGAAAACTAGCAATTTTGAACCTGTGATTAAATTACATCTAACGGAAAAACTGTAATAAAAAAAAGATGAGATTGAAATAAATAAGTAAATTGAAAACATTAATGGAATTCCATATGCCATATCACTGAAAAACATACCTGTTATTATAAATAAGAAAATTGGAGTAAAAAATAACAATGGCATAGCGACCTCTTCGGCTATAAGTAACAGATAATGACAAAAACAGTCTGTTTTGTTTTGGTATCTATCATAAACATCAGGCTCATCTTTATATAAGGTAATAAAGTTTCTCTTTATCTTAAGCAATTCTTTTAAGGTGAATCCACTATTTAATATTAATTTTCTTAAGTCAGTTAGGTTCATTTATTTAGACTCGATTTTATTTAATTATATGGTTATTTTTATCATATTTAATTAATTGTTTCAACGATTTAATTTATTTTTTATTTTAAAACGAATATAAAATATTGCTAATTTTAATCCTGTTATGAAATTACAGTTAACAGAGTAGCTGAAATAAAATAAAGCTGATGTTGTTATTGATAGATAAACAAAGGTCATTAATGGAATCCCATATGCTTTCCCACTGAAAAGCATTCTTAATATTATAAATAAGTTAATTAGTGTTGACTATATTAACGGCATGGCTATTTCTTCACATATAAGTAATAGGTACTGGCAGAAACAATCTGTTTTACTTTTGTATTTATCATAAATATCAGGATCATCCTTGTGTAGAATAATAAAGCTTCTCTTTATCTTAAGCAATTCTTTTAAGGTTAATCCGCTATTTAGTATTAATTTTCTTAAATCAATTAGGTTCATTTTTTTAACTATATAAATTACTTGCCGTAAAATACTTATTCTTTATAACTGTTTAAGTTTTTCTTTTATTTTGAGACGAATATAGAAAATGACTAATTTTATACATGTGAAAAAATTATAACGATAGCGGTGATAAAAAGATTTATAGCATATGCATATAATTGTTGAAATGATATAAATGATCGATATTAATGATAAATTGGATATTGAATTTTCATCATAGAGGAAAACTTCCATTATTATGTAACCTACATATATGAGAGCAAAAAATAAAACGGGATCGCCTGCATCTTCAGCAAGCACTATTATAACGTTGTAAATGTTATCGCTTTTTGTATAATACTTTATCACATATTTTCTTTCATCATCATCAAGATTTTTAAAGGTCCTTTGCATCATAAGAAGCTCTTTAAATGTGAATCCACTACTGAGGGTTAATTTCCTTAATTTTTCCAAATCCATCTATTCAATCTCATAATATTTTGTTGATCTAATGACTTATCATAACATAATTACGGTTTTATTATACCTAATAAATGCATTATTTAGATCTGTTTTTCTAAAGTTTGCTGTATTTAGTAGTATGGTGCTGCTGCCGTAATAGAAATGAGAGAAAAAAGTGTTATTAGAATAGATAACGCGAAAAAACAGTATCTGATTTTTTCACTGTGCTGACAAATTTCAATATTTAACTGTTTTGGGAAAGTGTTAAGTTAAATTTTACAGATAAAACTACCTGTCATATATGTTACTAAATAACAGAAACAATGAGGAGAAGAATAATGTCATTGAAAAAAACTGTATCTATAGGTCCTCTTCAAACCGTTGAGATTTATAGTAATAAAAATATTGCAGTGCCCAATACAGTCCCAGCGGCAATTATAAAAAACAAGAGTATGGCGCCAATTAGGGCTATAAATTACTGGGCTCGTCTGATTGGAGATTATCATCAATATAGTCATGTTGATGTTTATCCTAGCGAAGTTAAAATATTCGGCGGACCTGGTGACCTTATTTACCGCTATAAAATTGTAGTCACCAATCTTAGCAATACTGAAATTGCAGAAATTGAATTTGTAATGGACCCTGCGTGGAAAAAAGCTGGAATTCCATCAAGAATGGTACATATGAATTCTAACGATGCATATGTAATTTATAATTCTGGTAATGCAGTATTACCCACTGATTTCAGTGACGCAATTATAAAAAACAATAGCATGGCAAATATTAGGGCTGTAAATTATTGGGCTGGTCCGTTTGGACATTATAATCAGTATAGCTATATTGATATTTACTCCGGTAAGACGGAAATACTTGCATCACCTCCTAATGTTGTTAATTACTATAAAATTGAATTCTACAACATTAGCAGTATTCTAAATGCAGAACTGGAAGTTATATCGCATTTATGGTTAGGCAATCAATAAAGCAGGAGGCAGGTTTTGGCCTGCCATCCTATTTTTATATTGATGATTTTCTTAATGAAGTAAAAGGGAGTTTCCACTTAAATGAAAGATTATTGTTTATACCCGTCATCTTTCAAGTTGCCTCTTTATTGGCTGCGCTCGCTCACTCCGGTCATATAGTTATCTATGCTTCCGGGGATTTGCTCCCTTGCCGTCGCGAAGCATCTTGAAATCCATAGAGTATAGCCACCATGCTATCAACGACTAAGAGCAATGCCAGAAGCTTGCTGTTCTAGCATATTTTTAGCTAGATCGACAATAATCGCTGCGGCTTCGATTGGTGGCGTGCCGCCACGATGAATATTAGAGATACAAGTGCGGTCAGCTTCAACAGTTTTTTCTACAGTCGGTTGGTAAACTGCATAGCAGGAGAGGCTTTCTGATTGCCCTAATCCGGGTCGTTCTCCAATCAGTAAGACAACTACCTTAGCTTTTAGTAACTCGCCAATTTGATCTTCGATTTTGACACGGCCATAGCGCACAAAAAACGGTGTGCCGATGCACATTCCTGCTTGTTCCAACCCTTTTAACAGTGGCGGCACAAGATCTTCGTAGTTGGTGGTAATGGCATCAGTAGAAAGACCATCGGAGATCACAACTTGTACATCGGGGCCAGTTTTGCACTGTGTTAGCAAGGTTTCTACCGCATTCGCACTGAGTTTTCTTCCTAGGTCCGGGCGAGTCAGATAGAGATTTTTGTCGCTAACTTGAGATTGCACTTCCAGCAATCCGCGTTTTTCTATCCATTCAACCGGGACTTCTTTTAACACCGTATCTTTAGAACGGGAGTGATCAGCCTGAAAACGCAGTAATGCCTGAGTACGGGGGCGTGGCCCGCTGCGGCCGGTACCGACTCTCGCCACAGTGCTACGGCGTAATTCCTGTAAGACTTCCATACGGTTCGGGCTTTGGACACCGATCCACTGCTTGGCTTCTAAGGAGCCTAAATCCGGCGTACAGCTTTCAGTTTCGTCAATGATTTCAGGGGATGCATGGGGGTTCAGGTCAGATACCAGCTCGCTTACATTCTCTTCAATTGTTTTTTGGATCATGGTGATTTATCTCAGCAAAGAATCAGAAAAAGAACGATGCATCGCCCGCACGTGGTGTTAAGCGGCCATTTGCCATCAGTCCCATATGTTCCAGCCAGCGTTCGAACTCGGGCGACGGACGCAGGTTAAGCAAATGACGAATAGTGGCGGTGTCGTGGAAAGCGGATGTCTGGTAATTGAGCATAATGTCATCACCGAGCGGCATTCCCATGATGAAATTACACCCTGCGGTTGCCAGCAAGATCATCAGGTTTTCATTCTGGTTTTGATCGGAATCTGCGTGGTTGGTATAGCAACAGTCGCATCCCATTGAGACGCCACTGAGTTTTCCCATAAAGTGATCTTCTAATCCGGCGCGGATAATTTGGCGATCATTGTAGAGGTATTCCGGCCCGATGAAGCCGACAACGGTATTCACCAGAAATGGGTCATAGTGGCGTGCCAAACCGTAGTTTCGTGCCTCCATTGTCACTTGATCAGCGCCAAAGTGAGCGCCGGCGGAGAGAGCGGAGCCTTGTCCGGTTTCAAGATAGAGGCAGTTATCGCCGGCAAGACGGCAATATTCCGCGCCAACGGCACGCGCTTCATCTAACATAGACAATTCTACGCCAAACTCTTTTAGCCCTTTTTCACTGCCGCAGATACTTTGGAAAATTAAACCACCCGGCGCACCACGCTTAATAGCTTCTATCTGGGTCGTGACGTGGGCTAAAACGCAGCCTTGGGTTGGGATAGCGAATTTGTCGATCACCTCATAGATGGTATCCAGCACGCGAGTCAGGTTTTCCACATCGTCAGTTACCGGATTAACGCCGATGACTGCATCGCCAACGCCAAACGATAGTCCTTCGTAAATCTGAGCCAGAATGCTTTGTACATCATCGCGGGTATCGTTAGGTTGCAGCCGAGCGCTGAACGTTCCCGGTGTCCCGATGGTGGTATTGGCTTTTTTGACCACCGGCATTTTTTTCGCGCCATAGATCAGGTCCGCATTGGAACTGATTTTTGCCACGGCGGCAACGACTTCGGAACTGATCCCTTTACGCAGAAAGGCGATATCATCCACGCTGGTATCATCGCTTAGTATGTATTCACGCAGTTCGCCGATACTCCAGTTTTTTATGCGGGTGTAGGCAATTTCATTAATGTCATCCTGAATAATGCGAGTCACGCAATCCTCTTCATAAGGAATGATCGGATTCATGCGAATATCCGCAATCGTCATTCCCGAGAGGACATGTTTAGCCGCGACGCGTTGCTGAGAACTTTCGGCAGCCACCCCGGCTAGCATATCCCCGGAACGCAATTCGTTAGCCATTGCCAGCACCTGTTTGACATCTTTAAACTGATAGGTCTTACCAAAAAGCTGAGTTTTCAATTTCATGTTTACGCTCTCTCAGGAAGGAAAAGCCAGTGATTTGATAGTGACGGGAACCACAGTGCCATTAAATAGTGGCGTACCAATGTCGATATAATCCCCGGTGCGGGTGATAACTTCATCGATAACCGCCAGCGGCCGTTCTCCCATCAGAGGATGCAACAGCATGCCCAATGCCTTACCAAAATCTTGACCGGCGACGATGAGCAGCGGGTGAGAAGAGGGATAGCGGGCGGCGAAATTCTGTAAAGCGGTAATGCATGTCTGTACGGCGGCATAATTCACCGGCAGGGCGTCGGGTAGGGCCAATGCATATAGATCCTGTTCGGCATTCAGATCCATTTGTGTGAGTGCATGTTGCCAGGCTTCTGCCAGCGATTCAGCGGCTTCTGTGTCAGGGTGGACGACGGGAATGTTGCGTAGTGGTAGTGATAGTGTATCGAGCCAAATGGTGCTGCCGGATAATGATAATGTATGAGCGCCGGCGCCAATGACGGTAGCACGCACGGTTTGTTTTGGCGCTTGCAGTGGTAGTTTGGTGAAATCATTATCACGATGGATAGCTTGTGCCAGCAATGGTCCTAAATCGTGAAAACGGAATAGATCATGATCCGATGCTTCACGATAACACTCGCCTACCCCGCCGGAGAGGGTGACGGCATAGAGTTCATCACAGTTTGGCAGCGGTTCGGTCATCAGTAATTGTTGCGTCAGTGGTGTGAGTTGCCCGGTGACGACTTCCCATAGCAATTGCGACATTCGCGTAGCAATTTGCTGTAATTGCGTGGCTGTCAGATGTTGAATATCTGTGTTTTCGCCAAACAGTGAATCAACGATGAGTGCTCCGGGCGGATGTGCCCGTAAGACTTTCCCTTGAGGATCGGTTTCTAATAAGCGGCCGCCGACATTTAAGCAAGCGGAGGCGATAAGTCGCCCGGCATCAAATAGCGCATAGTTGGCGGTGCCGCCGCCGATGTCAATGTTGAGCACTCTGGCCATTTTCTGCTGTGACAGCGCTTGAGCGCCGGAACCTAAACCGGCAATCATTGATTCCAGATGTGGTCCCGCTGTTGCGACAACAAAATCCCCTAATTTTTGCGCCAGTGTCATAATCGCAGGGCGTGCATTGCATGTTTTCGCGGTTTCACCCGTAATGATAACCGCGCCGGAATCAATGCTATCTGGATCGATGTTTGCTGCCTGATATTGTGCCAGGATCAAGTTGAACAGCTCGTCTTCACGCAATTGCCCGGCGAAGTCTACGGGGGTAAATAACACCGGGCTTTGCCAGATAATCTCGCGGCTAACAAACTCGTAGCGTGGCACTTGTGATACCGCGGCACGGTTCACCAGTGACAGACGCGAGAAGATCACTTGTGTAGTGGTAGTGCCGATGTCAATTCCGACACTGAATAATTCCTTGGATTCCATCGCTACGCCTCTTGTTTGTAATAAGGCGTATGTTGGCATTTTTTTTATCAATCAGTATTAAATACCGTCAATTTGGTTGAAAAGTCAACGGTAGTCACAAAAACATTAAGGGTTATAATAAAAATGGCGTATACCCGTCATCTTTCAAGTTGCCTCTTTGTTGGCTGCACTCACTCACCCCGGTCACATAGTTCTCTATGCTCCCGGGGATTCGCTTCCTTGCCGCCGCGATCCATCTTGAAATCCATAGGGTATAGATAAGATGCAGGGCGAAGTTGCTAAGGGAAACAAGCAGATAAAGCTGCAATGTGTCAGGACATATAGTTATCATCAATATATTAATAAAAATGAAGAATTATTGATCTTACACCAGATCGTGTTGCTGGCTATCGGTTATATATCTTCCAACAGACTTTCGTTAAGGGTGAGAAAAATGATGAATAGCGGAAAAGTTTGGTTGGTAGGCGCCGGTCCAGGCGATGCGGCGCTGATTACTGTCAGAGGATTGCATTGTATCCGTCAGGCTGAGGCGCTGGTGTATGATCGATTAGTCAGCCCGGACCTGTTATCCGAAGCGCCTGATAACTGCAAAATGATTAATGTCGGCAAAACGCCGAACTATCACCCCGTGCCGCAACGGCAAATTAATCAGATCTTGGTAGAGTGTGCGCAACAAGGGTTAAATGTCGTCCGGCTGAAAGGGGGAGATCCCTATGTGTTTGGCCGTGGTGGTGAAGAAGCGGAAGCTTTAGCGCTGGCGAAAATCCCTTTTGAAGTGGTACCGGGCATCAGTTCATCAATTGGTGGTCTGGCTTGCGCCGGGATACCGGTCACCCATCGTGATTATGCATCAGGTTTTCACGTTATTACCGGCCATTTGCGTCAGGGAAATGAATCACAGGATTGGGCGACGCTGGCAAAACTGGAAGGCACGCTGGTGATCTTAATGGGCATGACCCAACTGGCGAGTATCTGTGAGCAATTGATCGCTGGCGGTAAAGCGCCGACAACGCCGGCGGCGGTTGTGATGTATGCCAGCCATCAGCAGCAACAAGTCGCTAGTGCAACCTTGTTAACTCTGGCTCAACGGGTGGCGGCTCAGGGATTGACTGCGCCAGCATTGATTGTGATTGGTGATGTGGTGCGTCTGCGGGAAACATTGGCTTTTAGTCGGGATCGTTTGTTGCTCTCTTCCGTTCCATCATTGATGGCACTCTGATTTTTTGTTTAACATTCGGGATCAATTTAATGAGCGAACATGGCGGGAATGTGCTGGAAATGGCGCTGAAAATGGGTGTTACAGTCGAAGAGATAATTGATTTCAGCGCGAATATTAACCCATTAGGGATGCCGGAATCCCTAAAAGCGGCCATTATCGACCAATTAAAATGTGCAGAGTATTACCCTGATACAGAATATCGCCGATTGCATGCAGCGTTAGCGCAGATTCATCATTGTACTGCGGAAAACCTGATGGCGGGTAATGGTGCTACCGAATTGATTTATGCTGTGGTGAATTATCTTAAGCCGCGTCGTGCCATGCTCTTGATACCGGGATTTGCTGAATATCGGAAAGCCTTACAACGGGTTGATTGCCAGATTGATGAGTATGTGATGCGTGAAGCTGATGATTATCAGCCTGATCAACGTTTATTGGCGGCATTGGATCGATGTCGCCCTGATTGCCTGTTTCTTGCTACACCCAATAATCCAACCGGTTTAATGCCAGATGCTGCGTTATTGCAGGCGGTATTTGAACGTTGCCGTCAGCATAATATTGCACTGATTGTCGATGAAGCGTTTATCGATTTTCTCCCGGATACTACCGGATTTATTCCTCAGATAGCGCATTTTCCTCGTCTTTATATTCTGCGTTCACTCACGAAATTTTTTGCTATTCCGGGGTTGCGCCTTGGTTATCTGGTCAGTGGTGATGCAACGGGGATTCGGGCAATGAAGCGCTGGCGGGAACCGTGGACGATTAATGCTTTCGCGGCATTGGCCGGTGAAATTGTTCTTAATGATAAGGCTTACATTCAAGCAACACACCGCTGGTTAGCTGAACAACAACGTTGGCTTTATCAGGCGCTGACCGCATTACTGGCATTGCGTGTTTGGCCTCCCGCGGCAAATTATATCTTCCTGCGTTGTCTGCGCCCGGAAATCAATCTTCAACAAGCATTGTTGAAACAGAGAATACTGATTCGCCATTGTGCTAACTATCCTGGCTTGGACGTGGCTTATTATCGGGTCGCCATCAAGGGTGAGCATGATAATCGCCGTCTGGTATCGGCGTTACATCAGGTATTCAATTATGGCTAAAGCGCGTTGTCCCGCATCGTGTGGTGAACTTATCCAAGGGTGGATACTTGGTGGTGAGAAATTGATCTCTTGTCCGGTGAATTGGTTCAGCGAGGTGTCTGTTACCGATGGCGTGCCGGGAAAAGATGAACGTCCTCGCATGCGTCAAATGATGAAAACTGTACTGGCGTATTTTGGTTTATCGGTGGAGATGGCGCGAGGTTTACGGATCTCCTTTACCTCTACGATCCCGGTA
This sequence comes from Photorhabdus akhurstii, assembly GCF_019090985.1. Lineage (NCBI taxonomy): Bacteria > Pseudomonadati > Pseudomonadota > Gammaproteobacteria > Enterobacterales > Morganellaceae > Photorhabdus > Photorhabdus akhurstii. Next base: position 3,438,861 of record NZ_CP020335.1, on the reverse strand, counting down.
GCGAAAGGGCTGGCAAGTAGTACCGCTGATATTGCCGCCACTGCGTTGGCGACGGCACGTTATCTGGGGGAAACACTTGATGAAACGACATTGGCTGGCTTTTGCGTACAGCTTGAGCCTACTGATAGCACGTTATTCAGCCAACTTACCTTGTTTGATCATCAAACGGCTGCTACTCAGATTACCTGTGACTGGCAGCCATCAATCGATATTTTGTTACTGGAAAGCCCGGAAATCTTGATCACGGCTGATTATCACCGTTTAGATCGCCATCCGGCATTACTGGAGAATGCCGCAGTGCTAGAGCATGCCTGGAGACTATTTTGTCAGGCTGTGACTACCCAGAATTGCTGGCGATTGGGAGAAGCCACAACACTCAGTGCTCAGGCTAGTCAAAAGTTGTTGGTAAAACCGGCGTTTGACAGTTTGTTGGAACTAGTAGAACGGAGTGGGATCTATGGGCTGAACGTTGCTCATAGTGGCAGTATTGTCGGGTTATTGTGCGACCGCCGCCATCATGATGTTGAGTATCTATGCTGGTGGCTGAAACACCGAGGCATAACGCGTTTTTATCCTCGTCAGCACTTGTTGACCATGATACCGGGTGGTGTGCGTTAACTGTAGGAGGGGACTTATGTTGGATTATTTACCGATGTTTTGTCAGATCCGGGATAAAACCTGTCTGTTAGTTGGGGGAGGTCGGGTAGCGGAGCGTAAAGCACGTCTGTTATTAGATGCCGGTGCGCATCTATTAGTTAACGCACGGGAATTCACCCCTCAATTTAAGCTATGGGGGGAGACTGACCAAGTGACACTTATTCATGGAGAGTTTGAGCCTTACTGGCTTGAGCATTGTTGGCTGGTTATTGCCGCTACTAATGATGCGGTGGTGAATGGCTATGTGAGTGATTGTGCGACGGTGCGCCGCATTTTTTGCAATGTGGTGGATGAGCCACAGCAAGCCAGTTTTATCACACCGTCAGTGATTGATCGTTCACCACTGGTGATTGCTATCTCCTCCGGTGGCAATGCGCCGGTATTGGTCAGGTTATGGCGTGAAAAACTCGAACGGTTATTACCGATGCATCTTGGTCGTCTGGCCGCTTACGGTGGAACACTTCGTCAGCGGGTAAAACGACACTTTCATCATTTGGCGGCACGTCGTCACTTTTGGGAACGGTTTTTCACTAATGAGCGATTAATGCAATCGCTGGTGAGTCGAGATCGTCAACAAGTCGATCGGGTAGTAGAAACATTATTCTCTGAGTCAACTCAAGTAAATACAGACAAAACGAACTGATTAAGATATTGGAGCCAGACAAATGAGTGAAGAGCGATATAAACAGAGAAAACAGCGGCAAAAAGAGAGATTTATGGCACAAGTTGCAGCCGCTCAGGAAAGCCGAGGGATTGTCATTATCTATACCGGTAACGGCAGAGGGAGAACCACCGCAGCAATGGGAACGGTTACACGAGCGTTGGGTCATGGATTAAAGGCCGGCGTTATCCAATTTATTAGGGATGAATGGTCAGTCGGTGAACGTGTTTTGTTGCAGCGTCATGGAGTAGAATTTCAATTAATATCAATGAACTTGACCGGAGAAATGCACAATCGTATTAAGAATATTGCCGCTTGTACCGAGATTTGGCAGCATGCGTTGCGCATGTTGCGTGATCCTGAATTATCATTGGTAGTGCTTAACGAATTGGCTTGCGTGATAAACAACAGTTATCTATTACTCGATGAAATTATCGAGGCATTAAACGGACGGCCAATTAATCAGACGGTGATAATTACCGGACAAGATTACCCTGCTGAATTAATTGAACTGGCAGATACGGTCACTGAAATGCGTCCTGTAAAATATGTTTTCACTTAATTATGCGTTTTCCAGTCATCACATCAGATAAAGAGTGATTCACATTTTTATCTTGTTTAACCAGTGCATTAATTTTTCTCATGGTGATATTTGATACTGTGCCAGATTTATGAAAACGCTCAGCCATTTTCTGCATTTTGATGAGTCGATTATTATTCATTACATGTTACCTCGATTAGTAGACCAGATGAATAAGTTGCCTTCAAGATTCTTCTCATTGATATTAAGAAAGTTTTTGGCTAATAGACTATAAACTTTCAACAGCTTATTGGCAATTTCTTTAGTTAGTGAGTTGTCGTCTATGAAAGCTGCTAAATCATCTGTGGTAAAAATTTTCATTAAGAGTATTTATTTCCCCCTATGTTTACTTAGATTAAGTATATAAAAGCAAATTAATATTGAGGTGATTAATTGACTGGTTGTGATGAACTTTATCGAATAGATATTTCATAAAGCTTGATAATACATTAAATAAATTCCATGCAATGTATCTCACCATCTAATAATTTTAATTTATTTACAAACTGGTATTTATATCTAATATTGTCGGCGGAATAAATATAACGTTAATTTAAGTTTTGATATGTGGAGCGAGTTCACGTAATCGATATCATATTCTGTTGAATATTTTATTAAGTTTCAAACAACGCATGGTTATTTAATTTATAAACTAAGAGGTTTAATATGTCTATTGAAAATACCAACGCAGCTGAACACACAACTGGTAAGGATGCAGTTGTACTTGGACGTGCAGAAGCGCCGGCAGTGCATTCTATCGCGATTGGTGCTTCCCCCCGAAGTTCTAAAACGATCAGTGAAGCGGCTATTGCCATTGGGCAAAATCAAATTGCGGGTAAACAAGGTGATACGAAGGTAGTTTGGCCCATTGCGATTGGTGCTGATTCTGTATCCAACGGTTTGGCTTCTATCGCTTTAGGGCAAAAGGTGACGGCTAGTGCGGCTCAGGCCGTGGCGATTGGTCAACACTCCTCTGCAACAGAAAAAGGGAGCATTGCGTTAGGTGCGGATTCTATTGCTAATAAACCGAATGTTGTTTCTGTAGGAAAAACCGGCCATGAACGTAAGATTATACATGTTGCGGCTGGGGAGATTTCAAATCATAGTACTGAGGCGGTTAATGGTCAGCAGTTATATGCTGAATCGGCAAGGATTGATATATTATTGGATGCAAAGAATAAGGAATTGGAAGAGAAGCTTCAATCTCTGGAAAGTGATATAGCTAATCTTACTTTGCTACTTCAAAATAGTGTGGATGATGTTGCATCATTGAAGAAACGACTTCTCGATGCATTGAATTATTAATATCCGTTGATTGTTATTTCATATATTCTTGGCTATTGGGCTGAGAATATATGATAAATGACTTAGTGGCAGGATTATTATTTGATAATGATTTGTAGAGTATATCTCAGTGAATAACAGAATAATTGTTTTGCTCGGTTTCAAACACTAACTGTATTTACTCGGGTAAATTATATAAATGGTTGTTTTGAGGGTAATGAAAATATATACAAATAACATAGTGTCGGTTTGCATTTGATAGGTCTATAAGTCATTATATTTAATAAAGCCATGTGATACATTAAATAAACCCATGAAATATATTTCATAACTAAATGGTTTTAATTTATTTACAAATTTAATTTTCTGTATAATATTCTATTTTAACGATAGTGGTGTTAATTTAGGTTCACGTAATAAATGGGAGGTATAATGATCTTTTAAAATCACGTTAAGTTTGTTTAATATTTCATAGTGACAAATTTGAAAAGAAATTATTATGTGTTATTTAGTTGTTTCTGATGAAAAATACTAAGTTATATCATTGGGTTTATTAATTCAATAATGAATTATAATAATTTAATTTCTGAATTAGGGGGTATATATGTCTACAGAGGATATGAATATAACTGCTCAAAAAATTGGTAAAGATTCCGTTGTTGTTGGGAATGCAGAAGCACCAGCAATATATGCTATAGCAATTGGTGCTTCACCACTAATTTCTAAATCAATTAGTGAGAGCGCTATTGCTATTGGGCAAAATCAACTGGCGGGTAGAGAAGAGAAAGAGAATAAGAATGATAAAGTCATATGGCCAATTGCGATTGGCGCTGATTCTGTATCCAGTGGTTCAGCTTCTATTGCTCTGGGGCAAAAGGTTGTTGCTAGTGGGATTCAGGCGGTAGCTATTAGTCAAAACTCCGCTTCAACAGGAAGCTCGAGTGTTGCAGTGGGAGCAGACTCTCAATCCAGCGGTTCGGCTGCTATTGCTCTGGGGAAAAAAGCTATTGCCAGGGGGAATCAGGCAGTAGCAATTAGTCAAAATTCCTCTGCAACAGGAAGTTCAAGCGTTGCATTAGGAGAAGGCTCTGCATCCAGCGGTTCGTCTTCTATTGCTCTGGGGCAAAAGGTTTCTGCCAGTGGGTCTCAGGCAATTGTGATTGGTCAAAACTCCTCTGTAACAGGAAGCAAGAGCATTATATTAGGATCAGACACTAAATCCAGCTCTTCGTCTTCTATTGCAGTGGGACAAAAGGTTAATATTAGTGCGTCTCAGGGAATTGCAATTGGTCAAAACGCTTCTGTAACAGCAAGTGGGGGTATTGCATTAGGCGCAAATTCTGTTGCCAGCAAATCGAATGTTGTTTCTGTAGGAAGACCGGGTAATCAACGCAAGATTGTGAATGTTGCTGCCGGGGATATTTCCAAAAACAGTACGGAGGCGGTGAATGGTCAGCAATTATATACTGAATTGACAAAAATGAAGGCATTGGATATGAAAAATAAGCAACTGGAAATGAATATTAAAAAGCTGGAGAGTACTATAAATAAGCTTACCCGTTCTATTACTGACCTTACTCTGCTGTGCCAGAAAAATTCAGATGAAGTTGCTTTGTTGAAGAAATGAATTCTTAACACATTGGATTATTAATAACAAATGGATTCGACTAAACTAAATAAGTGCATTTTCAGGAGGGGAAGTTAGTTGCTATTCCCTTAACCTTAGCATCTTTCCTTTTCCAAAGGAAAATGCACTGAAGTCCATCAATCATTAGCAGAAAGTTGAAACGAAATCAGAAAATAAAAGAATATTTCCCGAAAACAGACTCATCTTAAGATGTTTTCTTGCTAACATCTTATTAAGTAAGCAACAAAAATAACCCAGGAAATAGAAAAACGGATTAGCCGGTTAATTTAACAGGGGTTAAGCCCTGAACATAAAAGCCAGCTCAGAAACTGGCTGTTCACGTATCGGGTAAAAAAATAGACTTAAAGAAAGCGAGGTGTTGACAGGTAGACAACAACGCTATGAACACTTGAGATGAAAGATGTAACAGATTTCATGATGAACTCTCTTTATTGATAAAATGTGATTTGTTTCACGAAAATCTAAATTGTGGCTGTGATTTTAATCAGAAAAACTTCAGAGTCAAGCAGTTTTAAAAATTATTTTAAAGATTAAAATAATTTTGCATCGGTGTTTTAGATGATAAAGTGAGCAAATCTTGCAAAGGAAGATACTGAGCGTAAGATTGCATATTAGTTGGCATAACCCGTCAGTCGTTACATGAGAAAGCAATGGGACATGATGTCTGAACAATCGTTATCGGTTTGGCACAAATCTAACGAGGAAAAACCGTACTGAAAGGGTTTATTGGTTTTCCATTTATTCTCATTCACCTATGTTGTGCGCTATAAACAATCTTGGATTTCCTCCAAAGATTAACCTCAAACTAAATATCAATATTTTCCCCATGCTTTAAGCAAAACATCTATGTTAAGCTCAATATTCAAGCTAAAAGTTAGGAGTTCTTAAGTGAAGAATATAGTGATTCGCCATGTTGAAGAAGGCGATTGTGAACAAATTCGTCAGTTATACGCTAACCCACAAGTTTACTATGGTACTTTACAATTACCTTATCCTTCTCTGGAGACATGGATAAAGCGTATTACAAATCTTTCGGCAGGATGTTTTTCTTTAGTTGCTTGTATTGATGGGGAAATTGTGGGTCAGGTTGGTATTGAAATATGCCAAAACTTGCGGCGTCGCCATGTTGCTACTTTTGGTATGGGAGTACATGCTGATTACCAGAGACAGGGTATTGGTAGTGAATTAATGGAGGTTATGCTAGATACGTGTGATAATTGGTTGAACATTGAACGCATAGAGTTGGAAGTATATACAGATAATGATGCTGCTATCGCATTATATAAAAAATTTGGATTCGAGATTGAAGGAACGGCTAAACGTTATGCTTTTCGTCATGGCCGATATGCTGATGCCTATTACATGAGTAGGATTTCAGATATTAATGGGAAATTCCAATCTACACTAGAGAGCTAATTTACTTTAGACGTAATTTGACATGGTAAATATAGGGATGAAATTAGATATATTTATTATATCAACTAATGACAAAAATGACGATTTAATTGGCTTTTCAGAATGAGTAGATATTTAATTGCCAGCAAGAGTGCTGGCTTTTTATTTAATGTGATTAATGGATGGAATATACGGTTATCAGAGAAACCTCAAGAAATATATAAGTAAATTCAAAATGGACAAGGGTGATTTTTAGATATTAAATTATTTACTAATGTCAATTATATAAAAATAGTTACCCCCTTTAGTTATAAGAACATTTCATTATACTTTTTCTAGACTATTATTGATGTGAATTGCGATAAATTACCTTTCAATAATTTAATGTGCTAATTATAAAATAATGTTATTTAACTCAAAGAGAATATATGAATCCAAAGAATGATTTTAAGGCTTTTTCTATTGATAATAATGCTAATGTCATAAGTCAGCAAGGATATGAAGAGAGTGTGGAATTGCAAACTGGGTTTCCACCATATTCTATGGCGCCTCACATATTAAATAAGGTATTGCGTCAATCGTCAACCATATCGTCCGTTGTGGCTAATTTCATTGCGACACAATCGGGCGGTGATATTCTAGATGATGGAAATGTAGCTAAACTTACCGAGCAACTAAATAAAGCATTGAAACAAAAGATCACAACAGAAACCCCCAGTGCTTCATTAACTCAGGCAGGTGTTGTTCAGCTTACTGATGTCATTGGTAACAGTGATATATTGGCAGTGACCCAAAAGCTTGCTCAGGAAATAGTAAATTCATTACGTGAAGATATTAATACCAGAGTACCTAATAGCCGCAAGGTGAATGGAAGAATACTGTCGAATGATATTAGCCTCAATGCTGGGGATGTAGGGAGTTATACTAAATCTGAATCTGATGTTCGATATGGTAATAAAAATACAGCTTTAAAATCTGCAAATGGCTGGTGGAAATGTGGTGATACAGGAATAATCTATCAGTGGGGGGTTGTAACAGGGAGCGATAATTATTTGGTTAACTTTCCTATTAGCTTTCCTAGTGCATGTACAACTGTGGTTGCGACAACTGATGGTAGAAGAAAACCTTCGTCTCCGATCTGGGATCGTTGTTTTGTTGAAGTTGGTGATATTACTCGGGTATCTTTTACAGCAACAACTATTGGTGCGTTAGACACTGATTTCCGGTCGCGAGCGGTCCATTGGATGGCTATTGGATACTAAAAGTACATTATTCTTCTGAGGGGTGAATACTGTATAGGGAATAAAAATGGTTTATCAGAATAAGCCGATATTTCCACTACTAACAAAGGTATTTCCCTCATTTCTGATGTTAATTAGCTGAAACAACCAAAGTAAAAACAAAGTTATATGGTCTTGACATATTATTGACAAAGCGCTGTCTAAATAGTCAGCGCTTTTAGAATATTGAAAAATTCAATCTGGGATATGAGATATAAAAATAAGTAATGACAAAGTGAAATATTTTAGATGTTGAATATGAGTGGCCAGAATATATTTCTGGTTGAAATTTGTTGGTTTTTTTCTTGCCTCTAATGATATAAAAATAATTATTCTTCTAAGTTAGAAGAACATTTTATTATTATTTTTATGAATTAAACTATGGCTGCCGTAAATTATGATGGATTGCTTTAATAATAATTCAATATATAGATAACAATATTTAATCTAAGGGGTATATATGAGTGCTAAGAATGATTTTAAGGCTTTTTCTATTAGAAATGATGCTAATGTAGTGAGTCAAGAGAAATATGAGAAAGATCAGGGTTTGCAGGTTGGGTTTCCGCCAGATAATATTACTAGTAATCTGCTAAACAAAGTATTACGTCAATCGTCAACAATAGCATCTGTCGTGGCTAATTTTATTGCGACACAATCTGGCAGTGATATTCTGGATGATGGTGATGTAGCTAAACTTGCTGAACAATTAAATAAGGCATTAAAACAAAAAATCACAACAGAAGTTCCCAATGCTTCATTAACACAAAAAGGTGTTGTTCAGCTTACTAATGTATTAGGCGATAGTGACATATTAGCTGTTACACAAAAGCTTGCTCAGGAAATAGTAAATTCATTGCGTGAGAGTATTAATGCTAAGGTACCCAACACTCGAAAAATTAACGGGAAAGCATTGTCTGAAGATATCACCATTACTTCTCAGGATATTTTGGGCGGGCAGGCGATTAGTTTAGGTGATAAGGCGGATTTGAATAGCTACAAAACACCGGGAGTTTATCATCAAGAGTATGATGCTCATGCCAAAAATGGCCTTAATTACCCTGAATTTCTCGCCGGTGCTCTTGTTGTATTGAAATCGGCTGGGACGGTTCAACGTTATTTTGTCTATAATAGTAGTCGAGTATATACACGTAGCCAGTTTCATGATAATCCGTGGACGCCTTGGACTAGAGAATATAATACGCTGAATAAACCTACGGCTGATGAGATTGGCGCATATACAAAAATAGAATCTGATTCTCGATATATTGCGGGAATTCGCAGGGTGAATGGAAAATCTTTAGCTACGGATGTCACTATTACTTCTCAGGATATTTTGAATGGGCAGGCAATTAGTTTAGGTGATAATGTAAATTTGGATCACTGTAAAACACCAGGTATTTATTATCAGGATTATAATGCTCATGCTAAAAATGGCGTCAATTACCCAGAACCGCTTTCTGGTTCACTTATTGTGTTGAAAGCGGCTGGAATCATTCAACGCTATTTTGTCTATAACAGCAGCCGGGTATATACACGTAGCCAATTTCATGATAATCCGTGGACTTCTTGGGCGCAGGAATATAATACATTGAATAAACCTGCTGACAGGGTTATTAGCGGGTATACAAAAGCAGAAGTAGATAACTTGGTTAATGCTAAAGGAAATAAAAGTACAGCTTTGAAATCAGTGAATGGTTGGTGGAAATGTGGAGATACAGGAGTGATTTATCAGTGGGGAATTGTAAACTGGACAGCATACGATACACCGGTTAATTTTCCTATCCAGTTCCCTAATGCTTGTGTAAATGTTTCATTGACATTGGGTGATAAGTCTGATTTATCATCATCACATAATGTTGTTGCCAGACAATTGTCTGTGACAGGGTTTAGTTATTGGGCATATGAGACTGAGAACTCTGCGTTTTGGTTTGCAGTAGGATATTGATATTAACCTATAATGCAAAAATAAATGTTTTTTACTTTTGCATTGCCTCTCAAAACTTAAACAGTTTAAATTAATTGGCTATTAAAGTCTGAGCTCTGTAGTTAACGGGAGTCAGACTTTTTAATTTTTCTTTAATCTGATAGTTATTATCATCGTCAATGTATTCTTTCCGTTCTGCTGTTAGATTCTCAATATATTAAAAATCTCTCTAGGTAAAATAATGCTGACTTTAAGTGATCAGATATTTTAATCAGGATTTTAGATTTTAATCATAAAATTAGTTTGTTTTTGAAATAATTTAATATGTAAAATGTAGAGTTAAAATCAGAGCTTTTTATATAATGTGCTGAAAAATTCAGTTTATAACTTAAAACAAGAAAGTTAGATAGAAAAATGTAGAATAAAGATGAGAATAAATTTGTGAAATTTAATTTTCGTTTTTTAAATTGTATAAAAATAGTTAATATTCTGATTTATAAGAATGTTTTGTTATTGTTTTTATGAACTAGACTATTGCTGGCGTAAATTAAGAGAGGTTGTTTTTGCAATAATTAAAGGTGTTTATTGTAAATAATATTATTCAATTTGAGGATTGTATATGAGTGCCAAAAATGATTTTAAGGCTTTTTCTGTTAGTGATAATGCTAATGTAGTGAGTCAAGCAAAGTATGAAGAAAACCAGAGCTTGCAGACTGGATTTTCAGCAGATAATATTCCTGTTAATCTGTTAAATAAGGTATTACGCCAATCGTCAACAATATCATCTGTGATAGCTAATTTTATCGCGACACAATCCGGAAATGATATTTTGGATGATGGTAATATAACTAAACTTACCGATCAGCTAAATAGGTCCTTAGAACAAAAATTGCAACAGAAGTTCCAAATGCCTCATTAACACGAAAAGGTATTGTTCAGCTTACCGATGTAGTGGGTAATAGTGATACATTGGCGGTTACGCAAAAATTAGTTCAGGAAATAATAAATTCATTGCGTGAAAATATTAATACCAGAATACCAAACACCCGAAAAATTAACGGGAAAGTATTAACTGAGGATATTAATATTACTTCTCAGGATATCCTTGCTGGGCAGGCACATAGTTTAGGCGACAATGCGAATTTAGATAATTACAAAACACCGGGGATTTATTATCAAGAGTATAATGCTCATGCCAAAAATGGTAATAATTACCCTGAGCAGTTCGCGGGATCGCTGGTTGTATTGAAAGCGGCCGGGGTTATTCAACGTTATTTTGTCTATAACAGCAGTCGGGTATATACACGTAGTCAGTTTCATGAAAGCCCGTGGACGCCTTGGACGAGAGAATATAATACATTGAATAGACCTACTGCCGGAGAGGTTGGAGCATATGCAAAATCAGAGTCTGATTCTCGATATATTACAGGGCTACGTAAAATTAATGGAAAAGCTTTAGCTGCGGATATCAATATTACTTCTCAAGACATCTTCTCTGGGCAGTCGATTAATTTAGGTGATAACGCAGATTTAAATATTTATAAAACACCGGGGATTTATTATCAAGAATATAATGCTCATGCCAAAAATGGCGCGAACTACCCTGAGCCGTTCGCGGGGTCGCTTATTGTGTTGAAAGCGGCTGGGGTTATTCAACGTTATTTTGTTTATAACAGCAGTCGGGTATATACACGTAGCCAATTCCACGATAGTCCGTGAACGCCTTGGGCGCAAGAATATAACTCGTTGAATAAACCGTCTGACAAGGCTGTTGGGGAGAATACGGCAGTAGAATCTGATAATAATTATGTTGCTACTAAAGAAGAATTAATACAGCAAGCAGAACATGAGAAGTCTCAGTTATTGACTAGAATTAATAATCTTGTCGCTCCACTACAAGACGCTGTTGATTTAGGCATTGCCACCGAAGCAGAAAAAAACGTTCTATTGGAATGGAAGAAATATAGGGTAGTGTTGAGCAAAGTTGATATTTCATTGGCCCCTGATGTTGAGTGGCCGGAGCAGCCGAAATAATAAAAAAATGGTCTGAATAAACAGAACATTCATATAATGATTTTTTTGATGTCGGGGATAAGATACTGAAAGATTCAATTTGGAACTTGAAATGGAAAATTTGCAATAGGAAATTGGAGTCTAATAGGCGTGAATTTAGGTAAATCGTCTACGTAATGAATTAATATACTAATTGTAAAATAATATAATGGGGAGATATGAGTATGAAAAATGATTTTAAAGCTTTTGCTATTGGTAATGGCGCTAATGTGGTTAGTCAACAACTCTATGAAACAGATCCGAATTTGCCGCGTGGGTTTCCAGATCGGCAGTATATTGATAATCACATGTTAAATAAGATATTTCGCCAAACATCAGCAATAACATCGGTTGTAGCTGATTTTATTGCGACACAATCTGGTGAGGATGTTTTAGATGATGGTAATGTAACTAAACTCACCGCACAGTTAAATAAAGCTTTAGAACAGAAAGCGATAACAGGAATTCCCAATGCTTCATTAACACAAAAAGGTATTGTGCAACTTACCGATGTGATTGGTGATAGTGATACATTGGCGGTGACGCAAAAGCTGGTTAAGGTAATAGTTAATTCATTACTTGAAAATATTAATGGCAGAGTACCTAATAATCGGAGAATCAACGGGAAGGAGTTGACTGAGGATATTACACTTTCCGCGATTGATGTTGGCGCTAAACGACCGGGTGATATCTATTTATCTGCACATCCAGCATCAGATTTAGCTAAAGGAGAATATATTGCGAATGGTGCTGTTTACCCAATTGATTCTGCTGTTGGTAGAGCATTAAATAATTTATCTGATGCATATAAGGCGGCATGGGGAATTAAATTGAATGGTGATAAAATCAATCTCCCTAATCTGTTTGTTAATGGACGAGGGGTATTCGTGCGTGCTGGATTGACACCTGGTGTAATACAAGGAGATGCAATTAGAAATATTACAGGTGATGTAGGATTGCAGAGTTGGGGGCTTTTTGCTCGTGCCAGCGGAGCATTTTCTGGTGTAAATTTGAACTCTGAAGGAAGTGTTGCGAAAAAGAACACTCCTGATTCAGCTTCAATATTCGCATATGCCACTTTTGATGCATCGAAGGCAGTACCAACGGCAGACGAAAATCGTCCATTAAATATCAGTATGATACCAGTAATTTATTTGGGCGTATGAGGTATAAGCTGGCACTTATTTCTTGGATTGTCTGATGCAGTAATCTTTTGGTGAGTATCCTAAGAATATAGCTAGAATTTAAATATGGATTTTGGCTATATATGAGTAATATGGAAAGTTATAAGGAAAAATCTCTGTTAACGGGCCTGAATAAATAGGATTTTTATTCAGGCCATTTTTTGTTGCTATAATTAAAATATTGTAAAATTATATTCTTGATTTAAAGATAAAATAATTTCAGGAAAAAATAAAGATATGAAAAATAATAATTTATAATGTTGAATATAATGATTTTATGGATGCTTTTGATTGCAGTATATCGGATTATTTATTGTTGGCAATTATATAAAAATAGTTACTCCTTTTAGTTATAAAAATATTTCATTATTGTTTTTCTAAACTAGACTATTATCGATATGAATTGTGAGAAATCATCTTTAGTGATAGTTCAATATGTTTATTATGAAATAATGTCATTTAATTTAAGGAGATGTATATGAGTGCCAAAAATGATTTTAAAGCTTTTGCTATCAGTAGTAATGCTAATGTACCCAGTCAACAAGACTATGAAACATACCCGAATTTGCTGGTTGGTTTTCCAGGCAATCAGTATATTCCTCATCACATCTTAAATAAGATATTACGTCAAGCATCAACCATATCATCTGCTGTAGCTGACTTTATTGCGACAGAATCTGGCACTGATGTTTTGGATGATGGCAATGTAACTAAAATCACCGCACAGTTCAAAAGCGTATTAGACAAAAAAATTGCCAAATGTTGTAATCTTAATGTGAATACGGCTAACAAGGTTGTGAATGGTTGGTGGAAATGTGGTGATACTGGAATAATTATCCAGTGGGGTCAGGCAAACGGCTGTGGGTCTATAAATGATTACAGATACTTCCCGATTCCATTCCCTAATGCTTGTTTCCAGATCGTTGCAACATATTCTGAGTTTGAAAATTTTGGCGCTGGAGTCGCTGCTTTACCTGTTTCTGCAAGTCAATTTATTGTGACATGCAGAAATTCTGCATACCAGTTAGCAAGTAATTTTGTGAGATATGTAGCGATAGGATATTAATTATGTATTTTTATAGTGCAAAGACAAATGCATTTTACCCTGTAGAATTAGAACAGAATTATATTGCTTCTGGTTCATTGCCCGATGATATTATTGAGGTTAGTATTGATATTTATCAAGAATACGCTGCAAATAATGCGCCAGAAGGAAAGTATCGTATAGCAGGTCAGAATGGTTTACCAGAATGGGCTGATATTCCTCCGCCAACGAAGGAAGAATTGCAGCAGTATGTTGAAAGTAAAAAGCAACAATTTATTTTGGAGGCTAGCCAGAAAATAGCACCATTACAAGATGCTGTTGATTTAGGGATTGCGAATAAAGAAGAGGAAGCGGCTCTATTAGTATGGAAGAAATATAGAGTAATGCTGAATAGGATTGATATTTCACAGGCTCCTGATATTGAATGGCCGGAACAACCGAAATAATGAGAATGGACAGAATAAACAAGCCATTCATACAATGGGTTATTTAATGTTAGGTCATAAGTTTGACTTAAAATCAGCATATAATATTGTTGAAAGACAATTGTCTACAACAGAATTTAATTATTAAATATGCCCTAAATAAATATTTGTGTTTTGGTTTTTAACATAATATTGATATATGTTTACAGTAAAAAATAAATGCTTTTTATTTTTAGTTGTTATCCTAAAACCACCTCTTGGCGAGGTGGTCTTTTACTCAGTCCGTTTTATTGGTTTTATAATTAAAATATTGTAATGTTGTGTTCGTAACTAAAAAAAGATTGAAGGTGAAGTTGAATACAATGAGTTTTGGAATGTTTTGATTATAATTTTGGGGGTTATTGATCTCAATTATGAGAAATCATCTTTACTGATAGCTCAATATGTTTATTATGAAATGATGTTTTTTAATTTAAGGAGATGTATATGAGTACCAAAAATGATTTTAAAGCTTTTGCTATTGATAGTAATGCCAATGTGCTCGGTCAACAAAAATATGAAATATATCCGGATTTGCTGGTTGGATTTCCTGATGAACAATGTATTCCTAATCACGTATTAAATAAAGTATTGCGGCAAACATCAACCATATCATCTGTTGTAGCCGATTTTATTGCGACAGAATCTAACAGTGATGTTTTGGATGATGGTAATATAGCGAAACTTACTACGCAATTAAACAAAGCATTAGAACAAAAAATCAAAGCAAAAGTAGAATCTGATAATCGATTTATTCGGTTAAATACGAATACAAAAACATCTGGTTGTATTTTATCTAAGACAGCAAATTTATTTGACGATCAATCGCTGCGGGATTTGTCATTATCAGGTTTCTTGCGTCCAAATGGTTGGGCGGACTTAGGTGGTTTGGCAATTCATGTAGCTCACCCTAGTGCGGGGATTCAGCACTCAAGAGGAATTTCGTTTGAATACGGTAGTACATCTGGAGGTCAAGAGGGGTTTGGAATACATACGTATGCATTTGACAAAGATGGTAAGTTTAAAGGTAAAAAAAGAATTTTAACGGAAGATGATCGTAATAAAGCGATATTATCGGTAAATGGATGGTGGAGATGTGGTGATACTGGAATGATTTATCAATGGGGTAATGTACCTATTGATGATAATCAGGGAAAAATTGTAAATTTACCTATTTCATTTCCAAATAGGTTATTATCTCTTCATGTGACAGCTATTTCATCAGCACCAAACAAAAATATTGATACTTCTGCTTATGGAAAACCATTAAATAACTCTCAGATACATGTTTCTGTGTCATCAAATTACCGTGATAATGATGTAAGTAGTGTTTATTTTTTTTCTATTGGTCATTAAGGAGAAGAAAAAGTGTATTATTATAGTGCCAAAACAAACGCATTTTACCCCATAGAGTTGCAACAAAATTATATTGCTTCTGGTTCATTGCCCGATGATATTATTGAAGTTGATTTTGATATTTATCAAGAATACGCTGCGAATAATGCGCCAGAAGGAAAATATCGTATAGCAGGTCAAAATGGTTTACCGGAATGGACTGATATTCCTCCACCAACAAAAGAAGAATTGCAGCAGTATGTTGAAAGTAAAAAGCAACAATTTATTATGGAGGCCAGCCAGCAGATAGCACCATTACAAGATGCTGTTGATTTGGGGATTGCGACTAAAGAAGAGGAAGCGGCTCTATTGGTATGGAAGAAATATAGAGTAATGCTGAACAGGATTGATATTTCACAGGCTCCTGATATTGAATGGCCGGAACAACCAAAATAACGAAAGTAGCTTGAATAAACAGGCCATTCTTATAATGGTTTTGTTAACATTGGTTAACAAATCTAACCTGAGATCAGCATACACTGGATGTTTTAAATCAAGCTGCTATTAAAGTCTGAGTTCTGTATTTAACAGAGCTCAGATTTTTTAATCTCAATATCAAATTAGCGATGCTTGAAGAACTTATCCAATTCCGTATGAGGGAATAAATAGATGTGCCCAGATTATTCACAGTCGTGTAGCATCGGGCAGATTTTTTCCAGATGACTTTGAGGAAATCAAGAGTTGAAAATACAATTAGCCTCCAGAGGAAAGAATTGTAAGTTAGAAAAAATTCAGGTTGTGATTTTATCTTTAATGTATTTAAAATAATGCTGAAAAATCACCAATAGGAGTAGTGTATGAGAACACTAATAGGTTTTTTGGCATTAATACTGTGTGGTGTGTCATTCCTATCATTCGGTGCGAGCTTTGATTGCGCAAAAGCCACCAGTAAGGCTGAAAAATTAATTTGCTCGACCCCAGCATTATCCCAAGCTGATGACAACCTATATATTAATTACCTTCAGGCCAAACTGGCCACTAACAACGATGCGGACTTTAAAGCTTTGGTAAAACAGAATTGGGAACTTCGCGAAAAATGCGTGGCAGTTGAATGTCTTCAAGACTGGTATCACCGGTCATCGGAAATGTACAGAAAGATTGCCGCAGATAAAGCAACAGAGAACTGTTATAAAGAAAGGCAAAAAATTACTCTTGATGGCACATTATTAAGGATCACCTATCCCGGTCCACCAAATTACGAAAGTGTGGAAAACGGGGATAGCCCTGAAACTTATTGGGTGTTGCAACCGGATAAGGCGATAAAATGCGCTACAGGGGCCCCAGAATGGGGGGATCGTAGTCTGATGCAACTGGTGGTTGAGGATGAGTTTTATACCGTGTATCGAAGCCTTATTGGGCACCGCGTGCGCGTAACCGGAACCATTATGTACGCAGTTACGGGACATCACCATACACCGATAATGCTTGAAACCCAACGAATTGAAGCTGCTAAATAATTTGGAAGTAATAACGAGGTGTTTTGCTGAACAATATTATTCAATAAAGCCCGCATGTGATTTTTATTCAATCTCTTTTTTTGCCTTACCATGTGGGCCATTATTAATAATAGTAAGCAGACTCACTGTTATCTAAAACGTGGAGCTATCATCGATTGGGTAAAAAGAATTGAGTTGGTTATCAAGATAAACTTTAACAAGGTTTATTTGAGCATAAAATCATAACTGTTGCTAAAGATGATGATTCAGAGCGTGTTGTGAGCAAGTTTTTTTGACTGAAAATATCAAAACTCTTGAGTAGCGAGGTGACTATATGAGCGCATTAGCTAAAATTAATGCTGAAAGCAATTTCACTACATTCAAATTCGGGTCTCATGAAATCCGCGTTATCAATAAAGATGGTGAGCTGTGGTTTGTTGCTCATGATGTTTGCTCTGCTCTGGAAATTCGAAACATCTCGCAAGCCATTGGAAGATTGGATGATGATGAGCGGTCTGTGTTCAACATAGGGCGTCAAGGAGATATTAATATTGTCAGTCAATCTGGAATGTATACTTTAGTCCTTCGTTGTCGTGATGCAATTAAACAAGGCTCTGTTCCTCATCAGTTCCGCAAGTGGGTAACTGGTGAAGTACTGCCGGCAATTCGTAATAAAGGAAGTGATCACAGTTCGATGATTTCTGACTTGTCATTTAATGGACGAATCTTAATGATATTCGAAAATGGAACCGTAGCCAGTCAAAAGATATTACATTCTGATGAAGAGGTCTTAACCCTTGATACATTTATGGAACTTGCCCAGAGAGCAGGCTATTTAGTAATCCATAGGGAGAAATTTCTCAGTTTGTCTAATCAATGGTAGCTCTAAGCCAAGAGGGGCTTAACTCTGAAATCCCCTGAAATTGTTGGTGTTAGCTTTTGATAGTTTGTTGGAGCTGAAATATTGCGATCATACTCTTTCTGGGGATTAAAGGGATTTTTGTGGTTGTCATGTCAAGTCTGACTTGATACTAATTCATTAAAAAAACGATGTGAGAACATTGCGCCTTGTCCGTCTTGGTTCTCACTCAGAACTTGGTTTATGGTAAACAATAAATCTCTTTGACAGATCAGAATTAATTATAAAAATGTAGCCCTGAGAAATAGGGTTATATTTTTGTATATGCACAGGATCGCAGTAAACCACATAAAGAGGGGATTTTCCGAGTGTTAGATCATTTTTTCATTCATGTAGCCCTATGCATAATTTGTTATAGACTGGTATGGGAGATCATTCCTTATTATAGACACTTTATCGTCAGCACTTATATCTACCCATATGTTTTCAGAACTGGAGACTCAAGTGCATTGATGTGATTATGGTATTCTTGAACACGGTAGATTAGGTGTTAGGGTAAAGATTTAGAGTAGAACGTTAAGTAGATAGAATTGCAGGAATAAATGGAAGGAATAAGAGAAAAATAGTTTACAGATGTATATTTTCGATCCAAAAATATTGGGATGCTTATTGCTGGTAATGATATAAACATATTTAATCTTAATAAGTGATAAGAATTCAGCATTATTATTTTTATGAACTAGACTTTAATTGGTGTGAGTTGACAGGGGATTGTTTTTGCAATAATTAAACATGTTTACTATAAAGAAATTATTTAATGTAAGGAGAAAGTATATGAGTCAGAAGAATGATTTTAAAGCTTTTTCTATTAATGATAATGCAAATGTAGTGAGTCAAAAAGATATGAAGAAAGCAAGGATTTGTTGACTGGATTTCCACCAAATGATGCTCCCACTTATTTGTTAAATAAAGTATTACGCCAATCATCAACGATATCATCTGTCGTGGCTGATTTTATTGCGACACAATCTGGTGATGATGTTCTGGATGATGGGGATATAGCTAAACTCACCGCACAATTAAATAAAGCGTTAGAACAAAAAATTACAGCAGACATTCCCGGTGCTTCATTAACACAAAAAGGCATTACTCAGCTTACAGATGTAACAGGTAATCGTAATACATTAGCAGCCACTCAGAAGTTAGTTACTGATGTAAATAATAATGCTAATAGCAAGCTAGCCAAAAATCAAAACGGAGCAGACATTCCCGATAAAAATGCTTTTGTGAAAAACCTCAGTTTGTTAGAAACGGTGCAAAAGGCAAATAATGCAGTACCGAGCAGCCGGAAAGTGAACGGGAAAGCGTTGACTGGAGATATCAATTTTAATGCGGGAGATATAGATGCATATACCAAGGCAGAAGTTAATAATCTGATCAATGCAGTTAATAATATTCCTGTAGGTGTTCCTATGCCCTGGCCGACTGCCATACCGCCAACTGGGTGGCTGCAATGTAACGGTGCGGCCTTTGATAAGTCGAAATTTCCGGAATTAGCGAAAGCCTATCCTGATGGTAATTTACCAGATTTAAGAGGAGAATTTATTCGTGGCTGGGATGATGGTCGAGGTGTTGATAAAGATCGCAAGCTCAACAGTAACCAGAGGTGTATGACAGAATATCACAAGCATATGACTGCTTGGGGAGAGTCTGTCAACTATGATGGTTTTGGCATTTTTGGGGCCACAAATCAAAAAAATCACTCTGGAAATGCAGGTGCAATGGATAGGGATAACTTCTGGTACCATACAAACGATGGATCGGATTACGAAGGTATGGTTAATCCCCTTGGCGTCATGGGATTAGAAACCAGACCTCGCAATGTAGCATTTAACTACATAGTGAGAGCAGCATAATGACAGAACAGAAATACTCTTTAGAACTGGAAGTAAAGTAAAAGCTGGACTAACCGGCTTTATATTTATGACTGATTTACAGTACGTCGTTTATACGATGTATAAGTATTTTTCGATAAAATATTAATTAATTTAATGCTTTTAAGTGGTGGGATGATTTACTAATGGTTGTAAATGCCAGATATAGGGTTGGGTTTTACCAGAGCCAAGCCACAGCCATAAAAAAACCAACCCTAACAGGTTGGTTTTTTTGGGGAAATTTGGTCGGCATGAGAGGATTTGAACCTCCGACCCCCGACACCCCATGACGACAGTATTATCTAGCTCGAAGCCTTGTGTGATGCGGGTTTGGAGGGTTTTGACTGTGAATGCAAACAGTGCGGAATCTGCAAAATATGCATTATATGCATCAATAAGTTAAGTTGGGTTTTTCCACTCATCAGACGGCTATTTCTGCATGAGGAACCTCAACCCAATCGACATGATTTTGAGTATAAATTTTTGTGGATTTAGCATCACTGTGAGCCATTCTGGCTTGTGGATCTATTCCCTGTTCTTTAAATATATGAGCAGCCAACGCCCGAATTTCGTGAAATGTTGGCCTTTCATCAAGTGGGATACCTGCCGCTACGCCGATTTTATCCCTCAAAGAAGAAAATGCCCTGCTTAAATAATCGGGAGCAATTTGAGTTGGGTGATTAACTTCCTGGCTTATTTTATTTGATAAGCGATCCGGTACTCGATGAACAACATATGGACTTGCAATATTGTCCCGGCTAGCATCAATGATAGCCTTTATCGTTGAGCCAATCGGGATAGCTATATGTGATGCTTCTTTATGTTGGACTTTTTGTCTGTGAATATAGAGCATTCCATAGATGCCGTTTTTGGGTTCTGAATACCACATGCAACCGCAAACACCTTCCTTCGGTGATTTGATGTTGTATCTGATACGGGAAACTTCTAGCCGCGCCTGAGTCGTTTGTAATGCCAGATCCATTGCCGTTCTTAACCAAGGTTCCGCTGCATTACGGATAAGCACGAAATCATCGAATGAAAGCCTGCGACGTCTCTTTTTATCAGTACGTTTCATTTTCTTACGCTCTGCTGGATTGTCGAGCATTAATGATTCATCCATTGCGTAGCTGAAAACTTTTTTTAAGAAGCTGACTTTCCTATTTTGAACATTTGCTGACGCATCGTTATGATAATGTTTGATATAATTATTAACGTGTTCCAGTGATATTTCTGATGCTGGTATATCAGTAAAAAACGTCTTCATTCGTTCTATATCATTTCGCCAATCCGCAAGAGTGTTGTCAGACGGATTTTCATCTTTAATAATACGGGAAAAAAGGTTGTCAATATGGTGATGAAAGGGAAGAGATTCTCCGTATTTTCCGCCTGATTCTTTAACTAGTGAACTGACAGATACGGATGATTCTGGCCTCATTATATTGTTATATTCTCTCGCTATGGCAATAGCGACAGCTTTGTCGCTACCTATGTTTTTCTTTTTACCATTTGTTAGAATGAAACGATATTGACCTTTATTTCTATCAAAATATAAATAATCAGGCAAATGCCTGAATTCCTTCTTCCTTGGTCTGCTTGCCATTTTATGAATCCCTGATTAATTGACTAACGCAAGACGAAATAGAAGATTCTACGCCCCATCTCTCAGATGAATTAACCCAAACCGAACCATCAATAATTTTTCCTTTTAATTTACCTATTTCTATCCAATGCTTGATTGTTCTATTATCTGGAACCGAGCCTTTTTCAAATTCTCTGAGTCCCCATGATCTGGCTTTCATTAATTTTCCTGACATGGACATAATTTAACTCCATATAATAACGTATTATTTTTCTTTTCTAACATCCCGAACATACTGAGAAAGCCAGTTTTTCGGACTGGCTTTTTTCTTCTGATGCTCAGACATAATTAATTTAAATTTCGGTGTATATTTATCGAGTATTGCTGTGACTGCTTTATCGTCGTATTTGCTGAGAGATGTCAGCTCGCTTAAGCATTCCTTTGCTATAGTTCTGCGTCCGTTTTCTAGAACTTGGTCATTCATCTAGATTAAATTTCAAATCAGTTATTTTCATTTTTAACCCCATATTAAATCAGTTAACTCATTATTTAATAGTCTACATTTTTCAGCGGCATCAATGATTTTCTGCGCTCTTTCAATGTTAGCTTCTGTAATATCAAATTCAATTTCATCCCATCCATCCTGATCAGTTATGTATATTGAAAACCAATTATTTATCAGTGAATTATTACTTTTAATAGCTGATATTTTAATAAAGAATAATCCACAATCTAAATAAGCTATTGTCATTCTAGGTGAATTATCAAAATACCAATCATCCAACGTGTATTTAAAATCTTTCATTGAGCAAGTTAACATAATCAAGCCTCATCTAATTACACTCATATTTCAACGAGAGTTTCTTTCCAGTCGGTTCCATCTAAATCAACAATAGCTACAATTTCATATTGAGATTGTTGTGATTCAGAGTCCCAGTATCCTTTTAATTCAGACGGCTTTTTGTTCCATGCCAATACAATTCCTTTGCTTTCTGTGACTATAAATTTAGTCCAAAACGGAACTAATAATTCAATGCCAAAGTAGTTAACTGCGATCGGCTTTATTAAGCTGATTAATTTCATGTGATTTTATTTCCCTACTTTATTTTCAATGAAATTTCTGTTGCAAATTGATTTATTTTATCACTCATGTCTTGCAGTGATTTAATGTCGCTACGACGAATTTCTAATAAAATTAGCTTCTTAATTAATTGCTCCAGTCTGGGATAATATCCGATTGTTTGCAATCTCTCTTGACCGATGTTTTTACCCTCCTTATTTATTTTAATCTCATTAAGTATAAATTGATACTCATCTGATGTGATGACATATTTATCTAATCTTATTTCCATAACTAATCGCTCCAATAAGATAGTGCCTCTTGTGCAGCATCATGAGGATGAATATATTTCCAGTCTCCATCTTTTCTAGAATATGCTTCAATCTCACATGCAGCGACTTCTTTTGCTTCTGATAAACTCATTCCGCGATAGACAAGAACATTTATCATGTATCGCTTGAACATTCGTTTCCATATAAAATAAAAGTGATGGCATAAATGGTCATTCATTATTTATCTCCGGCGTGGCAGGATGAATAAATTCAGCCCATGCCAATACTTGGATATTTTTGTCTATTTCTTCATAATAAGAGTTATATTCATAATGACTATATTCTTCATGCCAGCCCACAGCATGCACCCAAGCTATAGCATCATTGTAAACGGCCCACTCAGGAATATCTCCATCTTCTTCATAATCCCATGTATCAATATGTTCTTCATCTGGTGTCGGTTTGTTTAAATAATTAAGCACAGTGACATATTCATTTATCTGCTGCGCTTTATAAAAATATTGATCCTGTCCGTTTTCATCTTGTCCGACAAAATCAAGCTGCTTTACTGTTCGACGTACATAAGCCCAGCACTTCATTTCTTCACCGACTTTAATATCTGGATGCTCTGTAAAATTCCAGTCAATATTAAGCATTGATTTAATCTTAGCAATTATTTGATTTGGCGAGCCTGTATCATCTTCCGCTTTAATACCCGCCGCATTAGCTATAGCAGCAAGACCCTTGCAAGAATCAAAAAACATTTCTTTATAGCTGTCACGTTCTTTACGAAGAAACTTCAATTTATCGGCTATCTCATTCAAAATTAAATAATCGTCACATTTAGCTGTTCTTGCTAACTCGTGACATGCAGATATTAAAGACTCTGTATTTTTAGCCATGATAGTTGCCTCTTTTAATAATCATATTTTCACAAATTTCTTTAGCTCGATGACACGTGTCAATATCGAACCAACCGAAGTGACATTCACTTGTCTTGATTCCCAATTTGTTTGCAAGCCAATTATAAGCATCATTGCGACTAAAAATAGCGCCATTAAATTTCCACAGCTTCTCAAAATAAGGCTTACATTGCTTCCGTGCATTGCGAGTTTCAGCGTCTGCTAACGTTCCTAATGGGATATTAGTAAATGGGTGCATACCAACATACGCACCACAGCAGTTACATAAATAAGCCCACGGCCAATTTCCGAAACTTTTACCATTATATATTTCTTTGTGATTGGCAATCTTTACTGATGAGCCGCAATAATTACATATTTCTGGCGGGGGAAGGGGATTCTTTACTCTAAATATTGCTTTACGACTGGGGTTCCAGGGTGTTTTTTGCATCAAAGTCACCTTTATTAATTAATATAACGATTGCCAATATATTCATTGTCCATTGAGTTTAATAATTTAGTTCTCAATTCAGTAAGAATCTGCCTTTCTTCATGCGTACTACAAGAAGTAAATGCAGTAGAATATTCAACATGATGCTTATTTAAGTCTTCATTAAACGAGATAAAAATTTCTAACTTCACAGCCATAAATCACCTCACTTAAATTAGTTAATTTTTACATCTTTCAGGATTTCCAAGAATAAACACGCGATGAGTAAAGTCGTCTGGATTGACTTTATTTTTACTCTCTCGCTTTGGTTTTTTAACTTTATTTTTCGCTTTCTTTTGACCTGCAATCTGACATTCAATACAATTGCCGTTTGACATATATCTGATAGTGTGCCCGAGTGGGCACGGGTCGCCATTAAATTTCTCACCGTACATTAACTTACCCTCATATTCTAAAATGAAGAGAAATTATCGTCGTATTGCTCGTATTGATGATTATTTTGGTAATTATTGTAGCTATTATGCTGTGATGATTTATTCCTCTCATCTTTATCCTTTAAAGTTGAAACAATCTTATTTACAGCCTCAGCAACTTTACCTTCTTCAATTTCTTGCAATGTTTGCCCGGTTTTAGCGATGAACGGAATTATTATATTAAAGCTGAATGTATCGCTCCCATCTGTTCTTTTTGTTCGCAGTGTTTTTTGAAGCACCAAGCCGATCATTTTCCCAGTCAATTCCGGTGCGATGCATGTATTCGCATCTTTCGTTACTTGAGTTAATTGCTTAACCCCGGCACAACCCATAATCGCGTTAATCATATTAATGCCATATTGATTATCTGTACCATCATTTTTCTTACAACAAACACTCAAGTAATTAACTTTTCGCCCATCTTCGGTCTCGCCAGAAATTTCAATAAAGTGAGCACCTTCTTTGCCTCTTGTAAATTTAGCTTCATTGATAGTGATAATATAAGCCCCACTTTCTGTGATAAATCCACTCTGACCGGCAGATAAAGCAAGTTCTTTGTTATAAACAAACATAACATTATTCATTTCATTTAACCTTATTTATTGATTTCGTAATAATGACAAATTGTTTCGTCGATAGCAGCTAAATCATTTTCTATTTCATATTTATCGAACATGCCCATTGGGGATTTAACTGTATCGTAACCGTTGTTTCTTGTTGAGAAAAAATAATTGTCATCCTTGACAATTGTTCTTAATACTATTGTGAACATTCCCTCAATTGTTATTTTTTCATCCAGCATTTTTCCAATTGTTTTTATCTTAACTTTCCCTGTCTGGGTCTCTTCCGTATGAGACAAGAAATAAACACGTAAATCATCCGGTGTTCCATTTATTGCTTTGTCAATAATATTCCATGCATGACTACCGATTTCCGTAAATTTATCAAATGACTTTTCATCAGAGCGGCGCATAAATTCATTTGCCATGACATATTGAAAGTCATCAATGATAACGATTTTCTTTCCGTATGAGTGAGCCTTTATTATTGCGCTCTCGATATGACTATATTTATCTGAAATGAAAATGGAGGTCTCTGGCTTTTCCCTGTCCCATAATTTCCATGAAGAGGATTTAAAAGGTAACGGTTTTCTTACCGCTTGTATCAGCAAACACTCTGCTGGATTTAAATTCATGAGACTCGTTGACTTCCCTGTCCCGGACTCACCCAAAATTAATGTTGCTGTTCCCATATTTAACTACCTCGATAACCAATAATTGATTGTGAACTTAACATTACGATCAAGATTTGGCTGTTTCAGTAGCCAGTCCAAATACCCGATATTCTCTTTCTTAACTTGCTCAAATGTCATTCCATTGTATTTTCCGAATTTAAATCTATGAAGCAAAGAAGGTTGATCACTGATTTCCAACATTTCATTATCTGACCAGCCAGATTCATTTTTGATAAGTTTAAACAGTGCTGCCGTGACAATGCAGTCATATAGCGCCCTATGTGCGTATAACCCATCCGGGACACGAACACCCAGTTTTAGCGCGTAGCGTAAGTATTGGTTGCTGTGACTTTCCATGTCAGGCCATAAGCGCCTTGCTAGTTTTAATGTGCAGATAAACGGAGCATCCATTTTCGGCATCATCTTTTTGTCGAACTCAGCATTGTGAGCAACAAAGTAATCAGCACCTTTGTAGCTCTCGATAACTTGATCAATTAGCGGAGAATTAATCACCATTTCATCAGTGATATGATGAGTTGCCATTGCTGATACTGAAATAGATTTTTGCGGGTTTATTAAATGGGATTGTTGGGTTGAATAATTGATTTGCATATCAATGATATCAATACTTGCTATTTCAACAATACCACTATCTAAATCACACGTTTCTGTATCTACTACTATATATATAGCCAAAATTAATCTCCAGTCAAAATACCACCATGACGACGCGTTGGATTATCGCCGCGGTAGTGGTCATATTCTCGTTTGTGGGTTTTAAAATATTCCCGCCACTCCAAAGTTTTTTGATTTTCTCGCTCGTTAATCAAATAACTGGGGAGGGGAGGGTGATTTAATGCGGCGTCGAGATTTGCATTCCATAGCTTTTCTGCGATTGCCATATTCGATAATTTAAAAACATTGGGGTGATGATTTCCGTTAATTATCTCCCTGACTGCCGCTATAGCTTCCTGCTTATTCTTGAAAATATCCGGGGCTCTTATTAGATATCCAGTCATGTAAAATCTCCGTTAAATTCAATAAAGCTAATCGACATATTCATATCCATTACGTGGATAGAGCGCTTATATTCAATCTCCCTGTGCTCGATAATCTCTTTATCTGAATAGCCAGTTTTTTTATAGAATTCCGTTTCTTTATTATTTCCCTGATATTGATGAGAATTCATTTTATAAAGCCTCTATTTTATAACCCCTGTTCTCGAAATATTCCTTTACTTCGTTGAAATAAAGATTAGTTGAATTAAGTACTTCCTCGGAATTTCCTTGTATAACAACATTTCCGATTATTTCAATTTCATTTCCTTTCTTTGTGTGATTAACTTTAAAAGAGTCACAATTGACTATAAGCATAATTACCTCAAAAAAATTAAAATTAACGTCGAGAAGAGAACCAAACAAGCGGGAAATAACATAGCAAAGAGCCACTCTTTAACTATCTTCATATGCTAACCTTAAATATTGCATAGCTATAAACCACTCTATTTGACATTCTATTTTGAATGCTATCTTTGCTTTAGATTGAGCTAAAGCGAAAAGTTGTTTGTTTATTTTCATAATTAATTACCCGATTCGTGTTTAATGTCCATGCATAATTTATAAGCCTCGTTGAAGTCCTTTTCGAGAATTAATTTATAAAGTTGAATCTGATGTCGTTTGAGAATAGCGCATAATTTAGCGTGCTTCTTAAGTTCCTTCTCAATTTGATTCAAATCACCCTCTCTGAACATTTGTCTACAGAGAGAGTTAAAATTTTTATGTTTTGGTATCCATTGTTTACCGTTTTCATATGTCAATTTTGCTACTTCTGTTATTTCGTGTATTTTAGTTGATACATAAATGATTCCATCATTTGATAAATAAAAACGCACACCCTCATAACTAAATGGCGGATAAACAAATTTAATATTTTCCATTATAACCCCTGTTTTATATTACGAATGCCATCCTCTGGCGTCACTACTCCATTTATTAAAACTCACCCTTGTTTATTTTAATTAATGCATCAAAATGTTGCTGAGCGGCTTCTTTAGTTAAATGAATAAAACCTATTTTTAGCTGTAAACAATCTAATTCACCACCATACCAGAAGTCTTGACCATAACCATCTCCATCTCTTGAGTATAAATTCGGATAAAAATATTCAACTCCATAATCTAATTTATAATCAACAGGCTTCGGAAAACTCACTTTGCCGACTGTTATCATTTCAGGCTTTCTGCGATAAGTACTTCTATAATCCCAAGATGGATGAGTGATTACATTTTTCCACAACCCCATATTGTCATCATGATATTCCCACAGTTTCCACGGTTCATCAGTTTTCAATGCATCTTGTGCATATAAAGCCATGCTTTCGGCGTGCACGTGTCCTTTATTGTCTGACATTGTTTAACCCTCGCTTTTGGGTATGCCGATCATTTTATTTAAATCTTCAACTTTTACTGAAAATGAAGTGTTTATGATTCTCACTTCTTCGGACGGAATTAAATCTTTCGCTTCCGGCCAGACTTCAATAAGTCGCTTTGTTGTCGTAACTGAATTTAAAATGGCGTAAACGTTATTTTCAACTTCCTCCCGTTTACATATCAATTTATCTCTTACTTCTTCAATCTTATTAAAACGAATAGAGAGTTCATGTTCAGCACTAAATAAGCAATAGCTCTTTGCTGGTGTAATTAAGCGGATTCGCTTTTCGTTTTCATCGAAACCATAACGCAAGCATGTTGAACTGCCGCCAAAAGCCGCATATATCTCATCTGACATCACATTCCAGATTTCAATTGATTTATCTATATGAGTAGTAAATTCTTTGACTTGACTAAGAATATTTTCGTATAGCTTATCCCAATATTTAACTTTATCTTCGCCGCCCAGTGCGGCGACTCTGACGTCTTTTGCTAATTGGTGCCGATCCAATTCTATTTGCTTAAATCCTTCTTTGATGCCGGCTAATAAGAACGCGTTATTAACTATTTCTTTCTTTAAATCTTTCGTTAATTTCTTTGACATACTTTAACCCTTATATTTAATTGCAGTATTATCAAGCTATTTTAGTGAAAATTTCACGAAAATCGTTGCAGTCGACATTAATCAAGTTTAGATTTTCATCTTTGATAACTAACCATGAGCCAGTAGTACCTATAGAATAGACCTTATATTCTTCATATTTATTGAAACAATGAAAAGTGCCATTAATTTTAACTGAGAAATTATAAATATTGTCATTGCGATGAGGAGGAATTATTTTGCTAGGATTGTTTTTCATCCAAAGATAGCTTACTTTAACCAAATCCTTTTCATTGAATTTTACTTGATTAGTTTTCATTTTGTTTACCTTTGAGTTTGTTAATTTAATAATTGGCTTCCCTGCCGATGATTCCCTGTTTTTCCCAAGCGTGGCGAAATAAACTCACACAATTAATCCTGCGATTATTTTTTCTGAGTTTGTTTTGTTTCATTTAATTTTTTCAATCTCTTAGTCAACTCTATTTTTTTACTATTTAGAGCATCGATAAGAAATTTATTGTCAGCTGGAGCATTAAAACGTGGCTCATTAATCACAGATATACACAATCCATCCGCTTTGAGATAAATTACATGCTCTATACGTTCGATATCATTCTTTACATCACGTATTTCTTTTAATAACTTTTCAAGTTCCACTTTTATTCTCCTGTAATTAACCCCTTGCTGTAATATTGCTATTTTTCTTGCCGACTGAGTAGAGAAAAGAATTGGGTAAGCAACGGTTATTAAATGATTCAACTGTCTTATTTTGTTTGATAACTGACAGTGAGACGGCCTTTAATATTTTTGTTGAGCACCCCGTTAAAGTGGCGACGATCTTTCTTTCAAGATTGCGGTTAGCTTTAAGAGTCTTTTGCTCTTTCATACGTCGATTTTTGCGGCGTAATTTGCAACGCTGTTTTGCATTCATAAGAACCTCCGTTAATTAGCTTAATTGAGACCCTGCGCCGGTCATTCGTTACTGAGAGTTTTCCTTGCGGGACTTATCTTGTAACGTCAACTGCGGCCAGTTTCATCACACCCCAAAGCTAACTTCGCTTTGGTGTACACCTCGCGGCATACGTTTCATATTGTTAAAGAGCGGAACATCCTTTTAGTTACTTTTCCTAAATATCAGCCCTCTATAGTTAAAAGACTGGTATTTAAGGCTCCTTGCGGGGCTATATGCATTACTTCTTAAATCCCATCATGCGTAACCAGCTATTCAGATCTTTGCGGCTTTTGAAAACTGTAGTGCATAATTTGCCGCCATCTTCACATGACCAGTCGTGATACACTTGTACGTTTTGTGCATATTGAGTAACTCTGCCGCTATTGCCGTTCTGTACCAGATATTGCTTGCCTGTGTGCTTATCGATGTACATTGTTGCGTTGTTGTATGCGTTCATCGTGATCATCCTCTGTTGTTCGTTGCGTCTGTTTCTTAGCACTTGCGAATCATCCGGTTCTTCTTACGCCACCGGCAGCTACTTCGTGGGCTTTCCCTGCCTGTTCGCTGTGTGCTTTTGATGTGATAATGATGAACTATTAGTACAATATTGTAAAGTACCAATAGTACAATTTTTTTGTTTGGATATGTACTTTTGGTTTATTTGATTGATTTTAAAGGAAATTTATTTTTTAAAAGTTTTTTCTAAATGGAAAGTTGGCTTGAGAATAAGATATTAAATCTATTATCTTATTGATTTTGATGGAAGAGAGAGAATAAAAGCCACCCTAATCGGGTGGTGGGTGATATATGTCTTTAGAAGATAAGCTTTGCAATACCAATTGCTAGGCCAGTTATTCCTAACATTGTGGCAGCAATCCATTTGGTTTGAGTTGCAATAGATTGGTGAACCTCAATTCTCACAGATGCGATATCTTCCTTTGTTGCATAGTTAGCTTTCATAACTGCGAGATCGGTTTTGATGAGGTTCAGATCATCTTCAAGTTTTTTTACTCTAGCTTCAAGCATATCGCTACCTCCATCACCACCATTACCGCCAGAGTTGAAAGTTGGTAAATCACCCCTAAACGGAATTACATTATTTTTCGGTTCACTCATCACTATCTTCCTCAATGATAGCGGGATATTTTTGCTTTATCCACTCAAGAACCTGAACAGCATCTATAGTCATAGTATTCCCACATTTTTTACAAGCAACTAGAATATAAAAATTGTTTGCATTCTCATGATAGATGCTTTCTGCCTTAAACACATTCACATAAGTACCAAGTTTCATGTTTATTGGCATATTGCATCCCGCACTAACTTGTGGAACGCTAAGAGATGCATGACCACAAAGCATGCAATGTGGAGTAACTCCTTTTGAATCGAAATACTCACTTAATATTTCAGCGGTAATTAATTCAAAATCTTCATGTATTGAAGGCATCTATCCCCCTGATTGTTAAGGTAATGTTTTGATAATTAAATCAAATTATTTACATTAGATAATGTCATCATCATCAATATAACGCGTATTTTTTATAATAGCCGATACATAATGAATCATTGCCACATCATTCTTAGGAATTGTTATTGGTCGATGATCACTGTTTATACTTGAAAACTGATAATCGCCATTTCGTGTTATATTCATGATTTTTATCATGTTATGACCATTACTTGTTCTAACAAAAACTTCATCACCGGGATGTACTGGGGTATTCGGCTCAATAACAACAAATTCACCGGACTGTATACGGGGCCACATGCTATCGCCTTTTACTTTTAATCCGTACGCATCCCGATCGGAACTACAAATACGCAACCATCCAGCATGGAATTCAACCATATCTACAGCGCCATCAATGCCGAGAACAGCTTCGCCGACTACTCTAACAAGTCCATTTTTTAGTTTGCCGACATACTCTACTTTTCCTTGTTCATCTGTATTCTTTGCTATTCCTAGTTGAAGCCATGCCAAATCAACTCGCAAATAATCAGCGATACCTTTCATTGTGGCTTGTCTGGGAAGTGATTCAGCGTTAAGCCATTTGCTTGCTGCTTTTGGTGTAACTCCTAAAGCTTTTGCAAGGGCAACACCTCTCCCATGTTCATCTAAGCCGAATTTTTTGCAGGCCAGTGCAAGCCTATCGGCGAACTCTTTTCGCACTTTTTCTGTTTGTACCATAGGTTCAATAATAAACTACTTGCAAAAACTTTCAGTTCAATAATAATATGTACTAATAGTACAAATAAGGGATTGGAAAACGATGGACATCGGCATAGCAATAAAAGACATAGGTGTTTCTCATGTCGCTACTGCGTGTGGTGTTACGAAAAAAGCGGTTTATAAGTGGCTAGAAAAAGGCTCACTACCAAAAACCGAATTTTTCGAAAAAACAACTTACGCAATAACAATCGAAAAAATTTCTAAGGGCAAATATCTGGCTAAAGATCTTTTAGAAGCAAGCAAAAGAAATTTATTAGCCGAATAAACCGCGCGAGCCGGCATAGCTCGCATCGCTCTTTAACAATCCGCCTCCCCGCCACTGTGGGGATTCTATGCCGCGAGGTGTAGACCATTTCTTCGCGTAAGCGGGGAGCGTAGCCCAACTGGGCTATTAACATTATTTTATTTAGGAAATTTAACATATGGATATCGCAAAAAATATCAAAATTACTTGTAGGCCGGAGGCGTTAGAGAGTTTTTGGCTGCGATGTATTTTGGAGTACGGGAATAACGAGTTTGCCAAGGAAATTGGGGTTCACCCCTCAACATCAAGCCGTGATAAGAACCGAATATTTAAGCTGGCGTGTAAAGCTGCGGCTTTGTTCGGTCTACCGGAGGGTTCTGTTGAGCTGCCTGAGCAATCATCAAAAATTGTATTTGAAGGTGAATACGCAGAGATGCTGATCCAGGCGCTGGAGCGGAAAGGAAAAGTGAAAAGAAAAGCCTCAACTGTTACTGAGGCTTCTGATCAAATCGAACTTTCAATATGAGTCAAGCGGGGGAACTCTCACTTTCCCCTATCACTAATAGCGAGGCAATCATGACAGAGAAACCAATTATTTTCAATGCGAAATGGTCCGGGAAATTTCGTCAGCCGTGGGAGTCAATTTACACTGATTCACTCATTGGTAACGAGTGGGGTGATTATAAATGAAACAAAGGCTTAATTACAGCGCTGTGCATAAAAACATCATGCGTGATCGGACTGTTCGCTCGGTCACGGAGCAGGGAGCAAAGAAACTTCGGGAAGCGTTAGACGATGCTCAACTGAGGTTGGAGCATCGTGAAGCCCTGTTAAAAGGGAAGAAAAGCCATGAGTAACGTTGCATACGCTGACTTTGGAGCGAGAAAGACTTCAAGGAGTACACGGATGGAGAACCAAAAACAGGGGCATTTCGCTCTGTTCAGGAGTCTTCTGTCCACGGAATGGGCTAATGATACCGCTAAACTGGCATTGTGGGTTCGATTAATTGGAATGGCTCAATACAAGCCCCGCAGTGTTGAATTTAGCGGCGTTCAATGGGAGTTGGGATCTGGTCAATTGGTGACAAAAATCCCCATTCTAGCTAGAAAGCTCAGAGATTCTAAAGGCAATGAGAAGACACAAAAACAGGTTAGAGACATGTTGGAATTCTTTTCCTCTGAGGGGATGTTAACGTTCAGTGGCAACCGGCATGGGACAGTGATCACCATCACAAATTACGCTGATTATCAGGGTGATTTTGAGGTAACAAATGAGGTAACTAATCAGGTAACAAACAAACCCAGTGATGACGCGGCTTTAGAGCGAAGTCAGGTAACAAAGTT
The DNA here is from genome assembly GCF_019090985.1 of Photorhabdus akhurstii. Taxonomy (NCBI): domain Bacteria; kingdom Pseudomonadati; phylum Pseudomonadota; class Gammaproteobacteria; order Enterobacterales; family Morganellaceae; genus Photorhabdus; species Photorhabdus akhurstii. Next base: position 3,405,294 of record NZ_CP020335.1, on the reverse strand, counting down.
GGTAACAAATCAGGTCAAACAGAGTAAGAAGTTATTAGAACAAGAATATATAACTACATCTAACGATGTAGTTGGTGAGTTTTCTGACGAAAACAACCTGCCGCAGCCTGTTAAGAAATTAGACCCCGTTCCCTATCAGGCCATGATCGACGCCTATCATGAAATTCTGCCAGAGATGGCCAAGGTTACTGTCCTGCGAGACGGTAGAAAATCCAAGATGCGCACGTTCTGGCAACGAGCGAACAAGGAATACCAGGTTAAGCACAAGAAGCCGTTTACTCTGGAAAACTGGAAAGGTTATCTCAGCTACATTGCTGAGCACTGCCGGTGGATGATGGAAGACCGCCCGAATGGCAAGGGCGGCTACTGGAGAGCCAAAAATTTAGATTATCTGATCACTGACCAATGTTACGTATCCGTCAAAGAGGACCGAGCGAATGACCGTAAACAGCGTTAAACAAGTCCCCCACAGTACCGAAGCGGAACAAAGCGTTATCGGGGCATTACTGCTTGATCCGCAGAGTGATAATTCACAGCAAGTATTTTCAATACTGACGCCTGATGTATTTTATGTTCGGCAGCATAAAACTATCTATGCTGAAATGCGTGAAATGAATGAGCGTCTTCATGCAATAGATATTATTACCGTATCAGACAGCTTGGAGCAGACCGGGAAAATAAAACAGACGGGTGGATTTGCGTATTTGGCCGAAGTCGCGAAATCAACCCCCAGTACTGCAAACGTGCTCTTCTATGCAAAAAAGATCCGTGAGACTGCCGCAGAACGTTACACAATTGAGAAAACTAATCAGATTCAGCAATTATTTTTGACTCCCAGCAATCTGTCATTTGATGAAAAAATAAACATGGCTCAAACATTAATAGCCGAAGCAGTGGAGAATGGCAAAACGGGACGAAGAACGGGTTTAACACGAATTGATGATGTCATTGGTGATTGGTTTGCTGGTGTTGAAGCGCGTTTCAATAATCCTGAATTACACGCTGGACTGAAAACCGGCATTCGTGATCTGGATGAAATGCTGGCTCCCAAATACTTGGTTAACGGTGCGCTGTTTGTTGTTGGTGCTCGTCCGAAGATGGGAAAAACAACGGTACTCTCTGAGATTGCTAAGAACGTTGCAACGGAATCACCTGTTGCGTTATTCAGCATGGAAATGACCAACGAGCAGATTGTTGAACGTATGGTCAGCCAAAAATCTAACGTCAACACAGACACGCTTTACGGTGGTACGGATAGCGATACTGACTGGAATTTGATTGGTATGGCTATGCTAGAACTGAAACAAAATCCAAATATTTGGGTGGACGATACACCGGCAATGTCCCTGGCTCATATTCAGTCTGAATGCCGAAAACTTAAGCGCAAAGTTGGTCGTATTGGTTTTATTGGTGTGGACTATTTAACTCTGATGAAGGCGGAAAAAGCCGATCGTAATGATCTCGCATACGGAAATATTACGAAAGGGCTTAAGAACCTGGCTAAAGAGTTGAATACCGTTGTTGTGTTACTAACACAACTTAATCGTAATCTAGAAGACCGGGCTAACAAGCGCCCGATGCCAAGCGACAGCCGAGACACCGGCCAGATTGAACAAGATTGTGATTATTGGATGGGTATCTATCGCGATTCTGTTTATCACGATAACGCGGATAAGACGCTAACAGAGCTGATTTTACGTTCAAACCGTCATGGTAAAACCGGAACTGTCTATGTTGAGCAAAAGGGGCTTTGTCTCTTCCCTATCGATCAAATTGAAGGCGAGCGACGAGCGAATCGCAACGAAGAAAAATCCCGCAAACCCTACAGGAAGGATTTTTAAATGATTTATGACACTAAATTGCCTTACGGAATGACTCTTGATAAATGCCCGTTCTGTCAATGTGATGCTGAATTATTTGCCGATGGAGATGGTATTTATGCAGGCTGTATTGGTGATAAATGTTTAATTAAGCCGATTACTCTCACATATAGAACTAAGCGAGATGCTATTAGAGCGTGGAACTTGCGAGCGCCAAATTCTGACTCAGATCCGATAATTCATGTCGGTGGAAAATTAAAAATTGTAAAAGGGGAATAATATGAAAATGAAAATAGAAAATTTAACAGGCCGTGCGCTAGATTATGCTGTTGCTATTTGTGATGGTTGGAGTGTAGAGTATTTGAATAATAATCTTTACAACATACCTTATTATTCAACAACGTGGAGCGAATGCGGTCAACTGATAGATGAATATTTCATCAGCGTTATTGAGCGAGGCGATCACTGGGTAGCAGACAGACCGGGGTTTGATGTAGTGAAAGGCAGTACAGCAAAAGAAGCGATATGCCGTTCGATGATAGCTAAACTAGATGATGAGATAGAAATTCCTGATGAGCTATTAGAGAATAAATAATGGGGGATAAATGGAAGCTGATTTTTGTTTTCATGAATCAAATAAATCTCAGGCATGGGAAATATTGAAAGAAACTCTTCAAACGAAACAGCCGCATCGAATTATTATTAAGCCGTGGAAAGATATTCGATCAATTCCACAGAATTCCACGTTTCATATGTGGTGCGGTGAGATAAGTCGTTATCTGAATAAGAATAATGCCAAATTAACGCCGGAGGATGTTAAAGAGGCACTTAAACATACATTCTTGGGTTATGAGGTCATAGAAGCTATTGATCTCACTACGCAGCTTACAGAGCGCATCAGGACTCTGAGAAAGACTTCAAAATTAGATACGGGTGAAATGTTTTATTTCATGACGCAAGTAGAAAAATGGGCCTTTGATATTGGTTGCTTAGTGACTATTCCAAATAACTCGCAATATATGAAATTAAAACAGGAGCAAGATAAATGATAGCAGGTAATAAACACTGGTGTAATTTCTGCGGTAAATCGCAAGATGAAGTAAATGCAATAGTTTCAGGAATGAATAACAGTGATATTTGCGATAGTTGCGTTCTTCGTTGTATTGGGACGTTAATATTGAAAGATGGAAATAAATTAAATGAGTCAGAAAACATCACAGACTCAGCGAGTCATCAATAATCTAATCTATAACATTCCATCAAATAAAAAATCAAAACCAGTTCCCGCGGAATCCGAAGTTAAAACGTTTGATTACGTTCATGAACTATTGAAATCAAAGTGGGACAGACGGAGAAATAGAAATGAAAAAGCCATCAAGGAGAAAGTGTAAAATATGCTGCGAGTGGTTTATACCGAAATATCCAAATATATATTGGTGTAACCCGGATCACGGAGCGGAATTAGCAATCAGAAAAAGAAACAGAGACAGAGAGAAAGCAGAGCGGGAACTTAAAAAGAAACAGCAGCAAGAATTAGCAGAGAAGAAAGATAAACTTAAAGCACGTCGATTAGCAGTAAAGCCTCTCTCTTATTTTAAGAGTCAAGCACAGCAAGCATTTAATGCGTTTATCAGAGAAAGAGATAAAGAACAGCCATGTATTAGTTGTGAGAGATTTCATGAGGGGCAATATCACGCAGGGCATTATCTAACAATTAAGGCTCATCCAGAGCTGAGATTTGATGAAGATAATTGTCACAAACAATGCTCTGCATGTAATAACTACTTATCAGGAAATATCATTAATTATAAACTTTGTCTGATTGAAAAAATTGGGCAAGAGCGATTCGACAGATTGATGTCTCATCATACTTTGCAGAAATGGAAACGTGATGATTACGAGCAGATCCGAGATTATTACAAAGATAAACTCAGGAGATTAAGTAATGACAATCTTCACTGATATATCAGCGGCGATAGAAGAGGCTCGCTTCAGGAGTGGTATTACAGGCAAGTCATTTGCAGTTCTGCAATGCAAATATGGCTCACTAAAAGTCATTCGGTTCTCCGGGGGTAAGATGATGGGAATAAGAAATTATGAACTCACTAAAGAGCAACACGACTGGATTGATAGCTGGTTAAGTTTATGGGGGGGATGGGTTTATAGTGGCCGGATTGATAAGCGCCAGATGAACATGATTTATAAATTCATGGTGAGCGTAGAACCCCGAGAAAATCGAGACAGACCGGTGTGTAATGATGATGATGGAATGCTGATTTCTCAGGTCGTCGATTCCGTTATGTACATTGACACTAAAGCCTATGGAATACTTCTTAGTTACTACGCTCACGGTTTAACAAAGTACGCAATAGCATCTTACTACCATAGAAACGCAAATCCTCGCAAAATGAAAACAAGGGGAGGGGATAGGCTAAAACGCCCGTCAATGAGTACATGCCGACGTGAAATTGACGGAATACTGAAAGCTAGTCAATGGATGATCTTCTTTCCTCTGGAAAATGCGTTTAAAAGTCGTAAACGTGTAGAGAAAATTAAAAAACTTGCTTAGTTCTTGTTGACACGAAAGAGCAAATGAGCAATCATATTGATATAAGCTCGCCTTAGTTGTTTCTTAAGTGGATTAATCAAATCCCAAGCCTTGCTATTCTGCGAGTTTTTTCATATATAAAGCCCACATCCCCCGTTCTCAGATAATGGCTGGTGTGGCATCTATTTCAGGCTGCGCATGGCGTGGCTTTTTTCTTTATTACTGTCGAGAGGTCAAGAATGAGCTTTGGCAAACTATCTCCAGAATCCCAAGAACAGGCGCGATTAGCACTCATTACTATTTTGGCGCAAATGGTACCTGATGGACTGAGTGATATTGACGCAACATTTGTAGGCGAGGCCGTTGCCGCTGCGTTTGTCGCAATGGAGTGCTATACCGGCGTATCTGACGAATGTGATGATGAAAATGAGAGTGGAGATTGTGTCCGCAAAGCGTTTTTGGAAGCAGTAAACACCCCTCACCCTAATGGCAAGTGGGGGGGATTTATTGAGCAGGAGAAAAAACGTCAGGAACTTATACTCAGACTTGCAGAAGAGTATGGATCTTCTCAGTGATTTGTTTTTCTCTTCTGATTAGTTGTTCGTTATCTATAGGAATTGTTTCAGAGGCTATTTGACATTCTGAAAAGAGAATATCTTTCAGGGCATCTTTTTGTACGGGTGAAAGCAGTTGTAACATTGCAATCACAATCCGCTCTGTAGCTGTAATGCTGATTTCCAGTTCACGAACAGCTTCGTTAATTGCTTTACTCATTAATGCCTCTCCCTATTAGCTATGGTTACTTATCGAGATTTAATGATAGCAGATAAGGGAATTTCCATAACGGAATGAATTCAATTGATTACGAAGGCTGCGATCTGACGCGGCCTTTTTTCTATGTATGTCATAGTAATTTTTCATTAAAGGTGGTAATCATGCTGGTTCGTCATCAGGAATCTATGGAGAAAGGCATGTCAATTACTTATTCTGATATTCGCTCTCAGCACAAACTGCTACAAGAGAAATACAAAGCCAGAAAAGAGCTTCTTCAAAGTGATGCTCAGGATTTAATGAAAGAATATTATAAATCCTTAGATCTCCCTGCATCATCGTGGAAAGATAAAGAGGGTGTAGAGCAGCCATATGTACGTTCTTGCATCATAAATCAACAAGGGGATCTTGAATATCGTCCTGCGCATGTAGTTCAATTGGATGAGGATTATAGGCTTAATTTTCAAATGGGGACGATGGTAAATGACACGCTGTGTGTGGGTGATTGGTATTATGTTGCAATATCACTATGGTATGCAAATTCACTCTTGCATGTCAGTGTGGCAAATGGCGCTCATGAGTTCACTATTCCAAAAGGCACTGTGACAGACAGGTTTTTTGAAGTGACTTCGGCAATCAAGACAGTTATCCATGCAGGATTAGATGATCCTGAGTTGGATTAATAATTTTCAGAATTATCAAGGTCGCATAAGCGGCCTTTTTCTTTTCACACCCGTTTAACGGGGTATCAATCCCCAACGGGGGTGGAAATATGAAACTCATGGACAAGCAACCAGACATCTGGATGCAGCTATGGCTGTGGCTGCTGTCAGTCAAAGAACAAGGTTTAGGCGCGGCACTGGCTGCAACAATGGCGTATCTCAGAGGTCGATATAACGGCGGTAAGTTTTGGAAGACAATTATTGACGCGATGATGTGCGCTTTAATTGCTTGGTTTATTCGTGACTTATTGGTCTTTTTAAATATGAGTACCGACCTGGCTTATATCGGCAGTGTGATTATTGGTTATCTCGGTACTGACTTTTTCGGCCAGTTGATGCGTGGGACTTTGCGTAATAAAGCGGGGGTATCTGATGCAAATCAGTGAGAAAGGACTTAGTAAGCTGAAAGCCTATGAAGGTCTCAGCTTAACAGCATATCGTTGCCCTGCGGGTGTTTGGACAATTGGCTACGGTCATACTCGCGGGGTTAAACCCGGTGATGTGGTTACAGATAAACAAGCCGAACAGTTTCTACTAGAAGACTTAGCCCCGGTTTATCTCACGATTAAATCAAACGTTAAAGTATCACTGACACAAGGCCAGTTTGATGCGCTTTGTTCTTTTATCTTCAACTGTGGCACTGGTGCTTTCGTCCGCTCAACATTGCTCAAGAAACTCAATGCGGGTGACTACAAAGGGGCTGCAAATCAGTTCATAGAGTGGAATAAAGCTGGTGGGCGTGTATTGCCGGGTTTGGATGCTCGCCGGGCTTCTGAGAGAACGATGTTTTTATCATGAAATTCAACAGAACTATAAGGAAGAGTGATGAGCATTATTCAGATTCTGGTTCCGGTAATTTATTTTGTCGGTGTTATTGCGGCATTTATTATTTTTACATTGATAGAAAAACGAGCTAATGATCCTGAGGAGTTTGGGGTCATTTTGTTTATGTCATTCCTGTGGCCGCTACTGATTATTCTTATGCCAATTGTTTTTGGATTCTCTTTTTTAAACGAGAAATACAATCAATTTGTTGGCAGACGGTCATGAAATTCAACGCTCACTACTACACGATACTCGCGTTAATCGTTATTTCACTGACAGCGTATTACTATCACTCTGAGTTACAGAGAGAGCAACGTGTTACAAAGCAGCAGCAAGAAGACATTCAGCAACTCACAGACACTATCGACTATCAGAACTCTCACATCACTATGTTGAATGAGTTAGACATTAAACACACGCAGGAACTTGCTCATGCGAAATCTGAAATTGATGTGCTTCGCAATGATGTTGCCGCTGGTCATCGCCGGTTGCGCATCGCGGCCACCTGTAATCAAGGCAAAGCCGGTTCCTCCCGCGGCATGGTCAATGCAGGAACCCCACAGTTTACAGAAACAGCTCAGCAAGATTATTACGATCTCCTCCGAATGATGGCGGAAAACGAACAGCAAACTAAGTACTTGCAAGAGTATATTAAAACTCAGTGCCAGCAGGTGAAGAAATGAAAACGGAAGTTGACTTGATTTACTTTGAAAAAAACAGAGAAGAGAAAACGCAACTCAGTAAATACTACGTATCACATACAAATTCAAAAACAATTCTCGAACAAATTCTTGTTATTGAAAAAGACCGATTCGGTAGATATACCCCAAAAATGGAATTTACTGATTTTGCGGAATTAGAATCGGAGAAAGAAGCTGCTTTAAAGCTCGCAGACTGGATGCGACGCATGAGTGAAGCAATAGAGAATCATTTTAGAACGCAGTGTCAGTAACAGCCTCAGTTATCTGGGGCTTTTTTATATCCGTATTTCACCGCGCACCGCAGCGCAACCCAAACGTCGAGCCTTTATTTAGGAATGAGCCTTTGAGGACTCAGCTATAGCTGATGCACTTCGACGGGCTGATTTCCTATGCGGCAAAGGTTCATTACCTAAGTAAGGATAAGCATCATGAATTACCCAACTATCGTAATTGAAAACATTCAAGTTCGTAGTAATGAGTATGGCACCTATAACCTTAATGACCTGCATAAGGCAGCAATAGCGGGAGGCTTAGCGCAAAAATGGCAGGTGCCTAGTCAGTTTCTTTCTTCTGATGGAATTCAGGCATTTATAGATGAAGTTTCCAAAGTGCTAAAAAACACTTTGGAACAAAATCAAATACTTGATGTTATTCGTGGTGGCGCTTATCGCGGTACATGGGCACATGAGCTTATTGCTCTTCGTTATGCTGCCTGGCTTTCCCCGGCTTTCGAAGTGAAAGTTTATCAAACATTCCGTGCTTTTATTCTCGGCCATCTGGGTAAATTTGCGCAGGCAAACCGGCTTGAGCTTGAATATCAAAGTAAGAAACGGAAAGTGAGTACAGCAGCGAGAATAATGAACAAGTGGGGCGTGGGTGGCGAGAAGCATAAAATCGAATCAGAAAGGGAGCTGCTAGCTAAAGAAATTCAGGTTTCTATTCCTGGTTTGGTGGAGATGAAATAATGGATATGCCAACCCATGAATTTTTCTGCTGGCGTGTTGCTGAGGCGTATTGCTACCACTTGATGAAGGTTAATCAGAGCCTGGTATATCGTCATTTATTTGGCGATATACAGGTAAACCAGCATTTCATTGCCGGGCTGCTTGATGGCAGGCTAAGCGAAAAACTCAAACCTGATAGTCAGGCGCGGTTTTACTACAAGCTACTTGAGCCTTTCTTTCAAAAGGCTGATGAGCGAGTCATATTTATTGGCGGTGTTGCTCCAGAGCTTAACCGGCGTGGCAAACGATACATGAATGCCTTCCTGCATGAATTCGGGATGATGCTGATTGATATTGGCGTCAGAGAAGAAAGCGGGCGCTATCAGCTACCGACCGAGTGGGAACCCGTATGAATTCTGCATATTGCTAAGGCATGGGCGAGTAAATATAGCTCAGTCAAGCCCAAATCTCGATTTATAACATTCTACAAAGAGGTAGGTATGAGTACTAAAGTTTTCAAATATCAATTAGGCCAGGCGGTCAAAATCAACATCAGCATTGAAGTGGGTGAAGTGAAAGGCCGTGCTGAGTATATAAATCACATCAATAACTATTGGATCAGCTATCGTGCCTCTGACGGCCGGGCGGCAGAAGGCTGGTTTGATGAAGATGAGATTTCATCAGCAGATGAAGACTAGTCACTAATTCAGAGCATTCTGCTGACAGAGTGCTCGATAGTAGTGATTTCTTTATGGGCGCCCAGCGAGTGGATACCGACTTTTTAGCATAAAGTTCTGATTACAACTGTTTCAGGGGTGGAAAGGGTTCTAACTGCTTCCGTTTGCTGATGTAATATACAATACTCGGCTAGGGTCGCCCCCGAAAAGCGGATTTCGTCACCGCCTGCCGAGTATTTAATGACGATTAACGAGACGAGGTTAATATGAAAAGTTTCGATTGTTTAGTTGTTGGTGGTGTCGATCACGGTAAGCGGTATACTTTTACAACGGAAGACGAATATTTAAGACTAACACCGGAAGATTATTTACGCGTTGGAATCCCTATTCACTACTGGATAAATGAGACTGACGGTAAATATTACATGATTGCAACAGATGGAGAGTTAAACTCGTCTGAGATTAGTTTAGCGATTTCGGAAACAGATCCGCCGCTTAAGTCGATATATTAAATTATTGCAGGTCGCTTTGGCGGCCTTTTTTATTTAAGGGAAAGAGATGGCACTCACAGACAAGCAGGAAATGTTTTGTCGCGAGTACCTCGTCGATTTGAACGCCACACAGGCAGCTATTCGTGCGGGGTACAGTGATAAAACCGCAAACAGAATTGCAGCTCAATTATTGTCAAAACTTGACATTCAAAAACGGATTTCAGAACTAAAGTCAGATCGTAATGAAGTGGTTAAAGTCGATGCTGAATACGTGCTTAAACGCTTAGTCGAAATCGACAAAATGGACGTACTAGACATCATTGATGACGATGGCAGATTAAAAGCAATAAGTGAGTGGCCTAAGTCATGGCGTACAACATTATCAGGCTTCGATATTTCAACGACGATTCATGACAGCGATGAAAGCACAGAAGAAACTATTCTCAAAAAAATTAAATGGCCGGATAAAGTTAAAAATTTGGAGTTGCTTGGTAAGCATGTAAGCGTTCAAGCGTTCCGTGAGAATGTTAAGACCGAGCTGACGGGTAAAGATGGCGGGGCAATCAATATTCATTACACGTCGGAAGATTACATTAAGGCACAACAAGCATTAGAAAATATTCTTCCCGATTTGGATTAGATAACAACAGGATTGGATTATGAGTGATTTGCTCGAATGGGAAAATCTGAATTTCCCTGGTCGGGTTGCGCTGAAATCTAAATCCGAAAAATCATTCCTCAATTTTACTCGGTTATGGTTTGAATTGTTGCAGGGTGAACGAATGATGGTTAACTGGCATCACAAGCTGATGTCTAGCAAAATTGATGATTTAATCAGTGGAAAACTCAACCCCAGAAACCTCATAGTCAATATTCCACCGGGCGGGACAAAAACTGAATTCTTCTCTGTTCATCTGCCTGCATACATAAATACGCTGGTTCAAACTCGACGATTGCGAAGATTTAGAAATCTGAATATTTCATTTGCCGATACATTGGTTAAGCGTAATTCTCGCAGAACGCGTGACATTATCGCTAGCCGTGAATACCAGGAATTGTGGCCTTGTGGTTTTGGTGTCAATCAGGCGGAAGAATGGGAGGTAATCGATCAGAAAGGGCGCTCAGTTGGTCAGACTGTATCTCGCTCAAGTTGTGGTCAAATTACTGGTGGTCGTGCTGGTTATCCGGGGGAGGATTTTTCGGGCTTTGTTTGTCTGGATGATTACAACAAGCCGGAAGATATGTTTTCAGCATCACGGCGTGATAATGCAAACCGAATGCTTGTTAACACAATACGTTCTAGGCGCGGAGATAAGAGTAAGGATCATCCGACGCCGTTTGTTTCCATTCAGCAGCGATTGCATACCGACGATGCTACAGGTTTCATGCTAGATGGGAGAATGGGAGTTGATTTTCATCATGTAGCGATCCCTGCTTTGGTTGATGAACAATATATAGAATTATTACCTGAGCCGTGGCGATCTTTGTGCTGGTTCGGAGTTAAAAATTCTGAAAGTGTTGTGGTTGGTGGCGTTCGTTATTGGTCGTACTGGCCTCAAAATGAGTATATTGGTGATTTATTAAAACTTTGGGAAAGTGACGAATACACGTTTCTTTCTCAATATATGCAGCGGCCACGCTCATTGACGGGAAATCTGATTGATACGGACTGGTTTAAACGTTACGCACATTTGCCGCAACTTACTCACCGCGCTGTCTATGTCGATACAAACTCTGGCAAGGTGGAAGACTATAACGACTATACCGTGTTTACGTTAGTTGGAATGGGGATTGATGGCAATCTTTACATCATTGATAGCGTTCGCGGCAAGTGGGACCCGGAAGATCTGTTAAAAACCGCAACGGAGTTATGGGATAAGTGGAAACCCTACGACAGAAGACGGCCAGCCCCATTGCGTCATATGGGTATTGAGGATAAGCAAGCCGGGCAAGGACTCATTACCACGCTGAAAAAACGTCGAAGTATTCCCGTCTTGGAAATCCCTCGCGGCGCGGGCCAAAACAAACTAATTCGCTGCTTGAACAGTATCCCTCAAATGAAAACCGGGAAAGTATTCATCCCGGCACTGATGACTGATGACGGGCAAAAAATTGAACAAGTTTATTACGCAGATGGTGCGATTGCCGCATCTACTGACTGGGTAATGCCCGCACTGGCTGAATGCGCTGATTTTTCAGCAGACGATAGCCATAAAAATGATGACATTCTCGATACGATCATGGATGCAGTCGAGATTGAATTAATTACTGGAACAACTATCAGTTATGACAAATGGGTTTAATGATGATGGATAAATTGGAGTTCGGCGGTAAGCCACGGATTCGCCTGACAGCTGACGGGATAACTAACGTCATGACCGGAATGGGTACAGACCGCGACAGACGCATGTATAACCGTTTTATGTTTGGCATGATGCAAGATTTCGCTGAACTGGAGGCGGCTTATATTGAGAACTGGATAGCTCGCTCGATTGTCGATATTCCCGTTGATGATGCTACTCGCGAATGGCGTTCGTTTTCATCTGATGAGGCTACAGCTATTCGTAATGCTGAGAATCTATTTAATGTTCAGGGAATAACGCAAGAAGCATTTAAGTGGGCTGGTGTATACGGTGGGGCCGGTGTGCTCATGATGACAGATCAGCCGCTTGATAAGCCGTTCGAATTAAACAGAATTAAAAAAGGTTCGCTTAAGCGCCTGCTAGTTCTTGATCGCATGTTTATTAACGGCCAGCAATATAATGTGACAAATCCCTTGGCAGATAATTATATGCAGCCTGACTATTACGTCGTTAATGGGGGTACACAGCAAATTCATTACAGTCATTTTGTCAGAGCGCCGGGGGCTGCATTGCCAATGCGCTTACGTATGATTAATGGCGGTTGGGATGACAGTAGATTGCGGCGTTGTATGGAAGATGTCAAAGATGCCGCTTCTGCAAAAGGCGGGATCGCTTCTCTGATTCAGGAAGCCAATATTGACACAATCAATCGGGAGAACCTCGCTACAGAGTTATCATCGGGTGACATGGATGAGGCTATAGCTAAACGCTGGAACACATTTGGCATGATGAAATCTTTGTTCAGAATTGCATTGCTTGATGCCGATGAAGTGCTGGACAGGAAACAAATCTCATTCGGCGGGTTGGCCGAAGTTTTGTATGTATTGATGGAATGGACCTCTGGTGCTACAGGTATCCCAATGACACGATTATTCGGCATTCAAGCTAAAGGGCTGGGTGATTCTGGCAAAGGCGATATGGATAACTACTACAATACAATTCGGGGCAGTCAGGAGACGCAATATCGGCCATTCCTAAAAAGGATTGATGAGGTACTTGTTCGCTCTACGTTGGGTGCATATCCAGACGGGATTGACTTTGAATTTGCACCACTTTCACAGCCGACAGATACGGAATTGTCAACTCAGCGGCTGGCTGACGCACAAGCTGATGATATTCGGCTAAATCAGCGAGTAGTTAAGCCATCACAAGTGGCTCGAAAGTTAATGGAGCAGGGTGTTTATGGTATTGCAGAATCTGACATCGACGAACTTGTTAGCGACGAAGAAGCAGAACGGGCCGGTGATTATCAGTTCAAGCTTGGAGACCTTGCAGGATCTGATAAAGAAAACACCGGTCAGGCGCAGAGCGTCAATTAGACCTATTAAGCCGTCTGACAAAACCGAACGTTATTACTGTGCACAATTGCGTGAAATTGTTAGACAGATGGCGCAAGCGGTCGATGAGGCGCTAACGCCAGTTCTCAGGCGCAGTTATACTGCTGACAGCTATCTCACTGACATTATCAAAGAGGCCATCAGGCAAGCATCAGAGTTGTTTTTCAATTCAGCATTTGGACAACAGGCAGAGCGATTAGCGCAACGAGTTGTCAGTCGTGCTGAGTCTGAAAGTTCAGAAGCTTTTGTTGAACAAATTAACCGGGCTATCGGTATCGATATGACTGGGTTAATGATCAATGAGTCGCTTGTTGATTATTTTGATGCATCGGTTGAGAGCAATGTTGCATTAATTAAATCGCTATCATCTGATTATTTTGACGATATTCAGCGTGAAGTGATGGAGGGTATTTTGCGCGGTGATTCATTGACTAACATTGTTCGAAATATCCAGTCAGTGACCGGGGCGACATATAAGCGAGCACGTTTAATAGCTAGTGATCAAGCGCTAAAAATACACAGTGATATTACACGCAAGCGTCAGCAATCAGCCGGCATTGATCGTTTTCGGTGGGACACTTCGCAAGATGTAAGAGTGTCTGGTAATCCGGCTGGCAAGTATCCCAATGCAAAAATTAAATGCTTCATGATAGCCCGTGCTGATGTTGGTCATGGCCGGGGGGTCTATCTTTGGTCGCGTGGTGCTAGCTATGCAGGTGAAACAGGACTATTCCCCGGTAGAGCACATGTTAAATGTCGCTGTAATGGCACTCCATTAATCAAGGGTCTTGATTACTAATTAAATAGGATTATTACATGCGGATTACTGTATGTGATCGCGTGTCTTACCCTGTCAATTCACAACGTGAAATCACGCCAGAGGGTTATTTAAAAGTCCCTGGCAGGGTTGCTCGCGTCGGTATACAGCAATATCTAGCGTCCGAACTGGGATTGACGGATAGGCCACCCGGTCAAATTGTTAATGTTTATCGCCCGTATGAGGAAGTATTTTCTCAATCGAGCTTGGGTAGTTATGACAATGTGGATGTCACAATTGATCACCCTGGAGAGCTTGTTGATTCCAATTCATTTAAGCAAGTCACAGCAGGGCATGCAATTTCTTCGGGAAGACAAGACGATGATTATGTTGTCGTTGATTTACTTATCAAAGATCAAGCGGCAATCAACGCAATAAACGGAGGTAAGGCGGAATTATCCGCAGGATACACATCTGAATATGAAAAATCGTCTGGCGTTTCACCAGACGGGACACACTACGAATTTATTCAACGCGATATCACTATTAATCACATAGCACTATGTGACCGAGCGAGAGCTGGACATCGCGCGCGATTATTTGACCATAAACCCACCGGAGTAACACCCATGTTTAAAGTTGTACTCGATTCTGGCGTACACGCAACAGTCACTGATGAAGCAACTCAGCAGTTGATCCAATCAACCATCGATGGACTGAAAAAACGCGTTAAAGACGCAGAGGAAGAAAAAGAAAAGGCCGAAGCCGCCAAAGATGAGGCAGAAAAGGAAAAAGAAGAAGCAGAGGCCAAAGCTGACGCTAAAGATGAAGAAATTGAGGAGTTAAAGAAAAAAACCTCTGAGGATTCAATCTCTAAACGTATCTCTGATGTCATGTCTGCGCGAGATGCTGCAATGAAAATTGTGGGTACCGGTTTTAACTGTGACTCAACCGATCCATTAAAAATCAAACGCGCTGCACTTGATGCGGCAGGTATTAAATGTCGCAAATACACTGCATGGGATAAAGCCCCGGACACATACGTTTCAGCTTATTTTGATGCAGAAGAAGAGCGTCGGGAAGATGAGGACGACGAAGGGACCGAAGAAGAAAAACAACAGGCTAATGATTCGCTGAAAAATTTCAGCCGTGACATGCGCAAAACAAAGACGACTGATGCTCAATCTATGCGCGATAGCGCTCGGCAAGAGTGGATGGACAAACGTTATGGTAAACAACCGGAGAAAAAATAATGGCTATTGCTCAAAACAATTTTACGCTGTTCCGCGGCAAGGCGTACGAAGGGCAAGTTTCAACGATTGATGTTTATGAAGCAATCTCTCGCCGCGTCGAAACTGGCTTGATCCCATTTGGCCGTGCGGTAGTGCGTGGCACTAAAGAACGCTCATGCGCCCCGGTCTCAGCAACAACCACAGCAGATCAGGTTATCGGTTTCACTATTCGCACATTAGCAGAATTTAGCAACAGCATGCCGACGAATCCGCCGAATTACCAAGTCGGCTATGACGTCAATCATATCGCGTCTGTACTTCACCGCGGGCCAATGCATGTACTTTGCGTTGATGGCGCTGAGGCGGGACAAGTTGTCAGTGTCATCTTGAAAGAAGGTACAGATCAAGGTCGCCTGACTACGGGAATGGGGGCGGGTCTACTGGTGTTAAATCAAGTGAGATGGGTAGATAACGTGAAAGCCGGTGAGGTGGGTGAAATTCGCGTTGATGGCATTCTGAATGTCTATGTAGAAGGGAAATAATTCATGAGAAAAAGTGTTTTTGACGTCAGCCCCGTAGCGGCATTGTCTTTTTTGGTTCAGCAAGCGGCCTATATTGAGTCCGAAATCTATCGTATGGAATACCCGCAGTTTAAATACAATACACTGTTACCTCTTGATGACAGTGCGCCGGACTGGATAAAGGTCGTGGCTTTCCGCTCGATAGATGCACGCGGTGAGCTGCAAGTATTTGGACCAAATTCTACTGATGTCCCCACTGTAGACATTGCAATGAGTCAGGGCTTTCAAGAAATTAAAATGGCGGCACTGGGTTATACCTACACGTTGGAAGAAATTGGCTTCGCCATGCAGAACAATATCAGTCTTGATGCTGAACGCGGGCAAGCGGTGCGTGATGTGGTAGAGCAAGGGCTGAATAAGATCTACTTACTCGGCCACGATGATATTGGTGAGGGCCTTTACACTAGTGAAAATGTGTCAACAGAGGCAGCAAAAGCCACACTGCAAGCATTGATTGCTGACATACCAACTAAGGGAACGCAGCCGATCATTGACTTCTTCGGCGCGGCTTATAGCCAGGTTTATTTAAGCAATACGATGACTGTTCATCGTCCAAATACTTTTGTGCTACCCCCCGAACAAATGCAGTTGCTGATGCGCACGCTGTTATCAACTCAGAACGCCTCAAATGTCACGTTGCTTGAGTTTTTGCGTACCAATTTCCGGGATATGGATTTTGATGATGACATTTTACTTAACGGCGTGGGGGCAGGTGGCAAAGATCGCATGGCTGTGTACAAGAAGGATAAGCGAGTTGTTAAAGGCCATGATGTGATGCCGATGCGTTTTCTTGCCCCTGCAACTGCCGACAATATTAACTTCAAAGTCCCTGCGCTTTTACGTACCGGTGGCACTGAGTGGCGTATTCCCAAAGCTGGGCATTATGTTGATGGGGTGTAATGATGAATGAGTTAACTAACTTACACACGTCGCCGCTAACAGTGACAGATGCAAACGGTAAACGAATCACCATCCACGTAGGGCATTCCGTTCTTGTTGATGGTGATTTCATTGATCACTTGTTTCATCAGGCTGGGATGATGCGTGTAGAGGTATTGGATACCCATGACGCTGATACTGATGACAAGGATATTGGCGCACTGCGGGAGGAGTATGAAACTCTGATAGGTAAGAAAGCTCCCGCAGCAGCAAAGGCATCTACATTGCAAAAGGCCATTGACGATAAGCGTGAAGAAATACAGCAAGCGTCGCGGTCAGAAAATGCCGATAACCCGTCAGATTGACGGGTTTTTGCTTTAAGGGGGAAAGGTGGAAATTACAGCGCAAATCGTGACTGATTTTCGTGAGTACTACCCGGAGTTCAGTAACGTTGAAGAATGGTCTGATAAAAGTGTTATTCAGGCACTTGAAGAGGGCGATTCAGAAACAGGTAAGCGGTGGCTGAAATATAATGCTCGTCCTGCGTCTATTAAAAAACGTGGCATGTTTGCGTTTGCCGCTCATCAGTTGGTGATGCGCAAGCGTGCTATGAATGGAGACGTGGGAGCGGCTTATGCTATTTCATCTAAATCAGTGGGTGATGAATCAACTTCATTTGCTGTTCCTTCTGTCACTTCTGATGAGTTAATTATCAATGGCAATCTTCCACTAACTTCTTACGGCCTTGAGTTTCTTCGCTTAAGGCGTCGTGCTGGAACGGGGGGAATGATGATATGAAGCTGAATGCAGAAGTCCGAGGCGGAAATAAACTGGCGCAGAAATTGCGCCAAATCCATGACCGGGTGACATCTAAGCGGCGGGTGCTGGTGGGATTGCCTGCCGGTTCTGGTGAACAAGATGGTACCCCTTTAGTCGTCATCGGGGCAGTGAATGAATTTGGTGCGACTATTCAACACCCGGGCGGTACGAGCTACGGCTACAAGGATGAAAAATCTGCCAGAGAGGGGAAAGTTCGTTTTTTGAAAAATGGACAAGGATTACTGCAAATGGGGGTCACTGGGCCGCACACAATCAACATACCTGAACGCTCATTTCTTCGTGTCCCCATTCGGCAAAATCAGGACAACATCAAGAAAGCTTTTATGAAACTGACAAAACAAGTCACTCGTGGCGATATAACAGCATTCCAGATGTTAGATCAAATCGGTGCAAAAGTTGCCGGGTATTGCAAAGAAGCCATTTCAGCCGGTATTGAACCGGCAAACGCAAAATCAACAGTGAAAGCCAAAGGATCATCTACTCCGTTGATTGATGACGGTATTCTGAGGGCCGCCATTACACATGTTGTAGAGGATTAATTATGTTTGGTAATGGCTTAGATATGCACGGTCATATCGATTCAATATTTAATTCTCCTATTGCTGGTGGTGTACGACTTATCCGCGCTGCAAGGGGTGATTATACCGGGCCGGGTGGAACGTGGCAGGAAGGAGAGCCGCAAGTAATCCCGCTCACTCTTGTTAACGTTCAGCCTGCGTCATGGAAAGATATTCAGACACTTATTGGCATGGGAGGCACGGCAAATCCACAAGATATTCGGTCAGTGCATATCAATGATGGGGTTAATTATATTTGGCCTGATGACGACGGTAAATTTGCTGATTTACTGGAATTCAGCGACGGGTTAGGTGTCCGCAAGTGGCGCGTGCTCTCTTGTGATAATCGACCGTGGCGTAATTTTTGCCGTGCGGTTGTTGAACGGTATCGAGGGGCGGGATGATGGAAACTCTGGAAGAATTACATAGTGTATTTCAGTCATTGCTAAAACTGGCATCCGGCGTTGACACAGTGATTTTAGCTGATCAGGGCAGAGCGCCACCAAGATCATTATATGTCACCTATAAGCCCATCCCTATTCGTGCATACGGACAAACAAGACGGAAACGGGCATTTGTACCCGCTGTTGAAGAATTTGACCCATCATTAGGAAATAACTGGCAGGATTTGCAAGAGGTTGCTTATACCTCAATGGAATTCATGGTGTCGGTGAATTTTCTCAATGAGGGCGCGGATAGTGCGATTATGCGGTTGCATAATGCAAATTTCCAGACTCCTGTCAGCGAATTCTTATATCGCAACAAAATAGCTTGGTGCTACGTGAGTAATTGCCGAAATCTGACAGGAATATTGCAAGCCGGTATCCAACCCCGCTGGCAGGCAGACATTCATCTGTTTATCGAACAAACCGTATCCTACTCCCTGTTGCGGGCAGCCGGATTCAAAATTGAAATTAATGATGAGAGGTAAGTATTCTCATGTCTTATTCTGTAGACAATATTATTCCTGTCAATCTGCTACTTACCCCCGCAGGGCTTGGGTACGCGGATTTTTCAAGCGCCATGATATTTGCCGATGCAACGGATTTGGTTGATAAGGTTAAATTCGAAGCGGGTACATTCCGAGACTACAATTCAACGTCAGGTATTGCGGCAGATTTTAAAACTGACAGCGATATCTATCGCATTGCTACCCGCTATTTCGCCAATATTCCCAAGCCACCACAGATTACAGTCTGGATGAAAAACCCGACTGAATCGCTTGTTGAAAACATGAATAGCGCGGCAGATGCGCTGTGGCGGTATCACTACTTCTTTAAAAATACTGACGTAACCAAAGAATCGGTGATTGAAATCGCTGACTGGGCGGATGCTAATGGTCATCCAGTCTGGTTAACATTCAGTGATGAAGGGATCGTTGACCCAAATATTAAAGATGACGTGATATCGGTACTAAAAGGCAAGGGTAACAGGCATGTGTTTGCCGGTTATAAATCTCCGTCATCAGTGAAGACAGACCCGACCCAAGCGTATGCAATGATCCAGCTAGCTGCGGCATTTCATAAATTCCGTCCTGCGGGTATTAACACCGCTATTACCGGGGAATTTCAAGTGCTGCCCGGTGTTATCGGTGATGATTTGAAAACCAGTGCATACAACGCACTGAAAGCCAAAAATAGTGTCTTTTTCACACAGATTGAATTGACAGGTCAGACAGATAACAGCCGGGTGATTAACAGTAAATCTATGTCGTCATACGGCGAGTTCATCGATGATGTGGTCAATCTGGATGTGCTGAAAAATTATATTCAAGTTGATGGTTATAACTATATTGCCGGAGCGGGTTCTAAACGAGCGTTAACGCCGCGCGATTACGGCGGATTGCTGACGACAATTTCAGATACTTGTAAGCGGTTCTATAACAACGGCGTGTTGGGAACGGGTTCCTATGTTGATCCTGATGACGGCAAAACCAAAGTGGCCCAGTTCGGTTTTATACTCCGCTCTAAACCTGAGGATGTGCTTAATTTGACATCATCACAGCGCAAACAGCGTCAATATCCGTCAACCTCTCTTTTAGTCATTCTGGCTCGCGCCGGACATGTGGCCGAAATTAATATTAACGTGGAGTAATTTATGTCTATGCAAAGGTACGGCGCGGATGGCGCTAACCTGACTGTGTTTGGTATCCCTATTGATGATTTTGGTGATACCGACCCGCCGATCACTATCGAAGATTTAGAGCCGCGAGCAACACTAAAACGCGGTATTGGTAAAACATCAGTACGTCTTGATAACCCAACCCGGCCTAAGCGTCTGACGATTAATTTGATTCCCGGTTCTGAACAGGCCCGGCAAATCATTGCAGTAGAAAAAACAAAGGTAGATGCCACATTCTCGTTTTTCCAGACGGGAACGGCGGAAACTATTCTCGGATTTGATGGGATTTTAGTTAACCGGGGTTCGACAACCCGCGCCGGTAAAACGGGTGTGAGTGATGAACAATTTATATTTGAATTTGCAGATTCAGAGGAAACCTAATTAATGGGCAGAAAAATTGAAGTTGAAATTAATGGTACTCTTTTTAGCGGTGCAACAGCATCAGCTAAAGACCAGCTTGAGATGTTACAGATTGCGGCCAAAGAGGGAATTTTGCCCGCCATGAATGATAACTCTACTGAAATGGGTTTGGCTGTGAGTCTGGCAACAGCCGATACATTATCATTGAATCGGTTGAAGGAACTTTGTATCAAGAACGGTAAGATCGTGCGTGATGCCGATAATGTGCCAGTTGCTGAAAATTTATTCCAGGATGAAGTACAGAATTACCTTGTCTTGCTTGGCAAGGTCTTGAAGGAGAATATTGGCCCTTTCTGGCAGCTCAGCGCAGGGAGCGAAAACGGCGCAGAAGTAGCACAGAATCAATAAACCCCGCGATTAATTGGTTTCTCTGGCGTCCCTGTACGGGGGCCGGTGATGCCTGTCCGCCGCTGGCTAAATGGTCTGACATGCTGGATGGCACTTATACCATTGATGATGTGCAAGCCATGCACGCAGTCATGGACGATTTAGTCGATAGTATGGAACGTGCACTCAGTCACAACACCTAACGCCCTGACATTCGTCGGGGTTTTTTATGTGCTTCACACGCACGAATCAAATAAAGCCCAGAACCTTTTCACAAATGCACCCTTGAGGACTGCCAGTGGTTGGCTGCCTTCTGGGGCTGGTATTCCTGTGTGACAAGGGTTCATTTTTGAGCAGGTAATAAGCCATGAATAATATCTTTCCAATGGAGTATGAAAAACAGTTATTCCCATTCAGTAATGCATGTTGGGCTAATGCCACAGTGGCAGCCAAGCACTTTGGCAAATTGACAAAGGACTGGCTGAAATTAGGTTCAACTAAGAATTACATTAGGGAAGTTGGTCAAGAGCTTGATATTGAAGCGTATAATTCTAAAGGGGAGATTTCTCCTCTTTTAGTTAACGTAGAAAAAGGCCGTAACGGTGGAACATGGATTCACCCTGAACTGGTCATTGAGTTTGCTCGTTGGCTCTCTCCTAAATTTGCCCGGGCATGTGATAGACATATTAAAAACATGTTGATATCACAGAACCGAACACTGACCGAAGATCAGATTATCAATCTGCTCATCCATCAAGAGCCGACGACATGGGAAAAACGGTTCCAAGAGCCTTATTATCAGGCGTTATCGAGAATGACAGGCTTACCTTATTTTGGTCATGTAGGTGGTACTCCATCACTGTTTGGTGCGATCACATCCAAGTGGGTATACCAGGTTGTATTGCCAGATGTTGTTTATGCCGAAGCGAAAGAAGCTGCTAAAGGTAGCGGGGAGAAGATCCATCAATATCTTAAGCCAGAGGCATCAAAGTTGGTGGAAGAACAATTGAAAGCCGTAACAATGCTGGCTAACGGTTGCGCTGACTATAAAGATTTTGAGGCTCGTTGTGTGTCAGCATTCGAGGTAAAGGGACAGTTAAAACTGATTTATCCAGCCGCGTGATTGATATGGATATATACATTTCACTTTGGTATATTCTGGGCGGGCGCTTGAGACTATCTGTCTCTGGCGTGCTGGAGCGGATAGAAGAAAGCCCCAAATGATCTTTCAATCAATTTGAGGCCAATTCTTTATGCTTCACAACATAAGATTAGCCTCTTACACGCCGAAAGGCAAGGAGACGCTAACCATGAAACAGCAAAAAGCGATATTTATCGCTATCGTTATCTGCATTGCCGCCTTAGCGGCTGTACTTATTACGAGGAAAGACCTCTGTGAGGTTCGCATCCGAAGCGGCCAAACGGAAGTTGCTGTTTTCATGGATTACGAAACCAAGTAAGAGCAACGGCGGGGAGCAATCCCCGCCATCTCTTGTTGCTGAACATGGCTCTCAAGCGCCCTTTTTTGCGTTTAATTGCGCCCTCCTGGTGATAGGATGTGATTTTGTCATTGAGTAAGGGTAAGAGATGGGAATTATAAAATTTTTCATTGTTATTATTGTGACTTCTATTAGCTTAACATGCCTTGCTAATCAAAAGTTACCAAATGAAATAAATGGCTATATCGGTCAAGAAATTATAACCGGAATGGGTAATAGGATGGGTAGCGGCATGGTCAATGTTGGAGGATTATCGGTCGGAAAGGATAGGGTAAAACTTTATTTCATTGATTATACAATCGATATATTAACCAATGAAAAGAAACCGATTTTTTTCAGAAATGGCCTTATTGATCATAGGGAAATAGTGCTAAATTGTAAGGATAAAACATATTCATCTTACACAGCAAAAGAACTTCATGAATTGGCAAATGCTCCATTGTCATATCATGAGTTAGGTCATCCTCATAAATGGGGTGATTATGATTTTAAAGATGATGGTTACTTGGGCGTTCAATATAAAGATGATCAAGAAAAAGTTACCAAGCTATTTAATTTTATGTGCGATTCTGGAATTAAATAAAAGGGCGATATTATAACAAATATCATGATCCGCCTCGCACCGTTCACTGCCGCACAGGCAGATTAAAGCCCCGAAAGGGGCTTATTTATTGGGGTTGTGCTTCTTGACTTTTATTGGTTCAAGCAATGGTGGAAGGGTGTCTTCTATCCGCTGAACAGTATCTTTCAATGAGTTGATATTTCTTCTGATTAAATCAAATTTTTGTTCATCACTTATTCTTGTCGATTGTGTAAGTAGTTTGATTTGATCTTTTAAGTTTGCTACCTGTGTTTCTAGCTGAGTGTTTTTTCCTTCAGCTACGTGGGATGTTTTCCATAACTGAGCGACATGTGAATACATTCCCTCAATGCCGGGATTGTTCGCGGCGAATAGATTTTCTAGGGATAGTGAAAGCTCTATGCGTTTAAGCATCTCTTGTTGAAGGCTCCTCCCTGACTCCTTTGCCTTTAATTCTATTTCTTCCCTCATTTCTGTTGGCATCCTGAAAGGGTACGGCGAGTATTGCTTTGCCATGTGAGTAACCTCAAATAGATATAAAAAGATACATGATATACCAAATGTTCATGTTGACAATGATACAAATAGGATCATATCATTCATGCATGCCACAATTATTATGTATCTTTTTGTATCGGAGGAGGGAATGAAGAAAGAAGCGCAAGCGAAAGCATACCCGCTTAGACTGCCCCAGGATGTAAGGGACTGGTATCAAGGGCAAGCGAAGTTGTCGGGACGGTCTTTTAATAGTGAGGTTGCAAAGGTTCTAACTGAAAGGATGAATCGTTCAATTGGAAGGGTAAAGAATACGTAAAAAACAGAGCAAAGTACTCGGTCTACTAATTCCATGAAAATAAAAAGATGATATTGTCCGCCAAAAGTAGCAAAACCCCAATGGTTGCAGCCGATTGGGGTCTCAAATCTGTTATTAACTAGCGAGGAAATTACAGACATGAATAATGTAACACTAGCAGTAAATTCTGTCACTATGTCAAGCCGCGAGATAGCGAAGTTGACGGGCAAGAATCATGCTGATCTATGCCGTGATATTCGCGTCATGCTATCTGCCTTATATAGTGGTGAAGAGAAAGATTACATCCGTAACGCAGATTTGCTTTACTTTACTAATCAATGTGTTGGTTGTGTTCAGTATGACATAACCAATCCGAACGCATGGGAGTATCATCTTGACCGTCGTCATACCGAAATCTTAATCACTGGCTATGATGTTAAACGCCGTGCAGCGGTAATTGATAGGCTTGTTCTATTGGAGTCAAACACAAGAAAAAGTGTTAAAAGCCAGTCTGGTTTGCCTGAATATCGCCGAGCCAGAACTTTGAAAATGTCAGTTGATGCAGTTAGCAATCTGTTTAATTTGATGCCTCACTTAAGCAACGAATCAAAACAGTGTGCAGCCGCAAATATCATTAACCCTATTGTCGGCTTTGAAGCGGTTCCTCTCCCTGCGTTGGAAGAGAAATATTACACGGCTGGTGAAGTAGGAAAGATGCTGGATCTGTCAGCTAACAAAATCGGGCGGATTGCTAATGATAACAATCTGAAAACCGAGCAGTACGGGAAGTTCTTCTTGGATAAGTCTGCTTACTCCGATAAACAAGTTGAAGCTTTCCGTTATAACGAGAACGGCATCAAGGCACTTAGACATTTGATCCACGGTGTTGAAGTAGCTTAAGGATTTAAGGCCACGGACGGCTTGAATATCTAACACCGCTTAATTGCGGTTTTTTTACATCTAAAATGAGGTCACAAATGGCAGAAACAATTGATTCATTACTTGTATCTCTTGGTTTGGAAACAGACAAAAAGAGTTTTGATATAGCTAATGCTGCGTTTAAAGGTGTTACTGACAATATGATGCAATTAGCGGCTACTGTAGCTGCTGGATTTGGCTTTGATAAGCTAACACGAGATTTCGCTGGTTTTGTTTCTGAGATAGATAGATTTTCTCGTCGCCATCTTATTGATCCCAATAATGTATTGCGTTGGGGTTATGCATATGAGCAGATGGGCGGTAAAGTCCAGGATGCAATGAGTACCATTGAGAAATTTAATAATCTTAGAGATAAAGCTGCTGATGGCCGAATTGACGAAAACGCTCTCAGGCAGGCTGGTATTAATCCTTATGAATTGATTAATAAGGATAATCCTCATTCTGCAATGATGTGGGCTGCTGAAAATATGCCCAAGATGAATATGGATCAAAGGAGAAGGTTTAGTAACGGGTTGGGGTTAAATAAATTCGAACAAGATGTGTTTTCTAAGGGGCCAAACTGGGTACAGGAACAATTCAATGAATACAATAAACGTGGTCAAATAATCACTCCTGAAGCAATAAAAATAGCGAATGAATATAATGATGCTGTTCAAAAGCTAACAACCAATTTAAATGGATTATCTAGTGAAATAAGTGGACCGCTTACAAAAAGCGTTACTGATTTAGCCAAACGTGCTGATAAATGGTTATTAGATAACAAGCAGGGAATTATCCAAAAATTGGATGAGGCTATGCCTTATTTAGAACAAATAGCAAAAGGGATTACTTTTTTAGTTGTCGCACAGGCTGCGGCAAAAGGCGGTAGAATGTTAGTAGGTAATCTTCCTTTGCTTGGTGCAGCAGCATATGCTGAATATTTTTATAGTGATTGGGATAATATTAAAGCAAGTACCATTGCATCATATGATTATAACAAGCGTCAATTAGAACATGGGCTAAATGAGAATTTAAATTACCCTGTGGGTGATGCTCTCTCTTGGCTTGGATGGACTAGCAACCCCTGGAGAAGGCCGGTTAAAGTAAGCTCAATTAATCCAAATGCAATGGATATTCCCGGTAATGATCCTTTGAACAATATGGATTATATAAAAAATTATTTAACAATGTCGGGTGTCAATAATTCATCTCAGCGTGAACAATTGGCTGAATCATTCTCTCAAGCGTCAAAAAAATATAATGTTCCAGTCAGCGTTTTATTGGGAATGGCAAAACAAGAATCAGGATTTAACCCTAATGCTACAGGCCCACAAACAAAATGGGGACAGGCAAAAGGAATAATGCAATATCTTGATAGCTCCGCTCAATCCCTAGGCATAGATCCGCTTAATTCTGATCAAGCTATAAATGCTGCTGCAATGCAATTACGCCAGCGCCTGAATAAAGGTGAAAGTATGGAAGAGGCTGTTGCGGAACATCATGCCGGACCAAATCGTAAATTATGGGGAGAAAAAACAGAGGATTACGTGAGAAAAGTTGGTAACTATTCCCTGGCTATGGAAGACTATGCTGCTCGCAGAAATACAATACCAACCCCCCCTATAAAGTCTAAATCTAGCAATAATGGTGCCCCTATCAACGCTACCGTTAATGCCAATGTGACAGTAAATGAAGCTGGTAATCCAGAAAAAACAAAGGAAATTGTTCAGCAATGTATCAATGACGCATGTAACGAATTAGCCGTATCTGTGAGGACAACAGCACAATGAGTATTGTCGGTATTTTTACCAAATCCCGCCCAGAAATTGGCGGTATTTTTTTTGACGCAGTTCTTGAAGAGTCATCAGAAATGAGAACGGATGTTAGCGAATATCCATTAGAAAATGCAATGACAGCAAATGACAACGCAGTCACACGCCCGTTATATGTCACTATGACCGTTGCGCTGTCAGATAATCCGATCAAAGCTCTGATTGCTGAAACCGGTCAATATTCAGGGATATTGGGGATGGGGGCTGGCGTTGCTACTGGCTTGGCCGCGTCAGTATTGCCTGGTGGTATTGCTGCATTGGCTGGACTGGGTGCTTCTGTAGGATTTGGCATTGCCGGTGAGTATGGAACGAAACGGTCAATGAATATTCTTGATAAGATCAGGGAGCTACAGAGTAGTCACACTGTAATGACTGTCATTGGTGCCAAAAGTGCGTCATATGCGAATATGATTATTACCAATACCCGGCAAGTAACAAATACAGAGAATCAAGATGGGCTGGAATTAGTTGTTGAAATGCGGCAGCTTTTGATTATTAACAAAGATGGAAAAAACAAGGACGCATCACTTATCAATGCTAATCTCCCGGCTGGAGATAGTGTAAGCACGCAGGGGCAAGCTACTGTTAATCACGGAGAGGTTTTATTGCAATGAATATCATTCCTCTTACAAGAAATGCAGCCTACCAAAAATTTTCTATTACACTAAATAATCATCAACTAGTATTTTATCTACGTTGGTTGACTCGATATAGATATTTTGTTGTTGATATCATGAATATTGATAATAGTCCGATAGCATTAGGCCGGGCATTACATGTTGGAGTAAATTTACTTGCCGGATTGAATGCAGATATTGGGGAAATTATTCTGGAAGGAGAAACCCCAACTATCAGTAACTTGGGTATTAAAAATCAATTAAAGTGGTATCCAATATGAATGGTGATCTGTTTGGAAGAAATTATAAATTGGTCATAAAATCAAGCGGTGGTGGAGAAGACCTTATTTTTAGTCCACCGATGCAAGTTACATTTAATATAGAAGGGATACCAAATAACGCTGACGCATTGGGACGCATCACCGTATACGGCGTATCAGCAGAAACTAGAAGCCGAATTTACAATGAATATGATTCAGTTTCCTTATCTGCCGGCTATGGTGATGATGTTGGTGTTATATTTAAAGGTGAAATAAACAACTTCGAGACGGGTCGAGATGGTGTAAATACATATATCAGGTTTTATTGTCGGTCATTCTTTAGAAAATGGGTTAATGCATATATAAATAAGTCTTGGGGCGAAAACACGACAATATTAGAAATCATAAAGGATGTTGCCGAAACATTTGGGACTACTTTAGAAGTAGTAGGAGATTTTTCTGATTTACCGTTAGCAATTAAAGGAAAGACTGCGGGTGGCGTAAATTCTATAACATTCTTAACCGAACTATCAGAAACGTTTGATTTTAAATATAATTTCGAAAGTACAAAATTAGTCGTTATCAGAAATAAAGCATCACGAGAACATACACATAAAATATCATCTCTCAATGGTATGGAAGGGATACCGAGAGTTTACTTACAATCTTTAGAGGTTGATATAAAGCTTAATCATTTGATTAGACCAGCAGATTGGGTAGAAGTCTATCGGATGTATGATCAGTTTAATTTTAGTGGTATGTATACAACACCCTATAAAGACCTTCTTACTGCCGGAAGATTTTCAGTGTTAAGTATTTCGCACCAAGGTGACTTCTATCACGACACATGGAAAACTACGGTCAAAGCATTATTGCTTAAAGGATAATATAATGAAAATTATAGACTCAAAGCTGAATCCAATGCTGGAAGCAATGAAGGAGTTTAAAAAGTCTGCATTATCACCGCTAATGATTTGCTTGCCGGGGAAAATTATTTCTTATAACCCAGCTAATCAGCGGGCACAAATTGAGTGCGGCATTCAGAGAAAAATAGGCAACGATTTTATTACCATGCCTGTTATTAGCAATGTCCCGGTCCAGTTTTCAGGCACTCAAGAATGGACGCTATTCCATGAATTACCACCCGGTACAGAAGGGCTTATTCATTTTAGCCAGAGAGCTATTGATACATGGATAGATCAGGGAGGTCCTGTTGCTCCTCACGAAATGAGAATGTTCAGTGCCACCGATGCCTTTTTCTCACCCGGCTATCGTTCAATGCAAACTGTTATTCCCGGTTTGCCAACATCGGGTATGGGAATGAGTAACCGATCTGGTTCTGTTCGCATTTATATAACAGACGGAGGGATAACGCTGTCAGTTGGAGGAACGTCTTTATCACTGACAAGCTCAGGTATGACATATAACGGCCCGGAGTTTACGAATGGCGGTAAAACTACGCTCAATGGCAGAACCACAGTTAATCAGGGTGGGCTGTCTGTTGAAGGTATCGAGTTTGGTAAACATATTCATGGCGGGGTTCAGACTGGTAACGGTACAACACGAGGGCCACAGTAATGACGACTGATAATAAAAAAATGGCGGTGCAAATACTTATTGATAGCACCGCAATTAAAGAAAAAACGAATCAATTAATGCAGATAATTACCTCTTCTTGGTTGTGTGAGAGCTACCAAGATAGCATTTGCTAACCTCTTTGCCCTGGCAGGTGCTAGGGCTTTTTTTTGAAGGGGATCGCATGATAAGAAATTTCATAGATGGCGATATCGTCACGCACGGCACCCAATTTGCAACAAGTAAAGAAGCGACAAGGCAGGCCATTATCAGGCGGCTTCGTTTATTTTTGGGGGAGTATTTTTTAAATGTTACCGAGGGTACGCCGTGGTTTCAGAGTATATTGGGTAAAACCTCGCTTGATATTGCGGCGGCCAATGTCAAGGAACGCATTATCACCGCACCGGGCGTAATTGGGTTAACCAAATTCGAATTTAAAACTGATATGCAAAATCGGAAAATCACAATTTATGCATCATTGATTGATATCAATAATGAACAATTTGAATTCCTGTTCAATGAGGAAATTGTTTAATGGCTAAAATAACAAGAGAGGGAGCAAAAGGGCAGACGCTGAATGAATATTTAACTGTGATGCGTCAACGTTATTTGGCTATAGATGACGGCTGGAATATCAACCCTGAATCCCCGATGGACTTGCAATAGCAGCATGGTGCGAGGCATTGGCTAATCTCGATGAAGGAGTAATTGCCGCTTATCACTCAGCAGATCCCCACTCTGCTGTGGGGCAACAACTAGATAGAATAGCGGCATTTGCAGGTATTAAGCGTAATAAAGCCACATTTTCCACGTCAACGGTAATTTTTAAAGGCGTTCCGGCTACACTCATTCCCTCTGAGACACTTGTTCGTAATAAAATCACGAATACACTGTGGGCTACAGATAACAATGTAACGATAGATGAGGGTGGAAGCGCTACTGTCAATGTAACGTGCACAACATCGGGATCACAAACTGCAAATATTGGTACTTTAACCATTATTGCTACACCAGTAGGGGGTATAACGGCCGTTAACAATGAAACATCAGAATCGCCGGGCAGAGATATTGAATCAGATAATGCTTTTCGAATCCGCCGTAACGAATCTGTAGCCCTGCCCGGCTCCAATCAAGTTGATAATATGTATGCTGCGCTGGTTAATATAGACGGCGTAAAGCAAGCCCGTATTTATGAAAATGACAATGGTCAGATTGATGAAAACGGAGTAAAAGAACACTCAATGGCAATATTTGTAGATGGGGGATCGGTCAATGATATTATCAATGCTATTGCAGCAAAGAAGAATCCGGGTTGCGGGTTAAATAAATATAACACATTTCCCAACAAAATTACTGAGGATACAAAAACCCCACTGGGAAACCCTGTGTCAGTGACATTTTTCAGGCCGGAACTTGTTCCTATTTATGTTCGCGTCGAGATATCGAGTAACAATAAATTTGATGATGAAAATATAAAACGGGCCATCGTTCACTACACAACGTATGGATTTGATGAAACCAGAGGATTTTCAAAACTAGGTTTTAGGATCGGTGAGAGTGTTGGAGCCGGAAGAATATTCACACCTGTAAACTATATAATTGCTGATAATGGATTTGTAAACTCAATCACAGTCGGCAAATCTTGGGATCAAACGAGAGGGGTAGTTAATGTTAAATTTAATCAACTTGGTGTATTTGCCACTGAGAATATAGAGGTTGTATATGTATGACCATAAAAGTAAAGCATTATCTAGAATTTACTGGCAATATAAAAATTCACCAAAACTTATCAACTGGATAACCTCATTACCTGATATTGCTCAATCTTCTATTGAGGACCAAATAGAAAAAATAAATAATATTCTTGATATAGATAAAGCCGAGGGTGATCAATTAGATATATGTGGAAGAATTGCGGGATTTGCAGAGAGACCACTTATCCGTACTGACTTTGTTTCTATTTTTGCATATAATGGTACCGGTGGAGCACAGCCATATAACATTGCACCGTATAAATCTCCCGGCGAACAAATTAAAATAGCACCAGTATCTGATTTCATGTACCGGATATTAATTAAATCGAAAATACAAAAAAATAACTCAATAGCAACAATAGACGATGTAAAAAGTGCTGTTGATTATATTTTTAATGTTAATTCTGCAATTATTGATGGGCAGGATATGACAATGAAAACAATCTGGATGGATAAAGCTATCGCTGCAAATATTCGCGTGCTGATTGAAATGTTTGATTTAATACCAAGACCACAGGGAGTAAAAGCCTGTTTAATCAGAACTAATCATCATCCATTTGCTTATAAAGGCACTTATGATGCACAACCCTACGGCGTAGGCGCATACGTATAATCGGAGTAATAATAGATGGCTAGAAAAGACAGTTTTAATAAAACGTGGGCCAGTAATCCGGCTCAATTTGAAAAACCCGGTGATGCATTAATTGAACGTGGATGGGCTGGTGGAGCATCAGAAGATCCGCCCGAAGCTAAATGGGAAAATTGGTGGCACAATCGTTTAGATGAGGCATTACTTGAAATCCAAAATAGTGGTGCGCTCGCTTGGTTCCCTGACGCAAAATATACGAAAGGGGCGCTTGTAAACTATGGCGGGAAAAATTGGGTTGCATTGTCGGCCAGCTCAAATATAAGCCCGAATGGTCCGTTAGATAATGGAATTTGGTTAGAAGTAGAATATTCAAAATCTGATTTTCTCAAGAAATCCCAAAACGGCGCAGACATTCCTGACAAAAACGCTTTTGTGAAAAACCTCGGGTTGGTGGAGGCTGTGGAGAGGGCGAATAATGCCGTGCCGAACAGCCGGAAAATTAACGGCAAGGCGTTGACTGGGGATGTCAGTTTGAGTGCCGGGGATGTGGGGGCTTTTCCTTCTCTACCTGCGGGGCAACTGCAAAATGGAGGCAAATTCTCAGATTGTCGCGAGTGTGGTTTCTATCATGTTTTTGGCGTAAATGTTGATACTGTTGCTGATTTTCCGCGCTACTCAACATCACAGCCGCTTTACAGTTACGGTGTACTCGAAGTCTACAGAGAAGGGCCTCTGATATCCCAGCGATACACAACACACTTCGGTGAGATTGCAGTTAGACAAGCGTTCCCCGGTAATGAGGTTTTGAAAGATTGGATAATTCACAGTCAACATGCATCTGATTTGCTTTATAACAATATCCCAGTCGGCGTTCCAATGCCGTACCCCCACCGCTACACCCCAGTCGGTTACTTAACGTGCAACGGTCAGACATTTGATAAATCTTTATATCCGAAGTTAGCGGAAGCTTATCCTGCCGGTAGAGTACCTGATTTAAGAGGGGAATTTATCCGTGGTTGGGATGACAGTAGAGGGGTAGATCCGGGGCGGGTGTGCGGAACATGGCAAGGGGATGCGATTAGAAATATTACGGGAGGGTTTGTCGGGGGAAGTTGGGATAACCCAACTGGCGCATTTTACAGAACGATAGCAATAAAATCATACACTAATTACGCATCAAACGATAAAGATCTATCGTATATAAACTTCGATGCATCACGTGTTGTTCCTGTTGCTTCAGAGAACAGACCCCGCAACATCGCATTTAACTACATAGTGAGAGCAATATAATGACAGAACAGAAATACTCTTTAGAACATGAAACAGCCGTGCTAGGTAAAGATGGTTTAGCGATTCAACCCGGCTGGATTAAAGTTTATCACTCGAATCAGATAACGAGAGAATTCACAAACTCTGATATTGAATACGTGATGCTCGGTGTCAGTCTATCGGCCAGTGCTTATCCCGATGCGCCTGAGTTACCGAAGTCTGATGACAAGGCCGTGTGCCGCAGCATTGACGGTAAATGCTGGGAAATACTCCCAGATTACCGAGGAAAAATCGCTTACGACACGTTAACACGAGAGCCGATTGAGATAACTGAAATTGGGGAATTACCGGATACGTTAACCTTCAAAAAACCGCCCACCGATTTCGATACGTGGAACGGCAAAGAGTGGGTAGTTGATAAAGACTTACTCAAAGCACATCAAATCAACGAAGCAAAACAGAAACAAGCAACACTGTTACAGCAAGCAAATTACACAATCTCACTGTTGCAAGATTCTGTTGACTTAGAGATGGCTACAGATGAAACAAGAGCATCTCTTCTTGAGTGGAGAAAATACAGAGTACTACTCACTCATACAGATTTGAATCAAGCGCCTGATGTCGTGTGGCCGGAAGTGCCGAAGTGATGGGCAGTAATAATTAGATAATTTTATATTTTGGGGTGGGAAGGGCTGGTTTATAAGTGGTTATGAATGCCAGGTTTGAAGTCGGGGTTTTTCCCCAGTTTTGCCCCTATTTTTCCCCAACCAAATCTCAGGTATAAAAAAACCAACCCTAACAGGTTGGTTTTTCTAGGGAAATTTGGTCGGCATGAGAGGATTTGAACCTCCGACCCCCGACACCCCATGACGGTGCGCTACCAAGCTGCGCTACATGCCGATAATTCCTATTATAGTACTGATTTTTTATCTAAAAGCAAGCGCTGAATTTTGTGACCGATTGATTTTTAAGCATTTAATTAGCTATAAAATGTTTAACCTCGGTTAGTATCTGTAACAGTTGCGCCAGATTAGGTTTAGCATCTTTTATTTCGTTGCCTTCCAGGTCATATAGGCGATAGTCACCATTTTTATCCAGGAACAAGGTGTTTTCGCTGGTTGTAATGATTAGGGAACCATCATCACCGGTAATCACCCACGGATTATCACGCTGTGCTGCAAATAGATCTTGGCCTTGGGAATAATCAGCAGGAGTATTGCTGACATGCAACAAACGTTGCATTAATGTTGTCATAATATCCTGATGGCTTGTCAGTTTATTAATTGTCTGTGATGGTGTTCCAGGCCAATGAATCAGCAGTGGAACATGCATCTGAGCACGATTAAATCTGCCATTGTTTATCCATCTAGGTGGATGTGTGGCGGCGATTTCACTGTGTTCAGCGGTAATAACAATGACAGTATTGTTCAGTGCATTTTTGTTTTTTAGTGTCTCTAGTACGGTGTTAATTTGAGCGTCTAGTGCCGCTCTATTACCTTGGTTGTCAGCTTTATCTAACCCGTTCATCCTCAAGAAGGAGAACCACGGAGCATTATTATTGGGTAAATTTAGCCATTGCTGCCATTGTTCCACCGTGAGTTGGTTACTTTGGTTGACCTCAGTAGGCAATGAGTAGTCGGAAAGTAATGCATGACGATAAAGCGGAGTATTAAACCCTACAGAAGAGAATAGGCCAAATTGATATCCCCGATGAGTCAGGGCATTAATCAGGGCTGATGATTTACGTCCAGCCAATATTCCATCCAGATAACCAGAAGAAATGCCATAAAACAACCCGAATAGGGCAGTATCATTTTGAATCCCAGTACTGAAATGTTGATTGAACTGAATGTTGGTTTCTCTGAAATGAGAGAGCACAGGCATATTCCCTGTAATATCTCTATTATCCAGTTTATCGACTACCAGTATTAACAGGTTGTATCCGCTTCCTTGATTCTGATAAGTCAGGTCATTAAGTGGATATTCCACTGTCAGCGCGGCAGGATCACCCTGTTGCATAAGACGGCGCTGATATTCTTGTTGATCGAGCAAACCATGTTTTTCAAGAAATTTACGCGCTGTCATTGGATAGGAGAGCGGCAGGTTAGAACGTTGCATGGTAATCGGACGATAAAAATTAGCATCAGCCCAGATATATATCAAATGGGAAGCTAAAAAAGCCGAAATAAGGACGGCAGCCAGCGGTTTACCAAACCGTTGCCGATTCAGGCTGCGTAGTTTCTGCCAACTCCAGGTGCCAAATAACATCTGTATCAGAAAAATGACTGGAATACAGATGAACAGTAGCTGCCATTCTCGCGCAAGTTCCCCTTGATCAGGATTGATCACTAAATCCCACACTAAAGGTGTGAGGTGAAGATGGAAACGGTTGTATATGGCAATGTCGAATATTAACAGTGTCAGCCCGGCTGTAGCGAAAATGGCTGAAAGAAACCTTAGCAAGCGCTGTGACATGACAATAAATGTCAGTGGAAATAGGATTAGCAAATAAACAGCAAAAACAATAAAACTAAAGTGCCCAAGCCAACTCGCCAGAGCATAGACTCGGCCGAACAGTGAGCTCGGCCAGTCAGAAACAAACAGGTAACGACTACCTAATCCAAGACTGAACAGAATATTAAATAGGGCAAACCAATGCCCCCAGCTAATCATTTGGGAAACTTTTTCACGATAACGCTGACGGCTAGTTACCATATTTTGTTTACATTGTCGTCTTAGTTAAAAATTAATGGGCTTTATCTTCGTTTACCGAAGATTTAAGCGCGTGTGCAAACGAGTCAGCAATATGTCTGCGCTGTGCAGGAGATATACTCGTATTGATTAAATTTGTTACCATATTGCCCAGTACCATTAAAGAAAGGTCTGTCGGCGTACGGTTTCTTTCCAGAACACTAACGAGTTCTGTTAATAAGCGTTCAACGTGTTCGTCACTGTAACGAGATGACTGTGGCATAGATTTAAACTTCCTGAACTAACAAAGCATATTATCTTACCGTATAGATGCGTGATTTTCCGCTCTTTTGTGGCAAATTAATTCACGGATAAGATTATGTTGCAGTAATAACCTATTTTTAGCAATTTTTTGATATCTGTCAGTAAATTATAGTTGATGGCAGATGACGAAACGTTGTTTTCTTTCAGGGTTTTTTATTGCAGTCGTTTGTTATCGGTGTTTGAATGCGTGTTTAAAAACGCATGAAGTCAGCCGCGAAAGGAGTAGAAAGAATGAGTCTGCAAATAGATCAGATTGCCTTGCATCAATTAATCAAGCGTGATGAACAGACATTAGATGTCGTGTTGCGTGATTCTTTACTCGCCACCGATCAAGTGGTGGAAGATATGATGGCTGAATTACACCGGGTATACAGCGCAAAAAGTAAAGCTTACGGCTTATTTAATGAAGAGAGTGAATTGGCAGAAGCGCTCAGGCATCAGCGTAAAGGTGATGAAGATTTTCTTGGGTTTAGTCGTGCGGCAACAGCACGTCTGAGGGATGAACTGGCGAAATATCCGTTTGCCGAGGGAGGAACGGTCCTGTTTTGTCAGTATCGCTATCTGGTGGTAGAGTATTTATTGATTGCTGTGCTTAATAGCTGTAACAGTATGTCTGTTAACGATAATCTGGATTTAAATACTACGCATTATCTGGATATTCCTCACGCTGATATTGTTGCTCGTATAGATTTGACGGAGTGGGAAACTAATCCTGAATCAAGCCGTTATTTAACATTCCTGAAAGGCCGGGTAGGGCGTAAAGTTTCAGATTTCTTTATGGATTTTCTTGCCGCCAGTGAAGGTATGAATGCTAAGGTTCAGAATAAAGGTCTGTTACAAGCAGTTGATGATTATTGTGAATCTGGTGAGCTTAATAAGAATGAGTGTCAAGCCTATCGCCAGCAAGTATACAGTTATTGTAATGAACAATTGCAGGCGGGAGAGGAAATAGAAATTAAGGAGTTGTCGCAGGCATTACCTACATTTGGAGAACAGAATTTCCAGCAGTTTTCTCAGGAGAAGGGATATGAACTGGAAGAGAGTTTTCCGGCAGATCGCAGTACGTTGCGTCAGCTAACTAAATTTGCCGGCAGTGGTGGCGGGTTAACAATCAATTTTGATGCGATGTTATTTGGTGAAAGAATTTTCTGGGACCCGGCAACGGATACTTTAACCATTAAAGGTACGCCACCAAATTTACGTGACCAGTTACAGCGCCGTAGTGGTGGTCATTAAGAGTGGTGGTCATTGAGGCCAAAAAATAAATAACGCCGCAAATGCGGCGTTATTTACTCGGCGTCCCGAAAAGCTCGGCTGTGGCTAATTAAGCACGCAGGAAGTCAATGTGTGCCAGTTTTGGTTTAAACGGATGGCGCTGTACAGCCTGCACTTTAACTTTAGTCTCTTTACCGTCGATAACCAGGGTCAGAACTTCGCTATAAAATTCAGCTTTGTGTTCCATATTGATAACCTGATCGTGATCCAGTTCAATAGAAACTGGCTCTTGGTTGCCACCGTATACGATAGCTGGAAACTTGTTAGCTCTACGCAGGCGGCGGCTCGCACCTTTGCCCTGCTCTTTACGTACTTCTGCATTAATAATAAACATTATTTTTTCTCTTTAAGAAGAAAATAAATCCTGCTACAGGCGACCCAGCAGCAGGTTCGAGATTTGGCTTAACATTTAACATAGTAGCATCGTGTCAAGCGGGCGGCATTCTAGCGAAAAATGGCGGTTACAGCAAATAGAATAGGTCAATCGGAACCTATTAATATAATTCGTCTGCCCGTCGAAAACGCCCTTGGTAATCAAAGATTTTTTCACGAATCTGCCAGAATCGACCTTTTTTACGAGCGACAACAAAATCTGGATGACGCAATAGAGGTTGCTGGTGAACGATATCTGAGGCTGTTTTCCAGTTAAAAGGTATAGCCGGAGCACGCTGATGTTGACGAAGAAATTGGTACTCAAAGAGCCGTCGTTGGGCAGGGGTTGTCAACCGAAAACGTTCTGAAACGTCAGCGCCATCTTCATCGTAATAGATGATTTTCAGCCATTCTCCTTTACTGTCAATTTCAGGAATGAGCTGCATACCACCACAACGCAGTACCAGTGCGTCTTTGAGTTTCAATGCGGCTTTCAGCATATCGTCGGGATCGACCAGCACCTCTTGGCAACTGTGGCAATGCCGTGCGGCGATATCATTTTCTGCACCGCAATGAGGGCAAAGTTTAAAACGAAAACGGAACTCACATTGGCGGCGTTTGCCGCATTGATCCTTTTCCCAACCCTGACAGCGGCGGCCGAAGTGTTCAATAATTTCACCGTCGGAGGTGCATTTTCCCCAAAATATATTGGCGAAGTTACAGATAGGGCAGAATACTTGAACCGGTTGGCTCTGTTTATCCGGTTTATTGCCGCCAACTTCTGGTGTGTAGAGATCGTGAGGATTTCCTGCATAATCGAGAATCAGGCAATCTTTTTTGCCGGGAAATAATCGTAAACCACGACCGATAATTTGCTGATATAGACTGACGGATTCAGTAGGACGCAGAATGGCTATCAGATCAACATGGGGAGCATCAAATCCAGTTGTTAATACGGCGACGTTAACCATATAGCGCAATTGCTGAGTTTTAAAGGCTTCGATGAACAGATCGCGATCAGCGGTTGATGTATCGGCACTGACTAATGCGGCTTGGCCAGAAGGGAGTAATTGAAAAATCTCTTTGGCATGTTCGACAGTTGCCGCAAAAAGCATAATGCCTTTGCGATCAGCGGAATATTCAATGACTTGTTTTATAATATGAGGTGTGATGCGTTTTTGTCGTTTGATTTCGTGATTTAAATCAGTTTCATTGAAAATACCTTGCTGACTGGAGCGAACTTGGCTGAAATCATATTGCATAACCGGCATATCTAGCCGCTTTGGGGGGACCAGGAAACCGTGTTTAATCATATAACGCAGGGGCAATTCATATATGCAATCACGGAAAAAACAGTTTTCATCACCACGGATCATTCCGTGATAGTGATATTGATATATCCAGCCGATAGCCAGTCTGTAAGGTGTTGCTGTTAAGCCAAGAATACGTAATTGGGGGTTATTTTGCCGAAGGTGATGAATAATTTGCTGATACTGGCTGTTTTCATCATCGCTAATGCGGTGACATTCATCAATTATTAGCAACGAGAATTGATTATCAAAATGTTCAAGATTACGGGCGACAGATTGAACACTACCAAACACCACTTTTCCTGCGCTTTGTTTTTGCTGCAATCCGGCGGAAAAAATATCTGCGGGTAAACCGTATGCGCAATATTTGCTGTAGTTCTGTGCAACTAATTCTTTTACATGAGCTAATACTAATACTTTCCCACGAGCTAATTTTGCCAGTTCAGCAATAACCAGGCTTTTACCTGCTCCCGTTGGTAATACAATGATCGCAGGCTCATGATGGCGCCGGAAGTGATTAACAGTGGCATCCACGGCTTCTTGCTGATAGGGACGTAAAGTAAAAGTCATGATCGTTCCGTAACAGAAAAATATTCGTAAAAGAGTAACATTTTTCTTATTAATTTGCTGTGGGCGGAAGTCAAGGTAAGATAATTATCTGATTGAGAGAAACTATAACTGGTTATAACAAATAGATAATTGTTGTTTATAGTAAACATAGTTATGATTAGCTTTCAAATCTTTTGGGTTAATTTCACATCTTCTTTTTTGGTGGCACTGTTTGGTGGCATTGTTTGGTGGCATTGTGTTGTAGTGCCGAGGTAGTGCCAAAATAGTAGTGGATTACGTTCATGTTTAAATTAATTAATACAGGTGTTTTCATCCATGCGATTGGATAAATTTTTGTCACAACAGCTTGGTATCAGTCGGAATGACGTAGGACGCGAGCTGCGTGCGGGGCGTATCACTGTTGATGATGAGATTATAAAAACCGGAGCTTATAAATTAACTCTAGAGCAACAGGTCATGTTTGATGGTTCGTTATTGGAACAGCAGCAAGGGCCTCGTTATTTTATGCTAAATAAACCACAAGGGTATGTCTGTTCCACTGATGATCCGATAAATCCGACCGTTCTCTATTTTATTGATGAATCGGCAGCGCATAAATTACATACGGCTGGTAGGTTGGATATGGATACCACCGGTCTGGTTTTGCTAACCGATGATGGTCAATGGTCTCATCGCATTACTTCCCCAAAACATCATTGTAAAAAAACATATCTAGTTACACTTGAATGCCCGGTTGCAGCAGAGACGGCAGATAAATTTCTTGCAGGTGTTCAACTTAATGGTGAAAAGACACTGACAAAACCCGCCCAACTGGAAATTCTGGAACCTCAAGTTGTCCGTCTGACAATTAGTGAAGGGCGTTATCATCAGGTAAAACGTATGTTTGCCGCGGTAGGGAATCGGGTAACAGAGCTTCATCGTGAGCGAATCGGCGAAATCATCTTAGATCCTGAATTGAAGCCAGGAAAGTATCGGCCATTGACTAAGCAAGAAATTGCCAGTGTCAATGTTCCTTAGTGCTAGTTTTAGTTAATTATTTTAAATTATTGGAGCAATATACGTGCAACAACAACGATCATCCTATTTAGGACTGATTTTAATCCTTGGCCTGCTTTCTATGTTAATGCCTCTTGCCATTGATATGTATTTACCGAGTTTACCGACTGTTGCCGAAGATTTCGGTGTAGATAGCGGGCAGGTTCAGATGACGCTGAGCAGTTATATTCTTGGTTTTGCTATCGGTCAGATGATATATGGTCCAATGGCTGACAGTTTGGGGCGTAAGCCGGTTATTCTGGGTGGGGTTGCTGTATTTGCTCTAGCTTCGGCTGCATGCGCAATGGTTCAGAATATCGATGATTTTATTTATATGCGCTTTTTGCATGGTTTTTCCGCAGCCGCCGCAGGGGTTGTCATTAATGCGCTAATGCGAGATTTGTTCACCAAAGATGAATTCTCGCGCAGCATGTCTTTTGTAATATTGGTAATGACTGTTGCTCCATTAATTGCTCCAATTCTTGGTGGCATGATAATGATTTGGTTCACATGGCATGCTATTTTCTGGAGTATTGCGGTAACTGCTGTTATTACCGTATTCCTCGTTGCTTTCTTTATCAGAGAGACTTTGCCAAGAGAGAAAAGACAAAAATTTCATCTTCGTACAACTGTAAATCAGTTTATTATGTTATTTCGCCAGCGCCGTGTATTTTGCTATATTCTTGCCAGCAGTTTTTCATTTGCGGGAATGTTTTCTTTTCTCAGTGCAGGGCCGTTTGTTTATATTGAGTTAAATGGTGTTTCTCCTCAGCACTTTGGTTATTACTTTGCGCTTAATATTGCATTTATGTTTGTAATGACGACAATAAATAGTCGCTATGTCCGACGTTTTGGTGCGTTGAAGATGATGTATTTTGGTTTGAGTGTGCAGTTTGTGATGGGGATCTGGTTGTTACTGTCTACCACACTCGATTTTGGCTTTATTGCTTTGGTCATCGGTGTTGCAGCTTATATATGTGGTATTTCTATGATTACATCTAATGTCATGGCGGTGGTTTTAGATGATTACCCACATATGGCCGGAACGGTGTCTTCATTTGCGGGTACAATTCGTTATGGTATTAGTGCCTTGGTTGGTGCATTACTTGCCATGTTACCAGCACAAAATGCTTGGCCAATGGTTGGCTCTATGGTTTTATCTGTTATTTTAGCTGTGCTGTTTATTATGTATACAAAAAAGAGTCGGTAAATAAAAACAGAAGGCTGTTTTCATGTGCAGCCTTTTCTTTAAAAAGAAAATTATTGTAAGCGAAAAATATTTCTGATGATATTTTACGGTTATAATTTTATGAGAGGTTATTGAGTAACCATTTTATTCTAAAATGTATATCTTCTTTCATTGATATATTCTTGATTGATAGTGGTAAGATTTAATATGATTTATTAAATCATATTCTTATGGTGTTTTTTTTATTTTAATATTTACCATTAAATAATGAGGCTGTAATGAGTTTGTGGTATCAGTAGCATTTTCTGTATCACTGGAATTATCATTAAAAACGATAATTTTATTAAAGAGAGTATTTTTCCTGAATATTTCGGGGAATTGAAAATTGGTTGTGCTTAATAGCTATAAATAGTGGTACTGATCTATTTATAGCGAGGCGAAACTATTGTTGTTTCATTGTTTTTTTATTATTGCTGTTGTGTTTTGTTGATTTTTGTATTCCCGTTGGGCTAACAGTCTAACTTTTGACTGTAAGGAAATTCCGAAATGTTCTGCCATGAGAATAAGTTGTTGTTGATGCATTGATAGTAATTATAAGTCTTTGTTGTATTTTTGTTAAATTAACAAATATTAAATGGCGTTATTATTAGGTTGTCTTTAATTATACCTTATAAAACACATTGTTATCTATTTGTTTTTACAGTTCTTATTTGATTTTTATGTTAAAGTGTTGAGTTGAAAAAATAAAATATGTAAACAATCATTAAACATAAAGTTGGGTTTTTGCATAAAAATTAGTTGAGTTTTCTTTAAAAAAAGTATAAATATATGAGAAATGAGAGATTGATCTCACTTTTTCTAAGGTGAAATTTGGAATTAATGTAATACTATAAACACAAATTTAACTTTTCGTTTACCTTTTTTGGGGGTTAGTTATTCGGTTTTGGCGAGTAGAACACCTGAAGATAGCCGCTAACTTTAACTTTTGTATCTATGTTCTTTCAGGTAGGAATGATTCGTGAATAATATTCAGCTTTCGGTAGTACATCGGCTGCCGCAAAGTTACAGGTGGTCACCCGGTTTTGTGGGTATCAAAGTTGAGCCACTTCCGGTTGATGAAGTGAATGCAGAGAGCAGCCTGATGGGGTTGAAGTTACTCAGCCACGAGGACGGGGCTGCGTGGAATGTTATGCAAAAATTGCAGCAATCACTTGCTGATATGCAAATCGGAAGCACTGTGATTGAGTTGGAAGGTCAACCGTGCTTATTTATTAATAGTGAAGATGAAAGTGCGGTTATGTGTCGTTTGAAGACACTTGGTGCTGCCATTGCTGAAAAGATAACTGCGCTTTATCCATTCTGATATAAACGCGAAAAGCGCTTCCTTTGATGGAGGCGCTTTTTTGTGGGCAAGGGAAAAATTTTTAGCCGTTAGGTACTTTTTATCCGTTAGGTACAATCAGCCGTTAGGTACCATGCTATTGCTGATGACTCGGCGACCGCCGTAATAACGTTTGCTCCAGTATGTGCTGCTTAACCTGGAAACGACGACACCATTGCTGGTAGAAGCATGGACGAATTGGTCATTGCCAACATAGATGCCAATATGCCTGGTACGGGCACCTGTCTTAAATAAAACTAAATCGCCAGGGCGCAACTTTGAGCGGTCGATTTTTTTGCCAATATTTTGTTGTTCAAATGTTGAACGTGGCAGTTCCATACCAAACTGATCACGGAAAGTACGTTGAACAAAGCCAGAACAATCTATACCGCGTTTTGTATCGCCACCGAGTCGATAGGCAACGCCCTTCCAGCCATTGTATTGGCTAAGAATTTTAGATTTTATGTCCAGATTACGAACAAGCGCTTCGAATTCATCCTGAGACGCTTGAAGTAAGAAGCCGTTCTTACCGTTTACTGCATGCGTATCAGTTTGTGTGTTACGAAACCTTGATGAATCTGGCGAGCTGCACGCGGATAAAGTGATCGCTACGAACAGCGCGGGTATCAGCCGCGTAATGTATCTCAGAGCCGGTTGAGACTTGACCATTATTTTTGTTTTCCCTTGCTATCCTTACCTTAGTTGGTCGCTATTATTGAAAAATATCAAACGCTTCGAAGCCTGGTGTTAGAAAAAACAATGAGTAAACAACGCGCTTGGTGGAAAAACGCGCCTGATGCCACGTTTTATAACGATATTTACAATAAATGTCATTCAGACCGAGAGTACAGAAACAATCAGGAAAAGGCGAGTATTTAATGACATAATTTACAAAAAATTAGATTTCTAAGTAGGAGAGATCAGGAATGTTGCTAGTTTATGTTATTTATGTGGGTTTTATGAGCTATTGGGAAGGTTAAATATCTCCCCAATATTATTCGGTAAAAAGAGTTTAAGGGAAAGATCTTAAATTGGGCGACCAATTTGTGGCAGATTCTTATCCAGCCAGTTAATCATGACATCACTTAATGGTGTTAATAGTAGCCAACTTGTTCCGATTAGCACCAGTGATAAAGAGCCGACGGCAATATCAGTAAACCAATGCGCTCCTGCCATGATACGAGGTAATGCAAAGATTACCATGATCAATAATGCGATACAGAATGCTCTACCTGAGATATAGCGAAGGATAAAGCAGCTAAAAATCAGAAGCATTAATCCGTGATCGCCTGGAAAGCTATCGCCTGATGCATCTTTTGTTGCCAGATTGGTCATTTCGCTAATACGATTGATATGATCAAAGGTTAATGTTGGACTTGGGCGGATAACTGGGAGTAGATGACCGATTTGGTTAAGTATAACTGCGCTTATTATCATGACCAGACCAATCATGAATAATCTGCGTTTGCCATCGTAATTCTGTTTACGAAAAGCGTTGTAATATAGTAATCCCATACATAAAAGCGAAATGGCATCGAAAGCCCTGATATTCACAAATGCTACAAATTCTGTGAATACTGAACCTGGGATTAATTTCTCATTAAAGAAGTGGAAGATTGCAGAGTCGATTTTGAACCAAAAACCGTGCTGTTCTGGTAAATACCAAGAGAGAAACAGAGTAATCCCCAACAGGTTCAATATAAATATGGTAAATGAGTGACTGCGTGTCATGGGAGACC
Organism: Photorhabdus akhurstii; assembly: GCF_019090985.1. Classification (NCBI taxonomy): domain Bacteria; kingdom Pseudomonadati; phylum Pseudomonadota; class Gammaproteobacteria; order Enterobacterales; family Morganellaceae; genus Photorhabdus; species Photorhabdus akhurstii. The sequence continues at coordinate 3,360,809 of NZ_CP020335.1, read as the reverse complement.
TATTTGTTAAAAATAAAATAAGTGGTAACTAAACTTACAATTATGTTGGTTAATATAACAAATATTGAGTAATAATGTCACAATTCTTAATCATAAGTTAATTTGTTGTTTTTTTATCTACCTTGTGCTTTTTCCTTCATTTTTTATTTACTTTGGTAACTATATCTGTTCAATTCTGCGGGTTTTTATTGAGTGATGTTGTGGTGTTTAAGGTTGTAAATTCTTAATTTATTGATAATTATCTCTGATAATTCTAATTTTGGAAGATATAAATATCTTAATCAGCTTTAATCGCTAAAAATCATAAATAAACAACGAAAATAGCCGTTACCAATACATAGACTCATAAATTTTTCCGATTTCTAGGTTGATTTCATTTTTGGAAATCGCAGCGAATGATGCTGTTTTATGGTGAGGGCTTTATGTCTATGTTCCGGGTTATGATGGGTTGCTTTTTTCTGATGATTCCTAGTGTTGTCAATAGCGGATCAGAAACAACATCAAATACAGGGGTTATTCGCTTTTCAGGTGCGATCGTTGAATCACCGTGTCGTTTTGATTGGCGTGATAACTGGGCTGACACCACTTGTTGGCGAAAGGGACATAAAATTACCCAACGACGAAAGCTCGATTTGCAAAATGATATTTATTTTTATTTACCACACCAAATGGGGGTAACAGAGATTAAATGGATAAAAGGAAAAGATAAAATCGGTGTTGTTACAATTTTCTATAATTGATGTTAAGAAAAATTTTAGAAGAGGAGTAAGGATTTTATTTGTCATTGCTAAAATGAATGAGTGACAAATTTATGTTGTATTTTATTTGAGAATTTAAATTATCTCTAAATGCTAAAGGGAAAGTAGGTGACTGATTTAATTAATGGAATAGGTAAAGTGAGTTACCCTGTTTTATCCTGGGCAACTCAGAATTAGCTACTATTGTTAATCGCAACGTCCCATATAGCGACGTTCTGCAATATGAATACGGATTTTTTCTCCGCTACTGATATATTCAGGTACTTGCACGGTGAGTCCGGTGCTCATTTTGGCAGGTTTTGTCCGTGCACTGGCTGAAGCGCCTTTAATTCCAGGGGCTGTTTCTTCGATAACCATATCGACTGTCTGTGGTAGTTCAAGGGCAATGACTTGTCCTTCTATTGTCAGAACTTGCATGCCCGGCAGGCCACCTTCGGGAATGAATAACAACTCTTCTTCGATTTGTTCCTTTTTAAAGTGATAAGGTGTGAAATCTTCATCATCCATGAAAACATATTCATCACCATCAATATAAGAAAAGTTAACGCTACGACGAGTCAGGTTGATCGTATCAAGGATATCATCGCCTTTGAAACGTTCTTCCACTTTCTGGCCGGTGCGGATATCAGTAAAGCGCATTTTATATAATGTGCTAGCTCCCCGGGCGCTTGGTGCTTGAATATCAATGTCTTTGACTAGCAGTAATTTACCATTATAACTGACGGCACTACCGCGTTTAATTTCGTTGGCTTTAGCCATATGTAACCTTCCATAAAACTGCAAGAGAATAATCGGCGACAAAATTACTCGCAGTCAGGGCATTAGGCAAGTAGGGATTAAAAAACCCCGCTGTTTTTTTACATTGGGGTTGTAGTAAGAATGTTTTATATCAACGATACACAGGTAATAAATCAAGGGAGGACAAAATATGAGCTATAGCATTTATCAGACCAAACAGGATGACAAACCCAATAAGGAATTTTCCTCCTGGCGCTCGGTAGCTGGCTTCTGGGAAGCGTTGACGACTTGCCCGAGCCATAAGTGCTGGAATAATGACCGCCCAGATAGTTGCAGCGAATCCAGCGAAACCAATAGCATATAGAAAACCATTGGGGAACAGTAAAGCTAGCGCTGTTGGTGGAATAAATGTCACTAATGCAGATTTTAACCGGCCGGTGTTATTATCTTTAAAACCAAAGAAGTCAGCTATGTAATCAAATAGCCCTAAAGAGACACCAAGAAATGAACTTGCTAATGCCATATAAGAAAAGGCATTTAGAAGCTGGTGAACGGTTTCGCTGTTTGTTGTATTATCCATGTGCTTTAATAAAGCATCGATATTCCCGCCATCAGCAATAATCTGTTTGAATACTTCGCGGGGAATATTTCCCTGAATGACATATTGCCACAAGATGTAAATAGCTAATGCGATTAACGTACCGAATAACAGGCTGCGAATAACAGCTTTGCTATCTTTATGATAATATTTTACTAAACTTGGAATGTTACCGTGATATCCGAATGAGACGAGTAAATAGGGCAGAGCGGCTAAAGCATAAGGCATATAACTTGTTGATGTGTCGTTTGATATAGCATCCGTCTGATTAAACAGGATGACATATTTAACTTCGGTAAACATACCGCCAGCGGACATAAAAAAAGTAATCACCATACCGCCGATCAAAATTGTGCTCAGACGATCCACAGCTTGAGTCGATAACCAGACAATAAGTGCAACGATAAAGGCGAAAATAAGGCCAGCATTTGCCTGTGATATCGGAATAATATTTTTAAAATTGTGGACAATAATTGAGCCGCCCGCTGAAATATAGGCGTAGGTCAATATATAAAGCACGAATGCAATAGAGATACCATTGATGGCATTCCATCCTTTACCGAGTAAATCTTTAGTCATGGTATGGAAGCTGGCGCCTGATGGATAGTTCAGGTTGGTTTCTAGTATCATCAAGCCGGAAAAATACATACACGCCCATGTGTAAACCAGCAAAATAATTGAGCCAGTAAACCAGACTCCAGAAGTTACCACAGGAGTAGAGAACATTCCTGCACCGACAGCAGTTCCGGCAATGATCATTGCACCTCCCAGTATGGGAGGGCGCTTTAAACTCTGGGTTGTCTCAATGGACATATTTAACTCCTGCTGGTATATTGTTTCTTTGTACTAGCTTAAAGATACATTTTTGTCTATAGAGTGTAAATAGATGTCATAAAGGATTATTTGAAATTGAACTAACATAAGTTAGTCATTCGGTCAGATAAAATTTATTTTCTTGCCACATTTTTATTGCATTCCGACTGGCTTCAAAATGAGGTTCAGGAAGATTATCAGGATTGCACCACATAAGTTGTTCACATTTTTCTGGTTCCATCAATTTCGGCTCATCTCCTGCATGTTTTGCCAGTAAACACACCGAAATAGTATGTTTTCCTTCCTGTTGATAAGTTTGAAGGTTATTGCAAATCCCGTAGACTTTTGGTGACTGAATTGTCAGACCTGTTTCTTCTGCAATTTCACGGATTGCACATTGCTCAAAAGTTTCTCCTGCATCAACATGACCACCAAAGATTGACCAGTATGGTGCATGTTTACTGTTGCGTTTTCCTAGTAATACTTGTCCATGTTCATTTACAATAACAACGCCAACACCCACAATGACAGACATTTGGTTTATTCCTTCATCTAAATTTCAGCAAATTTGCATCTCATTTTGAGAAAAACTCAATGCTATTCTTATCCGTAAATCAATTTAAGGCAACGATCAATAAAGTACGGAATTTAACTGAAACGATTCAATTTTAGTGATATAAAGTGATATAAATAGAACTGAAAATTCGTAGTAATGATGATTATCTACTTAGGAGACATTGGGCAAAATGAGTCGTAGAGTTGCCACTATCACCCTAAACCCTGCTTATGATTTAGTGGGGTTGTGCCCGGAAATCGTCAAGGGGGCGATCAATCGAGTGCAAACCGCCGGACTACATGCTGCGGGAAAAGGCAATAATGTTGCTAAAGTTTTGCGCGACTTAGGTATTGATGTCACGGTGAGTGGTTTTTTGGGTAAGGAAAATCAGGAAGGATTTCAACAATTCTTCAATGAAAATGGTATGGTCAATCGTTTTCATTTAGTACCGGGCAGAACACGGATTAATGTCAAATTGACAGAAGAAAGCGGCGAAGTGACAGATTTTAACTTCTCTGGTTTTTATGTCGGTGAAGCTGAATGGTCAGGATTTGTTAATGATTCGCTTTCATGGCTTGGGCAGTTTGATATGGTGGTTGTGAGTGGAAGCTTACCTGCTGGTGTCTCTGCTGAATCGTTTACTGACTGGATGACCTGTCTGCGCCAGCTTTGCCCTTGTATTATTTTCGATAGCAGCCGTGAAGCATTGGTCGCAGGATTAAAAGCATCCCCTTGGTTAGTGAAGCCGAATCGCCATGAGCTTGAAGTATGGGCAGGGCGCCAGTTACCTGAGTTATCCGATATCATCATGGCTGCGCATCAACTTAGAGATCAAGGAATTGCTCATGTTGTCATATCCTTGGGTGAACAGGGGGCATTATGGGTTAATGCTTCTGGAGCATGGTTGGCAAAACCACCATATTGTAAAGTCGTCAGCACTGTTGGGGCTGGTGATTCAATGGTTGGTGGTTTGGTTTATGGTCTGCTGATGCGAGAATCCAGTGAACACACGTTGCGATTAGCGACGGCTGTATCTGCGCTTGCCGTTAGCCAACCTAATGTAGGTATCAGTAATCGCCCCGAATTAGCGGCCATGATGGCTAACGTTGAACTGATACCCGTTGAATGATGCTTTAATTAAAGAATAATTAATGTTGTTGTAACTTCAGCCAGGCAATTTCTTGCGGCCAAATATCTGGGTTTATCGTTTCAAGGATGAGAGGAATACCATCAAAACGAGCATCTTTCATAATATAACTGAAAGGTGTTTTGCCAATATTTCCTTCTCCAAGGCTATGATGTCGGTCAACACGGCTGGCGAATTCACTTTTGGCATCATTTAAATGCATTCCGCATAGATATTGAAAACCAACAACTTTTTCAAACTGTTGAAAAGTTTGTTTACAAACATCATCCGTACGTAAATCATAGCCAGCAGCAAAGGCGTGACAGGTATCAATACAGACACCCACTCGGCTTTTATCTTCAACTCCGTCAATAATTGCCGCCAGATGTTCAAATTTGAAACCCAGATTAGTGCCTTGACCTGCCGTATTTTCGATAACAGCAGTGACTCCCTGGGTTTTATTGAGAGCAATGTTGATAGATTCTGCAATACGTGCGAGGCATTTATCCACATCTATTTTATTGAGATGGCTGCCAGGATGAAAATTTAATAGATCGATCCCTAATTGTTCGCAACGTTGCATCTCATCAATAAAAGCTAGCCGGGATTTTTCCAGAGCTTCACTTTCTGGATGGCCGAGATTAATCAGATAACTGTCGTGGGGGAGAATTTGCCGACGGCCATATCCATAACGTTCACAATTTTCTTTAAATTTATCGATAACATCAGCGGATAGAGGTGGAGCATTCCACTGGCGCTGATTTTTTGTAAATAGGGCAAAGGCGGTAGCTTTTAATTCGTGCGCCCGGATAACCGCTTGATCAACTCCGCCGGCAGCGCTGACATGTGCTCCAACAAATTTCATATTTTTCTCCTTCCTACTTTACGTCATTATGACATTGTTCAATCACTCAATGAACCTTAAGAATGGAAAGGTTATATGCTGCTGAAATTTTTCCGTGCGGATTTTGATTAACCAAACAAATGTTGAATGCCCAGATTTATCAAAAAACCACCCGCCATCAGCCAGACAAATAAAATTAGAGCTAATAAAATGGGTTTAAATCCGGCCTGACGGATGGCGCTCACATGAGTCGTTAAACCCAATGCCCCCATTGCCATAGTAAGCATAATAGTATCGATATTAATCAGAAAATGAACTATTGCGGCAGGTAGTAAATTGAAAGAATTAAAACCCGCTATTGCAATAAACATCACCGCAAACCAAGGGATAGTCATTGGTGTTTTTTCCTGACGGTTTTTTCCATTTTTAGTGCTGGCTCGGCTAATGTAACGGGATAATAACAACAGGAATGGCGCCAACATCATAACCCTGAGCATTTTACTGATAACGGCTGCGTTTTCCGTTTGATCGCTAATCGCATGTCCAACAGCAACAACTTGAGCAACTTCATGAATGGTAGAGCCAGTAAAGATACCGAAAGTTTCCTGAGTAAGTGGTAACCACTGATAATACTCATTGAGTTGATAAAACCACGGATAAATGAAAATAGCGATAGTGCCAAAGATGACAACTGTCGATACCGCAACAGCAACTTTACTGGCAGGGGCGTTTACTACCGGCTCTGTTGCCATAATAGCTGCTGCGCCGCAGATACTGCTACCGGCGCCAATTAGTATTACCGTTTGTTGATCTAATCCAAAGAGTGATTTGCCTAGCCAGATTGCAATAAAGAAAGTGGAAGATAATATCACTGCATCAATCAGAAGGCCGGTAATACCAACATCGGCAATTTGTTGAAATGTCAAACGAAAACCGTAAAGAATAATACCGGCTCGCAAGAGATAATGTTTTGAGAAATGGATACCCTTATCGCAATAAGGTTTGAGTAAAGGGTAGACAGTATTACCGGCAATAATCCCCGCAAGGATCGCCAGTGTTAATGTGCCCAGTCCCATATTAATAAACCACGGGATATTTCCGGCATATATTGAAATTGCAGTAAGTATTGCCGCCAATATTAACCCTGGTATTAATTTGATACCGGGGATAGATGATTGTTTGTTGAATCTTTCAGCACGAATATCAGACATAGATGTTTCTCACTTTGCTTATATGTTTTAAGCATAAGCATATAGCAGATTAAGTTATCATTAAAATTGATAATATTTTTATATGTAATCTGAAAAAGTGGTAAGAAAGAGGATTTTTGTTAAGTTGTTTATTACTGTATAAAATTAAAACAAGCTAACTTTGACTGACACCATATTTTGCGGGGCAATATGCACATCACATTGAGGCAGTTGGAAGTTTTTACTGAGGTATTGAAAAGCGGTTCAACGACGCAAGCTTCTCAGCAATTGGCGTTATCTCAGTCCGCAGTGAGCGCCTCATTAACGGATCTGGAAAACCAGCTTGGCGTACAGCTTTTTGATCGGGTAGGAAAGCGGTTGGTGACTAATGAACATGGCCGCCTCCTTTATCCCAAGGCTTTGGCGTTGCTAGAGCAGGCAGGGGAAATTCAGCAGTTATTCAAACAGGAGTTGGGAGCGTTACGTATCGCTGCCAGTAGTACCATTGGTAATTATATGTTGCCGGAAATGCTGGCAAATTATCGTCACGATTTTCCTGATACGCCGTTAGAGTTAAATATCAGTAATACGCAGGATGTGATCAATTCTGTGCTGGAATTCCGTGTTGATCTTGGTTTGATTGAAGGTCCCTGTCATAGTCCTGAGTTGATAACTCAGCTGTGGATGGAGGATGAGTTGGTTGTTTTTTCTTCTCCCGAAAATCCGTTAGCTAAGCAGGATTTAAAATTGGATGATTTAGTTAAGGCATCATGGATATTAAGGGAGAGCGGATCGGGTACACGAGAAGTGCTGGATCATCTGTTGTTTGCCCGTTTACCTGGGTTCAAGATTTTGATGGAATTGGGAAACTCTGAAGCGATAAAGCATGCGGTCAAATTTGGTATGGGTATCAGTTGTTTATCCAGACGAGTCGTTGCGGAACAATTGCAAAATCGCACTTTACTGGAGTTAAAAGTGCCAGGATTAAGACTTTTCAGAGTATTGTACCTAATTTATCATCGGCAAAAGCACATGTCTAACGCATTGCAAAAATTGCTCAGTTATTGCCGGTAAGGTTTACGTTCTGTCTAAAATCCAAAATTAGCTGTGTTACTTATAATTTTCTCTAAATTATGAAGGTATCTTATAACAGCGCTTCCTCGCTATTTTGATAGTGAGGATTTGTTACAATCCGCCATCAGATTTATTCGCAGCTAACAGGAACAGAATGTCTCAACAACAAAAAAGTGTTTCCGGGAAACCAGTAGCGCAACATTTGCGACGTGAATTGAAAGCTCGGCATCTGGCGATGATTGCCGTTGGCGGATCAATAGGCACCGGGTTATTCGTGGCTTCAGGTGCGACAGTTTCACAGGCAGGGCCTGGCGGAGCATTACTTTCCTATGCATTAATTGGCTTGATGGTTTATTTCCTGATGACCAGTTTGGGTGAATTGGCCGCTTATATGCCGGTTTCCGGCTCTTTCTCAACGTACGGTTCCAAATATGTTGAAGAAGGGTTTGGTTTTGCCTTGGGTTGGAACTATTGGTACAACTGGGCGGTGACTATCGCGGTGGATTTGGTTGCTGCTCAATTGGTTATGGGGTACTGGTTGCCGGATATGCCGGGTTGGATCTGGAGTGCGCTATTTCTCGCGCTGATTTTCCTATTGAATTTTATTTCAGTGAAAGGATTTGGTGAAGCTGAGTACTGGTTCTCTTTAATTAAAGTCAGTACGGTTATTGTCTTTATTGTGGTCGGATTACTGATGATAGCCGGTATCATGAAAGGAGCTGAGGGGGCTGGATGGCATAACTGGACTGTTGGTGATGCGCCTTTTGCTGGTGGCTTCGCAGCCATGATTGGCGTGGCGATGATAGTTGGGTTTTCTTTCCAGGGAACCGAGCTGATTGGCATTGCGGCGGGTGAATCAAAAGATCCGGCGAAAAATGTTCCTAGTGCTGTACGTAAGGTATTCTGGCGTATTCTGCTGTTCTATATTTTTGCAATCCTGATCATCAGTCTGATTATTCCTTATACTGATCCAAGCCTACTGCGTAATGAGGTCGGTGATATCAGTGTTAGTCCGTTTACGTTGGTATTTGAAAACGCCGGTTTATTATCCGCCGCGGCTATGATGAATGCGGTTATTTTGACGGCTGTGTTGTCTGCGGGTAATTCAGGTATGTATGCATCGACTCGTATGTTGTTCACATTGGCAAAAGAGGGTAAAGCACCGAAGATTTTTGGCAAATTATCCAAAGGCGGTGTTCCACGTAATGCTTTGTATGCAACAACAGTGGTTGCTGCGTTGTGTTTCCTCAGTTCAATGTACGGTAATCAGACCGTCTATCTGTGGTTGTTGAATACCTCTGGGATGACTGGTTTTATTGCATGGTTGGGGATTGCTATCAGCCATTATCGTTTCCGCCGTGGCTATATAGCTCAGGGATTGGATTTAAGTAGGTTGCCTTATCGTTCGGGATTTTTCCCGGTTGGCCCAATCTTTGCGTTTGTTTTATGTCTGACGATCACACTAGGACAGAATTATCAAGCATTTCTACAAGATAAAATTGACTGGTATGGTGTCACTGCAACTTATATTGGTATTCCATTATTCCTGTTGATTTGGTTTGGTTACAAGTTAGTGAAGAAAACTCACTTTATTAAATATAGCGAGATGAAATTTCCTGATATCGCAAACCAGTGAATGTGAATATGTTAAATCGTGATTAGCAGACGGGCAGGGATCTTTGAAAAAATTCCTGCCCGTCTGGTTTTTATGGTTTTTTAATTCGATTCGCGGTTAGTTTATTATTATCTTAATGTTTTATTTATCTGAGTAGATCAGCCGTTATTGATAGGAAATTAAAAGAAAACCCCCATTTTGTGATCAGATGGGTGTTTTTTATTTTTCATAGAGTTAATCATACAATTAATCACGTAATTTACCAAAATTTGTGTAGATCATATTGATAAGTATTCTCATTTGGCCTATTGTTAATGCCATAATTATTAATATCAAAGGGCTAGCAAAATGAAATTTATATCTCGATCTGTAGCAAAGAGTATCAGTGTCGGCCTGTTAGCGGGTTCGGCAGTCATGGCAAGCTTCGCATCATGGGCTGAAACGGTCACCGACATAGTTGGTCGCACTGTTGAAGTTCCTGAGAATGTAAATCGTGTTTTGTTGGGCGAGGGCCGTTTGTTCCACGCTATCGCTTTACTTGAAGGCGATAAACCACTGGCCCGTATCGCAGGTTGGCAAGGTGATTTCCGCAAATTGGACCCACAGTCTTATGCTGTCTATAAAGCTAAATTCCCTGAAATTGACAAGGTTCCTTTGATTGGTAATACCAGTGCTGATAGTGTCAGTTCTGAAAAAGTATTAACTCTCAACCCGGATATCGCTATTTTTGGTTTGTCTGGTCATGGTCCTGGTAAAGACAGCGAATTGGTCGCTCAACTTGAAAAGGCAGGTGTTCCGGTTGTATTTGTCGATTTTCGTACTGAGCCGTTAAAGAATACGCTGCCGAGCATTCGTATGCTAGGTAAAGTACTAAATCGTGAGAAACAAGCGGCGGAATATGCCGATTTTTACGAAAAAAATGTAAAGCTGGTGACTGACATCACTAATAAAATCCCGGAAGAGAAAAAACCAACAGTATTTATCGATTTGAGAGCGGGTGCTTTTGAAGACTGCTGTGCAACTGCCGGTGACGGTAATATGGGTAACTTTATCGATTTGGCTGGTGGTAAAAACATTGCTAAAGGTGTTCTGCCAAGCGTACTTGGTAACATGAACCTTGAAAAAATTATTGCAGTTGACCCTTATATTTACATTGCTAGTGGTGCAAAAGCGCCAGACAGTAATGAACCTGGTGTAAAACTGGGAGCGCAATCTACGCCTGAATTAGCAAAAGCCAGTCTGAAACAAATGACTGAACGTAAAGGTATTAGCTCGTTGACTGCGGTCAAAGAGGGCAGAGATTATGCGATTTGGCATAACTACTACAACTCTCCATATAATGTGGTAGCAACTCAAGTATTTGCTAAATGGTTTTATCCTAAGCAATTTGCAGATTTAGATCCGCAAAAGACGCTGAATGAATTACACAGTAAATTCCTGGCGGTTGATCCATCAGGGGTCTACTGGATCAGTGAGAAGTAATCGGTAAGTCAGGTAACGGGAATAATGAGCGCCACTACTGAGCCAATGGTGAAACAACAATTAGATGACAGCAGTGTAAAAGTCCATTACCAATATATTTTACGCCGCCGTATTGTGATGATGGTATTCATCGTGCTGATTATTGGTGTGTCATTGGTGTTAGATTTTACGATAGGACCATCAGGTTTATCTTTGTCATCTCTCTGGCAGACTTTAGTATCGCCAGAGAGTGTGGATGCGGGTACACGGGTAATTGTTTGGGATATCCGTTTACCATACGCCCTGATGGCGGTAGTGATTGGCCTGTCTCTTGGGCTGGCTGGCGCGGAAATGCAGACGATCTTAAATAACCCATTAGCCAGTCCCTCTACTTTAGGGGTTGCTCAGGCGGCTGCATTTGGTGCTGCGTTGGCGATTGTATCCGATATTGGTATTCCTGGCGTGCCTGATCAATGGTTCATCTCTGCGAATGCTTTCATTTTCGCTTTGTTGGCGGCATTGGTGCTGGATACGATTACTCGTTGGACACGCGTTGCTACGTCTGGGGTAGTATTGTTTGGTATCGCGCTGGTCTTTACCTTTGAAGCATTGGTTTCCATGATGCAATTTATCGCAACGGAAGATACCCTTCAGGGGTTGGTGCTCTGGACAATGGGTAGTCTTGCCAGAGCAACTTGGATAAAACTGGGTGTTATGTTGTTGGTGTTTACCGCTGTTTTTCCTATTTCAATGATGAATTCCTGGAGACTGACAGCGCTGCGCTTGGGTGAGGATCGTGCAATCAGTTTTGGTATCAATGTTCATCGTCTGCGCTTGGGGACATTATTGCGTATCAGTATTCTTGCCGCTTTAGCCGTTGCATTCGTTGGGCCAATTGCCTTTGTCGGTTTAATTGCGCCACATATTGCCCGTATGATGTTTGGTGAAGATCATCGTTTCTATTTGCCAGCCAGTGCCCTAATTGGTGCATTGGTGCTCTCTATGGCGTCCATTGCCTCGAAGAATCTTATCCCGGGTGTTGTTATTCCGGTTGGGATCGTTACTGCGTTAGTGGGGGTTCCATTCTTCCTTAGCATAATTTTACGTCATAGGGGGAATATATGAGCTCGGGATTAACCATTAGCAATTTTTTCGCGGGTTATCCGAAACATTCGGTTATTGAAAATCTGAATGTTGCTCCGTTGCCGCGTGGGAAAATTACGGTACTGTTGGGGCCAAATGGTAGCGGTAAATCAACACTTCTGCGTTCTTTGGCTGGTTTAAATCGTGCGACAGGTCAACTTTGGCTTGATGGTCAAGATTTGATGCAGATGAGTTTTGCCCAGCGATCGGACAATGTGGTTTATTTACCACAAAGCTTACCTGCTGGTGTTCATTTGCATGTACTAGAATCGATTATCGTTGCTCAACGAGCGTCCGGATGGCGTCATTCTGAAACCAGTGAAGAAGAGGTGATGTCGTTATTACGTCAGTTGGGGATTGAACACCTGGCGTTATGTTATTTAGATCAATTATCTGGCGGCCAAAAACAGTTGGTCGGATTGGCGCAATCGTTAATCCGTAAGCCAACGTTATTATTGTTAGATGAACCGCTTAGTGCGCTGGATTTAAATTATCAATATCACGTAATGGCGCTGGTGGCGCAAGAAACGTATCGGCGGAATATTATTACTGTGGTCGTTGTACATGACATTAATATCGCATTGCGTCATGGTGAGCATGTATTAATGTTGCAAAAAGGTCATTTAATTGCAGAAGGAACTCCAGAGCAAGTTATTACGTCAGAGAGTCTGGCACAGGTTTATGGCGTCAAAGGCAGAATTGAACGCTGTTCTCAGGGCATTCCCCAGGTATTAGTTGATGGATTGGTTTCAAAGCTAGCGAGTGAGAGTTCATTTTAACTTGTTATTTAAATTATATTTTTTACAAAATATGGCATAAACTGCGCACAAAAACGGAATATACATAGTTATACGTGGGGGAACGATCTATTTTTCTTATACTACGGTGTGCTAAAAGCGACATTTTTTGTCTGACTGATGCCAAGCTCCACTCTTTACTGCAAAGGATGGTAAATCGAATGATTTAATAAGATAGATTATTATAGCTAATAAAAATAAAATTTTATACTTTATGGTAATAAGATGTTAGTAAACTAATAGAACTACACAGGGATAAATATTTTATTTTCGTTACCTTAGCATACGTTGATTATTCATTTTTATTAAATGAACTACTTAGTGAGTTGAATTTAAATGATTAATACTACGTAGTAGTATTGGTATCACGATAAACATATTGTCGTAATATTATTACCTTGGGTAGCTGTATATGATATTAATACTGATTTGTGACATGGCAAGGAATTAAACACAGTTATCAGAGGGGTATTTTATAGGTATTGATTTCAAAGCTAGAGATTGGAGAATTCATTTTAACTTATTGTTTAAGTTATATTTATGATAAAGCATAGGCGCGTAATGCGCATAAAAATCAGAACGTGCATCGCCGTACATGAGGAATAGTTTATTTACCTTGTATTACTGTGTGTTTAAAAGCTAACTGCATTTGAACGCTACAGTTTTTGCCTGACTAATGCTGAGGTTTACTCTTTAACTGAAAAGGATAGTAAATGGAATAAATTAATAAGATGGATTATTGGAACTAATAGAGAATATTGTCTTATGCTTTATGGTAATAAGATATAATCAGGCTAATAAAATAATAAAACCACACAGAGGTAAATATTTTATCCTCGTTATTTGAGCACATGTTGATTATCCATTTTTATAGATGAATAAAGTGAAATTATATCTTTTGGAGAATCGGGAATGGGTGTTTTTAATAAAAGAAAAATCGCGTTAGGCGTTATTGCTGCAATCTCATCTAGCTCAGTTTTTGCGGCTAGTAGCAATAATGACACTATTATTGTGACTACAGCAGCAGGCTTTCAACAGAAAATTGAAGATGCGCCAGCGTCTATTTCTGTGGTGAGCCGTGAACAATTGGAAACGAAGGCTTATCGTGATGTGACTGATGCATTGAAAGATGTGCCGGGGGTCGTTGTTACAGGTGGTGCTAGCAACAGTGATATCAGTATTCGTGGTATGTCGCCTCAATATACTATGATTTTGATCGATGGGAAGCGTGTTGACACCCGTGGTACTCGTCCAAACAGTGATAATTCGGGTATTGAGCAGGGTTGGTTGCCGCCATTGGCCGCGATAGAACGCATCGAAGTGGTACGCGGTCCTATGTCTTCCCTTTATGGTTCTGATGCGATGGGAGGGGTGATTAACGTGATCACCCGTAAAGTTCAGAAGGAGTGGAGAACCAATTTCCGTACTGATACGACATTAACTGAAAGTAAAGATTCAGGTAACAGTTATCAGAGCAGTGTTTATGCAGCAGGGCCAGTGGTTGATGGCTTGTTAGGCTTGAAAGTCAATGGCCTATATTCTCACCGCAACGAAGATAAATTTATTAATGGCTTTAATGAGCAAGAAATGCGTAACGGTTCAGCAACTCTTTCTCTAACACCTGATGATAAGAATACTTTTGATTTTGAAGCGGGTCGTTATGAGCAGAAGCGTAATGCTATTAAAGGAAAATCGTCTCGTTATAGTGACTCGAAAAATGATTATGATCGTAATAACTATTCTATTACGCATAATGGCATTTATGATTTCGGTACCATGACTTCATATATTCAACATGATGATTCACGTAATCCTGGGCGTGATATGAGGTATAAAGATACTGTATTTAATAACCAAACCGTCTTTCAGTTATTAGATGATCATACTGTGAGTATCGGGGGGCAATATCGTTATGAGAACTTACATGGTGGTGATAATAGACTAGCTTCTACTAATGGCTTGGATAAATTGACTCGCTGGAGTTGGGCGTTGTTTGCTGAGGATGAGTGGCAGATGACCAATGACTTTTCCTTGACTGGTGGTATCCGTATGGATAAAGACGAGAATTTTGGCAGTCATTGGACTCCACGCTTATATGGTGTGTGGCATGTAGATGAACAATGGACAATTAAAGGTGGTGTATCTACAGGTTACCGTTCTCCGGATTTGCGTTATATTTCGGCGGATTGGGGGCAGCAAACAGGTGGTTATGTTGGAAATGGTATTATTCTGGGTAACCCGAATTTGAAACCAGAGAAAAGTGTCAATGAAGAAATTAGTGTTATGTGGAACAATCGGGATAATTTTAATGCTGGATTGACCATATTTAATACTGATTTTAAAGATAAAATCACAGAAATCACAGCTTGTAGTAGGAAGAGTTCAAAACCTTGCACTATCGGAACGGATCCACATGTATATACATTTATCAGTGAACGTATAAACGTACAAAAAGCTAATATTCGTGGTATAGAAGCGACAATGAACTGGGATATCGTTGAAAACTGGTCATTGGCTGCAAACTACACTTACACTGATTCAGAACAGAAGAGTGGGAAAAACAAAGGAAAACCTTTGAACAAAATGCCTAAACATATGGTGAATGCGACTCTGAACTGGCAAGCTTTGCCAGAAATGCAAACTTGGACCCGAGTTAACTTCCGTGGCAAAACTTCAGATTATTTAGATCGTGGTGAAAGAATGAGTGAAGGAACGCCGTCTTATGCCTTTGTGGATATAGGCGCTGTTTATAATCTGACCAAAGATTTACGCGTGTTGGGCGGTGTATATAACGTATTTGATAAACGTGTTACCAGTGAGAATTATGGGGCACAACTGGATGGTCGTCGCTATAACATTGGTATCAATTACGACTTTTAATAACGCGTTCTAACTAACAGTGCCATAATCCTCTTTGTTTGTTGCTGACAGAGGGGATTTTTGTTTTTTACTTATACCGGTAAAAACTGAATAGCAATCCGTTTTGTGTTGTGTTAAAACTTAGCTCGTGTCAAAGAAATGTATATGACACCGCTAAACTCCATAGCGCTATCGATGAGTGTGGTAAAAAATAATGAACTTTTAGTGCGGCGAGTATTGCTATTTCAGGTCTTCGAGTGCAGAATTCGCCCACTAGAGAATAACTGATGCGTTTATATGTGTCGGTTATTTTTTTTGCTTTGACTTATTTTTTACTATACCAGAGGCCGGACTCTGAGCCGGATAGATAATTGGCCCACGAGCAACCGCAACGAGGATCGGTTGCCGTAATGAGGAACGCTAATATGGAGCAATTATTCTCTTTCGCACTTGTACCAATCGGTACATGCTGCTGCATCGATGACTACGGAGCATTGCGCTCTGCATATAATCCAGCCTCTAACTCTCCTGCCTATAGGCAGAAGCGAAGTCTTCCCAGTAACTGTCGATTAAGTAGTGTCATAACACGAATCGGAGTTATGGGAGGTTTCGCTCATGTCGCGTAATACTGTAATCCCACTAGGCACCAACCAGACTGGTGCGAACAATCGAGTTCAACTCAGAAAAACACTGACTTTAGTTCAGGTGGTGATGATGGGTCTTGCTTATCTGCAACCTATGACCATCTTTGATACTTTCGGCATTGTTTCTGGTTTGACTGACGGTCACGTACCGACATCCTACGCTATTGCTTTGATAGCAATTCTGTTTACCGCCTTGAGCTACGGGAAATTGGTAAAACGTTTCCCATCTGCCGGATCTGCATATACTTATGCACAAAAATCCATTAGTCCGCATGTTGGCTTCATGGTGGGTTGGTCATCGCTATTGGACTATATGTTCATGCCGATGATTAATGTCTTGTTAGCGAAAATTTATCTTCAGGCCATTTTTCCTAGCGTAGATCCGTGGATCTTCGTCGTGGGGTTTGCATTACTGATGACAGCTTTTAACCTGCGTGGCATTAACGTTGTTGCTAATCTCAACACGGGTATTGTTATTGTTCAGGTTGCCATTATGGTTGTATTTGTGGGTTTATTGATCCACGGTGTGTACAACGGGGAAGGAGTTGGGACTTTATGGAGTGCGAAACCATTCGTTTCTGAGGATGCTAATTTAATCCCAATGATTACTGGGGCCACGATTTTGTGCTTTTCATTCCTAGGGTTTGATGGCATTAGCTCGTTGTCCGAAGAGACGCCGAATGCTGGTAAGGTGATCCCGAAAGCGATTTTCCTGACAGTATTAATCGGTGGTGTCATCTTTATTGCGGTTTCTTATTTCTTACAGCTCTATTTTCCAGATATCTCTCGGTTCAAGAACCCGGATGAATCTCAGCCAGAAATTATGCTGTATGTAGCGGGTACGCTGTTCCAAGCCATTATCTTGGTTTTCTCTTGTGTCACCGTTTTGGCTTCTGGTATGGCGGCTCACGCAGGGGTTTCCCGTCTGCTCTATGTTATGGGGCGTGATGGTGTATTTCCTGAGAAAGTATTTGGCTATGTTCATCCAAAATGGCGGACGCCGGTAATCAACGTGTCGTTGGTAGGTATTATAGGGTTATCTGCGATTACTTTTGATCTGGTGACTGCAACAGCTCTGATTAATTTTGGCGCGTTGATAGCGTTTACCTTTGTGAACTTGTCAGTCATTTCTCAATTCTATATCCGTGAACGTCGTAACCGTACATTAAAAGATACAATTAATTTCTTGGTATTACCTGTGATAGGTGCTTGTACTGTTAGTGTGCTGTGGATGAATCTGGAACAAAGTTCTATGGAATTGGGGCTAACTTGGGGAGCAATTGGTCTGATTTATATGGTATTTCTGACCCGTCGCTTCCGGCAGCCGATGCCGCAATGCTCTGAAATGGTTTAATATCTAGCAAAAGAATAATGGCGCCGAATTTGGCGCCATTATTTTTCCTATGTTGTCAATTTATCGTAATAGTGAAGAAAAGGGAGCTTAGGAAAAAAAACAGCGAGGTAGCTTACAGATAAGAAAAATTTCAACGGTAAACGGAGAAAAACAATCTATGCTCTGAGAGGTGATTATTATTAAGGAAGAGACTATGAATGGTACAAAAACCTCTCAAAATCAACAATTCATTACTACCCTGACCAATATTGTCGGTAAATCTCATATCCTGACTGCCCCCCATAAAACTGAACGTTATCGTAAAGGCTTTCGCTCCGGCCAGGGAGATGCTTTAGCTGTCGTATTTCCCGGTTCACTGGTGGAACAGTGGCGTGTGTTTAAGGTCTGTGTTGAAGCAGATAAAATCATCTTAATGCAAGCGGCCAACACGGGGGTAACCGAAGGTTCTACTCCGAATGGCAAGGATTACGATCGTGACATCGTGATCATTAGCACACTACGCATGAATAAGATTCAGATTTTAAAATCGTGTAATCAGGTAGTGGCGCTACCGGGCAGTACATTATGGCAACTTGAACGTGCGCTCAAGCCTCTGGGGCGTGAACCTCATTCAGTTATCGGTTCTTCCTGCATCGGCGCTTCCGTGGTTGGGGGCATCTGCAATAACTCAGGGGGTTCTTTAATTCATCGTGGGCCGGCTTATACCGAAATGGCATTGTATGGACGAGTTAATGAGCGCGGTAAGCCGGAATTGATTAATCATCTGGGGATCTATTTGGGAGAAACGCCGGAAGAGATCCTCTCTTGTCTGGAAGAACAGCGTTACAGTAATCAGGATGTAGAACAGGGGCAGCGTAAAGCATCTGATCATGAATATGCCCAAAGAGTGCGTGACGTAGATGCTGATACTCCATCTCGTTTCAATTCTGACGAGCGTCGTTTGTTTGAAGCTTCAGGTTGTGCTGGTAAGCTGGTTGTGTTTGCGGTCCGGCTCGATACTTTTCCGGCAGAACCTTTGTCTCAAGTATTTTATATCGGTACCAACCAAACTGGCGTATTGACGGAATTACGTCGCCATATATTAGCAAATTTTCATAATTTACCGGTGGCAGGTGAATATATGCACCGGGATATTTTCGATATTGCGGAAACTTATGGTAAAGATACTTTTATCATGATTGATAAGCTTGGTACTGATAAAATGCCAGCTTATTTTACTTTAAAAGGGAGAATGGACGCTATCTTCAATCGTATCCCATTTTTGCCTGCCAATCTTGTCGATCGCATTATGCAGGGGTTAAGTCGCTTACTTCCTTCCCATTTGCCTAAGCGTTTAAAAGAATATCGTAATCGTTTTGAGCACCATTTAATATTAAAGATGTCCGGTGATGGGGTTGAAGAGGCCAGAAGCTGGTTGGAAAAATATTTTAGCCAGGTAGAAGGGGATTTCTTTGCTTGTACACCGAAGGAAGGCGCTAAAGCGTTCCTGCATCGTTTTTCCGCTGGTGGTTCAGCTATCCGCTATCAAGCGGTGCATAGCAACACAGTAGAGAATATCCTTTCACTGGATATTGCTCTGCGCCGTAATGATCGTGAATGGTTTGAACAATTACCCCCAGAGTTTGATGATGTGTTGGTACACAGACTTTATTGTGGGCATTTTATGTGCTACGTGTTCCATCAGGATTACATTGTGAAAAAGGGGGTAGATGTACAGGCATTGAAAGAAAGAATGATAGAACTGCTTGATAAACGAGGTGCGGAATACCCGGCAGAGCATAATGTGGGGCATGTATATCAAGCTAAACCCCAACTTAAGGCTTTTTATCGGATGACTGATCCCACTAACACTCTCAACCCAGGAATTGGAAAAACATCCAAGCTGAAAAATTGGGGCGAAAGATCTTAATGTCAATATTCTCAGTAGTTACAACGTTATGCTGGTATTAAGAAAGTTCAAATCTGTAAAAGTTGATGACAATCATTCTGTTAGAAAGAAAGGCGAGTATATATGACTCGCCGTTTTATATTTGTTCTCGACCCGTTTAATTATCCAGCCAGTTGCACTGCATATTCCATGAGTGCTTTGAGCTGACGACATTTTTCTTCATTGCTTTGGTGTTCAATGAAGAGTTGTTCAATTATAAAGAAATATTCATTCAGTTTATCCTGAGTTAAGACATCTTGACGATGACGTAACCAACGCTGTTGTTCATC
This sequence comes from Photorhabdus akhurstii, assembly GCF_019090985.1. Lineage (NCBI taxonomy): Bacteria > Pseudomonadati > Pseudomonadota > Gammaproteobacteria > Enterobacterales > Morganellaceae > Photorhabdus > Photorhabdus akhurstii. The sequence goes on along the minus strand of NZ_CP020335.1, from coordinate 3,341,022 downwards.
GTAAGTTAGAGTAGCGGGATAGTTTCTGGCACGGTAGCGGAATAACAGCGTTTTAATACGTGGGTCCTGAAAAGTCAGATCGAGTGCCGGTAAATTCTGAGGCAGCGTCTCCCGAATAATATTCATTGCTGCTTTATCGGCACTACTAAAGAAGCCGTCATACAATTTAGCGTCAACATTATCGGATTCAGGGAAAGGTTCGGCCTCTGCAAACAGTTCTACAACTTTTTCTCTGATTTGTGGATTATTCCGTAGAATAGCCAGATTTTTTTCGCAGTGATTACGATCTAATCCAATACGTTCAGCGTCTTCTGCCCGCAAAGTATTATCGGGGGCGATTATCGGGCACTTATTAATATGAACCAGTTTTATAGGGACTGGCAATTGATCTGGCTGCAATTCATCATGGCGGGTATATAGACGTTCACGTAACGTATCTGCATCCAATTCCAGTAATGGTGAAATATCTCCAGCTAAATCGCACATAATAACCGCATTCTGGTTTACTGGATGCCAGGCAAGAGGCGCAACCAAACTGAGGTTGCTGCGAGCGGCGCCAAACATCCCGGAAACATGAACCAGTGGTTTCATTTGAGGGATATCGATGAGGGAGCTAATTTTCTGCTTATTTCTTAACTGAAAGAAATAATTGAACATCTTTGGCTGTACTTCTTTGAGTAATTTTGCCATTGCGATCGTGGCGTAGACATCGGACATAGCATCGTGAGCATGTGAATGTTCAACGCCATTTGCCTTGGTGAGATGTTCTAGTTTAAAGCTAGGTAGACCATCTTCATTCTCTGGCCAGACAATACCTTCGGGGCGCAAGGCGTGACAGGCACGTAATACATCAAGCAAATCCCAACGGGAATTACCTTTTTGCCAACTATAAGCGTATGGATCATAAAAATTGCGGTAAAATATATTCCGACTGACTTCATCATCAAACCGAATATTGTTATAACCGAGGATACAACTGTTCGGTACGCTGAATACATTATGAATCTGGCGGGCAAATTCCGCTTCATTGACCCCTTTTTCTAATGCAATTTGCGGAGTAATGCCGGTAATCATGACAGCTTCTGGTTGTGGAAGATAATCATCAGCGGGTGAACAGTAAATAACTAATGGCTCTTCAATAATATTGAAATCCATATCAGTACGAACACCAGCAAATTGAGCCGGTCTGTCCAAGGCCGGATGTTGACCAAAAGTTTCGTAGTCGTGGATGTAGAAAGTGGGTTGTTCGCTGCTATTTTTCACTGTTGTTCACTGTCCAAGGTTGTTGATTAATTATTCTTTTACCGCGTAGTTTGGTTTTAATCAGCTTTAATGTCCAAATAAAATGGTAATTTATTATTTAGTGTTAATTCAGGTCTGATAGTGGTTGGTTATTTACACAGGTGTCTATCAGATTACAAAGTCATACTAGGCGTATCTGTAATTTTTTACCGACAGCTGCTGCATATTTTTTCAATGTATTATACGAAGGCCCTTGTGTACCAGAAGCTAGCCCACTTTCAAGCCGTGTGATGGCCGTTGCTTTGGTTCCCATGCGTTCAGCTACTTGCGCTTGTGTTAGCCCGGCTTTTTTGCGTGCAGCTAGCAGTTCATCAAGCAATGCAAATTCTTGTTCCAGTTTCTCGTATTCAGCTTTTACAGCCGGATTTGACAGCATTTTTGCAACCATTTCATCGTGTGTCATAGTTGGAGGGGTATGTTTACCAGTCATTTTCTACCTCTTTCATTCTGATTTCGGCTTTCCTGCGTTCTTTAAGTGGGGTCTTTTGCGTTTTCTTCACGAAGCTGTGCAGCATCACTATACGGTGCCTAATCATTGTGCAATAGAACACGCGAGCAATCCCTTCAGCCCCTTTGAGTCTGAGTTCAAACAACCCATTACCAAACGCTTCTGTGTGTGGTTCTCCGAGGTTGGCACCATGTTCTCGCATTCTTTCGGAATACCTGATGTAACGGGCTTGAAGTGTGTCAGGGAGAGCAAGGATCTCGTTCTCCACCTCGGTGCTATAGTAATCGATAGTATATTTCATGAACCAAAAATAACAAAATTGTTATATTTTTGCAATGCTTTGCTAATGTGAAGCAGGTATATGTGACTGTTCCTTGTCCTATTGAGTTGTATCCTAAAAGTTGGACGCCAGATTACTGACTTAAGGGGGCGGTTCTATGAAGAAAAATATCCCGTTGCCTCTAGGATTCAGGTTGCTGAGGATTTCCTGTCAGGTACTTTTGGCGTTAAACTGACTGCAAAACATTTTGGTATTTATCATAGTACTATTGTGTACATATTTTCTTACTTTTTGCTCCATGATCGGAAGTTGGTTATTAACATTTTGAGTACTTGAAATAAAAAATTGTGTGTTTTAAGAACATTTACCCTTGACAATATTGACCTGCCTACCGCAGTATGCATCGAAGTGTTGAAAAAATAAACGAGGTGAATATGTCAAATTTAATTTATTTAATGAAATATTTGAAGAGTTCTCTGTAAGGCTAGATCAATGAAGATAGTAAGTATATTGATGAAAATCGTGATGCACATAACTCAAGGGATAATTGGTGGGGTGAGTGTATTTTCAGTTATTGGATTAGTTTATTTTACCTTAATGTCAACATTGGAAAATAGATATCAGTATGCGATAGTTGCAGGTATATGTTTGGCGCTTTCTGGTTTTTTTTACTATATAACGGAAAAAATGAAAGAAAAATGTATATTACTCCAATAGGTTACAATTAGTAAGTATGAAAATTATTCTTTACTAAGGTGGATTCGATTAATAAATACATTTTTCAGGGGGGCTTCCTTATTATCAATGGTATTATCACAGGAAATCTATAAATGCCTTTTATTAGTTTGCTGATGAATTGTTTAGGCAATTTTACCAGCAAACAGGGTATATAATAATTAGAGTATATTTATCCTTGTTAAGGATAATTAATTTCTTGAAAATGCTCATTGATAGATTCAATATATTGTTCACTTAAACCAGTTTCATATTGAATTCTTTCAAGTAAATTTATTCTATTGACACTATAAAATGGTTTAATAGAAATCCCATTTTTTGGATGGGTTATTCTTATAATTGGAATTCTTGTTCTACGTGCATGGCCAAAAGATATTTCGTAACCATCCAAATCAAAAGGAATTTTTTTCATCACCAAACCTAACCATTGTTATGTTTTTCGTCAATTTTAATTGTGTTTCAGCAATAAGGGATTTTTATTCTGTTATTAAGATGAATGTCACAAATATAGTGATTTTTGTAAGAGATTTAAATAATAAACTAATAAACTAATAAACTAATAAACTAATAAACTAATAAACTAATAAACTAATAAACTAATAAACTAATAAACTAATAAACTAATAAACTAATAAACTAATAAACTAATAAACTAATAAACTAATAAACTAATAAACTAATAAACTAATAAACTAATAAACTAATAAACTAATAAACTAATAAACTAATAAACTAATAAACTAATAAACTAATAAACTAATAAACTAATAAACTAATAAACTAATAAACTAATAAACTAATAAACTAATAAACTAAAGGTTTTTCCTATTTGGTATAAATTTTCTCTAAAATAATTCCCTGAAAATCCTATTTTACAAGTAATTGAAAAATAAAAGTGTGAAGACAGTTTAAGATATATAGAATATTGGGGTAATACTGATACTTTATTCAGGTTTTTTTATCATGTTTTATATAATTAATTGTCTTTGTTTGGTTTGTTTATTGATATCTGATTTAATGATTTAATTTCTAAATGGAATTAACTTTATGGTTTTTTATTCATTTTGTATAAGATAATAGTGATTAATGATAGTACACTTGAAATCTGAAAAAATTGTAGAGTAAGAGATGGAAGATGAGCGATAGGGAAAAACTGTGCTTCTGTCAGTGGAGGGTTGGCGATTTATTATTCATTCGCAATGGACGATTGTTTTCGATTGAGTCAATATGTTGAATCTTTAGCAAGAAGTTAACAGGTTTATGTAATTAATGAGAATCAATAAATAACGGAAACTAACTTGTCTATTAATGGTTTTGGTCTTATTGTGTAGTTAAATTGGATAATCTATACGTTTGAGTAAAAGAAAGGTATGAAAATGGACAACGCAAATAAACCGTCATTCCACAATGTGCTGGAGTTTGTACGTATGTTTCGTCGTAAGAATAAGTTGCAGCGTGAAATCGCAGACAATGAGAAGAAAATACGTGATAACCAGAAACGAGTTTTATTGCTTGATAACTTGAGTGAATACATCAAGCCCGGTATGTCAATTGAGGATATTCAGAGCATCATTATGAATATGAGAAGTGATTATGAAGACCGCATAGATGATCACATAATTAAAAATGCGGATCTTTCTAAAGAGCGTCGTGAGTTGTCTAAAAAGCTTAAAACAATAGGTGAACTCAAATAGCATCATTAGATAACCACGCGTGAGTGCGTGGTTATTTTTACCGACTACGCAGTAACCCAATCAGGTTTAAGCTCTGGATCAACTAAGGTATAAATCTGCTGATATGAAGATTCTTCTTCTGCCATAGTTGCCAGTTGATGTGCGACATCTTGGCGACTAATTGCACCATGAATTTCATGTTGATATCTTTGGCAATGGCCTGTTCCCGGTTTATCTGTTAATCCACCTGGGCGAATAATTGTGTAATTTAAAGAACTTGTCTGAAGGTAGCTTTCTGCCATTGATTTACGCCTGACGGATTGGCCAAACAGTGACTTAGCTCTGGGTGATAAGGTTTTCCAGCCTTCGCCGCAACCTATTGAGGTAACGAGTAGCATACGTGTTATTCCAGTTCTCTCAATAGTATCAATGATGTTCATATTGCCAGGGAGATCTGAATCAATTCCACCAATAGTAGAGAAGACGATTGCTTTTGAACTTACATGTTGTACCGCTTTTTCAACATCTTCGGGATTACAGGCATCGCCTTGTATTACTTTGACGCCTAAAGCACTTAGCTCAGTAGCCTGCTGAGCATTGCGGATAAGAGCAATTACGGGACGTTTTTGTTGCAGCGCGACAGTCACGAGATGGCGTCCAACGCCACTACCTGCACCAAAAATAAGCCACGGTTTCATAGACTATTCTCCTGGTTAAATAATAAATCGAATGATAATTAATTGAACAGAGTAACAGTGATAGCCGTTTAAACTACCCCTTATATAGATAGAATAAAATTAACGATAAGTATTTTTGTGGGGTTAGTAGCAAAAAAAATGGCTCCCCAAAAAGAGCCATTCTGCTAATATTAAACGATGTTATCTATTCAAAAGACTGTGGTTTAGCCATTGGTGAAGTAGCCGCATTAGTGGCTGAATGGCCCCCAGCTCCCCCTTTCCCGTCAAAATGAGAAAAAGGCCGTTGCCATTCACTAATAACAATGGATTTTTCAATCATCTCAGGGGCTGGCGCTTTGGTCATTGGCGCATAAGCATGATGAACTTTGGCTATAACGGCAACAGGCTGTTTAACCATTTCATCTTTACTCTCTTCGACAGTCATCACTGCTGCAATTTCTTTAGAAACAACAATGTCTTCTTCTGTTTCAGGTTGCTGTTCAAATTCAAAGGCAATCGGCGTTATTGCAACAAGTTCAGTAACTGACGGCTCTTCCTGCATTAATTCGGTTTGTTGTAGAACAATGTCATTTTGTTCCGTAATGCCTGTTTCAGGTCTGATTCCGTCCTGGCGAACTTCCAGCGTCTCCGTTACCTTAGGCGATTCAGTGATGGTTTGCTCAGATTCTGCAATAACGGTGATTGCAGAATCTGTCTCTGCTGCTATTGTTGGCAATACCTCATTTTGCTGTTCTTGCTGTTCGATCATGGAAATTTCCTCAGGAATTTCTATGGAAATCGGAACCACCGGATAGCGAACCCAAACTTTACCGGAAGCCATTTCTGGTGATGCAACAGCCATAGATAATGGCGCCGGTGATTGAAGTAGATTTCTTTCATCACGGTAACGGCGGCGGCGCTGACCACTAACGCGCAAATGACGAGGTGAGCGACGAGAGCGGCGTGGCATAACATTATCTTGTTGCTCTTTATTTTCAGCCAGTTGTTGTGGCTGAACTGTTTCTACAGGTATTTCAACCGGTGCTGGTAATTGCTCTTCTGTAACAACAGGAACCGGCAGTGAAGCGGCAGTTGTAACTTCTTTCACTTCATCTATGATGCGGATTTTTTGTTCAAGCTGACGACGTTGGCGACGTGGTGCGACTGGAAGACGCTCTTCAACCTCATTTTCAACGACTTCTGGCTTCTGGGTTTCAAGTTGCTGCTGGCGTTTTTCTTCCTGACGACGGCGTTGACGTTCGGCACGTTGCTCGCGACGTTGCTGCTGTTGAGCTTCACGAGCAACCGTATCTATCGTCACGTTGTTATCTTGAGCGCCATTTTTCTGTTGAGTGTTGCGATTTTTTCGTTGCTCGTCACGATCACGGTTATTACGTTGCTCATCACGCAGATTATTATCATCACGATCTTTACGTGAATTTTGACGGCGTTGGTTACGTCGTTCAGAAGAGCGACGGCTATCATGACCGGATAATTTATTCTCTTTTTTCTGGGCCGGTTTTTCTTCTTCTGTGCTGAACATTTTTTTCAAAGCAGTTAAGAAGCGGCTAAAGAGACCAGGTTGTTCCGTTATAGTCTGAGCAGGGCGATTAGGCTTTTTCTCTTTTGCTTTATGTGATGGCTGCTGTGCTGGCGTATCGGCTGGTAAAGCAAAGGCAGAAATAGCGGGCTGTTCAGGACGCTTACGTTCAGGTTGGACATCTTCTTGAGGATTTGTCGTTCCAGCTTCATGAAATTGAGGAAGCAGATAACTCAGTGTAGAAATTTCCTCACCCTTACGCACGCGTAAGACAGAGAAGTGGGGAGTCTGCATTTGATCGTTAGGCACGATCACCACGCCAACGTCTCCTTGACGGCGCTCAATTGCACTGACTGCCTGGCGTTTTTCATTTAGTAGATATGAGGCGATTTGTACCGGAACAATAGCATGTACTTGATGCGTGTTCTCTTTCAGTGCCTCTTCTTCAATCAGACGTAAAATGGATAGCGACAGGGATTCGTTATCACGAATAGTCCCTGTGCCGCTACAGCGCGGGCAAACGTGGTGGCTGGATTCACCTAGCGATGGACTTAGGCGCTGACGGGACATTTCCAGTAGACCAAAACGGGAAATACGACCAATTTGAATACGAGCACGATCCTGACGAACAGCATCACGTAGGCGGTTTTCCACTTCACGTTGATGGCGTACGGGTGTCATATCGATAAAATCGATAACAATCAAACCACCAAGGTCACGCAGGCGTAACTGACGGGCAATTTCATCCGCTGCTTCAAGATTGGTATTAAAAGCGGTCTCTTCGATATCCCCTCCGCGTGTTGCGCGAGAAGAGTTAATATCGATCGCGGTTAACGCTTCTGTGGTATCGATAACCACAGCACCGCCTGATGGCAGGCGAACTTCACGCTGAAATGCAGATTCAATCTGCGATTCAATCTGATAATGACTGAACAGGGGAACTTCACCACTATATAGCTTGATTTTACTGGTGAAATCTGGGCGGCCAAGTGCAGTGATATGTTGCCGTGCCAGATCGAGAACCTTGGGATTGTCGATTAAAATCTCACCGATATCTGGGCGTAAATAGTCGCGGAAAGCACGGACGATAACATTGCTTTCTTGGTGGATTAAGAATGGCGCAGAGCGGTTCTCCGCGGCTTTTTTGATCGCCTCCCAGTGTTTAAGGCGGAATGACAAATCCCATTGTAGTGCTTCTGCGGATTTACCGACGCCCGCAGTGCGGACGATCAGCCCCATTCCTTCCGGCACTTCTAGCGATGCCAAAGCTTCTTTCAGTTCTGTGCGGTCATCTCCTTCGATACGGCGGGAAATACCGCCAGCGCGAGGATTATTAGGCATTAATACCAGATAACTGCCCGCCAGGCTGATAAAAGTAGTTAAAGCAGCCCCTTTATTACCACGTTCTTCTTTATCGACTTGAACGATAACTTCCTGGCCTTCCCTGAGAACATCTTTGATATTAGGGCGACCATGAGGATGGTAGTTATTGGGGAAGTATTCGCGGGCTATTTCTTTAATAGGAAGGAAACCATGCCGTTCAGCACCATAGTCAACAAAAGCGGCTTCCAAACTAGGTTCAATTCGGGTGATTTTACCTTTGTAGATATTTGCTTTTTTTTGCTCGTGTCCTGGGCTTTCGATATCCAAATCATAAAGACGTTGCCCGTCAACCAGAGCAACACGCAACTCTTCTTGCTGAGTTGCGTTGATTAGCATTCTTTTCATTGTAACTTACTCATTATTTTTTACATTAGTTATAGAGCCACGGGCAAATATAGATGAGCGACTGGTAACCGATGGTCTCGTGTCTTTTACAAATCCGCCAACCTCCCGGTTGTCGTTTGTATAGAGACGCATATTTTCGGTAGGTCTGAATTTTCACTTAGAAAACAGTACCCTTTTCTAGGAATAATCTGCAAATATAAATGAAGCGGATTTGATCCAATTCCAGTAATCTGCTACCCGTAGCCCGCTAATTATTTGATTTCCCAGTACGTCTTACGCCATTGCTGCGTTTTTGTGCAATCAAATAAAGAACAAACGTTTAACTTCGCCATTCAGGATTAAAAAACTGATGGTGGCTACGTATTATTCCATTGCTGTTGGGGTGATAGCAAGGTGACTTTATGTCTTTAAGCGGTTTTTCTGATGAAATAGGAAGAAATAGTTAATATTTAATCTTTATCTTAAAGTAGGGAAGGTAACAGCTAGAAAGTATGCGTGATTTTTACACATATTTAAAAATGAGTAGCACTCTGCTTGAGTGATAATTAAAATTGCTATCATGAAAACGAATAATCAAATTGTACAATTTGTCACTATTGATGACGATGAGGCCGGACAGCGGGTTGATAATTTTTTATTAGCGCGTTTGAAAGGGGTTCCTAAGAGCATGATTTACCGGATTGTGCGTAAAGGCGAAGTTCGGGTAAACAAAGGCAGGATAAAACCTGAGTATAAATTGTCTGCGGGGGATGTTGTTAGAATCCCGCCGGTCCGGGTTGCAAAACGGCAAGAGGCGCCAGTTTCAGCTAAATTGGATAAAGTCGCTGCATTAGGCGATTGTATCTTATACGAAGATGACTACATTTTGGTGCTCAATAAACCTTCCGGTACGGCTGTTCATGGCGGTAGTGGCTTAAGTTTTGGCGTTATTGAGGGGCTACGGGTTTTACGTCCGGAAGCCAAATTCCTCGAATTGGTGCATCGTTTGGATCGTGATACCTCTGGAATTTTGTTAATTGCTAAAAAACGCTCAACTTTACGGGCCTTGCACGAGCAGTTACGACTTAAACAGATGCAGAAAGATTATCTGGCTTTAGTTCGGGGACAATGGCAATCACATTGTAAAGTTGTTCAGGCTCCATTGCTGAAAAACATCCTGCAAAGTGGTGAGCGGATTGTTAAGGTAAACAGTGAAGGTAAGCCTTCTGAAACACGTTTTAAAGTAGAAGAGCGTTTTACCAATGCAACGTTAGTGAAAGCCAGCCCTGTAACAGGTCGGACTCATCAAATCCGTGTTCATACACAATATGCTGGGCACCCGATCGCTTTTGATGATCGTTATGGCGATAAAGTCTTTGATTCGCAACTGTCAGATACGGGTCTTAACCGCCTATTTTTGCATGCCAGCGCGCTAAAATTTACTCATCCTTCGACGGGAGAGACATTACGTCTTGAAGCGCCGATGGATGAGCAGTTGCGCTATTGTATAAAAATGCTACGTCAGCATCACAGTAATTAACCTATCTCCGTCAGAGGGTTTACCCCCTGGCGGATTAATAATTCAGTCAATGTAATTAATGGTAAACCGATTAGCGTATTCGGATCTTTCCCTTCAAGTCGTTCAAATAAAGTAATTCCTAACCCTTCGCTTTTAAAGCTTCCGGCACAATTAAGGGGATTTTCCGCGGTTAAATAAGCACAGATTTCATCATCAGTGAGTTCTCTAAAATAGACATTGAATAATTCGCAACGGGTATCAGCTATTCCTGTTTTGCTGTTAAAGAGGCAAATGCCGGTATAAAAGGTGACGCAATGACCACTGGCTTGCCGTAATTGTTTAAATGCATTTTCAAAATTGTGAGGTTTGCCGGTAATTTCGCCATTAATAACACAAACCTGATCAGAACCAATAATCAAATGCTGAGAATATTTAGCTTGTAATGCCTGTGCCTTGGCTTGTGCCAAACGCATAACGAGTTGTTCTGCATTTTCATTCATTCGAGGTGTTTCATCAGTATCAGGAGCCGCGCATATAAAGGGTAAACGAAGTTTTTCCAGTAACATGCGGCGGTAAGCTGAGGTGGAAGCTAAAATGATTTGTGTCATAATTTTTCCAAAAGACATGGCGAAATAATTGCAGGCATTTTAAACTAGGCGCAGCTTAATAAGCGAATATTTGGCGGAAAGGTGCAGATGTGTGGCCTTTTTCTTTGACTATATCTCATTACAAAGATAATATGCGCGCCTTATGCAAAAGGTAAAATTACCCCTAACCATTGATGCGCTTCGCGCAGCTCAGAAACGATTAGACTACGCAGGTAGTTATTCACCTGAGCAAGTTTTGCGTATCGCGGAATCTGTGGTTAGCGTGGACAATGATGTAGACAGCGTTTTATCGTTTCAGATAGATAACCAACGTCTGGCGGTTGTGCGTGGGCATTCCGATGTGGATGTTACGCTTGAATGTCAGCGTTGTGGCGGTAATTTCAGCCATCACGTTCACATAACATATTGTTTTAGCCCGGTCGTCAATGATGAACAGGCTGAAGCATTACCGGAAGAGTATGAGCCAATTGACGTTAACGAATTTGGCGAAATAGATTTGCTGGCAATGATTGAAGATGAAATAATTCTTTCTCTGCCGGTGGTTCCGGTACATGATTCTGAACACTGTGAAGTGTCCGAGGCGGACATGGTGTTTGGTGAATTACCTCTAGAGGCTGAAAAACCAAACCCATTTGCCGTATTAGCCAGCTTAAAGAAAAGTACTTAAGGAGTAAGGTCAATGGCCGTACAACAGAATAAACCAACTCGTTCTAAACGTGGTATGCGTCGTTCTCATGATGCACTGACTGCACCATTACTGTCTGTAGATAAAACTTCTGGTGAAACTCACCTGCGTCACCATGTGACTGCTGATGGCTACTACCGTGGCCGCAAAGTCATCAACAAATAATCTCCGCCAGTCATTAGCAAGTTAATACCTTGACTAATCTGACTTTAGCGTTAGATGCCATGAGCGGGGACTTTGGTCCTCGCGTTACGGTGCCTGCTGCATTGCAGGCACTGGCGTCTAACCCTAGACTTAAATTATTGCTGGTCGGGATCCCCGATATCATTTCTCCGATGCTTGTAAATAGCGATGCTGAGTTGCTCAGTCGTTTACAAGTGGTTCCTGCTGAACGGGTTGTGGCTAATGATGCGAAACCATCGCAAGCGATTCGTAACAGCCGAGGAACGTCAATGCGTATTGCCTTGGATTTAGTGAAATCAGGTGAAGCGCAGGCGTGTATCAGCGCAGGAAATACCGGAGTATTGATGGGGTTATCTAAATTGATGCTAAAATCTATAGAAGGCATTGAAAGACCTGCTTTGATGACCGTGTTGCCAAACCTGAAACAGCGGGAAACGGTCGTATTGGATTTAGGCGCCAATGTTAATTGCGATAGCCGCATGTTGGTACAATTCGCCATTATGGGTTCAGTGATGGCCGAGGAAGTCGTAGGGGTGGTTAATCCTGCGGTAGCATTGCTTAACATTGGTACAGAAGAGAGTAAAGGGCTGGATAATATCCGCGAAGCCGCCACTGTTTTAAAGAGCATTCCGACAATAAATTACATTGGTTATCTGGAAGGTGATGAATTACTGACAGGTAAGAGTGATGTACTGGTATGTGACGGCTTCGCAGGTAACGTGACGTTAAAAACGATGGAAGGGGCGATCAGAGTTATCTTATCCCTGCTTAAATCATCGGATGGACAAAAGAAAAAGTTTTCCTGGTTGTTGAAAATAGTCAAGAAGTGGTTGCAAAAACGGATGACAAAACGCTTCGGTCACCTGAACCCTGACCAGTATAATGGCGCATGTCTGTTAGGATTATATGGAATTGTAATCAAAAGCCATGGGGCGGCTAATGAGCATGCGTTTAAAGCCGCAATCGAACAGGCTGTTCAGGCCGTTGAAAGGCAGGTTCCTGATAGAATTGCTGCACGCCTGGAAACAGCATTACCCAAGAGTGACTGAACATACATGTATACAAAAATTTTAGGTACAGGTAGTTATCTGCCTGCGCAAGTGCGTACTAATGCTGATTTAGAAAAAATGGTAGATACGTCTGATGAGTGGATTGTTACCCGTACAGGTGTCCGCGAACGTCGTATTGCTACTGATGATGAAACCGTTGCGGTTATGGGGTTTCGGGCCGCCAAGAAAGCAATTGAAATGTCGGGCATTGATAAAGATCAGATTGATTTAATCATTGTTGCAACAGCTTCATCCACCCATGCTTTCCCCAGTTCTGCGTGCCAAATTCAGCACATGTTGGGTACCCAAAATTCAGCGGCTTTTGATATTTCCGCCGCTTGTTCTGGTTTTGTTTATGCACTGAGTATTGCTGATAAGTTTATTAGAACCGGTGTGGCGAAACATGCATTGGTTATTGGTTCTGATTCTATTACCAGAACGCTTGATCCAGAAGATCGCGGAACACTTGTCCTGTTTGGCGATGGTGCAGGCGCTATGGTGGTAGGGGCTTCTAATGAGCCAGGAATTCTTTCAACTCACCTTCATGCAAACGGTAGCTATGGTGAATTGTTGGTATTGCCTTATCAGGAGCGTCAGAATCTAAAAGAACCAGCGTATGCCAGTATGATTGGTAATGAAGTATTTAAGATTGCAGTTCGTGAATTGGCTAATATAGTTGATGAGACTTTAGAAGCAAATAACTTACCGTATAGTGAGTTGGATTGGCTGGTGCCTCATCAGGCTAATTTGCGTATTATCGCAGCGACAGCTAAAAAATTAAACATGACAATGGATAAAGTAGTGGTAACACTAGATCGTTACGGTAATACTTCTGCGGCATCGGTACCCACAGCATTTGACGAAGCAGTGCGTGATGGCCGGATTAAGCGTGGTCAGTTAATCTTAATTGAGGCTTTTGGTGGTGGCCTTACTTGGGGTTCAGCACTGATACGTTTTTAATTTGACAGGAAGATGAACATGTCTATGTCTGAATTTGCAATGGTATTTCCTGGTCAGGGTTCTCAAGACCTTGGCATGTTGGCCGATTTGGCTACGGCGTTCCCGGTTGTCGAGCAAACTTTTGCTGAAGCATCTGATGTACTGGGATATGATCTCTGGGCACTGGTTCAGCAGGGGCCAGAAGAAGAACTGAATAAAACATGGCAAACTCAACCCGCGTTGTTGGCAGCATCGGTTGCTATTTGGCGGGTCTGGCAGGAAAAAGGTGGAAAAGCACCATCACTGATGGCTGGACATAGCCTTGGTGAATATTCTGCACTGGTTTGTGCAGGCGTCATTGATTTCAAACAAGCAATTAGACTTGTTGAACTGCGTGGCAAATTGATGCAAGAAGCTGTACCTGAAGGCGTTGGTGCAATGTATGTTATTATTGGCTTAGATAATGAATCCATTGATCGCGCCTGTAAAGAAGCAGCTCAGGGGCAAATTGTTTCTCCTGTTAACTTTAACTCACCTGGTCAGGTTGTTATTGCCGGTGAGAGAGAGGCGGTAGAGCGTGCTGGTGATGCATGTAAAGCCGCAGGTGCGAAACGTGCGCTGCCTTTGGCAGTCAGTGTACCGTCGCATTGTGCACTGATGAAACCCGCCGCAGATAAGCTGGCAGTTGTTTTGGAAGGAATTGAATTTAGTCATCCTCAGTTCCCGGTGGTAAATAATGTTGATGTGAAAATAGAACAATCTGCTGAAGCTATCCGTGATGCACTGGTACGACAACTCTATAACCCTGTCCGTTGGACAGAAACAGTTGAATTTATTGCTGGACAGGGTGTCGGGCGGCTATTAGAAGTAGGGCCAGGTAGAGTTTTGACAGGTTTAACTAAACGAATTGTCAATACCTTAAGTGCAGCAGCAGTTAATGACACAGCTTCACTAGTAACTGCATTGGAAAATAATTGAGGAACAATATGAGATTAGACGGAAAGATTGCATTAGTAACAGGAGCTAGCCGTGGGATCGGCCGTGCAACTGCTGAACTATTAGCAGAGCGTGGAGCCTATATCATTGGTACAGCAACAAGCGAAAAAGGTGCTGAAGTCATCAGTGCTTACCTTGGTGAAAAAGGTAAAGGTTTTGTACTGGATGTCACTGATCCGGAATCGATTGAACAGCTTATGACTACCATCCGAACAGAGTGGGGTGGGCTTGACATTTTAGTGAATAATGCGGGTATCACGGCTGATAACCTGGTGATGCGCATAAAGGATGATGAGTGGCAGCATGTTATTGACACTAATCTTTCATCCGTTTTCCGTATGACAAAAGCGGCAATGCGCTTCATGATAAAAAAACGTTATGGTCGTATCATCTCTATTGGATCTGTTGTGGGATCGATGGGGAACACTGGGCAGGCAAGCTATGCAGCGGCGAAAGCAGGTCTTGTTGGTTTCAGTAAGACATTGGCTCGTGAAGTGATTTCTCGTGGTATTACTGTTAACGTTGTTGCGCCAGGGCTTATTGAAACTGATATGCTAAAAGCGTTGCCAGAGGAACAGTTGGCGAACTTTTCGAAAGATATCCCCGCTAAGCGGCTTGGGGATGTGAAAGAAATTGCTAGTGCTGTGGCTTTCTTTGCTTCTGATGAAGCGGCTTACATCACAGGCGAAACATTACATGTCAATGGCGGCATGTACATGAACTAAAAAATGAGCGAACCAGTTGCATTTTTTGTGTCAAATAACGCAAAATAGTGCAAGTTTGTGGTTCGACCAGCCGGGATTGGGTTGCATCTTTTCCTGTATTTTATAAACTACGAAAACCATCGCGAAAGCGAATTTTGATAGGAAATTTAATAGCATGAGCACTATTGAAGAACGCGTTAAAAAAATCATCGTTGAACAACTTGGTGTTAAAGAGGAAGAGGTTGTTAATTCAGCTTCTTTTGTAGATGACTTGGGCGCTGATTCTCTTGACACAGTTGAACTGGTAATGGCTCTGGAAGAAGAGTTCGATATCGAAATTCCAGATGAAGAAGCAGAAAAGATCACTACAGTTCAGGCAGCTATTGATTACGTCCAGAACCAAAGCGAATAAGTGAACACACCTAGGCGGTCATTCGACCGCCTATGTTTCTGCCCTAAATAATTTCCCTCCCTGGAGGATAAGCGTGTCTAAGCGTCGAGTAGTTGTGACCGGACTAGGCATGTTATCTCCTGTCGGTAATACAGCAGAATCTTCTTGGAAAGCTGTTTGTGCCGGACAGAGTGGTATCAGCCTTATTGACCATTTTGACACCAGTCACCATGCAACTAAGTTTGCTGGTCTGGTTAAAGATTTTAATCATGAAGATTTCAATATTTCGCGCAAGGATGCACGAAAAATGGATGACTTCATTCAATATGGTATTGCAGCAGGTGTGCAAGCCATTGAAGATTCTGGAATTGAAGTAACAGAAGCCAATGCTAGTCGTTTTGGTGCTGCTATTGGTTCTGGTATTGGTGGTTTGGGTCTGATTGAAGAAAATCACGGAGCATTGGTGGCGAATGGTCCTCGTAAGATCAGCCCATTCTTCGTACCTTCTACGATCGTAAACATGGTAGCAGGTCATCTGAGTATTATTTACGGCTTGCGTGGTCCAAGCATTTCTATCGCAACAGCATGTACATCAGGTGTACATAATATTGGTCATGCTGCCCGTATTATTGCTTATAATGATGCTGACATTATGCTGGCAGGTGGTGCGGAAAAAGCCAGTACTCCTCTAGGGGTTGGTGGTTTTGGCGCTGCCCGTGCTCTATCTACCCGTAACGATAATCCACAGAGTGCAAGCCGTCCGTGGGATAAAGACCGCGATGGCTTTGTTCTGGGGGATGGCGCAGGTATCCTGGTACTGGAAGAGTATGAGCATGCGAAGAGACGTGGTGCGAAAATTTACGCAGAAATCGTTGGCTTTGGCATGAGCAGTGATGCTTATCATATGACGTCTCCGCCAGAAAATGGCGCAGGTGCAGCACTGGCGATGGAAAATGCGCTGAAAGATGCCGGCATTACTACCAAGCAAGTGGGATATATTAATGCTCATGGTACTTCAACACCGGCTGGCGATTTAGCGGAAGCCCATGCAGTTGAGTCCGTGTTTGGTGAAGGTACTGATGTTTTAGTGAGTTCCACCAAATCAATGACGGGTCATTTGTTGGGTGCTGCGGGAGCGGTTGAATCTATTTTCACTATCCTGGCATTGCGTGATCAGGTTGTTCCGCCAACTATCAACCTGGAAAACCAGGATGAAAACTGCCGTCTGGATTTCGTGCCAAATGAGTCCCGTCAGGTAGAGGGGATGGAATATGCATTGTGTAACTCTTTCGGTTTCGGTGGTACTAACGGCTCACTGATTTTCCGTAAGATTAAGCCTGATTGACAGACAAAGCCTGATATTACAGAAAATTGCTGTTGAAGGCCCCTCGGTATGAATTTGTAAATATTGAGAGGCGACAAAATAGAGAGCTCCAATAGTTAATCATTATTGGAGCTTTTTTTGTGGCAAGAATCATGGGCATTTTTGCACTCGTGACAGCGATATACTATCATACCGTCTGTTGATAAATTGATTGAAATGCCTTTTTTGAGTAATTAAGAATAAAGTGATATGTATTGGATTAATGGGGAGCGGAGCGACTATTTACCAGTGAATGATCGTTCAGTTCAATTCGGTGATGGTTGTTTCACAACAGCAAAAATAGAACAGGGGCAGGCCGCTTTATTGCCATTGCATATCCAAAGATTACAAAAAGGCGTTGAAAGGTTATATCTTCCACAACCTGATTGGCAACAGCTTGAAAACCATATAAAACAGATTGCTTCCACAACTGAACAAGGTGTACTTAAAGTTATTATTTCCCGCGGAACCGGAGGGCGTGGTTATAGTGCTGAGGGTTTTACGCAATCCAATCAGATTTTGTCTGTTAGTCCTTATCCCGATAACTATTTGAAACAGCGTCAGAAAGGTTTTTCTCTGGTGCTCAGTCCGATACCGATGGGAATAAACCCTTATCTTGCCGGAATAAAACACCTTAACCGATTAGAACAGGTATTGATTAAATCATTTATCGAAAAATCAAATGCTGATGAAGCTCTGGTACTTGATACGGATGGTTTATTGGTTGAATGCTGTACTGCAAACATTTTCTGGCGTAAAGGAAAAGATGTGTATACTCCTGATTTACGAGGCTGTGGTATCGAAGGGGTGATGCGAGCAAGAATAATCGCGTTATTATCGGAAAGTGATTATCACTTTTCCTGTGTAAACTGTTATCCCGAGACATTGGCTGATGCAGATGAAGTGATAGTCTGTAATTCTTTAATGCCAGTGATACCTGTCAGAGAAATTCAAGTTCATGAAAATCAGCCTACATGGAAATATCAGTCAAGGGAGCTATATGATTATTTGCTTCCTGAATGTCTGAAATTGTAATTCATAATGTGTCTAAGTGAACAATGTATTTAAGTGATTAGATTAATTGATGAAACGGAAAAAAAGTCTTTTTGCTCTATTGGTTTTGATTGTCATTACGGCAGCAATATTACGCTATGCTGGCTATAAAAAAGTTGAAAAATTTGCGGATCAAACACTAACAATTAAACAGGATCGAATATTTACCTTACCAGCCGGTATTAGTCGTCATGGTTTGGAGGCGTTACTAGTGCGGGATAACTTGATTGAAGATAGTCATATTTTCCCTTGGTTATTAAGGCTGGAGCCAAAACTTGCCGAATTTAAAGCGGGAACTTACCAATTGACACGAGAAATGACGTTGCGGGAAATGTTGCAATTATTCTCTAGTGGTAAAGAAGCGCAATTTACGGTCCGTTTTGTTGAAGGTAGTCGTTTATCTGACTGGTGGAAAATACTACAGCAATCTGAATATCTTAAGCATGAATTGGATAATAAAAATGCGCAGGAGTTGGCTGAGATACTCGATATAAAAGATACCGATACTTTGGAAGGGTGGCTTTATCCTGATACCTATCACTATACGGCAGGTACAAGCGATGTGGCGTTGCTGAAACGAGCATATCGACAGATGAAAATGACGCTTGAAGAGGAGTGGGAAGGGCGTGACAAAAATCTACCCTATAAGAATGCTTATGAAATGTTGATTATGGCGTCGATTATTGAAAAAGAGACCGGTGTTGAGGTTGAGCGGACAAAAGTTGCTTCTGTATTTATTAATCGCTTACGGTTGAACATGCGGCTTCAAACTGATCCGACCGTGATTTATGGTTTAGGTGAAAAATACACAGGCACTATTTTTCGTAAAGATTTAACAACATTGACGCCCTACAATACTTATATGATTGATGGCCTGCCACCCACACCGATTGCGATGCCTGGCCTCGCTTCCATAAAAGCGGCTGCCCACCCGGCAAAAACCGAATTTCTCTATTTTGTGGCGAATGGTAAAGGTGGTCATACTTTTACGACCAATCTAGCTGCGCATAACAAGGCGGTAAATATTTATCGTCATAGGTTAAAACAGGACAAATGAACAGCAAATTTATTGTTATTGAAGGGCTGGAAGGTGCAGGAAAAACGTCAGCGATGAAAACAGTCGTTGAAATATTGCAGCAGCACGGTATTCAGGATTTAATTTTTACCCGTGAGCCGGGTGGAACACCACTGGCAGAAAAATTACGAGGGTTAATTAAACAAGGTGTTGAAGGTGAATCTCTGACGGATAAAGCAGAGGTGTTAATGTTATATGCAGCCAGAGTTCAATTAGTCGAAAATGTGATTAAACCTGCTTTGGCTCGCGGTACATGGGTTGTGGGTGATCGTCACGACCTCTCTTCCCAGGCATATCAAGGGGGAGGGCGTGGTATTGATAAAAACTTGATGAGTTCGCTACGTGATACTGTGCTTGGTGATTTCCGTCCTGACCTGACTATTTATCTCGATCTTCCTCCTCAGATTGGTTTACTGCGTGCTCGTGAACGCGGAGAGTTAGACAGAATTGAAAAAGAGTCGATGGATTTTTTGATCGTACGCGCAGTCGTTACCTGGAGTTTGCAGCACAGGATAAGAATATTGTGACCGTTGATGCGGCTCAACCGATAGAGCAAGTACAAGCAGATATTTATCAGGTACTTGGGCAATGGCTAAAGCAGCAGGAAAATGGCTGATGAATTGGTATCCGTGGCTTAATCAGGCATATCGTCAGTTGGTGGAATCTCACCAGCAAGGTCGAGGCCATCACGCTTTATTGGTTCATGCTAATGCAGGTACTGGGGCCGATGTGTTGATCTATGGATTAAGCCGATGGTTGATGTGTCAGGATAGACAGGGGATGAAAAGTTGTGGGAAGTGTCATAGCTGTCATCTGATGATGGCCGAGACTCATCCTGATTGGTACATTATGTCACCGGAGAAGGGTAAAACCAGCGTTGGTGTGGAAGCGATACGGCAGATTACGGAAAAGCTTTATAGCCGTTCTCAGCAAGGTGGGGTAAAAATTGTCTGGTTACCTTTGACCGAGTGTTTGACAGATGCTGCGGCTAATGCATTATTGAAAACGTTGGAGGAACCGCCGGAACATACCTATTTTCTTCTGGAATGTCGGCAACCAGCCAGCCTTTTGGCAACTTTACGTAGCCGTTGTTTTTACTATTTTTTGCCAGTGCCTGAAACGGAAAGTAGTCTTTATTGGTTGCAAAAACAGTTGCCTTTAGTTTCTTCTGCCGATGCAATAACAGCATTGAAACTGTCTCAGGGGGCTCCTGTAGCAGCAGAGCAATTATTGCAACCGGGGCAATGGCAGATACGGGAACAGTTTTGTCAGGCTGTTAAACAGGCTTTGGATAAACGCGATGCTTTGTCACTTTTACCCCAGCTTAATCATGAAAATGCGCCACAACGCCTTCATTGGCTTATTAGCTTGTTACTTGATGCGGTGAAGTGGCAACAGCAGGTACAGCGTTATTGCATCAATCAGGATCAACAAACGCTGATTTATCAATTGAGTTCCATGCATACTATGGCTGTTTTGCTGCAAAGCGTTGATGATTGGATGTCTTGTCGTCATCAGTTGCTTTCAGTAGTGGGCGTAAATTGGGAATTGTTGTTGGCAGAACAGTTGCTTAATTGGGAAAAACAGTTTACTTCATAACCATAAAATCTTTTTGTATACGAGTTTAAATATGTTGTTAGTTGATTCGCATTGTCATCTCGATTGTCTCGATTATGAAAACCTACATAAAAATGTAGATGATGTTGTTGCAAAAGCGGCAGATCGGGAGGTTAAATTTATGCTGGCAGTAGCGACAACGCTACCTGGTTTCCAGCAAATGAAAACGTTAATTGGTAAACGGGAAAATATCGTATTTTCCTGTGGTATTCATCCACTTAACTTGGATGAAGGTTATGACTTTGATGAGTTGGCGCGTTTAGCGGCCGAGAATGAAGTTGTCGCACTAGGTGAGACTGGGTTGGATTACTACTATCAACAGGATAATGCTGAATTACAGCGAACCTCATTTCGTGAACATATTCGTATCGGACGCAGACTCAACAAGCCGGTTATCGTTCATACCCGTAGTGCTCGTGATGATACTTTAAAGGTATTGCGTGAAGAACAGGCACGAGAATGTGGCGGTGTTTTGCACTGTTTTACGGAAGATAAAGATACGGCTAGAGAATTACTGGATTTAGGTTTCTATATTTCATTCTCTGGTATTGTTACTTTCCGTAATGCAGAGCAGATCCGTGAAGCGGCGAGATATGTACCATTAGATCGTATTCTGATTGAAACTGATTCGCCTTACCTTGCACCCGTTCCTCATCGTGGCAAAGAGAACCAGCCAGCCTATGTACGTGATGTTGCGGAATATATGGCTGTACTCAAAGGTGTGAGTGTTGAGACAATAGCAGAAGTGACTACACAGAATTTTTGCGATTTATTTCATGTTGATGTAGACAAAATTTGATTTATCAACTTGAATCTTTGGCTTGTAAGCGCTCATATATCGGTTGTTTTTTTGAATAAAAGGAAAATATGATGGCAGAGGAAACTATTTTCAGTAAAATTATTCGCCGTGAAATACCTTCTGATATTGTTTATCAGGACGATCTGGTCACTGCATTTCGCGATATTTCTCCACAGGCGCCGACCCATATTCTAATTATTCCAAATGTCCTGATCCCAACAGTGAACGATGTTAAACCGGAGCATGAAGCAGCGTTAGGGCGCATGATGACGGTTGCGGCAAAAATTGCTGAACAAGAAGGCATTGCTAAAGATGGATATCGTTTGATTATGAACTGTAACCGCCATGCGGGACAGGAAGTTTATCATATTCATATGCATTTGGTTGGCGGTCGCCATTTAGGGCCATTGTTGATGAAGTCAATGTGAAGTATTGAAATTCATGGATATTAGGCAGATATTCGGGGATGTTTATTCCAAGATGCCTCGAATATCTCGATTTTTTAATAAATGCTGCAAATTTATCATTGGAGTTGAACCGATAATATATTGCTGCTATCACAGCAGAAATTTATCTGTTTTTTAGAACTCTGTAATTGGAATAGGTTAATGAGAAGAATTCTTTTTGTAGCACTATCGGTTATGTTTTTGGCGGGATGTCCATCCTTGCCACCGGAGCAGCCCGAACCTCCGACGCCGGTTGTACCAGTGACTCCATCGGAAAAACCGACACCACCATCGGAAAAAGTACCAGAACTCCCGAAAATGCGCGCGATTGACTGGGAAAGTACTGTGCAACCATTAGTTGAGCAATTAGTTAAGGCTCATGGGTTGGAAAACGGGAAGCTACTGTTAGTTGATACAGTAAAAAATAATACCAACGGTGCATTACAAACCATGCAGGCAACCGATGCTCTGTGTCAAGCTGTCAGTAGCAAGCATGTTTTTGAGTTAGTACCACAAAATCAAGTGCAAAGTGCCCGTCAATCTCTAGGCTTATCTGAGGAAGATAGTTTGGGATTGCGTAGCAAAGCGATTGGTCTGGCGCGTTATTTGAATGCCGATTATGTCCTTTATTCTATAGTTTCAGGTAACAGTGATAAGCGCGATATCGTCATGCAACTGATGCTGGTACAGACGGGTGAGATTCTTTGGTCAGGGCACGGTGACGTTAAATAATCATGATTGTTTGTTGCGGGCATTGTGCAGGCAATGGCCGCATACCGAAGTAGGCGATTGGAAAATAAGACCGTTAAGCGGTCTGACAAATGGGAGCTATTACGCCACCAATGGTAAATATCATGTTGTCGGCCGTAAGCAGTGGCAACAAGGGAAACAGCTTGGCGTTAATCGTCAGCGTGAAAGCGCCATTTTGCGCCATCTCAGCCAGGTAAAAATTGCTCCGCAAGTCATAGCAATGGTTCCTCATTGGCTGTTGTTGACGTGGTTGCCCGGCCATGTGATTGGGCAAAATGAGTTTTCTCAGCCTGATTTTTTGCAAAAATTGGCGGCATTATTGGCGATTTTGCATCACCAGCCGCTGTTTGGCTACCGGCTTCAACTACGGCATCAGTTAGAAAGCCACTGGTTGCAAATTGATAAAACGCGTCTTACTCCCCGCTGGTTGCGATTGCATAAACATTTTATGTCATCTCCAATGCCTTCAATACTCAAATTATCACCCGCTCATATGGATGTGCATTACGGTAATTTGCTTAATACTTTTCAGGGGCTGAAACTCATTGATTGGGAATATGCAACTGATACCGATATTGGGTTTGCGCTAGCGACACTGTTTCTCACTAATCACTGGAATGAATCGCAACAGCAAGATTTTTTGAACTACTATTGTTGTCAGCCATCAGGATACTTGAATCGCACACTATTAGAGCGCCAGATTAAACGTTGGCGACTTTGGGTTGATTATATGTTTTTGATGTGGTTTGAAGTGCGTTGGAAACAGAGTGGTGATCCACAATTTTTAGAATTAGCACAACCGTTACGTCTCTCTTTTGGTCTAACGTTTTAAATATATCGCACTGCATTAATTGCAGCACATGAATACAAGTGAGGAATGTTATGGGTCCGGTCATGTTAGATGTTGTTGGTTATGAATTGGATAATGAAGAGAAGGAAATTTTGCAACATCCATTAGTGGGCGGATTAATTCTGTTTACCCGTAATTTTCATGATCCTGAGCAATTACGAGAATTAGTACGTCAGATTCGTAAGGCTTCCCGTCATCGTCTTGTGATTGCTGTTGATCAAGAAGGCGGCAGAGTTCAGCGTTTCCGTGAAGGTTTCACTTGTTTACCGGCGGCTCAATCTTTTGCTGGATTGAGTGACAATCTCAATGGAATTCAATTGGCGGAAGAGGCGGGTTGGTTGATGGCGTCTGAAATGATTGCTATGGATATTGATATCAGCTTTGCTCCAGTTTTGGATTTAGGTCACCGATGTGTGGCTATTGGTGAACGTTCATTCCATGAAGATCCCGAACAGGCCAAGATGATGGCGGAGCACTTTATTAAAGGCATGCATTCTGCTGGTATGAAATCGACGGGTAAACATTTTCCGGGGCATGGTGCTGTTGATGCTGATTCTCATAAAGAAACTCCCTGTGATGATCGCCCGTTGGAAGTTATTTGTCATCATGATATGTCTATTTTTCGTGATTTTATTCAGCGCAATTTATTGGATGCGATTATGCCGGCTCATGTGATCTATTCTCAGGTAGATGAGCATCCAGCCAGCGGGTCGTCATACTGGTTAAAATCAGTGCTGCGTCAGCAATTGGGCTTTGATGGCGTGATATTTTCCGATGATCTCTCTATGGCGGGGGCGGCGATGATGGGAAGTTACGTTGAACGCGGACAGACTGCCCTCAATGCAGGTTGTGACATGATTTTGATATGTAATAACCGTGATGGAGCGATTAGCGTGCTTGATAATCTGCCTTTGACCAAAGTGGAGAAATTATCAGAATTGTATCATCGAGGTAGTCAATACAGTTTGAATGAGTTAAAGAATTCAAAACGTTGGCAGCAGGCTAATAAAGCACTAACGGCTTTACATGAGCAATGGCAGGGTTGTGTGCGGTAATTGTAAAGTCATCTTTTATGTTTGTTTTATTGCCAAATAGATGACCTTTAGCGTTAATTGTGCGGGAAAATATCCCGCTTTTTTGTATAAATAGTATTGTCGCATTCCTGAAATTTCTTTGATATCAGGTTTTTTTAAGATCTCTTTCTTAATTCATATTTTCTTTCTTACGTCAATAGAAACATGAGAAAAATAAGAGCTGAATCCAACCAACTGAAAATAAATTGACAAATTTTGTGATTGATGTTTATTTATTCAAAAGAATTTGATGTTGTTCAATTTTGGTATGACCTACTAACCAGTCATGATATTCTGTAATTATCACATCAGTTATTTGTATAAAACTAAATGTTATTTAAAGGTATTATTTTACTGCCCTTAAATAACATTTGGTTTACATTTTAGTGGAGTAGTCATGACAACACCAAAGAAGAGAATTGTTATCATTGGTGGAGGTGCCGGTGGTTTGGAACTGGCAACCAGTCTGGGGCATAAGTTGGGTCGCAAGAAGAAAGCAGAAATTGTGCTGGTGGATCGTAACCAAAGTCATTTATGGAAGCCGTTATTACATGAAGTGGCAACAGGCTCCCTTGACGATGGGGTTGATGCGTTGAGTTATCTGGCCCATGCCCGTAATCACTATTTCAGTTTCCAATTAGGGACGTTGACTGATATTCACCGCGATAGCAAAAAAATTACTTTGGCTGAGATCAGGGATGAATATAACGAAGTGCTGGTGCCTGAACGTGAATTGAGCTACGACATTCTGGTTATGGCCTTGGGCAGTACATCCAATGATTTTAATACACAGGGTGTGAAAGAGCATTGTATCTTCCTGGATAATCCACAACAGGCTCACCGTTTCCATAATGAAATGTTGAATCTGTTTCTTAAGTATTCTGCAAACTGTGGGCAGCAAGATAAGGTTAATATTGCTATCGTTGGCGGTGGTGCGACAGGTGTTGAGCTATCAGCGGAATTGCACAATGCGGTAAAACAGCTTAACAGTTATGGTTTTGAAGGGTTGAATTCAGAAGCGTTGAACGTGACGTTAGTCGAAGCAGGGGAGCGGATTTTGCCTGCATTGCCGGCGCGTATTTCTGCTGCGGCACATCAGGAACTCACAAAACTTGGCGTTCATGTATTAACCAAAACTATGGTGACCAGTGCTGATGAACGCGGGTTGAATACTAAAGAGGGTGAGCTAATTAAAGCTGATCTCATGGTATGGGCTGCCGGTATCAAAGCACCTGATTTTATGAAAGATATTGCTGGTCTTGAAACTAACCGAATTAATCAGCTAGTGGTGAAGCCAACGCTGCAAACGACACTTGATGATCATATTTTTGCCATTGGTGATTGTGCGTCATGCTCGAAGAAGGAAGGTGGTTTTGTTCCACCAAGGGCGCAGGCGGCTCATCAAATGGCTAGCTGCTGTTACAGTAATATTATTGCCTTGTTGCATGATAAACCGTTAAAAGAGTATACCTACAAAGATCATGGCTCATTGGTGTCATTGTCTAAATTCAGTACGGTGGGTAGTTTGATGGGCAATTTGATGCGTGGTTCAATGATGATAGAAGGGCGTGTAGCTCGCGCTGTCTATATCTCTTTATATCGTATGCATCAGGTAGCCTTACATGGATATATCAAAACTAGCTTGATGATGCTTGTTGGCGGTATAAACCGTGTAATTCGCCCGCGATTAAAATTGCATTAATGACTTAATTAATACAAGGCCCCCCGTAGAATAACGGGCGGCCCTGATAAAACATCACTACTTTAATCTGAAATCATTTACCTTAATTAAGAAAGCAAACGATCAACTAATTTGAAAGCATTTGCGACATTTGGTCGCGAGCCGATTCCTTGTAGTTCTCCTATTGTAAAACCGCTACTTCTAACCAGTGTTGCTATTTGAGTGCAGTTAAGATATTTATGATATTTTGATTTGGCATAGGACTGAATAAGTGCTAATGCCCCTGCGACTAAAGGTGTAGCACTGGATGTACCATTATAACCGCGAGTATAATTTCTATTATTTCCTGGTAGGTACTGTAAGTTTGTATATCCAGTAGTTGTGACATTCTCACCCCAGGAGTTTAAACTGGTGTGAAGATTATGATTGGAAAAGCCTAATCGGTGTCCATTAATTGATGTACAGGCACCGATCATAATACCACCAGGATCACCGTAATTAGGGAAAGTGAAGTCATAGGCTAAATTAATACCACTATTACCAGAAGCGAAAATAATGATAGCTCCTGCATCAGCACAACTTTTTATTCTTTGCCAATTAGATTTGAGGTAGGTAAAAGGATAATATCTATTATTGGCTACAGTTTGAATATTTAAGCTAATAATATCTCCTGGTAAAAAGCTATATATTATTCTATCAAAATCATCGACGTCATAAAAACGGAATTGACATTCGTGAGCAATACCCGTCACACCGAATTCATTATCTTTTGCAGAAATACAGCCGGTGGCTGCTGTGCCATGATTACAATCTTGTGTTTCTGGGCGGCTGTTGATAACCGTAATATTACCAACTAAATCTTCATGGTTTCTATAAACGCCGAAATCAAGATGGTGTACAGTGACGCCTTTACCTTTATAACCTTCATCCCAGGTTTTTCTAATATTCATACCGTTATGTTCGTCTAAATATCCCTGTAGATGTGAAAAATCAGGTGTAACGATATGAGTAGTATCAAATTCAGGAATTATGGTTTCCTCTTCGGACAGAAGTAAAGGCGGTGGTGGCAGTTCTTTCAAAATCGGCGTAAGAGAGCAAAATTCGACATAATCCAGTTTCTCCAACTCATTGGCTAACTTGACTAAATCAGCATGACTAATATCAGCATCTATCTTGTAAAGATGAGTTAATTTACTGAATTCTGGTGTTTTCCAGGTTTTCTTATCTAAATCTTCTTGATTAAAAACAGGTTTTATCTCTATTGCGCTTTTATATGAATTAAAAATAGGTAATAAGTTATCTTTTTCTATTTCAAATTTTTTTAATCCATCAGGGGAAAACAGAATTTCAAGATTATATTTCAAATTCTTATTTGGGATATCATTATTTCCTTTTAAAGAGACGGTGTTACCTTTAGCAGGTGTTTGTTTCGGGAGGATATGGTTAATGTCAATATTATCAGTTTTGTTTTTATCTATCTCATCGATTTTCTTATTGATATCAAACAATAAATCTGATTCTTTTATTTCTATATTTTCTGGTGTAAGATTAGCAACTGTTTTACCATCCTGAACAAGGATGGTTTCTATCGTATAATTTGCGGGTTTTAGTGAAGTCAAGCAGGCGATTTGATTATCTTCACTATAACATTCATATATCTCTTTTGTATTTGAATTGGTTACGGTGTATTTTATTTCTGTATTGTTACTAATTTCACCGTGACATTTGAAATATAAATTACCGTCAAATTTTGCAGATTGAAAGTACTCAAGGGATATGTTCATTATCATTCTCCTCTTTGGTTAATTGCCTCCTCAGTATAACTATAACTGGGTATTTCATATTATTATTATTTCTTAGTCCATTGTTCTGTTAGAGAGTAACTGGGCTATCTATACTGATTATTGCTGAATGTGATTTTAGAATTAATTTATAATCGCTTTGGTGAGGAAGTTATTTTCCTTAAAATAAAAAGTGGGTTTTTATTAAGGTGGATAAGTTTGAATAACCTTATTAATAGTATGTAATATATTTACATAGTAAGTGCAACATTGTTACTCTGGAAGTAAACACATCCGTGTTCCTCTAAATAATTCATTATGTGTCTTCCCACCCCCGAGTTTTTCGGGGCGATTACTTAATCGGTTTACCACAAAATTTAATTTCTGCTCAGATATTTCATTAAAACTGGTTCCCTTTGGTGATTAACTCATTGATGTTTTCATTAGTCCCCCTTTCCCAAGGTGAATAAGGGTGAGAAAAGTAAATTTGCGACTCTAATTTAGTTCATGCTCTGCAAACTCCAAACATCGTATTACCTTCCCAATCGCCGATACGTTCAACTCTCCAATTACGGAGAATGACGCTAACAAATCATGTTGTTTATCCCAATATAATTATGGAGGTTTTAGGTTAAATGATCTTCTGGCAGAGCGAGCAGCCGATAAAAAGTAAGATTGGCATGGATACATCCTCACTGGAGATCTTTGTCTCATTAGGATTCATGATTTTTTCCAATCTGTGAGTTAATTACGGAGCAGTAGCACGGGATTTATTTTTATCTGATAGAGTTTATTTAACCAAAATCGATATGGGCAGCTCAACTAGACATCAAGTCCGGTAATAGAGAAATTAGCTGTGTAATCACCACCAATACCTGCTGTCTGATAGTTATCTCCCAATCCGCAATAGCGTAGCACCTGTTTTGCCAACTGAGCTAAAAGTTATCATCCAATCTAATCATAAAAGGTCATTACTTATCACAAATTAAAAATAACTGTCACAGTTCAAGAAATTCAATGCTGAAATCAATCATCATAAATGTGATTTACATCACATTGTTAAAATAAAACAATAAAATTAATTTGAAATTATTAATTCTGGTTATTAAATGATTAATATTAATCTATTTTTTATACAATTCTGTTACAAAATAATCACATTGGCCTGTTTTTTGCTTTGTCATATAACCTCTTGTTTTTGCTGTTATTTTAACCAACCCCCTATTTTAGTTGCCCGGTTGATAATCAACCCTAAATATTGATCGTTAAGTTAAATTCATGGTTAATGCTGTTTCGACATTGTGGAATAGAAAGTCAATGAAAAGCAGTATTTTGGTATTAACGGTTTTTTGTAGCGTAGCCTCAGGCAGTCAAGCCGCCGACATCGCAGATCAACAACTCATTCATCAACAGGCCCGTCAGCAAGCCCTGGAAGCGCAATTAGCCCCGCCGCCTGCGGAGGTTCATCTGTCGGTACCGGAAACCGGGGAGTCAGCCGCCTTTGCGGTGGAAACCCCCTGTTTTCCTGTCACTCATGTCGTATTAGCCGGCACCGAAAATTTCCCGCACTGGCTACCGCTCCGGCGTGTCGCCCAACAGGGCGAAAACCATTGCCTCGGTGATAAAGGCATTAGCCGGCTGATAACCCAATTGCAAGATCAGCTCATCAATCATGGCTATGTCACCAGCCGGGTTCTGGCTCCTCCCCAGGATTTGCGTACCCAAACCTTAAAACTGGTGATGATACCGGGCAACATCCGGCATATCCGCTATACCCCAGATAGCGGGAACTATATCCAGCGGATAACCCCCTTTCCCGCACGTGAAGGAAAATTATTGGATTTACGGGATATCGAGCAGGGATTGGAAAACTTGCAACGTTTCCCGACCGTGCAGGCTGATATGAACATTGTTCCGGCAGAGCAGCCGGGGGAGAGCGATATTGTGCTGGACTGGCGTCAATCCCGCCACTGGCGAGTCGCCACGTATCTGGATGATACCGGGTCTAAAAGCACCGGGCGTTATCAGGGCGGTTTAACCTTCTTTCTGGATAACCCGCTGGCGCTCAGCGATCTGTTCTATCTCTCCGAGGGACGCGATATTCACTCATCTGCCGGGAAGGGCAGCCAAAATGACACGCTCTATTACTCTTTGCCCTTCGGCTACTGGATGGCGAGTGTGACGGCCAGTCATTACGATTATACCCAGACGATAGCCGGGCTGAATCAGGCGATCCAATACCGGGGCAAAAGCCAAAACCTGGCGGTTCAGCTTAGCCGTGTTCTGCACCGTAACGCCGACCAGAAAACTCTGCTTAACGGTGAAATTTATCGCCGGACGTCGCGCAATTTTATTGATAAGACCGAAGTTGATGTTCAGCGCCGGGAAACCGCGGGCTGGAAGCTGGGGCTGTCCCATCATCACTTTATCGGCAGTGCGACGCTGGATACCCGGGTGACTTACCAGCAGGGCATGCGCTGGTTTGGCGCACAACCGGCGCCGGAAGAGTACCGCAATGAAGGGACCGCCTTACCCAAAATCACCCAGTTCTCGGCGACGCTGGCCGGGCCGTTAACGCTGTTTTCTCAGCCCTTTTCTTATCAGACCCAATATTTGCGTCAGATAAGCGCCAGCCCATTGACGCCCCAGGATCGATTTTCAATCGGAGGCCGCTGGACGGTGCGCGGCTTTGATGGCGAGCTGACCTTATCCGCTGATCGGGGCTGGTACAGCCGGAACGAGCTGGACTGGCAAACCCCGCTGAAAGGGCAGTCGCTGTATCTGGCAATCGATTATGGCGAAGTGGGCGGCCGGGGCAGTGACGCGCTGCTCGGAAAACACCTGGCGGGGAGCGCCCTGGGCTGGAGAGGCAACCTGAAAAAGGTGAGCTACGACCTGTTTGTCGGCGTCCCGCTGTCCAAACCCGCCGGTTTCCAAACTTCCCCCGTCACGGCCGGATTCAACCTGTATTGGCAGTATTAATTCAAATAACAAAACTGCCGGTGGGTAGTGTTGTGTGGAGCAAAAATCATGAACAAGCAGTTATATCGTATTATCTTTAATCAATCTCGCCAGCTGTGGATGGTGGTGGCCGAGATAGCGCGGGCCGGACGGGGAAGAGCCGGACGTCGCGCTCATCGCCCCTCTTCACCGCAGCGTCGTTGCCGACTCACCGCGCTACGGTTTGGGTTGTTGTTAGCCCTTGGCGGAGTTTCGCTCACCGTACAGGCGGCGATTGTGGCCGACGGACAGGCACCGGGCCGTCAGCAGCCCACCATCATTCGCAGCGCCAACGGCACGCCGCAGGTCAATATCCAGACCCCGGGCGCCGACGGCGTTTCCCACAATACCTACCGTCAGTTTGACGTGGATAAACAGGGGGTGATCCTCAATAACAGCCATCAGGCCACCCAGACGCAACTGGGCGGTATGGTCGCGGGCAATCCGTGGCTAGCCAAAGGGGACGCCAGCGTTATTCTTAACGAAGTCAACAGCCGTGACCCCAGTCACCTTAATGGCTGGATTGAAGTGGCCGGGCATAAAGCCGAGGTGATTATTGCCAATCCTTCGGGCATCACCTGTAACGGTTGCGGTTTCATTAACTCACATCGCACTACGCTCACCACCGGACAGGCGCTGATGGAGCAGGGCCGGCTGAAAGGGTTTGATGTCAATCAGGGGGAAGTGCGGATTGACGGGCGCGGCATGGACAGCACACAGCAAAGTTACACCGATATTATCGCCCGCTCCGTGGCGATTAACGCCAAATTACACGCGCAAGACCTGAAAGTGACCACCGGGCGCAATATTGTCGATGCGACGCATCAGCAGATTAAGAAAAAATCGGTTGACGATGAAAAGCACCCAGAGTTTGCGTTGGATGTGGCGGCGCTGGGCGGCATGTATGCCCATAAAATCAGGCTGATAGGCACCGAGGCGGGGGTGGGCGTGCATAATGCCGGTAATATCGGCGCGTCTGCCGGGGAGGTCCATATCACCGCCGATGGCCGGATAGAGAACCGCGGCACCCTCAGCAGCCGTGACGCGTTGCAATTAACCAGTACCGCAAAGATAGACAATCAGGGCAAACTCCTGTCTCAATCGACGGCGACCTTGCAATCAGGCGAACAACTGAACAATAGTGGTCGGGTTGAGGCTCGGGGCAATATCACCGCCAGAGCAGGAACGATACAAAGTGGTCACGGCAGCGTGTGGGCTGCGGGGCTGGATGACAACGGCAACACGACCCGCCCCGGCTCCCTGACTCTGACCGCGCAGCACGTTCAGGCTAATGGCAAAAATCTGGCCACTGATACGCTGGCTATCCACAGCCAACAGATTGACCTGAGCGACAGCCAGACGGCGGCCGGGCAAATTCAACTGACTGCCAGTCAATCGGGCATCAGTACCGCTCGCGCTACCGTCAACGCCGACCGTTTTAGCGCGAAAACCCCGGGTCAGTTTAACAACGACGGCGGCCAGTTAGTGGCGAAGGAAATCCACCTCACGACGCCGGATTTATCCAATCAGCAGGGAAAAATTAACCAGACCGGGACCGGTGAACTGACGCTCCATACCCGCGCCCTGAATAACCGTGAAGGGATGGTGTTCAATCAGGGGAAACTGACTCTCACTACTGACCGGCTCAACAACCGTCAGGGCACTATTGCCAGTCAGGGCGAGGACCTGCATCTGACCGCGCATCAGGCCGATAACAACCAGGGGACGGTGCAGTTGGCCGGTCAGGGTCAATTATCGCTCAACACCCAACGGTGGCT
Source organism: Photorhabdus akhurstii (assembly GCF_019090985.1). Lineage (NCBI taxonomy): Bacteria > Pseudomonadati > Pseudomonadota > Gammaproteobacteria > Enterobacterales > Morganellaceae > Photorhabdus > Photorhabdus akhurstii. Next base: position 3,308,320 of record NZ_CP020335.1, on the reverse strand, counting down.
GGGTGATAAGGGCAAACTACTGACCAATGGCGCCCTGACGATACAGGCCGGTGAACTGCAACTCAACCACGCCGAAACTCAGGCCGGGCAGATAACCGTCAACGCTGACATCCTGAGCCATCAAGGTGGCGTGATGCAACAACAGGGCAAAGATACGCTGTCCCTCACCACCCGGAGGCTGGATAACCAGCACGGCACCCTTGCGGGCAACGGCAACCTGAACCTTAAAGCAACGACCATCGATAATCGTCACGGCAACATCGTGGCCGCCGAAAAAGGCTCGCTGACACTGGCGGTCAAAGACACGCTGGACAATCAGTCGGGCCGGCTGGAAGCCGGTCACGCGCTCCAGCTCAGCGCGACTCAATTGGATAATCGCCGGGGGAGCATCGTGGCAACCGGGGACAGCGCCACCCTCACCGTGGGCAAAACTATTCAAAACGTTAACGGTCATCTTGAAGCCAAAACCCGACTAACTACGACCAGCCAGACCCTGGATAACACCCAAGGCGTGTTGCTGGCACAGCATATCAATAGCCAGACCACAGGCCATCCCTTCACCAATACCGCGGGGCAGGTGATAGCCGAAGACACGCTGACGGTAAACAGTGGCGAACTGGATAACACCGCAGGGTTGTTACAGGCTGGCCGCGAGATGACCGTTGATACCCACGGCCACCGATTCACCAATACCCGCAATGCCGACCAAAAAGCAGGCCGGTTATTGAGTGGCGGGCAGTTAACTTTGCGCACCGGCGATGTTGATAACACCGGCGGGATAATCGCCGCGGACGGCAAAACTGCGCTGACCAGCACTGCACTCAATAATACTCAGGGCCAGATAGCCGGAAATAGCGGGCTGGACATTCACAGCCGACAACTCACTAACCGCAACGGGACTTTACAATCCGCCGACGCCCTGACTCTGGATACCGACGGACAGTTGCTGGATAACCAGCAGGGCCAGATTATTGGAGAAGGAAAAACCACCGTCACCAGCGGCCCACTGGACAATCGCCACGGTCATCTGCAAGGCGGACAGGTGGTTATCGATACCCGACACGCCGCGCTGGATAACCGGGACGGCAAACTGTTATCCACCGACACGTTAACCCTGAACACTCACCAGCTCGATAATCGTCGCGGGCAGGTGCAGGCGGTGGGCGACACTCAGCTTGATGTTGACACTCAAACCGATAACACCGGCGGCCTTATCCGTGGCGGTCAGCAATTGACCCTGAACACCGCTCGCCTGATTAACCGCGAGACGGCGCACACGGATAACGGACTGGAAGCGCAAAACCTGACGGTAAACGCTCAACAGGTGGACAATACCCAGGGCGCTTTACGGGCGGCCAATCACCTGCAAGCTCAGGTGAGTCACACGCTGGAGAATGCGCAGGGGTTAATCTCCGCAGGTAAACAACTTACCGTAGACGACAAGAGCGGGCACACCTCGCTAGCGATTAACAACCGGCAAGGCACGCTGATTGCCGGGGAACAGGCCACGATTAACGCACACTCTCTGAGCGGTGACGGCCAACTGTTATCACAGGGCGATATGGCGGTCACTTTAACTGAGGATTTTCACCATACCGGCAACACGGCGGCCAATGGCAATCTGACCCTGAAAACGACCGGCAATCTTATCAATGACCGCCAGATAAAAGCCGGTCGGGCGCTGTATCTGGGCGCACAGAATCTCACCAACAGCGCCTCCGGTGAAATCAGCGCCAAACAAACGCAAATCCAGGCTCACGATACGCTGAACAACACCGGACTGATTGACGGCGGCTTGACCCATATTACAGCCAACACCCTGAACAATACCGGCACCGGGCGCATTTACGGTGACCAAATTGCCCTCCAGACGGGCACACTGAATAACTCCGCACAGGACGGCAAAGCCGCCGTGATTGCGGCGCGGGACCAACTGGATATCGGCACCGGAACACTCAACAACCAGCATCATGCGCAGATTTACAGTGTGGGCGACATGCACATCGGCGGCCGGTTGGATAACACCCTGACGGCCACCGGTCAAGCCCGTGAACTGAATAACCACGCGGCGACGATTGAAGCCGGGCGCCACTTGAAGATGAATGCCGACCGGATTAACAACACCAACGCCGGGTTGGTGACTCAGGTCGTCGAAACAGAAAAGTCTCAGCATCACGATGCAGTACTAAGCGGCCAGACCACTCGCTATGACTGGTCACAGGTGGACACTTCCCACCGCAATAAATACAAAGTGCACGATGCCATCATGCCGGATGGCAGCCGCAGTAATGACTTTTACGAATATCAGTACACCCGCACCGTCAAAGAAACTCAGGTCAAACAGAGCGACCCCGGTAAAATTCTGGCCGGGGGTAATATCACGCTCAACAGTGCGCAGGTCACCAATCACGACAGCCAGATTGTCGCTGGCGGCACGCTCGGTGGTGAAATTGGTGAACTGCACAATATCGCTACTCAGGGAGAACGGATTACCACCGATACGGGCAGTCAGACCCACTGGTATGCTAAAAAAACCAAAAAGAAAAAGTTCGGGTTCGGGGGGACCAAAACCTCGCAGGGGAAAAGCCGCAGCAATTATGACCCGGCCCCCGTCATAGAAACCATCGACCTGAAAACGCTGGCCTGGCAGGAGAATACCCGTCCACAGGGTACCGATATCACGATTACAGACCGACAAACCGGTCAGATACATTCTGCCCCCACGACGGTCACACCGGTGAACGGTATCAAAAATCAGCCACTGGTATTGCCTCCCGGTCAGCCGTTTGAACTGAGTTTGCCCCCGGAGACCGTCAAAGGACAAACTGTCGACCCGGTGATACGCGTGGTGACGCCCGATACCCGCCTGCCGGATAACAGCCTGTATACCGCGCAACCGGGCAGCGACAGCCACTATCTGGTGGAGACCGACCCGAAATTTACCCAGTACAAACAGTGGCTCGGCTCGGACTATATGCGGCAACAGTTAACGCACGACCCGGCGCTGGTTCACAAACGCCTGGGCGATGGGTTCTACGAACAGCGTCTGGTGCGCGACCAAATCACCCAACTGACCGGCCGGCGCTATCTGCCCGGCTACAATAACGACGAAGCCCAGTTTAAAGCGCTGATGGATGCCGGTATCGCCTTTGGCAAACAGCAACAGTTAACGCCGGGCGTGGCGCTGAGTCCGGCGCAGATGGCGTTGCTGACCTCAGACATTATCTGGCTGACTAACCAAACCGTCACCTTGCCGGATGGCACTACCGAGGTGGTCACCGTGCCGCAGGTTTACGCGCGTGTCCGTCAGGGCGACCTGCGCAGTGATGGCAGTTTACTCGCCGGGAATACCGTGGCGCTTAACAGTCAGGGCGATATCACCAACAGCGGCACGATAAGCGGACGTGACGTCACCCAACTGACGGCCAACAATTTGACCAACAGCGGCTTTATTCGCGGCGGCAAAGTGGATGTGACGGCCCAACAGACGCTCACCAACCGGGGCGGCCGGATTCAGGGCGATGACCGGGTGACCCTGAAAGGCCGGGATATCATCAGCGCATCGACGGTGCGTGGGGATGAGGCTAACCGCTGGCTGGACCGTCCGGCGGGCATCTATGTGCGGAATGATAAGGGCGCCTTATCGCTGAGCGCCATCAACAATGTGCAATTAACCGCCAGTGACGTCAAGAATGCCGGGAAAGACGGTCACACCGAGATAACCGCAGGTCATAACCTGACGCTGGACGCCTTAAGCACGCGCCGCACAGAGCAAGGGAATTGGGGGAAAGATAACTATCGCCATCTGACCCAACAACAGGATATCGGCAGCCAGATAACCGGCGCCGGTGATGTGACCCTGCAAGCCGGGCAGGATTTGAACGCCACCGCCGCTCATGTCAACGCCGGTCGACAACTGACGGCGCAGGCCGGCAATAACCTGACGCTGACCACCGGTACCGCGTCCTCAGACTTAGTGGAACACAGTAAACAGACCAGCAAAGGCTGGCTGTCGAAATCGTCAGTGGAAACCCACGACGAAGTGCATGACCGGCAGGCCCTGAGCACCACATTCAGTGGCGATAAGGTCAATCTCCAGGCCGGTAAAGACCTGCGTATCAGCGGCAGCAATGTCGCCGGTACGCAGGATGTCAGCCTGAGCGCCGGTCATCAGCTCACTGTTACCACCGCCGCGGAAGCGCACGATGAAACCCATTGGCGGCAGGAGAAAAAATCCGGCCTGATGGGGACCGGGGGGATTGGTTTTACTGTTGGCAAAGCCAGCCAGAAAGCCACCACCGACAGTGACAGCCAGCTGAGTAAAGGCAGCACGGTCGGCAGCAGCCAGGGCAACGTCACCCTCAACGCCGGTGAACAGCTCCGGGTTCACGGCAGCGAGGTGATTGCCGGTAAAGACCTGACGCTGACCGGTCAACAGGTCGATATCACCAGCGCGGAAAACCGCCATCACACCACGACAAAAACCGAACAAAAACAGAGCGGTTTAACCGTGGCGCTGAGTGGCACTGCTGGCGGGGCCGTCAACAGCGCGGCGCAAACAGCCAGAGCCGCCCGCAATGAAAGCGACCCGCGAGTGAAAGCCCTGCAAAACACCCAAGCCGCCCTCAGCGGAGTGCAAGCGGCGCAGGCCGGCCGACTGGCGGAGGCTCAGGGCAGTGACGACAAAGGCAATAACAACCTGGCCGGGATTAGCCTGTCCTACGGTCGCCAGTCTTCCCGTTCAGAACAGCAGCACCGCCAGACCACTCAACAGGGCAGCCATCTCACTGCCGGGGATAACCTCACGATAACGGCTCACGGGGATAACAAAGGTCCATCAAATCAAAGCGGCGATATCCGTATTCAGGGCAGCCAGTTACAGGCGGGTAAAGACCTGCAACTGAATGCTAACCGGGATATTCAGCTCTCCTCCAGCCAGAACACTGAACAGACTACCGGCAAAAACAGCAGCCACGGCAGTTCGCTGGGCATGGGCCTGACCGCGGGACCGGGAGGGACCGGCCTGAGCGTCTCGGCCAATGTCAGCCGGGGCAACGGCCGTGAAAACGGCAACGGTATCAGTCACACTAACACCACATTACAGGCGGGACAGACCGTCGGGCTAAACAGTGGCCGGGACACCACGCTGAAAGGGGCCCAAGTCAGCGGCGAACAGATTACTGCCGAGGTGAAACGTCATCTGACCCTCAGCAGCGAGCAGGACAGCCAGCGCTATGACAGCCGACAACAGAATGCCAGCGCGGGCGTCAGCGCCACCGTGGGTCCCCTCTCCAACGGCACCGCGAGCCTCAATGCCAGCCGCAATAAACTCCACAGCAACTATGACAGCGTGCAGGAGCAGACCGGACTGTTTGCCGGCAAAGGCGGCTATCAGGTTGACGTCGGCGACCACACCCAACTGGACGGCGCGGTGATAGCAAGTACCGCCGACAAAGCCAACAACACCCTGAACACCGGAACGCTGGGCTTCAAGGATATTAAAAATCAAGCGGACTTTACTGTTGAGCAGCAAAGCGCGGGCGTCAGCCTCGGCCAACCGACCGCCGGTCAGGTCCTGAATAATCTGGCGGTCAATGGGCTGAGTGGTTCCCATAACCAGGGCCATGACAGCAGCACCACGTACGCCGCCGTCAGTGACGGCAACCTGATTATCCGGGATAAGGCGCACCAGACGCAGGATATCGCGACCCTCAGCCGCGATACCGATAACGCCGCCAATGTCCTCAGTCCGATATTTGATAAGGAAAAAGAGCAGCAACGGCTGAAACAGGCGCGACTGATTGGCGAAATCAGCGCCCAGATGACCGAGATAGCCCGTACCGAAGGGAAAATTATCGCCACCAAAGCGGCGAAAGCGAAACTGGACCATATCAGTGAACCGGACAAAGCCGCAGCCAGAAAAAAACTGGTCGACAGCGGCAATCCACACCCGACTGCGGCGGATATCAATAAGCAAGTTTATGACACCGCTTACACACAGGCGCTGAATGACTCGGGCTTTGGGACCGGCGGAACCTATCAGAAAGCCCTACAGGCGGCTACGGCAGCGATTCAGGGCTTAGCGGGCAACAATCTCGGTCAGGCGCTGGCCGGGGGCGCTTCACCGTATCTGGCGGGCGTGATAAAAGAGCTGACCACCGACCCGAAAACCCATCAGGTGGATATCGCCACTAACACGCTGGCCCATGCGATTTTAGGCGCGGTGGCGGCAGAGGTAAGCGGTAATAATGCCTTGGCGGGTGCCGCGGGTGCGGCGTCGGGGGAACTGGCGGCTCAGGTCCTGATTAAGCAGCTTTACGGCGACGGGGCTAAAGTCAGTGAGTTAACGGAAGAGCAAAAACAAACTATCAGCACCCTTTCCACCCTGGCGGCAGGACTGGCAGGCGGCATTGCTGGTGACTCCACCGCCAGCGCCGTTACCGGGGCTCAAGCCGGGAAGAACGCAGTCGATAACAATCACCTAAGTGTGGAGAAGAATCAATCGCGCAGTGAGGAACTGGTTAATTGTCAGGGTGATAGCAGTTGCCGCTCTGCCGTTAGGGATAAATATCGGCAGGAGTATGACAAGGTTCAGGAACGGATAGCAACGTGTTCAGGCGCTGACCAGTGCGTTGCTGTTGCCAAAGAACTGCGGGCATTGCAAGGTGATTACAGCGCACGAATAGGCGAAATTCAGGAAAAAGCCAGAATGCAGGGGCTGGATTCCCTCACTCCAGCAGAAGTGCGGGAATGGGCAGATTTACGGGGTGCCATGTCAAATATTGACGCATCACGGAATTTGGTGCTCCATCGTGCCCAAGTCACCGGCGGTTCAGAAGAAACGACCCAGGAAATCGTGAAGATTATGGGGCAGACGGGAATTGCGGCGTCTGCGGGGGTGGCCGGAGGGATCAGTAAGGCTGGAGTAAAAGGAATAAAGGGAAGTGCTGTACCAGTACCTAATCCAGTGACAGCAAATAATGGGTTAGTTTATAAATCCAATCCTAAACATACTCTTGGTGGTGATGGAAATCGCCGTAATGCGGGAATAGAACCAAAAGACTCATTGAAACTTTTTGAAAACTCAATTCCAAGCTCCAAAAATTATGGTAATAAAGAAGTTAGATTCGCTAAGGATGAAAAAGGTAATATTCATAGGTTCGAAGGTACCAATGGGGAATATCACTGGAATGGCAGTTCTGGAGATATAAAAAACCAGTTAACAAGTAAACAGGTGCCAAGCGACATTCAAAAGAAATTGGGAGTTAGGTTGAAATGATTTATGGCGATCCGTTTTATTTTTCTCTTCAGTTCGATGCTGTTGAATCATGGAACTCATCTGATGGTTTTTGGAAAAATGGCATTTTCTTTTTCTATTTGGATGGACATAAAATATTTGATCTTTTGGATGTTTTTGAGCTGAAAACAACCTTCAGTTTTTATTCAAATATGAAAATAGATGAATTGGTATGTAATGATGTCAACATTGAACCAGTTAGCCTGTATAGAAATGCTGAGAGTTATTTCACAGGGGATGGAGAAAATCTCATTGAGGGGCTGTTCGATATGACATGTACACCAATGGGAGATAATGGATGTTATGTTTACTTCATGAAAACGAGCCATAATGATCGTTTTGTATGGAGTAATGATGATGGAAAAACAATAAATGAAACATTATTACCATCTGGTACTGTAAGCTCTGTAATTAAAAAATTATCTAATTATTGATGTTAGAAACATAAATCCCGGCCAAAATGAACTACCCCAAATGTTAGACAATCATCCGACATTTAAAAAGGGGGGGGGTCATTACGTCTGGAAAAAGTGGCTTACAGGCTAAAAAGTCGCGTCGGGGCGTTATGGGCCGGGCATCAAACCGTACCGGGAAGAATTGATTGTAACAGACTGATTGCATTGGAAAATTCAGTGTCCATCGGTCAACTTCGCAATGGAATGCGTTGTTGTAGACAACAATGCCCTTAGCATGGGGAGTCTGTTTGGTTCCGAAGGCGCTAAACATTTTGAAGGAGCGGGATCACTCGCACAAAAAATGGCCCAATCCGGTGCAACACCCGAAGAAATAAATGCTGCCTTAACTCACTACCTCAAAGGATAAGTCCCTGAGGGTCAAGACCCAGCAAAAGGTCTGATTATTGCGTGGGGGAACTTCTTTGGTGTTCCGTTGGATGTCGTGTTATCAAATGAGCAGATGACGCCACAGAAAGCGGCGGAAATTGTTGCCGGAGGGATACCTACCAGTGAAGCGAAGCTGATACAGTTTGCAGCCGCGAAAGCATATCTGTCTTTAAGTAAGTATCGGTCAACAGAAGTGGTTGAGGGGAAAGGAGGTTCTCTGGCTGATAAAAGTATTACTGGAAATAAGACGACGATTTCATCTATAAATGAGGGCAAAGGTACTTCTGGACGACTCCCTGAAAAGCCCATTAAAGAAGTAACAGCAACAGAAGTAAATAATTGGTGGAAAAGTCAGGGATATGAACAACCTCCATATACTCCAGGAACTACAGTAAAGGAATTTGAATTAGCAGCTAACACGCAATTTGTTAGGGTTTATGATGGTACTCATTCACAAATGAGAGGGGGATGGATGATGAAAGCCGAAGATATAAAAGGATTAAGTAGTAAACAAATTCAAGAAAAATTTGCTTTGCCATATGAGCCAAAATACGTTGCGGATGTTGAAATTAAAGCAGGTACTAAGATGAGAGTAGGTTCTGCAAATAGTCTGTTTGGCTATAAAGGTGGATGAACCCAGTTTGATCTTATGGGGCAAAGAACAGGTACATTCACTAATGAACGGGCTATTCAGAAAAAATAGGATATAAAATGGCTATCTTAGTAAACGATAACAAGATTAATGTTAATGGGCACTTAATTATATTTAATCAAAAGATTATTAAGGCGATAGAAATCGATAATGGTTCTGTTCTTGTCTTAACTGATATTCCTATAGGAGATGACGGACTAAATAATCTATTTTCTTACACAAATAATGGAGAATTTCTTTGGCAAATAGAGCCTTCAGATTTACAAAAAGAAGGTCAAATCAGTTACCCATATGAAGGATTGAACGTTGTTGAAGGGCAATATTTTGTTGTTGATTTTTATGGAAGAAGAATATTTTTCGATCCTCATACTGGCCTATTCTTATCACGAGATGTTGTAAAATAAGGCGGATAATAATGCTCTAGCTGTACCAATGCCACCACCACCGATAGCGGGTTCAAACACGGGTGAAGCCGTGAATGAAGCAAATCAGACAATAGCTTCAGTTTTGGACAAAAAATTGAAGGAAATGGGAGAGTCTATAGATAAAGCCACCCAATGCTCCTTTGGCCGGGTATGTTCGTCAGATTATGTAGATGGTGAAAATCAACCAAATGTGGGGGAAAACCTGCGAATGAAGAGAAGAAGGAGTATGGTGGTACAGGAAATCAACAGCCACCTGAAGATAATCAAAATAAGAATGAACAGAATGAACATAAACCATCAAATATCAAAATGGCTGATGACAAGTATTTAAAACAGAATGAAATTGATGCCCATGAGCTTAAATCTGATGTTGTTGGTAAGAAAAATATATCGAAATATGATATTTATGTAAATAAAGAAACTGGTGAACTATGAGTTTTCAGAAAAGGGGGTACTGGAGAAGGTATCCCAACAGGTGAATTCATTAAATAAGGTTATAACGAATGAGTAAATCAACTGTGAGTGTGTATTTTTTGATCTCGGGAGATAAATTAAATCCTAGGGATGTAACTGAAAAATTAGCTATTCAACCAACAAAATGTTGGGTGAAAGGCGATCCTATACTAGGTAAAAAACGCCTTAGAATAGATAGTTGTTGGCTTTTGAGTACAGGTGATGAAGAGTCGCTTGATATTGGTGAACAGTTAGGAAAAATATTCGTATTACTACAGGACAAAAAAAAGGTTTTAGTAAAATTAGCTAATGAATATGAGCTTGATTATCAGTTTAATATAGTAATTAAAATAGAAGAAGGAATTAGACCAGCAATAAGTTTGGATAAAATGATGATCAAAGAGCTTGACGAGTTAAATGCGGGACTAAACATTGATCTGTATATATAGTTAAAAATTAAATAAGTTGTTGTCGATAACAACCACCTAAGTGTGGAGAAGAATCAATCGCGCAGTGAGAAACTGGTTAATTGTTAGGGTGATATCAACCGCTGTTCTGTTGTCCGGGATAAATATCGTCAGGAATACGATAAGGTTCAGGCATGAATAACAAGCTGTACTGGTGCAGAGCAATGTGTTGCCGTTGCCAAAGAACTGCGGGTATTACAAAGTGATTACAGCGCATTAATAGGAAAAATTCAGGGAAAAGCCAAGGTGAAATATTTTTTTTCACTTGGAGATGTAAATAACTACATTAAAAATAGGAGTATTTATCGGACTGACAAGTTATTAGTTTATATACTATCACCTGTATGATTTAACGTGAATTAACAATCAATCTTTGGATTAAAATTACTATTTAGAGAAATTTTATGAAGTGTATTAAATGTGAAAGCCCAGCATTACATGAATCAGACTTTTGTGCAGCATGTGAAGAGAAAGAATTAAGTAGCATTGGCGGGTTTCTCTATTTACCTGCAATAAATCTTATCTTTGCAATATTTAGCTCTTTATTTAGTTCATATAAAACAATGACAATCTTAAACTCTAGTTATGATTCTCTGGGTGAATTACGTATCCTTATAGGATTTGAGTTTTTCTGTTTTACAATTATTTTTGGAATTGCACTTTATACATCTATTCTCTTCTTTAGAAAAAAGAAGAAAACACCTTTGTTTTACATTATCCTGTTAGTTTTTACCTCATTATTTGTCATCACCGATTTAGCGTTGGCTCATTATGGATATGAAATAAAACTGGATTATAATCATCTTTTCTTGCTTTTTAGAACTGTGTTTTATGCATGTGTATGGGTGCCTTACTTTATTATATCTATTCGAGTTAAAAGGACATTTATTAAATAATGGTTAAAATTAAACTATTTTATAAACAATATTCAGTGGGAGTAGGTGAATTTTTTATAATTAATATTTGTTTGAAAAATATGACAGCCAAAACTACCTCGGCCTTGTGAATTGCTCCCCAAAGTCAGACAATTCAAATCACGCTTTCATTAAGGTCCGAGTCCTGTATTTTACTGGACTCAGACCATTTAATTTATACTTGATGCGTAAGCGTGCGGCGAAAAAGGGTAACAGTGTTATGGTCAAGAGAATTTATATTTCAGCTATTAATAACGACTATAATGGCAAAATGATTTTGGTTGATAATTATTTTTTTACAATCAAAATAAACGTGTCAATGTTATACTGAGATTATCAAGGCTGGCTAAGGAGATAATTAAAAAGATTTTAATTTTGCTCAAGAAAACGGTGGGTTCGACTAATAAATGCAATTTTTCATAAAGATAGATCATTTGACTCCCAATAAATTACAGTGGGAATCAAATAATCTTTCTAGTTCTTTATCGTATAAGAATACTATGATCTTAACGCTTGGTTATTAAATACTGGATTGGATTGAATATGAATTCTCTGTAAATGTCTTTCTGATTTGGAGGTAAATCCTTCACGTCCATGTAGCAGAGAGAAGTTATCCACAATCACCAGATCGCCTTTTTTCCATGTATGAGCATATAAATGGCGTTTATCATAGAGTGTTTTGATGAAATCTTGCTGAAATTCCGCTACTTGATCAGGGTTGATGTTATGGTATTCAATAGCATGCTTATTCAGGAATTTTTCTCCATCTATTGCTGGTTCATTATATCTGATAACGTATCCGTTTCCGTCAGGATGTTCTTCCAGTAGAGGAGAATGAACCTCTCCACCATAATGAGTGACCTTATTAATGCGATAAGTAATAGATATATTTTTCCATTGTTCTAGTTGCTGTTGAGTAGCATTAGTAACAACACGACGAGTATTGACAAAGGTTGTTCTGCCCCCTTGGTCACTTTCAGGTGCGTGGGCGCAATGGAACATAATAAATTCAGGAATGGTCGGTTTATACATGCCGTCCCAGTGCAATGGCATATAGCTGTTATCAAAAACGTGATCGGTAGCATCTTGATGTTCACGAACATCTAAAATAGCACCAAACGGCCACATCATTATTTCTCCCCAATTATGGGCATATTCTTCATATTTTTTGTGGTCAGATAAGTCAGATTTGAAACCACGTAATATAAGCAGATTGTGTTTTCTAGTCAGTTCTTTCAGTTGTTCCACTGATAATGTATCAATATGTTGATCGGAATATTGAGGAGTAATTTTTAAACCAAATGGGGTTATCTCTTCTGTCTGGAAGTTATTTAATTCTGTCATCGCTATTTTCCTTTAATTATAATTTCTCTTTAAATCACCATATTACGTTAAATTACCATATTAAGTTAAATTACATAGTGACTAGGTTTTCCATGAATATTAACTAGCTTTCCACCCATCATCTGGACTTCTTTGTGTTTCATAAGTATGAATTGTCCATTTACATTGGCTGCGACACCGTGCCAAGGGGTTAACCAATCATCCCGGGTTGGCATCATATGAATACCAAGTTTAATACTACTTGCTGGCTGAGGATGAATAGATAAACGTATGGCGTTTGGAAAATGAGTATCTAATAAACTTCCCCATGCCCAACTTCGTTGAATAACACCGACGGCCCTTTGTTTGGCATCTTTTTGTAGGGCATTGTTTGATCCGGTATAGCCGGGTAACAAGCTGTCTTCATATAAGAAGCGGGTGACCGCACGGTATAATTGTAACCCATCACTATTTTGCAACAGTTCGTCTTTGATAGACTCTTCCGGGCGGGCATAATGTTTGACTAACAGATGTCTCTGTAAATTGAAATCATCACTATGTTCGCAAAGTTCCTTATCGTCATTAAGGTTAAATGTACTTAAATTGATAGCACCCACTTCATGAAGTAATTGTTTAATATCTTCATGATATTGGCTGATAACTGTATCATTGACGTGGATGAGATCACCGAAAACATGCCCATCAGAGCAAATAATAATGCGGGCGCCAGGTGGATAATAAAGCTGGATACGCTGGCAAAGAGAATTAAGAAAAATTAAAGATAGACGTTCTGCCATATCGGGAGCAGTACCAAGCACTTTATTTCTGTTTGGTGATTTTGTTGGGAATGCGGGTAAAATAAATTCGATAGGTTTTTTGTTCTTGATAAATTGTTCAATTCTGGGCAATTGTACAGTTTTAACAATCTCTTCTTCTTTAGCCGAATCCCTCCCTGCGTCAGTAAGGCGTCTGCGATATTGCAACAACTCACGCAGAATCTGCATAGAAATATTATTAGTGGAAACATTCTCGGAAGTAATATTATTAGCGGTGGTAATTTGCATAATTACGATTTCTCATATATTTGTTGCAAGTATATCTATTTTCAAAATAGATAAATAGCGGTTCAACTAATTGGTATAGGCGAAGTGTAAGATAATGCAATTAAAAGATAATATAATATTTAAGAATATCTAATAATTTATTTAATAATAAACAATATGTTTGAATATGATTTATATAATTAGTCAATATATTTGATTGATTGTTACATTAAGGCACCGTTTAATAGGGTTATTAAAACATTCGTTAACTGGTACGATCACTTCAATTAGACACTAGTTAAAGTTAAATGAGCGATGTGCAATGAGATTGAGGCTAATTTTATATTAGTCGTTTTTTGCTGAAATTGATTCTGAATAAGGTAAATAAGGCATTTTTTCGCTATTAATATATTGTTAATAATTATATGATGTGATTTTTGCATAAGGAAAAATTATGAATTTAATGGGGGAAGATATCATTAAAGTAAATTACTGCATGAGGTTGATCATAAAGGCCATTATTATGACTATATCTAGTTATTATCTTTCGTAAATAAAATTTTCCCATAATCCAATCAGATTAGTAATCTTCATTTTATATGCATATTGTCATAGGATTGTTATCTTAGAATAAATATTGATGAATAGATCACAGCATAATTATTCAATAGTACAAATGAATATTGGCCTCGATTTTGGCGGGATTACGTAGAAAAAAGGAGTTATGAAATGTGAATTAAATTGCAGTACTTCCCCACAGATTGGTAATCAATCATAGGGGAAGTTAACAGTGGTTTAAGAATGGATTTGATGATGTTCAAAAGTATCAAGTAATTGCTGAATGAATTCCAGACGTGTCATTCTTTCGTTCAGATCGGTGATGAATTTCAGTTTAGCGGGGCCATCCAACCGGTAGATTTCGGGCTGTTTCTGTAACAGGCCGATAAGATAAGTTGGATCGACTTTATGTTTCTCACTAAACTCGATGAATCCTCCTTTTTCATGGGCTTCTATTCGTTTAATACCTAACTTCTGAGCTGACAAGCGAATGGCTGCTGATTGTAATAAATGGCGCCCCGGATTAGGTAATGTGCCGAACCGGTCTATCAATTCAACCTTCAATTCTGTTAATTCTGATTCTTCCTTGGCGCTGGCAATACGTTTATAAAAAGACAAACGCATATTGACATCGGGAATATAATCATCGGGTAACAAAATAGGCATCCGCAATTCAACGTCAGTTTGGCTATTGCTCAAGTCTTCAAGTGAAGGTTTGCGGCCTGCTTTTAGTGCATCGACAGCACTTTCCAACATCTCCATGTAGAGAGTGAAGCCGATGGTTGTCATCTGACCACTCTGTTCTTCGCCCAAGAGTTCGCCGGCTCCACGGATTTCAAGGTCGTGAGTTGCCAATGCAAAACCTGCGCCTAAATCTTCAAGGGAGGCGATGGCTTCCAGACGTTTGTGTGCATCGGTTGTCATTGCTTTCGGATGTGGTGTCAGTAGGTAAGCATAAGCCTGATGGTGGGAGCGTCCGACGCGTCCACGTAATTGATGCAATTGGGCCAGGCCGAAATGGTCAGCACGTTCAATAATGATGGTATTGGCGCTTGGAATATCGATGCCTGTCTCAATAATGGTGGTGCAAATCAGAACATTAAATCGTTGATGATGGAAATCAGTCATCACCCGTTCCAAATCCCGTTCACGCATCTGCCCATGACCAATTGCGAACCGTGCTTCTGGTACTAACTCTTCGAGACGCAGTTTCGCTTTCTCAATATTTTCAACATCGTTATAGAGGTAGTAGACCTGCCCACCGCGCAAAACTTCACGCAGTATGGCTTCTCGCACAACCAGACTGTCATACTCGCGCACGAAGGTTTTAACTGCCAGACGGCGGGCTGGCGGGGTCGAAATAATTGAGAGATCCCGCATACTACTCATTGCCATATTGAGCGTCCGGGGAATTGGGGTTGCGGTGAGGGTTAGAATATCGACGTCGGCACGCATGGCTTTGATCTGCTCTTTGTGGCGAACACCAAACCGATGTTCTTCATCGACAATTAACAAGCCAAGGTCTTTCCAACGCAGGTCGCTTTGTAGCAGTTTATGCGTGCCAATAATAATATCGACTTTACCTTCGGCTGCCATTTCAACGACTTGCTGCTGTTCTTTGGCGCTGCGGAAGCGGGATATCATCTCAATACGTACGGGCCAATTTGCAAAACGGTCGCGGAAATTATCAAAATGTTGTTGAGCCAGTAGGGTTGTCGGAACCAGGACCGCTACTTGTTTGTCATTATGGACTGCCAGAAATGCGGAGCGCATTGCAACTTCGGTTTTGCCAAATCCTACATCACCGCAAATTAAGCGATCCATCGCTACGGGTTGACACATATCATTCAGAACGGCGTTAATCGCTTGTTCCTGATCTGGGGTCGTTTCGAATGGAAAGCTCTGACAGAACAGTTGGTATTGTTCCCAATCATGTTTAAAAGCAAATCCGGGTTTTACGGCGCGGTGAGCATAAATATCAAGCAGTTCCGCGGCCACATCGCGCACTTTTTCGGCTGCTTTCTGGCGGGCTTTGTTCCATGCTTCTCCGCCCAATTTGTGTAATGGGGCATTTTCATCAGCACCACCTGCGTAGCGGCTGATTAGATGCAGGGAAGATACCGGAACATAGAGTTTGTCGTCGCTGGCATAACTTAGGATCAGATATTCAGCTTGGATACCACCTGCTTCCAGCGTAGTTAACCCCTGGTAGCGGCCAACGCCATGCTCCAAATGGACCACCGGTTGATTGGGGCGTAATTCAGCAAGGTTACGGATCAGGGTATCGGTATTAATCGTGCGGCGGGTATCTTGACGGCGGCGAACAATACGCTCACCGAGCATGTCACTTTCACAGATTAGAGCAAATTCATTCTTTGTATCGATAAAACCATGTTCAGCGGCACCAATCATCAAAAAGTGACCGGGTTGTTGCGCCTGATTTAATCTATTGATTTTAATTGGTTTAATCTTTATTCGTGACAATAATTCCTGTAATGCTTCTTTTCGTCCTTCGCTTTCGACGGAGAAAATTACGCGGCCACTGAATTGTTCCAGGAAACGGCGAAGTTTATCCAGCGGCGCCTTATTTTGTGCAACAACGGAGAGATCGGGCAGTAATTGATAATCAAGGTTTACGTGGCTCGTTTTTTTACTCAATTCTTCCGCTTTAAGTTGAATGCGGGGCCAGTTTTTTAGCGCTGAAAATAATTTATCCGCCGGGAGCCAAAGCTCTTCTGGGAGGAGGAGAGGGCGCATTGGATCAATTTTACGGCTCTCGAAGCGCTGTTGAATATCTTGCCAGAAACGTTCAGCGGCATTATTGATTTCTTGGCTAAGAATCAGGGTGTTATCAGGCAGGTAATCAAACAATGCAGGCAGAGGTTGGCTGAAAAACAATGGTTGCCAGTATTCTATCCCTGCCGGTAGCGTACCTTTGCTGACTTGCTGATAAATATGCTCACTGTCACGACGGACTTCGAAACGTTCCCGCCATTGGCTGCGAAACAGTTCAATCGTCTCTTTATCTGTTGGGAATTCATGAGCAGGCAGTAGGTTGATTTGCTTAACCTCAGTTAGCGTGCGTTGGCTGTCAACATCGAAAATGCGTAAGCTATCGATTTCATCATCGAAAAAATCAATACGATAAGGATGCTCGCTTCCCATTGGAAAGAGATCAAGTAGTGCGCCACGAGTAGCAAATTCGCCATGCTCAAGAACTTGTTCGACACTACGGTAGCCGGCCTGTTCTAATTCAGCACGAAGTTTGTCCCGCGAGAGTCTCTGACCTTTATGCATAACCAATGCATGTCCGTTAAGGTACTCATGAGGGCAAACCCGTTGCATTAAGGTATTTATCGGCAGGATTAAAACACCTTTGGTCATCGTCGGCAGACGGTAAAGTGTAGACAGGCGGTTGGAAATGATTTCCTGATGAGGAGAGAAGCTGTCATACGGCAGTGTTTCCCAATCGGAAAGAAGATCAACCGGGCAATCGGTAAACTGATGGATTTCATCATGCAGACGCAAGGCGTTTTGCATGTCTTTGGTTATCAGTACAACAGGCCCTTGATGGCGCTCGATAATTTCAGCACATTCTACAGCGCAAGCGGCGCCAATAAGTCGACCTAATTGACGGTTATCACCGCGGCGTTCAGGAAGTTCATAACGATATTTTGAGGACATAAGCGTAAATGTGTTCTTTATGATTCAGTCCATTCCAACGGGCTTTCGACGCATATATGGTCTTCGAGTAAACACGCAGGCTGGTTGAGAGAAAATAAAAAAACCACAGAATCTGGGTGTTGGTGGTTCCATAAAATATAACTACCCTTTATTATCCCCGAACACTTTGCTTTGGCAACAGGGGCGTAACAGATTTCATGTTTCAATCTGTCTCATTATTTATAGGTTTACGGTATATGCGTGGCCGGGCGGCTGACAAATTTGGTCGGTTTGTCTCATGGCTATCAGCAATTGGCATTACTCTCGGTGTTGCTGCATTAATTACAGTATTGTCTGTGATGAACGGTTTTGAGCGTTCATTGGAAACTAGCATTCTCGGCTTTATGCCACAGGCGATTGTGACGTCGGTAAACGGCTCGCTAGACCCAAAAGCGCATCCTGTTAGTGAACTTGCGGATCTAAAGCAGATTAACAGGGTTACCCCATTGGTGACGGGGGATGTGGTATTGCAAAGCGCCCGGAATGTCGGTGTCGGTGTGATGTTGGGCATCACTTCTGATGAATATGAGCCGCTGGCCGAATATTTGATCGGTGCTTATCGTCATCAACTTGCTCCCGGTAGCTACAATGTTATTTTGGGCGAAAGAGTGGCCGGGGAGCTTGGAGTAAAACGTGGTGATCGCATTCGCCTGATGGTGCCAGGTGCAAGTCAGTTGACGCCAATGGGACGTATTCCTAGTCAGCGTCTATTTACTGTTATTGGTACTTTTGCATCTAATAGCGAAGTCGATGGCACACAGATTCTGGTTAACCAGCAAGATGCGGCTCGTCTGATGCGCTATCCGCCAGGTCACATTACTGGCTGGCGTCTCTATCTTTCAGAACCATTGACTGTAGATAGTTTGAGCTTACAAAACTTGCCTGAGGGATTGTTGTGGAAAGATTGGCGCGAACGTAAAGGTGAGTTTTTCCAAGCGGTCAGGATGGAAAAAAACATGATGGGCTTATTGTTAAGCCTGATTATTGCTGTGGCTGCGTTCAATATTATTACTTCGCTTGGTTTACTGGTCATGGAAAAACAGGGTGAAGTGGCGATTTTGCAAACACAGGGGCTGGTACGACGTCAGGTGATGGCGATTTTTATGATCCAAGGCGCGGGAGCCGGGATCATCGGCACTTTACTGGGAACTGGGTTTGGTGTTCTGCTTTCCAGTCAGCTTAATAACTTAATGCCGCTTATTGGCTTGTTGACCTTAGGGGTTGAACTGCCTGTTGCCATTGAACCGCTACAGGTTGTTACAATCGCAATTTCAGCGATGGCGATTGCCCTATTATCTACGTTATATCCTTCCTGGCGTGCTGCTGCCGTCCAACCTGCTGAGGCTTTGCGTTATGAATAATCAACCACTATTGTTGTGCAATAATCTGTGTAAAAAATATCAGGAAGGACAAGTACTGACCGAAGTGCTGAAAGATGTCACTTTTGCTGTCAATCAGAGTGAAATGATGGCGGTTGTGGGAAGTTCAGGTTCAGGTAAGAGTACGCTTCTGCATTTGCTTGGTGGGTTGGATACGCCGACTTCTGGTGAAGTCCTGTTTAAAGGGCGCTCGTTGAATAAAATGTCTTCCAGTGCCAGGGCAGAACTGCGTAATCATGAATTGGGCTTTATTTATCAATTTCACCATCTGTTGCCAGATTTTAATGCGATAGAGAATGTCGCTATGCCGCTGTTGATCGGCGGTAAAAATCGTAATCAGGCGCAGAAGAAAGCATTAGAAATGCTGGCGGCTGTTGGTCTGGAGAAGCGAGCTCATCACCGCCCATCAGAATTATCGGGAGGTGAACGCCAGCGTGTGGCAATTGCCAGAGCGTTGGTGAATGAACCCTCTTTAGTTTTAGCGGATGAACCTACCGGCAACCTCGATTTACGTAATGCAGATAGCATTTTTGCATTACTGGGCGAGCTCAACCAGCAGCAAGGCACGGCATTTCTGGTCGTCACCCATGATTTGAATCTCGCCGGCAGATTAAATCGTCAGGTGGAAATGCGTGATGGTTATTTACAGGATAAATTGACCCTAGCGGGGGCGTTGTAATGGCGAATTTGCCTCTCTCTTTGGTCACTGCTTTGCGATTTAGTCGCGGGCGTCGCCGTGGCGGTATGGTATCTCTGATTTCTGTGATTTCTACGCTAGGGATTATGCTTGGTGTCGCTGTTCTCATTATTGGTCTGAGTGCCATGAATGGTTTTGAACGAGAATTGAGAAACCGCATCCTCTCTGTTG
Source organism: Photorhabdus akhurstii (assembly GCF_019090985.1). NCBI lineage: Bacteria > Pseudomonadati > Pseudomonadota > Gammaproteobacteria > Enterobacterales > Morganellaceae > Photorhabdus > Photorhabdus akhurstii. Next base: position 3,288,376 of record NZ_CP020335.1, on the reverse strand, counting down.
TTCCTCATGGTGAAATCTATACGGTTCATCAGCCTTTTGAACAGTGGCAACCTGCATTGGAACGGGTAAAAAACACAACCGGTGTGGTTGCTGCTTCACCTTATGTTACTTTCACTGGCTTGATGGAAAAAGGTGCCAGCTTACATGCGGTTCAGGTGAGAGGCGTTGATTTAGCCACTGAATCTCAGGTCAGCTCATTACCACAATTTGTACAAGATAATGCCTGGCAAAATTTTCAAGCTGGTCATCAACAGGTCATTCTGGGGCAGGGGGTTGCTAACGCCTTGAAGGTTAAACAGGGTGATTGGCTGACTGTTATGATCCCGAACAATGATCCTGAGATGAAATTGTTGCAACCGAAACGAATTCGTTTGCAGGTTAGCGGGATTTTTCAATTGAGCGGCTTGCTTGATCATAGTCTGGCTCTGATTCCTTTGGCTGACGCGCAACAATATTTGGATTATGGACAGGGAATCACGGGCATTGCGCTTAAGGTTGATGATGTATTTGCCGCTGATCAACGGGTAAAGTCTGCCGGGGAAGCATCACAAGAGTATGTCTATATCAGCAGTTGGATGAGAAGTTATGGCTATATGTACCATGATATTCAGATGGTACGTAGCATTATGTATCTGGCGATGATTCTGGTGATTGGCGTAGCGTGTTTTAATATCGTTTCTACCTTGATTATGGCGGTAAAAGATAAAAGTAGTGATATTGCTATCCTGCGAACTCTTGGCGCTAAAGATAGGCAAATTAGGGCAGTTTTTCTCTGGTATGGGTTACTGACGGGTATGACGGGCAGTATTGCCGGTGCTGTAGCCGGTGTGTTGGCATCACTGAATCTGACAGCGCTGATTCATGGGTTGGAAAAGTTGATCGGGCATCAATTTCTTTCCGGCGATGTTTACTTCATTGATTTCTTGCCATCTGAGTTACATGGCATGGATGTTCTGTATGTTCTGGCGACGGCTCTGATTCTGAGTTTATTGGCCAGTTGGTATCCGGCGCGACGAGCAAGTAGACTTGATCCGGCCCGAATTTTAAGTGGGAAATAATCAATCTGTTATTGGCACGAGCTAATCAAAACGTTATGGTGTAAAAAATAGAAACCTAAGTAGCATTTAAGAAATCTTAAAGGAAGTCAGTATGCGAGTTCGTCGTCGGCTTAGTCGGCTTGGCCGGCTTCGTAAGGTTAAGCGTGTGAGACAGCAGAGATTTCGTAGCCGGATTTTTTATAGGGATAATCGATTGGCGCTTAATATGAAAAAACCTTACATCGTGGTATTGACGGGGGCCGGTATTTCGGCCGAATCGGGTATTCGGACTTTCCGCTCTTCTGATGGGTTGTGGGAAGAGCATCGGGTGGAAGATGTTGCTACACCTGAGGGTTTTCAGAAAGATCCAGAATTGGTGCAGGCATTTTATAATGCTCGGCGTCATCAACTTCAGCAATCAGAAATAAAACCGAACGCAGCGCATTATGCTTTAGCCGCGCTGGAGCGTGAGCTTGGCGATAATTTTTTATTGATTACTCAGAATATCGATAATCTTCATGAGCGGGCGGGCAGCTATCGTACGGTGCATATGCATGGTGAATTGCTCAAAATTCGTTGTTGCCAATCTGGGCAAGTGTTTGAGTGGACAGGCGATTTGACGACAGATGAACGCTGCCATTGTTGTCAGTTCCCCTCGCCATTGCGTCCACATGTTGTTTGGTTTGGTGAAATGCCTTTGGAGATGGAACAGATCTATTCCGCACTGGCCCAGGCAGATATTTTTATTGCTATCGGCACCTCTGGTCATGTTTATCCTGCGGCTGGGTTTGTACATGAAGCTAAACTGGCAGGGGCGCACACGGTAGAGTTGAACTTAGAACCGAGTCAGGTGGAAAGTTTATTTGATGAAAAGCACTATGGACCGGCTAGTAAGATAGTAGATGAGTATGCCAGAAGGTTAATTGATAGTATTAAAGAATTTAAAGCTGATTTGACGCAATAATTATTGTGTTTCTCTTCCTCATAATAGGTAACAAAATCCCTGGGGGAAGAGAATAATGGACAGATTACTAGAGCGTTTTTTTAAATACATATCTTTTGATACTCAGTCAAAGCCGTCAGCAAAGACTATTCCCAGTAGTCATGGACAGCTCGAACTTGCTAACGCGCTAAAACAGGAGCTGATCGAATTAGGTTTTTCCAATGTGGCACAGGATGCTCATGGTTGTGTGATGGCAACATTACCTGCCAATACCTCTTGGCCTGTGCCTGCTATCGGTTTTATTGCTCATCTTGATACTTCACCTGATTTCTCTGGGAAAAATGTTAGTCCACAAATGCTGGAAAATTATCGAGGCGGCGAGATTGCTCTGGGAACGGGTAATGATGTGTTATCGCCGGTTATGTTTCCTATCTTGCATAACATGTTAGGGAAAACATTGATTACCACCGATGGTAAAACGTTGCTTGGTGCCGATGATAAGGCGGGTATTGCGGAAATCATTACTGCAATGGTTCGTCTGAAAAATAGCAATATCTTACATGGTGATATTCGGATTGCGTTTACACCTGATGAGGAGATAGGTAAGGGAGCAAGCTATTTTGATATTAATTCATTTGATGCTGAATGGGCATACACCGTAGATGGTGGTGGTGTAGGTGAACTGGCATTTGAGAATTTTAATGCGGCAGTAGTAACCGTTAAGATTGTTGGCAATAATATCGACTCTGGTAATGCTAAAAATATCATGATCAATGCATTATCGCTGGCGATCCATATCCATCAGGCATTGCCATCGGAAGAAACACCGGAACATACCGATGGATATGAAGGCTTTTATCATTTGCAGCGTATTAAAGGCACGGTTGAGCGTGCTGAAATGCACTATCTCATTCGTGATTTTGATCGGAATAACTTCGAAGAGCGTAAAAAGAAGATGATTAAAATTGCTGAAAAAGCCGGTGAAGGGTTGCATTCTGGTTGTTATATCGAACTGACTATCGATGACAATTATTACAATATGCATGATGAAATTATCAAATATCCGCATGTTATTGAGATTGCCAAACAAGCAATGCTGGATTGTAATATTGAACCCGTTATTAAACCTATTCGTGGTGGTACTCATGGTGCGCAATTGTCATTCCGTGGTCTACCCTGCCCGAATATATTCATGGGAGGGTATAATTATCATGGTAAACATGAATTTGTTTCGTTGGAAGGGATGGAACAGGCTGTCAATGTTGTCATGCGTATTGCTGAATTAACCGCATTGTTGTCTAAAAAATCTGAAATAAGTCCGTCGTTGTGCAGCATTAACTAAGTAGATAATTTGCTGTGTTGTTTTTCGATATATGCAATAAATTAATAGGTCTTGCTTTCTGCTTGTGAGTGATAGCAACACCATGATTCATTTGTGCTTTCCGTTAATATACAAATCCCAAAATTGCCTTTGAATCAGAGGATCTGATTCAAAGGCAGTGAGTTAATCACTAACTCAGGTGTTAAACAGAATTAATGATCTTTGATAACTCTATTGAAATTAACCTTTTGAGGTGAGGTATCAATCATTAAAGTACCAGTAACCACTATTAACCAATGCAGTGAGCAGCCTGATAAAACGAACATCATCTATCGCTTCACCAAGCATTTCGGCATTAATTTCATAATAGTGGCAAAGAACATCAGCCGCTTTAATATGAGGCGTATCTATTAATTCACCGTTAACAAAGCACTGATCACCAATCCTTATAACCCGCAACCCGTTAAGTCGGTGGAGATTTTCACCTTGTTTCATTAATTCATAAATTTCATCACTTTCATAAGGTGGCTCTGGTGGAGCAATATCAAGTTCATGCCGTGACTGAGAAATGAATTCACCAAACCATTGCTGGAAAGTGTCAGGTTGTGCCAATAACTCGTTCATCATGGCATGTAGCTCTGATAATTCATGCGGCTGGACCAGTGCCGGATTTTCACGGAAAGTCAGATTAGGATCGTTATAACGATAGCTGCCTAAATCATTAGCCAGCACATAATCGGCGAAGCTACTGAAAAGCTCACGGGAATTGGGGGCGCGGAAACCAACTGAATAATTTAGTGACTCTTCGATGGCATAACCTTCATGCGGAAATCCAGGTGGGATATAGAGAATATCGCCTGGCTCCATCTCTTCGTCAATAATGGCATTAAAGGGATCAACCTGTAATAGATCGGGGTGAGGGCAGCGCTGTTCCATTGGTAGCTTTTCCCCAATGCGCCAGCGACGGCGACCCATTCCTTGAATGATAAATACATCGTATTGGTCTAGATGCGGACCAACACCACCTCCGGGAACAGAGAAGGAGACCATCAGATCGTCTATCCGCCAGTCAGATAATACGCGGAATGGTTGCATTAATGCGGCGGAAGGATGGTGCCAGTGATTAACCGCTTGTACCAGCAGTGACCACTCTTTTTCACCTAAATGATCGTAACTTTCAAATGGACCATGAGAGACATCCCAACGGCCATTTTTCTGGCTGACCAGGCGGCAGTCAACTTCATTTTCCATAGCCAGACCCGCGAGTTCATCGGGAGTAAGGGGATCAATGAATTGACGGAAGCCTTGTTTGATCAGTAAAGGCCGTTTTTGCCAATGATTATGCAAAAATGCCTGCCAGTCCAGGTTCAACTGATAGTCCATAGTGACATCCTGAGTGTGAAGTGAATTTCAGGGTATTATAACCAATAGTTAAATCCAGTATCAGACTGTACTGGCATATTTAACTAATCGTCATCATTAATTTGCTGGCATCGGAATATAACGCAAATTCTGGCGCCACCAAGTGGACTGTCACTGATACTGATATCACCTTTATATTGTTCGATAATTTCAGAAGCAATTGACAATCCTAGCCCTTGACCGGGCTTTAAAGTATCAACACGTTGGCCTCGCTGGAAAATCATTGCCCGTTTTTCAGGCGGCACCCCTGGACCATCGTCATCGACAATAATCATTACCGAATCGTGATCGATCGCCACAGAGATCTCAACAAATTTAAGGCAATATTTACAGGCGTTTTCCAACACATTCCCCATGACTTCCATAAAGTCGTTTTTCTCACCAAGCCAGGTGATCTCCGGCGAGACATCTAACGTGAGACTGACGCCTTTACGCTGGTAAACTTTTGTTAAAGCGCTGCACAGGCTATCCAGTAAAGCAGGAACAGAAGAAACTTTCCGCATAATGGCGCTGTGTTCACTGCGCATACTGGCTCGATGTAGATAATAGCCTATCTGCTGAGAAATACGGCCAATTTGCTCTAGCATGATAGGTTCTGCTTGTTGAATAGTCATTTGTTTGCTGTCGCGTAAAGAACGGAGAGTTGATTGTAAAACAGCCAGTGGCGTTTTCAAGCTGTGTGTTAGATCAGCGAGCGTTGTCCGGTATTTTGTATAGCGGTTGCGTTCATTATTGAGCAACACATTAAGATTACGCACTAGCCCCCGCAGCTCTGTCGGTGGATTCTCATCCAGTTTTTCCCGTTCACCTTTTTCTAACGAACTGATCTGATGAATAAGCGATTTAATTGGCCGTAAACTCCAGTGTGCCGCCAGCCAGATTAATGGGATAACCAGAATAAGATTGGCAATCAATACATAGCCGAACCACTCCCACACCAGAACCGCTTTTTGTAAATCCTGTGGAATGGTATCAATGACTACAATAGTTAATGCTGGCAAATGAGCTGTCGCGCTATATCTGTTGACGGAAACGGAGTGGGTTAGCTCGTTATCTTCATTTTCGTCAAGTGCGTCAAGTTTACCTAATTGCCCTTGTGTGTTAGCCGAATTTTTTAGTAAGTCGCGGCTGCTTTTTAAATCAGTATCCAGTTCATATAAACCGTCTTCTTTTAACCATTCACTGGGAATAGAGTTTTCGACTTTTGGGATATGGCGTTGACGCCAGAGGATGGTGCCTTTGTTGTTATAAATCAGAACCAATGATGGGTTATTCAGTGTGAAATTAGGTGGTACTGAAATATCCAGCTTATTATTATTCCACTGTGCAAGGCTGAAAAATAGGTTACTCTGACTGCGTAGCAGTGTATAAGCAGTTTTATCAAAACTAACCAGATAACCGACAATGGCGACAATACCGTAAGACATGGTAAGAGCAAGAATAACCGCCGCAGTTGCCATTAAAAATCGGGTACGGAGTGAGAAAGGCTGCTTTTTGTGCTTAAGCACTTTTTTACCTATGAAAGTCTTACACATCAAAGCGATAGCCTTGGCCACGAACAGTTACGATAGCTTCATAGGGCCAGATATCCAATATTTTCTTCCTTAGCCGACCTATTAAGACATCGATGGAGTGGCCTTCGCGCAGTTCAGCATCGGGATATAATTGGCGCATTAATGACTCTTTAGTGACAACTTTGTCGCTATTACACATCAGTATTTCAATGATTCGGTATTCAAACGCCGTTAGTTTGACGCTCTCTCCGTAAACTGTTAACTCCTTGCGTGACAGATCAATTTTGAAAGGCGGGAATTCAATGATCTGAGAAACTAGCCCATTATTACGGCGTAAGAGTGCCTGCATACGAGCAATAATTTCTTCAAGATGAAAAGGCTTGGTAACATAGTCATCCGCTCCTGCATCAAGAACCGTGACTTTTTCTTGCCAGCTTTCGCGGGCGGTCAGAACAAGAATGGGGAGTTTTTCATCTTTTTGGCGCCAGCGACGGATCAAACTTAAACCATCTTCTCCGGGCAAACCAAGATCAACAATGGCAATATCGGGTTCGCTCTCGACCAGATAGTAATCGGCTTCTTTGGCATTTGCCGCGGCATCAACTAGATGACCGGTATCACGAAGCTGTACCGTTAAATGGTGACGCAGTAACATGTTGTCTTCAACGATCAATATCCGCATGGAATAATCCTTCTCAACTCCAGCAGGCAGTATTGTAATAATCAATTCATTCGGACTGTTATATAGACAAAACTGCCAGTAAAAAATTCAATGCAATGGTTCTGGCTGAACATGTTAGATACATGGATCTGTAACAGCAAGACGTTAAGTAGAAATAGAGAATATAACTTTAAAGTGTGTTTGGGATTGGTTTATATAAGGATAGCAACAGACGGGTGTTTTATCCGTCTGTTGAATATCAATTACTTCAATTCATCAACCAGTGTAATTGCACGGCCAATATAATTTGCCGGTGTCATGGCTTTCAGGCGAGTTTTCTCTTCTTCCGGTAAATCCAGTCCATCGATAAAGATTTTCATCCCCTCAGCATTGACGCGTTTACCGCGGGTAAGTTCTTTGAGTTTTTCATAAGGCTTTTCGATACCATAGCGACGCATCACTGTTTGGATAGGTTCAGCAAGCACTTCCCAGTTTTGATCTAGCTCATCCAGCAGATGCTGCTCATTGACTTCCAACTTATTTAAGCCTTTCATCGTAGATTGATAAGCGATCAGAGCATATCCCAAGCCAACACCAAGGTTACGTAATACAGTTGAATCAGTCAGATCGCGTTGCCAGCGGGAAATCGGTAACTTGCTTGCCAGATGACCAAATACTGCATTTGCCAGCCCCAAATTGCCTTCCGAGTTTTCAAAATCAATTGGATTGACTTTGTGTGGCATAGTGGAAGAACCGATTTCACCGGCAACCGTTTTCTGTTTGAAATGGTTAAGTGCGATGTAACCCCAAATGTCGCGGTCAAAATCGATAAGAATCGTATTGAAGCGAGCGATGACATCGAACAATTCAGCAATATAATCATGGGGTTCGATTTGAGTCGTGTATGGATTCCATTTGATGCCGAGTGAAGTCACAAAAGTTTCACTAAACTGATGCCAATCAACCTGTGGGTAAGCGGCTATATGGGCATTATAGTTACCCACGGCGCCATTAATTTTACCGAGTATTTCGACTTGTTCCAGTTGGCGATACTGGCGTTCCATCCGGTGAGCAACATTGGCAAACTCTTTACCAACGGTGGAAGGTGTGGCCGGTTGGCCGTGAGTGCGAGATAACAGTGGTAAATCTCGATATTCACTCGCCATTTTTTTGATGGTATCAATCATCTGATGCCATTGTGGTAAAAGTACTTCTTCACGAGCTGTTTGTAGCATCAGTGCATAAGCCAGATTGTTAATATCTTCAGAAGTACAGGCAAAGTGAATAAACTCAGAAACCTTGTGTAGTGCAGGAACATGTGCAACTTTCTCTTTCAGAAAATATTCCACTGCTTTGACATCGTGGTTAGTGGTGCGTTCGATAATTTTAATGCGCATTGCATCCTGTTCATTGAAATTTGTGATAATTTCATTCAGGTAAGCGTTTGCGTCTGTATCAAAAGCGGGAACTTCTTTAATTTCAGCACATTCTGCCAGTTTTTGCAGCCAACGTACTTCAACCTGCACTCGGAATTTCAGTAAGCCAAACTCACTAAAAATGGTACGTAATGCGCTGACTTTATCGCCGTAACGGCCATCGATCGGAGAAACAGCAGTTAGTGAGGACAATTCCATTGGTAGCAACTCCCGGATTTTATTTAACAATGAGAAAGAATATCTTTCGCCTGTTGGATCAGGCGTTGACGAGAAAACATTAATTGCAGGCGACCGCCGCCAACTTGTTGCCATAAGACCGCGCAACGGACGCCAGCCAGTAGAATAGCCCGGACTTTCGCTTGTACAAGTGGATTGCGCAGAACATCCGGGGAACCTGTCACTTGGATACGTGGGCCTATTGGGCTGATAACATCGACATAAATACCGGCCAACGCATTGAACATCCCTTCTGACATGGGTTCAAAATGCGCCTGTTGGCGCTCTAACAAACTGATACGATTACCCAGTGCATCGAAAGCGGCCTGATTTTTATTTAGTCGGCGCTCCAGTGCGACTAGACTCAAGATATAGCGGGTGAGATCGGCGGAAATACCATTGTTGTTAGCGCTATTAAACATCCCTAGCAATGCGTTTAGCCCAGTGCGCAGATTGCGTTCATGATTGCCGAACACATCTAAAACAGATGTCGGGTTAGTGTTCAGGATGCTATTAACCATAGTGGCGACAGCATCGGTATCACACTGGTTTTCATGAGCAAGTTGCTGTACCAGACGACCTGACTGGCAAATTCCCGCCAATGCCAGTGTGATATTGTAATAATTCTTTGCCACGATTACTCCTGCAAACGTTGTTCAATCACGCCACCGCCAAGACAAACTTCACCCTGATAAAAGACGGCTGATTGGCCGGGGGTGACTGCGGCGACAGGGTTAGCAAAACGGACTTCAATTTTATCTTCGTTTATGGGGGTGACAGTGCAAGGAATATCCTGCTGACGATAACGTGTTTTGACGACGCAATGGATTTCTTTAGTTAATGTCTCTCTATCAACCCAATGAAGTTGCTGAGCGATAAGGCCGGTAGACATTAAACGAGGGTGTTCATGCCCCTGCGCCACGATCAGGATATTGTTTTGAACGTCTTTATCTATGACATACCACGGCTCTTCGCTGCCTTCTTTCGTTCCACCGATGCCTAAACCTTTACGTTGGCCCAACGTATGGTACATCAGCCCCTGATGTTCACCGACGGTTTCTCCATCTACAGTCATAATGGGGCCAGGTTTGGCAGGTAAATAACGGCCAAGGAAATCACGGAATTTGCGCTCGCCGATAAAACAGATACCGGTGGAATCTTTTTTCTTTGCCGTCGCCAGACCGATTTCTTCCGCGATACGACGAACCTCCGGTTTTTCCAGTTCACCGACAGGAAATAGGCTTTGAGCAATTTGCTGGTGGCTCAGAGTGTATAAGAAATAACTTTGGTCTTTATTGTTATCCAGCCCGCGTAATAATTGGCTTTTACCGTTAATATCTTTGCGACGGACATAATGACCTGTTGCGATGTAATCCGCGCCTAAATCCTCAGCAGCGAATTCCAGAAATGCTTTAAACTTAATTTCTTTGTTACATAGAATATCTGGATTAGGTGTTCTGCCCGCTCGATATTCAGAAAGAAAATGTTCGAAAACATTGTCCCAATACTCGGCGGCAAAATTGACGGTATGAAGTTCGATGCTCAACTTATCGCAAACGGATTGGGCATCAGCCAGATCAGTCGCGGCTGAACAGTACTCTTCATCATCGTCCTCTTCCCAATTCTTCATGAACAAGCCAGCCACTTGATAACCTTGCTGTTGTAGCAAATAGGCGGAGACGGAGGAATCTACACCGCCGGACATGCCGACAATGACTTTTTTCTGGCTGTTATCTGACATGGGAATCTCACTGGAGAAAAAAACGAGCGTCGTACTTTAACACGTTGCAGACAGGGGTGCATCAAACGTATTACTGTTTTGTTATTAAATAAACGGAGAAACATAACTATCCAATAGGGCGAGAGGATATTTTTCGTTTTTCAGGTAGCAGCGGATACTTTCTGCGACGAGAGGAGAACGAAGACAATGGCTATTGAATATTTGTTCGGCTGTAACCCAATGGCAACAGTCAATATCACGGTCTTGTGGATTGGCTGCGGTTTGTTGTTCCATTTCAACCAGAAACAGAAAACGGATAAAGGGCGTGCCGTCTGGCGCAACCCACTGATGAACTTTCAGCAGTGCTTGTGGTTTAGCCTGAATACCGGCCTCTTCCCATAATTCGCGTTCCGCCGCTTGTAACAATGTTTCATCAGCCTCAAGATGACCAGCGGGCTGATTCCATAATGCTTTGCCATTAATTGTCTCTTCAACGACCAGAAATTTATTCTGGGCATGGACAATACAGGCAACTGTGACGTGGGGACTAAACAAAATTGATCTCCTTCCATTCACCGGGTTTCATCTTGCCTAATTGCAAGCTTCCCATACTAAAACGAATTAGCCGAAGTGTGGGGAAACCGATATGTGCTGTCATTCTGCGCACTTGACGATTTCGGCCTTCATAAAGTGTTATTTTTAACCAGCTTACCGGAATATTTTTACGTTCACGAATCGGTGGCTGGCGACGCCAAAGCCATGATGGTTCATGAACTAACTCAGCGCCTGCGGGTAGGGTAGGCCCATCTTTTAATATGACGCCATTGCGTAACTTATCGAGAGAAGCTTCATCTGGAATGCCTTCAACTTGCACATAATAAACTTTGGCTGTTTTTTTATTCGGTTGGGTTAGCTGTGCTTGAAGTTTGCCGTCATTGGTCAGAATTAATAATCCTTCACTGTCGCGATCTAAACGCCCGGCAGCATACACATTTGGGAACGGGATAAAGTCTTTTAGTGTTGTTCTGCCCATTTCATCAGTGAATTGGGGTAAAACATCGTAAGGTTTGTTAAATATCAACACTCGACGAGGTTCTGTTGGTTTTTTGACAGAATGTGATATTTTTCTTTGGCTGAATCGGTTAAGTCTGTGTTTTTTAATGGCGAAATTTGTCATCATAGATCACTGCATAAAATGGAAGGGGTATTATACATTAGTCTGCTATCAATTGGCGTTCGCAGAATATTCAAGTAGTATTGACACGTCCCTTACAAAAAATTAACAAGGTATTACGCTTACTTGAAGGAGAGGTTAATGGAAAGCAAAGTAGTTATTCCGGCGGAAGGTAAAAAAATAACAGTCGACGCTAAAGGTAAACTGATTGTTCCGAATAACCCGGTCATCCCTTATATCGAAGGGGATGGGATTGGTGTCGATGTTACCCCTGCAATGTTGAAAGTGGTCGATGCAGCGGTTCAGAAAGCCTATCAGGGTGAGCGTAAAATTTCCTGGATGGAAATCTACACCGGTGAAAAATCTACTCATGTATACGGTAAAGATGTTTGGTTGCCGGATGAAACGTTGGATCTGATTCGTGAATATCGCGTAGCCATTAAAGGTCCTCTGACGACGCCGGTTGGCGGCGGCATTCGTTCTCTGAACGTAGCATTGCGTCAGCAATTAGATCTGTATGTTTGTCTCCGTCCTGTTCGTTACTACCAGGGAACGCCAAGTCCGGTCAAACAACCTGAATTGACCGATATGGTTATTTTCCGTGAAAACGCAGAAGATATTTACGCCGGTATTGAATGGAAAGCGGGGTCTGCCGAAGCGGATAAAGTGATCAAATTCCTGCAAGAAGAGATGGGCGTAAATAAAATCCGTTTCCCACAACAATGTGGTATCGGTGTGAAACCCTGTTCTGAAGAGGGCACTAAACGCTTAGTCCGTGCTGCCATTGAATACGCAATTGATAATGACCGTGAATCTGTCACTCTGGTTCACAAAGGCAACATTATGAAGTTTACCGAAGGTGCTTTCAAAGACTGGGGTTATCAGCTTGCTCGTGAAGAGTTCGGCGGTGAACTGTTGGATGGCGGCCCTTGGGTAAAAATTAAGAATCCGAAAAACGGCAAAGAGATCATTGTCAAAGATGTCATCGCGGATGCGTTTCTACAACAGATTCTGTTGCGCCCTGCTGAATATGATGTTATAGCCTGTATGAACCTGAATGGTGACTACATCTCTGATGCACTGGCTGCTCAGGTTGGTGGTATTGGCATTGCTCCGGGAGCAAACATCGGTGATGAATGTGCCTTGTTTGAAGCGACTCATGGTACAGCACCTAAATATGCAGGTCAGGATAAGGTGAATCCAGGTTCTGTGATTCTTTCCGCTGAGATGATGTTGCGCCATATGGGTTGGACAGAAGCCGCAGATCTGATCGTTAAAGGCATGGAAGGCGCGATTGCCGCGAAGACCGTGACTTATGATTTCGAACGTCTGATGGAAGGCGCTAAACTGCTGAAATGTAGCGAATTTGGTGACGCGATTATTCAGCATATGTAATCCGTCATCATTGTGAAAACTTCACGGTAGCTAATGCTTCCGTGGGGTTTTCTGAATTTACAGGGATTTTTGCTGTAAAATTCTCAAAAATAGTGGAAATAAACGTGTTTTTTTGCGTTATATTCTTCAATTTTATTTTTTTCAGATAGTTATCTGTCGTTTTTACCTTTTTATGCCCTATAGCCTTAATTGGAAAATCTCAATCACTTAAAAGGTATATATTGTTGTTTTATTAGGCATGAAATTTTGCAAGTCACATATGACAGAGTGTATACTGAGGTTAATATTCGTTCTGTCTGATTAGGGAGAGGGGGGTAAAAGATGAGTGGCTCAGATGATAAAAAAATAGAGTTTAGTACGAGCGATGTGTTAAATGCTCTCTTACATCGCGGTCAGAATATGCAACATCTTGCAACTCAGGAAAGTGTGGATAATCTGCGCCGTGAGACCGAGGCTAACTTTGCGTCACTTGATAAGCGTTTCGAATCTATTGATAAACGCTTTGAATCTGTTGATAAGCGATTCGAATTAATAGATAGACGCTTCGAATCTATAGATAAACGTTTCGATGTTATGGATAAGCGTTTTGAATCTATAGATAAACGTTTTGATAAACTTGAAGGTAAATTTGATCGACTTCAATGGTTTATTGTTGCGGCGGCGCTGGCATTGCTATTCAAAGAATATATTTTTAAAGCGGCGACTGTTATCCAGTAACTTGCAATTTTTTGCAAGTTACTGCTAACTTATTCTTTTTTTCCTCTTCTTCATTGCCTTTTGCTAAGGTGTCTTCCCGCTCTTACAGAAGCGGTCTGAGTTGTGTTGAATTTCTTTGTTCTAATAACCAATTGTTATGAAATTATATTTATGAGTCAGTCATGTTAATACACAGAAATTTGATTGATAACAATGTGCTGTTTTTGGCCCTTTTCTAATGAATGTTAGCAGAAACAGATCGAAATGTTTGGTCGAAATGAGATATGTATTTTTCTTTCTCGTAAAGTGTTTGTAGTTTTTGCTCAAGTTCACTAATCGATGCTTTAAGGAGCGGATGTTGCGTTTCAGGTAATAAATCATTGAGTGGCGTTAAAACAAAGAAGCGCTTATGAAACCTCGGATGAGGAATAATCAGGTTTTCCGTAGATATAATCTTGTCTCCGTATAAGAGTAAATCAAGATCCAGTGTTCGAGGAGCATTGACAAACGAGCGTTTCCTGCCGTTGAGAGTTTCAATACTTAGCAACTCGGTGAGCAAGACCACCGGTGTTAGCGATGTCTCAAAGACGACAACGGCATTCAAGTAGTCTGGTGCTCCTGTACTGTCAATCGGGGCTGTTTTATATATCGGACTAAATCGGAAGTTTGTACTTTCTCTCAATGCCAGCAAATGATTTTCTGCTGCTAATAAGTTGTAATAAGGCTGATTAAGATTACTTCCAATTGCCACTGCTGCTATGACTTTTTCGTGCTTCATATCATATTTACCCGCAAAAAATTAAATCACCTGACACTTATTCCATCATAAAAATGTATGTTGCTAGCGTGGAACTTTTATCTGGAAAGTATTGCACCGCCATCGATCCTGATGATGTGACCTGTGACATACTCTGAAATTGCAAGAAATCGTACCGCCTCAGCGATGTCTTTGCCATCACCAATTCGGCCAAGGGGGATTTTTTTCAAAGTGGTGAGTTTTTCGCTATCATCTGATTTATTACTCTTTTCAGGCCACATGATAGTTCCAGGAGCGACGCCATTCACTCGGATATTTGGCGCTAACTCTAAAGCGAGCGCTTCGGTGAGTAGTGCAAGGCCCGCCTTTGCAGCACAATAGATAGGATATCCTTTTAGAGGACGCTGAGCATTGATATCTACTATATTGACTATGTTCCCACAAACCTGATGTAGCCAAGGCATAGCAGTTTGGATCAGAAAAAACGGTATTTTTAAGTTAATATCGACCAAATCATTCCATTGGCTATGGGAAACAGATCCAATTTCTGTTGGGTAATAGGTTGAGGCATTATTGACTAATATATCTAATTGTCCCCATTCACTTATTGCTGCATTTATAACGGGTTCACAATTGCGTAAATCACTCAGATCGGCTTGCACAGATATTGCGGAGTGGACTCGTATCGAATTTAATTCCTGAACGAGTTCGTTGGCTTCTAATTGGGATGTATTACAGTGTGCTACTATATTGAATCCCTCAGCATGCAATGCTTTTGCGATAACAGCTCCTAATCTTCTGGCAGCCCCCGTGATCAGTGCAACTCGTCGTTTTCGCATTGATATAAAATGTTCATTTTTCATATTGATTTTCCGTAATTAAAGTAGATCTCGCAAATACAGATAAATTAAGTTTCCATATATTTGTGAACAATCATTTCATTGATTTTTACCCGATTCAAAAATGAAAGGCGTCTGGTATCATCAAGAATACGGTGAGCTATGCTCATTACCACATTATAAGCTTCTGATAACCAGCATTTTTCCTGCTCCATATCTCCACAGTTGATTGCTACGGTATAGTGGTTCATGTAGATCTCCTGTGCTCGGAGAGCGGGTAGCCATCCCATGCGAATGAGCATATCAATAGCAGATTGGCTATATTTTTTGGCAGCGTCAAAGTTATTTAGTCTGAGGGAAATTTGTCCCATAAGCGATAAAGAAAGGATTTCGCTACGATATATTCCAGCTTGGTGTGCTTCAGCGATATTTTCCTGCAAGATTTCTTCGGCCAAGGAGATATTTTGTTTGGACGGACTACTTTCTCGTTGTAAAAGAAATTCCGCATAGTAATTTCGGACAAGCGTTATCAAAGGTAAGTTACGAGCCAATTTACTCTCTTTCCACCCTGTTATGAGGTGTTCACGTGCCTTGTCATATTTTCCCCATTCCATATAGACCTTGCCAAGGAGTGCACGATTATTCGCATTCCATGCGTGTGGCGTTTTCTCAGGGATGAAATATTCAAGGCAGCTAAGTAGAAGCGATTCAGCGGTTTCATAATCCCCTAGACTAATATGGACTTGTGCTAGGTAGTTGCAGAAGATGGAAATGTCGAATTTGATGCCGAGGTGCAGGCTTGACTCATAAACTCTTGACAGATGTTTCATAGCTGCTTCGTAGTTTCCAAAATCGAACTCGCAAACTCCATGTATCGAAGAAATAAAATGGATATACCTTTGGTTTTCCAATGACAGTTCATGATTTACTGGATTCTGATGCAGGATATAGTGAGCTTGCCGGATCAATTCTCTCCCACACTTAAGGCTGATTTTCATAGTCTTGTGACCTAATTCAGCTAATGCAAGGGCTTTGATATAGGGGGTACAACTGTTTTCAGCCAAAATGACTGCATCTTGTATCGCCAAGATTGCTGCTTCCGATGATTTTGTATTGGCGAGGTACTTTCCTTTGAGAACTTTCAGTTTAATATGCGTATCAAGTGATGCTTTCTTAGTATGATAAGTTTCTGCCAAAGAGAATAGATCATGTCTTGTCCATTTCTCAGTGAAAGGGAGATTGCATTGTTGATTATAAATGTCATGTATAAACAATAGCATATAAATACAATCTAGAGTGATTTCATCTTGCAGACAACACTGTTCATTTGCAGCCCTGAGCTGTGTGTAACAATGTTTGGCGCAGTGTTCGAAATCTTGACGATTTAGTGCTTCGTGTGCTGACCGGTGTAATTCTTGTGCTGGTATCATGTTTGATTACTCAATTGTTTCACAAGTATCTTTAAGTTTAAGCAGCGTGATACTGTTCTCCGAACATGCCTTCCGAAGGACTGCTGTGAATGATCGAACTATGGATTTCACCGTTTTCTCTTGAAAGAGATCAACGTTATATACTAACTTTGCACATATATTTTCATGCTCTACAGATATCCATAGCGTCATATCTAAAATTGTGCCGTCAAAAGGTTCTCTACCACGCCCTATATCTAAGTTTATGGGTATGCTCTCAATGTTTCGTAAGGTCAATTTTGCGTTGGGAAGCATGATTAACATGACCTGAAAGACGCGTGATCGTACTTTGTGTTTTTCATGAGGAGCTAGTGCATCGGCAATCGTGCCAAAAGACCAATCAATATTATCCTTTGCATCCAGAGTAGTTCGACGTATCGATTCAGTCAGTAATGTGAATTCTTGTGTATCTTCAACGAATATGCGTGCTGCCCAATTGTTTGCAAAGAAGCCAAGATTGTTCCCATATTCCGGTTGTCTGTTGTCCGCCGCAGTGCCAATAATGACTTCTTGTTGCGATGAATAATGTGAAAGAACAATTGACCAAGCTGACATAAGAACCGCATACGGTGTGGCTCCTATATGGCGGCTGAATTCAAGGACACCAATCTCTTGTGGGATCTGGAATACTTCTGACGCGGAACGTCCTGTTTGATAGATTTCTGATTGATTGCATATAGATATAGGGAGAGAGAGTAGGGAAGGTGCACCTTCCATTTTATGTTTCCAGTAACTTATTTGACGTTTTACAGATACATCACGGATATATTGTTGTTGCCAGTTGGAATAGTGGCGATATTGTCGTTGTAGATCTTTTGGCAAAGCAACTGATTCGTCACCGCACGCATGGGCATAGAAAGTTGATAATTCGCCAGTGAGAATTCGAATAGACTCACCATCTGCAATCAAGTGATGTAGACAAAGTGTTAAAACCTGTTCGTCTGCTTTGAGAAGAACCAGGCTTACATGAAACAGCCAGTCGCCTACATTCCAGGCACATTGTGAATGACGTTGTAAGGTGGACATTAATTGTTTGTCTTGACCTTCTTTGGCTATTGTAGAAAGGTCAATTATCTCAATTGGCAGATCGGCATCTTCTTCAAAGTACCCAATAAATGACGCGGTGGCCCAATCGAATCGACTACGAAGGATTTCGTGTCGTTTTGTTAGGTGATGTAGTGCTTGCCTTAATGCATCTCTATCGAGATGACCAGTGAGCCGATAAGCGCGGAAAAGGTTATAGTCAGAGGGATCTCCATCAGCGCATAATTTGAGTAATCTCTCTTGTTGAAGAGAGAGTGTAACGTAGTTATCCGGCGACTCAGGTAAAAGATCGTCAATGTTTCGAGGTGTTTCATTAATTAGCTGTATAATTCTCTGGGTGAATTTTTGAAGGGTGGGGTTTTCGAAAAGCAATCGCAGAGGTACAGCAACGGCAATATGAGCCGCGACTTGCGATATCGTGTGGGTAGCCTTCATCGAGTCACCGCCGAGTTTGAAGAAATTATCCGATAGATTCACTACTTGGCATTCAAGCTGCGATTGCCAAATATTGCTGATATCGTCAGCTAATTTTAGATTTGTCGGGGAAAAGCGACTGTGAACCGGGGGCGGTTGTTGAGCTTCTGTATCGGATAAGTGTAATTTAGTGGCATTGTTGGTGAGTAGCCTTCGTTTAAAGTCATTTAAAAATTGTGCTGCTATGGCGCCAGTGATTACTCTATGATCGAATACTAAGGTGAGTGACATAGGGTATCCCTCAAGATCTTTATCACCTCCGATTCCTAGAATGGCGCATTGCTGCTTATTTAACATGGGTTGAAAATGAAGAACATTCTGACCAGACAGGTCGGAAACTGTAAAGGTCGCCCCTGTGACATCTTCAAGACTTAACTTGTTTTCATGGTATCGGCAGACATAATCGGCGACAGCTACTTCCACATTTGGCAATGCTAATTGATTTATTTGCCGAACCACGGGGACTCGCAGTCCTTGATTCATGTCAATTGCAACGCCAATATTCACTGCGCTGTACCGATGAATCCGTTGTTTCTCATAATAAGAGAGTAATTGTGGCCAGTCTTGCAGTGTGATACCCAGTATCCACAAAAGATAAGGAAAAATTTGTCCACTGGAATTTGCATCATTTCGCAATTTTTCCCGTAGATTGATGGAATTGAACTGAACAGTGATAGAACTGGGTAATGAGCCATTCTGAGCTTCAGAGAGAATGCGTATTTCAGCTTGTTTCGAAACTTCGATCGGTTCCGTAGTCGTGATATTTTCGACTAATGATAAAATCTTATCCGATTCGTGGGGTTCAGCTAATAGTATAGCTGTGGATGGCTTTTGAACGTGTTCTTCTAAAGCTAAATGTTGTCTGAGATAATCCAAAGTTATGAGGCCGCTAAATCCCAGTTTTGAAGGATCAATTCTATGTTGTTCGAGATATGCAGTAGCGGCCTTAGAGAATCTGGCCGTTGCATTGCTTCTATCCACTTGGAACATGGATGCATCGGGATCTTCTTTATTTGGGGTAGAAGTAGGTTCTTGAACGATTTCAGCTATAACATTTCCTACAGCAACCTCATCTCCTGTCTGATACCTCTTAAGGAGATATCCCGACATAGGGCTATGGATTTCCATTATGGCTTTGGAAGCTTCTACCCTCGCGATCATTTGCCCGGTAGTGACATAATCGCCCTCTTCGACTAACCATTCTGAGATTAACATTGTCTCGTCGTTGGCGCTTAGCTTCTCAAGAATAATGGTATTTTTCATAGTATACCTACTGTGGTCACATTAATTTTAATTAAAGACATTTATTGTTGAGGCTTGGCCTCTGATATGTATGCTTTAAGAATTTGTTCAATCAGCATGTCTTTTCCTGGAATCATAAGGTTTTCAAGGGCTTTACTTGAGGGTATCGCCATACTGAAAGGATATATGCGTATTGTGCGAGGCAATAACTTACCCAAAATTTCAGTCAATTGAGCAACGACTTCTGAACCGAAACCCGCAAATCCCTGGCCTTCTTCAACGATAATGGCGATTTTGCATTTCGATACGAGTTTGATATATGGGATTACACTAAACGGATATATCTGGAGTGGGCAGATAACTTGAGCAATCACATTGTGTTCTACAAAAAGTTCTTCTGCTACATCCACCAGCAGATCACTCAGCCCACCATAACCGAAGATTACAACGTCGACGTTTGTTGACAGAGGGTTTACAACGACCGCGGGGAATGGATCGTCAGAGGCATAGCTTGTGAACCCCAATGAGGCATTTCGAATGCTCTTGGTATAGAGGATTTTATTTTCAATAAGAAGAACAGGACCTTCCTCCTGTTTTGCGAGTGCTTTGTAGACTATTGCCGGATCGATAAGATTGTTAATTGCCAGTATCGTCAGACCTGGTATTCCCATGAAATGTTTTTCCAAAGTTTGGCTATGGGTAGGCCCGTAACCGCGGCCAGCGCCCATTGGTGTTCGGATCACTAATGGAACTTTCACCTGATCGTTGTACATGTCCCTAAACTTGGCGGCGTGATTCAATATTTGGTCAAACGCTAAAGTCAAGAAGTCGCCAAACATGATTTCCACAAAAGGACGATATCCATGCATGGCGAGTCCACATCCGATGCCGACAATAGCGCTTTCGGAAATGGGGGTATTTATGACTTGTCCGGGAAAGCGATCGGACAGACCATCGGATATCTTAAATGCGCCCCCATAAGGTGCTTTCACGTCTTCTCCTATGAACAGGATATTTTTATCCAGTTCCATGATTTCCAAAAATGCATTATTGATTGCACGGGATAGTCGGATCTTAGACCCTTGGCGGGGTAGAGAATGAAATGTGGAAGATTGCGATTGTGTTTCAGTACCGTAAAACGGTGATGAGCGAGCCTGCTTTGCCTTTCTTATTGCGTCATTTACTCTTTCTTGAGCTCCGGCGACTTCTGTCGCTAGTTCAGCAGTATGCTCACGCAGAATGACATTGATGGGATCTATAGTATTAAAGTGTTCGATTTCGTCTATGCTTCTTAGATCGTCTCCTTTGGAGTGAGCTTTGAGACGGTAAGTATCGATTTGTAGAAAAGCAGGGTGCCTTTGGTTTCTAGTATAATTTATCAGATCTTCTGTCTCAGTTATCAGATGTTCCCAATTCCAAACATCAGATTTCGCATATCTCATTCCAAAAGCCTGTGCGCGCTTGCTTATGCTGCCTGATAATGTTTCTGAGATATGAGTAGATTGTGCGTACTGATTGTTTTCTAACACGATCAATAGTGGTAAATCCCACTTTGCTGCGATATTTAATACTTCATATACGACACCCTCTCCGAGCGTGCCATCTCCGATAAACGCTATTGAGATGGAGTTATCATGGCGTAACTTCTTGGCGAAAGCTGCCCCGGTTGCTACTGGCAAGATCCCGCCTTGAATTCCGTTAGAAAAAAATCCCTCTTTGCATAGATGTTGACTTCCACCACGGCCGCCACACACGCCGGTTTCTTTTCCCATCACCTCTGCGATTAGTCCTGTAACATCGCCTGTCCGCGAAAGAAAGTGACCGTGACATCTATGATTGGAGAATACCCAGTCATTTTTTTTCAGAAACTTGCATACTATTGCGCCTGTTAACTCTTGCCCAATGCATGTATGCACTGTTCCATGCAGTTCTCCAATGGAATAAAGACGTAACAATGCTTCTTCCGTTTCTCGTATTAGTAGAGATGTTCGTAAGATATCGCTGTCCATATTCGTCAGCCCTCATTCATCGTGATTTGTTACTTGGTAAGTGCTCATGAGTAAAATCAGATGTAACAATATTTCTTGAGTCATATTCAAACCGGCCCATTGCTTGTGAATAAGCTTTCAGCTCCTCGAACCGTTGGCTGAGAAATGCGTTACGTTCCTCTTCATGAATCGAATCGGCATTGCAATCTGTAAAACAATTGGGGGTTTCATAGAGTCTGACGTGGTGAATTTTGAGGCTATCCCATTCACTAAAAAGAACTTCCATAGTGAGGAATATCTCTTTTGCAATATTTTCAACGGTTGGATTGCAGTACTCGCCACTACGATTTAAGCTCATGAGTCTAAATTTACTGCGCGTAGCATGGACAGCGGATATAAAATCTGCATCCTTGGGATTAAGAATCGAGGCGTGATCCAGATACTCATCAATCCATGCTGCGCCGATACGCTTTATCTCTTTAAAATCTATTGCGTATCCAATTGGCTGCATCTGTTCAAATGAGAAAGTGAGTTCATACAGATAAGTGTGTCCGTGGATATTGAAGCATTTCACCCTCTCGTTCATGACTCGATGAGCGGAGTCAAAAGAACCTTTACGTGTAATATATTGAATTGTCATGCGGTACCTCTAATCAATTCATAGAAGTCTTGCTTGGCAGGTGAATTAGTATCGGCGAATACACCTGAGAACATTTGTGTCTTCATCCGGCTTTTCTGGTGGCGTACACCTCTGCAACTTACACAGTTGTGTGATGCATCTACCAATACTGCGACACCCTGATTTCTTTCACATACTTGGTTTACCGCATTATGGATTATTGCTGTTAATCGTTCTTGTATAAGTCCACGTCTGCCAAAATGTTCGACGATTCGATTTAACTTTGACAGGCCAAGAACGCGGCCATGTTGACTTGGTATATAGGCAACGTGAACATAGCCTCTGATTGCTTGATGATGGTGAGAGCACATGGAGTCGAGAGCGATCCAGCCGTCGAATACAATGCCATCGTAGTTATCTGCCGGAAATGTAGTGATAGGTCCCATTGGTTTGTATCGACCTTTCCATAGGTCAAGTACATAAGCTTTCGCAACACGTCTCGGCGTGTCTTTCGAATTAGGATCATTTTGCCAGTCTACGCCAAGAGCGGTCAGGAATTCTCCGAATGATATAGCAGCTTTATCTATGATAAGGTTAAGTTCTGTTTTGGTCAGAGTCTCATTGGGTCCGTGTAATGCGCGTTTTTTTGCTAATTGCATGGATATTCCATCTGCAAATCCATGTGTAGAAATTTCTAAATCTCCTGGTTCCACAGTAGGTACCTCGTTATTGTCACTAAATGGTTCATTATGATCCGTTTAGAAAAATGCATATTTTTGTTTAACGGACCACCAGTATTTAGTCCCTTACTATCTGAATGCTAGATAAAATAGTGGTGGGTATCATGTCCTTTGCAGTCATTCTTAAGACCTTTTAAGTCTTAATTGGGTGAACTGATATTGGGATTCGTGTTTTCCCGCTCACTTAGTCACGTTGTGAAATTGTGCATTAAGTTAGATATGTTATATACCCGTCATCTTTCAAGTTTCTTCTTTGTTGGCTGCACTCGCTCACCCCGGTCACACAGTTCGCTATACTCCCGGGGATTCACTCCCTTGCCGTCGCGATGCATCTTGAAATCTATAGGATGTGCCGTTATTTCTGCTTGTTTTAATTTCTTGATATGAATATTTAATACTTATCTTTCCAGAGAAAATAATGAGTCTTATTTATTGTTATTGTAAATGTATTGACGTACAGTTTGGGGCTTATTCATTAAATAAATTAATTAATTATATGAATGGCATCCAGATAGAGAGCGGTTTCACAACTATCAGATACTGTTTTTTAACAAGGTTAGGCAAATCTTGCCCGGTGATCGGTTATAACATATTTACTAAAGGAGGTTTTATGTAATTCGGAATTGATAATATGGGCCCTGATCTAACCTACGGGACAACACCAACTTAAAACTGAACGCTTTTAGATGATCTGAAAGGACAAATAAAGATGTGTTCAGAAAGAATAGGCATAAGTCTGTTTAGCGAAAGATGGAGGTTGCATATATATGAAATTGCGACATTTACGGTGTTTTGTGGCGGTAGCAGAAGAATTACATTTCGCGAGAGCTGCGCAGCGCCTGCATATAGAACAATCACCGCTATCAAGGATAATTAAAAACTTGGAAGCTGATCTTGGTACGATGTTATTCGTGCGTACCACAAGGAATATCCGGCTCACACGTGCGGGGGAAATTTTACTGGAGCAGGCTCCTCGCATCTTTTCCGTACTTGGTCAGGTTCGTGATAGTGTGAAAGCAGTTTCGGCTGGATTTCATAGCCAGCTTCGTATTGCATTATCCGATGGTGTTACACCACCCAAGTTAGCCGAATTGTTAGCAAAATGCCGTGAGGACGAACCAGGGATGGACATTCGCTTACATGAGATACCTCTAGCTCAACACATGAATGGATTACGTGACAACCTTTTTGATGTGGGATTTGCTCAATCTATGGCAGTAGGCGATGGCATCATTGCCATGCCGGCTTGGTATGATTCGTTGGTGGCGGCTATTCCTATCAGGCACCCGCTTTTAGTGTATAAAGAAGTGCCGTTAGATGAACTTTTATACTATCCACTGATCATCTGTGGTCAGGAAGCGTATGAGGGATATTTGGAGCCGGTGCTGTCTATATTACAAAATGCAAAGTTAGCGCCATCTATATCCGAAAAGGTTGCCAGTTTTGACCTTTTGCTAACTTTAGTGGCCGCTGGATATGGGATTGGGGTGGCGGGAGAGTCACAGATCAACTTGGCTCGGCATGGCGACGTCGCCATAAGACCATTCGCTGGTGATATTCCTAAACTGGTGACATATATGCTTAGGCTTGATGCACCGTTAACAGAAGAACTTGCCCGGTTTGAAGAAAGAGTTGGAAATTTGTACACCAGTGTTTGTTGATCTTATTAGGGGAAAGAGCCTTTTGGAGTTCTGCTAGTGCTGATTAAAGTGCAATTCGCAATCATCTAAGTATCTAAATTGATAGAGAACTGCGAATTTCTGGCAAATATTTGACCATTTTTTTCCAATGCCTGATGAAAGTTTTCATATCAATCGGAGTCGAGGACTTAAGATACCTATCTTGAGAAAGAATGGAATGATCAGCTTGGTTTGATGAGTGACAAGTAGATGTAAGAAGTTAAAACTGGATAGTTAATTTAATAGCATGTAAAAATCTTTATTGCGTGTGTGTTTAGGCAAAAACCGCTAACGGGAGTTTGTTCTCCCGCTGGTTTTATAACTGTAAATAGAGTACTTACTGTATAATATTTGAAGTGTTATTATTTAGTTATTGTTTTTCCTTATTAAGAATTTTTTCATATTCCTCCCAAACGGCAGACAATGGTGAACTTAAACAACAAATGGATATTGAACCCCCTGATGGAGGGTGATATTCATATTTAGATCTCCCACGATAGACTCTTATAGGTAAATTGTTATCAGTGGGATTCTTCCTTTTTCTTCTTAACATCATTCATAACCTCAACGTATATTGTTTAAATTATGCATTTAGAATAAAAGTGAGATATTTATACAATATTAACTTCATAAACATATTTTTTTTGTAAAAGATAACAAATGAAAATATTAGCAGTAGATAATAAAAGATCCAGTTTTATGTTGCATATAAGAGAAGTTTTTTCACATTTTTTATAAAATAGTTTCAAAATGAAATAATATTTTATGGAAATTAAAACACAATGTTTGATAAATGTAAAATAAAAGTTGATTTTAACTATGCATGGTTGGGTTAAATCTGTTGTTTTTATAGCCGAATGAAGTGGTGACTAACATATAACTGACTGTTTGGGAGAATTTTGATGCTTATACCCGTCATCTTTAAAGTTGCCTCTTTGTTGGCTGCATTCATTCACCCCGGTCACATAGTTATCTATGCTCCCGGGGATTCGCTCCCTTGCCGTCGCGATGCATCTTGAAATCCATAGGGTATATAGGTATTCAACGAATTGTTGTAACAAAATGGTGGGTGTAATTTTGGTCAAACTATCTCTAACTAGCTATCACGATGGATTGCCAAGTTGAGTCTTGGTATTTTTGTGATTTACCTAAGATACCTCTACTCGTAGTATCCAGCCTTAGGGAAACTCAACGTGGTGATATCATTGTGATAACTTTATTTTGCAGTGTATTCTATTTTACTTAAATTCTATTGCTCATGCGGTAAATTTTCTACAAGCTTTATTAAATATTCAGTCTATCTGGCAGTCGATCAAATTTGTCCTGATGCGGCTGGAAAACTTGCTGAATAAACGTTATTTGCTTCCAAAAGGCAATCAGAGTACCCCTTGATTTTTTATAAAAAAGGATTTTATTATGCCGATTTTATGGTCATTTCATTTTAATTCACTTGCGGAAATATTGGACAATCATCTTGTGGAAAATAGAGTAATAGGAGGCATTAGATATATATTTTGAAGATATTTGCAGAATAGAAAAATAAGCAGAAATGTGTTCGTTAGAATCAGATGAAGAAGTGGGGAACATTCGTTAAAATCTTTTTAATGCTAATGATACTTAACACAAGTAGCTAGGAGAAAAATATCATTTTTTCTTGTGATTTAGGATGCTTACAGATAAATGCCAGATATAGGTTAAGGTTTTTATTAGTTTTTTGCATGTTATGTTATTTGTTGGGATGATATTTCCTACATTGAGTGTATGTGTTGGTATTTCATTGTGATCTGATAAGTGAGTTTTTTATCTTTTTGATTTTTAATGTTTTATGTGATGGATGTCACTATGCGAAATTTTCTAAATTAATGATGATTTTTTTGTTAAAGCTGATAATCTGCTCACAAAACTAATCACAATATCTTATTTTTGAATTTTTTTTCTTGATATTAATTGGTTGTTGATTTAATTAACAAGAGGCTCATTGGTAGAACTTTTTTACTTGCATGAGCACTATCGTCGTAGGCTTCATAATAGTAATGGGTTTCATTATGTAGCTTATTGTGAATCACAGGTAGGAGGCATCGCCGAAAGTGTATGAAATGACTGACGGGCAATAGTCGATTGCATGCCATATCTATTAACTATCAGTCAAAAACAGTACACCAAACATTCATTTAATCTGATGGATAATGTAAAAAGGTCAGTAAACATTACACATTAATTTCAAACTTGTGTTACATTCATAGTGTTTTTCTGACCGGTATCTCTGTGTTTTTTTATACAGCATTGTGTTACTTGTTAATTATAAAGGCATATTAAGCGCAATGAATTCTGCCGGATACGATTTTATGGTCAGACTAGGTTTACTAATTTAAGGGGAAAAATATCTTGACGGAACTAATTAGCTTTCTTAACAGCCTTAACAGTATCCTTTGGGGCTCCGTGCTGATTTATCTTCTTCTTGGCGCCGGTATTTACTTCACGATTCGTACAGGTTTTATACAGATTCGCCATTTTGGGCACATGTTTTCAGTATTGAAAAACAGTAAAAAATCTGACAGTGCAGGTATTTCATCATTCCAGGCTCTGTGTACCAGTTTAGCAGCACGGGTTGGCACCGGTAACCTTACTGGTGTGGCAATCGCTTTAACGGCTGGTGGGCCTGGCGCCATTTTTTGGATGTGGATGGTCGCTCTGATTGGGATGGCAACCTCTTTTATTGAGAGTACACTTGCCCAGCTGTACAAGACAAAAGACGATAAGGGGAATTACCGCGGTGGTCCGGCCTACTATATGGAAAAAGGGCTTGGGGTACGCTGGATGGGCATTCTGTTCTCCATATTCCTCATTATTGCTTTTGGTCTGGTATTTAATGCTGTTCAGGCAAATTCCATCGTTCAGGCTGCTGCTTTCGCATTCGATTTCAACCCTTTATATGTTGGCATCGGTTTGGTGATTCTTAGCGGGTTCATTATTTTTGGTGGTTTGCGCTCTATTGCTCGGGTTGCAGAGTTGGTTGTCCCTTTTATGGCGATAGCTTATCTGATTTTGGCATTCTGGGTAGTCGGGCATAACTTTGAACGCATGCCGGAAGTGTTTGCATTAATTTTCAAAAGCGCATTTGGTTTGCAGGAAGCAGTCGCAGGCACCGTTGGTTATGGTGTTGCACAAGCGATGACACAAGGTGTTCAACGCGGGTTGTTTTCAAATGAAGCAGGGATGGGTTCAGCACCCAATGCTGCGGCTTCCGCTTCTCCATATCCTCCTCATCCGGCATCTCAGGGTTATGTGCAGATGCTAGGTGTCTTTATGGATACTCTGGTTATCTGTAGCGCTACTGCTGTTATCATCCTGTCATCGGGTGTGCTTGATGGCAATATTTCAGGAATAAGTGGAATAGAATTGACTCAGCGGGCACTGTCTTCCGCTGTCGGCGATTGGGGATCTGAATTTATTGCATTGGCTATCTTCTTTTTCGCATTCACATCAATCATTGCAAATTATGCTTATGCTGAAAGCAATATCGTATTCCTTGAACGTAATCATATTGCTGGTTTAGTGATCTTACGTCTGGCGGCGTTGGGTATGGTGATGTTTGGTTCGTTGGCTGAATTGCCTTTAGTTTGGAAAATGGCTGATTTGTCTATGGCATTGATGGCAATTACCAATTTGACCGCTATTTTGTTGCTTTCTGGCGTCGCATTTAAGCTCGCAAAGGATTACAACCAACAGAGACGTGTTGGTAAATTACCGACATTTGATATCAATCAGTATCCTGAGATTCAGAAAAAAGTTGAAGTTGGTATTTGGGAAGAAACGGCAACTCTTGCCCAATCTAACCAAGCGGTTGACCGCAAGTGAAATGCTAGCACACAGTATAGTTAATACTATTTAACAACATAGCGGCTGATAGCCTTTCACGTTTCATCTGTTATTCTTGCCTTATTTCCATCTAACTTATGGGAATAAGGCATTTTTACTTGTGGTCTATGTCAAGAGCAAAACCGGTAGTTTTATAAAAAAATCATGTAAAACATAAATTTTATTTTGTATTCATTTGATTTCTTTGTGTTATTATCTTGCTATTCAATTAATAGGTAGGACAGGGAAATGATGAAGAAGATCATATTAGTTGGCTTATTTATGCTATTGGCGGGGTGTTCCAGCCTGGAAGATCGGGGCACTTATAAAGTTGATAGCTCTTTTCCTTCACAAGGTCAAAATGACAGAGTAAGGTTTTTGGTATTCCACTATACCGCTGTCAATGATGAAGATTCTTTACGTATACTCACTCAGGGCGGTGTTAGTGCTCATTATTTGCTCCCATCGTTACCTAATTATGCGAGAGGCAAGCCTGTTATTCTGCAACTGGTTCCTGAAGATAAGAGGGCATGGCATGCTGGTATTAGTGGATGGAATGGTCGGAAAGACTTGAATGACACTTCGATTGGCATTGAAATTGTTAATAAAGGATTTACGGAAATGCTACTTGAGAAAGAGTGGTATCCGTTTAATGAGCAGCAGATCGATCTATTAACGCGTTTGGCGAAAGATATTATTCAACGTTATGGCATTGAACCTATTAATGTCGTTGGTCACAGTGATATTGCACCTTTGAGAAAGTATGATCCAGGTAAACTTTTCCCTTGGAAGAGTTTGGCTGAACAAGGTATCGGTGCATGGCCTGACGATGCAACCGTTGAAAAGTATATGGCGGGTAGAAAATGGAATGATGGCGCTTCTGTTGAGTTAATTCAGAAGACATTGGCTAAATATGGCTACACCATTCCACAAACCGGTGTGCTTGATGAAGATACCCGCAAAACAATCAGTGCGTTCCAGATGCATTTCAGGCCAAGTGACATCAGTGGTAATCCTGATGCACAAACTGAATCGATAGCTCTGGCTCTGGTTGAGAAATATAAAAAGTAGTTTTGATTTGTAATATTTCATTGTGATCGTGCCATAAAAACAACTTCATCAGAGTGACCTTTATGGCATGATTCTTCTCATTAACTCTATAGATTTTCATGATCTATTCTTCGAGCCTTTCTTCACTTTGTTTTAACCTGCAATGACAGTCTTACCTCGGCAGTTGTTGATCACATCTTTCCTGTTATCACTGTTTTAACATCAGGCGGCTTTCATTATTATTTCTATAGAGAAAGAACTAAGATTATGGCTAAGTAATAAAATATTCAGTGTATATAAATAATCGTCGCTTTATTTTATAATGATTATTACTATCTTAAGTAATAGTTAAATTAAATTAAATTTTTGTAATATGGAGAAAATATTAATTTTTATTATTGTTTCTCCTTTTTGGCAGAATAAATGCCAGGATAATTCCAATTAGACTGATAAAGGGTGAATACATTATTATTTTGTTTTTGTCGGAAAAATAGTTTGGTAACACACTGCACAGGTAGATAAAAATAGAGATTATCCAGCCATACAGCCCCACATCATTAAATCTGTAGGCTGTTTTCATGATTAAATAGTAAACCGTAGCGAAGGAACACATTGCCCATAGGCCAATAGAGATTATATATAACCACACTGATAACTCATATTGCATGTGAGCTGCGTAATTGTTTTCTGCTAGATAACCTGAGAGAAAGATCAATATTCCTAAAATAGCGGCTATTTTAATAAAGCTAATAATATAATCTTTTCTACTCAATCTTTGGCTGAAATAGCTTTTTATTGAACTCACTAGAGAATCGTTCATAAATAATAGTCAGATAAATAAGAATGGGACAGATAGTAACTGATTTAACGATAGTATGAACAGAAAAATATGAATCAGATATTAAGATGAGAATATTTCAAAAGTAATTTTATGATTAAATATGTATAAATAAGGTGATGATTGTTAAATTATATGATGGTTTTTGTCCTTTATGATTTTTTTTGGTGTTTAAACCGTTGTGTGATGATTTGACAAATGATTATTCGCTTATGTGACTGCTCCCCGCCGTAAACGGCAAGGCTTCCCACTTCTCAGGCCGCAACCGTTGATGCAACGGATTTACGCTGGCCTCCGTGGGCAGGAACGACGAGTCCCGCCGCCTGTAATTCCTGTATGCCCTTGCGCTGGATGTTGATCGCTGCGTTGATGTCACGATCATGTTCGACACCACAGCAAGGACATGGCCAGATCCGCTTGTTCAGCGGCATTTCTGGCACTTTATGGCGGCAGCAGTGACACGTTTTCGAACTGGCGAACCATTGATCCAGTTTCACCAGATGGATGCCTGCCGCTTCCGCTTTGTATTCCAGCTTCGTGATGAATCCATGCCAGCCTGCATCACTGATAGCACGAGCCAGCTTGGGATTTTTCATCAGGTTGGCCGATTTCAGTGTCTCCACAATGATCGCTTGGTTTTCGTCAACAATTGAACGAGACAGTTTGTGTTGAAAATCGGCACGGGCATTGGCGACCCGTTCGTGTATACATGCAAGCTGTATACGCGCTTTGCGACGATTGGCACTCCCCTTGGTCTTACGGGATAACGCTTTCTGTTTACGCCGCAGGTTGCGGCTGGCGTTGATAAGGTGGCGTGGATTCGCAATCTTATCCCCACTGGATGTGATCGCATAGTGAGACAACCCCAT
Source organism: Photorhabdus akhurstii (assembly GCF_019090985.1). Lineage (NCBI taxonomy): Bacteria > Pseudomonadati > Pseudomonadota > Gammaproteobacteria > Enterobacterales > Morganellaceae > Photorhabdus > Photorhabdus akhurstii. Next base: position 3,257,375 of record NZ_CP020335.1, on the reverse strand, counting down.
ATCCAGCCCGGTTACACGGGCTACCAAAGAGGGCTTTACTGGCGCTTTCATGCCGTCATTGCAGAGGATTGAGGCGTAATACTTGCCTGTTTCAATGTTCTCTGACTATCGTGTCACGAACGGTTGGCAGCAAAATGTAGAGGTAATTTAACTTCGAGCTCAATATCTGGATTCTGCCGGAAATCATAGGGCGTTATGCCATACTCTTTGCGGAACATGTAAGTGAAATGAGACTGAGAGCCGAAGCCGAAATCTAAAGCGATATCAAAAATAGGCAAAGAGCTGTTTCTTAAAAGATGCACAGCGCCGGCCAGGCGTCGCTGGCGGATATATTTACCAAGCGAAATGCCGGTGACTTCCTTGAATATTTTCTGCATGTGCCAAAGCGAGTAACCGGAGTAAGCTGCCAGTTCTTCCAGGTGGATTACCCGGCCAAGGTGATTCTCAATCCATTTGCTGAGAGCACATACAAGTGCTAAGTGATTATCCTGTGGCATTAACAATTTTGTTCTGGTTGAAAATGAAAGGAAGTATACACAACTTTTTCTAAAGATGACAAAGCCTTGACATCACGATTTAGATTGTAACTGAATGTGACAATTGATTTTTTTGTCATAGTGAATAAAATCCACATGGTTAGTATTTGTTTAAACGTGTTCTGATATGTTGTTAGCATACATATTGTTGCCGGTACGATTTTTTCGCAATGAAAGCACAGGATGAATATTTTTCTTGTTTCATTGTTGTAAAATATCATTTTCCAACTTTATTCTTAACGTATTGCGTTCTGACCGAACTTGAAGGAAATAGAATTGGACATAAAAAAAACCATTGCAATCTTAGTATTACTTGGAATATGTCTGTTCTTGTATCTGTTAGCTTTGGATAGCTATTGTGATCAGGGGGGAAAGTTTGATTCAGGTATTTGTTCTGTGACTCGATATCTGCCTTTCTGATTAGTTGCTGATACTCATCAGCCATTTTCCCGTCATATATCTGTGCTAACATATATCTTCAATATCCACCCTTTAAAGCTAGTGTTTTGTTTGCTTTGAATAAAGCAGATAAGGGGAAGCGGTTGTTTTCCCACTAATAACAAGATAGAAGTTGCATCAAGAGGACAAGATGGCAGGACAATCGCAGCGGTCAACACTTAAACGCGGTTTAAAAAACCGGCATATTCAACTTATTGCTTTGGGGGGGGCTGTCGGGACTGGGTTGTTTCTCGGTATTGCACAAACCATAAAAATGGCAGGTCCCTCCGTAATTTTAGGATACGCTATCGCAGGCTTTATTGCATTTCTGATTATGCGTCAGCTAGGAGAGATGGTGGTCGAGGAGCCTGTAGCGGGGTCGTTTAGTCATTTCGCGTATAAATATTGGGGGGATTTTCCCGGATTTTTATCAGGTTGGAATTACTGGGCGATGTTTACTCTGGTTGGCATGGCTGAATTAACGGCTGTGGGAATGTATATCCACTACTGGTGGCCTGATATTCCAACCTGGGTTTCTGCAACCGTCTTCTTTGTCTTAATCAATACAGTAAATTTAATTAATGTCCGATTATATGGTGAAACAGAATTTTGGTTTTCCATCATTAAAGTGACCGCCATTATCTGTATGATTGTATTTGGCGCTTACTTGTTAGTTAGCGGAAATGGCGGACCTCAGGCCAGTATTACTAACCTTTGGCAACATGGCGGCTTTATGCCTAATGGCATCACCAGCCTAATCATGGCAATGGCTGTGATCATGTTCTCTTTTGGTGGATTGGAACTGGTAGGTATTACCGCAGCAGAAGCGGAAAATCCACGTATCAGCATTCCTAAGGCCACCAATCAGGTAGTATACAGAATATTGATTTTCTATATTGGTTCTCTGACCGTGTTATTGTCGCTTTATCCGTGGGGCAATGTCGTTGAAGGTGAAAGCCCATTTGTTATGATTTTTCACAACCTGGATAGTTTCTGGGTGGCTAACGTTCTGAATATTGTTGTCCTAACTGCCGCATTGTCCGTTTATAACAGCGGTGTGTATTGTAACAGCCGGATGCTGTACGGTTTAGCAAAACAAGGCAATGCTCCTGGGATGCTGACAAAAGTTAATGAGAGTGGTGTTCCTATCAGAGCCATTGTCGTGTCTGCTTTGGCAACGTCCGTTGGTGTATTGATTAATTATGTAATGCCGGGCAAAGCATTTGAATTATTGATGGCGTTGGTGGTAACAACGTTAGTGATTAATTGGGTCATGATCTGTACGGCGCATTTAAAATTCCGGGCGGAAAAAGTTAAACAGGGAATAGAGCCATCATTTAAGGCATTCTGGTATCCATTCGGTAATTATCTGTGTCTGGCTTTCCTTGCCTTTATACTCGTCATTATTTTGATGATGGACAGCATCCGTATTTCAGTCATTCTGATGCCATTCTGGGTGGGTGTGTTATGGATTGGGTTTTTAATGTCTCGTTCCCGCCGTGATAAAATGAGAGCACAGGAGCAGGGATAACATATATTTGGATTATCTCTATGAAGATACCAGGCTGATATTACACAGCCTGGTATTTTTTATCCAGTTACCATTGCCAACGTAACCAAGCGAAGAGGACGTTACCGTTATTATATGTGCCGGGAATATATGTCCCTTGCAGCGATAACCGATCATATTCTATGGAGAATAACGGTAGTGGCAGTGGAATAGGGACATAATAATAATCATGACGAGCTGTAACGCTTAAAGTGAAACCGATTCCCATTCGGAAACCATCTAAATCACCGGGTATCCACATTTTCTGAAATCCATAGCCAACGATGGGTTCCAAACGGTTATGAGAATCCATAAAAGCCATTGCATAAAGGGAATGCCAATCATTGTCTTGGTCGTAACGATATTTACCATAGCCGAAACCCCAGGGCCGCTCATTATATCTATCGATTTTCTCTTTATCGTAGGTATGCCTGTTATGCCAAGTAATTACCGGCAGATAAAGTTCATTGTCGGGTGCATTCCAGGTGAGAGCGACATTATTGTTGAATTTTTCCCATAAACTACCTGAATTGTTGCTATAACCGAGCGGTGTGTGTGATTGAGTCGTTGCTAATGATTTATTAGCAGTATTTGCTGTTGCTGCCAACACTGTCCCAGATGAGACTAAAAGAGTGGCTGATAGGGTACAGGCTGTGGTTAAATCAAACTTCATTATTTATTGCTCCAAATTTCCCGACGACATAAATTGGGAAGATCCTGCGCATCACGTAAAATATGACAAACATCTAAATTCAGGAATTCTACTCTTGCTATTTTCAATAAAAGTTAAACGAAAAATTAATATTAAGATGTGATAGGTATTAACTGGGTATATTTAATACTGATATTTTAGTCGACTAATATTGGGAGTGTGTTGATTTTTTCTTTCACCCAAACAGTAGAGATTGGCCTCTGTGAACATACTAATAGATATAAAAAATCTAATAATAAGATAGGCAAAATAAATTAGAATTTTTTATGTTATCTGGGGTTTTGTTGAATGGATAAACTGTAAGCTAATTAGGATAACCTTGGATTTTCAAATTTTTGCAGTTATGTTAAACAATAATTGTTGTTAAGAATTTTAAATATGTGCGTTAGCTCCATAGCTGATAAAAAATGGCTTGCCATCATATTAAGAATATGTGATAAATCGTTCGGGTAAACGAGGTACGGTTCTGTTATACAGTTCTGTTAATAGCAGCAACTTGCTCTAGTTTTTATGTTGCGCCGAAACGGCGAATTAGAATTAAGTGATCCAAAGGAAATTCTTAAAATGGCAAAAATCACTGGTACTGTAAAGTGGTTCAACGAATCAAAAGGTTTTGGCTTTATTACTCCTGCTGATGGTAGCAAAGATGTGTTTGTACATTTTAGCGCTATTCAGAGCGAGGGTTTTAAAACTCTGGCGGAAGGCCAAAAAGTTGAGTTTGAAATTCAGGACGGTCAGAAAGGTCCTTCTGCGGCAAACGTCACTACAGCATAACTTCTTTTTGTCGATCATTTTGGATTGACGAAGTAAATTTGTTGTCTGATTGGTTTTTTACTGGCAACAATGACATACCGATATCACCCTGTTGGTTATCTGATAGGGTGTTTTTGTTTTGGCTCGGGGCGCTCTTTATTGAGCTGAGATGAACCCGTAATACCTGATCTGGATAATGCCAGCGTAGGGAAGTCATGGTGTCTTTTCCTGATACTTGCTTTTCTTTTGCTGGTTGGAAGAGGTGCTTATGATGAGAATCAATTTACTGACAATTGCCGGTACTGATCCTAGCGGCGGTGCCGGCATTCAAGCTGACCTAAAAACTTTCTCTGCACTTGGTGCTTATGGCACAACAGTAATGACAGCGCTTGTTGCGCAAAATACCTGTGGTGTGCAATCCATTTATGATATCGATCCTACTTTTGTTGCGGCACAGCTTGAATCTGTGCTGTCAGATATCAGAATTGATAGCGCTAAGATAGGCATGTTATCTAATGCAGCCAACGTTGTCGTTGTTGCTGATGCAATAAGTCGTTATTCCGTTCCTTATGTTGTATTGGATACGGTAATGATTGCGAAAAGTGGCGATCCGTTGCTGGCGCCGGAAGCGGTTTCCGAGGTTGTTGAACGATTATTACCGAAGGTTTCGTTGATTACCCCAAATTTGCCGGAAGCCGCAGCGATATTAAAGTGCTCTGTAGCAAAAACCGAAACGGACATGCAAAAACAGGGGCGTGAATTATTATCGCTAGGATGCGAAGCCGTTTTACTGAAAGGCGGGCACCTTACAGAGCATGAAAGCCCTGATTGGCTGTTTACTGTTGAGGGTGAATGGCGTTTTACTGCGCCCAGAATCAATACGCGCCATACACATGGTACAGGGTGTACGCTCTCTGCTGCGCTGGCTGCTTTGCGTCCACGTTACTCGAATTGGCAGACAACCCTGCCTGTTGCCAAATCATACCTCCAGGCGGCATTAGAACAGGCGGACTCGTTAGAGGTAGGAAAAGGCATTGGGCCTGTGCACCATTTTCATCAGTGGTGGTGAGAATAACTGATTGGCGTTTTCGGGATTAGGTGAGAAAGTGATAATGAATAAGAAGAGTAAGGTATTTATACTGTGAGAGCAGTATAACTCAACATTGGCAGCGACCTACTATCTACTCATTATCACCGGCGACAAGCTTGATTTACGCGATAGTCACTTGCTTATCCAGATAGACATCTTGAACCGCATTAATCAGTTCAATACCCTCTTTCATGGATTTTTTGAACGCTTTACGACCGAGGATTAGCCCCATACCGCCTGCGCGTTTATTAATGACGGCGGTACGAACGGAGTCACTCAAATCACTATTACCGGATGCACCACCTGAGTTAATCATACCGGCGCGCCCCATGTAGCAGTTAGCTATCTGATAACGGACCAGATCGATAGGATGGTCGCTAGTCAAATTAGTGTAAACACGTTTATCGGTATGACCAAAACCAATTGCAGTATAGCCGCCATTATTTTCGGCCATTTTCTGTTTAACGATATCGGCACCGATAGTGACGGCCAAATGGTTAGCCTGACCTGTTAGGTCCGCACTGGAGTGATAATCTATCCCCTCTTTTTTGAAGGTAGAATTACGCAGGTAGGCCCACAATACCGTTACCATGCCCAATTCATGCGCCCGTTTAAAGGCGGCTGAAATTTCCTCAATTTGACGCCGTGATTCAATAGAGCCAAAGTAAATCGTTGCGCCAACGGCAACAGCACCCATCTCAAATGCTTGTTCAACACTGGCATATAAAGTTTGATCATATTGGGCGGGATAGCTCAGTGCTTCATTGTGGTTCAGTTTAACCAAAAATGGGATCTTATGAGCATAACGACGAGAAACAGAGGATAACACGCCATAAGTAGAGGCAACACAGTTACAGCCGGCTTCGATAGCCAGTTCAACGATATTTTTGGGATCGAAATAGAGAGGATTCGCTGCAAAAGAAGCGGCAGCAGAATGTTCTACTCCTTGGTCCACCGGCAAAATAGATAAATAACCAGTGCCTCCAAGACGACCATGATTTAACAATGTTTGCATGGAACGCAAAACTGTATTGGGTCGGTTATTGTCGATCATTACTCGGTCAACAAAATCGGAGCCTGGCAGATAGAGATTTTCACTTGGGATGGTATTACAACGATGTTGCAATAAACTGTCCGCATCTTTGCCTAACAACTTAGCGATATCAGTCATGTTTTACTCCAGTTATGAAAAGATATCATTGATTGTCATTTATCCTTTTTAGGATAACAAGTTGTATTGGGAGGGAAGTGGTAGTGGATCGCTTCAGGTGGGGGGGATAAAGAGAATTTTATTACTTGGAAAGTGGCTATTTAGCGCAAGAGTGACATGACCATTCTTTAGGGGATATAGGGGCGAAAGCGTAAGCTCTTTATGTGTTGGGTTATATATTTTTGTAATTCTTATTGCTTGCTAGCAGACAATTTTCTTGGATAAGATAAAGAGATGTATGAGATTTAATACTGATAAAGAATAAATTATTCATTGTATTTATGACATTGATATTGATTGGGTTTTGATAAATTGCAATATCAATATAGTTAAACTGATCGTCTTTGTTGATATTGTTAATATTTCCTTTGCTTTTATTATTCAACAATGAAATGTTTTCATTATAGATTGGATATATATTATTGTTTCTATAAAGTTTCGGGGGGGATAATTTATATTTTATTTATTCTTCCATATGAAAGGTTAAAACCACCGACTTTAGTCGGTCAGCTTTAGCTGAGATACTGTGTTGCATGGGAGGTGCAACATGGATTACAGATACGGTAGTCACACAGTATTTCAGATTGAATACCATTTTGTGTGGGTAACGAAATACAGGCACAAAGTGCTGATAGGTGAAGTAGCAATACGGGTGCGCGAGTTAGTTCGTCAGACATGTGAAGCATTTGAAATCAGGATATTAAAAGGGGTCGTGAGCAAAGATCATGTTCACATACTGGTGAATAGTCCCCCGACATTATCTCCCTCAGAAATCATGAGGAGACTGAAGGGAAGGACAGCGAGTAAGTTGTTTGAAGAGTTTTCGCATCTAAAGAAACGCTACTGGGGTCAGCATTTTTGGGGCAGAGGCTATTTTTGTGCGACGGTGGGTCAGTTAACGGAAGAGATGATAAAGGCTTATCTGGAGCATCATTTTGAACCAAACCCGGATGATAACTTCAGGATGGACAATTGACGCATCGTTCAGCCGATGCGTATCCGGACTTTCAGTCCGTTAATCACTAACCCACCGACTTTAGTCGGTGGTTGTTGAGTTTAGGTTTTTATCTATGCAGATTATATATTATAAATTTAACTATTTCTCTTTATCAATATCAAAAAAAGGAAATAAATTTATTATCGTAAATCTCTATCTATTAGTGCCTTTTTATTTATGAAAGAATTAATCCTTTAGTTATTGTTCTTTATTGATTTATAATATTACAATGTTGTTGGATAGAATTGATAAGATTGTTAGGTGATTTTGGAGTAAAAACTAATGTTAATTTATCATTCTCAATAAATAACTCATTGATTAATATTAAATTGTTTCATTGTTTGCGTGATTTAATTAACCGATAAATAAAGTCATTCTTTATATTTTACTATTTATATCGCTACACTTAATGTTTTATTACATGAGTCTTTTATAAAGATACAATATGTTTTTCTATTATTTAAATGAGTTTTACAAGGTTAGGTGTTCATATTTTATTTACAGCTATTGATATAAATTTAATTGGTTTTAATTGTTCGTGTTAATAATTTTTTATTTTGTCAATTGAGTTATAACCATGTTTCAATATTGTACATGATAAATAACCATTTTTGGCATCAATGTTTTTAAATCCACATAATTCTGTAAGCAACAGTCAATATGGTTATTTATTCTTTCTTAAAAGTGATAATAATATAAAATAATAATTATACTAAATTCTTAGTTTTAACTTGTATTTATCCATTAATTAACTAATTGAAAAATACATCAATATAATTTGATTTTGTCACAGGTAGAAAATTTCTCATGTTTTTATTACCAATAGTGACATTTAGGTTTCTTTCATTTGCCAAGAGTGATTTCTTATTACATTTCTTCTTTAGTAATTTGTTTGCAAACGATGTTTTATAAAGTTATTGGCTCTATTGATATAGGTTAAGAGTTTGATAGATAAAGGTTGAATGTCTATTGCTGTTACTCGCTAAGCTAATTTTTCCTGATGTTATTGTTAGGTGATATTTTTCATGCTGGTTCGGTGTAAAAATGGGTTTCTATAGTTTTTTTGTTTACTGAACAGCCCCTATTGTGGGATTAAATTTCATCTTTACGAGAGGGTAACATGTACTGTGTTGTTGTTTATCAGCTTTGGGGTGATTTGGCTATTTTACCCCTGTTTATACTATGGATATATATAAAACAAAATCCATTTTGGGTTGTTAAGTCGGTATAGTCAGCTAAATGTTGAACTAATAGTTTTAACAATAAGTAAATTGTAATTATCTGTTTTCATAATTTTCACCTGATTAATTCTATCAAATTGTATAATATTTGGTCTAAATATGATGAATTTCCTGAATTATTGAACAGTGGAAAATTTTAATTACATTTCTTTAGATAGTGTGATATTTCAATAAGTAGAAATATTTTCTTATTAATATATAGGTATAAGGAACACATTGATATAAATATTCATGGCTTTAATAGTTAAATTTCTCTATTTAATTAATCATGTAAATGAATTCTGTAACTTGTTGATTTTATTTCTCGGAGGAAAAAAGAAAAGGCCAGCTCAAGGGAGATTGAGCCGGCCAAGGAGGTGGTTCCTAGTCTTACTGTAAAACTTTTTTAATTTTTTATTTTTCGCCAGCAATACTACGGTAAATAAAATAGTATTGATGTGATCTGTTTCTAAAAAAAGAAATATATCCTCATAAAGAGGGGATATTGATGATTATTTGTCTGAGTCTCAGTTCGTTTGAGCAGATTGAGAATTAATACCATTTAGATTACGTATTAATAAGGCATAATTAATATCGATTTGTTCCGGAATTGGCAAATAGACAATATACCCATCCCCAGGCGCAACTTCCATTGGTTGGCCTTTTTTATCCTGCATTGCTTCCAATGTAAACTGGATATTGCCTGATGGTGTCATTAATTCGAGACGATCTCCGATCATGAATTTATTCTTGACAGCAACTTCAGCTAATCCGTTGACTCGTTTACCCGTAAATTCACCAATAAATTGTTGTGTATCGGATATCGAATAGCCATATTCATAAGTCTGATAGGCATCATGGGTATGACGGCGTAAAAATCCTTCGGTATAGCCGCGATGAGCGAGTCCTTCTAACGTTGTTAGCAGAGTTGGATCAAAAGGTTTCCCTGCGACGGCATCATCAATGGCTCGGCGGTAAACTTGTGCTGTGCGAGCGCAGTAATAGAAGGATTTTGTCCGTCCTTCGATTTTCAAAGAGTGAACGCCCATTTTAGTTAATCGCTCAACATGCTCAACAGCACGTAAATCTTTAGAATTCATGATATAAGTACCATGCTCATCTTCGAAAGCTGACATATATTCACCAGGGCGTTTTGCTTCTTCGAACGTAAATACTTTATCTGTTGGTGCGCCCTTTCCCAATGTTGGCTCGATATTTTTTGTCGGTATAGGTTCATGCATATGCACAATATTACCGATATCATCCTCTTTGCCTTCTTGGACATGATATTCCCAACGGCAGGCATTAGTGCAGGTTCCCTGATTGGGATCTCGTTTATTAATGTAGCCGGACAACAGGCAACGACCGGAATAGGCCATACACAATGCGCCATGTACGAAAACTTCCAATTCCATACCGGGAACCTGCTGGCGAATCTCGTTAATTTCATCGAGAGAAAGTTCTCGGGAAAGAATGACCCGCGTCAGCCCCATTTGTTGCCAGAATTTTACTGTTGCCCAGTTAACTGCGTTAGCTTGAACGGAAAGATGAATTTCCATTGCAGGAAAAGCTTCACGAACCATCATGATCAGTCCGGGATCGGACATAATGAGAGCATTTGGTCCCATATCAATGACAGGTTTTAGATCACGGATAAAAGTTTTCAGTTTGGCATTGTGAGGTGCAATATTGACCACAACATAAAAGCGTTTACCAAGTTCATGAGCTTCTTTAATGCCGAGTGCCAGATTTTCGTGATTAAATTCATTATTGCGGACGCGCAGGCTGTAACGTGGTTGACCGGCATATACAGCGTCTGCGCCATAGGCAAAAGCATAGCGCATATTTTTCAGCGAACCGGCAGGGGAAAGTAATTCTGGAGTAAACATGGTTAAAAAATTCTCGATTTGAGTTGAGATTAGTTTTCACTATAAAAAGTAAGGATAAGATGGGGATTCTAACGCTTAATTTGTTAGGGACACAAATTTATTGGCATGAATCGTTCGATTCTATTGATCGATGAAGGGCGCCTTATCAATTGATAGTAACTTTCAACTGATAAGGTGCGGTTTATCATGAAAAAATGTCATTCTGACTTTGTTAAATCTCGGACATTGGTGCTCGAGCCATGTTTAATCGCAGATTGAATGCCTTTTTTGGCCGCGACTTCATTATCGTGAGATTCACTGATGCCGATAACTTGATAGTTTCTCGCTTTCAGCACGAAATAGGACTTGCCAGATTTGTTTTCTCTGATTTCGAAGTTTTTTTCTGCCGGTGAATTTGCTTGGACAGAACGAATTCCTTTATTCGCTGCTGCCTTGGTGGTGTACATTTCACTGGTAAGGATAACTTCACCGTTCGATGCTTTTAAATTGAAGTAATACTGCTTGTTTTTTGTTCTCTTAAGATCATAATGACCTATAGCCATAAGAAATTCCTCCAATTAAAGTAAGTATTTTTAATATAGCTGAATTTCTGACCGGTGAAAGGTTGAGAGAAATTTAATTCAGTTAAAATGTGACAGTTATAACAAACGGCATATATCCGCTTCCCATCGGTAACCAAGTCCATAAATAGAACGAATGAATGTTTTACTGTTGTCCAATTGTTCCAGTTTACGGCGTAAATTTTTAATGTGGCTATCAATAGTACGGTCTGTCACGATTCGGTGATCGTCATACAGATTATTCAGTAATTTATCGCGGGAAAATACTTGTCCTGGGCGACTTGCCATCGTTTTTAATAACCGGAATTCAACCGGGGTTAAATCCAATATTTTATCGCGGTAACGCGCTTGGAAACAGTCCTCGTCAATTTGCAAATCACTTTGTTTGACAATATCTTGTGGTCGATAACAACGACGAAGAATCGTTTTAACTCGCGCGACAATTTCACGTGGACTATAAGGTTTACAAATATAATCATCTGCCCCGATTTCCAATCCAAGTAAACGGTCAATTTCTTCCGTTTTGGCGGTGACCATGATAATCGGTACGTCAGAGAAGCGGCGAATGTCCCGACAGATAGATATGCCATCACAGCCTGGAAGCATCAGATCCAGCAAAATAATATCTGGAATATGTTGTTGTACATGGGAGACAGCTTCATCACCCCGCAGTAGCCACTGGGTTTTGTAATCAGCCGCCCGCAGGTAATCAACCAGCAACTGACCAAGCTTTGGCTCATCTTCAACAATCAAAACAGTATATTGTTCAAACTCTGTACTCATAACATTTCGCCGTCGAGGGATTTAGTTAGCGGCAATTCTACGATAATTCTCAAACCACCTAAAGGTGAGGGTTTGGCATGGATTGTGCCGCCATGTGCTTCAACAATGTTATAGCAAATAGCTAACCCAAGCCCTGATCCACCACTGGCACGGTTTCGTGAGGATTCACTACGGTAGAACCGTTCAAAAACCCGTTGGCATTGCTCTGGTGACAAACCGGGCTTACTGTCCTCCCAATTCAGAATGAAGTGGTGATCGTTAGAACAACCTTTAATGATTAATTTTCCATTATCAGCGGTATAGCGAAGACTGTTTTCCAGTAAGTTGTGAAATAGCTGAGTCAATCTGCTTGGGTCAGCAAACACCATAATAGTTTCAGGAAGTTTAACATCTATTTGGATTTGTTTATCAAGGAAACGTCCGCGATAAGATGCAATAGCAGCCTGAATTAACTCACTGATATTGATAAATTCTTTCCGGTATGCCAGCGCTCCGCGATCGGATAAAGAGAGTTGGTGTAGATCATCAACCAGTTTGGTCAATGTGGTAATTTCAGCCAATAACGAATTGAGCGTTTCTGGGGTGGGTTTGTGAACACCATCCTGTAACGCTTCCAATTCACCGCGCAATATAGAAAGGGGGGTGCGCAGTTCATGAGAAATATCGGCCATATAATCGCGACGCATCTGCTCGTTTTTTTCCAGGGTACTGGCGAGCTGGTTAAAATTGTGGGCAAGCTGACCAATTTCATCTTTACTTGATGGTGTGACTCGGGCGCTGAAATCGCCGGCGGCCAGTTTATGCGTCCCTTCAACCAAACGTTTAACGGGTTTTAACATACCGCGGGACAATAATAGCGTGGCTATGATTGCCAGCAAGGTAGATAAACCGGCGATGATCCAGCTTGTCAGTTGCTGTTGGCGATCAAAACTGATGTCAGCTTGACGGGTAATTTTATCTGATGTGCTGACAATGACCCAGCCAACGACTTGATGATGATAGAGGATTGGTTTGCGATAGGTCTCTGCCGGGATTCTACCTTCATGACCGACCAGCAGTTTCATGTCACTGTCTACTACCCAAAATTGAGTTCGCCAGCCGCGAGGGGGTGGACCTTGATAACTTTCGCTGGTTTGTTCAATGGAACGAATGATTTGAAAAATTACCCGGTCACTCCTCTTTAAGAATTTCCAGCTACCATATTGTTGATATTGTTCAGCCAGTGCTTCGGCTAACATAGCGGTACGTAACTGAATATTTTGTCTGATGTAACCAATAAAACCATGCTGGAAGCTGCTTCTTACTCCCCAGTGCATGGTGATGAGCACTAGCATACAAGTGGCGAAGATGGCCATAAACAGTTTACCACTGATGCCTAGTTTCATAATGGCTCCATAATTTGTCTGGTGGAACGCCGTTGTTGCCACTTTTCCCTTAGTCGATCAAAACAGAGATAGACAACCGGTGTGGTATATAGCGTTAAAAGCTGGCTCATGACCAAACCACCCACAATGGTTATTCCTAAGGGTTGGCGTAATTCCGCACCGTCGCCACTACTTAAAACCAGTGGCAGAGCGCCAAACAAGGCGGCCAGCGTGGTCATCAGAATTGGACGGAAACGTAACAGGCTGGCTTGGAATATCGCATCACGGGCGCGAATATTACCGTTACGCTGAGCTTCAATAGCAAAATCCACCATAATAATGGCGTTCTTTTTTACGATACCAATCAATAACATGATGCCTATTAATGCTATCAGGCTGAATGGTGTGTCAAACAGTTCCAATGCCAGCAGGGCGCCAATGCCGGCAGAAGGCAGGGTAGAGAGAATAGTCAATGGATGGATATAACTTTCATACAGTATCCCTAGCACCAGATAGACGGTAATAATGGCGGCCAGAATCAAGAATAATTGGGATTTCTGGGTTTCCTGGAAAATCTGGGCGGTACCAGCAAAAGTGCCGCGAACTGTCGAGGGTACACTGAGTTCAGTCATGGTTCTTTCAATTGCATTGACAGCATCAGAGAGGGTATAGCCTTCTGGTACATTGAAAGCAATGGTTGAAGCAGCAGAAAGCCCTTGATGATTGACACTTAGCGGAGCGTTAGCCGGTTGCCAATGGGCAAAATAGGAGAGTGGAATAGCTTTTCCTTGATTGTTAATCACAAACATTTTTTCCAGTGCGCTGACATCCTGTGTATATTCTGGTGCAACTTCCATCACAACCTTGTACTGATTAAGTGGTTGATAAATAGTGGATATTTGTCGCTGACCAAAAGCATTATTCAGTAGACTATTGGCTTCACTGACATTGATCCCCAGACGAGACATGGTATCGCGGTCATAGGTTATTGCCATTTCAGCCCCTTTATCCTCTTTATCCGAATTCACGTCGGTCAGTTGGGGCAATTGCCCTAATGCCTTACGAATAACCGGCTCCCATTTGCGAAGATCGTTTAGATCATCTGCCAGCAATGTAAATTGATAGCTAGCATTAGCCTGGCGACCGCCAGCCCTAATATCCTGTACCGGAATGAGAAACAGATTTGCCCCCGGTTCATTGGCAAGTTTAATTCTCAGGCGTGAAATAACCTGTTCAGCGCTTTCTGAACGCTCTTTTAATGGTTTCAGAGAGATAAACATAAAGCCATTATTTACCCTTCCACCACCGGTAAAACCGATAACGTTGTCTACCGTAGAATCTGCATTAATTGTCTGCATGAAGTTTTTCATTTTTTCACGCATAGATTGGAAAGAGATACTTTGGTCTGCCCGAACAAACCCTAGTAACCGACCGGTATCCTGTTCCGGGAAAAAAGTTTTGGGGATATGGATGTAGAGCCAAACATTTAGAGCAATGATGCCAGCCAAAATTAACAATACCCAACGGCTATGATTAAGAACCCACATCAGGGAGCGTCCGTAAATTTGCTGAATTTTCAGCAGAACTTTACCGAATCCCCGTATTTTCTTCTGTGCTTTGGGAAGCTGAGATTTTAGTAAATGAGCGCACATCATTGGCGTTAGTGTTAGAGAAACCAATAATGAGATGCCGATTGAGGTGGTTAAGGTAATGGCAAATTCACGGAACAGCCGACCAACCAATCCATCCATGAGTAGTAGCGGGATAAAGACGGCTACCAATGAAATACTCATCGAAAGAACTGTAAAACCCACCTCCCGGACACCACGTAGTGCCGCTTGTATGGGTTTTATACCTGCTTCAAGGTGGCGGGAAATATTCTCCAGCACCACAATCGCATCATCCACCACAAATCCTGTGGCGACTGTCAGCGCCATTAAGGAAAGATTGTTCAAACTGAAACCGCACAGATACATGGCGGTAAAGGTGCCAATGAGTGAAACCGGTACAGCGATGGCCGGGATCAATGTTGCGCGACCGGAACGCAAAAACAGGAATACCACTAGAATGACTAGCCCGATAGCAATCACCAATGCACGTTCTACTTCTGCTAATGAAGCACGAATCGTTGGTGTGCGATCTTGAGTAACTTTCAGTTGAATACTGGCAGGAATAGATTCACGTAATGTAGGTAATTGTTCCCGGATACGGTTTACTGTGGCAATAATATTCGCGCCAGCCTCACGGCGAATAACCAACAAAATAGCTGGTTTACTGCCAGACATTCCGGCTGCTCTGACATTCTGAACAGAATTTTTTACATTTGCTACATCCTGCAATCGCACTGGTGAACCGTTGTTATAGTGAACGATGATTGGGCGATAGCTTTCGGCTGTTTTTAACTCGTCATTCGTTTGAACTTGCCAGTGTTGCTGATCGGAATCCACATATCCTTGTGGACGGCGAACATTGGCATTGCTGATAGCTTTGCGTACCGCGTCTAGCGAAACTCCCTGATGAAACAGAGCGCCAGGATTTAATTCAACTCTGACTGCCGGTAATGAGCTTCCGCCAACAGAGACTTCACTGACACCTTCAACTTGGGCGATTTTCTGAGCCAGTTGAGTAGAGGCAAAATCATAAAGCTGCCCTTGATTATAGGTATCAGAAGTCAATGTGAGGATCATAATCGGGGCGTCAGACGGATTGACTTTGTAATAATGCGGTCTGCTCGGCATACCGGAAGGCAACAGACTTTGAGCGGCATTCAGTGCTGCCTGTACATCCCTTGCTGCGCTGTTAATATCACGATTAAGGTCAAATTCAAGTGTGATATCGGTATTGCCAAGGGAGCTGCTCGACGTCATTTCATTAACTCCGGCAATTCGGCCTAAGGCATGCTCCAACGGAGTAGCGACAGATGAGGCCATTGTCTCCGGTGAGGCGCCCGGTAATGAGGCGTAAACGGAGATCACCGGAAAATCCACTTGTGGCAAAGGAGAAACCGGCAACAAGGTAAATCCCAATACCCCACATAGGGTTATGGCTAAACTCAATAGCGTGGTGGCGACAGGACGTTGGATAAATAAGGCAAAAAATTTCACCGCGGCTCCTGATGATCAATAGATGAAGTGCCTGGGGTTGATAGCTGGCGATTGCGGCGATAGTGTGCCAACCGGTCAAACAGTAAATAGATCACCGGCGTAGTAAACAACGTCAGGATCTGGCTCATAATCAGTCCACCTACCATACAGATACCCAGAGGCCGACGTAATTCAGCGCCTACACCGGTGCTGAGCATTAAGGGGAGTGCTCCAAGCAACGCTGCCATTGTGGTCATCAGAATCGGGCGGAAACGTAATAAACACGCTTGATAGATGGCTTCGTAAGGCGATAATCCCTGTTCGCGTTCTGCCGCCAGCGCGAAATCGATCATCATGATGGCATTTTTCTTCACAATACCTATCAACAAGATAATGCCGATGATCGCAATGACATCCAGTTCCTGACCTGCCATCATTAACGCCAGTAGTGCACCCACTCCTGCTGTCGGCAACGTGGAAAGGATTGTCACCGGGTGGATGAAGCTTTCATACAGTATGCCTAGCACGATATACATAGCGATAATGGCAGCCGCGATTAACCACAATGTATTGCCCAGTGCGCTTTCAAAGGCCAGCGTTGTTCCCTGAAATTGGGTGGAAATATCTTTGGGCATTTTGATCAATTGTGCTGCATCACGAACAGCGTTAACCGCCTGTTCGAGAGAAGCATCCTCGGCAACGTTAAAAGAAAATGTCGCTGAGGGAAATTGAGCGAGATGATTGATTGCCAGTGGGCCAAATCGTTGTTCAATAGTCGCAATAGCCCTGAGAGGCACGACATGGCCGTCAGTTCCGTTAAGGCGGATGTTATCAAATGCTGCTAGCCCTGGAGTCGATGTTACATCATGTTCCAAGATGATCCGATATTGATTAGCCTGGGTATAAATGGTTGAAATTAGCCGCTGGCCGAATGCGTTGTAGAGTGCGTTATCTATAGCGGCCATTGAGATACCCAATCGGCTGGCAGTGTCTCGGTCTACTTTAACGTGAGCGGTAAGCCCCTGATCTTGCCAGTCGCTGCTGATATCAACCAGTTCTGTTCTCTGTTTTAATTCAGCCAATAATTTTGGCACCCAGATACTCAGTTCATCCAGAGAGGTTGCCTGCAAAGTGAATTGGTATTGGGTACGGGTAACCTGAGTGTCAATCGTCAAATCTTGTATCGGTTGCAGATAGAGCTTTATGCCGGGTATAGCGGCAACTTTTTCCTGCAAACGCGGAATAATGTCAACGATTCTGTCATCACGCTGATTCAGTGGTTTTAGTGTGATTTGCAGTCTCCCGTTATTCAATGTTGGGTTACTGCCATCAATACCGACAAAGGTGGCGATATTTTCTACTGCCGGGTCTTGCAGTAATAAAGATGAAACTTGCTGTTGTTTATCTACCATTGCAGCAAAGGAAATGGATTGCGGCGCTTCGAGTGTTCCCTGAATCAGCCCATTATCCTGCGATGGAAAAAATCCTTTTGGAATCACCAGATAGAGCAGTGCAGTTAGCGCCAATGTGCTTAGGGCGATGCCGAATGTGATCCACGGGTGGTTCAGCGCTCTTTTTAGCCATACGGTATAACCAGCGATCATTTGTTCAAAAAAGCGTTCACTGGCTTGTTCAAAACGATTGTGTTTTATCTGTGATTCCGGTTTCAGTATTCGAGCGCACATCATGGGGGTTAATGTCAGCGAGACAATGGCTGAAATCAGAATTGCCACGGCTAGGGTAATCGCAAACTCACGAAACAGGCGGCCAACGATATCGCCCATAAAAAGCAGCGGGATTAGCACCGCAATCAAAGAGAAAGTCAGGGAGATAATGGTAAAACCGATTTCACCCGCACCTTTCAATGCTGCTGTCATCGGTTTCTCGCCTTGTTCTATATAACGAGAGATATTTTCAATCACCACAATGGCATCGTCTACGACAAAACCGGTGGCAATGGTGAGCGCCATTAGCGTCAGGTTATTGACGGAGAAACCGCAGAAATACATCACTGCGAATGTACCAATCAGTGAAAGAGGAACGGCGATACTGGGAATGAGTGTTGCAATACCGTTACGTAAAAACAGGTAAATCACCATAACAACCAGTGCAATTGCTAGTAACAGTTCAAACTGAACATCTTTCACAGAAGCACGAATGGTTGTCGTGCGGTCAGTCAAGATTTTCATCTCGACGGATTTAGGCAAGCTGCTGATAAGTTCCGGCAACATCTGACGAATATTATCTGTGGTTTCAATGACATTGGCGCCGGGCTGGCGCTGAATATTGATCACAATGGCTTGTTTGTTATTTGACCATGCACCGAGTTTGGTGTTTTCAGCGCCTTGTTCAATGGTTGCGACATCTTGTAACCGTACCGGCGATCCGTTTTTATAGGCAACGATCAAGTTGCGGTAATCATTGACTGATTTCATTTGATCGTTAGCTGAAAGCGTGACGGAACGGGTCGGACCATCAAGGCTGCCTTTGGCGGAGTTAACGTTAGCGTTGTTGATTGCAGTGCGGATCGTTTCGCTATCCAATCCCTGTGCCGCGACTGCTTGAGCGTTTAACTTCACTCTGACGGCTGGTCGTTGGCCGCCGGCGAGTGTCACCAATCCTACACCGTTGATTTGGGAAATTTTCTGTGCGATACGGGTTTCCACCATATCTTGAATCTGTGTCATTGGCATTGCGTCGGAGGTGACCGCCAGCATTAAAATAGGCGGATCAGCGGGGTTAACCTTGCTGTAAATAGGAGGGTAAGGAAGGTCATTCGGCAGTAAATTACTGGCTGCGTTAATGGCTGCCTGCACTTCCTGCTCGGCGACATCTAACGGCAAAGTCAGTTGGAATTGTAATGTGATAACGGAAGCCCCGCCGGAACTTTGGGATGCCATCTGTTTAAGACCGGACATTTGCCCGAGTTGGCGTTCCAGTGGTGCGGTGACTGCCGAAGTCATCACATCGGGGCTTGCGCCGGGGTAGAGTGTGACAACCTGAATAGTGGGATAGTCCACTTCCGGTAATGCAGACACCGGCAGCATGCGATAGCCGATAATACCTGCCAGCAGAATTGCTGCCATAAACAGCGTGGTGGCAACGGGTCGCAAGATGAACAGGCGTGATGGTCCGCCTCCTGGGATTAGGGAGCTTACCTGCATCAGGAATTCTCCGCTTTGTCGTGTTTTTGCGGTTGAGGGTTATTTACTATCGGTGTGACAATATCCACTTTAGCGCCATCTGTCAGGCGATCGATACCATCTGTGACCACTTTATCACCTGCTGCCAAGCCGGTACTGATAACAACGCGTTTTGTATCCTGCAATTTGACCGTGACCAGATGTTTGCTGACTTTATTCTCTTTGCCTAACATCCAGACAAAATTCCCTTCATTACCCATTTGCAAAGCAGCATTTGGGATCACCACTGCGTTTTCCAGTGTATCGACTTTAATACGGACATTAACGAACTGATTTGGGAATAAGACGCTATCTTGATTGGAAAAACGGGCTTTCAGCTTAATTGTGCCGGTAGCGGCATCAATTTGATTATCAATGCTCAGTAATTTTCCTTCGGCAAGTTGTTGCTGGTTATTGCGATCCCAGGCGCTAACAACGACGTTGCGATTCGCTTTCTGAGCTTGTAAAACAGCATTGATATCGTTTTCAGGGAGTGAAAACAGCACATCTACCGGATCGGTTTGAGTAATCACCACAATAGGAGAGTTGTTGCCACTAGAGATAAAATTTCCTACATCGATCTGCTTCAAGCCCACTTTACCGGAAATAGGCGCCGTAATACGGCTGTAAGTGAGTTGAAGTTTTGCGCTATCAATTGCTGCTTGATCAACTTTTAGACTGGCCTCGTGTTGGCGGACAAGCGCACGTTGATTATCCATTTCTTGTTGGGAAATCAGGTGAGTGTTTGCCAATTTCTGGTAGCGATTGAGATCTTGACGGGCATTCGCCAATATTGCCTCATCTTTAGCCAGTTGGCCTTTGGCTTGTGCTAGCTGAACCTGAAAAGGGCGTGGATCAATTTCCGCCAGTAAATCCCCTTGTTTAATTTGTTGACCTTCCTGAAAGTGCAAAGCGATGAGCTGACCTTCAACCCGGCTGGTTACTGTGGCGGTATTGGCGGCTTGAATGGTGCCAAGCCCGGTCAGAAAGCGAGGGACCGCCTGCTCTTTTGCCGTGGCAATTTGAACCGGGGGTAACGGGTGATGCTTTAAACCAGAAGGTTGATCCGATGAGCTAAATTGTTGAGGTGTTTTAAATTGATACCAAAAAAATATGGCCGCAGCGATGGCAATCGCGGCTAATGTTGCACGGAAAATAAGGGTACGGCGTTTATTATTTTGATTCATTTCTTCGACATTCTCTCAAACGCAAGGCCAAGGTATTACTTGATTATGTCCGACTGAAATATCGGTTTAATCACATCTATTAGTTTAGACAGTGAGGATAGGCTAAAAAATGGAGAAAATGTGGAAAATATGTCAAGGAAGCGCTTTTTAAGGTAAATTTAGGCGTTTTTTGTCAGTTTTTTCGAGACGGCTCCAGAAATTATGCAAATGATGTTGCCTTTGTTACCTTCTTTTCCTTTTTCTCGTTCATATTTGAGTATAATTTTAAATAGATAAACTTAATGAAAGACGTTAATTGTCTATCTTAGGCAGCTATTTTTTCTTTATATTTTGCATGTATGTATTATTTATAACCCATAACTTCAAATGATTTATTGACGGTATATACCCAATGGATTTCAAGATGGATCGCGACGAAGGGAGCGAATCCGCGGGAGCATAGAAAACTATGTGACCGGGGTGAGTGAGCGTAGCCAACAAAGAGGCAACTTGAAAGATGACGGGTATATTGTGAAATAGATCACATACTCGTTATATATCTCTGTGCAAATTGTTTCTTGATTTTGAAAAAAGGTCATGTGACTTTTTTTGGGCGGAACTTATAACTTAATGTAAGGAACATAATAAAGGGAGGTAGTCTATGAGACATTTTATTATTGATACAGATACGGCTTCTGATGATGTAGTTGCATTACTGATGGCGCTTCGTGAGCCATCAGTTTTTATTGAGGGTATCACCATTGTTGCCGGTAATTGTGCTGTTGCTCAATGTAGGAAAAATGCGTTAGTTAGTATTGAGAAAGCAGGAACATATATTCCTCCGGTATATGAAGGAATGAGCAAGCCGTTATTTAGAGAACACTATGCTTCATATCATATTCATGGGAAAGATGGTATGGGTAATATGAATTTACCAGAGCCTTCATTAATAGCAGAAGATAAGCATGCAGTAGATGCAATTATTGATATCGTAAAAAAATTCCCAGGTGAGATAGAAATAATCACTTTGGGGCCGTTGATAAATATTGCAATGGCTGTCTTGAAAGAGCCAGATTTATATAAATTTGTCAAAATGATTTATATTATGGGTGGATCAGGGATGAAGCCAGGTAATATTACGCCGTTAGCTGAATTTAATATTTATGTTGATGCTGAATCAACACATATAGTATTGAATTCTGGATTGCCTCTTATATTTTGTGGATGGGAGCTAGGTATGGAAGAGGCTTTTATTGATGAATCCGATATGGATAAATTAAATTCTTTAGGTGATCTTGGCCAGTTTGCAGTGAGCTGTAATAGAACATTGATTGAATTTAATGCGGGAAGGACGAATAGAAAGGGGTTTGATCTGCCTGATCCTATAACAATGGCTATTGCTTTATATCCGAATGAAATGATAGAGGATAAATTAGAGGCGTATGGTTATGTTGAATATCAAAGTGTACGTTCATATGGGCATTTAGTTATTGATTCAACCGATCTTCTCAATCATCCCCATAATATGACTGTGGTGACTAAGATCAAGGGGAGAGTATTTAAGAATAAACTATTTGCATTATTGTCATAATTTTAATCATATAGGCGGATAAAAGATGAATTTTAATCCTGATTTACTGAGAAAGGTGGAGTTACATACACATCTTGATACTGGGTTGAGTTATCATTTCGTTAAAAAACTTATTCCTGATATTACCCAGAAGTCGTTTTGTGAAAAATATATTGCCTCTGAAAAATGTCATGATTTAGGTGATTTTTTAAATAAGATTACTCCTTCATTGGATTTACTGCAAAAAAGGGAGGTAATAGTTGATGCTGTTGAGGATCTTTTCATACAACTAAAAAGCGATAACGTAGTCTATGCTGAGATTAGATTTGCCCCTTTACTGCATCTTCGTTTAGGGTTAAGTGACTGCGATATTGTGGAAATTGTTTTGGAGGCAATGAAAAGTTCTTCAATTAAATATGATATAGCAGCCGGTTTAATATTGTGTACATTGCGGCATTTTTCAGAAGATCAAAGTTTGAGAACCGCATATCTAGTCAATGAATATGTTAAATATGGTGTTGTTGCTCTTGATCTTGCTGCCGATGAGGCAAGATATCCACTCAATGCGCATTTGAGGGCGTTTAGAATGGTGTTGGAAAATGGTGGAAATGTTATTGCACATGCAGGCGAAGCGAAAGGGGCTGAGAGTGTGCGTGAGACTATTAATAAATTAAATATCTCTCGTATAGGGCATGGTGTCAGAAGCATTGAAGATCGAGATGTTATTGATCTTATTATAGAAAGAAATATACATTTAGAAATATGTCCGACATGTAATATTGTTTGCGATATTTATGATATCTATGAAAACCATCCAGTTAATCTTTTAAAAGAGATTGGTGTCAATATTGGGATTAATACGGATGCCCGGACAGTTGCAAATATAAATTTATGTGAAGAATATTTGAGGATTAATCGATATTTTGATTGGCAATATAGTGATTTTATTGAAACAAATTTGAATGCATTACAGGCTTCCTTTTCTAGTAATGAATTGAAAAATCGATTAGAAAAGGAAATAATTAGATTATCGTAGTGAAAAATTTTATTTTATTCATCTTTATGTACAATTGAAAAAGTTTATATTAAATCTGTAATCTGTAAATATCTTAGTGGGGAAATTTATGGAGAATAAATGGAAAGATCGGAAATATTTAAATATACTTAGTTATATACCCTATGGATTTCAAGTTGCATCGCGACGGCAAGGGAGCGAATCCCCGGGAGCATAGATAACTATGTGACCGGGGTGAGTGAACGCAGCCAACAAAGAGGCAGCTTGAAAGATAACGGGTATAATGTGATTTAAGATATAGTGGATTAAATATGTGTCTGGGTAAACAGAGAAAGCTGAAAAATTATATTGATAAATATCATCTTGATAGCATTTTTCCATTAGAATTTATGCAAAAATTGGAGGTGGTTGATGTTAAGAAAAATGCTTATCTTACGCATCAGTCATCGAATTTTACTCATCTCTATATTTTGGTTGAGGGGAAACTTAAGGTTGAGTTTTATAATGTTAATGGCAAATTCTTTGTTTTTGCCTTTGCTACTCCTCTTTTTCTTATTGGAGATTTAGAGCTTTTTCATTCCCAAGAGAATAACATAATTAATACTATTTTTGCTCAGGAGCAGTCAGTACTTCTATCAATACCGTTAGAGACGGTGAAAACATTTGGCTTAACGGCTCCTGGATTTCTTGAATTTGTTTGTAAACAACTCAGTAATAAGCTTTTCGAGTCATTTTTGTTTCGGTCGGGAGTATTTTTGACTGTTGAGGATAAATTAAAGCGATTTCTTTATTATAATTCGAAAAGAAATGGATTTGTACAGATATTAGAGAGAAGGGAAGACTTAGCATCTATTTTAGGTGTTTCAGTTAGGCAATTAAATAGGGCTATTAAGAGTTTGAATGAGAAAGGAATCATTATGTCAAAAAATAAGAGAGTTGAAATTATTGATTATGATTTTTTAAAAAAGGATATTGAGTTCCAGTTAGATGTTAAGTGATGTAAATAAGAAATTCTATTTTCCCAAATAGCTGCATTGTTAGTAGGATAAACAATGCAGCAATCAACATAATTTAAATTACAGTCTCACACAATGTTGAAATTATGATATGAAATTAAAGTAACCAGATTCTGAGAAATCTTTACCAGATTCTTTGAAACGTTCTTTTGGTAGTGGATAGCCTAAAGAGAGATATTTTTTAGCGAAATAGAGAGCGCTTTGGCTGGTTAAGCCGATAGTATTAAGGTTGTCAACAACGCTCTTTGGTAGATCGCATTTAATATCTTTAACGTAATCTATGATAGTATTTTTTACCCCGCTACCATCTGGCATTCTTATTTTTGGTCTGTCAATGATATATTCGGGTATTTTTCCTCTGAATGCTTCACGTAAAATATGTTTTTCTACTCCGTTATTGAGTTTGTAAGAAAAATCCAGACTTAAAACATAAGGAACCAATGCTGAATCCATAAAGGGAACTCGTGCTTCAACCGTATTTCTCATGCTTGCCCGATCGACTCTTTGTAAATCAGTTCTATGAAGATTATTTAATCTATATAGGGAGAGATAATGGGGATCGGGATATGTCTTAAATAGATCGTAGCCAGCAAAAATTTCATCACTGCCTTCTCCACATAGAGCGATTTTAAAGCCGAGGCGGTTAGCGATATAATAACCAAAGTGAGCAATATTCGAATCAATTGCATCAATTTGTTCGAAAAACTCACCATAATAGATAGCATCTTGGATGTTATTAATTAATTCTTCCTGAGTAAAGGTATAGATAATGTGTTTTATCTTATTCTCAGAACAATATCTTTGGGCAATTTCAATATCTTTTGAGCCGGGTAATCCAAATGAAATTGCTGTAACATTGTGGTGATATTTGTGTGCAAGATAGAGCACAATGGTACTGTCTATACCGCCGCTAAACATGATTGATATAGGTAGATCTGTATCAACCCTCTTTTTGACGGCATTATCTAAAAGTGAATAGACTTTTTCTTTTGCCTGTTCGAAGTTATCGTTGCTTGCGGAAATATTTGTGTCGTAGCTAATATATTTTTCACTGGTAAAGCCGTCGAAAATTGAACCGGGTTCAACGGGTTTAATTTCTGAATTAAACTCGATCAATGATTTTATTTCTGATGCTACATACCAGTTACCCTCTTTTTGGGTGTAATAGAGTGGTTTTATGCCGACGTGATCTCTTCCTAATAAGAATTTATTATTCTTATTATCAAATAGAATAAAACTGAACATTCCATCTAATTTTTTAATAAATGACTTGCCATAGCGAATGTAGGCGATTAGGGCAACTTCTGCGTCGCCACCATTTTTAAATTGATAGCCTTGTTTAATTAATTCATTTCGAAGAGACTTATAATTATAAATTTGACCATTCAGCACAAGATGAAGATCATGTTCCTGATTTGATATGGGTTGATAGGCTGAATCACGTTCGACAATCGCCAGTCTGTTGGTTGCGATTGCAAAGTTATTTCTGACAACCTTTTCATTAAACCGAGATGAATCACCTCGATGTGCTATTTTTGACATTATAGTATGTAGCTTATTTTCAATATCATCAATAAGCCTGTTTTCTGTATTAAAAATACCACCAATTCCACACATAGTGAATTCCTTTGGTTAAGAGTTATCAATGATATTTAAACGTCTTCTGGTATAGGGCCAGAATATTTTAATTCATTCACGTTGGCGCCCAATGTGGATATTTCGGCGAAATATTCTGGATAAGTTTGACCAACATGATATGGTTCACTAATAATAAGCGGCTCATCACAATGTAAACCTATTGTGGTGAGCGCCATGATTAATCCATGATCGTAATGACCATCAACAATAACACCGCCTTTATATCCATATGGATTACCATAAATAATTAATTGATCTAGCTTTTCTTCTGATCTAATTCCTATTTTGTCTAATTCTCGCCGAAAATCGGAAATTCTATCTGATTCTTTATAGCGGATATGCTCAATGTTATAGAAAACGCTTTTACCATCGGCAAACGCAGCTAATGCAGCAAGTGCAGGTACCGCATCTGGCGCCAGTGAACCATCGAAATCCTGTGCTTTCAGGGGGCCGCCAGAGCGAATATTGAGACAATCTTCTCTGATAAAGCTGATTTTCGTTCCACTGTTAATTAAATAATCCACTACCGCGCCGTTACCTAATTCTTCCTCAAAGAAACCGTTTAGGGTGACGTCAGAATTCAGTGAGGCGCAAAGTGCAAGGATCGCTGCCGTGCTGGCGGGATCAGCGCCGACGCTAAATTCTGATGGGATAAATCGACTTTTTCCTGTGGTAAAGAAATTGCGGAATTTATCGTCATATTCAATATTGATGCCGGCTTTGCGCAAATTATTAATTGTCGTGTGAACCATCGATGGCGCGGTAATTGTGTCGGTGACTTTTATTTGTAGATCTCGTTCACTGATAGCGCCTAAGTAAAGTAGTCCACTCAGGAATTGAGAGCTTTTTCTGCATGAAATCTCAGTGTAATTACCGATATTTCTGTTTGATTTTATGCTTATTGGTAAAAGTGAATCTGGCCCAACGGCGGTACACTGAATATTGAGTAATTTGAGTGCATTGACCATTTCTGATTGTGAACGTGTACCCAGGGAGTGACGGTATTCTGTAATAAATTCAGTATCAGGTAAATAACCGGATACACCCATTAATAATCGTAAGACAACGCCAGAATTACCTGGGTTAAAGATGATTTTTTTATCAATCTTTCTGATATCTATACCTTCTACGATTGTCCCTGTAATATCACTATTAAATGATGCTCCTAAACGGGAACAGTTTAATTTCATTGCTGTTGTATTGTTCCCTGATGCCATGTTATTTATTTTACTTGTACCTTCCGTTAATGATGCAGTCAGAATGGCGCGAGTTGAAGAGCTTTTTGAGGCAGGTAAAGTTATTGAACCATTTAGTGATTTAGTTTTATTTATTTCGATAAATGGCGGATGATTATTACCATAATACTTCATATTTTTATCTCGCTTATTATACTGTTAGCTAACTTATTCTAGCCCCGAGAGAATTTAAGGATTGGATAAATCCAGGAAAACCATCATCTAATTTATGTATATGATTAACGGTTGTTCGTTCTCTTGCCCCTAGTGATGCAATAATATTGGATGCGCAAATCCGATGATCATAGTAGCTGAATATTTCAACGCCTCCGTTTAATGGCCCGTTACCGTTAATCCTTATTTTGTTGAAAGCCCCAGTATCATTAAAAATTAAATAACTTTTGCCTCCCATCATGCGTATGTTTTCGTTGATAATAAATGCCCGTTGGCATTTATGATTATTTATAGCATTAAGACCGGAAAATGTGATATCCCCATTACCATTAATTGCCGCCGCGATGATATTAGTGGCAACGGAAGGGAGTTCATTTAAATGGATTTCATCTGTAATGGCGTTATATTTCCCCTCCAGGCTGATATTAAGTTCATTCTTAATTGGGTTATAGTTTAAATTCATACCAAATTTTTTATATATGTCAAATAGTACTCTTTCGTTAATGGTATTCCCAAGATAATAACTTTTTATGGTGACTTTGCTTGGTCGATTAATACTTAATATTGATGAAGCAATGTAGCTTAGTGATGTGAAATCCGAAGGGATATTAATAGTAATATCCTTTGATTGATATTCAGTTGAAATAAATGTACTGCCTATGCGGGTGATTTTGCTCCCCAGTAACGCCATCATGTTAATTGTTATATCGACATATCCATTCTTAATTTCACCGTTGTTGTTAATGATAAGACTTTTTCCTTTAATAAATGGTGAAACCAAAAGAGAGAATGACAGGAATTGGGTGCTCTTATTGAAGTTTAATGGTGACTGTGATGGATATATTCTCCTGGAAACCATGACGATATTTTCTTTTTGCTTTTCTACAAATATATTTAGATATGAAAAAAATGATTCATCATATAGGCTTTCTCTGTTAAACAGTGAATCATTGCATTTTATATAAACTTCTTTTTCCGTCAGTGAGGCTAAAGCGACGCTGATTCTAAATAACATACCAGAGCCATTAGCATTAATAATCCCATTACAATGATATATTGGACGTGCTCCTTTCAATATGATGTGATTTTTACCTCTGTCCAGAATTTGCAGCCCAAATTGTTGTAAAGCAATAAGGAGATCTTCTGTTTCGGTACACCACGATATATTATTTACGGTAGTTGTTTCTTCATTCAACAGTGCTAATAGTAGCGCTCTTTGGATATGAGGCTTAGATGATGGTATGACTATTTCCCCATTAAGAGTAGAGCCGGGGAGCACGCTAATTTTATTCATGCCAAGCCTCCAGGTAGATCAATTACCATTGGTATTATTCTTTAATTTGACTATTTGCTGTCGATGGCAATAGTTGTAATTTCAACGTAATGTTCTGGTTTCACCATCGATTTAACGGCAATGGTGGTATTGACCGGGCGTATATCGCCAAATTTATCATTAAATGCTCGACAATAATCATCAAAATGTTGGAAATCTGTTAAATGTGTTACTGTGCTGACAACATCAGTCAGTTCTGCACCAAGTTCTTTTAAATATTTCTCAATTTTTTCTATGATAAATAGAGTTTGCTCGTAAGCATTTTCTCCCATAACATTTCCATCGCCATCTGAGGCGACACATCCTGCAATAAAGATTTGATTGCCAACTCTTTTTCCTCTTGAATATCCCATTTTATTTTCCCACGGGGAGGGGCTGAATACTGTTTTTCTAACTTCATGAGATGACATAAATACTCCTATAAATGAAAATATATAAGAAGAAAATTTGGGAATAATAAATTAATTTAAACAATTTATTCCATTAACTAAAAAATATCCGTAAATCAATGTAGTATTAATAAAAGTATACAAAGTCTGATATGTCAAATAAAACTAATTATTAAAATGGAATAATTGTTTATTTCCTTATTAAAAAAATGAATAAATATTTTATCTTGACAATAAAATTGTTTTTTATGGAAAAATTTCTATTATTATTGAATTGGTTATATATTAAAGAGATGAATCTGGTTGTATTTCGACTATTTTGTATTTGAAAGTCACCTTAGTTGGAACTATACATGATGATTAGGTTGTCTTAATTTTGATGAAAATTTTATTTGTTAATAAAAATGGATAATTTAAAGAGTGAATAAGATGGGTATAAAATAATAATTGTTAACTGATGATGGGGTGGATATGGGCGTTTTTATTTTTATTGAAGTAAGACCGGTTGAATGTTAAGCGATTGATTATATTAGAAATTTAGGGTTTTCTCCTGTATTGTTTACGTCAATGGAATCGATGAATAAAGGATTATATGATGATTTGAAGACGGAATTATTTGATAATGTTTATTATTTAGATACGAGAAGTAGTACAGATATCATTAATTTAATTAAAGATAACTGCATTCCTATTGCCGCGATCTTGGGCTGTTATGATGATTTTATGATTGTTGCGTCTGAAGTGGCGTTAGAATTTGGTTTACCTCACCCGGATATCAATGGTTTGAGGAATGCATTTAGTAAGAAGAATGTTAGGGATATTCTGGCGCAACATGGTTATGAACAACCTGCCTATGCGGTTTTTCCTTATAATAATATTCCAGAAAATCCTAAAGTTCCTTTTCCGTTTGTTATTAAGCCACTTCGTGATGCGGGGGCTTATGGAGTATCACTTTGTAAATCTCTAGATGATTACCGCCATGTAATTTCAGAAATTTCATCTAATGGCACAATGTCGATGCTTGGAAAAGTCAATGAGGAGTTCTTGATAGAAGAGTTCCTGCAAGGAAATTTTTATGGCGCGGAATTAATTTATAGTCATGATGAATGGCATGTAATTGGTATCAATAGAATTTTTGTTTCTCCTGACGATGACCTGTGTATGATAGG
Source organism: Photorhabdus akhurstii (assembly GCF_019090985.1). Taxonomy (NCBI): domain Bacteria; kingdom Pseudomonadati; phylum Pseudomonadota; class Gammaproteobacteria; order Enterobacterales; family Morganellaceae; genus Photorhabdus; species Photorhabdus akhurstii. Next base: position 3,227,304 of record NZ_CP020335.1, on the reverse strand, counting down.
TTTATCTCATCCTGCTGAGCTGCCTGAATTTGAGTTTACAATGGTTTGTAAGCTTATTAAAGAGTGGGTAACTGTTTTGGGATTACGAGGTGGCGCAATAAATGTAGAATTTATTTATACCTCACGCGGGCCAGTATTGGTTGAAATTAATTTACGTATAGCGGGCGCTAGAGCGGCTCAACAGATCTTCATGACCTCTGGGATTAATATGGTTAAATACTTGGTCGATTTTGTTTGTGGTATCGAGAGTTCTATATCACCAGAATCGGAAAGAGTTTATCCATTTGTCGCTGATGCATTTGTTTTTTATCGTGGTGAAGGGATGGTAAATGATATCAGGATAGATGCTGATATTCCTTATTTCATCTCCGCAGGATTTAAAAAAACACCTTTTACTATTTCATTTAAAAGTGAAAGTTCATCGAAAAGTAAAAATTCATCAAAAAATAAAAACTTTGGTTCTATTGTCGGTTATGTTCTGGCTTATGGTAATAGTTGTGAGGAAGCGATGGAAAATGCGACACGTATTGCTAGCAGCGTACAGTTAAAAACAAATTAATAAGAGATCATCATTATGGCTATTTTAATGGGGTTGATTTCAGCATTGTGTTGGGGAAGTACTGATTTTTTGGCAGGACAAGTGGCAAGAAAAGTCGGCGTTGCTAAATCTTTATTCTACAGTCAGCTATTGGGAGTGTTAGAAATTCTGTGTCATTCCAGTAATATATCTCAAAAAGGAATGACAAATGACTCAATCTTTCGATTTCGACAAAGCCCTGAAAGCACTTCAGGAGGGTCAGGCACTGACCGGTAAGAATGGCATCCTGACCCCATTGATTAAGCAGCTTACTGAAGCCGCTCTGGCTGCCGAACTTGACTCCTATCTGGCTAATGACCTTGAGGCCAACCGGAAGAATGGTTCTACCAAAAAGACCCTCAAAGCCCCGACCGGCAACTTTGAACTGGCTACACCACGGGATCGTAATGGGACTTTTGAGCCCCAACTGGTTAAGAAGCACCAGACCACGTTATCAGACGAGATAGAGCGGAAGATTATCCGCCTGTTTGCCCTCGGGATGAGCTACACCGATATCAGCCGGGAAATCGAAGACCTATACGCCTTTAGCGTTTCCAGCGCCACCCTCAGCGCCGTCACGGACAAGGTGCTCCCCGAGCTAAAACAGTGGCAGCAGCGCCCGCTGGAAGCCATTTATCCCTTTATCTGGTTGGACGCCATCCACTACAAAATCCGTGAGGAGGGTCGTTACGTCAGCAAGGCTGTCTATACCGTATTGGCGCTCAATCTTGAGGGAAAAAAGGAAATCCTTGGGTTGTATCTGTCTGAAAGCGAAGGCGCAAACTTCTGGCTATCCGTGCTGACAGACCTGCAAAACCGCGGACTGAAAGATATCCTCATTGCCTGTGTTGATGGTCTGACGGGCTTCCCGGAAGCCATCAACAGCATATACCCGCAAACGGAGGTGCAGCTGTGCGTCATTCACCAGATCCGTAACTCCATCAAATACGTGGCTTCAAAGCACCATAAAGCCTTCATGGCTGATCTGAAACCCGTGTATCGTGCGGTCTCAAAAGACGCCGCAGAAAGCGCACTGGACGAACTGGAGGCGAAATGGAGTCAACAGTATCCGGTAGTCATCCAGAGCTGGCGTCGTAAGTGGGGTAACCTGTCGGGTTATTTCCGCTATCCGGCGGGCATCCGCAAGGTGATTTACACAACCAATGCCATCGAGTCAGTCCACCGTCAGTTCAGGAAACTGACAAAAACTAAAGGGGCGTTCCCGAACGAAAACAGTCTGATGAAACTGCTTTATCTGGGGCTTCTCAATGCACAGGAAAAATGGACAATGCCAATACAGAGCTGGAATCTAACGCTGTCGCAACTCTATATTTACTTTGAAGGACGTTTGGATAATGTGATAACGTTATAACCGCTCAATTAACGTGACACAGAATTCTGAACGCCCTCCAGCTATTTGGTTTTTTTGTTTTATCGTTGCTGCTGTTTTTTTATTTTGAGATGTCGTTTGTTAATGCAAGCTTCTTGCAACTGACTATATGTGTTGTTGCTTCGGTTTGCAATTTAATGGCAATGGTGTTTCTGCTTAAAGCGTTATCGATCGGCAAAGCCTCTATTGTCGCGCCGATTGTTTCGCTTTATGGGGCCGTTACCACGATTTTGTCACTGATAAATGGGAAACCAATGACCGCTTTGGTTTTGTTTAGTCTATTTATTTGTGTTGTTGGCGCCTGTCTAACCAGTATACCGAAATCAAAAGATGGACAACGAGAATCATCTGGTTCAATTTTCTTCGCGCTTTTATCTTCATTGATGTTTGGTTTGGGCTTCTGGCTGCAAGGGGAATTTGCTGTTAAAGATCTGGGTGTTATCAATGCATTATGGGTTTACTATTTAACCGCTGTGGTTCTTTTGTTCCTCACGTTGTTACAAAAAGGGAATTTATCGTTACCGCCGATTTCAATTGTTGCTCTGGTTTTTTCAATTAGTTTCTTTAGTTTGATAGGGTTTGCTTCATTAGCTTACGGCTCTGCTACGGGACATGTTGCAGTTGTTACCGTTTTGAGTTCATTGGCAAGTGGCGTCACTGCGTTATTAGGTTTTTTTATTCGCGGAGAACGGTTGAGCCAAATTCAGTGGATGGGCATTGTGATAATAATAGTGGGTGTTATTCTTTTGAAATTATGACGTTTATGATAGTTTGTTTCCCCGAATTCTTCGGGGAAACAGTGAAATAATTACATTGATTTAGGCGCTAGCTTGATTATTTCATTTGATGATTTTCACTTTTCTCTATTATGACCTTTTTATTTTGCTGATGATGCTCTAATGCCGCTATGGATGAGTAAATGAAACGGCCAAATAACATCAGAAAGCTGATAAGTAAAACCAATTTAATTATCTGAGATCGTTTCTTTTTTTTCATAGTTTAAAATCGCTATATTGATTCCTCGGCTATTTCTAATTGCCAACCCGTAACGTTATGCCAGTAACCTTGCTCTTTTTCCAGATCGAGCTGCATCAGCGTGTTTTCTGATAAATAATTATAAGGCAGGTAGAGCGCCCAATGACTATCATCAGTAACAAGTCTGAGTGATTCAGGGGTGGTTGTGGATTGACGTTGATTATTGAGTAACGTTGCCAGACGTAGGATTTGAATTAATGGCAGATACTGTTTTTTCTTGAATAAATTGAATCTTGGTAAATCATCCAGTTTTATTGTTTTGCGATGACAGCGAACCAAGGTTGCCAACAGTAATTGTTGTTCCTGATTAAAGCCCGGCAAGTTGGTGTTTTGCAGAATATAGGCAGAGTGTCGTTGTAATCCGCTTAAGTTAATACTTAATCCAACTTCATGTAGCATTGCCGCCCAGTGTAAAATCGCTTCGAGTTGAGGTTGTACCAGTTTGGGATTCTGCATTGCCCACTGTTGGTAAAGTGTTTCAGTCGTATTAAGTACGCGCTTGGCCTGTTCTCTGTCGATATTATAGTGTTCAGCTAAACTTTTGGCGGTTCTTTGGCGAATATCTTGATGACGGAAGCGGCCTTCCATTTCATACAAAACACCTTCACGTAGTGCGCCGTCTGAGAGTTGTAGCGTTTTTATGTGCAGAGCATCGAATATACCGCATAAGATAGCCAGACCAGGAATAAAAAAATGTTTGCGATCGTCTGATAATCCAGCTAGGTCAAAGGTTTTTAACTTTTTGAATTTGAGTATTTCTTTGACTAACATCTCCAATCGTTCAGGAGTGATTAATCCGTCTTTTTCTCCCATTGCGACCAGTACTTCATATACGGCTTTAATTGTCCCTGATGCGCCAAGTGCTGAGTTCCAGCCGGTGATGCGGTACTGCCATGAGAGATTTTCCAGTTTTTGCGCAGCTTCGAGCCGCGCTCTGCGGAATTTTTCTGCGCTAATTTCGTCATCGGGAAAAAATTGGTGGGCGAAACTAATGCATCCCATTCGGCGGCTTTCTACTAATAATGGTTCAAAATTCTCACCAATCACCAGTTCTGTGGAGCCGCCGCCAATATCAATCACCAGTTTACGGTCTTTTTCTGGTTGCGTATGTTCCACGCCCATATAGATTAGACGGGCTTCTTCATGGCCGGAAATAATTTCAATCGGGTAGGGGATAACGTCTTTAGCGCGTTTGATAAATTCTTTTGCATTACTGGCTTCACGTAAGCTATGAGTGCCCACCAGACAAACATTATCAGCAGGAAAGCTTTGTAATCGTTCTGCGAATAGAGCCAGACAAGCAAGACCGCGCTCCATCGCTTCTTCGCTTAGTCGATTGTTGTGGTCAAGGCCGTCGGCAAGATGGACGCGTTGTTTTAAGCGGCCCAGGATCTGAAATGCACCGTTAACAATTCGTGCGATAATCATATGAAAACTGTTTGAGCCCAGATCAATAGCCGCGATTTCTATTGGTCTGGGTGTTGGCTTGTCGTGTGTTAGCGGCATAGATTAAGCTCTTGGTTCAGGTTGTTCGAGGGCTTTTATATAGTCATAAATAGCCAGTTGTGCCCGGATTTTCCGCTTATTTCCTCGTGGCACATAACTATTGCTCAGTTCTTTATCAACGTAACGGGCTTTGACCGTATCATTGAATTGTAATTCGAGAATATCCAATACCCGTTGTTTTAATTGTGGATCAAGTAGGCAAACCGCAACTTCAATTCGGTAGTCGATATTACGGGTCATCCAATCGGCAGACGAAAGAAAGACTTTTTCATCTCCGTCATTAGTGAATACGTAAACCCGATCATGTTCGAGGAAACGGTCAACGATACTGATGATCTGAATATTTTCGCTAAACCCGGGCTGATTGGGCACCAGTGAACACATACCGCGTATCAGCAGACGTATTTTTACCCCCGCTTCTGAAGCGTCGTATAAGCGGTCCACCAGCTCTTTATCAACCAGATTATTAATCTTTAACGTAATGCCTGCGGGCTTATTTGCTTTGGCGTTGGCGATTTCCTGTGAAATAAGCTGGTTGAGCATCGCACGGGAATTTTGCGGCGAAACCATCAGGTTTTCAAATTTAACCGGACGGTAGGGATTTTCAATGAAGTTGAATACCCGGCGCACTTCGTTAGTAATTTGTGGATTGGCTGTCAGCAAGGAGTAGTCGGTATAGAGGCGAGCTGTTTTTTCATTAAAATTACCCGTACCAATATGGGCATAGCGAACAATTTCTTCGCCTTCCAGACGGGAAATAAGGAACAGCTTTGCGTGAATTTTTAGTCCCGGTGCTGAGAAAATGACATGTACACCCGCTTCGGTTAGTCGTTTGGCCCAATGAATATTGGCTTCTTCATCAAATCGTGCCTGTAATTCAACCACGACGGTCACTTTTTTACCGTTATGGGCAGCATGGATCATGGAATCAATAATGCGGGAGTCTTTTGCTACCCGATAAATATTGATCTTGATGGAAAGTACACTTGGGTCGAAAGAAGCCTGACGTAATAATTCCAATACATGTTCAAAGGTGTGATAGGGATAATAGAGCAGCACATCTTGTTCACGAATCGCATCAAAACCGTTGCGGAAATTATCAAACCAGGTGTGTCGTAATCTCGGCAAGGGTTTATTGAGTAGATTTCTCTTCCCCTCATTGGGGAATTTAATGAAATCTTTAAAATTGTGATAGCGTCCGCCAGCAATCACTGAGTCATCGTTTGACAAACCAAGTTTGCTACGCAGTAATTCCACCATTTCGTCTGGCATTTCTCGCTGGTAAACGAATCTTACCGGTTCCGCTGTCAGCCGTTGTTTCAGCGTGGATGACATCAGTTCGAGCAAGCTTGATTCCATCTCTGTGGCTAGATCATATTCAGAATCACGGGTCATTTTCATTGAGTAGGCGTTCAGGGAATCATAATCGAAAAAGCCTTTGAAAATTTCATCAAGACAATAACGCATAATATTGTCTAGCAGGATCATCGATTTGCGGCGGTGCGGCATTTCAGGTGGCAAGTTAACAAAACGTGGCACCTTATCTGACGGAATTTCCAATAGCGCATATTGAATATTCTGGCCGTGGACAATTTCAACTGCCAGATAAGTGTAGTCATCTTTCAGAAATTCAACCAGGTTGGTTTCTGGATTGATTAAGATTGGCGTAGTATGTGGCCGCAGATGTTGACGAAAATATTGACGTAACCAGATTTGTTGATTGGGTGAAATTTGTCGTTCATTGATTAGAAAAATTTGATTACGAGCGATTTCTAATAGCAATTCATTATAGAGCACATCAAATTCTTGATCGGTTTTAGCCACTTTAGCCTGAATTTTTTTCAGTACATTTCGAGCGCTGGTGGCCGATCCCCGTTCTTCATTAATTAATATTCGCCGTTTCACATCAGCAAAACGGACTTTGTAAAATTCATCCAGATTATTGGAGTAAATACCAAGGAACCGCATCCGTTCTATTAATGGATTGCTCTTATCCGCTGCTTCTTGAAGCACACGTTCGTTGAATGATAACCAACTAAGTTCTTTCTCGGTATAGAGCCTGTCTTGGGACATTGTTACTCCAGGTGTTAAGGTAAAAGTATTAAAACTTTGAATACGACAGGGCGTCGTTTGTCGCTATATTTCTGTCTGTAATTGCTGACTCATTTTTTCATCTTCCTTGGATACAAAATATTGATGTTGGAAAACGCACATGCGAATGGCTGTGTGGTAACTACCATTAATAAAGAATTCGTCTATTAATTCGCCTTCAGTATAGAAACCTAGCTTATTATAGATGTGAATGGCCTTGGCGTTCTCTTTATCAACAATCAGGTAGAGTTTATACAGATTAAGGACGGAAAATGCATATTCCATTGCCAGTTTTGCCGCTTTGGTTGCATGACCTTGGCCTTGATGTGCAGGAGCGATAATAATCTGAAATTCTGACCGGCGGTGGATATAGTCGATTTCGACTAATTCAACTAAACCCACTTTGGCGTCAGAGCTTTCGATAATAAACCGGCGCTCGCTCTGGTCGTGAATATGTTTGTCATAGAGATCGCATAGTTCAACGAAAGCTTCATAAGGTTCTTCGAACCAGTAACGCATAACGCTGGCGTTGTTATCTAATTGATGGACAAAAGGGAGATCTTCCCGTTCAAGGGGACGTAACCTAACAGGTGGGGTATGAGAACCACCAGACATTTGGCACCTCAGTGTTTTTAGTAAGGAACATAATTAATAATAGTTCGCAGTGCCGGGTATGTTACCACAGCACTGTAATTAGCCGTTAATATACCCATTAGGGTATAAGTAAATTATTCCGCGGCATAGCCTTCTGGAGGGAGAATCTTTCCATCCAGATACGCTTTGCCATTAACCATACTTAGGCGCCCTTCGATAAACCAGTTGATAACTAACGGATAGATGTCGTGTTCCTGAGTCTGAACTCGTTTAACAACCTCATTTTCCTGATCACCGGCAAAAATAGGAACTTTAGCTTGCAGGATCACCGGACCGCCATCCAGTTCTTCTGTTACAAAGTGGACGGAAGTACCGTGCTCTGTATCACCATTTTCTATCGCTTTGCGGTGAGTATGCAGGCCGGGATATTTGGGCAACAGAGAAGGGTGAATGTTTAGCAAGCGGCCAAGATAGTGCTGAACAAAATCTGGCGTCAGAATACGCATATAACCCGCGAGGACCACCAAATCTGGTTGATACTGATCAATGGCATGTTTCAACGCTTCATCATAAGCCTGACGATCTGCATAGTCTTTCGGGCTAATAACATGAGCGGGAATATCCGTCTGTTTAGCGCGTAACAGACCGTAAGCATTTGCTGTATTGCTAAATACCGCGCAAACCTGACCATTGATTCTGTTCTGCTGGCAGGCATCAATCACCGCCTGGAGATTGCTTCCGCTGCCAGAGATGAGTACAACGATACTTTTCATTTAATAACAACCTGTTGTTCACCCTCTTGCAGTGTCGCGATAGAGCCGATATGCCAGGCTTTCTCACCGGCGGCAGTGAGTAATTCAATAGCGTGTTCAACGGCTGTTGGTGGTAATGCAATTATCATCCCGACACCACAGTTGAATGTACGGTACATTTCATGACGGCTAACATTACCTGTCTGTTGCAACCAATTAAATATGGCCGGCCATTGCCAACTGGATTCGTTAATCTGTGCCTGGGTATTTTCAGGTAGAACACGTGGAATATTTTCCCAGAAACCGCCACCGGTTAGATGAGCAATAGCGTGAACATCAACGTGTTCAATCAAGGATAAAAGGGATTTCACATAAATTTTTGTCGGGGCGAGCAGGTGATCTGCCAGTGATTTACCTTCAAGCTCGGTTGCTTCTGGATCTGTGTTGCTGACGGCCAGAATTTTGCGTATCAGAGAATAGCCGTTTGAGTGAGGGCCGCTGGCGGCAAGGGCAATCAAGGCATCACCTGCTTGAACCTTACTGCCATCAATGATTTCTGATTTTTCAACCACGCCAACGCAGAAGCCAGCAACATCATAATCTTCGCCGTGGTACATCCCCGGCATTTCTGCGGTTTCTCCACCAACCAGAGCACAGCCGGATAATTGACAGCCTTCCGCGATACCGGTGATAACGCTGGCGGCAGTATCAACGTCCAGTTTCCCGGTTGCATAGTAATCGAGGAAAAATAGGGGTTCTGCGCCTTGAACAACCAAGTCATTAACGCACATTGCAACTAAGTCAATGCCGATAGTGTCATGGCGTTTGAGATCCATTGCCAGACGTAACTTGGTGCCGACGCCATCAGTACCAGAAACCAGAATGGGTTCGCGGTATTTTTGTGGTAATGCGCATAAAGCGCCGAACCCGCCTAAACCACCCATAACTTCTGGGCGACGGGTCTGTTTTACAACACCTTTAATACGGTTGACTAAGGCATTACCAGCGTCGATATCGACACCAGCATCTTTATAACTAAGAGAGGTTTTGTTGGTCACTCGAAGCCCCCAAGGCGGTTGCGTTTGATAAATTAAGACAGAATAGTAACAATTCTAACAGTCTAAGCAAACGTTTGCGAGACTCTTGTTTAGGATCAAAATTCTCGCAAGTAGGGCTGTGTTTGATGAAAATCAACGGATTGGTAGTGGTGTTATGGGTAAAAGAGGGTATAATCTCGCGGTTTTTTTGTCTGCTGGCGACATGACATACAGTAGGAGAAGTCCATGAAGATCGTTGAGGTGAATCACCCACTTGTTAAACATAAACTCGGTCTGATGCGAGCGAATGATATCAGCACCAAACGCTTTCGTGAACTGGCCGCAGAAGTTGGAAGCCTTCTGACTTATGAAGCAACTGCTGATTTAGAAACTGAAAAAGTCACTATTGATGGCTGGTGTGGTCCGGTGGCAGTTGAGCAGATTAAAGGTAAAAAAATAACTGTCGTACCTATTCTGCGTGCGGGGTTGGGGATGATGGATGGTGTATTGGAGAATGTTCCCAGTGCCCGGATCAGCGTCGTAGGGGTTTATCGTAATGAAGAAACCTTAGAACCTGTCCCTTATTTCCAGAAACTGGCCTCCAATATTGATGAACGTATGGCTCTGGTGGTTGACCCTATGTTGGCAACCGGCGGCTCTATGATTGCAACTATCGATTTACTGAAAAAAGCCGGCTGCCAGTCGATTAAAGTTCTGGTTTTGGTGGCCGCGCCTGAAGGTATTGCCGCGTTGGAAAAGGCCCATCCTGATGTGGAACTGTATACAGCCTCTATTGATGAGAGACTCAATGAACAGGGATACATTGTGCCTGGCTTGGGGGATGCAGGCGATAAGATATTTGGTACGAAATAATAAGTTAGCCGACTTTTGAGTCGGCTTTTTTTGGTTCTAACGCAAGAATATTAAGAGGATAAATTAAGATGACCCGTCGTACGATTGGAATAGATGAGCGGCCTCCTTTTTTACAGACCATTCCACTCAGCTTCCAACATCTTTTTGCTATGTTTGGTGCGACGGTATTGGTGCCGATTTTGTTTAAAGTCAACCCAGCGACAATTTTGCTGTTTAACGGTATCGGTACATTGTTGTATTTGGTGATTTGTAAGGGAAAGGTTCCGGCATATTTGGGATCGAGTTTTGCTTTTATTTCGCCGGTTTTATTGTTGTTGCCGCTGGGATATGAGTTGGCTCTAGGCGGGTTTATTCTGTGCGGTGTGCTATTTTGTCTGGTTTCACTGATTGTCAAGGTGGCAGGGAGAAGTTGGATTAATGCGCTGTTTCCGCCTGCGGCAATGGGGGCGATTGTGGCTGTTATTGGTCTGGAACTTGCTGGTGTTGCGGCTGATATGGCGGGTTTGCGTCCGGCGGAAGGCGCCAGTATTGATCCAACAACATTGACAATTTCTCTGGTAACGCTGGCGGTAACCGTGCTTGGTTCAGTGATGTTCCGTGGGTTTCTGGCCATTATCCCGATTCTTATTGGCGTATTGGTAGGTTATGCGTTGGCGTTTCTGATGGGGGTAGTTGACCTGACGCCAATACGTGAAGCGCCGTGGTTTGCATTGCCAACTTTTTATACCCCACGTTTTGAATGGTTCGCTATTATGACGATCTTGCCTGCGGCGCTGGTTGTGATAGCGGAGCATGTTGGTCACTTAGTTGTGACGGCGAATATTGTGAAAAAGGATTTGTTAAAAGAGCCGGGTTTGCATCGTTCTATGTTCGCAAATGGTTTATCAACTGTGATTTCCGGTTTCTTTGGTTCAACGCCGAATACGACTTATGGCGAGAATATTGGTGTCATGGCAATTACCAAAGTTTACAGTACCTGGGTTATTGGCGGTGCTGCGATACTGGCGATTTTGCTCTCCTGCGTCGGTAAATTGGCGGCGGCAATTCAGGCCGTGCCGGTTCCAGTCATGGGCGGTGTATCGCTGTTGCTTTATGGGGTTATTGGCGCATCAGGTATTCGGGTGCTGATTGATTCCAAAGTGGATTATAATAAAGCACAAAATCTTATCCTAACTTCTATCATTCTTATCATTGGCGTCAGTGGGGCGAAAATTAATATCGGTGTCGCTGAACTTAAAGGTATGGCGCTGGCAACGATTGTAGGTATCGGGATGAGTTTGATTTTCCGACTGGTCGCTATTTTCCGTCCCGAAGAACGATATATTGAATCTTCCGTTGAATCTGTTAATCGGAATCATTAACTGGAGCAATAAATTCGATTCATTACCCCCGCTTTGAATGATTTTATCAGGGAAGAGCGGGGATGGGTTGAGTAATTAATCTTATTCCGTGGAGGAGATTAGGAAAGCAAATATCTCCACGTTTAGGCACGAACATCAGTAATTAAGCTCCTGATTATTTGGAGTCACTCTTTCGTCGGCATGAGCAGTATAAGCAGATAAGCCATTTAGTAAGTTAGATTCAGTCAATCGTTTCTTGGCGGTTTTTTGAATAATTGATCCTTGTTTACTAATCTTCTCAATGTCTACAGCATCGCCTGCTTCAAATTTGGGTATTATTTTGAACATACACAAGAAAGCCATTATCGAGGGTGTTAGGTTTTAGTTATGGAGTAAAAAAGGAGCGAAAAGCTCCCTTCAAGTGTTTATCGGACTACGTACCAGTTTGGTTTTTCATTGAGATACTGAACAGTACCCTCTCTTTCGGATTTTTTTAGGGCGCTGTAAGCAGCTCTCATACGTTCCGCTTTTTTAGCTACCGCTTCTTCGAGTTCAAGCTTTTCTTTTTCAGCTTGTTCGTTATGTATGTATGACATAACCCCTCCCGTTTGGATCTAACTTATCTATTATGGTAAAGCCGTTTTGTGTCACAAATCGATATATATACCGCTTATAGACCCTGTTTAGTCGCTCATCTGCGGCTAGTAAAATGTATCCACTAGGGCTGACCGCATTATAGTGCTCATTAATCAGCCTTTCAACTGCGTACATAATCCCTATCATCTGATTATGGTTATTTGTAGGACACCTCTCAAATAGAGTGTTGTTATCTAAATTGTTTTTTGCATCAAATGAGACTTCGAAAAAATTGTTTAAATCGAAGCTGTAATTTTCAGGTAAAAAGACAGAAGAATCTCCCTTTGAAATAATCTCCATTATAATCAAGGTATATTCCACGCCAGACACCTCAAAATCTGAGATATGTGCTTCGCCATATCCGAGATTCTCTATTTTAAATGGCATAGATTTTCCTAAAATTTCAACGTGTTGAAACTGTTATTTTCAATATTCTTCAATCAATTGATTTCAGCGCAGTATAATACAGAATCTCTTGTTCAAACTTAACGTGAAAGATAAATGCGTGCGGCGCCGCAAAAAAAAGAGGTTACAAAGTCAGTTAGCGATATCTGTTAGTCAGAAGTAACAGGTATCGCTTTAATTTTATGCTTGTTCTGATTTCAAATTAATTAATCAGGTACCGCTTATTCATTGAAATTGCGGAAGATAATCACGGTTTATCATTAATACGTCATCCAATAGTGGTGAAGCAATGTCTACGTCGGCAACCAGTGGATTGGTGATCAGCGCCAACAGTGCGGCGTCGCGGTCGCCATGAACTGCTGCTTTGATCGTCAAACGTTCGTAAGTTTTTATCTGTTGTGTCAGAGGATACATACTGTCAGGCAGGCGGCCGAACGTTAGCGGGTGGGCGCCTTCTGCATTAATAATACAATTGGTTTCGATGACGGCATCGTCCGGTAAACCCCGAATAGCGCCGTGGTTTGTGGTATTGACTACCAATTGGCTATCGAGATTGTTATGAATGGCGCAAATCAGATCCAGTGCAACCTCAGAATAGAATGCGCCACCGCGGAAACTGAGTTGCTCTGGCTTATGATCAAGTTCTGGATCAGCGTACAGTTCAAATAGTTCCTGTTCTACTTTCATCACTTGTTCTGCCCGGGTGCCTTGTGCGACAGCGGCTTCGTGCTCTTCCTGTAACATATTGCGAGTTTGGTAGAAGTAGCGGTGATAAGGGCAAGGGATTGCGCCTAGTGCCTTAAGTAGTGGAGGAGGCCAGGGCGCTTCTTGAATATTATTCATGGTTAATACTGCACCATTACATAGCATATCAAGTACCTGTTGAGTTTTATCCTGACCTGCAACCAGTACTTGGTGTACCCAGACCATATGATTCAGCCCGGCAAAGTGTAACTGCACATCTTGATAAGGGCGTTGTAGCATATTAGCTATCATGTGATGCATTGTGACTGGGACATTACATAGGCCGATAATTTTTGCTTTGCTATAGCGGGAAATTGCTTCGGTGACAATCCCGGCTGGATTGGTGAAGTTAATAATCCATGCGTCCGGTGCAAGTTGTTCAACTTTATGGGCAATATCCAGCAAAATGGGGATGGTGCGTAATGCTTTGGCAAAGCCGCCTACGCCGGTAGTTTCCTGACCGATCAAGCCATATTTTAGCCCCAGACGTTCGTCCGCAGCGCGAGCCGGAAGCTGGCCGACACGTAATTGAGTTAAAATAAAATTAGCCCCGCGAATGGCGTTATCTGGTGTGAAATGGACGCTGACAATAACGTGTTCCATGCCATGACGAGCTAACATACGGCGAGTAAGCGCGGCGATAATTTCTACTTTCTGTTTTCCACTGTCAATGTCAACTAATGCCAGTTCAGATAGTGGAATGTTTTTTTGGTGTTGAATAAGCCCTTCGACTAATTCAGGGGTATAACTGCTACCGCCGCCAATAACGGCTATTTTGATTCGTTTCATACCTTTTCCTCTTGTGATGGTATTCGGCGATAGAGTTCAATCATATCGCTGGCAAGATCTTGAATAACCATTGCGTTCATTAAATGATCTTGCGCATGGACAGTGATGAGATTGACAGGTAATTTACCGCAGCCTTCATCCAATCCGATGAGGGTGGTTTGAATCGTGTGTGCTTCTTTAATTGCTTGTTGGGATTCAGCCATCAGTATTTGTGCTGTCTGAAAGTCACTGTTTCTGGCATGTTGTAATGCCATTAGGGCGTGACTGCGCGCACTTCCGGCATGAACCAATAGCTCTACAATAGTTTTTTCTAAATCAATGGCTTGTCCTAAATCCATGTGTAAATCCTCCGAAAATTAGGGTTGGGATTGAGTTTCTACACCGGTGGATGCTGTGTTTTCTCGCTGTTTATTTTCTTCGTTGACCAACTGTTTTTCATAAATTTTGAAGAAGGGATACCAGATAAAGAGGTCGATTATCATTAGTATGAACACTAGCACTGCCGCACGATAATCCCAGGCAGCGGAAATCATTGCGCCGAATGGCGCCGGCGTAGTCCAGGGGGAAAGGGCGACCATTTTATGCACTAGGCCAAGATGCAGAGTGCTGTAGGACAATACTGCATTGACCAATGGCACAACCAGTAGTGGAATGAATAAGGTTGGATTCATCACAATCGGTGAGCCAAATAACAGTGGTTCGTTAATATTGAATATGGACGGAACCACGCTCAGTTTTCCGATAGTACGCAAATGTATAGAACGGCTGCGCAGATAAAGGAACGCCAGAACCAGCGTAGAGCCAGAGCCGCCAATACAGATATAAAACGACCAGTAAGGGTCAGTAAAAATTTGTGTTGTAGCCGTACCTTGAGCCATTAATGTTGCATTGGCGGCAATATTTGCCATAAAAATAGGGGCCATCAAGCCAGTGACAATGTTGGCGCCATGAATACCGGCAAACCACAGTAGGTTAGCAATGAGTAGCGCCAATATAATGGCGGGCAGAGTATCACCGATGGAAATGAGTGGATGGAACATCTGCATTATGGCTGCGGGAATAAGTAGATTGAATTCACTCTGTAATAGCAAGCTGGCAGGATAAACTGTCAACAAGATACCTATGACTGGGTACAGAAGTTCAAAAGAACGGGCAATTGCTGGCGGCACTTGTGTTGGCATTCGGATGGTGATGTTATATTTTTTTAGTAAACGTGTTAGTTCAACTGACCAGATAGCGCAAATTAATGCGGTAAATACACCCGTGCCACCGAGGAAATCGAGAGCTATTTTGTTTTCTATCTGTGGTGCTGCTGCTAGCAAAAATGCCATTAGTGACAGTAAAGCAGAAGTTAGTCCGTCCAGACCGTAGGATTTAGATAAACTGTAGGCGGTGCCGACCGAAACAAAGACACTCATTAATCCCATAGTCATAAAGTAAGGCATAGTGATGGTGCCCCAGTGAGTTTTGGCAAAGGACAACCAAGCTTGGCCGAATGAGGATGCAGTCTGTAAATCGAAGGGTGGGTTTGCCACAATTAACATCATGCTGCCGATGATCAAAAATGGCATGGCTGAGATAAAGCCGTCACGTATTGCAATGATATGCCGTTGGTTACCGATTCGCCCGGCAATCGGGATAATATAGCTTTCTAAGACGCGCGTAAAAGAGGTATAGAGACTCATGGGAGGACTCCGAGTGGTGGTGAAATTGCTTATTCCAATAGGCTTAATGCTTTATCGAGAACCTTATCACCACGAAGAGAGCCATAATCCATCATGTCAATAACGTCGATTGGCTTACCGAGTGGTTTGGCGATAGCGGAAAGATGGGTTAATTGATATCTCACCTGTGGGCCGAGTAAAACAACGTCAGCGTCGGCTATCTGGTGTTCTAATTCAGCCGTGGGGGCAGCTTTGATCTCAATGTCCAATGCCCGTTTTATCACTTCTGCTTGCATACGTTGTACCAACATGCTGGTGGACATACCGGCCGCACAACACAATAGGATTTTTTTCA
This sequence comes from Photorhabdus akhurstii, assembly GCF_019090985.1. NCBI lineage: Bacteria > Pseudomonadati > Pseudomonadota > Gammaproteobacteria > Enterobacterales > Morganellaceae > Photorhabdus > Photorhabdus akhurstii. The sequence continues at coordinate 3,211,516 of NZ_CP020335.1, read as the reverse complement.
TTGCTAAGTCTCCAGTTTGTTATACCGTTTCTTATGAGATAAGTGGTTGATGAAAGCTTTCACTTTTTATTAAGACTAGCAATTTATGTTAAATATGTTGCGATTTTGTTCGCATATTAATCAAGAATAGTTTAAGGAATAGGGATAGAATGTGATCTTCGTTTGTATTGTACCTAGGTAGTGTACATAGCGTGAAAATGTCAAATTATATAGGACGTTGCAGCGAGATTTTTCACTTATGGAATAAGAGTGAGTGTTTGGATACAGTAAATATTGGCAACTGGTGATGAAGCAATGCTAAAGTTAATTCCTGAAGTAGATTTCGATATCAAACTTAACATGACAGAGAAAAATGCAGAAAACACTCAGGCTTTCATTGAACGCGGAGTGAAAGACTTTTCTTTGCCTGGATTTGTTACTCCACATGGTTACCGCTTACTGACATCTGTTTCTGGCAATCAATATAGATTGGTGACTGATGCAGATATGCCGGGGACGGTTTACGCGGTAAAGCTCGAATTTATGGAACAGATTGTTCCATCAAAAAAACATGCACACAGATACTTGTGTGGCGTACGGTCCTTCCTCAACATGACGGGGCTGTGCGAGGTTTACCACAAGAGTTTTTTAAATTTTTCCTTGAAAGATACTCCATTGTTGTGTCTGACAGTGAGCAAACGCTAGATGGACGTAGGTTTTGGGAGCGTATGATTGCTTGGGCTATCAGCATTAGTGGGTATCATGTGTATGTTTCTGATGGCGCCAAAGAGGAGCGTCCACTGAACCTGATTACCTCATGGGACGACTTCTATGGAACTTGGGCTAATTATTGCTGGGGTCATGATAAGGATTATCACTATCATCGCCTTTTGTTATCAGTAAGGAGCTATTACATTGATCTTTGCTAAGAATGAATAAAACTCACTATCTGATGGCTTTTTCTTAAATAATATAGCTCTTAAATAACATAATTCTTAAATAACATAGGACTGAAAACTTAGATTTTTCCTGCTTTTACATGAGGAATATTTTATAGGAATTTGCGGTCCGTTCTGTGCTATGACGAGATATTATGCGCTTCTGGGACTGGAATGGATTTAACTTATTGAATCCTAAAAATAGTTTTTTTATTCTTTACCTATACAGTTCATTTACAACTATTTTCTGTGATAAACTTGTTGGCGTTTATTACCAGCTCTGTTTGAGGTGCTTCTGAACACACCATCGCAGCTTTCGTTACCTTTGTATCTTCCCGATGATGAAACTTTTGCCAGTTTCTTTCCGGGGGAAAATGCCACCCTGTTAGCTGCAATCAAATTGGCCATTAATCAGCCGCATGGCAGCTATATTTATTTTTGGTCCCGTGACAGTGGGGGCCGAAGTCATTTGTTGCATGCCGCCTGTGCTGAGTTGTCCCTGAAAGATGAAGCTGTGGGTTATGTTCCGCTGGATAAACGTGCCTATTTTATCCCTGAGGTGCTTGATGGCATGGAACACTTATCACTGGTTTGTATCGATAATATTGAGAGTATCGCTGGTGATGAAGAGTGGGAAATGGCGATTTTTAATCTTTATAATCGCATTCTGGAGATTGGCCGCACTTGTTTGCTTATTAGCGGCGATCGTCCACCTCGCCAGATTAATCTTAAGTTACCTGATTTGGCTTCTCGTCTGGATTGGGGGCAAATTTATAAATTACAACCGCTTTCCGATGATGAGAAATTACAAGCTTTGCAATTGCGAGCGAAGTTACGCGGCTTTGAATTGCCAGAAGATGTAGGTCGCTTTTTACTGAAAAGATTGGACAGAGAAATGCGGACTCTGTTTATGGCATTAAATCAGTTAGATCACGCTTCGATAGTGGCCCAGCGTAAGCTGACGATTCCATTTGTGAAAGATATTTTGCATCTTTGAAGATGATGATGGTGGTGTCACCATCATCATATCTATTCTTATCAATCAAGAAGTTCTTTTACTTTTTCCGGTGGGCGCCCAAGTCTAGCTTTATCACCGCAAACGACGATTGGGCGTTCAATCAGTTTAGGATTGGCAATCATCGCTTCCAGTAAATCATGCTGAGTGAGTTTTTCATCAGCCAGATTTAACTCCTTGTATAGATCTTCTTTCGTTCTCATCAATTGGCGTGCATCATGGAAACCAAGCTGTTCTAGCAGAACGGATAATTGCTCTACAGTGAGAGGAGCCTCCAGATAGAGAATAATCTGTGGTTTAATTCCCCGTTCTTCAATAAGAGCCAAAGTTTCACGGCTTTTGGAACAGCGGGGATTATGATAAATCGTCACCTGTTGCATGAGAATTCCTTAACGTTTGTATTGACTATAACGCTGTTGTAGCTGGCGTAATTGATCGATACGAGCATCATAACGTGCTTGATCGTAACTGCCTAATTTTACGAGTGCGCTGGCACTACTGAGATACTTGATGGCATTGTCAAATTGACCGCGAAGTGCCATTTCTTCAGCATACGCTGATAGTTCTTCATGGCGTTTGCCTTGTTTGGCGGCGGCTTCGGCCATCAGGCGCCAACCGTTTGGATCATCTGGGTTATTGAATGTATAGCGGTGGAGCAGCTTTAAAGCTTGTTGATATTGTTTTGCGTGAATAAGCGCATTAGCAAGATTAATTTGTAATACCAAATTGTCCTTTTGTTTTTGCAAGGCGTTCTGTAACCGGGTGATAGCTTGAGCAATTCGGTTCTGTTCAATGTCGATATCAGTCATTGTGTCAATAAACCAGACATTATCCGGCTGTTTTGCTAATAGTGGTTCCAAAATAGCCCGTGCCTCAGTGTATTTTTTATCTTGAGAAAGCAAGATTGCCCGGCCATAAGCGGCGGCAAGTTGCTCTTTAGCTGTGCCTCTACGGTAATTTTCTAAAATTTGCTCAAGATAGCCGCGTTGCTCTGTGCTGTACATGCCCATAACCCGGACTCTGGCGAACAGAAAATCTTGAGATTGTGGAATGTTCTGGGCCGGATATTGATTAGCACGGTTACGCGCATCAGCAAGACGGCTGTCAGGTAACGGGTGAGTGAGTAACATTTCCGGTGGTTTAGAACTGTAACGGGTTTGATCTACCATGATTTGCATAAAAGCTGGCATACCTTGAGGATCAAAGCCAGCTTTACGTAGTGTCTGCATGCCAATGCGATCAGCTTCTTGTTCATTGGATTGAGTAAAACTGATCATGCCTTGTTGTACACCGGCAAGAGTACCACTGAGGGCTGCCATCCCTGCTTGTGGGTTAGCCATTAGCAAAAGGATAGAACCCAACGTGCCTGCCCAGGCTAATGGTGCTGTACGTTGCTGATCTTCCATCATTCGTGCCAGGTGGCGTTGAGTGACGTGAGAAATTTCGTGAGCCATTACGGAGGCAAGCTCGCTTTCATTACGGCTATAACGAAAAAGTGCGGCATGGAGTACCACATTTCCGCCAAAGAAAGCGTAAGCGTTGATATTCGGGTTATCAATCAGATAGAAATGGAAAGGCGTTTTAACCGAGTCAGCATGAGCCACTAACCTCTGTCCAATGGCATTAATATATTGTGTTAACAATGGGTCATAAATCAGCGGAGCGTTGTCACGCATCTGGCGAACGTAAAAATCTCCCATTGCTAGTTCCTGATTGATGCTCAGGACTGAACCTGCCGTGGTGCCGATATCTGGCAATGAATCTTCAATAGAGGCGCTGAGAACAGGGGGACTTGTGAGCAATAATGTATTGATTAATATTGCTGTCAGAGATTGATTAGACATTATTTTCATAAAACAAAAGTGCTCTCATTTGGCCATCGTCTTAGATAATGCGTGTATGATAAATAAGGGTACCTTAAAATTAATCAATTAGTACAATTTTTAAGAAAAATAGAAATATGAATATTGCTATCAAGGAGCCTGGTCAATGCTGGATATGATTATACAGTGGTATCGCCGTCGGTTTACTGATCCGCAAGTTATTGCGTTATTTGTCATCCTTTTAGCAGGGTTTTGCATTATTTATTTCTTACATGGCATTTTGGCGCCTTTGCTGGTAGCGATTGTTCTTGCCTACTTGCTGGAATGGCCGACTGCTAAACTTGAAAGATTGGGATGTTCGCGCACAGTGGCTGTTTGTATTGTGCTGATTATTTTTTCCGGTATTAGTTTGTTGGTTATCTTTATTGTCGCGCCAACCGCATGGCAGCAGGGGATTAATCTGTTGTCAGATATACCCAATATGCTTAATCGGTTTAATGAATATGCCCAAACATTACCGGCCCGTTATCCGGTTTTGGTTGATGCTGGCATCATTGATGTGATGGCTGAAAATCTGCGTAGTAAGATTTCAACTGCCGGGGAATCTGTGGTGAAGTTTTCGGTGGCTTCATTGATTGGTTTATTAACGCTGGCTATCTATCTGATTCTTGTGCCGTTGATGGCCTTTTTCTTGTTAAAAGATAAAACCCAGATGCTGCAAGCATTGCAACGGGTCCTGCCGCGTAACCGCATTTTGGCCGGGCAGGTATGGCGCGAGGTGAATCAACAAATTACTAACTATATTCGGGGTAAAGTCACCGAGATGGCGATCGTCGGTATTTGTACCTACGCGGTGTTTGCCTTTCTTGGATTGGATTATTCATTGCTGCTTTCTGTTTTGGTTGGGCTATCAGTGTTAATTCCCTATGTGGGGGCGCTTATTGTCACGATTCCTGTTGTATTGGTTGCGCTATTTCAATGGGGAGTCGGGACAGATTTCTGGACCTTGATTATTGCTTATTTGGTCGTTCAGGGGCTGGATGGTAATTTGCTGGTGCCGATTTTATTCTCCGAAGCGGTGAACTTGCACCCTTTGGTAATCATTCTTTCTGTGATTACTTTTGGTGGTTTGTGGGGATTCTGGGGCGTATTTTTTGCTATTCCGCTGGCGACGCTGATTAAGGCGGTGATCCATGCATGGCCGGAAGAGATAGTTATAACAGAAGACGATGAAATAAAAGAGTAAATCTATTTTTAATGATACTGGTACCCGTATTAGAAGAAGCACGGGATGGGGATATCCCTCCCGTACTTGCCTTTGGCATCTTGAGCTGTTAAATGAGCGTGATTAAATTTTGAAGCATTTTCTATTTAAGGATGCTGTTTCAGATAATCCACCACGACTTGGTGGTGATCACTGGTCTTAAATTTATCAAAAACGTGCTCAATATTGCCGTTGGTATCGATCAGGAAACTGATACGGTGCATACCGTCATAGGTTTTTCCCATAAATTGTTTCTCGCCCCAGACACCAAACTGTTCAGCAACTTGATGATCCTCATCGGACAACAATGTGAAGTTCAGCATTTCTTTCTCCACAAAGCGTGACAATTTACTTGGGGTGTCTGTGCTGATGCCTAGCACTTCAACACCGGACGCCTTTAATGTATCCATTTCATCGCGCAGACCACAAGCTTGTACAGTACAACCAGGAGTCATTGCTTTAGGGTAAAAATAGACTAAAACACGCTGACCTTCGAAATCAGATAAATTGATTGTTTCTCCATCTTGGTCAGGAAGGCTGAACTGAGGGGCCTTATCACCGGCTTTCAGTGGGTTCATCCCGTATTCTCCGTTTAATCTTTCAACTAAAGTGGTTCAAGAATACTAATACTGCCTTGTGCATTTAGATCTGTACATAGCTTATTAAACGCCTGCTTAATAATTATGCCGTCATCCTCTAATAGACTATGGGCAGTAATCTGGATCTGCAACCGAGCAGGGATATTGCTTTCCGGTGGATGTGTTTTTGATACCAGTTCAGCAATATTAAAATCTTGTGTGGTAAATAGATTGGTAAACTGCTCGACAATACCGGGTGAATCATCAACATCGACCTTAACGGAAACCGTGGAAGGAAATGTTGTATGGGCATCGCACTTTGTGCGTTTCATGACGATAAGAAGATCGAGCTCGGCTCCTTTCTGTGGCAGTGAAGATTCAATCATTGTGATAGCGTTCCAGCTACCGGAAAGCAGCATAATGAAGGTGAATTCCTCACCAAACATGGCTAAGCGGCTGTCTTCAATGTTACAACCACACTCACTCACAAGACGAGTAATGGTGTTGACGATGCCAGGACGGTCAGCGCCTAAAGCGGTTATAACGAGAAAATGTTGTTGTGATTGTGGCAAAGTCACTTTTCCTTCTCTGCTATGGTTTCGTTAAGGTAAACATAAAAAGGCTATACTGCCAAGGCCAATTGCACCAAAGTTGTTCTATTGTGTTCCCATATTGTGTTCCCATTCACTGACATTGAATTTCAACAAATTACTTTGATTATCACTTCTTTTTAATGGGGGTTATCTGGTATTAACAAAATTCATTGAAATTCCGTGTTAAATAGTTTCCTTCTGGATGACTAAAAAGTACCATTGAGTTCTTGTTTGTATAGGGGGTAATGTAATGTCTAGCGGGAGATTTGAATTTACAGGTAGCATTGTTGCGCTGGTAACACCAATGGATGCAAATGGTCAGGTTGATAAGGTCAGTTTGAAAAAGTTAATCGATTACCATGTTGCTAGTGGGACATCAGCGATAGTCTCGGTCGGGACAACCGGAGAATCAGCCACATTGAGTCATGATGAGCACGGTGGTGTTGTTTTGACAACCGTAGAATTGGCGGATGGGCGTATTCCGGTTATTGCCGGAACAGGTGCAAATGCGACTGCTGAGGCAATATCCCTAACGAAACGTTTTGAAAACAGTGGTGTTGTTGGTTGCCTAACGGTAACGCCTTATTATAATAAGCCGTCGCAAGAAGGTTTATATCAGCATTTTAAAACGATTGCTGAAAATACGGATTTACCACAAATTCTGTATAATGTGCCTTCTCGTACCGGGTGTGATCTGCTGCCGTCAACTGTAGCGCGTTTGGCGAAAATTAAAAATATTGTCGCAATTAAAGAAGCTACAGGGAACTTAAATCGTGTCAGTCAAATCCAAGAATTGGTTAATGATGATAGTTTCATCTTATTGAGTGGTGATGATGCAAGTGGGTTGGATTTTATCCAGCTTGGTGGTAAGGGGGTTATTTCTGTTACTGCAAACATTGCAGCGCCTGATGTTGCTAAGTTTTGTGAATTGGCATTAAACGGCCAGTTTGCAGAGGCGCGTAAGGTGAATAATCGCCTGATGGATTTACATCGTCAGCTATTTGTTGAACCTAATCCGATTCCAGTTAAATGGGGATGTTACAAATTGGGTTTGATTGCTGATGACACCGTGCGTTTGCCGATGACGCCATTGACAGATGCAGGAAAAGTCTCAGTTGAAAAAGCCTTGAAAACGGCCGGATTACTGTAAAATTTAGGGAATTTTAATGGCAATATTGTTGCAAAAATCGAAGGTGATAAAGGTTGCTGGTATGTCACTTGTCGTGTTACTGGCCGCCTGTTCTAATGACCAGAGCTATAAACGCCAAGTCAATGATGATGACACATATCTTGAAACACCTCCCCTGAAGGCGTTGAAAGTTCCTGCGGGTATGGCATTGCCATTGCAGAATGGTGAATATGATATTCCAGCAATAGCCTCTAAAGGGCAGGTTGGGAAAGCACTTGATATTCGCCCGCCATCTCAAACATTAGCCCTGTTGAGTGGTTCCCGTACTGAAAACAGTGCCAAGAGCAGTAAGTTGCTACTTGAAGACACGCCTGAGAATAGCCATTTGTGGTCACAGATTAACAATGTTTTGTTGAAAAAAGGTTATCAAGTTAGCCAACGCGATGATGCTAGCCAGACATTGACAACTGATTGGATCGATTGGCCGCGTGCAGATGAAAATGTTTCATATCAGACTCGCCATCGTATTAGTGTTGTACGCCAGAGCTATCAAATTGAGTTATCCGTGACTAATGAAGGGCTGAGACAAGGTGATCAACAGGTCACTGATCCTATTGAAATCCAGCGTTATAACTCACTGATGCTCAATGAATTAATTGAAGGTGTAAACCAGCAGCGCGAACGCGTTAGCGATGATGCCGTGGCGCGTAATCTAGGTCCATTGGATGTACAGAGTGGCGGTGACACATCTGGATTACCTCAGATAATTGTTCGTGCGCCATATAATATTGTTTGGGATAGATTACCGGCAGCACTGGAAAAAATAGGCATGAAAGTGGGTAGCCGCAGCCGTTCAACAGGGGCTATCACTGTGACTTATAAAAGCCTCAGTTCATCTAGCTGGAAATCAATGGGTGTTAGTGAACCATCCATTAGTGAAGGTGATTACAAATTACAGGTTGGTGATTTGAATAACCGGAGCAGTTTACAGTTTATTAGTGATAAAGGTAAACCGTTGACCCAATCACAAAATGATGAATTAGTTGCAGCGTTGAAAGCCGCTTTTAGCCAGACAACGGGATTATAGGTTTAATAAAGGGGTGAAAAGCCCTCGGATTATTGACAAAGCGCTGGCTGTCTAGCTAGCGTTTTGTTTTTATATAAAAAACGAGTTTGGCGCGAGATTAAGAAGGCTCCCAACGCAATTTTTCCTCGAATCCTCGATAATCAATTGTGAATTTATCTGTAACTGCCTAATACCGATTGCTAATATACAAAAGATAGACTATATCTGACAGTCATCATATTTCTGAAAGCTTAAAATCCTGTCATCAAAATAATTGATTTTCCTTTCTCTACTATGAATGATCATTTCACTAATATATTAATGACCGAACTGGCAACTAAATTAGGCATGAATAGACTCTCCTTTGATGAAGAGGGGAATTGCTTCTTACTTGTCGATAACTCTCTGCCTGTTATTTTGCGTCGCCAGGAAGAACATTTAGTCATTATTTGCCAAATAGATATGGTACTTCCAGATTCAGCAGATGCTGATACTCTTCGTTATTTGCTCAATACAGCACTTAATCCATTAAATAACCGGCTACCTGGTATTGGTTGGCATCAGGAGCTTGGGGTTGTTGCGTATAAAATATTGCCCTTACTACATCTAACGGCCAATAAGTTGGAGCATGAATTGTCTGAATTTATTACTTGGGCAAATAAATTTCCATCGTCACTATCACAGAAAAGTACCTTGCCGTCGTCTTATGACAGGAGAATGATTTATGATCGAATTTAAGAATCTTGCTGTATTACAACATGCCTCGCCACAAATACAAGAACAGGTTCGTAGCGAAGGTAAACTGCAAATTGCTGGCCGTGAATACCATATTAATGCAGATCTGCAACAGGTTCTGCGTACGCACCCAAAAGGCAATCACTTTGCCCGCTTTTTTGAAGGGGTAAGTAAATTTTTCTTACATGGCAGTAGTGCTTCAGTAGCCAAAGAGGTGACTAAAACCCTCTTTTCTACAGAGGGGGCACAGCAACAGCGTTTACAGAGTACAGATTCGGTCAGCCATGCTCGTATGTTGTTTAAGGATGGTAATTTGCAGACATCAGAACAAGTACTAGAAAAATTAAGGACGGTAGATACACATAAAATGACAGAAGCCATGTTGGCTGAACATACGCTTTTACTACAGCGTACTATGTCAGAATCGCTACAAAATACAGAGACGGGTAAAAAATTACAGGATTTGATGGGACATCAGGCAACAGCCCAATTGACCAACAAATTGGTTGCCCCCCAACAGTCTTTTGTCAGCCTTGAACAATTGCGTAAGCAACCTTCGGCTGCTAATGCTGTTGCCAGTCTTGAGCCAGTTTTGATGATGGAAGAGAAGAACTTGCTGGCGGCCCAACATCATCAAGAAGCAATAAGAGGCCAAGATCTTAGCCAAGGCATTTATGCAGAAACACTTTCTGAAGAGTTTTATAACCCAGGTAAATTAACTGATAATGTTGATCGGGCTGCGGCTTGGATACTTAAGGCATCGACTTCGGGGGGGAATGAGTGGAGTAACTTCACAGCGCTACTCAAGGAGTATACCCATAACGACAAAGATCTGACTGATAGCCAAGTCCTCAAGGAACTTCATCATAGATTGGTTCCAAACATAGAGCGTGATTATCGTGGCCCAGCAATCAGCGGCGGGAGTCTTCCTTCTAGTATAGGTGGTGCAGCAATGCTGGCACATCATTTGGAGACATTGGATAAAGCAGATCCCCAGATTGGGAAACAGCTTTTTGCTGCTGTCGTCGGTTTTCACGGTTTCACTGATGGTAATGGCAGGATGGGACGCCTCCTCTATGCGCTGACAGAACTGAGAGCGGATCAATTTACCCCCCTTTCGGTCAAAGCAGAAAATGCTTTGCATGGGATTCACTGAAAAAAAGCCTGCATATGTATGCAGGCCAGCTTATTGGCCTAGCGCTGTGTTAAGAATGTCCCTTTCATGTAATTTCTTCCTAAAACTCAGGAAATTTAAGTTAATATCGCTTATTACCGCTGCTTACCATACTGCTAAGGTATTGACGATATTTTGGTTTTGTACTGCTTAGTAATTTAGAAATACAGAATCGATTAATTTTTTTATTAGCTTTACTTACCGAATGGACTTTTGGCTAAGTTTTTCGAAGGTTACCAGCTTGCCTTGAAACTGATTAGGGAAGAGAGGAAGTTTTTTAGCATGACGCTTGGCTGTTTTTTGGACTAACCAGATAACTATAGAAAAAATCAGCCCTTTGGACAGGATTTTATCGACAATCTGTTTTATTATTTATCTATGGTATTTATACAGTAGTAATATCTCTGGAGATATAAGATGCAAAAAAAAGCTGAGTTGTATCGTGGAAAGGCGAAAACGGTGTATACCACGGATGATCCTGATTTGCTCGTGCTGGAGTTCCGTAATGATACATCAGCATTGGATGGCGAACGTATTGAACAGTTTGATCGTAAAGGGATGGTGAACAATAAATTTAACCATTTCATTATGAGCAAATTGGCAGAAGCAGGGATTCCGACACAAATGGAACGGCTGTTATCGGACACTGAGGTATTAGTTAAAAAGCTGGATATGGTGCCGGTTGAATGTGTTATTCGCAATCGGGCTGCGGGCTCATTAGTTAGACGCCTTGGTGTTGAAGAAGGTTTGGTATTGAATCCACCTCTGTTCGACTTGTTTCTGAAAAATGATGCTAAGCACGATCCAATGGTGAATGAGTCTTATTGTGAAACTTTTGGTTGGGTTAGCAAAGAACATCTGGCTGAAATGAAGGAATTGAGCTACAAGGCCAATGAAGTATTGAGCAAATTGTTTGATGATGCGGGTTTGATTTTGGTTGACTTCAAACTGGAATTTGGTTTGTTCAAAGGCCAGGTAGTTCTGGGGGATGAATTCTCTCCTGATGGTAGCCGTTTGTGGGACAAAGAGACTTTGAACAAAATGGATAAAGATCGCTTCCGCCAAAGCCTTGGTGGCCTGATTGAAGCGTATGAGGAAGTAGCGCGCCGTATCGGCGTTATTTTAGACTAATTGCGCAAACGATTACTTGGGCCGAAAGGCCCTTTTTATTGGCCTCTTATGGCCAAATCTCATCCGACTACTAAGTAGTTAATATGAATTAATCCAATTATAGAATAGACTAGCCCTTTGCAAGAGATAATTTGCTTAAACTTAGAACAATTTAAGGCATGTTAATATTGAATAGGAATTCATTTATATAATCGCTATATATTTTAAAATTACTATAATTCATTGTAATTATTGGTATTATTTATCCCATCTACGATTCTTCGTTTGGAATAAGTTACTTATTATTCATATTGGCGATATATTTTTCAATTAGTGCATTAAATAACCTAACAAAGGTATTGATATTGTCGGATAAAGTATCAATTTTATTTTTCGGCTATTTTCTTGTGATAGCGTTTATAAACATTTCAATCAGATCGTGATAAATGCGGGTATTTTGCGATAATTACATTTTGCTAAATGTGAACCAGATCTTGCTGTTGTGATCGATCTGTTATTAATAACCTTGATGTTGGCTGCATACACTGATGTTGCAAATAACATCGCTAATTTTGATGAGGTGCCATAACCTAAAGATGAAAAGCGTGATGTCAAAGAATTTAACTGTATGGCGGATATTGCTACAGAGTGCCATACCATTTAAGGGGACAGTTTTATGTGCGTTTTTGGCCTTAGCCGTTACATTATCGTGCGATCTAAGCGGTCCTTATATTATTCGGAATTACGTTGATAAGGCGACATCAGGGACGACTGTTGATCAACTTATCATGTTGGCAATCATTTATGTTTTTATTGCGTCGATTGGTGTTATCGGTAGTCTGGTAACCAGTTACATGAGCACCAAGGCAGGTTGGGGTATTGCTGATACTATTAGATATAAGCTCTTTCATCATGTGATGACAGTTTTACCTGTATTGGAAATAGAACGACGATCGCAGGGGGAGTTGCTGGAAAATATCGAAGGTAATGCTGATATTATAGGAAAAACGATTTCTAAAGCAGGCTTCAAAGCCATTGCTAATTTAGCGCTGACATTAGGGACATTGATCATTATATTCAGCGTCATGCCTCAGGCAGGTATTGCCATAGCAATCGTCGTCATACTGGTGGCGTATGTATTGATTCAGTTAACCAGACTTTCTGTCCGTCGTTGGCTAATTGCGAGAAATGAAAAAGCTAAAATCTTTGGTTTTGTTGGTGATTCATTACATGCAATGGATGATTTACAGCCATTGTCGCAGGCGCATTGGCCTGCCATTGCATTTCGTAAGATGCTGTCAATGTTGCTCAAGTTTGAACGCAGTGCCTATATTGGCGGCAGGGTTTTTTGGCCAATTACCCAGATCTTTTTTGCACTCTGTTTCGGTATAGGTTTTGGTTTTGGGCTTCAATTACTTGGTGTGGGCAGCTTAAGCATCGGTACATTAACGATGGTTTATCTCTACGTTGATAAACTTCGGGAACCGGTGGAGGATATGTCATCAGAAATAGAGCTGATACAGAAATTATTTGCTGCTTTGTCACTTTCGGCAAAAATGTTAAATGAAGGTACCCCAGATAAATCATCGGATAATTTATTGCCTGATGGTCCTCTCTCTATCCATTTCGATAATGTTGATTTCAGTTATAACGGAGAAGAAACGCAGGTTTTGCATGGCGTTAATTTTTACGTCGCTCCGGGGAGCAAAATTGGCATTATTGGTAGAACGGGAGCGGGAAAAAGTACCATTCTTAATTTGATGTGTGGATTTGCGCGACCCGATTCAGGAAGAGTGACCATTGGCAATGTCGATGTCTCAACCATTCAGCCGGAAGAGTTTGCGAAAAAGATTGCTGTTCTTAGTCAACGTTCTCATCTGTTCTCCGCAACGTTGCGGGAAAATTTAACGCTTTTCAGTAATGAAATATCTGACGATCAAATTTGGGAGGTTCTTCAAGAATTAGATGCGCTTGAATGGGTTAGGGCACTGCCAGATGGCCTTGATACACAGGTTGGTACTAATGGTCTGATGCTATCAGCAGGAGAAATTCAAATGATAGCGGGTGCCAGAGTGATGTTACAGCATTGCTCGTTAGTGATTATTGATGAAGGAACTTCTCAGCTTGATCCCCGAACGGAAGAGAGTTGGCTGAAATTGCTTGAAAAGTTAAGCCGCAATTGCACCGTAGTGATGGTTGCACATCGCCTTCACACGCTTTCGGTCGTTGATGAAATTATCATTATCGATGATGGACGGATTCAACAACGAATCCCTGAAACAGAAGTCGCAATGTTAACGAGTAATCATGGGCTTATGGTATGACTATATCCAATGTATCAACTAAACTTAAAATGTTACCGGCTTTGACTGAGCTGATAAAAAAGTTTGCTCCTCTCTATTTCATTACCATGTTTGTGTGGACGTTAATGCATGGTTTTCCTCTGTTGATTGGTTATCAAATCAGCAAATTACTCGATAGAGCGATGAATGAGCCAACTAACCCTGTCGTCTGGTGGTTGCTGGCCTCTGCGATTGCGACTATGGTCTTGCGATCACTATTTCTATTCTTGGGATTAACCTTTGATTTTACGTTGATTTTCAAGGTCAGTGCTTACCTGAAAGAGCGGGTTTTGTGGGGAGTGAGCCATTGTTCTCACGATCAGAGACAGGCTTTTTCTCAAGGCGATATACTGAACCGTATTCGTGATGATAGTGATGAGATTGCGGAATTTCTGAGTTGGACCTCTGATTTTATTTACCGCGCATTACTTTTAATTATCGCATTAGTTGTGCTTATCAACACTGACATAATAACCACACTTGCTCTTATGCCTATGATTGTGGGCCTTTGGGTCGGGGCGATACTTAAACGCAAGGTAGGGAATTTACAGAAGAGTAAACGTCAATCGCAAGGGGACATTGCCGGCAAGATTACTGATGTCTTAACGGGGATACGCGACTTGCGTCTTGGCAACAAAATGGAAGGGCAGATTGAGCGGTTATCGCAGAAATTTGTCAATCGACGGGCTATTCAAGCCAAACATCAGGTATTTACTGACCTTCTTTCTGGGCTGTTCAAAAATATTGTCATACTTGGGACGTCGGCTGTTTTATTGATAGTGAGTAAACGAATTGTCGATGGCAGTTTTACGGTAGGTAATCTGGCATTATTTTTGACCTATATCGGCTGGATCAGTGAACAAATACTTTTCTTTGGTCGGTCAGTTGCCTATTACAAAAATGCTGATGTGTGTTATGGCCGAATCAGGCAGTTTCTGGCAAATAGTAAAAAAGAAACCAAAGAATATGGGCAAGATGAAATCTTACATAAGCTAAGTGTTAATCATCTAGCTTACTCAAAAACTCAGCCTCCTGTTTCGTTTGAGGCAACGGCTAATCAGGTTATTGGCATTGTCGGTGATATTGGTTCGGGTAAAACCACCTTTTTGCGTTACCTGATTGGTCTGGAAAAATCCAGTTCCGGCAGTGTACTTTGGAATAACCGAGAGGTTCTGGGCAATGAAAACTGGTGGCGGAATCCACGTATCGGATATGCCAGACAGAAAGCGGGTTTTTTTGGTGGAACCGTAAGGCAAAACCTCGCGTTGGGTGATAAGGATATCGATGATGATGTCATGGTGCGGGCGCTGGAGGCGGTAGGTTTGACGCCCGGCTCATACGAATTGCCGGAAGGACTCGATACCGTCATTAATTCTGGCAGTGCCGGTCAATTATCTGGCGGCCAGCGTCAGCGTTTGGCATTGGCCCGGATGTTATGTCGTCCCGCTGATGTTTATATTGTTGATAACTGCGATTCGTCATTAGATACGGATACGGCTCGTCGTTTATGGACTGTTTTACCTGAGCACTGGCCTGGTTTGTGGATTGTTGTTTCACATAATGCCGATCTTCTCGCTAAAGCGGATCATATTGTCACCGTTCAACAACGGAGAGAATTAGCATAATCCATTGGATATCCACTCCTGGCTAAGTCGGTAGGAGTGGATGTCAATATAAAATGGTATATATTTTTTCCATATCTGGTGAGGGGGGATTATGAGTAAGTAAACTATTTATAGTATGAAACTTGAATCAGATCCGCATGATTACTTCGTGGCTGCTATTGCGGTGAATATGTGGGCATTTGCAATAGGGTTGAGTTAATAGTTCACTCTGTTATATTGTAAATATGAAAAGAGAGGTTGTTATGGTAAAAATTGCTGATTATCCACTTTTCGCCTTGAGCATCATAATCGTGCTTTCCTTCAGGAAAAGGTTGATATCGCACGCCAATCTGTAAAAGAGGGTAATGGTGTTGAACATAGCGACGTAAAAGCGATTTTTGCGGCTCGAAGAGAACAGGTTAAAGCTCGTAAGTGAACGTGATTTGGACACTCAGGCGCTATTGACTGGTTTATGAGGACTATCTGGATTTTAGCTTTAGTACATACATCGCGGTTGTGGCCGCAAGAAGTTGAGTAATTACATGCTTATTAAGAATTTAATTGCCACATTGGAAGGTGAAATACAGATATTAATAACTACATTGCTTAATGAGCAATGGGAAGCAGCCAGGGAATTAATGAATGAATCATTACGTATGGCGGCTGATGATTTGGCTTTAACTGTATTGGCAGACAGTTTGTGTAACTCAGATATCGATATTATTTACCAGCAGCAAGGTGCTTGTCATCTGCGGCTAAATACCCTCAATGGAAAGTTTAATCTTTATATTGGGATTAAAGATCGGCAAATTGATTCTCTCACTCTATCTCGATGCCCAATACCTGATGCGTATGCAAAACAGGGTATTTTTATCGAAAAAACGTTAAAGACGTTTGGTCTTAGAGATATCCCGGATGGTTTGGTATGTTTGCCATCACCACATAATGATGCCAAAGCACTTGTTTTATTGCTTGCGGGTTCTGGTCCGCATTCGATGGATTATGATGTTGGGCCTAATCCACTGTTTCGTATGTTGGCACATGAATTAAGTCAATATGGAATTGCGAGTGTACGTTTTGACAAACGTTATTACCGTATTCGGCAGAGAAATATGGACCCTGAGGTTGTCGATCTCAATACGGAAATTGTTGACGATGCTTGTAATATTCTGACCGGTTTAATGGGACATATTGAATTTCACGATATGCCAGTGTTTCTGGTTGGGCACAGTTTCGGCGGATATGTCAGCCCATTAATTGCAAAGAACTTACAGCAAAAATCGGGTTTAAATGTTACGGGTATTGCGATGTTGGCGGCGCCCTTCCGTAATTTACTCCGAGTGATTTTATCCCAATTACCCAGTGGGAAAGAGAAAGACGCAGTATCTCTTGAGAGCTTTTTGTCAGTGCCGGAGAGTTATCTCAAACAGATTGAGAATTATCATGCATTTGACTGCTTAAACAGCTTGCCTGCAATGCCGTTATTCTTTGCCCAGGGAGATCAGGATTTCCAGATTTTGCATAATGTTGATTTCACGATGTGGAAAAACGCACTGCAAAATAATAGGCAGGCAGAGTTCAAACTCTACACTGGATTGAATCATATTTTATTGCCCACAATGGGGTGCGATGGTGGCGAGGATTATCTGCAACCAGGTCAGATCCCGGTGCAGGTAATTGCAGATTTGGCTGCATGGATCAGCCACCATTCGTCATGAAATAGACAGCGCTATTTATCTTTTGCGAGCAGTTTGATCCAATCGTTGATTGTCGGCCAGCGAGCTAAATCTGCAAAGTTGACTGGGTACCCTGCATAATTTAGCCGATCAACCAGCATCAGCATTTTTACCGAATCGAAACCGATATCGAAAAGATTTTCATCCTCCGGTATTGTCTCTACTTCTGGGTAAAGCGCTCTGATTTCTCGATGTAAAATTTCATAGATAAGCTGATTTTTCATTGTGTCTCCAAAAAGTTTTATGAAACGAAACAAGCTACAATTCTCTGATACCTTCGATTGGCGCTGATGCGGCTGCGCGATGTGATGGATATACACCAAATACTACGGTAATAAAGCAGGCTGCGAGGGAAGCGAGTAAAAAGGAATAGAAAGAGAAACCAACCGCGATATCAAATAGTAATAAAATTCTGAAACCGATAAATGAGAATAACAATCCTAATAGTGTTCCCAATAGTGAAATCAAAAATGCTTCGGTAAGAAATTGGTAAAAAATATCGGAATAACTTGCTCCTACAGCAAGCCGTATACCAATCTCTCTTCTACGTTCTCTGACACTAATGAGAATGGTATTCATGACACTGACACCCGCGACAAAGAGGGTTACTGATGATATTGACAGCAGGAAAAGATTAATTTTTGATTGAGTTTCATGCAACGTTTTTAACAATTCCGTGGTATTACGTATCTCATAGCTTTGTTGATGTTTAAACCGTGATAACCGTTGTTCAACAGCGTATTTAACCGGCTCAATATGAGAGGCATCTTTGGCTTTCAACACCATGCCGCTAGGAGGCGTATGGCCGAACAGCCTAACCAGATAGCTGTTGCGTGGCAAAAATGCGGCATCATCGACACCCGCATCCATGCCTTCGCCTTTCTGTGTCAGGATACCGATAACTTGCATTGAGATGTCATTGATCTTGATGTTCTGCGCAAATGCGGTTTCTTTTTGTGGAAAAAGTCGTTCGGCCAGAGATGCTCCCAAAACAACGACATTTGCCAGAGCCGCATCGTCTTGTGGTGTGTAAAAACGCCCACGCTCAATTACCAAATTACGGATAATCGCGATATCTGCATTGGCGCTAATCAATTGAACATCAGCAGAGCCTTGTGGAGAAACTATCGTTCCTGGCGCAGTGTAAAACAGGGTGCTGTGGCTGATATGTGGATTATTTGCAAGTGACGTTATATCCTCTTGCGTCAGATAATTATTATGGGAATCGAAAGCGCCGTTTTTTTGTCCCTTGTATTTTACTGAAATGATATTACTTCCCATTGAAGAAACCATCTTAACAATATGATGCTTGGTTTCTATACCAATTGCTTGCATGATCACAATCGAAGCTACCCCGATGGCAATGCATAATAGAGTCAAGAAGACTCGTGTTTTATGAGCGGTAAGAGAGCGTACCGCCATTTTGAGGTTGAACAGGATAACGGTTAAATAAGCATTGAATTTTAAGGTTATTTTACTCATGTTCATTGAGTCACCAAACAACCATTATCCAGATACAGCTTGCGTTTGGCATATTCGGCGACAGCTTGATCATGTGTTACCAGGATGATACCGCACCCATTATGATGTAATTCAGTAAAAAACTGCATGAGATTGGTCGCATTAGTGGTATCTAACGCGCCGGTAGGTTCATCGGCAATAATAAACTTTGGGTTGTTAATCAAAGCGCGAGCTACAGCAACCCGTTGCTGTTCTCCCCCTGACAAATGGCGTGGGTATTTATCTAATAGATTGTTAAGTTGGAGGCGATCAATTAAGTAATGGAAATGTTCTCTGTCATAATCGAAGTTTCTTTTTAAGTAATACATGGGCATCAAGATATTTTCATCAATACGGTAATTTTCCAGCAAATTATAATTCTGAAAGACAAAGCCAAAATATTTTCGCCGTAGAAGCGCCAATGAGTGAATCTTTTGCTGAGTCACCGCGAGATCGTTAATAAGATATTCTCCCGCACTGGAGATGTCCAAAAGCCCTATTATATTCAATAAAGTACTTTTCCCTGAGCCAGAACGACCAAGAATAGCAACATAATCATTCTGGTTTATGGTTAAGCAAATATCTTTCAGGACAAGATGCCGTTTACTCTCATTGCCGTAGGTTTTGCAGATATTATTTAGCGTTATCATTGTTACTACCCCCGAGATTATCTTGTTTAGCAAGTACAACGATTTGCTCATTATTCTGCAATCCACTGACAACGACTGAACGTCTTCCATCATTATGGCCGATCAGCAATTTTCTTACTACGATGTTTCCATCTTTCATTTCACGTAAAAAATAGGTAGTTAGATCATCATTCAAAGGTTGATGCCGTTTATTATTCAGTATGTCGCTGGATATAGTCACTACTCCGGTGCTTTCGTGGGTCACAATAGTGACATCCGCACTCATACTGGGTTTGAGCAGGAGATTATCATTAGGGACATCAAATAGTACCGTATAATAGACGGCATTATTAATGAGATCAGGTTTATACATAATCTTCTTAACATTGCCGTGCCATATATGCTGATTTGCCCCATAGATCTTAAAGGCGGCTTTTTGCCCTGTCACAATTTGGTTAATATCTGCTTCGGAAACTTTTGCATAAACCGTCATATTTTTGAGGTCGGCAATTTGCATGAGAACCGGTGTCTGTTGATTGACATTCAGCGTTTGCCCCGGATCGACATGGATTGCAGTCACTACACCGGCAATGGGTGAATAGATTTGGGTATAACTGAGGCTGACTTCTTCGCTGTGTAAGATATGTTGATTCTGCCTGATATCTGCCTTGAGGCTTTCAATTCTTGCCTGGCTTTTTTTGACGCCAAAAGCCGCTTCATCCAGTAGTTGCTGACTGGTTGCGGAGCGCAGATTAAGCTCTCTTTGGCGTTTTTCCGTGATGACCAGTAGTTGATAGGCGTATTGTTCCTCCTGCAACATGGCCCGCAATTTTTCTAGCCGCGCTCGGCTGGCCTCAACTTTAGTGCGATAAAAAGTATCATCAATGCTGGCGACCAGTTTACCTGCTTCAACGATATCCCCGACCTCAACATATAACTTGGTTAGCTGGCCTGAGATTTGGCTGCCAACATTGACTTGTCTGGTTGGTTGTATAACGCCGGCGGCACTTACCGTAGTAATAACGTCACCTAATGTTCCGGTGACAATTTGTTCTGCCATAACCGCAGATGTCTCTTTTTGGCGAAAGTTGTTATAAAGCACGGCAAGAAAAACGATCATGACGATGGTGATAACAACCCATTTCTTTTTTTTAACCAGCACAATCAGCATCCATTTTAATACTTGTTATCGTTCCGTATCGCCAGGCATCAGGTCATGCTGAGTGCCCATGCAATCCAATAAATCAATCAAAAATAGCCCCATATCACTGATGATATCTTCTGAGAAAATATCATCATCGTATAGCCATTCCAGACCTATCCCGGTTGGTAAATTGATCAGTTCGAGCGCAATATCTCCTTTAGGTTTGAGTCCCTTGATTTTTTCCTTGGTGCAACGGGTTTCACCAAGATATAAACTGGTTTCAAATCCTATTTGAGAAGAAAAATAGTAGGTAATTTCCGGCAATTGCATACTGTGGTGGTGATGAAGGTGTTGTTTTAAATACGCCAGTGAGATATTGGAATGAGTATTCGCGTCTGCCAGAAAATCGCGGACATGCCGGGATACGTTAATCAACGAAGTTTCCGTGGTAACGTAGGGCAGCAGTAGTGTTGTTGCGAAGCTACCAACACTGTCAAACGATATGGGAGGAACGCGGTTGGCACAAGGAATACCGACGATAATCTCATCTTTATTGAGTAATGAATTAATAGTCATCAGAAATGCGCCAATCACAATATGTTCCAGAGTCACCGCGTATTTTTTCTGCGTGTTGGATAGTGAGGCAATTAATTGAGGAGACAACGGCATTGAATAACGTCGCCCCCGGCTCCTCTGATGAGCTTCTGATGTATCATTGCGCTGTCCGGCAGCCGAAAGTACATTGAACAATTTTTCTGTCCAAAAATTTAATGTTTCGTCTGACATGCGCTGATTGATGACATTAATACCTGTTTTCGTAGCGGCTTCAATTTTTGGTACATTATCGGCGTAAGCGGAAGATAATTTTTGCAGTACATGAGCAATCGACATCCCGTCACAAAATGCATGATGGAAATTTAATAAAAGGTAGTGCTCGTGCTCTGCTATTTTTAATAACTTAAAATATACCGGCGGATTATCTTGCAACGCCATCGGCTTAAATGCCATATCATTTAAGATCTTGCGTAATGAAATCTCAATATTAATGCCGGTAGCATGAGTTAAATCGATATATTCGAAAGGCAGATTCTCTTTGGCAGCAGGTGAGAAGGTTAAAGAGAGTTGCCCATCTGTTATGGTGACTCGTTGGCAGAGGGCAGGAAAATATTGCATGATATACAGCAAAGCGTAACGTAATTTCTTTAAATCAATCTCGCCGGTCAGATGATAATATAGCGGGATATTATGAGCGCCGGATCGATTAGAGATCGTATCGATAATCCAATAATATTGGTCGTGTTGCTCTGTCAGGCAAGTGCTATTTTTATCGGTTAAAACCGGTATTTGCCCTTGTTGAATGATAGATTGTAATAGATAACCTACTCTTGGGGCGTGATAGAAATCTTCCAGGTGGAGAGAACAATTAAAGCGTTGCTGGATCTTATTAATTAACAATAATGCTTTAAGCGAAGTACCGCCTGCGTCAAAGAAATTAGTCTCTTCATCAATAATGCTATCACTATCGCCAAAAACTTCCCGCCATAAAGTAAAAAATATTTCTCGTTTTTCCCCTTTAATTTGCGAAATATTGTCTTTTTTATTCAACTCCGACACTGGAGAAGCATCGTTGGATGCTGCTAGTTCGACAATAAAAGGTACTTGCAATTTTGGATAACATCCACGCAAGAATGAGACGATTTCGTGACGTGTAATTGAGTAGGAACCATCAGGTATAAATATATTAATATATTGGTACCCAGTCTCATTTTCTTTGATAGTTAAATGAATGTCATCAATATTAATCGCCGCTGTAAGTAATTTTTGCATTTCATCCAGATCGACACGTTTCCCGTCAATTTTACGCTCTTTATCCAGGCGGCCAATGAAATTTAAATTCCTTTGGTCATCGTAAAATCCACGGTCTCCGGTTAAATAATAGATTTCTCCATCGTTCAACTGTAAGAACTTACGTGAAGTTGACTGATTATCGTTAATATATCCAGTACAGATAGAATCGCCACGAATGCATATTTCTCCACTACTGCCACTAATGATCTTATCAGTTCCATATTCCCGAATAACGATAGTGGTATTTGCTAGCGCTTTACCAATGATATTGCCGGGTTGAAATTTATCATCTATGTTGTGACAGCTAGCTACAACGCAACATTCTGTTGGGCCGTAAGAATTAATTAGGGAAATACCACATCCTACTTTTTCCAACCAATGATGAATGGCTTTATCCATTGCCAGATCGCCACCGATAATTGTCATTCTAATCGAAGGGGCGAGTTCTTTAATCGCTGCATGTAGGAAAAAGACAATTTGATGCCAATAATTGGTAGGAAAGTTAACTATAGTGACTGATTGTGCGTGGCAAAATGAAAATAGCGCATCAAGCTCAACGATCATGTGATCGTCGGCAATCGCCAATGTAGCGCCTTGATAAAAACAGCCGAACACCTCTTCAATATAAGCATCAAAAACCGGGGTGCTGAAATTGAGAATAACGTCATCTTGTTTAATACCATACTGCGTTGTCATCGCAGCTAAATAAGCATAAAGCCCCTTAAATGTTATTGGTACTGCTTTCGGTGCGCCAGTGGTGCCTGAGGTAAAAAAGATATAGGCTTCGTCCTCTTGAGTCGCGGGACGTTTTATATCATTCCCCAGGAATATTTCAGAAGGGCGAGTCTCTATATCTTCAATAAAGAGAAGATGCGTATTATTAATACTGTTTATTTTTTCATGATAGCGTCGGGCAGTAATTAATAAAGAAATATTCAGGCCATCTAATATACTGTTAATTTCCTCTTGACTGAATGTCATATTGATTGGGACAAAACATAATCCCGCAGTATGGATTGATAATATAGATAATAATGACTCTACCCCTCTGGGTAATAATACAGCTACCCTTCGGTTTTGTAGCGGGCAGGATAGTAGTAGTTGACTGAAAGTTAATAATTTGTGGTAAAGTTCGTGATAATTAAGGCAATGCACACTGCTTATTTCTGCTTGATCCCCATAAATGACGGATTTTTTATCCGGCGATATTTCAACGATTTGTGCTATTCTGGCAAGAATACTCTCTTTGATCGGATGATGAGTGAAAATATTTTCTGGGTTCCACAGGACTGAGGTAATATTATCTATTGGTTTAATTTCTTTATATTTTTCCCAATATGTCTCGACCGTTTCATTAATATTTTCTGCAATAATGCTATAAATACGTAAATAATCGTCGATCAGAACATCAGCGGCAAAATGACTGTACAATCGGCTCCCCACATCCAATTCAACTAATGCTGATTTCTCATTAGGAGAAAACCGGATGTTAATACCATAATTATTGACTGCGCCGGAAGTCATACAACCGCGAATAGCGCGATTATCTTTCATGAGATCATGTTCAAGCTCATGCAGCAGATTAACATAAGGAGCGGCAGTGAATTGATCTGCTCGATTGATTGCCTCATCGTTTAAATCGTTTATATCAATACGGCTATGCTTGCTATGCAGACTCATTTGCGACTGCATTGCTACAAGGATCTGTTTTATTGTTGCCTGAGGAGTTAAAGAAACCATCAGAGGTAACGTGTTCATTGCCGGGCGATAATAACAGTATTCTCCTTTGTCGCGTCGGTTAGAGAAAGGTAAATTAATGATACTTGTTGATAAGCGACCTCGTTTGCTCATTTGCAGACATAAAGCCAGTATCATCATGAATTTATCATTAAAGGTAAAACTACCGTTGTTTGCAGTGAGCGGCCGGCTTACCTTAATTGCTTTTGAAGGAAATAGGCGTTTACGGGCGTAATCCTCTAATTTGGGCAGTTGGTTGAGATAATTATTCCAATACTCTTTGTTGTTGGCATAATGCGCGTTTGCTTTATATTTAACATCGTTAAGGTAAGCCTGATAGGTAAAAACAGGCGCTGATGTTGGGTGGAATGTTTGCCGTTCATAGCAAGACAAAACATCGTGAATCAACTGACCTATGCCCCAATAATCTGTGGCGATATGGTGAGCGATGATTCCCCAAAAACAGCACCCAACATCATTAAAGTAAAGATAATGTCTTATCGTCACCCCTTTTTCAGGCGCTAGCGGTTGAGTTGTTCTCTTTGCAAAATCAGCTTTTGCCGCTGGTTCTACTGCTGGATCTGACAGTTTTATTGGTATAACTTCGACCGGCGTAGCGCTTTTTTCCTGAAAAATATTGTGTTCGGCAATACGGTAACGTAAGGAAAAACCATCATTGAATTGATGAATGGTAATAATGGCCTGCTTCAATTTTGCCAGGCTAATATTATCACTGAAGCTGACGAATTCACCGACATTAAAGACAGATTTATCGTCAGCAACAGTATTAGCGATAGCTAAGCGGAGCTGTGTATAATTCAACGGCCAATGATTGTCACGGTATTCCATTATCTTGTGGCTCCACGCTATATTTTATCTTGCAACTCGCCTTTTATTTTTTCAAAAATAGATTCATCTATGCATAACCCAATATTACCTTCTGAGTTAAAGCAAATCAGAGGGCGTTTGCTTACACGTAGAATGAAATATTTATTTTTTCCCTTGTGATAGTATCCAGACGAATAATGGATGATATGTATACCATTACTGCGACTGAAATCTTCCAGGGAAACGCCTTCTTCCCGGCGTAATGAGGAAATAACCCATTCGTGTGAATATACCCCGGACTTCATCAATAATTTTTCTTCCTTGACCACGGCTTTATTTGATAACAGTTGATAGCCTACAAATAAGGCAATGATGACAAAGAGAGTCGTCGCGATACTTGCCGCCAGCTTATTGGGATTATTGTTACTGAGCCAGTATGGTACAGGCAGAAAAACTAAAGCGATCAGGACGAGCATAGCGACATTCATTAATATGACTTTGAAGTCTGGATTTAATCCCACGATATTATTCATGCTGCTGCCATTCCTAAAGATAATTCGGTAAAGAGATGAATCACTTCTTTGCGTTCTTCACGTGTTGCGGGCAGATTGATATAACCACACTTTTGCGCTGCAAACAGGCAAGCGGTGATCTCCCTTCTGACAGCTTCTTTGACCAGTGTATCGACCATTTCTTGGTTGTTATAGAGTCTGGCAAGATGAAGAGAAGCCGTGCCGGTTGAAAGGTCGCTATGATCAATTTTGGGTAAATAATTTGCCATACATACAGTAACCGCTGTTTGTACCGCCAGGCTTAAGTAGGCTACTACGTTAACTGCCGCCGCCGCATTCACTGCTGCGACAACTCGGGTGCCGACAGCCACGTTGACCGCAGCGACGACATTGGCCCCTACCGCAAGGCGAGCAATCTCAATACTGGTGTCATCTGCATGGTTTAAGGGTTCCAGAATTTCCTTCAGCCGGATAAGAGGAGGACTGTTTGTATCTTGGAGCTGGTAGGATTCGATGTTTTCTTTAAAATGTGCGAACAGGCTGGCATCTTGATTGAGATGGTGATTGATTCGGCTTCTCAGACTTGAGCCTCTTTCGTTTAAACCATAGGTTTTTAGGTGGGAAAAGAGGGCTTCATAGTCGTTGGTTTTTACCGCATTCATTAAGTCTTTATCATAAGTAATGAATAGCAGTAATTCTTCCGCGGAACCGGGGCTAACGATATCTTTGTCTATGCCAAATTCAGACAACACTTTTTCCGGCGACTCCCGGTATTCTAATGCCAAATTGGGCTGCTGCTGTAGGGTTTCCCAGAATCGGTTATAGGTGATGATCTCTTCCCAAACTTCAACCGGAAGTTTAGCGTTTGACATTGACAACCTTAGCTTATTTTCTTCAACCTCTCCCGGAGAGAGTAATGAACGTGGCACGCCAAAGAGGCGGTTACTATCAGTGCGAGCGTTAACGGTGGGTATAACACTGCCAATAGCTGCGCCGGCAGCCACGCCAATAAATGTACGTCTTTTCATAATTCATTCCTTTATAAGTTAACGGAATTCTTTTTTTATTGAGCGTTATATAAGATAAGATGTAACCTTTCCTTATTAAGTTTCTTCATTACTGAAATAATTATCTAACTGATATTTCTTACCTGCGATATTCATTGTGAGTATATATTATGATTACCATAACAGGATTTGGGTATCGTTCCTGATACTCAATGGAAAAATATTCAATAGGAAAACATGGAATAATTTACCCTCCGTTAAGTTAAAGGTCAGACGATACTAACTATTGGCTGGATGGTGACATTTTGCAATAGGTTAGTGGATTAAATTTATATTTTGAGCGTTTAGACTAAACATATTTTTTGACAAAAGGCACTTATTTAGAGTCCGATCACAAAATAGTAAATAAAAATATTCCTAAAGAAGAATAAGACCTTTCCTTGATTACCACCTCATTCAATAAAAATTTCCTAGCCGAAAAAGAGTTATTTTGGTGATATTCGTTAGTAATAACGTTAAAGTTTCGATTCGATCTTGTTGTATTTTTCATGTTGTCATCGTTTTTAAGGACAATTCAGTAAGAAGCAGCATGACTTCTTTGCGCTCTTCACGGGTCGTTGGCAAATTAATATAACCACATTTTTGTGCGGCAAACAGACAAGCAGTGATTTCTCTCTCGATTGTTTCTTTGACCAGTGTATCTACCATTTCTTGGTTATTATAGATTCTGGCAAGATGAATGGAGGCAGTATTGGCGGAAATCTCATTATAATTAATTTGAGGCTGATACTGCGCCACGCATTTTCCAGAGACCGAGACCGCTGTCAATATCAGGACATGTGCTATCACACTGGTTGTTGTTGATACATTGACGGAAGTAGAGGTGTGTGCGGTAACTACGGCCGCCATGTTAATGGTGGCTACGACACTTGCTCCTACCGCAAGATTAGTATCGTCTCCGTTGTTCAAAGGCTCCAAAATTTCTTTTAACCTGAGAAGAGGGGGAATATCTGCCTCTTTGAACTTATCTGGTACAATGTGTTCTTTAAAATGCGCGATCAGATTGGCGTCTTGATTAAGGTAGTGATTAATTCGGCTTCTCAGGCTTGATTTCCTTCTATTTAAGCCGTAGCTCTTTAGCCGGGAAAATAATTCTTCATAGTCGTTGGTTTTTACCGCATGCATTAACTCTTTGTCATAAGTGATGAATAACAGTAATTCCTCTGCGGAACCGGGGCTAACAATCTCTTTATCTATACCAAATTCATCCAGCACTTTTTCCGGTGATTCTCGATATGATAATGCCAAAGCCGGTTGCTGTTTTATCGTTTCCCAAAATCGGTTGTAGGTAATAAGCTCTTCCCAAACTTCAATGGGGAGTTTGGCGTTTGACATTGATAGCCTCAGCCTATTTTCTTCGACTTCTCCCGGAGAAAGTAGTGAACGTGGTACGCCGAAGAGACGGTTACTGTCAGAACGGGCGTTAACAGTGGGTATGATACTGCCAACGGCGGCTCCCGCCGCTACGCCAATAAATGTACGTCGTTTCATCAAGTTATTCCTCAGTTAAGTTAACGGCATTTTTCTCTGCTGAGTAGTAGATGAGATCCAGTCTTTCTTTAGCATTAAATTTCTTCATCACGGGAATGATTTCTTTGTGATAATTATCTAACAGATTCCGGCGTGTTCCTTCGTCTTTATGCAAATGAGCACAGGCTTGGCAGGGATGAACGATTTTTTCCAGATTAATGTTGCTATCCAGTGGGCGATATTTTTTTAGGATCTTGTATGGTCCTTCTGTCCTTAACCATACTTTCATAAAGTCTTCTTCCTGACCTTTAAAAAGTTGAGATACATCGCCTCCTTGTAAACGACCAAGTTTCATTTCGGGAATATGCTCTAATGTCAGCCCGCAACAAGCGGAAATTTCACCGTGTGGTGTTAGTACAATATTTTCAAAGACCTGATCGCACCCTTTTGCCAATTGCTGATCCCGGTTTGGCACATCTTTTCGTTCTTCACTGGTGTCATAGAACGGCATCCAGGTATTTCGTTGTAAATTAATCTTGTTTTGTTCTTTCAGGCGCTTAATAACCGGGTTCTGTGTGATTTGCGTTGCAATGGCAGAATCAGCGGTATCCTGTTCTACTGTAATCAGTGTTGTAATGTTTTGTTCGGCCAATGCTTCTGCTGCTGCAACTACGCTGTCAAGAGGAATCCATTCATTGTGATCTTTCCCGGTGCTGATGTTCATCTCTGTGATGCCGGCATTGAGTAAATCTTGGGCGATTTTTTTCGCTTTCTCTCTATTTTTCCCCCAATAACCATTAGTCACGCAACGGGTTAATAAGCCATGATCTGAGGCAAAACGAATAGCTTCAATCAGATCTTTACCCAGTAGGAAACATTCACCACCACTGAAAACGACGAGCTTTAGCCCCGGAAAATTCGCTTTTGAGTGTGTAATAAATTGTTTGATTTCATCCAGGCTTAAACGTGCTTTTACCGAGGGATTACATTCAAAACAACATTCTTTGCAAGCTGCATTGCAAGTATATGTTGTGATCACAGTGGCAGTATTCGGATATTGCTCCCAATACCCGGGAGGAAAGCATGACATAATTTACCCCTTTTAAATTAAAGGTTATACGCTACTAACTATTAGCAGTATGAGTTTATTTTGCAATATATTTAGTCATATAAATTTGTATTTTGAGCGCTTGCGCTAAGTATGACTTGTTACGAAATGTATTTATTTAGAGACGGCTCACAAAATAAGGATCGAAATATTTCTGGTTAAGGATAAAGTAAATATGTATAAACAGTAGTTGACGATTGTTTAAGGTATTGAATATTATTGTAAGGAATAAAATTATGTCTATTGAATTTACACATTGGCCGGTTGAATTAGCAGAGCATTATCGTGAAAAGGGTTATTGGCTTGGTAAACCCTTAACTGACATACTTTATAAACAGTGTCAGATACAACCTGAAGCTATTGCTATTATCTGTGGTGATCGTAAATTTAGTTATCATCAACTTGATCAACAATCCTCTGCATTAGCCACAAATCTCACTTTAGCGGGAATAAAGCGAGGTGATACTGCTATCGTACAATTACCAAATATAGCTGAATTTTATATTACGTTTTTTGCGCTCCTGAAAATGGGGGTAGTGCCTATTAATGCATTGTTTAGCCATAATAAATTGGAGTTACTTTCTTATGCACAGCAAATTGATCCAAGTTTGATTGTACTTTCGTCAGAACATTCACTTTTGCAGAATAATCATTTCCTGGAGCAATTAAAAATAGATTGTCCACGGCTCAGAAATATCGTCGTTAATGGTCGGAAAATACAATATAGCAATGAATTATATACCAATGAATTAAAGCCGTGGTTAGAGCCAACAAATTTACCTTTGAATTTTGAGACGACACGTTCAGATGAGGTCGCTTTTTTTCAACTTTCAGGTGGGAGTACAGGAACGCCTAAATTAATTCCAAGGACGCATGACGATTACTATTATAGCGTTAGACGCAGTGTTGAAATTTGTGAATTGACACAACAAACCCGTTATCTTTGTGCTTTGCCGGCGCAACATAATTATCCGTTGAGTTCTCCGGGAGCACTCGGCGTATTTTACGCTGGCGGTTGTGTCATATTAGCGACAGATCCTGGGCCTACGACCTGTTTTCCACTAATACGTGAACATCAAGTCACAATGACCTCACTGGTGCCATCGGCTGTTGCGTTATGGATTCAGGCGATTAGGAAATACGAATATTCACTGGAAAGTCTTCAACTATTACAAGTCAGTGGAGCAAAGTTAAGTGAAAGTGTGGCGCGAGTGATACCGAAACTTTTTTCATGTAAGTTGCAACAGATTTTTGGTATGGCCGAAGGGTTAGTATGTTATACCCGGCTTAATGACGATGATGAACGTATATTTACCACTCAGGGGCGTCCAATGAGTGAAGATGATGAGGTGCGTATCGTTGATGATAACGGCAATATACAAGCGCCGGGTTCAACGGGTATGTTAATCGTTCGTGGGCCATATACATTCCGGGGATATTATAAAAGCCCGGAGCACAATTCGAAAGTATTCGACAAAGAAGGTTTTTATTATTGCGGTGATTTAGCTTATATGACTAAAGAGGGTTATGTATGTATTATCGGTCGTGAGAAAGATCAAATTAATCGCGGCGGTGAAAAAATTGCTGCGGAAGAAATTGAATCTTTGCTACTCAAACATGAAGGTGTTATCCATAGTGCTTTAGTTGCGATGCCTGATCCTTTGTTGGGGGAAAAAAGTTGTGCTTTTATCGTGGCGGCTGATCCGAATATAACTGGGTTGCAACTGCGGAAATATTTAAGGGGGTTAGGAATTGCTGAGTATAAATTGCCTGATCGTTTCGAGATGATTGATGTTATGCCTGTTACACCGGTTGGCAAGATTAATAAACTATTATTAAGAAAACTCATTCGAGATAAATTATAAAATTAATTAATGACATGGAGGTATTGAGATGACCATTCCATTATTGAAAAATTATAGGCTACCTCAGCCGGAAGATTTTCCAGGCAATAAAGCCTCCTGGTTATTCGAACCCCATAAGGCAATTTTACTTATTCATGATATGCAGGACTATTTCTTGCAATTTTTCGGTAATAATAGCCCTTTAGTGAATAAATTAATTGAAAATATTCATTTGTTGAAATTATTTTGTAAAGAAAAAGAGATTCCCATTATATATACAGCACAACCTAAAGTACAAAGTGATGAAGAGCGCGCATTACTTAATGATATATGGGGAGCTGGCTTAAATAGATCACCACATTTACAGCATATTAGCCATGCTTTAGCCCCTAATAACGATGATATTGTGATAGTTAAGTGGCGTTATAGTGCATTTCAACGTTCTTCGTTGGAAAAAAATATAAAAGAGTTAGGGAGAGATCAATTAATTATTTGCGGAGTGTACGGACATATTGGTTGCATGATTACTGCGGTTGATGCATTCATGAGAGATATAAAGCCTTTTTTAGTGGGTGATGCAATAGCGGATTTTACGCTTGAAGATCATCTTATGGCTTTAAAATATGTTGCTGAAAAATCAGGAATGGTTATGAGTACGAAAGAAATAATTTCATCAGTAAATTTCGATAAATAGAATTTATAAAAAATGCGTAATAAATCGCTATCAAAGAAGAAATAATATGAAAAATAAACAAAATTTACAGATGGATTTTAGCCATAAAACCGTCTGGGTAACGGGAGCGGCACGTGGCATTGGTGAACAAATTGCCCGTGATTTTACCGCGCTTGGTGCTAACGTAATAGGTTTCGATCGCGTATTTGAGCAAGATGATTTGCCTTATCAATGTATACAACTCGATATCAGTGATCCAGAAAAGGTCGAAATGATTTGTTCCCAACAACTGTCTATCTCAGCCAAATTAGATATTTTGGTTAATGCTGCCGGTATATTGCAATTGGGAAATATTGATGAGCTAAATATTAGTGACTGGCATCGTTGTATTAATGTCAATGCTTCTGGGGCTTTTTATCTATTGCGTGCCGTGGTTCCCCATTTTAAACGTCAGCGCAGTGGCGCTATTATCAGCATCAGCTCTAATGCGGCACATGTTCCACGTATGCGAATGGCGGCTTATTGTGCATCAAAATCAGCACTGACAAGTTTAACGCATTGTGTTGGGTTAGAACTCGCGCCGTTTGGTATACGTTGTAATGTTGTATCGCCGGGTTCGACGGATACGCCTATGCAGCGTTCCATGTGGAAAACTGATGATGATGAAAAAAATATGATTAACGGGTATCCTGAGCAATATAAATTGGGTATTCCCCTTGGTAAGATTGCAAGCGTTAATGAAATTTCACATACCGTACTCTTCTTGTCTTCTGATTTGGCAAGCCATATAACGCTACAGGATATTGTGGTTGATGGTGGTGCGACGTTAGCTTGTTAATTGTTTGAATTAATACGAAAATACCCGTTGTTTCTGTAATATAAGGAAAAATTGCCCTCGCCTAATAGGATTAGGCTGTTGTAGGGTATTGAAATCTATGAGTCATCTCGATCCTACTTTACTGGTGCTGCTAGTGTTGGCAGCACTGGGCATCATCAGCCACAACATGACCGTCACTCTTGCAATGCTGCTTTTGCTGGTTATTCGCATAACGCCACTAAATCATTTTTTCCCGTGGGTGGAAAAATATGGGTTGACTATTGGTGTACTTATTTTGACTGTGGGAGTAATGGCGCCTATCGCCAGTGGAAAAATTACGGTACAGGCTGTCCTTAACTCGTTTATGAATTGGAAATCGTTACTCGCGATAGTGATAGGTGTATTAGTGTCATGGTTAGGTAGTCGCGGTGTTTCACTCATGTCTAATCAACCATCGACAGTTGCGGGTTTGTTGGTCGGGACGGTATTAGGCGTTGCCCTGTTTAAAGGTGTTCCTGTGGGGCCGCTGATTGCCGCGGGGATTTTGTCATTGTTGATTGGTAAATCATAGCCGTTATGTTGTCAGAACTGAGTGTGATACAGGCGGAAATGCAGCAGCAAGGGTTTCGTCGTTTGCTGGTGTTGAGCGGAGATTATCATTGGTGCTATTTACAGGCTAATGAGTTACAGCTGAGATCTACTGGTGATTGGTTATGGATCTCTCATCGTAAACAGAATGCTGTGTTGCCAGAAAAGGCGGTCAGTTTATTAGGTCAGGAATATCTGCACGGAATATTTGACGCTACCGAAGGTTTTAATGCGGAAGCTCTGGCGATATTAGCAGGCACATTGAAAGCTGGGAGTTGGTTGGTGATGATGGTTCCATCTTGGCGCCAATGGCGTCATCAACCAGATAAGGATAGCGCACGTTGGAACGAACAGTTAGATGCTATTCCAACGCCGTATTTTGTTCAGCATATTCAGCAGCAAATTGTTAGCGATTCCCAAGTTTTGCTCTGGCGGCAAAATGATCCCTTATGCATCCCTGAATTTCCACAGTACAGCGCGTGGCAACTGCCTGATGGCAACCCAACTGTCAGCCAACATGCCATTTTGGTTCGACTTTTGCGGGCAAATCGGGGGGTATGGGTCATTACTGCGCCAAGAGGGCGAGGTAAATCGACACTTGCTGGTATGTTAATGCAGCAATGGCAGGGAAATTGCTGGCTAACCGCACCAGCGAAGGCGACAACCGAAGTTATCAGGCGCTATGCGGGGGACAAGGGAAAATTCTGGGCCGTAGATAGTTTGCTCAAATATTGTAGACAAAATAGCGTATCAGATATTGATTGGTTGCTTATCGATGAAGCTGCTGCTATTCCAATGCCGCAATTATCTGAGTTGATCAGCTATTTTCCCCGAATATTGTTGACCACAACGGTACAAGGATATGAAGGTACCGGGCGCGGATTTTTACTTAAATTTTGTGCTGGGATTCCTGATAGCCATATTCTGAATCTAACGGCTCCTGTGCGTTGGGCGGAAAATGATCCGCTGGAAAACTGGTTGGAAAACGCTTTACTGTTTGAGGATGCCATTCCTGCCAATAATTCTAATCAGGCGATCAGTTATCACGTCTATCATCAGCAACAATGGATTAAACAGCCTGAATTACTGAGGCAGTTTTACGGCATATTAACCAGCGCTCACTACAAAACTTCACCTTTGGATTTACGGCGTTTATTCGATGCCAAAGGGATGCAATTTGTTGCCGCTCTTAGAAATAATGCCTTGATGGGGGCTTTATGGATGGTTGAAGAAGGTGGGTTGTCGCTTGAGTTAGCCCATGAAATATGGGCAGGCAGGCGTCGTCCAAGGGGAAATCTGGTTGCGCAATCGTTAGCTGCCCATAGCGGTTTACCACAGGCGGCGGTTTTGAAATCTCAACGGATCAGCCGGGTTGCTGTACAGGCTAATAATCGCAGACAGGGTATTGCTCAGGGAATGATCGCGTATCAACGGGAAAGGGCAGAAAAACAAGGCGTGGATTTTATTTCCGTTAGCTTTGGTTATACCGCAGAGCTATGGGCATTGTGGCAGAAATCTGGTTTCCAATTAGTGCGAATGGGAACTCATCTGGAAGCCAGTAGCGGTTGTTATACGGCAATGGCTATTTTTCCCCTGAGTGAACAGGGAATTGTTCTGGGGATTCAAGCTCAGCAACAGCTTGCTCGCGATGCACATTGGCTAGAATCCCAGATTGGATTTAGCTTGCCTGTTGATTACCAGACTGACCATCATCTCAATCGGCATGATTGGCAGGAACTATCAGGTTTTGCATTTGCTCACCGGCCATTTTCCGCTTCATTGCCGGCCGTGCAACGATTGTTGCTGAATAGTGATTTGCCGTTGGTTGCGCTGAGAAATCATCTCCAGCAGGAAATGAGTGTTGAGCAATGTGTCTCTGTATTGAGGTTGAGTGGTTACAAAGCATTAGTGCAACTCTGGCGGCGAGAAACCGCACAGGCGTTGTTAAGTCTCGATGAGAAACTTGCCAGAGACTGGCAAGAGTGGACTACGGCTTTTTCTGTGGCCAATCATCTTCATCATCCCACTTGTTATTGAGATCCCGATGAGGAGGCAGCTCCGGTTTGTTGTCCAGAAACTTTTTTACATCCAGGCGACGTAACTCTTTAATGGCATTGAGAAGAACGCCAACCAATAAAATTAAAATAATCCACCAGTAATCGGCTAACCATTGCATTAGGTTATCTCCTGCTCAACGTGGAGGTAATTTTCAAATATATAAGGTAGGTTAGCCGATAACCAGTCAATACCTGCGATGTCATGCTGTTGCCATACATCCAGCAATATTTGTTGAGTCAGCAATTTTTTTAATTGTTTGGCTAATGGTTGGTAGCTGATATGCCACGGTTCATAAGCGATGCCGCTATTGTGACCGACAAAGGGACGGTAAAAACCGAAATGGGCCATATTCTCGGTTAACCAGTGAGTTAATGGTTCGAAATAACCGCCATTTTCATATTCCCAAGGCTCAAGTAATAACTTCTGGTTATCCGGTAGCATTGTTGGATCATAAATATCCAGCTCTGTTCCCCAGTGATGGCGGCTACCACCGGGCAAGGCGGACCAACGAAGAATTGCCTTACAGCGTTCTCCTTCTGATAACTGGGTGATATCCATTGGTTGGCTGTTTTCATCCAACACCGGGCGTTCACCACGAAATTTTCCATTCCAGATAGCTTGCTGACGCTGAAAATCACGGAACGTGCTGGCAGGTTGCAGATTAATGCCGGCCTTTTTAGCGGCTTGTTGTATGGCAAGAAAAGCATTGGCGGCTTCTGGTTGTAATCGGTGATTGCCGGAGAGAGAAATCAAGTGACCAGTAGCCAGGCCGGTTAACATATTTGCTGTGATCACTGGATTAGCTGCTCCATAACGCGTTGATAAATCCGGCTGAGTTGTTGCAGATCGGCGGCGCTAACAGACTCATTAACTTTATGAATTGTTGAATTGAGTGGTCCCAGTTCGACAACTTGAGCGCCCATCTGAGCAATAAATCGCCCATCTGATGTACCACCACTGGTAGATAATTCAGGTTGATAGCCGCAATATTGGTCTATTGCCTGTATGACAGCATTGACTAATTCACCTTTGGCCGTCAGAAAGGGCTGGCCTGCCAGTATCCACTCAATTGTATAATTCAGGTTATGATTTTTTAGGATAGTTTCAACTTGTTCACGAATTTGGCTATCAGTCAGTTCTGTACTGAAACGGAAATTGAATTGAACTTGCGCATTCCCGGGGATCACATTATGGCTGCCTGTTCCTGCGTGAATATTGGCAATTTGCATACTGGTCGCCGGGAAAAATTCGTTTCCTTCATCCCAGTGCGTATTGACCAGTGTCTGTAAAGCAGGAAGGACACGGTGTATTGGGTTATCAGCTAAATGCGGATAGGCAACGTGGCCTTGAATACCGTGGACGGTGAGATTCGCAGTCAGGGAACCGCGACGGCCATTTTTCACCATATCGCCAAGGCGATGCTGGCTAGAAGGCTCGCCGATCAGGCAATAATCTAATCGTTCATTGCGGGACATCAACGCTTCAACCACTTTAACGGTGCCGTGGGTGGCTTTTGCTTCCTCGTCTGAAGTAATAAGAAAGGCCAGACGACCATTATGGTTGGGGTGGGCGGCAATAAAACGTTCAGCAGCGACAATCATAGCCGCTAATGAGCCTTTCATATCTGCCGCTCCCCGGCCATACAACATGCCATTACGGATAGTTGGCTCAAATGGGGGATATTCCCACTGAGATTCATCGCCCGCCGGGACGACATCAGTGTGTCCGGCAAAGGCTAACGTCGGGCCTGCGCCGCGATAGGCCCAAAAATTGTTTGTATCGCCAAAGGGCATCCGTTCAACGGTAAAGCCAATTGCTTGCAAGTGGGCGATCATAATATCTTGGCAACCTCTATCGTCCGGGCTGACAGAGGGTTGCTTGATGAGTTGTTGTGCAAGTTCAATTACAGGACAAGTCATTTCAGAGTGCCTCAGCAAAAAATTGCTGATATTCATCCACTTTATAGCCTAATAGGCAATCACCTTTTGCAGAAATTAATAGTGGACGTTTGATAATAGCGGGTTGTTCCAACATCAACGCTTTTGCCGCGTCAGCATTATTAATTGTCGCTCGTTGTTGATCGGTCAGTTTACGCCAAGTTGTACCGCGGGTGTTAATCAATGATTCCCAACCAAGTTTGTCAATAAATGACTGCAAAAGTGTTGCACTTAATCCATCAACACGATAGTCATGAAACAGGTAAGTAATTTTCTGCTCTTCCAGCCAACGACGGGCTTTTTTTATCGTGTCACAATTCTTAATCCCATAGAGAGTAAAAGCGGGTTGAGAAGATTTATCCAACATCATTTAACAGATCCTTAAAGAAAATTTAAATACCTAAACATAATGCTGGAAAATGCTAGTTTTATCCAGATGATATCCTGATTTTTATTGCCGGAGATACCAAAGCAGGAGACTCAATTTTGTTGGCTGGTTTCATAGGAGGTATTTGCCGCATAACATTTCTACATAACGACGATAAGAGCCGATCCTCGGTAATAAGCTCAAGGATCGGTTCGGGAGAAGTATTAGGCTACTCCATTTTTCCTATGTTGCAAATACATGATTGTTGCAGCCAGGCGGGAACGTACATTCAGTTTTTTTAACAAGTTTCTGATGTGTACCTTCACGGTCTCTTCAGAAATAAATAAGACATCAGCAACTTCCTTATTAGTCATGCCACTGGAAACTTCTTTTAATACATCTAACTCACGTTTAGTCAATTCAGATAAAGGATCAACATGTTTATGACGGTTAGCGAGATGTTGGTATATTTTTTCGCTAAATACAGTTTGTCCACGAGCAGCGTGGCGAATACTGCTTAATAACGAATCTAAATCGCTATCTTTAAGTAAGTAGCCATTGGCTCCAGCGTCAATAGCGGCGTAAACATCATTTCGATCATCTGAAACGGATAATACCAGTACATAGGAATTGATCCCTTTTCTACGGATAGATTTAATTGTGTCCACGCCTGAAAGACCATTCATATTGAGATCTATCATAATGACATCAGGTTTCAGCTTGCATGCAATATTTATTGCTTCTTCACCATTGTCAGCTTCTGCTGTCACGGTAAGCGCTCGATCGAGCTCTACAATCTGTTTCAAGCCATGGCGAATGAGAGGGTGGTCATCAACTATCATCACTGAATGGTTATACATTTTCCTTCTCCCTTAATAAGTAAAGCCACGAAATGCAGACTTTGAATTTGATTAAAAGGCAGTAATGAATGGGTCTGCCATAAATTAAATTGCTATGAAAAAATTTTACCAAAACCGATTGATTTACAGAATTGATAGCTCTGTAAGTCCAGAAAGCACATCCTGATATAAAAATATAAATAGCGCAAATTAGTTTGATAAGTAAAAAAAGAAGATGAGTAATTTTCACAAAAAACACATAACTTCCTGACTTAAAATGATGTTAAAAATCAATAAATTAAATTTGTGATTATTAGATTTGTTTTCTTTTATAAAATTTATTTTAATTGAATTTATATTGAGAGTTTTTTTATGTGATAATTATTGTCGTTATTATAATTTTAGTGATATTGTATGAATGATAATGTTTCTCTCTTTATTTTCCTATATAAAGTAGGGTCGTTAGTGGATAACTTGGGTAGTGTTTTTTATGAGCAAATAAAGTGCTACTTTATTGATAAGGCGCTGTCAATGTTATGATTTGACACACAGTACCTATTATACTGCTCCCGCTCTTACTCCAGATTGTAGATTGTATATAAAGGATCCGACGATGGATGAAAAATTAAAACAGAGTGCATTGGATTTTCACCAGTTTCCACAACCAGGGAAAATCACGATTACTCCGACTAAGCCCCTGACAACTCAGCGAGATTTAGCCTTAGCTTATTCACCAGGTGTTGCTGCGCCTTGCCTGGAAATTGCAGAAGATCCATTAGCGGCTTACAAATATACGGCGCGTGGCAATCTTGTGGCGGTGATATCTAATGGTAGCGCGGTCTTAGGATTGGGGAATATTGGCGCACTGGCAGGTAAGCCAGTGATGGAAGGAAAAGGTGTCCTGTTTAAAAAATTCTCAGGTATTGATGTATTTGATATTGAAGTCGATGAGTCTGATCCTGATAAGTTGATTGATATCATTGCGGCGCTGGAGCCGACATTTGGGGGAATTAACCTCGAAGATATTAAAGCACCGGAGTGTTTCTATATTGAGAAAAAACTTCGGGAAAAAATGAACATTCCGGTATTCCATGATGACCAGCATGGTACAGCGATAATTTGTACCGCTGCTGTTTTGAATGGCTTGCGGATTATGAAAAAAGAGATTTCAGCGGTTCGCTTAGTTGTTTCTGGCGCCGGTGCTGCCTCAATTGCCTGTATGAATTTACTGGTTGCGCTTGGGTTGCAACGCAAAAATATTGTGGTATGCGATTCTAAAGGGGTGATTTATCGCGGTCGCGATAAAAATATGGAAGAGACTAAAGCTGCTTATGCGATTGAAGACAATGGCAGCCGCACATTAAGTGATGTTATCCCTGGTGCGGATATTTTCCTTGGATGTTCCGGCCCTGGCGTGTTGACTCAGGACATGGTGAAAACGATGGCCAAAGATCCACTCATCATGGCATTAGCAAACCCTGAACCGGAAATTTTGCCGCCATTGGCGAAACAAGTTCGCCCTGACGCCATCATTTGTACTGGCCGTTCTGATTATCCGAATCAGGTTAATAATGTGCTCTGTTTCCCGTTTATTTTCCGTGGCGCGCTGGATGTTGGCGCAACAACCATTAATGAGGAGATGAAGCTTGCTTGTGTTCATGCGATTGCTGATTTGGCGCTGGCGGAACAGAGTGAAGAAGTGGCTTCTGCTTATGATGATCAGGATCTGTTTTTTGGTCCGGAATATATTATTCCTAAACCATTTGATCCACGCCTGATTGTGAAAATTGCCCCGGCAGTTGCCAAAGCCGCAATGGATTCCGGCGTGGCAACCCGTCCGATTAAAGACTTTGGCGCATATATTGAGAAGCTAAATGAGTTTGTCTATAAAACAAACTTGTTTATGAAACCTATTTTTTCTCAGGCTAAGAAAGCGAAAAAACGTATCGTTTTGGCCGAAGGGGAAGAAGTACGTGTATTGCATGCGACTCAGGAATTGATCTCTCTTGGGCTGGCTTACCCAATTCTAATTGGTCGCCCTAGTGTTATCGAAATGCGTATTCAGAAACTGGGATTGCATATTGAAGCGGGTAAAGACTTTGAAGTCGTTAATAATGAGAATGATCCGCGCTTCAAAAAATACTGGCAGGAATACCATAATATTATGAAACGTCGAGGTGTTTCTGCTGAACAAGCTCGCCGGGCGGTTATCGGTAATCCAACCCTGATTGGGGCGATTATGGTGCTGCGTGGTGAAGCTGATGGTCTGATTTGTGGTACCGTTGGCAGTTACAGTGAACATTACGAGGTTGTGAGAAACGTATTTGGTTTCCGTGATGGGGTTCATACTGCCGGTGCAATGAATGCACTGATGTTGCCAAGCGGTAATACTTTTATTGCGGATACTTATGTCAATAATGATCCAACGCCTGAGCAATTGGCCGAGATTACCCTTATGGCGGCAGAAACTATCCGCCGTTTCGGTATCGAACCAAAAGTTGCGCTGCTTTCTCATTCAAGTTTTGGTTCCACTGATTGCCTCTCAGCACGGAAAATGCGTCAGACGCTGGAGTTGGTGAATAAAATGTCACCTTCACTTGAAATTGATGGTGAAATGCACGGTGATGCTGCATTGGTTGAAAGTATTCGCCGTGACATCATGCCAGATAGCCCATTGAAAGGAGCTGCCAATCTGTTAATTATGCCGAATATGGAATCTGCCCGTATCAGTTATAACTTGCTACGTGTCACCAGTTCTGAAGGCGTTACCGTTGGCCCAGTTCTGATGGGGGTTTCCAAACCGGTACACATTCTGACGCCAATTTCTTCTGTACGCCGTATCGTCAATATGGTCGCTCTGGCGGCAGTTGAAGCGCAAACTCATCCGCTGTAACACCTACTGCCCCTGTTTCCTGTACGAGCAGGGGCTGTTTGTTGTAAACGATTCTTATCATCTATATGATGCGCAAAACATTAATATGGATAATGGACATGATAAAATTTCTCACGACTGTAAAATCTTTTCTGATTATCTGTGGTTTACTGATCTTATCTGGATGTGTATCTGTACAACAAAAACCAACTCTCCAAACGCTTTCACCGGAACTAACTCAGCAAGGGGCTATTATCGATCTTAAAACAGGTCACGCCCTGACCCCTAATGAATTGCTCAATCGATTGGCGCCACATCAGCGGATAGTGGTGGGTGAAAAACATGATAATCCATATCATCATCAGATAGAGCTTTGGCTGGTTCAGCAACTTCCGCTCAAAAGAGAGCAGGGTTCGGTTCTGTTAGAGATGATTAACCCTGATCAGCAGCAAAAAGTGAATAAAGTTAAGAGTTGGTTGCAAACTAAGCCTATTGTACGTGAAAGCCGTATAAAAGAGCTTCTTACATGGCGAGAGGGGTGGCCGTGGGAGTTGTATGGCGGATTGGTCATGGAGCTGATATCTCAGCCTTATCCGTTGCTGTCTGCAAACTTGGATCGCAGTGAAATTAAAGCGGCTTACAGTAACCCTCCGCTCCTCCAGGGGAATATTTCTGTTGCTGAAAATGTTAAAGCGCAGATTAAAGCGGTGATTGAAGATGTCCACGGTGGTGAAATAACGGAACAACAGTTATCTGCCATGACAACTATTCAGCAAATGCGGGATCGCAGAATGGCGGAACAGTTACTTAAAGCGCCGGTTCCCGCCACATTGATTGCGGGTGGATACCATGCAACGAAAGTAATGGGTGTTCCTCTGCATGTTAAAGAGCTATCGCCCCAAGAGGATCTTGTTGTG
The DNA here is from genome assembly GCF_019090985.1 of Photorhabdus akhurstii. Classification (NCBI taxonomy): domain Bacteria; kingdom Pseudomonadati; phylum Pseudomonadota; class Gammaproteobacteria; order Enterobacterales; family Morganellaceae; genus Photorhabdus; species Photorhabdus akhurstii. The sequence continues at coordinate 3,169,675 of NZ_CP020335.1, read as the reverse complement.
TTGATCATCGCTGAGAAAAGCAATGTACTGGATGACCAATATGCTGATTATGTCTGGTATACACCAGTAAAGAAACCATAGATATTTTAAACAAATATCCCCGTTATCTTTCCAGTTGTCTCTTTGTTGGCTGCACTCGCTCACCCCGGTCACATAGTTAGCTATGCTCCCGGGGATTCACTCCTTTGCCGTCGCGATACATCTTGAAATCCATAGGGTATAGTGGTCTTTTCCCTTATATAAAGGGCTTTGGCACAAGGATGTGCTCAAGTTAACGATACATGTAAAAATAATTTTCATTAGCATATGAAATTAATTATCATTACTAAATGATAATTAAAATTATGCGCTATCATCCATGTTGACGCTGACACACCCGGCCTTTCAAACGGGTCATTTTAAAAAAGGGCTCGTTTCTGCTATTGCTGCTCATCTCATTTTGGCTGGCTGGATTATCTACCAGCCAGAAGAAATTGCCGTTGATGAACTGATGCCACCGCCGGCGGTGATGATGGAGCTTTCATTGTTGACAGAAGCGACGCATCAGGTACAAAAACAACCTATTGGTCTTGAACAGCAACTTTCTGTTGCCAGCCGACAGCAGGAAAGTGAGGTTAATGAGATTAAAACGCCTGAGCTTATGAAAGATGAACAGGCGCAGATTCTGGTGCATAAACCTAAAAAGCAGAAAAAGCGCCATGAAGAGATTAAAAAGACACCACTGGTGAAGCACCAGCAGGTAGAAGAACAAGAGAGTGAAAAATCTCAAAGTAGTGCTGCTATGGTAAGCAGTACTGCCACTTCCACTAATCTGACTTCGCGGGTTGCCGCTGCTTATGACAGTGATTCAAAGGCGGTTGCTGATGCGGATGCGCTATGGCGAGCGGAAGTTATCGGGCATTTAAATCGATATAAACGTTATCCAGAGGATGCACAGAGAAGAAACCGCACCGGTCGGCCTACAGTCAGATTCACGATTGATAAACAGGGCTATGTTACTCACAGTGACTTAGTTCGTCGTTCCGGAACCCATTCTTTAGACAGGGAAGCGAAGCAAGTTCTGGCAAGGGCGCAGCCGTTGCCAGCTCCCCCCAATACCGTTTTAAACGGTAATGAAATTACGATAGAACTTCCGATTGATTTTAGTTTAGTTAATTAATACTTTTGAACGATTTAAGGACAGCATATATGTTAAGGCAGCAAGCGCGATTTGCCCTGAAAACTAAAGGGCTGTTATTGATATTTTTATTGAGCGGCTGGTTGAATTCTGCCGCCGCAGAGGAAGAAATTATGCCACCAAAGGCGATGAAGCAACCACACCATATAACTATTCACGATGATACTCGTATAGATGATTATTACTGGATGCGGGATGATACTCGTAAGGATCAAAAAGTTATTGATTATCTGACCGCCGAAAATAAATATACCGAACAGGTGTTAAAACCCGGTGAACAGTTGCGGGATACGTTATACGAAGAAATGGTTGGCAGGATGAAACAGGATGATCAATCAGTACCCTATACTTATAATGGGTATATTTATCGGACAACTTATGAAACTGGCAAAGATTTCCCGATTTATCAGCGTAAACCTGCTGATGGCTCATCAGATTGGCAGGTGCTGGTCGATGGTAATGAGAGAGCCAAAGGGCATGAATATTATCAATTGAGTAATTTTGCGATTACTCCAGATAATAAACGTATTGCGATTGCTGAAGATACGCAGGGGCGCCGTAATTATCAGATCTCTTTTAAAGATATTGCTGACAAACAGTGGAATAACGATGTAATAAACAATACTTCTGGTAATATTGTTTGGGCGAATGATAACAATACGTTGTTTTATGTGCGCAAGCATTCACAAACATTGTTGCCATATCAGGTATTTCGTCATCAATATGGTACTAATACCAGCGAAGATCAGAAGATATATCAGGAAGAAGATGAGCGTTTTTATTTAGGCATATCTAAAAGCACTTCCCGTGATTATATTATGTTGTCGATAACCAGTAATTCGACTTCTGAATATTTGCTGATTGATGCAAACAAACCACAAGCGGAACTGCAACTCTTTTCTCCTCGTAAGGAAGGCCGAGAGTATTATATTGACCATTTCCGCGATCATTTCTACATCCGTTCAAATCATGAAAATGAAACCTATGGGCTTTATCAGACGGACGCCATCAATACGCCGTGGAAAATAGTCATTGCTCCGCAGCAGGATAGTGATCTTGAAGATTTCGATCTGTTTAATGACTGGTTAGTCGTACAGGAACGAACAAAAGGATTACCGACAATTCGTCAGATTAATTGGCAGACACAGCAAGAAAAACAGATTAAGTTCGATGATCCAAGTTATATGGCATGGATTGATTACAACCCTGAACCCGATACTGATTTTGTCCGTTATGGTTATTCATCCATGACGACACCAAGCTCAACATTCCAATGGAATATGAAAACAGGTGAGCGGGAATTACTTAAGCAGCAAGAAGTAAAAGGTTTCGATAAACATCATTATGAGAGCCAGCGTATTTGGGTGAAGGCTCGTGATGGCGTTGAAGTTCCTGTCTCTCTGGTTTATCGAAAATCACTGTTTAAAAAAGGCCAAAACCCGATATTAATATATGGTTATGGGGCTTATGGTATCAGCATGGACCCTTCATTTAGCTCACCGCGATTGAGTTTATTAGATCGGGGCTTTGTTTACGCATTAGTACATGTACGTGGTGGCGGAGAACTGGGTAAGAAATGGTATCTACAGGGTAAGGTCGAAAATAAAATGAATAGTTTTAATGACTTTATCGATGTGACTAAGGCACTGATTGCTCAGAAATATGGTGACAGTAAACGTGTTTATGCGATGGGAGGGAGTGCTGGTGGTTTGCTGATGGGCGCTGTGATTAATCAGGCACCGGAATTATATCGCGGCGTGGTTGCTCAAGTTCCCTTTGTTGATGCCGTGACAACCATGCTTGATCCTTCTATTCCTCTGACAGTAGGAGAATATGAGGAGTGGGGTAATCCTGAAAATAAAGAGGATTATTCCCGGATTAAATCATATAGTCCGTATGACAATATAAAACACCAACGTTATCCAAATTTATTGGTGACGAGTGGATTTTATGATTCCCAAGTGCAATATTGGGAGCCGACTAAATGGGTGGCAAAATTACGGGATATGAAGGAAGGTAACTCTATTTTATTATTAGAAACCAATATGAGCGCCGGGCATGGTGGTAAATCAGGCCGATTTAATCGATTAAAAGATACTGCAATGGATTACAGTTTTATTTTGATGCTGGATGACGCTAAAAAGTATTTTCCGCAATTAAAAGATAACTGAAATAAATTATAAATAATATAAATTTGTTATTTGAAGCACTGATAATAATTTATCAGTGCTGAATATTTTTGTTTTCTGAATACTGGTATGTGAGCAAATATTGATTTGTATGCATTTAGGATAATTGAAATGAAAATAATGACAAAGATAGCAGGGGCTGGCGTGGTTTTAATTGGGCTGCAAGGGTTTGCTTATGGTGAGGAAAAGCAAGAGAGGAAATCAGATAAGGTAATGAAGTTCAGTAGCCTTAAGATTTCTGGTTCGCAGGATGATGCGGAAGTGAGGGCAATGGAAAGGCCCGGCTCTTACAGTTCTAAAGGTGAAGATACAAAACTTCAATCAATGGATAGCATATTACGTAGTATGCCAGGGACCTATACCCAAATAGATCCGGGGCAGGGAACGGTGAGTGTGAATATTCGTGGATTAAGTGGATTTGGTCGAGTAAATATGATGGTTGATGGTGTTAGCCAGAGTTTTTATGGTACATCACCCACCAGCATAACCCACGGTAATAGCCTTCAGAGTCAGTTTGGTTCATTAATTGATCCTAACTTTATTGTCGGTGTGGATATTAGCCGGGGACAATCTGATGGATCTGATAGTGTCAACGCATTAGCAGGTAGTGCTAATTTCCGTACAATTGGTGTTGATGATGTGATATTCAGTGGTAATACACTGGGAATACGTACAAAAATGCTCTATGGCGATAATGGAATTGGTCATAATGGCATGATAGCCGTCGCCAGTAAAACTCAGGCTTTTAGTTCTGAAGGATCAATTGGCGCTATGTTGGCCGCCAGTGGACATTCAATTGATGCAAATTATAAAAATGGGGATGGAATATCAAGTGATGAATTTGGTACTAATAAATATTTTAAACAGAAACCAAATTCGCAATTAATGAAATTAAATATTAAGCCAAATGAATTTCATGATATGGAATTAAATGGTCGCTTGTATCACAATAAATTTACCCATCGTCATATTGATAGCGAGGATTTTTATCTGAAATACAACTATAAGCCGTTCAGTGAATTGATTGATATGAAATTGTTGGTTAGCACTAGTGGAAGTGATCAAATATATAATACTGCACTTAATGCGTTAATAAAAAGTAAAACTAAAAATAAGTCAAACACTATTAATCTCAGTAACATCAGCCGTTTTAATTACGGAGATACAGATTTTGATCTGATATTCGGTGGTAAGTTGATGAAAACTGAATATAGTAAGACGACTGATAGTATTTACTCTGATATAGAAGAGGAGGAAAAAAAGAAGGAATATAAAAAGAAAGATAGTGAAGCAAAAGAAAATAATAGTTTCGCACCAAGTGGTAAACAAGATATTGCCAGTATTTATAGCGGATTGAAAATTACTCGTGATATTTACCAAGCTAATATTAATCTTAATTATATTGATTACAGTGTAAAGGGCCATAAACCAGCCTGTGAGCCACGAGTTAACTGTTTCCCTCAAGGTAAAGCCGAATTGAATTTGAAAGAGCGTGGATTTAATCCAAGCGTTCTGCTATCAGCGGAAATCATTCCTGAATTCCAGCCTTTTGTGAGTTATACTCATTCAATGAGAGCGCCGAACGTACAGGAAATCTTCTATGGCAATGAAGGTGGCGCATCAATTAATCCATTCCTGAAAGGAGAAAAAGCAGATACTTATCAAATCGGCTTTAATAGTTACCGTCCAGACATGATTGTAAAAGGAGATACTTTCCGTCTGAAAGCAGCCTGGTATCATACTAAGATAAAGAATTACATCAGTAGTGATTTATATGCTCTGTGTAAAGATGGTAGGGTATGCCAATCTTCGAAATTATCAGAAGAAGATTGGAAGCATGTTGACGCAAATTTTGGTATACATATTTATAGCAATAGCATAACTCCGGTAAGAATGCGCGGTTATGAAGTCTCTGCTGATTATGATGTCGGTGTATTTTATAGCAAGTTGGCTTATAGTCGACAAAAAACAAGCCAACCGACTTCTATTTCTACATCGATTTTTGGGGCAGATCCTGCATCACAATTACCTGAAAGTTTTATGACTTTGGATACAGGGGTTCGCTTATTAGGCGAAAAACTTCGTATTGGAGCGATAGTTAAATATACCGGTAATTCCTATAAGCTAGATTCAGATCCCTATAATCAGGATAGTGATGGGCGAACGGTGATGGAAAAGGAGAAAAAAATTCCAACCGTGGTCGATTTTTACAGTGATTATAAAATAAATAAAAATGTGCTACTTAAATTCTTGGTACAGAATTTGACAAACAGAAACTATTCTGAAGCGCTTAATCGTATGAATAATACGGCTGCATTAATGAATGAATCCACTTCTGCTAATCAAACCGCTCGGGGCCGGACCTATATTGCCGGTGCAGAAATCCGTTTCTGACATAGGAAAAATAAGTGGCAAAGGAAAGCCACTATTTCAGATTTGCAGATCGTTTTTTCCGTTCTTTCTTGATTTTCAACACCTCACTTTCAATCCAGCCATCTTGTAAACGGGTATTCAGGACATCACCAACATGTACCTGTTTGGTTTGTTTCAGTAATTTTCCATCCGATGTTTGATTAATGCTATAACCGCGGGCCAGGGTTGCCAAAGGGCTAACCGCTTCCATCCGTGAACAAGAAATGGCAAATTTTTCTCTGGAACGACTAATTTGCCTTTCAATCGCTTGCCTTAACCGAAAATCTTGTTGTTGAATCTGTTGGCTATATTGGTGGATCTGCGGACTAGGTTCAGCGTACCAGAGCTGTTGCTGTAATTTCTTATAAGTCAGATCACTTTGTCTCAAATGTCGTTGCAAGCTGTCAGTGAGCCGCTGGCGTAAACTGACTAGTAAATTTTGTTGACGCGCTAGTCGTAAACGAGGATGTTGCTGCTGTAAATGATGAGAGACCAGACTGAAAACACGCTGTTTCTGGGCAAAGAAGTAGTCCATTGCCATTTCCAGCCGTTGTTGTTGCGATTGAATATGGCGTAATAATTCGAGCTGATTACGGCTGACTAACTCAGCCGCCGCTGATGGTGTCGGGGCGCGTAAATCTGCTACAAAGTCAGCAATGGTAACATCTGTTTCATGACCGACCGCACTGACTATCGGAATATCACTGTGAAAAATGGCTCTGGCGACGTGTTCGTCGTTGAAACTCCATAAGTCTTCTAAAGAGCCGCCTCCGCGTCCGACAATCAGTACATCACATTCCTGCCGTTCATTGGCTAATTCAATAGCTCGGATAATCTGTAACGGTGCTTCTGTTCCCTGAACCGCTGTCGGATAAATGATGATGGGCAGTGATGGATCACGGCGCTTTAAAATATTCAAAATATCATGCAGGGCTGCGCCACTGGTTGAAGTAATTACACCAAGCTGTTGAGCCGGGGATGGCAATGGTTTTTTATGGCTTTGGTCAAATAACCCTTCTGTACTGAGTTTTTGTTTCAATAGTTCAAACTGTTGCTGTAACAGACCATCACCGGCGGGTTGCATACTTTCAACAATAAGCTGATAGTCCCCTCTTGGTTCATAAAGCGTAATTGCCGCCCGAACCAAAACCTGTTGACCATTTTGCGGCCTGAATGTTACCCGTTGATTGCTATTGCGAAACATCGCCGCTCGCACTTGGGCACGTTCATCTTTTAGCGTGAAATACCAGTGCCCGGAGGAGGGCTGAGAAAAATTGGATATTTCAGCGCTTAGCCAAATTCTGCCCATTTCCATTTCAAGCAGTTGCCGAACCGTCTGATTGAGACGGCTGACAGAAAAAATTCCAGTATTAAAAAGTAGTGACATGTGAGAAAGATCAAATTTCAAAACAATAACTTAATGTGCTGATACTAACCTGCATCATGAAGTAAGCAAGAAATTTTTTAATAAAATGCTGGAGGCAACCGATTACGTTCTGTATAATGCCGCGGCAATATTTTATCCCTTAAATTTTCAGCAGCTTGGTGAGATATTGCTTATGTTACGAATTAAAAAAGAAGCTTTAACCTTTGATGATGTTCTGTTAGTTCCTGCTCACTCTACTGTTCTACCTAATACTGCTGACCTGTCTACTCAACTGACCTCCACCATTTGTCTAAAAGTTCCAATGTTGTCTGCCGCTATGGATACTGTCACTGAATCCGGTTTGGCTATCGCATTGGCTCAAGAAGGTGGCATGGGTTTCATCCATAAAAATATGTCTATTGAGCGTCAGGCAGAAGAAGTTAGCCGAGTCAAAAAACATGAGAGTGGTGTTGTGACAGATCCAGTCACTGTGGCACCTGAAACAACGCTGCGTGAAGTTAAAGAATTGACAGAACGTAATGGTTTTGCGGGTTATCCGGTTGTCACTGGAGGAAATGAGTTGGTTGGTATTATTACTGGCCGTGATGTCCGTTTCGTTACCGATTTGGATCAGCCTGTTACTGCGGTAATGACGCCTAAAGAGCGTCTGGTGACAGTAAAAGAAGCTGAAGCCCGTGAAATTGTGTTGCAGAAAATGCATGAAAAACGTGTTGAGAAAGCGTTGGTAGTTGATGAAAACTTTCATCTGCTCGGCATGATCACAGTTAAAGATTTTCAGAAAGCAGAACGTAAACCTAACGCCTGTAAGGATGAACGTGGTCGTTTACGTGTTGGTGCCGCGGTTGGTGCTGGTGCTGGCAATGAAGCGCGTATTGATGCATTGGTTGCCGCTGGTGTTGATGTTCTGCTTATTGATTCCTCGCATGGTCATTCAGAAGGGGTACTGCAACGTATCCGTGAAACTCGTGCTAAGTACCCAAATCTACAAATTATTGGTGGTAACGTGGCGACTGGGGAAGGTGCAAAAGCGCTGGTAGCGGCAGGCGTCAATGCGGTTAAAGTCGGTATTGGTCCCGGTTCTATCTGTACTACCCGTATTGTTACCGGTGTAGGAGTGCCGCAAATTACCGCTATCTCTGATGCTGTTGAAGCGTTGGAAGGCACTGGTATTCCAGTTATTGCTGATGGCGGCATTCGTTTCTCTGGCGATATTGCCAAAGCTATCGCAGCGGGAGCGTCGTGCGTTATGGTGGGTTCTATGTTGGCAGGGACAGAAGAATCACCAGGAGAAATTGAGCTGTACCAAGGACGTTCATTTAAATCTTACCGTGGCATGGGATCATTAGGGGCGATGTCCAAAGGCTCTTCTGATCGATATTTCCAAACTGATAATGCCGCAGACAAACTGGTACCGGAAGGTATTGAAGGTCGTGTTGCCTACAAAGGCTTGCTGAAAAACATTGTCCATCAGCAAATGGGAGGCTTGCGCTCCTGTATGGGACTGACCGGCTGTGCAACTATTGATGAATTGAGAACCAAAGCAGAATTTGTTCGCATTAGTGGTGCTGGCATTCAGGAAAGCCACGTTCACGATGTCACCATTATCAAAGAGTCTCCAAACTACCGGCTAGGTTTGTAATCCATATTTATTGTGGCCCGTATAAGGGCTGCTTATCTTTATTTGTTACTTGTTTTTTTGGAATTCACCGCACATGACAACTAATATCCATCAGCACCGCATTCTTATCCTTGATTTTGGTTCGCAATACACTCAATTGGTTGCTCGCCGTATCCGTGAAATCGGGGTTTATTGTGAACTTTGGGCATGGGATGTCACTGAAGAGCAAATCCGCGAATTCAACCCAAGCGGTATTATTCTTTCCGGTGGTCCGGAAAGTACTACAGCACAAGGAAGTCCACGGGCTCCTGAATATGTTTTTAACGCTGGTATTCCTGTTCTCGGCGTTTGCTATGGCATGCAAACGATGTCAGTACAATTCGGTGGTAAGGTAGAAGATTCTACTGAACGTGAATTTGGTTATGCTCAGGTTGAGATTAAAGCGGAAAGCGCATTATTCCGTGGAATTCAAGATTCATCAAATGAGCAAGGTAAACCATTATTGGATGTATGGATGAGTCACGGTGATAAAGTTACGGCAATTCCTGAGGACTTTATCACTATCGCCAGCACTGATACCTGTCCATTTGCCATTATAGCGAATGAAGAAAAACGTTTTTATGGCGTGCAATTCCACCCGGAAGTCACCCATACCCATCAGGGGCAGCGTATATTGGAACGTTTTGTACTGGATATATGCCAATGTGAAGCGTTGTGGACACCTGCTTCTATTATCGAAGATACCGTTGTACGCCTGCGTGAACAGGTTGGTGAAGATCACGTTATTCTGGGGCTGTCCGGTGGTGTTGATTCCTCTGTCACCGCATTGTTACTGCATCGTGCAATTGGTGATCGCCTGACCTGTGTATTTGTTGATAACGGCTTACTGCGTCTGAATGAAGCTGATCAGGTAATGGAAATGTTTGCCGGCAAATTTGGGTTGAATATCATTCATGTCCCAGCAGAAGATCGCTTCCTTGCTGCACTGGCTGGCATCAATGATCCGGAAGAGAAACGTAAAACGATAGGTCGTGTATTTATTGAAGTCTTTGATGAAGAGGCAAGTAAACAGACTCAGGTTAAATGGCTGGCACAAGGCACTATTTACCCAGACGTCATCGAATCAGCGGCATCTGCGACAGGCAAAGCACACGTTATCAAATCTCATCATAACGTAGGTGGTTTGCCGGAAGAGATGAAATTGGGTCTGGTGGAACCGCTGAAAGAGCTGTTTAAAGATGAAGTGCGCAAGATTGGTTTGGAATTGGGATTGCCTTATGACATGTTGAACCGTCATCCATTCCCTGGCCCAGGTTTGGGTGTTCGTGTATTGGGTGAAGTGAAGAAAGAGTACTGCGATCTGCTACGTCTGGCTGATGCTATTTTCATCGAAGAGCTGCACAAAGCTGATTTGTACAACAAAGTCAGTCAGGCGTTTACTGTATTCTTGCCGGTTCGCTCCGTGGGTGTCATGGGGGATGGTCGTAAATATGACTGGGTTGTTTCGTTACGGGCAGTAGAAACGATTGATTTTATGACCGCACATTGGGCGCATTTACCATACGATTTTCTGGGCCGGGTTTCTAACCGGATCATCAATGAAGTCAATGGGATATCAAGAGTTGTCTATGATGTCAGCGGTAAACCACCTGCGACTATTGAGTGGGAATGATTTAAAGCCTCCCCATATCATGCCAAATCGTCACATTTCGTTAATTCAAGGTCCTGACTTTAGGGCCTTTTTATTTCCAACGCTCACCAAATTAAACCATATCAGCATTGTTTTTTAGAGACATCTATGCGTCATTGACTTACTGTGTGATGGGGTATATGATGGCTTCACATACACTTATGACGCACTTAAATATGATATTTATTGAAACTGATATTTATTGAAACTGATATTTTTACTGAGGACTGTAAAGAGTTATTAAGTGACGATGAATATCGTGAGTTTCAGCAATATCTTGCAGATAATCCCACGGCTGGAGATATTATCCAGCGTACTGGCGGGTTGCGTAAAGTCAGGTGGGTCTCTTGTGGTAAGGGAAAGCGTGGTGGTGTACGTATTATTTATTACTACAAAGTGGACGTTTCACATATCCGATTGTTGTTGATTTATAAAAAGGTACAAAAGACGATCTGAGTGAATCAGAGAAGAAAATCCTGAGAGACTTAAATGAGTGGTGGTAGAGATGGATAGTAAATTATTTGCCAGGCTGACTGAAAGTATGACTCAGATGAATGAGATTATTAATGGTGAACGTGCGCCCTCTCGTGAAATTAATGTTGAGGCGATAAAAGTAAAAAATATTCGCCAAGCGACAGGATTAAGTCAAACTGGTTTTGCTAAATTGATTTCCGTTAATGTTGGGACTTTACGCAATTGGGAGCAAGGAAGACGTGAACCAACCGGGCCAGCAAAAGCATTGCTGAAAGCAATAGAAAAAGATCCGATTCATGTTTTAAAAGCGTTGTCTATGTAAATTAATTATTCGTAAGGTATCAAACCTCGTCCCAAGCGGGGTTTTTTCATATCTAGCCGCTTAACTGTGTTTTTTTATTTTTAACCAATCTGCTCCGACAGGTTTTTTATAAGTGAAACATGGCAATAAAAGAATTTATACCCGTCATCTTTCAAGTTGCTTCTTTGTTGACTGCGCTCGCTCACCCCGGTCACATAGTTCGCAATGTTCCCGGAGATTCACTCCTTTGCCGTCGCGATGCATCTTGAAATCCATAGGGTATATTAAGACATTTCAATCATCAATTTATATGATATTTGTAACTATTCTATTAATGAAGACGATGAAATTAATGATAAAAATTTAATATAAAAACATTATATTAATTTCTTATGAAATAAAATTTTCATAAATGATGAAATAATAGGGTGATAATGATATATAATCATTAATAATTTACTGATGGTGATTTTCTTTTACTAAGCCTAATTATTAGGTAGAGTAAAATTTTATGACAATATAAAAGAATACATTTTTCCCTGACCTATATTGATTCATTTTACAAATGGTTGTGGATTTCTATTTAAAACATAAATAACTAGAATCGTTGTTACAGTACCGCATCCGATAATCCCTGCTAACCAATTATGCCCATTTAAGCCCAAGATTAAAGCGACAAACAGAGAGGTAAAAGTGAGTAATAATCCATAACTGTGTCCTCTTATACTTTTTCTTACCATTTGCTCTAAGGCAACTCTTTCTATCTCGTGTCTGTGCTTCTGTTGTTGTTCGATCAGAGTTAGAAATCGGTCAGCAGCTCCTTTGGAGTGTTGTTCATAAAGTGTTAATATCTCTGAATCAAGCAATTGATAATATAATGGATTGATATCACCTTGATTAGATTGTTTAACTATTTTCGGATGTTTTCCGGTGGCTCTTTGGCTCATATATTGTCTCTTTCCCTGTAGATAATATATACCCGTCATCTTTCAAGTTGCCTCTTTGTTGGCTGCACTCGCTCACCCCGGTCACATAGTTTGCTATGCTCCCGGGGATTCACTCCCTTGCCGTCGCGATGCATCTTGAAATCCATAGGGTATAATTTCGTCATTGAATTGCTTTAGTACAGCGGCAAAGTCCGCACGGACTTTATCCAGATCATCCGCTAAAGTATCAACGTCACTTTTCTGTGGGATAAAATCCAAATAGTTTGTATTGGGCATAATATCGAATTTCGGTGAAATTGATCTTAATTTATTAAAATATTGTATGAAAATATTCATTATATTATCCGCATTATTAGTTGTTTCTATTAGTTAAATAATTTATTAGCAATGATGCTTTCTTAAGTTTTGATTGAAGAATCATACCTGATAAATAGATTTATGCCATAGAAATATTGCGAGCCGTTTCAAAAAAAGGACTGAAAATAATGGAATATAATTTCATTCAAGATAATGATTAGTCGTTTATATAGAATTATTAATTGGTATGATTCACGACGAAAAGTATCAGAATATGCTATAGTGCTGGCTGGTTTTTGCTTATATTTTTGGAATCTTATGTCTTATCAATGTCCTTTATGTCATCAATCTTTATTGCTCGCTCGACAGCAATGGCGCTGTGAGAATAATCATCAGTTTGATTGTGCTAAAGAAGGGTATGTTAATTTGATGCCCGTTCAGCATAAAAAATCCAAGGAGCCGGGCGATAGCCCGGATATGATGCAATCAAGAAGAGCATTTTTGGATTCAGGGCATTATCAACCATTACAACAACGGGTTTCGGAATTACTGGAAAAGTATTTGCCAGAAAATGCAGAGAGTTTGCTGGATATAGGATGTGGTGAAGGTTATTACACTGCTGCGGTTGAAGCACTACTAAGTAAGAAGTGTAATCTTAAAATCTATGGGTTAGATGTTGCCAAGATCGCAGTTCGTTATGGCGCTAAGCGTTATCCGGCTGTTAACTTTTGTGTTGCGTCGAGCCATCGTTTGCCATTTGCCGATAAATCGCTTGCCGGGGTATTAAGGATTTACGCGCCTTGCAAAGCGGAAGAGTTGGCAAGGGTGGTTAAGCCACAGGGAGTTGTTTTGACAGTTACTCCTGGTCCTCGCCATCTTTATCAGCTCAAGGAGTTGATTTATCAAAATATTCATCTTCATCCATTGAAGGCAGAACCGTTGGAAGGATTTGAATTGATAACCGAGGAATTGTTATCTTACCCAATGAAATTAGATGGCCTGCAAGCGTATCATTTATTACAGATGACACCATTTGCCTGGCGAGCAACGGAAGATGTGAAAAAAGGATTGGCAGATAGAACTCTGTTTGAATGTGAAACTGATTTTATATTGCGGGTCTATCAACGCCTTAATTGATCAAGATTTCAGCCCAAAATATAGCGTTTAACAGATATACCCTATGGACTTACGGGCATAAATATTTTGGGCTGGCGGCGCTATTTGGCGTACATAAATAATTCGAGATGTTCAAACAAGATATTGAAGCCAATTGCAATCAGAATTAGCCCACCAATAAGTTCAGCACGTTTGCCTAACCGTGGGCCAATATAACGGCCAATTAACATGCCCAATGTTGCCATAATCATTGTCATCATTCCGATAGCCATCGCAGTATGCACGATATTGACTTCAAGGAACGCTAGCCCAATACCAATTGCCATTGCATCCAGACTGGTGGCAATGGCTGTTGTTATCAACACAATTGAATTATGGCGGCAGGGTGATTCACACTTTTTTTCCTGCTTTGCTTTGAAACTCTCTGTAATCATTCTACAACCCAGAATGAATAACAGAGTGAAAGCAACCCAGTGATCCCACTCCATAATATATTGGCTGGCATAAAGCCCTAGAGACCAGCCAATCAATGGGGTACAGGCTTCTGCCAAACCAAATATTAAACCTGTACGGATTGCTTCACGAAAATGCGGTCTATGTAGTGCGGCCCCTTTACAAATTGAAGCAGCAAAGGCATCCATTGAAAGTGCTAAAGCTAGGATGATGGTTGCGTACATATTCATTAATATAGCCTCGGTTGGGTGTTTCCATATACATATAACCCACCCCCAACCAATGATGGTGCTATATGCAATGGTCTTGCCAACCGAGTTAATAGCTATCTCATTAGACTATTTCATTTGCTATTTTTAGCAACAATAATGCCTGTTAAGATAGCAATAAGGCTACCCGCACCACGTTTATTTTGTAACGAGCGTGTTGATACGGGCTTTTCAGAGAAATTAACTAAATCGTTTCTCCGAAACAGGCTACTCCCCATGACAATTTAAAAGATAGCACAATAATTCAAAAAGGGAAAATAATATTATTTTTAGGGTTAATCAATGATATTGATAATAATTATCATTATCTATTTTATGGGAAAAATAAAAGCCAGCGTATAGCTGACTGTTTATTATTTATTTCTTTATATATTATTATTTCTTATCTATCTATTTTCGATGAGGAATTTGTAAATTCTTTCTAAATCATCAATTTGGCTTACTGATATATATAATTTCTTGTTTTCTAAACCAATAACCAGGATGCCATCTTCAGATAAATTCATGGTTTTTATCCGGTTATAGGAAATAAAGGTGTTTGCATAGAAGAAACCGTTATTCTTAAACAATAATTTAGGCGAACGTATATAGGAAATATAAATAGTCACCAGGGTAGTAAACAACAATAAATATGTGGTTAAACGGCTACCATAGGTGGTAATATTGTTATAAACAACAATAAGAATAAGGATAATAAAGATGAGTGCATCAATTTTGTGTTTTCTTTTTAGCTGTATTTGTAAGTAGGTTTTCCCTTTCAGCAAATTAACCACGAATTCATCATAAACAGCAAAAGCTAGCATTAGTACGATTAAACCAGCTAATACTATATCATTAAGGCTCATTCCTTATCCCTATATTGTTATAAAAAAGAAAAGATGGGGAGGAGCTCCTCCCCGAATGATATTTACTAGAGACCAAGGAAACCAAATCTGGCGCCAATAATCCCTAGAATAAAGAAGCCAATAATGATCCACAGGGCATTGACTTTATGCCGTAATAGCCACATACAGGCAAATGTCAGCAAAAGGGGTACCAGGCCCGGCATCAACTGATCGAGGATATTCTGAACTGTGGTTATTGTCGTTTCACCCGTCTGTTGGTTAGGAATTTCTGATACAACCAACGGGATATTGACTTTCGTCCATTTATTGACTAATGCCCCCATGACAAATAGGCCAAGGATTGACGCTCCTTCCGTCATTTTTTGCAGGAAGCCACCACCCATATCCTGAACGATATTGATTCCTTTCTTATAACCATAAGAGATACCTGAATAGAGAACCAACAGGCGTACAAGGTTGAATAAGAAGAAGAACAAGACAGGCCCAAGCCAGCTACCGCTCATTGCGAGGCCAGCACCCAAAGCAGCAAATACTGGGCGGGCTGTTCCCCAGAAAATAGGGTCGCCAACACCGGCCAATGGTCCCATCAGACCAACTTTGATACCGTTGATTGCACCATCATCGATGGTTGCACCGTTAGCACGCTGTTCTTCCATTGCCATAGTGACACCCAGTACAGGCGCAACGACGTAGGGGTGGGTGTTAAAGAATTCAAGATGGCGTTTGAGTGCCTGTTTACGTTCATCGGTATTTTCTGGATACAAACGACGAAGAGCTGGCACCATAGAGAAGCAGAAGCCTAGGGCCTGCATACGTTCAAAGTTCCATGAACCTTGAAACACATTAGAACGGAGAAATACACCGCGGATATCACTGGGCGTCAGTTTTTTCTGGTCTGCTGTCTGAGCAGCCGTTTTTGTTGTATCTAACATGTTGCTCATCCTTTTAATCTAATTCGTTATCAAGATCGTTATTGGTGTGTCCGGGGGCAGCAACTACCTGAGATTTGTTATATTTAGGGCTTAGCTGAATGTACAGCACGGCCATAACAATACCAATAATGCCCAATGCAACCAGGTTAAATTCAGTGAATGCCGCTGTGACGAAGCCGAGGTAGAAGAAAGGCATTAGGTAGCCGGCACGCATCATGTTGATAACCATTGCATAACCTACAACGACGATCATCCCTCCTGCGATGTTCAAGCCATCTGTTACCACTTTTGGAATAGAGGCAAGTAACTGCTGGACTTCGTTGGTGCCAACCGATAGTGCAACGATCAAAGCAGGGATGGCGATACGCATAGCCTGGAGTAGTAATGCGGATAGATGGATAAAGCTAATCGCACGCAGGCTGCCACGTTCTGCTGCATTGTCAGCCGCATGCTGGAAGGCGACTGTGATGGTACGTACAATGATAGTCAGAACTTGTCCTGCTGCTGCTAGTGGAATGGCCAAGGCGATACCTTCACCGATATCACGACCACCGGCGATGACCAGAATCGTTGAGATGATTGATGCTAAGGCCGCATCCGGGGCAATTGCAGCACCGATATTCATCCAGCCAAGGGCGATCATCTCTAGCGTACCACCGATAATGATACCAGTTGTCATATCACCAAGAATGATCCCGATTAAGGTGCAGGCCACGAGTGGGCGATGGAATTGAAATTCATCAAGAATGGAATCCATTCCCACTATACAAGCTACGATGAATATCAATGTAATTTGAACAACGGTAATTTCCATTGTTTGTCTCCTGTAACCAAATTAAATTTGGTGAGAAATTTTTATCATTGAGAAATTTTTGTCATTGAGTAATAGTTAAATTGCTCTGATCTGGTTTTCGTTTTTAACCTTCTGGAGTAGATCCATCATTTGTAGACGGCTGTCACTGGCAACCTTACGGGCTTCAAGCTCAATACCTCGTTCATCTAGTTTTTTGAAGGCTTCAATATCGGTTTCATCAACGGATATTGCGTTGTTAACTTGTGTTTTCCCCTGACGGAAAGCCATTCCTCCGATGTTGACAGATGTGATATCGACACCATCCTCGACTAAACGCAAAACATCTGTTGGGTTTGTAAACAGCAACATGACACGTTCATTGGCATATTTCGGGTTGTTATAAACGCGAACACATTTTGCAACATCAACAACGTGAGCACTGAGCCCCGGTGGAGCAACTTGTTTTAGTAAGGTGGTACGGACAGTATCAGCAGCAACTTCATCGCTGACGACAATGATCCGTTTGACATTGGTTTCTTTTGTCCAACGAGTAGCGACCTGACCATGAATGAGGCGGTCATCAATTCGGGCCAGTGCGATTTTCATATGACCACCGGTTGATGGCGCAAATGAAGGCGCCGCAACGGATGCTACAGGCTTTGCTGGTTCAGTTTTTTGAGGTTCTTCTGTTTTCAGGGCCCGGATGCCTTCTTTCCCTGTTTCCAGAGCAACAGAAACCAGTTCTGCCAGAGATGGGTCATCATCTCGACACATAAAGGTTTCAACCAGCATTGGAACGTTAACACCGGTGATGATTTCGTAATTCTTTTTATCTACGGCGATACGGCTAGCCGCATTGAATGGACTTCCTCCCCATGTATCGACAAGAAACAGTACACCTTGCTCTGTATTAAGCGTTTCGAGTTTACTGTTGTATTTTTCAAATAAAGTATCGGCATTTTCACCAGGAACGAAGTCAATGTAGGAAACATTTTCTTGCTCTCCAATTAACATCTCTGCGGTACGAAGCAGTTGCTCAGCCGCAGCCCCGTGCGTGCCAATCATAATGGCTATACTCACTTGTTTTCCCCTCTGTTAACAATATAAACGCAGGATTATTACAAAGTTACTGCAATAATTTTGATGAATCATTCCTCCAATAAAAATCTTATTTGTATGAATAATGACCTTTTATCAATATGATACCTAAATATTTGACTTGATTTAGACTTTATCTCTTATTGACTGAAAAAATCGGCTGTTAGATTAACATTAGAAATACCGAAGGAAAATTGCTGTCAGTCAGAAAAAATGAAATAGATAAAAATGTTAACCACAAAACAATTTAATAAGCTAAAAATTGTAAAATTAATTTATAATTATCTATAATTTGTTTATTGTTAGATGTTTATTCTGTTCTCGGTAACATCTTATTAATTTAAAATCGAAAACATATTCATCTTTTTAGATCAAAAGATGATCATTTTAAGTTTTGGCTAAAAAATATCCCAACCATAAGGTAGGGATATTTTCATTACAGAAGTATTTATTGATTAAAAACAGGTTATTTATTTGATTAATCACACTGAACTTTAATTGCCAGACCACCGCGGGATGTTTCACGATATTTAGCGTTCATGTCTTTACCTGTTTCGTACATGGTTTCAATAACTTTATCGAGAGAAACACGTGGTTCACTGGTACGGCGCAAAGCCATGCGTGCAGCATTGATTGCTTTTACTGAAGCAATGGCATTTCGTTCGATACAAGGTACTTGTACTTGGCCTGCCACCGGGTCACAGGTAAGGCCGAGGTTATGTTCCATACCGATTTCAGCCGCAATACAGACCTGTTCAGCGCTGCCGCCAAGCAGCTCAGCAAGGCCGGCTGCTGCCATCGAGCAGGCAACACCTACTTCCCCCTGGCAACCCACTTCAGCTCCAGATATTGATGCATTCATTTTATAGAGAATGCCAATAGCGCCGGAAGCGAGGAAATAGCGGATATAGAGTTCTGGCGTTACAGGTTCAATGCAATGGTTGTAATAAGCGAGTACAGCAGGAACAATGCCACAAGCGCCATTGGTTGGTGCGGTAACAACACGTCCACCCGCAGCATTTTCTTCATTGACTGCCAGAGCGAACATGTTCACTAAATCCACAACATTCATTGGATCATTGGACAGATTGTTTGATGAGGTCAGCATGCGATGTAGTGCCGCTGCCCGGCGTGGTACACGCAGTGGGCCAGGTAAAACCCCTTCTGTGTTCAAACCACGTTCAATACAAGCCTGCATGGTATCCCAGACATCGGTAAAATAGGCATTAATTTCTTCTTTGCTGTGGAGATCCAGCTCATTTTTCATCATTAAACCGGAAATAGATAACCCGGTTTTATTACAATTCATCAGTAATTCTTTTGCTGAATTGAATGGATAGGAAACGGGTTTGGTATCCTGGGAAGGTTTACCAAAGTGTTCTTCATCAACAATAAAACCACCACCAATTGAGTAGTAGGTTTTGCTATAAACTTTTTGTCCCCCGCGAATGCGTGAATTTGCATGCCGTTTTCATGTAATGACAGGTTATCACTACGGAAAACCATGCCGCTATCACGTGGGAAATCGACTTCATGTAAACCGTTGGCTAACTTAATACGCTGTGTTTGCTCTACATCACGAATAAAACCGGGGATCGAATCAATATCAACGGTGGCGGGTAAATTGCCTGCCAGACCCATGATAATGGCGATATCCGTATGGTGACCCTTGCCAGTTAATGAGAGTGAGCCGTAAACATCGACGGCTACACGCGTGATAGAAGGCATTAATCCCTGGTTTACCAGATCGTCGACGAACTGTTTGCCGGCTTTCATCGGGCCAACCGTATGAGAGCTAGATGGACCAATACCGACCTTAAACATGTCGAAAACGCTAATCACGCCAGACTCCTTAAAAAAGATAGAGATATAGTTATATATATTGGGGTACGCTACTTTACTGTGATTTAGTAGTGTTGATAAGGGAGTTTACAGTTTTTTTTGAATTATGATAGCAATAGTAATAAAAATGGGCAAAAAAAGCACAAATTAATTATCCTTAAATAATTTAGATCAAACTTGAACTTGTTGAGCTAATTGATGAATTATCGTTGCTGTCAGCCCCCAGATGAGGTGTCCCTGGTACCAGTAAAAATAGATACGATGCTGCTGACCGCGGCGGTTAATATCAAGATAATGATAACTCGAAAGTGAAAGCGCTTCTGATAGAGGAACTTCGAATATTTTGGCAACCTCTTCCGGGTTGCTGTGAAGGGATAATCCAGGGGGCAATAATCCGACAATAGGTGTCACCAGATAGCCACTGGTGCTATTTAAAGGGGCGAGTTGTCCCAGAACCTGAACTTTCTGATGAGGTATGTTAACTTCCTCTTCCGCTTCTCGTAGCGCTGTCGCGATTATTGATTTATCTTTAGGATCAGCAACCCCTCCTGGAAAGGCGACTTGACCGGCATGTGATCGTAAAGTGGCGGAGCGCCGGGTTAATAATAGTGTTGGTTTCGGTTTGCAGATGATGGGTAATAACACCGCGGCATGGCGGTTGTTATCTAGAAGTCGTTTAGGCGGTGGTGGAAGTTGTAACTGAAATCTGTTGACGAAATCAGACAGCGATATCATATGACTTTTATTTTCCCTAGTTGTGGCAAAATACAATTCAACTTATCAAATGTTTCTTGATACTCTTTTTCGGCAATGCTGTCGGCAACGATCCCGCCGCCAGCCCAACAATATATTTTTTCTTTCTCAGTTAAGAGGGTACGAATGGTGATATTGCTATCCATTGTGCCACAGAAACTAATATAACCAATTGAGCCACAATATCCATGTCGGCGGTGAGGTTCAAGTTCTTCTATTATCTCCATCGCTCTGATTTTAGGCGCTCCGGTAATAGAACCTCCGGGAAAACAGGCACGTAATAGATCCGTGGCATGTTGTTCATTTGGCAGTGTTGCGGTGATTGTGCTAACCAGATGATGAACGGCAGGGAATTGTTCAACCACAAATAATTCAGGAACTTTAACTGACCCAGGTGTGGCTACCCGGCCAATATCATTCCGCAATAAATCGACGATCATCAAATTTTCAGCTTGGTCTTTTTTTGAAGCTGCTAATTTTTCAGCTTGCAGGGCGTCCTTTTCTGCATCACCTAAGCGCGGTAATGTTCCCTTGATCGGGCGAGTTTGAATTTGTTTATTTTCCAAGAGTAAAAAACGTTCGGGAGAGACACTGATAACGCTGTTTTCCGGTAAACGAATAAAGGCTGAAAAAGGTGCGCGGTTGCTCTCATTAAGTTTTATGAATGCTTGCCATTCATCTCCTTGGTAATCGGCGCAAAATCGTTGTGCCAGATTAACTTGATAACAATCGCCATTTAACAGGTAGTGATGAATGCAGTTAATTTTCTCGTTATATTGTTTGGCACTCATATTTGACTGCCATTCACTGGTCAACGTAAAAGCTGCTTTTGGTGAAACTTGGCGAGATGTAAGCCAGTTCAGACGCGTGTCAACATTACTGTAACTGAATAAAATCACCTCTTTTTTATGATGATCAACAATCAGTGCCCAGTCATAAATACCTATTGCCATATCTGGAAATGACAGCTCATTTTTGGCTTGTGACGGTAATTCTTCAATATAACGCCCTAGGTCATATCCCCATAAACCGAGTACGCCACCCTGAAATGGCAAATCAGCATCAAGTTTTGCTGTAATATTTAATTTCTTTAGTTGTTTTTTTAGCAGGTGAAAGGGATCTTCCTCAGTAATATAGATATCACCATCTTCGTTTATTTCAGTCGATTTATTATGACTGAGCAGTGTTATCCGTGGTTCTGCAACCATAATATCAAACCGGTTATGGGGGTGGTTGGCAGAACCAGAATGGAGCAGCATTGCCCAAGGCTGGTTTGAAATCGGCGCGAAATAGTTGATGGCAGCGTCTGGTTGATAAGGTAATTGCCGTTTTTGTAGTGAAATACTCATTATGATGTTGGTTTAGCAGTTGTAACGTAAAAGTTAGTTTTGATTTTAATCCTTACAGATTAGCATAGAAATCCATTCCTTACTTGAGTTAAAAATCGCTATACTCCTCGGCATAGATCACTTTATAGAGGTTATTATCATGTTTTCGGATATGCCAGCTTTATCCCATCAGGAACAGCAACTAGCAGTGGAAAAAATTCAGCAATTGATGGTTGAAGGAATGAGCAGTGGGGAAGCGATTGCGTTGGTTGCTCAAGAAATTCGTGAACAGCATCGAGGAAAAGAACAGGTGAATGTAGTGTTTGATGATGAAAAATGAACATAATTAAATTATTTATTTAACAATAATCACACATTTGTTTTACCTGACATGCTAGGTTAGCTCCATATTTAATCTCTTACTTTGAGATATTAACGGGAGGTAGTATGAAAGCATGTCATATCATTAACAGAGTTGGCCTATCGGGCGCTGCACTTTTGCTCACTGTTTCATTCACAGTATCTGCTGTATCGGAGAACAAACGTGTTGATAAATTTATTTCTTGCGATAATTTAACCAAATCGCAAATTGCCGCTCAAGTAAAGCGTGATTTTCTGCAAAACCGCATTAACCATTGGTCAGAAGATAGAAAGCAGTTGGGAACTTCTAAACCAGTGGCGTGGGTAAAGGCGGAAAATATTACTGGCGATAAAGATATCTTAAAAATTCCGCTGACTGTTCGTGGTTCTAAGCGTGACAAAGATTATCGTGTTGTCGTTGATTGTCAGCAAAATACGATTAGCTATAGCGAATTGAAATAACATTTTCTGCTAGTTATCTCTACCCGTCGTTAGACGGATACTGGGTTTGGTGTTAGTCAGTAAAGGAAATGTTATGTCAGAATTGAGAAAATTATATCCGGTTTGTGAAGCTTATCGCTCGGGTTATTTGGATACAGGCGATGGTCATCAAATTTATTGGGAATTGTGCGGTAATCCTGTAGGTAAGCCTGCTGTATTTATTCATGGCGGGCCGGGCGGTGGTATTGCCTCTTATCACCGTCGGTTATTCGACCTGAAGAAATATCATGTCATGCTATTCGATCAGCGTGGTTGTGGACGTTCAAAACCTCATGCCAGTTTGGAAAATAATACCACTTGGCATTTAGTTGAAGATATTGAGCGTTTACGTCAATTGATGGGGGTGGAAAAATGGCTGGTATTTGGTGGCTCGTGGGGTTCAACTTTATCTTTAGTTTATGCCCAGACTCATCCTCAACGCGTTTCTGAATTAATTCTTCGGGGAATTTTCTTGCTGAGACCACAAGAGTTGCACTGGTATTATCAGGATGGCGCTTCTAATTTCTTCCCTGACAAATGGCAACGCACAGTATCTATTTTATCCGAGGAAGAACGAAAGGATGTGATCGGAGCATATAATAAGCGGCTGACCAGTGATGACCTTCGTGTGCAATTAGAAGCCGCTCGTCTCTGGAGTTTGTGGGAAGGGGAGACGGTGACATTGCTTCCTTCAAATAGTGTGGAGTGTTTTGCAGAAGATGAGTTTGCTTTGGCATTTGCTCGGATTGAAAACCACTATTTTATCAATGAAGGTTTTATGAATGAGGAGCAGCAACTGTTGAATAATATTGACGTTATACGGGATATTCCGGCAGTTATCATTCATGGCCGATATGATATGGCTTGCCGGGTGCAAAATGCTTGGGATTTAGCGCAGGCATGGCCGGAGGCGGAATTACATATTATTGAAGGAGCAGGGCATTCATTTGATGAGCCGGGTATTTTACATCAGCTTATTAGTGCAACAGATAGGTTCGCCGATCAGTGATTGGATATAACCACCGGTTATCCGGTGGTTACCCATGCTTACTGGCTGATTAGCGGCTTTTGGGTTCGTAGGGTAAACGGGAAAATTGTTTGGATAATTGGCGATAATACACTAAACGTTGTTGAAAATATTGCCGCAGATACTCGGGTTGCTCTTGTTCAACGGTATCAGGCAGTACTGGCATATTGTAACGCTCCTTAAAAGCTACGCCGGAGGCTGCCAAATCAACATTCACTTTATCCATGTTCTCTGTGGAAAGCTCGGCCAGATTATGTTTCATAAGTGTCTTTCTCATTCACACACAAAGTGATAAAACTAATCTAGAAGAGTTTTTCTGGCAAGGTCTGAATTGATTATTTTATAAATATAAATAATATTCATTATCATTAAATATAAAAATTCCTTGATGAAGATTATTTTGTAAATGTAATTCATTTTCATTTAAATATATTAAATGAGATTCATTTTCATTTTATTTATCAGGAAATATATTTATATTTCAATATGATATGTATATTTAATTTATTTTCTCTTATTGGGTTTTATTATTCTAATTTAATTGGCATAATATAGGTGAATTAATGACTGGAGTATCTATTATGTTAAACCGAGAAATGATTGATAAATTAAATGAACAGATGAATCTGGAGTTCTATTCTGCGAATTTATATCTACAAATGAGTGCATGGTGCGGTGAACAAGGATTACCTGGCGCTGCTGCGTTTTTTAAATCACACTCCCAGGAAGAAATGCAGCATATGCATCGTTTGTTTGATTATCTGAGTGATACAGGTGCAATGCCTCGTTTGGGGCAAATTGATGCGCCTTCCGCCGATTATGAATCTATAACCCATGTACTCAATAGAACTTATGAACACGAGAAGTTTATTACTGCCGAAATTAATAAACTTGCTCATTTGGCGATAACCACGCAGGATTATTCTACTTTTAACTTTCTGCAATGGTATGTAGCGGAACAGCATGAAGAAGAGAAATTGTTTAAATCTATCCTTGATAAATTGGGTATGGTTGGCGAGGATGGTAAAGCACTTTTCCTATTGGATAAAGATCTGAAAGGTCTGGCTGCTGCAAATCCTGTCTAATGAAATGGAATTAATTAGCCGCAGTAGTCGCAATAACTTTAGGTATTTAAAGTCAATGCTGCGGTTTTCCTTTATTTTTGCGCGATAGTTCACAAGACGAAATTCTCATTGTAAGTTATCGCAGATAAAATAACTCTTTTGATATAAAATGATGACAACTTATCGAGATTCATTTGAAAATTAAGAGGTTATTGATGACTATTAGCACAATTCGCTCTTTTTGCCGAAAATTATCTGCTCTAATTGTTCTTTTTGTTGGCATATCCTGCCAGCAAGCTTTGGCCCATGCCCATTTGACAGAACAAATTCCGGCGGAAGATACTACTGTAGAAAATACACCGCAGGTAATCACATTAAGCTTTTCTGAAGGTATTGAACTGAATTTTAGTAAAGTAAAAGTGACTGGTCCGGAAAATAGACCCATTAAAACCGGAAAATTGAAGCTTGATCCGGCAACTAATACAAAACTGATTCTTCCTATCGAAGATAAACTAACGACAGGGAGATATGATGTGAACTGGAGCGTGGTCTCTGTTGATGGGCATAAGACCAAAGGTGTCTATAGCTTTACAGTGAAATAATTATGTCTCTGGCGGCGCTGTATATTCTTTGTCGCTTCACCCATTTTGTGGCAGTTATGTTAATGTTTGGCTTTAGCGTATTTACTGCCATCTTGGTTCCTGAGCGTTTATCTGTTCTGATTGATGCGCGCCTTCGTTTAGGGGTAATTATCAGTACCGTTGTGACATTAATAACAACAATTGGATGGTTGGCAATTCAGGCGGGAATAATGGGTGATGGCTGGCAGGATATTTATAATCTAGAAATCTGGTTGGCAGTACTGGGAACAACTTTTGGTAAAGTTTGGCAATGGCAAATACTGATTTCAATAGTTGCTACGGGGTTTTTGTTTATCAGTAAACAAAAAGCCAGAAATATTCTGATGTTAATCAGTTCTACGGTTTTACTCGCCTGCCATGCCTTTATAGGCCATTCGGTAATGCATGATGGGATAACCGGCGTTTTTTCTCAGGTCAATCAGGTAATTCACTTAGTGAGTGTTGGGTATTGGTTTGGTGGATTATGGCCTTTTTTGTTATGTCTGCAATTTTTACGGATACAAAATGAATTGGCCATAGGGTTGGATAAACAGATTATGATTTCTATGATGCGTTTTTCCACGTATGGTCACGTTGCTGTAACCCTGATTATTATAACGGGCATCATAAGCAGCTTAATTTTGCTGCCGAACTGGCCGAAATATAGCGGCAGTGAATATCAATCCATGCTATGGCTGAAGATAGCATTAGTGGCGGGCATGGTGATGCTAGCATTAATTAACCGCTATATCCTGGTTCCCAAACTGAAACAACCTGGCCGTTATCAGTTGTTGATTATCAATAGTTGGATTGAAATTATCCTCGGAGCATTGGTTTTATTATGTGTTGCTGCTTTTGCCACTTATCAACCAGTTTGATTTTCTTAGCTAACTATCTATCTCAATAGGTGCTATTGGTGTAGCCTATTCTTGACACTAAATATATAGTGAATATGGAAAAAGCTGGAGTGTATAAAGATCCACTTCGCTCGCTTTTATATCTACATTGGTAACTATTATGAAACGTTTACTCTTATTACTTTCCTTGTTTTGTCTCTCTTTTCAAAATGTTGCTGCGCCGATTGAAACGGTGAGTAAGCTACAATTTGGTGATAAATGGGCATTTACACGGGAAGAGGTGATGTTGGATTGCCGAGCAAATAAGGCTCTGTTTGTGATTAATCCAAGTACGTTAGTGCAATACCCATTGAATGATATAGCCACAGAGATGATGCAGGTAGGGAAAGTGAATGCTAAGTCTTTGGATATTATTTTATTGGATGATAGCAAAAATCCAACTCAAAAAATGAGTATAGAGCCATTCCAACAAGCAGCTTTAGCATTGTGCGATAAAAAATAATGTCATTGAGTAAGCGATAGCGTCTATATTTGGCTTAATGGAAGATGTTGTTTTTGATTATTTATTATCCAAAAAGTTGGTAAAATGCAAGTATGTCGGCTACGCTTTAAGTTGTAAGTTGTTTTTCGTCTCAATGACACTTTTAGCGCACGGCTCTTAAGAGCCATTTTCCCTAGGCCGAGTAGAGGAGTCAACTCGGCCTTTTTTTGTCACAAGTTTTGTGGACATCAGACCACCCTCATAACCCATGCATGTCTTTGTCTATCATAATGCTTTCTGTAGAGAAGAATGTGTTTATCGTTTAATAAGGCGGGAATACTGGTGTGTTCATCCCATCCATCCAACTGCATACAGAGTTCGCGGTCGGAATTACAGGGAATGCTGATGGTGATATCATCCTCTTCAGAAGGTGAAGAGAGAATAGCATCATCAATTTCGTAGCTGGAAATTCTTAATATTGTCTGGTTCATGATCGCTCCTTAACTTTTAGATAACAGGTAAGACCAGTGTGGCCATCATTGAGGATAGATCAAATAGCTGAGATTTCCAGTAATAATATTTTCTATGTTGGATAATCGGTAGATGATATTGCTGTTATAATTATCTGTTCTAAAACTTACTATCGTCATATTGCTTTTTTTATCTTTGTCATTCTTTGACCTTTTATACATTCAGTAGGAAATATTTATTTGGTGTGGTAGTAAGGAGTAAAAGTGTTAGTGATGGTGTAGTAAATGCAATAATTCTACGGATAAATTGTTTGAATGTTTTGTTTTTTACTACACAACCAGTCAATTCTCAAATGGAAGAGGCTAATGAACGACACTGTTATCAGATAATTGATCTTTATAATTGTGGAAAAGTTCAATTTAATTTTATTGTATGGGAACCTGGAGGTGCTGACGGTGAATCATATTCATACTGGTTGCGCCCCTGATAATGTTTTGGTAGGTAGTGTGATATCTCACAAGCTTTTGCAAGTATTCAATAAATATATTAAAGAATATCTTATTAAAGATAGTAAAGAATTTACGTCAGTGTGACAGACTGTTAACCTTATTGTTATGGGCATTTGATATTTTTTTGATATAAAAATAGAGATGCGTTTTGTGAATTTCATCGGATAGGTCAATTATGAATAAAAATGAGTTCTATCGGGAGCTTACGGGGGACTTAAAAGCTCTGTTGTCTGGTGAGTATGACTTAATAGCAACGCTGGCTAATGCCAGTGCATTGTTGTATGAACGCTTGCATGATGTTAACTGGGTTGGTTTTTACCTGATTGATGGCGATACGTTGGTGTTAGGGCCATTTCAGGGAAAAGTTGCTTGTGTCAGAATACCTGTTGGCAAGGGGGTATGCGGAACGGCTGTATTAGAAAAGCGCATCCAGCGTGTTGATGATGTTCATACGTTCCCAGGCCATATCGCCTGTGATGCCGCTAGTAACGCTGAAATTGTGTTGCCGTTGATCGTAAGCGATAGAATCATCGGTGTATTGGATATTGATAGTACGGTCTTTAATAGGTTCGACGAGAAAGACGAATTTGGCTTACAAGCCCTTATTGATGGGCTTTGTGCTCATTTAGAACAGTGCGTTATGCCTAAATATGTTGAATTGAATGTAACTTAACATATGGATAACGTGGCATTTATCAGCAACGCTATTATAATGACGCCAGTTCATGCCTATGCTGGTTGGCAAAACCGTTGTAATCAGGAAATTTCATGGAAAATCAACCTAAGTTGAATAGTAGTAAAGAGATTATTGCATTTTTAGCTGAGCGTTTCCCGCTCTGTTTCGTAGCAGAAGGTGAAGCTCGTCCTTTAAAGATCGGTATTTTTCAAGATATCGTTGAACGTATTCAGGACGAAGAGTGTTTAAGTAAAACACAACTGCGCTCCGCCTTACGTCTGTACACATCAAGTTGGCGCTATCTGTATGGTGTTAAAGAAGGTGCACAGCGTGTTGACCTTGATGGTAATTCATGCGGTGAACTGGAAGCGGAACACATTGAACACGCTCTCCAGCAACTGACTGAAGCCAAAGCACGGGTTCAGGCACAGCGTGCGGAACAAAGAGCTAAGAAACGTGAAGCTGAAAATGCGGCGGCTGGTGAAAAAAGTGAACGGCCCGCAGCCAAGAAACCTGCACCTCGTCGCCGTGCTAACAATACTGAGGGGGAAAAACGGCAGCAACAGCCACGCCAACAAAAGCGTCCTCAGCAAGCACGTAAGCCAGTTGCTAAACCTGCTCAACCTTCACCTACTCAGATTATCGATGTTTCATCGCTGAAAATTGGTCAGGAAATTAAAGTAAGAGTGGGTAAGAGTTCAGTGGATGCTTCTGTGCTTGAGATCGCCAAAGATGGTGTACGAGTACAATTGCCTTCCGGTTTGGCAATGATTGTACGCGCAGAACATTTACAGTTCTGATACGGAGGCCAACCTGGGCATGAACAAATTCGTCAGACTGGCTTTTGTCTTAGGTGTTTCAATTTTTGGTACTTGTTATGCAAATACAAACAGTCCGGTGGCTGTTCCTGTTGGCATTGAACAACTACCTATATTGAAGCAGGAACCTCAGCATTCAACAGTGAGCGAGCGGGTAACATCCCGCTTCACTCGTTCTCATTATCGCCAATTTGATTTAAATGGTGATTTTTCGGCAAAAATATTTGACCGCTATCTCAATATACTGGATTACAGCCATAACATATTATTAGCGTCAGATATTGCTCAGTATGCCGATAAGAAAAAGTTGTTAGGCAAGGAATTGGAAAGTGGGAATCTGGAAATTCCATATGACTTGTTTAATTTGTTACAGAAACGTCGCTTTGAGCGTTATCAGTACGCTTTATCGCGTCTTGAACAGCCAATGAATTTTGATGGTAACGATACAATTGATATTGATCGTTCCAAAGCCCCTTGGCCACAGAGTGTGGAAGAGCTAAATAAACTTTGGGATGCTAAAGTTAAGTATGATTGGCTCAACCTCAAGCTCAGTGGCAAAGAGGACAATAAAATCAAAGAGATGCTCACCAAACGTTATCAATCCGCGTTAAAACGTCTGACACAAAGTCAAAGTGAAGATGTTTTCCAATTGATTATGACTGCGTTTGCTCGTGAAATTGATCCTCATACCAATTATCTTTCACCACGCAATACTGAACAGTTTAACTCAGAAATGAGTCTTTCCCTGGAGGGGATTGGTGCTGTTTTGCAAATAGATGATGACTACACGGTTATAAATTCTTTGGTTGCTGGTGGACCTGCCGCCAAAAGCAAAGCATTAAACGTGGGCGATAAGATTATTGGTGTCGCTCAGTCTGGGAAGTCTATGGTGGACATTATTGGCTGGCGTCTGGATGATGTGGTTGCGCTGATTAAAGGTCCTAAAGGGAGTAAAGTACGGCTTGAGGTTATTTCTGATACCAAAGGAGCAAAACCACGTACTGTTACTTTAACTCGTGAACAGATCCGTTTGGAAGATCGGGCTGTGAAGATGTCAGTTAAGACAATGGGTCAGGAAAAAGTGGGCGTTCTTGATATCCCCGGTTTTTATGTTGGTTTGACTGATAATGTTAAAACGCAATTACAAAAACTGACCAAACAGCATGTCAGTGCTATTGTCATTGATTTGCGTAGCAATGGCGGTGGTGCGCTGACAGAGGCGGTTTCTTTATCAGGCTTGTTTCTCCCAAGCGGCCCGATTGTCCAAGTTAGAGATAATAATGGAAAAATCCGTCAGGATTCTGATACCGATGAAGTGGTGTACTATAAAGGACCTTTGGTTGTTCTGGTAGACCATTTTAGTGCTTCTGCTTCTGAAATTTTTGCTGCGGCAATGCAGGATTATGGGCGAGCGTTGATTGTTGGTGAACCAACTTTTGGTAAAGGCACAGTTCAACAATATCGTTCTTTGAGTCGTATTTACGATCAAATGATGCGTCCTGATTGGCCATCACTGGGTTCTGTCCAATATACGATTCAGAAGTTCTATCGCGTGAATGGCGGTAGTACTCAGCGTAAAGGGGTTACTCCTGATATTGTAATGCCGACGGGGGTTGATCCGGCAGAAACGGGGGAAAGTTTCGAAGATAATGCTTTGCCTTGGGATAGCATTCCTCCTGCCCGTTATACAGGGTCTAAAATTGTTGCTGCATTGGTTCCTCAGTTGAATGTCGTTCACAATGCTCGCATTACAAATGATCCAGAATTCAAGTACATCAATGAGGATATTGCTCACTATAAGGCGATGAAAGAGCATAAAAATCTTGTTTCTTTGAACTACGCACAAAGAGAGAAAGAGAATAAGGAAGCGGATGCTCTGAAGTTGAATCGCATAAATGATCGCTTTAAACGCGAAGGTAAAAAGCCGTTAACTTCACTGGATGATTTACCTAAAGATTATCAGGGGCCAGATCCCTATCTTGATGAGTCAGTGAAGATTGCACTTGATTTAGCACACCAACCTGCTGAGAAAATGTTAGCTAAATCTAAATAAAATAATGGGTTAAAGCCTGTCAATGATTAATGCCCAATATCGTTCGCTTGAGATGTTTTGAGTGAACGGTATATTGGGTTTTCAATAAAATAATATGAACAGCCTTTTTAAGGTGTTTTTTCTTTTCAGAAAAGATGAATTGTTTCACATTTTCTCAGCATTACTAGGGGTTGGAGTATTTTGTTTAACCAATTGGTGTTAGGCTAATGCGGGTTTTTTTATGATTTTGTAAAGTTGTGTTGATCTTATCGCTTAACAGGTTAAAAGCCTTGAATATAGTAAGAACAGCCTTATTTATAGAGTAGTTCTGAAAGTGCATTTATGATTATTAATAAAGGAAGCCGGTTTTTATGATGCGAATTGTTTTGTTCCTCCTCACTAACCTCGCTGTTATGTTGGTGTTCGGGATAATACTTTCTTTGACAGGAATTCAGAGGAGTAGTGTACAAGGTCTGATGATTATGGCTGGCCTGTTTGGTTTTGGGGGAGCATTTGTTTCCCTGTTGATGTCCAAATGGATAGCTTTGCGCTCTGTGGGTGGTCAGGTCATAGAACAGCCAGCAAATGAAGTTGAACATTGGTTAGTTGAAACTGTTCGTCGTCAAGCGGAACAGGTCAATATTGCCATGCCCCAGGTTGCGATTTATGCCGCGCCTGATATTAACGCATTCGCTACCGGAGCGCGTCGTAATGCTTCTCTGGTAGCTGTCAGCACCGGTCTATTGGACAACATGAGTAGGGCAGAAGCAGAAGCCGTTATTGCTCATGAGATTAGTCATATTGCTAATGGTGATATGGTGACGATGACCTTGTTGCAAGGGATAGTAAATACTTTTGTTATCTTTATTTCTCGTCTGTTGGCTCAGGCTGTATCAAGTTTCCTGTCTGGCAACAGTGATGAGGAAGAGAGTAACTCCTCTGGTAATCCGATTGTTTACATGGTTGTTTCAATGGTGCTGGAAATAGTATTTGGTATTCTGGCGAGCATTATCACAATGTGGTTCTCCCGTTACCGCGAGTTCCATGCAGATGCAGGTTCTGCCAAATTGGTCGGCCGAGAGAAAATGATTGCTGCTTTACAGCGTCTGAAAACCAGTTATGAACCGCAGGAAGAAGGCAGTATGATGGCGTTCTGTATTAATGGTAAAGCAAAAACATTCAGTGAGCTGTTCATGTCTCACCCACCATTGGACAAACGTATTGAAGCGCTGCGTAGTGGACAATACCTGAATAAATAATCCTGAATAAAGTATTGTGAATAAAATAAAAAGCCGGAAAATCAACTCCGGCTTTTTTGCAACTTTTGAAGTTTTAAATTATAGCTGACTTAATTCAACCTGTTCTTCTTGATCGAAGATAGTTTTATCAGTTTGTCCCATCAGTTGGCTGGTAATAGTACCAGCAGTCATTGAGCCACTTACATTCAGCGCCGTACGGCCCATATCAATGAGAGGCTCAACAGAAATCAATAAAGCAATCAACGTCACAGGTAATCCCATTGCGGGTAAGACAATCAGTGCGGCAAATGTAGCACCGCCGCCTACACCGGCGACACCAGCAGAGCTGATAGTGACAATGCCAACGAGTGTTGCAATCCACATCGGATCGAGAGGGTTTATACCTACTGTTGGAGCAACCATTGTTGCCAACATGGCGGGATAAATACCGGCACAGCCATTCTGACCAATTGTTGCTCCGAAAGATGCTGAGAAACTGGCGATAGATTCTGGCACGCCAATACGGAGTGTCTGGGTTTCGACATTCAGTGGAATACTGGCCGCACTGGAACGGCTGGTGAATGCAAAAGTCAACACTGGCCAGGTTTTTTTGAAGAATCTAAGTGGATTGATGCCGATGAGAGAAAGCAGAAACCCATGAACAACAAATACGAGTGCTAATGCAATGTAAGATGCGATAACAAAGGTTCCCAGTTTTGCAATTTCATGGATATTAGAGTTGGCGACAACTTTGGTCATTAGAGCCATAACACCATACGGCGTTAGGCGCATAACCAGACGAACCAGCTTCATTACCCATGCTTGTATAGTATCAATAGCGACTAATATGCGCTCACCTCTTTCATGATCATCTTTCAGCATTTGCAGAGCTGCGATACCTAAGAAAGTTGCAAAAATGACAACGCTGATAACAGAGGTTGGATTAGCGCCGGTGAAATCTGCAAACGGATTTTTAGGAATAAAAGATAAAATCAATTGTGGTACAGATAAATCAGAGATTTTGCTGACATAGTTGTTTTCGATAGCAGATAGGCGCGTTGTTTCTTGGGGACCTTGAATCAGACCTTCAGCAGTCAGGCCGAACAGGTTGATAATTATGATACCGATAAGCGCTGCAATCATTGTAGTGAATAGCAACGCTCCAATGGTCAGAAAACTGATTTTTCCTAAAGAAGATGCTTTGTGTAATTTGGCAACTGCACTCAAAATAGAGGCAAATACCAGAGGCATAATGACCATTTGTAGAAGCTGTACGTAACCATTACCGACAATGTTGAACCATAATATGGATTCCTTCACTATGGTATTATCAGAGCCATAAACTAGTTGCAGTGCCAAGCCAAAAATAATGCCAATGGCAAGGCCCGCAAAAACCTTTTTCGACAAGTTCCATTGCCGTGAACTAGCTTTTGACAATAGCAAAAGCAGTGCTACGAAGACGAGCACATTCGAAATGAGTGGTAAATTCATCCCCAAACTCCAGAATTCAATTTAGTTGAGTCATAAGTTGTATCGAATCGTGTAAGTTTGCAAACGAACACATTACAACAAGCAGTTGGGGAATATAGTATCAGCTTAAATTATTCTCATTTATAACTATATAGAATTTGATATAACAAATGTGACTTTTAAGATTTATTTTTAGTCAATTAGAGTATTATAAATAGAGATCTTTGATGCGATTGATATAAAAAAGTATAGAGTATTCAATATCTTTTGGTAGAAAAATGGCAATGACAATTAAGAGAGCAGAAATAAACCTTTCTGCTTTCTTATTTCCTTGCTTGCCAAGCACCGGTAGACAGAAACGTATTTTGATTGGCCATAATAACGGCACACCCGCAGGTGTTAACATATCTGCAATCAGATGGCTTAAATAGCCAACAATCATGGCATGGAAAAAATCAGTTGGGATTAGCCACTCTTCTGGTATTTTTAGCCAAAATAAAGTGATTCCTAATATGAGAGCAAGTAAGCTGTGAGTAAATCCTCTATGACCACAGAGTTTGGCAACAGGAATGGAGATAAATCTGAATAATCTACCCAAAGTTGAATTGGGGTGATCGATATCGGGTAACAAGGCAGTAAGCAGCACCCCTGGTAGCATATGCAGCCAGTCTCCATTTGCTATCTCTGTTGTTATTTCTAGCTTGTGTGCCAGGATAATGCTGGCAACTGAAAACAAAAGATGCCCTTCTGCGGTCATAAATTCCTCTGACTAATAACTGTCTATCCATACAGTTGGCGAAGTATAGAGGGTTTTACGTGGGTAAGATAGAGGGTGAAAAGCAAAAATATCTTATTTATTAATATATAACGTTAATATCTAATTAAGTTTTTATTTGACAGAATAAGATATAAGCGCTGCGGCTGTTATGTGAACAATTGAGAAGCTGCCATCGATATCAAAAAATGGCCGCTTTTATTGGTAAATGAAAAGACATTTAGCAAAATCCGCCGTAAACCCTAGCCCAGTGCGGGCGGGAATATCAGGCGAAAAGCCCTTTGGGCTTTAGGTCTGGCTACTGCGACGTCTCCTGAATGAATGGATATCTGCCGGTAAAACAGGCTAAAATGAATGCACTTTATCAATGAGCGCTGAATATGTTAAGAGCGACCAAGGTCCGCATCTACCCCACACCCGAACAGGCCGAGTATCTTAACGGTCAGTTTGGGGCGGTCCGTTTTGCGTACAACAAGGCGCTGCACATCAAAAAGCATGCCTACAAACGTCACGGCGTGAATTTAAATCCGCGCAAAGACCTCAAACCGTTACTGGTGGTCGCGAAGCAATCCCGCAAGTATGCCTGGCTCAGGGCATATGATTCTATCGCGTTACAGCAGGCGGTGATCAATCTGCATACTGCATTTGATAATTTCTTCAATCCGAAGTTGCGCGCCCAATTTCCCACGTTCAAACGCAAACAGGGTAAGCAATCGAGCTATCACTGTGTTGGGGTGAAAGTGCTGGAGGGCGCAGTGAAGATCCCGAAATTGTCACCGATAAAGGCCCGCATACACAGAGAAATTGAAGGGGAAGTGAAGAGTATTACGCTATCCCGAACCGCCACGGGAAAGTATTTCGCCGCTATCCTGTGTGACGATGGCAAAGAGGTACCGGAAAAGCCGGGCGTTATCACCCGCGTGACCGGGTGCGATATGGGTTTGTCCCACTATCTTATCGAGTCGACCGGGGAGAAGGTCAATAACCCCCGTCACCTTATCAACGCCACCCGTAACCTGCGTCGTAAACAGAAATCACTGTCCCGCAAACAACAGGGCAGCGTTAACCGCGGCAAGGCCCGATTACGTCTGGCGGCCGTCCATGAGCGGGTAGTCCATGTCTGCGCCGATTTTCAACACAAACTCTCTCGGACAATGGTTGACGAAAACCAAGCGATCATTGTTGAGACACTGAAATCGGCCAACATGATGAAGAATCACCACCTTGCCCGCGCTATCGGGGATGCGGGCTGGCATGGCTTCATCAAGAAACTGGAATATAAAGCCGCAGCGGCGGGCGTCCATCTGGTCAAACTGGATCAGTGGTTCGCCAGTTCGAAAACCTGCCATTGCTGCGGTCACAAAATGCCGGAAATGCCGCTGAACAAGCGGATCTGGCCATGTCCTTGCTGTGGTGTTGAACATGATCGTGACATCAACGCAGCGATCAACATCCAGCGCAAGGGCATACAGGAATTACAGGCGGCGGGACTCGTCGTTTCTGCCCACGGAGGCCAGCGTAAATCCGTTGCATCAACGGTTGCGGCCTGAGAAGTGGGAAGCCTTGCCGTTTAGAGGGTGTCGCAAAAGGCGTGTATTATCCGTTAAGATCTGCGTACTTCTTTTAAGCGCAGATCTTTTATGACCTTATTCATTCGAAAACGGGAACCTTCCCTTCATACCGGACGTCAGTTTGTCAAAGCTCAGCACTTACCTGTATTGGATGGCTCCCTTTCCCT
Source organism: Photorhabdus akhurstii (assembly GCF_019090985.1). NCBI lineage: Bacteria > Pseudomonadati > Pseudomonadota > Gammaproteobacteria > Enterobacterales > Morganellaceae > Photorhabdus > Photorhabdus akhurstii. The sequence continues at coordinate 3,133,138 of NZ_CP020335.1, read as the reverse complement.
TTCTGATTATCTCAGGCAAATGGGGGAGCGTAGCGCATTTATTGTTACTGACATTCTTGATGAGCAAGATTGGGGCCCTTTTGAACGCCATTATGCTTCGACAGGGAGAGCCCCTTATTCTCCACGCTCCATGATAGGGCTCCTGCTTTATGGGATCATGAAAGGACACTGCTCGCTCAGAGAACTTGAACGACTTGCGCGTTTAGATTTAGGCTGTATTTTTGTCAGTCAGGGAATTACGCCCGATCATGCCAGTCTTGGGCGTTTTATTTATCAGCACCAATCCGTCCTGACGGGCTCGTTTTTTAAGGCACTGACCTTATCCATTTTGCACCGTAGTCATTCGGACGGCTCGTGCCTGGCCGGTGACGGGACAGTGATAGAGGCGGCCTGTTCTCATTACCACCTTTTAACTCAGGAAGCGATTTCACGTGAAAAAAATACTCTCACGGCCACCCCTGCCACAGCGCAGACAGAAAAACGCATAAAGCAATTGGAACAGGGAGCCAGCGTATTACGGCGCCGACAAGAAAATCGCGAAAAAAAAGGGAAGGATGCCAGCCAACTGCGTATCAATCCAACAGAACCCGAAGCCGTCGTCCAGAAACTTAAGCGGGGAAGGGGATTTTCAACTTCCTATAAACCGTCTGTTTTAGTCAACAACAGACGTCTTATCGTCGCTCACACGGTCGATCCCTCCAGTGAAACCCAAGTGATGGCCGCGTTATTGGCGCAGAATCTCACTGTCTCGGGCGGTCACCCGGAAAAATTGATATTGGATGCCGGTTATTTCCATGACGATGTGATTGCTGAGGCGAAGAAACATCAGAGCTTGCTGTTTTGTGCAGAAAATTCAGACCGACAGCGTGCACGAAAAATCTATCCTAAATCATTATTTACTTATGATGCTGAGCAAGATTGCTATATTTGTCCTGCGCATCACCAATTGTCCCTGCAAAGTACAGTGAAAGCCACTGAAAAAACGCGGCCCTATCGGGTTTATAGCGCTGACAATTGTGTCGGATGCCCGCAGAAAGCGGGCTGCACAAAGGCTAAAGGAGGAAGAAAAATAAAACGTTATCCGGAAGATGAAGGGAGGGAGGCGCTTCGTTTGCATATGGCCCGACCCGAGTCAAAACAGATATTGAGTCAACGAAAGAGCCTGGTAGAACCGGTATTTTCGGCATTACGGGGAATTCAGAGACTGGAACGCTTTCGGCGTAAGGGATTGTCAGCGGTAAAGCTGGAGTTTTCCCTGCATGCAATGGCCTATAACTTATCAAGAGCGGTGGCTCTGATATTAGGGATTATTTTTAGCCTGTTATCCATACAAATAACAGGCTGCCCAAAGTCAGTGATTGAATTTAACTTGATGCTTGAAAAAGTGACCTTAACCTTTTGCGACACCCTCTTTACGGCGGGGAGCAGTCACTTAACTAAATATAAAGTTAAATTTGGTGATTGATGGGCTATGATTAGCCAAAATAAAATCTGCTGATTGCTATGAGGGGTATCGATGACTTACCAAAAAGCCGGATACATCGCTATTATTAAGCGAGTTTTAGGTTGGATGATTTTTATTCCGGCACTTTTATCGACCATTGTTTCTGTGATCAATCTTGCTTGGTTGCATGGTATTAAAGGTGATGGTATCAATGCTGTTTTGGGTGATTTGCTGAAAATGATGGCTGAAATGGTGCGTTTTAATACCCCATTTCTGGATTTCTTCTGGAAAAATTCGCCAACACCTGATCATCTGGCTGACTTTACCGGGTCAACACTTGGTTTCCTGATTATCTATTTTCTTATTTTTTTCGGCCTTGCTATGAATGCATCAGGTCAACGTATGTACAGGCAAGTGAAGTTTGTACGCGAAAATATTGAAGATCAGCTTATTATTGAAAAAGCTAAAGGCAATAATGGACTGACGAAAGAACAGATTGAATTAAAAATTAAACTTCCTCGTCATACACTGTTCAGTCAGATTTATATCTTATATATTTCACCGGTAATTATCGGTGCGATTTTTTATTTTCTATTGAAAATCTTAGGCTGGTAAACGCTCCGGTTGGCTATAGCTGCGGAATAAGGTTTTCGCAGCTTGATTACCACTGATTAGCTATTTTTAGTCAAAATATTATCAATAATATTTTGAACCGCAATAAGATTATCACCACCAAACAGATTACACCGGTTAAGCAAATAATAGAGCTGATACATAGGCTGTCGTTCGATAAAGTTGGCAGGGAGCGGCCATATGCTCTGATAGCCATCAAAAATTTGCATCGGTAAATCAGGGTATAACGGTAACATAGCGAAATCACATTCACGATCTCCCCAATAACAGGCTGGGTCGAAGGCAACGGCTTGATCATCTAACGAAGCACAATTAGCTGGCCAGAGATCGCCATGTAAGAGAGAGGGTTGTGGCTGATGGTGTTGAAGTTTGTTACTTATGGTTTGAACGATATTATCAATGTCGCCAAATATCATGTTTTTTTCTGCTGCGATTTGTAATTGCCAACCAATCCGCTTTTCCGCATAAAATTGGTGCCAACGTCGTTGCCAGCCATTGGGTTGTGGTGTCGTTGCCAGCATATTGTCAAAATCAAAACCGAATTGAGGTTGCTCACTCCATTGATGAAGTTTTGCCAGTTGTTGACCGAAGCAATAGGCACTGTGAGGGTCAAAAGATTTTAAAGGCAGAAATTCAAGCAAGAGAAAGCTATGGTCACGGGTGTTGCCAATACCATAAACAGTTGGAACACGGATAGTCTGGCTGCGTGCCAAGAGTTCAAGTTGTTCTGATTCTGCTTTGAAGACAGGGAGCATTTCCCGCAGGTTTGATTTGACAAAAATTTGTCGCTTTCCATGTGTGATTCGCCAAGCTTGGTGGATGTCCCCTCCGGCTAACTCAGTTTTATCGTGAATTTCAGCAACACCGAAATGTTCGTTTAACAAACGATTTATTGCTTGCCACATGGTTCACCTCTCTACGTCGTCAATTACTTTATGAACAATTATAGTCAGAGAAAATATATGATCAGGTAAAAAATATGATTAACAGGGTTATATCTCAAAACAGATATAACCCTTTTTGTTATTGGTTGGGTTCGTTAGAGATTTGTAGAGCAGCTTGATACGTTTTACGTTTAGATTTTGTTCTTACAAGTTTTATCTGATTGTAAGCCAGTGCTAGTGTAAAGAAGATAGCCTGAACAATAACAATGCATGGTCCCGTTGCGCCATCAATGTGGAAACTGATCAGAGTACCTAGGACACAGGAACTGACCGATGCAATGATAGCGACAATTAACATTCGGTCAAAACTGCGGCATAACATGAAAGCGATAATGCCTGGTGATATCAACATTGCAATAACCAAAATCATTCCCACTGCTTGCAGGGAAGCGACGATGGTCATGGACAGCAGGCAAAGCAAACCATAATGCAAAAGCTTAACAGGTAATCCCACAACGCGCGCTTGGTTCGGATCGAAGCAGTAAAGCATAAAGTCTTTGCGCTTTAGCAGTACCACCGCCATAGTGATGCCGGTAATCCATAATGTTTGGTTCAACTCATCTTTAGTGATCCCTAGTATATTTCCGAACACAATATGAGTGAGATGTTGGTCGGTATCCATACGGGCAAAAAGAACTAAACCAAAGGCAAACATGCCTGAAAAGACAATTCCCATGACAGTATCTTCTTTTATCCGGCTATGTTCTTTCAGATATCCCGTTGCAACAGCACAAAAAATACCGGAAAGAAATGCGCCAATAGCCAGTGGTATACCGGCAGCGAAAGCCAGCACAATACCTGGTAATACAGCGTGAGAAATGGCGTCTCCCATTAACGACCAGCCTTTAAGAACCAGATAGCAAGAGAGCATTGCACATACCGCACCTGTTACAATCGCGGCGAATATCGCTCGTTGCATAAATGGAAACATAAACGGCTCAGTGAGTAACTGTATTAACTCATTCATGGTTGTGTCTCCTGAGCCAATGTCGAGGATTCTTTTTTGGCACGCATACGTGAAGCGAATAGTCCATGTTTTGGCGCAAAGAAGAATGCTAGCAAGAAAATAATGGTTTGCAGTGTGACAATGACACCACCAGTAGCGCCGTTAAGGAAGAAACTTAGGTAAGCGCCAAATGCACTGGTCAGAGAGCCAATAGCAACAGCAATGATCAGCAGGTGCTTAAAGCGGTCAGTTAATAAATAAGCTGTTGCGCCTGGAGTGACTACCATTGCAATCACTAGAATAGCGCCGACAGTTTGTAGAGCTGCGACAGTACAAGCACTCAACAAAGTAAAAAAAATGATTTTCATCCGCAAGGGAGATAAGCCGATAGAGCGTGCGTGCGTTTCATCAAAAAAGACAACGAGCAAATCTTTCCAGATAAACATGAGCACGATAAATGAAATTGCGATAATGATTTCAACCTGGAGAACATCTTCATCAGCGATGCCAAGGATATTGCCGAAAATAATGGTTTGTACGTTAACAGAAGTAGGATTGAGAGAAACGATTAACAACCCGGCGGCAAAAAAAGTGGAAAAAATGAACCCGATCACCGCATCTTCGCGTAAACGAGTGATATGACGAACCAGAGTCATAGACAGAGCTGCCAGCATTCCGGTAAAAAAAGCCCCACCTGCATAAGGGAGACCCAGTGCGTAAGCACCGGCGACGCCAGGTACAACTGAGTGAGAGAGAGCATCTCCCATCAATGACCAGCCTTTTAGCATCAGGTAGGAAGAAAGGAAAGCACAGACGGCACCGACGATGGCACTAACCCAGATGGCTTTTACCATGTAATTGTAGTGAAAAGGTTGCAGCAAAAGTTCTGTCATGATTGGCGCTTCTCCTTATGCTGACTCTGCCGCGGCGGAACATGGTGATCATGACCATAAAATACGGCTGCGCGTTCATCATCAGTAATAACTGTCAAGGAGCGTGGATCATCATCATCATGTAATTCCGGGCCGGATAGATTAATATGACGAAGCACTCCACCAAAAGTCATCTCTAAGTTTTTTTGGGTGAAAGTTGTTTCTGTTGGGCCGCTTGCCAGAACAGTCCGGTTGATTAAGATGACATGATCGCAGAATTCAGGCACGCTACCAAGGTTATGTGTGGAAACCAAAACCAGATGGCCTTCATCACGTAAATCACATAGTAGGTCAATGATGGCATTTTCTGTTTTTACATCAACACCAGTGAAAGGTTCATCCAGTAATAGAACTTTGCCTTCCTGAGCCAGAGCCCTTGCAAGAAAAACCCGTTTTTTCTGTCCGCCTGAGAGTTCGCCGATTTGCCGGTTGCGTAGGGCGGTTAAGCCGACACGTTCAAGGGCTTTATCAACCGCTTGGTGATCTTTTTTACTTGGGATTCTCAGGAATCCCATTTTCCCATAGCGGCCCATCATAACGACATCAGAAACCAATACGGGAAAGTTCCAGTCGACTTCTTCTGTCTGAGGGACATATGCAATAATATTTTTCTTCAAAGCATTTTTGACTGGCATATCACTCAGAGTTACTTTTCCCTGAGATGGGCTTACCAGCCCCATGATGGTCTTAAACAGTGTGGATTTACCACTACCGTTAATGCCCACCAATGCACAGATAGTTCCACCGGTGATAGAAAAACTTGCATCATAAATAGCTGTGTGACCGTTGTTATAAGTCACAGTGGCGTCATCGACGACTAAATGAGGACGTTCAAACAGCATATTGCTATTCATTGATTAAATCCTTTTGCGATTGTATCTACAGTTTTGTTCAGTAAATCAATATAAGTTGGTACTGGGCCGTCACTGCCGGAGAGTGAATCTACATAAAGAACGCCACCATAACGGGCATCTGTTTCTTTACTGACTTGTTTAGCGGGTTTATCTGAAATTGTACTTTCACTAAACACAACTGGGATTTTATTTGCTCTTACAGTATCGATAACATGACGAACTTGTTGTGGTGAACCCTGTTCTTCCGCATTAATTGGCCATAGATAAACTTCCTTGAATTGGTAATCTTTAGCCAAATAGCTAAAAGCCCCTTCGCTGGTGACTAACCAACGTTGATCCTGTGGAATCCGGGAAAGACGTTCTCGCAGTGGAGAATCTAGTTGGGCGATTTTTTCAGCGTAGGCTTTGGCGTTCCTATTATAAATTTCTGCATTTTCAGGATCGTATTTCACAAATGCTTGGCGGATATTCTCGATATAGACCAAAGCATTTGTGGGTGACATCCAGGCGTGAGGATTAGGGTTCCCGTTGTAAGGCCCTTCACGGATAGGGAGTGGTTCAATGCCGTCAGTAATGACAACGGCAGGTACATCTTTAAGGTTTTCAAAGAAGCGTTCAAACCAGCGCTCTAGATTTAGCCCATTCCAAAGGATCAAATCAGCATGTTGAGATTTTATAATATCTTTGGGGGTAGGTTGGTAATCATGGATTTCGGCGCCAGGTTTAGTAATTGATTCAACAATCGCCGCATCACCTGCTACGTTTTGTGCGATATCTTGAATGATAGTAAAGGTAGTGACGACTTTAAATTGTTTGGCGGCAGCTACCTGATGGCTAAATAAAATTGTGGATAAGAGAATTAACATAATTCCCAGAACAGGAGGGGAAAGTAAAAGCAGAGAAAGTTTTTTCTTCATCAATTCAAACCTTACTTGTTATAAGTATATATATGATAACGATTATCAATATCATCTAAGTAAAGTCAAGATTATAAAATTTGGGAACAGCGATTATTGCGATAGTCATTCCATATGAATATGAACACGAATACAGTGAAAAGTTAAGTAAAAATATTTTTAGATTGTAAACGAAATTGTATATGCTGCGCTTTAGTAAAATTTGATCCAGAGGATTATAGGGTGAAATTAAGACTGAGCTTTGTGGCACTGATCGTGCTGTTAGTCGGTTGCGCTGAGAGAAATGCTCAGCAAACAAATGCGGGTAAACAGTCCGGTCAGCAACGTATGCTTAGTGGCAATACTGCTAACGCAGCTAGAATTTCTTCTTTCCCGCCAACGCCCTTTGACACATTTATTCAACAGGCATCCAATCGATACGGCGTTGATGAAACGCTTATCAGAGCGATTATTCAAGTTGAATCCGGTTTCCGTCCTGATGCGATCAGTAAATCGAATGCAATTGGTCTTATGCAGATTAAAGCATCGACCGCAGGACGGGATGTGTATCGACAAAAAGGGCGTCTTGGTCAGCCGACAACTCGTGAGTTGAAAGATCCTAAAACCAATATCGATCTTGGCACTGCTTATATCAGTATTCTGAAAGAGCAACATCTGGCAGGTATTGATAACCCTGAGACCCTCTACTATGCCACTATTGTTGCCTACGTAAATGGTGCGGGTGCTCTTTTGCGTACTTTTAATGTGGATCGTCAGTTAGCCGTTAATAAAATAAACCGCATGACACCGGATGAGTTTTATCAATATGTTCAGGATAATCATCCAGCACCTCAGGCTCCACGCTATTTATGGAAGGTAAAAAAGGCTTATCGTTCGTTAGTAATGGCAGATTGAGTTGCTGATAAAAATGACGATTCCATTTACGACATCCTCGCATTGGTCGGGAGTTTACGGCGGTTTTTGCTAAATTTAACTGCGAAAGACTTGTTCTTAATTTGTAGTGGATTCTGGGAAATAAAATGATCCCTCCTTTGGTACTGATTGTGGAGGAGGGGACTTTAATATATGTGTTCACTGGTGTTTACAAGCTAAACGGTATAGGACCTCATTTCAATTTACATCATGCGATGGTAAATATTATCTGATATCCGATAATTCATATCTTATGTTTCTTATGAACAATACGGTATTCCATCAATGTTGATCTTAACTACATTATTATAAGATAATATATAGTTAGATTGATTTTAATTGGAAATTGTTTTCTTATGAAGTTAAAGATAATTAATTTTTACATTAATTGCATAAGATTATTATTATAAAATAATGATAAATGAAGTTAATTTTAGCCTAAACTTATGTTTTAAAGTGATTAAATATACAGATTTTCTTTGTGAATGTTTAATGAGTTGTATTTGATATGGCATTTTACCTGCTCCTTGTTTAAAGGGTGAGGCGTTATTTTTCAATAAATTATCGAAGTTTTCTCGTACTCATAATGGAATTAAGCATCAGCCCAAAAGTGCTTATCCAAAAAATAAGGATGAAATAGAACATATATTTACGTTTCATAAATGACCATTTCCCGGGTTTAGGAAAGTTATCATCACAGAATTGCTAATAAATAAGTTATTTACATCCAATTCCAGAGAGAAAACATTGCCTGAGTATTTTAGTTGATGTTTAACGTGCCCATTTTTATTCCGCTTGGGATAAGTGGGGCAAAAATAAAAAAACACTTGTGATGATTGCTAAGAATGATAGTTGCCAAATATCTAACAGATTTATTGAGGTAGTAGATGAAAGATAGCATTACTAAAAAAGCGGAAAGTATCCTTAAAGCCGAACTTCTCTCTCAGACATCAGAAAATATAACCAATAACGTAAAGAATATACCTGCTCTGTCACGTAATTGCGTCGTGGTCGGGGGAACGACCCTTGCAATATTCTGTGCCGAACAAATTCAGGCGGCCGGGCATACAATACAAGCAATACTGACGACTGATACCGTCCTGCAAACATGGGCTGCCCGGAAAGAGATTATTTGTGTGAACTCTGTCGAGGCATTACAAGCGCAAATTGCACAACATCCTGTGGACTGGCTGTTCTCCATCGTTAATCCGATTATCCTGCCTGTGTCGCTGATTGGGCAGATTCGCTGCGGTGCTTTTAATTATCACAATAGCCCCTTGCCACGTTATGCGGGAAGTCATGCCACTTCTTGGGCACTGTTAGCGCGGGAGACACATTACGCCATTTCGTGGCATTGTATTGAGGCAGGGGTGGACACTGGTGATATAGCGGTGCAATGGCCGGTATCTATTGAGGAACACGATAATGCATTTTCATTGAATCTGAAATGTTATCAGGCAGCTCAGGAAGGGTTTATCAAATTGCTTCGGGATCTTGAGCAGGAAGAGTTGGTGACTTATCCGCAGGATCTGACACAACGAAGTTTTTATGCTCAGTCTCGTCGTCCCGATGGTGGGGGGTATCTGTGTTGGCAGCAGTCGGGTGAGGTACTTTCAGCTTTAGTACGGGCATTAGATTTTGGCGAAAATTATTTAAATCCACTGGGTTGCCCGAAACTGTTACTGAAATGGGGCACAGTGCGAATTTCCTGGCTTCAACGGCTGAATCACTATTCTGGAGGGGCACCCGGTACGTTGATTGCTGTAGAGGAGGATGCCTGGCAGGTAACAACCGGAAGTGAGGATGTTAGGCTCGGAGGGTTTGCCACACTTGAGGGAGAATTACTCTCCGCTGGGGAACTTGCTGATATATCAGAACTTGGACCAGGCAAGCAGTTGCCTCTGCTTTCTTCACAACAGACTCAGAATGTAAAAGATATCCTCCAGGCATTGGCACCCAGTGAATCATTCTGGCATGAGCGTCTTGCCTCTTTTCTGCCACTCCAATTACCTTTCGAAACTGCCGGGAAGTCAGCAGCACCGGAATGGGCATTAAGTGCTTGGCAATCTCCGCTATTAGAAAATGGTGAAAAAAAACCATTGCAGACACTGTTACAGACATTTGCTATCTATCTTGCACGTTTGACTCATCAAACCGAGTTCCAAATCGGCTGGTGTGTGGATAGGGTAAAAGATGAATCGGATGTGTTGTCTGTTTTGGCGCCAGTGGTGCCAATGACTGTTAAGGTGGAGTTTGATCAGCCGTGGTATGCGGTAGCGAATTGGATGGAGGGTGAGCTTGCACGGCTGACGCAGCATCGTACATTTTGCCGTGATCTCCTTTCTTGTTCTCCTTCACTGTGTGTTATCCCAGCATTAACAGCAAGTCGCCCGTGGCGAGTTGCCGTCTCTTTCACGCCGGATAATAAACAGTGGGAGCAGAATGCATTAGGTGAATTGCTGACACTCCAGATAAATACTCAGGGTGGTTTTCGCTGGATTTACGATATAAACCGTTTGAGTACGGAAGTGGTTCAGCGGATGAGTGAACATTTACAGGTGTTGGCATTATCGGCAGATGAACGGAATGACATTCCCGTCTGGCAACTTAATTTGTTGCCTGAAGCTGAACGCACGCTGCTGCTGGAAACCTGGAACGCGACTGAAACGGTATATCCTGACCGGTTATGTATTCACCGGCTGTTTGAACTACAGGTGGAGAAAACCCCTAACGCTATAGCGCTGATGTATGAAGAACGCGTTCTTAACTATGCTGAATTAAATGCCTGTGCTAATCGGCTGGCGCATCAACTGATTACGTTGGGAGTCTCACCAGAGCAGCGGGTGGCAATTTGCGTCGCGAGTTCGCCAGCGCGGATAGTGGGGCTGCTGGCAGTACTGAAAGCCGGGGGGGCCTATGTACCGCTAGACCCGGCTTATCCGGGGGAACGTCTGGTTCATATTTTGACCGATGCTGAACCAGCTATTGTACTGGCAGATGATACTGGACGTGCCGCGTTAGGCAAAAAAGTACTGGCAACACTGACCGTGCTGGACCCGAATTCATTGCCCAACCACCCGGATAGTAACCCGCAAGTACCGGCGTTAACCCCACGCCATCTGGCGTATGTGATTTATACCTCCGGTTCGACCGGCATACCAAAGGGCGTGATGGTCGAACATCATGGGCTGGTTAACCTGATTCAGGAAAAAATCGTTCAGTTTGATATTCATCCGGGTAGCCGGATGTTGCAGTTTGCCTCATTTGGCTTTGATGCGAGTGTCTGGGAAACCATGATGGCATTGTGCAGTGGGGCTGCTTTGGCGATCCCGGACGACATGATTCGTCAGGAACCTCGCTATCTCTGGCATTATCTGGAAGAGCAGGCGATAACCCATGCCTGCCTGACACCGGCCTTACTTCGGGAGGGGACCGATCTGCCGGTGATGACAATAAGACCGACGTTGATACTCGGTGGTGAGGCGCCTAGCGCAACACTGCTTCAGGCACTGAGTCGTCGGGCAACGGTGTTTAATGCGTATGGCCCAACGGAAATCACGGTGTGTGCAGCTACCTGGCGTTGTCCGTCAGACTACACTGAGGGCGTCATTGCGATTGGACGTCCGACAGCTAACACACAAGTTTATTTGCTGAATACTGACGGCCAGCCAGTGCCGTTAGGCGCGGTCGGTGAGCTGTATATTGGCGGTGTGGGGGTAGCGCGAGGCTATCTCAACCGCCCTGATTTGACAGCGGAACGTTTTCTGGCCGATCCGTTTAGTGGTGAACCCAATGCCCGTCTGTACCGGACCGGGGATTTGGCCCGCTACCTGCCGGATGGCAATCTGGAATTTCTGGGCCGTAATGACCAGCAGGTGAAAATCCGTGGTTTCCGTATTGAACCGGGGGAAATTGAAGCTCGATTGCTGGAACACCCGGCTGTGAACGAAGCACTGGTGCTGGCTCTGGGCGATGGTCAGAATAAACGGCTGGCGGCTTATGTGGTGGCAGAAGCAGATGACGGGCTAGTTAATAGCTTGCGTGCCTATCTGAGTGCCATTTTGCCGGATTATATGGTACCGGCAGCCTTTGTACGCTTGGATACCTTCCCGTTGACGCCAAACGGCAAACTGGATCGCCGAGCGTTGCCTGCGCCAGGGGCAGAAGCCTTTGCCCGTCAGGTTTATGCCGCGCCGCAAGGGGAGATAGAAACTCTGCTAGCTGCTGTCTGGAGTGAATTGTTGGGCATTGAACAGGTCAGTCGGCACGACAGTTTTTTTGCTTTGGGTGGGCATTCGTTGCTGGCGGTACGAATGATTGAACGTCTGCGTAATGTGGGGTTAACACTGGCAGTACGTGATTTATTCCAATCCCCGGTGTTATCTGAATTTGCCCAAACAGTAGGGCAATCACCGGCGCTATTGGTGCTGGCGAATGTTATTACCCCGGCAACCTCGGTACTTACACCTGAAATGTTGCCGTTGATTGATCTGACTCAGACTGAGATTGACCATATTGTGGCTCAGGTACCAGGTGGGGTTGCCAATATTCAAGATATTTATGGTTTGTCACCATTGCAGGACGGTATTTTGTTCCATCATCTGCTGGCGAATAAGGGTGATCCGTATCTATTTATTAGCCAGATGATCTTTGCTGACCGTGCCTTGTTGGACAGTTATTTAGTGGCAGTGCAACAGGTGGTTAACCGTCACGATATTCTGCGTACCGCCTTTGTTTGGCAAGGATTATCAGCGCCTGTTCAAGTGGTTTGGCGTCAGGCTCAATTATCAGTCACTGAACTGACACTAGACCCGATTGATGGGCCGGTCCGTGATCAGTTAGCTCAACATTTTGACTTACAACATCATCGCCTTGATTTGAACCAAGCACCCTTATTGCACTTTGCGGTAGCGCAGGAAGAGGATGGTCGTTGGAGCGTACTGCAATTGCTGCATCATCTGATTGGCGACCATACGACGCTGGAAGTGATGAATGGTGAAATTCAGGCTTATCTTGCCGGACAGGAAGGGAACTTACCTGTGCCGATCCCTTTCCGTAATCTAGTGGCTCAGGCCCGATTGGGGATGAGTGAGTCTGAACATACCCGCTTCTTTACTGACATGTTGGATGAGGTGGATCAACCGACGCTGCCATTCGGGTTGACGGAGGTGCATCGGGATGGTTCGCAGGTGACAGAATCGCACCGGATGTTATCCACTAAGTTGAATGACCGCCTGCGCAGCCAGGCCCGGCGTCTGGGCGTCAGTTTGGCGACTTTGTGCCATTTGGCTTGGGCACAGGTGTTGTCACATACCAGCGGACAGACGAAAGTGGTGTTCGGTACCGTATTGTTTGGTCGGATGCAAGCGGGGCAAGGCGCTGACAGCGGTATGGGGCTGTTTATTAATACCTTGCCATTACGGCTGGATGTGGATGATACCCCGGTACAGGACAGTGTACAGGCAGCACATACTCGACTGGCGGAATTACTGGATCATGAACATGCGTCACTGGCATTGGCCCAGCGTTGTAGCAGTGTGCAGGGGGAAACTCCGCTCTTTAGTGCTTTGCTGAATTATCGACATAATGATCAGTCGGCGATTCCAAATAAGGTAGTGCCAGGTATTGAATTCCTTGGTGCACAGGAACGAACCAACTATCCGTTTGTACTGTCAGTAGAGGACGGCGGTTCTACGTTGGGATTGACCGCTCAGGTGGTGCAGCCATTTGAATCAGAACGAGTATGCGGTTATATGCAACAGGCGTTGGAAAGTCTGGCCGCGGCGCTTGAACAGCATCCGGAGACACCGGTACGAACACTGAATATCTTGCCGACAGCGGAAAAAAAGCTGTTGTTGGAAACTTGGAATACAACAGAAACGTCGTATCCGGATCACGATTGTATTCACCGACTGTTTGAGCAATGGGCAGAGAAAAGTCCAGATGCCACAGCACTGGTATATGAAGAAGAGAGTCTCAGCTATGCCGAACTCAATGCCCGTGCCAACCGTCTGGCACATCAACTGATCACGTTGGGCGTTACGCCGGACCAACGGGTAGCGATTTGCGTGTCACGTTCACCGGCAATGGTGGTGGGGGTATTAGCGGTGCTGAAAGCCGGGGGGGCCTATGTGCCGCTAGATCCGGTCTATACCGGTGAGCGCCTGGCATATATCTTGAGCGATGCTGCCCCCGCTATTTTGCTGGCGGATAACGTCGGGCGTGATGCGCTGGGAGAGGACGCGCTGGCAGGTCTGACGGTACTTGACCCGAATAGTTTGCCTGATCAGCCGGACAGTAACCCGCAAGTGCCGACATTGACGGCACAGCATCTGGCCTATGTGATTTACACCTCGGGTTCGACCGGCACGCCGAAGGGGGTGATGGTCGAACATCGTCATATCCTGCGTTTGTTTGACGCGACTAAATCCTGGTATCACTTTAATCGGCAGGATATTTGGTGCCTGTTCCATTCCATAGCGTTTGACTTCTCGGTATGGGAATTATGGGGGGCATTACGCTACGGCGCTAAACTGGTGCTGGTTTCGCACGCGATTGCCCGCTCACCCCAGGAGCTGCATCAATTCGTGTGTCAGCACGGTATCACGGTGTTGAATCAAACCCCCAGTGCCTTCAAAGCCTTTATTGCCAGTTATGTCGCCAATCCGTTACCGGACTGCTTGCGCTATATCATCTTTGGCGGGGAAGCCCTCGATCCGAGTATTTTGAAGCCGTGGTATGCCCTGCGTGAGGAGACGTTGCCTCAGTTGGTGAATATGTACGGTATCACCGAGACCACGGTTCACGTCACTTACCGAGCACTGGGCCGCCATGATGCAGAACAGACAACGAGTCCTATTGGCACGCGGATCCCGGACTTAACCCTCTATCTGTTGGATAAGTATGGTCAGCCAGTACCGTTAGGCGCTGTAGGTGAGTTATATGTTGGCGGGGCCGGTGTGGCACGGGGTTATCTCAATCGCCCTGAACTGACCGTGGAACGTTTTCTGCCAGATTTGTTCAGTAGTGAACCGGATACCCGAATGTACCGTACCGGGGATTTGGCCCGCTATCTGCCGGACGGCAATCTGGAGTTCTTGGGCCGAAATGACCAGCAGGTGAAAATCCGTGGTTTCCGCATTGAGCCGGGTGAAATCGAAGCCCGATTAATGGAACACTCAGCGGTGAGAGAAGCGGTCGTGCTGGCACTGGATGATGGTCAGGATAAACGGTTGGTGGCTTATGTGGCGGCAGAAGTGGATGAGGCATTGGTTAACCGTCTGCATACTCATTTAAGTGCGGTTTTACCGGATTATATGGTGCCGGCCGCTTTTGTGCGTCTGGATGCCTTCCCGTTGACACCGAATGGCAAACTGGATCGACGGGCATTACCGGTGCCGGGGGAAGAAGATTTTGCCCGGCAGATTTACGCTGAGCCGTCAGGGGAGATGGAAACCACATTGGCGGCTATCTGGCGTGAATTACTGGGCGTTGCGCGAATTAGCCGATATGACAACTTTTTTGCACTGGGCGGTCATTCTCTGTTGGCGGTGCGGATGATGAACCGGATAGCGGCGTTGGGGATTGAATTGCCATTGTCCACGCTGTTTACATTCCCGTCTTTGATGGCCTTTGCTGAAGTGATGAGTGCCCGGTTTGATGAGTCAGGCGGGGCATTGCCCGCTATCGTTCCGCTATCCCGTGAGGGTAAATTGTCGTTGTCATTTGCGCAACAGCGTCTGTGGTTCCTCGCCCAGTTTGAGGGAGTGAGTGAGACCTATCATATTCCGTTGGCCCTGCATTTGCGTGGTCGACTGGATATCGTCGTCTGGCAACAGGCGCTTGATACGCTGTTTGCCCGCCATGAAGCGTTGCGTTCCGTTTTTATTGCTGTTGACGGTCAGCCGCAGGTGAAATTGTTGTCGGCGGCATTGGGCCTGCCGATGAAAAAATATGGTCTGCGTAACACGCCTGATGTGGATGCACAGCTTGCGTCCCTCTCTGCTCAGGAAGTTGAAACACCGTTTGATCTTGCCAGTGGTCCATTAATTCGTGCCAGTCTGATACAGCTGGCTGACGATGATCACGTTTTCTTGCTGACCCTGCATCATATTGTTTTCGATGGTTGGTCTGTCAGCGTGTTGATGCGTGAATTGAGCACCCTTTACACCGCGTTTCTGGCGGGGCAGTCAGATCCGTTGCCGCCATTGGCGATTCAGTATCCTGATTACGCCGCCTGGCAACGTCAATGGTTGTCGGCTGAACGCATACAGTCCCAATCTGATTATTGGCGTGCGAGGCTGATTGATGCACCGGTTCTGCTGGATTTACCTACTGACCGGCCACGTCCGCCTCAGCAGTCATTTGCTGGAGCCTTATTGCCCGTCAGTCTGGATGCTGAGTTAACCCAATCTCTTAAACGCCTGAGTGAGCAACAGGGCGTCACGTTATTTATGACCGTGTTAGCTGCCTGGGCAACAGTGCTGTCACGCCTGTCGGGTCAGGAAGATCTGGTTATTGGTACGCCGAGTGCTGGTCGCGGTCGGCAGGAAGTGGAATCCCTGATCGGTTTTTTTGTGAATACGCTGGCGTTGCGGATAGATTTATCCGGTACGCCGAATGTGGCGGAATTGCTGGCGCGGGTGCGGCAAACCGCGCTGGCGGCACAGGAACATCAGGACCTGCCATTTGAACAGGTGGTGGAAATCGTGCAACCGCCGCGCCGACTGGCGCACACCCCACTGTTCCAGGTGATATTTGCCTGGCAGAACAATGAGAACGCAGAATGGCAATTGCCGGGAGTGGCGGTTTCACCTGCCGATCAATTCGTCGATATCGCTAAATTTGATCTTGAATTGAGTTTGTCTGAGGTGGATGGACGAATTGTCGGTTATCTAAATTATGCCGCCGCGCTATTTGATCAAGCGACTATTGAGCGGCAGGTGGGCTATTTCCATACCGTATTGCGGGCGATGGTGGCTAACCCTCAACAGACGGTCGGGAAAATCGATATCCTGACCGTAGCGGAACGCAAGTTGCTATTGGAAACCTGGAATGCGACCGAAATATCGTATCCAGATTACGGTTATATTCACCGACTGTTTGAACAATGGGCGGAGAAAAGCCCGGATGCCATAGCGCTGGTATATGCAGGACAAGCCCTCAGTTATGCTGAATTAAATGCCCGTGCTAATCGGCTGGCGCATCAACTGATTACGTTAGGAGTGGCACCAGAACAGCGGGTGGCAATTTGCGTCGCGAGTTCGCCAGCGCGGATAGTGGGGCTGCTGGCAGTATTGAAAGCCGGGGGCGCCTATGTACCGCTAGACCCGGCTTATCCGGGGGAGCGTCTGGTTCATATTTTAACTGATGCTGTGCCAGCTATTGTGCTGGCAGATGATACTGGATGTGCCGCGTTAGGCGAAAAAGTGCTGGCGGCGTTAACTGTACTGGACCCAAATTCATTACCAAACCAACCGGATAGTAATCCGCAAGTACTGGCATTAATCCCACGCCATCTGGCGTATGTGATTTATACCTCCGGTTCGACCGGCATACCAAAGGGAGTAATGGTTGAACATAGTGGGTTGGTTAACCTGATTCAGGAAAAAATCGCTCAGTTTGATATTCATCCGGGTAGCCGGATGTTGCAGTTTGCCTCATTTGGCTTTGATGCCGGTGTCTGGGAAACCATGATGGCATTGTGCAGTGGGGCCACTTTGACGATCCCTGCCGATACGGTTCGTCAGGAGCCCCGCTATCTCTGGCATTATCTGGAAGAACAGGCGATAACCCACGCTTGCTTGACACCGGCCTTGTTCCGGGAAGGGACCGATGTGCCAGTGATGACAATAAGACCGACGTTGATACTCGGTGGTGAAGCACCCAGCGCAACGTTGCTTCAAGCACTGAGTCGTCGGGCAACGGTGTTTAATGCGTATGGTCCAACGGAAATCACGGTGTGTGCGGCCACCTGGCGTTGTCCGTCAGACTACACTGAGGGTGTCATTGCTATTGGGCGTCCAACAGCTAACACACAGGTTTATTTGCTGAATACTGACGGCCAGCCGGTGCCGTTAGGCACGGTTGGAGAGTTATATATTGGCGGCGTGGGGGTGGCGCGAGGCTATCTCAACCGCCCCGATTTGACGGCGGAACGTTTTCTGGCTGATCCATTTAGTGGTGAGCCCGATGCCCGTCTGTACCGAACCGAGGATTTGGCCCGTTACCTGCCGGATGGCAATCTGGAATTCCTGGGCCGTAATGACCAGCAGGTGAAAATTCGTGGTTTCCGCATTGAACCGGGGGAAATCGAAGCTCGATTGCTGGAACACCCGGCGGTGAGTGAAGCGCTGGTGCTGGCTTTGGGTAACGATCAGGATAAACGGTTGGTGGCTTATGTGGTGGCAGAAGCGGATGACCGGCTGGTTAACAGTTTGCGTGTCTATCTGAGTGCCATTTTGCCGGATTATATGGTACCGGCAGCTTTTGTACGCTTGGATACCTTGCCGTTGACGCCAAATGGCAAACTGGATCGCCGAGCGTTGCCAGCGCCGGGTGCGGAAGCTTTTGCCCGTCAGGTTTTTGAAGCGCCTCAAGGAGAGACAGAAACCCTGCTGGCTGCTGTCTGGAGTGAGTTGTTGGGCATTGAACAGGTCAGTCGGCACGACAGTTTCTTTGCTCTGGGTGGTCATTCGTTGCTGGCGGTGCGGATGGTTGAACGTCTGCGTAATGTGGGGTTAACACTGGCGGTACGGGATTTATTCCAATCCCCGGTGTTATCTGAATTTGCCCAAACAGTAGGACAGTCACAGGCGGTGATAGTGCCGACAAATGTCATTACCCCGGCGATCACAGCACTTACACCCGAAATGTTGCCGTTGATTGATCTCACTCAGTCTGAAATTGACCATATCATTGAACAGGTGCCGGGTGGAGTTGCCAATATTCAGGATATTTATGCCCTGTCACCGTTGCAGGATGGCATTCTGTTCCATCATCTGCTGGCGAATAAAGGTGATCCGTATCTATTAATCAGCCAAATGAATTTTGCTGATCGTCCATTGCTGGATCGTTATCTGGCGGCAATGCAACAGGTGATTAACCGTCACGATATTCTGCGTACCGCCTTTGTTTGGCAAGGGCTATCGGCACCGGCTCAAGTGGTTTGGCGACAGGCTCAATTGTCAGTCACTGAACTGACATTAGATCCGGTTGATGGGCCGATTCGTGACCAGTTAGCTCAATATTTTGACCCTCGTCATCATCGCCTCGACTTGAACCAAGCACCTTTGCTGCGCTTTGCGATAGCGCAGGAGGAGAATGGCCGCTGGAGCGTACTGCAATTGCTGCATCATCTAATTGGCGACCATACGACGCTGGAAGTGATGAGCAGTGAGGTTCAGGCTTATCTTGCCGGACAGGAAGATAGCTTGCCTGCGCCGGTCCCTTTCCGCAATTTGGTGGCTCAGGCCCGGTTGGGGGTAGGTCAGGCCGAACATACCCGCTTCTTTACTGACATGTTGATTGAAGTGGACGAGCCAACGCTGCCATTCGGGTTGACGGAAGTCCATCGGGATGGTTCACAGGTAACGGAATCGCACCGGATGTTACCCACTAAGTTGAATGATCGTCTGCGCAATCAGGCCCGGCGTCTGGACGTCAGTTTGGCTGCATTATGCCATCTGGCTTGGGCGCAGGTATTGTCGCGTACCAGCGGACAGGTGAAAGTGGTGTTCGGCACCGTGCTGTTTGGGCGGATGCAGGCAGGGGAAGGGGCTGACAGCGGCATGGGGCTATTTATCAATACCTTGCCGTTGCGGCTGGATATGGATGATACCCCGGTGCAGGAGAGGGTGCGGTTAGCCCATACCCGGTTAGCCGGATTGCTGGAGCATGAACATGCGTCGCTGGCGCTGGCTCAGCGTTGCAGTGGAGTATCGGGGGAAGCGCCTCTCTTTAGTGCTTTGCTGAACTACCGGCATAGTGCGCAGCCAGTTACCACGGATGCAATCATCAGTGGTATTGAAGTCCTTAGCGAGCAAGAGCGCACGAATTATCCGTTTGTCTTGTCGGTGGAGGATTTTGGTCACGCACTGGGATTGACGGCGCAAATTGTTCAACCGATTGATCCAGAGCGGATATGTGGTTATATGCAACAGGCGCTAGAAAGCTTGGCGGAGGCCCTTGAGAAGAGGCCAGAGGCACCAGTACGGGCATTGAATATCTTGCCGGCAGCAGAAAAAAGGTTGTTGCTGGAGACCTGGAATGCGACTCAGGCGCCATATCCGGACCAGCGTTGTATTCACCAGCTATTTGAACAACAGGTAGAAAGCACTCCTGATGCGATAGCGCTGGTGTATGGAGAACACATTCTCAACTATGCCGAATTAAATGCCCGTGCCAACCAACTGGCTCACTGGTTAATTGGGCAGGGTATCCAGCCGGATAACCGGGTCGCCGTGCAGTTAGAACGTTCTATTGAACTGGTGGTGGCTCAGTTGGCTATTCTCAAGGCCGGGGCCGTTTATGTGCCGATCGATCCCAGAGTGCCGGATGAGCGGAAGCACTGGCTGATAACCGACTGTTCAGCCAAATTATTGCTTACTGATATCCCGGTTGACCTGGCCGATGAGATCGGCGCTATCAGGACGGAGGATTACCGCAATCCTGATTTGCCCCGCTCCAGTACTGAGCTGGCTTATATTATGTATACTTCCGGCTCGACTGGTACACCCAAAGGGGTAATGGTGCCGCATCGGGCGGTAGTTAGACTGGTT
This sequence comes from Photorhabdus akhurstii, assembly GCF_019090985.1. Lineage (NCBI taxonomy): Bacteria > Pseudomonadati > Pseudomonadota > Gammaproteobacteria > Enterobacterales > Morganellaceae > Photorhabdus > Photorhabdus akhurstii. Next base: position 3,112,777 of record NZ_CP020335.1, on the reverse strand, counting down.
ATCAATAACGGGTACGCCGAAATTGGGCCGGATGATCGGGTGGCGTTTGAAGCTAATCCAGCTTTCGATGCCAGCACCTTTGAAGTTTGGTCGCCGTTGCTCAATGGTGGTACGCTGGTGGTGATTGATCATGCGACTTTGTTGACGTCTAAAGAGTTTGCTCAGGCATTACAGACTTACCGCATTACCGTACTGTGGCTGAGTGTCGGGCTGTTTAACCAGCTGGCGGCAGAGTTGTCCCCGGCTCTTCCGCAGCTCAAAATCCTGATTGTCGGCGGCGATGTGCTTGATCCACATGTGATTAAGCAGGTTCTGCGTAATAACCCACCTCAACAATTATTGAATGCTTATGGACCAAGTGAAGGGACCACCTTTACCAGCACCTACCGTATTACCGTGTTACCGTCGGAAGTGGTGAGAATCCCTATTGGTCGACCAATAGCCAATACGCGAATTTATCTGTTGGATACAAGTGGTCAACCAGTACCGTTGGGTGCGGAAGGGGAAATTTATATCGGTGGAGATGGGGTTGCCTGTGGCTATCTTAATCGTCCTGAACTGACCGCAGAACGTTTCCTGCCGGATCCATTTAGTGACGAACCGGATGCCCGGATATACCGAACCGGGGATTTGGCCCGTTACCTGCCGGACGGCAATCTGGAATTCTTGGGCCGCAATGACCAACAGGTGAAAATTCGGGGTTTCCGCATTGAACCGGGGGAAATTGAAGCCCGGCTGATGGAACATCCGGTGGTGAGTGAAGCCGTTGTTCTAGTATTGGGCGATGGTCAGGACAAACGGTTGGTGGCTTATGTGGTGGCAGAAGAGAATGAAGAGTTGGTCAATCGTCTGCGTACTCACTTAAGTGCGGTGTTACCGGATTATATGGTGCCGGCCGCTTTTGTCCGCCTGGATGCTTTCCCGCTGACCCCGAATGGCAAGCTGGACCGTCGGGCGCTACCGGTACCGGGGGAAGAAGATTTTGCCCGGCAAATTTACACCGCGCCATCAGGAGAGATGGAAACCACATTGGCGGCTATCTGGCGTGAATTACTGGGCGTTGAGCGGATTAGCCGGTATGACAACTTTTTCGCACTGGGCGGCCATTCGCTGTTGGCGGTGCGAATGATAAACCGGCTAGCGGCGTTAGGGATTGAATTACCGCTGTCCACGCTGTTTAGATTCCCGTCGTTGATGGCCTTTGCTGAGGCGATGCGTGCCCGGTTTGATGCATCAGGCGAGGCATTGCCTGCTATCATTCCGCTGTCCCGTGAAGGCCAATTGCCGTTGTCATTTGCGCAACAGCGTCTGTGGTTCTTGGCGCAGTTTGAGGGGGTGAGTGAGACTTATCATATTCCGCTAGCTTTGCGTTTGCAGGGTCGCCTGGATATCGCCGCTTGGCAACAGGCGCTTGATACGCTGTTTGCCCGTCACGAAGCGTTGCGTTCTGTTTTTGTTGCTGTTGACGGCCAGCCGCAGGTGGAATTGTTGTCGGCGGCATTGGGCTTGCCGATGAAGCAATATGATCTGCGTAACACACCTGATGTGGAGGCGCAGCTTGCGTCTTTCTCTGTTCAGGAAATTGGTACGCCGTTTGATCTTGCTCGTGGCCCGTTAATTCGTTCCGCTCTGGTACAACTGGCTAATGATGAACACGTTTTCCTGCTGACTCAGCATCATATTATTTTCGATGGCTGGTCTGTCAGCGTATTGATGCGTGAATTGAACACCCTTTACACCGCTTTTCTTACCGGGCAACCGGACCCATTGTCTCCGTTGACGATTCAGTATCCTGATTACGCTGCTTGGCAGCGTCAATGGCTATCGGCTGAACGTATACAGTCCCAATCTGATTATTGGCGTGCGAGACTGATCGATGCACCGATTCTCTTGGATTTGCCTACTGATCGGCCACGTCCGCCTCAGCAGTCATTTGCCGGAAATATCTTGCCCGTCAGTCTGGATGCGGAGTTAACTCAATCCCTTAAACGTTTGAGTGAGCAGCAGGGCGTCACGTTATTTATGACCCTGTTAGCGGCTTGGGCGACGGTTCTGTCGCGTCTATCAGGCCAGGAAGATCTGGTTATCGGTACGCCGAGTGCCGGTCGTAGTCGGCAGGAAGTGGAATCTCTGATTGGTTTCTTTGTGAATACGCTGGCGTTGCGGATGGATTTATCCGGTGAACCCAATGTGGAGGAAATATTGGCGCGGGTGCGACAAACCGCGCTGGCAGCACAGGAATATCAGGACCTGCCTTTTGAGCAGGTGGTGGAAATCGTGCAACCGCCACGTCGACTGGCGCATACCCCGCTGTTTCAGGTGATGTTTGCCTGGCAGAATAATGAGAACACGGAATGGCGGCTGCCGGGATTGACGGTTTCACCTGTCGAGCAACTCATCGATATCGCTAAATTTGATCTTGAATTGAGCCTGTCTGAGGTGGACGGCCAAATTGTCGGTTATCTGAATTATGCCGCCGCGCTATTTGATCAAGCGACCATTGAGCGACATGTGGGTTATCTCCATACCGTACTGCGGGCGATGGCGGCTAACCCTCAACAGCCGGTCGGGAAAATCGATATCCTGACCGTGGCGGAACGCAAACTGTTATTGGAAACCTGGAACACGACCGAAATGTCGTATCCAGATCACAGTTGTATTCACCGACTGTTTGAGCAATGGGCAGAGAAAAATCCGGATGCCACGGCGCTAGTCTATGAACGGCATATCCTCAGTTATGCTGAATTAAATGTGCGTGCTAATCGGCTGGCGCATCAACTGATTACGTTGGGTGTAATGCCTGATCAGCGAGTGGCGATTTGTGTGGCACGTTCGCCAGCAATGATAATCGGGTTGTTAGCGGTGCTGAAAGCCGGGGGCGCCTATGTGCCACTGGATCCGACTTATTCTGGCGAGCGTCTGGGGCATATTCTGGCTGATGCCGAGCCGGCTATTTTGTTGGCGGATAATACCGGACGTGCTGCGTTGGGTGAGAAGGCGCTTGCAGACTTGATTATGCTTGATCCGAATATCCAGTTTGACCAGGCGGACAGTAATCCGCAGATACCTGAATTGACTGAACGACATTTGGCCTATGTGGTTTACACCTCAGGTTCGACCGGCACGCCGAAAGGGGTGATGGTGGAACATCGCGGGGTAGTTAACTTGGCTCTGGCTCAAATTACCCGATTTAGCGTTGATGAAACCAGTCGGATATTGCAATTTGCTTCATCGGGTTTTGATGCCAGTGTCTCGGAAATCATGACCGCGTTAAGTGGCGGGGCTTGTCTGGTTATTCCTACCGATATCATCCGTCATGATCCGCGTCGTCTTTGGTCTTATCTCGAAAAACAAGCAGTAACGCACGCTTTCCTGCCACCGGCTCTGTTCCGGGAAGAGAGCGATTTACCGGTAATAACGATAAAGCCTACGTTAATATTTGCAGGAGAAGCGCCAGGTTCAACTCTGTTCCGGACGTTGTGTGATCGGGCAAATCTATTCAATGATTATGGCCCGACGGAAATTACGGTTTGCGCCACCTCTTGGTCTTGCCCATCAGACTATACAGATGCATGGGTTCCTATTGGACGCCCAACAACCAACACACGGGTTTATCTGCTGGATGCTTATGGTCAGCCGGTACCGTTGGGGGCAGTGGGGGAATTGTATATCGGTGGCGTGGGTGTTGCTCGTGGTTATCTCAATCGTCCTGAGTTGACCGCTGAACGTTTCCTAACAGATCCGTTTAGTAATGAACCTGATGCCCGCCAGTATCGCACCGGGGATTTAGCCCGTTACCTGCCAGACGGCAATCTGGTATTCGTTGGCCGTAACGATCAGCAGGTTAAAATCAGGGGGTTCCGTATTGAGCCGGAAGAAATTGAAACGCGGCTGACGGAGCATCCTGCGGTAAGTGGCGCGTTGGTGCTGGCGTTAAGTGACGGGCAGGACAAACGGCTGGTGGCTTATGTGGTGGCAGAGCCAGATGACGGATTGACGACGAGCCTGCGTGAATATCTGAGCGCCATTTTGCCTGATTATATGGTGCCGGCCGCTTTTGTACGCCTGAATGCCTTCCCTCTGACCCCAAGCGGTAAGCTGGATCGCCGAGCACTGCCAGCGCCGGGGGCGGATGCCTTTGCTCGTCAGGTTTATGCAGCGCCGGAAGGGGAAACAGAAACCTTATTGGCCGCTATCTGGGGCGAGTTGTTGGGTATCGAACAGATCAGTCGGCATGACAGTTTCTTTGCCTTGGGCGGCCATTCTCTGCTTGCGGTGCGAATGATTGAACGTCTGCGTAACGCGGGATTAACGCTGGCGGTGTATGATCTGTTCCAATCTCCGGTATTGTCCGCATTTGCCCAAACAGTAGGGCAGTCACAAGCGGTGGTGGTGCCGGAGAATGTCATCACACCGGCCACCACGGCACTCACACCTGAAATGTTGCCGTTGGTTGAGCTGACCCAAACTGAGATTGACCATATCATTGCACAAGTACCATGTGGGATGACTAATATTCAGGATATCTATGCTTTGTCACCGTTGCAGGACGGGATTCTGTTCCACCACTTATTAAGCAATGAAGGCGATCCATATCTATTGGTCAGCCAGATGGTCTTTGCTGATCGTTCATTGTTGGATCGTTATCTTGCGGCAGTGCAACAGGTGGTTAATCGCCACGATACTCTACGTACTGCTTTTATCTGGCAAGGATTATCTGCGCCGGTTCAGGTAGTTTGGCGTCAGGCGCCGTTATCAGTTGTGGAACTGATATTAGATCCTGCTGACGGGCCGGTTTATGAGCAATTGGCTCAACGTTTTGATCCGCGTCAGCATCGTCTCGATCTGGGCCAGGCGCCACTGTTACGTTTTGTTATTGCACAGGAGATGGATGGTCGCTGGATTGCGCTGCAATTACAGCATCATCTGATTGGCGATCATACCGCAATGGAAGTGATGAGCCGCGAAGTTCAGGCGTACCTTGCCGGGCAGGAAGAGAGCTTACCGGCACCGGTCCCTTTCCGCAATCTGGTGGCTCAGGTTCGTCTTGGGGTGAATCAGGCAGAGCATACCCGTTTCTTTACTGACATGTTGGCAGATGTGGATGAACCGACGTTGCCGTTCGGATTGACGGAAGTACATCGGGATGGTTCTCAGATGACCCAATCGTACCGAATGTTGCCCGCGATACTGAACAACCGCTTGCGTAGTCAAGCTCGGCGTTTGGGTGTCAGTCTGGCGGCGCTGTGCCATCTGGCTTGGGCACAGGTATTGTCGCGTACCAGCGGACAGGAGAAAGTGGTATTCGGCACCGTATTGTTTGGGCGGATGCAGACAGGGCAAGGAGCTGACAGCGGTATGGGGCTGTTTATCAATACCTTGCCGTTACGGCTGGATATGGATAATACCCCAGTACGGGGGAGTGTACAGGCGGCACATGCCCGGTTAGCCGAATTACTGGAGCATGAACACGCTTCACTGGCGCTGGCTCAACGTTGCAGTGGGGTACAAGGTGAAGTTCCACTCTTTAGTGCTTTGTTGAACTACCGGCACAGTGCGTTATCCGCGACTTCGAATGAAATCATGAATGGCGTTGAATTTCTTGGCGCGCAGGAACGTACCAACTATCCACTGACTCTATCGGTGGAGGATTTTGGTAATGCGCTGGGGCTAACAGCGCAAATTGTTCAGCCATTTGATCCGGAACGGGTGTGCGGTTATATGCAACAAGCGCTGGAAAGTTTGGCAGAAATACTTGAGCTGGCCCCGGAAACGCCGGTACGGACATTGGAAATTTTGCCCGAGTCTGAACGCACATTGTTATTAAAAACCTGGAATGCGACTGAAACTGCCTATTCTGATCCGTTGTATATCCATCAATTATTTGAACAACAAGTGGAGAAAAAATCGGATGCCACGGCACTGGTGTATGAAGAACAGAGGTACAGCTATGCGGAATTGAATACTCGCGCTAACCGCCTGGCCCATCAACTGATTGCGCTGGGTATTGCGCCAGACCAACGAGTAGCGATTTGTGTTACACGTTCACCGACGATGGTCATGGGCTTGCTGGCTGTATTGAAAGCGGGAGGAGCCTATGTTCCATTGGACCCGGCTTATCCGAGGGAACGTTTGGCACATATTTTGGCTGATGCAGCACCGGCTATTGTGCTGGCGGATAATGCCGGATGTATCGCACTGGGTGAGAAAGCGCTTGCAGGACTCACTGTACTGGATCCGAATACTTTGCCGGATAAGCCGGACAGTAACCCGCAAGTAACCGCACTGACTGCGCAGCATCTGGCGTATGTGATTTACACCTCGGGTTCAACTGGTACGCCAAAAGGTGTGATGGTTGAGCATCGTGGGCTAATTAATCTTATCCGGGATAAAATCACCCAGTTTGGCATTCACTCGGATAGCCGGATGTTGCAGTTTGCCTCATTGAGTTTTGATGCCAGTGTTTGGGAAATCATGATGGCGTTGGGAAGTGGGGCCTGTCTGGTTATTGCTGTCGATATCGTCCGTCAGGACCCGCTTCGCCTTTGGCATTATCTGGAACAACAGGCAGTGACCCATGCCTGTTTGACCCCGGCTTTGCTTCGGGATGGGGGAGATTTACCTGCGCTGACGATAACACCGACAGTGATATTAGGTGGTGAAGCACCTAGTGCTGCACTATTTCAGACACTTTGTCGTCGGGCGACGGTGTTTAATGCCTATGGCCCGACAGAAATCACGGTGTGTGCGACGACCTGGTGTTGCCCGCCAGACTACACGGATACGTTAGTGCCTATCGGCTATCCGACGGCGAACACCCAGATTTATTTGTTGGACACCTACCGCCAGCTTGTGCCATTGGGGGTTGTGGGTGAGTTGTATGTCGGTGGTGCGGGGGTGGCGCGTGGCTACCTTAATCGTCCTGAACTGACGACTGAACGCTTCTTAGATGACCCGTTTAGTGAGATGCCGGATGCGCGGATGTATCGGACCGGGGATTTGGCCCGTTATCTGCCAGATGGCAATTTAGTATTTGTTGGTCGTAATGACCAGCAGATTAAAATTCGGGGCTTCCGGATTGAACCGGGTGAAATTGAGACCCGATTAATAGAGTACCCGGCGGTACGTGAAGCGGTGGTATTAGCGCTGGGTCAGGGGCACGATAAGCGTTTGGTAGCCTGGGTGGTGGCAGAAGAAAACGATGAGTTGGCGAATAGCCTGCGTACTCATCTGAGCACAGTTTTGCCGGATTATATGATGCCGGCGGCTTTTGTCCGTTTGGATACACTGCCGTTGACGCCAAATGGAAAACTGGACCGTCTAGCGTTGCCGGCACCGGACGAAGAAGCATTTTCCCGTCAGATTTACGAAGCGCCACAAGGCGAAACAGAGATAGCACTGGCGGCTATCTGGCGTGAGTTACTGGGGATTGAGCAGGTGGGGCGGTATGACAGCTTCTTTGCCCTAGGAGGCCATTCGTTGTTGGCGGTGCGAATGATGAACCGAATAGCGGCTTTAGGCATTGAATTGCCGCTGACCACGTTGTTTAAATCACCGACATTGGCAGCCTTTGCTGAGGTAATGGGGATTCAGCTTGGTGAACAGAACAATAGCGTGTCTGCTATGGTACCGATATCCCGCGAGGGCGGCGCATTACCTTTGTCATTTGCTCAACAGCGTCTATGGTTCCTGGCGCAATTTGAGGGGGTTAGCGAGACCTATCATGTCCCAATGGCCCTGCGTTTACATGGTCAGTTGGATATCGTCGCCTGGCAGCAGGCGCTGAATCGCTTGTTTGCCCGTCACGAGGCTTTGCGTTCCATCTTTATCTCGGTGGATGGTCAGCCTAAAGTCGAATTGTTGCCGGCTGAATTGGGTTTGCCGATGAGCAAACACGATTTGCGCAAAGTGTCTGATGCAGATAAACAGTTTGAGCGTTTATGTGTACAGGAAGCGGAGGCGCCGTTTTATCTTGCTGGTGGTCCGTTAATCCGAGCGGGTCTGATACAACGGGCTGACGATGATTACGTCTTTTTGCTGACTCAGCATCATATTGTGTCAGACGGCTGGTCGGCTGGCGTATTGATGCGCGAATTAAGCGCCCTCTATACCGCTTTTTCAATGGGGCTGCCAGATCCGTTGCCGCCACTGGCAATTCAGTATCCTGATTATGCCGCCTGGCAGCGTCAGTGGCTGTCGGCGGAGCGGTTACAAATCCAATCTGACTATTGGAGAATGAGTCTGGCAGACGCGCCGGTTCTACTGGATTTGCCTACTGATCGATCACGTCCATCTCAGCAGTCGTTTGCCGGGGCTTTATTGCCCGTCAATCTGGATGCGGAATTAACCCAATCTCTTAAACGTTTGAGTGAGCAACAGGACGTCACCTTATTTATGACGTTGTTGGCTGCCTGGGGGACAGTTCTGTCACGCTTGTCAGGTCAGGAAGATCTGGTTATCGGTACGCCGAGTGCGGGCCGTAATCGGCAGGAAGTGGAATCTTTGATCGGTTTCTTTGTAAATACATTGGCGTTGCGCATGGACTTATCCGGCGCCCCCAATGTGGCAGAATTGTTGGCGCGTGTGCGACAAACTGCGCTGGCGGCACAGGAGCATCAGGATCTACCGTTTGAACAAGTAGTGGAAATCGTACAACCACCACGCCACCTGGCACACACTCCGCTGTTCCAGGTGATGTTTGCCTGGCAAAACAATGAAGGCATGGAATGGCAGATGCCGGGACTGACGGTTTCACCTGTCGAGCAACTCATCGATATCGCTAAATTTGATCTTGAATTGAGCCTGTCTGAGGTGGATGGACGAATTGTCGGTTATCTGAATTATTCCACCGTGCTGTTTGATCAACTGACCATTGAGCGGCAGGTGGGTTATCTCCATACCGTACTACGGGAGATGGCGGCTAACCCTCAACAGCCAGTTGGGAAAATCGATATCCTGACCGTGGCGGAGCGCAAGCTGTTACTGGAAACCTGGAATGCAACCCAGACGCGATATCCTGACCAGACATGCATTCATCGGTTGTTTGAACAGCAGGCGGAGAAAACCCCTGATGCAGTAGCGCTGGTGTATGAAGAGCACATTCTCAGTTATACCGAATTAAATGCTCGTGCCAACCGACTGGCCCGCCAGTTAATTAAGCGAGGGGTACAGTTGGATGATCGGATTGTGGTGCTGTTAGAACGATCTATTGAGCTGGTTGTGGCTCAATTGGCAATTCTCAAAGCCGGAGCCGTGTATGTGCCAATCGATCCCCGTGTGCCAGATGAGCGGAAAAACTGGCTGATAAGCGATTGTTCAGCCAAATTATTGCTCACTGATATCCCGATTGATCTAGCTATTCCCACGTATTGCCTTGCTGATGAGATGGGTATTATCAGGGAGGAGGATTACCTTAATCTTGACTTGCCTAGGTCCAGTACCGAGCTAGCTTATATTATGTACACTTCCGGCTCGACTGGCACGCCAAAAGGGGTAATGGTGCCACACCGCGCTGTGGTTAGACTGGTCATCAATAATGGGTACGCTGAAATCGGGCCGGATGATCGGGTGGCGTTTGAGGCCAACCCGGCTTTTGATGCCAGCACCTTTGAAGTCTGGGCGCCATTGCTCAATGGCGGTACGCTGGTGGTGATTGATCACACCACATTGCTGACGCCTAAAGAATTCGTTCAGGCATTACAGACTTATCGTATTACGGTGCTGTGGCTGAGTGTCGGGCTGTTTAACCGGCTGGCGGCAGAATTGTCTCCGGTGTTGCCACAAATCAAGATTCTGATTGTTGGCGGTGATGTCCTTGATCCCCATGTGATGGCGCAGGTTTTACGTGATAGCCCGCCGCAACAGTTATTAAATGACTATGGACCAAGTGAGGGCGCCACCTTTACCACCACCTACCGTATCACAGAATTATCGCCAGAAGTGACTCGTATCCCCATTGGTCGACCAATAGCTAATACACGGGTTTATCTGTTGGATACCTATGGTCAGTTAGTGCCGCAGGGAGTAATCGGTGAGATTTATATCGGTGGAGATGGGGTTGCCTGTGGCTATCTCAATCGTCCTGAATTGACCGCGGAACGTTTTCTGCCAGATCCGTTTAGTGATAAGCCGGATGACCGCCTGTATCGGAGCGGGGATTTGGCCCGTTACCTGCCAGACGGCAATTTGGAGTTCTTGGGTCGTAATGACCAACAGGTGAAAATCCGTGGTTTCCGTATTGAACTAGGGGAAATCGAAGCCCGATTGCTGGAGCACCCGGCAGTGCATGAAGCGGTTGTGCAAGTACTGGGCGACGGTCAGGACAAACGGTTGGCGGCTTATGTGGTAACAGAAGCGGACGAGGAGTTAGTTAACCGTCTGCATACCTATCTGAGTACCATTTTACCGGATTATATGGTGCCGACGGCCTTTGTACGTCTGGATACTTTCCCGTTGACGCCAAACGGCAAATTGGATCGTCGGGCATTACCAGTGCCGGGGGAGGAAGCGTTTGCCCGACAGGTTTATGAAGCACCGCAGGGAGAAACAGAAACCCTATTGGCCGCTATCTGGAGCGAATTGTTAGGTATTGAACAGATCAGTCGGCACGACAGTTTCTTTGTCCTAGGCGGCCATTCTCTGCTTGCGGTGCGGATGATTGAACGTCTGCGCCATGTTGGACTAACGCTGGCGGTGCGTGACCTGTTTCAATCCCCGGTGTTATCGGCATTTGCCCAAACAGTAGGGCAATCACCGGCGGTGGTGGCGCCGGCGAATGTGATTACCCCGGCGACCACGGTACTTACACCTGAGATGTTGCCGCTGATTGAGCTGACCCAACCTGAAATTGACCATATCGTGGAACAAGTGCCGGGTGGGGTGGCTAATATTCAGGATATCTATGCCTTGTCACCGTTGCAGGACGGTATTCTGTTCCACCATCTGCTGGCGAATGGAGGTGACCCGTATCTATTGGTCAGCCAAATGATCTTTGCTGATCGTTCATTGTTGGATCGTTATCTGGCGGCGGTGCAACAAGTAGTTAATCGCCACGATATTCTGCGTACCGCCTTTGTTTGGCAAGGGTTATCAGCGCCTGCTCAAGTGGTTTGGCGTCAGGCTCAATTGTCAATTATTGAACTGACATTGGACCCGGTTGATGGGCCGATCCGTGACCAGTTAGCTCAACATTTTGATCCACGTCGCTATCGTATTGATCTGCAACGAGCTCCATTGTTGCACTTTGTGGTAGCACAGGAAGAGGATGGTCATTGGCGCGTACTGCAATTGCTGCATCACCTGATTGGTGATCATACTGCAATGGAAGTGATGCATGGCGAGGTTCAGGCTTATCTTGCCGGACGGGAAGAGAACTTGCCTGTGCCGGTCCCTTTCCGCAATTTGGTGGCTCAAGTTCGTCTGGGAATGAGTCAGGCCGAACATACCCGTTTCTTTACTGACATGTTGGTTGAGGTGGATGAACCAACACTACCATTTGGGTTCACGGAGGTACATCGGGATGGTTCGCAGGTGACGGAATCGCACCGGATGTTACCCGCTATGTTAAATGATCGTCTGCGCAGTCAGGCCCGACGTCTGGGTGTCAGTTTGGCTACGTTATGTCATCTGGCTTGGGCACAGGTGTTGTCACGTACCAGTGGGCAGGAGAAAGTGGTGTTCGGCACCGTGCTGTTTGGGCGAATGCAGGCAGGGCACGGAGGTGACAGCGGCATGGGGCTGTTTATCAATACCTTACCGTTGCGACTGGATATGGATGATACCTCGGTGCAGGACAGTGTACGGGCAGCGCATGCCCGGTTAGCTGGATTGCTGGAGCATGAGCATGCCTCACTGGCGCTGGCTCAACGTTGCAGTGGAATACCGGGGGAAGCGCCCCTCTTTAGTGCTTTGCTGAACTACCGACATAGTGCGCAGTCGGTTACTACGGATACAATCATCAGCGGTATTGAATTCTTGGGCGGACAAGAACGCACTAACTATCCGTTTGTCTTGTCCGTAGAGGATGTTGGTCATGCTTTGGGATTGACGGCGCAAATTGTTCAACCGATTGATCCGGAGCGGATATGTGGTTATATGCAACAGGCGCTGGAAAGTCTGGCGGAGGCTCTTGAACAGCGTCCGGAAACACCGGTACGAGCACTGAATATCTTACCGACAGCGGAGAAAAAGCTGTTGCTGGAAACCTGGAATGCAACCGAAACGTCGTATCCAGATCACGATTGTATTCATCGACTGTTTGAACAATGGGCAGAGAAAAGCCCGGATGCCACAGCACTGGTATATGAAGAACAGAGTCTCAGCTATGCTGAGCTCAATGCCCGCGCCAACCGTCTGGCGCATCAACTGATAGCGTTGGGCGTTACGCCGGACCAACGGGTGGCGGTTTGCGTGTCACGTTCACCGGCGATGGTGGTGGGGGTATTAGCGGTGCTGAAAGCCGGTGGCGCCTATGTGCCGCTGGATCCGGTCTATACCGGTGAGCGCCTGGCACATATCCTGACTGATGCTGCCCCTGCTATTTTGCTGGCGGATAAAGTCGGGTGTGAGGCGCTGGGAGAGGACGCGCTGGCAGGGCTGACGGTATTTGACCCGAATAATCTGCCTGATCAACCGGACAGTAACCCGCAGGTGCCGGCATTGACGGCACAACATCTGGCGTATGTCATTTACACCTCGGGCTCGACCGGCACGCCGAAAGGGGTGATGGTGGAACATCGTAATATTCAGCGTTTGTTTGATGCGACTGAATCCTGGTATCGCTTTAATCGGCAAGATATTTGGTGCCTGTTCCATTCCATAGCGTTTGACTTCTCGGTATGGGAATTATGGGGAGCGTTACGCTACGGCGCTAAACTGGTGTTGGTTCCGCACGCGATTGCCCGTTCACCTCAAGAGCTGCATCAATTCGTGTGTCAGCACGGTATCACGGTGTTGAATCAAACCCCCAGTGCCTTCAAAGCCTTTATTGCCAGTTATGTCGCCAATCCGTTACCGGACTGCTTGCGCTATATCATCTTTGGCGGGGAAGCCCTCGATCCGAGTATTTTGAAGCCGTGGTATGCCCTGCGTGAGGAGACGTTGCCTCAGTTGGTGAATATGTACGGTATCACCGAGACCACGGTTCACGTCACTTACCGGGCTCTGACTCGCCATGATGCAGAACAGACAACGAGCCCTATTGGCACGCGTATCCCGGACTTAACCCTCTATCTGCTGGATAAGTATGGTCAGCCAGTACCGTTAGGCGCGGTAGGAGAGCTCTATATTGGCGGGGCTGGTGTGGCACGGGGTTATCTCAATCGTTCTGAGCTGACAGCGGAACGTTTCCTAGCAGACCCGTTTAGTCATATTCCAGATGCCCGGATGTACCGCACCGGGGATTTGGCTTGTTACCTGTCGGATGGCAATCTGGAGTTCCTGGGCCGAAATGACCAGCAGGTGAAAATCCGTGGTTTCCGCATTGAGCCGGGGGAAATCGAAGCCCGGCTGATGGAATGCCAGGCGGTGAGTGAAGCGGTCGTGCTGGCGCTCGGCGACGGTCAGGACAAACGGCTGGTGGCTTATGTGGTGGCCGAAGTGGATGAGGAGTTAATTAATCGTCTGCGTACTCACTTAAGTGCGATTTTACCGGATTATATGGTGCCAGCCGCTTTTGTTTGTATGGATGCCTTCCCGTTAACACTGAACGGCAAACTAGATCGCCGGGCGCTACCAGCACCGGGAGAAGATGCCTTTGCCCGTCAAGTTTATGCGGCGCCACGAGGGGAAACAGAAACTCTGCTAGCCAATATTTGGAGCGAGTTGTTAGGCATTAAACAGATCAGTCGGCATGATAGCTTCTTTGCACTGGGAGGACATTCGCTGTTGGCGGTTCGGATGATTGAACGTTTGCGTAATGCGGGGTTAACGCTGGCAGTGCGTGATTTATTCCAATCCCCGGTGTTATCGGCATTTGCCCAAATAGTAGGGCAATCACCGGCGGTGGTGGTGCCGACGAATGTCATTACCCCAGCGACCACGGCACTCACACCTGATATGTTGCCGTTGGCTGATCTGACTCAACCTGAAATTGACTATATCGTTGCACAAGTACCGGGTGGGGTTGCCAATATTCAGGATATCTATGGTTTATCACCGTTGCAGGACGGTATTCTGTTCCACCATTTGTTGGCGAATAAAGGCGATCCGTATCTACTGGCTGGTCAGATAGTTTTTGCTAACCGCGCCTTATTGGACAACTATTTGGCGGCAGTACAACAAGTGGTTAATCGCCACGATATTTTGCGTACCGCTTTTCTCTGGCAAGGATTATCCGCGCCGGTTCAGGTAGTTTGGCGTCAGGCTCAATTATCAGTCACTGAACTGACACTAGACCCGGTTGATGGATCGGCCTGTGACCAGTTAGCTCAACATTTTGATCCGCGTCGCTATCGTATTGATCTGCAAAGAGCGCCACTGTTGCATTTTGCAGTGGCGCAGGAGGACGATGGCCGTTGGAGCGTACTGCAATTGCAGCATCATCTGATTGGCGACCATACCACAATGGAAGTGATGCATGGCGAGATTCAGGCTTATCTTGCCGGACAGGAAGAAAACTTGCCTGCGCCGGTCCCTTTCCGCAATCTGGTGGCTCAAGTCCGGTTGGGGGTGAGTCAGGTCGAACATACCCGCTTCTTTACTGACATGTTGTCTGAAGTGGATGAACCGACGCTGCCGTTCGGGTTGACGGAAGTCCATCGGGATGGTTCACAGGTGATGGAATCGCACCAGATGTTAACGCCTGAACTGAATGATCGTCTACGTAGTCAGGCCCGGCGTCTGGGTGTTAGTTTAGCAACTTTATGCCATCTGGCCTGGGCACAGGTTTTGTCGCGTACCAGCGGACAGGTAAAAGTGGTATTCGGCACCGTGCTGTTTGGACGGATGCAGGCAGGGCAAGGGGCTGACAATGGAATGGGGCTGTTTACCAATACCTTGCCGTTGCGACTGGATATAGATGATACCCCGTTGCGAGACAGTGTACGAATAGCCCATACTCGGTTAGCTGAATTGCTGGAGCATGAACATGCCTCACTGGCGCTGGCCCAACGTTGCAGTGAGGTGCCGGGGGAAACGCCCCTCTTTAGCGCATTACTAAACTACCGGCATAGTGCGCATCCGGTTACCACGGATGCAACCATCGGCGGTATTGAATTCCTTAGCGGACAAGAGCGAACTAACTATCCGTTTGTCTTGTCGGTGGAGGATTTTGGTCACGCACTGGGGCTGACGGCGCAAATTGTTCAATCGATTGATCCGAAACGCGTGTGTGGTTATATGCAACAGGCGTTGGAAAGTCTGGCAGAGGCGCTTGAGCAACGGCCGGAGACACCGGTACGGGCACTGAATATCTTGCCAGAAGCAGAGAAGAAACTGTTATTGGCAACCTGGAACGCGACTCAGGCACCATATCCTGACCAGAGTTGTATTCACCGACTGTTTGAACAACAGGCAGAAAACACTCCTGATGCGATAGCATTGGTGTATGGAGAGCACATTCTTAACTATGCCGAATTAAATTCTCGTGCCAACCAACTATCCCATTGGTTAACTGGGCAAGGGGTTCAGCCGGATAACCGGGTTGCTGTGCTGTTAGAGCGTTCTGTTGAGCTGGTAGTGGCTCAATTGGCTATCCTAAAAGCCGGGGCCGTTTATGTGCCGATTGATCCCCAGGTACCGGATGAGCGGAAGCATTGGCTGATAAGCGACTGTTCAGCTAAGTTATTGCTTACCGATATCCCGATTGATTTGGCGATCCCCCGGTTTTGTCTGGCCGATGAGATGGGTGCTATCAGGCAGGAAGATAACCGCAATCCTGACTTGCCACGTTCCAGTACTGAACTGGCCTATATCATGTATACCTCCGGCTCAACGGGCACGCCTAAAGGAGTGATGGTACCGCATCGGGCAGTGGTTCGGCTGGTGATTAATAATGGGTACGCCGAAATCGGGCCGGATGATCGGGTAGCGTTTGAAGCTAACCCGGCTTTCGATGCCAGTACCTTTGAAGTTTGGTCGCCGTTGCTCAATGGTGGCGCACTGGTGGTGATTGATCACGCCACGTTGCTAATGCCTAAAGAATTTGTTCAGGCATTACAGACTTATCGCATTACCGTGCTGTGGTTAAGTGTCGGGCTATTTAACCGTCTGGCGGCAGAGTTGTCCCCGGCTCTCCCGCAGCTCAAAATCCTCATTGTCGGCGGCGATGTGCTGGATCCACATGTGATTAGGCAAGTTCTGCGTGATAATCCACCGCAACAGTTATTGAATGGTTATGGACCAAGTGAGGGCACTACCTTTACCACCACCTACCGAATCACGGCATTATCGCCAGAAGTGGCGAGAGTCCCCATTGGTCGACCGATAGCTAATACACGGGTTTATCTGTTGGATGCTTATGGTCAGCCGGTGCCGCAGGGAGCAACCGGTGAGATTTATATCGGTGGAGATGGCGTTGTTTGTGGCTATCTTAATCGTTCTGAACTGACGGCTGAACGTTTCCTAGCAGACCCGTTTAGTCATATTCCAGATGCTCGGATGTACCGCACCGGGGATTTAGCCCGTTACCTGCCGGACGGTAATCTGGAATTTCTGGGTCGTAACGACCAGCAGGTAAAAATCCGTGGTTTCCGCATTGAACTGGGGGAAATCGAAGCCCGATTGCTGGAACACCCAGCAGTGCATAAAGCGGTTGTGCTGGTGATGGATGACGGTCAGGATAAACGGCTGGTGGCTTATGTAGTGGCAGAAGTGGATGAGGGATTGGTCAATTATCTGCGTACTCACTTAAGTTCGATTTTACCGGATTATATGGTGCCGGCCGCTTTTGTACGTCTGGATACCTTCCCGCTGACGCCAAATGGAAAACTAGATCGGCGGGCATTACCAGCTCCAGGGGAGGAAGATTTTGCCCGGCAGATTTACGCTGTGCCGTCAGGGGAGATAGAAACCACATTGGCGACTATCTGGCGTGAATTACTGGGTGTCGAGCGGATTAGTCGATATGACAACTTTTTCGCTTTAGGCGGCCATTCGTTGTTGGCAGTACGAATGATGAACCGGATAGCGGCATTGGGGATTGAATTGCCATTGTCCACGTTGTTTACATTCCCTGTTTTAACCACTTTTGCTGAAGCGATAAGCGCCCAGTTTGGTGAATCGGACAGGATATTACCCGCTATCGTTCCGTTATCTCGTGAGAGCCAATTGCCGTTGTCATTTGCGCAACAGCGTCTGTGGTTCTTGACCCAGTTTGACGGGGTGAGTGAGACTTATCATATTCCGCTGGCCTTACGTCTACATGGTCGGCTGGATATCGCCGCCTGGCAACAGGCGCTTGATACACTGTTTGCCCGCCATGAAGCGTTGCGCTCTGTCTTTGTTGCTGTCGATGGTCAACCGCAGGTGGAGTTGTTGCCAGCGGCATCAGGCTTGCCGATGAGAAAATATGATCTGCGTGACACGCCTGATGTGGATGCGCAGCTTGCGTCCCTCTCTGCTCAGGAAGTTGAAACACTATTTGATCTTGCCTGTGGCCCATTAATTCGTGCCAGTCTGGTACAACTGGCTGATGATAATCACGTTTTCTTGCTGACCCTGCATCATATTGTTTTTGATGGTTGGTCTGTCAGTGTATTGATGCGTGAATTGAGCACTCTTTATACCGCGTTTCTGGCGGGGCAGTCAGATCCGTTGCCACCGTTGATGATTCAGTATCCTGATTATGCCGCCTGGCAACGTCAATGGTTGTCGGCTGAACGCATACAATCTCAATCTGATTATTGGCGTGCGAGACTGATTGATGCACCGGTTCTGCTGGATTTACCTACTGACCGTCCTCGTCCGCCTCAGCAGTCATTTGCCGGGGCTTTATTGCCCGTCAGTCTGGATACCGAGTTAACCCAATCTCTTAAACGCCTGAGTGAGCAACAGGGCGTCACGTTATTTATGACTGTGTTAGCTGCCTGGGCAACAGTGCTGTCACGCCTGTCAGGTCAGGAAGATCTGGTTATCGGTACGCCAAGTGCTGGTCGCGGGCGTCAGGAAGTGGAATCCTTGATTGGCTTCTTTGTGAATACGCTGGCGTTGCGGATGGATTTATCCGGCGCGCCAAATGTGGCGGAATTGCTGGCACGTGTACGACAAACTGCGCTGGCGGCACAGGAACATCAGGACCTGCCATTTGAACAGGTGGTGGAAATCGTGCAACCGCCGCGCCAACTGGCGCACACCCCGTTGTTCCAGGTGATGTTTGCCTGGCAGAACAATGAGAACACGGAATGGCAACTGCCGGGAGTGGCGGTTTCACCGGTTGAGCAAGCTTTTGATGTGGTTAAGTTTGATCTTGAGCTGAATTTGTTTGAGGTGGAAGGCCAGATTGTCGGTTATCTGAATTATGCCACCGCGCTATTTGATCAAGCTACCATTGAGCGGCAGGTGGGCTATCTCCATACCGTACTGCGAGAGATGGCAGCTAATCCTCAACAGTCGGTCGGGGAAATTAATATCCTGACCGTGGCGGAGCGCAAGCTGTTATTGGAAACCTGGAATGCAACTGAAATGCCGTATTCTGCTCACTGTTGTATTCATCGGCTGTTTGAGCAACAGGCAGAGAGAACCCCGGATGCCACGGCACTGATGTATACAGGGCAAGTCCTCAGTTATGCCGAATTAAATGCCCGTGCTAATCGGCTGGCGCATCAACTGATTACGTTAGGAACGGTACCGGATCAGCGGGTGGCAATCTGTGTCGCGAGTTCGCCAGCGCGGATAGTGGGGCTGCTGGCAGTACTGAAAGCGGGTGGTGCTTATGTACCCCTGGACCCGGCCTATCCGGGGGAACGTCTGGTTCATATTTTAACCGATGCTGCGCCGGTTATTGTGCTGGCGGATGATGCTGGACGTACCGCGTTAGGCGAAAAGGTACTGGTAGGTCTGACTGTACTGGACCCAAATTCATTGCCTGACCAGCCAAATAGCAACCCGCAGATATCGGTATTGACTCCACAACATCTGGCGTATGTGATTTATACCTCCGGTTCGACCGGTATACCCAAAGGGGTGATGGTCGAACATCGTGGTTTGGTTAACCTGATTCAAGGAAAAATTGTTCAGTTTGATATTCATCCGGGTAGCCGAATGTTGCAGTTTGCCTCATTTGGTTTTGATGCTGGTGTTTGGGAAACCATGATGGCGTTGTGTAGCGGGGCTATTTTGTCTATCCCTGCCGATACGGTTCGTCAGGACCCCCGCTATCTCTGGCATTATCTGGAAGAACAGGCGATAACCCATGCTTGCCTGACCCCGGCCCTACTTCGGGAGGGGACCGATGTGCCGGAGATGACAATAAGACTGACGTTGATACTCGGTGGTGAAGCGCCCAGCGCAACGCTGCTTCAAGCACTGAGTCGTCGAGCAACGGTGTTTAATGCGTATGGTCCAACGGAAATCACGGTGTGTGCAGCTACCTGGCGTTGTCCGTTAGACTACACTGAGGGTGTCATTGCTATTGGGCGTCCGACAGCTAATATGCGGGTTTATTTGCTGAATACTGACGGTCAGCCGGTACCGTTAGGCTCAGTCGGTGAGCTCTATATTGGCGGTGTCGGGGTAGCGCGAGGTTATCTCAACCGGCCTGACTTGACGGCGGAACGTTTTCTGGCCGATCCGTTTAGTGGTGAATCCGATGCCCGGATGTACCGGACCGGGGATTTGGCCCGCTACCTGCCGGATGGCAATCTGGAATTCCTGGGCCGTAATGACCAGCAGGTGAAAATCCGTGGTTTCCGTATTGAGCCGGGGGAAATCGAAGCTCGATTGCTGGAACACCCAGCGGTGAGTGAAGCGCTGGTGCTGGCTTTGGGCGACGGTCAGGATAAACGGTTGGTGGCTTATGTGGTGGCAGAAGTGGATGATCGGCTGGTTAACAGCTTACATGCTCATCTAAGAGCCATTTTGCCGGATTATATGGTGCCGGCGGCCTTTGTGCGTCTGAATACCTTCCCTGTGACGCCGAACGGCAAGCTGGATCGTCGGGCGTTACCTGCGCCGCAGGAGGGAGCTTTTGCCCGTCAGGTTTTTGAAGCGCCGCGAGGGGAGACAGAAACCCTATTGGCCGCTATCTGGTGCGAGTTGTTGGGCATTGAACAAATTAGTCGGCATGACAGTTTCTTTGCTTTGGGCGGTCATTCGTTGCTGGCGGTACGGATGGTTGAACGTCTGCGTAATGTAGGGTTACCCCTGGCGGTGCGGGATTTATTCCAATCTCCAGTGTTATCTGAATTTGCCCAAACAGTAGGGCAATCACAGGCAGTGGTGGTACCGGCGAATGTCATTACCCCGGAGACTACGGAACTTATACCAGCGATGTTGCCGTTGATTGAGCTGACCCAACTTGAGATTGACCATATCGTGGAACAAGTGCCGGGTGGAGTGGCTAATATTCAGGATATCTATGCCCTGTCACCGTTGCAGGATGGCATTCTGTTCCACCATTTGCTGGCGAATAAAGGCGACCCGTATTTGCTGGCTGGTCAGATGGTCTTTACTGACCGAGCCCTGTTGGATGGCTATTTGGTGGCAGTGCAACAGGTGATTAACCGTCATGACATTCTGCGTACAGTTTTTATCTGGCAAGGATTGTCCACGCCGGTTCAGGTGGTCTGGCGTCAGGCTTCATTGTTAGTCACCGAACTGACATTGAACCCGATTGATGGGCTAGTCCGTGACCAGTTAGCTCAACGTTTTGATCCGCGTCGATATCGTATTGATCTGCAACGAGCACCTTTGCTGCATTTTGTAGTGGCTCAGGAGGAGGATGGCCGCTGGAGCGTATTACAATTGTTGCATCATTTGATTGGCGACCATACGACGCTGGAAGTGATGAACCGTGAAGTTCAGGCTTATCTTGCCGGACAGGAAGATAGTCTGCCCGCGCCAGTCCCTTTCCGCAATTTGGTGGCGCAAGCCCGATTGGGGGTGAGTCAGGCCGAGCATACCCGTTTCTTTACTGACATGTTGGCTGAAGTGGATGAACCAACGCTGCCATTCGGGTTGACGGAAGTCCATCGGGATGGTTCACAAATGGCGGAGTCGCACCGAATGTTGACGCCTGAGTTGAATGACCGCTTGCGTAACCAGGCCCGGCGTCTGGGTGTCAGTTTGGCTGCGTTGTGTCATCTGGCCTGGGCACAGGTGTTGTCGCGTACCAGTGGACAGGCGAAAGTGGTGTTTGGCACCGTACTGTTTGGGCGGATGCAGGCCGGGGAAGGGGCTGACAGCGGCATGGGATTGTTTGTCAACACTCTGCCGTTGCGGCTGGATATAGATGATACCTCGGTACAGGAGAGTGTGCGGTTAGCCCATACCCGGTTGGCCGGATTGCTGGAGCATGAACATGCGTCACTGGCGTTGGCTCAACGTTGCAGTGGGGTACAAAATGAAATTCCGCTCTTTAGCGCCTTATTGAACTACCGGCATAGTACGTCGCCGATAGCCACGGATGAAATCATCAGCGGTATTGAATTTCTGGGCGGGCAAGAGCGAACGAACTATCCGTTGGTGCTCTCAGTGGAGGATTTTGGTGATGCTCTGGGATTGACGGCACAAATCGTTCAACCGATTGATCCAGAGCGGATATGTGGTTATATGCAACAGGCATTGGAAAGTCTGATACAAGCGCTTGAACAACAGACGGAAGCTCCAATACGGTTACTGAATATTTTGCCGGCAGCAGAAAAGAGGTTGTTACTGGAGACCTGGAATGCGACTGAGGCGCCATATCCTGACCAGCGTTGTATTCACCAGCTATTTGAACAACAGGCAGAAAATACCCCTGATGCGATAGCGCTGGTGTATGGAGAACACATTCTCAACTATGCCGAATTAAATGCCCGTGCCAACCAACTGGCTCACTGGTTAATTGGGCAGGGGATCCTGCCGGATAACCGGGTCGCTGTGCAGTTAGAGCGTTCTATTGAACTGGTGGTGGCTCAGTTGGCTATCCTCAAGGCCGGGGCCGTTTATGTGCCGATCGATCCCCGGGTACCGGACGAGCGGAAGCACTGGCTGATAACCGACTGTTCAGCCAAGTTATTGCTTACTGATATCCCGGTTAACTTGATTGATGAGATCGGCGCTGTTAGGGCGGAAGATTACCGCAATCCTGACTTGCCCCGCTCAAGTACTGAGCTGGCTTATATTATGTATACCTCTGGCTCGACCGGCACACCCAAAGGGGTAATGGTGTCGCACCGGGCGGTGGTTCGGCTGGTGATTAATAACGGATACGCTGAAATTGGGCCTGATGATCGGGTGGCGTTTGAGGCTAATCCGGCTTTCGATGCCAGCACCTTTGAAGTTTGGGCGCCATTGCTCAATGGCGGTACGCTGGTGGTGATTGATCATGCGACTGTGCTAACGCCCAAAGAGTTTACCCAAGCATTACAGAGTTATCGCATTACCGTACTGTGGCTGAGTGTCGGGCTGTTTAACCGGCTGGCGGCAGAGTTGTCGCCAGCTCTTCCGCAGCTCAAAATCCTGATTGTCGGCGGCGATGTGTTGGACCCGCATGTGATGGCGCAAGTTCTGCGTGATAGCCCGCCGCAACAGTTATTAAATGGCTATGGACCAAGTGAGGGCACCACCTTTACCACCACCTACCGTATTACAGCGTTACCGTCGGGAGTGGTGAGAATTCCCATTGGCCGACCGATAGCCAATACGCGAGTTTATCTGTTGGATGCCAATGGTCAGCTAGTGCCGTTGGGAGCGGAAGGGGAAATTTATATCGGCGGAGATGGGGTTGCCTGTGGCTATCTTAATCGTCTTGAACTGACTGCGGAACGTTTCCTGTCAGATCCGTTTAGTGATAAACCGGATGCCCGCCTGTACCGGACCGGGGATTTGGCCCGTTACCTGCCGGACGGCAATCTGGAATTCCTGGGACGTAATGACCGGCAGGTGAAAATCCGTGGTTTCCGCATTGAGCTTGGAGAAATCGAAGCCTGGCTGATGGAACATCCGGTGGTGAGTGAAGCCGTTGTTCTGGTGTTGGGCGATGGTCAGGACAAACGGTTGGTGGCTTATGTGGCGGCAGAAGCGAATGAAGAGTTGGTCAGTCGTCTGCGTACTCACTTAAGTGCAGTGTTACCGGATTATATGGTGCCGACTGCGTTTGTACGTATGGATGCCTTCCCGCTGACCCCGAATGGCAAGCTGGACCGTCGGGCGCTACCGGCTCCGGGGGAAGAGGCTATTGCCCGGCAGATTTACGCCGCTCCATCAGGGGAGATGGAAATCACATTGGCAGCTATCTGGCGTGAATTACTGGGCGTTGAACGAATTAGCCGGTATGACAACTTTTTCGCGTTGGGCGGCCATTCGCTGTTGGCGGTGCGGATGATGAACCGGCTAGTGGCGTTGGGGATTGAATTACCGTTGTCTATGCTGTTTAAATCACCGGTTTTAGCTGCTTTTGCCGAAGCAATGAGCGCCCAATTCGATGAGCAGAGTGACAAATTACCGGCCATTATCCCACTGTCTCGTGAGGACAAATTGCCGTTGTCATTTGCGCAACAGCGCCTGTGGTTCCTGGCGCAGTTTGAGGGGGTGAGTGAGACCTATCATATTCCGCTGGCCCTGCGTCTATATGGTCAGTTGGATATTGTGGCTTGGCAGCAGGCGCTTAATATGCTGTTTGCCCGTCACGAAGCGTTGCGTTCTGTTTTTGTTGCTGTTGACGGCCAGCCGCAGGTGGAATTGTTGCCGGCGGCATTAGGTCTGCCGATGAAGAAATATGATCTGCGTGACGTGCCGGATGCGGATAATCAACTTGCGTCTCTCTCTGTTCAGGAAGCCGGAGCCCCGTTTGATCTTGCCTGCGGCCCATTAATTCGTTCCAGTCTGGTACAACTGGCTGATGATGATCATGTTTTCTTACTGACCCAGCACCATATTGTTTCTGATGGCTGGTCTTTAGGGATACTGAAATCAGAACTGGAGACGCTTTATTCGGCTTACTTGAACCAACAGCCAGATCCACTGCTACCGTTGACGATTCAATACCCGGATTACGCCGCTTGGCAACGTCAGTGGCTGTCGGCTGAACGCATACAGTCTCAATCCGATTATTGGCGTACAAGGCTAGCTGACGCACCGGTATTGCTGGATTTGCCTACTGACCGGCCACGTCCATCTCAGCAATCATTTGCCGGAAATATCTTGCCTGTCAGTCTGGATGCAGAGTTAACCCAATCCCTTAAACGCTTGAGTGAGCGGCAGGGCGTCACGTTATTTATGACGGTGTTGGCGGCTTGGGCAACGGTTCTATCGCGTTTGTCAGGTCAGGAAGATCTGATTATCGGTACGCCGAGTGCCGGCCGTAGTCGGCAGGAAGTAGAATCCCTGATCGGCTTTTTTGTGAATACGCTGGCGTTGCGGATGGATTTATCCGGTGAACCCAATATGGAGGAAATATTGGCGCGGGTGCGGCAAACCGCGTTGGCGGCACAGGAACACCAAGATTTACCGTTTGAACAGGTGGTGGAAATTGTGCAACCGCCACGCCGACTGGCACATACTCCGCTGTTCCAAGTGATGTTTGCCTGGCAGAACAATGAGAATACGGAATGGCGGTTGCCGGGACTGGTCGTTTCACCTGTCGAGCAAGCTTTTGATGTGGTTAAGTTTGATCTTGAGCTGAATTTGTTTGAGGTGGAGGGCCGGATTGCCGGTTATCTGAATTATGCCACCGCTCTATTTGATCAACCGACCATTGCGCGGCATGTGGGATATCTCCATACCGTACTGCGGGCAATGGTAGCTAACTCTCAACAGCCGGTCGGGAAGATCGATATCCTGACCGTAGCGGAGCGCAAGCTGTTATTAGAAACCCGGAATGTCATTGAAACCCGGTATCCTAAGCAGTTATATATTCATCAGTTATTTGAACAACAGGTGGAGGACGCGCCTAATGAGACGGCAGTGGTATATGAAGAACAGACCCTCAGCTATGCCGAGCTCAATGCTTGTGCCAACCGTCTGGCACATCAACTGATAGCGTTGGGAGTCACACCGGACCAACGGGTGGCGGTTTGCGTGTCACGTTCATCGGCAATGGTGGTGGGGGTATTAGCGGTGCTGAAAGCTGGGGGTGCCTATGTGCCGCTAGATCCGGTCTATACCGGTGAGCGTCTGGCACATATCCTGACCGATGCGGCCCCCGCTATTTTGCTGGCGGATAAAGTCGGGCGTGATGCGCTGGGTGAGAATACGCTGGCAGGGCTGACAGTACTTGACCCGAATAATCTGCCAGATCAGCCGGACAGTAACCCGCAGGTGCCGGCATTGACGGCACAACATCTGGCGTATGTGATTTACACCTCGGGCTCGACCGGCACGCCGAAAGGGGTGATGGTGGAACATCGTCATATCCTGCGTTTGTTTGACGCGACTGAATCCTGGTATCGCTTTAACCGGCAGGATATTTGGTGCCTGTTCCATTCCATAGCGTTTGACTTCTCGGTATGGGAATTATGGGGGGCATTACGCTACGGCGCTAAACTGGTGCTGGTTCCGCACGCGATTGCTCGTTCACCTCAAGAGCTGCATCAATTCGTGTGTCAACACGGCATCACGGTGTTGAATCAGACCCCCAGTGCCTTCAAAGCCTTTATTGCCAGTTATATCGCCAATCCATTACCGGACTGCTTGCGTTATATCATCTTTGGCGGGGAAGCCCTTGATCCGAGTATTTTGAAGCCGTGGTATGCCTTGCGTGAGGAGACGTTGCCTCAGTTGGTGAATATGTACGGTATCACCGAGACCACGGTTCACGTCACTTACCGGGCACTGGGCCGCCATGATGCAGAACAGACAACGAGTCCTATTGGTATGCGTATCCCGGACTTAACCCTCTATCTGCTGGATAAGTATGGTCAGCCAGTACCGTTAGGCGCTGTAGGTGAGTTATATGTTGGCGGGGCCGGTGTGGCACGGGGTTATCTCAATCGTCCTGAACTGACTGCGGAGCGCTTTCTACCGAATCCGTTCAGTAGTGAACCGGATGCCCGGATGTATCGTACCGGGGATTTGGCCCGTTACCTGCCGGATGGCAATCTGGCGTTTCTGGGCCGAAATGACCAGCAGGTGAAAATCCGCGGTTTCCGCATTGAGCCGGGTGAAATCGAAGCCCGATTAATGGAACACCCGGCGGTGAGTGAAGCGGTTGTACTGGCGCTTGGCGACGGTCAGGACAAACGGTTGGTGGCTTATGTGGCGGCAGAAGTGGATGAGGCGTTAATTAATCATCTGCGTACTTACTTAAGTGCGATTTTACCGGATTATATGGTGCCGACAGCGTTCGTCTGTCTGGATGCCTTCCCGTTGACACCGAACGGCAAACTGGATCGCCGGGCGCTACCGGCACCGGGGGAAGATGCCTTTGCCCGTCAGGTTTATGCCGCGCCGCAAGGGGAAACAGAAACCCTATTGGCTGCTATCTGGAGCGAGTTGTTAGGCATTAAACAGATCAGCCGACACGACAGTTTCTTTGCTTTGGGAGGCCATTCATTGCTGGCGGTGCGAATGATTGAACGTTTGCGTAACGCGGGGTTAACGCTGGCGGTGCGTGATCTGTTCCAATCCCCGGTGTTGTCCGCATTTGCTCAAACAGTAGGGCAGTCACAAGCGGTGGTGGTGCCGCCGAATGTCATCACCCCGGCAATCACTGCCCTTGCACCTGAGATGTTGCCATTGATTGATCTAACTCAGACTGAGATTGATCATATCGTTGAACAAGTGCCGGGTGGGGTTGCTAATATTCAGGATATTTATGCCCTGTCGCCGTTACAAGACGGTATTCTGTTCCATCATCTGTTGGCGAATAAAGGTGATCCGTATCTATTAGTCAGTCAGACGGCTTTCGCTGACCGATCTCTGTTGGACAGTTATTTGGCGGCAGTGCAACAGGTGGTTAACCGCCATGACATCTTGCGTACTGCTTTTATCTGGCAAGGATTATCAGCACCGGTTCAGGTAGTCTGGCGTCAGGCACGGTTATCAGTGACTGAGTTGACGTTGGATTCCGTTGATGGACCGGTTTATGAGCAACTAATTCAACGTTTTGACCCGCGTCATCACCGTCTCGATTTGAGCCAAGCCCCCTTGTTGCGCTTTATGGTGGCGCAAGAAACGGATGGTCGCTGGATTGCCCTGCAATTGCAGCATCATCTGATTGGCGATCATACGACGCTGGAAGTGATGAACCGCGAAGTTCAGGCGTACCTTACCGGGCGGGAAGAGAACTTGCCTGCGCCGGTCCCTTTCCGCAATCTGGTGGCTCAGGTCCGGTTGGGAGTGAGCCAGGTCGAACATACCCGTTTCTTTACTGACATGTTGGCTGACGTGGATGAACCGACGCTGCTATTCGGGTTAACGGAGGTACATCGAGATGGCTCGCAGGTGACAGAATTGCACCGGATGTTGCCTGCCATATTGAATAACCACTTGCGTAGTCAGGCCCGGCGTCTAGGCGTCAGTTTGGCGGCGTTGTGTCATCTGGCTTGGGCACAGGTGTTGTCGCGTATCAGCGGACAAGAGAAAATGGTGTTCGGCACTGTGCTGTTTGGGCGGATGCAGGGTGGGGAAGGCGCTGATAGCGGCATGGGACTGTTTGTCAACACCTTGCCGTTGCGACTGGATATAGATGATACCCCGGTGCGAGACAGTGCACGGTTAGCCCATACTCGGTTAGCCGAATTGCTAGCGCATGAACATGCTTCACTGGCGCTGGCTCAACGTTGCAGTGGAGTGTCGGGGGAAACGCCCCTCTTTAGTACTTTGCTGAACTACCGGCATAGTACGCAGCCGATCACCGTAGATGAAACTATCAGCGGTATAGAATCCTTTAATGGGCAGGAACGTACCAACTATCCGTTTGTGCTGTCGGTGGAGGATTTTGGTCACGCTTTGGGATTGACTGCACAGGTGGTGCAACCATTTGATCCAGAACGGATATGCGGCTATATGCAACAGGCGCTGGAGAGTTTGGTGGAAGCACTTGAACAGGAGCCGGAAACACCGGTACGGACACTGAATATTTTGCCAGAAGTGGAACGCCGGTTGTTGCTAAAAACTTGGAATGCGACTGAAACTGTCTACTCTGAGCAGTTATGTATCCATCAGTTATTTGAACAACAAGTGGAGAAAAACCCGGATGTCACGGCACTGGCGTATGAAGGACAGACGTACAGCTATGCGGAACTAAATACTCGTGCTAACCGACTGGCTCATCAACTGATTGCGCTGGGTGTTGCGCCAGACCAGCGAGTAGCGATTTGTGTGACACGTTCATTGGCGATGGTGGTGGGCTTGCTGGCGGTGTTGAAAGCGGGAGGGGCCTATGTTCCACTGGACCCGGCTTATCCGGGGGAACGTTTGGCTCATATTTTGACTGATGCAGCTCCGGCTATTGTGCTGGCGGATAATGTCGGATGTATCGCACTGGGTGAGGAAGCACTGGCCGGACTTGCTGTGCTGGATCCGAATACTTTACCTGATCAGCCAGACAGCAACCCGCGAGTGACCGCTCTGACTGCGCAGCATCTGGCGTATGTGATTTATACCTCGGGTTCAACTGGCACACCAAAAGGCGTGATGGTGGAACATCGTGGGCTAATTAATCTTGTTCAGGATAAAATCGCCCAGTTTGACATTCACTCGGATAGCCGGATGTTGCAGTTTGCCTCGTTGAGTTTTGATGCCAGTGTTTGGGAAATCATGATGGCGTTGGGGAGTGGTGCTAGTCTGATTATTGCTGTCGATATCGTCCGTCAGGACCCGCTTCGTCTCTGGCATTATCTGGAGCAACAGTCGGTGACTCATGCCTGTCTGCCCCCGGCACTACTCCGGGAAAGGATCGATTTACCGGAAATATCGATAAGACCTACGTTGATACTCGGTGGTGAGGCACCTAGCGCAATGCTGCTTCAGGCACTGAGTCGTCGGGCGACGGTGTTTAATGCCTATGGCCCGACAGAAATCACGGTGTGTGCGACGACCTGGCGTTGTCCGCCAGACTACACGGATACGTTAGTGCCTATCGGCTATCCGACGGCGAACACCCAGATTTATTTGTTGGATACCTACGGCCAGCCAGTGCCATTGGGGGCCGTGGGTGAATTGTATGTGGGTGGTGCGGGGGTGGCGCGTGGCTACCTTAATCGTCCTGAACTGACGGCTGAACGCTTCTTAGCTGACCCGTTTAGTGAGATGCCGAATGCGCGGATGTATCGGACTGGGGATTTGGCCCGTTATCTGCCAAACGGCAATCTGGAATTCCTGGGCCGCAATGACCAACAGGTCAAAATTCGTGGTTTCCGTATTGAACCGGGGGAAATCGAAGCCCGACTGATGGAATACCCAACTGTGCAAGAGGCTGTTGTGTTGGTGCTAGGTGATGAGCAGGGCAGACGGTTGATAGCTTATGTGGTGGCAGAAGCGGATGAGGAGTTAGTTAATCGTCTGCATACACACTTGAGCGCAATTTTACCGGATTATATGGTGCCGGTGGCTTTTGTACGCCTGAATGCCTTCCCACTGACCCTGAACGGTAAGCTGGATCGTCGGGCATTACCGATACCGAGGGAAGAGGCTTTTGCCCGGCAGATTTACGCCGAGCCGTTAGGAGAGATGGAAAGCACATTGGCGGTTATCTGGCGTGAGTTACTCGGTGTTGAGCGGATTAGCCGGTATGACAACTTTTTCGCTTTAGGCGGCCATTCGCTGTTGGCAGTGCGGATGATGAACCGGATAGCGGCGTTGGGGATTGAATTACCGCTGTCCACGTTGTTTAAATTCCCGACCTTAGCCGATTTTGCTGAAGCGATGAATACTCGATTTGATGAACAGAACAGCAAATTACCAGCTATTATCCCGCTATCCCGTGAAGGTAAATTGCCGTTGTCATTTGCACAACAGCGTCTGTGGTTCCTGGCCCAGTTTGAAGGAGTGAGTGAAACTTACCATATTCCGGTGGCATTGGGTTTACGTGGTCGGTTGGACATCGCTGCTTGGCAGCAAGCGCTTAATACGCTGTTTGCCCGCCACGAAGCGTTACGCTCTATCTTCGTTGCTGTTGATGGTCAGCCACAGGTGGAGTTGTTGCCGGCGGAATCAGGCTTACTGATGAAAAAATATGATCTGCGGGATACACCTGATAGGGATGCGCAGCTTGCGTTTCTGTCTACTCAGGAAGCCGGGACGCCGTTTGATCTTGCCCGCGGCCCATTAATTCGCGCCAGTCTAGTACAACTAGCTGACGATGACCACGTTTTCTTGCTGACTTTACATCATATTGTTTTCGATGGCTGGTCTGTCAGCGTGTTAATGCGTGAATTGAGCACCCTTTACACCGTTTTCTTGGCAGGGCAATCAGATCCGTTGCCACCGTTAGCGATTCAATATCCTGATTACGCCGCTTGGCAGCATCAGTGGCTATCGGCTGAACGCATACAGACTCAATCTGACTATTGGCGCACAAGGCTGGCTGATGCGCCGGTACTGTTGGATTTACCTACTGACCGGCCACGTCCACCTCAGCAGTCGTTTGCCGGGGCTTTATTGCCCGTCAGTCTGGATGTGGAGTTGACCCAATCCCTCAAACACCTGAGTGAACAGCAGGGCGTCACGCTATTTATGACCCTGTTGGCTGCCTGGGCGACAGTTCTATCGCGTTTGTCCGGTCAGGAAGATTTGGTTATCGGTACACCAAGTGCAGGCCGAAGTCGACAAGAAGTGGAATCGTTGATCGGTTTCTTTGTGAATACGCTGGCGTTGCGGATGGATTTATCCGGTGCACCCAATGTAACAGAATTGTTGGTGCGTGTGCGGCAAACCGCGCTGGCGGCACAGGAGCATCAAGACCTGCCGTTTGAACAGGTAGTGGAAATCGTGCAACCGTTGCGCCGATTGGCGCATACCCCATTGTTCCAGGTGATGTTTGCCTGGCAAAGCAATGAAAATAAAGATTGGACGTTACCCGGACTGGTCGTTTCACCTGTTGGACAAACTTTTGATGGGGCTAAGTTTGATCTTGAACTGAGTTTATCCGAGATGGATGGCAGAATTGTCGGTTATCTGAATTATGCCACTGCCCTGTTTGATCAACTCACCATTGAGCGACAGGTGGGATATCTCCATACCGTACTGAGAGAGATGGCAGCTAACCCACAACAGCCGGTCGGGAAAATTAATATCCTGACCGAGGCGGAACGCAAGCTGTTACTGGAAACCTGGAATGCAACCCAGGCGCCGTATCCTGACCAGTTATGCATTCACCGGCTGTTTGAGCAGCAGGCAGAGAAAACCCCTGATGTGGTGTCGTTGGTGTATAAAGAACGCATTTTCAGTTATGCCGAATTAAATGCTCGTGCCAACCGGCTAGCTGGCCGGTTAATCGAGCAGGGGATACGGTCTGATGATCGGGTTGCTGTGCTGTTAGAACGCTCCATTGAGCTGGTTGTGGCTCAGTTGGCTATTCTTAAGGCCGGAGCTGTTTATGTGCCTATCGATCCCCATGTACCGAACGAACGGAAAAACTGGTTGATAAACGATTGTTCAGCCCAATTGTTGCTCACCGATATTCCGGTTGATCTGGTGGTTCCATTGTATTGCCTTGTCGATGAGATGGACACCATCAGGGCGGAGGATTACCACAATCCAGACTTACCTCGTTCCAGTACCGAGCTGGCTTATATCATGTATACCTCCGGCTCGACTGGCACGCCTAAAGGGGTGATGGTGCCACATCGTGCCGTGGTTCGGCTGGTGATTAATAATGGGTACGCGGAAATCGGGCCGGATGATCGGGTGGCATTTGAAGCGAATCCGGTTTTTGATGCCAGTACCTTTGAAGTCTGGGCGCCGTTGTTAAATGGCGGCTCATTAGTGGTGATTGATCACGCCACCTTACTGACGCCTAAAGAATTCGTCCAAACACTACAGAGTTATCGTATTACGGTGCTGTGGTTGAGTGTCGGGCTGTTTAACCGGTTGGTGACAGCGTTGTCTCCGGTGTTGCCACAAATCAAGATTCTGATTGTTGGCGGTGATGTCCTTGATCCCCATGTGATGGCGCAGGTTCTGCGTGATAGCCCGCCTCAACAGTTATTGAATGGCTATGGACCAAGTGAGGGTAGCACCTTTACCACCACCTATCGTATCACGACGTTGCCATTGGGAGTGACTCGGATACCTATTGGTCGGCCAATAGCCAATACACGAGTTTATCTGTTGGATACTTATGGTCAGCCGGTGCCGCAGGGGGTAACCGGTGAGATTTATATCGGTGGTGATGGTGTTGCTTGTGGCTATCTCAATCGTCCTGAACTGACCGCAGAACGTTTTCTGCCTGATCCATTTAGTGGTGAACTAGATGCTCGCATGTATCGAACCGGGGATTTGGCCCGTTACCTACCGGATGGCAATCTGGAGTTCCTGGGCCGCAATGACCAACAGGTGAAAATCCGTGGTTTTCGCATTGAGCCGGGGGAAATCGAGGCTCGGCTAATGGAACATCCGGCGGTGAGTGAAGCGGTTGTATTGGTACTAGGTGACGGTCAGGACAAACGGTTGGTGGCTTATGTGGAGGCAGAAGCGGATGAAGAGTTAGTTAATCACTTGCGTACTCATCTGAGTGCCATTTTGCCGGATTATATGGTGCCGGCAGCGTTTGTCCGTCTGGATTCCTTCCCGCTGACGCCAAACGGCAAGTTAGATCGTCGGGCGTTACCGGCACCGGAAGAAGAAGCGTTTGCCCGGCAGGTTTATGAAGCGCCGCAAGGGGTGACAGAAACCACATTGGCCGCTATTTGGAGCGAGTTGTTGGGTATTGAACAAGTCAGTCGGCATGACAGTTTCTTTGCGTTGGGTGGTCATTCATTGTTGGCGATACAGATGATTGAACGTCTGCGTAGTGCGGGGTTAACGTTGGCGGTGCGTGATCTGTTCCAATCTCCGGTGCTGTCCGCATTTGCTCAAACAGTAGGACAGTCTCGAGCGGTGGTGGTACCGGCGAACGTCATCACTCCGGCGGCTACAGCACTCACACCTGAGATGTTGCCGTTGATTGAGCTGACCCAGCCTGAGATTGACCATATTGTGGAACAAGTACCGGGGGGAGTGGCTAATATTCAGGATATCTATGCCCTGTCACCGTTACAAGATGGCATCCTATTCCACCATTTATTAGCAAACAAGGGCGATCCATATCTGCTGGCCTATCCTATGAGTTTTGCTGATCGTTCGTTGCTGGATTGTTATTTGGCGGCGGTACAACAGGTGGTTGATCGCCATGATATTTTGCGTACTGCCTTTGTCTGGCAAGGATTATCAGTTCCGGCTCAGGTAGTCTGGCGTAAGGCACCGTTATCAGTGACTGAGTTGACGTTGGATTCCTCAGATGGACCAGTTTGTGAACAACTGGCTCAACGTTTTGATCCGCGTCAGCATCGTCTTGATTTGGGTCAAGCACCACTGTTACGTGTTGTTATTGCACAAGAAACGGATGGTCGTTGGATCGTATTGCAGTTGCAGCATCATTTGATTGGTGACCATACTGCAATGGAGGTGATGAATCGCGAAGTTCAGGCGTACCTCGCCGGGCAGGGGGGCCGCTTGCCTATTCCGACTCCTTTCCGCAATCTGATAGCTGAGGCCCGGTTGGGGGTGAGTCAGGTTGAACATACTCGCTTCTTTACCGATATGTTGGCAGGGGTGGATCAACCGACGTTGCCATTCGGATTGATGGAAGTACATCGGGATGGTTCACAGGTGGCACAATCACACCGGATGTTGCCCGCCACGTTGAATGGCCGTTTGCGTAGTCAGGCTCGGCGTCTGGGAGTCAGTTTGGCTGCGTTATGCCACTTGGCTTGGGCACAGGTATTGTCACGTACCAGCGGACAGGAGAAAGTGGTATTCGGCACCGTGCTGTTTGGGCGAATGCAGGCAGGGGAAGGGGGTGACAGCGGCATGGGACTGTTTATCAACACCTTGCCGTTACGACTGGATATGGATGATACCTCGGTGCAGGACAGTGTACGGGCAGCACATGCCCGGCTGACTGGATTACTGGAACATGAGCACGCTTCACTGGCATTGGCTCAACGTTGCAGTGGGGTACAAAGTGAAATTCCACTCTTTAGTGCTTTGTTGAACTACCGACATAATGCGCCAATAATCGCCACGGATGAAGTTATCAGCGGCATTGAATTTCATGGCGGGCAAGAGCGCACTAACTATCCGTTTGTTTTGTCGGTGGAGGATTTTGGTAATGCTCTGGGGCTGACGGCACAAATCGTTCAACCGATTGATCCGGAGAGGGTATGCGGTTATATGCAACAGGCGCTGGAAAGTCTGGCAGAGGCGCTTGAACAGCAGCCGGAGGCTCCAGTACGGTTACTGAATATTTTGCCGGCAGCAGAAAAGCGGCTGTTGCTGGAGACCTGGAATGCGACTGAGGCGCCATATCCTGACCAGTGTTGTATTCACCAGTTGTTTGAACAACAGGCAGAGAAAACCCCTGATGTAATAGCGCTGATGTATGAAGAACATATTCTCAGCTTTGCGGCATTAAATGCCCGTGCTAACCGGCTGGCCCGCCGGTTAATCAGGCAGGGGATACTGTCAGACGATCGCGTGGCGGTGCTGTTAGAGCGTTCTATCGAACTGGTGGTAGCTCAATTGGCAATCCTTAAAGCCGGGGCCGTTTATGTGCCTATCGACCCCCGAGTGCCGGATGAGCGGCAGCATTGGTTGATAAACGATTGTTCAGCCAAATTGTTGCTTACAGATATTCCGGTTAACTTGGATATTCCCCTGTATTGCTTTGCTGATGAGATGAGTGATATCGAAGAGGAGGATTACCTCAATCTTAACTTACCTCGGTCCAATATCGAGCTGGCTTATATCATGTATACCTCCGGCTCGACCGGTACGCCAAAAGGAGTAATGGTGCCGCATCAGGCGGTGGTTCGATTGGTTATTAATAATGGGTATGCTGAAATCGGGCCGGATGATCGGGTGGCGTTTGAAGCTAACCCGGCTTTCGATGCCAGCACCTTTGAAGTTTGGGCGCCATTGCTAAATGGCGGAACTTTGGTGGTGATTGATCACACGACTGTGTTGACGCCTAAAGCGTTTGTCCAAGCATTACAAGCTTATCGAATCACAGTGATGTGGTTGAGTGTTGGGCTGTTTAACCGGTTGGCGGCAGAGTTGGCTCCGGCTCTTGCGCAACTTAAGATCCTGATTGTCGGCGGCGATGTGTTGGACCCGCATGTGATTGCGCAGGTTCTGCGTGATAGCCCGCCTCAACAGTTATTGAATGGTTATGGGCCGAGTGAGGGTACCACTTTTACCACTACTTACCGTATCACGGCATTATCATTGGGGATGACCCAGATCCCCATTGGTCGACCGATAGCCAATACGCGGGTTTATCTGCTGGATGTCTATGGTCAGCCGGTACCTCTGGGGGTAGTAGGGGAGTTGTATATTGGGGGAGCAGGTGTAGCGTGTGGTTATCTCAATCGTCCTGATCTGACGGCTGAACGCTTCCTTGTTGATCCCTTTAGTGATTTACCTGATGCCCGCATGTATCGGACCGGGGATTTAGCCCGTTACCTGCCGGATGGTAATTTGGAGTTCCTTGGCCGTAACGATCAACAAGTTAAAATCCGCGGCTTCCGCATTGAGCCGGGTGAGATTGAGGCTCGATTGGTGGAACATTCAACGGTACAAGAGGCCGTGGTGTTGGTGCTAGGTGATGGGCAGGATAAACGTTTGGTTGCTTATGTCGTGGCACGACAGGATGAGGGACTGGCTAATAGCTTGCGTACTTACCTGAGTGCCATTTTACCTGACTATATGGTGCCATCGGCTTTTGTGCGTCTGGATGATTTTCCGTTGACCCTTAACGGTAAATTGGATCGTCATGCACTACCTGCCCCAAGCAATGAAGCTTTTGCCCGGCAGATTTATGAAGCGCCACAAGGGGAAACGGAAACCGTATTAGCGGCTATTTGGTGTGAATTACTGGGCGTTGAGCAGGTTAGTCGGTATGACAATTTCTTTGCCTTGGGTGGTCACTCACTGTTGGCTATGCGGATGATAAATCTTATAGCTAATCATGGGCTTATTTGCACATTGAATGATCTGTTTCAATTCCCTGTGCTGTCTGAACTGGCAGCAAAAATGACCTCAGATACGTTGTCTCAACCGCGAAACAGTGCAATATCGGTGCGATCGGGTGGAGCGGGTCTGCCGTTATTCTTTGTGCCTAGCGGGATGGGTGATTATTCCTATGTGTTCGGGTTGTCTCAGCAGCTTCATTCAGGCTACCCGATTTATGCATTGCCGTGGCCATCCATTAGTGAAGAGCCGATGTCGGCTATGGAAGAGCAAGCCGCAAGAATGATCCACTTTATGAAAGTGGTTCAACCGGAAGGTCCATATCAGATATGTGGTTACTCTTCCGGTGGCATATTGGCTTATGCGATTGCCCAGCAACTTCTGTATTCCGGTGGAGCGGTTAATTTCCTTGGTCTGATAGATACGCCAGTTCCTCATTATTACAGGCCGCGGATAACGCCGCCAAAATTCCAATTTTTTATCGAGTTGGCAAGACAAGCAGAAGACGGACATATTGAAGAAATTACGGCACTGTACCAACAAATTGATGAATTAGATTTGGTGCAATTTATCGAAATGGCGCAGAAATTGGCGTTATATCCGGCAAATCTGCGTACTGATTTAATCGCAAGACGTTGGGAACAGATAGCAAATTATGCACAAATAGTTAAAAACTATGAGCCGCAAGTATCTGCGATAACACTGCATCAATTCTACGCAATGGAGCCTTCTCCACCTGTATCTGTTGTTATGGAAACTAATGCTATGGATACTAAAGTTATGGATGTTGAATCACCGCCTTTAAACAGGGATCTGTCGTTAGGCTGGGCGCGGATATTGCCTGATTCTTCGCTTCGGTTAATTCCAATTTCGGGTAATCATTTTAGTCTGTTGGAGAATAATGAGGATAGAGCTGTTTTAGTTCAGGCTTTAAATATGGCGTTGGCGGAGAGGGGTGACGAGGAAGTTCAGTAATGGCTTAAAAGAGACTAAACGATCCTGTATCCATATGTATGATAATCCGGCATATATAACTTATGCCGGATTTGTTCTATGTGTGTTTTGAAGAGCATGTTATCTGTTTTTCCTTAAAACATATTATTTCATTATAAAATTATTTTTTATAGTTTGTGCATTTGCATAAAAATAAGTGCAAATGATTGTACCTACACTAAACATCGCCGTGACCTGAATGGTTGTTGGTGGTATATTTTCGCGATGTTTAGGTATTGAAGGCAGTCACTTTTTACATTGTGTACCAATTTTAGTACCAAACTTTAATGGATTGACGAGATAATAATTTAAATCGTTATTTTAGTTGAATATCAAACTCCTTCAAGTGACCTTTCGTGTGGGTCACCACTGTAGATAAGGATTTTAAATGCCTGTTGTTACTCTTCCTGACGGTAGCCAACGCCAGTTTGACCGTGCCGTTTCTGTAATGGATGTTGCCTGTGATATTGGTCCAGGTTTAGCGAAAGCATGTATTGCTGGCCGCGTAAATGGTGAGCTAGTGGATGCTTGTGAATTAATCGATTCAGATGCAAATCTTGCCATCATCACCAGTAAAGATGATGCAGGGCTGGAAATTATCCGCCACTCATGCGCTCATCTATTAGGCCATGCGATTAAACAATTATGGCCAGATACGAAAATGGCTATCGGTCCGATTATTGATAATGGTTTTTACTACGATGTTGATATTGGCCGTGCTCTGACGCAGGAAGATATTACGCTGCTTGAAAAGCGTATGTTGGAACTTGCCAAAAAAGACTATGACGTCATCAAGAAAAAAGTGAGCTGGCAAGAAGCTCGTGATACTTTCGTTGCTCGCGGCGAGGATTATAAAGTACAGATTTTGGATGAAAACATTAATCGCGATGATCGTCCAGGTCTCTATAATCATGAAGAATATATTGACATGTGTCGTGGCCCACATGTGCCAAATATGCGTTTCTGCCACCATTTTAAGTTGCAGAAAGTCGCAGGAGCATATTGGCGTGGTGATAGCAACAATAAAATGTTGCAGCGAATATACGGTACTGCGTGGGCTGATAAGAAACAGCTCAATACTTATCTGCAACGTTTGGAAGAAGCGGCTAAACGTGACCATCGTAAAATTGGTAAACAATTAGATCTGTACCATATGCAGGAAGAAGCTCCTGGTATGGCATTCTGGCATAACGATGGTTGGACTATTTTCCGTGAGCTGGAAACTTTTGTTCGCACTAAACTGAAAGAATACCAATATCAGGAAGTTAAAGGTCCGTTTATGATGGACCGTGTTATGTGGGAAAGAACGGGTCACTGGGAAAACTACGGCGAGCATATGTTTACCACTTCTTCAGAGAACCGTGAATATTGCGTTAAACCAATGAACTGCCCGGGGCATATTCAGATTTTTAATCAAGGCTTAAAATCCTATCGTGATTTGCCGTTACGTATGGCTGAATTCGGCAGTTGTCACCGTAATGAACCATCGGGGGCATTACATGGTTTGATGCGTGTCCGTGGTTTTACTCAGGATGATGCTCATATCTTCTGCACAGAAGAGCAAATTCACCGGGAAGTCAGCAGTTGCATTAAGATGGTGTATGACGTTTACAGCACTTTTGGTTTTGAAAAGATCGTGGTTAAGCTGTCAACCCGCCCGGAAAAGCGCATTGGTACTGAGGAACAATGGAATCAAGCGGAAGCAGCTTTGGCGGCGGCACTACAAGAAAATGGCGTTCAATTCGAATATCAGCCGGGCGAAGGCGCCTTCTACGGACCGAAAATTGAATTTACTTTGCATGATTGTTTGGATCGTGCGTGGCAATGTGGTACTGTGCAGCTCGACTTTTCACTACCAGGCCGTTTGAGTGCGTCCTACGTAGGTGAAAATAATGAACGTAAGGTTCCTGTAATGATTCACCGTGCGGTTCTGGGTTCACTGGAACGGTTTATCGGCATCCTGACCGAGGAGTATGCGGGTTTCTTCCCGACATGGATTGCTCCACAGCAGGTGGTAGTGATGAATATCACCGATAACCAGGCTGATTATGTACAGGAATTAGTAAAAAAACTTCAAGATGCGGGCATTCGTGCAAAAGCAGACTTGAGAAACGAGAAGATTGGTTTTAAAATCCGTGAACACACTCTTCGTCGTGTTCCCTACATGCTTGTCTGTGGTGAGAAAGAGGTCGAATCAGGAAAAGTTTCCGTTCGTACCCGCCGTGGTAAAGATTTGGGTAGCATTGATGTTAACGAGTTCATCGAAAAACTGCTTATAGAAATACGCAGTCGCAATCTTCATCAATTGGAGGAATAAGGTATTAAAGGCGGAAAAAGAATTCAAACAGCGCGTCCTAATCGCATTAATGGAGAGATTCGCGCTTCTGAAGTTCGTTTAACAGGTTTAGATGGCGAACAGATTGGCATTGTCAGTCTGAGGGAAGCTCTTGAAAAAGCTGAGGAAGCGGATGTTGATTTAGTTGAAATCAGCCCGAATGCCGAGCCGCCGGTTTGCCGTATTATGGACTACGGCAAGTTCCTCTATGAGAAGAGTAAGTCGATCAAAGAGCAGAAGAAAAAACAAAAAGTTATTCAGGTTAAGGAAATTAAATTCCGTCCTGGTACAGATGAAGGCGACTATCAGGTCAAACTACGCAACCTGATTCGTTTTCTGGAAGATGGCGATAAAGCCAAAATCACCCTGCGTTTCCGTGGGCGTGAAATGGCGCACCAACAGATTGGCGTCGAAATGCTTAACCGCATCCGCGACGATCTGGATGAACTGGCGGTAGTTGAATCCTTCCCTTCGAAGATTGAAGGCCGTCAGATGATAATGGTGCTCGCTCCTAAGAAGAAATAGTCAGGCAATCAAGTAATAAGCTCCAGTCGGTTCATCTGGTTGGGGCTTGTTCGCCTGATTAATTCGTTGTAATTCACAATGCGAAGTGGAAATTAAAATGCCAAAGATTAAAACAGTACGCGGCGCCGCTAAACGCTTTAAAAAAACTGCAAGTGGTGGTTTTAAGCGTAAGCGCGCTAACCTTCGTCACATTCTGACTAAGAAATCAACCAAGCGTAAACGTCATTTACGTCCAAAGGGCATGGTCTCCAAAGGTGATCTGGGCCTGGTTGTTGCTTGCTTGCCTTACGCGTAAGCAATTTTTAGATTAGAACTCAGAGACGATAGGAGAAGTATATGGCTCGCGTAAAACGTGGTGTTGTCGCCCGTGCACGTCACAAGAAAATTTTAAAGCAAGCGAAAGGTTACTACGGTGCCCGTTCGCGCGTTTACCGTGTTGCCTTCCAGGCAGTAATCAAAGCAGGGCAGTACGCTTACCGTGACCGTCGTCAGCGGAAACGTCAGTTCCGTCAACTGTGGATTGCACGTATCAACGCTGCTGCACGTCAGAATGGTATCTCTTACAGCCGTTTCATTGATGGTCTGAAAAAGGCTTCTATTGAAATCGACCGTAAGATCCTGGCTGACATCGCTGTGTTTGACAAAGCGGCGTTTGCTGCTTTAGTTGAAAAAGCGAAGAGCGCTCTGGCATAAGTTAGGGTAGTAAGGAGGGAGCATGCTCCCTCTTTTACTTTGTTGTCAAATGCGGTTTACAAGAGTGTTGTTGCCAAAACAGAATTTTATTCCGAGAGAACCAACATTATGTCCTTAGCTTTTTTTCGCATCTTTTTTACTTTAGCACCTGAATTCAGGGGGCTTTGCGCGTAAGAAAAGAAACGAAAAGTAGCGCCTGAGCCTCCGTTGTGGAGGTTTTTTTGTTTTTATGACAGTAAAAACAGA
This sequence comes from Photorhabdus akhurstii, assembly GCF_019090985.1. Taxonomy (NCBI): domain Bacteria; kingdom Pseudomonadati; phylum Pseudomonadota; class Gammaproteobacteria; order Enterobacterales; family Morganellaceae; genus Photorhabdus; species Photorhabdus akhurstii. The sequence continues at coordinate 3,071,736 of NZ_CP020335.1, read as the reverse complement.
AATAGGTATACCTTATGGATTTCAAGGTGCATTGAGACGGTAAGGGAGCGAATCCCCGTGAGCATAGCAAACTATGTGGCCGTGGGAAGCGAGTTCAGCCAACAAAGAGGCAACTTGAAAGATAACGGGTATATATAAGGTCATTAACGATCATTACTAGCAGGCCGTTAGGCCGAAGGAAGAGGAAAACGATGCCACATCTCGCTGAACTGGTTGCAAAAGCAAGAGCAGCCATAGAAGATGCCCAGGATGTTGCTGCGTTGGATTTGGTGCGTGTTGAATATTTAGGCAAAAAAGGCCATTTAACTCTCCAAATGTCATCGCTGCGTGATCTGCCGGTCGAAGAACGTCCAGCAGCAGGGGCGGTTATTAATCAGGCTAAGCAGGAAGTTCTGGAATCTCTGAATATCCGTAAAGAAAAACTGGAGACTGACCTTCTGAACTTCCGTTTAGCAGCGGAAAAGATTGATGTATCATTGCCCGGTCGCCGTATGGAAAATGGCGGACTACATCCGGTTAACCGCACAATAGAGCGTATTGAAACTTTCTTTGGTGAATTAGGGTTTTCTGTAGAATCAGGCCCTGAGATTGAAGATGATTATCATAATTTCGATGCGCTGAATATTCCTGCTCACCATCCTGCCCGTGCTGATCATGATACTTTCTGGTTTGATGCCAAACGTCTGTTGCGTACTCAGACTTCAGGTGTTCAGGTTAGAACTATGCACAGTCAACAGCCGCCAATTCGCGTCATTGCACCGGGCCGTGTATATCGTAATGACTACGATCAGACACACACACCTATGTTCCATCAGGTGGAAGGTTTGATTATTGATCGTGATATCAGTTTTACCAATTTGAAAGGAACGTTGCACGATTTCCTGACTAACTTTTTTGAAGAAGATTTGCAGGTTCGTTTCCGGCCTTCTTACTTTCCATTTACAGAACCTTCGGCGGAAGTTGATGTCATGGGTAAAAACGGCAAATGGCTGGAAGTATTGGGTTGCGGTATGGTTCATCCCAATGTATTGCATAATGTTGGCCTTGATCCTGAAATTTATTCTGGTTTTGCTTTCGGTATGGGGGTGGAGCGCCTGACAATGTTACGTTACGGTGTAACTGATTTGCGTGCGTTCTTCGAAAATGATCTGCGTTTTCTCAAACAGTTTAAATAAAGGCGGGAATATCTCATGAAATTCAGTGAACTCTGGTTACGCGAATGGGTAAACCCAGCCATTAGCAGTGAAGTATTATCTGATCAAATTACCATGATAGGTCTGGAAGTTGATGGCGTTGAAGCCGTTGCCGGTCAATTTCATGGTGTAGTTGTCGGTGAAGTTGTTCAATGTGCCCAGCATCCAAATGCAGATAAGCTACGGGTAACAAAAGTGAATGTCGGTGGTGAACGGCTGCTGGACATTGTTTGTGGTGCGCCAAATTGCCGCTTGGGGTTGAAAGTTGCAGTAGCAACTGTGGGTGCTGTATTACCGGGTGACTTTAAAATCAAGGCGGCAAAACTGCGCGGTGAGCCTTCCGAAGGGATGCTATGTTCTTTTTCTGAACTGGGTATTTCTGAGGATCACGACGGTATTATTGAATTGCCGATTGATGCTCCTTTAGGTGTTGATCTGCGTGAATATCTGAAGCTGGATGATAAAGTCATTGAAATTAGTATTACGCCTAATCGCGCTGACTGCCTAAGTATTATAGGGGTTGCGCGTGATGTGGCGGTTGCTAATAAAATGCCCCTATCTGAGCCACAAATTGAAGCAGTAAAACCGACAACAGACGCTGTTTTCCCTATTCGTGTTGAAGCAACAGAAGCTTGCCCACGTTACCTGGGACGGGTAATTAAAAACATTAATGTGAAAGCGGCAACGCCACAGTGGATGCGTGAAAAATTACGTCGTGGTGGTATCCGTTCTATCGACCCGATTGTCGATGTGACTAACTATGTATTGCTTGAATTAGGTCAACCGTTGCATGCGTTTGATCTGGAACGCTTGAATGGCTCAATCACTGTGCGTATGGCGAAGCAGGATGAAAAATTGGTGCTGCTGGATGGTACAGAAGCCAACCTTTCTACTGATACGCTAGTTATTTCTGATGAAAAACAAGCTGTTGCGATGGCAGGTATTTTTGGCGGTGAACATTCAGGCGTGAATGAAGAGACGCAAAATATTTTACTTGAGTGCGCATTTTTCGCCCCTTTAGCGATTGCTGGCCGTGCTCGTCGTTATGGTTTACACACTGATGCTTCTCACCGCTATGAACGTGGAGTTGATCCTCAGCTACAACACAAAGCAATAGAGAGAGCGACTCAACTGCTGATTGATGTTTGTGGTGGTGAAGCGGGTCCAATTATTGATGTTACTGATGAATCTCAATTGCCACAGTCCGCGACAATCACATTACGTCGTGAAAAACTGGATCGTTTGATTGGTCACTGTATATCTGATGAACAGGTTGGTGGCATTTTGACCCGTTTAGGTTGCAAGGTCACTATTCAGGAAAATGGCTGGCAAGCGGTTGCGCCAAGCTGGCGTTTTGATATGGAGTTGGAAGAAGATCTGGTGGAAGAAGTTGCCCGTATCTACGGTTACAACAATATTCCAGATGTACCGATGCGTGCTGATCTTATCATGAAAAAACATCGTGAAGCGGATCTTTCCCTGCAACGTGTTAAAACGATGCTGGTTGACAGAGGTTATCAAGAAGCGATTACTTATAGCTTTGTTGATCCCAAAATTCAGGCACTGTTACATCCACAGCAACAAGCGTTGATGCTGCCTAATCCAATTTCGGCGGATATGTCAGCAATGCGTTTATCTCTACTCACGGGTTTATTAACGACGGTGGTATATAACCAGAACCGTCAGCAAAACCGTGTGCGCTTATTTGAAACGGGTTTACGTTTTGTTCCTGATGAAAATGCGGAGCAGGGCATTCGTCAGGAGCTGATGTTGGGGGGAGTCATTACCGGCAATCGTTTTGAAGAACATTGGTCACTGGACAAACAGTCAGTTGATTTCTTCGATATGAAAGGTGATTTGGAAGCTGTTCTGGAATTAACTGGAAAATTATCTAAGATTTCTTTTAGAGCAGATGTAAATCCGGCGTTGCACCCAGGTCAAAGCGCCGGGATTTATTTGGAAGATGAATACATCGGATATATTGGTGTAGTTCACCCGGAATTGGAACGTAAACTTGACTTAAATGGCCGCACAGTGGTATTCGAAGTACTCTGGAACAAGCTGGCAAGTCGCGTGATTCCTGATGCAAAAGAGATTTCACGTTTTCCGTCAAACCGCCGTGATATTGCGATCGTAGTGCCTGAAAATATTGCTGTAGAAGATGTTTTGGCTGAGTGCAAGAAAGTTGGCGTAAATCATATAGTTGGCATAAACTTGTTTGACGTGTATTGTGGTAAAGGTGTAGCAGAGGGTCATAAGAGCCTTGCTATAAGTTTTATCTTGCAGGATACCGCGCGTACACTGGAAGAAGAAGAGATTGCTGCGACTGTTAATAGATGTGTTGCAGTGCTGAAACAGCGATTCCAAGCATCCTTGAGGGACTGAACCTATGGCGCTTACTAAAGCTGAAATGTCAGAAAATCTGTTTGAGAAACTGGGAATTAGCAAGCGTGATGCTAAAGATCTGGTTGAATTATTCTTTGAAGAAGTGCGTCGTTCTTTGGAGAATGGTGAGCAGGTAAAATTGTCTGGATTTGGCAACTTTGATTTACGGGATAAAAACCAACGTCCGGGGCGTAATCCTAAGACTGGTGAGGACATTCCGATTACAGCTCGCCGAGTAGTGACATTCCGTCCTGGTCAGAAGTTAAAAAGCAGGGTTGAGAAAGCCACGCCTAAAGAATAATCAAAAAGGCCGCATCAATAGCGGCCTTTTTCTTAAACGAATCCTCCCTCATGAGCTTGATTTACCATGCAACCCATCTCTTCCATCACTGAATTAGTGACTCGCCAGAAAAAGCGTGATTATCGTTTTCTGGCGATTCTCACTTGTTTATTTCTATTGGTTTTTTTTCTCTCACTCTGTGCCGGAGAAAATTGGATCTGGCCTGATAAATGGTTTTCTGAAACAGGTCAGTTGTTTGTGTGGCAATTGCGTTTTCCCCGTGTATTAGCTGTAGTTGCTGTGGGTGCAAGCTTGACTGTGGCGGGTGCTGTAATGCAGGCGCTGTTTGAAAATCCGTTGGCGGAACCTGGGCTATTAGGCGTCAGTAATGGCGCTGGCGTGGTGGTAGTGTTTCTGGTGTTGATGTTTCATGGTATTGCGCCGTTTTGGTTACTAAGTATTAGCGCTGTGTTCGGAGCGTTGACTGTCACAATGATATTGCTGACTTTTGCAAGAAAGCGTTATTTAAATAATGCTCGTTTGTTGTTGGTAGGGGTTGCTTTTGGTGTCGTCTCTGGTGCGTTAATGACCTGGATGGTTTATTTCAGTACTAGCCTGGACTTGCGTCAGCTAATGTATTGGATGATGGGAAGTTTCAGTGGAATAGATTGGCGGCAGCAATGGTTAGTAGTCGCTTTGTTTCCTTTGATCATTTGGTTGAGCCGGCAAGGAAAAGTACTTAATTTTCTGTCACTGGGGGAAACACAAGCTCAACAGTTGGGTATATCGCTTTATTATTGGCGTAATTTATTTGTATTTGCTGTTGGGTTATTGGTCGGGTTAAGTGTTGCACTTGCTGGAACAATCAGCTTTATTGGTTTGGTTATTCCACATATTTTACGTTTATGCGGTTTGACAGATTATAAAACGTTACTGCCGGCTTGTGTTCTGTCCGGCGGTTGTGGATTATTGCTGGCTGATTTATTTTCTCGCCTTAGCTTGAATAATGCAGAAGTGCCGATTGGCGTTGTGACTGCAACATTGGGTGCGCCGGTATTTATTTGGTTATTATTGAGAGTCAGAGACTGGAGTTAAGAACGTGGACAGTGTGCAAGTGACCAATCAGTTGATGGCTCTCAATCAAGTATCAGTACGAAACAGATTAATGCCGCTGACCGCATTGGTGCGACAAGGTGAACAGGTACATCTCATTGGGCCGAATGGTTCAGGAAAAAGTACATTACTGGCCTGTATGGCCGGTATTTTACCCTATAGTGGTGTAATCAATTTGCAACAAAAGTGTCTTAGTCAATATAGTCACTGCCAGTTAGCGCGGCATAGAGCATGGCTTAGCCAGCAAATTTCTTCTGTGCCGATAATGCCGGTTTTTCAATATCTGCAACTGTACTTAGCTGCCCATCTTGTTAATTGTGACAGTGTGTTGTCAGAACTTTGCTCCTTTTTTAAGTTGGGAAAACTTCTGGAGACACCTGTAGGTCATCTATCTGGTGGTGAATGGCAAAGGGTGCGATTAACAGGGTTTTTTTTGCAAGTCTGGCCGACAATCAATTCGGAAGGCAAATTATTGCTCTTGGATGAGCCTACGAATAATCTTGACATCACTCAGGTAGCCGCACTTGATCTATTAATAAAGAAATTTTGTGAACTCGGTGGAACCGTAGTTATGAGTGGTCATGATCTCAATCATAGCTATGATAAAGCTGATCGGATCTGGTTGCTTGCTAATGGAACACTGGTTGCGAATGGAAAACCGGATGAGGTAATGAAAGAAAATACGCTCTCTAAAGTTTTTGCTGCTGACATCAAATGTGTGCCAGAAAGGACAGATAAGTATTGGCGGGTTTTCTTACCCTAATTATAGTCCCGCCGTATGTGCCTACCGTGAATCTGTACGTATCGTGGATTTGTACGTACCGTAGATCTATAGTAATTTCCACTTAATTTGTTAAATCATACCTGTGTTTACGATTCGTTAAAATATAGTCATCTAATATATCGTTATATTATGAATGAATTGGACTGTGTTTTATGGATCGTTTTCTTCCATTTTCTCGTCCTGCGATAGGTGATGAAGAAATTCAGGCAGTAGAAAAGGTTCTTCGTTCGGGTTGGATTACAACAGGCCCGCAAAATCATCAATTGGAACAGGACTTTTGCCGCATGTTTGGTTGTAAACATGCGGTTGCATTGGCCTCTGCAACGGCGGGTATGCATCTGACGCTAATGGCGTTGGGAATTGGCCCTGGTGACGAAGTGATTACACCATCTCAAACTTGGGTTTCCACAATAAATATGATCTGTTTGCTTGGTGCTGAACCGATCATGATTGATGTTGATCGTCATACGTTAATGGTCGACGCGCAGGCAGTAAAAAAGGCGATTACTTCCAAAACCAAAGCGATTATTCCTGTTCACTATGCCGGTGCGCCTTGTGATTTAGATGCATTGCGTGGGATTGCTCAAGAGGAGGGTATTCCATTGATTGAAGACGCGGCTCATGCATTAGGAACCCGTTATAAGAATGAATGGATTGGTGAGCATGGTACTGCGATTTTCTCTTTTCACGCCATAAAAAATGTCACTTGTGCGGAAGGGGGGTTAATTGCTACTGATAATAATGAACTTATTGAACGAATTCGGTGTCTAAAGTTTCACGGATTGGGTATTGATGCTTTTGATCGTCAGATTCAAGGCAGAAGACCACAGGCAGAAGTTGTAGAACCGGGCTACAAATATAATTTATCTGATATTCATGCTGCGATTGCTGTTGTGCAATTAAGTAAATTGGAATCAATGAATATTCGCCGTCGGCAAATTGTTGCCCGTTATTCAGCGGCATTAAAAGATTCGCCTTTGCAGATGTTAAGTGTGCCTGATTATGAGCATATGCATGCACATCATCTATTTATGGTGAGGGTTGATAAGGATGTTTGTGGCATTGATCGCGATACGTTAATGGAACGTTTGAAAGAGAAAAATATTGGTACAGGTTTGCATTTCAGGGCTGCGCATACACAAAAATATTATCGGGATCGGTATCCGCAATTGTCATTACCCGAATCAGAATGGAATTCAGTAACACTTTGTTCATTGCCGCTCTTTCCTGATATGAGTGATGACGATGTGGATTATGTTATTGATGTTTTACAAGAAATTATTTCGGAGCACAGATAAGTGTTATTTGAACAAATTAAAAAAGTTTCTGTTGTTATTCCGGTTTATAACGAAGAAGAAAGTTTACCTCTTTTATTGGAAAGAACCTTAGCGGCCTGTAAACAGTTGACTCAGGAATATGAGCTTATTCTTGTCGATGATGGCAGTAGTGATAGATCTGCGGAAATTCTGATTCAGGCTGCCGAACAATATGAAAATCATATTGTTGCAATTTTACTTAATCGTAATTATGGTCAGCATTCAGCGATTATGGCGGGGTTTAATCAGGTCAGTGGCGATTTAATTATTACGCTTGATGCCGATTTGCAGAATCCGCCAGAAGAGATCCCCCGTCTTGTTAAAACGGCTGAACAAGGTTATGACGTTGTGGGTACTCGCCGGGCTAATCGGCAGGATTCTCTATTCCGTAAAACAGCTTCAAAACTCATCAATGCTATGATTACTAAAGCAACAGGCCGCTCTATGGGAGATTATGGCTGTATGCTCCGTGCCTATCGCCGCCATATTGTTGAAGCTATGTTGCAGTGTCATGAGCGCAGCACCTTTATTCCTATTCTGGCAAACACGTTTGCCCGTAAAACCATTGAGATTGATGTCGCTCATGCAGAGCGTGAATTTGGCGATTCTAAATATAGCTTCATGAAGCTGATTAATCTGATGTATGACTTGCTGACCTGTCTGACAACCGCGCCTTTACGTTTGCTGAGTGTGGTAGGTAGTGTGATTGCAGTTTCTGGTTTTTTGCTGGCTGTATTATTGGTGGTTTTACGTCTGATTTTCGGCGCCATATGGGCAGCAGAAGGGGTATTTACTCTATTTGCCATCCTTTTCATGTTTATTGGCGCGCAGTTCGTCGCGATGGGTTTATTAGGTGAATACATAGGCCGTATCTATAACGATGTTCGGGCGCGCCCACGTTATTTTATTCAAAAAGTGGTCGGAAATAAAAAGACCAACAACAACCAGGAAGAGTACTAAATGAAAGCAATTGTATTTGCCTATCATGATATCGGCTGTGTCGGGATCAATGCCTTAACTAAAGCGGGTTTTGATATTCAGGCGGTATTTACCCATACAGATGATCCTAATGAAAACCATTTTTTCTCTTCTGTTGCCCGTTTAAGTGCAGATTTAGGACTACCGGTTTTTGCGCCAGAGAATGTCAACCATCCACTTTGGATTGAACGTATCCGGGAACTAAAACCTGATGTGATTTTCTCTTTTTATTACCGAAATATGCTGAGCGAGGATATTTTATCGCTGGCGAGCGCAGGCGCATTTAATCTGCATGGTTCACTGTTGCCAAAATACCGTGGTCGCGCCCCGATTAACTGGGCGATTTTAAATGGTGAAGTGGAAACCGGTGTAACCTTGCATAAAATGGTGTTGAAACCTGATGCAGGGGATATTATTGCTCAACACAAAGTTACTATTGCAGAGACAGATACCGCGTTGACTTTGCACGGTAAAATTCGTGAAGCAGCGGAAAAACTGCTTAATCAAGCATTACCCCAGATCAAAGCGGGAACTTATCCAGCGATACCTCAAGATGAAAGTCAGGCAACTTACTTTGGGCGTCGTACTGCTGCGGATGGTGAGATTGACTGGAGCAAATCAGCCGCTGAAATTAACAATCTTGTCAGGGCAGTGACTGAGCCATATCCGGGGGCGTTTACTTTCTTAGGTGAACGTAAGATTACTATCTGGCGCGCCTCTCCATTGAATGAGATTCATGATAAACAACCGGGAACAGTATTATCGGTAGATCCGTTAATTATTGCCTGTGGAGAAGGTGCGTTAGAAATTATCAATGGGCAGAGTGAATCAGGGTTATATGTTCAGGGCCATCGTCTGGCGGTAGATATGAGCATGGTGACTGATATCCGTGTTGGTCCAAAGGCAACCGCTCAAATTAGCCACCGGAAACGTGTATTAATTCTCGGTGTAAATGGCTTTATCGGTAATCATCTAACAGAACGTCTATTACGTGATGGCAACTATGATATTTATGGTATGGATATCGGTTCTTCCGCCATTGAGCGTTTTATTGGTAATCCGCGTTTCCACTTCATCGAAGGTGATGTCAATATCCATACTGAATGGATCGAATATCACATTAAAAAGTGTGATGTTGTTTTGCCATTAGTAGCCATTGCGACTCCAATTGAATATACCCGTAATCCGCTGCGTGTATTTGAATTAGATTTTGAAGAGAATCTAAAAATTGTCCGTTATTGCGTTAAATACAATAAACGGATTATTTTCCCATCCACATCAGAAGTTTATGGAATGTGTGATGATAAAGAATTTGATGAAGATGACTCTCGTCTGATCGTTGGTCCGATCAACAAACAGCGTTGGATCTATTCTGTATCAAAACAATTGCTAGATCGTGTTATTTGGGCATATGGTGAGAAAGAAGGACTCAAATTCACACTATTTCGTCCATTTAACTGGATGGGGCCACGTTTGGATAATTTGAACTCCGCGCGTATCGGCAGTTCCAGAGCGATCACACAATTAATATTGAACTTAGTTGAAGGTTCACCGATCAAACTAGTGGATGGTGGTGAACAGAAACGCTGTTTTACTGATATTAATGATGGTATTGAGGCGCTGTTCCGTATTATTGAAAACCGGGATGGGTTATGTGACAGTCAAATTATCAATATTGGCAATCCAACTAATGAAGCCAGTATTCGTCAATTAGCGGAAATATTACTTGATAGCTTTGAAAACCATGAATTGAGAGATCATTTTCCTCCGTTTGCTGGATTTAAAAAGATTGAAAGCGGCAGTTACTACGGAAAAGGTTATCAGGATGTTGAACACCGTAAACCAAGTATTAGAAACGCGGAGCGGTTATTAGGTTGGAAGCCAACCATCGACATGAAACAGACGATAAATGAAACACTGGATTTCTTCTTGCGTGGCGCAGTGGAAGAATTAGGGAAAAATTAATGAAACAAGTTGGCTTGAGAGTTGATGTGGATACCTATCAAGGAACCGTTGAAGGGGTGCCGCAATTACTCAAGATTTTGGCAAAACATCAGATTCAGGCCAGTTTTTTCTTTAGTGTTGGGCCGGATAATATGGGGCGCCATTTGTGGCGTCTTTTACGACCGAAATTCTTATGGAAAATGTTGAGGTCAAATGCAGCATCTCTATATGGTCTTGATATTTTACTGGCGGGAACGGCATGGCCGGGTAAGAAGATCGCTAAGGATTTAGGCTATTTGATGAAACAAACTCTGGATGCAGGCCATGAAGTGGGTCTGCATGCTTGGGATCATCAGCGTTGGCAGGCGAAAGTCGACCGTTGGTCAGAAGCTCAGTTAACAGAGCAGGTTAAACTGGGGGTGGATGCATTGGTAGAGGCAATTGGTCAACGGGTAGTTTGTTCTGCTGTTGCGGGTTGGCGGGCTGATGAACGCGTACTCGCGGTAAAGCAACAGTTTGGTTTTGATTACAACAGCGATTGTCGGGGAACTCATCCATTCAGGCCCATTTTGCCTGATGGTACTCTTGGTACGGTGCAAATTCCGGTGACGTTGCCAACTTATGACGAAGTGATAGGAATTCAGGTTAAAGATGAAGATTTTAACCAGTTTATCCTTGATAAGATGAAAAACAGCCAGGGAGTTCCGGTATATACCATCCATACGGAAGTTGAAGGGATGTCCAAGTCCACAGAATTTGCAACGCTGTTGGAAACGGTTCATCAGGAAAACATACAATTTTGTGCATTGAGTCATCTGCTGCCTGAAAATATACAGCGACTTCCTGTCGGGAGAATTATTCGTTCCGAATTTCCCGGTAGAGAAGGATGGCTAGGATGCCAACAAGAGGTTTAACTTATCTATGTTAAATAACCGGGCGTGTAAAGTGGGGGCCTTTCTGATGGCTCTTTTTTTTATCCTCACCTATTTATTACCCCTTAATGGCCGTCTGCTATGGCAGCCTGATGAAACCCGTTACGCAGAAATTAGCCGAGAAATGCTGCAACGAGGGGATTGGATTGTTCCATATTTGCTGGATATTCGTTATTTTGAAAAACCAGTAGCGGGTTATTGGATTAATAATATTAGCCAATGGATCTTCGGTGATAATAATTTTGCTGTTCGTTTTGGGTCGGTTTTCTGTATTTTTATCAGCGCGATTTTATTATATCGACTTGCTATGATGATGTGGCATAACCGGCATATTGCTTTTGCCGCCAGCCTTATTTACATCTCAATGTTTCTGGTATTTGCCATTGGCACTTATAGCGTACTCGATCCAATGTTTTCTTTATGGATAACGGCTGCCATGATATCTAGCTTCTGGGCGTTAAAAGCCGATTGTACTAAACAGCGGATTATGGCATATCTGGTACTTGGCTTATGTTGTGGTATGGGATTTATGACCAAGGGATTTCTGGCATTGGCCGTTCCGGTCATTGCGATGTTGCCCATTGTCATTTATCAGAAGCGGGTTCTGCAAATAATATACTTTGGCCCACTTGCCATTATTTCGGCGGTAGCAATCAGTTTGCCGTGGGTGATTGCGGTTGCCCAACGGGAGCCTGACTATTGGCATTATTTCTTCTGGGTTGAGCATATTAAGCGTTTTTCTTCCGATGATGCACAGCATATTGCACCATTCTGGTATTACATACCGATTCTTATTTTTGGTGTGATCCCGTGGTTGGGATTATTACCCGGCGCGGTAATTAAAGGTTGGAAAGAGAGAAAATCCAATCCTGAAATGTTTTTTCTACTTTGCTGGTTTGTCGTACCATTTTTATTTTTCAGTATCGCGAAAGGAAAATTGCCAACCTATATCTTGCCTTGCATGGCGCCATTGGCAATGATGATGGCTAAATTTGGCGTTGATTGCGTAAGAGATGGCAAAATGAAATTGCTGAAGATCAATGGAATGGTTAACGTATTGATTGGTCTGATGGCGGTAATGATTCTGTTTGCTATGGAAGCAGTAACAAAACACTCTTTATATCAACCATCAGAATGGCCTAAATGGGTTTTAGCGATTGTTGCTTTTGGTATTTGGGGAATTATTGGTTATCTGTGTTTTGCGTTGAATGGAAAATACTGGTTGTGGTCGGCATTTTGTTCCATTGTTGTCAGTTTAGTGATAGGTAATGCGTTGCCTGAGAATACCGTTAATTCTAAATTGCCGCAAAGTTTTATTAAGTTACATCATCAGGAACTTGCAGACAGTCGGTACATTCTATCGGAAAGCGTTGGTCTTGCAACCACGGTGGCTTGGGAGATGAAGCGTAGCGATATTTATATGCTTGAGAATTGGGGTGAGTTGGAATATGGGTTGAATTATCCAGATAGCCGATATCGATATATCAGTTATAAAGATTTTCCACAATGGTTAGAGAAAGCGCGTAAAGAAGGACGGGTATCAGTACTGTTTCATTTATATAAAAATGAAAAATTACCTGATTTGCCAAAAGCAGATCACATTAATCGTAATTATCGCTTTGCTATTTTGGTTTATGAGAAGCGACCATGATAAATTTCACTTTATTGTTGCTGGTTAGCTTACTGACATGTGCTGGTCAGCTATGTCAGAAACAGGCTGTGATATGTTGGCAGAGTGATGTTTATCCGCGGGCATCTGCGCTGAAATGGTTGATAGGGGCTGTGATTCTATTGGCTGTTGGCATGTTATTTTGGCTTCGTCTATTGCAGATATTGCCATTAGGAATTGCTTATCCCATGTTAAGTATAAATTTTATTATGGTTACGTTAGCGGGGAAATTTTTCTATCAGGAAAAAGCAGGCAAAAAACATTGGAGTGGGATTGTGTTTATCATGTTGGGAATTTTGCTGATGAGCTTGAATGAATGAAAGGTTATATTTGGGGATTAGTTAGCGTATTACTGGTGACAATAGCCCAGTTATTACTGAAATGGGGTGTTGTCAATTTACCGGCATTGAATCTTGGTTTGGATTGGTTTGATATTGAGTGGCTGTGGAGTCATCGCCATTCCCTGATGATGGTAATGGCTGGTCTGGCTGGGTATCTATTATCTATGCTGTGTTGGTTATTTACGCTAAAATATTTGCCGTTAAATAAAGCCTATCCGTTAATAAGCTTAAGTTATGTATTTGTCTATTTAATGGCGGCTTTATTGCCTTGGTTTAATGAAACCATCACATTATTGAAAACTGCGGGTGTCATTTTCATTTTGTGTGGTATCTGGTTGATTAGCCGTCCAGAATGAAGAATATTTAACTGTTTTACTTAAAGTACAACCTTGTTTTTTTATCGAGTGCCGGATAGAGTTAACTTGTTTTGCTGATCTTATGAGGAGGGGGTAATGATAATAAGAACAAAAGAGTTACTATTGTTGCTCAGTCTGTTACTTATTGGCTGTTCCAGCCACGCCCCCAGGACACCGGCGCCTGAGTTAAAAACGGCGCTTTCTGATCCCATCATGGTAATTGCTCAACTTAAGGAGCAGCTTAATCAATGGCATGGTACGCCATATCATTATGGTGGAATGGATCGTCGGGGAGTAGATTGTTCTGGTTTTGTTTACCGTACTTTCAGTGACCGGTTTGATATTCAGTTACCTCGCACTACCGATGGGCAAATAAAATTAGGCGCCCGTATTAATAAAAGCGATTTAATGCCGGGTGATTTGGTCTTTTTCAGAACAGGTAGTGGCGAACATGGGTTACATGTTGGCATTTATGATGCCAATAACCAGTTTATTCATGCATCAACCCATAAAGGTGTTACTCGTTCATCTATGAATAATGTTTACTGGAAAAAAGCTTTTTGGCAAGCCCGTAGAATTTAAGGTATATTCGTTAAGGAAGCTTAGAAATAAATAACCAACTCCTTAACATATAGGGAACTGGTTAGAACATCTATCATAGAACTATTTTGTTATTTCTGTTGTAGTGTTATTATAACTTGTAGTAATTAGATGCAATATATATTTTCAGTAAATTTTTTATTCAAAAATAAAATGTCATCAATGATAAATACAATAAAAAACATTTTTATTTTTTATGATAAAAAAGACCTGAACATTATTTATCAAGCCGGCTTGTTTTTATGAGTTATATTTTTATTTGCTATATTCTACTAATAAGTGTATTTTTCAAGATGAAATATAATTAACTGATTTGTGAAGAACAATATCAGATTATATTTTAAATTAGAAACAGAAAATTAATATTTAAAACAGTTTTGCATTCGCGAACCATAAATATGATTAATTAGCCAGACGACTTTTATCTGCTAGAAATTAATTATTATTTTGGCGAAGAGAATAGACCTAATAAATTAAATCATCTCAAGAGGAAAACTGATGACAAATAAACAACCTTATTTACCTGAAATAAAATATTCTCCGTGGGCGCCCAATGATGTTCCATTATTTATCATACTTGGACAATCCAACAGTTATGGTCATGGAACACAACTACCACAAGATGAAGAAATTACACAAGGTTTAAAAAACGTATTCACATTATCTCTGCCAGAAGTTTACAGCGTTGACTTTCCCGCAATTAACTGGACAGGGCTGACTAGCTTTGGTAATGCCAATATTGGCACTCCTATCGGTTTACCTATTGGCAATCAGGATCACCCAGTCAATGTCGCCAACCGTTTTGCCAAACTTTGGCAAGGCCACATTAACCGGGGTAATGCGCTTAATTTACCTGATCTTTATGTCATTTTAATGGGGTGGGGCGGGCAGGGCATGTATCTGGATAATCCGCCGAATAACCGTTGGGCCCCTGAGCGAAATCCCTGTGATGTGGAATCGCTCTATCCGCGTGCGATCAGAACTTTGCGCATGGCGGTCGAATCACTGCGTAAACTAGGTAAAAATCCTCGTATTTTGGCTGTTCATTGGAACCAGTGGGAAGCAGAAACTGAAAGTTTATTGGCGGCACAGGCATCAGAGCAGAATTTTACCCGCATCATTACTGGTATCAGTGATGCTTTGGGTTCTCGCTGTATACCGTGGAGATTGTATTATCCACTTTCGGTTGTATTTGAACCTATTAACACTCGTTATGTACTTGAAGCAATTAACAATGTTATCGCTGATGATCCCAAATACCGAACGCTAATTGATGTACGGAATTCTCCTGACTATACCGGAAAGGCGCCGGAGTTTGGTGTTTTTCTGCCTGATAGTATTCATTACGATGGCAAAACTCAGACATGGTTTGCCCAACAGGAGTGGGAATTGATTTTATCTGGTTATACAGGGGTTCAATTACCGTAGGATTAATTATCTGAGGGAGACTAAGATGGCGGCCGAGGCCGTCGTCATCTATTATCAGGTAGAAAATAATACATTCTTGGATGTTCATATTGTGCCTTTTCGACATACATATTAATGAACGTCTATTTTTTATGCCATAATGGCACCATGTTTATATGGATTAAAAATGCAGATGAAATCATGGCTACTAATACAGAACGCAAAGAGACTCGTTTAGTTGCAAGAATTTCCACAGAGATTCAAGAGATCATACAAATAGCGACTGAACGAACTGAAACCTTACATCTTTCGATGAAGGGGGCTGATGCTTTGTTGGCAGCTTTGGAAAATCCGCCAAAAGCAAACTCTAAGCTACTTAAAGCCGCGAAGCACTATAAGGATAGGGTGAATGTCTATAATCCTTGAAGAAATCATCTAGTAACTTTCTTAAACCCTACAATATTCAAAGCAAATCAAAATTGCCGCCTATAATACTGACGGCAATCTTTGGAGAGTTATTGAAATATTATTCCCAGTTGACAATAACTTTTCCGGTTTGGCCAGATACAGGTACTGTTCCACCACTTGCAACTCTCAGAGCATAAAAGAATTGCTGTGCCGGGTCTCTATTATTGAATGCGGTAGTCGTCATTCTTTGAATGCGTGATACATCCAGGCAACTGTTGGTATCTCCGTGGCAAAGATAAACGGATAGTCCTTGAGTATTAGCAGGCCATCCAGCAACGCTCCAAACCCAAGATACTTGAGTAATACTACCCGTCGTTGGTGTAGATCCAACAATAGGAAGATAGGCAATTTCCGTGAAGTTTCTGGAGTATACCGTTGGTAGAGTAATCGAAGATGTATAGCTCCAGCTTGTCGTGAATCCTGTTTGTGGGAACATTGTTAACAATAATGCACTGCTGATGCCACAGAGGGTTGTGAGCACTTTCTTTTTCAATTTCATAATTGCTCCCGATAACTTAATGTTTTCTGTTGCGAGGGCCGGGATGTCTCCT
The DNA here is from genome assembly GCF_019090985.1 of Photorhabdus akhurstii. NCBI lineage: Bacteria > Pseudomonadati > Pseudomonadota > Gammaproteobacteria > Enterobacterales > Morganellaceae > Photorhabdus > Photorhabdus akhurstii. The sequence continues at coordinate 3,055,419 of NZ_CP020335.1, read as the reverse complement.
GCGATCTCACACTTTTCGCCACCTAAACCATAAGTGAGGATAGATAAAATACATTAGATGACTTTATTAATTGAGGTATTTTTTCCTCGAGTTGTCAATGAAAAATGGGAATTTAAATTAAATTTATCTAATGAATTAATGAAATGAAGCCAGAGTTGGAAGACTATTTAGCAGACTATATTGATATTCAAAGCAAATCAGAATTGCCGCCTGTAACGCTGACGGCAATCTTTGGAGGATAATCGAAAAGTTATTGCCAAGTGACAGTAATTTCTCCAGTCTTACCTTCTATTGGCATTATGTTGCCGTCTCCAACTCTTAAAGCGAAAAGGAACTGTTGTGCTGGGCTTCTGTTATTGAATGCGGTAGTTCCACCACTTGTCTCGCGTGATATGTCGAGGCAGCTATTGGTATTTCCCTGACAAAGATAAACCGACAAATTTTTAGGCCATCCATCAACTCTCCAAGCCCAAGTTACAAGGTTAATTTTTCCTGTTGCAGGTGGAGATCCGACAATAGGAACGTTAGCAATTTGTGTGAAATGTTTGTAATGCAGCGTGGGTAGAACAACCGAAGATTGGTAGTTTGCCGCGAATGCGGATTGTGAAAACATCGTTAACAATAATGCACTGCTGACGCTACAGAGGGTTGTGAGCACTTTCTTTTTCAGTTTCATAATTGCTCCTGGTAACTTGATATTTTCTATTGTGCGATCTTGGATATATCCTGAAATTTCGCACCGTTTGCCACCGACGTTATATTTAGAAAGCCATACTGATATTCAAGATTGGTCAGAATTGCCGTCTATAGCGCTGACGGCAATCTTTGGAGAGTTATTGAAAAGTTATTGCCAACTGACAGTAATTTCTCCGGTTTGACCTGCTATTGGCATAACGTTACCGTTTCCAACACTTAAGGCGAAAAGGAACTGCTGGGCTGGGCTTCTATTATTAAATGCGGCTGTCGACATTCTTCGCGTGCGTGATATATCTACGCAACTGCTGGTATCTCCCTGACAAAGATAAACCGATAAATTCTTAGGCCATCCAACAACGTTCCAAGTCCAAGATACATTGGTAATCTTTCCTGTTGCAGGGGGAGAACCGACAATAGGAACGTTAGCAGTTTCTAAGAAATTTTTGGAATACAGTGTGGGCAGAACAACTGAAGAGTGATAGCTGCCACTTGCCGCAGCTGTTTGTGAGAGCATAGTTAATAATAAAGCGCTACCAATCCCAAAGATTTTTTTTAATTTCATGGTTGTTATCCTGATAATTTAATTTCTTCATATTGATGAGATCTTGGATATGTCTTTCGATCTCGCTCCCTTTTGCTTCCTCAATTTCATAACAACACCCACCATACTAAAGGTGGTAGCATCAATTTGGGTACATTAACCCTATTACGTCAATGGGTAATGTTGATTTTTGTTAAATAACTCTAATTAATTTTTGGCATCTGATGTTTTTGTCTTTTATTCAGACGGCAATCTTTTACAACAGGATTTTCCCATGATATAAAACCTGCTAAACAACCGAGCGGAGTCAGTGATACGTTTAATGGATGCCAAAAACGATGAATAAATCAGACATGACAATCATAACTTCCCCATGTCAGGAAGCATTGATTCACATGGAAAATATTTGTCGATCTTATCGTATGGGGGAAAAATATTACCCAGTACTTGATAAAATATCATTCACTATCATGCGCGGACAAAGTTGTGCGATTGTCGGCGCTTCCGGCTCGGGTAAAAGTACTCTACTCAATATTCTTGGTTTACTGGATCAACCCACTTCTGGATATTTTCAGTTTAGGGACGTTAATATAACAAATGTTACTCCTAATGAACGGGCGAAAATAAGAAATCAGGAAATTGGTTTCGTGTTTCAGAGTTTCAATTTACTTCCCAGAATGCAGGCGTTAGATAATGTCGCGCTACCACTATTATATCGCGGATATTCTCGTTCTCTAGCTCGGCAGGAGGCGAAATACCAGCTTGAGTTGGTTGGTCTGGCTGGCCGTATTTACCATCGTCCGGCTGATCTCTCCGGGGGACAGCGGCAACGTGTCGCCATTGCCAGAGCCTTGGTCGGTAAGCCTTCTCTGATTCTGGCGGATGAACCGACAGGCAATCTCGATAGTGCGACGGCACGAGATATCATGGCGCTTCTGCTGTCATTGAACCGTGAGCAAGGGGTTACGTTGGTCATGGTTACGCATGATGAAGCCATAGCCAAAAACATGCGGCGCTGTCTCTATGTTAACAACGGGCGGCTTTCCGAAACCGATCTGTGGCTGGGTAGCCCTAATGCTTAATGTGAATTCTGGTCGCTATGGTTTTTCCTTCACGCAAGCCCTGCGAGAATCACTGGGTAGCCTGCGCCTGTTAGGCAGGCGCTCTTTGCTTGCTTTGCTTGGTATTGCAGTCGGATGTGCTTCGGTCATTGCACTTCTAAACATCGGTCATAACGCTGTTAATGAAGCTATCAGCACTTTTAAAAGTATGGGAAGCAATATTTTGGTTGCTCATTTTGCTTTCATTCCCGGCGTTGATGTCAAACCCGCGCCCTCTACGCTGGATACTCAGGCGCTGACTCGTACAATACCGACTATCACACATGCTGCGCCCATCACGTTATATTCGACTCGTGTACGCTTTCACGGGCAAGGGGTCGATACGAATATTACCGGTACCTCCTCTGATCTGGCTGCGGTGCTGGATTTACAGATCGAGCAGGGGCGTTTCCTATCGGACTATGATCGCCAAACCACCTATGCCGTGCTTGGCGCGGATATTGCGAAACAATTAAAAGTAGCCAATCAACCTATTCGAGTAGGCAGTCAATTGCAAATTGGGGAATATCTGTTTGAAGTGATAGGCATTCTCGCGGCTCAGGGGCCGAACCCTTTACTCCCCGGCTCTATTGATCATTCCATCATACTGCCCATTGAAGCAATGCGACGGTTGCGGTCTGCGCCAGAAATTGGCAGCGTCATTGCCAGAGCGCGTGACACAACAACGCTAAACAGTGACGAGGTGTCGTTACGTGATTACCTTGTTTCATTATCAAAAGGTCGTCGTGTCGAAGTTGAGATCCCGAAACAATTGCTTGATGGATTGACACGTCAGGCAAGGACATTCTCCTATTTGCTCGCGGGTTTAGGGGGAATTTCGTTGCTGGTGGGAGGAGTGGGCGTGATGAATGTCATGCTGATGAATGTTTCGGAACGCAGGCGTGAAATTGGTGTTCGTATGGCTTTGGGCGCTCGGCCTGTTGATATTGGTATGCTGTTTATGTTGGAGGCTGCCATTCTGTCCATTGCCGGTGCAATGATTGGTTCATTGTTGGGGGTTGCGGCAGGATACCTATTTGTAAAATTTTCGGGCTGGGTATTTACGTTATCCCTATTCTCTTTGCCTCTGGGTATCGCCAGTTCATTAGTCATCGGTCTGTTTTTCGGTATCAATCCGGCATTAGCGGCGGCCAGATTACAACCTGTAGAGGCGCTTCGTGATGATTAGCCAAGTTTTTCAACGTGTTATTGGCATCATCATTGCCCTGATAATAGCCGCGTCCGTCAAACAGGCTTTAGCGGAGCCGTTGAATCCATCACAGGCAACCATGCCTGCGACGAAGACAATTTCGCTTAATCAGCAAACTATTGGTCTGACGCTCAGTGATGCAATCTATTTAGGGTTACGAAACAATCGTTCGATTCGCAGTGCTTATCTGGATCGGATTGCGCAGAAATTCGATTTACGCGTTGCTGAGGACCGTTTTACGCCCAAGTTACTGATTAATAGCCGTTATACCGCTACCCGTAATCAGAGCGATCGTTATCGCCAAAGTGAGATTACCCCCACCTCTACGCTGCTTGGAGAATATGGCGCTCGATTTAGTTTGTCTTGGACAAATCGGACGACGTGGGCAGACAATGCGGGTCGTAGCCGTAATGATGGTGTTTCATTCTCGGTTATTCAGCCTCTGCTGCGTGGTGCCGGTAAAGATGTGGCGACAGCGCCTGTGCGCCTTGCTCAATTGATGGAGCAGACAAATCGTTTGAACCTAAAAGCGACGGTATCCCAGACTATCACGCAAATTATTATGGCTTACCGTGAATTGTTGCGTGCTCAAGAACAATTACAAATCGCCCGTGATGCTCTTGAACGTTCGCGTCAATTGCTGGAAGTTAACAAAGCCATGATCTCCGCAGGCAGAATGGCGGCTTTTGAGATTGTCCAGACCGAGGCTGATGTTGCAATGCAGGAACTGTCTGCGGAGGAAGCAGCTAATCAATTAGATACCAGTCGTTTGGAACTACTGCGTTTGCTTGCCTTAGACTTACAAACTCAGGTGAAGGCGACTGATAGATTGGAAGCTAAACGCGTAGATATTAACCTGCTACAGGCGCAGAATTTAGCCCAAGAGCAACAACCATCGTATCTTACTCAATTGATTACTGCGGAACAGGCTGTAATTAACCTGACAGTTGCCCGTAACGAACGCTTATGGGATGTCTCTTTGGTTGGTGGAGCCAGCCAGATACGAGATCGAACAGGGTCAAATAGTTCCCGTAATTGGGAAAATTACGCCGGTGTTCAGGTAGAGATACCCATTGGTGATTTGAGTCGGCGTCAGGCGGAAGTGCGGGCGCGGGTTGATGTTCAGAATCAGGACATTCGTCTTGCAGAGGCAAAACAATCACTGGAACGTAATGTGGGTAATGCGGTGCGCGATATTGGTACGCGTTGGCGTCAATATGAGATCGCGCAGCGTGCCAGGGATCTCTCCTTGCGCAAGTTAGAAATTGAACGTGAAAAATTGACGGTGGGCCGCTCCAGTAACTTTCAAGTATTGAGCTTTGAAACCGATTTGCGTAATGCCGAGAATGTTCGTCTTAATGCGTTGATCACCTACTTAAATGCACAAGCGGAGTTGGACGAAACATTGGGCACCACGTTAGGGAGTTGGGATATTGCACTTAACGACTAAGATCAGAGGACTTGCTCGTTCCAAATATAAGACGCGTTGGCTGATGACACTTGCTATTGCATTAGTCATTGGGGCTACCATTGCTTATGTTTTCCTCTCTTCCTCAACGGATACATCATCACCGCAACGGTGGGTACATGTTGAACCTCAATTACTGGAAAATCGTCTTGGGTTAGTTGGTCGCATTCAGGCGGCAACCAGTTTGACGATTGCGACGCCATTTGATGGCGTTATTGATGAAGTGATGGTAACGGAAGGTCAGCGCGTTAAGCGCGAGCAACCGCTGTTGAGCCTTGACACGACACAGTTGGACATTCAGTTGCGGCAGGCGCTCACGGAACTATTGAAAGCCCAGAAGACTGTACAAGATTTAGTGGGGTGGGAGAACAGTCCCGATGTCGCCAGGGTACGTAGAACTTTAACCAATGCCCAGTTAAGTTTGAGTGATACCGAACGCAAGCTAATCGATACCCGGGCTTTGTTTGAGCGTGGCATTGTTCCCCGTATGGAGGTTGATACGCTGGAACAACAGGTCAGAGTCCAACAGCTTGATCTTGCCGCCGCTAAGGCGGAGTTGAGCACTGCTCTCGATAAGGGTACAGGGGAGAATCGCCAAATTGCTGATATGGAATTAGCCAATGCCCAATCGCGTTATCAGGCGCTTCAGGCCCAGCAAGCCCAACGTGAATTGGTTTCTCCTTTTGATGGCATTGTGATTCGCCCTCAGGTACCGGAATCAGATAAGGGGCTATTTATTCAAAAGGGAACACGAGTCACTCAGGGAACAGCTTTGTTAGGGGTGATCAATTTGGAACAAATTCAGGCGGTAGCCCGTATTGAAGAAGCTGACCTTCATCAGGTATATGAAGGAATGCCGGTTGAGATCACCGGCGATGGTTTTGCCGGGCTATCTCTAAGGGGGCAAATTAAAACAATTGGTGTACAGGGGAATTCAAAGGAAATGCAGGGAGCGGGTGTAACCTATGACTTATTAGTGGCGATTGATCCTCTGACTTCTGAACAGCGGCAGCGTATCCGGCTGAATATGAGTGCGAAACTGGCTATTGTCACCTATCGCAATGAACGTGGATTGGCCGTGCCAGCGGAGGCATTACATACCGGCTCTGATGGACGAACTTTCGTTAACTATCGCAGTGAATTAAACGCACAAACTCAGCAAATTATAGTGACGCCGGGGCATGCTGTTCCTCAAGGTGTAGAGGTGAGCGGATTGGAAGCAGGCTATGTTGAAGTCCCTGGGCAGTAATGACTAATTCGAATTAAGTGCAGACATAACCGATTATATCCCGTTTGCCGCTGACGATTGTCTGCGGTGCTGGATATATTTTGCTGTTTTTCGGTAGACAAAATGTGCTCTCGATAATACTTTCTCGATTTTTGATATAGATCAAATTTCATATTTGCGCTGATGAGAATGTATTACTTTAATTAGATATTAATTGGCATAGACTTCTGCTAACAGTAAATATGAATATATAGCCGTTCAAAATATTAATTAAATAATGAAACTTTGAGGTAGACATTATGAGTATTATTCGTCATTCGCTATCGGTTATTTCATTCGTCGCTCTGATTCATCTATCTGGACATGCATACGCATTTGGTTTGCCTGAAAATAATATTCCAACTTCTCATGATCCAGCTTGCTGGGCCGTTTCCAATCAAATTCAATTTGATCGATTAATGAAAGAGATGGAATCAGTTGATGGCGATTCTGAGAGAGAAAAGAGAGAAATTGTGCGGCAGATAGGGAAATATGCTACTCCGAAAAAAATCCATATAGATGTTAAGGTAATTCAGGAAAAACCGGGGGATAAGATTAAACTCGATGCCAGCGGCTCTACGGTACCCAGTGGAAATATCGGATATAATTGGAATAAAAAAGGGCCCGACCAAGCTGTCATTGAAGTCGCTCCAGGTAGTTCAAGGACTTATTATCAACAGAGTGTTCAAATTATTGATAAAACCTGTGGGATTTATAATGCAACGATGATTAATGTACATTCAAAATAGTGATTGCTACTAATTATTAAATATCGTTATTTTCTCATCAATACGTTAATTAATTTTTGACGAATATTATATTTGTTTAATTAAATAATATCTGTGTTTGAATTGAGGGTTTTAATTCAAATCATGAGGTTTTATTTATGTAAATATTCGTCTTTTATCAGGTTTTATTATTCTCTATCAGACAAAAAGCATTGTGCGAAATACACGGAATTATCTTTCCAGTAAGAGTATATCCGGGAATTTATCCATATACTCCAGGTATATATACTATCATTAATATTAAGGGTTTATAATCATGTCCACAAGAACACATAGCGGTAAGGTAAATTTTCATAGTTATATTGAAAGCGGGGTTGATACTCGCACGGGGACTTTTTCTTCAAATATATGTCTCTCAAGCCTCATAGAAACTCAATTTGATATTCGACTTCTCTATTCACCATTAAATCAGAAAAATGTTGGGCTAGGAAAGGGATGGCGAATCCCAGTGACAGTCTATAATGAAGACAAAAAACTGCTTTCTCTGGCTGATGGTAGATTATTTCATGTGACTGAGAAAAAAGGTGCTCTCATATTAGAAGGGGGTATTGGTGATGTGTTCTTTGAGAAAATAGATAAATTCTATAAAGTCACTTATCGTAACACTGGGATGATTGAATTACTTAAAATAAATGATTTTAGTGATAACAAACCCTGCGTATTTCGTAGTTCGTCTTTGGGGGAAATATTAGAATTTAATTGGCATAAAGAAGGTAAAGAAGTTAAATTAACCGGTATAAACAGATATACCGATGTGCAAGAGATAAAGAAATCATTGGTCACTATTTCCTATTCAAATGAGAAAGTGTCCCTGCTAGTTTTCCCTGATAGTAATGAAAAAAAGGAATTTAATCTAACTATAAATAATAATCTCCTGACTGGAATAGAAAATGCTTCATTCAGCACACCATTAAAATGGAAATTATCCTACACTGAATTGTCAAATAAGAATTCGGAAAAAACAGCTTATCTTACAGAAATTGTTTCTCCGCTAAATAAGATAGAAACCGTTTCGTATGAAGACGATGGTCATAATAGTTTTAAAGTCTGTTTTCATAAGATTGCAGATGGAACGGGAAAAAGTGAAGCTATTTGTACATATTATAGTTATGAAGTTAGTTATAATTCATATTATGATGATAATAACGATAATATGCTCTCTTATGGTTACTCAATTGGTTCTCCATTGGGTTCCCCTATGTATATCACCACAGTTCAAAAGCAAAAACATAACTATTCACGTTTATATAATAAAACAATTTATATTTACAATGCTCTTTATCTTGAAGAGTTTAATTGTGATATTATTGGTTCATACGATGAAAATATAAAATATGATAGAGATTCAATACAATATTATGATCCTATGTTGAGACGTGGAAGTAATATAGAAACTTATCTTAATGATCCAGGTATTATTAAGGCCAACATCAGTAAATATCGGGCAATTAAAGATAAGCCTTTTCCAGAGCAACCAGAATTTTTCTCTTTAAAGAAAGAAGAAAAAACAGTCTATTTTGAGTATAAAGATAATAGTAACTCATTGAAAAATAAAGGTAATAGTGACATAAATAGGAAGGTAAAATTAGGAGCAGTAGAAATAATAGAAACTAGCGTAACATTAAAATCGATAGAAGATAATACCATTGATTCTGTCTCAATATTAACAACCCGATTTGAATATGATAATGAGGGGCGCATTATAAAGAAAGAGCACCCCGATGGTAGTATTGATAATTATAGTTATTTTAAAGGAAAAACACTGCTTTTGGAGACGGAAAAGCATATCCCCTCCTCTAATAAAGCTAATGAGAAAACGTATATAAAGAAATATATTTATGATAGTTTTCCGGTGAAAGAGAAGAAAGGCTTTCCTGTTAATCTTGGTAATTGTGATTTAATGGCGTGTATGTTGATGCAACATACAGATGATAAATCTGGTGTAGCCACATATGAAATTAATCGGGCATTTTATATAAATAATCCTTCTCATTTTAATCATGGAAAATTGGAAAAATCAATTGATTATCTGATTAATGATAAGCTGTTATTGGGCAATGTTAAATCTTCCTCTGAAATTGATAATTTAGTCAATAAAGATGCAAAAATTAACGCTGTATCATATAAATATTCATTTTATGAGGGTAATCTTAAAGCAGTGATGACGTTTACCGGGCATGATGGAAAAAACTCTATGACTGAAAAAGTGATTTCTATTCAGACGGGTTTAACGTTAAGTGAAAAAGATAAATATGAAAATATATCTGAATATGAATGGGATGCGTTATCAAGACTGAAAAAGATCAAAAATAATCCTAAAAAGGAATTTAGTACAACAGAAAGCTACGATCATGGGATTATTATAAATGATGATTATACTACGGTTTTTAAAGAGAAAGTCGATAATGCCAGATTTGCAGGATATATCATGCATACTAATGCACAAGGTGTGAAAGTTCTGACTGGTCATGATGTATTTAATCGAGAGGTACAGATATGGAAATCTTCCCCTGAGAAAGGTCAGAATAAGTGGCTGTTGGTGTGTGATAAACAATATGATGAAAATTTCCTTGTTACGGTTGAAAAGAGATTTGATTTATTACCAGACGTAAAATCAGGGGATATTATTGTCACTGAGGATATTTACAGAACCTATTATATTTCACCATTCTGTTATTTCAATTTACATAGACGTCATGATCAACAGTTCGATATAACGTATACTTTCATCAATGAGGTCAAGAAAACACGGAAAACTATTTATATTGACTCAATTAATATTGATGATAAACATGAAGTGACTGAAGATTATATTCTATCGTTGTTGAAAAAATATCAGAAATCATCATTTGTCCGTTATGATTCTACTAGTTTTTATTCTCTTAATTATAATTACCAAACACAAGATAATAACAAGGATGATGAATCAAAACTTTGTATACCGGCTATTATGTTGAAATCGGGGAAAGATATTGCGTGGTTTACCGAAGAAACTTTCGATAGTCATGGCAATGTGATTAAGAATAACCGATATACATTGGATTCTGAGGTTAAAGATGATGAATCTAAGGATGAAGATGAAATTGTCAGGAAATTAATTCTATCACCAATATTATATTCTGCTACAGAGCATCAATATGGTGCCAATAATAAGCTTATTTCGTTGACTGATGAAATAGGAAACAAAACGGATTTTATTTATGATATCTACCATCGTGTAATAGGGATTATACAACCGAATGGTGTGAAAATTAATAAACAATATGCTCCCCATACAGATAAGGAACTTGTCACACAAATTAGTATCACCAATGCGAATAGAACATTTATTCCTGGCAGTCAAAAATTTGACTCTCTGGAGCGATTGATTGAGATAAATAATGGTGGTCGTATTCAGAAATATACTTATAAAGATTCATCTCCAGTTCCAGATACAATGATCAAACCTGATGGAACGGTATTGCAATATCAAAATATCCATGAGCTTGGTGATGTGATTAAATCAATTAAAGGTGGTAATATTGACCACCAATTTGATTATGACAAAACAACCGGTCAGCTTAAACGTTACAAAGATCAAAGTGGTTATATTAGCCAATTAACTTATGATGGTCTGGGTAATATTACCGGGGAAAACATTACCCCTATTGCGGAAGGTGTTGAGCAATCCTTGTCTCAAATATTTTCAGTAGGTGGTAAATGTATTGAATATAATGATATTACCGGTAAGAAACAGGAACATCTTTATAATTTACAAGGGAAACTTATTAAAGTCGTTGATGATGATATCGAGACTGAGATGGAATATGCAGCCTTTGATCGATTGATGCGCCAAAGTGTATTAAATAAACGTGATCAGACTAAATTAGTGATGGAATTTGGTTATGATATATTTGGTCGTGAAATTTCCCGCACGATAACCCCATCAGGGCAGGCTGATAAGATGCTGACTATGACACAACGTTGGCATAAAAACGACCAGTTGGCATCACGTATGATATGTAATGGCACAATCGTACTGCGCGATGAAACCTTCAAATATAATTCACTCAATATGTTGGTGGAATATATTTGTACCGGCGATGAATTACCCCTTGATGGCTATGGGAAACCTATTTCCAAGTTGACATTGAGTTATGATGCGTTAGGCAATATTACCCAATGCATAACCCAATTTAATAGTGAACAGGATGAGGCTCGTTTTATCTATTCAAGTCCTCACGATCCCTGCCAATTGACGGAAGTTAGGCACACTCACAAAGATTATCCTGTGTTGATAACATTGGAGTACGATGCAAATGGTTGTATGACGAAGAACGAACAAGGTCAAATTCTGACTTATGATGCGCTTAATCGGTTAAAAACATTAAAAGCCGGGGAAGACATTTATCTCTATCACTATGATCCCCAAGGTAAACTGGTATCCCGCAGTAAGCTTGAAACCCGTAGAGAATGGTATTATCAACAAAATGCCAATTATCCGTTGTTGAGTAATGAGTTGGCGGGGGAACTCAAAACCCGGGTGTCGCGTGTTTCAGAACAAATTACCGGCATTATTACCTCTGGCCTGAAAGATGATAAGCAGCGAGACAATATATTGCTCATTGGTGCAGATGAAATGAACTCACCAATATTAACGCTGAATAAGGAAGGGAAAAGTAGTTTACTCAGCTATAGCCCGTTTGGTTCTTCTGCCGTACCGCTGATTGTCGGGTTTACCGGGCAGATGGTTGATGATGTTAGCGGTGTCTATCATTTGGGTGAACGGCAATACAGCCCTTGTCTGTTCCGTTTTACAACACCTGACAGTTGGAGTCCCTTTGGTGACGGTGGGCCAAATAGTTATGCCTATATCGACCCAATTAACTGCCGTGATCCGCAAGGTCATATCTCTTGGGGAGGGATATTTGGGATTATTTTTGGTGTCATTACCGTTGTCGTTGGTGTTGTGACACTCGGTGCAGGATTGGCCGCAATGGCTGCCGCGGGTATGACTTTGGCTGTAGGGTTATCGGTCATCGGCGGTGTAGCAACCGTTGCTTCTGGCGGATTTGCCATTGCTGCCGGTGCAATTATGGATACTAACCCTGAACTTGCAGAAACATTCAGTTGGGTTGCGTTTGGCCTTGGTGTAGTGGGCATGTGTGCGACTATGGGAGCAGGATTTGCGCAAGGGGCGGGAGCGACGATGATGAGGTCAGTCAGTTCGAATGCGCCCAGAATTGGCAGAATGGGGGGAAGGTATGTTGTACAAGAGAGAGTGTTAGGTAGTGTTTCTAGGGAATTATTAGGTCCTGTGACAAGCCGCTCAGGTGTGGCAATGGAAAGCCATTTTATGCTGACAGGTACGCGAATGGGAGGAGGAACTGCTGCTTCGATGATAGGGAGTGGACCAAGTGTAGGGAGTGCTCTGTTTCTGGATATGCTCGGCAGTATTGCTGCTTCCGCTCCAGCCAGAATGATAGGACTTACTATAGGCATGGAGGCATTACTGGGATTGGGGCTGGCGGGATTCTGGCACTCAAAAAAGAGTAAATAGACCTAACTTATAGAAGGTAATAATTAAAACAAGCGTGCTGCTTAAAGGCAGTGCGCTTTGGCCTTGCTATTAGACTAGGCAAAACCGCAGGCTATATTGGTGGATTGTGAATGTTTTCCGTTATCAAATTACGGTTTTCTTAACTAATTACGGTTTTTTTAACTATCAAGCCGTTATTAATTGCTTAAGGTCAGAGTATTTGTCAATTTTATGACGGAGAACCTCTTACTCTTTTAAATAAATTCTGCAAAGTGGTCTATATTAATAGGGACATAAAGTGGAAATTTGCTTTATGGGGTTGAACATATATTGTACGAAAAAATAAATTATAGAAAAGAAAGTTGTATTGAAACGCAGTAAGCCATTCCAAACAACATATAAGGAGAGTATCTAACATGTTAGTACGTAAATCGTTGTTGGCCCTGTTTGCAACTGCTTCCTTAACTGCCGCAGGTATCGCTTATGCAGGCCCGCCGGTAACAGTTACATTTAAGCATCTTGGTGCGTCTGGTAGCGCGGATGCTGTTTATACCATCATTACTAATAATGAATCTGGTACTTATGTCAATGCGACACCCAAACCTACTCCAAACGTAGCGCCGGGAGGAGTCGATATTTATCAGGTTCAAAGCCCGCTTTCACCGGACGTAAACTATGCGATGGTGCGATATAAGATAGGGGTTAAAACCTGCGAATTTATGACTACCTTTGTGAACGGATATGTTAATGGCGTTAAAATTCCAAAATGGAATAAAGGAGCAACACCGAGTGGAGGCGCGGTTTGTAATGCAACTATCACTTCTACTAATATTGCGACCTACGCATGGTCAGTTGAATTCACGATGAAGTAGCAGAGGCGAGCCAGATACTTTATGAGATATGTCTGGCTCATCATGTTTTTCACTTGGTTTATTGAGAGTGAGATCATATTTTTTCAGTTAATTAATCTTTCCGTTGCATAATTGATGATAACAAGATCCTTAAAAAGAGCTTGTTACTATTATCAAAAGCCTGTGAATTTATTGAAAAATGTGTCAAAGAACATAGTGGTATGACATTATTATTCCTATGTGATACATATGTGATAGGAATCATAAAAATCATAAAAACAACTTTAGGGTATTGTGTAGTTCCCTTTGTTGGTGTTTATTTATTTTAGGGAAAAATTTTCTAAAAATGGACTGCGATTTTATTAGTTTTTATTTTAATAAGTTAAACACTAAGGGTCTGGTTTATATATGGAAAAGCGAGCGAAAGGTATAGAGCTACAACAAGCTATTCAAAAAAAAGCTCAATTGTATAAATACACGCTTGATAAATATCAAATATCTGTCGTTGAGAATATGGTATGTTTAATTAATACGATGCTTCATCGCTCTTGGTTTAAACGTCCCTGTGTAAAGGGAATTTATATTTGGGGCCCGGTAGGAAGAGGCAAGAGTTTCATACTAGATGCTTTTTTCGAGACGGCGCCTATAAAAAATAAACGTAGAGTCCATTTCCACCATTTCTTTCGTGAACTTCATCAATTAATGAACCTTCAAGCAGGAAAGAAGGATTCAATGGAAGCAACTTTACATACTCAGCTACAAAACTGCCAATTATTGTGTTTCGATGAATTTCATCTGCATGATATTGGAGACGCAATGCTTATTAGCCGGCTTTTAAATTTTATCTTTCAGCGTGGTATAGTCTTGATAACGACTTCAAATTATCCCCCTAATGATTTACTGGCAAACCCCCTTTATCATGAGCGGTTTTTACCTGCTATTCAGCTAATTGAGAAAAATATGAAGATAGTTTCGATGGAGGGAGAAATTGATTATCGATGTCTGGCTGGCAATGATGTCGATCCTTTTTGCCAAGGTGCTTATGTTTGGCCTGGGAATGAAGAACAACGTATTAGGCTATCTTTGCCAGAACGCCTTATGTCTACTATAGATCTAAAAGTTGGCTACCGTATGTTGTCTGTATTATCTGCTGCCAATGGCACAATTCATTTGACTTTCCAAGATCTGTGCATCAGTCCGACAGCGGTAATGGACTACCTGGCTTTAAGTGAACGCTATCAGTGCTGGATTATTGAGGATGTTCCTGAATTAGGTCAGGTTTCCAGCGCCGCTCAACAACGTTTTATTAATGTGGTCGATGTGCTTTATGACCAACGCTGTCAGCTTTATTTAATCGGTTGTCGCCCACTGGATGATAAAATGTTTGGTGGTGTTGAATTGGCAGATATTTCGCGTACACGCAGCCGCCTTAGTCAATTGAAACAATATGGTTTGGGCTGTTCTATAGCGTGAATATGATCTCATTAACCACTTATAAAATAGGCTAAGAAGAAAATGTTGGATGCTTTAACTTACTCAAATTATGCCGTAATAGTCGGTGCTTTGTTGATTGCTTACATTATATTTGGAATTGCTGGTTTTGGTACGGCCTTAATTGCCAGCCCAGTACTCGCGTTATATATTCCCGTGGCTAAAATTGTTCCCTTGCTGGCACTACTAGATATGTTCGCCGCGATCGTTAATGTTAGTCGTGACGGACGTAAAGCCGATTGGAAAGAATTAAAACGCCTTGTTCCATTAATGATTTTCGGTAGCCTTATTGGTGCGGCGATATTACTTAAAACTAAACCTGAAATACTCTTGCTTGCCTTAGGTGTATTTGTTGTTCTCTATTCTGTCTACTCTTTGAGTGGCTTAAAACCAAATCGGAATTTTTCATCGACTGCTTCGTTCCCTTTCGGATTAATTGGCGGCGTATTCAGTGCATTATTTGGTAGCGGTGGTTTTCTATATGCGATTTATCTAAGCGGGCGGATTGAAAATAAAGAGGCTATGCGTATCACTCAAACAACGCTTATTGGTCTCAGTACATTAACGCGAGTAGTAATTTTTGGTTTAGCTGGCGTATATTTCGATACTGATTTGATTTTGTTGGTGTTGGTACTTGCTCCTGGCATGTTAGTTGGTATTACATTTGGTCGGTATATTACGTTGAGAATGTCGCGTGAGCAATTCTTAAAACTGGTTAATATTGTAGTATTAGTTTCTGGTGTGATGTTAATAGTTAAATATTTTTATTAATACTCAAGATAGAGAGTTATAAGGAGTAATAGTATGGCAAGTGTTGATAAGAATGAAATGATGACCGGTGAAGAATATCTTAGTAGCTTAGATGATGGACGTGATGTATTAATATATGGGCAAAAAGTGCGTAATGTTACGACACATAAGGCATTCCGCAATAGTGCTTATTCGATATCTAGACTCTATGACGCGTTACATAATTCAGATTCTCAGGAGATATTAACCGATATTGATCCTGACGGCTATCGAACGCATCGGTATTTCATGCCGTCCAAGTCCGCTAAGGATTTATTAAAAGCACGAGATGCCATAGCACATTGGGCAAAATTAACCTATGGATTTATGGGAAGAACACCAGATTATAAAGCAGGGTTTACGGCTACGTTGAGTTCAACTCCTGAAATATATGGTTCGTTTAGTGATAACGCTCTGTCTTGGTATCGTAAAAGTGCGCGGAAGGTACTATTTCTTAACCACGTATTGGTTAATCCCCCTGTTGGCAGGGCTAAGAATGTTTCAGATATGCGAGATATTTATTTGCATGTCGAAAAGGAAACTGATGCGGGAATCATTGTCAAAGGGGTAAAAATGGTTGCGACGAGTGCGGCAATTTCAAATGCTACCTTTGTTGCACAAAACAGTGCCACTCATTATGAGAAGGGCAGGGAAGAGGATTTTGCTCTGTGTCTTATAGTGCCGATGAATTCCCCTAATTTAAAAATAATATGCAGAAAATCGTATGAATTGGCGGCATTAAGCCCGTTTGATAATCCTTTATCGAGTCGTTTTGACGAAAATGATTCGGTCTTGATTTTCAATGACGTTTTTGTTCCGTGGGAAAATGTATTGATTTATCGAGATATAGAGAGAGCACGAAATTTCTATTCAGTATCTGGTTTTCTTAATCGTTACCCTTTGCAGTCAGGCACAAGATTGGCCGTTAAAATGGATCTGATATGTGGGCTGTTTGCTAATGTTTTGAAATCCAATGGTTCAGATCAATTCAGAGGAGTCAGAAGTCATTTGGCTGATATTGTTGCTATACGCAACCTAATGTGGTCGTTAACAGAAAACCTTTGTCAAAATCCTGAAAAAAGAGATGACGGTTCTGTAATACCTAAATTGGATGCTGCCACAACGGTGAGATATTTCAGTACTCAAGTCATGTCACAGTTAAAACCTATATTCAACACGATCTTGGGAGGCTCGCCTATTATGCAAGTTTCAAGTTGGTTGGATATTGAAAATACGGAGATTAGGCCACTGATTGATTGCTATTATCAGGGTACTGACCAATCCGCTATTGAACGCCAGAAACTGATTAAACTTCTTTGGGATGCATTAGGCAGTGAGTTCGCCGGGCGTCATGAACTATATGAACATAATTATGCCGGTAATCATGAGCAAATTCGCCTTGATATGCTGAAACATTGTGAAGCTACTGGAATAATGGATCAATGTAATGATTTAGTGAGTCAATGTTTATCTGACTATGATTTGAATGGTTGGGTAGATAACGGTTGGCGCTTTGATCCTAATAATATAGAAACATTATAGTCATATTATTTAAATCGTATTTCTATCAGCATTATTACACTATTTAAACTCCTATTATAGCCTATGGATTTCAAGTTGCATCGCGACGGCAAGGGAGCGAATCCCCGGGAGCATAGATAACTATGTGACCAGGGTGAGTGAGTGCAGCCAACAAAGAGGCAGCTTGAAAGATAACGGGTATATATTAATGGTGGAGGTTACGATGTTGTATTCAGGAAAATGGAATAGAGAGGAGCTTGATTATTGTGCTTTAAATAATCAATGGCATGTTGTTGCAGATTCTAAGGAGGTCAAAAATAATCGACCAAAAGCGATTCGTTTATTAGGTGAAGAATTGGTGCTTTGGCGAGATAGTGAGAATAAAATACATGCATGGAAAGATTATTGTGGACATCGGGGCGCTAAACTATCATTAGGTTGTATTAAAAATGGGAATATTGAGTGTCCATATCATGGATGGCGATATGACGCTAAAGGGAATTGTACTTTTACACCCGCTCATCCGAATAATATCCCACCTTCGTCAAAAAGATTGATTTTCCGTCACTATGCAGAAGAAAAATATGGTTTTATATGGGTAAGCCTGTTAGAACCATTGCGTCCTATTCCTTTCTTCCCTGAATGGGATAAGCCCAATTTCAGGAAAGTGGTTGCAGGCCCTTATTATTATAAAGCTAATGCGTTAAGGTCATTGGAAAACTTTATAGATGCCTCGCATTTTCCTTTTGTTCATGCCAATCTTAACGGCTTGCCTGATGCTCCAGAGGAGATAAAGAAATATACTGTTAATCAAGATGATCGTGGGCTTCATTCTTCTGAAATTAGCGTATTTCAACCTTATGGCGACCATCGGGGAATACCGGTTACTGCACGTTATTGCTACTCAGTACTCAATCCTACTACGGCTTATTTTGAGAAAAAGACCGGGGATATTGAGCGTTTTTGTACTTTCTTCAATGCGACTCCAGTTGATGAAGATGAATGTATTATATGGCTGATTGTTGCAATTAATTTTGGTCATGATCTCACATTGGAGCAGATACTTTCCAGACAAGATACTGTATTTGAACAAGACAGAATTATTGTTGAATCTCAACGACCAGTAAGATTGCCGCTTGATCCACGGCAAGAAATGCATCTCAGTAGTGATCGAATGGGGTTGGAATACCGTCGATGGTTAAAAATATTGGGGCTTAAAGCACGTGAAGTCATTCTCTCAGAAACAAGAGAATCTGATTTTTAATTTCCTATTTAAAAAAGGTATTAGAATGAATAATGATTTTAGATTATATCGACTTGTCGATCGCGAATCTAATGCGCGTACTTATTCGCGAAATATAGACAAGGTATTAAGTAAAGGGAAATTGTCTTATGTATATGACAATGAAAATAAAGAATATATTGACTGTTTAACTTGTGCCGGCGCTTTACCACTTGGACATAATCATCCTTTTGTAAAGCAAAAAGTTATTGAGTTTTTGGAGTCTGGTCAATTACAGCAGGCTTTAGATATAGCAACCCCTGCGAAAATTAATTTTGTTGAACAGCTTTATCAAATATTGCCTCAAAGCTTTGCACATCAAGCAAAAATACAATTTTGTGGTCCAACGGGGACTGATGCGATAGAAGCAGCGTTAAAATTATTTAAAACAGCTACCGGGAGGCGTTCTATTATTGTATTTCAGGGGGCTTACCACGGTATGACTCATGGCGCACTTTCTTTGATGGGTAATTTGACGCCAAAGAGATCTGTGACAGGGCTTTCTGCTGAAATTCAGTTTCTACCTTATCCATATACTTTTCGTAGCCCCTTTGGTGCAAATACCAGTGTCAGCGAAACGGAGCGCTTGAGTCTTGTAAGCCTGGAAAATCTCCTTAGTGATCCAGAAAGTGGTATAACCAAACCCGCAATGGTGTTGGTTGAAGTTATTCAGGGGGAAGGTGGCTGTATTCCGGCGAGTGCTAATTGGTTACATCAGATCCGGGAAATAACCGCGCGACATGATGTTCCTCTGGTTATTGATGAAGTACAGACAGGAATTGGGCGTACGGGTGATATGTTTGCTTATGAATTTGCTGATATTACGCCTGATGCGATTATTCTTTCTAAAGCGATAGGGGGAGGATATCCGCTTGCTGTGCTTCTCTATCGAGACATATATGATCAGTGGTTGCCGGGTGCACATGCCGGTACATTTCGGGGTAATCAGATTGCTTTAGTCAGTGGCGCTGCTACCTTAGATTTCATCCAGCGAGAAAATCTTCTCGATCAGATTAACTATACAGGTAATCTCCTGAAAAACAGATTGCTTGAATTACAAGATGATTATCCTGCTATTGGTGATGTGCGTGGTCGGGGGCTTATGTTGGGTTTAGAATTAATTGATTTAAATTCTCCTCCTGATGCGCTTGGGCATCCTCTAGCTAATGGAAAATTAGCTCAAATGGTAAAAAAGTGTTGTTTTGATGCAGGCTTAATTATCGAGAGTGGAGGACGGCAAAGTGCTGTTTTGAGGATGTTGCCTCCTTTGATCATTACTCCTCAAGACGTAAATAATATTGTAGAGCGTTTAAGAACAGCATTTTCTATTGCTTGCTCAAACTATAATTATCAGCCATCGTGAAGCAAAATAATTTAAGGAGAGATTATGAAAAACTCTTCATCAATTTATGATATCTTGGGTATTGGATTTGGGCCTGCTAATATTGCTTTGTCTATCGCTTTAGAGGAATTAGCCCCGCATTTTTCAATCCGGTTTATTGAACGTCAACAAAGCGCATGTTGGCAGCCAGGAATGATGTTGCCAGGATCTGATATTCAAAATCATCCGTTGCGTGATTTGGTTACGCCAAGAAATCCCAAAAGTCATTATTCGTTCACCAATTTCCTTTATGAAACTGACCGATTATATCAGCACCTTAATTTACCTTTACATTATCCTTTGCGTTTAGAATATGCGCAATATATAAGTTGGGCGGCGAATTTTTTCAATGATCAGGTTGATTACGATTGTGAGGCGACAGAGATTTTTCCTGTTCTGGATAGCCAAAATGAATATATAGATCATTATTGTGTCAATACCGTTAAAGGAGATATCTATAGAGCGAGAAGTATTGTCCTTGCTCCCGGCCGTACTCCTTTCATACCTGAACCTTTTAATCAATTGAAAGATGCGCGTGTTGTTCATCTTAACCATTATTTGCCTTCATTAGATCAGGCTAGGAAATACAGTAATTCTTTAAGCGTTGCGGTTATTGGCGGCAGTCAAAGCGCAGTAGAAATTCTATTACATGCAAGTACCCAAAATGATATCAAAAGACTCGTTGGCGTCACCCGGAATTTTGGATTTCGGCAGAAAGATACGAGTCCTTTCTCTGATGAGGTTTATTTCCCTGAATTTGTCGATACATTCTATGAAGCTACGCCGGAGAATAAGGCTCGCCTTCGTCGAGAATTGGTACATACGAATTATTCGTCGGCAGATATTGATGTTTTGAATCAACTGTATATTAAACAGTATGAAAATAAACTGTCACATCAAAATTCAATGCAGATATTAACTTGCAATGAAATAGTTGATTGCCGGAGTATTTCAAATGGTATACTGCTAAAAAGTCGAAACTTTATTAATAGCAATGAATTTGAAGAGTGTTTTGATTTAGTTGTACTTGCTACTGGATTCCTTGATTTAGGCACTGGAGAACGCCAGGAACTTTGTCCTAAATTATTATTACCTATTAAGAAATTACTGACCAATCAGGGAGATATATTGTCTATAGGAAGAGATTACAGGGTGCAATATTTGACGAAGGGAGATTTTACCCCTATTTATTTAAATGGATTGTGTGAATCGACTCATGGTATGGGTGATGCTGGTTCATTCAGCTTACTTGCGTTGCGTTCTAAAACAATTGTCGATTCGTTAAATCAATATCTATCCCGAACCAGATGAGTATAAGGAATGTGCCTAACATTTTGTGCTAGAAATGATTGAATTGTCTATTGAGAGTAAAATATATAGTATTAAGGGTGGAAATATTATTTAAATAGACGTTGAAATTAATGAAGAAAATTTAGAGGATAATTAATATTATGAAAACTTTCCCGTTCCATTATCATGAATTCATTTGCAAAAATGTAGAATTATTATGGCGATTTATTGATGCATATCCTCTGGCACTAATAACGCGTTACATGAATAATGGTTTTATTACCAGCCATATTCCTTTATTCCAAGGTGTTGATAAGATGTTATTCGGGCATACAGATCGTCGTAATCCTATGGTTAATGATCTCGTTTCATTTGAAGCTCATATTGTATTCATGGGACCATCCAGTTATATCCCTCCTGAAGCTTATAAGAATAGGCAGTTGCCTACGTGGAATTATACCGCAGTACATATGGATGCCAGTATTGATATTATTGTAGAATCTTCAATGAATTTAAATATTTTGCTAGAAACGAGTGAGCGTTTGGCTACTAGCAAAGATTCTTTCCGACCAAATAAGGAAGATCCTCGCGTAGTTAAGAATTTACCTGGAATTCTGGGGCTGAAAGTTGTACCGAAATACATTGAAGGTCGTTTTAAATTATCTCAGGATAAACCATTCGTTGATCATGAGTCAGCTATGCAGTGGCTGTTAGATAATAATCCATCGGAGTTTGATTCATTAATTAAAAGTTTAATCAATGGTTAGCGTTATTTTTATGATAAAAGAATAAATAATATATTAATAACAATGAGGGTTATCATGCCTATAGTAAAGATAGACGATATATTTAAACGGTAGTGCCTTGCCAGAAGCGCTATTATTATAAGATACGGTTTAAGACCTGTAAATTTATGACCACTTTTTTCAAGATATATGCTAATGGCGTTAAAATTCTAAAATAGAATAAAGGAGCAACGCCGAGTGGAGGTGCTATTTATAATTCAACCATCACTTCTACTAATATTGCGACTTACACATGGTCAGTTGAATTTACCATCAAGTGGTGAATAGTGAGTCGGATTATCCATTAGAGATATCTGGCTCATTTTATTTTTTGACATTTTTCCTGATGTGGTGGCTGTTATTCAACCGGCTATTGTGATTTTTAATAGCTGATCTGATTTCGATGCGAAATATCTCGCTCTATTGCTATAACTATGTGAATCTTAGATTATCTATCAGTTATATTTTCTATCTTGAATTTTATTTTGATCTTATAATTACGGATCACTATTATTAGGAGGATTTTTTCTTTACTGTATGTTTAATGTAAATAACACAATATATGAACCATGTAGCACTAGGCTAAAAATAGAAAAACATACGGCAATCTAATTTGTTATTATAAATTAATGTTGAATGCTTATTTTTTTTAGTTTTGATTTTCTTTGGTGTTTTATTGACGCACTATTGGTTCTGCACTATTTTTAAAGTTGAAAAGTGTGTTCATTTTTTATAAGTTTATGGATTATGATGGTTGAATAATGGATGTTCAGTAAATCAGTTAAGTTTTTTAGTTTAATATGAATTTCTATGTTTATAACTTGGTGTGAGTTTAACCTTATAAGGAATAATATATTATGATTGATCAAAACAATTCTAATAATATAGTTGCACCTAATGTAACGATTTCTGATGTAACTGTGTCTTCCATTCAAATTGCTCCAGAGATAGCCAGAAACAATGTTCATGTAATAATTGTTGATGACAAAGGCGCTTCACGGGATTTTCTTTTGGATAATTCTGATGGTGGTTATCAAGGGAGTGGTAGTTTAATAGCTTTGATTCTTGCACATCTTAATTCAAAGAAAGTCACTATTAGAACTACCGGATATGAATATAATAAACATGGATATATCAACGGTGTATTAATTAAGGAGGATAAAGGGTCTGGCGGCGGAACTGGCGGCGGAACTGGCGGCGGAACTGGCGGCGGAACTGGCGGCGGAACTGGTGGCGGAACTGGTGGCGGAACTGGCGGTGGAACTGGCGGCGGAACTGGTGGCGGAACTGGTGGCGGAACTGGTGGTGGAACTGGTGGTGGAACAGGCGGCGGAACTGGTGGATAATAAAGGACGGTAAAAATTAGGAATGATAGAAGTGAGAATTCCTGTGGAAAATATTATTCGCTATTATTTACGTTAAGGTATTAAAAGTCTATCCCATTAAATTATTTTATTTGCCATTTTAAAATTTGGCCGTATTCAAACTGTCAGCAAAATAATTCCCATTGGGATAAATAGTTAATTGGAATTAATTTCGAATAAAAACCCTGATGTTTAACCTTCAGGGTTTTTACTTCTTAATGGCTGAACAGATACTGAATTTGAGGAAAAAGGTACTTATAAATCCCTGATATATATTTTTTCAGTTTTGTTTTGTTAGGTTATTAAATGTTATTGAAAGGTATTTGAATTAATACTATTTAATAAATAAGGATATACATTGTCTAAAAATAGGCAATATAGTGTTTTTATATTTTTGATTGTATTTTTTTATGTTTTCTATCCGCTTGCTGGTTAGATAAAAATATTTCATATTATGATTTATATGAAAATATTTTCATTTTTAAATTATACTAATTTAGTTTATTCGCAGTGTATTAATAAATCCGAATGAATTTTATTATCATTTAATAGAGTTATTTTTTGAATTCATTTATGCTGGTATATGTAGTGATTTTCCTGTAAGACTTATGGAAATTTGTTCTCCGTTTCTAGGAAATAACGTGGAGTTAACCAATAGTTATCTGAAAAGTCCTTATTTGGTTCTTTGAACAATTAGGACGTTAATGAATTCAGATAGCATAGAAATTAAATGGTCAATAAAATATTGACCATTAGGGAATACTATCAATAAGGTTATTATGGACTCGGTTATTGCTTATGATCTAAGAAGTACATTAATTCAGGTAGATTGCCATTTTCTCTGAATCTGGCAGGCGTGGTATTAAAGTGTTTTTTAAAGATCCGAGTGAATGTTGCCTGAGAGCTGAACCCATACTGTAAGGCGATATCAAGGATTGGTAAGTTTTCTTCACGTAGAGATCTTGCTGCTTCATGTAAACGCCGTTTGCGAACATATTCACCTAGGGTATAGCCTTTCACTTCTTTAAACACTCTTTGTAGATGCCACTTTGAATAACCGCTTTTGTCAGCAATGGTCGCTATTTTTATACCTTCGTTACGTTCGAGCTGAGTTTCGAGCCATCTGACAATATCATTTACTACATTTTCTGACATTTTCACCTCCCACTAATGGTGGGCTAGTTGCTAAAACATTAGATTTCGTTAGTTATTTTCATAAGGATAATAACGATGGTTACTAATGTGTGTATTTTAAAATAAATCCGGGATATCTATAGGCAAAAAGTGCTATTTATAATTGATAATTATTATCATTTGTGCAAATTTCCTTTGTTTTAATAATAATTAGCATCAAATGATCTTCACTAATTTATTTAAAACAGTATCATCGTTCGTCATTTAATTTAATGGAGGTTGTAATGCAATCGGACTTGATTTTTTTAACGAAAAAGTTGGCATTTTTTGTTCTTTATGCTCTGATTTTAACTATAGTTATAGGCTTACTCTTTGTTGATGTTATCTATTTGCAGAATGCGGTAAAGGAGAACTCAGTAACTGAAATTTCTCAGGAAAGTATACTGTTTGTTATTTCTGCTGTATTTCTATTAGAAGCAAAGAAGAATTGTCAATTACGTCCCGCATTAGTCTTGATATCAGGTTTTTTTGCTTGTTTATTGATAAGAGAGCTGGATGCTATTTTCGATGAAATATTTCATGGCGCCTGGGCGTGGATTGCTATTCCGTTAGCGCTAATTTGTATTTTTTACGCTGCTTATAAAGGCAGGGATACGTTGGTTGGTCTTGTTCATTTTACCCGCCATCAAAGTTACGGCATGATGGTTGCGGGTATTTTGTGTGTACTCGTTTTTTTCCCGTTTGTTTGGTATGGGAGAATTATGGAAAGGTTTGATGCTCGAAAATTTTGATCGAACAGCAAAAAACATGGTTGAGGAAGGGTGTGAATTTCTGGGTTATTGCTTGTGTTTGATTGCAACTTTTTGGTATCTGCCCGATGCAATAAAATTTCGTAAGTGAAAAGTAAGACAGGCAAGAGATTGAAATAATTTGCCTGTCAGATTTGCTGTTATTGCCTCAAATAAATCTGAGGTTGCTGAGTTTCAGGATGGAGGGTAATACCAAGATCTGCTTGGTACCATTTTCTCAGAGTATGATCATTTAGTACCTCTTCTGGTGTACCCGCAGCGACAAGCTTCCCTTTATGTAACAGAAAGATTTTATCTGCATAGAGAGCAGCAAGATTCAGGTCATGTAGAACACAGCACATAGCCATAGGTTGTTCCCGCGTTAGTCGGTAAAGCAGGCGCAAAGTATGTTGCTGGTGGTAGAGATCCAGGGCTGATGTCGGTTCGTCAAGAAATAAACAGCATTCTATTGGTGTTGGATACCAAAGTTGAGCCAGGACGCGAGCGAGTTGTACTCTTTGCTGTTCACCACCGGAGAGTTGCCGGTAGTCGCGGTGACGTAACTCCTGGCAGTCCGTTTGCTCAATGACGGTATCGATCGCTGTCTGTTTATGATGTGTGCCATGAGGAGAACGTCCCATAGCGACCACTTCTTCCACACTGAAAGGGAAGGAGAGTGAGTTATGTTGACGCATGACGGCGCGAGTACGGGCTAATTGTTCCGCCGGCCATTGCTCAATGGGTATTCCATGTAAATAACATTGCCCATGTTCAGGTTTTATATATCCCGTTAATAGTCGCAATAATGTGGATTTCCCAGCGCCATTTGGCCCAATGATGGCGACAATTTCGCCTTTATTTACCGAGAGCGAAACATTATCAATTATTTTCTGGTTGCCAATTGAGTAGCTTAAATTCTGTGCTTGCAGAGAAATATTGTTTTTTATGGCATCCATTATGCACGGTTCCCCGGTTGTTTGAGTATCAACCATAGAAAATATGGACCGCCGATTAAACCAGTGATAAGGCCAACGGGCATTTCTGCCGGGGAGACCAATGTTCTTGCCAGTGTATCCGCGGTAAGCAAAAGAGAAGCTCCGCCTAACGCAGCACCAGGAAGCAGCCAATTATGATCACCGCCAAATCGCATTCTGATCAAATGTGGGACAACTAGCCCAACAAATCCAATAACGCCACTTAATGCAACAGCACTGCCAATAAGCAGGGCGCTGAGTAGTAATAACTGGAATTTAGTGCGCTGGACATTTATACCAAGATAGTGGGCCTCTTCATCTCCTAATTGCAGTAAATTCAGTTTGCGGGCCTGGCTGAAAGTTAGGATAGTGGCGGGAATAATTAAAGAAGCGGTAATTGCCAACGTCGGCCACTCTATTTGGCTGAGTGAACCCATCATCCATAAGGAGAATTGGCGTAGCTGTTGATCGTCACTGATATAGCTCAGGACGCCAATAGCAGACATACAAAGGGCATTGATAGCAATCCCGGCGAGTAATAAGCGGGCCAGATTTCCGTAGTTATATTTATTGAGTGAAAAAATCAGTAATGAAATTAGCAGGCTGCCAATAAAAGCAGCGATAATATGTCCGTACATAGCAATTGCAGATGGCAGGCTAACGGGCAGAACAATTGCCATTGCAACCATCAGTGCGGCTCCACTGCTGATACCTAGCAGACCAGGATCAGCCAGTGGATTGCGAAATAATCCTTGCATTACAGCGCCGGAAGCCGCTAAAGCACAGCCAACCAGTATGGCTAATAGCACCCTTGGCAATCTGATATTAAGCCAGATTTGCCACTGGGGATCACTAATGGAAGATTCCCATAATGTCTTGAAAGATAATGATAATGCGCCAATATTGGCAGAACCGATAGCCAAGCCGGATAATATCAAACAAAGAAACGCTAAACCCAATCCCGGAGACTTCATACGGCTCATTGAGTCTTCTCCGCCGCCTGTCTGAGTTGTTTCATTACTGAGGGGGTTTCGAGGCCAAAACCGAGTAGCCCCATATCATCTACAATTAAAACCTGTTGTTTCTGGCCGGCAGGGGTATGTTTCAAGCCGGGCAATTGCCAGATTTTATCCAAACCGCCCATTGATTTAATCCCATCTTCCGTTACCAATAGCAGATCTGGTGCGCTGGCAATAACACCCTCCTGGGAAAGTGGACGATAATTATTGAAACCTTGCATGGCATTAGTGGCGCCAACAGCGCGAATCATTTTGTCCGCGGCGGTTTTTTGCCCGGCGGCCATTGGCATGATACCCCCGTGACTCATGACAAACAGAATACGGGTGGGCAATGTCGTTGTCGGTATTTCTGCCAGCGATTTTTGATATTGCTGAATCAGTTGTTCACCGCGTTCAGCCTGATTGACCGCCTTAGCGACGGTCTTAATTTTTTCAGGAATGGCTTCTAACGCTGCTTTTCCGGTTATCTGAATAACTTCTACGCCAGAATCTTGGAGTTGCTTAAGTGCCAGTGAAGGTTTTGCCAACTCACTGGTTAGAACCAGTGTCGGATTCATAGAGAGAATACCTTCAGGGTTGAGCATTCTCATATAGCCGACATCGGGTAAAGTAAGCAATTCGGTTGGTTTCTGGCTGGTGCTGTCTCTGGCGACAACTTTTTCACCTTCACCAAGTGCAAAAACAATTTCAGATACATCGCCACCGATAGTGACGATCCGTTCAGTGGAAAAAGCACTGGACGATAATACCGCAAGGGCAAATGTCAGAAGCCATTGTTTCATGCTATACACTCTTCCTGTTTGATTGCAGTTTTGGCAGAGCAGCTATTTGCTCACGCCACTGAGTTTGTTCAGGAGTGCCTTCTGTACGCTGACCAAACAGTTGAGCAATTTGGTTGCCATTAGCATCAAATAGCTCAAGGCTAGTGACAAAACCATCCTCTGTTGGCTTACGAGTTACCCAGCTCTCAGCGATAGCACTCTCTATTAAATGTAGTGTGAAATTGCGGTTAAAGATATTAATCCATTTTTGATCTGAGTTTTCTTCCTGATGTGGCACCAGTCGTTCCAGCTTTCCGGTGAAAATTTGTACGCAGCCGTGGTTGCTAACGAAAATCATGATTTCATTCTGATCGTTATAAGCGGTGTTGATGAGCTCATTCAGCGCAGAATTTTCCACCTTGTAAGCCAGATCATCCTGTACCGCATTGAAAACTTGCTGGCGGTTCAGATTATGACGTTTAAGTAACGTAAAGAATTGATGAACGTTAGTCATTGCTCGCCACTCTTCATCAAGCTGGGCTTTCAGTTCATTTGTTACGGTTGAATAGGTGGTTTCTTCTATAGGTTTGATGACCAATTCAGGGTTGTCTTCTGTCTGGTATTTTTCAATCAGCGCTTCCCAGGCTGCCATATTAGTATTGTTTGTTGCATAAACTTTATGCAATGCATCACCCTGATGATCAAAAAATTGAATGCTATGGCGCATACCATTTTTTGCGGGTTCAACCAGATAAAATATACTACTCCAAAGTTCAAAGAATATCCGCAAGTCGAGTTCACGAGGATTCAGGACTAGCCCTGCATGGCTGTTGAAACGTGTATTTTCATAACGGCCAATCTGTTCATGAACAGCAAAATCGTTGCGGGTGATCGCTTTAGTTTCACCAACAATAGCTAACTCTTCCAGTAAAGTTGGGGCGTCAACGTTAAGGCGTTTGGCATCGATGCCAACGCGGCTATGCAATAATTCACCTTCACTGACATTCAGATAGGCAGCTAAATCACGGGCATATTTGGCCTTATTATCAGTTTTGGCTTGCAAGTAACGTTCATAAAGTGACGAATTCACAGTTTAACTCCTTGAAATATATTTATTTAATTACCACTGGTAACTGACTAGCAGTTTGGCATTGCGGCCATCCTGAGGTGTTCCTTGTGGCGAGTAGTATTCTTTATCAAAAGCATTGCCCAAAACTGCCGTGGTAGTCACACCTTTTAGTATTCCTTCACCTTGATAGCTGACATAGAAATCATTAACACCGTAGCCAGCTTGTTGTTTAGGATCTCTACCTCTGGCATCTTTACCTTTGAAATTAGTATGCTTGGTGAATTGACCTACCCAGCCGATAGAGAAACCGGTTTGTGCAATAGGGATATCCAAGATGCTGGTGATAGTATCTGGGCTAAGGTTATCTAGAGAATCACCGCTTTGTTCATCTTTACCTTCTGTGCGGTTGTAAGCCAGTTCCCAGGAGAACAGATTGGATTCATAGTTTATGGAAGCATCCCATCCCCAGATCTTGGCTCTAGATATATTGATAGATGTTGTATTCCTTCCTCGATTGACTACATCTGACTTAATATAATCTTTAGCTTTAGTATCAAAATAACTCGCTTTGAATTTCAGTTCGTCATTATCTGCCAGTAGATTATCGAAACGTAAACCAAAACCAGACTCCCACGTTCCATTAGTTTCTGGGCGGAGATTTGGATTGGGAATCCAGAAATTTCCGGGATAGTGCATAGAATCGTTATACATTTCTCCCATTGTCGGGGCACGGAAGGCTTGAGCGTAAGAGGTAAACAGCATCGACCAGTCAGTTGGCGTGATACTGATGGCACCTTTGGAAGACCATTTATCTGCGCTGACAGCCTCATCTTTAGAATTCGTTCCCTTATAGTTGTCATAGCGAGTGCCGGCGATAATAGAGACCGGTAGGTCGCGCAGCGTCATCTCATCTTGCAACCAGCCTGAATAAAAACGGATATCAGCATCGGGGAAGCTATCTGTATTGCCGTTTGGGGTCTGTTTCTGTTTGTAAGTTTCACCACCGTAGGTAAATTGATGCGCCAGCGGGCTATCTGTCCACAGGCGGGAGCGGTTTTCCAATTTTACGCCATAGGTTTTCTGTTCACGGCCTTCGAACCCTTTTCCTTTAGTACGGGCATCAATAGTGATATCAGAATAATAGAGGTCAGTTTTAGCATTTAACCAATCATATTCCGCTGGATTTAATTGGTAGCTAAGTTGGGCATCACGTTGAGTTGTCGTGCGGTCAGTCCAAGTGCTAGGAGCTTTATTTTTTCCGGTGAGTGTTTGTGGATTTTTAGGTTGATTCGCCTCATTACGGTAGTAACGTAATTGGCTGCTCAAGGATTGGTTGTCATCAATTTTCCAATTGCCTTTTGCCATCAGGTTACTGATAAATTCATCATTATCGCCAACCACGCCATTACTGTGACGGATGTTACCTGAATCACGGGTACTGAAGGCAAATACGCCATCCAGAGATTCCGATTTTGCGAAAGTCGCACCACCGAAGCCCATACTATGATCACCAGTTGCACCGCGGGCAAAAACGCGGAATCCGTGATCTTGACCTGCTTGCAAAAGGTCTGCTGCATCAACGGTTTGATAAGCGATCACACCACCTAAGGCGCCACTGCCGTAAAGTAGGGCGGAAGGGCCGCGTACAACTTCGACTTGTTTAATTAATGCCGGGTCCAGGAACGTACCATTGATATGACCGGTATCGGTACCTTGGCGAATACCGTCAATCAATGTCAAAACACCTTTTGGACCATAACCGCGCAGACTAACATCTTGCCCATTAGCGCGGTTTGTTCCGGCTATGTTAATGCCGGGTATTTTTCTGATGAGATCATTAGCATTACCTGCTGTCTGACTTTGTGGTGACTTACTGTTTATCACAGTGACCATCATGGGAGCTTCGAAACTATCCCTTTCATTACCTGTGGCATAAACAGTTATCACATCACGGGATGATGATTTATCACTGCTGGAATCGGACGATTCTGTTGCTGCATGAGCAGAAATAGTACTAATAATCGCTAAACTTAATGCTGATAGTTTAAGTGTTGATCTTGCAGATTGAGACATCAGACGAATCTCCATAATAATATTTTATGAGTTATGGATATAGCTGGCTGCCCCGATACGCGATCCGGGTGGCTGGCTGAGTTATTATTTTATTTAGTTAGTATCAGCTTGCCGGCTTTAGTTTGGCGTAATTGGTAGAATTCTCCTTGGTGACGAATTCTGGTAATTCCTAGCTCACCTAATAGTTGTTTACTGTCAATGTAGCCAATTTCTACAATTTCAGTAGGATAGATGTTGTAATGTTTTTCAAGCGCAATGCAAGAATGTTGGTGACATATTTTAGTCATAAAACCACTTTGCGAATACTAACTATTATCATAGTGAGAATTATTATCGTTATATGAAGGGGCGACTTCAAGCAATATTTTTGGTGGTCATGATCATCACATTAATAAAATTTACCTAATTTGTTGTCAGTTAGCCTTTTATGAATGAATAAAGGCTAACTCAGAATAAGGATTCAGAAACGGTAACTTACTGCTTCGGCGAGAATGTCAATAAGTTGTTCTGTATCTTGCCAGTTTAGACAAGGATCTGTGATCGATTGACCGTAATTTAGCGGTTGTCCTTGAATGATTTTCTGGGTGCCTTCAACCAGAAAACTTTCAGCCATCACACCGACAATAGCGGTAGAACCCTCTTGAATCTGTTGGCCCACCTCTTTTGCTATAGTCAGTTGGCGTTTATGTACTTTCTGACAATTGCCATGACTGAAATCGACAACTAAATGTTCTGGTAAATTAAATTCGCGTAGTTGGGCGCAAGCTATAGCGATATCTTGGGCACTGTAATTAGGCTGTTTGCCTCCACGCATAATAATATGACCGTAGGGGTTGCCTTCGGTTTGATAGATGGTCATCTGACCGTGCTTATCAGGCGAGAGAAGTGTGTGATGGACACTGGCTGCGCGGATTGCATCTATAGCGATACGGATGTTGCCGTCCGTTCCATTTTTAAAACCAACAGGACAGGAGAGGGCGGATGCCATTTCACGGTGAATCTGGCTTTCTGTTGTTCTGGCTCCGATAGCGCCCCAACTGATCAGATCGGCAATATATTGGCCGGTCGCCATATCCAGAAATTCGGTTGCCGTGGGTAAACCCAACTCATTGACGTCGACCAGTAATTTCCGGGCCAAAGTAATTCCCCGATTTACCTGGCAAGAGCCGTCGAGATAGGGATCTGAAATTAAACCTTTCCAGCCTACTACTGTGCGCGGTTTCTCAAAATAGGTGCGCATAATAATCTCCAGTCTGTGCTGGTATTTTTCACGCAATCTGTTCAGTCGCTGTGCATAATCTAAAGCAGCATCAATATCATGAATAGAACAAGGACCGATGATTACCATAAGCCGTGGGTCATTCCCGCAGAGAATATCAGCAATGCGTTTTCGTGACGCTGTAACATTGTTAGCGATCTTTTCGGAGACGGGAAATTGAATTGCAAGAGCTTGAGGTGTTACCAAACTATCGACACGGTGAGTCCTTAAACCATCTGTTGTGTACATATATTTTCTCAAAGTTCGTTTCACATTAGCAGGCATATCTATAGGTAATTGAAATTACAATAAACGAAAACGACTAAGTTAAACAAATGATATAATTAATCATATGATGAATTTTTTTCCGTTATTCCTATTGATATATTTTTAAAACATTCGGCGGTTTAGCTTCATCATGTCGATTATTTTGGTCGAGATTTCTTCAACAGAATAATTGGTGGTGTTAAGATAATTAATCTTATTTTTGCGGAATAAAGCTTCAACTTCCGAAATTTCTATTCTACATTGCCTTAATGATGCGTAACGGCTATTTTCTCGACGTTCTTCCCTAATCGCCGCCAGCCGTTCAGGGCTTATAGTTAAACCGAATAACTTATGCTGAAATTGTTTTAATGTCGCAGGTAATTGTAAATTGTCCATATCATCCGCCGTAAAAGGATAATTTGCAGCCTGAATACCAAATTGCATGGCTAAATAGAGGCTGGTGGGTGTTTTTCCACAGCGAGATACGCCCAATAGGATAACCTGTGCCTGGTCCAGATTACGTAAAGAGATACCATCATCATGGGCCAGGGCATAATCAATAGCCGCTATGCGTGCATCGTACTGACTGAGATTCTTTTCAGTCAGACCGTGGGTACGATTAAGTTCGGGTTTGGGTTCCAATCCGGTTTCTTGCTGTAATGGGGCAACCAGTGTCTGTACAATATCCTGACAAAATCCTTCGCTGCTGGTAATAATATTTTTCACTCCAGAAGAGATAATGGAATAGAAAACTAAAGGTCTTATACGCGTATCTTGATATATCTGGTTTATTTGTTGCTTTATTTCTTTTGCGCGGGTTTCACTGGCGACAAAAGGAAGAGTATAAGCAGTTATTTTGATGGGAAATTGTGATAAGACAGCATGGCCCAATACTTCTGCGGTAATTGCCGTGCCATCTGAAATAAAGAAAACGGTACGTTCAACATTCTCAACGCCTTCAACATTATTACGTTCCGCTGATGTTGCTAATCTGAATTCCGCCATGATATTTATAGTGACCTTTTATTGTTTAGTTGAATAAAACTGGGTATCGATTTTCTGCAAAGTATACCTAAGAAAAAAATAATGTGTTGGGTTGATCGATTCACCTTTCTATGTGTGCGAAAACATTGTGTTAATCTATTTATGACTGCTCTATGCAGCGCCAATTTTCCGATTTGTACCCAAATGCTAAAAGGATTGTTTTAATGCCCAATAATGACCTCACCCCGCGTAATGTGCTTTGGTATAACCAATTAGGTATGCATGATATTGACCGGGTTGGTGGTAAAAACGCCTCCCTGGGAGAAATGATCACTCACCTGTCAGAATTGGGGGTTTCTGTCCCGAATGGTTTCGCTACGACAGCACAGGCATTTAATGATTTCTTGGAACAAAGTGGTGTCAATCAGCGTATTTATAACTTGCTGGATGTAACGGATGTTGATGATATTAATCAACTCTCTAAAGCCGGCGCGCAAATTCGCCAATGGGTGATTGATACGCCATTTACGCCACAACTGGAAAAAGATATTCAGGATGCTTATCAACAGTTGTCTGAAGGAGAGCCAGAAGCCTCTTTTGCTGTACGTTCTTCGGCCACCGCTGAAGATATGCCTGATGCCTCTTTTGCCGGGCAGCAGGAAACTTTTCTAAACGTGCAAGGCATTGATGCGGTGATGGTTGCTATCAAGCATGTGTTTGCTTCGTTGTTTAATGATCGCGCTATTTCCTATCGTGTCCATCAAGGATATGACCATCGGGGGGTTGCGCTGTCTGCGGGTGTACAACGTATGGTGCGTTCTGATCTCGCCTCTTCCGGTGTGATGTTCACTATTGATACTGAATCAGGGTTTGATCAGGTGGTTTTTATTACCTCTGCTTACGGATTGGGTGAGATGGTTGTTCAGGGCGCTGTGAACCCAGATGAGTTTTATGTCCATAAATCAACTCTGAATAAGGGAAAACCGGCAATTGTGCGGCGTAATCTGGGTTCTAAAAAACTGCATATGATCTATGCTGACAATAAAGAACATGGTAAGCAGGTACGTATCGAAGATGTAGCAGAATCACAACGCAATCGTTTCTCTTTAGCGGATGAAGAAGTTGAGGCATTAGCGCGTCAGGCGTTATTAATTGAAAAACATTATGGCCGGCCAATGGATATTGAATGGGCTAAAGATGGTCATAACGGCAAGTTGTACATTGTTCAGGCGCGTCCTGAGACTGTCCGCTCAAACCAGCAGGTTATGGAGCGTTACCAACTGAATGAACGAGGTCAGGTATTGGTGGAAGGGCGTGCCATAGGCCATCGTATTGGCGCAGGTCGAGTAAAAGTTATTCACAACTTGAATGAAATGGATCGCATCCAACCGGGTGATGTTCTGGTCACTGATATGACCGATCCCGACTGGGAGCCTATTATGAAAAAAGCCGCTGCGATTGTGACTAACCGAGGCGGACGAACCTGTCACGCAGCGATTATCGCCCGTGAATTGGGCATTCCCGCAGTTGTTGGATGCGGTGATGCAACGGAACGTTTGAAAGAGAATCAGCCGGTGACAGTTTCCTGTGCCGAAGGTGATACGGGTTTTGTTTATCAAAATCAACTGGACTTTACTGTACAAAGTTCTCAGGTCGATCAGTTACCGGAGCTTGATGTAAAAATTATGCTGAATGTCGGCAACCCAGATCGTGCATTTGATTTTGCCCGATTGCCGAATGACGGCGTAGGTCTTGCTCGTTTGGAGTTTATTATTAATCGGATGATTGGCGTACATCCTCGCGCATTACTGGAGTTTGATCAGCAAACTCTGGAGTTACAGCAGGAGATAAAGTCGCTGATGGCAGGTTATGACAATCCGGTTGAATTCTATATTGGGCGCTTGACTGAGGGGATTGCTACTCTGGCGGCTGCGTTCTGGCCGAAACGGGTTATTGTGCGTTTGTCCGACTTTAAATCTAATGAATATGCCAATCTGGTTGGCGGTGACATTTATGAACCTGATGAAGAGAACCCCATGCTAGGTTTCCGTGGCGCAGGGCGTTATGTCTCTGACAGTTTCCGTCGCTGTTTTGCATTAGAGTGCGAAGCGGTTAAACGCGTACGTAATGATATGGGGTTGACCAACGTCGAAATTATGATCCCGTTTGTTCGTACGGTAGCTCAGGCTGAAGCGGTTATTGCTGAACTGGCATCCCAAGGGTTGAAGCGTGGTGAGAATGGCTTGAAAGTCATTATGATGTGCGAGATTCCGTCCAACGCAATTCTGGCAGAACAGTTCCTTGAACATTTTGATGGCTTCTCTATTGGTTCTAATGATATGACTCAATTGACTCTTGGTTTGGATCGGGATTCTGGGGTGGTGTCTGAACTATTTGACGAACGTAATGATGCGGTCAAGGCCATGCTCTCATTAGCTATTCAGGCGGCCAAACGTCAAAACAAGTATGTGGGAATTTGTGGTCAAGGGCCTTCAGACCATCAGGATTTCGCTCACTGGTTGATGAAAGAGGGTATTGACAGCCTGTCATTAAATCCAGATACCGTTGTAAAAACTTGGTTAGGATTAGCAAAAGTGAGTTAATTGAGAATAATACGCAATTGACATTAAAGGCCCGTCAAAATAATGGCGGGTTTTTTTACGATTAAGGTTGCTGATTACAGTTTCTGTGGAAAAGCATAAAAGTAACGAAAAAAAAAAGCCTATCATGGGCGTGATAGGCAAGGACTACACACAGCAATATAGGAGCTTCTAACAAGTAGAACCATCAAAAGGAGAAATAAACGTCTCGTTCATAGCCTGTTTATATTAATTTAGTTATATGGTTTATTCATTAAGAATTGTCCTAATTTCCGTATTATTTACGACTAAAATGAGCCAAATTTAACTAAATTTTAACAATTTTTTCACAATAATTATATTTAATGAATAAGTGCCGCAAAAGAGTGGTAAGTTTTATAAGATTATGCTTTAGCGAAAGAGCTAATTCTCTTTCGCTGTGTAAGTCAGAATTAATTATACCCTATGGATTTCAAGATGGATCGCGACGGCAAGGGAGCGAATCCCCGGGAGCATAGATAACTATGTGACCGGGGTGAGTGAGCGCAGCCAACAAAGAGGCAACTTGAAAGATAACGGGTATATCATACAAATTATTCTGACAATCCTTGTTCCAGATATTTTTCCGTTTCGGCTAAATCATTTTCAGGCTCTGGGACTTCATTCATCCATACGATTAATAAACGATAAGCAACCGCTAATACAACGGGGCCGATAAATAAGCCAATCATGCCAAATGAGAGTATTCCACCAATGACGCCTATTAATATCAGCGCCATAGGTAAATCTGCGCCCAGACGAATTAAAAATGGGCGAAGAAATCCATCCATTGTTGTTACGATGCAGCTCCAGACCAGTAATACGGTTCCCCAGGTTGTATCACCTGTCCAGTAAAGCCAGGCGACAGCAGGAACTAAAATCAGTAATGGGCCAAGCTGAGCGACACAGCAGACAAACATGAGTACGGTCAGCAACGTCGCATAAGGAATACCTGAAACAGCCAGGCCGAGACCACCGATAATGGCTTGAACCAGCGCGGTAACTACCACGCCGAGCGCTACGGCACGGATGGATTGTGCTGCCAACAGGATGGCGGCATCTCCGCGTTTATTTGCCAGACGAATGGCAAAATGGCGAATACTTAGCGCCACCTGTTCGCCTTTCAGATATAAGAATATGCTAAATAACACCATTAAGCCGAGATGGAATACGAAGCGCCCGGCATTTGCTGCTTGAGTAAAGAACCAGGTTGCTGCTTCTCCAACATAAGGTTGGACTTTAGCTATCAGCACATTTCCACCATCAGTAATGAGCGAGTTCCAACCGCTGTAAAGTTTATCGCCAACCAGAGGAATACTATTCAGCCAGGTCATTGTCGGTATCTGAAAATGGGAGGGGGATTTAGCCCACTGGATTAATGGTGCGCTGTTTTCCAACAAGCTACTGACCAGTAATGCGACAGGGATCACAAACAATAGAATTAGCAGTAGCGTCATGATGGAGACGGCAATCCAGCGTTTACCCCATAAACTGTTTTGTAGTTTTTCTAATAATGGCCAGGTAGCGATAACAACCATACCCGCCCAGACAAAACCGAAGATAAAGGGCTTTATCACCCAAAAACTAGTAACAATTAACAGTGACAAGAAAATTAAAGTAAAGAATAACTTTGGTAGATCATAATGTGGTTGAGATTTGTCCATAAGTTAATTTCTCTCAGGGATTGAGTGGCTCTAAAGATAATGAATAAATAGGATGTTATCTATAGGTTACTCAAAATGGGTGAATATTATGATAAGGTAAACGCTTGCCTTCTCAGACAAATCAGTTAACGGTGGTAAATGATTACGGCTGATTAAGGCATTGATTCAAAGATAGTATAAATGGAGCAATGTGGACACTCATTTTAAAAGGGTCAAAACGACAATGATCCCACGCATATCACAAGCGCCGCACGTAAGTGAGGTCGCACAGAAGTTCTTGGATACATTAAAGGAACAAGGATTTACCGGAGATGTTGCAAGCAGTTATGCCGATCGTCTGACAATGGCGACAGATAACAGTATCTACCAACTCTTACCACAGGCTGTCGTTTTCCC
This sequence comes from Photorhabdus akhurstii, assembly GCF_019090985.1. Lineage (NCBI taxonomy): Bacteria > Pseudomonadati > Pseudomonadota > Gammaproteobacteria > Enterobacterales > Morganellaceae > Photorhabdus > Photorhabdus akhurstii. Next base: position 3,017,072 of record NZ_CP020335.1, on the reverse strand, counting down.
CCGATCCAGTGCCGATGTGGTTTTATTGGCTCGCGTCGCCGGTGAAAAAGAGTATCAGAATTTGACATTTACTCCACGCGGTGGCGGTACAGGTACAAACGGTCAGGCGCTTAATGATGGTGTGGTGGTGGATATGTCCCGCTATATGAATCATATCTTTGAGATTAACCCAGAGCAAGGTTGGGTCAGAGTTGAAGCAGGGGTGATTAAAGACCAACTAAACCAATATTTGCGTCCATATGGTTATTTCTTCTCACCAGAACTTTCAACCAGTAACCGTGCAACATTGGGCGGCATGATTAATACCGACGCATCCGGTCAGGGTTCACTCGTCTATGGTAAAACTTCTGATCATGTTCTTAGCCTGCGGGCCGTTCTATTAGGGGGGGAATTACTTGATACCCGCGCTATGGATATAGCCCAGGCGGAATCGATTGCGCAAGAAGATTCGGTTGTCGGTCGCATTTATAACACGGTGCTTAGTCGTTGCCGTGAACAACGTGAACTTATTGTTGAAAAATTCCCCAAACTCAATCGTTTTCTGACCGGTTACGATTTGCGCCATGTTTTCAGTGACGATATGCAGAAATTTGACTTGGGGCGTATCTTAACTGGTTCAGAAGGAACACTCGCTTTTATTACCGAAGCGGTTTTGGATATTACCCCGCTGCCGAAAGTCAGGCGGTTGGTGAATGTGAAATATGATTCATTTGATTCTGCATTGCGTAATGCTCCTTTTATGGTGAAAGCAAAGGCGTTATCGGTTGAAACCGTGGATTCCAAGGTGTTGAATTTGGCGCGTGAGGATATCGTCTGGCATTCAGTTAAGGAATTGATCACTGATGTTCCTAACAAAGATATGCAGGGGTTGAATATTGTTGAATTCAGTGGCGATGATCAACCTTTGATAGAGCGGCAAGTAGAAACACTTTGTCAGCGCCTTGATGAACTGATGGATAGCAAGCAAGCAGGGGTTATTGGCTATCAAATTTGCCGAGAGTTAGCTGATATTGAGCGTATTTATGCAATGCGCAAGAAAGCGGTTGGCTTATTGGGTAACAGTAAAGGTGCGGCGAAACCCATTCCTTTTGTGGAAGATACATGTGTGCCGCCACAGCATCTTGCTGATTATATTGCGGAATTCCGACAGCTATTGGATAGCTATCATCTCAATTATGGCATGTTTGGTCATGTGGATGCGGGGGTGTTGCATGTTCGGCCAGCGCTGGATATGTGTGATCCTCAGCAAGAGATACTGATGAAACAGATTTCTGATGAAATTGTCAGTCTTACGGCACGTTATGGTGGTTTATTGTGGGGAGAGCATGGTAAAGGATTTCGTGCTGAATACAGCCCTGAATTTTTCGGTAGTATCTTGTATGAAGAATTACGCCGGATTAAGGCTGCCTTTGACCCGAATAACCGCTTGAATCCGGGTAAAATTTGTCCGCCGATGGGGATTGATGCCCCTATGATGAAAGTCGATGCTGTTAAGCGAGGAACATATGATCGGACAATTCCGGTAAATGTCAGGAATACATTCCGTGGCGCTATGGAATGTAATGGGAATGGGCTTTGCTTTAATTTCGATGTAAAAAGCCCGATGTGTCCATCGATGAAAGTGAGTCAGCAGCGTATCCATTCGCCGAAAGGACGTGCGACACTCGTGCGCGAATGGCTGCGTCTTTTAACTGAACAGGGTGTGGCTCCGACACTACTGAAACAGGGATTAGAACAAAAACGACCAAGTTTACGTGGGTTGATTGAGAAGACTCGCAATAGCTGGCAGGCATGGCGCGGGGAGTATGACTTTTCTCACGAAGTGAAAGAGGCAATGTCGGGTTGTCTGGCATGCAAAGCTTGCTCAACACAGTGCCCGATTAAAATTGATGTTCCGTCATTTCGCGCACGTTTTCTTGAGTTATATCATGGTCGCTATTTTCGCCCTTTACGTGATCATATTGTGGCGAGTGCGGAAAGCAGCACGCCATTAATGGCTAAGGTTCCTCGGGTCTTTAATTTCTTCCTGAAACAGCCGTGGATACAAGAATTGAGTCGCCGAACTATCGGCATGGTGGATTTACCCTTGTTATCCAGCCCGACGCTGTACCAACAACTGGCGGGGCATTATGCGCTTTCTACCACGCTGGAACAGCTTGAAAAAATGGATCAGGCTCATCGTAACGAACATGTATTGATCGTTCAGGACCCATTCACTAGCTATTACGACGCTAAAGTTGTGGCTGATTTTGCCTGTTTGGTAGAGAAATTGGGATATAAACCAGTATTACTGCCATTTTCGCCAAACGGTAAAGCACAACATATCAAAGGTTTCTTATCCCGTTTTGCTAAAACAGCCAAAAAGACATCAGATTTTCTCAATCGGGTTGCTGAGTTGAGTATTCCTATGGTCGGTGTCGATCCGGCGCTGGTTTTGTGCTACCGGGACGAATATAAAGAAATTCTGGGAGAACAGCGTGGAAAGTTTGAGGTTCAGCTTGTTCATGAATGGTTGATTAACGCCTTGCCAGAAAAAAGTGATCATGAAGAAAAATCAGGTGATAAATGGTATCTATTTGGACATTGTACTGAAGTGACTATGCTACCGGGCAGTAGTCAACAATGGGGAAAAATTTTCCATCGGTTGGGTAGCAAGCTGGATAATATCAGTGTAGGCTGCTGTGGCATGGCTGGAACCTATGGTCATGAAAACAAAAACATAGAACACTCTATTGGTATCTATAAATTATCCTGGCAACCTGCCTTACAGAAATTACCATTGGAGCGCTGTCTAAGCTCCGGTTATTCCTGCCGCAGTCAGGTTAAACGGATAGAAGGGCAAGTACTTAAGCATCCGTTGCAAGCTTTATTGGAGATAATCCCATGATTTGGAAACGTGATATTGGACTGGATAGCCTGAATCAAGTAAATAGCCAATGTATGATGGGCCATCTGGGCATAAAAATCACGCATATCGGTGATGACTATATTGAAGGCACAATGCCGGTTGATCATCGCACTCGTCAGCCATTTGGTTTATTGCATGGCGGGGCATCTGTTGTGCTGGCAGAATCACTCGGTTCTTTAGCTGGGTATCTCTGTTCCGAAGGTGAGAAAAAAGTTGTTGGATTGGAAATTAATGCTAACCATATTCGGTCAGTTCGTAGTGGTGAAGTAAAAGGCGTGTGTAAACCTCTTCATATTGGCCGTAATCACCAAGTGTGGCGAATTGATATTTTTGATGAGCGGCAACATTTGTGCTGTACCTCTCGGTTAACTACATCAGTTTTGCCTGGATAAAATATAAAACAAAAGTGAAAGTAGGTTATTGTATGGATAAATAACCTACTATTTAAGTGAAAAGGTTATTTATTTACGTATTAAATTTAATTGTGATAACCTTTAAGAAGTATATATATTTATGTAACTTATCGATGTTTTTATAATATTATGGGTTGTTTGATTGTATATTTCTGATGAATAGGAATGGTGAATTATCTTAAAAGAATTAATACTCTAATAGGGAAAGATCTAATTGAAAATTCTTATTCAAATCTATAAATGCTGATATATTAATTAATGCTAAAGTTTCAGCAGTTTTAATTTGCGTTAAATTCCACTTAAATATGAAGGGTGCCTGAGAACCAAGTCATTACAACATCTCAAAAGGCGGGAGTAAAAACCTCCCGCCGAAGGTTGCCTTACCTGTTGCTGGATTCGTAAGCCATGCTTGCCGCAACCTCTGTATTACCTCGTTTGATATGGAGTTTACAGATTGAACCCCTTGTTATCCACGTGAATATGAGTAACGTCACACAAATAATGATCAAACTCAATATTGCGATTTTTTGCGGCTTCATAGCCTTCTCTCCTTGCTTTTTGTCAGGTAAGAGGCTAGCCTTATGTTGTTGGACATAGGAGTAGCCTCATTTCGATTTATAGTCGGATGGGGCTTTTCTCTTTCTGCCTGGAACATAATGCTCAAGACAGAAAGTCTCAAGCACCCGGAGGCAGTATACGTTTATTCATCTAAGATGCAAGATATTGAAAATATTTATTATGGTCACGTAATGCCTTCGAATTAAATTAATCAGCTAGTCAAGCTATTAATAAGAAAAGGAAAGAATGGTGGAAGTGGAATATATAGATAAAATTGTTTATTAATACGTTTAATTAATTGCGTCGATTAAATAGAAACTCTATTTGCATATATAATAATAGCCCCCCTATTTTCCACTTAAATATAAAGGGTGCCTGAGAACCAAGTCATAACAACATCTCAAAGGGCGGGAGTAAAAACCTCCCGCCGAAGGTTGCCTTACCTGTTGCTGGATTCGTAAGCCATGATTGCCGCAACCTCTGTATTACCTCGTTTGATATGGAGTTTACAGATTGAACCCCTGGTTATCCACGTGAATATAAGTAACGTCACACAAATAATGATCAAACTCAATATTGCGATTTTTTGCGGCTTCATCGCCTTCTCTCCTTGCTTTTTGCCAGGTAAGAGGCTAACCTTATGTTGTTTACGCATAGGAGTAGCCTCATTTCGATTTATAGTCGGATGGGGCTTTTCTCTTTCTGCCTGAAACATAATGCTCAAGACAGAAAGTCTCAAGCACCCGGAGGCAGTATACGTTTATTCGCATGAGATGCAATATCTTGAAAATATTTATTATGGTCACGTAATACCTTCGAATTAAATTAGCAAGTTAGTAAAATTATTCATAAAAAGGGAAGAAATGTTGAAAATGGAATATATAGATTAAATTGTTTTTTAATGCGTTTGATTAATTAAATAGAAAATATATAATAACAACCTCTATTTTACATCTCCGGTTAACGATGTTGCACTTATTATGTGAATCCAAGAATGACAGAGTTTCAGTAGCTTTAATTTATGCTTAATGCCGCTTAAATATGAAGGGTGCCTGAGAACCAAGTCATAACAACATCTAAAAGGGCGGGAGTAAAAACCTCCCGCCTAAGGTTGCCTTACCTGTCGCTGGATTCGTAAGCCATGATTGCCGCAACCTCTGTATTACCTCGTTTGATATGGAGTTTACAGATTGAACCCCTTGTTATCCACGTGAATATGAGTAATGTCACACAAATAATGATCAAACTAAATATTGCGATTTTTTGCGGCTTCATAGCCTTCTCTCCTTGCTTTTTATCAGGTAAGAGGCTAGCCTTACGTTGCTAGGCATAGGGGTAGCCTCATTTCGATTTATAGTCGGATGGGGCTTTTCTCTTTCTGCCTGGAACATAATGCTCAAGACAGAAAGTCTCAAGCACCCGGAGGCAGTATACTTTTATTCATATAAGATGCAAGATATTGAAAATATTTATTATTGTCATGTAATACCTTCGAATTAAATTAGCCAGCCAGTCAAACTATTAATAAAAAGGGAAGAAATGTTGAAAATGGAATATATAGATTAAATTGTTTCTTAATGCGTTTAATTAATTGCGTCGATTAAATAGAAATTTAATTTGCATATACAATAATAGCAATCCCCATTCTTTATCTCCGGTTAACGATGTCAATTTTGTTTGACTGCTATGTCTGACTGCTATTTTCATACCGGTGAAGGAATCATTCTCCGGTGTGTCTGAAAACTCACATCAAATTGGTATTTCTGATGAACTTTTTGTGCTTTTGTTTTACGCCAAGAAGTAAAGAATAGCACAATTGATCAAACTAATAATTTATAGATAAAACAGTAAATTAAAGAGATACCTTCATATGAAATGAACATAAATTATCGCGTTCGAATAAAATTTAACCTTCTTAAGGTATATCCTCTTAAAACAAATGGTTGAAGTGATAAAGGTTATCATTACCATTATACGGAAGGAGAACACTCCGATAACGGCGGCAAAAATAGCTATAAAACAAATGTGAGGTCAACTATGACAAACAGCGTTGAAACCTTTTCTCTAAATGAAACCGCATGGCAAGGAATTACCATCACCGCGAGAGCAGCGGCGCAGATCCTAAAGTTGATGCAGCAAAACCCACAAAGTAAAGGATTATATCTGGGGGTTAAGCAGTCAGGATGTGCCGGTTTTGGCTATGTGTTTGAGATGGTTAACGAACCCGCACCTGATGATCTGAGGTATGAAAATGAAGGCGCGTGTCTATATGTCCCTTTGAAAGCCATGCCCTTTATTGATGGTACTGAAGTGGATTTTGTTCGTGAAGGTTTAAATCAGATATTTAAATTCAATAATCCAAAAGCACAACATGCCTGTGGGTGTGGTGAAAGCTTTGGTATATAAGTGTACCAATATATGTCTCAGAGCAATGTAGAAATCAGCGATGATGTGCAGACTTGGCTCAACGATCATCGCTATAAAGAAGGCTTCTTCACTCAGGTGGCGACGGATGAGTTGGCTAAAGGTTTGAGTGAAGAAGTTGTGCGGGCTATTTCCGCAAAACGCAATGAACCCGAATGGATGCTGGAATTTCGGCTGGAGGCTTATCGCCATTGGTTAGGAATGGAAGAGCCTCATTGGTTGAAAGCCAATTATCCCAATCTTGACTATCAGGATTACAGTTACTATTCAGCACCTTCATGTGGTGCTTGTGATGATAGTTGCAATTCACAATCTGGTGCTATTCAAGAGGCAGGAGCGGAGCAAGTTAATAGCTATTTAACCGCGGAAATTGAAGAAGCGTTTGATAAGTTGGGTGTTCCTGTACGGGAAGGTGAAGCGGTTGCGGTAGACGCTATTTTTGACTCCGTTTCTGTTTCAACCACCTATCGGGATAAGTTAGCGAAAGAAGGGATTGTTTTCTGTTCATTTAGTGAAGCGATACAGGAATATCCTGGATTGGTCCGTAAATACCTCGGCAGTGTGGTTGCAAGCCACGATAACTTTTTTGCCGCGTTGAATGCCGCGGTGGCTTCTGATGGTACTTTTGTTTATGTGCCAAAGGGTGTTCGATGCCCAATGGAGCTATCCACCTATTTTCGTATCAACGCTGCGAAAACGGGACAATTTGAGCGCACTATCCTGATTGCTGATGAAGGCAGTTATGTCAGCTATATAGAAGGATGCTCCGCGCCGGTGCGTGATAGTTATCAACTTCATGCCGCTGTTGTCGAAGTGATTATCCATAAAGACGCCGAAGTGAAATATTCCACGGTACAAAACTGGTTCTCAGGTGGCGACAGTACAGGAGGGATTCTCAACTTTGTCACTAAAAGAGCGTTATGCGAAGGCGAAAATGCCAAGATGTCCTGGACTCAATCGGAAACAGGTTCCGCAATTACCTGGAAATATCCCAGTGTGATCTTGAAAGGGGATAACTCGATTGGCGAGTTTTTCTCCGTTGCGCTGACTAACGGCTCTCAACAGGCAGATACCGGTACCAAGATGATCCACATTGGCCGTAACACTAAATCGACCATCATTTCAAAGGGCATTTCTGCCGGTCGTAGTCAGAACAGTTACCGTGGGTTGGTCAAAATATTACCGGGAGCAGAAAACGCCCGTAACTATACCCAATGTGACTCCATGTTGATTGGTACTGAATGTGGCGCGCATACATTCCCTTATGTAGAAGTACAGAACAATACGGCGCAACTGGAGCATGAAGCGACAACCTCTCGCATTGGTGAAGATCAATTGTTCTATTGTTTGCAACGTGGCATCAGTGAAGATGATGCGATTTCCATGATCGTTAATGGATTCTGTAAAGATGTGTTCTCTGAACTTCCCCTTGAATTTGCCGTTGAAGCACAAAAGTTGCTGGCGATCAGCCTTGAACACAGTGTCGGATGAGTTTTCCCGGTTTCTTTTTTATGACAGAACGTTAAGTCGTTCGAAGGCATGTAATATGTTAAGTATTAAAAATTTACGAGTCAGTGTTGAAGGTAATGAAATCTTAAAAGGATTAAACCTTGAAGTTAAACCGGGTGAAATTCATGCCATTATGGGGCCGAATGGCTCCGGTAAAAGTACATTATCAGCAACGTTAGCTGGCCGTGAAGAGTATGAAATTGGTGATGGTGAAATCACCTTTAAAGGTAAAGATTTACTTGCATTTGAGCCAGAAGAGCGAGCCGGGGAGGGGATTTTCCTCGCTTTTCAATATCCGGTGGAAATTCCGGGTGTCAGTAATCAGTTTTTCCTACAAACCGCAGTAAATGCTGTCCGCCAATATCGCCGTCAGGAGCCGCTGGATCGCTTTGATTTTGCCGATTTTATCGAAGAGAAAATTGAATTGTTGGATATGCCGCCGGATTTGCTGACACGTTCAGTCAATGTCGGCTTTTCCGGTGGTGAGAAAAAACGTAACGATATTCTGCAAATGGCCGCGCTGGAACCGACACTTTGTATTCTGGATGAGACAGATTCAGGGCTGGATATTGATGCATTGAAAATTGTGGCTAATGGCGTGAACTCTTTACGTGATCCAAACCGCTCATTCATTATTGTGACCCATTACCAACGTATTTTGGATTATGTGACGCCCGATTTTGTGCATGTACTTTATCAAGGACGAATTATTAAATCCGGTGATTTCAGTTTGGCGAAAAAGTTGGAGGAGCAAGGTTATGGCTGGCTTATTGACCAACAGTGAAAAAGCTGAAAAGGTGCGGCAGGTTGCAGAACGTAACCAGCGAGCATTAGCACGTTTTGCAAATTTATATCGTTGCCGTCATGGCGAGGATTCATCTCATGCCAGCTTGCATTGGCAACGAGTCGCTCAAACCGGCTTTCCCCAATTCAGGCATGAAGATTGGCGTTATACTCCGCTGGATAAATTACTAAATCAGCAATACAGCAGCGAAACTTGGGAATTGACAGTAGCACAATGTGAACAATTAGCGATTCCAATGGATTGTTGGCGTGTCGTTATGGTGGATGGTTGTTTTTCACCTTTGTTGAGTTCTTGTGATTTTGGACCCTATCAGCTCAATTTACTGGATAATAAAAGTGGGCTTCCGGCACCGGTACAGGGTGAGATTTTTCTGCATCTGACAGAGAGTTTGGCCCAACAGCCTTTGGTTATTACGTTAAAGGCTGGACAAGTAGCAGAAAAGCCCTTGTATCTGTTGAATATAACCAGTGGTCATGGTAGTGAAGAATTGAATACCAGTCATTACCGCTACCATATTGTCGTAGGCACGAATGCGAGTGCCGGCGTGATCGAACATTTCGCCAGTATTGATGGACAGCAATCCCATATGACAGGAAGCCGATTAACTGCGGAGGTGGGGGACAATGCTCATTTTGCCCATATAAAACTGGGAGTTGAGAATAGTGCAAGTTATCACTTTGCACATAACGATATTGTGATTGGTCGTGATGCTCAAGTAAAAAGCACCAGCTTTTTATTAGGTTCTGGGCTTGGCCGACACAATACCAGTGTTAAGTTGAATGGCGAAGGGGCCAATCTGTCGTTGAATAGTTTACTGTTGCCACAAGGAAAAGAGGTCGCCGATACTCGTACTTATTTGGAACATAATAAAGGGCATTGTGAAAGCCGTCAGTTGCATAAAACCATTGTGATGGATCAGAGCAAAGCGGTATTTAACGGCGTGATCAAAGTGGCGCCTCATGCATTGAAAACTGACGGACAAATGACCAATAACAATTTGTTGTTAGGTGAACAGGCAGAAGTGGATGCCAAGCCCCAACTGGAAATTTACGCTGACGATGTGAAATGTAGTCATGGTGCGACCGTTGGCCGGATAGATGAAGAGCAACTGTTTTATCTGCAATCACGTGGTATCAACCGACGTGATGCAGAGCATATGATGGTATTTGCTTTTGCTGCTGAGCTTACTGAATCTATTGCAGATGAATCCCTGAAAAGCGTTGTTATGAAACATATTAAGCACCGTTTAGCGGGGGTGGAAAAATGACTTTTTCTGTAAAAAAGGTGCGGCAAGATTTTCCAGTGTTAGCTCAACAGGTTAATGGACATCCATTGGTTTATCTAGATAGTGCTGCCAGTGCTCAGAAGCCGGTTTCAGTTATTGAACGAGAAAGTGAATTTTGTTTGCACCAGTATGCGGCAGTTCACCGGGGAATTCATACCCTGAGTTCTGCGGCTACTCGGATGGTTGAAAATGTGCGTCACCAGATGGCGCAATTTATTCATGCTCGAAGTGATGAAGAGATTGTATTCGTCAAAGGTACGACGGAAGGGATTAATCTGGTTGCTAACAGTTATGGCCGTAAATTTATTAATAGCGGCGATAATATTGTTATTACTGAAATGGAGCATCACGCCAATATCGTTCCGTGGTATATGCTGGCAGAACAGATTGGGTTTGAAATCAGAATATGGCCGTTGAATGAGAATGGTGAATTGAATCAAGCAATTTTAGCCTCTTTGATTGATTCACGTACTAAATTGCTCTCTTTTACTCATCTCTCTAATGTACTTGGCGCCGTGAATCCTGTACGTCAAATCATCAAACAGGCAAGAAAACTGGCTGATGAGCATGGGAGTTGGTTACCTATTCTGGTCGATGGCGCTCAGGCCATTATGCATAAGAAAGTTGATGTGCAGGATCTGGACTGCGATTTCTATGTTTTTTCCAGCCACAAATTATATGGTCCAACAGGCATTGGTGTGCTGTATGGGCGTAAATCCCTGCTGGATGCTATGCCGCCTTGGGAAGGGGGTGGCGCGATGATAAAACAAGTTAGCCTGCAAAAGGGGATAACCTATGCAGAGCCGCCGTGGCGATTTGAGGCGGGAACCCCAAATATTACGGGAATTATTGGGCTTGGCGTTGCTGTCGATTATGTCACTTCACTTGGGTTGGATGAAATTCAGCAATATGAACAGGCACTGATGGATTATGCAATGGCACGGTTGAAAGAGGTCAGAACCCTGAAATTGTATGGTCCTGAGCGACGTCAGGGGGTTATTGCGTTCAACCTTGGTCGGCACCATGCTTATGATGTGGGAAGTTTTCTTGATCAATATGGAATAGCGATCCGTACCGGACATCATTGCGCCCTTCCTTTGATGGAGCATTATCACGTTTCCAGTATGTGTAGGGCATCATTGGCGATTTATACTACGCAAGAAGATATTGATGCGCTTGTTGTTGCATTGCAGCGAATAGAACAGTTACTGGGTTGAAAGGAAGAAGTCATGGCAAGTTTGCCCGACACAAATAAGTTGTTACGTAATTTTTCCCGTTGTCAGAACTGGGAAGAGAGATATCTCTATATGATTGAATTGGGGGCGAGGTTGGCTCCTCTTACTGACGAACAACGCCAACCTGAGAATTTAATCGCAGGTTGTCAGAGTCAGGTGTGGATACTGCTGAGAACGAATCACCAAAACAAAGTGGAATTTATTGGTGACAGTGATGCCGCTATTGTTAAAGGATTGGTTGCGATTGTCTTTATCCTGTTTCAGGATAAAACGCCCCAGGAGATTTTGGCTTTGGATGTGATTGAATATTTTGGAAAATTGTCTTTGGAGCAACATTTGACACCTTCACGCACGCAGGGGCTGCATGCGATGATATGCGCCATCCGAAATAGGGCAAGTAAAATGGTTTAAATACTAGTCTTACGAGTTTCTTTCACTACTGATAACATATACGGCCGATAAGGCTTCAACCTTTTACACTTAAATTTATTCGATAACCATTCAGAAGTCATTCCAGGAAGCAAGCATGAAACGAGTTTTAACGTTTATTGGCGTGTTATTGTTAAGTGGGCTAGCTAACATCGTTAGTGCCACAGAATATACTTTGCCAGCGGCCAATAGCCGTTTAATTGGCGAAAATACGACATTGGTCGTACCCGATGATGGGCGTTCTTTGGAAGCCATTGCTGCCGAATATGAAATTGGTTTATTGGCAATGCTGGAAGCTAACCCAGGTACCGACCCTTATTTGCCTACTCCGGGTTCTGAACTGATTATTCCGTCACAAATGCTGTTGCCTGATACACCGAGGCAGGGGATTGTGATTAACCTTGCAGAACTCAGACTTTACTACTTCCCTAAAGGGAAAAACAAAGTCATCGTTTATCCGATTGGTATTGGGCAACTTGGTCGTAATACGCCAGTGATGACAACATCTGTCAGCCAGTTAATTAAAGATCCAACTTGGACACCGACTAAGAATATCCGTAAGCATTATGCTGAACAGGGGATTAGCTTACCTGCGGTTGTTCCTGCTGGCCCTGAAAACCCAATGGGCTTATTTGCGTTGCGCTTAGCTGCCGGACGCGGAGAATACTTGATCCACGGTACGAATGCTGATTTTGGTATCGGTATGCGGGTGAGTTCCGGTTGTATCCGTTTACGTCCTGATGATATTGAAACGTTATTCAACACAGTGCCCCGAGGAACGCGAGTACAGATTATCAATGAAGCGGTTAAGTATTCTGTAGAACCAAATGGTGAGCGTTATATTGAAGTACACCAGCCGTTGTCTAAGAAAGAGAATGATGATCCACAAACATTACCTATTGTCCGATCAATCGATTTGAACAAGTTCATTGATAATAGCAAAACGGATAAAAACATTGTTGAACAAGCGATAGTACGCCGTTCTGGTATGCCGGTATTGGTAAGTCAAGGCATAGAACCTGAAACACAACAGGAGTTGCAGGAAGAGAATATCGCGCGGGTGGAAGATGATGTTAAAGGTGCTGAACAAGCGGTGAATAAAGATATATCTGAATCGTTTAAATTACCACCGTTATATCAGCCTGGGCCTATCTATCGGGAAAATTAATATTTTATTGCGGACAGGGAAGTCAGCAAATATTTATCTAACAGAATCCGATGATAAAAAACGGCGCACAGGTAGACTGTGCGCCATTTTTGTACATAATTACAAAAAATTATTTTTTGTAGGAACGAACTTGATTATCCAGACGCTGATTCGCACGAGCTGCATCGTCTTTAGCGGCTTGAATGTCAGTACGTACTGCGTTCACGTCATTGCTCAGTTGATCAACTTTTGCATTCAGAGTCTGAATATCAGAAGTCAGTTGGTCAACCTTAGCAGTGCTTGAACAACCAGCCAACAGAGTAGAAGCCAGAACTACTGCACCCAGTACAATTTTAGTACGATTCATTATAATACCCTCTAGATTTAAGTTAATCTCCAAGTAGCCATGTAAGTATTACACAAAGTTTTTTAGAAAGAGAATAAATTTTTATCATGAAAACCAATTATTTCAATTTTTCTCTTTAACGAGTGGATAATTTTTATCTGAATGTAAAAAAACAAAACCGTTGAGTAACATTTTAATCAAAAAAAGCCTATTCCATGAGGGAATGATATTCTTCGAAATAATTTTAGTTAAAAATTCTTATAAATAAAAAATACAACATCCAGATCATCTTGCATCTATTGAACCATCAGGACATCTCTATTAATGCAGCCATTTTTTATACATAAATTTAGGGTTTCTCTTAAAACAAATTTGTTAACTGAATCTTACTGTAGATGAACAACTTGACAATGTTCAGGTTGAATCCTAGGCTCAAATGCAAACTGGTAAGAGGAGTTTGCTATGTTAACTGATCAATCTAACGAATATTTTGACATCAACATTGACAACGGAGTCGCTCATTTACAACTCAGTCGTCCCGAAAAGGCAAATAGTTTGGCGCTTGGGTTCTGGAAAAAGTTTCCTGAGGCAATAGAGCAACTTAGTCATTCAGGTGAAGTTCGGGCAATGGTGATCTCAGCACAAGGAAATACATTTTGTGGCGGGCTTGATCTGCAAATTTTTGCTTCTAGCAAAGAGGCTAATACGACTAATCCTAATGAGCGGGAATCGATGCAGTTCAGCTTATTACAAATGCAGGAGGCGATAAGCGTATTGGAGCGTGCACGATTCCCTGTTATTGCCGCAGTGCAAGGCGCCTGTCTTGGCGCGGGTTTTGACTTAATTGCCGCATGCGATTTTTGTTTTGCTGCTGAAAATGCGAAGTTCCGTATAGAAGAAACCAATATCGGTATGATGGCTGACTTAGGTATTCTTCAACGTTTGCAACATTTGATCCCTGGGGTATGGCCCGCTATTTTGCCCTTACTGGAGATACGCTGAGTGCGGCTCAGGCTCATGATTTGGGGCTGGTGGTAAAAGTGTTCCCTTCTACAGAGACATTAATCGAAGGTGCTCTCGCGACTGCCCGACGCATTGCTGATCGGCCTCCTGTTGCCATTAACGGGATTAAACGAGCTATGCTTTACAGCCGTGATCATGGTGTTTATGAATCGCTGCAACAAATAGCACTTTTGCAAGCTTCGATTTTTAGTCGTCAAGATATTCTGTGCTCGATTCAGGCGAAAGCGGCCGGAACAAAAAGTGAGTTCCAGAATTTAAGTGAAGTCGGTAAAGCTTTCGATGAACCATGATTAAGGAAAAGATATTGATGACATACAAAGTGGCTTCTCCGCAAATGATGTAGTGCTGGAAAATGTCATCATTGTCGAGGTTTACGCCATTTTCTGACCATGAGAAAACAGAGAATGGCATTATTATCAATCAGCATATAAGTGGATGGAATAATTTGATCCATATAATGAATATATTAAATGATTTTATTTTCTGTTAATAAATAACTTATAGCCAGATTGTAAATTTTCATAAAAACCAAAATAAATATATTATAATAATATTCCTATTATTATTTAATTTTGATTTATTATTCATGTTGTTATTTGTCATTAATAATATTTTAGGTGTTGATAAAATATTATTATTGTTAGATTTTATTTGACATTCGTGATTAATGATTGGATTGTAGAAATAGTAGTTAATGAGAAATTTTTTAATAACTTTAGATTAGAGATTAGAGATTAGAGTATTAAAAGCGATATTTTTCAGGAGTGAGTTAACCTATTGTCATGTTCATCAACTGAGCTTTTTGCATGTTATTACATGAACGCCAATGAAACTGGCTGGTAATCTGTACTTGCCGTTAGCCAGATGGCGCGGGAAGCAAGGTAGAGATAATATCAATAAGAAAAAGATATTAAATAAAGGAAATAATAAAGGTAGAAGTAAATAACAAAGATACATTATTATATTTTAAATTTATTAATATAATCATAGGATTTTCTCTGTGTAAATTATTTCTTGATTAAGTAGATAATCTTATTATTTTATGTGTGTTAATAATGCTCATTGTTTTTAAAATACATATGTATTATGGCTGATTATTAAATCCATTCTATTTTAAAGGGATAATTTAAAAACCAAAATTGAAAATGGCAGTTTTAAATATTTGGCTAATGGTAAATAAGAAGAATAAGGTTATTTTATTATTCGTTGAAATAGATAGAATGGAAATAAATCTGTGATTATTATGATTGGTAAAATAATTTGGTATTGCATTATATTAACGGAGAAAATTAGAGCCCTGAAACACCGCCAGAAGTACGGTGTTTCAGAAATAAAACAACTTATTAAATTAAAGTACGTGAACAGACGAGGTGTTGGTTGTACCGCTTGGAACCAAGGCGCCGGATACCATAACTACGATTTCACCTTTCTCCGCCAGGCCACTTGCTAGTGCTGCTTCTTTACCAATGCGGTAGAAATCGTCGGTAGAGGCGATCTTTTTAACAATTTGGGTAGAAACGCCCTTAACAAGCAGTAATTGGCGGGCAGTCACTTCATTAGTGGTTAGTGCCAAAATAGGGGCGCCAGGGAAGTACTTACGAATGGATTTGGCAGATTTACCGCCATAGGTTGCGACCACAATCAAAGGAGCTTCCAGTTTTTCTGCTGTTTCAACGGCGCCACGGCACACCGCTTCGGTTACGCGCAGGTTACGGCAATTGACGGCTTCGATGCGACTTGGCATTACGCGGTCTGTACGTTCACAAATCGTTGCCATGATAGTCACCGCTTCTATTGGATATTTACCTTTTGCACTTTCACCGGAAAGCATAACTGCATCAGTACCATCCAAAATAGCGTTAGCGACGTCACCGGCTTCCGCACGGGTAGGACGCGGGTTTTTAATCATGGAGTCGAGCATTTGAGTTGCAGTGATAACAACTTTGCGAGCAATATTACATTTTTGAATCATCATCTTCTGAGCGAAGATCACTTCTTCTACCGGGATTTCAACGCCCAGATCACCACGGGCAACCATGATCCCGTCAGAAGCTTCCAGAATTTCATCAAAATTGTTCAGACCTTCCTGATTTTCAATTTTAGAGATGATTTGAATATTTTCACCACCGTGCGCTTTCAAATGTTCACGGATTTCCAGAACATCGGAGCGTTTGCGGATAAAAGAAGCGGCGACGAAATCAACACCTTGTTGGCAACCAAAGATCAAATCTTGTTTATCTTTTTCAGCCAGAGCTGGCAAACTGATGGAAATACCCGGCAGGTTAACACCTTTATTTTCACCTAAGTCACCATTGTTCAAAACTTGGCAAATGACTTCTGATTTAGTGACTTCTTTGACTGTCATGCCGATCAAACCGTCATCGACTAGCACGGTATTACCGGGAGCCAGATCCGCAGGGAAACCACTGTAAGTGACAGCTACACGGTCTTTATTACCGATAACGGAAGTGTCAGTGGTAAAAGTGAAGGTCTGACCAGCGGTTAGAGTGACATCATTACCGCCTTCCAGCTTCATGGTGCGAATTTCCGGGCCTTTAGTATCCAGCAAAATAGCGGCTTGTTTACCTGTCTTAGCTATAACTGAACGGATATTTTGAATACGCTGACCGTGCTCTTCATAGTCTCCATGTGAAAAGTTAAGGCGCATAACATTCATGCCGGCATTCAACAGTTCGGTCAGTTTTTCTTCGGATTCTGTTTTTGGCCCGATAGTACAAACAATTTTGGTTTTTTTCATGACAATCTATCTACAGGTTTTAATTGGATAAAATAGTGAAACCGCCAACTTTATGGCTTGCGCAGATACCATATAGTGTTGAATGTTGCGCAACATCATTAAGGACAGGTGGCGGGGAAAACATGCGGTGCTTTTTGTGCAAGGTTAGGCACATGTAATTATGTGAGTTTATACATACGATTAATCTATAACTTTTCAGTGTTCGGCAAACTAATGAGCTGAAACCATTCAACTGTAAATTGCGCCGTATTATAGAGACTTATTTCTGTGAAATGAATCGAAAAATGATTATGTGAATTAATTATAACGATAAACTGGAAAAATGACGCAGATCTTAACAAAGAGGAGTTATGACTCATTGCGGAAACTGTCTGTAAACAGCTAACAGTGTATTTTGACGCAGCAAGCAGATTGAGTACAACCAAGAGATAATAAAAGCAAGAAAAGAGATTTGTAGACTTGGTGCGTCCGAGTGGACTCGAACCACCGACCCCCACCATGTCAAGGTGGTGCTCTAACCAACTGAGCTACGGACGCACTAATAAGATTATGCTATCAACCAAACAATATTAACCAAACAATTGGTGCGTCCGAGTGGACTCGAACCACCGACCCCCACCATGTCAAGGTGGTGCTCTAACCAACTGAGCTACGGACGCAATCTAAATTGCATTGGTGACAACGGGGACGAATATTAGCGGCGAGTTAGCCTTCTGGCAAGGGAATAATACAAATTATTGTTTAACTGTTCGTATTTGCATCTACATACAGTGAATTTGTCGCTTATTCCACCAAATTAAGTATTCGTCCCCGGCTTTATAGAAAATAAATCAGCGAGTTGAACGTTGTAAAACTATCTCATCTGGCTGTTTTTGTATCCACAAAATACGGGTAAATATCATCACTGCTGATGCAGTCAGGCCAATAATAAAGCCAATCCAGAACCCTTGTGGCCCCATAGCGGGTACGAAATAGTCAGTTAATCCCAGAATGTAACCGCTTGGCAGCCCCAAAATCCAGTAAGCGATGAAAGTGATATAAAAGATAGAGCGCGTATCTTTATATCCACGTAAAACACCAGCCCCTACAACCTGTACGGCATCAGATAATTGATAAAGCGCGGCAAATAACATCAGATGCGATGCCATAATGATAACTTCAGGATTGTCGTTATACATCAAAGCGATCGGCTCTCGCAAAATAATAGAAAAAGTTGCGGTTAAACAAGCAAATACCAAACCAACCATAATTCCGGTATAGGCTGATATCCGGGCATTATCGGTAGATTTTTGTCCTAAATTGTAGCTCACCCGGATAGTGGTTGCCGCGGCTAAAGATATTGGGAACATAAACATTAATGAGCCGAAATTTAGTGCAATTTGATGCCCTGCAACAGCAGTAATGCCTAAAGGAGAGATCAGCAATGACACTATGGCAAATAGGGTAATTTCAAAAAACATCGCCATCGCAATAGGAAAACCGAGAGCTGAAATACGTTTCAAAATATGCCAATCTGGTGCGGCAAAACGATGTTTAGGGCGGATATCCTTTTGTGATGACGAATGTTTCACATACCAACGCATTAATAGGAACATGGCCCAGTAAACGCTGGCGGTTGCAACGCCACAACCAACACCACCTAAAGCGGGCGCGCCGAATTTACCGTAAATGAGTATGTAGTTAATCGGAATATTAATCAACAATCCTAAAAAACTAATCACCATGCCTGGTTTGGTTTTCGATAAACCTTCACATTGATTACGCAGCACATGATAAAACAGAAAGCCTGGCGCACCCCACATGATTGCGTGGATAAATCCAACCGCTTTTTCTGCCAAAAGTGGATCTATATTATGTTGCCTGTCAATCAGGAACTTGCTGTTGTATAAAATAGCGATAATGATAATGGAGAGGAAAATCGATAACCAAAATCCTTGTTGAGTTTGGTTAGCAATGAGATTCCTGCGTCCAGAGCCATTCATTTGCGCAATAATGGGTGTTAAAGCTAATAGTAAGCCGTAACCAAATAAAATAACTGGCAGCCAGATAGAGGTGCCAACGGCAACCGCAGACATATCGGTTGCACTGACGCTACCCGCCATAACTGTATCCACAACTCCCATTGCAGTTTGGGAAAATTGGGCAATAATGACGGGGATCCCCAGAGCGAGCAAACTACGCGCTTCTTTTAAATACTTCTGCACGCATCACACCTTATTTTAAAAGTAGAAAATATTAAGAAAAACGCCTGTATATAAGAAACGATTTTCGAAAAATCAACCGTTTACTAACCGGGGTATTGTATCTATTTGATACTATATTACAACAATCATGCTGAGTTTATATTCAAATGTTTAGGTGGTATTTATCAATGACAACTTGATATAAACTAATTAATAATTATACACAGTCATTAAGAGGTTCTTCTATGTTTACGGGCATCGTTCAGGGAAAGGCACCCTTGGTTGCTATTGATGAAAAGAGCAATTTTCGGACTCATGTTGTTAAATTCCCGGCTGAATTATTGCCAGGTATTGAAACTGGAGCGTCGGTTGCCAATAACGGTTGTTGTCTGACGGTAACTAAAATAGAAGGCGATGAGATTAGTTTCGACTTAATGAAAGAGACTCTACGTCTGACTAATCTTGGTGATTTGCAGTTAGGGGATTATGTGAACCTGGAGCGTGCGGCTAAATTTGGGGATGAGATTGGTGGACATTTGATGTCCGGTCATATCATCACGGTTGCTGAGATAGTTAAAATTTTCACTTCAGAAAATAACCATCAGATATGGTTCCGTATCCATGATAAGCAACTAATGAAATATATCTTACATAAAGGATTTATCGGCATCGATGGAATTAGCCTGACAATTGGCGATGTGGTTAATAATCGTTTTTGTGTTCACCTTATTCCTGAAACATTGGAACGTACAACATTGGGTAAGAAACGTCTTGGTCAGAGAGTAAATATTGAGATTGACTCACAGACTCAAGCGATTGTTGATACTGTGGAGCGTGTTCTTGCCCAGAGAGAGCGGGAACAGGTCGTCTCTCAGCAGCCAGAGACATTGATGGAAGAATGATCAATAAATGAGGAGCGACAGGATGAGCCTGCTTGTCGCTTTCAAACAGAATTAACTGCGTTAATTAAGGGAGCATTGAACCAGCGATGCTCCTTTTTGTGATTTATGTAGCAGTGTTCTGTATATTGTGTTAACTAATATAATTAACATTGTTATTATTGTGTTAATGCTCTTTCTCGTAAAGCGCAGACTAATCCCCACGATGATATTTTTAGAGGCTACTTTATGGAAAACCCGATTGAGTTAGATGAATGGCTTGAAGAACCTACACACGATGATGCTGTTGAAATGATGAATGCGCAAGCTGTTGTACCTTTTGGTACGGCACTTTGGCCTTAATAGTTGTTTATAATTAAGATTCTTTATAATAATAGATAAGTAAGGGGAGTCTCCCCCTTACTTAAAAATAAACAGGATTGTCCTCATGGATAAAAGTCTTGAGAATATGTATCGTTGTTTATCGCATCATCCTGCGATTTCGGATAAAGTAAGAAATGATGAATGTATAAAGATATTTATCGGATCTGATACTGAGCATGGCGATATTGCGCAGAAGATGCATGTGTATAAAAAGCATTTCGATGTGAAATCTGATTTCGCTTTCTTAGAAAAAACACCGCCAGACGATGTAAAACAAAAAATAGCCGATTGTGATTTATTTATTTTTCTTTACGCATCATCAACATTAAAGAATGCATCTCCACAAGGGCCTGAATATCTAACCAAAATAAGAAGCTTTATTACTGAATCATGGAAGAAATCTGTACTGTTTAAAGATTATGGCCCGCATTTTATTGAAGCATTCAGTGAGCCACCAGCATCAATAACAGAAAGGAATCAAAAACTTATTAGATTATCAAGTCGATCACAGAAGATTCAATATACAGATAATAAAGGGAACTCGATTGTAGGTTATTTAGCAAAAGACCATAAGTGGACTTCCATTGATGGCAGTGGAAATATTGATGTTATTCCTGGGGAAATAGCAAGTCATATAAAGAACCTTAACGGCAGTATTAGCTTTAGTGGTACTTTTTTGAGTACTGCGCCCTTTGCCATAAAGTATGGGGTTGTCAATGATATGATGACTATAAATATAAAAGAGGGTGAAATTATTGGTTTTGGTTGTGAGAATGATGAATTTAGTAGAGATTTTAATTTATATCTAAATCATAATCACGGAAATAGAATTGTTGAAGAGTTTGGTATTGGTACTAACACCGGTGTGAAAGCGCTTTATGGCAGAAATGCCGGTTTTGAAGAGCGGCATCCTGGCTTACATCTTGGTTTAGGTGGTGGTGTAAAAGGGAGCCATCATTTAGATTTGATATTTTCTGGTGGAAAAATAGCATTTGATCAAACCGTTTTCTTTGATAATGGTTATGTGGGTGATTTCCGTTAATGAGAAATAGATATACTGCATTGAATAAAAGCTACAGTGGAAACCTGTAGCTTTTAGGTTAACTATCGGGCTACCCGTAACCCGCCTTCAATGCCTTTTAGACTGAATATGATTTGCCATAATTGAATATCGCGAGCACGAAATGCACCGGCACAGGCATTCAGATAATAGCTAAACATGCGTTTAAATGTTGGGCTATAGTTATCTTGTATTTCAGGCCAACTGGCAATAAATCTTTCATACCAGGCCATCAATGTACGATCATAATCTGCGCCAAAGTTATGCCAATCTTCCATAACAAAACAGTTTTTGCTGGTGCGAGCTATTTGCTCAATCGAAGACAAGCAGCCATTAGGAAAAATATATTTGCTGATCCACGGATCAGCACTGGCCTTAGTTTTGTTGGAACCAGAGGTATGTAGCAGGAATAGGCCATCAGGCTTCAAGTTTCTTTGAACAACGTCGAAGTAAGTCGCATGATTTTTAGGTCCAACGTGTTCAAGCATACCGACAGAAACAATTCTGTCGAACTGCTCATGTAAATCCCGATAATCTTTCAGAATGATTTTTACATCCAGATTTGTACATTGTTTCTGTGCATATTTCTGTTGTTCGGCTGAAATAGTTATACCTGTGACAGAAACACCATAATTTTTAGCAGCATAAGCTGATAGCCCACCCCAACCACATCCAATATCCAGCAGGGCCATACCTGGAGAAAGTTCCAATTTCTCGCAGATGAGTTTCAACTTATCAAGCTGAGCCTGCTCCAGTGTTTTAGCTTGTTTCCAGTATCCGCAGGAATATTGCATATAAGGGTCAAGCATACGGGTAAAAAGATCGTTTCCTAAATCATAATGTTGATAACCGACAATCCATGATCTTTTTGGCGTTTGCAGATTACGTAAGCGGGTTGTTGCGATTCTTACTATATCTTTGAGATTATTGGGCATTTTATTTTCTAATCCAGCGCGTAAAACGCGATAAAAGAAAATATCTAACCGCTCACAATCCCACCAGCCATCCATATAACTTTCACCTAATCCCATAGAACCTTGTTGTAAAACTCTTTTGTAGAAATTAGGGTTTTTTATCTGGATGTCATAAGGATTGTGACCATTAATTTGAATTCCTGCTTCCTCTAGCATCTGATTGGCAATTCTCTGCCAGGAGTTAATGGCTGTTTTCGGGTTTTCAATATAGGGTGAACTCATATACTCTCCAACGTTAGGGTGATGGAATATTGAGGAGCTCGTTTTAGCTAACAAAGCAGGATGCGAAGACGCAAAATGCAAAAAATAACAAAGAATCAAAGTAAAAAAATCTTAAAGATGACTAATCCATGAGTTTAATGGGGCAATCATTGCTCCTGAAAACCTCAAATTCCAGGTTATTTGTAATAAAGATCTTTATTAAGTATAAAAGCGTAAAATTGTTTTATCAATTAATAAATAAAGGCCGCAATTAATTGATAATTAGCAGCCTTTATTGGAGTAACAATTTGATTAATATCAAGAATTTTGTTCAACTGTTTGAATGCAGCGATCAGCGTTTTTTTTCCACTGTATAAAATATCCTAATGTCATTGGAACAACGGTAGAAACCATGACAGTGGTTGTGGATATAAGTGGATTGCTGATAAATGCTGATACAACCAGACTGGCAATAAAACAGAGTCCTAATTGAAGCGTGTTTTGTAATGCAGTAGCTTTTCCACTGTCTTGTGGATAAGCGGATAAAGCGTTTGCTACTGCAATTGGATATGATGCGCCATTCATTGCAGCCATAAAGCAGAAAGGGATCAGAATAGTGAATAGAGTTGGCTCGCTAAATTTTGCAATCAAATAGAGCGTAATCATGCTGACAGCATAGCCAACTAACAGATAAGGAAAAATAATCTCACTTTTTATTTTGGTCAAAATACTGCGACATCCATAACCTCCAACGATAAAGGCCAACGTTTGAGGGATATAACTCAGACCGATGTCATCGGGGGTATATCCCATTTCACCGAGAATTGAAGGGGAGCCGGTTAACCAGGCAAAAAAGCCGGCGCTGCATGATGCGAATATCAGAACGTTGCCATTAAACAGTGGTGATTTTAATAGCGTAAGGAAAGAGACATTATTTGTTTGCACTTGAGTTTCACGGTTTTTGCGATTTTCTTGCAAAAATAGAGTAAAAAACAACAGTACTAATGTGATTGTCAGTAAGATTAGGAAAATTATGCGCCAGCCGCCATGTTGCAACAGCCAGGCTCCCATTAAAGGCGCTAGGGCAGGGGAGAGTGCAACCAATGGCATAATCGTTGCGAAAACACGTTTGGTACGATTGGAATCGTAACGATCAATAACTAATGCTTGCCATGAGACGGCGGCTGAACACACACCTATGGCTTGGACAAAACGCAAAACTAAAAGTTGGGTGGAATCTGTTATCCACATCATTCCCAGACAGCCAATAGAAAACAGGGATAGGCCGGTGATAATAATCGGTTTTCTGCCAAAGCGATCTGAAAGAGGCCCCCACAAAAGTTGCGCAAAGGCGAAACCTGCAAGAAAGATGCTTAGGCTGGCACTAATTGCGTTTGCTGATGTCCCTAATTCTTGTTGCATAGCACCGAATGCTGGCAGATACATATCAATAGCCAGATAACCTAGCATACTCAAGCCTGCAAGGTAGAACATGAACTGACTTGAGTTTTTCATTTGATTACTCTCTTTGAATGTCATGATTAAAATAATTTGCAGTGATAGGTAGATAACAATATTGACACATATTCTATACGTCGTGATTTTTACTTGTGAAATGGTAATATTTGCATAGTGCTGTGAAAAAAATTGAAAGGTAAAATTATGTGGTCGGAATATTCGCTTGAAGTCGTGGATGCGGTTGCCAGAACAGGCAGTTTTAGTGCCGCTGCATTGGAGCTTCACCGTGTCCCTTCTGCGATCAGTTATACCGTAAGACAATTGGAAGAGTGGCTTGCCGTTTCGTTGTTTGAGCGTCATCATCGGGATGTAGAATTAACTGAGGCAGGCGCTATTTTTATCAAAGAAGCTCGCTCTGTTATCAAAAAAATGATTGATACTCGTCACCAATGTCAACAAGTTGCAAACGGCTGGCGAGGGCAATTTAATATTGCTATTGATCGCGTTGTCAAACCAGAACGTAGTCGTCAGCTTATTCTTGATTTTTACCACCATTTTCCTGATATAGAACTTTTTATTCATCAGGAAGTGTTTAATGGTGTGTGGGATGCGCTGGTGGATAGTCGAGTTGATGTTGCCATTGGGGCAACCCGAGTGGTTCCTGTCGGGGAAAGGTATAGTTTCCGAGATATGGGGTTTATGCCTTGGTTATGTGTGGTTAGCGCAGACCATGAGTTGACTCAATTGCCGGGGCCGCTATCTGATGACCAAATGCGGCCTTATCCAAGTTTGTGCCTTGAAGATACATCTCGTAATTTACCGAAGCGTGACACCTGGAATCTTGATAACCAGCGCAGGCTGGTAGTTCCTGATTGGGAGTCTGGTCTGTCTTGTTTAAACGAAGGGTTATGTGTAGGAATGGTGCCTAAGCATAGGGCGATGCCGCTTATTCGGCAGAAGAAATTAGCCGTGCTGGAATTGGAACAGCCTTTACCAGACAGTCCATGTTGTTTGGCATGGGTACAAAACAGCCATTCTCCAGCATTAAGTTGGTTGCTTGACTACCTTGGCGATAGTGAAACTCTTAATGCTGAATGGCTTCAAGATGAATAAAGCGGGTTAACGGCGATAGTCGATAAATGGACCATCGACGACAGAGCGTCGTTCAACCAAGCGTGGATGTACTTCAATAGTTTGTGCATCTTCACGTTTGTTGACGATTCTGTCCAATAACATAGAAAACGCCATTTGTCCCAGTCGTTCTTTTGGCTGATGAATGGTGGTCAATGCCGGAGAGAAATAACGAGCGTTGCGTATATTGTCATAACCGATGATAGAAATATCCTGCGGGACGCGTAATCCTGATTCATCAGCAGCGCAAATAGCCCCCATAGCCATAACATCTCCGCCGCAGAAAACCGCAGTCGGACGCTGTTTTTGATGCAGAATTTGATGCATGGCTTTATAGCCCGATTCTGGCTCAAAATCCCCCTGAATAATCCATTCTTCTCTGATCGGAATATTGGCTTCTTTTAACGCCTTCAAGAATCCTTGATGGCGACCACCGCCGGTATTTCGTGCCAGAGGGCCGGGGATCGCGCCAATATCACGATGGCCACGCTCGATAAGATAACGACCAGCCAGATAACCTCCGTGGAATGCGTTATCAATAATCGTATCGGTGAAGTCGCTTCTGGCTTGACCCCAATCCATAACGACCATTGGAATATTACGATAATCTTCCAACATTCCCAACAACTGTTCCGGGTATTCTGAACACATAATCAACAGTCCATCCACACGTTTTTGTGCCAGCATGGCGAGATAGGCTTTCTGTTTATCAATGTTATTGTGTGAGTTACATAAAATCAGCGTATAGCCTTTGCTATAACAACTGTTTTCAACAGCCTCAATGACTTCAGCAAAATAGGGGGCTTCACTGGACGTTGCAAGTAATCCGATCGATTTTGTGTGGTTAACTTTCAGACTGCGAGCGACGGCGCTGGGTGAATAATTCAGTGTCTTAATAGCAGCCCAAACGGCAGCTTTAGTATCTTCAGCGACGAAGCGGGTTTTATTAATAACATGGGATACGGTAGTGGTTGAGACACCAGCGTGTTTAGCCACATCTTTGATCGTTGCCATGAGGTGAAAGACTCCTGACCTTTTGGTCTAAATTTAAAACGCTTTGTTAATCATTTGCCAGCCCTTTTACACAAGGGCTGGCAATAAGTTAGCGATAAATCTTGGATTTTGTCTGATCTGGCTCAAAAGTGAAAGCAATAATCAGTGTTATAAAATGAATGGTAATCGCTATTTATGCTTTTCCTTATGTAAGGGCAATTAACCATCTCGATAGACTGGTTTTTGTCGTTATAAACTTTTTATTCTGAGGAGGCTTTATGAATACCGATTTGAAACTTGGTTTATTTACTGCTGTTAGCACGTTGGTGATGATTGCCATTTTTGCCGCTCTTTGCTTGATCTTTGCCTGATTTGAGCTGATGAGATGGATTAAAAATTGACTTTACGTTTAAAAGAAATTGGGCGGATAGTCTCAGTGGTTTATCTGCCCTTTGCCTTTGGGTGTTAAAATAGAGAGTAATGAATTAATCTGATGGTTGTTAAGCCCACCCCAGAACCAAAAGCTTTCACTGCTGCGCCGGTAAATTTCTGGTCGTCCTGGCAACTTCTACGATAAATAACAGTGAAAATGATGCCATCTGCATCAGGATAAGAAAAGATCAGGATACATCTTAGTGAGAGAAAATGGTATTCTCCGTAGTATTGTGACGATGTTGGTTATCAACATAGTGTTGGTTTAAAGGAAATAAAAATGATGACTATTGAGAAGATTGAGCGCCAAATTAAAGAAAACCCAATTTTATTGTATATGAAGGGTTCTCCTAAATTGCCAAGTTGTGGATTTTCTGCGCAGGCTGTTCAGGCTTTATCTGCATGTGGTGAACGTTTTGCTTACGTAGATATTTTGCAAAATCCAGATATTCGTGCAGAATTGCCAAAATATGCTAATTGGCCAACCTTTCCTCAACTTTGGGTAGCAGGTGAGTTGATAGGTGGATGCGATATTATCATTGAAATGTATCAGCGTGGTGAGTTACAAACATTAATCAAAGAAACTGCTGATAAATATCGTCCCGAAGACGAAGACGCGACAGAGTAATTTTTTAATTACTTACAGACAGATTATTATGCTATCTCCCCATATATTGATATATGGGGGGGTATTATTGCTTAATTTAGATTTGATTATATTAATCTAGCCGTTCAGCTATTTATCCGTTTTTTTCTTCTGTTGCGGTCGTTAATGGCCAGCCACCAAGTTGTTTCCAACGGTTAACCATTTCACAGAATAATTCAGCGGTACGATCAGTATCATATAAAGCGCTGTGAGCTTGATGATTGTCGAATGGGATACCGGCGGTGATGCAGGCTTTTGCTAAGATTGTTTGTCCTAATACCAGACCACCTAAAGCAGCGGTGTCAAAAGTTGCAAACGGATGGAACGGATTTCGCTTTAGTCCGGTGCGTTCCGCGGCAGCCATAACAAAGCTATGATCGAAGCTAGCATTGTGAGCAACGATAATTGCCCGATTACAATGATTATTTTTTATCCCTTTACGAACCATTTTAAAAATAGCGTGTAGAGCTTCATATTCGCTCACTGCTCCACGTAGCGGATTTAATGGATCAATGCCGGTGAACTCCAGGGCTGCTGGTTCAAGATTGGCTCCTTCAAATGGCTCAATATGGAAGTGAAGCGATTCGCTAGGCGTTAGCCAACCTTCACCATCCATCTTCAGTGTAACGGCGGCAATTTCAAGTAATGCGTCTGTTTTGGCATTAAAGCCGCCAGTTTCAACATCAATAACAACAGGGTAATAACCTCGAAAACGTCCACTAAGGACGTTTGGCTCTTTTTTATCAGACATCAGATCGAGTTACCCAGAGCGTTGCTGGCATTTTTATTTTCAATCAGTTCAATTTTGTAACCATCTGGATCTTCAACGAAAGCAATAACGGTTGTTCCGCCTTTTACAGGGCCTGCTTCACGGGTAATGTTGCCACCGGCTTGGCGAATAGATTCGCAAGTGGCTGCGACATCATCAACACCTAATGCAATGTGACCAAAGGCATTCCCCATTTCGTAATGGTCAACTCCCCAATTATAGGTTAACTCGATTACTGCCCCTTCGCTTTCATCAGCGTAGCCAACGAAGGCGAGTGAGTATTTATATTCGATGTTTTCACTGGTGCGTAGCAGACGCATGCCTAACACTTCAGTGTAAAAATTAACGGAGCGTTGTAGATCACCAACACGGATCATGGTATGGAGTAAACGCATAATTACCTCTAATTTAATGGTTTTACCAATATTTTTGTGCGGTAGGTCGCACAAAAACCACTAACTATAACGTGTCTTACGGTTACAGTTCAATTTTCCCATAATTATAATTTATTCTTATCTAGGTTTATAATTAAATATAGTATGTGAATTGTATAGGAAACGGGATGTGATGGCTGAGCAACTGGAGTTTTTTGCTATTCCCAGTCCTTGTCGAGGAATTTGTCAGGCTAATGAGCGAGGTTTTTGTCTGGGGTGTTATCGCAGCCGGGAAGAAAGATTTAATTGGATGAAAATGTCTGATGGGCAAAAGCGTGAAGTATTGCGACTGTGCCGGCAAAGATATTTACGTGCATTGAGAGCACAAAATCAGACAGATGAAGAACCACCTGAGCAGCCATCACTATTTTAATTAGAGATTTTTGAAGTTATTAAAGTTAACAATTCAATGATTTACTTATATAGGGTTATATTTTTGGCGAAGTTATAAATGTTCTACTATAATCTTAAGTATTTTGTTTGTTATTTTTTTATTTTTTACTTAACGAAAAGACTAAGGGAGCTTATTTGAGTGTTTTTATAACTTTATGTTTTAAATGGAATTTTAAGCCAAATTGTGTGATAAATGTAAAATAAAAACAACATTAATGTAAAAATAGATAGCTTAGCATTTAGATGACAGCTATTCTTATAGTACTTTGAATAAAGTATTGAATGATATTTATTGGTTTCTGTTTGCTTGTATTCATAGTTCTGATAGTTTTTATGGTAAAAATATTGTATGTTAATTGTTTTGTTCTGAGTTTAAATTAAGTTTAGTTGTTCTTGGTTATAGTTACCTGAATTAGTTAGTTGCTAAGAATTTACTGTGATTATGCAGAAGTTATATATACTTTTTTAAGGCTAGTTAGCCTGATTTAGAAAAATTTGGCTGTTATGTTTAGTAGGCTAGTTTATTTAAGGAGGGACAATTGGAATCTACATTGGGATCAGATCTGGCACGGTTAGTTCGTATTTGGCGTGCTTTAATTGACTACCGTTTAAAGCCGTTAGAATTAACTCAGACTCATTGGGTAACGTTATACAATATTAGCCGGTTACCTCAGGAGCAATCTCAGATACAGTTGGCGAAAGCTATCGGTATCGAGCAACCATCTTTGGTCAGGACATTAGATCAGCTTGAGGAAAAAAAACTTATCACCCGGCATACTTGTGCCAATGATCGTCGTGCAAAGAGAATCAAGCTAACTGAAGATTCTGCATCGGTTATTAGGGAGTTGGATGGTGTTATTGAATCCACAAGAAATGAGATTCTGGAGGGTATTTCACGCGAGGAACTTGCTTTTCTTTCCACTTTAGTGCAGAAGTTAGAGCAAAATATTATCCAATTACAGAGTAGATAGTAATTACGATAGCCATGAAATGTTAACCGGATGAAAGAAGACCGCGACTTACCAAAATGAAGTCACGGTTTTCTTATTTCTATATCTTATTGTCGAGGTGAAACAGTAATACTACTGCCTTGGCCTGCGATTCTTACTCGTTGACCTTTATGGAAAACAGTTTTACCTTGCTTTTGAACAACAATGATACTTTCACCGCTGTCACGACGAATTTCGAGTTCCACACCTTTAGTTGTGTTAAGAGCCCCCTGAACGTTTTGGCCTGCAACACCACCGGCAATCGCACCAGCGGCAGTCGCCAATGTATTGCCACTACCGCCGCCAATAGTATTACCAACCAAGCCTCCTAGAACCGCGCCGCCAATTGCGCCTAATACATTCTCATCGCTACCCGCCTGAATATTGATAGGACGAACAGAAACAATTGTACCGTAAGAGACAGTCTGGACCTGCTTAGCTTGTCCAGCGGTATAGGTATCACCAGAAAGAGAATCGGTGTTGACACAGCCTGATAATGAAGCAACGGCAACCGCGCTAACTAAAAAGTGCTTAAACATAGTAACTCCTAATTTCGATGCCTGACTGCGGAAATCTGATAGCTTACTGGGCAATCAGGCTAACAACTGGCATTGGCAATAAGTAATAAAAAGTTTATCCAAATAGAATGCCAGTACATTAGCAATCTAGTGCTAAACATATATTAAACGTCAATAGAGATTTTTAAAAGAAATAGCTATTAATGAGAAATTCAGCATTTTTTGTGAAGTTGTTTCCAAAACTCAGGTTTTATTCCTTAGTTTGTCTATTAGTCATATACAGCCAAAACCACTGCGCTTTATAGTTATTGGCGTGGTTTCTGATTTTATCAAGACAGATTTTAAGCAGGAAGGCAAATTAAATGGTTATGAAGTCAGGTCGTTATATTGGTGTAATGTCGGGGACAAGTCTGGATGGCGTTGATGTGGTGCTTGCAGCAATCAATGATAAAGTTGTTGCTCAACAAGCCAGTTATTCACATCCATTCCCACACGAATTAAAACAGAAAATTCTTGCGGTCTGCCAAGGGCAGCAAACGACATTATCAGCAATTGGTCGGTTAGATTATGAACTAGGTTCTTTATTCGCTGAAGCAGTGCAGGGCTTACTGATTAAAACAGGGTTAACCACCAGTGACATTATCGCTGTGGGATGTCATGGACAAACCGTTTGGCATGAGCCAGATGGTCACACGCCTTTCACTATGCAGCTTGGCGACAATAACCGTATCGCAGCTTTAACTGGGATGACTGTGGTTGGCGATTTTCGTCGGAGAGATATGGCATATGGCGGGCAGGGAGCGCCATTAGTTCCCGCTTTTCATTTCGCCGTCTTAGGGCATCCGACAGAACGCAGAATAATTCTCAATATCGGCGGTATTGCCAATATAACGACGCTATTACCGGGATCACCGGTCAAAGGTTATGACACAGGTCCGGGTAATATGCTGATGGATAGTTGGGTGTGGCGTCATCAGAAAAAACCTTATGATAAAGATGCGCAATGGGCGCGGGAAGGTGCGGTTAATAACCAGCTACTTAGACAAATGCTTTCTGATCACTATTTTTCACGGCCAGCTCCTAAAAGCACAGGCCGGGAGTATTTCAATATGAGTTGGTTGGAGGCGCAATTAGCTAACTTTCCTGACATATCTCCAGTTGATGTCCAGGCAACACTGGCCGAACTGACAGCAGTGTCTGTGTCACAGCAAATCATGTTGAGTGGTGGATGTGAACGTCTGTTGGTTTGCGGCGGCGGCGCACGTAACCCACAGATAATGAGTCGACTTTCTGCATTATTACCGGGAACGGAGGTTTGCCCGACAGATAAATATGGCTTAAGCGGCGATGATATGGAAGCACTGGCATTTGCTTGGTTGGCATTCCGTACGATGTCAGGCGCGTCAGGGAATTTGCCTTCTGTTACCGGTGCGAGTACTGAAACCATTTTAGGGGCGATTTATCCTGTTAATAATCAATAACAATGATAAGCTGTCTGGTATTTAGTGAGTCATAAACAGAGCTACGTTAATGTCAGAACATAATGAATTTGATGTTGCAGAATTACGCCGTGAATATATTCGTGGTGGGTTAAGACGTAAAGAT
Organism: Photorhabdus akhurstii; assembly: GCF_019090985.1. Lineage (NCBI taxonomy): Bacteria > Pseudomonadati > Pseudomonadota > Gammaproteobacteria > Enterobacterales > Morganellaceae > Photorhabdus > Photorhabdus akhurstii. The sequence continues at coordinate 2,985,184 of NZ_CP020335.1, read as the reverse complement.
TTAACTAAAGAACCTATCGAACTTTTTGAGCGTTGGCTCAAGCAGGCATGTGAAGCTAAGTTGAGTGATCCAACTGCAATGTGTATAGCAACGGTTGATGAGAATGGTCAACCGTATCAACGTATTGTGTTATTGAAGCATTTTGATACAAATAGTTTGATTTTTTATACAAATTTAGGCAGCCGGAAAGCAAAACATTTGGCGCACAATAACAAAATCAGCCTCCATTTCCCTTGGCATCCTCTGGAAAGGCAAGTCTCTTTTCTTGGTAAAGCAGAACGTCTTTCTCCTGTTGAAGTGATGAAATATTTCCATAGTCGTCCCAGAGATAGCCAGATTGCTGCATCGGCATCACAACAATCCTCTCGTATTTCCGCACGCGGTGTTTTGGAAGGGAAGTTCCTTGAGTTAAAACAGAAATTCTTGAATGGCGAGGTGCCTTTGCCTAGCTTTTGGGGAGGATTCAAAGTGACTTTTGATTCTGTTGAATTTTGGCAAGGTGGTGCAAATCGGCTCCATGACCGGTTTATTTATCAACGGGAAGGCGATAGTTGGCATATTGACAGGCTTGCGCCATAAATCGTGGATTATCGTTTTTAATACTAGCACTTATAGTATTGGCGTTTTATGCTATGCCGCACTCTTTTTAAGTCGCGATTTATACAACAGACAAAATACACAAATTGATGGAGTCATTAATGTCTAGCAATAACCTGATAAAACAACTGCAAGAGCGGGGCCTCATTGCCCAAGTGACGGATGAGAATGCGTTAGTGGAGAGACTGGCGCAAGGCCCTGTCTCCCTCTATTGTGGTTTCGATCCGACCGCTGACAGCTTGCATTTGGGGCATCTGGTTCCCTTGCTGTGTTTAAAACGATTCCAGCTGGCCGGGCATAAACCCGTGGCGTTAGTTGGTGGGGCTACGGGTTTGATTGGCGATCCAAGCTTCAAAGCTACTGAACGTAAACTGAATACTGAAGCTACCGTTAAAGAGTGGGTAGAGAAAATCCGTAGACAGGTTTCACCTTTCCTCGATTTTGATTGTGGTGAAAATAGCGCTAAAACAGCCAACAATTATGATTGGTTTGGCAACATGGATGTTCTGACTTTCCTGCGTGACATCGGCAAACATTTCTCAGTTAATCAGATGATTAATAAAGAAGCGGTTAAACAGCGTTTAAACCGTGATGATGTGGGTATCTCTTTCACTGAATTTTCTTATAACCTACTGCAATCCTATGACTTTGCTCGCCTGAATGAAGTACATGGCGTTGAGTTACAGATTGGTGGTTCCGACCAGTGGGGAAATATTACTTCTGGTATTGATCTAACTCGTCGTATCAACCAGAAACAAGTATTTGGCATGACTGTTCCGCTGATCACGAAATCTGATGGCACTAAGTTTGGCAAAACAGAAGGTGGCGCTGTTTGGTTGGATCCGAAGAAAACCAGCCCGTACAAATTCTATCAATTCTGGATTAATACTGCGGATGCCGATGTCTATCGCTTCCTGAAATTCTTTACCTTCATGAGTCTTGAAGATATTGATGCGTTGGAAGAAGAAGATAGAAATAGCGGTAAAGCTCCTCGTGCTCAGTACGTGTTGGCAGAACAAGTTACTGGTATGGTGCATGGTGAAGAAGGGTTGTCAGCCGCTAAGCGGATTACAGAAAGTTTATTCTCTGGGGCCGTTGCTGATTTGACCAAAGCGGATTTTGCTCAATTGGCACAGGATGGTATGCCGGTAATTGAGCTGGAAAAAGGTGCGGATTTGCAACAAGCTTTAGTTAATGCTGGGTTAGTACCTTCTCGTGGTCAGGCGCGTACTATGATCAGTTCCAACGCTGTCGCAATTAATGGTGAAAAACAATCGGAACCTGAATATCTGTTTACTGACAGTAACCGTCTGTTTGGTCGTTACACCCTGTTGCGTCGTGGTAAAAAACACGATTGTTTGATCTGCTGGAAATAACTGATATTGCATTATAATGGGGCAACACAAATGTTGCCCTTTTTCTTACCATGACTTTAATCTTATAAACAGAAGCCAGAATAAAATATAGGCCGTCATTGTGAAAAATATTCTCTCAATTCAATCCCATGTTGTCTTTGGTCACGCTGGTAACAGTGCTGCGGAATTCCCTATGCGTCGGATGGGGGTGAATGTATGGCCATTGAATACCGTACAGTTTTCAAATCATACCCAATATGCTCAATGGAAAGGGTGTGTTATGCCGGCGAATCATCTTACGGAAATCGTTCAGGGCATTGAAGAAATTGAACAGCTTAAATCTTGTCATGCGGTACTGAGTGGATATATCGGTTCACCGGAACAGGGGAGCCATATTATCGATATAGTGAAACGGGTAAAAGCGGTGAATCCTGATGCTTGGTATTTCTGTGATCCCGTCATGGGGCACCCAGAAAAAGGTTGTATTGTTGCGCCGGGGGTGGCTGAATTTCTGTGTGAAGAAGCACTGCCTGTAAGTAACATTATTGCACCAAATTTACTGGAGCTTGAAACACTGAGTATGCAGAAAGTGGCTAATGTAGAACAGGCTGTTGTGGCTGCCCGAACACTATGTGAGAAAGGGCCGGATATTGTACTGGTTAAACATCTTAGTCGTGCTGGTTATCGGGCTGACTGTTTTGAAATGTTATTAGTGACTAAAGAGCATAGCTGGCATGTAAGTCGGCCTTTGGTGGATTTTGGCGAACGTCAGCCTGTTGGTGTGGGTGATTTAACCAGTGGCCTGCTATTGGTTAACCTATTAAAAGGCGAGTCTTTACAAACTGCTCTCGAACATGTTGCTGCTGCGGTTTATGAAGTGATGGTAACAACGAAAGATATGGGCGAATACGAACTACAAATTGTGGCTGCGCAGGACAGAATGGTGACTCCTGGCTATAAATTCTGTGCGACGCAATTGGATTAAGATATTTAACCGTTCCACTGATATTATGTGGAACGGTTTTTTTACTCTTAAATTAACCCTTCTGCTTTCAGGGCATCATGAACACTTGGACGTTCTGCAATCTTCTTTTGATAATCTTTAAGATGAACCAGATCAGATAGATCCAATTGCACTAAAGGCGCCCAGCTACTGAGGGTGAATAAATAAGCGTCAGCAACAGTAAAGTGCTCCCCGGCAATGTATGGCTGTTCTGCTAATACCTTATCTATATACTTGAATCTCCTGAGTAGATTATTAATAGCAACAGGACGATAATTTTCTGGTGTTCCCGGGAAAAACAGGGGTGAAAATCCTTTATGGATTTCACTGGAAAGATGGCTAATCCATTCAAGTTGATGATATCGTTCCATCGTTCCGGCTGGTGCGATTAATTTTTTGTCCGGTCTCTGGTCGGCAATATATTGGACAATAACAGCTCCTTCGGTGAGGATCTCATTGTTATCTAACAGAAGAGTTGGTATCTGGCCTTTTGGATTAATTGCGAAAAAATCGTCGCCGTTCTCCATTTTTTTAGTTTTCAGATCAACTTTAATCATGCTGAAATCAAGTCCTGCTTCACGAAGTATGATGTGAGGTGAGAGAGAACAAGCTCCAGGTTGGTAATAAAGTTTCATGTGCCGCTCCTTAAAAGTTTCCGGTAATAGATATAATAGGACAAAGGAACTCAGTAAGGCATTGCTATAGCCTTGATATATACTACCACGACAGATGGAAATAAATGAATGATTAAATAGATATAAGGTGGTGTGGTTGTATCGTGAATAATCCTTTTCTATATTCTGGTATAGAGGCGATTATTTATTTTTTTATCATTATTTTCAAATAGATTGGTTACGTTAATTTAGAAGTTTAGGGAAAAATTTTGGATGAAGTGACTTATCCAAAACTTCCCCGTATTTTGTGTCATATAGTATATTTTGCAATTGGTTATATTATATGGAATAAATAATGGCGATTATTGATAGTTACAAGAATTCATTTTATATTGGTTATAAGATAATTAATATATTATTCTTGTTAAATGATTTGTAATCATAGGAAAATAAATTGAATTTATTTGTAAAGTCACTAAAATAAATCATGCATTGTCTATAGTTTCTTGTAAAAATATCTTTTTTATTCTCTTGATTAAAGTTTTCGACTAACTTTTTATAAATATTATTAATTGTTTCTGTTTGTCCGTTAAGTCTATTGACGGAATTATTTATATTTCTAAGACTAAATGAAACGTCTGATATATTTAATGTGATTTCTTCCATCAATAAAGAGACTTTGTATATTTGTTTTTTATCTTCTCCATCGGGAATATTCTTTAATAATTGTTGTATTTTTATGTGTGTTTTTTCTGCGAAGTTTTTCTTGTGTTCAAAATCAATTTGAGATATTTCAAATAGTTGTGGTAGTTTTGAGATGAAATCGTTTAGCTTACTAAAATCTGATTCAATTTCTTTCAATGCATGATCGACTCTGGCAATATAACCATGACCTAAATATCCACTGCTAAGTGAACCTAAATAAGTTGTTGCTTTGTGTATATTTTTAATAATTCTATCAATATCTTGTTCATCGGAATTATATGCATATTCATAATCTTCCAATGCTGATGGCCAGTGATATAATGATTCCTTAAACTCATTCCAAGAAACTGCAATTCCTTGGGATGGATCATGATTTTTCAGACATTCTGGCAATTTTATATTGGTGATTGATTTAAACATATTAGATATAATTAAAAAATCATTTTTCATTTTATGCACCTTGCTAAAATAATAAATATCATTAAATTGTATAAAAGCGTGAAATATAATATTTAAACTAAAAGGGTAAAATAATAATAAAATATTGCATTAAAAATATTTAACTGGAAATATTTACCTGTAAATGTTGTACTGATAATCGATTTAATGAAATTAAGTTATTGATTATATTAAAGGACATATTACTGATTAGCGCAAGGAAACAAGATGATATTTTTTATTTCAGTAAAATAGTTATAAGGTAATATCGCTTAACTCTTTAATTACAAAGGGTTTAATAATTCGTTCCAATAGGTTTTTTATATTTTGACTTAGAATTAATTTTTACCTATTAGTGATGATTTAATGAAGTAATTAATTTGTTATTTTATTGATAATAAAAGGCCCGAAAAACTAGCTCTTCGGGCCTTGTTTTGTGAGTTGAAATTTACTGATTATTAATCAGATTATTTCAATTCCAGTTCATTCATTGCGACAATGCTGAAACCACCATCAACATGCAGAATTTCACCGGTAATACCGCCGGACAGATCCGAACACAAGAATGCCGCAGCGTTACCAACATCTTCAGTTGTTACAGTGCGGCGAATTGGGTTAACAGTTTCACAGTGAGCCAACATTTTACGGAAATCTTTGATGCCAGACGCAGCCAAAGTGCGGATAGGGCCAGCAGAGATACCGTTAACACGAATACCTTCGGCACCCATAGCGTTAGCCATATAACGAACGTTAGCTTCCAGAGATGCCTTTGCCAGACCCATTACGTTGTAGTTAGGGATTGAGCGCTCTGCTCCCAGGTAGGTGAGAGTCAGTAAAGCAGAATTTGGGTTCAGCATTTCACGGCAAGTTTTTGCCATAGCGACAAAGCTGTAAGAGCTGATGTCGTGTGCGATTCTGAAACCTTCACGGGTAACGGAATTTACATAGTTACCATCCAGTTGATCAGCCGGTGCAAAGCCAATGGAGTGAACAAAGCCATCGAATTTTGGCCAGACCTTACCCAATTCAGTGAACAGGGCTTCGATGCTTTCATCTTCGACTACATCGCATGGCAGAACGATAGTAGAGTTCAGGGAAGCTGCAAATTCTTCAACACGAGGTTTCAACTTGTCATTTTGATAAGTGAAAGCCAGCTCAGCTCCCTGGTCATGCATTGCTTTTGCAACACCATAAGCGATGGAGAGTTTACTGGCGACGCCAGTGATCAGAATGCGCTTGCCGGTCATAAAACCCATAACAGTATCCTTGTGTGATAACGCCGGTAATGATATTAATGGATTAAAATTGCTCATAGAGACAATATCAATATGACGTTTTATTGTTAATAAACCCAGTAATTCTATCACGCTAGAGAGAAATATGCTGTATTTTGCGTTCTGCTCCGAGCAGTGATTATCGTTTTCTATATGTCAAGGAATATCCTGCCGCCAGGCATCAGCGGTGAGTGGCTCACCAAAATGGCTGGCGATCAGACGGCGGGTCATATCATGCAGAGGAGAAGCCAACACTTCTGCGGTATTTCCCCGTTCGACAACTTCCCCCTGATGCATGACCAGCACCTGATCGCTGATATGTTTCATCATGCCAAGATGCTGGGTGACATAGAGGTAAGAAATACCCTGTTTTTCCTGTAATTCCAACATTAGATTAATGATTTGAGATCGCATAGACATATCGAGTGATGCCAATGCCTCATCAGCAATAATAATCTGCGGTTGTAATATTAATGCGCGCGCCAGTGCTACCCGTTGTTTTTGGCCTGAGGCTAACATATGTGGATAATAATTGGCATGATCCGGTAACAGGCCAACTTGTCGCAATGTCTGGTTGATCCGTTTTTCCCGCTCCATTGTATTGAGTGATGTATTAAGCAGAAGGGGAATATCAAGAAGTTGCCCAATACGCTGACGAGGATTTAGCGATGTACTTGGGTCCTGAAATATCATGCGAATGCGTTGGCTGCGATAACTGTAATCACCGTAAGTGAGTTTATGGCCTTCGATCATGATTTCGCCGGAAGTTGGTTCAATAACACCTGAAAGCATTTTTGCCAGTGTTGATTTCCCGGAACCGTTTTCACCAATAATCGCCAGTGTCTGTTTAGCTTTTAAAGTAAAACTAACAGGTTTTACCGCATCAAGATGTTGACGGTGAAAAAAACCGGTTCGATAACGAAAAGTTTTAGCTAAATTCTTGACTTCTAGCAGAGTATTAACCAATTACTGTTCCTCCAGATTCAGTGGAAAGTGGCAGGCAAAAGCATGGTTTTTAATCACCCGCAACCGTGGTGTTTCAATACACGTTTTTTGCGCGTAAGGGCAGCGCGGGCCTAAACGGCAGCCGATGGGTAGATGCTCAAGGGATGGAATAGCGCCGGGTAAGGTGTTTAACCTACTTTTATGGGGCAAAGAGCTGCCAAAATCAGGAATAGCGCGGCTTAACGCTTGTGTGTAGGGGTGATGTGGCGTTATCAGTAATTCATCGGGAACGGCGCTTTCGACCGTTTGACCACAATACAGAACATTAATGCGATCCACCAGTTTGCTCATGACTTGCAAGTCGTGGCTTATCAGTAAAATAGTGGTGTTATTGTTCTGATTCAATCGTGCTAACAGACGGAAAATCTGAGCTTGGGTGGTCGGTTCCATCGCATTGGTTGGTTCATCTGCAATCAGCAGACGTGGTTGGTTAGCCAATGCGATAGCAATCATAACTTTCTGGCATTCTCCTTCCGTTAATTCGCAAGGGAAGCTACTCATGATGTCTTTATGATCTTTAATTCCCACACGGTGGAGTAATTCAATAGCTCGGCGTTTTCGCCATTTGAAACGTTGCCACCAACGGCCTTTGTAAGTCCAGCCGGGGATGGCTTGAATGAGCTGTCGACCAATATTTTCAGAAGGATCAAGACAGGATTGTGGTTCCTGAAAAATCATTGAGATATTGTGGCCGATCACTTTGCGGCGCTGTCGTGGAGTCAGACGGAGCAGGTCAATATCATCGAAGCGAAAACGGTCAGCCGTCACTTTGAGATTATCTTTAGTGACTCCACTTATTGCTTTGGCAATTAGACTCTTACCGGAGCCTGATTCGCCCACCAGACCGCGTATTTCGCCTTCTGTCAGTGAAATACTGACGCGATCAACCGCTTTAACTGGCCCTTTGGCAGTCATAAATTCAATAGTGAGATTGCGAATGTCGAGTAATGGCATTATTCCACCCCGGAATTAATTGCACGGTGTAATCCATCACCTAATAAATTGACTAACAAGACACTGAACATGATTGCCGCGCCGGGCAACATAACGGTCCAGGGCGCAACATAGATTAGCTCTAGTGAATCGCCCAACATGGCTCCCCATTCGGGTGAGGGAAGTTGGGCGCCAAGATCAAGAAAACCAAGTGAAGCGATATCAAGTATGGCGATAGAAATGGCGCGTGTTAACTCATTGACCAAGGCGGCGGTAATGTTTGGTAATACGGCATACCATAGAATATGGTAATTAGAGGCGCCATCCAGGCGAGCGGCAATAACATATTCTTTATCAAGCTCATCGTGAACTGCGCTGTAAACCGTGCGAACGATACGTGGCAATAGCGCTAACCAAATAGCGATTATTGCATGTTGCAAACTGGCGCCCACAAAGGCGACGACAATAATTGCCAGTAATAGTGATGGGATAGAGAGTAATGTGTCGAGAATATGATTGAGTACCGCGGATTTCAATCCTCGTGTCATGCCTGCCAGACAGCCGATAATCAGACCACATAAAGCGGCCGCTAAAGTGACTAACAGCGCTGAACCGAAGGTGGATGCAGTACCTATTAGCAATCGGCTGAGAATGTCGCGCCCAAGATCGTCGGTACCTAGAAAAAATGCGATATTACCGTGATATGACCATGAAGGCGGCAGTAGTTGGTGACCAAGAAATTGTTGATCGAGCTGATAAGGGGCCAGATAGCCACCAAGCAGACTGAGGGCAATCAGAATAAGCACCCCATAAAACCCCATCATTGCCAACATGTCGGAATAAAAAAAGCGCCAGATGACCTTTATCGGTGACGGCATTTTCTTTTCACGATAAAAATTATCTAAGGGCATACCATTCCTTATGCTTCAGAGGGTTAGTTATTGCGCCAATAATATCAGACAGAACATTGACAGAAATCACCAGTGTGCCAATCACCATAACACCGGCAGAAATGGCGGAATAATCTTGCTGACGAATGGCGCTGACTAACCAATGGCCAAGTCCCGGCCAGTTAAATACGAGTTCTGTCATCATTGCCAGTGTCAGCATGGTGGAAAATTGTAATCCTAGTTTCGGAATGATAGGGGGCAACGCATTGTGTAACACATGACGACGGATAATTGTCAGCCTTGATAAACCGCGGGTTGCGGCGGCTTTGATATAGTTTTCACCAAAAACCTCTTCTGTACTGTTTCTCATCAACCGAATAACTTCGGTGGTCGGTGCAACTGCGAGGGTAATCACGGGTAGCAGCAAGTGTTGCACGGCGCTAATGATCATCTCATTACGATGGGGTGATTTTGATAACCAGGCATCAATTAATGAGAAACCTGTCACCGGTTCAATCTGATATAGCAGATTAAAGCGCCCTGAGACCGGTAGCCAGCCGAGATAAAGGGAAAAAAATAGGGTGAGTAATAGTGCTAGCCAGAAAATCGGGATGGAAAATCCGACTAGAGCAATGGAAGTGATAACCGTATCCGCTGGTTTGTTACGCCATACCCCCGCAATAATCCCGAGTGGGATGCCGACTAGCAAGGCGGCAGAGAAAGCCAGAATACAGAGTTCCATTGTGGCGGGGAACACTTCCCATAGTTGTTCGCTGATAAGTTCACCGTTGACGCTGGATACGCCAAAATCCCATAGTAATAAGCTGTGGAAAAAGAATATATAAGCATCAAACAGGGATGCTCCGCTGAGAGGAGCATTAGGGGTGAAGTAGCTGAGACTAAAGCTTATCAGCGACAGGAAAAACAGGGTGATAATCAGCAAAAGCAGACGACGGAGAGTGTAAATAATCATTTGCCACCTTTTTGAGTCATTTGATCAGTCTCTTTTTCCCGATAAACACCGGCAAAAGAGGTATTACCAAATGGACTGAGTACTAGCCCTTTAATATCGTAACGGTAAGCCTGTAAATGCAGAGAATAGGCTAATGGTAATACAGGTAATTGCTGTTCAAGGATTTGTTGAGCCGCATGGTAATACTTAATTCGGGATAATAATTGCTGGTTAATCAAAGCTTCCCGCAAAGTTTTATCAAATTCTGGATCACACCAATGGCTGAAATTGGTCTGTGAAGCAATAGCGGCACAACTTAACAGTGGCCGGAAAAAACTGTCTGGGTCATTACTATCAGTCGACCAGCCTGATAGGGTCATATCGTGAGATTTATCCATCAGCTTGGTTTCCTGAAAGCGGCCCTCAACAGGTTTAATACTCATGGTAATGCCAACTTGTGCTAAATCGGCCTGAATCAGCTCTGCCATTTTGAGTGGACTTGGATTATATGATTGAGAGGCGGAAGGTACCCATAAGCTCAATTGCAAACCGTTTAATCCAAGACCATTAAGTATTTTGCGGGATTTTTCTGGGTTGTATTCCGTAATCTCAGTTTGATTATCATAAGCCCATGACGCCCGAGGTAAAATTGATGAGGCTGTTTCCGCCGTACCATAATAGATGGATTGCATCAGCCGTTGGTTATTAATAGCGTAGGCAATGGCTTGGCGAACCTGTAGTTTATCAAGTGGCGGCTTGCTGGTATTGAAAGCCAGATAAGCGATATTCATTCCTGGGCGTAAAGTCAGACGCAAGCGGGGATCATCTCGTAAAACTGTCAGTTGGCTGGCAGCGGGATACGCTAATACATCACATTCACCGGTTAAAAGCTTAGACATTCTGCCGGTGCCGCCGGCGCCGACATCAATAACTATTTGCCGCATTTGTGGTTTGCCTTTCCGGTATTTATCATGGCGAACCAGACGGATAAATTGTCTGGTCCGATGATCTTTCAACATAAACGGGCCGGTGCCGACAGGTTTCCAGTCAATTTGCTCATGGCGATTCATTTGATGCAATTGTTGCCCATATTCTTGTGAAAGTATCGGGGCATAGTGGGTTGCCAAATGCCAAAGAAAAGAGGCATCTGGTTCGTTTAAGCGAAATTCCACCGTATATTCATTAATTTTACGGATACTTTGAATAGAGTCGGCCAATTGGAGACTGTCAAAATAGGGATAATGCCCGCCATTGACGTTATGATAATAGTGTTGCTTATCAAACAGACGCTTAAAGCTAAAGATGACGTCATCAGCATTCATTGTGCGGGTCGGAGTAAACCAGTCTGTTGATTGAAATGAGACATTACGGCGCAAATAAAAACGGTAAGTAGCGCCGTTATCCAGTATCTCCCAATGGGAAGCTAATTCAGGGAGCAAACGGTAAGTATAAGGATCAACATCTAATAGACGCTCGTAAAGTTGGGCGGCCAGCGTATCGACAGTTAAGCCACTGCTAGCCAGTTGGGGATTAAAGGTATTCAGATTGCCATTAACGCAATAAATAAACCCGTGTTGCTGAATGTCAGCCGGAACGTGGGGCTGTTTTTCAGGCGCAGCCATTGTTTCTGCAATAGCTGGGGCTGAAAGGGATAATATGATCCAATAAATCAAACTGCGCATATAAGGCATCTGTCATTAATTAGAATTGACACATTGTATCTCAAGTAGCGCTTGAGCCCAAAAAAACGCGGTGGTGATGATAATGAGAAAAATTCTCAATAAAGTGCTTTACAAATCGTATTGAGAACCATTATCATCTATACCGCACTTCCGGGGAACAGTTACAGTTTCTATGTCCCAGGAAAGGCACGACATTGCTCACATTGCTTCCAGTGTTTTTTTAGCCAGCTCGGGTGCTGGCTTTTTTTTATCTGTCATTCGGATCACTTATCGCCGACATTGATATCATGTTTCTTCATTAAGCCTCGTAATTGATAATAGGTCAGCCGTAGTTTCTCTGCCGCTTTTCTTTGGTTAAATTTGCTCTCTTTTAACGATAACTCTATGAGTTGTCGTTCGCTGTCATGTTGCCACTGTTTCAAATTAATAGGCAGTGAAGGCAGAAGTTGTGGAGATAAATCATTACTGTCATCAATATTACTATCATCAACATTGGCTATAAAATGCGATGTGGAGGCGAATGGGTTAATAATAATATTATCAAGTTGATCAGAATTCTCGCCGTGACGATAAACGGATCGTTCCACAACATTTTTCAGTTCACGGATATTACCGGGCCAAGTGTAATTCTGTAACTGTTGTTTTGCCTGGTCAGTGAAACCGGGAAATAGCGGCAAATCAAGTTCCCGGCACATCTGAATAGCAAAGTGTTGCGCTAGCAACATGATATCCTGTTGTCGCTGGCGCAATGGAGGAATTTTGACCACATCGAAAGCCAGTCTATCGAGCAAATCAGCGCGGAATTGCCCCTTAGCGGCCATTGCGGGCAGATCATCATTGGTTGCGCATATTAGTCGAACATCGACCTGTAATGGTTGGTTGCCGCCAACGCGTTCAAGATGCCCATATTCAATGACGCGCAATAGCTTTTCCTGAACTTGCATTGGTGCGGTTGCCAACTCATCAAGAAATAGCGTTCCCCCATCGGCACGTTCAAATCTGCCTTGGTGCTTTTTTTGTGCGCCGGTAAATGCGCCAGCCTCATGACCAAATAACTCTGAATCCAATAAATTTTCATTCAACGCCGCGCAGTTTAGGGAGATCAATGGCCCTTGCCAGCGAGGGGATAAATAATGCAAACGGCGGGCAATCAGCTCCTTGCCGGTTCCGCGTTCCCCAATAACAATAACGGGTTTGCTTAATTTTGCTAGTGTGGATACTTGTTCCAAGATTTCGACAAAGCTGTTTGCTTCACCTAATAGATTTTCTGTGGCGTCATTCATGGTTATTTTCACCAATAATTGGTTATTTATACCACTTTATTTTGTTGTGATAAAAAGTCAAATAAAAAATTCTCTTTGTATTTCATGAGAATAGAACAAATAAAAAGTTGGCACGATTCTTGATAATAAATTATAGGAGTGACATGAATAGTATTAACTAACCTTAACCAAAGAGGATAATTTATTATGGGTATTTTCTCTCGTTTTGCTGATATCGTGAATGCCAATATCTCTTCATTATTGGATAAAGCGGAAGATCCGCAGAAAATGATTCGTCTGATGATTCAAGAAATGGAAGACACTTTAGTTGAAATTCGCTCAACTTCCGCCCGTGCTCTGGCAGAGAAAAAGCAGTTGTCTCGCCGTATTACCGCAGGTGAACAACAAATGCACGATTGGCAGGAAAAAGCGGAACTGGCGTTGAATAAAGAGAGAGAAGATTTGGCGCGAGCAGCGCTGATCGAAAAACAGAAAGCAGCTGCTTTAGTGGATACATTGAAACATGAATTAACCATACTGGAAGAGACGCTTGAGCGGATGAAAGGGGAGGTTGTTGAGCTTGAAAATAAGCTAAGTGAAACCCGAGCAAGACAGCAAGCGTTGGCTTTGCGTCATCAGGCGGCGGCCTCTTCCCGACAAGTTCGTCATCATTTAGACAGCGGTAAAATTGATCAGGCAATGGCTCGCTTCGAGCAATTTGAGCGGCGTATCGATCATATGGAAGCGGAAACAGAAGCTGTGGGCATGGGAAAACAAAAATCTCTGGATCAACAGTTTGCTGAATTAAAAGCAGACGATGAAATCAGTGCGCAGTTAGCGGCAATGAAAGCTAAAATAAATGCTAATAAAGAACAACATTAAGTGTTGGCGCACTCAACTAACCGTTTAAGGAAAAGTGATGGGCTCGATATTTCTCGGCATTCCACTGACTATCTTTGTACTTTTTGTGTTACCCATCTGGTTGTGGTTGCATTATAACAGCCGGAATTCCAATCACAGCCAGTTGGATCAGAATGAAATTCAGCGTCTGGCAGAGCGTGTACAACATATGCAGACACGAATCAAAACATTGGAAGATATTCTGGATGCAGAACATCCTGATTGGAGGCAATCATAATGTCGAATAGTAACCGTAGGAAACTGTATCGAATACCCGAAAAGGGCAAAATTAAAGGTGTTTGTGCCGGGCTGGCCGATTATTTTGATGTACCGGTGCGCTTGATTCGTGTCATCGCGGTATTGTCACTCTTTTTTGGCCTGTTTGGTTTTGCGGTTGTCGCTTATATTGTATTGGTTTTCGTCCTTGACCCGGCACCGCCGGGTTATACCCAAGAGGCCCATTTTTCAGCGCAAAACTTGCTGAATGAAATTGATTATCAATTGAAATCGGGAGAGGTTCGTCTGCGCCAAATGGAACGTTATGTTACCTCAGAAACGTTCAGTGTTCGCAGTCGTTTCAGGCAGCTTTGATTTGATAGTAATTAAGGGATGATTTGGGCTAATTGTGGGGTCATTAGTGTTGCAACGAACTCATGAAGCGGCGGAACACAGTAATTGGTTCCGGGAACAAGTGAAACAGAGTTTCAATGAATCCGATGACCCTAACACGGTTTGGGTTTTTCATAAATTGGCCAAACAAGAGATGCAGCTTTAGCGTGAAGCCTTGCAAACACGTATTGATTGATCGCAATATTTATCACAGGGGAGATATGAAACGGCTGCAAAATGAATTAACTGCGTTGGTTAATCGTGGGATGGATCGCCATTTACGGTTAGCGGTGACAGGATTAAGTCGTAGTGGGAAAACAGCGTTTATCACATCTTTGGTTAATCAGTTACTTAACCTCCATAGTGGTGCAAGATTGCCGCTATTTTCTGCTGTGCGTGACGGTCGCTTGTTGGGTGTAAAACGGGTTCCTCAACGCGATTTAGGCGTTCCTCGTTTTACTTATGATGAAGGGTTGACCGCACTTTACGGCACACCACCTGCCTGGCCGACCCCGACACGGGGTGTCAGCGAAATCCGTCTGGCGCTTCGTTACCGTTCTGAGGATTCTCTGCTGCGTCATTTTAAAGAAACAGCCACGTTATATCTGGAAATTGTGGATTATCCCGGTGAATGGTTGTTAGATCTACCGATGTTGGCACAAAGTTATTTAACATGGTCCCACCAGATGAATAGCTTATTGCAGGGACAAAGAGCTGAATGGGCAAAGCCTTGGCTGGAGTTTTGCAAACAGTGTGATCCACAGGCGCCCGCAGATGAGAATCTATTGGCTGCTATTGCTCAGGTCTATACGGAATATTTGATTAAATGCAAAGAGCAAGGGTTGCATTTTATTCAGCCGGGGAGATTCGTTCTGCCCGGTGATATGATGGGCGCTCCGGCTTTACAATTTTTCCCGTGGCCGGATATCAACCCTATCACTGAATCACAATTTGCTCAGGCAGATCAACACACCAATATCGGTATGTTACGTCAGCGCTTTGAATATTACTGTCAGTCGGTTGTGAAAGGGTTTTATAAAACACATTTTCTACGTTTTGATCGGCAGATTGTGTTGATAGATTGTTTACAGCCATTGAACAGTGGACCACAAGCATTTAATGATATGCGCTTGGCGCTGACCCAATTAATGCAGAGTTTTCATTATGGTAAACGCACTCTCTTCCGCCGCCTGTTTTCCCCTTGTATAGATAAATTAATGTTTGCTGCCAGTAAGGCGGATCATGTTACCGCGGATCAACATGCTAATTTGGTGTCTTTACTCCAACAATTGGTTCAGGAAGCCAGACAAAATGCGGCTTTTGAAGGTATCAGCATGGATTGTGTCGGCCTGGCATCGGTACGGGCGACAGAAAGCGGCATGATTGAACATCATGGTGAAAAGATTCCGGCGTTGAAAGGATATCGACTTACAGATGGTAAATCACTGACATTTTTTCCCGGTGAAGTGCCGCGGCGTTTACCTGACGATAATTTCTGGCAAAAACAGGGTTTCTCTTTCGAAGAATTTGGCCCTTGTCCGGTAGATACTGATAGACCATTGCCTCATATTCGGTTAGATACCGTGCTGGAGTTTTTAGTGGGAGATAAAGTGAGATGACCGAGCCCTTGAAGCCGAGAATTGACTTTGAAGAACCCTTATCAGGGCCGCAAGAGCCGGTTTTAAAACCCGCTCAGATTTTCGATGAGAAAGATATGGCCAATTTCTATCCTGTATCGCCAGAGCTTGAGACGGAAGAGCGCGAAGGTCAGGTCGAAGGGATAGTTAACGCAGCGCTGAAACCTAAGCGTAGTTGCTGGCGTAAAATGGTATATGGCGCTCTGATTTTACTGGGCGTGAGTGCTGTTGCTCAGTTTGTGCAGTGGATTTATCAATCATGGCAGCAACAGGACTGGAGCGCATTAGGTGCCGCGGCGGCAGGGGGCATGATTGTCTTTGCCGGTATAGGTTCTCTTGCCAGTGAGTGGCGTCGTCTTTATCGGTTAAGAATGCGGTCTGAAGAACGCGATACGGCGAAAGCGTTATTACAGCATCATGGTGTGGGTAAAGGCCGAGAATTTTGTGAGAGATTGGCAAGTCAAGCGGGTATCGAACAGCATAACCCTGCGTTACAGCGCTGGCGGGCCGCTTTACATGATACACATAACGATCGTGAAGTGGTGTTGTTGTACAGTAAATGGGTTCAACCTGTTTTGGATGCTCAAGCCAGAACGGAAATCAGCCGCTATGCTGCGGAATCGGCATTAATGATAGCTGTTAGCCCGTTGGCGGTTGTCGATATGGCATTTATTGCCTGGCGTAATATCCGGCTAATTAATCGAATTGCAGCTTTATATGGTATTGAACTGGGATATTTCAGTCGTATTCGACTTTTCCGCCTTGTTCTGCTGAATATTATTTTTTCTGGTGTCTCAGAAATGGTGCGGGAAGTGGGTATGGATTGGTTATCGCAGGATATCACTGCGCGTCTTTCTGCCAGAGCCGCCCAAGGGATCGGTGTAGGCTTATTGACCGCACGGTTGGGTATTAAAGCGATGGAATTATGCAGGCCATTACCTTGGATAGAAGGTGATAAACCTAAATTAGGAGATTTCCGTCGTCAGCTAATCACTCAACTTAAGAATATCCTGCCAAATAAATCTAAGAATATAGTTGATTAAATGATATATACTTTAATTCTATATGAAGGCACAAAATATCCAGATAACAAAAACGTTTTACGTTATTTTATTAATCTGCCTTATAATCAATTGTAGAATTTGTTTATTTTAGTGAAAGTTTCAAATGCTATGTTATTTACGACATTGAAAAAACCGGAGTCTGGTCAATTTTTACTGACAGAATGCTTCATATGAATAATCGTAGAGAGTAGTATTTTAAAAAATTATATGTATTAGTGTAAATAAGGTCAAAACAGATGCGCTTAGAAGTTATTTGCCATGATCGAATTGGGCTTACCCGTGAATTACTCGATCTACTGGTATTAGAGAATATTGATTTAAAAGGGATAGAAATATCCCAAATCGGCCGGATTTACCTTAATTTTTCACCTGTTGATTTCAATGTATTTCGTAAATTGATGGCGGAAATTCGCCGTATTAACGGTGTTATTGATGTTCGTACCGTCTCTTTTATGCCTTCGGAACGAGAACACAAAGCGATGTGCGCACTGTTGGAGTCCTTGCCTGAGCCTGTTTTTTCAGTTGATCTGAAAGGAAATATTGAGCTTGCTAACTCTGCGGTGTTTAAGTTGTTTGGTGTGAGTGAGGAACAAACTTATCAAAAGCCTATCGGACAGTTTATCAGCGGTTATAACTTTTCACGCTGGTTTGAAAATAAAAATGTCCAACAACGAGTGGAAAGGATAACTCTCAAAGGTTTGGACTACCTGATGGATATTACGCCCATCCAACTGATGGATGAAAAGCAGAAAATGCAGTGTGTTGGCACGGTGATTATGCTCAAATCTGCTGCTCGAATAGGGAATCAATTGAAAAAACTGGCTGTCAATGACGGGAGTGAGTTTAAGAAAATTATCTCTGTTAGCCCAAAAATGACTCAAATTATTGAACAGGCTCGTAAAATGGCGATGCTGGATGCGCCATTGCTGCTAATTGGCGAGACAGGAACGGGCAAAGATATTCTGGCAAAAGCCTGTCATTTGCACAGCTTACGCGGAAAGCAACCCTTCTTGGGGTTGAACTGCGCATCGATGCCGGATGATGTAGTAGAAAGTGAGCTGTTTGGCTATGCTGCCGGCGCTTATCCTAATGCGATTGAAGGAAAGAAAGGTTTCTTCGAACAGGCTAATGGCGGCACTGTTTTACTGGATGAAATTGGTGAAATGTCGCCACAGATGCAAATTAAGCTCCTGCGTTTTCTGAATGATGGGACTTTTCGCCGAGTAGGGGAAGAAAACGAAGTCAAAGTGAATGTCAGGGTTATCTGTGCTACGCAAAAAAATCTGGTTGAATTAGTCCAACGGGGGGAATTTCGCGAAGATCTCTATTATCGCCTTAATGTGTTGGCGATTACACTTCCGCCGTTGCGTGATCGTAAAACGGATATTATGCCGCTGGTGGAGTATTTTATTGAGCGTTTTGCTGAAGAACAGGGGGTATTGAAGCCTAAACTGTCCCCGGAACTTCCCCATTTCTTGACCAGTTACAGTTGGCCCGGTAACGTAAGGCAGTTACAAAATTCCATCTATCGGGCATTGACTCAGCTCGAAAATATGGAGCTGACGCCGCGGGATATACAACTACCGGAGTTTGAAACAGAGGTGTCTTTTAGTGAAGATGTGTTCAACGGTTCTCTGGATGAAATCAGTAAACGTTTTGAACGTTCAGTATTGACGCGTCTTTATCGGCACTATCCAAGCACGCGTAAACTGGCTAAACGCCTTGGGGTATCGCATACTGCGATTGCTAATAAACTGAGAGAATATGGCCTGAGTAGCAGGAAACATGCTACTGAATATGAACCGGATGATGACGAGTAAATTAATGCCCATCGGAAGTGGGCATTATATAAATCACGGGATCTATTTCAGTACAGCCAGTGCGCTATCGTAATCTGGCTCATTAGTGATTTCATCCACCAGTTGGCTATAAATCACGTTATCGCTTTCATCAAGCACAATGACAGCACGGGCTGTGAGACCACTTAGAGGGCTGTTGCTGATGGCGACGCCATAATCTTCACTGAAAGTACCGCCACGCAGGGTAGAGAGCGTGACGACATTTGATAACCCTTCCGCGCCACAGAAACGGGACTGAGCAAAAGGCAGATCGGCGGAAATGCACAGAACGACAGTATTTTCCAAATCATTCGCTGCCTGATTGAATTTACGTACTGATGCCGCGCAAACACCGGTATCGATACTTGGGAAAATATTCAGCACCTTACGCTTTCCGGCATAGTGGCTAAGAGAGACATCGGAGAGATCTTTGGCTGTCAGAGTAAAATCTTGCGCTTTTTCCCCTGATTTTGGGAACTGGCCGCTTACGGAGATATCATTGCCTTGAAATTTTACTGTTTGTGTCATCGTTTTCTTCCTCTGATAAATGAACCACGATTGCCCAGTGTAGAAGAATATTCGGCTCTTGCCCATCAAAAATAGTACTTGTGAGAGTAAAATTGTCTGATTGTGTCATTTCGACAATGGCTTATAATTTAACAACGGGATATTTATTTTATAACAGGGCAGATTATTACCTTATGCGTTATTTCAATCTGATTTCTTGTGCACTACTTATCAAGAGTTCTCTTATCACTGTTTCTGCTTTTGCTGCGGAGGTTCCTCCGGGCGCTCAGCTTAATGACAAACAGGAACTGGTGCGTCACCTAAAGGACGAACCGGCGTCTTTAGACCCGATTAATGCCGTGGGCCTGACAGAAGCGCAGGTTCAGCGTGATCTGTTTGAAGGGTTGGTGAATCAGGATGCGTATGGCAAGGCCATTCCCGGCGTTGCAACAGCGTGGAAAACCGTGGACAACAAAACTTGGTTTTTTACATTGCGTTCTGATGCCCGTTGGTCGAATGGCGAACCGGTTACTGCGACAGATTTTGTGTATAGTTGGCAGCGGTTGGTCACTCCGGCTAATACCTCTTCTTTTGCTTGGTTTGCCGCACTCGCGGGTATTGAAAATGCTCAGGAAATTATTGACGGCAAACTGCTGCCGGCAAAACTGGGTGTTGAGGCCATTGACAAGCACACATTAAAGGTGACGTTAAACCGGCCAGTGCCTTATTTTCCCAACCTGACGGCGAATTTCAGTCTCTATCCGGTAAATAAGAAAATAGTAGAGAAATATGGGAAAGAGTGGATAAAGGTTGGTCATTTGGTGGGAAATGGCGCTTTCAAATTACATGATCGAATTGTTAATGAGAAAATCGTTCTGACACCAAACCCTTATTATTGGGATCATAAAAAAACCGTCCTAACCAAAGTCACATTTGTACCCATTAATCAGGAATCACACGCGACTAAACGCTATCTGGCGGATGATTTGGATATCACCGAATCCTTCCCAAAAAATATGTATAAAAAATTGCAGCATGAATTACCCGGGCAAGTCTATACGCCGGATCAGTTAGGAACCTATTATTACGCTTTTAACACCCAACGCGCGCCCACTAATGATGCCAGAGTGCGTAAAGCGCTTTCTATGGCAATTGACCGTAAAATCATTGCGGAAAAAGTTTTGGGGACAGGAGAGAAACCAGCCTGGCATTTTACGCCGGATGTGACTGCGGGTTTTCATCCTGCGCTCAGTGACATGGAACAACACACACAGGCAGAACTGGACCAACAGGCTAAAGTTTTGTTACATGCGGCTGGTTATGGGCCGAACAATCTATTGAAACTTTCTCTGCTCTATAATAATTCTGAAAACCACCAGAAAATTGCGATTGCTATTGCCTCTATGTGGAAGAAAAAACTGGGGGTGCAAGTAAGTTTGATGAATCAGGAATGGAAAACTTATATTGATAGCCGTAACACGGGTAATTTTGATGTTATTCGTGCATCTTGGGTGGGTGATTATAACGAACCCTCTACATTTCTAAGCCTGTTAACATCAACACATAGTGGCAATATTGCTAAATTCCATCAGGCAAATTATGACAAACTGCTACAATCTGCTAGCTTGCGAACAGATGACGGCTTAAGAAACGATGACTATAACAAAGCGGAGCAAATGATTGCTGAACAGGCTCCTATCGCGCCGATTTATCAATACACTAACGGTAGATTGATAAAACCTTGGTTAAAAGGATACCCGATCACCAATCCAGAAGACGTGGCATATAGTCACACTATGTACATAATTAAGCACTAAGGGTAAGGAGCTGGATGTGGAAACCATTTATGGTTCATCATTGCAAGAGGCTGATGCAGTCTATGCTTGTCAGTTTGATGGTCAAGGCGGTATGACACCGATTGATATGAATAGATTAGCCACACCAGCTCAACCTTTCTGGCAACATCTGGATTACCACAATCCCAAAAGTTATCGCTGGATAATGGACACTGATTTGTTGCCGGAAACTGTCAAAAAGGGGCTGGCCGGGGAGAGTTTTAGGCCGAAAATAGTTCGTACCGGAGATGGTACGATGATTACGCTGCGAACAATTAATAGCAATAAAAGCGAACGTCCCGATCAACTGGTCACGTTCCGTATTTATATTAATTCTGAAATTATCGTTTCCAGTCGCCATCGTAAAGTTCATTCACTTGAACAGGTACTGAGTGATTTACAGAATGGAATAGGCGCGAAAACGACCGGGCACTGGTTGGTTGAAATGGCTGATGCAATAACCGATGAAGTGGGTAATTTTATTGAAGATCTGCATGACAACCTTATTGAGCTTGAGAATATGATTCTTGAGCAACGGATACCGGGGCGGGGTGGATTAGCTTTACTGCGCAAGCAATTGATTATTCTGCGCCGTTATATGGCGCCTCAAAGAGATGTATTTGCTCGTCTCGCCAATGAAAGATTACTCTGGATGAGTGATGAAGATCGTCATCGAATGCAGGAAATATCTGACCGCTTGGGAAGGGAATTGGATGATTTGGATGGTTGTATTGCTCGCACAGCGATTATTTCAGATGAAATTACATCCATGATGGCGGATGCGATGAACCGTCGTACTTATACTATGTCATTATTTGCCATGATTTTTTTACCGACAACATTCCTGACTGGATTATTTGGTGTCAACCTTGGCGGTATTCCTGGTAATGAAAACCATCTGGGTTTTAGTATTTTTTGTTTGCTGTTATTGGGATTGATTATATTTGTTGCCTGGTGGTTAAAAAGAAGTAAATGGCTATGAAAATTAAATAGTTATTTGGAGAGATGAAACACGGCTGCGAGAAAGTGTTACAAAAATCGGTTCTTAATTTGAGATATATCAATATTCACCAAGCCTCATTGAGGCATGATAACTCTCGCAGGTGAAAACAACGTTAAGCGATGAACGTTGTTCTCCGTAATTGTAGTTTTTCTCACATAAGTCTTTATACAGAATAATTGCCCATTCTTGTGCCGATGTTAATTTCTAATGTCGGCTTTTTTTTATTTTTCATTTTCGTGGAGGAAAATAAATAAAAATCAAGGCGAAAGAGCAGAAGAAATTAGCGCTCTGAAATATATCCAGAGCGGTATGATTAAGATCCTGCTATTGGGATAGGCAGTAAGAATAGCTATTTGACTTCAATAACATCCAGTCGTTCTGATTGATAATCGGATTGATCTTCTATATCACTGACGAGTTGCATGGGTAATTCTTCGCGGTCAAAAGCGAGATCGCCACCATCAATCACTTCGCTGTTGTGAGTGATATTTTTAAAATCGAATAGATTAAAATCGCTGAGATGCGATGGAACGACATTTTGTACCGCACGAAACATAGTTTCAATTCTGCCGGGATAACGCTTATCCCATTCCCGTAACATATCCTTGATAACCTGACGTTGCAGATTGGGTTGTGAACCACAGAGATTACAAGGAATGATCGGGAATGCTTTAGCGGTCGCATAGCGTTCAATATCTTTCTCGCGGCAATAGGAGAGAGGGCGAATAACAACATGTTTACCATCATCGCTCATCAATTTTGGCGGCATACCTTTTAGTTTGCCGCCATAAAACATGTTGAGAAATAAGGTTTGCAAAATATCATCACGGTGATGGCCTAATGCAATTTTCGTGGCGCCCAACTCAGTGGCTGTACGATATAAGATGCCACGGCGCAGGCGGGAGCAGAGAGAACAAGTTGTTTTACCTTCGGGTATCTTCTCTTTCACTATGCCATAAGTGTTTTCTTCGACAATTTTATATTCGACACCCAGTTCATCCAGATAAGCGGGCAGGATATGCTCAGGAAAACCGGGTTGTTTCTGATCCAGATTAACTGCAACAAGTGAGAAATTAACCGGAGCGCTTTTTTGCAGATTTTGCAGGATGGACAGCAGGGTATAGCTGTCTTTACCACCAGAAAGGCAGACCATAATGCGATCGCCTTCCTCAATCATATTGAAATCAGCGATTGCCTGACCGACATCACGGCGTAAACGTTTCTGTAATTTGTTCAGGTTATATTGTTGTTTCTGATCCACCACGGACGCTCTGTAAATAATGTTTAAATGGGATTTAGGCGGTGGAGTATACCATTTTTGTTACCTTAACACCTTAAAGAGTTTGTGATAGCTTCCGCTCGTTTTTACCTGTTAATGCGGATGAATTGACAGTTTTTTCTGTATGGCAGATGAGGATTGCCTATATTCTAGATGCTAAACGTCATTAAACCTTCACCATTGTTAATGATAGCGGATGCTAACACGTGAAAAACTGGAACTGACATTTGATGTTTATTGAGCCTCTTAAATAGATTTAACACGATGAATAATGTTTTTGAATTAAGGTTATTATTGTTGATATGAGAATCAATGCTGCACCTATATAAGTGGTAATGATACATATTTTCATCCAATGAGTTAAACTGGAGGGTGGGTTTTGAATAAAGTAATAAAATTCTTGGTGCATATATTTACTATCAGGCTGATTTGTCTTCATTCTTTTTTCGATTAACAGCATGTAGAAGAACAAAATGACGTAAACCTGATCACGCATCCTTCCGAAGCGTTCTATCGTTATTCCTATTGGTAAATAAAACCCTTCTTCTATATATAATTCAATAATTTGATCCATATTTTTCTGATTTATTTTGCAAATGGCTATTGATATAATAAGAAAAATGTTAGAAGAAATAAAAGAAATAACCAAGATGATAAAAGTGACTCTGTTCATATAAAAAGCCCATTGAGTATTTAGTATGGTTAAGCGTATTTTTCAAACAGGTATATTGCCATTGATATAGATAAGGATACAAGGCTTATATTGATAGTGATGAAATATATTTTTATCCAGTGGGTCAAATTGCAGGGTAAGTTTTGAATGAAATCATAAGATTCTTGTGGCATATATTTACTATTAGGTTTATTTATTCTTATTCTTTTCCCTGTTAATAACTTATAGAAAAATACGGCAGGATGAATCTGACCATGAATACCCATAGAATGACCAATGTATGCTGCTGTTGATAAGCAGAAACCTTTTTCCATATATAAATCAATAATTTGATCCATCTTTTTTTGATTTATTTTGTAAATGGCTATTGATATAATGAGAAAAAGATTGAAAGAGATATAAGAAATAACCAAGATGATAAAAGTGACTCTGTTCATATAAAAAGCCCATTGAGTATTCAGTATAATTAAGCGTATTTTTGAAATAGGCATATTGCCATTGATATAATAAAAAATGCAACACTTATATTGATGGTAATGTAACATATTTTTATCCAGTGAGTTAAATTTGGGGGTAAATTTTGAATGAAATCGTAAGACTCTTGTGGCATATATTTACTATTAGGTCTATTTATTCTTATTTTTTTTCCTGTCAATAATTTATAGAAAAATGCGGCAGTATAAAATTGACCGTGAATACCCATAAAATGCCCCATGTATGCTCCTGATGATAAACAAAATCCTTTTTCCATATATAAATCAATAATTTTATCCATCTTTTTTTGATTTATTTTGTAAATAGCTGCTGATATAATGAAAAAACCAATAAAAGAAGCGCAAGAAATAACCAAAATGATGAAAGTGATTCTATTCATATTAAAGTCCCATTGAATGTCCAGTATAGTTAATAATATTCTCTAAATAGAAATGTTATCATTGTTATGAAGAAAAATGCACCACTTATATTAAAGGTGATGAAATATATTTTTATCCAGTGAGTTAAGCTGGAGGGTAGGTTTTGAATAAAGTTATAAGATTCTTGATACATATATTTGCTATCCTTTTCATTGATTCTCATTCTTTTACCAGTGAGTAGCATATAGAAAAATACCGCAACCTGATACTGACCATAAACACCCAAAAAACGGCCCAGCTTTACGCCTGCTGATAAATAAAGTCCTTTCCCTATATATGATTCAATAATTTTATCCATTTTACTTTGATTTATCTTATAAATAGTTATTGATATAATAAAAAATAATAAGAGAAAAATAACGGAAATGATGGTTATTAGGTCTAATATACTCATAATAAATGCTCTATAAATAGATCTGCGAAAAATCCCATAGTCTTCTCTAATCCATAGCATAGCTAGCTAAGTGTTTTCCTAAAAAGATCTTAATTAAAAAATAGCTTATTTTTGCTCGTGCTGACATATATAGTACAGTTTCTGTGTATAATTCAATTGTTTTATCTGTTTTTTTATTTATTTTTCAAATGGCTATAAATATAATCATAAAAATAGATAATGAAATATGCAAAATAAATAAAATGATGTGTTTTACTCTGCTATTATTAATGTTAAATATAAATTTTTAGTCTTTCAAGTGTATTTGAAATATAAAACAAATATCATTCCAATAGAGAAAGATAATATGCTGATGAAGGTGGTTAAAATATAGGTCTTTAACCAACTTGTCATATTTCTTGGTAATTGCCGGATAAAGTCGTAGGACTCTTTATACATATATTTACTATCCTTTTCATTGATTCTCATTCTTTTTCCAATTAGTAATTGGTAAAAGAACATAGCAACTTGAAATTGACCATAAACACCTAAAAAACGACCCAGCTTTACTCCTGCTGATAAATAAAGCCCTTTTCCTATATATGATTCAATAATTTCATCCATCTTACTCTGATTTATTTTGTAAATAATGATTGATACAACTAAAAAAACAATAGATAAAATATAAAGGATAGTCATAATGATAAGAGTTAATCTGTTCATGTTAATTTCCTGTTTGTGTTTTAATCAATAAGGTGTGTTTTATGTATTCGTTAAATACTTGTATAACAAGAGAATTAGACAGCTTAAAATGAATAAGAATATAGAGACAGAGAACAAATAATAATAGATAATCATTATTGATGCAAGTTTTTTAGGTATACTCTTTGCGAACTCATATGCTTCTTGCGGGATGGAATTACCTATAAAAGCACGAGATATTATAGTCTTTCTTCTAGTTATTATCTGGTAGAGGAAACATGATAGATAATAACTCCCATAGAAGCCAGAAAACGATATTACATATATAATTTGTGGTATAAAAAAACCATTTTGTATATATTCGTCTCTGGTTTCTATGAAGGATTTTTTATTTATTCCATAAAAAACGAATAAAGATAGTAACAAAAACATACTAACTAAAAATAAAGAAATCATGATAAATTTAACTGTATTAATTAAGATGTTCATGTTATTCACTTACTATTTTATCAATTAAAAAATCTCCTGCTGTGCTTCCGGCAACTCCACCTACTACACTACAGACAGCTACGCATATCCATTTAGCACGATGAATAATATTTTTGAATTAATATTATTATTGTTAATATGAGAGCAAATGCTCCACCTATATAAGTGGTAATGATATATATTTTTATCCAATGAGTTAAGCTGGAGGGTAGATTTTGAATAAAATCATAAGATTCTTGGTGCATATATTTGTTATCAGGATGATTTTTTTTCATTTTTTTTCCAGTTAACAGCCTGTAGAAGAACATAACGACTTGAAACTGATCACGCATCCTTCCGAAGCGTTCTATCGTTATTCCTATTGGTAAATAAAACCCTTCTTCTATATATAATTCAATAATTTGATCCATCTTTTTTTGGTTTATTTTGTAAATGGCTATTGATATAACTAGAAAAAGAGTGGATGAGATAAAAGAAATAACTAAAATGATAGAAGTGATTATGTTCATATTAAAATTCCATTGAATATTTAGTATGGTTAAGCGTATTTTTCAAATAAGAACATTGCCATTGATATAAAGAATAATATTCCACCTATATTGATGGTAATGAAATATATTTTTATCCAATGGGTTAAATTGGAGGGTAAACTTTGAATAAAGTCGTAAGATTCTTGGTACATATATTTACTATCAGGTCTATTTATCCTCATTCTTTTTCCAGTTAACAACATGTAGAAAAACATAGCAACCTGAAACTGACCATAAACACCTAGGAAACGACCAATATTTACGCCTGTTGATAAACAAAGCCCTTTCCCTATATATAATTCAATAATTTCATCCATCTTTTTTTGGTTTATTTTATAAATAGCTATTGATACAACTAAAAAAACAAGAAATAAAATATAAAGGATAGTCATAATGATAAGAGTTAATCTGTTCATGTTAATTTCCTATTAGTAATTCAACAATAAATTCAGCAAACTTTTCTCCACCTTTATTGCCAATATAGCCTCCTGTTAAGCCACCACCCGCCATGCAAATTCCAACAGCTAATCCTTCAGTTGCAAACCCAAGGGCAGCACATGCTGCGCCTGCGGCCATGCTACTATAATATCCTGCACCTATCCCACCTCCTGTCCTACCAACAAATTTACTATATTCCTTGATGGCCACTTTTTCACATTTTCCTGCTTGCCCATAATTGCAGGCATCAATAACCTGTCCGGTGGTATCAACAAAATCCAGGCTAATGGCAACTCGGCCGCCATATTTCATCCATTTAACCATTTTAGCACTGCGGGTGATTATATGACTATATCCCTTTATCGCGCCAATCCCTGCTTTATCCCATTGGTGAGCAATGGCTTTGGTTGATAACTTTAACGCATGTTTTAAATTAGGATGTTGGTCGATTTTCAAAGAGAGTCTGCTAAATTTATTTAATAATCCCTTTAAGTTACCCATAATCAGTTGTCTTTCTACATAAAACTCGGTACTGATAAATTTTCGGTTTAGCCCATTTAACCGATATTCTTTTTCATAAAGCTTTTGTAACTTTGACAGATTTTTTTTGATTTGGGAGAAATAAGTGTCACCCATTGATGATGCGGTGCCAACTAAGGTTCCTCCTTGATCCAGTACATAGTGAAACAGACCAAAATGACGATGCAAAAATGCTGCGGATTCACCAGGCAGAGCTGAAACGGATTGGTTGACTTCATACTGAGATTGTTTCAATAGCTGTATTATGTGTGGCGGATTATAGGAATCTGGATCTGCCACCAGCAGGATTTGTCCCGGTTTCAGGAATCGGTAATTTGAATTTAATTCCATAAAATAGCGGGCCGCTTCGCTATTTGAATGGCTGAATAACAGACTTGCTTGAAAGCTCAATCCTCCGGGTTGCTGTACGACACAGAAACCGGGTTGTATGTTTCTTTTCATATACCCTATTTGTTCCGCTAGTGGCTTTTAACATGCTGGCTCAACGTTAGATAACATCACTTAATCAGATAATCGGATTATCTTCAACATATAGTAAACGGGTCTGTAATCTCTACAGAGTGAGAATTCATAGGGGGTTAGGTGATGGATAAATTCAATCTGATGCTGTCCGTTGATATTGATTAATTTACGGTTTTTTCTATACTAAAGGATAGAAATAGTGAGAGAAGTTCGTTTGTATATTTGTCCTGACTACAAGCCTGCAATATTTACATTTATATAAGATAACTAACGATTCATTACAATTCTCTTCTTGAAATCAAAGGAAAATAATTCAGAATGCGAACTCGAACATAAGGTAAACTAAGTAGGTAAAGCTATGGCAAATATGATTTATGTGACGATAAAAGGTGAATCTCAGGGGCTTATTTCTCAAGGATGTTCAACTTTGGATTCTATTGGTAATCGGTATCAGAATGGACATGAAAATCAAATTATGGTGTTGCAATTTAATCATGGTCTGACTGTTGCTCAACATGTCAATTACCAGCCGGTAAACTTCATTAAACTATTAGATAAATCTTCCCCATTGTTAATGATAGCGGCAGCTAATCGTGAAAAACTGGAATTGACATTTGATATTTATCGGACTTCTCAAATAGGTTCACAGGAACTTTTTTATTCCATTTTGCTCACTGGAGCAAAAATTTGCGATTTAAATGTTAATTATCCGCATGTTATTAATGATAATAACGGCCAGCCGGAGGAAGTTGTTTCAGTTCAGTATGTTAATATTACTTGTCGACATCATATGGCGGGAACATCAGGATATTGTATCTGGGATGAGATGGTTTATTGATAAATGCAGTTTATACGCTTAGTTTTCATTTAATAGCTAAGCGTGTTTTTAAAAGTAAGTACATTGCCATTGATATCAAGCATAATATAAGGCTTATATTAATGGTGATGAAATATGTCATTATCCAGTGAATTGCTGTACGATACAGGAACTGGGTTGAATGTTTCTTTTCTTTGCTTCGGTAGTCGTTTTTAACATGTTGACTCAACGTTAGGTAACATAACTTTCTTATCGTTTCATCACCACCATTGCTTAATAAAATGATAAGATTATTTTTAGTTTATAAATGTACACGTTTTTAATTCTACCGCGCTATGTTTTCTTAGCAATCCTAAAGGGTGTCGTGCGAATGATTCTGATCTAAATCTCAAAGCTGGAACCTATCGTTAGCACTTTTCCATATTCTCTGTAAAATCTCTCCAGCGATTTTCCTGCCTGAGCGGTGCCTCTTAAGCGGGGAGTAAATAAGGCTTGAATTGGATTTAAGGAACGAAATATATCAATTTTGTTACGTTACACCTTAAAGCGTTTGTGATAAATTCAATCCGTTTTTGTCTATTAATATTGGTCGATTTGTTGTTTCTACTATAGAGAGTAAGGATATGAATGGATTTGCATATTTAGCAATGGCAATTGTTGCCGAAGTTATCGCAACGGCTTCATTAAAAGCCTCCGATGGGTTTAGTAAATTATTCCCCTCTATACTGGTCATTGTTGGATACGGCATTGCTTTCTGGGGGCTATCTCAG
Source organism: Photorhabdus akhurstii (assembly GCF_019090985.1). Classification (NCBI taxonomy): domain Bacteria; kingdom Pseudomonadati; phylum Pseudomonadota; class Gammaproteobacteria; order Enterobacterales; family Morganellaceae; genus Photorhabdus; species Photorhabdus akhurstii. The sequence goes on along the minus strand of NZ_CP020335.1, from coordinate 2,955,094 downwards.
GTGGTTAAAGTGGTGCCATTAGGAATTGCTTACGCCATATGGTCGGGCTTGGGTATTGTGCTGGTTTCTGTTGCGGCGATATTCTTATATCAGCAGAAGCTGGATTGGGCGGCTATTTTAGGTATGTCTCTTATTGTCGCCGGTGTCATGGTAATAAACCTGCTTTCTAACACCAGTGCGCATTAATTAACAATTAACGGTGCTTCTGTTTTCCCTGAATTCTTTTCTGGAGAAGAGATATGTTAAACGTCAGTAATAAGAAAAGATGCCAGACAGTCTTATTAGGAGTACTCTTTAGTATTGCTGTATTAGCTGGTTGTAGTAGCCAGACAGGGAAAACAGCTACCCAATATCAGGGGATTCAATATTCTCAACCGGAAAATTCTCAACCGGAAGTTGCTCTTAGAGATAATGCCAGAGCAATCTGTTCTTATGTAGGTGGTATACCGGCGTTAGCAATACAATTAGATGGTGAGCAAATACCTGTTTGCCAGTTGGCAAATGGTAAGCGTTGTGATGAAAGGGCGTTATTGCAAGGTTCCTGTGTGTCAAGTTGAAAGTTGAGGTAGAAATCAAGCAACTAATATGAGCAGAAACATGCCGTTGGAATATCCGATTATAGGCTGCCTTGGGCATGATTCTGTGAGTATATTTGATTCATCAGACAATCATTTTCAACTATCTAAGTTGGAAATTATTTACGGCCAAAAAATTGGCTGATTAATACTAATGCAGCAACAATCAAATAAGCCGCAAAAATACCGACCAGCCATTGTGGCATCTCTAATGTCAGGAATTGCCACTGTCTTACTGAGCAATCACCTGTAGCTTCGAATACAGAAGGCAGCCATTGATTTAACGCCAGCCATGAAGGGAAGTTGACGAAGAAATCACAGGTATTAAATGGCGAAGGGTGCAACAGCATCATAGTATGTTCCCATGCGAGTCGCAGGCCGCTCCAGGCACTGTAGATCCACAAAACAATAGCCAGCCAGCGTAACGGCGTTTTTGGCGCGATCATACCCAATACCCCGGCGCCTAACACACCAAACAGCGCAACCCGCTCATAAATACACATCACGCAGGGCTGTAATTTCATCATATGTTGAAAATATAATGCCGAACCTTCCAGTATCAGGGCAGTCAAGGTCATTAACAGCCATGCGCTTCGTCCTTGAGAACAGTGGTTTAAAAATCGCATCATTTCCGTTTTTCCATGCAGATTAAGATAAACAATTGAACGCTTATTTTGCCGATTTACAGGTAACAAAAAAAGTCAATTAAGGTAAATTTGGTTTTTTCGGAGAAAAAACTAAAACCGTATTGCGTGTAGTCACTGTGCAATACGGCTTTGATTATGTTACGAAATAAATTGTTGCTGATTATGGCAAGGCAATTAAGCCCCATTGAACCATCATGTCAGTGACCGGAATTAATAGAAATTCTACGCACAGCAAACCGACCAAAGTCATCACGATAGTATAGGGTAATGCCATCATCACCATGCGACCGTAAGACAAACGAATTAACGGCGATAATGCCGAAGTCAACAGGAACAGAAATGCCGCTTGCCCGTTCGGTGTGGCAACGGAAGGTAGGTTAGTGCCGGTATTAATGGCGACAGCCAGATATTCAAATTGTTTATGTGAAATTAACCCCTCTTGCATAGCAGCCCTCGCTTCGTTGATATAAACCGTACCAACGAATACGTTATCTGATACTGATGAGAGCAGACCGTTGAACAGATAGAATAGAGAAAGTTGAGAAGTTTCAGAAACCTGTAATACAAACTGAATAAATGGCGTAAATAGTTGCTGGTCAACGATGACCGCAACGATAGAAAAGAATACAGTCAGTAATGCTGTGAATGGTAGCGCCTCTTCAAATGCTTTACCCAGTGCATGCTCTTCGGTAATACCACAGAGCGACGTAGTTAGAATGATGACTGATAGGCCGATCAGACCAACTTCTGCTAAATGAAATGCCAGCGCGACAATGAGCCATATACCAATCAGCGCTTGAGTAATAAGTTGCGCTTTTTCTTTACGAGTGCGTTTTGCGCTGGTTTTCTTGTCGTAATCTTCCAATACCTGCCGGACGCGTTCTGGCAATTCTGCGCCATAACCGAATAGCTTAAAGTGTTCGACCAGAAAACAGACTAACAGCCCGCAAATAAAGACAGGCAAGGTAACCGGAGCCATGCGAATAAAGAAGGTGACAAAATCCCAATTAACGTTTTTGGCGATAATCAGATTTTGCGGTTCTCCTACCATTGTCATCACACCGCCGAGGGCAGTACCTAAACCGGCATGCATCATCAGGCTGCGCAAAAAAGCACGAAATTGTTCAAGCGTTTGTTTCTTTTTTGCTGTGTCAATGTGATCGTCATGTTTAGAATTAATGACATCATGTTGATCGGTAATAAAGTTGTTGTAGATGGAATAGAAGCCAAGGGAGACACTAATAACCACGGCAATAACTGTCAGCGCGTCAAGAAATGCTGACAGGAATGCGCTAGCCAGACAGAATGCCAAGGCAAGCATGCGCTTAGATTTTATGGAGAGCAGGAGTTTAGTGAAAGCGAATAATAGTAATTGCTTCATAAAGTAAATTCCCGCCACCATAAATATCAGCAACAGTATAACTTCCAAATTATTAGCAATTTCATGACCCACTTGTTGAGGCGAGGTCATACCGATGATGACCGCTTCAATTGCCAACAAGCCACCCGGTTGTAATGGGTAACATTTAAGCGCCATTGCTAAAGTGAATATAAATTCGATAACAAGCAGCCAGCCTGCGACAAATGGGTTAATAAAGAAGAATATCAATGGGTTGGTGATGAGAAAAGTGATGATAGCTAGCTTATACCAATCTGGCGAGTTGCCGAGAAAGTTTTTTACTGTTGTTTTTAGGATACTGGTTTCCATTGCAATTAAAGTTCCTCTAAATTCGTAAGATTGTGTTCTTTAAACAATAGTACGCTTTAATACAGAATATTTTAAGGGAAACGAGTCATAGTTAAGCATGAGTACGCTTGTTTTTATGACCGTCTTTACGCTTTCTAGACTACATAGCTATATTGAAGTTGCGTATTCTGATATAATTTCATCTATTATTAGTTGAAAAAATCACGTTGGAATAACAAAAATATGGTCATTAAGGCTCAAAGTCCCGCAGGTTTTGCGGAAGAGTATATTATTGAGAGTATATGGAACGGCCGTTTTCCTCCTGGTTCCATTCTTCCGGCAGAACGTGAATTATCTGAGTTAATTGGTGTAACAAGGACCACCCTGCGTGAAGTATTGCAGCGTTTGGCACGCGATGGTTGGTTAACTATTCAGCATGGCAAACCAACAAAAGTAAATAACTTTTGGGAAACATCGGGTCTTAATATCTTAGAGACTCTGGCCCGTCTTGATCACGATCGTGTTCCTGAGTTGATTGATAACCTACTGGCGGTGAGAACGAATATCGCGGCGATATTTATTCGCACGGCTTTTAGGCATAATCCGGGTAAGTCATTGGAAGTATTGGCAGAAAAAGAGAAAGTGGAAGATAGTTCGGAGTCATTTAGCTCGCTGGATTATGATATTTTCCGTGGTTTGGCTTTCGCTTCGGGCAACCCAATTTACGGCCTGATTATCAATGGGTTGAGAGGGCTATATACCCGTGTGGGGCGTTATTACTTCTCTAATCCTGAAGCGCGTAAATTGGCGCTGAATTTTTATCAGCAACTGGTGATATTATGCCGCGATAAATCCTACGATAAAGTCATGGAATGTGTTCGTAACTATGGTAAAGAGAGTGGCGTCATTTGGCACAGTATGCAAAGTACAATGCCTGGTGATTTATCTGAATTGTCGCTGATATCTCGTTAATATTCTTACTTAATCTCAGGCTTTATCCAATCTATTAGTTTCAAATCAAAATTATTTTGAGTTGGCCCGGTGCAGCATGCTCTGTACCGGGAGTTTTGTTTCTTTCTCACTCAATTTCAAGCCAATCGTTAATGTCTCTATTTTAGAATATTATTCTAAATATTGGGTTTTTATTTGAATTTTTATTTCGATTAATTGATGGTTATTGGTATCTTGTGGTTGTTTAATTGATTCGCTTTTTTTGCCGAAAAACTCAGAATAATGACTTGATATGAAATAATTAGCATGTGATTCATATTGTAATTATTATCTTAATTTTATGATTTTAATATTAATTTTTATAATTTGGTTATGTGTTAATCACAAATAAGACTGTTGCATAAATGTAATCTAATTGTGACCTAAATCATAAATGTAGATTATTGACGTGACCGATGATTGTTCTATATTGGTTTTTTATAAACAGCATATTATGCTTGCCTAAAATTTTAAATCATCCGAGGGCTATGATGAAAATCCTTGTTTTAGGTAGTGGTGTGATTGGTGTAACCAGTGCCTGGTATTTGGTACAGCAAGGTCATGAAGTCACTGTCATTGATCGCCAGGGAAGCGCTGCTGAGGAAACCAGTGCGGCTAATGCCGGGCAGATCTCGCCGGGATACGCGACCCCGTGGGGAGCGCCGGGCATTCCATTGAAAGCCATTAAATGGATGTTTCAACGCCATGCTCCGTTGGCTATTCGTCCTGATGGATCGCTGTTTCAGTTACGCTGGATGTGGCAGATGTTGCGTAATTGCGATGCCAGTCACTATGCGATAAATAAGAGCAGAATGGTGCGACTGGCAGAGTACAGCCGTGATTGTATCAAACAGTTGAGGGCAGATACCGGTATTCAATATGAAGGGCGTCAAAAGGGCACGCTTCAGTTATTCCGTACGAATAAACAGTTTGATAATGCCGTGAATGACATAGCTGTTCTTGAACAGGAAGGCGTTCCTTACAATTTATTAACGGCGGATAAACTGGCGACAGTAGAGCCAGCGTTAGCGCATGTCGCTCACAAGTTGGCGGGGGGCTTGCAATTACCGAACGACGAAACGGGTGATTGTCAGCTTTTTACCAAAGAGTTGGCGAAAATGGCAGAAGCGGCAGGGGTAACGTTTCTGTTTAATAAGCAGATCAAACAGTTATTGGTGGAAGGGCAGCGGATTACCGGCGTCCAATGCGAAGATGACGTTATGACAGCAGACAGCTATGTTGTCGCGATGGGTGCCTATTCCACTGAATTGCTGAAAGGTTTTGTCAAAATTCCCGTATATCCACTGAAAGGTTATTCATTAACGATGCCTGTTGTCGATGCAGAACGGGCTCCGGTATCTACTGCATTGGATGAAACATACAAAATTGCGATTACCCGGTTTGATAACCGTATTCGTGTGGGCGGAATGGCAGAAGTTGTAGGCTTCAATTTGGATCTGCTTAAAGCACGTTATGAAACATTAAAAATGGTGGTACAAGACCTTTATCCCGGCGGAGGCGATATTACTCAGACCCGTTTTTGGACGGGATTACGCCCAATGACGCCAGATGGCACCCCAATTGTTGGCCCGACTGAATATCACAATCTCTACCTAAATACAGGGCATGGTACATTGGGATGGACAATGGCATGTGGTTCCAGTCAATTACTGGCTGATATTATTTCGGGTAAAAAGCCCGCCATTGCGTCTGATGATTTATCAGTATTTCGTTATGTTAATGGTTTTAATACAAAATTGGCACCATTTAGCCACCAATTACACACTGAACTAAGAGGCTAATAGAATATGCCACGTCCGATTTCGGCAACGATTCATCTTGATGCATTGGGAAATAATCTGGCGATTATTCGTAATAAGGTCGGTAATAGTAAAATCTGGGCTGTTGTTAAAGCAAATGCTTATGGGCATGGTTTGAGTCGCATATGGCAATATCTCGATCAGGCTGATGGATTTGCTTTACTTGATTTTAATGAGGCGATTTTATTACGGGAGCAGGGTTGGCAGGGGCCAATTTTGCTATTGGAAGGATTTTTTAAACCTGAAGACTTGTCGATAATTGATGAATATCGGTTAATAACGGTAGTACATAGTCATTGGCAACTGAAAGCAATAGAGATGGCCAATTTAAGTAAGCCAATCGATATTTATCTCAAACTCAATAGCGGTATGAATCGATTGGGATTTCCTGCGGATCAATATAGAACGGTTTTATCATCGGCAAAGCGTATCCGGCAAATTGGGCAAATAACATTAATGTCACATTTTGCGAATGCGGATAAGGATAATAAGGAGATTAGCGTTGCTGAACAACTTAACGTTATTAATTCGGTCAGTCATGGATTGGATATTTCTCAATGTCTGGCTAATTCAGCCGCTTCTTTGTGGTATCCACAAACTCATCGAGATTGGGTACGTCCCGGGATTGTGCTGTATGGCGCCTCACCGAGTGGAAAGTGGAAAGATATTGCCGATATTGGGTTGAAAGCAGTGATGAGCCTGCAAAGTGAAATTATTGCCATTCAGGATCTCAAAGCAGGAGACAAAATTGGTTATGGTAGTGAATATACAGCACCGGGTCCTATGCGAGTAGGTACAGTTGCCTGTGGCTATGCTGATGGTTATCCCCGTCGTGTAATGACGGGGACGCCGATTATTGTCGATGGTGTTAGGACTCAAGTATTAGGCACAGTATCAATGGATATGTTGTCGGTGGATTTAACGCCTTGTCCGCAGGCTCAAATTGGTAGTCCTGTTGAATTATGGGGGCAAAATTTGCCGGTGGATGATGTGGCCGAGATTTCCGGGACGATTGGCTATGAATTATTGTGTGCATTGGCAAATCGGGTCCCGGTATCTCTATGTCGTTAAATGCTATGTCGTTAAATACCAGACAGAGTGTCAAATAGTAGTTAACGACGGGTATTATTACAGGAAATAAGTTACCGCTTTCGTCAAATTAATATATTTTTGTTTTGTACAATCTATCTATTCTCGCCAGCAAAATTGGATGGGCAGTAAACATATTGTGCTCTTTAAGAAAAATAGGACATTATTACTTGAAAATGAGGGAAATGATCTCTTACACTTGATATAGCTAATTGTATAATTGTTTTAAAGGAAATAGTTAATCATGATCAACAAAGCTAAAATTTTAGCCACAGTCGTCACTTTTTGCCTGTCTTCATCTTTAGCTTATGCAGGGCAGTGGTCAATTGGCGCTTCTGTTTTGGCTGAGGCATCACCTTATAAAGGTGTGAAGAATAAAGATAAAGTGTTGTTTGTTCCAATGGTTAATTATGAAAGTGACAATTTCTATTTTCATACTTTAGCCGCCGGGTACTATTTGTGGAATCAACCAAAAGATCAGTTATCTTTAGATGTCTATTACTATCCTCAAAGTTTCCGCCCAAAAGATAATGAAGATAAGCAGATGAAAAAGCTGGATCGTCGTGATGATACTATGATGGGCGGTTTTAGCTATCGTCATATTGAAGATTGGGGGACGTTGCGTAGCTCTTTTGCCGCGGATACGTTGAGTAAAAGTAAAGGTATAAGGATTGACCTGGCTTATTTGTACGAATTTAAAAGTGATGATTGGTCATTACAACCGGGATTAGGCGTGGTTTGGAATAGTAAAAAACAAAATCGTTATGAGTATGGTATCAAAGATAATGAATCGCGCCGTAGCGGACTAGAAAAATATACGCCAGATGATAGTTGGACTCCCTATGTGGAATTATCTGCCAATTATAAATTTAACCAGGAATGGTCTGCATTTATGATGGGACGTGTTGAGCGTTTACCAAGTGAAATTAAAGATAGTCCGATGGTTAATAAGTCATATTCAAGTATTGTTTGGACAGGTGTTACATATAGTTTTTAATTACTCACTGCGATAATATCGAATAGAGACTGAATTCACTAAATAGTATTCAGTCTTTTTGATTTAAATGAGAGAGATATTTACTGGTAATCTTTCCGGCAACGGATTAGAACCGAAATATGGGCTGGACTATCATCTTTAGAGATCAATGGTTTATTGATACGAGCTGTTTCTACACAAACCATATTCTTATAACCTTCATTGCACATATCTTTCATTCCGTTCGATAGTTGGGCGCCGGGATTCCAGCATACAACATCACTGTGATGATAATGGTGAATTTCAATGGTTCGTTTCAGCGATTTATCCCTTATCAGATTAAAATCTTCTGGCTCGGTATAAATATGATCGGTACGACCGTTGAAAATAAGATCCTCTGTTGTTGTGTATTGCTCTTTATCGGCAACCGTATCAATAAAATGTTTACCTAAGCCACTGACTGAAATTTGATTAATATCGCCAATATTCAGATAAGTGTGTAGGGCACAGGTTGCTTGATAATCACCATAGGTTTCCAGTTCCACTTCACAGGTTTCACACAGTTTGAACCGGGCAATCAAGGTAAAATCATAAGGCCACAATTTATGGGTATATTCATTGTCTCTCAGCGTAAAAGTGAGTATGACGCCATTTTCATGTTCATTATGTGCGCTAAATTCCCAGGGAAGAATTCTGGCAAACCCGTGACTTGGCGCTCTTGAGGAACCAAACCAAGGCCAACAAATAGGAATACCACCGCGGATAGCAGTACCTGCTGCAAATATGGTTTTCCTGCTTAACCACAACCCCGGTTCCTCACCACTGGGTTGCCAGGCGATGAGATGTGCCCCTTGCAGACTGATTGCGCCACGAACCTTAGGATGATCGACGACTATCAATGGGAAACCGTCTATATTTCGTTGACTAATCGCTGGAGAAATTTGTTCTGCGACCGGTAATGAAAAGATTCTGTCGTTCATCCGTATAACCTTGTGAATCAAAGTTGGGCGATGGCAAGGCCCAAGAATAACGCATGTTGTATACAGATTGAAACAAAAGAGCTGCCGGGGAAGGGCAGCTCTTTTCAGGCAAGGAGATTACTCAGTTATTTGGCGATGTGAGCAATCAGATCCAGAACTTTGTTAGAGTAACCGGTTTCGTTGTCATACCAAGAAACCAATTTCACAAAGTTGTCGTTCAGAGCGATACCTGCTTTGGCGTCAAATACAGAAGTCAGTTTTTCGCCATTGAAATCGTTGGATACGACGTCATCTTCGGTGTAACCCAGAACGCCTTTCAGTTCACCTTCCGCAGCATCTTTGATTGCATCACAGATTTGTTGATAAGTGGCTGGTTTTTCCAGACGCACAGTCAGGTCGACAACCGATACGTTAGGAGTAGGAACGCGGAAAGCCATGCCAGTCAGTTTACCGTTCAGTTCAGGGATAACTTTACCCACCGCTTTAGCCGCACCGGTAGATGATGGGATGATATTTTGAGCGGCGCCACGACCACCACGCCAATCTTTCGCAGAAGGACCGTCAACAGTTTTCTGAGTTGCCGTTGTTGCGTGAACAGTGGTCATCAGACCTTCAACAATGCCGAATTTATCATTGATAACTTTAGCCAGCGGGGCCAGACAGTTAGTGGTGCAGGAAGCATTAGAAACGATGTCTTGGCCTGCATAAGTTTTGTGGTTAACACCCATAACAAACATAGGCGTGTCATCTTTGGACGGGCCGGTCAGAACAACTTTTTTCGCACCAGCGGCAATGTGCTTACGGGCGGTTTCGTCAGTCAGGAAGATACCTGTTGCTTCTGCAACAACATCAACACCCACTTCATTCCATTTCAGGTTAGCTGGATCTCTTTCTGCTGTAACGCGGATAGTTTTGCCGTTAACAATCAGGTGGCCGTCTTTTACTTCAACAGTGCCGTTGAAGCGACCGTGAGTTGAATCGTATTTCAGCATGTAAGCCATGTATTCGGCGTCCAGCAAATCGTTGATTGCAACGATTTCGATGTCTGAGCGTTCTTGTGCGGCACGGAAAACAATACGGCCAATACGACCAAAACCGTTGATACCTACTTTGATAGTCATAGTGTTCCACCAGCTATTTTTTAGTGAATTAAAAATTATTACTAAAGTTACCAAAACCTTGCCAGCCGTCAAGCGGAATCGTGTCAATAGCTGAAAAACATTAGCTTTGAGTTCACCATTTAGACGCTTGCCATAGGGTACTGGCAATCGAGCCGCCCATCATTATCAAGGCGTAGACAGATATTGAAAGTTAATTAGTTAGATATGCGAGTCACATCACAAATAGTAGGATTACCCGTTATCTTTCAAGTTGCCTCTTTGTTGGCCGCGCTCACTCACCCCGGTCACATAGCTCGCTATGCTCCCGGGGATTCGCTCCCTTGCCGTCGCGATTCATCTTGAAATCCATAGGGTATAGACAGATTCAGTTAACCACTTAAAATAAATTCCACTGATGTGATGTTAATTTTTTGTTATTATTAATCAATTTTATTGAGAACATGAGTCTTATTATTAAGGTGGTCGTTATGGCTAAGAATCCTGATGTTTCCCTTTGTAAAGAACTTACTGATATTCAGCGTCATGTAACCCAGAATGCCGGGACAGAGCCGCCATTCTCAGGGAAATTGCTGCATAATAAGAAAAGTGGCATGTATCATTGTTTATGTTGCGAGCAGCTGTTATTTATGTCCGATACTAAATTTGATTCTGGTTGTGGCTGGCCGAGTTTTTACCAGCCTGTTACTCATGATGCGGTGAAGTATCTTGATGATAATAGTCACAATATGCACCGTATTGAGGTACGTTGCGGTCATTGCAACGCTCATTTGGGGCATGTGTTCCCTGATGGCCCGCAACCGACAGGAGAACGTTTTTGCATCAACTCGGCTGCATTAAGCTTTACTGATGAAAATACAGGCGAAAAAACAGTAGGTTAATCGTTTTTATGATTGCGGACATAATCTTAATTTACGCAAAAAATCGTTTCAGCTAATTCTGGAAAATAATGAGGAAATATCAATGGAACTGGATGATCTGTTATCTGTAATGACACCAGAAATATATCAACGCTTGGTTCAGGCGGTAGAACTGGGTAAATGGCAGGATGGCGTGCCTCTAACGGTAGAGCAGAAAGAGCATAGTTTGCAAATGATTATGCTATGGCAATCAAGGCATAACCATGATCCGCAACATATGACGATCGGCACTGACGGTCAGTTGGTGATGAAGAGTAAACAAGAACTGAAAGCGATCTTTCAGTCTGAAATGGTGGCGACATTCAAGCCATAATCTTTGGCAAGTAGGTGATGAAAAGGCTGAGTGTGTAAACTCAGCCTGGCCTTGGATTGATATCAGAGGAGAGCGTTTTCTAGTTGATCAAGTTCTATCAATATAGCGCCTTTCTCTTTTATCTCTTTGAATGCTGATTGGCTATCATTTGGGCTGAGGTTAACCCCCCGGCAACCATCAGTAATGACCCAAGTCTCATAACCTAATGCCAGCGCATCCAGCACAGTAAACTTCACGCAATAATCAGTCGCGATACCGATAACAAACAGACGTTCAATTTGCTGTGTTTGCAACCAGTCATCAAGCCGGGTTTTACTCAGATGACCGTTGTCAAAGAAAGCACTGTAGCTATCGATCTGTGGATTTTCACCTTTATGGAAAATTTCGAGAATGGCTTGCTTGTTTAGCTGTGGATGGAAATCAGCGCCAGGCTGACCCTGAACACAGTGTACCGGCCACCATACTTGTGGAATACCGTTTAATATACCGATATCACCGATCTGTTGCCCGGAATTTACTGCGAAGCTCATATGTTCAGCCGGATGCCAGTCTTGAGTGGCAATAATGCTGATATTGTGTTTCAGACAAATATCAATTGCCTGATTTGCCGCAACAATGACTTGTTCACTCTCTTCTACGGCTAAAGCGCCGCCGGTACAGAAGTCGTTCTGTAGATCAATAAGTAATAGGGCTGTTTTCATCTTTTTCCTTGATTATTTATCAGGATAACTTAATTCACCACGTAAATTTTGTTGCATTAAATAACGAATTTTTTCATTGCTATAGGGTTGACTGAGTAAATAGTGCAACTTGGTTAAAGTTGCTTCAAAAGTCATATCGTAGCCGCTGATTACCCCTGCTTCCGCCAGAGCATGGCCCGTTGCATAACCTTCCATATTTACTCGGCCAGAAATGCATTGAGTCAAATTAACAACCACGATCCCTCTCTCTGTTGCCTGTTTTAGCTCTTTCAGCAGTTCAGGGCGCTGAGGTGCGTTTCCGACGCCATACGAGCGCAGGATGAGAGCCTTAACCGGCTGCATTAAAATATTATTCACAACCTGACTGGAAAGGCCAGGGTAAATGGTGATGACGCCAATTGGCTGAGGGGTAATCCGATGAGTAATAAACTCACCATGACTGGCAGGGGCAGAGCAAGCATTGAAAGTTTTGATGTTAATACCGGCTTCCATTAATGGAGAACAGTTTGGCGAGGCAAAAGCATCGAAACCGTCGGCATGTGCTTTGACGGTTCGATTCCCACGAAACAGTTTATTATTGAAAAACAGGCTGACCTCGTTAACCGGGTAATTAGCGGCAAGGTAAAGCGCGTTCAATAAGTTTGTCTGCCCATCAGAGCGCAGCGCTTCCAGTGGGATTTGCGACCCTGTGACAATGACTGGCTTACTCAGATTCTCAAACATAAAGGAGAGGGCCGATGCCGTAAATGCCATTGTATCCGTACCATGCAGGATCACGAACCCATCATAATCATGGTAATTTTCTCGGATATCATCAGCGATAAACTGCCAGTCTTCTGGGGTCATATCAGAAGAATCGATCAGTGGTTGATGTTCACGGATGGTGAATGTCGGCATTTCCGGTCGATGGAATTCGGGCATCTTTGTTAATTGACGCTGTAAATGCCCGGAAACGGGAATGTATCCCTGAGATGAGTGTTGCATCCCAATAGTTCCGCCAGTATAGACGACATAAATAGACTTCTTCTGCATGACTGTACCTCATAAAAAGATCAGCTGGATTATAGGAGTATTACAGAAGAAAAAAAGCCTGACAGGGATTTGTCAGGCTAAATTAATCGAGTTATTACCTGGAATCAGGCATTATTATGGGCTGTTTAGCGAATATCTCCGCAATTTAAACAGAATGCATAACGATTTTGTGGATCATTCAGATGGCGATAGAACTCACTTTGTTGTTTCACTTCCTGAGCCACCTGCGCCAGTGGAGCGGGGAGCCAAGCTTGAACCGCTTCCGGTACGATAACTTGCGCGGTTGTTGTCAACTGACTCATCAGCAACTCACTGAATGACATTTCAGGCTGCATCCAGTCAAGCTCTGGGTTATCCAATTTTGCCAATGCAGCCGCTTTAGTGACCGCATCATCGAAATCCCCTAATTGGTCGACCAATCCATTGGTTTTAGCATCATGACCAATCCACACATGCCCCTGAGCAATTTTATCGACTTCTTCACGTGTTTTATGGCGTGAATCAGCAACAATACCGATAAAGTTGTTATAGCCATTTTCGATATTAAGCTGCATCAGCTCTGAGAACTGTTTGCTGAGTCCTTTGGTAACAGAAATACCCGCGAGTGGCGTCGTGGAAACGCCGTCAGTATGGATACCAATATGTTCCAGACTGTTTTCATAAGTGGTGATGACACCGAAGATACCAATAGAACCCGTCAACGTACTTTGGTTTGCGATGATGTAATTAGATGGAGTAGAGATCCAGTAACCACCGGATGCCGCCATTCCCCCCATAGAAACCACCACAGGTTTATTCGCTGCACGTAGCGCGGCCAGTTCAGTGCGAATAACATCAGAAGCGCTCACACTGCCGCCAGGGCTGTTTACTCGCAGAATAACAGCTTTGATATTATCATCCAGGCGAGCTTGACGAATCTGAGCGGCGGTTGTGTCACCGCCAACCATACCTGGCGTCTGCTGCCCATCGACGATTGCGCCTTGTGCGACAATAACGGCGATATTGCCTTTAGATGATGATCTGCCTTCCACCAATTGCGGTGCATAATCGTAAATGCTGATAGCATTGAAGTGGCGGTTTTTTTCGTCCCAACCAAAGGCTTTTGTCATGTCGCTTTCAATGACATTGCGTGGCGCAACATAATCGACCAGCTTATGTTTAAGCGCATATTGCGCATTGTCTCCGCCAACAGCACGTAAGCCGGCAATCATCTCATCAGCGCCTGGGAATACTTGATCAACAGTGAGTTTGCGGTTGGTAGCGACAGTATTGAGATAGTTGTGCCACAGACCGTTGACCCAACGGCTATCAGCTTCGCGGGCATCGGGGGACATATCATCACGCATAACCGGTTCAACGGCTGATTTATACGTGCCGACGCGGAAAATATGCGCGGTGACTTTCAGTGAGTCCAGCAAGGATTTGTAATATAGGTTATTGGTTGAATAGCCATAAAGACCAACCGTTCCTTGTGGCGATAGATAGATTTTATCGGCAAAGGTAGACAGATAATACTGTGACTGATTATAACTGTCACTGATAGCATAAACGGGTTTACCGGAAGTTTTAAACTCATTAATTGCCTTACCGATATACTGCATGGATGGCTGGTCGGCGCCGATGAAATCATCAAGTTTCAGCACCAGACCCGTGATTTTGGTATCGGTTTTTGCCTGGCGAATGCTATCAACAATGTCAAACAGGGAGTTTTCCTGAAATTTATTGCCGGATGTGCCAAACAGTTCACGGCTCAATTGAGTCAATGGAGTACGGCTGGAGACCTGATCCACAATAACACCGGTGAGATTGACATATAATGCTCCCCGATAACTATCTGCCGTTTTGTTTGGCTGTTGATAAAGCAGGAAACCGCCAATCACAACCAGAACCAGCATGATAAAAATCAGGTTTGAAATGACTTCCCGAATAAAATTTAATAGTCGCCAACTCCATTTAAATAATCTTGCGATCAACTTCCATAAAATACGCATATCATCTCCAAAAATAGGATCAAGTAAAGCTATCCTAATGATCAGACATGTAAATGTCAGCTTCAAATAGTGGCATATTGTCTGAAAAGACAGCTTTTGGGACTTTTATTTGTTAACAAATAAACAGAAAATGTTAGCTTATAATAAAATACATTATCTAGGAGAGAAAAGATGGATGCATTAGAACTTTTGTTGAACAGACGTTCAGTATCACGTTTAACAACCCCGGCGCCTCAAGATGAAGCATTACAGCATATTCTGGCGGCGGGAATGAGAGCGCCTGATCATGGCGCACTGCGTCCGTGGCGCTTTATTGTCATGCAGGATGAAGGTATTGAACGGTTCAGTCGATTACTCCATCAAGCAGCCATTGATAGTCAGCTTGGCGCTGACGCGGAAGAAAAAGCGAAAAGCGCGCCTTATCGGGCGCCATTAATCATCTCTGTTATTGCAAAAGTGGCTGAGAATTCCAAAATACCGGAATGGGAACAGGTGGTTTCCGCGGGTTGTGCGGTACATGCGATGCAAATGGCGGCGGTGGCTCAAGGGTTTGGTGGTATCTGGCGTACCGGTCCGTGGATTGATGATAATACCGTGCGTGCCGGTTTGGAGTGTGATGAACATGACAAAATAGTGGGTTTTCTCTACCTTGGAACGCCTGTGTTAAGAGCGCCCAATAAGGTTACTCCGCCGGATATGACCAATTTTGTCAGCTACTTGTAACCGGGGTCTGTTATGTCAACAGAAGTTCGTCTTACCCAATACAGCCACGGCGCTGGATGCGGTTGTAAAATTTCACCAAAAGTTTTGGAAACCATTCTACATAGTGAGCAGGAAAAATTTCTTGACCCTCATTTACTGGTTGGTAGTGAAACCCGTGATGATGCCGCGGTTTATGATATTGGCAACGGTATCGGTATTGTCAGTACGACAGATTTCTTCATGCCGATTGTAGATGATCCATTTGATTTTGGGCGCATTGCCGCCACAAATGCTATCAGTGATATTTATGCGATGGGCGGTAAGCCCATCATGGCGATAGCTATTTTAGGATGGCCTATCGATAAATTGGCGCCGGAAATTGCCCGTAAGGTGATTGAAGGCGGCAGAGCCGCGTGTAAAGGGGCCGGGATTGCACTGGCGGGAGGGCACTCTATTGATGCGCCTGAGCCTATTTTCGGCCTGGCTGTAACCGGTGTCGTTAATATTGACCGAGTGAAGCAGAACAGCGCGGCGAAAGCGGGCAGCCAGCTATTGCTGACCAAGCCGCTTGGCATCGGTGTATTGACTACGGCGGAGAAAAAAGGCTTGCTGTTGCCTGAACATCAGGGCGTCGCGATCGAAACCATGTGTCGTTTAAATAAGTTGGGGATGGATTTTGCCGAGGTGGCGGGTGTTACCGCAATGACTGATGTAACCGGGTTTGGTCTGTTAGGGCATTTGAGTGAAATTTGTGAAGGATCGGGGGTTCAGGCCACTCTCCATTTTGCAAAAGTGCCTAAACTGCCGGAAGTGGAATCCTATATTGAAAAGGGTTGTGTTCCGGGGGGAACCGGGCGTAACTTTGATAGTTACGGTCATCTTGTTGGTGAAATGACAGAACTTCAACGCAAGCTGTTATGTGATCCACAAACATCCGGCGGCCTGCTGTTGGCTGTTCTACCAGAAGCTATGGACGAAGTGAAAGCAATTGCACGATGTCATGGCATCGAACTGACCGCGATTGGTGAATTGTCTGAGCAACAGTCAGGCAGAGTACTAATTGAGGTTAATGAATAATATCCATGCGGCTTTTTATTGCAGAAAAACCTAGCCTGGCCAGGGCGATTGCCGATATTTTACCCAAACCGCATCGCCGTGGTGATGGCTTTATTGCTTGTGGCGATAACCAGTTTGTTACCTGGTGTATCGGTCACTTGCTGGAACAAGCGGAACCTGATGCCTACGACGGTCGTTTTGCCCGTTGGTCATTAGTTGATCTTCCAATTATTCCTGAAAGATGGCAGTTAAAACCGCGACCTTCTGTTGAGAAACAGCTCAACATCATCCAGACGTTATTGGAAAAAGCCGATGAAATAGTGCATGCCGGTGACCCGGATCGGGAAGGGCAACTGTTGGTGGATGAGGTTCTGGATTTTTTGAAGCTGGATGATGTCAGGCGTAAAAATGTTCGTCGTTGCTTGATAAGCGATCTAAATCCACAGGCGGTGACCAGAGCGGTTGAGCGGTTGAGAGATAACCGGGATTTTATTCCGCTATGTGTTTCAGCTCTCGCCAGAGCCAGAGCGGATTGGTTGTATGGCATTAATATGACCCGCGCCTATACCTTGCTTGGCCGTAATGCAGGGTATCAGGGGGTATTATCTGTCGGGCGTGTTCAGACTCCGGTTTTGGGGTTAGTGGTCCGCAGGGATGAAGAGATTGAGCATTTCGTACCCAAAGATTTTTTTGAGGTGAAAGCGCATATTGTCACGCCGAAAGATGAACGTTTTATCGCTATCTGGCAACCAAGTGAATCTTGTATCGATTTTTTGGATGAAGAAGGACGATTGATACACCGGCCTTTGGCTGAACATGTGGTTGCCAGAATAACCGGTCAACCAGCCTATGTGACCTCTTATCAGGATAAACGGGAATCTGAAATCGCGCCTTTGCCATTTTCATTATCTTCTTTGCAGATTGAAGCTGCTAAGCGTTTTGGCCTAAATGCGCAACAAGTGTTGGATATTTGTCAGCGATTGTATGAAACACATAAGCTAA
The DNA here is from genome assembly GCF_019090985.1 of Photorhabdus akhurstii. Classification (NCBI taxonomy): domain Bacteria; kingdom Pseudomonadati; phylum Pseudomonadota; class Gammaproteobacteria; order Enterobacterales; family Morganellaceae; genus Photorhabdus; species Photorhabdus akhurstii. The sequence continues at coordinate 2,937,495 of NZ_CP020335.1, read as the reverse complement.
TTACTTATCCTCGTTCTGATTGCCGTTATTTGCCTGATGAACACTTTGCCGGTCGTCATGCAGTGCTTAATGCGATATCTATTCACGCAACAAATCTGTTGCCACAAGAATTATTGGAAATAGATAGAAAGAATCGTTGTTGGGATGATAAAAAGGTTGATGCTCACCATGCAATTATCCCGACAGCACGAAGTAGTCATATAAATCTGACGGATAATGAGGCTAATGTTTATGGTTTGATTGCCAGACAATATTTGATGCAATTTTTCCCGGATGCCATATTCCGTAAATGTGTTATTGAATTAGAAATTGCCGGTGGAAAATTTATTGCTAAAGCTCGTTTTCTTGCTGAGGCAGGTTGGAGAACGTTGCTTGGTAATAAAGAGCGTGATGAAGAGAATGACGGAACGCCATTACCCGTTGTTGCTAAAGGTGATGAATTATTGTGTGAAAGAGGGGAGGTGGTAGAGCGCCAAACCCAACCGCCGAAACCATTTACTGATGCAACTATCCTTTCTGCTATGACGGGAATTGCCCGTTTTGTACAGGATAAGGAACTGAAAAAAGTTCTTCGTGCAACAGATGGACTGGGGACGGAAGCAACCCGGGCTGGCATTATCGAATTGCTGTTTAAGCGGGAGTTTCTTTATAAGCAAGGGCGCCATATTCATGCTACACCTGCGGGTAGGGCGTTGATTCATGTATTGCCTGATATGGCTGCTTTACCGGATATGACCGCCCATTGGGAATCCCGGTTAACACAAATCAGCGAAAAACAGTTCCGCTATCAAGATTTCATGGGGCCGCTTGAGGAGACATTGCAGCAATTAATTTGGCAGGCTAAACAGAACCGTAATTTAACAGCTTTTCGTGATTTACCACCACTGCCGGTTAAAGATAAAAGAGGGAAAAAAACGAAAGCAACAAAAAATAGTAAAACAGCTGCGCCATAGGGCGCAGCAATTATTAATTAACGTTATTTTAAAATAAACGATTGATATTCTATGTTAATAGAATATCAGATTTTAAATTCTGCCCAAACAGGGGCATGGTCCGAAGGTTTTTCCATCTCACGGATTTTATAGTCAATACCTGTTGCGATACAGCGCTCCACCAAGGGTTTAGTTGCAAGCAATAAATCAATACGTAGCCCGCGATTATCATCAAACCCTTTGGAGCGATAATCAAACCAGGAAAATTGGTCGTTACATTCAGGATTGAGATGGCGGAATGTATCAACCAGGCCCCAGTTTTTCAGGCGATCCATCCAATCTCTCTCTTCTGGCAGGAAAGAACATTTACCCGTTTTTAGCCAGCGTTTTTGGTTGTTCTCACCAATTCCGATGTCCAGATCTGTCGGGCTGATATTCATATCGCCCATGATAATCACTTGTGATTGAGGGGTTAAGTTTTGCTCCAGATAGTTTTGCAGATCCTGATAAAATTTCTCTTTTGCCGGAAATTTCACTGGATGTTCACGGCTTTCTCCCTGTGGAAAATAGCCATTAATAACGGTCAATGGCCCGTGTGGGGTCTCCATTTCTGCCATGATAACACGGCGTTGAGCATCTTCATCATCCCCTGGAAAACCACGATGTACGGCAAGAGGCGCCTGGCGCGTTAACAGAGCGACGCCGTAATGGGCTTTCTGGCCGTGATAAAATACATGATAGCCAAGTTCTCTCACCTCTTCTAAAGGGAACGCTTCGTCATGAACTTTTGTTTCCTGTAAGCCGATAACATCGGGTCGATGTTGCTCGACGATCGCAGCTAACTGATGGGGGCGGGCACGTAATCCATTAATATTAAAAGAGATAAATTTCATCTTTTACAGCCATCCAGTAAAAAGACACAGGAACAATAGTAACAGATGGATCTTAAAAAGTAACTATTGACAATGGTCAGTACGAAATAGTAACGGCCCCCCTAATATTATAATTTGTTGTGGAAAATATAATAATTTGTGGTGAGAAACAGCCTCTGTTAGACCGTTTTTATCTCAAGTGTTACAAAAATTGATTACTGAAAAATGTAGAACCCTATCCTAATCTTTGATAGAAAATTGAGCTCGTTAGTAATGTTTATATTTTCTAATGGTTGATTGGTTGAGATTAATTTTTGAACCATGATAAACATGAATAATAGAGTTTATTGAGCCACCTATGTATTGAACATACGCTTTTTTTATGTGGTATATGTTTGAGAAGTATTTGTTTTTTTGTACAAAATTTATGCCTTCACAGTATCAAACTTGATTTAGCTGTCATTTGGTGAAGGCTATTTCAAAGAAATTATTTTAGCCACAAGTTATATAGGAACGGTGAATTATGTTTTTTTCTCGTAAATTAGAAGCATTCATGGCAGTGGTGGAAAATGGTTCTTTAAGTAAAGCGGCAAGAGTGATGAACCGTACAACTCCTCCAGTAGCTAAATCAATCAAAGACTTCGAGGCAACATTAGGGAAGCGCCTTTTCAAAAGGGAGAAATTTGGGATGAGTCTGACTAAAGATGGTTTAGAATTATATAATGATCTTAAAGATCTTTATTTACAAGAAAAAGAAATAACTAAAAAACATATCAGTGGTAGTATATGTAACATAGTTAATATTTATTACGATTGGGGGAAAAACAAACATCTTATTTATTTATATAAAGCAGCTGACAGAAATAGCTCCCAGGTAAATATATTCCGGTTTAGTTATGATAACATTGAAGAAATAGTGGATTACGACGGCAACACGCTCATTCTGAGCTCAGAAAAGATACTAAGTGACCGTTTTAGTCTCATTCGTAAAATAAAAGGGCCTGAATTGGGAATTTGCTGCCGAAAAGAATTATTGGATATTGCTGGTGGCGATGTGATGCAATTGCTCAAGAGTAATACTTGGCTATGCGATCCTGTACTTTATAAAAGTAGTTTCATTAAAAACCTGGAAGAAGAAGTTATTCAAAGTGGTGGAAAAGTAAATATGCGTCAGATGGATAATATGGGATGCTGCATGAATTTCATTTATTCCAGAGATTATATATTTATTACCGATTCTCATCCTGACGAATTGGAAGGAGGAGATGCTTTGAGTTTTGTTCCTATTGCAAAACCTGGTGCAGCAAATCAATGTTATATTTATAAATCTAAATCGCACTCAAGTGTACTTAATCGTTTCATCGATTCAGTCAATGACATGAGTTAAAATTCACCTACGCGGAGAGGATTATTGTAAGCTCCGCGTTGTTGTTATGTGGAGATAATTATAAAGACTTTTCACTGTACCTAAATGATAAACTTATATTTATAATTCTTATTTGAATATTCCGAGTGAATATCTGGTAATGGTGAGGAAAAATGGACTGTTCCTCGCCTTTTGGGGCAACGTATACGAAAGCCTGACATACTTATTCATTCTTGTCTGGTGTCAGGACAACCCATTTGTGCATGCACAAATCTGCATGGCCTTTGTTTTACTGCTTTAGCCACGGTGTTGTGGCGCTCCAAAAAATAATGTTCGCCCCTAAATAGCTTTCGGCAAAATCGGTAAACTCCTGCTGAGTGAAGGGTTTTTTGGTTTTTGGGTTGGTATAGGTTAGCGTGGGTTCTTGGACTGCCATTGCCACCAAATCCAGTTTGCCCTTGTAGCGATTGAAAAAGGGATAAGCGTTTTTCATCTGAGCAGATTGATACGGTACGATATCGGGGCCGCCGAGGCCAATCTTATTTTTCGACGCGAAATTAAAAAAGCGAGACATATACTGATGATCATTATCCCATTCACATGGCCAGAAATTAACATATTGTACCACGTAGGATTTTTTAAATACCTGGCGGGCAAATTTGATATTATCAAGTTCGGCGGCAAAATAGCGGTCACAGCTAAAACCGGTCTTATCCTGTTTCATATCAATATCAACGGCGGTTTCTGGTAGATTAATCCCGGCAATACGGCCATCAAATTTTTTTGCCAGTTCGGAAAGCAGATTCTGATAGCTTTTACGCAACGCTGTATTCCACTGAATAGCAACCCAACCATAACTTTGTGCTTTGCCTTCACCGGGATTATCAACTTGAGCAACTAAACCGCCTTGATATTTTGTGTCTTGTTGGAGATAAAATGGAATGTAGCGAGCATTTTTCTCAAAAAAGCGATCTTGGATCTGAATAAACAGCTTCTTTTTTATTCTATTAAGCAACGACAAATCTTTTTCGATGGCGGAAAAATCATATTTCCCTGTCTCGCTCTCCAATTGTTTCCAGCTATAAACAACCTGTACACCGTCAATGTCTTGACGTTCTAACAGAGGACGTAATTGATCGAGCTCATCGGATGAAGTGTAGAGATAGTTTTGTGGTTTTCCTGCGAGTGCAGCAGTTGACAGTAGACTAAAAATCAGAGTAGCTGAGATAAGTTGTTTTAGCATTATAGTTTCTATCCTTAATTATAGGGGAATGAATCTCATCAATTTATGACAGCTTAACAAGGTAGATAGTTCCATTACTTGATGAATTTATTTAACATCAAAAAGTTACTTTATTGATTAATTGGTAATTATTTGCCACGTCTTAGTACTCATTTATCTCTATCTTTGTGAATAAATTCTCATTAAAAACAAATGAGCATGTTATCAATGAATATCATATTCATTGGGATTGTTGACTGTTTTACAGAGAAACGTTTAGTGATTTATTTTGAAGTTTAATGAAAATTAAACGAAATGCATTTTATGATAAAAAAGTATTGACTTTATTATCGGCTAATTAAGAGAATTGTCCTGCTCTACAAATAATTTATCTTGCTGTAGAAGATTAAGGAATAAATGGTGGGCATATCAGCATGAAATGTAATTTACACTCATTCTTGATAATAGGTTGTTTGAATCGGTTAATCGAATTGCTAATTCTTGGGACAGTAAAAGGGTAGATATCCTGAGAGAGTATCATTAACAATATTCTGATTAATCCATCGGATTGTATTCGTGGTAGCGCCTTTACACTTGCCTTGCGGCGAAAAGGTTGGTCTGTTTTTTTATCTTGCATCACTGGATATCTTGTTATTCGTATAGCATGAATGAGAATTATTCTTTTTTACAGCGAATTGATGCGTGATATTTAAAAAGGAATAATGAAATTGAAATCCATGTAACATATTGAATAGGAATGAAAATAGGATATTGCTCTTATAGGGGATTATCTGATTATAACAGAATGCTCAAGTCCTTCTCATTTTATGGCAATCAATGCAAGCTTATTTTTGTCAATAAATGTCATGTTACTGTTTATGGAGTCTAAATATTCTGTCCGACATGCTGTTATATCGACAGAGATAAGAGGGTACATTAAAAATCGTATTTTTTTGAAAAAAAGAGTTGATCTTTATAAGCACCCGCCAAGAAGATAGGAAAATTCAGAAATCGTTCATCCTGTTCATGTGTTGATGTATTGCGAAAACATGAATGACACATGTAAATATTTACGGCTCAGTTAACTGCCGACCGGGAAATACCGGTGTGGGTTACTTCCCGATATAACCATAATGACATGGCCCTATATTGAGTTCTTATCATTTACTCATGATCGCAGAAGATTTAGGAGAAAATATGACGTATTCAACACCGGTGATTATCTTTGATCACAGCCGCTACAGACTAAAAGTGTGGGGCAATAAAGCCCCGCTGGATGTGTTGGCCTTTACCGGGCAGGAAGCCTTAAGCCAGCCGTTTCACTATGCCATTGAATTCACCAGTGTGGAGAAAGGGATTGAACCGGCACAGATGCTGATGCAGCAGGCTGCATTTACCCTGACTTCGCCTGAGATCAATCCGGGGATACGGGGCTGGCCGATCGAACCCCCGGCGCCATTGCGCTCGGTTTACGGGGTGATCAGCGGCTTTAAACTGCTCTCCACCTCACCGGATGAAAGCCGCTATGAAGTGACGCTCGAGCCGCGACTGGCGCTGCTGGCGAGAAGCCATCAATACGCCATCTACCAAAAACTGTCGGTGCCGGAGATTGTGGAGAAAATCCTGCGGGATCGTCATGGATTTCGCGGGCAGGATTTCCTGTTCAGCCTGGCATACAGCTACCCGAGGCGGGAACAGGTGATGCAGTATGGCGAAGATGACCTGCGCTTTATCCAACGCCTGCTGGCGGAAGTGGGTATCTGGTACAAAGTGACGGCGGATGACCGATTAAAGATCGATGTGGTGGAGTTTTACGACGACCAGCGTGACTACCAGTTCAACGTCTACCTGCCTGCCCGCAATCCATCGGGTATGCACGGCGAAGAGGACGCAGTGGTCTGGGGGATGGAAACCGCGTATCAGGTGGTGGAGGGAAAAGTCGCGACCCGCAATTATGACTACCACGATGCCCGGCCATATCCCGGCCTGAACACCGAGGCGGATGTGGCGCGGGGCGACCGCACTACTTATGGCGAAGCGTACCATTACCGCGATCACTACCGGATACCCGGCGACCGTTACGCCTATCAACCGGAGGCGGAAAGTGGAGTATTTTATGCCCGCCTGCATCACGAGCGTTACCTGAATCAACGCATTCGCCTGCGGGGAATGACCACCTCCGCCACGCTGGTGCCGGGGCAGGAACTAAAAGTGAAAGGAGACGCCCCGGAAGCATTTCGCAAAGGGGCGATAATCACCCAGATCACCAACAGCGCTCGCCGGGACAGCAGTTTTGAAATGGCGTTTACCGCCATTCCTTATTCTGAAACCGTCTGCTTTCGCCCGGAACGGGTGCCGAAACCGGTGATGGCGGGCACGATACCTGCGCGGGTGAGCAGCACGAAAGTGAATGATATCTACGGCGATATCGACAAAGACGGCTTATATCGGGTGGCGTTTAACTTTGACCGGGAGAAATGGCCGCAAGGAGGCGAAAGCCTGTGGGTGCGTCTGGCGCGTCCGTATGCGGGGGAGAAGTATGGCTTTCACTGGCCGTTGCTGGAAGGCACCGAAGTGGCGATCGCCTTTGAAGGGGGCGACCCGGACCGGCCCTATATCGCCTATTCCCTGCATGACTCGGAGCACCCGGATCACGTCAATCTCTACAACTACAAATGCAACATTCTGCGCACCCCGGCGAACAACAAACTGCGGATGGGTGACGAACGCGGTCGGGAACATATCAAACTGAGTACCGAATACGGCGGTAAAAGCCAGTTGAACCTAGGTCATCTCGTTGATAGCCAGCGCCCACACCCGGATAAACGGGGTGAAGGCTTTGAGCTGCGAACCGACGACTGGGGCGTGATCCGGGCCGGTAAAGGGTTGTTTATCAGTGCGGATAAACAGGCCAAAGCGGGGGGTGAGGTGCTGGCGATGGAGGCGGCGCTGAATCAACTTCAACAAGCGCAGACCTTAACCGAGGCATTATGCGGCGCGGCTGAAATCGCTAAAGCGGAACTGGCGGATTTGCAGCAACAGAAGGCGTTGTTAAGTGAAACATTAGCTGAACTGAAAAAATCCGCGTTGTTACTCTCCGCGCCGGAGGGTATCGCGCAGACGACGGCAAAAAGCCTCCAGTTGGCGGCCGGGGAAAATATTATCGCCACCAGTGGGAAAAATGCCGATTTCAGTGTGCTGAGAAAATTCACGGTAGCGGCAGGTGAAAGGATCAGCCTGTTTGCCCAAAAACTGGGCATCAAACTGTTTGCCAGCAAAGGCCGGGTAGAGATTGAGGCGCAGGGTGATGCAATGGGGCTGGCGGCACTGAAAGATATCACGGTGAATAGCCATGAGGGAAAAGTGATCATCAGTGCCAAACAGGAGATTTTGTTGGTCAGTGGCGGTGGTTATATCCGAATAGGGAATGGTCAGGTGGAATGTGGTGCGCCCAATCACATCATCCAACGGGCGACAGCGTGGCAGAAGTTTGGCGGGCAGAGTGTTAGTCAGATGGTTTCCCAACGTGAAACGGTGGATTTTTCTGTCACACCACAGGTGCTCTGGCCTTTTGATGATATGCCGGTGAAGGATCAACATGCCTTTTTACACAATCATGACGATAGTCAGCACTCTTCGATAACGGGTGAAGATGGCAAGACGGCTAAACAGAAGAAATTGGGTGTGGAAGCAATAAAGTTTTATTTAAAAGAAGGTAAGGAGTGATTATGACTGACTCATCAGAAAAAGTGGTTGTTTATCCTGTTTATGATGAACATGGCAGGTTGTATTACCCGCTAATGAGTGCGCCCAGTCACAAGGACCTGACGGCGATTTGTTATAAGGTGCCTAACCGGGTGATCCCAGTGATTTTTTTGCCAGGCGTGATGGGGAGTAATTTGCAAGATAAACGAGGGAATGAAGTTTGGCGTGTGGATGGTTATGGAAGCGTGTGGGAGTGGATGTTAAAAGGACCAGAAACACGAAAAAAGCTGCTTGATCCGGAAAATACCGTGGTCGATTCGCGTGGAAGGGTGGATGACAATCATAAAGAAGGCCCCAAATTTCCTTCTCGTCAAGAGCGAGGCTGGGGCAGGCATCTTATATGAGTTATGGAGAATTTTTACCCTGGCTCCAGGCTGCGTTGGATGATCAGGATGAGTTATTGTTTAACCGGTTGAATAAGACAGGAGAACTGACCCTGCGCCAGAAACTGGAGTTTATGGATCTACAGGCGGAAACGGGGGAAGAAAAGCTTTTATCGAAAGAGATTAAGCTGAGTTATCAATATCAGTTTCCGGTTCATGTCATGGGATATAACTGGCTCCAGTCTAATGCTGATTCAGCAAATCAACTGGTTGAGTATGTTATTGATATTATTACACGCTATAAACAGCGTGGTCAGCCCTGTGAAAAAGTGATTCTGGTGACCCACTCAATGGGGGGATTAGTGGCGCGTCACTATTCAGAGAAACTGGGAGGACATAAGAAAATACTGGGTATTGTACACGGTGTCATGCCGACCTATGGCGCGCCGACGGCTTATAAACGGATGAAAGCGGGTGAAGGGGGAGGAGTTGGACTGGTTATCGGCAGTAATGGCGCCGAGATGACGCCAGTGATGGCGCAATCACCGGGACCACTTCAACTATTACCTAGTTTGAGATATGGCACAGGGTGGTTGCAGATTAAAGATGGTAAGACACTTTATACCTTACCCAAACGCGATCCTTATGAAGAAATCTACTTGCAACGTGATAAGTGGTGGGGGCTATGTGAAGATCGTCTAATTAATCCGACCAATGAGAAAAGAAACCCGGTAGTAATGCAGGCGGATTGGGATACATATCGTGATATATTGTCGACAAAAGTCCGGCCTTTTATTGAGGGACTAACTAGTTGTTATCACAGCAATACCTATGCCTTTTATGGTAACAGTACCACACACCTCTCTTACGGCGTCGTGAGGTGGACTCGTAGAAGTTATGTTGACCGGGGAGATGATCCTAATCTGGTATTTAATAGACCGGTTTATGATCCTTTTAATAATCACTTTTCTGATACACGCATGGTGGGATATTCCCTCGACCCAAACAAACCCGATGACCATAGTCATTTAAGAGCTTTTATTCTTGAAAAGCCGCAACAACCCGGTGATGGCACAGTACCGGTGCAAGGTGGAAAGTTTACCGCTGGAGGGCTGCGTTCAATATTGGGAGCGGAGGTTGATCATGAGCATGCCTATAATACCGATAAAACCCGTTTTTTTACTCTACGGGCAATTATCAAAATAGCGCAATTAGTTAAACAAACTTCCCTGGCTTATCCCGATGAATAGAAAAAGAGTATTAATCATTATTGCAATTGTCAGCTTGTTGTTGCTGGTGTTTTACGGGTTATGGCAATGGTTACAGCCTTATCCCCCTCATACTGTGTTAAATCAGAAGGAAAAATTAGCCGTGGATAAATTATTAACAAACTTACAAACCCGTTGTGTTGGCCGATATCTGGTTGATTTGCCAGCAGACTATAATAATACAGTCAATGATGCTATTTGGGTGAATGATAATCTCATCGAGACCAGCTTGCTCTATCCGCCTGCTTTTGAGCAGCGTATTCAATTACGGGAAAAGGCATTACGGCAAACAAAAACGGTGGAACCGATTGATATGCCTTATTTGAAAAATATCTATCGTTTACCTGAAGGAATGCAGGGAATTATTTTCGAGCGGATAGAGAGCCGAAGTGTACCGGATGTAGTCCGGGTGCTAGAAGCTCATCTGTACAGTAATGGTGTGGCAATAAAAGTGGAAATGAAAGCGAAAGATGGCTCTGCGGCACGTTATGACAAGGATCGACAGACTGAACCAACGGTTTATACCAATAATGTGCCAGAGAAATTGGTTGAGTTGAAAAACTTATTATCCCGTATACAAGGACGTAAGGAGACGGAAATACCCACTACCGCTGGGAGTTGTATTCCCAATGCGTTTATTGCCGATAATAACAGAGATAAAGAATTTATGGAGTTGGTGTATAAAACGAATCCGGCTAATTATTTGAATGTCACCATGATGACGAATAACTATATTCGGGAAAAAGACAGTATGCTGGAACGCTTCGGTGTAATTGCAGCGAGTCTGTATCGGGGAGGGGTTTTCCGTAAAGGAGTGAGGAAAATTAATAAGTTGGATACCGAAGAGTTGCTGTTGGTGGGGCAGCAGCCGAATAGTGATGATCCGCGTTATCTGTTTACATTACTGACAAATGAAAAAACTGGCGGAAGAGAAACACCGGTGTTTGATTTAACGGTGGTTAATGATGAAGAAACACCAACAGCCTATACCCAGAATGAAATTGTAGCATTTTGGGATGCAATTAGTCAGACCGTCAGGGTTAGGCCCGGTGCTTTTAAACGGCAATAACATGCTTCAAATAAAACCCCTTATAGGGATGTAAGGGTTAACCATCAGCAGAAGGAAAAACCAGATGTTTAAAGAAATAATCAGTTAGTGAGGTTAGATGTGATTAGTTTTGGTTTTTGGGGATCGGCATTATTAGTCTATCTTTTAATATTATTTTACACTTGGCCGATAATTGTGATGCTTGATGTATCTGCCATTTGTCGGATAAAGAAAAGCATTAAAGATAAGAAATACTGGCGTGCGTCATTCTTGATTTTTGCCGCTGTATTAATGAGTGGTTCCCTTATCTTCTTTCTAATGATATGGATAAGACCATATGGTTAAACGGATGAGAATATGAGGAGATAATTATGTTTATCAGTCATATCACTGATCAAAGTAGAATCGCAAGCGTGACAGCGTTAACGCTCTATGATAAAGACAAATCGGTTAAATTAATCAGTAGCCTGATCTTTTATTTAAATGCGGAACAAGGTATGCATTCAATGGTGATATATGATTGTTGTTGCCTGTTTTCGATTCCATTTCCCAGGATAATATCGAGTTATTATTATGAGTTGGCCCATACCTGAAATACCGGAACTTAAAGCAGTGTCGCCTCTGCGTTATCGGTTATGGTTTATCATTTTACTTTTAATACTGATTGCCGGCACACTGATTTATGCTTTTATAAAAGACACCACCGATTTCTATCATGCGGCGATTTATAGCAGCTTACCGTCCTTTCTGGTGTGGCTGCTATTATTTGGTGCGGTATTAAATCGCTATGAGCAATATTGCGCGGCAGCATACGCTTGGGAAGAAGCCAGTGCTGAAACTCGTTTCCAATGGCAGCAATGGAGCAGAAAACAACTGGCGGTGATCGGTAATATTATTCTGACGCCTGAGCAACAAGGTATTGCGCCGCTGTTAGGTGATGCGAAAGAGATTCCTGTTTTTCCTGAACAGGGGCGGGAATTATCTCTGCCATCGAGCGATAGACGGCAATTATTGGCTAACATTGATCAGGATTTTGAAAAACAGTGTCCGGGTTATCGTTCTCTTTTACGCCAGATTTATATTGCTTCCGAGGATCACGCTTCTTATAAGCCTGCGATATATCGACAGTGGAAAATGAGTCCTTTACCGATAATAAACCGGGATGAGATCGATAAATTATACAATGAGGATGATTTTGAAGGGCTAATAATGGTTATCGCATTCCAGTGCTGGCCTTCTGAAAACAATAAAAAAGCGTACAGTGAATTTGTCTCGGCTCAATTATTTTCGTCGACAAAATTTGCCACGCAGGAAAAACTCAATGTCCTTGCCGGTATGGGGCGAACATTACCTTCATTACCCGGAGAAATAATCAAAGACTTACAGATATTGTTTGAATATAACCGTATTGATAAAAATAACATGCGGCACCTTTGGATAACGGGTGTCACGAATGATGCTCTGACTGAACTGACAATTAACAGTCATGACTCTGCGTTTAATCTTTTTACCGAAAATTCGGTTCATTTAATCGATCATACTTTTGGTCCTCCGGGACCGCTATCGATATTTTTGGCATCAGCCATGCTAACTAAGGCAATTAGCTTGATCGGTAGCGATCATATCGTTATCAATCAATTACCTGAGGGGAGCGCTAGCCTCTATTTAATGACTAAGGAATTACATCAATGAAAGTTAATCGTCATCACCAATATGGCTATTTTGGGTATATTTTTATTACCCTTAGCCTTGCTGGGATATTTCTCATGTTGATCTACTTGAATCAAACATTACTTGAGGAGCGAGGGCTGCTTAAATCCGCATGGTATGCCTACGCCACAGTTTTTCCGATCCTATTAATAGGCTTATTTGGCAATGCTGTCTGGTGGCATATTCGGCAGAATAAAGCACAGAAAAAACTCAGACCTGAAATCGAGCGGGCAGCGGGTCGCTCTAGCCAGGCCGCTTTGGTATTGAGTGATTTGGGCGATCGCATGCGCCTCCGTTACGGGCGGTTCTGGTGGTATAGAGTCCGCATTTTACTGGTGGTGGGCGAAGTGGAGCAGGTGGAAGCCATCGCGCCGGGGCTGACCACGGCGTATTGGCAGGAAGGTTATCGCTCGTTGTTGCTCTGGGGCGGCAGTTTGCAAGCTGAACTGGATACCGCTCAGTTGATGGCGCTGCGTCGCCTGCGCCGTTACCGGCCGCTCAATGGTATTGTCTGGGCGCTGACCGAAAACCAAAGCGCGCAGCCGGTGTTGATGGATAAAGCCCTGCGGATGTTGCAAAAACAGGCCCAACAGTTACGCTGGCAGGCTCCGGTCTACCTGTGGCAGGTGTGTCACAGCATCTGGTCTCAGGAAGATCGTATCACTCAGGCCGTCGGCTGCTTTTTTCCTGAACGCTGTACCCCGGATATTGTAGAGACACAGTTGCAAGAATTGGTTGACCCGTTGCGCGAGCGCGGGATGCAGCAACTGCTGGAGAAGACGGCCCACGATTTTCTCTGTCGTCTGTCCGCGAACTTGAAACAACGGGGGATTGCTCACTGGAAACAGGTACTGACGCCGTGGTTAGCGGAGTATGGCGATGTGGTCTTGCTGCGTGGTTTGATGTTCAGTTTGCCGCTCAAGGCGCTGACGACTCGCATCCCGCAGATCTGGCTGCCCGACACCGCCTGGCAGGGGGTGTTGGAGGGCAGTCGTCGTTTCCACGGCCAGCGGGTTGGCATGCTCCGCACACAGACCGTTTGTTATGGCCTGATGGCGCTGGGCTTATTGTGGGGCGCCGGCATGGTGCTCTCCCTTTTCACCAACCGTGACCAGATAGTCGAGGTGCAGGCGGTGGTAACTGACCTCAAAACTCAGCCGGAGAATTCTGATGCCCAGTTGATAGCTTTAAAGGACCTGAGTAACGAGGTGGAACGGCTGCAATACCGGGCTGAACATGGCGTGCCGTGGTATGAGCGTTTTAGCTTGAGTCAGAATCAGAAACTGTTGACGACGGTGCTGCCCTATTATGCGCAGGTCAATAACCGCCTGATACGGGACAAAGCGGCGGCGGTGCTGCATGCGAAACTGAGCGCATTAGTGAATTTACCGCCGGGCAGCCCTTTGAGGGCCAAATGGGCGCAAGCCGGTCACGACCAGTTGAAAGCTTATCTGATGATGGCGCAGCCGGAAAAAGCGGATGCCGCGTTTTTAACCCGAATACTGAATGAAAATGAACCTGAGCGGGCCGGCATTGCCCCCGGCGTCTGGCTGGACGCGTCGTGGGGTTTGTGGAAGTTTTATGCGGAGAATCTGCCCGCGCATCCCGAATGGCGGATAACGCCGGATAAAGCGCTGGTTAAACAGGCGCGTCAGCTTTTGCTGCTCCAGCTAGGTAGGCACAATGCCGAAGCGGCGCTCTACCAGCAGATGCTGCAATCGGTGGAGAAAAATTACGCGGACCTGACACTCAACCAAATGACCGGCGACACCGATGCTGAACGGCTGTTTACCACCTCTCGCGTGATACCGGGGATGTTTACCCGTCAGGCGTGGGAAGGCGGGATACAAAAAGCGATAGCGGAGGCGGTGGCGTCACGTAAGGAAGCGATTGACTGGGTGCTGAGTGATAACCGTCAGACGGTCTCGGCTGCGGTGTCACCCGAAGAGCTGAAAGCCCGCTTGACCGCCCGTTACTTCACCGATTTTGCCGGCGTGTGGCAGGATTTTCTCAACAGTCTGCGCTGGCATAAAACCCGGAATCTGTCGGATGTTATCGACCAGCTAACCCTGATGGCGGACAGGCGTCAGTCTCCGCTGATTGCGTTGATGAACACGCTGGCCTATCAGGGGGAGACCGGACTACAGGGGCCGACGTTATCGGATTCATTGGTGAAATCCGCTAAGACGTTGCTGAATAAAAAAACGCCGCGAATGATTGACCGACAGACGGTCGGCGTGCGCGGGCCAATGAACGAGACCTTTGGGCCGTTGCTGGCGCTGATGGGAGAAAACCGGGCGGCCGGGGGAATCAAGACTGACAGCACCCTGAATTTGCAAACTTTTCTTACGCGGCTAACCGAAGTGCGGCTGAAACTGCAACAGATGAACAACAGTGATGACCCGCCGGCAATGGCGAATGCGCTGGCTAAGACGGTCTTTGAAGGGAAAAGCACCGATTTGACCGATACACAGGGCTACGGCCGCCTGATAGCCGCCAGTCTGGGGGGACAATGGCGGGGTTTTGGTCAGGCAATGTTTGTGGAGCCGTTAACGCAGGCGTGGCAGGGCGTACTGAAACCGGCGGAAGCGAATCTGAACACCCAGTGGCAGAGGGCGATAGTCGACAACTGGAACCGGGCATTCACTGGCCGTTACCCGTTTGCCAGAGGGGAAAGTGAAATCTCATTGCCGATGTTGGGGCAGTTTATTCGGTCGGATTCGGGGCGGATAGAGCAGTTTTTGACGCGTCAGCTAGGCGGGATAGTGCATAAAGCGGGTAACCAGTGGGTGGTGGATGAAGTGAGCGGTCAGGGCGTGCAGGTTAACCCGGATTTTTTGAAAGCGATAAATCAGCTCAGTCAGCTATCGGACCTGTTGTTTGCCGATGGCAGTCAGGGGCTGCGGTTTGAACTGCGGGCCAAACCGGTTCGGGATGTAGCGGAAACTGACCTGACGATAGATGGACAGCAATTGCGTTATTTTAACCAGATGGAAAGCTGGCAGAGTTTTCGCTGGCCGGGCGAGACCGATGAACCGGGGGTGACGCTGATGTGGACCAGTGTCAATACCGGGGCAAGGTTGTTCGGTGATTACCAGGGGAACTGGGGGCTGATCCGCTGGCTGGCGCAGGCAAAAGCGGAGAGACTGGATGAAAGCCGTTACCGCCTGATATTTACTGCCCCGGATGGATTGCCATTAACCTGGATTTTGCGCACAGAACTGGGCGAAGGGCCGCTGGCATTATTAAAACTGCGCGGATTTAAATTGCCGAAAAATATCTTTGCGGTAAAACCGGGTAGTCACAGGACAATATCAGCGGTAAATGACGATGATCTGATAGCGGAATAATGCATGCTATTGGGAATAAATAAGAAAATAGCGTAATCGTTAACTTTTTTCGTTAACAGACTAGCTGTCAGGATAGATATTAATACAGATATTCCGATAAAGATTTTTGTCTATATAATTGAAAAGCCTGATGATATTTTTCTCATTGAAGAAGGAATATTACTATGGGGTAAATGAGGTTTAAAAAGGAGTGATGAGATTGAAACAGAGATAATCTATTGGATAGAATGAAAATAATAATTGTTCTTATGGGGACCTGATTATAACAGCGTATTCAGGTCGCCTTCATTTTATGGCAATCAAGGTAAGTTTATTTTTGTCAATAAATGGTTTGAAATACGTGACTAAAGTGATCCCAATAATTTTCCTGCCGAGCGTGATGGGGAGTAATCTAAAATCGAAAGATAATATCTAGGTCTGGCTGGTAAATTCTAAGTTTGGTGTTGCAAGTTGAATGGCAAAGAATGCTTCTTATAGGAAAGAGCTGTTAGATCCTCAAAACACCGATATTTATGATTCTGGGGCAATAAATAATTATATCGCCGAAGATAGGAAATTCTTTATAGAAAAAAATGATAACGGGAACCTTCATATTAGTGGAAGGGCTAAATCACTAGCGAGTGTTGCAACGGACAACGTGTATATTGCAAGGGGTATAATGTATACTGGAGACGTTTGCGGCAAGGCGTGGCTAAATGTACAACTGTTACAAAACGCTATGGATGCCCCAAAGATCATTGGCTAAGAAAGTGCCGGATTAATCCGATGTATCAGATGTGAAACAGCAGAAAGAACACACAAGAGGTCTGAATGAATTCAGAGAGAATAGCTTTCATTTTTCCCGCCACAAAGGATGCCAGAGGTAGGGAAGAACCGATACTCAGTTTTCGATGTACAGCATTACCTGTTGAAACGAAAGTTACTATTGCTGTCGCTTTTGTTGGGCTTCACCAATCTAAAGACTATCTAATTTCTATAGATATTACTGACAAAAACGGCACAACAATTCTACATGGTCGAGCAGAAGAAATACCCGTAAAAATATCAGTAACTGCTGATGATATTGAAGCAGAACCGACAGATGTGCCTGGGTTTTTGAGTGCTTCGGCTTCAATTAGAGTAATAAATACAGGTATTTATGCAATAAAATGTTCTATAGCCCGTGCTGATACACCTGACGAGACTATTCATAAATCAGAAGCTCACTTTAGAATGATTTCATTGGAGGCGCGCAATGGATAGTGAAAATTCTGTCATTGATGGCGTGCGATTTTCTAATGGCCGGTGGTTGGCTGATAGTGTTTCGCTAAGTAGACATTTACTTGATAATGGTTCATCATTCAAACATGGTAGCGGAGATGGGGGAGGTGGAAATATGTTGGAAGCTCGTGTAGCAAGGCTTGAGTCTGATGTTGAGCATATCAAAACTACCATGAGTGATATGAAGTCTGACCTGAAATCAGTCACCGGTGATGTTGGCTCAATAAAGACCGACATTGCTTTAATACTACAAAAAATAGATAACCTCTCTTCATCCGTAGAAAAGAAAGCAAGCTCTGAGCAAGTAACAGAACTGGATGGTAAGATTTCAAAAAGACCAACAGAAGAACAAGTAGATCTGAAAATTTCAAAAATAGACACAAAAATTGGCGGCTTAGAGAAGAAAATTGGTGATCTTAAAGTATGGTTTTTGACCATATTACTATTTTCAATAGCAATGCCCATCATTATGTTTTTACTTAATCTTTACTTTAAGAAATAATTATTTAAACACCTATTCACCATCTAACAATTAAACCGCTTAACTGCGGTTTTTGTATAGTGAGGTCACTCATTGGTTAAGTTAACAAAGCAAGAAATAAAGCAGATCAGTGCCCAGTATATCAGTTGTGATGCTTCAAATAATTTTCCATCCGAAGTTTCCTATTTAATGAAAAAGCATCAAGTCTCCAGGAGCGCGATACGCATTGATGCACGTCATCCTTGCGGGGAAGATTGCATCTTTATAAAAAAAAACGGAGTGGAGTTTTGGGGCGGTTACATTGATGATCAGTTTTATGAAGAAATGAACTCATAACTTGTTCTATATGGGGTTTTTTATGGAGTTTTTGTATGCCAGTATCAATAGAATCAATAACCGGCGATTTATCCAAGGTGTTGTTAGTGACAGCAAATCACTTTTATTACAGCTTCGAATTGCGGTACCCGGAATAATGCATGCTATTGGGGATAAATGAAGAAATAGCATAATCGTTAACTGTTTTCGTTAATAAAATACTCAGTAAGGAAGGAATACTGCTATGGAGTAAATGAGGTTTAAAAAGGAGTGATGAGATGAGGTTGAATCGGATATAATTTATTGAATAAAGTAAAAATAGGAATTTTTCTAGACTCGGCTGACTTTGAAATTGCTACTGATGCAGATAAAGCTGTTTTACTCGAATGGAAAAAGTACAGAGTATTGCTTACTCGTGTAGATGTGAATCAAGCGCCTGATGTGGAATGGCCGGAAGTGCCGAAAACTGCGAGCAAGATCACTACATTTACACAGTCTCAGTAAAATATTTATTCATTGAATTTGTTACACTATTCCCTATTTAATGAAAAATCAAGGGAGTTAATATATGAGATTTGGGAAGGGTTTGGTATTTATTTTATCAAGTTTATTGTACTCTTTTTCCGCAAATGCTGATATTTCGGAATATACAGAGAGAATTGAATGCAATAAAAGTCATAACTCCTTTACTATCAGGAAGCTCAAACATTCTAGCGATATATATGGTTTAGTGTGTTATCAGTTGAAAGATATAACTTCCTGGGCTACTGATGATGGAATGAAAATTACAACATATGTTATCCCGGATACTAAAAAATTAGTCGCTATATTTACACTGGAGGAGGATAAGCCAAAAAATAGTGAGCCTAAAAGTAGCATTAGAGTAATTTATGTTGACGAAGGTGGAGCTATCGTTAAAAAAGATATTATCACACAGCGTTATACAAAAGATCCTAGAATGACTTTATCTAATATGAAAATTATAGATTATGAACACTACAGCAAAACTGTCTATTTTGAAGTTCCTGCCTGGGATGAAAATAATGCTATATATGCTTTTTCTATCCCGCCTGATAATAATTACGATAATGTGCGTGAAAAATATATTACAGATGGAAGTTTGACGTTTATAAATGTAACTAATTTTTCACACAATAATAACCACGGCAATGACATAGTTGTTAAAAGAGGAGTTATCAAAGAGGATGGAGAGCTTTCTTACGGTGAATATTGGGTTTCGTCAAAAGGCAAAACTATTTGTGAATTGGATACAGATTTAGAAGGCTGGAAAATTTATATGCTATGTAAAAATTAGTGTCTGGTGGGGTAAACATGGTTGATAGCTCCATAATAGGGCTTTCTGGTTACCTTGACAATTTATTTTGGGAGCTAGTACTTTTCCTCTGTAATAGCTCCTTTATCTTTCAGTTTTGCGGGCTTATCTAACTGAATTGTTAGCTTTGAAGCATGAATAAATTGAGTAGGAGAATAATTAGCCCGATTTGTTTTATTTATCTCATTTTCTAATTTTGGAGGTTAATATATGAATTCCTCATAAATAGAGGATATGGGAAGAGATGGGAATAATAAGAAGAAAATAGTTTAAAGATGTTAGATATGTATCTATGAATATATTTTCCATCCAAAAACATTGAATGAATTATTATTGCCAATTATACAAAAATAGTTAATGTCATAAGCAATAAGAATACTGCATTATTATTTTTCTGAACTAGACTTTGATTAGTCCGAATTACAGGAGATTATTTTTACAATAATTCAAGATGTTGATTATAAAATAACATTATTTAATTCCAGGGGGGTATATGAGTTACAGAAATGATTTTAAGGCTTTTTCTATTAGTAATAATGCAAATGTCGTGAGTCAGAGATTATATGAAGAAAGTAAGGATTTACTGACTGGATTTCCACCAAATGATGTCCCATCTCACTTATTAAATAAGGTATTACGTCAATCATCATCCATATCATCTGTTTTGGCTGATTTCATCTCGACACAATCTGGCGAGGATGTTCTTGATGATGGGGATATAGCTAAACTCACCGCACAATTAAATAGAGCTTTAGAACGAAAAACCATAACAAAAATTCCCGATGCTTCATTAACACAAAAGGGTGTTGTCCAGCTCACAAATGTGATTGGCAATAGCGATACATTGGCGGTTACACAAAAGCTTGCTCAGGAAATAGTAAATTCATTGCGTGAAGATATTAATAGTAGTAAAGCTAATGATATACCCGTAGGTACTCCTATTCCTTGGCCGACTGCTATACCGCCGACTGGGTGGTTTCAATGTAATGGAGCGGTCTTTGATAAATCGAAATTTCCGAAGTTAGCCGAAGCCTACCCTGACGGTAAATTACCTGATTTAAGAGGCGAGTTTATTCGTGGCTGGGATGATAGACGTGGTGTTGATGTGGGGCGTGGGGTGTTGTCGTGGCAGGGGGACGCCATTAGAAATATCACAGCATCAGTAACAGGACGTACAGTAAATGTGTCAGGAAGAATATTTTCAGGCAAGGTATCTGGAGCATTTTCAACATCAGGTGAATACGGTGAATACAGTGCAGGGGATAGCCGGTCAATGAGTGCAGTAGGTGCACGTGATCGACTTGCAGAGTTATCGTTTGATGCATCTCGTACTGTGCCGACTGCGAATGAAAATCGACCCCGCAACGTTGCATTTAATTACATAGTGAGAGCAGCATAATGAGTCATAATATTTTCTTATCAAAGCGGCCCATAAATTGCTGAAATGAGCCGCAAATAAAAATCATCATTATCTCTTAGCCAGAAAGGGGGCGGTATATAGGAGAGTTGATATCCAGATAATTGCAGTGATAAACATAACAATCATCTTGGTGAAACGCCAGTAAAATGGCTTTGGGGGTGTAGCGATGGGAATAGGTAATTTGGTATTTTGGGGCTGATTATTATCTTGTTCGTTATCTTGAGATGACAGGATAAAACGATAGCCTTGTCGGTATACAGTGTGTATGGCTTCACCGAGATCACAATAGCGTAACGTTCGGCGTAACTTACAGATTAATTGCAATAAATTAGTTTCTGCTACGCCGTTTTTGCGTTCGGGCCAAACCAGAGGAATCAATTGTTCCCGATTTAATGTCTTCCCTTGTGAGGCATGTTCCCACAATGCAAGTAGCAGGCGTTTCTCTTTTTCAGTAATGATAAATACATTTTTACCATAAATTATTTTGTTTGAGTCACAGTCTAAATAAACATCTCTAGTTATTTTCAACATAACGCATTCTCTGCCTCTGTTTAATGTTTGTCTATTCGCTATAGCCAGGATGGCTCAATTAGGCTTATGCCCGATAGAACTTATATAGTTTTCCCATGAGTAATGCAAGAAAATAAATTATTTAAAATCTTTTATTTTATTTTGTCATGTGAGTTATTTTTCTGTTTTTTATTTATAAATAAAAATAATGATAATTAATTATTAGTTTTATTTATATTGTGATGATTGTGCTTCTATTGTCCATGAAGTGATGGAGGGCTTATAAATATAGATAAAATATTTTTAGGTATTATTGATTGTATATAAATTCATTTTGTAAAAATAAGTGAATAGATATCCATGAGAAATAATGCTGTGAATTGAGGGTAATTTCCATATGTAATTGAATTAATAGATAAAAAATTGATAAAAATAATTATTTTTTATTTTTAACTTTTATTTGGCGGTATTTGAGTGATTACTGTTCAACAAGTAGTTTAAAGCTCCAACAGTGTGATGTTTATCACGTATTAACTTACGTTAATCAGTAGTCAGGTCGCCTCATTCCCTTGAATGAGGGTTTGGATATTAAAGCACGGTGAATACACAAGTCAGGCATTAGGCATGATACCTAAGGGCGGTAGCGTACCTAAAATGATGTGTGTTTTAACCCAGTTATGAATTTAACTCTTAAGGAAATAACAATGTCTACAACTGCCGATCAAATTGCTGTTCAATACCCCATTCCAACTTATCGTTTTGTCGTGACTGTTGGTGATGAGCAAATGTCTTTTCAAAGTGTATCGGGATTAGATATTAGCTATGACACGATTGAATATCGTGATGGAATTGGTAATTGGTTACAAATGCCCGGTCAACGCCAGAGACCAACCATTACCTTAAAGCGCGGTATTTTTAAAGGGCAATCTAAATTGTACGATTGGATTAACTCTATTTCGCTTAATCAGATAGAGAAGAAAGATATTTCTATTAGTCTCACCGATGAAACAGGTTCAAACCTGCTGATTACTTGGAATATTGCTAATGCTTTCCCAGAAAAACTAACCGCCCCCAGTTTTGATGCCACCAGTAATGAAGTTGCGGTGCAGGAAATAAGTTTGAAAGCCGATCGGGTGACTGTTGAATTCCATTAATACATTGTTTGGCGTCAGGACTGTTTGTTGTCAGGAATAGTCTGGCACGTCAATGCAGTGCTTTTTAAAGGCGAATATTATGACAATTGATACATCTTATCCGGGTGTCTATATTGAAGAAGATGCTTCATTGGCACTCTCTGTCCGTTCCAGTGCAACGGCGGTACCTGTTTTTGCAGTTGCAAATGATAATAAATTTTTATCCGCAGATTATATCCGTATCAGTAGTTGGCTGGACTATTTGACACGAAAAGGTGGGCAATTTGATCCTGATGATAAGCTTGATGTTTCACTACGTGCCTATTTTATTAATGGCGGTGGATATTGTTATCTTATTAAAACCGAAGAGTTAGTAAACCAAGTTCCGAAGCTGGATGATGTTACATTGCTGGTTGCTGCCGGAGAGAATATTACTACTGCTGTAGATACACTTTGCCAACCGGGCAAAGGATTAAAAGGATTATTTGCCATTTTTGATTTTGATGTCCCAGACACTCAAATAACTTTGGACCAAAAACCCGATGAAGTACTTAAGACTTATACCGCTACCGCCTATGGCGCAGTTTATTATCCTTGGTTGACCGCTGAGTGGGGAGAAAAAGATAAAGAAGGGAAAAGAGCTAGCGTTAATATTCCACCCAGCGCAGTAATGGCCGGTATTTATGCCAGTGTCGATAATAGTCGGGGTGTTTGGAAAGCACCGGCTAACGTCCCTATTCAAGGAGGATTACAACCTAAATATCCGGTGACTGATGACCTGCAAGGACAATATAACAAAGATAACGCTAAAGCGTTGAATATGATTCGTACCTTTCCTAAGAGTGGCACATTGGTGTGGGGGGCTCGTACGCTTGAGGGCAGTGATAACTGGTGTTATATCCCGGTTCGCCGTCTGTTTAACAGTGTAGAGCGAGATATTAAAAATGCCATGAGTTTCGCGGTCTTTGAACCGAACAGTCAACCCACTTGGGAAGCGGTGCGTCGAGCTATCGATAATTATCTCTATTCCCTCTGGCAACAAGGGGGATTGGTGGGTAATAAAGCTGAACAGGCTTATTTTGTTCATATTGGTAAAGGTATCACCATGACTGATGACAATATTAAACATGGTGAAATGATCGTTAAAGTGGGTATGGCGGCAGTTCGTCCAGCCGAATTTATTATCTTGCAGTTTACACAGAATATGAACCAATAGAAGGGAAGGAATATGGCCACACAAACTTCTACTCCTGGCGTCTATATTGAAGAAGATGCATCACCAGCGCTTTCTGTTAGTCAAGGAAGCACGGCAATCCCGGTTTTTATTGGGCGTTTTTCACCGAAAAAACCTAGTACGACTACGACGCCACAAGTGACACGTGTTAGTAGCTGGTTGGATTTCACTAACCAGTTTCATGTAGGTTGTGTTACGTCAATAGTTATTAAATCAACTCCTCCCCCTGCCTCTAAAAAATCTAGGAAAGTTGAAAAAGTTGAAGGTGATATATCAGCCGAAAATGAAGAAGTTAATAGCGATCCAGAAGAAGAAAAAAAAACCGATTACACTTACGAGGTGACAGTTAATTACACAACAAGCAGTGATGCCTTAAAACTTTATTTTCAAAATGGCGGTGGGCCTTGTTATATCCTGCCGATTGCTAAGTCGGAAGATACTAAAACTCTGGCCTTAATCCCTGAGTTAATTAAGCAAGCTTTAGAAATTACTTTAATCGTCTGTCCTGAACAAGATTCTAATTACCAGAGCAGGATATATAACAGTCTGACACCTTCATTATTGGATGAGGGCTATTTCCTTATCGCTGATAATCAGAATAAAACATCCACTATCAGCACTAACGTATCCTCACAAACCGCAACGTATTATCCTGCGATAAAAGTCTCACAGCTTATGCAAACGGAAGAGAGCCTTATAGCTGTTTCAGGTTATCAGGATGCAAAAGCAGCTAATGTTACCAATCTGACGGAACTCAAAGAGAAAAACCCGGATGTCTATCGAAAAGCTATTGATGCAATACAGCACATAAGCAAAATGATTCCTGTCAGTGCAGTCATGGCCGGTGTCTATTGCGCCACTGATGCCAACCGTGGCGTTTGGAAAGCACCGGCTAACATTGTGCTGAATGGGATTAGCGATGTGGCCGAGCGACTCACTGACGATGACCAAAAAGTCATGAACCCGACAGGAATTAATGCCATCCGTTATTTCAGCAACAAAGGTTTTGTTGTCTGGGGCGCACGTACCCTGAAAAAAGATGATGACAACTGGTGTTACATTCCGGTACGGCGTCTATTTAATGCGGCGGAACGGGATATCAAACAGGCAATGCGAATTGCCGTCTTTGAACCCAATAGTCAACCGACTTGGGAGCGAGTACGGTCAGCCATTGACAATTACCTCCATCAACTTTGGCAACAAGGGGCGCTGGTCGGTAGTAACCCCCAAGAAGCCTATTTTGTCCAAATTGGTCAAGGTGTCACTATGTCTGACGACGACATTACACATGGAAGAATGATCGTCAAGGTTGGCATGGCGGCAGTCCGTCCGGCTGAATTTATTATCCTGAAATTTTCGCAAAAAGTAGCACAGTAACCGTACTGGGGCGCGGTTTGCCGCGCCTGTCCTGTAGAGGAAACGATAATGGAAATAAAACAGCCGGGCGTGACAATCGCGGAGAAGCTGATATCCCAGACGCCAGATGATGCATTTATGGGTATACCGGTTTTTATTGGTTATATTCCAAAAATTTCGGCCAGTAAAACCCGTTCGGGTAGTAAAACCATAGTTAAATTAAACAGCCTGACCGACTTTACCCTAAAATTTCACGAGTCAGGATTAATGTACTACTCTGTGCGCCACTTTTTTGAAAATGGCGGTCAACAAGCCTATGTACTGCCGCTGGCCTCTGATGAACCACTGAACGATTTTCAATCATTGATCACTGCGCTGCGACAAAATTGGCTTAAGCAGGCTATTGCCGCGGAAAGTACTATCACCCTGATTATCGTTCCTGATGTTGTCCTGTTTAATCAAATGGAAGAACTAGGTGCTGACATCGATCTTTGGCTACAGTTTTGGCAGTCAGTACTCGACCTTTGCAAGAGCCGACGTGGCATCATGGGATTGCTGGATGCCCCGGATGATCCGGTACCGGCCGCTACATGTTTAGAGCAGTTTTCCTCAAGCGATCGGCAATGGGGCGCGGTATATTGGCCGGGACTGAAAACCACATATCAAGAAAATGGTCAACATATCATCCTTTCGCCTACCGCGGCGGTGGCTGCGGTTATCCAAAGTAATGATAATCAGCAAGGTATCTGGACCGCTCCGGCCAACGTGGCTTTAGCTAAGGTGGTCAGCCCAATACGCTCCTTTATTGAAGCTGATGCGCTCTTTAATCAGAATGGCACTTCGTTGAATCTGGTTCGCAGCTTCCCCGGTAAAGGAATTAAAGTCTGGGGATGCCGAACTCTGGACAACCTCCCCGATTCTCCCTGGCGCTATATCCAAACTCGCCGCTTGGTCTCCTATATCGAAGCGCATATCACCCGATTAGGCCGGGCTTTTGTTTTCGAACCCAACAACGCCATCACCTGGATGAAACTTAAGGGCCAAACCTACAACTGGTTGCATCAATTATGGTTAAAAGGTGGGCTGCTAGGTACCCACGAAGAACAGGCATTTGACATATTACTCGGCGTTGACGAATCAATGAGTGAAGCGGATCTGCGAGCCGGGAAAATGATCATGAAAATCAAACTGGCTCTACTCATTCCGGCGGAATTTATTGAACTGAGTTTGACGTTTGATACACGTACCGGGATAACGGGATTAAATTAAACAGGGGCAAAATATGAACAATCTATACACCCCGTCTGTGTCACATCGTTTTATCGCCAGTTTTCTGTTTAACAACATTCCCAGTCCGCTTGATATTGCCTTTCAGCGTATATCGGGACTTAGCCGTGAACTGCAAACCACGCAACACAGCCAGGGCGGGGAAAATGCCAGAAACGTTTGGCTGGCCGAGAAGATCCAGCACGGTAGTTTGGTATTGGAGCGTGGTGTTATGACGGTTACACCGCTTACTCTGATATTTGATCGTGTCTTGCGTGGAGAAAAAGCGGTTTATGCTGATGTGGTCATCATGTTGCTGAATGAAAATTTTTTACCGGTGGCAAGCTGGACTGTGAGTAACGCGTTACCGGTTCGTTGGTCTACCGGTGACTTTGATGCTAATAGCAATGCTGTTTTGGTGAACTCCCTAGAGTTACGTTATCAGGATATGCGCTGGTTAGGAGTGAAAGCATGACTGTAGAAATTAAGGAACTGATTATTCAGGCTAAAGTCACCGATTCTGCGAGTGATTTAGCATCTCCGCGAACATTAGCCCAAGAAGCGTTAGATGACGCTCTCCTGATTGAAAGGATTAAACGGGAGGTGTTAGAGGCATTACGTGAAACAGGAGGCCAGTATGAGCTTAATTGAACGTAGCCTGTCCAAACTCACGCTGACTGCTTTTAAAGATCGGGAAGGTAAAATCTTGGTGGGCAGTTTACCGGTGATGTATAACCCTGATGCGATCCAGTTCAATTATCAAGCCAATTATAAAAACGATGAAAGCATTACCCATATTCACCAAAGCAACCACCATGTGTCATCTCAGCCTGCGGGCCTGTCATTAGATTTATTGTTTGATGCATCGATGCCCGGCAACAGTACGCCGATAGAAACCCAACTGTCGACGCTGAAAACCCTCTGCGCCGTTGATGCCGGTACCAAAGTCCCGCATTTTCTTAAAATCAAATGGGGCAAAATGCGTTGGGAAAATAAAGGTTATTTTGCCTGCCGGGCCAGTGGTCTCAGTATTCATTACACCTTGTTTGACCGGGACGCCATGCCATTACGGGCAATTGCTGCCTTATCGCTGGTGGCGGATGAGAGCTTTGTTATTCAGTCCACTGAGCAGCAGTTAAAATCGCCACCGGCTACCGCGGTTAGCGTCACCGATATGCTCTCTCTACCATTGATTGCACTGGGCGCGGGTGCGGCTCTGGCGGGGGGTATCGATTATCTTTCGCTGGCTTGGCAAAACGATCTGGATAATCTTGATGATTTCACGCCGGGACAAACGCTGCAAGCACGGAGGGAAGCATGAAGATACCCACGCTCGCGATTAAGATAGGCGGCAAAACGCTCAATCAGTTTACGGTTATCAGTTTGTCAGTCAATTACCCTATCAATGGCATTCCTTCGGCTAACGTCACTTTGGCTATTATTGGTGATACCAGTCATATTTTTGATGCTAAGGCGCAGGCAGAGTTGGCAAATTGTCGCCCGAATCATGAAATTATTGTGCAGATGCAAACAAATGTGTTGTTTAAAGGGATCATTGTTCAGCAGACATTGAAGATTAAAGGTCAGGACAGTTTAATGATTCTGACAGCAAAGCATCCACTGCAAAAATTAACCCATAGTTTCCACTCTCAACTATTCAATAAGCAGAGTGATGAGGCGATTATCAAAAAGCTATTCAGCCAAGCCGGTGTGCCTGTCGCGATAAAACAAGCGCCTCAACTTAAAACGGTACATGAGCAAATGGTGCAGTTTCGTTGCAATGATTGGACATTCTTAAAGAGCCGACTGAGTGCTACCAATATCTGGCTGATCCCCGGCCATGATGTTATTACGTTGGCAACACCGGAATCACTTAATCGGTCAACCGTGCACACCATTCGTCAGCGCGGCGATATTCGGGACATTGTGCTGTTTGAAGCGAATCTGCAATGGGATAATCAGCGCAGCCCCAAAGCGGTAAGTGTACAGTCTTGGGACATTAACCAGCAAAAGCTGTCTCAGGCAGTTCAGGCGAAGCATAGTGGGTTTGGCGGCGGTCAACTTGCTACCGACACGCTGAAACCGCTGACCGATCAAGAGTGGCAATGGATTTTCAGCAGCCCATTGGATAATGAACAAACCAGGCAGTTTACTCAAAGCATCATGGGCAACCGACGTAGCCATAATATATCCGGCAGTTTTGAGGTTGCAGGCAATGATCGCTATCAACCGGGTGATGTTTTGGCATTAACTGGCTTCGGGCAGGGAATGGATGGTCAGGCGATTATCACCGGCGTCAGCCAGATCATCAACCAGCGGCAAGGTTGGCGCACCCGGTTAACGTTAGGCATGCAATCAGACGTAGAACAGGTTGTACCTCAGGTTAAAGAGCTGCATATCGGGATCGTAGAAAAATATCAACAGGATAGCCAATCGCTAGGTCGTATTCCGGTCAAAATACCGGCTTTAAACTTAACCAATGGCACGCTGTTTGCCCGTTTAGGTAAACCTTACGCCAGTCATGACAGTGGATTCTGCTTCTACCCGGAACCGGGGGATGAGGTGATTATCGGTTTCTTTGAATGTGATCCTCGTTTTCCGGTGATATTAGGCGCCATGCATAACCCTAAAAATAGATCACCGTTAGAACCCAGTGAAAAGAATTTGGTGAAAACATTAGTGATTAAACAGGGAGAGCATCAGCAAGCATTAATATTCGATAATAAAGATAATACGCTCGCATTTAATAGTGGAAAAAATACCTTATCTTTGCAACAGGATAAAGATATCACCATTAATTCCGCTAAAAATCTCATTACTCAGGCGCAGGAAATTAATATTCAAGCCGAAAAATCCCTATCAGCCGCTGGAAAATCTGGGGTTGATATTAAAGGGGCGAAAATTAATTTAACACAATAATAGGTTAAATAAGATGGCAGATAAAATATTAGCCGATATTTATGGTCGGGGCTGGACATTTCCGCCACAGTTTTCTAATCAGACCGGAATCATCATGGCAGAAGGAGCAGAACATGTTCGCCAGAGTATGAAAGTTCTTTTTCTGACGGAACCTGGCGAGCGGATTATGCGTGAAGATTACGGTTGTGGCCTAAATGATTATATGTTTGAAAATATCAGTGATGAACTGATGGCTCATATTCAAACTCGTATTGAAGAGCGAGTATTACGTTATGAACCCCGCGCAGAAATTACTGAAATTCAGGTGAATCAAAAAATAGATTTGCCTAATACCCTGCATATACAGGTGAGCTATGCCCTGAGAGGCAGCGACATTAGCCAGCAAATTGAAGGTATTCTTGAAATTGGCGAAGGAGAAGTGATTTTATGAGTAAACAACTGGTGGTTGATGGCGACACTTTGCTGTTCGAACCCTTGTTCGGTAACCGGCAGGTCACCATTCTGGGGCCGACAATCATCCGGGGCAGCGGTCATGCCAAAATCCAAGGTAAAAAGATTGTGATGATGGGTGATGAAAAAAAGGTCCAATTTCAGGCGCAATATATTACCCCTAGCCATCCGGTACCCGGGATGGGCATGGTTACCATTGCTCAATTGGATACTAGCCAGCAGGTAAGCTTTTGTCGTAGCCCTGTCACGGTAATTGTTGTCGGGCAGCAATTTATTGCCCGTTTTACCCCATCGCAGCCGGCAAATAACCCATCGAGCGGCCCGGATATAACCGCACCCAGTATGGGAAAAGGCCGATTTATTGCCGGTCAATACGCTGTCAGTGCCGGATAAATAACGCTTTAATTTATTTTTAAATAATAATTGTCTCCTGAAAACATATTAAAGTTATATTCAAATAACGGGTGGTATAAATATGGGACAGATCGGATTAAATAATAAACTTACCGCTATTGTATCTGAGACGGATTTTAAACTTGATGAAAGAAGTACATTAGATATCTTAAATTGGCTTAAAGAATACGCTGAAAAAATCCCTTTTGGTCAAGAAAAAGAGCAGTTTTGGAGTAGCTTCTATTTTATTCAGGAAAACACGCCGCAGCAATTAGAGGATATTTACCAAGAAGCGAATAGAGCAAATGGTACTTTACCCGCTCATCAGGCTTTTTTATTGGCTTTTTTAAAACTGTTAGAAACGACGAAAATATTATTCAATACCTTTCCGGCACGTCATCGTGATCTTTATTACCGGGAATTATTGGGCTTGAAACCGAGAGATGCACAAGCAGATCAGGTGGCGATAGGTATTACCTTGAATCCTGATCATGTTGAATATCTTATTCCGAAAGGAACTCTCTTTGATGCCGGACATGATAGTGCGGGAAATTCGTTACAGTATGTGTCTGAGTCGAATGTATTGGCAAACCAAGGGGAATTGACTGACCTGTGTTGGTATCGAAAAGAGGGAGATGGCTGGAAATCGGCAATACCGCTGAATCTTGCAGATAACATTGCATTCCCTGAAAACGGTATTCGGCTTTTTAGCCCAACGCCTGATGATATTTCGGTTCTGTCCGGTTATTTAATTACTTCGCCTTTATTTACGATGCCGGCAGGAGAGCGCACGATTAAAGTCACATTAGACAGCGAGTGGCAGGGGGATTCTAATCAAATCACCGCTCAGATTAGCTCGGGAGATAGCTGGCTTTTTCTATCAGTAGAAAAAGAAAATGTTAACCTTAAACTCAGCTTATCAGCTAATGATGACCCCATTAGCCCGCCTAATGCTTTAGACAATATGACGTTTGACGTACCGGTACTAAAACTGAGCACCAAACAGGAACCGATGTTGCCGAAGATTAAAGACATCGAGATCAACATCAACATTAACGACAACCGCAATGTGTACTATGCCTCTGATGGAGGTATTGAACAAACGAATGCGACTAGTTTTCCCTTTGGTCAATCACCGTTATTAGGCTCCGGTTTTAATCTGATTGCCCCTGAATGGTATGGTACTGAAAACGCAACAGTGACGATTACTCCTCAATGGGTTGGCTTGCCTACCATAAGTTTTAAAGAGTGGTATAAAGGTTATAGTCCTGATCCCGATAATAGTGCATTTAAAGTACAGGGTTACTTAGTCACGCCTCAAAAAAGAGAAAAGCTTAATGAAGTGCAATCATTATTCAGTGGAGCTAAGGAACCACAAGGACAAAGCTTAAAATTCACCTTGCCGACAATGCATTACCCTGTTGTAGACAGCTTAAATCCCAACGACTGGCCTGCGTCGGTGCGTATAGAATTGGCCGGACAGGATTTTATGCACACCCAATACTGGAAAGATCCCAAAGATAAAAATTTACCCTATATCCCACAAATCAGTGCATTGCAGATTCAATTCAGTGCTCAAGTTAAATCTAAGCAATTTACTGTTTACCCCCTGACGCCTTTTGGCCGGGGCGAGGCAACAGCAGAAATGCCGAC
Source organism: Photorhabdus akhurstii (assembly GCF_019090985.1). Taxonomy (NCBI): domain Bacteria; kingdom Pseudomonadati; phylum Pseudomonadota; class Gammaproteobacteria; order Enterobacterales; family Morganellaceae; genus Photorhabdus; species Photorhabdus akhurstii. The sequence goes on along the minus strand of NZ_CP020335.1, from coordinate 2,905,916 downwards.
ATTGACTCATGATGCATTCTATTTGGGCTTTACCGGAGTACTACCGGGGCAAACTTTATCTCTCTATTGGCAACTAGAAGGTATTAAGAAGCTCACTTTATCCTGGTTTTATCTCAACAAGGGCAATACTTGGAGTAAGTTAGATAAATTAGTTGATGATCAAACTCATAACTTGTTCGACCGGGGTATCTGGCGCACCTTATTGCCACAGGATGCTTCAAATCAGGCCGCTCTAATGCCGATAGGGCGGTACTGGCTGAAAGCCGAGATAACTGATAAGACTGATCCTCAAGATTACCCACGCATTAAAGGCTTGCTGTATAACGCCATCATCGCCACATTAGCCAACGCAGAAACTGTTGAACAGGAGCATTTTATTAATGGATTGGCCGCCGACAGCATAAAACAGCCGGTGGCCACGATTGCCGCAATCAACAGCGTCACGCAACCTTGGGCTTCCTGGAATGGTCGCTCCCGAGAAACGGAGCAAGCCTTCTTAAAACGCATCCCTGTCCGATTGTCCCATCGTAATCGAGTACTGAGTTGGGGAAACATGGTTACATTACTAAAAGATCATTTTGTTAGCCTATTTGATGTCAGATACCATTCAGGCAGCCAATTAACCACCATTCCGGCGCCAGAAAAACAACAACTGATAGTTATCCCGGATAATCGTTACAAGGATAACGATGATGCATTACGCCCAACACTAAACCCGGCGCGATTGAAAGAGATGATCTCATGGCTAAGTCAGTTAAGTAGCCCTTGGACAGCTATTGAAATCAACAATCCTACTTATATTGACGTTAGTGTGAGTTATCAAGTGGCCTTTATTTCAGACGTTAATTCTGACTACGGCCATCACCAATTACAGCAACAATTAAGCCGAATATATATGCCGTGGGCAGAGAATCCTGTTATCGGCGTAACAACCGGTAACTGCATTGACTACTATCAGTTATTAGCCACCATCCAACAATCCCCACTGGTAGAACGAGTCACTAATTTAAGCCTAACCACAGCTAACCAAACTAAGGGGGCCGTGGGTGAAAGTATCGAAGCTAACGATAATGAAGTACTGATTTTAGTTTGGACAGATAAGCGTCTTTCAAGCCAAGGAGTTGATAATGAATAATCAGGATGCTCTGTTTCCCATCATTAAAGACGATATTGCCTTTGATACCTTACTTGCTCAGGCTAAGGCTATTATTGAGCGATATTCCGGTCAATATTGGAGTGATATGAGTGAAAATGATCCCGGTATCACCTTATTGGAAGCCTGTTGTTATAGCGCGTCTGATTTAGCTTATCGTCACTCATTACCACTGAAAGATCTGCTTACGCCCACCCCAGAGGAACAGACCGCAGGAGAGGGTATTTTCCCGCAGGAGTTTGGTCCGCAACAGATGCTGACTTGTGGGCCTATTACGTTGGCGGATTATCGTCGGGCATTGTTGGATTTACACAGTAATGATGCGGTTGATGGTTACTTTTTATTTAATGATGTACTGCTGGTATGTGAACCTAACGATCAACGTTATACATATTGGTATAGCAAAAAGAAGCGTGAATACAGTTTTACTCAAACCCCAGATTCAGATAGTGAACAATTAACGTTAAGAGGAAATTATTGGCTTTATTTGCTGCCTGGCCGGGAAACTCAGGTCGATAATAAGTTGGCTCAAGAGAAACTTAATGCTTTCCTGAAAGATAATCGTAATTTGGGAGAATGGGTGAGTAAAATTATCTGGCTACAACCCGTTGATTTACCATTGAAGATCGATATTCAGCTTGATGATGATGTTAAAGATATTGCTGACATATTTGCCCAAATTTATATGACAGCGGAACAAACGATAATTGAAAAACCGCTACGTTATACCACCCAAGCAATGAAAGAGATGGGTTACAGTAATGAAGAAATTTTTGATGGGCCTTATTTGCATCACGGTTGGATGCCTCAATTACCGCCCATCAGAGATTACAACGGCGCTATGGTATTAAACTTAAGCCATTTGGTTAACCAATTATTGGCGATTAAAGGTGTTCAAAGTGTAACCCGGTTGGAACTAGATAAAGATAATAAGGAAATTATTTCTCTGCTACCGCAAGATAATTGGTCTTGGAAAATAGCTAAAGGATATTACCCCAGACTATGGGGTAAAGATCCTTTAGAGTCGATTACCTTACCAAACAGCCCATTGACTATTATTGCCAAAGGTGGTGTGAAAATTCCAGTTTTTAGGGAAGATATAGAGAAAAAGCTCATTACAGAACCGTTGATTAATACGAAACCAGAATTATTGAACTGGGGTAAACATCGTAAAGTGCGGGATTATTACCCGGCAAGCAATAAATTACCCGCTTGTTATGGATTGCAGACTAATAAACATACCTTACAACAACTACAGTTACACCGATTTATGCTGCCTTTTGAACAACTGTTAGCTAATGGCTGTGCTGAACTTGCCTTATTGCCAAAACTATTGGCGTTTAAACAACGGGGAAATAGGGTATATGGTGTACAATGGCCTTTTAAAGTTAATACAGTTAGTCAGAACGTTCATCAGGAGATAATGCCTGACTTAATTAAGAAACTGAATAATGATACGCAAATTGATAATGATGATGGTATCCATGAACGGAATTATGCAAAAGAGCTGGCTATTCTTGAGTATCTGTTAAGCTATTTTGGTACTCATCGAGCCGCCAGACCACTTATTCTCAATCGACGGGATTTTTTATCCACTCAGCGCGGTTATTTGGCTCAACAGCCAGAGTTGGCCTATCATCGTAATAATATTCGTATTGATAAAGTATCGGCGTTGCAAAAACGAATTGCAGCCCGGTTAGGTTTGGGAAGAAAATGTTTTAGTGAACCACCTGATTTGGCTGATCTGCCTTTCTATTTAATTGAGCATCGTCGACTGTTACCAGTGAAACCTGACGAAGTATTCAACAGTAAACAAACACCTAATAGTTTAGAAATTAAAAATCATCCTGATTCTAAAAGTCATCATTTAATTATTACTCAGAAAAGTACAGCGGGGTTGTTATTGCACGGCCAGATAATTGACTTGATTATTGAAGGTGAAAACGGATTCACATTACGGGGCCAGGTAATCACTGAGATTATAGGAGAATCATTTTATCTTGACACCCGTAACAGTGTTGCTCTGGAATATAATCTGGACAGAGTACAGCAGGCATTTACTGACAAAAAACTATACTGGAAAAATAGCCCCGTATGGTTGGAAGATATAGATTATCAACTGGTTTATGCCGATGAGACAGATCAAATGGATGCCAAAGATGAATGTTGGATCACTTCCAGTCCCCAAAGCCATTTTCCAGCCATGATTAAAGAAGATGATGAAATCACGCTAAAATATAAAATTGCCCCTCATGAGCCAGCCAAAAAAAGATCAGCTAATGTGAACTCTCCATCTGACTATATGCTTAAAGCTGTGGTAAAAGAATGCGATCATATTGAGGGTAGAATATTAATTAAACGAGATAAAGACAATAAAGCTGCTTTTCCAAAAAAGGACAATGCATGGCGCTATCGTTGGTATTTTTCTGGTGCGGAATATGCGCATACTGATCGTTTTTCATTTGTCGTCAGCGTAGTCATTAATCGTCAGTTAATTGAAAATAACAACGTTGATCCTCATAAATTGGAATCATGGGTAAAAACTGAGATTTTAGCTGAATTTCCGGCACATGTTTCCATGATTATCCATTGGTTGCCTCCAGATCATTTCAAGAATTTTGCCAGTACCTATAAACGTTGGCAAAATAATGGTTCTGCTTTAGGAGATGAAGCATACCATATTTTAGAAATGTTAACTTTAGGTCGCCTGCCTTCCCCATTAACGGGGACAGGGAATATGAGAATTGCTACTAAAGAGCAAAGAACTGAGGTCATTGGTGAATCTGAAACAGAATGGAATTCTAAATTTATTGAGAGTAATCAATTGCTGTATGTACCGAAAGCTCAAGAGGATGGAAGGGGGATATTAATTGAAAATTCTCAATTCCAATCTGGGAATAATAAAGAAAAAGATTAATTTATCTATAAGTAAAAAGAGGGTTGATATTGTATTACAATAATAGACACTTGTTGCACTATTAAATTTATTGTCCTTAATTATTATACAGTCGTAATTTTAGGACATTAGCAATAGAATAGACTAATATATAAGGTGATGAAAATGGAAAAGAAGAACGATCTATCCAATTCAAAGATTAATCCAGAAAATACCAATGATAAAGCAGAAAGTCTCTCAGCGGATGATTTAAAAAAACGCTTTAAAGCAGGTAGCATTCCATTGCAAACTGATTATGAACAATTGATTGATATTGCTGATATTGGTCGTAAAGCAGTAGGGCAAGTACCAGGAGCAGGATTGAAACTGGATGATAATGGTACGCTTAATTTAAAAATGGGTACTATCCCCAGTAAAGACTTTTCTCCGCTAATACTAGAAAAAGATATTTTATCTGTAGACCTTGGTAGTGGTCTGATTAATGAGAAAAATGGAATATCTGTTGGTCAAGGTAATGGTATTGTTGTAAATGCAGCTAATGTCGCTGTCAAGGCCGATAATGGTATTAGTGTTGATGGTAAAGGTGTTTCAGTTAAAGCGGGTAATGGTATTTCGGTTGGTGAAAAAGGGGTAGAAGTTAAAGCTAAAGATAAAGGCAGTATTTCCGTTGATTCGGATGGTATAGCTGTTAAGTGTTGGGATGGTGGAGGTATTGTAGTAACTGATAATACCGGTCTCTATTTGAAATTAGAGGGAGGAAATTCAAGTAATGCTTGGAGTGGTGTAAGTGGTTTAAGCTTGAGTACGAAAGGCGTAAAAGTTAAAGCGGGTAATGGTATTAAGGTTGATGATAAAGGTGTCAGTATTGATCCTAACAAAGTACTCCCCAGAGGAATGATTGTGATGTTTTCTGGTAATAATGCTCCTCCTGGATGGGCTTTTTGTGATGGGGGAACTTATGATGGAGTTAAAGTTCCAGATTTAAGAAATCGTTTTATTATGTGCGGTAAGACTATTTCTGAAAAAGGTGAAAGTAGCAAAGCCGAGGGTGATGGAAATAATAAAAATTTCTCCAAAAATACAACATCAACTACAGTTTCTGTCAGTGTTAAAGTAGAAAACACCAATTTGGATATCTCACAAATACCTAAGCATTACCATATTGAGGGTCTTCCTTATTTTGTAGCGGATGGATTTAAATATGGTAATTATCATACAATAGAGTCAAAAGGAGACAAAAACTATCAAATCAATAATGAATGGTCTCATTCTCAGAGCATTTGGCACCCAAAACCACATGGAAATAGTTATTATCCACATACATCAGAAGTTGGGGAAGGAAAAGGGCATGATCACCAAGCAACCGTGACGGTAGATCCCTCTTCACATAGTCATAGAGTTGATGTAATTCCGCCTTATTATTTATTAGCCTTTATCATGAAACTTTAATTCCTTTCCATAAATACAGTTTTAAATTATCTATTATTTACTCATTACCAAGGATATATTGATATGACTTCGGAGCCAAATCTGTTAAATCGGATTACCATTACTATTTCAGCTAATAATCAACGGGTGGCTAAAAAAATATTACATGATTCCATGCTTAATCAGACCAGTGTAAGTAAATTACTTAATCTATACTTTAATAAACATGCGACTAGTCAGGATATCTATTTAGATAAATTAACGCTGAATCTTGGTGAGATTAATTCAAACAGTTTTAATTCTCTGTTTCCTATTCGGCTTAATGCTGAACTAAATAAAGCTTTGGGCCAATATCGCGAAAATAATAAGGAAAAAACCACTTCGGAAAATTCAATAATATCCCAGAATACCGGTAAATCCTCTTTATTACATAGTAATTATTTATCTGATATTGAGGGATTTATCCAGTATTTATATCAAAAAGAGGTTAAATTAAGTTCTGAAAAAGTAATAGCAGATAATAGAAATATTGACGTTAATATTAAAGTTTTAATTAATCAATTAATGCGAATAGAGAAAAATTTAGCATTATTATTGGCAAAAAGTTGCTTATCTGAGCACGGTTTGCAACGGCTTTTAGCTATCAGTCAACCAGATTTATTAACCGCGATTAATTGCAAATTATCGAAGAATATAGATAGATCTCAGCATCAAGGAAAAGTAGTTACCTCTTGGCAATTGGTATTGAATGGATTGGGATATATACAGCGGCATAATATTCAGGAAATACCCAAACCAGATATGAAAGTGATATCATATATCATGGCTGAATTTGATAGCAGTATGCTTGATATTGTGCCTATTATTACGTTATTTCGCCAGAATATAGTCGCTGAAAATACCTTATTAAATGAATGGTTGAAGCCGATTTGGCAAATAGAATGGATTCCAAGACTGTGTAAGACACACCTCTCTATTCAGGAATATAGAAATTTAGTCAATCGTTTTGGTTGTGAAACACAAACTTCTAGAGAACAATCTTTACAGCAAATAGATCCGGTCAATTCAATGATTACCGAGCTATTACAGAAATTATCTACAGAGCATCGAGAAAGTTTATTACAATTAAATCAGCATCAAACTTCTCAAGAACAACCAATATTATCAACACCAGATAATTTGCGCCCTAAAGATAATAATTGTAATCAACCTCGGGCTATTAACAGGCCATATTCTGAATCAGATTTAACTTCTCCATATCAGGTAAGTAATGCTGGAATATTAATTCTATGGCCGATGTTACCCGCTTTATTTAATCAATTAAATCTACTTGAGGAGAAAAAATTTATTCATCAGCAAGCTCAATTTAGGGCGGTTGATTTCCTGGATTATCTTATTTGGGGAGATGAAGAGGGGCGGGTAGAGAGAAAAACCCTAAATAAAGTTTTATGCGGATTAATGATTGATGAAGAGATGCCACCAATCCCTGTTGAGCCAGAAAAACAGTTGATAATAGAGCAATGGTTGGATGCGATTATCGCTCAACTTCCGGGCTGGAAAAAACTGAGCCGAAATGATGCCCGCCAACTGTTTTTACAACGACCGGGTGAATTGCTGATAGATGAACAGGAAATAAAAATTACACTACAACATCAGCCATTTGATCTGTTATTAGCCGACTGGCCGTGGCCATTAAATATCGCTAAACTTCCCTGGCTAAATCGTCATTTACAGATTGACTGGCAAAATATTTAAAAGGTTTATATGAACTCTTTACTTAAAAATAGTCACTATGTGGTAGCTGAATTACATTGGATTTATCCCCATTTGGAACGTATCGATCTGTTATTACAGCGCTACTATTATCAAAAGAGGGAAAGGTACGATTCATTACCGGAGAGTTTTTTACTTAATGAGGATAAGGTAGAGGAATATTTGTTACAACCGCAGGGCTTTCCTCATTGGCTATTTGAGGAAGGTGACGTTATTATTCATCCGAAAACCGAAGAACACTTTACCTCTGATTTATTGTCTTTATTGGTTGAACGCTTTGAACTCACAGAATTTGAGCGTGATGCTTTATTACTCGGTTTATTGCCACATTTTGACAGCCGTTATCATGCATTATTTGCCGCTCTGAATGGTAACAGTAAAAAACAGTGGCCTAATTTTGCTTTAGCAATTGAATTATTTAGTCAACGCCAAAGTGACTGGCAATTCCTGCAAAACAGTTTTTTACCACACGCGCCGTTAATCAATAACCAATTATTACGGCTCAATAACCACGAAGAACCTATTTGGTTACAAACGCAATTTTTAACCCACAGCGCCGCCTGGCATTTTTTATCAGGGCAACAGGTAATTTTGCCGCCTCTAATAACTTGTGCTTATTGGCATTATCCTGTTTCACGCCTTTGGTATCCACCAACCCTGTGTCATTCATTTGAAAAGATATTATTGAAAGAAACTGATGAAATTCGTCCGCTGGTGATACTTAGGGGAAAACAGGGCAATGCCAGAGAATTAGCGGTCAGCAATATTATGGCGTTTCACAGAATCAGCACTTTAACCTTGAATTTAGCTCGATTACCAGAGGAAGAGAACTCAACTGTAATAGTTAATTTGTTAGCAGATGCAGTGAGAGAAGCACGGTTACATAATGCTTGTTTATTAATTCGCAATTTTTCTTTGCTTGCAGAGGAAAAGAAAATATTGAATAACGCATTATCCGTTTTATTGAGTCAACCAAGGTTACGGGTGGTTTGTTTAGTAGAACCGGGAGATACATTAATATGGATTAATTATCTGCCAATAGTGCAAATTAATATGCCGCTAGCTACGCTGGTGGATAAAGAGTCTATGTTGAAAGAATATTTACCGGATAATACCGCTCAGAGGATTAATATTGCTCAATTGTGCCAGCGTTTCTCATTTACCGCAGAAACCTTGCCATTAATTCTAAAAGAAGCTTATCGATATCAAATATTACGGCAACCGGATGGTCAATTAGAGGAAATAGACTTACGTAAAGCATTAAGTTTCCGTGCTCAACAGAACTTAGGTAAACTGGCTAAACGAATAACGCCAACGCGTAATTTTAATGACTTAGTAGTTTCTGATGAATTAGCTCAACAATTGAAAGAAATTATCGCGGCAATTAATTACCGTGACCAGATTTTGAGTGCTGGCTTTCAGGAGAAAATAGGCTATGGTACCGGTATTAGCGCACTATTTTACGGTGAATCGGGAACGGGAAAAACAATGGCCGCAGAAGTGATTGCCGGGCATCTTGGTGTTGATTTGATTAAAGTCGATCTTTCTACCGTGGTGAATAAATATATTGGTGAAACGGAAAAAAATATTGCTCGTATTTTCGACCTGGCTGAGACGGATTCCGGGGTACTGTTTTTCGATGAAGCCGATGCACTATTTGGCAAACGTAGTGAAACCAAAGATGCTCAGGACAGACATGCCAATATTGAAGTTTCTTATTTGTTACAACGGTTGGAGGATTATCCGGGATTGGTGATTTTAGCCACGAATAATCGTAGCCATCTGGATAGCGCTTTTAATCGCCGTTTTACCTTTATTACCCATTTTACTTATCCTGACGAAACATTACGTAAAAAAATGTGGCAAACCATCTGGCCTGAACAATTGAAATTATCCGACGAAATTGATTTTACACATTTGGCTAAACGGGCTGATTTAACTGGGGCTAATATTAGAAATATTGCCTTATTGGCATCAATATTAGCCGTAGAAAATAATAGTGAAAAAATTGAACATCAACATATAGAGCGGGCGGTTATTCTCGAATTAAATAAAACAGGCAGACTGATTTTTTAAATACTTATTAAATTTGGAGTCGATATGAAAGATATCATTGAACCTAATAATGCTATTGTGGAAGTTAATAACGCATTAAAAGATATTCTATCTCAATATTTAAATAATATTGATATTCGTTTTGATTTACCGGAGATAAATTCGATTCCATCGAAGCCGACAATAAGTGTATTTCTCTATGATGTACATGAAGATTTGCAATTACGCTCTGCTGAACCAAAGCGTTATAACCCTGTAACTAATTTATTGTTACCTGGGTGGGTCAATATTAATTATAATTATTTGATTACTTACTGGCATTCGAATAAACCCTCAGTTGATGGCAGTAACCCAGATAGCCAACCTGATAATCAAGCCGCAAAAATAATGACTTCTGTTTTGAACGCATTGATTAATCATCGTCAATTACCAAAAATTCCTGGTGCTTACACCAGAGTTATTCCGCCGCAGGAGAATTTAAATAGCTTGGGTAATTTTTGGCAGGCTCTTGGTAATCGTCCAAGACTCTCTCTATTATATTCAGTTACCGCACCGGTAGAACTTCAAGATATTAAAGATACAATAGAGCCAGTTATGGAGATTTCCCATTCTGTGAATCAAAAATTGAATCCTACTAGTTCACAAATAAGCCAAGCTTTGTTAGCAGAATTATGTACTGATTTAGGTGGTACAGAAGATGTGCGTTTGGCGCTAACTAAAGTGAATCTAATAACTAAACCAGTCTTATCGGTTGTAGACAATAATGATAAGCAAGAAAATGAAAAAATTATTCTTGAGATTTCAGGCATTACTTTTTCAATCTATTGTTCTGAAATAAAGGAGATTCTTTCAAGATGGGTAAGCAGCCGTAAAGCGGTTGTTAAGATAAATGGCATAGGTATTATTGTTGATAAAGTAGATTCTAATAAATTAATTAGCATTTAAAAATAATCACTTAATTAATTACCCATAATAAAATGGTAAGTAGTAGAAGATAATAATATTTTTATTGATTGATTTATATAAAAACATCTTGTTGCTAGGAGTGTTTTAGCCTATATATTACTTACTTATAACTCTTGGGTGATAATATTATGCCAATCAGCGACCTTGCAAAAAAAATTGAAACTCGTGCCGGAAAAGATAAAACATGTGAAAATATAGAAACCGGTAATCATCTGGATATAGGGCTTTCTACTGGCTTATCGAGAACAAAGGATAGATCAAAGTTAAAAAAACATAATATAAATGCCGTAAAATTGATAGATGATATTATCGCATTACATAATGATCCAAAAGGAAATAAATTACTTTGGAATGATAATTGGCAGGATAAAATCACTGATCGGGATTTGGCAACTATATTTAAGGCAATTGATGAAATTGTTTCTGAATTCGGTGGTGTTGAATCCTATCAAGAAATAGTTGGGGTAAATCCTTATGATCCTACTGAGCCAGTTTGTGGTTTATCTGCCCAAAATATATTTAAATTGATGATTGAGGGGGAACATGCTGTTGATCCAGTAAAAGCGGCCCAGACAGGAAAAATAGATGGCAATGAATTTGCCGAAAGAGTTGATCAACTCAGTAGTGCAAAAAATTATGTTGCATTGGTTAATGATCGTCGACTAGGGCATATGTTTTTAATTGATCTCCCATCCAATGACCAGGAAACAGTGGGATATATCTATCAATCAGATTTAGGAGAAGGGGCATTGCCTCCCCTTAAAATAGCAGATTGGTTAAATTCCAGAGGAAAAGATCCCGTTAATCTTAATAAACTAAAAATATTGTTAAGTCATGAATTTAATCTATTATCTGACGATGAAAAGAGAGCGTTAATTTCAGAGGCGTTTGATATACATAAAGATGTATCTAATATTAAGTTAGATAGAGTGAAGAGAGATCAAGGCGTGGACATTTATTTAACCGAATATGATGTTAATGATTTTTATGAAAATATTGAAAAATTAAAATCTAAACTTGATAACTAAACTTGATAATTATGATAGAAAATTTAGTAAACCAGAGTGAATTGTATTATTCAGATGTTTATATTAGGATTGCGAAAATAATATTAGGTAAATCAAAATCTTAGATGTAATAAATTTAACCAATTTAACCAATTTAACCAATATAGTGGAGTGGGCCTATTAATGTTAAAACATGCTAATCCTCAAACAATATCCACACAACGTACTAGAAATAGTGCCACGCAGTCGCCATTATCAAGTTCTTCTGGTGGACATCTTGAGCTTTTAAATAATGAAAGTGAGTCTGGGGAAGGTTATAAAAGCAGGCAAACCAAAGGATTGAAGCAATTTCTTGCGGATAGAAGCCTTAATAAGGGATATATTTCCCCGTTGAGGAATAAAGGGTTATTGGTGGGGAGTGAAGAGGCGCCAATTAACGTGCCTGTCGTGGCCCATCGTTATGACAGTAATCGGGAACTTGCACAGGCAATACCTTTGAGAAATAACGTTCCCCGTCAGGAAAATCCTTTTCATGATGTTGTGATGGGATTTCTTGGTGATCAAGTTACATCATCAGAATCGGGTTCAGGAGCGATAGGAGTGCATTGGGGAAAAAATACGCTGGACCCCAATATTACCGGGATTAATGTGGTGAATGGCGCGTCGGGAACCGTGGGGATTAGAATTGCTTTGAAGGATATTCAAGCGGGACATCCGGTTATTGTTACATCTGGCGCATTGAGTGGTTGTACTATGATATATGCCGTGAAGGATGGCTATTTTTTTGCTTATCATACGGGACAGAGACCCGGAGATAATGAATGGAAAACAGGTCGGCAGGGTGTTGTTGCTACTTATGAGAGCCATAAAGCCCTTTCGCCGGACAGCGAGCCGATGACGGTTGGCGAACAGAATAACGATCTGGTGAATATATTTGCAAAGTATGATCAGAGTGTTATTACCTATATGGGCAAACCGGGCGTTGTGATTGATAATACGGCAGAAAATGTTGGCGTTTTTAACTATGACGAAATGAAGCCTGAAAGACCTGCTATTAGGGCTGGCTATAGTTATGCTCTGTTGGCTAGGGATGATAAAGGAAAGATGAATGTCAAAGTATTGTCGGAAGATGCTACTGTTTCACCCGGCAAGAAAGGTAATACTATTGAGGTCATTAATTCACTCAAAAAACGGTTGTTATAATATAGTAGGTTTGTTTAATAGCCTATTTATTTAAAATTATCTTTCTCATTTATCCAGCAATATTCTTTACTATCTGATTTATCAGAATTGATTGATTTATTTTGTAGTTCGACAAAAAGCATGACAATGTTGTCTGGCATAAAATAGTTATGTTGATAAACAATGAAATAATATCCAAATTAAGTAATGTGTTGTGGATAATGAGAAAGTTATTAATAGTATTTTTTAGTTAAATTCTAATAAGTTAAATGTCAGTTTGTCATAATGATAATATCAGGTATCACAAGTTCAGCCATTATAGAGAGCTTAAAAATGTTCAAGAATGGTATTTGCGAAAAAACAGTTAAATTTGGTAAAAGTAAAACTTCAAATGAAAGATTGTTGGATGTATTACATTTGGAATTACCTGATGTAGAAGCAGTTATGTCAGCTTATAAGGATAAGGGTAAGAATAAGGAACAGCCTTCTGTATTTGGTAAGTTTCATGAAAAAACGAAATTAATTCTCAGTTCTTCGGAAGAGTTTGGGCTGTTGAAACCTGCAAAGCAGCGTAAGTTCTCTAAACCGGGTTTAAAAAATAAAGGTGTCTCTAATGGAAAGTTTATTTATTCAAAAAAATCTCTGCAAGATTTCGCTGCTCATGCAGGATATGTGCATAATGGTGATTATGACGATGAATTTGTTAATTTTAAGGATAATGATAGAAATTTAGCGGATGGAAGATTATTTCCGGGTATTATCCTGAAGAAACGTCCGAAATTATCAATCGTAAAAGATAGAGAAGAATGGAAAATACGGCAAAGTTATGAGGCCGAAGCTTATAAGATCACTGATATTGAAGCCTTTATTTCAGGGATAAGAGAGATGTATGGTGAGGAAAATCCTTTGCATCCAGTAATAGAATCTTTGATCAGAAATCATATTATTAATAATCAATATATATTACCGACGATGGCGGGTATTGCGGGTTTGCATGCAGAGGTACAAGCACTGAATAATTTATTGACTTTAGAAGATGAAAGGGAAGGGAAAGCTGTTGGAAGTCGGAAAATAGGGGAATATATGCGGGATATGTTGCAATCATCTATTTTTACTCAGCGGTTGACAACAAAACAAGCTGGAGATGATTTTGCTGCTTGCCATAACTGTTCGGGGATATTGTCATCACCGGTCAATGTTATTACAGGAAAAGTGCAAAGTGCAGGAAGTAATTTTTCATCAACATTATCTCGATATAAAAAATCGCAAGAATCACCAATATAAAATAAGATCTTTTTTATGCCTGAGTATTTCACTTCTCAGGCATATTACTTGCTTCTTATTGAACTTTTTATGCTAAGATTGGTTTAATAGGAATTAATTATTTTTCATGGTTTCGAGTATCCAATTATTGAAAAAACTGACCTTAGTAAACTGTTCTGCTGGTTTTAACAGTGACCGAGAGACTAATCCAGAAACTAAATAGTCGTTGTTATTTGTTTTAACCATTAATGGCCCGCCTGAATCTCCGCCGCCGACACCGCCATTTGGATTGCCAGAACAAATATTTATCTTGGGATCATAATTTGTATCAGGATATCCTGGGGGGACTTCGATACATTTCTTATCATCAAGAATATGTTCATTGGTTTTCATTAATATATCTGGAGTTAATACGCTTTCCGTCCTGCCAAAACCAATAACCGTTAATTCTGTACCAACGGGTAGTTCAATGTTTTCGTTTATTCCATTGAGTTTGGCAAATGCGTTACTATGAGTATCTCGGTTGAGCTTAATTAACGCTATATCATATTGTCCTCGTTTTCGTGCTTCTTTTTTTGTTCCCGTTTTATATTGAGTATTTTCTGGCGATGTAAACCAATTTGGATGAATAATTATTTTCTCAATATCAACTTTATCTTTATATATTGGTGTCGGTTTATACCTTTCTAATCCTACATAGATTGTGGATTTAATATTATCATCTTCAACACAGTGAGCTGCTGTTAAAACCCAACGTTTATTGATTAATATAGAGCCACAATGATGCCCTTCAATGTTTCCATCTTTTGTATTAAGTGCCGAATAGAATGGGAATTCATTCGATGCGGCAGGCTCACCGTTTATTATCTCTATTTCTTCGGCGCTATATGCCATCGATGAGAATGAGAGCGTGCTGATAAAAGCCATAATGAAAAGCAATTTTTCTTTCATAATATAATCCTTGTATAATACGATGATAGAGATAAAATTCCATCATATACTATATCAATACGGCCTGGCAGAATAACAATTATGTGCATATTTATACCTCATTTATAGTTAATGGGTTTTTATTATTTAAAATCGAATTAAATAAATGTTTGTTATTGAGTGACTTGGGGTTTTACAATATGGGTAAGGTTATTTTAATATTATTAACAAGCAAGTGTGGATAATCTTATATCTTATTGTTTAATTGGATTGTATTAAATGCATGATTTATTTTTGGTAATTAAAAATATTATTGAAATTAATAGTGTCAAGAAGAATAGAAAAATATTAAATATCTAAAATTATATTTCAATTTTATTGAATGATATTATGAAGATATATAGTAATGGTATCATTTAATCGATCTGAAGGATATTAATGCCATTTTGTTGCACAAGAAACTTGATTTACTTGATTTATGTAACTATCATTAGTTACATCCTTGAGAGAAAGGACGAATATGTAAGTAAAGCGGAGAAACTGATAAAAAAGTTTCTTAATAGCCAAAAAACTTTTGAATGGTCTAAACTTGTTGTGTTATTAAGTCTATTAAATTATGAGAAACAAGAAAAGCAAGGTTCAAAGGTACGATTCTTCAATGAATCATTGATTCACACAATTTTAATGCACCGCCCTCATCCTGAAAATTACATTAAAGGTAGCACATTAAAAGCGGTGAAACAGATTCTAAAAGAAGTGGGGTTGATATGAAATATTTAAAATATAAAGGTTATTTAGGTACAATTGAATTTGACCTGGAAAACAATACTCTTTTTGGTAAACTGGAATATATCCGCGATTTGGTGACTTATGAAGCCAAAACAATTGCAGAATTGGAAAATGAATTTAAGATCTCAATTGATTTGTATTTGCAAGACTGCAAGGAATTAAATAAAAACCCTGATGTGCCATACAAAGGGGTTTTTAATGTTAGAGTTAATCCAGAATTGCATAGAAAAATTGCAGAATTAGCACTTGAAGAAGATGTGACGGTTAATGCTTTCGTGAATCAAGCGCTAGAAAATGAAGTCAGTAAACATCATGTAGGGTCTTAATAACTTTATCGGATTAATGACAAAGGTCTAGCCATCGGCTTAGGTCTTTGATCTAATAGAAGCACTGGAAAATGGATACCTCGATAATTGATAAATAAAATTTTATAATAGGTTATAGTATGATCAGTGTATTAATTAGCCTCTTATTTTTAAAGAGGCTAAATGGTAATTTAGCTAATGATTTGGTGTTTATAACACCAGATCCAGAATGATGACGCCACATAAGCCAATTGCCCATGCAATAGTGGTTGGTATTGACCAAACTATCATCTGTTGTTTGGCATCTTTGATTCCCATCATACGGTTAACGACCCAGAATAGGCTGTCATTAAAATAACCGAAGAATAACGAGCCCATTGTTGCTGCTTGTGCGGCAACCAGCATGTTGATCCCCGGAATTTGACTAATAATTGGCGCGGAAATAGAAGCAGCGGTAATCATTGCCACAGTGCCGGAACCTTGAATTAAGCGAACCAGTGTCGCAATGATAAATGGAATCAATACCGGTGTTAGGGAGAGGTTGGCTATATATTGCGCTAGAATGGTGCCGGTACCACTTTCACGCAGTACCGCACCTAACGCACCGCCCGCTCCTGTTACCAACAAAATAATACCGGCAGCCTGTAAACCTTCTTCCAGACGATCAATCACTTCATGTTTATTGACTTTTGGCATCAAGGTATAAACCGCCAACAATACACTGATGGCTAAGGCAATAACTGGTGCGCCAAGGAAATCAAATGATTGGAAATAGAAGTTGTTTTCTTGTCCAGTAAAAGTTTCAGTGTTTAATAACAGGCCATTAATGGCTTTAATGAAGATTAAAGCGATAGGAACGATAATCGGCAACAGGGAGAAAAATAGGCTCGGTAGCGGTTTGTTCGCCTTTTCTTCCATGTAGCGTTGGTGGATTGTTTGTAGATCTTGCGCTTCTTCTACTTCATCAATGGGTTGAAATTCAGGATATTTTACTGCTAACCATTTGGCATAAAATACAATGCCAATAACGCAAGGCACCGCCAGAACCATACCGGTTAACATCATGGCGCCGACATCTACACCAAAAATGCCGGCAACCCCCAGTGGCCCCGGTGTTGGCGGAACAGTGTGGTGGGTAACAACCAATCCTCCGGCCAGCGCCACGCCAAGCGTTAGAAGATGACGTTTTCCCTTTTTCGCGAGTGCTTTTGCCAGTGGATAGAGAATAACAAAGGCAGAGTCGACAAAAATCGGAATACTGACAATATAACCGGTGATCGCTAATGCCCACTCTTCGCGTTTTTTACCTAACCATTTGATAAAGCTGTAGGCTATCTGTTCCGCGGCGCCGGAAACTTCCAGCACTCGTCCCATCATGACCCCCAGACCGATAACAATGCCGATACTGCCTAGTGTGGAGCCAAAACCTTTAGTCATAACATCAATGGTATTTGCTGCGGTTAAGCCACCAGATAGCCCGGCGATCGCCGCTGCGATGAGCATTGCTAATAAAGCATGAACACGGGTACGTAGCACCAGAAAGATCAACGTAAATACGGCTACACCCAGACCAATGACCGGAATGTAGTGTTCCATAATTAGCCTCCAGTTTGGGACAGGTTATTGATGATAAAAGCACGGATTGCATCACTGAAAGTATTATCAGCATGGAAACCCAATGATAAGCCACGGCTGATATCGAAGTGACCCGGCCAACTGGCAACAATACGGTTAATGTTTTCGTCTGGTTCGAAGCGGATGAGTTCCACTGTTTTCTGCCCGGCAACTTCTGCCAGTGCGTCAATCATGCCCTGAACCGTGATACTCATACCCGGTAAATTAACTGTACGGGAAAGACCAAATTTTTCCGCCGGAATTTGAACCGCATGGATAAAGTTGCGGATCACGGTTTCAGGGCTGGAAAGCCATAAAGTAAGATCGCGGGAAACTGGGCAGATGCTGCTTTCTCCGTGCAGAGGTTCACGGATGATAGCACTGGCAAAAGAGGATGCCGCTTTATTTGGTTTCCCGGGACGGATACTGATTGTCGGTAGACGGAGAACTCGGCCATCGACATATCCTTTGCGGGAGTAGTCGTTAATCATCAATTCACACATGGCTTTCTGTGCGCCATAGGATGATTGAGGATTAACCGCACACTGTTCGGTAATGGTTGCGGGTAATTCTCCGCCGAATACAGCCAAAGAGCTGGTGAAAATAAATTTCAATTGTGGATTTTTGACCCGTGCAACGTTTAATAAGTTGCGAGTAGCATCAAAGTTAACTTGCAAACCGAGATCAAAATCGCTTTCAGCGTGGCTACTGACAATGGCGGCGAGATGGAATAGTACCGCACTGTTTTCATCGATCAGCTTTTCCGCGGCTCCTGATTGAGTTAAATCCAGTGCCAGACATTGAACGCGGGGATCGTTAACCGGTGATACAGGACATTGAATATCGGTCAATATGAGTTGGTCGAAATTTAATGTTTGATGGTTGTTTAGTAAAGCGCTGGCTAGTTGCTGACCCAGAAAACCGGCTCCACCAGTGATGATTACTTTCATTGCGACTCTCCTTGTTTAATAGCTTTGGTTATATAGGGTTCTTATACCCGTTATCCTTCAAGTTGGCTCTTTGTTGGCCGCACTCACTCACCCCGGTCACATAGTTTTCTATTCTCCCGGGGATTCGCTCCCTGGCCGTCGCGATGCATCTTGAAATCCATAGGGTATATCCTTATACGCTGACGGTATGCAATATCAGATTATGTTCTCGTAATTGTTGCTGCACTTTCGGTGGAAGCTGGCTGTCACAGACAATATCATCCAAACTTGAAAGCGGGCAGACGCGAAACATGCCGTATTTGCCATATTTACTGCTATCAGACACCAAAACACGTCGGCGGGCGATTTCCAATACTGCTTGTTTGACTAAAACTTTTTCTTCATGCGGCGTGGAGACTCCATGCTCCAGATCCCATGAGCTGGTGCTAATAAAGGCAATATCCACATTTAAGTTGCGAAGCAACATAGCGGCGATAGGGCCAACACAGGAATGATTTCTCTTATCTACTTGTCCCCCGGTATGGAACAGATTTAATTGGGGTTTGTTCATCAGGTATTGGGTAATGGAAAAATCGTTCGTGATGATAGTGAGGTTAAAACGCTCAGCCAGAACCCTGGCAATTTCAAACGTGGTGGTGCCGGCGTCAAGATAGACCACTTGTCCATCTTCAACCATAGATACCGCATAGTGACCAATTTCCCGCTTATGACGATGATTAAGCCGGGCTTTTTCATTCCAGGGCAATTCCTGACGTAAAACATCACTAAGTTGCACGCCGCCACTGACGCTAACGACCTTTCCTTCCTCCTCCAGAGTGTGAATATCCCGCCGTACTGTCATATGTGAGACATTCATCAGTTTAACCAGTGCACTGATGGAAATTGTCTGATATTCATGTACGTAACGATAAATAAAGTCTCTACGCTCTGATGGAAGCATATTTTCTCCTGATTATTTCTGTACTTTGGTCAACCAATTCAGACCATCTTCTGTGTGACCGGCGGGGTGATATTCACAGCCAAACCACCCTTGATAGCCCATTTCATCTAGTTTATTAAATAGCCACGGATAGTTCACCTCGCCGCTATCCGGTTCGTGGCGTTCGGGTACGGAGGCAATCTGGATGTGACTGAATTTACCCCATAGACGCTCAATGGTGCGGAGCAAATCCCCTTCCATAATCTGGCAGTGATAAAGATCTAGCTGGATAAAAACATTTTGACGGTCAATGGCTTTAAGTAATGTTTCAGCCTGATGTTGAGTCGTCAGAAAGTAACCTGGCATATCACGAGTATTAATCGGTTCAATTAATACGTTGATGTTATGTTCTGCCATCACATCAGCGGCATGTTGAATGTTGCTGATATAACACTCGCGTTGTTGTATCAGAAATTGGGCATCCAGTTTTCCTGCCATCGCATGAACTTGCTTGCAGTTCAGCGCCAGTGCATATTTCAGCGCGGTTTGTACACCTTCGACAAATTCTTTTTCACGACCAGGAATAGAGGCGATCCCTCTTTCTCCCGCGGCCCAGTTTCCGGCGGGCATGTTGAACAGAACTTGGGTTAATTGATGCTGTTTTAATAGGGCAGCCAGTTCTTCCGCTGCCGCTTCATAAGGAAACAGGTATTCAACGCCTTTAAATCCAGCTTTAGCTGCACGGGCAAAACGTTCTGTGAAAGGTACGTCGTTGAACATCATGCTCAAGTTTGCCGCAAATTTAGCCATGATGAATTCCTTGTTTGTTTACTCAGTTCTTGGGGTAACGAGTTTCAAGTTCTTGTACTTGCTCTTCATTTAATGTGGTGAAACCATGTGGCAGTAACGTTAAATAGAGCCGTGCGGTATCTTCCAATTCTTCTGCATTGAAAAAAGCTTGCCGTAAAGTTTTGCCGCCGACAACAGGTCCGTGGTTGGATAGGAGGATTGCGTTGTGTTTTGCGGCCAGCTTCGCAATTTCCTCGCCGATTCTTTCATCTCCTGGTGGTAGGTATTTGACCAAGGGCAGTTTTCCAACTCGCATCACATAGTAGGGCGTAATGGGTGGCAGACAGTTACTTTTATCCAGATTGGATAGGCAGGAAAGGGCGGTTAACCAAGGGGAATGTAGATGGACCACCGCACGGCATTCGGGACGGTTGCGATACATTGCCAGGTGCATGGAAACTTCTTTGGTGGGTTTGTCACCGGATAGCCAGTTACCTTCCGCGTCCAGCTTACTCAGGCGATCGGCTTGCAAGTCGCCAAAACTGGAGTTGGTCGGCGTGATGATAATCGCGCCATCTTCCAGTTTGGCACTGATGTTACCTGCGCCGCCGCTGCTATAACCCCGGTAGAACATTGAGCGAGCCCATTCGACTAATTCTATCCGTAGTGCTTGTTCACTCATGAAACATCTCCTGTACATGCAGGAAGAAATCAATATTGCCGAAGTTGCCTGATTTTAATGCCAGCCAATAGTTGTGTTGTCGATCGTGTACCCAAGGTACGCCCGGGGCGATTGGCGCACCGATATTGAACTGTTTGATATCCAGACTTTGTACTATCTTACCGGCGGTTTCACCGCCTGCGACAATAAAGGTATTGAATCCGAGCTGACACAGGCTTTTTACAACCTTGGCGAAGGTGTTTTCTATTGCTTCACTGGCAGTGGCGGCACCGTATTGTTGTTGGATTTTCTGTAATGTTTCTGGGGGTTGAGTGGCGTATAGCATGGGTGCCAGATGGTTTTGGGATTGCTGAATAACCCACGCGACCAGTTTTTCGGCATATTGTGGATCTTTGATGCATGAATCAATATTCAGGGCCTTAGCAGGGGCCAGTTTCTGGTACAGGGCAACTTGTTTGTTGGTCATGACGGAACAACTGCCGGAAAGGATCACAGTGCGTCTATTCTCGGCGGGTGGGGTTGCCCCTTCCAGTTGGCATGGCATCAATGGCTTACCGGTGTCGGTGCTGGCAAGGGCAGCGCCAAGGCCGGAACCCCCAGTGATTAATTTCAGTTCTGATGCCGCTCTGGCAATAGGCAGTAAGTCATTCATGGAGAGAGTGTCTGTTACCGCGTAACGTATGTTTTGTTGCTGTAAATGATTTATTCGTTCGCGGATTGCCTGTTCTCCCTGGTGTACACATGCCAAATCCACCAGATCTGCTTTCCCCTGAGCCTGTTGTTCCATTAGACGTAGCAGATTGGCATCTGTCATGGGTGTTACGGGATGGTGCTGCATGCCGCTTTCATTAAGTAGTTGACCATTAACAAATAGATGTCCATGTACAACTGTTCGCCCGTTAACCGGGAGGGCAGGAGAGATCAGCGTGATGTCTGTTTTCAGTTCATCCATCAGGGCATCGGTGACCGGTCCAATGTTGCCTTTGTCGGTAGAGTCAAAAGTTGAGCAGTATTTGAAGAATATTTGTTGACAACCGGCTTTCTGACGTAACCAACGGCAGGATTTCACCGCGTTATTTACCGCTTCGTCTATCGGGCAGGAACGGCTTTTCAGGCTGATAACAATAGCATCAATGTTCTGTGGAATGGCGGTATTTTCATCAGGCGTATCCAGTAGCTGGACGACTTGCCAGCCGCTTTGCACCATAAAACCAGCGATATCGGTTGCGCCGGTAAAGTCATCGGCGATAACGCCCAATTTAATGGTCATTATTTTTTCTCCGGCAAAGCGATGCCTTTAAATGTTTTGATCACCGCGCTGTCATCCCATTGGCCGAAACCTTCGTTACTGGCGGCAAGGAACATTTGATGGGCAGCGGCTGATAATGGTAATGGGAATTTCAGATCCTTACCTGTTTCTAATGCTAATCCCAGATCTTTGACAAAAATATCGACAGAGGATTTGGCAGTGTAATCTCCCGCCAGAATATGGGGGACGCGGTTTTCAAACATCCAAGAGTTACCGGCAGCGTGGGTTACAATATCGTACATCAATTCTAGGGAAATACCGGCTTTGGCTGCCAATGCCATACTTTCTGCGGCGGCTGCAATATGTATACCTGCAAGTAATTGATGGATTGTTTTAACGGTAGATCCTTGACCAATTTCATTTCCGACATGGTAGAGGCGTTCGGTGGTTGCATCAAATACGGGTTTTAGTTGTTCAAATAATGCTGGCTCACCAGAAGCCATAACAGTAAGTTGGCCTTGTTCGGCTTTTAGTGCGCCACCTGAAATAGGTGCGTCCAGCATGTTGAGATTGTATTGGTTAAGACGATGGGCAAAATCTTTAGCTTGTCCTGCGGCAACGGTACTGTGAAGCACAATGATCGTACCGGCTTTTAGTTGGTTGACTAGCGGTGTTTCGCCTTCGAACAGTATGCTTTCTATTTGAGCGCCATTGACGACGACGAGTAGGATAGCATCCAGCTCTGATGCCCAGTTTGCTGCGTTGTTTGTTGCTACTTTAGCGCCCGCTTGCAGAAGCTGGTCACAGGCTTTTGGATTTAAGTCAAATCCATATGTGGGAATACCCGCGCGTATTAACGCGCGGGCAATTCCCATCCCCATAGCCCCCAATCCTATAATTCCTATTTTTTGTGTTGATTGGTTCATGATGGTTCCCTGGTGTTGTTGTTATAATTTGTTATTTTTTATAATTATTTCACACGAAATTTCACAAATACACGATGGTTATCACATTCGAATGCCTGCTGTTTGAAGATGACTTTTATTTTAATTATTTGATTTATATGGTTTATGTTGGGTGATTGTGGAATGTTAGGTTTCACATAATGGTGTGATAGAAAATAGGGTTGTGAGAGCACACTAAGGTGGGTAAGCGCGTTTAGTTGAGTTCTTTTAGAGGTGTTAGTTAGTCTGGGGCTGTGGATGACGATTTGAACCTTGACGAAGGTTCTCGACTTTTCCCCAAATGAGGAATGCGTTCTTATTGGGCTTGTTTGTAAGGCTTGAAGGATGTTTGTGGTGGTGGGGGAAGGATTCGAACCTTCGAAGTCTGTGACGGCAGATTTACAGTCTGCTCCCTTTGGCCGCTCGGGAACCCCACCAGATTTTGAAATGTATCACTGTTGTTGACAGCGGACGGAATCATATCAGATGAAACGCTACTGTAAAGCATATATTGAAAAATAAGTGACTATATGCTGATTTTCCAGCCTTATTGATCTTGTTGTGAGCAAATTAAGTAGTCTGTTTGCTGGTGGTGAGGGAAGGATTACTCGTCACTGCGTTCCTCGCCCTGCGGGCCAATGCGTCGCAAGCGCCGCATTGTTGTTTCGCTGCGCTCAACTCGAACCTTCAAAGTCTGTGACGGAAGATTTACCGTCTGTTCTCTTTGGCCGCTCGGGAACCCCATCCGATTTTGAGAAGTATCGCTGTTGTTAACAGCGGCCGGAATCACATCAGATGAACCGCTACTGTAAAGCATATATTGAAAAATAAGTGACTATATGCTGATTTTCCAGCCTTATTGATCTTGTTGTGAGCAAATAAGTGGTTTGTTTGCTGGTGGTGAGGGAAGGATTACTCGTCACTGCGTTCCTCGCCCTGCGGGCCAACGCGTCGCAAGCGCCGCATTGTTGTTTCGCTGCGCTCAACTCGAACCTTCAAAGTCTGTGACGGAAGATTTACTGTTTGCTCCCTTTGGCCGCTCGGGAACCCCACCCGATTTTGAGAAGTATCACTGTTGTTAACAGCGGCCGGAATCACATCAGATGAACCGCTACTGTAAAGCATATATTGAAAAATAAGTGACGATATGTTGGTTTTCTACCCTTATTGATCTTGTTGTGAGCAAATAAGTGGTTTGTTTGCTGGTGGTGAGGGAAGGATTACTCGTCACTGCGTTCCTCGCCCTGCGGGCCAACGCGTCGCAAGCGCCGCATTGTTGTTTCGCTGCGCTCAACTCGAACCTTCAAAGTCTGTGACGGAAGATTTACCGTCTGTTCTCTTTGGCCGCTCGGGAACCCCACCCGATTTTGAGAAGTATCACTGTTGTTAACAGCGGCCGGAATCACATCAGATGAACCGCTACTGTAAAGCATATATTGAAAAATAAGTGACGATATGTTGGTTTTCTACCCTTATTGATCTTGTTGTGAGCAAATAAGTAGTCTGTTTGCTGGTGGCGGGGGAAGGATGACTCGTCACTGCGTTCCTCGCCCTGCGGGCCAACGCGTCGCAAGCGCCGCATTGTTGTTTCGCTGCGCTCAACTCGAACCTAATTTAAATAGGGTTATCGAGGTTATTTTTTATTGATATTTGGAGTTATTGGGGTTATTGTTATTGCCAGGTTAAACAGATAGGAGTTGATTTGAGAAGTGCAGATTTAATCAAAGAAGTTGAGAAAAAAGGGTGGGTACTGGTAAGAATCAACGGGAGTCATCATCATTTTAAACACCCTGAACGTAATGACTTGTTGACAATTCCACATCCCAAACAGGAAATCAAAGTGGGATTGCTTAGGAAAATACAGAAGCAAGTGGGGCTGTAAGCCCCCTTATCTGCATCTGCACTAATCAAATTTCTTAAAATTATTGAAGGAGTATAACGTGTTATATCCTATTGCGATTGAAATTGGTGATGAGAACCACGCTTACGGCGTGGTTGTGCCCGATATATCAGGTTGTTTCTCGGCAGGTGATTCAATGGAGGATGTAATAAAAAATGCCAAGGAAGCTATCTCTGGGCATTTAGAGTTATTGGCCGAAATGAACCAATTACCCCCTGAAGCAAAGCCATTAGATTACTGGATCAAAGATGAAGAATACTCAGGGTGGGCATGGGCTGTAATTGACGTTGATGTTGAACCATATTTGGGTAAATCGACAAAATTCAACGTCACTCTGCCTGATTTGTTATCAAAGAAAATCGATGATCAAGTTAAAGCAAGTCCAAACCTGTATAAGAATCGTAGCCACTTTTTGCAAGTGGCTGCTTTGCATGAATTGCAAAACGGTATTTAGTGTTGTGAATAAATAAGCGGTCTGTTTGTGGTGGCGGGGGAAGGATGACTTGCCACTTTTGAAAAGTCACTGCTACTGCTTACAGCGGCCAGAATCACATCAAATAAATCGCCGCTGTAAAGCATGTGCTTGAAAAGTAGCTACTGTGTGCTGCTTTTGGGCCTAATTAATTCAGTTTTAAAGAATTACAGTACGGTTGCCGTAAACAAAAACCCGCTGAGCAAGAACCCAATATAGAGCATGGCTCAGAGCATTTTTTTCAACATCCCGGCCCGCTCTCATCATATCTTCAGCAGTGTATGTATGGTCTATGTTAATGACCTTCTGAGTAATAATTGGACCTTCATCCAGGTTATTATTCACATAATGCGCGGTTGCTCCGATGATTTTTACCCCTCTCTCGTAAGCCTGATGATAAGGACGCGCCCCGATAAATGCAGGTAAAAAGGAGTGGTGAATGTTAATAATCTGATTTGGATAATGCTGGACAAATTCTGGCGTCAGTACTCGCATGTATTTAGCTAATACCACATAGTCAGGTTTGTATTGGTCAATCTGGGCAATCAGTTTTTCATCATGTTGTTCACGGGTTAAACCTTCATGACTAATCAAGTGGAAAGGAATGCCAAATTGCTCAACCAACGGTTGTAATGTTGCGTGGTTGCCGATAACCGCAGCAATTTCAACGTCAAGCCCATCATAAGCGCTTTTCATGAGCAAATCCCCAAGACAATGCGCTTCTTTTGTCACCATAATGACAATACGCCGACGCCCCGCACTATTTAATTCCCGTTGAGAACCCATCGGAAGCGCATCATCTAAATCAGCAAGAAATGTCTCATCATTGAAAATTCCTTCAAGCTCAGTACGCATAAAAAAGCGGCCGGTGCGATGATCGACGAATTCATTATTCTGAACTATATTCAGTTGGTGTTTGTAGCAAATATTCGTAATTTTGGCGATCAGTCCTTTGGCATCAGGGCAAATGGTGCGTAGAATTTTCTTTTGTATATGTTGATGTTGCATGAATGGGATTGTCCTTAAATATTTTGCGTTTTCTGTTTGTGGATCTTAACCACAACATTTTTTGTATTTTTTACCTGAACCACATGGGCAGGGGCTATTACGGCCAATTTGAGGTTTTACGCCATCAATAGGTTTTACACCATCAATATAGTACCAACGCTGGTCTATACGAAGAAAACGTGAACGTTCATGAATAAGTTGCTTATCTTGGGATTTCTGATCAAGAAAGCAAGCTGAAAATTCAACATAGGCTTCGTTATCATTTTTGCCTTTTTCAGTTGTAATAACATTTAGTCCGAGCCATTGGGTAACAATAAAACTCTGTTCTAGATCTAAACGCCACTTTTCAGCCTGGCAGTCAGGATGCCAACTGGTAATAAGATAATCGGCGTTGTGCTTTACATAGGCACTGTATCGAGAACGCATCAGTGATTCGGCTGTCGGCGCAAATTTTATGTTTTGGAGATAAGGGGAACAGCAATCCGCAAAATCTATTCCACTACCACAAGGACATAGCTCTGTCAAAATAACTCCAAATTGTAAAGGGTGAAATACCATTTTTATGGGTTTTCTATTGCAAAGAAACGTAAGAGAACAAATGATAGTCACTTAATTGAACTAATATGAGTGATAGTACCTAAGAAAAGGTGAAGGTCGCAATATTAAGGTAAGGGAGCGCATTTATGGAAAAGGCATTGGCAGGCAAAAAAATTCTGATTGTGGAGGACGAACCCGTTTTTTGTTCTTTGCTGGCAGGGTATTTGCAAACGTTGGGCGCTAAGGTATTAGTCGCATCTAATGGGGCTGTTGCACTACAGGTGCTAGGACGCGAAGCTCATATTGAACTTATTTTATGTGATTTGGATATGCCGGTTATGAATGGCATTGAATTTATTGCGAAATTGACGAGTGAGGGTATTAGTATTCCAGTTATTATTATTTCAGCAACTAACAAGATGGCCGAAATTGATGAGGTGCTTCGTTTGGGAGCAAAAGATGTTTTATTAAAACCTGTTTCAGATCTTAATGAGATAAAAAAATCGGTGTTGGCCTATTTACATCCTACGGTCTTTATGTCTGGCGCGATTGAGCAGAATAACTTGAATAAGGATTGGTTAACGCTAAAGCATAATTCAGATGAAGCATTAAATATGCTTAAGCAGTTACAACCTCCAGTGTCTCAAGTTATCGCTCACTGTAAAGTGAATTACCGAAAATTGAATATGATTGATAAACCAGGGTTGATTCTCGATATGGCGGCGTTATCTGACAATGAATTGGCTTTTTATTGTCTAGATATTAGCCGCTCAAAAGAGTATGGTGTGATTTCGGCATTATTACTTAGAGTCGTATTTAACAGTTTGTTGCAAGAGCATATCGTTCACCATTCCCGGCGTTTACCCAGTATGGCAGGTATTCTAAATAGAATTAATAACTTGTTGGCAGGTGCAGGGTTACAAGGGCAGTTTCCATTGCTGCTTGGGTATTATCATACAATCAATAAAACGGTTTTGCTCACTTCCGCAGGGTTACATGCCAGTATTAAATCGGGTAATCGTCAAATCCAATTAGATAGTGGTGTTCCTCTTGGGACGTTGAGAACGATTTGTTCGAATCAGGTTTGCTCGCATAGTGCTGAATGGCAATGTCGGATTTGGAATACAAATAGTCAAATAAATCTGATGCTTTCTTCAATGTATTCTGGGTGAATATTACCAAGGTGGAATTTTGTTTAAAATGGATTTTAAACATTAGGTCACGGTAATGTAATTAAACAGAATGGTGCTGTTTATCGGAGGGAATTAGCTGGTATACTTGGCTTATTATGCTTGGAATCTATCTAATCAGGCTATTTTATTTGCCGCTCTTTGGTACAAAGAGCGGATTTAG
The DNA here is from genome assembly GCF_019090985.1 of Photorhabdus akhurstii. NCBI lineage: Bacteria > Pseudomonadati > Pseudomonadota > Gammaproteobacteria > Enterobacterales > Morganellaceae > Photorhabdus > Photorhabdus akhurstii. The sequence continues at coordinate 2,877,752 of NZ_CP020335.1, read as the reverse complement.
CGTTGCTCAGGTAAAAGTGATAACTTTTTGCGTGGTCAGAGGGGTAAACAAGGCAGTGAACTCTGTGTATGCACCGGTTTCCGCGCTCGGTTTATTGACATAAAATAATCAGTAATAATGATGCCTTATTAAAGAATCGGCACTGATTTTGAGTTGAAAACGGATTTGTTTCAGCCAAAAAACATCGGGAGAAAGATTAATGCCATCGGTAAACGAACTATCGGTAAACAAACCATCAGTAAAAAAACTATCAGTAGAAAAAATAGTAAAGAAAGCCGTTATTCCAGTAGCGGGTTTGGGAACGAGGATGTTGCCTGCTACGAAAGCAATTCCTAAAGAGATGTTGCCTTTAGTGGATAAACCGCTTATTCAGTATGTCGTTAATGAATGTATTGCCGCTGGCATTAATGAAATTATCTTGGTGACCCATTCATCAAAAAATTCAATTGAAAACCATTTTGATACCAGTTTTGAGTTAGAGGCTATCCTTGAGAAAAGGGTGAAGCGTCAGTTGTTGGATGAAGTTCAATCTATTTGTCCAAGTCATGTCACCATTATGCAAACTCGTCAGGGAATTGCTAAAGGATTAGGGCATGCGGTGTTATGCGCCAAGCCTTTAATTGGTGATGAACCTTTTGCTGTGATACTCCCTGATGTTATTCTTGATGAGTTTAGTACGGATCTGACTAAATATAATCTGAGCGAAATGTTGGTCCGGTATAATGAAACGGGCGCTAGCCAAATATTAGTAGAACCTGTACCTCATGAAGAGGTCTCTAGTTATGGTATTGTCGATTGCCAGGGAGAAAATCTGCAACCCGGTGATAGCAAACCAATTAAGCGTGTAGTTGAAAAACCTGAACCGAAAGAAGCGCCATCAAATCTTTCTATTGTTGGCCGTTATGTGTTGTCCGAGAAAATTTGGCCATTATTAGCAAAAACAGCACCAGGTGCCGGTGATGAAATTCAACTTACTGATGCAATTGCGATGTTAATAGAAAAGGAGTCTGTGGAAGCCTATCACTTGCAGGGTGTAAGCCATGATTGCGGCAATAAACTTGGTTATATGCAAGCATTTGTCCGGTATGGTATGAAACATCATACTTTGGGCAAAGAGTTTACTGATTGGTTAATGGCTTTGCAGGATCGGGTTAAAGAATAATTTTACGGAAATTTAGGTATTATATGAAAGTTACGGTATTTGGTATCGGTTATGTTGGCTTAGTTCAGGCGGCGGTTTTAGCAGAAGTCGGTCATGATGTTCTTTGTATTGATATAGATGCGAATAAAGTTGAAAATTTGAAAAATGGTCAAATTCCCATTTTTGAACCTGGTTTAGCTCCACTGGTTAAAAAAAACTATGAAGAAGGCCGCCTGAATTTTAGTACGGATGCAAAGGCCGGTGTTGCGCACGGTAAATTACAATTTATTGCTGTCGGCACGCCTCCTGATGAAGATGGTTCAGCAGATTTAAAGTATGTGACAGCGGTGGCTCGTACTATTGCGGAATATATGGAGAGCTATAAGGTCATTATTGATAAGTCTACGGTTCCTGTTGGTACCGCGGATAAAGTTAATGTTGTTGTTAATGAGACTTTGCGTCAACGTAATATTGATATTCCATTTGATGTGGTTTCTAACCCTGAGTTCCTTAAAGAAGGAGCGGCCGTTGCAGATTGTATGCGCCCTGAGCGGATTATTATTGGGTGTGACAATGAAAGAGTTGTTGACCTGATGCATGAATTGTACGAACCGTTTAATCGTAATCATGATCGTATGATTGTGATGGATATCCGTAGCGCAGAACTGACGAAGTATGCTGCTAATTGTATGTTGGCAACGAAAATCAGTTTTATGAATGAGATATCTAATTTAGCAGAAATGCTTGGCGCTGATATTGAGCATGTTCGTCAAGGAATTGGTTCTGATTCCCGTATTGGCTATCATTTTATCTATCCGGGCTGTGGTTATGGTGGCTCCTGTTTCCCAAAAGATGTGCAGGCGTTGATTCGTACCGCAGAGCAAATTGGTTATCAGCCTAGAATTCTTCGTGCCGTAGAGCAAGTGAACGAACTGCAAAAGCATAAATTGCCCTCTTTTGTCACGCGCCATTTCGGTGAAGATTTATCCGGTAAGACATTTTCTGTCTGGGGATTGTCGTTCAAACCGAATACTGATGATATGCGTGAAGCGTCAAGCCGTGTTTTGATGGAAGCATTATGGCAGGCGGGAGCCAAAATACAGGCTTACGATCCGGAGGCGATGCAGGAAGCTCAGCGTATTTATGGTCAGCGCGATGATTTATTCTTGATGGGGACTAAAGAAGCGGCGCTGAAAGGGGCCGATGCCTTGATCATTTGTACTGAATGGCAAAGTTTTCGTGCGCCAGATTTTGATGTCATAAAAGAGTCTCTCAAGACGCCGGTTATCTTTGATGGCCGAAATCTCTATGATCCTGAGCGCCTGCAATCCCGGGGTTTTACTTATTATGGGATTGGTCGTGGCGCATCCATTAATCCGGTTATCTGAGTAATACAATGAAATTCTTAGTTACAGGCGCTGCTGGTTTTATTGGCTTTCATGTGAGCCAGAGATTATTGCAAATGGGGCATGAGGTTGTAGGTATCGACAACCTTAATGACTATTATGATGTGAGTCTCAAACAAGCACGGTTAGATCTATTATTTGATAAGCCAGGTTTTAAATTTGAAAAGCTGGATTTGGCTGACAGAATAGCCATTCCTGATCTTTTTTCCCGACACCAATTCCAACGGGTTATCCATCTAGGAGCTCAGGCGGGTGTTCGCTATTCGTTGCAAAACCCAATGGCTTACATTGATTCGAATATAATAGGGCATATCAATATCCTGGAAGGTTGCCGTCACAATAATGTTGAGCATTTATTATATTCTTCTTCTAGTTCTGTTTATGGATTAAATAGAAAGCAACCGTTTTCTACAAACGATTCAGTTGATCATCCAGTTTCTCTATATGCAGCAACGAAAAAGTCAGATGAATTAATGTCTCACAGTTACTCTCATCTTTATCAGTTGCCAACGACCGGCTTGCGTTTTTTTACCGTATATGGCCCGTGGGGACGTCCTGATATGGCTTTATTTAAGTTCACCAAGGCTATGTTATCAGGACAGCCTATTGATGTTTATAACCACGGTAAGATGGTTAGAGATTTTACTTATATAGATGATATTGTTGAATCGATAATCAGATTGCAAGACATCATTCCCGTACCAAATGAGAGCTGGACGGTTGAAGATGGACAAATATCTGCCAGCTCTGCCCCTTACTGTATTTATAATATTGGTAATGGTCAACCAACTAGACTAGGTGATTTTATTGAGGCAATAGAAGAATCATTAGGCATTCAGGCTAAGAGAAATTTTATGCCCATGCAAGATGGTGATGTTCTGTCGACCTGTGCTGATTCAAGTGACATTTTTCAAAAAATAGGGTTTGCCCCAAATACACCTGTGAAGCAGGGTGTGAAGCAGTTTGTAGAGTGGTATTTGAGTTTCTATCATAAGTCTAAATAAGATAAGGAGCCATTGGCTCCTTTTCTATTGAATCAACGACAGTGACCAGAGGGAAGTAAATAGTTGCGCCTGTTTGACTATTAATTTACCTAGGCATTGGCTAAACGAGTAACTAGCCTGCTTTATCGTAAAGAAATGATAGAAAAACGTGCAATCCGACTAAATCCTTCCCAAGGATACTTATACATGCTCATTCGAGAGACATTAATTCTTTTGTTATCTAAGCTGTTTAATAATAAAAACACCCTTCTATTTTAAAAGGGTGTTTTTAATTAAATTAACTTTAAAAACAATGAATTAGAGCAAGAAACTTTCCAGAGTTCTTCCTTCTTCTTCAATTGCTTTTTTGATAACAGCAGGTGTACGTCCTTGGCCAGTCCAAGTTTTAGTTTCACCGTTTGTATCAACATATTGGTATTTAGCTGGACGAGCAGGACGTTTCGTTTTACCAGCAGATTTGCCGGCGCTCATTGTCTGAAGTAATTCGCTTGGATCAATTCCTTGGTCAAGAATCATTTTACGAACTTCTTCCAATTTACGTGTACGTTCTTCTAATTCAGCTTGTACCTGACTTTCTTCTTCACGACGCTCTTCAACAACGACGGTCAGTTTTTCAAGTATTTCATCCAAGAACTCAAGTTGGCATTCTCTTGCTTGAGCTCGTAAAGTACGGATGTTATTTAGGGTTTTTAAATCGCTCATTGTCCTGGTCTCAAATTATTAATGATGATGGCTGATGTGGATATAATAATAGAATGCTATTTTATTTTCTGCAATAGTCAATTTATCATATTCGGATAAAATGGCTCTTTTTTTTAAACGTAATTTCTTTACAAAAGTTATATAGCGCTTTTTATACAGCTATTTCGATTGTCATTCCCCAATAACATGTTCAGGGTACCTTTAACAAAGGGGGGACATGATAATCTCTCTAATTTATAAACCAGGTATATACTAAATCGGTAAGTAATTTTAACTGTTTCTTATCATACCTGCTAAAGCAGAATAATACTAAGTTAAAAAAAACTTATGACTAATCCATGAGTTATCGCTGATTTACTGTTACCGTTTTCTGGAAGTCAATCACGCACATTATTAATTTGCATACGATATGCAACAAATCAGTCTGGCTTTCGTTTCTTAATTTAAACATGAACATTTGTCATTCAAATGCGCTTTATTACTTGGCTGGTGTGATGGTGGTCATGAATCATTAAGACATCACTAAGCTAAATATTTCGCTATATCAACCGGTGTAGCTTACTGGGATGGATAATCACGACGAAAGTTTATGGTAAACTCATCTGACTATATGGCTTTATAAATTTTGTTAAGGGGTAGGGCTGATGGCTCAACTTTATTTTTATTACTCCGCAATGAATGCTGGGAAATCGACATCCCTGTTGCAATCCTCTTATAACTATAATGAAAGAGGGATGAGAACGCTGGTGTTTACCGCAGAAATTGACACCCGGTTTGAAAAGGGCAAAGTTAATTCTCGGATTGGATTATCTTCTGATGCACTTCTGTTTAGTCAACAGACGGATATTGGCGTGTTGATCAGAAATGAAAATAAGCAGGCAAAAGTGCATTGTGTGCTGATTGATGAGTGCCATTTTCTCACGAAAGCACAGATTGAACAGTTATGTAAGGTGACTGACTATGATGATATTCCGGTTCTTTGTTATGGGCTGAGAACTGATTTTAGAGGCGAGCTTTTTAGCGGTAGCCAGTATCTTTTGGCGTGGGCTGATAAGTTAGTTGAGTTGAAAACTATTTGTCACTGTGGACGCAAGGCAAACCGTACATTACGTTTGGATAGCGAAGGTGTGGTCATTTATGATGGCGAACAAGTTGATATCGGCGGCAATGAAAAATATGTTTCTGTTTGCCGTAAGCACTATATGGATGCTGTCAGTGAGGCGAGGAAAAGCGAAAGAAGCAACATGTAATGGCGCTTTTCTGTGAAGCGGTCAGATGTTCTGTTTGAGAGTTTGTATTAACAATAGGGCAGAGGTAAGTTAAAGGGCGCTGATATCAGCACCCTTAAGTGATATTCAATCAGTTAATAAATTTGTTCTTATCAGCTTTCTTCTGCTGCAACGGTTTCAGTGAATTCTCGTCCATAGTATGAATCCAACAGCAATTGTTTCAGCTCAGAAATCAGTGGGTAGCGTGGGTTAGCGCCGGTACATTGGTCGTCGAAGGCATCCTCAGATAATTTATCAATTTTTGCCAGGAAGTCAGCCTCTTGAACGCCCGCTTCGCGGATAGATGTTGGAATACCTAGCTCAGATTTGAGTTTTTCTAGCCAAGCTAATAATTTTTCAATTTTTGTGACAGTCCGGTCACCAGTAGCGGATAAACCGAGATGATCGGCAATTTCAGCATAACGGCGGCGGGCCTGTGGACGGTCATATTGGCTGAATGCAGTCTGTTTGGTTGGGTTATCGTTAGCGTTATAGCGAATAACGTTACAAATTAGCAGTGCGTTAGCCAGGCCATGAGGAATATGGAACTCAGAACCTAGTTTATGCGCCATTGAGTGGCATACGCCCAAGAAAGCGTTAGCAAATGCAATCCCTGCGATAGTTGCTGCATTATGAACTCGTTCACGGGCAACCGGGTTAGTAGCGCCTTCGTGATAGCTGGCAGGCAGGAACTCTTTTAGTAGTTTTAGTGCTTGTAGTGCTTGTCCGTCAGAGTATTCGTTTGCTAAGACCGATACGTAAGCTTCCAGAGCATGGGTGACGGCATCCAGTCCACCAAAAGCACAGAGTGATTTCGGCATATCCATTACTAGATTGGCATCAACGATAGCTATATTGGGAGTCAATTCATAATCAGCCAGTGGATATTTCTGACCGGTTGCATCGTCAGTGACAACTGCAAATGGTGTCACTTCAGAACCGGTGCCGGAAGTTGTGGTAATAGCGACCATTTTCGCTTTAACCCCCATTTTGGGGAATCTATAGATGCGCTTACGGATATCCATAAATCGTAGAGCTAACTCCTCGAAATGAGTTTCAGGGTGTTCATACATCACCCACATGATTTTGGCCGCATCCATTGGGGAGCCTCCCCCCAAGGCGATAATAATGTCCGGTTTGAATGAGTGCATTTGTCCCGCACCTTTACGAACAGTGCTTAGAGTCGGATCTGCTTCAACTTCAAAGAAAACTTCTGTTTCTATCCCGTGGGATTTCAGCACATCAGTGACTTGATCAGCATAGCCATGATTGAATAAGAAACGGTCCGTTACGATAAAGGCGCGTTTTGCACCGTCGGTGGCAACTTCTTCTAATGCCACAGGCAGGGAACCGCGACGGAAGTAAATTGATTTCGGAAGTTTATGCCACAACATATTTTCTGCTCTTTTCGCCACGGTTTTGGTGTTGATAAGGTGTTTTGGCCCGACATTTTCAGAGATGGAATTTCCTCCCCAGGAGCCACAACCTAGTGTCAGAGATGGAGCAAGCTTGAAATTGTAGAGATCGCCGATACCTCCCTGAGAAGCAGGTGTATTCACTAGAATACGAGCCGTTTTCATTTTATCGCCGAAATACTTGATTCGTGCCGCCTGATTGTCCTGATCGGTATACAAGCAGGAAGTGTGACCAATTCCACCCATTTCAACCAATTTTTCTGCCTTTTCTACGGCATCTTCAAAGCTATTACCACGGTACATAGCGAGCAACGGGGATAGTTTTTCGTGAGCAAAGGGTTCTGTTTCATCAATCAAACTCACTTCGCCAATCAAGATTTTGGTCCTTTCAGGAACATGGATGCCTGCCATTTCGGCAATTTTTGTTGCAGGTTGACCAACAATTTCCGCATTTAAAGAACCGTTTTTTAGAATGATATCTTGAACAGCTTTCAATTCCTCGCCTTGTAACAGATAACCGCCATGTGTAAAAAATCGTTTACGGACCTGTTCATAAACAGCATCCACCACGATAACGGATTGTTCTGAAGCACAGATGACGCCGTTGTCAAAGGTTTTGGACATCAGAATAGACGCAATAGCACGTTTAATATCAGCCGATTCATCAATGACAGCTGGGGTGTTGCCGGCACCGACGCCGATTGCGGGCTTGCCAGAGCTGTATGCCGCTGTGACCATCCCTGGACCACCGGTTGCCAGGATCAGATTGATATCCTGGTGATGCATCAATGCATTGGAAAGTTCAACAGAGGGTTCATCAATCCAGCCAATAATATCTTTTGGCGCCCCTGCCGCAACCGCAGCACGCAGAACTAACTCTGCTGCTTTGGTTGTTGCTTTTTTAGCGCGAGGGTGGGGGGAGAAAATAATACCGTTACGGGTTTTTAGGCTGATAAGAGCCTTAAAAATAGCGGTAGATGTTGGGTTTGTGGTTGGCACAATACCGCAAATTAAGCCAATAGGTTCAGCGATAGTGATGGTGCCGAATGTTTTGTTTTCAGACAAAATGCCGCAGGTTTTTTCATCTTTATAAGCGTTATAGATATATTCGGAAGCAAAGTGGTTTTTGATCACTTTGTCTTCGACAATGCCCATACCAGATTCTGCTACAGCTAATTTTGCTAAAGGGATACGTGCGTCTGCTGCTGCAAGAGCCGCAGCGCGGAAGATTTTGTCAACTTGCTCCTGAGAAAAGTTAGCAAATTCACGTTGTGCTTTTTTTACCCTGGCAACCAGTTCGCCCAGTTCAGTAACATGAGTTACAGTCATAAAGAAGTACTCCTGAAAATATTAAAAATCTTTTAATATCAATGAATAAGTATTTTTTAGACTATTTAGCCTGGTGATTTTTTGGTAGCTACAGGTTACCATTTGGTATTAAATATATATTGATCTTAATCACATAAACCCCAAGCTGACTCCTTTCAGCTTAGGTCGGTGATAGTTATTATTGGATGGGTGTAAATTAGAGTTAATAAGGTTAAATTTCTAATCTGATGAAAATATTGGGTTAACAACTTGTTATATAAGATATTTTAAATTGTAAAATACGTTGCGGTCGATGGAAAATGGAACTTTACCAGTATAAAGTGAAGAAAAAATTAAGTTTTCTATGATTTTTGGGTGAACAATCATGAGAGTGTTTTTAATAACACAGCGTAACTTTGTAGAGGTTATTTGTGGGTGACTTACTGCTGGATCTTTCTGGTTACATTAAGTTTTTTGTTGGGTTGTTTGCACTGGTCAATCCTGTTGGTATTTTGCCGGTTTTTATCAGTATGACTCACTACCAAGCCCAGTCGGCTCGTAATAGAACTAACTTGATTGCCAATACTTCTGTTGCCATCATTTTATGGACAGCTTTACTGTTAGGTGACTCAATACTACGTATGTTCGGCATTTCCATTGACTCTTTTCGTATTGCAGGCGGAATTTTGGTGGTGACCATCGCGATGTCGATGATTAACGGCAAGCTTGGAGAGGACAAACAGAATAAGCAGGAAAAGTCGGAAACCGCCATTAGAGAAAGTGTTGGTGTTGTGCCGCTGGCATTGCCGCTAATGGCAGGCCCCGGTGCAATCAGTTCTTGTATTGTCTGGAGTTCTCGTTATCAGGGATGGCAGAATTTTCTTGGGTTGGTGCTTACCAGTGCATTGTTTGCTTTTTGCTGCTGGTTATTATTTCGGTCTGCACCTTTAGTCGTCAAATATCTGGGGCAAACAGGTATTAACGTTATCACTCGAATTATGGGGTTGCTGTTGATGTCTTTGGGAATTGAACTGATTGTGACAGGGATCAGGGCGCTATTCCCAGGGTTGCTTTGATATGATTTACGATAAAAGGTGTTAGTTTCTTTCTTGTGAAATTACAAATTATAATATTCTTATCATTTTTATTATAAAGCTTATATCATAGGCTTTTCTCACTTCTTTTACCGGTACTCCCTGAATTTTATACAAATAACCCAATATTTTTCTAAATTATTCTTTCCTGCTAGTTCAATGTGTAACTGGTTGCTTCCACCACTGTTTTGTGATGAATGTAGGTTTTTAATTTGCATTGATTGCAATTTGTTAAAATTATGTTTATTTTCATCTTTGGTCTAGCTTTGTTTACTATTTTAGTTAAGTTTAAAGTTGATAATTTGATAAATATCAGTTAGTTATAGTGGTTATTGGCGTGTTTTATCAATTAATGTAATAGGTCGCACTAAGTTGTTTGTAAGGATGATTTTTGCAATATGGGTGCGATATTTTAACAGTTGATATGATAAGTCCGCTTTAATATTTAATCCGTTACTTTGGGCTAAATAATGTGAAGATACCGGCCTTGATGGGATATGTGGAATGAACAAGTCCATCAAATTGGAGGTAAAAAATGAAGATCAAACAATTAGAATTATATAAGTTTATTTGCTGTATATTTTTATTATCAGCATCTCCTGTTACAGCCGTGTCTGCCGCTGAACTTCCAGATGGTGTGAAACTTGCGGATAAACAGCAAATTATTATTAATAATGGCACAGAGGTTGCTTCGCTTGATCCGCATAAAGTCGAAGGCGTACCAGAAACCAACATTATTCTTAATCTCCTGAAAGGGTTAGTAAGTACCGGCTCCGAGGGAGTAGTTGTGCCAGGCGTTGCCACCCATTGGGAAAATCAGGATTACAAGGTATGGACTTTTTATCTGCGTGATAATGCTAAATGGAGTGATGGAACGCCTGTCACTGCCCACGATTTTGTCTATAGCTGGCAGCGATTAGCTGATCCCAAAGTGGGTTCACCTTATGCCAGCTATCTTCAATATGCTTACGTTGAAAATGTTGGTGATGTTCTGAGGGGTAAAAAATCGCCTGATCAGTTGGGCGTCAAAGCGCTGGATGATCATCGTTTACAGGTGACTCTGACGCATCCCGTGCCTTATTTCGTCAGTATGCTCAGTCATACGGCAATGAAACCGGTGAAAAAGGATGTAGTTGAAAAGTTGGGTAATAAATGGACGTTGCCAGAAAATTATGTCGGTAATGGGGCGTATTCGTTGAAAGAGTGGGTGGTCAATGAGCGGATAGTGATCGAACGCAACCCTCGATATTGGAACAATGCAAAAACAGTTATTGATCAAGCGACTCTTTTACCCCTTCAATCTGAAACCAGTGATATTAACCGCTATCGCAGTGGAGAGATAAATATCACCAACAGAGCTATTCCCCCGACTCTGTATCAGAAAATGAAGAAAGAGATTCCTGATCAGGTTCGCGTCAGTCCTTATCTTTGTACGTTTTATTACGAAATTAACAATAAAAAACCGCCGTTTACTGATGTCAGAGTCCGCGAAGCCGTCAAGTTAAGTCTCGATAGGGATATTATTGCCGGAAAAATTATGGGGCAGGGGCAAATACCGGCTTATGGTTTTACGCCAACATTTATCGGTGGCGGCGATTTTGTTAAGCCAGAATGGGCTAATTGGACACAGGAGCAGCGCAATAAACGCGCCAGAGAATTGTTAGCCCAGGCCGGTTTCAATCAGGCGAATCCATTGAAGTTCACCTTGTTGTACAACACCTCTGAGCAAAACAAACAGCAGGCTATCGCCGCCGCATCCATGTGGAAAAAGAATCTGGGGGCGGATGTGATTTTGCAGAATCAGGAATGGAAAACCTCTCTTGAAAGCCGCCATCAAGGGAATTATGAGGTGACTAGAGCAACCTGGTGTGCTGATTACAATGAACCTACGGCGTTTTTAAACATGTTGCTGTCAGACAGCAGTAATAACACGGCGTTCTATCAGAATAAAAATTTTGATAGCTATCTGGAGCAGGCATTAATCGCTAAGGACGCTATTGAGCGTAAGAAATTATATCAACAAGCTGAGTTTCAACTGGATAAAGACTCGGTGCTGATTCCCGTTTATTACCGGGTGAGTGTAAGGCTTGTTAGCCCATCAGTGGGAGGGTTTTCAGGGAAAGACCCATTGGATTATATGGATATTAAGCGACTGTATATGAAAAAAATTAAACAGTAGCTTTATTCAAAAGAGTTACTGAGATCCTGCAAACAAAATCGTTCCTTTTGGATGCGGGTAGTAATCCACCCCTTATTTCTGGGCCGTCGGCCGAACAAGTCTGACGGTATAAAATTGGAGTAGAAAAAGATGATAAACACAACGAAAAAGAGACTACTTACTGTCAGCATCAGCGCTGCACTGAGTATGGTAATGGCAAGTCAGGTCTTTGCTGCAAAAGTGCCTGATGGCGTTCAATTGGCTGATAAACAGGTTTTAGTCCGTAATAACGGCTCTGAACCGCAATCGTTAGATCCACATAAGATTGAAGGAGTGCCAGAATCACATTTGGCCCGCGATCTGTTTGAAGGTGTTGTCATCGTTGGCCCGAATGGCGAAATTTTGCCAGGTTCTGCGACCAGTTGGGAAAATAAAGACTTTGCAGTCTGGACATTCCATATGCGTAAAGATTCTAAGTGGTCTAATGGAGATCCTGTCACGGCCCATGATTTTGTTTACAGTTGGCAACGTCTGGCCGATCCTAATACTGCTTCTCCCTATGAAAGTTACCTCCAGTATGCCCATATCACCAATATTGACGACATTATCGGTGGCAAAAAGAAACCAGATGCTCTGGGAGTAAAGGCGCTGGATGACTATACATTGCAGCTTACATTGAGCGAAGCGGTTCCTTATTTACCAAGGCTTTTGGCTCACTCTTCGATGGCGCCGGTGCATAAAGCTACGGTAGAAAAATATGGCGAAAAATGGACTCAGCCACAGAATTTTGTCGGTAATGGGGCTTATAAACTGAAAAATTGGATAGTCAACGAACGTATTGTGATGGAGCGTAGCCCGACATACTGGGATAACAAAAATACTGTTATTGATCAGGTGACTTTCCTGCCAATTTCGTCAGAGGTCACGGATGTAAACCGTTATCGCAGTGGCGAAATTGATATGACTTATATCAATTTGCCGATTGAGCTATTCCAGAAACTGAAAAAAGAGATCCCGAACGAGTTGCATATTAACCCAATTTTATGTACTTATTACTACGAAATTAATAACGAAAAACCCCCATTTAATGATCCCCGCGTCCGTACCGCACTGAAATTGGCTATGGACCGCGATATTGTGGCCAATAAAGTAAAAGCACAAGGTGATATCCCGGCTTCCGGTTATACACCGCCGGTTACTGATGGTATGAAAGAGGTGAAACCGGTGTGGTTTACTGGTTGGAGTCAGGAACAGCGCAACCAGGAGGCCAAAAAATTACTGGCGGAAGCAGGTTATAATAAAGATAACCCACTGAAATTTAACTTGCTTTATAACACTTCCGATCTGCATAAGAAAATTGCCATCGCGGTAGCTTCTATTTGGAAGAAAAATTTAGGTGCTGATGTTCGTTTAGAAAACCAAGAGTGGAAAACTTTCCTTGATACTCGACATCAGGGGAATTATGACGTAGCTCGTGCGGGGTGGTGTGCGGATTATAACGAACCATCTTCATTCCTGAATTCAATGCTTTCTTATAGTAGTAATAACACATCTCATTATAAGAGTGATGAGTTTGATAAACTGATGAAAGAATCTCTGAAAGTGGCAACAGATGATGAACGTGCTGCTGTTTACCAGAGAGCAGAAGCGCAGTTAGACAAAGATTCGGCTATTGTCCCGCTTTATTACTATGTGAATACCCGGTTAGTGAAGCCCTATGTTGGTGGCTATACAGGGAAAGATCCTTTGGATAATTTACACACCAAAGATTTTTATATTATCAAACACTAATCGTTGTAAAGCAGCCCGGAAAGGGCTGCTTTAGTGCCAAATTATTTTAAGGCCAGGGTTAAGGGCCAACACATAGGAACGGGCGATGCTTAAGTTTATTTTACGCCGTTGTTTAGAGGCGATCCCGACACTTTTTATTCTTATCACTATTTCGTTTTTCATGATGCGGCTGGCGCCAGGCAGCCCATTTACCGGCGAGCGGAAATTGCCGCCAGAAGTGATGGCAAACATTGAAGCGAAATATCATTTGAATGACCCAATTTATAAACAATATTTTGATTACTTAATTCAACTCACTAAAGGAGATTTCGGGCCTTCTTTTAAATATAAGGACTACTCGGTTAACGATCTCGTCGCAACAGCGTTTCCAGTATCGGCTAAATTAGGGGCTTCGGCATTTATCATGGCGGTTGTCTTGGGGGTCAGCGCCGGGGTTATTGCTGCACTTAACCAAAATACCAAGTGGGATTATACGGTGATGGGATTCGCCATGACGGGGGTTGTTATCCCAGGTTTTGTTGTAGCGCCGTTGTTAGTACTGGGGTTTGCTATTCATCTTAAATGGTTGCCGGGAGGAGGTTGGAATGGTGGTGCGCCTAAGTATATGATTTTGCCGATGGTGGCACTCTCTTTGGCCTATATCGCCAGTATCTCCCGTATTACCCGTAGTTCGATGATAGAAGTGTTGCACTCTAACTTTATTCGTACTGCGCGTGCCAAGGGGTTGCCATTACGTGTCATCATTTTCCGCCATGCTTTAAAGCCCGCATTGTTACCGGTTATCTCTTATATGGGGCCTGCTTTTGTCGGCATTATTACCGGTTCGATGGTGATTGAAACGATCTTCGGGTTGCCGGGAATAGGGCAGTTGTTTGTTAATGGCGCATTAAACCGTGACTATTCGTTAGTGTTAAGTCTGACGATTTTAGTTGGTAGTTTGACTATTTTTTTCAATGCGATTGTTGATGTGTTGTACGCTGTTATCGATCCGAAAATTCGTTATTAAGACTGGAGCACGCAATGATAGTTAACAAACAAAACAGCGAAGCTCTGGAAAATTTCTCTGAGCAATTAGAAATCGAAGGGCGTAGTTTGTGGCAGGATGCCCGACGCCGTTTTATTCACAACCGGGCAGCGATTGCCAGTTTGTGTCTGTTATCTTTGATTACCTTGTTTGTGATCCTGGCGCCGATGTTGGCTCAATTCACTTATGATGATACTGACTGGGCCATGATGTCGATGCCGCCTGATTCTGAGTCAGGTCACTATTTTGGTACAGATTCTTCTGGACGTGATTTGCTGGTGCGTGTTGCCATTGGAGGACGCATTTCGTTGATGGTTGGAATTGCAGCCGCTTTGGTGGCGGTAGTCGTCGGAACCTTATATGGATCATTATCTGGCTATTTGGGTGGAAAAATAGACTCAGTAATGATGCGTCTGCTGGAAATTCTGAACTCATTTCCATTCATGTTTTTTGTGATTCTGTTGGTGACCTTCTTCGGACAGAATATTTTTCTGATATTTGTCGCCATCGGTATGGTGTCATGGCTGGATATGGCGCGTATTGTCCGTGGTCAGACATTGAGCCTAAAACGTAAGGAGTTTATTGAAGCGGCGCTGGTGTGTGGTGTGTCAACCCGTCATATTGTGCTGCGCCATATTGTCCCTAATGTATTGGGAGTGGTGGTGGTTTATGCATCTTTATTAGTGCCGAGTATGATTCTGTTTGAATCGTTTCTTAGCTTTCTGGGATTGGGGACTCAAGAACCATTAAGCAGTTGGGGAGCACTATTAAGCGATGGTGCGAATTCGATGGAAGTTTCCCCGTGGTTACTGTTGTTTCCTGCCGGTTTTCTGGTGGTGACACTGTTTTGTTTTAACTTTATCGGCGATGGCTTGCGTGATGCCCTCGATCCGAAAGATCGTTAAGGAGGTAACATGGACAGCGTTAAAAACCAGAAAAGTTCTGAACCGTTGTTAATTGTTAAAGAGTTGGACGTAACTTTTAGTACCCCGGACGGGGATGTTACGGCGGTGAACAAGCTGAATTTTGATTTACGAGCAGGGGAAACATTAGGGATTGTGGGTGAATCTGGTTCTGGAAAATCACAAACTGCTTTTGCTTTGATGGGGCTGCTTGCCAGAAACGGCAAAATTGGCGGTTCCGCTATTTTTAATGGTAGGGAAATTCTTAACCTTGAAGAAAAAGCGCTTAACCGCATGAGAGCGGAAGAGATATCAATGATATTTCAAGACCCAATGACATCTCTCAATCCCTATATGCGTATCGGCGATCAACTGACAGAAGTATTGATGTTGCATAAGCATATGAGTAAAAGCGAGGCATACCTTGAATCGATTCGGATGCTGGATGCCGTCAAAATGCCGGAAGCGCTTAAACGAATGCGAATGTATCCGCATGAATTTTCTGGTGGAATGCGTCAGCGTGTGATGATCGCAATGGCGTTGTTATGTCGACCAAAATTGTTGATTGCTGACGAACCGACAACCGCACTTGATGTCACAGTTCAGGCTCAGATTATGACCCTACTGAATGAGCTGAAACGGGAGTTTAATACCGCGATTATTATGATTACTCACGATTTGGGGGTGGTTGCCGGTATTTGTGACAAAGTGTTGGTGATGTATGCGGGGAGAACGATGGAATATGGCTCGGCTCGTGAAGTGTTTTATCAACCAACTCATCCTTATTCTATTGGCCTGCTTAATGCTGTTCCACGTCTTGATGGTGATGAAGCGTCGTTGACGACCATTCCCGGAAATCCGCCTAACTTATTACGATTGCCGAAAGGGTGTCCGTTTCAGCCACGCTGTCAGTTTTCAGTAGGCCGTTGTGTAGATTGTGAACCGGGATTAGAGACATTTGGCAACGGGCGTTTGCGAGCTTGCTTTAAGGCACCGGAGGAATTGGTATGAGCCCGATTGAAGAAAGACGAGTGCTGCTGGAAGTAGCAGATCTAAAAGTTCACTTTGATATCAAAGATGGCAAACAGTGGTTCTGGCAACCAACAAAAACCTTGAAAGCGGTTGATGGCGTTACATTAAGGTTATACGAAGGGGAAACTCTTGGTGTGGTTGGTGAATCCGGTTGCGGTAAATCGACTTTTGCTCGTGCAATTATCGGATTGGTCAAGTCTTCTGGTGGTTCAGTAACTTGGTTGGGAAAAAGCCTGCTGGATATGGATGATAAACAGTGGCGGGATATTCGCAGTGATATCCAGATGATATTCCAGGACCCATTAGCATCCTTAAACCCACGAATGACGATTGGTGATATTATCGCTGAGCCACTGCGCACTTATCATCCAAAGATGAAAGAGCCGGAAATTAAAGAGCGGGTAAAAACAATGATGATGAAAGTTGGATTACTGCCGAATCTGATTAACCGTTATCCGCATGAATTCTCTGGTGGTCAGTGTCAACGTATCGGGATTGCTCGTGCGCTTATTCTTGAGCCTAAGTTGGTGATTTGTGATGAGCCGGTATCCGCACTTGATGTATCCATTCAGGCTCAGGTAGTGAACCTATTGCAGGAATTACAACGGGAAATGGGACTGTCGCTGATTTTTATCGCCCATGATCTGGCGGTGGTTAAACATATCTCTGATCGCGTGTTGGTGATGTACCTAGGGCATGCGGTGGAACTGGGCACTTATGATGAGGTTTATCATAATCCACAACATCCCTATACCAAAGCGTTGATGTCGGCGGTACCGGTGCCTGATCCAGATAAAGAACGAAATAAACACATTGAATTGTTGGAAGGTGAATTGCCGTCACCCATCAATCCGCCATCAGGATGTGTTTTCCGTACTCGTTGTCCAATGGCAGATCCTGAATGTGCTAAAACACGGCCATTGATGGAAGGAAGTTTCCGCCATGCGGTGTCTTGTTTAAAGGTTGATCCATTGTAGTTAAGGTTAATCGATTGTAGCTACTGAGGAATATTGTAAGGCATTAAATGTGAGAGTTACTTTTTGGGTTTTGTGTTGGGATTCAGACCTGCATCAAAACGGGTAGCTCTCACTCTTTGAATAAAAAAATAGCAGATAAAATCACTGACCTTAATTTTTCAATCTTTCCACAAAATATGGTAAATCGGGTGAGATTTTTCCCGGCAAATAAGGATGCGAGCGAAAACATCGTTGATCTCGGCATCTTCAGATTCTGCCAGCCCGATAATGACCTCGGCAAAAAAATCAGGGTTCGGATCAAAATCCACGTGCTTAACCCACTCCTCAGAAGGGATCAGTAATTCTGCGCCGCCACGTATTTCGAATTGTAAACTAAACAGTAGAATATCAGCGGGGTCGAGGTTGGATGAAGCCAGTTCAAGAAAGATGTCATAGGCTTTCTCAAGGGTTTCATCTTCTGTCATTCGATTATTGATGTCTAAATCCATAGCTTGTGAGGATCTGTTGTCCATGTTGATTTATTCGTGGGTCATGATGAAGGAATTAAAGCATGTTGAAGCGTTGATTGGTACCCCCGTCTTTACAAGACGAGGGTGTTGGTCACAGTAGTGGGCTAAAAAAGTAACAAATACGTTCAATTATCCGATGCCACAAAGGGCGTTGTTCCCACTCCTTGGTTTCCAGCAATGTAGAATGGGCGATATAATCATATTGTACCAGTGTCAAATCATTACCAAAGTTTTCATCATCAATAACCACGGTAATTTCGAAATTTAGCCACAGGCTACGCATATCGAGATTCACTGAACCCACCATGCTGAGTTGACCATCAACTAAAACGCTTTTGGTATGTAGCAAGCCATCTTCAAACTGGTAAATCTTAACACCGGCATTTAACAATTCAGCAAAAAATGCACGGCTTGCCCAACGCACTAAGAAGAAATTATTTCTGCGTGGAACGATAATAATAACTTCAACCCCTCGTAAAGCTGCGGTGCAAATAGCATGTATCAGGTCATCACTGGGAACAAAATAAGGGGTAGTTAAAATCAGTTGCTTACGGGCAGAGAAAATAGCCGTCATTAAAGATTGTTGAATCAATTCCTCGGGAAATCCAGGGCCGGATGCAATAACCTGAGTTGTGTGCCCGCTGGCCTGTTCAAATGGCATAATATTGCTATCCGGTGATGGCGGAAAGATACGTTGACCTGTTTCCATTTCCCAGTCACAAGCGTAAATAACCCCCATAGTCGTGGTAACTGGTCCTTCCATGCGCACCATGATATCGATCCATTGCCCAACGCCGGCATCTTGTTTAAAGAAGCGCGGATCGACCATATTCATACTACCGGCATAAGAAATATAATCATCTATCAAGATAATTTTACGATGCTGGCGCAGATCCATTCGGCGTAGAAATAGACGGAATATGTTGACCGGCAAAGCTTCAACAAATTCAATTCCCGCCTGGCGCATGATATCCGGGTATTGGCTACGGCAATATAACCAGCTACCGGCTGAATCCACCATAATACGGCATCTGACGCCTCGGTGTGCTGCGGCCATAAGAGCATCAGTCACTTGCTCAACCAAGCCGCCGGATTGCCAGATGTAAAACACCATATCAATACTGTGTTTGGCATTCTCAATATCTTTGATAATGGTTTTCAGTGAATGGTCATAGGTTGTCAGCAATTGGATCTTATTGCCTTTAACGCCTTCAAGCCCTTGTCGTCGTTCGCAAAGCTGGAATAAAGGCGTCGCGACTTCGCTATTTTCCGTGGCGAAGATATGACGAGATTTACGCAGTTCTTCAAGCCATACGGTTGTTGAAGGCCACATGGCTTTTGCTTGTTCAACTCTGCGTTTTCCCAAATGCAGCTCACCGAACGACAGGTAAGCGATGATTCCAACTAAGGGAAGGATATAAATAATCAACAGCCAGGTCATAGCGGAGGTGACCGGCCGACGCTTTATCAGAATGCGTAAGGTGATACTGGCAACAATCAGCCAATAAAAGAAAATAGCAAGCCAACTTAGGACGGAATAAAAGGTTGTCATATTCGGCAATCAATCCTGTTTTGTTCAGATATCTTTGGTGGCGTTTGACACGGTTTCCTCAAGACACGGGATATAAACGATCTAATTAACCCGATGAATTTACCAAAAAATCGGCAAATATACTGCAAGCATCATACTTGATATTGGTCATTTCGCATTATTGATATAAAAAGTACTATCCAGATACGCCTTGGATATCTTTTTTAAAGGCTTATAATGAGCGTGATATTTTTATAGGTATGACTTTATGAAACGTAGTCGGAATGAAGTAGGGCGGTGGCGGATGTTACGCCAGAATTTTAACCGTCGGCGCCGTTGGCTGGAAGGGCAATCAAGACGTAATTTACGCATTTATTCACTACGTAAATTAAATGGTTATAAACAGCGTCGAGCTTTATTGTTTGTTCAGCATGGCGAATGGATACATTGAAAAAATAATATTTTTGGCCTTATATTCACGCTCACCTACAATCTTTATTGAATATGATTGCTATTTGCATTTAAACTAGCAGTCATTCGAGGATTGACTATTATGCTGCTAATCAAGAATTCCCTTATGCGCTGGATACGTTGGCCAATATTGTTATCAGTTTGTTTGCACATTTCTATTGCTGCCGCCCTTTTTTGTTCTGCAATGCCGGAAAAACAGTCTGATGTTGCACTTATGTCTGTCGCTATGATTCAGTTAGCGGCTGAAGAAGCTCCTGTTTCGGAGCCGGCAGCGCCTGAGCCTGAATCAGAACCGGAGGAACCGGAACCTGTTCCGGAGCCGGTAATTCCAAAACCAGAGGTGAAGAAACCGAAACCAGAAGTGAAGAAGAAGGTTGTTAAAAAGCAATCTGAACCCGTTGAAAAGAGAGCTGAACAACCGGAAAAACCGCAGTTTAATCAGAATGCGCTGGCTAACCGTACTGATAATAATCAGAATAAACCGGTGGTTAAACCGCAGAATGGGCCAAGGGCATTAAGTAAAGAGTTACCTGTCTACCCATCCAGGGCTTCAGCATTGGGTACCGAAGGCTATGTGAAAGTCAAATATGATATTGATGAAGATGGACGGGTAAGAAATATAGAAGTCATTGGCGCTAATCCACCCAATATTTTTGAAAGGGAGGTGAAAAAAGCGATGAGAAAATGGCGTTTTGAAAAAATACCTGCGGTTGGTTATATCACAACCGTTGAATTCAAAATTACGGGTATATCTCAATCCTGATTGTCGGGGAAATGGAAATAAAAAAGGAGCATTATTAACACGCTCCTTTTTCCATTAATAATTAGCCTTATTCGTTATTGCTGCTAGCGAGTTGAAAGTGGGTTTTGCCTTCTGGCAATCGACGGGAGGCATTATCTTCATTAACCGCAACATAAGTGAATACCGCTTCGGTTGCACGATAGCGTTGACCGACAGGTGCAGAGGCGACTTTCTTCACCCAGACTTCGATGTTGATGGTAATCGAACTGTTACCGGTTTTGAGACAGTGTGCATAGCAGCAGACGACATCACCAACGGCGACAGGTTTCAGGAAAGTAATACCATCTACTCTGACAGTGACAACACGGCCTTCTGCAATTTCTTTTGCCAGAATTGCACCACCAATATCCATTTGTGACATTAACCATCCACCAAAAATATCTCCATTGGCGTTGGTATCAGCGGGCATAGCAAGTGTGCGGAGGACTAACTCTCCGTTAGGTAATTGTTGTTGTGTCATTGAAAACTTTACTTTATTTGATGAAAAAACAATACCTGCCTACTGACGATGGCAGGCAGGTATCCATTGGAATGGGGTTACTTCTGTTCGCGTGGCAGGTGACGGTAAATATATACTACACTGAGCACGGTGAAAACCAGAGTCAGGGCAGTCAGACCAAATACTTTAAAATTAACCCAGACATCTTGTGGTAACCAGAATGCGACATAAATATTAGCCAGCGCACAGGCAGTAAAAAACAGCGCCCATGCCATATTGAGTTTGTTCCAGACAAAATCGGGCAAAACTAACTCTTTTCCTAGCATTTTCTGAATCAGCGGTTTTTTCATAAACCATTGGCTGCCTAGCAAGGCTAATGCGAATAATGCATAGATGACTGTAACTTTCCATTTGATAAAGAGATCACTGTGGAAAGCTAAAGTTAAAGTACCGAAGACAGCCACCATGATAAAAGTGATCAGGGAAGATTTCTCTACTTTCCGGTAAATGAAATAAGTAATAGCGACAGCTAAACCGGTGGCGGCGATCAGCGCTCCAGAAGCGTAAAAAATGTCATACATTTTGTATACGACAAAAAAGACGACTAAAGGTAGAAAGTCTAAAAGTTGTTTCATATTTGAACCTATCGTAATTCCGGCATCTGATTATCATCCGATTTTAGTCATTTTGAAATCCATAGGGTATATCTCTCAATAAAAAAGATTTTTATCGATCGGTTTCGCAGAATTCTATCATAAAGAGCGGCGTAATTAACTTCCGGTTGTCAGTGAGCATATAACGCAGCATTATAGCTAAAACCCGTTGAAAAATAAGAGGGCATAAACCAGATGCAGTGGAAAAAACTACAGCGTTGGATGCCAGGGTTGGGCAATTTTTCTCATTATCGCAAGGAATGGTTGAGTCATGATTTAAGAGCCGGGCTTTCTGTCGCCGCAGTTGCGCTGCCGGTTGCGATTGCTTACGCTGAATTGATGGGAATAAGTGCAATTATCGGCCTTTATGCATGCATTTTACCTATGTTCGCTTATGCATTATTTGGTACCTCAAGACAGTTGATTGTCGGACCAGATGCAGCAACGTGTGCCGTTATTGCAGCGGCTGTCGCGCCATTGGTTTTTGATAATGAAGATGTACGCTGGCAGCTGACAATCGTAATGACCTTAATGACCGGGATATGGTGTGTTCTCGCCAGTCACTTCCGATTAGGCGCGTTTGCTGATTTTCTTTCCAAACCGATCCTGAAAGGATTAATGAACGGTGTTGCATTGACAATCATTGTGGATCAGCTAGCTAAAGTGTTTGGTTTTGCTGGCGTTCCGGCGGGATTGATTGAACGGGTGATCGCATTACCTGCCAAACTGATGGGTACGCATTTACCGACGCTAGCAATGTCTGTTGCTACGGTGTTGATTTTGCTCGCTGTGCGTTTCTTGCGTCCGACTTGGCCGGGGCCTTTGTTGGCAATGGTATTAGCGACTTATTTAAGCTGGCAATTTGGTCTGGAAAAATATGGCATCCAGATTGTTGGTAGTGTCAGCGGTGGGGGATTACCAGTTGTACCAGTGCCCGATTTCCAGCCAGGCATTATGCGTGAGCTAGTTATCCCGTCTTTGAACCTTGCTGTTATCAGTTTTGTCAGTTTTATGATGACGGCCCGCAGCTTTGCCAGTAAAAATGGTTATCAGATTGATGCAGATTGTGAACTTAGGGCCTTAGGCATTGCGAATATCGCTTCTGCTTTATCACAAGGATTTGCTGTCAGTGCTGCCAGCAGTCGTACTGCGGTTAATGATGCGATTGGTGGGAAAACGCAATTGGTTTCGGTTATCGCAGCGACCATTATTCTGCTGATTTTGTTATTTATGACAAGTTTCCTGGCTTATATCCCGTTGTCATCGCTTGGTGTGGTGTTGATTTATTCGGCATCGTCACTGTTGGACTTACGGCGGATCTGGTCACTGAGGAAAAGAAATCATCAGGCATTTACTTTATCACTATTTACATTAATTTCCGTGCTGGTGGTTGGCTTGATTAACGGTGTTGGTTTCGCCGTTTTGCTTGGTTTATTACAGTTTTTGCGAACTATATTCCGCCCGACAGATCAGCTCTTAGGGGTGAATGACCAAGGAATGATTCATTCAATTAATCATGGCAATGATATTAAACCAATAGATGGCGTAATGATGTATCGATTTAATTCACCATTGACTTATTTCAATGTCAGCTATTTTAAAAAGCGGGTGTTGCAGCATGTTGACAGGATTCAAAAACTTAACAAAACGCAAAAACATCCGGGTTGGCTGGTTGTCGATGCGGCTGTGAGTTTTACCCATGATGATGTCAGTGTATTTGCCGCCATTGATGAGTTGATTAATGAATTGAAAGTAAGAGATATCACATTGGTGCTCGCCGGACGTCGGACAGAACTTACCCGTTGGATAAAACAGAATAAGCTGCAAAGTAGTGATGACGATCTGATTGTGGCGCCCGATCTCTATTTTGCGGTACGAATGATCCAAAGTAAGCCTGAATGGTACTCGAATTACATTAAAAGATAATAATTTACAGTGGGTTGTTCACTTGAAGTTCGTTGAATAAAAACATATGATTAGATCATAACAAATAAAGAGGTTTTCGTAATGCAATCTGATTCAGGTTTGGACGTCTTGCTTGGGTTGCATGGTCAGAGAGTCATTGATGAAATTATCGCTGAACGCGAAAAAAGAGGGTAATACGATGAAAGCACTCATTGGCGTGATGAATGAAGAGCTTATACGCAAGCGTACATTGGCTATTATTAAGGGTGAATATATTGTTCAACCTGATGAGCCTAAAATCTGGTTTACTTCCATGATTGCGCTTGCTCAAGTACTTAGCAGTGACAAT
Organism: Photorhabdus akhurstii; assembly: GCF_019090985.1. Lineage (NCBI taxonomy): Bacteria > Pseudomonadati > Pseudomonadota > Gammaproteobacteria > Enterobacterales > Morganellaceae > Photorhabdus > Photorhabdus akhurstii. The sequence continues at coordinate 2,853,871 of NZ_CP020335.1, read as the reverse complement.
ATTGCGCTTCTGCGTCTTATCGATGAGCACAAACCAGAGACAATCGCAGAGCTGGCTAATTTGTCAGGAAGGAAACCAAGCAACCTGTCAGTCACATTAAAGACACTTAGCCGACATGGTTTTGTCACGCTTGAAAAAAGTAATAAAAGTGTAAAACCAAAGGCGCTGTTTACTGACTTTGAAATAAAAATTGAGCAGGAAATCAGTGAAAGGGTGATGTCATCTTGTGGGGCTAAAAATATAGCGGCTTGAAATAGTAAATTTAACACCATGTAAATGAATACAACGTAAACTTGTTTATAACTTTCAGCCTCATGGTTTTATCACTGTGAGGTCTGATTGAACGATTATTCAGCTATAATAGCGCGTTATTGAGATCAATAAATAAATGCGAGAAATAAAATAATCACAATGATAATTATAATTGAGAAAAATAGTTATTAATTCCTGAACGTATGATTATTGACCGTCGCTATTCTATTAACTGAGATATCAGATCCTGAATACCTACCTTATTTTAAGATTTCTTGTTAAAAAACAATATGATTGAAGCATTAAGTATTTAATACCACGTTACATTCTGTTTTTCGATAAGTATATTTTAACAAAGCAAATCATTATTACTTGTACAATAACTATTTAGGACGTTCCAATGAAAAAGGCATTGATAGCCTCAGCAGTGGCAATTGGTTTATCTGTATTCACATTTGCAGCAAATGCCGGTGAACACACGATTTCGGGTGGTTATGCTCAGAGTCATGTGAAAGTTGATGGTGAAAAACTTGATGAAAACCCAAAAGGCTTTAACCTGAAATATCGCTATGAATTGGATAATAATTGGGGTGTTATTGGCTCATTCACGATGACACATCAGGGTTATGATTACTATTATGGTAGTAAAAAAGTTGGTACTGGTGATTTAGATTACTATTCTCTGATGGCTGGCCCTACATACCGCTTTAATGAATACGTGAGTGTATACGGTCTGGTTGGTGCTGCACACGGAAAGGTAAAGGAAAATAGTCAAATTTCTATTTTGGGCTTTAACTATAGTTATGAATATGAAGAAAGTAAGACCTCTGCTGCTTATGGTCTAGGATTGCAATTTAACCCTATGCCAAATTGGGTTATTGATACATCTTATGAATATTCAAAAGTAGGTAACTACAAAGTAGGCACTTGGGTAATTGGTGCGGGTTATCGATTCTAAATAGTATTTCCAATGTAGTCGTTCCTTTAAAGGGAATTCAGTCCAACTTTTGCGCTCTGGGCAATTTTATTAAGTGACTGAAGATAATAAAGTAATGTTAGAACCGACTCTCTGTTAGTTTGTTAGATAGTTTATTTAAAGGCTATCGAAATAATGAGGATAGAGAGTACGGATTTTCATCAGGGATTATTGAAACCGGATATATGTTTTTGACTATTGGTTTAATGTCCATATATCTATTTAGTTGAAATTGTTAGTCCATGTTTAGCCATATAATCTGAAGATTATTCCTTTATTAGTTATCACTATTATTCTAGACAAAATTCCCTGTTGTAAAACAGGGAATTTTTTTGCTTTTATCTCAATAGTGAAGTGATGAAATTCTAATAAGTACAAAAAACATCCGATTAAAATGGAAAAATTCTTCTGCTCAAGATGGGAAGCAGTTATTACTTGATCTTGTTAAACGGAAACTTAACAAAAAACGGGATTGAGTTGTTTTCTATTGGTTGCTGATAAATAATTGCGGTCCGTAATTAATGTTTTCTATATTTTATACAATATTAGGGATTTTCAATGAAAAGAACATTGGTGGCCTCAGTAGTAGCAGTAGGTTTATCTGTATTCTCATTTGCGGCAAATGCCGGTGAACACACGATTTCTGGTGGCTATGCTCAGGGTCATGTGAAAGCTGATGAAATTAAAGTTAATGATGAAAAGCTTGATAAAAAGTTTGATGAAAACCTAAAAGGTTTTAACTTGAAATATCGCTACGAGTTGGATAATAATTTTGGGGTTATTAGTTCATTCACATATACACACAAGGGGATCGAACCGATGCCTTCTGTTAAAGCTGATATGGATTATTATTCTCTAATGGCGGGTCCTACATATCGTTTTAATGAATATGTCAGTGCATACGGTCTGATTGGTGCTGCACATGGAAAGGTAAAGAGTGAAGGTTCTAACTCTAACTCTGACTTTAAATACAATAAGACATCAGTGGCTTATGGCCTAGGATTACAGTTTAACCCTATGCCAAATTGGACTATTGACACATCCTATGAATATTCAAAACTGAATGATATTAAAATAGGCACTTGGGTAGTTGGTGTTGGCTATCGGTTTTAACCGAAATTCGCTAATTAGTATTTAATTAGCTCTCTTTTCTATAGAATTCCCTGTTGAAAAACAGGGAATTTTTTGCATATTAGTTCAATTCAGTTATCACCAGCTTATTCTGTTTACCCCATAGTTTTATCACTATGGGGTTTTGTTTGAATAGCTACTTTATATTGATTTTTGTTGTGGAGAGGCAATCAGCATATACAACCGGAACAGATAAATCAGCAAAATAGCTGAAATGAGGTTATTGAATACACCAAGAATAATCCCTGCCATCTCGCTGTGAATGAATGTTAGGCGGTCAATAATAAATACCAACAAGAGCCTTGCGGTCAGCCATAAAAGAATTGCCGGAACCAACAGACGAATATTAGCAAATGCTAGTTTCCAGCTTATTTTCATAGAAGCAAAAATGCCGCGACGTTCAGCAGTCATAATAACGGGTGATAAAGCCAGTGCGATCGACAAAATAATGCCTGGTACTAGCATCAGCATCAAGCCCAGTTGAATTAACAGGGTGCAGATAAGCAGTAATAGGAATAGTTTCGGTAACTGGCTTGCTGATAAACCAATTGCCTGTAATGAAGAAATACGGTTTCCTGCTGAAACTGCCGCGACCAGCGTCAGTACGCCACCGACCAGTAGCACGCTGCCAATCATACTTGAGAAAATGGTCCCGATTCCCGCTCGCATGATCATTGACTGTTGCTCTGGGGTCATTTGAGACACCAGCTCCTGAATACCGGCCTTGCCTGAAGTGGCAAACGTAAATTCTGCTTCTGTCAGCAACTTCATCTGTTCGCTGTCAGGAATAAACAGGTGCCCCAATAAGGTGGTAACCAGAGCCGCCAGAACGGCCAAAGTCAGGGTACTTAACAGTTGATTTTTGAAAAAGTTAAAACTGTCACGGTACAGGGTATTCGCCGTGATTGGCATGAAGACAGCTCCTATCAGGTTAAACAACAATGCATAAGGGGTGATTGTACCTTGTTATGGGGAAATGTGGATAGTAGAAACGAGATGATACGGATAAATTAATGGTTAACTGTGATTATTGATAGTAGAAAAAAGTTCTTCACTTTATATTCTTAAGATAAAAATAAACATAAAATTAACCTTATTAAAACATAATGGAAATATAATGATAAGGAAAGATAAAACTTCGGAATGAGTATATAAATAAAGGATTTGTAACTGATTAATAATAAATGAATTTTGATCTGGATCAATTTAAAATAATTCCCAATTGAAATAATAATATTATAAATATGCGGTTTTACTGAAATTCTTTGAAAGATGTGATCTGTCTTGGATCATGATTTCTAATATATGAGTATATTTTAATTGACTTTAAATCACAGAAATGGGATGAATAATGAAAAAAATTTCTGCATTTGTATTAGCAGCGGCAACTTTAGCACCATCATTCGCTTTTGCTCATGAAGCGGGTGATTTTATTTTCCGCACAGGTACTGCGACGGTAAGACCTAATACGGGGTCTGACAATGTATTAGGGGTGGGTTCTTTGAGTGCGGATAATAATACCCAGATGGGTTTAACCTTCAGTTATATGATTACCGATAATATTGGTTTTGAATTACTGGCAGGGACACCCTTCCAGCATCGGGTAAGTTTACCGGGTGTTGGTGATATTGCTAAAGTAAAACATCTCCCGCCGACATTAATGGCGCAATACTATTTCGGTTCTAAAGAAAGTAGTTTCCGTCCTTATGTTGGTGTTGGTCTTAACTACACCACTTTCTTTAACGAAAAATTCAACGGCAATTCGGCTGTTAAAGATAATAACTTACATAGTCTGGATTTGAAGGATTCCTGGGGTGTTGCGGGGCAGGTTGGTCTGGATTATGAGTTAGATCAGAATTGGATGTTGAACGCCTCTGTGTGGTGGGTAAACATTGAAACAGATGTGAAATTTAAAGCAGGTGACCAGCAATATAAAATTGATACCCGGCTTGATCCGTGGGTATTTATGTTTGGGGTTGGTTATCACTTTTAATAAAAAAATGGGGCAGATTTTGCCCCATTTTTTGTATTAAAGTTGAGTGGCAGACTTCATTTTTGATACAAATTCAGCCAGTTTTTCCAGCATTATTTTTGGCTGGAAAAGATTTTCTTCGATAATTTTAACAACGGCAGATCCTGAAATGGCTCCCGCTGCGCCGCTTGCTAATGTTTCTTTTACCTGCTTAGGTTCTGAAATCCCAAATCCTTGTAACGGTGGCGCAGCATGATATTCCCGTAGTTTATTGACTAAATGATTTAACGGTTTTTCACCTCGTCTTTCTATACCGGTCACTCCTGCTCTTGATAATAGGTAGGTATATCCGCGGCCATAAGAAGCAATTTCACGTAATAGTTCATCTTCCGCGTTGGGAGGGCAGATAAAAATAGGAGCGATACCATGTTTCATCGCTGCGGTACGGAATGGTCGTGATTCTGACATGGGAACATCTGCAACTAATACTGAATCGACTTCTGCATCTTTGCAACGGCGGTAGAACTCGTCTATTCCATGATGAAAAACCAGGTTGGCATACATTAATAAACCAATAGGAATATCAGGATATTTTGCCCGAATTTTTGTTAATAGTTCAAAACAGAGCGAGGGAGTCACATTTGAGGAGAAGGCACGCAGATTAGCGTTCTGAATGGTTGGGCCGTCAGCTAGCGGATCAGAAAAAGGAATACTTAACTCAAGAGCGTCAGCGCCACTTGCAATCAGAGTATCAATAATTTCCAGTGATAATTCCGGGTTTGGATCGCCTAATGTGACAAAGGGGACAAAAGCACCTTGTTTACGACTTTCCAGTTGTTTAAATAGTTGCTCGTAACGTTCCATTAGATTTCCCCTCTGGATTTTAAAATATCATGGACAGTAAATATGTCTTTATCACCGCGACCGGATAGATTGACGATCAGTAATTGCTCTTTATCAGGCGCTTGATGGATCATTTTTAAAGCATAAGCCAGCGCATGAGAGGATTCGAGGGCTGGAATAATGCCTTCTTCACGGGAAAGGGTTTTGAACGCTTCTAATGCTTCATCATCGGTGATGGAAACATAGTCAGCCCGTCCAATACTGTTCAGATAGGCATGTTGAGGGCCAACGGAAGGGAAATCCAGACCGGCGGAAATAGAATAAGATTCTTCAATCTGGCCTTCATCTGTCTGCATCATTGGCGATTTCATACCAAAATAGATCCCCAATTTGCCATGTTTCAGTGGAGCGCCATGTTTACCGGTTTCAATACCTAGCCCGGCAGGTTCAATACCAATGAGGCGGACTGATGTTTCGGGAATAAATTCGGCAAACATGCCAATGGCATTGGAACCTCCACCAACACAGGCCAACACGGCATCGGGCAGGCGTCCCTCTTTTGCCAGAATCTGGGATTTGGCTTCTTCGCCGATCATACGTTGGAACTCTCGAACCATCGTCGGATAAGGATGGGGTCCAGCGGCAGTCCCTAATAAGTAGTGGGCTTTATCGTAGCTGCCAGACCAATCACGTAATGCTTCATTGCAGGCATCTTTTAAGGTAGCAGAGCCGCTGTGGACCGGAATGACTTCGGCTCCCATCAGACGCATGCGGAAAACATTAGGGGATTGGCGCTCCACATCTTTAGCGCCCATATAAATGCGGCATTTCATATTTAAAAGTGCGCAAGTGAGGGCGGTTGCCACACCATGTTGACCAGCGCCGGTTTCCGCAATAATTTCGTTTTTGCCCATGCGTTTCGCCAATAATGCCTGACCAAGTACCTGATTGGTTTTATGAGCGCCTCCGTGTAATAGATCTTCACGTTTCAGATAAAGTCGGGTTTTGGTGCCTTTCGTCAGATTACGACATAACGTTAATGCTGTTGGCCTGCCGGCATAATTTTTCAGTAGATCCTGAAATTCTTGCTGGAATTCGGGATCTTGCTGAGCCGCAATAAATGCGGCTTCTAATTGTTCAAGGGCTGGAATAAGGATCTGTGGTACAAATTGTCCACCGAAATCACCAAAATAGGGGTTAAGCTTACTCATTATTCTATTTGTCCATTGTAATTAATCGGAAGATTGTAATTAACTGGGAAATTGTTACTTACTGGTAACAGCGTAGAAGCTGAAACACTTTATTTAATTTATGACTGCTTTTAATGCCGGGGGCGCTTTCGACGCCAGAATTAAAATCAAGTCCGCAACAGCCATATTTTGCCGCTTGTTGGCAATTTTCTTCATTTAATCCACCGGCTAGCATGACATTGGCGAGTAATTGCTTTTCAAGTAATTGCCAATCGAAACTTTGGCCGGTTCCACCTTTGCCGTTATCAAGTAAATAACGGTCAACATTTTCGGCTTGGACGTGAAATGCCTCTTTCGACATATCAATTGCCTTCCAGATTTGACAATTTTCAGGCAGTGTTTTTCGCAGTTCCGTAATATAAACTTCGCCTTCTGCGCCATGTAATTGCACCGCAGCCAGAGAAAGGGTACGGGCGGTATGACTGATGAATGCAGATGATTGATTTTGAAATACCCCTACATATTTGAGATTTGCTGCATTGATAATTTGTTGGGCTTGTTGAATATTAATATTACGTGGTGAATGTTCAGCAAATATCAAACCACCATAAACAGCACCTGCCTGTAATGCTGCTTTAGCATCTTGTGGACGCGTTAACCCACAGACTTTATTTTCCCCCAGAATCAGTTGACGTAATGCTAAGTCTAGATTGGATTGGGCCATCAAAGCGCTGCCAATGAGAAAGCCATTAGCATAATGACTAAGATCACGAATTTGTTGATGTTGGTGAATGCCTGACTCGCTGATAACAATTGTTCCTTCCGGTAACTGCGGCGCAAGTTGCTTGGTACGGTTTAAATCGATAGAAAGATCTCTCAGATCACGGTTATTGATACCTATCACTTTAGCTTTTAGCGCCACTGCTCTGGCTCGCTCTTCCTCTGAACTGACTTCCGTCAGTACACCCATATTCAGGCTATGCGCAAGTTCAGACAGCGCAATATATTGCTGATCATCAAGAACAGACAGCATCAGTAAAATTGCATCGGCTTGATAATAACGGGCAAGATAAATTTGATAAGGATCGATAATAAAATCTTTGCACAATACCGGCTGGTGAACAGTATCACTGACTAAGCGAAGAAATTCATAGCTACCCTGAAAATATTTTTCATCAGTTAATACAGAGATGGCGGCAGCATAAGGCTGATAAATTTTCGCTATTTGAATGGGATCAAAATCCTGACGAATAATGCCTTTAGAAGGAGATGCCTTTTTACATTCCAGAATAAAAACCGTCTGTTCACTACTTAACGCCTGATAAAAATGACGATTGCTGGCAACAACGGCATCAATAAAACCTTCCAATGGTTGCTGTTGTTTGCGATCAATAAGATATTCGGCTTTATCATTAACAATTTTCTGTAAAATTGTGGCTTGCATGATTAACTCCTTGTTGCAAGTGCTATGACTCGTTCATAAGCTCGGCCACTGTGAATGGCTTCGAGAGCTTGTTGGGTGTTATGACGTAAATTTTCCTGTCCATGAATTTTCATTAACAGGGCAACGTTAGCCGCAACGGCATCAGCATGCGCTTTCTTGCCTCGCCCTTGTAACAATAAACTGAGCATTTCACGATTATCCTCTGGTGAACCTCCTTTTAATGCGGATATTGGATGATGTTGTAAACCAAAATCTTCAGCATTTAATTGATAATGGATAATTTCTCCATCATTAAGTTCTGCAACTTTCGTTGGCGCATGCAGTGCGACTTCATCCATACCGCCGCTGTGAACAACCGCCGCCCGTTGATAGCCGAGAACCTGTAAGGTGTGGGCAATAGGTCCAACGAGTTCAGGGCTGTAGACGCCAATTAAAGCCAGTGGTGGACGAGCCGGGTTGATCAGAGGACCTAATATATTGAATAGCGTCCGGGTTTTCAGTTGTTGACGTACCGGCATCGCATGGCGGAATCCAAGATGATACTGTGGTGCAAATAGGAAACAGATGCCGATTTCATCCAATGCGCTACGGGCACATTCCGCGCTGACATCAAGGGCGATACCAAACGCTGCCAACAAATCAGAAGAACCTGATCGACTGGAAACACTGCGATTACCATGTTTGGCGACTTTAATCTGACAAGCCGCGGCGACAAAGGCACTGGCGGTTGAAATATTGATGCTGTTCGCGCCATCACCGCCTGTTCCGACGATATCGCAGAAAGTGTAATCCGGCCGTGGAAATGGCAGGGCATTTGCCAGTAATGCTTGGGCTGCGCCGGCGATCTCCTGAGGTTGTTCACCGCGTAATTTCATGCTGATAAGTACAGCAGCGAGTTGTGATTCACTTAATTCTCCTTGAATAATGGCTGCAAATAGTTGCTGGCTTTCTTGTTGCGTCAGTGTCTGCGCATTAAACAATTTGTTGAAAATAGCCTGCATTTTCATCTCCCCTTTAATTTAGTGCCCAGACCAGAGTTTGTTCAAGTAATTTAGCGCCCTGAGTTGTGAGAATTGATTCTGGGTGGAATTGAAATCCACAAACCTTATGTTCGTTATGGCGAACCGCCATAACAGTATCGCCACAACGGGCAGAAATAGTCAGTTCGGATGGAATTTTATTACCCGCGAGAGAGTGATAACGGGCAACCGGTAGAGGATTTGTCAGATTAGCGAACATAGCCTGATTATCGTGTTCTGCCAGAGAAGCTTTGCCATGTAGGATTTCATCAGCAGCAGAAATTTCTCCACCATAGGCTTCAATAATGGCCTGATGCCCAAGGCAGATGCCGATCACTGGAATTTTGCCGATGATTTGTTGGAGTAATTGAGGCATACAACCGGCATCAGACGGTTTACCCGGCCCCGGTGAAAGCATTAATAACGGAGAAGAGAGCATGCTTAATTGCTGCATAATCATTTCAGTTGCAACGGTATTGCGATAGATAACCACCTGATGACCATGATTACGTAATTGATCGACCAGGTTATAGGTGAATGAATCCACGTTGTCGAGTAGCAGAATATTTGCCATTAGAAAATCTCCTCTGCCTGATGAGCTTCAATAATTGCGCGAATGACTGCTTTTGCTTTGTTACGAGTCTCTTCGGATTCTGCTAAAGGTTCGGAATCCAGCACGATACCTGCGCCAACCTGAACAGTCGCTATGCCATCTTCCACGTAGGCAGAGCGAATAACGATGCAATTATCCATATCTCCTTTGCCGGTGAAATAACCGACAGCACCACCATAGCTGCCCCGGCGTTCATTTTCATAGTGAGCGATAAGCTGCATTGCGCGTACTTTCGGTGCGCCAGTAAGGGTGCCCATATTCATACAAGCTTGATAAGCATGAAAGATATCCAAATCATGGCGTAATGTTCCCACTACGCGGGAAACCAGATGCATAACAAAGGAGTAGCGATCAACTTTTGTCAGATCAGCGACATAGCGGCTGCCCGGTTCACAAATGCGAGCTAGGTCATTACGGGCCAAGTCGACCAGCATCAGGTGTTCGGCTAATTCTTTATGATCTGTTCGCATCTCCAGTTCGGTCCGGCTGTCCAGATCGGCATCCAGCTCGCCGGCCGCATTGCGTCCACGGGGGCGAGTGCCGGCGATAGGGTAAATTTCAATCTGGCGATTGGATGCATCATATTTAAGTGCACTTTCAGGAGAAGCGCCAAACAGACAGAAATCTTTGTCCTGCATGAAAAACATATAGGGACTTGGATTGCGGTGCTTAAGCTTTTGATAAGCATGAAGCGGTGCCGGGCAGGGCAGAAAGAAGCGTCTTGATGGCACCACTTGAAAAATATCTCCCTGACGAATGTATTGCTGCAACTGTGCCACCATTTCTGCATAGGCTTTATCATCCCGATTGTATGAAACTTTCATGGCTGGCAGAGGGATCTGTTTTACCGGCTCAATAGGTTCGGTAATAAGTGCCGCTAATGTTTTCAATCGTTGTTTAAGGCGTTGCTCTTCTGCTTGAGAATCACTGAAAAGGGAGATTTGCAAACGTGCATTTTTATTCTGATGGTCGATCACTAATAATGTTTCTGCGAGATAAAAACAGAAATCAGGACAGCGTTGAACGGTTTTTACGGTTGGTAATGGCTCAAATCCGGCCACCAGATCATAGGAAAAAAGACCGCCGACAAATATTGCGTCTGTATTGTATGGAAATGAATTGTGTGGAAATGAATTGTATGGTGATGGCTCTTCCGCCAGAGAAAGCAGGGCACGCAGTGCATCAAATACGGATACCTCTTTCAGGCGATTATCTTCATCTATATTGTGATTAATTGGCGGGAAGGTAACTTGAAGAGCATCATGTGTCATTTCAGATTGGACATTGCTGGCCAATTTGTTGGCCAAAATGGGTAATAGATTTCGGCCATTTTCGGTCAACGCGTCAAAAGTAACCTGATTGCCGTTGGCACTGATACGTAAGGCACTATCGATAATCAGCAGACTTTTTAAATTTTTTTTGCTGTTAATTTCCGCAGATTCCAGCAATAAAGTTGCTGGTCGTTCACCACAGAGTTGGTTGAATAGCAGAGTAGGATCGGGTTGATAAGCTGTTTCCTGCTCGATTACTGTGATTTTTGGTTGTTTATCCGTCATTTTCTCGTCCTGTTAATAAGTTACGCATATAAAAAAACCCGCTGTTTAGGCGGGTTTTGGTAATTTGGCACTGTTGATTTATGTGCGTGACCATACCGCCCTTACTGGGAAGTTATGCCACCAACGGATAGACGTCATACATGCAGCCATTTTCAGTGCCTCTTTAGTATTAATAAATAGATGGTATACAAGACAATATCTTTCTCACTCTTGTACTAGTAAACTGGATCGTAATTTATGTGTCAAGTATTTTTTGCAAAGGTTAATTGGTACGCACATTCGTTACGGTGTAACAAAAAATAGTTAGAAATAAAATAATTATAGGATTCTTAATTTTAATAAAACTATTACTTCACTGTCACAAATAATGCATATTATCATTTTATAATATAGTCATAATATATATTTAGTAATGTTAAATATATAAATCATGTTTTATTAAAAAAGAATATTAACGATAACAGATTTTGACTAACACGCAGAATTGGCTGGATTTTATTTGAGTCAATAGGCCGAAGGAAAAAAGAGACTGTTAATTTTTATATCTGTATATGAAAAAAAGAGGTTTAGCTAATATTACTGTAAGAAGTAATATTCAGGGCTCTAACATATCGTGTTATTTAGAATTTAAATCTTTATAAGTTAAAGCTATGTAATTCTTTGTATTCAATACGTTATAGGTATTCTTGGTGAATGGTTTCTAACTCTGAATACTTATAAGACTCTACTTAATTCTGGCATGGGTTGCCATGATTTAACTCTCTGATGTTTAAACAATTGTATCGCTAGTGGAGTGAGATATGAGTGAAAATAAACCAAAAGCAGATAGCCAATTGGTGTATGAAACTGATCCACATAAAGTTAAGGATTCAGAAGAGGGCGCGGCGCAAAAAACTTATCGGTTAAATGGTTTTGATCCTAAAACAACTGATGGCGTATTATCATATACACCGACAAGACTTGCTAAAACGGTTTTTAATACTTACGAGGAGAAAGATGATTTTGGCGTTTTCTGCTATTTATCTGATTGGTCAATCTATGATGCGCGTTTGGTTGACACAGCAACGGAAGATGATTTTAAAAAGTATGGTGGCAGAAGTGCTGATTTAATGCGCTTTAAGGGCGATAAAGAAAAAGGAAAACCGTTTAAGAGAATCATCTTTAGTTTTGCAGGTATTATTGGAGATGCCGGGGATAAGAGAGCAACCATCATTGCTGCGGCGGGTAAAGATGGATGGCAAATGGGGGATGCTGAACAAGATATTTTAGAGAATCACGAAGGCAAACCGATTCCAATTGATCCTTGGGCAGATGTTGCAGCTTATCTTAATTGTGGTTTTACTCAGTGGGCAGGCAATCCTGTAGACTTATATCAACAAGATAAAGCCCAGGGGGTATTAGGCGGTTTACGTTTACTCAAGGAGGAAAATCCAGATCTGGAAATTTCTGTCAGTGTTGGCGGTTGGTCAATGAGTGGTGCTTTTTATAAAGTTTGTCGTGATGAGAAACTGCGCCAACGGTTTGTTGAAGGGGTCAAAGATTTATACACCAGATTCCCCATGCTAACCCACATTGATCTTGACTGGGAATATCCTGGTTCTGCGGGGGAAAATAATCAATTTGATGAAGATGATTATAAGTATTTTGCTGAGCTTATTAAGGATTTAAAAAATGCAAATATTAGTAATTTAAAAGGAATTAGTATTGCTGCTTCCGCTGATATAGAAAAAATTAAAGCAGCACATATTCCAGAATTGATCGCGGCCGGTGTCAATGAAATCAACTTAATGACTTATGATTTCTTTACATTGGGTGACGGAAAACTTTCTCATCATACCAATCTTTATCGCAATAAGGATGACCAGTATTCTAAATATTCAGTCGATGATGCAGTTAACTATCTTATCTCTTTAGGTATTAATAAGAAGTTTATCTATATCGGTTATTCTGGCTATACACGTAGTGCCAAAACTGCGGAGTTAGAGAGTAAGAATAATGAACAACTGGTTGGGAAATATACTGACGGAACATCTACGGTAGGGAGTTTTGAAAATAGTGTCACTGAATGGACAGATATTATCTATAACTATGTTGATTATGAAAATCAAATAGGTCGTAATGGCTATACGGTTTTCCATGATCCAGTGGCGAAAGCTGATTATCTTTATAATAAAGAACTCAAAGTATTTATGTCATTAGATACGCCACGCTCAGTCAGAGAAAAAGGTCGTTATGTTAAAGAAAAAGGGCTAGGTGGCTTATTTATTTGGAGCGGCGATCAAGATAATGGATTATTAACAAATGCTGCTCATGAAGGATTGGGTCGTAAAGCAATTAAAGAAGTTATCAAAATGGACCCGTTCTATTTTGAAGGTGATCTTCCTTCTTACGATAAACCGAAAGAGAAACAGTGTGAAGCCTGTAAATTAAATTGAATTTATGCGTTAAAAAAATCTCATTATTTAAAGTGGTTATAGTCTCTATAACTGTGCTATTCAGGTGTTTCCGATTAATTAGGTTGGGAATAATACAATGGATAAATATAAAAGCATTTCTCGTGAAAAACAGGATATAACAAAAGTATCGCCATTATTATCTGCGGTGGCAGAGATAAAATCATCAGCATCACCTATCTTGCCGACACGTTATATGTTGGCGAACTCAGAACAGAAGGAAGACAATTCTACTGTCACGCTACTCAATACACTTCAACGTCTGGGGTATAACTCAATTTTTGATATTATTGAAGTATCAAAACAGCGCTTTATTAAACGCCATAACGAATCTTTATCAGGTCATGCCGAGGTAATTTTTGATAAAGCAGTGAGTGCGGCTAATCAATTGGTACAAAGTTATCGGCAAAGACAATTGAGAGATTACGATGGCGCATCATTAACAAAAGCGAGTCGTCAGGCAAGATATTCTACTTATATTAGTGACAATACTGATGAGAAAGAAAAGTTGCCTGATTATAGCAACTTATTTCCTGAACCTTGGGATGATTTCTGTCAGCCAGACGCTATTGAGGCTCTTGATAGTCCGGTAAATTACCTGCTTGATCTTTATAAGTTTGTACAACAAATAGAGTTGGATGGTTCCAATAGTGCTGTGGGATTAGAGCAAAGGCGCGCTGATATTCCTGACTTATTACTTAATAGTGATAATCTTTACAAAGAGATTACAGCAATCTCTATTGTGAATGATGTTTTGTCGAAAAGTGCCAGGGAATATATTGATCAGACGGGCCATGCGGATAAACCGGTTAATCAGGTTTTGGGAGAGACTCGTTTTCCATTTACACTACCTTATAGTTTACCTTCCCAACAGATCAATAAAGGTTTGGCCGAAGAAGGGACAGAATTAGGCACGATTATTCAGCAAGTGGATCAGCAATTTCCCTGGCATATCTTAACTGAAAAGCGTGATCAGGCTTTGCTCGCTTATACTCAATTGAGTAAGGAGCAAATGACTTTACTGACAGAGAAAAGCCCATTTGCGCAAAATTTTTTATCACGTGAACAACTTATTAAGAGTTATTTCAGCACCAGCACAACCGAAATCTTGCCTGAACGTGATATTTCAAAACATGCTTATATTATTCTTGCTGATGGTAATGTTACTGGTCCGACATCGTTAAATGATAATGTGGATAAAGCTTATGACGAGATTATTATTACTTGCGAAAATAAAGCGAAAGAGACGATCAAAGTTAAACTTCGTGGTGAAAATGTTCTGACCTATAATCGTGTAAAAGCGAGGATGGAACCATTTAATAATTCATCTCCATTTAGTCGGCAATTAAAGTTAACGTATGTAGAAAGCGATAATAGTGAAATTGGTAATTTAGATAATGGCCCTTTCTTTGGTGCAATGACAGTTTATGCTGCGGTACCCAAAGAAAGCACAAATAATACCGCTGTAAATATTGAAGGTATTAACTTCCTGACCATGACTTACCGCTTCGCGATTGCAAAACAAGGTACTGCGCAAGCAGAATTATTGCCGGAAGCTGAACAATTCTTCCAGGATAATTATGGCCTTTCCGCGGATGACAGTGTGAAATTAAAAGAGGTTCTATTTTTTGGTCAACAAACAGGATCGAAAGTGACAGATCTCGAACATTTGTTTAGTAGTGGTGATTTCCGGCCTTTAGTTTCGTCCAATGTGTTATTCTCTAACCCTATTTTCGATAGTGGGAAAACGTCAGAACACTTTCCTGCATCTTATCACTATGGTGGTGTTTATATAAATGCGGGGCAATTAGACGCATTAAGCATTGTGAGAACGGACTCTGGACGAGAAATAGATGCAGTTTCTGATTCTCGTTATGATCGAATGAATCGTTTTATTCGTTTACAGCGTTGGTTAGAGCTACCTTATCATCAGCTTGATTTATTAATAATTTCAGCAATAAAAGCTGAACCCAATAATACCGATCTGACTATTTCCAATAATACATTAAGAGCATTAGGTTTATTCCGTCATTTATCAACACAATATAAAGTATTACCGGAAGCATTTGCTGGATGGATATATAAAGTTACGCCATTTGCTATCAGCAATAATATTCCATTTTTTGATCAACTGTTTAATCAGTCTAAACTTTTTGACCAACCTTTAATACTGGATGGGAAAGAGTTTAGCTATGCAGAAAATCAAGGAGAGGGCGCGAAAACAGTTAAACAATTGTGTGCAGGGTTAGCTATTTCTTTATCCACGTTTCAAGTGATTGCGCCTATCGTTGAGAAGGCATTGAAGCTCTCTTCTGGCAAATTGGTGCGTAATCTTGATGTCGTGTCCAGACTTTATTGCTTGGTAACTATTCCGCGATTATTTGGTTTTTCTGCGGAGGATGGATTAATTCTAGCCGGTATTTTGACAGGTGAAGAGGGATATTTGGCGAATATTCCGGTCTTTAAAGAAAAAGATGAGCAGAAAGATGACATTCTCAGTGTTATTGCTCAAATGGAGGTTTTGACTGCTTGGTTGGCTAAAACAAAGCTGACACCAATCAAACTTTCCTTATTATTAGGTAAAACTCAGCTTCCCGTGGTGCCAACAAGTGGCATGTTAACCTTTTATAAGGGAATTTCCGATGGTTTGACTGATAATGTGCGTTTACAACAGTCTGATTTTAATCGGCAAGAAATCAATGATATTGATTGGTGGACTATTCTATCAGATGAAAATGGTGTTTTTGATAAGAATAACGGTTTAATCAAAGATATCCCATTAGTATGGGGAAAAACAGATGAAGAATCTTTGCGGAAAAAGATTGAAGATATTTTAAATGAGAAGAAGATAAATCCAGATAATAATCAAATTAATATCGTCGTGCAGATCATATTGCAAGCTAAAACCGCGCAAGAAAGTCTATTATCTAGCGCTATTGCAGGAGAATATGGAGTATCAAGGGATATTGTTCCACTACAACTGCGCTGGTTAGGAAGTAGTGTCTATTCAGTACTGAAACTGGTATTAGATAATACGCCAGAAAAAGTTGAAGATATTAAGAAAGAGTTTCTGGACCTGACCTATAGTCTGTTAGTTTATACTCAATTAATTAATGCATTGAGCATAAGTAATAATCTGTTGTTATTGCGTCTGACGAATCCTAAATGGTTGGGTTTAAACGTGGATGAAACAACGGAAATATCATTATCATTAGATGAAATTTTCCTGCTGAATCGCTATCAGGATTTACTGGAAAATGCGAAACAGAATGAGGATAAAATTCAAGAATATTTTACTTTTGCTAATAGTGAAACTTCACCGAAGACAAGAGAAGAGGATGATGACAATTATAAATGTGCGCAATTACTGGCTGAGATTTTAGATTGGGACCCTGATGAAATTTCTCTTGCTTGTAAGAAAGGAGGATTAGATAAAGAACGTGCAATGACCTTATCCCAAATAGATTGGATACGACGATTGCAACAATTTTCTGTGAAAACTAATTTGTCCGTTGAGCCTTTATTAGGTGCTGGCGCACTTGATGTTAATTCAGATTTTGAAGCTTTCCAAAGTATCGGGGAAGCGGTAATGGCTGCATTAAAAGCGCAAGGAGATGATGAGAATGTCTAATTTAATTGAAGCAAAATTACAGGAAAATTTGCGTGATGCGTTAGTTGATTATTATCTTGGTCAGATTGTGCCGCATGATACCGCTTTTCAATCCTTGCGTGAAAGAGTTCAAAATGTGGATGATTTATATGATTTTCTATTATTAGATACTCAGGTTTCTTCTAAAGTAAAAACAGCCCGTGTCGCACATGTTACTCAATCTGTACAACAATATATTAACCGTATTGTTTTGAATTTAGAGTCAGGTTTATCGATGACTCAGGAAGATGCAGATAATTGGCAGGAGTTTGCTAATCGTTATGGTTATTGGGCGGCAAATCAACAACTGGCTATTTATCCAGAAGTCTATATTGATCCCACATTACGTTTAACCAAAACAGAATTCTTCTTTCAACTTGAAAGTGCGCTTAATCAAGGCAAGCTCACCGATGATGTTGCTCAGAAAGCGATATTGGGATATTTGAATAACTTTGAAGAGGTTAGTAATTTAGAGGTTATTGCCGGCTACGAAGATGGTATTGATATTGCCGATGATAAGGTCTATTTCATTGCTAAAACACGAACTCAACCTTACCGTTATTTTTGGCGAACTTTAGATGCCAAACAGCGTAATAATCAGACTGATGAACTTTATCCTACCGCCTGGAGTGAGTGGAAGCTGATTAATGTTCCATTAGAAAATGCATATAACGGTATTGTTCGTCCAATTATCTTAAATAACCGGTTATATATTAGTTGGTTTGAAGTTTCTGAAGAAAAACAAGGTAAAGATGAAATCATTAAATATCGTACCAAGCTTAATTTGGCTCATTTAGCGTTTGATGGTACCTGGAGTACCGGCACTACCGTTCGAGAAGATTTACTTGACCACTCTATGAAGGAGTTGATTGCGGTTCTCGATCGTACCGGAGATGTTGAACGCTTGGCTTTGGTGGCATTTGTGCGCTTAAAAGGTACAGATGAGAAGACCGGGCCTTATGATTATGATGAAGTTTTCACTTATGTATGTGACAATCTATTAATGGCAGCAACGGATTTGCCTAAATCCACTTCAACGCTGTCTGATCTGGATGCATATGGCGCTGCTTTAGTTTGGTTCTATTTCCGGGAACCTGCGAATGGCGGGCCGGACGAATATAAGCAATTGGTGCTTTATCCCGTTAATAATAATATGAAATGGCCGATAGCCGAACCACCAACATTTGAAGGACAATTGGGTAAAAAAGAAGATTTCAAGCTGGATGCGACTTATGTTGACGGGACATTGAATATGTATCTTACGTCCACTTCAACGTATAAATATGATTTTAGCAGAAGCAAAAATATCCTTTATTGTATTTGGTTGGAAGATAGCAAGGGTGAACGCTGTTGGCTGAATTATAAGATACTTACTCCAGAAGATTATGATCCAAAGCTGAGTGTGACATTGAACCGTTGTGATAGAAATGATGTAACGGTTGTTACGGGTTTTAGTTTGCCGTCGGAAACTGGAGATGATATTGCTGGTAGAATTAAGACTAAACTTAGTGTGGGGAAATTACTTCGTGATAAGGTTCAAATTAAGCAGACTAAACAAACTCAGTATTTGCAATTTCCAAAAGAAGAGCAACCAGAGGAACCATTAGAAAGTTGGTATTCTGACAAGGCAATTCGTTTAAATACCCTGTTTGCAAAAGAATTAATTAGTAAGGCGAGTCAAAAACTGGACAAAGTTCTCAGTTGGGAAACGCAAAATATTCATGAAGAGCCGATTACCGGCAATGTTTCAAAACCTATCGACCTTAAAGGGGCAAATGGTATTTATTTTTGGGAATTATTCTTCCATATGCCATTTATGGTGGCCTGGCGGTTTAATGTGGAACAACGTTATGAGGAAGCCAGTCGCTGGATTAAGTTTATTTTTAATCCTTTTGAAAGTAATGACGAACCGGCGCTGGGACAAGATAAGCCACGTTATTGGAATAGTCGTCCGATAATTGACGAGCCAAAGAGATTACGTAGTCTGGTAGAACCGGCTGATCCTGATGCAATTTCTGCCAGTGAACCTATTCATTATCGTAAAGCGATTTTTAACTTCTACGTTAAGAATGTTATTGATCAAGGTGATATGGAATATCGCAAGCTACAGCCAACGGCCAGAACGCTGGCGCGTCTGAGCTATGCAACGGCAAGTTCATTATTAGGCGCGCGTCCTGATCTCCAATTAGCCAGTTCCTGGCAGCCAATAACCCTTGAAGATGCATCATATAAGAAGAACAGCGCGGTACGTGCATTGGAGATGATAAGTTATCCTCTGCCTTATGCCCCGGTGGTTCATGATAGAACTATTCATGCGCTGGATAATGATCTCTTTATGAAACCGATTAATGAAGAATTAACGGCCCTGTGGGATAAAATAGAAAACCGGATTTACAATTTACGGCATAATTTAACGCTGGATGGTAAAGAAATTTCTATGGATCTTTATGATTCGAAAATTTCGCCTCGTGGATTAATGAATCAGCGTTATCAGCGAGTAGTTGCTGCCAGAAATGCCAGCAGAATGAATTTCAGAGTACCAAATTATCGTTTTGAACCGATGTTGGCGCGGGCGAAATCGGGTGTCGATACGTTGATACAATTTGGTAGCACATTATTAAGCTTGTTGGAACGGAAAGATAATTTGAGTTTTGAATCATTCCAGATGGTTCAGAATAATGATCTCTACCGTTTTGCGGTTGACCTTCAGCAACAAGATATCAATATTAATCAGGCCAGTCTTGATGCGTTGCAGGTGAGCAAACAATCTGCTCAGGATCGGTACGAACATTATAAAAGTCTTTATGATGAAAATATTTCGTCAACGGAACAGCAGGTTATTGAATTACAGGCTCAGGCATCTTCTGCTCTGTTAGCGTCACAAGTATCAAGAACGGCTGCGGCGGCACTGGATTTAGTTCCCAATATTTATGGATTGGCAGTTGGGGGATCACATTGGGGGGCTGCTTTAAATGCTGTTGCTGAAATAGCAACTTTGAAACATCAGTCTGATAGTACTAAAGCTGATAGTCTCAGTGTTTCTGAATCTTATCGTCGTCGCCGACAGGAGTGGGAACTGCAATATAAACAAGCTGAATGGGAAGTAAAGTCTATTGATCAGCAAATTAATATTCAGCAGTTGCAGGTCGGTGCCGCGCGTAAGCGTTTGGCGCAAGTTGAAGCGCAACAACAACAATCTCAGGCATTGTTGGCTTATTTCTCCAGCCGTTTTACTAATGAAAGTTTATATACCTGGATGATTAGCCAGATCTCAAGCCTCTATTTGCAGGCTTATGATGCTGTTTCTTCATTGTGCTTATCCGCACAATCCTCTTTACAATATGAGCTTGGGCTAGGCGAGCAGAATTTTATTGATGGTGCGAGTTGGAATGATCTCTATCAAGGGCTGTTGGTCGGTGAAAATCTAAAATTGGCTTTGCAACGCATGGAACGCACTTATGTTGAGCAAAATTCACGTCAATTGGAAATTATCAAAACGATTTCGCTTAAATCTTTATTGAATGAGGAGTGGGATACAAAACTTCAAGCCTTGAAATCGCATAACCAAATTACGTTTAATTTGGATGAAACCAAACATTTTGTTCCAGATTATACTGGTTTATTTAATCGGCGGATTAAATCTGTTTCAGTGACGCTGCCTATGTTAATTGGGCCTTATGAAGATATTTGCGCTAAATTAAGTTTGTCAGGTGTGAGCAGTTATACGACCAAAGCGGATCTTAAAACCGTTGAAAAAATGTTGAAAGAGGGAACTCGTGCGGAAACGCCTTATACGGCCCGCAGCATCCAGCCAAATCAACAAATCGCTTTATCTACAGGTATTAATGACAGTGGAATGTTTACGCTTAATTTCGATGATGAACGTTTCTTACCCTTTGAGGGCGTGGGGGTAGGCTCAAGTTGGAATTTCCAATTTACCAATACATCGCAGGATTTAGACAGTTTGACCGATGTGATCCTTCATATTCGATATACCGCGCAAGAAGGGTCTGCATCATTTGGCTCGGCTGTTAAAGCATTATTGAAAAAGGAATACCCAGATTTGGCATGACGGGAATTAAGAATTAAATGAATCAGTCATCTGAATTTAAAATTCTTACTCGTTATCATTAACATTCAAATTAGCCTCTTCTATCCATGTGGAGGCTAAATATAAATTTCATTGGAGTTTATAAATGGTAAACAAATATACTTATACCTCATCGAAATCCATGTCCGACATAAGTGATATTATTGGTGAGCCATTAACCGCATGGAAAAATCAGGCAGGCGGCCAAGTTTATAATGTTATTTTTAATGGTGGTGTTTATACCAATACCTATTGGGTTGAGCGCTGGCATATTCCTGATCCTGCGGCTAAAGAGGGAACACCGCACAACGCCTGGAAATATATTCGTCAAGCGACGGAAGAAGAGATAAAAGAGCACGGAAATCCTACCGATGGGCGCGTTGATCCGACAGAAGATATTCCTTCACCGGTTTTACAACCGGATGATATTACAGAAAAAACCTATCAACGGCCGGATGTTAATTTTAAACCGGATGGTTCAGCGGGCAACCTTTCTTATACTGCGACACGTGTTTGTCGCCCGATGTTTAATGAATATGAAAGCGATAAATCCAGACCGAAACTTTCTGCTTATATTACTGATTGGTGCCAATATGATGCGCGTTTAGATGGTAAGGATGAAAAAGCGGATGATCGGGGAAGAGGATTTGATTTAAGCACTATCAATGTGACTGCTTATGATAAATTAATATTCAGCTTCTTGGGTATTTACGGTGATACTGGTGTAAAAGGGAAGACGATTAAAGAAGTTGCCGATGGCTGGAATAGCCAGAGTGAAATAAAAATTACCGAAGGCCATATTGTTCCTCTTGATCCTTATGGTGATTTAGGTACTGCCCGTAATGTGGGATTACCTAAGGAAAGTGCGAATACTGATATTAATGCAGGAACATTTTTGCCTTTTTATCAACAAAAGAAAGCGTCCGGTTTATTAGGCGGATTACGCGAATTACAAAAAACGGCGCGTTTAGCGGGTCATAAACTTGAACTGGCTTTTAGTATTGGTGGCTGGAGTATGTCCGGTTATTTCTCTGTGATGGCGGCTGATGAAACAAAACGTGGCGTTTTTGTTGACAGTATTATTGATTTTTTTGAACGCTTTCCTATGTTCAGTTGTGTCGATATTGACTGGGAATATCCCGGAAGCCCAGGTGAAGATGGCAATGTTTACGATCCGAAAGATGGGGAATATTACGCTGTGTTAATTAAAGAATTACGTGAGTCTTTGGATAGCCGATTTGGGCGAGAGGACAGAAAAGAGATCTCCATTGCTTGTAGTGGTGTAAAAACGAAATTAGAGACCTCCAATATTGCCGAATTAGTCAAGAATGGTTTGGATAATATTTATTTAATGAGTTACGACTATTTTGGTACCGGATGGGCGCCTTATATCGGCCATCATACCAATCTCTATTCGCCAAAAGATCCTGATCCATCAGGGGCATCTGATTTATCCGCGGAAGTTGCTATCAATTACTTACATCAGGATCTTGGCATACCTTTGGAGAAAATTCATTTAGGTTATGCTAACTATGGTCGTGCAGGCAAAGGAGCAAAGCTTGAAACCCGTGAATATAATAAAACTGGCGATGCGTTAGGAACAATGGAAAAAGGCTCACCCGAATTTTTTGATATTGTTAATAATTATCTGGATAGCGAACACACCCTCGCGACCGGGAAAAATGGCTTTGTGCTAATGACGGATACCAATGCTGATGCCGATTTCTTGTTTAGTGAAACAGCAGGACACTTTATCTCATTAGATACACCACGCACGGTGAAACAGAAAGCGGAGTATGTCGCTAAGAATAAACTGGGCGGTATATTTTCTTGGTCAGGCGATCAGGATTGTGGTTTATTGGCGAACGCGGCCAGAGAAGGAATGGGTTATGTTGCTAAATCTAATGATGAGACCATCGACATGGGGCCACTCTATAATCCGGGTAAGCCCTATTATTTGAAATCTATTGGCTAGGTGAAGAAAAACGCTTATTAATTCTTCTCTGTCAATAACAAGGGATATTGTGTTTCTCATCCGTGAATTTCTTCACTCTTAAAATTACTCTATTCAGCCCGATATTTTAGGGCTGAATAGGGCTCTATTCTGTAAAATGTCACCGTTTATCGCTAAGCTATACCTAGCTATTTAATCAGAGAACGGAATAATGACAAATTCAACGACTGAATGGGTGACAATTTATGATCTGCATAGCCATACGACTGCATCGGATGGTTTACTTTCACCATCAGAGTTGGTTGAACGGGCAGTGGCAATGGGCGTTAATGTATTGGCTGTGACGGATCATGATACAACGGATGCTATTTTGCCCGCTAATGAACATATCAGCCAACACAACTTGCCATTAAAACTGATATCAGGCGTTGAGATATCTACCCTGTGGCAAAATATGGAGATTCACATTGTTGGTTTAGACATTGATATTCAATCAAATGCAATGGCTACATTACTCGGTAAACAAGCTGAACTCAGAAAAGAACGAGGAATTGAAATAGGCCGCAGATTAGCAAAGGTGGGTATTCCCGATGCTTGGGCAGGGGCGAATCGGTTAGCGAAGGGTGGACAAGTGACGCGAGGCCATTTCGCCCGTTATTTAATTGAAATAGGCAAAGAGCCAACAATGGCGAAAGTATTTAAAAAGTATCTGGCAAAAGGAAAAATCGGATACGTTCCACCTCAATGGTGTACAATTGAACAAGCTATTGATGCCATTCATCAATCAGGTGGTCAAGCAGTCATTGCTCATCCGGGACGATATGATTTATCGACTAAATGGTTGAAGCGTCTGATTGTCTGGTTTAAACAACATGGTGGTGATGCAATGGAAGTTGCACAGTGCCAGCAGGCGCCTAACGAACGGCAATATCTCGGTCAATTGTCGCGGGAATATGATTTGATGGCTTCGTTAGGTTCTGATTTTCACCAGCCTTGTTCATGGATAGAGTTAGGGCGTAAATTGTGGTTGCCCGGTGATGTGGTACCAATATGGCGTAACTGGTCACTGTAGGGGCTGCATAAAATTAAGAGGTAATTTATGAGCCAGTTTTTTTATATTCATCCTGATAATCCGCAGCCGCGTTTAATAGGGCAAAGTGTGGATGTGCTTAAAAAGGGTGGGGTAGTTGTTTATCCAACAGATTCCGGTTATGCGATTGGTTGCCATCTGGAAGATAAAGATTCGATGACTCGGATATGCCGTATCCGTCAGTTAGATAGTCATCATAATTTCACCTTAATGTGTCGGGATTTGTCAGAAATATCGACCTATGCTTATGTCGATAATTCAGCTTTTCGTCTGATTAAGAATAATACGCCGGGTAATTACACGTTTATTTTGCGTGCGACGAAAGAAGTACCTCGTCGTTTGATGAATGATAAGCGGAAAACCATCGGGTTACGTGTTCCATCCAATCCAATTGCCTTGGCGCTGCTTGAACAAGTGGGTGAACCATTGATGTCCACTAGCCTGATTTTGCCGGGCAATGATTTTGCTGAGTCTGATCCTGAAGAAATTAAAGATAATTTGGGAAAACTGGTTGATCTGATTATTCACGGGGGTTATTTGGGGCAACAGCCTACCACCGTAATTGATTTAACTGAGGATACGCCGGTTGTAATACGGGAAGGGGCTGGCAATATCACGCCATTCTTATAAGCTACGCAGTAATTATTTTCAGAATCTATATAGAGCCTGTGTATTATACGCAGGCTTTATATTTTTGATTTTTTAATGGAATCGAAATGGTTATTGTTATTTCGAATTATTGATACTGATTCAATAAAATAAAATTATCATCTATTTAATAATTAAGTTGATTTTAATAACGTGATAAGGAAATATTTACCGCACCTAAGGTAAGTATATTTGCTAATTATTTGATCATATTATTAGGTATAAAATCTTTGGGCTGGTTATTTAATATAAATAACAGCGCAAGGTTATCCATCCATTATAAAATCAAGGGATATTGAAAATGTCAGTTGTTAATTTCTCCGATAAACCAGTTGATGTCAGTAATGTTCACTCCTGGCCAAAATCACCAGATAGGGATTTAAGCGCATGTGGGCGTGACGCATATGCTGAAAAATCAGTGCAAGAAGCATTGATCGGAGATCCTGATAAAGCGATAAAATTAAGCGAATTAAATGATATTCTGGCTACCTGTGAACCTTTTGACTTTAACGGAGTCACTTTATATGCAAAAGATCCGGTATTGGCCCTAATTAAAGCATTATCAGAGAAAAATGGTTATTTATTGGATGATTCATATCCTCCTGAACAATGGCAAAGTGGAGGAGTTGATAAGCATAGTCGTATTAAAGATTTTATTGAATCCCCTAGCATGTTTATTAAAGGGGTAGAGATGATCGATATGGGGCAGCTTTATCTTGGCAATTGCGGCTTTGTTAGCACCATTGGAGCAATTGCGTCCCATCCAGAAGGGCATAATTTGTTATTCTCTTCCATTTATCCGCCAGTTTATAATTCAACGGGCGTTTATTCCGTTAGAATCATCAATCAATCTAAGATTGGTTATTTATTGATTGACGATGATCTGCCTCGCGTTAATTTCTCTGCTATGGAAGATAAGAATGAATTTTGGTATTACCTGATTGAAAAAGCATTTGCGAAATTGCATGGAAGCTATGAGAATTTAGGCGGCGGTAATGAAATCTATTTTGGTATAGAATCGACAGCAAATACCGGTATTAATCAGGATAATCAGGATCGTATTTGGGATGAGAAATTTATCGATATCTTCAAAGTAAAACATCATGTGACTTATCAAGGAACGGGTTCGTCTACGGATTTGGTATCAGGTCATGCTTATTTAATATTAGATGCTCAACAATGGAATGATATTAAGTTAGTACGACTGCATAATCCGTGGAATGTCGTTAAATACAAAGGTCCATATTCTCCTGACTCTGCTGAATGGAAAAATATTCCAGAAGACGTGCAAAATGAGATATTCCAGAATAGCCGATTTGAAGGGAAATCATTCTGGATGCCATATGATCTTTATGTTAAGAATTTACCAAAAATCAGCGATATGTATCTCAGTGAAACCATCCCTGATTCACTGAAAAATATTGCAAATCCATCTCCAATTCAAGAGTGATGAAATTTTTGATTTGCTAAATTAATTATTACAAAGTAATAGAAAATAAAGTAGCTCTAATGGAGTAGGTAGTTATAAAAAGCAATTAGCCCAGATGCTATTATTAGCATAACTCAATCCGGCGAGCGCTCAGATTGCAAAAACCGGATTGAGTTCCCTTTTAAGTGATAGATTATTTTGCGAAGTTATTTATTCATTTTATTTATAATCATATCTCTATGATGATTGAAATAATGTTTCTATTTTCATTGTTGATTAATAGATTAATGCCAAGATAAAAAATCTAATTAAATAATTAATTCATTTCTATTAATTATCTTTGGGTTGTATATAATAAAAAAATTACAGCTATCCTTGACGAACCTAAATCTACCAACTTAAATAAGATAGTTATATTCAATATTTCTATGAAATATTAGGTAAAAGATATTTTTATTGTTGTTGATAATTACGACCGTCCTATTTACTCGAATAGAGAAAACCGTTGTTCATCAGTAAGATCTTAGTTTTTGACTTGGGTTAGTTTTCTCGTTTCGGTTACTTAAACCATAATTATTTGGTGAGTTATATATGAAAAAAAATCCGTCTAACTACAATATCGAAGTTGACATTACTCCCAGCAACTTATCTATTCTTTGGGTTTCCATTACTAACAGTGCTCCATCTTCACCAACAAATCAAACACGTAATATTTACATTAACGGATGCATGACAGGTGTTGTTTATGTGGGATATCAATACACACCAACAGGCAGTGAAACTCAAAGTGATGTAGAAAGTTATATTCAGCAGAATATTAGCTTTTACGATTACGATAATCCCTCTGAAATCATATCTAATGAATTAAATATCCAAAGTTTTAACCAAACTAATGATCCGGGCGCCGCTTATGCTCACGATATTTATGCCGAAAACTTGACCACAGATAGCCTAAATGTCGATGTTCAAAATGAAATAATTACCGGTAGTCTACCATTTTATCTTTTACCTCCTTCTACAATGGGAGCTAAGACCTTTCAAACATTTGTTTGCGTTGACGGTAATAGCCAATCTCCTACATCGAACACGAATCCGGCTTCCACCTACAGCAGCTCAAGAGTAACGGTAGAGTGCCAGGTACCCACATTTAGTACGAGTGATTTTACTTATACCAGCAATGTTATTACTGCCGGAGCAGAACTTCCTACTGGCTCAGATACCCCAGGTTCACTCAGTATTGATGAAATTAATTATGCTGATTATTGGACAGGGCAATCATCCAATTTTTGTTTTATTGACTGGATTATGGATGAGAATACTGATGATATGGCTTCTGCAACACATTGTAATGTTGCAGAATCAGGGAAAAACGAATCTATTCTTATGGGATTTACGTTAAATACATTCAAACCTGTAGACCAACCTTCAAATTATTTTGGTTCTTATCCCTGCTCAACATTTTATATTGCTAAAGGTAATACCTATCTTCCTCCTATCACTACTTATGATGAAAACAATCCATACACACCAGTTTGGAGCGACTGGTACGAGAATTATTATAACTTCTGGTATACGCCTCATATTCCACCTTTTACCAGTAGTGATCCTTTTTCTCTGTGGGGAGCGTTTGCGGATGATTGGGAAAACACCATTTCCAAGACAGCTAATAGGCTAGGACTAATCGTAGTGCGAACTAATAATGGCGGGGCGGGGTATCTCCATAAGCCAAATGTTCCAGGTGATATGATGGTGAGTCGGTTGACTATCATTGATACATCATCTATTCAACATCCACCGGCGAGCCTTAAACAGGAACACAATAATATGGGGTATCTTCGTGCCCGGGACAATTTCGGCAACATCATTAAATTTCAATTTATTGCCGAATGGACGTCTTACAATATTCACGGTGATGCTGGGGATGTTCGTTATGAGCCTGAATATGGTTCGGTCACTTATGCCATAAAATCAGCAATGGTTGATAACGACAATTAGGCATATCCCAAGGAAAAACACCACGGCACGTTAATTCTGCCGTGGTATTTATCTGATGATCTATACCGTTACTTTCTTTGCCATATGAGCGCAACATAATTTCATAATCTTATAAATTGCGAGGTACTTTCATGGCATCACCTATTTATTCTAGTGCTTTTAACGAAAGCAGTTATCTCTCCGGTCAGCCAGATTTACGAACCGGCTTATTCAGTAAACGTTTTACGTTGGGAAGTGTTGTTGGCAATGCCGGCAATGGACCTTCACTAGCCCTAACGTTAGCCTTTGATCCACTCACTGCCTGGAGTGACCAAGCCTATACTCAAAGCGCCGGGAATTACCCTGAAAAACCTTGGGGTTATGGTTGGACACTTTCAGTTCCCCGATACAGTTTTGATAGTGATTCTAATAGTGGGCAGCTCAGTTTGCTCCAAGGTATGTCTTGGGTGGTATTGGACGGTTTAACTTCGGGAGATAAACCTCTGGATGGGCATTTATTGCTGACGTTGCGTGTGAATATTGCACAGGATGGACAAACGCTGACGGTCACCTATGCCAACGGTACAATATTGACTTACACTTTCAGCTTAGATAGCAGTCGCCTACAGGATGCGTTGCTGACATCGATTCGTTCTGCCAATGGGCGCTCTTTGACTGTTCAATATGTGCCCGGGAGCGGTGAGTTGCAGTCTATCATTGATGATACCGGTATGGTGCTGTGTTATGTAGATAGTAACGGTCCTTGCCTTGGAGGAAATGTACTGTTTTACCCAGTACAGAATGGAACAACTTGGGAGGCTGATAGTAACAACCCTGATAGCTATGTCGTTACACTCACGGTCCAAAATGCATTATTGACCAAGGTCACCTATCCAGAGTCTCTGATTTACACTCTGACGTATCAGGATTTGTCACCCAATAATGTGCATATGTATTACTTGACCCAGGTGGTGCATGCTACAGGGATGGTTGAGAATGTTGAATACTTGGCGCAACTTCCTCTGCCTAATCCTCCAGCGGGTTATCCTACCTATATTTGGGGGGTTACCCAATATACTCAGTCACCGGGGGTAGGGACACCTGACTTGGTGAGTACCTACACCTACGGTACAGGGGATTCTGGGATTGAGGGGGATAACACAGGCAACAATTTCTTCGGCTATGGCGCGCCAAATGTCTCGTTAACCAGTAATCTTGACACTTTATTGCATGTCACACAGGCGTACTGTTACACCAACCAACAGAAGACCGTGTTTGATGACAGCACTACCGTTGTGACAACACAGACCTACGACAAATTTCATTCGCTACTGAGAAAAGTGGTAACGAGGGATGATAGCGTTCACACACAAACACTAAACAGTTCTTATGGTTATGTTAATGAGAGTTCTGACATTGCCGGGCAAGATCCGAGGTATAAACTCCCAACGCAAGCTGATGCTACTTACCAGGATAATAGTGTTTCTCCGGCACTCTTTCGTACCGAAACCACGCAGCTTGATTGGAGTGAAAATGGTCAGTTGGTCAGTAAAACCGATAAAGCTGGTACTGTCACAGAGTTTAGTTATTATCCGGCTACTGGAGAGAGCGATGGTGACAACCAGTGTCCGCCTGATCCTAATAACTTTTCCTGGCATATCAAAGATAAGGTGGTAACCCCTGCTCCGGTTGATACCGAACAAGGCATTCTATTTGATGATGCTCCGATTTCCCGAATGCACTATCAATACGCTGTTATGCCGTGTTACGACAATACTGAGTTGCAGTATATTGTCACGGCGCATCAGAACCAGTATTACACGGTGGATAGAACCGAATCCTTGTACAGCGATGTCGAATATGCCTATTACGATTCTTTGGATGCTCATGACAGCTCTTTAGTGTACGGTCGCCAAAAAAGTGTAAGCACGACATTGTATGATTATGCTGGGGCTCAACCAGTCAGTACGGTATCCCAGCAGATAATGGCCTATGTATCGGGAGATTCGACACAGACACCGGCTCCAACGCTGAATTACACCGGTTTAGTGAGTACCGCTACGACTCTATTTGCTGGAGAACTGTTGCAGCAAACCCAATCGGTAACCAGTACTGCCGGGAAATCGTTACGGATCGTACAAAATAGTCATCAGCCGGAGACGTGTACGACGCTGGATTATCAGTATGACGGATTAGGTCGGGTAATATCTGAAGCTGCGGCCATCAATACTAGTTACGCGGCTATCCGAACATACGAATATGATTTTGCTAAGCTTGATGTCAAATTGTCATCGATACAGACACCTGCTACGCTTTTGCAAACTGATGCCAAAAATGGACAACTAAAGACCCTCTATGACGGCGCCGGTCATCCGATTCAAACATTTCTCCTGGATGTGGATGGTGTTATTACGGCTCCTCCGGATTTCTACCTTGTTCGTCAGTTTAGCTACAATGCTGGTGGTAGTGTTATTAGCACCACAGCAATAGATTACGTTCCAGGGGATACGCCTGACAACCCGTCCCATTCTGCGACGACAACCCGTTCCTATGATGTTTGGGGAAATGTTAGTGCTGTCACATACAGTGATGGTCATCAGCACATCACAATACAAGATCCTATCTCCAACACGACATTCAGTTATCTGCAAAGTTCTCCAAATGCACAAGAGCAGCTCAAAGCACAGTGTACGTTGACAACATCGTCGGTTTTGGGTGTCCCAATCACAACGGAAATGCAGAATGCAAATGAAGAGCATTATGCCATTACGACTTATGCATATGATGGCGTTGGGAACCAGCGCCAGGTCACCGATGACCAGGGAAATGTGACAAGTACAGATTATGATGTGTATCAACGTCCGACAGTGAAAACCCGGCCTGATTTTACTCAGAATGTTACGCAGTACGCTCCAGGTAGTACACAGGTATTGCCGATAGCAGTGGGTGTCCGTGCTTCGGAATGCGATGAAGTTGTTACGCTCGGTGAGCGCACCTTTGATGGGTTCAATCGCATCGTGACCGAAACGGTTGGGGGACGTGTCACACAATATACCTACTATGATAGTGGTGATTTGCAGCCACAAAAGATGACCACACCAGTAGGGGATAATATCACTCTGAACTACCAGCCTCGATTAATGAATGTCCTGCTTTCCGCAGTTCTAGGTGATAATTTCACCCCTTCTGCTCAGTACAGCTATGACGATATCAGTGGTGTCATGCTGACTGCTTTACTGACAGATGACGTAGGCAATAGCAATCAGACAACCATGACTTATTTTAGCTCTGGTCAGCTAAAGTCGGAACGTTTTGATTTAACAATTGAAAGTGTCCCGCAACCAAGCAAAAATACGCAATATACCTATACTTTGAAAGGAAAACTGCTTACCTATACGGATGTGTGCGGAAATACACAAACTTTGCACTATGATTCATTAGGTCGTCTGAATAGTTGTACGCAACAAATGTTGACTGTTGATATTGCTTATAATTTCTTTGGGCAACCAGGAAAAGTCACTGTTGTGGATAGTGATACAGGGAATACAGCGATACTGTTACTTTCCAATGACACTTTTGGCCGGGAAAAAATCCGCACATTTTATACGACGGTGAATGGCGAGAGTAACCAGCAAACGTTGATACTAAGTTACAATACCCTCAACCAAATCACGCAACGCGAATTGTTACGTAACAAAGTGTCTGTTCAGACAGAGACCTACACTTATACTTTACTGGGGCAACTGGGAACCTATACCTGCGAAGGTAATGAGTATCCGGTGGATATAACTGGGAACGCTATTTATAGACAGGGTTTTAGTTTTGACCTCTATGGCAATGTGGCAACATTAATCACTGATTATTCATATAGTAGCAGTAACACGGCGACTTACCAGTACAGTGATACCGATCCAACACAACTCATCAATATCAGCAACGTTCCTAACACGGATCAGGATGCTACCTTCAGTTATGACGGCAATGGCAATATGCTAACAGATGAGCAAGGTCGGCAATTAACTTATAACAGCCTCAATCAACGTACTGCTATCTTTGAGAATAACGGCACATTGCTTGCTCGTTATGCTTATGATGCACTGGGGCGACAAATTGCGTTACAACCGGTGGAGCAGCCAATACGGACTTTCTGGTACCAAGGACAGACATTGGTGAATGAAATCCAGGGAAATATGCAAGCAGCTTGTCTATTGGGGTTAGCTTCATTGACAAATGACGGTGAAAGGTGGCAGGCCCAGCTTCTGGGAACTGACAACCAAGGGTCAGTTATTCAAATCACGGGCAGTACAAGCACAAATTACCGGAGTTATACTCCTCTAGGATATACGTCAGAAATTGGTAGCAGTGAAAATCTGTCTGTTCCAGACAAAGGTTATATTGGACAACCTACAGACCCAGTGAGCGGTGATCAGTTGCTGGGGAATGGTTACAGGGGCTATAACCCGCGCATTGGGTGTTTTATGTCGCAGGACCGAGCCAGTCCGTTTGGTAGAGGGGGCTTCAATGGTTACGAGTTTGATAATGGAAACCCGATCAATAATACCGATCCGTCGGGTCGTGGGCCTGTAGTCGATCTTTTTGAGATGTTACTGGGTGTAACAACGGAAATTGCGGCGGCGATAGTAACGGGTGGCGCTGCGATACCTGAGGAGGCGGCATTGGATGCTGGGGTTGTTGGTGCTGACGCAGGGGTTGAGGCTGCGGGAGAAATCGGCGCGATGGATGCGGCTGGTAATGTTGAAGGTGCCGCAGAGACATCAGGTCTTGGAGAGGGAACATTGGAAAATACCAAGCAAAAACTCTATCCTGTAGAAGAAAATCTTGCCGGGTGGACCCAACGTGAAGGTGAGGCTACTGTAACCGTAGTACATAAAACAAGTGATTTGGATGTTCTTAGTGATACAACTCGATCGCATAAATTTGTTTTTAACCAAGAAGGAAAGTTGGCAATAGGTAGCATCAGTAAAGAGGTTGATCCTAAGATGTTGTCCCATCCTGCACTGGCTGCAATTGCAGGTCAGAGTGGTGTGATAAGTGCAGGGTATCTTCACCGAGCGGGTAATAAAATTTTCTTAGTTAATCACTCTGGGCATTATCGACCCAGTTTTGAGCGGCTAGTGCCTGTTAAAGGATATATACAAAATGATTTGGAACTAAAGACTTATAAGATTAGAGCAAATTCTCTTAAACACCTTCTGCTGAAACTCATTCGGTAACGTCACAAATGGAAACCTCCTCTTAATTTTTTAGAGGAGGTTAACAACGAATATATTTATAGAATCATTGACTTTAAAATTCGTGTAGAATGCGCCACCACGGAGTTAGGATTATGATGTATTTTTTGACATCCTATGCTATCAAATGTATTAAAATCAGTTTGTTATGATTGAATTCCACCATAACGTATTGATTGATATATAACACGACGCCTGTGAAGGCGACAATAGAGGTTGCTCAATGAGCGGTAAAACACAGAAATCTGAAAAGTTACAGAAAATTCTCGCGCGTTCCGGTCACGGTTCCCGCCGCGAAATAGAAGGTTATATTCAACAAGGGCGCGTCAGTGTTGACGGTAAAATTGCGACTTTAGGCGATCGCCTTGAAGTTCAGCCCGCCACAAAAATTCGCCTTGATGGCCGGATATTAAGTATCAAAGAATCTCAAAAAGCGGTTTGCCGTGTTCTGGCTTATTATAAACCAGAAGGTGAACTTTGTACTCGTCATGATCCAGAAGGGCGGCCAACGGTTTTTGATCGTCTGCCTAAATTGCTAGGTTCCCGCTGGATAGCTGTTGGGCGTCTGGATGTGAATACCTGTGGTTTGTTGCTATTTACCACGGATGGGGAACTGGCTAATCGTTTGATGCATCCAAGCCGTGAAGTTGAACGCGAATATGCAGTCCGTGTCTTTGGTGAAGTTGATGATGCTAAATTGAAGCAATTGGCTAAGGGGATTCAACTGGAAGATGGTCCCGCTTCATTCCGCACTATCGCGTTTAAAGGCGGTGAGGGGATGAATCAGTGGTATAACGTCACGCTGACAGAAGGGCGTAACCGTGAAGTTCGTCGTCTTTGGGAAGCAGTTGGCGTACAGGTGAGCCGTCTTATTCGTGTGCGTTATGGGGATATTGGCTTGCCAAAAGGTTTACCACGCGGGGGATGGACAGAACTGGGTCTGGAGCAGACTAACTATTTACGCCAATTAGTGGATTTGAATGAAGAGACGGTTTCCAAAGTAGCAGTAGGGCCTGATCAACGTCGGCTTAAAGCTAACCAAATCCGCCGGGCAGTTAAACGCCATGCTCAGGTAACATCACGTCCATCGGCAGGAAAACGTCAGGGCAGTTCGCGCCAGAATGCGGGGCGAACAACCGCACCAAAAGGCCGTTAAGTTTTCTGGGTCTCGTGTCATAGCGGGACCTTTTTACCAGTCGATCCCTTTTTGTGCCTTAATACCGGCGTCAAAGGCATGTTTTACCGGACGCATCTCTGTGACGGTATCCGCCATTTCCAATAATTCACGATGACAACCGCGGCCGGTGATAATAACAGATTGGTGCTCCGGTCGGTGGTTAAGCGCAGTAATAACTTCTTCCAGAGGAAGATAGCCATAACTCACCATATAAGTCAGTTCATCCAATACGACCAGATCCAAATCGGGATCAGATAACATCTCTAACGCATGGCGCCATACTTGACGGCAGGCTACAGTATCGGTTTCCCGGCTTTGAGTTTCCCAAGTAAAACCCGTCGCCATAACATGGAAATTCACCCCATGTTGTTCTAGCAGATTTTTCTCGCCATTCTCCCATGTACCTTTGATAAATTGGATCACACCGGCGCGAAATCCATGACCTATCGCACGGGTCACTGTGCCAAATGCAGCGGTGGTTTTGCCTTTGCCATTGCCGGTAAAAACGATGAGAATACCCCGTTCTAACTGGGCGGCTTCAATACGGGAATCCACTTTTTCTTTTAGGCGTTGTTGCCTTTTCTGATGTTGGTTGTCATTGATTGTCATTATTCGGCTGGTCCTGCTTTGCGTCCGGGTTGTGCATCAAAACTGATGCCTGTTTTATGCAGACTATCTCTGCCCATAAGATAAAGATACAGTGGCATAATATCTGCCGGTGTTTTCAGTTTAGCAGAATTTTCGTTAGGGAATGCGCGGGCGCGCATATTTGTGCGAGTGCCGCCGGGATTAATACAGTTAACGCGTAGAGAAGCGTGTTTATATTCTTCGGCTAAAACTTGCATCATGCCTTCGGTTGCAAATTTAGAGGCAGAATAAGCACCCCAGCCACTGCGACCTTCGCGGCCAACGCTCGAACTGGTAAAGATGAGTGATCCGTCAGGCGACGTCAATAATAGCGGCAGCAAAGCTTGAGTTAACATAAAGGTCGCATTGACGTTGACTTGCATAACGTCATGCCATAATTGGACGGGTTGCTCCGCCATCGGCGCGACAGCTCCCAGTAAACCGGCATTATGCAATACGCCATCCAGGCGCGGATAATGTTGCGCTAAATTGTCAGCGAATGTCTGGCACTCTTCGGCAGTGACGGTAAGCAGATCCATTGTGTAAACAGTTGCAGGTGCGCCGCCTACTTGTTCAATCTCTTTTTGGACAGCTTCCAGTTTGTGTGTTGTTCTGCCAAGTAAGATCACTTGTGCGCCATAACGGGCGTAAGTCAAAGCCGCTTCACGGCCAATACCCTCTCCAGCGCCTGTCACCAGAATAATACGTTGTTGTAGGAGGTCATGTTTTGGTTGGTAATGTAACATTTGAAGATTTCCTATTGTTGACGGCGCGATTTGTTACCGTCGGAGGCCGTTCGGGCTATCAAAACAGAAAGTTATATATTGAGTCAAATTTGCCAAGGTTGATTGCTCAGGAGATATACCCGTCATCTTTCAAGCTGCCTCTTTGTTGGCTGCACTCGCTCACCCCGGTCACATAGTTTGCTATGCTCCCGGGGATTCACTCCCTGGCCGCCGCGATGCAACTTGAAATCCATAGGGTATAAACGGAAAATATGGCGGGTTGATAGAGGTTTGTGTAAGTTTTTATGGCGTGGAGTCTTTTGTTGTCTGATTTATTAAAGATAATGCTGTGTTGGTAGTTATTTGCTTCTGGCTAATATATAATTTTTCTTCGTCAGAGAGTGAGTATTTAATCCAATTTCATACCGGAGTGATTATGAGTCCAATACAAACAGAAAGCGCAGCCCTTCTAATTTAATCAATTTGTTAAATTTTACATTAGAAGGGGAAAACATGAATTACTCAAAGATTGAGATAGATTGCTGGGATAGGAAAGAGCATTTCTTGCATTATCGTAATGTCGTGCAATGCGGATTTAGTCTGACAACAAAGATTGATATTACCCATTTGTTATCTTCGTTGGTAGAAAAACAATATAAATTCTACCCAACCATGATTTATTTAATATCAAAAGTTGTGAACTCTTACTCTGAGTTCAGAATGTCCATAAAAGATGAAGAATTAATTGTATGGGATGATGTAAATCCTGCATATACAATCTTTCACAAGGAAACCGAAACATTCTCAGCGATTTGGACTGAGTTCAATTCCGATCTGGAAGAATTTATGAAAAACTATTCTGCTGATTATGAAACTTATAAAGATAATCTTTGCTTTTTTTCTAAACCAGAACTACCTGAAAATCACTTTCACATATCGTCAGTGCCGTGGGTAAGTTTTGATGGATTTAACTTGAACGTCGCGAATTTTACGGATTATTTTCCACCCATATTTACAATGGGAAAATTTTACCAAGATGGAAATCAAACTCGGTTGCCTTTGGCAATTCAGGTGCATCATGCTGCTTGTGACGGTTTTCATGTGGGGCGTGTTATTAATAAATTACAAGAACTATGTAATGATTTTGTTTAGTCAAATACAACCTGAATTATTTATGACCTCAATATAAAGTTGTATTGAAATACACTAGTAGCCATCAGTTAATACTGGTGGTTTTTATGTCCGTAATATTTATACCCTATGGATTTCAAGATGGATCGCGGCGGCAAGGGAGCGAACCATTGCATCATTTATAGCGATAACGGTCTCTTTTCCTGCTGTTCGATAATTTCCTGTTTCTCTTTCAGGTAGTCGTAGCGATCATAGTGCTTGGTTGAAACTCCGGGTTTTTTGTGATTCTGCAATTTAATCCCTCATTTTTGAATTGGTTCCCCATTTCTCGATCTAATGGTGTAGAATTGGCTACAGAGACCGATATACTGGGCGTTTTTATTTGTACATATTCGTGTTTATTGAATGCGAGTTAATTATAATATATTGTTTTTAAATGAAAAAAATTAAATACATTTATTGTAAATTCATAATCTAAGAAACAAAAGGTGGATTTTGTGGAGTACTTATCTCTTTACGGGTTGTTTTTAGCCAAAGTAGTTACGCTGGTGCTGGCGGTTATTGCTCTGGCAATATTCGGTATCGGCATAGGAATGCGGAAATCCTCTCTAAAAGGAGAATTGAAACTCACCGATCTCGGTGAATCATATCGGGATAAGCAGCGTCAAATGCAGCGGGCGCGCATGACAGAAGCGGAAGGGAAAATCTGGCAGAAAGAGTTTAATAAACAACAAAAACTCGAATCCAAACAGAAGAAAAGTGACGCTAAAGCCGGTCATAAAGGGTTACAGAAACCTTGTCTTTATGTACTGGATTTTAAAGGGAGCATGGATGCTCATGAAGTTGATTCATTACGTGAAGAGATTAGCGCGATTCTGGCCGTGGCAGATGCAAAAGATGAAGTGTTGTTGCGTTTGGAAAGCCCTGGAGGAATGGTGCATGGCTATGGGCTGGCGGCCTCTCAGCTTGTCCGTTTGCGTCAGAAAGGCATTCGCTTGACTATCGTCGTAGATAAAGTTGCTGCCAGTGGGGGCTATATGATGGCCTGTGTTGCTGATCGTGTGGTTGCCGCGCCTTTTGCCATTATTGGTTCTATTGGCGTGGTCGCCCAAATTCCGAACATTCATAAGCTATTGAAGAAAAATGATATCGATGTGGAACTCCATACGGCTGGTGAATATAAACGTACACTGACTGTGTTGGGAGAAAATACAGAACAGGGCCGGAAAAAATTCCAGGAAGATCTGAATCAGACTCACGAATTATTCAAAGCGTTTATTCATACACATCGCCCATCGCTTGACGTGGAAAGTGTGGCGACCGGTGAATACTGGTACGGCTCACAAGCGAAAGAGAAGGGATTGATTGACGAAATTGGCGTCAGCGATGATCTGTTGATTGCTCAAATAGATAACTGTGAAGTTATTGGCGTCAGTTATACACGCCGTAAACGCATGGTAGAGCGTTTCACCGGCAGTGCGATGGAAAGTATTGATAAACTGTTATTGCGCTGGTGGCAAAGAGGGGAGAAGCCTCTGCTTTAATTAAAGTTCCGCTATTTTAAATCAATTATCTTGGCGTATTCCAAGGCGTTCTGTTTAGACATTCAGGGGCGCCTTGATATATTGCTTAATTGTAATGTGCTAATTGTACAGCGTGACGCTTATTATCATGATGTTATTCCCCTGAAAAACCCGCTATTTTGGCCCTGTTAAAATATTACAGGTATTACATAATTTGCTTTACATCCCCCTTCCTGCTTGTGAGGAGCCGCAGGCTTTTCTACACCAATAGTTGATACTCTGGCTTTGCGTTTATCTGTTCTGCCGGGCTGATCTTCAAACAAGTACAAGTCACTTTTGCACAGCGCTATTGGCGTCTTTAAACGCACTATGCAAATCCCCGAAGAATGGCAACTTACAATAATATTCATAAGGAAATAAAGTATTATGGCTACTTCACAATACGATATTCATACCAGTCATGCTGTCATCTCTGTTGCTGATACGGGAGGTGATGGATTACCGGTCCTCCTTATACACGGTAATTCAAGTTGTAAAGAAGTTTTTCGCCACCAAATTAACTGTTTTGGCGACGAATACCGGATTTTAGCGATTGATTTACCAGGACATGGTGCTTCATCAAACGCAGTGGACCCTCGCCGGACCTATTCGATATCCGGCTATGCTCTTTGCATCATCGAAGTACTGGAAAAGTTAGGCATCGATAAAGTTGCTGTTTTCGGATGGTCACTGGGGGGGCATATCGGTTTGGAGCTGATCTCGCGATTCCCTGGGATTGTTGGGCTAATGATTTGTGGTACGCCGCCGGTTAGCCCAGGTGCTGAGAATGTCAGGCTTGGATTTAAACCAAGCCGGTTTATGGCAATATCTGGTAAGGCTTTGCTGACAGAAGAGGAAATTACGGATTATACCCTGGCGTTGTATGGAAAAGACGCACTTTGTGAGCCATTTCTAAGAGCCGCAGTAGCGCGGACCGATGGTTTGGCTCGGCAATATATGTCTGAAGCGTCGGTTTCACCGGACGTTATGGATCAACGGTTATTGGTTGAAACAAACCCAACACCACTTGCTATCGTTAATGGTGCAGAAGATTTATTTGTTAATATTGATTACATTAACGGGATAACCTACAAAAATCTTTGGACTGGTCAGGTGTATAACTTGCTCCACTTGGGACATGGGCCATTCTGGGAAGCACCAGAGCTGTTTAATCGTTTGATGGCGGGTTTTTTCTCTGATCTCACCTTAGAAATGTAATTAATACCTGTAGTTTGTCATCAGTGGTATTTTATATACCCGGCAGATATATTTTTATATCGTTTTCATATATCTGCCTATTCATTACTCAATAAATTTTTGTTATTAATCTTCGAGATGATATTGTTTCGATAGGATATGCTTCAGATGTTTGAACATATTGAAAAGATTAGTAATTTTGCCTATAGGTAAACCATTTCCGCTTAGAAAAGATTCACCATCAATACTAATACATATCCTTTTTGCTCTACGCTGTTTATATACATGCCATGAATAAAATCTTCATGTTGCCGGATGATATGGCTGGTTTTTTTTAATCATTGTTCACCTTTAATCGGTGTTGTTCGGTTTTATCTTTTCCTGTCCTTATCAAAAATAATTTGTTGCGCATCATTTTTTATCAGGTAGAGTGTGAACTTTTCATCATGCAGATGGAAGATTTTGTTTACGGCGATTACTTCATTCATTTGCATAGCTCATGGGCGGTATCTAAAATACCTTAGATAATTCAATATGTTTCGAGTTTGGGTAAATCAACTGAATAAAAATAAGTTGATATATTGAGAATCTATCGCAATATAAAAAGAGGTTTTAAATACCGTGATATGGCGCAGTGAATTCCACCATCTGAAAAGATAATTAGGTAAAGATAACTATGGGTAAAGCTCTTGTAATAGTGGAGTCCCCGGCAAAGGCCAAAACAATCAACAAATATTTGGGGAGTGACTACGTGGTGAAATCCAGCGTTGGTCATATCCGTGATTTGCCGACCAGTGGCTCAGCCAGCCAAAAGAGTTCGAGCTCATCTACCGATAAGTCTAAGAAGAAGGTTAAAAAAGATGAGAAAGCTGCATTAGTCAACCGTATGGGGGTTGATCCATACCGTGGTTGGGAAGCGAATTATCAGATTTTGCCGGGCAAAGAGAAGGTCGTGGCAGAGCTAAAATCGCTGGCTGAAAAAGTTGATCATGTTTATCTCGCAACGGATCTTGACCGCGAGGGAGAAGCCATTGCATGGCACTTGCGGGAAGTGATTGGTGGTGATGGCGATCGTTTTAGCCGGGTTGTTTTTAATGAAATCACTAAAAATGCCATTAAACAGGCATTTGATAATCCGGGTGAATTAAATATTCACCGGATAAATGCTCAACAAGCTCGTCGTTTTATGGATCGAGTTGTGGGTTATATGGTTTCTCCGCTACTGTGGAAAAAGGTCGCCAGAGGGCTATCTGCCGGTCGGGTGCAATCGGTGGCGGTACGTCTTGTAGTAGAGAGAGAACGTGAAATTAAAGCGTTTGTACCGGTAGAATATTGGCAATTACATGCTGATTTGCTGGCGAAAGGCGAAATTTCACTGCATATGGAAGTGACTCATCAGCAGGGTAAACCGTTTAAGCCGGTTAACAGTGAACAAACCCAAGCCGCCGTCTCTTTACTGGAAAAAGCCCGTTACAAAGTGCTTGATCGTGAAGATCGTCCGACATCCAGTAAACCAGGTGCGCCGTTTATCACTTCTACATTGCAACAGGCAGCGAGCACGCGTTTAGGGTTTGGCGTTAAAAAGACCATGATGATGGCTCAGCGTTTGTATGAGGCCGGATATATTACTTATATGCGTACTGATTCAACTAACCTGAGTCAGGATGCGCTGGATATGGTTCGTGGTTATATCGGTGATAATTTTGGCGATAAATACCTGCCAAAAACCGCCAATACTTACAGTAGTAAAGAGAATTCACAGGAAGCGCATGAAGCGATTCGTCCTTCCAGTGTTGATATCATGGCAGAACAACTGAAAGATATGGATGCGGATGCACAGAAGCTGTATCAGCTAATCTGGCGTCAGTTTGTGGCCTGTCAGATGACACCGGCGAAATACGATTCCACAACATTGACTGTACAGGCGGGTGATTTTGAATTGCGTGCCAAAGGCCGTACATTGCGTTTTGATGGCTGGACAAAAGTGATGCCTGTATT
This sequence comes from Photorhabdus akhurstii, assembly GCF_019090985.1. NCBI lineage: Bacteria > Pseudomonadati > Pseudomonadota > Gammaproteobacteria > Enterobacterales > Morganellaceae > Photorhabdus > Photorhabdus akhurstii. The sequence continues at coordinate 2,811,919 of NZ_CP020335.1, read as the reverse complement.
GCGCAAAGGTGACGAAGACCGCACGTTGCCGGTTGTTGAAATTGGTACAGAACTTGATTTGCAACAACTGCTCCCAAGCCAACACTTTACTAAGCCACCGGCACGTTATAGTGAGGCATCTCTGGTTAAAGAGCTGGAGAAACGCAGTATTGGTCGCCCATCCACTTATGCTTCCATTATCTCCACAATTCAGGAGCGTGGTTATGTTCGCGTAGAGAGTCGCCGTTTCTACTCAGAAAAAATGGGAGAGATTGTGACTGATCGTCTGGAAGAGAATTTCAACGAGCTGATGAGTTATGATTTTACTGCGCGAATGGAAGATCAGCTTGATCAGGTTGCAAGTAACAAAGCTGAATGGAAAGGGGTTTTGGATGAATTTTTCACTGATTTTAGTGAACAGCTAGACGTCGCCAATAAAGAACCGGAAGAGGGTGGTATGCGGCCCAATCCGATGGTTATTACCTCTATTGAATGCCCGACATGTCAGCGTTCTATGGGCATTCGAACGGCAACTACTGGCGTTTTCCTGGGTTGTTCTGGCTACGCGTTGTCACCTAAAGAGCGTTGTAAGCAGACGATAAACCTTATCCCTGAGAATGAAATTCTTAATATCTTGGAAGGGGATGAGGCGGAAACAAACGCGTTGCGAGCTCGTCGTCGCTGTAAAAAATGTGGTACGGCGATGGACAGCTACCTCATTGATAACCAACGTAAATTACATGTTTGCGGTAATAACCCTGCTTGTGATAGTTATGAAGTGGAAGAGGGCGAATTTCGCATTAAGGGATATGACGGTCCTGTTATCGAATGTGATAAATGCGGCGCTGAAATGCACCTGAAAATGGGTCGTTTCGGTAAGTACATGGGCTGTACTGATGAAACTTGTAAAAATACTCGTAAGATCTTGCGTAGTGGGGAAGTTGCGCCGCCAAAAGAGGACCCGGTTCCATTACCAGAGCTTCCTTGTGAAAAATCTGATGCCTATTTTGTATTGCGCGATGGTGCCGCTGGCGTATTTTTAGCGGCAAATACTTTCCCTAAATCTAGAGAAACTAGAGCGCCGTTGGTGGAAGAGCTAGCGCGTTTTAAAGAGCGTCTGCCGGAGAAATTACGTTACTTGGCTGATGCTCCTGCGGCAGATGCCGAAGGCAATAAAACAGTTATCCGTTTTAGCCGTAAAACTAAACAGCAATATGTTTCTTCGGAGAAAAATGGCAAGGCAACGGGTTGGAGTGTGTTTTATGTTGATGGAAAATGGGTTGAGAAAGATAAAAAGTAACAATTTCTGATAGAATCAACACTCTCTTTTTCTTAGAAAAGGGATTATTTTCTTCTATTAAGCCAACCTTATAGGTTGGCTTTTTTCACCTATAGGCAGTATCTTAAAATATATGAATTAGAATCGCGCTAAACATTCATTATGAATTTTCAATTATTCGTTATATAAATATATAATCGTGTTATAGTGGTTATATGCGACAACAATATTATTTCTATTCGTTATAATAAATAGCAAACAGCAATATCAGTCCAGGTTTCTAAGTCATAATTGTTCACAGCGTTTATTTTGGGATGGTGTTTATATGAAATTGCAACAGCTTCGTTACATCGTGGAGGTGGTAAACCACAACCTTAATGTTTCATCTACGGCAGAAGGATTGTATACATCTCAACCCGGGATCAGTAAGCAAGTCAGGATGCTTGAAGATGAATTAGGTATTCAGATTTTTTCCCGTAGTGGTAAACACCTGACGCATGTTACTCCCGCAGGTGAAGAGGTTGTCCGAATTTCTCGTGAAGTATTATCTAAGATTGATGCAATACGGTCGGTTGCTAGTGAACATACTTATCCGAATCGTGGTTCGCTATATATTGCTACTACCCACACACAGGCTCGTTATGCATTACCTCCTGTGATTAAAGGCTTTATTGAACGTTATCCGCAGGTTTCTTTACACATGCATCAGGGGTCGCCGACGCAAATTGCTGAAGCTGTGAGTAAAGGTAATGCTGATTTTGCTATTGCAACTGAGGCGCTCCATTTATATGAAGATTTGGTAATGTTGCCTTGTTACCATTGGAACAGGACGCTGGTGGTGACGTCGGATCACCCGCTGGCAGGTAAAGAGAGTGTTTCAATTGAAGAATTGGCTGAATATCAACTGGTCACTTATACGTTTGGCTTTACTGGTCGTTCTGAGTTAGATGTTGCATTCGATAAAGTAGGTTTAAAACCTAAAATTGTTTTCACTGCGACGGATGCTGATGTGATTAAAACTTATGTCCGGTTAGGGTTAGGCGTGGGGGTTATTGCCAACATGGCGGTTGATCCGGTACAGGATAAAGATCTGGTTTGCATTGATATGCGTGATAAATTCGGCTATAGCACAACTAAGATTGGTTTTCGTCGCAGTAGTTTCTTACGCAGCTACATGTATGACTTTATGTGGCGTTTTGCGCCTCACCTGACGCGTGATGTGATTGATCAGGCGGTTGCTCTACGTTCGAATGAAGATATCGAAATGATGTTTAAAGATATCAAATTACCAATCGTATAATGAAATAATTAGGGAGCTAATATTGCTATTAGTTCCCTAATTTTGCTTATCAGTTGGATTCAAACTCACCACTGAAGAAATCATCAGACTCTTCTATTGATGTTTTTCTTTGTTTATTAATGAAACTATCAAAACTGGCTTTAATCTCAGGATTTTCGAGCGCTTCATAGTCTAGGACCGATATTAAGGATGAATACTCAAAATCAACGTTGACATTTTCATTAGAAGCACAACTTGATAAAAAGTTTGAATTAGTGCTATCAAAATTAACGCGATAGAGTTTTAGTTTCGGAATATATACGGTCTTATCTCCTACAATTAAGGTATCGATAGCAATCGTCAGTGTCACAGTAGAATAGAAGCCTTTATTTTTCCGTATACCTAAGCGGATCGTTTCCCCTTGTTTAGTAAGGAACTTAGCGAAATCCGGCAGCATATCTGTATTTTCGAATACAACCACATTCATAATGAAATTAAGAAAACTTTTTGAGATGCTTAAACCATTTAATGAATCGGTGTAATTTTTCGATTCAACTTTGCTGGTGCCCATTAGTGGTAACTTGTCAACCACTTTACTCCAAAAGTCCATATCTGTTTTATATTGCTCTCCATACTTTTCCGCGTATTTATTGACATAATTGGTTGCGATGGAGGAAAGTGCAATTAATGTTTTACTTAAACTATTGGTTTTCTCTATAACTTCTGGTTTATCAGATAATTGTTTGGCTATAATGAACTGAACTAAACCATCTTTTTCGTTATATTTATTGGTATTTTCTATACTGAAATAAGCGTCATCGATGTGAAAGAAGGTATTAGCTTCATTGATTTTTGCGATATGTTCCTGGTTATGAGTAATTGCGTTTTTTATATCCATTATTTTGTCCTTGTTTTTTTAATTGATAATTTTAATCCAATTGAATTGTTAGCGAGCTAATTCTATCTGATTATCATTCGATTGTTTACCCGACTAAATTATCAAAATTTATTACTGAAATTCTGATGGATACACTGAATTGACACATTGTGCGGTAATAAAAAACAAATATTTGCTTATATGTTATGTTTAATTTGTGCCATTATCGTTAAGGTAGCTTTGAGTTATGCCAGTATAAGAAGAAGGAGGAGTTATGTCGTTTGATTTGAAAAAGGTTTGTGTTTCAACACTTTCCGCTGCAAGTAAACAATATGATTATTACAGCTTACCACTGGTTGCTAAACATTTGGGGGATATTTCCCGTTTACCCAAGTCTATGAAAGTTCTTCTGGAAAATCTTCTTCGCAATATTGATGGCAATTCTGTTGTTGATGATGATTTGAAAGCCATTGTTGATTGGCAAAATACCGGCCATGCAGACAGAGAAATTGCTTACCGACCAGCACGTGTATTGATGCAGGATTTCACCGGTGTTCCTGCCGTTGTTGATTTAGCGGCCATGAGAGAAGCGGTCCAGCGTCTTGGCGGTGATGTTGAACAAGTTAATCCATTATCACCCGTTGATTTGGTTATTGACCATTCAGTTATGGTGGATAAATTCGGCACGGAAAAAGCCTTTGAGCAAAATGTTCAATTAGAAATGGAACGGAACCATGAACGTTATCTCTTTCTGCGCTGGGGGCAAAAAGCATTTAACCGTTTTCGTGTTGTTCCGCCAGGAACCGGGATTTGCCATCAGGTAAACCTGGAATATCTGGGAAAAACGGTTTGGCATGAAATGCAGAACGGGCGGGAGCTGGCTTATCCTGATACTTTAGTTGGTACCGATTCTCATACTACTATGATCAATGGCCTCGGTGTTTTAGGATGGGGTGTAGGTGGTATTGAAGCCGAAGCAGCTATGTTAGGACAGCCTGTTTCCATGCTTATTCCTGATGTGGTGGGTTTTAAACTTACCGGCAAGTTACGTGAAGGGATTACCGCAACAGACTTGGTACTGACAGTGACTCAGATGCTGCGTAAACATGGCGTGGTCGGGAAATTTGTTGAATTTTATGGGGATGGATTAGCTGATTTGCCGCTGGCAGACAGGGCAACCATTGCCAATATGTCACCGGAATATGGGGCAACTTGCGGTTTCTTCCCGGTAGATGATATTACCCTGAGCTACATGCGGTTGACAGGGCGTACAGAACAGCAGATTGCGCTGGTGGAAGCCTATTGTAAGATTCAGGGATTATGGCGAAATCCCGGTGATGAACCGGTATTTACCAGCACTCTTGAGCTGGATATGTCGACAGTGGAAGCGAGCCTCGCTGGACCGAAACGTCCACAAGATAGAGTGGCTTTAGCGCAAGTACCCCAAGTATTTCAATCAGCCGTTGATCTGGAAATGAATAAATCCCAGGGGAAAGCCGTCTCAGCGCCAGTTAATCAGGATAACCAGAAGTATGAGTTAGAAGAGGGGGCGGCCGTCATTGCTGCGATAACTTCCTGTACCAACACATCTAATCCCAGTGTACTGATGGCCGCGGGTTTATTGGCGAAGAAAGCGGTTGAGAAGGGGCTTAAACGCCAACCGTGGGTGAAAACTTCACTGGCGCCCGGCTCGAAAGTGGTAACGGATTACCTTGAACTGGCGGGTTTGATGCCATATCTGGAAAAACTGGGCTTCAATCTGGTTGGTTACGGTTGCACAACTTGCATTGGTAATTCCGGGCCACTGCCTGAATCTATTGAAACTGCGATTAAGCAGGCAGATCTTACCGTTGGCGCCGTCCTTTCTGGCAACCGAAACTTTGAAGGTCGTATCCATCCTCTGATAAAAACTAACTGGCTAGCGTCGCCGCCGTTAGTCGTGGCATATGCTTTATCCGGCAGCATGAAAAAGGATTTGACTAAAGATCCCCTTGGTCAGGATCAACAAGGCAATGATATCTATTTGAAAGATATATGGCCTGATAGCAAAGAAATTGCTAACGCCGTTGATCAAATTAAGGCTGATATGTTTCACAAAGAGTATGCGGAGGTCTTTGATGGTGATGAAACATGGCAGTCGCTGGACGTTGCGAGTTCTGCAACTTATCACTTCCAACCTGATTCTACTTATATTCGTCACCCGCCATTCTTTAGTGAAATGACAGCCGAGCCAGAAGCGATAACGGATATTCACGGTGCGAATATATTGGCTATTCTTGGGGATTCTGTCACCACGGACCATATTTCTCCGGCGGGGAATATCAAAGCTGACAGTCCGGCAGGGCGTTATCTTCAAGAACATGGTGTTGAACCTAAGGATTTTAACTCTTACGGATCAAGGCGTGGTAATCATGAAGTCATGATGCGAGGAACATTTGCCAATATCCGTATCCGTAATGAGATGATTTCTGGTGTAGAAGGAGGATATACCCGCCATATTCCGTCACAGACACAATTAGCAATTTATGATGCGGCTATGCGTTATCAGGAAGAAAAAACACCATTGGCTATTATTGCCGGCAAAGAATATGGCTCCGGTTCAAGCCGCGACTGGGCGGCGAAAGGTACCCGATTATTAGGAGTTAGAGTGGTGATTGCGGAATCATTTGAGCGTATTCACCGTTCGAACCTGATTGGTATGGGAGTATTACCGCTGGAATTCCCTCAGGGCATAAATCGTAAAACGCTAAATCTACGTGGCGATGAGACAATTGATATTGAAGGGATGAATAACCTCAAGCCGGGACAGATTGTACCGGTGAAAGTGACTTATGCGGATGGGCGTAAGGAAATCATTAATGCTCATAGTCGTATTGATACCAGAACTGAATTAGATTATTTCCACCACGGTGGTATCTTGCATTATGTTATTCGCCACATGTTGAAATAGATTTTACAGCATACTAAAGACGGCACTGATTATTTAAGCGCCGTCTTTTCCGGCTAGTTTGCTGAAAAACTAATTTTGCTCAGGTAACAAATGACCCATTTTTCTGGCTTTGGTATCCAAATAATAAGCGTTTTTAGGATTCCGGCCGGTAATTAATGGAACACGTTCTACGATATTAATACCTGCTTCGGTCATAATTTCCACTTTTTTGGGATTATTTGTCAGCAGACGAATGGCTTGAACGCCGAGTAATTTATACATATCCGCACATAGGGTGAAATCACGCTCATCGGCGGCAAAACCTAACTGATGGTTAGCTTCTACAGTATCGATACCGTTATCCTGTAACGCGTAAGCCCGAATTTTGTTGATTAAGCCGATATTACGACCTTCTTGCCGATGGTAAAGTAATACACCTCGCCCTTCTTTAGCAATCTGAGCAAGGGCGGCTTCAAGTTGAAATCCGCAATCACAACGTAGACTAAATAGGGCGTCACCGGTCAGGCATTCTGAATGGATTCTGGAAAGGACGGGCTCATTGCCAGAAATAGTGCCGTATACTAATGCGACATGATCTTGACCTGTGGCGACTTCTTCAAAGCCGACCATTAAAAAATCGCCCCAGGGAGTGGGTAACTTGGCCTCAGCGACTCGTTTTAATTGCATTTTATTGTTCATATGTTGATTCAGACTCGTTACAAGACATAGATGTGAAAAACAATACCGGTCTGGGAAATCAGGGGACACTGCATAAAAGATTTTCTCTGATTATAATGCGGCGATATTTTGCCATATTTACCGCAAATTATCTGTCAAAAACTTTCAGATAATCATATATAAATGGCAGTTATAACACTAACATGTTAACGCTGAACAAATTTTTAAAATTGTGTATAAAAATAATCCGGTGCCAGATATGAATCAATTTACCAAACCTATTATTGTCGCAACCCTGATTTTATTGTTACCACCTATAGCTGTATTGATGGCAGGTTGGCAATGGCAGCCTATGGGAGAGTGTTTATGGCTTGAAGTACTGTATTGGATTACTAATACTTCCGGTGAGCCGTGGTGTTATCTGGTTTTTCTGTTTTTTATTTTAGGGATGCTATGGTTGTTCGCGACTTCGGCCAGACAGGGAGGAATATTGCTCGCTATTGTTATGATGCTCCTTTTAACGGGGCAAGGCATAAAAGTTTTGGTAAAAAATACCACTAAAGAGCCTCGCCCCTATGTTGTTTGGTTAGAAAAAAACTATCAAATGCCAGCAGGTGAATTTTATCAACATTCGCGAAAACAGCGGGCTGAGTTGTTGCAACGCAATTTAAAAGCTGATGACCGTATTCCACAATGGCAACTCAATCATTGGAAAAGAGAGACCGGATATGCTTTTCCTTCTGGGCATACCTTGTTTGCTGCAAGTTTGTCACTACTTTTAGTAGGTTTTTTATGGCCGCGTCGTCGCTATATTTTGTCTATAATTGTGACGATATGGGCAATGAGTGTTTTGATTAGCAGGATGGCATTAGGTATGCATTGGCCGCAGGATATTATCACATCAACGCTAATTAGTGCGGTATTAGTGATGGCTATTTGTTATCTCACAGAAAAATGGCGGTTGATTAACGACAAAAAGGATTTGGCGGTGTAATTGCTTCTTATTTACACTTAATCGATGAGAAGATATCGTAAAAAAGCTGAAAGACGCATTTATCATGATAAATTGCTTCCTTTATCCAGACTGGAAATGCTAATTTAATGGGCCGTTATCCAGCATAATGTCCAAGCAACAATAGATAACAGGAAAAAATGTGAAATATTTTCTGATTTTATTACTGGTGTTGGTGATCTTTGTCATCTCGGTGACTCTCGGATCAAATAATGATCAGGTGGTTACATTTAACTATCTGATCGCTAAAGGGAATTACTCTGTATCTACACTTTTGGCTGTATTGTTTGCTAGCGGTTTCGTGTTAGGTTGGGTTATTTGTGGATTATTTTATCTTCGTGCTCGTTTGTCATTAGGAAGAGCTGAACGAAAGATTAAGCGACTCGAAGCGCAACTGGAGCAACCTGCTGAACCTTCGGTTACTCATTCATCGCTTGCACTTAGCAAGGAATAAACTCCTATGTTAGAGCTGCTGTTTCTGTTGCTTCCTGTGGCCGCTGCTTATGGCTGGTATATGGGGCGCAGAAGTGCTCAACAGGATAAGCAACAAAATGCTGATCGCTTATCACGAGAATATGTTGCTGGGGTTAACTTTCTCCTTTCAAACCAGCAAGATAAAGCTGTGGATCTGTTTCTTGAAATGCTTAAAGAGGACAGTTCCGCTTTTGAAGCTCATTTGACTTTGGGGAATCTATTCCGTTCCAGGGGGGAAGTAGAGCGGGCTATCCGCATTCATCAATCTCTTATGGAAAGCGCTTCTCTGACATTTGATCAGCGTCTGCTTGCGACGCAGCAATTGGGCCGTGATTATATGTCGGCGGGTTTGTATGATCGTGCTGAAAATATGTTCGCTCAATTGGTGAATGAAAAAGATTTTCGGGAAAATGCGCTTCAATCGCTGCTGACTATTTATCAGGCAACCAGTGATTGGAAAAAAGCCATTGATATCGCCGAGAAATTAGTCAAGTCCGGTAAACATGATTTACGGGAAAAAATTGCCCATTTTTATTGTGAACTCGCTTTACAGGAGATGAGCGGTGATGATCTTGATGAGGCAATCAGTTATCTCAATAAAGCGGTTCAGGCAGATAAAAACTGCGCCAGAGTTTCTATCATGTTGGGGCGCCTGTTTATGGCCCGACAAGAGTACATCAAAGCGGCGGATGCTTTAAAATCTGTTCTTGAGCAAGATAAAAAGTTGGTTAGTGAGGTGTTGCCTATTCTCCAGGAGTGTTACCAGCATCTGAATCAGACTGATGAATGGGAAGATTTCCTGAGACGTTGTGTAGAGGAAGATTGTGGGGCCACGGCCGAACTTTTGCTGGCTGATATTATCGAGCAGCAAAAAGGGCATGAAGTCGCGCAAATTTATATCAACCATCGATTAGAGCGTCATCCGACCATGCGCCTGTTTTATCGCCTGATGGATTACCATTTGGCTGAGGCAGAAGAAGGGCGAGCGAAAGAAAGTATTATCTTGTTGAGGGACATGGTTGGTGAGCAAATTCGTACTAAACCTAATTATCGCTGCCATAAATGCGGCTTTACTTCTCATTCACTTTATTGGCACTGTCCATCATGCCGTTCGTGGGATTCAATTAAACCGATCCGTGGATTAGATGGTCAGTGACACCGTGTCATCATAATGTTGCTTTGTTAGTCAAAAAGGTTAAAAAATGACATCTCATACCTTAACGTCGTTCGGTAGACAGATTAGCTCGCCTGTCATTGTTGCTTTAGATTACGATAATCAGGATGCGGCGATGGCTTTTGCCGATAAAATTGATCCGCAGGATTGTCGTCTGAAAGTGGGTAAAGAGATGTTTACCCTGCATGGTCCGCAGTTTGTTAAGTTGTTGCATCAACGTGGTTTTGAACTATTTTTGGATTTGAAATTCCATGATATTCCTAATACCACCGCCAGAGCGGTAGCCGCTGCTGCTGAAATGGGCGTTTGGATGGTAAACGTACATGCGAGTGGTGGCGCCAGAATGATGACAGCGGCGAAAGAGGCGCTGCTGCCTTATGGTCATGACGCTCCGTTGTTAATTGCTGTCACGGTGTTAACCAGCATGGAACAATCGGATCTACAAGGTATTGGTATTGATATGACGCCAGCGCAACAGGCTGAAAGGTTGGCAAAACTGACTCAGGCATGTGGGCTAGATGGTGTGGTTTGTTCTGCGCATGAAGCTCAACAACTGAAAAAGGTTTGTGGTCAGAATTTTCAATTAGTGACTCCGGGGATTCGGCCGATGGGCAGCGATGCAGGCGATCAACGCCGTATCATGACGCCGGAACAGGCGGTATTGGCTGGGGTTGATTATATGGTTATTGGTCGTCCGATTACCCGTTCCGCCGATCCTGCGGCAGCATTGCGTCAGATTAATCAATCTATTGCGGGAGTGATTAATGCAAGATAATAATTCGCGTCTAGTCTATTCCACAGATAAAGGCCGTATTCAGGAAGAAACAGTTAAACCCTTGCGTCCAAAAGGAGATGGTATTGTTCGTATTCAACGTCAAACCAGTGGTCGTAAAGGAAAAGGGGTTTGTGTAATTACCGGAATTGATGCTGATGATCAGGCACTGATTAAACTGGCGGCTGAATTGAAGAAAAAATGTGGCTGTGGTGGTTCAGTAAAGGACGGTGAAATAGAAATTCAGGGTGATAAAAGGGATTTATTGAAACAGTTACTTGAAGCTAAAGGTATGATAGTTAAATTAGCTGGTGGTTAACAGAAGGGCGGATATTCGCCCTTCATCCATTTTATTTCTTGGTCTAATTATTGGTAGTGTTTTTATTATTTATTTAATAATTCTTAAGTTTTTAATTAAAGATAATTCACAATAAATAGATTATTTTAAATATTCTGAAAAATAATATTTTGATATTATCTTTCCTTTTAAAAATAAATTTATATTTTTAAATTGATATAATAATCAATAAACGGCAGTAGGAAATTTAATATTATTTCTTCGTTTCTTTGATAATATTTTTATTTAAAAGAGCTATTATGTGGAAATGAGCAGTTTTGATGAAAAAGGCGATGAGTATTATAATTGCTTTTTAAATCATATAGATAACAATTTAAATTCATTTTTTTAGTAAAGAGGTTGACTATGGAGAATGATCGTTCTACCATGAAAAACATGGAAGATGAGCCGGTGCCCAACATCAGGGAAAACATGTTGGATGTTGTAGAGGAATTGATTTACACAAGGGGGATTGCGGCTACAGGTATCGATCTGATAACGCGCACGACAGGTTCTTCACGTAAGACAATTTATCGTTATTTTGGTACGAAAGAGGGGCTGATTGAAGAAGTTCTTCGTCGGCGAGATGAACGCTGGATGCGGTGGTTTACTTCATCAATAGCCGAATATAAAACACCTAAAGAAAAATTGCTGAATATTTTTCTGGTATTACAACGATGGTTCGAAAGTGATGATTTTAGGGGATGTGCATTTATCAATACATCCGGTGAACGGCCTAATCCAGATGATCCTGTAAGGATAATTGCGAAAGAACATAAAGAGAAAGTTTTTACTTACGTGCTTTCTATTTGTGAAGAAATATCGCCAGATTCATCAGTGGATTTAGCGAGGAAACTCCTACTCTTAATAGAAGGCGCTATTACAACTGCGCATGTGATGAATGATACACACTATGCTTTAGAGGCGATGAATATTGCCAGGGCATTGCTGAATAAATGTGATGTGAGTTAATGAAATTTAATTATAATTAATTAGGAGACAATATGTCTAATACAAAAGAAATTCGCCAGCCGGTACCGCCATTTACTCGGGAAACCGCTATTCAAAAAGTCCGCTTGGCGGAAGATGGGTGGAATAGCCGTGACCCTGAAAAGGTTTCATTGGCCTATTCATTGGATACCCATTGGCGTAATCGCGCTGAATTCGTGCATAGCCGTAAAGAAGCTCAGGGTTTATTAACCAGAAAATGGGCGAAAGAGCATGAATATAGATTAATTAAAGAACTTTGGGCGTTTACTGATAATAGAATAGCGGTTCGTTATGCTTATGAATGGCATGACGATTCCGGTAACTGGTTTCGCTCATATGGTAATGAGAATTGGGAATTTAACGAAGATGGCTTGATGTACAACCGTTATGCTTGCATTAATGATCTTCCGATAAAAGAATCCGAACGCAAATTTCATTGGCCATTAGGTCGCCGTCCTGATGATCATCCTGGATTATCTGAGTTAGGATTGTAATCCTTTTAGGAGATGGCCGAAACGCGGCTAATGTGCATGCTTAGCCTTCTGATAACGGAAGAATTCAGAAGGCCCGTATCTTTGAATTTATCGTTTGAGGCAAGACAGATTACGGTTAATGCAGTTCGTGACCTGATGGAGTTCGTCAGTGGGAATATCATCAGTTACATTCCGTGCCGTATGGGCGAAGTCAGCGGCGACATCTGCTATTTCATCAATAATGTTATTCATTCTGGCCGACGCGATGCTTGCATCTTTGGCAACCTTAAGCAACATGGTGCGGGTGATATTCGTGCCATGACCACCCACTGAGGTTTGATGTTGTCCGCCGGGACCGTCCGCAAAGGTCAGATCATAGGCGGGGGACACCACCCATTCATTGCTTTCATTTAGAATGAAGGAGAAATTCTTCACATGATCATCACGGTTATGCATCAACACGTTGAACACCATACGACGGGCTTGGATTTCTCGCTCAACAACAGAGCGCGTGATGAAGCCAGTTGCCCGTAAGATATCTATGTAATCCATACAGGGTAATCGGAAGTCGGCATGTAGGGCGCCGGCCATACTCAGTACCGGCACTCGCATTCCATTCTCACGATCGAAACGCTGGACACCGAAAGCAGCAAGCTCCCCTTCAAGGCGGAAGTAGCGACTTGTGGGAAAATCAATGCCTGCCATTCTGGCCGTACAGGCGTAAGCTTCTTCAAGGGCACAAACCCAAGGATTTTCCTCTGCTGCGGGAAATTTAACCAGCCAAGGCTCACTCTCAGGGAACGCAGTTGTTTTCATCTGGCCGGTGGATGGATTATATTCTACCTGTGCCTTTGGTCTGGCGCCGTGGGGCGAGCCGCCAAGTAGAAAAAGTTCGCGCAGTGCCTCTGAGTCCTGACCAGTTACTTCCTGACGAATCTGTTGAGCCAGCCCGGTCAAGTTCAGAATACTATATTTGTCTTCCTGATCGTCCGGTAAAGGCAGAGCAGGTTGGTAGGTGAGAGCCCCCATTGTGTTATTGCCCAATAATGCCAGGCGTTCCAGGACGGAAATCCGGCCAGGATCGACATTATTACGGCGAAGGAACCGGTCCATAAGCAGTCGCCCCCAGCCATCCGGCAGGGAATCTGCGATGAAGCCCGGGAGCCAGTCCTGAAAGTGCTCAAAATTCGCGTAAGTCTCTGTGGTAAGTGGTAGTTGTAGGGGAGAGAATTCGATGCCATTATCAAGAGCTTCTTGGGTGTACTCAAATAAATAGCGGCCACGCACAGTACTTTCGGCCAGATGACCCAACACCCACTGTTCCCCTTGACCGCGGTAGACCACTTGTAGTCGGTTTAATGACCGGTACTGAAAGTTTCGCGTTGTCATTTTTTTGAGTCTCCTGATTGATGAGCGCGGCCATTGCCGGAGGGTTTCCGAGATGAACGTTGGGTTCGCCGGGCGCGTTGGCGAGCCGGTGCCTTCATGGCTTCAAGTTGTGCAATGCTGATCTGTTGTGGCGCAAACAGGGACTTCATTTCGTTCTCCAGTCGTAGAGCAAAGACGACCTTCATGAAATTCTCAAGCGTGCCTTGTCCACTGGCCTCTAGTTTTTTGAGCGCTGAGACGGAAATACCGCTTCTGAGCGCCAGTTCTGTCTGGAGCATGTTGCGCCGCAGTCGGTGCTCTCGCAGGCGGTTTCCAAGTTCTGCCAGCAACTCTGATTCGGTATAGAGTATTAGAGACACAAATGCACCTCTTAAGTTTAAATTTTATGGTTAAAAGACTTTATTATACCTCTTATTTTGCAAGAATCTGAATATAAAAAGAGAGAGATTTAAGAGTTCTAAATGAAGCTTATAAATGTGTTTTATGTACTTTAAAGCTTTATATGAGTCCTTTATAAAAGAGATCTTCCTTTTCAAACAGTTCATGAATCTGGTTTATTCGTGTTGATATCCTTAAGGATTTACTGTCATACTTACCTATACATCAAATTTTAAAATGTGAGGTAATATGGCAAAACATCCTGTAGAACAATCACCTAAACTTAATTTCTCAAACCTAGATTTTGTGAAATTCGGGGAATACCTCAGTGAATATAGCATTGTTGATAAACAGGGAAGATACCTTCATTGGAGTCAGCTTAAGTGGCGAGTTCCTAGTAAAGAAGCTGAACACATCTGGTATGCGGTAAAGTTCTGTAGAGATCAGGTAAAAAAAAGTACGGGCTTATTTGATAAAAGCGGGAATGAGTTTAGTTTTTGTATACATGATTCACTAGAACCAAAATTGCACAAAATTGTACAACTTGGTGCAGGTAAAGTAGCCGCAATTGCAGGATCTCAAGCATCAGATAATATTCAACAGAATTACTTAGTATCATCTTTACTGATGGAAGAAGCCATCACCAGCGCTCAATTGGAAGGTGCGGCAACTACCCGAGCTGACGCAAAAAAAATGCTAGAGGAAGAATTAGCGCCCAGCACTCCTGATGAAAGAATGATTCTGAATAATTATATGCTATTAAAGCTAGCGGATAAAAGAAAACAAGAACTCCTTACAAGGGATTTGATGCTTGAATTTCACAGAATAGCGACTAATGGTGTATCTGAAAGCGAAAATATACCGGGGGAATTTAGATGCAGTAATGATATCTACATTGGCAATGATGACAATCCATTATTTTACCCGCCAAATTATGAGGAGTTAGAAAATAGGTTAGAAGAATTATGTGCTTTTGCTAACGAAAATCATAATGGAGAGGGTGGCCGGAAATTTATACCACCAGTAATAAAAGCGATTATTCTTCATTTCATGATCGGGTATGAACACGCATTTAGAGATGGGAATGGCAGAACTGCAAGGGCAATATTTTATTGGTACATGTTAAAGAATGGATATGATATTTTTGAATATATTTCAATAAGCAAGGTTATCAAGGAGCACGCTAAAGACTATGGTATGTCATATCTTTATGTTCAAAAGGATTATGGGGATTTAACTTATTTTATCGATTTTAATGTTAATGCTATTCTAAACGCATTTGATGAGTTACAAGAATATTTAAAAGTAAAAACAAAAGAATTTTATGAAATTGTAGATGTGTTGGAAAATTCAAAGTATAAAAGTAAGCTAACCTTCATTCAGAAAGATTTAATTAAAAAAGGTGTAAAAGAACCTGGAAGATTGTTTAAAGTTAAATCGGTTCAAAATGTATATGATGTTAGTGAAAATACAGCTAGAAAATTACTTAGAGAGCTTGAGGCAATGAATATATTTTTTCCTATAAAAATAAGAAGAACAACTTATTATATTGCCCCCGCAGATCTACGTAGTAGGCTAAATAAGATATCAAAATCGTAGGCAGAATTAGTACAGTTTAAAATAAATAAGGCGAGAAAATATTTCCCGCCTCAATTTAGTATTTCAAGTAATACAAAAAGATCTTTTAATTATCGATAAACAGGAAAGGCGCTATACCGACGATTTTTTCTGTTATGAGATTATAATGCAGATTTACTGCAATAATGGAATAAATAATTGCTCCATCAGGCGTGAGTGTCGCCGATCGTTTTGAACGTGAAAGAACCACTGTCGGTTGGAATTTGGGTTCATAACCACCGCCAAGGCCAGTATCATGTACTGATTTCATGTTGATTCTATTCAATTCTTCACGACAGGCGACAAAGGTGATTTCATCATATTTTGCCATCCTTTCGTCGGTTCTCAGCAGCGTAAAAATATCGGACAATTTTTTACGATTTCCAGCTTCCGGGCTGACTAATAGCGCGTCATATTTATTGATATTCGAACTGTCTGCTCTATTTTTCCATATTGCCGCCTTTACTTCCTCATCAGGCATTTTCTCATAATATTTGATACCATAATTTCTTACCCTGCCATGATTGGTTGTATTGGCTTCTACTCCGGTGGCTAGTAGATAATTTTCAATATCATCGGCAGTCATATTCTGAATATCATTCACAGTAAACGTTTTATCACCTATTTTCACACTAGCCGAACCAGCTTTATTACCTGATTCTATCGTTGCATAAGGTTGTATCGTCAAGCCACTATTACCCAATGTGACATCAAAAGGGGAGTTTAATGCATTTTCTGGTGCTTCCAATAATGTCTGCTCGTGAGGACCGAGAAACTGGATTGTTTTTCCAGCGGGGACTTGCGTCGCTGCACTATCAGAGAAGAAATATCCATGAGAATTCAGCATTAATCTATTCGCCGGTTCATTAGGTACTGTCCATAATTCGAATGCACCACCAAGCTCAATTTTCTGCGGTTCAAGTTGAGGATATTCTTTTTGTAAAATCCCCATTCTGGATTGTGCTTTTGTTTTTCTAATATCACCTGATCCAATGCTTTCTTCCGGTTTTTTATTAGCTTTTCTCCATTCCCTCACTCTATTACGGTAATCAGTAGCTGATTCACCGGGCATTTTTTCAGGTTTTTCATTGCCCACACCCATGACATTGCGGTGTGATTCATTGATATTTATTTTAATATTTTTCAATGGAATTTGACTATCGCCTTTACCATAATAAGGTTGAATAATATACTCACTTTCACCTTTGAATATAGCATATTCTGCTCTGAATCTATTTTCAGTCAATAAGGCCGAATTGTTTTCTAATAAATAATCGGGATCACTGAAATCAAATAGCGTATTTTTATCGTTGGAATAATATTTTGTTCCCACAATTCGTGATTCTTCCAGCAAAGAAGATCCCCCGCTGACTTTTTGATCAATCATCTTATTATCGATAGAAGTAAACCATGTTGGGTAACGATTATAATAGATATGTAACATCTCATGATATAAAGCGATAGCAGGTTCACGAGAACGCCAAGGCTCTTCGGTCAGTTTCTCTTCTGTGCCAATCAGATGATTCTCTGGATCAAAGGCAATACTGCTACCGGCGCTATTACGGGCATAAAATTGACCATCTTTTTCTCGTACAATGGCATCCATCATCGGCGGTTTGATATTTAAACCCTGTTTTTCAAGCTCCTGAATAATGATATTTCCGGAAGGGATCTCACTTATTTCATCGAGTACGTGAGTGACTCGATTAATAAATAGATCATTACCTGTTATTGTGATCCCCACAGGAGGAATATCTACACGGTTACTCTCTACGGATGTGTATTGTATTGTTTTTTTGATATTACCAGAAGAATATTTCGGCATCGGTGTGCCAGGTATTTCTTCAATAGCAAGGGCGATTTTATTGATTGCTGATGCATTAGGTAATTGATTTTCAATGGGATAGATTTCCCTTAATAAATAAGGCAGCTCGGTTTTGATAGCATTAATTTTTTCAGCCGAAATACTTAGGTTTTTTGGTAATGGATTGTTTTGTAATGGTAAAGTGACTTCACGTATCCAGGCTTGTTGAATATTCACTATCTCTGTGTTGAATAGGGCTTCTTTATCTCCAAGTTTGAGGGATTTTTCCAGGAAATGGTTTAATGTATCAGTAATGTTTGATAGTTTATCGATATCATATTTTTTATAATTTTTGAATGCGGTATTGATATGAATAAATGCATCCAATATTTTATCATTATTAATATTACTGCGTGCTGCTTCAAGCTCCTGATCTATTTTTTTACTTTGCTCCAGGATAAGAAATTTGTTAGATACATCGGTATGAGTAACCCAATGTCCATTTTTATCTAATTTCACCGCAGGCCAGTAACTAAATTGTTCGGGATAAGCCGGGTTGGCTACGCGCCAAGTGTGGTTTGCTTCATCCCATTTGACTTGATAATTAGCGCCAGATTCCTTTATATAGTAGTTCTGTTTAACGGCTGTTTCCACACTAGCAGGGCGTATTGAATAAATCCCTTTATATATTCCTTCATTTGCATGAGGTATCATTCTATCAAGTGAAATATTGCTGACTTTCCATTCATTTTTAAGTTTGCCAAGCCCTATGGTACTTTTGCTAAAAATATCAGCGAAACTTTTCTCAAGTTTAATACTATTTTTTATCGCACCTACTGCGCTGACAACTCCTCGGTAAGTTAAGGTGAGTGTCGATCTGATCGGTAAAGGTTCGATTAAATCAATTAATCCGCCGAGTAGAATGCGAGAAGATTGGCGTAAAGTTGTGATGCCATGTTCAGGTAATGTCCTGATAACTGCTGTAATTAAAGCTCGTCCGGTCAGACCGGCTTGTCTGAGGCGCAATGTGGTTTGTGTGACTTTTGCAGCCATTGATTCAGTCAATGACATACCTAGAGTAGCAACAACTAATAGCACATTTGCTGTATCAAAAACAATTGAGCCAATATCTTCTCCAGTTAATTTATATTCACTATCGGTTGTTGCTTTGTAGATAACATTATAGAAAGGAATAAGAATAGTTGCCGCTATATGCCAACCAGAGGTAATATCCAGCGCTTGTTTACTTTTTATTGCGATGTCATTTAGACCTTGCTGTACTATATTCGTAGTAACAGAAAGTAAGTTCTCTTCTTTATAAAAATTAAATTTAGGTGAACCTGTGAAGCTAATCCCCACATTCATTCCTGAATTTATACCGTAATAATCATTCCAGAATGTGTCGTAAGAATATTTATATCTGCTTGTTTCTGAGAAGCCACTCAAGGTTTTGGCCCGCTGATAGCCAATCGGAAACAGCCTTTTCCCTGTAGTGACTATTTGATTTTCCATAAACATTCCAATGCCTATCATAATCTTTTGCTCAATTAAAAATAAAGCATTGGGTCTAGACATAGCACGTAAAGTGGGCTGGCTGTCAACCTGCTGTTGGGTATATTTTTTTGCTTTCACTCCTCCTTGTATTGTTGAGACAACCAACCAATTACCTTGATACATTTTTATCATGGCAACATTTCCCATACCCTGTTCGACTGAATAGAGAAAGGCTTCTTCTGGTGGGTTAATAATTTCTTCAACAGTTAATTGCGCAGCCGGAGATGAAAGTATTAACTTACTGAGTAAAATGGATTCATAATGACTATATTTGTTTTTATAAACATTAAATTGTTCATTAAAGTTATATTGTGAATCAAATTTATCTCTCTTTTTGAAATCGATAAAAGAAAAGTATCCTGCTGGTTTTTCGTTACTTTTATTGAAAGGATTAAATTTTTTCTTGTCATTTTCAAATAATTTTATTGTTTCTAATGTAGAATACTTAAATGCTTGCTCAACATTAGCATTTTCTTTTCTCATTCGATAAATGATTGCTGCTGTTAAAATAATACAGCCTTCCATTTCAATATGTTTTGATTCTTGAGAAAGAATATGATCAGTATCATAGTGAATATTATATTTTTTAAATAATAATTCAGCCTGATCTTGAGCAAAAATAATATCGCGATAATCACCATGACCTTGAGTCATTTTTCCGACTTTAGGGGCAATCTGATATAATAGGGAGCCTAATGAAGATAAGACTAATAGATGATACTTAGCAGCTTGTAGAGTTTGCAGTTTAAGAATATCTTTTTGGCTGTACTCAGTACGATGTTGTTTTTTTAATGCGATCTCTTCTTTGGCTAGCAGAGATAATAGTATGTCATCTCCAATACTAATACTTTGGTTTGTTTCTGAGTGAATAATCGGAATTCCTGGATGAATATTATTAGCGGAAATTAAACTATTTACCTTTTCAATGCCTTTTTTATAGGATTTGAAAAGATCCTCTTTATCTTTGATTCGTTGGTTATAATCTGATTTTTCTTTGTCATTTAATGTTAAATTTCCATCTGACATAAAAGTTAGCAATGCATCTGAATATAGCTCATCATCGATATCTACGGTAGAGAATGCCTGACGATATATTTTCAGTAAAGGTTCTTCGGCATTAATACCTAGTTCCTGCCATATATCAACTTTATTTTGTTCTAAATCGGCTTTATCCTTACTTATGTTTCTTATTTTTTCATGAATTTCTATTTTTGATATTAAGATATTGATTGCTGTATCAATATCAGCGCTATTATAATTTTTTATAAAGAAGAGATTAAATATATTATTAATGTTATTCAGTAAATCAGAATATTTTATCTCAGAATATTCATTGAAAACGGCGTTCACAGCTTGTTTTAAAGTCTGTTGTAATTTAGCTGAGTATTTATTATAAGAAAGTAAATTTTCTATGGTATATAGAGCCATTTCTTTAATATCAGAGGTTATCAAAGTTGGATAGTTTTGATTGCCTTTCAGCAGGGAAATAAATGGCTTATCTTTATTTTTATTATTATCTCGATTATATTCCCAATATTTTCCATTGACTACGGTATATTCCGTTTCTGTTGGCTGATAGATCTCTTTTTTATTTTCGATATTGTATTCGGAATGTGGCATATAATCCTCCAGGTTGATTAAATTTATTATTTATCTATATAGCTACCGTATTCATCTGATTTACGGAGATGATTGTCCATATAAAAATATTATTTTGTGATTTTAAAGTCACAATCGTAAGGCAGGGTGATTATAGTTGATATTGGTTAATATCAAATATCAATTAATAACATCATAAAATTATTAATTAGTATAACTATATATAAATATTTATTTATAGTTTTTTATAATATGGTTAAATATAAACCAATATATCCATTGATAGGTGGGCTGAAAGGCTTTTGTAGCTAATACGGGATGTTTATTAAAGTTACTCTGTGGTGAATAGTAAACAGTAGGAATAGTACATATTTGTGAAGAAATGGAAAGAGAAATGTTATTACTGTGAGGGGATGATGCTAATTAAACGTTTTTTATTGATTGGAATACAGCCGTGTAATTGGGGAATAACGTAGTTAAATCACGGCTGCAAAATTTAAAATAAACTGATTTTATCCGTTATTATTTAGCATCGATATTAATCGCTGTAGATGCTTTCTCTAATGGATCACAGATACTCTCTTTTTCAATACAGACTTCGCTATCACAGCAATAGTCTTGCTTCATGATAACTGGTTGACGTCGGGTTTTATCTAAGAGAAGGCAGGTGACATCAGGTCGTGAATAGTGTCCAACGGGGTCTGCAACCGCTTTTGCTAAGGTAATCGCACTCAGATCGATATCTGCATACAGTAATCCTTCTTCATTTTGGGGTAATGGCTTGGCAAGCTGCTTGCCGTCCGGACCGTATATACAGGCATAACCTCCGCCTATTTCAAGCAGAGATTTGTGTTTTTCAGTTTGGCACATCATATCAATCATTTCTTGGGAAACCAGAGCGCAAGCACCAATGAAGAAACATTGACCTTCTAATGCATATACGCTGCTTACTGCCGTATTCATTTCACCGGATAGGCCATGAACATGCCCTTTATAGACAGAAAAACTTGGCCAGGCAGCGATATGGACTTGTTCATCTTGGGCAAACATCGCGTATTTTGATAGAGGTTGGATATGTTCCCAGCAGTTTAGGGCGCCAACTTTACCAAGAGGCGTCTCGACAACGCTCAGGCCACTGCCATCACTTTCACCAAAAAGCGTTCTTTCTACATGAGTAGGTTTTAATTTTCTCCTTGCTAATAATGTCTTGCCGGTCTGATCAATGATGGATTGGGACATATAAAGAGTGCCTTTATCTTTCTCACTGAAACCAAGCACCACCATAATATTATTATCGGCGGCGGCCTGTTCAATACGTTGGTATTGATGACTACCGATAATTAATGAATTGTTGTGATACTGCTTGATGAATTGCATGCCCCAGAGAGGGGAATCCAGCCAGATAAACCACGGATAGCCCGGAATCCAAGTTTCAGGGAAAGCAATCAACTTAGCACCATTATTAGCTGCTAATTCAATTAACGTGATAGTTTTTGTAACGGTAGCTTCAAGATCAAGGAAAACGGGAGCCGCCTGAACGGCGGCAACACGATATATTGTATTTGTTGACATAGTTAGTTATCTCTTTGGTGTAGGGGTATCCATCATAATGTGGATTTTAAGTCCAATGGTATAGAATTTACGCTTTATTTTAGAATATATAACTGTGTCCACATTTTTTTAGTAAAAAATACCATTGTTTTATATTGTGTTATTTTTGTATGCAATAATTGCTATTTTTTTATAGAAAAAACTTATTGGTACGTAAAAACCAATATATCGATCTAGAATTATTCATCTGATGTCGGTCATAAATCAAACTACTTAGGGGCTGTAATGTTATTTTTTGATCATTGAAATTAAAAAAATCCCTGACAATATTTGCCCGAGATTTTTTTATAAAATACTATTTTTATGCTTAATTAATGGATGTTTATTCTTCCTACTGCTTTTTAGTCCATTCAGAGGGCTTGATAATCAGTCGATCAATTTTTTGCTATTGAAATCCTTGTATTCCTTGCGAAGGGACAATAAGAAATCTAGATCTTGTGCGGTATAGTACAAATACCGTGCTGATAGAGTAAACGGCGGCCTGACGTTGTTTCTCCGTTCGGTCCTGCTCATTTGCCGGTGGCATAAGGATATTGAGTAAATCAGTTAAATCGTGTGAGCCAGAGGAGGAGAGAACGCCAATATATTGAGTGTAGGCGTACCGGTATATACGGCCGGGTCGAAGGTAGATGTCATTTTATCTATGCTCCTTGATTTGATGGCTGTTCTAAAAAAAGAGATGAAAGAGTAATCTGGAGAACAAGTTAAGTGAGCGTCGCGGATTATGGCTCTTTAGGCTCGTAATTGAAGACTTCAAATTGTTTCCCCAGACCAATTTCCAGGTTGTACCAAGATTTTGGCCAGAAATCGTCAGTGAACCAGTGAGAAAACGAAGTTATGTTTGGGAAGTTGAATTCGCCGAAGTTGGGATCAAAGAAAACGACACCTTTCTGATCATTCACATAGGCCGCTACAGTATGTCCAGCCATTTTTCCGAGAAAACTAATTTTCTTGTAGCCTGAGCCTTTATCACCCGTATCCAGAATGGCGCGTAATAGGTCTGTTGTACCTTTGTTACCGGTTTGACCGACTATCTTGGATGAGTGTTCGTCCACGTCGTTTTTTTGCATGCTTGGCTGAATGCCTTGAGTACCAAGCCAGTACTCTGTCATGGTACTTTGTTCATCATCCAGATAACCGTCCATCTGTAACTGTTTAATGGAAACCAGTGAGTCGATATGAAATTTTCCCTTTTGGCCCCCGACATAGAGTTGGTCAAAGATGCTTTCACCCTTGGCATGGGCGCTTATCCAATGAGCGGATATAGACTCGCAGACACCGCCTGAGGTGTCTTTGTGTTTCATGATTTGGTCTAGGAAAGTACCTTTGGTTTGGGCAAATTTGAAGGTGACTTGACCACCGTGTTTACTCGCCGAATTTCGGACTTTACCTAATCTGGTTCTGACCCCGAAATGCATGAGCCTGTCCATTATCATGCTAGGGGAGAATCGACTTTCTTGGTTTTTCTTGCCATCGGTGGTTAGTTCACGATCGAGCATAGAATGGCCTGGCAGATTGCGTTGTAAAGTGGCCGAGAAACGTTCCTGTAACCCAGGTCTTTTTCTGTTAGTGTATTGAGAATTAAGTTCCAATGGAGTTGTGGTATTTATATCCTCCTTATCATGTCCGATAGAATCCCTTAGTTGCATTGGGCATTTTTGGAGTTTTTCTTTTTCACTGTATTCGTGTTCCATATATATTACCTCTAAGTTAATTTTTTTATTGTTGAATATTAGACTGATATTTTAAGGCTTACTTTAGCCTGTTTATTTTTATCAACTATCAGTACGAGATCTTATATTTTTTGGTTTCTTGCGTTTTGAAAAGATAAATGATTCTGGAGATATATTGGTGTCACTGTCATGTATAGGAACAGATTTCTTTTCTGCAAAGATTATTTTTTCTTCAAGGATGGTGTTATTTTTCTTTATAGGTGATTGGCTTGGGTTAAGATCAGCAATCTGTTTGATCTCTTCTGGATCATTAATTACACGTGTGATAGAGTGGCCTGGAATTTCTGGTGAAATCAGCACCTCTTTGTCTGCAAAGGCGTTTTGAGCAATGTTGCTATTTGCGGTACCAAAGAAAGTATTATCCGGTTTATTCAGGTCGAAGATTTTAGTGGTATCAGGCAGCTTATTAACGTCGATTTCTATTATTGGAGACCATGTTTTTTCTGGTCTTAGCCTTCTTTCTGATGCGGGTCCAATCCCATTCCAATTCCTTACAGTATTCTGCGCGGCCCCTCGCTCGTCACCTGTAGAGATGTAAGGGCTTAATACATCATCACCGGAAACATGTTGTGCAATAGGAGTATTAGCGCTGGAAGCGGTTGCTATAATTGAAGCATATGTCGGCCATTCTTTTAATTTTTTATATTCAGCAGCTCTATCCAGATGTCTATCTTTGAGTTCTGTAAATAGATTACCATCAGGTGACACCGATACTTGATCTTTTGTAATGGGGTCTCGTTTGTTTGAGGCTATCATACGGATTGCACGGAATAGTTTTTTTCGACCAGTTCTATTAATAAAATCTTTCGGTGTTTCATATTTATCTTCCATATTAGAAGTATTTTGATTGTTTTTGGACAAATCTAATACTGGTAAAAATATTTTTTCTTCATAATTATCTGATTGTGTTGAGCGCTTTCTTTTTCTATCATCGGTTTTACCGTATTCGTACACCATAATTATCACCTATGAGTTTTTAGTGGGAAGTATTTATCTTGTGGTCTTGTTATATTAATGATTGTACTATAGCTAAGATGTTAATTGAATACGAGGTAATTCAACCACATCATCATAACGTTTGCGTTGGTTGATATTATCGACCTGAGCTGTAAAACGATTATTTTCATCTACCTTGAGAGCCGGTAAACCAAGACGATGGGTAATGCCTGGTAAAAAGTGATCAATACCTTCATGGGATTGCAAATGAGCATTACCATAAATGGCAACGAACTTCTCTCCCGCAGGCAATTGTCGTAAACGCTCTACCGCCACGTTATTAGCTGCCCCTGCACGATACATCAGGCCATGTTGTGTTCCTTCCACGGTAGGGCGAGTTGTGCTGTTGTTATCTAGTGCAATGATTTTCATCTGCTTGCTTCTGGCTTGTTCAAACAAATTCGCAGATAAATGTTTAGTCTTAAGCATTGCGGCCAGTTCAGCAGGCATGGGTTCATTCCCACTTGCTAGGAATTTATCTATCAACGGTTGAGCTAAATCTGAGCGTAGGTGTTCCAGGCCAATGACTGTCACGCCATGCGCTTTTAATACCTCCATCTGATCTTCGACAAAACGTAATCCGTTCAGATCTGAGCCATGACTTTCACCAATCAGTAGCCCTTGGCGATCTTTAAGTAAAAGAGACAACTGGCTGTTCAGATCCACATTGTTATTCAGTTGATGATTAAATTGCGTCAGCGCATCTGAGGCAAATTGCTTATCCCAAGCAGTCACATCAGTGTCATGAGAGCTGTGATATATTGCTTCTATTTGTGCCAATCTGCCTTGTTCCAGTTGTGCCAGATAGGTAGGATTAGCAAATCGGTGGAGCAAAATTTCTTCTTGCGATTTAGTAGAACCTGGTTCAGCTTGTTTGGCTGCTTCCTTAAGGAAATAGACCGCCATCTGCACGCTTTCAACTCCAGTCATATCTAGCAGCTCATTATAGCTGTAACCAAGATGGGCCTGTTTATTTTGTTCATCAAGCCGGGTATGAGTCAGCAATCCCTTATTCTGGGCGGTGTCCAACCACTTTTTAAAGTCATCAAATTGAGCGCCTAGCTCCACGTGAAACTTAGGTTCAAAAGGTAGATCATTGGGAATTTTTCCTTGATAGCCTGTTTTAGCAGCAAGATAGGGATCTTCTTTTACCCAACGCACCATCAGATCGGTCAGCCCAGGTGTATTACCTGTGACCTCATCACGAGCAATCTGGTAGATATGCGATGCCATTTCAGGGCGAGTTTCCGCCATTTCCAACAACGAGTGGCGTATTTTCTGCAAAGTACCGGTAAACATCAGATCCCCAAACTGCGTTTGTATCCTTCTCAGGGCAGTATTACGTTTAGAATCAGGATGTTCTTCTAGGTAACGGATAATGCGTCGATACAATTCGAAACCTGTCGTCAATTGCTCATTCCCACTTAGATTATGAAGATGCTCAAGTCCATCCAGAATTCCCTGATAGGAGGGACCAATCCGTTTGGCAAAAACCGAAGCCTCTTTACGTAAATTATTGCTGGTGATGAGATCGTGGAGTAATGGATTATTCTGATTACTTTGAGACAATTCTAGTGCCTGTTCAAATGATTTTTCTTTATTATTGTCTAATTGTATCGACGGTTTTCTTTTTCTTTCGATGGTTTTATCGTATTCATATACCATATTATCACCTGTTAATTTTCGGGAAGAGGTATGTTGGAAATAAATACTATATAGATTGACTATTGTCATTTTATTTTTAAAAAATAAAGTTAAGTATATTTTAATATATAAGCAAAGTGATTTTATAAGAAATTTTAATTGGTGTTGCAGTGGGTTTTTTATATAAATATGAATTAGAGATTTTTAATGGCTATTAGTTTATCAGATTTATCTTCTGAAGTAATAATACCAATATTATTTATCCTAACAACGGCACTATGACTATTTTTCCATGTCGAGAGAATACCTTTTATTCTAGGTAAATAATCCAAACGGGTAATACCAGAAACTTCAAGAATTACGTTTTGATTATTCTGATTTTCATTATTTTCCTTAGCAGGTTTGGTTGTCAGATTCACTTTCGAAAGGGCAAGGTGAACATCTTCTGTGCCGCCTAAATCGGCACACAATTTTCTAAATAAAGCTTGGTTTATTTGAGAATTATCCAGATTTGGTTTTTGTTCCATAGAAGCGGAAATCTGGCTAACGGGTTTTATGACGTCTTTAATATCTTGAAGCTTTACTGGTGCGGTGATTGAATATAACAAAGAAAGGCGAGGGCGGTTGCCGAGCGCTTGCCAAAAGTTACCTAAACTATTTAGATTTTCTTGCGGTGGAATGACTCTGGTATATGCCGCTGGAATTTTAGGTAATTGTCGGTTGTTAACTAATGCATTTAAAATAGCTGTCATGACGCGTGCAGCTTGATTATTGGGATGACTGTCAGGGTTAGAGGCATCTCCTGATGGTTGGTTTGAATGCCAGTAAGTAATTAAATAGTTATAATTAATATTTACCCATCCAGACAATAATGAGTTGGTGGCAGGATTATAACTCCTTGGTTCCGCGGAGCGTAATTGTAGATCTTCATGTATATCATAAAGAAATACACTGACGGTAGGTTTAGCAGGAGTTGAATTAATTTCCGGTAGATCAAAACGGATATCAATTATTTGGTTAGAGGTGTTTAGATGTTGAGATAAAATTTCATGTAATGCGGTATTGACTGCAACAATAGCATTATTAGGATCAATTATATTTGTCATATCGACTCCAATCTTATTAAACGTTTAAAAAAACAATCGACCAGTTTTATTCAATTCGAGAATAACTGCCCGTTCTATATGTTTGTTATCAATCTTTTCACTATTATCATCTACTGCTAATATTGATGCTAATAAAGCAATATTCCGAATATTAGCACCTGTCAGATCTGTTTGTTTAGACAAATGGTCAAAATTAAGTTCGTCT
Organism: Photorhabdus akhurstii; assembly: GCF_019090985.1. Taxonomy (NCBI): domain Bacteria; kingdom Pseudomonadati; phylum Pseudomonadota; class Gammaproteobacteria; order Enterobacterales; family Morganellaceae; genus Photorhabdus; species Photorhabdus akhurstii. Next base: position 2,784,030 of record NZ_CP020335.1, on the reverse strand, counting down.
GATAAATATAGTTTTTCAGGCCAAATTGCTTGCCACATTTGTTTACGTAATATTTCATCAGGATAAGTAAAATGGGTAATAAAGGTAAAACGGCGATTAAAAGCACTGTCTAAATGGCTGCGATTATTGGTGGCTAAAATCACTAATCCGGGATAATTTTCCAAGCGTTGTAGCAAATAAGAAACTTCAATATTGGCATGTCGGTCTTGGGCATCTTTGGTTTCACTGCGTTTGCCAAATAGGGCATCGGCTTCATCGAAAAACAGCACGCCGGAATCGGCTTCGGCCAAATCGAAAATTCGAGAGATATTTTTTTCCGTTTCACCGATATATTTATTCACCACGCTAGAGAGATCGACTTTAATCAGATCAACGCCAAGATGCCCGGCAATCACTTCTGCGGCCATCGTTTTTCCGGTCCCTGATTCACCATAAAATAGGGCGCTAATACCGGTACCATAACCTATTTTCTCTTGAAAACCCGCGTTTAATATTTGGTTTCGGTAATTAATAGCGGCAATAATTTCTTTCAGTTGTTGAGTTAATCCCTCTGAAACCACCAAGTCATTAAAATTGCGTTTGGGGGTTATTCGTTGGGCTAATTTACCGAAATTTTGTTGGGCGCGGAAATTTAATGCCTTACGCAAATCGATCTCCTTCAATTGGTCTTCTGGTTGCCGGATTATTTGATATTGAACGGCTTCTTTAATAATTAAAGGTAACGTTTCGGGAGTAAATGAAAAACGCTGACATAACTGAGTAAGATTAATTCCTTGATCGGCATTATCTGGCAGATTTTCTTTTAGCATTGATTTTTTCTCTGCCGGCGTTGCTATAGGCATCTCAATTTGTACCATTGGCAGATGTTGAATCCATACAAATGAATCTCCCGGTTCTACCAGACAAACTACACGTAATTTTGGTTGATTCAGCAGGGTGGACAATTCGCTTTGATATATTTTCTTTTCCTCTGCAAATAAAGAAAAATTGCGGATTAATAAGCAGGCATTGTGTAGCCGGGTTTCCCGTATTGCGTCTGTTAACAGGCCGGGTTTAGTGTTGATATTCTCTTCGTCCGGTAGATGGGCTAAATCGAGAATTAAGGTACTGATGTCATGAAGTGCCATAATATTATTGACTGCTAATTCTCTGGCGCTCTCTTGTTTCCCTTTGAGAATCACCAGTGGGCGTATTTCATCTATTTCATTTAACAATATCTTTTTAAGTGAATGATAAAGGGTTTGCGGATACCAAGTCTGTGAGGTAGAAAAATGCCAATAAGCACAGGTTATCAGGGGAGGTAAAATAACCCGTTGGCCGGATAAAAAATGCCGGACGCTACTGTGTGTTAAAAATTGCGTTTGCAGCCAAATGGGTTCCTCATGGTTATTAAGCTGTAACAGATGGTGATTGATTAATGGTGTCTGAGGCAGAAAGCTATTTTGCAGTAATTGCCAATCACTTTGGCGTTGGCTAAATAATTCAATTGCTAAAGCAAAACTGGGCCACTGCTTTTTACTGTTACCGTGCAGAAAAGCAAATAGTGCATGATAACGACTGTCAAAATGGGGTAATAAACCCAATAGTAAAGTATCACGCTCAAATTCAGTCAGTTCAAAACGTTCTATCAACAATGATAATGTACCGGTAATAGTTTTATTCTCTATTTCCTTATGAATAATAATATCACTTTGTTTTAACCAATGAGGCATGCCTAATGGTTTTATCAAACGTTGCTCTATTTCATCTTCGGTCAGTAAAAAACTTTCCGGTAAGGAATCGTACCAATTTCCCTTTTGATAATAGTAGCGTTGTAATAGCAGATCAATACGCTCCAGATGAGGATAAATCCAATGCAATTCTGCTGCCATAAAGTGGTTATTTGTCAGAGGTAAGTTCATATAAACCTTTTAAATAGTTTGCCAGTTGATTAGTAAAGGATGATCCAGCCAGGGTAGTTTGGCGATATTTAATGGCCAAGGCCAGTCAGATAATAGTGCATCAAACGGTTGATGTTGTACCGTGATATTGATTTCTTGTTCATCTATTCGTAATTCACCTGGTCGTTGTAAAAATAACTGACGGGCGTCATTACGGCTTAATTTCTTCCATGCGGGAAATTGGGCGATAGCTGCGTCCAGCCATTGATCTATTATTAACTGTTTCTCTGGTTCGATGGGTACTGATTCGATATTTTCATCAGGTATTATCCCACATAAAATAGGACTTAATCCCTTGCGTTCTATCGGTGCTTTTTCAGTTCCCCAAATGAGATAATCAAGGATAACAACGGCACTGAATTGAGCTTGACGATGGGTAAACTTCTGCTTTTCAAGTAGACCAAGTTGATTAAATAGAGCAGGTAATATCGGCCATAAAACTAATATTCCAGCATTGTTTATCGGTTGTTCAGGTAATAAAATTGGTTCAGGGCGTTGTGTGTTGTCATTTCTAGGTTGGTTATGGTTATTTTCTCCTGTTGTAATAAAGTATTTCGACAGGTATTGGTATTCTTCAACCGATAGATATTTTTTACAGTATTGTGAAACGGGTATTGTTTGCCAGAGTGGTTTTAACCAATTATTTAATGGAGAATTATAGGTTGCAGTCTGGCGAAATAGCGCAATAATAGATGTTATATTAATTTTACCATTATTAAGTTCAGTTGTGATGCGAGAGATAATTTTTGCATCGGGTTTAGGTATTTCTTGTGTATTATGTTGTTGTATATATTTCAGAGCATTCAGTATTAATTGCCAGGAGGAAACTGGTTCCTCCTGATGTTGCGGTGTGACTGTGTTCTCCGATAATTTTCGACTAATGGCAGTTAATAAAGTGGGTTCTCTGATAGCCAGAATGTTTTGCAGACTATGCTCAGATAAACAGCTTTTTGCTAATAAAAGTGTCCAGTTATTTTGTATATGAGATAATTGGTTAATTAATTTTTTAATGTTTACATCAGTAATTTTATTCTTCTTAATTTTCTCCATCGGGTTTAATGTGGGATTTTTTTGATGTAAGTAATGAATAAATTTCTCAATATCAGTCTGATTATTTACCTGATATTGGCTTAATGCTTGAATTAATGTAGTATTAAGTAGAATAGAAAACAGTGAATTAAAATCATCTAATCTTATTTCGCCAAGGTTCAGGGTAAGTGTTTCTAAATAGATATTTGCATTAATGATATATGGGTTAAAATAAGAATTGATTAACTTATTTATACTGGATTGATTAAGCAGGGAGCCATGTAATACTTTTTTAGCTACCTGTAGATTATTGGCTGTAATAGTAATAATAATTCGATTTAATAGATTTGGATCTGAAACCATATTAATATTCTCTTTGTAATTAATAGATATGGAGAAAGCTAAGAGTGAAATATTTCATAGAATCGCAATAATAATTGCCACAGGATATTAATACACTAAAATAACTTATGAATATTTGGATTCATAGATATCTTTGTAATATTAGATATCATAAAACAATCCTTATGAAATCATTATTTCTTCACTGTATTCTTCTACTAAAGCAGAAGGTTTCTTTCCTAGTGTTAATGTTTCTAGAATTCTATATGCGTGATCACCTAAAGGAGCGCCATTATTTTGCCAAAGTTTATAAGTGCTGGCAAATTTTTCGAATTCTTCCGATGATAGCCAATGAATAACGAGTGAGATATGAGCGGGCAGTTCAGCTAAAATTTCAGTTTTCACCCAAGATTCTAATTTGTAAAAATCAGTAGTGCCGCTCTTAATGCGTTCTCGATTCAGTACTATGCTGACTACAAATGAAAATTGGTCAGATTGGATATATCTTTCTCCGGAGAAGTACCAATAAGAGTGCGATGCGTTGCTTTCCGATGGAAAATTATTTATTTGATCTATGTTTTTTTCAACTAATATTCGTTTTTCTATACGATCAAATTCTTTTACCTGTGTTTTAAGCTCATAATCCGGGTCAAGTTTTAGTATTATTTCATCATCCGCTTGGAACATATCAAAAGGAAAACTATCGTAAGGAGAGTCATCGGGTTGTTTTCTGATGGTAATCCAGCGTTCATTTTCATTTGAGGTTGTATCGGCAGAAATCAATTTATATGTGCGTTCCTCTCCGTATCCGTAATCATATTTTGTGTAGGACAAGCAGTGGTGTGATATATATTCTCTTGATGGAAATTCGTTTTTTGAATTTACATCTTTTCTAAGTAATATCCGGTTATTAGCACTATCAAGTTGCACAATTTGGGTTGTAAGTTCATAATCGGACTTGGTTCTTATTGTGATTTCATCATTCTTTTCGATCATGGCAGGGAAGGGGTTTTGGTCATTAAGGGTAATCCATCGTTTATTTTCGGTTTCTTCTTGATTCTCTTCACTGTCATAAACGAGTTGATAATCCATATCTTCTATCCACACGGAACTATTGCGCCAGTGCAGGCTATTAAGCTGCTTAAATGCGTTTTGTAATTTGTCCAGATTGTTTTTTAGATCATTATTGTTATTGGTGTTAATAGTGAATGTATCTCCTGTCACTTCAGTGATCATTAGGTTCAGAAATTTGAATACATTGTAGTCTTCTCTAAATTCCAGATTAATAACTTGACCTTGCATTAAATGGCCTGCTGTATCAGTTTGTGTAATCATGACTTGATCATTTTTAATTTCTAGATTATCAGGTGTTTGGTCATTATTGAATTTTTCATTAGGTTTTATTGGTAAGAGTTGACGATGTTCAATTAAATAAAAAGGGAGTTTATCCAGTTCTGGTGTTTCTTTGAAACACTCTCCTCCCAGACCCAATCGGGCGGCAATGCGTTTTTGTAGCGCTGACACTTTATCAATACGAATATTATTACGTTGATAGGCTAAGCCAGGTTGTTGAGAAAGATATTCGCGCTGAGTAGATAGAAAATCTTCCTGAGAATTTGAGTTTTGTGATAGGAGAGGGGTTGCACATTGCGCTCCAAAATATTGCAATAGATAGTCTAACATCGCCAATTCTTTAGTATAGTTTTTATCATTATTATTGATTTCAGCTTCATTATTCATTTGATTAATTAAATGAGATTTTATGTTTTGATGAGTATTTTTATTTTGAGCTACAGTATTTTCTTTAAAAGGCCATTGAGTACCACGTACAGTATTCCCTCGTTGTTTAAAAGCCAATAGTTTTGGTAACAAGGCGAGATCAGCGCAGTGATTAGCCAAAGTTTGTTCAAAAGGTAACATGAACTGATGTAATTGTACTTGCTGTTGGGTATTAGTTTGTAATCCATAGCAAGCGGGTAATTTATTGCTTACCGGATAGTAATCCAGGACCTTACGATATTTACCCCAATCCAGTAATTCAGGTTGTGTTTCAATCAGAGGCTCTGCAATGAGCTTTTCCTTTACATCTTGTTTGGAAACAACAATTTTAACTCCACCTTTGGCTGTAATGGTGAGTGGGCTATTTGATGAGGTAATTGACTGTAAGGGATCGTTGCCCCATAGTCTGGGATAGAACCCCTGATCGATTGTCCAGGACCAATTATCGTTTGGTAGTTTAGAAATTCTTTCATTATCCTTATCTAACGTGAATTGGGTAACTTTTTTGATTCCTTTGATTCTCAGTAGTTGGTTAACTAAGGGACTTAGATTTAGTTCTTTAGGTTTGGTGTAATCTTCGTTTGAAGGTAATTGGGGAATCCAACCATGACGTAAATAGGGCCCATTAAAAATTTCTTCACTACTGTAACCCATTTCTCTCATAGCTTGGGTGGTATAACGTCGTGGTTTTTCAACTACCATTTGTTCTGCCGCCGTGTAAACTTTAGTGAATATATCAGTGATATCTTTAACGTCATCATCAAGTTGAATATCAATTTTCAATGGTAGATCGATGGGTTCCAGCCAAATAATTTTACTGATTGATTCTCCTAAGTTGCGATTGTCCCTCAGAAAATCATCCAACTTTTTCTGAGCTTGAATTCTATTATCTTGAATTTTTTCGGTTTCTCGACTAGGGAGTAAATAAAGCCAATAATTTCCCCTGAGTGTTAACTTTAACTGTGATGAACTGCTATGTTGCTTTTTAATAAAACTGTATTGCCGTTCTTGTTTGTTATACCAGTATGTATAGCGTTGATTTTTAGGTTCATGAATAAGTTGCACGTCATCAAAGAAGAAATAACCATCTCTTTTGTCGTTGCTATGCAAATCCAACAAAGCTCGGCGATAATCCTCTTCGGTTATAGGGCCACAAGTCAATATTTGTTGTGGGCCAAACTCTTTAGGGAAAATACCGTCTCTGGATGTTTGTTCCTCTTGTTTAGGAGTAAGAAGATCTTTCAGTGGTAATGAATGACGGTAAGCTAAATCAGACGCGCCATAACAACAAGCTTCTAATAAGGTGATGCCTGGATCATTTTCCCCCATATCGTTCCAACATTGGCCGGATTGTTGTTCAATAACGGTTTTTGCCTGAGTAAGTAAGATATCAAAGGCAATATCGTCTTTAATAATGGGAAATAGTCTATCTTGATTATTCATTTGTTAACTCCTTCATTTAGGGGGGATTATTACCAGACTAAAATCAATACTTCATCATCGTCGGCTTCTATACTTTTACCTACGGTATCTGTGGGTGGATTGCCTTTTTGCAAAGTCAAGCTAGTGACCCGTTCAACATAAGGTGATTGTTGAATCGTGGCTAATAACTGGTAATAGTCAATGCGATTACCTGGTGTTACGCCAATAGCAATATTTTCTCCCCACGGCATGTAGATTCGACTCAGTTCCTGTTGTAATTGATGGCGGCCATAATCGGGATTAACTCCTGAAGCAAATACCAATTCATAGCTAATCGGGACATCAACGTATGTGGGATTATTAATTTCAATGGTTGTCCAGGGGCTACTTAATTGATCTAACCATTCGACCATTTCCGTTAATCGAGCTTGGTTCAATTCTGGACGAAGTGAATCATCATTATCTTTGTAACGATTATTAGGGATAACGATTAATTGGCGCTTTTCTGGCGCTGGTATTTTGGTTAATTCATTGGTAGAAGGGTATTTGATATCAAATATACTGACAAACCGCTCTTTTAGTAAGGTGACAACATCGCTCCAATTTAATGCTCGATTACGATGGGACAGCCGAGCGGGAATCCGTTTCAAAAAGGTTTGTCCGTCTTCTTTCGGACGACCATTCCAAGATGCCCAAGGTTGAGCCACTTCACTGATTGCAACAGATGAGTTCACTGGCTGTTTAATGATATTAACGGCTAATCCGCTGATAAAGTGATCTTGTTCTACTGTTACTGTGTTGATTAACGTGGCTGTTGTGGCGTTATATAACAATCCTTTAATTCTTGGGTAATCTGGAGGGACTATCTTTATCTGTTTTTTCTCCTGTTTTATCTGCGCTTTTAGCCAGTATCTCCCCTTTGGCATTTGAGATGCTTGGTTTGAAGCGTCCTGTGGTAATAGGATACTTTGATCTTCTGATTCAAATAGATTATATGTTTGGTGGTAAGTTGATCTATTTAATAATTCCCAGGTATTTCTTTGACTCAGATAAAACCAAGACAAAGATAGATTTTTCAGGCCCTTTAGCTGCCAATATAGAGAAAAAGTTTGCCCTGGTGATATATCGGTAAAACCTAAATAGAATGTATCGTGGGTTAATGGTGTTATATCTTTTCCGGCTTCGTCTTTGCCAAAAGGTGTGAGGGGATAAACGGAAAATTGTCGACGGAAAGCTGTAGCACTGAATTCCACCTGTAATTTACTGAGTTCTGGGGTATAGGGCTTATTTTTACCTGTAGAACTTTTCTCGTATTGGGTGTGCATAAAGTCTTGCTCAACTAGTTTTATTTTTATACTAGTTGATTGATCGCTGTTTGAATATAAGTAATGCTTGTCAGGTAAGGTAAAAGTCAGGCTTTTTCCTTGTGGTGCATTTTCGCCATCAAATAATGACAGAATTTCATCAAGTTTTTTCTCTCCTCTGTAGGGAGTGACAAGATAGCCTTCCACTTTAAATACATTGTTATTGGTAGGTTTATTAGCATATCCTTTATACCACGATGAAAAGTTCTCTGTAGGTAAGTTGACCCATTGAGGAGTAATAGTGAATGTTGTGTTTGATACATATTCAGAGTTAATCCATTCAGGGAGAACTACCTTCGGACTAAAACTGGAGTCCAGTGATGGCGATTGGCCAAAAGGGAAATGAGAGATTTTTGCTTTTGAATTGTCGGAAGCAGAGAGCACGATGTTGCTGTTAATACATATTTTATAAATCCAGGGTAAAGTGAAACCCTCAGTAGTTGTCAATTTTAACAATGGCGTATCGAACGTCATATTATCCAGAGCATTAGGGGGGCTGATGGGATCATTGTTATCATCGTCTGGTAATTGCAACTTAATACTATTAATGTCACTGAGATATTCGACTGACAGTGTTAACCAGTGATTCCCTGAACTTATTTTAGCAGCTATATTCTCAGAATTACCTTCCCATTTACTTCCCAAAATTAATGTAATGTTGAGCCCTTTTTTTAGGAATGTGAATAAAGGCCAAGTAATTAGGTAGCCGGATAGAATCGGGATATCATTAGATGTTGGACTAAAAATCTGGATACCATTTGTTGGTAATTTCATGTTATTTGAAAGGCGAAGAGGTGTTGCAGATTTCCAGCCATCGTTATCTTTCCGATGCCAATATAGGTCAGTCAGTATTGCTTGATTCGTCTGTAAAATTTGTGCCTTCACCCAGTATTGCCCCTTCGGCATTTGGGATGCTTGGTTTGAAGCATCCTGTGGTAATAAGGTACGCCAAGTTCCTCGATCAAATAGATTGCGGGTTTGGTCGTGTACCAAATTATCCAATGCACTCCAGGTATTTTCTTGGTTTAGATAAAACCAGGATAAAGGTAGTTTTTTAATACCTTCTAATTGCCAGTACAGGGATAAAGTTTGTCCTGGTAATACATCGGTAAAGCCTAAATAAAATGTGTCGCTGATTAATGATGGCGTTTCTGCGTTTGCTTTGTCCCAGCCAAAAGGGGTGAGAGGATAAACAGAATATTGCCCAGTTTTGACTTCTGCTCTGAATTCAATTTTCAATGAATTGACCTGAGGAGTATAGGGTAATGCTTTATTTTGGGGCGTTTCATTGTACTGAGAATGCATAAAATCCTGTTCAGCTAATTCTACACGAATAAAAGCTGGCCAGTCGTTTGGAGATTGGCTATCTGCAATGGGGTAACTCATTGCTGGCAAGGGAAAATTCAGGCTTTTCCCTTGTGGTTTATCTGTTCCATCAAATAATGGTTGAGTCTCAGTTTCTTTTTGAGTATTAGTCTCTTTTAGTTTGTTTTTTCCCTGAGGCGTAACTAAATATCCCTGTACTTTAAATGCACTATTATCGGGTTGAGAGTTATATGCTTTATACCACGTTTTAAAATTCTCTTCGGGCAATCCCACCCATTGGGGAGTAATCGTGAGTGTTGCGTTTTCAAAGCCGTACCATTCAGGAGCAATCAGATTAAAACCGGAATTTAGTGACGGTGATTGCCCAAAGGGAAAACTAGTCGTACCTACGTTTTCAACACCTCTATCAGAGGAATAACGTACATTACTGTTGCCGTTAGTGCTAATTTCAATACCCATAATCTTGGGTAACATCGCTCCTTGAGTGGTGCCTAGTTTTAATACGGGGACATTAAACTCCATATTATCTAAGGAATCAGGGGGGCTGATGGGTTCATCGTTAGCTGATAAGCTTAAGATGAGTTTAAGATTGGTCTCTGCTTTTTTTACTAACAGTGAAAGCCAATGTTTTCCAGAACTGATCTGAGCAGTAATGTTGTTAGGATTACCCATCCACTCATTTGCTAGAGTTACCTCAATATTACGCACTCCTTTCGACATAGCAAATAAAGAAGAGGTAATCAGATAACCAGACAAGACTGGGGCATCATTGGGGGTTGGGCTAAAAAGCTTAATACCGTTTTCAGGTAATTTAATATTATCTGAATGGTTTAGTAGTATTGCCGATTTCCAACTATCGTTATCTTTCCGATACCAACGCAGGTCGGTTAATTTTCCTTGGTTCGCCAGTAGTTCAGTATCTGACGCATATTGTAACGGATTCCCAGCGCTATCCTGCCCGGCATCAAACAGGGTTCCTTTAGGGATAAGATATTCTGCCTTATCTGTATTTAAGGTAATGCCTAAAGCAACGCTATCCGCTTGTGCATTTCTCGGTTTCAATCCTAATAATTCCCGATAATAAAGATCACGATGTCGTACCGGGAAGGTATTAAATAAAACTTTGGTTGTTTCTAAGAGTTTTAAAAAAGCCAATACAAAAGCTTGATGTGCCGGTAAATTTCCATCTGCTTTATTAACTTTTTGGTAAATATCTGCTAATTTCTCAGGATTATTTTTCTGAATAAAATAGAAGCTATCCCAGAATTTTTCTTTCTCTTGACCGAAAGGTATTTTCTTAGAATATTCTTGTAGCCAGTTTAAAATATCCAGTGTACTTCTTTCATCAAGTTTAAATTCTGTCTCTGGTACGATAGCGGCAAGTTTATTTTTTAATTCGGTGAGTCCCATATTATACCACCTGTTATTTGAATATATTGATGATAGCTTTGCGTAATAGGATCGTTATTTAATAATGGATTTTTAGAGGTTATTTATCCGGCATTAGCGATATATTGACCGGCAATAAAACGGCCTTTTCCCATACTGGGTGTTGTTATATCCGGTACGCCTGACGGATTAATCGCCGGTTGTGTCGGAGTAAAACGGGCGGTAAATTGCTGCCCGACAACAATTACCGTGGCATTACTGCGGCAAAAGTTGACTTGTTGGCTGGCATCCAATTGCGCAATGGTGACTATACCCATGCCGAGCGTTGGGTGGCTGGGGGTAATATATTGCGCCTGGAGCTGTACCTTTTTTTCATCACCCACAATGGCGATCTTTTTACCTTGAATTTGGGCGTGCCCGCTGCCTCTGATAATTGCCGGTCCCAAAATGGTGACTTGCCGGTTGCCGAATAAGGGTTCGAATAACAGACTATCTCCATCGATGATCAATTGTTTACTCATAGGCTCACCTTTGCCCGACCTTCGTTGACTTCAAGAATACCTTCAAGCTGTTGACTAATTTCACTGCCTCTTAGGGCATAGGTCACTTGAATATGTAAGGTATTCGGTGAATCTGTTTTCTGAGTTACCTGAATATCGGTGATTTCAGCACGAGGTTCATAGCGCAGAACTCGCTCTTCAATACGGGTTTGAATCTCCGACAACAATTCATCACTGATATTTTCAAACATATAATCATTCAGACCGCAGCCATAATCTTCACGCATAATCCGTTCACCGGGTTCAGTTAAAAAAAGGATTTTTATACTTTGGCGAACATTTTCGGCGCCTTCGGCCATTGCTACGCCAGTTTCAAGAGAAAACTGGGGCGGAAATTTCCAGCCGCGCCCATAAATATCGGCTAATATTGGGTTTGTCATTTCAATACCTCATTACTGTGTTAAGTTAATTTTCGAGCCTTTAATATCAACGCCGGATTTTCCTGTGGCTGACAGAGATTTTTCCGCTTGTATGTTAATTTCCTGAGCTTGAGTGATGAGATTTTTAGTTGAATTGAGCGTAATATCTTTATCCTGTTGCAGAGAGACTTTATTTTCTCCGCTATTAAGTGCCACGGTGTTTTCTTTGTTATCGAATATTAATGCCTGTTGTTTATCTCCTTGTTTGATCACTAAGGTTTTCACCGGATTTTTTTCACTGGGTTCTACCGGCGATTTATTTTTAGGATTATGCATGGAGCCTAATATCACCGGGAAACGAGGGTCACATTCAAAGAAGCCGATAATCACCTCGTCCCCCGGTTCTGGATAAAAGCAGAACCCACTTTCATGACTGGCATAAGGTTTACCTAAACGTGCAAAGAGTGCACCTTGGGTTAGGTTTAATGCCGGTATTCTGACGGGAATACGGCCTAGCGATTGGCTGTCTTGCTGATATTTTTCCACGATACCGATGTGTAACTCTTTTACCTGCGGCACCGGAGGGTCTACATCCGGCAACATGCCTAAGGTTAATCGGGTGCGCCAACCTTGCCGCTGGTTAATTATCTGATTTACACCGGTGATAATCCCTTGACCATCCATTCCCTGACCAAAGCCGTTTAACGCCAGAACATTCCCCGGTTGGTAATGATGATTACCTTCGATTTCAAAGCTACCGGATATATTATGACTGCGTAAGTTATCCATAATGCCTTGAGCAAGATGTTTGGCTTGTTCGTTATCCAATGGATAGCTGTAAGCCCATTGCCACGCTTTATCAGCTAGCGCATCGATACTGTCCACGGCCAGCTTGTTACTGCCAAGCTTGCTGTTTTGGGTATTGATTGCCTGAGAAAGCTTTTGTTGAGTCACATCCCAGGCGCGTATACTCACGGTTTTGGGGTTGTGTTGGTTATTCCACTGGAGATCCGCTTCAAATAGCACAATGTTTTGATCGCTGGCATGCCGATGAAGGGTATGCACAGTTGACTTATTCAGTGCCTTAGGTGTTATCAAGGTAACTGATTCATTACCGGGCAATAACCAGGTGTTAGTGGCAGTCAATCGGCTTTTTAGGAATGCCCAGTCATTGCAACGAAATTGCACCATTTGTTCATGAACGGTTTTGAGTTGCGGCGCCTGTTTGATCGTCGTTTGGATGCCATTCTGATTAAAGAGTTTTTTGATAATCGCCTCATCACTCTGTTTATTAAATAGCTGTGAGTGAAAGCTATGGGTTAATTTTTGCAGGTGATGTTTTGCTGTCAGGGTAATGATGCTGTCTTGACCTTTAAGACCCAGTGTTTGCCGCACGATAACGCCCTTAAATAACACGGTTTTTTGCATCTGCACGATAACTTCATGATTCGGGCGACAGCTTGTCAATTCAGCCTGCGTCTTGGCGTCAAAAATATGGCTGGCATCACCGGCTATGCCTAGAGTGATGTTGGCCGAAGGGATGCCGTTGATGTGATGGTGGGTTGTCAGGCTGATTACGGTAAATTGGTTGAGTGTCTTACCACCTATCTTGATGATTACTGTGGGTATTTTCATGTATCCCTCCGTGCTTGTAAGGTTTGTCCGGGGGTAAAGTCATCAAGATTATCCAGATCGTTTTGCCAGGCCAGAGAGAGATAATCGATACCACCTGCCAGAGAAGCGCCGGCGCCTAAAGCAATCAAGGGTAAGGAGAGCATGTCTGTGACGCTAACCGCAGTGGCCGGTGGCGATTTTAACTGCCGCTCGGTGTCCTGAATCACTAAGCTTTCATCTGCCACTAAAGATAAGGTCGCACTGGCCCGTAAAGGGGTGGCGTCCCGGTCAAACAGGGTGTAGTTGATGGCAAGGCCACTGGCCCGGCAGGCAAAATAACCTTTATTTTCCCAGCGCATTTTTCCCCATTTGATTTTAAGGAAGTGGGGTACTTTGGTGCTGGCGTCAACCGCACACAGTGATTTTAGGGTCGCAAGCTGAGTTTCTATTGGCGTGCTATTGCCGGGCATCGATGCATCAAATAGCAGGACTAAGGATAATCCGGCAGGTTGGGATAATATATAGCGGCTGCTTTGGTTGGCACGATTGACACTTTCATCCTGTTGGTAGCGGGTTTGGTAATCAAGTTGGATCGTATCGGGGTTATACATGGCTTGTAAGCTACCCACGGAAATTTTGCCTTCCCGATCTTTGAAGGCTGTTAAGGTGAGTCTGGATAAACCGCGTTCAATTAAACTCATAATCGCCTCCTGTTTCACGTAATGCCTCTAATACTTCCCGTTTCACCATCTCAACTAAACGGGCGTTATCCAGCTTTTCTTGGGCTAATGTTCGTGAACTGAGTTGATCATTCGTCGGATCGGTGACTTTAGCCTGAATAATCAGTTCCTTAATTTCTACAGTCATGCTTTTACTCCTAACCAGCGCATATCCTGATAACGTAGTTCTAGTGCGCTCACCAACACGGTGTTGCTATTAGCATCAAAGTCGCTGGTGGACCAACGAACCGGTAGCGCGTTACTGACGGTCCAGCTTGCTACAGGTAACGTGTTTTCGTTCAGCAGCATGATGACGACATCGGCATATACCGCTTTCTCACCGCGCAGCACGCGATCAAATATTAAGGTGAGTGGGGTGATGGTCATGACACCACGCTCCAATACCAGACTGCCATGTTGGATCTTTTCGGTTAGCCAGACATTTCTGGCGTTTTCCCCGCCTTGGCTGTGTTGAGTGGTTTGCAGTTCTCGGCTCAGGCCCGATATGCGCTGAAAGGCGATATCAAGTGGGCTGGGAATGTTGTTAAACAGAAAACTGGCGATAAAACGGTGTGATACTGACGGGGTGTATAAGTTGTACATGTTTTTCCCCTGTTGAGATTAGCTAGGTACGGTATTGTTACGGATATCAAATGTCAGACTCAGCTCAATAAATTCCGCCGGAATTAACAGGGCCAGCCTGATTTTCATGATCATCTTTCCGGCCAGGATATCGGCTTCACTCATTGATTCATTAACACCCAGTAACACCTCAAATGCTTGATCTTCCTGAGTGCCGCGCAATCCACCTTTTAACCATAACTGACGTAACCAGTTGTGGGCTTGACCTTTAAATTTCATCCAGGTGATGGCGTTATTGGGTTCAAAGACGAAGGCTCGGCCAAGTTGGGTCATGTGGGTTTCGATATAGGAAACCAGTCGGCGAATTTGGATATAACGCCAAGGGGAACCCGGCGTGTTGTCCAGTGTGCGGCATCCCCAGATTTTAATGCCTTTGCCGGGGAAACTGCGAACCAGATTCAACGAAGTGCCTTCTTGATTAAGGTTAAGGAGGGCGCCTGCTTCAATGTAAGAGCGTACTGGGCTGATCACCTTGGTTAAAGCGACATTGGCAGGGGCTGTCCATACGCCTTTTTGGTTGTCATTGCGTTGTATAACAGCGGCGACCGCAGCGGTAGGTGAAAGTACGATATGTTTATCTTGCTCCTGGTAGGTGCTTATCAGCCTTGGCCAGTATACGGCGCCCCATTGTCGATCACTTGAGGAAAAATCAGCCAGACAATTAGCAGCTAATGTTGGATCGTCAGGAGCATCCAGTAATCCCATGATGCCGCGTCGGCTTTTGCAAAGTTCAAGTATTGACTGCCAATATTGTAGCCAAAGGTCTTTTGGAGTGTTGGTATCACTAAAACGAGCAATATCAGGTACAACAATCAATGTAATTTCGTTCTCTGTGGAAATGGCTTGTTTAACCCAGTCCTGTTGTAGGGCGGTAATCAATAATTGAAAATCATTTAGCGATTTATCATGGCCCAGTGATAGGACATAAGCTTGCCGACCACTGTTTTCAAAGAAGTGGCGCACTGAATAATAGGTTAATCCTGATTTACCAAAATGTTGGGTAAAGTCAGTCAGGCTGTTTAGTTTAATGGCGGTTTTATTACTTGAGCTTTTTTCGGTATAACCAATAAAAACGGGGACACCGATAAATTCATTGTTTGGTGGCAGAGATATACGGCTTTCCGTTATCATGACGCCCGGCTGTTTTGTCTCTGTTGTCATTATCATCTCCTCAATGACTGAATGGACGCGGTGTTAAACCGCGTCTCAGTACGGTTACTGTGCTACATGTTGCGAGAATTGAAGGATAATAAATTCAGCCGGACGAACCGCCGCCATACCGACTTTGACAATCATTTTGCCTTGTTTGATATCGTCATCGGTCATGGTGATATCTTTACCAATCTGGACAAAATAAGCTTCTTGCGGTTTATTTCCCGCGAGTGCTCCTTGTTGCCAAAGTTGATAGAGGTAGTTGTCGATGGCTGTTTGTACCCGCTTCCAGGTTGGTTGGCTATTAGGTTCAAAGACGGCAAATCGCATTGCCCGCTTAATATCCCGTTCTGCCGCATTAAATAAACGTCGTACCGGGATGTAACGCCAGTTGTCCGTTTGGTCTAATGTGCGAGCTCCCCAAATCAACGTGCCTTTGCCGGTAAAGTGACGGATAGCGTTAATACCGGCTTCATTCATGGTACCTTGCTTATCATTTGTGATCGGCTCAGATGGTTTAGCATTATTCAATGCCACATTAGCGGGTGCTTTCCAGACACCACGACTGGCATCGGTTGTTGCATAGGCACCCGCAACGGCGGCACTAGGGGGTAAGGTAATTTTAGTGGTTTTCAATACGTCATCGACGGCTTTTTTAGCTTTATCATACTCCGCTGTTGATTTTGATTTCAGTTCTACCAGCTTAGCCAAGTTTTCATAACCACTCAGAGCAATATCAGCATCCGCCGGACGGCTATAAGTAAAAGAGGTCTCTAAATTAGGGTAATAGACAGCGGTTTTATCCTTTTGGGTATCTGGCTTATTTGTTCCATCTTCGCTATCAGCAATTAGGAAGTAACCTACTTTATCCTTTAATAGAGAATTTACGGCGTTATAAACGTTCTGTTTTAACGTTGTATTCGTTTCAGGACAGACCAGTAAGGTAATCTCCTGTTGTTTTTCAATCAGGTCTGGCAGCGTTGCTAATTCTTCTCCTTCTTCCACCGGCAACAGATAACAGACTCCACCACCATTATTAAAATAGTGTTGTACAGCAAAGGCACTGAGAGGAATGGTTGTGGCTGTGACAGTGGCGGCATAGGTATAGGTTTTTGGGGAATTCTCACTGTTACTTGTAGCCATCACTGATATGGCCGGTGAAAGTGAAAACTGAGAAGTAAAATCCAACCAACTAGTAATTCTAATACAGCTCCCTTTTGCTGGCTGACTGCCGTTTTTTTTTAAAAATTTACCAATAAAAACAGGAATAGCAGTTGGGCTGGTATTAACCGATAGAGATAGCGAGGCGTCTTCTTCAATATAAACGCCGGGATAAGTTGTTAATGTTGGCATATATTGCCTCCAATTATTGGGCGATATTTTATACCCGTCATCTTTCAAGTTGCTTCTTTGTTGGCTGCACTCACTCACCCCGGTCACATAGTTATCTATGCTCCCGGGGATTCGCTCCCTTGCCGCCGCGATGCATCTTGAAATCTATAGGGTATATGTGAACTGTAGGATGGTGAATTTAGTTGGACGGGTGGCAGTTATGCCAATTTTGAGCATCATTTTGTCCCGTCTGATATATCAGTCATCGTGATACTTTAAGCAGCCTGAATGGTTACTCGGTCTGCGGTAAGTTTTATTTCTTGAACGGCGATATCATTGCTGGTGGCATCAAAAGAGGGGGAAGTTAATGAAGTTGGGAATGCATTTGCTACGCTCCAACTCATTAAAATTTCGGTACCGGCTTCATTGGTCAGGCTAATTGAAACGTCTTTTTTCTCAACTTGATTAAGCTGAATGGAATTAAGCCAGTCAAAAAGTTTGGTATCGCCAGGGAATACCCCTTTACGCAGCGTAATATTGATTAATTGACGTTGGCCCGGCATTTTATAGTAATTACCGATGCCATCTTTGTACTCGATGACATCATAAGTAATGTCCAGTCCCGAAACGCTGTTGAAAGGGATTTGTTCATCACCCACGGAGACAACAAATCGATAAGTTGGTATTGGATAGTCAACAGCAATTTGTTCTGTTGTTATGGTCATAGTTATTTCCTTTATTTTTCATGTGTATTACATGTTAAGCGCGATTATCGCTTTGTTTTGATTAGCACTGAACTATAGACAATAGCTACCGCACTAACCTGGTTTTTCTTGGTTACTCTTTATATAGAAACGTTACTCGGTGAATTTGAGATCATATGGATGATCACATTGGATTATAGTCAATCAATGTTAATTTCAAATATCAATTGTTAATATTTAAAATTATCAATCAATAAAATTATTTCTATATAAATTATTTTGTAATCACATGGTTATATTTTCCTATAAAAGGATGAATAAATGGTGTGTTATAAATTTTGATATGTAAAAGATGCTAAGTTTCGGCAAAGAGATTTATTAACAGAAGGTTACGTATAATTCTTTTTTCAGGTCTAATATGTCAGGTTATTTGATTTTAATAATGAAGAAGGGAGATTAATGTTGTTATTTATAGTTTTCCTATAATAACAACTATTTTTTGTTATGATTCTTATAGAGATAACCTGGATTTGTTTCCTTTACTTATTTTCATATTCCTATCTATTATTAACAGGCTATGATTCATATCGTTTGGATTTTATGGATAAAGTTATTTTTGGTTTTAAACCTGATTAATCTGTCTAAAGGAATATTATCTTATGAATTACAAATGTTTATTAACCATTTCAACCGCAGTATCGTTTGCCATTCTTAGTCCTTCATCATTTAGTCACGATAAACTTTCCCTTCCTGCTACGGAAATCACTAAACAAATTAATGTCGAAATGGCATCAACTTTGCCATTCAATGACAAATCTGATTTTGATGATGCGAAACGAGGTCTTATCGCCAGGCCGGATTCTCTGATTATTCGTGATGATAAAGGTAAAGTTATATTAGATCTCGATAGTTACCGTAAATTTATTACTGATAAAACACCTGCGCCAGACACGGTTAACCCTAGTTTGTGGCGTAATGCGCAACTGAATATGGAATATGGGCTCTATAAAGTGAGCGATCATATTTATCAAGTACGTGGTTATGACCTGTCTAATGTGACCTTTATTGCAGGAAATACCGGGTGGATTGTTTTAGATCCGGCGACATCCACGGAAGCAGCAAAGGCAGCCTACGATCTGGTCAGTAAACACTTGGGTAAAAGGCCGGTAGTGAGTGTGATTTACAGCCATTCTCACGTTGATCATTACGGTGGTGTGCGCGGTATTGTCAACGAGGATGATGTTAAAGCCGGAAAAGTGCAAGTTATTGCGCCAGAAGGTTTTATGGAACAGGCTGCTAGCGAGAAGGTGATCGCCGGTAATGCTATGAGCCGTCGGGCTGTTTATATGTTTGGTACTGTATTGCCGCGTACTCCCCAGGGGCATGTGGGGTCGGGTTTGAGTTTGGCATCGGTGGCTGGAACGGTAACGTTGATCCCACCAACGCGTACTATCAAACTTACGGGCGAAAAAATGACGGTTGATGGTGTGGATATGGTATTTCAGGTAACACCTGGCACGGAAGCTCCCGCTGAGATGAATACGTGGTTTCCGCAGTGGAAAGCGATGTGGATGGCGGAAAATACGACGAATACCATGCATAATATTTTGTCGTTGCGGGGTGTCCAAGTACGCGATGCTTTAGCTTGGTCGAAATATATTGATCAAGTCATTGAATTATATGGGGATCAGGTAGAGGTAAAATTTCAGAGCCACCAATGGCCGATGTGGGGTAAAGAGCGTGTGGTGGATTATTTCAAAAAGCAACGCGATTTATACAAATATATTCACGACCAAACAGTGAATCTGATGAATAAAGGTTACACGGGTGAAGAAATTTCTGAGATGCTCAGATTGCCATCAGAGCTTGCACATTATTTTCCCAACCGTGGCTATCATGGCGCACTGAGTCATAACGTTCGTGCGGTTTATCAGTTCTATATGGGGTGGTACAGTGGAAATCCTTCTGATTTGAATAATCTGCCGCCGAAACCTGCTGCGATTAAATATGTGGAATATATGGGAGGGGAAGATGCGTTGATCAAACGTGCGCAGGCTGATTTTGATAAAGGAGAATACCGTTGGGTAGCGCAAGTAATTAAGCATGTTGTTTTTGCTAACCCCGATAGTATGGCAGGGAAGGTATTGCTGGCTAAAACCTATGAGCAATTAGGTTATCAATCTGAATCAAATTCCTGGCGTTCGAGTTATTTGCAAGGCGCATCGGAACTGCGTCATGGTGTGCCAAAATCTGGCGGTCTGAGTACTAGCAGCCCGGATACGATTCGTGCCATATCACCGGAGATGTTATTTGATTATCTGGCAGTGCGGTTGAATGGGCCTAAAGCTGCTAGTAAGAAATTGGTGATGAACATTAATCTTACCGATCTCAATAAGCGCTATACACTGACCGTGGAAAATGGGGTACTGAATTATACGGGTAAACAGGTGGCGCAGGCCGATGTCACATTGACGTTAACCAAAGCTATTCTGGATAAAATTCACTTGGGTAAAGAAGAATTTGATAATGAGGTGAAAAAACGGAATGTGAAAATTAAGGGAGAGCGCGCTAAGTTTAATGAGTTCCTTGGTATGCTGGATAATTTTCCATTCTGGTTCAATATAGTGACACCCCGCGCCGAATAAAATGTGATGTAATTCTTCCCTTTGATTGTGGATTTTTAATAACAAACTACAGCTTAATCGCTGTAGTTTGGCGCAGAAAGTGTTGTGAGAAAAATCAGACCGCAGGGCGGGCGACAATATTACGCGTTTCCATTCTGACTTCCTCAATACGAACATCAATAATGTCGTTCAATTGGTAAGCGGTTTCACCTTTGATAATCACTGTGCCGGTCTCTTGGCTACATTGCAGTTCATCACGCACCGCATGCAGGAATGGCGCCGGTATAAAGGCTACGGCGCCGTTATCGACCAAGCGAACACGTAAACCGCCACGGGTAATATCAATGATTTCCGCAGTAAAGCGTTGCTCTGTTCCTGCATGGGAGTGCAGGAAGCGTGCGTATAGCCAATCTCCTACATCACGTTCGGCCATACGATTCAATCTGCGACGTTCGGCCAGTTGCAAACAGGTTTCTTCTGAGGGTTGTTCCACATCCGTTTTTTGAATAATCGCTTTTAGTAAGCGATGGTTAATCATATCGCTGTATTTACGGATCGGTGATGTCCAGGTGGCGTAAGCCTCAAAACCGAGACCAAAATGAGGACCGGGTTCAGGTTTAATTTCTGCGAAAGTCTGGAAACGACGAATGCGACTATCAAGGAATTGTGTTGGTTGTTTATCCAATTCACGGCGTAATTTGCAGAAGCCGTTTAAGGTCAACAACTCTTCTGTATTGGCATCTATACCATTTTCTTGCAGTAATTCAACCACTTGTTCAATTTGCAGCGGCTCAAAACCCATATGGACATTGTAAATACCAAAACCTAATTTATCGCGCAGGATTTTTGCGGCGCACAGGTTAGAAGTGATCATCGCTTCTTCAACAATACGGTTGGCTGTACGGCGTTGTTCTACCACGATATCCAGTACATAACCATTATCGTCAAGGATGAAGCGGTAGTCAGGACGATCTTTGAAAATAAGCGCGTTTTGGTGGCGCCATTGGTTACGGCGATCACTCATTTCTTTCAGGAGAGTGATTTGAGTTCCAATTGCCTCAGAAGAAGGTTTCCAGGTTCCTGTTTCTTCCAGCCAGTCGGAAACTTCGTCGTAAACCAGTTTAGCTTTTGATTCAACCCAGGTAGAGAAAAACGCAATATCATCACCCAGTTGACCATCTTCCAGAATGGAAACCTGACAAACCAATGCCGGGCGGCGGGCGTTAGGGCGCAGAGAGCATAAATTTTCTGACAGGTCGCGCGGCAGCATAGGAATGTTAAAACCCGGCAGGTAGTTAGTGAAAGCACGTTGATGGGCGATTTGATCCAGTTCGCTGTTAGCCGCGATATAAGCGGTTGGATCAGCGATGGCGATACTGAGTTTCAGGCTGCCATCATCTTGCTTAACGATATGCAAAGCATCGTCCATGTCTTCCGTGGTTGCACTGTCGATAGTGACAAAATCCAGTGACGTTAAGTCAATGCGCTCAAGATCACCATCGTTCATTTGGCAATCGGCAGTCATGGTGGGAGCATCACGTTCCAGATTATGGCGAGTTAGTGTTACCCACCAAGGGGCGTAGTGATCGCTACTCTCAGTAATATAGCCGGTAATTTCCGCATGAAACCCACGGCTGCCTTTCAGTGGGTGATGGCGCATTTCAGCGACGGCCCAATCACCATGCTGAAATGGATGTGTGACCTGATTGGCTGGCCGACAAGGGATAGCATCTTTTAACAGTGGGTGATCAGGAACGATCCATAAACGGTTATCGTTTTCTTTTTTCTGGATACGGCCAACGAAGCGATTTAGAAATGGTTCGACCAATGTTTCTGGTTCGGCGATCTCTCTTTCTTTATCAGTATGAATAGCGGCAGTTACTCGATCGCCATGCATAACTTTTTTCATGTGTGGGGGGGGAATGAAATAGCTTTTTTGCCCATCGACTTCTAAGAATCCGAATCCTTTTTCGGTACCTTTGACCAAACCTTCTACTCGAAGTGTTTGGGAATGAAGTTGCTGTTTTAGCTGTGCAAGCAGCGGGTTGTTTTGAAACATAATATCCGCGGAGAAAGTTAGAGGGTTATTATCAGATAGTTTTTGGAATAACAGTTTTACGCGAATTGGCGGTGTCGAGCAAGCAACATCTGCAAAATAGCGCAAGACAGTATGGAAATTGCAATGAAAATTACAATAGTTACTCAGGGTAAATTTTTTCTTTAAATTCACATAGATCTTCAATAATACAGGAGCCACAACGAGGTTTACGAGCTATGCAGGTATAACGACCATGTAAAATAAGCCAATGATGACAATCAACTTTAAATTCGGCCGGAACGACTTGCAGTAATTTATTTTCGACTTCATCGACATTTTTACCGGGCGCGAATTGAGTACGGTTACAAACGCGAAAAATATGGGTATCGACCGCAATAGTCGGCCAACCGAAAGCAGTGTTTAACACCACATTGGCCGTTTTGCGGCCAACACCCGGCAATGCTTCCAATGCGGCGCGATCTTCGGGAACTTCGCCAGCATGTTTTTCTAGCAATATTCGGCAGGTTTTAATTGTGTTTTCCGCTTTGGTGTTATAAAGACCGATTGTTTTTATATACTCTTTCAACCCATCTACACCCAGATTCAGAATTGCCTGAGGGGTATTTGCCACGGGATAGAGTTTTGCTGTGGCTTTATTAACACTCACATCTGTCGCTTGCGCTGAAAGCAATACTGAAATAAGTAACTCAAATGGTGTTGTGAAAACTAATTCAGTTGTTGGCTTTGGGTTGTTATCCCGTAAGCGCGTTAAAATTTCGATACGTTTCTGTTTGTTCATATCAAATAGAACTCTCCGATTCTTGCGACATTGTTATTGTACTGCTTTTTTCTTTTATTGCTCTGGTTTTCATTTTTTCGTCAATAAGATATTTGGCTGCCAGCATTAACCCCAAACCGATAAAAGCGCCAGGAGGTAAGATCGCTAACAGGAAAGGGGAATCCATATGAACGATTTCTATTCGTAATACCTTAGCCCAATTACCTAAAAGTAAATCAGCGCCATCAAATAGGGTTCCATTGCCGAGAATTTCTCTAATGGCACCGAGAACAAACAGTGCACAAGTTGCTCCTAATCCCATTGCTAATCCATCAATAGCAGAAGGCACGATCGGATTTTTCGCCGCATAGGCTTCAGCACGACCGATAACAATGCAGTTAGTCACAATCAGCGGAATAAAAATCCCTAGTGATTCATACAGGCCAAAAGCGTAAGCGTTAATCAACATTTGGACGGTACTAACAACCGAAGCGATGATCATAACATAAATTGGAATACGGATCTCGTTGGGTACCCAACGGCGCAAGCTGGAAACCGCAATGTTGGTACAGACTAGAACCAGTGTCGTTGCCAGCCCTAAACCAAGCGCGTTGGTTGCAGTGGAAGAGACGGCTAACAGTGGGCACAATCCTAGCAGTTGTACTAAAGCGGAGTTATTTTTCCATAGCCCTTGGATAAATAAGTTTTTGGTTTCGTTCATGATTTTTCTCCACAGGATTCTAGAGAAGAGAGATGTTCAGGTATGGTCTGTAAATAAAGCGCAGTCCGTTTGACTGAGTTTACCACGGCGCGTGGGGTAATAGTGGCGCCGGTAAATTGATCAAACTTACCGCCATCTTTTTTCACCGCCCAGTGCCGGTCATGATTAGAGGTGATGGTTTTCCCTGAGAAGACATTAATCCAGTCTGAAATCCGGGTTTCAATTTTATCCCCTAGTCCTGGGGTTTCATGATGTTCTGTAACCCGTACACCAAGCACTTTTCCTGAGAAGTCTGCCCCAACCAGTAATTGAATAGCGCCGGAATAGCCATCCGGTGCCGTACTTTCTAGCGCTGCCGCCACGGGTTGACCGTTTTTACGCGCCAAATAGAGACGATGAGGCAAGTTATTGCCCAGAGCATCAGCATTGACTAGATAGCATTCGTTTTGTATGTCGTTGTCATACAGAGCTGGCGGAATAACCTGATCAAGCAGCGACTTGTGCTGTAGTGCGGCCTGTTCCGCGATAGTGCTTTTGGTGAGTGAATTCACGATAGCTGTCAGCCCGGTGGTAATTGCGGCAAAAATGGCTAACGTGATGCCGTGACGTCGCATGGTTTCTAACATAACGGCTCCTTATTTATGCCCGTAAACGCGGGGTTGGGTGTAATGGTCAATAAGCGGCACGGTGATATTCGCCAGTAAAACCGCAAACGCTATCGCATCAGGATAACCACCATAAACACGGATAACCCAAACTAACAGGCCAATCATGGCGCCAAACACCAAACGACCTTTGGGGGTCGTAGAAGCACTGACGGGATCGGTTGCAATAAAGAATGCGCCTAGCATGGTGGCACCGGAAAACAGTTGTAATAATGGCGGCGAATAACGGGATGGATCAATCAGCCAGCTTGTAAGTGCACATAAGCCTAATACTAGGATAAATGCCACAGGAATTTGCCAGGTTATCACTTTTCTGTTCAGTAGAATCAGCCCACCAATAAGATAGGCAATATTGACCCATTGCCAGCCGATACCCGCCAGAGATCCTTGTAATATAGGTTGGCGAAGAACGTCATTGATATTGTGGGTCAATAAACCGGTTTTGAAGCTATCCAGCGGTGTGGCCTGGCTAATCCCATCGAAACCTTGTTGCAACTGCTGTAATGTTGTTCCATCGGGGGTATGGCCGGTGAAGATCACCATCAGGCAGTCTAGCGGTGTAATTTGTGTTGTTAGTAAATCCATAGGAGGCAACCAACTGGTCATTTGTACTGGGAATGATATTAGCAGCACGACATAACCGACCATTGCCGGGTTGAATGGATTTTGACCAAGACCGCCATAGAGGTGTTTGGCAATAATCACAGCAAAGACAGTTCCTAATACAATCAGCCACCAAGGGGCCAGCGGAGGAAGGCTGATCCCTAAAAGTAAACCGGTCAGTAATGCAGAATTATCCTGCAAACGAGGCATAACTGCCTGTTTACGCAAAGACAGGGCAAATGATTCCGCAAGCAGAGCGGTAATCACCGCAAGCAGGATCTGGAACAAGGTACCGTAACTAAAGAAGTAAGTTTGTACCGCGATACCGGGTATCGCTGCCAGCACAACCCACAGCATAATACGGCTGGTATTTTGCTGGTTGTGTGTAAAAGGCGAACTTGCGACTTTTAGTTTTTTATTGTCAGTTTGAACGGGTCTGAATTTCATTTATAACAATCACTATTCTATTGAAACTTTCTGTTGTTCCTGAGTGCCTTTTTGGGCTTTAACCCTGGCGATGGCGGCAGCAATTGCCGCTTTACGCGGATCAGTTTCTTCTGTTGGCGGTATCTCTGCCTGAGTTTCAGTTGATTGCTGAGTCTGAGCCTTCTTGGCCTTAACACGAGCAATAGCGGCCGCAACGGCCGCTTTACGCGGATCAGTTTCTTCTGTTGGCGGTATTTCTGCCTGAGTTTCAGTTGATTGCTGAGTCTGAGCCTTCTTGGCCTTGACACGAGCAATAGCGGCCGCGACGGCCGCTTTACGCGGATCAGTTTCTTCTGTTGGCGGTATCTCTGCCTGAGTTTCAGTTAATTGCTGAGTCTGAGCCTTTTTGGCCTTGACACGAGCAATAGCGGCCGCGACGGCCGCTTTACGCGGATCAGTTTCTTCTATTGGCGGTATTTCTGCCTGAATTTCAGTTAATTGCTGAGTTTGAGCCTTCTTGGCCTTGACACGAGCAATAGCAGCCGCAACGGCAGCTTTACGTGGATCAGTTTCTTCTGCTGGCGGTGTTTCTGCCTGAATTTCAGTTGATTGCTGAGTCTGAGCTTTCTTGGCTTTGACGCGGGCAATAGCGGCCGAGACCGCATCTTTACGAGGTTCACTAGCGGTGGTTTCTGGTTCTTTCGTTTCCAGTGATGGCTCTACTTCCTGATGTTGAGCTGCTTTCTTTGCTTTAGCTCTGGCAATCGCTGCTGCTAATGCGGCTTTGCGTGGATCTTCCGCACTTGTTGGTTCAGATGGAGCAATATTAATATTTTCAGCCGCCTGTTTTTCCGCCTGACGAGCGCGAAGTTGCTCTTTTCTTGCCTGACGAGCCGCTATTACTGCGGAATTATCGGGTACTTGCCCCGGTTCTATAGCAACAACTTTACCTGCGTCAGCCTGTTTTTCCTTCACCCGGGAAAGTGCATCTTGTACAGCACTTTTATCTTTATTATCAATTTGAACGGCCGATTTTTTGTGTCGTTCTTCACGGGCCAATTTTTCTCGTTCCATACGGGCTTGTTTAGCTTCGAAACGAATTTTGGCTTCCGTTGAACGGCGGTTTTCCTGATCCAAGGCCCGAATTTCGGCTTTCTCCTGGCGATAATATTGCACCAGAGGAATATTACTTGGACAGACATAAGCACAGGCGCCGCATTCAATACAGTCGAACAGATTGTGATCTCTGGCCTTTTCGTGCTCTTGTCCACGACTGAACCAATAGAGTTGTTGCGGCAGTAAACGGGCAGGGCAGGCTTCCACACATAATCCACAACGAATACAAGCCTCTTCCGCTGTATTTGAATCCATTTCCTGATGGGATGGCGCCAGAATACAGTTACTGATTTTGACAATGGGTACGTTGAGGTCGGGCAGCGTGAATCCCATTAAAGGGCCGCCCATAATGACCATCTGTTCTGATTGTGGTTCAAATCCGGCTAACTGGAGAAGAAATTGTACCGGAGTACCGAGCCGCGCCCAGAAGTTACCCGGTGAGGTAACTGCTTCTCCAGTAAGCGTAACGACTCGCTCAATCAAAGGTTCTCCATCGATAATGGCACGCTTGATTGCAACCACTGTGCCTACGTTCTGCATCAGCACGCCGATAGCGGAGGAACGGCCGCCGGATGGAACTTCTTTACCTGTCAGGATTTTGGTCAGTTGTTTAGCGCCGCCGGAAGGATATTTGGTCGGGATAACCCGGACGATAATCGATTTATCGCCTTTTAGCGCGGTTTTAAGTTCTTTTATTGCTTCTGGCTTATTATCTTCGATACCAATCAGGATCTGCTCCGGTTTAAGCAGATGTTCCAGAATATGAATGCCCTCAATAAGTTCGTCGGCATGTTCCTGCATCAGACGGTCATCCGCGGTAATATAAGGTTCGCATTCTGCCGCGTTAATGATCAACGTCTTAAGGCCATGCCGACCGCTTTGCAGTTTAGCGGCGGTCGGAAAGCCGGCTCCGCCTAAACCTGCGATACCTGCCTGATGGATTCGGTTCAGGATTGTCTCTGTATCTAGTGATTGATAATCCAGTGTCTGAATGCGTGTACACCATTGGTCGGCGCCATCAGGGCGCAAACGAACACATAACTCTTTCAACCCGGATGGGTGCGCGGTAATACACGGTTCAATGGCAATGATGGTGCCGGAAGTTGATGCATGAACCGGTACCGTGCGACCAATACCAAATGTTAAAGGTTGGCCTTTAAGCACCTTATCACCCGCTTTAACCAGCAACTCGCCTTGCGTACCCAAATGTTGTTGCAATGGGATGATTAACTCTTCCGGCAGTGGCGCGATGCGTAAAGGAGCTTGGCTGGATTGCAGTTTCATTTCAGGTGGATGAATACCACCGGCAAAATCCCAGATTTTGTTTTTATTGAGTAAATTGAATAAGTTAAACATGATGTTCAGCCTCAATATTTTTAACTGGGATACTGTTGATGGAAACGGCGTGAGATGGCTGAACAGTAATATTTTTAATGGGAATGGTTTTTAAATCCCATTTCCAATTAGCAGTGGTTGTGGCTACAGGGATCATCGTAATGCAGTCTGTTGGGCAAGGAGCAACGCATAGGTCACAACCGGTACATAAGTCTTCAACAACGGTATGCATGGCACGGGTAGCGCCGACAATAGCGTCTACGGGACAGGCTTGAATACATTTGGTGCAGCCGATGCAATTCTCTTCATCGATAAAGGCGACTTTGCGGGCTGGATTTTGTACGCTTGCATCGCCATCTAATGGTTGTGGATCGACACCGAGTAGCTCTGAAATTTTCAGCATAGCTTGTTCACCACCGGGCGCACATTTGTTAATCATCTCACCATTATTCGCTATGGCTTCAGCATACGGGCGACAACCAGGATAACCACATTGCCCACACTGGCTTTGCGGCAGAATATCATCAATGTTTTCAACAATAGGGTCCTCTTCCACCTGAAAGCGGCGGGCAGCAAACCCCAGGATTAACCCAAAAATTAACCCTAGTGCACTGAGTGCACCAATAGCAATCCATAATGATGTCATCAGAACTTCACCAAACCACTAAAGCCCATAAAAGCCAAGGACATTAAACCCGCAGTGATAAGACCAATAGATGACCCCTTGAAAGGGGCGGGGACATCAGCAACAGCCAGACGTTCACGAATAGCGGCAAACAGTACCATAACAAGAGAGAAACCGGCGGCAGCACCGAAACCATAGATAGCGGATTGTAAAAAATCGTGTGATTGATTGATATTCAGCAGCGCCACACCAAGTACAGCACAGTTAGTCGTAATCAACGGCAGGAAAATACCCAATAACCGGTATAACGTCGGGCTGGTTTTGCGTACAACAAGCTCGGTGAATTGCACCACCACCGCAATAACAAGAATAAAACTCAGGGTACGCAAATAGATTAAATCCAGAGGTAATAAAATAAAGGTATTCACCAGCCATGAACATACAGAGGCCAGTGTCATAACGAATGTTGTTGCAAATCCCATCCCGATGGCAGTTTCCAGCTTTTTAGATACGCCCATAAAAGGGCATAAGCCGAGGAATTTCACCAAGACAAAATTGTTAACCAATACGGTTCCAACAAATAAAAGAAAATAGTCAGTCATTGCTGTGCCTGAAAATGAGTTTGTTTACTTTTTATTAAGTTGACTTTTATTAAATTATAAGTATGCCCTTGTCTTACCAGGGGCAATCTATTGTTAATGATAACAACCAAAGAAAGTTGAGGTTATCGATCTTGTGTGAAAGTCATTTTGACTCGATGAGAGCGTTTAATGTAGGGGACGAAAATAGCGGTTGCCAATAGTGGCCATGCTAATGCGCGTAAAGCCATTTGATCAGGAATAGGGGAGAAAGCGAAAGTTTTCAATGCAATTAATATGGTAACAATAAGCCAAATAATAAAAATTTGCGGGAATCTTTTTGATCGAATGAAAAGCAGTTTCAATACCCATAGGGTGTAACACCACATTACCGCAGTAATGGCAACAGAAAGAAACCACATTAAAGTAAAGTGATTATGCCCGGCACTCAATGCATTGTTTTGACTAAAAAATGCCACGATATATAAGGCGAGCATTATACTGGCGCTGAGAAAGGTCATAATCAGATAAGCTGCCGGAGCCAGAATCCAACCATTAATTCGGTGGTAATCATTGGTTTGATACATAAATCATTCCACTTGAAGCTATACGAAAAAAGAATAATAGGCGATTCTGATGACTTAGGAAATAGGTTGTAGGAATAGATTGGTTGAAAGATCTTCAAGGGTAGATTCAGAGATAATTTGCTCAACGGTCATTACCAATGATATTTTTTACGGATGCTGAATTGCTGCATATTATTAATGAGTTTGAGGGGCTGTTATGCGTGAGCTGTTAAAGGTTGGGTTGGTGGGGTATGGTTATGCGAGTAAAACGTTCCATGCACCGTTAATTGCCGGCACTGCTGGTGTTAAATTGGCCGCCATTTCCAGTAGTGATGCTGAAAAAGTGAAATCAGATTGGCCAAATATTCCGGTGGTATCCTGTCCTGAGGATCTTTTTAATGATCCCGACATTGACTTAATCGTTATTCCGACACCTAATGATACGCATTATCCTCTGGCACGGAAGGCATTGGCAGCGGGTAAGCATGTTGTGGTGGATAAACCATTTACCGTCACCGTTGAACAGGCTGAATCTTTAAAAGAGCAGGCAGAAAAGGCGGGTTTATTACTTTCTGTATTTCATAACCGCCGTTGGGATTCTGGCTTTCTGACGATAAAATCGTTAATTCAAGAGAATCGTCTGGGCAAATTAAAATATTTTGCAGCCCATTTTGATCGCTATCGCCCGGTTATACGTCAAAGATGGCGTGAAGCGGCAGGGCAAGGAAGTGGTATTTGGTATGATTTAGGCCCTCACTTACTCGATCAAGCGGTTCAACTATTTGGTAAACCACAATCTATTACCGCTGATTTGGGGATGATCCGCCCACAAGCGGCAGCAGTAGATTATTTCCACGTGTTGTTGAATTATTCGGATATTAAAGTGGTTCTTCATGCCACAACTGTGGCGGCGGCTGAATCTGCTGTTTATATGTTGCATGGTATGGAAGGCAGTTATGTGAAATATGGTCTTGATCCTCAGGAAGAACGGTTGAAAGCAGGGGAAAGACCGCCGCATGCCGATTGGGGATATGATATTCGTGACGGTGTTATGACACTGTTAAGTGGAGAGGAGTTAGTGACTGAACATGTACCGACTTTGCCTGGTAATTATTCTGCTTATTATGCTGCTATCCGTGATGCGATTACGCTAGGTAAACCTAATCCAGTCACGGCAAGTGAAGCAATTCAAATTATGAAATTAATTGAAGCCGGTATTCAGTCGGCAGAACAACAACGTACAGTGGCAATTTAAACTTACTACCTTGTTGTGACTTTTTAATTTACTACTTAGCCTGGTTTGCCGGGCTAATTATTTGCAAAGCAAGGAAAATGATAAATGACTTGGTGGCAAAGATTAAAAATAGATCCTTTTTTGATGGTATTAGTGACGGTAGTTGTTATTGCAACATTTTTTCCTTGCGAAGGTGAAATAAAAGTAGGATTTCAACGGTTAACCACAGCGGCTATTGCTCTGTTGTTCTTTATGCATGGCGCTAAATTATCTCGTCAAGCTATTATTGCCGGCATGGGACATTGGCGGCTTCATTTAGTTGTTTTTTTCAGTACTTTTGTCTTATTCCCAATTATCGGATTAGGACTGAATTTACTAGTACCCGAAGTCATGACACCAACGATTTATTGGGGATTCCTTTATCTTTGCGCATTACCGGCTACAGTTCAGTCAGCTATTGCTTTTACTTCGGTTGCTGGTGGTAATGTTGCCGCGGCTATTTGCAGTGCTTCGGCATCCAGCATTTTGGGCGTGTTTTTGTCGCCAATATTAGTCGGACTGATGATCCATACGCAGGGAGAAGGCAGCCCCGATACATTGGCAGCAATAAAATCTATCGTCCTTCAATTGATGGTTCCCTTTATTATCGGTCATCTGTCGCGGCCATTAATTGCACGTTGGGTGGAGAAACATAAAAAACTAGTGAATATAACTGACCGGTCATCAATTCTTTTGGTGGTTTATGTGGCTTTTAGTGAGGCGGTTGTAGAGGGCATATGGTATAAAATTGATGGTTATTCGCTACTGATGATCGGGGTTATTTGCTGCATTATGCTGGCGATTGTGCTGATTATTAATACTTATACCGCTCGCTGGTTGGGTTTTAATAAAGAAGACGAAATTACGATTGTTTTTTGTGGTTCGAAAAAGAGTCTGGCTAATGGCGTGCCAATGGCGAATGTGCTATTTCCGGCGGCGACGGTTGGTGTAATGTTGCTGCCGTTGATGATTTTTCATCAAATTCAGTTGATGGTGTGTGCAGTATTGGCGCAACGTTATGCCAAGAGGTTAAAATAGAAATAGTTATAAATCTATAATAGGGAATTGTTGTAAATATATGTTTATATATTAATGATATTTACAACAATGTAATATTTGACTACGAAATTTAAATCGTAAGTTTCTATTTGAATTTTATATTGCCCCAATGAATGCAATTTTATATTTCAAATATTTTTCTTCCGAGATCTAAGACTAAGGAGTTTGGAGTCTGGTCATGTAAAACCTCGTTATCCGATAAGCGCTTTTGCTTTAGCTCTTATATCTTCCAGTTCTGAAGAATTAACATTGCCTTTTTTTGTCACTTTTCTGGCTCGCCAATCAACGCATGTTACCTGGTCAGCTAAGGCGACACTATCGCGGCTTCCTGATAGTTCAACTTCAAAAGGATAATCTTTTGCTTTCGTTGTGCAAGGAACACAGAGTAGTAACCCCACTTTATTGTTATATGCAAATGGACTCAGTACTACTGCGGGGCGATGGCCTCCCTGTTCGTGTCCAGTCACAGGATCAAAGTCAATCCAGATAATATCGCCAGCATCAGGCACAAAACGAGAAACCATCAGATCAATTCCTTACCCACGGGAGAACCAAAATCTATTTTTTCATGAATATTTTCCGGTGTAATTCCTGCTAATAGCGCATCTGGAGAATACTCTTTCGCCCTGACTGGAATAATGATAATTCGACCATCTTCGACAGTAATATCAACAGTATCATCGACATTAAGTGAGGCGGCTTGCATGATAGCTACCGGAAGACGTACAGAAGGGCTGTTACCCCATTTTTTCACTACTACTCGTGCCATTTTTAAATCCTCAAAGTATCAACAATGAAGATACTCTACTTGTGTGTTGTCATAATGCAAATGAAAACTGTTTTTGAAGCGGGAGTTTAGGAACCGGAAATAACGACGAAAGGGCTTGTTCACCAAAAGTTCTGCTTAAAATTTCGATAAGACGAATGTCGATATCGCGATTTTGACGGGCAGAATGGATACCGTCAATAATCGCCTGGTGCTATGATAGATATGCTGTGCATCGTCCTGATATCTTTTTGGAAGAAAAGTATTAGAACGATATTGAAGGCTTTATAATCTCAATGAATTCATATTTAATGAGTTTATTGAAGAATTCCTAAACAGATTAAATAATTGCTTATCTCTACAAGGAAACTACACTCTATCAGATATGCATAATTTTAAAGCCTCTTTTCTTGAAATAAAAAGTAAGATCAAGGAGTAAAGAATTTATGACTCTAAGTATAATCATCCCTTCTTATAACAAAAAAGAAAGTCTAATGTCTTTGCTCTCTTTACTAAACAAGCAAAGTTCGGATTTTAATGACTTCGAAGTAATAGTTGTAGATGATGGTTCTAGCGATGAGACTTGTCTCGCTGTTACTAAACGAGTTTACAACTATAAACTCAAGTATATATATGTACCTGACGAAGGTTTCCGTGTAGCCCGAGCGAGAAATATTGGAGTTAAAAATGCAAAAGGGGAGCTACTGGCGTTTGTTGATGCTGACGTACTTTTGCCAAGTGATTTCGTTAAGAATGTGATTAAGTTCCATAGCTCTAACCCACAATCAGTTTCGATTGGAAATGTATACGGTTTGTACTCTGAAAATAAATGGGATCTAAAAGTTGACTTAGATGATGTAGACAGCACAATTAAAAGGATGAAAGAACTGGGTGTTGGCAAAGATATTCGCCAAAGCTCATACGCGAGATTCAACTATAAATTATGTTCCATGCCTGCACCTTGGGTTTTTTTATGGGGAACAATATTTAGTGTAGAAAAAGAACTCTTTGAAAAAGTGGGCTGTTTTGATGAACATTTTAAATCATGGGGTGGTGAAGATATTGATCTTGGTTTCCGGCTTCACAAAGCTAATTATCAATTTCATTTGTTTGATGGGATAGAAGGTATACATCTGTCTCATCCAGAGGATGATGATGAAAATTATAAGACCAACTTAGAAAATAAAAAGTATATTTCTGAAAAGTATAGTAATGAAATGACAGATTGGCTTATAAAAGAAGAAAATATATTTAAATTAAATGATTTAATAATTTCACAAAATACTAACGAAAAGGATTTTTAATATGATTAACGTTGCTATTGCAGGTGTTGGAAATTGCTGTTCTTCTCTCTATCAAGGGATTTATTTTCACTCAGATAGTGATCCAATAATTAATAATCTAGGTATTTCAATCAAAAATATTAATGTGAAATCTGCATATGATGTTGATTGTAGGAAAGTTGGTTTACCAATATCAAAAGCAATTTTAGTAAGTTATAAGCAAATCATTAGCCTAACCAAATTGACTAGACCAACAAAAATGGCTATGTTTAAAGTATGTACAAAAAGAGGTCATTTTATGGAAAAAGTTAACATCTACGACGATAAAATTAACTTGTCCAAAACGCAAGCTCGGTTTCCTCAAAGGCAAAGGTAGCGTCCCCACCAATTTTGACGATATGAACAGCACTGAAGTTATTAATATGTTTGAAGGAAAATATTCTTAATGGATTTGCTTTTAGATACCAATATTCTGCTATTCATGGCATATGAATCGGAAAAATTGAATTGAGGTTGGTTTGATTGAAATCCCCATAAAGGTACAAGCTCAATTGAAAAAATATTACGTAGCCATTGCAGCAATATTAATAGTCGTATTTATATCGAAGTGACGTTTAGCACCGCATTCGCCACATTTCCATTGGGGCATGGATAACATTAATTGCTCATTAATATGACCGCAGAAAATTACTCCAAATAAAAAATTTCCCTATATTTTAGTAATGCAGTAATTGGTGCAATTAAAAAAAACAACGCTAATCCAGCACATAAGATTTTAATTTTTACTGTTTTAGCCGTTTTAACTGTCGTGAATACAAAAAATAAGCCTAACGGAACAGAGATATACCAGAAATGACCGAAATACAATACGTAAATCATAAACAGCCAAATTATTACTGCTGTTGCTTCATCTAATACGGACATATTCCAGAACTCCTAACGTGTTTTGATAGATAAATCATAAGGTCAAAACTACCAAAAAATCCACTAAAATCAACTAGAACCTATCATGTAGCTATTACTGCGTTTATATTGCGGTGACGTCCATATTCAGCACTATACGAACTACATATTTGTACATTATATTTCAAGTAATAACCACAATCAGGAATGGGAGATTCCATTCCTGAACTATTTGTATTTAACGACTTGCTGCTTTCATGCGTAATGCCTGTTTTTCTGCATCACTGATAAAAGCGGTTTCCAGCCCGTTTATCTGAGCTTGGCGAATTTGCGCGATAGATAAACCTGCGGCAGGTGCGGCAACTTCATATTCATGGCGGATGTCTATACCTTCAACGGCCGGATCATCGGTATTAATGGAAGCAAGAATACCTTTTTCCAGAAATTGTTTCAGTGGATGATCCAATAAAGAACTAACGGTGCTGGTTTGAAGGTTTGAAGTTAAACAGACTTCAATACCAATACGGTTTTCAACCAAATAATCCATTAATCCGGGATCGGTAATGGCTTTTACCCCATGACCAATACGAGTCGCGCCTAATTCACGAATGGCTTGCCAAATACTTTCAGCGCCGGCGGCTTCACCGGCATGGATAGTTATGTTCCAGCCAGCATCACGGGCTTTGGTAAAATGAGATTGAAAAAGATGGCCGGGAAAACCTAACTCGTCACCCGCCAGATCCAGCGCAGTAATATGTTGTTGGTGAGCTAGTAGGGCAGCTAATTCTTGAGTACAAGCTTGTTCACCAAAAGTTCTGCTTAAAATTCCGATAAGACGAATGTCGATATCGTGATTTTGACGGGCAGAATGGATACCATCAATAATTGCCTCAACGACCCCTTCAACCGGCAATTTGTGATTCATCGCCATGTAATAAGGGGAAAAACGTAATTCAGCATAGTCAAGCCCAGAATTGATAGCATCTTCAACGTTCTCAATAGCAACACGACGACAAGCGTCCAAATCAGCCAGTACCGCCACTCCCCAATCAAGTTTTTGCAAAAAGCTTACCAAGCTCGGTTCATTGTTAATAATTTGTACGTGAGGGCGTAGTGATTCCAGATCATTTGCTGGAAGCTGAATATTATGCTGGGTGGCAAGATCTAAAATAGTCTCCGGCCGGATATTTCCATCAAGGTGGCGGTGTAAATCTGTCAGTGGGAGTTTTATGTCAATCACATTCCAGTCCTTTTTTATATAAAAATGCCAGTCACATGCGTTGACTGGCAATTTAACAAAACGTCTATGAACGCGTTTTATTGCGCAGGTTGAGTACCTTCTGTTTTCTCTTTTCCACTGTCGTGGTTGTCGCCTTCTGGCATTGTTTGCTCTGGTGCTTCATCATCAGAAGAGTCGTCGGATAAATAGTATTCAGACAGGAACTGATGTAAAGGCATTTTCTTACCGTTCATTTCTACATTACCGTCTGCATAGCTAAACTTAATGCTGATAGCATCTTTATCAACTGTGGTAAGTTTAAACAGTTGTCCTAATTGTTCAAACTGATTTATCTGTTGTTCAGCATTCTGTTCAGCCTTTGCTTTATCCATGCCATTCATGATCATTGACTGAGTAGAGAACTCAATCATCATAGGTCTTGGTAATGTGACATTCAGAGACATGTTCTGAATTAAAGTACGAATAGCTTCTTCTGTTTTCATTGAATACAAGCTACTTTTATCTTTCGGTAAGTTCTTCAAACTCACGTGGTAATTAATGGTGCTTTCACCTTTGGCATTTTTCCAGGTTAATGGTTCGATACCAAATTGTGGATTGTTTTTCAGCAAAATAGGCAGGTTAGACAATACTGCGTCAATAATGGCGGTATCTGCCGCATCGGAAGAGAGATCGCCAGAAGAGAGTGATTTGGCGGCTGCGTCATTGTAGGCTTGAGTAAACTGACGAACGGCTTCACCATCCAGACGATCCGCAGTAATTACAAACTTACCAGAACCAAAATCAATATTTCTCATCTTGAGACCATCTAAACTGTAAGTGATTTTCCCTTTTAGATTAGTTTCATCTTCACCAATATTTGAATCTATTTTAACACCGGAAAGCATCATATCTTCATTGCCGATACCTTTTAGGCTGATTTCCTGAATTTCAATGCTTTGATCGCCAACATAGATATCAAATTTGCCTTTTTTATTGGACAGGTTTAAATCAATACCTTTGACAAGGAAATTTTCGTCATTTTTATTGATGGCTAACTGGTCACTCTTGATTGCCAGTGATATCTCTTTCAGATCACGACTGAGATCGGAAGTCAGTTTGGCGCCGGAAAAATTGAACTTAGCACCATTTTTTTCAAAATCGATAGGAATGATATCAACATCAGAAATAACAGAACCACGATAACTAACACGTGAATCAGAAGTAAACAGTGATTTTCCTTTAGTGATTTCAAACAGTGGTTTTAAAGCTTCATTATTCTCCAGTTCGGAATGAACAGAAGCCATGCTAGGAATTAAGGTTAATTTTTTCACTTGTGCAAGTGGGAAAGGGCCGTGATCAATCACAGACTTAATTGAAATCTCTTCACCTGGTTTAATTTCTGCGTTTCCAACGCCATCTTTAACTGTCAAAATGAGGCGGACGTCAGAACTGAACACGCCACGGTGGAAATCTTTACTCTGTAACATCAGACCTGTTTCAGGGAAAGCTTTTTTCATTTCAGCATTAGCGCGGGAAATAGATTGATCTATACGTTGTTCAATCTGCTTGCCTGTATACCATGAAGCCCCAGTCCAAGCTGCTCCTAAAGCAACAATAATGCCTACGGCCACTAACGATTTTTTCATAATGGAAATCCATCCTTTTAGCACATACTTTGTAGTAAGTAATATGTGCCCTCTAGTATAAAAACGGCCGTTAGCATCACTTGGAATTTAAGCAGTGCTTAACGGCCTGTGAATAAGTTTCAGGCCCAGATTGGCATTATTAATTAAAAACCTGGGCGGTAAAACCATCACCCTGAATAATCACAGCCTTTTCGGCAGCAGATATAAATACTGACTCACCTGGGAAAATTCTTAATTGGTGTTCTCCAGATTGTATAACTGTTTGACCTTCAACACAAAAAACAATCGATGCTGAATTGTTATCCAGCGTAATTGGCTGCTTTGATAGAGAATAAATAGAAAATGCAAAATCATCTACTGGAACAGGGAAGTTTTTCGCTGTTTTTTCCTGTTCCGGTAGCGTAAATAAGGTGTCTGTTGGTTTTGATGCGAAATCAAGGTTTGCCATTAACTCAGGAATATCCATATATTTATTGGTCAAACCCGCTCGCAGGACGTTATCTGAATTTGCCATAACTTCAAGAGCAACCCCTTCCAGATAAGCGTGAGGCGTGCGAGCGCATAAAAACATGGCTTGACCTGGTTCAAGCTCAATGACATTAAGTAAAAGTGGAATAAACAGGCCATTGTCATCAGGATAAAACGCCGTCATTTTCTTGATGGAATCCCAAGGTTCACCGAGCCGACTGTTTAACGCTGATTTTAATACGCCAAGAGCTAACTGCTTTTGTTTACCGCTCATATTAAGCAATTGGAAAAATAAGCAGGCAAGATTCTGTTCATTTGGTGTTTGAATAAAGTACGGAATCTTGGGATGGGCCGCAATAACGAATTCCAATAATTGCGCTATTTCGTTTAATGGACGGAATCCATTCATTGCCCGGAAAGGGGTGAGGGCATAAACCAATTCAGGTTTATGGTTATCATCTTTGTAATTTCTTTCGGTTGAATCCAATGGAATACCGGCGATATTCTCTTTGGCAAAACCCTCTTCTGCGGATTTTTTATCAGGGTGAACCTGAATTGAGAGAGGTTGAGCCGCGCACAATACCTTAAATAGAAAAGGCAGGCGGTGAAATCTATCTGAAACTTTTTTCCCCAGATATTTTTCCGGATCACTGGCTATTAATTCATTTAAGGCAATGGGTTTTCCCGTTTCGGGATTGGTTACAAATGAACTGCTTTTAGGATGGGCGCCCATCCATAATTCAGCCATTGGCAGATTATCTGGATTTTCAACACCATAAATATCGGTCAGGGCAGTTTTGCTTCCCCATGAATAGTGCTGGATCTGATTTATCATCTTCAACATGGCCGTTA
The DNA here is from genome assembly GCF_019090985.1 of Photorhabdus akhurstii. NCBI lineage: Bacteria > Pseudomonadati > Pseudomonadota > Gammaproteobacteria > Enterobacterales > Morganellaceae > Photorhabdus > Photorhabdus akhurstii. The sequence continues at coordinate 2,744,813 of NZ_CP020335.1, read as the reverse complement.
CTCTCTTTTTTAAAAAATCAATCTATTTCCTTTCTACCACAATACGATAAATACGACTTGGTTGGCATAATCAGGAACTAATATGTGGCATGATAACAGAATGCTAATCAGTTTATCTGCAAAGACTGATTATGCATATTCGATTATTCTGTGTGTTAAGGAGAGATAGTAATGGCAGCCACTCGCATTGAAAAAGACTCAATGGGGCCTATCGAAGTACCTGCTGACCAATTGTGGGGAGCGCAAACTCAACGTTCGCTTGAGCATTTCCGCATTTCGCAGGAGAAAATGCCGGTTGCATTAATTCATGCTCTGGCATTGACCAAACAGGCTGCGGCCAGTGTCAATATGGATTTGGGCCTTCTGCCGCAAGAACGTGGAGAAGCAATTATTGCCGCTGCGAAAGAGGTGCTGGAAGGTAAACATCCGACAGAATTTCCGCTTGCTATCTGGCAGACCGGTTCTGGAACGCAAAGCAACATGAACATGAACGAAGTGTTGGCGAACCGTGGTAGCGAGATCCTTGGCGGGGTGAGGGGTAACGAACGCCTTATCCATCCTAACGATGATGTAAATAAAAGTCAGAGTTCTAATGACGTTTTCCCAACAGCAATGCATGTTGCCGCTGTTATCGCGTTGCGTGAACACCTTATCCCTGAGCTGAAAATATTACAAAAAACATTGGCTGATAAAGCTGAAGCTTATAAGGATATCGTTAAGATTGGTCGTACCCACCTGCAAGATGCGACGCCACTGACTCTTGGTCAGGAAATTTCTGGCTGGGTAGCAATGTTAGCGCATAACCTGAAACACATTGAAGACAGTATTCCCCATGTTTGTGAACTGGCGCTAGGGGGAACTGCGGTTGGCACCGGTTTAAATACTCATCCTGAATATGCTGTTCGTGTTGCGAAGAAATTGGCTGAACTGACCAGCCATCCGTTTGTTACTGCGCCAAATAAATTTGAAGCGCTGGCGACTTGTGATGCTCTGGTTCATTCTCATGGCGCATTAAAAGGTCTGGCTGCATCCATGATGAAGATTGCAAACGATGTTCGTTGGTTGGCTTCCGGTCCTCGCTGTGGCATCGGTGAAATTTCAATTCCTGAAAATGAACCAGGTAGCTCAATCATGCCAGGTAAAGTTAACCCAACTCAGTGTGAAGCGGTGACTATGCTTTGCGCTCAGGTTATGGGTAATGATGTTGCTATTAATATTGGTGGTGCATCGGGCAACTTTGAGCTAAACGTGTTCCGCCCAATGGTGATTAATAACTTCTTGCAATCTGTTCGCTTGTTGGCTGATGGTATGCGTAGCTTCAATGAGCATTGTGCAGTTGGTATTGAACCTAATCGCGATCGCATTACTCAATTGCTGAATGAATCTCTGATGCTGGTAACGGCGTTGAATACACATATCGGTTATGACAAAGCCGCAGAAATTGCTAAGAAAGCCCATAAAGAAGGGCTGACATTGAAGCAGTCGGCGATGAAACTGGGTTATCTGACAGAAGCTGAGTTTGATGAGTGGGTTCGTCCAGAAGATATGGTTGGCAGCTTGAAATAATTGTTGTTTAGCCATAAAAAACTGACCGGAGACGAGTGCTCCGGTTTTTTATTTAAACGGGAATACGTGGGATTAGGTTTATGGTTTCCACCGCTACTGGCAGTGGGCCTGCTACGCTTCTGGGATAAAAAGTTATATATTTATTTAACTTTTTAGTGTTGCCGCCTGGTTTATTTCCCTGTTGGATATTATATTTATATATAACTTTTATGGAGGTGAAATATGCATACCACTCGTCTGAAGAGAGTCGGCGGCTCCGTTATGCTGACCGTTCCGCCGTACAAGCGCCCACAATATTCGCTTGCTGAACTGCTGGCACAATGCGATCCGGATGCCGAAATCAGTGCAGAAGATCGTGAATGGCTGGACGCGCCAGCTGTAGGCCGGGAGGCAATCTGATATGGAGAGAGGGGAAATCTGGCTTGTCTCACTCGACCCTACCGCAGGCCATGAGCAGCAGGGAACGCGGCCGGTGCTGATTGTCACGCCAGCGGCCTTTAACCGCGTGACCCGCCTGCCTGTAGTGGTACCCGTTACCAGCGGTGGTAATAAGGGGTTTACCTTTACCTGAGCAGCGTCTTGAATAGCTGCGTATTTTGGCACCTGCAATCCGCAAAATATCCCCTTTACCAAACATTGACCAATGTTGTATTTTATCAACTATAGTGATTGGGAACCCTTCATTTAATATTGCATTCAGATGTGGCCCACTGCTTGATGGGAAACCAACTGTTCGCCAAAATGGGTTACTCTGGACTTTGTGGCTTGGTATAAAAACTCGCATAAACACCGCTTTAATTCATTTGTCGCTATTTGAATCAAACAAATAACTATGCATTAAATCTCACGATATAAATGTAGCCTTGGAATAATCAATTCCAGTGGTTTAGCTTTGGGTTTATAGCGATGCACTATGGCATTGGCATCGTAGTTAGCAAGTTTCCCTATCTTTGGTTGGTTATCGCCATAATCAACATAAAACGCAATGATTGGCAGAGGACAAGCATATTGCACCTGTTTTTGTTGTTCCGCATACCAAATTCGAGCAATAGGTTGTACTTTTACTGGGCGTTTGATTTTTAAAACCACATCGTCCGATAATTTTTTTATATCGGTGATTTCTTTGGCGACCAATGCTGCCCATTGTTCACGAGAATAGGGGGAAACGGCACGCCCAGAGTTATAACTCTTTTCTAAACGTTGCAGGATTTGATCTTTTGTGACTTTATTGATGATATTTTTATTTGCCCAACCAAAGCGAACTGAATCGGGATTGAGAAGGGGAGTGATGGTTCTGTAAGCGTTTAAAGTGATCAAGCCATGTAACTGACTGTGAACGAACTCAAATCGTTGCTCTTTATCCACCCCTGATTGCACCGTTACGATATGTTCAAGTTCTGCTTTCAACTTATTTATTTCCTCAATTAATAGTAAAGCAGAGCGATATTGTTGTTGATTTACAGAAAAACAGAGTACACCGGGAAGGCGAACGGCAGCTTTACTGCTGATATTTTGATTGTTGTGATATATAAATAGCTTTTGGTAATGACTTAACCCTAGATTTAGAGCGTCGTTATCGGTCATTTCATTAACAATTATTTCTGTTACAGGGTCATGTTCACTGCCTTTTTCTACATCAGGCAGAGTAAACACATGAGCGGCTAACAGAAAATAGCTATTTAATTGTTCATCCAGTTGTTTCAACTTACTCACTTGTTGTTGAAAACAACGATTCAAATCTTCAATTGATAAATATTTACTCATTTCAATAACAAAATTAGTTACAACATACTTTTTATTATAGAACAAAAGGTGAAAACATCAAACTCACAAGTCGCTAAGCAATAACGAAAAGCAAGGACGGTTTCTATACCGAATGAACTTCAAGATGCTTGATCCGTCAGACATAAAAACATTTAAATTCAACAATATAATCGTTTTTCAAACATGCACTTTGAAGTATCTTGAGTATATATTGCCAAGTTTTTAATGTTGGAATGATTATGATTTTATTAAATTACCCCTTTGATTAACTTCCATTAGTTTAGGTTAATCGTTTTTTATGCTCTCCATTAATGACGATGCTATTGCGAGGAATAAATAGCAAAAATTGATGAGACTTTAGCCACATACAATTCCGAGCACCAGCACGTATGCTGGTGCCCAATCTAAAACGTAACCAGTTTTCTGTTTCTTTGTACGTAATTACGAATGCGACTGTGTTTTCTTTCCACTAGTATAAGTCTCACAGACTTTGATCTTAGGTTGCGTTTTCTTTCCACCAATCCAAGTTTCACAAACTCCGATATCTTTGAGCTTGTCACAATCAACCTCGTAAGGATTTTTTGCAAGGATAACCAGATCAGCGAACTTCCCGACCTCTAAAGAGCCAATTTGTTCGGCTCTTCCGATATGAGTAGCTGCGTTAATGGTAACTGCACGTAATGCCTCAGTCAGACTAATTCTTTGCTCTGGGCCAATGAGTTCCTTGGTCGTATCGCATTTTCTGTTAACTGCCGCGTGTACCAATTGAAGTGGTCCAATGTTAGAGCAGGGTGCATCTGTATGGAGCGAGAAAGGGATACCTTTATCCACACACTCTTGCGTTGGGTCCATCCGATTTGCGCGTTCTAACCCGAACAACTGATCTTTATATGCAGATCCATAATAGTAGACATGGTTCATCAGAAAGCTTGGTTGAACGCCAAGATTTTTCATTGTGTCAAGCTGCTCAGAACGTGTGATTGTGCAATGTTCAATGCGGTTGATGTATTTAGCGTTAGTAAGAGGATGCGCATCCTCCCCATAACCTAGCGTAATAGCCTCCAAGACATGATCCAAAGTCCTGTCACCGTTACAATGGATCAGAACTGGCCAACCGTATTCTGCAACCTTGTTGACCATTGAGATAAATTCTCCTTTGTGGTAATTAGCTTTCCCATAATGAACACTATCAAGGTATGGCTTTGTTTGAGCGGCTGTCTTGGCTTGGTTTGAGCCATCGCCTACGATTTTCATCCCATAAAGTGTCATCGCAGCATCTGATTTCTGCACCTCGGCTGAATCAACACCATATTTTTTAGACAGACTATCCAGCTCGTGCGGTTGCATATCATCAGCATACATCAAGCTAACACTTGCACGGCAATTACCCCCTTCGACTACTTCTGCGTACTCGCTGAGCAACTCAGGCAGTTTAACCCCGGGCGGAACTACCACGCCAGCCTCATGAATAGTTGTATTGCCAAGTTCTGCGTTGTAGTCAAGCCAATCTATGATAGCTTTTCTTATTTTGCTCCCATTTAAATTTTGCGCCTTTAACGCGGGGCCAATGAAAAGTTCTATTGCTCCTTCCTCATAGACCATCCCGTTATATTTATTATCCTTTGTACCGAAATGACCACCATCTTTAATGGGGTGATTCTTGTAGTATTCTGGGTCTGGATTAATACCAACCGTGTCAAATGCTTTCTGGTTAGCTGTTGCCGTATGCATGTTTATATAATAAACAAAAACCGGGTTATGTGGCGCACAATCATTTAGGTCCGACATCGAAAGGTCACCGTGTTTAATGTCACCGCCCTGACGAAGATTGTCATATAGCGAGAACAATAGCCAATCGTTCGACTGCGCGTTCTTTGCTGTAGTTCGTATGAACTCTAGTACTTCATCTTTAGTCTTGCGAGTGTCGGCATAGCCACAATCGATGGAGAATTCTTTTATTACCGAACCTGTAAGTGTGTGTTGATGTGGATCGATAAAACCAGGGAGAAGCGTGTGCCCTTCTTCCAGACAGACCATCCGTGTTTTGTATGATTGCAGTTTCTCTATATCTTGAAAGGTACCAACGGCCAGAATTTTTCCGTCTGCGATCGCTAATGCCTCGTATAGATTATAACTCTCGTCCATAGTGATGATGCGGCTACCATCTTCAAGTTTGGCGTGGAAGATAATATCCGCTTTTTTGTCAGGAGGAGGCCACTGCATCACAACAGATGCTTCAGTGGCAGATGTCTCAGAAATTTCTTTATCTATATCTATCGAGCTTTGTGGTTCGCAAAGATGCAAAGCACTTATTGTTCCCAGTAATTTTCCTACGCAAGCTTGGCACATAATCAGCTTCCTCTTGAGTTTATTTAAAATGCCTAAGATACGATATGAAGTTAATTTACTGATTTAAATTGTTAAATATTGAAAAAATACCTCCTTTTTATTATTGATTGGTGAGTTATATGACTAATTTAAGGATGATTCTGATTTCAGGAAAAATCAAGTATCTTTGAAAAGGGTATAACTAAAGTTGATTGACTTGTCGTTACTGTCACAAAATAGAAGATATGAAAGTCGTGGGCATCCGGGATATTATTTTCAGAACGGATTGTTGGCGTTGAGAGGGATAATCTAGGAGCCGGAAATTTCTAGTTTTAATGGTTCGTAATTAAAAACAGTCTGGCTCGCATTTATCCGGTTTTTTGGTATTCTGATTATGTTAACAATGTGTAAATAAATTTAATATTATATAGAGGGAAGGGATGATGAGACGAAAAACGGGGTTTTTCTTTGATGAACATTGTTTTTGGCATAGTACTGGCATGCATGTAATGACTCTGCCTGTCGGTGGTTGGGTTCAACCTTCGTCTGGAACTGCACATGCTGAATCGCCGGAAACAAAACGGCGGTTAAAAAATTTGATGGATGTATCAGGCTTGAGCCACTCCTTGCACCTTTCTTCGGCCTCGCCTATTGATGAGCAAACACTACGTAAAATCCATCCTGAAGAGTACTTGACAAATATGTTTCATATAGTCGTGCATTTAATCCGCGAATAATGGCTATTTTATCGATTATTTATATTGACCAAGCATGGGGTTAATTTTGTTTTCATAAACATCAGTGTTTACATCGAAATTAACTGAGTTCAATAGATAGAATAAAAAGTTCGATAAACAGGAACAGCATCATGCTGTTCCCGATAATAGTTATTTTATAAGATGTACCTAATATCAAGCAGGGCTAATTGTTGTATCAATTACTTGGTAAAATGCATTTAGGGTATCTGAGATTGTCCAAACACCCAGTATAACGTGATAGCCTTGATAACCCTCTGGTAAGGTACATTTATTAATAACTCTACTGCCCGGCATTTTTTCCTGATAATCCTCAAAGCAGAAAGGTGTACTATTAAATTGCTCTCTGGTTAAAGGTTTATTGGGGTCCCAATCAAGTTTGGTAATAAAATATTCCCAACTTGCGGTTTTGTGTTGGATCATAATTTCCCACTGGAACTCAATATCACCGGCAGTAATAGGGATTTTTTTCCAACGATCTTCGGTTTGAATATCCAATGCGCCAAAATGACCAATGCCAGCACTAGCAATATGGCCATCTTCTGGACCGGCCTGTGGAAAACCTTTCTTAGCTTCAAGAGATTGAGGCTCATATTTGACCAACCCACAATCTGTATTTTGTTCATTTCCCTGTGCAGAACAAAGGAATACACGACTTCCTGGGCTGTCAATATAACCATGAGCCCATACGCCATTAGATAAAGCTGTAATTATCGTAGCGGCTAAAGCCATCACTTTCACTTTATGTTTATACATAATAGTGTCCTCCACTTTACAGGATAATTTATCTACGACAAATAAAGCCCCAGGACTTAACTATCAATTCTAGATAAATATAATATGATTATCCATTTCATAAATTGATTAATAATCTAATTATATTAAGTTATTGAAACTTTGCTTAAAATATGCCTGTTATTATTTTTTATAATATAAAAGGATATGATTTTCTTAATTTATTGGTCGTGGTTCGTACAACAGTCCAATTTGTGCGTTTTAGCTAGTACCTGCTAACTTAAAAACACTTATTTATAGTTATGGTGATGTATCTTCGTCAGTCTATTCTTATGCAGATAATTCAAATAAAAAAATTATCGATATAGGGTAATGAAAACGATTTGTGAATTAATTTAATGTAGAAGGAAAGGATAATGAGACGAAAAACAGGGTTTTTCTTTGATGAATATTGTTTTTGGCATAGTACTGGCTTGCATGTAACAACTCTGCCTGTCGGTGGTTGGGTCCAGCCTTCTTCTGGAACTGCACATGCTGAATCGCCGGAAACAAAAAGGCGGTTAAAAAATTTGATGGATGTATCAGGCTTGAGCCACTCTTTACACCTTTCTTCGGCATCGCCTATTGATGAGCAAACACTACGTAAAATCCATCCTGAAGAGTATTTGAAGCGATTTAAGCAAGTCAGTGATAATGGCGGAGGAATGCTTGGTACAGAAGCTCCTCTGGGACCGGGAAGCTATGAAATTGCTAAGCTCTCAGCGGGCCTTGCTTGTGCTGCGGTGAAAGCTGTGCTTAGCGGTGAGCTTGATAATGCTTACAGCCTTTCTCGACCACCAGGTCATCACTGTTTGCCTGATAAACCTATGGGATTTTGTTTTCTGGCAAATATCCCATTGGCTATTGAACAGGCAAAAGCATGTTTTGATTTGAAACGAGTTGCTGTCATTGATTGGGATGTTCACCACGGTAATGGTACTCAGCATATTTATTGGGATCGTTCTGATGTTTTGACCATCTCGATGCATCAGGATGGTTGTTTCCCTAACGGATACAGCGGTGAAGATGATATCGGGGAAGGTGAAGGGGCAGGTTATAACCTGAATATCCCATTACTTGCCGGAGCCGGACATAATAGCTATATCTATGCAATGACACAGATAGTACTTCCTGCGCTTGAACGCTTTAAACCGGAACTGATTATTGTCGCCTGTGGCTATGATGCGAATGCGGTGGACCCTTTGGCAAGGATGCAGCTTCATAGTGAAAGTTTTCGGCAGATGACCCAGCTAGTGCAACAGGCAGCAGATAATTTATGCGACGGAAAACTCGTCGTTGTGCATGAAGGCGGGTATGCAGAGTCTTATGTCCCATTCTGTGGATTGGCTGTACTTGAACAGATGAGCGGCATTCGTACGGAAGTCAAAGATCCAATGTTAGATTCTATACGTTTGCAGCAGCCAAGAGCTGAGTTTGAGCTATTTCAACAACAGCAGATTGATAAACTTAAAGAAAAATTCGGTCTTTGAGCTTTGTTGCATTAGGTTTGCTCCGCATAGTTAGAGATAAACTCAATGCTTACCGTAATAATCCAGTCACATTCGATGATACAGATACATTGAGATAAAGAAAATGTATTAACAATTTGGATGAAAAGAAGTAAGTGACGGGAACAGCACCACATGCTGTTCCCATTTAATATTAGACAAGATAATCTATCAATAGATTGATGAAACTCTCCTAGGGCACCAGTAGGGCCCAGCTAATTAAAGGGAGCCACCAATAACAAAATGCAATAAATAATTCGTCATCAATCTTTATATTGATGATTGATTTTATAGTTGCAACTTAAACGGATATATATTCTCATTTTATATTAAATAATAATTTATCGATATATTATTACGGTTTAAAACAATCAATCTGTTCAAAACCGTAATATAGACTTAAATGTTACAATAACATTCTATTAATGCTTAATAACATAAAGATCTTTTGTCGACACAAAACCCAATGGACTCATATAATACCCACCAATATAAGGCTTAACTAATCTGACGCCGATATAGTAATAAACAGGAATTGCTGGTACATCTTTTGCCAGAATGTCTTCTGCTTGCTGAAAATATTTTCTTTCATTTGTTGCTTTAGCTTTATTTATTAAATCATCATAAGCATGATTGCTATATAAGAACGTATTATTAGAACTATCAGTAACAAAGTTATTTAGAAACGAGGCGGGATTATCATAATCAGCAATCCGCGCATATCTCACCATCTCAAAATTACCTTGACGAATAACATCCAACATGGCTTTTCGTTCTTGGTTCTGCAAAACAATATCTACATCCAGACTTTTTTTCCACATTGAAGTCGCCGCAATAGCAATTCGTTTATGCTCTTCTGATGTATTATAAAGAAGTTTAAATTTCAATGGGTTGTCTTTATTATAACCTGCTTCATTTAACAATTGTCTAGCTTCCTCAACTCTTTCTTGCTGTGTCCATGATGCATAATCAGGCTGCCCTAAATCCATTCCCCCGGTATTGGGAGGGGTATGATTATAAGCGGGCTCTTGGCCTTGCCCTAAAACTTTATTTGCTATGATCTCTTTATCTAAAGCCAGATTTAATGCTTGTCTGACCCTGACATCATTAAAAGGCGCTTTTTGATTATTAAAATCATAATAATAAACACCTAATGCTGGCGTGATATGAACCTGATTACCTAATTTGGCCTTTAAAGATTTAAATAAAATTGATGGAATATTTTTGGTGATATCAATTTCATCGGCCAGATAGCGATTTATATCTGCTGTTTCTGATGCTATTGGAAGATAAGTGACTTGATTAATAACAGTATGGGCATTATCCCAATATTGTGAATTCCTGACTCCAACAACTTTTTCATTAACAATCCATTCGGCTAGCTTAAATGGCCCGCTACTGACAAATACATCGGAATGAGTCCACTTTTCACCATATTTTTCAACCGCTTTTTGGCTGATGGGTACCATGACAGGATATGCCAACATCTGTAAAAAATAGGATACCGGTTGTTCTAACGTTACTTCCAAAGTCAAATTATCCAGTGCTTTTACACCTAATTCATCAATCTTCTTCTTACCAGAAACAATATCTTTAGCATTGGCCACGTGCATGTTGCCAAGATAACTGCCATACGGAGACGCAATTTTGGGATCAACTAAACGCCGCCAGCTAAAAACCACATCATGGGCAGTAATAGGAGAACCATCAGACCACTTTATTCCTTTTCTTAGATGAAATAACCACACCTTATTATCTTTGGTTTCCCAACTAACCGCTAAATCAGGATTGATTTTTCCATCGCTGCCCGCGCTAACTAAGCCACTGAAAAAATCATGAATAATATTGAATTCAACATCATTTTCAACTTTATGAACATCAAGAGATACAGGTTCTGAACCATTATTGCGGGTGATATCTTGATTAACTGACAATAATGTACCTGCTGGAATAATTGCGGCATGGGATAATGCCAGATTGCCAAATATAATGCCTGTGAATAAGGATATATTCCTTAATGTTTTATTCATCGTTTGTTCTCCAAGGAAATTTCATTTGAGGTATCCATTTCAGGAAAATCAATCATTTGATAACTAAGGTTTTTATGCAATTTTGCAAACTAAACTTCAGAATGTTTATGACTATTTCAGATGTTTAGTTAAGATTATATTATGCTATTGAATACCCTATTTTGAATGCGAGAGGTATAACTATCATTAAGTATTAGTATAAAATAATTAGCACTACTCCATCAATATCATGAAATTTAAGTAATAAATTTATATACACTTTGAAATATTCACTCGTGATATAAATTATTTTAAAATATTCATTTCAGTATCAATTTTTTAGCCATATTTAGCAAAACTTTTCAAGAAAATGTGATCTAAATTGTATTAATCCTTGATCGCTATCAACATTTAAACCGTTTTTTCTAAATAACATCCAGCGAATAAGATGCAATGTGGAGGCTAATATGAAATATAGAAAAATAAATCATGAAGCCAATGAACAGAATGATGACCTGACAGTCAGCCGTCGTCGTTCTATTCAAGCAAGTGCAGCGCTTATATCTATTCCTTTTGTTTCTGCCCGCCAAGCAATCGCCGAAGAGAAAACAAGCCAAGGCCCGCTACCGATTCATGTTATTGATGCGGGTGAAACAAAAGTCATACCCACCTGTAGTACGTTTGATTGCGGAGGAAGATGCGATATCCGAGCTCATGTCCGAGAAGGTGTTGTCACCCGCATCACCACCAGACCTGATCATGAACTCGATGAAGCAATGCCGATCATGCAAGCTTGCATACGCGGCAAGGGCTATCGCAAATTTGTTTATCATCCTGATCGTTTAAAATATCCGATGAAACGAGTTGGCAAGCGGGGAGAGGGGAAATTTGAACGAATCTCCTGGGATGAAGCGACAACCATTATTGCGGATAAGCTAAAAAATATTACTGAAAAATATGGCCCGGCTTGCCGCTACGTTAGCGTTAATACCGCGGTAATCGGCGGTGTATCATCAGGTGATAAAATGTTGCGTCGTTTACTTAATATTACCGGCGGACATTTACAATTTTACCATTCCGTAAGTATGGGCAATACAGCGGCAGCGACACCTTATACCTACGGCGTGGCCACTTCGGGTAGCACACTGGATACCTTAGAAGATAATCCTTTGGTGATCCTTTGGGGCCATAATCCGGCTGAAACTATTTTTGGTCACTCCAACCACTATTTCCAGAAGATGAAAAAGAACGGCACTAAATTTATTGTTGTCGATCCCCGTTATTCTGATTCTGCTTCCTCGTTGGCTGACCAATGGATTCCTTTGCTGCCAACAACTGATAACGCATTAATGGATGCAATGATGTATGTGATTGTCAGTGAAAATTTGCACGATAAAGAATTTATCGATCGTTATACGATTGGTTTTGATGAAAACAATATGCCGGATGGCGTTCCCGCCAATGAATCTCTGATTGCTTACTTGACAGGCGCTAAAGATAGCATTGTGAAAACAGCGGAATGGGCTGAAAAAATCACTAAAGTGCCGGCGAATATCATTCGTCAGCTTGCCCGTGAATATGCCAGCACTAAACCCGCAGCCCTGATTCAAGGATGGGGTCCACAACGCCACATCTGTGGTGAACGTGTTGCACGTGGTGCAACAATTTTAGCTACAATAACCGGCAATGTGGGTAAAAAAGGGGGGTGGGCAGCAGGTTTCAGTGGTGTCGCTGGTAATAAATCCCTCTATGGACTCGATCTGGGTCAAAACCCAGTAAAAGAAAAAATCTCCGTGATGAACTGGGTCCAGGCAGCCGATGATGCCAGTAAAGTTACCCCGGCAGACGGTTTAGTAGGTGCCGATAAGCTGAATACCAATATTCGTATATTATTCTCGTTGGCCGGTAATTACCTTGCAAATCAAAACCCTGATATCAATCAGACAGTAAAAATATTGGCAGATGAATCTAAAATTGAATTCATTGTCTCCAGTGATCTTTATCTAACACCAAGCGCCCGATATGCCGATATTTTATTGCCGGAAACCAGTTTTATGGAACGTTGGAATATTGGCTTTCCTTGGGGCACCGGCAGTTATTTCATTTTGTCATCAAAATTGATCGAACCTGAATTTGAACGGCGCTCTGATTATGAATGGATACGCGAAGTTGCAGCAAAACTGGGCGTTGAACAGGAATTCAGCCAAGGTCGTGACGAAAAAGCGTGGATAGCCCATATTATGGAATCTAACCGTCAGGCTATGCCAAAAGAAAATCTGCCCACTTTTGAGGAATTACAACGGACACACAAACATCTTTTCAAAATACCGCCTTATGTCGCTTTTGAAGAAAATATTCGTGACCCAGAAAATCATCCATTTCCCACACCTTCAGGAAAAATAGAGATATTTTCTAAACGTCTGTATGACATGCAACATCCTGAAATCCCTGCGTTGTCACATTATGTACCGGCATTCGAAGGGCCGGAGGATAAATTAACTGAAAAATACCCGTTGCAATTAATTACCTGGAAAGGGAAAAACCGCTCCAATTCAACCCAATATTCAAATCCTTGGTTAAAGGAGGTGCAAACCCATAAGTTGTGGATTAATCCACTGGATGCACAGAAACGTAAAATTAAACAAGGGGATTTGGTTCGGGTATTTAATGATCGCGGAGTTTCTATGATCCCGGCGGAGGTAACTCAACGTATTATCCCCGGCGTGGTGGCAATGCCGACCGGCGCATGGTGGCAACCGGATAAAAATGGTGTTGATTGGGGCGGTTGTGTCAATGTGCTGACATCATCCCGTAAAACTCCGCTTGCACATGGAAACTCCCATCAAACATTACTGGTCGAGGTCAATAAAGCCTGAGTAAATTTATAGAATATGCGCTGGTAAGCAACCGACAATTAGGCTTTTTTATTGATTCACCCCGTTGTTCAGGATGTAAAAGTTCCTGTCGCTAATATGTTTCTGAGATAAAGTTGCCTCGGAAAATATTCTTAGCGAAATAAAATCATTTCCTGATAGATGACTTTATTATGGATGTTTGACAAATTGTTAGTAATGATATCATTTCAAAATGAATCGCGAGTTATTCTATAGATTCGACGAGATGCAGTTAATCTGCATTTTTCCAATGTTTCCATCCTAAATAAAAAGGTAATAATGAAATGAGCGAGAATAAGAAAGAGGTAATTGTACAAGGTAACGGTTCTACTAATGAATATAAAATAATACAACGAAGAACTTTTGCACACAGTGAATTACAACCTTCAGGGTTTTACGTTATTGCCGGTCAAGAAGTGATTATTGATGTTGAAGGAGAAATAAAAGGTGCTATTAATGCGGTGATTGGTGTCCCTGAATTGAATAAACCAGTAAAATACTTGTTAACGAAAGGGTTAAATAAACTAAGACCAAGGAATGAAGGTTTACTCTGTTTTACCAATAACAACAATCATGGTTATGTAAAGGTCATTATTAAATCAGAATTACAACCAGTGCCGTCATTTAAGCTGAATGAAACCAGTAATACAGATTGGGAGAGTATGATGGAGTTATATTCTAAAGCACCTGTTGTTCAACTTAGCAGTAAACGATCAGTAATTGTTGTAAGATATAAGAGTGCTAAGAAATACCTTACCGATCCCAATGCATTAATGAAATATTATGATAATTTTATCCGCTTACAGGATAGCATATCAGGATTATTAGAAGATGGAAAAGCAGACTATAAGAGTGATCCCAATAAATTGTTATATGTAGAATCAGACCGTTTTTATATGTTCGCTACTCATGGACATATGGGCTTTAATGGTGATGCGGCTCTTCAACGATTATTAACTACCAATAATGGTTGGGGAGTCTGGCATGAAAGTGGTCATCAAAGGCAACAATTTCCTTATACCTGGAGTGGAGGAACCGGAATGATGGAGGTTACAGTAAACCTGTATTCTTTAGCCGTTCAAGAAGGGCTTTATGGTAGGGCAAGTCAGCTAGATAAATATTACCCCAAGATCAAAGAATATTTAGCCGCTGAAAAGAAGAATTTTGACACCCAGGACATTAATATAAAGTTGGGAATGCTATGGCAATTAAAATTAACATTTGGTGATGGGTTTTATCCTCAGCTCCATCAAATATATAGAATAATGGATTCATTACCAATAAATAATGGTGATAAAAAACAACAATTTATAATATCATCATCTCAACTGGCGAATGTTAACTTGGCTGCCTTTTTTAATAAATGGGGCATTACACCCAATGAAAAAACATTAGAAATATTAAAAACCCTGCCGCCGCTAGATAAAAATATATGGGAAAACGATGATAAAAACTTGATTACAATAATGATGCCACAGGAAAAATATATTCCCGAGTTGGCCTATTTTATGAAAAGTATAAAGAAAACACTATTAAGTGAAAATGAATTTGAATTCACTATTGATCGTGATTGGCACACACCGTATCAATATGTTATTAAAAATAACAATCAATATCTCGCAGAGATAAAAGATGGCAAGCCATTTGATTGCAGCACAAATTTAGATGAAAATGGTTTGAATGTAAAAGTTTCTCATCATTTTATTTTAGATGATTTAATTGAAATTGAAGTCAGGTTTGCTGGAGAGAAATACGTTATTTACAATATGAAAGTTTATGATTTTAAATTATCATATTCGTAAATTCATCCAACTATATTATTCAATTATCTACAGTTTCTCAACTAACTGCTAAACGGGATTTAACTTACATCAATGCCTGTGTCAATTAATCTACTAAAGAAGTCGTGAATAATATCAAATTCAACATCACTTTCAACTTTATAGACATTAAGAGACACAGGCTCTGAACCATTATGACAAACAATATTCTGGTTAGTTGCCAGTTGTGTACCAAGTGGAATAATTTCCGCATGAGATAATGTCAAGCCTCTAAATATAATTCCCGCGAATAAAGATATATTTTTTTATTGTCTTTTTAATTGTCATTTCTCCAATAAAACTTCGTTTTTTAAATTAATATTGCAAATTGAGCAATCTCTGATATTAACTCGATTGTAAATAATCTTGCCAAGGAATAGTCCCCAAATCTTTTCTTCCAGTTAAAAAACTCCTCGATCCTGCTCACAGATCAGCATATTTTCCTGAACAGGAGAGTTGAACGTTATATCTATGTATCTAATTACTCTTTTATTTTTATTTTTTAGTTAAAAAATCAACATCCACATAACAATTGAACATATTAAGTTATAGGTTATATTTTATGTTATCCAATCCATCAGGAGGTAACTATGGCGGTACCAACGCTCAGACATTTCATTAATAGTAAATATGTTGAATCTAAAGGTTCCGAATATTTTGACCTGGTAAGCCCGGTCAATGGTGAAATCTATGCACGTTCTCCTAACGCGACTGTAGCAGATGTTGATGAAGCTTATGCATCGGCTAAAGAGGCATTCAAGATCTGGGGGCGCAGTACACCGTCAGCACGTCAGCAGGCGTTGCTGGCATTAGCCGATGCGGTGGAAAAAAACGCGGAACGTCTGATCGAAGCGCAAAGCCGCAATACAGGGCAGCTCAAACATCTGATTGCCTCAGAGGAAGTTGCAACGTCAGTGGATCATATCCGTTTCTTCGCTGGCGCCGCCCGTTTTCTGGAGGGCAAAGCGACTGCTGAATATCTTCCTGATATGACGACCAGCATTCGGCGCGAACCACTAGGCGTGGTGGGGCAAGTTACGCCGTGGAACTACCCGTTGATGATGGCAGTATGGAAGATAGCGCCTGCGCTGGCAGCAGGTAATACTGTGGTACTCAAACCGAGCGATACCACGCCGGAAAGTACTCTGTTGCTGGCTGAACTGGCCGCTCCATTCTTCCCTATAGGCGCATTCAACGTGGTGTTGGGTAATGCCAGCGCGGGTGCTCTGGTCGTTTCACACAAAACGCCAGCTATGGTTTCCATCACGGGTTCCGTGCGCGCAGGTTTGCAGGTTGCCTCTTCGGCGGCGGCTAATCTCACCAGAGCGCATTTGGAGCTAGGCGGAAAAGCGCCAGTGGTTGTTTTCGCCGATGCAGATATGGACAAAGCGGTGGAGACCATTGCGACCGCGGGATATTTCAATGCGGGTCAGGATTGTACGGCAGCCTCGCGTGTGCTGGTGCATGAGTCTGTTTACGATACCTTTGTCGCCAAACTAGTGGCGGCGGCTAAAGCTACCCGTTTTGGCTATCCAGAAGATGAAGAAGCTCTGTATGGGCCGCTCAATAATGCTCGTCAGATGGAGCAGGTCAAAGGGTTCATTGCGCGTTTGCCCGCGCATGCTTGTATTGAAACAGGAGGCCGTCAGGCCGAACGCTCAGGTTATTACTTTGAACCCACGGTAATTACCGGTCTGGAACAGCACGACGAAGCAATTCAGACCGAGATTTTCGGCCCGGTTATCACGGTGCAGAAGTTCCGCGATGAACAGGATGCCATAGAGAAAGCTAACGACGTGAAATACGGACTGGCATCCAGTGTCTGGACTCGCGATCATGGCCGCGCGGTGCGCCTATCACGTGAACTCGATTTCGGTACCGTCTGGATTAACACCCATATTCCGCTTACGGCAGAAGCGCCGCACGGCGGCTTCAAGAGCTCCGGATATGGTAAAGATCTGTCGGCTTATGGCTTCGATGAATATACGCGTATCAAACATGTGATGAGTTCCAACGACTGACACAGGACATCCGTAATGATTCAGAATGTATCTCCGCGCGACTTGGTGTCGCGTGCGCACCACGAGCTGTTTACTGACCGTGATGTAGGAGCGCTTGAGCGTTATTTTGCGCCGCATTTCATCGAACATTCTCCGTTGGTCAAAGATGGTCTTGCCGGATTGCGTGATCTGGTCTGGGCACATCCTGAACTGCGCCACGAAACGTATCGTGTACTGCAAGATGGTGATCTGGTCGCCATCCACGGTCGTTTTAACGGGATTAGACGACTGGCCGTTGGTCGGTTTCGATCTGTACCGGGTTGCCGACGGCTTAATCGTAGAACACTGGGACGGCCTGGTGCCGCAGGCGGCACCCAACGTCAGTGGCCGGACTCAGTTAGACGGCCCGACTGAAACAGGCGATGGCCATGACCGAGAGAAAAATCGCGAGCTGGTGATCAACTTTTTTACACGTACCCTGATCGAAGGTCACTACGAAGAGCTTGGAAACTACACTAATGGTGAATTGTTTCGCCAGCACAGCCCCGATATCCCTGATGGTACGGATGCCGTCATCTCGTTTCTTAAGCAACTCCGGGATGAGGGGCAGGGCCTGCATTACACTAAAATTCACCGTACAGTAGCCGATGGGCAGTTTGTTCTGACCCATTCGGAGGGGAGTATCGCCGGAGCGCGTCACAGCTACTTCGAGCTATGGCGCATTGAGGACGGCAAAGTGGCTGAGCTTTGGGATGCTATCACCCCGGTACCGGAGGATGCGAAAGCGCTGCATCGCCACGGTATTTTTTAGCCTTGATCGATACCCGGCGCGAAGCTTGCGGTCGCGCCGCAACCGGATGCCCATACACCGGCAGATATGAGTTCATCGACGCTCCTTATGTGGATTATGTCGGAATTGCAGCGGCGGATATGCTGGTTTCGACGCTGGATCAGTTACTTCTACCAGCTCTGGGAGCTATATCACATCGGGCGTCTGTCTGTTGAAGCTCGCTTATTTCAGATTGCTGAGGAGTTTTCATTTATGACTGGAGCTATATTAGCCAAAAGACACAGCGAGGCTATTGCAAAAGGCGTGAGCGTGGCCACACAAGTCTATGTGGAGCGTGCGGAAAACGCTGAAATTTGGGACGTTCAGGGGCAACGTTATATCGATTTTGCCGCCGGTATCGCCGTGGTAAATACCGGCCACCGCCATCCGCGCATCATCGCGGCCGCCAAAGAACAAATGGAACAGTTTACCCACACTTGTCATCAGGTAGCGCCCTACGAAAATTATGTGGCGCTGGCCGAACGTCTGAACCGCTTGGCGCCCGGTAATTTTGCGAAGAAAACCGTCTTTGTCACTACCGGGGCCGAGGCGGTGGAAAATGCCGTGAAGATCGCACGTGCCGCTACCGGTCGCAGTGGCGTGGTCGCTTTCAGCGGCGCTTTCCACGGCCGTACCTTCCTCGGTATGTCATTAACCGGCAAAGTTGCACCGTACAAAATGGGGTTCGGCCCGTTGGTTAGCGACGTTTACCGTATTCCGTTTCCGATCGGGCTGCATGGCATTAGTGTGGAACAAACGCTGAATGCGCTGGAAAATCTCTTTAAAACCGACATTGAGCCTGCACACATCGCTGCCATCATCATCGAACCGGTACAGGGCGAAGGCGGTTTCTATCCTGCACCTCCTGAACTGCTCAAAGCTCTGCGTGAGATCGCCGATTACCACGGCATTGTACTTATCGCCGATGAGATCCAGACCGGTTTCGCGCGTACGGGCAAACTGTTTGCTATGGAGCATCATGAGGTTGTTGCCGATCTGACCACTATGGCGAAAAGTCTGGCGGGCGGTTTGCCGCTGGCGGCTGTAACGGGACGTGCCGAGTTGATGGATGCTGTAGTGCCTGGTGGTCTGGGGGGAACCTATGGTGGTAATCCGGTAGCGATTGCGGCCGCTCATGCGGTGCTAGATGTGATCGAAGAAGAAAAGCTGAATGCGCGAGCGACGCAGTTGGGAGACCAGCTAAAACAGCGGCTGCATGAACTGCGACCGCGTGTCCCGCAGATCGCCGACGTACGTGGGCTCGGGCTGATGATTGCAGTGGAGTTTAACCATGCGGACAGTCAGGAACCCAATGTCAGCTTTACCAACGCGGTACGTCAGAAAGCGCTGGAGCGTGGTCTGATCCTGCTGACATGCGGTGTACACGGCAACGTGATCCGTTTCCTTCCGCCACTGACCATACAAAATAACGTTTTTAATGAAGCGCTCAACATTCTGGAGTCTGTACTGCTCGATCTGGCTGAACAGTAGATAGAATCTGCTGCATCACAAAGAGGGGATAACAATGCACTGGTATTTAAATGTATTAAAGAACTATGCATGCTTCAAGGGGCGAGCCAAGCGTAAGGAGTTTTGGTACTTCGTTCTGTTCCAGATCCTGGCTGTATTTATTATCTCTTTCCTTGAGCGCTACTTTGCCGTTGCCAATCCTGAGGTTTATATGGGCTGGTTCAGCGCTGTCTATCTGCTGCTCACGCTTTTGCCCACGCTAGCCGTGAATGCCCGCCGCCTGCACGACATCAACTGTAGCGCTTGGTGGTTACTGCTGCATCTCATACCGTTTATCGGCACTGTTATCCTGCTGATTCTCGCCGGTCTGAAAGGGAGCTCGGGCAGCAATAAATACAGCTCGGATAACCGGATTCACTCATAGAGAAACTCTCCAGACCAGGCCAGCGGGTGATTTCAAAATCATGACAGGAGTGTTGAAATGACAATGAATAGAAGAGACTTTATCTCTACCGTCGCGACGCTCGCGGGGGCGGGAGTACTTTCATCCGTACTTCCCAACTTATCCCTACTCGCCCGGACCTTAACTACGGCCGATGATCCGGCCATCAATATTGATAAGCTACGACCAACACTGTTGGAGGATGCGCAGCATAGAGTCAGCCGGTTGGGGCTGGATTCGCGTATCTGGAGCTGGCATAAAGATGCTGCTGCTGACGCCATGCCAGCCAACTATTATGAAGCTTCTTTGGCTGACTGTCCGGCTTTTGGAAGTCTGCCTGGAGACCAGAACTGCGAGGTTGTGGTTATCGGCGGTGGGTTGCTGGGCGCTTCCACGGCATTACATCTTGCTGAAGCGGGAGTGGACGTGATTCTGGTTGAAAAGGATAACATTGGTTCAGGAGCTTCTGGCCGCAACGGGGGACAGATAACCCCTGGGCTCGCACGCTGGGAAGCTAAAACCATACTGGAAAAACTTTCATTCGATGAGGCTAAACGCTTATGGCGTTTTGCATCTGTTGAAGCGATGAATCTCGTGGATGAACTCCGTGAGCGTTATAGTTTCGAATGTGACCGCAAATATGGTCATATCACTGTTGCGGTGCACGCAGGCCACATGGGGCCGCTGGTGGCTAATGCCGATGCCCGGCGCCAGTTGGGAGATACGGCGATGAGGGTTATCGGACCGCACGAACTACAGGAAAAATATGTGCGTTCGGACATCTACCACGGAGCGAATATCGACAGTATCGGTGGGCAGGTCCAACCTCTGGCGCTATTGCGTGGCTTGGTTTATGGTTTCGCCAGACTGGGTGGGCGAATCTATGACAGCACGAAAGTGAAGGGCATCAGGCAGGATACTGGCGGCACAGTCGTAGAAACTGAGCGGGGGATTATCAGGGCAAGTAAAGCCGTGGTGTTGGGTGTACATGCCTCCACGGGAGAGTTTATCTCCGGCCTTTCCACCACGATGCCTTTTTTCTCCTACGTAGCGGTAACGCCTCCGTTGCCAGTGGATGTCAAAGAGCTGCTCCCGTCAGATCTGCCGGTCTACGATACACAGTTACAGGTCGACTACTATCGTGCGGTGCGCAACAACCGCCTGCTGTTCGGTGGACAGGGTACTGGCAATTCTTGGTCGCCGCGTGATGTGAACAACTATCTGCTTAAGCGTATCAGAACCGTGTTCCCGCAGTTGGAAAAAGCCGAACTAGAATATTCTTGGGGCGGGATCAGCGATCTGACCCTGAACGGCGCCACCGATGCCCGCAAGAGCGACGACAGAGTACCCGTGTATATGGTACATGGCTGGAATGGTCATGGAGTAGCGCAAACGGTGCGCATTGGCAAAGCCATCAGCGACGATCTTACCGGACGCAACGACGACTTTACCATGCTTACCCGCATTGACCACGCGAGTATCCCGCTCGGCTCCTATCTCTCTCCGGTAGCTATTCCGTTGGCTAAGGGTATTCTGGGTGTGATAAGCACGCTTAATCCGGCAGATATGGTTTCGTTTTGAACATTCAGGGTCTGACCCCTATTACAGAGAGAATATATACCCGTCATCTTTCAAGTTGCCTCTTTGTTGGCTGCACTCGCTCACCCCGGTCACATAGTTCTCTATGCTCCCGGGGATTCACTCCCTTGCCGTCGCGATCCATCTTGAAATCCATAGGGTATAAACCATTTATGGTGCCTTTAAACTCTCAAGGAAGAGGGAAACCCAACCGTTAGAATTTGGTATTCGGATACCATAATAAATGAGCATGACCTTTTTTTACCGGGATACTGGCCGGAAGTCATTAAATAAAAGTCAACTTGAATTCACCATTGATCGTAATTAGTACACGCCGTATCAATATGTTATTAAAAAGAATAATCAATATCTTGCAGAGATAAAAGATAGCAGACCATTTGATGGCATCGCCAATTTAAATGAAAATGGCTTAGTGTAAAAGTTTTCCATCACTTTATTTTAGATGATTTGATTGAAATTGAAGTCAGGTTTGCTGGAGAGAAATACATTATTTACAATATTAAGGTTTATGATTTTAAATTATCATATTGGTAAAGTTATCCAACTATATTATTCAATTACCTATATATTAAGGATGAATTAATGTCTAGTTTCTTCAAAAAAACAATTATTACCCTATTGTTATTGGCGGCTACTAATACTAATAGTTATGCCCAGTCTAATACAGAACAATCACCATGCTCTAATGAGGCTGATATCAATTTCATCAATGTACTTCCCTGCTATCGAGAGGAATTAGCAGTCCAGCCCCTTAAATATTCGCTTTTAAGTAAAGAAAAATTACCTCAAATTGAACTACGTCACTATCAATTAACATCACAATTCTGGTCTCCAGAAAACGTTATTCTACCGGCCGAATGGCAACACAATGTTGATATATTTATTCCTGATCATCCGCTTTCACCGCGTGCACTTATCATTGTGAATAATGGAACTAACTATAATAGTGGATCTGAGGCGCCAGTTTTACCAACAGATTTTAGCTCGACAACCCTGGCGGCTATTGCCCGTGCAACAAATACGATAGTTATCTCGATCAGTAATATTCCTAATCAATATCTCGTGTACCGGGACGATAGAAAACCCCGCAAAGAAGATGATAGTATTGCTCACAGTTGGACATTATTCATGAACGAGCCAGAGAAGCTGTCGTTGATACCTTTACATATTCCTATGGCGACTTCTGTTTCTCAAGCAATGACTTTGGCACAGCGGGAATTAACACCGTGGAATATTAATAACTTTATTGTTTCTGGCGCCTCGAAACGAGGCTGGACAACCTGGTTATCGGCAATAGCAGACACACGGGTTGATGCAATTGTGCCTTTTATTATCGACATACTTAACACACACGCAGCATTTAAACATGTATATGAATCTTACGGAAAAAACTGGCCGATTGCTTTTTATCCGTATTATCAGGAACATGTCGATGAAAAAGTCAATACGCCTGCATTTGCTAAATTAATGCAGATAGAAGATCCTCTGCAATATTTGGGATCAATTTATGAGTCTCGACTTGCCATTCCTAAATACATCGTCAATGCCAGTGGGGATGATTATTTCGCGGCTGATAATGCAAGACTCTATTATGATATTCTGCCTGGAGACAAATCTTTACGAGTAGCCCCCAATTCTGATCATCGTGGCATTCTGAACTTTACTGAACAGTCATTGATTACATTTATTAATCGGTTACAGCAATCTATTCCTTTGCCAAAGCTTAATACAATTCTGCATGCACAACAGAATTCGCAAATACTAACCGTCAATTTTTCAGAAAAGCCTGAAAAAGTGATACGTTGGACTGCTGCCAATCCAATTTCACGAGATTTTCGTTATGCATGTGGTATCCGATATAAAGCATCACCACTCGATATTAATACGCTGCAACAAGTTGAAATTTCGTTAGGTTCTCCAAACATGGGATGGGAAGCGACTTATATTGAAGCAACTTTCAGTGATGGATATGTGGCAACAACGCGAGTTTACATTACCCCTGATGACAAATATCCAGTAGTCGCGCCTTTATCAAGTGGGCCAACATGCCAAACATTGCCAGGTCGCGGGCTAGGCTCGAAATAAGATAATAATGATAAAGTCTGAATAAGCTATTTGCGAAACATTGGACCTCCGGTATTTTCTGACGGTAACCGGAGGTTTGAATATGTCAAACATTTAGGAAAAATGGGACATAATTCATAAAATCAACATTACCTCACCGATATGCCTTATATGAGCACTTCTGGAGTAATTCTTTATAGGTATTCTGTGTTTCACTGGATCAATAAATATCTCAAATAGCGCCTGTGATAGCGCGATACAATAAGGAACATCAAATGGACCGTATGTTAGAAGGTAAGGTTGTCATTGTCACTGGCGGCGCAAGCGGCATCGGAGCCGGTATTGCTTTAGCCGCGGCACGTCATGGCGCAGCAACCGTAATTATTGGCGACATCACGGATCAACCCCGAGAGGGAGGAGTGCCGGTGCTCCAGCGTCTTCATTCGCTTGGCGCGCAAGCCATATTCCATCGATGTAATGTCACTTCGCGGAGCGAGATGGATACATTAGTCGACGTCGCTACACCGTTTGGCGGTGTTGATTTGATGGCTTGCAATGCCGGAATTGCATTAGCTACCGATGGTCCACAGATTAGTGCAGATGATTTTCACAAGCTGCTTACGGTCAACCTTGATGGCGTTTTATTTGGCGCACAGGCTGCTGCTGAACAGATGATAAAACTGGGCAAACGTGGAAGTATTGTGGCAACGTCAAGTATGGGGTCCATTAGGACAGGCCAACTTACAACCGCCTATTCCACTAGCAAAGCTGGCGTCAATATGATGGTGGCCGCATTGGCCGATGCTTTCGGACCGTCAGGTATTCGTGTTAATGCCGTATGCCCAGGGCTAATCAATACAGCACTTCCTCTTTCCTCGCCGGAAGTCGCGAAAATGTTTGACGGGTTACGGGAGAGGATGCCTCTTCGAAGATTGGGAGAGCCGGAAGAGGTAGGAAATGCAGTCGTATGGTTAGGATCGGATCTCGCATCGTTTGTAACCGGCGTATCACTGCTAGTCGATGGCGGGCAAACAGTAGTATTGTGAGAACAAGCATTTCTGGGTAGTTGACATATTTCGAAGGAGAGTAGGGTAAAATGGCTGTTTTCAATTACATACTGGAATTCTTTACATAGAATCAACAGAATCGAATATTTTCGCCAGCCTTACCAATTGAGCAATTTCATCATTGGAGGCGCCATTTCTGAGGATATCCAGTACCGTCGTGGATTCAGCCAGATCGATACCAGGATTAAATGTCTTGATTTTACGGATGAAAAAATCACACTTTTTTACGCCACTGACTGGACCTAGATTAGTCAGTATTTCTGGAACACCTTTTAAATATCCTTTATTACTCGTTTTTTTATTTACCGAAAACTGGAATACAGGATATAAATTCTCTATTCCCCAATTTAATACAATGAGTTTATGATTTTCACCATATTTATTTACTGTCGGGCGGGTCACTCCTAATATATCAGCAACCTTACTGGACTTATAAACGCCACCGTATTCCCCAAGATGGGCCAGAAAAGCGTTTCTACTTTCGATTAATGCCTCGTGTTCCTTCTTTTCCAGTGTGATATTTTCCACCATTTCAACATAGTTAGCCCGCCCTTTGACTTCTGCCCAAAATTCATTATCAGGTAGGGTTAACAACAGAGAAATACTCTCTGAATCTTTGTTCTTAAGCACATTAATAAAATGATCAGCAAGATTGATGACGCGTGCTTTGACCAGCTCAGACGGATCAAATCCGCTTTTCGGTTTTACTGTCGGGTCATTGGGTTGTTTTGCTGTTGTTCCCATAACTACCTCAATTATTTTGTCATTTCAAAGAATCAGCATACATGAAATGGTAGTATGTGGAAGTTCTGTCACCAGTTTCTTTTTGCATGTACTAAGAATTGATTAATAACAGATAGGTATATTAGAATCACCGCAGTGAAAACTCTTATGTTCACTGGAAATGAAGACCACAAGGTCGGTGATACCGTCTTGTTACTCAATTTTCATCCTGCCACTTTTTGGTGCCTGTAGTCTTAGTCATTTGTGAAGGAATTTCAGCCAAACGCCTTAGTACATAACAGAGATTCCTGCATTATTTCTCAGCACTCTTTCCACAAATCAGAATAAATAATATTATCATCTAAACTTAGACTAAATTCATAAAAAGGATCGTCAAAAGAAATAAGAGGTATATATGCATAGCCAAATTAATTCATTGCCCCAATATATGTTAGCGATCAGTATCATTAAGCCCGGAGGCCCGGAGAAATTGCATCTGGTTCAGGTTCCGTTACCACGGCCAGGAAAAGGCTACTTGTTAGTAAAAGTAGCTGCGGCAGGTGTTAATCGGCCTGATATATTTCAGAGAATGGGTTCCTATCCACCACCACCGGATGCATCGCCATTGCCGGGTTTGGAGATTGCAGGAGAGGTGGTTGCCAAAGGTGAAGGTTGTGAACGCTGGAATCTTGGCGATAAAGTTTGCGCTCTTGTTGCCGGCGGCGGTTATGCCGAATATTGCCTGGTACATGACTCCGTTGCCTTACCCATCTATGGTTTGGATTTTGTTCAGGCAGCCGCATTGCCAGAAAACTTTTTTACCGTCTGGGCTAATGTTTTTCAGACTGGCAAGTTGAAACAAGGAGAAAATTTGCTAATTCACGGTGGTACTTCTGGGATAGGCAGCGTCACTATTATGTTAGCAAAAGCCTTTGGCGCCAGAGTCATTGCTACCGTCGGCTCTGATGAGAAAGCTAAAGTCGCACACAGTTTAGGCGCTGACTTTGTTATTAATTACCGTAAAGAAGATTTCGTTGATCGGGTATTGAAAATCACGGGTAATCATGGCGTTGATATAGTTGTTGACTTAATCGGCGGTGATTATGTCAATAAAAACTATAAGGTTGCTGCTAAATTCGGGAGAATTATTCAGATTGGTATGATGAAAGGAAACCCTGAAAATCTTAATCTGATGCCCTTAATGCTAAAACGTCTGACTCACACGGGTTCTACATTACGTTCCCGCAGTGTAGAGGAAAAAGCAGAGATAGCTCGGGAATTGGAAAAACATGTCTGGCCATTATTGAAATCAGGAAAAGTCAGTCCATTAATTTGTAAAGTTTTTGATCTGAAAGATGCTGCTGATGCACATCGAATGATGGAAGCCGGTGATGTTATCGGCAAGGTTATGTTGGTAAATGTATCATCTTAATAGTACTTCTGCTTAAATCAGGGCTATTTTAATTTGTAGCCCTGCATTCTATCTGCTAACCACTTCACGTTAAAAAATCCTTATAATTAACAAGGTTAACAACAAATAAGCCCCTATTTTCCTCTGTTTTTTGATTTGTTTTTATTCGTTCTTTGTCCTCGCGCACAAAATCAGAATTTATATTTAACGTCATTGTTAATATTTTAACAAATATAGTCTATATCTATTAACAAACGATCGTTTATAGATATGTTAATGATTAATCTATTCCACCTGATAGATTTTTCTGAATGTCTAGAATAATGAGGTATGACCAGCTATTGGTAAGTTAGGTGGCATATAATTTTCTGTCTGACCATCAGAGAAAGATAGTGATTTCATTAACAAGTAAAGAATTTCAGAATCTCTCTGTTGCTGACAGCCGTTTTTGTTAGTTGAAAGGGTAATATAATTATGACCAAGCAGTTTACTTCGCACTTAAACATTGATGCGTTGTTTTTAGGCCCTAAATCAGAAAATACGGTTTTTTTTAGAGAAATGATGGAATATGCCGTAAGTGAGCACATGCACTGGCGCTCTGATTTTCACCCAGAAGATCCCGCCTTAGTCACCTCGGTTGATCGTTATGCACCTGATTATAGGGAAACGCTTTATCGGACAGAGGGTATTCTAAACCAGTTATCCGCTAAGCTGAAAAACACCTCGATTCCCTGGTTTTCTCCTCGCTATATGGGGCATATGAATGCCGACACCCTGATGGTTTCCAATCTCGCTTATGTCATGGCGATGATGTACAACCCAAACAATTGCGCCCACGAGTCATCACCGACAACAACGGAGCTAGAAATTGAAGCAGGGCTGGATCTATGCCGGATGTTTGGTTACGACCCTCGCCGAGCCTGGGGACATATTACATCAGGAGGAACCGTCGCCAATTATGAAGGGTTATGGGTCGCGCGTAATTTAAAAACCATGCCTCTTGCCATTGCACAATATCCACAATCCAGCGATCTGGTCGCAAATAAATCAGAACAACAACTGTTGAATATGTCGCCATCAGATATTCTGGATTTGACGGATGAATTAAAAAAACGTGGCATTTTCGAAGAAGTTCGTGAACTTTCTTGCCGTGGCGCCGGGATAAAGCAGGGGATGTTTGGCAAAGTCCTGGTTCCACAGTCGAAACATTATTCATGGATGAAAGCAATGGATGTTCTGGGAATCGGTCAACAGCATATCGTGCCATTGCCAGTCGATGCGAATTATCGTACCGATGTTGAAAAAATGCGTGAAATTACATTCGGTCTGATAGAGCAGGGGGAACCTATTCTGGCGATGGTAACTGTAGTTGGAACGACAGAAGTGGGAGCCATTGACCGAGTTGATGAAGTTATTGCGTTGCGCAAAGAGTGTGAAGAGCGTTATGGCGTCTCATTTTATGTGCATATTGATGCTGCTTATGCAGGTTATGCCAGCGCAATGTTCCTTAACGAACAGGGAGAGTTTATGGAATATGATGAACTTATCCGTCGTTATCGTGAATTGGCGATTATTCCCGAAGATATTATTTGGCCTAAACCTGAAATTTACCAAAGCTTCCGGGCCATGTGTCAGGCTGATTCAATCACCGTAGATCCTCACAAAGTTGGATTTATTCAATATGCCGCCGGTGCGGTATGTATGAAAGATAAGCGTATTGTTGACCTAATTTCCTACCGGGCGGCTTATGTTTTCGAAGATGTTGATACTCAACCAGAGCAAGCCATTGACCGGCATGTCGTACTCGGCGCCTCTATTATGGAGGGATCTAAAGCCGGAGCTATCGCCGCCGCAATTTGGGCCGCACACCGATTGGTTCCACTTAATATCAGTGGTTACGGAAAAGTCATTGCTGCCGGTATTGTGACGGCTAATTGGATGATTAAAAAACTTTTAACCACAGAACCATTGGTTGTTGGCAAACGCCGGTTTGAAATTCATACCATGCCAAATCCTGATTTCCATATGGTCAATTTCACTTTTAAAGAGCAAGGAAATAATGATTTAAGTCACCACAACCGTCTTAATAAACGGATGTACGAGCTTTGTTCATATACTTCTGGGCGTAGTTACACCAATGATTTTTTGACTTCTTCCACCTCCCTTGGTTATGGAGAGTATGGTGATACGCCTTGGCATTACGTTGAAAGTTGCGGTTTTGACCAAGAAGAATGGCAGAAAGTCCACAGTTTATATGTTTTGCGTGCTGCTGTGATGACTCATTGTTTACGTAGTGCTGACGACTTTGACGAGTATTGGGAAAGGCTCCAGAAAATTTTTATTCACAAACTGACTCAGATTGTTGATGAAGAAGAAAAAAAGAAAGTGGCCTGATTTTCTATTATTAAATATTTGTTGTTGATTCGAAGGGAAAAAAACGTGAAGAACCGTACTTTTGGCAGTACTTTTATTATCGCCGGAACCACTATAGGTGCTGGTATGTTAGCCATGCCATTAGCCACCGCCGGTGTAGGATTTGGTGTAAGCTTGATCATGTTGGTTGGCTTGTGGGTTTTGATGAGTTACACCGCATTATTACTGGTTGAAGCTTATCAATATGAGTCTCCTGATACGGGATTAGGGACACTTGCTCAACGTTATCTTGGCAGCGGCGGCAAAATATTAACGGGTTTCAGCATGATGTTTCTGATGTATGCGTTAACATCAGCCTATATTAGTGGTGCCGGGGAATTACTGACAGTCAGCCTCAATAAATGGCTTAATTTGTCCCTTCCTGCTTCCGTGGGCGTTATTCTGTTTACGGTAATTGCCGGAGGAATCGTTTGCATTGGCACCAGTTCAGTAGATATGGTTAACCGAGTTATTTTCAGTGCGAAAATTATTTTCCTGGTATTGATGTTGGGGCTGATGATGCCGCATGTTCAGCATGTTAACCTACTGACACTACCATTAGAACAAGGGTTAATATTATCTTCAATTCCGGTGATATTCACATCGTTTGGTTTTCACGGCAGTGTTCCCAGTATTGTGAAATATATGAACGGCGACGTACGTCGGCTCCGTTGGGTGTTTATTATCGGCAGTGCAATTCCGTTAATTACTTATATTTTCTGGCAATTGGCGACATTAGGGAGTATCAATTCCAACACATTTGTCGATATCTTAGCTGAAAACGCCGGGTTGAATGGCTTATTACACAGCATTCGTGAAGTTGTTGCTTCACCGAAAACTGAACTTGCAGTACAAATGTTTGCTAATCTAGCGCTCGCAACCTCATTCCTCGGTGTCGCACTTGGCCTGTTTGATTTTCTAGGTGATCTATTTAAACGCAAAGATAATGTAACCGGGCGTATGCAAACTGGTTTGCTGACCTTCGTTCCACCATTGATTTTCGCGCTATTTTACCCAAAAGGTTTTGTGATGGCGTTGGGATATGCCGCGGTCGCACTGTCAATTTTAGCGTTATTATTACCTAGCCTCCTGGCATATAAATCCCGTCAACAAAATGAACGTCAATATCGGGTACCTGGTGGTAAGCCCGTACTATTGCTGGTATTTGCCTGCGGTGTTGCAGTAATAGCAATCCAAATTGGCATCGTAAGTGGAATGTTGCCGGCAGTAGGCTGAATACTGAGTTATCGAAGATAAGTTCTTTTTTGACCTAAAGCGTATTCTCTGACAGACTGCTAGCATAATAGACCTATTAGCGGAGGCAATTATGAATCATACCCGTTACGAAACTGATGTGGTCGCTTGGGCAAATGAACAGGCAGCGTTATTACGTGCCGGTAAATTCTCTGAGATTGATATAACCAATATTGCTGAGGAGATCGAAGACGTGGGCAAGAGCGAACAGCGTGAGTTGGCTAGCCGCATGGCAGTATTAATTGCTCACTTATTAAAATGGAAATACCAACCAAGCCATAGAGGAACAAGTTGGGAAAGAACAATTAAAGCGCAAAGAAAAGAGATTCTTTATGGTTTAAAAGAATCTCCTAGTTTAAAGACAAAGTTAGATGATCCAGACTGGGTTGATGTTGTCTGGTCTAAAGCCGTTGCCTCAGCAATGAACGAAACCGGATTAGATGCGTTTCCCGATGTATGCATTTGGGGTATGTCCCAGATACTGTCCTCTGAGTTTTATCCTGATTAGCAAAATTCTGTTTGCCCCAGTGAAAAACTAATATTAATTTTAAGGAGTTGGATCATGGCGAAAGAACTATTTACTGCCACAGTAAAATCTGTAGCTGGAGTGAAAGTTGAATGTACATCAAGAGATTTCTCCTTTTATTTGGATGAACCGCGTAATTTAGGTGGTACTGATCAGGGGATGAATCCAGTTGAAGCTCTACTCTGTTCTCTCGGGGCTTGTAAATGTATCGTAGCAAAGGCTTTTGCTAAACTACACAAAATTAACTTAATTGATATTCACGTTGATCTAGAAGGTGAACTTGATACTGATGGTTTCACTGGTAGAAATAAACAAGCGAAATTAGGCTTCTCTAAAATAGTGACAAAATTTCATATTAAAGCTGATAATAGTGAAGAAGAAATTCATGCTTTTGTCGACTTTATTAATAGAACCTGCCCGGTTCACGACACCATTGAGAATGCACCAAGTTTTGTCACTGAAATATATTGTGAATAAATGGATGTTACGCTGAGATAATTTCACAAAGAAAATGTTGTTTAAATTAATTTTGAAAATCCTCTACGATGCAGTAGAGGATTTTATTATAGAGTTAGGTAAATCAATGTTTATCTATCTTTTTGCCCCATTAATAATGGCATAAGAAACAATTACTATTGTTTAATAACGTAAACGGTAGTTATATTACAACTCGCATTTTCTATACCAACTTTAATATTTAAACCCTGTGCATAAGCTTGACTTAATAGCCTATTAACGTTTTCAGCGCTTGATCCTGACCAAATATAACCAGGTTTCCCACAGTTACCAGCTAAATTCCCGCTAAATGTATAAAAATAATGTGCAGGATTATCCCAATCAGCTTTAATTTCTGCGACTCTAACAATGCCACTATTGGTTTCCGCTGAGAATGCAGGGGCGCTAATCATACCAATTAAAATAAATAACATAGATATCAATTTTTTCATAATTTACTCCTGATTAATAATATAAATAAGGTCTGACGTTTTGCAGTGTAAATTATGCAAATAATCTTTGCACCAACTTCATATTAATATAATAGGTGACTCTCCTGATAAATAATGCCAAAAGTTTTTCCATTGAAATAAATAATTGATAAAAGCAACATGGTGGTTTTTATCAAAAAAAGTAAAAGTTATTATCGTTAAATTCAGTATTATGTTGCAGATTAATTTTCTTTCTCTGCTAATTGATCAGTTATTTCTTTATCAAGCTGATTACCACCATCTGGTACTATAATCATCAAACACTAAGATTCATAACCAATTCACTAACTGGTTATATAGGGGTTTGGGGAGTAACGGAACAGCAAACGCCGTTAATGGGCCAATTTAAATAGCCATTAATATATTAATCAATAAATTAAACCTCTTCATTGAACGCTCTCAGTTCTCCTTTGCTGACGGACTCCGGCACCGTAAAGGAATAGCGCCCTTGCATATTGATATGCCCACATTGTAACGGCGAGAGTTTTTCAACATCTTCATCCTGAACCGGATAACCCTCACGCCTGAGTTGTTGCAACGTCCTTCGACGTTTGTTTTCATCGTCGAGGTAAGTCAGCATATGGATGGTTTTATCAGCACGACCAATTTCGGCTATGACCTGCGCCAAGCTGGTCGGTCTGTCGCCCGTTTGCAATATTTTCATTATGGTACCGGTTTTTCAGGTAAGGAAAAAATACTTGACTGATGAGAGTCAGTGACATAGTAGGTGCACTTCGGAAGATGTAGTGGAGCAAGAATTTCGTGTCTGCTAATCTGATTAATATGAAAGTGAGGTATTAACGTGAAACTGAAACAACCAAAATGCCAATATTCTTCTGAATTGCCCTCTCATTGCTTCCCTCGACTCAGCATAACTAGCATTTTTCCAGCCTGGTACCTCACGTTCCAGCATAAGAAGGATTACCAGCTGCACCAGGATAGTTCCATCCTGATTAATTCCGTAGCTCCACTCACACTGAACCACAATAGGCATCGCAGTGTGGTAATACAAAATCACACCCTCTGCATCAGAATAAAGCTTATTTTTAAGATAATCCCTAGATGCTTCATGCAAAGGCATGAATCTCGCCCGGCAACTTTCGTTCCAGCCAGTAGCAATTAGAGCAGTCGTGGCGGTAATAAAGCGGCTGAAGCCTCTGGTGTATAGAAGGAGCATTTAATGATAATGTATTCCGCTTAAGGAAAAGTTTTTAGAGGAAGAGCTGGACGCAAACCTGGCAATTAAGATAATACTTAACCTATTATTTGCCCTAACATAGGGCATATTTGAGTCGCATAATGCTGAAAAGGCAAAATTATGAAACCAGTAACCAACAATAATTTCTTAAAAAAAATTAATATAAAAGGCTACAAATCTATCTCAGAATGTGATTTACAAATGGGATGTCTAAATGTACTCATTGGTGCCAATGGTGCTGGGAAATCCAATTTCATCAGTTTTTTTCGCCTAATCGCCGTTGTACTTGATCATCGTTTACAATCTCTTGTTGGCAAAATGGGTGGCCCCGACACATTATTGCATTTTGGTCGTAAAAAAACTGAGTCTATGAGCACTGAGCTTTATTTTGGTCACAATGGTTATAAGTTTGAACTGGAACCCACAAATGATAACCGTATGATGTTCCAACATGAATCACTCTTTTTGGACATCAAAGGGGATTATAATATTGGTGCTGGACACTTTGAATCTCAGATCATTCAGCATCATAACATTGAGGACTACGCATTACTTACTATGCTCCGATGGAGGGTTTACCATTTCCATGATACGAGTGATAATGCTAGAGTTAAACAAACTCATCGTATTAATGATAATGACTATTTACGGGAAGATGGTGCTAATTTAGCGGCATTCTTATATCGTCTGCAAAAAAATCATATTCTGCATTACAAACGCATTGTCAAAACCATTCAAATGGTTGCCCCATTTTTTGGTGATTTTTACTTGCGGCCCACCTCGGATAATACTGATTACATTCAACTCGAATGGACAGAGAAAGAGCA
Organism: Photorhabdus akhurstii; assembly: GCF_019090985.1. Taxonomy (NCBI): domain Bacteria; kingdom Pseudomonadati; phylum Pseudomonadota; class Gammaproteobacteria; order Enterobacterales; family Morganellaceae; genus Photorhabdus; species Photorhabdus akhurstii. The sequence continues at coordinate 2,710,587 of NZ_CP020335.1, read as the reverse complement.
GGATATTCCGTTTAAAGCGAGTGAATTGTCCGATGGTACTTTACGATTTATTTTATTGACTACCGTGTTACTGCAACCCGAAGACTATATGCCAAGTTCAATTATTATTGACGAACCAGAGCTTGGACTCCACCCCTATGCTATTAATGTACTGGCTGGTTTGATCAAAAACGCCAGCAGTAAGCACCAACTGATTATTTCTACCCAGTCAGTCGAACTGGTCGATCAATTTGATGCTGATGATTTGATTATCGTTGACAAACAACAAGGGGTATCGACCTTTAAGCGTCTGAATAGTGACTTTCTTTCAGAATGGCTTGAAGACTATAGCCTTGGTGAATTATGGAAGAAAAATTTACTCGGCGGGAGGCCACAGCGATGATCCGTATCAATGTTTTTGTAGAGGGGCAAACGGAAGAAACTTTTGTGCGGGATGTGTTAGCTCCCTATTTTGTAGCACAGCAAATCTATCTGACGCCAATATTAGCTCAGACGAGTACCAGTCAGAAAGGTGGTATTACAAGTTATGGTAAGGTAAAATATCAAATTACTCGCTTATGTCGACAAGATCCCGGCGCATTCGTCACAACATTAATTGACTATTATGGCTTGCCTACTGATTTCCCTGATTATAATGAACAACAGGATAATGCAGCCAACGAACGAGTAGTTAAGCTAGAGCAAGCTTTCGCTAATGATATTGGGCAAACTAATTTTATTCCCAATCTGTTATTACATGAATTTGAAGCACTATTGTTTTGCCAACCTGAAAAATTTGCGGATTGGCTTGATGACAACGCCCCCATCTCAGCATTACAAACCATCAAAGCTCAATTTGATAGCCCTGAAGATATTAATAATAGCCCACAAACTGCACCATCTAAGCGTATTTTGGCGATAATACCAAATTACCATAAGACTTTACACGGCCCACTCATCGCTGGTGATATTGGATTAGATACAATTCGTTCCCAATGCCCACATTTCAATCAGTGGTTAAATAAGCTAACTAACTTGAATTCTGGATAAATTAGTTGAACATTTCTGCGAGTGTAATGAACTCATTTCAACCACTTAAAAGCTGTGCCAAAATTGAATTGATGGAAAATCCGACAGTTGCAGATGCGCTGTTAGACCGATTGATCCACAACGCACATCAGCTGGAATTAACAGGAGAATCGCAACGGAAAAAAAGTCTGGCTGAAGCTGCGGAAGTAAGTTAAGAAGTGAGTAGTTACGAAGAAAAGATCAGATGGCCGGACAAACCGAAATACGCAGGGGATCCCTCAGGCGCAGAGCCAATATAAATGAAGGCTATCTTGTGCAGGTTTTACTGGCCGGTTTAAATGTGAATGAAAAATGAGCCTTCACGCTCTTGCCCTGATCAAATGTTGATGACATGATAGGCAATCCATGCTAGGTAAAAATGCTGTATTCATAGTAAATCATATTTAATAATTTATTGTTAATTCCTTATGATTTTAGGAGGTATTGTTGAATCTATTTTTATAGTCATATTACTTATTTAATGAGAGTAACGTACAGTGATTTGTCAGACAATCCGGTATGAGCGTTTAAAAATTATATATAAATAAAAGGGAAAATGTATGAGCGATTGGGAGGCTGTCCCTGTATTGGCTGCATTGGATCTAGATGAATTGGTTGACTTTTACACAAGTAAACTTGGGTTCCATTGCGACAATTTTGTTCCTAATGAATATGCGATAATTAGCAGAGGGGAAGCTGAAATCCATTTTTGGGCATGTAACGATAAGTACATTGCAGAGAACACTTCTTGCTATATTTTCGTGAAAGATATCCAAAGTGTGTTTCAAGAACTACAAGCGCAGACTGAAGTCTCTCCGCTTGCGGAAACTCCATGGGGCATGTTGGAGTTCCACCTAATTGATCCAAGTGGAAATTTACTTAAGTTTGGGCAGCTAGTTTAGCTGTTTAACGTTCTCCCCAACTCCTGTTTATTTGATAAACATGTTTTAATATGGTTTTCTCTACTGGGCTATAAGAAGGAAAATTTTCAACAGGTCACTTTTATATAATAAAATTTTTTAAATTAGAGGTATATATTTCTGGTGTATCCCATGACACTATTAGATAGCTAATATAAATATTATTCTAGGAAAGGCTTCATCTATATGAATAAATCATTGTGCAATTCGGAATCAAAATTAAGGTCTTATTTAGGTATAGGAAATACGGTAATATCTGATAACCTTTTAGCAATACTTAAAAGCACTTGTGATAATTACCCGTCGTCAGTAGAAAAATTCATAGAACTACTTAAACATATTCAAAATAATAATATTCATACGACATCATTTAATGAATTAGTTTCCCTGCATGAACTTGTAGCTCCACACGATTGCGCTGTAGTTTCTATGCTATCAATTCATTTTAATTTAGCCATAGGCACTATCGCTAACTTAGGAGCACAAACTCCATATGTGGAAGATCTTTACCAAAAACTTTGCTCAGGTCATGCCATTGGAGTATATTTGGCAACTGAGCTGGCTTACGGAAATAATCTCATCGCGATCGAAACACAAGCTAATTATCTCCCAGAAAAAGGCGTATTCATATTGAATTCACCTAGACAAAATGCATATAAATTTATGCCTAATACTACACCTTGTGAACTACCCAAAGTAGCTGTGATTTTAGCTCAGTTAAATGTATCAGGAAGGAAATATGGTATTTTCCCATTTATTCTCCCTTTGTCCGTAAATGGCAAATTAACTCCTGGAGTTAAAATTACTCCACTTGGCGATAAGCCAGGATTTTATTTAGATAACGCAATACAATAATGATGATTTTTATATGATCATCGAAGGTTATCTCCTCGATTGGATTCACCGTACTATGAGCAATCTCCTGAAAAGTGAAGTGATCAATTTACAGGAATCGCAAAGAATAGACGAGAGACGTATTGAATATATACGTAAACATGCAGACAGAATAAACGATTATATTACCAGTTTTGGCGTGGATAAAATTGGAATCAAGACGCCAATATCCAGTAATGACTATATTACCTGGTATGCAAATAATCACCGTCAGTTAAAAAACAATTAACTAAGGCTTTCCATGGACGGATATAAATATCACCAACTCTCCGCAGGTAAATAAAATATGATGTTCTCCGATCTTTATTTACTTCGGACAAGTGTTATCCCTCGTCATACAATTAAACCTTCCAGCGATGTCATTATCCATTGCTGAAAGGATTTTTGAGTAGGTTTCATCCAGTCCATTTTGTTGTAGCCGACTGGCCAATTCACTGGTCGTTAGATTTCGGTGACTAATTTTGCGGCCTAAGGCTTTACTCAATGCAGCAGCAATATCTCCATAACTAAGTGTTTCAGGTCCTGTAAGGATAAAATCTTTATTTATGGTTCGATTTGATGTTAATGCAGAAACAGCAGCACGAGCAATATCAAGGGCGTCAATGAACCCCACTTTGCCATCGCCCGTTGCAGAATAGATAGCGTTCTCTTCATTTATTGTTACCAAATGCCGTTGCTCATAAAAGTTCTGCATAAACCAGGTAGGACGTAATACTGTCCATTCTGGCGTATTAGCTTCCAGCCAGGCGTGAATTTTTCCCATCATTGGAGCACCAGAGGCCAGCGACGATGCACTAAGCAACACAAAACGTTGAACCCCTTTTTCTAGCGCTATCTCAAGCAATGGTGGTACTACTGAACCATGATCACTAGTGTTCGTTGGCGCCACAATATATAGTGACCTGATGCCAGAAAATGCGGCTTCGGCCAGATCAGGACGCATCCAATCAAAAGCAATTTCACTGCCTGATTCAGGGGTGCGGGTACCAATCCGATGCGCGATCCCATTTTGGGTCAGTAACTCACTAATCAACCTTCCGGTTTTCCCCTTACCACCTGTGATCAAAATATTATTCTGCATGATAATCTCCTTTTAATTTGCTTGTAAGGTAGTTTTTGAGGGCTTTTTTTCCATTTAATACTTGCACTCCATCAGGCAAAGCATAAGGAAATTCAAAAACAATATCCTCGGCTATCATGTCAAGAAATGATTTAGCATTAGGATACAGTGCATGACTAATCCCCTGACGTAGCAGAGATGTTAGATGAGGAAAAAGATCACTATTTTTCATCATATATATTCACTCCCGGAGGATAGAACGATATCATTTCATCCATATTATCAAGGGTAATCGGATGGAACACAATACGACAAAATGAAATATTAAATAAGTTTAATCAGATACATTCGTTTATTCCGTTGGATTTAAGAATAGTTCTCCAATCTAGTGATCTAATTAGCAAAGAATAAATCCATATCATGTTGAAATAATGGCATAAGAGAAAGATCACTTAAATAAGTTGAAAATCCCCTACCACAAAGTAGAGGATTTTATTGTCAAACCAAGATGATTAATACGTTAGATATTATGTTACAGATCCCTTTTTCTTCTCAGCTAATTTATCCGTTACTTCTTTAACAAACTGATTTCCACCATCTAGCTTATTTTCCTTTTAATGCAATAATATACTGTAACAATCGTGGAAGAAATCGATTAAGGTATACACCAATGACTTCTTTATTACCTCCGGGGTATATCTCTCTTTTTTCACTAACGATTGCCTTAACAATTTTTTTGGCGCATAAATCGACAGGCATGCCGTGTTCCAGTTCACTATCAATACGTTGATAAGGCTCCCCATTTCCAGTGAGAGATCTCATGGTAATATCAGTATTAATAAAACCGGGACAAATAAATGTAACATTGATATTGTCTTTCGTATGCTCAGCACGCAGAGATTCAAAAAAACCATGCAATGCCTGCTTCGATGCTGAATAGCCTGAACGACCCGGTGTACCAAACTTACCAGCCACACTGGAGAGAACAACAAAATGCCCGCTCTTTTTCTCAATCATCGAGGGGAGTACAGTTAATGCTATGTTAACAATGGATAAAAAATTTAAATTAATCAATTTTTCATAGACAAAGAATTGTGTGTCTGCAACTAAAGAACGTTGACTGACGCCAGCAGTGAAAATAATACAGTCAATACTCCCGATCCGTTGAAGCACTTTATGTACCATTTCTTTCGCCTTGTCATGATTTGTAATGTCAAAAGGAATAACGTTTTCTTCTGGAAGATTAATTTCAGTAGCCAATTTTTTCAGCAAATCTTTTTTCCGACTAGAAATGACTAGGTTTGTTGTATGAGAACTAAGCGCCTTAACTAAAGCATGGCCAATCCCCATAGACGCACCAATTACCCAGATATTTTTTCCTGCCAAATTCATTTTATGTCACCTTATCATCAGCCAGATATTTCCAAATACCATTAACTCCCTTCACAGGTCTGATAGTAATACCTGCTTTTAATTCTGGATATCCCTGATAACTCGTTTCGAAAAATCCTCTCTTACAAAATTCACCGATAATAATCGGTAAAACCATGCGAGCATAATTCATACCTAGACATATCCGGGGGCCTGCGCCAAAAGGAATAAAAGTGCGGTTAAGCTTATGGCTGTATAATTCCCCCAACCAGCGCGTAGGAACGAAGTCGTCAGCTTTTTCCCAATAGTCTGGGTGTCTCTGCAAACAATAAGGGGAAATAACCACCATTTTCCCGGCGGCTATCTTATGTTCGCCTATAGTGATATCTTCTTTAGCTGTCCGGGAAAAAGACCATACTGGAGGGAAAAGACGCATGCTTTCATTGATAACCGCATTGGTATATTTCAATTCGAAAATATCAGCGGTCTTTTCCAATACAGCTTGCGTATATTCATCTTTAATAATTTTATGCCAACGTTTATAGCGAGAAATGAAATAAAATGTCCAAGTGGCTGCGGATGCAATTGTTTCGTAAGACGTTAAAAAAAAGGTAAGTAATTGGTCTTTTATCTCATCATGATCGGTTTCATTTTCCAAAATCATGTTCAATAGACAGTCTTTTCCGCCATGACTGTCATGATTTTTAATTATTTCAATTACTTGCTTATCAAGTACAGATTTTTCCTTCCTAAATTTCAACGCAGAAAACGTAGGGATGTGAGGAGGTAATTTAATAATCGCCTCAAGACGTTTAATAACATAATCAGAAGCATTCTCAAGCGCTATTGAAACACTGTATCTGCTGATATCACTACTACTTTGTCCAAAGAGGGTTTTCAAAGCAATGTTCATGGAAAGATCAAGCATATCTTTGAATATGTCGCGTTGATGCCCATCCAAAACAGTATTATGGGAAAAGTCCGTGACGATATCTTTTATCGGGGCGATCAATGTGTTTAAACTGGATATCGTGAAAGCATGCCTGGCATTATCGCGTTGTTTTTTCCATACCTCACCCTCTGTGGTGACCATACCCTGACCAAGCAATAACTCTAACTCACGATAACTGGGGCTTTTAACAAAAAAATCTATTCTTTTCGCTAATATTTCTGCTACCCAGTCTGGATTGTTAACGAAAATTATACGCTCCGGGCCCATTCTTATCGCGCAAATATCACCATTCTCTCTTGCTGCGTTAAGAAATAGCGATAACGCATCCGATTTATAATCCAGTATTGAACCGAGTAAAGGCAAACCTTTTACTTCCTTAATCTCTTTATAGTTCACTCTTCTGTACTCCTTTTATATTTTATCAAAAGTTTCCGATAATAAGGAAAGGTTTACGGATACCCGCCTTTTCAGCTTTCCTACACTGATAGTCGAAGTCGTGATACGCATGTTGCATCCGCTGAACTGTAGAATAGCCATGAATGTTGAAAGAGGTGTTGATTAATGCTGCATAGCCAGTTTTCTTTTCGACTTCCTGTAATACTTCAACATCAACGCCTGATTTAATAACAAGCGGCCTGCCAGTAGTTCTACCATCATGCATTTTATGCATCACTCCTTCATATTTTTCTTCTGGTATATTATCATTATAACTTAGCGCAATAATCATGCCATGAAGTGATCCTATCACTCTGTTTACTTCTTTAATGTTAAAAAGAACCGGTAAATTCTCTGATCTTAATACGGGAGCCATTGGCATATGGTCATCCCGACCATTAAGAAGGTTAATTTCTTGCTTAAGTTCACCCGTCGGTAAACATAGCGTAGAATTTGACATCAGTGCTCTGGGACCTAATTCCCCCCAATTTTTTACTGTATTAACAATATATCCTTTGCTTACATAGTGAGCAGTATTTTTAATAAAATCATCTTTATTGTCTGTATAAATGACATTTTCTGAATACTTACCGTTATATGGCAAAGATAAATCACGTTTTAGTAATAACAGATTTACGCTTCTATTAGATAATGTATTATCAAGAATAACAGCGCCTGTCAGTGCATGCACAATATCACCAGCAAGGGGAGAACAGCAGATATCTCCCTGTATGTTGTTCAGTAAAACATTATTGAGTTTGACATTGAAATGAACGCCTCCGCCAACAATAAGGTTCTCAACTTTTTCATTATCAATGAGTTTTACCAAGTAGGTTTCTAAAAATTTATTAGCAATATAGGAAGAAATAATACGGATCTCATATTGACTTAACCCGTTTAAATGCTGTTGTAGCCACGACGGCATTCTCACATGGTTCACGGCAATTTCCTGCATATATTTAACAGAAAAACCATGTGAAAAATGCTGATGCACACTTTTTTCTAAAAGAACTTCTGACGGAGATTTTTTTATCCCCAACAAGGTAACGGGCTTACGAGAATCGTTCCATTCAAGCTGGATTTTATGACGTTCGTGGTAATACGCTTTCTTTTTAGAAAAATTTTCATCATTAACACCGGGTAGGAAAGATTTGATATCATTTCTAATGGCTGACATCAGCCCATATTTCTTATTTGACAAAAAGCCATCGGATAATTTTATTATAATCCGGTTGAGTTTATTAAGTTCATCGTTGTTTAACAGGCTTGTTATTTCCGTTTCGTAACCAAGTGACTTATATTCATCTTTCAACGGCGAAAAACCTGTATCGGCATTGCATACCAAACGGGCAAAAAATATTCCGCATGAAAGATCTGCCGCGGAAATTCTTTTCACCCTTTGTAGTGTTTTTATACAATCTGCCAATGCTTTGTTTTTATCGATTGTCACAGTATAGAGAGATGTTGATTCATAATCATCTCCCGTACCATCAGTAATCAATATATGATATTTTTTAGGTAGATTGTTTTCTTTACAATGTTCCCAAGCTTCAATGATACCATTTATCGCATGAGTAGCATGATGGTTTATTTTCAATTCATACAACTTTACTTTTTTTATAAATTGCTCAAATATTTCTCTATCGTTACCACATAAAGCCTTTATAGTATGGTTATAATCAACCTCGCCAAGAAAATTAATGATATTCAATTCATCAATGTCATATTTCATTAATTTCAATATTGTGTGGATGGGGACATATTCTCCACCTTTTGAGCGACTCTCTTTTTCATCTTCAATGGCAAACATATCACTGGCATTATTCCATATGACCACGGAAGCATTGTGCCCTAAAAAGAGGCATGCATTCTTATAATGCTCTCTTTCTTTCATCATCGTGCTCATTATTAGTTTCCTTTACATAGAAAATTAGTTAAATATACTCTTTTATGATATTGAGCACTTTATTGATGTCCTCAACCGTGTGTCCATAGTTAATAAAAAGGCGTAAACGAGCTTTATTCTCAGGTACGGCTGGATACAAGATAGGTTGCACATTAATTAAATTCTCCCTCAGCTTTTGATAAATATAGATACATTTATTCTCGTCGCCTATCATGAGAGGGATAACAGGGGTATCTTTACTAAATCCTGTATCCAGGCCGAGTGCATTCGCTTTATTAATGAAATACTTTGATAATTCCTGTACTTCATGAACTCTGTATTTTTCCTTTTGTATCACTTTAATGGCGGCAAGCGCCGATGCGGCAACGGCCGGTGGCATGCCTGTGGTATAAACAAAACCCGGCGTTGTATATCGTAGATAAGTTATAAAGGATCGCTTACCAGCAATATAACCACCACAGCTTGCGAAACTTTTACTAATTCCACCCATACAAATATCTACTTCAGACGGTATGACATCGCAATGCTCACAAACACCCCGTCCACTTTCTCCCACAACCCCAATGGAAAGACATTCATCTACCATCAACAGTGCTTTATACTTTTTCTTTATTTCAACAAATTTCTTCAAATCAGGAATATCACCATCCATGCTATAAGCACCTTCTATAAAGAGCATGACTTTTCTGTAATGTTTCCTTTTCTTATTAAGAATTTCATCGGCCATTTGCCAATTATTATGCGCAAATGGCAACATGTCCGCCTGAGACAATTTTCCGCCCTGGAGAAGGCTGTCATGGCTATATTCATCGTACAAAATAAGATCGCCACGTTGCATTAAGTGACCAATAACGGTCACATTGCAAAAATTACTACTCACAAAAGTAATGGCGTCTTCATGACCGGTAAACTTTGCTATTTCAGCTTCCAGATCAACATGAACAGGGCGTTGACCCGCTACAATCCTTGCCGCTGAAGGACTAGTGCCATATTGGTTGATTGCTTCTATAGAAGCTGATTGAACATCAGGATGCTGAGCCAGGCCAAGATAATTATGGTTAGAGAAATTGAGGTAGTTTTCCTCATTCATTACTGTATGAGAACCATTCACCCCTTCATGAGTTGTAAAGAAGGGGAGACTGACACCTTGCATTGATTCGAGACGAACCTCAATTTCTTTTACACCTTTCAAATGTACAGGATCAAAGAATTCTTCCGGTATATCGTCAATATTTTCAAATGCCTGATGATCACTTTCATTTTCTAGCTGATCTGTAATCTGCGTGCGTAATTCAGGCGATAATTGATTGTATCCTCTGATAAAATTGTAAATAACTTCTAATTCATTTAAAAAAGACCCCAGATATTCATGGCTCTCAAAGATATCTGAAGGTAACTGGTAAGAGATCAAATCTGAAAAATCAGCAAGCAAAGTGGCTTTCTGGAGTGAATCAATCCCGAGATTATCGAGAAGAATTTCGCCCGCTGTCATATCAGGCAGCGCTTCTCCCGTTTCTCGAATCAGCCAGTTGTCAAACCAGTTTATGACGAAGGATCTATTCGTATCCTGATGGTTATTTTGCTGATCACGACTTGCAGACTGGGCGCTCCATTCATCGATTGCAGTTAACTTGCCTGAGAGAAACAATTCCTGCATGGCTTTGCGACGCACTTTACCGCTTGATGTTTTGAGTATTCCGCTAGGCCGGATAAGGATAATTTTACTAACAGAAACCTCATGATTATTAGTAATATTAATTCTTATTTTCTTCATTATTTCTTTAACATTGATTTTTTTAATTTCGCTTCTTTTTATTTCTTGTATGATGATAATCCCTTTTTCATCTGCAAAAGCGACACATCCCCCTGGAATAAGCGCAGCGTCAGACATCTGTGACGTATTTTCTATATCCTGTGGGTAATGATTTTTTCCTCTGATAATAATGACATCTTTGATTCTGCCGCTAATGTATAGCTCTCCGCCAAATAAAAATCCCAGATCGCCTGTTCTCAAATAAGGACCTTTATTATCCGATGTATACTGACTGAACGCACCGCTGGTAGCATTCTCATTATTCCAGTAACCGTAAGTTACGGAAGGTCCCTGCAACCAAATTTCGCCAACTTTACCTTCAGGCAATACATCTGCCGTATCAGTTTTGCAGATAATAACTTCTTGATTTTCGTATGGTTTGCCATGACTGACCAATGTGGTGTTGCCATTCACGTTATTGGCTTTAATAACGTTTCCTTCACTCAATGCTTTCGAATTAAAATTCTCTACTTTCATTCCAGAGTTATCAGTTACAGGACCCGAAACATACAAGGTACCCTCTGCCAGCCCATAGCAGGGATAAAGAGCGTCCTTATTAAAACCGTAAGGGCCAAATCGCTCAGCAAAACGTTGAAGAATATCCGCTCTGACCGGCTCTGCTCCGCTAAATGCATTCTTCCAACTTGAAAGATCAATAGACTCCAAATCCTTGTCACTTATTCTTTCAACACTTTGCTCATATATAAAGTTAGGCCCGCCGGAAATAGTCGCTTTATATTTTGAAATGGCTTTTAACCATAGTGCTGGTTGCTGAATCACTGAAGTGGGTGGCATCAGTACAACCGGAACGCCGCTATAGAAAGGCTGGAGTATACCGCCTAATAAGCCCATATCATGGTAGGGCGGAAGCCAAATGACGCCACAACCCTCTTCTGAACATGCAAACCTATCCTTTATTGCCGCCAGATTACTGATTAAATTTTCATAACCGACCATGACACCTTTAGGGTCACCAGTTGAACCCGAGGTATATTGGAGGAATGCCAGATTTGATCCGCCGCGGTAAGACGTATTTTCCTGAGCCTCTATCAATTCATTTGCAGATATCACCCTGACTTCATTAAAGCTGTCTTCCTTCGCAAGTGCTTCTTTTATTTTTTCACTCTGTTTTGAAGTCGTGATAACGAATCGAGCATCACTATCCATTATGATTTTCAGAATAGTATCCCAACCTCTTCCCTCAGGTCGGGCGCTATTTACTGGTACAGCAACTACACTTGAGTATAAACACGCGGCCATAGTCTGAACAAAGAGTAGGCCGGAAGGCAACATAACTATTACCCGATCGCCAGGTTGACAGTATTGCTGTAAATAATAAGCAATACTTTTTTGTCCCCGGTGCAGACTCTGCCAGCTCAATTGTTCTTCTCTTTCTCCGTCAGAAAGAAACCTGAAAATTAACTCACCAGCATTTTCTGATGCTCTTTTTTCAATCAATTGACAAATATTATTCATTGATTAACCCTGTAGTAAAACCCACGCTTATGATTCAATGCACTTTAATTTATAAGAATAAATAATAATATGTAAAGAGTTATACATATTTAAGCTTTTGTGAGATTTGAAGATTAATGGAACGAAAACGGTACGCCCAACCTTGAAATTATTATAATGAATTGATTAAATTGACATAAATATCATTTTGTCACTTATTCAAACAACGTAAATGTGATGACTCAGATAAAAAACAGGTTCAGACAATAGAAATTGTCGCTCTGGATACATAATAAATTATTGCCAATTACACTGTAGTTTTAAAATTGATGATAACCAGCCTAAAAATGTATTTACATTATAATTTCTTAAAAAATTTTTCTAATTAAATAAATTTTCAAAATAGTGTAGATTACCGGAAGGGAATTCAGTCCGATTTTTGCGATCTGATCAATTGCGAAAAATCCCAAACCCCAAAACGGACTGAGTTATGCTTATCATCGGAAGCACCGAATTGACTGTGACGTAACCGGAGGAAGCTAACCCCGCAAAAAACAAGCCCATCAGCGTAGATTGATGTTTTTTGCTTTCTACGTGGTCTCACTGAACCGAGTTGACGCAATCATCTCAGTCGTTAGCACCGATTTCCTTTTCGATTTTGCCCACCTGCTCCTTAAGCTTTTCGGAACGGCTCTGGAAATTCTTGATAGAGACCAAATACTGGTTGGTACCAATGTAGAGGTCACCATTCCTATTGAAATAAATGCCGCCGTACTCATGACAATAGTTCACACCTCTACCGAGGGGAATCTGCCAGATCACCCGGCCGTTGAAGGAGTCGATGGCGCTAATGTAGTACATTCCACCCTTTGACGCTGAGATATCATCGGACCAGCTACAGGTATGCGCGAAGATGATACCGCTGCCGCGACAGAGCATGTTCATCGCGTAAAAGTGAACGTCTGGAATAGACCATCTCTTTTCATCGGGTTGTTCAGTATTCTCAGGATTGATGCGGATCATCTCCATGCCGGGACCATTCGGGACTAGCTGCGAGAACGGCCACGTCGGATAGTGGCCGAAATTATTTTCGACCACAAAGGTATCACCAACGCCTATCAACGAGGCTTCGTCGGCGCTCCTCATCTCCAAAAAGCAAGGGGTCTCGGAGATAATACTGCCATCCGAGCGGTTACAGACCAACACGTTCAGACGTGGATCGGCATTGTCGGTGATTCCCACCAGTTCAGTCCCGTCCTCCATTTTGGTGAGCGTCGGCGTGGTTCCCGAACCGATATTCGTCTGACCCGGCTTCCGGTATCCGGCATTCTTGTAAGGCGTCTTCCAGCGAATGGTGATCTCATTCCCCTCCAGACCGAACGCCCAGAGATACCCTTTCGTACATAAGCCCTTGCTATCGATACCATTGGTGACGATATAAGCCCCGTTCTCATCAACAGCGAATGTATTGTTGTTCCACTGTTTTTCCAGCTTCTTCGCGCCAATCAGTGTTGTGCTCCCATCATTCGGATCAATTTGCACAACTGCTATCCATGCAGGAGAGCTGAGTGTACTCTCCGGGTAGCTCTGGTAGTTATAATCACCGGCAATCAGGCACCAGTAGAGATTCGGACGATCCGTATCCCAAACAGGCAGCGACGAGTAGAGGGAATTGCCCTCCGCTGAACCAGTGACCACTTCGATGATATCAGCGCTCTGCCAGTTCGGTGTGAGCGCATAAATCTCACTTTCTCTTGGCTGCACATCCGCTGTCGGATAGCTGACAATCTGGTTGTCCTGTACCACTATCGTGTTGTCGTTGTTGTCTAGGTAAAAATAGCCGCCGCCGAAGGTACTATTGCCGGAAAGTGTACCCGCCTTCGTGGCTGAAATAATGTTGCAGTTCTCGTCAAATACCACCACCCAGAACTGAGATGCGGAGTAGTCCAGCGAGACGCCCACCATTTGATTCTGACTATTACAAACCATATTCGGCGTGTATCCGAAAGGATTGTACTGCTCAATAAGCAGAAGATTGTCATTAACAGGACCGTTGAGCGACACGGACTCGGAACACCAGCTATCTTGGTGCGGGCTCCCAAAGTCGTTCTGCGCCATCCACGGGTGTTGAGGTATTTCAGCATCGGCAAAACGGTTCAGCGCACTCTTCGCCGCGGGGACATGGTGCAATTCTTCTTTTCTCATGGGGACTACATGATCGAATGGATTCATAGTTAAGCCTGTATATTTTTATATTAGATTATAAATTCCCCATCCCGATATTCAGGATTGGAATGTTCAAGTTTTAGATTAGACATTCATAATGATGTGTATATAGAGACTAGAAGTCGGTTATGGAATGTCAAGAATCGTTGGATGATATTAGAAAAATATCTTTTTATTTCTCTGATAAAGTTATTAAACGCATGATTAATTATAATCATTTTTGATTAGATAAATTTAATCGGATATATTCTGATTTTTTTCTAAAATAATTATCCAGTTTAATAATCTACTTGGTAAAGAGTAATCACATTGCATGTTGAAATAATGATGAAAGGAAAAGATTACATAAATAAACCCCTATCTTTAAATAATTACAACTCTTTTTTTAGCAATTTTATAGAGAGAATTCTATTCAAAAAAATCGACATATTACAAACATTAATTTCACCTAAAGTACATATAGAAAAATTGATAATAATCAGACTCCAAATAAAAGGAAAAATCATTAATTGAAGGAATTGTCAATTCTTACAAGTCTGGTTGCTATGGCAAATAAGAATATTAGATAGTCAACACTGACATTAATTTGGAGATAATTATTTCCGTGTTTATTAACTGACTCTTCAGCCATTATTTTTATGTTGTTTATATACCGTTTAAGATATTCATCTCTGTTCATTGTATGATGACTAATACAATAGTTAGGATTCATACCCCTACAAACAAAATTGTAGGCAGCGTAAAAGTTTTTGCGATATTTTTATCTTCGTCATTACATCCGGTACCAACAAGAAAGGAGAATTATAATGGATAAACCAAAGGAGAATAATATGAAAATTAATGTAGCATCTATAAGACAAGCGACATTTCGCTCTGAGTTTTCTCTTGATAGAGAAAGCGGACAGAGCATACAAGATTACTTGGCGAAAGAAATAGAACGTAGAATTGACTTGGTGAGAGAAAATATTCTTCTTGCATCAGAAAATAAAGAAAAAAACACCCCGTTGTTTTTTTCTTTACCTGAATTTTTTTGGAACATAAAATGGAATACGCTCAAAAACAAAGATGAATTATATCAACTAACTGATTATATGATGCATTATTTATCAGATGCACAGGAAAGTTTGATGAATTCCTTACCCGAAAGCGAAGTGGGTAAAATCGTTCTGTTGGCAGGAACGGTGGCAGTCTTGGTAGAAACTAGTAATGACGGGGTATTTGAACCTTTAAATTACTGTTTAATAAGCAATAACTTTAAAAAGAAAAACGATGGTCGATTTGAAAGGTCAATGTGGCCAAAGCGTACAACTTCACATATTGATTTCGGTCTTAAAGATAAAGTGACTAATAATGGGTTTATATTTACCTTTGCAGATGGATTAACTGTCGAAGTTCTAAACAAGACTCAGCATGTTGGTGAGCATGATAATAACATGAACTACGGTTTCTCTATCGATAACAATATAATTGACGACTGCCCGTTTAGCATTAACTTATGCCTTGATTATGGGAGAGTTAAGCCAGGAGAACGCAATGATGAGCTTATTGAATCATCATCGAAAATTGATTTCCTATTGGCTTGCGGTATGTCTTTGAGTCCAAATTACAAATATCCGCCCAGCGTGCGATTTGCTGTAAGGAATGACGGTATGAGAAGTGGAAAGGTTGAATGCTTCTCAATCAAAGATAGACATTTATTTCAACAAGTTCCACAAAAAGAATTAAATACCCGTCTATCGATGGTAGAGCTGACTCTTTAAATAGATAATATAACTGCTCTTCCCTTACTACGAGAGGGAGAAGAGTACATGTCAGGTATGATTAACCGTTGCTGCCCCAATCTCAGGTGGGCAGCATATTGCCATCACATCAAATTTATTTGAAATCTTTTCGGCCCAAGGCTTCACATCATGTTGGCCGAGTACTATTGGTTACGGAAGCACCGACGGAAGTACCTTTATGCAAGACTTTCATGTGCCACTTCATCATCACCGAGTGGCCATCGCCAACGACCTCATAGATTCCTACAGACTGGTCGCCAAGCGCTTCTGAGAGCGGTTTCCAGCCAGTTTCGATCCACTCAAGGAAAATGGATAATCACCGAAATAATATGTTGTACATTGGTTGCGGGTCTTCCAGAGATATTATAACTTTGACAATGCGTGGCGATGACTAACTGATAAGACAGAGAAACGGATTGTGGCAAAGAAAGAAAAACAACAGCCTCACCATGATGCATTATTCAAGCATTTTTTAACGCGGCCCGAAACGGCCAAGGAGTTTTTATCCCTTTATCTGCCCGAAGAGATCCAGTCGTTGTGTGATTTAGCCACATTGAAACTGGAACCCGGCAGTTTTGTGGACCGGCATTTACGTCAACTGCACAGTGATGTGCTCTACTCGGTTGAAACAGCTAGGGGACAGGGCTATATCTATTGTCTGATTGAACATCAGTCCACTCCTGACCCGCTGATGGCCTGGCGGCTGATGTATTATGCCATGTTAGCAATGGCGGCCCACCTGAAAAAAGGCCATACTGAACTCCCTTTGGTGGCGCCGCTGCTGTTTTATCATGGGGAGGTTCGGCCGTATCCTTACACAAACCGGTGGCTGGATTGTTTTACGCTCCCCGAACAGGCTGCCCGCTTATACCGTCAGGCGTTTCCGTTGGTGGACGTCAGTGCGCTCAGCGATGAAGAGATCCTGACGCATAAAGGGGTTGCCCTGATGGAGCTGGTGCAAAAACACATCCGCTGCCGGGACATGCTGGAATGGGTCCCCCAATTGGTGGAACTTCTGAATGGAGGGTATAATACAACTGAGCAGCGCAATGTGGTGTTACGCTATATTTTACTGAATGGACATACGCTGGATCTCTCCCAATTTGTCCATCAACTGATTGAACAATCTCCGGAGCATGAAACGATGTTGATGACTATTGCAGAACAGCTTGAACAAAAAGGGCTTGAGCGAGGTATTGAGCAAGGTATTGAACTAGGCCGAGAGAAAGGTAAAGTGGAAACGGCTCGCGCCTTATTACGACATGGCGTGAGTTTGGATATTATTGTCACCAGTACCGGACTGAGCCGGGATAAAATTGAAGCGTTAAAGCATTAAATTAATCTTCTCTTTCACTGCAAAATGCCGATATTCAAGATCGGCATTTTTGTTATTAAACTCAGATGGTCAGTAATTCAATATTATGTTTCAGATCCATTTTTCTCCTTAGCTAATTTATCCGCCACTTCTTTAGCAAACTAATTATCACTATCAGCATTTTTTAGTGCTTGATCGATAACTTGTTTATGATAACCAATCCGTATTTCTGTTATGAATGTGCACGATTAAAAGGTCGTAAAAGAGGTTGATATCGTATTATTTATATGAGACAACTTTATCTGAGATCCAACCGCAGTGACGAAATTCATTTTCACTATTCGGTCAGCGATTCTCATACGGACATAATTTGCATGAGATCAGGATGATGACTCGTCATACAGACCAAGCTGCCAATAAAAGTAAAAGGCTCACTGTCTCAACGGATGCGAAGCAATTCTCTCTGAATACGCTTCCTGATTTTGATAAATGCCTACAGTTGGAATTTTTGTCGCTGCCAATAAGTGAATTGGATCTTGGCGCAGAATTGTTTGAATATTCTCTATGGTCTGAGAAATTCCGGCAGCAATTCTCACAACGGCCTCTTGCTGAATTTTTATTTTAGAAGGATGAAAGTGAATGTCTTATATTCAATCGCATTTGAAGGAAGGGTGTTGGTTTACCCTCGGTGACAGTATAACTGAAAGAGGGTGGTATCAACCAATAGTGACTAAAAATTTAGGTCTAAAAGAATGGAAAAACTACGGAATAGGGGGAACATGCATAGCCCAAAAAGATAAAAATGACAATTCAGCCATTTGTTTAAGATATGAAAAAATGGGAAGCAATCCAGATATTATTACAATATGGGGAGGGGTAAATGATTTTGGATTTGACTTTGGTTCCTATGGAGGGGTGGAACTAGGTGATTATAAAGACAAAACCCCATTGACATTTATTGGAGGCATGAAGTTATTAATGACCGGAGTTACCAAAAAATACCCATTAGCGAGAATAGGATTTATTATAACAACGCCAATATCAGTACAAAGAGGTATGAATAGTAAAAACGCCAAAGGGTACTACTTGTCTGACTATTGCAGCGTTTGTCGGGAAATTTGCGAAAAACACTCCATCCCATATCTGGATTTGTTAAAACAATCTGGATTCAATGAAGGAAATATCGATATTATGACCAGCAATAGCTTGGGCACCGTGTCCGATGGTTTGCATCCATCAAAAATAGGTATGGCCAGGCTTGCCCCAAAAATTTCAAACTTCATTTTATCTATTTAAGAGACAAAAAATGAGAATATTAACCATAGATTTATTAAAGATCATTTCTATATTTTTCGTTGTAATTTCTCACGTTACTTTATTTTTCTTGTTGCGCGATGATAATGACGTGGTTTTGTATTTTCTTAGGCAGATCGATCAGTTAGGGGTCTCATTGTTTTTTATGTGCAGTGGCTATTTCTTACTAAATAACAGACATGAAAAACAGGTGGATTACATCATTAATAAAGCCAAAGGGATATTAACTGTATTGTTGTTTTGGCTTATCTTTTATTATCTGTATGACACATATTTTATCAGTAAATTTACAACAGTGCCTAATACTAATTTTTTAAATTATATTAATGTTAGTAGAACCACATCAGATGCCACCCATTTATGGTTTATATTTGCAATTATCTCTCTCTATATATTAACACCACTAATGCGTAACGCATTTAACGAAAAAAACGCAAAGGGGATTATGAAAATAATTGTCATAATGCTTATAATTTCTAATCTTACATTGCTGAATGCACTAACAGATTACAAATTCTCTTTTTCCCTAATCCCATTCAATATTTTACTTCCGTTCCAAGCTGAGGGTTTGATTAGTTTCTTGATAGGTGGATATTTAGGGCTAACGAAACCTAAAATAAAGACTTTTTCCTGTAAACACATAATGCTTCTGGTATTTTTTATTATATCATTGATATCTTTATCAATCATTTCATCCAGGACTGGGATGGACTTCTTTTATGGGAGATTTTATAATGTATTCCTTCAGGTTTCTTCGGTGTGCCTATTCTTATTCTTGGTTAATTTGAATATCAACGAAATACCATGCTTAATTGATGACATTAGCAAGAATACACTAGGCATATATCTTGTTCACAATATTTTTGTTATTGAAATACATAACGAATTTGTCCATAACTTATTACTGGAAAAATTTAATTACATAAATATATATATTTACATAATAGCCTATTCTTTGATGGCTTTTATCCTGTCATATATATTATGCGTTTTGTTAAAGAAATCAAAAATAACATCAAAAATTATAACCATTTAACGTTATGGACAGGGAGAGTCGGTTTCTTTCAGTAATATCTTTTTGGCAGTAAGGTGTATTGGCTAAAGGAAGGCGTTTTACAATTATCACAGACCACACAGTGGTTTGAAAAGTAAAACGCCTTATGAAACTCCCGTTGAAAAAATGAGAGCTTAAAAATGCTCTGTCAATCGAAGCTAGAGATCACACATCATATATTTTTATAATGAGTTCCAACACTATGAATCGTGATTGTATTTTCAGCATTATTTTGAGTGAAAGTTACCCTGTCTTTTTGACTTAGCCTCACACTAAATAAATTATTTGGCAGTTTTTCTAAGTTACTGCCGCTTGCTGTACCAATACTTTTTGCTGCTGTAAGTGGATCGTTACCCTTTTGCACCTCTTTTACAAATGAACTATACTTTTGTTTTGCAGCACCGTCCATATTAGCAAATCCATTCCTAGATTTGTTCTTTTTAAGTTCTTGAAAACTAACTCTCCATTTAGGTGGTTCAGTTGGGCCGGCTAAATAACCTATTCTGCCATCAGGTAACTTCTGAGGTGGTCGAAAGAAAGGTTTAGAAAGCTTTTTTCTCTCAATATAATTCTCTAATGATTTAGACTCTAACCCATTGTAAAAGTTTTTTGAAAAAATCCTCCTTCCCAGTGAAGTTACAGCAGATAAGATAAATAAGAAATCAATTAATTTAAAAAATCTTGCGGCATTTGATTGTTGATTTTCCTCCAGTGGAATTTCCTGTGCTGCAAAAAAATATAGTGCCAATAATTTATCGTCATCTAAATAATCACTCAATGGTTTATTTTCAAGATCAGGAATATTCCAGATGTTTTGAGGATATTCACCTTCAAAATCCAGTTCATTCTTGTAAAAACCATCTGCCATATCTTTAGAGATTTGATCGCCATTTTCACCTAATAGTGCAGATGAAAGATTAGACATATATTCTTGATAAATTCCCTCGGCAGTCTCTTTATTCTTATAATAGTCATCAGGAAGTTGAGACACATCATGAATACCACTTACAGCTAAAGCGTATGCTAATATTATTTTCTTAGCCCGATATTCAATTCCATGTGATGCTGTATACCCCTCATCTGTTTGCTTAAAGTTTAGTACACGTATTATCTCTCCTGCTATTTGCTTTTCAACGGGCTGATATCCAATTCTATCAGATGTTAATTTTATATCCATTATATTTCTCCATTATGTTAGTGTTTATTGATCTATGAATCTCATGGCAGAGAACTCCTAAATTTGTCGCTACTAATATAAATTTCAGTTTTAAATATAGGGTTTTCTCTGGCTTTCTAATCGTTAATTTCAATATAAAACTACTTTACATGATAATTATTAGCAAGCTTTTGTCTTGCCATTTTTTGTTGATTTTTTTCCAATTAAATCATTATGTTAAGATTAGTTAAACAAATAATAAAATGAGCGAAAGAAAAAAGAGAAGGCACCAAAGCCAAAAGAACTTGGAGAATAGGATAACTTGATGTTAACAGAACGTTTTTAAATGATCTCAGCAGGTTATATAAATGTAAAACAGTCATTAAACATGACAGAAAATAAGGAATTTATTCTTTTAATCCCTGTCTGACCTAATTACCGATAAAAAGGTGTTATCCGATGTTAAATAAAGCCCCGTGTAAACGAGGCTATTTCTGATATACAAAGTTATACAGGTTCCTTCAATACACCACTGTGCAATATTCAAGTCCTACGGCGCGATATAACTAGCTTATCCTTAGGACGACTCACCCAATCGGAGGGATCATTGTTGAAGTTATCCGCCAGTAGATAAGACGGAGTTTTAGCTAACCAATCAGAGAGTGAGATATCCTGATAGATACCGTTATCTAGCACAATCAGCACCTTAAGATCATCATCGCCAATATTTTCGATATAGTGACCAAATCCCAGTGGCACGTAACCAACGTCGGTTGGCCCATATTTTGCGGTTTGTGCGTGTCCGTGGGAACTAAACACAGTCATACGTCCTTTACCTGAAATGTAGTATTGCCACTCGTTGGCATTAGGGTGCCAATGTAGTTCACGTATTGCGCCAGGTTTGATGGTCTCTATAAGGCCGGTGATCGTTGTAGAAATAGGAAATTCCTTCGATGATGCTCGATAAACACTCCCTGCGTCGTTCTCGAAGAAGGGTTTGCTCTTCAAGAGTTCATAACGGTGGGTGAGTGGGGCATCGTTCAATCCGCCATCGTCAGCAGGTAAAGGAAGTTTGGGCGGAATAGCGCCCCCAACGATGTAAGCTTCACCCTGTTTAATTTTAGAAAAAACGGATGCCGGCATGTTGACACTTTTCTCAAGCACCTCTTTCGGCATATGGGTTATCCAATCCGTGATACTGAAAGTGCCAAATTCTGAGAAATGCCCATTATCAAAAGCCAGAATAAAATGGGCGCCATCTCCAAGCGCCTGAATAGAATGACCATGACCTTTGGGAAAATACCATACATCGCCGGGACCAAAATCAGCTACTTCACTTTTGCCCTCCGGATCGATAATGGTAATACGTGCATGACCTTCAAGCATATATGCCCATTCAGCGGCAACAGCATGCCAATGAAGTTCACGGACACCACCTGGTTCAAGTAACATATCAACACCGGCAATCCCTTCAGATATCGGGAATTGTTCTACCGTGGCTTCCCGAGCCCATCCATTTTCCAATATCCGTTTTTTGCTATCGGTGAATTTATATTTATACAAACTTTTGGCATTTATTGGCGGTCTATCCTTGCCAGCAGTGACTGTATTGTGCTGTTCATCAGCAACAGCGGCTTTAATCATACCGCCCATGCTAGCGGCGGCTGCGCCAATTGCGGACGCCTTCAAAATATCACGACGAGAGAACATATTTATTGCCTCCAGGTAAAATGGGTACCAGCAGGAATAGTTGCAAGCTGATATCTATTTGTTTGGTTTTTTTAAGTTAATGGTTGTCACGAAAGGAAAAATTAGAAGTGACTGATTAAGCATAGTAGAAAATGAGTCGTCTAGGAGTTAGCTTGGAAATCGGGCAGAGGCGAGATGTGGCGCGGCAACTTAAATCCGGTAACAAAGGTTGACATTAAAATCATTTTGGTTACTATTGTTACCGTTGGTTGCTTTGACCAACTGTGTTCTTTAAAAAAGTGAGACTTAAAAGGAGTATTGTCTATCGCGTATCACAAAAACAAAGAGATTAATGTGGCTATTGCCTATGCCGTGTCTCAAGGCTGGGCCTACGTGAAACGTAAAGGCAAAGGCCATGCAGTCGGGATTTTACGCTGTGGCAGTGAAGATAAATGCCACCAAAAATCAGTTTGGGGAACACCTGATAGCCCTCAAGACCACGCGAAAGACATAATCTCATTAGTCGATAAATGCAAATAATATCAAGGCCGTCAAACGGCGGCCTTTTTATCGAAGTCTCACTTCTCAATCATAGGAAAGTAGATATGAGAAAATACAGTTTTAGCATTGTGGTAGGCGGAAAAAAAATCACTACTGACGATGATTTGTTTGATATATCAGATGCTTTGTATGAAGCAGGATGCAGCGATGCCCACCCTGCTGCATACAATGGTACATTGTACGTTAATTTTACCCGCAACAGCGAAAATTACGCAAAAGCCGTCATGTCTGCAATAGCTGGTATTGAATCGGTTTCAGGTTTAATGTGTCTATCTGTAGATATTGGTGATGTAGTTAGCTTAAGTGATGCGGCTGAACTGGCAGGAACCACCAAAGCCGCTTTATCTCGATACAGTAAGGGTAGCCGTGGAGCAGGTGATTTCCCTACGCCTCTTCTGCGCGTGGATAGCAGTCGCCCGTTATGGTCCTGGACGGATATTGCTGAATGGCTCGCAAAAAACAAGATCATCGACAATGAGTTGGTAGAACAAGCCCGTATTACCGGTTCCATTAACACAGCTCTATCCATCCGAAACACTAATTCAATGGATGTCATAGTTCAATTTATGAATGCATTAAACAATAACTTAAAGGCAATAACTGCATAGTTAATAACATGCCTTTAAAACGATGAGTCTCACTATTATTGGCCATCTTAATGATGGCTCAGACCGCTGACAAACCTCGTTGAAAATAACGAGGCTTGTTCCTTAGAAACCTGAATTCTAGAGAAAACCAGAAACAATTCTGGTTTTCCCGGGGTTGGGAAGAAAAAGTGTTATGACTTCATTTACTCTTTTTTGCCAGAGTAACGGCGAACGTATTTCATAATGCAGTCAAGTTTTTCGCAGGTTTCCTGCCATTCTCTTTCTGGTTTGGAATCTCTGACCAATCCTGCGCCAGCTTGGAGCCAACTGCGTCCTTGATGCTGATAGAGAGAACGCAATACCAGCGCCGCGTCCAGTTTACCTGAGCTATCTAATAACATGACACAACCGCTATAAAGTCGGCGTGGTTCACTTTCGTAACGTGAAATTGCTTGTAAAGAAGGTTTTTTGGGTATCCCCGAAGCGGTTACTGCCGGGAATAGGGCGATAAATGCATCCCAACGATTTTTATCTGTTTGTAGTAATCCTTTTACCCGTGATGCTAAATGTTGTACCGAACCCCGTTTACGAATCGCCATAAACTCTGATACACAAAGTGTGTCAGCCTGACAAATCGGCGCCAACTCTTCTAATGCCAATTTAGCCGAAACAGCATGCTCGGAGATCTCTTTCGGGTCAGAAAGCAAATCTGCTCTCAACCGTTGATCCTGATCTTTATCATGTGTCAAGGCTCTAGTTCCAGCCAATGGTTGTGTGCTGACCCAACCTGAACCATCTGCTTCAACCACGGTTTCTGGGCTGAAACCATAAACAGAGAAATCTTCATCCCGTAAGAAGAAGGAGCGGGCAGGTGTGTTAGCCTGACGGCCTAACCAGTAACTGTGTGGCATATCAATACCTGAACCAAGTTCAACCCGACGTGACAGGATCACTTTTTGGTAATGACCCACGGCAATGTCCTTAACCGCATTGGCGACGTTATCCTGATAATGCTTCGCCGCGTCTGGCTGATTAATGATTTCCATATCTTCTGTACATGAGAAAACCGGTGTGCCTAATTGATCAGCCTGGCGAACTTTCTCACTCAATATGGCGAGTTGACCTTCTTCGAGCGTTCGTATCAGAACCTGTCCTTGAGTTATGCGTAATTCATGCTGTGGAATAGTGATTTTTATTAACGCTTCGTTTTGTTGTTCTAATGGCAGCCCATACGTCATATGGGAGAATTCAAATAAAGTTCTTCCGTAGGCCCGCCAATCCTGAATGGGGAGAGCATTAAGCGCCTGTTCAAGTTTCTGGCTCAATGTGCTGATATCGTATGGATGACGATTACCTTGTGAATCAATCAGTTGTCCTGATGCATCCGCACTGATGGTCGCTGCACAGCCTATCCCCAACGACCATTCACCTTTTACCTCATAGAGCATATAAGGTTGTGCCTCGTCATCTGAAAGCAAATGCGTAATCAAATCTAGCGGAGTGCTGGTAATAACAACCGTTTGTTCATGATATTGCTGCATTGGACAGCCATGTTCCGCTTGTGCCATCTGTACCAAACGGCGTTTATCAATTTTTCCCACTGTAGTTAACGGCCAATAGGCGACAAACAACCATTGGTCAGGAATTTTATGACGCTGAACCCCTCTCTGCTGTAGAAATGCCTCTATCTGCGCCGGTTCTGGTTGATTGCCGTTGTTAGGTAAACAGGCACAGATTCGTTCACCCAACAGCTCATCGGGCACAGAAATGACAACGGCATCATCAATGTCAGGGTGTTGCAGCAACAAGGTTTCAACTTCCTGGGTCGAAATTTTCTCACCACTGCGGTTAACCTGTTCTTTAATTCGACCCTCAACGATCAGACTGCCATCTGAGGTCATACGAACCAGATCGCCGGTACGATAGAACCCATCGGTGGTGAAAGCCACGGTATTATGCTGCTCTGCACGGTAATATCCCGTAATGGTGTAAGGACCTCGTGTAATAAGTTCTCCTACCTCGCCAGGTGCTACAGATTGCAAATTGGCATCAACAATTTTGATCTCATCTTCTTCTGATAACGGCCGCCCTTGGGTATTAATGATGACCTCATAGGAATCATCTAATCGGGTATAACAGAGTAATCCTTCCGCTGTACCAAACACCTGCTGCAAAGGCCCAAGGCGTGCTATTACCTGTTCCGCCAGTTCTGGCGTCAACCTGCCGCCTCCCACTTGCAAACAGAGTAGGGATGAAAGATCGCTTTGTTCCCAGTCGCGGGCCTGTTCCCAAAGCCGTGCCAGAGCCGGTACTAATGCCAGATGGGTCACTTTGTGTTGTTCAATTAGCGGCATAGCTTCATCACAACTGGCGGTATCGCTCAGAAGGACACTTCCGCCTTGGGAAAGGGTACCTAAAATACCGGGGCTGCCTAACGTGAAGTTATGTGCGACAGGCAGTACAGCCAAATAAACACTTTCCATATTTACCGCACACAGACGGGCTGAGAGCACAAAATCATAGGTATAGGCGTCGTGAGTACGGGGAATTAATTTCGGTGTACCGGTCGTTCCCCCTGAAAGCAATAAAACAGCAATATCACCATAGCTTGGACCAGGAATATTGACCGGTTCATCATCAATGGATGCCAATGCGGTAAATTCTTCCGCTTCTCCGTCAACAATAATCTGTTTCAAATCGGGACAAGATGCCGCAATTTCTCGTGCCATTTCCCGGTAGTCAAAATCATGGATGCAATCGGGAATAATGTAAGCAACCGGGCGAGCAATCTGGCAAAGGGCATGAACGTCATGTGTCCGCTGTGTCGGCATTAATAACACCGGGTGAGCGCCTAACCTAAACAGGGCAAAACAGGTAACGACAAAAGAGATACGGTTAGGCAGTTGTACCATAACGTTATCTCCACGACGGACCCCGCGACGAAATAGTCCGCTGGCTAATCTCTCTGCGGATTGGTGCAATTCACGGTAAGTTAGTTGTTGTTCTTGATAGATCAGCGCTGTTTTATCGCCCCAAATACCAGCCCACCCGGCAAGTTGTTGGTCTAGCGTTTTGCCATTCCAAAGATAGTCTGGCGTCAAAGTAAGTGTTTTCCCTGGAATAGAAAAAGGTGCCATTATGCAAACTCCTGTACATATTGTATAAATTGTGTAATGTGACGAATAAAACTTTCAGGTTCTTGAGTAATATAAAAATGGTCGCCTACAACCTCCTTGTAGCGATATGAAAGATGTTGCTCTCCGTCTGCAAGCCATTGCCGCCACTGTTGAACTTCTATCGCAGAAGCCTCTTTGTCTTCACTGCCATAAAGCAGCAATGTTGGCGTTTGCAGTTTTACAGCGTCAGTCTGAATGGGCCGGTAATAACGTTCGGTAGCAAGAAAATCAGCCCGTAGCATCGGTAAGAACAGCTCAAGCAAGCCGGGATCTTCTCGCAAAATCGGGCTACAACCGCCGATATCAATCAATTGTTCAAGAAACTCATGATCAGGCAACCCGCTCAGTTGGCGGCGAGATTGAAGATGAGGCGCATGGCACCCCGAAAGTACCAGCGCCTTGGGTGAACAATTTTGTTGCTCAAGGCGTTGGCAAGTTTCAAAAGCAACTTGTGCTCCCATACTGTGACCGACAAGTATCAGGCTCTCTCTCTGTGCGGGGGTGAATGACGCCATCAAGTCAGAAAGTGATTGCGCCAATGGCGCGATACTGGCAGCAGCCTTTTCCGCCATACGGCTGTCACGTCCGGGGTAAATCACCAGTGAAACCGCTATATCTAAATTTTTCAGTGTGGACCAGTGGCGGAATGCACTGGTACTGCCCCCGGCAAAGGGGCAGATTAACAACGTGTATTTGGGTTCGCCGTGAGTCGTCAGACACGGACGAATCATCGGATGTGTAGGGAGTGCCCACGTCATCAACATGCTTCCTCAGTTAACATCAATTTTGCTGGCTCAATCCAAACAGGGGACGGTAAATCCTGAGTAATAGGCTCTCCCATAATGCGCAAAATTTGTTGCCATAAACCTGCTAACCGCAGTTGGTAATCGTAAGCAAAAGCAGACGGGCAGGGGGCGCCGTTCAATACAGAACTCAAGGTATTGAGTAGTAATGCCACGCCTTTAGCGCCATCACATTCAAATGCCGTCATCCAGTTTTTGGTGGCCGGACAAAGAATTTGTGATGTTGTTTGATGCAAATAGTTACCATCCGGCTGACTGGCATTCAGGTAGAGGCTTTGTTCACTATTCAGATGATCAGGGGCGTGAAGGACGGGTGTCCAAATGACCGGCCCGTAACTAGCTTCCTGTGTCAGATAACCGACAGGCCAGATTAGCGTCATTTTATGCATCACCAGATTGTGCATGTCGGGATCTCTCGGGTCCAGATAAGATTGCACGTTTAACGTTACGGTTGTCTCTGCAAAGCTAAGTTCGAAGCAATGAAATGCACTGCTTCGCTGACCAACATAGACTATCTCCATCTGTTCCGGACAGTGACATGCCTGTAACAACAGATCGAGCGCGGAAAATAGCAATTGGCGACTGGTTGTCAAATAACCACTTACCGGACGCTGTTGTGATAAGTGACTAATTTGCCGCGCCGCATGTAACCAACTTCTTCCAGCATGGCATTGGCTATAAAAGCTATTTACCCAAAACACTGCATTATGTTTTTTGGCGGTTAATTGATGTCTTTTGATGGCCTCAGCATCAAGGGGATGTTCCTGAATGACAGAAATTCCACGAGCCAAAAGTGCTTGAGTGAGCTGATCGCCTTTGCCGCCAATCACCTCTGCCCGTATTACCACACAGGCAATATCAATATCATCTGGTAGCTCATCCAATGAGCGGAATAGCGGCACATTAAAATCACGAGCAAGTTGCTGTGAGCGGACACTGCCCTGAGCCAAAATGCCAACCAGTTCCAGACCAGACTGAGGTTGTAAGAATGCATTAAGATATAATTCGCCAAATTTCGAACCGACAATCAGAACCCGCCGTGGCTTTATCATATGTTCTCCTTAACAAAATTAGTGGTTGGTACTGAATTCAAGATATCTTTCAGACAAGTAACCAATGAACCAACATGTTCATGTTGGAATAGGGTGTAATGGTCGCCTGCAAGTTGTGTCACATTGACCGGACCAAAAGCCTGCCAGCCCAGATCGCTTGAGGCGATGGTGGTTGGATCGAGATAATCCATAAAATCAGGTAGTGCCTGTACTGCCCGAATAAGCCAGAAAGGCTGTGAAGTCTGCGGTGGACAGTAGTCAAGCAATGCATTCAAGTTATAGCGCCATACGTCATAAAGTGCAGTCAGCGAACTATCAATCTGTGCAGATTGTGGCAAGGCATCGTGCAATGCATTAAGGAAAGTTTCCGTATCAGCAGCGATAACATGATCATCCAGAGTCAGACTTGGGAATTGTCCCTGCAAATCGAGCAGGAAATGACGATGACAAAATGTTTCATCTAGCGTCAGATCAGTGCGGACATTTGGCGCAAAGCTGTCAATTAAGATGCATTGAGAAACACGTTCACCCATCGCTCGCAATTGATGAGCCATTTCATAGGCCACCAATCCACCAAAAGACCATCCTGCCAAAGCATAAGGACCTTGCGGCTGGAAAGCACGAATTTGACTGATATAGTCAGCCGCCAACGCTGCCACGGAAGGGGTATCTGTATTTAAATTATCCGGGGAAAACGCCAGCCCAATCAGGCGTTGGTCGCCGAAATTGGCCGCCATATGGCGATACCCCAACAGATGTCCACCAATAGGATGCACAATAAATAGTGCCGGTTGCTCAACACTTCCCTTGTTCAATATCACTCCTTGGCAAAGGCTTTCTGGCTGATGTTCAATAAATTCAGCCAATGAGTGTACGGTATCGTAAGTTTGTAGCAGGCTGAGTGGGTATTGACGGTTAAACGTCTGATTAATTTTTACCATTAACCGCACCGCCGCCAGAGAATCACCGCCTAGCGTAAAGAAACTCTCATGCACACTGATAGCTTGTTGTGCCAATACCGATTGCCAAAGGTCCAACACAGCTTGTGCTGTCACACTGAGAGCAACGGATGATACTGGATTGATTTCCTGTACTTCCCCAACCAAGGCCGCTAATGCGCGTCTGTCAATTTTACCGTTGTCTGATACGGGTAGGGTATCGAGAATGATAAAGCGCTGTGGACACATCCAAGCAGGTAAGGTCTGCTGCAACCAATGCGGCAGAACCGGTAAAAGTTCTGTAGATAGCGGTGCTTCATCAGATAAACGCACACCCGCGACAAGTTGCAATGCGCCGGTTGACGTAGTATGTGCAAACGCTAATGCTTGTTGTATATCCGGGTGCTCACATAAGCGGTGTTCAATCTCGCCTAACTCAATCCGGTAGCCACGAACTTTAATTTGGTGATCGTTGCGCCCCAAGAATTCAATATTACCGTCTGGCCGCCAGCGCCCTAAATCACCGGTGCGGTACAACCGTTCACCGGTTTGAGGATGAGTAATAAAGGCTTGGGCAGTTTTTTCTAAATCAGCCCAGTAGCCTAGTGCTAACCCTTGCCCACCAATATAGAGTTCCCCCGTTACCCAAACCGGGCAGGGTGAAAGCGTTGCATTGAGCACATAGAAAGTCTGATTAGCCAGTGGTTTTCCATATGGGACGCTGCGCCAGTTTGGATCAACTTGAGTAATAGGATAGGCAATAGACCAGATTGATGCTTCGGTTGCACCGCCCAAACTGAGAAGATTCAACGCAGGGTGAAGGGCAGATAATCTTTCCGGCAAACTGGTCGGTATCCAATCACCGCTCATCAATACCCAACGCAGGCTATCCAAAGAATGTGGATAATCTCTGGCATACTCCTCAAGCAGTTGTACAAATGCTGGAACAGAGTTCCAAACAGTGACCGATTCTTGCTGTAACCACGTCAATAATTTGTCGGGTTGTCGGCTGTCACCGGGAGAAGGAATAACCAGTTTGGCCCCGCAACTTAAAGTACCGAACAGATCATAAACTGAAAGATCGAATGTCAATTCTGAGATTGCCAGCACGCTATCATGTTCATTGAGGGCAATACGTTGGTTAATATCAAGGATGGTATTAACGGCTCCTTGGTGATCTATCATCACGCCTTTCGGTTTGCCAGTAGAGCCTGATGTGAAGATCACATAAGCTAAATCCTCAGGACAGGCAGACAAGCGCTGCTCGCCGGTATTTTTCGGCAAGCGGTTAAGTAATGTTTCATCCAGCGCGGTAACCTGTACACCATCAGGCCAACTCATCTGTTGAGCAAACTTAGGTTGAGTTAATACAGTATCAACTTCTCCTGATGCCAATAGCTGATGAATGCGCTGTTGCGGGTAGCTGGCATCAATAGGCAGATAAGCCCGTCCCGCCAATAAAATCGCTATAACCGCGACAACCTGTTCCCAACCCTTTTCCATCACCACGCCAATCAGAGACGAATGCTGATTTTCTTGCGCTTGTAAATGGTCAGCCAATGCCAGACTTTGTGACCACAAAGTGCGGTAATCGATTTGACGGTAAGCATCGACTACCGCGGTACGTTGTGGGTAGCGGTTTACCGCCTGTTCAATCAACGAACACAGCGTATGTGGCGGAAAAACATTCTTTGTCACATTACTGTTTTGACACAAAATCCGATCATTTGCCGGGAGCCACTCTGGCAGTGGGGCGCTCCATTGGTAATCGGCTTCAAGCAGGGCGGCAACGCTAGCCTGATAATGAGCAAACATATTTTCTGCAACTTGTGGCTGGAATAGTTGCGGCAAGATTGCCCACTGAATGATAACGCCGCCATCTGAGCTGGAAATCAGCATACAGTCGAGATAAACATGCGGTGTTTGCGCGCCAAAAAGATTCAGCGTTCCCAACCCTGATGGCCCTTGGCCCGCAGTACCGGTTGTATCGTTGAACACGATCGGCATACCGGCGTTCAGATTGTGACGGTGCTGATTTTTCTCTCTGAGTACTAATTGACCATCAAATAGAGCATGTTGCAGATCAGCTAACCACTGTTTCTGTATCCGACTTACCGCGTCACTGAATCCTGTACTGTTGCGTAAATCCACTTCCAACAATGACGTGGTAGACAAATTCCCCACCAACGTATCGCAATGTTGTGGCATAAGCAGCCGGTTGCCATGCAGAACATTGATGGTGAAATGCTCGCTGTTGCTCCATACCGCCAGAACATGGGTGAATAACGTCAACATAACCTGTGATGGGGACACTCGGTACTCTGCTGCACGTTGTTGCAAACGTTGCCACTGTTGTGGGCTGATATATCCCGTCAGACATTGTTGATTAAGCTGTTGTGACTGATGATCTTTTAACGGCAACTCCGGTGCATCAGGCAGATAAGGTAAGCGATTAAGCCAATATTGTCTGCTTTGTTGCCAAGCTTCCCCTGTTTTCTCATCATCCAGTGCTTGAATATAGTCACTAATAGTCGCGGCCGGTGGTTCTGGCTGCCAATTGGGTTCCTGATACCCGCATTGCAAATCACTTAGAATTAACGTCAGACTTTTGCCATCAGCGACTAACAGATCGATAGTCAAATGCAATAGATGTGTCCGGTCATCAATATGATACAGCGTCAAATCAAACAGCGGCCAATTATCGCTAGGAACACCTTTAGTGCGCAGGGTATCGCGGGCATCAGCGAGTTTTGTTTCGCATTGAGCTGGTATCATGTCACGGCAGTCGATTACCGTCGGGGTATAGCAGGGAACTTCCGACAGAATATGATATTGCCCATCCTTCACATAGCCACGTAATTGCGCATGATGGTTGACTACACGGTTCCAGGCAGTAGTGAAACGAGGCAGATCAAGATTCTTGATAGCCAGTTCTGCATAGAAATGAGCGATACCGTTACCAAACTGGAACAGTTGGCTTTCGCCCAACCAATAAGCATACTGCAACGCAGTCAGTGGAAGCGTCTGTTCCGATACTGGCTTAGTCTCAAGTGGAACAACCTGTGTAGCGGGTGTTGTTTCAACTGTTTCAATTGTCCGCAAGGTACGGCAAAACTCACTCAACTTAGGATGTTCAAACAGTTGTTGCAGATTTGCTTGTTCGTAACCTTGACGACGCAATTGCACCACCATCCGGGTAGCAATTAAGCTGTCACCACCACTCTGGAAAAAGTCACTGTGACGCTGTATTGGCTGAGGAAGCAGTGAACACCAAAGCGCAATTACCTGTTGTTCAATCTCATGGAATTGGTCATCCGCTGTTTCCGGTTGTACTGTTGCCGAAATTGATGACTGTGCCGCGCTCTCTTTAGCGGTCACGATCAACGGCAATTGTTCTTGCTGTTGAACATACAATGAGTAAGGCAAAGCGGAAAATTGTGCCTCTACTTCACTGACATTAATCCGCGCTTGCCGTTCAGCACGCGCCAGAATCAGTTGTTGATGCAGTTCTGGTCCATCTTGTCCCGGCCATTCCAATGAAACCCGATAGCCGGATTTTTCCAAGCACTTACGCCAACCCGCAAGCGCCATCAATGCACTGTCGCCGCGATCATCACTCCAGGCATTAATACCTTCAATAAATCCAACACTAGCGAGTTGCATAGCGCTTTCACGTTTAGTTGATTCAATAATCAACAACCATCCCTCGGTTTTAAGTAATCGTGACAGACGCTGTAGGGTGTTTTGCAGATGGATTGCATCATGCAACACATTAGCCGCCATAATCAGGTCGTAACCGGATTCTGGATGCTGGCTAAAATCAATACGCTGATTAATATCGAACAGAGCAAATTTTACGGTTTCGCCATAATGATTGAGCAACTGACGTGCATCATCCAAGAATAGCGGCGAAACATCGGTAAAGTGGTAGCTTTCAATCGATTGTGCATTATGCTCAAGTACCTTCGCTGAGGTTGCACCGGTTCCTGCGCCAACTTCCAGCATGGTGAAATGTTCAGATACCCGACTCAATTGCCGGATAATTTCAGCGGCAGTTTGGTTCAGGCACCGTAACGCTGGATTCTCGCTATAGAGGTTGGCAGTGGTCTGTTTATCGGCAAACAGCAGTTCCAAAGCATTACCTCGCCCGGCAAGCAGGGTGTCATGTTGTTCGATACATGTCGCGACATAACGGCTAATGGTTTGACACCACACTGCGTCGTCCAACTTTGCCGTAGGAGCAGGAACATGATTCAGCGGTTGCAAACAGCGGTATCCACCAGCAGTTTTTTCAATAAATCCCTGGTTGTTTAATAACGTCAACCATTGGGTAAGAAGACGCTGATACTGTGGCGCAAGTTGTAAACGTTGTTCAATCTCTTCACGAGAGTGATATTGCTGAGGAGAAGTGAACAAGTTGTGGCGCAGTAATGTCTGGCTCAAGCCGAGTAATGCTTGCTGTTCAATGTATTGCCAAGAGCGTTCAAACGCCTGTTGTTCGGTTAACTCAGGTAGAGGTAACAGATCGGTGTTTATCGCCTGTGGTTCTGATAACTGTAATGGCAGATTATTTTCCGCCACCAGCCATACATTATAACCTTGCGTGTCGTCCTGACGTGGTTGAATTTCTGCCAGTCGGATTTCAGGTTTAGCACGCAGATATTGCTCGGCCTGACGCAATTCAGGTTGTTGCGGCCAGAAATCATAACGTGCATGGCCAGAAGGTGGTGTATGAAGATCATAATGTTCTATACGGTCAGATTGTCGGCAAATTTGCACTAACAGCGCGTTATAAGCAGCAAACAGTGCTTCAATAACTCCCGACGCCAATACGTCATCCATGCAGTACCAGTTAAACAGTAGATCACCATCCACTTCCATGACCTGATGATCCAGCCAGACTTGCGGGGTTTGACTCAGCACAAAGACCGGATCGCCTAGTAACTGGGTGATGGATTGTTTGATAGCGACGCCTTCTTGCGCCATCCCTAACATGCTGGTGAAAACCACCGGCGTCAGCGGTTGTCTGCTATGGGCTTCACCATTTTGTTGGCGGCCAAGTTCTCGCAATACCTCAACACCATTGACATAGTTATGGCTCAGTCGTTGCCATAACAAAGCTTGGGTTTTCTCCATGCTGGCACGCAGGGAAGTTGTCTTGCGTAAGTCAAAATCCATCAACATGACGGAGGTAAAATCACCAATCAGATCTTGAACCTCTGGATGGAAAGGTTGCCGGTTAAAGAATGTCAGATTGAGGGTAAACAACGGATGGCGGCTATACCATTCCAAAGTATGAGCAAACAGCGTCAACAGACCGGCTGAAGGAGTGACGCCCCATTGTTGCCAGCACTGTTTGAGCATTTGCCAATCAGATTGTGTTAATCGACCTTCATAAGTTGTGAATTGTGGCTGACTACGCTGAGGTAGTTGTGGATTCAACGGCAATCTTGGCGCCGGAGGCAACGAAGGTAATTGTTCCTGCCAGTATGACCATGATGTCAGCCACTCTTTACTTGCCCGTTGAGCTTGTTCCGCCATCACATAGTCACGGAAAGTAAATGCTTGTGGAGCCAATGGTTGCTGGTGATAAGCGCGTTGCAAATCGTCCATCATGATTCGGAAGCTTTGTACGTCAAACTGCAACAGATCCAGATTCATATGTAAGCGACAGCGTGCATTCGGCAGCAGAGAAACAGAAACTTCAAACAACGGCCACTGTTCTGCTGGCGGCACCTGATAAGAAAGTGTATGGCGACGCTGAACCAATGCCTGTTCACAAGCTGTTTCATCCAGCATACGCAAATCATCTTGTGATAAAGCATACCAAGGCGTTTCAGGCAAAATTCTTTGCTGTCCATCTTCATCCACTATCATGCGCAACATGCCATGACGCTGAATTAAAGCATTCCATGCTTTCTCAAAACGCGAAATATCAAAACTATCCTTATCAAAGCCATCCAATGCCAGATCCCATTCAAATAAGACGTGACAAGCGACACCGCCAAAATCAATGGCCTGAGTGCGACCAATCCAGTAAGCGTGCTGAATTGGCGTCAAAGGGAATGGAGCATGATGCTGGGAACTGTCAATGATAATCTCAGGCTGAGAAGGGGCTACCGACTGTTCAGGTAATGCGTCGCCAATAAGCTGATTAAGCCCCGCCAAAGTCATATTCTGATAAGCCAACTCGGCAGTTAGTCTGAAACCAAATTGCTGGTGGATCGCCGCATTTAGCTCCAGGAATAACAGGGAATCCAAACCAAATTGCAGTAAATCCTGTTGTGGTCCCAAACTTTCAGGCTGTTCCAACCGTAACAACGCGGCGATACGTTGACGCAACCAATGGAGCCGTTCTTCTTCATCCTGATACTGCGCGTTATCGACAATGTGCGAAGAAGCCAGCGTTGTAGTTGTAATGTCAGCCTGTAAACGACGCAGAATATCGGGATGATACTCATCCAACCGTATCGCCAGATAACAAGGAGATGCACTGCGCAGAGATTGATTAAAATGCCAGATACCTTCATTGACGCTGAACGGCAACATGCCATCTTGTGCCAGTTTTTCTACTAATCGCCGGTCGCGGGCCATACCAACGCCACCCCAAACACCCCAAACCAGTGCTTTTACCATCAACGAATTCGGTGCTG
Organism: Photorhabdus akhurstii; assembly: GCF_019090985.1. NCBI lineage: Bacteria > Pseudomonadati > Pseudomonadota > Gammaproteobacteria > Enterobacterales > Morganellaceae > Photorhabdus > Photorhabdus akhurstii. The sequence continues at coordinate 2,674,429 of NZ_CP020335.1, read as the reverse complement.
TCAGAGCCAAAGATTCCAGGTAAGCATTGGCAACGGCATAAGCGCCTTGTCCTTGAGCGCCTAACATTGATGCAGCAGAAGAATGAAGCAACAGATAGTGTGCATTATGTTGCTTAAGGGCAGTTTGCAATGCCGATGCACTCAGCGCTTTTACTGATAACATCTGAGACAGACGTTGAGGTCCAAGTTCTGCCAACCGGGTATGATCAGCGATACCCGCTGCATGAATTGCCCCGGCGATACCATCCTCTTGTGCCAGCTTCTGTACTGCGTTTAACAAAGCTGGCGTATCAGTAACATCAACTTTAATCCAGCGTATCTCACATTCAGTATTCAGTGATAACTCTTGAACAAAAGCGTCCCAATCCACATGTTGACGGCGGGCAAATACCGCAATTCTACGTGCGCCTTGGGCCAACAACCAACGGATGGAAATCTGACCAACTCCGCCCATTCCCCCGGTTACGATATGCCAACCCTGATGGGGAATCGACATCGGCTGTTGAGAGAACCGCAATGGTTGACGTTGTAAAACCGGTACAGAGACTTGATTGCCGCGTACTCTCAGCCAACGGTTACGTTCACTCAAATAACCAAGCGCTAATGATAAAGCATCAGCATCATTGATATCAGCAATATCAATCGCTTGAATACGACGATGGGGATATTCTTCAACTGCGACACGTAGCAATGCCCAGACAGCATATTGAGCTGGGTTGATATTCTCTGGTGATAAGGTGGTTTCCGGTTGAGCGCAATAGGTGACAACGGTTAGTGATGTCGCTTCATCACGTTTTAATTCGGTAATAACTTGATCGCATAATTCAAGTACATCATTGCCGGTAAGCAGTAATAAGATGTTTCCGCTTTCTGGCTGTAAACGAATACCCGCCTGACGCCAATGATTAACAATCTCGTCATTCGTTGTTGAAGAACGGAGAGCATATGCCGTTGAAGATCTTGGGATATCTACGGTGTTTATTGTACGCCAATGTAGGGCATAGTGGGTATCAGGGCACGGTTGTGGCGCCGGAAGCCATGAGTTGGTCGCGGCTTGTGTTGCCACAAACTGGCGCGGCAAATCGCAACGAGCGCTCAACAGGGCAAACAGACGCTCGCCGGCATAAATCAAAGCCGGGAAAGCAGTGAGTAAATCTGCCTCTAATAACCGGCGTTTGGCATATGGCAGGGGACGATCAGGACGATACATTTTACTCGTCGTTGGCCCAGAAATTTCCCGGTAATAACCTTGCTGGACGCAATAGGTTAATAATTGTTCCAACAAAGGACGCCAACAAGGTTGCAGTCGGCCAGCCCGAATCGTGTCGGTGGCCCCGAAACCTTGTTCAGCATCACACCCATGACATTGATATACCAATGCATCGGTATACAACACGCGTAGTGTTACAGCATCGGAGTTTTGCTCAATGGCAGGATCGAGAAGAGCATTCACATCAAGTCCAGCATTGATATTGGTTGTGAGCGGCACAGATTTGGTAGCAGGGAAACGGTAATGCTGTTCATCAAATGGATAAAGCGGCGCGTAGCATTTTTCCCCAGTGATTGGGAAAAGATGCGGCCAATCAAGATGCACACCAGCACAGTAAAGTTGCATAAGAGCCGTTTGCTGTGCTGTCTCTGGAGAGCTTTGACGCTGTATGCCAGCAATCCAGCTTTCCTGTGGCAGACTGATGCGCCGCCCGATGCTAGTTAGTTGTGCATCAGCCCCCATCTCCATAAATAATGTCACCCCTTGCTGGCGGGCAAATTCAACAGCCGGGTAATAGCGTACAGTCTGACGCATATGGTTACGCCAGTAGTCCGGTGAAGCCAATTGTTCAGCCGTTGCAATATTAGCTGTCAGGGTAGAAATCAGCAGAATTTCCCCCAATGCAGGTTGCAACTGGCTACAACGCAGAGAAAATGCCTCCAGTACGCCATCAAGCATGGCTGAATGTGCTGCACAAGCAACATTAAGACGCTGGCAACGAATCTGCTGTTGCTCCAGACGTTGCGCTAAAGCAACAATTTCCGTCTCTGTACCGGCCCAAACCCAGTGTTGAGGGCCATTACAAGCCGCCAGATCTAATGCCAGTGAACGAACGAACGGAAGCACATCTTCTTCATTGGCAAAAACCGCCAACATCGCCCCCCCTTGGGAACAACTTTGCATCAGTTTGCCTCGTACCGCTACTAACGGCATCACCTGTTCAGGTGTGAAAATCCCGGCAACAACGGCAGCGGCAAACTCACCAACCGAGTGCCCCAGAACATAATTAGGCTTCAATCCAAGAGCCAGCCAATGTGCCGCCAGTGCAATTTGATGCGCCACAATTGCCGGTTGTGCGTATTCGGTAGTGGCTAATGCGGCATCATGTTCTCCGAACATGACTTCTTTTAATGGCAGTGCCAACTCTGATGTACAGGCAGTACAGCAACGATCCAACATAGCGGAAAAAATAGGAGAGCTGGCATACATGGCTTTCCCCATTCCAGACCATTGACAACCTTGGCCACTAAATTGCCAAAGTTGCTTACCTTCGCTATTGACTTGGCCACTGAAAATATTTTGTGTTGGATTTTTGTTGGCAAAAGCGGATAAATGTTCAGCACTTTGTGACGTTAACGTCAAGGCTAAACGCCAGGGTAATGAAAGATCACGCCCTTGTAATGCGGTCCAAGCCAGATCTGCATGATGCTCTGGTGCATCATTGAGTGCAGTTGCATAACGTTGTGCCAATTGACGTAATGAAGATTCAGAAGCAGCAGAGAGTAGCAAAGGCGAAATCTGCGCATGATGGACACGGTGACGACATAATTCTTCCGGCAATGATTGCACCACAACATGACAGTTGGTACCGCCAATACCGAACGAAGAGACGCCTGCGGTTCGTAATGTTTGTGTCCAATCCTGTCCTTGCGTTGCCAACCTGAACGGACTTTGTTCCAACCGTAACGCCGGGTTGGGTTGCTGAACATTGATCGTCGGTGGAATATAGCCATGCCAAACAGACAGGACTGCTTTAATTAGGCTGGCAATACCGGCGGCCGTATCAAGATGGCCCATATTGCCTTTTACTGAGCCAAGATAACAAGGCGGTACCACTACACTACGGTCAGAAAATACGCTACGCAATGCGTCAACTTCTATCGGATCGCCAAGTGGTGTGCCTGTACCGTGTGCTTCAATCATGCCAACATCATCAATGCTGACATCAGCTAGTTGGAGAGCTTCGGTAATAACACTGCGCTGACCGTTAACCGAAGGGGCAGTAAAGCCAACTTTTTCATTGCCATCATTATTAATTGCACTACCACGTAACACAGCCATGATGGGATCGCCATCGCGCAGCGCATCACTCAAGCGTTTCAATGTGACCACGCCAACACCGTTGCCACCATAGGTACCATTTGCCTGACTATCAAAGGGGCGGCAATGTCCATCAGGGGAGAAGATCATTCCCGGCTGATACAAGTAACCACTTTCTTGAGGGAAAGAAACCGCCACACCACCAGCTAACGCCATATCACACTCACCGGCACGCAGGTTTTCACAAGCCATATGCACAGCAACCAGTGAACTTGAACATGCTGTTTGTACCGTCAGTGCCGGACCTTTCAGGTTTAATTTATAAGCGGTACGTGTCGCAAGATAATCTTTATCGTTGCTGATTAACGCTTGAAGTCCTTTAACTTTGCCGACATCGGTCATGGAAAATTGTGACCATGAAGGCCAAGTACTGACCCGGCTACTACCAAAAACACCGGTTTTCAGGGGTACATGGCGTGGCGCATAACCGGCATGTTCAAGGGCATGCCAGGCGGTCTGGAGAAAAAGACGCTGTTGAGGATCAAGCATCTCCGCTTCCTGACGTGAATAACCAAACAGCGAGGCGTCAAATTGTTCCGCCTTCTCTAATATCGCTGCCCGATTGACAAAATTTTCACTCTCAATAACTTCAGGAGGAATACCTGCGTCTAATAATGTTTGACGGGCGAGTGGAACAGTACACTCAACCCCGTGTCGCAGGTTATGCCAGAAAGCATTGCTATCTGGCGCCTGCGGAAAGCGGCAAGCAAGGCCAATCACTGCGATAGGATCGCAATTATCGTAGTGAGGCGTTAAATCAGTCATTATGCAGCTCCTTTGTGACGTTTTTCCCGTTGTTGCAGACGCTTTTGTTGTTGACGCTGACGAGGAGTGATCGACAAGCGATTTCCATCGTGAGAATCCTTCCGGCAGCGTAAACTGAGCGTCTCTGGTGTTGGATAAGCAAATAAATCAGTCACGGCAAGATGATGAAAACCCGCATGTTGTAATCTGCTATGCAATTGAATGAGTTGTAGCGAGCTGGCTCCTGCCTCAAAAAAGTTTTGTTGTACGTTAATAGGATGATTTGTTATGGATAAAAATAGATGTTGAATTTCGCTGCATATTTGTGGGTCATATCCCTCTGAACGCAGTGATGGCGCAATAGCAACAGAACTATTGTCAACCATCACGGATTGTCGGCGCGGCATCAGTTGTTCCAGTACTGCATGCCAACTTTCTGGCTGTGCTGCAAGGGTGCGTAATAGCGTCATGTAGCTATTGAACATGTTTTGCAACTGACGCGGTTCAAATAATTCTTCAACAGCATCCCAATTCAGACAAAGTTCATTGTCAGATTCATAAACCTGATGATCCAACCAGATTTGTGGCGTTTGGGAAATACCCCAAACGGGTTTCATCCACGATGAATGCGACAGGAATTGCCCTTGATGTGTTCCTAATGCACTGGTGAAAACGACCGGCATAATGGCAGCATCAGGGCCGCGGCTCTGCGCCAGTTCACGCATCACTCTGATTGCTGAAATGTGACGGTGATCAAGATCTTGCCATAGCTGTTGTTGCAATCTACGGGCGCTTGATAACCAATTTTTCTCCGGGCGCCATGCCAGCAATGACAGCGAAGTGAAATCACCCAGAATGTGATTAATATCTTCATGCCAATGCGGACGATCGAAAAGGGTAAGGTTGAGCGTTAGCTCCGGTTTAGTACTGAACGCAGACAAGACCGCTGCATAAGCCGCAATTAATAACGCTGAAGGGGTTATCTGATAAGGAGCAGCATGTTGTTTTAACTGACTCCATTCATGTGCAGACAATCGATCGCTATAGCGCACAAAACGGGGGGATTGAACACTTTCTGGGGCAATACGCAGAGGCAATTGTGGTGCCAGTGGTAATGTTTTCACTTGCTCCTGCCAATATTGCAGCGAACTCTGATGTGTTGGCGCCTGTTGCTGACGTAGTACACAATCCCGGAATGTAACTTTCAATGGTAGCAATTCGTGTTGTTCGTCAAGATAGAGCTGTTCTAATTCAGCCAGCAATATCTGCATGCTCAACCCGTCTAATAGCAGATTATCCAGACTGACAAATAGCCGGGAGACCATCCCATCGTCTTGCGCAAGTTGGAAATCGAACACCGGCCAGTTACCGGCATCTAATACCTGATGTGAAAGCTGTTCACGTAATGTATCTGCCTGCGTAATGTCGGTAAATTGATGCTGTTTGACAGAAAACTGCGGAACATTTTTTAATACCTGTTGCTGACCATTAACAACTACAGTTCTAAGCATTGGATGACGCTGGATCAGACGATTTAGTACCCGATTTAAACGTTGAACATCTAACTGTTCTATCCGGTATTCAATAAAGAAATGCGCTCCAACACCACTTAAAGCGAAACCCGGATGGCGTCCGACCAAATAAGCCTGTTGAACTTCCGTGAGTGGGAAAGGCTGGTATTCATTTTGCTCTTTCGGCAGAGCGCACTCTGGTGATGAAATTTCAGCCAAAGGAACCAGTGTAGCCGCAAACGTAGCCAATTGTGGGTTACGGAAAAGATGGCCCAGTTCACCCTTGAAGCCTTGTTGTGTCAGTTCACCAACCAAACGTGTAGCCAGAAGACTGTCTCCACCAAGTTGGAAAAAGTCACTGTCACGACCCAGTTGCTCTGTATTGAGCAAACATTGCCAAATGCCAGCAACGGTTTGTTCCACCGCATTCAACAAAGCCATTTCATTCTGGCGTGGTGCGGTCTCGGTTTTTGTCGCGGACTGTAGTTCTTGCGACAACGCTTTACGATCAATTTTGCCGTTAGGTGTCAGCGGCAGGCGAGGAATGATATGCAAACGCTGTGGGATCATATATCCCGGCAGATGTTGTGCCAGCACCGATTTAATCTTTTCACGATCGGGAATAGTGACACTGTAACTTGATTGTATCAATAACACACTAAGATTGCCGATGGTAATTGGCGTTTCAGTCTGTAGTGGTAATAATTGTGGCAATAGCGATAACCACTGTGACGCAGAGCGTAATTGAATACCTTGAGGTGAAAGCAACTCAGTCGTAATCAGGGAGAGAGACGATGCTTGTCGCAACTCCATTGCTAATATCAACGCACCAGGTTGAGCAAGCGGTAGCAATTCCTTGACACAACGTGCGGGATCTTCTTCCCGATGTAGTACGTTATTTAGCAGAATAATATCAGCCTGATATTGCAGCGACTCAGGAACTTGTTCAGGCCAACTTTGTTTAGACCAACCTTGTACTTTAGACCAACATTGTACTGATGCATGAGCATAACCGTTCAACCGTGTTTGCGCCTGATTGACCAGTGCCTGAGAACGTTCAAAGCCGAGATAACAGAGGTGCTGATCAGTAATATGCTCTGCCAACCACTGCGCACAGAGACCGCTACGAGCATCAAACTCCATCAAAGTCACGGGGCGTTGTAATCGCAGAGAGAGGGCAGTGATTACCTGTTGCAATCCGACCAACCATTGCCGGGTTTCCGGCAACACAAACAACTGTTGTTCCGGTGCGAATTGTGGATCATCAAGCAATGTTACCGCTGACTGTTGCCCGGTAAGAATACTACGTAGCATAGAATGCCAGCGTTCAGGGATATCTGCTTCATTATTAATAGAGGATGATAATCCGGCCTGATATACATGCGGTGTAGATTCAGTCAGTACTTTACATTGGCAAAGATATGCCAACATACGGCCAAACCAATCATGGTATTCCGGTTGGGGCTGATAGCGCTGCAAGCAATCTGTCAGTGATTGTGGTGAAGTAAAAGTAATACCGTGACGAGATAGGTGTTCCAACAAGAACATTGCAACTTGAGGTTCACTGTTATCCGTGGTCATTGCATGCATTACGGGGAACAGATCACGGTAGCCAGCGGGTAACTGCGGCGCACGATTTACCCGTTGGCATAAAGAATCGCCTTCCAATTCAAGGAACGCCACCAGCGACTTCTCTTTTTCGCCACTGGCGAGCGCCACTCCTTTGCTAATTCCAGTTACCTGATTAAGGACAGCATCAATTTCTCCCAACTCAATGCGGTAACCACCAATTTTTACCTGGCTATCACGGCGCCCTAAAAATTCAAGCCAGCCTTCAGGATGGTAACAACCCAGATCACCGGTGCGGTACCAACGTTCCCCTTGATCGACAACAAATTGCGCAGAAGTGCGTTCTTCATCATTAAAGTAGCCTAATGCAACACCTGCGCCACCAATCCAAAGCTCACCGACAACCCAATCAGGGCAATCACGGCCATCTTCACCTACCACACGATAACGCTGGTTAGCCAAAGGATAGCCATACGGAATAGAGCGCCACTGTGCTGCAACTTCTCTGACGATATATTCGTTTGACCAAACAGCCGCTTCTGTAGCACCGCCCATCGCACTCAACACACCATCAGGATTGAATGCCCGGTAACGTTCAGGCAGTGATAAACCAATCCAGTCCCCGGACAACATCACGGTACGAAGTACTTTCGGTGCATCCACTTCCATCCCTTCACAATAGGTCAGTAACATGTCGAACAGTGCCGGTACGCTGTTCCATATCGTTACGTTGTAACGAGAGATCAACATTTCCCAGGTTGATGGATCACGACGCTGTGCTTCATTAATTAATACCAACGCGCCTCCCGCCGTGAGAATACCGAAAATGTCATAAACGGAGAGGTCGAAATGTAGGGCAGAGAGTGCCAATAATCGGTCGTTACTTTGAACCTGATGACGACGATTAATGTCCAGACAGGTATTGAGTGCGCTTTGGTGGCTGATAACCACCCCTTTTGGTATACCGGTTGAGCCAGAGGTATAGATAATATAAGCCGGATCAGTCACCGCACGCTTAGCCATATTTGCCAAAGGCAGCCATTGCTCATCCTGATGCCAGGAAACACAATGTACATCTTGCGACCAGTCATCATATTGTTGCTCAGGAGCAATGATAACGACACGAATTCCAGCACTTTCGCAAATAGCACGACGTCGGTTTACTGGCTGATCAACCGGGACCGGTACATAAACGCCGCCGACATAAAGTATCGCCAATACCGCGACAATTTGTCCGACGCCTTTTTCCATGCTAATGGCAACCCGATCTCCCGGTATAACCGACATTTTTTGCAACACGGCAGCCAACCGGCGAGCGGCCAAACTCAATTCACCATAACTAATTTCCTTATTATTAGTCACCAAAGCAACAATATTAGGTGTACGTTCTGCCTGTAAGAACACACCTTCATGCAGCAGGGCGTTCGGCAAAGGTTCAGTTGTGTCATTGATCTGATGCCGAAGCTGGTATTGCGATTCAGGCATCAGATCCGGTAATTCTTCACTCCACTGGGTGGCGTTTTCCGTTAGGTTCTCAATGAACCCCTGATAGGCGGTAAACAAGGTATCCATTAGCCCATCCGGGAAGAGTTCGTCGTTACTATCCCACTGAATATTCAGCGTATTTTCATGTTCAAATGCAACGAAATCCAACCATACCTGAGGAGTTTGCGATATTCCCCAACTTGGTTTTCCCAGAACATCACGGGTATTTTCGCCATATAAAGGTCGGCCTAAATTGCTGGTAAACACAATTGGCGCACCATGTGGATGGCTGCCACGTTTTTTAAGTTCACGTAAAACTTCTACACCAGACCAATGGCGGTGTTCGTAGGCTTCGGCAAATGTTGCCTGCGCATCTTGAGCCAGTTGGCAGAATGGCAAATTATCAGCGGGAATATCTAACAGCAGAATATTAGTAAAGTCGGCCAGCAGGCCATCAACCGCGGCGTGCAATGGCGCTCTATCAAACAACGTCAGGTTAAACAACAGACGAGGCGCATGGTTCCAGCGACATAATAAACCAGCAAATGCGGTCGCCAACGCCATCGTTGGCGTAACACCATTTTGTTGAGCAAGTTGTTTAAAACGTTGCCAATGTTCAGGAGCCAAACGGAAACATCTGCGCTGAATGCGGACATTTTTTATTAGCGAAGGTTCCTTAGCCAGCGGAAGCTGCGGGGCGGAGGGAAGGGTATCTAACCGGTTACGCCAGAATACCTCTGCTTCTTGTCGAGCCTGCGCAAATTGCGCCTGATATTGCGCCAAGTAGCTGCAAAAATCGTAGTCAGAAGGGATAGCCAGCAGGCTACGTTTGACAATTAATGCCGCCAGTTCAGTAAAGAACAGGCTAAAACTTGCGGCATCCATGATCAGCAAATCAATGTTAGCGTGCAACCGATGCTGATTCTCACCAAACAGACTGAGTTGAATATCGAACGTTTCCCCTTGTTCAACCTGTAATACGCGATGGCTTAGTTGTTCACGTATATTGTTCAGCGCTTGTTGCTGTTCGTCCGCTGTCAAGTTTCGCAGATCATGAACTGTTAATTTTTTCCAATAAGCGTCGGTCATACCTTGCTGGCGACCATCAGGCAAAAACCGTACTCGTAACATCGGATGTCGCTGAATCAACTCATGAATTGCCGCTTCCAGTCGTTCAGGTTCCAGCCCGATACCATCAAATTCTTGATATAAATGGCAACCTACTCCTCCCAACGTCTGTTCCGGCGAACGCCCAACAAAATAAGCATGTTGTACTGCGGTCAGTGGGAACGGACGCGCATCTGCAATCAGTGGTTGCGCCGCATCAGGCTTAGGTGCTGTGTGAGTAACAGGCACATGACGTTGCAGAAGTTGGCTCCAGGCATACAGTGTGGGTTTTTGATAAAGTTCACGGAGAGTGACGCGATATCCCTGACGTCTCAACTGGTTTAACAATGCCATCATTTGCATTGAATCCAGCCCCTTGCGAATTAAATCATCGTTATCATCCACCAGTGTATTTTTTTGAGTAAACAGGCCAGATATGATCTGACGCAGTGAATCTGGAGAGACAAGATCCGTGTGCATGAAGATATCCTATAAATAATGACGGTTACGAAACGGTGGGGGTTACACCTTATTTGGCTTATTTGGGTGTAGATGCCAATGCTCTTCTGAGCCGAGATGGTTTTTCCAAAGAGATTGATAAAGTGAACAACGTCCTAACAATTCATCGTGAGTTCCACTATCACAAAGGGTTCCATGATCCATCACCAATATTTGGTCAGCGCGGGTTATCGTGCTTAGCCGATGAGCGATAACAAAGACTGTTTTATTCTGGGTAAGAGAATCAAACGCCTGCTGTATCAACCGTTCATTTTCGGGATCGAGAGAAGCCGTCGCTTCGTCGAGGAATAAAACCGGAGATTGCTTTAAGATGGCGCGGGCAATGGCAAGACGTTGACGCTCGCCACCAGACAACGTACCGCCATCCACGCCTAGCGGTGTATCGTACCCTTGTGGCAATGCCATAATCGTATCGTGAATATTGGCAAGGCGAGCAGCCTGCTCCAGTTCTAACTGGGTCGCATTGGGATCACCCAACCGAAGATTATTAGCGACGGTATCCTGAAATAGTGCGGTTTCCTGAAATACCATAGTCACGGTGTCATACAGTGCCTGAGTTTGGTAATGATGGATATTATTTCCACCCAGACGGATTTCCCCCTTATCCAGTTGATAGAAAGAGAGCAATAGATAAGCCAGTGTGGATTTCCCACTGCCACTGGGACCGACAATGGCGGTCATACTGCCTTGCGGCGCATAAAACGACACATTTTGGATAGCGGGTTGATTCGTACCTGGATAGCTAAATGAGATGTTATTCACTTCAACATCATATTTGTCTGGCGCGGTTAATGGCCCGGAAGCTTGCGTGGCAACAGCTTCTATTTCTGCAATATGGGTTTCACCTACTTGCGTTAAAGCCGTGATATTGAGTAGGGGGATAATCCCACGTAGGGGGGTAATGGTGGCAAACAACAGCAGAATCGTGATAAGCATTTCCGAGAGTGTTAATGCTTCTGGTGAATTAAAGCGCAGGGCGCCAGCCAGAATGCCAACGACCACGCTGGTATCAATGATGATGTAAAACAGGCTCAGTAGCGGAATACTTCTGAATACTCCACGGCGGAACGCGACCCGTAATTGGTCGATTTCACGATCAAAACGCTGTTCTACCGTAGTGGTCGCCGCCGCAGCACGAATAAAGGACATACCTTGGGCGTACTCAACGATAGCTTCGGATACATCAGCCATCATAGCGGCACGCAAGCGCAATATTTCATTCAGTTTTTTACGGATAGCCCCCAGGATGAACATCCCAACCATCAGCACCAATAATGCACTGCCGCCAACTACCCAATCGAACCAGAATAGAGCCAGGTAGATAAGGGTCAGCATCATCACCTGACAGGCGATTTGCGGTGTGGTATAGGCTGACTGATTTTCCTGCCATTGCACATCTTCAGATAATGTCAGCGCTATCTTTCCGGCACTTAGCCCTCGAATCGTGGCGACAGACATACTGACAAGGCGTTGTAACAAAGCGCGACGAATTTCTATGCCTAAACCATAGGCGGCAATGGTGAGTTTACGTAATGCGCGAGCCATAAAAGTAAATCGCAGCAACAGCAGAATAACCAGTAACCCCAAAGTGATAAGTGGCAGCATTGCGTTGTCGCTTTCCCCCAAATGGGTGATGGCCCAGGCAGCAATAGCAAGTTGAGCCATAATCGCAACGGTATCAAACTGTTTATATAACAACCCCTTGAACCAAACTCTTTGCAGTTTTGGTGATAGATGTTGCTGGAGACGATTAAATAGCCCCATGATAATTTGCTCCTGTCCCGGTTTTTTCTCCCCGCCAAGCTGCCCACTGTCTGGCGTATGCACCTTGCTGTGCGACCAGCTCCTCATGGGTGCCTTGTTCGATAATCTGTCCTTTATCCAAAACTAGTATTCGATCAAGATGACGGATAGTCGGTAGGCGATGAGCAATGACAATCACTGTCTTATTGCGGCATAAGGCATTGAGCGCCTGTTGCATCTCTTTTTCACATTCTGGATCGGCATAGGCTGTCGCTTCGTCCAATACAAGAATTGGCGCGTTTTTCAGAATGGCGGCGGCAACGGCAATACGCTGTTTTTCACCTACCGATAAACTCACACCGCCGTTCAGTACGGTGTCGTAGCCTTGTGGTAATTGCTGAATAAATTGATGGGCTTGCGCTGCGATAGCAACCGCTTCAACTTCTGCCTGTGAAGCATCAGGACGGGCTAACCGTATGTTATTAGCCACTGTATCATTGAACAGAAACACACGCTGGAAAACAAAAGAGACATTATTGCGTAGCGTCGGTTCATCCATATTACGGATATCAACACCGCCAATCATCACCTGACCCTGTTGAGGGTCCCAAAGACGGGCGATAAGACTCGCTACAGTCGATTTACCCGAGCCACTGGCGCCAACCAAGGCTAATGAACTTCCCGCAGGTATAGAGAATGAAATGTCATTTAATGCATTTTCCTGCTCATCTTGGTAGGAGAAACTGACATTATGCAAAGCAACGCTGTGATCCGCAGGTATTTGGCTCTGAGTACAAGGCATTAGTTCAGGTTGATTCATTAACCAACGATAGCGTGTGATTAACGCTTCTTGCTGCTGCAAACGTGTCATCACAGCGAACATGGATGAGGCAATATTGCCAAATGCCATTGCCGCCAAAATAAAGAAAGTGAATTCGAATAACGTGATCTCTTGTCGGTTTAACAACCAGACCGCCAAAGGGAGGACAAACAACAGGTTAGCACTGGATAGAACGAAAAACCGGCTGGATTTGACCTGCACTTTCTCAATCCAGACATCAATAATCCGCGTCAGAGCGGTGAAAGCTTCCTCCGCGCGTTGTAACGCAACTTTGCCGCCTGAATAGGTTTTAACCACCGGAATCGCATTAATAACTTCACCCATTGTTGAAGCAATACGGTTTTGGGCGGCATAAAAACGCTGAGTTGTCGTTTGCACCTTCATCTGGATATAGACGAATAACAGGCAGGCGCCCAAAGTTGGCGCGAATGCCGCCAAGGCTAACCGCCAATCAATGGCCAGCATGACGCTTAATGCGATCAATGGCCCAAACAAGGTAGCTGACATCTCTGGAATGATATGGGCAATACCATCTTCAAGTTGCTCGACGTCATCTAGCATCATCTTTTTTATTTCAGTGCTGTCGGTCAGCATGAAAAAACCCAAAGGCACAGACTTCAACTTGCTGCTGATATTGCGGCGAACATCAGCCTGTACATCAGCGGCAATCAAATGAGCAAAAAACGTTGAACCACTAAAAGTCAACATAGCGGCAAACGTGAATCCCAATAACATGACGCCATAATTCAATAGCGTGTCATATTGCCCATCATAGATAGACTGGGTGATAAGCCCGGCAACCGCCGCCGGTAACATTTGCAGACCGGCGGAAAGAATAGCAAGTGCGATAGCGACGTAACTCAGCGTACGGTATGGGCGCATCATATACCATAACTCCTTAATAACGCCGGCATCAGCCGCACGTTGCTCCGGTGAATTCTGAACAGAAGAATCATGGCTATGCATGCACATTCTCCCTTTGGAAATCATGGAATTTACGCAATGTCCAGAACAGGGCAGTGAAGGTGAAAATAAGTGCTAGCATGAAAAGGGTAGCGTAACTTGCTTTAGTCACTATCAATCCCCCCAACATGGAACAGATAATTGCAACGCCCATATCCGTGGATTGCATCAACGCAAAATCCACACCAGACTGAGCACCTGCTGCAAGCGACATCATCTGGGTATACAGCGCAACAAATTTGGCGGCAGTGATCAACGTGATGAAGACATATGCGGCTGAAAGCAGGGATAACGGCGCTTCTGGTTGCTTGGCAAGCCAAAAAATGCAGGCTAATACGATAGATTCAAGCAGCATAATAGCCAGTAATGTCTGAACAGCGCCGAATTTACGTACAATGACACCACCAAGCAGCACACCAGATAATCCAGCTAATGCACCACCACTGGCCGCGATGATACCGAGTTGAGTTAAATCCACGCCGCGATCGATCAAAAACGGCGACAGCATACCGAGTGAAAGGCGCGTACCGATCATACACAACAATATCAAAACCAGTGCTTGTCTAACCGGCGCCCGGCGGAGGGCATTTTTGAGAGAAGGAGCAGTAACCGGGGCTTTTAAAACCGTCTGCGCTTTTTCTACCTGTGTTTCCCGTAAAAATAGGGCAGGCAATGACATCAATAGAATCACTATGGCTAACACTCCGGCGCCAATGTGCCAACCATACAGTGAAACAAGGTATAGAAACAGACCACTGCCAATGATGGAGCCCAAATAACCGCCGCCAACTTGCATAACATTACACCAAGGGCGGTGCTTTGGTGGTAACCGGTCAATAGCGTGACCATCGGTGGTGGTATCCACCACAGTCAGGCAAATTGTGATCAGAAACAGACCGACAATAATCAGCGGCATATGTTCGGCAGGTCTTGCCAATGACATTGAACAAAAAAGCAATGTAATTAGCAGATTACCGCAGATCATGATACGGCGGGGGTTTGTATCCCCCGAACCAGATTTACGATAGCGCTCTATAATAGGCGCCCAAAGGAATTTGAACGCCCAAGGCAACATCAGCAAGTAGAGCAAGCCGATTTTATCTGGGGTTACACCGTGGCTGCGTAAAAACGCCGGCATACTTTGTAACGTTAACATGCCGATAGTACTTTGGAGGGTGTAAACCCCCGCCAAAGTCAACAGTAGTAACGATATATGACGGGGATGGGAGATATTATGCGTCATAACGAGACACTCACATCCAGCCCAACATTCAAGCCTTTATTGATCATACTGAGTGTATTTGGCCCCACGGTGAAACTGGAGACGCGATACTTTTTATCACCCAGATTTTCGCCATAGAGTTTTACATTAACCCCATGCGCCATCTCTAAACTTAATGAAGCGTCATAGAGGGTATATCCTCCCTGTTCAAGGGTATTCGCTTCATTAAAGTAGCTTTTAGAATAGTAACGGGCACCGGCATTTAAATAGAGGTTACCGGGTAACAACGTTTGATCAATCAAGTAGTCAAAACTTGCATTAAGCATGACATCTGGCGCATAAGGCAGACGTTTATTGTCATAACTTATGTCATTCTCTGTATCGGTTGCATCAATGAAGTTTGATTTGCCTGCACTTCCCCCAAGAGAAAATTTCAGCCCTTTCATTGGCTTAATTTGGCTACTCAACTCAATGCCTTTGCTCTCTGCTTTACCCACATTGCGTATAAACTGCGCACCGATCGGACCAACATAAATTTGTTTATCTTTCGAACGAATGTAGTAAACAGCGCTGTCTAATGTCACTGCGTTATCAAAGAACGAGGTATGCCAACCAAGCTCATAATTATCTGAGGTTTCAGTATTGTAGGGTTTTCTATCATTGGCGGAGGAGACAATGTTATTGAATCCACCGGGTTTGTACCCTTTAGTAGCGGAGATATAGAAACGAGTATCTGGCGTCAATTGCCAACCTAATGCGGCCTTAGGTGTGAACTCATTGCTGGAAACCTGGTTATCAAAAGCTTCGAGCGCCATCATGCCAGAACGGCCTGCATAATCTATCTGCGATTTTTCATGGGACAAACGACCGCCCAAGGTCAAATCCCACTGAGAAGCAAAGGGCAATTTCACTTCACCAAACAGTGCCAGCGATTTTGCTTTTATTGTGTTAGCCGCATCGCCATAGTAACCGGGATAACCACTGGTATGATGTTTATTCTTTTCATCTGAAAACCAGCCGCCGAGAACGCTAGTAATCCCATTTGAGAAATTGGAGTTCAAACGCAGCTCTTGCGTGGTGGCGTGGTGTTTCTCTTTCCATTTACCCCCGATGAAATCACGGTAAATATCGCGATCCTGATAAGAAGTCACGCTGGTTAACACACTGCCGCCAAAATCATATTCAGCCTTGAATGCATAACTGTTAACTCGCCGGGTTAAATCCGGGATAGGGCCATCGTATTCTTTCCGGCGGAATTGTTCGTCATTCAAATAGAGCTCTTCATGGGAATCGAGATCTTCATGAGCAAAACTAAGTTCAGCACTGAATGAAGAATCTTCTGGGGCAAATGTCAGTTGCCCTCGACCGAGCCAAGTTTTGCTGGAATCAACATTTTTATTACCTCTATTAGGCGCATCAATTTGTCCAGGCTCTTTTACCCAACGCAAACTGATACTTCCATAAAGGATATCTTCAATAAGCGGAGTCGATCCGCTGAAAGAACCGCCTTGTTTCAGCTTAGAGTAATTACCGGAAAGGTTTAGCCAAGGGCCTTCTTGCGGCGAACGGGTGACGATATTGATAACACCCGCTTGCGCATTTCCGCCATATAAAGTCCCTTGCGGACCGCGTAATAATTCCACACGCTCCACGTTGATTAATTCTTGTGTTAAGAACTGGTGATCCTGAGGAACGCCATCGACATAAATTCGAACAGAAGGAGAATAGAAATCTGGCGAACTAATACCTCGAATGGTTGTTGCTGAATAAGTTCGGTTCCCCCGTGAACGAATTTGTAAGCCGGGAAAAGCACGCTCAAGATCTTGCACTTGAGTGATACCGGCTTGAACAAGTTCTTCACCCGTTCTAACCAAAACGCTACCATCCACTTTATTTAACGCTTCTTCTCGTTTATTAGCCGTTACAATCAAAGAATCCTCTGTCGCGCCAGGCGAATGTTCTGCCCATACAACAGGCGAAATTAAACAACATAAAACAGACGCCTTAGCGTATTTTTTTTTCATATAAATAACTCGTTATGCACTGTTTAAGATCATGTTTTACAAAAATTAAACATGGTAAAACAAAAAACATAACGGGAGACTATCGATAATATTCCATCAGGGCTAACGGAATAGGGACAAAAGTAGCGCATTACGCACTATTGATAATGATTATCATTAATGATAAAGTGAGTGACATTCACAATATGCATATATATATAAAATAAAAATATAATGTCTTTAATATGCAAAACGCACTGTTTTAAGTGAGAAAACACTTTTTAACCGGTATCCGATGCTAATTTTACAGGGGATCTCATGAAGACGATCTATAGCAAGAAATTAGGAGTTTTCACGGCTGACCATTGCAATTGCATGCATTCGCATGCGGAGAAAAATAATACAAATACTCCCTTATTGATTGAGGAATTATCTGACGGAATTCATATAAACCGAATTCGCTTTGAGCTCGACAAGGATGTCACAGAATATTGTGAAGGGCCGCCAACGGTATCAATTGCGTTTATTTTAAACGGGAGAGGGAAAATGGCGATTGAAAATGGTGATGTTTTAGATATCAGTTCGGGAATGATGATATTTTTCCATTCACCTAAAATGACGCGTGGCATGAACTTCTTTGGTTGCGGCTCATGGCATATTCTCGATATTCGTTTCTCATTGAACGAAATTGAAGCTCAGGAATTACCCCCTTTCACCCAATTAGCGGCAGGTTTTGAGAAGAACGCCAGCTACAGTGATGCATTGATGATGGCATGTCCCATTTACCCACCATTTATGCAGATAGTGAATCAAATAGAAGAGTGCCAATTAAGTGGCAATGTAAGAAAGGTTTATTTAAAAGCAAAAGCGTTAGAGATACTCGCTTGTGTAGCATCTCAGGTTTATGACTGTCAGTATAATGTGATCAGCGGGTCGCAACGCCGTGCTGTTTATAATGCAATAAAAATAATTAACAGTGATTATCATTCCCCTTGGACGATAAAATCATTATCAAGAGCAGTTGGCTTAAATGAACGGAAATTAAAAGAGGGATTTCGTGCGGTTGTTTTTCGCACTTTCCATCAATATCTGGAGAATGTCCGTATGACAACCGCAGAAGATTTACTAAAAAAAGGAATGAGTGTCATTGATGTTTCTACCGCAGTAGGTTATTCCAGCCCAAGTCACTTTTCTAAACGCTTCCGGCAACATTATTTGATCAATCCTAAAGCATGGCAGGCGAAATATGCCGTTGGCCACACCTTATTAACAGAAAATATCGTAGCCGGGAATTAGCTATTCAATTGACTCCTAAACCAAGATGGCCATTTTAACATGGCCACTTTACAGGTAGGGATATCGCATAATTTATATGTTACGCCAGTATTATATTATCCACCAACAAACTGTCCATGCTGACGCCAACCAAAGTGACTGAGTTTTGGCCGAAGGTAAATACCAGATCATTGTCCACCATAGAGACATGATCCAGATAATTACTTTTATCACTACTGCCTTCGGTACCCAAAAACACGAGTTTATCAGTCTTATTGTAGCCATAGATGATATCTTGCCCAAAATCACCGTTGAACAAGAAGGTATTGTTATTACCCTGACTTTTCATAACATCGTTACCTTCACCACCGACAAAAACATTATTATTGCCGAAGCCGATCAACGTATCATCACCATCCAGACCAAACAGCCAACTACCGGAAGTTTTAGACGTCAGTGTATCATTCCCATCATTGCCTGTTACTGAATTGGCGTATTTCGTCTTCAATCCGCTGTTGGAATACAAACCATCGGCCCTGACTTGAGAATCCACCTGTTTAGTCAAAAACAGCCAGGTACTTTCTTTACTTCTTATAGTGGAAATATCAGTAGCAACTGTGATACCACCTTGTGCATCACGCACATACAATGTACCTGCCTGGTCATAGGCTATTTCTGCATTTTTTAGTGACTTCTGTAAGTCAAAAGTATTATGGCCTTTCCCCCCGGCAATCATGTTAAATCCGCCGTCATCGCGGAATATATCATTGCCATCGCGTCCTTCCAGATAATCGTTTCCTTTACCACCTTTAATCAGGTCGTTGCCGTCGGTACCAATAATAAAAGTACTGCCAGTGTGTTTTTCAGCATTCCGGTTTAAATCCTGTACCCAAGTATTTTCACGGGTGACATTGGAAAGGTTGCTGACAACAATAGTCGAATCTTTATGTGTTAGGTCGTAGAACGTTGAATCCATAATACGTTGCATGCCGCTCTGGTAAAATGGCGTCACATGCGAAACCCAAGTTGACAGATTAGCAATAGAGAAGGGCAGAACATTCCACCAGTCTGATGCATAGTGATCGTTAAAATTAACAATATTATTTGTAGCCGAATCTCTTGGTACATCGTGAACGCCCGCAGAGTTCGAATCAACACTGGTGCCGTTGAGCACGCGGAATACAGGATCATTTTCATATCCTACATTCAGCACCTTGTTACCTTTCTCATACTGTGATGGCGAAGCGAAAGTGATATAGTTCGACTGGGAGTAGAATCCCCCCCATTTCGTATCGCTAGACTCCGCCATACTATTCACAGCTAACCCACCCAAACTATGGCCGCTGACCACAACGTCATTGCCCGTCAAACCGTGAGCTTTGGCATAATTAGCTACATGGTCCAGCAGCCGGCCAAAAGCGTTTGGCGCATAGTCATTCGAATAGTCTTTCTTACCTAAAGCCACCAGCACATTATTCATAATGTCGCCCAGTGTATCGGTAATAACTGACTCTCGAGGACCACTCGTACCGCGAAACGCAATGCCAATAGAAATCAAATTACCATCAGCATCATATTTTCCCATTACCTCTGCCTGAGCAGTGGAATGACTTGCTTTTTCGCCAAAAAAAGTACCGCGGGCATCAGTTCTACCCTGATAGCCTAACTCATCAGCACTGATAGTAAACCATCCTGATTCATTGAGTTTATCTTGTGCCTGTTTTTCCGCGTCTGGATTCCAAGGCAATTTAGGCGTGATGCCCTGCGATGTCGTGCTGCCGAGAATTGCGGTCAGCAACGTTAATGGCATCCCTAAACCAAAACCATAATTGTAATACCCCTCAGCAAATCCACTGCCCAGATTATGATAAGCATATCCGGAGATAGTTTTTGCGTCGGAAAACAACTCTTTGGAAGTAGCGCTATCAAAGTCTTTGTACTGAAAAACACCCATGATGCATATCCTTGTTAAGTTAAAATAAGGTTAAAAAAGTGTTCTAAAAATATTAACCAGCTAGGTAAGTATAGATTGATGTAGATCATTTAAAGAGTAATTGTCTAAAAATTTATAAATTAGTGAGCCATAATGAAAATTTAATATTTTTACAAATCTTTAATTGAATAAATTAAGTTTATATGCTAAACGATCTCGCGGGTGAGAATAAACATACTAAATATATCTATATCATTGTTGATAGTTTTTAAAAGTAACTAAATTAATAGATAGTTATAGTTCACAATATTATAAAGGGAGATCGGTTAATTCCATGTGATGGGTTACGTTCAGGGGATTCAGTTTAATTCTTATCAATTATAAAATGAATATCACGCCATAATATTACTATTAAATTTACTTGTATTTATTAAAGAGTTAAATGTTAAAAATCACTCTCACTTACTTTATATTTCAACCTCCATTAATACCGCTAAACAACCTAAGAATTAAATAAAATACAGAATTAAACAAATAGAAACGTTATCATGATATGGATAGCATTACTCTTAAGCTTCTAAATCAGCTGGAATATTAAATGCAATGTAAAATTCATTCTATTAAATTTCCACATATTATGATATGTTTCAATACGTTAAAGTTTTCAGCATCAATTATTTAAAGATAAAACGGTAGCTTATTGAATTTATATTTCAGAGTTATTTATTATCTATATATCGTTAAGTATTTTAAGTTACTTATGAAATAAACCAGCCTAAATCCAAAGAAAACAACATATTATCAACCTGTGGATATTAATTTTTATAGTTAATGATTTCTTCTGTTTATTTAATGTTTTACGACTTTGGATTAGTATTTTTTCATTTACTTTAACCCTATAACTCCCTATATTATTATCTCCATAATTCTTAATATTAAGGGGGAGATTATGGGAGCTGCTGAAAAGTTTTATTTAACAATTCGTAATGATTCTAAGCATAAAAAGTTAATCTTTGACCAAATTCACTTTGATTGGGGGCGTGTATCCGATGATTCATATCCAGTCACTGAAGTGCCTCCACAAACTACAATCCAAGTTTTGGTGGCTCAAGGCAGAGAAAACGCATCTTCGGGGACTCAGGGTTGGATCCGCTACAAAGTCGAAAATATTCCTGGCAAGTGGGTACGAGTGGACTGGGATGTGCCGTGGCTTTCTGGCCAGGAAAACACATGTTCTCCATCAAACAGTGACCAAAACTCACCCGACGATCCTAATGGGAATATAGAGTGGGAGCCTCAAACGCCAACCAGTAGCAGTGGAACAACACTATCAGTGCTTATGAAATTTGGTTATGTGATAGAAGCATAATTCCTCTCTAGTACTACCGCTGTTCAGAAGGTGTATAGCGACAGCTTTTTGCCGCCATACACCTTAAACCCATAATCAACGTAAGGGGAATAATTTTTTCATTCATTCTCATTGGCTTCTTTTCTCCATTGAGAATATAGCGCCGTCTTCTTTCTACGGAAAAAAGAATATTGTAAAAATCTGGATCTAAGGAAATACCACCGGAGATGCCAGTATTCGTGCCGGTGCTCCAGCCGATTGGGTAGTGGGTGATAAAACCGGTAGTGGTGATCATTATTTTAATATCCAGCCTCTTTTTGATGTCGTACAGCAAAAATTGTGGCTGTTTCACCCTCAATCCGGTACATGGCGATATAGCCGCTACTTCCAAAATCAATAAGCCACTCCCGGAATGCCGGATCCATCTCGTCAACAGGGCGTCCTGCTTCAGGTTGACGTGCCAGCATTTTCACGCCAGCACGTATTGTTTTAATGGCTCTACGAGCAGTGTCTTTGTCTTTTTTGGCAAGAAAACCATAGAGCCACTGTATATCAGCAAGGGTAAACGGAGACCAAATCAAACGTGGCATTCAGGTAACTCCGCATCTTCTCCTGCTTCGATCTTAGCTAACCAATCATCCGCTTCTTCAAGCGTTAGGTGTAGTCCATTCTCTTGATACTCTTCCCAGGCACGCAATGCATCCTGTTTGAAAGATTCACGTTTTTCTTCACGCTCTACATAGGTTGCCATTTTTTTCCACCTAAATATTAAAAGGTAATACCTTTTAATACTCTATCATGAAATCTCCGCCTTGCTACCAAGTAAAGAAAACCTTCGTTTTTCACTTGATTGATGCAACCTCAACAAGATACCGAATCACACAACGATGTACTTGCTTCGGCTACGCGGTTGGTGATGGCGCATTTAACCTAATTTTTCCTGGGATGCTAAGAGGGTGAATGACTAAAATTTGCACCCCTTAGCAATATGTAGTAACGTACCTACATAAATTAGCTATTATATCGAGGTGCACCATGTCAATCACAACCTTATCGAGTCGGCAGCTCAATCAGGATGTCAGCGGGGCAAAAAAAGCAGCTAAAAGCGGTCCAGTGTTCATCACAGATCGTGGCAAACCGGCACATGTCCTGCTAACCATTGAAGAATATCAACGAATCACCAAGCAGCGTAGAAACATCGCTGATGCTTTAGCAATGCCCGGTGTTGAAGATATTGAATTCAATCCACCACGTGTCGCTATCAATAGCCGTCCAGCCAATTTTTCATGATGTATATTCTTGATACTAATATTGTCTCTGAACTTCGGAAAGTTCGAACGGGTAAAGCTAATGCCGGTGTGGCTGCATGGGCTGAAAGTGTTGATGCAACGGAGCTTTTCCTGTCAGCCATTACTATTATGGAGCTGGAAACCGGCATCTTACAGATTGAACGACGAGACATAACCCAGGGGGCATTATTGCGCTCATGGTTCAACCACCATGTAATACCGGAATTTACTGGTCGGATCTTGCCAGTAGATACGGCTGTAGCTCAGCGGTGTGCCCGGTTGCATGTCCCTGATCCATGCTCAGAGCGTGATGCACTAATCGCCGCCACCGCGCTGGTTCATGGTATGACTGTCATCACACGAAATGTGATTGATTTTGAATTGACCGGTGTACCAATATTAAATCCCTGGGTTTAAGGATGATGAAATATTTAAATATGCATGTTTATATTAAGTAGAAAATAAACATGGATATTAATGTATTTATTAAAAATCAAATCAAATAAAAACATTTCCATATTTTATAGATTAATTTTCAATAAAATATAAAGGGAATAATTCACCACTTATTAATCAATTTATTATCCACTTATACAAAAATAATTAACCATGTAATTTATAAAAATAGTCTATTATTATTTTTTTGAACTAGACTATGATTAGCACCAATAAATAGAGTTATCGATACGATAATTTAATATATTGATTACATGGAAAAAAATTTAATTCAAGAGGGGAATATGAGCAAGAAAAATGATTTTAAAGCTTTTTCTATTAGTAATAATGCTAATGTAGTGAGTCAAGAAAAATATGAGGAAAATCAAAGCTTACAAGTGGGATTTCCACCAGACAATATATCTACTCACGTATTGAATAAGGCATTACGCCAATCATCAACAATAGCCGCTGTTATCGCTAACTTTATTGCGACACAATCTGATGATGATGTTCTGGATGATGGTGATATAGCTAAACTCACCGCCAAATTAAATCAAGCGTTAAAACAAAAAGTCACAGCAGAAATTCCCAATGCCTCATTAACACAAAAAGGCGTTGTTCAACTGACCAATGAAATTGGCAATAATGACACATTGGCAGTGACACAAAAACTAGTGCAGGAAATCATCAACTCATTGCGTGGGAATATTGATGGTAAAGTCTCCAATAGCCGGAAAATAAATGGTAAAACATTGACTGAGGATATTAATCTGAATGCGAGTGATGTAGGGGCATATACTCGAACAGAGGTATACACCCGATCAGAAGTATATACACGCGCAGAGGTAGATAGACTGATTAAAACAACTAATGAAATTCCTGTTGGTGCTCCTATTCCCTGGCCGTTGCCCCATCCACCTATCGGCTATTTCACTTGTAATGGTTCCGCTTTTAATAAATTACAGTATCCAAAGTTAGCAGAAGCTTATCCTGATGGCAGATTACCCGATTTAAGAGGCGAATTTATTCGCGGTTGGGATGATGGGCGCGGTGTGGATGCTAAGCGTGTAATTTTAACATCTCAAGAGGATGCCATTCAAAAAATTACGGGAACATTTACAACGATCAGAGCTGTTGTTATTAACGCCGCTGGAGCATTTTCACTTGGCGATAGTACACATAGAGGCAATACACTTGATGGGGGGGACTACGGAAGAGTGGTCAATTTCGATTCATCACTTGTCGCACGTGCAGCAACAGAAACACGACCACGCAATATCGCATTTAACTACATCGTAAAGGCGGAATAATAATGACACAAGAAAATATCTTAGATTCAAAAACGCTGTATTAGGGATCTAATGGAATAATCCCCAATTTTATCAAGTTTGCTTTTCCGAATGGCGTAATGACTTATCTATCTTCATATTTAAGTTCTAATTTAACCACATTCAGTTCACCCATTATTGGAGATTAATTATGGACTTAGAAAGCATAACTGCCGTTCGGTCAGGTCGATCTATTACATGTAATGCATGGTTGTTCTGGTTAAGGAAGTTCACCGGGAACATACCCAACAGCGTGCTAGTAGTGATGGGCTCATTATTCATGAGCGCGGTATTTATGCCAACGACTGATGCATCCAACACACGGATTTTTTCGTTGCAAGAAGCAACCATCAAACAGATGCAGCAAGCGATGGAGGCTGGTGCGTTGTCGAGTGTCGAATTGACGACAATGTACCTGAACCGAATATATGCCTACGATCTCAATGGTATAAAACTGAACTCCATTCCTGTCTTAAATCCAAGAGCGCTTGAGGAGGCTGCGGAGACAGACCGTCTGCGGTCTGAGGGCATAATACTCGGGCCGCTTCACGGAATCCCTTACACTGTTAAGGATAGCTATATGGTTGCTGGTCTCACCGTAGCTGCGGGTTCGCCCGCTTTCAAAAAGCTAATGGCAAAAGATGATGCTTTCACGGTTAAAAAGATTCGGGAGTCTGGTGGGGTTCTCATCGGAAAGACCAACATGCCTCCGATGGCAGCCGGCGGCATGCAGCGAGGTGTTTATGGTCGTGCGGAAAGTCCCTACAACGCCGACTATCTTACGGCCGCATGGTCTTCTGGTTCATCGAACGGTTCGGCTACTGCGACGGCCGCAAATTTTGCGGCTTTCGGGATGGGGGAGGAAACCATATCGTCTGGTCGTTCACCTGCTTCTAATAATGCTCTGGCGGCCTATACTCCTTCACGTGGATTGATCTCAATCCGAGGCAATTGGCCTCTGTACCCTATACGTGATGTGGTTGTCCCGCATACACGTACTGTTGAGGATATGCTTCGAGTCCTGGATGTGGTAGTGGCTGATGATCCAATCACAGAAGGAGACCTCTGGCGTCATCAGAAAGTTGTCAAACTACCTGCCGTGACTTCAGTACGCCCTAAAACCTATCTTGAACTCAGGGACCCAAATTCGCTGAAAGGACGAAGAGTTGGCGTTCCAAAGATGTACATTGGCAAAGATTTTGGCGGCAGTGATCCCGTTCGCGTCAGGACGTCTATCATTGAACTTTGGGATAAGGCTGCTACAGACCTTCGTGCGCTTGGCGCTGACGTGATTGAAATCGATTTCCCACTCCAGAATAATTATGAGGGGGACCGTGTAGGTACTAGAACGATGGAAGAGCGCGGACTTATTCCGCTCAACTGGATGGAATTGGAGTTTAACTACATAAATTCCTATGCGGCCGAAGAGTTCCTCAAGAGCGTAGGAGACCCGAATTTCCCTTCTTGGACTAATATTAACCCGGCGGCAGTATTTCCGACCCCGCCAGCATCCGTCGATGCGTGTCGCGGATTTAATCGAAATTCAGATTATAAATTGCTCATCGACACAATCAAAGCTGGAGTCCAGCCCATCGAGAAACTACCGGGTTTTGCGGCTATGCTCCGCGGCCTCGAAGAAACGCGAAAGATAGACCTTGAGAACTGGATGAAAGCGGAGGAACTTGATCTCATTGTTTTTCCCGCAAACGGCAACATCGGTAAGGCTAACGCAGATGTCAATGATGTCTCGTACGAAGAAGCATTGCAGAACGGTAACCTTTACTCGAACACCAACTATGTTCTCCGTCACTTGGGCATCCCGAGTGTTTCAGTGAGCATGGGGACCATGAAGGACACAGGTATTCCTGTTAACTTAACATTCATTGGCCCAGCTTACAGCGACAACGATCTGCTTCGGTATGCATACGCTTATGAATTCGCCACCAATAACAGAACCATAGCAACTCGGGTTCCCCCATTGGCCGACGAAATACTGGACTACTCAGACGGAAAAACAGTACCACCGGTGCAACGCACAGATAAGCTGCCCCCGGTGTTAGTATTGAATGCATCTCTTGCCGGTACTACGCTTACAATTTTTGGTACGGCGAAGGACACAAGTAAAATTGCGACAACGCATATTTATGTCAATGGGATAAAGATACCATTTGATGGTGACTTGGTTAACTGGCAGGCGAAAGTTGACACCAAAAAATACTACAACATCACAGCGTTAGCCGCAGAAGCACTTTTCGTGGTTGTTATTTCTAAAGACGAATATGGTAATACGTCCGCGGCAACCAAAAGTATCAAATTGCCGGTAAGCGAGAGTAAAGCGACAGTACAGATCGACAACGAGACTACGCCATCATCTGTACGTCCGCCAATAGTCATACCTGCGTGTATACCTGGCGGCGCTCCACAACATATTGGTTAAACAGGCGGACACCTATACCCTATGGATTTCAAGATGGATCGCGACGGCAAGGGAGTGAATCCCCGGGAGCATAGATAACTATGTGACCGGGGTGAGCGAGCGCAGCCAACAAAGAGGCAACTTGAAAGATAACGGGTATAGTAGATCATCACAAATATCTTGCTCATATTGATGTAATTATTAAACCGGGTTGATATTTCATTAGAAACCAGATATTAACTGGCCTGAAAAACCGCAAGAATAATAGATAATAGCATTAAAGTTTTATTGTCTTTAAATATTGATACAAGACTATTTTTTAATCCGCACTTTGTCTTAATAAAATCTTGTATAAAAACGAGCTTATCGCTATGTTATGAATGATTGGTATAAATTATGTGGAATTATTTCTAATAATTTAATGTATTAATTATAAAATTCATGGTAAATATATGAGCCAAAAAAATGATTTTAAAGCTTTTTCTATTAGTAATAATGCTAATGTAGTAAGTCAAGAAAAATATGAAGAAAATCAGAGTTTACAGGTGGGATTTCCACCAGATAATATTTCTACTCATGTATTAAATAAGGCGTTACGCCAATCATCAACAATAGCTTCTGTTATCGCTAATTTTATTGCGATACAATCTGGTGACGACATTCTGGATGATGGTGATATCGCTAAACTCACCACCAAATTAAATCAAGCGTTAAAACAAAAAGTCACAGCAGAAATTCCAGATGCCTCATTAACACAAAAAGGCGTTGTTCAACTGACCAATGAAATTGGCAATAATGAGACATTGGCAGTGACACAAAAGCTAGTTCAGGAAATCATCAACTCATTACGTGAAAATATTAATAGCAAAGTTTCCAATAGCCGAAAAATAAATGGTAAAGCGTTGACTGAGGATATTAATCTGAATGCGAGTGATGTGGGAGCATATACTCGAACAGAAGTATACACCCGAGCAGAAGTAGATAAACTGATTAAAACAGCCAATGAAATTCCTGTTGGTGCTCCTATTCCCTGGCCGTTAGCGCATCCACCTATCGGCTATTTCACTTGTAATGGTTCCGCTTTTAATAAATTACAATATCCGAAGTTAGCAGAAGCTTATCCTAACGGTAGATTACCCGACCTAAGAGGGGAATTTATTCGGGGCTGGGATGATGGCCGAGGAGTGGACAAGGATAGAGCACTTCTGACAAACCAGAGTGACGCTTTACAAGATTTAAGGGGGTCATTTGTGGGAGATAATGGAATAGCAATCTCCACTGAAGGTGTTTTTGCTAACGGAGGAACAGTAACCGGCATGTACGGATCTCCGAATGATTACGACAGCTATAAAACTCTATTTGACGCATCACGAGTAGCCAGGACGAGCCATGAAACCCGCCCTCGAAATATAGCATTTAACTACATCGTAAAGGCGGAATAATAATGATGACACAAGAATACAAATTCAGGTTGATATTTCATTAGCGCCAAACTTAATTAGCCTAAGAAGACACAAAATCAAATATTAATAAAGCGCTGTTTCTTAATCAGCGCTTTGATGAAATAAAAACTCAAAAAGTATTTTATTTCCATAAAAAAGTTAACCACAGATTAAATCAAACTCTAATTCCATCTATATTTCTATTTTTCTGACTCGTCAGATTTTAATTATTAAAAACAGTGGCATGAAAAATAAGACAAGTATGAAAATGCATTTTTACCACAATGTTCTTTATCTATTTTTTGCAATAAATACAATCAATTACAAAATAATATAGAATTAGAGATATTATATTTCACCCTGATACTATTGCATTAAGTTAATATCCGTGAGAATTTATTCCACGCCGAAATACGGTGGGTTTTGAATATCATTAAATGTGTCACAGCATATTAGTTTGCTATCAATAGCGTTAATTGATCTCTTCATCTATTTCTCATCTTATTCGGCTATTTAATCAGGTTTGGTGCGGTTTAATATAAGTTTGCACTTCCTGTCATATATAAAGGTAAAAGGTGCCATGAATACTCAACGTAAGCTTGATAAAGTCAGACCGCCCCGAGTTCAGATTACTTATGATGTTGAATTAGGTGGCGCGGTCGAGAAAAAAGAATTGCCTTTAGTTATTGGTGTTATTGGGCAATTTGCTGAGCAATCTATTCCGATGCGTGAACGTCGTTTCATGCATGTTGATAAAGATAATTTTAATGCGGTGATGGAAGGTTTGTCGCCTTCATTGGAATTACAAGTTGAAAGCGCACTGCCGGGTCAGAGCGGATTTATGAATGTCGATTTGCAATTTAAATCAATGGCTGACTTTACCCCAGAGAATTTGGCGAAACAGATAGAACCGCTTCGTCATTTATTAGAGGTACGCAGCAAACTCAGTGATTTGAAAGGCCGTGCATTGAGCAATGAAAAATTGCGTGACCGTCTGGCGGAAATTCTGGCTGAACATGCGGATAAATTACCGCAGGTAAATGAAGAAGCAGATGACGTCACCCCGGAAAATAGCAATATCCCGGAAAATAACAATGCACAGTGAGGGCAGTATGGAACAGAGCGTTGTTGAACAACAAGAATTGAAAACGACGGAAACAAATGGTGATTTTCTTGATCAGATTATTGATAACACGCAAGCCATTCGTCGAGAAGCAGATCGTGATCGGGTAAAAAGCCAGCTCGACCAGTTTCTGGCCGAAGTCACCTCCGGTTCACTGGTGGTTTCCGGCGATTTGGTAAACAGCATTGACGAACGTATCGCAGCGATTGATGCGCTGATGTCCGCTCAACTGAGTCTGGTATTACACCACCCGAAATTTCAGCGTCTGGAATCCTCTTGGGTGGGACTTAAAGGATTACTTGACCAAAGCGAAACGGATAATACCCAAATCCGCATGTTGAACGCGACGAAAACCGATTTAATTAAAGATTTTAAATCGGCATCAGATTTCGATCAGTCAATGCTGTTTAAAAATGTGTATGAATATGAATACGGTACCTTTGGTGGTGAACCTTATTCAGCATTTGTCGGTGATTTTGACTTTGATAACAGCCCGGAAGATCTCTATTTGCTAGAACAGATTTCTCATGTGGCCGCGGCAGCCCATGCGCCGTTTATCAGTTCAGTCAACGCGGGCATGTTGGGGCTGAATGATTTTGGTGAACTACCACGTCCACGGGATTTATCCAAACTGCTTGCAACATCCGATTATCTGCGTTGGAAACGCTTCCGGGAATCTGATGATTCCCGTTATGTCGGCTTGACTTTACCACGAGTGATTGGCCGTTTGCCTTATGGGGCAAAAACCATCCCGGTTGAGCAATTCTGCTTCGAAGAGCAAGTGAAGGAAGGGGATAGCGGCAGTTATCTGTGGATTAACGCCGCCTATGCACTGGCAGGTCGCATGGTGGCGGCATTTGAACAGTATGGTTGGTGTGCGGCGATCCGTGGTGTAGAAGGGGGAGGATTGGTCGAAGCATTGCCTGCGTATCATTATGTCTCTGTGTCCGGTGAAAATGTGCTGCAATGCCCGACTGAGGTGGCTATCTCTGATCGCCGTGAAAAAGAGTTAGCAGAATTAGGGTTCATTCCTCTGGTTTATTATAAAGGGACTGACTACGCCGCATTTTTCTCGGTACAGTCACCGAATAAACCAAGGAAATATAATTCTGACCTGGCAAACGCTAACGCAAAATTATCAACCCAATTGCAATACATTATGACAACTTCTCGTTTTGCACATTATCTGAAAATGATTGTGCGTGACAAAGTGGGTAGTTTTATGTCCCGTGAGGAATGTCAGTCTTATCTGCAAAATTGGATCAACCAATATATTGTTGGCTCTGATACCGTTGGCGCAGAAATTAAAGCGAGTCACCCATTACGTGAGGCAAGAGTTGATGTCGTTGAAGTCCCCGGCTCACCGGGAACATATCGGGCTGTGGCCTATTTAAGGCCGCATTTCCAATTAGAAGGATTAAGTATGTCTTTACGGTTGGTTGCCGATTTACCACCGTCATCGGCTGCCTGATTTTTCTATTTATTAATATTTGTCCTATTTATTACAACTAACTGGAGTAGTTAATTATGAGTTCTTCAATTTTTTTACAAATTGATGGTATTACAGGTGAGAGTACCGACAGTAAACATAAACAGTGGATTGAGCTGAGTCATGTCAATTTTGGCGCGTTCAACCATGCACGTATCGCAGACAGCGGTAAACGTAAAATTACCGTTGGTGCATCGGATTTCCGTACCATTGACTGTGTGAAAGTGATGGATTCCAGTTCAATTGGTTTGCTGTCCGCTGTGGCGCAAGGTACCGCAATTAAGAAAGTGAAATTGGAAATTTGCACGCTTTTCAAAGGCGAAATGCACCCTTATGCGGAAGTGGAAATGGACGAATGTATTATCTCTGACGTTCATGAAACGTGTTCACGTGGTGGTGAATTCCCACAAGAACAGCTTTCTATCGCCTATTCCAAAATTAAGTGGACATTTACACCGCTCAAAGAAGATGGAACTAAAGGAGATAAGGTGGGACCGGAAGGTTGGGATCTTATCGAGAACAAAAAACAGTAACAATTACCGTTTACTGCCGACCAAAGGTCGGCAGTTTCTAGCCGGAAAAATATGATGATTCAACCTTCATTTCTCCATCGCCTGAAAGATGATTATCCACAAGATGAAAAACGGGGTGTAGCACTAGTCTGGTCGCGTCAGGAAGTTGTACAAAGCCTAATTTCTGATTTGAATATGTTATTTTCATCAAGACCGATTTCTGAAATTTCCCCTTTGTTTAGTGAGTTACCGAAATCAGTTTTAAATTATGGCGTTTCCGATGTCATTAATGTGGATATTTCCGATGATGAACGTATTGATGCACTTAGCAATAATATTTACCAGGCTATTTCTTGGTTCGAACCGCGCTTGAAAAATGTCGTTATTACATTACAAAAAAACACGCCAGAAAATATAACTTTCTGGGTGAGTGGAATTTTCTTCAACGAACAAGTGGTGTTTTCTATCTCATGGAACAGTACCGCGTATACCTATTCAATTTCATGGGATAAATAACAACATGATGTTATTACCACAAAAAATACTGACTTATTACAACCGGGAATTAAGTTATTTAAGACAATATGGCGCTGCTTTCTCTCAACGTTTTCCCAAAATTGCTAAACGTCTTGGGTTTGCGGAAGGTGTTTCGGAAGATCCGCATGTAGAACGTCTGGTGGAATCTTTTGCATTTCTGACAGCAAAAATCCATCAGCGGATTGATGAAGATATGCCGGAGCTGAGTAACGCTATGTTGGAGGTACTGGCGCCACAGTTTCTACGTCAGGTACCCTCGGTATCGTTGGTGCAGTTCCAACAAGACCCATTAACATCCGGTGTGACCGGAATGATGACAGTGGCGCGGCATACCCCGTTGATTTCTCAACCGGTAGGTGATGTAGCCTGTCGTTTCCGCACGGTATATCCGCTGGAGATGTTGCCATTAGATTTAACACATGCAGAACTAATACCAGACCCTTATGATCGGGACTTTATCTTAACGCTAAATTTTACCCTGTGGCCGGGCGCCAGCTTTCAGGCGCAACATATCCGGTTGTATTTACATGGCGCACCGGTGTTAACCCATTGTTTGTATGAATTGTTGTCGGCGCAAGTTAAGCAACTGGAATGTCGGTTAGGTGAGCGTACATTCAACCTGAATAGCCGAGATGTTCAGGTGGTGGGCTTCGATCCACAAGATAACTTATGCGCCGATGATTCATTGATAAATCCGGTTCATCACTTGTTTCGTGATTATTTTAGTTTCCCAGAAAAATTCTTATTCCTGGATATTCCGCTACCGGATGCTGGCTTAATTACCAGTTCATTAGGTGAGCTGCAATACCGTTTTCGGCTTAAAGATTGTGTCGCATCGCGTCGAATTGAACGTATGAGCGATAAAGTCAGCAACGAAACCTTCCGGCTGAATTGCGTACCGATAATTAACCTGTTTCCTCATCAGGCGGAACCGATTATTCCACTGGAAACAGAACACGAATATCTGGTTCAACCGGATGCTCGTCGTCCACAAAGTATGGAAATCTATACCATCGATCAGGTCGAGATTGTCAGCCGTCAGCAGGAACAATTAAGTTCCAAACCAGTACCGTCATTATTTGGTATTGAACATACACAGTCTGATGAACAGTTCCCGTTATTTTGGCAGGCAACTCCGCGCCCCTCACTCAGGCATAACGATCTGGGGATGAATATGTTCATCGGTTTTTCTGATAGCAGCGGCGAACATCTGAAACCTGAAACCGATGTGGTGATTTTGAGTCTGACCTGTACTAACCGTGATATACCGCGGCAGTTGAACAACGGTCATCCTGATGGGGATTTCGAATCAGAAAGCGCACTTCCGGGCGTAAAAATTCTGGGACTGATCCGTCCTCGCTTGCCGGTACGTCCACAACCCAATAGCGCCTTGAACTGGCGGTTGGTATCGCAACTCAATTTGAACCAAATGCTACTGAGTGGTCCGCAGGGTGTTCAGTGCTTAAAAGAGACGCTAGAACTCTACAATTTGCTTGGTGATCCGGCCATATCGCGGTTGATTGCACAATTACAGCAGGTTGCTATCGCGCCGGTGAGTGCACGCCTGAATCCCGCCGATCCCTATTCCTTGGCGCGTGGGCTGGAAGTGACATTGACATTTCAGGCACAAGCGGGGGAATTTGTGGATTTTTATCTGTTTTGCAGCCTGTTAGAACGTTTTATCGCCATGTACGCGCCGATTAACAGCTTCACGCAGACCGTAACGCAGCTAGAGACGGTTAATAACAGTACTCGTCGTTGGCCGCGTCGCAGTGGGAGACTGACATGGCTTTAGAAAATAAGCTACGTTTAGCTGGCGGCCGTTTTTATCAAAATGTACGCCGTTTGCTTAAACGTTGTCGCCAACGTGAAGAAACAGCAATCACTCCTGATGATGTGGTGCAATTTAGCTCTGTACTCACATTGGATGCGCCGGAAAGGGAAGTCGAATCTCTATTGCCACCGCAAGAGGGGTACGAGCAATATCGCATGGCGGTACATCACTTTGGCCTATTAGGAACCCTTGGCGCATTGCCGTTGCGCTATACCGAATGGCTGATTGACAGACGTTACCGCTATGGCGACGAATCAGCTCAAGCATTTATTGATATCTTTACTCATCGCCTGCTTAGCCTGCGTTTTCAGGCATGGCAGAAATACCGGTTATATGTCAATGCCGAGTTACAAACCCATCGGGCTTTACCGGCGGTCATTCCAGCAGTTGTCGGCCAGTTGATGGCGGACACCACACAACGTTCTCATCCCGCCTGTGTCGGATTATTAGCAACACCGGTCCGCTCAATGGTGAATTTGCAACACCTGTTGCAGCGAGAATTTGGGATGGCGGTCAACATCCAGCCTTTTAAAGGGCGCTGGCAATATGCTGAACAGGCTCATCGTTGCTGTTTAGGTCGTAGTTTGTTAGGCGATAACCCGATGTTGGGACATGCTTATTGGGATATTCAATCAGGATTTCATGTTCAGTTAGGACCGTTTGCCGCTCGGCAGCGCACCGCCTTTATGCCGGGAAATGAACAATATCGCAAATTGACACAATGGGTGTGGCAATTTGCCGGGCCGATGCTCTCCTTTTCACTGGAATTGTTGGTACAGCACAGTGGGCAAGGCAATGTATTAAATGGCAGCCGCCAATTGGGATGGGATGGCTGTTTGGGCGATACCGGCGAGAACAATATTCAGCGTATCTATTTGGCTGAATGTACCGGTCCTTACGCAAGTTAAACAAAAAACGCAGGTAATAAAAATATGCTGTTAGGGCAAAAGAATCGTTTTCTACAGGTTATCGGTAGCCTGTCAGACATTGTGGCACTGAGCAAAATAGAGGGGGAAGAGCATCTGTCGCAGCCTTATTCATTTTCTGCTCAACTCTATTCCAACGCAGACTGGGATAAGCTGGAGTCTCATATCGGTAAGCCTTTGGCATTTCGTCTTGGTGAAGCGCCGAATCATCGCATTGTGCATGGCATATTGACTGAATTGCAGCAACAAGGTTTCAGCGACGGCCAGTTTTGTTATCAGGCACGTATTGAACCCTGGCTAAAAATGCTGACATTAACCCATAATTTGCGCGTCTATCAGCGCGTCAGCGTGCCGGATATGGTATGCGATATCTTCCGTAAACGTGGGTTTAACGACGTTGAAGTGGCGTTAAAAAGCCGTTATCCGAAACTTGAATATTGTATGCAATACAAGGAATCAGATTTTGACTTTGTGACACGTCAGCTGGAACAAGCGGGGATTTTCTATTTCTTTCGCCATGAAGAGGGACGTCATGTACTGGTATTGGCGGATCACCCTTCGACGTTTATTAACGCGCCTTTAGCGGTATTGCCATATCAATCGAAGATCGGTGATCAACAGGGTTATGGGCTACGCGCCTGGCATATTCATCGCACAATGATTCCAGGTACCGCGGAAATGAATGGTTATAACGTTAAAAGTGCTGCGGCAATCAGTGCCAGCGCCAAAGCGAACAGCGGCTATTCCACCAATCCCAAGCTTTCTATCTATGATGATCGACGTCAAGAGGAGCGTAATCAACTGGAAGCACAGGCAACGCTGTGCATGGAACAGTGGGAATCACAGTCCTATTATGCACGTGCCGCTAACAATTATCCCAGTTTACAAGTGGGGCATCAGTTCACCCTGAAAGGGCACACCAGTGCCGATGGCCGTTATGCCGTGGGCCACCAGCGATTAAAAGCGGAGAACAACCTGGAGGAAGGCGAATTACTGTTTTCGTCTCAAGTGACCTTATTCCCGGCGAATAAAGCATTTCGCCCGCGTTCTTCTGTTACGCGTCCCTACATTTCCGGCGTATTGTCCGCGCTGGTGGTGGGGCCGAAGTCAGAAGAGATCCACACTGATCAACAAGGGCGCATCAAAATCCAGTTTCACTGGGATAAAGAACATAAAAAAGATGATGACAGCTCCTGCTGGATACGCGTCAGTCAGTTCTGGAATGGCGCAAAGTTTGGCGCGCAATTTGTACCACGTGTGGGCAGCGAAGTATTGGTGAGTTTTATTGATGGCGACCCGGATAGCCCGCTGGTGACCGGAACGGTTTATAACGGGGTAAAAATGCCGCCATTCGCGCTACCGGGACAGAAAACCCAAAGTGGTATTGCTACGCGCAGTAGTGCAAAAGGCACAGTGGAGCAAGGACATCAGTTTTGTTTCGAAGATAAGAAAGGTCAAGAGTTTATTTTGCTTCACTCACAAAAAGATATGCGCCTGAAAGCGAAAAATGACTTTTCAGCGCAGATCGATCGCAACGTGTTATGGGAAATCCAAGAAAAACGCGATACCCAAATTAAAAAGGGCAATGACACGTTAACTTTGAGCGCAGGCAGTTATGAGCTGGAGGTATCCAGAGGTAACGCCAAAATCAATGTAGGTCAACAATGCACAATTACAGCAAATCAGGGCATTGAACTGAAAGTCGGCGCCAGCAAATTATCGATTACTCCGTCCGGGATTACCATCAAAGCGCCATCCGTCACAGTAGAAGGATCAGGAAAACTGGCGTTGAAGAGCGGCGGCATGGCGGAGCTAACCGGCACCACAGTAAAAGTAGAAGGCAGTGCGATGGCACAATTAAAAGGCGGCATTGTTCAGGTGGATGCGACCGGCATTGCTATGGTGAAAGGCACTTTGACCAAGATTGGTTAATAGCAGGATCAACGAACAATAAGAGTTTGCAGTCATGGTTAAATTACGACACTGCCAGCTTTCGCCACAGGCGGAATTGGCACTACAACAACACGCAGCACATGAACAGAATCTATCGGCGCTTAATCAGCAAATGTTGTGGCAAGACGCGGTGTACTACACCATTTTTATGTTGCCTTACACTCAAGCCCTTGAGCTGGTACTGACATTTATCTCCTGCGTTTACGAACGCGATCTCATACAAGGACAACGGTCGTTATTGCAACAGGTGCGGCGCTGGCGGGTTGATGGTGGCGATCCTTTGCGTCATCAGCTGTTCGAACAGGCGCAAACAGTCGGGTTCGATAACCCAATCTCATGTCTGGTGCTTTCCGTCTTTTGGAGTGAAGGCAGCATGACCACGCCGGATCTGGAAGCGGTCTATCCACAACCGTGGCAGTCACCGACGGTATTAGCCGATACGTTGTGCCTGATATTGCACCTTTATAGTGAACAGCCGGAACAACAAATGCGGTACGTTGAGCAATTTTTTCAACTGGCTCACGGACAACTGAGGCAATTGCCGCCGTCACAAGATCAGGGACGCAAAAACTATTTGTACCATGAAACTACGTTATCAGGAGAGCAATGATGCCAATGCCAGCCGCCCGTGTGGGTGATATGCATATTTGTCCAATGGTATCGCCTGCGGTACCGCCGGTGCCACATGTAGGCGGACCGATTATGCCGCCAGGTGTACCGACAGTGCTGATTGGTGGATTACCCGCGGCGACAATGGGTTCAATGTTAGTGTGCGTCGGGCCGCCGGATACAGTGGTCATGGGCAGTCCAACGGTATTGATTGGCGGACGGCCTGCGGCCAGACTCGGCGATCTGTGTGCACATGGCGGCACGATTACTACCGGTTATCCATTAGTGATTATTGCTTGAAATGGAAGTCGTCACCGTGAACTTAGCCCAGACAGATATCGCGCGTTTTTTACAGCCCATTACGGCTGACAAACCAGCGGGATGCGATATCGAATACGAACCTATTTTTGAGCAAATAAACGCTGCGCGGGAAACTGACGACGATTTTCTCCAGGACGATGCATGGGGTTATGAAACCCGTCAGGCTGATTGGATGAAGGTTTCAGCGTTGTGCCAGGAAGTACTGGAAAAACAGAGTAAAGACTTGCAGATAGCCTGCTGGTTAACCCAGGCACAAGGGGAACTGTATGGTCTGGAAGGTATTAGTGGAGGTATCACATTACTTTCTCGTCTACTGGAAACTTTTTGGCCGGTACTTTATCCGCCGCTGGATGATACAGAGGCAAACAGTGCAGATGCCCGTCTTGGACGATTGAGCTGGTTGGATAAACAATTGGTGAAACAATTGGACAATCTGACATTGACCGATGATAGCAAATTGAGTCTGAGCGTCTGGCAACGAGTGCAATATTTTGAACAACGGGTTGCTGTTAATAGTGAATTACGCAGCGCCTTGATCAGTGATGGTTATTTCGGTATCGCTGAATGTGACGGCAGTATTCGCACTACGCCAGTCGAACAATTTAACCAACTGCTGGTGCAAACTGGACTGGTCAGTAAGACGTTGGCAGAACTGCAACAGATCATGGCGAGCCTGTTGCCAGACGCCGGTAACAGCATGAGCGCCAGTACTCAGCGATTGCAAGATCTGGCGGCCTTAATCGAACGACTTCGTGAAATGGCGGCGCCAGGCTCAAGCCAGGAATCCAGCAATAGCAATGAAGCAGTAGCGGCAGGGGGAGATGCGCCAAATGGCATGAATACGACTTTTTTAACGGAAGATCGGGCGCATCATGAAATGCGCACTATCGCCATAGGACAAATGATCAATATCGCCAATTACTTTCGTCAAAATGAACCTACCAGTCCGGTGCCCTATTTAATTGAACGTGCAGCGCGTTGGGCAAATATGGGTATGGCCGAATGGCTGGAAGAAATGATGTCAGAAAACTCTTCCGCGCTACAGGAAATTATGCGCGTGATGAAAGGACCATAAATAAACAGAGAGCCAAATGAATAACATAAATTTTTATAGCGTCATTAAACGCCATTTTTTAATATTGACAGCAATTATTTTAATAAGTGGTTGCAGTCATTCTATCTCCAACGATGAAAAACGCTTGCAGGCAATTGAACAAGCCAAACCGGTTTATGCCAGCAATGCCATTCGGTTAAAAATAACCTCGGTTCCGCAACTGAATGTTTTTAATAATACGCCGAACAGTTGCACAATATTAATTGCTCAAGCGGAGAAACGTGAACAATTAGATAAATTACTGGCTAATCCGGTGTTATTACGCAATTTATTTGCCGGCACTGGTGCGACAGAGCAAATATTACAGTTGGATAATTACGTAATGATACCGGGACAATCCGTATCTTTACATATCGATAGAGCGGAACAGGCGCGTTATATCGCATTAATTGCCGGTTACTACCCAGCGCCGGATAGTACTCATACGCGAGTATTATCACTGCCGTTGCGCCTTGAGCAACACGGTTGGTGGAATAGCGCCTGGAGCGCTGAATTTGTTCCCGTGCGCATTAATCTGACGTTAGGACGTTACGCCATTACCCGCAGTGATTTCTCAGCAGGTAACACCGGAGATGAGGTAGTTTTCCCCGAACAACCCGGACAAACGACAGAATCCGGCAGTGACGAAAGTGTATTGAGGAAGTAACCCATGTTTGAACATAAACCGATGTATTGGTATTCAGGCTTGTATTTACAGCCGCAACACTTTCAGGCCCATGAATTGCAACAACAATACTGGCAAGGGCGCTATCAGTTACTGACTCAGCCTTATGCTTTTGGTGTGGTGAAACTTGCATTCAATCTGGCCGCACTAAGTGATGAAGTGCTAAGTGTTCATCACGCCGCATTCATTTTTCCCGATGGTTGCTACGTGGATTGTGATGTCAATGGCGTGCTCAGTGCCCGATCATTGCGGGATTGCTGGTTAGTACGCGATAAACCGCAGCGCATTTATGTTGGCTTGCGTATGTTCAGCCACAATCAGAGTAACGTCACCGGTATCACGGATGCCAACAGTGTCGGTAATACCACCAGCCGCTGGGTAACATGGCCGCAAGAACAGCGTATGCGGGATGCCTTTGGCGATGGCCCGGAAGCGGAAGTGCAACAACTGACCTATAACTTACGTTTCTTCTTGCACGATGAGATTGCTCAGGCAGCGGGTTATACATTATTACCGGTGGGCCAACTGCATTGCACCAGTGACGGTATTGTGCTGGATAACCGTTATCTACCGCCATGTTTAACGCTCTATGCTGTGCCGCAACTGGGCCAGCGCATTGATCAACTGTGTCAGGAGTTAACCGGGCGAGTCCGTCAATTGGAAGAGTTGAAACGCCCGCAAACGTTGGAAGGGGAAATTTATACCCAAGAAAAAAGCACACTATTGCTGGCACTACGGACTCTGGCGCGTTATGTCGTGCAATTGCACCATTTTCAGGAAGCAAGAGATGTTCATCCCTTACAGATTTTTGGGTTATTGCGTCAACTGATCAGCGAGCTTTCCTGTTTTACCGACCGTTGCTCCTTTTTAGGCGAGTGGAACGGGCAAGAAGAGGCGCTGGAGAAATATCAGCACTTGGATCTGGCGCTAACTCTTGATAGTTGTGAACGAACAATTGCCGATTTGCTTAATGCACTGGTGCTGGAACCAAACACCGTGATCCCTCTGCAACAAGAAAGCTACGGTTATTATCATGCCGCCTTCAATAGAACCAGCATCAATGAACAACAACGGCTCTATTTGGTGCTGCGTTCTGACAGCTTTAGCCAGCGTGAGCGTGAAATTCCTGACGATCGCCTGATTAAACTGGCAGCGGCGGAACAGATCGACAACATTATTAACCGAGCTTTGCCCGGTGTGCGTCTGTACTACCAGGAAATTGCGCCACATGGTTTACCTAACCGGACAAATACCCGCTATTTCCGGGTAGAAAACCGTGGCGCGTTATGGCGGCAGGTAGAAGATAGTGAACGTGTGGCGGTGCACTGGGCAGATGCGCCAGACGATTTACAAATAGAAATCGTTATAGTGAGAGCATCATGATGCAGTTGTTGGATTGTTATATTCCGGTATTCACCTGCGTATTACGCATGATCCAGCAGCAGGTGAATCAAGCGGAAACACTGCGGCAAACCTTATTATCTGAGTTGACTCAAGCGCAGAATAGGGCGCGTTTGCAAGGTTACGGGGCGCAAGATATCGAAGAGACAAATTTCGCCGTGGTGGTTTGGGCAGATGAAGCCATTCTGTGTGCAGGTCAGAAAGAACTGAGTATTTGGCGCCAATCATCGTTACAGGCAGAGCTTTATGATGCCGAATTGGGCGGAAATACGTTTTTTGATCGCCTTGCCGCGTTAGTACCGGATAATTATCAGGTTCGATTGGTCTATGTTTTTTGTCTGCTTGCCGGATTTTATGGTCGTTATGGCAAACGTGATAATCTGGAATTACACAATATTATCCAGCAAGAATTAGATAATCTTCCTGATACTTTGCGTGGCTATCTCTCTTTAGAAAATCACCGATTAATGAGTAGGTGCGATAATAAATTGAAAAATAAGCGCAAAAATAACAAATGGCTCAGAAAACTAATATTATTCATGTCGCCCCTTACATTAATTTATATTTTTATTACCGTCTATTTATTAAGTATTGGCCGATAAATTCGGAAATTAAACATGAAAAAATTATTTTATGCCATTGGCTGGCTTAGCGTGATGGTTATCCTTTTATTACTTAGTTTAACTATTGCTGTGGTATTTTCGTGGCCGACAATAGGTGGCCTGTTACTATTTCTTTGCCTATTCCTATTGTTATTACTGCTGCGTGGGGCAATTACATTCATACCGCAAATAATGAATAAACTGCGCTGGATAAATAAATTCTGGCGGAAAGGAGATAACCGTCTGGAATATTTACTATACCAGCACTGGCGGCAAGGAGGACATTTACAAAGTTGGCGTCGATTCCGTTCACTGTTACACCGTAACGGCCCTGTTCCACCGTGGTTTCTGGTGGTAGGAGAACGGGGCAATGGTAAACAGAAGCTGTTAACACGCTGCAATGTAGCGCCCATGACGGGGAAAAATCTGCCGTCGCTGACAGAAAAGACCTTTACCTGTCGCTGGTGGTTCTTCCGTCAGGCAATGTACATGGTCGTTTCCGGCCGTTATACCGAAGGTCAATCCCTGTACCGGCAAGCCTGGTTACGTCTGATACGCTGGATAGCGCAGGGACGTAAACCGGCTGGTGTACTCGTTTGCTTGTCAGTGGAACAGTTGCTAAACAGCGACAATAGAGCGCTCTATATCGCCGCACGTCAGGTACGAGCGCAGTTGGAGCCATTACAGATACGTCTGGAACGTCGCTTGCCAATCTGGTTGATCCTTACCCACAGTGAAACATTGCCGGGGTTTGACCATTGGTGCACCCAACTGTCAGTAGAACAACGTGCTGAATTGCTAGGCGATTTTATTGAGCGTCACACGGTGGGTAACGTCGCCGACGTGCTGGATAAGAGTATGAGCACCATTGTTAATACGTTGAAAATGATACGTCTTAAGTTGCTCAATCAGCAACGTCAGCAACCCAACGCAGCAGTCTTAGCGTTACCAGAAACCGTCGCTCAACTGCAACCAGCGCTAGGTTGCTACCTGAACGCCTTGTTCGACCAAGACCATTATCTGGAGCATGGTCTGCTGCGTGGCATGTTTTTTACCGCGGAGCATCAAACCACGGGCATTTTCAGCCACCGATTGTTGGGAGAATATCTGCCAGCCCAAGTTCAACATAGTCAAGATCAACATAGTAATAGCGTATTGCTGACAGGCTGGCGGACATTGGCCAAACGCATATTCGTTAGCCTACTAAGTTTGATGCTGGTGTACGGTGCAGGCAATGCCTTGATGACTACCTGGCGTGGCGTTACGCAACTTGAAAATATCCATGAGGCAGACCCGCTTGAGCGGAGTTACTTGCGCTATCAACAAGTTGAGTACTGGTTGCAGGAAACCTTGCCATCTCTGCTTTTCTATCCGGTCACCCATACAATGGAACAACGGATGGCGCAGCAATACCAACAACAAGCGCCTGTTAATGCCTTCAACCCGGCATCGGTAGCAACACACTTGCTAACACGTTTCCGTAATGCGGAAGCACCACAAAAAAGACTGTTTGCTTTACATTGGGCACGTTTTATTAACATCGAACAAGCAATGGCACATGGCGCTACGCTGGAAACTTTACAGCATATGCCTGCTTATTCAGCTTCACTGTTAAGTGGTGAAAATGATCCTTTATCCACAGAACAACGGGTGGCACTCCGTCTGGCGCAATATCGCCAAGGCAACGCACAGCAAGAATTTGATCAATGGCAGGACACATTACAGGCACTACTGGCAGATGGCGGTAATTGGCAGTGGCTGTTAGCCGACGAACAACCGGCAGGAACTCATTCACTGACGCTGGCTGATTTCTGGCCATTGACCAGCGAGGATGCCGCCACAATTAACGCTCGTATCCGTGGTGTTTATACCCAAGCCGGTGAGCAAGATATTCAGGCAACCTTGGGCGAACTGGCACAAGCTCTTAACAGATCGGAATTCTTTGCTCCTTTACAGCGTTCGTTTTATCAACAGTATCAAAATCAGCGCCAATCAGAGTGGTTAGCATTCGCTCAAGCTATGCCTCAAGCAGAAACGTTAGTACGAGGCAAGAAAAACTGGCAAACGCTGATATTAGCAACGGGTCAATATAACAGTCCCTATATCACCTTTCTGACACAGTTAGAACGTGATTTATCCACGGTAGAGTCGACGGAGCAGCAACCTTGGTTACAGACACAACATCGTTTATGGCAACTACATGGTTACGTGCAAAAAAGTAACGTGATGCAACGGGTCTCGCTAGGAAACCTCTCTTTACGCCAGCGCATCATGTCGTGGTTTGGTATTTCACCGCAGATCTCTGTACGGCTGGATGACAACGTATTGACACGCTATCGCGTCTACCGACAAGCAGTACAGTTAAATAGCCAACGCGAGTTGCTCAGTGATATGGAAACCGAAGTGTTGGTTAAAAATGCGTTAAACAACGAGAAAGGGGAACTGGACGATAGCGGCCTGCGTGCATTGTTCAGCCGCTTCACCTTGTGGCGCCATGAGGCTGAA
This sequence comes from Photorhabdus akhurstii, assembly GCF_019090985.1. NCBI lineage: Bacteria > Pseudomonadati > Pseudomonadota > Gammaproteobacteria > Enterobacterales > Morganellaceae > Photorhabdus > Photorhabdus akhurstii. The sequence goes on along the minus strand of NZ_CP020335.1, from coordinate 2,630,293 downwards.
AGCAAACAGAATGCCGGGGTAAATGAAACCCTATGGCGACTCTATCAGGGTGATGCTCATCTGGTACTGCGTTACGCCTTCTTAAGTGCCGCCAGTCGTTTGCAAACCCAGTGGGAAAGTAAAGTGATTTGGCCGATGGAAAAATTGAGCAGACAGGAACTGTTTGATGGCCGGGAATTGAATGCGCGTTTGTATGAATACAGCAACGCATTTGTACGGGATACCGCAGAGTATGCGCTGGATATTCGCCCCGAAGGGATTAAGCGTCAGGAAATGGAAGATGTGCTCTTTCCGTTTAACGATGATTTCATTTTCTATATTAATAACCTAATCCAACCGAATGACCTACTTTCAGCGACATCGGATATTCGTCGTCGCCTGCAAGAGAAACTCGCCTTACTGGAAAGCGAGCAACAACTGGCGACGGCACAACAGGAACCGAAGCAAGAACAGAAGCCATCGGCGGAAGTCACGATTGTCAGTCAGCCGGCGACTGCTAACCAAGGGGCAAAAGTATTGCCAGTAGGCAGTTCAGTGACGTTGAGTTGTGATGATGGCGTACAGCAGCTTAAAAGTATGAATTTCAATGACAGCATGACGCTGCATTGGAGCCCCGGCACATGCGGTAAAGTACAAGTTGATGTCTATTTTCCCCGCTTTACATTAAGCAAAAGTTACGTAGGCCCCGATGGTTTGTTGCAATTTATGCACGCTTTTTCCCGCGGTGAACTGACACTGGCAGCACAAGCGTTCCCACAGCGACGCGATGAATTAAGTGCACTGGGTATCAATAACATCACTGTGCGCTATCAAATCAGCGGAAGCAAAGCTGCTTCAACACTGTATCAACAGTGGCAGCAACATCAGCAACAACAAACGGCGTTATTGGAACAACGCAGCCGACTGGATAGCCAGTTGTTAAATCTAAGTGAGCCAACAGTGGCAAAAGGAACTCTCTCTACTTTGCCATCACAGATCACCACCCATTGGAACGAATTAAGGAAACCTAAAAGTGAGTAATTATCTTAAACAGATCGTCAGTAAATTAACGGCAGAAGCGCGTCAGTGCCTTGATGAAGCCGCGAATCTGGCAGTACGGCGCACCCATCATGAAGTGGAAATTGAACATCTATTATTGGCTTTGTTTGAAAAACAGCTTCCGACGATGGAACAAGTGTGTCGCCACGGTGGTATTGATGCCATGACGTTGCTCAATGCCTGCCAACGGTCACTGACGCTATTACGTAGTGGTAATCATCGTCCGCCGGTACTGGCTACCAACCTCACTGAGTGGGTAGAACAGACCTGGATGTATACCAGTACTCACTGGGGTGCATCACAGATTACCGCTCAGGCACTGATTGTGACACTAATCGTGAATCCGTCGCTGCATCATTCGCTTACCTCAGAACTACAGCAGGCGTTACAGGGTAACACCGAGGGAATAGAACAGTGGTTGCGTACACAGACACATACGGAACCGCAACAAACTATATCACCTGTAACTACAGCGCCTGTCGGGGATAATACTCAATCCGCACTGGCACAATACACGCATCACCTGACACAAGCAGCGCGTGATAACAAACTAGACCCAGTTTTAGGACGTGAGCGGGAGATCCGTCAATTAATTGATGTTCTGTTACGTCGTCGCCAAAACAACCCGCTGTTAACCGGTGAAGCGGGCGTCGGCAAAACTGCGCTGATTGAAGGGCTTGCCCAACGAATCGTTGAAGGGCGTGTGCCGAAAGTTTTGGCACAGGCTGAATTATTTACGCTGGATCTGGGGCTGCTACAAGCGGGTGCCAGCGTAAAAGGCGAGTTTGAAAGCCGTTTGCAAAAATTATTGGATGAGGTGAAAAAGTATCCTACACCGGTGATTTTGTTTATCGATGAAGCACATACGCTAATCGGCGCAGGCGGCCAAGCCGGACAAAACGATGCAGCCAATCTGTTGAAACCTGCGTTGGCACGAGGTGAATTACGGGCGATTGCGGCAACCACTTGGTCTGAATATAAGAAATACTTTGAAAAAGACGCGGCGTTAGCACGTCGTTTCCAAGTGATCAAAGTTGAAGAACCTTCGTTAGAACTGGCAATCGCCATGTTACGCGCCATGACGCCCGCAATGGAAAAACATCATGGCGTCAAAGTACTTGCAGAGGCGGTCACAGAAGCCGTTACATTAGCCAACCGTTATATCACTGGACGTCAGTTGCCGGATAAATCGGTTAGCCTGTTAGATAGCGCCTGCGCCCGCGTTGCAGTTTCACAGACGGATGAACCGGCACCGATCGAAGATCTGCGTGCCATGCTGACAAACATTGCTGCCGAACAGGAAGCATTACTGCGTGAAGGTGGTCATGAAGCCCAGTTACAGAAATTGGCGCAGCGTCAGGCTGAATTGCAGGCATCACTGGAAGAAATTTTGCCGGAATATCACGCTCAACGTCAGTTGGTCAATGACATCCTCGCTTGTGAAGAACATGACGAACGGTTGCCTGTGCTACGGGCAGAACTGCATCAACGCCACCATCAGCACGCTTATGTCTTTGACTGTGTTGATGCCGCCTGTGTAGCAGATATTGTTGCCGGCTGGACAGGAATTCCCCTTGGCCGGATGGTAGAAAATGAGCGTGATGTGTTGCGTCAGTTAGAAACCCGCCTCGGTCAACGGGTCATGGGGCAAGATCATGCGCTCAGCCAGATAGCGCGTCAAATTCGGATCGCTAAAGCACAACTGGCCGATCCGGTCAAACCTACCGGAGTATTTATGCTCGCAGGTCCTTCCGGTGTGGGGAAAACCGAGACCGCTTTAGCACTAGCCCATGAATTGTATGGCGGTGAGCATCATTTGATTACGATTAACATGTCGGAATATCAGGAAGCCCATTCGGTTTCCGGCCTGAAAGGTTCTCCTCCGGGCTACGTCGGTTATGGACAAGGTGGTGTATTGACGGAAGCAGTTCGACGTCAACCTTACAGCGTAGTGCTACTTGATGAAGTGGAGAAAGCTCACCCCGATGTGCTGGAGTTGTTCTTTCAAGTATTCGATAAAGGCATGATGGAAGATGCCGAGGGGCAACAGATTAACTTTCGCAATACGCTGATTATCTTGACTACCAATGCGACATCAGATTTGGTGATGCGTGCAGCAATGCACGGAGTAAAAGAGCAGGGGGAAAATCGCCCGGCCAACTTGGAAGATATTCAGGAGATTATCCGGCCAGAACTGCAACGTATTTTTACGCCGGCATTTTTAGGTCGTTTGCAGGTTATCCCTTATCTGCCGGTACATGGCGAAGTTCTGCATGCCATTGTGCGCCATAAACTGAATAAAGTTGTCGTGCGCTATCGTCAATCAACTCAATGTGAATTGCACTATAGCGATACGCTGGTGGATTTTATCGCCGAAGGATGCCGGATAGCGGAGAGCGGCGCCCGTGAAATTGATAATCTGTTAACTCAGTTCGTCCTGCCGTTATTATCAGATCAATTGTTGCTCGGCGATACGCCAGTCAATGAAGATGTCTGGATGGATGTTGCCGAAGGTCAGATACAGTTACGATCAGACAAAAAGAAACTATCACAACCAAATATTATAAACTAAGGGTAGTAAACGCTTATCTCTGCTATTATTATCTTACGAATGTAACATCAGTGTTACGGAATAAGATTCCGATGAAAATGAAAAAGATAGTGATCTTCTGGTTTATTTTTACATTGGTCAATTTCGCGCTGGCACTGTTAAGCCTACAGGTACGGGATGTATGGAGTCTGTCATCACTGGTGTGGTTTCCGGCAGGCTTGTTACAAGATATATTTTGCGCCAGGGCGCCACGGTATTGGCCTGTCTGGTTAATAACGGGCGCCTTGATTGCACTGACCGCCAGTCAGTGGTATGGAAGACCGGTAAACGTATCGCTGATCTTTTCCTGTATCAATGTGATGATGCTGGTGGTAACAGCGCTGATCTGGCAGTTTTTTTACGGTGTCATGCGGGCCCCGAAACGGGCAAGGGAGATCATTAGCCTGACCGTACTCTGTTCGTTAAGTGGCATCATTGAGCGATTTACCGCAAAGTGGATACTTCATCTCTCTGGTTATCCTACCGACATATCGATTTCATTACCGATTATCGTAGGCTCAGTGTTGAGTTATCTGCCATTTACGCTGTTTGTTATCTCCTGTATCACCTATGAGAAAAATAGGGTTGAGAACTGGAAAATCTACGGTTTATGGCTGGCAGCCCTATTTGCCATGACAGCCTTGTTCATCAGTCCGCCACCGGAAACCGGGAAAATACACTGGCAAGGGATCGCACTGCTATTTTCTTTTAGTTTACCGATGCTGCTGGCACTAAGCGGTAATCTGCTGGTATTAAGCAGCTTCTTATCCCTGTGTACAGTAGGGATCGTGAGTGCCACCATTTTTGGTCTTGGGCCATTCTCATCCCCGTTAACCAACCTCCAACAAAATGTGCAGATAGCAGCTTGGTACAGCACAGCGTTGACCTTGCCCGCATTGTTATACTGTAGTTATTTATCTAATATAATCAATACATTACATCAGAGCAAAGCGCGTCTTCTGTTAATGAGAGCCATGCTGGATCAAGAACGGGTTAATTGCTTTCGGTTAAGCGCCAACGGGCATCTGTACTGGCATCATAATGGTTCTGCTTGGATGCGGAGCGGAAAAGCGCCTGCCTCCTGGTCGCAATTGATGGCTTGGGTACATCAGGAAGATCGGCATAAAATCGAACAGCTTAAAAATTCCGTCTCGCAAATACCGCAAACACTAAAAGTTCGGATTGCCGATGGCAAAGGTGAATTTAACCTAGTCATTATCGCCTTAATCGTCCATGTGGGAGAAGATGCCGGTTTTATTGAAGGAACGATACGTGAAATAGTAAATATAAAAAGTAAATAATCTGGAGAAATAACTCATGCCCAGACGAGTCATTATTGCCGATGATCATCCGGTATTTTTATTAGGACTACGCACGATACTGGCAACATTGCCGGAGAATTACCAAATTGTGGGGGAAGCCCATGATGTCGCCGCGCTCTTCTCTCTGCTGGAAGAAAAAGAGGCGGATATGCTGATTACGGATTTCATTATGCCGGGTCATAACCAGATTGACGGTCTGAGGATGATTAGCCGGATACGGGAACAGTATCCAAATCTGCCTATTGTGGTCATCACCATGATCAGTGACCGGAAAATCATTGCTTCATTGATTGATTACAGAGTAAAAGCGATTCTGAACAAAAACAGCTTATCTCATGAGCTGGTCAAAGGGTTGTACTGTACAACCGGGCGTGATAAACCCTATTTAAGTGAACAATTTCTCGAATCACCGGACGAAGAGGTTGTAAAAACGCTAACCAGCAAGGAATTGGAAGTGATTAAATTGTTGGGGCAAGGATTGAGTGTGAATGATATCGCTGCACGTTTATACCGTACTAAGCAGACTATCAGCGCACAAAAAATCAGCGCGATGAAAAAGCTCGGATTAGACAGTGAAGCAGCACTTTATAATTATTTGCATCAGATTGGACTGGGGCTGTAAGCGATGAAGTGCCGGCGCAAAGAATGGCGATGGTTTGCCCTATTGGTATTGCTGTTACCGCTATCTGGCTGGAGTCTCAACCTGTTTGAATATCGCAACGCGCAAGAGCTGCCCGCCAATGGACTACCGGTGGAGTTTTATTCAAATATCACGCAAGAATCACAGGAATTTCTGCCTTTTCCTGTCAAAGAATATGGAATTTTTCCTCCACGCTTTCCAACATTAAAAGTCGGCATTCTCTGCTGTATCGGCGCGCCATTGGTGATCCATCGTTGGGACGGTAAGTTGGAAGGGATCTATGCGGATTATCTGCGCTTGATTGAAACCGTGCTAAAAAGGCCGGTGGAAGTACGGCTGTTTGGCAACTGGGAATCAGCGTATAAAGCGTTGCAACGTGGAGATATCCAACTGTTATCGAATTCCGCCTCATCACAATCAGGAAATGGAGCAAATGATACTTACCCGATTCTGGTACAACCACTTGCTCTGATTATGCGCAAAGAACAAGTGAATATGCCATTTGCCAAAATGAATATTATAGCGGCGCCAGGTAGTGATCCGGGTGTTATCAAACAATTACGTCAACATTACCATCGCATCGTGGTGGCGAAAAATCAGCAGCAGGGGATACAGGCCGTTGTGGATGGTGAAATGGATGCCTATCTGGATGGGCAAAGCCAGATTGCCTATTTGCTAGCTTTTCGCCCATTTACCGGATTGACTTACCGCCGGGATATTTCACTCGGGGAGCGATATGATTTTCTCGGTCACAACGGCGATGGCATGGTTGAAGCGGTAAATCTGATTCTGACATCCATTCCTCATGCCATCAGAAATAAAGTTTATGAACGTTGGATTTCTGGGCTGGCGTTGGGCAACAATAACGACGCCGCAATCTTTTCAGCTCAGGAAAAAGCCTGGATTAAAAAAAATCCCGTCGTCAATGTGGCGCTGAATCGCGCTGCACCACCTTATTCTTTTCTGGACAAAAACGGTCAAATCACTGGGCTGGATGTGGACATTTTACGTTTACTGGGAGAAAAAAGCGGCATCACCTTTAATTTTATCCCAACAGATGGCGCAGTAGGCATTAAAAAGCTGTTAGAAAATGGCGAAGCGCAAATGACCTCCATGCTCAACACGCCAGAACGTAGCCGTTGGCTCTCTTTCAGTCATCCCTATGGTACTGTGGAATGGGTGATGATCACGCGCAATGAGCGTAATGCGCCTTATGAGTTTGAACAACTTAAACACCATCGGGTGGCGATTCAACGCGGTAACGCACTTTTATCACTATTAAAACCGTATCCAGAGATTTTCATCATCGAAGTTGACAGCGTGACACAAGGTATTGATATGGTGCTGGCCGGAGCGGCAGATGCAACTTTTGATAGCCTGATCAGTGCTGATTACCTACAAGCAAGCCGCTACGGCACCAACATTTCTATTCAGTTCTTTAAAGGCTCATTGCAACCGGAGCAATACGCCATCATACCGGCCTATCCTCAGCTGGTGGATATATTAAATAAAAGCATTGACGCACTGCCGCCAAATGAACTGCGGGTGCTGCGGTTGAAGTGGTTATCTATGGCGAACGTCACGCCTTATGATGACAATAAAATCTCTCCTTGGGTGAAGCTGTGGGGAGGGGCGTTACTGGTGATTGCGTTAAGTTCAATCTTTTGGGGCAGTTATCTCGCACACCAAATCAGACGACGTAAAACCGCGGAAAGCAACTTACAAGATTTGCTGGCGTACTGGGAAACACTCTTTAATAACATGCCTACGCCAATGTTTGTCTGCGATCCTACCATGTGCATCACAGCGGCTAACCTTTATTTCCGGCATGAAATGGGCGCTGTCGGATCTGAGGTGATTGGCCGCAGTCTTTTTTCTCTATGCTTTTTAAAACCGGTCGATGAGCAAGAGATTAGTCTAATTTTTCTACGCTGCTTGGAAGGGGCGCCGGCGCATTTCTCTGATCGCAACATTGTTATTCAGGGACAGGACAAAGACGTTTATTTATGGCTCGAAAGTTATAGCAATACCGAAGGCGTTGTTCAGGGAATCATTGGTGGTTGGTTTGACGTGACCGAACGTAAATTGCTGGCGCAAGAACTACGTCAGGAGCGTGATAAGGCGGAACTCGCCAGCTTGGAGAAATCCGACTTTCTGGCCCACATGAGCCATGAGATTCGAACACCGCTGCAAGCCATTATTGGTATTCTTGATCTGGAGGTAAAAAAGCAAACTCAGCCATCCACGCCATTACATATCGCCTGGCAGGCAGCAATATCCTTGCAAGGAATCATCGGTGATGTGCTGGATTTCTCCAAGATAGAATCCGGGCGAATGGTGCTGAATCTCAAGCCGGAATCACTGCAAGCGATTCTGGAAAATTGTGTGGCAACATTTAACCATCGAGCAAAGGAAAAAGAACTGTGTTTCACCTATCAGTTTGATTTGCCGCCTGAACATTATCATCTACTGGACGCAACACGCGTAACCCAAATCATCAATAACCTGTTGGGCAATGCCATTAAATTTACCGAACAGGGCAGTGTGCAAATCAGCGCTAGCTATCAGCCTATTCCAGAAAGTCACCAAGATGAAATTACGCTGGTGGTTGCCGATACCGGTTGCGGCATCCCGGAAACCATGTATGAAGCCGTTTTGCTGCCCTATGTACAGGTGACGCAACATAATGGTGGTAAAACCGGAACAGGGTTGGGACTACCTATCTCTGTACAGTTAGTTGAATTAATGGGTGGCAGCTTAAAAATCACGGGTGCGCCCAGTGGTGGCGCACAAGTTACCGTGGTGTTACCGCTTACGCGCAGTGTTATTGAAAAGGAAGCGATAAGTGAAAAAGCCGAAAATATTGGGGTGGAACTTAATGAATCTTTGAATATCTTAGTAGTTGATGATCTACCTGCCAATTTACAAGTACTGTCATTACAGTTAGCGTCATCGGGCCATCGTATTGCACTTGCTGAAAGCGGCGAACAGGCCATGAATCTGGTAGAAGAGGGCTATTTCGATATCGTGCTGACAGATTGCCAGATGCCGATGATGAACGGTTACCAACTGGCTCAGGTGCTGAGAAAGCATGAACGATCATGGCAACTACCGCCATTTATTATTCTGGGATGCACTGCGAACGCGTTTTCTACCGAACAGGCTCGTTGTTTGGAAGCCGGAATGAATGGTGTATTAACCAAACCACTGGTGCAAAGCAAATTGCTGGCAGAAATTACCCGTTACTACCGACAAGTCAATGACAAAGCAACGTTAAAATTCGATGAAATTCAAGCATTAGCTCAACAAGATGTGACGGTAGAAAGCCAATTACTTAGTGCTATACAACAAGGGATGTCAGAAGATATTGCAGAATTGCAACAACAGGAAAACCAGCAATGTCATGAGAAAGTTGTGCATCACGCCCATCGTATGAAAGGCGCTTTTGCGCTGACGCAATATCAGCAAGGAATACGCGTCTGCCTGCGGATTGAAAAAAGTGAACATTGTGATGTGAAAACACTAGCCGTTTTATTAACTCGTGCGGAATATTTTCAACAGCAGATTGAGCAAAAATTGGGGGAATTACAGGGTTAGATAAAAAATTGGGTGAAATTATTCAAAAGAAACCTTGAAAAGATGAATGCAATTTATATCATCCATCGCAGAAATTGAAAAAGGCGCCATTTTGACGTACATTGGCCTCATATTATTTACACCTAAGGAAGGTATTTTCCATGAACACAGTCATAGACAACAAACAGGACTGGATTAACCTCCGACTGAAAAACATCGGTTTGAACAACCAAGACTCCGAAGCCTTCTTTAATGCATTAGTTAAACCGGTTCGCTTCAACAAAAAATTAGCAGATGCTTTTGAAGAACATAATCAGCGCGTGATCAACAAACGACCAATGATTATTTAAATCTTGTATTCAATATATCGATAATGTCACTCTGTACGTCAAGAAGATATGGGTAATCAGAATTGCCAATATTACGATAAACAACATACTGCATCTCAGAACACCTTGTACTTATCTGACAATAAACCGTGTTCGTTAGTGATACGATTAAGTTCCTCCATTCCTGCTTTATTCTCACGCTTCCAACGTTCAGATTCAATGGCTTTCAATTCCGAAGTTAGTGCCCTAGTCAATACTGCCGATAAGTTAAGCCCTACCTGTCTTGCTTGTTGATACAGTTCGGGTGCAACGGTCACACTCACTGTTTTCTTTAATCTGATTTGTGCTGATGGCATGTTAACCCCTGTATGAAACACGTTATTTTACACTTGTAATTATAGCAGGCTTTTTTATATATAAGAACAGCAGAGAAGCAAGCTAAAGAGGCAATTTGGGCGTTCGTATCCCAGCAACCTAGTTGTAAATCAGGCAGCTCAAGGCATGCCAGCATCTATTATTGATATGAAAACATCTTTAGGGTACGCTCTCTCGCTCGATGGAATATCCAACTGCCGATTAGAACAAAATTGCTAAGGATTTTGTATGCGCACTTTATATCTTTTACCTATTTTTTTATTTTTATCCTCTTGTTCAACAAACCTACCACCCTATGAACGGGAAGCCCGACATTATGTTTATCGTTCTAACAATGATTTTGATCCCAATTTCCAAACACATGTAAATAACTCTATTAAGTTAATGACTCCATTCTTTGAACAATTTTATAGAGAGGGAGTTAAGGATAAAATGAACAATATCAGTTCACATGAAATTGATCAAAAAATTAATTATTTTAAAAGTGATAGTTTAATTCAAGAAATCAATATGTCAGAAATATTTATTTCACCAAAAGTACATACAGAAAAAGTCAACAATAGTCAGATTTCAAATAAGAAGAAAAAAGCATTAATTGATGGAATCATCAACTCTTACGAGGCCGGTTACTATGGAAAGTAAGAGAATTAGCTATCACATATAAACACAATGAGGGGTAATTACACCATTCTGAAAAGCAAACTTGACAAAATATCAAAGGTTATTCTACTAGCCCTCATACATGGACAAGGGCTAGATGCATTGAACTATTTTAAATTGAAATGTCAAGCACGATGATGGAATCATCTTTTACATCTATATATTGTTTGAACTTAGCGGCTTCACCGCCATCAATACCATCTCTATCTTCAAATTTTTCTAGGAAATCATTAGACTTAAAATTCAGAACGTCAAATATAGTTCCCCACGTATTTCCTGAGTTGTACTGGATCTGTCCTGAATACTCATCATTTCCATTATACCCGGGCATGGTGAGATCATCCGCGCTATGACCATCATTAAAGTCAATTTGCTGTACAACATCGCCGTTATATAGTTTCGGCAACAAACCCTGATAGACAGCTATTTGCTGGCTAAATCGGTTGATTTGGAGATCTGAACAAGAGACAGGTCTGAAACCAGCCGAGGCATTGCATCGAATTGATTTCGTAACGCTTGCGTACTTATATTTGTACAGGTACAATGAAGAGTACAATGAAGCGTGGAGGATCAACGATGGACACAATAAGCTATTCAGCATTTAGAACTCACTTGGCCAGCACTTTAGATAGAGTGAACGACGATCACAAGCCAATTTTAATTACTCGCCAGAATGGCAAGCCAGCGGTTGTCCTAAGTTTGGAAGATTTTCAAGCCTACGAAGAAACAGCCTATTTAATGGCTAGCCCGAAAAATGCTGCACGTTTAAGTCAGGCAATTGCTGAAGTGGAAGCAGGAAGAATAATTGAAAAAGGGCTATTAGAAGAATGATTTTATCTTGGGCTGAAATGGCATGGGAGGACTATCTGTATTGGCAACAAACCGATAAAAAAGTCCTAAAGCGTGTTAATACACTCATCAAAGACATTAAAAGGCAATCCTTCGATGGATTAGGGGATCCGGAGCCTTTAAAACATAATTGGTCAGGTTATTGGTCTAGACGTATTAATCGAGAGCATCGTCTGATTTACAAGGTAACAGATGATGCAATCATTATCGTACAATGTCGCTATCACTATTAAGTGACTACCTCTCAGAGGACCCCACAAACGAAGTCCTCTAGTCGTTATTTTAAGAAATCGTGATGACGACTATGCAATAACCATTGCCGCTCACGCCCTACGCCATAAAGCGTAAAGAGAAAATATCTCTCTAATCCAAAGGACATACCCGAATAATATGACCATCGGGGTCTTCAACGAGGAAGGTACGACCAAAGACCTCAGTATGGGGTTCCTTGACAATCTTAATATCGGGTTTCTTTCTCCATTCTTCAAATAAACGATCTACATCTTCACCGGATGGCAACATAATACCGATCTCAGAGAACCGTGGGGTAGAGGCATCCGGCGTTGTTCCGCCTGACCAAATAGCAAATAGTGCTTCACCATCGGCGGCAAATGCCACATAACGAGGACTCGAAAACACCGGCTTAGAATTAAAAAGTGTCTTATAAAAGGCTGTCGAACGTTCGATATCAGATACATAAACAAGTTGAAGGTTAGGTTTGCGGGATACTGTCATCATGTCATTCTCATGTAAATCAGATTCAAATAAGAGTAAAAATAAATTGTTATATAACTCAACAAGTAACATTTGTTACTGTATTGTGTTTATCATTATAAGATGATGTTAATCATATGTATATACATACATATGTAAAGAGATATCATAAATTTCACATATAAAAAATTCGCCCGCATTATTCGGGCGATGTTCCTTAAGTATGGTGAAAAAATCATCCACCCTATATTGAATTTCGTCTGGGTGGTTCGCTTCCCATACGTGGTTCATATGGGTGATCGCTCCCCGGTGAATGACTCTCTCTAGAATACCAATTTTTTGAACGTTCATTTTTTCCATCATATCGTTCTACATGAAGATATTTAAGCTCTTCAAATGGTATAACCATTTGCAGCCATTTATATCTCTCCAGAATATACTCTCCAGTAGATGGCATAAATCTAATAAATTCAATACTATCCGGATTCATAATTGACCATTTACAATGTATTAACGGCTTAGTTGAATATACTTTCAGAATAGCTGGTCTCTTATTTATTCCTATAAATGGATTGTAATTATAACCTGTTAGAATATTAACTATTTTTTGAAATGTTGACAATGGTCCAGTTGCACAACCGGCTCCCCAATCTGGCAATGGCCCATTTACTTTAGCAATATAAAATCCACGTCCAATTTGTCCCATTGGAGGCAAGAATTTCGATTGGACGCCATTAATGAGAATATTTCTGGCAGAAGACTCATTAGTTCCATGATAACCTAGAAAGTACATATTTATCCCCTTTTGCTGACTTTGTATAACTAAAAAATAAGACATTTACTATATGTCTAAAATTATTTTAAAATAAGCAACAATGTACGCAGTATAAAATAATTCTCAATTATTTCTGATTTGTCAGAATATATCTGAGATGTGCAGACTTATCTTATTATTTATAAATATCTCTTAATGTATTTAACAATTTTAATGAAAAGTTATCAGGCTCGCATCAATGCTATTTTTCGGATGGAAAATGTTGTTATCCCTATAACTATGCCAATATCTATTAACCCTTTGAATTATATAATATAAAAATTAATTTTTATTACCGAATTTAACTACTTATTCTAGTAATAACTCTGTCAATAATACCCAGAAAGACTAAAATGGTTACGCTAATTTGGTTACTCTCAATACTGGACCTGTTAGCCAATAACTAATTTAATCATAAATATAGCGATTAATAAGATTTTCCAGTAATTCCTGTTGTCCACTTCGATGCTTAGGCTCCTGAACCAACGTTTCTGCATAGTGAGCTACTTCATTAAGTGTCATCTTTCCTTGAAGAATATTTCTACCTAGTTCACTACTCCAACCAGAATAACGCTGAGCGACATACTCATCTAATTTACCATCGATTAATATTTTCACCGCACTCTTCAACGATAAAGCCATAGTATCAATGGCGCCGATATGCCCATAAAACAGATCATCAATATCAATACTTTGGCGGCGGACTTTTGCATCGAAATTTAAACCACCCGTAGTAAAACCACCGGCTTTTAAGATTTCATACATTACCAGAGAATTCTCTTCGACACTATTTGGAAATTGATCGGTATCCCAGCCAAGTTGAGCATCCCCGCGATTCGCATCAATAGAACCAAATATCCCCAATGCAATCGCTGTGGCAACTTCATGTTGAAATGAGTGTCCAGCTAACGTGGCATGGTTAGCTTCAATATTCACCTTAATTTCATTTTCTAAACCAAACTGCTTTAGGAAACCATAAACAGTCGCTACATCATAATCATATTGGTGTTTAGTCGGCTCCTGAGGTTTAGGTTCAATTAATAATGTTCCCTGAAAGCCAATTTTGTATTTGTAATCCACAACCATTTGCATAAAACGGCCGATTTGTTCTCTTTCTTGACGTAAATCTGTATTGAGCAAACTTTCATAACCTTCACGTCCGCCCCACAGTACATAATTTTCACCACCCAGTTTTTTAGTCATTTGCATAACTTGACATACTTGTGCTGATGCATAAGCGAAAATATTGAGATCTGGATTAGTTGATGCACCAGCAGCATAGCGAGGATGTGTAAAACAGTTTGCCGTTCCCCATAATAATTTAACGCCAGTCTCTGCTTGTTTATCAGCAAGAATATCGGACATAACGCCCAAATTATAAATATATTCTTTTAAGGAACAACCTTCGGGAGCGACATCAATATCATGGAAACAATAAAAAGGAATATTTAGCTTGTAGAAAAACTCAAAAGCAACATCAGCTTTGAGCTTAGCCAGTTCTAAAGCATCATTGCCTTTTTGCCAAAAACGTTCAAACGCTCCGGCACCAAACATATCAGTACCATTCCAACAGAAATTGTGCCAATAGCAGACGGCAAAACGCAGATGATCTTTCATCTTTTTGCCTAGAATAATCTCTTCGGGATTGTAGTGACGGAAAGCTAATGGATTATTACTTTGCCTACCTTCGTAACTGATTCTATTTACTCTCTCAAAGTATCGATGCATATCAACCTCTATCTAATATACCCGTTATCTTTCAAGTTGCCTCTTTGTTGGCTGCATTCGCTCACCCCGGTCACATAGTTTGCTATGCTCCCGGGGATTCACTCCCTTGCCGTCGCGATCCATCTTGAAATCTATAGTGTATAGACATACGTGTGTGTATAAAATTCTGTTCATCAACGTCACTATTTTCAATTGTGTTATTTTATTTCTTCATTAAGATTATTGTTAATTGTGTGATTTATCTCATAATTTGGCATTAATTCAATTCTGAAAATAGAAAAATAATTATGATTAATATTGTATAAATCAATAAGGATACCAATGATGAACAGACGATACCATATAACACTATTATTTAATGCCAATAAAGCTTATGATCGTCAGGTGATAGAAGGGATAGGTGAATATTTGCAAGCATGCCAATGTAATTGGGATATTTTCATTGAAGAAGATTTCACCACAAAATTAAATAGCTTGAAAACCTTACAGAGTGATGGAATTATCGCTGATTTTGATGATATAGAAATCCAACGTACTTTCAGTCAGTTAGACATTCCTATTATTGGCGTCGGCGGATCTTATCACCAGGAAAATCACTATCCTGCGGCTCATTATATTGCGACAAATAACTTCGCTTTAATAGAAAGTGCATTTAATCATTTAAAAGATAAAGGTATTAAACGTTTTGCATTTTATGGTTTACCTCAGACAAGTGGTAAACGATGGGCAATAGAGCGTGAATATGCATTCCGACAATTAGTTGAAAAAGAAAAATATCAAGGTGTGGTGTATCAAGGAATGGAGACGACACCAGAAAACTGGTCTTACGCACAAAATAGATTAAAAGATTGGCTCCAAACTTTACCCCCAAATACCGGCATTATCGCGGTAACGGATGCCAGAGCTAGACATATTTTAGCCGCATGTGAACATCTCAATATTCCTATTCCCGATAAAGTCTGTGTTATAGGCATAGATAATGAAGAAATAGCCCGTTTTCTTTCGCGTACCGAGCTTTCTTCCGTTGTACAAGGTACACAACAAATGGGCTATCAGGCAGCAAAATTACTTCATCAACTTCTTAGAGGTTACGTTCCTAAAAAATATCACCGCCAATTAATTCCACCTTTAAAAGTTATTGCAAGGCAATCGACAGATTTTCGAGCATTAAACGATCCCGCAGTTATTCAAGCAATGCATTATATTCGTCATAACGCCTGTAAAGGGATAAGAGTTGAACAAGTTATTGATGCTGTTGGTATGTCACGTTCTAATCTTGAAAGCCGTTTTAAAAATGAATTTGGTCAAACAATTCATACTATTATTCATAATGAGAAATTAGATAAAGTAAAAAATCTTTTAATCCACACCTCTATTTCAATCAGTGAAATTGTTACTGTTTGTGGCTACTCTTCTTTACATTATTTTTACTCTATGTTTAAACGAAACTATAATATGACACCTAAAGAGTATCGAGACAAATATCAAATCACTAAAAAAACTTAGCTATTTCAAATTAATAAGCCATCCTCAAACCAAATAGGATAGCTTTTAATTTAATTAAATATCTTCACCGTTTGTTTCTATAACTTCTTTATACCAATAAAAACTTTTTTTCTTATAACGCGCAAAGTCTCCATTGCCATCATCATCAACATTGACATAGATAAACCCATATCGCTTACGATATTCACCGGTTGAAAAAGAGACACAATCGATACATCCCCATGCAGTATAACCGAGAATATCAACACCATCGAATAAAATAGATTTTTTAATTTCAGATAGATGCGATGCTAAATATTCGATACGATAATCATCATTGATAACACCATCTTGAGGTAATTTATCAACGGAACCCAACCCATTTTCAACAATAAAAATCGGTTTTTGATAACGTTCATATAATTCAGATAAGCTGTATCGAATCCCTACAGGATCAATTTGCCATTCCCACTCAGAGGATTTTAAATAGGGATTGAGCTTTCCTTTCTCAAAGAAGGAGAGGGATTGGCTATTTTTTTCTAACATTTCTATGGATGAAGAGACGATATTACTCATATAATAGCTTATTGCCAGATAATCAGCGCAACCTTCCCGTAACCAAATTAAATCACTATCTTCAATATGCAGTTCTATGTTTTTTCTTTCCCATTCTTTAATAAGATAAGATGGATAATATCCACGAAGCTGAACATCACTAAAAAGATATTTCTGGCGCATGGCTTGTTGTGCATATAAAACATCTTCCGGCTTACAGCTCTCTGGATATAATGGCGACATATGGATCATACAACCAATTTTAAAATTAGGATTTATTTCATGGCCTAATTTGACAACTTTCGCACTAGCAACAAATTGATGATGAATAGTTTGATACATGACTTGCTCTGGATTGTCGTGATCCTGATAAATCACACCTGAATTACAATAACCAAATAGTGGATATTGCCAATTTATTTGGTTATTAATTTCATTAAATGTAATCCAGTATTTGACTCTATTTTTATATCTTTCCATAACCGTCAAACTAAAATTCATGAAAAAGTCTATTAATTTTCGGTTATACCAACCGCCATATTTTTTAACCAAATGATAAGGAATTTCAAAGTGAGATAATGTAATAATAGGTTCAATATTATATTTCAATAATTCATCAATAAGATCATCGTAAAATTTTAAGCCTGCCTCGTTAGGTTGTAATTCATCACCTAGAGGAAAAATTCTCGCCCAGGCAATTGATGTCCTAAAACATTTGAATCCCATTTCTGCAAATAGTGCAATGTCATCTTTATACTGGGAATAAAATTTCACACCTTGATGATTAGGATAAATTTTATTTTCCTCAATACCATTAGTTATGACACGATCAACGCCGTGCTCTCCTTTTGTCATAACATCAGCAATACTCACTCCTTTGCCATCCTGATTCCAATAACCTTCAACTTGGTTAGCGGCAACTGCGCCGCCCCATAAAAAGCCTGTAGGGAATTTATTCTTCATAGATAACTCCAGATTGTCATGTTCTCTTAGTTAAATATAATAGAATTAATCGAATCAGGTTCCAAATAAATAGACCAAATATCATTATTATAACCAATATTTAATTTTTGCTTTTCTTTATAAGAATTGTTTATATTCACCACCAAGGAACCCGATTTATTCTCGAAAGCAACAGCATTTCCTGACATATTTCCTTCCAACTCAATATGTTGCGCATCAGGTAAAATTAAACCCGAAAAATGGCGCATGACATAATACTCTGGATTATATATCACTTCATTTATTCCTGTTGGAATACTTATCATACTATTCTGTTTCCAACCCCAACTACTTTCTCCTCCCGCATGCAGCACCATATTCCAGTAAAAATAACCATTAGCACCATTAGTTAAATAATGCCTGAAAAGTGTAAATATATAATGAGCATATTCCCAACTATTATGACCATCACCACATTCATTTTCAGTTTGATAATATTTTAATTCTGGATAACTTTGTACTGTTCTTTGAATGGCATTTTTTCCTTGCCATTGATAACCAACGCCTTTTATATATTTATAGGCGTTCATATCACGTAATACACAATTTGCATAATCATCATAATCCTGTCCAATTTCTTTAGAGAATTCAGGGGCATTAATAGTACCTAACCAAATCTCAGTTTTTACATTATTTTGTTCGAATTTTGGTCCGAGATGATTTTTTATAAAATCTCTTAATTGCTCACCACTCCATACACAAGAAGGGAATTTTTGATCCGCAGCAACTTCATTCTGGATATGAATTTGATCAATTGAAATGCCTTCTTTCTGATACTCTTCGATAAATTTTACAAAATATAAAGCATATGCATCCTGGCTTTGAGCATCACGCTTTAATTTGCCAAAATTACAGACTTGATGAGTTTTAAGCCATACCGGAGGGCTCCACGGTGAAGCAGATATTTTTAAATTCGGTTGCCTTTCTAAAGCCTCTTTTATATAGGGAATGAGTAAGCGTTTATCTCTTTTAATGGAGAAATTAGCCATACCATAATCATCTTCAATATCGTTTAAACTATACCAAGAAACCGCATAATCACTGGCGCCAATAGGCATCCTGGCTAATGTTAATTTACACTCTCCATCCGGTGAAAATAATTTGTCTAGCACTAATTTTCTATTTTCTATTTTCTTTATCCAGATCTAATAAAGCTTTCATCCCAAGCTCATTGAAACAACCACCAAAACCATCTAATTTTCGACCTCGTTTATTAGTAATAATTAAATTGGCTTTTTCATCTGTCTTTATGAACGACAATCCTTCTTTCCATTGTTCTTTATTATTTGTATAAATAAATCTAACCATGTCTTATTATTTCCCGTAAAAGTATGAATTTATTGAAATTAATTAATCACAGTTATCTTAATATTGATATTAAGTTATTTTACAAAGAATTTAACTTAATTCGTTTCTTTGAGTTTAATCACATATATTTTATCGAAATTATTCTTTTATTATAAATCACCGTATTAATAATATAGAGGTTTAAATTAAAGGATAGGGTAGAAGCTGCTTTTGAGAAACCATGATAGTCCTGATATATTTTTCCAGATACACTGCTAAACCACCTTTATATCATAAAAAGGAAATTTTATGTCTCTCGCACCATTTAAGCAGGTTGATGTATTCACTTACCAGCCTTTTAAAGGAAATCCCGTTGCCGTTGTCATGGATGCCAAAGGACTCTCACCGATACAGATGCAGGCTATTGCTAACTGGACCAATCTTTCCGAAACTACTTTTGTTCTTCCCGTAGAAAACCCTCTGGCAGATTACCGTGTACGGATTTTCACTCCCGGCAGTGAACTTCCTTTTGCCGGTCATCCCACGATCGGTACCGCACATGCTCTGCTTGAAGCCGGATTAATTCAGGCGAGAGAAGGGCGTATTGTGCAAGAATGTGGAGCAGGGCTAATTACGCTGAACGTTACCGAAATGCAACCCGGTCAGCAATTAATTACCTTTGAACTGCCAGAACCGACTATCACATTGCTTAGCACCGAACAGATAGATCGCCTTGAAAGCATTCTGGGTTGCCCGTTAGATCGCGCGTTAACACCGGCACTTATTGACGTGGGAGCTCGCTGGATTGTCGCTCATACTATTGTCGGTCATACTGCGGGAGCAGAAGCCGTGCTGGCAGCGGAACCTGATTATGCCAAATTGTGCGAGCATGACACGCAAATGAACGTCACCGGAGTTTGTCTGTATGGCGCCTATTGTGAGGGGGCGGAAGCTGATATTGAAGTACGCTCTTTTGCCCCTTCATGTGGTGTCAATGAAGACCCAGTTTGCGGTAGTGGAAACGGCAGCGTTGCCGCATTCATGCACTACCACAAAGTAGCAATGATTGACAATAAAATCGTTCATTCATCACAAGGCAAAAAACTTGGCCGCCAGGGAAGCGTATGGCTCAACCATTCCGGCGGTAAGATTTTTGTCGGCGGTGGTGCTGTGACTTGTATTAATGGCGCCATCAAGATCTAAATTCCGAAAGAGCACTTGCAATGTCGGAAAACAGATGTTTTCCGACAAGTGATATTGATTTCAATTCTCCCTAATTATGCTAGAAAATCACGCAAGGTAATGAGATTATACATACTTTATTAGTGCAGAATAATAATGTTGGGGAGTCAGATCATGACGAAACAAGCTGTTTTTACGATGAAATTGGAACCTGAACTACGTGCTGAATTTATGGCTGAAGCCGAAGCTGCTCACCGCCCAGCTTCACAGGTGCTACGCGAACTTATGCGCGAGTTTATTCAACGCCAACGTGAGGAACGAGAATACGAAAAATTCCTGTGTCACAAGGTAGAAGCCGGGCGAGCCTCAATGCGTGCTGGTTTGGGCCAATCTAATGATGAGGTCGAAGCCGAGTTTGCCGCACGGCGTGCCAATGTAGTGGACCAAGCGTGAAAGTTATCTGGACACCAGAAGCGAAGCAAGACCGCGCTGACGTGTGGGAGTAGGAGAGCCAGACTGTAGCGCATATTCAAAAAATAAAGTTATATACCCTATGGATTTCAAGGTGCATCGCGACGGCAAGGGAATGAATCATTAGTAGCTCCCTAATTCCTGAGCCTGATTAGCTAGTTCCCTCATAGCCTCCATACTTTCAGCGTTACGCTGCTTTTTATATTCCATCAGATCAGCAAAACGAATACGCCTGTGCCGACCTGTTTTATGGAAAGGAAGACAACCATCTTCCAGAAGTTTAACCATATGAGGTCGCGATACATTCAATATGTTTGCAGCTTCTTGAGTTGTTAGTTCAGCATGAACAGGGACGATTTGCACTGCATTACCTGAAGCGAGTTCACCCAAGATTTGCACTAGCATAGTAAGCGCAGATGTAGGCACTTCAATTTGATGAGATTTATGGTCATCACTCATAATTGAAATCTGCTGAGTTTCAAGTTTTGTTGAAAGGAACGCAGCAAATTCACGCAACCCTTTTTCGGCTATTTCACTTTCGTGTTTAGTCGGAAGATTTACATCAGAGAAAGTAGAAGTAATCATATTTAGCACCTGTTAGTCATTTCACTTTAAAACACTAAACGGAATAAACGAAAAACGCAACGTGACTGTTTTAAGCAGCCTATCCTCAGAACATTTTAGGAGCACAAATGGAATTAAACCGAATCGGTGATATTGCGGCTTTTGTTGCTGCGGTACGGGCAGGAAGTTATACGCAAGCGGCGGGGTCTTTGGGGCTTACTCGATCCGCTATTGGTAAGAGCATTGTGCGCCTGGAGACTCGCTTAGGCGTAAGATTGCTGAACCGAACAACGCGCCGGCTTAGCCTGACAGATGAAGGACGTATTATGTTCGAACGCTGTCGTCAGATTCTTGAAGACCTCGAAGAGGTGGATAACACGATGGCGATGCGCAGGGTAAACCCAACCGGGACGCTGAAATTAACCGCACCGATCTCCTTAGGAAAGCGCCATATTCTTTCCTTGCTGGAAACTTTCCTGAAACGCTGGCCTGATCTACGGGCAGATATTGCCTTTACTGATCGTTATGTTGATTTGATCGAGGAAGGGTTCGATATCGCCATCCGCATTGGTAAACCAAAAGATGATTCTCGTATTCTTACACGTACTATCGCTACTCAGTGGATGATTACTTGTGCGTCACCGGATTATTTGGCCCGACGAGGCGTACCTGAAACACCACAGGCGCTACATGAACATGACACTATTTTCTTCCTGAGTGCGGATAAACGCCGTACTTGGCGTTTTGAGACTGCGGAAGGAACCTACGTTTTCGAAGGGCCGGGACGCCTAAACATAGATAGCGCGGAAGCCATGCTCGAATCGGCGCTGGCAGGGTTCGGTATCATTCATCTGCCTAGCTATGTTGTTGGTCGGGATCTTAATAACGGTAAGCTTGTCCCCTTGTTGGAAAATTATCATGTTGAGCCTGAACCCATTCGAATCATTTATCCAAGTAAAAAACATCTTTCCCCCCGTATCCGGGGATTTATCGACCTACTAGTAGAGAACTGGGAAGATGGTATGCCTTGGGAGTAGCAGGTGAAAGCGCTTTAATGGCGGTGATCATCACCGTCATTAAAGCGCACAGTATGATTACGCGCTTAACTGCTTTAAGGTAGGATAATCGATGTACCCTTCAGGGCCATTAGCATAGAAGAATTCTGGACGTAGCTCATTCAAGGGTGCATCAATTCGCAGGCGCTCAACTAAGTCAGGATTGGCGATAAAGTTTCGCCCGAATGCCACTGCATCAATTAATCCTTTCTCAATCAGTTTCTCCGCTTTCTCGGCAGTATAAGCGCCTGCCGCAACAATAACACCGGGGTAAGCCTCGCGAATAGTTCGACGAAATGCTTCGCTGAAAGGTTCTCCTCCAGCCCAATCAGGCTCGGAAATATGCAGATAAGCCAGATTACGCTTTGCCAACTCCCGGATCAGATAAATAGCTGCTTTCTCCTCATCTTCGTAATGATCCAGACCATTGTATGGCCCCAACGGATAGATACGGATGCCAATCCGATCAGAACTCCAACTTTCAATAGCCGCATCCACCACCTCCAGTGCGAAACGCGCACGATTTTCAATACTGCCACCATATTCATCATCACGTTGATTAGCAGAAGGAGACAAAAACTGATGAATAAGGTAACCATGTGCAGCATGGATTTCCATCATGTCAAAGTTAGCTTCTTGTGCATTGATGGCTGCCTGACGGAAGTCATTGACAATTTGGTGAATTTCATCTTTCTCCAGAGCACGCGGCTTAGAGGTATTGATTCGAATCACATTGCCTTTAGCGTCTCGCACCGAAGTCCGCGCGTTAGCCGATATCGCAGAAGGTGCCACAGGGGCTAGTTGCTTCGGCTGGAGAGAAGTGTGAGACATTCGCCCCGTATGCCATAGTTGCACGTTGCTAAGACCACCAGCCTGATGAATTCCTTCATTGATTTTCTTCCAAGCGCTTATCTGTTCAGGAGTATGCAAACCGGGCGCGCCTGAATAACCTTTCGCCTGAAATGAAACCTGCGTCGCCTCAGTGATGATCAATCCGGCGCTAGCACGTTGACGATAATATTCAGCCATCATTGGCGTGGGAATATCGCCGGGTTCAGTATTTCGTAAGCGAGTAAGTGGCGCCATAAAAATACGATTGGGCGTAGTAATAGCACCTATTTTTAGTGGATTGAACAGATGGGGAACTTTCATAAATCCTCCTTTATATGAAACTACGAGATCCAAATAAGAAAACGTAATTGCATTATTTTTTTTGGTGAGAAGAAGGGTAATTGGTAGGAAAGTTAGGTTCAATAGTTTTAATTTGACGCACAAATTCGGCGAATTCATAATGCATTGTTTTAATTAATTTTAATTTCAATTAGGGAGAATACGTACCTTAATATGGGAGCGATATTCCCCAAGTTACCAATAATCAAACCTCAGCATTGACTGAATGTCATTAAGTAACATCGGAAGAACTTAATATGAAATTCATTTGATTTAACTGAATAATGAAGGGAAGGGGAATTAAGAGTAGATATATTGAGATAAAGTCAAAGGCTGTTTATTATGAAAAATCTAATTTGCTAGTATTTTCGAAATGCCATTAATCAAGTCCTGGGAAGCAAAAGCGGCCGTCATTCATATTGATATTATTGTAGAGGCGATTACCAATTGCCCTTATCCTGATGATTCCAGAGCGCCATCGGGCCAATTTTTATCAAATTGACCCGATAACAGATGATGTTTTTCAACAAAAGCGCGACTTTTTGTAGAATATTTCAGCAGATGGCGTCACCGCAGTCATATGTATTGCACCATGTACCATTCCCTCAATAGTTTCAAGCTGCACAGACACACCTGCATCTCTTAACTGCTGTGCATAAGATTCTCCTTCACTTCTTAACGGATCATATTCGCAAAGCAAAATAGTTGCATCTGGCAATCCTTCAAAATGCGTTAAATTAGAAGGAGAGATAAGTGGATTTGTTCTGTTGTTGTACTCATTGATGTATGACTGCCAAAAGAATGTCATCTTCTGTTTTGTCAATACATAGCCTTCACCATATTTATCGTATGAATCCGTTTCCATTGATGCATCTAACGCTGGATAAAATAGCAGTTGATGACAAATAGCAGGCCCTTTTTGGTTTCGCGACATCAAACAAGCTGCAACGGCGAGATTACCACCTGCGCTATCACCACCGACCGCAATTTGTTGTGTATTGATGCCAAATTCTTCTGCATGATCAGTGATATAGCATAGAGTTGTATAGAAATCCGTTAGTGGTACCGGAAAAGGATTTTCGGGGGCAAGCCGATAGTCTACCGAGAAGATAACGCAACCTGTTGATTCAGCCAGCTTACGGCAAGGGCGATCCCAAGCATCAAGACTTCCTACGCACCACCCACCGCCATGAGCATAAACCAGCGCGGATTTATCACTCATCTTTTCTTTTCCACTGGGTACATACATGCGAACAGGAATGGGGAAACCATCCTCTGCGGGGACAGTAAAGCTACTATTATATGTCGCATCGTTCCATTCACCCTGCTGTTGGATAAGAGCATGTTCGAGAACGATTCGAAGTTGTTCCAAGGAGGAATTTTCTCCTATTGCAATCTCAGGTGTAGAAGCAAGCCATTTTTCAACATTTTTATCAAGCGGCATAATAATGATTCCTCTGTAAAAAGGTGATTGCCAGTGGCAAAATTATTCGGGGCATTATTCAGTAACAAAATAGCAACTCTTTTGGAGTGTTTCTGTGACTAACATAATTCTGTCGGATATTAGCGCAAGCGTTAGTGAACTTAAAAAAAACCCTATGGCGACCGTTAACGCCGGGGCTGGATACCCTGTAGCAATCCTGAATCGTAACCAACCCGTGTTTTATTGTATTCCTGCGGAACTCTACGAACAGATACTTGATGCTTTGGACGATCAAGAGCTTATTCGACTGGTAAATGAGCGTAGAGAACAGGCATTAGTTGATGTAGATCTAGATAATTAACCTATTTTAAATGTCCTATGACACCTGAACTACCTCAATCTAGGGAGCATCGTCTCCCCGTTACTGGTTTGATAACAACAGATAAACCTTAACTAAAGAAAGATAATATGCCCGTTTCGCAGGCAATTGGCAGACTGACGAAATCATGATGAGAAAGGAGATTTCGAAATGCTCCAAAGATGCCTGCGAATTTTATGGTGTACTCATTCTAAGATAAGAGGTTTATTCATGATGTTAAAAAATATCAATCTGTTGAAGGTTGCACTTATCGTTGCCTTTGCAACAAATCAATCTCTTGCAGCAAATAATATTACATTTCTGAGCAATCCTTCACCGCAACATGTCAAGGATATCGGTAATTTTGTTGTGAAACGAACTGAAAAACCATTTTTTTCCGATGTTATATTATTCGCAGCCAACATTAATAGCAGCATCTCTAATATCCCTGTACTGTTTTACAACGATGAAATAAGTTCGATACTCAAGGAAAATATTTCCCTGGTGCGGAATTTGCAAAAAAAGGGCATTAGAGTTCAATTATCCTATCTGGGCAATCATCAAAATGCAGGTTGGTCATGTAATATGAGTAAAGCAACGGCAACGAAACTTGCCGATGAAATGGTAAATGATGTCGTTAAATACGGGCTGGATGGAATCAACATCGATGATGAATATTCAACATGCTCCGGTAATCGTCAATCCTTCTATTGGGTAGCGGATGCGATCAAAAGCCATCCAAAATTTGCCAACAAGGTACTGACCAAGGCCCTGTGGTCAGATTATATCTATTTCAAGGGACCGACCAACATAGCAAACTTACTGGATGCAGGTTACGAGATGACTTACACCAACGCCAGTGTCAATAAGCTGGCTCCGTACGTTAACTTCGGGATGAAAAAGGAAAATTTGTTATTGGGTGTCTCCCCCGGAAAAAATTCGGTATCCACAGTGCAGAATATTACCCGCTCGGTCATCAATAATGGGTATAGTGGGATGATGGTTTGGTCACCTAATACAATATTTACAATTGACCAAGCATCTCAATATTACACCCAAATCATCAAGGCAGAAGAGGGGATAAATGAAGAAGTTGTTTATGTCCCGGATACAGCAAAAACAATGCAAGTAAGCAACATTAATATGCATTAGTTCAATATGTGAAGCCACGTATAGAAAATCCAAAAACTTTCTATACGTGAAATTGTTCATTTAATTTTCTATTACAATGAAATTTACGAGAAAAATATAGAAATAATGAGTCATTACGTTGTTAATCCTTCGATTAATTAAGAGGGAACCAGTAATACGTACTGGTATCAATCATCCGAAAAAACCACAAAGTAAACATTGTGTGAAGCTATATGAGGTTATCTTATGAAAAGTGAGTTTAAAGAAGGATTTTGTACTCTCTGTAGATCAAGATGTGGCACTATCAACGAAGTTCGTAACGATACACTGATAAAAATTCAGCAGAACCCAAAACACCCGACCGGCAACGCCATGTGCATGAAGGGTAAAGCGGCCCCAGAACTGGCTCACAGCCCTAACCGGATTCTTTATCCTCTTCGTAGGACAAATCCCAAAGGTGACGCAGATCCAGGCTGGGAAAAAATCACCTGGGATGAAGCGTTGAATTATGTTGCTGAGAAACTGGCTTTCTATAAGGCTGAGTCTGGGGCAGAATCGGTTGCTTTCTCAATCACCTCACCGAGTGGAACACCTCTTAGTGACAGCCTTGAATGGATAGATCGCTTCGTTCGAAATTTCGGCAGCCCTAACGTCTGCAATGGTACAGAGGTGTGTAACTGGCATAAAGACGAGGCACATAAGTTTACCTTTGGGTGCAGTATTCCTGTGGCTGATTACAGAAATGCTGAGCTGATCATTTTATGGGGGCACAATCCAACAAATACATGGCTTGCGCAAGCGGAAGCTATTGGAGCGGGAAGAAATGCAGGCGCCAAACTTATCGTTGTAGACCCCAGACATACGGCTCTTGCTAGAGAATCTGATAATTGGCTCAACATCAATCCTGGGACGGATGCCGCGCTAGCCCTCGGGCTAATAAATATCATCATAAACCGAAAAGGATATGATCAGGCGTTTGTAGCACGGTGGACGAACGCCTCACTGTTAGTGCGAAATGATAATGGTCTTTTCTTGAGAGAAAGAGATATAAACATTTCAGCTAAGAAAAACAGATATATTGTCTGGAATAACATAACTCAGTCTCCGCTAATGTATGATATTCACGAAAATGTGCCATGTGATGAAAATGATAATTATGCTTTATTCGGCGAATTTTCAATTAACTCAGCGGAAGATGTAAATAAAAAAATACAATGTAAATCTGCATTCCAGCTACTTATAAATGAGTGTCAACAATATACACCTGAATATGTAGAAAAAATCACAGGTATAACTAAAGAAAAACTCCTATATGCAGCAGATTTAATCATGTCTTCCAAACGCATTGCTTATCACTCCTGGACTGGTGTAGCTCAACATACCAATGCAACCCAGACTGAACGAGCAATTGCCGTGCTGTACGCCTTAACGGGATGTTTTGACACGCAGGGAAGCAACAGAATGTACAATAAACATCCAGTAAATCTTGTGAATGCCCGCAGGCTTATGCCGAAGGAACAGCAAGAAAAAGCCCTTGGCTTTAAGGAAAGACCGTTGGGGCCGCCACTAGATGGTTGGGTAACATCACAAGATCTGTATCAAGCAATTTTGCACAAACGGCCTTACTCTATTAGAGCTATGATGGCATTTGGTACCAATATGTTGTCATCTCATGCTGACACCAAGATTGGGATAGAGGCGCTAAAACAGCTTGAGTTTCATGTTCATTGTGATCTCTTTGAAACGCCCACAGCACATTATGCTGACATCTTACTCCCCGTGAATACGCCTTGGGAGAGGGAGGGACTACGTGTAGGATTTGAGATTTCAGCCGAGGCAGAGGAGCTGGTTCAGTTAAGACAAAGAATGATTTCACCTCGGGGAGAAAGCCGGTCAGATAATGAAATTGTCTTCGACTTGGCCTGTCGCTTAGGCATGAATAAGATATTTTTTAATGGCAGCGTTGAAGCGGGATGGAATTATATTCTTGAGCCCATTGGCTTGACCGTAGAGGCGTTAAGAAAAAAACCGGCAGGCATTTCAATTCCATTAATTCAACATGATCGGAAATACGCAAGCATCGATCCTGTAAAGAACACAGTTAAAGGTTTTGATACCGAAACAGGAATGGTTGAAATCTATTCTGAGAAATTGTGGCGGCATGGTTATCCACCACTACCGATATATTCTGAACCCAAAGAGAATTTAAACTCTGAGTCACATTTCCGTTATCGACTGACCTCGGTAAAAAATGGCTTCTATTGTCATAGCCAGCAGAGAAGTTTAGCCAGTCTACGTAAAAAATCACCTTACCCGAAGCTTGAGATAAACAGTCGATTAGCCGAAGAGAAAGGTATTAAAAATGAAGATTGGGTAGAGGTCATCACCCGCAACGGCAAGGCGCGTTTTAAAGCATCGTTAGATGATCATATTTCTTACGATACGATAATTGCCGAGTTTGGTTGGTGGCAAGCGTGCCCCGATTATGGGAAAGAGGGTTTTCCCGTCATAGGAAAAAACAGCAGTAACTATAATGCGCTCATTTCTGACGACTCTTGCGATCCTGTCAGCGGCGCTTCTCCGCTCCGTTCATTCCGCTGTGATATTAAACTCGCAGAAGATGTCAACCCGGAGAGAAGACCGTGGCAGGGCCGTAAAACGTTTCGTGTTATAGAAACAAAACCCGAAGCCAAAGGTGTTAAAACGGTTATTTTTGAGTCAAAAGATGGAGCAATGTTGCCTGATTATGAACCTGGCCAACACATCACAGTACAAGTTTCCATACCTGGGCAGGATGATCCTGTTATCCGGGCCTATTCCTTGACAGGAGCGGCAACACTGGAGAGTAGAAAGACTTACAGTATCTCCGTAAGGCATCAGAAAGGCACAACGTCTGGCGGGGAGACTTTTGAAGGCGTCATGTCTTCATACATTAATAGGGCATTAGTCGCAGGAGCCGAGGTGAATCTGACGCCTCCGGGAGGAAACTTTATTATTCCGCTTAATGCTAAGCAACCTGTTGTTATGTTGGCAGGAGGAATCGGTATTACGCCATTTATAAGTTATCTTGAATCTCTTCCAGCTAACGGTGAAAAGCCTGAACTCTTATTGCTGTATGCTAATCAAAACAGCAATACACATGCCTTTTCTAAAAAGCTAAAAGAGCTTGAATCAAAAATTAAGCAGTTGAAGGTAATCAACTGTTACAGTAATCCGCTGCCAGTGGATATTGAGGGTATTAATTACCAGCATCATGGATATATTACTGCGGATGCCGTTCCTGAAACGCTGATTAAACAGCAAGCTCGTTTTTACATGTGTGGCCCGGTTCCTATGATGAAAACCTTAGAAGAAGGTTTACTCACTCGAGGCGTTCCGCCTTTTGATATCTATAAAGAAATATTCCGATCGCTAACTCCGGTAAAAATTAAAGATGGGAAGAGTTTTGCAGTTAAATTCGAAAAATCTGGCGTACTTCTTGAATGGTCTCCTGACAAAGGGACACTCCTTAATTTTAGCGAAAAAATGGGTATAAAGATGGCAAGTGGATGCCGGGTTGGACAGTGTGAAAGTTGTGCTGTGAAATTAAAAAGCGGAGAAGTGCAACACTTGAATGACGTAGAACCTTCAGAGCAAGGGATGTGCCTTACTTGTCAATGTATACCTATCACTGATATTTCCATTGATGCCTAAAAGAATACTAAGGTAACTTGCAGCAGCATTCAGGGAGAAATGTACGATGGTGACATTTCTCCCTCACTCATTGTCGAGGTCACTAATGCCGTCAAAAGGATAGGGGAGTGAATGGTAGAATCATCCAAAGCGCTAATATGGAATTTATATCTAGTGAAAATTAAGTCCATAAAATAACTTGTATATATTTAATTGAATTTATTGAAAATAAATTTAAGCTTGGTTTTAGTGAGTTTTCTCATACCCAAGATAGTCAATTCAGCATTCAGCGACATTTAAATTACAGGCTCAAGTATCAGGCATAATCTTAAACGTAATCATATATTTGATAATCTAATCTCCCATATAAACACCAGCCTCATATCTTTTAATAACAAAATATGTCAGTCTGTAATAAAATAAATAACGACATAATTAATTTATATTAATTAAGTTAAATTGGATCTTTAAATCACCTGTACTACTCTTTTCTATAGCAGCTTTTGATTTATATAAACCGCTTGTATCTTTGCAAGATAATTAATTGCTGCGACAGTTCTATATTATTATCACGGCAAACATAAATAACCACATGTTTCACTGAACATGTTATTTATATGGTTTATTCATAAACTCATAGGAGTAATAACACATGAGCCAGCTAGACATATCATCTGACGATAGTACATCTTATACCGTTAGATTCGAAAATAACTCATCTGCCGCTTGGACAGTTTATCTTTACCAAAGGATTCCTAATCAGCCATCTGAGGTTTTTTCTTTGGCTTGGCAAGCAAGTCCGTTTAAAATAGTGTCAGGTGCATTTTTTACTTTTAAATGGTCAACTGATTTTTCATTTGTTTGGGGTAGAACAGGAGTATTAACGAATGGCGTTGTCTTCGAGGCGGGTCAAGTTGTAGATGCAAATCCTAAAGACAAAAATATAATTACGTTTGATACAAGCGATAATACCCCCGCATTTAGATCAGCAACTGAGGTAGGGGAAGGTGGAATTTTAACGATAAAGCAAAATAGAAATATTCCAAATAGCCTTTATACAACAGGTATTGGGATGTCCAGACATGGTACATTTGTTCAACAAGCATTGGCAAATACAACACAGCTTTATACACCCGAACCGAAATATTATATTGCTGTGGGAATTGGTATTCAGATCGGACAGGTATTAGCTCAAACAGTAAGTCAAACGTCTGAATTGATATTTCCACCTAGTGTATATAATCTGACAGCAACTTTAACTGATGCACAAACATGGTTAATTAGTTAATTTCTACTTACAATTAAATTAATAAATTACAAATTCCGTGATTAATATTTTCATATTGTAGTTAATCACATAATCCTAATACCTTATTCATAGGTGAAATTATGTCATCAGAACACAAGAAAGAATCGGGAGTATCCGACGTTGAATCTCCTCGCCGTTGGTTCATACGTGCAAATATTGTCCTTGCTACAGGAGTTACTTACAGTATGTTAAGGCCAATCTTACGGCAAAAAATAGTAAATGAATTGTATCAAGACGAATTTGAATTACATGACATAAAGGTTACTAACTCTGACATTGAATTCACATACACACGAAAAGAAAAGGGCATGTTAGTAAAAGATGATAAGGATCATCTGCTGAATATAACCAAGGAAGCCTTGGAATTTGAGAAGAAAGAACATTACATTCAGAGTTATAAGATTACGACTCCAGCATTATAAAGTAAATTCATTCACCTTATTATAACTTCTTATAGGGTGGTATCTCCGCCCTATATTTTTCTCCATTCTGAAAAATACGTTAAAGATAAAGTATTTAAATATTTAATTACGTCCAACATTATTTGCGTTCTAATAATATGCGTCATTATTGGAAAAAACAACAGGTTGAACTAAACTCAAATTTCATTCTTTTGGAAGGAGTTGTCCATGTCTAAAATCCATTATTCTGAATCATTAAACCTAAAATCTCACTGGATGCCATTCAGTGCCAACCGAAATTTCCAACGCGATCCACGCCTTATCGTTGCTGCCGAGGGAAAATGGCTAAAAGACGATAAAGGACGCCAGATTTATGACAGTCTGTCCGGTCTTTGGACCTGTGGAGCAGGCCATACTCGGACAGAAATTCAAAAAGCTGTCGCAGCCCAATTGAGTACCCTTGATTACTCACCAGGCTTTCAGTTCGGTCATCCCTTATCGTTTCAACTGGCAGAAAAAATTGCCAATTTAACACCCGGTGATCTCAATCACGTCTTTTTCACCAGCTCAGGTTCTGAGACTTTAGACACCTCAGTCAAAATGGCGCAAGCCTACTGGCGTGTGAAAGGGCATCCCACGAAAACCAAACTGATTGGCCGTGCACGTGGTTATCATGGTGTCAATATTGCAGGTACCAGTTTGGGAGGTATTGGCGGCAACCGCAAAATGTTCGGACAGTTGATGGACGTAGATCACTTATCCCATACGCTACAGGCCAATATGGCATTTACGCCAGGTATGGCAGAAACCGGCGGCGTAGAGTTGGCCGATGAGATGCTCAAGTTGATCGAACTGCATGACGCCTCCAATATCGCGGCGGTCATTGTCGAGCCTGTGGCCGGTTCCGCTGGCGCGATTATTCCGCCCAAAGGGTATCTACAACGCCTGCGTGAAATTTGTGATCAACATAATATTTTATTGATTTTTGATGAAGTTATTACTGGCTTTGGTCGTATGGGGCGCTGGACCGGCGCTGAATATTTTGGTGTGACGCCAGATATTCTTAATTTTGCCAAACAAATTACCAATGGCGCCATTCCTCTGGGGGGCGTAGTGGCAAGCAGTGAAATTTATGAGGCATTTATGTCTCAACCACTGCCGGAACACCTTGTGGAGTTTAATCATGGTTATACTTATTCGGCACATCCGGTAGCTTGTGCCGCAGGGTTGGCAACCTTGGATCTGCTGGATAAAGACCACCTTATCCAGCGCTCTGCTGAACTTGCCCCTCATTTCGAAATGGCCCTTCACTCTCTCACAAACTGCCCAAATGTGACCGACATCCGCAACTGTGGCTTGGTGGGTGCAATTGAATTGGCTGCCCGTGACGGTGATGCCGCTGTACGTCCTTTTGATGCCAGTATGATACTTTGGAAAGCGGGTTTTTACGTACGCTTTAGCGGTGATACGCTGCAATTCGGGCCTATGTTCAATGCTGAACGAGCTGATTTGGATCGTCTTTTTGACGCTGTTGGAGAAGTATTGCATTACATCAACTAAGGAGAGGGATGAACATAAAGGGTATCAATATGCCATTATAGAAAGTCTGTGTGACAAAACAAAAAAGTGGCTTTGATAACTGATACAGAATTTAACGCTCACTTGATCGGTGAGCGTTATTGATAGTGACAAAAAGAAATAAGAATCTTCAACTTTAAAACAACAATTAGAGGTAATGAGAGAATAGGCATGGTCTCGAACAACGAAAACGTCGTTCTTAAAGAAGAAGATGTTTCCCTAATTGAAGCTGCAAGAGCGGCGATCATATCTCGATACAAACCGGATTGGCATGTTGTGGGTGCCGCGCTGCGTCTGCGCTCTGGCGAAATTGTAACGGGTGTGCATCTTGAGGCAAATGTTGGTCGTATCGCAGTTTGCGCAGAAGCCATTGCGATTGGGCGTGCTGTGACGGAATACGGCTCTGCCGACATCGACACAGTAGTGGCTGTTTATCACTCTCGTGACGGAGCGATCAATATCGTGTCCCCATGTGGTATGTGCCGAGAACTGATTTCTGACTATGCGCCACAAGCGATGGTGCTTATTCAAGATGAGGAACTCAATTGCGTGAAGCGCCCAATCATGGACTTACTCCCTGTTAAATATCAGCGGAATATCACAACAAATTGTGAACCTGAATAATATAATTACGTAATAGCGCAAAAGGGCATACCGACTGGTCAAAAACGAATCCTTTTCGTATTGGATCTTCGTGTTCTGAATCTTAAACCTTCGAGTTAATTTGGTATAACAAGGAGTAGTTATGAAAATATTAAATATTATAGTTTTATCTATATCGACAGTAATAGCTTCTAACGCTTTAGCCAATGAGATTAGAGCAAGGGATTTAGGCATTCCTTTCTCTGGAGTAACCGGGAAATATAATGCGATTACAGATGTTAGTGGTGTAGAAGTTGGCTATTCAACCATAATAAAAGGCGATGGAGAGCTAGAGGTTGGCAAAGGCCCAATAAGAACAGGCGTAACAGCTATATTGCCAAAAGGAAAGAAATTTAGCCCGGTATTTTCTAGTACATTCTCTTTAAATGGAAATGGAGATATGACCGGCAATCAATGGATCAAAGAAAGTGGTTTCCTGGAAACGCCAATATTAATAACCAATACTCATAGTGTTGGTGTTGTTAGAGATTCAACAATTAGCTGGATGTTTGATAATAATCTAACGTCACCACTAAAAGATGATCTATTTTGGTTATTACCTGTGGTTGCAGAAACGTGGGATGGAATATTAAATGATATAAACGGTATGCATGTAAAGAAAGAACATGTATATCATGCGTTGAATAGTGCAAAATCAGGAGCGATAGAAGAGGGTAATGTCGGCGGCGGAACGGGAATGAACCTTTTTAAGTTTAAGGGAGGCACAGGAACTTCATCAAGAATTCTAGATAAAAAAGATGGCGGATATACTGTTGGCGTTCTTGTTCAAGGCAACTTTGGCGATAGGGACGATTTGATTATTGCAGGGATTCCAGTTGGTAAAGAAATACAGGATCTCAAGCCGATATATCATGGAAACAAGAAAGAAATAAAGGATGCCGGTTCTATAATCGCAGTGGTAGCTACAGATGCACCATTAGCTCCTCACCAATTAGAAAAAATAGCTAAACGAGTATCTCTTGGACTGGCAAAGGTAGGTGGGGTGGCCAGAAATACCAGCGGTGAGATATTTATTGCATTTTCGACCGCAAATAGCGATGCATTCTCTAGAAAGGATGTAAAGACAATAAAAATACTGTCAAATGATAAATTAGATCCTTTGTATGAGGCCACAATAAGTGCAACAGAAGAAGCAATAATTAATGCTATGATCGCCGCCAAAAAAATGGTTGGGAGAAATGGCAATACTTCGTTTTCTATTCCTAAAGATAGAGTTCAAGAGATATTAAAAAAACATAATGTCTTAGCTCAGACTCAATCTGACACTTCAATTTAAAAGAAACCAGTTACCGAGTTTGATTAAAGGTTTTAAATCTGGAATCGAAATCGGTAACTACCATCCTTCAACAACATGCTTCAACAATACGATGTAGTATTGGAAATCTCTAAATTCATCTGCGGTAATTGTTCAGAAGAACGGCCAATGGTAAAATTTCCTATCGCAGACTTTAACATTTATTTCAGGATTTTTCGCAATGCCGTGGACATTTTCACATCCAGCAGCCGTTTTTCCTTTGAAAAGTCTTCCGGGGGGAAGGTTATTGAATTTGCCGGCGCTAATTATGGGTAGTTTATCTCCCGATTTCTTCTACTCTGTTGGGTTATATGATATAGCAACCACTGCGCATCATTTAACCGGATGGTTTTATACCGCATTTCCTTTATGTCTATTGATATTTTTAATTGTACGTCTTTTGCCATATCCTTTATCCGTCCTTTTCCCAATACCTTTTACTCGTTATGAAAGACAGGGTTATAAGGACGGAGTTGTTTTTGTGCTGTCGTTATTTCTAGGAGCTGTAACCCATATTGTCTGGGATGCATTCACACACGATAAAGGTTTTTTTGTCGAGCTAATTCCTCTATTACAATTCCGCATTTTTCATTCCATTACCAACGGGCAGGGGATAAGTATATATAAAATCCTACAGCATCTTAGTTCATTATTAGGACTATTTTACCTCACCATGAAGTACTGGCGATATCAGAAAAAATTGAACCCTATTATTCAAAGAGCGAACAAAAGAAAACTTTACCATCTGATTGTTATTGGGTTTATCTCAGGTTTCTTAACATGCCCTGTAGCATTGTTTTTATCCTGGGAAGTATCGGGGATAAATATAAGCAGGTTTATTTTTAAGGAACTCACTCTATCTGTATCGGCTTTTTTCATTATTCTGGTGTTTATTGCGTTATGGATAAGGTATTACTCTGAGAAGAATAAACCTGTTTAATAAAGATATATTGACATTCAAATAGATTTATTCAAACAACGCAGCCAATAATAAAGGAAAATAGGAAATATTATTTTTCATGATAAAAGCAAAAACCCCGTTATTTTCAACGAGGTTTGTCAGCACTTTAAAAATTCTATAATAAGAAAATTTTCGGTGGAATTTTATATTTTTCTACCTTCATAGAGAGCGACATATCGTCCATTACCACAAGATTTAGAAGCTTTAAAATACCATTTATACCCACCTTCTTGAATTACATTAGCAAAAACGTTACTAGAATGAACAACAGATCTAACTTTTACCCCCTTTCCACTATCGTATCCTTCCGAACTGTAACAGTGTTCATATCCATTGAATGCCGATGCAGTCCCAATTCCTCCGATTAATACTGTTGCTAATGCCCCAACTGTTAATAATTTCTTGAGCATAAAACTCTCCTTAAATAGTTTCAGAATTTACATATTTAAATACATTTTTTACAAAATCATATGTGATAATGCATGCAAAATCTAAATCACCACATCGATGATGTTACAATTTTAAAATTCAAAAACTGCTTATATTTTTCATCCTATATTGGATTAGGCTGGAAACCTAACTTCCATTTATCATAATAGTACCAGAATTCAAAAATGGCAAATCTAATATATAATGATAATTTATTTTCCTATAATTTTCCATGAAACCATCTTTAATATCAGTATATTTAACCTCGCTGTAATTTATGATTTACCTCACATATTTAATCTGGAAAGGTAACAATATGGTGGTGTTTTAAATAAGGGAAAGTCGGCGCTGACAATTGAAATCGTTTATATTTTACCCACTCACACCGAATGGATTTTCTGGTAATAATGTCAACTATCCTGACTCTGGATGTTCTTAATGTGATTAACAGCAAACATTTTACTTCATATTTTTTCAGAATAACTATGGTAAAAAATTCTTTTTATAATTATTGCCTTAAAATGCTATATCTATTAACTATAATACTTCCGAATAAGTACTCTCATCGTAATTATGTGGCTACCAAATAAAAACATTCATGATTCCCCAAAAACATTATTTTTATTTTCATAATAGATTCATTTTTTATATTTTCATGTAAAAAGTGAATTTAATTTAAAGGTTAATCGTCAAACATAACCAAACACGAGCCTCAAAAAATACCAGTGTACTCATCCAGAAAAGTAGGAGAGGAGGGTGACAACATATTATTGAGACGGAGCATCTATCCTTCTGTAATACTGCGATGCTGTCCACTTTGGCGAGTCGGGCTTTATATCCCTATTCCAATCTCCCCCGAATCCAAAATTTCGGTAACTAATACCGTAACTGCCAGCACCAAAGAAGAACGCACCATTTGTTTATATCGGTACTTTTGTAAATCAATCAATTGCTGATCAATCACATCCTCTGGCTGGTCAAAGCGCATCATCTCAGGCAAAACCCCCATACAGTGCAACATCCTGACTGGGCCAATGATTTCATCATCCGTAAATTCATAGCGCTGCTGTTCTTGCTGTAACGTTTCATTTAAAGCCAGAAAAAGTTCGATGTCTTCATAGATTTCACGGGAAATAGCGCCAAGCGCATAAACCAATTTAAGTCTGACCGCCAGTTCGCCCAACGGGCCATCTCCCTGGAGGAGCGGTTCAACAGCATATTTCACGGCATAATCATCTTTACGGAAAACTTTTAGCATCAACTGGTCAATAGCTCCCGTTATCAGGTGGATCACTTCCTGAATAAATGGCTTAACCTCGGTTCGCTCATTGAGCCGTTCGAGGAGCTGGTTTTCTGTTTTTTGTCTATTTTCCATGATGATTTTTCACTTCACAACGAGGTTGTTCCCTGTAGCTATGAAGTGAATTTTAACAGTTTTATTAAATGTAGAAATTGATTACCGTGTTCACCGCATAAGTGCCCCTAAGCGCTGATATTCACTGCATATACGCTCAATAATAGGAAACTGAAAATCCAGTCGGCAAATACGGAGAACTGCCTGTTTTATACCTTCCTCGTCAATTATCCTTCTCATTTCTACAGCCTGCGGATCAGAATCACTCCTGAAATGCAAAGCCGCAGCAATGCCTGTAATCAGGTTATCGTTCGCCAAATGATACGCCAGAGTCCCTGATAACGGCTTAATTAATCTGTCTTCTAGGCTGAGTTTACGTATCGGCTGACGACCGACGCGTTCTACATCATCCTGTAAATAGGGGTTAGCAAAGCGATTCAGTATCTTTTCTATATATTGCGCATGGTTATCAGGGGAGAAACTGTAGCGCCTTATTAACACCCGCCCACTTTCTTCCATTGCGCCTTTAACAATGGTATGAATCTGAGGATCATCGATTGCGGCACAAATCGTCTTATGGCCGAAGAGTTGCCCCAAATAAGCCGTGATGGCATGGCCAGTATTGAGGGTAAACAGTTTACGCTCCACAAACGCCATCAGGTTATCGGTCAGTTCCATGCCGTTGATAGCCGGGATTTCCCCTTTGAATTGTGTCTGGTCAACAATCCACTCACTGAATGCTTCAACGGTGACATCCAAAGGCTCATCGTTGGCGGCATCTGTTGGCGGCACAATTCTGTCTACGGCTGAATCAACAAAACCGATATGCCGTTGTACCCATTCATGATCTACCTGTGGAATAACTGCCAGTACATGCTGTTTCAACCGACTGGTTCCGCGAACCATATTTTCACAGGCAATAATGTTCAGAGGTCGGTCATTGCCCGTTTCTTTGCGCAGCATGATGCCTTTTGCCAATGTTGTGGCGATCTTCTCCAATACCTGCGGACCAACGGCGGTTGTCACCATATCAGCCTGTACAATGTATTCCACTGTTTTCGGATCAGTGCTATTGATGGCATTAACTTGTCTCACGCTTTCAACGCGATGTTCTTTGCCCACAATATGAACCTGATAGGACTGCTTATGTGCCAACTGGTCAACCAGCGGCTGGTTAATATCAGCAAATGTCATATCTGAATTAGCATCAGCCAGAAGTTTACCGATAAAGCCTCGACCAATATTACCGGCGCCAAAATGAATCACTTTCATGATAAACCTCTCTGCTCAAGCTGTAACTTTCCCTGATAAGATTTCCAGCACTTCCTGAACACTCTGCGTTTTGCTCAGGCGCTCAATCACGCCGTCTTCATCAAACGTGCGGGTAATGTGGGCAATGACTTCAATATGCTTATTGCTACGAGCCGCAATACCTATCACCAAACAAGCGATTTCGTCAGGCTCTTCACCAAATTGAACACCGGCCGGATACTGGCAAATCACGACGCCTGTTTTAAGTACCTGGTCTTTCGCATCAATCGTGCCGTGAGGAACGGCAATAGATTCCCCCAAATAGGTAGACGTTAGCTTTTCTCTTGCCAGCATCGCATCCACATAGTCCGGTTCGACATAACCACCTTCCACCATCTTGTTGCCAGCAAAACGGATCGCTTCTTCTTTGGTCTGTGCAGTCAGATTGAGGTAAATATGGCTCTCATTCAGTGTAAATAGCAGCTCCTCCTTGTTTTCTTGGCCATAATATTCATCATTGGCGGCAGCAATAGACTGGCGCACAATCCTGCCATCGTTTGCCGCATTCGGGTGCTTTTCTGCTATTAGACGGGTAACAAGGTCGCTGTATACCTGACTGTTTAGAAAATGAGTCAGTGAGATATGAATGGCGCCCGGCGCAAAGATTTTAGCCCTGTCTGTCAAATCTCGGTGCGTCACCACGATATCCACATCATCTTTCAGATCGTTTATCGCCATGTTGGTAACAGAAATGTCAGCCAATCCCGCATCATGCATTTTTTTCGCTAGTAAGCCCGCGCCCATAGCGCTTGACCCCATACCTGCATCACAGGCAACCACAATTTTTTTCACGTGGGATAAATTTTTATTATGGCGGTCTGTCAGAGCGGCTTTCCTCTGTTTATTCGCCAAGTTGGGTGTTTTCATCTCACGTACACGCTGAGTGGCATGGCTCAAAGCATCTTCATCACCGATACGGGTTCTCTTCAACAAAATGGCTGATACCAGAAATGAGACCAATGTTGCACTACACACTGAAAGAACTACACCAATAAGAGAAGATTTCGGCGTCATCAGCAGTACAGCAAAGATAGAGCCAGGAGATGTCGGAGAAATTAGTCCGGCATGGAATACCCCCATGACGAAAACTCCTGTCATGCCGCCAAGGATCAAGGCAATCAGCAAGCGAGGATTCATTAATACATACGGGAAGTAGATTTCATGAATACCACCAAGGAAATGAATGATGGCCGCACCGGAAGCAGTATGTTGGGCATTACCTCTGCCAAAGAACATGTAAGCCAGCAAAACACCTAACCCCGGCCCTGGATTTGCTTCAATCAGGAAGAAAATAGAGGCTCCCGTTTCAGTTGCCTGATGAATCCCTAGGGGAGAAAAAATACCGTGGTTGATTGCGTTGTTGAGGAACAGAATTTTTGCCGGTTCGACAACGATAGACGTCAGCGGCAGCAGATTATATGTGACTATCACGTTCACACCGGCAGCCAGAACTTTTGATATCTCAGCTATTAGAGGACCAATTGCCAGATAGGCAAGTATTGCAAGGAGCATCCCGATAATGCCTGATGAAAAGTTATTCAGCAGCATTTCAAAACCACTTTTAACTTTACCTTCCACCCGGCGGTCAAAATGACGGATGGCAAAACCACCTAATGGGCCTGCGATCATAGCCCCCATAAACATAGGAATCTCTGCGCCGGCAATGACCCCAATGGTTGTGATAGCGCCAACGGTCCCACCGCGCTCGCCACCGACCAGGCGGCCTCCTGTATAGCCTATTAGCAAGGGGAGTAGATAGGTGATCATAGGGCCGACAAGTCGCGCCAGCGTTTCATTAGGGAACCAGCCAGTCGGGATGAATAGGGCGGAGATAAGCCCCCACGCAATAAAAGCACTTAGGTTGGGCATGACCATGTTACTGAGAAAGCGCCCAAAATTCTGTACCTTTAATTTGATATTTGATGTTACCATGACAAAACCTCGTGGTACGAGAAGATAAGGTTTGGTAGACGTTATCGCCAAATAACGCCTGTTGATTGTTGAACACCTTCACTTTATCACGCCTTTTTTCAGATGCGTACCGCGGGGTTTTTTGTGATTAATATCACCAAGTTCCTCTTCTTCACCCCTTATTTATATTGCTCAGATCACATTTTCCTCATGCGGAAAAACCAAGCCGATTAAATATTGATCTAAAAAGAAAATAATGTGAACTAAATCACTTTTTATTCAGTGGGCATTTTTCTTAAATAGAGAATTAGATCACAAAATATCTTTATCCAAAACCAAAAGAGGAGGGCAATAGTATTTGCTCGTAAGGGAAGCCTCCGTATTGAACAAATTGAACCAAACAAATAGAACAACAGGTTTGCTCTCAAGCTATGTGGAGAAAACCTACGCAACAAAGCTCAAACTCAGCTTCCCCGATATCATGTGTTTAATAACGTGAATTCGGACTGTCCACTAGTTCCCGCAAATATTGAGCCAACTGACTGACAGTTTTCTCACCAGTAGCAGCTTCTACAGTTAAGTTTTCCAGCGTATTGCCGTTATTGCGAATGCAAATACCATTACGCCAAAGAAAGCTCATGGTCACGAGAAATGCGGTCCGCTTATTACCGTCATTAAAGATATGACCACGAGCAATCGCTACCCAGTAAGTTGCGGCGAGTTCAAAAAGGTCAGTAACGCCTTCATAGTGAACCCGATTTTGCACACGATAAATCAATGCCTGCGCTCTACCAGGATCTGC
Source organism: Photorhabdus akhurstii (assembly GCF_019090985.1). NCBI lineage: Bacteria > Pseudomonadati > Pseudomonadota > Gammaproteobacteria > Enterobacterales > Morganellaceae > Photorhabdus > Photorhabdus akhurstii. Next base: position 2,588,290 of record NZ_CP020335.1, on the reverse strand, counting down.
TATCCCGGCAACGCCGGGAAAACGTCGAAGTATGCGATCGTGGAAGGCAATAACTTCTTGAGCACTCACCCAAATCATCGGTCAGTCAACGCTGCTACTGTATGACCATGACGTTGCATCATGGCATCAAACTCGGCATCCAGCTTTGCATTCTGATACACCTCGAATTCCGCTTTACTGATCACTACGGCAGCGCTGCCGTCCCGACGGGTGATTTCAACAGGTTCACCATTGACTGCGGTATCCAGCACCACAGAAATATTGGCTCTGGCCTGAGTTGAGGTATAGGTTTGCATGGTTATCTCCTTAGGTAGAAGTAGGTGTACACATGCAATGTACATATAAAAAGTACATCATTCAACCTATCGTAATTATCGTAACACTAGAACAGGAAAGGGTACCAAAACCACCTAGTTCTATGTGAAGTTGTTCATCGTCTAAGGCTATTTAACATAATATACATTATGCGCACCAGTGTACAGATAAGACCAATCTGGCGGGAATTGTTGACACTGACCACCAACCGGCTAATATCAGCAGTGATTCATAATTATCCGTTTGCTCCGAACGAATCAGAATCAAACATTAGTAAGTGAACAGCCTGACCTCACCAATCAGGCTTGTTCATGTTCCGACGACCCGTGAATACCTTGAAAAGCATTGTATTGCATAACCTCGGCATTGAGTTTATCTGTGCAAACAGTCGTATGTTAAATATCTATTCAATATTACTAGACTGATATCCGCCTATTTAAATGGATCTTCTTCATATTGAAGAAGATAATTGTAATAGCCTATTCGAAACAACTCATGATCTTTTTTAATTATATCTGGTGCTTCAAAATAGAGATTTTTTAGTACACACTCTGAGAATTCAATACATGCCGTACCATTTGCCGTAATTAAATTTCTATCAACAACCACTTGTTTTAAAATGAAATTTTTATCATTCTTATATTTATTATAACCTCTCCATAAACATGGAGAATTTCCAGTATGTTTATAATCATTTAATATTCCATTCCTTGCCAAAAAATCAACAGCCCCACAAATTGCAGCAACAACAACTCCATCATTGAGATAAATGGAAATAAGTTTGTTTAGTTTACTTGATTCTATATTCGATAATGCCTCTAATTTCCATGAGTTTCCACCAATCAAGACAAAAAGATCAACGTAGGAGGGAAGAGTTTCAATGGAATGATCAATCATGGTGGTGAAACCACCTATTGATTTACAAGTTCCTTTTTCTAGAGAAACAGTCTCTACTGTCCACTCTTTGCTTGCATTCAGCCTACTAGCAAGAAAGGTACCTTCCCAATCTGCATAGTTATCCAGTAAGAAAAAAAAAAGCTTTTTTCATCCGCAACTTCCTTTTGTATTTGGATTTCAAATCATATACGAAAATCAGTAGCTCGAAAGTTCTTTTCGATTCATCATGATAACGCCTAGCCTGATCGTATAACGGGCAAGATGAAATATATCTTCATCAGCCAACTCGGAAAACTTACACATTTAAGTCCTTCGCTGCGCCATTACAAAAATATCATCCATGCTGTTTTTGCTGACGGGGGAATTCAGGCCAGCCAACACCATTTCACGAACATTCTGAATACGCTGCTCGCGAGCCTCCATCAGGCGCAAAGCATCGAGGACAACTTCGGATGTGTTGTCATAACGACCAGATTGGATCATATCACCAACGAACCTGTTGAAATGCTCACCAAGGGTAACACTCGTTACTCGTGCCATAAATTCGTCTCTTCATGTATTACTGAGTAATACACAATTATAGCTAGATACGGATGATGATACAGTAAGATGTTTTACCTGATTGAAGACAGCGAGTACAGCCGCAAGGCAATCTGAAAGTATATCGATCTCTGGCACTATCCTGACGGGAAAAAGGAGGCACGCCTGAATGGGGTCATACTTCCCTATCCACTTATTTGTTATCTGTGCCAACAGTTCTCAGGTTGTTAAAGGTCGTCTCAAGTGCATCTTGTCCTGCCTGAGTGATTTTTACTCAACGGGTTTAGAAAGAGGGATCCCTTTTTTCCCCGCGTAGAAGACCACGAGAGTAGCACCCTCTTTGCCTGTGTAACCGCGATGAGTGCTGTCAACCATCTCCGGTACCACCTCTCCCGCCTTTATAAGACGTTTTTCGCCACTGGATTTTTTCTCTGCCGTTAACACCCCGTCCAGCACGTAAGCTACATTAGGTATCGGGTGCTCATGCCAGGCAAGACTGGTATTTGGAGCAATAGTAATTTTAAGAACTGAAAGCTGAGGAGTGCCTTTAGGGTATCCCTGATAAGACACGCCATCCCAAGACTTTTCAGTCTCAAGCAATTTTTCAACGTTAATACCAGCAGTATTGTTGCTATGTGCTTGAATGAAAAACGGAGCAATGAGGAAAGCAAAAGATGTAAAGGCTGATAAAGTTCGAATAGATAGCCGCATATGAGATCCTTGTGCATAGCGCATAAATTTGGTAGGTGACCTGTGGCGAACCATACCATGCGCACCATGATTACTTTAGAACTTTTTTAAGATACAACTTTCTCAACTGAAAACTCCGAAAACATCATTACATCACAATGTCTGTTGAAACACTTAGGATTTACTTGACCAGTACAAAGGATACGAGTATATATTTTTCATAAATTTTTTTTATATATCTGTATTTTCAGCCTCATATTCATTTATCTAGATGGATACCCTAGCTTTATTAAAAAGTTAATTTTCTATATGAAGGGAGGAAGGATGAGCAGTGTTATCAGAGAAATAAGTGACGCTAATATTGCATATGCAGAAACTTTTGGTGATAAAAAAAACCTTGGTTTACCTGCTGTCAGACGATTTGCCATATTGACGTGTATGGATGCCAGGTTGGATCCAGCAAAATTTGCAGGTTTATCTGAAGGTGACGCTCATATTATTCGTAATGCAGGCGGAAGGGCCAGCGATGACGCCATTCGTTCACTTATCATTTCCTATAAACTTTTTGGCACAAAAGAGTGGTTTGTCATTCACCATACTAATTGTGGGATGGAACTTTTTACAGACAATATCATGGGCGATCTACTGGAAAGCAGCCTGGAAAGCGCAATAATGACGGAAGAGGGATTTAAAGATGTCGGCAACGGTACAGGATCATCCGAGGGAAAATATATCAAATGGCTTACCATTAGCAATCAAGTTGATAGCGTAGTTGAAGATATTCATCGTATTCGTACCCACCCTCTTGTCCCCGCAAATATCTCCATATATGGGTACATATATGATGTGAGGTCAGGAAAATTAATTGAGGTTCCTGAAGCAACAAGCATTGCAGAAGGTAATTGATTTTTCAGGAAATATTGATCTTAATTTATGATGAGCTTGTTTAAATCTATCGGCATCAATGTGGACAAGGATGTCATAGCTTTATATTAAATAATTTTAATAATAAGGAAAATTTATGAAATTTCGCCATCTGTTTAGTTCATCAAAAATAAGCACTATAAATAAAACCCTTCCTAAACTCCCGTCGCGATTTTTCAAAGCTTCTCTGGTTGTTCTGTTATCCATCAACATAAGTTCATCGTTTGCTGATGAAACCATCCAAAATGAGCTCCTCACAGATACCAGTCCAATTAAGGTTGCTGCGATCAATGCCGCCCCTGTACGCTTTGATGTAGAAGCTAGCTTAAAAAAAGCGGACCGACTTGTGAAAGAAGCCAAAGCTCAGGGCGCCGTACTTGTAGCATTCCCTGAGCTCTGGCTCCCTGGGTTTATCAATGGAGACCCGCAATACGCAATGGGGATGCCTCCTAAGCCTTTTTCAAAATACGTTGATAACTCCATCGAAGTCGGCAGCAAAGAGTGGAAAGAGCTCCTGAAAATTGCGTCTGATAACCATGTCTATTTGTCTATGGGGATCTCGGAGAAAAACACCAAGACCAAAAATCTGTATATGACTCAAGTACTTGTCGGCTCGGATGGCGTTGTGATTGATAAAAGAAGTAAAATCAATCCTTCACGCGGAGAGCGGGATTTCTTCTCGGATGCACCTATGGCTGATAACTTGAAAGTCGTTAATACCCCTCTTGGTAGAATTGGCCAACTTTCTTGTGGTGAACATTTCAAAGTTCTTATGACCTACAATATGATGGCTCAACATGAAAACATTCATATCGCCGCATGGCCCTACAATTTAACTGCTAGAGACAAACTTTGGCGAGAGCAATACTGGCTTCATATGATTAACACTGCCTCTTACGCATCGAACTCGAACGCATGGACCATCATGCCTTCTTCAATGCTTACTGGGAACCCAATACCGAACGTTGTTTAGACAGCAATACAGGTATGCCTATCAGACCGTAATATAAAGGTAATGATAATGAAGATGAAAAAAGCACTTTTATGCAGTGCATTGCTCTTTACCCTACCCCCATTTGCCCTTGCTGCACAAGCTTCATGCGAAAGCGTGAAAGAACAAATTGCGCAGAAGATTATCAATAATGGTGTGCCGGAATCTGGCTTTAAATTGGAAATTGTTGCTAATGACCACGTTGAACAAGCCGGTAGTAAAATCGTTGGGCATTGTGAAAATAATGCCAAAAAGATTGTGTATACCCGGCAAGGAAACCAATCTCAACCTCATCCGACCGCCAAATAGACCCACATCATCTTTCTGAAGGAAAACACATACAGTTCAGAGAAAATATTACGCCAATATTTTACCATTGATGAGTAGAGGTCGAGGCTATGCGCTTCGGCCTTCATATTATCTCTCGGTGAACAGCACATTAGTGGCGTTTTCCATAACAAGTTGTTCCTGCATGATAACCCTAATATAGTTTCATATGTAAACCATTAGTTTTTTTAAAACTGACAATCCAAATAATCAACTCTAATATCATAACGTTTTGAAACATAAATATTTGCCGAATAATTATGGTGAATTAAATATCTTATTTGCTCAAAAAATTATATTAAAATTTTAAAATAGGAGACCGTTATGAGTGATCTTATCGCTAAGAAAATTCTCTCTATCATGGTGTTTTTAATAGCATTAGCTATATCAGGATGTAACGCTGTCGCAGGAAATCAGACAGAAACCGAGACTTTTAATGGTAGCGGCAGTGAGCAATATGTAAAAATTTATTTGCATAATAATACATCACATTTATTAATGGCGGAAAAAATAGACTTACTTTGGGGAAGTTGGATTGAAAGCCCATTGTCATCAATATCCGCATATAGTCGCGATTCATTTGCCTCAAAAGGTAAGATTCTTAGTGGCACTGAGGGAGAAGTTATTTATCGTTTATCCAATGGTGAGGGTAAGTTAAATGTTCGCTGGAGTCTTTCATATTGGGGTGCTCAGAACCACAATATCTATCTCTCCGAAGTACCCGCTAATTATAAACTTGAGAAAACAGTTAAAAGTTCATCTTCTTCGGGCATAAAGATTGATATTTATCTCACTGAACAAAATATAGATAGCAATTATAAAATTTCCGTGATGTCAGATCCCCAACCGTGGCGTTTAGATCCTGAAAGAGGTGATCCTAATGCCGACAAAGAACCGTGGGAAGAATTAAATAAAAAAGTAGCAAACAGTATCAATAGTATTTATGAAAGCAATCATCTTGCTTTTGGCATCGTTAATGGTGATCTTACCGAGTTTGGACGTGCTAGTACCAGAAGAAGCCTTGATAAGATATATACATCAAAAATCAAATTCCCACTATTTATGGGATTAGGAAATCATGATTATGCAAATAATGTTGATGATTGTACTTCACCAGAAAATCTTGATTTCAGCCGTAATGCCTGCGCCAGATCCGCAGTATTTGATATGGCAGAGAGAATAAGTGATTATAGTAAAGAACTGAATAATTTCTCCTATGATTATGACCATGAAGCATGGAAAGGAAGTTTATCTTATTCATGGGATTTTGGTGATATTCATTACGTTCAATTGCAAAATTATCCTACCTATAGCGTCAATTTGAACCACTATATCAGTCCAACCGTTTATATTACAAAATCCCTTGATTGGTTGGAAAGCGATCTTAAATCTGCTCAAACAAGAGGAAAGGCTGTAGTTTTAAATTTTCATGATGGGTATGACCATTTTATTACCAACAGCAGTTATGCTGAAAAAGAAAAATTTAAATCACTGATTAAAAAATACAACGTTATGGCTGTTTTCGTCGGACATTCACATGTTCTTAAAGAATACAACGCCCCCATATTTGTAAATGCAATAGTCTATGACAGCGGAGCACTATTTAAAGGTGATTTCTTTATCATTAATGTTAACAAAAAATGCATGCAAATATCTGCATATAATGGAATAGATGGTATTCCTAGGTTTGTTAAAAAAATGACAAGTGTTTGTGGTAAATAGAGATTAAGCCAATTATATCGGGTTGAGATCTTAGGTTAATGATAAACCTCACTTTTTCGCAAGTGAGGTTTTCTTATTGATTGCTTATATACCCAATGGATTTCAAGATGCAGTTTTTAGCACCTGAAAATGGTCGTTAATTCCAGACATCAACGAGTCCGCTATATCAGGTAGCGTTGTGGTAAAAAATTTGAATACTTTGTCTCGAAATTCATGTTTATCAGCGAAATAACGGTTATTTCGAACAGGTTCATTCATAACCTTCCATAATCGTTCTATCGGGTTTAAATTTGGGCTATATGAAGGAAGGTAATGTCACTCAATGTTGCTAACATAAGCCTACTCCTCCACAAGACGAGCTTTGTTGTCACCCGCACCATCCACAATAAGATGAATTTTTTAATATTTGCCATTTATTAACCATCCTGAATTCGATGATAGGAATATTTTTGATATTACGTCACAAATATCACCCGCTAAAACACCATTATCTCAAGAGGAGATACAAGCTCATATTGCTGCCGGCAATAAAAGAAGAAATAAAAAAAGCAAATAATCTTATTATTAGGGAGTAGCATAGGATGCTCCCCTGATAACATTGCTGATAAAAGATCACAGGAAACAATGTACTTGATTAGAAAACCGAACTCTTTAATAAATTTACCCGCTCTTAATTAATAAAACCGACAAAGAAAAAAATAACTTGCATAAAATAACTTATTTTGGTAGCTATAATTGAGAATACTAATGTCAACAATGAGGGCAAACTGAATGACTAAATTCATCCTTACGCTGTCTATTATCCTTGGTCTTACAGGGTGTGTTTCGCAGAAACAACCACTTTCTCTTGATTACATCGCAGGTAATGAAACATTTCATTTATCCAAACCTTGTATAGAACAAGCTCTTCCTGTAGGAGAAGTCGGTGATGATTTAGCTGTGAATGCTAATAACATTTTTATTAAGGTTAAAAAAGGACTGAATTGTAGTGACCGGTTCAAACTTTTTTTAGCAAGAAACTTAGGGAAAGAGTTGTTTATTTACTTTGACGGTAAGCCAGTCATAAAAACCAGACTTGTTTCTATGATTCATCCAGAAGAAGGCTTCCATCAAGCAATAGAATCGAAATCATTGTCAGATGGAATTCTTAGATCCTTGAATTAATGAACAGCCTATGGTTGCTACTCTTGTGTTTCATTTATCCATCAAAAAAAGCAAACCATAGGCTCAACTTTAAGCGTTGTAAATGATCCTAATGTCAACCCACGGTCCCCATGTTAATGGCGGTGCCCAACCTTGCCTTATCGTCATAACAACCTCCTTCCCAATCAGACCATAATTACGAATGGTATTTATAAGATAGACTGTCACAACATATATGCACATTTTTTTATGTATTTTTTCAGTATATATTACATCCTTGTGTGATTTATATAAGTGAATTCAAAAATTATCGCTTTTATTAGAAAAAAACCAAGATCACGGTTTATAAAAAACACAAAATAATTAGACAGAAAATTAACTAAATTCTAATTAATATAAAATTATAACTCATTATAGTAATATTTTATGTAGATTAATGAGTTATTAAATGATATATATCCAAAATGGAGGAAGGTAATGATCTCCATTTCGGATAAAATCAAGCATCTTCAATGATTACGGGTATATTTATGTATATTGGCTCTCTATACCAACTTCACTCTCACTTCCCCCAACTTGTTTTAAGATAGTGGAGATATCCAAATAGCAGGATAAATCTTTCTCTTCGGGGCGTAAAATATAAGGAATTTCACCTAACTGTGGCGCATTAATGTGACGGCGTAACCTATCCATCACTTTCGTATAGTGCGATAAACCAGGATTAATTCTGTTAGTTACCCACCCGACTAATTGCAACCCATCATTTATTATTGCCTGCGAAGTTAAAATTGAATGATTTACACAGCCTGGCTGAATACCAACAACTAAAATGACCGGGATTTTTTCCCGAATCACCCAATCAAAATAAAAAGTTTCATCATCCAGTAATACACGCCAGCCACCGTTACCTTCAATAATAACGCGATCTGCTTTATTACTAAGATTATTCAATCCTTTTTTCATCTGCTCGAAATCAACCTGATTTCCTTCACAATACCTGCTTTTCCAGATAACTGGGTTAATTTCTTCATATTTAAGCGGAACGGGAGAAGATTTTTGTAGAATCATGCCATCTCGATTACGCATACCCTCTTCCGTTTCATACCCTTCTGTGGCTATAGGTTTATACCCTACTGCCGTTGCTCCGTCACGATTAAAAAATTGTAATAATGCACGGGTAACAACTGTTTTACCTATGTTGGTATCTGTCCCCGTCACAAATAGGCGCGTTAACATAAATTTTGTTTTCCATAATGACAGATAGAATCCGATTAATGAGCGCTTAAGTCTAGAGGATGCAACTATAAGGGAGATTGCGTTAGCTCAATGTTTTGTTTAATTGCTGCGTCAATTTAGCGAAAAAACCGATATATACCCTATGGATTTCAAGATGCATCGCGGCGGCAAGGGAGTGAATCCCCGGGAGCATAGCAAACTATGTGACCGGGGTGAGCGAGTGCAGCCAACAAAGAGGCAACTTGAAAGATGACGGGTATAAAATTAATATTACAACCAGAGAACCACTATCAAACATATTATCCTTTCATTAAATTGATCAATAATGAACCATCATATAAAGCTTTTTTAACTGATGCTACCGCAGATAATGTGCCTGAATTATTGAATTTTGTCGCAACTAACTCAATCTGTTTGCTATAAGCAGGTAAAGAGTGTCGTTGAATACATTCATTAATCACCGGATACAGAACTTGCTGTGAAGCATTAAGGGGAGAACCTATCAAAATTTTTTCTGGGTTAAATAAATTAACCATAATTGCGATAATATGACCAATTTTCACCCCGATATCACGAATAATATCTATTGCCAAAGTATCGTCGTTATTAACCGCCTGACAGAATGATTCAATAGTCAGTGGTTCACCGTTCAGTAAAGAATCTGGTACCACCGTCAACTGCTGTTTTGCTCTGGATAAAATATGGCTGATACCCGCAACCGTTTCCAAACACCCCAAATTCCCACAAGAGCAGCGTTTACCATCAGGTTTAGCCTGAATATGTCCTATCTCCATTACACCGCGGTTGCCAGCATGTAATGTTTGCCCCTCAATAATCACACCAATGCCAACATGTTCATCAATGACCATTTGGATAATATTCTGACAATTTTTTGCCGCGCCATATAATGATTCAGCTATTGTCCAGGCGGTTGTTTCATGTTGAAGAAATACCGGTAATCCCGTACGACGATGCAGATATTCGCCTATTGGTAATTCCTGAATCTGGTAATAAGGGAAACTGTGGATTAAACCCTTGGTCGGATCAACAATGGCATTTATAATCATGCTAATTGCCGTCAGACGCTCAAGACGAGATTGATATCGGCCGAAAAATGCATCAATCTCATCAATAATACTATCTAAAAAGGATTTTTCCTTGTTGACCGGTAATGGCAATACATCTTCAACAATTAACTTGCTGCTTAAATCACGCAGTCCCAATATTAAACTTCCCAAGTTAATGCTGACACACAGGAAATGCCAACTTTCAGAATCAAGCTTCAATCCGGTCGCCGGACGCCCTCTGAATCCTAAATCCAGAAATTCCGTTTCCATGACTAAGTGCGCATCGACCAATTCACGGACAATCTTAGTAATACTGGCTGGAGCAAGTTGAGCTTTTTTAGATAGCTCAATACGGGAAATTGGACCATATTGATCAATTAACCGATAAACAGTACCAATATTAATCTGTTTTATCTGATCAATATGCCCTGGTTGTCCATCCATTATTTACCCTTTTACGCTCTAATTAATTCATGTTTCAAAATAATTGTTGGCTGATTATGTCGAGGTTTTAGGCAAAAAGTATGATTCTTTCAGTAAATATGTGATATTCAGCACGAAATTTAGCTGATTTCTACTTACTTTTTCCATTTAATATATTAGATATGAGTAGGTTTATCAGCCTGTCTGCCGCGGCCGATATTGGCCGATTCTTGTGATTTACCAACCAGACTTCAGAGCAAGGATGGTTATCAACTAATGGAATATACTGGACACCATCCACTTTCATGCGAGTAAAAGATTCAGTCACAACACTGACGCCTAATCCCGCAGAAACCAGCCCAAGAATGGTCATTGCTTCGCCTGCTTCCTGTGAAATCATTGGTGTCACGCCTGCTTGAGCAAGTAATGTGATGATTTCATCATATAAAGCAGTCCCTACTTCACGCTCAAAAAACACCATCGGATAACCTGCCAACATTTCCAGTTTTATTCCTTGCGGAGCATATTCCAGCAAAGGATGTCCATCATAAACAGCAAGCATAAAAGGTTCTCGAAATAATAGCCGATACTCAAGATTATCCGGCAATTGAGTATTACGCATGATGCCAACATCGATCCGTCCAGTCAGTAATGGCGCAATCTGCTGCTTAGTATTCATCTGATGCATATGAATAGCGACTTCCGGGTAACGTTCCCGAAACTGCCGTAAACTCAGAGTAACTTTATGCATAAAAGGCGTCGTAGAAGTGAAACCGATAGACATTTCACCTAACTCTCCTTTTTGCATTCTTGCTGCTTTAGTTGCAGCAGCATCAACCTGAGCCAGGATCTGATAAGCTTCTTTCAGAAACATATTACCTGCCGGCGTCAAACTCACATTCCGGTTATCACGCTCTAACAACCGCGCATTTATACTATTCTCAAGTGATTGAATCTGTTGGCTTAACGGAGGCTGTGAAATATTAAGCCGTTCTGCCGCACGACCAAAATGTAATTCCTCTGCCACTGCAATAAAGTAACGTAAATGCCGTAATTCGATAGCCATAATCACCTTTGAGATCTAGTACATATTATTATTAATGATTAATATATTAGACAAAATATTTTGCAATTCATATGCTTGATCTCCATAAAAATACCAGCTAGCTAATGAGTTAAGTAAGGAAATTATGTGAGTACCAGCCATAGTATCAGTGAAAATCCGACTCCTGATAATCATCTTGTCCAACATGTTCAAAACAAGAAAAGTTATATCCAGAAAGGCGATCCTCTATATGTTAAAGTTACATTGTCACTCTTTACTGTAGGATTAGCTGCATTTGCCCTACTCTATTTCATTCAACCAATCTTACCCATATTGTCGGATGATTTTGGCGTTTCTCCCGCTGCCAGTAGTTTATCTTTATCCCTTTCAACTGGCATGCTGGCATTGGGCTTATTAATCACAGGCCCTCTGTCTGATGCTATTGGCCGTAAAAATGTGATGGTAACAGCACTATTTGCCGCTGCACTTTTCACTTTACTCAGTGCATATATAACCAGTTGGCATGGAATTCTGATTGTACGCGCTCTGGTTGGTTTATCTCTCAGTGGCGTAGCCGCCGTTGCGATGACTTATCTTAGTGAGGAAATCCACCCTAATTTTGTTGCTTTATCAATGGGACTTTATGTTAGTGGTAATTCTATTGGCGGCATGAGTGGGCGATTAATATCAGGTGTTATCACTGATTATTTCTCATGGCGGGTTTCTGTCATCGTACTAGGTTTATTAGCATTAATTGCGGCAATGATGTTTTGGCGTATGTTGCCTGAATCGCGCCATTTTAGGCCAAGCTCTCTCAAGCCTAAATCTTTATTAGTCAATCTGAGATTACATTTTCGTGATAAAGGATTGCCGTTACTGTTTTTTGAAGCCTTTTTACTCATGGGCGGCTTTGTTACTCTATTTAATTACATAAGTTATCGTTTATTGGATTCACCCTATCATTTTAATCAGTCAATTGTCGGTATGTTGTCTATTGTTTATTTGGCAGGGACATATGGCGCATCTAAAGTGGGCACATTAACCCATCAATATGGACTTGGAAAAGTGCTGATCGCGACGATAAGTATGATGTTAATCGGTACGCTTATTACCTTATTCTCATCTGTGGTGACAATTATCATTGGCATGATAGTCCTTACTTTCGGTTTCTTTGCCGCACATGCTGTTGCCAGCAGTTGGGTCGGACGTCGGGCGCGACGGGCCAAAGCACAAGCATCTTCCCTTTATCTGTTTTGTTATTATTTTGGTTCAAGTGTGGTTGGTACTTTTGGCGGTATATTTTGGCTCCAATCAGGTTGGAATGGCGTTGTTTTATTTATTGCTATTCTTCTCTTTTTGGCCCTACTTTTAGGGTTTAAACTCGCCAAACTTCCAGAGGCAAGATAATAGAAAGAGAGAATGAGCTGCACTCACCCCGGTCACATAGTTCTCTATGCTCCCGGGGATTCACTCCCTTGCCGTCGCGACGCATCTTGAAATCCATTGGGTATATATAACCAAACCACTCACTAATTAATAATGACTTGAAAATCTGTAGAAATTAAATTTGCTAAAAAATTTGAACTCACTTTGTTTTTCACAAAAAAAGATAGATTTGGAAAGATAGAACCTTTACCACTATAACTCAATTCACCCTGTTTTATAATATAACAACAGGGTTCAATTAAATTTATGCTGTACTCTCCGGCACCAGTATCATCGGAATATATACCAAAATTATCAAAACCGTTCTCAACGTATTCCCCATTATTGAAGAACCAATCTTGAGTTGGCTTCTCCCTAGACATTTCTGCGGTAAAATTTCGTGGAGTGAAAAACTGTGCTTTAAACGTAAGTGCAAGATAAAGATTTGAAATATTTGGATAACAAAATAAGTTGCGAAATTCTGAAATATTCTGGCCATTCAACCATATAAATCCTGGAGTACCAATGCGAAAATTCAAATTCTCCGCTTTCCACTTCTCTATCTTTCTATCGGGTGCCAATGGGAATTTCATCACGATACCATTTGGAGCATATTTGTTTACATAAATATTAGTCATCATTGTGCCTCATCTTTTAATTGATTTACTTGGCTCAATCGCCCCAACCTTGTTTATTATCTCTTTTTCACAGTATAATGCCATAATCTGATTACCGCTAATATTCCACGGTTAAAATCACTTCATATTCATCACATTGCTAAGAAAATAACAAGATGATTAAGAAAATAGTAAAATACCGAAATTTATTTAGGGTAAGTGCAAAATATTCACCTATTGAAAAATTATTGTCAACACTGATATCCATATTAAAATAATATACAAGAAGATTATCCCCATGTGGGAATAAACAGGAAATCGAGAAACGAGAATACACCGGATTAATACCTTAAAAACTTTTTGGGATTTTAACTCGATATCTCTGCCTACATTGAGAGAAGATTTACAACAATTTTTACTAACGTGTTGCATGTAACGTTTTTTTGGTTATATTATAGACATCGTTACATGTCACGAGGGTGAAGTATGAATAAGGTTGCAGATCGTGTCAAAAAATACAGACAACAGCTCAGGATGTCAGGATTAAGGCCCGTTCAAATATGGGTGCCTGATACACGCCTTCCTCATTTTAAAGAGGAGTGTCGGCGTCAAAGCCGTCTGGCTATGGCAACACAGGACAAGGAAACGAATACACTATTAGAAAACGCGATAAATGAACTAGCTGATTCAGGAGACTGGGAGTGAAACGGGGAGACTTGATAACAGTTGCTCTACAAGGGGCTTATGGCAAGCCCCGCCCTGCGCTGGTTATCCAATCTGACAACTTTGATGAACATCCCAGTGTTACTATTTTGCCCGTGACCTCAACATTAATTGATGCACCACTTTTCCGGGTGATGATCGAGCCTCTTCCTGAAACAAATCTTGAAAAACCGTCACAGGTCATGATTGATAAAACCATGACTCTCCCTAAAGAAAAAGCTGGCGCAGTATTTGGTAAACTCGATTACGCGACGATGCAACAAGTGGATCGATGTTTAGCTTTGTTTTTAGGTATCGCAAAATAAAAAAATCATCATCATATAACTTCTTGCAAAATAGTTTTAAATTCAATTTTCGACTTCTCATAAAAGGCGACATCCATGTCGCCCCTTGGTTATTATTTCGTTCAGCCCGCAGAATCTTTATATGGTCAAACGGCCTCGCAACACATTACGGGTTTCAACAGACGATTGGCTAAATAGATTTCCGGTACTATTTCGAAATGCTTGATTCACTTCAACGGCTCGAATAGATGGGTGAACATTTACCGCTTCCGGCTCCAATTGCGTAAAACGAGATAAAGTATAGGCTTCGCTTCCTTCAGAAGTGCCTGCCGACGAACTGAGTTCCCAGGTATGATGATTCACTGCATAAGCAGTACGTGCAAGGTTGATTAGCCCCGAGGTTGTTGACACAGCGCCAAAACCCACAGAGACCCATCCCAAGATATTCGCCGCATTCGCATTACTATCCGCCACAGCGGAAGCTGCTATTCCGGTAGAGAGCGCCACAGCATTCGCACTCAATGACACCGTGGATAAAGCAATATCCCAGCGTCTGCTAGAACGACTGGCAATTTCGCCAAATTCAATCGGTACTGACCCGATAACACCCGTGCTGACCGCTTGGGAACCACTCCGTGCCGATTTTACCAGCGAAGAGGTAAAGGTTATTGCGCTGATGCCAAAACTTAAAACCCCCAACCCCGCACTAACCCAATTTAATATTCCGGCTGTTTTCGGATCTTTTTCCGATAATGCCGCTGACGCAATCCCTATCGAATCAGCCGCCAATCCAATGACAGTCGCAGTAACTGCAAGTGTACTGGTAGAAGCAATCGCCCCCAGAGCGCCCCCTGCGGCAATTAAACCTGCACTAATTGCCGCGCCAGCTCCCAGTGACACAATGCCCACAATGATACCAATTGCCCCTAGCACAATGCCTAATATCCCGCCAGCACTAAGATGGCCGTTCAGATCAATCCGGTTTATAGGATCGCCTTGGCAATAAGTGTAAGGATTAACCCCTCCCCGGCCAAAAGGACTCCAGCTATCCGGGCTATGAAACCTCATGAGAACTGGGTTGAAAACACGATATCCGTTACCTAAGAAATACCATCCTGTCACTGGATCGATCTGCGCACCATTCAAACCCGGTAATGAAGAAATTAAACTCCTAAAGCCATAAGGGGTGTAGGATAAAGCCATCAACTCGTTTTCGTTTTGGCTGGCTACAACCGTACTATTATGGTCAGTACCATATTGATAGTAGACCGACTGGCCGTTCTTGGTACTCTGATGACCAAGCCGTTGCTTATCGCTGTTCAACCAGGTAATGGTTTCATCTCCTAATTGAACATTCGTCACTTTACCTGATGCATAATACTGACGATTCATCGTACCATTCGCTAAAACTTGTGCGGTTAATTTGTTCAATGCATCATACTGATATTGGCATACCAGATTATCCTTACTATCTTTAACCTGTACCAAGCGATTATTCTGATCGTAAATAAGCGTCTGCCCTTTTTCGTCGCGCGTCAGATTACCGTTGGCATCATAACTTAACTCTATTTGCTGTTTGTCGCTGGTAATACGAATAAGTTGAGTTGGATCAGTTTGACTGAAATGATAGTCCACTGTTTCCTTACCATCTCGATATGTATTATCAATCCGTTTAATATTTCCCCATTGGTCATAATGGTAAATCTGTTGATTTAACACACGCCCAGTATAATCAACCGGAGATTGTTCCCCTTCGCATTGGTACTGGCTTAAGCGTTGATTACTATCATATTGATAACGTTCATTTTTCATAACCACCCCATCGACGGAGGTGATACGTTGACTAATTTGATTATTCTTTGTGTAGCTTAAAGTCATTACTTGTATTGAGAAGTCGCTAATTAGCGAGCGTTTTATTTCTCGATCAAAAACATCGTATTCGATTTTTGTAACTAATTGGGATAATGATGTCGCGTCTTTTGTCGTCGTTGTTATCAACCGTCCAACATTGTCATATTCAAATGTAGCGTATTGTGAGCCCTGCTCTGTTTTAACTAATCTCCCTTGCCCGTCATAACTATAAACATGATCATGAGCAAAACTATCTTTATGACGCTGAATCAAGCCGGACATCGTATAACGGTAATCGCCCGATGAAACGGGTTTATTATCCCGAGAAAGCGATTCGTGCTGTAATACACCCGATGGGAAATAACTGTAATTACTCTGGGATACTCCCTCTGACGCAGATAATAATGCCCCCGTTTTCGGGTGATAACGAAAGTTTTGTTGGCTCGTCTCTGTGGTAAATTTGGACATCACACTGCCGAGAGAGTAAAGATAATCAATGTTTTGTTTATTATGCGCAGGAGTGACAGACTGAATAGGTTTATCACCTTGAGGACCATATAAATATTCGGTTTTACGGCCACCCACCGTATCGCTGGTGACTCGCCCAAGACCATCATAAACTAATGAACCTAATTGTGTTCCATTCACGTTCAGCGCAGAAATCAATTCTTCATGGCTAAAGCTTGCATAAGCGGATTCTAATATTGTTCTGTCTGGCAACGTTTTTTTCACTATACGATCAAATACATCGTATTCAATCTGGGTAGCATAACCTTCCGCATCAGTTTCAGTCACCGTACGGCCAAATCCATCATAACGATAGGTACGAGTGCTATATATCGCACCATCAGGATACACAACTTTGATTGAGGCCGGTTGCTCAAAGCTATTTTGCTGAATATTTAACATCCCCAATCCTTTGACCCCTTGAATAATTGTCCTCGTAATCGGGTCATGGATTTCCAGTTCTATCCGACCATCGCTGTATTCAGTGCTGTAACGATTTCCCCAACCATCATATTGATAGGTTTTCGTTGTCACCAAAGGAGTAGTCAGACGAGTCAAAGGATTAGCAGATAAATCCCATAACCAATCATTTGAAATTTCTTTAATCAATTGCCCCAAAACATCATATTGTCTGGCAAGCACTTTGCGATATGTGCCTTGATAAATTCCCGATGTTCCCCAAGTACTATCATCATCTTGTTCTTCAATAGAACAAATACGCCCCAGTCCATCGTAATGGGTTTTACGCCTGACACCTTGGGAATCAATTTCTATCATCACCGGCCAAAAATCATTTTCGTCCCCACCGGGATATTGATAAACATAATTACGTTTAACTTCTTTTGTCGTGCCAGGGTCAATAATTTGACCTGTAATTCGGCCCAAAAGATCATAAGACTGATCTGTAATCACACGGTTCACATCAACTTTACGGAGCTGCCGATGTGTATAAATAGAGGTCACATTTTTCGATTCCATATGCGCGCCATCAAACCCCGTCACTGTAGAGTTTGTGGTCATCTCATTTTCGGAATATTCATATTTAAATGTTGTCACCGTTTGTTGGTTATTCATTACCGACGTTATTTTCGCTAACGATCCATGAGATTTGCTCGTCGGTGAATTAACATAGCTAAAGGTTCTTACTATTTTACTATCTATGGTTTCTGAAGCTTTGCTGACATATTCCTTTATATAAGCACCTGTAAAAGTGGGCAATTTTTGATATGTGTAATTAGTCACTCTATTTGCGACACTTTGAGCGGCATCAGGCGATCCTTTTTGCGTAGCTGATTTTAAAAATCGGGAAAAACCTAATGGATCGGCAGGACAATTATTACCTTCACCCTTCACCGGATAATAAACGTATTCTTTCTGTATTCCACTGGCTTCAGTAATAAGTAGAGTATTTCCCCAATCATCGCTTTTAATATTAACGGTCTCTTCTCGTGAAGTATTGGTCTGTAAGTCTGTATAACGCGTTAATACCCGAGATGGTTGTTGTAAATTTTCTGGTTGCTCGGAGAAACTTTTTGACGGATCTTCATTATAAGTAATTTCTGTTGTAATTCTCTTATTATCTTGTGTTCTCGCTTCTTTGGTCATTAAATGGAATTTATTAAACACTCTTTCTGTTACTGAAACGACATTTTGACCATCTAAAACCCGTTCAATGGATGAATAGGTATATTTCCCTGTGACCAGATACAAATTATCCTGGCTAGAATCAAAGCTTGTCCGACCAGAAGAATAGCCCAAGAAATTATGTACTGAACTATATTCATAGGATTTGCTGATCGCGGGTTGCCCATTACCCGGTTGAATAATCAATGCCGCAGCATAAGGAATAGACTCCGAGTCCGTTACTTTATGCCCATTCTCTTTATAACTCACCAGTTCAACATAACCTGTTGGTGTACGAAAAGCACTAATAACCGGAAATATTCCTTTTAATGTCTGATAGGTCATCTTAAATCTGGCAGAATCAATAGGACCAGAAGCATCATAAGGTACAGTCACAGTAATGAGGTAATCATTGCGATAATCGAATGCGATTTTCGCAGAGATATTATTATCATCTGGGTATTCAACTGATGTACAATTATTTCCAGAGTAATTGAGTTTAAGATAAGTTTTACCCGTCACACGGTATTTTATTTCGGATAATGCAAATCTTGAATTATAAATTAAATCAAATGCTTCACCATCAGGAAATTCAAGCGCCACCGTTTTTGCAATGTCATTCGATCCAATTCGTTTCAGTGTTTCTATAATGCCATTTTTGTTATAAACATAGAAGGTATTGCTATCGAGTTTATATACGCGCAAATCTTTTAACTTTTTATCTTTAAAGCTAATATCATTATTATTAGGCGGCAATGGTTTACACTTAAATTGCTCTCCATTTGCTCGGCTAAATGTGAGTGTTTTTACATCCAATGTTGTTAATGAAAACCGCCAGCCAATCCCAAACCCATTATTTAACGTTGTTAATGGCGAGAATGATAGATTAAATACCTGTTCAACATTGCCGACATTATTTGGTCTTAGCGTGATAATATTGATATTTGCGCTATATTGACCTGTTCTGGGATCGACACCGGTATTAATATAAGATCCAAAATTAAAAGCATTGGAATATATATCGTTAACTTTCATTTTAAATTTCCTGTTTGGTTAGCTAAAATTATAGCCAAATTAAATATCCATTTAGCTATTCATTTATGTACAATAACAGATATCCCTATATTTCTATTTCAATAATGGAATATCTTAATTACCGGTAAACACATATGCGATTACCGGCATAGACAAAGGTTCTTTACTAAGGAAAATCAACTTATTCTTGCTATGCTTAGCGCACGTCCAATATTAACCGAGGATATTCTGAATTTATGCTGACAACCGTAGTTATCAATGATTGTGACATCATGATATCCATCATAATAACCACTCGTCCATGAACATCCTGTCACATGGAGTACTTCAGCAGCAAGCTGCGTGTCCGGGACCGATACGCTATAACCATAGTCCATAACACATCCTCCACTCACATTATCACGTGCATTTACATATGAAGTTCCTCGTTTAAATACCCTTCCTCTTGTCAGGAATCTATCATCTGATGGATCTTTACCAAGTACATATATTCTATTAACAGTACTATCATTCCCTTCAAGAATCCTCAAATGATATGGCAATGTCCAACGATAAAGGTTAATGGTTTGATGGTGAGTATCCGATTTCGTTGGTTCTTCTGTTTTATCAAACAATATATTGGTACTTTCATGCAATTGATTTGCATTAATTGCATAAGGAGCAATAGCTTTTAATAAAATCTTGCTGTCAAAAACTTCATCACCAACTGACATATTCGTTGTTAGCGTGCGTTTCCCATCCGTATCTTCGAAGGTCATTTTTGCTATTAGATACTCTGTACTTGTTCTATTACTACTAACATAACGATAGATATATTCAGGAACACTCTTCACGCTGTTCTGATAGCTTTCATTTGTACAGCAATCTCCCGCATGATCTACTGCCGGCTCATTAATAGAAGTATCAATACGATAAACACCATTTAATAATCCAAGATCATATCTATTTCTTATCTCTGTCGTTGTCCAACCTGAAGGCATTTTTAATTGGTCATATATAAGACTATCACTTAATGCTGCCACCTGAATCGATCTTTTTTCAGCATCACTCAATGCTAATTTTACCCAATCACCATTCCTATATTCTTGTTTAAGTACAGAGATTTTCACCATACATTGATGACGACCATTAGCATAAAAACTATCATCAGTTTTCTCAATGGTAAATGTTGTTATTCTCTTTTCCATAACATTCTCCATAATATTGTGAATTAAGCTGTAATAGAAATAATATCAAGTTCAAAGCCATAATATGGCCCTTGCAATTCAGGAATAATTCTTACGCGATAACGTTTTGATAATTCGTCTTCAAATTCCTTCAAGGCGTTCAGGATAAATTCGCTGTATTTTCCTTGTGCAAAAAAGATAAATTGTGTAGTTGAAGGATTAATAGAAACATATTTACCAAGAGCATGGCGTAACGTCTTAATAAATAGTGAACCATCTTCGTTTAATTCGAATAGTTTTTTATCTGTCGTCGTTCTATCCATAAAATTTCCTTCACCTAAAAGATAAATATTTATCTCACGATGATCACGGCGCAGTAAAAACTGTTTATTTATATCCAAATCGAATATTCTGGGTTCAACCGTTTTATCAAGTAAATGATCTGGAATAACAAATTCAATCAAGAAACGACGTCCATTCACAATAATAGGCAAATGTTCTCGATCAACTGAAAAACAGCATAGGTTTCCAACCCACGAAGAACCTTCTGTCTCTGTATAGGCTGAATATAAAGCAGCAATTTTACCTTTTTCTAGAATGTTCATTATAACCTCTAAATGTTAATAGTAAAAATAGGGTTAGAGTAAACGACCACCTCTCGACGAGGTGGTATAATAATGAAAATTAAAATCTCAGTTTATAAATTAGACTCTATATAATTCGTAAGTTCATTTAATGTTAAAATAGAATGATTTGAAAAAATCTCAGCTTTAATACTAATACCATACACCTCCAATACAAAAACCTGAATTTCCACATAGTCAAGGCTATCAAATTTAAGCGAAACAAAAGAAGATTCTGGTGTTATTTCCTCCTCTTCGATATCCTTCATCACTAATATTCTATTCTTTATCTTAGTAAAAATATCATTTTGTGTTGGCATTTCGCTTTCCTTTTATTTCATTTTAGAGACAATTGAAACCTTTGACACGAAAATAGGTTCTTTATCATATAAACATCGATAATGAAAAATACGAATATAGTCTTTAGGGCCATTCTTAATTATTAATGGTGGATTTAATTCAATACAGATATCCGGTGCAGATGATAATAGTGTACTATTAACAACCATTTTCTTTATTTTAATCCCTTGCCCAGTATGCAAAGTATAAGATTGATTTAAGTAATCCTGTAACTGATTAAAATGGTAGTGCTCAAAATTAAGAAATCTTGTCGAATTAATGACAAGATGAAAAG
Organism: Photorhabdus akhurstii; assembly: GCF_019090985.1. Taxonomy (NCBI): domain Bacteria; kingdom Pseudomonadati; phylum Pseudomonadota; class Gammaproteobacteria; order Enterobacterales; family Morganellaceae; genus Photorhabdus; species Photorhabdus akhurstii. The sequence goes on along the minus strand of NZ_CP020335.1, from coordinate 2,566,482 downwards.
CAAGCCCATCCAGGAACCAGCCAACAGAAGTAACACTTGGGAAATAGCATCTAAAGGCAGCATACTTTTCACAAACTTCTTCCCCTGTTATTGTTAACCTTTGACAGTTATCCTGAACGATCCAATCTTCAATTGATTCCACTGTATTTTCTACGCTGGTATTGCCGAACAACGTGCTTTCTTTGCCAGAGTTTTCCAATTTAAACGTTTTGTTTTTAGTATCAATTCTCAGTTGATGTGGTAATGCGGTATAAACATGTTGACGAAAAGACACATCAATGTTCAATATCCCAGTGGTAAAAGCTGAAGTTAATTGAGAGAACTGTTGCCGCACATATAGCAGACTCAACATCCCCTGAACCGGATGCTGCTGCATATTGTGTAAATACTGGCTTTTCGCCGGATAATGGATAGGATTAAAATCCCCAGAGAAATTCGACCAATGTTCAATATCTTCTATTTCAAAAATCAACATATCAGTTACCCTACCTTAGAGATAACCAACGCAGCGTTATGCCCCCCAAAACCTGAACTAATATTGAGCGCCACTTCTGGTTGAGCGGTATAGCAATGTTGATTAGGTAAATAATTAAGGTCACAATCTGGATCGGCCCGATGCAAATTCAATGTCGCCGGCAAGCAATTTTCAGTTAATGCCTTTACACATACAATAGTTTCGAAGCTGCCGGCCGCAGCAATAAGATGACCGGTATAAGATTTTGTACTTGATATGGGGACTTGATAAGCATGCTGCCCCAGCGCTGCTTTAATTGACTGGGTTTCATAAAGATCATTTAACGGTGTAGAAGTGCCATGAGCATTAATATAGTCAATATCTTCCGGCGAAATCTGTGCCTGTTCAATAGCTTTGGTTATCGCTAATATTTTAGGTTCAATATCTTCTATTGGCCGAGTTAAATTAGTGGCATCTGAATATTGAGCATAACCTTTAATTTCCGCCAGAATCGTTGCACCACGCTCGACGGCCGAATCATAATCTTCCAGACAAACCACCGCCGCTCCTTCGGCCAATACAAACCCTGAGCGATCAAGGCTAAATGGACAACATGCGAGATTTGGGTCCGTTTGCTCTTTTGATAATGCATTCAGTACATCAATACTCCAAATATTACATTCCCGAGTAAGTGATTCAGAGGCTCCGGCAATCATACATTTTGCACGTCCTGAGCGAATAATTTCAAAGGCATCACCTATTGCCATTGTGCCCGTTGCGCAGGCGGCCGCCATAGTATTCTGATAACCACGCAGCCCATACATAATTGAACATGCCGCCGTCATGGCGCTTGGCATGGTGATGAGATTACTCATAGGATGAGCTAATTTAGCTTTCTTATATTGATAGGCATAATCTCCAGCATTATCGATAGCTCCCCAACCACTGCCAAGGATGACTCCACATTCGTATTTATCGTAATATTCAACAGGTGATATGTTCACACCAAATGCTTGCGTAAGAGCTTGATAAGTTGCCTTCAATGCTGCTTTTCCGCAATCTGAAAGCGTATGAGTCAACTTTTTTGGTAATAACTGATAACGGGATGGGTTTGGTACAAGGAAGGAAAAGAAACGTGAATTAATGAATGAGTCGGGAAATTCAATTCTGTGAAATCGATGCTGTTTCTCCATAATACTTTGCCAACATGATTCAACATCTTCACCAATCGGTGTTACCGCTCCCATACCTGTAATAACAACTCTTTGAGCTATCTGCATATTGGTTACCATTCATACATGGATTGAAAATGTCAATTTTTCTAGTTATAAAAGTAGGCTAATGAAGATATATCACCATAATCATAAATAAGTATTTTCAATATTTCTGCTTATTTGAATCGCCATTTGTGAATTATGTAAAACTAATTGATAGATTATTTTACCCATGTAATAAAACCGATGATAAATATCCATGAGCAAATATATTGTTATTTTAATACCATTATACTATCAATCAGCCTATAAAATAATTTTTCACATCACATTCGTCTGTAATATCATGATAAATTCTGAGGATTTATTTACCATTAACTCATTATTCTGTTTAATAAAGCATATCATTGTATAAAAAAATAAAAATGATAGCTTTAATTATTGCGCAATTTTTTATTTCATAGCATATGAATTCAATTATTATATTAATAATACATAAGCGCAATTAGATTAAAATAAAATAATAAATATCTCATATTATTCTCGTGAATGAGTACATCAACAATGAATACATTAATATTGTCCTACCGCATATTCTTACGGCTAACTGACAGCATACAATGAGGTATATTTTTCAATCATTTTCTGTATCAAAACATATACCCTGCCCCGTTGTCTGTAATATACTGACATCACTGGATAGATACACAGCATTGCGTGTCTTCACCGTCCAGTTAATGTAATAAAACCGGAGGCAATATATGGCTGAAACAGGCAAGAATACAGGAGTGTTCAGTGGTAACAAAATCAGAGGCAAGCCCTGACTCAGTGACAAAGCAACAGTTAGCCACCCTCACCATCGATAAAATTACGCAAAGTATCATTATCATCTCAGTCGGCACAATTTTTTACCGACTACAAGAGGGTGAACACGGAGGCAGCGGCGTATTCTTTAACCGCGATGGAGGACATACCCGGTACGGGTTAACGAACGGCACAATTGGTAATTTATATCTTGCCAACTCGCCAAGAACATCGATGAAGGAGGTGTTTCAACGTCTGCCAGCCATTACAGACCGGGAACTGGATGGGTACCATATGGCGACATTAGTGACAGAGAAAGAGTTACGTATTGTAGACATTACCCGACTTGCGCCGAAAATGCACATTACTGCCCATCAGCTAACCGGCACAGACTACCGGATCACGCAGCAACTCGCGGCGAAGCTGTCACCGCACGCGGATGGACTTGCCTACATGTCCAACGTTACGCTTGAGCCATGCATCGTGCTCTGGCATGACGATCCTTCGGGTAAAGGCATGATACGCACCGAGGAACTCAAGGTGCTTAGGGAATTTGAGCATGAAGGAGAAATTGCCGAAGATATCCTGGTGAACGACCTGGATATCCCAGTAATATAACAAAAGGGGGAGCCGGTATGTGCCCGTTCCCTCTCTTTTTACTATGCTTCTATATTTCTAGGCGGCATCTTGAGTGCCAAACAACTTGGCTAAACGGATTATCTGTTGAAGCTTATCATCCGAAACACCCTCTCTCAGCAAAGCAATAACCGTGAACTCTTGACCTTCTGGTAAACGGTGATCCAGTACATTACGTTTCTGCACGAAAAATCCGTACTGCATCACACCGCTAACGTGATTAAGATGAAACAAGATCTCCGTCACCCCCCTGAGCACACCTTTTTCGCCTTTACTTTCATCATCGGTGAACTGAAAAGCCGGATAAATAAACTCACCATCGTATTCCAAGGCCAGTAATTTACCGGTGTCCTTTTTCTTTTTAACTGTTACTTTACTGACACCTAGCAAACTCGCTACCTCGGCAGAATTTAACACACCACCGTTTTCACGCACGTTGTCAAAAAAGCGCGCGCGGCTACGCACACGATTGAGTAACCTCTTCTTTTCCGGCGTCAGCTCAGCAAGCGCTCGTGCTGGTATCGCCAAAAACAACATATTCATCAGAAACTGATTATCCGGCAACGCTAGCTGATGCTTGATATTAGCCTTACCTTTACTACGAATACCATCAGCCAGTTCCTTAATGATATTCACAAGGCGATCAGCCGCTACATCAGCGTCATCGTACTCATGATGAGGTGCCGTCGCGTTATTATTGACTTTGGTTTTCCTATACACAGTTTGCATAATGCACCTCGAGTTAACGATTGATGGTATAAAGAATATACATACAATCGTTAACCAATGCAAATCTTACCCATCTGTACTGTGTGCTATTATCAAGAACAACCGCCATCAGCGCTTACGCGCCCAATCCAGAGCCTCATCAACTATTGAAGCAAGCTCGATTTCACTAACATCAGTGTTAGCCATTTTAATTTGTTCTGCTGCCAGTTCTAAAATGTGTGACCGTACTGCCTCAGAGACAGCAACGTTCCAACGAGCATTATTCATAATATATTTTCCTTGTTTATGTGTTTATACATGAAACGCAAAATCTTACACACCCGCTAATCTACAACATTCATACTCACCTCTTACACTACATAAATCTTCGTTGATACCCGACAGTAGCAGGAAATCACACTTTTGAGGAATTGCGAGTTAATTCACAAAACACGATTTTCAAAGTTAAAAACCAACTAATATCTGAAACAGATAATATTGTTGTTAAATAAATTCTTTTAATAAAAAAATAACAATGCTCAGATAAATTCTTATAAAAATAAGTCATTCAGGTTATTTTTATCACTCTTTAAACAGGGTAATTAGAAAAATAAAATTATTAATCAACGACATTTGGAATGAAATAATACATATTTAGCTATAATTACTTTTGGCTCCACGCTCAGTCTAATTATTTACCCTAGGTCCGATTTCAGGCGTTACAACTTGCAACATTAACCCGAAAAAACCCGTTATTACTGGAGAAATCATGATGAAAAAAACAATAAAAAACATATCCTTATTTACAGGAGTTATGCTTGGAAGCTTGACATTAGCTCATGCAGCAATTATTCCACCCGGTACACAACTGGCAACCAACCAGAATATTGTTCGTCATAATGGCTCAGAACCTGCTTCTCTTGACGTGCATAAAGTTGAAAGTGATGTTGAGTTTGATATTATAAACGACTTTTTCAGTGGATTAATTAGCATAGGAAATGATGGTAAGTTTAATCCTAATTTAGCTATCCGTTGGGAAACTAACGATAATAAAACTTGGGTGTTTCATCTAAGAGAAGGAATAAAATGGTCTGACGGCTCACCTATTACCGCTCATGATGTGGTTTTTAGTTGGAGACGTTTAATTGATCCCCAAATGGCATCCCCGTATGGCAGTTATATTGAAAACATGCATATAGTAAATGCCAAAGATATTCTTGTCGGTAAGAAAAAAACCGATGAATTAGGTGTAAAAGCATTGGATAATTTAACGCTAGAAGTAACATTAGAGCAACCGCTATCCTATTTTTTAAATATGCTGGCACATCCAGTTATGGTTCCTATCAGCCAAAAAGCGGTTGAGAAATATGGTGAAAAATGGACCCAACCGAATGTGTTTGTCAGTAGTGGTCCATTCAAACTCGCTGAATGGATCGTCAATGAGAAAATAATTGGCGTCAGGAATCCACAATATTGGGATAATGAACACACCGTGATTAATAAAGTCACCTATCTTAACGTAACATCAGAAACAGCGGTAGTGAACCGTTATTTAGCAGGAGAAATAGATATTACAAAGGGTATCCCATCGGTTTTATTTAACTCTTTAAAAACTAAGTTAGGCAGCCAGGTCCATATTTCTCCTAAATTAGCTGTTTACTATTACGAATTTAACACCCAAAAAGCCCCTTTTAATGATATTAGAGTCAGACAGGCACTAAATCTGGCTTTAGATAAGAACATCATAACCAATAAAGTCTTGGGGCAAGGCCAAAAGCCGGCCTATAATAACACTCCACCAAGCACAGGAGGAATGAACTTAAAACAGCCTGATTATGCATCATGGACGCTGGCAAAAAGAATTGAAAAAGCTCGGCAGTTATTGAATGAAGCCGGTTATAACAGAAATAACCCATTGAAACTTAACCTTCTTTATAATACATCAGAGGATCATAAAAGGATTGCTATTGCAGCCACCTCAATGTGGAAGAAAAATCTGGGCGTGGATGCTGTCTTACAAAATCAAGAATGGAAAACCATGTTAGACACCATGCATCAAAGTAACTTTGATTTGGTCAGACATGCGTGGATAGCTGATTACGATAATCCTGCTTCGTTTTTAAATAATTATGTCACCAATAGTTCTAATAATACATCATTATATCATAACGATATTTATGATGATCTGATCAGTAAGGCCAAAGCAACAAACGACATAGAATATTTCCAGCAAGCACAAGATATTCTTACAAGAGATGTTCCGTCAATTCCTATTTATTACTATGTCAGTGCCAGATTAGTAAAACCTTATATTGGGGGATATTATATCAGCCCACTCGGTCTTATGTCATCGAAAGATCTTTATGTTATTAAACATTAATAAGACATCGTTGTAATATTAAAATAAAGATTACGGTTTTTAGCCGTAATCTTTTTCAGAGACAGTGATATCCTTAAGGGTAAATCAATAATAAAATCACTCATTGCTAATAAAATACCGTCATGCTTTATAACTATAAACCTAGCTATTCAAATACTACACCGAAACAACCGTTGAATTAGCAAGTAATTTCCGTAAATTGCGCATTTCTCTTCCCTGATTAATCGCGACAGCACCGACTAAAACTTCATTCTCTGTACCAAATAAAATGGCCTTATCTGATTGCAAATCACCCTGAACATGCCACTCTTCAGCCTGCATATTACCAACCATCTGGATGTTAATGCCCCACTGATCGGTCCAAAACCACGGAGCGCCCGGCTGCGGGGGTTCCAACCCCATCATGGCGTGTGCGGCAATAGTCGCCTGACGGTTAGCATTTTCCCAAGTTTCACGGCGCTGGAGATCACCTGTCAGTGGTTCTCTCTGGAGGCAAACATCCCCGGCAGCAAAAATATCCGGTTCAGAAGTCTGACAACGGCTATCAATGACGATACCGCCATTAGTCACCAAACCGGCGTCAGCGGCAAGCTGATCCCTGAATTCGGCGCCGATGCCATAAATAATAATATCTCCGATCACCTTTTCTCCGGTGTTCAATATAAGTACTAATTCACTCCCTTGCTTTTGTGCGGAAACAATTTTGGTATCAAGGAAGAATTGCACCCCGTTTTCCTGATGACGATTCAGAAGATAATCTTGCAATAACGGTGGGGCACAACGCCCCATGATGTTATCCGCCTGTTCGATAACCGTAACATTTGCCCCCAATTCACAGGAGGTTGCCGCCAGTTCCAAGCCAATTACACCACCACCAACAATCAAAATCCGTTTGTCTTTTTTCACCGCCTGGCGTAAACGTTGTGCATCATCCAACGTCCTCAGGGTATAAACATTTTCACCCAGTTGATCGAGGAGCGGAAACCGTCTCGCTCTTGCCCCCACAGCAAGCAGGAGTTTGTCATACCTAAGCTCGCCGCCATTTTCTAAAACGACACAATGTTTTGATGGCACAATCTGGCTGACCGATTGGCCTATGCGTAGATCTATCTGGTTTTTCAGATAAAAATCTTCGGAGAACAGATACTTCGGCGCTTCCTCTGGGTTGATTAAATACTCTTTCGATAAAATTGGCCGTTCGTAAGGCGCATGATATTCCTTACCAATTAAAATAATATCGCCATCAAACTGCTGCTGCCTTAAGGTTGCGGCGGCCATCGCCCCCGCTTGTCCTGCTCCAACGATAACAAAAGTCTGATTCCGCATATTACGCTCCTATCTGAGTTACAGGTTGAGCACTGACCATTGCCATCCCTGCCAGCCACTCCTTAATAGGTTGGTAATAATGTCGCTGCGCTTTATATTCGCCATAAACAGAAAGCGCTGCAAAAGCCGCAATCCAACAACGAATTTCCTGTCCACCTTTCCCGCCCTGAATGGCAATCCCTCCCTCGGTTAATGAAGCAAGGCGTCGAATATCGCCACTACAAAAAATACGCAATAACTCGTCATCCCACTGTGGATTCAACGGAGCAACGACATTCTCACCACGAGCCAACGATTTTCCAACCTCAATGACTCGGTTTTGCCGTTTCTGGCGCGCTTCTTTTGTCGGATTTCTTCCGGCAATCAGTCCTTCCTCAACTTCCGGCGGCACTTGTCCCATCTGGGGTATCGGGGGATCATGTGATAAGCCGCCAGAACCTAGCAGCAATACCCGCTGATCTGTGGTGAATAGGAATTGACCAACCGCACGACCTAACGCAACAGCACGACGGCATGTCGGCAATGGTTTAGCTGCACAGTTAATAAATATTGGGATAGTTGGATAACGCTGTAAATCTTGGCAAAGCAACATCAGTGGTTGAGTAAAACCGTGATCAGCCTGCATACGCCAAGACTGGGCAACATCAATATCGGCGTTATACAAGGCGGAAATTAAATCCTGCGCTGTGTTCTCAGGAACATTGAGTGGACCTTTACCAATATCCCAATCCCCCACTGCATTCGCCCTGACTCCAACGCAAAATGCCGGCATGAGGTCATAAAAAAACCATTAAAATGGTCAGGAGCGAAAATTACTATCAATTGTGGGTCGTAGGCTTTTATCTGTTCAGCCAGTTGCTGAAAAACCAGCCGAACATGCTTTTCTGTCGTTTCCGGCGGAGAACCAAAGTCCATCAAAGGCGTGTGTGAAGTACAAATCAATTTAACGGTCATTTGAACTCTCCTTTTTGTTCGGAGACATCACTCCCGCTGTAGCTTGGCGAATGCCACGGATACTTAATCCGGCATCAGCCGTTATCATCACCCCCGTTAAAGTACGGTTATTGGCGCGGGAAGCCAGCATGACATACGGACCGGTGAAATCTTCTGGCTGAGGTATGAATTGCAAAGGCAAAATTGCACCGAGACTTTCTAATGACAGATTATCCGTAATACATCTATCTTGCTGAGATAGTGAAGCGGCCCCACGAAGATCGCTTGGCATACCACAAGGCGCAACACCATTAACCCTGATAACTGGCGCTAATTCATAAGCTAACTGGCGGATCATGCCGACCGCGCCGTGCTTGCTGGCGGTATACAACACCCCTCCACCACCAGAAAACCATGACGAGTTTGACAATGTAAAAATCATGCTGCCTTCTGATGCGGTTAACGCCGGTAACGCGGCTTTAGCCCCTAGAATATACCCTTTCAGGTTCACACCCATCAGCTCATCAAATCCTTTATCAATCTGCTCTGGCGAGGCGTCAAGCAAGCTGATTTTATGATCCCATATCCCGGCATTACCAACAAAGCAGTCTAATTTGCCAAAGCGTCGAACAGTTTCAGCCACTGCTTGTTCATTGTCCTCAAAAGAGGCAACATCACCGTGAACAACACAAATATCGTTACCAAAACAGTGCGCTAAAGCTGTCGCTTTTTCTGCCGATAGCTCCAAAACGCCCACTTTAGCGCCTTCAGCAATAAAACGTTCTACTAAAGCCAAACCTAAACCGGAGCCACCGCCTGTTAATAAAATGACTTGATCTTTGATCCAACTCATTATTGCTCCTCCGATACAGTGATATAAATGTTTCCGTCTTTAACAACAACAGGGTAGGTCTTCAATGGATCTGTTGCAGGAAGGCAAAGCGCCCTCCCGGTTCTGAGACAAAAACTGGCCGTATGCAGTGGACACTCAACTGTCGCATTGTCTTCCAAATACCCTTCGGATATCGAGGCATTACCATGACTGCACCGGTCATCAACAGCAAAGAATTCGCCATCACAGTGAAACAGCGCAATATCCGGTGTGTATTCAACCTTACGCGCTTCTCCGTCGGGCAATTCTTCAACAGTACATACGAATAATTGGCTCATCAGAATAAGACACTCAAGTTATGGAAAGTTAAGACTGCCTGATCCAAAGTAATTTCACGTTTGCAAATCAGCCAGCTATCCGTTTTCGGATTACGGCGAACACAATCCAGCCGTTTACCAACATAAAAAGCTTCATCTCGCTCTTTTTGTGAACGGTACAGCAAATAATTGGACTGAACGTAAAATTGGTCAGGCGAGTCCGTTTCAGTGATCACTAAATTTGTCAGTAAATGGCGTGTACGAGATGGGGGTTCCTCTGCCCATGCCATACCGGTTTCCAACCGGGCTATCCGGCGTTCAAGTTGAAATTTATTATCATTGAACAACCAAGTGGTTGGCGGCTGGATACTCTTACGGCGATCGCGGGTTTGAGCATTAACAATGGTGCGCATGGTATAGCTGAGATCTTCTGATAACAGCTCAAGCCAGTCACGAAATTTCCACTCATCCAGTAATGCAATTTCGTAATACAAGAACTGGCTTATTTCATAATGCAGTTCCGACGATACCCTTTTTTCCTGATTGACAATTAACTCTTTCATTTGACCAACTCCTGCTGATAAACCCGGCTTTTTTCCTCTACTTCATCCCAGGTTTCGCTGGTGAGTAAGTCAGCCCAACGCTGATACATGCCACGGGCAACGGTTTCGGAAAAAACATAATTGGTCACACCCGGAATTCCATCATCTCGCACTCTTTCTTGTCCTAATCTCATTTCCATACACAATGCGCTGTTACGGGCTTTGTAACCTCTAAGTACTTTCTGGATTTCTACCCAATTTTCTGAATCATCCTGTTCGAGAAAACCTGCCGGACCAAATGCACGGGCAGTACTGTTCTCAAAAGCGGCTTTTACTTCTGGAGAAGCGGCTTTATCTGCGATGCAGAACGCCCAAACTTCTACCTGATCAGGTCCACGCGGATGCCACACCCGCATGGTTGCGGTGCCGTTAAGCCAGGAAAGCGTCGGGAAAATATTGTTGTGACCGGCAAGACGCAGTGCTCTGACTTTTCCCAGTCGCTGCTCTGCCTCAGCATAAGTTTCACGGTAGTAACGGGCAACGGCGCCATCAACCCAAACGTTGGCATCGGGTTTTTCGGTCAAGAAAAATCCACAACCGTGACCATTCTGGGCAAATTGCACGGCATCTTTTGCCGTTTCCCAAACTGGCCGGGAAGTCTGATCAGCACCTAATGCTTTATGACTGTCGCCCTCTTTTACACTTAAAACCTGTACAGCAGAGGCATGACTGAATAAAGCATGGTATTGATCACCGGCAAACTGTTCAGCGGGTAATTTCCAGTTACAATTGATCACCCACTTTTGCACGCCGCCAATAACTTCAGTTCCTCCTTCACGGCGATCAAGCACACCATCAAGATACCAAGCCATATCACCAAGATAATCAATCAGGGAGGGCGCCGTCGTATCCCAGTTGCCAAAAATCAATCCCTTATAATTTTCCACACATGGCACTTCTTGAAGTCCCCATTGCTCTTTGCAAAGCCCATGTGGATAGGCACACGTTTCCAGCGGAACGTCAACTAATCGCCCGTCCACACCATATGACCAACCATGATAAGGGCAAGTAAACGCACGGGTATTACCACTATCCGCGTAACAAACCCGCATGGAACGATGGCGACATTGGTTAAGGAAAGCTTTGACAGAACCATCTTTCTGGCGGACAACAACAACACTATCTTCTCCCATATAAGTATTGAAAAAATCACCCGGACTGGGGATTTGGCTCTGATGAGCTAGAAACAGCCAACAACGGCCAAATATTCTTTCGAGTTCTAACTGATAGAGCTCGGGATCGATATAAATCTGAGGAGTTACACGACCGGCTCGGGCATCAATCAGGCGGTAAATATCTGAATTTTTGCTCAATGTCATATTATTTTATCCTCAAGTAAAAGAAAGGTTGACTTTTTGCCAACATGCAAAATGAATGCTATTAATAGATTAATATTTTGTGAAATACATTGTTTGTTTAAATTGAGACTTTTTTTCGATATGTGAGGAAACGGCAATGGAATTAAGACACTTACGCTATTTTATTGCGGTGGCAGAAGAATTAAACTTTACTAAAGCCGCAAAAAAATTGCATACTGCACAACCTTCATTAAGTCAACAAATAAAAGATTTAGAAGATTATATTGGTTCCACACTATTAGAGAGAAATAAACGTAGAGTCTCTCTAACCAAAGCGGGAGAAGTTTTTTTCCAACAAGCCCGGCTTATTCTTGACAATGCAGAAAAAGCAAAAAAAATGGCACGCAGAGCGGCACAAGAACAAATTGTGCTAACTATTGGATTTGTCCCATCAGCAGAAGTTAAAGTATTACCAGAAGTCATCCCAATATTTCGCCTGGCTCATCCTGGAGCAAAAGTAGAACTTATTAGTTTATTTAATCCAGGACAAGAAGAGAAATTATTACAAGGTGACATTGATGTCGCTTTCATGCGTCCGCCGATAAAGAGTGATTATATTGATTTTAAAGTCATTCTTAATGAACCGCTGGTGGTTCTGATGCCTGCTAATCACAGGCTAAGATATTGTGAGAAAATTTCAGTCAACGATCTACACGGAGAAAATTTTATTACTCCCGATCCAACACAATCTGGCGTATTACAACAGATTATAGAAAATTACTTTACCGAACATAATGTCGTTCCTAATATTATTCAAACAGCTAATAATATGCTATTAATCTTAAACATGGTTAGTCTGAATTTAGGGTGTGCAATAGTACCACTCTATATTACCAGCATCATGACAGATGCAGTTATTTGTCGGCCATTATCAGGGTACTCCCCGACAATAGAGTTAATAATGGCATGGCGAAAAGACAACACCTCAGAATTATTATCGCACTTAATAGATGTTGTTGAAAATAAATACCTGTAAGAATAAAAATAAGCGTCATTGTTTTTACCTTTCAGGCTAGACATATTAAGTATTAGTGAATATTACCCGTGGTCGTTATATTAATAACGTATTAACTTAAAATAAATAAGGGAGATATCATGATGTCAACATCAGCAAACCCTCAACATAAACCTATACAACCTGAATTACGTTCGCTTTGGTCGGCCATTGCCAGTGGTGAAATCCATCTACATCATCTCGATGTAAAAGGGATAAAAACCCGTGTTCTTGAAGCAGGTAATGGACCTATTCTCATTTTCTTACATGGTATTGCAGGTCATTTAGAAGCTTATATGCGCAACATACTGCCCCATGCTGCCCATTTTCGTGTACTGGCGATCGATATGCTAGGGCATGGCTTCACGGATAAACCTGTCCGTTCCTATGAAATTATCGATTATGTGGAACACCTGCGGGATCTTATTGAGACATTAAATCTGAAAAAAATTCACCTTTCTGGCGAGTCGTTAGGTGGATGGGTCGCAGCCCGGTTTGCAGCAAAATATCCGCAATATATTCACCGTCTGGTGTTGAACACCGCTGGTGGCATGATTGCTGATCCAAATGTGATGGAACGCCTGCGCACACTGAGCTTGAATGCCGTGAAAAACCCGGATCGGGAAGCTACCCGCAAGCGTCTTGAATTCCTGATGGAAGACCCTGCGATGGTGGCAGAAGACCTGGTTGAAGCCCGTTTTGCCATTTATCGTCAACCGGGTATGTTGTCCGCTATGGAAAACATTATGTGTCTGCAAGATATGGAGACCCGCTCACGTAACCTCTTGACCGAAGATGAGCTGGCAAAGATCCAGGCTGAAACCCTAGTGCTATGGACCACACACGATCCGACTGCTGCGGTTTCAGTAGGTCAGCGCCTTGCCGGGCTTATTAAAAATAGCCGTTTTGTCGTGATGGAAAAATGCGGTCACTGGCCTCAATATGAAGACCCGGATACATTCAACCGGCTCCATATCGATTTTTTACTCAACGGCAACAAATAATGTCTCTTTCAGACGAGTGATATTCCAGTTGGAATGTCACTTCTTTGGTTTGATTAGGAGCAACAACAGATGAATAACATCATAAACCATCTTAGTGAGAAATTATTTCAATCGTGGCAGAATCGTCAAGCTATCGATCCTATCTCTGATGAATATCCAGAACTGACATTACACGATGCTTATCTCATCCAGCAAAAAGTTATTGTTCGCCGGTTGGAAGCAACCGGAGCACAAATTGTCGGCAAAAAAATCGGTATTACCAGCCAGGTAGTTATGGATATATTGGGCGTCGATCAACCCGATTTTGGCATTCTCACCTCAGATATGCATTACAAAAACAACGCCACTGTACCCATTGAACAATTAATCGCACCGAAAGCTGAAGGTGAAATTGGCTTTATCCTGAAACACAATCTGAGTGGACCAGGTATTACGGCGGGAGATGTACTCAGGGCAACAGATTACATCGTGCCCTGTATCGAAATTGTCGATTCCCGTATCCGTGACTGGAAAATAAAAATCACAGATACTGTTGCTGATAATGCCTCATCAGGGTTATTTGTCATTGGCAGTGGCGCCCGTCTGCCATCAGAAATTGATTTAGCCGCCGTTACAATAACGCTGGAGAAGAACGGCAAACTGGTTGACACCGGCATCGGCGCCGCTGCACTAGAGCATCCCGCTAACGCTGTTGCCTGGCTAGCGAATATGCTAGGAACACTGAATATGGCATTACTTCATGGAGAAATTATTCTCTCTGGCTCCCTCACCACAATGGCGCCAGTTAATCCTGGTGATCAGTTGAAAATTAACTTACTTGGCGTGGGATCTGCCAAGGTCAGTTTCGCCTGAAAAGATGGATCGAGAAAGCGTAATGCCAAAAACAGCGATTAATTTCCGGCTTAAGGTATCAACGGTATATTGGCGCTCCCGCACGCCATTTACCGCTGATTCTACACCCTCAGCACTGAATGAGATTTTTACCAGCATTATGGAAAAGTTAACACATTAGAAAATCGATAAATATGATAATCAGCACACCCAGATGATGAAAATAATGATTAAGACCAACCTCTATTTTTATAAAAAGCATGGGCTACCGCTAACTTTCCCGCAACTTCTGCGGTATTCACTAATACGGCCATATTGGCTTTCGCCGAGATGCCATCAGTTTCTCGGTCAATCGTTCTCATCAGATATTTTGTTAATGAATTACCAACAATATTATTCTTTTTAGCCTCCAATACCGCTTGTTGTATAACCATATCAATCTTTTGACTCTCTATCGCATCCTCAGGCTTGGTTGGCGTCGTAATTAATATTCCTTTCCCTCCCGGCAACATCCAATTTATTTCAATCACTTTAGCCATTACGGCAGGTTCATCAACACGTTGTGGGCTTTTGAATCCGCTGGAACGGCAATAGAATGCAGGAAAATCATCCGACTGATAGGATATGACTGGCACATTCCATGTCTCTAAAAACTCCAATGTTAATCCAATAATTCCCCCTTATCTATTCCTATCGTTGCGGGTATTGCCCCACTTGCACGAACAGCCTGCTCAACATTCTTAGCTGTTGTGACATTATCAGGATAATCCAAACCATGAGTAATCACATTGGATTCCAGAGCAACAACAGGCTTTCCTGATTCAAGCGCTTCTTTTACCTCAAGGCTGAATTTCAATGGAACTTTATTGCTGATATTCATGCTATATACCTTTTAATTTTACGGCCATCAAAGAATTACCCCCACTTTCGAAAAAATCATCGTGGTGATCTCAACTGGCCCTTTCATATGAACAACATCTTCTTTCATCCCTTCACACATATATTGCGCTTGGCTAATATCTCCGCCTATGCAGAAATAAAATGCCGCCATAGGTCTATCAAGTGCATTGAGAATAGATCGCATCCTTTTCGCCGAAGATAAATCATTATTGCTCTCCGAACTGTAATTAGATGACATTAATCCAATATACAATGGATTACTTTGTAACGCATGTAACCGACGACCCAATGTCATATAATAATGCCATTCCGGGACACAACGTGGAATAATTGACACATCAAAACTGGAACGATCATAAACTTGCTGATTAATCGCGATAACATCCTTTTTTCGGACAATATCATCACTTATTCGTACAAATTCTCCGTTAGAAAAGTGATATAAAACAAACAGTACTCCAACAATTTTTACCAACCCAGGAGTCATATCCTGATATAACCAATCAAGCAGTACCGCTGATAACATTTGCCCTGCAATAACAAGAACAGCGGCATTCATCGCCCCTAATTTAGGAAAAATATAACTACTGACTGCTACAAACAAAGCGTCAATATTATTGTTAAGAGAAAAAAACCACCTATATGATTCCAAAGCGAAGCACCAAAAGAACTAATCGAGACACTTAATTGCCCATTAATCGTCCTTGTCGCCGCGATAAATATGCCATTTAAAAAGGCAATTTACCTTATTATTTAACTAGTTGTATTTAGGAATAAAATCAAAAATAGGCTCTTAAATTCAAGCCATGTTTTCAGACTTGTCTTATTTCTCTATAAACCTTTATATGGAGCCATAATCTGACTTGTCAGAAAAATAAAAAACAGATAGATTTTAAAAGATAATTGCTATGGAGAACATAAAAATAGGGCTTGCCATAGGTGGATAAAGGAGAAACTCTTTACCAAATTCAAGACGCTGATATTGAATATAATCTTGCTATGGCAATGATCGAACACTAACTTTACGGTAATGTAACAATTTCTTATAGTTAATATATAAGGTAGTACATTTTCTCGAATAAATTGCAGAAAACCATTATAGCTCTTACCAGAATCATCAAGAAATGCTAAAGTTGAAGGATATGAATATTTCAAATGAGCATGCCATATGATCCAGGAAAAACGTGTTATTCGTCGAATCCAGTCTGGTGGTTGTGCGATCCACTGCCAGGATTGCAGCATTAACCAGCTATGCATTCCTTTTACCCTGAATGAGCACGAGCTTGACCAGCTTGATAATATCATTGAGCGTAAGAAACCTATCCAGAAAGGACAAACGCTATTTAAAGCAGGCGATGAGTTGAAATCTCTTTATGCTATCCGTTCTGGCACAATTAAAAGCTACACTATCACCGAAGAAGGTGATGAGCAAATTACAGGTTTCCACCTCGCAGGGGATTTAGTCGGTTTTGACGCTATTCTTAACACTAAACATCCAAGTTTTGCTCAGGCTCTGGAAACATCAATGGTCTGTGAAATTCCGTTTGAAACATTGGATGACCTGTCTGGAAAAATGCCTAATCTTCGCCAGCAGATGATGCGCCTAATGAGTGGGGAAATTAAGGGCGACCAAGAGATGATATTGCTGTTGTCTAAGAAAAACGCCGAAGAACGGCTAGCTGCATTCATTTATAATCTCTCTCGTCGTTTCGCTCAGCGTGGTTTCTCACCAAGAGAATTCCGTTTAACCATGACCCGCAGTGATATTGGTAATTACCTCGGTTTAACTGTTGAAACTATTAGTCGTCTGCTTGGGCGTTTCCAGAAAAACAATACTCTCGGTGTAAAAGGTAAATACATCACGATTGAAGACATGGATAAGTTGTCTGAATTAGTCGGAAAAAAATCTGTTTCAATTACCTGATCTTAAAACCAGATCATCTTATTTTGTTGATCTGGTTCTCCTCTGACCTGTTCGGTTTGCTCATATTGGTTTATCTTTAGTATTGAAACGTGAGTATTGAAGCATATTTTGTCTAGCCTCTGTGAGGATACCATTATGGCAAACTATCAAAACCTTTTAGTTGTAATTGACCCAAGTCAGGACGATCAACCGGCATTAAGACGCGCAGTTTATATAGTGCAACGCAACGGTGGCCGGATTAAAGCTTTCTTGCCCATTTATGATCTTTCTTATGAAATGACCACCTTACTCTCCCCAGAAGAAGCTAATGCTATGCGTAAAGGGGTTACCAGCCAACGCACTGCCTGGCTTAAACAACAAGCGTACTACTATCTGGAAGCCGGTATTGATATTGAAATAAAAGTGGTATGGCATAATCGACCTTATGAAGCGATTATCCAGGAGGTCATTACAGGTAATCACGATTTACTTCTGAAAATGACGCATAAACATGACAAGCTAGGCTCCTTGATTGTTACCCCACTCGACTGGCAGTTACTCCGTAAATGCCCATGCCCAGTATGGATGGTCAAAGATCAGATATGGCCAGACCAAGGCTCCGTTGTAGTCGCGGTCAATTTGTCTAATGAAGAGTCATATCATCATGAACTGAACCTGAAACTGGTTAAGGAAACTCAGGAACTGGCAAATCAAGTCATGAAAAACCCAGAAATTCATTTGGTCAGCGCTTATCCTGTCGCGCCACTGAATATCGCCATTGAATTACCCGATTTCGACCCAAGTGTTTATAACCATGCTCTACGTGGCCAGCATCTTATTGCCATGAAAGAATTGCGCCAAAAATTCTGTATTGATGAAAAGTATACTCATATCAATGAAGGACTACCGGAGAGTGTTATTCCCAAAATGTGTGATGAGATGAATGCGGGTATTATTGTTTTTGGTATCCTTGGCAGAACTGGGCTATCCGCCGCTTTTCTGGGAAATACCGCAGAACATGTGATCGACCAGCTTAAATGTGACCTTTTGGCGATAAAACCTGATGGTTTTGAATGCCCAGTTAAAGCCGCTAAAGAGTGATAGTAATAGAGTAATAGTATGATAATCATCCATTTGGCGATAAAACCCGAAACAGATTTTCATCCCAGGTTTTATCGCCAGATAAACGGCTCAGGTAACGTAACACCAAGGATCTCCTCACGGGCTATACGCCAAAAAAGACGAATACCCGCTTTAACTTGATAAGTTTCTTTTCCCAATACCTTAAAGATTAGACCACACTGATTAGGTAAACGACTGGTACCACTCGCTATACCCGTTTCAGCATCGTACTGAGGAGTCATTCGCGCCAGAATACGATCATGGTGAACCTGAGGTGTCAGCAAGATCACGTTTCCGAACACATGGAACGGCCCCATCACCCCTACGCTGTTCAACGGTTGTTTTTTAGGCTCCAGTACATAACGCTCTGTAAACAATACCTTGCCATCAAAATCAGTTGCCGTAATACGTGATGAATAAACATCAAATTTAAACCCCTGATCAGCAAGGTGGTATTTGCGACCGGACATAATAATTTCAGAATAAATCAATGTGGCGGTCGGATGAATGGTTATCTGAGTGTCGGTAATAAACCGAGAACCACTGTGAGGTATAACCGGATCGGGCATCATTTCCAGATAGCCTCCCTGCTCTATCTGGATAGTTTGTACTTGCGCTGCGTAGTTATTCTCCATCGAATGAATTTTAGTCGCCGATTGGGTCGTGACATGACCAAACGCCTCTGGAGCGACATGAATGTCCAGCGCCAATCTATCCCCTTGCAAGATACATCCCGACGTGGAGATCATAAATACACACGGCATCTGCGGTAATGCCTCATCCCAATACAGCGCCCGCTGCACTAAATAAGGCACCCGGCGTTTCATTTGCGCCAAAATACTACGATCGCCACGCCGGGCAAATCCCAACCGCAAATAACCACTTTTACCGACATCACCGCTTGCCATCTGAGGCGGTTCATCCTGAAATCGTGCAAGTTCCGGCGCGTTGACACCAAGATTATTCGCCCATTGACATGCATCTCCGATATTTTGCGGTGAGCTGGTGGAAGTCATTGCTTCGCCTGTAATGAATGGGTAAACAGGAAATCACGCATGATCATATTTACCAACGTTTCAACACCCTCTCCGGTTTTGCAATTGGTAAGGATATAAGGACGCTGACCACGTACAACTTGAGTGTCATGCTCCATCACCGCCAAGCTGGCGCCAACATAAGGCGCTAAATCAATTTTGTTGATCACCAGAATATCGGCCTGTACCAAACCCGGTCCGTTCTTGCGCGGGATTTTCTCCCCTTCAGCGACATCAATCACATAAATATAAAAATCTGCCAAAGCCGGACTAAAAGTGAGTGTCAGGTTATCACCACCACTTTCAATTAACACAACGTCGCTGTCAGGAAAACGCGCTTCCATCTCCTCTACCGCGGCAATATTCATACTGGGATCTTCGCGCACCGCGGTATGAGGGCAAGCACCGGTTTCCACGCCAAGTATCTTTTCTTCATCTAAAATGCCCTTCAAAGTACGTTTAACCTGTTTAGCATCCTCAGTGGTAACAATATCATTGGTGATAATCAGAGGTTTTATTCCGCGCTGGATCAAGATAGGTGTGATCACTTCAATAACGGCCGTCTTGCCTGAACCCACCGGACCGCCAATGCCAATTCGGGTAATTTTTTTCACAGAGATTTCCTCACACGATTAAGAGGTGGTTAAAAGCGATATCAGGATCAAGTTAATTACTGAACAGCCGGGTAAACGCGCTAACGTGAAGCGCTGCCAGAACATCGGTCATAGGTGCATAAGATGTCATCTGTTCAATCCCTCCCTTTTCCGCCTCATCACAAAACAGTTCGATATCTTGATTCAATGAGAACAAGATACGTTGAATTTCTATATGGGTAACACGCATCAGGCGTATAGCCGCACTGAGTATCGTCATTGCAACGCCATATTGATGCATGACGATCACTTCACGTGGAGCCGCACCCAATGCACTCATGACAACCGCCAAAGTAATCGGATAGGTACCGGCGGCAATATCGCTCTTTATTTGTGCTAACCACCATGCAATTAACGATTCACCAGTGACTTCAACTGCCATCTCCGCTAATTTTTTCCCCATCCGCGTGACCATTGTGCGACTTTCTTCATTTAATTTGCGATTAAGTACCGCCCAATCATGGGTGATAGCGGCATCATGTTGCCCACTATTCAGCGCCTGACACGCAGCCACAACTGCGCGGCCATCACTACTTACCGCCTGTAACAACGCTGTGCGCGTAAACTCGCTTAACGTTGCCACGTCATACACGATTTTGCTCTGAATGGCCGATTCCAGACCGTTTGAAAAAGAAAACGCGCCAACAGGCAATACTGAATCAGCAAACTGCATGATTCTGATTAAGCGGAGAGCGTTCATTTTAGTTTAATCACATGCTGGTTCAGAAATGTATTATCGACATGAACGTGTGTCGCGGAATCCTCAGCACCACCGAATAATAAGCGAGCTTCTGAGTTGTTAAGAGAAGGCAATATCTCTTCACCTTTAACAAAGGAGTAAGGCAAGGCATGAAAACCGTGGGTTTTCATGACTGAATCCATGACTTTAGTTGAGACTGTCAACGGAATATAAATCTGGTTGTTTTTAATCACTGACTTCCAATGCTGATTACCTAAAGCGTGACCAAGTTCGAAGCTGGTTTTCATTACCGTTTCTAAATCTAATGACAGTAATGATTTCAGATGAATAACCATCACATCACGCAGGCTCATTTGAACAATAACCGCCAATCCTTTAGCTTCGTCCCACAATAAAACATCGCCATCAGACAATACCTGATGACGATCAAGGGAAATACCTAAATCCAATCCATTAAGGGTAGATTTACGACAACGGCTTTTTTGCGCTTCCCATTGCGAAAGTACCAAGATATCCGGCGAGATCCCTTGCAAGCGATCTCGCCAGAAAACATCCTTTTTGGCATTACCAAGAATCTGTTCAATAACAATCATAAGATAATCCTCTGAACGAGTGGATCGGTTAATCCGGCCAGAAACATATTCTCTGACCGGCAACAAAAAATAGATTAACTAAAGAAATAGCGCTGATTGAGCGCGACTGTCCTGACCGGTTTTACGGTGGCATATTCACCATTCACCTTGACAGCAAAGGTTTCTGCATCCACTTCAATTGCGGGCGTTTCAGCATTACGCACCATGTCTTTCTTAGAGATAGCCCGGCAGTTGCGCACCGCCATAACCTGACGTTCCAAACCAAGGCTCTCTTTTACCCCCAGTTCCATCGCCGCCTGGGATACAAAAGTAACACAGGTTTCCTGAAGGGTTTTGCCCAATGCGCCAAACATAGGACGATAAAATGTCGGCTGCGGCGTCGGCAATGAAGCATTTGGGTCCCCCATCACCGCCCAATTAATCATACCGCCTTTAATGACCAACTTAGGTTTTACGCCAAAAAAACGTGGCTCCCACAGCACAAGATCAGCCATTTTTCCCACTTCAACCGAACCGAGCACATGACTTATGCCCTGAGCAATAGCTGGGTTAATCGTAATTTTGGCGACGTAACGTAATACACGGAAGTTGTCGTTATGTGCTGCGTCCTCCGGCAACTTGCCTCGCGCCGCTTTCATGGCATGGGCAGTTTGCATCACGCGCAGCCAGTTTTCTCCCACTCGCCCCATTGCCTGAGAATCACTGGAAAACATCGACAATACGCCCATATCGTGCAAAACATTCTCCGCAGCAATGGTTTCTGGACGTACGCGGCTTTCCGAAAATGCAACATCGGCCGGCACTTTGGGATTAAGGTTATGGCAAACCATAATCATATCAAACAATTCCGCCTGGCTATTGATACCGTAAGGCAGTGTGGGATTAGTCGAGCTAGGCAACACATTCATCTGACTGGCAACTTTAATGATATCCGGTGCATGCCCGCCACCGGCGCCTTCGGTGTGGAAAGTATGAATGGTACGACCTTCAAAAGCATCGATGGTATCTTCAACATAACCGCCTTCATTCAGGCTATCAGTATGCACTGCGACTTGGATATCCATTTCATCCGCTACACGTAAGGCATTACGCAACGCGGAGTTCGTTGCGCCCCAGTCTTCGTGCACTTTCAACCCGGCAACGCCCGCTTTGATCTGCTCAACCAGCGGCATAGCCACCGCAGCATGGCCTTTTCCCAAAATACCTACGTTAACCGGTAAACTTTCAAAAGCACGCAACATGCGATGGATATGCCACGGACCGGCGGTGACAGTGGTGCCATTAGTGCCATCAGTGGGGCCAACACCACCGCCAAAGAAAGTCGTCACCCCATTGGATAAAGCATGTTCAGCCTGTTGAGGAGAAATAAAGTGAATATGGGTATCAATACCAGCAGCCGTGAGGATGAGATGCTCACCAGAGATAGCATCAGTACTAACACCAACCACCATACCGGGGGTAACGCCATTCATCATGTTAGGATTACCACTTTTACCTATCCCGACAATACGTCCCCCTTTTATGCCGACATCCGCTTTAATGACGCCTTGTCGGGCATCTAAAATAGTAACGCTGGTGATGACCAAATCTAATACGTTTTCGCTGGTCATACGGTTATCCGCACCCATACCATCACGCAGCGATTTACCTCCGCCATAGACCGATTCATCACCATAGCCACGCAGATCTTTTTCAATTTCAATAAATAGATTGGTATCACCCAAGCGGATCTTATCGCCGGTCGTTGGACCAAAAAGACCTACATATTCCTGTCGGGAAATGGTTGGCATAGTTTATTCCTTTGTTCGAAAGATTTTCCGACGTTCGTCAATTCTACCTTGAATTCATTCGATTCTACTATCCGGCATGTAACCAGGTTTTCTCCACAGGCTCATCAATAACAACCTGACTTTTACCCGCCCAACCATCGACTAAATTATTAAATCCATAAACGTTTTGTTTCCCGCCAATCGGGATTAATGACACCTCGATTTCATCACCGGGTTCAAAACGGATAGCGGTTGTTGCTGTGATATTAAGTCGTTTACCAAACGCAGCCGCACGATTAAATTGCAAAGCTTTATTTACTTCAAAAAAATGGAAATGAGATCCCACCTGAATAGGACGATCACCTGAATTACGAACTTTTAATTGAATAACCGGGCGATCTTCATTAAAGGAGATCGGGTCTTTAGCCAGAATATACCCCCCCAACGGAGTAACATCTTCTTTATTATTTTTTTCCATCGGAAAATCTCCACGTTAAGACGTGAGTCAAGACATAAGTTAATATTTTGTCTAGATAATTTTTCCTGCTATTTACAATTTGTTTCAGCAATCATTGAATGGGATCATGCACAGTGACCAAACGACTACCATCAGTAAATATCGCTTCAACCTGTACATGCGGAATAAGATCAGCGACGCCATCCATCACATCCTCTTTAGTCAGAACATGCCTGGAATCATCCATCACTTCTTCCAATGTTTTCCCCTCTCTGGCGCCTTCCAATGCAGCCGCAGTAATAATCGCAACGGCTTCAGGATAATTGAGTTTTAAACCGCGAGACTTACGCTTTAATGCGACATCAGCCAGTGTATATACCATGAGTTTTTCGATTTCCCTTGGTGTTAATTGCATAAAGCCCCCTAATCATTGGTTATTCCATACGGCCACACTGCTATGTCAATATATAACTTATATGTCAATATATAACTTAATACAATTTTTCCAACAGACTTTATTCAAAAGCTGCTGTCCCTATCCGAATATTGATTTAGATAATCTTTTAGCAAAAAATCTTTGACACAAAGACCATAATATGTCAATTAAGATCATTCTTTTCAACACAGGTTAGTCCTCTTACCTCTTATTTAAATTTATCCAAGGTAATATTACAAGCTGATTAGTATGCCCACTTGGTAAAAAAATTATAGGTCATGAAGTCAGAAAATACTTACTGTTTTTTTGGACTTCTAGCAATCACCCGTAAGACGGGTTTTACATTTACAGATTTACAGGTATTCCATATATGAATAATTTAACGGATAAAAAACGTGCTGTATCTCTTCTGGTTGTTTTGATTGCCGCCAACATACTGGCTTGGGTTTGGGCATTTATCGCTTTCCGTCATCATGCGGTTATGACGGGGGCGGCCCTGCTGGCTTACGGTTATGGACTACGCCATGCGGTCGACGCTGATCACATCGCAGCCATTGATAACGTCACCCGTAAATTGATGCAACAGGGTAAATCACCCATTGCTGTCGGCGCATTCTTTTCTCTTGGGCATTCCACCATTGTTATTCTGGCCTGCTTCGCCATCGTCCTAACCTCTATGGCGTTTAAAGATCAAATGGGCTGGATTCATGACTATGGCGGCATTGCCGGTACCTTAGTTTCGGCCTGCTTTCTGCTAGCAATAGCACTAATTAATTTGCTGATATTAAAAAGCGTTTATCAGAAGTTTCAGGAGATCAAACGTGGCAAAAATCTGGCTAAAAGTGATTTGACTGTACTAGAAACGACGCCGGGGGGGATCATGACGCGCCTGTTTCACTCAGTCTTCCGACTGGTAAGCAAAAGCTGGCATATGTATTTGGTCGGTTTTCTGTTTGGATTGGGTTTCGACACCGCTACCGAAGTTGGGCTATTAAGCATATCTGCCGCCGGCTCTCTCAGTGGGCTTCCTCTGTGGTCGTTGATGGTATTCCCGGCGCTATTTACCAGCGGTATGGCACTCATCGACTCACTGGATAATTTTGTAATGGTGGGTGCCTATGGTTGGGCGTTTTCCCAACCGACACGCAAACTCTATTACAACATGACCATTACCGCGGCTTCCGTTGCTGTAGCACTGTTCATCGGTGGGCTGGAAGCGCTTGGGCTTATCGCTGAACAGTGGGGTTTGCATGGCGTTTTCTGGAACACTATCGGGGCATTAAATGACAATATGGGCAATGTTGGTTTTTGGGTTGTCGGGATTTTTGTTCTGTTCTGGACCTTATCAGTGATGAATTATCGCTGGCGGGGGTACGATACGCTGGAAATTAAATAACAAACGCAGAACTCTTCACATAACCGTGCGATGTATTACATCCTGAAATGTTGTTATGCTCGCTATCTAATGATAGCATTTGTGTTACTAGTGATATCATTGTGAGAAAGGTTATGCATAAACAAACGAAACAGACAATAACCCTTCGCTTAGATGAAGGGTTAAAAACACGCATTAAAGCGTTGGCTGACACGCAAGGTATTTCTGCCCATTCGCTTATGGTACGTTCAATCGAAAGTGAAATTGATACTTTGGAGGCCAGACAACAATTTTTACGTGATGCCGAAAACGCTTGGTTAGAATATGAAGCCACCGGTTTACATTTAACTGGCAGTGAACTTTGTAATTGGCTGGATGCGATTGTACGTGGCGAGGATAAGGAGCCACCTGAATGCCATCTGTAATAGTCACTCCCGCAGCAACAAGAGATATAAATCGTCTTATTGATTTCTTATATCAACGCGATACAGTTGCTGCGAAGTCGGCACTTAGTATCATTAGCAAACACATCCAAGCACTGGAATCTAACGTCTTATCTGGACGGCCAACAGAAATTTATCCACTCTTTGAGTTAATTATCCCTTTTGGTGGTACAGGCTATATATTGTTATACAGAGAACTTCCCGGAAGTAATACGCGTTACATTTTGGCTATCCGTCACCAGCGAGAAATCAACTATAAGCACTAACTTAAGCATTAATAACTAGTGAATCGCAAATAAAGTAAAACAACGAATGTAATTTCTGTCTCTTAATCAAGAAATCTGACTAAGAGACAGTAAATCCATCATAGCTGTAAGTTAAAACAATAGAAAATCACAGTGCACGCAGGATTGCCTCTACGCTCGCCTTCGCATCACCGAACAACATCTGGCTATTGTCTTTAAAGAATAGTGGATTTTGTACACCGGCGTAACCTGTGTTCATAGAGCGTTTGAACACAACAACATTTTGTGCTTTCCAAACCTCCAGAACGGGCATACCCGCAATCGGGCTGTTGGGATCTTCCTGTGCCGCAGGGTTAACGGTGTCGTTGGCGCCAATGACCAACACAGTATCGGTATCAGAGAAATCATCATTGATTTCATCCATTTCCAAAACAACGTCGTAAGGCACTTTTGCTTCTGCCAACAGCACGTTCATATGCCCAGGCAGACGTCCCGCAACGGGATGAATACCAAAGCGAACGTTGACTCCCTTCTCCCGCAGTTTGGCTGTGATGTCATGTACCGGATATTGCGCTTGAGCAACCGCCATACCGTATCCCGGCGTGATGATAACAGAAGTTGAGTTTTTCAATAGTTCAGCCACTTCTTCCGCTGTGGTTTCGCGGTACTCGCCCATCTCCTGCTCGTCACCGGTTGAAGAACCATCAGTACCAAACCCGCCAGCAATCACACTGATAAAAGAGCGGTTCATCGCTTTACACATGATGTATGAGAGAATCGCCCCCGAAGAACCAACCAGTGCACCCGTTACAATCAACAAATCATTGCTCAACATGAAACCCGCTGCTGCTGCGGCCCAACCCGAATAGGAGTTCAGCATTGAAACCACCACTGGCATATCCGCGCCACCGATGGAAGCGACCAAATGCCAACCAAACGCCAATGCGATTGCTGTCATGAGCAATAACGTGAACACTTGCAGGCCCGTACTTTCCGTTTTCACAAAGGTAATCAACAGCACAAAGGAGATCACAAGCGCCGCAAGGTTTAATTTATGACGATTTGGCAACATCAACGGCTTAGAGGAAATTTTTCCACATAATTTACCAAATGCCACAACGGAACCGGTGAAGGTAACCGCACCAATGAAAACCCCTAAGAAGACCTCTGTTAGATGGATATTTTCCATCACGGGTTCTGCAAAACTATCGTGAGCAATAAAGCTATTAAAACCGACCAGCACGGCGGCCAAACCAACAAAACTGTGCAAAATAGCAACCAATTCCGGCATTTCAGTCATTTCAACTTTATTTGCCAGACGAATACCAATAACCGCACCGATCACCATCGCCAGAATAATCCAGACAACACTTCCGGTATCAGGTCCGAAAATCGTCGCAATCAATGCGATTGCCATTCCGGTGATACCAAAAATATTTCCGCGTTTAGAACTCTCATGACGAGATAACCCTGCCAGGCTGAAAATAAATAAAACGGCGGCAACAATATATGCTGCTGTAACGACTCCACTCGACATTAGTTACCCCTTAGTCCTTACGAAACATTTTCAGCATACGTTGAGTGACAGTGAAGCCACCGAAGATATTAATGCTGGCAATAAGAACAGCAATAAATGAGAAGAAACTTACCCATCCACCATCACCAATTTGTAATAACGCCCCAACGACAATAATCCCCGAAATGGCATTAGTTACCGACATTAACGGTGTGTGCAAAGCATGGCTGACATTCCAAACCACGTAATAACCCACCACACAAGCTAACGCGAAAACAGTAAAGTGGGATAAGAATTCTTTTGGCGCAGCATTGGCTAACCAACCGAATAAGATAACAGCCAATGCCAATAAACCATATTTCAACCAAGGTGAAACGGGTTTCGCCGCTGGCTTTTCTGCTTTAACCGAGGCTGGTTTTGCCTGCGGCTGAGCTGAAACTTGAATCGGTGGCGCAGGCCAGGTAATTTCTCCCTCTTTGACGACTGTCACGCCACGAATAACAACATCGTCAAAATCAATATTGATTTCGCCATTTTTTTCTTTACACAACAACTTGAGCAGATTAACCAAGTTAGTACCGTAGAGCTGAGAAGATTGTGTTGGCAAACGGCTGGGCAAATCTGTGTAACCAATAATTTTCACACCATTTGCAGTAACAACCAATTTATCTGCTTGCGTTAATTCGCAGTTGCCGCCTGTCTGAGCCGCCAGATCAACAATCACACTACCCGGCTTCATGGATTCAACCATCTCTTTGGTGATAAGACGTGGAGCGGGTTTCCCTGGAATTAACGCGGTTGTTACAATGATATCAACTTCTTTTGCCTGTTCAGCAAAAAGCGCCATCTCCGCTTTAATGAAGGCTTCGGACATCACTTTTGCATATCCGTCACCACTACCGGCCTCTTCTTCAAAATTCAGCTCAAGAAACTCCGCCCCCATGCTCTGAATTTGTTCTTTAACTTCAGGACGAGTATCAAACGCACGAACAATCGCGCCTAAACTGCCTGCGGCCCCCACAGCAGCCAAACCAGCAACACCGGCGCCAATAATCATCACTTTGGCTGGCGGGACTTTTCCTGCCGCAGTAATCTGACCAGTAAAAAAACGGCCAAATTCGTGAGCGGCTTCGACTATTGCACGATAACCGGCAATATTTGCCATAGAACTCAACGCATCCAGCGATTGTGCTCTGGAAATACGCGGTACTGAATCCATCGCCAACACCGTGACTTTACGGTCTGATAGCTTCTGCATTAACTCAGGGTTTTGCGCTGGCCAGATAAAACTAACCAACGTACTCTCTTCCTTCATTAATGCAATTTCGTCATCCTCAGGAGCATTAACCTTTAAAATAATATCTGAACGCCAAATATTATGACGATCAGTAATTTCAGCACCTACTTGTTGGTAAGCACTATCTTCAAAACTGGCTAAACGCCCAGCTCCACTCTCAACAACGACATTAAATCCCAATTTCAGCAGGTGTTCCACAGTGTTCGGTGTGGCTGCAACACGTGCTTCATTGACAAGTCGCTCCTTCGGTACACCAATACGCATAATGTTCCCTTCCTAAAGCCTAAGATTAATGATGATTATTGCTTGCTACAGTTAACTTAGCGACTAAATTAACTTGATTACTGCCATCAGTAAAATCTATCAACAAATATTTTAATAACCAACTGAAAATATTATCGGTGATCGATCGCTAATGGGTAAAAAATAACTAAGTAGTATTATAATAAGTAGTACTATAAATAGTATTACCGGTGCAAATCGCACTTTTAACTGGCTCACTCCCTATGTTGCTAAAAACTTATGGCGCCCTATTCTATAAACTTGCATTCATACTGATAGCATAAATTCGTGGGACATTAGCTATTATTACATGTAATAATTATCGGCTATGTGATACACAACCATGTTCAGCAAGTTACAACTATTATTTAATGCGCAAGGTGGAAGGATTTTTTATGAAGCTGAAAACAACGATGATTGCAGCAGCGGTATTCTCATTAACGGGTATTACCACTGCTCAAGCAGCTCAGGAGTTATCCCCGGAGAAAGCAGCAGAGCTGAAACCGTTTAAACGTATTACGGTTACAGGCCCTTTTAATGCTATTTATGAAGCTGCCGATGCGGTTTCCCGTCGTGCGGACAAAATGGGTGCTGATGGGTTTTATATCCAAAGCCTTGATGATCTGAATAATAGTGGCAACCTGCGCGTTGTAGCTGATCTGTATCACAAAGATGCAGAGAAAATTGATAATTCACCTAAATATCGTGAGTTTCGCGGCATCAAAGAATTACCCAAAACAGAAGCTGTAACGCTGGAGCCATTCGATACGGTCACTATTAGCGGCTTTTATGACACTGAACCTGATTTGAAGGAAACCATTGCAAAAGAAGCCAAGAAAAAAGGCGCAGCGGCTTTCTTTATTGTTCGTCAGGTTTCAATCAATGATGGCGGTAATCAGACGGTTACCGCTTATGTTTATAAAGATGATGCGCCAAAACGCCAAATTCAGGCTGATGAAGCGGTTATCCCAGCAGATTCCGATTCTGGACGCACTGCATTGGCTGCTGGTGGCGAATCGGCTAAGAAAGTAGAAATTCCTGGTTTAGCCTCTTCAACTTCGACCAGTAATTCTGTTGGTCGCTTCTTTGAAACCCAGTATTCTAAAGGTGAGCGTTACACTGTCACCCTTCCTAACGGTACGAAAATTCAAGAATTAAATAAAATCAGCGCTGCTCAGATGGTACCTTTTGATTCCATCACCTTCTCAGGCTATTACAACAGCATGCCTGATGTTTCCTATGAAGTCGCTAAACGCGCCGCGGCTAAAGGCGCTAAGTACTACCATATTACCCGTGAATGGCAATCCAGTGGTGGAACCTCCACGATCAGCGCAGATCTGTTCAAATAACCCTATTGAACCAAAAACAAAAAAAGGCACACATGATAATCATATGTGCTTTTTTTATTCATAAAGATAATAAAGTTCTTCAAATTAGTTAGCGGATTCCAACTTCGAATCGATACAATCAATGGCGTTCTGTATCGTCACTATTTTTTCCGCTTCTTCATCATCAATAGTTATTCCGAAGTGCTCTTCCAGAGCCATAATCAATTCAACATTATCTAACGAGTCGGCACCTAATTCCTCGAATGTTTGTGTATTAAGAATCTGGGTTTCAGGTATTCCAAGTTGTTCTGCAACAACACTTTTGACACGATTCTCTAAATTTTCCACGCTGTATTTTCCTAGATGTACCCATTACGAGGGGAAACAGGTTGTTTCCCCATTCTTCATTAACACTAAGATTAAATATTTACACAACAGTCAGGTGCATGAATGCCCCTGTGAATCTGGCACTTTCAGGGATAAAACATAACAGACGCTGATCTTTCTTCAATTTACCCGACTTCATAAGCTCATCCAACATGATATAAATAGAAGCCGATCCGGTATTTCCTTTCATTGTTAAGTTAGTAAACCAACGCTCTTGTTCAATACCAAAATTAATATCTTCAAGACCCTTGGCAAATTTCATGCGGAAATATTCAGATGAGTAATGAGGCAAGAACCAATCAATAGATTCTGCCGATAAATTACGATCAGCAACTATCCGTCTCAATGGTTCGGTAAGTGTGAATTTAACAACCCTCTCATTTAAATATCTGACATCTTGTTTGATGCAGAAAACAGAATAGGCAAGCCAATCAGCCTGACTCATTTGAGCCCAACCTTTCAAACTGCCATCTGCTAACTTTTCTCCACCTGAGTACATACATGTCTCTTGCTCATTAGCAAAAGAGTAAATATCTATCCAATCAATTCGTAATGAAACACCATCAGGTCGAGGTTTGTTTTCAAGTAAAGCAGCGCCGGCGCCGTCAGAAAGCATCCAACGTAGAAAATCTTTTTCAAAAGCGATTTCAGGGCGTCGTTCCAGTTCTGCAACCCGAGCTTCGTTTTCACTCTGGAAATTGCGGGCATGCAATACAGTGGAAGGTACTTCCGACGTTGTTGAAACCGCATTACTTGTCGTTCCCGAGAGAACGGACAAATAAGCATATTTCATCGCTGTTATACCCGCAGCACAAGCACTGGAAGTTGAGATAACTTCACATGGTTTATTTTTGAGCTCTCCATGAACCATGAGACCATGACCCGGTATAATTTGATCAGGAGTACCACTGCTTGCTGCCAGAATTTGCATATCGTCTAAAGAGAAGTGTTCATCAACCAAACCTTTTACTGCCTCAGCCGCTAGTTGAGCAGATGTATAAGTTGCCTCACCTGTCTCTGGATCCAGTGCATAATGGCGATATTTGATACCATTATTGCGAAGGACTATATGACGAGATCTTGACGGACGACCACCAACAAAACCAAGAACAGATTCCATTGTATTATTATCTATTGGGTTTCCCGGCATAAACGCGGAAACTTTAGTGATATAAACGTTGTTACTCATTTACTTATTTATCTCCTTATCATCATAGCGGGCAGAACCAGAAGGTTGTTCATAGTATTTCTGTAATTCATTAAGACGTTCTTTAAGTAATGGGGTAAGCAAACGGCGAACAACCACTGAAATAGGAAAAACAACTAGTACCATCAATATCAAATAGGTTACAAACAACGCTAATAAAGAGCGTCTTACCCATATCCCTCGTTTGCCTACACGGCAAATCAGCCCGGACCAAAATCTAAACCCTCGATGCGCCGCACGTTCACCAAAAATAAAAGCTTGGTCGACAACCGCCGCACCCATACCTTTCAACATTGGAGCATCAACTTTCTCTTTATCCGTTTTGAGCGCTGCCAATAATGCATCACCAAAACGTGGAGCATCTTTAACATCTTCCTCCGATACGCCCGCCCGCGGTAAGCTAGGAAATGGCTGTCTTTTTCCTGTCATTAGCCATATTGGGGTTGTGAATACTGTTGCAAAAAAGTTTGCTTTATCAACAAAAACCACGTTATCGCGCAAATACGCTCCACTTTCATGCAACAATTTTTTGACAGTTTCCTGAGCTATCAACCACATGTTTCGGCAAGCAATAACTGTCACCACCGGTCGGCCATTAAGTACACGCTTTCCTTCTTTACTCTTAAGAAATGCTGTTATCGGAGGAGCCGGCGATAAATACCAAACCTGGTAGCCTAATATGACTAAATCAAAAGGTTCTTCGTCTTCCAGATTCAAAGGCGCTAGCTCAGGCGGATGCAACTGCACTGTTTCTGGGAAAACATCAACAAATTTGGAAAATTTCCAGGGAAACGCAAATTCTGGAATCGGTTTCAGAACAACTTCACGGATGTATATCTCATCAGACTCTTGCAGGGGTGAGATTAAACTTTTTACCACCTCGATCAATTGACCACTTTGGGAATATGACACTACAAGAACACGTTTCATATGTTCTAACCTTTATGAATATTTAATACTGAGCCATTCATCGGCACCTAAAAGATAAGAATTTGAATGACAGTTGTCCTCTAACCATCTGAGAATATTTTTTGGCATATGTACATATAATCATTCCTGAAAATTAAAAACATATACAAGAAAAACAAGTTAATAAATGGCAGAGTAATATTTTCACAAACAATATAAATCAAAGCAGTCGTTGTCAACATGATTTTTTTATTTTTATATAAGATTAGTTTTATATCACATTGTGGAAATTTAATTAGTTACTGATAGAAAAGTCAATGAAAAATATATTAACCTGAATATAAAATTAACAAAATCAATTAAATTTCAATAAATACTTAAATTAAATCAATAAATTAAAAAACACTCTAAATGTTTTAATTTAATGAAATATTTATAACATTATGAAATTACATACTCAATAGATTAATTTAACAAATTGACATGAAAACAAAAGATGATTATTACTTAGCAATAATATTGCATGACAAAATAAAAATTAGAGATGAAATTTTCCACAATCATTTTATTAAATTTTGAGATCGATCGAAAAAATTAAAATAAAAATTACTTAATTAGTAATAACACCATAGTACTTCATATTTATCACCTATTTACCTCAATACGACAAACAGCATTATAAAAATAACTCATATAAGCTTATAAAAATAAATTGCTTCTCACTACACTTCATCATCACCAAACTCACCATCAAACAATGCATAAATTTTATAGTTATTTGCATAGAAAACCATTGCATCCAGCTCATACCCTTCGTAGAATCCCCCTCTATTTCTAGGTTCAATCTGTCTATCTTTCC
The DNA here is from genome assembly GCF_019090985.1 of Photorhabdus akhurstii. Lineage (NCBI taxonomy): Bacteria > Pseudomonadati > Pseudomonadota > Gammaproteobacteria > Enterobacterales > Morganellaceae > Photorhabdus > Photorhabdus akhurstii. Next base: position 2,532,674 of record NZ_CP020335.1, on the reverse strand, counting down.
GTTCTATACAGCTTGGAAGCAACGAAAACCAGATACCCAGCTCATCTTTATGATCGGGTAATGAACTGGCTAATAATGCAGTTTATGTCACATTAGGAACATATCTTTGGAAAAGAAACTAGGTCTCACAGCTCTTACTGCTCTGGTACTCAGCTCTATGGTTGGTGCTGGTGTTTTCAGCTTACCGCAGAATATGGCTGAAATCGCCAGCCCGGCAGCGTTAATGATTGGTTGGGGAATAACAGGTGTCGGCATCCTGTTCCTGGCTACCGCACTGTTATTACTCTCTCGTCTTCGTCCGGATCTTGATGGAGGGATTTTCACTTATGCCAAAGAGGGCTTTGGTGAACTAATAGGCTTCTGCTCTGCCTGGGGATATTGGTTATGCGCAGTCGTTGCCAATGTTTCTTATCTGGTTATCGTTTTTGCCGCACTAAGTTTCTTTACTGACAAAGAGGGCATCGTCATCTTTGGTGATGGCAATACTTGGCAGTCCCTATTGGGAGAATCTATCCTACTCTGGTTCGTCCATTGGTTGGTACTCCGCGGCGTTCAAACCGCAGCCGGAATCAACAAATTGGCGACAATGGCAAAATTGCTGCCTTTAGGTGCTTTTATCATACTTGCCGCCATAGCCTTCAAAATGGATATCTTTAACCTCGACTTTAAAGGCATTGATCTAGGCGTTCCTGTCTGGCAACAAGTAAAAGACACCATGTTGATTACTCTTTGGGTCTTTATTGGTATTGAAGGTGCTGTTGTCGTTTCAGCCAGGGCGAAAAAACGGACAGACGTGGGTATTGCAACCATGCTGGCTGTCGTTGCAGCATTAGCAATATATATCTTGGTCACCCTACTCTCCCTTGGATTAGTACCACGATCTGAGTTAGCAGAAATACGCAACCCATCAATGGCAAACCTGATGGTGGGACTCGTTGGTTCCGCAGGCGAAATCATTATTGCCGCTGGATTGATTATCTCCGTCTGTGGTGCTTATCTGAGTTGGACGATCATGGCGGCAGAAGTGCCATTTATCGCTTCCCAACACGGCTCTTTTCCAAAAGTATTTAGCCAGCAAAACCGCAATAATGCACCGTCATCTTCATTGTGGTTCACTAATGGCGCGGTACAATTCTCTCTCGTTTTGATCTGGTTAAGTGGAAGCAATTACAATTCATTACTGGCAATTGCGTCAGAGATGATTTTAGTGCCCTATTTCCTTGTGGGAGCATTTCTTTTAAAAGTCGCTTTTGATCGTAGCAATAAAGGATTATTACTCATTGCCGTTGGAGCCTGTATTTATGGCATATGGCTACTTTATGCATCCGGTTTAATGAATTTGTTATTGTCTGTTGTTCTCTACGCACCAGGTCTTATAGTTTTTCTGTATGTACGCCATCAAAACCCGCAGAAAAACAGCTTACATCTGGCTGAAAAGCTCACTATTGCCGTATTGCTGATAACAGCAATCCCTGCCACTGGATTACTGCTCAAGTAGTCTCGTCAGATTCAGGCCATTACTTTCCTGTGATGGCTTTCTGGATTTTCATATAGCAGTTTGTCTGGTTTTTTGTTGTTCTTTCATATTTCTGTTGGTGTTGTGTTTAAAAGTATGTTGTAACTAATATTGTTAATACAACTTGATTGGTATGGTTTTTTAATCAATTTTGTCGACACAAGGTGTCGAAGAACAAAGCCAAGATGATTTTCAAAGCACCGATGTTGGTGGAGTATTCCAGCTCATCACCGGCATAAGGTGTAAAACTTGAGGCAGGATGTCTATTTTGCCTATTGGCATCATCCCTGATTGGGGCATTCACACCGCAACAAATTCGGTACGAATGCCCTGATAAGGACCAGATATTGTCCTTAAATTATTTCAGTTTGTCGGCCCAATCTGCAATTGCATCAGCTGTTTCAAGCGGCTTCTCCGCAGGTAGTGCATGGCTGGCCCCTTCAATCACTGAGACAGTAACGCGGTTCCCGAACTCGTTTTTCGCTTCCATCCGAGACGTTTCAGGTCTAAATGGATCGGAACTCGCCTGCAAATCGAGGATCGGCGCCGTCCCGCCCGCCCACCAATCCTTGCGATTGGTCAGCTTACGCGCCGAGGACTGACTTTTTATGACATCAGCATGCCAGCCCTCAAGCCAAGACGTCGGGTCATTGCCTTCCGCGAAGAAGGCAAGTCTAAGTTTCGCCAGCCGCTCTTCACGAGTGGATGTCGGATTACTAATCACCGTGATCGCATCCGAGAGCTCCGAGGGCCAAGATTTCGCTGCCCCTGCCAAAAGTACTATGCCACGCGTCATCTTAGGATAATCCGCGGCAATCGTTTTAGCGATCCAGTGGCCATAAGCGTGCCCTACTATGATTGCCTTACCTCCTTCCGCCGCAACCACGGCCGCAAAATCATCAGCAAAGTCGTGGAAGGTCACGTTTTCCATCGGACCAGTTGACCTTGAGATTCCGCGTGGTTCCGGCAAGGCAACGCGATAGCCACGCATCGCCAGCCGATCCGCGAGTGGCGCGAACTCCGCCGTTCCTCGCCCGGTTGAAGCAAGAATCATGAGCAATGGCCCCTCCCCTCGTACCGAATATTCGATCGATGCCACACCATTTGTGGCGATTTTTTGCTCTACTTGCATAGCCGAAGCAGGACGCGCGACTGCAAGAACGATGGACAAAAGGCCCAATACAAAGACGAACTGTTTCATTTTCCTTCCTTACAGTGTTAATTGCGTTGAGGATTCATACCTAAACTGAAATAGGTATTACCACAAACAATAAAATAGAAAGATCATATGAGAAAACTATAGAGTAATTTTTTCCAGATTACTTATCTCTATCAGAATAAACATGCTCAAAGAGAAAATGACATCAAGAGGTAATAACATCAAAATAATAGAACAAAAAAATAAATTCTTAAGCGTGATAAATTAATTGTGATTTATATCACAATTAATTTTATAACCAATTATTAACTAAAAGATATTCTCATTAATTAGCATAATGATTTATTACTTACAATAAATCACATTAATATTAAAAAATAATCCTGTTTAAGAAACAAAAACAGATAAAAATCTTAAATACAACACATTATCCAGTCATTCTTTGGATTTTTCCTAATTAATCGCTATGATCACCCGGCTTTATCCCAAAAAAGACACAGTTTGAGTTATCGTCGTTGTCATTGGGCAAAAGTCATAAATATTTACACGCTGTATTGATGTTTATACAGTTCCCATTAAATCAGTATTTCTATTTCCCTGACGCCGTGCTCGGCAGGGTTAGGATCTATTTAAAATGAAAGCTAAACTGATTATTTCATCCTTACTTGCATCTTCTGTATTTATTTCTGTAGCAAATGCAGCCGACGGAAAAATCAACTTTACAGGTAATATCATCGCAAATGCCTGTAAAATCGATACTGACTCTGCAAATCAAAACGTAAACATGGGAACAATTGGCTCAAATGCATTTAGTGGTGTAGATAGTACCGCATCAACAACACCCTTTAGCATTAAAATGAGTGACTGCCCACCAGAATATACTCATGCACAAGTTAAATTTGACGGGCAAATAGACAGTAGAAATAACAATCTTCTGGCCTTATCCAATGATAAAGGCCAGGCAGTCGCCGATGGTGTTGCTATTGGTATCTATGAAGAAGATAACTCAACGCTGATTCCTTTGGCAAAAGCTTCCAAATCTCAATCTTTTACTGATCAAAAAACAGCAGAACTGAAGTTCATTGCAAAATATGTTGCTACAGCTCAAACCATTAGCCCAGGCTCCGGTGATGCAGTCGCCAATTTTACGATTGTTTATAACTAAGACAGGCTAAATTTGGAACAGAACTTCATTCACGTTTTGCTTCTAATAAAGCAGTACAGGGCATGGATGCCCACAAAATAACGCATAAAAACACGATAAAACGGAGATATTACCGTGCAGTATCAACGCCTATTCACAATAATTTTTCTATATATTATCAGTGTAAATTTCGCTATCGCCGGTGTCGTCATTGGTGGAACCCGTGTTATTTACATGAGTGACAAAAAAGAAGCGTCTATTTCGATAAATAACCCAGAAAAAGATGCCCCTTACCTGATTCAATCTTGGGTCCAAGATGAAAATGATAATATGAAGACCCCTTTTATCGTTACTCCCCCCATCTTTAAACTCGCAGCAGGCCATGAAAATATCCTGCGTATTGTAAAAACAGCAAGTAATCTGCCTCAAGATCGGGAATCGCTTTTTTGGTTAAATGTAAAGTCTATTCCTACTTCTGTAAAATCAGATCAGAATCAATTACAAATAACAGTTAAGTCAAAGTTTAAATTGTTTTACCGCCCTGTCAATTTGGCAGAAAAGTCAAGTACCGCATACAAAGAACTCAAATTCCGTACGGAAAACAACTCATTGATCGCAGAAAATCCTACCCCTTACTTCATTTCATTCTCTTACCTTAAAGTAGATCAACATGAAATAAAACCTGTGGGCATGATTAAACCCTTTAGCCAATTAAGCTGGCCTCTGCCGGCAAAGAACATAAAGCAGGTAAATTGGAAAGCAATTAATGATTTTGGTGGCGTTACTGCCGAGGAAAAAACAACCATTTAATAAAACCGTTATATTAATTTATACCAGAAAGTTAATTATGGGAAAGTGCTCACAGCATAAGATTAATAAGCAACCATATGATATTGAACATTCATGGCTCTTATTATTGCCATTTATAGCTACGGGCGTATTTTTTTACCCTGCTAAAACTTATTCTGAAGATTATTTCAACATTCATGCACTAGAGATAGGTACTGATTCTGGTTCACCTGAAGATATTGATCTCTCTATTTTCACACAAGATGACTATCCGCCCGGTATTTACTGGGTAGATATTTACCTTAATAGAGACAAAATAGATACCAGGAACGTAACCTTTGTCACGATAAATAACAAATTACTGCCCAAGCTGACAATTAAGCAATTACAGGATATGGGAGTAAAAATTGATACATTTCCAGAGCTGTTCAGTTTGCCACCAGAAACAGAGTTGTCTGATTTAAGTCAATATATTCCATCAGCAAGCACTCTCTTCAATTTTAGTCAACAAAGACTGGATATCAGTATTCCACAAGCAATGTTAAACAATCAGGCAAGAGGTTATGTTTCTCCTGAATTATGGCAGCAAGGATTAACTTCATTACTAATTAACTATAATTATAGTGGTTCAAATACCTGGCAAGATAACCCATCTGGCTCTACGCAGACCCATTATCTGAATCTTCGAACGGGCGCTAATTGGCAAGCATGGCGTCTACGCAATTATTCTACCTATACCAGTCGTGACAAGAATTGGAAAAGTATTAACACCTATTTACAACGGGACATTCACGCACTAAAAGGACAATTAACCCTAGGTGATAGCTTTACCCCCTCCTATATTTTTGAAGGTGTCCAATTCCGCGGCTTACAATTAGCTTCTGATGACAATATGTTACCAGACAGCTTACAAGGCTTCGCCCCCAGTGTTCGAGGAATTGCCCAAAGTAACGCTCAGGTTACGATCAAACAAAACGGCTATATCATTTATCAAACTTATGTTTCACCGGGTCCATTTGTCATTAATGACCTTTTCCCAACCACAACAAGTGGAGATTTGGAAGTTATTATCAAGGAAGCCGATGGTCAGGAATACCGATCTACTCAATCCTTTTCAACTATACCGATTATGTTACGAGAAGGGGGACTCCAATATTCGATAACACTGGGCCAATATCAATCATCAAATAATCGTGGGCAAGAACCCAACTTTGCCCAAGGTGCATTAGTCTATGGTTTCTCGAATAACATCACTGCCTATGGCGGTACGATTTTTTCAAAAGATTATCAATCTATTGCTTTAGGATCAGGTTATAACCTTGGTATATTGGGTTCTCTCTCTTTTGACATCACTCATGCTAACACCGATTTACCATCCAATATAAGTACCAAAGGACAATCCTACCGTTTTCAATATGCAAAAGATCTTTCATTAACAGGAACTAATTTTACTCTGGCAGGTTATCGCTATTCAACACGTGGTTTTTACGATTTCAAAGAAGCCAATGATATAGATGACTCTAATAAAAGTGACTGGCGTTACCGTACCAATAAAAGAAGTAAATTACAACTGCATATTAATCAATCCTTGGGAGATTTTGGTAGTTTATATTTGTCCGCTCTTCAACAAAATTACTGGCAACAACCTGGCTATGAACGTAATATCAACGCAGGTTATAGCACCAATTATAATAATATTAATTACAGTCTAAATTATACCTATAGCCAACTTCCAGATACGAATAAAAATGAACAACTTTTTTCATTTAGCATACAGATTCCATTAGATCGCTGGCTAAAGAATAGCTGGACCAGTTACAATTTTAACACCAATAAAAACAAGGATATTTCCCACCAAGTCGGTTTAAGTGGTACCGCGCTGGAAGACAATAATTTAATCTATAGTTTACAGCAGAGTTACACAAATCACGGCACTGGCGCTGGCGGTCATATCCATGCGGAATATAAAGGAGCTTATGGTCAACTTAGTACCGGTTATAGTTATGATCGTCATTCTCACCAACTGAATTATGGCCTTCAAGGAGGAATTGTTGCTCACCCATACGGTATTACTCTTTCACAACATTTGGGAGATACATTAGCATTAGTCCGGGCTGATGGCGCTCAAGGAATAAAGATCCAAAATAATGTTGGTATTGCCACCGATTGGAATGGTTATGCAGTTATTCCTTATGTCAGCAGTTACCGGAAAAATCGGATTGCCCTAGATACTCATTCGTTAGCAGATAATGTCGATATCGACGTTAATGCCCAAACCGTTATTCCTACTCGGGGAGCATTAGTTCTGGCGGATTTTAAAACCCGGATAGGCCATAGAGCTCTAATCAATCTCTATTACCAAGAAAATCTTATTCCTTTTGGCGCGGTTGTCACATTAGAAAAACTCCGTGATATTGATGAAATAAATAGCGCGATTGTTAGTCATGAAGGGCAAGTTTACCTCACCGGTTTACCCGATAGTGGACGATTATTAGTTAAATGGGGTTATAAAGATATTCAGGAATGTGTCGTTAATTACAAATTACCAGAAAAAAGCCCTTTATCCGGTATTTACATAATAGAAGAGCACTGTAAATAACAACCTACAGGAAAATGCTATGTTTAATATTTACAATAAACTTAAGTATTTGTTCATTATCATCAATTTATTAATTGGTTTAATCGTTAGTTCTTATAGTCTTGCTGCTAACTGCCAATTTGAGAAAGGATTTAAGCCAGAAATCACTCATCTCTCTTTTGGAACCTTATATGTCCCAAGAGATCAACCTATTGGCACAACGATTTACGAATATCGTGCAGATGAATTAGCCAACAAAAACAATATTTTCTATTGCGATACAAACGTTAATACATCATGGGGATATACATCCTATAAAAGCGCAGATTATAACAAGGATACTATTTACGAGTCCGGTGTTCCCGGTGTTGGCATCAGAATAAATACCTGGGGTCCCGGCTATGGTATCGACTGGTTACCACGTATTGCTAATAACCCTGTAAGCTGCGACAATTCTGGTCGTTGGTATTGTGGTCAGACATGGGGTTATCTGACAATTCAGCTAATAAAAATAGCGCCAACAACAGGCTCTGGTTTTGTCAAAAATGAACAATTAATTCAAGCACGAGTAAATAACCACATCGTGCATACTTACCGTTTGGGAAATACCCGAATTATTACTAAAAGCTGTTCATTGAAGGATAGCAATATCACTGTTCCTATGGGCGATATTAAAAAAATCGATTTTTCTGGTATTAGCAGTACCGCAGGAGGGAAAGATTTTGAGGTTATTTTAGATTGTGATGATGATGTTCAGATTCAATTAATGCTTGACGGAAAGAGAGCAAAAAACAACTTATATCATGTATGGGCGCTTGATCAAAATGATAATCACACAACTGCTTCCGGTGTGGGTATGCAAATTCTTTACAACAACCAACCTGTCATTATCCACTCACAAATAAATATTGGTAATAGTTATTCAGGTGGGAAGTTATCTATCCCTTTACACGCCCGCTATTTTCAGACCGATCGCAATATTACTCCTGGGCAGGCAAATGTAACGGCAACAATGACATTAACTTATCAGTAATAAATTTATCTGCATCAGTTATAGAAATTTTATTTCTTGGCTGATGCCCTGTTATTTTATTGTTTTTATCTTAAAGATGCCAAGTGAAATAATGTGATCTTCACTTGGCAGATGGCAGCCTATAACTCTCCCATTAATACAAGCAACTAAACAGAAACACCCCGCTAAAGAGAATCCTAGTCATGCATTAAAAACTTTTTTAATCATATAGTTAACCTGCACGATATTATAAGTAAATAGTAAAAGTGTAAGCCAGAGTTGGTTTCAGCTTTCAGTTATTTACTTTAAGAATATTATTCAAAAACCTATTGCAAGATATTGTCCATTTATATTATTTGGCGGATCATTAGGAGTGAGAACCCATTCATTTCCAAGATAATCATTAGCCCGCCCACTCACCCAAGCCTGAAAACTATTTAATGACCCCCTACATGCTGCTGCCATTGGTAAACAAGCACGTCCAGTATCGATCATAACAACAGCTAGGCAAGCATGGTGAAAAGAAGTCGGTAGAATTACTGTGTTTTCAGTTAATACTTTAAATGAGTGTATTCCCCATTGAAGTATCAATCCACTGGGAAATTTCTGATAACCATTAGATGATAATTGAGAAGTAAACTGCTCCTTCGTATGATTCTTCAATGAATCTGTAAAAGCCTTATTAATGGTTTCCATATCCCCATTATCTTTAACATCATTCCCACTCTGTATGGATATAAAATTAGCTACAACAGATGCCATTGTTGATGACTGACGTAATACTTTATTTAATACATGAGTTGTAACATTATTTGGGGGAAACCCCGTTTTTAAACTTTGTTCCTCTTCATATTTACCTTGACTCACTACATTTGCATTATTATTAATAGAAAAAGCTTTAAAATCATTCTTGGGACTCATATATTCTCCTTGAATTAAATAACATTACTTTATAATTAACATATTAGAACGTTGTAAAAATCATTTATCTCAATTCACATCAATAAAAGTCTAGTTCAAAAAAACAATAATAGGATTTTATTTTAAATTAGGATATTAACTATTTTTATATAATTGATTGCAACAGGTAATTAAATATCAAGAAGTGATTATTCTCTCCCCTTTTGTATTTCTGGTAAACTCACATAATAAGCTACCATAATTACTATGATACAAATGCAACATCTTTAATCTGGAAGTAAACATGTTCGTATTCCCTTAAATAACTCATTCTTCAAATAATCAACCATCTGTTCAGGACTTAAATCTTTCCAAATTAACCGTTTTATCCATTTTTTTACTTCCAACGTTATTTTCACGGCTTTCTTAGCAAAATGATGATAAGCCAATACCTTCAAATGAACCATTCGGAGCAGTATGTTTGGACCTCTTGATTTTTCTTCAATTCTCTGCTGATGGTCGACGGGCTTCGCTTAAGTGACTCGGCAATGAAAAACCGTTTTTAAACTGGAAATCGGATATCTTTCTGTTGCGATCAGTTGCGTATAGGCCATAGTGGTTTTTTCTGTGGCGTGAAAGACACCTACTATAGCAACTGACCGCTTTTCTGAAAAATTGCGCTTATTAGTCGAATCCATTTCTCATAAATAAATTTACAAAAAATTTCTTTTATTTACAAAATTATGCTTTTAAAAATGTTTATTAAGTTTAAAGTTAAATTTATTAATATTTACTAATGGAAACAAGTATGACTTGGCAATATTCACAAAGCACTGGTGTACTTACACATAATGGCTCTTTTATTGCAAAGGGCTATAGCGGTCATGGCGCAGGGTTGAATAACCCATCCATGCAGGACGCATATTTAACAGGACCTATTCCACAAGGTCATTATAGAATTAACGGATACAATAATCATAAAGGCCCATATACTGTAAAACTCATTCCCATTTTAGGAACAAACACTTATGGAAGAGATGCTTTTAGAATCCACGGAGATAGAAATGATGGTTCATATCATCAAGCTTCTGAGGGGTGTATCGTTATAAACGGGGCAGAATTGAGAAAAAGTATTGCTTCATCCAGTGATGATATATTAGTTGTAGTACCATGAAAAAATTACTTCCAATACCAATAATAGCTTTAAACCTTTTAGCTTTTAATTCCTTTGCAACTGAGTTAGAGAAGAATAATCCATACCCTAATCTGACACCAAAGCAAGTTATTGAAAGAGTAAATTCAATGGGAGCAAGGAAATTCGTAACATCGACCTTACCTAATACCGATGACAGCACATGGGATTACATTTTATCCCATATATCAAGTGGTGATCCTGAATGGTTGAACATTGTTCCGATATTATCAACTGGGGTTGATGCAGGCTCAGCAGAAGATCTCACAATAGCTGTTGCAACAGCAATACCAAAGAATGCCTCTGTTGTTCTGTCTGTCCTTAATAATGCCAACATTTCAATTAGCACTGAATCTGTATGTTCATTGCCTTTTTATTCAGGCACCGAAGCAGAAATAAACAAATATATCGTCGAAAGCATCAGGGCACTTTACAAATCAAAAAAAGGAGAAAATTGTTTGAAAATACTTGTTAATACTATCGGTAAATCAAAAAAATTTCAGGAATACTAATCATGGCGTTTAGACATTCCCTTTTCTGGATACAATTTTGGTAGTTAAATGAAAAAACTGATTTTACTTTCAATACTGGTATCATTTAGCTCACTGGCCGCGGATCGTCATATTACAGCTACAAACCCATATCCGTATCTAACACCAGAGCAACTGATCCTACAAATAAAACAGCAAGGTGCAAGAGCAGTAATTGCAAATATGCCAGAAGGAGACAACGGAGAATGGGATTATATAACAGATCATATTGCAAGTGGAGATATAGCGTGGCTCAAAGTAGCACCTTTGCTTGCAAAAGGAAGTGATGCCCATTCATCAGAAACGCTATCAACAGCATTAGCAACTGCATTACCAAAAAACGTAAACGGAGTATTATCTATTCTTGATGATTCCAATATTTCAATTAGCACTGATTCTGTCTGTTCGCTACCTTTTTATCAAGGAACAGAAGCAGGATTAAATCAGTATGTCGTTGATAGTATTCGTGCACTGTATAAAAGTAAAAGTGGTGAAAAATGCTTACAAAAGCTTATTTCTGCCACAGGTAATTCAATATCGTTTTCTAACGGAGATTAATAATGGCTGCTCCTCTATAAATCGATAAAATAGCCATTAGTCGCGCATTAAATTCGCGACTATATGAAACATATTTGTCAACTAGAAAATATTTTGATAAATAATTGTTGGTGCAAAAAGGCTGAATATGAAAATAACCGTCATTAATAACGATACCCATATGGTTTTTTTTACATTTCGTTCTAATATGAAAAAATAGTTAACCAATATAGTTAAGAAGAAAAACATTACAATTGACATAAAAAGCATGGCGATGAATGGCATTTTGCACACCCTGTTTAAAAAAATCCATTAATGTCATCATAAATGAGAATGAGATGAATCATCAGTGGTAAAAATGGCGTTTTGTGACACAATTAACAATCATTTTCGATAAATTTTATTGATATATCGTTTAGGTTCGGGTGGTCAAATACGTCACAGATAACTTTGTGGCCGGGCGTGGAAACCCGATTAGCTAGATGACACAACAGTAGATGATCACATTGGTAAATAACTGACTACACTGGTTGGGCTTCGCTACGAAAAAATCACCTAGAAGCACAATGATGGAAATATAATCCATTCTGATAGCTGGAATAAAAGAATCTGAATAAGACTATAGAATATGATCTTTCCATATTATTCTATTAATGACGACAATTTAATGGTTATGTAAATAGCGTTTCATAATTCTGCTACACATGGCCTTCTTCAACCCATTGTTATATATGGAATTATTAGTGGTATAAGGTGTAGCACTATTTTAGAATCTTATTTACTATCCTATCACTATTGGTAAGATAATACCCATTTCCTCTATTGCCCTCTAATTATGGAATATTTAAGCAAACATAATAGACGATGAAGTGAACCTCTAATTGTTAAGCATTCAATTTTCAGGGTTCATTTCAGTCTTAAACGGCCAGATATAAAAAAACGCGAGAGGCAAGTTTATGAATGAGAATCTTTACTAATGATGTTAACTATATGGTGGCAAGATTCGGGCGATAAAGGTCTTGGGTCCCACTTAGATAACTCACTAACAGGCAAGTCTAAAGCACTCCAGGGAATAATACCATTAACCCCTATACCATATGGAGTTAATACATCTATGAACTGTTTTTTAATAACGTCGTAAATACGGACATCACCCAACTTAATAATACCAGAAGCCCACAAAGCACCACCTGCCAAGCTCTGAATATTGTCGCAAATAATATGTCCATGTTTTAATAACAAGATGTTATAAACCGAACGAGCCAAACCAGATCTCCGAAAATCTTCTGATACTTCAATAGCTCTTATCTGCTTGCCAGTTTTGGTTATCCCTTTATCGACAAAGTTAAAGTCATTATATGCAATTCTGCCAATTAAAGTGTCCTCTGATTCCTCATGCATATCAAGAGAAAGCAATTCATTAATAATCCGCTCAGAGCTATACCCACATTCTCTTAAGTGTTCGGCATATTCAGAGTAGAAATTAGCGGTCGAACAACCCATATAAACTATTTCTGAATAGTAATGATATTCACTCCCGACAAGGGCGTATTCTATAATTTTCAACAAATCATCTTCCAATGATAGATGATGAAATTCGTCTATAATATTCTCTGAAACACAACTTGGCTTTCTGCTCAAGTCCTTTGAATATGAACTAATAAGGTTAGGAGCCATCGCTATCCCTGTAAGATTTAATGGACAGTCGTTAGTTTGAAATTATCAATAAAGTTTTTAACAACGGATTCAATATGTTTCATGATGGCATCAATATTGCCATTGTATTCTGGATATTGCTTCTCAGGAGAAACAAGATATTTCACTCTTTCCCTTCTGACAACTAATTCGGCAAATGGGACCACATAGAAATTATCACTCTTATTATCATCTTTAAGAGTTACTATGAATAACTGCCTATTAACATCTTGTCGTTCACTGAGACGGAGAACAAAAAGAGTTTATTTGTATTATTATCTTTAAAAGAGTCAATAACTTCTGTTGAGTGGCTAATAGTCTGTATAGATCTGGTGTGTTCAGTCCTCATATAGCCTCCTAACATTATGAAATTCAAGTGAATAGATGATTAGCAGTTATCAAATTTATGTCACTTAACATGACATAAATTTATATCACATAACGTGATAATAGTTGGATTGCCCCCCTAGTTCAACAAATTTAACAACCAAAGTTGTGTTTTACTGCTCTGTGATGTACCAAAATGTTTCAGATTTTAAGCTATACTTACCTTGAGGTTAGGTTAGGAATTCTGATTTCTAAAATGTCTGTGCGGTAGTGCCCCAATCGTATAATTATCCAAAATTAACGTGAAGGTTTAGGTTCGGGTAAGTCAAATACGTCACAGATAAATTTGTGACCAGGCGTGGAAACCCGATTAGCTGGATGACGCAACAGTAGATGATCACATTAGTAAATAACTGACTACACTGGTTGGGCTTCGCTACGAAAAAATCACCTGGAAGCACAATGATGGAAATATAATCCATTTTGATAGCTGGAATGAAAAAATCTGAATAAGACCATAAAATAATTATTCTATTAATGACGACAATTTAATGATTATGTACTATCCTATCACTATTGGTAAGATAATACCTATTGGCAAGTTTATAAATGAGGATCTTTACTAATGATGTTAACTATATGGTGGCAGCAATCATGAGATATCGAGTTCGGTTCCCATCGAGAAAGCTCACTCATAGATAGATGCGTGGCGCTCCAAGGTTTAACACCATTAATCCCAATTCCACCTTCTGTTAGCACATCGACAAATTCATGTCGTATGGTGTCATATACCCTAACATCAGCTAATGTTATTATTCCACTCGCCCATAAAGTACCGCCAGCAACACTTTGAATGTTATCGCAAATAATATAATCGTGCTTTAAAACTAATCTTCTATATATTGAGCGTCCCAGACCTGCTGCCTGATAATCTGACGAAATAAACGCCCCCTTTATCTGCTTACCCGTCTTTTTTATACCACAGTCATAGAAAATAAAATCATTGTATGCAATGCGACCTATTAACTCATCCTCATCAGGATTGTGCATATCAAGATCTATTAGATGCTGGATGATTTCACCTTCGCTGTAGCCGGAATCAAGCATCTCAAGAGACTGAGACCTATAATAATCATCAGTGAAACATCCTAATCGAATGATCCCTATGTAGTAATGATACTCACTACCACTCAAGAGGTACTCAGTCACCTCTAATAAATCACCACCTTTTGATAAGTGGTAAAACTTTCCTACAATCTCTTCTTTTATACAGTCAGGTTTTCTACTTAAATCTTTGGTGTATGAATCGTTCAGGTCAGGGGCCATCTTTATCTCAGCTACACATTAGCAACAGGACTATATTTCTGAATAAAATCACAAACAGTTTTTTCAATACTGGTATTTATTGAAGGCAATCTATCTTTCAGTTCAGGATATTGATATACCGGATTTACAAGGTATCTTACTTTGTCTTTACACACTGTAAGTTCAGCATATGGGATCACTCGGAACTTGCTTGAATTGTCTGCATTTTCAACAGTAACGATAAACAGTTGACGCTTAATATCAACCCTACAGCTTAAGCGTCTAACAGAGAACATCCTTTGTGATGGTTCATCAAAAAAAGAATTGATGACTTCTGTTGAGTGGCTAATAGTCTGTATAGATCTGGTGTGTTCAGTCCTCATATAGCCTCCTAACATTATGAAATTCAAGTGAATAGATGATTAGCCGTTATCAAATTTATGCCACTTAACATGACATAAATTTATATCACATAACGTGATAATAGTTGGATTGCCCCCCTAGTTCAACAAATTTAACAACCAGAAGCCATCCCTAACTTGAGGTTAGAGCAGGTAGTTAGGAATTCTGATTTCTAAAATGTCTGTACGGCAGTGCCCCAATCGTAGTCATGATCTCATCCAATTTCAGAGACCTAAGTCGCTTTTATGACAGTTAACAGAAAGCCCCGATCAATAAAGATACATCCATATTGGTCACCGAATCTAACGGAAGTGCCTGGAACGAACTTAAAATAGGTTAAATTTAGGATGACAGGCCAGCCAATCACTGGTCCTCCGGCTTTTATGAATACTATAATTATCCAAAATTAACGTGAAGGTTTAGGTTCGGGTAAGTCAAATACGTCACAGATAAATTTGTGACCAGACGTGGAAACCCAATTAGCTGGATGACGCAATTACATAAAATTTGGAACCCACTCGCGTATTAGGCAATTAGAAAGATAGTGACAATGTAATATTGATATAATAAGCCACTATCAAAACAGCAACAGTGTTAAAGAATGACCAAGTATCATAGTCTCAAGAATAAAACCATTGGTGGAATCGGTAAGATTAGCAGTTATGACATTGAATTCACTTTTAACGGCAAAAAACCACAAACCTTTCGGTTGGTATTCTTTCCATTAACTGACGATGTTGTCGGAGCCGAAAGAATTGCTAAAGTGTACGATATTAATCCCAAAATTTTATTTGCTGTGTCTATTATCTTTTTCGATCAAGCTTATGAATTAATCCCTACGGACGAATTAAATGGTAGGACTCCATTTGATAAAATAGATAAAACTGTTCATTACAATAGAAATGAAAATAACTACCTTTTTAATGTTTTAATATCATACATTCTGGATTATATTGAAGAATCTAAAGTTCATTACTTGTACTTTAGTGGTTACAGTGATTCTCATAAAAGAACCTATGAAAGACTTTTACAAAAGGTACAATCAAGATTAATATTAGAGTATGAAGATTTAGGAGGAGGCGATTATGTTGTTAAAACGTGCTACAGCAACCAAGAAGAAGGCAACTCAGGCTGACTACGTTCGTAACCGCAAAAATAAAACCGCTATGGTTAATGCTTTCATTGAGGCTAACAAAGCCAAACATACGGAAAGTCCCTGCTAACCAGCTCATTCGTTTCAGTCTAAGTAAAAAGCCACCTTTAGAATAGGCGGCTTTCAGTTTGACTATTTAACTGACCTATAAAAACTGCATCGCAAATGTAAAACTTGGGACGCAGTTTAGAATATGACCTTCTTCTTTGATCAGGAAGCAATTTGCTCCATTGTTTGCAAAATTCTCTTATCCGAGACCGGATATGGCGTACCCAGTTGCTGAGCAAACAAGCTGATCCGCAGTTCTTCAATCATCCAACGAATCTCTTGTACCTCAGGCAACTGCTTTTGTTGCAGTGATAATTTTGCCAGCCATTGCTGCCACTGTTGCTGGACATTTTCGACACGCCCCATTTGTGCTCTATCTCTGTGCGGATCAATCGCTAATTTTTCAAGACGGCGCTCAATACCTTGTAGATAACGCAGGACATCCGGCAAACGTTTCCAACCATTAACGGTGACAAATCCTTTGAAAACCAGACCAGAAAGCTGCTCTTTGATATCCGATAACGCCAGGGCTAGTGAAATATCAATTCTCCCCTTAAGGCGTTTGTTAATAGCAAAAATAGTGGTGAGTATCTGTTCTACCTGTTTAGCTATTTCCACGACAGTATCGTTCAACTCAGCCCGAACTTTGTCCTGTAGCTGAATAAAATCCTGCTCATTCCAAGCTGGTCCACCATTCACTGCCATTAATTTATCCACACCACAGGAGATACAATCATCAATCAGATCCAGTACCTTGCCATAGGGATTAAAATAGAGTCCCAGTTTGGATTTATTCGGCAATTTCTCATGTAAGTATTTAATTGGCGAAGGAATATTGAGCAATAACAGACGGCGAGTACCTTCCCACATGGCAATCTGTTGCTCTAATTCAGTTTCAAACAATTTGATACCGATACTCTCTTTTTCATCCACCAGCGCAGGAAATGCTTTAACAGAGTAACCACCGCGTTTTTGCTCATATCGTCCCGGTAATTCACCAAAACTCCAGATATGTAGCCCACTCTGTTCAATTCCATCATCAGCAACAGAGGAAAGTGTCTCCTGAACTTTCTCTTTCAAGCGTAATTTCAGTGCAGATAAATCTTTACCCTCAGCGATAGTTCGATTCTTCTCTCCTACCACTCGGAATGTCATTTTGAGATGATCGGGTACTTGCTCTAACTGCCAATCATCACGTGACACCGTAACGCCAGTTATCCGCCGTAACTCCCTCTCAAGACTATCTAACAAAGTGGATTGAGGTTGAGATACTCGCTCCATAAATGCCTGAGCATAGTTTGGCGCAGGTACAAAATTACGACGAACCGGCTTTGGCAGTGATTTAATCAGCGCAACCACTAAATCATAGCGAATACCTGGGATCTGCCAATCAAATCCTTCATCCTTAACCTGATTCAGCACCGGCAGCGGAATATGAACGGTCACACCATCGGCTTGCGTACCTGGTTCAAACTGGTAACTAAGCCGTAATTTCAGTGCATCCTGACACCAGTAATTAGGGTAATCCAACGCACTGATTTTATCGGCATCACCTTTGATCAACATATTTTTTTCAAAGTTGAGCAAGTCCGGTTGCTCTTTACCTGTTTTCATCCACCAGCGATCAAAATGGCGGGCAGAAACTACATTCTGAGGTATCCGTCGATCATAGAAGCTAAATAGAGTTTCATCATCCACCAAAATGTCACGACGACGGGATTTATGTTCCAACTCCTCAATTTCCTCGCGTAATTTCAGATTCGCTCGGAAAAATGCATGTCGAGTTTGCCAGTCGCCTTCCACCAGCGCATGGCGGATAAACAACTCACGGCAGAGCATTGGATCAATTTTGCTGTAATTAACCTGACGATTAGCCACAATTGGCAAACCATATAAAGTGACTTTTTCCTTAGCCATTACCGCGCCCTGAGATTTTTGCCAGTGCGGTTCGCTATAATGATACTTCACCAGATGTGCGGCTAATGGTTCAACCCATTCAGGTTCTATCCGCGCAGCAATACGCCCCCACAAGCGGCTAGTTTCAACCAATTCCGCCGCCATTGACCATTTAGGCGGTTTCTTGAATAAACCAGAACCAGGAAAAATAGCAAAACGAGCATTACGCGCACCGGTATATTCCTGTTTGTCTGTATCTTTTTGGCCAATATGGGATAACAGCCCAGAAAGTAACGCAGTATGAATACTGCGGTAATCTGCATCCTGGCTATTTATCGACAAACCAATTTCTTTCACAACTTGTCGTAACTGAGCGTATATATCCTGCCACTCTCTGACCCTCAGGTAGTTAAGATAATCTTGACGGCAAAGCTTGCGAAATTGCGAAGAAGAAAGTTCCTTTTGCTGTTCTTTCAAAAAATCCCATAATTTCAGAAATGCAATAAAATCGGAGTCTTTATCAGCAAATCTACGGTGTTTCTCATCAGAAGCCTGTTGTTTCTCTAGCGGCCGCTCCCTTGGGTCCTGAATAGACAGCGCAGAAGTGATGACCATCACTTCACGCACACAACCATGATGACGAGCCTCCAATACCATACGCGCCAACCGGGGATCAACCGGGAGTTGAGCAAGCTGTCGTCCGATTAATGTAAGACGGTAATTACTCTTAGCCATTGCGCCTTGATTAATGGTGCTCTGATCAATAGCCCCAAGTTCTTCCAGAAGCCGAACGCCATCCTGAATATTACGTTTATCAGGCGGTTGCACAAATGGAAATGCGCTGACATCCCCAAGACCAATTGCCGTCATTTGTAGAATGACCGATGCCAAGTTAGTACGCAGGATTTCTGGATCAGTAAACTCCGGCCGAGAAAGGAAATCATCTTCTGAATACAGCCGGATACAGATCCCATCGGATACACGTCCGCAACGCCCTTTCCGCTGATTAGCCGACGCCTGTGATATTGGCTCAATCGGCAATCTCTGTACTTTCGTCCGATAACTGTAACGGCTGATACGTGCATATCCGGTATCAATCACATATTTAATTCCCGGTACAGTCAACGAAGTTTCTGCCACGTTAGTTGCCAGCACAATTTTCCGCCCCGTATGTGACTGGAAAATCCGGTTCTGATCACTGTTAGAAAGACGCGCAAATAGCGGCAGTACTTCGGTATGACGCAGATTCAGTTTATTCAGCGCATCGGCTGTATCGCGAATCTCCCTCTCACCACTCATAAAGATCAGGATATCCCCAGGCCCTTCCCGGTTGAGTTCATCAACAGCATCAATAATTGCCTCAAGCTGATCCCGCTCGCCATCATTATCTTCCCCCATCACCGGACGATACCGCACTTCTACCGGATAGGTTCGACCAGAAACTTCAATAATTGGCGCATGATTAAAATGACGGGAAAAACGCTCAGGATCGATAGTCGCCGAGGTAATAATCACTTTCAAATCAGGACGTTTTGGCAGCAACTGACGCAAATAACCCAGAATAAAATCAATATTCAGACTACGCTCATGCGCCTCATCGATAATGAGCGTGTCATATTGTTTAAGCAACCTGTCATTTTGCAATTCCGCCAGCAAAATACCATCGGTCATCAGCTTAACCAACGTGTTATCGCCCACATGATCACTAAACCGGACTTTATAACCGACAGCAGAACCCACCGAGGTTTCCAATTCTTCCGCCAAACGATTGGCAACCGCGCGAGCAGCCAATCGACGGGGTTGAGTATGGCCGATCAGACCTTTTATTCCCCGACCTAGTTCAAGACAAATTTTCGGGATTTGGGTTGTTTTACCCGAACCGGTTTCACCCGCAATAATGACAACTTGATGGTCACGAATAGCTTTGTAGATATCATCTTTCTTCTGGCTGACGGGCAAGTTTTCTGGATATTTGATCGTTGGACAAGCAGCCTGACGGTTAATGATTTTCTGAGACTCTTTCACTTATATTGATCCTTGTAACTTCTTAACTTTACTGATTAGCCAGCTTTTATTGATGATGCGGTTCTTATTGACGACATAGTAGCACATCTTATCTATTGGCAATAATTTCGGCGGATATTTCCCCATCACGCTATATCAACGTGGGTAAAAGTTTTTCAATAAATTTGAATGCTAAGCTCTAAATATTGCTCTATTACCAGAAGATAATAACTCATAGAATCACTATATCGTGATTAACAAGTGAATTACCAAAAGTTAATTTAAGGAATAAAAATGAGTAAAGTTCTGGTTCTTAAATCCAGCATTATGGCGCAGCATTCACATACTAACCAAATGGCAGATTTCTTCATTGAAAAGTGGCAAACCAATCATGCTGATGACACCATTAGGATACGTGATCTGGCCGCACAACCCATTCCTGTTCTGGATAATGAACTGGTTCATGCATTACGTCCAAGTGGCAGTGAAATGACTACTCGCCAACAAGAGGTATTAGCATTATCTGACGAACTGATTGCGGAATTGCAGGATAATGACATTATTGTTATCACTGCGCCGATGTACAACTTCCACATTCCAACCCAACTGAAAAACTATTTTGACCTGATAGCCCGTGCTGGCGTGACTTTCCGTTATACCGAAAATGGCCCTGAAGGTCTGTTAAAAGACAAACGGGTAATTATCTTGACCAGCCGTGGCGGCATCCATAAAGACGGCCCCAGTGATCTGTTAGTGCCTTATTTGCGTCTGTTCCTGAATTTCATTGGTCTCACTGATGTAGAGTTTGTTTTTGCCGAAGGTGTAGGGTTAAGTCTTGATGCAGCAAATCAAGCGCAACAAACTGCCCGTGAAGTTTTAGAAGCAATAGCTTCCTGACAGCCACGTTTTTGTTCATAATTCATACATTATCTATATTTATATTGCTGTTTTTTGCGCGTCATTCGACGCGCTTTTATTTCTTCAACCATTTACCATTAATACCAAGCACATATTCACCAGGTTCAGCTCTATTCACCAGTTTTTCGCCAGTAAGTTTAGCCACTTGTTCTGTAGAAATATTATTGCCAGCCGCAATTTCTGCGTATTTTTCCTTACGGGCCCGATTAATCTCTGCCACTAAAGCCTGTGCCTGACTATCTGCTTTTACTATAGCCAGATAACCACTGAACGTTTCACCCACCAGCCCTTCCTGCTTTGCTTCATTCAGGGTCATTCCTCCCACAAAAGGGCTGAACAATACACTTGCCAATAACAATATTCCCGTACCTGTTATCTTCATAATGCTAACCCCCCTAGAATAAACCCGTGTTATTCTTGAGCATCTCTTCAACTTGCCTGTCTACTTTTATCTGAATTTCATGCTCAATTTTGACATTCATATTAATATTAATGGGCTTCTCAGGTGTTGCCACTTCAAGGCGTATACAACCTGACAATATTAAAGATCCCATTGATAGTAAGAACAGCTTTGTTCTGGTTCGTTTTGTCATTTATCACTCCCATTTAATACAGATATATTCTGCTGTAACCAATCTTCAAGATTGTTGCCAAACCGTAAGCTACGCCATAAATGAAAGATATTCTCTTCATGATGGTAATTCAGCTTGACTTGCCGTTTTTTATCCCTTAATGAATTAACACCTTGAATTTCAGCACTAAGTGTCAAAACCCCTAAATTATTAAGACTGACTTGCGCCCGTAAGCGACTGATTTCTAAATAGCGTAACCAATCCATAGCGGCACCGGCGGAAATATTATCTTTGTTAATGGAATCTACCGTATCTTTATCCAGACGTAAGGTCATATGGTCGATATTGGTAATCCGACCTTGCTGAACTATCCAGCGTTCATTGTTAATAAACAACGGCAATTTTCCGCTGATTTTGCCGGACATCGCAAATTGTTTAACTTTCAACACAGTAAAAAGGCGACTTAACTCCAATTTATCAAGCGTCAAAATAGCCGGATGATGCTGAGGAAATCTTAATTTATCTAGGTTAATACGCCCATCCAACATACCTACATTTACATTAATCAATTCCAGCGGCTTTTGTTCCGATGGCGGATAAAATCCCTGTAAATCCGCCGTTAAATTATGCATTTCAAACAGATTATTAATTGTTTTCACTCGTAGCTGAACCGGCGATTTAACACCAAATTGCCAGATACTATCTTTCAGCCGCCACGGTAAGACAAAATTAAGGCCACTGATTTCACCATCTTTAAGCCACATGCTGCCATTTTTTACCACCCAGTGCCCTCCCGCGACAAAACCTTGCCCTTGTGTGGCAGAAAAAGCGGCCTGTGCATAAAGATCACCTGAGCGCAAGTTTATCCCTAAATCTTTAGGTACCAACGGCTGAAATGCAAGTAAGGATTGAGTAGGCCAACGCGCTTCACCACGCAATCTTGCTCCATCCCAACGACTGTAAAAAGGGATCGGGCCAATATTTCTTGATGAAAGATCACCATTAACAATAAAGTTGTTCGGGCTTTTCCCTGTCAATTTTGCTGTCAGTTCAGTGGGGGGCAGAAAGCCACCGGACCGAAACGATATTTTCTTCGTTGCCAGTCGTAACTCACCCTTAAAGGTGGGAGATTTCTCTGAACGTTGCCATTCCAATGGCTTTGTTAACTGTAGACGCGGCGTATCTACCTGAATCATGCCGTGTTTAATAACATTAAAGCCGGTAACCATTTCGTTGACGCTAATCAATGTGTCACGCCAGCGACCTTTTCCAGCGATATCCCATTTAGCCTGTAGTGACGGCAAATCGCCATCTCCCCAATAGTTCCAACGCCAATAGCCTTTATCCGGCATAAAATTCTCGGCATGACCATCAAGATGCAAACGGAATTTTCCCCAATCACGGTGTTGTGCATTAACAATCGCCTGTAACCGGCCAGTAAAACCTTCACGTGTCAGATAAGTTCCCGCTAACGGTGATCGAGCATCTTTAACAATAAACTTATCGGACAAACGCCCCCAAGTTCGAAACAACGAACCTGACTGGAAAGTCATTCTCGGATTAACCAGCGGACCACTAATTACCGCAGGCAATGACATAGCCATAATCATATCCTGCACATTAATCTGACCTGTTAATTGAAAAGGAAGTTGCATATTTAACGAGTTTATCCGGCCCGGTTTTATGGTTAACACTATATTCGCTTTACCACGTTTCCCCTGCGTGACCAAATTTATACGGCCACTAATCAGCAGGTTATCCAATCCTTGTTGCCAATGAGCAATCTTAATATTCACTCCACCCGCAAGAGGTTGTCCCGCACTCGTCCACCGCCATTTACCATCAGTAATATCAAACTGGTCTTGGTTAAACTGCCAAGGTAATTCAGCCAAAGGTACTACCGTCCCCTCTTCTCTGATAATAAGTTTGCCGGATTTCCCTTGCCAACCTAACTTGATATTTAGCGGGTGCATATATTGACTGGCAATAATTTTACCTTTTACTTCACCATGAGGAGGTAGTTTGTCCACATTAAGTGGTAAAGTCACTTCACCATTAAGGCTGATTTCCTGTTCTGGTAATTTAATTGCCAGTTGGTCAATAAATAACGATTCCTTACCATAAATATGCGCTGACAATTTAACATTCTTTCCCTGATAACTCAGTTTTTGCCCCTGAGGAGAGGAATTGAATTTTAGCTTTCCGGCAAAATCTTGCCAGGGATGAAAAGAAAGATTATCCACAGACAAACTTCCTTGTGGAATAAGAGCTAAAATATCAGCAACAGACAATGGAGCAAGGCCCTGAGTAGATTCGGGCAACTGATTTAGGCAATGGATATCTCCATTAATATCTGCGGCATTTAATTGCCAATGATAACTGTTATCTATCTCTGAATATGGGTAACTAACAGATAATCGCGATACACGAATGAGCCTGCAATCTTTCACCTGCAATGAAATATCAGCCAGTTGCAAAGCCCCATTTTTCCATTCTGGTTGTTTCAATGAAACCGTCATACCTGGAGGTAACCAATGACTGGTGACTTTAGGCAACCAATGAGGAATAGAAAACCATCCCGCCGCCATCAGCAATACCAGCAACATCAGTATGGTAATGAATATCTTTAACCCTTTGGTTATCAAGTTCTTTCCTCTCCTTATTAAGTCTTAGATCGGTTACTTCTATTGTTATTCCATAATTTAGCAGACAAACCTTAAACTAAAATATTGATTATTAAGCAAATTGTGTTGAACATATAGGGGAACAACAAGCAATACACTTATAGAGTTAATTAATTTATTGGTTTATTTAACCCTTTACGTCAGCAATAATTTAAGCCCAAAACAATTTATTAGCTACTTAAATTATAGCGGAGATAATCCCATGAAATTAGTCGTTTACAGTACCAAACAGTATGACTATAAACATCTGGAGCAGGTCAATAAAAAGCTCGGATTTGGTTATGATTTCGAGTTTTTCGACTTCCCTCTCAGTTCAAAAACTGCCAAAAACGCTATTGGCGCAGATGCTGTTTGTATTTTCGTCAACGATAATGCTGACCGTGAAGTGCTTGAAGAATTGGCTGAAATGAATATAAAAATCCTCGCATTACGTTGTGCAGGTTTTAATAATGTTGATCTGGATGCGGCTGAAGAATTGGGTATTCAGGTTGTACGGGTTCCAGCCTATTCTCCTGAAGCTGTTGCTGAACATGCCGTCGGATTAATGTTGTGCTTAAACCGCCGTATTCACCGAGCTTATCAACGTACCCGTGACGCCAATTTCTCTCTTGAAGGCTTAATTGGTTTCAATATGCACAACCGTACAGTAGGAATTATCGGAACCGGGAAGATTGGTATTGCTACCTTACGTATTCTTAACGGATTTGGTATGCGTCTGTTAGCTCATGATCCCTACCCCAATCAAACTGTTTTGGAGCTCGGTGCTAAATATGTCGATCTGGATACGCTGTATGCACAATCCGATGTCATATCCCTTCATTGCCCGTTAACACCAGAAAACCATCATCTGCTGAATGAAGTTGCTTTCAGCAAAATGAAAAACGGCGTAATGATCATCAATACCAGCCGAGGGGCTCTGATTGATTCCGTGGCAGCCATTAATGCATTAAAACAACAAAAGATTGGCGCTCTGGGTATGGATGTTTACGAGAATGAACGCGATCTCTTCTTTGAAGACAAATCTAATGACGTAATTCAGGATGATATTTTTCGTCGCTTGTCTTCATGTCATAACGTGCTGTTTACCGGTCATCAGGCATTTCTGACAGAAGAAGCCTTAACCAGTATCAGTGAAATTACGCTGGGAAATATCCAGCAATTACTCAACGGGAAAAATTGCCCGAATATTGTTAGTAAGTACCCTTAAAATAATATATAGGAGATAAACATGAAAAAAATATTACCTTTGGCAACAGCAACTTTATTGTTAGCCACATTCCAAGCTTCAGCGACAGAAAACGTGTCAGTTAATGATTTACAACATCACAAATTTGTCCTGGTGAGCGTTAACGGAGAAGGCGCGCAAAATCAAGATGGTCGCGTACCAACTATTGAGTTCGGTGAAAAAATGCATATTTCTGGTTCCATGTGTAATCTCTTTATGGGTCAAGGCAAACTGAAAAATGGTGTACTGACCGTTAAAAACTTAGCCAGCACTCAGATGCTTTGTTCTGATGATAAATTAAATCAATGGGATTACCTGATTGGTAAAGTATTAGCCGATGGCGTTAAAGTGAAGTTGAAAGGTCAAAAACTGACACTCTCTCACTCCGATAATACATTGGTTTATAAACTGAAAGATTAAGTTCAGTAATTAAAAACTCATTTATAAAGTTAGCATTAAACATTTAACAGAGTGAAATTCCTTGAATGGACTCAAGATTAAACTCTGTTTGTCTAAGTGTTTTATGTTTTATTTAGGTGCCGAAAAATACTTTTCGGCACCTATAGATATAATATCTAAGAATAAATTTATCACTGACATTGATATTTTAAATATTATAGGAGAAAAAAATCGACAAAAATAGATAATGTAATTTACTTTTAACTTATTCCTTCCAATTTAAATAAAGAGTTATACGCTTTTAAATTTAATAGATAGTTTACTAACTAAATAAAAGGAAATAATTTATGTCTAATATTACATCGACAGATATTCAATTTATCGACCTCATGAACGAAATGCGTCAACACGCAAAGCATATGTTAAATGACTCTAAAACTGAACAATTTGTGCCATCGACACCTGAACTCCAGGCATATGCAAATATACTTGGGGAACAATATGAAAGTGTAGATATTACCGAAAATAAGGAAATAGATGGTATTATTAATCAATTGAAAGATTCAGTGAAATCTGGTGCTAATTCAACAACAAACGTTTCCAAGGCAAGTGTAACTGATAGCACACAGAAATATCAGGAAGCAATTGCCGCTGATCCAGACAACGCAGACCAAGACTGGATCGATAACATGAATAAATCTCGTCAAAGAACCAAAGATGAGAACAACAGACAAATTGATACAAGTTACGATAAAGCCATTCAATTTGGGTTACAATTTCCTAACGCCAGAGCAGCAATCCAAAGTTTTATGGAAAAAACTAATGCATTCTTCTCCAGTTTGTTTGGCAGGCTTTCAAATTTTATACTTGATGCAGCCAGGCAACTCTCTGAATGGATAAGCAGAGCATGGGAATCAATTAAATCGTTCTATGATAAAATTAATGCTTGGGTTTCCGGTGCTTTGTAATTAACTAATAATGGTTCGAATTAGCTCGAACCATTATATTCACCTCAGATACAACTTGGAAAAATTAATTACTTATTAGGCAACTTGATTCTGGAAATAATCGCCAGTCTATCCATATAATATTCCGCATTACCCCATAACCAACTCTGCTCTTTACTGACATCATCTTCAGCTAAAATATTTCTTAACTCACAGGTCATAACATCATAACCGTAAACATAAAGCCCAAACTGTAACGCCTCATACATTCTGGCTTGCCAAAAAGAGGTGCCTTCTATTATTTGACTTATATTTGAAGCGACAACATCATAGGTTTTAATCAGATAGTGGAAAAAGATTTTAGCAGCCAAATCACTTAATGCTGCTTTATGCTGCGGTTTCCTCGTTCGCCACACAAGTATCTGCGAAGCGGGACGACAGTTAAGCACTAGGTCACTTATTACAATCACTTTATTGTAATAAACCACTTCTTTTGTTTCATCACTAAGTAACGCTAATTCAAAGTAAGGTTCATCTATATCATCCAAATCTAACCGGTTATCAACCCTGATTAACCGGTAACCTGGAGGAAAAATGAGTTCATCCACATCATGCACAATATTAGTACCAGAGGAATCAAGAGCATCATACAGAACACGATTGAACTCTAACTCACTCAATTGGATGAAATCATTGGTAATCTTTTCTATGTTTCCCACATGTATTGGCATACTTTATGCCTCCTATAATAGACCACAGGTTCAATTACCTAATGGTAATAGTATAGACGCAATTATATACAATCAACCTTTAGTTTATTCTTGGCGGATACACCCATTGGATAGCTTAACTCAGGAACAAGCCCCAACGAGGGAAACACAAAAAATAATTTGTTAAATTATAGTTAGTTAGATCATTATTAAGGTTTATTAATAATATGATCTTCCCACTCTACAACATCAATTTCTCGTACAGCGATATGCCTAACTGAAATTCTTTCGCTATGCATTGCTGATTTGGAACCTTTAATCAGAGGATGCCACGGTAACAATGACTTCCCTTCTTCAAGCAAACGATATGCACAAGTCTTCGGCAACCATTCGAAAGTCGGCAAATTATAACGGGTTAACTTGATACAATCCGGCTCATATCTGAAACGCTCTTCGTAATTTTTGCATTGGCACGTTTTTATATTGAGCTGATTGCAAGCAACATTAGTAAA
The DNA here is from genome assembly GCF_019090985.1 of Photorhabdus akhurstii. Classification (NCBI taxonomy): domain Bacteria; kingdom Pseudomonadati; phylum Pseudomonadota; class Gammaproteobacteria; order Enterobacterales; family Morganellaceae; genus Photorhabdus; species Photorhabdus akhurstii. The sequence goes on along the minus strand of NZ_CP020335.1, from coordinate 2,504,520 downwards.
ATAAATTTCATCGGTATCATCATCCATCAATTTATGTAGGCAACACTGCCCACAACCATCACATAATGATTCCCATTCTTCATCCGTCATCTGATCTAGAGTTTTTACCTGCCAGAAAGGCTGAGACATAACTTCTACTATTCCTTATATTATTCAAATCACCCTGGTAGTGAGTGAATTGTCATTCAAAGTAACCTTTAACACATCACCGGCTTCCAGTGCTCCAACACCTTCCGGTGTGCCAGTGAGAATCACATCCCCCGGCCGCAAAGTGAAAAAGTGCGACATATGGCTGATCAGGGGAACGATTGGTGTCAGCATATCACTGCTATCACCGTTCTGCCGTAGCTCATCATTGACTGTCAGTGAAAACTGGACATTCTGTGGATCACCAAAATGGCTTATTCGAATAAACCCAGATATCGGACAAGAGCCATCAAACGCCTTACTTTTTTCCCACGGTTGACCTGCTTTCTTAAACTTAGATTGCAAATCACGCAAGGTGAGATCCAACGCAACAGCAAAGCCGGCGATCGCGGCGCTAACTCGCTCTTCATTTGCCTGTTTCAATGGTGTACCAATCAATACAGCTAGTTCAACTTCATGGTGAACGGCGCCAAAATCCTTTGGAATTGCAATTGGCTGATGTATATCACACAGCGCAGTTTCTGGCTTAATAAAAACGATTGGCTCTTCCGCTGGCTGAGCTCCCATCTCTTTAATATGTTTAGCGTAATTACTACCAACGCAAACTACTTTATTGACAGGAAGATCCAGTAATGCCCCCTGCCAGTCTCTGTGTTGATACATATTCGTTCCTCACTCTGGTTTATTAGGCAACACACCCATAATTATAGCACTTATTGCCATATCTCATCGGCCACCACGCCAAGACTCATCGCAAAATAAGGAGCACAGGAAACGGAAAGAGGTTACCGCTATTCAAAGGAAATTTTTCCTCTAAAATACAAACCTGATTGTTGTCCTTTAAAAGCACGGCTCACTGTGAATATTGTGGTGGTTAATAAAACCGCGATGACGATTAACTTTGCTCATCAAGCTCTTGGATTCTTCTTATTTTTCCATCTGGTTCAGATGTGCATTCATTAAGTTTTCAACCGGAGGTGGGATTTGCAGGTAAAAACCTTGCTCAATTAACGATATTTTTACCTTTTCTATATCAGCGCCTGCCAGTTTCTTTCTGTCTGCCAGAGAGATCATCATTGTATATTGAGGCTGACCAAAACTTTTCAGTAGCTCTTCGGGGACGCGAGAGAAATTATCTCTTTTTTCAACATAAAGGTATGTTTGCTCTCTTTTCGGACTTCTGTAGATCACACAAATCATTATAATAAACTCTTTTAAATTCAGGTCACAACTTGCTTGAATAATTCAGTAATTATAACATGTTTATTGTATTTCAAAATATCGTATCCCAGAGGTTGTTCTGGGGTGATCTCAAATTTGCTGAATCTGAGTCAGGATAGATGTCACAGTCGCCAATTGAGCTAAAAGGCAGTAATTTTACGCTTTCGGTTGTTCATTTACACAGTGACCAACCAGAAATCATTCTACAGGCCCTACAGGAAAAAGTGGAACAAGCACCGGATTTCCTGAAAAACGCGCCTGTTGTCATTAACATCTCCGCTCTGCCGGCAGACGCTGATCTGAAAGCGCTGCATCACGCTATTGATTCAGCAGGATTCCGTATTGTCGGAATGAGTGGTTGTCGTGATGAGCAACAACGCAGAGCGGTAATACAAGCATCCTTACCACTACTAAGCGAAGGCAAAAAACAAAAAGCCTCAGCAAAGGAAAATAAACCGGCAGAACCTGAGATTAAAAAAACTCGCGTAATTAATTTACCAGTTCGCTCAGGTCAAAGGATTTATGCCCAAGGCAGTGATCTTATTGTCACCAGCAATGTAAGCGCTGGCGCCGAGTTGATTGCCGACGGCAATATTCACATCTATGGCATGATGCGTGGTCGGGCGTTAGCCGGTGCATCCGGTGATCAGGAGTGTCTGGTTTTTTGCACCCATTTAAATGCAGAACTTATCTCTATCGCAGGGCAATATTGGCTCGGCGATAAAATCCCGACTGAATTAGCAGGAAAAGCCGCAAAACTTAGCCTGGTAAATAATGAATTAACTATTGAACCTTTAATCTAGCCCTTTTAATAAGGAATCACTTCATGGCACGCATTATTGTTGTTACATCAGGTAAAGGTGGCGTTGGCAAAACCACTTCAAGCGCGGCCATTGCTACCGGCCTTGCTCAAAGAGGTAAAAAGACCGTCGTTATCGATTTTGATATCGGCCTGCGTAACCTCGATCTAATTATGGGATGTGAACGCCGCGTAGTTTATGACTTCGTGAACGTAATCCAAGGTGACGTCTCGCTTAATCAGGCATTAATTAAAGACAAACGTACCGAGAACCTTTATATCTTGCCTGCATCACAAACCCGCGATAAAGACGCTCTCACCCCTGAGGGCGTTGAGAAGGTTTTAGTTGATCTGGACAAACAAGGTTTCGATTTTATTATCTGCGACTCCCCGGCAGGGATTGAAAGTGGCGCGTTGATAGCACTCTATTTTGCTGACGAAGCGATCATCACAACAAATCCTGAGGTCTCTTCCGTACGTGATTCGGACCGTATCCTGGGTATTCTGGCTTCTAAATCTCGACGAGCTGAACGGGGTGAAGATCCCATTAAAGAACATCTGCTATTAACTCGCTATAACCCAGGCCGGGTGAGTCGTGGTGATATGCTAAGTATGGAAGATGTTCTGGAAATTTTATGCATTCCTTTAATCGGTGTTATTCCAGAAGATCAATCTGTACTGCGTTCATCTAACCAAGGGGAGCCGGTTATTCTGGATACAGAATCCGACGCAGGAAAAGCGTATACAGATACTGTTGAACGTTTATTAGGAGAAGAGCGTCCTTTCCGTTTCATTGAAGAAGAGAAAAAAGGCTTCTTAAAACGCCTATTTGGGGGGTAAAACATGGCCTTGCTAGATTTCTTTCTGTCGAGAAAAAAGACGACAGCAAATATCGCTAAAGAGCGGTTGCAAATTATCGTGGCAGAGCGTCGCCGTGGTGATGCTGAGCCTGCTTATCTGCCTGATATGAAACGAGATATCTTGGCGGTAATCTGTAAGTACATACAGGTAGATCCAGATATGCTCTCTGTGCAATTCGAACAGAAAGGTGATGATATTTCCGTGCTGGAACTTAATATAACATTACCTGAGACAGAAGAAGCTCAAAAATAACACAGAAAGGCAGCTGTTTTATCACTACCGCCATCAAAGTAACCAAGCTCATTATATTATATGGCAGTCTGAGGTGGGGTAACCCTAACGGGAACCCCTTTCTCGCGCTTTAGCCTAGCATCAAGCTAATGCTCTGATATGGATTAATCAGGATAGTTCGCCAGAATCTCTGCAACAGGTTCAGCCAGCAACTCTCCCCGCCATCCACTAAGCAGCTCAGGCTTGCCATTTAATTGTTTCAATTTCCAATGAACACTGAGTAATTGATTAATCTGACGACGAGATGCCAATAATTCAGAATTAAATCTATGCTGCTCACTTACCTGATGGATCAGCGCTTTAATATCCTTAAACGCTTTACGATAACCAGGTTGATCAATCAGGTTCGTCACTGGCGGCGGGCATTCGCTTTCAGGGATATTTCCACTTTCAGCGACCATTGCCAATAGACGACGGCCATGACAACGAATCTCCTGCCCACTTAGCCCTAACGCATCCAACTCTGCCAAAGAAGTTGGCATATAACGCGCTACCTGCCACAGGTTTTCTTCACGAATGACGAAGTTCACGGCTAAATCGCGTTCTCTGGCCTGATTCAAACGCCATGCAGCCAGTTTTTTCAAACACGCAAGCTGCTGGGGGCGTAATTGACAGAGGTTGCCTATCTGCTTATAAGCAGATTCTGGTTCTAATATCTCTTTACGGCGTCGACTGATAAGCTGACATTCACCCGTCGCAGCCTCCATATATCCGGCCTGCGCTGTCGCAGTCATCAGGATATCCGCCAAAGGCAACAGATAATAAACATCCGCTGCCGCATATTCGCACTGTTTTTCACTTAACGGGCGAGCAAGCCAATCAGTTCGGGATTCGCTTTTATCCAGCTCGACATGAATATATTCAGCCACCAGCGCGGCAAAGCCACATGAAAGCGGGCGCCCAATAAAAGCCGCCAGGACCTGAGTATCAATCATCGGTTCAGGCAAACATTGGAAAGCATTCAGAAAAACTTCCAAATCTTCACTGCCGGCATGCAACAGCTTCAATATTTGAGGATGAGTAATTAACTCACGGAAAGGTTGCCAGTTGGTGATATTAAGTGGATCAATCAGAGAAAGTTGTTCGCCATCATACAGTTGTATCAAACCTAATTGTGGATAATACGTCCGTGTGCGTACAAATTCAGTATCCAATGCTACTTTTGAGTATTTTTTTGCCCTTTCGCAAACTTGCTGCAACTGAGCATCTGTGGTGATCAACTGATAATTCAAAACATAGTTCTCTTAGCCATTCATGGAATAAGCACGACAACGCCGGCTGATACCGGCGTTGTCGTGCTTATCAATATTATGAAGAGGATCTCAGGCTATAGCTACATTCCTGACCTTTTCCTCTTCATCACGCAGTTCCCTGCGAAGAATTTTACCTACATTAGACTTAGGCAATTCATCCCGGAACTCAATGATCTTCGGTACTTTATACCCTGTTAGATAACGACGGCAATGGGTTCTAAGCTCATCCTCGGTCAAACTAGGATCTATCCGAACCACAAACACTTTGACAGTTTCACCGGAACTTTCGCTTGATACACCTATTGCTGCTGACTCTAGCACTTTAGGGTGAGCTGATACAACATCTTCAACTTCATTAGGATACACATTGAAACCAGAAACCAAAATCATATCTTTTTTACGATCTACGATATGAATGGAACCCTGTTCATTAACATTCGCAATATCACCCGTTGCTACCCAACCATCTTTCAACACTTCTTCTGTTGCATCAGGGCGATTCCAATAACCAACCATCACCTGTGGTCCACGTATCCACAATTCCCCCTGCTGGCCCATCTCTACCTCATTACCATCATCATCCACAAGTTTGATTTCCGTTGAAGAGACCGGGAAACCAATACTGCCAGTATAATGTTTCGAGTTATAAGGATTACAGGAAACCAAAGGTGAACATTCTGTCAGACCATAACCTTCAAGCAGATTGGTGCCTGTCACTTTTGCCCATTTCTCAGCAACCGCTTTCTGTACCGGCATACCACCACCAACAACCAGACGCAGCGTAGAAAAATCAAGCTTCTTAAATTCTTCATTATTCAACCAGGCGTTAAACAACGTATTCACCCCGGTGACAGAAGTGAAAGGATAACGACCTAATTCTTTAGCCGTACCCGTAATATCACGCGGGTTAGTGATCAGAAGATTACACCCACCCAAGTAAATAAGTAACAAGCAATTCACCATTAACGCAAATATGTGATAGAGAGGCAACGCCGTAACAATCAGCTCTTGGCCTGCACGTAATAATGGAGAATAAACCGCTTTTGCCTGTTCAAGATTTGCCAATATATTACGGTGAGTCAGCATAGCACCCTTAGCTACGCCGGTAGTGCCGCCGGTATATTGCAGAAAGGCCAAATCATTACCGTTAATCTCCGGTTTTACATATTGCATGCGATAACCCCTCTGTATCGCACAACGGAATGAAATGGCATCAGGCAAATTATACTTCGGCACCAACCGCTTAATGTATTTCACCGCAAAATCGACCAACGTACCTTTAGGACGAGATAGTTGGTCGCCCATACGCGTCAAAATAACATGCTTAACTTTAGTATTAAAAACGATCTTTTCCAATGTATGGGCAAAATTGGAGACGATCACAATAGCGGAAGTGCCGCTATCATTAAGCTGATGTTCAAGCTCACGCGGCGTATACAGCGGGTTTACATTTACAACAATCATACCTGCACGCAGAACACCAAACAGTGCAACGGGATATTGCAGCAGGTTTGGCATCATCAGAGCAACGCGATCTCCTTTACTTAATCCCAAACCATTTTGCAAATATGCTGCAAATGCCCGACTACGCTCTTCCAACTTACGGAAGGTCATAATCTCACCCATATTGATAAATGCAGGTTGATCTGCATAGTGCGCTACGGCATTTTCAAACATCTCAACCAATGATGCATAACGATCCGGGTCAATTTCCGCAGGAACATCCGCCGGATAGTGTTTTAGCCAGACTTTCTCCAAGGTAGTACTCCTGAAATTTTAATTGCTATGTTATCACTCGCCTAATAAATAACGCACGCCTTGATTTAACAAATTATTAACTCAGCGTACCAGTTTAAAAAAGAAACATTGTTCAGGTTGAGATACACATCACTAATTTCATGTTAATCCTTATACATAAAAACAAAGAGAATGGTGTCGTCTGTAAATTATTTTTAATTATCAGTATATTATTGCTCTAGTTAATATTTAACTTAGTAGCTATTGGTTATACATTGACCTACTTATTTTTTGCTTAAGATAGCATTTTTGAAATAGCATTTATTGCTTTCGTCTATTCCAATACGCTATTAGAAATATAATGGTAATAAAAAATGATTATAAATAACATTACAGTCAGAAGGGCAACCTATGAAGATAGTGCAACTATCAGCAATATAGAGCACCAAGCAGCTTCTCTTTTTCCAGAAAAACTCTTACCAAAAGCACTCGGTGACCAAACCCTATCCACGTATGAAATTGAATCAGGTATTCAGGAACAGCAACTTTGGGTTGCTGAAAGTGATCAAAAGCTGGTTGGATTTGCGCTAATCCGACGTTTAAATCAATTGATGCTGCTAGCTGAGATTGATGTGTTGCCAAAATATAACGGGCAAGGTATTGCCAGTACCCTGCTTAGCTTAATCATTGAGCAATTAGAACAGAACAGGGAAACCACTCTTTATCTCACAACTTTTCGTGATTTTATGCCAAGCCGTAAATTATATGACAAATTCGGTTTTGTCATACTACAACCGGATGATATTCCTGATGAACTACGAAAAATTCTGGCAGAAGAAATGACTGCGGGTTTGGGTGCAAGAATTGCAATGAAATTAACGATCAATCCAAAGATAGATAGGAAATAATAGATAAATTACCGCCACATATTATTGCGGCGGCTCAAATTGGAAATAAAGTTACAATGTCACAAAGTCTATATCGACAATCCCGATTAAGATAACTCTATCTGGTCAAAATAGTCTCAACAGGTGCGGGGTCGGGGTAATACCAATTCCATCCCCAACCTGAATAATATGGATAGCCATAATAATTCCAAGGCCCCGGGCCATAAGGCATCAATACTCGCTGAACAACTTTCCAGCGTTGATAGCCCATCGCATTAATCACAACATAATCGTAATCCGCACAACCAATTTTTCCCTTTTTTAATCCCACTATCGGACCTACGATAGTGACGTAATTTCCTTTAAAATCGTCAGGATCAAGGAAATCATTAATATAAACATAGATACGGCCAAGGGAAGGCTCATCTAGCTCTGGACTAGCATCCGATGCTAATGGCAATGATGATATTTCCAGACGAGTATGGTGATTTTCATTCACTACACCAAGTACCTTGCCGCCGAATCGCCCTTCCTGACCGATAAACAGCTCAGGCGTACTCTTAACAGAAAGTAGATCTTGAACAGGTGTTGGTGACGTTCCTTTTACTGAATCAGGAACGGTAATACAGCCTGTAAGCATTACAGCACCTAACAAAATTAGCGCCTTAATACTCGTCCGGTAGTTTATTACTCTTAACATAACCACCTTCTCCTGAAAATTGTCCCAATCATTATGTTTAAAATAACTCTATCTATTTGATACTCTCTTTTACTACAAGTTTCATCAATCGATACTTAACGACCTGGTAATTTTTTCCAAGTAACTTCATTACGCAAGTATACCGGTTCAGCATGTTCTACGGCCGTCATCTCACCGTTTTTCCACATCTGTATCGCCAGAGGCAACATATCTTCAGCATGAGGTAATGTGATTCTGCTATCAGTTAGCGCTAAATAACTTGCCATCAACTGAGGATAAGCCTGCCAGCCAGTACCAGCAACTACCCAATCACCATTCAATGAGGCCATGAATGCCTGCACCTGTTCCGGCCTCAACACAGCTTCTGTTTCACTCCCTTGCCATTCACCTTGCTGATTACGGATATATTTCCCCCAGTAAACTTCCCCCATCCGAGCATCAATGGCGGTTAATACCTGAGTTGCACCTAGCAGACGAAAAACACCTTGAGCCATTGCATTGAGCGTTGACACACCAATCACCGGCAGTTCAGCTCCAAGAGCCAAGCCCTGAGCAATACCCACACCAATGCGTACACCGGTAAAACTACCCGGCCCACGGCCAAAAGCTAAAGCATCGAGCTGCTGTAAACTCATCCCCGCTTCTGCCAAAACAGATTGAACCATAGGTAAAATACGTTGCGTGTGTTCACGTGGAGAAATTTCAAACTGCGCCAAAACGGCACCATCATTCCAAAGAGCAACAGAACAGGCTTCCGTTGCAGTATCAATAGCCAGAATTCGTACAGGCATGCCTTAAGCACCTCGGCAAGAAATATAATCCAAAATAAGGCGCTATTTTATCATAACCCTGTCGATTTTACCCAGTTGGCAGCCATATGAAGGCCATTACCCTTTGCCATATGTACACAGGGTAATTGTGTCTTTATGAATTATCAGATAGAAAAGAAATTCAGTTTACCTGTACTCCATCGCTTCCTAACGTGATTTGCTATTACAATATGGAGCGATTCTTAATCATGTCACGCGATAGCCTGAATTCCGTTCTTCTTAACTATCGTAAGCAACCTCAGGGCTGGACCTCCGGTTTTTTTGTTCCACGCTCCCAGTCTGATATAAGATTTTTGCTCACATTCAAATATCTGGCAAAAACAGGCTGTGACAAATGCTCCCGCTCACGAAAAGAACGTATTTCCTCTGGAGAGAGCGATTCTATGGGAGTCAAACAGGCAGCATCAAACTCACGCATGGTTTGCTTATTGACAGCCCCTATTTCGCTTAGTGCCTCCATCGTTTCGTGAATTGCAGCAAACGCATCACTACGATATTTTTTAACCATATTTAGTCACCTCCGAAAAATGACCTTCTTTAATTAGGAGATTGCCGGGCTTGCAGGAAAGCGACCGCTTTCGTTAAATCTCGGGTTCGTGGTGAAGGTGGCAAACTATTCAGAAAAACTTCACCATATGGACGCATCACTAAACGATTATCACAAATGACAACAACGCCATAATCATCAATATCACGAATAAGCCGCCCGACACCTTGTTTTAAGCTAATAACCGCGTCCGGCAACTGAACTTCATTAAATGCATCACCGCCTCTCAGTTGGCAATCTTCAATACGGGCTTTTAGCAGTGGATCATCCGGTGCCGTAAAGGGCAATTTATCGATAATGACACAGGAAAGCGCCTCGCCGCGCACATCGACACCTTCCCAAAAACTGCTGGTTGCCACCAATAAAGCGTTGCCGGCGGCAATAAATTGCGAAAGTAGCTGACCTTTGCTGGTTTCACCTTGAACCAAAACCGGCAATGTCATATTGGCACGGAACTCTTCGGCCAGACCGCGCATCATCTGGTGTGAAGTACATAAAAGAAACATCGGCCTTTATTGATTTCAATGAGTGGTTTGAGCATCTCTGCCAACCATTTTGCACTACCAGGCTGATTTGGTGATGGTAGATGACGGGGAACGCAAAGTAGTGTCTGACTTTGATAATCAAATGGACTTGGCAGTAATAACGTTTTCGCCTCTTTTAAACCTAGCCGTTCAGTGAAGTGGGAAAGTTGCTCATTAACAGAGAGTGTAGCTGAGGTGAACACCCAACAACCTGATTGCTCATTAATTATTTCACTAAATTTGTCGGCAACAGACAGCGGTGTGAGTGCTAAAAGAAAATGGCGACCATAACTTTCAAACCAATAGCTATAACCGGGGATAGTCACCTCTTTCAAGCGTTTAAGACGATTACGATAAATTGTTGCCCTTTCAAATGCCGCATCCAACATGACTGAACGCCCTAAAGATAATTTCATCACGTCATAACAAAGCTCAAGCGCATCATCAAGCAATACTAATGCTCGCTGGACTTGCGGATTTTGCAATAGTTCCCGCAAATTACCCCGATAACCGTTCTCTCCTAACGCCAGCCGGAAATCTTGAGTGCTCTGACTCAGACGATCTGCGCTCTTTTGTAATTGAACTTGATCCCGAACTTCCGTGCGATACGCCATAATGATGTCTCTGGAGAGATCCATCAGTTGGCGACTACTTAATTGCTGACCAAAATATTGACTGGCGATATCAGGGATTTGATGTGCCTCATCAAATATTTTGACTTCTGCTTGCGGGATCAACTCGCCAAATCCCGTTTCTTTCACCACCATATCCGCCATAAACAGATGATGGTTAACAACAATAACATCCGCCTCCATTGCCCGGCGACGAGCTTTGAGAACAAAGCATTCCTGATAACGCGGACAATCACTACCCAGGCAGTTATCGTTCGTACTGGTGACCAACGGCCAAACCTGGCTATCTTCCGCCACTTGGTGACAAGTACTGATATCACCCTCTTCAGTTTGTGAAGACCAGCCTCTTAGCCGAACAATATCTGCCAGAATTTCTGCTTCCAATTGCCCGCCCCCAAAAGAGTGCTGTTCCAACCGTTCCAAGCACAGATAATTTGCACGGCCTTTCAACAACGCCAATTTACCGGTGAAATTAATCGCTTCAGCGACGGTCGGTAAATCACGATTATAGAGCTGATCCTGTAATGCCTTAGAACCTGTGGAAATGATAACTTTCTGCCCAGAACGCAACGCGGGTGCTAAATAGGCAAATGTCTTACCAGTTCCCGTACCTGCTTCTACGACCAATTGTTGATGGTTTTTAATCGCACACTCAATAGCCACTGCCATTTCTCTTTGAGCATCACGAGGTTTAAAGCCTGTTATTGCTTTAGCAAGGGCGCCATTTTTCGCAAAATCGTCTGACACAAATCGTCTCTTTCAATAGAATGGATGGAGATTATGCCAATAGTATGTTCTGATCACCACCCAAAATCAGGCAGATAGTCATTCACAGAAAGGAGTATCCATGACAATTAAACGTATTGATCCTCAAGATCGCTGGTCCGAAGCGGTAGTTTACAATAAAACCATTTACTACACCGCCGTACCGGAAAATCTGGATGGTGATATTACTGAGCAAACAGCGAATACACTGACCGCCATTGATATTATGTTACAGCGTCTCGGTTCTGATAAAAGCAAAATTATCGACGCCACTATTTTTCTGGCTGATGGAAAAGAGTTTGCTGGCATGAATGCTGCCTGGGATGCATGGGTTGTAGCAGGAAATGCGCCAGTACGCTGCACCGTTGAAGCTAAACTAATGAACCCCAAATATAAAGTCGAGATAAAAGTTATCGCAGGTATTTAATATTAATTTTGGGATATTCTCTATCGCCTACATTTATATTTCAATTATATGAAAGTTATTCAGAATATCCCAATAGATGTTACTAATGTAAATAAGATATAACTTTCTCCATTAATTTAGTTGCAATAACATTTTAAAATAAAATATTAATCGACATTTTCATTAACTATATTATTCATTGTTCTAAATGGAATGTTATAAACTCAACAACTCTAACCTTCCTCCTATGCCTTGAACTATAAGATGTGACCATTATAATGCTCATCTAATATTGACATTCTCATTTTGACAAACCATGATTATGACCATTATAGTGTTCATTAAGGCCATCAATGACCACTATAATGGTCAACAGGAGGAAGTATGTTAAAACATAGAGCCTATTCAAAATTCTCCCAAGAGGCAGTTATGTTACTCGGAGAACAAATCAAGTTAGGTAGAAAACAACGCCATTGGTCAGAAAAGAATTTGGCAGAACGTGCTGGTATATCCAGAACCACGCTACAAAAAATTGAAAATGGGGATATGGGTTGCTCCATAGGATTAGCATTTGAGCTGGCCAACCTTGTAGGTATCAACTTGTTTGACAATGATAAATTTCCTATCTCAACACGTATAGAACAAACAAGAGATAAATTAGTTTTATTACCACGGCGTATTCAGGAAAAAAAGAGAGAGGTATACGATGATTTCTAACAACAAAAAATTTGTTTAGTCCCAACATTTAATGGCTAGTTATGAAAAATTTGCCGAGATTATACGATATCGTTTCACTAATCCTCAGAAAACATCAGAAGAATTATTTTCACGATTAACCCCTGCTTATGATATATGCCCTCAAGGTAGATCGGGTAATGAAGCATCTCAAGCAATGCTAATAGTCGGAAATAAAAATCTAAGTCAATTACAAACTTGTTTGGAAACTGCGCATAACTTTAATATTTCAGAGCAAAAAGCAAAAGAAATATTTAATAAACAAATATCAATAATCCAAGATAATTGGAATAGTATCTGTGAAGAAACTGAATTAAGTGAAATAGATAAAAAATTGCTCTGGCATAGACAATTTTTAAATCCATTCTCTATAGCTTTTTGAGAATTTTAGGAACCTGCACATAAATTCATTATAACGGGCCAAAATACCTACTTTATTTCAGCAATGGTCCTTAATAATTCATTTTAGAAATATATGTTATATTTGAGCCGATGATAATACTCTGATGATCAATGTAAATAAAATAGTTTCCAATATTGCTTATCACAAATAGCGTTAATTTCATCTGGTAGAATTAACTCACCAAATGGATTTTCTATTATTTACCTTTTCAATGTTGAATTATACTTATACGTCGTCCATACTTTCTAATAAGCACATCAATGTCGGGCCACTGTTGAGTGAATATAAACATGGCCTAATCTTCAATAACTTTTATCACTTGGTATGGAGCATTCTATGGATGTTTGTTCAGGTTGTCATGAGCCCCTTCATGATTCCGTTGTTGCGGAAGTAGAAGGCAAGATCTATAAAAGTTGCCCATCTTGTTCCACCGCAATGGGTCAACATGTTTTTTATCGTTATAAAGACTTTGACATGAAGGAAATGGGGAATGGCCGCTATATTGTTCAGTCTTGTTGTCCTGGTTGTTGTGTGAAAGATGGCCATAAACCAGACGTCTGTTTTAGCTGTTAAAAGTCACTTTTATTCATATCTGCTGGTTATTATGCAAAATAGTTGCTAGTTGCATGCCAGCAGATAATATAAGAAATAAACAATAAAATTCGTTATTTAAAAACCTGAACGCTAATAATGTATCTTTATCCTGATTTTCAGAGTTAAAGCGGGAGGAGTTATACAGTATTTAATCAAAATACCTGAGCAGAGAAAAAAATAGTTATAAGCTGCATCAGGAGCGACAAAATTAAAACAATCTCTGTGAATCATACTCCCCCCAGATTGGGTTATGCCACGACTTAAGCCATCTTGATCATCACCATGCCCAACAGCAACAAGGCAATTCCACCCCAACCTTTACAATTCAAACGCTGATTAAACATAATCCAGCCAGCAGCAACTGTCGCAATGATACCGAAAGCGCCCCATAAGGCATAAGCAATGGAAAGCTCAATTCCCTTCACTGCCTGAGCAAGCGCACTGAACGCCCCAAGGACAACAATAAGCGAGAGAATCCCCATCCAAGGACGTCTAAAACCATTAGAAAGTTTCAGTAAAATATTCGCTAAAATATCCAACGCGACAGCAAGGAATAAGAACGCCGCATGCCACCATTCAAATTGTTGCAACATGTTATGCCTCCTTTATTTTACTGTTTTTGGTTGTTGCGACACTGACAGCCTTATTTGCCATCTGTTTCACTACTTCTGCCGATTTTTTAACTGCCGCTTTTCTAGTGCCGGATTTAATCAACATAATTCCTGTTATCAGCAGAGCCAAACCACCTACTTTCATCAATGATAGTGATTCATCAAACCACATAACACTAAAAACAGTAATAAATAAAATGCCAACCCCTTCCCACAAAGCGTAGGCAACGCCTAATGCAACTTTTTTTACCGCCATCGCCAGCAAGATATAGGATGTGGCGATCATGATGTACATAACAGCCATGCCAACTACACCACCGGAAACGCTGGCATGTTTCATCGATAAGGTACCGATAACTTCGGTAACAATTGCCATTGCAAGGAATAACCAATAAATCATTTTCTTTCTCCTGACCACGTAAATACGCACGTCAAGACGCAAGCTAATAAATGATCTAACTCATCTATGCATGAGATGAGAAATAATAACCTGACGTTTTGACGAAATAGAAATACCGGTTGAGAACCGGTTAACAGGAGTCAGACGCTATAATGCACCACACCAGTAATGCTCACTGGATAAAATGGCAGAAAGGAAAAGCACGTGGGTGGAACTTTGAAACTTGACGCTTTTGGCGCTGTTCATGATATCTCATTCTTTCATCGCACTGATATTCCGCGCGATATACGAAGAATCCTCATAAATAGTGTTAGTGTTCCTATTACTTCTACCATACGAAATAATAGAAAGCAACCACTCAATTTTGCTCATTTTTTATCTGATAAACAGAGTTGAATCAAAAAACAGAATTGATATCAACATAAGCTGATACCTTGTTGATAACAACCCAAGCCGCTTACAGCGCGGCTTGAGCTTCAACAGAAAGGTTTATCAATTACTCAAACTCATTCCACGAACGACCATCGCGAGTGATCATAGCAACAGAAGCAACCGGCCCCCATGTTCCCGCCTGATAAGGCTTAGGCGCATCATTATCCGCCGCCCATGCATTCATAATAGAATCAACCCATTTCCAAGCTTCTTCCACCTCATCACGACGAACGAATAGCGCCTGAATACCCCGCATAGCTTCCAGCAACAATCTCTCATAAGCATCTGCCAATGGAATATGGTTAAACGTTTCAGAGAAACTTAGATCCAGCTTAGTGGTTTGCAAACGATGCTTGTGCTCCAGCCCCGGGGCTTTGTTCAGAACTTCGATATCAATACCTTCATCCGGTTGCAGACGAATCGTCAGTTTGTTCTGTGGTAGTTGCTGATAAGATTCAGAGAACAAATTCAGCGCGGGCTTTTTGAAGTACACCACCACTTCAGAACATTTCGTTGGCAAACGTTTACCCGTTCTCAGATAGAAAGGCACCCCGGCCCAACGCCAATCATCAATATCGACACGGATAGAAACAAAAGTTTCCGTCCGACTGGACTTGTTCGCCCCCTCTTCCTCCAGATACCCCGGTACCTTGTGCCCTTGAACAAAACCGGCAGTGTATTGACCACGTACTGTTTTCTCCCGCACATTCGTGTGATCAATACGACGCAGAGAACGCAATACTTTTACTTTTTCATCACGAATACGGTCTGTCGTCAGATCTGCCGGAGGAGACATAGCAATCATGGTCAATATTTGCAACAGGTGATTCTGAATCATATCGCGCATTTGCCCAGCTTGGTCAAAATAACCCCAACGGCCTTCAATACCGACCTCTTCAGCTACCGTAATTTGTACATGATCAATTGTCCGGTGATCCCAGTTATTCACAAATAGGGAATTGGCAAACCGCAGTGCTAATAGATTCAATACGGTTTCTTTACCCAGATAATGATCGATACGATAAACCTGACGCTCATTGAAATATTTTGCTACTTCATCATTAATGGCTTTAGATGATTCAAGATCAGTCCCTAAAGGTTTTTCCATCACAACCCGGTTTGGCTCTTTATTTAACCCGGCAAGGCCCAATCCGTGACAAACCGAACCAAAAGTGCTTGGCGGCATGGCAAAATAGTGAATTGCTGGCTGGTGCCCTTGATTAAGAATCGCTTTCAGTTTGGCAAAATCTTCCTTTTGATTAACATCCAGATTGCAGAACGCCAAACGTTCACTCAATGTCTTCCATAACTCTGGATCTAATTTTTCCGGCAAGAACGTATTTAAAGCTTCTTCAACAACCTTGGTATACGCCTTTTTATCCCAATCAGCCCGGCCAACACCGATAATTCGGGTTTTTGGGTGGATATAACCCGCTTTCTCAAGCTGGTAAAGGGAAGGCAATAATTTCCGGCGAGCCAAATCCCCTTTAGCGCCAAAAATGACTAAATCACAAGCCTGAGCTGTAGAAGTAACCGCCATATGTATCTCCTCATTGCGGGATATTGTAATTTTGTTACAGCATTAACCAATAATGTACTCTTTTGACTATGGCGCGTAAACAGCGATAACGAATAACCACGTCCCTCTGTTAACAATATGTTTTATCAATGATAAAAATGTGATAGCTTTATGTAACTTTACAACGTTTATGAAAGATAATTACCAATGTGAAAGTTAGACACTTGTCATACTTTTATGAAAAACATTAAATTATTGTGACTTCCTACTGCCAGCTTCAATTTGCTAATAGTATATTTTCATAAAAATTTATATAGATTTCTCATCTGAATGAAATCGTCAAAACCACAGGTAACTGCGTTTTATGAATACACTGGAACGAGTCCAAAATAGTATCGAATTCTTGAGTAAATCAGAAAAAAAAGTGGCGCAGATAATCCTGGCTTCACCACAAACTGCAATTCATGCCAGTATCGCAACGCTGGCAAAAATGGCGGAAGTCAGTGAACCCACAGTAAACCGTTTTTGCCGCCGTCTGGATACCAAAGGTTTTCCCGATTTCAAACTCCATCTAGCCCAAAGTCTTGCCAATGGCACGCCTTACGTAAATCGCAATGTTGAAGAGAGCGATACAGTTAGTGCCTACACCAATAAGATATTTGAATCGGTAATGGCAACTCTGGATACCGTCAAAAACAATTTGGATATCACAGCCATTAACCGAGCTGTCGATTTACTGACTCAAGCCCGAAAAATCTCATTTTTTGGCCTAGGGGCTTCTGCGGCCGTCGCCCATGATGCAATGAATAAATTTTTCCGGTTCAACATTCCCGTTATCTATTTTGATGACATTGTGATGCAACGAATGAGCTGTATTAACAGTGCCGAAGGTGATGTCGTCGTACTCATTTCCCATACCGGCAGAACTAAAAGCCTGGTGGAAGCAGCACAACTTGCGCGAGAAAATGATGCGACCGTTATCGCAATTACCTCCCAAGATTCTCCCCTCGCCCACGAAGCAACGCTCGCCATTCTTCTGGACGTCCCGGAAGATACAGATATTTATATGCCAATGGTCTCAAGAATCGCTCAATTAACCGTTATTGATGTTTTAGCTACGGGTTTTACCCTGCGCCGTGGTTCAAAATTCAGAGATAATTTGAAAAGAGTCAAAAAGGCGCTACGAAATTCACGCTTTGATAAAATTGACTTTCCCCCGACCTGAAAATAATCCTCTCGCTATACCCTATGGATTTCAAGATGCATTGCGACGGCAAGGGAGCGAATCCCCGGGAGCATAGGTAACTATGTGACCGGGGTGAGTGAGCGCAGCCAACAAAGAGGCAACTTGAAAGATAACGGGTATATTAGGCTGACTCGCAACAATTGCGTAGTCAGTGATCGTTTATGGCTCATTGAGCACCAGTAAATAATTTACACTAGCCGAGATAAACAGGAGTTTACAGAATTATGGCAAAAAAATCCTATATTACTTAGTTAATTCAATAAAATAATGACGGTTTAAAGTGTAAAGACTAAACTAGAGAGTATCATTATAAAAAATTACCGAAAATATATGAAAAGCAGGAAGATAAAAATAACTTTCAAATGTTGAATGTAAATCATTTAGATATTTACCCGATCAACAGTTTCATATTTTTTATTGCCACCTATTATATAAAAACTATTACCCCCTTAAGTTATAAGAATAATTTATTATGCTTTTTACGAGCTAAACTATTATTGACATATACTGGTGAAGATGAGTTTTTCAATAATTCAACATGCTACTTATAAACGCTATTATTTAATCTGAGGAAAATATATGAATCCCAAGAGTGATTTTAAAGCTTTTTCTATTGGTAACAATGCTAATGTAGTCAGTCAAGAAGCCTATGAAGAAAGCCGAAGTTTGAAAACTGGGTTTCCCCCAGACAATATTACTATTCATGTGCTAAACAAGGTATTACGTCAAGCATCAACCATATCCTCTGTCGTTGCTAATTTTATCGCGACCCAATCTGGCAATGATATTTTAGATGATGGTGATATAGTTAAACTGATTGCTCAATTAAATAGAGCGTTAGAACAAAAAATTACAACAACAGTACCAAGTGCCTCATTAACACAACAAGGCGTTATTCAACTCACAGACAATACAGGCAACAGTAATACCCTTGCGGCAACGCAGAAGCTTGTTTCTGATGTCAATCAGAATGCGAATAACCGACTGGCAAAAGACCAAAACGGTGCAGACATTCCTGATAAAGATGCTTTTGTGAGAAACCTCAGTTTGTTTGAAAAACTGATCCCGGTAGGGGTACCACTCCCCTGGCCGACTGCCACCCCACCAGAAGGATGGGCACAATGTAACGGCGCTTCTTTTGATAAAACAAAATATCCGAAATTAGCGCAAGCCTATCCTAATGGAGTATTACCCGATTTACGTGGTGAATTTATTCGTGGTTGGGATAGTTGGCGTGGTATTGACAACGGACGTAGTATATTGAGTTTTCAATATGATGCGTTCAAAAGGCATAATCATAGTATTTCTACCACTAACAGCGATCAAACCTCTCTTCAATATCCAGACCCCGTGCGTGGCGGTATGCATGGCGATCCTAATGATCGAGGCGGCTTAGGGGAATATAAATCTATTGGGATGAATGGTGATAATGAAACACGTCCAAGAAATGTAGCATTTAATTACATTATAAGGATGGTTTAATTAATAAAACCGCATTGAAAAAAATAATATGGTTATTAGCATCTTTTCAGATGTTGAATATAAATGGCTTAGATATTTATCTGCTCATATAATTTCGGATTTTTATTTCTATCCATTATACAAAAACAATTAACCTCCTAAGTTACAAGGACACTTTATCATAATTTTTCCTAGCTAAACTATCATTAAAATAGGTTTCAGGAAATTATTTTTACAATAATTTAATACATTGATTATAAAATAATATTATTTAATTTAAGGATAATGTATGAGTGCCAAAAATGATTTTAAAGCCTTTTCTATTAGTAATAATGCTAATGTAATTAGCCAAGAAAGATATGAACAAGATCAGAGTTTGAAGACTGGATTTCCACCAGAAAATATTGCTACTCATTTACTAAACAAGGTATTACGTCAGTCATCATCCATATCCTCTGTTATCGCTGATTTTATTGCGACACAATCTGGCAATGATGTTTTAGATGATGGAGATATAGCTAAACTCACTACCCAATTAAATAGAGCATTAGAGCAAAAAATCACAACAAAAGTACCAAGCGCCTCATTGACACAACAAGGTGTTATTCAACTCACAGACAAAACAGGCAACAGTAATACCCTTGCGGCAACTCAGAAGCTTGTTTCTGATGTCAACCAGAATGCAAATAACCGGCTGGCAAAAGACCAAAACGGCGCAGACATTCCTGATAAAAATGCATTTGTGAAAAATCTTGGCTTAATCGAAACCATTATTAACGCCCAATATCCTGTAGGAATTGTGGTTTGGTTCGCTCAAAATAAAAACCCAAATGTGCTATTTCCGGGCACTACCTGGGAATATATTGGTGAAAATAAAACAGTTCGATTAGCTAGCGCCAATGGTTCCGATATTTTATCAACCGGCGGCAATGATTTGATAAGCCTGACAGCGGCACAAATGCCAGCACATAATCATACATTTTTTGGGACAACGAGCACATTTGATTATGGCACCAAAACCACCAATATCGCCGGAGAGCATTATCATGATAGTGGGTGGGGTGAAACTACTGGTGGGCGTTATGGTCATTTCGACGGTTCTAAGAACAATCAGGGATCAAAATCTACAGATTGGAACAATGCCAAATTTAACACTAGCACTAATGGTGCCCACTCTCATACGGTACCAATAGGGTCACATGACCATACAGTTTCAGGTAATACCGGAAATTCTGGTGCCAATGCCGCGATTTCAATTACTAATTCATATGTTAAGTTAATGGGATGGTATCGAAAAGCATAAGACCCCTGCCTCCCCCAGACTGCTCACAAACCTTACACAAATAAATAACTGTCTCTTGATCATAAGTCTGACTTAAGAGACAGTTCCATCCCATCATTATCAAGAAAAATTTATTATTTACATAGTTTACAGCATCCCTATTCTGGATGTTTTTCTCCTCCAGTCCCCAAGTATTGCCAGATTCCAGTAAGCCTAAATCACTACACCTTTCATTATCAAAATCTTTAGAGACATTAGATTATTGATAAATCGGGAACAAATCGTGATAGGATAGAAATACGGCAATAAATATCCGTTAAAAAAGGGTTAGCTGATTCGCTAGGGCATAGCGATTGTGTAAAACGTTCCCCCTGTCGTTCCCCTATAGCTGACACTGGTCAATAGGCACTACAGTGAAAAGTATCATGATAAGTTGATATGGGTCACAAAAGTAATCTATAAACAGCCTTGATAGTTGGATTGCCGAAGAGTTTTTTTACTCGTTTTATAGGATAATTAATAGATTATTGATTATTTTTATATAACCAATACCAATACTCACAGGTCAACGGAGTAACACATGTCCAGACGGCTCAGAAGAACTAAGATTGTTACTACACTTGGTCCGGCTACCGACCGCGATAATAATCTTGAAAAGATTATTGCTGCGGGTGCAAACGTAGTCCGCCTCAACTTTTCCCACGGTACCGCCGAAGATCATCTCCAGAGAGCCAGCAAAGTCCGCGAGATCGCAGCCCGCCTGGGGTGCCATGTCGCTATTCTTGGCGATCTTCAAGGGCCTAAAATCCGCGTATCAACGTTTAAAGAGGGCAAAATTTTCCTGAATGTCGGAGATAAATTTCTGCTTGATGCCAATCTTGGTAAAGGCGAAGGCGATAAGGAGAAAGTCGGTATCGATTACAAAGGATTGCCCACGGATGTTGTACCGGGTGATACTTTGTTGCTGGATGATGGGCGTGTTCAACTCAAGGTATTAGAAGTTCAAGGAATGAAAGTCTTCACGGAAGTCACTGTAGGCGGCCCGCTATCTAACAATAAGGGCATTAATAAACTGGGCGGTGGATTATCTGCGGAAGCCCTAACCGAAAAAGACAAAGAAGATATTATTACGGCGGCCAGAATCGGCGTTGATTACCTAGCCGTCTCTTTCCCCCGCACCGGAGAAGATCTTAATTATGCTCGCCGACTGGCGCGAGACGCGGGCTGTGAAACGCAGATCGTGGCGAAAGTTGAACGCGCAGAAGCCGTTAGCAGTGATAAAACCATTGATGAAATCATTCTGGCTTCTGATGTCGTCATGGTTGCTCGTGGTGACCTTGGTGTAGAAATCGGTGATCCAGAGTTGGTTGGCGTTCAGAAAAAATTAATTCGCCGTGCCCGTCAGCTAAATCGTGTAGTGATTACCGCGACTCAGATGATGGAATCTATGATCACCAACCCAATGCCTACTCGTGCAGAAGTGATGGATGTGGCAAACGCCGTTCTCGACGGTACTGACGCCGTAATGCTCTCCGCTGAAACCGCTGCGGGCCAATACCCTGCCGAAACGGTTGCCGCAATGGCGCGAGTCTGTCTCGGAGCAGAAAAAATGCCCGGCCTCAATGTATCAAAACATCGGTTAGACACCACTTTTGACAGTATCGAAGAAGCCATTGCGATGTCTACCATGTATGCGGCAAACCATCTAAATGGGGTTAAAGCCATTATTGCCATGACTGAATCAGGCCGCACCACTCGTATCATGTCTCGCATCAGTTCTGGTCTCCCCATATTCTCTATGTCCCGTCATGAGAAAACCTTAAACCAAACAGCGCTTTACCGTGGCGTTACACCGGTTTATTGCAGCAGTCATACTGACGGCATTACAGCGGCCAATGAAGCGGTTAATCGTCTGCGCGATAAAGGTTATCTGGTTTCCGGCGACCTTGTTCTGGTTACTCAGGGTGATCAGATGGGGACAATTGGCAGCACTAACACCTGTCGTATTCTTGAAGTGGAATAAAGCGCTACAACATTTTGCGCAAAGTTTTCGGGGGATTTGGTTAGATAGAGAAAAGTGGCGCATCCCATTTAATCCAACAGTAATTCAGTAACTCGACGGTAAAACAGACTTTTACCGTCTTTTATAACATTTCATGTAATCCTAATTGCTTATAGTAATGCATCATAGTAATAAATGACTCGTCACAAAACCCCCTAATCGTTGGATGCCATGTCCAATATTAGGGGGACAAGACAAACTTTCAAGCCGTGATAATAACTCTACATCTTTGTAACGAAAATCACAGGTCTTCTCTCCCATATGGCCCAATATCACCGGCTTTCCGAGTCTTAAGTAATTTAAGTATCCAGGTATATTGTTCAGGATTCGGTCGTACCAATTGCTCCAACTCTTCATTCATCCGGCGAGCAATAAAAGCGTCATCTTTGCCATCAATATCATCCATCGGTGGACGAATATAAATATCAAGTTGATGGGTACGGTAATTATAAACCGGAAACAACGGCACAATAGCAGCACGACAAACCTTCATCAATCGCCCAATTGCCGGCAATGTCGCTTTATAAGTTGCGAAAAAATCAACAAATTCACTGTGCTCCTCACCATGATCTTGATCAGGCAGATAATATCCCCAGAAACCCTGGCGAACAGTAGCAACAAATGGTTTAATTCCAGCATCACGAGAATGTAAACGGCCACCAAAGTGATGGCGAACTTTATTCCACAGATAATCTGCAACCGGGTTTTTCTGGTGATGGAACATGGCTGATATTTTCTGTCCACCCTCAGACAGTAATATAGCTGGAATATCCACCGCCCAACCATGAGGCACCATGAAAATAACGTTTTTCCCCTGCGCTTTCAGTTGAAGAATAACTTCTTCCCCATGCCACTGCGTCCGGCTTAATGTTGATTTTGTACCACGTAAACAAAGTTCAGCCAACATAACAAAAGGTTGAGGTGCGGTAGAAAACATCTCATCAATCAATGCTTCACGCTGTTGCTCCGTCAGTTCCGGCATACAGTAACACAGATTTATTCTTGCTCTACGACGTGCCCCTTTCGCTAACTTACCCGCCAACCAGCCTATTTTAGCCAGCAGAGGATCACGCACTCTAACCGGCAGGTAAGCCAGCCCGGCCAACGCACCAATGCCCAGCCATAACCCCCAGTAACGAGGATGCAGGTAAGATTTATGAAATGTCGGCACATAACCAACTTTACTGTCTGTATCTGTTTCTTTATACATGAGCTAACTCTTTTAAAACAAAAAGATCATTGTTCATTTCACATGTACAGGGGGCTATATCAACGATATCAACACACCTTTTTCTGAACATAAATAAAACGACAGCGGATGATAGCAATCATCCGCTTTAAAGTCTGTTACTAATGAACAATTAAACTCAATCTAACAGAAGCTGAGGCGTGACCTCTTTTACCGTTGCCAGGAATTCCGAGCGTTCTTTACCACTCAAACCACCAGAGCGCGGCAATTTCGCCGTTAATGGGTTTACCGCCTGCTGATTGATCCAGAATTCATAATGCAAATGTGGACCCGTAGAACGACCGGTGCTACCAGACAACGCAATACGATCACCCCGTTTTACCTTCTGCCCTGGTTTCACCAACAGCTTTCTCAGGTGCATATAACGCGTGGTATATTGGCGACCATGACGAATGGCAATAAAGTTACCTGCTGCTCCATTATATTTAGAAACAATCACCTCACCGTCACCCACCGCCAAAATAGGCGTTCCCACTGGCATAGCAAAATCCACCCCTTTATGTGGTGCAACCCGACCAGTGACTGGATTCACACGCCGAGGATTAAATTGGGAAGATACCCGAAATTGCTTAGTAGTTGGAAAACGCAAAAATCCGCGCTCCAGACCGGAACCTTGACGATCATAAAAACGCCCATCTTCCGCCCGGATAGCATAATAATCTTTACCACCACTATTTAGGCGAACACCAAGTAATTGGCTCTGTTCACTGCGACCATCCAATATTTCACGGGACAGCAATACAGAAAAACGATCACCTTCATGTAATTTACGCAAATCAATTTGCCATTGCAGTGCCTTGGTGACTTCACGAGCTTCACTGCTGGTTAAGCCGGCATTTAAAGCACTGCTGGTAAAGTTACTATCAACAACGCCAACAACGACGCTGTTTTTCCACTCCCCTTTCTGAAACTCTTTTGTTTCTTTAAACAGATCGCCTTCACGGGTATAAATGCGCGTTTCACGGCGGGAAACACCCCAAGTCAGAGTTTGCAAGTCACCCGCTTCATTGACTGTCCATGACAATGGCTGGCCAATGTTCAGCCCCCGTAACACTTTATGCTGACTCGCGAGTAACGCGACATCAGAAGAGTCGATGCCAAATTGGGTCAGAATATTACTGAGGGTGTCACCATCGGAGACAATATATTCATGCGGAGTTTGAGCCGTGACCTCTGAGCTCGTCTCTTCATCAGGAATACCTTCGTCCGGTAGCTGTTCACTGCTATCTGCAATAATCTCATCGCTATCTACAGAAGGATTAATGGCAATGCTGCCGACTGTTGTTTCTTCTTGTTCATGATGATAAGCAATAGGTTGCCACATAGTGACAACCAATGTTGCTACAGTCAGCGAACCCAACATAATTTTATGCGGTCGCGGTAACTCCTTATACACCAGAACGATAGTTTTAACTATCTGTTGCACTCATTGAGTTCCTTATTACTTTAATTCAGGCAACCCATGTACTGTTCCGACAACTGAGTTATAAATTTCATATAGCTGTCTTTATCCAATACGATGCGGCTTCCTAACGGGTCCAAGGTGCCCATACGCACTCCCGTATCCTTCGCCACAGCATTAATAACGGTCGGCCTGAATTGTGGCTCAGCAAAAATACAAATTGCTTTCTGCTCAACCAATTGTGTTCGTATATGATGTAGTTTTTGTGCGCCAGGTTGTATTTCAGGATTAATCGTAAAATGTCCTAATGGTGTCAGGCCATAATGCTGCTCGAAATAGCCATAAGCATCGTGAAAAACGAAATACCCCTTACCACGCACCAGCTTAAGAATATTAGCAATATTTTTGTCAGTTTGCGCAAGCTGAGCATTGAATTTACGTAGGTTTACGTCCAGCGCTGCTTTTTTCTGCGGAAAACGCATTTGTAATTGGTCATGAATCCCCTGTGCAACCTGTTTTGCTATTTCTGGCGATAACCAGATGTGCATATTATATTCACCATGAGAATGATGTTCATGACCTTCTTCATGTTTATGTTGATCTGGTTCATGTAAATCTTCATCATTCTTCAGCAATAATGGCTTAATCGTTGGCAATTGCGCTAAAGCTAGCTGTCTATTTTGTGGCACTTTGGCTAACGGTTTAGACAAAAAGATTTCCATCTCAGGTCCAACCCACACAACTAAATCTGCCTGGTTAATTCTCTTAAGATCAGACGGTTTCAATGCATAATCATGCGGTGATGCCCCATCAGGCAACAGTACCTGCGTATCAGTTACACCATCAGTTATTGCCGCAGCAATAAAACCTAACGGACGAATTGATGTCACAACATCAGCATTAGCCGATTGTATCGTCCCTGACATGAAAACAGCAGTAATCGCGGCCTTACAGAGAAACTTGTGCGCTAGTTTATATGATTTGTGTAACATAATGTAAATATCTCGTGGACAGAAACAAGAATTGTTATATTATAACATCTCAATGTTCACGCAAGATATATTTAGCATGTCAACACTCATCACTTTAAAAAATGTTGCTGTTACCTTCGACAATCGTCAGGTACTAAACAATATCTCTCTTAATTTACAACGAGGGAATATTCTGACTTTGCTAGGTCCCAATGGTGCCGGTAAATCAACTTTAGTTCGTGTTGTTTTGGGGCTTGTCGAACCATCATCCGGCACAATTGAACACACCGCCGGATTGAGAACCGGCTATGTTCCACAGAAGTTGAATCTTGATCCCACTCTGCCATTAACAGTCAAACGCTTTATGATGCTAAAACCCGGCGTAAAATCTGCCGATATATTGCCAGCACTAGAGCGAGTGAACGCTGCTCATCTATTGCAGCAACCCATGCAAAAATTATCCGGCGGGGAAAACCAACGGGTTTTATTAGCCAGAGCGCTATTAAATCATCCGCAATTATTAGTCCTTGATGAACCAACACAAGGGGTCGATGTTAATGGTCAGTTGGCACTTTATGATCTAATCAATCAAATTAGAACCGAATTGCATTGTGCTGTATTGATGGTATCCCATGATTTACATCTGGTTATGGCGAAAACAGACGAAGTTTTATGCCTTAATCAACATATTTGCTGTTCCGGCACACCTGAAGTTGTTTCAACTCATCCTGAATTTATCGCTATGTTTGGTCATCATGGCGCTGAACAATTGGCAGTATATCGCCACCAACATAATCACCACCATGATTTGAAAGGGAAAATTATCTTGGAAAATAACAGGGAATGCCACTCATGATTGAATTACTATTCCCCGGTTGGTTGGCCGGCGTATTATTGTCTATTGCTGCCGGACCATTAGGTTCATTTGTTGTCTGGCGCAGAATGTCCTATTTTGGCGATACTCTGGCTCATGCTTCATTACTGGGCGTTGCCTTCGGATTATTGCTAAATATTAGCCCTTTTTACGCGATTATCGCTGTCACTTTGATACTGGCAATAATGCTGGTTTGGTTGGAGAAACGCCCTCAACTGGCAATCGATACTTTGTTGGGGATTATGGCTCACAGCGCACTATCATTAGGGCTGGTCGTTGTCAGTTTGATGTCTAATGTGCGAGTTGATTTGATGGCTTATCTGTTTGGTGATTTGTTGTCAGTCACCTATGAAGACATTTGGTTGATTGCCATCGGCGTCACCCTTGTCGCCACACTTCTGTTCTGGCAATGGAACGCTCTGCTCTCTGTCACCGTCAGTCAGGAAATGGCTTTTGTGGATGGTATTAAAATACAGCGGTTAAGAGTACTGTTAATGCTGGTAACAGCGTTGACAATCGGCCTGGCAATGAAATTTGTCGGTGCGCTGATTATCACCTCCCTGCTCATTATCCCGGCAGCCACTGCTCGCCGTTTTGCCCGTACACCGGAGCAAATGGCCGGTATTGCCATTGCGGTTGGTATGCTTGCTGTCACCGGCGGATTAGCGTTCTCCGCCGTTTACGACACACCAGCAGGGCCATCTGTCGTGCTATGCGCTGCGGTGATGTTTATTATCAGTCTGATCAGTAAAGCAAAAAATTGATCCACTGAGTGGGTATAACCCAGTCATGGAGAGCGGGATAGGTTTCCCTTGCAGGAGTACCCATCCCGATTTTTCAGGCAATTAAACAGCTCATTCCTGATCTCTGACCACACCAAAATGGCGATAAGCATGTTCGGTGGCAATTCGTCCACGGGAAGTACGTTGAATAAAACCCTGTTGGATCAGAAAGGGTTCCAACACATCCTCAATCGTTTCCCGCTCTTCACCAATGGCAGCGGCAAGGTTATCTACCCCTACCGGCCCGCCCATAAATTTATCAATGATGGCAACCAGTAACTTACGATCCAGATAATCAAAACCGGCAGCATCTACACTCAACATATCCAGCGCTCTGGCGGCAATATCGCCATCAATCGCACCATTCCCTTTCACTTGAGCAAAATCACGCACCCGGCGCAGTAAACGGTTTGTAATCCGCGGCGTCCCACGAGAACGCATGGCAATCTGCCGGGCGCCATCGTCAGTGATCTCGACCCCCATAAAACGAGCACTGCGAGAAACGATACTTTGCAAATCGTCCACATTATAGAATTCAAGGCGCTGCACGATACCGAACCGATCACGCAGTGGCGAAGTCAAAGAACCTGCGCGAGTGGTAGCCCCAATCAGGGTAAAAGGAGGCAAATCAATTTTGATCGAACGGGCTGCCGGTCCCTCGCCAATCATAATATCCAGTTGATAATCTTCCATTGCCGGATAGAGAATTTCTTCCACCACCGGCGACAAACGGTGAATTTCATCGATAAACAACACATCATGCGGTTCAAGATTGGTCAACATTGCCGCCAGATCGCCCGCCTTTTCTAAAACTGGGCCAGAAGTTGTACGGAGATTAACCCCCATCTCATTGGCAACAATATTCGCCAGCGTTGTTTTCCCCAACCCCGGCGGACCAAAAATCAGCAGGTGGTCAAGGGCATCACCACGCAACCTGGCAGCCTGAATAAAAATCTCCATCTGCTCACAGACTTGCGGCTGCCCAACATATTCAGACAACAATTTAGGTCTGATTGCGCGATCAATGGCTTCATCGTCTTGTAAAACTTCCGCGGAAACCAGACGGTCAGCTTCAATCATGGCTTACTCCTGCAACTTAAAGAGCGGCGCGAAGTGCTTCGCGGATAAGTGTTTCACAATCAGCGCCCGATTTAGCGACTTTACTTATCATGCGGCTGGCCTCTTGTGGCTTGTAACCCAGAGAGACTAATGCCGCCGCGGCTTCTGCTTCGCTATCCGCATCAGAATTTGTCTGTTCGGCCGTTGCCGGCAAATTAATATCACTGCTCTGATTGAAGAGATCGCCATTAAGCCCTTTAAAGCGATCTTTCATTTCAACCACCAGCCGTTCAGCAGTTTTCTTGCCCACACCCGGCAGTTTAACCAAAGAAGCAATCGCCTCTTGTTCAATGGCAGAAACAAATTGCTGCGCAGACATGCCCGAAAGAATAGCCAACGCCAATTTAGGCCCTACGCCATTCACTTTAATTAATTCACGGAATAGCGCCCGCTCCTGCTTATCATTAAAACCATAAAGTAATTGCGCATCTTCACGCACAACAAAGTGAGTAAACAGGACAGCTTCCTGCCCGGCATCAGGCAATTCATAAAAACAGGTCATTGGCATATGGACTTCATAACCAACGCCATTCGTTTCCAGTAAAACCAAGGGTGGTTGTTTTTCCAGCACAATTCCTCTGAGACGCCCTATCACTCGTTTACCCCCTAAAAAAATAAAACTGATTGTTCTACTTATGGTTATAACATAAAAAAAGCTGGATGCATATCCAGCCGTTATCTTAAACGTCCACGAGCCAAGATTAATCTGGGATCGCCAACCCGCAAAAGATTCTGATTAAAGTGACAATGGGTTATCGCAATGGCCAATGCATCTGCCGCATCGGATTGCGGGTTAGCAGATAATTTCAGCACAGAACGTACCATGTGCTGAACCTGACTTTTTTCAGCCGCCCCAGTTCCGACAACCGTTTGTTTCACCTGTCGAGCCGCATATTCAAAAACCGGTACAGATTGATTAACGGCGGCAAGAATCGCAACGCCCCGCGCTTGTCCTAATTTCAGCGCTGAATCGGCGTTTTTTGCCATAAAAACCTGCTCGATGGCAAAAGCATCCGGTTGAAATTGCGTAATAATTTCAAGGATACCCGCATAAATACGCTGTAACCGGCTAGGCAGATCATCAACTTTTATTCGGATACAACCACTGCCAAGGTAGCTCAAATGACGCCCCTGCTGACGGATCACGCCATAGCCAGTGACGCGGGAACCTGGGTCGATACCTAAGATAATCGCCATATTCTGTTTATTCGCCTTTGATTATCACCTTTAATAAAGGAGATAAAACGTTAGAGAAAGTGTCCTGTACCACAGCACACTTTCTCTACGCTATACAACCCAATCGAAATTACAGCAAAGCAGCAACTTCATCAGAGATTTCACCGTTATGGTAAACCTCTTGTACGTCGTCTGAATCTTCCAACATATCAATCAAGCGCAATAACTTAGGTGCGGTTTCCGCATCCAATTCCGCTTTAGTGGAAGGGATCATCGAAACTTCTGCTGATTCAGCCACAAAACCCGCTGCATCCAACGCATCTTTCACGTCACCAAACGTTTCTGGCGTAGTGTAAACATCAATCGCGCCATCATCATAGGTTTCTACATCATCAGCGCCGGCTTCCAACGCCGCTTCCATCACCGCATCTTCATCCAGTCCCGGCGCGTAAGAAATCACCCCTTTCTTGGTGAACAAATAAGCAACCGAGCCATCAGTGCCCAGATTACCACCAGTTTTAGTGAAAGCATGACGAACGTCAGAAACGGTACGGTTGCGGTTATCACTCAAGCACTCAACCATCACCGCTGTTCCCCCCGGGCCATAACCTTCATAAATGATGGTTTCCATGTTATCCGCGTCATCGTTGCCAACACCACGGGCGATAGCACGGTTCAAAGTATCGCGGGTCATATTGTTGGACAGTGCTTTATCAATCGCGGCACGCAGACGTGGGTTAGATGCCGGATCTCCACCACCCAGACGGGCTGCCGTTACCAACTCCCGGATAATTTTGGTGAAAATCTTACCGCGTTTCGCATCCTGCGCAGCTTTGCGGTGCTTGGTGTTGGCCCATTTACTATGACCTGCCATAAGGTTCTCCGATAAAACGTCTAATAAACTTATTCAATCACAAACTCTTCAATCGCCTGTCGATTGCTCCACGACTTAGTGAGCTTTACTGCTTTATCCGCATCCAGCCACTGGTAAGCCTGATGTTCAGTCAACAAGCATTCTCGCTCTTCCGGCAATGCCAGACAGAACCAGTACTCTTTATTACGGGTGACTCCTGGAGCATAGCGATGGCGTAAGTGGGTAAAAATCTCAAAATAGAGAGAACGTCGGCAATCTATCAATTCAAGATTTTCACCTATGATATCAATACCGATTTCTTCTCGCACTTCGCGCAACGCTGTCTCCCACGGCGTTTCGTCTCCATCAAGGCTGCCAGTCACAGACTGCCAAAAGCCAGGATCGTCCCGCCGCTGTAACATCAGCACCCGTCGGCTGGAAAAAGAATAAATAACCACCAGCACAGACTCAGGGCGCTTATAAACCATTACTCACTCTCTTTTCTGGCAACAACAGAGATTGATAACTCTTCGAGTGCCGCCGAATTAGCATAACTTGGCGCTTCCGTCATTAAACAAGCAGCGGCGGTGGTTTTAGGGAATGCGATAACATCACGAATATTATCCGTTCCTGTCAGCAACATCACCAAACGGTCAAGACCAAATGCCAAACCTGCATGGGGAGGCGTACCAAATTTCAACGCATCCAGCAAGAAGCCAAACTTCTCCTGCTGTTCCTGCTCATTAATACCCAGAATACGGAACACCGCCTGTTGCATTTCATTACGGTGAATACGCACCGAGCCGCCACCGACTTCGTAGCCGTTAATCACCATATCGTAAGCATTGGCAATGGCCGAAACCGGATCTCGCTCTAACTCCTCCGCTGACATATTACACGGTGAAGTAAACGGATGATGCATAGCGGTCAGACCACCCTCCCCATCATCTTCGAACATTGGGAAGTCGATAACCCACAATGGCCGCCAGCTATCCAATTTTGTCAGGTTCAGATCGCGCCCTAATTTCAGACGCAACGCTCCCAAGGCATCAGTGACCACTTTCACACTACCGGCGCCGAAGAACAAAATATCGCCATCTTGTGCATCAGTACGAGAAAGCAAGCCTTCAACCACCTCTGCATTCAGGAATTTGGCTATCGGACTTTGAACCCCTTCCAGACCGGCGGCACGTGCATTGACTTTTATCCACGCCAGCCCTTTTGCGCCATAAATCCCAACGAATTTGCCATATTCATCAATCTGCTTACGGCTCAGTTCAGCACCACCTGGTACCCGAATCACAGCTACGCGGCCTTTACTGTCATTCGCCGGTTCAGCAAAAACACTGAATTCTACCTCTTTAACCAGATCAGCAACATCAACCAACTCTAATGGGTTACGCAGATCAGGTTTATCAGAACCGAAACGACGCATCACTTCCGCAAACGTCATCACCGGGAAATGCCCCAAATCAGCACCTTCAATCTCAAGCCACAATTCGCGGATCATCATTTCCATCATTTCCCTTACCTGCTCAGCAGTCATAAAGGAAGTTTCCACGTCGATCTGGGTGAATTCTGGCTGGCGATCCGCACGCAAATCTTCATCACGGAAGCATTTAACAATTTGATAATAACGGTCAAAACCGGACATCATCAGCAATTGTTTAAACAACTGCGGGGATTGAGGCAAGGCATAAAATTTGCCTTTATGAACACGACTTGGCACCAAATAATCACGGGCGCCTTCGGGTGTTGCTTTAGTCAACATTGGCGTTTCAATATCCAGGAAACCCTGATTATCCATGAAACGACGAACAAAACTGGTAATTTTAGCGCGTGTTTTCAGGCGATTTGCCATTTCAGGCCGACGCAGATCAATATAGCGATATTTCAGACGTTGCTCTTCGCTGTTCGTCTGATTGCTATCCAAAGGCAGAGGTTCGGAACGGTTGATGATATTTAAACTTTCCGCAAAAACCTCTATTTCACCGGTAGCCATATCTTTGTTGATTTGACTGTCAGGACGAGCGCGTACAGTACCGGTGATTTGAATGCAGAATTCATTACGCAGTTCAGCAGCCTGAGAAAATGCGGCTTGCTGATCCGGGTCAAAAAATACCTGAACGATCCCTTCACGATCACGCATATCAATAAAAATCAAGCCGCCCAGATCACGGCGGCGGTTTACCCAACCACAAAGAGTCACCTTCTGGCCTTCATGGGTCAGATTCAACTGCCCACAATAATCAGTACGCATACAATATCCTTTTACTCGGCTGTTGTGCTGTTGCTGCGGAAAAAAGGCCGCCATTATAATAGAAATTCTACTCAGAGATAAGGGCAGGCAATATCCCGATGCAATACCATTGCTTGATGTCTGATAATCAGGCAATTTATTTTCAATTCCCATCTATTTATAGCGACAGTTTTATTTTTGGGGTTTATCATAACTTAATTGGCCAATTTCGGTTAGGCAATGGAGTTAAAAATGGTTAGCTCGCTTTATGTTGTGTTGGGCGCACTATTATTGATTAAGCTGTCTTTTGATGTGGTTAAGTTAAGAACACAATATCGTGTCTCATATGGAGATGGTGGTTTTTACGAACTACAAACAGCGATCCGCATCCACGGTAATGCTGTGGAATATATCCCCATCTCTATGTTATTGCTGGTCATGATGGAGATGAACGGCTCAAATGTCTGGATGATACATGTCTGTGGTTTGATTCTGCTCACCGGCAGAGTCTTGCATTATTATGGCCTGCACCACCGTGAATTCTATTGGCGGCGTTCAGGCATGGTAGCAACTTATCTTTCCATCGTATTAATGGTGATGACGAATATTTACTACTTGCCTTGGGAACAAATATTTTCTCTCTACTAACGAAACGAATAGTACTGGCACTAAAATAACAGGCAGCAAACTCGGCTGCCTGTTATTCTAACCATAGTGGTTCCCTATGAAGGAAGACTTTCCGACGTTGACATGCAACGCGAGCAAGTGTTGGTTTTTTTACCTCTCATTGGCGAGGGTATAAACCGCATCTGCGGCCCGTTTACCAATAGCAATTACCAGCAAGATAATCTTATTGTCATTCACTTCATAAACTAAGCAGTAGCCAGAAGAGCGCAATTTAATTTTGTATCGGTTCGCTCGCCCTCTTAATCTTGCTGACGGTACATGAGGGTTTTCTAAGCGTTCAGCCAATTTTTTCTTTAGCTGCTCCTTAATTGGATGACGTGACTTCTTCCACTCTTTTAAGGCCCGTTTTTCAAATTCCAGGCTATAGATCATCTAGGTTCACACTAACAAATTCAGCATTTTCTAAACGTTCATCTGCAATTTTGTTCAGTGCGGCATCCTCTGCTAGCTCCTGATAGTAGGCGAATAATTCGGGAGGCACACAATAAAACGCAGGTTCATTCCGATTCAGGATTGCGACCGCTTCACCTTCCCCCTGCAAATATGTCCCCATTGGGTCACGTTTCAAATCGGTAATACTTGCCGCTAAGTTTGTTAAGATTTGATATGCCATACACCACCTCACTCTTTTACGTAAACAAGCAATAGGTCATTTAAAGGTGCTTTTCAATGCATCTTTACTTTTTTATATAAAACCCAAAGCTCCCCTAATGCTGACTGACTCATGAAATCAAGGATTGATCGCGCCATAATATGATTTTTATACCACACTTAAATTCCTCAAATATTTCCATTATTCACTACTTTTAAGCACAGAGAAAATTGGTTCAAGGTCAAGCTGTACATCTGTTAGAATGCCACCCTCTATTTTTTCTGATAATTAATGCTGTTATGTCAAATCAAGATCCTTACCATCAAAGGGATAGCCTGTTTGCCGCTCCCATCGCCAATCTGGGAGACTGGAGTTTCGATGAACGGGTAGCTGAAGTTTTCCCTGATATGATCCAACGCTCCGTGCCAGGTTATTCAAATATTGTTTCCATGATTGGTATGCTGGCCGGTCGTTTTGTGACATCAAACAGTCAAATTTACGACCTGGGTTGTTCCCTAGGCGCATCAACCCTGGCAATGCGCCGCAATATTGCCGCTGAAAACTGCAAAATTATCGCCGTTGATAATTCCCCGGCAATGGTGAAACGCTGTCGTCGCCATATCGACGCTTTCCGAGCACAAACACCGGTTGAAGTCATTGAAGCCGATATTCTTGATATTGATATTCAAAATGCTTCGATGGTCGTGTTGAATTTCACTTTACAATTCCTCAACCCGCAAGATCGACAAGGTTTACTTAACCGGATTTATCAGGGATTACGTCCCGGTGGTGTTTTAGTTTTATCAGAGAAATTCAGCCTTGAAGATCAACAAATCGGTGAGTTGCTGTTTGATATGCACCACGATTTCAAGCGTGCTAACGGATATAGCGAGCTGGAAATCAGCCAGAAACGCAGCATGCTTGAAAATGTAATGCTGACCGACTCTGTAGAAACCCACAAATCCCGTCTCCATCAATCCGGTTTTAACCATGTTGAAGTCTGGTTTCAGTGTTTCAACTTTGGATCACTGCTGGCGATAAAAGGGGCCGATAAATGATCGATTTCGGTAATTTTTATCAAATTATTGCCAAGAATAACCTCCAGCATTGGCTTAATTGCCTTCCTGCTCAACTGCAAGAATGGCAAAAAGCGGCCCTGCACGGCAGTTTTAAATCATGGGTAAAAACCCTGGAAAACCTACCCGCAATTTCACCGACCCAATTAGATTTGAAAAATGGCGTAATCGCAGAACGTGATCCTCCCCTATCCGAAGGTGAAGAAATTTGCCTCACCAATATATTGCGAGTACTCATGCCGTGGCGCAAAGGTCCATTCTCTCTTTACGGTGTAAATATCGACACTGAATGGCGTTCAGATTGGAAATGGGATCGGGTACTGCCTCATATTTCCCCACTAGCTGGCAGGACAATTCTTGATGTTGGTTGCGGCAGCGGCTATCACCTATGGCGGATGGTGGGTGAAGGGGCTGAACTTGCCGTTGGTATCGATCCAACTCAGCTCTTCCTCTGCCAGTTTGAAGCTGTCAGAAAATTACTTGGCAATGATCAACGCGCCCATCTCTTACCTCTGGGCATTGAACAATTACCGGCACTAGCTGCTTTCGATACCGTCTTTTCAATGGGCGTTCTCTATCACCGCCGCTCTCCTCTTGACCATCTCTGGCAATTGAAAAACCAATTGGTGGCCGATGGTGAACTGGTATTAGAAAGCCTGGTTGTTGAAGGAGATGAACATACCTGTTTAATCCCTGGTGAACGTTATGCTCAAATGCGCAACGTCTATTTCATTCCTTCGGCAAAAATGTTGAAAATCTGGTTGGAGAAGTGCGGTTTTGTCGATGTGAAAATTGCCGATCAAGCGGTAACAACCACAGAAGAGCAACGTCGTACAGCCTGGATGAGAACTGAATCGTTATCTGATTTTCTTGATCCTACTGATAGCAGTAAAACCATTGAGGGTTATCCCGCCCCTCTGCGGGCGATACTGATCGCCCGTAAGCCCTGATTTTGCGAACTGG
Organism: Photorhabdus akhurstii; assembly: GCF_019090985.1. NCBI lineage: Bacteria > Pseudomonadati > Pseudomonadota > Gammaproteobacteria > Enterobacterales > Morganellaceae > Photorhabdus > Photorhabdus akhurstii. Next base: position 2,468,192 of record NZ_CP020335.1, on the reverse strand, counting down.
CCCAAAATTGGGCCAGTTCATAATAGGCTATTCAAATAAAGTCAAACTCAGCATCCCTTTCATCACCTCCACCACACCACCATCAACACAATAATGTGAAAACTCATCCACCTCATTGTCGGCGCTCATCGTCACCCCCGCTTTGCGGTAAGTCATGGTAGAAGGCATAATCCGGCTTGCCGAACTGTGAACTTCCGTTAACCCGATATCAATAAATTTATGAATATTACTCATACGAACACCCGCACCTGCCATAATAATTGGCCCCCGACTGGCTTGATGCAGTTCTTTCAACAAAGGTAATCCCAATTCGGCATTCTGTTGCTGACCGGAAGTCAATATTCGCTTAACACCAAGCTGAGTGAGTTGATCCAGTGCCACATAAGGATTAAAACACATATCAAATGCACGGTGAAAAGTGACGGCCATATCGCCAGACAGCGCCATCAATTGTTGCATGCGGGGCAAATCGATATGCCCTTCTTCATCTAACACACCAAAAACGACGCCCATAAATCCCATATCACGGATCTGAGCAACATCATTTTTCATCACCTCAAAATCTGAGTGACTGTAGCAAAAATCACCACCTCTTGGACGTACAATGGGATGTACAGGGATAGTTAATTGCTCAATAGCCTGCTTCAACGTACCAAGACTCGGTGTTAATCCCCCTTCCGCCGGACTGGCGCATAACTCTATCCGGTCAGCACCAGCCTGTTGTGCGATTAATGCGCAACCTACGCTAAAACAACAAATTTCTAACTTTGTCATCAGAAGTTCCTTGGACACCTAGTCATTAACGAGCAATCAATGAATCTAAGCGATTCAGTAATTCAATTCACTAACTATGACATCTAATTATTGCCGATGATTTGTAGGAAATCACAAGGTCAGAACTTTTATCTGGATCACAAGGATGAAAAAGTTAATTTTGCCGACTAGTGCTCATTTTTAACAATTTCACGCAATGTAAATGGGTGAAACTTGACGGTGATCTCACCATCAATGATAGCCAAGGTCGGGTTAAACAACCGCTTTTTTTCCCTTCGGGTTAACTCTGTTTAACTATCCCCAACTTGGGTGTATATTATACTCAAGTTGGGGACAGATGGATAAGTGATGGAAGCTGTTTTTATTGAACTACCACCTTTTGAACGCTACCGCCATAACTACCTGAGTGATGAGGAGTTTCGATCCTTCCAAAATATACTGCTGAAAAATCCAACAGCAGGGGACGTCATCCAACATACCGGCGGATTACGTAAAGTGCGTTTTACAGATTCCCGAAGAAAAAAGGGAAAACGGAGCGGTATTCGGGTGATTTACTATTGGTGGACATCTAAATCGCAATTCATGCTTTTCACTATCTACGATAAAGATGAGATGTCAGACTTAACTAAAGAACAATGCGAATCCTTGCGTAAGATGTTAGAAATGAGAAAAAAAGGAGCATAAATGAACCGTGATCTATTTGCAGAACTCAATGAAGGAATGAAAGCTTGGGAAGAGGCTAATGAAAGCAAACTCACATTGAAAACGCATAAGAGGAGGTTAAAAAACGATATCTCCATCAATCCAGATGAGTTGAAATCCATACGGAGTAAACTGAATATTTCTCAAGCTGTTTTTGCCCAGTACCTGCACACCGGTGAAACGACATACCAGAACTGGGAACAAGGGCGGGCTAAACCGAATAAACAAGCTGTATTACTGATTAAAATGGTGGCACGCCACCCGCAGGCACTAGAGTTTCTTGCCGGCCTCACATAGCGATATCACTTTAACTTATGTAGCCAGGCATTCACTTTTAACAACTTCACGCAATGTAAATGGGTGAAATTTGACGGTGATCTCACCATCAGTGACAGCTAAAGTAGGATTAGGCAACCGCTCTTGTTCCCCTTTGGGTTGACTCTGTTTGACAGAAAAACCTGTCGGCAAAGGTTGCGGTAATAATGCTTTCGCTGCTGTTGATAAAATCTCAGGCGCCACCGGCAGCACCAGCTCCACATGTTCCCATCCCTGATGCAAGTAAGTTTTCTTACCAGGATAAGGCAGCTCAACACAATCGATTTGCCAATTAAGCATCGTGATGGGGTGTTCTAAATCAAACAAGCAGATTGGCCGTCCATTAATGATACTTTCTGACATCAAACTACCACATTGCAAAAAACCTTTACGCCAACGCTCGGCTACAGAGATATCGTGGCAACGTAAGGAGATATGATCTGCTTGATATTGCTCAACATTCAAATTAAGCCGCTGTTTGAACTGTGCCAATTTTTGCTCAAATATTGCCAGATCAGCCACTAAATCCTGTAATGCAACAATAGAAGAAAAATGTGTCATATTATCCCAGTTAAGATGCTATAAATTGGCGCCAAACAGCCCAAGAGTTTTAAAGGCTTGCCGCCGTTTCAAGCCTCAAATAATACCCTCGATTTGTAACAAAATGAAATTTGATGGCGCCGACACAACCACTCTTTCAATAATCTCTATAAATTCGCAAGATGTTATTATCCATCATACACTATCCAGCGGTCGTATATTGTTCATCGAGCGTCTGTAAATAATCTGCACTGGTCAGGTGACTAATATCATCTCCACTTTCTAAACGCGATTTCAGCCAATCAATAATCCGTTCCTGTAATTTCCCTTCTGGCTCATTTAGTTTTTCAGCTAATTCACCGTGGTTTTCCCACATATTACTACTGATCACAAATGCTTTCCCTTTCAAGGCGTAGTCGGAATGATGCCAGGCATGCGATAAATGATCGCCCAGAATAAAGGGCGATTCACTGCCGCCTTGACCACAATTTTCAGGCCGATAATAAATCTGTGGTTCGGGTATATCGATCATCAATTCACTCACCGGTGTCAAAAATGCCGACCAATCGCTGACGATCATTGCGGGTAATAACTGACCGAGGATACGCGGGTCCATACTGCGCAAAATCACTTGCCTCTCCCGTAATATCACCTGCTGGCGTGAACGCCAATGATTAAGCTGTTGCGTCCATAAATCCTCACTGCGATAAGCCCATCCCCAACTGTTATCGCTCAGAGTTTGGCTATCAAGCAGATGACCGATTACTGACAGGCAACCTGACTTGGGCTGAACCAACCAGGGACCTTGCGCCAATATGTGGTCCATCGGTGTACCGCTATACAAAGGAAAAGCCTGCTCTACCCAGTCGTTGCGATAAAAGAGCGCCACCGGGTTAGGTTCCGCCAGTGAATTCAGCATAAAGAAAACAGGCGGCTTATTAGGCGTAGTCAGCCATTGTTGCCAGTTTATGGAAATGTTCATTCATCCTCCTGGTTATTAATAGTTAGATTAACTTCTCTCTGAGCTTGCAAAGCACAAATCCGTTTAACTGGAGATTTCACATCAGGCAGAGGTTCTACACTCTCTGGCAGTTGTAAAGATAAACCACGCCCGGTACCGGCTGAACCTTGCCCGACCAGCAAATTGGGGGAAGTCAGAATACCGCCGGGAGTTAACCGGATAAAATGGCCGCCGACTTTTAAGGTAATCTCCGACGCCGCTTCCAACACCATCTTACCGCCGCTTTTCAGGTGCGTTTCCTGACCGCTTTCCGCCACCAACGCCTCCCCGGTCTGTAAATGCTGACTGCCTGAGATACGGTGTGAAACATCGCCATCGGTGCTGTACTTCCCCGAGCCTTTGACATGCTGATGATCATCCACTGAAATTTCGCTATAGCGGTTATTATCGACGCGCTGTTTATGGTCATGTTTAATATGCCAGTAAGCGTCGTGCTGAATATGGGCGGTCAGATCTTTCTGCCCGCGCAGGTAAATCTCCTCCCGGTCTTTCTCATCTTCAAAGCGCAGTTCATTAAAACCTTCCCCTTTGTGGGTTTGGGTTTTAAATGTCGTGCGGGTCTTTTCCGCAGGTAAATTTAACGGCGGCCGGTTTGAACCGTTGTAGGTGCAACCGGTGACAATCGGGCGATCAATATCGCCGTTCAGATAAGAAACAATCACCTCCTGACCGATACGGGGAACCGCCATAAAACCGTAACCGCTGCCATTCCAGCCTTGCGCGAATCGTACCCAACAGGTGGCGTTTTCATCGGCTTTATCATAACGATCCCAGTGAAAATGGATGCGGATACACCCCTCTTCATTGACATAAATCTCTTCGCCTTCCGGGCCGACCACGGTGGCCACTTCATCACCGTCCGCCAGCGGTTTGTAACGGTATAGCGCTCGCCAGTCTCTATAACCGGAAATAAAACTGAATTCGTTGTGCAGATAACTGCCTGATTCGCCGCTCTCTTCTTGCAGTGCCTGCGGACACTTGCCGTGATGATGGATAGTGACGATTTGCCAGCGGGTGTTCATGGCGTCAACCGGGTGTTCGTTAAGCTCAAAGATTTTACCCGGCATCAGTTTAAAACAGTTGCTTTGCCCGCTACCGGCCTGACGTTGATTCTCGACGGCCTGATGACGACGCTGGACAAACGGTTTCGCCTCTGCGTCTTTCTGAAAACGGCCGTAGCTTTCAAAAAGTTCAAACAGGGTTTTCTGCCCCTCGACACGGGGATCGATATTGGCCCGGTGTGTCAGACGGTAAGCGGGATTCTGGGGATTGTAGTCCTTATAAATGACCCGATTCGGGGTCATGGAGACCCCCAGACGCACCTGATTAACCACATTCATTTCTGTGGCCGTCTGTATCTGCGGGTTGTAGACCAGCGGTAAATTGGCCGTCATCCCTAAATGGCTGTCGCTGAAAAACAGCTTGTCGTCTTCAAACCAGAAATTCAGCCCTTCTTCGGCAACCAACCGGGCAAAGAAGGCATAATCGGACTCCCGTTTTTGCGTCACATACTCCCGTGTGTAATGAAACTCATCCAGTTGGCAATCGAACAGGATGCAATGTTTTTTCAGTAAACTCTTGAGGATCTCCGGCACGCTTTGCCGATGATAAATCCGGCTGTCCTGATTCAAATTCATCCGCCAGAGCGCGGGCTGGACGGTGAGGGAATAAATAGTGCGATGAGCATGCGTATCCCCCCGAATAGCCTGTGTGACGATGCCGCTAACCTGACGTTGCTCAACGTCGTTGAAAACCACCCGAAATTTCACAGATTGTAATAGCAGTGATTCCAGATCAATATCGGCTCGTTTACTGACCAGCGTTAAGGATAGGGTAAATAATTCGGATAACTCCTCCTGTAAAGAAAATTCAGCTACCGCAAAAGTTTTCTCCGGCAAATCGGTAATATGACAAAGAAAGTGTAATCCATCGTTCATATGGACTCCTTATTTCTGATGTTGATGTTTATGAAATTAGTGACATAACCTTGTTAATCTGATTAGAAATAAATAAGCTACTCTGATAGCGTTACCTCATATTCATGTACATGAACCGAAAATCGACTAATTGAGTACCCTTATCAATCTTGCCGCCCGGATATTCAACCCATTCACCTTTCCCGTCAGTCACTGTAACCTTCGCCATTTTTGTTTCATCCAGTTTAGGCTTAAAGATAATTTTCCATTTAGCTCCTGGAGTTAATTTCAGTCGAAAGGAGCGCATTTTTAATACTTCACCTTGTAAGGATACGGTTTTTGGAAATCCTTCAACTACTTCTAAAACAGGGTAAATAACCGGGTTAAAATCAATCGTATTCGATGCGGGGATTTCGCTAATATTCGTCTGGGAAGCATCATTGATAAATGCGATTAAACCGGTTGCCGAATACGGAATAGCATCTCTCACCAGATGATGGACATCGGTATAACTGACCGACACAAAGGCTCGATCAATCTTCCATTTACATCGTCCTCCACCATTAAAAGGTAATTTCGCCTGAAAGTAACCAGTTTGCGGATCAGCCTTTATATCCTCCAAACGTAATCCGTTATAAGTCGGTACTTTAAAAGGCGACATATTGGAATCCAGACGATATTTAAGGCAATCTTTTGAGATATACACAGCGGATACATGCGGTTCGGTATATTTTGGCGCTACCCCTTCTACGGTGATCCACTGATTCTCTTTAGGAGGAGAAAGCGGCTCATTAGGGTCAGCACAGCCTGATATTAAAATCACTGATAAGATCGATAAGTATTGTTTAATATTTATCATGGTAAGTTTTCCTCAATTCCTACAGCGTTACTTCATGTTCATGTACATGAACCGAAAATCCACTAATTGAGTACCCTTATCAATCTTGCCGCCCGGATATTCAACCCATTCACCTTTCCCGTCAGTCACTGTAACCTTCGCCATTTTGGTTTCATCCAATTTAGGTTTAAAGATAATTTTCCATTTAGCTCCTAGAGTTAACATAAGTCGAAAAGGGCGCATTTTTGATACTTCGCCTTGTAAGAATACCCGGTTTGGTCGACCTTCAACTACTTTCAAAACAGGGTAAATAATCGGGCTAAAATCAATCGTATTCGATGCGGGCATTTCGCTAATGTTTGTCTGGACAGCATCATTGATAAATGCGATTAAACCGGTTGCCGAATACGGAATAGCATCTTTCACCAGATGGCGGACATCGGTATAACTCACCGACACAAAAGCCCGATTAATTTTCCATTTGCACCGGCCACCGCCATTAAACGGTAATTTCGCCTGAAAGTAACCGGTTTTAGGATCAGCCTTTACATCCTTTAAACGTAATCCGTTATAAGTTGGTACCTTAAAAGGCGACATATTGGAATCCAGACGATACTCAAGGCAATCTTTTGAGATATACTCTGCGGACACATGTGGTTCGGTATATTTCGGTGCTACCCCTTCTACGGTGATCCACTGATTCTCTTTAGGAGGAGAAAGCGGTTCGTTAGGGTCAGCACAGCCTGATATTAATGTGATCAACAAAACTAATAAGTATTGCTTGATATTTGTCATAGTAAATCTTCCTCAATCTCTACGGTATTATCCGTATAGCGTGTTAAGGCCAATAGTCCATGTTTATCTTGTTGAGTGTAAATCAGAGTTTGCTTTAATTGATGGTCCATCTGTAAAAATAGTGCATCGCGTTGCCGAATATCTGCGACAATATCGGTCCTCTCATTCAGAGTCTTTTCAAATAGCTGTTCTTGATCTCGGAAAAAATGGTATTTACCCGGTGCAATCAGTTCTGCCAGTCGTGCACCAATGTAGCAGGCATATTTCCTTGAACGGTGAGCTGGGAAATCTAAGGCATCTTTTTCGGTCGGATTCTCATTCAACGGAAACCATTTAGCTTTATCCGCATCACTTATTTGCTTAAAAAATCCTTTCTGAATCTCACCCGCATTCTTTAGATGATGTTCCGTTTCAAGGTTTAGCGACGGAATTAAATACAGTTTTGTTTTAGTGGGTAAGGTGGTTCTGAGCCGTATATGGTTGCTTGGGTTACGTTCTTCCTGCCATTCAATAACCAGGTTGATTTTACAAAAGTGCACTATTTTTCCGTGATGCAGGAAAATTTCACCACTTTTAGTAAAATCCAGTAACTCAATAGGGCTGAATAGATAACCGAGTGGTCCCCAACAATTATATAGCCAGTTATCCAGATTTTTTTCCGGTGGTAAGGACGGGATCGGGTCATCTTCATTCACATGGCGGTAATGGGTGATATCCGCTAGTTCCCGGATCGCACTGACAGTTAACACCCGAGGCATTCCATAGCTGTAAAAACACGGATTATGTGCTTTTAGTTGCGCACAGTGTAGTAATGCCAGCGCTCCTCCTAAGCTATGGCCGCAAATAAATAACCTTCTGCTTTTAGCCAAGTCATTTATATCGCTAAAGACTTCTTGAGTTGTATCACTGGGAACTCTTAGCTTTGCAACAAGGCTAAATGCTTCCCAAAAACCTTTATGTACTTTGCCACTGTGAATAAACCCGTTGCATAGTGCTTTTTCATCGCAACCTAACCCCAGAGGTTGGTATGTGGCATCTGTCAGGATATCATCCTTGCTGGCTGTACCCCGCCAACTGACAATCACATCATTTTTACTAGCTGCATAAAACAACTGAGTATCACCCTGTTTATTATCTCCTGCTTTTGAATCAATAAATTCCACCTGAATGTAACGTTCACTAAACGGCACATCGTAAACGACAGGCGTTGCTGACAATGTTTCCACTTTATAGGGCAATTTTGAAACATCCACCATTTGCCGGTTAAAAAAGTGTTTAACGGAGCCTGCTACATTGACATCCCCATCGGCATAGGCCAGCACGCTCATCAAACACTGGTTATAAGCATTCACAATGGAATACTCCTTCTGATGATGTAGCAGCAGAACCCAAGCCCGGAATGGACATACCTCCAGCACATGCCGACAGTTGAGCGGACGGGAATAAAGCCCTTTGGGTTCCGGATCTGGGAAATGATAGGGCGGTGGGATGTCTTTGGGGTCCCACCCTTGAATCACTGGCAACCCATCACTGATCTGCCCGATAGTCACATAGCGATATTGATGGCCTTCAGCTTCCGCTTTTGGCTTCACCACCGAAGCCTCTTCTCCCCGTTTTTCCCGCAACGGACGCTGTTCCATCTCATCGGCCAACGATTGGGCGTGGATATACAATGTCACGGGATGAGCTGACAGGTCTTCTTCCCTGAGCACCCCGAAACCATCCGTCTTCCCTTTGCGCACATAATTCGGTAGCCCCTTGCTTATCAGGCTATAAGGCATATTAACCAGCGGCTTCCCCTGTTCATCCACCAACTGAAATTCCACCCAGTGTTTCAACAACCTACAATCGAAGCATTCTCGCGGATCTAATGTACTCATCAGTGTTGTTTCCTTTGTTTACTATTACAGATAGGCACGCAGCCCGAACATCATGTGGTGAAAATCCCACAGGATTTCTCCCGTCTGACCGTCAATAACCTTCATCATCACAAAAGCTCTCATGCTGATGAAAAGCGTCATCAGGCGTGACACCACCAGACTGAACTGATGCATTTCCCCCTGATTGGCGTAACAATCCGGGTTCAATGTCAGGACGAGTTGATGGCCCCGCACTGGAATCCCTTTATCCAGACGATCTATTGGGATGTTATCCAGTCGAACGATACCGTCGATATGTTCCTGGATACGTTTGCTTAATGACTGGTCGTAGGAGAAATCGAACATATTAATAAGATTTTTTAATGAGTCGGTGTGAAACGCCATCCAGGGGGACATGGAAAGGAAAGAGATGATTGTCCAGTTCGATCTATCTTCCTTATCCTCCGTTATTGGTGGGTGGCAGGTAGAAACCGGGGTGATATTGCTGACTTTCAGCCCCGAGGCATTTTCTCCCAGTTGATTGATAGCACCGATACCTAGGTTAGCGGCCTGTGTCCGATAACCGGTAAATTGACAAAGAATGGAGTGTGGCGGCAGGTTCTCCGCTGGTTTGCCATTGCAATCAAAGAAGTGAAGATGTTGCAGGGTTCGCTGCAAAATATCGCATTCCGTCCTAAGCTGATAATAGTAAAGAAACTCGGCGTCCGGCAGAAAATGAGCGGTTGGAATAAACTTTTCGATAGGCAGATAGCGGTAGGGTTGCCCGCGCTCCTGCTCCGGCTCAGTTGATGTGTAAACGTGGTTCAGCTTGAACAGTTGCTTAGTCGAATCCAATGGGATTTGATAATGGTTGGCTTCACTGTTTACCGAGATCTTCGCATTCATCGGCTCCAGATGTCTTACCGGCACACAGTCCAACAGAAAGGTTTGGGAAATATCGTTTAACATCAGATGACCATCAAACCGAAAAATCAGCTCGAATGTCCGGTCTGCGTTCAACTCCACCAATCGACGACCTTTCTTGATATCAATCGTCACAAAATCATGCACATGGGGCAGATAATAGTACTCTGTCATCAGTTGCAATATAGAGTATGGCGTGGTTTTCTGCGCGGGAAGGATAGCGACTTGCCGCGCGGTTCCCCACAATGCCGGCACAGGGTAACTGCTATCAAGCCTGATGGTTTCGTCCTGTGTTCGCAAAAAGACATCACACAGATGAAAGTCAAGCCATAAGGCTAATTCAGCGGCTTGCAGACGATCGCTGCCCAGAAAGAAATGCAGCGGTTGGCTGAGCCACTCTGAGGTATTCTCCGAACATTGCAGTGTTAGCGTTATTTCACTGTACTCTGGGGTTGCGTTCAGTTGCCGGTCAATCACCGTCAGTGGTTCGATATGCAGAGGGCAGCAGGTTTCAAAACGGATTTCCTCTTCGCCTTCCCCGGCAGAAACCAACGTCCCTTCGGGTAGCGTCAGCGCGGCCAGGTGATGTTTCCCAGCGGGTGAAAATTGAACGATGCTGGTGGGCAGGACCGGGCACATGGCATATGGCCAAATATGTGCCATCATCCCTAATGTGAGTTCGGGAAATTCATCCTCAATCTTTTCGCGAATACGGGCGGTTGACAGCGCAAAGCCCTGCATCACTCGCTCAATATCCGGATCACCGGCGCCCTCGGATAAAAAATCTGCCAGATGCGGATTTTCTTTTGCGACTTCCTGCGCCAATTGCCGTATATATTGCAATTCTTGTAGGAATAGAGACTGTTTTTTATTCATAACACATTGTCCTATAAGGTTTTTATCTGGGAAAATGTTTGCGAAGCGATCAAGACAGCTCCACAAGAGGTTTTCATGCCTTCCAGTGCAAGCCCTTGTTGATTAGTCCCGACTACAGACGAAGTTCCTTCCGCAATGGATTGATGCCCGCCACACATTGGACAGGACACCGGATCATTAATCCGCGCTACCCCTTTGCCCAAAACCTGAAAACGCTCATCACCGGCTAACACCGAACCACCATGAGAGGTTTTGTCACCTTGTCGTATGATATTTTTCAACATAAATCTCCTGCCAGAAAATGGAACTGATTGATCTCTTTACCCAAGAATTAAGGCAATAAAAAATCCTATTACCATCGACAAAAAGCACCGCTTATGCCGTGGGTAATAGCGAGTTGAATGACAGGAAGACAGATAATGTATTCCTATCAATTAATCCCTTGAATAAGGGAACAGGAGTCAAAATTTCCTTCATGTTACTTAGATAAAGGAAATTCGGTCATAATTATGAAATTATCATCAAATAGCAAGAAATAATTTCCATTTTTTTCATTTACAAAAAGTAGAAATTTGTAACACTTTGTTACAAATTCAATAAAAGATTAAGTTATTGTAAATATAATGGATGATTTAATTGCCGGATATATTGACCATCTTACCCAACTTATTTTATCCCAATGTTAACCGATTTCCTATTAAGAATAGAAATGTCTTAATAATTCAATAGCCATGAAAGTCATCCTATCGATTAATAGCTATCTTCTCTGATTCACTCAGATCATCCTGTATACCTTTTTTATAAATCAACAGCCATCTGATGTGTGAAACATCCACTTTGTAGTAATAAATAACTGCTCCATACAAGAAACACTATCTATCAATAATTTACTGTAACCATTTTACACAATTTCCGCACGGAATGAAAATTAAGGGCAATTCTGTTTTTCTGACATAATTAAATCAAGAAATTAAAAATGGAATCATTCTCTTTTATTCTAATGATTCGTTATAATCATTTAAAATCAAAAATAACCATAAATTTATTATTCCAACATAAAATTAATATTCTATAAAAAACGTAGAAAAAAATTACAATATTAAAATTAACCATCGATATAAAGATTATTGTAATTGATACAGATCACAAACTCTAATTTTCCCATTGAAACCCTGTCATAAAGAAAATAAATTATATTTTAGTCAAATATGTAAGCATCTTTGGCAAAATTTATTTCCATAAAACATAATTTCAGAGGTAATACTATGTCTAATTGGTCTGGAAGTGTTCCAGCTAACGCTGAAAACGGTAAATCCACAGGACTTATTCTCAAACAAGGAGACATCATATCTATTGTCGCTAACGGATGGGTGAGATACGGCAAAGAAAGTAATATGATATCCGCACCTCAAGGTAGCATCACGCTCTCTACAAATCCAGAATACAATCTCGTTGCAAAAATTGGTGGCAAAACCTATAGGATTGGTAATGGCGTGCTCCATAAAACGGTTCCCGTAGATGGTGAATTGGTACTTCTGTTCTCTGATACACCCGGTGTATATTACGATAACTCTGGAGAGTTTCGTGTCGATGTTATAATAGAGTCTCGGCATTCTCCTCTGGAGGAAAAAAAATAAAAACCATATAAATACGTATTGCCAATATAATAAACAGTCCCATTGATATCATGCCAAGTGAAAAATCACATCATTTCACTTGGCAGATAAGAAAAAGGCCGCATTAAACAGCAGCCTCATCATTATTATTACTGTTTTCCACAAATGGATGCTTACTATGCTTTTCTTCAAACGATATATAAGTATCTACATCAAATAAAGAAAAAGATTCTATTTGGTCTATCGGTAATATATGTCGGAATTGATATACTGATAATGGTTCAGAGTTTAATGTTATATCTTTTCCACTATAAATATCCGTATAATTATGCTCGACCGTAAAAGATAAGCTGTCTTTATCACGGTATCCACTTATAAATGGTATAATTGATACCATTGCATCTGAATGGGTATGGAAATTGTAAAACTTCGCTTCATCAACCATTCCAACATACACCTTTCGAGATTTGAGAGTAACCATAACAAGAAGACCGCACTCCAAGGATTTTAGTAATAATTCATTTACAGAATCTTTTTTAGCATTATTCCTAATGGCTTTAATCCGGTATGCATAGTTTTCTGATCTATTTTTAGCGATTGAAGCTTGGCTTATACTCATAAGAACCGTAGATATAACTACAATCCATGAAAAAAAGCTTGCAGTGGCGTATCTGAGTCCATTCAAGTCTGTAGCAAATGTAAACTAGTGTATTTTGCGCCCAAATATGCAGGTACATTCATAATATACATTGCTAAATACAATAGAACATTAATAAATACAGCCATGACAAAGCCAGCGATTAAAAACTCACCGCCTTTTAAAGCTACTTGAAAGTAAGCATTCCACCCTTACGCTTTTTATAACTCAATTTTTGATGGTATGTCGCTATCAATATATTTATAGCCACAGATCAAAACAAAGGTAATAAAAACAGGCCACATAATAGTTATTTTCTCTTTGATAACGCTTTTATATTATGTTCAAAAGCCGCTATCACATCACTATTCTTTCTGTTAATCATGACAGTGCCGTCATTTCTAATCAGCAACCTCTGAGAGCTGTCTTCAGTGGCGGCGCTTTCAGGTTTTATCAGTTTGGCAGTTCCTCTAATAATTTTATCAGGAGAAACATATGCCTTATCTATCAGTTTTGTAAATGATGACATAACCCCCTCCCCTTACCCTCTGTATTATTAAGACATAATTTAACCATAACGACTAATAAACACTCAGCCGCTATACTAAGTTTACTTGCAAGTGATACTTGTATCAATCTGATAACACTATGTATGCACCAAACAAAACACAATATTGATATTTTATTCGGTTAATGTAGCTGCAATAAGATCTTATCTACTCAAAACCACATACAATCAATCGCATTAAAACTGTATATAACAACAGTATCATCTATGAGATCAACTGGAAAGAAGGTTTTGCCTATCAATAAAACAGGCTACGCAATGCGCAGCCGTTAATAAATTACACTACTAAGTTAAGTAATCAGCGTATTACTTTTCTCGGATGCCTTCGATAGAGATCAGCAATTCCGCTTCCTGTGATTTAGGCCCCAAATCTTTTTGGAAATTAAAGTCTTTCAGTTTGATTTTACCGTAAGCGTCAAAACCTGCGCGGTAACCACCCCACGGATCTTTACCTTCACCCAGTAGTTCTGCATTCAGTACCACGGGCTTTGTCACACCGTTTAAAGTCAGATCACCTGTGACAATATATTTATTCCCCTCTTTTTTCACTGCGGTTGAGGTGAATTTTGCTTCAGGATATTTATCCGTATTAAAGAAGTCTTTACCACGCAGGTGTTTATCACGTTCAGCGTGGTTAGTGTCCAAGCTGGCTATTTTGATCGTCACATCAACTTTATCCGCAGCCGGGTTTTTCTCATCAAATGTGAAAGAACCATTAAAATCTTTAAATGTTCCATATAGCCAGCTATATCCCAAATGCTGAATACGGAATTGAATAAAGGCGTGCTGGCCTGGTATATCAATTTTATAATCGGCAGCTAATGCCGAACCTGCATTTAGTAACAATGCACCCGCAGTCAGACCAAGTAATGTCTTCTTCAACATATTCTTCTCCATAATCGTCTTTTGTATTATTCAGGACGGAAACCTAGCATCCGCTTTAAGGTTGCATCACGATCAATAAAATGGTGTTTTAATGCCGCAACAGCATGTAATAGCGATAAAATTACCACCGCCCAAGCAAGGTAAAGATGAATCATTCCGGCAGTATCTGCCTGTTCGCCCTGACCCGTTAATGTGGCTGGCACAGTAAACCAGTCAAAGACAGCTATTGACTGTCCATCAGCAGTCGAAATTAAATAACCACTAATCAAAATGCTAAACAGCAAGATATACAACAAAATATGCATTAAAACAGCACTGACTCTGATTAAGCGGCTATAACTGGCTAATGGTTTTGGTGGTGGAGAAACAAAACGCCAGATAACACGTACAACCATTACTATCAGCAGCACTATTCCGATGCTTTTATGAATTTCAGGCGCTTTGTGATACCACGTATCGTAATACCCCAATGTCACCATCCACAGCCCTAACGCAAACATGCCGTACACGACCAAGGCAACCAGCCAGTGTAGCAGGACAGATAAATGACCAAATTGGTTAGAAGTATTCTTCCAAAGCATAGTCGTTCCTTTTTAGATCAATGCTGATGAGCTTTTCGGGATTCATTAAATCATAAACGATATTAATTTCTTTTTTATTAAAAATTTCAACAAATAATTTGCAAAAGATTTTCAATTTTAATCAATGAAATTTACTTAAAATAAAAAACATTAAATAACAATAAGATAGAAATAAATCACATTAAGAACAATGCCCCAAAAACATATAATATATATTTTTTTATTATATTTGATTTTGAATTTTAACTAATGTAAAAATCAAATATATTATTTCTTGTTATTTCTTTATAATTCTGCGTTTATAAGAAACATAACCTGATGTGCTCGTACCTGACAAATCTAACACAAACCTCGGTAGTCAGAAACGCCGAGTCCTGCCGCCTTTAAATCTATTATGCTTTTACGTCGTATGTTCATTACTGGAACAATAAAAGTGAATAAAATATGAGGAACATCACTATTTACGGCAACAAATCTTACAGCATTAATCATGTAATAGTGGTAAAAATAACATCAATAAATTATCAAAAATGAGGTTTTTTATGTCAAATAGCATTTTACAAGCGCTCACTTTATTGAAGTCAAAAAAATGGGTCGACTTGACGCATAGCTTCGATAAAGATTCTCCACATTTTTTTATGCTTGACTCCGCAGAATTTAAAACACTTTTTGATTACAAAGATGGCTTTTTTGTTCAGAAATTTTCTTTTCCCGGCCAATATGGGACTCACATTGATGCTCCCTGCCACTTTGTTCCTAATACCCGTTATGTTGATGAACTGGAATTAAAAGAATTGGTTTTACCTCTAATCGTGCTTGATCAATCAGAAAGAGCAAAACAGGACCCTAACTTTTCACTTTCCAAAGAAGATATTCTTAAATTTGAAGAAGAATATGGCGTTATTGAGGCAGGTACTTTCGTTGCGCTCAGAACGGATTGGAGTAAACGCTGGCCATCCCAGGAAAAAATGGACAATAAAGATGATTCGGGCAATAACCAAATACCTGGGTGGGGAGTAGATGCCCTTAAATTTTTATTTGAGGAGCGTCATGTTAAAGCCATTGGACATGAAACATTTGATACCGACGCAGCTAAAGACTTTAGAAAGAATAATGCCTTGTTGGGCGAAGATTATGTCTTAAAGCAAGATACTTATCAGATAGAACTGTTGGCTAACTTAGACCAAGTACCTGTACGTGGCGCAGTCATTTTTAATATCGTAGCCAAACCTAAAAAAGCCTCTGGTTTTCCTGTTCGTTCGTTTGCCATACTTCCATGACCGTTCCTTCTCTTATGCCGTATATTTATTACGGCATTATAGTCACGATCATAATTTTTCGAGGAAACGCGTTTTTTCTCTTCGCAACTTGGCACAAAGCAACAGTAAAGTGGTATGTCATGTGTTGAATATGGTATAAAACCCGCCGTTTTTTCTTATGAACCATTTTGCAAAGGATATTGTTTGCTACAATATACCTATTTCTTGTTCGTCATTTAAGGTAACCAGGTGAATATTCAGGCGATTCTTTCAGAAAAAGTCAGCCAGGCGCTGATTGCAGCAGGTGCTCCAGCCGACAGCGAAGCTCACATCCGCCAATCCGCGAAAGCGCAGTTTGGCGATTATCAGGCCAATGGAGTGATGGCCGCCGCGAAAAAAGTGGGTATGCCCCCCCGACAACTGGCAGAAAAAGTTGTTAGCCTGCTAGATCTGCAAGGTATAGCCAGTAAAGTTGAAATCGCCGGCCCCGGCTTTATCAATATCTTCCTTGATCAAGCGTGGATTGCAGCGAATATCGAAACTGCCCTGAAAGATGAGAAACTGGGCGTTACTCCAGCCGAATCACAAACTATTGTTGTCGATTATTCCGCCCCCAATGTAGCGAAACAGATGCACGTTGGTCATCTACGCTCCACTATTATTGGTGATGCTGCCGTCCGTACACTTGAATTCCTCGGTCATAAGGTTATCCGCGCCAACCATGTGGGTGACTGGGGAACCCAGTTTGGTATGCTGATTGCCTATCTGGAAAAAGTGCAAAATGAAAATGCCAGCGATATGGCATTATCCGATCTGGAAGCTTTCTATCGCGAAGCGAAAAAGAATTACGATGAAGACGAAGAGTTTGCCATCCGCGCCCGTGGCTATGTGGTGAAACTGCAAGGCGGTGATGAATATTGCCGTACCATGTGGCGCAAGCTAGTGGATATCACGATGGCCCAAAATCAACAAACCTATGATCGTCTGAATGTCACGCTGACTAAAGATTCTGTCATGGGTGAAAGTCTGTACAACGATCTACTGCCCGGTATTGTCGCTGATCTGAAACAGCAAGGGCTGGCAGTGGAAAGCGATGGCGCAACCGTGGTTTACCTTGATGAGTATAAAAACAAAGAAGGTGAACCGATGGGCGTTATTATCCAAAAGAAAGATGGGGGTTATCTTTACACCACAACAGATATCGCCTGCGCGAAATACCGTCATGAAACCTTGCACGCTGACCGTGTGCTTTATTACATCGATTCCCGTCAACATCAACATTTGACGCAAGCCTGGACCATCGTTCGTAAAGCTGGTTATGTGCCAGAATCCGTGTCGCTGGAACACCATATGTTCGGCATGATGTTAGGTAAAGATGGCAAGCCATTTAAAACTCGCGCCGGCGGCACGGTCAGATTGACCGATCTATTGGACGAAGCCATTGAACGCGCCAATACCCTGATCCGTGAAAAGAACCCGGATATGCCAGAAGATGAACTGAAAAAAGTGGTCGAAGCTGTAGGTATCGGCGCCGTGAAATATGCCGATCTCTCCAAGAGCCGAACCACAGATTACATCTTCGATTGGGATAATATGCTCGCTTTTGAAGGCAATACCGCACCTTATATGCAATATGCTTACACCCGTGTTGCCTCCATCTTCAAGCGCGCCGAAATTGATGAAAGCAGTCTGACATTACCCGTCATCCTAAATGAAGAGCGTGAACAAGCATTAGCCACCCGTTTGTTACAATTTGAAGAAACCATCACCACCGTTGCCCGTGAAGGTACGCCACATGTTATGTGTGCTTACCTGTACGATCTGGCCGGTCTGTTCTCTAGCTTCTATGAACACTGCCAGATCCTCAATGCTGAAAGTGAAGAGTTGCGTCAAAGCCGCCTGAAACTGGCGCTCCTGACCGCGAAAACATTGAAACAAGGTCTGAATACTTTGGGCATTGAGACGGTAGAACGGATGTAACCGGATAATCGCTGTTTTCTGAAAATTGGCGTGATCGGGCATATATATTTTGCCTTATCACGCCGGTTAGGCTTTGACCTATAACACAGCAGTACGTTCCCGCTTGGTGCTCAACTCAATTCTTGCATGGATGATATCTGCAACCACTTTTGGGATATGCTGGATAAAGAAATGATCAGAATCCACAAGGTGAATATCAATCCCGCCACAAGTATAATTTTCCCACGCCAATATATCCTCTTTTGACATCGTTTTATCCTGTAGCCCATAAATCAAAATGAGTTCTGATACACTTTGCTTTGACAGCAAGTAACGTTTCATATGGTAATTGAGCGAGAAATCATTACGAATAACAGGAAAGAACACCGCCTTAAAATCTTCATCATTGATGATCTCATCATGTGTTCCACCGTATTTTACCAATAGCTCACTCAATTGAGTATCGGATAAATTAAACGGATCTTCTTTAAAACTGGTAATATGTGGCGCCGCTTCCGCAGAAATAAATACGTTTGCCGGAAACTGATTCTCATTATTTAATCGGTTAGCTAATTCATAAGCAAACAAGCCGCCGTTGCTGTGCCCAAATAAAGAGAATTGCTTACCATTAATCAGACGCTTCATTTCTTCATGTACTGCTTGCAAAATATTTTCCACATCTCGACTTAATGCTTCATCAAAACGGCTGCCGCTACCCGGTAATTGCAATGCATATACTACGATATTTTTTGCTAAACAGTTACTCAGGCTACGAAGAACTTCTGCTGAACCACCCGCATAAGGAAAACAAAATAAGATATGTTCCGTTTTATCTGATTGAATATGACTTAATTTTTCAAACCACATAAATTATTCCCTCCCAATTAAATCTGTCGAAGTTAGCCGATTAATCTATACCCGTTATCTTTCAAGTTGCCTCTTTGTTGGCTGCACTCACCCCGGTAATATAGTTCTCTATGCTCCCAGGGATTCACTCCTTGCCGTCGCGATTCATCTTGAAATCCATAAGGCATATAACTCATGAATGACCGGCTGAACACTGAACAATGCTAATTATTTACTTTTAAGATAATTCAATGCTCACTTCCGCATTATCTACCTGCTTAATTGAATCTAACCAATCCGTCAATTTTTCTGACATAAATACAGCTCCTTCTCCCCTATTCATCGTCAAATAATAACGCCTGTTTATTAATATTCATCTGCACCAGATCATGTTTTGCCAGATAATCAATAACTTCTCCATCAGACATAGTAGCCAGCAAACTGCTTAGTCCCAACATTTTTTATATTATTTGTAAAAAAATACGATCTAACACACATAATTAATTTTTCATTCATAAAGCGGATGCAAACAAAATTAAATTGTAAATTTTAGCATATTGATAATTTCAAACCGAAGAAATATAAATATTATAAAATAACTTAGCTAACAGATATAAATAATGA
This sequence comes from Photorhabdus akhurstii, assembly GCF_019090985.1. NCBI lineage: Bacteria > Pseudomonadati > Pseudomonadota > Gammaproteobacteria > Enterobacterales > Morganellaceae > Photorhabdus > Photorhabdus akhurstii. The sequence continues at coordinate 2,448,657 of NZ_CP020335.1, read as the reverse complement.
ATAAATATAGCGATAAATTTTAGAGAAAAATTAAATCATTCACTATGATAATCATAAAAAATCAAATAATAAACCAATATATTATTGACGAAAAAAACAATCTCTATCTGGCATTTAATGCTCTTTCTTAAAATAGGAATATATTATTTTGCCGATATAACATTTTATTCCTCCATAATATTTCATAATGTCATACAGAATTATTCAATTATGATGCAGATAAAAAAACGATTAAACTTCAATTAGCATCATTTAAACTTAATTCCTAGCCGGACTGGAAATTTAATATATTTATTAGCGGATATCCCAGTAATTTCAGAAAACTCAAGCACAGCTTGATTTCATAATAATTACCGGGATATCTCAATTTATTGAAAGCCGCGGTGAGAAAAATCTTTCAGCCGAAAACCCATCGATATCAGCGCGGCAAAATAGCTGCCTGCCCCGGCGATAACCACCACCATTAATCGCAACAGGCGCATAGCCATATTTCCCTGCTCCCATGCTGGCATCAGCCACAAAGTAACCGCCAATACAGCAATCATCACTGCAATTGCTACTACAAGTTTAAATAAGAATACACCCCAACCCGCTAACGGCTTAAAAATATTTTTCTTACGTAATTGCCAGTAAAGCAGACTGGCATTGAAACAAGATGCCAAACCGATAGACAGAGCCAGCCCTGCATGTTTTAGTGGACCAACAAAGGCAAGATTCATTAGCTGAGTCAGAACCAAAGTAGCAATCGCAATTTTCACCGGGGTTTTAATATCTTGACGAGAATAAAAACCCGGCGCCAGCACCTTAACAATAATTAGCCCCATCAGTCCAAAGCAGTAAGCAATTAACGCTTTTTGGGTCATTGCAGAATCAAATGCGGTAAAATTACCGTATTGAAACAGAGAAACGATTAAAGGTTCTGCCAACATACCTAAAGCAACAGCACAAGGCAGTGCTAACAAAAAACAGAGCCTCAGCCCCCAATCCATTAATTTGGTGTACTCCTCATGATTTCCGCTGGAAAAACTTTTCGCCAGTGAAGGTAAAAGAATTGTCCCAAGCGCAACACCCAATACACCTGAAGGTAATTCCATTAAACGGTCAGCGTAATACATCCAGGAGACAGAACCGGACACCAGAAATGAGGCGAAAATCGTATTAATAATTAACGAAATCTGGCCGACTGAAACCCCAAGAATTGCGGGTCCCATCTGCCGCATAACCCGCCATACGCCGCTGTCACGGAAAGAAATACGCGGTAATACCAGCATACCAATCTTTTTTAAATGAGGAAGCTGATATAAGAGCTGCAAAATTCCTCCCACAATCACCGCCCAACCCAATGCCATCACCGGCGGATTACAATAAGGGGCAACAAATAACGCAAACACAATCATGCTGATATTAAGTAACGTCGGAGCGAAGGCAGGAACAGAAAATCGATTCCAGGTATTTAATATCGCACCTGCCAATGAGGCCAGTGATATCAGAAAAATATAAGGGAAGGTAATTCTTAACAGATTTGTTGTCAGCGTAAATTTATCGGCGGTATCGGTAAAACCGGGCGCAGTAACATAAATCACCCAAGGCGCGCTTAAAATCCCCAACACAGTAACAATGGCCAGAATTAACGTCAACATACCGGAAACATAAGCAATAAACGTCCGGGTCGCTTCATCACCTTGTTGGTTCTTATACTCTGCCAAAATAGGCACAAATGCCTGAGAAAAGGCGCCTTCGGCAAAAATACGACGCAGTAAATTAGGCAGTTTAAATGCGACAAAAAAAGCGTCCGCTGCAACACCTGCCCCAAATATGCGGGCAATAATGGCATCTCGGATAAAGCCCAAAACCCGAGAGAACATGGTCATAGAGCTAACCGCAGCCAGTGATTTCAATAAATTCATCGTATTTATCTCAAAATCATGTTAGTTGATTTCTGAACTGTCTGTATGACAGTGCAAAAATGGAAAATGGATTATACACGACTGAGATACTTGTAAACTGCCGGTACTTTTTAAGTTGCCTGTATTAGTGCAAAAAACCACCAATCCACACTATCTTAATCCAGCTTGCTAAGCTACCTATCCAACAGTGGAAGATTAGATATTAACTTTAACCTACTGACGGTTAAAACATATCGATAAAACAATAAAAAAACCTGTTTTAAGAGAAATAATATTCCTTTAAAATCAATAAATTATTATTTAACATAAAATTATGTACGGACTCAAGTTATATGAATATTTATTTTCACTCACTCTTTTTTATCTATTTTTTTCAATTAGATTGTTATTCTTATTAAATAGGCCAATTAGGATAATACCTATTTTTATGGATTAAAAAAACATTCAAATTATTTCCATAACAATTAGCCAATAATAAAATATCCAATGAATTATTTAAAGGAATAAGAATATATTTACTTCCAAAGTAACGATATTGCATTTATTACGTGAATCTACCAAGGTTAATCATTCACTTTGCTAACAAAAGCGGCGAGTATACATAAATCCACGCTTATGCACTAGAACTCATTAACTTTTATAAGCTGCCAATGTAACATCGTATTCGGCCTAGATGATGGCGACTTGCAACTAGCCTTACTACAGAAAGCTCAAATAGCCACTTCAAAAAACGCACCAACCGAAGTCAGTGCGTCAAATAAATCAACTCATTGAAGTTTAATCAGGATAGAACTCCTGGGAAAAGATCTGATTTATATTCCAGATACATTCATCCGGGAACATATCCAGTCCGGTTTCATCGACAGCGGAAGAAACAGCATCAGACCAAACTTTAGCAAACCAGTTTTCATCAGCAATTGTGCTTTTCAAGCTGGGTGTCTCTTTTATATGCAATGCCAGTGCCTTTCGCTGTTCCTTGATAATTCGTTGCCAACTTGAACCACGGTGCTCAAGCTGGAATTGCCACATCAAAAGATGGGACAACAAAACTGCCATACGACTTGCTAGTTCACGTTTTTCACTCTTACCCACATCCTCAATTTCCTCGACAATATTAACTATATCGATCTCAGAGAATTTACCTGCACGCAATAATGCTGCTTGCTCATTCGCCCAAACGACCACATCAGTTTCGTAACGGGTATAACTCATAGTTGCCTCCGTTAATATAAAGCTGCCTGTACGGCAGTGAACTATGGCAGTTTTGTTGTCCCACCTTTTAAAATTTTCTAAGCTGCCTGTACGGCAGTGAACGAAATCAGTCAGCGACAGCGGTGAGTTCGAGGTTTCTAAGCTGCCTGTACGGCAGTGAACACTGTTACATATTAACTTCAACCTACTGACGATTAAAGCATATTTTAATAAAACAACGAAAAAACCCTTTTTTACAAGAGAAACAATATTCCATTAAAAATCAATAAATTAAAATCAGCCCTTAAAAAAGGGTCAAAAATAAGGTACGGGGAAGGCTAACTTTCAACGATGGTTTAATTCATCATTACTAATTTAATTTACTTTATTTGGTGACAGTACAGCTTAATAATCAACTTTTTCCACTCCATTTGTCATCTGTCAATGCGGTTAATACGTGATCTTGCCAAACTCCATTAATCATCAGGTATTTCTTGGCATAACCTTCACGTTCAAAACCCAATCGTTCCAACAATTTCCCACTACGATGATTATCCGGCATATAATTAGCCATAATCCGATGCATCCCTTGTTGACGTTGCATATAACGGATAGCTGGTTGTAAAGCTTCGTACATCATCCCTTTTCCCTGCCACTTTTCACCAAGCGAATATCCCAAATAACAGGCATGAAAAGCCCCACGCAGAATATTACTGAAATTGGCAACACCAATAACTTCATTTTCATTTGGATCAAGTAGCAGAAAATGAAAAGCCGCACTCTGTCTTTGCATTTCTATGATTAAATTCAATCGGTTTATCCAGCCAGAAGGCTGGCAATGGCTTCTATCTCTGGTCGGCTCCCAAGGTTTAAGAAATTCGTGATTTTCTGAATAGTACTCAGCCAAACGATAAGCATCCCGCTCGTACACCAAACGCACCACCATTCGTTCCGTGATCAGACGAACTTTCGGTAAAGTGGAACTATAACCAAACATTATTTCTCCCTAACTATACCCGTCATCTTTCAAGTTGCCTCTTTGTTGGCTGCACTCACTCACCCCGGTCACATAGTTTCCTATGCTCCCAGGGATTCGTTCCCTTGCCGTCGCGAAGCATCTTGAAATCCATAGGGTATATATTAATTTATCCGTTAAAAATTTAAGCTATTTATCTGTAAAAAACAGCTTCCAACCATTACTTTACGATAAAAAAATATTATCCATAACTCACTATCCTAATGATCGAATTAAGTACAAAATATAAAGCAACTATATGGTCCTCCCTATTTTACTACTCCAATGGTGAGCAATGTCACTGGTTTCACAAGCACGTAGCCTGGGTAAGTACTTCCTGTTATTCGATAACTTGCTGGTCGTTCTGGGTTTCTTCGTCGTATTTCCTTTAATATCAATACATTTTGTTGAGCAACTGGGCTGGGCCGCGCTAGTCGTCGGTTTTGCGCTTGGTTTACGCCAGTTTGTACAACAAGGTTTAGGCATTTTCGGCGGCGCAATTGCAGACCGTTTCGGCGCGAAGCCGATGATCGTTACCGGCATGCTATTACGCGCTCTTGGTTTTGCTTTAATCGCCTTAGCCACCGAACCGTGGATACTGTGGCTTGCCTGCATATTATCCGCACTGGGGGGGACCTTATTTGATCCTCCCCGGACCGCGCTGGTCATCAAACTGACTCGACCGCACGAGCGTGGCCGTTTCTTCTCGCTGCTGTTGATGCAGGACAGCGCTGGCGCGGTTATCGGCGCACTGATTGGTAGCTGGCTGTTGCAATACGATTTCCAACTTGTCTGTTGGACAGGTGCCGGTGTTTTCGTTCTGGCAGCCATCTGGAATGCATTATTCCTCCCTGCCTATCGAATTTCGACTACCCGCACGCCCATCTGGGAAGGGATGCAGCGCGTTATTAAAGATCGCCGCTTCTTCACTTATGTCTTAACGTTGACCGGCTACTTTATGCTGTCTGTCCAAGTAATGCTGATGCTTCCGATTATTGTCAATGAAATCGCCGGAACACCTGCTGCGGTAAAATGGATGTACGCGATTGAAGCAACCCTATCGCTCACTTTACTGTATCCGCTCGCCCGCTGGAGTGAAAAACGATTCCGGCTAGAACAGCGTCTAATGGCAGGGCTTTTCCTGATGAGCCTGAGTATGTTTCCAGTCGGTTTGATTGGTGAAATAAATACCTTGTTTGGCCTTATTTGCCTGTTCTATCTCGGTACCGTCACCGCCGAACCTGCCCGTGAAACATTAAGTGCGTCACTGGCTGATCCGCGCGCGCGTGGCAGTTATATGGGATTTAGCCGTCTTGGATTGGCTCTGGGCGGCGCTTTGGGTTATACCGGCGGTGGTTGGTTATATGATACCGGTCATGCTCTGCATATGCCGCAATTGCCCTGGTTCCTGCTTGGGATTATTGGCTTGATAACGCTGTATGCCCTGCATCGTCAATTCAACCAACGTAAAATTGAATCTGCCATGCTGAGTGGCAATTAATGAGGTAAAATCTGCCCTCCAAAATAAAGGAGTCGATATGAGAAAATTTTTCTTGGGGGCAGTATTGCTGCTAGCGGGGCTAATCAGTGGTTGCGATCAGTTTAAAAGTGTCAGCATCAGCGAAGAGCTAATTAATGGTTATCTGGCAAAACATGTCCATTACCAGAAACAGATTGAATTACACGGTATTGCTAACGCAGATATTGAATTAACAGAACTATCCAGCCAAATTGGCCGGACAGAACCTGACAAAATAGCGTTAACCGGCCGCGCAAACGTAAATATTACCTCCCTGCTTGGCCTGGCAAAAGCCGATATGAAACTCACCCTGAAAGCACAACCTGTTTTCGAACAGGAAAAAGGAGCTATTTTTCTGAAAGCATTAGAAATCGTTGATTACCAAATCACACCGGAAAAAATGGAAAAACCGATTGACGCATTAGTTCCTTACCTGAATAAATCACTCAGCGCTTTCTTTGATACTCACCCGGTTTATGTATTAAAACCGGATCACAGCAAAGCTGAATCCGCCGCTAAAACATTAGCAGAAAGGTTAGAAATAAAACCCGGCAAATTAGTTATTACGCTGACCGATAAATAACTTTCATCGAGATATAGCAAAAAGGCAAATAATTCGAAATTATTTGCCTTTTTATCATTTTAAAATTAAGAATCCAGCTCTTCTCTCAACGCCTGTAACGCTTCACGAGTAATCATTGCTAATGTCCGGTAGAAACCGGTTGTGGCATGGGCCTCCACTTTCCCCAGAAATTGCCCACACCACGGCAGAAGATACTCATCAAACAGCTCAATCTGCCCCTGAACCTCATCTTCTGCTGCCTGATCCTCCAACCATGAAGCACTTAATAGCAGAGAACCAAACTGATCGACTGGCCCATCTGACAACGGCATTCCTCGTTCAATCAGAAACTGACGAATATCGTTTTCACTCTCTCCGGTATAGTCAGAACGGCGACTTGGCACACTAGCATCATCTCCATAAAACAGTGCCATATAATCAGCTTGCATTGCTGACAGATCACAATTTTGTTGCAAACGATCCAACAACGCATCTTGCTCCAATGGCCATGATTGCTTCAATTTACCTTCGACAACCATCGTCAGAAGTGGTTTCAGAACCGGGTCTTGCGGTTGACGATTAAATAAAGTCCCTAAAATACGGCAGACTATTGAAAATTCATTCATCTCAGTTTCCAAATAAATAGCAATTTTGCCATTATTGTCTCTAATAGACGCCCCTACTGTAAAGAGACGTTATTAATATCCTAGTTCTATGTCCACAACACCGGTTGGTAATTCTCCCTTTTCAATTCGCCGAATATTTTCACTAATCGTATCCATAGCAATATTGGGAATAGTGATAGCCGAAATATGTGGCGTTACCGTTATACGAGGATGAGTCCAGAACGGGTGCATCTCTGGTAGTGGTTCCTCAACAAACACATCCAATGCAGCCCCGGCGATATAACCTTTATCAATCGCCACCAACAGATCATGTTCTACTAAATGGGCGCCTCGTGCGATATTAATCAGATATGACTTTGGTTTTAGTTGGCTAAACAGCGATAAATTCAGAATACCACGGGTTTTTGGTGTATCGGGCAGCAAATTGATAAGCGCCTTACTCCCGGAAAGAAAATCGCCTAATTGATCCTCACCGTGAAAACTAACTATATTATTAACCTGTTTTGGAGTACGGCTCCAGCAACGTACAGTAAAGCCAAGCTCAACTAACGTCTCCGCAACAGTGCGTCCCAGAACACCGGCGCCCAACACGCCCACGACAAAATCCTTGCGATCATGGGGTACGAGTTGTTTCCACATCCTCTGCCCTTGTTGCAACTTATACTCATCCATGCGCCGCAAATAATGTAAAACCATTGCTACCGCATACTCCTGCATTTGCCGCCCCATCCCCGCATCTTCAAGCCGCATCAGTGGCACGCCGGCGGGCAACATCCCTGGTCTTTGTTGCTCCTGTTTCAAAATGGCCTCGACTCCTGCACCTAAAGTAAAAATCCCCTTCAATTCGGAGCGATTAGCCAACATCTCATAGGGAGGCGCCCAAACCATTGCATAATCTGCATGCTTATTATCGCCGCGTTTCCATTGACGGACATTGATATTGGGCAGTCGTTGCTGCATACCTTGAATCCACTGAGCAGCATCAAAAAAGGGGTGGTAAAAGATAATATCCACGATTATTTATCCTCATCTTACATTTTCATACAGGTTATCTGATGATTGGGTGTAGGTTGCAAGCCCCTTTGTTAATCATCATTACGAAAATTTTGAGAATGTTAAGTAGTTAACGAATTCATTTTTTTCTTATTGAGGAACTTGTACTTGTCTATTTTAGTGGTGTTAGTGGGTGTGAATTCATCGAATTGATTCTTATTTAGCTAACCAATCAAAAAACCAAAGAAAAGTATCAGAAGAGTGTTGACGCTTGTAACGGTTTTCCCTATAGTAGCGCCCCGTTGCAGCGACGATGTTAAACAAAGTTGCTGGGATGAAAAAAAGATGGTGAGGTGTCCGAGAGGCTTAAGGAGCACGCCTGGAAAGTGTGTATACGTGAAAACGTATCGAGGGTTCGAATCCCTCCCTCACCGCCAGAATTGAAGAGAAGCTCAGGTTAAATACCTGGGCTTTTTTACTTGCATATGCCCCCGACGCAGGGAGGGTCGAGAACCCTCGACTAGGGTTCGACAAAACGGCTTGCCGTTTTGGACCGCCAACGGCGGCCCGCAGGGTGAGCGCAGCGAATCCATCCCTCCCTCACCGCCAGAATTGAAGAGAAGCTCAGGTTAAATACCTGGGCTTTTTTACTTGCATATGCCCCCGACGCAGGGAGGGTCGAGAACCCTCGAACAGGGTTCGACAAAACGGCTTGCCGTTTTGGACCGCCAACGGCGGCCCGCAGGGTGAGCGCAGCGAATCCATCCCTCCCTCACCGCCAGAATTGAAGAGAAGCTCAGGTTAAATACCTGGGCTTTTTTACTTGCATATGCCCCCGACGCAGGGAGGGTCGAGAACCCTCGAACAAGGTTCGACAAAACGGCTTGCCGTTTTGGACCGCCAACGGCGGCCCGCAGGGTGAGCGCAGCGAATCCATCCCTCACCGCCAGAATTGAAGAGAAGCTCAGGTTAAATACTTGGGCTTTTTTAATTGCATATACCTCCTATGCAGGGAGGGTCGAGAACCCTCGAACAGGGTTCGACAAAACGGCTTGCCGTTTTGGACCGCTAACGGCGGCCCGCAGGGTGAGCGCAGCGAATCCATCCCTCCCTCACCGCCAGAATTGAAGAGAAGCTCAGGTTAAATACTTGGGCTTTTTTGCTTGTATATACCCCCGACGCAGGGAGGGTCGAGAACCCTCGAACAGGGTTCGACAAAACGGCTTGCCGTTTGGACCGCCAACGGCGGCCCGCAGGGTGAGCGCAGCGAATCCATTCCTCTCCTCCAAATTTAAAAAGAGGCTCAGGTTTTTTACTTATATGGACATTACTATTACCATTTCAGGAAATTGGCATGTGACATTCGAATTTATCGATGGTGACGCGTACATCGTTAACTATGAGGATTATCATTAATGAAAATGTTTAACCCACCTCACCCAGGCGAAATTATTGCTGACTCTTTGGAAGAACTAGGTTTAGGAATTCGTGATCTAGCGCGAGCATTGAATGTTGCTCCGTCTACGGCTCAACGTCTAGTATCGTGCAAAGCAGCAGTCACGCCAGAGATGGCAATAAAACTGTCTAAAGTACTTGGTAGCTCTCCACGATTGTGGCTAAAACTGCAAGAAACCTATAGCCTTGATAAAGCAGAAAAGACTGTTGATATCTCCAAACTGACACCGTTATTTAAACCTATCCATTTATCTCATACCTAAAAGTCAACAACCTGAGCTCAGGTTTACCACCTGGGCTTTTTTACTTGCATATACCCCCGATGCAGGAAAGGCCGAAAATTCTTAATTTTTCTCAACTAAAAACAAAACGGTCTGCTTCGTATCATTTTGTTTTATATTTATGAGTACATTATCTTTACGCCAATATTCATCACGCCAGTATTCGTCAAAATATTTTTCAAAACCCATACTTTCAACATATTTTATCAACTCTGATTTACTATTCAAATTCACATTTGAAAAAACAATTTTATTAATCGTTGTTGACGTTCCATCAGGTGAATCATAGTATATGACATAATCATTTGAAATTAAGGGAATACTCTTAATTTCATCAAATGTAAACATATTATAATAAATAAAATTTTCTTTCGTATATGACAAGTTAACATTTGCAAGCGACATAATGAAAACCAAAGCACATCCAATGAGGACGGATATAACAACAATCATACGGATAAAACTACTCAATCGAAATCCCAGCATATTCCACACCTAAATTAACCCCGGTCTTTTCGCTAATATGTATGATATCATGACCTGTTTTTATATCACTGATGGGTGATATAGTATTTAAAAAACCAGGTAGAGACGTATAATAAGGTCTTGCATTATTTGGATATTTTTCAGGATTAGGAAACAATAATGGCTTAAAAATTTTATTTTTATATTTACCTATCGGTCCATAGTAATCCCATCGCTTAAATGCTTCCTCTTTACTTACTACGCCTAACTGAGATAAATAATCAATGCCATTTACAGCCCGATAAAAACCAAGTAAATTAGAGATTAAATCTTCACCACTATAACCACTATCCGTAACCCAATTAAAAGGAAAAGAGTCTTGGTAGGATTCAAATAAATGAGTTGTATACATCATAATAGTAAGAGCAGCTCTCTTCTTACCATGTAAAGACAAACCCCTCCTGACTTTCCATCTTGTTATTTTAGATGTCCCATATTTACGCCCCTTCCCCATATATTGGACATATCTAATAGTAAAATATGACTCTTTAGTATCATCACCTGCATTTATAGCAGCCATTAATTTTCTTGCGTCATCACCTTTAGCATGTCCCAAATCGACCCATCCCAATTTCTCTGTGTAAACCAGTCTTCCGTGTTCTATATCAAACCTTGTGGTCATTATAACTCCCGTAATTTATTAGTGAGCTGTATAGAAACTTCGGTTCACGTACGGTTTCGTTCCACCTGTTAAACTATCACTTTCTGTAGAATATGATTATCCACTGTACCTGTAAAGTTTATCCATTTAGAACTGGGTGATAAGACGCTGTTTTCTACCTATCATACTTTATTTCTAAATCAGCTATTTTTTCTTCTGAATTATTGGGAACCTGATCAAGTTTCCCTGCCGGAGAATTAATCTGCTTTTTGATAATTGGTGGCCACCGTGTTGTCATTTCTATCCAGTGTTTGGGGTTAGTTCATAAATATCCGTGCTTTTTGCTTATATAAAAAACCACCCGAAGGTGGCTATTGTCGTCTCAAACATCTTCATCCAGTTTTTCACGATCTAATTCCAGTAATTCTTGGAACTCCTTTAATCCCCTTAATTCCTGGATTTTATTCTCGAAATCTGGGATCGTATGAACATCTGGACTCGTATAAATCAGTCGACTGGTTTCTATGCCTTCTTTGCTACACATTATATGTATATCAACTAATACCGTATTATTATCATAACCTACAGACATAGTTCCATTGTATTTGAGCGCATTTTCAAACTCTTCTTTTGATGGATACGATGATTCATTTCCATACTTTTTCTCTAACGATTTGCTTACTGGCTTCACGAGGCGGCCAATATCAATCTCTAATCTTTTAAATTTTCCATTTAAAAAAAATGCCATTGCTTCCTGCTTTCTGTTAGCAAACGAAAAGTCAGAACATGAATAAAGTGATACTTCTTCTATTTGAGGGCTTCCCTCAAATTTTTCAAAATCACATAACCTCTTCGAAAGAAATTCTTCTTCTGTCATGCCAAACTTTGCATCTTTATACCCATCAACTGCCATTGCACCAAAGCTCATCATTCCCAATGCAAGCATAACTGCCAATTTTTTCATATTATCTCCTTTTGCTTAACGCAATGATAACAATGAGAACAGTGTTAAGCCAACCCCACAAACCTCTATCAAGTCTCCAAATGTGGATGTTTTGGAGAATTTTTTCGCTATGCTCCCGGGGATTCGCTACCTTGCCATCGCAATGCATCTTGAAATCCATAGGGTATATCAACTATCAAATGCTTCGGTTAAGCTTAAAGCACACCCCTTTTGCGTCCTCGTATTAACACGACGTAAAATTTCAACGAGTACGCCGGGATAGTCACCATATTCTCTGCTAATTATTCCAACATCATCGGTGACAATAAATGCAGGATAACTCGTTGATGACGCATCCATATAACTCATCAGACCCGGCGTTCCATCAGGTACAGGTTTCAACGTTTCAGGATCAAGCGCTCGCGCATATACCCACGGCGGAACATGTTTACGTTGCATCTCATCTTCAAAGAAACAAGTGTTGAGTTCAACTTGATTAAATATATCGCGGATCTGACTAATATCACTGAGGCTGAAAGTATCGAATAAAAGATGATTAAAGTCATCGCGTTTCAGGGATTCTTTTTCGTAACTTTTCCAGCCGCCCCCCGTTATGATATAAAGGTTTTTATCTCCAGAAAATGAGATATTTTTATCTTTCATATAATGGCAGAGCAAATAAATAAAATATGGCGAACCGATAAGACAAATATCTTTCCCTTGATCTTTTATTCGCTTAAGACTATTCAGTGTTTTAACAAAATCTATTCGCTCTTCTGTTACGGTGAATGTCGTAGGATATAACAATTCCACCAAGCTCATAACATATTTAAACCAAATGTTATGAGCATTAAATCTATCTGGCCCCAAGTTGACCAACTCCATTTGATGATCAAACCAACTACCAACATATTTCATGCCATAACTCACAGAGCCTAAAAGTCTCTCAATACTTAATCTGTCACGTGCTACCTGACTTTTTAAACCATTCGTGCCGCTACTGGTAAACCAACTTTCGATCTCGTTTTCCTGAGACGTTAATAAACGAGTAAACTTAAAAACTGACGTTGGGAATACAGGTATGTCATCAATTTCCGTAATATTGTCATCGACTTTGTGTGCCTGACAGTAGTGACGATATTCTCGACAATGTTTGTAGTGATGACGAAACGCATCAAGCACAAGTTTGTTTCTGATTTCTTCTTGTTCATCATAAGACCAAGCCAATGGATCGCTCGAAAAAATCAAATCATCAATTTCTGAGCTTGCTGTAATTTCTTGTTTATCAACATATGAAGTCATACCTGTTTCACCTCTCCAGATAATATTAGAAAGTATGGCAGCACTGCTGTCATACTCTTTATTCCATGTGGCACTTCTTATTCCATATAGTACTTATTATTCCATGTGATACTTCTTAATATTATCATCTACAATATCGATTACCTCTTTTTGGCGCATCAAGTCACTGATTGGTTCAAAGGATAGCAATACATCTTTTGCTCCGCACTTTTCAATTGCCAACTTAGCCGCAGTTATACATTCCGTATAATCTCCGACAGCGTTTTCTGTAATTATTTCTTCAAGTTTCTTTTCCAAATTTTCATTCGGATGCATTTCAAGAACATAATCACGGATAAATGCACGTGTCTCCTCTTTGGCTTTCTTACTATCTTCGTTATAGTTAACCAAGATCATTAACTGATGGTCTATCTCTGATAAGTCAACACCATGTTTATCAGCAATGGCTTTATACCTCTCAGCATATTCATGTCTAATATCATTAGAATCATCCCACTTAAAGATGAGGGGAATGCCTTTTTTGGCCGCCCATTCAACAACATGATGACTCGTTGCTGTTACATATTGCTTAGGCCCGCCGGGCGTATAAGCATGGGGGTTGACTGATATTTTAGGGAAACTATAAAAGTCGTTATCTGGATTACAATAACCCGTTGTTAAAGCATCGTTAATAATTTCATAACACTCTTCAAATAATTGCTGTTGATATTTATCTGGGCGATTAAAAAAATGCATTTCATCTTTCTTTTCGCAATCACTAAATCCTAAAACAAATCTCCCTTCACTCAACTGATCTAATAAGCCAGCTTCCTCCGCTATTCGGACAGGGTGATGAGTTGTAATGATATGATTCAATGAACCAATTTTAATTTTTTCTGTTAGACCGAGCAAAAAACCAGAAACAGTTAAAGGAGCACCGACAATACCATTAGCTGAAAAATGATTTTCATATACCAAAATCTGTTTAAAATTCAACTTATCAACATATTCGGTTATTTCCTGCATGCGAGCTAAACTTTGCTCTTGAACAGTTGTTGAATTGATGAAGTTAAGGAAGAACAATCCAAATTTCATTTTATTTTCCTTAGCTAATTATAATAGCGAACGTTGTTTTTCTTTAAGAAACGGCATGACATCAGACTGGAAAAGCTTCATGGAAGCAATAATTTCGCCTACTGTTCCATTAGCTTCAAACCCACAACAAATATTTGATATTCCCGTGGCGTCAATGTCTGTTTGGATGATGTCAATGCACTCCTTCGGGGTTCCTACAGGATTAATTTCATAACTGTAATCAATGCGGCGGTTAGTATCTTTATGTCCTTTTAATACAAAGTCACGCCACTGCCCCTTATTGAAATCATAACCTTTTGTTTTATCTGAATCGTCAAAAATGGTCGTGGCATTCACATAGGAATCATACCAATGCCCCAGGAAATTCCGGCAAATTTCTTTCGCCTTAATTGAGTCATGATCTACAGATGTTATATATGATAAACAATGGTCGATATTATGAATATCGTGCCCATGTTCTTGAGCCACCTCATTATAAAGCTCCATTTGAGCTATCTTTTCGTTAGTATTTATGATCCAACTTAAGATCATCGGCAAACCGTGTTGAGCGGCCCATTCAGTGGTCGAGGCTGATTCAGCCACCACATAAACAGGCGTTCCACTTTTACTATATGCGGTCGGGTTTACTTTTACCTTATGGAACTTGATATGTTCATTGTCAGCTTCTACATATCCTTCCGTCATTCCGTTCTTTATCAACCCATACCAGCACTCCGTTAAGGCGCGAGTGTTATCCATATCTACGCCAAATACACGAAAGTCTTTGTTGTAAAGCCCCCGACAAATACCAAACCTGAATCGCCCTTTTGACATTTGATCCAATAAATTCACATCTTCAAGTTGACGTACTGGATGGGCTGTAGGAAGAACAATAGCCGCAGTCCCTACATTCAATTTTTTGGTCGCGCCCAGTAAATGCGCAGCAGCGACATAAGGGTTACCAAGCAAACCAAACTCCGTGAAATGATGCTCAAGTAACCATACAGTATCAAAACCGCACTCCTCAGAGACGCGGCCTAATTTAACCAAACGCTGCATTACCTCTGTTTGAGAAAATTGGGGCGGTTGGTAGGTAAGTAAAAAATTGCCAAATTTCATAGGGAATCCTTATATTTCTATCCGAGCGATAGCGTTAAGATAGCGAAATCGTTTGATTCTCAATCTCAATTTTCATTCGGCGTTCATTGACTGTCGCAATAGTTAAATGTTCAAATGATGGTTCAGTGATATTAATATCAATATCCAAACTACCCTTATCCATCGCGATAGCGGCTTTCGTAACCGATTGATAAAAATTACGCAAGACTACTAAGTTCTCACCCAAATCATGTGAGCTTCCTAGCAGAGAATATATCTTGCATCGATTATTACGAATATTTGATAACAATGTGATGACTTCATCTTGCTTTACCCAATTGTCATTATTTGCAGTAAAAGCAATAAACGGTATATCCAGAGACCTCATGCTATTGATTGTAGAAGTTAAATCCTCCCAACCAAAATCAAGGCAATCTCTCGCAAAGACTTCAGCACCCAATTTATGGCCTTCAAAATCCAGATTATTCGGCAATTCATCAATAGGTAAACTGAGATAATCAAACCCTAACGCTCTTTCGAGAGTATATCGTAAGTTAACAACTCCAACCGCAGTAATTAAAAACGAAACATTGATTTCAGATAGGCTTGCGTAAACTATCCTTGCGGATAAGCTGGAAGCCAAAATACCACGGTGAGTTATTTTTCGTGCATTTAACCAATCAACCACGGCTAACAGGCTCTGTTTTCCTATAGACATGGTAAATTCATCTATTGTCCCTGAACTCAATCCAACATGGTGAAGTGAATCATAGCGGATTACATGAAACCCATTCCGCGATAAATATTCCGCCAGACCAGCAAAATGATCCATCCTTCGGGCAAAGCCAGACGCAATAATAATGGTATTCTTTCTCTTTGGGCTATTTTCTTCTGGCAGCGTTTCCCAGACATGAATTTTTTTATTTCCTTCAACGCAAATCACATGGTCGATGGTTTTATATCTGGCTTCATTTTCCATATTTTTTTACCTATTAAGGGACAAATACAAGGAACTTATCTTCTTCCAGGAATCGAGTCTGTTCTATTTCAACCGCAACATCCTTAGCCGTATAGTTAGCAGGTCTTTCATGAGAAATATATGTCACTAATCGTTGTAATGGCCTCATTCCGTCATGAGAACCACCAACTCGAAATATGTTACTCATTCCTGCTTCTACAATTCTTTCCGCACCTTTTAATGCTAATGCATCCCGATATTTAAATGATGACTCCCAGGGAAAAATAGAGACGGTTTGCGTCTTATTTTTTTGAACATAAGGTAATATTTGCTCAATATTATCGACATGATGAAGATACACACATCTGCCAAGTGGTTGATTAAGTTCCACCCCCGCATTCGATTCAATAATCATCCAGCGCTGATGAGCACCAGCCTCTACTTTTAATCCAGCAAACAAGCTTTCTTTTTGAACTAAGGAATAGGCCGCCTTTTCATCAAAATCTTTTTTGGCGTTTGGTAATATACGCGCATATAGATTAAGTTTTTCTATCAACGCTAGCTTAAATTCCTCATAATGATTTCCCATGTAATATATGTTTTGGGCAGAAAAACAAGCTTGTTGATCGTAAAAACAGACATCATGAGCCGCACCTGTCGCGGCAGACGTTAAATCATCAGGATTATCAATAATGCAAAAACTCTTTTTATGACCAAATTTAATCACATCAATATAGGGTGGCGCATGCTCTACAGCCCAATTAATTGCTTCTTCCCCTCCCCAAGCAACAATAACGTCCGCATGTTGCATAATTTCTTTCGCGAGTGATGTATCACCTTGATGTTGCCAATATACAACAGACAAAGAGCGCGTTATTGGATGATTAGGGTCCACATCGATAAAACTCAACGCTAATGCACTGGCTGTAAAAGGATCGGCTGACGAGGTTTTTATAATGCATTGATTCTTGGTTAAAATGGCACGCAATATAGACATAATCCCAGATAATGGGACATTACCTGCTAGTAAATGTACAGACTTACCTTTCGGAAAAGCCTTAATATAACTTTCATCCTGAGGTAGCCATTCATCCATAATATGACGAGAACCAAGTTCATTGTTTACAACATCATAAAGACCGCCTTTAGAGCACAAGATCATAGCTATCCAGTTAGCCTCTAACTTAGCCATTGCTTCTGAATATCCCATATATTTTTTTAGGTCACGAATGTATGTCCTGCGTCTTGCATATTCTTCATTTTTCCATCTTTGTCCTACCGTATAGAGAAAAGTGATAATGTTATGCAACCGTAATTCATTATTTTCATTATAATCAATAATGTTTTTTACTTGAGAATTATTCAATATTGGCAGGTAAACACTATTATCACCAAAATTAATGGATTGCACTGAATCATCACTTTCGGGAAAGATTTCGACTTGGCCGTTAATAATGAATGAAATTTTTTTACTCATATTTGCCATCCATTTAATGGGGTTATTTCAACTTAAGTTGTTGTTTAATCATCTTGCAAACTGGTCGTACCAATACTTGTTTTTTATATTTTTATGTTACGACGATGTAAGTAATAAAATATACAGAAAATCAGATTCTGATTACGGGACACCTGACCTGTAACTTTCGTCAGAATATGATAATACTCTGAATTTTCTACTCAAATCTGTTAATGTGACTGAACGGATCGTCAATATAATATCTACCTTAGCTTTAATACTTGTTAAAATAGCAAAGGAAAATTTTCATATCAACAAGATTTGTTAATGAAAAATTTAAATTAAAAGAGTCACTATTATTTTATGCGTGATAATACTCATGCAAATTATTAGCCTGATTATGCTCTCAAAATGTTTTATGCTATTTTTCAAATACCAACAGAATACATTGAATGGCAATGCCACTCTTCACCACCAGATTTCTAGAAGAAGAGCTCAAGTTTAAAATACCTGAGCTTTTTATTTGTATACACCTACGATGGAGGGTCTATGCCCCTTCAATTAAAGCCGTTGCCTCTCGATCAGAACAAGGCGTTGAGTAAAATTATCATCTGCGATGTCGCTAGCTGCGCTCGCCTCACGGATGGTACAGATTTGCCCATCGCTCAATAGTCCGTCATCTTTCTCATAGTGCGATAGGTACCGGTCTGCAAAGTTGCGCAAAGCAAGGTGTGCGATCTCAGTTTTACTCATACCAGTGACTTTAACCAGTTCATCGAGCGTTCCGGCGCTGATCTCAGTGGGCGTATCCTTATTACGTAAACGGATCAGGAAACTGGCTGGGGTTTTTCCTTGGGTATTTTGGGTATTGTGCATCGTGTGTTCTCCGAACCATGTCAAAGTAATGTATATCAATTCCATATCATGATAGTACGTTGATATATCGTTACCAAATCCCCATCACTTATTCAACGTAATTATTAATTAACAGTATCCCCTAACACTGATATAAGAGATTCAAACTTAACCTTTATACCGATATAACTCTTCCCACATCATGTTAGTTATTTGCTCAATATGATCAAAACGCCCTGCTATTTTTTCCAATACTTGCGGTGATAATGTGGCTTCAAACTTCAACGCTAAAATAGATAAAGCTTTCCAGTGATCAATCAATTCCGTGCACTGTTCAATCAGAGAAGGCGCAATATCAGCTCTGATTAAAGAGTGTTTTAACAGGTTCAAATTAGGAATCACATACAATACGCTAATATGATCAAACAATCTTTTAGCCGCCCGACAAGCTTCCTCCTCTGACTGCTGAAATGCATTCAGACATAATTTGCCATAATTTTTCAATGCGTCATAATATTCAGGCAAGGTATTAAATAATTCGGCCTGACGCGTCAGTAATTCCCTTACCGGCATAGACTCCTGATCTTTCAGTGAATCAATAATATAAAAATTACCCATATGATCATAAGTTTCATTGGGCACTTTATCAGAAAGCGCTAAATAAAATTGCTCAGATGACATCCATGCCTCACAAGCATAGGATTCCCGATCAACTACTAAAGAATCGAAGATACGCACTTGTGAATAATCATCTGCAATAGCGCTGATCAGCACGGCATGGAGATATTCTGGTTTATTGGCGTAAGCCTCAGAATAAGATAAATGCGCCGAATTAACCCAAGCAACGACGCCTTTCCTATGACGTAATAATTCATATAATTGACGACGCCAATGGGCGTAATCTATCGGTAGTAAAACTATATCTGCGCCCAAATTCGCTGTGCCAGTTAGCCCAACAGTTTCAATCGAACAAGTATATTCAGGCATATTCAGTGCATCATAACCACTACGAAATAGATAACCATTGCCAGCTTCAAAGATCTCTGCCTCAAAAATCTCTTTACCCTGTAAATTAAGTAATCTTGTCAAGCTACCGGTAAAACAATTTATCGCGACATTTGCGCATGATTTATCCATCACATTTTCCATGAGCATTTTATCACCTCGATACAATGGATTAATTTATGAATAGCGGACCAAATATATTACGCCCTGTAATCACTATTATTTTTCCTCCAATATTATTGCGGCTGCTTGTGCTATATTTTCGACGAGTAAGTCAGGTTCATAATTCAAAGTATGTGCTAACAGCGCCAAAAGTAATCTCTCCATCCCAAACGCAATACAAGCGGAATGCATAGAACTATCACTGATACGACTGACAATATTGAAGTTGGTGGTAAATAAATCTCGGTGTAAATTTCGTGAACCAACGCTAACATTATATTTATCAAACCAAGGAATAAGTATTTCACACTTGACGCCCATTGATAATTGTACTTTACGAGTAACTTTAGAATGTTCTCCATAAAATACATCACTGGCTTTTTCTACCGAAAGAGAAGGAAACAGTAAGCGTAAGAATTTAACAGCTTGCCCAAATATCATTTCACAATGTGTTTCTACTTTTTCCTGTAGCCCCACCAATATTAATTCACGCATGGTAAAATTCCCCATACGGGTCGGCTCATCTTTAGCCGGTTCATATCGATGACATTGCCCTTTAGCCGTAAAATATTTCAGTTCCCAATCATGGGTACTCTCTGCTAAATGAGCAAAGGTATGATAGCAAGTCGATGGACTCAATACCCATGCATCCCCGCTATTTTCACTCATGGCATCGTGAGTTAAATGGGGATAAACATGCAATGGATTGCTAGGCAATTTATCAAAGAAACTGATACGCTCTAACGTGGATCGAGGTAACAATGTGGTGCATGTGTGTGAGGTAACAGATATTCCCTTACTTAAAACTTGTAAAAGTGCCTTATCAAGGAGTTCAGCAGCAGCATATAAACTGTCAGAAAACCGGTACCCGATAAGGCCATTCTGCGATTGCACAATTGATAGCAGCTTACGCTGTTGAAGTTCTTTTATCATATTTTTATATTACCTTTGCTGATCGATAGTTACGTTATGCTGCCCAGCAGACAATCTCTATTTTGCAAAAGGATGTGTTTCTATATCATCAAATATCATCTCCAGACATTTTTCTAAGATGATAAAGAAACACATTTGATGCCAAAATCAGTTAACTGACATCTCAATCAGGACGCCATCAAGGTTATTCTTTCCATACGACAAACCCCTCAATATAAAGCTTATCCAGTGAGGTTTTCAAAAATGTCTCTACTGCAATCTCCGGTGACATAATAAGCGGCTGCCCCCTAACGTTAAATGAAGTATTCACCAAACAGCCATAACCCGTTATTTTTTGCACCTCTTTCAATAATCGCCAAAAAGTTATGTTAATAGTACGTTCAACAAGCTGAATACGCGCCGTTCCATCAGCATGGACAATACCTGACACCGGCTTCATCATTTCTGGTTTTACTTTAGCGGTGCAAAGCATATATCGAGTTGGCGTTAAATTGCGTGTCTCAAAAATAGTGTCGCAATCCTCATCCAAAATTGCCGGGGCAAATGGACGGAAAGCCTCACGGAATTTCACGGTGCTATTAATTCTATCCTTTATTTTTTCACCTGCCGGCAGAGCTAAAATTGAACGGTTGCCAAGCGCCCTTGGGCCAAATTCCATTCGATCATGGAACCAGGCAATGATTTTATCTTCTGCGATATCTTGAGCCGCAGAAGCAAAATAATCATCATTCAGCCCCAAATAACGCCATTTCATGCCCGCATTGCCGCCATGCCGGAATAATACATTACGGACTTCATCGGTGGAGAAACGAGGACCAAGATAAGGATTAAAGTAAGGATCTGCGCCATTGTGGTATCCACCAGCCACAAAAAGCGCAGCGCCTAAAGCCGAACCATCATCACCCGATGCCGGTTGAACAAAGACGTTTTCTACACCATCAAGCTGACAAAGAGCTTGGTTTGCTTTGCAGTTTAAGAACGATCCCCCGGCAAGGCAGAGTGATGTTTCACCGGTTTTTCGCAGCCAATAGGTCACTAACTGTTTCAACAACAGTGTAAATTTCTCCTGTAATCCGGCAGCAAAATCCTGATGAACATCCAGCAGAGGGTCATCTTCATTTCTCGTCGTCAAACCAAACATATCGCTCAGTTGTGCGATTGCACCGGGAAAACCATATTCCGAATTGTCAAATGCTTGCGGTAACCAGTTTATCTGTATCGTTCCACTCTCTGCATCGAATTGAGCCAATTTATTGAAGATATCGCGGTATCGCTCAGGATTACCATACGCAGCAAGTCCCATGACTTTATATTCATCACTATTAAATACAAAACCAAGGAACCGAGTACAGATAGAATAAAATATTCCTAATGAAGAGCTAATTGGCTGACTGTACAATTTCTGGAATTGCTGGTCTTTAGCAAGATAAACACTTAGGGATTCTATTTCGCCCATACCGTCTGAAATGACGCATAGTGCAGACGGGAAGCCGCTGGGATAAAAGGCTGACGCCGCATGAGCCAGATGGTGATCTACCCCCTGAAAACGTGATTCAATATTCTGCCACCCCTCTGAGGCCAGTGCATTAATCACAGTTTTTCCACTAAAAACCTCTTCAAACATTTTCTGATTCGACATGAAAAAACGGCGATACTTATCATAATTAAAACCGTGGGCAATAACCTGTATATCATCTTGCGTAAGACCCGCTTCCGCTAAACAGTAATTAATGGCATTAGCAGGAAATCGGCCTGTTCCTTTTTCTCCGGTAAATCGCTCTTCCGCAGCCGCGGCAACAATCTTTCCATTAACCATCACACAGGCCGCACTATCGACTCCCTGGCAAATACGCTCGTCTAATTTACCTACGCCTGGGTAATTTTCTCGCATAAAATGTTGAGAATTGGGAAGGCCGCTGATACCTAATATAATCATTTTCTTCACCTCCAAATTATTATACCCGTCATCTTTCAAGTTGCCTCTTTGTTGGCTGCACTCACTCACCCCGGTCACATAGTTATCTATGCTCCCGGGGATTCGCTCCCTTGCCGTCGCGATGCACCTTGAAATCCATAGGGTATGTTTTTCTTTCATAAAAATTAAACTATGCGCTGCTTTATACTAATAGCCCATTTTGCATTACGAAGAATCAAGTCACCTTGCCAAATAGAGTAATGGCATTATTACCACCAAAACCAAACGCATTATTTTGTATATATTTTAAATTATTCTTCATTTCCATTTGACGAGTGATTAAATTAAATTGATATTCAAAATCCTCCGGTAAGATATTTGTCGGCGGCATAATTTGGTCCCTCAACGATAAGCAAGCACTAACTGCGCCAATTGCTCCCGCTGTCGCCATCATATGTCCGATAGTGCCTTTAATTGCTGAAACCACCGAATTCGGAAAATATTCAGAGAATATCGATGCTTCTACAGCGTCATTAGCCTTAGTCCCTGTACCGTGTGCATATATGCCGCCTATATCTTTGGCTTCCACGCCTGCCGAATTTAATAGTTTTTTATGGCATTGAGTGACACTGTTAATATCAGGATTGGTCGGATGTAATGCGTCATTATTGCTGGCAGTAGCAATCAATTCAGCATAAGGCGATTGATATTCACCAACGTGTTTTCTATTCTGCAACACCAAAAAAGCGGCGCCCTCAGATATCGTAATAAAGCGCCTTAATTTCGAAAATGGACGGCACTGTTCCGCACCTAATGCATTAAGCATGTAAAAACCTGACCACACCTTTTTTGAAAAAGCGTCTCCGCCTCCAATGACGGATGTTGAGACAATGCCGGCATTCATCATGCGTAGTGCTGTTTCAAGCGCAATATTTGCTGACGCACAAGTATTATGTATCGTCATGGAAGGCCCGAATGAACCAATTGCACGAGCAACATTATCGGAAACGGCGTGACTCGAATAGATATTCGAACGCCAATTTACCGGCACACCTTCAACTAATTGATCAAGAATATCCGCCTCAGCCTCATTATTACCCACACACACCAAGGCATTGCGCAATTCAGCACACCCTGGCTGCAATCCTGCGTCCGCTATCGCTTGAAGTGCGGCATCGACAGCATATAGAGAAGAATCAGGGACCTGTGGGCCGGTACATTTCGGCGCCCTGGCTTTTATATCCAGACGCCGCTCAGCCGAAATTCTTCCAGCAATAAAATTTGGCTTCAAAGAAGGATAAATCGGTTCCAGTCGAGTAAAATTTGACTCGCCGGCACATAAATTTTTCCAATAACTTTCGACGTCTATACCAATTGGAGTAACGACGCCAAGACCTGTAACATATATTTTATCCAACATCGTTCTCCTTCTTCTTAATTGATACTGCGTCAGTTATCCAAAGTAATTTTTCCCCTTCACGATATGCCCTGGCATCCCAACACATTATTGAGCCAAATCGGGTTACTTTAGTCTCAATAAACACAGGAGAGTTAATATGTTCGATATCAGGATCGAAGGCCAACTCACCAAATTTGGCAAAAACATAATCGCCTGCTGTTGAAATACTCTGTTGCTGACGCTGCAAAATTAATGCTAAATTCCCCATTGCCTCGACCAGAATAATCAAAGGGAAATAATGATATTTTTGCAAATAAGCCGCTTCACCGCGCAATGATTTCATATCCAGGCTGCAATTCGCTCTGTTTAATCCATCATTAACATAGACTATTTTCGGCAAAAACCAAAATTCGGGTTCACGCAATGAGGGTGATAATAGAGAAGATGCGTAAAAAATTTTTTTACTTTCACCTTTTGCATCTTTGCCAGAATAATTCAGGAGAAAAGAAAAACAGCGTTGTTCCGATACCATTGCAGAAATTTTATTTTCCTCTTGGCGATATTGGATATTTTCATCAGGACGTATAAATTGATGAAAAAATAGATTTCTTAAACTGATAAAATCGGCAGATGCATCAGCCATCTCTTTACAAAAAGCGGCGACGGGCAAGATCCCTGGAACAACAGGATTACCGGGAAAATGATATTTGAATATTTCATCTTGAGGTGAAAAGACATGGTTAATACGATTAATCATCATTGTGTATAACCCTTACGCCTGAAACATTCATGTTATCGATTACAATAAATACAGCCGCATCTCCTTTTTGACTGAGCTTAATCGCCCCCATAAACTCATGAAACAGAAAAGCGCTGTTATATTCTTGATATTCAATTGCATTATTATCTTCAACAACATGAATTAATGCGTCATTCTGATCCAACGTATTGTATATAAATATCTTGGTATCCGGTGATAAAGCATCACACCGTTTTTTTATCTCTCCCACTGTTAACCCGAAGAAAAAATCTGCCGCAAATTGTTTTCCACTCAATAGCGTTGCACACATCACACCAGAAGATATTGACTTCTGATTGCTGATTTTCTTTCGTATATCATCAAGTGCTTCTGTGCAATAAACATCACCGCAAAAGAGGTAGCTGGCGCCTGCTGATCTATTATGCAAATTAAGCAATGCCTGCATGAATACCATTACCGGGTTTTTACTGCCTGCATTTAATGTACAGTTTCCTCCCGTCACTTTCTTGTCAATGTTAATAAAGGTTGAAGCTGAACTGGTGGTGGCATAAGGGAATTGTTGAGCCGATACCGTTTTATCATTGTTCATGACCTGCCGCTGAAAACGAAGCATCGCTTCAAGGTTGCCGTATTCTGTCCCCACTATCACCGATTCATTTTCTGCATGTCTATCTTCTGCAATAAACTGATTCGCCAAGTAGGTACAAACGCGGCTAAAGTCGTCACGAAAACGATCACCTTTATTGCTTACAAATTCAGAAATATCAGCGGGAAGAGAAAATTCCCCCTTTCTCTCACTCCGAAATATCTTCGGATAAATAGCTAAATTTTCCACGTTAAAAGTCAACATTTTCCCTCAACTTATTATTTGAAAAATAGAGAGTTTTTGATTATTGGTTAAGTCAACCCGATCATTGCAGGTTATTTTTTATTTCCTCCCATAACTCACCTACAGTTTGAATACGGGCAAGCGCATCTTCCGAAATCTCTTTGCCAAAGGTTCGCTCAACTGACAAAATGACATCAATTAACTTTAATGAGTCAATGCCGAGATCACTTTTCAACACTTTATTCGATGTTATTTTAAAATCGGAGTCTAACTCAGCAACATTCACCAAAATACTCGCTAATTCTTCATTAACCATGTCAATATTATCCATATCACATCCCCAATGATGTTTATTCAAATCTAATGGTTTAAAGATCTATTTATATCAAGTATATAAATTTCTCCTGAATCTCTTTCCCCATACATACATCAAAAGACGCACTCCAACTAACGGCCTGCAACAATTATGCCTGCTGGGGTAGGTTCTCATTTACCCAGGAAAATAATTCATAAACGATATAAAAACAGAGATATCTGATAATTCAGTTTCGGCTCCTATTCCAAATAGCGTAACCAAAATTGGAATAATAACCAATAACCTTTTCTCATTAAAGCGATTGGCAACATTGGGCTAGGTGAAGAAATACATTTATCATAAATCCAGCCCGATATTCTAGCTAATTGATGAAAACATGATTGTAGATCACGATTTATGATATTGTTATTAACCACTTAATCCCCCATCAATGCAAAGAGATGTTCCTGTGATATAGGTTGATGTACTCAATGTCCCCACACAAAAACTGGCAATTTCATCAACATCTGCCATTCGTTTTAATGCGGTGCTTCTGGCGAATTCCATTTTCTTTTCTGGAGAAATATGCCGCAACATACCACCATCAACATATCCCGGCATTACAGTGTAAGCCCTAACATTAAAACGGCCGTAGTCATTAGAGATGTTTTTTACCAATGCATTCATGGCTGCTTTCGAACAAGAATAAGCGGTGGCGCCTGTCTCTCCACGTAAACTCGCTGTAGAAGAAATAAATTGCATCACGCCATTACGATTCTTCATAAAATGGGGCAGCAAATATTTTGCTACTCTTGCTGCGCCAAACAAGTTGACATTAAAAACATCATGCCAACCCTCAATATCCTGAGCATGCAATAAACCATCCAATGACATTGCCGGCGTATAGATAACTGCGTCAATACATTTCATCTTGTCAACTGCAATGCCAATGGCTTCTCTAACACTGTTATCCGACATAACATCTAAATAAATTTCTTCACTACACGGTTTACGTGAAGTACCTAATACTTCATAGCCGCTGGCAACCGCATGTCGGCAAATTGCATTCCCAATTTCACTTGATGAACCAATAATAAGTATCTTGCTGTTATATTTATGCATTCAAACATTCCTACCTTATCTAAAAGTTATTTTCCAACAGTAAACCCTACTTTAAATAAAGCATTCAGAATAAATATTATCTAAACAAGAAAACATTTTTAACTTATATATTTCTAAATACATGTACTTTTAACGCATATATTTTTAGCTTACCTATTTTCAACTCATTTAATCCATCTAATTCTATGAGTCATCCTAAATAGTAGGATGAGTTCTTATATCTGTCAAATTATTAATCTAATATTTCAGCGATATCAATGCATTGGTTAAATTACATCCAAAAATTAAATAAAAAACATCATGCGTAAAAATATCCAATATAGCTAATTTAATCTAGTCATAATCAATACATGTGGTGAATGCATAATTAATTATTTAACTTTCTGACAATAACAATTAAAAATTGTAATTAATTCTGTTATTTTATTATAAAGATAAAACATTATATTTAATAGAATAAATATATAGATTTAAGTTTGAAAATATTAATTAAATTCTTTATGAAGTTAATTCAATAATATTCACTAATAAGAATAGATACTTAATAGAATCGGTTTCAGCCTATTTTATGGTGATAAGAACACTATTCTCCCTTTTACTTTTCACTTTCCTGGCGTTAAGCTATTAACATTAAGTTTGATCTAATAGCGCTATCGCGTTGAACTAAAAGCACTATTTTTACAATTCGGTTTGCAGTTTGGTTGTAACAACCCTATTGCTTTTTCCCTCTATATTTTTGGTTTATGCACAGATGAAAACTCGTAGAATGAACGGCATACGGCCGTTTAGTGCTGTAATTGATGCTTGTTGGAAAGAACCCTACTCTTTTGCTCGTTTAACTAAAGATATTATTGCCGGTATTACTGTCGGTATTATCGCCATCCCACTCGCTATGGCGCTAGCAATCGGAAGTGGCGTCCCACCACAATATGGGCTTTACACCGCCGCTATCGCCGGGATGGTAATCGCGATAACCGGCGGCTCACGCTATAGTGTTTCCGGCCCTACCGCCGCTTTCGTTGTCATTCTCTATCCAGTCTCTCAACAATTTGGCCTGGGCGGTTTGCTCATTGCAACATTAATGTCAGGCATTATTTTGCTGGTGATGGGATTAGCCCGCTTTGGTAAATTGATCGAGTATATTCCCCTCCCCGTCACTCTCGGTTTTACTTCTGGAATCGCGATTACTATCGCAACCATGCAAGTAAAAGATTTTTTTGGCCTGCAATTGGAACATATGCCAGAGAATTATATCAATAAGGTTGCGGCTCTGTTTCAAGCGCTGCCAACACTGTATTTGAGTGATACGCTGATTGGCTTAACGACACTCGCCATTCTGATTTATTGGCCTAAGCTTGGGCTGAAATTACCCGGGCATCTTCCCGCCCTCATTGCAGGAACCGCTGTGATGGGGATCATGAACTTATTCGATCAACATGTTGCTACTATTGGTTCTGAGTTTAGTTATATTTTGAATGACGGTACTCAGGGGCAAGGCATTCCCCCCATCCTGCCGCAATTTGTTTTACCGTGGCATTTACCTGATATGGGGTTCCATCAAGTTGATATAAATTGGGCAACAATTTCAGCCCTATTACCCGCCGCCTTCTCAATGGCAATGTTAGGCGCTATTGAATCACTGCTTTGCGCCGTGGTTTTGGATGGTATGACCGGTAAAAAGCATCACTCAAACAGTGAATTGATTGGTCAAGGCTTCGGAAATATTGTCGTGCCATTCTTCGGCGGTATTACGGCTACCGCCGCAATCGCCCGTTCAGCCGCCAACATCAGAGCTGGCGCGACATCGCCGGTTTCAGCCATTGTTCACTCTCTGCTCGTGTTATTAACTTTACTGGCATTGGCTCCCATGCTCTCCTATCTTCCTCTGGCCGCTATGTCTGCCCTGTTGCTCATGGTCGCCTGGAATATGAGCGAAATACATAAAGTTATCGACCTCATGCGCCGTGCGCCAAAGGATGACATTATTGTGCTGGTACTTTGCATGTCGCTCACAGTTCTGTTTGATATGATTATTGCCATTACGATCGGTATCGTATTAGCTTCACTGCTGTTTATGCGCCGAATAGCCAATATGACTCGCATCAGTCAATTGCCGCAAACAAATGTCGATAAAGGTCTGCTGGTTGTCCGTATCAATGGCCCGCTATTCTTTGCCGCCGCTGAACGTATCTTCACAGAATTAAAGGAAGAAAGCGCCAGTTATCAGACGATCATTATGCAATGGGACGCCGTTCCCGTGCTGGATGCCGGTGGGATGCACGCTTTCCAACGCTTTATCGATGAAGTGGGTAAAGATAAATATATTGCTGTTTGTGATATTCCATTCCAGCCTTTAAAAACACTGGCCAGAGCTAAGATCCTATTGGTTGAAAATCACCTTAGCTTCCATGCGACATTGCCACGAGCAATGGCAGAATTAAATTTCAATGGCAAAATGGATAGCTGAAATTGCCAGACAAAAACTTGCTAACTCTTTTTCCAATACTTTTTTCCCATAATTAATGGCGCTGTAAACCAGCGCCGAATCTATTCATCACCAAATCTCGTCATCATTTGATGTCATGGCATCAGAAAGCCACTTTATTTACTGGTATCCAGTTGAGGTAAGCTTTTCACCACGTCATCAATGGCTTTCATCTGACTCAAGAATGGCTCTAGTTTTGCCAACGGCAATGCTGATGGACCATCACACATCGCATTCGCAGGATCAGGATGAGCTTCAAGGAACAAGCCGGCAATACCGACCGCCATTCCCGCACGCGCCAGTTCAGCAACCTGAGCGCGACGCCCACCAGAAGCGGCGCCAAATGGATCGCGGCATTGGAGTGAATGAGTGACATCAAAAATTACCGGATGCCCCCCGGTCGCCTGGGCCATAACATTGAAGCCCAGCATATCCACCACCAAATTGTCATAACCAAAGTTGCTGCCACGGTCACATAAGATCACTTGATCGTTGCCGCCTTCTTTGAATTTTTCCACAATATTTCCCATCTGACCCGGGCTGATAAACTGCGGTTTTTTAACGTTGATCACCGCACCGGTACGCGCCATCGCTTCAACCAAGTCAGTCTGACGCGCCAAAAATGCAGGCAGTTGGATGACATCAACCACTTCCGCCACTGGCTGCGCCTGTGCCGGTTCATGCACGTCAGTGATGATTTTCACACCGAAAGTTTGTTTCAACTCCTGAAAAATTTTCATTCCCTCTTCCAGACCTGGGCCTCGGTAAGAGTGAATCGATGATCGGTTTGCTTTATCAAAGGAGGCTTTGAAAACATAAGGAATGCCCAATTTTTGTGTCACTGTGACATAGTGCTCACAAATACTCATGGCCAAATCCCGTGACTCAAGGACATTCATACCACCAAAGAGAACAAACGGTAGATCATTCGCGACCTTGATATCACCAATATGAACCACTTTCTGTTGCATACTTATACCTTCCGTTAGGGACCAATAAATTAATGAAATAAATCAGTGCAAAACAATATCTTAGTGTAAAACAACGCATTGCTGCTTAATGGCGTATATTTGCATTCTGATCATTTCTGCCACCGGGTCTTCCGGGCAATTCTCGACAAAATAATTTAAATCAGAAACCGCAATATGATTACAATCAAGTTCCGCATAAATCAGCCCTCTATCACGTATTTCATAGGGGTTATCGGGATCAAACATCAGCACAGCTTCACTCGTCCTCAGCGCCAATTCCATTTGTCCTTCGTCCATTAATGCGACTTTTATCGTATCTAGCATTTTACGTATAATGCTAGCGTTATCAGCGCTTTGCAAATCATCTGCTGCTAATTCCGCTGTCTGGCTAATATTACCTTTCAGCCATACATCAAGCACGCGTTCGCTTAGCGCTTCTCCATTGATTGGATTAATAAACTTTGCCGTGTTATCTGGATAATCAACACGCAAAATCAACTGCGTCGGAAAAATAACCGGCATAAACGGCAGTTCTAAAGCCTGAGCAATATGAATCAGAATTGCCCCTAAAACAACAGAGGAACCTCGGCGGGTTTGCAATACTTTATCCAGCCATAATGTATCTGACAGGCAATAAACACCACTGGCGCCGCCGAATTTCCAGGTTTGATAAAAAAGCCTCAGTAATTTTTCCAGTCGTTCTTCTATATTTAGCTGCGGAGATATTTCACGTCTGGCTTCATCAATCAATACTTGAAGCTGCATTTCCACTGAATGCTGAGGAAAATCAGCACGCAAAGTTCTGGAAATTAACAGGATACCGCTACTCAACGATGCATCATTAAATTCATAATCAGCTATGGCTTTCATCACTTTTCCACTGACCCAGTGTTATTCGCTCATTACCGCCATAATCCTGAAAAGTAGCCACCTGCCGATAACCACTCTCAGAAAATAGGCTTCTTACAACATTTCCCTGTCTCCAACCATGTTCCAATAACAACCATCCACCAGGCAACAAAAAATGGCGAGATAGATCAATAATGGTATTCAGATCAGCAATTCCCTGTCGCGCCGCAATTAATGCACTATCCGGCTCGAACCGAACATCGCCCTGAGATAGATGTGGATCGGTTTCATCTATGTAAGGTGGATTACTGACAATCATACCAAACTGTTGATTATTCAACGAAGAGAACCAATCGCTTACCCCAAAATCCACATTTTGTATTTTGAGTTTTTCAGCATTGCCCTGCGCCAACATGACCGCATCAGGATTGATATCAACCCCGATAACCCGGCAATCAGGACGCTCACTGGCGATTGCCAGTGCAATTGCGCCGGTTCCCGTTCCCAAATCCAGAATGCGGCAAGGTGTCAGCGATAGCCGTTCAAGCGCCTTTTCTACCAGACATTCAGTGTCAGGACGCGGGATCAACGTGGCAGGAGAGACATTTAATGGCAATGACCAAAATTCACGCTCACCGGTGATGTAGGCAATAGGTTCACCTTTCACCCGGCGAGCGAGTAAAACCTCAAGCTGGCTGAACTGCGCCGAAGCTAGCTGCGTTTCACCGAACGCCAATAGGTAAGTCCGGGAATGGCGAGTGACAAACCCCAACAAAATTTCCGCATCTCGTTTAGGGCTGTCACTTGCCGATAACTGTATTGCGGCTTGTTTAAGCCAAGATTGATAATCCATCAATCTTGCTCTGACAAAGCCGATAAGAGATCAGCTTGATATTCATTAACGATCGGCTGAACAAGCATATCTAATTTGCCTTCCATCACTTCATCAAGGCGGTATAACGTTAAGTTAATACGGTGATCCGTCACTCGCCCTTGGGGAAAATTGTAAGTGCGGTTGCGATCTGAACGATCACCGGAACCTAATAAGTTACGACGCTCAGACGCCTCGGCCTCTTGACGCTTACGAACTTCCGCCGCATGAATACGCGCGGCCAACACGGACATCGCTTTCGCTTTGTTTTTATGCTGAGAGCGCTCGTCCTGACACTCAACCACAATACCGGTTGGAATATGAGTGATACGAATAGCGGAATCCGTGGTATTGACGTGCTGACCGCCCGCCCCGGAGGAACGAAACGTATCAATACGCAAATCATTTGGGCTAATATCGGGCAACTCCGCTTCCGGAACCTCCGGCAAAACCGCAACGGTACAAGCAGATGTGTGAATGCGCCCTTGCGATTCGGTTTCCGGCACACGCTGAACACGATGACCACCCGATTCAAATTTTAAATGACCATAAACCTGCTCACCGGAAACTTTAGCAATAATTTCCTTATAGCCGCCATGCTCGCCATCGTTAGCGCTAATCACTTCGACTTTCCACCGATGGGATTCCGCATAACGGCTATACATACGAAACAGATCCCCGGCGAAAATAGCCGCTTCATCACCACCGGTTCCCGCACGTACTTCAAGAAAACAGTTACGCTCATCATCAGGATCTTTTGGCAACAGCAATAATTGTAGTTGCTGTTCTAACTCTTCATTGCGAACCTTGGCGTCCCTGATCTCTTCCTGTGCCATTTCCCGCATTTCAGGGTCATCAAGCATTATTTCGGCTGCTTTAAGGTCATCCTGAACCGTACGCCAGGCCCTAAAACAGCTCGTCACATCAGTCAGTTGAGCATATTCCCGCGACAAAGCACGAAAACGTTCCTGATCAGCAATCACATCGGCATCACCGAGATGAGCCAAAACTTCCTCGTGACGTTCTTGCAATGCTTCCAATTTAGCAACAATAGAAGGCTTCATTCTTGGTTTCAGACCCTATTCCGAGATATGGTTAATTATGTTCCAGCCCCAGGCTGTCACGTAATAAATTAAGGCGCTCCAGATCACCATTGCTGGCGGCTTGCTGGAGTGATTTGGTAGGAGCATGTATCAGACGGTTCACCAATTGATGAGTCAATTGATTAACGGCCTGTTCTACGTCAGCTCCCTGATTGATAGCAGTCAGTGCCTTAGCTGTCATTTCAGCCCGCACCCGTTCTGCCTGATTACGATACTCACGGATTGAATTTACTGCGCTCTGCGAACGCAACCAGTCCATAAAATAACGGCTTTCCTGTTGAACAATACATTCAGCCTGAACCGCCGCCGCTTTGCGCTGCGCAAGATTCTGCTGAATAATTGCTTGCAAGTCGTCAACACTGTAGAGATAGACGTTATCCAACCTTTCTACATCAGGCTCTATATCACGAGGAACCGCAATGTCAATGAGTAACATTGGTTGGTTACGACGTAACTTTAATGCGCGTTCAACCATCCCTTTACCAATAATAGGCAAAGGACTGGCAGTCGAACTGATAACAATATCCGCTTCTGCTAAACGTGTGTCAATTTCAGGCAGGGTGATCACTTCCGCCTGAACTTCATCAGCCAACACTTGTGCCTTCTCTTTCGTCCTGTTAGCAATCATCATATGGTGCACGCGATGCTCTTTCAAATGACGAGCCGCCAGTTCAATCGTTTCTCCGGCACCGACCAGCAAAATATTTAGTTCAGAAAGTGATTCAAAAATCTGCCGCGCCAGAGTGCAAGCGGCAAATGCAACGGAAACCGCGTTCGAACCAATTTCTGTTTCCGTTCTGATGCGCTTGGCAACGGAAAATGATTTCTGAAACAGTCGCTCCAGTTCACTCGATAAAGAGTCGCTGTGCTGCGACTCGGCAAATGCTTTCTTCACTTGCCCAAGAATCTGAGGTTCTCCCAGCACCAACGAGTCCAGCCCACTCGCCACTCTCATCAAGTGGCTGACAGCTTCATTATCACAATGCCAGTAAATACTGGATCTTAGATCTCTGGGATTTAGCTGATGATATCCACACAACCAGTCAATTAACTGCTCATACAGATTATCTTGTTGCTCTACGCTGAGATAAAGCTCCGTACGATTACACGTTGACAACACAACTCCCCCTTTCACCAGGGGATGCTGGAGAAGGTTATCAAGCGCTTCCCCAATAGTACCCGGAGAAAAAGTGACCCGTTCACGCAGGGATACAGGAGCCGTTTTATGGTTAATACCAAGTGCTAACAAAGTCATATCAACTTCATTGAGTTATCAGCAGAGAGACAGTTCATCGTAAAAAACATTCTATTTGATGAAATCATCACCCTTAATAAGGACTCTTATAAACTGTGCATTCTACTTGATACCTCAGATCAATAAAAGACGATCGCAGTGTCTGGTATCATTATTCAGAACATTTTTTTGAAATTTAACTGGATTAATAGTTCATTCTTCATTATTAAGTGACGTAAAAGTTTTCACGTTATTAAACAGAGATTGCCGATGAAATCAATGCCGATAAAACCCATGTCGATAAAATCAGCGCCGACAAAACCGATACAAAAATTATCCCTATTCCGTCTATTGCCGCTCTCTTGTGTACTGTTGACCGCCTGTACATTAACGCAACCTGGCGGAACAGGTTCGGCAGATTCTCCCCAATGGCGAACACGTACCCAACAGCTACAGCAATTAAATCAATACCAAACACGTGGCTCTTTTGCCTATCTGTCTAATGAGAAAAAGGTTTATGCCCGCTTTTTCTGGCAACAATATCATCCTGAACGCTACCGTTTATTACTAACTAACCCGCTAGGCAGCACTGAATTAGAGCTGATCGTTCAGCCTGGCATGACGCAATTAACTGATAGCCAGGGTAAAAAATATTTTAGTGACAACCCCGAAAAGATCATTTATCAGCTCACCAATATGGATATTCCATTAGATAATCTGCGGCATTGGATAACGGGTCTCCCCGGTGATGCCAAAAACTTCAAACTGGATGCCAACCATCTATTGAAAACCGTCAATTACCAGCGACATGGCGCGACATGGCAGGTTAATTATCAATCCTACGATACCTCAACGACCCCCGCCCTTCCCAATCGCCTGGAACTGATTCAAGGGGATCGTCGCATCAAATTGAAAATGGATAACTGGACAACAAAATAATGACATTAACCTGGCCTTCGCCGGCAAAACTTAACCTATTTCTCTATATCACCGGTCGTCGCGCTGATGGTTATCACCAGTTGCAAACGCTATTTCAATTTCTTGATTATGGTGATGAAATTACCATTACCCCTCGTCAGGATAATGAAATCCGTTTACTGACGCCGGTAGAGGGGGTGGAACACGATAACAACCTGATCGTTCGCGCCGCGCGTCTATTGCAATCCTACAGCGATAAACACCATACCGGGATTGCTCATAAAGGCGCTGACATCCATATCAACAAACGTCTGCCAATGGGCGGTGGATTAGGCGGAGGTTCATCCAATGCCGCTACCGTACTCATTGCGCTGAATTATCACTGGCAAACCGGTTTCACAGACGAAACACTGGCAACCCTTGGCGTGAGCCTTGGCGCTGATGTGCCGGTCTTTGTCAAAGGACACGCCGCATTTGCAGAAGGTATTGGTGAAATTCTGCACATGGCAGAGCCGGCAGAAAAGTGGTATCTGGTTGCACATCCCGGTATTGAAATCTCAACCCTGCGCGTCTTCACAGATCCGGAATTAAAACGTGATACGCCAATTCGCCCTCTGGCCGCATTATTAAAGGCTCCGTACCTAAATGATTGTGAATCTCTTGTAAGAAAACGTTTTCGTAAGGTTGAACAGCTTCTTTCATGGCTGCTAGAATACGCGCCGTCACGCCTGACCGGAACCGGTGCCTGTGTATTCGGTGAGTTTGAATCAGAAGCATCGGCCCGTAAGGTGTTAAATCAAGCCCCTGAGTGGTTGCAGGGTTTTGTTGCGCGTGGCGTTAACAATTCACCTTTGCACAGTTTTCGCTCTGGGATACCCGTGTTATTGAACCAATGAATAAATATTTGTTATTTACATTGGTCAACAATATCTCTCTGGACGCAAGCCTGAGGTCTTTCTCGTGCCCGATATGAAGCTTTTTGCTGGTAACGCTATTCCTGAACTAGCACAACGTGTTGCCAACCGCCTGTACACCAACCTTGGAGACGCGGCTGTCGGCCGTTTCAGCGATGGTGAAGTCAGCGTGCAAGTTAATGAAAATGTGCGTGGTGGTGATATTTTCATCATCCAGTCCACTTGTGCACCGACTAACGACAATTTAATGGAATTAGTCGTTATGGTTGATGCGCTGCGTCGTGCTTCCGCAGGACGTATTACCGCAGTAATCCCTTATTTCGGTTATGCTCGTCAGGACCGTCGAGTCCGTTCAGCCCGTGTGCCAATTACCGCCAAAGTTGTTGCGGATTTCCTCTCCAGCGTTGGTGTAGACCGCGTACTGACCGTTGACCTGCATGCTGAGCAGATCCAAGGGTTCTTCGATGTTCCGGTTGATAACGTATTTGGCAGCCCAATTCTGCTGGAAGATATGTTACAGAAAGAGTTGGAAAACCCTATCGTTGTTTCCCCGGATATTGGCGGGGTTGTCCGCGCTCGCGCTATCGCTAAGCTGCTGAATGATACCGATATGGCTATCATCGATAAGCGTCGGCCACGCGCTAACGTTTCTCAAGTGATGCATATTATCGGTGATGTCGCTGGTCGCGACTGCGTGTTGGTCGATGACATGATTGATACCGGCGGCACCTTATGCAAAGCGGCGGAAGCATTGAAAGAACGCGGAGCAAAACGGGTATTCGCCTATGCCACTCACCCGATTTTCTCCGGCAATGCTGTGGACAACATTAAAAACTCGGTGATTGATGAAGTGGTTGTCTGTGACACCATCCCGCTGTCTGCCGAGATCAAGGCGCTCAATAAAGTTCGTACTCTCACTTTGTCCGGTATGTTAGCTGAAGCGATCCGGCGTATCAGCAATGAAGAGTCAATTTCTGCAATGTTTGAGCACTAATAAATAAGTTGTACTCATAATATTGCTATTTAAGAAAAAACCCGTTGTACAAGAGATTCAACGGGTTTTTTGCTTATCTGGAATATACTTTTCCATTAGCACAAACTATGACTAACTCTATTTTTGTTATGGATACCGATGATCACCACGACGATAACGCTCATCATAGTTTCTTAACCACCAATAACGATCTGCCACACCTTCCCGGCCTCCCACACCGGCACCAGCCAACCAAACAAGCGCGCCAATAAAAACACCCAATAGCGCGGCTTCAGATAAAAACTCAGGCCAGCCAAAACCGAAGATGTGAGGCAGTAATGTATAAGCCAGGCTACTCACTATGGTGAACATACCGACACCCATTAATACATTACCGACTATGAAAGCACTTTGACGTTTCATATATTACCTCCAACACTCTTCGTGAATACACACTCTCCGTGAATACACACTTCTCCGTGAACACTAAGAACCTATAATTCAAAAGTTAACGTTAATTGACTCGATATAACTATAAAGCTTATTTATAGTATAGCCCTATTTCACAAAAGGTCATTGCGGGCGCGATCACAACTAAAGGAGATTTAATAACAACACCCTAATCATTGTAAGAAATAACATGAAGAAATAATGAGTTAGTAGCCTGAACTTCACTTAAAGAAAAGTTCAGGTTTTTAACTAAATATTGACATATAACAATGATAGTTGTGAAATTCCATCCAGGTTATATATTTTTAATCAATG
The DNA here is from genome assembly GCF_019090985.1 of Photorhabdus akhurstii. Classification (NCBI taxonomy): domain Bacteria; kingdom Pseudomonadati; phylum Pseudomonadota; class Gammaproteobacteria; order Enterobacterales; family Morganellaceae; genus Photorhabdus; species Photorhabdus akhurstii. The sequence goes on along the minus strand of NZ_CP020335.1, from coordinate 2,410,814 downwards.
ATTCCTACCGGGATAATAAAAATCATCTTATTTTCACACTGCATGATAACGGCTAAAAACAGGGGATTTGTCTAATTTTTCAATGCGTAACCATCAATCAGCATCCCCAAATATCCAACGCCTAATATAGCCCTGGGGTTAATTCTATCCACGTTTGAGAATATACCCGCCCATCAATACAACTTATATACACCGGTGCGGATTCATTCATGGGAGGTACATGATTATGAGGCGAATACCCTCGAGTATAAGAAGAAGAAACTCTAAAGCTGAAATAGCCATCTTTATCGGTAGTCATATGTTTGTCTTGATCACTCAATGACAGATAAAATCCCATAGATACTGATATAGTTACATTAGGTTCACCTACGCCATTCTTATATAAATATCCAGCTATAATACCGCTTGAAAATGAAGACAGAATAGCCGGAGATTTTCCAATCTTTAACTGATATGGATTATACGTGAAACACATAGCTATAGCCTTTTCAATAGCTCCCGCTTGTGCCATTAGCATCACTTCACCAGCACTATTAGATTGTATTGACGCCGTTATTTTACCCTCTTTATCTGTCATACCCGACGACGGAACTACTGTTGCCCCACTATCTGCATAGAAGGTTATTTTTTGGTTTTCAATTCCCTTACCCAACCGATCATACACAGTTACAACTACCTTATTCTCATCGGCACTATTAGTCCATGCATTATTTTTTTCTAAATCAAGATTAAGATCTGCCACAAATTGAGGAACAGCAGTAAACTCGACCTGGAGAGGAGGGGCTGCTATTTGAGTATCATTTTCCAAGTAAGCATATACATTCCCTTGACACGGAGTTAAATCAGTAGAAACTATTTCAACTGATACCTTACCCATTACTCCTGTGTTTTTTATAATTTTACGATCATTATTCTCTTTAAATACCATAGATTTATTATCTAAAGTGAAACTTATATTCACCCCATGCAATAAATAACCATCTTGCATTACGTTTACACCGATATCTATAGGCTTATCCGCAGTCTCCGTTTTTTCACTTGATAGCCAATTTAATGTTTTAGCCTCTTTTGGTGCTTGTTCGCCATTCATTTCATTCTCCTAAATTATCACTAACATGTATATTTACACATGTTATCATTGATTTAAAGTTAAAAAACAAAATGGTTCAACATGATAATATTATGCCAATTAACAATAACCCTTATGCTAAATAGAAGGAAAATGTTTAAAATTAATAGAAAATTGAATCGACTTATCAACATCGGGTAAACTTATTATCACATTATTTTTTTCCGCTTTGGTATTAGTTATATGGAAAGTTGTACAACCATCCTGACTAATTGCAACCTGCAACTCTCTCTCATTATCACCATAACCTGAAATTATCGCAGAGCCATCAGTACGAACAAGTAATCTTTTGCCGGAATAGGCAGTACGGTCCACAATAACATAACCACTACAAACACTCACGCCATCAGCAGGTACCTCAGAGGTAAATGCATAAGCCTTGATAATATTCCCTCCATCTCTCCACTCACTAAATACTGCCTGACCTACACCCGGTGTTATAGAACCATCCTGCGCCGAAACAGTACAACGAAAACTACCCGTTTCCTCAGATTGCAAATGGAAATAAGCCAGCCCGAAACTATCAGGGGCAAATTGATATTGTGTGCCATCCCCTTCAACAATACTTCCTGATTCAACACTAGCCGATAATCTCTTTCCTGGCGGCCCATAAACCGCAACCAAATTTTTCGGCCTTATTCTGGGATATTCATTAGACACCATCGGCGCACCTTCGCTAATTGATATCATAGCAGATGACATATCCATTAATGACAATATCACTGAACCTGGAGCAGAAATATTATTGCCAACCTCATAATATCCTGTTCCCACCCCCTCTTGCCCCAAACAAAGCACGTTTTCCACCGGTACCACTAAAGAGACATAACCCTTCTTAATATCCTCATCACTGACTGTTATTGGTTGTGCATCCCAGTCAGACCTCGCAATTGGCTCATAATTAAAATTATGTCCTCGCCAGTGGAATATGACGCTATCGCCTTTCCGCATATGCTGATAACTGATATGCACATTTAACCCATGATGTTGTACAAGAGATGAATAGTGAATAACGCCAGATGTTGAATCTGGATAAATTGATGGTAATAATTTTATCGATGGAGAATTAATAACTTTAATAACAGTCGGTTCAGAGAAATTTTCATTCTCGAAATCATCAGCTGATGTATAAGTCACATTATAGCTACCATCAGGTATTTCAGAGAACGGTATAGTTACAGTAAAAAAATCAAGATTAATATTCTGAATATAATAGGGCCGAGAAAATATTCCACCAACATTTACCACGATCATATCCCCGATTCTTAGCCATTCATGATAAGGTACTTTGATAATTAAATCTTGGTTCTGTTGAACAGAAACATCAATCAGGCCATCATGATCTGCTTGCGGCAACTCTGGCGACGATAAAGAAATAGGTGTATTGTCGTTATTAGTAATCATATTTCACCTCCCATTGGAATCGGTCTGAACGATAAAACAAAATTGACTTTATCCCCTGAATCTGAATCAGGCGCTGTTAGCCAAACATTAACTTTACCTACTGTGTCGCTAGTCACATTCACTGTCGCACTACCATCCTCCTTTAATGGAATATCTGCCCAGTTCTTATTATAACCATCGATGAGTGCATTATTATTAACTCTTACACGGATTTGATTAATATCATCATTATTTTTACGATCAATAAAAAGATATATCGAGCAAGGCGTCTTCCCATCCGCCGGAGCGCCTGTAGTATAATTATAGGCGGTAAATACTATAGCCTCATCAGACTGACGATAATTACCAAAAATAAGCGGAAAGGATATTACTTTATTGATATCCTTTTGTGGGGCAATCACCACAAAAGCCGAAAATTCTTCGCTATTTTCAATATTTTTATGTTCAAACGGAGAACGAACATAAAAATGTCCTTTTCCAGTCTCATCTAACGTCAATATGATCTGATCCACATTAATGTTATCGTCTACAATAGAAGCACCAATAGATGTCGTTGCATAAAATTTATGCCCAGGCAGACCATATATAGTCACAATATTTTTGGGATTAAGATTAGGGTAATCGGTTAAATCACTTATCGCCGCGTTTTCTGTGATAATCACACTTGATATGCCGTTATTCATATTGTCACCATTAACTCCATGATTTATTAATTGAAAATAAAATGATAACGCTTAATAAAATATTAAAGCTCAATCGGTTAAATTTACTGTCCGGGAAGAACCGTATCAATACGTCCAAACCAAATCTTAGAGTCCTTTGTACTTTCACTGCACTCCATGCCTACACTATAAGTGATATAAACCCAGCCTGGCGCACCATCACGATATGAATTTACATTAGTAAAAGGCGCCTGACCAAGTGGAATAATAATTTCTCCAGCTTCCAGTGCGTCGGCAGTTACCGTATGAGGTTCAACAGAATAAATCTTTGAAAATGGATTATCATTTACAATACCATTAATGTAAATACGTACATTAATGACATTATTTACCTCTATCCCATTCTTTTCCCCCACAGCAATATGAGCATCCAGCCCCCCTCCTAAAATACTTGCAAGATTCATCTTACTTGACTGTCTAAATTCTATCTGGTCTTTATGACTGAAAATTCTAGGTACCGCCAATATACGCCTAATCTCTGGTGGTACATTTAGTATTGACCTCGTTAAATTAAAATAGCGGGCAGATGATACAGCGACGTTTCCATTTGCATCAGCCACATAATAATACAACTCATTATCGCCAATATTTGGAATACTGGCATATGGAACTGAAATAAATGGTATATCTAACTGATTCAGATCAGTAATGACAGCAGACTCACCTTGCGTTTCGTCATAACCTTCTCTGATCATTAAGAAAACTCTATCTCTCGGTCTAACACCTTCATAAAATGGGATAATCACATGAAAACCTGTACTACTATTTCCTACTGATGGCATTAACTTATTACCATTCAGTTCTGCAATATCTGGCGCTGGAAGCGTTGGCTCAATATCTTTGGTAATCATCAAAATGCTTGATGAAGCGCTTTTTAAAAGATATGACAGTTTTGTCAACATATTCACTGAATAGTTACCCTCAGATTTCTTAGGGAAAACTCTTAAGGCAACAAAACCACAACTATCCGTATTAATATAATATTGATAATTATCTTTTTCACTAATAAAAGACAATATTTCTTCCGTAATTTCTTCTCCATCATACCCAAAAATACGTACTGCCCTATCAGTTACCAGAGGAATTTGGAAATAAGGAAGCGGATCATTTTTTTCATTCAACGCATAGATATTAATAAGCAGGCTGCCATTAAATTCATAAGGTCGCTCATTATCTTCTGCCGGAGAAAAATCTTTTATCAACGAATCGCCCATAATTATAGGGGTAAACCCTGCGTGTGAAAAATCATTTTTATCAATGGGATGAAATGCTATTTCTAATTTAGCATCAGGGTCCGTAGCCTTATCCATTGAAAACATTATGGTGAAATCACTGGCACCAGAGTAAGCAGTAACAACAAATTTTGCAGTGCAAGTATTATTCTTAACATCCCTTGAAATACAAGGGGCCTCATCAAAACTGACATCTTGCTGGTCACTGTATACTATATCAGTCGTTTCCGTTACTTTATGGGTGTCATTACCTGAATAAGTCACAGTAATGGCAACTGGGCATTCTTCTAAAACCGTTATTCCTGAAACGATATCTGCTGTCAATGTTGACATATTAAACCTCATATTAAAGTTAAACATCAATAATGCGTTTACACAACAATGCTTACCATCTATTACCTCCTTTCTACTTCTCACATAAATAAAAACTCAATTAGCTAAATTTAGTATCCAGGTGGAACCGTATCAATGCGTCCGTACCAAATCTTAGAGTCCTTTGTGCTTTCACTGCACTCCATACCTACACTATAAGTGATATAAACCCAGCCTGGCGCACCATCACGATATGAATTTACATTAGCAAAAGGTGCCCGACCAAGTGGAATAATAATTTCTCCAGCTTCCATTGCGTCGGCAGTTACCGCATGAGAACCAAGAGAATAAAGTTCCGAAAATGGACTCTCATTTACAATGCCGTTAACGTAAATACGCACCTTGATAATACTATTTATCTCTATTCCATTCTTTTCACCCACAGCAATATGAGCATCCAGCCCTCCTCCTAAAATACTTGCAAGATTAATCTTACTTGACTGTCTAAACTCTACCTGATCTTTATGACTGAAAATTCTGGGTACCGCTAATATACGCCTAATCTCTGGTGGTACATTTAGTACTGACCTCGTTAAATTAAAATAGCGGGCAGATGATACAGCGACGTTTCCATTTGCATCAGCCACATAATAATACAACTCATTATTGCCAGTATTTGGAATATTGGCATATGGAACTGAAATAAATGACATATCCAACTGATTCAGATCAGTGATTACAGCAGACGCACCTTGCGTTTCGTTATCATCTTCTCTAATTATTAAAAAAACTCTATCCCTCGGCCTAACACCTTCATAAAATGGAATAATCACATGAAAATCTGTATTGCTATTTCCTACTGATGGCATTAATTTATTACCATTCAGTTCTGCAATATCTGGCGCTGGAAGCGTTGGCTCAATATCTTTGGTAATCATCAAAATGCTTGATGAAGCGCTTTTTAAAAGATATGGCAGTTTTGTCAACATATTCACTGAATAGTTACCCTCAGATTTCTTAGGGAAAACCATTAAGGCAATAAATCCTTTACTATCTGTATTAATATAATATTGACAATTATCTTTTTCACTAATAAACGGCAATATTTCTTCCCTAATTTGTCTTCTATTATAACCAAAAATACGCACTGGCTTATCCGTTACCAGAGGAATTTGAAAATATGGTAACGGATCATTTGTTTTACTCAACGCATAAATATTAATAAGCAGTCTGTCATTAAATAGTGAAGGTCGCCAATTATCTTCTGCCGGAGAAAAATCTTTTACCCACGAATCGCCCATAATTATAGGGGTAAACCCTTCGTATGAAAAATCATTTTTACCAATAGAATGAAACTCAATCTCTAATTTAGCGTCAGGATCAGTAGCTTTATCCATTGAAAATGTTATGGTGAAATCACTGGCACCAGAATAAGCAGCAACAACAAATTTTGCAGTGCAGATATTATTCTTGACATCCCTTGAAATACGCGGAATCTCATCAAAACTGACATCTTGCTGGTCACTGTACACTATATCAGTCGCTTCCGTTACTTTATGAACCTCATCACCTGAATAAGTCACAGTGATAACAACTGGACACCCTTCTAAAATCGTTATTCCTGAAACGATATCTGCTGTCAATGTCGACATATAAACCTCATATTAAAGTTAAACATCAATAAGTAAAAAACATCTAATTTTCTATCAAAATTAATGCATTTCCATAATGATACTGACTACCTATTACCTCCTTTCTACTTCTCAATAAATAAATTATTTACTTTAGCCGTTCATGTAATAACAATAAATCCATCACTCAGAGCATAAGCTTTATATCCAAGCAGACCATATAACCATAATTTTCATATGGTTAAAAAAATGGTAATAGTTAAATTATTTCTCACCATGTTTACTATTATTCATACTGTCACTATTAACTCCATGATTCATTGGTTGAAAATAACCCACAATAAAAAATCGCTAGTTTACAAATAAGAAACATGTCCGGGGAAATGGAAAACGCTTACGCATTTTCCATAAACAGGTAAAAGCTCAATCAGTTAAATTTATTGCCCAGGTGGAACCGTATCAATGCGTCCAAACCAAATCTTGGAGTTCTTTATATTTACACTATAAGTGATATAAACTAATCCTGGTCCATCATCATATGAGTCCACACCGGTAAAAGGTGCCTGACCAAGCAGAATAATAGCCTCTCCTGCCGCCACTTCGTCGGCAGTTACCGTATGAGGTTCAAGAGAATAAATTTTTGAAGATGGACTATGATTGACAATACCATTAACGTAAATACGTACATTGATAATACTATCCACATCTATTCCATTTTTTTTACCCACAGCAATACGCGCATCCAGCCCTCCCCCTAAAATTTTTACAAGATTGATCTTATCTCGCTGTTTAAGTTCGCTCTGATCTTTATGAGTAAAAATTCTAGCTGCCGCTAATGTACGCCTAATCTGTGGTGGTTGATTCGGTACTGACTTCGTTAAATAAAAATAGAGGGAAGATGATATAGCTACGTTTCCCATTGTATCAGCCACATAATAGTATAATTCATTATCGCCAATATTTGGAATGCTGGCATATGGAGCTGAAATAAATGGTATATCCAACTGATTCAGATCAGTAATGACAGTAGATGTACTTTGTATTTCATCATTATCTTCCCTGATCATTAAGAAGATTCTATCTTTCGGTTTAGCATCTTCATAAAATGGGATACTCACATGAAAACCCGTGCTACTATTTCCCACTGATGGTATTAATCTATCGCCATCTAACTCTTTAATATCTGGCATCACAAGGGTTGGAGCAATATCTTCTGTAATAAACAGAATATTTGACGAAGATTTCCTTGAAAAACCCTGCAACTCTGTAAACATATTGACTGTATAGTTACCCCCCTCTCCCTTACTAGGGAAAACTCTTAAGGCAGCAAAACCTTTACTATTCGTATTAATATAGTATTTACTATTATTGAGTTCTTGAATAAAAGGAAATATTTCTTCCGTAAGTTGCCCTCCCTCATAACCAAAAATACGTACCATCCTATCAGTTACCAAGGGAATTTGAAAATAAGGCAACGGATCATCTGTTTTATTCAGCGCATAGATATTAACAACGAGGCTGCCGTTAAACTCAGAAGGTTGCTCATCATCCTCTACCGGAGATAAGTCTTTTACCAACGAATCGCCAATAATGATAGGTTCAAACGCTGCATGTGAAAAACCATTTTTATCAATAGGATGAAATGCTATCTCTAATTTAGCATCGGGGTCCGTAATCTTATCCATTGAAAATATTATGGTGAAATCATTGGCGCCAGAATGAGCAGTAACAACAAACTTTGCAGTGCAGATATTATTCTTGACATCCCTTGCAATACGAGGAGTTTCATCAAAACTGACATCTTGCTGGTCACTGTACACTATATCAGTCGTTTCTGTTACTTTATGAGTCTCATCACCTGAATAAGTCACAGTAATGACAACCGGGCACGCTTCTAAAACCGTTATTCCTGAAACGATATCTGCTGTAAGTATCGACATATTAAACCTCATATTAAAGTTAAACATCAATAAGTAACAAACGTGTGATCTTCTTACCAAAATAATGTGTTTACACCACGATGCTTACTGTCTATTATCTCCTTCCTGTTTGTTACAAAAATAAATTATTTACTTCATCCGTTATTTTTTGGTCAAGATTAGGATAACTGTCAAATCACTTCTCACCATGCTTGCCATTATTCATACTGTCATCATTTCTCCATGATTCCTTGCTTGAAAATAAAATGACAACACTCAATTAAATATTGTAGCTCGGTAATGAAAAAATCGCCAATTCACAAAATAAGCAACATGTCCGGGAAAATGGAAAATGCTTATGCATTTTCCATAAACAGATAAAATCTCAATCAGTTAAATTTATTATCCTACTGGAGCAGTATTAATGTGCCCACTCCAAATCTCAGACTCCTTCGTGTCTACACTATAAGTGATATAAACTGAGCCTGGTGTACCATCACAATACGAACCTACCTTAGTAAAAGGAGCCTGGCCAAGCTGAATAATAGTTTCTCCAGCAGCCACTTCATCGGCAGTTACCGTATGAGGATCAAGAGAATAAAGTCGTGAGGATGGGTTATCATTTACAATACCATTAACGTAAATACGTACATTAATAATACTATCCACATCTATTCCATTGTTTTGACCCACAGCAATATGGGCATTCAACCCTCCTCCTAAAATATTTTCAAGATTGATCCTACCTGACCGCTCAAATTCCAACTGCTGTTTATGAGCAAAGATTCTGGGTACTGCTAATGTCCGCTTAACTTCCGGTGGTTCATTCGGTACTAACCCTGTTAAATTAAAATGGAGGGCAGAAGACATAGCTACATTTCCCACTACATCAGCCACATAATAACATAATTCATTGTCGCCAATATTTGGAACGCTGGCATATGGAACTAAAATAAATGGATTATTCAACTGATACAGATCAGTAATGACAGTAGACGCACCTAGCGTTTCGTCATTATCTTCTCTAATTACTAAAAAAATCCTATCTCTCGGTTTAGCACCTTTATAAAATGGGATACTCACATGAAAACCTGTGCTACTATTTCCTACTGATGGCGTTAATCTATTATTTCCATCCAGCTCTTTAATGTCTGGCGCAGGAAGCGCTGGAGCAGTGTCTTCTATAATAAACAGAATATTTGATGAAGCGTTCTTTAAAAAACCCGGCAATTCTATGAACATATCAACGGTATAATTACCAATCTTCTCCTTACGAGGGAAAACCCTTAAAGCAACAAAACCTTTATCATCCGTATTAATATAGTATTTATTATTATTGATTTCTTTAATAAAAGGCAATATTTCTTCCGTAATGTTTTCTCCATCATACCCAAAAATACGTACTAAATTATCAATTACCAGAGGGATTTGAAAATAGGGTAACGGTTCATTTGTTTTACTCAACGCATAGATATTAATAAGCAGGCTGCCATTCAATTCAGAAGGTCGTTCATCATCAGCTGCCGGAGATAAGTCTTTTACCAACGAATCACCAATAATGATAGGTTCAAACGCTGCATGTGAAAAATCATTTTTATCAATAGAATGAAATACTCTCTCCAATTTAGCATCGGGGTCCGTAGCCTTATCCATTGAAAATGTTATGGTGAAATCACCAGCGTCAGAACCAGCAGTAACAACAAATTTTGCAGTACAGGTATTATTCTCGACATCTCTTGAAATACGAGGGGTCTCATCAAAACGGGTATTTTCTGGGTGACTGTACATTATGTCAGTCGTTTCCGTTACTTTATGTGCATCATCACCTGAATAAGTCACAGTAATGACAACCGGGCACGCTTCTAAAACCGTTATTCCTGAAACGATATCTGTTGTAAGTGTCGACATATGAAACCTCAATTAAAGTTAAACACCAATAAGTAACAAACACTTAATTTTCTGTCAAAATAATGCGTTTATACAACGATGCTTACTATTTATTACCCTATTATCTCCTTCCTGTTTGTCACACAAATAAATATTTACTTTAGCTATTAATGTAATAGCAATAAACCCACTACTCATAACATAAGCTTTATATCCAAATATATCCTATATGGTCACAATATATCTGTGGTTAAAACTACGATAATTGTTAAATCACTTTTCGCCACATTGACCATTATTCATACTGTCACCATTAACTCCGTGATTCATTGGTTAAAAGTAAAATGACAACGCTTAATAAAATATTATAGCTTGGTAATGAAGAATCGCCAGTTCATCAATAAGAAATATGTTCAGAAAAATGGAAAATGCATGAGCATTTTCCAATAAACAGTTAAAAGCTCAATCAGTTAAATTTATTTCCTAGGTGGAACAGTATCAATATGTCCAAACCAAATCTTAGATTCGTTTTTGCCTACGCTATAAGTGATATAAACCAAGCCTGGCGTACCATCACTATATGAGTCTACATTAGCAAAAGGGGCCTGACCAAGCGGAATAATAGTCTCTCCTGCCGCCGCTTCGTCGGCAGTTACCGTATGAGGATCAATAGAATAAATTTTCGAAGATGGATTCTCATTTACAATACCATTAACGTAAATACGTACATTAATGACATTATTTACGTCTATTCCACTGTTTTTACCCACAGCAATATGGGCATCCAACCCTCCACCTAAAATATACTTAAAACTAATCTTACCTGGCCAACTAAATTCCTTCTGTCGTTTATGATTAAAGATTCTAGGTCTCGCTAATATACGCTTAATCTCTGGTGGTATATTTGGTGTTGATCTCGTTAAATTAAAATAGAGGGCAGATGACATAGTTATGTTTCCTATTACATCAGCCACGTAATAGTATAACCCATTATTGCCAATATTTGGAATACTGGCATATGGAACTAAAATAGATGGTATATCCAACTGACTCAGATCAGTAATGACAGAGGACGCACTTGGCGTTTCATTATTATCTTCTCTGATCATTAAGAAAATTTTATCTTTCGGTCTAGCATCTTCATAGAACGGGATACTCACATGAAAACCTGTACTGCTATATCCTGTTGATGGCGTTAATCTATCACCGTCCAGCTCTTCTATATCTGGCATCACAAGCGTTGGAGCAATGTCTTCTGTAATAAACAGAATATTCGATGAAGATTTCCTTGAAAAACCCTGCAATTCAGTGAACATATTAACTGCATAGTTCCCATCTTCCTCCTGACTGGGAAAAATCTTTAAGGCAACAAAACCTTTATCATCTGTATTAATATAGTATTTATTATTATTTAGTTCTTGAATAAAAGGAAATATTTCTTCCGTAAGTTGATCTCTATCATACCCAAAAATACGTACTAATTTATCCGTTACCAAGGGAATTTGAAAATAGGGTAATGGATCATTTGTTTTACTCAGCGCATATAGATTAACGAGGAGGTTGCCACTAAACTCAGAAGGCTCCTCATTATCTGCTGCCGGAGATAAATCTTTTATCAGCGAATCACCAATAATGATAGGTTCAAATGCTGCATGTGAAAAACCATTTTTATCAATAGAATGAAATGCAATTTCTAATTTAGCATCGGGGTCCGTAGCCTTATCCACTGAAAATTCTATGGTAAAATCACCAGTGCCAGAATTAGCAGTAACAACAAATTTCGCAGTGCAGGTATTATTCTTGACATCTCTTGAAATACGAGGGATCTTATCAAAATAGGTATTTTTGGGGGTACTGTGCACTATGCCAGTCGTTTCCGTTACTTTATGAGCATCATCACCTGAATAAGTCACTGTGACAACAACTGGGCACGCTTCTAAAACCGTTATTCCTGAAACTATATCTGCTGTAAGTGTCGACATATTAAACCTCATATTAAAGTTAAACACCAATCAGTAACAAACACTTAATTTTCTATCAAAATAATGCGTTTATACAACGATGCTTACTCTCTATTACCTCCTTCCTGTTTATCACATAAATAAATTATTCACTTTAGCCATTACTGTAATAGCAATGTATTCTTTATCCAAAAGATATCGTAAAATAGGATACGGTGCTTCCTCCACATATTCCTTGATTAATGTATGAGGATCAATAGTAATAACTACTTAATCTGACTCCTCTCCCACAATACCATCAGTGTAAACACTTACATTAATAACATCCCTCGCTGTCCAAGTTCTAAATGACCTTGGTGAGTGCTACAGCTAATGTACGAGCAACCTGTGGCAGCCCATTAGGGACTGAATCTGTTAAAATAACGAGAAGATGACATAACTACGTTTTCACTATAATTCACAGTGATAGCAACTGGGCATTCTCCTAAAATCGTCATTCCTGAAATTATATCTGCTGTAAGTGTTAACATATTAAACCTAATATTAAAATTAAACACCAATAAGTAACAAACACGTGACTGCTCCCCGCGGTAAAAAACGGCGAGGCTTCCCACTTCTCAGGCCGCCACCGTCTTTATGACGGATTGACGCTGGCCTCCGTGGGCAGAGACGACGAGTCCCGCCGCCTGTAATTCTGTTATGCCCTTGCGCTGGATGTTGAGCGCCGCATTGATATCGCGGTCATGTTCGACTCGACAGCAAGGGCATGGCCAGATCCGCTTACGCAGCGGCATTTCCGGCATTTTGTGACCGCAGCAATGGCAGGTTTTCGAACTGGCAAACCACTGATCCAGTTTGACCAGATGAACGCCCGCCGCTGCGGCTTTATATTCCAGTTTCTTGATGAAGCCATGCCAGCCCGCATCCCCGATAGCGCGGGCAAGGTGGTGATTCTTCATCATGTTAGCCGATTTCAGCGTCTCCACAATGATCGCTTGGTTTTCGTCAACTATTGTCCGAGAGAGTTTGTGTTGAAAATCGGCGCGGGCATGGGCTACCCGCTCATGGACGGCCGCCAGACGTAATCGGGCCTTGCCGCGGTTAGCGCTGCCCTGTTGTTTGCGGGACAGTGATTTTTGTTTACGACGCAGGTTACGGGCGGCGTTGATAAGGTGACGGGGGTTATTGACCTTCTCCCCGGTCGACTCGATAAGATAGTGGGACAAACCCATATCGCACCCGGTCACGCGGGTGATAACGCCCGGCTTTTCCAGCACCTCTTTGCCGTCGTCACACAGGATCGCGGCGAAATATTTTCCCGTGGCGGTGCGAGAGAGCGTAATGCTCTTCACTTTCCCTTCAATTTTTCTGTGTATGCGTGCTTCTATCGGTGACAATTTCGGGATCTTCACTGCGCCCTCCAGCACTTTCACCCCAACACAGTGATAACTGGATTGCTTGCCCTGTTTGCGTTTGAACGTGGGAAATTGGGCGCGCAACTTCGGATTGAAGAAATTATCAAACGCGGAATGCAGATTGATCACCGCCTGCTGTAGTGCAATGGAGTCATATTCCCTGAGCCAGGCATACTTGCGGGATTGCTTCGCGACCGCCAGTAACGGTTTGAGGTCTTTGCGCGGATTTAAACTCACGCCGTGACGTTTGTAAGCCTGCTTTTTGATGTGCAGCGCCTTGTTGTACGCAAAACGGACCGCCCCGAACTGGCCGTCAAGATACCCGGCCTGTTCGGGTGTGGGGTAGATACGGACTTTGGTCGCTCTCAACATATTCAGCGCTCATTAATAAAGTGCATTCATTTTAGCCTGTTTTACCGGCAGATATCCCCACCCGCACTGGACAAGGGTTTACGGCGGTTTTTGCTAATTTTCTATCAAAATAATGCGCTTCAACAATCATGCATACTACCTATTATTTCCTCCCTACTCTTCACATAAAACTACATAAGCCGTTGCTGCTAGATCGTTGTTATCCAACAAATGAGCCTGAATACTATCTTCATTTGTATGTAACCCTCCCATTGTTATATTTTTATTAATTAGCCCGCCGCTAGTTGGATTACCTAACAAACCTTTCTTCAGAAGATTTAAATTCAAATCATTAACCAAATAATCAATTGAGCTACCAAGATCACTTTCCTTTATCCTACTTCCTCTTGTACAACGCGGTAAAGGTTTACTCCTGTCAATACGACTATCCCACTCAGGATAACCAATCCCCGGCCCCTTTATGTCAGAATCAATAATTACAAAGTGGTCAATTTTCACATCGGGAATAACATATTTTAAATACCGACCAGATTCTGGGTGTGTAAACGTCGTAGTTAATGTAGCCGTTCCCGCTTTTTTAACTTGAAAATGCTCTCCATCCACATCAATTACGTTCCTATTACTTGAGTCATATACTCCAATATAACCACCAGATATTTTTCCTTTTCCAGGCAAATACTCGGGGTTAAACTTCATTTTTTTCCAGCCAAAATTCATTCTTCCTTTTGGTACTGAACTCCCGTACCCTTCTCCATCTTTAGGGTCATAATCCACTATAAAGAAGTTAGCAACATCCTGCTCATTAGCCTTAATTTCTACCGTTTTATTCTTAGAACCAACAGATGAATCATTCACTTTGGCCGTTACCATAACAGCAACAAACCCGCCACTTTTGCTATATACCCGATATTGCGCTTTCCCATCAGCATCTGTTTTACCATCACCCACTACCTGAGTAACCAAGTTTTTATCAGTAATAGTAACTCCCTTACTATTTGTTGCACTCCAAGTCACCGCAACACCACTTTTCGCCTGCCCGGAAAAATCTTTTACTGTGGCAGTAAAGGTGTAAGTATGCTCCTCGCTTTCTCCTTCTGTCACGTGATCTGGACTAACAGTCAAAGAAGCAAGCTCATCAGGGCTGATAAAACTGACTTTTTTATCCGCATTCATTGGCGTCTGCTGAGTAGCTGTTTTTGCCGACACTTGTACATCAATCGCTACCACCGTACTGCTTAACGTCGCCGTCACCTGCCCCTGCGCGTTACTCACCGAATTGCTCTGTTTCGTCAAGGTTAACCCTTCAACCGTTGGCTCTGTCTGCCAGTCAATATCGATTGATTTATCCACCACCGGCTTGCCATATGCATCTTCCACTGTTGCCGTGAAGG
Organism: Photorhabdus akhurstii; assembly: GCF_019090985.1. Taxonomy (NCBI): domain Bacteria; kingdom Pseudomonadati; phylum Pseudomonadota; class Gammaproteobacteria; order Enterobacterales; family Morganellaceae; genus Photorhabdus; species Photorhabdus akhurstii. Next base: position 2,395,439 of record NZ_CP020335.1, on the reverse strand, counting down.
TGTAAGTATCAGTACCTCCGTTGTAGAGCGGACCATCTTTGTCCACCGTTACATGGGTAACATGATAGCTAGTGCTCAGATCCTCAAAGCTGACCTTTTGATCAGCCTCTATCCACGACAGGTTCGCCGCCGCTTTCGCCGATACCTGCACATCCTTCACCGCCGCCGTGCTGGTTAAGGTCGCCGTCACCTGTCCCTGCGCGTTACTCACCGAGTTGTTCTGTTTCGTCAGGGTTAACCCCTCAACCTTTGGATCTGTCTGCCAGTCAATCTCTATCGGTTTATCCGCTACCGGCCTGCCATGCGCATCCACTACCGTCGCCGTGAAGGTATAACTGTCCGTGCCGTTGTTATAGCGCTTCTTGTCTTTATCCACTTCCACCGTCACGCCGGTGACTTGATAACTGCTACTCAGCTCCTCAAAGCTCACCGGGCTATCGGCCTTGACCCATGACGGGTTCGCCGCCGCTTTCGCCGATACCTGCACATCCTTCACCGCCGCCGTGCTGGTTAAGGTCGCCGTCACCTGTCCCTGCGCGTTACTCACCGAGTTGTTCTGTTTCGTCAGGGTTAACCCCTCAACCTTTGGATCTGTCTGCCAGTCAATCTCTATCGGTTTATCCGCTACCGGCCTGCCATGCGTATCCACCACCGTCGCCGTGAAGGTATAACTGTCCGTGCCGTTGTTATAGCGCTTCTTGTCTTTATCCACTTCCACTGTCACGCCGGTGACTTGATAGCTGCTACTCAGCTCCTCAAAGCTCACCGGGCTATCGGCCTTGACCCATGACGGGTTCGCCGCCGCTTTCGCCGATACCTGCACATCCTTCACCGCCGCCGTGCTGGTTAAGGTCGCCGTCACCTGTCCCTGCGCGTTACTCACCGAGTTGCTCTGTTTCGTCAGGGTTAACCCCTCAACCTTTGGATCTGTCTGCCAGTCAATCTCAATCGGTTTATCCGCTACCGGCCTGCCATGCGCATCCACCACCGTCGCCGTGAAGGTATAATTGTCCGTGCCGTTGTTATAGCGCTTCTTGTCTTTATCCACTTCCACCGTCACGCCGGTGACTTGATAACTGCTACTCAGCTCCTCAAAGCTCACCGGGCTATCGGCCTTGACCCATGACGGGTTCGCCGCCGCTTTCGCCGATACCTGCACATCCTTCACCGCCGCCGTGCTGGTTAAGGTCGCCGTCACCTGTCCCTGCGCGTTACTCACCGAGTTGTTCTGTTTCGTCAGGGTTAACCCCTCAACCTTTGGATCTGTCTGCCAGTCAATCTCTATCGGTTTATCCGCTACCGGCCTGCCATGCGCATCCACCACCGTCGCCGTGAAGGTATAACTGTCCTTGCCGTTGTTGTAGCGCTTCTTGTCTTTATCCACTTCCACTGTCACGCCGGTGACTTGATAACTGCTACTCAGCTCCTCAAAGCTCACCGGGCTATCGGCCTTGACCCATGACGGGTTCGCCGCCGCCTTCGCCGATACCTGCACATCCTTCACCGCCGCCGTGCTGGTTAAGGTCGCCGTCACCTGTCCCTGCGCGTTACTCACCGAGTTGTTCTGTTTCGTCAGGGTTAACCCCTCAACCTTTGGATCTGTCTGCCAGTCAATCTCAATCGGTTTATCCGCTACCGGCCTGCCATGCGCATCCACTACCGTCGCCGTGAAGGTATAACTGTCCGTGCCGTTGTTATAGCGCTTCTTGTCTTTATCCACTTCCACCGTCACGCCGGTGACTTGATAACTGCTACTCAGCTCCTCAAAGCTCACCGGGCTATCGGCCTTGACCCATGACGGGTTCGCCGCCGCTTTCGCCGATACCTGCACATCCTTCACCGCCGCCGTGCTGGTTAAGGTCGCCGTCACCTGTCCCTGCGCGTTACTCACCGAGTTGTTCTGTTTCGTCAGGGTTAACCCCTCAACCTTTGGATCTGTCTGCCAGTCAATCTCTATCGGTTTATCCGCTACCGGCCTGCCATGCGTATCCACCACCGTCGCCGTGAAGGTATAACTGTCCGTGCCGTTGTTATAGCGCTTCTTGTCTTTATCCACTTCCACTGTCACGCCGGTGACTTGATAGCTGCTACTCAGCTCCTCAAAGCTCACCGGGCTATCGGCCTTGACCCATGACGGGTTCGCCGCCGCTTTCGCCGATACCTGCACATCCTTCACCGCCGCCGTGCTGGTTAAGGTCGCCGTCACCTGTCCCTGCGCGTTACTCACCGAGTTGCTCTGTTTCGTCAGGGTTAACCCCTCAACCTTTGGATCTGTCTGCCAGTCAATCTCAATCGGTTTATCCGCTACCGGCCTGCCATGCGCATCCACCACCGTCGCCGTGAAGGTATAATTGTCCGTGCCGTTGTTATAGCGCTTCTTGTCTTTATCCACTTCCACCGTCACGCCGGTGACTTGATAACTGCTACTCAGCTCCTCAAAGCTCACCGGGCTATCGGCCTTGACCCATGACGGGTTCGCCGCCGCTTTCGCCGATACCTGCACATCCTTCACCGCCGCCGTGCTGGTTAAGGTCGCCGTCACCTGTCCCTGCGCGTTACTCACCGAGTTGTTCTGTTTCGTCAGGGTTAACCCCTCAACCTTTGGATCTGTCTGCCAGTCAATCTCTATCGGTTTATCCGCTACCGGCCTGCCATGCGCATCCACCACCGTCGCCGTGAAGGTATAACTGTCCTTGCCGTTGTTGTAGCGCTTCTTGTCTTTATCCACTTCCACTGTCACGCCGGTGACTTGATAACTGCTACTCAGCTCCTCAAAGCTCACCGGGCTATCGGCCTTGACCCATGACGGGTTCGCCGCCGCCTTCGCCGATACCTGCACATCCTTCACCGCCGCCGTGCTGGTTAAGGTCGCCGTCACCTGTCCCTGCGCGTTACTCACCGAGTTGTTCTGTTTCGTCAGGGTTAACCCCTCAACCTTTGGATCTGTCTGCCAGTCAATCTCAATCGGTTTATCCGCTACCGGCCTGCCATGCGCATCCACTACCGTCGCCGTGAAGGTATAACTGTCCGTGCCGTTGTTGTAGCGCTTCTTGTCTTTATCCACTTCCACCGTCACGCCGGTGACTTGATAACTGCTACTCAGCTCCTCAAAGCTCACCGGGCTATCGGCCTTGACCCATGACGGGTTCGCCGCCGCTTTCGCCGATACCAGCACATCCTTCACCGCCGCCGTGCTGGTTAAGGTCGCCGTCACCTGTCCCTGCGCGTTACTCACCGAGTTGTTCTGTTTCGTCAGGGTTAACCCCTCAACCTTTGGATCTGTCTGCCAGTCAATCTCTATCGGTTTATCCGCTACCGGCCTGCCATGCGCATCCACCACCGTCGCCGTGAAGGTATAACTGTCCTTGCCGTTGTTGTAGCGCTTCTTGTCTTTATCCACTTCCACTGTCACGCCGGTGACTTGATAACTGCTACTCAGCTCCTCAAAGCTCACCGGGCTATCGGCCTTGACCCATGACGGGTTCGCCGCCGCTTTCGCCGATACCTGCACATCCTTCACTGCCGCCGTGCTGGTTAAGGTCGCCGTCACCTGTCCCTGCGCGTTACTCACCGCATTGCTCTGTTTCGTCAGTTTTAACCCGTCAACTTTTGAATCGGTCTGCCAGTCAATGTCGACCGGTTTACCTACCACCAGATTGCCGTGTCCGTCCTTCACCGTCGCCGTGAAGGTATAACTGTCCCTGCCGTTGTTGTAGCGTACTTTGTCTTTATCCGCATCCACCGTCACGCTGGCGACATAATAGCTGGCGCTGTACTCCGTAAAACTGACTTTTCTATTCGCGTTCTCCGCCATCTGCTGGGTAGCCGTTTTCGCCGATACCTGCACATCCTTCACCGCCGCCGTGCTGGTTAAGGTTGCCGTGACCTGCCCCTGCGCGTTACTCACCGAATTGTTCTGTTTCGTCAGTTTTAACCCGGCCACCGCTTTATCTGTCTGCCAGTCAATATCGATCGGTTTATCCGCTACCGGCTTGCCATGCGCATCCACCACCGTCGCCGTGAAGGTATAACTGTCAGTACCATTGTTGTAGCGCACTTTGTCTTTATCCACTTCCACCGTCACGCTAGAGACTCGGTAGCTGTTGCTGGACTCAGTAAAGCTGACTTTTTTATCCGTCGTAACACGTTCACCATTAATACTGACGCTGACTTGTATATCGGATAATGGTGTTGTACTGGTTAATGTTGCAGTCTGTTGCCCATTTTTATCTGTTGCCTCTGAATCAGGCTTTAATTTCAATCCAGGATCTTTTTTATCCGTATCCCAAATCAATTTAGCATTTTCGATCGGTGTTTTTTTGTCAGCGCCAAGTAGAGTAGCTGTGTAGACATATTTCGCATTGCCATCAGCAATTAAAGGATCGGTTGTATTAACACTCAAAGAAATATTACGTTGTAATACATGGGTTTGTATCTGTACTCCCTGCTGCCCATCTTTACTTGTACCTGTTATGGTATAGTCATTTTTTCCATCAGGCTGATATTCCGGTAACTGAATAGTATAACCATTAGTACTTTCTATGTTTATAATCCCGCCATGCTTCTGGAATAATTCAGGCATTTCCCAGGTAATATCTTTTAATGAAGTATCTGATTGAATTTGTATTGGTTTAACTTCACCACCGTAACCACTAATTTCTAATACAGGAACCAGTAACCTAAAACGTTGCGGTTTTTTCAGATAATTCAAAATAATATTATTATTTCTTTCAACTAAGTCGTAACGATTTCCAGCCAAACTTCGTAGTGAAGAAACATTTTCTGGTGATAGTTGTTCTGATAACGGAACACCAAATCGATAGTTCACATTGAATGAAAATATGCCATCACTCTTTCCCTCTTTCCCTAATTTATAGTCAACTCCCGCAGTGATCAGTGGAATCGGGGTATAATTTACCCCAATAGTTGCTGCATAGGGATCTTTTTGCCTATTGTCCTTTCCGAATAACGCAACATTATCACCAAAATATTGTTCATATTTTATTTTGGCGCCGAGTGACGGCATTGCAGGTAAATACATGTCGGCAATCAGGTCATAACCATTTGCAGGGCGCTCATAATAATTGGTTAAATCACGAGAGTTATGCCAATCACTCAAGCGAAAATATGCGTTAGCAGACATTTTTAGGTAGTTAGTCCACAATTCACCGCCCAGGCTAAATCGGCTGTTATTACCGGTTAAATCATTATCGTAAAAAGTGTTCGCCCCATACATCCAATTGTTTATGAATAAACGGGTTCCAATGCCTAAATTCACAGTGTCACGGCTATCTTTATGACGATATCCATATTGGCTATAAACAAGCCAGTGGTCTTTATCATCATAGAAAGGGACGAGTAAGTCTACAGAACTTTCATCCAAGCGCCCATGATGGTCAACATTTAAATTAATTTTAGCTGTACCAAACTGGGATAACCATTTCTGAGTATTATTTGTTATCTGACTATTTAATTTATTGACAATATAATCCTGAGCTAATTTTTTTGGATCTGAATTTAATAACCCTAAGAGTTCAGTGCCACGAGATAAGATTAAAGGAGGGGTATTTTGATTATCATCTTTAGGATCATTTTCATGTAACTGGGGTATTTTTGGTTTTTCACCGCTATCGTTTTTTCCTATTATGCTTTTCTTTGATAAAAATTTACCGCACCGCCTCTGCTCTGATCGCTTTTTCTCTTTATGAATAACGTTTTCGTGTAATTTCTTACTAACCTGATTTTGCTTCATGGCGGATTCTGGGTAATCCTGACAATTTTCAACACCAATCAAAGAGTTTCCTAATTCAGGTAACGCAGTATAACTTTTCAGTGGCATAAACGCGGCAAATAAAAAACAGGCCATGAGTACACGCTTATTTACTTTATAACTTATTACGTTACGAAAAATACGATTGATGTTCATCAGTATTACCATAAAGTTTCCGCCGTTATATTCATTTATAGCTACTGAGAACATTAAATGACTTTTTATAGCTTTGTATAATGAAAATAAATTATCAGCCAATAACCATTAGTAATCACTTAGCAAAACCATCGTAAATTCTTGCTCAATGCGACATTAAGTACCTACGCAATTTTCAGAAAAAACCCGTTGTGCAAATAGTTCAACGGGTTTTCTGCTTATTGGTGATTATGAGTTAGCACTTAATTATTATGATTTTTCAGGCCGTTGAACTCTAACATTAATCACTCGGCCATCGGGGATATCACATAGTTCACCATCATGGTAATAAACGACTTCCCCGCCATCGCTAATACTCTTAACACGTTTATTTTGGGCAAATATCGGCGCATCTCTATTTTGACGATGATAACATTCAATGGTTATATCGCCACTAGGTATATCTACTGATTCATTAACCCAAATCAGATTTAACCCGTTACTGTCTGCCGGAACAATGGTACCACCATGAATTCCCCATGCCCCATCTTTAGCAAAACCGTTGCAGCCGCTGATGCGATATTTCCCTGTCTCTATCCGCTCGACAGTCATACCCTCCGCTTCACGAGTTAGCTCATAAGTTCCGTCTGGATAAATACTTACTACGGGGCTGGATACTTTGAGATTGCCGTTAGTGTCAGCGATACAGTTATTATTCAGGATGGCAATAGGATTACCGTTATATTGCAATTTATCGCCGCCGATTGTCAATCTTCCGTATCTTTTTTCATTGCAAATATCAAAATCCTGTAACCCATCACCTGGAACCCCAATGTAGGCGGTTCTTTTTCCCCCCTCAAAAAACTGAAAATATGCGTGTCTACCCGCGTCATATGTTATATTAAAAACACCTCCGGCCCCCTTTAAATTTGCCGACCCAGCATTAATCCGCCCCTCAGGAGAAACAGAGAAAACCCGATTGTTATTAATATATGCAACCAACTCACCACCAATTGTTAATTTGCCAGATTTTTTTTCGTTACAAATATCAAAATCCGGTGAGCCGTCACCCGGGAATCCAACGTAGGCCGTTCTTTTTGCTCCCTCAATAAACTGAAAATAGGCATGTTTACCAATATCATGCATTATGTTAAAAGTCCCCGCATTCCCTCGTATATTCGCTGACGCTGCTTCAATCAAACCCGCAGGAGAAACAGAAAAAACCCGTTTGCCATTAATATCTATCGTATATCCGTAGGTATCGACGCTACCGCCACGCACAATCCCCGTTTTAATATAATTGTCATACCAGTTGTAAAGCGTAAACCCAACTATCTCATTTGCCGGTTTAGCCCCCTGTAAAGAAACTAACATCGTCGCATTACGTTCAGTGGGAAGCGTTTCAACCTGTTTAAATCTAAAATACTGTGGATAATTCCCCCCGTTGGCCGATACTGCATTTTTCGCCAATTCCACAGTTTCCGATAAGCCGAGGTTTTTCACAAACGCGTTTTTATCAGGAATATCTGCGCCATTTTGATTTTTTGCCAATCGGTTATTAGCATTATCATTTACATCAGAAACTAGCTTCTGAGTGACGGCGAGAGTATTACTATTACCTATTTTATCTGTGAGCTGAGTAACACCTTTTTGTGTTAATGAGGCATCTGGTACTTGTATTGCGATTTTTTGCTCTAACGCTTTATTTAATTGGACAATCAGTTTAGCTATATCCCCATCATCCAGAACATCATTGTCAGAATATGTCGCAATAAAATTAGCTACAACAGATGTTATTGTCGACGACTGACGTAATACCTTGTTGAGTAAATGAGTGGTAATATTTTCCGGGGGAAATCCTGTTTTTAAACTCGGGCTATCTTCATATCCTTCTTGACTGACTACATTGGCATTATTACTAATGGAAAAAGCTTTAAAATCATTCTTGAGTTTCATATATTCTCCTCAAATTAAATAATATCAATTTATAATCAATAAGTTATTTCAATTATATTCTAGCTTAGAAGCAGAATAATGAAACATTCTTAAAACTTAGGTTGACAACTATTTTTTATAATTATTCCTTACAATTTCACATCCTAAAAATAACTTATTGTTCGATAACCATCAGTAATCACTTAAAGGAAAGAATAATCAAACTGAACTTTGTACTCGTCGCACCCGGCAGGTACACTAGCCTTCTTTTTGTTTTATGCTAAAAGTGAAGAAAAATAGTGAGTAACATAAAATTAATCGTCGGTCTGGCTAATCCTGGTGCTGAATATGCCCAAACCAGACACAATGCCGGAGCCTGGTATGTTGACCTGCTCGCTCAAAGCCACAATCAGTCACTGAAAGAAGAGAGTAAATTTTTTGGTTACACCGCCCGGATCAATATCTGCGGTCACGATGTTCGTCTGTTAGTTCCGACGACATTTATGAATCTCAGTGGTAAATCTGTCGCTGCCCTCGCCTCTTTCTACCGTATCCAACCGGATGAAATTCTGGTGGCCCATGATGAACTCGATTTACCGCCAGGAGTGGCAAAAATGAAACTGGGTGGCAGTCATGGCGGTCATAATGGCTTGAAAGATATTCAGAATAAATTTGGCAATAATCCTAACTTTCACCGCTTACGTATCGGTATCGGCCATCCCGGCGACAAAAATAAAGTGGTTGGCTTTGTGCTAGGCAAACCACCAGCCAGTGAACAAAAGCTGATCGATGACGCAATTGACGAAGCGCTGCGTTGTACTGATATCCTGATGAAACAAGATATGAATAAGGCAATCAATCGCTTACATAGCTTCAAAGCCAGCGCTTAATAACATGGAATCGATAAATCTTGTCTGTCAGATCGTGATAGCCCGCCATTCCGTGTATAATGGCGCCAATTTTTTTGACTCATCAAACAGGCTAACACAGCCTTTTGATTTATAAGTAATTTAAGGTGAAAATCATGGGATTCAAATGCGGTATCGTCGGCCTGCCTAACGTCGGAAAATCAACACTATTCAATGCGCTGACTAAAGCAGGCATCGAAGCAGCAAACTTCCCGTTCTGCACTATTGAACCCAATACCGGTGTCGTCCCTATGCCAGATCCACGGCTTGAACAACTGGCGGAAATTGTGAAACCTCAGCGAATCCTACCGACCACAATGGAATTCGTCGATATCGCGGGTCTGGTAAAAGGCGCATCAAAAGGTGAAGGTTTGGGCAACCAGTTTCTGACCAACATTCGTGAAACAGAAGCTATCGGCCATGTTGTGCGCTGTTTCGTCAACGACAACATCATTCACGTTTCCGGTCAAGTTAATCCTGCTGCTGATATTGAGATCATCAATACCGAACTGGCCCTTTCCGATCTGGACACCTGCGAACGAGCCATTCATCGTGTCCAGAAAAGGGCCAAAGGCGGCGATAAAGATGCCAAAGCAGAATTGGCAGTACTGGAAAAATGTCTGCCTCATCTGGAACAAGCGGGTATGTTGCGGGCGTTGGATCTCAGCACCGAAGAGAAAGCGGCTATCCGTTATCTGAGTTTCCTGACGCTGAAACCCACCATGTACATCGCTAACGTCAACGAAGAGGGTTTTGAAAATAACCCACATTTGGATGCTGTTCGTGCGATCGCAGAAAAAGAGGGTTCGGTGGTCGTTCCGGTTTGTGCCGCGGTAGAAGCGGATATCGCGGAGCTGGAAGATGATGAACGCGAAGAGTTTATGGCTGAACTTGGCCTGGAAGAACCCGGTTTAAATCGCGTTATCCGCGCGGGTTATCAGTTACTGAATCTGCAAACTTACTTCACTGCCGGCGTGAAAGAGGTTCGGGCATGGACTATCCCAGTTGGCGCAACCGCACCACAAGCAGCCGGGAAGATCCATACTGATTTCGAAAAAGGTTTTATCCGTGCACAAACCATCTCTTTTGAAGATTTCATCGCTTACAAAGGTGAACAAGGTGCAAAAGAGGCCGGTAAAATGCGTTCAGAAGGTAAGGATTATGTCGTTAAAGATGGCGATGTGATGAACTTCTTGTTTAACGTCTAATTGACTTTTCATCTCTGACAACATCGCAAGATATCTCTGAGACTGATTAAAACTCTTAAAATCCACGCAGTTGCGTGGATTTTTGTTTTCATATAGAAGCCGGTTTTGGTGTAAAAACGGCTAATCCGAGCCATTTTGTTTTTAATGGTTATAATTACTTTATGTGACTATTTACATGCTTTTCTATTAGGCGTAGTATGTTTTTACTAATGCCTTTCTATACGATAGTTATCCGGTGTGAGTCCGTTTAGTCACTTATCCTATTAAATTACGTTGTTTTGGGTGGTTCTTCTCTATCTAGTCAAAATCTAGTCAAAGTTCAAACAAGCCGATGAACAATCATTTTTAACTTAATCTAATAAAGGAGTCCAAAAATACTTAAATCTTTATAAAACAATCTTTTAGTTCCTTTAGTACTAACAAAGAGGAAAGACCATGAAAAGTCACAAGAGGTTATCGTTATTCACGCTTCTACTGCTTACTGCCAGCCCGGTAGCGCTTGCGGTGCAAAACAATTGGCCCGGCACCAAAGTAGATCAACCAGCACCTAAAATCAAAGGGATGCCCAAAGCTCTGGAAAGAAATTTGGCTAACTTTGACGATCTTGATTTCCGTGTCTATACAGACCAAAGATGGTGGGATCTACATAAGAGCCATGCCATGAACATTATTGTTCACTACCCTGATGGTCATACTACTAAGGGTATTCGACAGCATCTTGACGATCTGAAGTATATGTGGACATTTGCTCCTGATAACCGAATCACAGAGCACCCGGTACGGTTTGGTACCGCTGATGCGGAATGGACCGCTGTTACGGGATTTACAGATGGAACATTTACGAAACCTATGGTTCTCCCAGATGGTAAGGTTATTAAACCTACAGGTAAGGCGTATCACCTCCCTATGGCGACACTCGGACACTGGAACAAACAAGGGGTTATGGATGAAGAGTATCTCTTCTGGGACGATTCTGTGCTTATGAAACAGATAGGTGTTAGTGATTGATTCAACTACTTCGTACGGACTTGCTTAAGAGCGAGTCCGTAAATGTTGCAATGTTATATGTTTGGGCCTGCCCCAATAGTGGTGGGGAGCATGATAACTTGTATGCGCAATTCTTTACAAAACCGGCTAGTCAGAAAAAACCGCCTATTTCCAATTGCATTATTCCTGTGGTTTTTCCGGCAGTTGCACTCGAACATTAATTACTCGACCATCAGGAATATCGCATAACTCACCATCATGGTAATAAATAACTTCCCCATCACCATTAATACTCTTAACACGCTTATTTTGCGCAAATATCGGCGCATCTCCATTTTGACGATGATAACATTCGATGGTTATATCACCGCTAAATGGATCTACCGATTCACAAACCCAAATCAGATTTAACCCGTTGCTGTCTGCCGGGACGATAGTACCACCGTGAATTCCCCACTCTCCGTCTTTTGCAAAACCATTGCAGCCGCTGATACGATATTTTCCTGTCTCTATCCGCTCGACCGTCACCCCTTCCGCCTCGCGAGTTAACTGGTAAGTTCCATCTGGATGAATATCTACCACTGGGCTGGAGACTTTTAAGTTGCCATTAGTATCCGGCTTGGCGTTGCTTGTTGACCAGACTTTGTACCACGGATTCCATTTATTGATGTTACCGTCACCATTGTGCGTTCTATAGTATAATTCGCTCTTCGGCAAGTATGAGGAGTGAATCATCAGCTCATAAGCCTTAAAGGTCCCATACCCTCCTGAAAATCTCATTCCTGGCCCATGTATACCTGGGCCATTTAGTCCTACTGGATAGCCAAAATATGTCGAATTCTGAGGAATGTTATCAAAATTATCGATTGTAGAAGCTGTATTAGTCCCAACAACAACCGGCTTTGTACTAATAACTTCTAAATTGAGATTTTCCACAAATGCTTTCTTATCAGGAATATCTGCGCCATTTTGATCTTTTGCCAATCGGTTATTAGCATTATCATTTACATCAGAAACGAGCTTCTGTGTTACCGCAAGAGTATTACTATTGCCGGTTTTATCTGTAAGCTGAGTAACACCTTTTTGTGTTAACGAGGCATTTGGTACTTCGGTTGCAATTTTTTGTTCTAACGCGCTATTTAATTGGGCAGCGAGTTTAACGATATCCCCATCATCCAAAACATCATTGCCGGAATATGTCGCGATAAAATTAGCCACAACAGAGGCTATTGCCGACGACTGACGTAATACCTTATTAAGTAAATGAACAGTAATATTATCCGGTGGAAATCCGGTCTTTAAATTTGGACTTTGTTCATACTCTCCTTGACTCACTATATTAGCATTATTACCAATAGAAAAAGATTTAAAATCATTCTTGGGACTCATATACCCTCCAAAATCAAATAATATTATTTTATAAAAAATATATTGAACTACTGTAAACCACTCTCAAAAACTCACTTCAATCATAGTCTAGCCTAGAAAAATAATAATGGAACATTCTTACAACTTAAATTGATAACTATTTTTATAACTGATAGCAATGAAAAACAAAACCACCTAAAACCAGACATATATTAAAACCATTTTCATCTAATATATGAAAGTAACTCTTTTTCATCCATTTCATCTCGAAAATATTTTTAATAACATTTATTTCACCATAATAAAAACAATAATTATCCACATAATAAACCCATATTATATTATTAGGTATATGCTCTTCACGGTAGAATAGATAAGATGAACATACAACAAAAATATTTTAACCAATAAGTTAATATAATTAAACGTAATCTTTAATTGTAATTATTCGTTTTCTTACATTCACATAATAAATGCAAATAATTTCACCTATACTATAAAATAACTTGCTTTATTTAAAAATAACTCATTAGGTGTCTTATACCCCAGTGTCTCACGTTGGCAATTATTTAGTTTATTCATACGAATCTTATTTCCTGTTCTATCACCGATGAAAAATCTGTGCTCTTTGGAAGATACTGACAAATCAATCCATTTGTGTTTTTATTCACTCTGCGTTCCCAAGAAGCATAAGGATGTGCAAAATAAACTTGCGTTCCTATCGTAGGATTTTCACCAGTTCATACCTTTGCTTAGCTTCTAATTCATACCATCATTGAGTATATTAAAGGATTATGAAACATTTCTTATGGACGATATGACATGGTTTCCGTTTATATGGATAAACAAGACAAAACCAAGCAGATAGCTGACTGGAAAATTTGGTATAACGACAAGAACAATGAACTGATGCTTACCAGCTATTTTGCTTCCGGAAAAAAATATACTCTGCCAATGACAAGATGTGCGGTCATCCCCACAAAAGCCACGAAAGGAAATCTTCTAATAATAAATGGTCAATCCATTATCACGGCTATTGAAAGTGCAGAAACCTACGGCAATAGGTTTACCGTCATCTATTATCCCGGAAGTAACAAACCTTATGTCATGAAAACGGATAAGATTGAAATTATTTCCGCAACGAACATCATGAATGAAGCAGTTTTTGACTATTTTATCGCTGTGGCAAAAGCACGTATCAACCATACCAAAGGAAATGACAAGCTCATTGCTGAGAACGTGCTACGCCAAATGGAAAAAATCACTCCCCATCCTGATACGGCGCTACATGCTTATTGTTTTGGTAAAAATCAAACTCGGAAGCCGACTCAACATTTTATTTATCCCTTTGGAGTAAATGAAAGTCAGTTAAAAGCTGTTGAACACGCATTTTCCTCCCAGATCAGCATTATTGAGGGACCACCGGGAACAGGGAAAACGCAAACCATATTAAACATCATTGCCAATATTTTGTTAAATCAAAAGACAGTGGCTATATTGTCCAATAACAACTCTGCGGTAGAGAATGTATATGAAAAATTATCCAAAGTGGGACTAGGTTATCTGGTTGCCAAATTAGGGAGTTCCGATAATAGAAATCTGTTCTTTGAAACCGGGCAATCCTCCCTTACAGAACAAATTGAGCATACCACTGATATTCAGGCTATTAATTCAACACTAAACAAATTAAAATTGCATCTCAAAGCTCAAAATCAGATAGCACTTCTACAGGCACAAATCGATGAATTATCCATCGAAAAACAATATCTAAAGCAGTGGCAAAATGAAAATTTAACAACAAAGCCAAAAATATTAGAGAAATATAAGTTACCACCACAAAAAACAACCGACCTACTTGCTTATTTAAACTATCTTGCAATGCGGCGTATTTCTTTTGCAAACAGAATTCAGCTCTTACTTAACTTCAGAATAGTACGTACCAAATTTCTAAATGATTGGGAGAAACGTAAGGAGTTCATTTACTCTCTACAATTCTCCTATTATGAAAATATGTTGCATCAAAAAACAAAGCTACTAGATAAGTATAAGCAAGAGCTACGGAACCACAATTTTAAACAATTGTTGAACAATCTAACAGATAGTTCGATGAAGTATCTTAAAAACCATCTACGCCAGCACATTCACCACCAGTCTACTTTCAGTGCACAAGATTATCGTAAAAGATTTAGTGAATTTACACGACGCTTTCCTATTATTAGCAGCAGTACGCACTCTATCATTAATTCTATCGCCAGAGGCGCTTTGCTCGACTATGTAATTATGGATGAAGCTTCACAACAGGACATTATTCCAGGTATTCTAGGTCTCGGCTGTGCTAGAAATATCATTATTGTCGGGGATAGAAAACAATTACCACATGTCCCAGTGAAACTCCAAATTACGCCACCAGATGAATTTTACGACTGCGTAAAATATAGCCTTCTGGACTCTTTTATCGGGATTTTTCAGAATAATATCCCCATCAATTTACTCAAAGAGCACTACCGATGCCATCCAAAAATCATTCAATTCTGCAACAAACAGTTTTATGATAATCAACTCATCCCGATGACACATGACAACGGTGAAAAGGCATTATCACTAATTACCACCGCCAAAGGAAATCACACCAGAAACTTATCTAACCTGCGAGAGTTGGAGTCGCTAAATAAAATCGGATGGGAAGCAAACCATGATATAGGCTATATTGCTCCTTATAATAATCAGATCAACCTTTCTCAGGAGCACCTGCCGGAAGGTATGATTAAGGCCACAACACATAAATTCCAAGGGCGAGAGTGTAATGAGATTATTTTCTCCACTGTTTTAGACAAGAAGTGGGATAGCCAAAAGAAAATTTCTTTCGTTGATGATCCGCATCTAATCAATGTGGCTGTATCCCGTGCCAAAAACAAATTTACGCTGGTGACCGGGGATAATGTATTTACCAAGAACAACCAAAGTATTGCTGCTTTGATTCGCTATATCAGATATTATGCAGATACCAAACAACTTCATGATAGCCCTGTCATTTCTGCCTTTGATCTGCTTTATGACGAATATGACAAATCATTAGAAAAACTAAATGCCAAGTTGCGTACAAGTGATTCCAGATTCAAATCGGAACAAATTGTTGCCCAACTGCTACGCGAAACCCTAGCTCAGGAAAGGTTCAATTCAATTAAATATCATCAGCAGATTGACCTGATTCAACTGGTTTCACTGAAAAACAACACATTTATTCCGCATGAATTGGAATTTATGAGAAATAGAGCCAGCTGTGATTTTGTTCTCTACTTCAAAATGGGGAAATCTCCTTTGGGAGTCATTGAGGTGGATGGTTATTATCATGATACTGCTCAACAGTCTGAACGTGACAATATAAAAAATGCCATTCTGATAAAGGCAGGCATTCCTTTATTAAGATTAAAAACCATCGATAGCGATATTCAATGTAAAATAGCTGCTTTTATCACTGGAATCCTAGAAAACTCCTTCATAACAACCGCTTGAATGCAAATATTGCTTACTAAGTGGAGAAAACATCCGCGATATCCAGATACATTTTTGAACTCATCCAAATTTAATTTAAAGCCTTCTGTTGGTTCAGAAGGTTATTAAAATTACCGATAAAATTGGATTCTTTATTTATCGCAAACTCCCATTAATTAATATAATATCTTAATGTTTTATCATTACCCCATCTTTCATCAAGATATACTGATATTAAATATAATTTTAACAGTGATAACTCGCAAAAATAATAAATCCATTCCAAAAAATAGAACCGATAATTACCTACACAATAAAACCACATTATATTCTTTAAGCAATGCCATACACCCAGCAACAGAATAAATAAGATGAACTATAAAACAAAAAAATTCCAACCAATAAGTTAATATAATTGATCGTAATTTTCACTTGTAATTATTTTCACCTAATAAATATGAATCAAAATAAATCGACAAATAATTAATAATAAAATGCATTATTAGAAAATAAAAAAATAAATAGTAGAATAGTATAATGTAAGATTATTCAATAAAAACCTCACAAATTTTATTGAAATAGACTTTACATACTACATTTTTACACTATTATTAAAAGATTAGATATATATTTTTATCCATCGATTAAGATGTTATCGGTTTTCAGGAGCATATGTTTATCACATAAACAAAGCCATATATTATTGATATAAAATAAATTATAGTTTCTGAACCCAGAACTCAGGTTGAATAAAAAATCAATTGCTTATCTAATAAATCCACAAAGGAAAGCAACCATGAAAGATATATTAAAAAATTCTGATCATAAAATTAAAGATATTCAGGAGTGGATAGAATACATTAAGCACAGAGGAGAAAAATATTCTAAAACGCAGCCACATTCAGATAACATTTTTATTCGTTTCCTAGAAATTGAGAATCTTTCTGATATACAAAGTCCAGCCAGTGTAGCAGCGACAAATACATACACACTATTTGCAAAGAAATCAGCTACATCAAATAAATATCCAGTCAGTGTCACTGAGGGGCTGCAAACTATCATCAATTTATGTCGAGTCGCATCAGGCTATGATCCATTGGAACCAGAAAGTGATGGCAATACGGAGAAATTCATAGCATTCACCGAAGAAATAGAAAAGGTTCCCTTTCTCTCTTTACTATGGGCAGACAAAAGTACGATTACTCAACAAAGCCATGACACAGATATCTTGATCGATTCTTTTATTAAAGTTTTTCAAGGGTTATCTCCTCAAGATAAAATTACCATTAAGATTTATTTGAAAAAGTTGATTGATACCGCTTTATCATATGCCGATCAGAAGGAAAAAAAATCCAACCTGGTACAATATGCTCTGGCTAAAACCCCAAATGGAGTGTCACTCTTACTCTATTCTTTCATATTGACAATAAAGAAAGTAGATAACAAAGGTACGATTAAATTTACATCTCATTATAATCTTTGCCAGGCAGAATATAATCTCAGCCAGAAAATATGGGAAATGACAAGATCGGTATTGGAGAAAGAAGATAAGATAACCATAGAATATTTAATCGATTGTATGACAACCAAAACGAAAGCATAAACTGAAAGCTTTCTATAAGTAGATTAATTGATTTATATCAATGACATCATTACCAATATGTTCTGAGATTATTCTCATTATAGTTATTCAATAAAACTATTAAACTCAATAAAAATACAATATATGAAAATATCACATAAACAACCATTTATCCGTGAGGAATAAGTTAAATTACATACCCTTAATATTTGATAGTGAAAAATATCCATCTATGGATATACTTAGTTTGCAAAAAAATATATTTAACATTCGTTAACAAAAATTTAAAAAAAATTACCAAGCTAAAAAAGCAGTAATATTAAGTACATGATTATCGATTTATCTCACTGTTAATAATAGGGTTAAACATTGTTCCCTATTTTCAACAGTACCCTAACATTCAATCCCTAACTTAATAAATCTATTAAGGATAAAAATCATGGAACATATCTTAAATAATCCTGATTATGCAGTTAAAAAAGCCCAAGAATGGATAGAACATATTGAAAAAGGAGGAACAAGACTCCTTAACGATTGGGAACGCTCAGACAATATTATTATGGATTCTCCTGATGCTGGCGATTATTCCGATGTACAGAGCCCGGCTAATGGCGCAGCTACAGGAGATTATACACAGCTTGCAAAAGACTCTTCCACATCATCTAAAAATCCGTTAAGCATTACCGAAGGCTTGCAAACTGTTATTAATATGTGCCGTGCAGTCTCAGGCTATAATCCTTTAGATCCTCAAGGCCAGGGTAATAAAAAGAATTTCTTCTCATTTACAGAAGAGTTATCTGGCGTTCCATTCCTTTCTTTGCTGTCAACAAGCGTACAAAATGTTATTCAAAAAAGCCATGATGCAGATGTTTTGATCAACTCTTTCCTGGAAAACTTCTTAGGATTATCCAGTCAAGAGAAAGAGCAGATGAAAACCCCGCTGAGACAATTAGCTATCGCAGCATTATCCTATGCAGGTAGAAGACAAACTCAATCCAATTTCGTACAAAGTGTTCTTGCTACATCACCAAGAGGCGGCGTGTCATTCTTCTTATATTGGTCTGAGTTTTCAATCGTCGCTTACGAAGATGATAAAGGACTTATCGAATTCAAATCTCATTACTTCCTGCCACAAGCAGAATATAACCTAAGATACGAATCATGGGTAAATGTAAGACCTGCATTCGAGAAAGCACAGAAAGTATCATTAGAAGATTGGATTGACAGTATGACCACTCGAAGAAAGAAAGGAAGTAATGTAAGAGCGCTTTGTATAGAATAATGTGGTGAAATAACCCCAAAATGGTGTCTGCAAAAAGGTCGTGGACACCATAAAGTTCATTGAATCCGCGATAAACCACAGTAATTATTTTTCGTTGACCCAGTTCTCAACACGAAGGCCAGGAACCCGCTCAAATTCGCGCACATTATTAGTCACGATAATCAACCCTTGGCTTCTGGCATGCCCCGCTATTTGATTGTCATAAGACCCTATGCGTAAACCGCCCCGTTCAAGCTCTGCGATAATCTGACCGGCATGCACAGCAGCCTTACTGTCGAAATCCAATACCCTCAACCTAGCAACGAATCCCTCAATAATCTTCATATTGCTTTCTGGATTTCCCGATTTCTCTGCGCCTTTAATCAACTCCATCAATGTCACCGTGCTAATACACAACTGATCGTGATGGAGTAGAAAAGCTTCGCGCACTCTCTGGGGCTGGTTCTTAAGAGTGTAGATGCAAATACAGGTATCAAGCATGTATTTCAGCATCAGAATCCCTCTCGCTCTTGTACTGGCGGCTGCTCGCGTTCTGCCATAAAATCGGCCGTAACACTAGGGCCATCAAACCAACTGTCCCAAGATTCACCAGCCGGAGTGATTATGCGAGTATGGCCTACAGCGACAACATCAACCCACTTCACATCTTCCGGAAAAGCGACAGCTTTAGGAAGCCGGACTGCCTGAGAACGATTGCTTTTAAATACCGTTGTTTGAACCATAAAATGTTCCTCATACAGGGATATACTTACTGTATATCCATGATAAGCACTAAAAAGAGCATGTCAACAAGATGTACCCAATTTTTCATAATTAAACACTCTGAGAGTATTTGCTCTTATCTATATAAATCACTAAACAACTATAGCCAGAAGCCCACATCGTTATGTCTTTCCACATTCAGACAGTAAACTATGACAAATATTGCCTAAAGTCTGCATAGCACGTTCCATTTCCTGATCCCAATCAAAAGAGGCATTCAGACGAAAGGCATGGTTAAACTGTTCGCTAGTGCAAAACATACTCCCGGGTGCAATGCTGATCCCTTCCGCCAATGCCAGTTGATAAAGCCGCTGTGCATTGAACAGAGGCTCAAATTCCAACCAGAGAAAATAGCCGCCTTTAGGGCAATTCACTTTTACTGAATCGGGCATATAGTCACCAATCGCTCGTAACATCAGGTGTTGACGTTGCTCCAATATGCGACGAAGGCGGCGTAAGTGGTTGTCATACCCCCCCTCCGCAAGATAATCAGCAATTGCCAATTGCGTCGGCATGCTGGCAGAAACGGTACTCATCATTTGTAGCTGTTGGATTTTTTTGGCATGTTTTCCTGCTGCAACCCAACCTACCCGAAATCCCGGCGCCAGACATTTAGAAAACGAAGAGCAATGCATAAAGTTGTTTTCACTGTCCAACCCTTTCGCCGGTACAGGCCGTTGCTGCTCGAAATAGAGTTCACCATAAACATCATCTTCAATCAGCACCACCTGATTACAGTTCAGGATATGCACCAGCCGTAATTTACTGTCAGCGGACATCGTTCCCCCTAGCGGATTCTGAAAGTGAGTCATTAACCAACAAGCTTTTATCGGGTATTTCTGAATCACCTCCTCCAGCGCATCCAAATCAATACCATTTTGTGGATCAGTTTTGATGGCTACCGCTTTCAAACGCAAACGTTCAATGGCCTGCAAAGCGCCGTAAAAAGCCGGTGATTCAATCACCACCCAATCACCCGGCTCCGTCACCGACTGTAAACTAAAACTCAGTGATTCCATCGCACCAGCGGTAATGACAATTTCATCAGGAGAGACATGAATACCATGCATGGCATAACGGCGTGATATGTTACGGCGTAACTTATCATTTCCCGGCGGTAAATTGGCTAAAGCGCTATGCGGCGCTATTCGCCTGGCAGCAGCCGCTAACGCTTTGGAAAGTTTAGGTTGAATCAATAAGGATGGGTCCGGGAATGCTGAACCAAACGGAATAATCGCAGGATCTTTACACGCCTGTAATACATCAAAAATAGAAGCGCTTATTTCCACGCTTTCACTTAAATGTAATCGCTTTCCCCCTTTTGCGGCGGCAAAGGGTTGCAAACGTTTAGCGACGTAATAACCTGATTGAGGACGAGAAACGATCCATCCCTGACTCTCTAGTAATTGATAAGATTGAACAACAGTCATTAAACTCAAACCTGATAACTTCACTGACTCTCTCAACGAAGGTAATCTATCTCCCACCAGCCAGGTACCATCTTCGATATGTTGAAGAATTTGCCTGGCAAATTGTTCATAACGCTTCATCAATTCAGACCTCTCCGCAAACTGTTATAGTTAATATACAGAAAACTGTCACTATTATAGTTATTTTTTTCATGCTTTACTTACCCGTATACATTTCCTGCCTTTATTCAAACTAAAAATAAGAGGTCACTATGTTTGGTTTAAGCGCCTTGGAACTGGCCAGAATTCAATTCGCGTTTACCGTCTCGTTTCACATTATCTTTCCGGCAATTACTATCGGGTTGGCCAGTTTTTTAGCCGTACTGGAAGGATTATGGCTGAAAACTCGGAATACCGATTACAAAGAGCTATATCATTTTTGGTCGAAAATTTTTGCCGTTAACTTCGGAATGGGCGTGGTTTCTGGTCTGGTTATGGCTTACCAATTCGGCACCAACTGGAGTTTTTTCTCTGATTTTGCTGGTTCGATCACCGGCCCGTTACTGACTTACGAAGTACTGACCGCATTCTTTCTTGAAGCGGGCTTTCTCGGCGTGATGTTATTTGGCTGGAATCGTGTAGGTGAAAAATTACATTTCTTCGCCACCCTTATGGTTGCGCTAGGTACTTTGATCTCCACTTTTTGGATACTGGCCTCCAATAGTTGGATGCAAACCCCGCAAGGTCACGAAATTGTCAATAATCAGGTGGTCCCCGTCGATTGGCTGGCCGTGATATTTAATCCCTCCTTTCCATATCGCCTGGCTCATATGTCTACTGCGGCCTTCCTCGCCTCGGCATTTTTTGTTGCAGCTTCGGCGGCATGGCATTTATTAAAAGGCAATGACTCGACAGCAATGAAAAAAATGCTATCCATGTCGATGTGGATGATCCTGATTATTGCGCCTTTACAGGCATTGATTGGGGATGCTCACGGTCTTAACACACTCAAGCATCAACCCGCCAAAGTCGCGGCAATGGAAGGCCACTGGGAAAATCTTCCCGGCGAAGCGACTCCGCTGATCCTGTTTGGTATCCCGGATATGGAACGGGAAGAGACGCGTTATGCCGTCGAAATTCCTTATCTCGCCAGTCTGATTCTGACTCACAGTATAGACAAGCAGGTTCCTGCTCTTAAGGAGTTTCCGCCGGAAGACAGACCAAACGCGCTTATGGTTTTCTGGTCATTCAGAGTGATGGTCGGCCTCGGTATGTTGATGATAGTTGCTGGCTTTTGGGGGCTTTGGTTGCGCTATAAAAAACGACTTTATCAGTCAAAAGCCTTCCTGCGTTTTATATTCTTGATGGCGCCTTCCGGCCTGATCGCCATTCTTGCCGGTTGGTTTACTACCGAAATCGGCCGTCAACCGTGGGTCGTTTATGGTCTGTTACGCACCAAAGATGCGGTATCCGCACACGGTGAAATTCATATGAGCATCAGTTTGTTGCTTTTCATCGCGGTTTACAGCTCGGTATTTGGTGTGGGTTACGCCTATATGATGAAACTTATCCGCAAAGGTCCCAAAAAGGAGTTAAACAATGGGTATTGATCTGCCGTTAATCTGGTTCATCATCATTGTGTTCAGCATCATGATGTACATTGTCATGGATGGTTTTGATCTTGGGATTGGGTTGCTCTATCCCACGGTTAAAAGCGATAAGGATCGTGATTTAATGATGAACAGCGTTGCGCCGGTGTGGGATGGCAACGAAACCTGGCTGGTGCTTGGCGGCGCAGGTTTATTCGGTGCTTTCCCTTTGGCTTATGCCGTTATACTTGATGCATTAACAATTCCCCTGACATTAATGTTATTTGGCCTGATCTTCCGTGGCGTCGCCTTTGAATTTCGTTTCAAAAGCGCGCCTGAGCATCGTCATATCTGGGATAAAGCTTTTATCGGCGGCTCTGTGATGGCGACGTTTGTTCAAGGCGTGGTGGTGGGCGCCTTTATTCAAGGATTCCCGGTGGAAAACCGAGCTTACGCCGGCGGCTATTTTGATTGGTTCTCACCCTTCCCCTTATTTTGTGGTTTTGGGCTGGTAGTTGCTTACGCCTTGTTAGGCTGTGGCTGGTTAATTATGAAAACCGAAGGTCACTTACAACAAGAGATGTACCGTATCGCCCGTCCGCTCATTTTTCTGATGCTGACAGTTATCGCCATTATCAGTTTATGGACGCCATTCATTCATCCGACCATCGCTGCACGTTGGTTCAGTCTGCCTAACCTGTTGTTCTTCCTCCCTGTGCCACTATTAGTGGTCTGGGCGGGCTGGAAACTACTACATTCAATCAAACGTCAGACTCATTACACACCGTTTCTATCAGCGCTATTGTTAGTTTTCCTTGGCTACAGTGGATTAGGCATCAGTATCTGGCCTCACTTGATCCCACCGGCAATTAGCTACGAAGCGGCGGCGGCGCCACAACAAAGTTTAGGTTTTATGCTGGTCGGCGCTCTACTTATCATCCCAGTGATCCTGGTTTACACCTATTGGAGCTACTACGTTTTTCGGGGGAAAGTTAATCATGAACAAGGCTACCATTAATCAAAACACGCCACGCCCTTCTGTATGGAAACGGATAGGTTGGATGGCAATGATCTGGTTATGCAGTGTGATGGCTCTTTTTGCTGTTTCCACACTATTTCGCCTGTTAATGACAGCAGCCGGTATGAAATTGAAGTAATTATTAACACTATTTAATAAATTGAGCTAAAGTTTTCATCAGTATTGCAGAACGGAATCTTAGCCTGATGAAAACAAGCTCAAATAACTCCATCTTCAAAAATCAAAAACTGTTTGTAATCAACTCTATTATAAATTTATTTTTACTTTTTATACTGTTATTGATTAACAAACCGTCGATCCCAGATTTAATTTTACCGTTATTGATAATGTTAAGCATTACAAATGTCTACTTCCTGATAAAAGTGGTACATAATTCTGCTCCTATTAAAGAATGGCAACATGCAAGATACAAAGCAGAAATTAACGCCCTGAAACAAAAAAATGGCTATTTGGATTTTCTCTGTCAAAGCCATTTCAAACTGCAAAATTGTAAACTGCTACCTGAAAAGCTTCAGGAGATTTTTTCCCACCTCAATCGCCTGATCCCTTTCTGTGAAGCCAAAATCATCTTTTATCCATCACAACAAGAATATTCCTTCCGTAATCCTCATCAATGCCCCTATTTCGATATGCCGCTTATTACGAGATGGAATTTAGATGACAATATTGATAACTATGGGACACTCTGGATAAAAACACACAGAAATAGTGATCTTACTCCCGATGAAAAAAGTCTGGTTCAAGATGTGGTAACTTTAATGACAAATAAACTATTACGGGAAAATCAGCTCCAATGCCAACATCAGAGTGTGCTGGCCGCAGAGAGAGCCGCTATTTCCCGTGAACTCCACGATTCCATTGCTCAATCCCTCTCTTTCCTTAAGATTCAAGTTAATTGCCTATATATCGGCAGTGATAATTTACCCAAGCAAAGTTTAACTTCGCTAAATATGATTAAAGATGAGTTGAATATTGCCTATCGCCAGCTAAGAGAATTACTGGCAACTTTCAGGAATGAACAACCTCAATGTAATCTACAAGAATCTTTACAGGACTTGATTAATGAATTTAACCACCGTCTAGGCTTCAACATTGAATTCAATTATCGCCTGACACATCAGCACATTCCTGACAGTTACAGCAAGCATTTGATACAAATCATTAGGGAATGTTTAAACAACTGTTATAAGCACGCCGATGCCAATTGGATCAGTGTCCGCATTTACCCTATTGATGACAAAATTATTACAGTTGTTAGTGATAACGGTCAGGGTATCAATCTGGACTCCGCTAATAAAAACAAATTTGGCATGGCTATTATGCAAGATAGAGTTTCTATCCTGGGTGGACAATTACAGATAAAGAATCGAAAACATGGCGGTACAGAGGTAGAAATTCAATTTTCACTGGATTGAAAAAGGCGGATAAATCCCATTATCGACAGCAACTCAATTTGTTGAATGATAATAATTATCATTTTCTCTAATTGCTGTTACACTAACTTTGGCTTTATCAGATAATAACCTTCGGTAAATTTTCCAGAGGAATTTTACGTGACTAATAGCACAATTGAAGAAAAAAATATTTACCGTCCTGCACCACCGAGGCTTGTTCAGGTAAAAAATATTTTCGATGTAACACCTAATATGCGCAGCATTACTTTCACCAGCGAGTGTCTGGATAGTTATCCCACTGAATGTGAAGGCGGGCACCTAAAGATATTCTTACCGCTTCCGGGGCAGACCAAACCGGTATTACCGACTTTATCCCCAGAAGGCCCAATATGGCCACCGAGTGAACTGCGTCCAATTGTCCGTACTTACTCGGTTCGCGCCATCCGCACCGAACAAAAAGAGATCGATATTGAGTTTGCATTACACCACAATGGCGGCCCGGCAGTGGAATTTGCTTATAGCGCTAAAATCGGCGACTGGATCGGTATCACTAACCCCGGCGGCCCAGATCCATTACTACCAAAAGTCAGCCACTACTATATGGCTGGCGACCCAAGTTCCCTGCCTGCTATTGCCGCGCTCTTAGAAACAGTAAAACCAGACGCGACCGGGCAGATCATTATTCGTATCGAAAGTGAGCAAGATATTCAGGAATTAAAAAAACCGGCTGGAATAGCGGTTCACTGGATCACCGGTGATGTTGAAATAACTGACAAAATCGTATCTGAATTCAAATCCTGGTCATTACCAACAGAAGATGTCACTTTCTGGCTTGCCGGTGAAGATAAGCTGGTAAAAGAACTTCGTCGCTATATTCGCCGAGAAAAAGGCTATGAACGCCACCAGCTATATGCCATTCCTTACTGGAGACATGGCTTTGATGAGGAAGGTTATCATGTCCTGCGTCATGAAGTGATGGATAGCGACGATTAAGAATCTTGTATATTTATATTCGCTTGATCCCCTCACTTACTGAAATTAGAAGGTGAGGGAATCAACGATACGGATATTATCCGCAACATCACTTAAAACGAGGTTTTTAAAATCGAAGAAATGCGATTGACGATAATTCAATTTCTCTTGAGTTTGTAACATTTTGTTACAAATTTATTTTTTCGTGAATTAAAAAAATGAAAATTTTCCTTGCTATTCGCGGCGGGCATGTTCACCCACGATTTCACGCAGTACCGCCAATTCAGCTTCCAGTCAAGCCACGCGGTCAACTGCTGCGGGGAATAAAATATAAAAATTCATGATGGATGCTTGATGAAATGTAACTTATAAGAGACAATAAGTATAAGTCATTGTGATGAGGGCAGCTGAATGCCTTATACAACACTACGTTATCAGGACGGTAACAAAAAAGTTCCTTATACTGAATGGATAAGAAAACTTAGAAAAAAAGATCCCCGCGCTGCCGCTAAGGTTGACACTCAAGTATCCCGCGCATGTGCCGGAAATTTCGGGGATCACAAATTTGAAAGGGATGGTGTCTGGGCTATTACGAATTGATTACGGGCAAGGCTACCGCGTTTATTATTCGATGGAAGCTGGACAAATAATCCTCTTACTCATCGGAGGCAACAAAGGCTCACAACAAACGGATATAGACAAAGCCGTTAATTACCTTAAAGATTTTCATGTGAGGATAAAAAATGACAGATAAAATCAAAATGAAAGTAGCCTGCGAAGCAGGTGACTCTAATATCCCAGCTTCAATCGATCACGATACTGCAATGATTGAAGAGTTGCGCGCCGATCCTGCATACGCTGAAATCTATTTACAGACGGCGTTAGAAGACATTTACGAGCCGGGTGGCGTTGGTGCGTTCCTTATTGCATTACGCCAGATCATTGAGGCTCGTGGCGGCGTTGGTGAGATAGCCCAAAAATCCGGTCTTGCCCGACAGCATATTTACCGCGCGTTATCCGCTAATGGCAACCCGACATTGAGCACTATTACTGAAATAACACGTGCAGCGGGAGTTAGATTAACCCCGGTCCACTATTCCTAATATGGTGCTGGTTTATTAGCGCCGATTTGTGGGGGGTTCATTCCTCAGCCCCACAAATCGGCCTAGTACTACAGCCGTAGATGTTGTGTAATAATACGCCAAGTTTTCACGCCAACATAGCGAAAGATTCGATGCAAATACCGTTGACCCTGTGGACACAGGAGCTGCATACATTACACGCCCGTTTAGCTCCCCTGTTTAAGCGCTCCGAACCACATTACTGGAAAATAAAGTAGCGCCACTAAGGTCATATCACCAGTTTATCCATATCCAGAATTAAACAATAAAGGTAAAGGATTTAAAATAGGCGGAATAATCAAGGATTACGCCGTGAGGCGCTGTTACAAAAGTCCTCAACGGCGTATTTCCGCAATTTATTCACAATAAGCCAATAACGTTTTCTGGCACAATTGAGAACGAACGCAATCCTCTTGATTAAAATGGATAACACTGACAATTTCATCATCTGAAAATCTTTTCAGTGCATCACGCAATCCTGATACGACTCCAACCGGTAAATCGCATTGACTTATATCACCATTTACAATCACAGTAACATTTTCCCCAAGCCGGGTCAGAAACATTTTCATTTGATTAACAGTGACATTCTGGGCTTCATCCAGAATCACAAATGCGTTTTCAAATGTTCTACCCCGCATATAGGCAAAAGGAGCAATTTCCACTTTGCCAATTTCAGGTCGTAAGCAATATTGCAGAAATGATGCTCCCATGCGTTTTAATAAAACGTCATAAACTGGGCGGAAATAGGGCGCAAATTTTTCAGCCATATCTCCGGGCAAAAAACCGAGATCTTCATCCGCCTGTAATACAGGGCGGGTGACGATGATCCTATCAATTTCCTTATTAATCAACGCATCCGCAGCCATTGCGGCACTGATAAACGTCTTACCGCAGCCCGCCTCCCCACTGGCAATAATCAATTTTTTATAGTTTATTGCGCGCATATAACGCCATTGCGTTTCAGTCCGTGGCAAAATTTCCGAAGTATCCCGGTTATCACGTGCCATACCAATGGCTTCTACGCCACCGAGTTGTACCAGAGAGGTTACATTATCATCCTGATAACATTGATGATGACGCAAATCCCTTTTCATCATCCGTTTTGCCTCTCGACGTGATTTAATCACTGCTTTCTGTCTACTCATAGCAGTATCACCTTATCGTTGTTTTCACCCATCCGGTGTCATATCACCGATATAATAACTACTTTATTTCAAACAGATAGGCGCCTCCTTTTCGCTTATTCAGCCCCATAGAAAAACAATGGTAAAACCGTCGCATATATTAATGACTTTGATACTCCCACAGGTTCACATATCATTGGAATATCAATCATTAACGTTACTCACCATTATTTCTATCTAGTGAAAACTAACGAATCATTATGACAGTATAATGACAATTTCTAAGTTATGACAAACGCGCCAGAAGCTCTTGATTAAAAATCATCGACATTATCGTTTATTTATTTTTGCCAGAAACTTAATTCATTGAATAATATGACTTAATATTTACAATGATAAGCATTCATTAATATAAGCTAATTACTTAACATCATAGTAGCCATTATTGATTTGGCTACTATGGTATTGATACATTCAGTTGCCACCCGGCAAAGAAGTTACTACCTGAAAGTACTCTTCTCCACCAGATGGCAACAATATTATTATTGATGACAACAGAGTAAATAGTTAATTATCTGTTTTGTTAAGTACCCTTACAGTTTCCAGCCAATCGAAAACCCGCATTTTTTGCTTCCGTTTCTGTTTTAAAATAGACCGCGTTCTTCTCCTGCATCACCTTATAACCTGAACAATGAGAAAAATGATAGATTTTGCTGTTGTTATTCCCTTTAATTAATCCTGTAGAGGATGCATCAGGTAACACCCGTTGTCTCTGGATATCTGCCTGACTATTTCTCCGCCCTGTTCTCTGCTCAGTTTTGGGAATGCCCGCAGCGGAGTTTTTATGCCACAATTGCCATTTCTGCTCACCGGTAACAAAAGGGTTATGATGTCCCATAATACCGGCAATTCGATTATCTCTCTCCCGCTCCCATTTACTCGGTGGATATTGACGATCCCAAGCGATAAATAATTGCTGTTGTTGACGGGACATAGAAAGATTGTAACGATCGTGCATATAAAAATTGATCCGCGCAACCTGCCCTTTTACTTCATTTCTAGGCTCGAATGTACGAGATTTAAAATCGACTTTACTGGTACAACGACCATAATCATTTGGCATATTTTTCGGTAACATTCCATAACCAAAATTACTACGATCGCCATTAACCTCGCCAATTGATGGGGCCAAATTATGCATATCGGATTCCATTGCCCTGAAAACCGGATCGGAAGAGACACAATTCTTCCTCCCTCCATTTTGCCAACATTGCCGCTGATGCCCAAAAACCCAGGCAGGAACAATATGTTCCCATTCAATTCGTTCAGCTCGATTCTGTTGTGACCTGACTTGATAACCACACGAAGAAAGAATTGCGCGTCCACCGCTCTTACCTGTCCATTGCCAATCGCAACCACAATAAAATGTCCCTTCTCCTGACTTAAATTGATCATGGTAAATGCGTTTACGCAATTCAACTTTAGCTTGTTCAAAGGTGGTCGGAGCGGCAAAAGAAGATAAAGGAGCAATTAAACTGAAACACCCAATATGAATTGTCCAAAAAATAACTTTACGTTTCAATGATAAACCCTACTTATGCAAAAATATCATTCTGATTTTACGCTTTTATGTTGCCTCATAATCGACCTATAAGACAAATATTATTTCTTTGCATTTCTTCTTAGCTTCTCTTTTAAAAAGAAAGGCTATTCAATGAACAAGTTGAGATATCACAAGATGGCAGTTATTCCATTATTGTGGA
The DNA here is from genome assembly GCF_019090985.1 of Photorhabdus akhurstii. Taxonomy (NCBI): domain Bacteria; kingdom Pseudomonadati; phylum Pseudomonadota; class Gammaproteobacteria; order Enterobacterales; family Morganellaceae; genus Photorhabdus; species Photorhabdus akhurstii. Next base: position 2,365,596 of record NZ_CP020335.1, on the reverse strand, counting down.
ATGATTAATCGGGTATTATGAGATCGATATATAAACCATATGTTTCAAAAACAAGCGGTTATATCACTCACCACCGACATGAAAAAATAGAGAATGATGTTCAACATCGGCTTAAGATACAGGGCCGATATATGGCCCCGTCTTACTGCAATTTACTACCAGAAGCATTTATTACCTAGAAGCGCCGGTACTCTCCATTTCTTCCTGTAACTTCTTTCGTTTCAAGTTCCAGAGTGAATCTTCTGGCATTTGGATCCGAATATCTAAGCGGCAGGAATCGGGAATATCACAAGGCTCTCCATCTTGATAGAAGATCTTGTTGCCATTGTCATCAATAGATTTGAGTCGCCAATTTTGAAATCTCTCCGGTAAATGCGCATGTTGACGATGGAAAGTCTCAATGATAATAGAGCCGTCAGGTTGAACGTGATCATCAACAAAAATCAGTTCGAGATTATTGTTGTCACGGGGAACGGAAATGCCCCCATTCACCCCCCAACCACCATCAGCGTTATAGCCCAAGATATTTGATATACGATATATGCCGGTTCTCTCTTTTATTACTTCTGCACCTTCGGATTCATCATTAGTCGAGAATGTGCCATCAGGGGAGATTTCTATTACCGGGGAGGCTACCTTGAGGTTTCCGTTGGCGTCTGGTTTAGCGTTCTTATCGTCCCAAAACTAATGAATTGACTATTTCCTTAATCAACTTTTGCGTCACTGCCAATGTATCACTATCACCAATTACATCGGTAAGTTGAACAATACCTTTTTGTGTTAATGAGGCACTGGGAATTTTTGCTGTGATTTTTTGTTCTAATGCTCGATTTAATTGCGCAGTAAGTTTAGCTATATCACCATCATCCAGAACATCATCACCAGATTGTGCCACAATAAAATTAGCCACGACAGAAGCTATGGTTGACGATTGACGTAATACTTTATTTAACAAATGAGTGGGAACATCATTTGGTGGAAACCCACTCAGTAAATCCCTACTCTCTTCATATCATTCTTGACTCACTACATTAGCATTATTACTAGTAGAAAAAGCTTTAAAATCATTTTTACTCATATACCTTCCCCAAATTAAATAATGCTTATTTATAGTCAAAAATATTCAACATCTTAAAATATCCTTATTAACCTCCCTCCACTTTTGGCGAAAATAAATCTAAAATCGATAACCAGATTAACTTTACGAATCAGAGTTCATTTTTATATGGACTTTTATACGAATTTATTTAATCAAAGCACTGATAAAAAACCAGTGCTTTGTTAATATCTGAGGATTATAAAACTTTAATGATATTATTCTTGCGGCTGTTCAGGCCAATCAATATCTGGCGCCGATGAAGCATCAACCCGACGCAGTAATACCAAATACTTTTTCCAATCTAACAATAGCGCTTTTTCCGCTTCCGATGCCATTTCAGTTTCAACCGCATATTGCAATACAGTGATGGCATCTTCAGCTTGCCGACGGAAAATAGCACGTTGTTGTTCTGCCTGCTCAATTTGACTGACTTTTTGAGCTTCAAAGTCCGTTACCCATTTTTCACCATCCCATTGATCAAAATCGGTGGACGGTTGCTCGAATGTTAATGTTTCTGGTAATTCACCCAGTGCAGCCACTTCTTCCTGTGCGCCTGCTTGCGTGTTGTAAGCTATTTTTCCACGGTGGTCAGGGACAATTTCCCAATAACTTCCGTCCTCGCTGCGACGCACAGCCATATCATCAGAATCGGGAAGGTCTGGCGCGTCTAAATAAGAATGCGCTGACACACCTACACCTTCCGCAACATATTCTAAATCAGAGCCAGAGAATTCTCTCGAATAGGGATTAACATGATAAACTTTTATCCAGCCGGCTTGAATTGCTAATCCGTCTTCACCTAATACAGCGGTTTTAGTATCTAAGATATTTTCTTGTGTCATTATTATTCTGCCTTTACGATATTATTCTGCTTTTACGATATAGTTAAATGCGATATTACGGGGACGATTTTCATTCGCAGTAGGTACAACGCGAGAAGCATCGATTCCCAATTCACTAAATCGATCCTGGGCCATAGATTCATATGTAGTACCGACATTAAAATGACTGTTGGGGTCGGTTCCCGAAGTATAAAAAGCACCACCGGCGGTACTGAACATACGTGATGAAACTCCAACAGTTCGTCCGCTTACACTACCAATAATGTTCCTAATAGCATCCCTCTGATGAGTTAAAATTCCACGACCATTATCAACACCACGCCCATCATCCCAGCCACGAATAAACTCGCCTCTTAAATCAGGTAATCTGCTGTCAGGATAAGCTTCTGCTAACTTCGGATACTGTGATCGACTAAAAGCGGAACCATTACAAGTGAAATAACCGGAAGGTGGATGAGGCAACGGCCAAGGAATAGGAGAGCCAACAGGGGTGCTGGAAATATTTGAAACTTTCTGCTCTAAAGCTTTATCTAAAGCGCTATTGAATCGCACAGTAAGCTTAGCTATATCACCATCATCCAGTACATCCTCACCAGATTGTGTCGCAATAAAATTAGCCACAACAGATGCTATTGTTGAGGATTGACGTAATACCTTATTTAATACATGAGTAGAAACATTCTCAGGTGGAAATCCCGTTCTTAGATTCTGACTTTCTTCATATTTTTCTTGACTCACTACATTAGCATTATCACTAATAGAAAAGGCTTTAAAATCATTTTTTTGGCTCATATACTCCTCTTACATTCAATAATATCATCCAGTAATCAATATATTAAATAATCGTACAGATAGCCTCTATCAATTGACGCTAATTATAGTCTAGTTCAGGAAAAGAATAATGAAATTTATTTTATAACTTATAGGGTTAATTATTTTTATATAATTGGCAGTAATAAATCATCCAACACTCCAACACATTGCAATAAAATACATCCAGATTTATTTGCATTTGTCATCTGTTACCTTATCTTTGCCATTTATAACTGCAAATCTTCATGATAATGTTTCCTACCTTTATTAAAACAGACGAAAAAATAACAATGACAAAAAAGACCACACTACAGCGTGGCCTTAAGCAAGGTAACTCACCAGTAAAAATTATTGTTTTTCAGCGAAAAATAATCTGTAAATTCCCCCGCCAACAATCCCACCAATAATCGGCATCACCCAGAAAAACCATAACTGCTCTAAAGCCCAGGTATTCTGGAATATAGCAACAGCCGTGCTTCGTGCCGGATTAACTGACGTGTTGGTAATAGGAATACTAATCAAATTAATTAAAACCAACGCCAAACCGATTGCTAATGGCGCAAAACCCGGAGGTGCTCGTCTATCTGTCACGCCAATAATGACAATTAAGAAAATAGCCGTTAAAACAATTTCAGCCACAATAGCTGATTGAAGTGAGAATCCACCCGGTGAATGCTCGCCAAAACCATTTGATGCAAAGCCACTCGTAGTCGCATCAAAACCTACCTGCCCACTGGCAATAACATATAATACTGCCGCGGCAAGAACACCACCGATAACTTGAGAAATAATGTAAGGAATAATTTCTACTGCCTTGAAACGACCACCAGCCCAAAGACCAATTGTTACAGCGGGGTTAAAATGCCCGCCAGAAATATGCCCAACAGCATATATCATCGTTAATACTGTTAAACCAAATGCCAAAGATACACCGACAAAACCAATCCCTAATTCAGGAAATGCAGCAGAGAATACAACACTACCACATCCCCCAAAAACCAGAACAAAAGTTCCAAGCAATTCAGCTGCTAATTTTCTTAACATGTTTTGTCCTCATCCAGTTATCAAAACGAGTCACCTTGCTGAAATTAACTATAGCCAATAAATTAAAATCATGCTTATTTTTACTATAACCGTATAAGCCACTGATTTTTGTGGTATCTTTGCCTGATATTCACTTCAAACCGTGATTTAAAGCAACATCTATCCTGTACAGATCAACTTTTCGGTGAAAAATGGATAACTTAAAATCAATTATCGCCAAAATAAGTTCAATATTCTGTTTTAACAATAGAAAAATCCGATGCAAAATACCTGCACCGGATTATCACGTCAGTATTGAATAACATAATACCTATTAAGCAACGAGTACTATGTGAAAACTGGTTTTTTCACTGCTGAACAAATCATTCATCTGACTACCAAAACTGAAATATTTGCATATCCGACAATCCCTGAAGCGTTTGAACCTAATAAATGGGTGGAAATATTAGGTCGCCGGGAACCAATAACAATTAAATCTGCTTTAATCTCATCTGCTGTCGATAATACTTTATCCCTCGGTGAGCCAAAGGCTACGGAGAAAGAGACTCGCTCTTTTGGCAAGTCTATTTTCTCAGCCACTTTTGACAATTCCTCTTCTGATCTTGCAATAGATTTCTTGGCAAAAGAGTTGAGCAAGTCATATTGGTAACTATAACTAATTGAAAATCTTGATATATCAGGAACGGCATGGAAAAGATGTATATTAGCATCAGATAACTTCGCCAAATACTCTGCATGTGCAATCGCTTTATCGGTCAATTCATCTTCTGAAATATCTACCGGTACTAAAATCGTTTTGTACATACGCACTCCTATATTTATATACCAAACCTAACTACTTTAATGAGTATATAAAATACTCCATTATTTGTTGTGAGTTGTTTAACTAAATCAAATAAATTACGGTATAGCTCTATTTTCAATCACTCAGAGTCAAGATGCCACTTATGCAATATTCGATGAATGAAAGGCGTTACAACAAGCCCCAAGGTAATAAAGAACACACTTTCCAAAAATACCCCATATATCGCAATAAAATATTTACCGGATAAGTTATCTAGCAAGCCATCCGAAGATGGCTAGCCAATCTCTCCCATTACGTTTCAATTACCTTATCTGATAACCAAAACAGATGTTGTCGAATATTTAACAACACCAGATGCATTAGATCCTAGCAAGTGCGTTGTAATATTGGGCCTTCTAGAGCCAATAACAATAAGATCAGCATTAATTTCTGTCGCTGTTGATGTTATTTCATCTCTTGGCGACCCAAATGCAATGGAATAGGATAACCTGCCATCAGGAAAATCGATGGTATCAAGCAGCGTTTTCAAATCATCTTCGGCTTTAATTGTCGCTTTATCCTTAATTTCATCATATCCCAACGAATATGCATTAACAATTGCTGATGAAATTGGCAGTACATGAAGAATATGGAGCCTCGCACCTGTTTTTTTCGCCAAAGACAGTGCATGCTTAACCGCTTTACTCGTTAGTTCATCTTCTGAAATATCTACCGGTACTAAAATAGTTTTGTACATACGCACGCTCCTATATTTACATACCACATTTACATACCAAACCAGACTACTACATTTAGTATACTCTATATCCTGTTAATTACTATGAGTTATTCAACTATATAGATGCAATGATAAAAATCAAGAAAATCACTTATATTTCATATCGATATAAAGACATCACCCATACCATTCACATAGAATTAACATTTATAAAAGTAAAAACTAATCATTATCATAACAATGAATCTATTATTGTTTGTCATCAATGATGATTACATTACTTATCTGCAAAAGAAAAAGTTAATTGATACCTTTTTTCAATATATCATTCTGTATATAACGATAAAATAACAATTATAATTTAAAGATTTTTCACAAATCATTCTCCTTAGCGCCCCTTTCTCTATAACCGGACAATTAATATTATTTTTAATTTGTTTATATTACATCTTTAGTTTCATATAGTTATACTAATTTAATGCGCATAATAATATATTTTACAAAAAAACATTATGAAAATAAATACTGTTCATTTCAACCTGTAGCAAAAGTGGGATGTACAGGGGCAATAACATTAACCCCTGAGACCTACCTCACTGCCGATATAACGCTTTTATTTGATGAACCGTATTTTCAAATATCTTAGCCTGTTTTTCATCTCCCATTTCTGCAATAACACGCTCCAAATTCAGTACAACTTTCCCTGCATGAGCTTGCCCCATAGTTTTAAGAATGGAAGCCAACAGAACTTTCAAACATGTCACCTCTGTTGCCAGAGTTTCAGTATCGGATGAAGGAATTAAAACGATTTTATTCATAGTCGTTACCCGTTTACGTATTAATTACGTTATGAAAATAATAATTATACCACATAATTCATCCCCTATTTTTATACATTTTCCAAATAGATCTACGCCAAAAAGCGTTAAATTATTGTTAAAACCATTTATTTTATAAATATTTATTTAGTTATTAATTTCATCATAATCAGAATAGGCAGAATATTCCCATTACAAATAAACAGTACTTGTCATCGTATAAAATAATTCTCTTTTGTCTTTGGAAGAGATAAGTATAATATTCACATTCCTGATGAACTTTTAGGATAATTTATCTATTCTATTGTTTTATATAATCTTTACTAAAAGTCAAAAAATAGACAATTGAAGTTAACTCTTTTGAAACAAATTCAATACACAAGCAATGTCAATGAAGCTCATGTATGAGCATAGAGCCAGTTGGAGATACTTTTTTGATAAATGTTTTGTTAGTCGATGATCACGAGCTGATCAGGGTTGGTGTAAAACGTATTCTTGATGACGTAAAAGGGATAACAGTAACAGGAGAAGCTAACTGTGGTGAAGAAGCGATAAAGTGGTGCCGGGCTAATAAAGTAGATATCGTGTTAATGGATATGAACATGCCAGGCATGGGCGGCCTGGAGGCAACAAAAAGAATCCTGCGTTATTGTCCCGATGTCCGAGTCATCATGTTGACTATCTATACTGAAAATCCTTTGCCAATGAAGGTGATGCAGGCCGGCGCCAGAGGATATCTCAGTAAAGCTTCTACCCCTCAGGACATGATTAATGCAATCCGCGCAGTTAATGCCGGCCAGCGTTATATCGCTCCCGATATTGCTCAACAGATGGCCCTTAGCCAAATTAGTCCACAGAAAGACAATCCATTAAGTTGTCTGTCTGATCGTGAATTACAGATTATGCTGATGATCACGAAAGGACAAAAAGTGAGTGATATCTCTGAACAACTTAATCTTAGCCCAAAAACCGTCAATAGCTATCGTTACCGGATGTTTAGTAAACTCAATATCAGCGGTGATGTAGAATTAACACATATGGCAATACGTTATGGGCTATTTGACACAGAGAGTCTATTAAATAGTGACGGAACAATTTGATTCAAAAACATTTTTACAAACAGTAACCAGTCAGCCTGGTGTTTATCGTATGTATGACGCCTCAGGTACGGTTATTTATGTTGGTAAAGCCAAAGATTTAAAAAAACGGCTTGCCAGTTACTTTCGTGCGCAGGTCGCCAGTCGTAAAACCGAATCTCTGGTTAAAAATATTGTTCAAATAGATGTTACTGTCACGCATACCGAAACAGAAGCACTGCTATTGGAGCATAATTACATTAAGCTCTATCAGCCCCGATATAACGTTTTACTGCGAGATGACAAATCCTACCCTTACATTTTTCTCAGCGCGGATAAACACCCACGGCTGGCAATGCATCGGGGAGCTAAACATTCTAAAGGTGAATATTTCGGCCCGTTTCCAAATGCTCATGCAGTACGAGAATCATTAATCTTACTGCAAAAACTTTTTCCTATCCGACAATGTGAGGATAGTGTCTACCGCAATCGCTCGCGGCCATGCCTGCAATATCAAATTGGCCGCTGCCTTGGGCCTTGCGTTAACGGGCTAGTAAGTGAAGAAGAGTATCAGCAACAAGTTGATTATATTCGTCTGTTCCTTTTAGGCAAAGATCAGCAAGTTTTAACCAGATTAATTAACCGAATGGAACAAGCCAGCCAGCAACTGAAATTTGAAGATGCTGCAAGATATCGTGATCAAATCCAGGCCGTTCGTCAGGTCACTGAAAGACAATTTGTTTCAGGAACAGACGATGACCTGGATGTTATCAGTGTTGCCTTTGAAGCGGGTATGGCTTGTCTACACGTACTGTTTATACGTCAAGGCAAAGTACTGGGCAGCCGGAGTTATTACCCTAAAGTCCCGACAGGGACAAAGCTTGATGAGATTGTACAAACATTCCTTGGCCAATTTTATTTACAGGGCAGCCAGAATCGGACTTTGCCCTCAGAAATTTTGCTGGATTTTACTCTGCCGGAAAAAGATATTTTGTCTGATTCTTTATCTGAAATATCCGGGCGGAAAATTCATATTCAAACCCGCCCTCGTGGAGACAAAGCCCGTTATCTGAAACTTGCTCGCACAAATGCAACCACCGCCCTAACTACCCGCTTATCGCAACAATCAACCATTCATCAAAGATTAGACTCTCTCGCCAAATTGGTTAAGCTGGCAAAAATTCAGAGAATGGAATGTTTTGATATTAGTCACACTATGGGGGAACAAACTGTTGCATCCTGTGTCGTTTTTGATAGCAATGGCCCACTACGTTCCGAATATCGGCGCTATAATATCAGTGGTATTACTCCCGGTGATGATTACGCTGCCATGAATCAAGTATTACGCCGTCGATATGGAAAAGCATTAGATGAGTCAAAAATTCCCGACATTATTTTCATCGATGGAGGTAAAGGGCAATTAGCTCAGGCAATAGATGTCTTTCAATCTCTTGATGTTGGATGGGATAAAACGCGCCCTCAATTGATAGGCGTTGCCAAAGGCAGTGATCGCAAAGCTGGGCTTGAAACACTATTTTTCACGACGGAGGATAAAGGTATCGCATTACCGCCGGACTCTCCCACTCTGCATGTAATTCAACATATTCGTGACGAATCACATAATCATGCAATAACCGGGCACCGCCAGCGCAGAGCTAAAGTTAGAAACACCAGTACACTGGAATCTATTGAAGGAGTCGGCCCCAAACGCCGACAAATGTTACTGAAATATATGGGAGGTTTGCAGCCTTTACGCAACGCAAGTGTCGAAGAGATCGCAAAAGTACCGACTATTTCTTATGCATTAGCAGAAAAAATTTATAATGCATTGAAACACTAAGTACATTGATGCACCATACTTATAAATTCCACTATAGCCAGATAGTTAAGAAGCACTATGCAATTAAATATACCAACATGGCTCACTCTATTTCGTATCGCCCTGATCCCATTTTTTGTCCTGGCATTCTATTTGCCATTTACATGGGCGCCGATGGTTTGTGCCACAATTTTTATTGTCGCTGCGGCGACAGACTGGTTTGACGGCTTTCTCGCCCGCCTTTGGAAGCAGACAACCCGCTTTGGCGCATTTCTTGATCCTGTCGCGGACAAAATCATGGTTGCTGCCGCATTAGTCTTAGTTTCCGAGCATTATCATACGTGGTGGATAACCCTCCCCGCAGCAACCATGATAGCGCGTGAAATTATCATCTCTTCTCTCAGAGAATGGATGGCCGAATTAGGCAAACGCAGTAGTATTGCCGTTTCTTGGATGGGTAAGGTAAAAACGACAGCGCAGATGGCGGCGTTAGTTGCTTTATTATGGCGCCCTAATTTTGAATTCGAATTGGGCGGATTCATATTACTTTATGTTGCCACGGTGATGACATTTTGGTCAATGTTTCAATATGTAAACGCGGCCTGGTCTGATTTGCGTGAAGCTTGATCGAAATGACGTAAAAACCATCGAACAAACACAGCGTAACAATAATTGTGTTGACTCGATACGTGAAGTAAGTAGAATGCAACGCATCGAACGGCACATGAGATTTACGAAAACAAATAAGTAAATCAGCCAGTTCAAAGCGGTGCGGGAATAGCTCAGTTGGTAGAGCACAACCTTGCCAAGGTTGGGGTCGCGAGTTCGAGTCTCGTTTCCCGCTCCAAGTTACTGGTCAGGATTATGGCAAGTAACTAAAGATAGAAAGGCGCGTTGGCAGAGTGGCCATGCAGCGGATTGCAAATCCGTCAACCTCGGTTCGACTCCGGGACGCGCCTCCAGATTCAGCCCAGGTGGTGAAATCGGTAGACACAAGGGATTTAAAATCCCTCGGCTGTAAGGCTGTGCGGGTTCAAGTCCCGCCCTGGGCACCAAATGAAAACTTGCTGTGAAACAGTGAGTTAGGGAAAAGAAAAGGCCACCGCAAGGTGGCTTTTTTGCATTGTGCGATGGCCTGAAAATGATGAAGTGGCGGCACTTTGGCGGCGCTGTATAAATATACATTATCTATTTCAGGCAATCTCTTCCCCCTCAAAACATCATCAGAAAAATATTTTTCACATAAAAAAGTTAAGTAATAATTGCTACATTGCTGTGAAACCTATTTACTGACAGAGTTAGCAGAAAATTATTATCTTTTTATGCAGTTCATGAGCTTTTGTAGGAACAATTTTTTTATTTCAGGTTGGTTTGATTTAGCCCATGACGGATTTTCTAAATCGGTTGGAAGTAAGTACAGACGATCATCGTCATCAACAACTTTTGCATTAAGTTTTTCGGCTATCTGTAACATCTTACAATATAGGGCTGTATCGGGGTGTTTTGTATATATGTTCCCATCAGACCAATTCAGCCAAGGTTCTTCATAGACGCTCTTCCCTGTCCATCTAGCATGAAACTGGCCATTTCTTTCATCAATGAATAATTCGCCATCCTCAGCCACTAATGCGAGCCACTCATCGCTACTAATCTGGCAATCTTCATTCATTGAGAAGCATTCAGCTCTTGTTATATGAAGCTCCCACCCCATAATTACTCCTTAATTATCTGAAAAATACAGCAGTAAAAGGCCACCGCAAGGTGGCTCAGACCGCTGACAAACTACATTTAAAATAACGAGGGTTGTTTCTTTTTTCGTGATGGAAATCACTATTCACTATATCCTTTCATTATACTTTTTACCTCGGCTGTTCTGGCCATTCAATGTCGGAAACCAGCGAAATATTTACTCTATTGAGCATTATCCTGTATTTTTTCCATTCCAACAGAGCAGCTTTCTCTGCTTCGGTAGCGATATCTAAATCAACAGCATCTTGCAGTAATGCAATGGATTCATTAGCGTGTCGCAACAAAGCCATACGCTGCCGCTCCGCTTGTTCAATCTGATCTGCTTTTAGAGCGACATTATCAGTGACCCATTGTGTGCCATCCCACTTATCAAAATCGGTGGTAGGTTGCTTAAAGGTCTGAGTTTCAGGTAATTCACCCAGTTCAGTAATTTCCTGTTGAGTTCGTGTTAACGTATCGTAAGCGATTTTTCCGCGATAATCAGGTACTATTTCCCAACGCTTACCATCTTCACTTCGACAAACAGCCAGGTCATCAGAATCGGGAAAATCTGGTGCATCTAAATAAGAATGCGCTGACAAACTGACGCCGAGCATAACATATTCAATATCAGCGTTAGTAAATTCTCTTGTTATTTGATTAGTATGATAAACTTTTATCCAGCCGGGTTGAATTGCTAATCCGTCTTCACCCAATACGGCAGCTTCATGTTGCTCTAAAAAGTTTTTTTGTTCTGTCATTACGCTGCATGCTGCTGCTCTCACTATGTAGTTAAATGCTATGTTACGGGGCCTTGATACCCCTATAAATGCGGAATTCGCAGTCCAGTCTGTCTGAGCTTTATAATATACAGCTCTTACCGAAATATTGTTATTTTGGGGAATATCCCACTGCAATTTTTTGCGCTCATTGAGTGAAGGGGTAATAATAAAATGACTGGCCCGATCAGCATTCTGTATCAAATAAGCCCCTTCCTGCCACGACAATATTGAACGCGATGGATCTACATTTCTACCACTGTCCCAGCCACGGATAAACTCTCCCCTTAAATCGGGCAATCTGCCGTCAGGATAAGCTTCTGCTAACTTTGGGTACTGCAATTTATTAAAAAATGCACCGTTACAAACAAGGTAGTTGATAGGTGGATAGGGTAACGGCCACGGAATGGGGGAACCCACAGGTATATTAATTTCTTCACGTAACGAACTTATTATTTCCTGAGCAAGCTTTTGTGTAACAGCCAATGTATTACTATTGCCAATCACATTTGTAAGCTGAACAATACCTTTTTGTGTTAATGAAGCATCGGGAACCTTTGTTGCCATTTTTTGTTCCAGCGCTCCATTTAATTGGGCGTTGAGTTTCTCTATATTTCCATCATCCAGAACATCATTGCCAGAGTGTGTGGCGATAAAATTAGCGACTACAGAGGATATCGTGGAAGACTGACGTAATGCCTTATTTAGCATATCAGTGGTAATACCATCTCGTGGAAACCCAGTCTGCAAATTCTGATTTTCTTCATATTTTTCTTGGCTAATTATATTAGCATTATTGCCAATAGAAAAAGCCTTAAAATCACTTTTCTGACTCATGTACTTCCTCCTTAATAAAAATAATATTTTTTATAATCAACATATTTAATTACTGTAAAAACAATCCGCCTGTAAATCATTAAAATTAAAGTCTAGTTCAGAAAGAGGAGTAATACAGCATTCCTATTTATTAGGAGATTGACTGTTTTTATATCATTAGCAGCAATAAGCAATTCAATATCTTAAAATCGGAAATATATCCAAACCATTTATATTTAATATCTGGAAACTATTTTTCTCCTATTCCTTCTATCTCTTCCTGCAACTCCTTCTGTTTTAAATTCCAAACTGAATCTTCCGGCATTCGGACACGAATATCTAAACGACAGCATTCTGGAATGTCACAGGAATCCCTATCTTCATAAAACACACATTCATTGTTCTCATCGACACACTTGAGCCGCCAGTTCTGAAAATGGATTGGCAAGTGAGAATGTTGGTTTTTTAAGCTGCCTGTGCGGCAGTACACAGTTATTGCTGGGTTGAAAGCAACCGCCTCATTTTCTAAGCTGCCTGTGCGGCAGTACACTGTTGCATATTAACCCCAATCTACTGAATGTTAAAGAATAATCATTATAAAAAATAAAAAACCCTTTTTTACGGGGTGAATAATATTTATTTAAAAATCAATAAATTAAAATTTGCCGTTAAAAAAGGGTCAAAATTTCTTTCATTTAAGTAGAGCACCCTCCCCTTCTATTTTTGGTTCAAAAGGTACTTCTATTCAGCCATTATGCTGCTCTCACTATGTAATTAAATGCTATATTGCGGGGGCGGTTCTCTGAGGCCACAGGAACAACACTTGATGCGGCGAACCCAAAACCGTATGCAGTGTATACAGCATCCCGGGTAAAATGATCCACTGATTTAGGATTACCATCTACACCCATTCCAAGAGTTTCACTAGCATAAAAAGCCCCTTTTGTTGCCAGATGATAGTTTGATGCTATTGCCCCAGGAAATGAGCCCTCAATATTTCTGATAGCATCCCCCTGGTGAGTTAAAACTCCACGGCCACTATCAATACCTCGACCATCATCCCATCCGCGGATAAATTCGCCTCTTAAATCAGGTAATCTACCATCAGGATAAGCTTCCGCTAACTTCGGATACTGTAATCTATTAAATGCTGAACCATTACAAGTGAAATAACCGAATGGTGGGTGAGGTAACGGCCACGGAATAGGAGAGCCGACAGGAATTTCATTGGCTGTTTTAATCCGGTTATCTATCTCTTCACGGGTATATTTATGTAATGAATTTATTACTTCCTGAACAAGCTTTTGTGTAACCGCCAATGTATCGCTATTACCAATCACATTTGTAAGCTGGACAATACCTTTTTGAGTTAATGAGGCGCTGGGAATGTCTGCTGTAATTTTCTGTTCTAACGCTTTATTTAATTGAGCGGTGAGTTTGGCTATATTTCCATCATCCAGAACATCATTGCCAGATCCTGCCGCAATAAAATCAGCCACGACAGATGATACCGTTGATGCCTGACGTAATACCTTATTTAACAAGTGAGTGGGAACATTATCTGGTGAAAATCCAGTCTGCAAACTCTGATTTACCTCATATTTTTCTTGGCTGACTACATTCGCATTATCACTAATAGAAAAAGCCTTAAAATCATTCTTGTGATTCATACACCTTCCTTAAATTAAATAATGTTATTTCACAATCAACACATTAAATTATTATAAAAACACCCCATTACAACTCACGCCAATTAAAGTCTAGTTCAGAAAAAAAGTAATGCACTGTTCTTATTACTTATAAGGTTAACTATTTTTGTATAATTGACTACAATAAGCAACTCAATGTCCTACACTGAATATTTTGGTATCTGAACACGAACATCCAAACGGTAATGTCCAGTATTAAAAACCGCATCCAGAAGTTTATTCATTAACACTAATTTCAATATTATTATTGATGCTTTTAACTACTGATAATTTAAAAATATTCCCAATTTTAATTAATATGGTTTGAGTATAAACGATACCAAACTTAGTATCTTTCCAACGGTGAATAATTCCTGCCACTTAGTGCCGTTAACTTATAGGCATCACAACGGAAAGACCAATATCAGATAGCGGTGGATTCCACTAAAATAATTTTTAACCCGTATAGCGATCAAGAAAATCTACAATTCCCCGGATATACGTCTCATTGCCAACCCAGTAATTCCCCTGTTTTTTCTGCGAGATGGTTTGACTGGATTTACGCTGTTTGCACTTGACAGTGACTTTTTTGGGACTCATTTCAAAAGGTTGAGTGGCTAAAAACCTGCCAGAGATAACATGCAGCATAGAAATTATATGATAGCTAGCCTGTATTTTGTGAGCACCAATCCACATATTCTACGTTTGCCAAACTAATCTATTTGGCTGAATTTAACATTTTTAATATAATCCACCTGAAAAATGATACAACTAGCCAATACAAAGTATTAACAGAAAAATGAACAAAACATCACCACAAAAAGAAGAGCTAAACCATTTAAAGGCATGTTTACTCAGTGAAGTTATCTGTTCACGAACATCATTTTCATGGCCCAAAGCAGTCCATCGAGCCCTTAAATGTCCAGATCGCAGGTTCTATTTCTGGTGGAGAATTGCTAATTATTTATACAGGACAAATAAAGCCAAGAAAATCTCTATTCATATAAATAGAAATCTAAGGAATAAATATGGATGTGATTTAGGATTAGGGTCCTATATAGGGAAAAATTTTCGTATATCTCATTATGTTGGCATTGTTATTTCTCGCACATGCATTATCGGTGATAATTTTCATATCTTACAAAATACAACCATTGGCGTTCTTAATGAAGATGTTGATGGAACAATAAGGATAGGCAATAATGTAAAAATAGGCGCAAACTCTTGTATTATAAGTGACAATATAACAATTGGGGATAATGTCTACATCGGTGCAATGTCATTTATTAATAAAGATATCCCTGCTAATTGCATTGTATATACTCCTAAATCTCGAAATGAGATAAAGATAAAAACAGTAAAAAACAATTAACCAAATGTTACACCTTAAAATAAAAATGGAATTACAATATGTTTTTTAAATACAAATATCTCTTAAAATTGGGCATACTCTGTAAGCAGAATATAACAAAATCAATATACAGAAATATAGCCAGCAAAAGAATGAAACACAACATGAACTTTTGGCCTCACATAAAGATTTCAAGAAACATTAATGGTAAAATCAACTCAGTTTCGTTCAATAAGAAAAATATAAGCATCAATGAATTCCCCAAAGAATCAGAAAAACCATTAATCATTATTGCATCTGGACCGTCAGTATCTACCATCAAAACAGATTTTTTTGATGATACTAAATTTGATGTTATGGGCGTTAACGGCTCGTATGAACTATCACCAAAGGTGAAATTCAAATATCATGTTATAATTGACAGAACATTCATTCTAAATAGGAAAAATATTGTTTTAAACATACTAAAAAATAATGAATTAATACTCTTCACAACAATGGATTGCCTCAACGACATCTTAATTCATTATGGTTATCTTGAATTGAAATGTAAGGTAATTATTATTGAGAATATTGATCAACCCGTTTATAAAGAGGAAAAAGAACTTTCTGAGATAAAGAGTGATGAAATAATAATACAAAATGGTGTAGCATTCTCATTGAACTTGAATCTTGGATTTTATAACGGAACAACAGTTGCATATTCCGCTCTGCAAATAGCATTGTTTTTAGGCTATAAAAAAATATATTTCGCAGGTTTAGATATGAACAATTTTTCAAAACCAAGATTTTATGAAACTCAAAATGACAAACTCGATACCAAATTAAATAATAACTTACACGATTTCATCATTCCTTGTTTCAACCTAGCTCATGAAATAGCAATAAGCAAAGGAGTTAAAATTTATAATCTATCGAAAAATAGCGCTATAAATTCATTCGAAAAGTTGGATTATAGGGAAATTTAATCTGATAAAGCTTGCGTAGCTTCATGTAAAACGAGAAAAACCTCAATTAAAACTCAAGCTCATTTATACTCTACCTCATCCTTGAGGTAGAGTATTTACCAATCTCAATATGAAGCCAATATTTTCAGTCTTATCACTCGATAGAAATTCCTTGCTTTTATAACTCTAAACTACACCTAGAACTTTAAGAATTTAAACTGCCTGTACGGCAGTGCACACCAGTATCTCATCTGACCAGTTTTCGGGTTTGTTTCTAAGCTGCCTGTACGGCAGTACACACAAGGCTTAAGTGTTGATTATAAGCACCATTTTTCTAAGCTGCCTGTACGGCAGTACACTACAAGCATTGTCTGCGGCATTAATCGGCATAGTTTCTAAGCTGCCTGTACGGCAGTACACAAGGGAGTACCTTCGTACAAACGTACAATTTATTTCTAAGCTGCCTGTACGGCAGTACACTGTTACATATTAACCCCAACCTACTGAATGTTAAAGTGTAATCATTATAAAAAATAAAAAAACCTTTTTTACGGGGAAAACAATATTTGTTTAAAAATCAATGAATTAAAATTGGTTACTAAAAAAGGGTCAAAAATTAGGTCAAGAGAGGCTCAAGTTTTTAAGTTACCACTGACGCAACTTTCTTAGCTAACGATTACGTTTCAATAAATCTTCTACCTTATCTCATTCATCACTCAACAAAATTGATTTTTTCCCATTCGGAGATATGGGGATATAAGGTAATAACGGCTGTAAGATCTGAATTTTACCTTATACAGATGCTCTCTGTAACAATATATCCTTCATATCGGCCTGATCTTTCAGTAGTTACTATGGAAAAAAATAAGTATTACCGACTATCATTGACCATTCAGAAAAAATATCATGATTAAATAATTTCTCTAAAAAATAATATTTAAAAATATATTTTCATTTATTTAAAATTTTTCGGTTAAAGAATAAATAATTTAATTATTAGTATATTTTTTCTTTAAAAACAAATTGTTTCTCTATGCCATAGAATAAATCTATTTTAAGTGAAATTATTACTTAAATTATTTAGATAATCTCTTAAGTAATCAGCAAGGATTTACTATGCGAAATATAAAAAGTAAACTGAGCAGTATCACTTTAACCTTAAGTTAAATTAAGAATAAAAATAGAGTCATTTAAAAACATAAATTATATTTGATAATATTAGAATATGAATAACAATACCTCCACCAAGATAAAACATACTTTGAAACGATGCCAAGTCATCTTACTAAAAACTCACTCATTCGGAAGCTACCGCAAGAGAAATAACCACCCTCTTCTACACCTTATCAATATTGATCACTTAGGGTCGCAAAGTATTATAAACCTATCATCAGCTATACAGGCATTAATCATGAAAGAAATTAATGGAACATATGTTTCACCACAAATAATAAACACGATGGAAGCAAGCAATGAGCCGTGGGGAATCAAAGATAAAAATTCACGCTTTATTTATGGTAACCTGGCCTTAAAATCTATTCAAAACATTCCAATGTCATTTAATTATGAAGGATTTTTTGATGACGAACTTCCCTGGAGTGGATCGGAGTTTTCGAAAGAATTTATTGATCATGATAAAATTGTAATGACAGAAGGAAAGAGAGTTTGTTCGCTCGAAACCTATACATATGGAAAAGAAAAAATCTTATCGTCTTACTTCCAAGAGAAATTACCACTGTATAACGATGCAAAAGAGTGCATAGGTATCTTTTTTCATGGATGGAAAGCCAAAGATTTTTCATTAATTAATCTATATCAATATTATAATGATCTACCCACATCTATTATATTCCAACCACCAACAGATACTTTTACCCAACGTGAATGGGATATTATTTTTTTCTTTTTGCAAAAATACACCAGGAAACAGATTGGAAAAATATTAAATATTGCTTATCGTACAGTTGAATCCCATATGACCAATATATATTACAAGATAGGTGTCAACTCCAGTCAGCAACTGGAAGAATATTGTCTTATCAATAATTTTAAACGCTATGTACCGGAAAGGTTTTTACTATCTTAATAACACTATTTCCTATTTTTAGTCACAAAAAACATGATTACATAGTTTATCTCTGCCAGTATGATGTAATCCCATCATCAATGGATAATGATATTATCTCAAATTATACTGGCAGCATTTTCATATATAAAAACATTAGTTACACAAACACTTAACGCTTATTTTATTTCTAAGATAAATAATCATTTTCTGTTATATTCCATCACATTTAAAGATTACCTATTAAATGAAAATAAATTTCATTAACAGAAATAATCGGCCTTTTCTCTCTATAATAAAATACTGTTATTTTAAACACCATAAGTAAATCATTTCAATAATTACTTGAATAGTTAAATGGTATTATACCAACTAAAAAATACAATCAAAACAATACCGTTGTTGAACTAATTTACCTGTACAAGAAAGTAATAATCTCCCGGGAAAAGTGATTACCCCCCCTCCCGATTCTCTACCAATATCGACATTTTTCTAAAAATAACGATATTTTGAGATTTTCAACTGATAGATTACCCCCATCTATTGTAGAAAATGCCGTTAATTATATTAAGAAGATTCACCCCAAATAACATCTACAATGACATATACAATTAAACTATTCTCGTAATGAAAATATCCATGATAATTATTTTCTGGAAAAGTCTGTCATTGCGGGTAATAAAGTATTAAACTGACAGTATGATTCAAACATATCACAAATTAAACACAAATCAGGTAAAAAGGAATAATAAGATGAGTAATCACATAACTATATCATCTCAAATTATTAACACACTGACCTCAAGCAATGATCCTTGGGGAATCAAAGATAAAAATTCATGCTTTATCTACGGCAATATGGCATTAAAATCTCTCCAAAATTTTTCAAATTCATTTGAATTTGAGGGGTTTTATGAAAATGAACTTCCTTGGGATAGTGCTAAATTTGCGGAAGAATTTATTAATCATGACAAAAAAGTAATGGAAAAACAACAGAGGATATGTTCAATCGAAACCCATGTATTTGGCAGAGAGCAAGTTTCATCATCTTACTTTTTCGAAAAATTACCTTTTTACCATAAAGATGGAGATTGCATTGGAGTCATATTTCATGGCTGGGAAGCGCAAAATTATTCATTAGCCTATTTACATCAATACCATGATAAACTACCCGCTTCAATTATGCTCCAGCCACCAACCGATCTTTTTACTCAACGTGAATGGGATATCATTTTCCTCTTCTTACAGAAAAATACCAGAAAACAGATTGGACAAATACTAAACCTAGCTTATCGCACTGTTGAATCTTATATGACTCGGATATACCGTAAGATAGGTATTAATTCTAGCCAACAACTAGAAGAGTATTGCCGAACCAATGATTTTAATCACTATATACCGGAAAAATTTTTATTGTCTTAGATTACGTATTTATTCCCGTTTTTTACATGCTGTTCTTATCCATTATTAATGGAGAAAATAGCCAGCTCTGTTGGGATATTTTTATTTAAAAATATGATAGTTATACTCAATAATTTTTAAAAGTTATATATGAACCCAACAGGGCTCCCTTTTCCTTATTACCATTCAGTGAACAAATACATAGGATAGATATTCATAATGATGGTTTATAAAAGAGAAAGAATTCTATTTTATTTATACAAATGCTGAACCTACTAGAGACAATAAATTACCTAAAAACTTTAATATTATTGAGTATACAGAAAAATAATTATCTACATTAGTTAATCATTTCTTACGCCAAAGAAATCGCTCACAATCAAGCTAATATGGATTTTATTACCAGCTTCCTTGCGGACAAATAATTTATTTATTACATGTTAATACTAATTTTCATTATTAATAGCTATAATTTCGTATACAATAGAATAAAATATTACCGTTGAGTGTATTTACTTAGCAAGATAAATAATTTTATATAAAATAGTCTTCTATATTATATTTATTCATTCTTAAATCCTCTTTATAAAACAGTTACACATCTAATTAATAAGCATGTATTTTTTGACGAGCAAGTTATCACCCTCTATTGCATGAATTTACCTGGATAACTATATTCAATCAACTTACTGAATTTAAATTTATATCTCAGCAATATTTGTCACTATTTTCATTAGTGAGTTAAATGGATTATAAATTCAAATCTTAACAATTAAATTTTATGTCCAAAAGAAGAGGAGTGATATTATAAGTAAGTAGAAAAATAATTTTTTCACCTCAAATAATTAATACGTTAGAGCAAAATAATGAGCCGTGGTGAATAAAGGAAAGATATAAATTTTTTATTTATATTAATCAAGTATGTAAACATGTTCAAAATATTCCAAATTATTTTGACTACAAAGGGCTTTATAAAGATAAACTTAAATCCACTTCAAACAATTTCACCGGTGGTTCATCCAAATACACATATACCAAATGAACTTCAAGATGCTTGAGTCGTCAGACGTAAAAGTATTTAAATTCAATAACATAATCGTTTTTCAAACATGCACTTTGAAGTATCTTGAGTATATACCGGCAGCATATTAGGAATAGGGAGCATCACTACCTACTTTATCCAAACCACTTTCTCGGCTGACATGATAGCCCAGAGCCGTCATCCTGCTGATTTTTTCATCTTCTGATCCAGTAAAAATGAACACGAGTCGGTGCCTTATCGAACCGTTCGACAATTTCACTAAGATGATATCGATTTAAGTAATCCTCTTCGCCCTCATTCAATCCTGATAAATAAAACAGTTCCATTAATCCGACTGTCAACGAATTCGGTACCTCCATCCTGCGACCAGCACTGATACGCATCAGCAATGCCTCACCACACTGCGGGTAGTTGCAGCCACAGCGGTAACAACGGCTTCGGCCTTATTTTTGCCACCGTTAAACACCGTTTATACCACGGTAATTTTTTATCCTGCGGTTTATCCGGTTCGGGCAGGTGTTTGTTACCCCGCGGAGGCTGTTCGCGCTTTGGCGCCGTTATTGACGTGAAATATGATATGCCACCGGCAATAATATACGTGCCGGGACGCTTACCACAGGTGGTTTTGTCACCAACGAGTAGATAATACTCTATTGCCATCTATCTATTCACTCCCTATTTACTAATCACATGAAACGTTGGTTTAATCGAAATTTTTACCATATTATTACCACTTAAGCATTAATTTATGATTGATAATGCGAAAAATTTTTTTAAAAAAATATATAAATATTATGAAATTGATGAAAATCGAGTCAATATTTTGTCTCTGACGTTACCCCACCAGTATCGTCAAAGCAGAAAATCATTGATAAAAACCGCAAGAAATAGGGTAAGAATCTGATTGTGACAAACATCTAAGTGGAACTTGAAATGCAACTTTATATCTCGAGCTATACCATTTTAAGTAAGTTTTTTATTTAATTATTCTTCAAAAATTTAATTTCATAGAATTTACCTAACCTTAATTTTATTTAAGAATAACTATTGTCAACAGCAGACAAATTCAGACGCGGTTTTTAGGCTGAAAACTCCATATAGTTGATTATTCTGACAATTCCACAATATATTTTACCAGATTAAAATGACCAATATATGCCGTTTAAAAAGCATTCTTTAATTGATCGAATATTATTCCGATTAAATGCCATTTTTTCGCCTTTATTCTGCTCCAAAGATAACACCTTCTATTTCATTCTATTACCGGTCATCGTTATAACAACCACTCTTTCATACTTCGGTTAATGACAGAAAGTTTTTGACCTACATCACTTAATTAATTATGACTTAAAAATTCCATTCATTAATTTTACTGTTTAGTAATCAAATTAAAATGTTTCCATACAAAATAGTACTTTACGTTATATTCATTAATGTTAAAAGTCTCATTGTTTAACAATAAAAGGTTTAATTAATAAATATATGTATTTTGACGAGCAAGTTATTATATTCTATTATATTACCAAGGCATTCTAAGTATAATTAGTTAGCAAACATGTCAGATAACAACCGAAATAATCGTTCAGGAGTCACCAATGCAACATATAAAAAACAGACCTAACAATATCACTCCACAATTAATTCATATGTGGGAAAACAGTGATGAACCTTGGGGAGCTAAAGATCTCCAATCAAGATTCATTTATGCCAACTCCGCCTTTTATCAACTACTCAATTTGCCGGAAGAGTTCGATATTAGCGGGCTTTCAACAGGTGAATTACCTTCACCTATTGCAGAATATGAAAAAGAATGCCACAGTCAGGATCAAAAAGTTATTCAAACAATGCAACGCGTTAGTTCACTGGAAACGCATCCATTTGAAGAACATAAGATTAAACAAATCTATCTTTGTAATAAATACCCACTTTGTGATGAAGATGGCAATTGTATTGGGATCATTTTTCATATGTGCAAAACCCAAAACTTTTCTACTGCTTACTACCATGAAAAAATTCCTCCGGCAACGTTGGAATTTATCGCCCCTAATGACAAATTGACGCAAACTGAATGGGAAGTTCTCTTTCTGACCCTGCGCTCATTAGATGAAGATAAAATCGGTGAAGAGTTAATGATAAGTACCGAAGATGTGGTTAATCATATTCAATCGATTTACCAAAAATTTAATTTGCCACTACATGCAGAATTGGAAGATTTCTGTAGAAAAAATAAACTTGATCTTTATATCCCAGCAAGATTCGTCACTCTTGGTAGTTTAGAGTTAAATTGATTATAAGATTAAATATCAATGGCTAGAGAAAAAAGGAGTAATAACATGGATAATAAATTAATTATTTCATCTCAAGTTATTAATACATTGAGGCAAAGTAATGATCCTTGGGGAATAAAGGATAAAAACTCATGCTTTATTTATGGTAACCTGGCATTAAAATCTCTTAAGAACTTTTCAAGTTCATTTGAATTTGAAGGACTTTATGAACACGAATTACCTTGGGATGGGGCCGAATTTGCCAAAGAATACATAGATCATGATCGAAAAGTTATGGAAAAAGAAGAAAGAGTATGTTTGCTTCTAACACATACTTTTGGAAAAGAACAAATTCTGTCATCTTATTTTTTTGAGAAATATCCTCTCTATCATGAAGACGGAAGCTGTATGGGAACGATATATCATGGTTGGCAAGCTCAGGATTTCTCATTCACCCGACTATTTCATGGAAAATTGCCAGCCAATATTATGTTCCAAACACCAACTGACCTCTTTACTCAACGGGAATGGGATGTTATTTTTCTCCTATTACAAAAATATACCAGTAAGCAAATCGGTAGAATGTTAAATATTTCCTACCGTACCGTTGAAACCCATATCTCACGCATATATAAACGCATTGATGTTCACTCTAGTCGTCAATTGGAAGAATATTGTCGCACAAATGATTATGATCTCTATGTACCAGAAAGATTTGTGCATCCAGAAAGCAGAATGTTTCTTTAACACTTAGATTACAAAGGAGCTTTTACTAATATGAAAAAGAGCTATGCAATATTACCTCAAAATATTAACACCATAGAAATGAGCAATGAACCGTGGGGAATACAGAATAGCTCTTCGAACTTTATTTACAATGACTCTACTACAAAAAATTTATTCATACTTTTACACAACTATTTGATCATAAATGGTTCTATAATCATGAATTATCCTAAGTTATGGGACAGTCGTGAGTTAAAGTGATTATAAGATTAAACAGCAAAAACCTGATTTTAAGGCTAGAGAAAAAAGGAGTAATAATATGGACAATAAATTAATTATTTCACCTCAAATCATTAATATAATGGAACAAAGTAATGACCCTTGGGGAATAAAAGATGAGAATTCATGCTTTGTTTATGCCAATCAGGCATGTAAACGTATTCTCAATATTTCATGTTCTTTTGACTTTGAAGGGCTTTATGATCATGAACTACCTTGGATCGGGGCCGAATTTGCCAAAGAATACATAGCTCATGATCAAAAGGTGATGGAAAAAGAAGAAAGAGTATGTTCCCTTGAAACTAATACATATGGGAAAAAACAAATTCTATCATCTTACTTTTTTGAAAAGTCACCTATTTACCATGATAGTAACTGCATGGGAATTATATATCATGGTTGGCAAGCTCAGGATTTCTCATTCACCCGACTATTTCGTGGGAAACTGCCAGCATCTATTATATTCCAGCCACCTACTGATCTCTTTACTCAACGAGAATGGGATGTTATTTTTCTGTTGTTACACAAATATACTAATAAGCAAATCGGTAAGATGCTAAATATTTCCTACCGTACCGTTGAAACCCATATCTCACGTATATATAAACGAATTGGTGTCCACTCCAGTTACCAATTAGAAGAATATTGTCGTACGAATGATTATGATCTCTATGTACCAGAAAGGTTTGTGCATCCAGAAATCAGAATATTTTCTTAATTCTTATATTACAAAGGAGCTTTTACTGATATGAAGAAGAACTATGTAATATCGCCTCAGATTATTAACACCATAGAAATGAGCAATGAACCGTGGGGAATACAGGATAGTTCTTCGAACTTTATCCACGACGATTCTGCTACAAAAAATTTATTCGTACTTTTGATCATGAAGAGTTCTATAATCATGAATTATCCTAGGTTATTGAGTAGTTGTGAGTTAAAGTAATTACAAGATTAATAATCGAATTTTAAGATTAGAGAAAAAAGGAGTAATAACAATGGATAATAAACTAATTATTTCACCTCAAGTTATTAATACAATGGAGAAAAGTAATGATCCCTGGGGAATAAAAGATGATAATTCATGCCTTATTTATGTTAATTTGGCATTAAAATCTCTTCATAATGTTCCAAGTTCTTTTAACTATGAAGGGCTTTTCGATGATGAAATTCCTTGGAATGGTGCTGAATTTGCTAAAGAACACGTGACTCAAGATAAAATAGTGATGGAAGAAAAAAAAAGAATATGCTCACTCGAAACGCATCTATTTGGGAAAGAACAAATTCTGTCATCCTATTTTTGTGAAAAATATCCTCTTTACCATGAAGACGGAAGCTGTATGGGAACCATATTTCATGGTTGGCAAGCTCAGGACTTTTCATTCACCCGGTTATTTCATGGAAAACTTCCGGCATCTATATTATTCCAACCACCGACCGATCTTTTTACTCAACGGGAATGGAATGTTATCTTCCTCCTGTTACAAAAATATACCAGTAAGCAAATTGGTAGAATGTTAAATCTTTCCTACCGTACGGTTGAAACCCATATTTCACGTATATATAAACGCATTGGTGCTCACTCTAGTCGCCAATTAGAAGAATATTGTCGCACCAATGATTATGATCTCTATGTACCAGAAAGATTTGTGCATCCAGAAAGCAGAATGTTTCTTTAACGCTTAGATTATAAAGGAGATTTTACTGATATGAAAAAGAACTATGCAATATCACCCCAGATTATTAACACCATAGAAATGAGCAATGAATCGTGGGGAATACAGGATAGTTCTTCGAACTTTATCTACTGTAATTCAGCGACAAAAAAACTTACTCGTGGTTTTAAACAACCATTTAGCTATGAAGAATTTTATGATCATTCATTATCCCAAGCTATGGGATAGTCATGAGTTGAATTGATGATAAGATCAAACATCGAAAATCTAATTTTAAGGCCAGAAAAATAGGAGTAATAACATGGAAAATGAATTAATTATTTCGCCTCAAGTGATTAATACCATGCAGCAAAGCAATGAGCCTTGGGCAATCAAAGACAAAAACTCATGTTGGATTTTTGGCAATTTGGCATTTAGGCAAATCCAAAATCTCCCAGATTTATTTGATTATGAAGGGAAATATGATAGTGAACTTCCGTGGAATGGTGCTGAATTTGCCAAAGAATTCGTTATTCACGATAAGAATGTTATGAAACAAGAGAAAAGAATATGCTCACTTGAAACACATACATATGGGAAAGATAAATTTCTATCATCTTATTTTTCGGAAAAATATCCAATTTATAATGATGAGAACGAATGTATCGGTATCTTTCTCCATGCATGGAAAGCCCAAGATTTCTCATTCACTCGCTTATTTCATGGAAAACTTCCGGCGTCTATATTATTTCAACCACCGACTGATCTTTTTACTCAACGGGAATGGGATGTTATTTTCCTCATGTTACAAAAGTATACCAGTAAGCAAATCGGTAGGATGTTAAATATTTCCTATCGTACGGTTGAAACCCATATTTCACGTATATATAAACGCATTGGTGCTCACTCTAGTCGCCAATTAGAAGAATATTGTCGCACCAATGATTATGATCTCTATGTACCAGAAAGGTTTGTGCATCCAGAAAGCAGAATGTTTCTTTAACACTTAAGTTACAAAGGAGCTTTTACTGATATGAAGAAGAACTATGTAATATCGCCTCAGATTACCAACACAATGGATCAAAGTAATTCACCTTGGGCAATAAAGGATAAAAACTCATGCCACATTTATGTCAATCAGGCATGTAAACGTCTTCTCAATATTTCATGTTCTTTTGACTTTGAAGGGCTTTATGACCATGAATTACCCTGGGATGGAGCCGAATTCGCCAAAGAGTACATCGCTCATGATCAAAAGGTGATGGAAAAAGAAGAAAGAGTATGCTTGTTCTTAACACATACTTTTGGAAAAGAGCAAATTCTGTCATCTTATTTCTTTGAAAAATACCCTCTTTATCATGAAGACGGAAGCTGTATGGGAACAATATATCATGGTTGGCAAGCTCAGGATTTCTCATTCACTCGGCTATTTCATGGAAAATTGCCAGCCAATATTATGTTCCAACCGCCGACCGATCTTTTTACTCAACGGGAATGGAATGTTATTTTCCTCCTATTGCAGAAGTATACCAGTAAGCAAATCGGTAGAATGTTAAATCTTTCCTATCGTACTGTTGAAAATCATATCTCACGCATATATCAGAGAATTGGAGTTCATTCCAGTTATCAATTGGAAGAATATTGTCGCACTAATGATTATGATCTCTATGTGCCAAAAAGATTTGTACATCCAGAAACCAAAATGTTTCCTTAACCATTAAATTAAAAGGAGTTCTACTAATATGAAAAAGAACTATATTATCTCACCTCAGGTTATTAACACAATGAAGCAAAGTAATGAGCCGTGGGGAATCAAGGATAAAAACTCATGCTTTATTTATGTCAACCAAGCATGTAAACACGCACAAAATATTTCAAGCTCTTTTGACTATGAAGGGCTTTATGATTATGACCTTCCCTGGGATGGAGCCGAATTTGCTAAAGAACATGTTATTCAAGATAAAATAGTGATAGAAAAAGAAGGAAGAATATGTTCACTTGAAACACATCCATTTGGAAAAGAACAAATTTTGTCATCCTATTTTTGTGAAAAATATCCACTTTACCATGAAGATGGAAGTTGTATAGGAACGATATTTCATGGTTGGCAAGCTCAGGATTTCTCATTTACCCGGTTATTTCGTGGGAAACTACCAGCATCTATTATATTCCAGCCACCGACCGATCTTTTTACTCCTCGGGAGTGGGATGTTATTTTCCTTTTTCTACAAAAATATAACAGCAAGCAAATCGGTAGAATGTTAAATCTTTCCTATCGTACGGTTGAAAATCATATCTCACGCATATACCAAAGAATTGGTGTTCATTCCAGTTATCAATTGGAAGAATACTGTCGTACAAATGATTATGACCTCTATGTACCAGAAAGATTTGTGCATCGGGAAAGCAGAATGTTTCCTTAACCATTAGATTAAAAGGAGTTCTACTAATATGAAAAAGAACTATGTCATCTCACCTCAGGTTATTAACACAATGGAGCAAAGTAATGAGCCGTGGGGAATAAAGGATAAGAATTCATGCTTTATTTATGCTAATCAAGCATGTAAACATGTTCAAAATATTTCAATCTCTTTTGACTATGAGGGGCTTTATGATTATGACCTTCCCTGGGATGGAGCCGAATTTGCTAAGGAATTCATGATTCACGACAAAATGGTGATGGAGAAAGAAGAAAGGATGCGTTCGCTTATAACACATGTACATGGAAAAGAACAAATTCTTTCATCTTATTTTTTTGAAAAATATCCTTTTTATCATGAAGACGGAAGCTGTATAGGAACGATATATCATGGCTGGCAAGCTCAAGATTTCTCATTCACCCGGCTATTTCGTGGAAAATTGCCAGCCAATATTATGTTCCAGCCACCGACCGATCTCTTTACCCAACGAGAATGGGATGTTATTTTCCTTTTTTTACAAAAATACAACAACAAGCAAATCGGTAGAATGTTAAATCTTTCCTATCGTACTGTTGGAAATCATATCTCACGCATATACCAAAGAATTGGAGCTCATTCCAGTTATCAATTGGAAGAATACTGTCGCACGAATGATTATGATCTCTATGTACCAGAAAGATTTGTACATCCAGAAACCAGAATGTTCCCTTAATCATTATATTAAAAGGAGTTCTACTAATATGAAAAATAACCATGTAATATCACCTCAAGTTATTAATACAATGGAGCTGAGTAACGAGCCTTGGGGAATAAAAGATAAAAACTCATGCTTTATTTATGCCAATCAGGCATGTAATCGTGTTCAAAATATTTCACGCTCCTTTGACTATGAAGGTCTTTATGACTATGACCTTCCCTGGGATGGTGCCGAATTTTCTGAAGCGTACATGACCAATGATAAAATTGTAATGGAAAGAGAAGAACGAACATGTTCGCTTGTAACTCATAAATTTTTTAAAGAACAAATTCTGTCATCTTATTTTTTTGAAAAATACCCTCTCTATCATGAAGACGGAAGTTGTATAGGAACGATATATCATGGTTGGCAAGTTCAGGATTTCTCATTCACCCGGCTATTTCGTGGAAAATTGCCAGCAAATATTATGTTCCAGCCACCGACCGATCTCTTTACCCAACGAGAATGGGATGTTATTTTCCTTTTTTTACAAAAATATAACAGCAACCAAATCGGTAGAATTTTAAATATCTCCTACCGTACGGTTGAAAATCATATCTCGCGTATATACAAACGGATTGGTGTCCACTCTAGTTACCAATTGGAAGAGTATTGTCGCACCAATGATTATGATCTCTATGTACCAGAAAGGTTTGTGTATCCAGAAAGTAGAACGTTTCCTTAATTCTTTAAATTAAAAGGTATTGTTACTAATATGAATAAGAACTATGCAGTATCACCTCAGATTATTAACACAATAGAAATGAGCAACGAACCGTGGGGAATACAGGGTAGTTCTTCAAATTTCATCTACGATAATTCAGTTACAAAAAAATTCATTCATAATTTTAAAGAATCATTTGATTATGAAGGATTTTATGATCATGAATTGCCCTGGGATGGAGCCGAATTCGCCAAAGAGTACATAGCTCATGCTCAAAAAGTGATAGAAAAAGAAGAAAGAGTACGTTCACTTATAACATGTACATTTGGAAAAGAACAAATTCTTTCCTTTTATTTTTTTGAAAAATACTCTCTTTATCATGAAGACGGAATCTGTATGGGAACGATATATCATGGCTGGCAATCTCAGGATTTCTCATTCACTCGACTCTTTCATGGAAAATTACCAATAAATATTATGTTCCAGCCACCAACCGCTCTCTTTACTCAACGGGAATGGGATATTATTTTCATCATGCTACAAAAGTATACCAGTAAGCAAATCAGTAGAATGTCAAATATTTCCTATCGTACGGTTGAAACCCATATCTCGCGTATACATAAACGGATTGGTGTTCACTCTAGTTATCAATTAGAAGAATATTGTCGTACCAATGATTATGATCTCTATATGCCAAAAAGATTTGTGCATCCAGAAAGCAGAATGTTCCCTTAACCATTAGATTAAAAGGAGTTCTATCAATATGAAAAACAACCATGTAATATCACCTCAAGTTATTAATACAATGGAGCAAAGTAATGAGCCGTGGGGAATAAAGGATGAAAATACACGCTATATTTATGTCAATCGGGCATGTAAGCGTCTTCAAAATATTTCAAGTTCTTTTGACTATGAGGGGCTTTATGAGCATGAATTGCCCTGGGATGGAGCCGAATCTGCAAAAGAATACATGGCCCATGATAGAAAAGTAGTGAAACAGGAAAAAAGAATATGTTCACTTGAGACACATGTACATGGAAAAGAACAAATTCTGTCATCATACTTTTTTGCAAAATATCCTCTTTATCATGAAAACGGGAGCTGTATGGGCATTATATATCATGGTTGGCAAGCTCAGGATTTTTCATTTATCCGGCTATTTCATGGAAAACTGCCGGCATCTATATTATTTCAGCCACCAACCGATCTCTTTACTCAACGGGAATGGGATGTTATTTTCTTCATGCTACAAAAGTATACTAGTAAACAAATCGGTAGAATGTTAAGTATTTCCCACCGTACTGTTGAAACCCATATTGCACGAATATATGAAAGAATCGGTGTTCACTCTAGTTACCAATTGGAAGAGTATTGTCGCACCAATGATTATGATCTCTATATGCCAAAAAGTTTTGTCCATCCCAAAACCAGAATGCTTCTTTAACCTTTAGATTAGAAGGGATTGTTACTGATATGAAGAAGAACAATGCAATATCACTTCAAGTTATTAATACAATGGAAATAAGCAATGAACCGTGGGGAATAAAGGATAATTCTTCAAACTTTATCTACGGTAATCCAGCTACAAAGAAATTTATTCATAATTTTAAAGAGTCGTTTGATTATGAAGGGCTTTATGATCATGAGCTGCCTTGGGATGGCGCTGAGTTCGCCAAGGAGTTTATTATCCACGATAAAAATGTCATGGCTAAAGGCGAAAGAGTCTGTTCATTTGAAACCCATGTATTTGGACAAGGGCAAACTCTGTCATCCTATTTCTGTGAGAAACTGCCTCTTTATCATAACAATGGTAATTGTATGGGAATTATGTACCATATGTGGCAAGCCAAGGAGTATTCATTGACCTACCTATACCAATATTATGATAAATTACCCTCATCCATTCTACTCCAACCACCTTCTGATCTTTTTACTCCACAGGAGTGGGATATTATCTTTCTCTTCTTACAGAAGCAATCTAGAAAACAGATCGGGGAAATATTGAATATCGCCTATCGTGAGGTTGAAGAGCATACGGCAAGGATATATCGTAAAATCGGGATTCACTCTAGTCAGCAGTTGGAAGAATATTGCCGTGCCAACAACTTTAACCATTACATCCCAGAAAGGTTTTTATTGTCTTAGATTACGTATTATTTCCCAGTTTCTACACACTACCTTTGTTAATTATTTATTGATAAAATATACGGCCCTATGGAAATAGGCTTTTTTCAACGGAAAATTTCCATCCAATAGTTTAAAAAAGCAATAATTATCTTAAAGGATATTTATGAATAAATCAGGATTAAAAGAAGTCCCTTTGATTACGCCTCAATTTACACATATATGGGACAAAAGCCCTGATCTTTGGTTTGTAAAAGATAAGGAATCGCGTTTTATGTACGCAAATACCAAGTTTATTAAAGCCAATAAGTTACCGGAAAACTTTAATGTTATCGGGTATACCGATTATGAATTACCAACACCAGTTAATGGTTTCGCCCATTATTTTAAAGAACACGATCGCAGAGTCTTAGAATGTATGCAACGAGTATGCTCTGTCGGCACTTATCCTCAAGGTAATGGTCGACCGCCTAAATCCTATTTTTGCGAGAAATACCCATTAATGGGGGAAGATAATCAATGTATGGGCATCATTTCCCATGCCAGAGAAATAGAACACTTCACAGTGTCCCATTATATTAAGAATAATACCCCAATATCTGCCTGTCCCAGACCACCTAATGATTTACTAAATGAGAAAGAGTGGGTGGTTATTTTTCTATTTTGCTGCGGTATGAATAATAATGATACGGCCATTGAAATGAATGTTTCATGCCATTCGGTGGAAAAACATTTTGAAAGTATCTACGAAAAATTATCGGTCAGTTCACTGACAGAGTTACGAGCACTTTGCAAAGAGAATGGCTATGACCTCTATATGCCGCCAAGGTATTTTCTATCTATAGGCCATTTTATATTATAAGTGATTTATTTTACTATTAACTGTTACTCACCTCATTGATTAATTTTATTGATAATTAGGAATGCAATTAATGATATCGCCGACTTTTACATTAATTCAAGGTTTATAAGCCTTGATATCGATTTCCCCATACTCAGAAAATATTGCACATATTTTGGATGACAGACGATATATACCGCCGATTGTGGCGGATGTTGCTGCATCCAGAACAATCTTCTGCCTCTATTTTAGCCTTTTATTACAGCAAGGCGACGGCCTGTGCACAGCTTTGACTCAGGAGCCTTATCACTGTCTCAGCACCGCTTCGATTGGGATTTATCCTTATCATCCGTTTCTCTAACGAGGGATCAGACTGACGGAATGTACCGGACAACCGGTAAAACAGCGGCGGTATGTCGAATTTCGATTCGGCGCCCACCGGATAAGGCAGCGCACCAAGCTTATGAGCAACATGAAGTACCTGTTCGGCAATCTCATCATAAAACTCCACCAGCAATACTTTCGATTGCGCATTGGCGATAAGCACCCGTTTTACCTGTGGAATAACTCCCTGATTAAGCCGGACCACTAATGTTTCATTCACCTGAGCCTGTACAGCATGCATCACCGGGGCAAATACCAATCCACGTAATACCTCCAATGCCTGAAATCCCTGTACCTGACTGCCACCGGAATACATATTACGCCGGATGCGCTCTATTGCCGCTTGCTGGCCGACTACGACACCAACACCTTGCGGACCAAACAGTTTAAAGCTGGAGAAGGCCGATAACGCAGCCCCCCATTCACAACCGATATGTTCCACTTTCATGGCTGCATAGTTATCGTCAACCAGAGCCGGTAGTGATGTAGCATTTAGCAGTGATATAACTTCTGCCAATTCATAAGCATCATCAATTTTCTGTCGCGTGTGTTGTACTAACCCCGCCACCGGCGAATGTTGCAAAATCGCAGCTCGGATTTGTTCAGATTGATTGAAATCGGCCCGTACCAGATGCAAACCCATTTGCTCGGCAGTAACCGCTGTCGAAGGATATAACGGCGCATCATGAACCAGCAGGCTATCGCCCGCGTTAAGTAATGCCGCCAGCCCACAACGTATTGCGCCGGTTCCCGCCCCTTGCACTAATACAGCCGCTTCGGCGGAAAAGAAATCTGCGATAACCTGTTCAACACGTTGTGTCACTTGTGGCCGATTCAATCCCGGCACCAGCCCTAAATCTCCGGTGGTGAGAAAATCCGCACCGGGAAAATGGCGGCAAATAATATCAACTAAACGAAACTGTTTGTGCTGCGCCTGTTCCATGCTCAGACTTGGTAATGGATATGTGTTCAATATCTGTTCTCTCGCACTATCTGTTTTCCCTAAATTCCCCCCCTCTATTTTTATCATCACAAAATAAAGGGGAAATTAATTCAATTAACTGATGCCCACCAGATAGATGATGTTAGCTAGTACACCCACCACAATCGTTGCAATAGGCCCAATCGCCATTTCAACCAAAGGACGTTTAGCCGTGCGGTTGAGTAAATAAATGCCCGCCACCACCATGAAGCCCATGCCCGGCAAAATGGCATTGGAAGCCATCATTCCCCCCACCAATAGGGCAACTTCCAACATGCGGGTAATGACGGTACGAATATGTTCACCACAAGCTTTAACGCCAGGATATTTATCCAACCAGATAGCAATTCTTGCCAGTAGTTTGATTTCCATAAACATAATCACACTGCCAGCAATGAAGGCAATCCACAGATTATTGGTCACTAATCCCGCGACAAATACAAATTTCATGCCGACCGGGCTATAAACCCCTGTAGCAATGGCGGTCATACCAACCAACGGCACAAAGCTGATAGCTCTGGCAAGCGCCACCAGCATAGCGTTAGCCCCTTCCCCCTGCGCCATCAGTTGCAGTGATACCGGCCCTTCCGCCAGCAGACTAAGCGACATCGAAGCCGCTACAGCGGTCAATCCTCCACTGAATACCAGCAACCAGATGTTATTTTGAATACGCTGTATCCGCGTGGAAAATAATCCAACCAGCATCTCGTTCGCGCCTTTGGCCGAAGCAGATCCCTCGCCAGCTTTGGGTGCACGCTGTTTCATAGCAAAATAGAACATTACTATCATCGAAATCAGTAGGGCCATCCCGTTAGGGTCCAATTGCACCGGTTTGCTCAGGGCGCCGCCAAAACTCAATGATCCTACGGCTTTCGTCGTGATATACCCCACCAATGTCGCAATCAGCACCCATATTCCTTTGCCATATCCATATTGATAGGCCACCACAATCGCAGGAAACAGTGCAAAGCAGGCCACGATAGGATCGCCGACTTTACTCAGGTTGCCCATGAAATTAACCGGCAAATGGGCAAAGATATCGACAACAGATCGTAAACCGGTCATCAGGGCAACGGCATATAGCGCCCCCAAGATAGCGGAAAGTATGAAACCTTTTTTACTGTTTGCACACCAGGTACCAATAACATCGGTTCCCAATAATAAACTATGCACCAAAATAATCGGGGCGGTCAGCGAGAACGGAATACCAAAGCCGATAACCAGACCAAAACTTAGGGCAAAACTGGTGGCCGCCAAGGTTTTACGATTCATACGCCCTTCCAGATGTTCCGGCATTAAAGGACGTAGCCCATCATGAAATACCGCAATACCACGGTTAGCCATCATGGCAGATATTCCACCGATCACCGCTAACAAACCGGCCTTAAATGGATCAATTTCCATTAAACGAGTGAAAAATTCATATTCCATTTTCCTGTCCTCATGAAGAAAAAATAGCCCCGATAACAACTGGAATAACCGCGTCTATATCCTGACCAGTAAAACCAAATGCGATTTTCCCCGCGTTAACATGGGCAATAATTTCTTCATCAGGCAGGATCTTGCCTGGCATACTGATGGTCGCGCATTTATCAATACCAACAATAGCAATTACCATCGCCAAAGCGCCTCCACCTGTATTACAGGCCCCCAAATAGTAATCCGCATTACCACTCTTAAGCGCTATCGCGGCATCTATGTCGCCCATCACGGTAATGGACGAGACTTTATCCCCGGCCAGACGGCGTAAAGTTTCAGCAATTTTTTCTTTCTCAATTTGTCCTCCAATAACAAATCTCATATGTTTTTCCTTTAGTTGAAAAATAGCGTTGGGTTATCACGTAACATCAAATCAATATCGGTTTGCGTTAATCCAGCCTCTTTTAACATCGGCACAAAGGTGGTGATCAAATAGGCAAAACCATTGCCGCCATTAGCTCTTAAGTGAGAACGACGGGTAATATCCATCGATAACATGACGCGGTTAAGTAAGCCACGTTGGGCCAAGGTCTTTAACATAGCGATCCGCTTTTCATCCGGGTAGTAATCGTTTTTGCCAATCGTGTCGAACTGGATGTAGGCACCCTGCTCAATGATACGCAAAATATTGTCCAGATTATCTTTAAGATCACAGTGACCAATAACTACGCGTTCAGCATCTACACCGTGCTTTTTCAATAATTTCAGTTGTTCAAAACCCATCGTGCTTAATGTCGTATGCGTCGAAACAGGCCGCCCAGTTTCCAGATGGGCTATAGCCGCAGCATGGAATACTTTCTCTTCATCAGGCGTAATTACTCCTTTGCTGGAACCAATTTCCCCAATTACTCCGGCTTTCAACGTTGTACCATCGATACCCTGTTCAATCTCAGTGATCATTTCATCCGCCAGTTGTCGAGCGGTGGTATGTGCTACATGCTCAGGAAAAAAGGCAGATTGGTAATAGCCAGTAGAAACTATTACATTAATGCCGGAGTCCCGCATCAGATCCAGCATAAACTGTGGGTTACGTCCCATGTAACGATTGGTCATCTCCACAATATTGTGTACACCCAAGCTGACCAGTGTTTTCATCTCTGCACAAATCAGGTCGTACTGATCCAATCGGCAGTCAATGTTGTTTTTAAATGATGATAAATCGAGATGCAGGTGCTCATGCGCATAGGTATAGCCAGATGCGTCAATTCTGTTTTGCTGAGTCATAAGTAAGACGGTCCGAAGATAAAAAGAGGATGAAGGTGAAGAGGATGGAAGTGCATCTATTCACAGGTCATTTTTTCTCCATTAATCAGAATAGGGTTTCCCTGGCTGTCATAAAGCCC
The DNA here is from genome assembly GCF_019090985.1 of Photorhabdus akhurstii. Lineage (NCBI taxonomy): Bacteria > Pseudomonadati > Pseudomonadota > Gammaproteobacteria > Enterobacterales > Morganellaceae > Photorhabdus > Photorhabdus akhurstii. Next base: position 2,328,845 of record NZ_CP020335.1, on the reverse strand, counting down.
TTCCAATACTGGGTGTCCTGACTGAATACCGCTAACCAACGCCACATCACTGCGAGTAGCAAATATCTGGGTGCGAAAGCACAACATAACAGCACAACCGACCGGAAATTCACCGCTCAGGGGAAAATGGTAATCAATACTGGCGTCATCCATCGGTAACAGGCGAGTGGAGGTGATCTGACCGTTTGGCAGGAATATCAGTGCATTATGCGCCCGTCCACGACGATAATAACCGCCGCCATAACAGTAGCTGTTGCCGTTAAATCGGTGAGATATTTCTGTCAGATAGAGCATAGCAATGCGTTCTGGTTGTTCTCCCCGATAATTGGCAAGGATTGTTCCTGTTAGCGCATGTCCCGGCTCGGTATGGGTAACACCATACTTTGCCAGTAACGGCAGTGTGCTACAGCTTGACGCCGACGGCGCATTTATCTGCGTCACCTCAACCCCTGCCTGTCGTAAAATGTCCTTTGCTTTCAGTAAAGTAAATAAGTTTGGCGCCGGCAGTGTCTGCTGCTGGACGTCTTGCCACAACAAGCAAGGAAAATGTGTCAACCCTGTCAGTTTTACACCGGGCATTGCCATAATGCGCTGAACGACGGCGCTCAATTCCGATAAATGAAAACCCGCTTCCTGACCAGGATATAAATGATCATGATCATCATAGACTTTCAGCATAATACGTTGCACATTTCCCTCACGTTGAGCCAGACTGGAAATTTCCTCCGCTTTTTCTAACGAAAATACTGTGATCACTTCCGGATGTTGTTGCATCACTGAAGAGAGCATATTGCGAGGGATCTGTACCAGATGGCCTACATGAGTCACCGGGATCTTCCCGTTCATCAAGACTCTGGCTTCTTTAAAATCCACCGCAGTGACGCCCTGATAACCCAGTTCTAGCAGTTTACGTGCCAACCAGGCGTTACGACCAACCTGTTTGGTCATCAGATAGAGAGCAATACCATGACGCTCCGCTACCGCAAGTAATCGTCTGGCATTGTCTAAAACCTGATCAACGTCAATAACATAAGTATCTGGTAGTAAGGCTCCTTGCGCCCATAACATCTGGGCTGCCTCAATTAGTGCCGGATTTTGTTTGTTCAGCGCATGCATAAACATGCTGTACCTCCTGTACTTCTTCGGCGATCAATGCCACTATAAAAACCTAGATGTTAAATCATCATTTTTTTGAATATTTGATGGAAAAAAAAATTTCCCTCATCTCTGTTGGAGTTACCACTGCCCCTTAGCCGCCCAAAGGCTAAACAAATTTACCAGAAGGTACCCCTCCTCACAGGGATGTAATTGCACGTCAAAATGTGCCAACAGCGAAGCGTTAATCTCTTGCAAATGAGAAAAAACACTCGATTGACGCACTTCCATCAACAGCTCAATATCCATTGAACTGATTTGTTCTCCCCGGCGTGAGCGCATCAACGCATTAGCCATATGTGTTATTACTGTTTCCCCTAGCGCATTCCTGACTGGAATTTTCCAATCATTTTCAAGCTGCGCCACAACCTGTAGCATGCCATCATAGATATCCTTATCAATGACATTTCCCTGACAGAGTAGATTCAGTCGATTTTCCATTTCGTGAACCTCCCTACATGCCAAATTAATAACTTGGGTCCTGCTGGCCTGCCAATACACGTTGTTGATGGGACAACAACTCTGTTTTATTCACCATAGTACGTACAAGTTGTTGAATCAGAATGTCATCAGTTCTGGTTAAAACCACCGCCTCGGAAGCTTGGATAAAACATGCGCTTCCACGGAGCGGCACTGCGATAAGCTCCCTAGAACTAAGTTCAATTTCTCTGCTAACGTTCCAGATCACCGCGTCAATGTCACCTTTCGCCACTTTATACAAGCTCTCGTGGTAAGAAATATCCACCAACGTGATATCCTGCCCGGCAAAGTACACTTCAGTCATGATCTTCTGGTCGGCAGAACGATGATCCAGCCCAACACGACGAATATTATGTTCACCCCCTTTGCGATAAATCAGTTGGTGTGCGCCAACATAGGTCTGTGGCCCCAATTCAAGTACAACGCGGACATCACCCTGCTCCAGATAAGTCTGCGCCGCCAAATGTGATACCACCGCCAAGTCATAAATACCGCTACGCAAGCATTCCATCCTGGCATCTGAACCTCTCATATGGGCGAAGTAAAACGGAATGCCCTCAAATTGCGCTTTCAAGCCGCTCGCCAATCCCTCATACAATCGGGTATAGGGCAGCGGCATCGCACAAACCACGTTACTAATGTCAGCATGGGCTAACAGCGCTTTGTGATCCACACTAACCAAATAGCTGCCATTGCGCCCCCGCCGTTCCACGTAAACCGCGCCAGAACTCTCCAGTTTTTTTAATGCAAACTGAACTAGCCCAACAGATAACCCATAGTCAGATGACAGCTCTTCAATCGTCTTCAACCGATTACCGCAATGCTCACCTAGCAGATAACGCGCCAGACACGCCTGAGCAACCCCCTCTTTTTTTAACAAACCGCGACTCATAATAATTCTTCATTTTTTTGAATGTATTTATATCTAATTTAAGCAGGCAAATAACAATCGGAAAATAGCAAAAATGCGAATGAGGTCACGAATAAGTAGATAATTTCCTGTAATTTCAATGAGTTTAATTCAATAACTAATAATTTCTGTTTTTTATGCTTTAGTTGTGGTCGTTTCTGGACGCTCAATTTCTGGGCGCTTAAGCAGTGCATAGATCAATCCTGCCAACAGGGTACCGATAATAATCGACATCAAATAACCCAATATTGGTGTGATAGCTCCTGGGATCAACAGTACAAACAGGCCACCGTGCGGCGCCATCAATTGCGCACTCACTGCCATAGAGATCGCTCCCGTCACCGCGCCGCCAACGATACAACATGGGAGCACTCGCATCGGATCGCGGACAGCAAAAGGAATCGCGCCTTCGGAGATAAAACACAGGCCCAACACCAATGCGGCTTTACCACTTTCCCGCTGAACGTTATCGAACTTCTGCCGGGCAATCAGGGTCGCCACCCCCATTGCCAGCGGTGGAACCATCCCCGCGGCCATAATGGCAGCCATTGGCGCATAGGCTTGCGAACTAAGCAAACCGACACCAAACGCATAGGCCGCTTTGTTTATCGCTCCCCCCATATCAGCACACATCATTCCACCCAAAATAGCCCCTAGCAGGAGCGCGTTGGTTGTCCCCATATTAGAAAGCCAGTACGTTAGCCCCGCCATGATACCGGCGACGGGTTTACCAATAACGTAAATCATAATCAGACCGGTGATCAGGCTGGCAAATAGCGGAATGATCAAAATCGGTTTCAACGCTGCCATACTCTGCGGCAATTTCACCTTGGTACTGAGAAACTTCGCTACGTAACCGGCGAGGAAACCCGCAATAATACCGCCAAGAAATCCCGCGTTGGTGCTAGTTGCCAGCATGCCGCCAATCAAACCAGGCGTCAGACCTGGGCGATCAGCGATCGAGAAAGCAATGTAACCTGCCAATACGGGGACCATCAGGGCAAAAGCTGAACCACCCCCAATTTGCATCAATGCGGCTGCCAATGTACCCGGTTCTTTAAATGCAGTGATGCCAAAAGCAAATGAGAGCGCGATACACAGACCACCCGCCACCACCATCGGCAACATATAAGAGACGCCGGTCAACAGGTGACGATAGATGCCGTTATTCTTTTCTCCTTGTCCGCTTTTAGTACTATTCTGCATACTATTCTGCCCTGTCGGCTGGAAAGGTTTAGCTTCGACCAGCGCTTTATCAAACTCTTGCGCTGTTTTCTTCAATGCCAGCCCGGTGGAGGTACGGTACATAGGTTTTCCTGCAAATTTCTCCAGATCTACGTCAATATCTGCCACGATCAGCACCAAATCCGCTTTTGCCACCTCTTCCGGTGTAATAACATTGCCCGCCCCTACCGAACCGCGGGTTTCCACCTTTACCCACCAGCCGCGCTTTTTGGCTTCGATTTCGATAGCTTCCGCGGCCATAAAGGTATGTGCCACACCAGTAGGACAAGCAGTAACCGCGACAATGCGTTTTATATCACCACCGCTGTCAGTTGCCGGTATCTGGTGCGGTTGTGCATCGGTTTTTGCCTGCTGAAAGAAATCTTTCGGCGCATGCAATGCCTGTTCCGTATCGCCGAGATAAACAAGCTTACCGTTCAGTGCGTTATCGGTGGGAACGCAATTGCCGGTCACGACCACCAAATCGGCTTCGGCTGGATCTTCTGTTAGTATCAGTCCGTTTTCCTCCGCAGAGGCGCTGAGAATTGTTTTCACCAGATAACTTCCGGCAAGTCCGAGTGAAGGATCAATGATAAGCAATGTTTTCATCATGCTTCTCCTGCTATTAGCTAAAAGAGTTGTAGATCGACGCGCGCCATTTTCACAGCCAACTGGGGATTTTTACTTACACGGCCCTTCCCCCAAACCGGAAATAATCGCTTCACCAATGGCAGCTATCGCCTGCTGCGCATCATCGCCATTAGCAGTAATATGAAGCCGGTGCCCTTTTTTAGCGCCCAATGCCATGATTTTCATCAGACTACGGCCATTTACCGGTTGACCGGCGCCATCAAGGTTGATAATGGTAATTTCACTGGAAAATTGCCGAATAACATTAACCAACACGGCGCCAGGGCGAGTATGTAAGCCATGTTCGTTGCACAGGACAAATTCTCCACTGGATATCGCGCTCCGCGCCTGTACGCCACTGGTCAGTAATGCCAGCACTGTCGGCGCATCAGCTTTCAGCAAACATTCCGCTTTTTGTGCTAATAACAAGTTACCCAGGCGATGTAACACGTTTAGCGGCTGGTCGTCAGCAACCGCAACGGTCAATAACATCACCACCGGTTCGTTGTCCCGCGTGAACAATCGGCTCACTGCCACAGCGCTGGTTAAATTACCGTCGGGACTATCGCTTAACCAAATGCCCTGCCCAAGATCCAATGGCTTACTGTTAATCACTTTGCTGACAAAAGTTGTATCCACCGCCCCCACTTGCTGTAACCGCCCGGCATTTAATGCCTGTAGCGTCATCAAATCGCGGGCGTTAACATCTAGCGTAATCAGGCTGGTATCGAATTTAAACTCAGGCTGCTGAACTTCGCCCATTAGCAATCTATGCAGCGCCTGCGCTGACTTAACAGTTTTTAGCTGTTCAGCAATACGATCATCGCTCAGTAGGTGCGTTAACTGACGCAGTAGTGCCAAATGCTCATCGGAACGTGCGGCGATACCAATAACCACATAACACATCGCCCCTTGATCCCATTCAACACCCTGTGAAAAGTGAAATACCTGTACATCGGTTTTCATGACCAGATCGCGAGTATCTAGCGTGCCATGTGGAATGGCGATACCGTTGCCAAGGTAGGTAGAAATTTGATTTTCACGTTGCAACATGCCGTCAACATAGGCATCGCTGACATTACCATTAGCGGCTAGCATAGCCGCTACCTGACGAATAGCATCCTCTTTACTGGTTGCAATTGCGCCAGTATGAATATTTTGCAGAGCCAACTGGAACATAATTTTCTCCCTATTACCAAAAATAGAATCGTTTCAGTTTACGCAGAGAAAAAAGCATTAAGTCCATAAAAAGAAAAAGAGATAAAAAAACTGAAACGTTTCAACGAGTGTGAAACATGAATAATTTTCATTCAATACTTATGTGAAATAAAATCGCAATTTTTTGAGATTACTCACATTTTTCCTGCCATCACTTTTTGCCTACCTCCCCCAAGGGATTTGGTAAACCAATAACTTTGCCATTCACCAACCCTCCTAAATTGGTACAGACCTACGTCAGAACGGGTAGTTAAAGAAATAAATTATTAAACCAAAATCGATAAGATATTAGGGAACGACTAGCAGAATGAGTTACGCCGGAGAAATATCATTTTTTCCAAGATCAGGAACAATTATTTGAAAAAATGCTGTATGAAAGGTCTGATATTATTTCAGAAATTTGTCAACGCGATACTTTATTTTTACAGACAGATCTTTGTCATCCCTATTCTCTAAATACAATCACGCTGTTTAAGAGGGTTTTTATGTATGCGCCTTAACAGGCGCATACATCAGAATCGCTTATTCAGTTGAACAAGCATTTTCCTGTGGGACATAATCAAAGTGTAATTCTCGTTGCCGATTCCTTTTTACACCCCAAACACCGTGGAAACGCTCCGCATTACTGGCGGTATATCGTACAGTATGGCGAATATTACTGTGCCCAAGATAATCTTGTATCAACCGAGTATCTATCCCTCTATCTGCCAGCGCAAAACCACAGGCATGGCGCAACATGTGCGGATGCGAATCTATGGAAATCTTAGCCAATCGTCCGAATTGGTTAATAAGTTGATAAACGCGCTGGCGAGTCAGTGCGTTTCCGCTGCGTGACAGAAACAACCAATCACTTTCTGCCCCTCGGAAGGTTTTACGGACTTTTAACCACTCCTTGATCGCTTGGATCTCATAACCCAAAAGAGGATGAATAGTAGAAAATCCGCCTTTTAAACGCCGGATATACAAACTGCCATCATCCAAATCCAGATCAGATAACCGTAGATATCTGGCTTCACTAACACGTAAGCCATGAACAAAGCTCATGTATACCAGACAATAGTCGCGCTCCCCATTAGGACTCTTTTTCGCCACTTCCAGTATTCTTTCCACTTCGTATTGCGTTAGATGTCTTCGTTGACCCATTATGGTCTATCCCAAATATTCTTTATTTTAACGCATGTAACACACTGCGTTATCTGTAACTGATTGAGACCCAGAACCAACCCTAAATCCCCCATAGTAAATAAACCTGCGCCGGAATGGCGGCAGATGACTGTATGAAACTCCTGTTTCTGTACTTGATCTATGTTCAAGCTGCGTAACGGATAGATATTCAATGTCTGTTCTCCGGTAATTCCCCCTATTCTTACCATCCCTAGGTTAAAAGAAAAATAGTGATTCAATTAACCGATTCCCACCAAATAAGGCTTTTCGGCTAGAAATACCAACAAAAATCACTGCAATAAGTTCAATAACCATTTTAACAAAAGGACGTGTCAGTCGATTAATTTCTGGTTCAAATCACTAAGGAAGGATGTTGATGCAGCGATGTTTGTCGGCTTTCGATAAACATTCAATCTCTCTATCTCGCCGGAGAAAACCCGGCCGACAGTAAATTTAACAAACTGGTAACATGAGTAGATGATCCTCTATGTAGAATGATTTGGTATATCAGCTAGATACAATATTCAGCTTTCCAAATCACCCCCAGATTTCAGCCATGTCACCACAATGATGTTATTTACTATCTAAACCCCGAACATTATGACTCATTATTGTCCTCTTCCGCCAATCCTTTGTAACAAAAATTGATTTGCGAATGCACTCACACGTTTAAAAGTTACATGTTACTTTTTCAGTCATTTGTTATTTAAAACAATCGGATAAGTGTCATTTTACCTTCCTGAGCTGTTATTCTTAATCTGTATCTTTAGTTTTATGTAACCAAATAATATTTCTAGCAAGGAACAGAAGTTTAATGAAAAGGATCATTAATGCGTTGCAAAACCTTGGCAAATCTTTGTACGGCCCGGTGCTAATTCTCCCTATCGTCGGGCTATTTATTGCTTTTGGCAATGTATTGGGAAACGGTAACCTTGCAGAATATTTTCCATTTTTAAACCATTGGTTAGTTCAGCAATCTGGGAAATTGATCTCCCAATCTGCTGTTTCAATATTGAGCAATCTGGCGTTGATTTTTGCTGTTGGAATCCCTATCGGGCTGGCAAAACGCAATAAAGGTTATGCCGCATTGATCGGTCTGGTCACTTTCGTTATTTTTATCAATGCTATGCACGTTACTTTAGCATTACAGGGAAAATTGGCGGCAGAAACGCAAATGCGCAATGTTGGCCAAGGCATGGTTCTGGGTGTGCAAGTGTTGGAAATGGGCGCTTTTGCCGGGATACTGATCGGTGCATTGGCTGGTTATTGCTATAACCGCTATTCGTCAAAACAGTTTAATGGTGTGATGGCAATTTATTCCGGGCACTGTTTTGTCGCCATTCTGATGATCCCTCTGGCCGTTATATCGGGTTACTTAATGAGTGATATTTGGCCCTATGCACAACGGGGCATCGGCGCCCTTGCTCACGGTATTCATGAGTCCGGGCCATTTGGCGTCGCCATATACGGCTTTCTGGAACGCATTCTGATCCCATTAGGCTTACATCATCTGGTTTATACGCCCTTTTTGTATACCGAATTAGGAGGCGTTGCAGAGGTATGCGGCACTGTACATCAAGGAGCACGCAATATCTATTTCGCTGAAATGGCTTGCCCGACTGTACATCAACTCAGTAACAGTGTGGTATGGGATGCGCGAGGGATCAGTAAGATGTTTGGCCTGACTGCCGCTGCGCTGGCAATGTATGTGACTGCCCACCCAGCAAAGAAAAGTGCGGCAAAAGCTGTTCTCATCCCTGCCGCTATGACCACTTTTTTGTTAGGCGTAACCGAACCACTTGAATTTTCTTTCCTGTTTGTTGCTCCGCTACTGTTTGGCGTTCATGCCCTGTTAACTGGTTTAGGTTTTATGCTGTTCTATCTACTCGGCGTACATGCTATCGGCGCTAACGGTATAATCGACTTCATACTATATAACTTACCGCTCGGCACCGAAAAATCTAACTGGCCAATGTATATCGCCGTAGGGCTAATCATGTCGGTGATTTATTTTTTCGCATTCCGTTTCCTGATTTTACATTACGACCTGAAAACCCCTGGACGAGAAAGTGACGATCAAGAAACACGCCTCTATAGCAAGAAAGAGTATCAAGTTGCCGATGATGACAAACCAGGACAACAAATCATCTGCGGATTAGGCGGTACAGCGAATATTGTCGCTATCGACAACTGCTACACCCGACTGCGCATAACGGTATATGACACCACGCTCATTGACGAAAACAGGCTTAAATCGACCGGCGCAAAAGGTGTCATCTGTCAGGGAAATAACGTTCAGGTAATTTACGGTCTGCACGTCAAAAAGATACGTGAAGCTGTAGAAGAAGCACTTTAACAGGAGCATAAATATGGCTAGCGCCCCTTTCGTTTTAACTATCGCCGGCGGCGGTAGTACCTATACGCCAGGTATCGTAAAAAGCCTGATGGTACGGCTAAACGACTTCCCACTAGCGGAAATTCGTTTGTATGACATCGATACTCACCGGCAAGACACCATTGCGCCGGTAGTGGAAAAAGTGATACGTGAGCATAGCCAGACGATTCGCTTTGTCGTAACAAACGAGGCAAAAACCGCTTTTAGCGGCGCCCATTTTGTCTTTGCCCAAATACGCGTTGGTCAGTACAAAATGCGAGAACAGGACGAAAAGATCCCCTTACGTCACGGCGTAATTGGTCAGGAAACCTGTGGTCTTGGCGGATTGGCTTACGGCCTGCGTACTATCATGCCAATGGTGGAACTGATCGATTTGGTGGAGCGCTATGCAGATAACGCTTGGATCGTAAATTACTCTAACCCCGCCTCTATCGTTGCTGAAGGAATACGCCGTCTACGTCCACAAGCCAGAGTACTCAACATCTGTGATATGCCAGTGGCCGCTATGCGCAATATGGCAGCAATTTTAGGTGTGGATCGTCACGATATCACCGTCGATTACTTTGGTCTGAACCATTTCGGCTGGTTTACCAAAGTGTGGGTGAACGGAAAAGATCATTTGCCTGAATTGCGTCGTCATATCGCCCAGCATGGCCTGCTGACTGCTGATGCAGCACAGACAGACCCGCAACATGCTGATCCGTCATGGGTTAAAACCTGGCGTAATATCAAGCCGATCATGGACCATTTTCCTGATTATGTGCCTAATCCCTATTTGCAATACTATCTGATGCCAAACCACATTGTTGAGCACCAAAATCCTGACTATACCCGTGCCAACGAAGTGATGGACGGTCGGGAAAAGAAGTTGTTTAAAGCAGCGGCTGAGTTTAAACGCACAGGCATTTTACCCGACGCTTTCCATGTCGGGGTGCACGGCGCTTTTATTGTTGACGTAGCATGCTCACTGGCTTTTGATTTGCGTCAGCGCCATCTGGTGATTACCGAGAATAGGGGCGCTATCGCTAACTTACCTTACGATGCAATGGTGGAAATACCCGCTTACATTACCGCTCAAGGTCCTGAACCAGTACGTATAGGGAACGTCCCCCTGTTTCATCAAGCGCTGCTAGCGCAACAACTGGCTTCAGAACAGTTGTTAGTGGAAGCCGCATTAGAAGGTAGCTATGAGAAAGTGCTGCAAGCCTTCACACTGAATCGTACCGTACCTACTATGCAACAAGCCAAAGCGATTCTGGATGAAATGATCGAAGCTAACCAAGGTTATTGGCCTACACTTAACCAAGCCTGGCACCAAGGTGAAGCAATTTAACCAATATTTAACCTATAATCTGCCTTTTTTACATAAAAAAGAAGATTTTTATGCGAGCCGGCTCACTGTCCGGCAATCATTATCTTGTGGAGATTAAGAAAATTCACCACAATTCGATTATCGAACAGCCGAACATACATACCCTATGGATTTCAATATGCATCGCGACGGCGAGGGAGCGAATCCCCGGGAGCATAGATAACTATGTGACCAGGGTGAGCGAGTGCAGCCAACAAAGAGGCAACTTGAAAGATAACGGGTATATGATATGGCTGCCTGCTATCACTGGATAAATAATGGATAATAGATAATGGATAATCGGTTAACCCCCTTGTTACAGCGCAGCGAAAAAATAACTCGCGCGGAATACCGCGTATTATCCTATTTAACCGCGCATCCATTGTTAATTGGGCAAATTACAGTACGTGAGCTGGCAAAAGCCACGTTCATTTCTCCCGCCACTATTATGCGTCTATGCCAGAAACTGGGATTCAGTGGCTATAGTGAATTTATTTGGTACTGCAAACAACTGTTGTCCGGTGGAATGTCCATTTTCGGGAATACACAACCCCATCATGATGAGATAATTCCTGATGCATTTGAACACTTCGTGACTAATTACCGTAAAACTTTCACTTTGGTCACACCAGAAAGAATGTCGTGTTTTAGCACGCTGCTACGTGAGAAAGAGAGTTTTTTTCTCTATGGTGCTGGTTTTTCCGGGCTATTTGTCAATTATTTGACGCAAAAATTGCAAGTGCTAGGGAAAACAGCTTTTAGATCCGACCCAGGAGATAGCCGTAAAATCTTCCTAAGTAATGCGATGAAATATGAAGTTTTTATCGCTATCTCTCGCAGCGGTCAGACAGAACAGGTGTTGGATAAAGTACGCATTGCTCATAATATTGGTATGACAGTCATTGCATTCACCCGCTCATCTGCTAATCCATTGGCTTCACTAGCTGATGTGCACTTTGCACTATATGACGAGGCAATTTATTTTGATGCGGAAATCAACGAGATCACTTCATTCGAGTCTAATCTTATCATGCTCATTGATTTATTATTATTACAGGCAACGTCTTAATTCACAGAACAAAAACCATACAATATGATCTCGACAGCCAAGGAAAATAAAAATACAGGAAAGGATGTTAACTATTAAATCAAACTGGCATGAAACGATTTAAATAATTTTAGTACTAAACAATACTGATGTTTATATATTCTCATATAGAGGTATTTTTACATAAAATAATAAACTATTTGATTAACGGATTTAGGTAAAAATCGATAAATTTTATCTTTATACGAATTAATTATTGCAATCTGTTATATAATCAGGTTATTTTAAATGGAATCAATAGAAAAACTCTTCAGATAATGATTAAAATACTCATTAAGGAGTTGTCATGTTAAATATAAAAAACAAACAAAATAATATCACTCCGCAATTAGTTTACCTGAGAGAAAAAAACTATAATCTTTGGGAAGCTAAACATTGCCAGCCAAAATTTATCTATGCCAATCCGTTTTTTTACCAACAACTCAACTTATCTAAAAACTCTGATATTACCGAACTTTCAGCAAGTGAATTACCTGCACCGATTACAGAAGATAAGGATTCACAGCACTGTCTTGGTACGCTCTTTCATGTAAATAAAGCAAAAGTTTTTTCTCTAACCTGTCTGTTTTATGGAAAATTACTAGCATCCGTTATGTACCAAACACCATATGAACTTTTTACTCAAGTTAAGCATGCTATTATTTTCCTCTTTTTACAAAAATATACTATCCAAAAACTAGAGGGATATCGTTGTCTCAATGACTTTGAGCTCAACGCATCAGAGAAATTTTTGCAACAAGAAAGCATGATGTTTTCCTAAATCAAAATATTACATGAATATGACTAGAAAAAATTCCACTACTTCGCTACAAATAATCAATACCCTGGAAGTAAGCAATGAACCTTGGGGAATAAAGGATAAATCTTCCTGCTTTCTCTATGGTAATGATGCATTAATTAAACTCCAAAATATGAATGCAAACTATGATTATGAAGGTAAATACGATAGTGATATCCCCTGGAAAGGCAATGAATTTGCCAAAGATTTTATTATACATGATTTGCAGGTCATAAAAAATAGAGAAAGTATTTTATCATTAGAGACACATGTATTTGGCCGAGATAAAGTTTTATCATCTTATTTCCAAGAGAAATTTCCATTCTATGATGATAAAGATGAATGCATCGGTATTCTTTTCCATGCCTGGAAAGTTCAGGATAATTCATTGACTCGGCTATTTCATAGTAAACTGCCTGCTTCTATTAGGTTTCAATCACCAACTCATCTCCTTACTGAACAGGAATGGGAAATTGTTTTTCTTTTTCTACAAAAATATAATAGAACACAAATCTGTCAATTACTCAAAATCTCAGATAAAACCATAGAGGAATATATAAGAAAGATTTATAATAAATTGAAAATTAACTCAGATTCACAATTGGAGGAATATTGCCGACTAAATAGTTTTGATCTCTATGCGCCAAAAAGGTTTTTATTGTCTTACTTATAAATATCGTCTATTTATTCAAATTTTTTATAAGGTAATAATGTTATAAAGGTCAAATATGAGTCAATCAGGATGTAAAAAAGTCCCTTTTATTACTCCTCAATTAACTAATATGTGGGATAAAAGCTCAGAACCGTGGTTTGTAAAAGATAAGGAGTTCCGCTTTATTTATGCAAATAAAATGTTTATTAAAGCTAATAAATTACCTGAAAATTTTGATATTATTGGGTATACTGATAAAGAGTTACCTTCACCCGTTAATCAATTTGCTCATCTTTTTGAGGAACATGATCACAAGGTATTGCAGGGTATGCAACGAATATCATCTCTTAGCACTTTCCCTCAAACCAAAAACGAGCAAACTACATCCTATTTCTGTGATAAATATCCATTAATGGATGAAAATAAACAGTGTATTGGCATAATTTCTCATGCCAGAGAAATACATAACTTTACCGTATCTCATTATATGGAGAATAATATTGCTATATCAATCCGATTTCAGCAACCTAACAATCTATTAAAAGAAAAAGAATGGATAATCATTTTTTTATTCTGCCGTGGAGTTAGCAATAAATATATCGCTGACGAAATGAAAATTTCATATCGCACTGTGGAAAAATATTTCGAAAGTATCTATGAGAAACTATCAGTTAACTCAGCTATTGAGCTAAGAACACTTTGCAAAGAGAATAATTATGATCTTTATATTCCCCCCAAATACCTTCAATCCATAGGCCATATTTTGCTATAAATAATCGATTTCATTGCTACATATTTCTCTCTGACCTGTTTAATTAACCTGGATTTTGCTTAAGTTCCCCTAATTAATATATGGATAACAATTTGACAAATTAAAATAAAGGGCTAAAAACGTGACTAAATAATCATTTTTTTGAAAATTTGCATTCTTATTTCTGTTGAAGACTTTATATGAAAAACGATGAAACCAAGAGATTTTTATGAGCATTGACCGATGCCTTACCACAGTCAAATGGTTTACATCAACATTTTGGCAAGAGACAGGGTGTTTTAACCCCCTGTTTCACTGCCAAATCCACAATCAACGAACAATAATACCTAACAGAATGCCCAACGCACCAAAATCAGCATCACTGAATGTCGTGTTGGCAATACCAATATCCCCCAAGACGGGCAACAGGAACACGGGTAAAAAGGTGATCAGAAAGCCCTGAGCAAAAGCCCCGAGAATAGCGCCTCTACGCCCCCCTGTCGCATTACCAAAAACTCCAGCCGCTGCACCAACAAAGAAGTGTGGCACTACGCCGGGAATAATAACTGTCATACCTAGTGCATACAGTATAAACATACCGATAACACCAGCCACAAAACTGCTTAAGAACCCTACCAATACTGCATTAGGCGCGTAAGGGAAGACAACCGGGCAATCTAATGCTGGTTTAGCATTTGGTACCAGTTTGTCAGAAATTCCTTTAAACGCGGGAACGATTTCTGCAATGACCATTCTCACACCTTGCAGAATAATGTATACACCAGCGGCAAAAGTAATAGATTGCATTAGCGAGAACATAAATCCATTTTTCCCACCACTGACTTCTCTCACAAAATCACTACCAGCGAATAAACAACTGATCATAAAAATAATCGCCATCGTAAAAGAGATGGCAACCGGTGTATCACGCAGAAACAGCAAGCTTTTCGGAACATTCATCTCTTCTGTTGAATACGCTTTATTTCCCAGTTTACTGCCAATAAAACCAGATAGGACATAGGAAAGCGTGGAAAAATGCCCAATGGCAACATCATCAGAACCTGTTACTTTCTTCATATATGGATGGGCAATCGCCGGGAAAAAAACCATAGCAACACCGACAACCACAGAACCAATAGCCACTAGCATAGTGCCTTTAATCCCTGCTGTTGCCAAAATCACCGCGACCATCATGGACATAAATAATGTGTGGTGCCCGGTCAGAAAGATAAATTTCCACGGGGTAAAACGTGCAATTAAAATATTAATCACCATAGCAAAGAACATGATCATTGCCATTTCTTTACCAAAACTTTTCTGCGCAATGGAAACAATGGCTTCGTTGTTTGGCATTACCCCCTGAATACCAAAAGCGTGTTGGAAAATCTCAGCAAAATCCCCCAGCGAAGAGACGACTAATCCAGCCCCCGCTCCCAAGATCACAAACCCCATAATGGTTTTTATAGTGCCTTTGATACATTCCGTCACCGGTTTCCTTTGCATGATCAAACCAATAAGCGCGATAAGACCGACCAAAATCGCAGGTTCTGATAGGACACTCATCAGAAAATGGAAAAATTCCATGACGTCCTCCCAGTTACAGTGCGCCAAGTTCTGCTAATGCCGCGGACAAACGTACTTTCATTGCCGATTTATCCACCATATTGTCCAGTGCAACAATTTTGCCATCGACGGCCTGCACAACTAGTTGTTCCGTAATATCTTTAGTACCGACAAAAATATCGCTTTGAGTTGCTTTTGCTGACCCTAGATCGACGTGATCAACACTGGCATCGATTCCCATCTCTTTCAGAATACTTTTGATACTCATTTCCATCATCAAACTGGTACCTAACCCATGCCCGCAAACGACTGTGATTTTCATACTGTTTCCCCATAGCAAAAAATAGCGACTTAATACTGGTTAACCACGGCAAGAATCTCTTCTTTACTTTTGGCACTCATCAACAATGCAACATCCTGTTGATTATCAAACAACTCAGCAAGCTGAGCGATCACCTCAATATGACTATGGCTGTCAGTTGCTGCTAGGACAATCAACAACTTGATCGGATCATTTTCCGCAGACCCAAACTCCACTCCCTTACTAATCACGGTTAACGCTAAAGCTAATTTATTGACCCCTTCTTCCGGTCTGGCATGTGGCATAGCGATTCCGGGACCGACAACATAATAGGGACCAATTGCCTCATGCGAACGATAAATAGCATCAATATAGCGAGAAGAAATGGCGCCATTTTCCACCAAAGGCTGACAAGCAACCGCGATTGCTTCGCGCCAATTTTCAATATCCGGTATCACTTGGATCACATCCTGGGTAAGTAACCTCTTTAGCATCAATTCCCCCTGACAAAAATCTCATTCCGCTCTACCTACTTTCTGCCCTCTGTCTTCTATCTTCTGTCTTCTGTCTTCTGTCTTCTGTCTTCTGTCTTCTGTCTTCTGCTAGTGATATTAGTCACAAATGATAGCGCTATCTATGATCGTAATTCATTATTGTGATAGCGCTATCATTTGTTATCTGATTAATTCACCAAAAAGCGAAAGTACATTCATGGTTTTTTCCCACGAATTGCCTGAGATCAGGTAGAATCCCATCGTCAAATTCATAGCAGTTAATTAAAAAAACAGAAAAATATTTTGATGAAAAAGACACGAAAACGCCGTAATACAGGGCGAGTAACATTACAAGATGTTGCTAAGTATGCCGGTGTCGGTTCAATGACAGTTTCACGCGCATTGAGAACACCAGAAATGGTATCGGATAAATTACGAGAAAAAATTGAACAAGCCATACAGGAATTGGGATATATCCCAAATGGCGCTGCCGGCGTACTCGCTTCAGGTCAAAGTAATATTATCGCGGTGCTTGTGCCCTCACTGACAGATAAAGCCAGCGCTACATTTATACAGTCACTGCAACAAGTGCTGAATAAACATGCTTTTCAAGTTTTGCTTGGATGTCATGAATATGACCATAATAAAGAAGCCGAAATTATCATGACACTACTGCAAAGCAATGCAGCAGCACTGGTGATTTTCAGTTCGCAATTGGCAGATAAAACCTACAGCAATATTTCTCATATCAATATTCCCATTATTAATGTTGCAGGCTCTCATCAACAACAAACAGCAATTAATATAGAAACCGATTTTTCCGCGGCCGCCTATACGTTGACTGAACATATGTTAAATAATGGCCGCAAGCATATCGGTTATATTGGCGCCCAAATGGACAACCGTTTACGCAATCAGCAAATTAATGGCTGGCATAAAGCCATGCTGCATCACTATCAGAATGCTGACCAAAATATCACTACCTCGGATACGGCTAGCATGCAATTTGGCCGCCAGGCAGTTACTGAGATGTTATTACGTCAACCTGAACTGGAAGGTGTAATTTGCAGTCATGAAGTGATTGCCTTAGGTGTCATATTTGAATGTCAGCGACGTCTACTTAAAATACCTACTGATTTGGCTGTTGCTTGTCTGGAAGGTTCAGATAACTGTGACCATACACAACCAACACTGACATCAATTCGCATTGATTATCCCCAAATAGGCAGGGACACCGGAAAATTACTAATAAAACTGCTCAATCAACAAGGTGAAGATGAAACAAAACATCAAAACAACCAATATCACCTATTTTCGTATAAGTTCGAGCCCAGGCAAAGTGCTTAACAAAAAGCGCTTAACAAAATGATAACGCCATAATGAGACATCCATTGTGATTAAAGCCTGTAATCGTGGTAACTATTTTACCTGCTGGCATAGGTCATGCGAGGTGAAAGGAAAACCCGCGCAATCCTCGACCTTATTTACTATGTCAGCCACCGTCGTTTCAGCTAAAGCGGTTTCTAGCACACAGGTAACACGCGAAAATTCATCTTCTAATACTGGCGTGATATTGTGCCCAATATAACACTTGGGATTAGGTTTAGAACGGTGCAAGGTAAAGTACTGAGGATCTTCAACTGCGCGATAAATATCTAACAATGAGATTTGCGTCGACGGCCGGGCGAGTAACGCTCCACCGCCCTGCCCCATTTGCGAATAAGTCAGACCAGCCTCCGCAAGAGCGCCTAAGAGCCGACGAACAACAGTCGGGTTAGTATTCACACTTTTTGCGATATCCTCAGAACGCACAGCTTGTCCGTGGTGAAGCGCGATATCGGTGAGAATATGAATAGCAACAGCAAAACGGGTAGATGTTGGCACTGGAAAATCCTGTATACCTTAAGGATGTTACGGAAGAATAGCAAAATATGAACAAAAAGGCCGCGTAGTATGTCACTAATTTCGTCACATAACAAGAAATGAAATTCAGAATGTTAACTTGCCTGATTAACATTCCTACTCCTCCCGTTTTGCCATCGTATGCCATTGTTCGGCTCAGTTAATATTACAAGCATGGCAACCGACGTTACCGAATAGAATAATCTGCATGAGCACGTTCAATTTTAAGCGTATCGGCAGTTTGTTGTAATTTAACTAACCGTCCATCCCGCACTGTCCATATATGAACGAAACGAGCAATGAACCGCTTACCACTCTTCACTCGCCCCAAATAATTCCCCAGAACAATGACATGATCATCTGATTCAAAATATTCAGAACTGTCCACAACAAAATCATCAATATCATTTAAAAATGGCACAAAGAAATTATTTAGTATATCTTCGATTCCTTCATAAATCCCACCATACCGAGATCCTTCAGTAATATCCCAAATAACATCACTTGCCATGATCTGGCGAAGAACATCAATATCACCCATAGAGTCATAAAAACGGCGAACAATAGATACATTTAATGAATCTGACATTATCATTCTCCTTCAAATTATCCTGCAATGAAATATGACCGGCTCTTATAAAATGAGCCGGCCGGATATCTTGGGACATTCAACCAAAAAGCGCCATTGACGCTTTAAATTAACATCCCCGGAAAACAATTCGAACATCTTTCATGTTAGGCTATCCATTGCGGGTAAGATATCCCCTTACCTAGGTAAGCGCTGGATAATCAGTATAGCCTATAGCGCCAGGAACCATAAAAGTTTCCGGTTGTTGTTCATTAAATGGCGCTTCAATTAAAAACCGGTGAGGTAAGTCTGGATTGGCGATGAATAATTGACCAAAAGCCACTGCATCAGCCTGGCCGTCAGCAAGAACTTGCTCGGCACTTTCTTTAGTAAGTTCCTCGTTAGCAATATAAGTTGACCCAAAAGCTTCTTTTATCACCTTACTTAAATCACCATCAACCACAGCATCACGTGAGAAGATAAAAGCAATACCTCGTTTACCAAGTTCACGTGCTACATATCCAAACGTCGCCACAGGATTAGAATCCGCCATAGAGTAGTAGCCGCCACGTGGGGATAAATGCATACCAACACGTGATGATCCCCAAACCGAAATACAAGCGTCTGTCACTTCCAGCAGTAATCGCGCCCTATTTTCGACTGAACCTCCGTACTGATCTGTACGCAGATTAGCATTATCTTGCAAGAATTGATCGAGCAAATATCCATTGGCGCCATGTATTTCTACTCCATCAAACCCTGCCGTTTTCGCATTTTCCGCTCCGCGCCTGAATGCTTCGACAATACCGGGAATTTCCTCAGACTCAAGCGCCCGTGGAACTACGAAAGGACGTTTTGGACGTAATAAGCTAACATGACCATCAGCCGCAATTGCACTTGGCGCCACCGGCCGTTCTCCATTAAGGAAAATAGGGTCCGATATCCGCCCTACATGCCAAAGCTGTACAAAAATACGCCCACCGGCAGCATGCACGGCATCCGTGACCAATCGCCAACCAGCAACTTGTTCATCTGACCAAATACCCGGCGTATTCTCGTAGCCAACTCCCTGTGGGGTTACGGAAGTCGCTTCACTGATAATCAAACCCGCGGAAGTGCGTTGAGCATAGTATTCCGCCATCAACGCATTAGGGACACGTCCCTCTCCTTCTGCACGGTTGCGTGTCAAAGGAGCCATAATGATGCGATTTGGCAAGTCGAGATCACCAATGCGAATTGGGTCAAAAAGTGTAGGCATATCTTTTCTCTCATATAGATTAATAAATGCACTTCGTTGCAAATCATCAATAGATGCATAGCCAGGTCATACCAGAAACAAACAGCGTTAATTAGGGAGTGTGAACTTTTTCTCTTGATTCTGTTTCTCTTGATTCTGTTCCCGAGTCTTTAGTAGCAGGCTGCTTCTCTGACGTGAATTAATGTAACTTACACAGTTACATAATACAACAAAATAAAAATGTCAGATATTAAAATATTTGCAAGATAATAATGTTATGACACAACAATGACTTTGCTTGAACATGATATAAGCTGCTTATAGCCTTTGATTTGAGTTAATAAATGAGTGGCATAAAAAAGGCCACGCAATACGCAGCCTTGAAATGCTCTTTAATAGAACCTCTATCCAATGAGTTTTCTTTTTGCCAGCAAAGAATCAAGGATAAAAGAGTACGGCAAATCAGGGTTATCCTCCGCAATGCGACCAATCTTAGTCCAATGTTCAATTTGCTTAGATAGCCATAGTTTAATTTGCCCCTCTGAGATTTTGTACTACATGCGATATAAAACGCATTTGTATGAAATGCAACATTTTATCGCACTATGCAATCATTGATTTCGATATGTCTATTCCCATGATAAACATCCTTTAATGAATAGACGCAATAACCTAATTTGAAAATACGTGATCCCAGTTTTATCTTTTTTAGCCTCCCCCTATCAAAAATTAGTTATGATTATAAATGGTTTGTCTGATGCTGGCAGGCTGTTGGTTGATATGTAAAAAAATTGTTGCCGGAGGATACATATATGAATTTATTGGATGGTTTACAAAAAAAACTGGACGGTTACTTTCATAAAACAAGTGAAATCAACTATGTAAAAATATTTGATACTTCCAAAATATGGGGATTTCCTTTTGGAAAAGAGATAATGCCACAGGCTATTAAAAGGGAAGCAGAATTTGAGGATGCTATTGTAAGTATTCTGGAAAAAATGCGTTATCGCTGTGATATTTCCTCCTTAAATGCCCCGGATGCAGAGTGGAGAAAAGTTATCCTATCAGCTATTGATCGCGCATTTACCAAAAAAATAAACAGGAAGGACAGAACTCAAATAAGGTTCTTATTTGCTCAAACACCGACATCTTTGTTAAACGGTGTGAATTCATACTTCGAAGGCACCCCTGAATATCTGGCATTGAAAAGTGATATTATTCAATTAATTCAGGAAAGGAGAAAGCATTGGGAGTGTATACCTGAAATATGGATTGGTCGGTTTTTCAGAATAGTAGATGGGCTTAAAGTATCATTACAGAAGAAGGTGCTACCAGAGGAAATGTTTCCAGAAGATGACACCAGAATGACATGGAATCATACAAAAATTATCGCAGTTGATGGAATTGAGTCATTTGTCGGGGGCCATAATTTAAATATGGATCTCTTTAAAAATTACCCTCCAGTTCATGATGTCTCTGTTAAAGTTATAGGAACGGCATCATTAAGCTCACAATTATTTTTAAATAACATGTGGGAGTCTGATACAGACCTCTTAACTAAAGAATTCTTTGATATAGATGAAAATAAATGGGTTAATGCAAATGGTATTGTGGGAAAGCCAAAAGATCCATTAAAAAAAGAGCACATTACTAAATATATAGACAGAAAAAAAGAAGAATGCCTAAAAAATCCACCTAAGGACCCAGAATATAAGAAAGCAAGCAGGATATTATCCGTAGGTAAATATTGGTCTGGGCCTGATATGCGAACAGATTATAAAAAAGGCTCTGAAATAATGAAAGAGTTTATAATAAAGAATGCAAAGAAGAAAATTCGCATGTCCCAACAGGATCTTGTCAGTGCATGGAAAAAACAGTGGCGAGATCATCATGTGTGCCGATGGTTGATCGAAGCATTACTTGCCAACCCCGAACTGGAAGTTCAAGTTGTTGTATCGCCACTTGATGCAGCCGCAGGCGCCGCTGGTGATCAATATTCTTTTGGTTCTGGCGCCAAAAGAACGTTTGAAATATTTAAATACTATTTAACACATGACGAGCACACCGATGAGAAGCTGGAAGATCCGGATGGAATCAGGCTAGCCGCACTGAAAAGAATAGAGATTGCCCCTTTTTTCTTTACAGACAAAGTACCTGAAGAGCTTTCGATTGAAGGTACTACATACAAATGGCCAACCCCGGATGAAAATTCTTATACTGCTACGCTAAAAGAACCGCCTCTTGCTGAAAGACCTCCACAGGTAGGTTCTATAGGACGCCCATTCCGGTCTTTAATTAAAGCAAGTGGTCCAGTATATCCCAAAGTTGCCCCTGCTCCTGGGAATCATGCAAAAGTAACAATAATTGACGATGAACTCTACGTGGTTGGTTCTGATAATCTCTACCCGGGATATCTTTCAGAGTTCAACTATCTTATTGAGGGAAAAGATGCGGTAAAAACTTTCATCGAATCCTACTGGGAACCATTGTGGAAATATTCAAGAACACATTCATTTAATTATAAAAATGTTTGATGTAAGCAACCAGTGTACTGATATATTCCCGCCAACTGCTGGCGGGAATATATACCCGTCATCTTTCAAGTTGCTTCTTTGTTGGCTGCACTCACTCACCCCGGTCACATAGTTATCTATGCTCCCGGGGATTCGCTCCCTTGCCGCCGCGATGCATCTTGAAATCCATAGGGTATAACTTGAAAAATATTAAGAAAATGACTTTTCAACGTAGGAAACCAAATCAACGCGTTTTTCAGTAATAACCTGGAGGCCAGCAGGACATTGGACCTGAGAAACCAGATGCCGATAACCGGATCGCCCCTGTGAAAGACGCCAATTAGATTTTGGCTGTCGCTAAATACTTTGTCATTTCATCATCGGGCACCATACCGCCGCCGGTTGCCCAAACCAGATGTGTAGCCTGCTTCATCTGTTCTACTGAAAGGTTTTTGTTATTCAGATAATCACGGTTTCCACTCACACGAGCGGGACCCGCCATACCAGCTAATGCCGACGGCTCTAACCGGATACCCTCATCACGATTCAGTAACCCCAACAGATTATACATTTCCTGATCTTGAATAGTATAAAATCCATCCAGCAAACGTTCCATCGCACGCCCAACAAAGCCAGAAGCCCTGCCTACCGCAAGACCATCAGCAGCAGTGATATTGTCGATACCGATGTCCTGTACACAAATATTGTCATGCAAACCAGTATATACCCCCAATAACATACTGGGAGAATGGGTAGGTTCAGCAAAAATGCAGTGCACATGATCACCAAAAGCCAATTTCAGTCCAAATGCAACACCACCGGGACCACCACCAACGCCGCACGGCAAATAAACGAATAATGGATGATCTTCATCAACCACAATATTCATCTGCTCAAACTGCGCCTTTACCCGTCCACCTGCGACAGAATATCCCAGAAACAACGTTTGGGAGTTTTCGTCGTCGATAAAGAAACAGTTCGGATCAGATTCGGCTTCTTTACGCCCTCTGGCTACAGCTACCCCATAATCCAGTTCGTGTTCCACGACATTGACCCCATGCGAACGTAGCTTTTGCTTCTTCCATTCACGAGCATCGGCAGACATATGCACACTGACATTAAAACCCAGTTTCGCACTGACAATACCAATGGACAGCCCCAAATTGCCGGTAGAACCTACAGCAATGCTGTATTGATTAAAGAACCGTTTAAATTCTTCCGAGAATAGTTTGCTGTAATCATCGTTTTTAGAAAGCAGCCCCGCCTGTAATGCCAATTTTTCCGCGTGAGCTAACACTTCATAAATTCCACCACGGGCTTTAATCGAACCTGAAATTGGCAAATGGCTGTCTTTTTTAAGCAAAATTCTTCCCGTGATACCCACACCATAATATTGTTCCAGTGTTTTCTGCATCGTAGGAATAGCCACTATTTCTGATTCAATAATGCCATGTGTGACGGCTGTTTCCGGGAAAGCTTTACATAAATAAGGCGCAAAACGATCCAGGCGTGCTTTAGCATCCCTGACATCATCAGCGTCCAAACTGACAAAAGGCAATCCCTCTTTAAAGGTGGTGTTACAAGGGTTAAACCAAAAGATTTCCTCTAATTCCATTAAATTTTTTACTAACGGATATTCATTTAGTAATTGCTGAATTTCAGTACTTTTCATGTATGTATTAACCCAAGATAAGTGTTTCCCTGGTATATAAAACAACTCTTACTTGCTTGATTATTAGAATTTTTATTATATTCAATATGTTATGTTTACTACAACTTCCTACAATATATCAGCACATCATACTTTGTTTATTTTTTATCTTCCCCTTATTTTAATTACTACGTTAATGTTCATTTTGTTTATTATTTTAGCTATAAAAGCTGCCTGTTTTACAGGCTTCCCTGGTATTGACACTTCGCACGTCTTATTCTTATTTTTCAAGTTGAGCTGTTACTTCTTTCCATTACACAATAGTAGAAAGAAGAAACGTCCCAACCAACGCAACTACAGACGCAATAAATGTCGCAGTTGTGTAGTACTTAAAAGTTTCACTGAGCGTTGCTCCGCAATATTGCTTAACCAACCAAAACAGTGAATCAGTCACAATAGTACAGCCGATAGCACCAGAACCAATTGCCAATGTAATGATTTCGGGGCTAATATCTGGATATAACGGCAACATAGGCGAAACAATCGCTGTTGCGCCCATCATTGCGACTGTTGCTGAACCAACCGCCGCATGCAAAATAATAGCAACCAACCAAGACAAAAGAATTGGGTGCATATCCAGACTCGACAAAATAACGGCTAACGTATCACTAAGGCCGCTTACTTTTAAAATACTATTAAATGCTCCGCCCGCGCCGATAATCAATAAGATATTAGCGATGGAGGAGAAACAATCTTCTGTTTTCGTCAACAGCGTATTCATTCCCATATTTTGCTTGATGCCCAAGGTGTAATAGGCAACAAAGGCGGCAATAAACATAGCTGTAATAGGATTACCAATAAATTCCAGCACCGCATAAAACATGGTGCCTTTTTCTATATTTAATTCAGCAATCGTTTTAATCAACATCAACCCAATTGGCAATAACACCGTACACAATGTCATGCCTAAAGAGGGTAAATTCTCTTCTTTACGAACTGCAATTTCAGAAAATTCAGCCGGAACCGATTTAAAAGGCAGACGGCTGCCGAGAAGCTTCTGAAATAATGGACCACCTACCAAAGCTGCAAATAGACCAACTATCAGCCCATAAACAATCACCGAACCAATATCCGCACCCAGTTTATTCGTCACAAATAATGCAGCCGGGTGTGGAGGAACAATACAGTGAACCGCCATCAACGCTGTACATAATGGAATCGCTAATTTCAGCAGTGACGTATTGGTTTTCCTGGCAATAGAAAATGCCAGTGGAATTAACAATACCACCCCTACTTCGACAAACAGCGTAATACCACAAACCAAACCAATCAGTACCATAATGATGTCAGGTGACAACCACCGGCATTTTTGCAATGTGATACCAATACGCTCTGCCGCGCCGGATATCTCCATCATCTTACCAAGAATGGTTCCCAGACCAATCACTACAGCCAAAAAACCTAACGTATCTCCGACCCCCCTTTGAATGGCGCTCACCATTTCAACAGGGTTCATTCCCATTAAGACACCGACATAAAAACTGGCTAACAATAGCGCGAGAAAAGGGTGAATTTTTAATTTAATTATCGTAAATACGATTAACACAATACTTGTAAGTAACGTACCAATCACCCAAGGTTGTGAATCCACTTAATCATTCCCCACAGTCAGCCTCTGTTCGTCATACGAATTTTCATTATTGAATATGAATATTCAATTTTTGACAAATGATTAATACATAGCCATGCATGAATCAGATTGAGCCAATTCAGTGATACTGATCAAAATTTTCACTTTATTTGCGATTTAAATCACTAAAACTATCTGAAACACACCGCCTTAATGATACGGTTGCATTATCCGTCGTCGATGAATTAGAAACACTATAAATATGTACACAGATGATAATTTCATGGTTGTAAATAAGTTACTCAATGGAAGCCAGTTATCAAAGCTGCATACATTTGAGATAGCCGCTCGCCACTGCTCCTTTGTTCTGGCCGCTGACGAATTAGCGATCAGCGCCAGCGCAGTCAGCCATCGAATCAGTTCTCTGGAACAAGAATTGGGATTCAAACTCTTCCAACGTTTTCACAGAAAAATTGAATTAACCTGTGAAGGAAAGCGTTTATTTTGGACAATTAAATCGACGCTGGAACATCTCAATCAGGAAATTTTGGAAATAAAAAATCAGGAGTTATCGGGTAATCTGACTATTTACTCCCGCCCGACCTTTACTCAATGCTGGCTAGTGCCTAAATTGGCTGATTTTAATCAGCTATATCCATCCATTAACCTGAACATCTTAGTCGGTAACGAAAATGTGAATTTTCGCGGTTATGGTATCGATCTTGCGATTTATTTTGATGATATTATATCCAACGAGTTATCACATCAATACCTGATGAGTGAATATATTACCCCGGTATGTAGCCCGCAATATGCCGAAAAGCATAACCTAATGGGAAATATCGATAATCTACAATACTGCACACTATTACACGATAAACAAGCATGGAGCTATGACTCCGATACCAAAGAGTGGAATACATGGGCAGAACACTTTAACGTTACATTGGACCCATCACACAAGTGTATTGTCTTTGATCGCTCCGATTTAGCTGCTGTTGCCGCAATACACCATGCGGGTGTTGCAATGGGCAGAAAAAATATGATTTGGGAAAAAATTGAAAACAATGAATTAGTCGCCCCCTTTCCTAACACTGAAGTATTATGTAAACAATATTACTATACCTGTACCCTGCCTCAACAACAGAATGAGAAAGTCAACGCCTTTGTCCAATGGTTAAAATCAACTATAGACGAATAAAAATATAGCCAACCATTAACGGATATAACAAACCTGCCTTGTTTTAAGTGGTGATTGAGCTTTAAGTGGCGATAGTGAGTCGCCACAGAAATTTAACATCGGATTCTATCCTATCATTAGTAGCAGTTATTTCATTTAGCGCTGCTGCTAAAAGTCAAGTCGATGTCTCAAAGATCTTTAAAAAGATTAAAATCATTGAATAATTTCATGACTACAAAGTAAATATTGTTGATAATTTCACAGACTGAAAGTCAAAATTGTCGATAATTCCTCTAACTCACCTGAAAAATGGAAATTTATTAATTCATTTCCTGATGACAAAATTCAGTCTTCTACAAAATTCCAGTCTTATTAAGTTAATCTTAACCCCTTGGTAATGAATAAATATTGCAGCAGTAGAGATAATTCTATCGACCACAATAACCATTTATTATTGCCACATTTTTACTGGAATTTCTTTATCACTATTTCTATCCTTAAAAAACCAGCAATAATGTAATGATTTGAAAATAACATCTAAATTTAATCAAAAAATATATACTGATGATGTAAGTTATGATATTTATCACAACTGCTAGTAAGCAAATCGTTTAAATGAGTTATAAAGTCGTTTATTTTAGAAGTATATAGAGTGTAATGAAATGCAAAAATTGTTATTAAGCTGTGGAGTTATCTTTTCTGTATCTGTGATAACTTTACCTGTCCAAGCTGAACAAAATACAGCTTCTATCGGATACGCCTACGTGAAACCACAAGATGTAAGTGCACTAAATGGTGCAACATTGAGTTACCGATATGAGCTTGATGATCAATGGGGGCTATTATCATCATTTACCTTTGCTAAAGGAGATGATAAAGAGACAACAAAAAATTATCACTCAAAAAGTGATATTAAGTATTATTCATTAATGGCAGGCCCAACCTATAGGATTAATGATTATGTTAGCTTATATGGTCAACTGGGATTATCCAGGATTAATGCAAAATCCTCCACTCACTTTAGTACTGGAGATACCGAAAAGGATGAAGCAAGCAAAAACACGTTAGGTTGGGGAGCGGGTTTTATTATCAACCCAACCACCAACACCTCAATTACCGCCGGTTATGAAGGTAGCCGTTTTAGTATTAAAGATGGAAACGAGAAAGATCATTTATCTACTAACGGTTTTAATATAACTGTCGGCTATCGTTTCTAACTTAATCAATGATCAATGTATCATCACCAAGGTTGAATATCGTATTTACAACCTTGGTGGTTTTCAAAAATATTGAATAGAAATAATTACTTATAATAAAAAACCGGTAAATACCTAGAATTAAAGATAATTGGACTAATTCTGCTATTACGAACTACAAACAATTAAGAAATAAAACCAATAAGGACTTAGAGAAAACAAACAATAACTTATAGGTGCTTTTACACTAGTCATTTTAATCAAGTTAGAAAGCATTATCAGAAAAAATGATAGAAACAAACCGAAGGGATGAAAGAGAAATAACTTCCAAACGTTGAATATATATGATTCAAATATATTTTTATTTACAATACTTTTGATTTTTTATTTCCATCAACAATATAAAAACAGTTAATCTTCTGATCTAATAAAAACATATCATTATTCTTTATCTGAACTAGACTATGGTTGATACAAATGATGAGTAATCATCTGTACAACAATTTAATATATTGATTATAAATCAACATTATTTAAGGAATATATATGAGCCAGAAAAATGATTTTAAAGCGTTTTCTGTTAGTAATGACGCTAATGTAGTTCACCAAGAAAAATATGAAGAAAACCAGAGTTTGCAGACTGGATTCCCACCAAATACTATTTCTATTGATTTATTAAATAAAGTCTTACGCCAGTCGTCAATTATATCATCTGTTATAGCTGATTTTATCGCTACACAATCTGGCAATGATATTCTAGATGATGGAGATATAGTTAAGATCACTGCTCAATTAGATAAAGCGTTAGAACAAAAAATCACAACAGCAGCGCCAAATGCCTCATTAACCCAAAAAGGTGTTGTTCAGCTTACAAATGTAGTTGGTAATAGTGACACATTAGCTGTTACGCAAAAACTTGTTCAGAATATAATAAACTCATTGAATGAAAATATTAATGGTAAAGTACCCAATACTCGTAAAATCAATGGAAAAGTGTTATCCAGTGACATTAGCATAAACTCCAGTGATGTAGGGAGTTATGATAAATCTGAATCAGACGGGAAATATCAACCACGTGGTAATTATCAACCTGTAGGACTGTCGTATACTAAAGATGAATCTGATTATCGCTATGGCAGTAAAAATACAGCTTTAAGAGCTGCAAATGGTTGGTGGAAATGTGGTGATACCGGGATGATTTATCAATGGGGACGAACGCCTAGTAGTCTTAGTGAGTCATCCGCTAGTTACTCCTTCCCTATCGCATTTCCTAGTGCTTGTGCTATAGGAGTAGCAACACCTGATTACTATAAATCTGAAAAAGGTTCCCTTTCTGCATACTTTAACATTATTAACAATGCGGTTTTTAGATTAACCCTTGATCAAGCTTCAAATGATCAACCCGCTGGAGTTTTTTGGCTTGCTATTGGATGGTAAGGAATGCATGACTTTGCAGACTTGGAAAAAATACCGAGTCATGCTAGATCGGATTAATAATTCAAAAATACCAGAGATTGATTGACCAAATCTACCATTATAATTACCAAAAAGGCCGGGAACAGAAGAACACTCGGCCTAACAATTTTATTTATTTGTATTAGATGATTCATTAATTTCCTTGGGAGATAGTCCTCGTTGATAAATTATCCCAGTATCACTACATCATCTTTTAAGAGCATATAAAAAATATCAAATCAGACCCGATATGATTATGACACACGAATAAGTTACCTAGAAAAATAAGTTGTCAGTGAAATATTCACAACTCATTAATTTGATTGGTGGGTTGTCGGGGGCTCGAACCCCGGACCAATTGATTAAGAGTCAACTGCTCTGCCGACTGAGCTAACAACCCAATACGAGTAATTATTCCTCTATACAAAGCTGTCGTCAATATATTATAGCCACTTTTTTCCGAACGAATAATTCATACTCAATTCCAACAGCATTAACAAGTTAAATTGTAACCAATTTGTTTTTAAAGTGAGATCAGGCTGTTATTACTATAGTAATCTGTGTCACAATATTTTTCGCAAACATCATCATATAAAGGCCACTTAAAGAGCCGTAACAATTTACCGAAGAAAATATTGGATACTACATACTATGGCAGAAAATATACACACCTCACTTTCCGCTAAAACCGGGGAAACGCAGTTGCAACGCAATCTAAGCAACCGGCATATACAACTTATCGCTATTGGCGGCGCCATCGGCACGGGTCTGTTTATGGGATCAGGGAAAACAATCTCTCTCGCCGGACCATCGATCATATTCGTTTATATGATTATCGGTTTCATGCTGTTCTTCGTGATGCGAGCAATGGGTGAACTATTGCTTTCGAACCTGAATTATAAATCATTCAGTGATTTTTCCGCTGATTTACTCGGGCCTTGGGCAGGTTTTTTCGTCGGCTGGACTTACTGGTTCTGTTGGGTCATTACCGGTATCGCCGATGTGGTCGCTATCACGTCCTATATCAGCTATTGGCAACCGGATTTTCCACAATGGCTCACTTCCCTACTCTGCGTTTCACTATTGCTCTCCCTGAATCTGGCTACAGTGAAATTATTCGGAGAAATGGAATTCTGGTTCGCCATGATAAAAATCGTTGCCATTATCGCTTTAATCGCGACAGGTGCTGCTCTGATTGGCATGCATTTTCAATCTCCAGCCGGTCATACCGCTTCATTGGCAAATATATGGAATGATGGCGGATTCTTTCCCAAAGGATTAAGCGGATTTTTTGCCGGATTTCAGATAGCCATATTCGCCTTTGTGGGCATTGAATTAGTGGGTACTGCCGCCGCGGAAACTAAAGATCCAATGAAATCCCTTCCCAGAGCCATTAATGCCATTCCGATTCGTATTATCACCTTCTACGTGCTGGCGCTGATAATTATTATGTCAGTCACACCGTGGCGTTCAATCATTGCAGACAAAAGTCCTTTTGTTGAGCTGTTTGTTCTCATCGGTTTACCCGCAGCCGCCAGTATCGTGAACTTTGTGGTATTAACCTCTGCCGCCTCTTCAGCCAACAGCGGTGTTTTCTCCACCAGCCGTATGCTATTTGGGTTAGCAAAAGAAGGCGATGCGCCACAGCAATTCAGCCGCCTTTCACGCCGTTCTGTACCCGCATCGGGGTTAATTTTCACCTGTTTATGTTTATCCTGTGGTGTGGTGCTGATTTATTTAATTCCTGATGTTATGCATGTATTTACCTTGGTAACCACCGTTTCAGCCATTCTGTTTATGTTTATCTGGAGTATGATCCTATGCTCATATCTGGTTTACCGGAAACGTCGCCCGGCATTACATAAGGCTTCAACCTATAAAATGCCATTGGGTATTATCATGTCATGGGTCTGTCTGGCATTTTTTGCATTTGTTCTGATATTACTCACTTTACGGGATGATACCCGCCAGGCATTAATCATCACGCCTATCTGGTTTATGGTTTTAATTATCGGTTTTCAAATTGTAAAAAAACGTAGAACACGTTTGTACAGTTAACTTATTCAAATCCTTAATATCTATATGACCTGTTGGAATAATACTCCACAGGTCTTTTTTATTGCTGCAAGCTGAAAAATTACCACTACACTTAACTCTACCGGTTAAGAAAATCTTCCTTACAAAAGCATTAGGCAATTTTCATAGCATGATCATTTCACCTTATTCCATCAATAATATTTACCCAATGGATTTCAAGATGGATCGCGACGGCAAGGGAGCGAATCCCCGGGAGCATAGCAAACTATGTGACCGGGGTGAGTGAGTGCAGCCAACAAAGAAGCAACTTGAAAGATGAAGGGTATTGATGAATTTAAATAACAGGCTGCTATTATTGTAAACTTCGCAGCCACTTTTTAACCTTGTAGGAGAAAGTAATATGACTAAAATTCTTGTGCTTTATTATTCCATGTATGGTCATATTGAAGCGCTGGCATCCGCAGTGGCAGAAGGCGCTAAAAAAGTCGCTGACGTAGAAGTCACGATTAAACGCGTGCCAGAAACCATCCCACCAGAAGCATTTACCAAAGCAGGTGGTAAAGTAGATCAATCTGCTCCGGTTGCATCCGTACAAGAGCTGGTTGATTATGATGCCATAATTATCGGCACCCCAACCCGCTTTGGTAATATGGCCGGCCAAATGAGAAACTTTCTAGATCAGACCGGCGGCCTGTGGGTCGAAGGTAAACTGTACGGCAAAGTCGCTAGCGTCTTCACTTCCACAGGCGTTGGCGGTGGTCAGGAGATGACGATTACTTCAACCTGGACAACACTCGCCCACCACGGCTTTATTATTGTACCGATTGGTTATGGTATTCCTGAAATTGGCGATATCTCGCAGATGCAAGGAGGAACACCCTACGGCGCCAGTACTATTGCTAACGG
Organism: Photorhabdus akhurstii; assembly: GCF_019090985.1. NCBI lineage: Bacteria > Pseudomonadati > Pseudomonadota > Gammaproteobacteria > Enterobacterales > Morganellaceae > Photorhabdus > Photorhabdus akhurstii. Next base: position 2,296,396 of record NZ_CP020335.1, on the reverse strand, counting down.
TGATGGTTCTCGCATCCCCAATGAAAATGAATTGAAGATCGCTCGTTATCAAGGTGAGCATGTAGCGAAGATCGCTAAAAAACTGAAAGATTAACATGATACGAAGGCGAAGCGACTGAGCTGACGCGCCAGACTCTGGAGGTAAGGCTTACTGATGCGATGCATAAACCCACTTTCCGGATCGGTTGTGCTCACCTTCGTCTTTTTCTGCCGCCCCTTTATGGCTGACCTGAACATATCGAATTCAAATATCCAAGCAATTTACTCTTGAATTTAATATGCCTTTCGAAAAAAACCATTATTTTTCAATATAAGGTTGTTTATTCATACTTATATTCTTATTATTGAAATTGATATCATTATATTGTCAATATACATATTAAAATAATGACCAAGTGGACAATTCACTTTTTAATATTGACACAAAAACATCACCATTTAATAAGACCTTAACTTAAATCACATAAATATAATAATTTTCGATCTAATATCCCTCCAAATAAATGATATCGGTAATATCAAAATAAGAGGACAGATCATGAAAGCATTAGTATTAGAAAAAGCAGGTCAGATTTCAATTCAAGACTGGGAAGCCCCCGAAATAGTGGGTGAAAATGATGTTGAGATAAAAATTCATTCGGTGGGAATTTGCGGCAGCGATGTGCATTATTACCAATACGGGCGTATTGGGCCATTTGTTGTCGAAAAACCGATGATCCTCGGGCACGAAGCATCAGGCGTCATCACAGCAGTAGGTAAAAATGTGACTCACCTAAAAACTGGCGATCGTGTCTGTATGGAACCTGGCATTCCTAATCTGCAATCACCACAATCACGGACAGGTATTTATAACTTAGATCCAGAAATCCGTTTCTGGGCGACGCCCCCTATTGATGGCTGCTTACGAGAAAGAGTTATTCACCCAGCGGCATTTACGTTCAAATTACCTGATAATGTCAGTTTTGCCGAAGGTGCAATGGTTGAACCATTATCTATCGGTATGCAAGCAGCCACAAAAGCAGAAATTAAACCTGGAGATATCGCATTAGTTGTTGGTGCCGGCACGATCGGAATTGTTACCGCACTTGCTGCATTAGCCGGTGGTTGTTCTGATGTCATTATTTGTGATGTGTTCGATGAAAAACTAGAAATTGCAAAGCAGTACCCAGGTCTCCACCCTGTTAATAACAAAGTACTTGCTGAGAAAGTTAACGCATTAACCGATGGTAATGGCGTCAATATTCTCTTTGAATGTAGTGGCGCAAAACCGGTCATTGCCACTATTTCAGAACACATTGCACCAGGAGGAATAGCTGTTCTGGTCGGTATGCCTATTGATCCAGCACCACTTGATATTGTCTCTGCTCAAGCTAAAGAGATCACATTCAAAACTATTTTCCGCTACGCAAATATGTATCCTCGTACTATCCGTTTACTGAGTTCTGGCAAGCTCAAAGTAACCCCCTTATTATCCGCAACCTATAAATTTAAAGACAGCGTTCAAGCTTATGAACGAGCCGCAGAGGGTCGCCCGACAGATATCAAAATTATGTTGGAAATGGAGTAACGCATGGCGCTCTACGCTGGTATCGATTGCGGTACACAAAGTACTAAAGTCATTATTGTCGATAGCCAAAAAGCGCATATTTTGGGGGAAGGCAGCTCGCCTCATCCAATAATTAGCGACTCAAACGGCCGTCGTGAACAACAGGTTCACTGGTGGACAGAGGCATTGGAGAGTGCCTTTTCTCAAGCGATTGAGCAAGCAGGAATTTCTGGTACAGAAATTGTCGCTCTTGCCGTATCAGGTCAACAACACGGTTTTGTTCCTCTGGATGCAGAAGGCCATGTTTTAGCACCGGTAAAACTGTGGTGCGACACTGAAACAGCTGTCGAAAATCAGGAAATTATTGATGCACTCGGTGGTACGCAAGCTGCTTTAGCACAACTCGGATTAATGCCGCAAACAGGTTATACCGCGTCTAAAATTCTTTGGTTCAAAAAATACCATCCTGAATTATGGGAAAAGCTGGATACCGTTTTATTACCTCATGATTATCTCAATTATTGGCTAACAGGCAGATTAGTCGCCGAATATGGTGATGCTTCAGGAACCGGATTACTGAATATTCGTAAACGCGAATGGGATAACCAAACTGCCCAATTAATTGATCCGGATGGCCGTCTTTGGCATGCATTGCCTGAATTGGTTTCCGCTGAGACCTGTATTGGCACAGTAAGGCCCGAAATAGCAAGAAGATTAGGGCTTTCACCGACAACCAAAGTTGCGTCTGGCGGGGGCGATAATATGATGGCTGCAATTGGAACGGGCAATATCATTCCCGGCATCACGACCATGAGTTTAGGCACCTCTGGCACCCTATTCACTTACTCTGACAAACCAATTGTCGCTGATTCTGGAATGATCGCGGGTTTCTGCTCCTCTAATAATGGATGGCTACCATTGATTTGCACGATGAATGTGACTTCAACAACAACCACTATTCAGAAGCTGTTTAATATGGATATTCAGGCTTTTAATGACACATTGAACCAGAGTAAACCCGGTGCTAATAGTTTGATGATGCTACCGTTTTTTAATGGTGAACGTGTCCCGCCACTTCCCCACGCTAAAGCGAGCTTCCATAACTTGGATACTAGCAATATGAATCAACAAAATTTCATTTTGGCGGCAGTTGAAAGCGCCACCTACGGGCTACGTTTTGGTATTGAATTATTTCGCAAACAAGGGATTGAAATTAATGAGATCCGTTTGACCGGCGGTGGCGCTCGCAGCAAAAAATGGCGACAAATTGTAGCTGATGTCATGAATACGCCGGTTATTTGCGCCACTAATCAAGAAGCGGCCGCCCTAGGTGCTGCCATTCAAGCGATGTGGTGTGATTCCTTGACAGAAGAAAAAGACAAACAAGCGCAGCTCGCCCACCTTTGCCAACGTTTTGTTCATCTTGATGAGGAAACCCGCACCGTTCCAACTCCCGAAACAGTCGCATTATATGACGTGCTTTATCAAGATTATTTATCTCTGTTGACTGCTGAATATCCCGAGGTGAAGCTATGACAACATTGGCCGCCAATAATTCTCCTAGTGAATGACTCAAAGTTACCGTCATCCAATAATTTTTCATGATGAAAAAACAAACCTCGCTATTTTAAACGAGGTTTGTTAGTGGTCTGGTGAAGGCATTTCGCCTTCACACTTTTTACCTTTATTTCAATACCTTATCTCAATTCATTTAGTCTTGTATTGCGCCTCAGCATCAATAAAACGCTGTTGCGCTGTTCTGCTCGGCGCTTTACCCAACAGACTCACAACCACGATCGCAATAGAAGCTAAGATAAAGCCAGGAATAATTTCATACAACGCAAACCATTGGTACTTCATCCATACCAATACCGTAACGGCCCCTACCAACATCCCCGCTAATGCGCCATTACGAGTCATACGTTTCCAGATAACAGAAATCAGTACCACCGGGCCAAACGCAGCGCCAAATCCAGCCCATGCATTACTAACCAAAGCCAGCACTTTATTGTCCGGATTGGTTGCTATCACCATCGCAATAACCGCCACCAGCAACACCATGAAACGCCCTACCCACACCAACTCTTTCTGACTGGCAGATTTACGGATAAAGGGTTTGTAAAGATCTTCCGTCAAAGCACTTGCACACACCAGCAACTGACAGCTTAAGGTACTCATCACCGCGGCCAAAATAGCGGAGAGTAAAATGCCTGCTATCCACGGATTAAACAAAACAACCGCCAATTCCATAAAGATACGCTCACGGTTGGCTGTGACCGGGCCAGACAGTTCAGGATGCATCTCAAAATAAGCAATACCGAAGAAACCGACAGCAATCGTACCTGCCAGACATAACACCATCCAAGTCATACTGATACGACGAGCCTTACGGATAGTATGATGAGAATCTGCCGCCATAAAACGCGCGAGAATATGCGGTTGACCAAAATAACCCAACCCCCAACCTAGCAACGAGATAATGGCAATAAAGTTCAACCCTTTAAACATGTCCATATAAGCCGGACTTTTTGCCGCTATCATCGCCAGAGAGGTATCAACGCCACCCACAGAGAAAATAACGATAATTGGGGTCAAAATAAGCGCAAAGATCATTAATGAAGCCTGAACCGTATCGGTCCAACTGACCGCCAGGAAGCCGCCAAGGAAAGTATAAGCAATCGTTGCGGCTGCACCGAGCCACATGGCTTTCTGATAACTGATACCGAACGTACTTTCAAATAACAATCCTCCGGCAACGACGCCAGAAGCACAATAGATAGTAAAGAAGATCAAAATAACCAACGCAGAAATAATACGTAGGATCTTACTGCTATCGTCAAAACGACTGGTGAAATAGTCCGGCAATGTTAGCGCATTATTATTGACTTCGGTCTGGATTCGTAACCTGCCTGCCACCAATTTCCAGTTCAGGTAAGCGCCTAAAGCAAGACCAATGGCTATCCAGCTTTCTGAAATCCCCGCAAAATAGACTACGCCAGGCAAGCCCATTAATAACCAGCCACTCATATCCGAAGCACCGGCAGACAAAGCCGTTACCACGCTACCTAATCGCCTTCCTCCCAAAATATAATCATCAAAATTTTTGGTTGAGCGATAAGCCAAAAAACCTATCAACAACATACCAGTAATGTAGACAATAAAGGTGATTAGCATTGGTGTATTTACTGTCATGCAAGTTCTCCATAGTGTTATCTGTGTTTTGCAAATCCGCAGTTCTCCTGGGTACACAGAGTTTTCCCTGTCAGGTTCAGGAACGTTGCACCTGATTGCACCTAAAAATGGTCCATAATTCTAAATTGAAATAATTATTTTTGTAACCAATTAGAAAGTTACAGTGAATCCTAGATTAGCATCAGGTAATTTAACAACTAATTAACGCCATTTTTTACAAGAAACGTCTACTGAATCACATTTATTTGCTTTAAAAATTATACTTTTTAACCATTTCAGGGTTACACCCCTATATTTCACTACAAAATATTAAACCAATGTGTATCAATCAAATAAAGTCACAAAAATAAATATATCCACCTAATTATAATAACTAGATTAATTTCACAAAAATAAAACAAGCGATTCTCATAAGGTTGCACAAAGTTGCAACATGTCAGATATTATCATGCAATTTTAGATAAACCTTACCTATTAAGGAGCAAGGATGGGTAGTACAACAATGGGCGTGAAGCTTGATGAAGCAACGCGCGATCGCATTAAAGCTGCGGCACAACGGATTGACCGCACTCCACATTGGCTAATTAAACAAGCTATTTTTAATTACCTTGAACGTCTTGAAAATGATGAACAGATCGCTGAACTCTCTGCTAATCAAGATATTAAAGAAGAGAAGATAATCGCCGAAGAAACGGCACCAGATTCTGCTCATCAACCTTTCCTCGACTTCGCAGAGCATATCCTGCCTCAATCAGTAAAACGTTCCGCAATTACTGCGGCCTATCGCCTGCCAGAAACACAAGCAGTTCCCATGTTGCTACAACAGGCGCAATTACCAGAAGATCAGGCACAAGCAACTCATAAGCTGGCTTACAGCATTGCAGAAAAACTGCGTAACCAAAAAAACAGCATTGGTCGTTCAGGTCTGGTTCAAGGGTTATTACAGGAATTCTCGCTCTCATCTCAGGAAGGCGTTGCGCTAATGTGTCTTGCGGAAGCCTTGCTCCGTATTCCTGATAAAGCCACTCGCGATGCGCTAATCCGCGACAAAATCAGTAACGGCAACTGGCATTCCCATCTGGGCCAAAGTTCATCCATGTTTGTCAATGCAGCAACCTGGGGGCTGCTGTTTACCGGCAAACTGGTTTCTACCCACAACGAAGCCAAACTCTCCAATTCGCTGAATCGCATTATCAGTAAGAGCGGAGAACCATTAGTGCGTAAAGGCGTAGATATGGCAATGCGCCTGATGGGTGAACAGTTTGTTACCGGAGAAACCATCGCTCAAGCGCTGGCAAGTGCACGTAAACTGGAAGAAAAAGGGTTCCGTTACTCCTATGATATGTTAGGTGAAGCCGCTTTAACTGAGGAAGATGCTCAGAATTATATGGTTTCCTACCAACAAGCAATTCATGCTATCGGTAAGGCATCTAACGGCCGCGGCATTTACGAAGGACCGGGAATTTCCATTAAGCTTTCAGCCCTGCACCCGCGTTATAGCCGTGCTCAATATGAACGCGTCATGAACGAGCTATATCCACGCCTGCTTTCCCTGACATTACAGGCACGCCAATATGATATTGGTATTAATATTGATGCCGAAGAAGCCGATCGTCTGGAAATTTCTCTCGATTTGTTGGAAAAACTCTGTTTTGAACCACAACTGGCTGGCTGGAATGGCATTGGTTTCGTTATTCAGGCTTATCAGAAACGCTGCCCCTTTGTTATCGATGCAGTCATTGACTTAGCACAACGCAGCCGCCGTCGGTTGATGGTGCGACTGGTAAAAGGCGCTTACTGGGATAGCGAAATTAAACGCGCTCAAATCGATGGGCTGGAAGGCTATCCGGTTTACACCCGCAAAGTTTATACTGACGTTTCTTATCTGGCTTGCGCCCGCAAATTATTGTCAGTACCCAATCTGGTTTATCCTCAGTTCGCTACCCATAACGCTCATACTTTAGCTGCCGTTTATCATATGGCCGGCCAAAACTATTATCCTGGTCAATATGAGTTCCAGTGTCTGCATGGCATGGGAGAACCCTTGTATGAACAAGTGGTCGGGAAAATCGCTGACGGTAAATTAAACCGCCCATGCCGTATTTATGCGCCAGTAGGCACTCACGAAACACTGTTGGCTTATCTGGTCCGTCGCCTGTTGGAGAACGGCGCTAACACCTCCTTCGTCAACCGTATCGCCGATACCACATTACCACTGGATGAACTGGTCGCTGATCCGGTGAACAAGGTTCAGAAGCTGGCCGAAACCGAAGGTCAAATCGGTCTTCCACATCCGAAAATTCCTCTGCCTCACAATCTGTATGGCAAAGATCGCGCAAACTCAGCCGGTCTGGATCTTGCCAACGAACATCGTCTGGCATCTCTTTCCAGCGCGCTATTAAGTTCTGCCACCGAAGAACGGTATAGCGAGCCACTACTGGGCGGCAATTATCACCATCAAGGTGAATTACCGGCCGCTAAACCAGTTATTAACCCGGCGGCACCTTCGGATATTGTCGGCTATGTTCGTGAAACCACTGAACAGGAAGTCGGTCATGCGCTTGATGTCGCAACAGAAGCCGGCGCAATCTGGTTTGCGACTCCCCCATCAGAACGAGCTGCTATTCTGGTTCGCGCTGCGGAATTGATGGAAAACCAGCTGCAACCGTTATTAGGTATTTTGGTTCGAGAAGCCGGCAAAACCTTTAATAATGCAATTGCCGAGGTACGCGAGGCGGTCGATTTTCTCTATTACTATGCGGGACAAGTTCGTCATGATTTCGCTAATGATACCCATCGTCCACTGGGGCCGGTTGTCTGTATCAGCCCGTGGAATTTCCCATTAGCCATTTTTACCGGGCAGATAGCGGCTGCATTGGCTGCCGGTAACAGTGTATTAGCAAAACCTGCGGAGCAAACCCCATTAATTGCGGCAACGGCAGTCAAAATACTGCATCAAGCAGGTATTCCCCACGATGCATTGCAATTATTACCTGGCCGAGGTGAAACCGTTGGTTCTCTTCTGGTGGGAGATGAGAGAGTACGCGGCGTGATGTTTACCGGCTCCACCGAAGTGGCTAGTCTGTTACAACGTAATATTGCCGGAAGACTCGATGCACAAGGGCGCCCAACCCCTCTGATTGCCGAAACCGGTGGTCTGAACGCCATGATTGTCGATTCTTCCGCTCTGACAGAACAAGTTGTTACTGATGTGGTCGCCTCTGCTTTTGACAGCGCCGGTCAACGTTGTTCCGCCCTGCGTATCCTCTGTATTCAAGATGATGTTGCAGAAAGAACCCTCACCATGCTGAAAGGCGCCATGTCTGAATGCCGGATGGGTAATCCTGAGCGCCTGTCCACCGATATCGGCCCGGTCATTGATGCGGAAGCCAAAGCCGGTATTGATCGCCATATTCAAGCAATGCGTACCAAAGGACGCACGATTTATCAGGCAGCACACGATAATGTGGTTGACAATCAAGAGTGGGATCAAGGCACTTTCGTTAAACCAACGCTGATTGAATTGGAAAATTTCAATGAATTAAAACAAGAGATTTTCGGTCCTGTTCTGCATGTTGTCCGTTTCAAACGTGACGAGCTGGATCAATTGCTGGATCAGATTAATAACTCCAACTATGGTTTGACCCTTGGCGTCCATACCCGTATTGATGAAACGATTGCACAAGTTACCGCTAAAGCGAAAGTCGGCAATCTGTATGTCAACCGCAACATGGTAGGCGCTGTTGTTGGCGTGCAACCGTTCGGTGGTGAAGGCTTATCCGGTACCGGGCCGAAAGCAGGCGGCCCGCTCTATTTGTACCGTCTGCTCTCTTGCCGTCCTCAAAACGCGATCAACCAAACGTTGGAACGTCAGGATGCTGAATATCCACTGGATGCCAATGTTCGTCTATCGCTGATGACCCCTTTTGATGCATTGACAGAATGGGCGACCAAGCAGCACAACGAAGAGCTAAATCAGTTGATTCAACAATATAAATTGCTGGCACAAGGCGGCACTACCCGCCTGTTGCCGGGGCCGACCGGCGAACGCAATACCTACACTCTGTTACCTCGTGGTCAAGTGTTGTGTCTGGCGGATAATCAACAGGATACATTCATTCAACTGGCAGCAACATTATCTGTGGGCTGTCAGTTACTATGGCAAAATGATGAACTACATCAGCAACTGTTTCGTCAATTGCCAGATAGCGTCCGTAAATCAATCAATTTGGTTCAGGACTGGCAAAGTGAAGATACGGTATTCGAAGCGGTTATTTACCACGGCGATTCTGATCAATTGCGCCAAGTTTGCGAACAAGTCGCTCAACGTAAAGGCGTTATCATTTCCGTACAAGGTTTTGCCCGTGGAGAAACTAATCTGCTGTTAGAACGTCTGCTACATGAACGTTCACTGAGCATTAACACCGCAGCGGCGGGGGGTAATGCCAGTCTGATGACTATCGGTTAATTTCGGCTGTAGCTAAGGGGAGCACATCAAAAATGTGTTCCCCAAGAATCTAAGCTTAATCACCGGTTGTTTGCCCACAGTCCATTACTGTTTCAGTATTCCTTTATTCATATTTCTTTATTCATATAGTATTCATCTATCAGTTCACCATTTATAAATAGTGAGCCAGTTCTGATGCCAGAAAAAATAAAACCTGATGACAAATACCGCTTTATTGCCAATGTGTTTTTTATTGCAACGGTTAATTCAAGTCTGCTAATTCCATTTTTCCGGGACCAATCTTGCGCTTTGTCGAGTAGATTTCTCGCTATGCCTTTGTTTCTATATTCTTTTTTTACTCCAAGAACAATAGAACCCAGATGCCTGTTTCTATTACATACTCCTCTAAATAAATTTTCAAAATAATAGATCACTGGAAGGGAACTCAGTCCGATTTTTGCGATCTGATCAATTGCCAAAAATCCCAAACCTCAACACGGACTGAGTGATGCCTATCATAGCACCCATACCTCAAAATGAATGCCAGAAAATGAGAAAACTTATCCACAAAACCCGTGATAAGAACTATTCCCGTCGATTGACGGCGTTATTGATGCTCAATGAGGGATTGACGGTGACTTATGTCGCCAAAACCCTTCATGCCGCACGCTCTTCCATCAATCGTTGGGTTGAATGGTTTACATTATATGGACTCGAAGGACTCAACAGTTTACCGGCTGGCCGACCTGCTGTCTGGGATCTCACCCCTCTCTATAGCCTGTTGCTTTTCTTATTACAGCAATCTCCCCAAGAATTCGGCTATCTTCGCTCTCGCTGGAGCCTTGAGCTTATGACTCATACTCTTAATGAATTACTCAACCTCTCTCTGACACAAAGTGTCCTCTATCGTTATTTTGCTCAGGTGGGAATTGTCTGGCGCAGAGCGGCGCCCACGGTAAAACAACCTGATCCTGAACATGAGGAGAAAATGGCAAAGATCGCAGAAGCCAAAGCGAATATTTCAGAAAAACATCCCGTTTTCTATGAAGATGAGGTGGATATTGATTTCAACCCGAAAATCGGCGCGGACTGGTGTTTCAAAGGACAACAAAAACGGGTTATCACCCCGGGAAAAAATGAAAAACATTACCTTGCGGGTTGCCTCAATGCTCAGACAGAGCAAGTCACCTATGTTAAAGGAATAAAAAAGAACTCTGATTTATTTATCAAAATGTTAGATGAACTGAATCATCAATATCCCCATGCGGAAACTCTCACATTAATCTTAGATAACTACGGTATTCATAAAAGTCAGAAGGTAAAGGAGTGGCTGGCACGACATCCCAAATTTACCCTGTTGTTTTTACCCGTCTATTCACCGTGGCTAAATAAAATAGAACGGTTATGGCAATCGCTCCATGAGACAATAACGCGAAATCACCGTTGTCAATTTATGTGGCAGTTGCTTAATTATGTTGATGCCTTTTTGGCATCGTTTTCATCACAGCAAAAACCAGGAAGACAAAAAATGAGTGTAGCACTATTATGAAATCTTATTTAGATATAACAATAAATCCAACAATACTTTTGTTATCTTCACATATTAACATTTGCCTGTCTTTTCCTAATCCTTTTATTATATCCGCCTGTTCTTCAACGCTTGTTTTTCTTTCCCCCGGCTCAAGTAACATAAATTCCGATGTGTTATCCAAATCATTTAAAAAGACAACCAGACTGTTTGCGTCTTCTACGTTAACTTCTCTAAAAATAAATATTTCTTTTTCCATAGCAAATACCATATTAATGAAATTAACATATACAATATATTGCCATATACAAAAGTCAATAAGATTTAAGATGATGTTAGGCTAATTAATGGTGAGACAACTGAAAAGATAACAAGGCAAAATAAGTTGGTTCCTATAGCGATATTTAAAATAACTACTTTCATCACCTCCGCAACCCCAACCCAATGAAATAATAACAAAAAATCTTGTGACAAATAGTTAATCCGCAACCATTATATAGAAAATAATTAAGCCTATTATCGTCCCTGTTATTAAAAGCCAAGCTTGTATTATATTATTATCTCTTCTTTGTCGATTTTATCAAAATAAGTCCATTGGCTTGCTGAGAGGATTAATAAATCATTCATCATCTCATCTGTAAGGGATTTTTATTTTCACGTCTGAAAGATAAAAAATATGCAAATATTCTCCAATCGAGATGATATCTCCTTTTGTTTGCCTAACGTATAAACTCTTCTACACGCCCAGACGGGCAATTAAACCGAATTAATGAAGAAAATGAGTTGCATGATTATGCATAATGAAAACAACCTCGTTATTTTTAACGTGGCTTGTCAGCGGTCTAAGGGGAACACACCAAAATGTGTTCCCCCAAAATTAATCATCTCTTTGCTGTTTATATTTCCAGCTTAGTGACCGCCCTGTTGCCAGCTCAAATACTGTTCATACTTGCGCAAAGCAATGTTGTAGTTACTGAATGCCGACTGTGACAGCTTTTCACTCAGTTTTTCCTGAATTTTCTCTGTTGTGAACTCTTTTACAGGGTAATTGCTTGAAGTGAGCAATTCATCCAAACGTCGTAAACGAACCACATACTCACGAACAGTACTATGACTCATTTCAGTCTGTTCAAACAGGTACTGTTTGAACGACATGATGTCAAAATAATCTGTCTCGCTATTGCAATAAATCTCACTGCAAAAACGACATAACGCGACAAATTTATCTTGCAGCTCATCCCAAGTCTTGTCATCAATCAACTCCGTCATCTCGGAGATGGACTCTTTGTTGATCACTTGGCCATTAAAAACCAAAGAGATACGGTCAAGAGCTTTGTGACAATGCAAGCAATGAGTTTGACTATGTTTGTAGTCTTTAATGTAACGGCTGAGCGGCCGTTTCTTTTGTGTTGTAACAGACATAAGAGATAAGCCCTGTGTGTAGTCTTAAACAAAAAACAAATAAGCAAAAAAGTTACTTTTCCGGATTTAAGCGTGCCCGCAAGCGTTTAATCGCCTGGCTGTGTAGCTGACTTATACGGGACTCCCCGACTTCAAGTACTGCGCCAATCTCTTTCAGATTAAGTTCTTCCTGATAATACAGCGTCAGAACCATTTTTTCTCGCTCAGGTAACGAATCAATAGCTTCAATTACCCGTTGACGAACGTCACTCTCCAGCAATTGTTGTAAGGGATTAGTTTCATGCCCCTCTTCAATGACAGGTTCACAGCTTTCACCATGAATTTCATGCCATTCGTCATACGAAAACAATTGACTGTTATTCGTATCTAACAGTATCTGCCGATATTCTACCAGATCAATCTTTAATTCTTTAGCAACTTCCTGCTCACTGGCTGGACGGCCTAAGTCTTGCTCAAGTTTACGGATGATTTGCGTCACTTCGCGCGCATTACGGCGCACGCTACGCGGAGCCCAATCGCGGCTCCTTAACTCATCCAACATTGCACCTCTGATGCGTTGTACCGCATAAGTGGTAAACGCGGTTCCTTGTAAGGAATCAAAACGTTCCACCGCATTTAGTAAGCCGATTCCCCCGGCCTGAAGTAGATCATCCAGCTCCACACACGCGGGTAACCTAACTTGTAGCCTTAACGCTTCATGGCGAACTAATGGTACGTAGCGCTTCCAGAGGCTGTTTTTGTCCATCACGCCTTCGGCGGTATACAAATCGCTCACAACAACAGACACCTTTGGAAAAAGAGACTAACCATCATTATCCAATCCCCTAACAAGGGCAATCGTTTGAACAATGTAGTAAAAACGCTTCTTTTTCACCTATGCGAAATTTATTGTCTGCCTAATAGTATCACAAATTTTAGGCTGTTCCTGATAAACTCCTAAAAAGAAGGACCGGCGAGCCGATCCTTGATTTTATTTGGATTTTTATGTGAATCAGGTTCACATATTGCCCTAACTGAGCGATTAACGCAGCAGAGACATTACATTCTGAGGCACTTGGTTAGCCTGAGCCAGAACCGCAGTACCCGCTTGTTGCAGAATTTGACCACGGCTCATGTTAGACACTTCGGTCGCGTAGTCAGCATCTTCGATACGGCTACGAGCGGCGCTCAGGTTGTTAACGGTGTTGTTCAGGTTGTTAACGGTAGATTCCAGACGGTTCTGGATAGCGCCCAGAGAACTGCGCAGGCTGTCAACTTTTGCCAAAGCCTTGTCTAAAGTATCCAGAGGATCTTTTGATGTTTCTGGTTTGATTTCATCCGATGCAGTGACTTTACCATCAGTACCGACTTTAGCTTTATAATACTTTGTACTACCTGAACCATCTTTACCTTCTAATACATATTCACCAGTCTTCGCTTTGCCTTTATCATCAACCGCTTCATAGACTTTATGGCCAGACAGATTTTTACCAGCAACAGAAGCTTCAGTAAAATCAAGTCCTTTCTTAGCACCAGCAGCACCGACTTCTTTTATTTCTGTACCATGTGGAACTTCCTTAGAAACAGTGAATTCCTTCAGTCCCAGAATCTCGCTGTCAATTTTTTCCAGATTAATTTTGATAACTTCGTTATCGTTAGCACCAACCTGAATAGTCATTTCGTTCTTTTCACTTAGAACATGAACACCGTTAAATTGAGTCTGTTTAGAAATACGATCAATTTCCTTTAAACGCTCAGTAACTTCTTCCTGGATAGATTTGGTATCACTCGCAGAGTTGGTTTCGTTTTTCGCCTGAACAGCCAATTCACGAATACGTTGTAAGTTGGTATTAATTTCGTTCAGCGCACCTTCGGTAGTCTGTGCAATAGAGATACCGTCGTTAGCGTTACGTGCTGCCTGAGTCAGACCTCTAACATTTGCAGTGAAACGGTTAGCGATCGCTTGACCAGCCGCGTCATCCTTCGCGCTGTTGATACGCAGGCCAGAAGACAGACGCTCAATAGCGCTACCCAAAGTACCCTGGGATCTATTCAGGTTATTCTGAGTCAGCTGGGAGAGGATGTTAGTTCCGATGACTTGTGCCATAGTTAGAGTTCCTTTTTAAAATCAAGTCGATATATAAGTTTGGGGTTTACCCACGGTGTTCATCACCGCCAACAGTTTTATCGGCGCCCCTCAAAGAACCTTTAATTTTTCTTGAAAAAACTTTTTCTTTTTTATCACATTGCCTTGATAAGCCAAACAGCGTCGGTTCTTCACGACTATTCCTACCATAGAAAAATTATTTTTATTAGTAAACTTTTCTAAAAACTTACCGATAACCGGTTCAATAAAGATTTACTAATAAAGGAGTCAATAAATGGCTAGCATTTCTTCATTAGGCGCCGGATCGGGGATGGATTTGGGCTCTATATTGGATAAACTTCAGGCAGCAGAACAAAAGCGTTTAGTCCCTCTGACACAACAGCAAACCAGTTATAAAGGTAAGCTAACCGCTTTTGGTACGTTAAAAGGCAGTTTAGAAAAGCTGGAAACCGCGTCTGAGTCACTGAAAAAGTTCGATAAACTTAATACAACCACTGCCAGCGAAAAACATGATGCATTCGTTGCCAGTACTGATTCTAAAGCCAGTCCAGGTAACTACAGTATTGAAGTTAAACAATTGGCACAGGCGCAATCATTACAAACAGAAAAAGTTCGTAATATCAAAGAGCATATCGGTGAATCTTTGGGCGAAGGTAAAACCCGGACAATTACCATTACTCAGCCTGGCGAAAAAAAGCCGATGAAAATCGAGCTGACAGACGGACAAACATCCATTATTGAGATCCGTGATGCCATTAATAAGCAGGAAGGTAATGTCAACGCCAGTATTATTAAAGCCAAAGATGGCGAAAACTATTTAGTGCTGACGGCCAAAAAAGCGGGCACTGAATCGGTGATGACCATCACTGTTGAAGGTGATAACAAACTTAGCGAGTTTCTAAACTATCCGGGTACAACGAGTAAACTCACTCAAACGGTTGAAGCGAAAAATGCGAAATTGACCGTCAACAAAATCGAAATTGAGCGTCAGACAAACCATATTACCGATGCACCCGAAGGCGTTAAGCTGGATCTGAAAAAAACGACTGAGGATAAAGATAAACCAGGGGAACATAAGCCAGAAATACTGGTCATATCCCGTGATATTGAGCCGATGAAAGAGGCGATTAAAAACTGGGTTGATGCTTATAATGAATTACAAACGACATTTGATTCACTGACCAAATTTAAGCCAGTAAAACAGGGTGAAGAACCGTCGAAAGATAATGGCGCTTTATTAGGCGACAGCACATTACGCGGAATACAGAACCAACTAAGAGGCCAGATTTTCAGCTCTCAGGCAGCTAATGATATTCCAACCCTGAATAAGCTGGGCATTAAACAAAAGCCTGACGGCAAGCTGGAAATTGATAACGAAAAACTGGAAAAAAATCTAAAAGAAAAACCAGCTAATGTGAAAGCGTTCTTTATGGGTGACGGTAAAGAAACGGGTTTTGCCACTCAGACACATAAGCTATTAAAAGATGCTCTGGATAGCCATGAAGGTACCTTAGTTACCGCGACTAATGGCATTAACAAGCGTCTAAAAACCCTTGAGAAACAAGTAGACAGGACGAAAGAAAATATTAACGAAACAATTGAACGTTATAAACGCCAATTTTCACAACTGGATAAAATGGTCTCTTCCTTGGGAAAAACCGGTAACTTCCTCTCACAATTACAGCAAATGAGATAATTAAAGGAAATTATGTATCAACGTTCGGCAAGTCAATTGTATGCCCAGATAGATATGGAGAGCGAAATTATGAACGCCTCTCCCTATCAGTTGATTCAGATTTTGTTCAACGGGGCGCTTAGCGCCCTGCGTCGAGCAATTATTCTGATGGAACAAGGTAATATCGCGGAAAAAGGCGCAGCTATTTCCAAAGCGATCAATATCATCGATAATGGCCTCAAACAGGGGTTAGATAATGAAAAAGGTGGAGAGCTGGCACACAATCTCGCTTCCCTTTACGACTATATGACCCAACGTTTACTCCACGCTAATTTACGCAATGATGAGCCAGCCATTACCGAAGTAATAAAGTTACTCACCGAGATTTCAGACGCTTGGCGGCAAATTGGCCCTCATTACAACGCCAGTCAGGATATTGTTTAATGGATAATAAAATGGATCTTTTGTCAGCTTACCAACAGATCCTAAGTTTAAGTGAGCAAATGCTTAATTTAGCTAAAAATGAAAAATGGGATGAACTTGTTGATATGGAAATCACCTACCTCAAAGCAGTAGAAGTGATCAGCCACTCTTCAATATCATCGACGACTTCTCTTTCGTTACAGCAAAAAATGACCAACATTTTGCAGATAATTTTAGATAATGAAAATGAGATTAAAAAACTACTACAGAAAAGACTTGATGAATTAAGTAAACTCATCAAACAAGCAAGCCAACAGCAATTAGTAAATGATAGCTACGGCCAATTCCCTGTTGAACCCTATCATAATACCCTTATGAACTCTACGGAACAAAAATAATTGAGAAATAAAGGTGATGTACTCTCATCACCATTATTTACCCATTTTGTGAGCTTGGTTTAGGATGTATTGATTTCAATTCAGATTATAAGGAATAGATAAGAAATCTTGGTGATTAAATTGCGTCTGTTGAGCGTGAAAATTTTAACTTTCTCTTGTGTTTTTTAAGGATAAATACTATTTTTATCATAATTTACCTAATATCAAATAAAGAAAACAACCTCTCATCAGAATAAATGTAAATTGGATTTAACTTGTGACAGCAGATACGAAAAAGGCCGCTATAAAGCAGCCTTAAAATGTTTTAATACAGCATTAAATTAAAAATATGGCTATCTATTTAAATTAATCATCAAAAAAATTGAATTCAATTTCAAAGGTTTTACCCACTGATGAAACAAATAATTCTTCTAACGCTGATGAATCTTCAGTCTGCTTATACAATAGAGTAATAACATAATATATTTCAGCCACTCCTAAATCATATTCTTTATTTAAACATTTGATGATTAATCTTTTTGAGCCAAGTTGTTCTTTAATTTCACTAGAATTATTTTTTTCACTAATAACAAAGCGATGTGGCGGAGAACGATTAGAATGAGCCACACTGAATTCTCTAATATTTTTTGGAATTAATGTATTATTACTAATTTCTTCCCACCTTCCCATACTATAATCAGTGGTAGTACCATGTATATCAGCATAACCGAAATACTGAGATTTATGTTCACCGACAGTCAATCGCGCTTTCAGCTGATATGCAGGTTTGGCAGGTGGTTTTGGTTTAGGCTTCACTGTTTCTTTTACAAATTCCCAATCACAAGCCATCATATCTTCTTGCGTTGGCTGCCACGGTACAAAGTTACCGTGCTCATTGCGTAGATCAATATGCGTCAAATAATCATATTTAGTGCCAACGGCGACACCATCAACAGAGTAAGCACTACCTTCTTCTATTGTTAAATCATTCACACGAGGAGTAATAGCCAAATATACCTTTTTATCGCGCCAAACAGAACGAGCGACAAGCTTGCGTAGTTTTAATTGAATCAAAGCCCAAGAAAAAGAACCAACCGGAGCGATAACACCGTGGCATTCATATTGCTTAGGATCAAACTGGCATTCATTTTCAGGCTTAATAACCTCAGACATATTATTTCCTTATATCTATAAATAATTAAAAATTAAACCACATGATTTAACTTTTAATCTATTATTAAACATTCAGTAAATTTTTATGAATTAATGCAACCGGCATAAAACTAAGATTCAATTATAACAGGATATACCGCTCATTCTCCTTATCGTTTTTTGATACTTATCAACAAATTAACATTAATCTCAGAAATTGGAGTTAAAAATTATTATTCGAAACCGTGACACCTTAAATATTTTATTGACTATGAGTTTTACAACATTTAATTAAATCGCTAACTACAACAAGCATTCAACCAAAACATACGGTAAAGTTGCAAATTCAGTTAACCACAATAAACACGGCTAAAAAACCAGATGATATGAACGCTCCGAGTTGGAAATTTCATCCGTTAAAAGGGGCTTTAACAAAATGGGCAGCGCTGAAATGTGGACAGAAATGCAATCTCAACACAAAAGACCAGAAATAAAACCGATGGAATATCCTGTTTGCAGCGCCGCGGAATTTATCCACGACACTCGCGATCTGTCTTAAACTATAGACATCAATAGCTTAATATACCTACACCTGCATATTCATAATCTCCTGATAAGAAGCCACCAGCTTATTTCTTACCTGGACGCCCATTTGCAAAGCGATACTGGATTTCTGCATCTCCACCATCACATCATTCAATTCAACACCGGGTACACCCAGGGTAAAATCCTGAGTTTGTTTTGTCGCATTTAAACGTGTTTGATTAATTTTACCAATAGCCGCCGTTAGTTGACTGGCAAATCCACCCTGTAACGGCATGGGTTTTGCGATACTGGCTGCCTGTAGCGCCTGAGCCTGCATCTGTTGCAGCACGCCTTCAATTGCTTGAATTGACATAAAAACCTCGTGTTAAACCACCCTATAACCTACGCAATTCAATGCCATATTAACCCAAGGTTTATACGGCATATTTTCAGACCGCCACCCTAACATAGCCCTCTCGATCTAAAGCGGGTAATTAAAGTAAAAAGTCAGGGCTTATTGTGCCATTAAAAGATGAGTGAACAGCGAATAATGACAAAACTGAAAATAGGAAGAATTTTTTCGCTTGCGTATGGGGAGTCTGTTTTGTTACGCCACGCTTTTAGTATTCATGTTGAACAGCAAGGCAAGGATCGTCTATGAGTGCCGCAACAACCGACGTTGAAAATCAAACTAAAGGTTTCAGTGCTATCATTAACCAGATAAAAGCTGATCCTAAAGTGCCATTATTAGTTGCCGGCAGCGCAGCCGTTGCGATTGTCATTGCCCTTTTCCTGTGGTTACGCAGCCCCGATTATCGGGTGCTTTACAGTAATCT
The DNA here is from genome assembly GCF_019090985.1 of Photorhabdus akhurstii. NCBI lineage: Bacteria > Pseudomonadati > Pseudomonadota > Gammaproteobacteria > Enterobacterales > Morganellaceae > Photorhabdus > Photorhabdus akhurstii. The sequence goes on along the minus strand of NZ_CP020335.1, from coordinate 2,277,187 downwards.
GAGCGATAAAGATGGTGGCGATATTGTCACCCAACTAACCCAATTAAATATCCCTTACCGTTTTGCCGAAAATGGCGCTGCGATCATGATCCCTGCCGAACAGGTGCATGAGACACGGCTAAGATTGGCGCAACAAGGGTTGCCTAAGGGTGGGGCTGCGGGATTCGAGCTACTCGATAAAGAAAAGTTTGGCATCAGCCAATTTAGTGAGCAAGTTAACTACCAAAGGGCATTGGAAGGTGAACTGTCACGCACCATTGAATCTTTGGGGCCGGTGCAAAATGCCCGTGTTCACCTTGCACTGCCAAAACCCTCGCTGTTTGTCCGTGAACAGAAATCGCCCTCAGCGTCCGTTACTGTCGGATTACTGCAAGGCCGTACTTTGGATGAAGGCCAGATAAACGCCATCGTCCATATGGTATCCAGCAGTGTCGCCGGCTTACCGCCGGGCAATGTCACCATCGTTGATCAGACCGGACGTCTGTTGACACAAGCCGACGCCACCGGTCGCGATCTGAATACCAGTCAACTGAAATACATTCAGGAAGTGGAAAATCGTTTCCAGCATCGTATCGAAGCGATTCTAACCCCGGTTGTCGGTCGTGGTAACATTCACGCCCAAGTGACGGCACAGGTGGATTTTTCACGCCGTGAAGAGACGGCGGAAGAATATAAACCGAACCAACCCCCTAATCAGGCTGCGGTTCGCTCAAAACAGTTGAGTGAAAGCGAGCAGAGTGGCGGCTCTCAGGTCGGCGGTATTCCCGGTGCGCTTTCCAATCAGCCTAGCCCGCCACCGAGTGCGCCGATTGATAAACCGAATGCCAAAGATGGCAATAAAAACGATAAGAGCGATAAGAAAGCATCATCCGCAAGTAACAGTAATGAGCGCATGGTGAACAATAATCGCAATAACCGCCGTGACGAAACCACAAACTATGAAGTGGACCGGACTATTCGCCATGTGCAACAGCAAGCGGGCGGTGTTGAACGCTTATCCGTCGCCGTTGTCGTCAATTATGTCACGGTAGAAGGCAAAAACAGCCCGGAAACTCAGGCGCTAACCCCTGAGCAATTGGCAAAAATAGAAGCGCTGACCAGAGAAGCGATGGGCTTTTCTAAAGAGCGTGGCGATAGCTTGAATGTGGTTAACACGCCATTTACTGAAAGCAAAGAAAATATCGAGGTTATTCCTGTCTGGCAGAACCCGGTTCTGCTGGAAAAAGCCTTCGATTTTGGCCGCTACCTGCTATTGATTCTGGTGGCATGGCTGCTGTGGCGCAAAATGGTGGTTCCTCAACTTGCTAAAAAACGCGCCGCGGAAAAAGCCGCCCTCGAAGCACAGAAAGTTCAGAAAAGACAAGTGACTGAATCTAGCGCGGAAATGGATGAAAAAACGCGCCAGAAACTGACACGTCAACGAGTCAGTGCTGAAATTCAAAGCCAACGCATTCGCGAGCTGGCAGAAAAAGATCCTCGCGTAGTGGCGCTGGTGATCCGTCAATGGATGAGTAACGAACAATGAGCCTGAACGGAACAGAAAAAAGCGCCGTCATGTTAATGACCCTGGGAGAAGATCAGGCGGCCGAGGTGTTTAAACACCTGAACTCCAGGGAAGTCCAGCAACTCAGTATCACAATGGCTGGTATGCGCCAAATCTCTAACCAACAACTGGTGGATGTTTTGGCTGAATTTGAAGAAGATGCCGGTCAGTATGCGGCACTGAGTATCAACGCCAGTGACTATTTGCGCTCGGTGCTAATTAAAGCGCTAGGTGAAGAACGCGCTTCCAGTCTGCTTGAGGATATTCTCGAATCCCGTGAAACCACCACCGGTATTGAGACCCTCAACTTTATGGAGCCTCAAATGGCAGCCGATATGATCCGTGAAGAGCATCCACAGATTATCGCCACCATTCTGGTTCACTTAAACCGCGGACAGGCAGCCGATATCCTGGCGCTGTTTGATGACAAATTACGCAACGACATCATGCTGCGTATTGCCACTTTCGGTGGCGTACAACCGGCGGCACTGGCTGAACTGACAGAAGTGCTCAATAACCTGTTGGACGGCCAGAATCTCAAGCGCAGCAAAATGGGCGGCATTCGTACCGCGGCTGAAATTATCAACCTGATGAAAAGCCAGCAGGAAGAGAATGTCATCGAAGCTATGCGCGCCTACGACAACGAACTGGCACAAAAAATCATCGATGAAATGTTCCTGTTCGAAAACCTTATCGATGTGGATGACCGCAGTATCCAGCGCCTGTTGCAGGAAATCACCACTGACTCCCTGCTCATTGCACTGAAAGGCTGCAACCAGCAACTGCGCGATCATTTCCTCAACAATATGTCTCAACGTGCCGCAGAGATTATGCGCGATGACCTGGCAAACCGTGGTCCGGTGCGGATGTCGCAAGTGGAGAGCGAACAGAAAGCGATTCTGCTTATTGTTCGTCGTCTGGCAGAAAGCGGCGAGATTATCCTGAATGGTGGCGACGATAGCTATGTCTGATAAGTTAAACAAGGCTGACTGGCAACCCTGGAAACCAAACGAGCTGACACAGTGGGAAAAACTGCGTGCCAAACCCGAGCCCGTTGATGACTCACAGCAAGATTCTGAGCGTAATGAAATCCTTGAACAGGCGGCAATGCTGGATAACCTGAAAGAACAGGCTCGACAGGCAGGTCATGAACAGGGATTTACCGAAGGTCAAGCACAAGGTTATGAAAAAGGCTACCAAACCGGCTTAGAGGCCGGTCTGGAACAGGGACGAAAAGATGCCATTCAGCAGCAGCAACCTATCACCGAGCAATGGCAAAATCTGCTAGCGGATTTCCAACATTCACTGGAAGGACTGGACACGATCATTGCCTCCCGCTTGATGCAACTAGCACTGACCGCCGCAAAACAGATCTTGGGCCAACCGGCGATCTGTGATGGCACTGCCCTACTCAATCAAATCCGTGAATTTATTCAACAGGAACCAATGTTGAGTGGTAAACCCCAATTGCGGGTTCACCCACAAGATATGCCAATGGTTGAGCAACAATTAGGCAATACGCTCTCACTACACGGCTGGCGCTTACTGGCAGATAACAAGCTACATCCTGGCGGTTGTAAAATCAGCGCAGAGGAAGGCGATTTAGATGCCAGTCTGGCAACCCGCTGGCATGAATTATGCCGACTGGCGGCACCGGGGGAATTGTAATGACAGCAAGACTCGGGCGCTGGCTGGCGACACTGGATGCTTTTGAGAAGAAATTAGCGAAAACTTCGCCGGTTCGTCGTTATGGGCGTCTGACCAGAGCGACCGGGCTGGTTATGGAGGCAACAGGTTTACATCTGCCTCTTGGGGCAACCTGCCTGATTGAGCGACAAAATGGCAACAATATTGAAGAAGTTGAAAGTGAAGTTGTCGGTTTTAATGGCGAAAAACTTTTACTGATGCCGCTTGAAGATCTGGAAGGGATTGTACCCGGCGCCCGGGTATACGCTCGTCCGTACAGTGAAGATTGTGGCAGTGGCCGCCAGTTACCCCTTGGCCCGGAACTGTTAGGACGAGTTTTGGATGGCGCCGGTCGTCCACTGGATGGTTTTCCTTCACCGGATACCGGCTATCGCGCTCCACTCACCACACCGCCAATCAATCCTCTACAACGTACGCCAATCAGTGACGTACTGGATGTCGGCGTGCGGGCGATTAATGCCCTGCTGACCGTAGGTCGCGGGCAGCGTATGGGGTTGTTTGCCGGTTCCGGGGTCGGTAAAAGTGTCCTGCTTGGCATGATGGCCCGTTACACACAGGCTGATGTGATTGTCGTCGGCTTGATCGGTGAACGTGGCCGCGAAGTTAAAGACTTCATTGAAAACATCCTTGGCGCCGCTGGCTTAGCCCGCTCAGTGGTTGTCGCCGCACCCGCCGATATCTCGCCTCTGTTGCGCATGCAAGGCGCCTCCTACGCCACCCGTATCGCCGAAGATTTTCGTGATCGGGGTAAACATGTATTGCTGATTATGGATTCATTGACCCGTTACAGTATGGCGCAACGTGAAATTGCCCTGGCAATTGGCGAGCCTCCGGCAACCAAAGGTTATCCGCCTTCGGTTTTCGCCAAACTGCCAGCGCTTGTGGAACGTGCAGGGAATGGGGTAAACGGTGGCGGCTCAATTACCGCGTTCTATACCGTACTCACCGAAGGTGATGATCAACAAGACCCGATAGCCGATGCTGCCCGAGCAATTCTGGATGGACATATCGTCCTTTCCCGTTCGCTGGCAGAATCAGGACATTACCCGGCCATTGATATTGAAGCCTCTATCAGCCGCGCGATGACCTCACTCATTGATAAGCAACACTACCGACGGGTACAGCAGTTCAAACAACTACTCGCAAGCTATCAACGTAACCGTGATCTGATTAACGTCGGTGCTTATGCGGCTGGCAGTGATCCGCTACTGGACAAAGCCATTGAACTTTATCCCTACATGGCGCAATTTCTACAACAAGATATTGAAGAACGTAGTGAATATGAAGCGGCCTGCATTCAATTACAACAGTTGTTACCTACGTAACGTAACGATTTCTGTGTGTTGCCATTAAAGCGAGGAATAAGATGCAGCAACAATCACCTCTCATGACCTTGCGTGACCTAGCACAAAATGCAGTGGAAAAAGCCGCCACTCATCTGGCGCAAGTTCGTCAGAACCATCAGCAAATGGAGCAACAACTCGCAGCATTGATGGGCTATCAGGATGAGTATCGGGAACGCCTGAACGATACGTTGAGTAACGGTATGCCGTGCACCACCTGGCAAAATTATCAGCAATTCATGAAAACGCTGGAAAAAGCGATTGAGCAGCACAAATTACAGCTCAATCAATGGCAACAGCGGCTTGATACCGCTTTATCACAGTGGCGGGAAAAACAACAACGCCTCAATGCTTTCGATACTTTGCAACAACGGGCAGATAACAACCGAAGATTACATCAGAACAGAACGGAGCAGAAACAGATGGATGAGTATGCCCAACGTAGCGCACAACGGAGAAATAAATAATGAATCTCACTCTTTTGCCTGCCGACCTGAAACCGACAGAAAACCAACCAGCACGTAGTGATTCACTCACTGATGCCGATCAGCCTTCGGCTTTTGCTCAGTTTCTTAATTTGGAAAATGAACTGGCGCAAAAAGGTGCGCTCAAACCAGAAAAAGCGTCATCCAAGGAAGAAGAGACTACAGATGATACAGACAACGGTTTGTCGCCGCTATTATCTATTTCCAACGAACTATCCATTTCCAATGAATTATCTATCGCAAATGAATCATCTATTTCACATGAAATATCAACGGAGTCTATTACCTCCTCGCAGATTCCCCTTGATGTAAAAGCCGATGCAAACAAACAACTGGTTTCCATTGATGAGAAACTTATGTCAGCGGAAGAGCTGGCGGCAAGTTTACCTATACAATTATCCGGGTTAGCCATCAAATCAGAAAATCCGAAAAGCGGCCTCCAGCCTGACGGACTCATCAAACATAATGATAAAAACCGTCAAATTAGCGCTCAAGAATTAGTCGCCACAGGATTATCGACTGAGGAAAACCCTCTGACAGCGATTCCAGAACAGCTAAAACAGGAAGCAGAAAAAGCGGAAATGCCTTTTAAAGCCAAACCTGAAAACGGACTGGTGCAACATGCTCCAGTAAAATCCAAGCTTGCCTCAGCAGCTATTCAACACGGTATTCAACCTGAAAGTGCAACGCAAAATCATTCTCGCGAATCCGCACTGATTCAGACCACCGCTCAAGCTGAGAGCCAGCACGCACCAGCCGCCACTGAAAACCAGCAAAACGGGCAAATCTCCTCTGTAACAACCTCTCCCCTACTCTCCGCAGGGCACAATCAGACAGCCCAGTTTCAATTATCCAGTGCCTCTACCCCTTTACTGAATGCCCAGTTGGGTAGTGAAGAGTGGCAACAACAATTAAACCAGCAAATTATTTTGTTCAATCGCAACGGCCTGCAACAAGCAGAGTTACGCCTACATCCACAAGAGCTAGGAGCCTTGCAAATCCGTATGTCCATTGAAGATAATCAAGCGCAATTACATCTGGCATCGGCTCACAGCCATGTCCGGGCGGCACTGGAAGCTGCATTACCTGGACTTCGCCACGCACTGGCGGAAAGCGGCATTCAACTGACCCAAAGCAGTGTCGGCAGTGACAACGCCAGTCCGTGGCAACAAGAACAACGTTCTGATTCACAACATTCAGGCGGAACCGCAAGTCGTAATGCTGATACCACTTCAGAAAACCACTCCGCTACTGAATCCACCGTACGTTTAACCCCTCATCAACTGGCGTCGGTTCGGGGAGGTGTGGATATTTTCGCCTGATAGTGAGTGCAGCCAACAAAGAGGTAACTTGAAAGATAACGGGTATAAACCAGATTCACAACAAACGAACGAGTTAGTAGTTTTTTCCCCGTTTGTTCCAGCTATTGCCGACGGAAATACGCGGGATAATGATTATCGATATTGATGGATAAGTCAGTCCGCCACGGAACGCGAGGGCACTTATCCGCAACAAAAACAGGAATTTGTCTGTCCATGTCTGACTATAGCTACGAGCATAAACGCAAAAATCCATTTGGGATGATACTGTTAGTACTGATTGCCGTTATCGGCGTCGCCATCGGGGGATACAGTTGGTGGGCGCTTAAACAGGCAAAAGAGAGTGATTCTACAGCATCCAAAGTCATAAAAGTCCCTGTCTTTATGACTCTGGAACCTTTCACCGTCAACCTGATCGACAATGAAGATCACTTTGACCGAGTGCTCTATATCGGCGTGACTTTACGTTTAGCCGATGAAAAAACTCGTCAGCGCTTCCATGAGTATCTGCCGGAAGTTCGTAGTCGTATGTTGTTACTACTATCACGCCAGAAATCGGCAGATCTGGCGCATGACAGCGGTAAATTGCGTCTGATGGACGACATCAAGCAAACACTTCGCCCAACCTTGGTGCCCGGTGAGCCGGATCAGGTCATCACCGATGTGCTGTTTACCACGTTTATTCTGCGATAATCACCATGAGTGACAATATTCTTTCACAGGCAGAGATTGATGCTCTGCTCAATGGCGACAGCGCCAGTGACGACGCAGAAAATACCGCGTCCAAGGAAAATGAGGTTCGCCCTTATGATCCCAATACCCAACGCCGTGTTATTCGGGAACGTCTGCAAGCACTGGAAATTATTAATGAACGCTTTGCCCGTCAGTTCAGGATGGGGTTGTTTAACATGCTCCGCCGTAGTCCTGACATTACCGTCGGCGCAATAAAAATTCAGCCCTATCATGAATTCGCCCGTAATTTAGCAGTACCGACCAACCTTAATCTGGTTCATCTAAAACCGTTGAGAGGGACAGCGCTGTTTGCATTCGCCCCAAGTCTGGTTTACATCGCGGTAGATAACCTGTTTGGTGGTGACGGACGTTTCCCGACCAAAGTAGAAGGCCGTGAATTCACCCACACTGAGCAACGAGTGATTAACCGGATGTTACGCATGGCGCTGGATTCCTATCGTGACGCCTGGAGCGCCATCTTCAAAATTGAAGTGGAATACATTCGCTCTGAAATGCAGGTGAAATTCACCAACATTACGACATCACCGAACGATATTGTGGTGACAACGCCGTTTCAAGTGGAAATTGGCGCGTTGAGTGGTGAATTTAACATCTGTATTCCGTTTGCCATGATCGAACCCCTACGGGAGCGCCTCACCAATCCACCGCTGGACAATGTGCGGCAAGAAGACAGCCTGTGGCGGGAAAGTCTGGTAAAACAGGTTCAACATTCAGAGCTGGAATTAATCGCTAACTTTGCTGATATCCCGCTGAGGCTGTCAAAAATCCTGCAACTTCAACCGGGCGATATCTTACCTATCGATAAACCCGAACGCCTGATCGTTCACGTCGATGGCGTGCCCGTACTCACCAGTCAGTACGGAACATTAAACGGGCAATATGCCCTGCGTGTCGAACATCTTATTAACCCTGTTTTAAATGCTCTGGATGAGGAAAAGCCCAATGAGTGATGCTAAGCAACCCACAGATACCGCTGCAACCGGATCTGCCGAAGATATGTGGGCAGAAGCTCTGGAACAACAGGCCGCGCAACAACAAACCTCGGACAGCAGCGCGGCAATATTTGAATCTCTGGAGCCTCAGGATGCACTGGCCCACTTATCGGATATCGATCTGATTCTGGATATTCCGGTCAAACTATCCGTAGAGTTGGGCCGGACAAAAATGACCATCAAACAACTCCTGAGACTGTCTCAAGGTTCGGTCGTTTCCCTTGATGGCCTTGCCGGGGAGCCGTTGGATATTTTAATCAATGGATATCTGATTGCTCAGGGTGAAGTTGTGGTTGTATCCGATAAATACGGTATTCGTATCACCGATATCATCACCCCTTCTGAACGTATGCGTCGCCTGAGTCGTTAATATGGCTTTCCAGCCCTCTCTGCATAATGGCGCGGCACAACCTGCCGCGCAAACCCAAGCGGTTACTCAAGTCGCCACATCCGCGCCGCTTCCCGCAGGTCAGACGCTGATGCAAGTCAGCAGCGCGCTGGCGGGAGTGTTGCTGTTAATCTTCACCCTCACTTGGTTAATACGCCGCATGGGGCTGTTTGCCAACAAAGGAAAAAGCCAGCAACAATTAAGTATCAAAGCCAGTTGTTCTCTGGGACAGCGTGAACGCGTCGTCATTGTGGAAGTTGAAGATAACTGGCTGGTACTGGGCGTCACTGCTCAGCAAATCAATTTATTACACCAGATGCCAATACCTGAATCCAACCGCGATACCACCGAAGGGCAAGCGATAAAACCGGCACTGTTTGGTCAGATTTTAAAAAACACGCTGATGCGACAAGGCAAGAATGATGAGAAAAAGTAGTTCTCTCTTTATGACAAGGGATAAGTTTGCATTGTCATGCCGCCTGGGGATGATACTCGCTGCGCTTATTTTACCAATGGATGCCGTGGCACAGTTACCGGGCATAATCAGTCAGCCGCTGGCAAACGGCGGACAAAGTTGGTCATTGCCGGTTCAGACGTTAGTTTTCATTACCGCCCTGACTTTTATTCCCGCCGCCTTGCTTATGATGACCAGTTTTACCCGCATTATTATCGTGTTGGGTTTATTGCGGAATGCTTTAGGCACCCCATCGGCACCGCCTAATCAGGTTTTACTTGGACTGGCGCTATTTATGACGTTTTTCATTATGTCACCGGTTTTCGATAAAGTTTATCAAGATGCTTATCTGCCTTTCAGTGAAGATAAAATCAGTCTGGAAACCGCATTAGAAAATGGCGCCAAACCATTACGGCAATTTATGTTGCGTCAGACAAGGGAAAACGATTTAGCGCTATTTGCTCGTCTTGCTGATCAACCGCCATTTGAAACCGCCGATTCCGTTCCTATGCGAGTACTGATGCCGGCATTTATCACCAGCGAATTGAAAACCGCTTTCCAAATTGGTTTTACGCTGTTCATCCCATTTCTGATTATCGACCTGGTGGTCGCCAGCGTATTAATGGCATTAGGGATGATGATGGTGCCCCCCGCCACCATCTCACTGCCCTTCAAACTCATGTTATTTGTACTGGTTGACGGCTGGCAATTACTATTGGGTTCTCTGGCACAAAGTTTTTACGGTTGACCTGAAAAGAGGCAAACATTATGACTCCTGAATCAGTCATGGCATTGGGAACAGAAGCCATGAAAGTCGCTCTGGCGCTGGCTGCGCCGTTGCTGTTAGCGGCTTTATTATGTGGTTTAATCGTGAGCTTGCTGCAAGCGGCAACACAGGTTAACGAAATGACACTCTCATTTATTCCCAAAATTCTGGCGGTATTTGTCACTACCGTTATCGCCGGACCTTGGATGCTAAACCTATTTCTGGACTACATGCGTGAACTCTACAGCAGCATACCAGTGATAATTGGCTAATTATGATCTCTTTTAACAGTGAGATGCTGATCCAGTTCGTCAGTGAATTTTTCTGGCCGCTGGTTCGGGTGCTTGCGCTGTTCAGCACTGCGCCATTATTCAGTGAAAAACAGGCGCCTAAGAAAGTCAAAATCGGGCTGGCAGTGATGGTAACACTGCTTTTGATGCCAAACCTGCAACCTGCGCAAGTGCCTATTTTCTCTGTTGCGGCATTCTGGGTGATGCTCCAGCAAATCCTGATTGGGGCATCCCTTGGCCTGACGATGCAAATTGCCTTTGCCGCCGTGCGTCACGCCGGTGAAATAATTGGTTTACAGATGGGGCTTTCATTCGCGACCTTTTTTGATCCCTCCGGCGGCCCCAATATGCCTATTTTGGCACGAATCTTTAACCTCTTGACCTTACTGTTATTTCTGGCCTTTGACGGTCATCTATGGCTATTATCGGTTCTGGCAGATACATTCCGCATTATTCCCGTACAACCATTGCAACTCAGCGCCCAAGGATTTTTACTACTAGCACAAAGCGCCAGTATGATATTTATCAACGGCATGATGCTGGCTCTGCCATTAATTACGCTGTTATTAACACTGAATTTATCATTGGGGATTTTAAACCGGATGACACCACAACTCTCCATCTTTGTGGTCGGTTTTCCGTTAACACTGACTACCGGTATATTAGTACTCACGCTTTTAATCCCGATGTTAGCGCCATTTACCGAGCGTATGTTTAGTGAATTATTTAATCGGCTGGCAGTCATTATAAGTGGAATGGTTATTTAAAGGCATTTTTTAAACAAAGTTTATCTAGAAAAAACCTTCCGTATTTTATACGATATAAATCGTACTGTTTTATGCTATAATATCTTATCGATAAGTAAAAGAATGCGTATTTTAATTACTTTCAGAGATTTTATTAACACAGAAAAATAAAATAGGTTAACGAGATAGGAGCAGTAAATTAATGAATATAGAACAAGAGCTATATCATGCCGCAGTTAACTTAATTGAAAAACGATACCCAAAGGGATGGGGTGGCGCTGCCGCGGTACGGACAGAATCGGGCAAAATCTTAACCAGCATTGCCCCTGATACCAAAAATGACGCCTTATCCCTTTGTATGGAAGTTGGCGCCTATTTAGAGGCGCATAAACTGAATGAAGCGGTAACACACTCTTTATGTCTCTGCCGCGAAGATGCCGGTTGTGAATATATCATTTTGACACCCTGTGGAATATGTCAAGAACGTCTGGTTCATTGGGGAGGCTCCGTAAAAGCGGCGGTAACTAATGAGAAAAACGAGCTGTTATTTAAAACCATACGTGAACTGCAACCTTATCATTGGTCAGCCGTTAATGGAGAAAAGCTCTAATATATGTGATTTATTTTAACTTAATTATTTTCTTTTATTTTTAAGTATTCCAAATAATTAATACTCAGTACCACAGTTGTATTTTCTTTTTTCAACAAAATAGACACTCATCGGAAAGCTTAATTCGTTTAGATTCTAAGCATTCTAATTATCAAAAGAAGTGCAGATTTTTAATTTCTATGGCTATAGCATTAAATATTTCGGGTATATTTTGATTGCAAAATATCAGGTTATTTATTACTACCAACTGTACAAAAATAGTTAACCATCTGAGTTATAAGAACATTTAATTATTCCTTTTGTGAATTAAACTATAATTAACGCGAATTATGACAAATCATCTACCATAATTCAATATGTTGCTTATGAAATAATATTATATAATTTAAGGAAAAAACATGAGTCTCAAGCCCCAGAATGATTTTAAAGCCTTTTCTATCAGTAATAATGCAAATGTAGTGAGCCAAGAAAGATATGAAGAAAGTCGGAGTTTAAAAAATGGGTTTCCGCCAGATAATGTGACTACTCATGAATTAAATAAGGTGTTACGTCAGTCGTCCACGATATCCTCTGTTGTTGCTAATTTTATCGCAACACACTCCGGAGGAGATGATGTTCTGGATGATGGTGATATAGCTAAACTCACGGCCCAATTAAATAGTGCGTTAGAGAAAAAAATCACAACAGAAATTCCCAGTACCTCATTAACACAAAAAGGGATTGTTCAACTCACTAACAAGACAGGCGATAGTAACACACTCGCGGTAACGCAGAAGCTGGCTTCCGATATAAATGATAATGCTAATAATAAACTGGCAAAAGACCGAAACGGCGCAGACATTCCTGATAAAAATGAGTTTGTGAAAAACCTCGGTTTAGTGGAAACCGTGGAATTGGCTAAAAGCGCTGCTCCGAAAAAATCTCGTGATGCGTTTACATGTGGCAGTCTAGACGTAGACGCAGATCATGAATATGCAGGATTGAGATTGATAAAAAAGGACGGAAAATATGTACAGATAGCAACTAATCCCGATGGTCAGGACCCATTAACCATCTATTATCGTGACAATGCAGGTAATACCATCTATTACGCAAATTTACAGAAGAAATCCGGCACGTTAGCAACACTTGATGATGTTATTAACACGGATGGCGGAGTTGTTGGTGAAAATTCATATTCTACGATAAATAACTTTGATAACGTTCGTCCAAACTCAACATATTTCGGCTATGCCGGAGTAATGAATGCTCCGGCCGAAACTGGGTCGGGAATTAGATTTTCACATTCAGCGACTGGACCATTTAAATTGTACGATTTAATGATCCACTCAGCGTATGGAAGCGGTACTTTATATTACAGGTCGAAAAACGGCGATGGCGCTGGCAAATGGAATCCGTGGTACATGATCTGGTCAACACTCAACGCTAAACCTGACTCTAATGGATTCCTCAAGAGAGCCTCCCCGATTATTGAAATCTACCCCAATGGCACATTCTCAACTAACGAAGAATCAAAGGGAGCAGAAGTCACAAAAGAAGGAGTTGGCATTTACCATATATCTAATGTTTGTGGCTATAACTTAGATATGGCTTGGGGAGTGCACGGTGGTATCTCAGTACCGAAAGATAACAACAACCTAGAGTTAATTTTTGTTGATGACAGAGTGCAGAGTGACGGCTCTGTCATCATTGAAACCTTTCATCGTCAGCACTTACATTTACCAACCCGTTTTCAGAACTGGCGACTTAAATGTATCGATGAGAACAATGAACGTGTTTTCTACAAAGATGGAGAGCCTTGCAATATTCCTGAACACTGTAGATTAGATGTTAGAGTCCAAATGCCTGAAGATTCAGTGTGGAACGTTAAGCAGAGGGAGATGCAGGATCATCATCAGATGCCGGCAGTTGTACCCGAACATTAAGCACTCGCCCATCGGGGATGTCGCATAGCTCACCCTCATTGTAATAAACGACTTCCCCTGTTGCAGTTATACTTTTGACGCGCTTATTTTGTGCAAATTTCGGCGCGTCTGTATTTTGACGATGGTAACACTCAATTGTTATATCACCACTGGATGTATCTACATATTCATTAACCCAGATAAGATTTAACCCGTTGCTGTCTGCCGGGACGATGGTACCACCGTGAATTCCCCATGCTCCATCTTTGGCAAAACCATTACAACCGCTGATGCGATATTTCCCTGTTTCTATCCGCATAACAGTCACCCCTTCAGCTTCGCTAGTTAACTCATAAGTTCCGTCTGGGTGAATATCTACAACTGGGCTGGAGACTCTCAGATTGCCGTTAGCGTCCGGCTTTGCGTTGTAGTCCCTACGCCAACCGGGTCGATAATCTTTACCGTGATTAATATAAGTAAATTGTACGCTTGCGATACCGTTTCCGCTTGTTGTCGTCGGTGTTGTAACACGGATAGTCATTGCAGATTCTACGCCCATAACTTCAACCACAGCCCCCGCAAGACAGATATTGCCGCAGCCTGTATCGTTGATTATGCGATTGCTGGCATATGACCATGAGCCTTTGCACACCCAGTATGGAACATCAAAGGCCCCGTTCTGCTTAAGCCATACGATAAACTCTTTAGTAGTCCATGTTCCACCGCCGGTATTGATCGAGCCGCTATAAGCACGACATGCCCCCACATCCCCCGCACTCAAACTGACATCCCCACTCAACGCCTTGCCATTAATTTTCCGGCTATTCGGCACCGCATAATTGGCCTTTTGCACTGTTTCTGTTAAACCGAGGTTTTATATAACCATCAACTGACATCAATCATTAGTTAAGCAACATTTAAACGGTATGGAATAGTGTCAAAATCAGATTCATCTGTATGTCAATTAATGACCAAAATGACGATTTACTGTGAAAAGTAGTGATAAGATCAAATTGTAAGCGAAAAAATAAAGCCGACTAGTTCAAGCTTCATCCTCAACCCTACCCCGAAGGTGGGATTCTACTTTTGTATGGAAATAGGCGCCTATTTAGAAACTCATAAACTGAATGAAGCGGTAACACACTCTTTATGTCTCTGCCGTGACTTACTTTATCGCCAAGTATTAACTATTTCCAATGGTTAATACTTGGTTATATTAAATGCAATCATCTTTATATTTTAACAAATATTATCACCAAGATACTAAACCAATAAATCAATCATCAAGATATGTTAATTTAAAACTTTAATAAACTAGAATTAAAAGCAATAATTATCATCTTCATTTATTAATTTAACCAAGGATTTTCAATATATTATTTAACTTATTAAAGATACTTTAAATAAATAATTCACAATATTATTTATGAGAATAAATAAGAGACAATAATAAATTTTTTACAATAGGTGACACTATTCGGATTTAATTTTATCTAAATATTATATTTTACCGTCCTTCTGGTAGTATTCTACTCATTTAAGTACTACACTGTACTTACTTTGTAACACATTACGATGGAATCATTAGCTATGAGCGAAACTACTTTTACCTTTAGGGTTGATGATACCCTGAAAAATGACTTTACCGCGGCAGCGAAATCACTCGATCGCAAAGGTTCACAGCTACTACGTAACTTCATGCGCGATTTCGTGCGTCAGCAACAAGAAGCGAGCGTTCATGATGCTTGGCTCCGCAGACAAATAGAAATAGGCCAAGCTTCTGCCAATGCCGGCAATCTAGCGCCAGCCGACCAAGTTGAGGCTAAATTTTTAGCCCGCCGCAAAACCACACTCCGCCGTTTTGAGGCCAAGTAATGTAATTATTCTGGACGCCAGAAGCCATTCAAGACCGTGAAGAAATATATAACTACATTGAGGCAAGTAACCCTTTAGTAGCTATGCCCTGCTGTTTGATATTTAATGTGGCATTGATGTCTCTTATCATGTTCAAGACCGTATTCAGGGCAGTGCCAGAAACGCACTTTTAAGGGTATTTCCGGTATTTTGTCACCACAGCAACGACACGTTTTCAAACTGGCGTACCATTGTTCAAACCTGACGATATACACGCCTTTCTGCATATCCATTAATTCATTTTTCAAAGTGTTAAAAACGATAAAAACAACGGTAAAACGTTATACCGATTAAAACCATAATTAAAACAATAACTTTTAATAACAGTTTAAAACCTGCCTGTCATAAAGCCCAGGGTGGGATTTAATTTTTTTCTTGCCTTAGATTCACATAGTAAATGCAATTAAATCTTCTTTTAAAAAATTGCATTTATTGAATTAAATCTGTCCTCGATATAGTATGCTTAATACTCTTGTATTCTCATTTCTAAATGATTATGGCAGGTTAAACCAAGTGGGGGGCTACCCCAGTCAGCAGGGAGGGCATGACTTATATAGTAAATATAACCGGATTTTCGTGGAGAAAAAGATGACAGTAACCACTATTATTATCTCTCTCATTGCTGTAGGACTTATCGGCTGGGGGATCACAATTTATAACCGGCTGGTTGCTCTGAAAGAGCAGACAAGCAATACATTTGCCAATATCGATGTTATTTTAAAACAGCGTGCAGAACAGATCCCGCAGCTTGTGACCGTGCTGGAAAAGTCTATGGAACATGAACGTGATATTTTTACTCGGTTAAGTGATGCACGGCAGGGATATCTTAATGCCAATACCCTCACGGATAAAATCAAAGCCTCCAATGAAATGAGCAATGCATTCCGATCTGTACTGGCGGTAGCTGAAAACTATCCGACATTGATTTCAGGTTCCCAATTTTCACAATTGCAGACATCGGTGACGGATCTAGAAAATAAAATTGCTCATCGCCGCGAAATGTTTAATGATGCAGTAACGGAGTATAATACGGCGATTTATCTATTCCCTGATCTGATTTTTGCCCGCATGTTTCATTATCAGAGGCTGCCTTTGTTAGAAATCAGTCAGACAGAAAAAGCCTATGACGGTATCAAGTTTAAATAAATCAGATGGTAAACCTTATGATGACTATGATATTTTTTACTTTTATTTTTGTTTTCTCCTGTGTATTAATCTTTTCGTTTGGGAAAAACGCGGCAGAGTATTATAGACAAGCACGGCAGTCCGGTAAATTTGCCAGCAAGGAAATTTGGAAAGTGATTTTAGGCTCGGCGGCTATTGCCATTTTTCTGATTGCCTTTTTTGTTTCACCCGGCGCCTTATTTGGCTTAATTTTATTACTATTTATCTATAACGGTCTGAAAACAACACCGGAAAAAAAATTCCTTAAATTTCAGAAAATTTTGCCCACATCAAAAATCCGTTCAATCGCTATGGGCTTGGTAAAAGTAGAAGGAAGAATAACAGCGGGAACTCACTTTAAAAGCCCTCTGAGTAGAAAGCTATGTTATGGCTATCGCTATTATGAATATGATATCACAGAAGATTCAGAAGGCGATAAACGTTATTCTTTACGTCATTCGGAAGAAAAAATCCGTCGGTTTACTTTAACCGATGATTCAGGATCAGTCCGTATTGATGCAACTCCAGAAACGTTGACACTTGTGAATTTTTCTTCTTATCAGAACTATGAAACCGATTCCGTTTCTTACCAAGAGTACTTGTTATTTCCAAATGAAGAGTATTCAATTATTGGTACAGCTATTGAAAAAGACGATCAAGTTGTTATTACTCAGGCGGCTCCTCACAGATTACTGGGGATTGCCTCTAAAGGATATTTAGGTGCCTGGAATGAAGTTGCGCCAATGCGCCGTAATCTTGCAATTACTGTCATTAGCGCGGCAATCCTGATTGCTTTTATTCTGACCGTTCCTTATGAGTATCAGTCTCATCATTTAACGGTTTTTTATCGTGAATCTCCATTATTGAAATGGTTATTTTAGAGATAACAGCAATGGGTGGATATATTCTCGCTTTTCTTATTCTGGCCGTCATTCTGATGATCGCGGTTCGTTATCTCGTAGGCGTTTTTAATAAAATCGTTATGTTAAAAAGATACCGGGATAAAGCGTTTGCCAATATTGATATTTTACTGAAAAAACAGGTTGATTTAATTCCTCAGCTTATCACGATAACAGAACAAGCAATGGCCCATGAAAAATCGCTCTTTCTGCAACTATCAGAAGTCAGGAGAAACTACCCCAGTGCAAAAATAACTGATGAAAAAGTGAAAATAGGTAATACATTAGCACACCAGTTGCTGTCATTTCTGATAATTGCAAAAAACTATCCGGCCCTAATTAGTCAGCCATCTTTTCAACATTTGCAAGCGCAGATCACTCTGCTGGAAAATCAGATTGCAGACAGACGTGAATTCTTTAATGAAAGTGTTACTCTTTACAATACCGGAATCCGGCAGTTTCCCAATATCATTTTCGCCCGGATATTAAGATATAAACCTAGCCCAATGCTGAACCCCATGCAAGGATAAAACCCATGTTTACCATTCCATTTGATTTATTCGGATTTGTTGATGCCATCCGTGGTAATCCGGGTATTTTAATCGTCACGGCGATTTTCGGCCCTGTGGGTGCAATGTTATGCCTAATTCCCTTTGCTCGAATACCGGTAATTAGCCAGGTTATTCAGACACTGGCTATCAGTCTATTAACCTCTGCTTTTATTAATTTACTCTGTGTCGCGGTCATTTATTTAATCTTTAAAAACGATATTATCCGCCTGTTCTGGAGCTTGATTATTGTCCAAACAGCCTGTTTGTCTTTTTGGTTTATTAATAAAGAAGCCGTGTTTGAACTGGCTGAAGAGGATGACGCCATGCGCCAAAGACATTCGAAAATAGAAAGAAAAAATAATACCAAGAAAAAGAAAAGAAAGCAGAGGAAATAAACATATATACTCTATGGATTTCAAGATGCATCGAGACGGCAAGGGAGCGAATCCCCGGGAGCATAGCGAACTATGTGACTGGGGTGAGCAAGTGCAAACAACAAAGAGGCAGCTTGAAAGATAATGGGTATAAACAACAATCTTTTATTTAAGGGGTAAACCCCTTTAGTTTAATTAGGAATAAAATCAATATAAAAAAACAAATAGAAACTAATCTTCATTTCTATAATCACATTTAAAACAGAGAAAGAATTTTATTAAAAAATAAACTCCAATCATCATAAAATTTATATCTGATTTCATCATAAAAAATTGAACTCTACTGGACGCAACCTTATTTTTCTTCTTAAAATATAAGACTTTACCTTGATGACATAAGAATAAATACTTATATTTTGAGTATCCAAAGCGGATATGCTCTTTTAAAATAGGGAAAGAAATGGTTAAAGTCATTTGGTCTAAGGCTGCAATCAAACAGCTAACGAGGATCGATACTCGATATCAGAAGACGATAAAACAAAAGGTGAGTTCGCTAACAGATTTTCCTCTTGTTGGCCTGGATATCAGAAAATTATCAGGATTCGATAACAGACATAGGCTCAGAGTTGGCGATTATCGGGTTTTGTTTGAATTACTGGATGGAGAACCTAATATCCTAGAAATTCAGGAAATTAGGCGACGCCAGATAAAAACCTATTAACAAATAGGTGAATTTTCCCATTTAACCATTTACCTCTAAGGGCTACGTAACTACGTAAATATACGGAGCAAAAGAATATGGCTAGTATTCAATTTATTACAGACGAGCATGGCAAAAAACAAGCCGTTATTTTGCCAATGGACGAGTACGAAAGACTGTTGGCAGCTGCGGATCATGATGAAAATTATCAAATTATTCCCTATACAACGGGACCAAATGACGATGAAACTATTCCTCATGAAGTCGTTTCTATCATGGTAGACGATGAAGTTTCACTACAAGCCGCTTGGCGCATTTATCGTGGACTATCACAAGCTGAGGTAGCGGAAAAACTGGGTATAAAACAAGCTGCCGTTTCTCAGTTTGAGAAATCAGATCGCCCACGCAAAGCAACGATTGAAAAATTAGCGGATTTATATGATTGCCGAATAAGTCAACTAGTGCTCGACTGATTAAAGTTAGTAAAAAGTTACCAATACGACCAGGGTGAGATCTCACCCTGCTGTTTTCCCACCAATGAAATTGCTGCCGGTATACCACCCGCTTCATCAACCACTCAAATATCCCCTATCGGTTCAATCTGATTATAATGAAAAACCCATTTCCCGACTTTTAACACTAATTTTGTGAATATAAGGGTCCGGGGTTTTACAATCACAAATGGCACTCTTCATGTTAATCGAAAGCATAGTCTTTCCTTACCTCTCAGTATTAACTATCGGAAACAGTTAATACTGAGTTATTTTAAAAAGGCCATAGTTATCTAGAAATAACCACTTTTCCATTGATTAGAGAAAAATAGGGACTGAATGTACGACCGTTTTCACCATTTTTATCTCTAATTAACAATGGAGAATTATTACTATTTTCAATTTCAAACCGGAATAACCGCCCTCCAAAATAACGTACTAACTTATACTTTTTCCAGTCTATCGGTATAGCCTGATAACCGTCATCAAAATTTCTCCCAAAGTCTAAAGAATCAAAATAACTTTGTTCCGTACTGTCATTAGCCTGTGCATGTTCATACAACATTATTTTGGCGGCATGTTGTAAAGCCACCGAATCTTTATTTTTCATTATTTGCCAGATATCTTCATAGGCTTTTTTAACCAATTCAGTACTTGCCACTGTCTCAGGCAAAGGGGTAGCCATTGTCCAAGCCCAAACAGGCAGATCATTTAATGTCACTATTCGTTGCGCATAATAAAACCCCCTATCTTTAAGATTTTTTTCTGTGATTTTACTGTACTGAGCGGTATCAATATTAAAATTAACAGATTTCATACTGGTTGGCTCCAACGTGCCATTTTTATCTGCCACACTGGCGATAATATTAGTCACTTCATCAGATTCATAAGGAGTTACCCTTACCAGTTTGACCTTACACTCCGTACCCTTTTCTTGATAAACATATTTCTCGTCTACATCAATAAACGGAGCCATTTCGATATAAATAGTATTCTTACCATTTTGCAATACTGGTGCAACATTGTAACCCGTTGATATGGTTCCAGTCCTTGAACCCAGATTGCTTAAAATATAGATCCCATTGACTCTGAGAACACAATAAGCACGGTTTGTTTCTAAATAAGTGATATATTTAACTTTATCCATAGTGTTTTTCCCATAAGCTGATAATGAAAATAAGATCATAAAAAACAGAATGAATTTTTTCATTGCAATAACCTCAGTTTGTATGTTGATTTCTATATTTTTATTTTAGTCATATTTCCTTACTCCTCAGTATTAACTACAAAAAACAGTTAATACTGAGTTATTTTAAAAAGGCCATAGTTATCTAGAAATAACCACTTTTCCATTGATTAAAGAGAACAACGGGTTAAATGTAAATCCATTTTCGCCATTCTTGTCCCTAATTAATAATGGAGACTGTATCCCATCTTTAACTTCAAATCGGAATAATCTTCCTTCCATATAGCGCACCAGTTTATATTTATTCCAATCTATCGGTACAGCCTGATAGCCTTTATCAAAATAATGTTTAAAATCCAACGAATCAAAATGGACTTGTTCAGTACTGTCATTGGCTTGAGATTCTTCATGCAACGTTAATTGATAGACTGATTTTAGTGCCGTTAAATCCTGATTTTTCAACATTTGCCAGATATCTTCATAAGCTTTTTTAACCAATTCAGTACTTGTCGAAGTTTCCGGTAAAGGGGTAGCCGTAGTCCAAGCCCACACAGGCAGATCATTTAATGTCACTGTCCGCTCTGTATGATAATAAAACTCATTTGGGTATTCTTGCGTAGTAATTTTACTAGATTGTGCAGTATTAATATTAAAATTAACAGACTGCGTGCTATTAGGTTTCAATATTCCATCTTTACCTACTACTTTGGTGATAATATTAGTAATTTCATCGGAATCATAAGGAGTTACCCTCACCAATCTAACCTTACACTCCGCATTTTTTTCTTTATAAACATATTTATCATCCCGAGCACTTAATGGCCCCATATCAAGACTGAGAATGTTATTACCATTTTGCAACAATGGAGCAATATTGTAACCTGTCGATATGGAACCAGATCTTGAATCAAAATTATCTAAGATAAAAATCCCATTTAATTTTAACATACAAAGTGCTTGGTTTGTTTCTAAATAGCTAATATATTTAACTTTATCCACAGTGTTTTCTCCATAGGCTGATAGTGAAAATAATACCATAAAGAATAGAAAAGATTTTTTCATTGCAATAACCTCAGTTTATATGTTGATTTCTATTTTAGTTATATTTCCTTACTCCTCAGTATTAACTACAAAAAACAGTTAATACTGAGTTATTTTAAAAAGGCCATAGCTATCTAGAAATAACCACTTTTCCATTGATTAGAGAAAAATAGGGGCTAAATGTTCGACCATTTTCACTGTTATTTTATCTTCAATTAACAAAGGTGAATTATTGCTATGTTCAAGCTGGAACCTAAATAACCGCCCCCCCATATAACGTATCAGTTTATATTTACTCCAGTCTATCGGTACTGCCTGATAATTATTATCAAAATCTTGCTTAAAATCTAGAGAATCAAAAAAAACCTGCTCTGTGCTGTTATTGGCCAATGCATGTTCATGTAACATTAATTTGGCTGACGATTGTAAAGCTACCAAATCTTTATTTTTCATTATTTGCCAGATATCTTCATAGGCTTTTCTAACTAACTCGGTGCTTGCTTCCGTTTCCGGCAAGGGAGTAGCCATAGTCCAAGCCCAGACAGGCAAATCATTTAATGTCACTGTTCTCTCTGCATAATAAATACCTTCATCCTTGAGGTTTTTTTCCGTTATTTTACTATACTGTGCTGTATCAACATTAAAATTAACAGATTTCATACTATTAGGCTCTGCTATGCCATTTTTATCTGCCACGCTAGCAATAATATTCGTGATTTCATCCGACTGGTAAAGCGTCATCCTTACCAACCGGACTTTACACTCCGCATCCTTATCTTTATAAATATATCCTTCTTTTGCATCACTAAATGGAGCCATTTCGATATAAATAGTATTCTTACCATTCTGCAATAATGGTGCAATATTATACCCGGTCGATATAGTGCCGGTAATTGAATGCAAGCTACTTAATGTATACATCCCATTGACTCTAAGGACACAACGTGCCCGATGAGTTTCTAAATAAGTAATATATTTAACTTGATCCATAGTGTTTTTCCCATAAGCTGATAATGAAAATAATACCATAAAGAATAGAAAAGATTTCTTCATTGCAATAACCTCAGTTTATATGTTGATTTCTATTTTAGTTATATTTCCTTACTCCTCAGTATTAACTACAAAAAACAGTTAATACTGAGTTATTTAAGAAAGGACATAATTACCTAGAAATAACCACCTTCCCATTTATTAGAGAAAATAAAGGATTATATATAAACCCATTCTCACTATTATTTTTATCTTCAATTAACAATGGTGACTTTATACTATCATTAAGCTCAAATCGAAATAATCTTCCTTTCATATAGCGCACTAATTTATATTTATTCCAATTTATCGGTACTGCTTGATAGCCTTTATCAAAGTAATGTTTAAAATCCAATGAGTCAAAATGGATTTGTTCAGTACTGTCATTGGCTTGAGATTCCTCATGCAGCGTTAACTGATAGGCTGATTTCAGTGCCATCAAATCCTGATTTTTCAACATTTGCCAAATATCTTCATAAGCTTTTTTAACCAACTCTGTACTTGCCGCAGTCTCTGGTAAGGGAGTTGCTATTGTCCAGGCCCAGATAGGCAAATCATCTAATGTGACTGTTCGTTCTGCATAATAAAAACCTCTATCCTTAAGATTATTTTCCGTGATTTTACTATACTGCACAGTATCGGTATTAAAACTAATGGATTTCATACTATTAGGCTCTGCTATGCCATTTTTGTCTGCCACACCAGCAATAATATTCGTGATTTCATCCGACTGGTAAGGAGTCATCCTTACCAAGCGAACTTTACACTCTGCATTCTTATCTTTATAAATATATCCCTCTTCGGCATTACTAAATGGAGCCATTTCAATACGAATAGTATTTTTACCATTCTGCAATAATGGTGCAACATTATATCCTGTCGAAATGGTGCCAGTCATTGAATTCAGATTACTTAAAGTATAAATACCATTTACCTTAAGGACACAACGTGCCCGATTAGTTTCTAAGTAAGTGATATATTTAACTTTATCCATAATGTTTTTCCCATAAGCTGATATTGAAAATAATGCCATAAAGAACAAAAAAACTCTTTTCATTATGATAATCTCAATTTATATGTCGACTTTTCTTTTGGTAACTTCGGGTATATCTCCCATTTTTTTTGTTTCTTATCATTTGATTTACTCTTTTGCTCGATAGAATCATTGTTAATTTTAGCTATACCTTTCCCCACCCCATACTCCACATAATAACTGGCGGTGATGCCCTCATGAAAAAACACCAGAGATAACTCCTTATCCTGTTTATCCAGTTCAAAACATCCTTCTGCTTCAATATCCGCTTCCGCGTTAAAATATCCCTCCACCAGATAATATTTAAACCCGGCTTGAATATTGGTTTCCGCTTTTATCGCTAGCGTGCCTCTTACCATATCCCCCAGTTGAAATTCCATTTTATGCTCTTCATTACTGGCATATTTAAATGACAGATTTAACGCCCCTTCCAGAATCATATCTAATTGTGCCCCCAGATAAGCCCCATTCCGTCCCTCTTTTACCGCCTCCTGACCTTTTAATCCCTGTTCACGAATTAAGGCGATTAATTTCTCACCCCCGAATTCCGTCGCAAAAGCCTCAATTAAATCCAGCCGCAGTTTCATCCCAATCAACGGCGCTAACGCTACCGAAACCGCATGCTCAAAATAAGCCTCGTTGCCATGTGTGGCATTCACCAGTTTACTGCCGCCGCTTAATTTTATTTCCGGAGTCTGAATTTCCACCTCCAACAGTTTAATTTCCTGACTACCTTCACTGGAAAATAGTTTTTGCAACGTCTCAACCGCCTGAAAACCTTTATTCACCAGACCCAGTTTTTTACGTTTTTCTTTAAATTCTTTTTCCAGTTCACGAGTGACTGTGTGGGAATAAGGACCTAGTGTATAAGCAAAACTCCCTTCGGCAGTTAACGTGTCCGTTAATTCATAACCCGCCGTGTGTTTATGCCAGTTTTGACCGGGCTTTTTCGCGTTCGGATTGATTTTCTTTCTCTCCTTCAGCGCCTCCGCTTTTCTTTCCGCCGCACTTCTTTCCCGTGCCTCTTGTTCTGCGCCTATCGTTATATCCAGTGTCCATTCATATTGCGGCAACACATGGATTTTGGTGTCAAGTGCGTTCACCAGCCCCAATAACACCGTCTTCATTTTATCATCCGGCAAGAGAAATGAGCGCTGGGCAAAAGGCTGACCGTAACATTGCGTCAGGGTCAGAATATAATCCGTATGCGGTAAATAATTCAGATCACCCTTCTGAAACAACCACGATGCAATAAAACCTAACGGATCATTTGCTATGGGATCGACCGACAAGCTATGACGGGAAAAACTGATTTCATAATCTACTCCCGGTCCCTTAATTGGATTTTTACTCAATTCATAAAATTGAAATGCCGGGTTATCCGGGCTATAGAAAACCGCTTTAGGGCAGTGTGCGTTTTCCGTTATACACTGTTTTCCCACCAATGAAACAGACACCGGTATTCCCCCCGCTTCATCAACCACCCAAATATCCCCTATCGGTTCAATCTGGTTATAGTGAAAAACCCGTTTCCCGACTTTTAACACTAATTTGTGAACACAAGGGTCCGGAGTTTTACAATCACAAACCGCACTTTTCATGTTAACTGAAAGCATGTTTTTTCCTTAACCAATATTAACACTACCACCACCAATCACAATTCCACCACAACTCACCGCATCACCGGTTCTTGCCGCAGGTTTACCATCAACAAAAACGGTACTGGAACCACCGGCAATTATGCGTGAATGAGATGAGTGTGGCGCCAAGCTATCGCCCTGACGAGCTAAAGGAATACCGTCAACTTTCACACTGGTCGATCCCGAAATAACCGATGTCGCTCCACAATCACCATGCGCTGTGCCAATATCACCAATCTTTACCGCATTACCCATATTTCTTCCTCCATTCCTGGCAAAATTAAAATAATTTGTCTTTAAAATGGAACCAAGGTACTGATGAATCACCTAGTTCCTGCAATAACAATCTTTCGGCCCGTATATGTCCCGGTTCACAGATATTATTCAATATGCTTTTACAGCGGGTGGGCGATCTTTCAACAGATAGATATCTTCGTAAGAAGAATAATTTTAATATTCCCCGAACACTGTGATCATCCGTAATACCGATATTTTTTAACTCGGTAAGTATCCCCCGGATATAACCAACGTAATCAAAATCCTCAATAGTTTCCCATTCGATAATTAATGCTGCCAATGTCTGTACATAACGTTCAGCAAAAGCGATTTCAATCTTTTCCAGTTGTTCTGGCGTAATCGATAATAGCTTTCTTTTGCTGCTGGCGCCCCGTGGATATTGCTCTCTATTAGCCATAAAATCATGACTTTGAATATTGCCCTGATAGTTGGTGGCAATTTTATCTATCGGCCCCATGAAACAGTGAATTTCCCAGTCACTGAGGACATTGAGAAACTCCCAGATATTACGCGGATCATAAAACCGGAAAAATACCGGTTTATCCTGTTCAGGTAATAATACTTGTAAATATTTACGCAAATGTCGACGTAATGTTTTCATATCCGCCTGAGAGCTTAAGAAAATCCCCCAAGGGATTTCACAGTTTTCCAGATAAAGTTTTAACTTTTCTGTCACTTCCACTAAATAAGGCGCCACCTTAAGCAATTCAGGCGGTAAAGATTCATCATAAAGACAGGTAAAAGGCGGATCAAAATACTCCAATATAAGAAACCATTTGGATTCTGTCGCGGCGTCAACGACAGCATACAGTTTTTCTTTAACCATTTTTATCTTTCCCCTTCGGGCAATGTGCGACAAACATCGAACCGGCATGAGCCGCACTCTGCAAAATCGCCGGATTAACCGGTTGCAATAAGACGCCGGGATTACCACCTGAATTTAAGTTAATAGACGCACCTTTGACATCTACGCCGCCACCATGAATAACAATAAAATTATCACCTACTTTCAGGGTGATTTTGCCGCCGCCTTTTATCGTAATGTCATCATTGGTATCGATGCTGAATACGCCCTGTATTTTCTGTATTACATCGCCTTTGACCTGCAAGGTTTTGTCACCATCAACCTGATCGATATAGTCACCAGTGGTTTTATGTTCCTGCTGCCCATCAACAGTGACTTTACGGTTATTGGCAATCACCAGTTCATCATCATGGCCAATGCTGGTTGTACGGTTGTAATTAATTCGTTCATCCCGGGAATTCAGCACCTTAATCGCCAGATTCTTCTGAGCACGAATAAATACCTCTTCCCGATCTTTTTCATCTTCAAATCTCAGTTCATTAAAACCATCCCCTTTATAGGTTTTTGAACGAATTGACATCTGGGTCTTTGCTATCGGCAAATCGTTAGGCACAACGTTACTGGTATGATAGGTACGCCCAATAATAATTGGCTGATCTGGATCGCCATGCAGAAAATCCACCAGTACTTCCTGACCCACACGAGGGATAGCGATCATACCCCAACGCTTGCCGGCCCAAGCCTGACTGACTCTGATCCAACAGGAACTTCGGTCATTGAATTCGCCATATTGATCCCAGGCAAACTGTACCCGAACACGCCCGTATTCATCACAAAAGATCTCTTCCCCCTCCGGGCCAACCACTGTCGCAATTTGTAGGCCGTCAATGCGCGGTTTGGGATAAGGCGAAGGACGCCATACCCGGTTGCAATCGCCAAAGGTGAAATCGTTCGTTAAGGTCGTTCCTGCATTACCGAAAAGAGATTCATCCGCCTGCGACTGTCTACCGTAATGGCTGATTTTAATCACCAGCCACTGGGTATTAAATTGCTCTTTCGGATGATCAGTAAGTGTAAACCCTGATGCCGGCGCCAGAGCAAAACAGTCACTTTGTGCGCGGCCAAACATAGTGTCAGTGCGGAGTGCTTCCAAACGAAATTGACTCAGGCGTTCGCCAATCGCACCTTTTTTAAAGCGTCCGGGAAAATCATAGTAAGTGTAACTGGGCAAATCTGAACGCTGGTGATTAATTTGGCGTTCGTGATAGTAATAGTCAGCCCCCCACAGTGGATTTTTAAAAGTACGATCCTTCAACTCAATATTGGCAATCCCGACTTGTTCACGCCAGCAGAATCGATTGATACTGCATTGGCTTCCTGTATCGTCCAATTCTGGGTGATAGGGCAATGAAAATGTTTTATGTATCCGCTGAGTATCACTAAAAGCAATTATCGATTCACCCGGCTTGTGGTCAAAACTAAAATAATAAAATATCCCTTCATCAGCCAATAAACGATGGAGAAACGCCAAGTCACTCTCATCATATTGCACACAAAACTCCCGTTCAGGATGTTCATATCGCAATTTATAATAGAATTCTCTGATACCATTTTCTTTCAATAATATTTCAATAATCTCGGTAACAGATTGATGCTGAAAAATACGGGAATTAACTCGTAATCCCGCACGCCATAAAGCAGGTTGAATGGTCAAGGCATAATAACTGCGATGACGACCTGTCCTGCTTTGTTCAAACTGAGTCACAATTCCAGTTATACTGCGTTCTGGTTTTCCATCGCGATAAACAGTCAATGTCGCAACATTATCCAGAACATCAGCGAAATTAATATCCGGATCAGCGCTGGTTAATGTCGCCTTCAGACAAAATAACTCTGACAGCGCTTCATCTAGAGTAAACTCCACCACAGCAAAAGTTTTCTCCGGAAGAGAGCCAACAGTAAGTGTAAAAATCAATCCTGAATCTGCCATTACATTCCTCCTGATCCCGTGAGGTTGAGGCTCTGGGAATTAAATAGATCATGTAAAACAACCATAATTTCACCCTCTTTTACTTAAATGATTACCGAACATATTCACCGGCAGATTCATTAACCAAACTTTTCCCTGTTCAACATATGAACGGGAGGGTAGGAAATGGAAGAAATAATCAACTTATTTTTTTGAAAAAACGACATTTTATTCTAATAAAAAGAAGGGGTTTTGGTATAAAATTTCAATATATTGAATGGGTTACGTTAAAATGAATTATAATGATTTTATTAACCAAAATTGCTGGCCTGAATCAGTAACAAAAATAAAAGAGAAAACAAAATTAGCGTAATATTTCAAACAACAATATATTTTTTTATTTATTAGATTGGAATTCAAATACGATAAATTCATTTATCTTATTCCTTTTACATCACTGATAAATTTCAATATTTAACTGTTATGGGAAAGTGTTAAGTTAAATTTCGCAGATAAGATTATCTGTACTATATGTAACATAATAATCGTCATGATAAGGAAACAATAAAATGAGACTGATATATATAAACCCTAATCAAACTTTTGAGCTTTATACTGGTGGGAATATAATAATGCCTACTACTCATCATCCTAGTTTCAATATAGAAAATAGAGGTCCCGCACCAATTAGAGCCGTAAATTACTGGGCGCCTCCATTCGGAGATTACAATCAGTATGCTTTTATCGATATTCAACCCGGTGAAACTAAATTTTTCCGCAGAGTACCTAATGCGGTTTACTTCTACAAAGTTGTAGTTATTAATCTCAGTAACTACCAACACGCAGAAGCGGTAATTACTCAGTTTCTCCCCGTTCATCCATTGGCGGAAGTTTAAATTTCAACAATATATTTTTAATATGAAAATTTCTATTTCATTATCTATTTAACTGAAAATATGTAGGATATTTAATTGTCACAATTAAATACATTCAATTGGAAAAATCGCTGGCCTGAAAACCAGCGATTAATATAAATGAGGAAAACCGAATTAACGAAATATTTCAAACAACGACATGCCTTTCATATCGGTAAATGTCTTATACGATGCTTGAAGTACGGCTTGTTGTTGATAATAATTCGAAATCGCTGAGTTCCATTCTACGTCAACCAGTTGGCTCAAACGGCTTTTATTCGCCAGGCTGCGTTCCGCCCCCAAGCTATCTAAGTCTTCTATTTCTCTCAGTTGTAAACCCAATACCGATTCCACCGAAGAGATATTATTCAACGCGTTGCGAGCGCCGCGGTTAGCCTTATTCAACAATTCCAGCGCATCATCACGACTCTTTTGATCTGCTTCGACAAATGGTGTTTTTAATGACTGAATCGCCATGTCTATGGTTTTAAATATATCAGATTCACTCGGGCTGCCATCCGGCTCTTTGATCGGATTACTGGTAGACGAGAGAAAGACTTGCTCTCCGGTATGTCCAATAATCATAGAGCGGTTGCTATCCACTTTCTGCGTCATTTCCTCAGAACCGCCTCGATAGCTAACTGTACCGCTGGTACTCTCATCAAAAGGTTTCACATCCGTTTTATAACCGGCAAAAATATAGCGGCCATTACCATCGGTGGTGTTACCCAAATTCACCAGTTGTTCTTTAAACCCGGTCAGTTGAATAGCCAACGAGTTACGATCTTCATCACTCAATACGCCGTTTACTGTGGCGACCAAACTTTCATGAATATTTTGCACCACCCCGACAGCTTTGGATACCACACTCAATTGCATGGAAATCGCGTTCTTAGCAAACGAGCGAGCCGTTATATATTGCTGGTTCTGAGATTCAGCTTGAGCGACCATGACCCCCTGAGATGCCGCCATCGGATCATCGGATGGATTTATCACCCGCTGACCACTGGATAGCTGCGCTCCCTGCTGCATCCATTTCGACTGAGCTGTAGTGATATTCGTCATTTTCTGATCGTATAATATATTGGTACTTACGCGCACAATTTCATTCCTTTTAAATATTCAGCTAAATGCCTAAGATATCTCAGGCTATTTTTTATTAAATGGCACGTTTATTAGCGACGGAGATCCAAAATGGCATTAAATAACGTTGTGGCAGTCTGGATAACTTGAGCATTCGCCAGATAATATTGCTGTAAGTTTTGTAATGCGCCATATTCTTCATCTACGTTGACGCCGGAAACCGCCTGCTGTTCAGCGTAAAGTTGTTTAGTAATATTATTCTGAGTTTCTAAATCAACATTCGCCGTGCTGGTCTGGTTACCAATGGTGCTGACCATCGAAGCATAAGCACCAGAAAATGATGCTTTCCCCTCTACTAATTTTTTGTTCTGCAATTCAATGAGTTTTTTGGCATTGACGTTATCACTCGCCCCACCATCTTTAGCACCGGCAGCCGCCAATTGCGACGCGTCTTTAATATTAACCGCCATACTGCCAATAACACCGTTGACCGCTTTCAATGTATATCGGTCATGCTCTTTTGCATTGGTTGGATCAATTTCAACTTTTAATCCATCAAATTCCAGTGTATTACCTGTTACTTTGGCGGCAATATCCGCCTTATCAGAGGCACGCTGAATTTTCCAATTAGCCCCATCGTAACTAATATGGTAATCACTGGCTTTTATCGCTGAGGTATCTGTATATTCCACTTTAAAATCAGCAGAACCTTTATTTCTACTATTGGCAACCACGTCCGGGTTATTAAATGTGAAGAAATCTTCACCCGGTTTGCCTTTTAAATCAAAACCAGCACGGTGAACCTGATTAAATTGATCGCCCAATACCAACGCTAATTGGTTTAACTGGTTACGGGAATTATCCAGCACTTCACTACGCGCCCGTAATGTGCCGCTTAATTGCCCTTTATCAATGAATTTTTCATCAATTTCAACAACATCGCCAAAACCACGATCATAACCTAATGTAATGCGACTGCTATCCGCATTAGATGAAATCGCTTCTACTCGGTAAGCAGTTGTTCCCTGAACCAGGGTCAATCCCCCCGCAAAAGAGACATTGTAAGAATCGCTATCCTGCTGAATCACACTCACGCCAACCAGTTTATTCAGTTCATTGACCAATTGATCACGCTGATCCAATAATGCATTCGGCTCAGCACTGCCACCGCCTCTCATACGGGTAATTTCACCATTGAGTTTAGCAATTTGCTGCGCATAGTTATTAATAGATTCAGCCGAATTAGCTATTCCCCGATTAATGTTATTTTCCATTTTACGCAGGAAGGCATCCGCACTTTGCAACTGGTTTACCAGCCCCTTTGATTTACCAATTGCTGTCGTTCTGGCTGCATCATCTTCCGCATTACTGACAACATTTTGTAAACTGGTAAAGAAGTCGTCAATGGTGTTTGACAGGTTATTCGCTTTGTCTGCCAGCAAATTATCAATCTGGGAAATTTGCTGAGAATAAGTGGTTAATGTACCTTGTTTCGCCTGAGCCTCAGACAGTTGTTGATTAATGAATTCATTATATTGACGGTTAATACTGGTGACAGTAACACCATTTCCGATATAGCCAACGGACGTCATCGTGCCGCCGTTTTGATTGACAACTGTCGATTGCCGGTTATAACCAGGAACTTTGGAATTTGCGAGGTTATTACTCACGGTTCCCAGAGCAATTTGAGCCGCTTGAAGGCCACTCATCGCAGTATTAATAAGACTGTTGGACATCAGAAGATCCTTTTACGTTTTATTTATGTCTCCGCTGGTGGCGGCAAACAATCTTTCAGCTAAAAACAAAGTCTGAACTGCTTTAATTTATCGGCTGAACTCAATAAAACTTGAGCAAAATAGCGATCAGAATAGTTTACTCAAATCGTAGGTATAGGCTTTCACCGCCCGCTCTCCGGCACCTTTTAGCTGTTGAATAACTGAGACCAGTTTTTTCGCATATCCGGGATCGGTCGCATAACCTGCCTGTTGTAAGGAATAAGCCCCTTGCTCCGGGGTAACAGAGCGGGCAACGTTGGCGTAACGGGGACTTTCTGTCAGTAATTTGACGTAATCCTCAATCGCTTCCACGTAAGAGCCATAAACACGGAAGTTATCCTTCATTTTCTGAGGCTCGCCGTTGATATATTCTGTGGTCAGGATATTAGTTACCGGCCCTTTCCAACCTTTACCCGCTTTAATACCAAACAGATTATGACTTGGCTTGCCATCAGCGGTCAGAATCTCTCTTTGCCCCCAACCAGACTCTAATGCGGCCTGAGCAATAATCAGTAAATGAGGAATACCACTACGTTGGCTAGCTATCCGGGCTGGGGTCGAGAGTGTAGAGACAAAATTCGTACTGTTCAGCGGCAGCGGTTTAGGCGTCGTCTCGGGTTTTGGTACCGTTCGACGGATAAATTGCTCAAGCGCCTGCCTTGGCAAGGTTTGCAAAACTTCGTTATCCAGCGTCATGGGTATCTTACCCGCCATTTCGCCAGGAGTAGTTTTAGCGCTAGAAAGTTGCTTGAGCATCATATCGGCAAAACCTACCCCCTTCTGAGCAATATTCTGCGCGATTTGCTGATCGTATATCGAAGTATAGAGACGGGTCTGTTCACTGCTCAACATGCCATCTTTAGGCAGAGCTGAACGCATGCTTTTCAGCATCATCTGAACAAAAAGCCCTTCCATTTGTTGGGCTACTTGCCGTAGCCCCTGTTGTGGATCTTTTGCCAGATTGGATTTTAACGTGTTAACCGACTGGACATCATAAGCCGCACCGGGCAGAGTTAATAAATCATTCATCAAATGATCTCCAGTTTCGCCCGCAGACAGCCTGCGCTTTCCATTGCCTGTAAGATTGACATTAAATCATTCGGGGTCGCACCCAATGCATTCAATGCTTGAATAACATGGCTCAAACTTGCACTGGCGTTAACCTGCTGCAACGCGCCATTTTGTTCACGGACAGCAACAGCGGGATTACGGGTGACAACGGTACTGCCACCGGCTAACGGTGTATTTGGCTGACTAACAACCACCTGATTATCAACAATGACAGAAAGATTCCCTTGAGCAACCGCGCAGCTATCCAGCATGACATTGCGGTTCATCACGACAGAGCCGGTGCGAGAGTTGATAATTACTTTGGCATCACCGACATCAACGCGAAGGGTCAAGTTCTGCACATGAGAAAGGAATTTGACCTGCTCACTTTTATCTCTCGGCATACGCAATTGTACTGTGCGGGCATCCAGCGGCGTTGCTGTTCCCGCTCCGCCCATACGATTGATGGTATCGCTGATTTGCTGCGCCAGTGAGAAGTCTTCGTTATTTAATTGAAGATTCAGTATGCCATTTTCACCAAACTGCGTAGGCAATTCGCGTTCAATCACTGCACCGTTACTAATCCGACCACCCGCGAGCTGATTGACTTTTACACTGCTTCCCCCTGCGCTGGCGCCGGCGCCGCCAACCAAAATATTCCCCTGCGCCAGAGCATAGACCTGATTATCGACACCTTTTAACGGTGTCATCAGCAAGGTACCGCCACGTAAGCTTTTAGCGTTCCCCAGCGAGGAAACCACTACGTCAATATTCTGTCCGGCACGGCCAAACGGCGGTAATTTCGCGGTGACCATCACGGCAGCCACGTTTTTCAACTGCATATTGGTTCCCGGAGGAACGGTAATCCCCAATTGGGATAACATGTTGCTTAAACTTTGGGTGGTAAATGGCGTCTGAGTCGTCTGGTCACCGGTTCCATCCAATCCAACCACTAATCCATAACCAATCAACGCATTTTCCCGTACTCCTTGTACCGTGGTGAGATCACGGATACGTTCTGCTGATGCCGTCGTTGTCACCAGAGTCAGCAATACAAGAAGAAGGCTGACAGCAAATTGTTTTATCATAACCATCCCCTGTTAAAATGGTGCGACATTCAGGAAGAAACGCTGTAACCACCCCATGTGCTGCGCTTCATTAATATAGCCGTTTCCTACATATTCAATGCGGGCATCCGCGACCTGATTGGAACTGACGGTGTTATTAGCATTAATTGTCCGTGGGTTAACGACACCGGAGAAACGAATAAACTCGGTTCCCTGATTGATAGCAATCTGCTTTTCACCGACCACATGTAAGTTACCGTTTGCCAGTAACTGATCGACCGTTACGGTAATCGTTCCTCGGAAGGTGTTATTCGCATTAGCGCCGCCTTTCCCACCGAAAGTATTATCGGCTTCCATATCCAGATCGGTTTTATCTCCACCAATTAACCCACTAAGAAAACGGGGAGTCAGTGCTGCGGAAAACGTGTTTTTTCCATTACGGCTGGCGTTGGCCGAAGAGTTCTTACTGGCGCTGACATTTTCCTGCAATGTAATCGTCAGGGTATCGCCAATATTTCGGGGTCGGCGATCTTCAAATAGCGGCTGATAACCATAATAAACCGGCTGTACTACTTGAAAAATAGCGCCATTAGGGACTGGCGCGGTTGCCGCAGAAGGTGCTGCGGTGGTTGCTCCCTCAACCAGGGGTTTTTGCGGTATATACGCACAGCCCGTTAGTGACAATACCGCCAATGCTATACTACAACGCCAT
Organism: Photorhabdus akhurstii; assembly: GCF_019090985.1. Taxonomy (NCBI): domain Bacteria; kingdom Pseudomonadati; phylum Pseudomonadota; class Gammaproteobacteria; order Enterobacterales; family Morganellaceae; genus Photorhabdus; species Photorhabdus akhurstii. The sequence goes on along the minus strand of NZ_CP020335.1, from coordinate 2,242,193 downwards.
TTATGCGCCACATTTTTCCGTAAATGGCGGAACTGACAAACAGCGCTGGTCTCGGCAACAGCCATTGTATCCATCTTCGATACTCTTTATTTATCCCTGAATAACGGGGAAACTGAGTGTTTCCCCGCGGTTCTGATTGACGATTAGGTTATAACTGAGTCAGTTTTTGTAGCATCTGATCAGACGTCGACACCGCTTTAGTGTTAACTTCATAAGCACGCTGAGTCTGAATCATGTTGACCAATTCTTCTGCGATATTGACGTTAGATGTTTCGACATATTTATGCTGGAGCAACCCGGCGCCATTGATTCCCGGTGTATTTTCAATCGGTACGCCAGAGCTGCTAGTCTCTACATAAAGGTTTTCACCAATACTTTCTAACCCACTGTCATTGATAAAGGTTGTCAGGGTAAATTGACCTATTTGCTGAGATGCGGATTGCCCCTGCACTTTCACACTGACAATACCATCACTGCTAATGGTGAGGTCCGTCGCATTATCAGGAATGGTAATGGTAGGGAAGATCAAAAAACCGCTAGCGGTCGTCAACTGCCCGTTTTGATCTTCCTGAAATGAACCGTCACGGGTATAGGCGCTGGTACCATCAGGTAACTGAACCTGAAAGAAACCCTTTCCTCTAATGGCAACATTATGGCTGTTATTAGTTTCAGATAAGTTTCCCTGACTATGTATACGTTCTGTTGCTACCGGGCGCACCCCAGTACCTATCTGTAAACCAGAAGGTAAGCGGGTTTGCTCCGATGACATCGCCCCTGGTTGACGAATGTTCTGGTAAAGCAGATCTTCAAAAATGGCACGCTGGCGTTTAAAACCATTGGTGCTGACGTTCGCCAAGTTGTTGGCAATCACATCCATATTAGTTTGCTGAGCATCCAGCCCAGTTTTAGCAATCCATAATGATCGGATCATCGGTTTTATCCTCTGTGTCTAAATCAACTTATTGCTAATAGCTGATTAGCACGTTGTGCATTTTCATCTGAGCTATGGATGACTTTCATCTGCATTTCAAAACGGCGGGCATTGGCAATCATACTCACCATGCTTTCCATTGGGTTGACGTTACTCCCTTCAAGCACACCGGGCATTAATTTCACCTCATCACTGGCTGGCAAGGCATCACCCTGTAACCCTTGCGCCTGTTCCGTCATGTGAAAGAGACCATCATCACCGCGGACTAGCTGATCGCTCTCCGGTTTCACCATTTTCAGTCTGCCAATTTGCCCCAACTGTGTTGGCGGATCACCAGGAATCAGTGCAGATAGAGAACCATCCGTCGCCAGGGTTAACTCAGCCTGCGGCGGAATATTTATCGGGCCGTTGTCCCCCATCAACAAGTTACCTTGAACAGTTAACTGACCTTCCGCTGAAATCTGAATACTGCCGTTACGCGTGTAAGCCTCAGTACCATCTTCAAGCTGAACCGCCAGATATCCCCCCTGTCCAATCGCCACATCCAACGGACGAGAGGTATAGTTCATCGGCCCCTGACGATTGTCAGAACCGGGCGTTGAAGCCACAACCAAAGTTCGGGTGTTAAAGGCGGCCCCTTCAACAGGCACCGCCCGCAAAGCAGCCAGTTGCGCCTTAAAACCCGGCGTCGATGCATTCGCCAGATTATTTGCCGTCACCGCCTGATGCTCTAGTGTCTGACGAGCGCCGCCCATTGCGGTATAAATGACATGATCCATAATGCTATCCTGAAACTATTAGCGCATACTGACCAGCGTTTGCAGGATCTGATCTTGGGTTTTAATGGTTTGCGCACTGGATTGGTAGTTGCGCTGCGCCACGATCATATTAACCAGTTCCTGGCTCATATCGACGTTGGATGCTTCCAGCGAACCACTGAGCAATTTGCCAAAACCGCCAGAATCCGCAATGCCGACAACCGGGTTGCCAGAAGCCCCCGTCTCTACCCAAACGTTGTCTCCCTGCGCTGACATCCCCTCCGGGTTAGCAAAATTAGCCAGAACGATCTGACCCAATAACTGGGATTGTTTATTGGAATAGGTGCCGACAACGCTACCATCTGACTCAATACGGTAGCCACTGAATTCACCTGCGGTATAACCGTCTGTCTTGAGTGTCGATATGCTATCAGCATCAATTTTCTGCTGCTTACTGCCATTAAAATCAATAGTGATATCAGCAGCATTAGAACCATTCAGAGAGGGAACATTAAATGTAAACTGATTATTGTCACCAATTAGTTTACCGTTGCCATCAAATTTCAACGTCCCCAACGAAGCGGCTTTAGCGCCCTCTACCGCACTATCCTGAGCATGAACCTGCCATTCATTATCGTTCGTTTTCACAAAGAAAACCTTGATATTATGTGGGTTGCCCAGGCTATCAAAGGTGGTGACACTGGCAGGATAGTTATAGGAATCCTTATTTTCTGGCGAGAAAGCATCTGTCGGTTTTTTATGCATCGAATTAAGGTTGGTTGTCATCGTAACCTTAGTTGTCGCCTTAGCCGCCAACATACCTTGAGGTATTGTAATCGGCTCTGGATTAGCCCCTTTCTGAATCTCCGGCGCGCCGCCATTGATACTGGCTGCGGGATAGCCGGTCAATTTCATGCCTTGCATGTTGATAATATTACGGTTCTCATCCATCTTGAATTGACCATTACGGGAATAGTAGATCTTACCATCACCGCCTTGCATACGGAAAAAACCGCTTTGAGTGATCGCCAAATCAAGTGGGCGATTGGTCGTCGTCGGCGTACCATCTTTAAAATTCTGATTAACACCCGATATTTTTACCCCCAGCCCCACCTGAGAACCGGCAAAAATGTCAGAAAAAGCAACCGTGCTGGATTTAAAACCATATGTCGCCGCGTTAGCGATATTATTACCAATAACATCCAAATTACCTGCCGCAGCATTCAAACCACTTACTGCTTGTGAAAAAGCCATATTATTCTCCGTTAAAATTCTTGCTGGTTAAAGAATCTGACGTATCTGATCCATTGTGACGGCCCCGATCCGCCCTAAATCTAACTTAGCGCCATCCGCGTCACGAGTAACCCCCTTCACCTCCGCGTGCCTCAGTTGCTGAAATACGCTCGGACTGCCTTGATAGCTGGCTGTAATGGTGAATTTATAAGCGGATTCCTCAGCTACAGCGCCATCTTCTTTTATGCCATCCCAAGTGAAATTATGAACACCCGCTTCCAACGCGCCGAGATCAATTTGGCGTACAACCCCGCCTTGCTTATCAGTGATGGTGACTTTTACACTATCCGCCGGTCTTGCCAGCTCAATACCATATTGTGACGTGCTGACGCTGCCATTTTCCTTTGAACCCACCAGGATGGTATCCCCAGGGATCATCACGCCTCGCCCAATCAGAGCCGATGCCTGTACAGGCTGATTATTATTTATCTGACCGACAATAGACCCCAGTGTGGTATTCAGCTTTTCGATTCCTTCTAGTGTGTTAATCTGCGCCAAATGGGAAGTCAGCTCATTGTTCTTCATCGGGTTAGTTGGGTCTTGATTTTTCATTTGCGCGATCAGCAATTTCATGAAGTTGCTATTCAGCTCTTCGCTATTCTTTTTCTTGCTGGTGGATGCTGACTCCCCAACAATCATGTTATCCAGAGATCCATTTACTGAACCGGTAATGGCCATGAGCTGCTCCTGTTATTGACCTAACGTCAATGTTTTCAACATTATCGATTTAGTTGTATTAAGCACTTCAACGTTGGCTTGATAACTACGGGAAGCGGAAATGGTGTTAATCATTTCTCCGACCACATCAACGTTTGGCATCCGCACATACCCCTTCTCATCGGCCAACGGGTGTCCCGGCTGATACTCAAGGCGAAAAGGAGTGGGATCATCAACAATTTCACTGACTCTGACGCCGCCGGTTTCCTGCCCTGCCGGTGCGGCAACACGGAAAACCACCTGTTTAGCCCGATATGGCTGACCATCAGGCCCCGCAACGCTATCGGCATTTGCCATATTGCTGGCGCTGACATTTAATCGTTGGGATTGAGCTGATAATGCCGAGCCGGCAATATCAAAAACACTGAGTAAAGACATTACCCTTATCCTTGCTGTAAGACTGACATCATGCTTTTAACCTGAGAGCTGGTCGCAGTCAGTTCAGCCTGATATTTCAAGCTGTTATCCATAAAATTGCTGCGTTCCATATCCATATCTACCGTGTTGCCATCCATCGCTGGCTGATAAGGCACCCGATACAGTAAGTCCATTTCCATTCTCTTCTGAGGCTGAATAGGAATATGCCGATCGGATGTCAGCGTCAGCCCGATCCCGTTTCCGGTGACCCGACCGTGTGCAATGGTTTTTTTCAGTTGTGTGGCGAAATCAATATCCCGCGCTTGATAACCGGGCGTATCCGCATTAGCGATATTAGCGGACAATATTTCTTGCCGCCGAGATCGCAATGACAGGGCTTCCTGCTGAAAATGAAAGGCTGCATCTAATTTATCGAGCATATTCCTCCCTCTGATGTGACTGACCTGTGTTGTGAACTTTTAATCGCGCTTTTCACGATCGCGAAATTCGCAGTAAACAGAATAAACGCAGAAGGAAAAGCCTATCGGGTGAATAGACGCTAATTGGATTGCTATTTATCCCATTGACTGATATTCGATGCAGGTACACTTACACGCGACTAAATATACGCGACTAAACAGCAGCGTATTGACCGACAGAAATAATGAGAGCGAGAAGATGCACGCTATAAACATTATCGGGCTGTTCGCATTTTTCTTTATCACTTCGATGGCATGGGGCAATAATTTACCCCAAGCTATAGAGCACTATTTCCAGCAGATACATAAGGATAATCATCACAAAGTTTCTGTTAACATCAGAACCCCTGAACAACAATGGCCCCAGTGTGAACGGCCAGAAATTCAACCCGCTATCGGTGGTCAAAACTGGGGAAATCTCTCCTTACCTGTTATCTGCCATCAACAACGCAAATTCATTCAAGTCGCTGTCAGTGTGACAGGAAATTATCTGGTTACCCGCCGAACCATCTCACGTAATGATGTTTTATCAGAGGACGATTTTCAGGTCAGAAGCGGATTACTGGAAAAATTACCCCATGATCTGGTTATTAACAAAAATGAAATAAAAAACAGCATTACAATACGTAACATCCCGGCAGGACAAGTCATTACACGTAATATGTTACGCCGTCCGTGGACGGTACGGTCAGGCCAGAGTGTGGTGGTGATCATTCAGGGGAATGGCTTTCAGATACGGAATGAAGGGAAAGCTATTAATAACGCCGCCATTTCTGATAAAGTCAGGGTTCGAATGAATTCAGGGCATGTTATAACCGGCCAGGCATTAGAAAACGGCAGTGTAAAAATCATGTTATAAGTTACTAAAGTTTTCTTTCACTGTGCCGATATAACCAGCAGAGCACGATTTGCAGGTATGCAAATGGCATGTAACCTGCTCCGATCCATAGGTGAACCTATGCCTGGCCATAAAGGATAATAATTATGAGTATCGAACGCACTCACCCCTTATTAGCTATCGCTGCCGTTCAACAGCGACCAACTAATGAAAGCGCCCAGGGCACCCGCAAAACCTCCGGCGTTACCTTACAAAGCAGCGATGCACAAGTAAAACTGAGCGAAGCACAAACAAAACTGGTTCAACCGAGCAGCCAAGATATCAATATCCAAAAGGTGCAAAAGTTGAAAGAAGCTATTGCTCAAGGAACCTTAAAAATGAACAGCGGTAAAATCGCAGATGCCTTGCTCAAAGAAGCCGCCGAAAACTTTCAGTACGACAAGAAATAATTGAACCCGCTATGGAAGCACTACAACAATTACTCGAACAGCAAGTGACCTATTTGACTTCGCTGACCCAAACTATGGCAGAAGAACAGCGTATTCTGTGCGAGGGTTTTATTGAAGCACGAGATTTGCACCAGATAACAGAACGAAAAAATTTTTTGTTATCTGCGCTTAGCCATTCAGAACAGCAACGTCTTAATTTGAGCAAAGCATTAAACATCATTGCGCCTTATGACAAGCAACCTTTGCTTGCCACATTATGGCAACAGATCGGCAAAGCGGTTACCCAGGTTCGTGATTTAAATACCCATAACGGCCTGCTATTAACCCAACATCTTGAACTAAATAGCCAAGCTATCGCTTTTCTAAAAAGCCACCATAGCCCTTCGCTTTATGGCTCAGACGGCCAAGCTGCCCGTCACTCTGCGCTTTCCGGCCATAGAGCTCAGGTTTAATTCAGCGCATTACCGCCCATTGCGGTAGTGCCGCTTTTTATTGTTGATAGTACTTGTAAGCGCCGCTTTCCTGTTTAATCCGAACTCCTTAACTGCTCACGGAATGGAATCCTCCAGCATAAATAACTCAGACGAAATGTATTGTGAAACTGTTGTTACAGTCGGGTAAGAAAAGATTAGCAAAAATCACCATTTGTAAGTCAATGTAATAATTGAACAACTATAATGTTTTGCGTGTTACAAAAATATATTGCAGAATAGGGATAAACGACAACGGGTATTGACAATATAATTTTTAACTACGCAATATACGAGTTTCAACTTCAGGAACAATATTGATGCACAAGCAGCTAAAAAAAAGAAAATCGAGCGGACAACAGATACCAAAAACACCTCAGCAACAATTCAAAGCTTACTGGAAGTCCATCGAAAAATACCAATTGAAGATCGCCAAACTACAACAGCAGCAAGATGCGTTGTTCATCCGCTTTCAACAGGAGGTTTTACCGATAGAGCATCAATATATACAATCTAAATATGATAAAACGGCACGGTTGCTTTCATTTGCCGATAAAAAATCGCTGGGGAAAAACCAACGGGGAGAATTATTTTTCTGGATAGAAGAAGAACTTGATGAATTATGTCATTACCCCTTTAACGAAAACCTTGATCTCAATAAGTTGACCGATTACTTTTCCAATCTTAACGCATTAAAAGAACACGAAACTCCGACGCCAGAACAGATGGCTGATATCCGGCAGACTTTTGGTGAATATTTTGATTTTAATGAAGAAATATCTGATGAAGAATTACTTGATATGATAAAAAATCCCGAAAAAATGCGTGCCACCATAGAACAGCGTTTTCAACGGGAATCAGAACATTTCTACGATGAATATGATGCAGAAGAGACCTCTGACTTCGACCCTGCGGCAGAAGACCAGAAAAAACTGGATTCTTTGTTTAAATCGCAGGAAGTGAGCCAAATGTATAGAAAAATAGCCAAGTTACTGCATCCGGATCGTGAACAGGATTTAGATGAGAAAAAGAAAAAAAACCAATTGATGGTACAGTTATCACAAGCCAAGAAAGATAATGATGTCTGGACGATAATAAACATGTACCACACGTACATTGATCCAACTTTCAGTTTTAACAGCCGAGATATATCCGACATTAATAAATTGCTCAAAGCACGTATAGACATATTAGCCAATGAGCTTAATCAGCTAAAAAAATCTGATTCGTTACCGGGCATAGTTTGGAGCACGCTGGGAGGTAACACATCGAAGATAATAGAAAATAACCTCCGCGAACACTGCAAAAAATTGCGACAAAATATAGAAAACGAAACCCAACAGCGCGAAAGCCTGCGCTCACTTACTGTACTAAAAAGCCACCTTGCGGAACGACGTGATGCCTTTGAACTTCAGCAGGAGATTATCGATTATTTTTTCAAACAATATTGAATCCGCTGAGTCTGACAGAAATTTCGACTGGCGTGCCACATATAGGCTCAACGCGGAACAGCAACGGGCCTTTATGGAAACCTACGGGAAACTGAAGCAGGAAACCGGAAACAATGAGTCCATTCTGTTCACTGATGGCGTCCATCCCACGCAAGGGACGAAACTCGCTTATGGCTGGATGTGCAAAGGCTATAACGCATTTTCCTGTGGCGGGAAAGATGCCTATTATAACAACTGACCGCCTCTCTGAAAAATTGCACTTGTTAGTCTAATCCGCCAATTTTATATTTTTCTTCAATCTTCTAATCTGAAATAAATTTAAAACACTTATTATTGTTAAGCTATATTGTCCCCAATAGAAAAAAACGTTCCATCGGTTTTTTATTAAATTTATATCAATAAAAAAACCATTAAACTTAAATCTAGAGTTCAAATTAACTACTATTTTGAAGATTTATAATGTAGAGTTATACGTGTAGTGTAAAAATATATAGAAAAGCATTTTTTCTTTTCTCATTTCATTTAATTTTAGTAATATAGGAGTCTTTCATGACAAATGAAAAATCTCTTTCAGAGATTAATACACATGAAGAGGACGTATCTGAAATATCTGAATTTGATACTACCGAAACCCAACCCATATATCTTCGTGAGGAAACTATAGTAGGTATCGGAGGAAGAGCTAATCTTAATAGTAATGGAAATATTTTAACAACGAAAATTACTCTACCCGTGATGAAAACTCAGTATGCGTTTTACGTATATGACGGAACACCATATATCTATGCCAGTTTCTCAGGAGAGATTGAATCAAATATTGGTTTTGAATATAACCCTACATATGATGTTTGGCAGCCAATTATGTCCGTAGAAGGGTTTGGAAGTGGATCTTTTACTGAAGGCTCAGAAGAGTTTAGTGATATAAATGGTTTTTTACCCGGCAAGGAAGTACAATTGACGGTATATAGATATTTAAATGGCGCAACCAGAGCAATATATCAGGGTTCCTCCAATATAGGCTATATCGGTAGGGCTATTTTAGAGATTCCCAAGACTAATATAAATTCGAAACAAATAAATAATTGGAAGTTATTCTCTACTGTCACTGGTAATAGAATTAAAGTTGATAGACAATATCAGGTTAAATTTAGTGATATTGTGATAGATAATACCGTTCTTAAACCTGTGATTTATGCAACAAAGCAAGCGTCGGTTTATGTAACCCACGGTAAAGCGACAATTACAATTCAAAAATCAAAAGTATGATAGTGTCATGATTAATCTTTAATTTAAGCCAGTTCCTAGTGCATTAAGGAACTGGCTATTTTGGGTTTTTACCGACATTGTGAAGAAAATATACTTACAACGCCCTATTCCTCCCAATTACACTGCCGCAGGATTTCTCTGATTATACCCCTGTCATGTTTGATTAATTTATCTTAGATATTATCATGCACTTATTTTCCATATTTGAAGGTGAAAAGCGAAATAATTACTAGATCCCCATATTCTGTTGTGTGCCACCGATAGAAAATAATATCCAGTTTAGTGATTATAGTTATCATTTAACATTTTCAAAAACATAAACTGCACCGGTTTCGGACTCAGAACCAAGCTTGATTGGACCTGCGCCAACAACCAAACTCGTCCCCGCCTTATTCAGGCCGACAGCCCCACCAAAACCACTTAAATTGTCGGAAGGGTCCAAAATCTCCATAGGTGTTTCCATATTCCACTTATTATTTAGGCAGGTATATACATACACCCTGGAATACGCCCCCACTACCAAGCGATCTCCTGCATCATTCAGTTCGAGAGCACGGCCAAAATACGTTACGTCACTTGCAGGAGCCGAAAACTTAATAGGATTTTCTTTATCCCAGATCCCATTCGTGCGCTTATACAAATAAACCTCCCCATCTGTGGAGTTATAAAACTCTATCCCCACCGCTAAGCGATCTCCTTCTGCATTCAGGCTAAAAGCCCTACCCACTGATAGGTTATTTTCAGGGACCTTGAACTTAATGGGGTTTTCTCCATCCCAGATCCCATTTGTGCGTGTATACACATAAATCATGGGAGCGTAATCACGCACTGCCAGACAGTTTCCCGCAGCACTTAGGTGGGCAATCCAGCCAAACTCATAAGAATCCGAAGGGATCGGAAGCTGAATGGGGTTTTTTGTATCCCAGACGCCCTTCCTGCGCGTATACACACAAACCCGCCCTCGGTTATCAGCGAGATACGGCGACATGTTTCCCAACGCTAGGGTATCTCCCGCCGCATCCAGACAGACATCCCATGAAGATCTTTGATATTCATCTTCAAAAGCTTCAAACACAATCGGCTTACTTATATTCCACTCACCACTCTTCCGGCGCGTATACACACAGACTTGATTATTCGTCCCAACCGCTAAACAGTCTCCTGCCGCGTTCAGGCTAACAGAAATGCCAAAACGCTCATTCTCTTTCGGGAAAGGAGAAACAATTCGCGTCATCATGGTGCGTCTCTAAACCCAACAACTGTGCGATCTCTATCCACTCCCGCCTCGATAAACTGAAAAAATCTGTAAAACAAAGCAGTACAGGGAGCGTCATAAAATACTAAAATCGACACTTTTCATATGATGGTCTGACATCAACTTGGTATACAACCAAACAACAGGTCAGTACCAGAGCAAAAATTTCATTTGCAATTATTGCAAGCCCGGACTGATGGAATGCGAGTCGTTACAACTTGTGTATTTGGCATACCTTAATTTATTCTCAACTAAATAGAATAGTATTACGCATCAACTATAACATGATAATAGTTTTATTAACTATAATATTACATCTTTAATTATTTAAAATGTTATTAAAAGATATTTAAAATAATATACAAGAAAGTAGCTATTGATTTTAATTCAATAATCGCGTTCTTTAACAAAAATACACTTTAAATTTATCAAAAGGTTTTTTATGTCTAATTTTAATTTCGGCCCTGTTATTCCCCTTGGCAGTGTTTTTCCTCCGGGAAGTACGATCAATCATGGAAATGGCTGGACAACAACGACAACCCCCGTTTTTCCTGGGGTTCCGGGTGGCGGGCATAGCATTACTCATTATACAGGTATCTATAATAAACCAACACAGCCTCCAACCTATAATTGGACACCACCCATTAATAGACCCTGGGGACAACCTGGAACTCCTTATAAAGACGTAGACCATTACTTTAGAGAAAACGATCTTGAAGTTATTGATAAAAAATTAACCAATGTAACAAAAGAATTAGAAGATTCTGAGAAAAACGTTTCTTATGATTTTGACGACTCTCTTCTAAAAGCGGAAATGTTGTTGGTCATATTAAATAAATTAGCTCCTAAGAACTCCTCCGAAGCACTAAAGAAAAATGTTGCTGATTTCAAGTTATTGATTGAGCAAAAGAATAATTTAAAAAAATATATTAAAAATCAAGAGTCTTTTAGACAAGAAAAAATAAAAGATCTGGCTATTAAAAAGATATCTTTTAATGGTCATAATATGGGAAACTTTCTAAAATATGCAAACTCTAATAAGAAACATATTTTTACAATTGCATTCATTGAAAGTGCAAAAGCCGTGCTTGGATATCAGGGAGATTGGATCGGGGTTTGGAATGAATACGTTGTAGCACCAGCGATGGATTTATATAATGCAAAACATGAACTCATTAATGTATTAAACAAAATAACACCGGCAAAAGAAGAGATCAAAACAAATACTAAAAAATTATTGACTACAGATAATAGCATGAGTGGGTTGGGAATGTTTTTTCATTTTACAGGAAAATCAGGTCGAGAACTCACGCTCTCTGAAATCGGTGTGCATGATAGAATTCGTATATTAATGCAGAAGCCAAATGCATTTGGAAGAACAGAAGGGAGTATTCAATCTCGTTTTATTTCACAAATCCAGAATGGTGAACGAATTGATTTTAAAAATGGTTATGATTTTGCTAAGGAATCAAAAATACCAGGTATCGACCCTCTGTGGGCTATTGGAGGTGCAACGATTAGTGGAAATTTGATAAATATTAAGGCAGAAAACGCAGGTGATAAATATAATATATCCGGTGTAATAAATTATAAACTATATGATAATTTTACTGATCCATATGATACATTTAACTGGAAGACGGAAGATATCAATTGGGGTGGAGAGCCATTTGAAATTACTGGAGAATGGCAGGAAAATGTAAATTTTCAGATCGAAAAAAATATTTATGAAAATAAAATCAAACCATTAATTAAACAGAATAAATAATAATATTCTTATGTTCGCGCATTAAGTGCGCGACCTTATGCCAAATACCCAATTAAAAAAGGTACTGATAGATAACCTGAGGAAAAACGTGACTGAATATTGCAATAATAGTCATTAATAATGATATCAATATAGTTTTTTTGAAATCTCTTCCTAGTATAAAAAAATAATTAACCAACATAGATAGCATAAAAAAAATAACAAATATCGACAAAAAAAGAGCAACCAGCATTTTATATATACTCAGTTTAAAAATTTTCTGTAATATTATCATAAATGAGATTTATTATCAGTGCTGAGAACATGGTCAATTGTAAATATTCAATAAATGTGAGATTTATCGCAAAAAAGTGGGATTTGAGTTGAAAGCCTGCCTCTTAAAGATTTATTTGCTGTTATGAATGATCCGATTTCTGACTCATTAGCCAGTTCTTCGCAAAAAACGCGATAACAACGGGAATGGTGCATGCGTGATCAGGCACATCCAACTTAGAACTTAGTATTAGCAATTATGGGCATCATTTGACATTTTCAAAAACATAAACTGCACTGGCTCTGGACGCAGAACCAATCTTCCTTGAAATTACACCAATAGCCAAACTCGTCCCCGCCTTATTTAGGCCGACAGCCCCTCCAAAACTATTTAAATTGTCTGAATTGCCTGAAGGATCCAAAATCTCGATAGGTGTTTCTATATTCCACTGATCATTCAGGCAGGTATACACATACCCCCTGGAAGCCGCTCCCACTGCCAGGCGATCTCCCGCATCATTCAGCTCGATAGCGCGGCCAAAATACGTTACATCACTTGCAGGAGCCGAAAACTTAACGGGATTTTCTTTATCCCAGATCCCATTCCTGCGTTTATACAGATAAACCTCCTCATCGGTGGTTTTATAAAACTGCGTACCCACCACCAGACGATCTCCCTCTGCATTCAGGCTAAAAACTCTGCTGAAACTAGATGATTGACCTTTAGGGTGAGTGAACTTAATGGGATTTTCTCCATCCCAGATCCCATTTGTGCGTGTATACACAAAAATCGTGCTTATTGTGGGACCAGAAGAAGAATCGAAGCAATGCACCGCCAGACAGTTTCCCGCTGCACTCAGGTGGGCCATTCCGCCAAACTCATAAAAATCCGTAGGGATCGGAAGCTGAATGGGGTTTTCTGTATCCCAGATCCCATTCCTGCGCATAAATATACAGAACGGAGAGTAGAATTGGCCCCCTGCCACCAGACAGTCTCCTGCGGCGCTCAAGCTGACATTCATACCAAAGTATTGAGCAACCCGCGGAAACACAATGGGATGTTTTGTATCCCAGACGCCATTCGTGCGCGTATATACACGAACCACAGAGAGCGAACTGTTTCCCAACGCCAAGCAATCTCCCACCGCATCCAAACTGACATCCCATGAAGATCTATGAGATTCATCTTCAAAAGCCTCAAACACAATCGGCTTACTTATATTCCACTCACCGCTCTTCCGGCGCGTATACACACAGACTTTATCGTTCATCCCAACCGCTAAGCAGTCTCCCGCTGAGTTCAGGCTAACAGAAGTGCCAAAGTATCCATCCTCTTTGGAGGAAGGAGAAACAATTCGCGTTATCATAGTACGTTTCAAACCCAACACCTGCGTGATCTCCATCCGTGCGCCCCGCGATAAACTGAAAAAATCCGCAAACTGAATCTGCCGAGCGGCATCCAATTTCAGATATCCTCCCCCATCAAACGAGAGTCCCCCTTCTGGTTTCAGTGATAGCGCCAAAGCGTCTTGATTAGAATTTAACCCGCTAGAATGCTGGGTGTTGAGGGTCAGTTTTCCTTTGCCATCTCGTTTCAGTCCTGTGGTTGGGCCATCACCCTGAGCGCCATCAATGATTTCATATGCTTTATATGCTTCATCAATCAAATGGGAAAAGGCTTCCGGCATAAGCCGAACGCCAGACTTAAAACTCGCTTTCAATGAGTCAACGGTATTAATTTCTTTATCAGTCATCATATTTCCTCAAAAGCCACATTAGACAGTCACCTGTCTTCTATACGGTCATCATTTGATATTCTCAAAAACATAAACTGCACCGGCTTTGGGCTTAGAATCGACACTCTCTATCGTTGCACCAACAGCCAAACTCGTCCCCGCCTTATTCAGGCTAACAGGTCCACCAAAACCATTTAAATTGTTTGAAGGGTTCAAAATCTCCATAGGTGTTTCCATATTCCACTTATTATTCAAACAGGTATACAGATATACCCTGTAAGACGCTCCTACTGCCAGACGATCTCCCGCATCATTCAGTTCGAGAGAGCTACCAAAATATACGCCACTTGCAGGGGCCGAAAACTTAATGGGATTTTCTCTATTCCAGATCCCATTTGTGCGCGTATACAGATAAACCTCCCCATCCGTGGATTTATAAAACTCTGTACCCACCACCAGACGATCTCCCTCTGCATTCAGACTAAAAGTCTGGCTAAAACTAGATGATCCACCTTCTGGGTGACTGAACTTAATGGGGTTTTCTCCATCCCAGATCCCATTTGTGCGTGTATACACAAAAATCGTGCTTATTGTGGGACCAGAAGAAGAATCGTGACAATGCACCGCCAGACAGTTTCCCGCGGCACTCAGGTGTGCAATCCAGCCAAACTCATAAAAATTCGGAGGGAGCGGAAGCCTACTGGGGTTTTCTGTATCCCAGATCCCATTCCGACGCATAAATATACGGAACGGAGAGTAGTGTCTGGCCCCACCCACCAGACAGTCTCCTGCGGCGCTCAAGCTGACATTCACACCAAAGTATTCACTTCCAGTCGGAAACACAACGGGATGTTTTGTATCCCAGACGCCATTCGTGCGCGTATACACGCAAACCTTCCCGCGGTTATAAGTGGGATACGGCAACATGTTTCCCAACGCCAGGGTATCGCCAGCCTCATCCAGACAGACATCCCATGAAGATCTATGATATTCATCTTCATAAGCTTCAAGCACAATCGGCTTGCTTATATTCCACTCACCACTCTTCCGGCGCGTATATACATAGACTTTATTAATCATCCCAACCGCTAAGCAGTCTCCCGCCGCGTTCAGGCTAACAGAGTGACCAAAGTTCTCATTCTCTTTAGGGAAGGGAGAAACAATTCGCGTTATCATAGTACGTTTCAAACCCAACACCTGCGTGATCTCCATCCGCTCTCGCCGCGATAAACTGAAAAAATCCGCAAATTGAACCTGCCGATCGGCATCCAATTTCAGGTATCCTCCCCCATCAAAAGAGAGTCCACCTTCTGGTTTCAGTGATAGAGCCAAAGCGCCTTGATTAGAGTGTAACCCGCCAGAATGATGAGTGTTGAGTGTCAGTTTTCCTTTGCCATCTCGTTTCAACCCTGTGGTTGGGCCATCACCCTGAGCGCTATCAATGATTTCATATGCCTTATATGCCTCATCAATCACATGAGAAAAGGCTTCAGGCATAAGCCGAACACCAGACTTAAAACCCGCTTTCAATGAGTCAACAGAACTAATTTCTTTATCAGTCATCATATTTCCTCAAAAGCCACATTAGACAGTCACCGTCACCTGTCTTCTGTTTTCTGTCTTCTGTATGGGCATCAATTGATATTTTCAAAGATATAAACCGCACCGGCTTTGGATTTAGAATCAACACTTTCTGACGTTGCCCCAACAACCAAACTCGTTCCCGCCTTATTCAGGCCAACAGGTCCACCAAAACCATTTAAATTGTCTGAATTGCCTGAAGGGTTCAAAATCTCCATAGGTGTTTCCATATTCCACTTATTATTCAGACAGGTATACACATACACCCGGGAAACCGCTCCCACTGCCAGACGATCTCCCGCGTCATTCAGTTCGAGAGAACCGCCAAAATATACGCTATTTGCCGGGGCCGAAAACTTAATGGGATTTTCTGTATCCCAGAGCCCATTTGTGCGCTTATACAAATAAACCTCCCCATCTGTGGATTTATAAAACTCTATCCCCACCGCTAAGCGATCTCCTTCTGCATTCAGGCTAAAAGCCCTACCCACGAATAGGTTATTTTCAGGGACCTTGAACTTAATGGGGTTTTCTCCATCCCAGATCCCATTTGTGCGTGTATACACATAAATCATGGGAGCGTAATCACGCACCGCCAGACAGTTTCCCGCAGCACTTAGGTGGGCAATCCAGCCAAACTCATAAGAATCCGAAGGGATCGGAATCGGAATGGGTTTTTTTGTATCCCAGATCCCATTCCGGCGCATAAATATACGGAACGGAGGGTAGGGTTTGCCCCCACCCACCAGACAGTCTCCCGCAGCGCTCAAGCTGACATTCACACCAAAGTATTCAGGTCCTATCGGAAACACAACGGGATGTTTTGTATCCCAAAAGCCCTTCGTACGCGTATACACACAAACCCGCCCTTGGTTATAAGTGGGATACGGCGACATGTTTCCCAACGCCAGGGTATCGCCAGCCGCATCCAGACTGACATCCCATGAAGATTTATAATATTCATCTTCATAAGCCTCAAACACAATAGGTTTGCTTATATTCCACTCACCACTCTTCCGGCGCGTATACACACAGACTTGATTATTCATCCCAACTGCTAAACAGTCTCCCGCTGCGTTCAGGCTAACAGAAGCGCCAAAACGCTCATCTTCTTTAGGGAAGGTAGAAACAATGCGCGTTATCATGGTGCGTTTCAAACCCAACAACTGCGTGATCTCCATCCGTGCTCCCCGCGATAAACTGAAAAAATCCGTAAACTGAATCTGCCGAGCGGCATCCAATTTCAGATATCCTCCCCCAGCAAAAGAGAGTCCCCCCTCTGGTTTCAGTGATAAGGCCAAAGCGCCTTGATTAAAATTCAACCCGCCAGAATGCTGGGTGTTTAGGGTCAGTTTTCCTTTGCCATCTCGTTTCAGTCCTGTGGTTAGGTTATCACCCTGAGCGCCATCAATAATTTCATATGCCTTATATGCCTCATCAATCAAATGGGAAAAGGCTTCAGGCATGAGCCGTACACCAGACTTAAAACTCGCTTTCAATGAGTCAACGGTATTAATTTCTTTATCAGTCATCATATGTCCTCAAAAGCCGTATTAGGCCGTCACTGCCATCGGTTTCTGTTAATGTTTTATCCACTTCGTTAAAGTCGATGGAATTAAGTGACGGCACTGACTACGAAATACACCACAATTAATGCCTTCACACCTTTTAGCTCGATATCCTGAGGTTTGGCGCTACTTAACTTCACTGACTACCTCAGGTATGTTGCTATCTTCTAAAAACACATCCCAGATAACACTGATTTGATATTTAAGTTGAATATGTCATTAACTTTTCGTATAGCACAATCTGATATTATTAAGCATTATAGAAATGTAAGTTTTTGCCAGTTATTTAATAAAAAATTAATTGTTCCTATAAAATTTCACATGAAAATATATCGCTTAAATAACAATTCAAGAACTATAATTACCGCAACAACCATAAAGTTAATTAGATTAAAATCAATCCATTAAAAAATACACCAAAAAAAACAACAAAATAATCAATAACATAATAAAGCATATTTATTTAAAGATAATCTTTTTATTATCATTCAATAAATGTATTTCATTTTAATTTTCAAAGAAAACTTAGCACATATTCAAACAATATCAAAATCATAATTACCCATGTTAAATAATTCTCAATCGCAAATAAAACCAATATAAAGACAAGAATAATGGTTAATAAATAAATTTAAAACTCCTCATAAACACAATTACCACTAAATTAAAACAATATAAAATCACCCGAAATGATAACACCACATCCTTTTAAAACATGTCCCTGTTATGTTTAATTAATTTTTATTAGATGTTATCATGTGTTTATTTTCCATGTTTGAGGTAAAAAAACAAAATAATTGTTAGATTGTTCTGTTCCATCAATAACTCTACAAAAAACTAAATAAGAGAACAATTGAATTAATTAATCATGATGCTAACACATTCTTTTAACGAAAAACGCCGTAAACCTTCATCTAATGCGGACGGGAATATAAGGCGGAAAGTCCAAGGACTTTAAAAAGCAATCCGACATCTCCGAATTAATATCCAGTTTAGTGATTATAGTTATCATTTGACATTCTCAAAAACATAAACTGCACCGGCTTTGGATTTAGAATCAACATCTTCTGACGTTGCCCCAACAACCAAACTCGTCCCCGTCTTATTTAGGCCGACAGCCCCACCAAAACCACTTAAATTGTCTGAAGGATTCAAAATCTCCATAGGTGTTTCCATATTCCACTTATCATTTAGGCAGGTATACACATATACCCTAGAATACGCCCCCACTACCAAGCGATCTCCTGCATCATTCAGTTCGAGAGCGCGGCCAAAATACGTTACGTCACTTGCAGGAGCCGAAAACTTGATGGGATTTTCTTTATCCCAGATCCCATTCGTGCGCTTATACAAATAAACCTCCCCATCAGTGGAGTTATAAAACTCTATCCCCACCGCTAAGCGATCTCCTTCTGCATTCAGGCCAAAAGCCCTACCCATTGATAGGTTATTTTCAGGGACCTTGAACTTAATGGGGTTTTCTCCATCCCAGATCCCATTTGTGCGTGTATACACATAAATCATGGGAGCGTAATCACGCACCGCCAGACAGTTTCCCGCAGCATTTAGGTGGGCAATCCAGCCAAACTCATAAGAATCCGAAGGGATCGGAATCTGAATGGGGTTTTCTGTATCCCAGATCCCATTCCGGCGCATAAATATACGGAACGGAAGGTAGTGTTTGCCCCCACCCACCAGACAGTCTCCCGTGGCGCTCAAGCTGACATTCACACCAAAGTATTCAATTCCAATCGGAAACACTACGGGATTTTTTGTATCCCAGACGCCCTTCCTGCGCGTATACACACAAACCCGCCCTCGGTTATCAGCGAGATACGGCGACATGTTTCCCAACGCCAGGGTATCTCCCGTCGCATCCAGAGAGACATCCCATGAAGATCTATGATAGTCATCTTCAAAAGCCTCAAACACAATCGGCTTACTTATATTCCACTCACCACTCTTCCGGCGCATATACACATAGACTTGATTATTCGTCCCAACCGCTAAACAGTCTCCTGCTGCGTTCAGGCTAACAGAAGTGCCAAAGCGCTCATTCTCTTTGGGGAAGGGAGAAACAATTCGCGTTATCATGGTGCGCTTCAAACCCAACACCTGCGTGATCTCCATCCGCCCTCGCCGCGATAAACTGAAAAAATCCGCAAATTGAACCTGCCGATCGGCATCCAATTTCAGATATCCTCCCCCAGCAAAAGAGAGTCCCCCTTCTGGTTTCAGTGATAAGGCCAAAGCTCCCTGTTCAGGGTTTAACCCGCCAGAATGCTGAGTGTTGAGGGTCAGTTTTCCTTTGTCATCTCGTTTCAGCCCCGCGGTTGGGCCATCATCCTGAACGCCATCAATGGTTTCATATGCCTTATATGCTTCATCAATCAAATGGGAAAAGGCTTCCGGCATGAGCCGCATACCAGACTTAAAACTCGCTTTCAATGAGTCAACAGAACTAATTTCTTTATCAGTCATCATATTTCCTCAAAAGCCGTATTAGACAGTCACCGTCATCTGTCTTCTGTATGGGCATCATTTGACATTTTCAAAGATGTAGACTGCACCGGCTTCGGACTCAGAACCAAGCTTGACTGGACCTGCGCCAACAACCAAACTCGTCCCCGCCTTATTCAGGCCGACAGCCCCACCAAAACCACTTAAATTGTCTGAAGGATTCAAAATCTCCATAGGTGTTTCCATATTCCACTTATCATTTAGGCAGGTATACACATATACCCTGGAATACGCCCCCACTACCAAGCGATCTCCTGCATCATTCAGTTCGAGAGCGCGGCCAAAATACGTTACGTCACTTGCAGGAGCCGAAAACTTAATGGGATTTTCTCTATCCCAGATCCCATTCGTGCACGTATACAGATAAACCGTCCCATCAGAGAGTCCATAAAATTTCGTACCCACCGCCAAACGATCTCCCTCTGAATTCAGGCTAAAAACCCTGCTAAAATTAGATGATTCATGATCAGGGCGACGGAACTTAATGGGGTTTTCTGTATCCCAAATCCCATTTGTGCGTGTATACACATAAATCGCGGAAATGTAATCATCACACACCGCCAGACGGTTTCCCGCAGCACTCAGGTGGGCAATCGCGCCAAACTCATAAGCATCCGAAGGGGCCGGAAACAGAATGGTTTTTTTTGTATCCCAGATCCCATTCGTGCGTATAAACATACGGAACGGAGAGGAGTATTGGCCCCCAGCCACCAGACAGTCTCCTGCGGCGTTCAAGCTGACATTCTCACCAAATTTTACAGCAACCCGCGAAAACACAATGGGATGCTTTGTATCCCAAACGCCTTTCGTGCGTGTATATACATGAACCACTTCTTGCCATATCTCTCCCAACGCCAGACAATCTCCCGCCGCATCCAGACCAACACGCCATGAAGATAGAACATATCCAGGTTCAGTATCCTCAAACACAATCGGCTTGCTTATATTCCACTCACCACTCTTCCGGCGCGTATACACATAGACTTTACGATTCGACCCAACCGCTAAGCAGTCTCCCGCCGCGTTCAGGCTAACAGAGCTACCAAAGTACTCATCCTCTATGGGGGAAGGAGAAACAATGCGCGTTATCAGAGTACGTTTCAAACCCAACAACTGCGTGATCTCCATCCGTGCTCCCCGCGATAAACTGAAAAAATCCGCAAACTGAATCTGCCGAGCGGCATCCAATTTCAGATATCCTCCCCCAGCAAAAGAGAGTCCCCCCTCTGGTTTCAGTGATAAGGCCAAAGCGCCTTGATTAGAATTCAACCCGCCAGAATGCTGGGTGTTGAGGGTCAGTTTTCCTTTGCCATCTCGTTTCAGTCCTGTGGTTAGGTTATCACCCTGAGCGCCATCAATAATTTCATATGCCTTATATGCCTCATCAATCAAATGGGAAAAGGCTTCAGGCATAAGCCGCACACCAGATTTAAAATTCGCTTTCATTGAGTCAACGATATTGATTTCTTTATCAGTCATCATATTTTCCTCAAAAGCCGTATTAGACAGTCACTGTCTTCTGTATGGACATCATTTGACATTCTCAAAGATATAAACTGCACTGGCTTCAGACGCAGAGCCAACCTTCATTGAAATTACACCAACCGCCAAACTCGTCCCCGCCTTATTCAGGCCGACAACCCCGCCAAAACTATCTAAATTGTCTGAATTACCTGAAGGGTCCAAAATCTCGATAGGTGTTTCTATATTCCACTGATCATTTAGACAGGTATAAACATACACCCTGGAAGCCGCCCCCACTGCCAGACGATATCCCGCATCATTCAGTTCGATAGCGCGTCCAAAATACGTTACATCACTTGCAGGAGCCGAAAACTTAATGGGATTTTCTGTATCCCAGATCCCATTTGTGCGCGTATACAGATAAACCTTCCCATCAGTAGGGTTATAATAATCCGTATCTCCCCCCACAGCCAGACGATCTCCTTCTGCATTCAGGCTAAAAACCCTGGTAAAACCACGTAATTCACCTTCAGGGACCCTGAACCTAATAGGGTTTTCTCCATCCCAGATCCCATTCGTACGTGTATACACATAAATCGTGCTTGAATAACCATACACCGCCAGACAATTTCCCGAGGCACTCAGGCGGGCCATCCCGCCAAAATCATAAGAACCCGTAGGAATCGGAAGCTGAATGGGGTTTTCTGTATCCCAGATCCCATTCCTGCGCATAAATATAAGGAACTGAGAGTAGTATGTTCCCCCAGCCACCAGACAGTCTCCTGCGGCGCTCAAGCTGACATTCATACCAAAGTATTGGGCAACCCGCGGAAACACAATGGGATTTTTTGTATCCCAGACGCCATTCGTGCGCGTATATACACGAACCACAGAGGGCGAACTGTTTCCCAAAGCCAAACAATCTCCCTCCGCATCCAGACTGACATCCCATGAAGAGAGATAATATTCTGTCGCATAAGCCTCAAGTACAATAGGCTTGCTTGTATTCCACTCACCACTCTTTCGACGCGTATACACACAGACTTTATTGTTCATCCCAACCGCTAAACAGTCTCCTGCTGCGTTCAGGCTAACAGAAGTGCCAAAGCGCTCATTCTCTTTGGGGAAGGGAGAAACAATTCGCGTTATCATGGTGCGCTTCAAACCCAACACCTGCGTGATCTCCATCCGCCCTCGCCGCGATAAACTGAAAAAATCCGCAAATTGAACCTGCCGATCGGCATCCAATTTCAGATATCCTCCGCCATCAAAAAAGAGTCCCCCTTCTGGTTTCAGTGATAAGGCCAAAGCACCCTGATTAGAGTTTAACCCGCCAGAATGCTGAGTGTTGAGGGTCAGTTTTCCTTTGTCATCTCGTTTCAGCCCCGCGGTTGGGCCATCACCCTGAGCGCCATCAATGATTTCATATGTTTTATATGCTTCATCAATCAAATGGGAAAAGGCTTCCGGCATGAGCCGCACACCAGATTTAAAACTCGCTTTCAATGAGTCCACAGTACTAATTTCTTTATCAGTTATCATAATTTCCTCGAAAGCTGTATTAAACAGTCGCTGCCATCCGTTCTCTGTTCTCTGCTTTCTGTCCTCCGTCTTCTATTTGACATTCTCAAAGACATAGACTGCACCGGCTTCAGATACAGAACCAACCTTGGCTGAAACTGCACTAACAGCCAAACTTGTCTCCCACCTATTCAAACTGACAGCCTTACCGAAACCATTTAAATTGTCTGAATTACCTGAAGGGTCCAAAATCTCGATAGGTGTTTCCATATTCCACTGATTATTTAGACAGGTATACACATACACCCGGGAAGCCGCCCCCACGACCAGACGGTTTCCCACATCATTCAGTTTGATAGCGCTGCCAAAATACGTTACGTCACTTGCAGGAGCCGAAAACTTAATGGGACTTTTTGTATCCCAGATCCCATTCGTGCGCGTATACAGATAAACCTTCCCCTTAGTGGGGATATCATAATCTACCCCCACCGCCAGACGATCTCCCTCTGCATTTAGGCTAAAAATCCAATTAAGATTGAGTGAACGATTTTTAGAGGCAATGAGCTTAACGGGTTTTTTTGTATCCCAAACTCCATTCGTGCGGGTATACACATAAACTGTATTGACTTGAGGATAATAAGAATAATCGGCGCTATACACCGCCAGGCAGTTTCCCGAGGCACTCAGACAAACCCTGGTAAACAAGTCAGACGAGATAACCAACTTAATGAAGTTTTCTCTATCCCAGATCCCATTCGTGCGTGTGTATATATAGGCAAAAGAAGAGTCGCCCCCCACCGCCAGGCAATCTCCTGTGGTGCTCAAGCTGACATTCACACCCCCAGAGTCTCTATATTGCTCTTCCATCAGAAACACAATGGGACTTTTGGTATCCCAGACGCCATTCGTGCGCGTATACACACAAACCTTCGCTTTTCGAGCGTCAATTAAATATCCCACCGCCAGGCAATCTCCCGCCGCATTCAAACTGACATCCCATGAAAAACTACGATATTGAGCTTCATCATCCTCAAACACAGTGGGCGCACTTATATTCCACCCACCCTTCCGGCCCGTATATACACAGACTTTATTATCCATCCCAACCGCTAAGCAGTCTCCCGCCACGTTCAGGCTAATAGAAGTGCCAAAGCGTTCATTCTCTTTAGGGGAAGGAGAAACCATACGCGCCATCATGACACGTTTAAAACCCAACAACTGCGTGATCTCCATCCGCTCCCGCCGCGATAAACTGAAAAAATCGGCAAACTGAACCTGCCGATCGGCATCCAATTTCAGACGCCTTCCTCCATCAAAAGAGAATCCACCTTCTGGCTTCAGTGATAGAGCCAAAGCCCCCTGTTCAAGGTTTAACCCGCCAGAAAGGTGAGTGTTGAGAGCCAGTTTTCCTTTATCATCTCGTTTCAACCCTGCGGCTGGGCTATCCCCCTTACTGCCATCAATGATTTCGTATGCCTTATACGCCTCATCAATCAAATGGAAAAATGCTTCCGGCGCGGGCGGAACACCGGACTTAAAACTCGCTTTCAATGAGTCAACGGTACTAATTTCTTTATCAGTCATCATATTTCCTCAAAAGCCGTATTAAACAGTCGCCGTCATCTGTTCTCTGTTTTCTGTCCTCTGTCTTCCTTCTATTTGACATTCTCAAAGACATAGACTGCACCAGCTTCAGACACAGAACCAACCTCGGCTGAAACTGCACCAACCGCCAAACTCGTCTCCCACCGATTCAAACTGACAGCCTTACCGAAACCATTTAAATTGTCCGAATTGCCTGAGGGGTTCAAAATCTCGATAGGTGTTTCCATATTCCACTGATTATTTAGACAGGTATACACATACACCCTGGAAGCCGCTCCCACTACCAGATGGTTTCCTACATCATTCAGTTTTATAGCGCTGCCAAAATACGTTACGTCACTTGCAGGAGCCGAAAACTTAATGGGACTCTCTGTATCCCAGATCCCATTCGTGCGCGTATACAGATAAACCTTCCCCTTAGTGGGGACATCATAATCTACCCCCACCGCCAGACGATCTCCCTCTGCATTTAGGCTAAAAATCCGATTAAAACTGGATGAGTTATCTTTAGAGGCAATGAACTTAATGGGATTTTCTCTATCCCAAACCCCATTCGTGCGGGTATACACATAAACTATGTTGGAAATATACCCCGCCAGACAGTTTCCCGAGGCACTCAGACAAGCCGTGGTAAAGTAAGATAAATGAAAGGGGTTTTCTGTATCCCAAATCCCGTTCGTGCGGGTATATATATAGGACCTGGAGACGCCGCCCACCACCAGACAGTCTCCTGCGGCGCTCAAGCAGACATTCGCACTAATAGAGTATGCATTTTGATCTTCCATCGGAAACACTATGGGATTTTTGGTATCCCAGACGCCATTCGTGCGCGTATATACACAAGCCCTCACTTTTTTAGCATCCATGTAGTATTCCACCAGGTATCCCACCGCCAGGCAATCTCCTTCCGCATTCAAACTGACATCCCAATAACTACGAGATTGAGCTTGATCATCCTCAAACACAGCAGGAGCACTTATATTCCACTCCCCCTTCCGGCCCGTATATACACAGACTTTATTATTCATCCCAACCGCTAAGCAGTCTCCCGCCGCGTTCAGGCTCACAGAAGTGCCAAAATGTTCATTCGCTTTAGGGGAAGGAGAAACCATACGCGCCATCATCGCACGTTTAATACCCAACAACTGCGTGATCTCCATCCGCTCCCAGCGCGATAAACTGAAAAAATCCGCAAACTGAACCCGCCGTTCGGCATCCAATTTCAGACGCCTTCCTCCATCAAAAGAGAATCCACCGTTTGGCTTCAGTGATAGGGCCAAAGCCCTCAGATCAAGGTTCAACCCACCAAAATGATGCGTGTTGAGGGCCAGTTTTCCGTTGTCATCTCGTTCCAACCCTGCGGTCGGGCTATTCCCTTTACCGCCATCAATGATTTCATATGCCTTATATGCCTCATCAATCAAATGGAAAAAGGCTTCAGGCGCGGGCGGAACACCGGACTTAAAACTCGCTTTCAATGAATCAACAGAACTAATTTCTTTATCCGTCATAATATGTCCTCAAAAGCCGTATTAGACAGTCACCGTCATCTATTCTCTGTCTTCTGTTCTCTGTCATCTGTCATCTGTTTTCTACCTCCTGTGCCCGCATTCAATAACAACTTGGCAATTTGTTTCTGCGTCTCCTCAGGAAGCAATTTAAAAGCTTGGGCCGAAACCGCTACAGTCCCATCCACCGACAACACCCCAGATTTATCTAACATCAATCCCCCATCGAGCTGTAGCTTTAACGCAAGCCCTTTCGGTTCCAACGAGATGCCATCACCAACCTTAACCGCCAAACGGTTGTCGATAACCTGCAACCCAACTCCCGGATGATAAGTTTGATCACTATCCCGCCAACCAAAAAGCTGTCGCCACAACATGGCCCAGTCAATCAGTGAATAAAATGCCGCCTCAGTCGGGATCTTGCCAGGGGCGAAGTGAGCACTAAGCTGGCTAACCGTTTCATCTGTTATCTCTTTTGCCATCGTTTTTTCCTCATTCAGCTAGTCGTAAAGGTAAACTTTCCCTTCTCCACTCTTCCAGCCACTGGCGCCAATCGCTAACGTATTGCCGTCACCGCTAAGACAAATGCCGGCGCCAAATTTATGGTTTAATTCCCCATCCACTGCCAGTAATCTGCCCTGCATAATCCATTGTTCATCCTGATAGCTAAACCACCATCCTGCACCGGTTTGCACACCTGTGTTATCTTTACCAACAGGTGTTGACACCACCAGTATCTGACCGTCGCCACTTAAAGAGAGTTCGCTGCCAAACCTTTCCCCGGCAGTCACCGCTTCTCTCAGTATCCCCATAGCTTGCCATGCATTACGGTAACGCTGGTACAAATAGACCGCACCAACATTATTCTTCTCTCCCGGACACCCTACCGCTAAAATATCGCCGCTATCGCTCAGGCTAAGACTGGCGCCAAAACTGTCATTGCTGATGGTTAAAGGCGAAGTCAGCGAATTGAGTGGCGGTCGCGGCTGCCAATATTCCCCGTGACGATGAAATACCGTCACTTCACCATTACCATTACGCCCTGTTGCCGCCACTGCTAAGGTTGAACCATCGGCACTCAAGCTCAGTTTGACGCCAAACATATCGCCCTGTGCCGGAGAAGCTAAGGTCAGACGCTCACCAAGCTGTGACCATTTCTTCCCGTCATACTGATAAAGATACACTGCGCCACAATTAGTCAGTGAACCCGATCCCCAGCCATAAGCACCTACTGCTAATAGGGTGCCATCTGCGCTCAGGCTCACAGAACAACCGAAATGCTGCTGAACGTTCGCCTCACTAAGCCAAAGTTTGGCCGATTTCTCCCACGCGCCATTTGACAATTTGCGATAAATAAACACTGAACCATGCCCGCCATCACTGTTGCGGTTATCAATGCCCACCGCGAGAACATTACCGTCTCTGCTCAGGCTGAGCGCTCTGCCGCCATAACCACTAACGTAATCAGCGAATTGCTGCCGCCAACCGTTATCGGTATAAGAAAATAGATATACGGGTTCCTTTCCTTCTGCCCCACTAAGCGCGATAGTTTTCCCATCGCCGCTGACACTGACAACAGAACCAAGGTTTTTATTGTCACCGTTGGCCGGCAAGTCAAATGCGGGCAACTGCACTGTACTCGCTGCCATCTCCCCAGCATGGATCAGCCAACGGTAAAGTTCTCTTTGTTGTTCTTCCGTAAAACTCTCAAACAATTCCAGCGACAATTTAAAGTCGGGACGTAACCCCAATTCGCCATTAATAAACTGTAAGCCGCTGTTCTTATCAATATTGACAGCAATTTCACGGTCTTCTCCGATATGCACCCCATCACCGGGATTCACTAAGAGTAAATTCACTTCATCTAGATCCCGGTTAAATCCTGCCCCTGGATTATTATCGATCTGACCTGGGTCCAGCCCAGCTAAACGCCGACCTTCCGCCGCTATTTGCACCAATTGAGTATAATTTTCACTTTTCGGCATGGAATATAATTTAAACCAGGATTTAACTTCCTCTTTATCCAACAACTTATTCTCGCTGAATGTAAATATCTTGTTGTGAGCCATTAATACCTCCAATGCAGAATGACAAATAAATTAACATTGTTACACGCCGTTCTATTCTTTTATTTTCGAGATAAACAATATTCTGGCTTTATCCCCCTCTTAATGTTTCTCTTCATTCTAATTGGCCGCTTTATCGGTAAATTTTGCCGAATCGTCTGGCGTGGCGATATATTTACCCCCCTAACCGGGCATTCCTTCTCTGGGTACAAACAGCACCTCTGCGGCTTTTAACTGTTCGTAGTCTTTCTTACTCCAGAAGAGTTCTTTATCGGCAAACTTCGCCAAATCGTCGGGCGTGGCAACATGTTTAATCCCCACACCACGTATTTTCTCTGCTGGTATAAACAACACCCTCACAGCTTCCATCTGTTTGTAGGTTTTCTCATTCCAGTAACCTTCTTCATCGACAAATTTCGCCAAATTATCGGGTGTAGCGACATGTTTAACGCCCAGACCAGGTGGAGTTTCTCCCGCGGGTGTAAACAACACTTCCGCAGTTTTCATCTGTTCATAGGTTTTTTCATTCCAGAAGAGTGATTGATCGGCAAACTTCGCCAAATCACTGGGTGTGGCAACATGTATCACGACAATATCTTCTTGATATAACGGCGGTTCGGTGGACATAATGTTCCCCCTATTAATAATGTCAGACCTTGGTTATGTGTTATATACCCGTCATCTTTCAAGCTGCCTCTTTGTTGGCTGCACTCGCTCACCCCGGTCACATAGTTTGCTATGCTCCCGGGGATTCACTCCCTTGCCGTCGCGATGCAACTTGAAATCCATAGGGTATAACTGAAACTGCCCTCGGCAGACTCGCTTCCGATAACACTTATTTAATATTCAACTTGACTACGTTATTCGTTTTTCGTGTGAAACAATCAGATATATTTAAGCATTATATAAAAGTGAATTTTTGCCAGCCATTTAATAAAATTTTAATTACTTTTTTTTAAAAATCTCACATAAAAAAGTATCGTTTAAACAATATCCCACTGGTATCGCAATAACTATTTTAATTCAATTAGATTTAAACTAATCAACCAAGGATTCTATTAGAGCAAACATAATAATCAATGGCACTTATAAATGTTACATATTTATGCCAGGCTATTTCATTGCTACATAATAAAAATATTTTACAGATTAAACCAAATACAATAATTAAAACTGATTTTTTAATATAATCAACAACCCATTTAAATGGAGAAATTTATAGATAATTATAAAGAATTAAAAATATAGAGATTTAAAATTAACAAAATATAAAAATAGAGTTCATCTTCCTGATTTATATATTTGATAATAGGACTGGTAATATGAAGTCTGAGAGTTACCTGACGTTTTATTTAAGATTTTAAATCTATACCAAAACCGGTAACTCTCAATTTTTCAAGGTGCTGTATCAGCTCAAGTTGCGCTTAATACACATGAAATTAATCGATCATTTCCCAAATATCTTGGTTTTGGCTGGTATTCCATCTGAGAATTTTGTACCACCCCAATCTATCTGATTAGGCGGTATACCGAACTTTTTCCATGTCAAATTAACCGGTACTCCAAGTATACATGCAGCAATAAATCGATGTTGACCATCCATGATATGGGTAAGCCCTGTCCGACTATTATGCCAGACAACAATTGATATTGGATTTCCCTTTGTTTTGAAGTTTGCTATTTTTTCGTCAACAACTTTTTGAAAAACTTCTGCCTGAGCGGGTAGTGGTACGGAATTCCCAATATCTCTTCGTCCTACAGGGCTGCCTTTTAATATTGATGTGTCATATGTCCCCTCATTTCCTTTTAGTTGAGGTCCGTTTGCTGTTTTTCTTAATGTTACGGGATTTAACATATTTTTATACATATTTAACTCTCATCCTTTTGAATTGTTTAGGGCATCCGATATTACTGAATTTTCCTTTTTCGTCACCCAATTTTGTGTATTATTTTTTATCTTTCCTTTATCATTCTTTTATTCAACATTCGACTATTTAGCCCGTTATTTATTATTCTCACTCCGTATGATTTGATCTGTTTTTGAGCTATTTAGAAAATTTTTTAATATCAGCCAGGATATAAAATCATCATTTATTAATTTGAAGTAAAAGGCATATTGGAAATAAATAAAATATAGATTATATCCATTATTTATATCAACATAGCGTAAAACCAGCACAATTAATGCACTGGTTTAGCGATAAAGTATTTTAAATAAAATCATCAATAATAGTGAATAAAATTACTGAGCTATTCCTGTTATACGATTTTTACTGACTCTAATTTTTAAAATCTTACTTTGAGCAAAGGCGTCATAAGCAATATTATCATGTCTTACACTGGTTTTATCAATCCCTACACATCCCGAATCATCCGAGTTTAAGCTCACAAACCAATACCAATTATAACCCCAGTTATCTACAGAAAAAGCATAAACTAATTTTCCTGTATAATCACCGTCAGCAGGCAGGTATTTTAAACAAGTAAAATCGCCTGGAACAGCTTCCTGCTCTATTTTATCAGCCGATGCTTTTTCAGCTGCTACTCCTGTTCCAGCAATTAAAGATAAAAACAATCCTGCAAGAACACTCACTTTTTTATTTATCATAACAACCCCTTATTCATATTAATTAACTTTGCCAAACTTCTGCTAGATATTACCTATGCAATATCCGTTCATCTATATTAAAATAAGGAAAATACTGATAACTTAACTCAATCAGAAGGAGACCATAAAAATCAATTAATAATGATTAGAAAAGTGATAATTATCACAATGAGATTTTAGTTAATTATTTTATTAAGCCTATTTATCCACTTCTAATTTTGCCTCTGTCATAATTAAGCTAATATTAAACTAGGGGAACCCGGCATTGATATTATTCATTTTAATGATTAAAAATGACTATTAATATTGGAAGATGATTATAAGTGGGCCATTTTTTAAATGACCCACAATTAATTCTATTGATACAACTACCCGTTACCACCAATGGTCGCTGTCATACGAATTTGACGGTTATCACTGATTTCAAGATTAGATAAAACCACTAATTGAGGCAAAGTTCTACGCAAGAAACGCGACAACAGCGGGCGTAATGCATGATTAACCAACAGTACCGGAGGCGCGCCCAGCATTTCCTGACGTTGTAGTGCTTCCGTCGCCTGTCGTTGTAAGTTATCCGCCAATCCCGGTTCCAGACCTCCGCCATTTTGTAACGCCTGAATTAACAAACGTTCAAGGCCAGCATCCAATCCGATTACCTGAATTTCCTGCGCACCGGGGAACCACTGCTGAGCTATTGCTCGGCCAAGCGCGATTCTAACCAAAGATGTCAATTCATAGGGATCAGTTTGCCCTGGCGCATGTTCAGCCAAAGTTTCAATAATCGTCCGCATATCCCGGATGGGTACTTGTTCGGACAACAGATTTTGCAGCACCTTATGCAAGGTTGTCAGATTAACAACATCAGGAATAAAGTCTTCCGTCAGTTTCGGCATCTCCTGACTGACTCGCTCAAACAGTTGTTGCGCTTCCTGACGACCAAATAACTCATTCGCATATTGCGTCAACAGGTGATTCATATGGGTCGCAACCACCGTACTGGCGGCAACCACCGTGTATCCCTGAACCTGAGCTTGTTCTCTGAGGCTGTCATCAATCCAAACCGCAGACAGGCCAAAAGCGGGATCTTTCGTGATATCACCTTGCAATTCCCCTACGGCTCCACCGGGATTAATCGCCAGCCAGCGCCCCGGATGCGCTTCACCGCGACCAATTTCTACCCCTTTCATCAGAATACGGTAGCCCGCCGGAGCCAGTTCAAGGTTGTCTCGGATATGAACAACCGGCGGTAAGTATCCCATCTCTTGGGCAAATTTCTTACGAATGCCGCTGATTCGCCCCAATAACTCACCATTCTGCCGAAAATCAACCATCGGGATCAGACGATATCCCACTTCCATACCCAAAGGATCTTCAAGCTGAACATCAGACCATGAAGCCTCCGATGCCTGTTGTTGCTCTTCTATTTTTGGTTTCTCTGTATTTATCGTCGGCGTATCAGTACGGCGATATAGATACCAGCCAAGACCTGCCAACGCCACAGTAAATAACAAGAAAACAAAGTTTGGCATTCCCGGTACCATACCCAATAATCCGAGAACACCGGCACTCAACATCATTACTCTGGGATTGTTGAACAGTTGAGTCACCATCTGCTGACCAACATCCTGATCCGTTGCTACACGGGTAACAATCACACCGGCCGCAGTCGAAATAATGAGAGCCGGTAACTGGGCAACCAGACCATCACCAATGGTTAACAGGGTATACGCTTCTCCCGCATCCCCCAGACTCATACCATGTTGGGCCACACCAACAATTAAGCCGCCAACGACGTTGATAACTAAGATCATCAATCCCGCAATCGCGTCGCCGCGCACAAACTTACTGGCGCCATCCATCGAACCATAAAAATCCGATTCTTGGGTCACTTCCGCCCGGCGTTTCTTCGCTTCGTCTTCACCAATTAATCCGGCATTTAAATCGGCATCAATTGCCATTTGTTTACCTGGCATGCCATCTAGCACAAAACGGGCGCCCACTTCAGCAATTCGCCCTGCACCTTTAGTAATGACCATAAAGTTAATCAATACCAAAATGATAAATACCACAATCCCGATAGCGAAATTGCCACCAACCAGAAAGTGACCAAATGCTTCTACAACGCGCCCCGCCGCCGCAGAGCCAGTATGCCCTTCCAATAGAATGATACGGGTTGAAGCTACGTTAAGAGATAAGCGTAATAACGTGGAGAACAGCAAAATGGTCGGAAATGCGGCAAAATCCAGCGTACGCCGGGTAAACATCGCCACCAGCAATACCATGATTGATAGTGCTATGTTAAATGTAAACAGCAAATCAAGCATGAATGGCGGCAATGGCAATACCATCATCGACAAAATCAAGAGGATCAATACCGGCCCGGCAAGCATTTGCCATTGCGAGCCTTTCATATTGCCCGGTAAACGAAGTATAGAGGCCAGATTAGCCATGACGATTATTTTCTCCAGCAAAATCCAGTGCTGGCGGCACTGGCAGATTTTCAGGTTTCTTCGGCTTCAAGCCGCCTTCCCGTTTCCAACGTTTCAGTTGATAGACCCAGGCAATGACTTCCGCGACGGCTGCATAAAGTGTCGCGGGAATATGCCCGCCGACTTCACTGTGACGATAAAGTGCTCTGGCAAGCGGCGGCGCCTCAAGTAATGGAATGCGGTTCTCTGTACCTATTTCCTTAATACGTAAAGCAATTAGCCCCGCCCCTTTCGCCAATACTTTTGGCGCACTCATCGCTTTTTCGTCATATTTCAACGCAACAGCATAGTGAGTTGGGTTGGTGATAATCACATCCGCTTTCGGTACATCCGCCATCATACGCTGACGGGCAGCCGCCCGTTGTTGCTGACGGATACGCGCTTTAACATGTGGGTCCCCCTCTTGTTCTTTAAATTCATCCTTTATTTCCTGCCGGGTCATTCTCAGTTTTTTCAAATGGCTGTATATCTGGTAAACAACATCAAAAGCCACCATCGGTATCAACATGAAAACAACCACATAACCGGCGAAGATCAGCATTTGCATAGCATCATCCAGCGCCAACAGTGGCGGTTGAGCTATCAGCCTCAACATGTCGGGCCAATTCATCCAAAGAAACAGAGCGGCGCCAATGCCGACAAATCCCGCTTTAAGTAGTGCTTTGAATAATTCCGCTAACGCATTCATTGAGAAAATACGTTTCAGGCCAGAAATGGGATTTAATTTTTTCGCATCAAATTTGATGGATTTGGTACTGAACACTAATCCACCCAATAGCGCCGGGGCACTTAATGCAACTAACACTAATCCAGCAAAAACCGGCAACAAAGCCAAAACAGCCTGTTGCAGCAACCTGCCAATCTGTTGAACCATCTGTTTATCATTGCTGACCATACTGTGATCAAAGTTAAACCCTTCAAACACCATCAACGACAATTCATGCGTCATGGACTGACCACTCATCCAGAGCAAACTTAGGCCACTGGTCAACATCAATATAGAACTCAGCTCTCTGGAGCGGGCTATCTGCCCCTCTTTTCGAGCTTTTTCCCGCTTATGGGGCGTGGGTTCTTCTGTTTTCTCAAGATCGCTATCTTCGGCCACGGCTTTCCTTGTCAGATTCCTAAACGCTATCGCTCAGAAAATATGGAATCAAATAGCGGTTAGCATGACAAAAGAGAAAAAATCCGATGGCTGGAACAATGAGAAATTTGACCGGGTATTTGCGGGATAGAGCTAGCCGCAAAAAATTCGATTTTATTTTCATTAATTTCTGAACTTTTCTATATCTCTTTAACTCAAATATATTGCATTACTGATCAATTATTACCTTTTAAGTTGTAACGATACGATAATTATTTTAGTTAAACAAAAGATTAATGTGGTTAGTCAAAGGGGAAGTGAAGCAGATGGCAATAGGGTATTACCTGCTCGTTGGTGACAAAACCACCTGCGGCGGACAGATTATTACTGGTGATCACACCATGACATTTAACGGGCGAGCAACTGCGCGTGAAGGGGATAAAGTTACCTGTGGTAAACATCCCGGCACTTACACGATTGTCGGCGGCATATCCGACATGTTTGATATGGGGCAACGATTAGCCGGCACACTGGACAGTGTGAGTACCTGCCCTTGTCGGGCCAGGTTTATTAACTCGGTTATGGACAGCTACGAGAAGCAGGAACAACCTCGTCAACAACCTGCTCATATGACAGCGCAGAACTTCTCGTCACCGGTGAAGGAAGCGACAACAGTTCAGCACACGCCTCCACCGGTGACACAGGCACCTCCTCCACCGATCCCGGTATTTGCCAAATCTCGTCAGCGAGGCAAAGGCTGTACCGATGCCGGTACAGAAACAGAACCGGCAAATAATTTCGGTAGGATGGCGATATATCAGGTTCAATCATCACCCGCGCCAGTCACGGAACCAAAGCCTGAACAGCCTCCGCAAGGCAAGAAACACCCACCAGAACAGGATAAGCCGCAGGATAAAAAGTTACCTTGGTATAAACGGTGGTTTAGCGACAGCAAAGATAAGGCCGAAGCCGCTGCGACTGCTGTAGCTGCAACGACTCGCAGCGCGGTGGCGGATGGCGAAACGCTGGTGATGCGTTACATTGGCGGTGGCACTAGCAGTGCCGGGCGCTGGCTGGCGGCGCCGAATCCATTGACAGTCGGACTAATGGGGCTGTTTTATTCATCGGGACTAAATGAAGGTGAGGAGGATTACTTAAACGAATATCATCTTAGTGAAATTGCCAGTCAGTATGGTAAAGCACCGACCCGTGTCCGTTTTCGCTGGATCAGAGATGAAGAAAGCGGCAGGATGACAGTTCAGGGGTATCACGTCAGCCCGGAAAGTGGTCTGGATAAAGTGCCGGTTCATATGATGAAACTGAATCCGGCCACCGGTAATTATGAGTTCTGGGAACCAGGAGAACACCGGCCAACGATTTTATGGACACCAAACGAGCAGGAATTCAAAGTTCCACCCCATACCGGGAATGAGGAACAGCCATTTATTCCGTCGCAGATAACCGTATTGCCGATCCCGGATAAAGTCGGCAGCGATATTGAATCGTTGCCAATGCCGGAAGAGAAGGATTTTCGGGATTATATTCTGATACTCCCCATCCCAAATATGCCACCGGTGTATGTGTATTTGAGTAAGCCGCCGGTGAAATTGTTTGAAGTGGATTTATATAGAAACTTTACTGGGAGACTAAGGAATGGAACACATGCAGATCATATGCCTTCGGCTGCTGCGGTTCAGGCTTACTGGAAAAACCTTTATCCAGAACTGAAACCCAAGCAACTGGAAAGATTATCAAAAAATGTAGCAGCCATAATTATTCCTGCTGATGTCCATAGAAAACTCAGTGCGACCTATGGGGGACGTAATACCCCTGAGCAAATACGACAGGATGCCAGTGACTTACGGGGAGCTGTCGATCGAGATTTTAATACGATAATGCCAGCATTACAGGAATATGGTGCAACAGAACGTCAACTCGAAGAAGCTAGAGTAAAAATGCATAAACTAAATCAGGAACAGAGGTTATACAAATGACAGTAAATATAGAATCATTAATAAACAGTTTGGGGAAAACGTATCAGGAAGTCTTTGATGCGGGACTCATTCCCTATAAAACCAAGCCAACAGGAAATTTTGGCACTGAATATATATCTCTAGATATGGTTAAAGAAGGTGTTTATCTTGCTTTTAAACGGAAGGATAAAATTTTATTTGATGTGACACTTACTCTACTAGATAGTGATAAACCATCATATACATTTCCAAATGAGTTACCATCACCGCTGATCTCACATATGTCACGTCAGTGGATCCATGAACAATTCGGATTGCCTGAAAAGTCAAAAGAACCAAAAGTGATAATGAAAGAAGAGTTTGGATGGGTTGATTTGTACACGATACTAGATTTTCGTATACCAACTAACATGCAAGTTGATTATGATCTATTAGAGCGCGTTAAAGAAGTGACATTTCTACCCACCTCAGAAGTACGTTGGTAATCAATAAAAGAAGTGGTTTTTCTTGAAGAGCCAATTCATTAATCAACAACTTAAAAGGTTAAATTGAAGATGAATTGGCTTAATTAAGAAAAGAGGTTATATAAATAATGGCGATTAACATTGAAGCATTAATTAATAGTTTAGGTAGAACTTATCAGGAAATCTATAGTGAAGGATTAATTCCTTATAAGAATAAGCCGAGTAGTTTTCCAGGTGATCCTGATATTCATATTGATATGGTGAAAGAGGGGATTTTCTTATCATTTGAACGGAGTAGTAAGATACTAAATGAAATTACATTAAGGCTACTTAGAGAAGATAAAACTTCTTTTATATTTCCAAGTGAATTACCATCACCATTAAAACCTTCTATGGATAGAAGGTGGATTGAAAAAAATTTAGGGGCTCCGATTAAATCAATACCACCAAGGGAAATTTTAAAGAGGCAATTTGGTTGGATAGATTTATATCGTTTTACAGACAAAATCAGTATGAGAATTTCTTATGATTTACGTGAGCAAGTCAAATCAGTGACATTCCTACCTACTTCAGAAGTGTGTTGGTAGTCAATATAAAGAGGAGATTTTTCTTAAGAGTCAATGCATTAATTAATAGTTTAAAAAATTAAACTGAAAGTGAATTTGAATTGACTCAATCAAAAATGGAATAAGCAATTAAATTTTGGGCAGAAAAAAAGCACCCTCCCCTCAAACTATGCTCGCCATTTTTCATCCGCAAATTGTATTTTAGTAAGTCCATCAATACCTTCTAGAAAATAACTAAAACGCTCGCTTTTACCAATATCCAAACGCAAGCAATGCAAACAGTTCAATCATATATTCTCCCTTAAGTGGGATTTGAGCTTTTTATAGAGTGCGTCGGGCGCCAGATCAGCATCATTCGGCCAGCACACTGCGCCACACTCATCAACACGCGCTTGGGCAAAGAATTTCTGCTCTTTCAGTGGCTCGAACATGGGTCCGAACAACCGATCTGCGATGCACACTTCTCCATAGGTGCCATCATCGAACGTCACCGCCAAGGTGTATTCTGGCTTTATTTCCACTTTCGTTACTCTGCGCATGATAATCACTTCAGCGGTTCAATCTTGTTGAGAGGCTGATGCTGTTCAGCCAGTTGCCAGTCATTCAGCAGATCCTGCCTGTGCTCAACCGCCCATTCGATGACCATAGCCTTTGCTCGTTTGGGCAATGAGCCTTCCATAACCTCCAAAGTTTCAATTGAGATAATAGCCTCATATTCACCGTAGCACTGAGATTGACACTACTCAACTATTAAATACGGGATATAAATATCGAGAAAGGGAATCCCTTTAGTTGGTTCATCAATCCCCAAATACGGATACCCAATATTTCTCAGATAGAACATTCACGACACTGTAGTGTGCAAGGATTAATGTTAAATGTGTTAGAGGGACAGATAAATTATTGTCACAAAGAGAACAAAGTCACTGAATATTTCCTGCTTAGAAATGGATATGTTAGTAACGGCTTAACCAGAACTCAGGTTATTTAAGCTATTTCCCATTCCGAAACTCATTACTACCACTCATTGAAATTATTTTCCAATTTAAATATTAGATTAAAATAATTTCAATAGTCATTTCCATCTTTATCATTACAAAAAACATTATCTCTAATATATTCCTCCATTTTATTTTCAGTAAATTTCATATTTCATAGGCTAGTACCTGATCCCCTTCATGAGATGCTCATATATATTAATTGAAAAAATATTATATCATCCTTTTATCACTCAAATTACTTATCCTGATCTATAATTATCTTCATGAATATAATCTTAGATACTTTATCTCTGGCAGAATATCATGGCATTCACGCAACTCACCAAGCACTAGCACATGTTTAATTCAATTTATCCCAAGTTAAACCTTTAATTCTTCTGGGGTTCCTTCCCTATATGGCACCAGCGTCGTCCTATCTCGCGAATCAACCGCACAATGATTATTACCGACAACAAGCATAACCAAATCGCTAGTTGCTTTAATCGCGTGATCTATTTGTCCATTCACAAAATAACAAACTCCAGGCTCTATTTCATGCTTTTCACCCGCATAAATAACATAACCCGTTCCTGATAGTACAAATAAGATATGATGCCCTAAGTGAGTATGATTCTGCATCCCTTCATCTTTGCTGAAACGAATTAGATCAGCACCAAAGCCATCAAACGAAACTAATCCCTCGCCCGTTCCCATGCTGTTTACCATTTTATGACTTCTAGCCATTGTATCGACAACGAGATGTTCACCGTTCCAGTGACAAAATCTATTTTTAATAAATTCCATATTACTTTCCTTTTATCTCTATAAATAAGATTTTATTTTAAAGTAACTATCATCTCTCTTTATTAATTGAAATAACACTATCTCTCTATCAAATAAATAATATTTCCCAGTAAAATTTCAATCATCACCAAATTATATCGATAAAGAAACCAACTGGTTATTAACAATATATCAAACAGAAATATGTAATTCCATAGTAGTATTTTACAAATATTCACTTTGTGATAACAATCACTGAAAAACGATTATTTTAAATATCTTTGTAGAAGATAACCTAAGTTTAAAATAATACCAACCAAAAATTAGGTTAATTACATTATTAAGCCAGGACAATAATGAAACTAATTAAATTAACCTTAACCCTCACTAAAAATAACTATTTTAAAGATGTATAAACGCAATTTCTTTATTTTAGTACAGCAACTAAAATATTCATTATAAAAATACCCTTTAACTGCTTGAGCATCGTTTTAATTAAATACTAATTTCTTAGCCAAATCCGCCGAGGCTCCTCTTTCAATGCAAATCGGAACATAAGACAAACAAAACAAACCCCACAACCTCTTTCGAGATTGTGGGGTTTCCACTATGTTCTCTGGTTTTTCTGTTCCGCTTCACTGCCTACTGTTTTGCAACCACAGTTTCATTGTGCGGTAACCAGTAATGCCGATGTTCAAAAGCATATTTGGGCAACCGAATACGCAACGGTTTCTGCCCGGAAGGCCAACAGGTACGCCAATCTACATCCTGACCTTGTAACCATAAGAATCGAGAGTCGTCCTCTGCCATATGAAGCCATTGATCTTCTTTAGTTGACGTAGACGAAGCAAAATCCCGTAGCTGCCTCAGCAGATCCTGACGTGATGTGGCAACAAACAGCGCCCGATGGGGTAACGCTGCCCTACCAAACTGTAATGTCCAGCTAACCGCTGGCAGCTCAATGTTTTCATCGTTCTCAATAAAATCCCCTAGCATAGCCACCATTTTTTGTGACGATGCCTGGCTATTAGCCGAAATGGGATAATAATACCCCTCCAAATTGGCTTTAATCTGTTGCGGCGCTTGCGTTGGCGCCTCCTCCAGAATGACGTGGGAATTGCTGCCACCCAATCCGAAAGAGCTGAGTCCAGCGAAACGCTTTTGCCCTGCCCCTACCCGCCAAGGATTTTCCTCTGTCGCCAGTTGTAAGCGCGAATCCACACTATCAATTTCAGGGTTCAAGCGCTGAAACGCGGCACAAGGCACAATGGATTTATGCTGCAACATTAATAAAACTTTAACGATACCTGCTAACCCCGCAGCACCTTCTAAATGCCCAATGTTGGCTTTTACTGAGCCGATATAACAAGGTTGTAGCGTTTCTCTTGATTCATCGCGATTAAAGATCTCATTAAGCGCATTGAACTCTATGGGATCACCCAATGAGGTTCCTGTTCCATGTGCTTCAAGGTAACTGATTTGCTCCGCAGAGACGCCAGCCTGTTGCAAGCAATCCTTGACCAACGCAATTTGCTGTTCAGGATTAGGTGAAGTCAGTGAATTAGCACGCCCGCCATGATTGACCGCCGATGCCCGAACGTATCCATAAATAGGATCTCGATCCTCTAATGCCTGTTTTTGCGTTTTCAAGAACAGACACACGGCCCCTTCACCACGGACAAAACCATTAGCATCTGCGTCAAAAACCCTGCAACAACCATCTTTAGATAACATTCCCGCCCGGTAATAAGCAGCCATGTTGAATGTGTTGCTCAATAGGTTAACACTGCCAACTATCGCCTGTTGGCACTCCCCAGAACGCAATGAATTCACCGCGAGCGTCAGTGCTGTCAATCCACTTGAACACGCAGTATCAATTTGTAAACTCGGACCAATAAAGTTGTAATAAAATGACAATCTGTTAGCCAGCAGGCAATTCAGTGTCCCTGGCGTTGCATAAGCATTTGCCATCGCCATATCAGCCGCAACCAGTTCACGATAATCATTACTGCACGAGCCAATAAAAACACCCGTCTTTGATCCTGAATAGCCAAGCGGATTAGCACCACTATCTTCGATCGCTTGCCAGGTCAGCTCCAACAGCATTCTCTGTTGCGGGTCCATCATAGCCGCGACTCGTGGGGAAATGCCAAAGAATGGCGCATCAAAACCATCAATACTCTCAAGCAACCCGGCTTTTAAGGCTTTTTTCGGCAATGGAATGACGTAAGGTTTTCCAGATGCAAACCGCTGCTCTGGAATCTCTTTTATTACACTGTGTCCGGCTCTTAAGATCTCCCACATTTGTTCCGGTGAATCTTCCGCCCCAGGAAGTCGGAAAGCCATGCCCACAATAGCAACAGGCATCTGTTTCGTATCACCCACACTACTTACTGAGGGAGTAATGGAACTTAAATGTTCCAACAAGGCAGATTTAGCTATCCGTTGTTCATCCGGGCTAAGCGAATGATATATGTGGTGCAAATTATCCATGCTTTCCTCCTTCTATGAGGCGCTGTAACCTTAATGCTGCTTCGCCATCAAGACCTCGCATTGCATTAATAAAGTCATCTAAGGAATGTTTATTCTCAGTCAGTTCAGTTTTGGCTGTGTCAAGATATTCAATCAATCGATGTGGCGAGCTATAACGCCAGAACAGCGTTGGCGATAATTTTCGACGAAAATGCACTGACATCCGCTCTGCAAGTTTGACTGCCTTGAGCGAATCAATACCTAAATCAGCCCAAGTGCGCTGCATCATTGATTCAGTAAAATCTTCATCCCAATTTAGGAAATCCGCCAGCAGCGTACGTAACTGCCCGGCAATCGATTTAACCGGTTTAACTTCTATCTGATGCGCAACCGATCGTGATCCAGACAGAGTACGAACCTGAGCAATAATCTCAGTCAGAAACTCAGACGCCTCTACCCCATTAAGCAGATAGTGATTAAATGCCAGAACGAGGTTCATCTCTTTGTTGTGAGGAGCGCCAATGAACAATGTTGACTGGGAAGGCGGCACAATAACCGGTACGGCAAAGGTGGCGCCATCGTTGCCGGTATATGAGACCATCATAGGAACATCAACATCGACAGGCAGTTTTTCCGCATCTGGATCAAGTACGCTATTTAGATGCTGTCTGAACTCAAAAAAGTCCATTGTCTGTGTTTTCGGTACCTTTAATGAACTCAAATCGCCTTTTTCATCCAGAAAAGCAATACCCAGGTTGATATCCGTATAAGTGTGATAGCGCTCTTGATCAAGCGGTCTTGAACGCAACATTGGGAATTTTTTCAATGCCTGAGAAATCGCATAAGTGATGACCTGAAATGGCGTTATCCACTCTTGCTGCCCGGAAGTCTCCGTTAAATGATGAATGGCGTTATCAACAAGTTCAATCGATAAGGGTTTAGCTGCCCAGCACGGCTGTACGGCAGCACTATTCAGCCGTATTGCACGATTAAGACGCTGCTGATCTCTTGACAGAAAACCGACATTGCTATCTTCTGCATTGCTTTTTTCTGATGGCCTGGTTTCTTCTGATATCTTAGTTTCGCGGTGCTGTTGAAGGTAATCATCTATATGGCTTGGCAATAATGTGCCATATTTTTCCGCCAGTTGATTAAGAATGCGCGGCTCAATTTGGTGTTCTTGTGCGTATTGACGGGTTTTTGGCGGAATACGCGCAGGAGGAGCAGATACCTCAGGAACAGCCTCTACTTGCTCTACTTTTTCTACTTCCTCCACTCTCTCCACTTTCTCCGGCGGAGGCGTTAACTCTTCACTGACCGGGGAAGGCTCTGCCGCCTCACCGACGGCCCTGATGACTGCAATAGGCGCTCCAACAGGGATAATATCATTTTCCGCAGCCAACCATTTTTCCAAGATCCCTTCAACATCAGACTCAATGGTAAAGGCAGCCTTATCCGTCTCCATTTCATAAACAGGCTCATCACGCTTGACATGATCTCCCACCTGCTTAAGTAACTGGATGATGACGACTTCCGTGGTTCCTTCTCCCATCGGGGGAATAAACAACTGTGCCATAAGTTCTCCTTAGCTCATTACCGCATAGACGGAAGCTAAAATGTCATCCGTGCCGGGTAAAACAGCTTTCTCTAAACAAGGATTAAAAGGAATATGAATATCTTCACGCGTCACCAGGCGCGGAGGGGCCAGTAAAGAGAAGAAATTGTCATTCTCATCCAAAAGATCAGCAATAATAGATGCCCCAACACTGGCCGTCCGGGTATCCTCTTGCACAACGATAAGCCGCCCGGTTTTGCGCAAAGATTCCGCAATCCGTTGTTTATCCCAAGGTACCAGACTACGCAATTCAATCACTTCAATGTCAATATTGTCTTTTTCCGCTTGAAGAGCCGCCATCGTCGCAAGCTGAATAGTATTTCCCCAAGCAACCAGTGTAATATCCTTTCCTGCCCTGACGATATTTGCCTGCCCAAGCGACACAGGCGTCACCAACCGACGCTCATGGCGCTCTCTCATAAGGTGTTTAGGAATCAAGATCAGACTCGGCATGTCCAGACTTAACGCGGTACGGAACAATGCGACGGTATCAGCCGGTGTCGTTGGCACCATAACATTAATACCGGGAATATGCGCCAGGATACCGTCCGAGCTTTGGCTGTGCCATATACCGCCTCCTGGGAGATAAGCGCCATAAGGCGCATATATCACCACCGGACAGCGCCATTTTCCTACCGTTCTCCAACTTAAAGTGCCAAGTTGCGACTGTAACTGATTGAGACCTAACCCAACAAAGTCAATAAATTGCAGTTCGACAATCGGACGCCAACCACAGGCGGATAACCCAACAGATGAGCCAATAATCGTGGCTTCTGAAAGGGGAGCATTCATAACGCGATCAGGATAGCGAGTGGATAAGCCACGGGTGAAACCAAAAACACCCCCTTTAGGGTCTTCAATATCCTCACCAAAT
This sequence comes from Photorhabdus akhurstii, assembly GCF_019090985.1. NCBI lineage: Bacteria > Pseudomonadati > Pseudomonadota > Gammaproteobacteria > Enterobacterales > Morganellaceae > Photorhabdus > Photorhabdus akhurstii. The sequence goes on along the minus strand of NZ_CP020335.1, from coordinate 2,198,432 downwards.
ATCAGCACTTTCGGATTCTGGCTCAACGCCTCGTCCAAGACCTGATTCACCGCTTTAAACTGCGTCTCTTCGGCTTCCATCTCAGCATATACAACAGGAGCGCTTTCACGATTACACAAATAGGTACTGACACTTGCCGGATCAGGCTCTTCCTCGTGATAAACACGCTCAAATATTTCCGCGACATCAGCTCTAATGCGCTCTTTTTGTTCAGCCAACGCTTGCTCAGTAATCGCCCCCTTTTCTTTTAAATAGGCGACATAATTTTCAATAGGGTCCTGTAGTGTTTCCAGTTCATCTTGGGTACGGTACAGTTTGTGAGAATCTGAATTGGAATGAGAATCCAACCGATCCATACGACAAACCAATATGCAAGGCGTTCGCTCAAATCGCGCCTTATTGAATACCTCTTGTGCGACAGGAAACAAAGTTTCCGGCTTGCGGGCATCAACACGGCGAATCCAACACTCGTTAAATATTCCCAATCGATACGGAGCCATCTTCTCCGTTGAGGTACTAATACCCAATTTATTATCGGAAACCACAAAAACGACTGGCAAACGCCTTTCAACCGCAAAGCTGACCGCTTCATAAAATTCTCCCTGCCGGGTCGCCGCATCGCCGACACCGCACACGACAAGCCCATTTTTATTGTCCAACGCGCTTGCCCAAGCAGCGCCAGCCGCAGGAATACATTGGGTTCCCGTCAGGCTGACTACCGAGAAGATATTATGCTCTTTGGAACAAAAATGATTCGACATGGTGCGGCCGGCTGAGTGAGAAGTGCCCTTTCCCATCAGCTCCCTTGTCATTTCAGTAATAGACATACCACGCGCTAATACTAATGCCCGATCACGATAGTAAGGAACCAGCACATCATTCTTTTCCATAAGCTGCGGCAGTACTGCCAGCCCTTCATGTCCAGCAGCCGATACATGGAACCAAGCTCGGCCTTGTCGTGTGACTATCGCACTACGATTATCAAATTCCCGTGACAGCAGCATGTCATAAAGTAACTTTTGTTCATCCAGACAGTTATCCATTGAAGGGCTGTGTTCCTTAAGAGGTACTTCATTGATCTGTACGTCTATCACTCTCTTTTTCCTCACAAATAGTTAACGTGGTAGTTGTCGTTATTGCGCTTAATGCTTGATAAAAAAGCGAACACGGGGTAGTCCCGTTCATGATTACTTGAGAGACTATAGATCCCGATAAAAGAAGCGAACGTAGGGTTATTGCCTACACGAATTGCAAAAGATAGAGGTATACGGTCACAATTTTTAATTACGTTTATACCCGTCATCTTTCAAGTTGCCTCTTTGTTGGCTGCATTCACTCACCCCGGTCACATAGTTTGCTATGCTCCCGGGGATTCGCTCCCTTGCCGTCGCGATGCATCTTGAAATCCATAGGGTATATACACCTAACATGGGGGGAAAAATTATCTCCATAACCATAAATGGTTCCGGCTGTCATGGTATTCCCTAAATTTTTAGCATTGTCCTGAACATAATGTGACACCATTTAAAAAACTCCAACCGATGAACAACAGCCATTCGTTAAGAGCAGGGCCAACAAACATCGGCATTTCCATGATTACAATACAGTTAATACAATACAACTAATACAATTAAAAAACAGGCTCTTACCAGTTCTTTAAAACCCTGTCTTTAAATCCTGCAATGATAAGACATAGGAATAATTCATTACTTTGCTAAATTATTTTAGTGATCAGATTTTTTCGACAAGCTCTTCATTAGGTATTTTTATGTTTAACCAAGACATAGCCTCAATAATAACACGTATTATATCAATCGAACTTGAGACTTTATGTTCACATTAGAATTCATTATGTTTTGTGATGAATATCAATAATGACCTCCTCATATCAAACAATAGATAAAGCTGAATTGACGAAATCATCCAGCATCAATCCTGATATTTTATTAAAATTTAGCTTATTATCTCCTATGTTTTATCATAAAAAAAATTGTAGTAATGCGGGAATGATCACAAAAAGGGCACCAAAAAATTTAACTATATGATTATTATGAATTTATCATCCCAAACAGCGCTGATATTATAATGCAATTAGTAGGATATCAACATATAAAAATATATTTCATAACCCTTTGAATATATTATCAATCATTCAAATAATAAATTAAAAAAATGATAATAAAGAAATATCATTTTCACACTTTGTAAAATGATTAATTCATGGGATTATTTCCACGTCAAAAACTCTTTCTCATTTTTAAATAACAACAACTTTGATGGTCCTCTTGTTTAACATAGATAAACAACTCCACCACTTTCACCATGCCAATCATTCCTGTCGATCTTGCAAACTCAAACCAGAACCCACAGTGGTGAACATTCATCCCACCGTTACTTATCTTTCTACCGAATTTGCGTATTCGATCACAATAGCTTTATCCGGTAAGTAGACTTGATTGCGATCTGCTAACCAACTCAATTATCTTCTAATCTAGAAAACCAGCTTGATAATTTAACTACGATATAATAACCAATATCCTAAAAGAACAGAATATCATGAAAAATCTTCGCTATTTGATTGTCACACCAGGATTGATGTTTGCAACTTCTGCCCTTGCTTCACCTGCTAATAGCATCGAAGCACGCCTTGATGCGCTTGAGCAGCGATTACAACAAGCAGAACAACGAGCCGCCCAAGCGGAAGCACGAGCTACAATCGCAGAGCAACGCGCACAGCGACTGGAACAGCACGCTATCGAGACCAAACAACAGGCTACTCAAGTAGCACAAAGTACCACTTCGCTGGAAAATAAAGCTTCATCAACCAGCAACTTGAAACTGAATGATTTTGGCGATCTAAAATTGTACGGCGATGTGGAATTTAATCTCGACGGCGCCAGCCGAACCGGTCAGCTTACCTCACTTAAAACCAACGGTAATAAAGACTGGAAACCTGGCGACAAAGAACGTTGGAATGTTAATGGCCGCATTTTGGTCGGACTGGACGGTTACCGCCGCGATCAAAACAACAATTTTGCCGGCTTTCGAGTGCAACCGTTGGCAGACATGACCGGCAAAATGAATCTCGACGACGCCGCTTTCTTCTTCGGCAATGAGAAAAACTGGCAGGTAAAAATCGGGCGTTTCGAAGCTTACGATATGTTCCCACTCAACCAAGACACTTTTATTCAGTATTCTGGTAATACCGCCAACGATTTGTATGCCGATGGTTTCGGCTATATCTACATGATGAAGGAAGGACGTGGCCGCAGTAACAGCGGCGGCAACTTGATGTTGAGCAAATATGTCGGCAATTGGTATTTCGAACTCAATACTTTACTTGAAGATGGCACTTCGCTATTCCGAGATAGCACCTACCACGGCAAGACACTGGAAAATAAAAAAAATGTCGCCTATTTGCGCCCGGTAGCAGCCTGGAAAAAAGATCAATTTAGTGCAGCCGTAGCAATGGAAAGTAATATCGTCAATAACGCCTATGGCTACCAGAATAACCAAGGGCAATGGGTCGATCAATCCAGACGCAATGGTTACGGCCTGACACTCAGTTGGAACGGTCTGGAAACCAATCCTGATGATGGCATTGTCGCTAACCTGAATACCGCCTATCTGGATGCCTCAGATGAACACAATTTCACGACCGGAATTAATGTGATGTGGCATCGTTTCGAACTGGGTTATATCTATGCCCACAACAATATTGAAACGTTCAATACCGACAATATGACCGCGCGTATTAATCATCCATTCAGCGAACCGGGTAAATACGATATAAATACCATCCATATGTCATATCAGATTCCTAGTATTATGAATATGAAGAACTTTAATCTCTATCTTGGCGCCTATGTCTCCATGCTGGAGGCGAATGATAACAACAAAATTGCCAACAGTAATAATGACCGACGCTACGGCGCACGCGCCAGATTTAAATATTTCTTCTAAGTTAATGATTATCAAGAGCCAAGTTGTTAGTTTTATCTTTCCGAGTACCGTAAACATCTTGCGAAACGGGAGAAATAATCATGGCTACTTACAGAGAACTGTTGGCTAAAGAAAGTCCTGAAATGCAGGCACGAGTCGCGGAACGGGTTGAAGAAGCCAGTATCCAGATCGCCCTTAGCCAACTGCGTGATGAGCTAAAAATTTCACAAACAGAATTAGCCGCTGTTATGGGTGTCAAACAGCCTTCCGTTGCTCGGATGGAACAAGCTGACAATGATCCAAGGCTACCAACACTTAAGCGCTATGTGAAAGCATTGGGCGGTGAATTAAGCCTTGAGGTGACTCTTCCAACAGGTAAGCGCATAGCTTTCCACCTTTAAGGAAGAAAGCTCGCTCTGCGGACTTTCTTCAGTTTATTGACAAAGTGCTGGTCTTTTATCCAGCACTTTAGTTTAATTAATCTCGGTTTCGTTTAAAAATAGCGATATCACAATCCCATAAATTCGAGCTCAGTTTTTTAGGTTGGAATGTATAAGCAATTAGTCCGGCGACAATTTCCAATAAAAAACCCAGAGAGATAACGCTTTTGCCTTCATATTACTACGGACATGAGTGATTAATGTTATTCCTTCTACTCTCAGCTCATCGCACAAGGCTTGTGACAAATCCTTATTTCCTTAGGTCAACTTAACCGCCAAAAGTTCACCACAATCAAAAGACACATCAATAATATATTACATTCTTCACCTTGATTATATATTTTAGCATTATATTTAATCTAAAAAAATAAAAGCAAATAACATAGAAACATATTTACCATTAATTAACTTATTGAAAAAGTTAATAATTATAATATAAATATGTTTAAAATATATTATCTGTAATTAAACATACAAATTTCAGTATTATTACTCAAATTTTCATTATAATTACTCATATGTCTTAAAGCCCTATTTTGATCCATGCTGAGTACCAATATTAAGACTAAAACTCGTAAAACAGATAAATGGAAGATAAAATTTAACGAGTACCGTTCCTACAAGGATAATCAGACAAAGCTCGTATTAATAGAAATCAAATCCACGTTTTCTTTTGAAGATAGCAAGAAGCGATTGATATTTGAAAAATTGGCAATCTATTTATATTCAAACAATATAAATAGCAGAATTTTATTACTAACAAACTTTTACCAACTAAACTGGCACTGGATAGTCCATTAATTTCTTGAGTTGATGATATACCAGATTTAAAATCAATTAAAAATAATATAACATTCTAATACCTCTTTATATGTAAATTTTTTTTGCCAAATTAAAATAAAAACCCAAGTTGACATTGTATACTTTGCGATCTATTTTCTAATTAAATTTTAGTGAAAATATTTTTATTGTTGGGCTGTTTATGTGATTGGCAGAAGCTACAGTGAAGGCGTTTTACCCACGAAAAAATGGTTAAAATAATGATGTTTAATAATGGGTTATAATTTGCGAGTCATGAAATGATCGGTGAAGAATTTAGATAAAAAAATTGACTTTACTAATCCTTATGCGCTGCTAGCTAGGGATGATAAAGGAAAGATGAATGTCAAAGTATTGTCGGAGGATGCTATTGTTTCACCCGGCAAGAAAGACAATACTATTGAGGTCATTAATTCACTCAAAAAACAGTTATTATAATTAGTAGGTTTGTCTAATGGCCTATTTATTTAAAATTATCTCTCTCATTTATCTAGTAATATTCTTTACTATCTGATTTGTCAGAAATTGATTAATTGATTTTGTAGATCGAAAAAAAGCATGGCAATGTTGTTGTACTTAACTATGCGGAACTTCGATATTCTTATTTATAGGTGTTTTTTCAAATCATAAAATATAACTAAATAATTTTTTGATGTAACTGGTTCTTCCTAAGATATCGTAATTAATTCAATACGATGTCATTTTAGTTTACCCTAATAAAGAGATATTACAATGGGCTGGAATATATTTACTAATGCACCAGATAGTTACCATCTTACCTCCGCACATATCCGCAATAGCTTGCACCAACAAGGTTTTGCTACTTTCAATGCTGCCGATCTTGACCTTTCTGACAGTGAAAAAATCGATCTTATCTCTCTCTGTGAATTATCGAAGTCACTGCCGTTAGATCGATTTGGTGAAGGCGGTCGTCACCGCAGTTATTGCGAAGGAGTGTGGAGCTGGGAAACAGAATCTATTGATTGGAAAACAGGTTATCCGCAGCCCGATGGCAGCGTAGAGATTGATTATCATCAGGGAAGTGAATATCAGCCTGAATTTGGCGGTGTAGTACGCAAATTTCTGCGCATGTCTGACGAGATACTTAATAAAGGACTACTTAATAAACTCATTTGGCACGATCTGAGTCTAACCGGCATGGCAGAGCATTATTCCCGTTTGCTATGTGGTGTACATCTGATCCGAATGCAGGCGCTACCGGGTAAACCGGCAAAAATTACACCTAACTGTTTCCACCGTGATGGTCAACCGTTCACCGCTGTACATTTGATTGAACGTTGCAATGTCGAAGGCGGTGCAACACATATCGCGCCCCCTTATTATGCTAATTGCCAGCTTGAAGCAGTACCTGCTCACGAAATAACTCGCTTTCTCCTTAATGATCCCCTTGATAGCTACATCATCGATGATGCGGCGATTTGTCACTACATCAATCCCGTAATTTGCGATGAAAACGCCAGTGTTGGAGTCCGTACTATCATTCTGATTGATTTCACCCCACTCGAACAGAGTGACAGGTGTCCCCAGTAGCGCTTTTGCTATGAAAGTGGCTGGCAATCAAGGGTGATAGTTTTTACGGCAATCATTAAGCTGCAAGAATCTTTTTATCTTAGGAAAAATTTTGTGAGTAATTATTCAAACACCTTATCAAATGTTCCATTCTTATTACCAACACCAGCTCAACGCAGGCTATGGCTTATTAGCCAAGGAAATATGGACTCAGCATTATATAACGTGCCATTTTCGCTACGTTTACGTGGTACGTTAGATAGAGAAGCGCTTGAACAAACTATTATTTTTATGATTGAGCGTCATCCGGCATTGCGTTCACAATTTCATGTTCTCAATGGTGAATTGCAGATAACATTAAATCCGCAGTGGCCTGAATTACGTACCAGTGATCTCAGCGATTATTCCCAAGAAGAGCGCGAAACCAAAATACAGTCAATCTGTGATAGTGAAGCCAGACATTGTTTTAATCTCAGCAGTGATTTGCCTTTTCGTTGTTTATTGCTTCGTCGGCAAGAAAACGATCATCAGTTGATATTTACTCTTCACCATATTGTATTTGATGATTGGTCTACTCACGTTTTTCTTAATGATTTTAGCCATGCCTATAACCGCTATAAAGTAAGTCAACAGCCTAAGTTGGCGACGATCATCTACCCACATGTCAATGATTCTGTAACAGATATTCATATGAATAGCGCTCGTCGGCAACGCTTACGCAGCTATTGGGGAAAACAGCTAACAGAATTGCCTGAACTACATAAATTACCTACAGATCGGCCACGGCTATTAGAACAACGAGGACGTGGCGCGGTATATCAGAAGTCACTTCCTTTATCTCTCGTTGGACGTATTTCTAAAATCTGCCAACGTTATGGATTGACGCCTTATATGGTGGCGATTTCCGCTTTTGCAGTATTACTGAATCGTTATTCACACGATGAAGACATCGTTATTGGTAGTCCATTTGCGAATCGTCACAATATTGATGAACATGTCCGTCTTGGCTTTTTTATCAATTTATTACCGTTGCGTTTTCGTTTTAACGAAGGGATAAGTTTCAGTGATCTTTTGGTTCAAGCGCGCGATACATTGCTTGATGCCTATGAAAATGCTGATTTGCCATTTGATGAGATTGTCGATGTGGTACAGCCCCTGCGTTCTCTGAGCCATCCCCCTGTTTTTCAGATTATGTTTGATTATTTGAAAAGTCCGGGACAAGCATTACAACTAGATGGGTTAGCAACAGAAGTACAATTTATCCATTCTAGCACCGCTAAATATGATTTAACGTTATCGATAGAAGAATCCCCAAATTCACTACTTTGTCTGGTTGAATTTGACACCGATTTGTTTGATAACCTCACCATTACTCGCATGGTGAATCACTATGAGAAATTGTTAGATTCCTTGTTAAGTGAACCTGAGCGTTCTGTCGCCAGATGTAGCATGTTGCCGCCAGAAGAGCTGGAGACATTGGCTCTCTTCTCCCGGCCGGCAGAACCTCTACCTGTATTGGAATTTATTTCAGTGGCTGAACGCATCAAGTCACAGGTACGCAATAATCCAGATGCACCAGCTATTGTTTGGCATGATCAACACTTCACCTATGCTCAACTGGACGAATACGCGCAATGCCTGCTCGCGAAGATGCGCCAGTGCGGCGTTGAACCGGGTAGCCGGGTTGCAGTATTTATGAGCTACCGGCCAGAAATTGTCATCTCTTTTTACACTATTCTCTCTGCCGGTGCGGTTTATGTGCCGTTATCCCCCTCTGATCCTCGCTTCGCCGATAAGATAAATGATGCACAACCGGTATTGATCCTCTCCAGTGAACAGGATGCTGTTGGTTTGCTTGATTTTCGTGCCATCGTGCTGGAAGTTGACGGGCTGTTTCGTCAACCAGCGCCGCCGGATGTACAGCCAATCTGGCCAGTTCAGGAGAGTGATTCCGCCTATGTTATCTACACTTCTGGTTCAACCGGTAATCCAAAAGGGGTGGAGGTAAGCCACGGGAGTCTGCATGCATCGTACCATGCCTGGCGTCACGACTATCGTTTCACCCAACCCGGTGAGCCGGTATCGCTACAACTTGCCGCACCGATTTTCGATCTCAGTATAGGGGATTTCAGTCGCACTCTGGGCTGCGGTGGATGCTTGGTGATGTGTCCGCGTGAGTGGTTGCTAGATGCCCCTGAAATGCACCGCTTGATGATGAGCGAAGGCGTGACCTTCGGTGATTTTCCTCCTGTGGTACTGCGTCAATTAATTCAATTCTGTCAGGATAATGGGAAACGTCTGGATGGATTATCAACACTGGTGTGTGGAGCTGATGTCTGGTTCGGTCATGAGCTGCATGCAGCACAAGCGCTGTGCCGCCCGGATACGCGTATTCTAGGTTCTTACGGTGTGACGGAAGCAACCATTGATAGCACTGTTTTTGATCCGGAAACACATCCATTGGAAACCGGGCGAGTCATTCCATTAGGCAGGCCGCTGGCTAGCTGTGAGCTGTTCATTGTTGATAAACACCTGCAACAGGCGCCAATCGGCGTTAGTGGTGAATTGTTGATTGCTGGCGTCACCGTAGCGAAAGGATATCTCAATAATCCTCAACTCACGGCAGAGAAATTTATTACCGGCAAATTCGATAGCCAGGGCCGTTTTGTGGTAGATGCTAGTGGTACGCGTTTTTATCGCACCTCAGATGTTTGCTGTTTCCTAGCTGACGGCACTATTGATTTCATGGGACGCAGTGATCATCAGATTAAAATTCGCGGTTTTCGCGTCGAATTAGGCGAGGTGGAGAGCGCATTATTGGAACACGCAGATGTGCGCCAGTGTGCGGTTGTCGCCAGTAATGACAGTACAAATAATAAAATGTTGGTCGCCTATGTTGTGTCATCGGCTGATACTGACACGTTACGTGGTTATTTGTCCCTACGGCTACCCGGCCATATGATGCCGCGTGCCTTCGTGTTTCTCGATAAATTACCAACCACCCCCAACGGGAAGGTTGATCGTAAGCGCTTGCAGGTTCCAGATTTTTCGCTGCCAGAAAATCAGGAATCTATGACAGAACCAGCTAACGCCCGCGAAGAACAATTGCTGGCATTATGGAGAACGGCGTTAGGGGTTCAGGTCATCGGTACGGAAGATAATTTCTTCTATTGTGGCGGCAATTCATTAATTGCTGCCAATCTGATTACACAGATCAATAAGACATTTGATGTTCAGCTTAAGCTTTCCGCTATTTTTAATCATCCGACTATCGTCGAGTTGGCCTCGTTACTGGACAGTGTTGAAAAGGATAGCTCGGAACAACATGTTACTGTACAGCACGTTTCGCAGGTCAGTGATTTACTCTCATTCGGTCAGCGCAGTTTGTGGTTGATTGCGATGCAACAGCCGGATGATTGCAGTTACAACGTGCCTTTTACATTGCGTCTGCATGGTAATCTGCATTTTAGTGCGTTAACGCAGGCATTGAATGACGTAGTGCAACGTCATGATGTATTGCGTACCACATTCTCCAGTCAAGTCAGCAAAGTAAGCGGGCCAGATGGAACATCCAGTTTTGAACCCAGTTATCAGGTTGCGTCTGAATTAACGCTACCTCTGCGCCAACAAAATATCTCCGGCGGCGAGTCTGCGCTGGCATCGAAGTTACGAGAAGAAATGATGGCAAGTTTCGATCTCGCCAATGGGCCACTCATCCGAGCGGTACTGTTTACGCTGTCCCCGCAAGAGCACGTGCTTTGTATTACTCTGCATCACATTATTTCCGATGGTCGTTCGCTGGCAATACTTTTTGATGAGTTACGGCACTGCTATCAGGCACGTCTGGCAAGTAAAGCCCCCACTCTGCCCGTGTTAGAAGCAAACTATGGGCATTTCATTACCTGGCAACGCACTCGACTGACTGAACCGGCGGTACAACAACAGCTTCATTTCTGGCGTCAACAATTGGCGGATGCGCCAGCGACTCTGATACTGAATGATATGGTTGCACCAACCGACGAAGCGGCGGCAATAAGTTGTGTTATTCCCCATGTGTATGTTGAAGGTGTAGAGAAACTGGCTCGCGAGCAAAACTGTACACCGTTTATGGTCTGGTTGAGTCTGTTTGCACTCCTGTTGCGTCAGCAAAGTGGTAAGCGGGATCTTATAGTCGGCACACCGGTGTCGCTGCGCACCATACCTGCATGGGATGCGCTGATTGGCTACTTTGCTAATACTTTGCCGGTACGTATCAATAGCCGTGAGTTGCAAACTTTTCAGCAACTACTGATGCACACGCGACAGGTTAGTCTCGACATTCTTGAAAATCGTGATTTGCCGTTCGATTATTTGGTACAAACACTTAATTTGCCTCGTGTGGCGGGTAAGAATCCTGTTTTCCAAACTATTTTTTCCTGTGAATTGGATCAACCCAATAATGCAACATTGGGAGACATGAAAGTTTCAGATGTCGAGTTGGGGGATTATCGCGCCAAAATTGATTTGGAACTGGCTATTAACCGTGTAAATGGTCAGGTTTACGCACACTTTATGGCAATGCCGGGGGGGTTATCTGCCGTTACTCTGGGACGGATGAGTGAGCATTTGCTGGCTATGTTGCCGCAAATCATTGAAAAACCAGATACGACATTGGCTGATTTGTTGACGGTTAATGCTGGCAGTAGTGCTCAACCAGAGCTCATTGTTGATAAGCCACAGGGACTGTTTCAGTTGTTCCAGCAAAGCCTACCCCAGTATGGCGGGCATGTGGCGCTGGAAAGTGATGAATTGAGTCTGAGTTATCAGCAGCTTGATATATTAACGACATATGTGGCGCAGCAACTACAACAAGCAGGTGCAGGCCGTGGCGATCGAGTTGGCATTTTGATGGGGCACCATCCACATAATGTCACGGCAATGCTGGCAATTAACCGGATCGGTGCGGTGTTTGTACCACTGGCTCCTGACAATGCCGAACCAGCAAATCGGTATGTAATTGATAATGCAGAAATAAAAGCGATATTGTGCCGAAATGAAACCGCGCCTCTGTGCCAGCGTCTTGGTCTGGCGGCAATTAATATCGATGAGTTAGATATAGCCAATGCACCTTATATGACTAACGCACCTTATACAACTACGGCGGCTATCTGTCAGCCGGATGATTGCGCTTACGTTATTTACACTTCGGGATCGACGGGTAAACCGAAAGGTGTTGCTGTCTCCCACCGTAGTGTCTGCCATAACATTCTGGCAATCCGCGATGAGCTGAGGCTTGAACCTTCTTCTCGCATAGTGCAGTACTCTTCCCCCGTGTTTGATGTGATGTTGGGAGAAATTTTTCCGGCGCTTGCAACAGGCGCTTGCGTGGTCTTCGGTAATAAACAGCAACTGTTGCCTGGCAGTGAGCTGACAGAGTGGCTGGCGCATAAACAGATTACGCATATGTGGATTGTACCTTCCGCGTTGGCGATAGTGCCGTTAGTACCGCTGCCCAATCTCCAGGTGCTTATCGTAACTGGTGAGCCTTGTATGCCCGAAGTCGCCCAGCGCTGGTCTGTAGGGCGCAGGCTGATGAATGGATACGGCCCTACTGAATGTGCGATTGTGGTATCCCTTACCGATTATCATGCCGCAGGACAAAATCTGGTGCTGCGTCCAATGGGCGATGTTCGCTTCTATCTGCTTGATGAACAGAGAAAACCTGTGGCACCGGGGGAATTGGGTGAACTTTATTTAGCGGGAACCTGTGTTGCACAGGGCTATCTGGGGATGGATGAAAAAACCGCTGAGGTGTTTTTACCCGATAGTTTTGCACCACAATTAAAGGCTCGCATGTATCGTACCGGCGACATTGTGCGCCAACGCATGGATGGTGCGCTGGAGTTTGTTGGTCGAGTTGACCGTCAGGTAAAAATCCGTGGTCATCGAATTGAACTGAATGCTGTACGGGCCGTCCTAAGTGCGTTACCGGGTGTACGTCAGGCCGAAGCGCTGGCGATCACCGATAGCCAAGGCAATAAAGAGTTGGCGGGATACATTGTTGGCGAAACCAGCCGTAGCGAGATCCTGAGCGCATTACGCCGACAAGTTAGTGAAGTGATAGTGCCGACAGCGCTGTTCTTTCTTGATGCACTGCCTACCGGCATTACGGGCAAAGTCGATTTGAAAGCGTTGGCTGAAATGAAACTGACGCGTGCCGGTCAGCATCAATCTTCCCCTTTGCCAGCCAAAGTTGTGTCATCACTTAGTCGCGTTGAGGCTATCTGGCGTGAACTGCTGGAGAGAGATGAGATCGATTATGACGAAAACTTTTTCGATGCCGGCGGCCACTCACTACGGGTTATGGCGCTATTCCAGCAATTGAATGAGGCGTTTGGCAGCGGCTTATCCGTAACCGATATTTTCGCTCATCCCACCATTCGACAACAAGCTCAACTACTGGACACGCTATCGCAACAAAAAACACCTGTCGCAGTCACACCATTGATAGTCACTGAAAAGACAACAACACCAACGTTGGATGTTTCGACTCAGGATAACAATGCTATTGCGATTATTGGTATGACTGGCCGTTTCCCACAAGCGCCGGATCTCGACACTTTTTGGCAGCGGTTGTTGGCGGGTTATGATGCCAGTGTGGCGTTATCTGACGAGGAATTGTTACAACGTGGTGTCGATCCAGCGCTATTAAATCACCCACAGTTTGTCAGACGCGCACGTTTACTAGAAGGTTGTGCCGAGTTTGATGCACGCTTCTTTGGTTATTCATCACGTGAAGCACAGGTGATGGACCCACAACAGCGGTTGTTTCTTGAGATGGCATGGGAAACGTTGGAATTATCCGGCTATGGCAATGATAGTACACCGCGTTCGGTGGGGGTCTTTGGTAGTAGTGGCTTCAACTATTACCTGCTGGAAAACGTCATGCCAAATAAAGACCGGATGCACCTCGATCCCGGTCAGTGGCAAATAGGTAATGATAAGGATTTTATCGCCACACGTGCTGCTTACAAACTGAACCTTAGCGGACCGGCTGTCAGTATCGGCACCGCCTGTTCGTCATCACTCACCGCTATTCACTTAGCCTGCGAAAGCTTACGGCGCGATGAATGTGATATGGCGTTGGCTGGTGCTGTAGCGCTGGACCCGCAACAAGTTGGCTTTGTCCATGTCAGTGGTGGAATTATGTCGCCAGACGGCCTTTGCCGGCCATTTGACGCTGCGGCCAATGGTACAGCCAGCGGCAGTGGCGGTGGAATGATATTACTAAAACGTCTGTCCGCTGCTTTGGCAGATGGCGATACCATCCATGCGGTAATTAAAGGTTCTGCTGTCAATAATGATGGTGCACAAAAGGTGAGTTACACAGCACCAAGTATTGACGGCCAATCCTCAGTGATCAAAGACGCGCTGCGTAATGCCGGGGTATCGCCTGCCAGCATCAGTTATATCGAAGCACATGGTACGGCAACCACTTTAGGCGATCCGATAGAAGTGCGTGCGCTGACTCAGGCTTTCCTGGAACTGTCTGATAGTGAAGTGTTGCCTGTAGGGAGTTGTGCAATAGGTTCTGTGAAAGGAAATATAGGACATACTGATGCGGCAGCCGGTATCGCGGGAGTCATCAAAACCGTGTTGGCGCTGCGTCACCAGACTTTGCCGCCAAGTATTCACTATCATCAACCCAATCCTGCAATCCACTTCGAACAGACCCCGTTTTCCGTGATCGATATCGCATGCCCGTGGCCGCAAACCAGTAAGCCACGTCGTGCCGGTGTAAGTTCTTTCGGCATTGGCGGCACGAATGCGCACCTTATTCTGGAAGAAGCTCCGCGTCAGCAAGATACCCGTATATTAGATGACGAGCGCTGGCATCTGCTGCCGATTTCAGCGAAAACGCCGCAAGCGTTGATTCAGCAAGGGGAACGCCTGGCAGTAGCACTGACTACCGGTAATCAGCCATTAGCGGATATTGCCGGGACTTTGCAGCAAGGACGCAGCACTTTCAGTGAGCGTGCTTTTGTGATGGGAAAAGATCGGGAGCAATTAATCAATCAACTACGCCAGCTATCGCCGCAGACGGTTAGTCGCAAACAACAGCATCGGCCGGTGATTTTTATGTTTCCGGGACAAGGCAGTCAGTCTATTGAAATGGGCCAGTCGCTCTATCTGCGTGATGGTGTATTCCGCCAGCAATTTGATCGCTGCGCCGAACTGCTACAGCCACACATCAAACTGGATATCAGGCAGTTAATTTATCCGCAATCGGAACGTGACAATGCTATCAGTCGGTTAAATGCTACACGTTATACCCAGCCTGCCCTGTTCACTGTTGAGTATGCTCTGGCCCGCCAGTTACAAGCTTGGGGTATTACACCTCAAGCAATGATTGGTCATAGCCTCGGTGAACTGGTTGCGGCCTGTGTTGGGGGTATGCTCGAGCTGGAAGATACACTGGCATTGGTAGCAAATCGGGCTGCAATCATGCAGCGTCAGCCCACAGGGGCAATGCTGGCAGTACAGGCATCATCTGCACGCATGGTTTCACTGGCGCCAGAGTGTGAATTTGCAGCGATCAACGGGCCTGAGCAGTGTGTGATAACCGGCAGCCATGACAATATCGCTGTACTGGAAGCACAGTGCGACAAGGCAGGTATTTCTTGCCGACGACTAACGACATCCCATGCATTTCACAGTTCATTGATGGATGCCGCCGCACAACAGATGCGGGAATTCAGCGCAGGCTTCACGCTACAATCCGGCACCATTCCGATGATATCCAACATCAGCGGCAGTTGGTTCAGTGAACAGGATCGCGACAATTCTGGTTATTGGGGAGATCATCTGCGTCGGCCGGTACGCTTCTATGATGGTATTCTTACGTTGCTGAACCGTTATGACAATCCAATCCTGCTTGAAGTGGGTCCGGGGAGTGCGCTGACCAGCATGCTGAAAGATCTACAGCAGACAGGCCAAGCTCAGATACTGACCACGATGCGCCGTACTCATCAGCAGAAATCGGATGAAGAGGTGCTGCTTAATGCCATCGGGCAGTTGTGGCAGCAAGGAGTCGCTATCGATTGGGCTGCATTTGGTCATCCACACAAATTACATCGGGTTATGCTGCCAGCGTACCCCTTCCAACGCCAACATCTCTGGTTGGAACACCCTGTCACTACATCAGCCGCCGTCATAAGTACACAACGGAGAAAATTACCGACTTTCACACAGTTATCGGATAGAGAGGGAGTCACACAGTTTACTTGTAAGCTAGATGATCATGTCTGGTTTATTGATGAACATCGCATCTTCGAAGGGCAAGGCGTATTACCGGGCACAGGTTGCCTGGAATTAGTGCGTCGTGCTTTTCACCAATTGCAACCCGGCGGCACGGTTACTTTCAGTGAAGTTTACTTCCCCTCGCCGTTGGTATTATCGGCAGGTGTTGAGCGTCAGATACGCATCAGCTTGACCGCCATTGATAACGGCTTTGCTTTTACGCTGGAATCTCGCGGTGATGGTGATGACATGTGGCAACTCCATGCAAACGGCAATGTTACTGCCGTATGCTCTCCACCAGCAGAGATTGTTTCACCTTATGAGTTACGTCGGAATTTGCAGCTTGAAGAAGTTGCAGAAGCATCGGAGCGTTTCAATCAAGCATTTGCTGACTATGGACCGCGCTGGCAATGCATTGCAGGTGTGTGGATGGGTGATCGCTGTGCGTTGGCGCAGTTGCGACTCAATCCGGCATTTATCGATGATTTGCCTGATATTGCATTACATCCGGCTTTACTCGATTTAGGCACGGTATTCTTACATGCCTGTCTGTTGCCGGGCGATGCTTCAATACCGTTCCATTATGGTTCGCTGACGCTGCATCAACCATTATGCGCCGAATTTTACAGTCTGGCGGTTGAGACGGCACCTCGGACTTATGACATAACGCTATTTAGTTGGGATGAGAACCAGAATTGCAAGCAGGTGCTGGTTGAAATTCACGGTTACAATTTACGTCAGATCAACTCCGCGCCACTCCAGCCAGTGCGTGAGGCGAATGTAGCACGGTGGTGTCGTTATCCTCGATGGTTGCCGAAGCCGCTGGGCGAAGCAAAGCAGAATCGTGCGCCGTGGCTGATTTTTGGCGCCCAAGCCGCTGGACTGAGTGATTTATGGGAAACAGCGACGCCCGGTAGTATTGTTGTTGAAGATGCTGATCAATTTCTGCAACAGGATACTTACCGCTTTAGTTTGCGTCAGGATCAACCCGAAGATTATCAACGACTGATAGATTGCCTGATACAGCAACAAGTGCTGCCAGAACGTATTATCTGGTGCTGGACTGCGACAGGGATTTCTCAACCAGAGGCCGCGTTTGAACAACTGGCGGCTGCGATTAAAGCACTTACCGGTCATCACAAGGTTTTTAATATTACTCTGATTTCCCGTGGCCTACAGGCAGCCAGAGTGCTGGAAGCCTGTCATGCCGCCCCCGCGCTTGGCTTGCTGGGAATATTGACAGCCGAATATCCGGGATGTTCTGCACGTCATATCGATCTGGATGATGACACTTTTGCTACATATCAATCGCTGATTGCAGAACTGTATACAGATATGCAACCGGAAGAAGCAACAGAAGGAATACCGGTTACCAGCATTAC
The DNA here is from genome assembly GCF_019090985.1 of Photorhabdus akhurstii. Taxonomy (NCBI): domain Bacteria; kingdom Pseudomonadati; phylum Pseudomonadota; class Gammaproteobacteria; order Enterobacterales; family Morganellaceae; genus Photorhabdus; species Photorhabdus akhurstii. The sequence goes on along the minus strand of NZ_CP020335.1, from coordinate 2,181,040 downwards.
GCTTAAACAGGGTGAGCGTGAATTGCAGACATTTACTGAGCTTGATGAGATACCTCGCCGACAAATTCTGCGTGATGGCGGTGTTTATCTAATTACTGGTGGACTGGGGGGTATCGGTCAGTTACTAGCACGTCACATCAGCAATAAATGCAGCAAGGTTAAACTCGGTATTTTGAGCCGCCGGGAAACTAATGCGGCAAATGAAGCTTTACTCGATGTGTTACGGAAATCGGGTGCTGAAATCATGATGTTACGCGCTGATGTTGCTGACGGTGTGGCATTAAATGAAGCATTGGCACAGATGCGGGCAAAATTTGGCGCTATCAACGGTGTGATTCACTCCGCGGGTATTGAAGCCAGTGGATTGCTGGAGCATGGCACGTCACAGGACTGGCGCCATGTGATGGCGGCAAAGGTGAGTGGTACCCAGCAACTGATGACAGCGATTAGTCAGGACCCTCTCGACTTTGTTCTGTTGTGCTCTTCACTTGCCTCATTGGTAGGTGGCATTGGTCAGGCAGACTACGCGGCGGCGAACCGTTATCTTGATGCCGTGGCGCACTACTGGCGACAGCAGGCTATACCGGTAACGTCAGTTAACTGGGATACCTGGGCAGAAGTAGGGATGGCCGTGGATTATGCTGCCCGCCGTAAAGAAAGTGTGATTGGTCTCAGTAATCAAGAGGGCTGCGCTATTTTCGATCTGGCTATCGCCGGAATGGAAGCACAGATCATTGTCAGTAAATTTACTACTGTTCAGCACGCGCAATTACAGAATTCATCGGCGATATCTGATTCCGCCAGCCCAGAGGAAGCGGTTCGTCAATTGTGGTATGAGCTACTGGGTGAAGAGACGATTAACCTGGAAGATGATTTCTTCGAACTGGGTGGCCATTCACTGTTGGCAACACAGATGATCTCCCGTTTGCGTGATCATTTCCAACACTGTCTGACGCTGGCGGAGTTTCTCGAACAGCCGACAATGGCACGTGTTGTCCGTTCTCTATCTGACGATAAAAAGAGCCAAGCTCCTGAGAATGCCCATATCCGCTACTGTCTGGTGCCAATTAATCACGGCGGTAATGGTAATTACTCACCCCTATTTTGTGTGCCGGGTATGGGCGGCAATGTTACCCAATTTATGCCTCTGGCCGCGGCGTTACCACGAGAACTGCCATTTATCAGTATGCAATATTTGGGGCTTGATGGAAAAACTGCGCCGCATCAATCAGTGGAAGAGATAGCAACGCATTACATTGCCTGTTTGCGCTCGGTACAGAAGCAAGGGCCATATCATATCGGCGGTCATTCATTAGGTGGCAAGGTGGCTTATGAAATGGCACGGCAGCTTCATGCTGAGGGAGAAAGCATCGGTTCTCTAATACTACTCGACTCCGCCGCACCACCCTATGCACCGGTTCCATATCAGGAAGATGCTGATATCGCCAAAGTTATTCTTGGTATTTTTGCTTACTACACTGACCGACTGGAAATGATCGACAGCCTGGACGACGACGAAATGCGTGCATTACCACGTGAAGCGTTACTGAGCTATATCCAAGAGCAACTAAAACGTTTTTCGTTGATTCACGCACAGAATGATATGAGCTCGATTAGCGGATTGTTCAATGTCTATCGGGCCGCATCGGATATGTCCCCGAAATATCGTCCAATACCCGTACAGTCGCCAATTCCTATGCTGTTAATAAAAGCGATGGAACCCTTACCGAAAGGGGTTGTTGTACCAGAAATCCGGGAGACCAACGCCTGGGGTTGGGAGAAGTTCTCCAGCCTGCCCATTCGCATCGCAGAAGTGCCGGGGAATCATTATAGCTGTCTGATGGAAGAGCACGTGGCACATGTATCGCAGGCGATAATCCATCACTTTCCGTTGATCATAAAAGGGGGACAGGTATGAGCGATTCTTCCCCAACGGTTCACTTTCCTGAAAACCGACAGCATAAACGCCGATTGGCCGTCATCCTAATGACGTTGGCTGTGGATGCTCTGGGTATCGGAATTGTCCTTCCCGTTTTACCCGATCTGTTGCGGGAGATTGCCCCGCAACCACCGGAAGCGGGTGTGCCGTTAATCGGGTTATTTGTCTCACTATATGCTTTTGCACAGTTCCTTTTCGCCCCACTGTTAGGAACGCTTAGCGACGCTTGGGGACGGCGACCGGTACTGCTTGCAACACTGTTTGGAACAGCGTTGAGCTATACGCTGGTGGCAACCGCACCGTCGCTGGGATGGCTGGTGGCCGGTATATTTTTTTCGGGTTCCACTGCCGCCAGTACTTCCGCTGCATCGGCTTACGTAGCAGATGTTACGCCAGAAGCACAGCGAGCCGCACGTTTCGGTCTGGTCAGTGGTGTTCTCGGCTTCGGCATGGTCGCCGGGCCTGCCTTTGGTGGGTTATTAGGCATGATTACACCTCGCCTTCCGTTTGTAATTGCTGGCTCACTGGCAGCAGTGAACGCTATTGCCGCCATGTTTGTTCTGAACGAAAGTCTGACCAAGGAGAACCGGCGTTCGTTCGACTGGCGCCGGGCCAATCCTTTGGGCAGCTTGAAACTACTGGCGACAGATGGGGTGCTGAGACGATTGGTTTATGCTTCGGCTCTTGGCATGGTGGCTTACGGTATTTTTCTGGCCTGTTTTGTCTTACTCAATGAAATACGTTTGGGCTGGGGACCACGTGAAAACGGTCTGGCTCTCACCGGACTCGGCATCGGGATCATCATAACGCAAACTTGGTTGTTAAAAATGTTCGTGGCGCACTGTGGCGAATACCGCACAGCGATCATCGGTTACGGACTCTACATGCTGGCGTTTATCGCTTATAGCCTGGCCGTATCACCCCTTATTGTTGCGGGTGCAATTGTTTTACATGCATTGGCGTTGATCAGCGACTCAACACTTCGTGCTTTGATTTCATTGCGTGCAGGCAATGAGCGACAAGGGGAGTATCTGGGAGCGCAGAACTGTATGTTGGGTCTGGCGATCACGGCTTCACCTCTGTTGGGTGCATTCTTGCTGCATTTTTCATCTCGTCAGGGACAACCTCTCTATTTTCAAGGTCTTCCCTTTGTTATTGCTGTCATTGTTTGCTTCTGCGCCATATTGATTTTGCTACGTGGTTCTCAGGCAGACATTAAATTACGCGGTTTGTATAAATAAAAAGATCACCAGCCTGTGAGGATTAATTATGAAACAACATCAAGGAACCTATTACCCCCTGACCGCAGCACAGCAGGAAATTTGGCTAGCTGAACAATTAAATGTAAGCGCAGGAATTTATAATACGGGTTGTTATATTGATATTTCAGGCGCTATCGATATTGAGACACTTAACACGGCATTGTCCCAGTTGATAGATGAAGCTGAATGTTTACGGGTGATAGTTGTGCAACACCCACAAGGGCCACAGCAACAGATCGTTACCCATCTGCAATGGAGCTGCCCACTTATTGATCTATCTAACCATGTGGATGCGTTAACAGAAGCTGAAATCTGGATGAAAGCTGAATTGGTGCGGCCGATGGAGTTAACACAGGGGCCGTTGTTTGGCTTTGCGCTGCTAAAAATCAGTGATGAACACCACTTTTTGTTTATTCGTGTCCATCATCTGGCTAGTGATGCCTTTGGCACTACGTTGCTAATTCAACGGCTTGCTGAACTGTACACCCAGAAATTTACTGGCGCTGATGAGCTGGAAAATCCTTTCGGTCCCCTTAGCGATCTGTTGGCTTTTGATGAAGAATACCGCCGCTCGGAAAATTTTCAACATGACCGTCAATGGTGGTCACAGTATATGGCAGGCCGGAGTGAGCCACAGAGCCTTGCCGTAGGGGCAAAGCCCGGTCAGTTCGCCGACTTAGGTTCGTTTAGTTGCACCCAGTGTGAAATCCCGGCAAAGGTCAACGACATTCTGCATACTCTGAGTGAAGAGAGCGGAAGCAGTATGGCACAAATTATTATTGCTATCGTTGCTTCCTGGATTTCTCGTATGACCGATAAGCAGGATATTACTTTAGGTATGCCAGTAACCGCGCGTTCAGGGCGTGCGTTACGTAGTATTCCAGGTATGATATCTAATGTATTACCTCTGCGTCTGACAATAGATCCTGCTCATTCCATAGGCGACATTAGTAAACAGGTCAGCCAAGAAATCCGCCAGTTACTCAAACACCAGCAGTATCGTTCTGAAGATATCTATCGTGATTTACAGCGAAATGGTTCTGCCCCCCGCTTGTTTGCGCAGAATATTAATGTGATGCTGTTTAACAGCAATGTAAGCTTTGCGGGTAACTTTGGGCGTACCAAAAATTTGTCCAGTGGGCCGGTAGAAGACCTCTCTGTGACCATTTATTATCATGACGAAGGCGGCAATTTGCAGTTTACGCTCGATACCAATGATAACCTCTACACTCCCCACGATATTAACCTTCAAAAATCTCTTTTTCAGCATTTCATCACTGAATTGCTGGCAGATATATCACGCCCCATTGGTGAACTGACATTGCCAGATTGGCACCTAGGAGAGAGCCTATTACCTGTACGGCGCACAGAATCAAATAATGAGGAAACACTGACCTCACGCTTTGAACAACAAGCAATTGCAATGCCGAATAATGTGGCGCTGACTTATCAACAGGAGAATGTGAACTATACGGTATTGAACCAACGTGCTAACCAACTGGCACGCTATCTGGTATCCCGACAAATAGGCCCGGAACAGCGTGTTATGGTCTGCTTACCACGTTCTATTGAGATGATGGTGACACTACTGGCTATCATCAAGGCGGGTGCTGCTTACGTGCCAGTGGAGGCGGATTATCCGCAAAGTCGTCTTGATTTTATGATTGACGATGCTAAACCCGCTTGTGTGATCACCACCCATGAAATTGCGCAACGTCTGGCAACCCATACCCCCATATTATTACTGGATGATACCGAGTTGATCGCCCATCTGGAAATGCAGAGTGTTGCTGATCTGTCTGATAAAGAGCGCTTGCAACCGCTGATTTCAGCGCATCCCGCTTATATCATTTACACCTCTGGCTCCACCGGTGTGCCCAAGGGCGTGGTAGTGACTCATCACAATGTGATGCGTTTGCTACAAAGTACTCAACGCTGGTTTAATTTCTCTGAAACTGATTGTTGGACAATGTTTCACTCTTATGCTTTCGATTTTGCTGTCTGGGAGTGTTGGGGAGCATTGTTGAATGGCGGAAGACTGGTAATTGTTCCCTGGGAAGTTAGTCGTTCACCTACAGATTTTTTGCAGCTTTTGGTTAGCGAAAAAGTGACGGTGTTAAACCAAACGCCCTCAGCATTTCAGGCGCTGATCCATGCTGATCGCGAAGCCCCTAAGCTTGGGCGGAGTTTGGCGCTGCGCATGGTAATTTTTGGCGGAGAAGCGCTGAATGCCCATATCCTGGGGGAGTGGTATCAAAGACACGCTGATAACGCACCTCAATTGATCAACATGTATGGTATTACTGAAACCACTGTACATGTGACCTATTTCCCTCTTTCACGTGAAGTCATTGCTCAGCCTGCTTCAAGCCTTATTGGTGAACCTATTGATGATCTCAGTATCTATATTCTTGATGAGACTCAGTGTCCGGTTCCGGTAGGTTTTGTGGGTGAGATATATGTGGGCGGCGCAGGAGTAGCGCGTGGTTATCTGAATCGTCCTGAACTTACTGCTGAACGCTTCATTGCTGATCCTTTTGCCGGCACAGATGCGCGTATGTATCGCACGGGTGACCTGGCAAGATTGCGTCGGGATGGGGTATTGGACTTCCTTGGCCGCACTGACGATCAGGTTAAAATCCGCGGCTTCCGTATTGAATTGGGCGAAGTGGCGGCAGCGCTAAATGCACACCCTGATATCGTGCAGTCCGAGGTCATTGTGCGTGAAGATGAAGGTCAACAGAAGCGATTGGTGGGTTATGTCATTGCTCATCAGGGTATTACCCTTGAACCACAGCTAATACGGTCCAGTCTAGCCACACGCTTGCCCGAAGCGATGATTCCAGCAGCAATAGTGCAACTTGATCACTTCCCGTTAACCATTAATGGAAAGTTAGATCGTAAAGCGTTGCCGAAACCCATGTGGAACAGTGCAGTAGTCAATGAAAATGAATCTTCCAGTCCACAAGAACTCGCGCTTTGTCGTCTGCTTGCCGAGTTGTTGGGATTAGAAAATATCTCTCCAAAGGACAATTTCTTTGAGCTTGGCGGCGAATCTTTGGTTGCAATGCGGGTAATAGCAAGAGTGCGTAGTGACTTCGGCGTTGAAATCACGTTGCGCGATCTATTTAACGCACCGAGGGTCAGCCAACTGGTGCAACGATTGAACGTTTTGCAGCAGGAAAATGAAGTCGTCAGCTAAGCCTAAATAACACGATTATGTCGGTAAATAAATAAAACAGAGGACAAAACATGATGAACCGAATAAATGAATTAACCGCAGAACTTCTTATCTCAATGAATCAGTATGACCTTAAACGACTGGATAATATTTTTTCCGAAGATATTTCACTTTATTATCCGGGTATTCCTCCAATGGTAGGTAAAAAGATGTCGCTTATTTTTCTCAAGAAACTGTTCTCAAATTTTGAATATTTACATTTTACGCAAACTGGTTTCATTGCTAGTAATAACCAAGCTTGCGTTATTTGGGAAAATGAAGGGCGTCGTAAAAATAGTGATATTTATAGCAATATGGGCGTGACATTAATCGAAATTATGGACGATAAAATAACTCTCCTCAGCGATTACTTTAAATTTGAAGTACCTCATTAAGTAGGATATCGCTGTAATAAAAACTTGGCGCTCTCTGGATGTTGTATTTGGTTTAGATATTATCGCTACGCTTTTATTTTATTAATCTGGCTTCCAAGGAGAAGGTGAAACGGCGGCTATAAGCTGTTTCACCTTTAGTAATAGTTGCTACATGTAATGACATGGATGGCAACAACCTGATTATCATATTTAGCAATTTGCCAATAAATTAACTTCTCCATAATACTGACAGGCGTTTCATTCAGCGCTGCCGACATAAAATCAGCCACAAATGGCAGATAAACGTCTTGCAAGAGTGCCATATTTCCTTGATATCTTCCTCAGTTGGTATAGAGAAGCTGATCGCTATTTCTGACATTATTCATTTCCAGAATTAACCCGCTTAACAACCATAAACAGTTGGCTTTCATATAAAATTTCCAATTTTCCCTCAAATTGATATTTATCCACCAGCATTTTTAATCTTCCGATAAATAACTCACCGTGGGCAGCTAAAGCACGTTGCACTTGAGTCGATGAACGACTCATCCCGATAAATGCTTCGCCGGGAATAGGCATACTCCAGCGGGTATTGAGTGTAATATGGAGGGCATTTTCATGCAGGAATGCAGTATTCAATTCCTGCGCATAATCAAAATTCCGATAATGACGGCTATAGTTAGGGCCTAATTCTTCCAGAAGATTTTCATACTCATTCAAAAATTCACTATGCCGGTAATCTCGGTTATTTTGCAGGATCGCTATGATGCCATTCTCTGCCAAACTGTTTCTGACAAGATTTAACACCGTTGCCCGATCCATCCATTGAAAAGATTGTGCTGCCATGATTAAGTCAGGATTACCCACATTGGCGAGATGCTGTTCAGCACTGCCATGTAACCAATTGACCCACGGCAGTTTCTGTTTACCGGTGTCGATCATATCCTGCGAAATATCAATGGCAGTGTAGTGGTGTTGCTGACCAAGCAGATTTGCCAGCCCTTCGAGAGCAATGCCAGTTCCGGCACCAATATCGACAACAGACAATGCCCTGTCTTTAGGCAGCCAATGGCAAATTTCACGGAAAAGTACCTGCGGGTAACGAGGGCGGTAGCGATCATAACCTTTAGCCAAACCATCAAATTTTTCTTTATGCTGTGTCATATTATCCTCTGCTCCTTCTCTATTGGTGATGGATTTTCTGGCAATTGATTAAATTAAGTGTAACGCTTGTGAGAAAAATGAGAGGTTACTCCAATACTTGTACAATCGGGAACTTCCACCATATAGATTAAGAAATATTGTAAGCTGTCAATGTTATGAATAGAGGTGAAGCTATTCTTATCATCAAACAAAAATTTGCCCCCGCTCAATCTAATCGATAATACGTTATTATTTATGATCCCATTAGCTGCAAGGATTACCCATCGGATGGCGAGCGAAAACTCCCGTGGCCTGAAAGGGGGAGCAAAATTGCGGGTACATCTGCGCACTTTTGGCAGCAAATATCGTTGGACACATAACCCACCGTCTGACGATGAAAGTCATTTGACCTCTTTATATCGTGGTCAACAATTTCCAGAAAATCTTTAATCCTGAGTGGCAGGTTTACCCCTGCCACGTTTATTCAGAAACCTAAGCTATCCAGTAGATCATCAACTTGAGCCTGATTAGCGATAACACCCACGCCATTTTGATTCACCTGCGGACCATTTAGCAAACTGTCTGTCTCTTTCTTGGTTTTTATCACTTGATCAGCCGGCATGTTTTCCATTAATACCATCACTAACTGTTTTTCTATTTCCTGAATAACATCCATCATCCGCTTAATAACCTGACCGGTAAGATCCTGAAAATCTTGCGCCATCATGATCTCTAGCAGTTGAGCGTTAGTGAATGCGGTATGTTCAGGTACCGTATTGAGGTAATTCCGGGTATCCATAACCAATGAACGTGCCACAGGCATCTCAACTGGGTTTTCAAACCACTCATCCCAACGTTTTTTCAGTGATATTGCCGATGACTCTAATTCATTCTGACGAGGTTGCGCCGCTTCAACGCAATTAAGCGCCCTTTCCGCCGCCTGCGCTGTCATCTGTACAACATAGTCCAAACGTTCTCTCGCATCAGGTATTGCCTCAGCCGCCTGAGCAATAGTTTTATCCAATCCCAACTCACGTAAACTATCACGCAACATGCGCGTAAGCTGGCCGATACGGCTGATAATTTCACTGGCGCTAATGGTCTCATCCCTTGGCATGACTGGATTTACTCTCATTATCTCTCCTTAGAGGCCCAGTTTTTCAAATATTTTGTTGAGCTTTTCTTCCAGAGTAGCTGCGGTAAAAGGTTTAACAACATAACCACTGGCCCCAGCTTGTGCGGCGGCAATGATGTTTTCTTTCTTCGCTTCTGCTGTCACCATCAAAACCGGTATCTTAGCCAATTGGGCATCTTCACGAATGACTTTTAGCAACTCTAAACCATCCATATTGGGCATATTCCAATCGGAAATAATAAAGTCAAAGTGAGATGAACGAATTTTAGCCAGGGCTTCTGCCCCATCTTGAGCCTCTTCTACATTATTAAAGCCCAACTCTTTTAAAAGGTTACGAACAATGCGACGCATGGTTGAAAAATCATCAACCACCAGAAATTTCAGATCCTTATTCGCCATAAAAACTCCTTGAAATTATTTACCAGTCAGCACAGAGCCGCTAAAAAAATTAAATTTATCCGACAACCGTTAAATACGGACAGCCTGCCCTAAGCTTATTTTTGCCAGCATTTTCTTACTTATTTTGTGTATGTCCATCACCTCATCCACCGCCCCCATCTGTATTGCCGCTCTCGGCATACCAAATACCACACAACTTGCCTCATCCTGCGCCAATGTGTACGCTCCTGCTTGTTTCATCTCCAGTAAACCTGCCGCGCCATCACTGCCCATGCCGGTCAGCAACACACCGACAGCATTTCTCCCGGCAAATTTAGCCACTGATCGAAATAACACATCTACAGACGGACGATGACGATTAACAGCCGGTGCATCGGTGATTAGAATCTGGTAATCAGCACCATTACGGCACAGTTCCATATGGCGATCACCCGGAGCAATGTAAGCGTGCCCCGGCAAAATCCGTTCACCATTTTCAGCCTCTTTTACGGTAATTTGGCTAAGTTTATTCAACCGTTCAGCAAAGGAACGAGTAAAACCAGGCGGCATATGTTGAGTAATAAGCAGTGCCGGGCTGGTGACAGGTAACGGTTGCAACAAATTCTTTATTGCTTCTGTTCCGCCAGTAGAAGCACCGACTGCTATCAGTTTTTCACTGGATAACAGAGGCTTAAAACTTAAAGGCACAGAATTTATCGGTGTAGCTATTGGCACAGATAATTTAGCCTGTGCTGCTGTCCGTATTTTCTCCGCAATAAGCTCACTGTAAGCCAACATGCCTTCACGAATACCCAATTGAGGTTTGGTTACAAAATCAACAGCACCAAGTTCCAATGCCCTTAATGTGATTTCAGAACCTTTGGCTGTCAGAGAAGAGATCATAACCACAGGCATTGGCCGTAAGCGCATTAATTTTTCCAGAAAATCAATACCATCCATGCGCGGCATTTCAACATCCAGCGTGAGTACTTGTGGATTATGCTTTTTAATGAGATCACGTGCTACCAGTGGATCTGGCGCACAAGCCACTACCTCCATATCCGGGTGACTATTGATGATCTCTCGCATGATTTGACGCATAAGCGCTGAATCATCGACACAAAGAACAGTTATTTTATTCATGACCTCTCCTTGCCCGGCCTACACCGTAAACGGTCTGTCCTTGCAAGTAGAATTCCCGGCTTATTTGAGTGACATTTTCAGAATGCCCTGCAAAGAGCAATCCATCAGGTTTTAACAAAGCAACAAAATGACGCAGTATCCGTTCCTGCGTCTTTTTATCAAAATAAATCATAACATTACGGCAAAAGATGGCATCAAACTTCTCTTCAAACGGCCAATGGGGATCTAACAGGTTTAGACGCTGGAATGTCACCATGTCAGCAAGTTGGGGCCGGACACGAGCATAACCTTCATAAGATCCAACGCCTTTAAAAAAGTAACGCTTTCTCTGTTGATCAGTCAGTTGACGCAATTCATCCAATCGATAAACCCCTTTGCGGGCTTTTTCCAGTACATGGGTATCAATATCACTGGCAATAATCTTTACCCGCTGAAAACGCTCTCCCAACACATCGCTTAACGTCATTGCTATCGAATAGGGTTCTTCTCCTGTCGATGCCGCCGCACTCCATACCCGGTACGATCCACTCTTCTTACTTGCATGTTTAGCTAACAGAGGAAAATGATGAGCTTCCCTGAAAAAAGCCGTCAGGTTAGTTGTCAACGCATTGATAAATTCTTGCCACTCCTCACTCTCACTATTGATGTCGTTTTCAAGAATGAACAAGTATTGCCCAAAATCACGTATTCCAAGGGTACGCAAACGCCGAATTAAACGGTTGTAAACCATCTCCCGTTTATGTGCGGCCAGCACAATACCCGCACGTTGATATATAAGCTGGCAGATGCGCTCAAAATGCGCATCTGACATGGTATAACGCTGAATCATGTGATTCAGTGGCGAAGGTGGCAAATTACTTGTCGCTGAAGCAATTAAATTTGATTTCATCTGGCCTCAACGAGTCTGACTGACTGCCCCTTCGCTATCCGCAGACCTCAGCGTCAGTGAAAGTTCATTTTCAAGCCTATTTTCTGAATTATCTGGTAACTCAAACTGTGCCACTATTTGCACCAAAATATCTGCCTGATCTTCAAGTGCCGCCGCTGCCGCGGCTGACTGTTCAACCAATGCAGCATTCTGCTGAGTAACCTGATCCATCTGGGTAACAGCTTGTGCTACCTGATGAATACCCCGACTTTGTTCATCCGATGCCGCAGCAATTTCAGCCATCAGATCCGTGACCTGGTTTACAGAAACGACCAATTCATTCATGGTTTTTCCTGCATGGCTAACTAATTCGGAGCCTTGGCTTACCCGTTGAACGGATTCACTAATTAATGTTTTAATCTCTTTCGCTGCTTCGGCACTTCGTTGAGCAAGATCCCTCACTTCACCAGCAACAACAGAGAAACCTCGACCTTGTTCCCCTGCCCGTGCGGCTTCTACCGCTGCATTCAGCGCCAGAATGTTGGTCTGAAATGCAATGCCATCAATAACGCTGATAATAGCGCTGATTTTCTGTGAGCTATTGGCAATTGCATCCATTGTTTCCACAACATCAACGGTCAGTTCGCCGCCTTTAGAGGCTGTTTTCGATGCAGATACCGCCAATTCACTGGCCTGGCGAGCATTTTCCGCATTCTGACGTACAGTTGCTGTCAGTTGTTCCATACTGGCGGCGGTTTCTTCCAGTGATGCAGCCTGCTCCTCAGTACGGGAAGAGAGATCAGTATTACCCTGAGTAATTTCCTGAATACCGCTATACATTAAGTTAGTATTCTCTTTTACCAAAGTAATGGAATTAACCAGTGAACGTTGCATTTCGCGTAATTTTAGGAACACTTCACCAATTTCATCTTGAGTGAAAACAGAAACTTCTTTATTGAGTTTCCCTTCCGCAACATTCTGAAAGTGACTACGCATATTGGCAAAAGGTCTGAGAAGATTCTTTTTTAACCACCAATGAGCCGCCCAAGCAACAACCAGTACCATTAAGATCGCACCTGCAAACATGGCAACTGAAATTCGGTAATAAAGACGTCCATCTTGAACGGCGGTTGTAATCTCCTCGCCGATATACTGCATATAATGATTGAAATCAGACTCAAGTTGCTGCTGATACTTTTCTGTCGGCTGGTTTAAGAAAGCATCATAATTACCACTTTCTAAAAACGCCGAGAGTTCTCTAAGCGCTCTGATATATTCCTTATAACTGGTTTCTACCGAGGCCAGTAATACACTACTGCCGTCTTCTTCATTTAATTTAGGCAGCGCAATAAACTCGGCAAAATGCATCTCAGCCCTATCCAAGGTCTCCTTAACATTAACGACCATACTCTCAACATGAGCTTCAGATTGTTGCAGCGTTTTCCCTACAGCGATTCGATTAAGTGTATTACGCGATTGTAGCAAAGCTGCCCAGCTCAATCCTAAGGTATCCCTCTTCTGTGTTCCCAGATCAATTCGTTCAATATAGGATTGATCTGCGTGAATGATTCCAAGTGATAAACCACTTGAGATTATCTGCATTACACAAAACATCATCAGTAACAGATATAAACTGGTTGATATACGAAGCCTGCCTAACATGTAATCACCTCTGTTAACGGCTGCATATGCAGCCGTGGTTATCGCTTAGTGTTTTAAAATGTTTCCCAATTAGCTTGCTCTTCCACATTGTTGACTTTCTTCAACACCGGTGGATTCGATTTAGCAGGAGGAGTCTTAGCCACAGGCAAATGCTCAGCTTTTGTTTCAGACTGAGGCTTCTCGTCAAGATTCGGTAATTGGAATAGAGAAACCAGTTTCTTCAATCCAGCCGCTTGATCTTCCAGCGCAGTCGCAGCCGCAGCGGATTGCTCAACTAAAGCCGCATTTTGCTGTGTGACACGATCCATTTCGGAGATAGCCAGACCAACCTGAGTTATTCCTCTGCTTTGTTCATCGGATGCAGATGCAATTTCACCCATAATGTCAGTGACGCGGGTTACTGAACTGACAATGTTATTCATTGTTTCACCGGCGCTCTCAACCAGAACTGAACCTGTATCCGCGCGGCTTACTGAATCTTCTATTAATGCTTTGATCTCTTTTGCCGCCTCAGCACTACGCTGTGCGAGATTTCGCACCTCTCCTGCCACAACAGCAAAACCTCGGCCATGTTCACCGGCACGTGCGGCTTCCACGGCGGCATTCAACGCCAAGATGTTAGTCTGGAACGCAATAGCATCAATAACACTGGTAATATCGGAAATCTTCTGAGAGCTGCCGGCAATTTCACGCATTGTCTGTACAACATTCGCCACCACTTTCCCACCCTGGCGGGCAACTTCTGAAGCACTATCAGCCAGGTTACTTGCCTGACGAGCATTTTCTGCGTTTTGACGCACAGTTGCGGTCAATTGCTCCATACTAGCGGCGGTTTCTTCCAAAGAAGCAACCTGTTCCTCAGTACGCGAGGAGAGATCATTATTTCCAGCGGCAATTTCACTGGTTCCGTTATAAATACTTTCGCTGCTCTGACGAACACTAGTAACAGTAGTGATAAATTCTTTTTGCATATGTTTCAGACCAATGGCTAACGTACTCATCTCATTTCTGCCTGAAACAGTAATATTTTGGGTCAAATCACCGGTAGAAAGCGCCTTGATGTTCTCCAGTAATTTATTTAGCGGATTGATCAAACTATGCTTGATGCTAACCCAACTGAAAATCATGGCTGAAACCAGAATCAGCATGATAATACCCAACATAATCATCGCATTTCTGTAGGAGATATTGGCATCAAAGACAACATCAGAATAGAGATGATCGTTTTGGGTCAAATAGAAGTTATATTCTTCCTCAAAAGCACTCTGATATTTACCCGTTGGCTGGTTGAAAAATTCTACCGCCCGATCATGTTCAATCAGAACAATGAGTTCATGTAATGCTGAAATATAAACATCGTAGGATTTTTTAAGGCGATTAAGGCTTTCTGATTCATGAATAGGCAATTTAGCGGTCTGTTCGTATTGCTCAAAACGCTGTTCCGCTATAGACAAGTTACTTCTGGCATCAGTCAGTAACTGTTCTAACGTGTAGTAATTATCGACACCCTCATCTTTTTTCATCATGTAGCGAATGCCAGCACGGTTCAAACTGTTACGGGCCTGCAACAAATTAACCCAAGTGTCACTTAAAAATGTCTGCTGTTCACGCATTTTATCCAGTATTTCTAGATTTTCTTTGTTACTTTTCAACTCATGGAAGAAAAGCCCTCCGGATATAAATTGCAGAGCACCAAATAATATGATGACCGCCATCAGCCCGGTCACTATTTTCATTCGGTTAAACATGTTTTCCCTTTTTACAATAGATCAGCATGGCTCTGTTATCGGCATCACCAAAGGAAACTTTACTGGTTGAATAAAAGAAATTTGAATATTTTTTCTAATCTGGACTTAACAGGAATATAGATAGAAAGTAACTGCCATCTGTCGACGATGGCAGTCACATTTTATGATTAGTTTTTTGCTACTGAATCTACCAACGCCATCTCTTCACTATTAAGCAGTTTCTCGATATCCACTAAAATCAGCATGCGATCATCAAGTGACCCCAATCCTGTTAGATATTCGGTAGATAATGTTACTGCAAATTCAGGCGCCGGACAGATTTGCTCAGCTTTGAGCGATAAAACATCCGAAACACCATCAACTACAATACCAACCACCCGGTTTAACAGATTCAAAACAATAACAACGGTATTGTCATTATAGGTAACTGTTTCCTGAGCAAATTTAATTCTCAGGTCAATAATAGGCACAATAACGCCACGTAGATTGGTTATTCCTTTAATGAAAGCCGGAGTATTCGCAATACGAGTAACCTGATCATAGCCCCGAATCTCCTGTACTTTCAGTATTTCGATACCATACTCTTCGTCACCTAGGGTAAAAACCAGATAGCCTTCCCCGGCAGTTTCTCCCGACAATTTATTAAATGCTTCTATGGACGACATGATCTTACCTTTTACTGTGAGATTGACGATTTTCTTTGGGGATGCTCCCCATTCAGTGCTTATTTTTTAGCTTTGCTGAGCGCCAATTGGTCATGATTGAGTTGCTGCAAGGCAGAAACATCAATAATCAACGCCACACTGCCATCTCCCATAATTGTGGCAGCAGAGATCCCGGGCACTTTGCGATAGTTACTTTCGATATTTTTCACAACCACCTGATGCTGACCAACTAATTGATCAACCAGTAAGGCATAACGACGGCCGGCACTTTGTACAATCACAACAATCCCTTGAGTCGGATCTGTTTTTGCCTCAGGAATATCAAAAACACGGTATAACTTAATCAGTGGCAAATATTCTCCTCTGACATGCAGTAATTTTTCATCACCAGCCAGTGGATAAATATCTTCTTCCTGCGGTTGAAGAGAACTGACTACCGCGCTCAATGGCAAAATAAACACTTCGTCATTCACTTTCACTGACATACCGTCAAGGATTGCCAGTGTCAGAGGCAACAAAATCCGCGTCACTGTCCCTTTACCGGCCTGGAAGTTAATCTGGATTTGACCACCCATTTCCTGAATATTTCGCTTAACCACGTCCATTCCTACACCGCGGCCAGATACATCTGTCACAACCTCAGCCGTGGAAAAACCAGGCGCGAAAATCAACATGGCAACTTCCTCGTTACTCATGTTTTCACTAACTGATAGCCCTTGTGATATCGCTTTAGCCAGAATCTTTTCGCGATTTAGCCCGGCGCCGTCATCCACGACTTCAATACAGATATTTCCTCCCTGATGTTCAGCAGAAAGTGTCAAGTTGCCTGTTTCAGGTTTACCCACAGCAAGCCGAGCTTCTGGTTCTTCAATACCATGATCCAGACTGTTACGGACTAAATGAGTCAGCGGATCAATAATCCGTTCGATTAAACTCTTATCCAACTCAGTGGAACTGCCAACCAAAGTGAGATCCACTTTTTTATTCAGCTTACTAGCCAGATCCCTGACTAAACGCGGGTAACGACTGAACACATATTCCATTGGCATCATGCGGATAGACATCACAGATTCTTGCAAGTCTCTGGAGTTTCTCTGTAACTGAACCATGCAATTTAGCAAATCACCATGTGAAGTCGGTTCAAGAGCGTTACAGTGCTGAGCCAACATAGATTGGGTAATGACCAGTTCACCAACCAGGTTTATCAGTTGATCAACCTTTTCAACCGCAACCCGAATACTGGAAGATTCTGCCCGTTGACGTGGCGATCCAGCCGGTGGTGTCGGCGCAGGACGCCCGACAGGCGGTGCTGAACCTTTTTCCGACGTAGTTGTTTTAACGACTTTAGCTGTATCCTGATTTTTAACTTTGTCTTTAGGTTCAGCTACCGGCAAAAAAGTGATCTGTTCCGGTTCAATAACAAAACAGAGTACTGCGGTGATATCGTCCTCTGTGGCTGATGTTACCAATGATGCTTCAACACTATCCCTAGTCTGTTCTGCATCATAAACCTCCCCCAGATTACTCAGCTCATCAAGCATCAAAGAAACTTCACGCTCTTTCAGACCAGAAAGGTGAACCCGAACTCTACCTTGCTGGTTTTCAGTCGCAGCAGGCTCCGATTTTAATTCCGGCTCAGATTCAGGCACCTCTGGCGTCACCGCATCTATGATAGACTCAGCCCCGCTTTCATTCTCTTCCTGTACTTCCAATGCAAGCTGGCGCAAAGTCTCACAGATGTAGGTAAACGCACTTTCATCCGGCTCCTGAGAACTTTTATAGGCATCCAACTGTTGCTGCATAATATCTTTCGCTTCTAAAAACAGGTTGATAATATCAGTCGTCAGACTCATTTCATCTCGTCTGGCGCTGTCCAGCAAATTTTCCAAAACATGCGTGGTTTGCTGTAGCTTGATAAAACCAAAAGTCGCAGCGCCACCTTTTATTGAGTGAGCACTACGAAAAATAGCATTCAATTGCTCCTGATCTGGTTCATCAGGATCGAGCTGCAATAGATGCTGCTCCATATCCTCCAGCAATTCGTCTGCTTCATCAAAAAAGGTCTGATAAAACGCGGTAATATCCATTGTTACTTTGTCACCTTAATCGGTATCACGATTAGGTTCAGCATTTGGTGATGCTGGCTGAACTGATACTGTGATTTCATTGGACTGTTGTGTTGGCCTGCTTTCAGCCGAATCCTTTCCAATCACCTCGTGAATTTCCTGACTATCATTAATAATCAAGGAATCGCTGCCGGTGTTTTGCTGTTCAATCCGCTCTTCCGCTTGTTTATTGAGCACTAAAATACTGATGCGACGGTTAACCGGCGCGCTGGCATCTTCTTGTTTCAGGCGAACTGTTGAAGCCATGCCAACCACCCGCAATATCTTTCCTTCATCCAGCCCACCTACCAACAGCTCTCTCCTTGACGCATTCGCCCGATCTGCGGAAAGTTCCCAGTTACTGTAACCACGTTCTCCATTGGCATATTTCAAGTCATCGGTATGACCGGATAGGCTGATTTTATTGGGAATATCGTTCAGAATTGGTGCAATAGCCCGTAAAATGTCACTCATGTAACTTTCAACTTTTGCACTACCAACCATAAACATTGGCCGGTTTTCCCGGTCAATAATCTGGATACGCAACCCCTCATCCATCATGTCAATCAACAGATGTGGACGTAATGCTTTAAGGCGAGGATCAGTAATGATCAATTGATCAAGTTGCTCACGCAGCCTATTTAATTTGCGAGCCTCATCATTAGCTTCAACGACTTCAACCTGACGCAGAATATCGCCTTCCTGATGAAGCACATCTTCCCCCCCTCCCGGAATAGGATTGGAGCTATCACTGCTACGCTCCCCTTTATTGATTGCAACTTGTAACGGAGTACGGAAATATTCTGCAATTCGGGTCAGTTCTTGCGGGCTGGAAATTGCCAGCAGCCACATAACCAGAAAAAATGCCATCATGGCGGTCATAAAGTCAGCATAAGCAATCTTCCATGAACCACCATGATGTTTGATGCCATTTCTTTTACGTCTTTTTACTCTAATGACAGAGACGTTACGCGCCTTCATGCTTGTTCTTCAGTTTCTTGCTGGACTGGTGCTTTTACCCGGCGAACATGTTCTTCCAACTCAGTGAAAGAAGGACGATCTGTGAGGTACAGTGTTTTACGGCCAAATTCAACAGCAATTTGCGGCGCATAACCATTCAGACTGGATAACAATGTCACTTTAATACATTGCATCATTTTAATGTGTTCACCGCTGCGTTGACGCAACAATGTCGCCAGCGGAGAGATAAAACCATATGCCAGCAAAATACCAAGGAATGTCCCAACCATTGCATGAGCAATCAGCACACCAAGCTCTCCTGCCGGGCGATCTGCCGAACCCAAAGCATTAACAACCCCCATAACAGCAGCGACAATACCAAAAGCAGGAAGAGAATCTCCAACCATCGTCAAACTGGTTGCCGGGATCTCACTTTCCTGTTCATAAGTTTCAATTTCTTCATCCATCAAAGCTTCAATTTCATGAGGATTCATATTGCCACTCACAATCAACCGCATGTAGTCAGTGATAAAATCCATCAAATGCTTATCCTTAAGCAAACGCGGATACTGGGTGAAAATATCACTTTGCTGAGGATGTTCGATATCTCGCTCTAATGCTAAGACACCATGCATACGGGATTTTGCTAGCAACCGGAAAAGCAGCGCCATCAGATCCATATACATCACTTTGTTATATTTAGATCTACGCATTACCTTTGGCAAAACCCGCAATGTTGCCTTAATCGCTTTTCCGTTGTTACCCACAATAAAAGCACCGATACCAGCACCAGTGATAATTAAAAATTCAGCGGGTTGATAAAGTGCGCCTAAATGACCACCTACAATCAGGTAACCACCGATTACCGCACCAAAAACTACGATATATCCTAAAAATACTAACACGCGATATCCTTTAGCTAGGTTGGTGAGCGGATGGGAAGTTGAACAGTCTGAATCCAGAATGGTTGCGGTTTCAATACAGGTTACAGGAGAAAATGTACTAATCTGTAACCTGTAGGAATAATTTTCCCATTTAAATTCACACTGCGTGCTGAGCAAGTCCATCCAGCAGTTGTGAATTAGTATCGGCAGACTGAGAGGAAAGTTTACGTTTTTTTACTGCACGTGATGGCGGTTGGCAAAGGCTGCAAACAAAGCTATTCACAGGTTGATGAGCATGAGTAATAAAAGTTCCACCACAGGTACGGCACTGTGAAGGTTGCAACATGCCACTGTCGACAAAACGTACCAGAGTCCAGGCACGAGTCAACGCCAAAACCGGGGCGTCTCCTTCAACAGGAGGACATTGTTCAAGATAGAGTCGATACGCTTTAACAACAGCTTCTACACCTTCACAATAACCACTCTTGAGTAAAAAACGGTAGGCATTATAGAACATCGATGAATGAATATTCTGTTCCCACGTCATAAACCAATCTGTTGAAAAAGGCAGCATCCCTTTGGGCGGGGGACTCCCCCTCAATTCTTTATAAAGCTTAATTAATCGCCCTCTGCTCAATTGTGTTTCACTTTCAAGCATCTGTAACCGTGCCCCCAAAGTGATGAGTTCCATCGCCAACTGTATATCCTTAGCTTCTTGAACTATACTTTTCTCGGCCATCTCTTATGCTCTTTTTTTCACTGACGTATCGTCTTTCGAAGATAACTTCTGAAACAAATGAGTAGATAACAAAATGCCTGTATGTATTTGTTGTAAATCATCCACACGAGATTCCCTAGTAAGCTGCTGAATAGTTTCACTGTCTTCGAACCGGAAATTACAGACTAATTGATTAGTCTCAGCGAGCTTGACCAACTGAGGTAATGTCAATTCAGACAACGTATCAGCCATAGAATCGCTAATACCTAAACGGAACATCGCTGATGCTTTTTCATGGTTAATTAATCGCTGAGCTAAAAGCAAATACGATAAATTTATGTCATAAATATGTTTGAGCAATTCAACCGTACTCATTTCTCTATCCCGTCCGATTACATTAAAAAATCAGTTAAGTGTTCGAAAAACCACTCGTGACAAAATTCCTAAAATAGCTTAGGGATTAATAATCTCTTACATAACTAAAATATACTGGCTTAGTCAGAGTAGTAACCATCCTTTGTATTACTTTTGATTCATCCAACTTCAAAAATATTACGGTAGTGAGCTACAAAAGTATTATTGCGTTACCTGATATAACATTTTTCATTGGCGATTAAGAATATTCTTAATACGGAACAACTTTACTCCTGAATCATCAATTTATACAACGGAAAGAGAGCGCAATTTTAAATACTATGTGACATAACTCACAAAAACAAGGGCTTTTAATATGCATTTAATCGATGAATTGCTCATTAAACATTCAAACAATTAAATAAAATCCGAATTCTCAATTTTAATAAGTTAAATTATCTAAATAAAAATATTAGATATATTTTTTGATTTTATACGATCTATTAAACTTATAAATTTAAAATAACGATAAAAAATCCTATCCTGAGTCAAACTAACACCCAAAAAGACAGTTTTATCCTTGAGTAACAAGTGTAAACAATAATCTTATTCTGAGATCCGGTATCTCCATTTGTACGATAAAGCAGATTAATTTTATGTAAAATTTAGTTGCAAAAAAGATACTGGTATGATCACTTTTCGTTTAGATTTGTGCTTTTTTCAACCAAAAGACTTAACTAAAAATGTATACCACCACATGCAGATAACACTAACCATACAAAAATAGCATAAAATACAGTAAGATAATGAATAAAAAAACAACTATAACAACATTTTATTGATTGCATAACAATCAATATCCAGCATAGAGATAGCCAGAAAAATCGGTCTATTTCGACTCCTGACAACCCAAACAGCGACAAAAAACATTAGAAAAATTTATCAAAAATCATACCTCATAATATAATAATACGCAAAATCCTTAGATTGATTACTTTATCTTTTTTATCTTAAATCTTCGTTCTTCAAATTAATAATTAATTAAATTTACACATTATCAATATATATATTTTAAAAACATTAGGCATTTTAAACGGATTGAATGTGATTTATTACCCTTAAAATCTGCTTTAAAATTCCATAGGAGATAAAATTCCAGCAATAAAATTTTCAAATTACAAAAATATATAACTTTACTAAATATCCATCATAAATTAAATTACCACCATTTATATAATACAAGAAATGGATAGTTTACAGATTAATATTTAAATAAAACACACATACCATTTCCGAACTCACATACTCCTATAATACAAACCAAATGAAATATTAAAAGTTATTTTTTTCATCTTTCATTATTTCATGTGGCATTTACGATCACCATCCCAAAAACATTATTTTCACATATAAAAACCTAGCTAATGACGTCATTAATGTATATCACAAACATCATTTTATTGTATGATAAGAATAGATAAAATAATTAATTGACATTTATTGCAAAAATAATTATCAGAAATAGAAATAAAAGCCAATATCATTTCCAACCAAGATAATGAAATTAATAGTTATTGGTAACAGAAATACCCTGATATTTCATGAAAAAATGTAACAAATAGGATTTTGATAAGAAATTTACTTACCCATATAAATAGTAGTGATAATTTCCAAGTAATTATAATTATTCATCAAACATGACAGTTAATGCAACAACCGATTACAACCTAACCTAATCACAGAAAATACTCTCAGAATAAAGGCGCTAAACCCAATAGTTCATCAAACAAAAATGGAATATAGCGATCGAGAATCATTATCAATTATGTAATCAATAACACTGGAAATGCTCCTGTTTTTTGGACAAAACACATCCTTTATACGAGCAATATATGAACAAGAAATATTTTAGAAGGTAACAATTCAATACACTAATCTGGCAGAAATAAAACTCGACAAACAGAATTATTAACTAAAAAAATAATAAATACAAATATATATATCTATACAACCTAAAATGCCCCAAGCTAGCTCCTCCAACACTATATAATACCCAATATTTTTAATACCTCATTTATAATGTTCTCCTCAGGAACTGTTCAATCCATTTTATCCCGATATAAAAAAGCCAAGAAATATCATTCATCAGATCTTGTACTAGTAAACGAATATTTTGTACCAGAAAGAATGGAATAAAAGCTCTGCTAATCAACATTGAAAAAACATTACCAAAGTTCAAACTTGCCGTTATATTCAAGCACTTGATAATACTCGCTCTCTTCTCTTAACTACCCCCTCATTTACCCCCTTAAGTTCTTACCAAGACTGGTAATACCTATCGCTTTTTTGCACTATCTGTACCTTAGCTAACAAAAACTCCTACATCAGCTGATCTCAATACCATAACATCATTAATGTTATCATCAAGAAACCAACCGTATACCCGTTCTTTCACAACACAAGATTTTTACGATGCGCAGTTTAAATACCAATTTGATTTCATTTCTCAAGATTTCAGTAGCCATCAGCTCTGTTTGTTAGAATGCTAAAATAACTTTGAATTCTAACCCTATACCACGACAAATCCTGACACTAATAGTCGTGTTACCCTTGGTAAGAACTCTTACTACCACTCCACTCTCTCTTAATACAGAAATAACAGAAACTACTCCCATCTCTACTGGCTCAAGGAAAGTTAGTAACTCCTGTAATATCATCACTCTTTCATCACCATAAAGATGACCCGCGTTTTTACTTTATCATCGGATAAATATCGAACTATTAAATTAATGCCCTAAAATCTTGTCTGGTGGTAACCACTGGCTACTTCCATTATTTTTCCACGGCATTCTTCATCAAGCAGAATTATTATCTATTTTACTCTTATATAAGAACAAACTAAGATCATTTCTTCTACTTAACCTTTGAAAATAATTGATATTTTCACTGAAAATTCTGAGCAGTAACGAGCAACTGATGGCAAACCAAATTAAATATCAACTCATCAATTTTTCTGTACCCGCGAATGATACCTATATCAGGTTTACCACGACTAAATTCTGGCATGAGGATAGCAATGTTAACAATCCATCCAGCAACAATGACCAAGGCTAAAAATACTGCATCGAACGACTTTTACTTGGTGAAGTCATTAATCAACAATATCATCCAAAATTATTACTGGTATAAAACAAAGTTGTAATCAACCTAGCTTACGACCAAACGTAATCTGAAATCTACAGTCAACGATAGATTTAATTGTAACAATAGTAACTGTTTGACCAGGAACGGCAAAACTACAATGCAATACTGTCACCACTGTTCTAATCAAAATCTGAACAGTTTTGTGTTGTAATTTATCCTTTCCAAAATCACTAGCATATAAATAAAAGCATTACAGGCGAAATATTCACCTTAATTATTCGGAAAATAGTGCTAAATGGTTTCTTAATTACACGTTGCCTAACCGGGAAAACACACCATAGGCAACGCTTGTTTGCTTCTTATGACGAAACACCATTTGTCAATGGTGATTCTGTATCAAACTAGTGATTACTGTTTTGTACAAAAGATTTTCAGATCGGTGGTTCAGAAGCCATTTTCCAGTTTATTGAGCTAACACTCTTTTCCAGACTTATACGACAAACAATTGCTTCTATCTCTTTTTGCTCCGCCAGTGTTGCTAACACTTCAGCACGCACTTCAAATTTTCCAGGCTGAACCCTATCAGCGAAACTCAGTGATTGTAACCTCACAGCTACTCCATTGAGAGCCTGTAATACCAAAGTTCTCACCAGAATTTCGTCATCACTGTCACACACTATGTGAATTTTATAGCACTGTACCTGATCAATGGCCTGCTGCTTGGGTTGTAAATTAATACGTTGAGCGGCTTCACGTAACAATATATTTGCGCAAAGAATGATCGCAGTTGCTATCGCGGCTAGCCAATATTGCCCAAGACCACACAGCACACCAATTCCAGCCGAGCACCACAGGGTTGCTGCGGTATTTAATCCACGAATATTCATGCCTTCGCGCATAATGACACCAGCACCAAGGAAACCAATGCCTGAAACAACTTGCGCAGCAATACGACCGGCGCTATCGGGTGAAGTTGTTATTGAACTAAGGATAAAAACCGCTGCGCCGGTCGCAACTAATGCATTAGTTCTTAAACCTGCCATACGTTGGCGCCATTGGCGCTCAGCACCAATTAATGCACCAAAACACATAGCCGATAATAAATGAAAGACAAAAGGAGTTATTAACATGACATTCTCCATACAACCAAATGGATAAATAATCATGTGCATTTATTTTGCACACAGAAATGTATGCTGAATGTTTAATTCAGCCCTATTTTCTGTCCATACCTGGAGGTAACAAAGCGTAAATATATAACAGCATAATAAAAACCCAATATACTATCTTGGTTACTTAACTAAGTACCAGATAACGCTATTTTTGAGTAAGTACAGCTCAGATATTTTGAGTGGTACTGCCCGCTTTATTTGGCAAGCAGCAAATCGGAAGGGATAAACAGCTTGCCGTTTTATTGTCTATTTAACTGAAAACTTTGACTGTCCAATGGCTATCTCTCCAATAAAATTTGCACGAAGTATAATCAGGAGTAATTAATAAGTAAAGAAAGATATGACTCTAACCAACAAAAAGCCCACCGCTATAGAAAATAGCGACAGGCTTAAAAAATCATCCAAGCAATCAGATAGCTGTTACGTTTGCTGCTGCTGGACCTTTAGCACCATTTTCAATGGTGAATTCTACGTTCTGGCCTTCTGCCAAAGTTTTGAAACCGTTACCCTGAATGGCAGAGAAGTGAACGAATACGTCTTTGCTACCGTCAGCTGGGGTGATGAAACCGAAGCCTTTAGACTCGTTGAACCACTTCACTTGACCTTTCATTTTGTCAGACATTGTGACTTTCCTATATATCAAAAAAATTTTGCCACCATTGGGCATGTATTGGCCAGTTATATCAGCTATTACTTATGGAGGCACTAAGAAGGAAACGCGTCAACAAAGGCTATCTGAGGATAACACTTACACATAACTCATTAACTCAAGATGTCGTACATAAAGTAGGTCTGTTTATCAGGCCGGCTGCATTAACTCATGATAGAAAAGGAATAGCAACCTTTTTATGCATTGGTTTTTTAAAAAAAATATTTATGCTCATTATTAGAACAACAATTTAACAAATAGAGTTACTCGTTATAAATTTTTTTGATTTATTCAACCATTATCTTAATGAAAGCATTAACGTTAATCTCAGTCAATAACAGTTGGCAGATTAAAATAAGACAACTGATCTACGTAAGATTACCTGCCCCATGCTAACCTTAAAGACAAATAGTTATGAAAGCATTTCTCTTTTTCTTTGCTTTATCAGGTCAATATATGAATATCATTAAGCAGATACTGATTCAGGATCTTGAACGAATCAACATTGAAGAGCAACGTGATGGTAAACCTCGTTTTAACAGCCAGTTTATCAGTAACCATCCTTACCTTTGCCTGGCTATGCTTGTATCCTACCTGCTTCTCGCGGCACTTATCTGGTACGCCCCATATTTTAGTTTATTTTCACTGCTAGCTTTTACAGTACTCTTCATTATTATGTCAGCGGTTTTATTATTCGAAATCAAACCAGTGTATCGGTTTGATGATATCGGCGTACTTGATCTACGGGTATGTTACAACGGCGAATGGTTCGTCAGCGAAAAAATCTCAGATTGCGCAATCAAAGAGCTTTGTTCTCATCCCCATGTTCCATTAGCAATAAAAGATGAAATCAAACGTATTATACAAATGAAAGGTGAAATTCATTTTTATGATGTTTATATCATAGCATTTCCTGAACAATCACATATAACAACATCGTTACCGATCATGGGTAGTCGATAATGAACAAAGGTACTCAATTTCAGCAAAATAGCACGGTTATAAAGCAATGCGCTCATATGACAAACAAATAACAAAATAGTACGCTTTTTTGCGTTGACAATGTTTCCATTGATCGCTAATATCCGCCCCGTTCCCAAGAACGATTCCTCCATAGTTCAGTCGGTAGAACGGCGGACTGTTAATCCGTATGTCACTGGTTCAAGTCCAGTTGGAGGAGCCAAATTTAAGTCTAGAGATGCTAAAGAGGATCTCTAGTGTGCATGAAATAGCTAGAAAAAGTAGTTAACATGCAAAAAGCCCAATGTGAATTGGGCTTTTTTCTATGTAAACAGCCACACATTCGTGAGCACCAAGCCAGTTAGTCCAAAACTACCTTGTAAGTTTTCTCTTTAGATTTATGCAATATATTCGCTTCACCAACAAATGATATTTCGTAATGAATTTTCACCAGGCCATTACCTATATAATTAAAGAAATCAATTCCACCCGGTTGACTATCGGCATTTTTTTCAGGATTAATTACAGCCAATTTGAAAACATTATCTTCACTACTTTGTAAAGAATCTATCTTTAATACCAACTGCCCTGCATCCCGATCGTCAGCAGAATATCCTCTTATATGTACTGTACCTTTTTTCAATTGCTTGTCTTTAAGTTTAATATCGCTAACCGAAATATTGATGTCATACTCAATAATACTTTCACCAATTGGTCGGCCCCTACTTTCATCATACTCTTCAATGTAAGGTACTTCCAAATCGCGATGGACCTGAACCGTCTCAGAACCTTCATCAAGTTCTACAAGTACACGTTGAACAGCCGAAAATCTAGCAGTACCGCTTTCACTAATAGTATAATAAAGGCTATCATGCTTACCTTCAGTAAGGAGAGCATTTTTTACAGGCAAACTACGAATATCACCACTATTTTGTACACCAGGAACAACTTCAACATTGTTATTATCAAAAACAAATTTCAATTCATGTTTATCTAATATATTGGAATCAGTGAAAAGTACTTTAACTCCTGCTTTTATATCATCACCACTAATGACATTATCATAATGCGCTGGATATACAGGTGCTACCAATCCTACTGATTTCAATTTAAATCGATTCAGAACCGCTTTCGCTACCACACCACCACTCGCATCCGTGACTTCAGCCTCAAAACCAATTGTAGCGTTAACCTTCTGATCTGTTTTAATTTTTACTAATATTTCAAATGCTCTACTAACAGGATTGAATGCGTTATCGCTACTTACAACTTCATATTCGCCCTCATTCAAACCATTCACTACAATTTTACTTTTGTAAGTATCTAATGGTACAGAACCATCATCATCCTGTAGAACGACATATAATCGCAATGGAACGTTAAACCAATCTTTATGTGAAACCCAGTTAGCGACATCAGTATTAATTAAAAACTTCATGACTTTTCCTCATCTGTTTTATATAAATCACCAGAAAATTAGCCACTCTTTTCGGGGAGAATATTATTTGCTTATTTTATATTTAAAACTAATTTCACCTCCTCACCAACTATTTAATTTAAGATGTTTTCTGAAATAGTTTTTATTCATTTCATTTATATGTACATACAAATATATTATTAAATTGATAATATTTTAGTGCACTAGAAGTAAATGAAATTTCATTATCAATGGCAAACCCTTTAATATTCGATCTGGCGTGGATTAAATCATGATTGCCAAATCAGAGCTTAGATAACAAATTACTTTTTCAGTTAATAAGTATAAACGATAAAATCCGATAATAAATATCAAAATACAATAAGCGATCTGTTAAAACAGATAAAATAGGAAAGTTACCATTAAATATAAAAAAACCATAAATAACCCAAAAATAAAATTATCTGATATATATTTGATTATATTTTCAATGCTCATGACTAATTATTTTATAAATAGAAAATATAGATGATATTTTCACCATATAATTATCATAGACAAACATCAGTTAATTCTCATACTTCTTGAACTGAAAAATTCAATCGACTAAAAAATATCACCTTGAACACCGGTTAACCAATCAAACTCAATTTTCACTTTTCCCCTTTGACAAGCCCAAAATACCCAGATATTATTCGCCTCGTTGTCAAGGACAATTCCTCCATAGTTCAGTCGGTAGAACGGCGGACTGTTAATCCGTATGTCACTGGTTCGAGTCCAGTTGGAGGAGCCAAATTCATAAGAAGCCCGCCCAGTGCGGGCTTTTTGCATTCCTAAATTCCACCATTTTCTTACAACATAATATAATAATTCTGATCAACCTGCTTCCTATAGCATACATCTCCAGCAAATACCCCTTATTCGGCATAAAAACAGATCAATAAGTTTAGTTTGTCGGCAAACAAACCATTTTTGTTATTTTCCGCTTTGACAAAGCAAAAACATGCCGTTAATATGCACCCCGTTGTTAAGGAGTTCCTCCATAGTTCAGTCGGTAGAACGGCGGACTGTTAATCCGTATGTCACTGGTTCAAGTCCAGTTGGAGGAGCCAAATTCATAAGAAGCCCGCCCAGTGCGGGCTTTTTGCATTCCTAAATTCCACCATTTTCTTACAACATAATATAATAATTCTGATCAACCTGCTTCCTATAGCATACATCTCCAGCAAATACCCCTTATTCGGCATAAAAACAGATCAATAAGTTTAGTTTGTCGGCAAACAAACCATTTTTGTTATTTTCCGCTTTGACAAAGCAAAAACATGCCGTTAATATGCACCCCGTTGTTAAGGAGTTCCTCCATAGTTCAGTCGGTAGAACGGCGGACTGTTAATCCGTATGTCACTGGTTCAAGTCCAGTTGGAGGAGCCAAATTATGAGAATCCCGCTTAATGCGGGATTTTTGCTATTCTGACCTCTCTACTTAATTCTCCACTACTATTTACTCACAACATAAGCAAAATAATTCTATTCAACTCACGTTTTCAGAATAAAATTCCATCAATCATCAATTGATTAGCATAAAAATACAACAAAAAGTGCATTTTGACAGCAAACAAACTATTTTTATTATTTTCTACTTTGACAAAGCCGAAACATATCACTAATATACGCCTCGTTGTGAAGGAGTTCCTCCATAGTTCAGTCGGTAGAACGGCGGACTGTTAATCCGTATGTCACTGGTTCGAGTCCAGTTGGAGGAGCCAACTTCATTTCCTTTTTTACCCTCATATTTTATTTTTCCCTTTGTTATAAGAAAATCCACCTCTGATTACCCTAACCTAATTGATTTAGCTGGTAATTTCGCTAAAAATTATATTCATTAATAGCTATTCGACCATTTTAGCTTTATCATCCATTCCCGGCCTGAATATGCTGAACTCAGCATCTTTCGTTCCTATCATATATACTGGAGCCGGTTTCTCATGACCACTGAATCATACACAATAAAAATCCGCCGCCCTGATGACTGGCACATTCATTTCCGTGATGGTGAAATGCTAAAAACTGTCGTTCCCTATACCAGTCATTACTTTGGCCGAGCTATCGTCATGCCTAATCTGCTTTCGCCGATTACAGAAGTGGTCAGTGCCAAAGCCTATAGGGATAGAATATTGGCAGCCATTCCCGAAGGACATAACTTCCAACCTCTTATGACCTGTTATCTTACTGACACTACTGAAAGTTCTCAGATAGAAATAGGTTATAAAGAAGGCATTTTTACCGCCTGTAAGCTCTACCCTGCCAATGCTACAACCAATTCAAGTCACGGCGTCTCTGATATAAAGAATATTTATCCACTATTAGCAGTGATGGAAAAATTGGGGATGCCTCTGCTCGTTCACGGTGAGGTTACTGCTTCTCATATTGATATTTTTGATCGAGAAGCCCGTTTTATTGAACAAGTTATGGAACCACTACGTAACCAGTTTCCAGCATTGAAAGTTGTGTTTGAGCACATAACGACCACAGAAGCTGCACAATATGTGCTGGAAAGCGATGACAATCTGGCAGCGACATTAACTCCACAACATCTCATGTTCAATCGCAACCATATGCTGGTTGGCGGGATTCGTCCACACCTGTACTGTCTGCCTGTGCTGAAACGTAATGTGCACCAAGAGGCTTTACGGGCAGCCGTCGCCAGTGGCTGTGATCGCTTCTTCCTGGGCACAGACTCGGCACCACATGCACAACATAGAAAGGAATCCTCCTGTGGTTGTGCCGGCGTTTTTAACGCACCATCAGCGTTACCTGCTTATGCAACCGTGTTTGAAGAGATAAATGCATTACAGCATTTTGAAGCCTTCTGTTCACTTAATGGCCCTAAATTTTACGGGCTGCCTGTCAATGAAGGCTTTATCGAACTGACTCGCAAACCTTCTACCATCATTGAACATATCGATTGCAATGAAGAAAGACTTATTCCATTTTTAGCTGGCGAAGATGCCCGTTGGGATGTGAAAGTAGTAGATTGATATAACATGGGGATAGTCATTATCCCCATTAATTTACATAGTTATCAATACACCAACAAATTGACTCATAATTCCTAACAAAAAACCTTCTTACTTTCATTAAAAAGCATATACTAACTAATGACTCATTCGAGAATGAGGTAGTTTGCTCTTAGTCAATGATATTAATAAATAATGCAGTGATCTGATTAGGAGGTTTTATGGGCAGTAAAGATGAGGTTATTCAAACGCATCCTGTTGTAGGTTGGGATGTGAGTACCGTTGATACATATGATGCAATGATGCTACGCCTTCACTATTTGTCCTCCCAAGATCAAACACCAGAACATGTCATGGTAGATCGCACCTTATGGTTGACAACTGACATTGCAAAGCAATTGATATACATCCTCCAGGCAGGAATTGAAAAGATCGAATCTTCAGAATACAGCGATCTAAACCATACGAAACATTAATAATCTTAAACCCGGACACCCGTATAAATGGGTGTCCGGCTAGGAGACACATCAATTCATCTCAAAGATTTTGTCTGGAATACCATATCACTATATAATAATTTCGGATTAAGTTAACTTAACCATCACAATTGCCGAGTTGACTACTAATATATGGGGCGTTTATTGTGAGTTTGGCCAAACAGGAACAGGGATGTACAATAATGAAAATCTTAGTTGTTGAAGAGTGCTATTATACCCGTTCAGGTATCAGCGAATTTTTAAAGCAGAGCGATAATGCTGAAAATCTTGAAATCGTTGACTCGCCTTCAATCAACGAGGCTATAGATATTGTAACTCATTTTTCTCCTGATATCGTTCTGGCTAATTTGACACACTATTGCCATCATGCCAGTTACTGTTCCGATTTACAGAAATTTATTACTCTTATAGATAACACGCGTATATATATATACCTTAATAGCGCTTATCCTTATTGTGACAATCATATTGCATTGAAGGATAATGCTTTTATTCTGGCAAAGAAAAATCTTACCTATCTGCTTAATAAAATTAGCAAAACTACATTGCAGGAAATTCAGAGACATAAAGCGACAGTCGACCAATGTTGCTCTATCTTCAGTCCTCAAGAGCATAAAGTTATCGATTACTGGATGAAAGAAACGCCTAATTACAAGATATCACAAAAGTTAAAGGTCAGTAGTAGCACAGTCTATTCCCATAAAAGACACATTACTGAAAAGATGAATGTGCGTAATAGAATTGAACTCTGCTTTATTTACAATGTATTTAAATATCTCTATTAAAGTCTCCTTTAACTAAATCGAATAAGCTGGCACATTGCTCTCTGTGCCAGCGATTAATCACATTATTCAACAGACTGTATTGAAGTACTGCTCAATCCATCCTGTAGGCGATGCCGGGATTTATTAAATATTTTAGCTCCATTTTCACGACCGGCACGGCGAGAACGCTGTTCGGTTTCCGGTAACCTTATTTCTTCTCTGCACGCTTCGCTACAACAGCCTTCAAATTTAGTCGCACACTCTTGGCACTGAATAAACAACAAGTGGCAACCCTCATTCTTACAATTAGTATGACTATCGCAAGACGCACTACATTGATGGCAATGAGCAATCACCTCATCTGAAATACGCTCTCCCATCCGCTCATCAAAGACAAAGTTTTTACCAATAAAACGTACCGGTAATCCCTGTTCCCTCGCTTTACGGGCATATTCGATAATACCGCCCTCTACGTGATAGACGTTTTTAAAGCCATTGTGCAACATATAAGCACTGGCTTTTTCACAACGAATACCACCGGTGCAGTACATTACAATATTTTTATCCTTATTATCCTGCAACATTTCCACCGCCATTGGCAGTTGTTCACGGAACGTATCAGAAGGAATTTCAATTGCATTTTCAAAATGCCCGACTTCATATTCATAGTGATTGCGCATATCGACAAATAGCGTATCAGGATTATCCAGCATCTGGTTGACCTGCTCTGCTTTAAGGTACTCGCCGGTTCTTGATGGATCAAAAGTTTCATCTTCAATCCCATCAGCCACTACGCGGTCACGTACTTTCATACGCAGAACCCAGAAAGATTTCCCATCATCATCCAGAGCAATATTCAGCCTCAAATTATTCAATGCAGGATCAACGCTATACAATAACGCCTTGAATGCTTCCAAATTATGAGTTGGCAGACTTATCTGAGCATTGATCCCTTCTTTCGCAATATAAACCCGGCCAAATACTGAGAGGTCGGTAAATTGTTGATACAAGCTGTTACGAAAAGCCAGAGGATCTAAGATATTAAAATATTTGTAAAAAGAGATGGTAGTACGAGGTTGGGTCTCCGCCAACATACGTGCTTTCAGCTCTTTATTAGAAATGCGGTTGTGTAACACTGGCATGGTGTACTTTCCTGAATTTCAAGTCATAAAATAGGGATGTATAAGTGATAGCCTCCGCTATCAAGCGTAATATGATAACGAAAATGATTTTCAACGAGTAGTCATTTGTAACGCAGCGATAGGAAATCAGTGGTAAAACGGGAGGCGCCCCTCCCATTAGTCGAGCATGCAGCCCTTTGCACACAAGTAATAGGATAGATAAGTCAAACAGCCGACAGCCCGCAGGTTTAACTGGCAGTAACTTAATCCTTATCAGGGCTGGAACCAATCATCAGCGCTTTCCCATGTCTCCTGTAGAATCTCTTCAACGGCTTTCCTGTCATCAAGATTGCCGCCACGAACAGATAGCCCATCATGGCTTGCCAGCTTTACATTGGTTTTAATATCAGGCCATCGACGTCTAAGACGGTTATCCAGTTCTTCAGCAAGCGCAGGGACAGCACCTTTTGGCAGTTTTTTAGACTTATCGATAGTGACTTCTACATGCATAATTTTTCCCTCCACAAACAACACTGTTTATATAAACAGTAATATTATCTACATGAATTGTAAATAGCTCTGTAAAACTATTTTAATTTTTATTTATCAGTAAATTATGAACTATCATTCTTTCACCAATGGCAACACGGGATAATAAATAAGCACACCACCATCGACTAAAATTGAGATCATAAACATTTCACGCTTGAAAACTTCGATATCCCGTTAAAAAATGTCACAATAGAGGAACTGTTTTTTCCATCTTATTGGAACTATAAAAACCCGAGAATCCATGATACAAGCACCTTCTTTTCAACGTTCACTACTTCATCCCCGTTATTGGCCTACCTGGTTTGGTATCTGTCTGCTTTACTTACTGGTTCTGCTCCCCTATCCCGTTATTTACTGGATAGGCACTCGTCTGGGCAGGTTTTCTATGCGTTTTCTGAAAAAACGCGCCAAAGTTGCCGAAAGAAATCTTGAGCTATGCTTTCCTGATATGTCACAGGAGAAACGCAATGCGTTATTAATAAGAAACTTCGAATCCGTCGGAATGGGAATATTTGAAACGGGTATGGCCTGGTTTTGGCCTGACTGGCGGATAGAACGCTGGTTTAAAGTGACCGGGCGAGAAAATATTCAGAAAATTCAAACTACCGGGCAAGGAATTATTGTTATTGGTATCCACTTCCTGACGTTAGAACTCGGCGCCCGTATTCTCGGTTTGCTCAATCCAGGCATTGGCGTCTACCGCCCGAACGATAATCCGGTTATGGATTGGCTACAAACATGGGGACGACTGCGCTCCAACAAATACATGTTGGATAGAAAAGATGTCAAGGGCATGATCCGCTGCCTAAAAAACGGCGAAATTGTCTGGTACGCCCCCGATCATGATTACGGCCCGCGAAAAAGTGTATTTGCACCGTTATTTGCTGTTGAACATGCTGCAACAACCACCGGCACTTCAATACTTGTACGTCTCGCTGATCCGGCAATGATCCCATTTACCCCCCGTCGTCTGCCTGACGGAAAAGGTTATGAACTGATTATTCAACCGGCAGTAGCAGGATTTCCAAAAGACGATGAAGTGAAAGCGGCTGCCTTCATGAACAAAGTCGTAGAACAGGAAATTTTACAAGCACCTGATCAATACATGTGGTTACATCGTCGTTTTAAAACCCGACCCAAGGGTATGCCTTCTCTGTACGGGCAAGCTGATAAAGTCCATTAAATTCATTAACGGCTGCTTCTCAGCCCAAGAAGCAGCCATAATCGCTTTCTCATACCATACAACCCAATAATTGACTATACCCGTCATCTTTCAAGTTGCCTCTTTGTTGGCTGCACTCACTCACCCCGGTCACATAGTTTGCTATGCTCCCGGGGATTCGCTCCCTTGCCGTCGCGATGCATCTTGAAATCCATAGGGTATATCTCATTTCAACGCTGAGGTTATACTTTTTAATTTATTTCTAATTTTTATATAAAAAATAAGGAGTAATCTAATATTTCCGAATAAATACTAAGTTGACAATCAAATCACTTTACTTTTCCTACCTTTCACTATTACCGTTAATATCTAGCCCTTAAAAAGATGTCTTATATATTATAGTTATTACTTAATTTATTATTTTAAAATACTTTTTCCATAAAAATACATTGAATATAAATAGAAGTAAGTCAATAGGCTTCATCCTCATTTTAACCTATCAATTATGAGAAATGAGATTTATATCAGATTTTGCTCTGAAAAGTGGAATATAAGTAAGAGATATCCTACTTGTTAATAAAATTGACCGGAAAATATGTTAAAAATATATTAACAAGACATGACATCATTTAATGAAAACGTGGCTTTTTTGTTTGCTCTAAACCTAAATTTGAAAGAGCTTTTTAAAAGCTTTATTTGTCACACACACCGCACTCCTGGAGTGTAGTCTTATAGGAAAACTTAGATGCAATCTTCCATTGACAATACAAAAACCAGAACTTTTTTTGGGCATCCTTACCCATTGAGTTCTTTGTTCTTCACAGAAATGTGGGAACGTTTCTCTTACTACGGCATTCGTCCACTGTTGATCTTATTCATGGCTGCAACCATCTATGATGGTGGTATGGGTATTCCCCGTGAACAGGCCGCTGCCATTGTCGGTATCTTCGCAGGTAGTGTTTATCTGACCGCACTACCCGGTGGTTGGCTGGCGGATAACTGGTTGGGTCAGCGTCAAGCAGTCTGGTATGGTTCGATCATTATTGCATTAGGGCATCTGTCTATCGCTCTTTCCGCTTTCTCGAGTCATCACCTGTTTTTTATCGGTTTACTACTGATCGTATTAGGAACAGGGCTGTTTAAAACCTGTATCACCGTGATGGTCGGCACACTGTATAAAAAAGATGATCCACGCCGTGATGGGGGTTTTTCCCTATTCTACATGGGGATTAATCTCGGTTCCTTTATCTCTCCATTAATTACCGGCTTATTAATTCAAGACTATGGCTGGCATTGGGGTTTTGGTATTGGTGGGCTAGGAATGCTAGTTGCCCTACTGATATTCCGCTTCTACGCGGTTCCCCTGATGCGCCGTTACGACAAAGAGGGTGGATTGGATTCAAACTGGGATCGCCCTACAGTCAAACGTAAAAATGTCGGCAAATGGGTTTTGACCGCTATTCTCTCTATGATGGCGATCATTGCCCTACTTGCCCTCGGTATTATTCCATTTAATCCAGTGGCCGTGGCCAGCACGATGGTCTATGTCATCTCATCCTGTGTAATACTTTACTTTATCTATCTGTTCCTGTTTGCTGGTTTGAGTGGTAGTGACCGTTCCCGTCTGTTAGTTTGTTTTATTCTGTTAGTATCCTCTGCCTTCTTTTGGTCTGCATTCGAGCAAAAACCAACCTCATTTAACCTGTTTGCCAATGATTATACTAACCGCTTAGTGATGGGATTTGAGATCCCAACAGTATGGTTCCAATCAATCAACGCACTATTCATTGTCCTACTGGCCCCCATATTCAGTTGGCTCTGGCCTGCATTGGCCAAAAGTAATATTAACCCAAGCAGTATCAGTAAATTCATTATTGGTATTCTGTTCGGTGCCGGTGGTTTTGGTTTGATGATCCTAGCGGCCCAGAATGTATTAGCAACAGGTGAAACTGTTTCTCCACTCTGGCTGGTCGCAAGTATTCTGTTGCTGACACTCGGTGAACTGTGCCTTAGCCCAATTGGACTCGCAACGGTGACGATACTGGCCCCATCCCCAATGCGCGGTCAGGTCATGGGCTTATGGTTTTGTGCAAATGCTTTGGGTAATCTGGCTGCTGGCCTGATCGGCGGGCATGTACGCGCGGATCGACTGGACAGCCTGCCTGATCTGTTCTCCCGTGTATCTTTGGCTCTAGTTATTTGCGCAGTCGTATTGATGATGTTAGTTGTCCCTATTCGTCGCTTGCTTAACAATGCTGATAAATCAGAAGCAAAAGCTCAATAATATCGATAATCAGCATAAAGCCATCTTATGATTCAGATGGCTTTATGCCCTTAACAACAAATCCATCAATGCACTGCCGTTATGATTGATGGCTTAACTATCTGTTTCACATTCAATGACTCCGCTTGATATGCATGATTACGCACATCCCATAGTTCAACGGCATGCTGAATATTCAGCCAAAACTCTGCGGTGTTCCCCAAAGCCGCTGCCAATTTGATCGCCATAGGAACGGTCAGCGAACCTTTATCATGCACAATCCTACTTAATGTATTACGGTGAACACCCATAGCTTCCGCAAGCATATTAATTTCAATATTCAAAGGCGCCAGAAACTCACTCACCAATATTTCACCCACTGTCGCAGGGCGACGTTTTGTATTTCTCATTATTATTTCCCTCAGTTTAATAGTTATGAGGATCCAGATATGTATCAACTGCAATACCATCAATCCATTGAAAAATAAGCCTGTATTGCCTGTTTACTCTTATTGAGCACCATCCCCTTAAATAACCATTTAAATGTTCAAAATGGTTTCCCGGAGGGATTCTTAAATCAGCTTCTTTAACCGATGCATCCAGAATTTGTAGTTTTCTGTATAACGCACGCTGTAAAGATGCAGGTATGCATTTGTGCGGTAAATCCTGTTCGTAAAATCTTTCTAGCCATCTATCCTTGAATTCAACAGCCATAACATCCTCGTTGTTTGTATATTACGCACAATCATATTGTGCATCAAGTCATAAAATGCTGAAAATATCATTTGGCTTTACGCAACCTGGCTGGAGTACAACCATAATGTTGACTAAATGCAAAGGTAAAAGCTGACTGGGAGGCATAACCAGACAGAAAAGCAATGTCAGCCAGAGTCCTATCACTGTAAGCCAACAAGTTATAGGCAAATTCCATCCGACATGTTTTCAAATAAGCCATTGGACTCATCCCTGTCGCCATAAACAGTTTACGACGCAAGGTACTGGCAGATACTGCGCAAATATCAGCCATATCCATCACCGTCACTTTCTCATGCAGACGCCCAACAAGCCCCTGACGCAGTTTGACTATCAACGTTGAAGACGAGCCTACTTGTGGTAGTTGAGCAAGCAGCAAACGGGCAGCATCAGCGTGATTAGCGGGTGGCTGAGGGTAATCATGCAACCACTTAATAAGAGCAAGGGCAGAATCAGGTAAGGGTTGCCAGAAAGAATCACTATGTAATTGATTAAACAGTGCCGAAGGCAACTCCAGCACCAATTGCTGATTTTCACCACTAGCGAAAAAGCTGTGTTTCGCATCCGGTGGGATCATAACAACATTTCCAAAACTAACGGTACTTTGTTGTCCTTCTACGTTTAACTCAAGTTGTCCGTTATAGCCAAAAACGAACTGCCATAACCCTTGGTGGCTATGGCTAATTGTTTCAGCAGAATACTGGCGTAAATGTAATGAAGGTAATTGAACAGCCATATTTATTGTCGCTGATTAAAATACACTCCATTTATTCGACAACAAAATAGCTTGGTTTACAATAACTTATGACCATTCGGGACAGGAAGAGTAAATTCTGCGATCACCACCGCACCATTTTCATCCATACTGCCGGTTAACAACACCTCTGATTTAACACCAGCAATCCGTTTTGGTGGAAAATTGCATACACAAAGAACCTGACGGCCAATTAATTGTTCAGGTATGTAATGCACAGTTATCTGGGCGCTTGAACTTTTAACGCCCAACTCGCCAAGATCAATTTGTAATTTATAGGCAGGTTTGCTGGCTTTAGGATTCAATTCTACTGAAATAATTGTGCCAACCCGCATATCGACTTTCTCAAAGTCAGCCCACTCGATTTGTTCCATATATTCTTCTCCTTTAGTGCGAAGTGATTATATTCACATGCTATTGGAGAAAATTCTTTCGAAAGAGCGTCAATAATTGTCGACAAACTGCCTATTTTTTCCGACAGGTCATTCACTTCACTATCGAGTTGCTTTAAGTCACGGTTATTCCCGATCAAAAAAGTTATCTCTGGTCATACCGTTATTCTCTTTAATACGCGCAGCACGTTCAATATCCTGACGGATTTTCTCATTGACACGATCATTAAACTCTCGACTCTTCCGATTAGATTCATCTTCTCGTAACTGCCTTGCCAGTTCCCGTTTCTCCGCCGCTTGATTATCTGCAATGAGTTCATTCACATCCCAATGCTCGGATTTAAGATTTTCCCGTTTTTTTAAATACTCCTCAGATGGCTTATTATCAACTGGAATATCACTTTTATAATCAAAATTTGAGGCAAATGCCTGGAAAGAAATTGCAGATAAAACAGCAAAAACGTAACGCGATCCTTTAATCATCCTATTGTCCCTCTTCAAAACCATAACTTCGCACAACCATTAAATAATTATTGCCAATAGGAATCAATAGCATTTAGACACAACAAGAGGATTATCCACATCAGGTTTATATTTTATTGAAATTGAGCTTCTAGCAACCCGTTAGAATTAACCCGCCAAAATATGCGGGCTATGAGTCATTAATAAAATTAATCCAGAAATACAAGATAATTAAATCGGGTTTCCTTGCCGATAAGCCAGAGCAACTGCCAAAGATTGCACTAAACACAACGTAGCAGACTGAGAACGGAATGCATCCACCTGTGCTTCTTTAACCACAAAACAAACATCACTAAAACTAGCAAGCGGGCTAATCTGGCTATCGGTAATCACAATCTGTTTTGCCCCGGCTTTCGCCGCCCGTTCACTGACCATCAGGGTTTCTTCTGCATAAGGGGTAAAACTGATTGAAACGACAACATCTTTTTCCCCAATTAAATTAATCTGCTCCCTGAACATTCCTCCCAAACCATCCACGAGTAAAGGGCGACATTCCA
The DNA here is from genome assembly GCF_019090985.1 of Photorhabdus akhurstii. Classification (NCBI taxonomy): domain Bacteria; kingdom Pseudomonadati; phylum Pseudomonadota; class Gammaproteobacteria; order Enterobacterales; family Morganellaceae; genus Photorhabdus; species Photorhabdus akhurstii. Next base: position 2,140,846 of record NZ_CP020335.1, on the reverse strand, counting down.
AGTGGTTCAATGCATAAGAAAGATAAGCCGCCACACTAAAAGAACGGCGCAGTCCAATAATGTAAATATTCTTAGCTTGAGCCAATAAGTCTACGGCATTCCTTAAATCTTCAGGGGCCGTCCTGGCAGCTAGCTGTTGCATAGCCTGCACATTTGAACGAGCAAATTCCTGCAAAATATGCTGAGGATCTTCCGGCGGCTCCTGTTCGCCATCCAATTCCCGAAATAACCTGGCCCGGTCTGCATAACTGGCGGTTTCTTCCACCATATGCATGCGGAATAGCTGTTTCATTTCATTAAAACCACTGAAATCAAACGCATTAGCGAAACGAATTAATGTTGATGGAGGAACATCAGCTTCTTTGGCAATCACAGCAACAGTATCAAAAGCGACACTATTGGTATTATCCAGCACATATCGAGCTACTTGTTGCAGGCGTTTACTCAATTCACTATAGCGTGAACGGACTTGTTCTTGAAACTCATTCAGATTCGATGCGACAGACATAAATCCCCCATAAAATTTATCGCCAGCAATTGTAATCGTTTTGCAGTATAAGCTGAATCATATTTCATTTTTATAGTTAAAAATGAAACACATAATCCATTCATTGTAATGATTTATTATTATCACTATATTGATTAACATCTAATTAGTCACCTAATTATCGGTAATTCATAAAAACTTTACTCTGATCACACTAATTGCCTTTTATTCCAAATCATATTGAAAATAAAATAAATATTTCATATACCTATTATCAAAGTTTCTGATTCAGTACTAACATCAAATCCGCAAAAGAGGCTCAGAATGGAACAAGTACAGAATTACGTTAATGGGCAACTCATTCCTAGTCATAGCACCCGCTTTTCTCCAGTTTTTAATCCAGCGACGGGAAAACAGATACGCCAGGTAACATTAAGCACAGCCCATGAAGTTGAACAAGCAATTGAAGCCGCTCATCAGGCTTACAGTGAATGGTCTAAGGTTTCACCTCTCAAACGTGCTCGTGTCATGTTCCAGTTCAAGACATTGCTGGAAACCAATATAGACAAACTGGCGCGATTGATTTCAGAAGAACATGGAAAAATCTATTCAGATGCCATCGGTGAATTAACTCGCGGTCTGGAAGTGGTTGAGTTTGCCTGTGGCATTCCTCATCTACAAAAAGGTGAACATTCAGCTAATACCGGAACAGGTATAGACAGCCATTCATTAATGCAGCCTTTAGGCGTTTGTGCCGGCATTACCCCTTTCAACTTCCCGGCAATGGTTCCTATGTGGATGTTTCCTATCGCATTGGCGACAGGGAATACTTTCGTATTGAAGCCTTCAGAAAAAGATCCTTCTCTCGCGATTGAATTAGCAATACTACTTAAACAATCCGGTTTACCCGATGGCGTATTTAATGTTGTCAACGGCGATAAAGAAGCCGTTGATGTACTACTAACAGATCCACGTGTACAAGCTGTCAGCTTTGTTGGCTCGACTCCTGTCGCTGAATATATCTACACTACCGCCTCAGCTCACGGGAAACGCTGTCAGGCTCTGGGTGGTGCAAAAAATCACTGTATTCTGATGCCAGATGCCGACCTTGATATGGCCAGCAATGCTATTACAGGCGCGGCTTTTGGCGCAGCCGGCGAACGTTGCATGGCATTGTCTGTTGTATTGGCGGTTGGGGATGAAACGGCAGATGCATTAATTGAAAAATTACGTCAACAGATCAGCAAAATGTCTGTCGGTCCCGGTATTGTCGCAACGAAAGAAAACGATATGGGACCCGTTATCTCTGCCCAACACCAAGCTAAAATCTGTGATTACATCGATAGTGGCGAAAAACAGGGGGCTAGTCTGTTAATTGATGGCCGTCAACTCAAGGTTTCGGGTTATGAAAATGGCTATTTTATTGGCCCGACGCTGTTTGATAACGTCACGCCAGAGATGAAAATCTATCAAGAAGAGATCTTCGGCCCCGTTCTATCAATTGTCCGTGTACCCGATTATGCCACCGCATTAACATTAATTAACGTCCATCAATATGGTAATGGTACCGCGATATTCACCCGCGACGGAGAAACTGCTCGCCAGTTTAGCGAAGATGTACAAGCAGGTATGGTAGGCGTCAATATCCCCATTCCGGTACCAATGGCCTTCCACAGCTTCGGTGGCTGGAAACGCTCAATTTTTGGTCCGCTTAACGTTCACGGTAATGATGGCGTTCGCTTCTACACCCGCATGAAAACCGTTACCAGCCGCTGGCCAGCAAGTATCAGGTTAGAACATCATTCCAGCAGTTTTGTGATGCCAACAATGGAATAAAATGGAGTTCTGTAATATGAGCAAATCAACAATGACAACGGCTCAAGCATTAGTGAAGTTCTTGAACCAACAATATGTGGAAGCAGACGGAGAACAATATCCATTTATCAGAGGAATCTTTACCATTTTTGGTCACGGTAATGTTGTTGGATTAGGGCAAGCGCTGGAGCAAGATCCCGGGCACTTAACCGTTTACCAAGGATGCAATGAGCAAGGTATGGCCCATATCGCCACAGGTTTTGCTAAACAGAAAAAGCGCAAACAGATTTTTGCCGTAACTTCATCTGTTGGCCCTGGCTCCGCCAATATGGTAACCGCTGCGGCAACTGCCACTGCTAATCGCATTCCTCTGCTGTTATTCCCCGGCGATCTCTTTGCCTGCCGTCAGCCTGATCCAGTCTTACAACAGGTTGAACAGTTCCATGACTATACTATCAGCACCAATGACTGTTTCCGCCCGATTTCTCGTTATTGGGATCGTATCTCCAGACCAGAACAGCTAATGAGCGCTATGATTAATGCGATGCGAGTTCTAACCGATCCCGCTGATGCCGGCGCCGTCACAATCTGTTTGCCACAAGATGTTCAAGGGGAGATTTGGGATTTTCCTGACTATTTCTTTCAAAAACGAATTCACCGCATTGAGCGCCGCCCTGCTTCCATCGCCATGATTAACGATGCCGTGGCGCTCATAAGCCGCAAGAAAAAACCCTTGCTCATCTGCGGTGGCGGAGTGCGCTATTCAGAAGCACATAACGCTTTCCGTCAATTTGCAGAACACTTCAATATTCCTTTTGCTGAAACACAGGCAGGTAAAAGCGCCGTAATTGCCGACCATCCCCTAAATTGTGGCGGTTTAGGCACAACAGGCTGTCTTGCGGCAAACCTGATCGCCAAAGAAGCCGATTTGATTATTGGCGTTGGCACCCGGTTTAGTGATTTCACCACGGCATCCAAATCGCTATTTCAGCATCCAAAAGTCGAATTTCTTACTATCAACGTAGCGGAATTCGACGCCTGTAAGCTGGATGCAATCCCCGTTGTATCAGACGCCCAAACAGGGTTAAACGCTATTGCAAAGCAGCTTACTCAATTGCATTATCGCAGTGGCTATCAAGATGAGATTCATCAAGCGCGAGAGGCATGGCGCAAAGAGTTAAATCGTCTGTTCGATATTGAATATCAGGAAGATTTCACACCAGAAATTCCCGGCCATCTTGATGATAAATTGGAAGAGTACAGCCAGACATTACAAACCCGCCTGCCACAAACCAGAGTATTGGGATTATTAGACAAATATCTGGAGCCAGAAGCGATTATTGTTGGCGCATCAGGCTCCCTTCCTGGCGATTTACAGCGATTATGGCAACCCAAACAACCGGATACCTATCATCTTGAATATGGTTATTCCTGTATGGGCTATGAGATAGCCGCTGCTATTGGCGCTAAACTAGCCTGTCCCAACCAACCGGTTTATGCCATAGTCGGTGATGGCGCTTATATGATGCTTCATTCAGAGCTACAAACCGCAGTACAGGAAAATATCAAAATCATCGTGTTGCTGTTTGACAACGCGGGATTTGGCTGCATCAATAATCTGCAAATGAGCCAAGGGATGGGGAGTTTCGGAACAGAAAATCGTTATCGTAACCCAGAAAGCGGCAACATGGATGGCAAACTGATTAAAGTCGACTTCGCCAAAAATGCAGAAAGCTACGGCTGCAAAAGTTACCGAGTCCACGATGAGCGACAACTGCTTGACGCATTACAGAAAGCCCAAAAACAGACCGTACCGGTACTCATAGATATCAAAGTGCTGCCTAAAACGATGACGCATGATTATGAATCATGGTGGCGAATAGGCACAGCACAAGTAGCGAAAAATCCAGCTATAGAATCTGCCGCAAAGAAAATAAAGGAGATGGTTGCAACCAAAGTACGCCAATATTAAAAAGTGATGGCCTGTAAGACAGCAGGCCATTTTCCCTTTTCTAATCATTTTAATACTAGTTTTGAAATTATTATTCCAAAAACGAATGACTTTTTCTCTTCCCTCAACCTCTATGACCAAACGTAGCAACCACCTAGTCTAATGCATATTATAATTTGTTTTTAAAAGATAAATACCCCAAATCATCCAGCATAAATCTTACTTTACGTGATCTAATTAACACAAATTTAATATTGTTATTAACAAAATGCTACGCCGCACTCAAAAATATAATTTCCAAATATTTAAAAATTGAAATAAATGTTTTATTTGATATATTTTAAAGTATCTCATAAGCAGATACCTAGGTATCAAGGAGCATCCATGTTCAACATTGCATTATTTGGCGCCGGACGAATTGGGCAAGTACACGCAGTGAATATCACTCATCATAAAGAAACTTCTCTTTACTCCGTTGTCGATCCACATCAGAAAAGTGCTGAACTTTTAGTACAGAAATATCAAACAAAAAGACAAACTATTGAACAGGCAATGTCCGACCCTAAAATAGATGGCGTTCTTATCGCCTCAGCAACAGATACACATGCAGACCTGATCGAACTCGCAGCAAAACATCATAAAAAAATCTTCTGTGAAAAACCGGTTCATCTTGATATTGAACGTGTTCGTCATTGCCTTGAAACCGTTAAACAGTATCAGGTTCCCTTATTTGTTGGCTTTAACCGTCGTTACGATCCGCAATTCCGCCGAGTAAAAACACTATTTGACGCCGGCGCAATAGGAAAAGCTGAATCTCTGCTGATTATTTCCCGTGATCCCTCACCTCCTTCTGCTGAATATGTCAAAGTTTCTGGTGGTATGTTCCGGGATATGACAATACATGACTTCGATATGGCACGTTTTATTATCGGTGAGGAACCCTGTTCGATCTACGCTCAAGGCAGCAATCTGGTTGATCCAGCTATTGGGCAAGCGGGTGATATCGATACCGCCTTTATCGTTATGAAATTCCCATCAGGGGCAATGGCAACCATTACCAATAGCCGTCGTTCCGGGTATGGCTATGACCAACGGATTGAATTACATGGTGAAAAAGGGCTGCTTAGCGCAGGTAATATTAAAGAAAACAGCGTTGAACTCTGGGAAAACAGTGGTTGTTTAACAGCCAAGCCAGAGCATTTCTTCCTGCAACGTTACCGGGAAGCCTACATTGCTGAATGGGGCCATTTTGTCGATGTCATGGCTGGTCGCGCCACGCCAGAATGTAGTGGCGCCGATGGCGAACAAGCACTTTATCTGTCTGATAAAGCGCTCGAATCTCTGCAATTAGGGAAAGAAATCAAATTATAAAACAGCCCTACATCTCTAACTAAAACTAACTGACTTACATTTATTTTCATCATAAAAACGGGAAAGGCCGCTTTCCCGTCAGCATATTGCTGCCTGAAAACAGTCAATCAGGCTTGGAGGATAGTATGTTAGCTTTTCTCTCATTTATTGGTTTTACCCTATTAGTGGCTGGCTTCGCTTATTACAAAACCCATAATGCTCGTCTGACAGAATCTACTGAAGGCTATTTTCTTGGCGGACGATCTCTCACAGGTGTTTATATTGGTAGCTCTATGTTATTGATGAACCTGTCCACAGAGCATTTAATCGGTTTGAATGGATTAGCATTCCGAGCCGGATTTATCGTTATGGCTTGGGAAGTGATAGCCGCTATAACAATCGTTCTATTTGCTATTTATTTCCTGCCTAAATATCTGAAACTCGGTATTTCAACCATCCCGGAATATCTTGAACGCCGATTTGATAAAAATACGCTGCTTATTACCTCCATTCTTTTCCTGGCTATGTATATCATTTCACTACTCCCCATTGTGCTGTATACCGGCGCAATTGCATTAGAAAGTCTATTCCAGGTTTCCAATGTATTCAGTATTGATAAGACTACGGCATTATGGGTTATGGTTTGGGGCGTTGGTGGATTAGGTGCGGTTTATGCCATCTTTGGTGGTATTAAAGCCATTGCCGCCGCAGATACTATTAACGGCATTGGCTTAATCGTTGGCGGGTTAATGGTAACCATTTTTGCCCTACTCTATGTCGGCAATGGCAATGCCTGGCAAGGATTAATTGAAGTTTATCAATCTAATCCTGATAAATTTAACTCCATCGGCAATGAAGATTCTCTAGTTCCTTTCTCCACGTTATTTACCGGCCTAATTGTTTCCAATATGTTTTTCTGGTGTACCAATCAATCCATTGTTCAGAAAGCCCTTGGTGCAAAAAATCTAGCGGAAGGACAAAAAGGCGTGATGTTGTGTGCTTTACTTAAACTCATTATGCCATCTATTATTATTCTACCCGGCATTATTGCTTTCCATATTTTCAAAGGACAAATAGATAATCCAGATAACGCTTATCCAGAATTAGTCCATCTAATTCTGCCGGAAGTATTGGTTGGTTTCTTTGCCGCTGTGGTCGTTGGCGCCGTATTTTCCACATTCAGTGGCGGACTTAATTCATCCGTGACACTGTTTATCGTCAATATTTACAAACAGCGAATCAACCAAAATGCCACCGAAACTCAAACAGTCGCTATGAGTAAATATTTAGGGATCGGATTAGCGTTAATCACCATGATCGTCGCACCATTAGTCGCTAATGCACCGGATGGTCTATTCTATCTCATTCAACAATTACAGGGGATTTTTAACGCGCCAATTCTCAGCGTGGTATTAGTCGGCCTGATGACTAAACGAGTACCGCCTATTGCTGCTAAACTTGGCCTATTATTCGGTATGTCTGCCTATATTATCTGTAATTTCATTTTAAAAATTAACCTGCACTTTTTTCACTTGGTTGGCATTTTATTTGTTCTCAATGTTATTTTCATGTTGGCTATTGGCTACTTTTTTCCAGCTAAACCATTTGAAGATATTTATACCGAACAGGTAAATATTACGCCGTGGTCTATGGTGAAACCAGTTGCATGGTTAATTACACTCTGTTCAATTTCTATGTACGTATTTCTCGCACATAATGTTCCCAAGGTAATCATGATTATTTATTATTTGTTTGCTGCGTTAATACTATCTTATGCGCTATACCAGATAGGTAAAACACTATTCAGGAAACTTGTAATAAATAATACGCCCCAAAAGCCGAATAAAGATAATTAGCTAACTTTATTACCCCAACATTATTATTAGAATAACCTACAACCAGGATTTCCCTGTATCCCATATTCGCAAGAGGAAATCCTGGGAGTATAGCGATTCTTTTTGCTAACTAATTCCATATATACCAAGCCATAAATGGAACAAAAATTCTAAAATTCTATTTTTTCAGCTCTTACCTCTGAATGGTACCTAATTAATCAGAAAATTAACCCTATATAACGCGACGTTAGCTAAAAAATCCTTATCAGATCACAACTTGAAATTAATATTTTCATTTTTGTTGAAAATGAAATAAATGTTTCCTATAACAGATGTACGACAACAACCAAAGCTAACTGGCAAACACTAAAAAATTGACTGCAACAACAAACGACCTATCCGCTTCTATTTGGAGAAACAGCTATATGGAAGAGATTCGTATCGGCCTAATCGGTACTGGTTACATCGGACGGACGCATGCCATTGCTTACGCACAAGCACCTACTGTTTTCCCTCTGGTAGGCAAACTAGTTTGTGAAATGGTAGCGGAAGTTTCTGCTGAACTCGCCGCAAAACGGTCTGAACAATTAGGTTTCCGGCGCTTTACTGACAATTGGCGCGAATTAGTATCAGATCCCGATATTCATGTTGTTGATATCTGCTCACCAAATTTCCTTCATAAAGAGATGGCTCTCGAAGCAATCAAACATGGCAAGCATGTTTATTGTGAAAAACCACTGGCACTAAACTCAACTGATGCACAATTAATGGCCGCAGCCGCCAAAAAAGCCGGCGTGAAAACATTAGTCGGTTTTAACTACATAAAAAACCCCACCGCACAACTGGCTAAAGAGATCATTTCGAATGGTGAAATTGGTGAAGTCATTCACTTCTACGGCACTCATAACGAAGATTATATGGCTGATCCATTCACCCCTGTTCACTGGCACTGTTTCAAAGATAAAGCTGGATTAGGTGCATTAGGGGATCTTGCTGCTCATATCATCAATATGGCGCAGTACCTGATTGACGATATCGAAACTGTTTGCGCAGACATGGCCACTGTCATCAAACAACGCCCGAAAAAAACCGGCTCTAGCATTATGGTTGCGGTAGAAAACGAAGATCAAGCACATGCTATGGTGCGTTTCAACAGTGGGGCAATGGGTGTTATTGAAACCTCCCGTGTTGCCTGCGGCCGCAAAATGGGTTTGAGCTACACCGTTACAGGAACAAAAGGCGCTTTGAGCTTCACACAAGAAAGAATGGCCGAACTGAAACTTTACCGTCACGATGAACCGGCAAACCGCCAAGGCTTTAAAACCATTCTTATTGGACCGGAACATCCTGACTATGCGCCATTCTGTCACGGCGCAGGTCACGGCATCGGCTTCAATGATCAAAAAACAGTGGAAATCAGAGATTTGATCAATGGCATCGCCAGCAATAAAGAAATATGGCCAGATTTCACCGAAGGCTGGAAAGTCTCCCGTATTCTGGATGCCATTGCTCGTTCTTATCAAGAGCAACGTTGGGTGAATGTCACTGAAATTAATTAATTCTTCTTATCAACACTCCGTTGTCGGAGCTCATCATAGCAACACTTGATGTTGTACTTAATAAGGAATGGTTCAATGGAGCAGCAAAAAAAATTTGATGTCATCTGCATGGGACGAATCGCCGTTGACCTTTACGGCCAACAAATCGGAGCTCGTCTGGAAGACATGGGAAGTTTTGCAAAATATCTTGGCGGTTCTTCCGGTAATGTCGCCTATGGCGCCGCTCGCCAGGGGCTTAAATCCTCCATGCTAGCCAGAGTCGGTGATGAGCATATGGGACGTTTCCTTAGGGAAGAGTTACAAAGTGTTGGCTGTGATACCAGCCATCTAACTATCGATAAAGAACGCCTTACGGCACTGGTGCTGCTAGGAATCAAAGATAAGACAACGTTTCCCTTGATCTTCTATCGTGATAACTGCGCTGATATGGCAATTACCCGTGACGATTTCAGTGAAGAATACATTGCATCAGCCCGTTGTCTGGCAATCACCGGAACACATCTTTCTCATCCTAACACTCGCGATGCGGTGCTGACGGCCCTCAACTACGCCCGCCGCAACCGTGTGAAAACAGTCATGGATATTGATTACCGCCCGGTACTTTGGGGATTAACTTCTCTGGGAGACGGTGAAACACGTTATATCGCATCGGAACAGGTAACAGCTCAGTTACAGGAAGTATTATCGCTATTTGATCTCATTGTCGGCACAGAAGAAGAGTTCCATATTGCCGGTGGTTCCACAAATACCATCGAAGCACTACGCAACATTCGTAAACTCACGTCTGCTGCATTGGTTTGCAAACGAGGATCACTGGGATGCTCTGTTTTTACCGCTGAAATCCCTGATAATTTGGATGATGGCATTACCATACAGGGTGTTCGTGTCGATGTGCTTAACATACTCGGTGCAGGGGATGCTTTTATGTCCGGCTTATTACGCGGCTATCTTAATAACGAAGGTTGGGAAAAAGCCTGTACCTACGCTAATGCTTGTGGCGCATTAGTTGTTTCTCGTCATGGGTGCGCCCCGGCAATGCCAGATAAAACAGAGCTTGATAACTATCTATCACGCGCCAATCAAATCCTACGCCCTGATTTGGATGAAACACTTAACCACCTCCACCGTATCAGCGCCCGTAAAAATCAATGGGACGAACTGTGCGTAATGGCCTTTGATCATCGTATTCAATTTATCGAATTAGCCCGACAAGCGAATGCCAGTATCAAGCGTATTTCATCATTAAAACAACTTCTATTGCGCGCCAGCCGAGAAGTTGCCACAGAAGCAGGATTACAAGGAAAAATAGGCCTGTTATGTGACAGCACTTTTGGTCAGGATGTTTTAAACGAAATTACCGGTCAAGGTTGGTGGATAGGCCGCCCAATTGAGCTACCTGGCTCTCGCCCGCTTTGTCTGGAACATGGCAACATCGGTTCCCAACTTATTGACTGGCCGCTTGAACACATCGTCAAATGTCTGGTGTTTTTCCATCCAGAAGACGCTCACCCACTCCGTCTGGAACAAGAGAAAAAAGTTCGGGAAATTTATGCCGCATGTTGTAAATCTGGTCACGAACTTTTACTGGAAGTGATTCTACCTGCGGAAATGAAACACTCAGATGAGTTCTATATTCGCGCACTTAGACGCTTTTATAACCTTGGCGTTAAACCGGATTGGTGGAAACTCCCACCTCTCAGTTCTGAAAGTTGGGACAACATTAACTATCTCATCCAGCAACGAGACCCCTATTGCCGTGGCGTCGTTATTCTTGGTCTTGACGCTTCACAAGAAGAGCTGGAAATGGGCTTTAATGCCGCAGCCGGCAAATCTATCGTCAAAGGTTTTGCTGTCGGAAGAACCCTATTTGGTCAACCATCCCTAAAATGGCTAAAAAATGAGATTGATGATAACCGCTTGATCCAGAAAATAAAAACCAACTATCACAACCTGATTAGCCTATGGCGTCAGCGCGGATAGCAACATAATAAAATTATTTTATTCAATTAGTAGGAGCACCATCATGGCTGTTCAACTTGGTATCAACCCTCTAACCTGGACTAATGATGACTTACCCACTCTCGGCGCAGACACACCACTGGAAACCTGCTTAACAGAAGGTCGCCAGGCGGGTTTTACTGGTTTTGAATTGGGCAATAAATTCCCTCGTCAGGCCAACGTATTGGGTCCCATTCTTGCCGCCCATGATCTCATGCTGGTATCCGGCTGGTACTCTGGCGAATTACTCACCCGTTCAGTAGCGGAAGAGATTAAAGCGGTACAATCTCACCTGACCCTGCTACGCGAACTGGGAGCTAATGTCATGGTCTTTGCGGAAGTGACAAACTGCATTCACGGCGATCAAAATAAACCAGTCCATCTTCGCCCTCAATTTCCAGCTAACCGCTGGCAAGAATATGGTGAAAAATTGACTGAATTTGCCCGTTACACCCAAAAACAAGGTGTTCAGATTGCTTATCACCACCATATGGGAACTGTCATCGAAACTGAGAAAGATGTTGATCATCTAATGGAAAATACCGGAGATGAAGTTGGATTGTTGCTGGATACCGGTCATTTAACCTTTTCTGGCGCTGATCCACTAGCTATCGCAGAACGCTGGGCAAAACGCATTAATCATGTTCACTGTAAAGACATCCGCCCTGATGTACTTAACGATGTGAAAAACCGTAAAACCAGCTTCCTTGATGCGGTGCTGAGCGGTGTATTCACAGTACCGGGAGATGGTTGCGTTGATTATCCGGCAATTTTCCAAGTGTTGAAAAAACAGAATTATCAAGGCTGGCTGGTAGTTGAAGCAGAACAAGATCCCGCTATTGCTCACCCATTCACCTACGCAACGATGGGTTATAACAATTTACGCAAATTTGCCAGAGATGCCGGATTGTTTTAATTAATCACAACCTGATTCATGCAAAAATAGTACTGAGGGTAGATAATATGTCAAAATTATTATCAAAATATCATCCACCGGATCAAAACAAACGAACTCAACATATCACGCCGGAATCAGCAAACTGGAAGTATGTCCACTTCGATGTTTATGAATTGGCTTCGGGTGAAAAAATCACCTTACCCGCATCAGAAAATGAAACCTGTCTGGTTTTGGTGGCAGGCAAAGCCACAGTGACTACGCCACATCAACGGTTTGAGCATATTGGCGATCGCATGCAGCCATTTGAACGCAAAAAACCTTATGCCGTTTACATCACTGCGGGGGAATCTGTTGAAATTATTGCCGATACCGCTCTTGAACTTGCGGTATGCCAAGCGCCGGGTAAAGGAAGCTACCCGACTCGACTGATTACGCCACAGGATATTGACGCAGAACAACGTGGCAATGGCTACAACCGACGCTATGTTCACAACATCCTACCGGATAATAAACCTGCTAATAGCTTGTTGGTGGTTGAAGTCTTTACCAGTGAAGGCTGTACCAGCTCCTACCCTAGCCATAAACACGATACCGACAATACGCCACAGGAAACCTATTTGGAAGAAACCTATTACCATCGCCTGAACCCTTCTCAAGGGTTCTGCATGCAACGTGTCTATACCGATGACCGTTCACTGGATGAATCAATGGCTGTTTACAATAAAGATGTGGTAATGGTGCCCAAAGGCTACCACCCAGTGGCAACCATTGCCGGTTACGACAACTATTATCTCAACGTAATGGCCGGACCAACTCGTAAATGGCTATTTACCTGGGAAAAAGACCACCAATGGGTTAATAGTGAAGAATATGCACAAAAGCACAACAATTGATGCATATCGAGAAGAAAAAAGGTTGCTTTTTTAGCGCACTCAATCGAGTGCGCTGCTGCCTGTACGGCAGTGAACACAAACCAATACCGGGAGTTTTTAGCTCGTATTTTCTAAGCTGCCTGTGCGGCAGTGAACAAGAAGAATCAAGGTTTAACCCGAATGCTATCGTTTCTAAGCTGCCTGTGCGGCAGTGAATCGGAGCATTTGTCTTTACTGGGATCGTCAACATTTCTAAGCTGCCTGTGCGGCAGTGAATATAAGTTGATCGAACGGGCTATTGGCATGGTTTTTCTAAGCTGCCTGTGCGGCAGTGAATAGTTAGATACTACCTTTAATTTACTGATTATTAAAGAACATAATGATAAAAAGCAGAAAAACCCTTTTTATTAGCACAATATAATATTATATAAAAATCAACAAGTTAAAATTAACCGCAAAAAAAGGGTAAAAATAGGGTCGCATATCTGGTTAATGCAATGATATCCAATGCTTCAGAAAACCAACTAAATATCCTAAAACTGAGCTACTTACTCTTTTTACGATCACATATAGTTGTATAAAATAGCGGGCAATTTTTTTATAAAAATTAAGAAGATTGATCCCTTTTTCATGACTAATTCTATTTTAAGAGAGATACAAATGACTTCGCTACCCATTTATCATGTCGATGCATTCACCGATAGCCCATTCTCTGGTAATCCAGCCGCTGTTGTTATATTAGATAATTGGCTTCCAGATGAAACTCTATTATCTATTGCTATGGAAATAAATCTCTCTGAAACTGCTTTCCTAGTCGATAACCACCTACGTTGGTTTACACCAAAAGTTGAAGTTGATTTATGTGGGCACGCAACATTAGCGACAGCTTGCGTAATGGTTGAACATTTATCTGTTACTAATAACCCTATCGTATTTCAAACTCGCTCCGGGAATATTGCCGTTTATCATGACAACGGTACTTATACACTTGATTTACCCAGAGCTACTTACAAAGAAGAGTCCGCTCTACAAGCAGATATCGAAAATGCATTAAGTCAGAAAATATCCGAGCTTTTTGTCTCTCATAATCGCTACATTTGTTTACTCGAAACCATAGAACAAGTTTTAAATACAAAACCTAATTTTGACAAAATAGCCACTCTGCCTTTGCCAGGAGTTGTCATAACAGCACTAGGTGAACAACAAATTGACTTTGTTTCCCGATATTTCGCACCTGCTAAGGGTGTACCAGAAGATCCAGTAACCGGATCATCACATTGTGTATTAGCCCCATTTTGGAGCGACCGTTTAAATAAACAGAGATTGTATGCACGCCAATTGTCAAAACGCAGTGGAGACATTATGTGTGAATTACATGGAGATCGGGTGCATTTATCAGGCAAAGCCACATTATTTTCCTACGGGCATATCGTTCTCAATTCCCTAAATATTTCTTAAGATACACACGTCAATAAGTATTATTAATACAAAATTTTAAGGAAAAAAAGAGTTCTGCTATTAATAAAGCAAAACTCTTTTTTTTCTGGCTGCCTGTACGGCAGTGAACAACGTTACGAACGGTTTCGCGTGTGAAAAAATTTTCTAAGCTGCCTGTGCGGCAGTGAATACTCTCTATCATTTCTGCTATCCTCTCTGCGTTTTCTAAGCTGCCTGTGCGGCAGTGAACGCTGTTGTTTCTCAGCAAGAGAAAACAATTAATTTCTAAGCTGCCTGTGCGGCAGTGAACAAGCTATCAGCAACTTTACGGCTATCACGGATTTTCTAAGCTGCCTGTGCGGCAGTGAACAGCCCATCACTACAAATCCCGTCCGGTGAACATTTCTAAGCTGCCTGTGCGGCAGTGAACTCCAGCAACGGCCACTATCATGTTGCCTGAATTTTCTAAGCTGCCTGTGCGGCAGTGAACCTTTCGGTGAGAGTGAAATAATCCCTGACAACTTTCTAAGCTGCCTGTGCGGCAGTGAACCCACTATGATATTGTTAGCGAGTACCAAGTCTTTTCTAAGCTGCCTGTGCGGCAGTGAACTGTTAGATACTACCTTTAATTTACTGATTATTAAAGAACATAATGATAAAAAGCAGAAAAACCCTTTTTATTAGCAGCGGCTAATCTCTTAAATAAATCAATAAGTTATAATTAGCCGCTAAAAAAGGGTCAAAACCAAGGGATGGTAGCTGATGAACTTAATCCATACGAGCTAAAAACTCCTGATGTCGGTTTGTCTTGTATTGGCCCTTGTTTGACAAACAACAGAAAACTTTGACCTGATGACAAACTTTTGAGAAACAAGAATGGTAAATGAGTACGTTGCTCTTTGCTGATAGAAATGCGTTGTAAGGCTTGTTCCTCCGTTAACCATCCTTTTTTAATTGAACGACGACGAAGCCGCTCCACGCTACTTTTAACCTGCACTCGGCTGACACAACAGTACTTAGTTTCTTGGGGAATTGGCTGAATATCAGTCATTTCAGTGTAGTCCCGAAGTCCTTTTAACCAAGATAAAGACTGCAAATCATTCAATGCTTCATTTGCACCGTGAATTCTCAGCGTATCCCCCAGTGTTTTTCTCGCACACGGAAAACTGACCCCAATACGTCCGTTACCTACTTGCCCCAAAGCCCGATGCAGTTTAGCAAATAACGCTTCCATCAGACTTTGCTGGCTAAATTCAGGATCGGGAAGAACACGGATTTCAAAGTAATAATCCATCTGATTCCCTTATTCACCTTTTTCACCAAAAACACCGCCACGAATTAGTGTCGCCATAACATAGTGTTGTTGCTCTACTTCTGGCGCTTTTCCTTTAACGACCCAGTTATCTAACAAAGTATAAAAATCCATTTTCACTTTAGGCTGACGATAAGCCTTACCACGACTGGTGACAGAACCATAGGGTTCAACCGCTATTGGGCCAAGACCTAATTCCGTAGCGTCTGGGTACCACGTGTCAATAGTGCGGAGCGCATTACCCACTTTCTGAGAATGTAATGCAGCAATTTCATTTACCTGATACAACACTTTGCTTTTTTTACTGTTGCTATCGAGAACCAATTCTTGAGAAGGGAAAATTTCCTGCCCATGACCTAAACGAACAAATGCCTCAACATTGAAGAATGTTGATCTATCGCCTGCCAATCCTTCTTCAATTTCGACAGCAAGTTCAGCTAAATCACCTTCTACCTTACCAAATTCACGTAAGCTGAAATTTTCGCAATCAAACTCCCACCATTTACCACTCTTACCACTTGCGCGAACCTTAATTTCTTCTGCTCCAACTCGGTTACGCCACAAAAACCGTCCATTAGCCAAGTTCTCTGCATAACGTGCTGCAAGCGTTTTGAAACCATGTTCAGCGATATAGCCGTTAATCACGTTTGCCAGTTCAGCTTGATAATCCTGATCATTACATACTGATGGTATTGAAAGATTGCCTAAGACCCGTAATGTAAAGCTCACTTTCAGAGTATCAGCATCAAAAGGCAATGCGGCAACATCGACACGTTGCAGGTTTGCTTTTTGAATCTCGGCATCCAACTTAGCAGGATCACTAGTTAATGCGTTTTTCAAGCGGTTAGAAATCGTCCCTCGAACAGCTTTTTCCTGAATAGCAATAGGTTTCCATTCACCGTCAATCTGTTTCCAATTTCCAGCAAACATTAAAGCATCTGAGTTAGAAAGTTTACGTTCAAACGCCAGTACAGAAGCCGTTTTAATAGTTGATTTAGACATGTAGATATCCTTCTTTAAATTAATCAGTCGATTATTCTTACTTTCTTATTGGGTTTGGATTGACGGGAAACAGTCTGTTGATTACAACACCTGTATATACCCTCTCCCTCTTGATAGTCATAACACCAGAGTAACTGGCGAATATCATTAATACGGTGCGGGCTTTTCCATTCACCTACCCCATAGATTGCTTCTACAAAACGAAATGGAGTATTAGGATCACGAGTTTTATCTACTTTCCCGGCGGAATATAATGGTGATATCGCTTGATAACCCGTCATCAAGGGGACTAAATATCCCGAAGCAGGTTTGGGGATATATTCCCAATATGCAGGATCACCAATTTCAGGTTGCTTATCATCCTGAGTAGGAATTGCCCGCATTTTAATAGTAGAAAAATCAAGCCAGGCGTCAATCATCTCTGCTTGAGGATTATCCTGTTTTAATTCTTCGTAGTGTTTAGCTAACAATTCAGAGCGATCTAGCAAGGCAAAACCCGGTAATAAACGCCGCATTAACTTACGGGTTGCCAGTTTTTCCTGAGGAAAAGCAATAACATTGACTTTAGTAATTTCAGTGATTATACCACCCGCTAGTCGCTGAGTTGGACATATCTCCAGTAAATATTGTTCCAATTCGTTAGCTTCTGTATCGCCAGCAATTTCACCAGAACATTCTATTAATAAAGAAACTGTCATATGCATACGACCTTCTTCATTAAATGCAGCAGTTTTTGATTCCTTGGTAAGTGGATTGCGAGTTAAAGCAAAGACTTTATCCCTAATAGGATCAGACTGATGAGCATGCAGTTGGTGGTTATGACAAATAACGCCACAATTTTCCAATTTTAAATTATGACTTTGTTGTAGCTTGCGTGAAAGTGCATGAGTAAACCCAAGAAAATGGGTGATTGCCGGAAAACCATAGGTTAAGCCAGTAATCGCATTAGCATTCTCTACTCGAATGTGACGTAAAACAATTAAATAGCTCATAACGGTACCTCTGGCAATTCATCCTCAAATTCACGTAGGCGTTTTTTAAACACAGAGGCCCACTCATTACGTTCAGTCAATCCAAATTCTAACCGTTCATGACGCAATTCGTTGTTCAACCAAAGACCAAAATCGTCAGCAATTTCTTTTTTCCAGTCTCCACCTTCACGTTCAAATTTGAATATTTCATCCTGTTGACAACGATAGGGATCAAGCCAAAGCTGCTGAGAACGTTTTAATTTACAATTCGCACTCCAACCTTTAAATTCAACCTGATCCTGTACACTAGCGACATAGCTAAATAAAATATCAATAATTTCATCAATATATGCCTGACGATTCTGTCGAATTTCTTCCGTACGTTTTTGTGCACGAAATAGATATTGTCGCATCAATCTGACAGTACGATAAGATAACCGAACAAACTGACTACGCTGTTCAAAAATGGATCTGTGCCGTTCCGGCAGCTTGATATTACTTTGCCAGTTAGGAGCAGAACAAGATAAAAGCCAAGCTCGTCCACCTCGTACGCTATTAAGGTAAGAAATATTCTGCGGCTTAGTTCCACCTATATTCTGCACAGCCGTATTGGGATAAATTACTCTAGTTTCAGGATGCCAACGTTCTTCTTTCTTTGCCTTATTAATTTCTTTCGATGATTCACCAAAACGGGCTTCAGCGATACGCTGATACATCGCGTGAGCCAGAGATGACGAAAATAATGGACTTAATAAATGATACTCACCACTCTCATTATTTATCGGGAAATAAAGTTGCTTTGCCAGCTTATGTGAGGAAAGCGTTTCATCTGATAGAGCTTGACGAAACCCATTCACCCAACGTTCAAGTTGCTGATCATTTTCCGCCAATTCAGCTAATACTGAATAATCTCCGCGACTTAGGCACTCCACTAGTGAATCGCCCTGATATTCAGTTTGTAACAATTTTGCGACATCAAGAGCAGCGGCGTTACCCACTGAATCAATTACAGGTTTATACAAAGTTGCAGTAGAAAGATATTTTCCAGTTGTATTTGATGATGTGGCAAAAATACTGCTCCCTCTGGCATCACTATGAGTAAATTTCAGAGCATGTGTCACTAAACTAATCTGCTTTGCCCTGTTAGCGGCATCATCTAACCAATTCCTGACTTCATACTGTTCTTCCAATTCCTTACGCTGTTCAGCGATCTCTTCTCGAACCGACGTCATATCCTCCGAAGAGGTTAGCTTTACCAGTTTCTTTTCCGCCTCTTTATCAAAAGCCTCCAGTTTTGGCTGTTTACGGCTTTTGATATAATCGATAATAAATCGACTCAACCCATTTTCATTCATAGCCTCTTATTTCACCTTATCAATAATGACCATTAGAATGCGCTATCTCTCTAAAACAGAGAGATAGCACTACATTTATTAGTCAATCAGTCTACTGGTTAGCAGAACTTTGACTGATAGTAACAGATACCGTGATTACTTTTTGGCCCTGAACAATACTTGACTCCCTATGGAAATCAGTCACGGAAGGCAAATATATGAGTAGCATGATAACCATACTCAGCAGATTTCCTGCCTTACCGTGTTTCTTATTAGATTTTCTTTTCATCGCTATTTTCCAAATGTGTAACTTACAACCACATCTTACTCGTAGCGACCCCCAAAAATCAATACCTATGTATTCCTGTTCTTTAAAAATAAAAATGGAATTCAATTTTATGAGTATTTATTATATAAATACTACCGTGCAGGTAGCTTAGAAATATGTTTTCCTCTTCTTATAATAGAAACCAACTGCCGTACAGGCAGCGGCGCACTCAACTAGGTGCGCCAAATACCCCTAAAAACGGATGATAACACCATGCGTCTCCGCCATCTTTTTTCCTGAGGCAAATCTCACCAAAGCGTTGGCTGATATCTTTTAGTTCCATCTCATGGGTATCAGCCAGATCTTGGTAAATTGTCTCAGTATCAAGTTCAATCCAAATATTTACACCCGACGCAAACGATAACTCCTGCACATCCTTAAACTTACCATCGTCTTTTATCCCAGCAGGACCACTGTCTGGGGCCATAAATTTCGCCTTTTCACCCTCTTCTTCAAGCCACAGATAATATAATTCATCAGGTTCTGATTGACGAAATGGTTTATGGCGTTGCAATTCTGCACACCATGAAGCCTCTTCTCGCCACCAAAGAGCTGAGCAGTAACCGTGTTTATTATCAGAAACACCTTGAAGCTCTTCCCATAAACGTTGATGCTCAAGATCGACCAAATTTTCAAACGGTGAACTATCTCCAGCATTATCGCGTTCCTTTATTCTCGGCAATGCACTGATTAGTTCATATTGATAAGGTTCCAGTAATTCATGTAAATCATGACTAGCAAAAAGATAATCTTTCGATTCAAACCCTGGGCGACAATAAACCGGATGTTCTAAATTAGTCGCTTTAAGTGCGTTATAGTTTTTCGCCAGAATATGCAAATTGGGAATTCGTGGCTCTTTTTGCCGATGACGTTGAATACGGCCAGCAAGTTGTATAAGAGAGCGCATTGAACTGGGTTCGGCAATGGACCAGTCGTAATCGTGATCCCTCCCTACTTCAGCTACAGAGGTTGCTATTACCACAAAAATATGATGCTTTTCTGGTGTCTCTTCTAATGCTTTGCGAATTTCCGCCACCTGCCACAACGATTCTTCATCGTATCGTGTTAACGTTGAATCCAACCGATGTTCAAGATGAGAACGTATCGCCAAAGGATGCTGGCTGTGATAGACACAATAATGGATACGTACACCTTTAGGGGATGGTATCTGTAATAACCGCTGTGCAACAGCAACCAATGGATCAATATTTGCCATACGGATTAAACCAATAGAGACGGTTTTACCCGATGAATGAGTTTGATGATGCTCCTCACGCAACTTCAATATAGAGTGATGCATCACTTCGGCGATAGTATTAATAACATCATTAACTTCACAACTTTCAGAAATAACCGGTACAAGTTCAGCTTTACGCAATGGCACTATTTTTTTAAGCCTGCCAATACGCTTATTAACGAAAATATTATGCTGTTCCTGAAACTGATATGCATCGACCACATCCTGTTGAGTTGTTTCATATTCATCAAACCAAGCACAACAGATATTCACCGGGGCACCTGGTTGACCACATGCTAATTGATAATCTTGACGTCCAGCCCGATAAGCATTGAACAATGTCTGAATCAACGCAGGAGGTAATGTGGCCGATGAAAACAATACCCGCGAACCTAATAACCCTGCCCAGTTCACTAACCTACATAAAGCAGGCAAGTCGTTAATATCAAAATCATCCGGCTCATCCAACACCAAATCAGAAGTGAGTAACCTCAGCATGGGTGCAATTTGCTTTCCACCACGAATACCCTCAGTGGCGGGAATTAAATGGTCGATGGTTGTCACCAGCACAGGTGCGCTAAGCAATTGATTAAGTTTATTATCTTTACGTAACCAATGACTCAGACGCCCATCATCTAAGCTACCGTCATAACTAACATACTGGTGTTCAGCAAATAACTCTTCCGCGGATATACTACCCACATCAGGCTCAAGCTCCTTTTGACGAAGTTGAAGTTGATGCAACTCTTTCACTGCCTGAGAACCAATAAGCACCGCCAGATCGTCTTCTTCCAAATGCAACCTTTTACGTAATGCATCACCGGTTTGTAACGTTAACGTTCTTAACCCCAAAGCGATAGAGAAACGGCATCCTTGTTTTTCATCAGCTAATCCATACATGATGCGTGCATTAGCAAAAGTTTTACCACAACCAGTAGAAGCCATATTAATGCCAAAAAAACCCTGTTCTACTGAACGTTCACGTAAAGTACATGCAACATCGAACGCCTGATCCTGCCAACGGTATTTTTCATCTTTACTACGTTGTTTAAATCCTTTGTGGCGAGTAATCGCAGGTAGCGTTTTGCGGATATGCGGCAAGCTTCTCCCTAGTAATAAAGCATTCTGCCCAACACCAATATTGTGTTCATCTAACCGTTGTTTACACTTACCAGTGGTTTTATCGGTATTAGCAAATACGCCATAATTAATATCCTGCCAACCCAAAGTTGCAGGCAACGATGAATAATGATGATCGGCCAGCATTAAAATCAGTCGAGACATATGACTGGTGAAACGCTGGTTCAGATTGCCATATTGCGATAATGATGTTGATTGCAGCGCTCTTCGCGCAAATTTTTGTGCTTTCTGACGCCAAGTCTGACTGCGGATAGGTGTACCATTTGGGAATGTCCAGACATCACGTTTATCCTGATTACTCCAGTCCTTCTTATCCATGTTGACTGAGTTCCATGATGGTTCTAACTGCTTAGTCAACCAATTTTCAATGTATTCCAGTTGCGGCTCGTTTGAATAATCACTGTGATAGGAAGGATAAACAGGAAGACGATGATGAGAGAGGATTAGCCAAGCAACAGTGGTTGCCAATGGCGGTAAATCAGTAAAAGGGTTCGTATATTTTTTAGCAATACCATCCTTAACCAAACGGGAAAGAATCTTATCCTCATCACTAGGCTCAATCTGACTTAACGAAGTCAACCACTCCTTATCATTTTGATTATCAACAAATGCCCGAAATAACCGCAGAGATACCCATTCATGTCGATATGGTTGAAACCGCCCATCTCCTCGTAAACCTTGCTGGAACAACGCATTAGCTTTACCAAAATCATGAAATAACCCAGCAACCGCCGCCAATAAGCTTATAGCTTCTACACTATGCCAGTGATTTTCATCCTGACTTTTCAACACATCACGTTGTGTTGTATTTGTAGGTACAACTCCCCGTGAGTTAAAACGTCGCAAATTCCCGACTATCCATAACAGCTCAGTTTGACCACCACTTTTTATCCAATGGCAAGCAACCGCCGTATTACGACGTGCCGTTTTACGCAATAGCTTACGCAAAGTATTTAAACCTTCCAGTGTGATAGCCGTTTGCCAAGTTCTATCACCTTTACGTTCAGCAAATTGATCCAAAATTCGGCGGGTTTCTGTTAGCGCGCGTTTGTTGCATTGAGAGACTAAAAGAATATTCATCGTGCCACCTGACTCAGTTGTTGAGCCGTTGTTTGCAAGGCATCAATCATAGTGTCCAATGCCTCAGCTTTTTGAAACCCACTAATACAGCGTTGGCGAAATTCCTGTTCATCTTCTCCAGCCATTGCGGCAATAAATGCTTGTGGCAATACCAACGCATCTTTAATCAGATCAGCAACATCAAAAACCAAACCACCACGACGGGTTTTACCATGCAACACCGCCAGACCATGTGGTAAACCAATGACCCAAGTTGCAACAGCGGCTAATCCATAAGCCAGATAATTACCATGATCAAGAAAACGGTTTGCTAAATCGACACCACCGCCGCGTTTTGCCCGAACAAAGTCGCCGTAACTCACTGCATTTGCCGCCAGTTTGTATAACGCTTTAGTCATCACAGCTTCTTGAGCCAATAAATCTTTATTATCACGACAATTTGCAAGATTCTGCTCATAACGTGTGAGTAATGACAATAAACTCTCACGATTAAGCATAAAAGAGTTATCTCGCAACATCCGACTACTTAGCCAATGCTCACGAATTTGTGCAATACGAATTTTTTGAAAAGCAATCGCTGCCGCTAATCGTTTTTCGTCATCAAACCAGAAACTCACCCAATCTTGTAAATACTCCGTAGGGCGATATTCACTTTGTGGCGTCAGCCAAGATACATCAACTTCAACCTCATTAGCCGCAAATAGCGGTGTACCTCCACCACCACAAAAACCAACTAAAACACCCGCCTTAGCGAATTCACGCATTGCTGCCTGAGTAATAGAAGTACCCGTTCCCAACATGATAACGGTAGTATTTGCAATTGGGATATTCCAATACAGGGACTGCTTTCCTTCATCAGTGACATACTCAACACGGCCACCATTCACTAATACTCGACAATATTGCAGGTAATAAATATTCGAGCGTTTGGAATGCAAAATAGTTTTAAGGTCACTAGGAGAAAAGTTGTTATCCATAATGTAGAATTACCTAACTAATTAATTTCATTTATGGTAAATATTATGCATAAATTTTACACAAGTAAAACATCACAGAGGTAAATCAAAAAAATTTACAATTCTTTACTAATTCACAGCATAGTACCTTCCCTAAACAGGAATGATTATGCTCTAAGCTATTTGTGTAGCAGCACACTCGATAGTTTAAAGAAGAAGAAAACTTTCTATTTTTAAGCTGCCTGTACGGCAGTGCACAACAAACCGAATCTCCCCAGAGCGCATTTTATTTTCTAAGCTGCCTGTACGGCAGTGCACGCTTTCTTGATGTTGTCCTGATTCTGCCTGATTTTCTAAGCTGC
The DNA here is from genome assembly GCF_019090985.1 of Photorhabdus akhurstii. Taxonomy (NCBI): domain Bacteria; kingdom Pseudomonadati; phylum Pseudomonadota; class Gammaproteobacteria; order Enterobacterales; family Morganellaceae; genus Photorhabdus; species Photorhabdus akhurstii. The sequence continues at coordinate 2,116,922 of NZ_CP020335.1, read as the reverse complement.
CTGTACGGCAGTGCACTCTTAAGCAACGGCGCAGTGCTGTACTTCTTATTTCTAAGCTGCCTGTACGGCAGTGCACTTCAAGGGCACACTGTGTCTTGACCGGTGGATTTTCTAAGCTGCCTGTACGGCAGTGCACCTGTCGCCAACTTTTTAAGCCATGACATAACATTTCTAAGCTGCCTGTACGGCAGTGCACGATCTGTGGGAAGTCAGCCTTGTCACTTTTCCTTTCTAAGCTGCCTGTACGGCAGTGCACACGCTATATATTAGAAGATACCAAATTGGGAGTTTCTAAGCTGCCTGTACGGCAGTGCACCCGCATTAAAACTAATTTCCCAGTCTATAACATTTCTAAGCTGCCTGTACGGCAGTGCACTAAAATGACTGGCGTTCAGGACATTTTAGACATTTCTAAGCTGCCTGTACGGCAGTGCACGACCAAATCACTCTTCCAGTCGCCAACCCTACTTTCTAAGCTGCCTGTACGGCAGTGCACATAAACGATCTGACTGCCTAGCAGTCTCTGAATTTCTAAGCTGCCTGTACGGCAGTGCACTTGGCGATGAATTGCAAATAGGCCACGACCCCTTTCTAAGCTGCCTGTACGGCAGTGCACATACCTTATCCTGGCCTGAGCAGCCTAACAATTTTCTAAGCTGCCTGTACGGCAGTGCACGCATGTCTGGTTTGCAATATAACGGTCATATTTTTCTAAGCTGCCTGTACGGCAGTGCACGATAAAAGTTGAAGTATCAGGGCTGGCGGAAATTTCTAAGCTGCCTGTACGGCAGTGCACTGCGAACGGTAATAAATCCATCTTCACAATCTTTTCTAAGCTGCCTGTACGGCAGTGCACCCGGGTTTTTACGTAAGTTCAGAGCGCCAAAATTTCTAAGCTGCCTGTACGGCAGTGCACTGTTACATATTAACTTTAACATGCTGATTTTCAAAGAACATAACTACTAAAAAGTGAAAAACCCTTTTTATAAGAGATAATTAATTTACCCATAAAATCAATCAATTACAATTCCCTTCAAAAAAAGGGTAAAAATAAGGTAGCAGCAAAAATATCATCACATACTTAAGTCGTCTGTCGTGACTGCTCCCCGCCGTAAAGAGGGTGTCGCAAAAGGTTAAGGTCACTTTTTCAAGCATCAAGTTAAATTCAATCACTGACTTTGGGCAGCCTGTTATTTGTATGGATAACAGGCTAAAAATAATCCCTAATATCAGAGCCACCGCTCTTGATAAGTTATAGGCCATTGCATGCAGGGAAAACTCCAGCTTTACCGCTGACAATCCCTTACGCCGAAAGCGTTCCAGTCTCTGAATTCCCCGTAATGCCGAAAATACCGGTTCTACCAGGCTCTTCCGTTGACTCAATATCTGTTTTGACTCGGGTCGGGCCATATGCAAACGAAGCGCCTCCCTCCCTTCATCTTCCGGATAACGTTTTATTTTTCTTCCTCCTTTAGCCTTTGTGCAGCCCGCTTTCTGCGGGCATCCGGCACAATTGTCAGCGCTATAAACCCGATAGGGCCGCGTTTTTTCAGTGGCTTTCACTGTACTTTGCAGGGACAATTGGTGATGCGCAGGACAAATATAGCAATCTTGCTCAGCATCATAAGTAAATAATGATTTAGGATAGATTTTTCGTGCACGCTGTCGGTCTGAATTTTCTGCACAAAACAGCAAGATCTGATGTTTCTTCGCCTCAGCAATCACATCGTCATGGAAATAACCGGCATCCAATATCAATTTTTCCGGGTGACCGCCCGAGATAGTGAGATTCTGCGCCAATAACGCGGCCATCACTTGGGTTTCACTGGAGGGATCGACCGTGTGAGCGACGATAAGACGTCTGTTGTTGACTAAAACAGACGGTTTATAGGAAGTTGAAAATCCCCTTCCCCGCTTAAGTTTCTGGACGACGGCTTCGGGTTCTGTTGGATTGATACGCAGTTGGCTGGCATCCTTCCCTTTTTTTTCGCGATTTTCTTGTCGGCGCCGTAATACGCTGGCTCCCTGTTCCAATTGCTTTATGCGTTTTTCTGTCTGCGCTGTGGCAGGGGTGGCCGTGAGAGTATTTTTTTCACGTGAAATCGCTTCCTGAGTTAAAAGGTGGTAATGAGAACAGGCCGCCTCTATCACTGTCCCGTCACCGGCCAGGCACGAGCCGTCCGAATGACTACGGTGCAAAATGGATAAGGTCAGTGCCTTAAAAAACGAGCCCGTCAGGACGGATTGGTGCTGATAAATAAAACGCCCAAGACTGGCATGATCGGGCGTAATTCCCTGACTGACAAAAATACAGCCTAAATCTAAACGCGCAAGTCGTTCAAGTTCTCTGAGCGAGCAGTGTCCTTTCATGATCCCATAAAGCAGGATCCCTATCATGGAGCGTGGAGAATAAGGGGCTCTCCCTGTCGAAGCATAATGGCGTTCAAAAGGGCCCCAATCTTGCTCATCAAGAATGTCAGTAACAATAAATGCGCTACGCTCCCCCATTTGCCTGAGATAATCAGAAAGGGAAAGGGAGCCATCCAATACAGGTAAGTGCTGAGCTTTGACAAACTGACGTCCGGTATGAAGGGAAGGTTCCCGTTTTCGAATGAATAAGGTCATAAAAGATCTGCGCTTAAAAGAAGTACGCAGATCTTAACGGATAATACACGCCTTTTGCGACACCCTCTAAAGAGGGTGTCGCAAAAGGTTAAGGTCACTTTTTCAAGCATCAAGTTAAATTCAATCACTGACTTTGGGCAGCCTGTTATTTGTATGGATAACAGGCTAAAAATAATCCCTAATATCAGAGCCACCGCTCTTGATAAGTTATAGGCCATTGCATGCAGGGAAAACTCCAGCTTTACCGCTGACAATCCCTTACGCCGAAAGCGTTCCAGTCTCTGAATTCCCCGTAATGCCGAAAATACCGGTTCTACCAAGCTCTTTCGTTGACTCAATATCTGTTTTGACTCGGGTCGGGCCATATGCAAACGAAGCGCCTCCCTCCCTTCATCTTCCGGATAACGTTTTATTCTTCCATATGAAAGGTTAAAACCACCGACTTTAGTCGGTCAGCTTTAGCTGAGATACTGTGTTGCATGGGAGGTGCAACATGGATTACAGATACGGTAGTCACACAGTATTTCAGATTGAATACCATTTTGTGTGGGTAACGAAATACAGGCACAAAGTGCTGATAGGTGAAGTAGCAATACGGGTGCGCGAGTTAGTTCGTCAGACATGTGAAGCATTTGAAATCAGGATATTAAAAGGGGTCGTGAGCAAAGATCATGTTCACATACTGGTGAGTAGTCCCCCGACATTATCTCCCTCAGAAATCATGAGGAGACTGAAGGGAAGGACAGCGAGTAAGTTGTTTGAAGAGTTTTCGCATCTAAAGAAACGCTACTGGGGTCAGCATTTTTGGGGCAGAGGCTATTTTTGTGCGACGGTGGGTCAGTTAACGGAAGAGATGATAAAGGCTTATCTGGAGCATCATTTTGAACCAAACCCGGATGATAACTTCAGGATAGACAATTGACGCATCGTTCAGCCGATGCGTATCCGGACTTTCAGTCCGTTAATCACTAACCCACCGACTTTAGTCGGTGGTTGTTGAGTTTTCTTCCTCCTTTAGCCTTTGTGCAGCCCGCTTTCTGCGGGCATCCGGCACAATTGTCAGCGCTATAAACCCGATAGGGCCGCGTTTTTTCAGTGGCTTTCACTGTACTTTGCAGGGACAATTGGTGATGCGCAGGACAAATATAGCAATCTTGCTCAGCATCATAAGTAAATAATGATTTAGGATAGATTTTTCGTGCACGCTGTCGGTCTGAATTTTCTGCACAAAACAGCAAGATCTGATGTTTCTTCGCCTCAGCAATCACATCGTCATGGAAATAACCGGCATCCAATATCAATTTTTCCGGGTGACCGCCCGAGATAGTGAGATTCTGCGCCAATAACGCGGCCATCACTTGGGTTTCACTGGAGGGATCGACCGTGTGAGCGACGATAAGACGTCTGTTGTTGACTAAAACAGACGGTTTATAGGAAGTTGAAAATCCCCTTCCCCGCTTAAGTTTCTGGACGACGGCTTCGGGTTCTGTTGGATTGATACGCAGTTGGCTGGCATCCTTCCCTTTTTTTTCGCGATTTTCTTGTCGGCGCCGTAATACGCTGGCTCCCTGTTCCAATTGCTTTATGCGTTTTTCTGTCTGCGCTGTGGCAGGGGTGGCCGTGAGAGTATTTTTTTCACGTGAAATCGCTTCCTGAGTTAAAAGGTGGTAATGAGAACAGGCCGCCTCTATCACTGTCCCGTCACCGGCCAGGCACGAGCCGTCCGAATGACTACGGTGCAAAATGGATAAGGTCAGCGCCTTAAAAAACGAGCCCGTCAGGACGGATTGGTGCTGATAAATAAAACGCCCAAGACTGGCATGATCGGGCGTAATTCCCTGACTGACAAAAATACAGCCTAAATCTAAACGCGCAAGTCGTTCAAGTTCTCTGAGCGAGCAGTGTCCTTTCATGATCCCATAAAGCAGGATCCCTATCATGGAGCGGGGAGAATAAGGGGCTCTCCCTGTCGAAGCATAATGGCGTTCAAAAGGGCCCCAATCTTGCTCATCAAGAATGTCAGTAACAATAAATGCGCTACGCTCCCCCATTTGCCTGAGATAATCAGAAAGGGAAAGGGAGCCATCCAATACAGGTAAGTGCTGAGCTTTGACAAACTGACGTCCGGTATGAAGGGAGGGTTCCCGTTTTCGAATGAATAAGGTCATAAAAGATCTGCGCTTAAAAGAAGTACGCAGATCTTAACGGATAATACACGCCTTTTGCGACACCCTCTAAACGGCGAGGCTTCCCACTTCTCAGGCCGCCACCGTCGATGCAACGGATTTACGCTGGCCTCCGTGGGCAGAAACGACGAGTCCCGCCGCCTGTAATTCCTGTATGCCCTTGCGCTCGATGTTGAGCGCTGCGTTGATATCACGATCATGTTCGACACCACAGCAAGGACATGGCCAGCTCCGCTTATGCAGCGGCAGTTCTGGCATTTTGTGACCGCAACAGTGACAGGTTTTCGAACTGGCGAACCACTGATCCAGCTTCACCAGATGAACCCCTTTCTCTGCGGCTTTGTATTCCAGTTTCTTGATGAAGCCATGCCAGCCCGCATCGCCGATAGCCCGAGCCAGCCTGGGATTCTTCATCATGTTGGCCGATTTCAGCGTCTCAACAATTATCGCTTGGTTTTCGTCAACCATTGTTCGGGAGAGTTTGTGTTGAAAATCGGCGCGAGCATTCGCTACCCGCTCGTGTACGGCGGCAAGCCTCTGTCGTGCTTTACGGCGGTTGGCGCTGCCTTTTTGTTTCCGGGAGAGGGCCTTCTGTTTACGCCTCAGATTACGGCCGGCATTGATAAGATGACGGGGATTGGCCATCTTATCTCCGCTGGATTTGATAGCGTAGTGAGATAATCCCATATCCAAACCTGTCATCTGGGTTATCAAAGAGGGCTTCTCGGGCGCGGCCATGCCATCATCACAGAGTATCGAGGCGTAGTATTTGCCGGTGGCTGAACGACTCAGGGTCATGCTTTTCACCTCTCCGGTCATTTCACGGTGCAGACGGGCTTCTATCGGCGATAACTTGGGTATTTTTATTGCCCCGTCCAGCACTTTCACCCCGACACAATGATAGCTGGACTGCCTGCCATGCTTGCGTTTGAACGCCGGGAAGCGCGCTTTCAGCTTCGGATGAAAAAAATTGGAAAACGCCATATCGAGGTTAATCACCGCCTGCTGCAAGGCGATGGCGTCATACGCTTTAAGCCAGGCATACCGGCGGGATTTTTTCGCCACTGACAGTAAGGGCTTGAGGTCTTTACGCGGGCTAAGGTTCACCCCGTGGCGTTGATAAGCGTGCTTCTTGATGTGGAGCGCCTTGTTGTATGCGAAACGAACCGCACCGAACTGAGCATTGAGATAATCAGCCTGTTCTGGCGTCGGGTAAATACGGACTTTGGTGGCTCTTAACATCATCAGCGCTCATCGGTATAGTTGATGTATTTTAACCGCTTTTTTTGGCCGTGTCCCCCCGGGCTGCCAATGAGCGTGAGGGTTAATAACCTGAAAGCCCTACGGGCTTTTCGCCTTATATCACCGCCCGCATTGGGCGAGGGTTTACGGCGGATTTTGCTAAGATCTGTGCAGTAAGTGAGAATCGTTGCCTATAAAGCGTTCAATGATGATGAAGCCAATTCACTGAATTCGATTATCAAAAAAAATCAGTACCTCTTAATCTCGCAGCCCCTTTTCAATAGTGACATCATCCAATACGCCAACAGTTGTATTAATTTCACCATGAATTTAAATATTGAAAAGCTCAATATTACCCAATTTACCAAGTCTACAATTTATATTTTCAGCAACATAATTAGCTTGATTAGAGATATAATCTATATCACTGTCATTACGAGATTGAATATAAACATTACAGATAAAAAGTGATTATTTACCGCCACCATTTCAATTAAACCCCTCTACTCATAAATTATTTTATTTTTATTCACCTATCTTATTAGCCAATAATCCTACAATGACTCGCATCCATAACATACCACCATTCTATCAATAGCTTATATAAACCGTTTCAGCAGCCACTCCCACCATTAAATAAAAACATTAGATCGTTTTCTCATGTACTTCATATTCCATTCCATCTGAACAATGGTGGATTATTTCTATGATTAAGGAAATGCCCTGAAAATATCAGAGCATTTTTTAAGTCAAACGCATTGCTTACTATTAGCGCCGTAGTATGGTGTAAGAAAATATCATGTTACGAAGATAATCGTTGTCAACTTTATTATCCATGATTTCACCAGTCTCAAGAATCAATCGATGAGTTGGTTCTTTTGAGCAAAGAATCATGAGCCGCATTTTATCTTTTACAAGCCAGCTATCATTGCTCGCAGGACTAAGCCAGTGAGATTTTAGCAAGATATTACCCTGACTATCACAAGGCATTTCATTAAATTTTACCGTCCAGTTAGCATCAATTTCTGTTTCTTTATTAACAGGACCATTCTCACCTTTAATATCAATAGAACCATAAAATAGGAAATCACCATCAACAAGGTGAACTTTACCGGCACTCCATCTTGAATATCCTAACCCAATGTTTTTAGGGATATTTACCAACGTTTGATATTGAATACCTTTAACTGAATACATCATGTTTCAATCCCCTTTGGTATAGTTACTGTGCGAAAATAGAATTTAACTACTCCAGATTTAACCAATAAATGCAATATTATTACTCTATGAATAAATAATTTCATATCCCTTTAAATAATTCATTATTTTTTCTACTCCATGTTTTTCCTGATATTTTAAAAAGAAAATTTTAAAATATCTATATTGTTTCAGATAAAAACCATTTAAATAAATTAATTCTTCATGTAAAAATCAAATTAATCTTTTGTATTAAAAACACAATAATCTATAACGCCTTATTTTTAATTCTAAAAAACAACATGCATTCCAATTGAAAATGAATTATAAAAAGATTATTTGATATTTATCGCATATAAGGATTAATAAAGTAAACAATTATCAAGCATCAATTTGTAATCATTATCGCCAGAAAATCAAGAAAAATTCACATCCATGTGATTTTATATTGTTTCACTGAGCTATTTAAAATATCAGAGTTTATTAAAAATTATTTATTCCTAAGGGATTTTTACTAATTGTTTTGACATTTCGATACATATAACCAATAAGTATATTGTTCATGAAATTCTTTCCTGAGTTGTTTAGGTAGTCTCTTAGTCAATTTTTCTATTTCTACGCAGTAATAGCTTTCAATCTCATTAGCCATTTTTTTGGATTAGATTTAACTAATCGTTCCGTTAACTCTTTAATCTTATCTTCAACCAGCTCGTTACCGTCTCTTCCCTACCGATAAAATGAAAAAGGAGCAAGTTCTAATGGAGTGAAACTTTTAAGTTTCTCTAAATAAGATTCCAAAATAGCGCTACACCTTATACCACTCATAATTCCATGTATAACAACGGGTTGGATAAGGCTATGTGTAGCAGAATTATGAAACGCTATTTAGATCCATTTTCTCTTTTTTTAGTTCCATTTATTCTTTAATCTCAGACTCACAATGTTTACATTTAATAACGATTGGGTTAATTTTTTCAGCACAAAACGGGCAGTTTACGTAATTCTCTTGATTATCCTTTTTTCTGCTACCGAATAAAGTCATTATTAAGCCACCAAATATTATATTAGTAAGCTAATGAGTATATTTTACATCCAATTATATTTACCACACCACCTTTGCGTTATTAATAAATTCAAAAAACTAACCACTCAGAAATAAATATTAACTTTACAGATAAAACTGTTTGTAATATATCTCACCAAATAACTGCGATGATAAAAATATCATTATTAAATTACGACTATCTGAAATAAAGAAGAGGAATTATTGAATAATGGGAAAGTAAGCTGCTATCACTGTGAACAATAAGGGCCAAATGGCCCTATCATTATGCAGCCTTTACAATATAGTTAAATGCGATATTGCGAGGACGATTCTCTGAGGCTACAGGAACAACCCTTGACGCCAGGAATCCAAAGCCATATGGGGTATCCGTGTCAGAGACATTTAATGATTTGAAACTGCCATCTGAAGCTATTCCAAGAACTTGACTAGCATAAATAGCCCCTCTTGTTGCCAAATGATAGTTTGGTGCTATCATGCCGGCGAATGAACCCTCAATATTTCTGATGGCATCCCCCTGAGAAGTTAAAATTCTACGGCCACTATCAACACCTCGTTTATCATCCCAACCTCGAATAAATTCCCCTCTTAAATCGGGCAATTTACCGTCAGGATAAGCTTCTGCTAACTTTGGGTACTGTAATTTATCAAAAGCTGAACCGTTACAAGTAAAATAGCCAGTAGGTGGATGAGGCAATGGCCAAGGAATAGGAGAACCAACAGGAACTTCACTGATTGTTTCAATTCGATTATCTGTATATTCACGTAATGAATTTACTATTTCCTGAGCAAGCTTTTGTGTGACTCCCAATGTATCACTATTACCAATCACATTTGTAAGCTGAACAACACCTTTTTGTGTTAATGAAGCGTTGGGAATGTCTGTTGCAATTTTTTGTTCTAATGCTTGATTTAATTGTGCAGTAAGCTTGGCTATATCCCCATTATCCAAAACCTCAGCGCCAGATCGTTCCGCAATAAAATTAGCCACAACAGATGATATTATTGAGGATTGGCGTAATACCTTATTTAACACATGAGTAGAAACATTCTCTGGTGGAAACCCCGTCTGTAAATTCTGACTTTCTTCATATTTTTCTTGACTCACTACATTAGCATCATCACTAATAGAAAATGCTTTAAAATCATTTTTTTGGTTCATATACCTTCCTTAAATTAAATAATTCTATTTCGCAATCAATATATTTAAATCAATATAAAAACAATCACCTTGCAACTCATGCCAATCAAAGTCTAGTTTAGAAAAATAATAAAGTGTTGTTCTTATTCCTTATAAGGTTAACTAATTTTGTATAATTGATTACAATAAGCAATTCAATATCAAGAAGTTACTAATCTCTCCCTTCTTTCATTTCTTACTACAATTTTTCTATTTCAAGTTATAGGCTGAATCTCTTTCAATATCCTAAATAAAACATCAACAAAACCATTGTATGAACGACCTGTTTATTCAAGCCATCGATTGTTCCGGCTACTGAACATCAGACGCTTGCAGAACGTCAACACGAATAAATTTTTCCATTCGAATAGAGAGGCTTTCACTGTTGCTGTGGAGACGTCTAAATCAACAGAGTGCTGTAGCAATGAGAGTGTTTCATTTGCTTGTTGTAACAATGCTGCTTGCTGTTGTTTTGCATCGTTGATTTGATGAAATTTTAAGAGGTCTTTATCTTGAGGTTTTATTGTTTCAACTTATCGAGCGGAGGAGAGATTCAAATAACAACACTAATATATTGATAAATAACAATTAAATTAATAATAAAAATAAAACTATACATATTACTATACACAAAAAAATCTCATTACTAAATATGACTATCTGAAAGAGAAGAGAGAAATTATCGAACAATGGGAAAGTAAGCTGTTATCGCTATGAACAATAAGGTCCTCACGGCCCTGTTTTCACTTCGGCACTTCCGGCCACTGCACATCAGGCGCTTGATTCACATCTACACGAATCAGCAACACTCTGTACTTTTTCCATGTCAGTAAAGCGGATTTTTCTGCTTCGGTAGCGATATCTAAATCAACAGCATCTTGCAATAATGCAATGGATTCATTCGCGTGTCGTAACAGAGCTACACGCCGCTGCTCCGCTTGTTCAATCTGATTTGCTTCCAGAGCGACATTATCAGTGACCCATTTTGTACCATCCCATTTATCAAAATTGGTAGCCGGTTGCTCGAAGGTCAGAGTTTCAGGTAATTCACCCAGTTCAGTGATTTCCCGTTGAGTACGTGTTAATGTGTCGTAAGTGATTTTTCCGCGATAATCCGGGACGATTTCCCAACGGCTTTTATCTACACTGCGGCAAACAGCTTCGCCGTCAGACTTCGGTAACTCAGGAGCATCAGGATAAGCTCCTGCTGATAGACTAACTCCAAGCATGACGTATTCAATATCTGAAGCAATAAATTCTCGAAAGCACGGACTCAACCAGCTTGGCGGTGATCGGTTTTTCACCTGTCTGGTATCCTGCTTCCATCGCCAGCTTCAGATGCAATTGCACCTGCAATGGAGTCCGGAGTTTCATCGCCAGCAGGTCGACAGCCTCAGTGGTCAGGATATATTCCAGCTTACCCTTACCGGTGCTGGTTTTCAGCAGCCACTGGATGTATTCACGCTGGCTGCCGGTGATCCCGTCCAGCGTAAAAATATCGGTACGATAACCAATGTCCCTGCCTGCCGGTGTATGCGTCAGCCAGTCAACCTTCAGGGACTGCATCATATTCTGGAATACATGGCTTTTGGCCACCGGACCGTTATCGAGATACAGCATTTTCGGGCGGCCCTGGAAAGGAAAACTAGGTCTGACTTTTAGCGCCGTGGCATTAAAGAGAAAGCGCAGCGCTGACTCCGCATCTTCACCGTACACACCGGTATTCCAGGTAAGCGACACCGCTCTGGTCATCCACCACGCTGAACAGCATCAGTGTGGGTTCGCCCCGCGCAGGGTCTACCTAGTCAGGCCGCTCAATATGTTTGAGGTCGGACGGTGACATATCAAACTGCCAATTACTGTTTTCAGCCTGAAATCTTACCGCCGGAGGCTCCCGTGACAGGCGGGGCTGCTCCAGACGCCAGCGGGAAAGCCAGCGATTGACTGTCTGTTTTCGAAGTAAACCTTTGGGACTTCTGATCAATCCCTGAACAATCTCCACACCATGCTCTTCCAGCAACTGTATTGCCCGTCCGGTCGACAGATAGCGGCCAGATTTGTTAGTAGTACGTAATTTCAGTGCGGCAATCAGTTCACAGTAATGTTCCAGTTCGGACGATGGCAGAACCCGGGGCTGACCATGATCGCTAGTGCTACACCAGCTGCTCATAATTTTCCAGAGTCCGGTAGACTGACGCCCGCCCAATCCCGAGCTGGCGGGCAATTGCCGTAGCGCCCATCTTCTCAGTGGTGTACAGGCGATATACCTCAGCAGGATCTATTGAGGGCTTTCTTCCGCGATATACGCCACGGGCTTTCGCCGCTGCCGTTTGCGTGTCTACAGGCTGTTCCGTTGCCCTGAGTGTTACGCCCTGCTGATTAAGGGCATACACGATATCCTGCAGGTCCTTAATGCTGCGAGCCAAGCGATCCACGCGGGTCACCATCAACGTATCGCCGGGGCGCAGGAATTCCAGCAACAGCTGCAACTCACTCCTTCCGGTTCGGCTGCTTCCACTGGCTTTTTCTGAACGAATGATTTCACAACCAGCAGCACGGAGTGTTTGTGTTTGCAGGGTGAGATCCTGGTCGCTGGTTGAAACGCGGGCATAACCGTAAAGAGCCATAACTGAGAACTGTCTCGTTTAACTCTAGATGATAAAAACGTCACACCAGGATGAGACAAAAACAACCCAAATGAGACAGAAAAACTGTCTCACTGAGCTGTGCGTTTTGGGTGTACCTGTAAAATACAATTTAGCCAGTTCACAGGGCTAAGATATTTCAAATGCATCCTCACAGAATTTCTATCTGAGCCGTTACAATCCCCCCCTTATGTGTTTTAATTTCTGAGAGGGAAGATGCACTTCCATTAGTCTCACTATCTTCCTTCAGGAAGACAATATGTATTAACAGGATTATTTTTTCGGAGGAATGTCACTAAAATAATTCAGTGCGCCAGTATCTACAGATCGGGCATCCAGTTTTTGTCAAGCAAGCGTGCCTTATAGAAAGATACTGCTGAAGATGGGGAGAAATTTATTTTATTTTTGCCCGTAATGTCAAAGTCGATGATATCGTCCACTTTTGTTGAAAAAATAAGATGAGTTCCCTCATGAAAATAGTTATCGTCAGTGGTAAACCATGGTGCTGCATGCGCAATAGTTAAAAAATTCTCCTGATCAATAAAACCAGAGACGGCTTTTATTCCACCTTTCTTCAGAATAACTTTTTTTTCTTTCGCGGTTTTTTCGAGTCCCTGAGATATTTTACTGTCAATTTCATAGAATGGCTTGAACTCATCAAGTGTGATTTTTCCGCTAGGAACATTATCTAACTTAGTGGAATCAAATAAAAAGCACCTTTCCCCTGTCGATAAGAAGTACATTCCCGATTTTTCACCATAAACCTGATAAATATCATGAACTCCATCTTCCCAGTCGGCATTCTCGCTGCACTTGTTATAAACTTTACATCTTAAGTAGTAGTCACTTATATCATAGCTGGCCTCTTCAGTTAGTACAGGTTTTTTATCTTTCACCTGATAAGTGTATTTCTTGATAGTTGTGTAGCCACCTGCATAAAGTTTATGAGCATTTTCATCATAACTGAGAGCATGAGCATGAGCTAATTTGTACCACGGGACCTGCTCTTGTGGGATTTCAACATTGTTTCCCCCAGCGGGTAAGATGCCCAGCCATCCATATGAGTCCGCTATCACAACATTTCCATCAGGGAGTGAGTGTGCTGAATGTATGTTTGTTTGATAGCCTGTTATTTCCTTGTGAAATAACACTCTCTTCTCCTTTGAAAGTTCGAATATAATTACACCATTACTTGTCGTGGATAATATTGATTTTTTTCCGTTGTATAAGATGGGTTTTATTTCCGTCATATACTGAACGTTGGGTGATTCCCATACAACATCCTTATCAGTAAGCGTTAACTTTTCTCCACAAATATTGAGTTTATATATTTGTATTTTGTTTTTTTTCCTGTTCCCAACAAGAAGCGACATGTTATCCATATATTCTCCTAACCTCAGGTTTATTTCAGATAAACAATGGTATAAATCATACCATTCAGATTATTGACAAAGTGCTGGTCTTTTTATCCGGCACTTTGTTTTAATTAAGTTCCGTTCACTAAACGGAGTATGTGTGGCGGTTAATTTCATTCCTTTTTTGACAGGTTGACCATCAATGTGGGTTATGCCACGACAAATTGTCCAGATACCACCAGCATCTTGATATACTGATAGCCAATTGCCTTCTTTCTCGTCTAAGAACTGTGACAATATAGCCGTAGCACTCGCCCCGGAGAGCGCAAGACCAATAACGGCAGCACTTAATTTAATCTTGGTCTTTATTATTTCTGCTCTCCCGCTTTAGCTGGAATTCTTTTCGCTTGTAATGCCAATTAATTGAAAAGGTTCCAACAGTACAGATAATGCCGATAATAAGTGCCCAGTCGTTCAATGACAGCGCTCCAAGCATAGCCGTTAGCATCCCCCAACAATAAGCTGACGGACTTGTGTATTTGTCCATGAGTTTCATATTTCCACCCCCGTTGGGGATTAAGACCCCGTTAAACGGGCGTGAAAAGAAAAAGGCCGCGAATAATCGCAGCCTAGAATGAGTTATTCGAAAAAACTGGAGTACTAAATTTGAACTATATAAATCACCGGATTTAGACTATGAGTCGATAGCGTGAGTACTACAAGGTCAAGTTGGGTAATTATATAGGGGTTAAATATTCTTCAAAACTAACCGAAATCTCCACCCTATATCACCCAGCATAAATACCGATGATAAGAACACCCACAAACATAAGCACTAACATATAAAAATTGTTGTGGTGATATCACTGTCCAGCAACTGATAACAAGAGAAAGTGAATACCATATTGACACCATAAAGATCTTCTCTAGCAAAACACGGTAATGCCCTGAGGCTTGCATTTTTTTCAACAACCTATTGCCAGACACGGATGCAAGTATCGATAAGCCTGTGATTAAAAATCCTAATAGTGTTGCAGATACTTGCGCAGCAACGGTTGCGGCTGAACGAATAGTAGCGTCATCAAGACCTATAAACCAACCTTTGTACCACGTAGTAATAGTGAGGGTAAATGCGATAAATATACATATTTTTATATAATATTTCATATCTCCCCTCCACGTTAGCAAAAACCGCCGTAAACCCTTACCCAGTGCGGGCGGGGATATCAGGCGAAAAGCCCAGAGGGCCTTAGGGCTAGCGACTCCGACGTCTCCTGACTGAATGGATATCTGCCGGTAAACCGCGATATCAATGCGGCGCTCAACATCCAGCGCAAGGGCATAACAGAATTACAGGCGGCGGGACTCGTCGTTTCTGCCCACGGAGGCCAGCGCAAATCCGTCATAAAGACGGTGGCGGCCTGAGAAGTGGGAAGCCTCGCCGTTTTTTACGGCGGGGAGCAGTCACTGAGTTATATCAAAGTTCCTTAAAGTAATTCTTGATACTAAAAAGAGAGAAGCAAAAACAATCATAAAAATGCTACTGCCTTGAACACCACAACTGTATACAAATACAGCATCACCTATAGAGCAGACTGAAAAGAAGATTTTACCTATCAATAAGAAAGGCCACGCAATGCGCGACCTGAAAACAATATCGCATTTTAATCGCATTTAAATCGCATTTTATTGACACAATACGATTGAAATCGTATTATCTAATCATCCCAAGCGGATAGGCTCTTTAACAAATGAGGAAACGATGGTTACGGTTCAATGGACGAGGAAGGCACGAAAACAGTTGCTTTCAATCGATACCAGATACCGGAAAGCTATCAATGAGAAGGTTAACCAGCTTGAAACTTTCCCCGCAGTGACGTTGGACATCAAGAAGCTTCATGACCTTGATAACCAATACAGACTACGGGTTGGTGAATACAGGATAATCTTCGAAATCACTGACGGCGAGCCGGTTATCTGCTCGATAATGGCAGTCAAACGGAGAACATCGACAACGTACTAGGCGGGGTAATAACCCGCCATTTCCTCATTATTAAATTCACCGCGACTCTTGGCCACCCGGATGAATACATGAAAATGCAATACATAAATGATGAAGCAGGAAAACCTCAATATGTTGTCCTGCCAGTAGCTGAATACGAAAAACTTCTCAGCACAAAGGAAGATTGGGAGGATGTGCCATACACTCCGTCAAAATATGATGATGTGACCGTGCCTAACGGCGTCGTGTCCATTATGGTTGATCAGGATGTTTCTATTCTGGCAGCCTGGCGCATCTATCGTGGGCTGTCTCAGCATGAGGTAGCTGAAAAACTCAACACAGCTCAATCAACCGTGTCTCAATGGGAGGCTTCGGATCGACCACAGAAGCGCACACGAGAAAAACTGGCTGCATTATACAACTGTACTCCAGAACAACTAATTCCGTAACCCAACGGCCCCGCTCAGGGGCCGTTTACTTTGGCTGAAAGACAAAAAGCCATGCTATGCACAGCCATCTAGTTGTAAACCTTGAGTTTGCTACTGGTAGAAATAAAAAAACCCGCTCATCGGCGGGCCTGAATGTTCGTTAGTGAGCATAGCTACAATTTCCCACTGTTTATAGACAATAAACCAATTGCGGACAAAATGCAAACTGTCTATATGTTTTTTATTGTGTCACTTTACTGAATTCAGATGCTGCTCTACTCTCCTCAATATAGCATTTCGCCACCAGCTTTTCATAGAATGGCTTCCAGTTCCTTCTCCATGTCCTTTCGTTTAAATCGGGCAGGAGAGCCTTAATTGCTGTATATGCCACTGAGGACGGTACGCGGCTATAACCGCGACCAGAACAACGCTCACAGATTTTAATTACTGGCGCGCCCGTCGCTTTCGTCGCTTCATGATCAACGACTTTCCCGGTACCGTTACAACGACAACGGCTGGATACAATCCCTTTGCCATTACAAGGAGAGCAAAGTTCATCTACACGCTCAGTTTCTACCCGTTGCTCTATCACGTCCTTATACCCTGCGTACTTAATCACATCACGCTGAACTGATATCAGCCCGCGTCCATTGCAATGTGTGCATGTGCTGGTTGTAGCGGCTGACCGGGAATATTCCTCAAAAGCCATTTTTGCCAAGATCACCAGGCATTTTCCTAACTGGCGCCCACCCGCTTTGGTAATAAGTTTGGGTACCTGACGTTTGGCATACAAAGTCAGTTGCTCAACGGTCCGTATGGTATCTGCATTGCTGACGCCGTGTTTACCCAAGAACGCCGCCATTCCAAATGCAGCCTTAGATTCGGCCATGCCTAATGCCGCCATCACATCAGTACCGGTGATCCGGTCTGTTGATGTACATTTCGGTGAACTATTGACGACCAGTCCTTTCGGGCTGAAATGTTTTAATGCTGATTCGAGTTTCATTATTCCACCCACTTCTTAAAAGATAGCTCACGTACTTCATCACCGTTAACAAGTACGTCATTGAAATCACCATAATCAGGCCAGCGAATACTGACCGTTTCTACATCGTTTTTGGCAACGAGATTGCCCCTGGCACACTCAAATGCGGCCGCGTGCCCAGTCGCTGAATGCAGGTCCATATCAGCGAAAATAATTAAGTGCTTAACCCCACTCGGTACCCGGAACTTCCCCATGAATCCCGCGTTCATAGTTGGCCAGGTGTTGCAACCGTATATCTGTTTACATGACAAAGCCGTTTCTATGCCTTCAGTGATCCCTAATGTTGATGAAACTGGAAACATGCGGATAGCAACAGAGCCTGTGTGCTTTAAATAATCATCAGACTGTAGGGAATAGGTCTGTTTGGCGAGATCCATATTGGCTTTTTTGTCACCCTCTAATAACGTCCTGTGCAAGTAACAAAGCGCGCCTTTATCGTCCGTAGCCAGAGAATACATGGCCTGAAAAGCTTTCGTTCCCACGGGCTGATGATTGCAATACCTGACCTGCTCGACGGGTAAACAGTTAATCCCCCGGTTGCGCAAATAACTTTCGGCTGACGTTCCGCGCAGGTTCACCAGTGTGGAATACTTCCTAATCACCTTGTCACGAAGTAATGACCGGTCATCTTTATTGACAAAAGATTGAGCGCTTTCAGGCTGACGGAGATACATATTGCCAATAATTTCATCAACTTCTGCTGCCTGCGCTTTAAAATCCTTCTTCTGAGTCAGTGCAAGTAATTTCCAACCGTCACCAATATTACAGACGCAAATAAAGGTTCCGCGACCGCCTTTATCATCACAGCGATATTTTCCTTTCTGACCGCAAATCGGACACTTCCCTTTGTAATGCTTTTTCCCTGTAATGGGTGGCAAGTCGTAATATTCAAAAACTTTCGACCAATTGCCGATCACTGCATCCGTTGTTTTCATCAGTTATCTCCCTGCGTGGCTGAACTGAGTTGTTTTTCCTCCTGGCTTTTTATCCACGAAATCAGTTTCCATTTGATGAAATTGTTCACTTCCGGGGTGATCTCTACCGGATGGTCATTTAAACCATCGCGCCACTCACTGAACTTGCTTTTAAAAGTATGCGCACACCAGCCATCAGAGATAGGCTTGCCTTGGTTAGCTCGCTGGCGCTGGTAATACTTGATTTGGAACCACCAGCTTTGACGCTCTGCCTTGCTATAGACGCGATCCTTGCCGTTAAGCTCTTTCAGCCCTCGAGAACGATCCACTTCCACATCTTCACCACTCAGAGGCTTAAAACCACACTTAGGGCAAACATAAACACCTACCGGCTTCATAAAGTGACAACTGGGGCATTCCTTCGGTAGCTTTTCAGCTTTGTCGCTATCAATGCTGCGGGAGCTGTCTTTCATGCCGTCGCTTTTAGAGGACAATGCGTCATACTCAATATCATCGGGATAGCCGAGTCGGTGAACACTTCCACTGTGATCGAATATCATGCAGGTTTCTTTGCCGGGCGCAGTACGTAATCCGCGGCCAAGACATTGCACCCATCGGATTTCTGACTTGGTAGGCCGGGCATAGATGATGCACCGGACATCACTGTCAAACCCCGCAATCAGCGTACCGACACTAACTAATATTTTTGTTACACCCTGCTCAAACCGATGGATGATGATCTGTCTTTCTTCCGGGGGTGTTTCAGCAATGATGACCTCAGCATTGACACCCGCTTTATTAAATTCTACCGTGATAAAATTGGCGTGGGCCACGTTGACGCAAAAACAAATCGTCGGTCCATCGTTGCCGTTCTCCAGCCAGTTCCTGACGATATCGCCCACCAGCGTTGAATCCCCCATAATCTCGGCTAGCTGGTCCTCTTTGTAATCCTGCCCAAAATCATCACTGGCGGTCAGCTTTACGCCTTTCAGGTCCGGTTTGGTGGGGGCATAAAATTCATAGGTGCTTAGTTCGCCTTTAGCGATAAGCTCTTTCATCGTGGTGGGTTTCAAGAACTGTTGATAGTAGTTTCCCAGAAACGAAGAAACTGTATTCGCCCTTCGTAATATACTTTCCGCTTCAAGATTTCGGTCTTCCTTTATCAGCGTGATAGCGACATCAACAAGTTGGTGAGTACCACATAAGGTTGCGAATAAGTCGGTATTAGTGACATAATCTCTTTGAGATGGAATGTTCATTATTTCATCTCCTTTGCAAGAACCGAATCAAACGTGCTCGCCAAAATATCGCTGTTCGGTTTCTTGCCCCCTTTGATTTTCAGTTCTTTTTTCCACTCATTGATAATCCGCTTACTGTCCTCAGTGTGTTCACACGCAGGCATATCGTTGTATTGACGCTCATAGTTAATTTTGTGGAAATAGGGATTAATGATTACAGGCGCAACGATACCCACCGCGTGTTTGACATCTTCGTCAGTCGGTACACGGTCGAGGTATTTTTTAAAGATTAATTCTCCTGTATCCACCAGGTGGTCAGTGATTTTTTTCAGTTGCTTAACTGCGCGAAAAACCCCCTTCACGCTGTCGTTATTCGCTGACGGCATGGCTTCACCCTCGATCATCTCCCCGTCAATGAACAACGGAATACTGTCGATGAATGCCCCACGACTGAGGAATTTATTCACCTCGGCTGTCGTGATAATCGGATAGGCTTTAACTAACCCGAACAGCGTCACCGCCATTGGCTCGTCATGCCATGAACTTTTGCCTTTTCCGTTTCGGATGGCGGCAATCAATGCGTCCTGATGCTTGAGGCTCAACAGGTCATAATCACCAACTACGATGTAGTGGGTGCTCAGTGCTTCCAGATCCACCGGTTTTGCATGGCTGTTGTGGGGTTTGTGAGGTTTGTGTGTTTTCCGGGCTGGCGCGTTGGCCTTAACCATAGCAGCGGCCTCAGATTCTGACATGCCAGCAGCGACTAATTCAGCAACAGCTCGCGCAGGCTTCCGGCTCACGAGAGCACAATGTTTTTTGATAATCTTTTCTGCTTTTTCGTTTTTGATAATCATTCTCATTTGTCCTAAAAAAATAAGGGGGTACTTATTTAATACTTTTCCGTGCCTGCCACTTTTTTTGGCTTTTTACCCACTTTGATAATCATTCTCATTTGACTATTTTTCTCATGTTTAGCCCTAGTGATCCCCTAACCACCGATCCCACAGCCAGAAGACACAACCTTTTCCGTACTGCCTGATACCACTGCGATCATCCTGCCGCCTCAGATTGGGGCTGGTTCTCTGGCAGTGCTTTAAGCGGCTTCTCGGTATAACCCTGACTCACTCTTGCATATTTCCTGACAAACTCCCTTAACCAGATATTCGCATGACGCCGTGCCGTGTTATCTTTCCGATATGAAATTGGTTCCTCATCCCAAGCCGCTTGATAAACCTCGGCATACTTCACCGTGATTTTTGCCCGTGTAGCCGAATCAAGACTCAGTAACATCTCCTGTATTCACTTGCCGTCATCAAGAAAATATTGAGATGGCATTGATACTTGAGCGTAGGAATTAGGGAACATGGTTAATAATTTCCAGGTGGTGGGAATACCTTTGGCAGATCTGGGCGTAATTCGTGAGGCTGAACTTCGCCTTTTGTAAGGTCCACAATGTCAGGAACAGATGAGACAGAAACACGCTTCTTCCCATGCAACCAAGCGCTAACTAATGACTGTCTACACCCTAATGCATTGGCAAGTATCGTTTGATTACCCACAATTTTTATAGCCTTTTCTACCGCAAGATTTTTCATACTCCATCCTCTCGTTAACTCCATAGTGATATTAATATCACCAAAAAGATAAATCAATCACTATAGTGTTTTTGCAAAGATATCACTTTAGAGATAGAATTAACAAAACTTATTGAAGAGGTGGGTATGACATTCGCGAAAAGACTAAAAGAGGCAATGAGAAAGAAAGACTTCACACAGTCTTCTCTTGCCAAAGAAGTAGACATGGCTCAGTCCATGATATGGAAGTTAACCACAGGAAAAGCGCAAAGCACTACTAAAGTTGTTGAGTTGGCTAGAGTTCTCGGTGTACGCCCAGAATGGCTTAGTGATGGCAGTGGTCCCATGCACCCAGATAACTCACCCACCTCAGTTGTGGTAAAGTGCACTAAATCGTTTCCTGTAAAAATCTATGATGCCGATAGTGATACAGGGGATACAATTATGATTCCGGGATTCTTTGAATCATCTGACGCGTACAGAGCGTATAGAATCACCCAAAATACTGGCTGCGCAGAAGCTCCAGAAGGTTCTTTAGTTGTAATCGATAGATCAGAAAAAGCAGCTAACAATGATTTGGTATATGCGCGCATAGGAGAAAACTACTCTGTATATCGTTTTGTACAAGGTGGTGCTTTCGGCTTTCTATCGGTTGATGACGCTAGGGTACCATTAACTCCTATCAGTCCTGATGTTGAATTAGTGGGTGTTATTGTATACCTGTTCCGCGATATGAAACGAAGACGATAATAACCCCGTTCAATTTCGATTGTTGTAGCATAAATCCCTGGGTGCGTTCGCAATAGGTCTGGCATTCCTTCCCCTTAAGATACTGTTTAGACGCACAGTATCTTGATTTTTAACTAAATCATTACAATTATCAAGATAAAAAAACATTTTTTGTTTTTTTAAAAATTCCTTTTATTTCAATGTTATAAAATAAAAAATAACTTTTTATTACTATAGGTCTAGAATAACTAGAACTATAGTGATAGATTAAATACCACCAAGGTGATAGATTTAATCACCAGAAGAAACAGAAGTAGTTGAATGAGCAGGAACGACAATAAACACACCGAGGTATGATTATTATGTTCAAGAAGACTTTTATTTTTTCAGCAATAAAACGCTACAACATGGAGGTAGATCATGCGTAAACCAATTACTTTAGACGATGCAAAATACCGCTCAGGTTTGGCTTGTTCACTTTATGAAGTCATTACGAGTATGGCTGACAAAGAAAAATGTTCAGGCGAGTTGTGCGAACTAATTGCTCTTGTGTGTGATATTAACTATGAAGTCAATTGCTCCCTTGAATCCGCACTGGGAACAGACAAGCTTAATTTGGACTGAACTGATTTAAAGACGGCTCTGGCACCGATACCAATCAAATACCAGAGCCTGAACAGAATAAACACTTTGAGGCATGATTACTATGTTCAAAACAGATAATACCACAAAGACTTTTATTTTTGCAGTCACAAAACACGCAGATACTGAACAGCTCATTGTTAAAGTTAAATATGTGGCTGAAAGTTATCAGCAAGCCAAATATGCGTTATCTGAAATGCTATCAGGGTATTTCATTGTCTGGATGGGGCAAGTAAATGAGGTGAAGCATGCTTAATACAATATTATCTTCACCACAGACTACCAATATAACTCCAGCTAAAATTATCTGGGAAAGCTACATTGCACTCCATGATCAATTTGTAGCCGTGGTTAATAGCCAGCCAAATCTTGCTGATAATGATAATTTCTTTAATGAATTAGTTAAGCTTAAAAATATTTACGATAAATTTGATGCCTCATCGAAAAACAAAGGCAGACCGGACTGTCTTTTGCTCTTAGAAGTAATTAAACAGCTTGCCAGTTTAATTGACATTGCGAATATAGATGTAATAAATGAATCAACAAAAAAAGAGGATATTATGTTTGATTTAGAGACCTCTTTCTCAGGCGTGGAGATAAAAACAAAACAGATAGAAGTACTTCTCCAAATATGGCAAGAATCATATGGAAAAGAATGTGATGAATCTTATGCCATCGGTGCGTTACAAGATCTGGTTTTTGGGCTACTAAAAGAAACAGAAACGATGGAGACGCAGATAAAAACGATTAAAGGTCAAAAGAAACCTAAAATAGAAAATAATGAAATCAATATCAGTAAAATAAAACTTAAAGATTTATTAGATAAATCTGAACATCTTGAGGCATTAATGATACCTGTTAGTAAAGCTGTTACTGATGAGGCCAATACAGACACCGCAACATTAACAAATCTCGCTTCTAGTCTGGCAAGCGATATTGCACAAGAAATAAGAATACTGGAAGGAGCTTAAATGATGAAACTAGAAAAAATCGATTATTCCCGCTTTGATGACGATGATGGCGGTATTGATGATGCATTCAGCATACATACATTACCTGTCTATGTTGTTAGTCGTCATGGCCGTTCTTACAAGCGTCGGAGTCGTAGTAGTGCCATTAATAAGCTAGCGAATATTATGACGCAAAAAGTATTTAAACGGGCCGGACGCGAAACCAATTACCCAGCCCAGCCAATAATTGGTGAAAACAATGTAGTGAATTGGACAATAGGAGAATTACTACCTGAGTATATCTCATGTCAAAAGAGAGCGGTACGGCGAATAAGATTACTGCTTAAGCGTCGAAAAGAAATAGATGCACTACGCAAAAAATATATTAACGCTTTCTGTGAATATGAGCGATTAAGAAAAGAATTTATTAATGCTACCAAGTAGCTAATGAGATTAACCATGTTTAAGATAATCATCACAACCAAAAACTATCGCACAGGACGAGTAACAAAAGAAACCTTCCGCAACAAATATAAAACATATCGAGGAGCTGAAAAAGCTGCTCAAGGGATACGTCGGGTTTGTATGCCAGATAGCAAAACTATTATTGAAACAGTTGATGCTGAGGTCGTGGAAGTTAAACGTACTTAATTACATAGAGGGATAAATAATGTCAGAAAATAAAAAACACGTACACGCTGAATTAATGTTGCAATATGCACAAGATGCTTTGAGAACAGATAAGCCGTATGAGCTTTGGGAAATTTTTGATGCCGCAGATGGAACGTGGGAAGATATTTTTCATCATCCGCATTGGCATCCAGATTTTAAATATCGCCGCAAGCCTGAGATGATAATAGTCGGCAAAGTCAACTTTCCTAAACCTGTTGATTATGAGTTAAAGGAAGGTGACAAATATTATACAGCGACAACTTCAGAAAGAGGTGATATAAATTGGTTCACATGGTGTTCTGATAATATTGATTATTATTACTTAAATTCACGTCTTATTCACTTAACAGAAGAATCTGCTAAATAACATTGTGACGCATTAATTAAAATAAACAGGGGGGAGTTTTAAATGTAAAATATTGCCAATTATATAAGTTAGTTAAATTTTAACTACAGCTTGATTGCTGAGGACTCCTACACCCTATAAAAGGAGTAGATCTATGAGGAATCAAACATTAATTGAACGATACAGAAATCGTTTAATAGCAGCAAAACTCGATGCAATGTTAAAGAAGACCAATAGCTATTGTATCGCTGTTAGTCTTCATGATGGCTCTATGTGCACTGTTGAATTGTCGGAAGAGATATTAAAGAAAACTTTGCATGTATTTTTCGAATTTCCTGCTTATAACGAATATACACGATGTAAAGCGGATAATTATATTTTAAATAGTTACAGTGATTGTTTATCAAAACATGGTGATAGATTAACGGGTGAAGGAAATGATTTTATGCGTGCTCTTATTAAATTAATTTCAGAAAGAGCTAAACACGGCGGATTTTCACCAGAATATACCTTTCAGTAAATAAGGACTCCTAGTGAATATTACCCATTTTAATTTCTCACAAAGAGCTATTCAAAGTGAGCGTGAAGAAAAATATGAAACAGCGGCTATTTTTTGGAACAAAGTCGCTGAACACGCCAAACACCAAGTTAACCGTGAATGGGCTGAATATCGTGTTGAACTAAATTTAAAACGTCATTCATTACAAGGGCGCTATGAACAATGGCAGGAAGATTATAAACAGCGTCGCAAAAGAGAGAGAAGCGAAACAACTCGCTGATGCTCTAAAGGTCCACATTGATAAAGCGGAGGGGATGTAATGGCGAAAAGGAGAAGAAGTAAAACACAGCAAGGATTTGAAGGCATGACAATACCTCAGCTCCTTCAAATAAAAGAAGGGTCCACAGATGGGTATGTCAATTCCCAAAAGTTCATTGAATCTTATTCGACGCATAACGGAGACATATTAATGCCACTTAATCGCTCCATGCGCCGCCATGCCAAGAAAATGAAAATTGAAATTAAGGAAATGAAACAATGAAAGAATTAATCACCATCAATAAAACCCAAATGCCTGTCGTGGAATATCAAGGTCAGCGCATTGTGACGTTCTCAATGATTGATCAGGTTCACGAGCGACCAGATGGAACAGCTAAAGCCGCATTCAACAGAAACAATCAGCGCTTTGTGTGTGGAGTGGATTATCAAATCTTAGGTCAGGACGATATACGTACCAACCTCCCTGACGGGTTATTTTCCAAGTTCGCCCCCAACGGCATTGTGCTTTTTGAGTCTGGTTATCTGATGTTAACCAAGCCATTCAATGATGATATTGCGTGGCAGGTTCAACGTGAACTGGTCAACAACTATTTCCGTAAACCGCAAACGGTACTGAGCGAGACTGAAATGATTGCCAGGATCGCCAGTCATGCCGCCCAACAACAGCGCCAGATTAACCGCATTGATGAGAAGGTTGAACAGGTTCATGAAACCATTGAGCAAATCAAACACGGAGCTATTCCCGTAGGCTGGATTGGGTTCTCTCTGGCTGCGACTGAATCAGGATTAACCAATGCCAAATGCCGTACCTTGGCCGAACAGTACAACGTACCAACGGACAGCATCATCATCATGACACCAGACGGACAACCTCGCCCGATGAAAATCATATTTAAAGAGGACTTTATGAGCGCATTCCGTCTGATGATGGGTGAAGCTGAACAACGTAAATCCAAATGGTATCACCCAAAAATGGGGCTGTTCCAAGTTATCGGTTGGGAGGGTAGGTAATGAGCAAACATCACACTAAGCCAGCAGGGGTAATCATGGGCGCAATAAAGCAACACACTGAAACAGCATTTGATTACGGCAAGTATGGCGTCATTGTCATTACTGAGGCCGCGAACACCAAAGTCATGAGTTATGCGGAGGCATTGGTATCGTTGGACGCGGGTCAATATGACAATGATTTATTACTGGGCTTTGAATTGATAGTGGCTATTCTTCATGGCTGTAAAGCGGGCTTCTATGCACCAACCAGTGAACAGCGGTTAATGTTGTGGCGCTGGGTTGTGTCAGTCTCGTTTGTACAAGAGCAAATAGACGGAAACAGCACTTGTGAAGTTGATAACGGCAAGGGAGGCACTGATACCGCAGCCATCTACGATAATGGTACAGCGGCAATCACGATATACCCATTAGCAGAGCGCATGATGTTAGCAACCCATATTGAGGGGATCGCCTTTGAGAAGTCCGGTAGCGAAGACGGGGCGGATATGGCGGTCAGAATGTACATGTCTTTTATCAATATACAACCAGAGATCGGCAATCGGCTATCTGATAAAGGGCGCGAAGGGCTTTCTATCTTGCACGATGAATTAATCAAAGCGGCAGAGGCTGGCGAGTTTAACACCATGCCGATTATTCATTGACAGGAGGATCAGATGATAACGAAAAACTTTCATCTTAATGCGCTGGCAAACAATAGGAGTCATTGCGATGAAAATCGAATACTTAGACAAGGGTAACATTGCACAGATCGTCGTTGCCAGTTTCATCACTGAACGCCGCAAGCATAACCGTTGTGTCGATGCCGCCCTGTTAATGGTACCCGTTCGTGCTTCGTCTGTCGGTTTCCTATTAAGGAAAACTACTATCACTGGCAAAACAACGCACGTATTGCGGGCCTACAAAATCATTTGCAGGGAGAGCGAACAGTGACGGAAGAGCACAACCAGATAGCAGATACCGATGATGAACTGATCAGGACGACATTCCATATCGACGATGGCAGGGACTATACACAGCAGATCATCCACCGCATGAAACGTAATTTTTATATCCACGAGGGCAAATGCCCTCCTCTGACACCAGCGCCACAGGTAGTAAATGGAGAGCCGGGTACTGATATCGTTCAGTTACATTCTGGTGAATTTGTCGGCACTGGCGTTATGGTGAATTACTGCCCTTTTTGCGGACAAGATATAGATACCGTCAGTCACCAGAGGAAAAGTGATCATGAGCAATAATAAAATCACAATGGGAATAGATGAGCTTCTTGAAAATGAACAAGTATTAAATATCGTTTCCAAAAGCCTTGGATATTCAAAAGAGCAATTTATTAAAGAATTACACAAAGCTCAAGCCGATGGTCT
Organism: Photorhabdus akhurstii; assembly: GCF_019090985.1. Taxonomy (NCBI): domain Bacteria; kingdom Pseudomonadati; phylum Pseudomonadota; class Gammaproteobacteria; order Enterobacterales; family Morganellaceae; genus Photorhabdus; species Photorhabdus akhurstii. The sequence goes on along the minus strand of NZ_CP020335.1, from coordinate 2,089,736 downwards.
CGACTATATCAAATTCGAGGCCGATAACACCGAGGAAAAAGCATGATCAATAACTCATTCCACTTAACCCAAGTAATAGCCTCGGCATGGGGTGATCCATCCGATATCACCGATGCTGTTTGGGATGCCGGTTACAGAAAAGCCGATAGAGCATCGGAAGAGATGGTATTACTGACACTTAAGGTCATCAAGAACTCTCATTACAGCGATATTGCATATGAGTATTGGCCCAAAGATTTAGAATCCGTACTTGCTGCTGAACTGAACTTCCTGATTGATGATCTTACCTGGAGCGATGAAACCACTCCGGCAACAGTGGCAAGGATAATTTTGGAGAACGGTTATATTAGAAAAGGGAGTGATGTATATGTCAAATAAGCTAATTAGATTAAATGAGGTTTTAAATAGAACGGGTTATAGCAAGTCATGGACTTATAAATTAATAGATAAAGGGGAGTTCCCTAAACCAGTTAAAATTGGTCCTCGTTCAATTGCCTTTATAGAGTGTGAAATCAATGAATGGATTGCGCAGCGTATTAATAAATCCCGCTGCTCAATTGAAGATAATGCGTAGTTAGTCATTTTTAAAGCGACTATTAATAATATCTTTCCCGTATTCTAGGGAATTCATAAAATCAGCGTACCATTGAAGCATCTCTCTGCGTCCATCCAGATAAAGGGCATGGTTATACGTGCCCCTGATGCTATTTTTATCAACATGAGCAAGCTGCAATTCTATCCATTCAGATGGGAAGCTATGCTCATGTAATATGGTGCTCATTGTGTGACGGAATCCATGTCCCGTAGCTCTGCCGCCATACCCCATGCGTTTCATCATAACATTTATAGCCATTTCACTAATTGGCTTTTTATAATCCGTTCGGCTAGGGAATACATGTTGATAGTCACCACTAATTGGGTGCAACTGCTGGAACAAAGTCACTACTTGATCAGATAAAGGAATACAGTGCGGCCTGCGCATTTTCATTCTTTCGGCAGAAATTTCTACCATTCGCTTTTCTAAATCCACTTCGCTCCATTCCAGATTTCTTAATTCACCAGGGCGCAATCCTGTAAGAATCAAAATTCTCAATGCATGCCTAACTACTTGGCTGCTCATATGCTTATCAATGGACTTTAAAAATTCTGGGAGTTCATCAATTTTTAAGTGAGGATAATGCTCTCTTTTATGGGGGATAAACGCACTGGCAAGATCGGGGGCTGGATTATATTCAGCTCTACCTGTAATAACGGCGTATTTCCATACCTCACCACAACGCTGACGGACTTTTTTTAACTTCTCAGTTGCCCCGCGTTTTTCCAATCTTGAAAGAACATCCAATAATTCCAGTGGTTTTATGTCTGCTATTGGCCTGTCTCCAATATAAGGAAAGACATCATTTTCAAATGCGCTCATCATGTCAGAGCGATACCCTACCGACCATCTATCTTTGCGTTTTTCGTACCACTCGCGAGTGATTTTCTCAAAAGTATTTTCTGACGTGATGATATTTTCTCGTTTTTGCCGCTTTCTGGCTTCGGAAGGATTAATTCCACCAGCAACCATTGAGCGGCATTCTGCCGTTCTTCTTCTGGCTTCCGTTAAAGGTACCTCCGGGTAAGTACCTAAAGAGATCATCTTCTGCTTATCATCAAAACGATAGCGGAATCGCCACCCTTTAGAGCCGTTCGGTTCTACCAATAGTGAAAGCCCGTTTCCATCAGACAACGTGTAAGGCTTTTCTTCCGGTTTGGCTTTCTTGATAGCCATGTTTGTTAGCTTCATCATCTCACCAATGTGTATAGGAAAATTTGTACAGGAAAAACTATACACAAAACTATACACAAATTCCTGTTGATTTTAAGAGATGCCAAGAGCCTTTAAGATACTTGTTTTTCCTATACTCTTTGATTTTATTGAAGAAAATAGACTTTAAGATATGTTAGTAGAAGTGTAATTGGCGGAGGAGGAGAGATTCGAACTCTCGGATGGTTTCCCATCGGCGGTTTTCAAGACCGCTGCCTTAAGCCGCTCGGCCACCCCTCCGCAATGGCGTGCACTATAAACAGCACCGAGAAAGATGTAAAGTCTCCTTCTGTTCGATTGCCGTAAATTTACTCTTTTTCATGGTCGTTGGCTTATTTTATCCGCATATGTGCATCCTATCCTTGGGTACGGAAGTGATTTTTGCTAAATTACGGCTACTTTTCTTTGATGGTTATTAATGATTATGTTGGTATTCGAAGGTCAAGAAATCGAAACCGATGCGCAAGGTTATCTGAAAAACAGTAGTGACTGGCAGGAAGCAATAGCTTTACTCCTCGCCGAACAAGAAGAAATCACTTTGACTGAACAGCATTGGGAAGTCATTCTTTTTATCCGGGAATTTTATAAGGAGTTTAATACATCCCCGGCTGTCCGTATGTTAGTAAAAGCAATTGCACAAAAGTATGGCGAAGAAAAAGGCAACAGTCGCTATCTTTACCGCTTGTTTCCCAAAGGACCGGCAAAGCAGGCAACTAAAATTGCCGGGCTGCCGAAACCGGTAAAATGTATCTAATCAATAATCTAGCTCAGTGGCGGACGCTAAAATCTGCAACATCCTCCACTGCGCAGGTGTGAAAGGAAAGGTTATCTATTCGTGCTCCCGGTGGACCACCCTGCTCCAACCAATGGGTTAATTTATTTAGTTGTTCACTGTCACCATAAGCTACGATTTTGACACTGCCGTCATGCAAATTACAGACATAACCTGTCAGCCTATTAAATTTCGCCCAACGAAAAGTTTGATAGCGAAACCCAACTCCCTGAACCCGGCCATAAACATAAATTGTTATTCCAGATTTAATCATAATTACCCCTATCAACCCAATCACCTTGCGGTATCGCTCACATATATAGTTAAGCACACGACTGTTGGTTGTGTTTTATATTTACTACAGCTAACCTGAAATAGATGAAGTCACACTCACAATTAAAGCAAAAAAAGGCTTCAACCACCGGGTATGCTCTTGTAATTCACCTTACTGCCCTTATATCAATCTCAATGCAAGATCTTCTTTGGAGGTGACTATGATTATCGCCAGCAAATTCGGTATCGGCCAACAAGTACGTCACAAGCTTCTTGGTTATTTAGGAGTCATCGTGGATATTGATGTGGAATACTCTCTGGAACAACCCCAAGAGGATGACATTGCATCCAATGCTACCTTGCGTTCCGCTCCCTGGTATCACGTTGTGATGGAAGATGACAACGGTCAACCTGTACATACTTATTTGGCTGAAGCGCAATTAGCCTATGAAACATCTGATGAACATCCAGAGCAACCTTCTCTAGATGAACTAGCAGAATCTATCCGCAATCAGCTACTGGCCCCAAGGCTGCGCAATTAATCTCCCATTTATACCTAAACAACCTAAGGCAGTTATCGTGTTTTAAGCTGCCTGTACGGCAGTGCATGGCCGTTTTCATCCCTAACGCGAACATGAACATTTCTAAGCTGCCTGTACGGCAGTGCACCACTATCCTTGATAATTATTAGTTTACTCAATTTTCTAAGCTGCCTGTACGGCAGTGCACACCATGACGTACTAGCAGCTAGTGCATATTTTTTTCTAAGCTGCCTGTACGGCAGTGCACTGGGCTGAGTTGAGCATGTCGAAAGCCATCCTTTTCTAAGCTGCCTGTACGGCAGTGCACGGTGTTTGGATGTACCATTTCTCAGCATCCTTTTTCTAAGCTGCCTGTACGGCAGTGCACCAGTAGTACCATAACCGTTGCTGGCACGCAGCTTTCTAAGCTGCCTGTACGGCAGTGCGCGAGCAGGTTATTATAATGATTGGTATCAAGTATTTCTAAGCTGCCTGTACGGCAGTGCACTTGATGAAAGCGCAGCAAGCCTACATTGATTTTTTCTAAGCTGCCTGTACGGCAGTGCACCATCACCGATATTCCCCACGCCAAAAATACCATTTCTAAGCTGCCTGTACGGCAGTGCACAGGATGGGATGATAGTCGGGGAGTCGATCCGGTTTCTAAGCTGCCTGTACGGCAGTGCACTTACCGTTGCCATTTAATCACCCAACAAATTTTTTCTAAGCTGCCTGTACGGCAGTGCACCGGTGGGGCAAAAGTCACTTCTGGTACATTCTTTTCTAAGCTGCCTGTACGGCAGTGCACGCTTCAAGAGAAATATCGCCCCCGGTCACTTCTTTCTAAGCTGCCTATACGGCAGTGCACAGTATGACTCGTGCTTATACTATTCCCGCTCATTTCTAAGCTGCCTGTACGGCAGTGCACATATTGCACTTGAAAATTCAGGATGCCGATAATTTCTAAGCTGCCTGTACGGCAGTGCACTCTGTGACGCTGACTGTTAGCTCCCCAAGCGTTTTCTAAGCTGCCTGTACGGCAGTGCACACTATATCTTAATGACCACCCATAGGTATTTATTTCTAAGCTGCCTGTACGGCAGTGCACAGAATCTGAATAATACGCGTACCTCCCATAGATTTCTAAGCTGCCTGTACGGCAGTGCACCACGGAACGAGATAATGCACTTGAATGTGATTTTTCTAAGCTGCCTGTACGGCAGTGCACTTATTCTTAACAATAATAGGCCACGAATCGGCTTTCTAAGCTGCCTGTACGGCAGTGCACATAAAAAACAATTTGAAACATGGGATGAAATATTTCTAAGCTGCCTGTACGGCAGTGCACTGTGACTGCTTTATCGTCGTATTTATCGAGAGTTTCTAAGCTGCCTGTACGGCAGTGCACGTATGCACCGAGCGCGGCTCGCGTCGGTCGCTTTTCTAAGCTGCCTGTACGGCAGTGCACTGTCAAAATGAAGGTAAACAATTTCTATCTCTTTTCTAAGCTGCCTGTACGGCAGTGCACAGGCCGTTTGGTCAATAGCAACTGACGATAAAGTTTCTAAGCTGCCTGTACGGCAGTGCACCGGTTTCTTCGGCGTTCGGCGCATTGCGTAATTTTCTAAGCTGCCTGTACGGCAGTGCACTGTTACATATTAACCTTAAGTTGCTGACTGTTAAAGAATATAATGATAAAAAATGAAAAAACCCTTTTTTTAGGCGATACTTAATTTTTCTTTTAAATCAATAGGTTATTTTTTAATGATAAAAAAGGGTTAAAACTGGGGTACAGCAAAAACACCTATCTTATAGCAATAAAAGTGTAGATTCTGGCAAAACTTAGCAACCATAAGAACAACCAAAATTGCCTTAAAATATTGTAATAACTGTAAAAATAGATTTTATAAGATGTCTAGAACAGTAAACTCAATATTCAACTTAAACATTATTTGAACACTTGGAACCCGGGCACCATTTCTCATCCAACGCCTTAAGTTTGTATTAGATATTGGTGCCAGGCTCCCTTCGTCCATTGATTAGAAACTAAGTAACTACAAACTGAAAAATATTATTTTTCGAGTCCCAGTCTCGGAATTTCAATTTTTGGGCAGCGATCCATAACAACTTCCAGACCTGCTTCCTCTGCTAATACTTTTGCTTGCTCATTAATAACACCAAGTTGCAACCAGAGCACTTTTGCTTTGATATCTATAGCTTCTTGCGCAATGTCATATGCAGCTTCCGCATTACGAAATACATCAACTATATCAACAGGTTGTGGAATATCTGCCAGTTGTGCATACACTCGTTGCCCAAGCAATGTTTGTCCGGCAAGCTTCGGGCTGACAGGGATCACCTGATAGCCTTGTTCCAGTAAATAAGCCATAACTTTATAACTTGGACGCGTAGTTTTTTCACTTGCTCCTACCAGAGCAATAACTTTTACTCGTTTTAGTATGTCTGCAATTTGCTGGTCACTCATTTACTCTTCCTCAAAATTCGGTGTTTTACTTTGTTTATTTATTACAATGTATATGATAAACATTGTTATCAATTGAGCTAACTACGTTCGAAAACACAATAACGATTACTAAAGGCATCTCATGGAATTGACAACTCGCACAATGGCAATCACTAAAAATATAGCGCTTATTGCACATGACCACTGTAAAATTTCGCTATTAACTTGGTCCAAAAAACATAAGAATTTACTCAAGAAACACCATTTATACGCTACCGGCACAACCGGTAATCTGATTCAGAACGAAACCGGATTACCCGTTACCAATATGCTTAGTGGCCCAATGGGTGGAGATCAACAAATTGGTTCTCTAATCTCAGAAGGGAAAATTGATGTGTTGATATTTTTCTGGGACCCGCTTAATTCCGTACCTCATGATCCTGATGTAAAAGCACTGCTGCGCCTTGCTACAGTATGGAATATCCCCGTTGCAACTAACCTGGCGTCTGCGGATTTTATTGTTAGTTCTCCTCTGTTTTCTGAATCAGTAAGTATTCAAGTGCCTGATTATCAAAATTATTTAAATGAACGTCTGAAATAAGTCTTTGCAACATATACCTACAACTACACGTTTTCTCCAAGTCAGATACTAGGAAAAAACAAGAGTGAGATTTCCAGCAAAGGTATCCCATGATAGCCCTGAATATTTCAGCCAGGCAAAACCTCAAGGTTTACGTTGAACAGGCACATTTAGCCGCTCTAATTGACGCACAAATACTGATGGATTCTTCTTATCCTGCATCAACCATACCTGCTTCTTCGCCCGTGTTAATGCAACATACAAAAGGCGACGCTCCTCCGCATCCGGAAAATCTTCCAGCGGCGGCAATAAAACCCGCTCCATCACCGATTCCCTTGCCGGTGCAGGAAAACCATCTTTCCCCTGATGCAAGCCAAGAATAATGACATAATCCGCTTGTCGTCCTTTGGATGCATGGACAGTCATAAACTCTATTTTCAATTTAGGCCAGCGAGTTGCTGCTTTTTTCAGTAATTCAGGTTTCAAATAGTGATAACGTGCTAGTAATAAAATCGTTTCCTGCTCAGTGACATAGCCACTCATTTTATTCAATAAAGATTCAAGCTGATCTTCTGGCAGAATGACAATTGATTTTTTATTATCCTTAATCAAACTATTTAGTGGCTTACTTAATTGATTTGGGTTTTGTTGCACAAACTCGTTTGCAACCTCACCAATCCTATCATTAAACCGATAAGAGATATCCAATACACATTCAGCATCTTTACCAAAATAATCAGCAAATACGGTAGTCAACATCGGTTCCGCACCACTGAAACGATATATTGCTTGCCAATCATCCCCTACGGCAAGCAGACAGCTTTGGCTGTTTTGTGCTCGCAATGCAGCGAGCAATTTGGCCCCTAATGGTGAAATATCCTGAAACTCATCCACCAGAATATGCTTCCACGGGCTGATAAACCGCCCTTTATCCAGAATATTCACCGCCTGATGGATTAACCCTGAGTAATCAACAGCACCTTCTGTTTTTAATTCAGATTTCCACGCTTTTAATAAAGGCCCCATCAGGCGAATACATTTTTGAAACCGATCCAGATACTCTTCCTGAGCTTGCTCTATCATCGCCTTCTGGCTACCACCATGTATACGCATCAAACCCAACCAACGCTCAAGCCGGTCTGACAAACGGTTAGCAAGTTGTTCATCGTGCCAAAATTCACCTTCCGGCACTTCCCATTTCAACTCTTCCGTCAGACATTCTCGCCAACCTTTGGCTTGCGCTTTCTTTTCACTGCATTGTTGTTGCCAGTGTTTAATCAAAAAATCTCTTCTTTTTTGCTCATCAGTTTCCAGCTCGCTGATTTTGGGTACTTTATTACTTCCTTGCTGAATAATATGCAACGCCAGATCATGAAACGTTTTTACTTTAATATCATTCACACCAAGACGGATATGAATCCGTTCATTCATCTCACTTACAGCCTGATTATCAAACGCTAACAATAATATCTGTTCGGGAATTACCTGTTGGCGAAGTAATAACCAACCCGCTCTCGCAACTAACACCGATGTTTTTCCACTCCCTGCGCCAGCAAGAACCAGAATTGAATTTTCACCGTTAACAACAGACAAACTCTGAGAAAGATTTAACGGAGATGTTTCTACCCGCTGAAAGAAGTCACGATGTTGCTCCAACATACGTTCTGTCCATTGCAGATTCATCTTTTCAACAAGCTTCTCGCCATTCTCAAGCCAGCTCAAACATGTTTGATACCCTTCCCGGCAATTATCAAATTGTTCCAGACGTTGTAACGGCAATGGTAAAGCCTGAAACGCTGCCTGAATCCGCTGTTGCAACTGGAATAAATCCGTTTTTTTAAACCAGCGATTCTGTTGGTCAATTCTGTTGATTTCACTAACCTGAGTTGCCAGCACATTAGCACTAATATCACTCATTTCCTGGCTCCATTTCTGCCATTCACCAAGCAGATAATGGTAAAAACGCTGAGTTTGCTGCCATTCAGTGCCATGAAGACGAACTGCTTGTCTATTGGGCAGTTCAAACTCTAACTCCCCCCAGACAATACCTCGTTTACACTGAATATTAATTAGCTGGTTAAATGGGATAAGGTATTGATGCTTTTCACCACTGACTTCAATACCCGCATTCAGCAAACGCACCCGATTATAAGGATGCTGAGCAAGACGTTGGCCAATTTGTGTTGCTTTAAGTTCCATTATTGAGCGCCATACCTAAAAAATAGTTGAATTATGTCTTATAAGCGTTTTTTATCACTAATAAACCTTTTATCATAATGTTACTTATGACCGTTATTATTACCTCAGGGGTATTTTGTGCTAACTGTTTTCCGGTCCGCACCGTTTTCTTTATAACAGTCATTTTCTCTATTATAACCGTATCGTGACTGCTCCCCGCCGTAAAAAACGGCGAGGCTTCCCACTTCTCAGGCCGCAACCGTCTTTACGACGGATTGACGCTGGCCTACGTGGGCAAATTGTTATTTCTGGCGTATTATTCTTCACCTTCCGCAATACCCAGTATGCACATGCAACTCTGTTTATCACATTACTGGTACTATTATGCTTCAACTTGTTAGCGGTAAATTTCATCTGGCAAGACTGGAAATTCCGCCAGTTATCACAAGTGATAAATCGGACGATGAACACCAATTGTCGCTACCTTGATGCCATTTTAGCTCAATATTATCAGGGAAAAGATAACGGATTGAACTATCAAATTGCCCGCCGTGATGCCCATAATAGTGACGCAGAACTGGCATCCGTTATTTCAAACATGTCTGCCGAGCCGAAAAGTGACCAGACTGTTCAAGAAAGGGCATTCCGGTTATTGTGCCTAAATCACACCATGCTAAGTTACATCTCTGCGCTGGAAGCACACCGAGATAAATTGGATAATAAAGTTATTCTGGACATTCTTAATGATGCTGTTTGTTATGTCGATACAGCATTAAAACCGGCATTAATAGATGATGATAGAATTAAGCAAATACCTGTCAACATAGTGAAAAAAATTGAGCAAGCTCCGGCAGAAAGAAATAACAAAGAGCAACTGGTATTGCAACAAACTGGTTTATTAATAGGATTGTCACCTGAAATTGTAAATATCATTAAAGAAATTAATCAATTATAACCAGATTGATATACTGGGGCAGTTGACTGCCCCTTTCATTAGCTATTCTCGATAAAGATCTAACAAGCCAGTTCCTTGTGCCAACGTAATAAATCATTACGGATCTGTACCGGTAAAACGGCTGAATGACATCCTTCAATTGCACCAGCCAAAGCAAGCAATAAATTAATATTAGATTTTCTTTTATATTGATGCAGTTTTAAATAACTGGCTTTCGCACCTAACAACCGTAAATCTTCAACTTTACATATTCCAACTTTCCATAACTGGCGTTCTAAAGACATTCCAAGATTAGGCAAATCCTTCAAGCGCTCCGGCATTTTCTTTTTACCCGCCATTTCAATAAATGAGTAGTGATAAGCCAAGTACGCATATTGAGATAACAACTCTTGATCTTGCCAAAGTGATTCAACCACTTGGTAATAACGCAAAGTTACAGGCACTCCCTTTTTCGAGTAAATATAGTTTTTCATTCCTCTGGCTTTAAATAATACTTCAGCATGTCCATTTCCTCGTAAATATAATTCTCCATCAGCAATAATAGCGAACATAATCCCATCAGATAACAGGCTGTAACCGCCAAACTGTGGCTTCCTTGTCAATGTTCCAAACGACGAAAAACCATTTTTGAGTTGAGTAAAACGTACCTCAGACAAAAACATACAGATCACTCCATGAGTTTTGTGCAAATAAATCTCTTATCCATAGATTTGACCCAGTTATTAGTAAAATAAATAACAGGAACAAGCAATTAAAAACATACGCAATTCAATTTTCCCTGCCAATGGTTAAATGAGTTTACAGCCATTTACAGTCAATATTTGCGAAGCTCTTTGAAAAAATAGACTTGATCTTAGCCTGATATGAAGATACTGTATATTAATACAGTTAATCGTGGCAAGGTTCATTATGGGCATTCAATCATCCTGGGTTTACCCTTCTAAACATCAGTCAACCAAAAAGCAGCTATCACTCTCTTCACCTACACAAGATAATTCAGCCAAAAGAGAGGGAGTAGTGAAAGAGGGTAAAGAGGGTAAAGAGGGTAAAGAGGGTATAGTGAGTGAATTGATTTATAGTGATAACCAATATAGCGATAACCAAGCTATCATTAATCGTATATTGCTACCTTTGTTACGCCAATCAGGAAATGAGGCTCGCTGGTTGCTATGGGTTAGTCCACATAAGAAACTAAGCCGTCAATGGTTAATTAACTCTGGATTACCTTTAGATAAAATTGTCCAATTAAATCGCATCAGCTCCATTACAACGGTGGAAGCAATGGAAAGAGCATTAGCGAGTGGTAATTATAGCGTGGTCCTTGGCTGGTTACCAAAGTTATCAGAAAAGGATACCGTAAAATTACAGGCTGCGGCACAAAAAGGTAACGCACTGGGCTTTATTATGCGCCCACAAGATGTAAATAAAGAAACCAACTGTGCTGAATCGCGAGCAGATTTACTAAAAATCCATTCCATTTACTATCATTGACCAAAACTAGGAATTATCGCAATATTTATAACACAAAATAACCAATCCAGACCGAAAATCACTAATCACAATTAAAATCAATTAACTAAGGCAAGATTAGTTGTAAAGAATAGTAAATTTTTTAAAAAAATTATACATTACCTTTTAAATTTTTTACTCTATTAATCAAGGGACACTTGTAACTTTTTAACTTCGTTGTAGACTTTACACCATTAAAGGTTACTGCACTTAGTACCCTTGTATTGTTTAGTCTATCGGTTTTATGAAAAAGTGCAGCATTCCTCTAACTGAGTTTTTAATCAATATGGCTCGACAGCCTATCTTAGTAGATATTAAAAGATGCTAAAATTAGTGCAAGCCATTCTTATGGATGAATAGTGAACATAGAAACGCGCAAAATTCAAAGTGTACACACAATAATGGTACCGGAGAATTTGAGCACAATTCAGTGCTCGCTTTTATTACAAAGAATGGCAAATGAAAGCCTAATGGGATAGGCAGTAAGCAAAAAGGCTTCCAAAGCCAATTGCCTATTGGGTGATGATAATAACGAGGCGTTAAAATGAAAAAGACAGCTATCGCGATAGCAGTGGCAGTGGCCGCTTTCACAACTGCAACGCAAGCAGCTCCAAAAGACAACACTTGGTATACCGGTGGTAAGTTGGGTTGGTCCCAATACCATGACGTAAACTTCTACGGCAACGGTTATACCAGTGCGATCGGTAATGGCCCTACTCATAAAAACCAATTGGGTGCGGGTGCTTTCTTAGGTTATCAAGCCAATCCATACCTGGGTTTTGAAATAGGTTATGACTGGTTAGGACGTATGTCTTACAAAGGCAGCGTCAATAATGGCGCCTTCAAAGCCCACGGTTTCCAATTGGCAACCAAACTGAGCTATCCAATTATGGATGACTTGGATATCTATACTCGCTTAGGCGGTATGGTTTGGCGGGCAGATTCCAAAGCAAATTACGGCGCAACCAATACTCATCTGAAAAATCATGACACCGGTGTTTCTCCATTGGCGGCCATCGGTGTTGAGTATGCGATAACTAAAGACTGGGCTACTCGTCTGGACTACCAGTGGGTTAACAATATCGGTGACGCAGGCTCAGTAGGCGCACGTCCTGATAACGGTCTGTTAAGCGTTGGTGTTTCTTACCGTTTCGGCCAAGATGAAGCAGCAGCCCCAGTTGTTGCTCCAGCTCCGGTTGTTGCTCCAACACCAGCTCCAGCACCCGTTGTTGAAAATAAGCGTTTTACCCTGCGTTCTGACGTGCTGTTCGAATTTGCAAGTTCTGAGCTGAAAACCGAAGGTAAACATACTCTGGATCAACTCTATACTGAGTTAGCAAACATCGACCCAAATCAGGGCAAGGTGCTGGTTTTAGGCTACACCGACCGTATCGGTAAAGACGCTTACAATCAGAAACTGTCTCAAAAACGCGCTCAAAGCGTAGTTGACTATCTGGTATCTAAAGGTATCCCTGCCGGCAGCATCAGCGCAGAAGGCCACGGTAAAGCAAATCCAGTCACCGGTTCAACCTGTGATAAGGTTCGCAAACCTAACCTAATCAACTGCCTGGCGCCAGATCGTCGCGTAGAGATCGAAATTCAGGGCATTAAAGAAGTTGTTACTCAAGCAAAATCCGCTCAATAATAGCCTTTCTTGGTTATAATTAATCATCAAAAGCGCAGAAAACCTCATTGCCAAATGGGGTTTTCTTTTACTTACAGTGAATCTACTTTAAGGAGCTTATTGCGATATCAATCTATAACAACTGAAATTATTCTTTCTTACCCAGAATAGCTTCCAAGTCGTGTTTCAAGCTAGACATCTGATTGGCATATTTTTCTTTCCGTTCAGCATCTTCAATTAACTGGATGATAGTTTCTGACAGTGTATTACCCCGTCGCTGAGAAAGCGCAGATAAGCGATTCCACACGGGAAAATCTAAATCGATGGATTTCTTACGAGTATGCTGATGTTCCGCATTAAAATGCCGTTTACGCCGAGCGCGGATAGTTTGTTTCATTCGGTTGGATAAATCAGGATTCATATGTTGCTCAATCCATTTCAGTACCCTTACCGGTTCACTCTCAAGTTCAATGAGTTTATCAACTGCTGCATGAGCCGCACTGCTTTCAATATATTTAGTAATTAGCTCGCCTTCTTGATGTTTTTTCATCAGATAAGCCCATTTCCAGCCACATTCCAAATTTTCCAGTTGTTGATATTTCATCTTACTTTCTCAGTGACAGCGTAACCAAAAATAAGCATAACAACTATTTTAGTAAATTGCTTATAGCCAAACCGATTAATCTCTGCTTTTTGATCAAATTATGTTTTACATAAAGTGTCTACAATAGCAAACATTCAAGCATGTTGGTTTATATCTTAATCTTGTATAATCGGCACTTTCCTACTTTACAATATATAGCTGATCATTTTGACCACTAACAAACTAGACTGGCAGGCATTACTGCCGAATTGCACGCCTTATGATGCGCTCTTTCATTCTGCTTCCCAACAGGCACCTGCCAGTATGGAAGCCGTTCAATCACGGCTACATAGTGGTTTGCAGCTTTTTTGCCGGATGGATTCCGGCCAGCCTTTTATGCTATTGAAAGCTGAAGAATGTGATACTTATTTGTCAGCGTTAGCTGAGTCTATCCATCCATTACTCACAAAAGAACTTCCCCAAATTGGTGGCAATTATCACATCCAGCAACAAAAAATTAGCTGGCAACCATCAACAGAAGGCCATTTCACACCTGAGTTACGCGTGGCTTATCGTGAATGGATAGAAGCAGAGCAATTATTTGGCTGTTTCCACTCTCACAACGGAGAAATTCACTTACAACCTGGTCTGATTCATCAGGTAAATGGCGGTGTACTTATTCTGCCATTACGTACCCTACTTTCTCAGCCATTAATGTGGGTTCGCCTGAAACAAATGATTATTCAGCAACGCTTTGAATGGTTGTCTCCGGATAGCAACAAACCGTTACCATTACCTATCCCCTCGATGCCATTAAAGCTACGTCTGATTCTGGTTGGAGATCGTCTAAACCTTGAAGAGTTTCAGGCAACAGAACCTGAATTAGCCAAAAGCGCTCTGTATGGTGAATTTGATCTGGATATGCCATTTCATAATGAGCAGGATTTAAGCCTGTGGTGCAATTATATCAATGGACTTATTCAACAATGGCAATTACCTCCATTGAATCATAATGCCTGGCCTGAGCTTGTCCAACAAGCAACTCGTTATGTGGAAGATCAATACCACCTGCCTTTGGATATTCTTTGGCTACAGCGGCAACTCACCACCGCCGCACTCTATCAGCAAGAAAATCAGATTACAGCTCAATCTATTAAACAAGCAGAGGAGAATCGCCGCTGGCGTCACAACTATCTGCCAGAACGCGGTTTAGAGGAAATTCATCAAGGCCAGATTCTTATCCGCACCCAAGGCATGGTCATTGGCCAAATTAATGGATTATCTGTGCTGGAGTACCCCGGCCACCCTGATTCAGTAGGAGAACCATCTCGCATCACTTGCGTGGCTCATATAGGAGATGGGGAATTTATTGATGTTGAACGCAAAGTCGAGTTAGGTGGCAATATCCATGCGAAAGGCATGATGATTATGCAAGCCTTTTTGATTTCCGAGCTAAAGTTGGATCAACCGCAGCCTTTCTCTGCATCTATTGCATTTGAACAGTCTTATAGTGAAGTTGACGGCGACAGTGCTTCTCTTGCTGAATTATGCGCACTGATAAGCGCGCTTTCCCTGCAACCCATTGATCAACAACTGGCGGTCACAGGTGCAGTAGATCAATTTGGTTACGTTCAACCCATCGGCGGTATTAACGAAAAAATCGAAGGTTTCTTTGAAGTATGCCATCGCAGAGGACTAACTGGTCAACAAGGAGTTATCCTACCAGAGGCGAACATCCGTCATTTATGTCTCAATCAAGCCGTTGTAAATGCGGTAAAAGATCAAAAATTCCATTTATGGTCAGTAAAACATGTTTCTGAAGCGCTGCCTTTATTAACAGGTATCCCTTATTATGATCAACAAGAAACACACTTGTTAGCTATGATACAAGAACGTATAACACAGGCGAATAATCAAGAACGGCCTAAATTCCCGTGGTTTCTTCGCTGGTTGGGTTAATTCAGAATGTCTGATCGGAGTTGTTCAGCGTACAAGTGTACTCTATTATTTACCCTACATTAAATATAAGGCTATCTGATAATTATGGTTGATAAACGTAAATCCTACACAAAAGAAGATCTTATCGCATCTGGGCGTAGCGAGTTATTTGGAAAAAATGGGCCTCCATTACCATCTGGTAATATGTTAATGATGGATCGCATCATTGAAATGACAGAAAACGGTGGTACCTACGATAAAGGTTACATAGAAGCCGAGCTGGATATTACCCCCGATTTATGGTTTTTCGACTGCCATTTTATTAATGACCCGGTAATGCCCGGCTGCCTTGGCCTTGATGCCATGTGGCAATTGGTTGGATTCTTCCTTGGCTGGTTAGGTGGAGAAGGCAAAGGCCGCGCCCTTGGCGTTGGCGAAGTTAAGTTCACCGGCCAGGTATTACCAACGGCGAAAAAAGTCACTTACCGTATCAACTTTAAACGCGTTATTAACCGTAAATTGATTATGGGACTGGCTGATGGTGAAGTGTTAGTAGATGGTAAAATCATCTATACAGCAACGGATTTGAAAGTGGGCTTGTTTAAAGATACCAGTGCTTTCTAATCAATAATCAGTAACATATCGAAAAGGAAGGTGACTAGCTAATTGCTTTTCACCTTTTTCGCTAAAAGCACACCACCAAGCAAACAGCACATTATTTGAAAAAAATATTTGCTTGAAAAATACTTGGTATTGTTTTTGCTCTTCAAAGGCAATTCCAGTTATATCTTAGAATATGAGATTCAAAATCTAGCTCCAACCTACCTCGGCCAAGAATAGCACAAAACCACATCTCAACAACCTGCAATATAAGCATCTAGTTTATTGCTGGCTAATTAGCATGCAATTGACAAATTGTGCTATGATCAAATTGACCTGATATATCAAATAAGCTCAAAAAGCATATTAGTAACAGGCAAAAACATCAATAAAATTTATTATTATTAACAAACACAACCAAGGGTAATTTATATGAACATCAGAAAAATACTGCTCATAATCGTAGCATTAACTATTACACCAACTGCCACAGCAATAAATAAGATCGAAGGCACCATCGAAATGATAGAAGCATCTAACAGTAATGGAGATTGCTATGGAAAAATAGTCACTCCTACTCGCGCCCGAGGATTTCGGTGGGTATGTACTTATAGTGCCGGGTCGATACTTTTATCATTGCTTCAAACAGCCTATTCAAGTCATGAGAATGTAGCCATAGCAGTCGGGGAAGATGTGCAATATAGCCCTCTCTATAGGGTTCAAATACGTCATAAATGTTTATCAAACCCTGCTTACTGCAATTATCCCTCTCGTTAGTAGATAAATTACTGAATGGCCGCAATATCAGCCATATTGGAGGTTAAATAGGATGTATGAGCTGGCGGCCATGAATTCTATTTCATCAAATTTCGCAAACGGAATCCCAAAAAGAACAATACAAAGAAATAGGAAACCAACACATTATTCACATTAATTGCTATACATACCCTATTTACTACACTCAGTGTATCAGCATATCCATCATATGATGTTTTATTAAATAGGTTAAATAAATTTACCAACAGGATTCAATCTGACAGATATCTGTAATAAGCAATCAGTCACTGTCAGATTAAATTTGGGATATATACACGTCGATTAAGAAATGGTGGTTTTTTTCTCACCTAACCTATACATCAGTTTGGCAGATTAAGCCATCATCGCCCTGTCTTCCATAGCCTGGCGCCATCCTCCTAACCAATGAGAACGGGCATCTAATGAATAATAGGGACAATGCTCCCTTGAGCGCCCCAAAATACCTGCATGGTACCCTCTCGATAACGCACGTGCTAAACGATCTCGTTTCTGTCTCTTCATGCTTTTATTTACCTCATAAGCTAGATCAAAAGAAAACAGTGGTCATCATTCATCCAACCACAATTTAGAAATACCCCTATAAATTTTGAAAATCAAGTCAAGAAATTCATATTAATGTAATATTTGTTATATTAGTACAGAGAAAATCAATAAGGTATTAATAATAAAGAGAAATTTTTATCCTGCTGATAATACCAATTTTCTCCGAGCGTAAAGGTTTTACACCCGGAGAATGGCTGAGGGTTACGATTGGGAAATTAATTGATTGGTAATAGCTTGCGCCAACTGACCCCATCCTTTTGCCAATGTGCGAACTAAATCATCATATCCATCCTCTTCCTGTTTTAGCTCTATATTAAAGGGCTGTTTAATGACACTTAACTCACGCCCCTGACAAGTTAATGTCCAGTAACCTTGCAAAATCACCTTACCATCATAACGACCATGAAAATTGGTTACTGTTACATCCAAAGTATCTGGTTTATTAACCAATGGTTGGGCAGACACTAAACGCTGTGGCAGCGCTACGGTTAATTCCGCTACCAACACTTGCTGTAACTGCTGTTCAAGTGGACTTGCCCACAAGTGATTCGCCGCACTGATATAACTAACATCACTACTTTGATATACCACACCGGAGGATGACAGATAATCGGACAACATGACTCGTTGTACCCATAATTGGCGATCATGTTGCACAATAGCACTCTTTTGTGATGCTATTGTGACTACCGGCAATTGATAATAAGTTCTTTCTGGCTGACGGCTACAAGCAGAAATAAAAATCACTAAAATTAATGCCACTCTTCTCATCATTTTTTAGCCCTTTTCGGTTCTGGATCTTCAATTGGCTTAGCCTCAAAAACTAACGCATTGCTCTTATTATTCAGCGTTCTCAGCACAGGCCGCAGTTCACTCAACACTTGATCTAATCGCTGCATATTATCCAACATCTTGTTATAAGCCGGTGAGCCAGGTTGGAAACCTTGCATACTGCGGTTAAACTCCTGCAATGTTTTCTGTATGTCTTTTGGCAGATCTTTGGTTTCAGGATTTGCCAGCACTTTATTCAATTCATCAAGAGTCTGCTGTGCTTTTCTGATAGCTTTCTGACTCTCTTCCAAAGTGCGAATAGCCTGATTAAACATTGGCTCAACCGGCATATTATTAATTTTGTCTAACGCTGCAATAACCTTATGTTGAATTTGAGCAAGACCACCACTGATTGTTGGCAATAGCGGATAGCCTGCAATTTCATACGGGCCAACCCACCCTTTTTCATTCGGATAAAAATCCAAATCAATAAACAGTGCCCCCGTTAACAAATTACCTGATTTGAGAGAGGCCCGCAGACCGCGTTTGGTTATGCTATTCAGCTCTTTCTCAACATCAAACCCTTCCCCCAACTCCTTCTCAAAGCGCTCCGGCTCAATGGAGATAAGTACTGGAATACGAAAATCATTATCCAGCCGCTGTCTCATTCCCTCAGAGTAGAACGGTACTTTCGCCACAGTTCCCATACGGATACCACGAAATTCCACCGGCGCACCCGGCTGTAATCCTCGGACAGAATCAGAGAAGAGCAACAGATAATCTTTATGTTTGGTATATAAAGAATCTTGAATGCTTCTTTGGTTATCAAAAAGTTTGTAAGTGGCTTTTTCTTTAATTGGCTCACCCAATTCCCAACCCTTAGGTACATCAAAGCTGACACCACCACCAAATAGCGTTGATAAAGAAGCCATTTCAACACGCACCCCTTGGGAAGACATATCAAGGGTAATACCACTCTCTTTCCAAAAACGCACATTGGTTGTCAGCAAACCATCATAAGGCGCATTAATAAATAGCTGATATCTCATCAAATGCGATTTCGGTTCAAATTCGTTGGTTTCGACAGAACCAACCCGATAACCACGAAACAGCACCGGATCGCCCGGATTAAGCTGACCGGCTTTATCGCTGATTAGGATGACACGGATACCTTTTGCATCAGGCGAGGCCAATGGTGGTGAGTCCAATAAATTAAATTTATCTTCTTCATCACCATTCTTTCCCGGTTGAAGTTCAATAAAAGCCCCGGATAGAAGAGTACCAAGGCCAGATATTCCATCACGACCAATCTGCGGTTTCACCACCCAAAAAGCACTATCACTACGTAATAGATTTTCCATACCATCATTCAGCCGGGCCTTAATAATAACTTGACTAAGATTATCACTCAGCATAACCCTCTCAACCACGCCGACATCCACACTACGGCTTTTGATTTTAGTTTTTCCGGCTTCGATACCCTCCGCGTTGGAGGTTATCAACGTTACCTCCGGCCCTTGGTGGTTGAAATGATAAAACAGTATCCAAGCACCAATAAGTACAGTGACAATCGGTACAATCCAGACTGGCGACCAACTTTTAATTTTATCGATTTTAGCCTGACTCTGGTCTTCAACTTTATCCGTCACCTTGACACTCCTTCATTGCCTTATAACGAATGTTTAACGTTGGTTCTATCCCAAATTAAACGCGGATCAAATGTCATTGCCGCAAACATGGTCAGGATCACAACTAAAGCAAAAATAACTGCCCCCATTGCGGGGTAGACACTCATCAACTTCCCCATACGTACCAATGATGACAATATTGCGATAACAAATACATCAATCATTGACCAACGGCCAACAAATTCAACAATTTCATAAATAAAATGCATTCGGGCGGAATCTCGTTTACCGCGACCTTTGGCATCCCAACATAACCAACCAATTGCCAGCATTTTCAGTGATGGCACCATAATACTGGCAATAAAAATGACTAAAGCTACCGGATATGAACCTACACTCCACAGTAGTATCACTCCAGCCATAATCGTGGAATCACTCTGATTACCTAATGATTCGGTCACCATCATTGGCATGACATTAGCAGGAATATAAAGCATTAAAGCCGTCACTATCAGTGCCATTGTCCATTGCAGACTGTTACGGCGGCGGGCATGTCCACGAGTATGACAACGTGAACAAACTAACTGATCTGCCGGTAAAATAGCTGTACAGCACTGACATAATCGAACCCCCTGCACTAACCCCGCTTTTCCTGCCTGTAACGATATATTCACCTTAGGTGCGAGCGCTATCTGATTCCATAACCAGTGGCGATCCAAACATTGAAATGCTCTCACCTGGAGAAGGCAGAACAGGCAATATGGCAAAAAACTTAAACCTAACCCAATATCACCATAAGCCATTAATTTAACAAAGCTGACTAATACCCCTGCCAGAAAGATTTCAACCATACACCAGCTTTTCATCTGAAATAAAACCCTAGCCAACCAGATTTTTATCTTCTGAGAAATAACAACACTCTGGCATAAGAGAATAATCGCTACCATACAAAACGCAGGCACCAGTTGAACACAGAGTAAAAAGAATGTTCCCACACTGACGTAATTTTCATTAAACATCACCTGAGGGATTTGAGATAAGGTAATTTCACTGCCAATTCCCGCCACACTCATGCTAACAAACGGAAACAAGCAAGCCATTAACAGCATAAATAATGCACTGACTGCATAACCTGTTGGCTGATGTTTAGGTTCTTTCCACCATGTAACTAATGTCGTCTTACAACGAGGACAAACCGCCTTCGTTCCCTGAACCTCTTCTGGCAATGTCACCAGCAAATCACATTGAGGGCACAATACCATTTCATGATGATGGCTACTGGAACACAAGGTTTTTCTCCTGTAAGGAAATTGGGAATATCCACAGAATCATACTCGGAAAAATTCCGCGGTATGATTCTGCTAATTATGTTAACTATTGGTTATTTTTCAATGTTTCCAATTCATGCCAACGATCAAAAGCAGCTTCTAATGCTCGCTCTTTGTCAGACAACTCAGTCAGTATTTTTTGGGTTACTACATGAGGCTGACTAAAAAAGTCAGGATCACTCACTTGAGACTGTAACTGATCAAGCTCTTCTTCCAATTTCTCCAGCAATGATGGTAATCGCTCTAACTCTCGTAATAAATGGTGGCTCATTTTGTTACGAGAATTTTTTGGCGGTTCCTTAATCTTTTCTACTTTAACTTCCGTTTGCAGTTTTTTCCCATTTTGCTGGCGCAACGATACAACCTGTTCGCGCTGTTGCTGAGCATCGTAATAACCACCAACATAATTATTGATCACACCATTACCTTCAAAAATCCAACATTCGGTCACAGAGTTATCAACAAATTGACGATCATGACTCACCAACAATACAGTACCTGTATAATTGTCTACCAGCTCTTCCAGCAACTCTAATGTTTCCACATCCAGATCGTTGGTTGGCTCATCAAGCACCAACAAATTACTGGGTTTCAGAAACAGACGCGCCAGTAACAACCGGTTCCTTTCACCACCAGAAAGCGCTTTAACCGGTGTCATTGCCCGTTTTGGATGAAACAGAAAGTCCTGCAAATAACCCAGAACATGGCGAGGACGACCATTCACCATCACTTCCTGTTTACCTTCTGCCAGGTTATCCATTACGGTTCTTTCCGGATCAAGTGCTATCCGATGCTGGTCAAAATAAGCAATTTCTAGTTTAGTACCACAATGAACACGGCCACTATCAGATTGCAGCTCACCTAACATTAGTTTCAATAAAGTTGTTTTGCCGCAACCATTTGGTCCCACCAGTGCAATTTTATCCCCACGCTGAATTTGCGCACTGAAATTATTGACCAGTTTCTTTTCACCAATTTGATAGTTAACATTTTCCAGCTCAAAGACAATTTTGCCGGAACGGCTCGCTTCTTCCATCTGTATTTTAGCGGTTCCCATTACTTCACGGCGTTGGGAACGTTCAACACGTAATGCTTTCAATGCCCTGACACGTCCTTCATTACGAGTACGACGCGCTTTAATCCCCTGACGAATCCACACTTCTTCCTGAGCCAACTTACGATCAAATTCAGCATTTTGCATCTCTTCCACACGCAATGCTTCTTCTTTGCCTTCAAGAAATTTATCGTAATTACCCGGCCACGACACTAACTTACCACGATCTAAATCGACAATACGGGTTGCCATATTGCGAATAAATGAACGGTCATGGGAAATGAAAACAAGACTACCCTGAAAATCTTTCAGGAAGTTTTCCAGCCATTCAATCGTATCGATATCCAGGTGGTTAGTGGGTTCATCAAGCAGCAAGACTTTTGGTGAACTGACCAACGCCCTCCCTAATGCCGCCTTACGCAACCAACCACCTGAAAGTGAGGAGAGCTTTGCCTCCGCAGGTAAAGAGAGCTGTTTCAATACGTCATTAATACGGCTGTCCAGTGACCATAGCCCACGAATATCCAGCACCTCCTGCAATTCCGCCAAGCGGTTGAGGTTTTTCTGATTCGGTTCTTGCTCCACCAGACGGGAAATCTGATGAAAAGATTTAATATATTCGGCCTGCTCCTGAACACCTTCGGCAATAAAATCAAAAACCGTCCCCTCCACATCACGGGGAGGGTCCTGTTGTAAACGAGAAACAACCAGATCCTGTTCGTAAATAACCTGACCATCATCCAACGTCTGCTCTTTTGCTAATACCCGTAACAAAGTCGACTTTCCAGCACCATTACGACCAACCAGACAAACTCTTTCATTTTCTTCTATATGCAATTCTGCATTATCAAGTAATGGCGCATCACTGAACGACAACCACGCACCAGATAAATTGATCAACGACATAGTAATTATTTTTCCTCACCAGCATGGCGTAATAGCCAGCAGTTGTGAATCTGACGGTTACGGGCAAAATCCTGCGACTGAGTTTTACTGGTGATCTCTTCCGCCACCAAGCCAACTCTTTCCAGCTCAGCAAAATCCATTTTAAAACCTCGTTTATTATTGGAGAACATCAGCGTTCCCCCACGACGCAACAAGCGCTTAAGCTGTCTCATCAACATGATATGGTCGCGTTGTACATCAAATGCATCTTCCATTCGTTTAGAATTGGAGAAAGTCGGCGGATCAATAAAAATCAAATCAAACTGTTCACTGGCCCGAGCCAACCAAGCGAGACAATCTGCCTGAATCAACCGATGCTGACGCCCTGTTAATCCATTAGCCTGTAGGTTCCGTTCAGCCCATTCAAGGTAAGTGCGAGACATATTAACCGTCGTTGTTGAACGCGCGCCGCCTAACCCAGCATGTACTGTCGCTGATCCGGTATAAGCAAACAGGTTCAGAAAATCTTTTCCTTCACTCATTTCACCTAGCATTTTCCGGGCAATACGATGATCAAGGAACAAGCCGGTGTCCAAATAGTCAGTTAAATTAACCCAGAATTTTGCGTCATATTCATTTACCAGAAAGAATTCCCGTTTTTCTGCCATTCTTTCGTACTGGTTTTTACCTTTCTGACGCTGACGGGTTTTAAGTACTAATTGATTTGATGAGAGTCCAAGAACTTGCATCGTTGCACTGATAGCATCGAATAAACGCTGACGCGCTTTATTGGTATCAATACTTTTCGGCGGAGCATATTCCTGAATCACCACTTTATCCGCATAACGGTCAACAGCCACATTGTATTCTGGCAAATCAGCATCATACAGACGATAACAATCAATCCCTTGCTGTTTCACCCAATGAGTTAATTTCTTTTCATTTTTACGCAAGCGGTTGGCATAATCTTCCGCCACATTCATCTCTGATGAGTGTGGTTTATCTGACAACTGATAATTTTTCTGTACGCAATCCAATGGACCATTTTTAGCTTTAAACTCACGTTCAGCCCGTAATTGCAAGCAGCTCAGCAACTCAGGCGATGCACTGAATAGAGACAAACGCCAGCCAGGGAAACGGCTTTTCATTATCCGCCCAAATAAACTGTGTAATGCAACCAATGCAGGTTCACTTTCCAAGCGCTCACCATAAGGTGGATTACTTAACACTGTTCCGGCAGGACCTTCTGATAACGGATTTTCCAGACGACTGGCATCACCTTGCTGGAAAGTTATCAACTGTGCAACCCCGGCTCTACGAGCATTTGACCGAGCCATATCCAACACTCTGCGATCAATATCAGAACCAACAAAACGGGAAGCTGTCTCCTGAAGACCTTTACGAAAGCGGAT
The DNA here is from genome assembly GCF_019090985.1 of Photorhabdus akhurstii. Taxonomy (NCBI): domain Bacteria; kingdom Pseudomonadati; phylum Pseudomonadota; class Gammaproteobacteria; order Enterobacterales; family Morganellaceae; genus Photorhabdus; species Photorhabdus akhurstii. Next base: position 2,065,495 of record NZ_CP020335.1, on the reverse strand, counting down.
CTGCGCTTCTGTGGTCACCTCACGCCAAATTTCTTCATCATGTTGCAACCAAGCAATAAAGCCCCAGTGGTTACGATGCAGTCCAGGAGCACGATCAGCCGCCATCATTGCTGCTTCAATCAATAATGTGCCGGAACCACACATAGGATCGATCATCGGAGTACCAATCTGCCAGCCTGAACGTAGAATAATCGCCGCAGCCAGATTTTCTTTCAGCGGAGCCTGACCAGCAAGATCGCGATAACCTCGGACATGCAAACCATCACCACTCAAATCCAATGCAACACTAGCTCTCTCTTTATTCAAAAAAACATTAATGCGAATGTCCGGCTGTTGCTTTGCCACATTGGGGCGTTGATCTAACTTACGAATAAAGCTATCGACAATGGCGTCTTTAACCTTGAGTGCGCCATATTGCGTATTCCGTATCTCTTCATTTGTGCCACTGAAATGCACAGAGAAAGTACTGTCTATAGAGAAAATCTGGCTCCAATCAATAGACTGAACGCCAAGATAGAGATCTAAATCGCTATAGACATTAAATTCGTTTAGCGGTAGCAAAATACGTGATGCCAGCCTGCTCCACATCAGGCTTTTATACATCACTCTGTCATCACCTTGAAAATGAACTCCGCCTTGCACAATTTTGCATGCTTGCGCCCCCAGCATTTCCAGTTCGTTCTTCAATAATTCTTCTAATCCACGCGCCGTGCTGGCAAACAGAGAGTTCATGTTACATATCACCAAAAAGAAAATTGTTACGCATTATAGCTAATCCAGATGACATGTCATAAAGTTGCGTGTGTAAAAAATGTTTCATGGAGATTAACGGATGATCACTCTGTCTCGCCTGTATACCCACCCGGTAAAGTCTATGCGTGGTTTGCAACTTTCCCATGCATTAGTTAGTGAAAGCGGCCTTATATTTGATCGCAATTTTATGATCACAACGACAGACGGGACTTTTATTACCGCCCGTAAATATCCGCAAATGTTGTTATTTACTCCGGCTATGTTAAATAACGGTATTTATCTGCGTGCGCCCAACGGAGAAAATGCCACCGCACTTTACAGTGATTTCCTACCTGAACAGCAGCCCACGGAAGTATGGGGCAACCATTTTACGGCCCTAATTGCACCAGAAACAATTAATCAATGGTTAAGTCGTTTCTTTGATATTCCAGTGCAATTACGCTGGTTAAGCCATAAATTAAGCCGCAGAGTAAAAAAACACCCTAACATTCCATTATCATTTGCTGATGGTTATCCATTTCTACTCATTAATGAAGCTTCATTTCACTTATTACAACAGCGTTGTCCGGCCAGTATTAAATTAGAGCAATTTCGCCCAAATATTGTTATTACCGGTGCGGAAGCATTTGCAGAAGACAATTGGCAATCAATTCAGATTGGCGATGTTATTTTTGATTTACCCAAACCCTGTAGCCGCTGTATTCTAACAACTGTCAGCATTGATAAAGGCATTAAAAATTCCAACGGAGAGCCATTATCGACATTGCAATCATTCCGTACAGCAGAAAATGGTGATGTCGATTTTGGTCAGAATCTCACTGCCCGTTCGAGTGGTATTATTAGAATCGGAGATAATGTCACTATATTAGCTAAAAAAGATCCGCGTAAATATGGCAGTGGCGAAAAAGCTGAAGATATTGATTTACCAAAAATAAATGAGCAATCTGTCACTATTGAATATAATGGGAAAACCTTTACAGGTAATAATCAACAAATCATTTTAGAACAACTGGAACAACAAGGAATTAAAGTACCCTACTCATGTCGGGCGGGAATATGTGGATGCTGTAAACTTTCTTTAATTAAGGGCGAGGTTTCTCCTTTAAAAGCCACAGCGATTAAAAACGATGGACATATTCTAGCTTGCTGTTGTATTCCAAAGAATAACCTTATTCTTAATAATAGCAAAGAATAGGTCTTTAAGTTAGAGTTAAACTAACGTGCCATAAATTGGCACGTTGAACGCCAATTCCTCTATCCCTCCTTCCCATTGTGGCGCTAACACCGCTTAAAAGGGGAGGAAATCAATAAATTTTATAAATCAATCACAACGGTGATTGTTATAACGAATTTATTATTACAATAATGAATTAATTATTACCATAATGAATTTATAACTGCTGTCATAAAATGATTACACTCTAACAGGAGCTTAAGTCACTCAGAAAAAACACCAAAGGAGTAAGTCATGGCACGTATTGTCATTGCAGCGGTCGCAACCCCTGGACATGTCTATCCAATGTTAAAGGTCGCTCAATCACTAATAGCACAAGGACATCAGGTAACCGTATTTACCGGTGCATTATTTCGCCAACAGGTAGAAACTTTAAGCGCGCAATTTGTCCCTTTTGATGAACAGATAGACTTTGACTATCGTCATTTAGAACAGCATTTCCCCGACCGTGCTCAACTTCCTCCGGGAAATGTACAAATGGCACTGGCATTCAAAAATTTCTTCTCAGCTCCAATCCCAGTTCTTGACCGCCAATTACGGCAGATTATCCGTGAACAACAAGCAGATCTGCTTATAGCCGAGAACTGCTTTTATGGCATATTACCCTTGCTACAAGAAGAAAAAACCCATCGCCTTCCAGTGATAGTCATTGGCATAACACCTTTGGCTTACTCTTCGAAAGATTCAATTTTCTGGGGGCCACGTATCCCACCAGCGGTATTACCACCAGAATTGACACATGAACAACTCGTAGATGAAACCAACCAGCAACTCATAGCCGAAGTACAAGATAGCTTCAATGACGCATTAGTTCAGTCAGGAAGCTCTGCGTTAACCAGACCTTTCAACGATGAAGTGATTATCAGTGCTGATCGCTTTTTGCAACTATCAACTCTGGCATTTGAATACCCACGAGAAGGATTGCCTGATACAGTCCATTTTATTGGCCCCCTCCCCAATCCAGCACCGACAGCAACATCACCTCAATTATGGGAAGAAGATGATCCACGTCCATTGGTTATAGTTACTCAAGGTACTATCTCTAATACCGATTTGAATCAGTTAATTCTCCCCACATTACGTGCACTGGCAACATTACCGATACGTATATTGGCAACCACCGGTGGCAGATCGGTAGAAACACTGAGTAAAGATCTACCTGAAAATGCACGCATTGAAGAATTTATTTCATTTGAGCACTGGCTGCCAAAAGCTTCATTGCTAATATCCAACGGAGGTTATGGAACCATCAATTATGCTCTCAGCCACGGGACTCCGTTACTCATTGCAGATGCAGGAGAAGGCAAGCAGGAAGCAGCTTTTCGTGTTGTATGGGCTGGATGCGGAACTAATCTGGATACAGCGCACCCCACTGAATTTCAACTTAAGCAAACAGTGGAAAATATGCTGAGTACAGACTTGTTTAAACAACGTGCGCAAATTGTCCAAAAAGATTACGCAAAACATGATGCATTAGCAGCAATATCCCGTCACGTAGAACAATTAATTCTTGAATAAAGCCGCAGTAACCAAACCCTAGATACCTTCGTCTTTCCTCTCCGTTTTAGTGCTAACACAGACTAAGAGGGGGAGGAAATCGGCATATGTCATAACTTCATAAAAAATAAATTACAGTGATTATTGTCATGATAAATTATTATTACTACAATGAATTTGTAACAGTAATCATGAAATGATCACACCCTGAGTCAGGAGCTAACTAGCGTAATTAAATCAAAACAGTACAAAGGAGTAAGTTATGGCACGAATTGTCATTGCAGCGGTCGCAACGCCCGGGCATGTCTATCCGATGTTAAAAGTAACTCAATCACTGATAGCACAAGGACATCAGGTAACTGTATTCACCGGCGCATTATTTCGCCAACAGGTAGAAGATTTAAATGCAACATTTATCCCCTTCGATGAGCAGATAGACTTTGATTACCGCCACCTAAAACAACGTTTTCCTGATCGAGCGCACCTTCCTCCAGGAAATCTGCAAATGGCGCTAGCGTTTAAAGATTTCTTCTGTACCCCAATCCCATTCCTTGACCGCCAACTACAACAAATCATCCATGAACAGCAAGCAGAACTCCTTATAGCCGAGAACTGTTTCTATGGCATATTGCCACTGCTGCAAAAAGAAAAAACTCATCGCCTTCCAGTGATCATAATTGGCATAACGCCTCTGGCTTACTCTTCGAAAGATTCAATTTTCTGGGGACCACGTATTCCCCCCGCATTACTACCATCAGAGTTGACACATGAACAACTCGTGGATGAGGAAACACGACAACTAATAACCGAAGTTCAGAATAGCTTCAATGACGCATTAACTCAGGCGGGATGCGCTACGTTAACCAGATTTTTCAATGATGAAGTCATTTTGGGTTCTGATCGCTTTTTGCAACTTTCAACCCTGGCATTTGAGTACCCACGAGAAGAATTGCCTGATACAGTCCATTTTATTGGCCCTCTCCCCAACCCCGCTCCGATAACAGAATCACCGCAATTATGGGAAGAAGATGATCCACGCCCATTGGTTATAGTCACTCAGGGCACCATGTCTAATACTGATCTAAACCAGTTAATTCTCCCCACATTGCGTGCACTGGCTACATTACCTGTGCGTGTATTAGCAACCACCGGTGGTAGCTCAATAGAAATACGGCCAGAGAACATACCTGACAACGCATGTATCGAAGAATTTATCTCATTTGAGCACTGGCTGCCAAAAGCTTCATTGCTAATATCCAACGGGGGTTATGGAACCATTAATTACGCCCTCAACCACGGTACACCAGTACTCATTGCCGATACGGGAGAAGGTAAACAGGAAACAGCGTTTCGCGTCGTATGGGCTGGATGCGGTATTAATCTGGATACAGCACAACCAACGGAATCTCAGCTTAAGCAGACAGTGGAAAATATGCTGCGTACAAATTTATTTAAACAGCGGGCACAAATCGTCCAAGATGATTACGCCAGTCACGACGCATTGGCAGCAATATCCCATCACGCAGAACAATTAATCTTCGAAAATCGTGCTAATTAACTTCATTATATCTCCTCCCCATCTCAAAGCTAATGCTATCCAGAGGGGAGGGAATTATTAAAATACTTCTTATCTATTTTTCACACCAACTTCAAACGAGTAAGCTATAGCTATTACTATAACGGACAAGTTTCTGTGATAATAACCAACAGGAAACAGGAAACAGGAAACAGGAAACAGGAAACAGGAAACAGGAAACAGGAAACAGGAAAAGAATAACTTACTCATAATCAGATGAGAAGATGTGAATGCGGTAAAATTTCCTCAGATGATAAAGAACAATTTTCTCAATTAAAAACAGTGATTATCTTCTGTCTTGTCGTTCTATTTTCAAAAAATGATTTTACTCTTTGGAAATCACAGAACAATGGGATCTTAAACCTAAATCAAACCGCGGTGCCATAAATTGGCATACAAACAGGTTCCACAAATGGCATCAATCGATCATTCATAATCTTAATTGGATCGCAAAAACTCATTACCCGATCGGATAACGTTAATTGTGGTTGAGCTAACAGACAAAGGCTCGCGCTATCTCCAGCTTCTACGACCAAGAATACAGCATCTGTCCCGCAATCCTGGAGCCGTACCTGAATTAGCTCGCCTTGTACCGGCTTTTCTATCATGGCAAAACGGGAAAAATACCAGCTTCTTGGCATCTGCGGCTTAATAAAGCGGAAAGCCACTAACGCATTAAGAATTAATTCAGCCCTGGATTCATCTGAAATATTAATTTGGCGTGTCTGTTCTTCAAAACAATAATAAAGCGTCGCATCTTCTACAGAGAACGAAGTTTCTCCCATTGCATAGGGTGTCAGCATCTTCGCAGGAAAACAGGAACGAAAAACCATACCATTAGACAGGTCGAGCATTACACGGTCATGGTCAGTATCAAAATACCAGCGCCATTGGTCATCGGGTTTAATGTTCATGAGTTATCCTTTTATGCCAGAAAAACTTACATCGCCAAACAGATTGTAAATAACTTGCCCGCTATTCAGTGAAATAAGCCCTGCCATAATTAAAAGACACGTGAAGATACAGATAAAATTTAGATGTTCAGAGCAAATATAGATGAGTTGGGGGCAAAAATAAACCCCCAATGATAAATTAACAGCAAGATTTAGATATGATTGACGATATCTTTGATTAATTTTGGACCATGATAGATAAATCCAGAGAAAATCTGTATCAAAGAAGCCCCCGCCGCTATTTTTTCTCTGGCAGAGACAAGTGAATCTATTCCACCAACACCGATAATGGGAATTTTACCGCTTAATTCCTGAGAGAGCTGATGAATAATCTCTGTACTACGCAACTGGACCGGCCGACCACTTAACCCACCAACTTGTTGGCAATAGTTAAGCCCTTCAACTAATCTCTTGTCTAACGTTGTATTAGTTGCAATAGCACCATCGATATTATGACGAATTAAACTATCTGCAATTTGAATCAACTCTTCTTGAGAAAGGTCTGGCGCAATTTTTACCGCAACAGGGACATATTTCTGGTATTTTTGTTGAAGTTCACTCTGTTTATTTTTAATCGCCGATAATAGATCATCCAACGCTTCGCCGTATTGAAGCGTTCTTAAGCCAGGTGTGTTAGGTGAAGAGATATTAATTGTGATATAGCCAGCATGAGGATAAACTTTATCCATGCAGATTAAATAATCATCTTTCCCATGCTCTACTGGCGTATCTTTATTTTTGCCAATATTGATCCCAATAACTCCGCCATATTTTGCCTTTTTGACATTCTCTACCAGGTTATCAACACCAAGATTATTGAAGCCCATACGGTTAATTAACCCTTCTGCTTCAACGATACGGAATAATCTCGGCTTATCATTTCCTGCCTGAGCGCGTGGGGTTACGGTGCCAATTTCAATAAAACCAAATCCCATTGCGCCAAATGCATCAATACAATCGCCATCTTTATCAAGGCCCGCGGCCAGACCGAGGGGATTTTTAAATGACAGGCCCATACAAGTAACAGGCTTCGTCGCAACTGACTGGCGGATCAGGAACTCAAAAGGACTACCGGTAATACGCTTAAGCTGGCGGAAGGTTAATTCGTGCGCCCGTTCCGGATCAAGTTGGAACAACGCTTTCCTGACTAGTGGGTAGCACATAATTCTGAACCTATTAATTAATTTATAAACATTAAATTATAAAAGTAAAACTATACACATTCATGTGCCACTTAGAAATTTTTGAACTAAAAAACGCTCATTTTTAATCCTAAAAATATTTCGGCAGGTAGAGTAACCGAATAATATGGGATGAATCTACAGAAATATGCTAATTAGGCGCAAATCTCTCCTAGATGTTGCGCGTGAAAGTCGGGAAAATGCATTGATATAACAAGAATACACTGGTGACCACAATCGTTGACTTTTTTGCCCAAGATACTTTACTTCTCTCGAACAACTCAAAGGGGGGTAAACCAATGGATGCTCTTTAATATCTTGAGCAATTTTCATACTACAAGTATCAAGCATCAACCAATAAAAATGTATTTCAATGCCGCAATAACAACAGCAATACCAACTGCTAATGTCAGTTTCTTAATCCAATCTAAATCTGTTTTTATAGTACCAATATCGGTTTTAATGCTCTCAGTGGCAACTGTTAGATCTGCTTTGGCGACAACACTTATGTTTTGCAGTTCTGTAATAACTTCAACGATTTTTTCAGACTGCTCATCGTTAAAACCAGACGCTTTGAGTGCCTTAACTGCTGTATGTGTATCCATTGTAAGTAAAGCCATTCTTTTATCCTCTAAAGTTACTGGTTGACCGCCCTTAAATTAACAATAATACAATAGAGACATAAAAATTAACCACATATCAGTTTTACCATGAGATACTGACCACTGCATTTTACTTCCAACCCAATGCTGGCAAGAAGAAATTTATTATCCAGAAGATAAATCGGGCTAATAACCATTAGCCCGATAACCCAATAAATAGTTATCAGCTTTCTAATGCCTTGGTAATTTTTTCAAACAGATCACCAGACAGGTTTTCCAATTCTTTCAACTGTTCCAACGCACTACGCATCATGTTTTGACGTTTTTCATCATAACGTTTCAGGCGAATCAGCGGTTCAATCAAACGAGAAGCAACCTGTGGGTTACGGCTGTTAAGATCAGTCAAAATTTCTACCAGGAATTGATAACCACTGCCATCTTCAGCATGGAATGCAACTGGATTATTAACAAATGTTCCAATCAGAGCACGCACCCGGTTTGGGTTACTGATACTAAATGAACGATGATTCAGAAGATTACGCACATTAGCCAGCACATCTGCCGCCGGGCTACTTGCCTGTAAGCTAAACCATTTATCCATCACCAGACCATCCTGATGCCATCGATCATCAAATTCCGCCATAAGTTGATCACAGCAAGGCAACTCTGCCAGCACCGCACCAGATAATGCCGCCAGTGCATCAGTCATATTGTCAGATTGATGATATTGATTTGATACCACTTTATCAGCCTGCCCTTGATGACCAAAGGCCAGATAATATAGACAGATATTACGCAGAGAGCGCAGAGCAATATCCTGATGAGCGACGCGGTATGCACCGATATTGATAGCGTTATAAACCACCGCAAACTCATCAGCCATTTCCTGAGCCAACGTACGGGTGATTGCATCCAGAACTTCATGAATCGCTTTAGGATCGATAATCGTAAACAGTTCCGCCATCTCACTTTCTGATGGTAAAGTCAGAATATGAGCCGCCAGAGCCGGATCAATTTCTTCATCCAATAATACCGCTCGGAAAGCATCCACCACATGCATTGGCAATTCGATCGGCTGCTTCTGCTGATAACGGATAACGTTCAATTTGATATAGTTTGCCATCAGCGACTGAGCCGCATCCCAACGTGAAAACGCATTGCGAGCGTGTTTCATCAGGAATGCCAATTGCTGATCACTGAATGTGTAATCCAGTTTCACCGGCGCTGAGAATTCCCGTAATAAAGAGGGAACCGGCAGTGACGGCACATCATCAAATACAAACGTCTGCTCTGCATTGGTCACATTCAATACATGGTGAACCGGTTGACCATCATAACGTAGCGGAATAACATGACCTTTACTGTCATATAACTCAATATCCAGAGGAATATGCAGAGGCAGTTTCTCTTTTTGATCAGCGGTAGGCGACGTCATCTGACTGACATGCAACTTATATTGCTGCTTTTCTGCATCATATTCGTCGCGAACTGTCAGTACGGGAGTACCAGACTGGCTATACCAACGACGGAAAAGTGACAAATCCACATTTGACGCATCCTCCATTGCCTGAACAAAATCATCACATGTTGCAGCACTGCCATCATGGCGATGAATATAAAGTTGCATCCCTGCCTGGAATCGCTCTTCACCTAACAAGGTATGAATCATACGAATAACTTCCGCGCCCTTCTCATACACAGTCAGGGTATAGAAATTATTCATCTCAATCACTTTATCCGGGCGAATTGGATGGGCCATTGGGCTGGCGTCTTCCGCAAACTGCGCCGAACGCATCACTCGCACATTATTAATACGATTAACAGAACGAGAGCCAAGATCAGAGTTAAATTCCTGATCACGGAATACCGTCAACCCCTCTTTTAAGCTCAATTGGAACCAATCGCGGCAAGTAATGCGATTCCCGGTCCAGTTATGGAAATATTCGTGGCCAATCACAGCTTCTATATTAAGGTAATCTCTATCAGTCGCAGTTTCAGACTTCGCCAGCACATATTTGGAGTTAAAGACATTCAGCCCTTTATTCTCCATAGCGCCCATGTTAAAGAAATCCACCGCAACAATCATATAAATATCGAGGTCATACTCAAGGCCAAAACGGGTTTCATCCCACTTCATAGAATTTTTCAGGGAAGTCATCGCCCAATCAGCCCGATCGAGATTGCCACGATCAACAAACAGCTCCAATGCAACTTCACGGCCACTACGCGTCGTAAAACTATCGCGCAACACATCAAAATCACCCGCGACCAGAGCAAACAGATAACATGGTTTCGGGAATGGATCTTGCCATTTCACCCAATGATGCCCATCATCGGTTTCTCCCTGCTCAACCCGATTACCGTTTGAAAGCAGATACGGATACTTGGCTTTATCGGCTGTGATACGCGTTGTAAAACGAGCCAATACATCAGGACGATCGAGATAGTAAGTAATGTGGCGGAACCCTTCCGATTCACACTGGGTACAAAGCGCATCGCCAGAAACATACAAACCTTCCAGCGCCGTATTGTTCGATGGATGGATCTCATTAACAATCTTCAAAGTGAACTGAGCCGGCAACTGCTCAATGACTAGCGTCCCCTCCTGTTCACGGTAATGCGCCCACGGTTGACCGTTCACATGAAGACTTTTCAGCGTTAAGTCTTCACCATCCAACACTAATGGCGTTATTTCGTGACTCAGACGTTTTATTTGGCTGATTGCAGTGATTTCCGTGTTATCGGCATCAAGATTAAAATCGAGTTCAATATCAGAAATCGTATAGTCGGGAGCGCGATAATCCCGGCGGTACTTAGCTTGTCGCTGTTGTGTCATAAGAAACCTTTTTGTTTCATGCCTGATGGAATTAATTCAATACCAAGCCTTACGCTGCCATAGAAAGAGGTTGAATTTCAAGAGTGAATAACGCACCTTCTGACGTTAAACATTCATTAAGAACGAGTATGATGTTGTGTAAGGAATATGTTTATTCTTTGGTGCTTGTCATCACCTAATGATCAAATAACATGATAACATTTGACCAAAGGCCCTGTTTAGCTTCGATATTTTGGTGAACTATATGATGTTATGCGACTTCAATAACAAAATAATCCCGGTATACTCTTCCCACTTTATCGATTTAGCTAATACGAATACGCTCCGTGAGGATGCATAACGCGCTATGACACTAGACGCTACCCCAATTATAAAATCACTGCTTGATACTGACGCTTATAAACTTCATATGCAACAAGCAGTGTATCACCGCTACAGCCACATGCCTGTTGTTGCAGAGTTTCGCTGCCGCGGCGATGAAATGCTAGGTGAATATGCCACAGAATTACGCTATCAAGTTAATACGATGGCTGATTTGGCATTAACCGATGCTGAATTTAATTACCTTTCCAGTCTGCCTTTTTTCAAGGCTGATTATCTGGATTGGTTAAAAACTTTTCGTTTTAACCCACAACAAGTCAATATTTCTGTTACAGAGGGTGGCCAATTAGCTATCCGTATTTCAGGATTATGGCATGAAGTCATTATGTGGGAAGTTCCACTACTGGCGCTAATTAGTGAATTAGTTCATCGCTATCACTCACCAGATAATACAGTGGAAAACGCAGTTAATCAGCTACGCAAGTTGATCAAACTGTTTTATCAAAATGCTGAAAATGAAGGAATCGATCTCTCCAATTTCAAACTGATGGATTTCGGTACACGCCGCCGTTTCTCACACTGTGTTCAACACGCTATCGTCAGTGAGCTGCAACAGCATTTCCCTTATTTGATTGGCACTAGCAATTATCAACTTGCACAACAGCTTGGACTCCCTCCGGTTGGCACACAAGCGCATGAGTGGTTTCAAGCTCATCAGCAAATCAGCCCGGATCTGGCTAGCAGTCAACGAGAAGCATTACAGAGTTGGCTGAAAGAATATCCTAACCAGTTAGGTATTGCCTTGACCGACTGTATTACAATGGACGCTTTCCTACGGGACTTTGATGCCCAATTTGCCAAAAGTTATCAAGGCTTACGCCATGATTCCGGCGATCCCGTTCAATGGGGTGAGAAAGCGATCGCCCACTATCAAAAACTGGATATCGACCCAATGACGAAAACGCTGGTCTTCTCTGACAGCTTGGATTTCCAAAAAGCGCTAGCGCTCTATCGTCATTTCCACAACAGAATAAACCTGATTTTCGGTATCGGTACGCAACTCACCTGTAATATTCCAGGGGTTAAGCCACTGAATATCGTCATCAAACTTGTTGAATGTAATGGCAAACCAGTCGCAAAGCTTTCAGACAGCCCTGGCAAAACCATTTGTGAAGATAACGAGTTTGTTAACAGGCTACGCGCAGCTTTTGATATACCTCAGGTTAAACAAGCTTGTTAACCCAAGTTTCATGCCAAAATACTCCTGTGCTGCTGGCAGATAACGCAGCAGCACATCTGAAAAGCGCCTTTCCCCTCTATTTCACCATTTAAATTGATGATTTCCTCTTGTTTCCTGAAACAGGGCAAGTAACATAGAACAAGTTGCCCCTTGTGGGGATATTCAATTTCACAAACCTGAACTGATATATAAAGAAGAGAGAAATCTATGAGCGTAGCGCCTGTAGTCGACGTACTGCAAGGCCGGGTTGCGGTTGATAGTGAAGTCACCGTTTGCGGCTGGATACGTACAAGGAGAGATTCTAAAGCTGGCATCTCTTTCCTCGCCGTCTATGACGGTTCCTGCTTTAATCCATTACAGGCCGTCGTTAATAATAATTTGCCTAATTATCAGGATGAAATTCTGCATTTAACTACCGGCTGTTCTGTCGAAGTAACAGGGACAGTCGTTGCTTCCCCAAGCCAAGGGCAGAATTTTGAACTACAAGCGACCCAAGTCGTGGTGATCGGCATGGTTGAAGATCCTGATACCTACCCAATGGCCGCGAAACGCCACAGTATTGAATACCTGCGTGATGTCGCTCACCTGCGCCCACGCACCAACCTGATTGGCGCCGTTGCTCGTATGCGCCATACTCTTGCTCAAGCATTACACCGTTTCTTCCATGAAAATGGTTACTTCTGGGTTTCCACCCCGTTGATTACGGCTGCTGATACAGAAGGCGCCGGCGAAATGTTCCGCGTCTCTACGCTGGATCTGCAAAATCTGCCGTTAACTGACAAAGGTGAAGTGGATTTCAACCAAGATTTTTTTGGCCGCGAAGCTTTTCTGACCGTATCCGGGCAATTGAACGGTGAAGCATATGCTTGTGCATTAAGCAAAGTTTACACATTCGGTCCCACCTTCCGTGCTGAAAACTCTAATACCAGCCGCCATCTGGCGGAATTCTGGATGCTTGAACCGGAAATCGCCTTCGCCAACCTCAACGATGCCGCTTCACTGGCTGAAAATATGCTGAAATATGTTTTCAAAGCCGCATTGGCAGAGCGCGCTGATGATCTACAATTCTTCGCTGAACGCGTAGATAAAGATGTCATCACCCGCCTGGAAAAGTTTGTCAATTCTGACTTTGCTCAGATTGATTACACCGATGCCATTGAAATTCTGCAAAACTGCGGCCAGAAATTTGAAAACCCAGTCTTCTGGGGAGTTGACCTCTCTTCAGAACACGAACGTTATCTGGCCGAGAAACATTTCCAAGCTCCGGTTGTCGTGAAAAACTATCCAAAAGATATTAAAGCCTTCTATATGCGAATGAACGACGACGGTAAGACTGTCGCAGCAATGGATGTACTTGCACCGGGCATTGGTGAGATTATCGGCGGCTCACAACGTGAAGAGCGTCTGGATATGCTGGATAAACGTATGGAAGAGATGGGGCTTAATAAAGAAGATTACTGGTGGTACCGTGATCTGCGTCGTTATGGCACCGTACCTCACTCAGGGTTTGGACTGGGCTTTGAACGCCTGGTTGCTTACGTGACTGGTGTGCCAAATGTACGTGATGTCATCCCATTCCCACGCACGCCAAGAAGCGCAAACTTCTAATGATTGCGTAAAACAAACATTAAGAAATTATTATATATAAAGCCAGCAAAAGCTGGCTTTTTTTATTCTTCAAATTCAAGATACGATCAAAAATCCCATTCCATTTACATTTTGCAATATATTATTTTCACTTTATTACAAAAATCGTCACTTTGTATCAATTAAATGATAGATAAAGTCTACAGCTAATGAAAAACTGTGCCCCGACTCGGACATCACGATATTTTCATAAATAATTTCAACGAGTTTCTTAAAGGAATTATTTCTGTCAGTAACAGATGTCCGAATAACACCAATGACGGTAATTAACGATAGTAATTAAATGAAGGTAACAATAATGAAGGGTAGTATCTTTTCCGTGGTCATCCCCGTGCTGTTGACTGCTGGTGTAGCAAATGCCGCTGAAATTTATAACAAAAATGGTAATAAACTGGATATCTATGGCAAAGTTGATGCGCGTCATCAATTCTCTAAAATTACCCAAAGCTCAAATAAATCCCCTATCTATAGTGAAAATGGTGATGCAAGCTACATTCGTTTGGGCTTCAGAGGCGAAACCCAAATCAATGACCAACTAACGGGTTATGGCCGTTGGGAATACAATATTCAGGCTAACAAAGCTGAGGAAAACAATTCCGAAGGCAATCAAACTCGTCTGGGCTTCGCTGGTCTGAAATTGGCTAAATACGGTTCCCTAGACTATGGTCGTAATTATGGTGTTCTCTATGACGTCAATGCCTGGACCGACGTACTGCCAGTATTTGGTGCAGACTCCATGTCGCAGGCTGACACCTACATGACTAATCGTGCTACCGGTGTCTTGACTTATCGCAATACAGATTTCTTTGGCTTGGTTGATGGGCTGAACTTCGCCCTGCAATACCAAGGTAAGAACGACGAAGACAGCAACAACCGCCGCAATTCAATTCGTAAGCGCGGTGATCTCATTAAGCCCAATGGTGGTAGTAACGGCGACGGCTTCGGTCTCTCTGTTACTTACGATATAGGCAATGGTATCAGCGTAGGGGGAGCCTACTCCAATGCTGACCGCCCTATTACACATGAAAGGCTCGTTACTTCTGTCGCTCGCGGTGAAAGAGCTAAGGCATGGAACGTTGGCGCCAAATATGATGCAAACAACGTATATCTGGCCGCCATGTATGGTGAAACTCACAATATGACCTCTTTCGGCTACCAAGATTTCGTCTCCGCAAAAACCCGTAATATTGAATTAACGGCCCAATATCAGTTTGATTCTGGCCTGCGTCCATCTCTGGCATATGTTCAATCCAAAGGAACAACTTCTTTCACTCATCAGGACTGGGTAAAATATATCTCTATTGGTTCTTATTATAACTTTAACAAAAATTTATCCACTTATGTGGATTATAAAATCAACTTAGTACATGACAACTTCTACACCAAACATCTCGATGTCAACACAAATAACGCGGTAGGTGTAGGTTTGGTATATCAATTCTAGCCGTCTGATATAAATTAGACAGGTTAATAGGAGAGCCAATTAACATGTTATGGTGCTCACTTAAAGTGAGCACTACTTTTTTCAAGAATAATCATTATTAGGTATCTGTTAAAAAATGGTATATAACACATCGACAAGCATATCAGTAAGTTACATATAAGAGATATGACTGATGAAATAAACATCATATTTTACTCTTTTTATTAAGATAAACAGGTAATTTTCTTCCGCCACTGACTGCTCTCCATTTTTCTCTTTTTTAATAAACTGGACCGACCAGAGCTCAAAAAACAACCTCTCATTTACATTTTGAAACACTTTGTTTCACATTTTTACCAAATTTTCTTTTTTATCGCATTTTGTGAGTGGATAAAAATAACAACCAATGAAACACTTGACAGTGAAACAGACGACACTAAACTCTCACAAATAGTTCCGTAAATTTTTAAAGAATTATTTTTGGCAGTGGCAGGTGTCCGAATAACACCAATGAGGGTAATAATAAATGATGAAACGCAATGTTCTTGCAGTAGTAATCCCAGCTCTGTTAGCTGCTGGCGCAGCAAATGCAGCTGAAATTTATAACAAAGACGGCAACAAACTGGATCTGTATGGTAAAGTTGAAGTCCAGCACAAATTCGCTAACAACAAAAGCGGCGAAGATGGCGATAACTCCTTTGCTCGTCTGGGTATCAAAGGCGAAACTCAAGTTAATGACCAACTGACCGGTTTTGGCCGTTGGGAATACAACATCAAAGGTAACCGTGCAGAAGGTACTGACGAAGAAACTAAAACTCGTCTGGCTTTCGCTGGTTTGAAACTGTCCGACTACGGTTCAATGAACTATGGCCGTAACTATGGTGTGGTTTATGAAGTCAACGCTTGGACCGACGTGTTGCCAGTATTCGGTGGCGACTCAATGGCGCAGACTGATAACTTCATGACTGGCCGTTCTACTGGTCTGTTGACTTACCGTAATACCGATTTCTTCGGTTTAGTTGATGGCCTGAACTTTGCTCTGCAATATCAGGGTGAAAATAGCGAAAACACTGCTAATGGCCGTGTCAACCGTAAAGACAACGGTGATGGTTACGGTTTCGCTGCAACCTATGACGTAGGTTACGGTATCAGCGTCGGTGGTGCATACTCTAACTCTGCCCGTACTTCTGCGCAAAAGACTACTTTTAACGTTATTGAAGAAGAAGGTAAAAAAGACAAACCTACTGGCTCTACTGCCTTAGGTGATCGCGCTGAAGCATGGAACATTGGTGTTAAATACGATGCCAACAACATCTACCTGGCTGCCATGTACGGTGAAACCCGTAACATGACTCGTTTCGGTGGAAAAGTTGATGGTGTAAACTGGGAAAGCGTCGCTAACAAAACCCAGAACATCGAATTGACCGCCCAATACCAGTTCGACTTCGGTTTACGTCCATCTCTGGCATACGTTCAATCCAGAGGTAAAAACCTGTTTGGTGACATTGATCACGATGGGAAAGAATCCGACAATCGCGATCTGGTAAAATATATCTCTGTTGGTAGTTACTACTACTTCAACAAAAACTTGACTACCTATGTTGATTACAAAATCAACCTGTTGGATAGCAATGAATTCACCAGAGACGTTGGTATCAGCACTGACAACGTTGTTGGCGTAGGTATGATTTACCAATTCTAATTACCGTTGGTAAATAGATTTAGCTGAACAAGTTAAACATCATTAAGAGAAAGCAGCGCTTATGTGCTGCTTTTTTAGTCTTATATTTTCCTTCTTTATTCTCACTCCGCAAACTGCCTCACAAGATTATCTTCTTTTTACGACAAATAGTTGGCAAACTGTTTTAGCGGCGTTAACCTGACTACCCTTTTGAGCTTAACTCTGAGCTTTGGAATTACAAACATGTTTGAGAAAATCACAGCAGCGCCTGCTGACCCTATTCTTGGCTTAGCCGATAGTTTCCGTTCTGATCCTCGTACAAATAAAATCAACCTTGGTATCGGTGTCTATAAAGATGAAACAGGAAAAACCCCTGTTCTGAGTAGTGTTAAACAAGCTGAACAATATTTACTGGAAAACGAAACAACAAAGAATTATCTGCCGATTAGCGGCTTAACCGAATTTGGCTGTGTAACTCAAGAATTACTGTTTGGCAAAGATCACCCAGTCGTCACAGATAAGCGCGCCCGCACAGCACAAAGCCCTGGCGGTACAGGTGCTTTACGTATTGCTGCGGATTTCATTGCCAAACAGACTAATGCTAAACGGGTTTGGATCAGCAACCCAACCTGGCCAAACCATAAAAACGT
Source organism: Photorhabdus akhurstii (assembly GCF_019090985.1). NCBI lineage: Bacteria > Pseudomonadati > Pseudomonadota > Gammaproteobacteria > Enterobacterales > Morganellaceae > Photorhabdus > Photorhabdus akhurstii. The sequence continues at coordinate 2,047,901 of NZ_CP020335.1, read as the reverse complement.
TTTTTCCGCCGCAGGCCTGGAAGTCCGTGAATATAAATACTATGACGCTGAAAAACATGCGCTGAATTTCGAAGGCATGCTAACAAGCCTATCTGAAGTTCAGGCAGGTGATGTTGTTTTGTTCCACGGTTGCTGCCACAATCCGACGGGCATCGATCCCAGCCCGGCACAATGGGCTAAGCTGGCAGAAATGTCTGCGGAGAAAGGCTGGTTGCCTCTTTTTGATTTCGCTTATCAAGGATTTGCCAAGGGCCTGAATGAAGATGCAGAGGGCCTACGCATTTTTGCGAAAAATCACAATGAACTGATTGTTGCCAGCTCTTACTCTAAAAACTTTGGCCTGTACAATGAACGTGTCGGCGCCTGTACCATTGTTGCTAGTAACAGCGATACAGCCGAAAGAGCGTTCAGTCAGGCTAAAGCGATCATCCGAGCGAACTATTCCAACCCACCTGCTCATGGTGCATCTGTTGTCACTACCATTTTGTCAAATGAAGATCTGAAAGCAGCTTGGGAACAGGAACTGACCACCATGCGCGAACGTATCCAGCGTATGCGTCAACTGTTTGTCAATACCTTGCAGGAAAAAGGGGCAAAACAGGATTTCAGCTTTATTAGTAGCCAAAATGGTATGTTCTCATTCAGTGGTCTGACAAAAGAACAAGTAGAACGTCTGCGTGAGGAATTTGGCATATACGCTGTCAGTTCCGGTCGTATTAACGTCGCTGGTTTGACGTTGGAAAACATGGTTCCACTATGTGAAGCCATTGTTGCAGTACTCTAAATTAACATTTGCCTTACTATATTTACCTTACTCTGAAAAGTCGCTGAATTTCAGCGGCTTTTATCATTCAGAAGATTCGACACTCGACACAATTGCGATATTAATCTCATTGAGTACATCAAAATGAAAATAGAACGGGTTGATCATCACCAACCTGGTACTTCATCCTGTAAAAATGGATTAGTCTGGCGCTCATAACCTAACGTCGACATTGGCCCGTGCCCTGGAATAAATTCATAATCATCACCAAGTGGCAGAAGTTTATCTTTAATTGAGTTAATTAACTGCTGGTGATTACCGCGTGGGAAGTCACTACGCCCAACTCCCCCTTTAAACAGAACATCTCCCATATAAATCAGTTTATCCGCATGATTTACAAACACAACATGCCCTGGCGTATGCCCTGGACAGTGCAACACAGATAAATCAACGCCCCCTACTCGTAGTTCATCACCTTCATTTAACCAGCGATCAGGTTCAAATGATGGGCATTCTTCAATGCCAAACATCCGACTCTGAGCTTGCAAGCCTTCAATCCAGAAAGCATCTTCCTGCTGCGGTCCGTAGACCGGCACATTAAAATGTTTAGCGACTGCCGCTGTTGCACCAACATGGTCAAAGTGACCATGAGTCAACAAAATCTGGGTCAATTTCAAACCACGGCGTTCTATCTCGGCGATCAGCTTCTCTGCTTCTCCCCCCGGATCAACAATTGCCGCCTCCTTACTCTCTTCATTCCAAATAAGGGTACAATTCTGCATAAAAGCAGTAACAGGAATAATTTGGTATTTCATTATTTCATTTACTCCATAGTCAAAACAAAATAGTTACTCACCAGATTACCATGTCCTGACGGGACCTGTATCAATATGAACGAAATTACTGTGTGGATAGTATCCTACTCCTCCCGCTTTCATTTTCAGAGCAGCCTTGCAAATACGACTAAGCTCAATACCTTCAATATGAAAATCCATCGCCCGCCCGCGAGTATGGTAACTCTGTCTAGCCACGCCTTTACTTTGCTTGCGCAACTGATTGTTGGTTATTAGTGAACGGTAACCAGAAATAAGTTGTACAGGTTTATTAATCCCCATCATCATTTGCAGCAAATAAATCTGATCAAATAATTTAGGATCGATAGTCTTAACTCTATTTTGACGATAATCTCGAAACAGATGATCCAAGCGGGCCAGCTCTTCTTTGTTGTAACGATAGCCGTCAAAAAATTCGGCTTTAATCGTTTCACCCGTATGTAAGTTGTCAAAACGTAAAATCCGTGGGCGTGGAGTTGCCAGAGTCGCAAAAACATGCCCCGGCAAAAAACTCAAACCTAAAGCAGCAGCCCCCACACAAAGCCACTTACGGCGATTATGATCAATTATATCCATGAAGAAACATCTACTCAGATTATGGAAAAAATAAACCACCAGGCAACTGGTCACTGGTCACTGGTCACTGGTCACTGGTCTATGAGACAACTAATAACAAAAATTAGTTGCATTTAGTTTTGTAAAGGTAACAACTTTGACAAAAACTGGGAACCTTGTCTCACACTATTATCGTAATCATAAATATCGGTACGGTACTGAGGAATCCCCTGTTCATCTACCCAAGCAGTTAAATAATACAAATAAACAGGAATACGCTGTGGAATGTTAACATAAACGGTATTGCCCTGTTTCACGGTATTAGCCACCTTGTTTTGAGTCCACCCCACATCTCCCAATAACATATTCGCTAATTCGGAAGCCTTGTTAATCCGTACACAACCAGAGCTGATCGCCCGAATGTCTTTGTTAAACAGGTTATGGTTCGGCGTATCATGCAAATAGATAGCCTCCGAGTTTGGCATATTAAATTTATAGCGGCCTAATGAGTTAGTCGGCCCCGGAGCTTGCCATATTCGATAAGGAAAGTTAGCAGGCGTAATCACACTCCAATCAATCGTGTAAGGGTCGATGACACTGGCATCAGCACGCCAATTTGAAAAGATAACGTATCCTCCCCGTTGAAAATATCCGGGATCATCAAGCCCTCGTGGCGCGATATCTTTTCTTGCCAGGCTAGTCGGCACACTCCAGGGAGGATTAATCACCACATTATTCAGCACACTACTCATAATGGGTGTTTTACGGCTTGGACGACCAACGATCACTTTCGAGTCCAACACTTCCTGATCATTAAGATAATAATGCAATGAATAATCTGGAATATTGACCATAATTCCTGTAGACACACGGCTTGGGATAATACGCAAACGCTGGATATTAAGCGCTATCAAACCCGCTCTAGTTTGAGGTGAAGTATTTAGCCAATCTCTTGTGCGTTTACCAATTACGCCATCCGGCGCCAACCCTTGCCAACGCTGGAAATTTTTTACCGCAGTCACCAATTCAGGATCGTAGATATGATCTGCTTGAGCTGTCAGTTCACTCAACATCCCAAGGCGAATAAGTATTTCTCTCAACACAGCGACATCAGAACTACTCTGTCCCGGTTTTAGCGCACTTTTATCAGAAAGCTGTGGCCACGGTTTACTATCAGCCAGTTGTTTCATCATCTCCTTGCGCATATTTTCATATTGAGGATGTTGTGGCGCCAATGCTGCAACATAAGCGGCCACATTGTGATCGATAATAGCTTGCTGCCACTGATCCACAACTTCTGATGAAGGTAATACAATTTTGTATGCTGTAATGCTTTTGTACGGTGTAGTGCTGTTATATAACATAGTGCGATAGAGCCAGCTTTGGCCCTGCTGACCGACATCTGAAACAAATTGTAAATAACCTAGCATAGCATCCGATAAGATGAGATCACGTCCCATCTGACTCAATTGAGCATCATTGAGTTCAGTCAGCCATTGACCAAATTGCGGCTGAAAGCCAGCCAATGCGAGTTCTGAAAGTTGTTGTTCAAAGCGTTGAACCGCGATTTTATCTTGCCACAAAGGTTGCATCTGATTGGAAGAGTACAAACTAACCAATTGGTCAAAGAAAACAGGCTTAACTTGCGCTGGTAACCAGCTTCGCACTATTTTACGACGCTCTGTTTCTGAAATTGCAGCAGTTTGAATTTGTACCTGTTCGGGTATGGTTGTCTCAGATATCTTTTCAACCTGCATTTTTGGCAGATTTTGCATATCACCTTCAATAATCCTACTCTGATGATTAGCTAAAGCATATCCAGCTACTATCGATGTGCTACAAATAACCGAAATACACAGTGGCTTTATCGCTCTTTTTACCATATCAACATACCCACCTTCAGAACATTCTCATGAGTTAATTTTAATTATGACAAATTCAGACTCTAATCAAAGAAAAACAACAAGTTATTTACATTGTAAACTATTTATCTGCAAAGGAAATATAATAAGCCATCGCCAGCCAACCCAGCATACAAGAGCAAAAAAGACGCCAAAGCGTCTCGTCTATAATTCAAGGTATGCAAATCGCTTTCTTAATTCAGCAGAGAGACCTACCTGATAACAGGCAGGCCCTCAATTCAACGCCATTCCTACAATAATTTCTGGTTTACTACATCTGATTTACTACATCTGTTTACTACAACAACGCGACTATCATGATGAAGAAGCGCTATCACATGAAGCTGTACCATATGCAGCGAGAAATGACTGAACAGCGATGGCAATTCGCTGAGATTTCTCCTCTGGAGTCGGTAAACCAATACCCAAAGTAGCCTTAAGCCTTGGCGTTCCAATGATGCCATCGATAAACACCTCTGCGGAGATTTTCGGGTCTACTATGTTCAATTTTCCCTCCTTCATCTTTCGTTCCAGATATTCGACAAGAAAATCTACGATCTTTTTGACTCCCTTTTCATAATAGATCTTACCTAACTGCGGAAAACGTTGAGACTCCAACGTTACCACCCGGTAGTTTGCGATCATTGTCTCAGAGAGAATTGCCGTGAGAACTTCCTCTGCAAAAATGGTTAACGCTTTCCCAATATCTGGTTCGCGGTTCATCGTCTTGTCCAGACCGACTTCAACTTCTTCTATTCTTTGCCTGACGACAGCGACTAACAGCTCTTCTTTAGAAGGGAATCGGCTATAATAGGTTCCCTTCGAAGCATTAGCACGTTTCGCCATCTCATTGATACTGGCACCATCAAAACCCCGTTCTGCAAATACTTGAGCAGCAATTTTTAACAGCTCGTTAACTCGTTCTCCTGAAATTCTAGAGTACGAACGGGTTCTTTTGTGATCTGTTTGGGCTTTAGGTGTACTTGTCATGTAAAAAAACCTAAATTTTTATTGGTACCGAACGGTACGGTATACTATTATTAAGACTATAGCAGTAACACGACTGATGGCTGTGATCCTAGCCAGCTATAGTCACCATGATTCTTTCAGAATCACATCGTACTACTTATGGAGAAAAAAGAAATGAACGTTGGAATAATCGGCTCAGGGATTGGTGGTGCATGCCTGGCACATGGCCTGCGTAAAAATGGAATAAAAGTGAAAGTTTATGAACGTGGCTCTGCTACGTCATCCATACTTCCCGGTTATGGCATTTACGTCGATACGTTCGGCCAGCAGGCTATGCAGGAATGCCTACCGGAAACTAACTGGTCAACCTTTAAAAAGATTTCAAAACCTGTCGGCGGACAGACAAGATTCTATGATGAACATCTACATCTTCTTCTCGAAGCACAGAGAAATATTCATAGGGAGGATGGACAAATTATTACCGAAGATCGGATGTCAATCAGCAGATCCGAACTTATAGAAGTATTAAATGAGGGGCTGTCAGATACCGTTCAATGGAACAAAACGTTCGAGCGTTATGAACACATGCAAAACGGTAAAGTCAGGCTTTTTTTCACAGATAAAAGTCACGAAGATGTTGATGTTCTTATCGGCGCAGATGGAAGCAATTCAAGAGTACGCAAGCAGTACCTCCCCGCGATAAAAAGGCTTGATATTGGCGTCACACTCACCGTTGGACGCGTGCGTCTTACCCAAGCTCTTGCTGCCTCATTGCCTCCATATTTGCTGGATGGGTCGCCCAACAATATCGTGCCTAAAAGCTCTGGTGGATTGTTTGTCTCTCTATGGCGTGCTCCGATCAATACCCAAGTAAAGGCCACATCGACAGAAATTGGTGATTTTGTCATGTGGGCCTACGCAGCAGCAACGAATAGCTACCCGAATACGATTACCGATTTTCCCGCGGAATCTCTGTGTGATCTGATCTGTACCCGTATTGCTGGATGGGACCCAAATCTGCATACCCTAATTAAGCAGAGTGATATGGAAAACATCTCTGTGATTCCGTTACGCAGTATGGATCACCTCTTACCCTGGCGTTCCAGCGCTGTCACACTCCTTGGCGACGCTATTCACAACATGACGCCAATGGTAGGAATGGGGGCAAACACAGCGCTTCGAGACGCACTTTTGCTCACACAGACGCTGACTCAGGTAGCATCCGGTCATGAAGATTTAATCAAAGCGATTTCAGATTATGAACAACAAATGCGAACATATGCTAATGAGGCCGTTGAAATTTCGTTACGTACCGCGTTAAATGCAGCCGATCGTTCGATGATCAAGCGAATACTGTTTCGAACTGTACTTCGGGTTGCACAAACTTTACCGCCAATAAAGCGAGTGCTATTCCCGATAACAAAATCTGCGCAACACCAGGGAAAAATAAAATTAGGTACTACACACTCTTTGAGTAGTACGCAATAAGAGGCTTTCACTTTACCTCCAGATAACTTGAATAAACGATTAGCAAAGAATTTGCGGTAATATTGCGTCGGCTCAAGAATAGAGTCTGGTTTTGGTAAACCAGTGATAACTTCTTTTTGAAAAATAAAGACTTGATAAGGTAGAATCGATTATTTACTATCGTATCGGCCAGAATATCTTTGTCTAAAAAATATAATAAAAATCCATGCCCGGATTATCTGGTAGGTTTTTGCCAAATTTACAATGGCTTAAATCTATATTGTCCGGGCTACAAAAAATTAAAGAAGCTATGTATTTTTAAATCTATTAATTTTTTCATTTATAATATCCAGATAATTCATTAGCAATTAATTAAAATAATAAAAAAAACAAACATAATCATATTAATCAACCATTTATACATGTAAAACAGAACAGAAAACCTTATTCTCTTCATATCATTACATTTAATTATCCGAGAGTCTGTACATAATTCACAGTATTTTTACATTTAAAATTCAATTACCATTCTTAACCACAAACATCAATATTCAGCAGCATTTAATTATTTAACCTGTAATATCATTATTTTAAAAACAACAAACATTTAATTAATAGAATAAAATAATAAATTATAGATAAATTTGTTATTATTATTTTTATATTCTCATCATCATTTTCAGAATTATTTGTAACATCGCACTTTAAATACGTGGTTTAAACTCACAATATCCATTACTTTGTAAGCACAAAACATTCATATTGTAACGATCATTCATAAACCCGGAAACTTCACAAATTTCTGACACCATTCTTCCCGGTTCCATTGCGATTTTTTCTATTACCACCACCAAATTCACACTTTTGGCAATCATCCAACCGATAGTATCAGGCGTAAAACCCTGCGCCGCTTCATTTTCATAAATGTAATGCGCCAGTTTTTGTAACCCCTCTTCAGATGAGTTAGCATGCATGGTTGCTACTCCTCCAGGATGGCCGGAATTCCAACTCTTGAGCAAAGTATAAGCTTCACCGCCGCGAATCTCCCCCACTACAATCCGGTCTGGACGCAAACGCATTGTCGTTCGCAGCAAGCGACGCATATCCACATCCTTACTAGTGCGTAACAGCGCCCGATTAGCATTATTAAGCTGTAATTCCATCGTATCCTCAATCGCCACAATACGGTCACTCGGGCATTGCAGGCTGATTTCGTACAAAATAGCATTAGCCAGCGTCGTTTTCCCACTGCCGGTACCCCCAACGATTAGAATATTCTTGCGCATCATCACAGCTTCACGAATTGCCTCAATTGGGTGTTCAAAACTGCGTTTATAACTCGCTATTCCAGATGCCAACCGCATGGCAGCAGCGCCTATCGGCTTAATAATGCCGCTTTTGCGGTAATCAGACAGCGATAATACCACCGGAGAGTGTTTACGAATGGCAATAGTCGGCGCATTTGCCAGCGGAGGCAAAACACCGGCAATCCGAGCGCTCCCCAATGGGAATTCACCTTCAATCAGACCTACATCAACGCCAACATCTGACTTTTGCAACGAAGCTGAAATCAGTAAAATCCGCTCTGCCGCATCCGCCGGAAAATGAGATTGCGCTTCATTCATGCCTTGGTTATGCAATTCAATCCACAGTTTTCCATCAGGATTAATGATGATTTCCACCACGTCTTTGTCATCAAGCGCTCGGAGGATAATCGGCCCGCAAGCTTCTCTCAGCTCATTCAACGCCTTCTCACGACATATGCCGCCTGTTCCTTGAATTTCACTGGTTCCAGCTTCAATATTCTGCCTGATTTTCATCGTTAATCTCGAATTAAACAGATGGCATAGATAACGACTGTTCAATGGCGTTTTCAATGCCCGATACCGCCGTCACCACCAGCATCAACATGCCGCCAATCATAAGAATTGAAGCCAACAGGAAGCCTCGCGTCACTATCTGAACCTTAACTATCGTTTCATCCAACCAGTGCCGTGCAAACTTCGCCATTGATTGATCAAAACCCTGCAATCGTGACAATAACCTCAGATAACTGATCGCCTCGTCATCCGGGAAACGGTAACCGGTATCGCGCAATGCCTCACCAAAACCAGCCCCCATTGAAATATGTTCGAGCGTAGCCGCGATACGCACATACAGCCAGCGGGAACCCGCCTGTTCCAGCAGCAATTCCAGCGCCGATTGCAACATCATCCCTGAACGGATCAACAACGACACATTCAGTATGAACATACTGCCATGAATAGTTCTGTACAGTGACCACGGCGGAAACCGGTCAAGCACTGTTCGCAGTCGCCCCCCCAGAAAAGATAGCGATAACAACAATAAAATGATCAATATCACCAGCAATATCAGCGAATAAAATCCATAATCGTTGACAAATGTTCCCATTAAATAAAGAGTATAAGCCGCACCATCCCAAGTTTCCGGCTTAGAAACAGCAGCCAGTTTGGGCACCAAACTCCCAGCCACAATATGCAGCAAGACACATATCATCCCGATGAGTATAAGTGGATAAATAGATGTGCCAATAACGGCACTGCGGATCTTGCTACCCGCTTCGATCATGGCGATCGCATCCATAAAAGCGCTACGTATGTCGCCGGAACGCTCACCCGCAGCAATCACCGCGACTTCATTGGGACCAATCCATCGCTGTAAACTCTCCGCCAAGGTACTGCCCTGACTGACAGATTCATAGCAACTACTTAACACCAACGCACAACCATTGTTGGGTTTATGGCCTTCGTTGCTGGCGATATTATACATTTCACGTAATGCATCAATCAGCATGATACGATTTTCCAACATCATGATCAGATGCCCGTAAAAACGAATCCGCGCTTTATTACCAAACTGGATCTTCGCAAATCGATAGTTCAGTCTTTCAACAAAATCGGTCATGGACATAGCGTTTCACTCTATTTGATGGATCGCGGGAATAATCGGCCCCATCACACGTTCTGCGGCACGGGGATCGATTATCCCGTCATTTATTTTGCGAATAAGCGCGTCGATCTTACTTAATCCCGCCATCTCCGAGATCCAATATCGAGTCGCTTCGTGATGATGACCCATTCGATAAGCTTGCATTAAGCCGGGGGAGGTGCGTATCACTTCAGCGACTACTGTTCGGCCCAAGGTGCCGCACTGTTTGCAATAGTCACAACCTTCCCCCTGTAGGCAAACCGATTCCGGCTGACAATAAATATTGAGTCGTTTCAACAGACGCTCGGAGACTTCTTGCTCATGCCCTTGCAGGGGAACTTTACAATGAGGACATAACACCTGAATCAGCGCTTGGCTGACTAAACCAATCACCAGACGCGAATCCATTAATAGCGACTCCATCACAGCCTCATCCTGCAAGCGGGGCAAGATCGCTAAAGCATCGTTTGCATGTATCGTGGTCCAAATAAGATGGCCGGTCATTGCGGCACGAAATGCCATCTTTGCCGTCACTGCGTCGCGTATCTCACCGACCATAATCACATCAGGATCGAGCCGCATTGCATCAGCAATTGCCATCGCCCATTCCTGTTCGACAATAATGCTATCACCTCGATCTCCGGTTATAGGAGATTGATTAGCGCCTTCAATTTCATATTCGGGTGGATCTTCAAGCGTAAGCAGATGGATGCCGGCTTGCTCGGTTATCATCTTCTGCATCACAACTTTCAAGGTGGTGCTCTTTCCACTACCGGTCGCACCAGACAAAAGAACCACGCCAGCCCGATGCTCCATAAGTTCTTCCAGTATCTGACACTGTTCGGGCAAATAGCCGAGATCGCTTAAGGTGCACACCGTACCGGGGCTGTCCGCATACAACAATCGCAGCACCATCAACATGCCGCGATCAAGCGGGCGGGTATTAATACGCGCCCCGGAAAGTCCGCACTCGGCCAGAAACTCATCTTTCATTCGCGCGCGCTGCGCCTGCATCGGTTTAAACGTCGGCTCTGCCACGTCACACATACTTTGATAGATAGTCGCGCATAATCGCAACCCTTCTTCCGGCCGCAGTTGGCCTATTGAGCGCAAATAACCATCGATACGGCAACGAATTTCACAATAATTACGGCGAGCAACGATATGCAAATCTGACGCCCGTTCCTCAGTCGCTTCACCGATTAAGCGAATGATATAACGCTGAACATCCGATTCACTCCCTCCTAGTCCATGACTCTCGCTCTTACTGAGACGGTACAATTCCAATATGCTCCCCATGCCACAAGTGACAGTCTGATAGATAAGGCCATGTCTTTTAACCGTCTCTTCATAGGCCAGCACATGGGGATCAAGCCGGTGGGAAGCAGATACGGCAAGTACGCATTGCCCCTTCTGCTGAGGTAACTCAACAAGACATATCAAACTGCGGTTAGCTAACTCTATTTCAAGTACGCCGCTCAAGGCAGATAAAACTTTTGCACCCTGCCTGACCATACACAACAGATCGGAGCATGTTATTTCCATAAATATCGCCACCCATCAGTAATTAACGGCTTAACGGCAGCGGCGGCGCAACCATCAGGTCAAGGCTATCCAGCAACGATGCATCATTGGTAGCCGTAAGACCTACCTCATAGAATCTCCCCTGTTTGGAGAAAGTCACTCCCCCGGTATCAATGCGGACCACTTTATAACCATTCGGCAACTGTTCACCTGCTTTCACATCCATGATGCCGCCTGAACGAAGCCGGAGCGTAGCGGTCAGAGCCCCATTGCGCCCGAAGATTGACTTAACCAGAGGCAGGCCATTATTAACGGCATCTCTTTTATTCACCATTCTGGAAATTTTATCGAATTCAGCCTGAGCATTTGCCCTTGCGGTTTCAGCTTTAAGTAACATCAAATCCGTCTGTAACTTTTCCAGTTGCGCAGCAACGCTGTCAGTGGTTATCGCTGGCAATGCAGGCTTCTGTGCAACATGGCGCTTCGTCTGAACTGCCGGTAACTCAGTAGATGATGTTTGCGCATATGTCAGGGAAAATACCGACACCACAAATAGACTGATTATAAGCTGGCTAATTTTTTGCATAGAAAACTCCACTCAGCTTCCACTCAGGAAAACCATCAGATAACACAATTCTGGCGCTGGTCACTCTCAATCCGGGGAGTGGCTTACCTGAAAACAGTGCATCTGGCGCTAATTGAGAAGTCAGTGTCCAGTTATAAGTCTGCCAATCAGGATTGGCCCACTCGCGTGTTTCGCCTTCTGGCAAAGGGGGCGGAGGCGGTGGTAAAACGGAAGCTCCCTCAGTCAACGTTGGCGGCGGCAAACCTAGCGCCTGAAAATAAGACATCAGCTCAACCAGCGCCTGATCTGACGACTGCAACACATCGTCGTTGTTTTCCTGATCATGACCCTGCGACTGCTCAAACGGTATCAATACCTGTGCCTGCTCCCCACCATTGGAAATCACCGGGCCAGCCCGGAAAATATTGATAGCAGCAACCTGGAAAACATTGATCGGCATCCCATCATGGCGCTGATAACTCACAGAAATCGCATTAGCATCCAACATAATGATTTCAATCTGCCAACCCGCGAGTGATAAGGGAACCTTGGCTAAAGCTTTATTCCATGCAGAAAACTGAGACGCCATTGTCGGTTGCGCAAGCCACGGATGCGGCGGTGGAACTTCCACCACTTCATTGGATAAATCCGGTACCCTTATTTCTGTATTCTGCTTATAGATGTGCCACATCCACCAACCGCCAACTAACAAGAACGCAGTACCTGCGGTCATGGCAAAGACCTTAATTTGGCGCTTCGACATTTCGCCGGTTAAACTCTCAAGCTGACCAACAGACTTTCTCAACGCGGACTGCGGCAACAGTTGCGCCAATGGCACCTCCAACCACGGCGATTCAAACTCCTTCGGCGCATAAATCGCATTCCACACCCCATTGGCGCCCTCTACCAACTGCACCGTATCACGCAATTTCGCTTCGATCTCTTCACGAGTGCCGATCAAATCACGTCCAGCCATTATCGCGCCCTGATGTACCGCTACCAATGCATAATGTCCATCAGGCAAATGAAACGCACCTATCCAGTTAGGTTTATCCACCGCTTTAGCAAGAACGGCCGCCAATGAATAACAACCCGGCACTCCTGACTCCTTTGGTACATACCCGACCTGTATACTTCGTCCAACACGATGCCGGACAGCCAAGGTAAACCCTGCGGCAATCCCATTTCTGCGTATGTGAGAACGTGTTAACACAGTGACAGGCGGTCGCCAGATAATGCCTGCGACCAACGTCTTACCATATAGTTTGATTTGCATAGCGCGCTCCGCGCCCGTTTCAGTCTGGGTCATTTTTCAATCTACCACCATTCAATCTACCACTATAGGAGTAATCATGACTACGATCACATTATGGTTTCTTTTGCCCTGACGGCTCCCACCCAAGAATTGATTATCCGGGCTGCCCAAACCACTACGATCACTGGTATCTGACTGCTGTTCAAATCCTGATAGCACCAGTGTTTCACCTGAATGTAGTCTCACCTTCTGACTGAATGCGCGTAAATCTATTGTCGGCAACTGCACCTGACCGGTCGCTTTCTCGCCAAACTTCTCCAGCCTCTTTAAATCGCTCAAACTAATGTTGTACTGCAACAATATTTGCTTGTCGGCCATTGCATAAGGCAGCATCAACATATTAAAACCCGTCGTCACTGTCGCTGGTTCGATCCCTACTGAAATGCCAACTTGTGGCGTTGAAGTACTAGAAGTTGATGAAACATAACCGGTCTGGGTTGCAACCTGCATCGGTACCGCTTGCAAATTCAGTGTAGTCACCGAAGGTTGAGTCACTATAGAGACTTTACCTTGGGTCGATAATGCCTTGATCAGTAAATTACTGTCACTAAATGGCCCCTTAAGAATATGAATATTGGTACTGATATCCCCCCCCTCGGTAACACCGCTGCCCGCGCCACCCACTCCGATATGAGCGTCTTTATAGGCCAGTGACCAATCAACGCCATACTGATCAGCCCGATCGAACGTCAGGTTAAGGATCTTGACATTAAGCACCACCTGCGTTGTCAATAATTTGTTCTGCTGATCAATATAATCCTTAATTCTATCAAGTACTTCGGGTGAATCAGTTACCACCAATGATGCCGTCGCCATCGACAAAGTTAACTTACCTTCGCCAGGCGTTAGCATATTTGCCACTGCTTTTTGGATCTCATCCATAACCGAACGGGTCAAAGAAGTCGCGAGAGTTTGGGAACTACCGCTGTTGCCGTTACCGCTATCACTTCCATTTAAGCCCCCGCCGAACGTGGCATTGGTCGTCGCTGTCACGCTGGAAGATAATGCATCCGTACCGGGCAATGCATATATTTGAAACACTCGCGTCTCTGTTTTGAAAATATGCACTGCTCCATTGTGTACTTTCCAATGCAATCCTGATGACAAAATGACCGAATCAAGCAAACCTGCCAAGGAGCCATGCCAATGCACGTTTATTTTCATCTCTTCTGGTTGACCGCCCTCAGATATTGACTGCGCGTTCGAATTGACAACAACCTCCTCCTGACCACTCTCTTTCACCTCCGATGCCGAACTGGGAGGAGACACTGTAAACCGTGCATCAGCACTGATCAGCACCGGCACGCCACAGATACGCTTGATCTTTTCCGCAAACTGACTCAACGTCATCGGCTCCGCTTCCTCCAGCGTCAACGTGCAAGAAACAGTTTCACCCTCCTTCTTTGATGGAATCTCCTTAGTTGATACCCAATAACCATGCTCGTGAACATGCACAGCCGTCATGGCGGCAGTATTGCGTAACTCCTTAATAATACTGTTAGCATTTGCCATCTCAGCATCTGCCTGCCGATCAACATTAGAGATTGCTGCACAACTTGCCAGACCAGTCGCTATACAGGGCAACAATATCAATCTGGAAAACGTCAAAAACTGGATATGCATGTTATTACCCCTGAGCCTGTACATGAACAAGCCGCTGTTCCTGATAAATATCGACAACAAAAGGACGATTCGCCATCGTATAGGCTTCGAACAGCTCGCTTACCGCATGGATAAACGTGCCATTAAAACGCAGACCTGCTCGGATAGGGAAATCATAGGAAGCATCCCATACCACTTGGTAGCCAGACCTACTCGCCCATTCTTGTGTAACATCGCGCAAAGTTTGCCCCGGAGTTGCTGTCCACACCGTCGCCACAGGAACGGGTGTACGCATCGGTGCTGCATAAACGGCGACACTTGACATACAGACAAGTACCGTAAAAACATATGTGATTATTTTGTTCATCGATCTTTCCAAAAGAAAAAAAGTAATCCAAACAACCTGTTAACCAAGACTAGCGACCCAAAGAAAGCCCGCTTGCGAAACAACAACGAGTATTTCCAACAACTACAGTATTTCCACCAGCGCACCGTCAGATACAAACTTCCGAACATCATCCGGTAATCGTCTGGCAAGCAGACTCTCTACCCGTTTTCCTCTACCGTCGATGAGTCTGGAACCCTGCTTAAAACCAATCTGATCGGGTTCAGCGCTCCATTTAAGTAATTCTCCGAAAGCGCCATGCAACAACCCATTGTCCCCGGAGAGGATATTTTTGCGGAAAATATAGACATGAGTCCCTGAAATAAATCCCCCCCAGAGACACTGGCTGGCAACGTTGTCACACCAGGCATCGGTATTCACCCACGTCATATGTAGAGTGGTCAATGCCTGTTGCATCTTGCGACTCTTGATCACGCCGACGGAATGATGATTAAGCAATTGCACACCGGCTGAAGCATAGCTACGAAACAGCGCGGCTACATCAGTCTTGGCACGCACTGACTGCACACGCACTTCATACAACAACTCACCAAAAATCAGTTGCATGATAAATACAACGGCAATCCCAACAATCGCTAATGGCCACATTTATGTTCTCCTATTACTCTAGATTGGTTAACGCCAAATCATCAGATGCACAAGATGCTGCTACTCATCAGTTATGACTTCTCAAAATATGGGAACTGTTTTTGGAAGAATGGAACACGCTGGCAATGTTATATTTGCGATGTGGTCCAGCAATGAATGACACTATGCAAATTCTTGTATTCTTTAGATTTACCTTGGAATTCTCTTCGGGATAATCCCCCAGTCCAGATCGTTGAAAAACAAGCGGTAAATCAGATTTTTGGCTGTTGCCATTTTTATCCGCTTCATACACAGCCAACACGCAACGCATACGATGGTTATTAGCAATCGGAGGTGTAGAGACGGTGACTAACACAGGGGCATTTGAATTGTTAAAAAAAGGCTGACGCCGACTGTTTACTTTGCCGTCACCGCTAACATAATAGGCATCTCTCTTACTTGTTATTCCTGACGACATTCCCGATGCAAGCCAATAACCACTGCTGATTACCGCTTGATTTGCCAATAACCGCCTGCCTCCACTAGCATCTCTCCATTCCAAATCTGACTTATCAACATTAATCCCCTGACACACCAACAGTTCTCCCTGTTTACTCATGGAGAGGTTACCTAACGCAGGACACTTGCCACCGACAAGATTTCCAGTTTGAGTGTTGATCACTAAATTATTGCCAACAACGACGTTATTATCTGCATGAATATCACCGGCAGCCAAAGTCCCTTTATTACCGGGATTAGCATTACCATCAAGGATAAACAACGTGCCATGTTCTGGATTGACAACCACTTCACCGTCGCTATTTTGTTCAATATAGGAGGGGTTTCCCTGAGAGCGGGCAGAAAAGGCGATCTTATTCACACCATTAACCATACCGGGGCCTTGCATCGACAGAGTATTCACCTGCTCAAGACTATGACCGCCCATGTTGATGCTGGTTTCCATCCTATTCCACTCTGGATGCCCGCCTATTTTTTGTCGATGAAGCAAGTCGCCCGCCAATGTTCCCGGGCCATAGATTGACGCATCCCGCATGAACGGAGCATAAAAAATACGGCCAATCTCCTTGGGTTGATCATTGAAAAAACCAGAAAAAGATCCAGGCGCATTGACTTGACCATAACTATTCCAATAAGTGGCCGGATTACGATGATCCCGATTTTTATAATCCAAATACAGGCCGCCAACCCCAATCAATTGCGCAATCTTCATCGAATGTTTAGCAACATCGGGCTGTTTTCCATTAGCCATTGCTGGAACGGTATAAATCAACGGATCAATGCGTTTTTTGCCATTAGGCAACATGACAACGCGTAATACGCCATCATATTTCTGACCAAGCGGATTGACCGTATTCTGATCAAGCCCCGGAGGTAAATAGGAGGGCAGCTCTGCCCAATTAATTGGTGCTGGAGTGGGTCCACGACTTAGAGCGACGTAATTATCATTAACATAATCCACCACCGCATCACCAAGATGTTGGATCTGCCCGGCGACAACCTGATTCACCAGCATGTCACTCTGTCTGTTGAGATAAACCACACCAACCACCATCATTGATGCCAGTACTATCAGTGCAACAGTCACTTCCAGCAAAGTGAAACCTGCATCATGGCGGCTTATCATCAATATAGATACAGACTCATCATCATGCATAAATAGTCCTTCTTAATAGTAAGTAAGAAAATCTACTCCATCCGATAAACTATTTACCCCAAAAGCGATCCCGCCAAGGGAACGACACTGCGGCCCACTTATGCCTGGCTACCTATTGAAAAGCGCCATAATCAATCCCGCGACTGCCAGACCCGGGCCGAAAGGTATCTGTGGCGCCGTTTTCATGCTGCATAGTCGCCAAATCGCCAGATAACTTATTAATGTGAAACTTGCTGCCAGCAAAATCATAAATGGAAGCGCTTCCACCCCCAACCAGGCGCCAAGCGCCGCCAGAAATTTAGCATCTCCCATTCCCAACGCATCACGCTGGACCCATTGCCGGGCAATCCACGCCACCAGCCTGAAAAACAGATATCCACAAACCGCGCCACTGACGGCCAAAGGTAATGCCACAAATCCGGCAGAATGCAGATTGAACAACAACCCTAGCCACAGCAAAGAAAGCGTCAGTTGATCGGGCAGCAGCATATGTTCGAAATCAATGATCGCCAGTGCGATCAACATCGAACTCAACACCAACAACCCCAACAACCCGTAACTCCACCCCAGATCCAAAGCCAGTAAAGAAAAAAGTAACGCTACCGCGCCTTCAACCAGTGGATAGCGTATAGAAATCGTACCGTTACAGTATCGACAAAGCCCTTTCTGGTACAAATAGCTCAACAGGGGAATATTATCGCGGGCCGCTAACACGTGGCTGCAACGTGGACAATGGGAACGGGGAAAACAGAGATTAAAGTCGGCAGCCTCGCTATTGATTTCGGAGAAAATCATCATCGGCAAGCGACAAATCACCACATTAAGAAAACTTCCGACACACAACCCTAACAACCCGGATGCCAGAACCAAACACCCGGTAGAAGATTGCAACCA
This sequence comes from Photorhabdus akhurstii, assembly GCF_019090985.1. Classification (NCBI taxonomy): domain Bacteria; kingdom Pseudomonadati; phylum Pseudomonadota; class Gammaproteobacteria; order Enterobacterales; family Morganellaceae; genus Photorhabdus; species Photorhabdus akhurstii. The sequence goes on along the minus strand of NZ_CP020335.1, from coordinate 2,029,916 downwards.
CCCTATCATCATGATGATCTCCCGGCAGATTCAGCACACAACGAACCGCATTGGATAAGAGAACAACAACAAAACCAGCGAAACCGGCTTGTTTCCATCACTAAGAAAATGCAGCTTGAAAAGCCTTCACCAAGCCTGCCAAGCCACATATCACATCAAAACAATCCATGTCTTAAAATCAATGTCCTAACTGGCAGAAACAAGCGTCACGGTATTTGCATCATTGGCATTACATGCCGATTCAATTTGCGCCAAAGTCGAATCTGGTTTAATTTCTATGCCAGATTGTTGTCCTTTCCCACTCCCAACGGTCATTTTCGACCAACCTGCAACCCGCAATTTCAGCGAAAGTTGCTGGCAAGCCTCATCAGGCACATTTTGATACTCAATCTTAAAGGTTTGAGCGGTGGCATCGCCCGGAGAAATGATTACCTTGCCATTCCAACTATTAAAAATAATCCCGGTCTTACCATCCTGAGTCATATTGGCGGGAACGACTTTGTAATTAATGGCGATCTTATTATCCAAACTGTCATAGCCTTTGGCGCCATTTTTAATTGACTTCAAATTTGCGGCCATCTGAGTAATATTCGACGATTCGGTTGAGATTTCCGAAGCCCGAAACAACTTACCAATCCCGGCTGCGGCTGCGGCCAATATCACAATGCCGACAATCATCACAACCAATGCTTCAATCAGCGTAAAACCCGATTGACGCCTGGCGCCACGCAGTACATTGACTTTCTTATTCATGCTAATCACTCCAAAATCAAAATAAGAGACGCATTACCACTCACATACTCACCAAATGAAACAAAATATTAACTCAATAATAACACACATAAAAACATTTAAAACACTTTAGTGTTTCATATTGAAATTAATCCTATAGATTACAATTTGAAAAATAAAATTGTTTAAAACGTTCAAAAATCACACAAACGATCGTCAAAAACTATCAAATATTTTAATTTCAATCGTGAATATCGATTAAAATTGATGATATAGCCTATTAAAAAATCAATGAATTTTATTCAGTCAATTAGCTGCAAACAATAAAATATAAGTATTTTTCATATATAAAATTAATTTGTTGTTAAGACTTGCTGTTGTACCGGGCCTGTCACAGATCACATTTTTGTAAAAATGGGACATACAACAGTGTTCAACACTAAGTGCTCTTTGTTAAAGAAAAAAGCCTTTAATTAACCAAGGTTTTTTAAATGCAGATAGCGAATTTTTGCTCGCTATTTATTGAGAAAGGAATAGAGAATTTAAGCTTAAATGAAACGAAATCAACACTAAGCCGATATCTTAAATCGGAGAGTGTGGTTCTTTGACTTGACAAAACTATAATAAGTAAAAGACCACCTCCATTAGGAGGTGGTGCAGTTTAATACTGACAATTAAAATTCAGTCTCTTAAAAAGATCAATTTGCTATCGATACCTTTCTTTGCAGGTTATTATCACCGACTAAAATGCCGCCAGCAAAAAGCAAAGCATCTTCAGGTAACAATTCACTTTTATCATCTGTTTTTTCTAACACGAAATTATATACGTTTAATGGATCAGTGTTTCTCAATTTAACTGAGCTAAGGGTAGTTTGACCATCACGTGTATATATTGTATCACCAGCCTTAAGTTCATCGGCTTTGACTATTCCTCGTAATGTTGCAACAGGATGCGTTGGAGTCAGTGAAACTTTTTCACCATTATTATAAATTAAATCAACAAATTCAGTATCGTGACCTACAATACGGCTTTTCACTTGTAATACACCACCTTGCTTTGTTAGAACTTTATCGCCTGAACGTATATCTTCAACCTTCTTCTTAGAACCATCGGCCATATCTATTAATGTACCTTCAGCAATACAACCATATTGGATGTTAATCGGTGGGTAAATGAATTGTGAATCAGACGGAGTACTTCCGGAATTATCAGTATAAGAGAATGAAACAGGATATGCTGAATCTGCTGTACCATCAGGAGTTGTCAAAATAGTAGCTTGCAAGTCCAGTACATATCTTGCATTATTTTTCCAGCATATTGCCCCGAAATCAGCATATCCGTTCGATTCAGAAAAATTCCATAATAATTTTTCCTTATCATCTATAGTAATCGGTTGTACATGTTCCCAAAATGTCTGTTGGTTAATTTCCCTAAGTTTACATGCACCACCAGTATCAGTGCCGATCAACGACAAATCCACATATAGTGGTAAAAACTCGGTTCCTATAGGGTTCCCACTACCATCAACCAAGATAGGATCATGAAATTCAACATGACCAACTATTTCCATATTAATATGTGTCCTCTCATTTGGGAGACCTGGCGTCATTGGGCCATAATCGCAAGCATCCGGAGCGCCTTTTTCAGGGTTTTTTCTATTTAAACAAACGATTATGGGGCGCATATGCTGCAAATACTCATTATAACCAGGGTCCGTGTTACATATCTCCTTTTTTACATAATCAGGTGCATTAGGTGACGTGTTACACATCTTTTTTGGCACAGTAGAGGAATCAAATATATTTGATTTCATTATAACAGGCCCGTTACTTATGCTTATTCCATTTACTTTTCCCTGATATGTTGAAATAGCGATAACAGGAGATTGATTAGGATTATTGATACCATCAAATACACCATCCACAGGAATAGCTTTTGTTGTATGGCTCCGTACTTGCTTGTTCTCTATACTGCTTGAACCTGATGCGATTGCCCGTAGAGTAGGTCTATCTTTACTCAGTTCATAAATTACCAGTGTATCCTGGAACGATGAAGGGACGGAGGAATCAGGATAATAAAGAGAATTAAAAACTGAAGCTGAAATTGATTTATAATCTTTAGAAGGTATTATTACAGGCTTACCAAAATAGTTTTCTGGTTCTCCTGCCGGCCCTGTATTCGATATGGGTATTTCATGTAATTCCTTATTCTTAATCAGTGCTTCTTGCTTTGCTTTCATAGCATCAATATGTTCAAAAACATCAGGATTTTTCTGTTTTGTAATACCATTGTACTGTAATAATGCTTTATATCCTCTCTCATAAACGGGAATAGTTAAATTGATCAATTGAGGTTCATTAGGTTTCCGAATACTCTCTAGTAGTTGAGATATAGCCTTATTATCTTCGTCAGATAATTTATCTATTATTTTAGTATCCGCAAAGCATGACATTATAGGAGTAAATAACATCATGAAAAGCAACAATATTCTTTTGTATAGAGTCATAATTTCATCCTATAAAAATAAAGTTTTTGCAAACAACGAATTACCCAGGCTTTATTTACGAAAAACCATACATCAATATAATATTATAACAGTTACTACTCACTGTAGCCTTGAAGGGATAGTAAGTAGTATATTAATATCATAATTTCACCTTTACAATTAACTAGTAAATATTCATAATAACTCCTAGTTGTCTATCCTATCAAGCTTATTCTATGTTTTTTATAATAAAGAACGAACTTAAGTATTACTCCAAAAAAAGAGCTTTTAAATAAACTTCAGTACAACCTGAAAACAAATCACTCCTCATATATTACGTGTACTCTATTGCCTCTACCGAGATAAACCCTTAACTATAGAAGAAATAGATGTTAAAGATATATCATACTTACTTATATAATTAATAGTCATTTTTAACAAACCGTCAAGCCTATAGTATTTTCTTGTCATATAAAAAATTTTTACAAAACTATTTATGTATTATTCATTTAAAATGCTGAGTCATTGCCCTAAAATCTACCCTAATAGAAGTTTATTCCAAATAATTAATCCACATTACAAGTACCACATCACTGCATAATGATTTCACAACCTTTTCCTCAACGAATTAGTATCCAACCAAAACGATCTATCCAGTTATACAATCTTTCTATCACCTAACCAAAGCAGGATCTAACTTATTTATATGGTTAATTTGATGATAAACAAGCTAAATCAAGTTTTTCCCTCTATTCGATTCTATTGGTCACGAAGTATTGATAGAGTGAAATTATCAAGAAACAGCATTTGATTTTTTTGTATGAAACGGAATCCTACTCTGGCCATCCAATAATGCGCTTTAAATTCGTTGTCCTTCATTGAGATACTATTCTCTTCCTTGCACAATTGAATATTGCAGAAATTCTGAGATCAATCAGTAATCATTTCTTGATTATAATATGACTACAGAAAATTTATTTTAGCATAAACTATTACCCGAATGTAATATTATATGTCATTGAAAATGATGACATCCGATTTATTTCAAATAAGAATTACAACATTTTTCTTATAAAGAAAAACATTAACATATCCATGAATAACACTATTAATAAATTCATATTGCAAACCCTATCAATTAATGATAAGTATAAAATCACCTACATACTTTCATTATTTATGATTTTTTCTTTAATGAAAAAATTGTTTTTATGAATCATTAAATATTTATAATGAATTTTAGCCTTTGAGTGTCAGGTTATTGCGGTAGCTATACCCATCACCCAACATTAGTAAAAAACCGATAAATATCTTAAATACAAATAATAAAGGAAAAAATCATGGCCATAACTCCAGAACAAATCGCGGTTGAATATCCCATCCCTACTTATCGATTTGTTGTCTCAATTGGTGACGAACAAATTCCTTTTAACAGCGTTTCCGGACTCGATATTTCTCATGATGTCATCGAGTATAAAGATGGCACCGGTAATTATTATCAAATGCCGGGACAATACCAGCCGATTAATATTACTTTGCGTAAGGGAGTATTCTCCGGTGATACCAAACTTTTTGACTGGATTAACTCTATTCAGCTTAATCAGGTAGAAAAAAAAGATATTTCAATCAGCCTGACTAACGAAACAGGCACCGAAATTTTAATGACCTGGAACGTAGCAAATGCATTCCCCACTAAACTAACTTCCCCTTCTTTTGATGCCACAAGCAATGAAGTTGCTGTTCAGGAAATAATACTGACAGCCGCTCGGGTCACAATTCAGGCTCCTTAATATTGAGGATAATTTATATCCACAGCAACGACCTATTCAGGTGTTTATATTGAAGAAAATAATCGCCTAATATAACCAATTATCTATGCGCTAACACATGATGATCAACATTAGCATGGTTCATCCATTCGACTGAATTCATCATTCTACAGTTCGCGCAAAATATCGCACAGTAACCTGGAGGCAATATGCCAATAACCCCAACTTATCCCGGCGTTTATATTGAAGAGGACGCATCACCAGCACTCTCGGTTCGTTCAGGTGCAACAGCAGTGCCTGTTTTTGCCGTTGCAAATGACAATACATTAATACCAGATAATTCCTATGTTCGTGTTAGTAGCTGGTTAGAATATCTCACACTAAAAGGTGAAAATGGGGAATTTGATCCCACCAATAAGCTTGATATCGCACTGCGGGCTTATTTTATTAACGGCGGTGGATATGCTTATCTCGTTAAAACTAAAGATTTAGTAAAGCAAGTTCCGGTACTTGATGACGTTACACTATTGGTTGCCGCCGGAGAAGAGATCACAACTGCCGTCGGGACACTTTGTCAATCAGGCAAAGGCTTATTTGCTATTTTTGATGGCCCACCAGTTGATACCGATATAAAAGACCCAGAAAAAGTACGCCAGCTTTACCCTCCTACCCCTTATGCCGCCGTTTACTACCCTTGGCTGACCGCCGAATGGGGAGAAAAGAAAACCCTGGTTGATATTCCGCCTAGTGCCGTCATGGCCGGTATTTATGCCAGTGTCGATAGCAGCCGGGGGGTTTGGAAAGCACCAGCCAACGTTCCTGTTCAGGGAGGATTACAACCTAAATACCCGGTAACTGATGACCTGCAAGGAAAATATAACCAAGGTCAAGCGCTGAATATGATCCGTACCTTTCCTAAGAGCGGCACACTGGTCTGGGGTGCTCGCACACTTGAGGACAATGATAACTGGCGTTATATCCCAGTTCGCCGCCTGTTTAACAGTGCAGAACGGGACATTAAAAATGCCATGAGTTTCGCAGTGTTTGAGCCCAACAGCCAACCCACCTGGGAACGAGTACGCAGTGCCATCAATAACTATCTGTATAGTCTGTGGCAGCAAGGTGGTTTAGCGGGAAATAAACCAGATGAAGCTTACTTTGTTCAAATTGGCAAAGGTATCACCATGACCGATGACGATATCAAGCAGGGCAAAATGATCGCCAAAATCGGTATGGCGGCAGTTCGCCCAGCCGAGTTCATTATTTTGCAGTTCACTCAGAATATGAACCAGTAAAAGGGGGACAATATGACCACACAAACCTCCTATCCTGGCGTCTATATTGAAGAAGATGCGTCATTAGATCTGTCTGTCAGCCAAGGAAATACCGCAATACCTGTTTTTATTGGGCGTTTTTCGCCGAAAAAAGCAGAAACCCCACCGTTATTACAGATAACGCATATTAATAGCTGGTTGGATTTTACTAATCTATTCAATGTAGGCTGTATTACGTCGATACAAATCACATCAACTAAAATTGAGTCTAAGCCATTGTCTCCCGCTCCTGTTCCCCAAAAAAGCGAAGGCAATGCGGAAGCCAGAAGTGATATGGAAGTCAAAGACGATACACAAGTCAAGGGTAATACAGAAATTGTTCCCACAACAAAGACCACTATTCAGGTAGAAGATGGAGACCCCGGTTACACTTATGTTGTTAATGTCGATACCTACACAACAAGCAGTGACGCCTTAAAACTTTATTTCCAAAATGGCGGTGGACCTTGTTATATCCTACCACTTTCTGATCAGGAATTGACTGGACATGATCTAAAATTAATTCCTGAGTTAATTGAGCAGGCTTTAGAAATTACATTAATAGTCTGCCCTGAAAAGGGTCATGAACCGAATTGGGAATATAAGAATGCGATATATAAATCACTAGATCCTTTATTAAAGGCCGGATATTTTCTTATCGCTGACAGCCAAACTAAAACAAAAATACCTGACGTTAATGTGAAATCACAAACCGCAACTTATTATCCCCCAGTTAAAGTCTCACAACTCATTCAAACGGAAGATAGTGCTATAGCCGTTTTAGGTTATCTGGATGCAGAACACAACGCAGTCGAAAATCTGGCTCAGCTTAAAGAGAAAAACCCGGCTGTCTATCAACAGGCTATTAATAAAATACAGGACACAATAAAATCCAATGGCAATTTTATTCCTGTCAGTGCAGTAATAGCTGGCGTGTATTGTGCTACTGATGCCAGCCGTGGCGTCTGGAAAGCACCGGCGAATGTTGTACTTAACGGGATTAGTGATGTTACTGAAAGACTCACCGATGATGACCAAAGCAGTATGGACCCATTAGGCATCAATGCCATCCGCTATTTTAATAATCGGGGGATTATCGTATGGGGCGCACGTACCCTGCAAAATGATGATAACTGGCGCTACATTCCAGTTCGGCGTTTATTTAATAGCGCAGAACGCGATATCAAGCAGGCAATGCAATTTGCCGTCTTTGAGCCCAACAGCCAACCCACCTGGGAAAGGGTACGTAGCGCCATCAATAACTATCTATATAGTCTATGGCAGCAAGGGGGGTTAGCAGGAACTAAACCAGATGAAGCCTATTTTGTCCAGATTGGTAAAGGTGTCACCATGTCCGACGATGACATTAAGCAAGGGAAGATGATCGTCAAAATCGGTATGGCCGCCGTACGCCCGGCTGAATTTATCATCCTACAGTTTTCGCAAAATGTAGCACAGTAGCTGTCTAAAACGCGGTTTTACGCCGCGTCTATTCAGTCATTGAGGAGACGATAATGATAATGACGAGAAAACAGCCGGGCATCACGATAACAGAACACCAGATATCCCTGAAACCAAATAATGAATTTATCGGCATACCGGTTTTTATCGGTTATACCCGACAGCCCGGAAACGAAAACACTAACGATAAAATCACCATCAAGCTAAACAGCCTGGCTGATTTTCCCCGAACATGGGATAAGTCAGGATTAATGTACTATTCAGTGCTCCACTTCTTTGAAAATGACGGTCAGCAAGCCTATGTGCTGTCACTAGGCAATGATGAGAATCGAAAAGATTTTCAATCGATTATCACCGCTCTACAACAAGACTCAGTTACGAAAGCAATTTCCACAGAAAGCGAAATCACGTTAATTGTCGTGCCCGATATTGCCCACTTTAATGATCCCCGCGTCCAAAAAGACCTTTGGTTACAATTCTGGCAATCAGTACTCGATCTTTGCAAGAGTCGGCGCGGCATTATGGGATTACTGGATGCGCCAGACGATCCAACATTAGCCGCTGACTGTCTGGCTCAGTTTTCCTCAAATGATCGACAATGGGGTGCAGTATATTGGCCAATGGTGAAAAGTGCCTATCAGGAACACGACCAACCTATCGTACTCTCACCTACCGCTGCGGTCGCCGCCATTATTCAGCGTAACGACAACCAGAAAGGAGCATGGACTGCTCCCGCCAACGTCGCATTAGCCAAAGTTATCAGCCCGGTACGTTCTTACATTGAAGCCAATGCACTCTTTAATCCGGACGGCACTTCACTGAATCTGATTCGAAGCTTTCCCGGCAAAGGGATAAGGATCTGGGGATGTCGCACCTTGGACAATACCCCCGGCTCCTCCTGGCGCTATATCCAAATTCGTCGCCTAGTTTCCTATATCGAAGCCCATATGACCCAACTAGGCCAGTCCTTTGTCTTTGAACCAAATAATCCGATCACTTGGATGAAATTTAAAGGTCAGGCTTACAACTTGCTGCGTCAGTTATGGTTAAAAGGCGGATTACGAGGTTCCCAGGAAGATCAAGCATTTGAGGTGTTACTGGGTGTTAACGAGTCAATGAGTGAAGCAGATATTCTGGCCGGAAAAATAATCATGAAAATCACCCTGGCTCTCCTAATTCCAGCGGAATTTATCGAGCTGAGCCTGATATTTGATACTCGTACCGGTGCCGTACCCAGTTAATTAGGGACAAATAATGAATAACCTCTATACCCCGTCGGTATCACACCGTTTTATCGCCAGTTTTCTGTTCAACAATATCCCCAGCCCGCTGGATATTGCCTTTCAGCGAATATCGGGCCTGAGCCGTGAGTTACAAACTACCCAACACAGCCAGGGCGGGGAAAATGCCAGAAATGTCTGGCTGACCGAAAAGATTCAACACGGCAGCCTGCTTCTGGAACGCGGCGTTATGACGGTGACACCGCTCACCCTGATGTTTGATCGCATCCTACGTGGAGAGAAAGTAGTGTATGCCGACATCGTGATCATGTTACTGAATGAACATTCAATCCCCGTAGCAAGCTGGACGTTAAGTAACGCACTGCCGGTTCGCTGGTCCACCGGCGATTTTGATGCCAATAGCAATGCCATTTTAGTGAACTCTCTAGAATTACGTTATCAAGATATGCGCTGGTTAGGAGTGAAAGCATGACTGTTGAAATTAAAGAACTAATTATTCAAGCCAAAGTCACCGATTCAGTGAGTGATCCCGCCTCCCCACAAACATTAGCTCAGGAAGCACTGGATAACGCCCGTCTAATTGAAATCATAAAACGTGAGGTGTTAGACGCATTACGTGAAACAGGGGGCCATTATGAGCCTAATTGAACGAGGTCTATCCAAACTCACCCTGACTGCCTTTAAAGACCGGGAAGGTAAAGTCTCGGTGGGCAGTTTACAGGCCATGTATAACCCCAATGCGATCCAACTCGATTATCAAGCCGGTTATCACCAAGATGAAAGTATTAATAATGCCAGCCAAAGCAGCCGCTATGTGTTATCCCAACCGGCTGGCTTATCATTAGTCCTGCTGTTTGATGCCGCTATACCCGGCAATAACATTCCAGTAGAAACCCAACTGGCGACCCTGAAAGCCTTGTGTACAGTTGATGCCAGCACTAGAGTGCCCCATTTCCTTAAAATCAAATGGGGTAAAATGCGCTGGGAAAACAGAGGCTATTTTGCCGGACGGGCCAGTGGTCTCACTATCAATTACACCCTGTTTGACCGGGACGCTACGCCACTACGAGCCAACGCTACCCTATCTCTAGTGGCGGACGAAAGCTTTGTTATTCAAGCCACGGAACAGCAATTAAAATCACCACCAGTTACTACGGTCAACGTGATCGATATGCTCTCCCTGCCCTTGATTGCCTTAGGTGCCGGAGCTTCTCTAGCGGGTGGTATTGACTATCTCTCCCTCGCCTGGCAAAACAATCTGGATAATCTTGATGATTTTGCCCCAGGACAAACACTGCAAGCACAGGGGGATGTATGAAGATATCCGCAATAGATATCAAAATAAATGGTAAAGTACTCAGCCAATTTTCTATCGTGAGTCTTAAATTAGTCCACCAAATCAATGGAATCCCCTCAGCTAAAATCATCTTAAATACATCTGGCGATGCCAACCATATTTTTGACGACAAGGAGCAGGATGAATTGGCAAGCTGCCGTCCGAATCATGAACTAATCGTGCAACTGCAAAAAACCGTGTTGTTTAAGGGGATCATTGTTCGGCAAACGCTTAAGTTCAAAGGCCAAGACAGTCTGATGACCTTGACGGCAAAACATCCATTACAAAAATTAACAGATGGTCTCCACTCACAGCTATTCAGTCAACAAAGTGATGAAGCCATTATCAGAAAACTATTCAAACAGTCAGGTATACCCGTTACGATAAAACAAGCGCCTCAGCTTAAAACTGAACATGAGCAAATGGTCCAGTTTCGCTGCAATGACTGGAAATTCTTAAAAAGTCGATTGGCTGCGACCAATACCTGGCTGTTGCCCGGTAACGAAACTGTCGCACTGGTGATGCCAGAATCACTTAATCAATCAACCGTGCACACAATCAAACAACGTGCCAGTGATCAAGACATTGTGCTGTTTGAGGCGGATCTGCAATGGGACAATCAGCACAGCCCCAAAGCAGTGAGCGTACAATCCTGGGATATCGCACAACAAAAACTGTCTCAGGCCGCTCAGGCAAAAAACAGCGGGCTTGGCAGCGACCAACTCGCACCAGACAGTTTGGCAACCTTAACCGATCAGACATGGCAATGGGTTTTTAGTTATCCGCAAGATAATGAACAAGCCAAATACCTTGCTCAAGGCATCATGAATAACCTACGAAGTCATAATGTCTCCGGAAATTTTGAAGTAGCAGGAGATAGCCGCTATCAACCGGGGGATGTTCTGGCGTTAAGCGGCTTTGGCCAGGGAATGGATGGTAAAGGTATTATCACTGGCGTCAGTCAGACCATCAATCAGCGGCAAGGCTGGCGCACCCGATTAACTCTGGGCTTGTTGCCGGAAACAGAACCGGCGGTCCCGCAGGTTAAAGAGCTACATGTGGGGATTGTGGAAAAATACCAACAGGACAAGCAGTCACTAGACCGAATTCCGGTCAGGATACCGGCGTTAAGTTTAACCAACAGCGTGCTTTTTGCCCGACTGGGTAAACCTTATGCCAGTCATGAAAGCGGATTCTGTTTCTACCCTGACCCGGGGGATGAGGTGATTGTCGGTTTCTTTGAATGCGATCCGCGCTTCCCAGTGATATTAGGCGCTATGCACAACCCGAAAAATAAATCCCCGCTAGAGCCGAGTGAAAAAAATCCGGTAAAAACTTTGGTGATCAAACAAGGGGATAATCAGCAAGCATTTGCCTTCGATAATCAAAAGAAAACCCTCACATTGAATAGTGGAAAAAATACCGTATCTCTGCAACAGGACAAAGATATCACGCTTAATTCAACTAAGAATCTCATCACCAAAGCCCAGGAAATTAACCTACAAGCTGAAAAATCCCTGTCAGCCACTGGAAAGTCCAGCGTCGATATTAAAGGGGCGAAAATTAACTTAACACAGTAATAGGACCGAGAGATGACAGACAACATATTAGCCGATATTTATGGCCGGGGTTGGGCTTTTCCACCACAATTTTTTATCCAAGATAATACGCATCCAGAAATACCCACCGGTGTCCAAATGGCAGCAGGCGCAGAGAATGTTCGCCAAAGCATGAAAATTCTTTTTCTCACTGAACCCGGCGAACGGATTATGCGTGAAGATTACGGTTGTGGTCTGAATGATTATCTGTTTGCCAATATCAATGATGCACTGATAGCAGAAATCCAAACCCGAATTGAAGAACGCGTACTGCGCTATGAACCACGCGCGGAAATCACGATGATTCAGGTCAATCAGAGAACGAATTCACCCAATACCCTACATATTCAGGTGACTTACATCCTGAGAGGGAGCGAAATCAACCAACAAATTGATGGCATCCTTGAGGTCAACGAAGGCCAAGTGTGGATGAACCTATGAGTAAACAATTAGTCGTTGATGGTGACAACCTGCTATTTGAACCGTTATTCGGCAACCGGCAAGTCACGCTTCTGGGACCGGCAACCATTAGAGGCAGCGGGCACGCCAAAATCCAAGGCAAAAAAATCGTTATTGTGGGTGACGAAAAAAAAGTACAGTTTCAAGCGCAATATATTACCCCTAGCCATCCCATACCCGGCATGGGGATGGTCACCATTGCCCAATTAGATGCCAGCCAACAGGTAAACTTTTGCCGCAGCCCTGCCTCGGTGATTGTTGTCGGGCAACAATTTATCGCCCGTTTTACGCCATCACAACCGGCGAATAATCCATCAACTGGCCCGGATGTAACGGCCCCCAGTATGGGAAAAGGCCGTTTTATTGCCAGCCAATATTCAGTGAGTGCCGGGTAAATAATCCCTTCAACCTTATTCTTAAATAACAGGTGGTATAAATATGGGACAAGCCGAGTTAGACAATAAACTCTCTGCTATTGTGCCAGATACTGCATTTAAGCTTGATGAAAGAAGTACGCTGGATATTTTAAACTGGCTTAAAGAATACACCGCAATCATCCCTTTCGATCAAGAGAAAAAACAGTTCTGGGACAGCTTCTACTTTATTAAAGAAAACGACCCTCAGCGATTAGCCGATATTTATCAAAACATCGATAAAGCAAATGGGCTTTTACCGCCACATCAAGCTTTTGTCCTAGCTTTTTTAAAGTTATTAGAAACATCCAAAGTATTACTCAATACCTTTCCGGCCAGACATCGTGCTCTATATTACCGACAGTTATTGGGCTTGAAACCCAAAAACGCCCGAGCAGATAGCGTTGCGATTGAAATAGCTTTGAATACAGATATAACGGAGTATCTTGTTCCTCTGGGAACTCTCTTTGAGGCCGGGCAAGATAGAGTAGGAACCCCGTTACAGTATGCATCAGACGAAAATTTACTAGCAAATCAGGGCGCGCTGACCGATCTACGCTGGTATCGGAAAGATAACTATGAATGGCAATCGGCAACGCTACTGGATCGAGCAGATAACATTGAATTACCCGAAAACAGTTTTCAGCTGTTGAATCCAACATCCAATGATATTCCGATTCTATCTGGCTACCTGATTACCTCGTCTTTATTTGCTATGTCGAAGGGAGAACGCAATATCACGTTGACATTGACCACACCCTGGGATGGGAATGAGAAACATATCATTGCTACGATCAGTTCAGGAAATCACTGGCTTTCATTATCAGTAGTAAAAGAAGATACCCAACATCTTACACTTCACTTGTCGGCCAATGATGATCCCATCAGCCCGCCTGACGGCCTTGATGGAATGGCATTTGATGTACCAATACTAAAACTGGGCACTATTCAAGGAACAACTTTACCCACAATTACCGCAATTAACATCAGCATTAACGGCAACCGCGATGTACTATATGCCTCTGATGGAGGCATTGAACAAACGGATACCACTAGTTTTCCCTTTGGCCAATCACCATTGCTAGGTTCCGGTTTTAACCTAATTGCCCCAGAGTGGTATGGCACTGAAAATGCAACACTCACTATCACCCCACAATGGATTGGATTGCCTACAGAGAATTTCTCAAAGTGGTATGAAAAATATCATCCTAAACCTGCTGCGAATAACGTATTTAAAATACAGGGCTATTTAGTCATCCCTCAGGAAAGAATCACTCTCAATAAGGGTGAGGCTCAACCATTATTCAGTGAAACTCAACTTCCTCCATATAATGGAGAACAACCTAATGATCCGCCACAAGGAAAAAGCCTGGTTTTTACCTTACCGGCAATGAATTATCCCCTTGCAGACAGCGAGTCACCCAATGATTGGCCTGCATCAGTGCGCATAGAACTGGCTGAACAAGACTTTTTGCACATGCAATACTGGCAAGATCCCACAAATAAAAATCCCCCCTATACGCCTCAAATCAGTGCCTTACAGGTTGAATTCAGCGCTAAAGCGAAAACAGAGCAATTTTCCGTCTATCCCCTGACGCCTTTTGGTTGGGACGAGGCAGTAGAGGCAGTAATAGAAAAATCTAAATTAACCCATGAAGCATTCTATTTAGGCTTTACTGACGTCCTACCGGGGCAAACTTTATCCTTGTACTGGCAGTTAGCAGGTATTAAAGCTCTCACTTTATCTTGGTTTTATTTGAACAAGAAAAATATCTGGAATCCATTGGATAATCTGGTTCACGACCAAACCCATAACCTGTCTAATCGAGGGCTCTGGCGAACCTTATTGCCACAAGATGCTTCAAATCAAGCATCCCAGATGCCAACAGGACGGTACTGGCTGAAAGCAGAGATAGTCAATAAGGTTAACCCCCAAGATTACCCACGCATTAAAGGCATACTGTATAACGCCACCACTGCTACCTTAATCAATGCAGAAACCATTGAACCGGATCACTTTATCAACGGATTGGCCGCCAATAGTATTCAACAACTAACCAAAACATCTGTTGCAGTCAGTGGTGTGACCCAACCTTGGGCATCCTGGAATGGCCATCCACCAGAAACCGAGCAGGATTTTCTGAAACGGGTTCCTACCCGGTTGTCTAACCGTAACCGGGTGCTGAGTTGGGATAATATGGTCACTTTGCTGAAAGAACATTTTGTCAACATATTTGATGTCAAATACCCTTCCGCCAATGAATTAACTAAAATCCCAGCCCCGGAGACGCAACAACTGATTGTCATCCCTAACAGCCATTACAAAGATAATGATGACGCGCTACGTCCAACCCTGAACCCAGCCCGACTGGCAGAAATGGTCAACTGGATAAGCCAGCTAAGCAGCCCCTGGACCACCCTCAAAATCGACAATCCCAAATACGTTGACGTCCTGATTAACTATGAACTGACATTTGTCGCAGGAGTTAATCCCGACTATGGCCATCATCAGTTACAGCAAGAGCTGAGCAGGAAATATATGCCGTGGGCAGAAGATACCGCGATTAGTGTAACAACCGGTAACCGTATTGATTACTACCAGTTATTAGCCACGATTCAGCAGTCACCTTTAGTTGAACGAGTCACCAGCTTAACGTTGAAAAAACATCTCCAACCCACAGAAGCAACAGGTGACAGTGTAGAAGCCGCTGTTGACGAAGTGCTTATTTCAATCTGGTCAGGTAGTACTTATCAAAACCAAGGAGCTGACAATGAATAACCAGGACGCCCTGTTCCCCATTGTTAAAAACGATATTGCCTTTGATACCTTACTTACCCAAGCCAAGGCGGTTATTGAACAACAATCCGGCCAATGCTGGAGCGATACTGACGAACATGATCCTGGCATCACCTTATTAGAAGCTTGTTGTTATGGTGCCTCTGATCTGGCCTACCGCCACTCACTACCACTTGTTGATCTCCTTACTCCTAAATCTACCCCTACATCTGACAACGATATTTTCCCACAAGAGTTTGGCCCACAACAAACACTGACTTGTTGCCCAATTACTGCTGATGATTATCGCCGGGCTTTATTGGACCTGCACAGTAGCGATAACATTGACGACAAAAGCGCGGGTTATTTTTTCTTTAACGATGCACAGCTAATTCGTGAACCTGAAAGCGAACGCTATGAATACTGGTATAACAAAGAAGAACGTGAATATAGTTTCATTAAAACTTCAGACAGCCAACAGTTAAAGTTAACGCTGAGAGGCAATTACTGGCTTTATCTACTCCCTAGCCGGGAAACTGAGGCCGATAAAGTACTGGCACAGCAAAGTCTGGCGGCTTTCTTAAAAAACAACCGTAATTTGGGGGAATCAGTCAGTAAAATTATTTGGCTACAACCCGTCGATTTCCTATTGGAAATTGACATTACACTTGATGATGACACCGAACATGAAGACATTGATACCATATTTGCCAAAATTTATATGGTAACAGAACAGATGGTCATTAAAAAACCATTACGCTATACCACCCAAGCCATGATGGAACAGGGGTATAATAATGAAGAAATTTTTGAAGGTCCTTATTTACATCACGGCTGGATACCCGAATTACCGGCGGCCAAAGATTATACCAAACCGACAGAATTAAAGCTCAGCCATTTGGCTAATCGTTTACTGGCTATCCCTGGGATACAAAGTATTACTCAATTAGCATTAGGCAAACATGATAAAAACATTTCTCCGCTGGCGGACGATAATTGGTCCTGGACCATCGCTCAAGGATACTACCCTAGATTATGGGGCAGTAAACCATTAGCATTGATTACCTCACAAACAAGCCCACTTAAAATTACTACCAACGACGGGATTAATATCACCACATCTGAATCAAGTGTGAAGAAAAAGATCACTGCAAAACCTCTAATTAATTTACAACCAGAATTATCGAATTGGGGGAAGCATCGTAAAGTTCTGGACTACTACCCAGTGGGCAATAAATTACCTGCCTGCTATGGATTACAGACTTATGCCAATACCCCACTTCAAATACAATTACACCAATTTATGTTGCCTTTCGAACAACTATTAGCTAATGGTTGTGCCGAACTCAACCTCTTACCAAAATTATTAGCCTTTAAACAACGAGGAAATGACGTATATGGCACTCAATGGCCTTTTAAAGAGGATACCATCAGTCAGAAAGTCTATCAGAGTATAAAGACTGATTTAACCAATAAGTTAGACAAGGATTCACAAATCTATATTAATGGCAATATTCAGCAACAGAATTATGATAAAGAGCTGACTATTCTAGATTATCTGTTGGGCTATTTTGGGGCTAAGTGCGCAACCCCGCCACTGTTGCCAAACTCACTGACACCGTTTCAGACTAAGGATTTTCTATCTACCCAACGTGAATATCTGGCGCAACAACCTGAACTGACCTACCAGCGTAATAATATTCGTATTGATCAAGTATCAGCACTCCAGAAACGTATTGCCGCCCGATTGGGCTTAGGTGGGGAATGTTTCAGTGAAACGCCTAATCTGGCTGACCTGCCCTTCTATTTGATTGAACATCGTCAACTCTTACCGGCAAAGCCCGATAAAAAATTCGATACTGTGCAAAAACCTGATGCTCTGAAAGTTGAAGGTGATCAATTAAAAATTACGCAAAAAGGTACAACAGGTCAATTACTGCAAGGTCAATTGATTGACTTGATTATTAAAGGTGGCTCAGAAAAAAACAAAGTGTTACGTAGTCAAATGATTACTGAGATTAAAGATGACACATTTACCCTTAATACCAGTAACAGTAATAGTAATAGTTTGAAAAATAATCTGGGCAGAGTACAGCAGGCATTTAATGACGGTAACCTAGTCTGGCAAAATAGCCCAGTATGGCTGGAAGATATAGACTATCAATTGGTTTATGACAATAACTACCAACCAAGTGATACAGAAACTGAACGCAGGATTACCATCAAAAAAGGAAACCTTTTCCCTGCGATGATAAAAGAAAATGACGAAATCACACTGAAATATACAGATGCATCACCAAAACTGGATTCAAAGACACCATATCAGGCTAATACACCTGACTATGAACTCAAAGTAAAAGTAGATAAATTCGATTATATTAAAAATTTTATATTAGTTAAAAAAGAAGAAGATTCACCACATAATTTTCCATCAGACGCGGAAGCATCGAATTACCACTGGTACTTTTCCGATGGAAGTATCTTATCCGATCGCTTTTCATTTATAGTCAGCGTAGTATTCGATCGCAAGTTAATTGATAAAAATATGGATACCATCGATCCTCACAAGCTGGATTCGTGGATAAAAGCAGAGATCTTAGCTGAATTTCCAGTCCATCTATCACTGATTATTCATTGGCTGCCATCGGAAAATTTTAAGAATTTCGCCCATTCCTATAAGCGCTGGCAGAATAATGGAGCACCTTTAGGAGATGAAGCATATAAGATTTTAAAAACCTTAACTCTGGGGCACCTACCTTCTGCATTAACGGGCATTGGCAATATGCAAATTGCCACCACACAACAGCGTAAAGAAGTGATTGGTGAATCTGGACAAGAATGGAACAGCGGAGTAATAGAAGATAACCAGTTGTTGTATGTACCTCATACTAGAAAGTAAATTCAGATTAGCAAAATCCTTAACTAAGATATAAAAAAATAGATAGATTGAAGATCATTTATTAAAGTCTTAAGATGACAAAGATAGAAATTAAACTTATCTATGAAAATAAAATATTTAATGCAAAACCACAATAAGAGGTTTTATTATTAAATTAAGCACGCCTTCTTATGACTATTTCATCATACAACAGTACTTACCTGACATTTAAAAAAGAATATCTCAATATTAAATAAGGTACCAAAAATGGAAAATAAACACAATCCATCCAACACAGAAAATTACAATATTGAACCAATAGGTCCTTCAACCGATGAATTAAAAGAGAAATTTAAAGAAGGCAGTATTCCATTAGAAGAGGATTTTTACGATCTAATTGATATTGCCGATATTGGTCGCAAAGCAACTGGACAAGAACCTGGTCAAACTGATAATCCAAATTCAGCCCTAGAGCTGGATAAGAGTGGTTTGCTAATGGTGAAAATTAATCCCACAGGCGGTTTAAAAAAAGACAAAGATGGGTTAGCAGTAAAAGCTGGCCAGGGTATTAACGTTGATATTAATGGTGTGAGTGTTAATATCCAAGAAATCGCATCGGTACTTGCTGACTTAATTATTCCTAAAGGAACAATTGTACCATTTTATCGTGATGATTATGATAATCCTCCTTCTGGTTGGGCATGGTGTGATGGTAATAATGGGACGCCTAAATTAAATGATAATCCTCCTACTATTAATGATAGTATAGATAGTGTTTATTTGATTTCAAGTGATAATTACAATCATGATAAAAGATACTATTTCAACTCAGATAAAGAAAGTAATAGTAATCATGTGGCTGTAAATCTCAAATTCATGAGATATATCATGAAAATATAATTCAGTTAATTATATATTTCACACCTAAATTCACCCATATTTATTAATTAAAAAAGAGACCTTAATATGATTTCTGAACCAATTCTATTAAGACGAATTATCATTACTATTGAGGTTAATAACTCCCAAGTAGCTAAAAAAGTACTGCATGGTTCTCTGTTAAATCAATCCAACATACACAGATTATTAAATTCATTCTTTGATCAACATACTATTAATCAGGATATCTATTTTGGGACATTAACCTTGAATCTTGGCGAAACAAAATTACATGATTTTAATTCGCTATTTCCTGTACAGCTTAATACTGCTCTTTCTCAGGCATTGAATCAATATCAAATAAATAATCAGGCGGAAAAAACTCTTACCGAAGAATCAATATCACAGAAAGTTATCGATAAGGTTTTTTTATTGCACGATAATGATTTAATCAATGCTGAGAATTTTATTTATTACTTATATCAGAAAGATTCTATATTCAATCCAATAAAGCAGATGATGAATAATAAAGATATTGATATCAATATTAAAAAACTCATTAACCAAATAACACAGATAGAAAGTAAATTAGCATTATTACTGGCAAAAAGCTGTTTATCTGAACACAGTCTGCAACAGCTTCTGGCTATCGGGCAACCTGCTTTATTGAATGCCATTAGTTACAGATTATTGGAAGGGATAAACAGAACACAAGACCAAGAGGAACTTGTCTCATCTGGACAATTAGTATTGAATGCACTTGGGTATATACAACGAAATAATACACAGGAAATACCTAAACCCGATGCAAAAGTTATATCACACATTACGGTTGGATTAGATAGTGATGCACTTAATGCTGCATCTGTTATTGAGCTATTTCGCCAGACTGTAATTTATAACTCTTCACTAAATGAGTGGTTGGAACAACTTTGGCAAACAGAGTCGGTTTCACAGTTATGTAAAAAACATCTCTCTATTCAGGAATACAAAAATTTGGCAAAGCGCTTTAACCGTGAAAACCCGCCTTTCAGAGAACAACCTTTACAGCAAACAACCTCTGTTGATTTGATATTGACTGAGATATTGCAGACGTTAGCTACAGGGTATAAACAACATTTACCACAATTAAGTCAGCATCAACTTTCATTAATAGCGACAGCCATTCAACAAGGAGAAGTCAAAATACAAAATATTCTTCAGCTATTTAAACATCCTGTGTTATATAACAGTGAGGGTACAGCTTGGTTAGCTCCGTTATGGCAATTAGCTCCTGTTTCACAGCTATGTAAAAAACATATTTCTGCTCAAGAATATAAAAACCTAGTAAAACGCTTTGATCGTGAAAACCAGCCTTTCAGAAAACAATCCTTACAGCAAACAACCATTGTCGATTCAATATTGACTGAGATATTGCAGGCGTTAGCTACAGGGCATAAACAACATTTACCACAATTAAATCAGCATCAACTTTCATTGATAACTACAGCCATTCAACAAGGAGATATTAAAACACAAAATATCCTCCGGCTATTTCAACATCCAATGTTATATAACAGCGAAGGTACAACTTGGTTAGCTCCGTTATGGCAATTGGCTCCTGTTTCACTGCTATGTAAAAAACACCTTTCTGCTGAGGAATATCAATATTTATCGGAACGCTTTATGCTAAACCACACGATAATCTCCGAAAACCGGCAAACATTATCAGCATCGGATAATCTGCGCGTTACAGGCAATAACCAACTGCGAACTATCAACAGAGCACGTTCTAAATCGGATTTATTGCCTGAACAAACGTTTCCACGTCAGGTGAGTAATGCCGGAATATTGGTTCTATGGCCGATGTTATCTGCGTTATTTAATCAACTTAGTCTGCTCGAAACACAGAAATTTATTCATCGTCAGGCTCAATTCAGTGCCGTTAATTTCCTTGATTATCTAATTTGGGGAACCAAAGAGACACCGGCAGAAAGAAAAATACTGAATAACATTCTGTGCGGGCTAATGACTGATGAAACAACTGAATCAGTCCTTATTGAACCAGAAAAACAATTGGTAACAGAACAGTGGCTGGATGCGGTTATCAGCCAACTTCCTGCCTGGAAAAAACTAAGCCGCAATGACGCCCGACAACTGTTCTTACAACGACCGGGGGAATTGCTGATAAATGAACAGGAAACCAAAATCACGGTACAACATCAGCCATTTGATGTGTTGTTAACCGACTGGCCTTGGCCATTAAATATCGCCAAACTTCCCTGGTTGGATCGCCCCTTATTAATTGACTGGCAAAATATTTAAAAGGTTTATATGGACTATCTGCTTACAAATAACCACAGTGAAATTCAGCATATGACGTCTGAATTATGCTGGATTTATCTTCATCTGGAACGTATCGATCTACTATTACAGCAATACTATTATCAGAAGAGAGACCTGTACAATTCATTACCGGAAAGTTTTTTACTGACCGAAGATGAAGTAAAACAATGTTTGGTAACACCACTGGGTATTCCTCATTGGCTAATTAAAGCAAATAATCCTATTCACTATCCTGAAATCGAGAAAAGCCCTGGCCTTGATGCATTATCATTATTAGTCGAACGTTTCGAACTCACTGAATTTGAACGGGATACCTTGTTATTAGGTTTATTGCCGCATTTTGACAGCCGTTATCATGCACTATTTGCTGCTCTCAATGGTAACAGTAAAAAACAGTGGCCGAGTTTTGCTTTAGCGATTGAATTATTTAGCCAATGTCAAAGTGATCGACAATTACTGCAAAACAGTTTTTTACCGCAAACACCATTAATCAACAACCAACTACTACGGCTTAATAATCAAGAAGAACCAATCTGGTTACAAACACAATTTTTAACTCACAACTCTGTCTGGCATTTTTTATCGGGACAACGAGTTATTCTACAGCCATTAATAACCTGTGCTAATTGGCATACTCCCACCTCACATAATTGGTATCCACAAACTCTTTATCATTCACTGGAAAAAATATTACTAAATGAAACCGATAAAATACAGCCATTGGTCATACTCAGAGGAAAAGAAGGCAGCGCCAGAGAATTAGCGGTCAGTAATATTATGACATATCATAGTATTCATACCTTAATTCTTGATTTAGCTCGCCTGCCCGACGAAGAAAATAGTGTCACAATACCCATACTGGCAGATGCAATACGAGAAATCCGCTTGCATGATGCCTGTTTATTAATCCGCAATTTTTCTTTACTTGCGAAGGAAAAGAAAATATTACACCATGAGTTATCAATTTTATTGAATCAGCCGAAATTAAAAGTAGTTTGTCTGGCAGAACCGGAAAATGCATTAGTCTGGATTAAACATTTGCCAATAGTACAAATTGATATGCCAGCAGCAACGTTGGAAGATAGAAAAACAATGCTAAAAGCAAGTTTACCGGCTAATGTCATCCAAGGAATCAATATTACTCCGCTCTGTCAACGTTTCTCTTTTACAGCAGAAACATTACCGCTCATTGTTGAAGAAGCACATCAATACCAGATGATTCGGCAACCAGAAGGCCAACTGGAAGAAACTGATTTACGTAAGGCATTAAATTTCCGCGCTCAACAAAATTTCGGTAAATTAGCCCAGCGAATCACTCCCAAACGCAGCTTTAAAGATTTAGTGGTTTCAGATACGTTAGCGCAACAGCTAAAAGAGATCGTCGCAGCCATTAATTACCGTGACCAAATTCTGAGCTCTGGCTTTCAGGAAAAAATCAGTTACGGTACCGGTATTAGTGCGTTATTTTATGGAGAATCGGGTACCGGTAAAACAATGGCTGCTGAGGTGATTGCCAATAATCTTGGCGTTGATCTGATTAAAGTCGATCTCTCTACCGTGGTGAATAAATACATCGGTGAAACGGAAAAAAATATCTCCCGTATTTTCGATCTGGCCGAAGCGGATTCTGGGGTGCTATTTTTCGACGAAGCCGATGCCTTATTTGGCAAACGCAGTGAAACTAAAGATGCCCAAGACAGACATGCCAATATTGAAGTTTCTTACCTGTTACAACGATTAGAGGACTATCCGGGATTAGTGATTTTAGCCACCAATAACCGTAGCCATCTTGACAGCGCGTTTAATCGCCGTTTTACTTTTATTACTCGTTTTACTTACCCAGATGAAGCATTACGCAAAAAAATGTGGCAAAAAATCTGGCCTGAACAACTGACATTATCCCATGAAATTGATTTTGATCACCTAGCTAAACGAGCTGACCTAACCGGAGCGAATATCAGAAATATTGCCCTATTGTCATCCATATTATCCGCAGATGATAATATTGGACAGGTTGAAAATAAACATATAGAACGAGCCGTGATACTTGAATTAAATAAAACAGGACGGCTAGCTTTTTAAAAACTTAGTAGAATTGGAGTCAACATGACAATTATAATTGCTTCTGACAACGCGATTATCGAGATTAATAAAGCATTAAATAACATTCTAATTAAATATTTAAACGTTCCTGGTCAAAATATTGATATTCGATTTGATCTACCAGAAATCAACTCCATTCAATCAGAACCGACGGTCAGTGTATTTCTTTATGAGATACATGAGGATCTACAATTACGCTCCGCAGAAACAAGACGTTATAATCCGGCAACCAGCACATTATTACCGGGATGGGTCAATATCAATTGTAACTATTTAATTACCTACTGGGATGCAAATAAGCCGTCAAACGATGGTTCCAGCCCAGACAGTCAGCCAGATAATCAGGCAGCACAAGTGATGAATCGGGTTTTAAAGGCATTAATTAACAACCGTCAATTAACCGGTCTTCCCGGTGCTTATACCAAAATTATTCCACAACAAGAAAACCTAAATAGTCTGGGTAATTTCTGGCAGGCTCTCGGTAATCGTCCTCGCCTCTCTTTATTATACTCCATTACCGTTCCGATGAAGCTTCAAGAGATTGAGGACAATGTAATTCCAGTCAGCAAAATATCTGCTACTATGGATCAAAAACCCAGTCTGGATAATTCACAAATCACCGAAGCTTTGGCAAATAAATTGTATGCTGATTTAGGTGGTACAGAAGATACTCGTCTTGCCCTTGCTAAAGTGGATCTGACAACTGAACCCACTACAGACAATAACAATAGTCAGGAAAATGAAAACATTATTCTTAAAGTTTCAGGTATTACCAGTTCAACTTATTTACCTAAAATAAGAGATATTCTTTCAGAATGGGTAAATAGTAAAAAAGCCGTTGTAAAGGTAAATGGTATAGGAATCATCATCGACAAAGAAAATTCTAATAAATTAATTGGAATATAAAGTTATTATTTTTACATCATAATAATGATATGATGATTAATAACGGCCTTTCTATTAATTTTCATTTATGTTAAATAAGACTAGATGGTAAATTACTAGAGGATTGGAAAAAAATATGGGAAATATGGGAAATATGGGAAATATGGAAAATATGGGAAATATGGGAAATATGGGAAATATGGGAAAATACCAAATCTAACTAATAAAAATTAATTATATAATCGCAATGAATAAAAAACAATCTCTCACGTAAAACAGTAGAGTATAAAAAATCAGTGAATGATTTAAATAAATACAAATTTGTTTACTCTCAGAGTAATTATGTTGCATTTACTATACGAAACAGCCCAATACTAAATAATTAAAGTCCAAAACTAATAGGTGATAATATGAGCCGTGAATACAGTAAAGAGGAAAAACAGAAAAAACGTCCATCGCAATTAACGAATTCAATTGAATATAACGAAGAAGAAACAGAAAATAACCCATTAGGGCTAGGATTAGATTTGAATAATACGACTAACCATACCCCTAAAAAACCAAAAGATAATTATAATGAAGAGAATGGTGATCTATTTTATGGCCTCGCCTCTGAAAGAGGAAAGTACATTAAAGAAACAAATCCCCAATTCGTGTCAGATAGTCCAGAAAGTTCACCAATGATTATAGATGTTTACAATAATGAGATATCCAGAGTTGTTTTAAATAAAAATGCAAAAAAAACCTCAACAAATAGATTATCTAATTTCATTAATGAGTTCAAAAAAGATAAACTACAAAATCTTATTAAAGACCCAAAGAAATATTCAAGAGATATTAAGGTCAATGATAATTTACAGAAAGATATTGATTCAGGTAAAAGAGGAAAATATCCATTATGGAATGATTACTTTGAAATAGGAAATAAAAACCCTAAATTTAATATCTCTCATATATTTAAAGAAACAGCTAATGAATATGACTCTGATTATTATCACACATGGTATATAGGCGGAAATGCTGCACCTCGCTTACTCTGGAAAAGAGGAAGTAAACTTGGTATAGAAATGGCAGCCAATAATGGGAAAACAAAAATACATTTTGTTCTTGATGGTTTGAATATTGAACAAATTGTTCATAAAGAAAAAGATTCAGATCCTAAAAAAGCAGGGCCAGGTGAATCAATTACTGCCTCCGAATTACGTTATGCCTATCGAAATAGAGAAAGATTAGCGGGAAGAATTCACTTCTATGAGAATGGTGAAGAAACCATTGCTCCTTGGGAGAAAGACTCAGAACTATGGCAACAATATATTCCTAAAAATAAGAGTAGAAGTAAGAATATAATTACTCAGAGAAATCATGGATCAAGATATAGATTAAATGAACAATTGATAAGGCTACGTTCATTGTTGAGAAGAAGACGTCGATTATATTCATAGAGGTTTATATATGTGAGTTATAGAAGAATAAGATACTGAAAATAAATTTATATAACTTTCTGACATGTAAATAAATCAATTATTATATGGTCAATTAAACTAATAATTGCAATTTTCAAAAAGGCTGTCAATTTCTATATTTCCTAAAAATAGGAATAAATTAGAATATCAACAGACTGAAATCAGACAATATTTTCCAAAAAAATAAAATTTAATAAAGAACACGAACTTATTTATTTACAGCGTAATTATGTTGCACTTACTATGCAAAACTGCCTAGTATTAATATATGGTTTTTATTCTCACATATATTATCCCCAATCAACATATAGACTCATCATTTAAATACCTATAATTGAAACATAAATCATTTCAAATAAATAAAAAATCTACAGATAACAAATCCAACTACGACAAAGGATTTATAAATATGCCAAGATATTCTAATTCTCAGAAAATACCCACGCAGGGTACTAAAAATACCCGCAGAACATCTCCATCATCAAATTCTTCTACTGAACATCTTTCACTTTCAAATGCTCCGACTAATGACTCCTCCGTTCGCCAAGAAGTCAAGGAAAAATTTATCTGGGAAGGTCATATGAAGGCGATTGAAGAAGCGTCCGAAAAAGGTAATTTCGCTGTCAGTTTTCGGGCAGCAGGCGAACCAACTCTCAGAGCCTTAGGTAAAGGCGCCGCAGCCAAGGGACATGATATTCTGGAAAAAACCATTAAACCCGGTTCAATTAACAAAGCTTATCCCAAAGACGAAGCTTCAGATATAATAAAGCAAGTGCAGGAGGCGGGTATTGAAGGCTATGTCGGTCACTGGAATAAAGAAACAGGACGTCTCGAAGGTATTTATATGAGCAGCGGTCATGGTTTATCAGATGAACAAGTTAATGGGAAAATTTATCCCATAGATTTAAACAATCTCGAAGCAAGTCTGGCCCCTTTGAAAGAAAAAAAGAACTGGGCCGCACTGCCTTTCACCGGTGATTATGATATGCATGATATGATTAGTTTCACCACTCAACCGCATTCAGTACCATCCAATTCACCAGATGAAAAGAAAATCATCGATCACATTAACAAATATATCGCTGAATCTGATTCAAACCGACCATTTGAGGATATAGAGCACAATGTTATCAGGCATGGTCCTCAAGTAAGCTATCCTGCTTTTGCAATGGATAAAGAAAAAGAAGAGATAAAGAAACACGGAGGAATTGTTAAAGCAGTTGCTGAACCTGGGGAATTTCCGGTTGCTATCGTCAGTAAAGGGAAATGGACAATTGCCAATAATATCGATGAACTGAATCAGTTTTATAGTAGTATTGGCGCAAAAATGAAAGCAAGCTGGAAACCCGTCGCTGGAAATCCCGGATTCGTTTCCAATCCACAAAAGCCGGGAATGGCTCGATTTAGCCGGAAAAAATAAGTTATTATCACGTCAACAACGTTCTGCAAAATAAATCACTATACCCTATGGATTCCAAGATACATCGCAACATCAAGGGAACGAATCCCTGGGAGCATAGATAACTATGTGGCCGGGGTGAGTGAGTGCAGCCAACAAAGAGACAATTTGAAAGATAACAGGCATAGATGTCATTTTCCTCCGAGCCATAGTGAAAATACCACCGACACATTCATTACCTGCATTAAATGATTTATATAAAAACCTGCTCCAGAATATCGCTCCTTCGTTTGTATGACCCGATGCAAAATAATAGATCATCTGGAGGTAACTCAGTCCAATTTTTTCGATCTGAACATCCAAGATTAACGGAAATATAAGTAATCGATATTTTGATGAGGAGGGATTATTATTATGCGAATGCAAGTTAAAAACTGACTGAAATGAATGGCTTTCATAAATTAATTGTTGTAAATATAATGTTTTTTATCGTTTTTCCTTTTCTGATATTTTATTCTTTAGGCTCTTCTATTAATTCATTCGGTAAAGATTTGCCTGAGGAAATCTGAGACAATGTTTTTTGTAACTTGGTAGAAACACTATACCTTGGCAATGAGTGGTAATGACTACCTGATAAGACAGAGAAACAGATTGTGGCAAAGAAAGAAAAACGACCTCACCATGACGCGTTATTCAAGCATTTTTTAACGCAGCCCGAAACGGCCAGAGAATTTCTATCCCTTTATCTGCCCGAAGAGATCCAGTTGTTGTGTGATTTAGCCACATTGAAACTGGAACCCGGCAGTTTTGTGGACCAGCATTTACGTCAACTGCACAGTGATGTGCTCTACTCGGTTGAAACAGCTAGGGGACAGGGCTATATCTATTGTCTGATTGAACATCAGTCCACTCCTGACCCGCTGATGGCCTGGCGGCTGATGTATTATGCCATGTTAGCAATGGCGGCCCACCTGAAAAAAGGCCATACTGAACTCCCTTTGGTGGCGCCGCTGCTGTTTTATCATGGGGAGGTTCGGCCGTATCCTTACACAAACCGGTGGCTGGATTGTTTTACGCTCCCCGAACAGGCTGCCCGCTTATACCGTCAGGCGTTTCCGTTGGTGGACGTCAGTGCGCTCAGCGATGAAGAGATCCTGACGCATAAAGGGGTTGCCCTGATGGAGCTGGTGCAAAAACACATCCGCTGCCGGGACATGCTGGAATGGGTCCCCCAATTGGTGGAACTTCTGAATGGAGGGTATAATACAACTGAGCAGCGCAATGTGGTGTTACGCTATATTTTACTGAATGGACATACGCTGGATCTCTCCCAATTTGTCCATCAACTGATTGAACAATCTCCGGAGCATGAAACGATGTTGATGACTATTGCAGAACAGCTTGAACAAAAAGGGCTTGAGCGTGGTATTGAACTAGGCCGAGAGGAAGGTCGAGAAGAAGGTATTGAACTAGGCCGAGAGGAAGGTATTGAACTAGGCCGAGAGAAAGGTAAAGTGGAAACGGCTCGTGCCTTATTACGGCATGGCGTGAGTTTAGACATTATTGTCACCAGTACCGGACTGAGCCGGGATAAAATTGAAGCGTTAAAGCATTAAATTAATCTTCTCTTTTACAGTAAAATGCCGATATTCAAGATCGGCATTTTTGTTCTTATTTATACCCTATGGATTTCAAGACGCATCGCGGCAGCAAAAGCGCGAATCCCCGGGAGCATAGATAACTCTGCGACCGGGGTGAGTGAATACAGCCAACAAAAAGGCAACTTGAAAGATAACGGGTATAAATCCTTGAATTAATGAAGGGCTTATGGTTGATCCCCTTGTGTTTCATTTATCCTTCGAAAAAAGCAAATCATAGGCTCAACACGATCTTCATTTACTAATTCTTTTTATCCTCAATTGATCGACAAAACAGAAAATAATTCTCCATTCATAATTTCCTTACCCCTAAAGCCAAATAAAACCGCACCAATACCCAAAATGGGTACCCTTTTCCATACCAATTAATAATTATCACGCACTATTAATTAATATTCCCTCTAAAGATTCATTACTTATAATCATGCCGCTTTATTAAATTCAAACTAAATAATCTCGAAGTAAATTTTTTCAGCATAAATAATAACCGCCACAAGGCAGGTTGCTGCGGTAGCTATAGCCATAGCTCAGTGCTAATCAAAACCTCAGTGTTAATAAAAACAAAGCAACAACGCTCTGTTTATCTTTTAAACGTAAATAACTCATTAAGGAAAAATTATGCCTACAACTTCTGAACAAATTGCTGTTGAATATCCTATTCCTACTTACCATTTTGTTGTTTCAATCGGTGATGAAAAAGTCGCCTTTAATAACGTTTCCGGGCTAGATATTTCTCATGACGTCATCGAATATAAAGATGGTACAGGCAATTATTATAAAATGCCCGGTCAACGTCAGGCGATCAATATTACCCTGCGTAAAGGCGTCTTCTCCGGTGATACTAAACTTTTTGATTGGATTAATTCTATTCAACTTAATCAGGTCGAGAAAAAAGATATTTCAATTAGTTTAACCAACGAAACCGGTACTGAAATTTTGATGACCTGGAGCGTGGTAAATGCTTTCCCAACCTCATTAACCGCCCCTTCTTTTGATGCCGCCAGCAACGAAGTCGCCGTGCAGGAAATTACCTTGACCGCGGATCGAGTCGCCATTCAGGCAGCTTAAGACTCATTTATAAAGCTGTTTACTCAGAATATTGCATAATAATTGGAGGCTACATGCCAACGGTACCAACCTATCCCGGCGTTTATATTAAAGAGGACGCCTCACCCGCACTCTCCGTTCGTTCCAGTGCAACGGCAGTGCCGGTCTTCGCTGTTGCAAATAACAATTTATTAAGATCAGATAAACCCTATATTCGTGTTAGGAGTTGGATGGACTATTTGACACGAAAAGGTGAATCATTTAATCCCAAGAATATCCTTGACGTTTCACTACGTGCCTATTTTATTAACGGCGGTGGATATTGCTATCTCGTCAAAACCGAAGACTTAGAAACACAAGTGCCAAAACTTGACGATGTAACATTGCTGATTGCTGCCGGAGAAGAAATTAAAGATGCAGTAAGTACACTTTGTCAGCCGGGCAAAGGGTTATTTGCCATTTTTGACGGCCCACAAAGTGATACCGACATAAAAGAACCAGAAAAAGTCCTCAAGCCTTATTCCCCTACCGCTTATGGTGCAGTTTATTACCCCTGGCTAACCGCTGAATGGGGAGAAAATAAAACCGCCGTTGATATTCCGCCCAGTGCGGTTATGGCCGGTATTTATGCCAGTGTCGATAACAGCCAAGGGGTCTGGAAAGCGCCCGCTAACGTTCCTATTCAAGGGGGATTACAACCTAAATACCCAGTAACCGATGATCTGCAAACGCAATATAACCAAGGCAAGGCACTGAATATGATTCGTACCTTTCCTAAGAGCGGTACGCTGGTTTGGGGCGCTCGTACACTTGATGACAGCGATAACTGGCGTTATATCCCGGTTCGTCGTCTGTTTAACAGCGCGGAACGGGATATTAAAAATGCCATGAGTTTCGCCGTCTTCGAACCCAACAGCCAACCTACTTGGAAAGCGGTCCACCGCGCTATCGATAACTATCTCCATACCCTGTGGCAGCAAGGCGGGTTGATGGGTAATAAAGCCGAGCAAGCCTACTTCGTCCAGATCGGCAAAGGTCTCACCATGACCGATGACGATATCAAGCAGGGCAAAATGATTGTCAAAGTGGGTCTGGCGGCAGTTCGGCCAGCCGAGTTTATTATCTTGCAGTTTACGCAGAATATCGCTCAATAATCGGAGGCAACATGCCAACAACACCAACTTATCCCGGCGTCTATATTGAAGAAGATACATCACTGGCTCTCTCCGTTAGCCAAGGGAACACGGCAATCCCGGTTTTTATTGGTCGTTTCTCGCCGAAAAAAATCAGCGCAACGCCACAAGTGACGCGCGTGAGTAGCTGGTTGGATTTTACTAATCAGTTTCATGTGGGCTGTATTACGTCGGTAGCAGTCAAATTAACGAAACCTACTCCACCACCTGCTCCTTCCCATCCTGAGAAAAACGAAGGCAATACAAAAGCCAAAGATAATGTAAAAAATTTTGCCGCCCAAAATATTACGCTTGATACAAACGATAAAAATAACAGTGACTCTTACGATGTAACTACCGTCACCTACACAACAAGCAGTGACGCTTTAAAACTTTATTTCCAAAATGGTGGCGGACCTTGTTATATCCTGCCAATTCCTGATTCAGAAGATTCTCACACGCTGGCATTAATTCCTGAGTTAATTAAGCAGGCTTTAGAAATTACCTTAATCGTCTGCCCTGAACAAGATTCTAATTACCAGAACAAAATATATAACAGTCTGACATCTTCATTATTAAATGAGGGCTATTTCCTTATCACTGATAATCAGGATAAAGAAACCGCACTCAATGTGAGCCTGCAATCACAAACCGCGACTTATTATCCCGCTGTTAAAGTCTCACAACTTATTCAGGTAGAGGAGAATAGCATCTCGATTTCAGGTTATCAGGATGAAAAAGTTACCCATCTGGCGGAACTCAAAAAGCAGAACTCAAAACTCTATGCACAAGTTATCAAGGCAATAAAACAAAAAATTGCAGATAACAAAAAACTCATTCCTGCCAGTGCAATCATGGCAGGCGTGTACTGTGCTACCGATGCTCGTCGGGGCGTCTGGAAAGCACCAGCGAATGTTGTTCTCAGCGGAATTAGCGATGTCGCGGATCGACTCAGCGACAATGAACAAAGCACTATGAATCAAAAAGGCATCAATGCTATCCGTTATTTCAGCAACAAAGGATTTGTCGTCTGGGGCGCGCGTACTCTGCAAGATGATGACAACTGGCGCTACATCCCGGTTCGGCGTCTCTTTAATGCGGCAGAACGGGATATCAAACAAGCCATGCGAATTGCCGTTTTTGAACCCAACAGTCATCCCACTTGGGAACGGGTTCGGTCAGCCATTGACAACTATCTCCATCAACTCTGGCAACAAGGAGCGCTGGCCGGTAATAGCCCGCAGGAAGCCTATTTTGTCCAGATTGGTCAAAGTGTCACCATGTCCGATGACGATATTAAACAAGGCAAAATAGTGGTTAAGGTTGGCATGGCGGCGGTTCGTCCGGCTGAATTTATCATCCTGCAATTTTCGCAAAATGTAACACAGTAACCGTACTGAGGCGCGGTTCGCCGCGCCTGTTCTATTGAGGAACCGAGAATGGAAATAAAACAACCCGGCGTCACCATCACGGAGAACCTGATATCCCAGCAACAAGACGAGGCATTTGTCGGTATCCCGGTTTTTATCGGCTATACTCAACCGACTGAAAATAGCCATGTCAGTGATAAAACCTCCACCAAGCTAAATAGTCTGGCCGATTTTACTCGGTCGTTTAAAAAAACAGGATTAATGTACTACTCCGTGCGCCACTTTTTTGACAACGGAGGCCAGCAAGCTTATGTACTGTCGCTAGGTTCTGATAAACCACAAGGCAATTTTCAATCATTGACCACAACGCTACAGCAAGATTGGGTTAAACAAGCGATTTCGGCACAGAGTGCTATCACGCTGATTGTGGTCCCCGATATTGTCTATCTGAATCAAATGGATGCTCCCGATTCAGAAATCGATCAATACGACAAGATTCAGCTCTGGCTACAATTTTGGCAATCAGTACTTAACCTCTGCCGGTGCCGACGCGGCATCATGGGATTGCTGGATGCCCCCGATGATCCCGCACTGGCCGCTGAATGTCTAACGCAGCTCTCTTCCAGTGATCGGCAATGGGGCGCGGTATACTGGCCGCGACTAAAAAGCGCCTATCAGGAACAAGGTCAACCGATTGTACTTTCACCAACCGCCGCAGTGGCCGCCGTCATTCAGCGTAACGATAACCAAATGGCGGTCTGGCACGCACCCGCGAACGTCGCGTTAGCCAAGGTGATAAGCCCAATACGCTCTCATATTGAAGCCGATGATCTGTTTAATCAGAACGGTACTTCGTTGAATCTGGTTCGCAGCTTTCCCGGCAAAGGGATAAAGATCTGGGGATGCCGCACGCTGGACTGTACCCCCGACTCCCCTTGGCGCTATATCCAGACTCGCCGTCTGGTTTCCTATATCGAAGCCCATATGACTCAACTGGGCCGGGCCTTTGTTTTTGAACCGAATAACGCCATCACTTGGATGAAGTTCAAAGGTCAGGCTTACAACTGGCTACGTCAGTTATGGCTAAATGGCGGACTGCGGGGCACTCAGGAAGATCAAGCTTTCGAGGTGTTACTGGGAGTTGACGAATCGATGAGCGAAGCGGATCTGCGAGCCGGGAAAATGATCATCAAGATCAAACTGGCGCTGCTCATTCCAGCGGAATTTATCGAGTTGAATCTGACATTTGATACCCGTACCGGACTCACCCATTAAACAGGGGCAAAATATGAACAATTTATCCACCCCGTCGGTGTCACACCGTTTTATCGCCAGTTTTCTGTTTAACAATATTCCTAGCCCACTCGACATTGCTTTCCAGCGTATATCGGGACTCAGCCGTGAATTGCAAACCACCCAACACAGCCAGGGTGGAGAAAACGCCAGAAACGTTTGGCTAGCGGAGAAGATCCAGCACGGCAATTTGGTTCTGGAACGTGGCGTTATGACCATCACGCCGCTGACTTGGGTGTTTGATCGCGTCCTGCGCGGCGAGAAAGCAGTGTATGCCGATGTGGTTATCATGCTACTGAATGAACATTCAATTCCCGTAGCGAGCTGGACGTTAAGTAACGCCCTGCCGGTTCGCTGGTCCACCGGCGACCTTGATGCCAATAGCAATACGGTTCTGGTGAATACGCTGGAATTACGTTATCAGGATATGCGCTGGTTAGGAGTGAAAGCATGACCGTCGAAATTAACGAGCTGATTATTCAGGCCAAAGTCACCGATTCAGCCAGTCACTCGTTCGCGCCGCGTACACTGGCGCAGGAAACGCTGGATAATGCCCGCCTGATTGAGATAGTGAAACGGGAAGTATTAGACGCATTGCGTGAAGCAGGAGGTCATTATGAGCTTAATTGAACGCAGCCTGTCCAAACTCACTCTCACCGCTTTCAAGGATCGAGAAGGAAAAATCTCGGTAGGCAGTTTACAGGCAATGTATAACCCCGATGCCATCCAGCTCGATTATCAAACCCGTTATCAGCAAGATGAAAGCATTAACAGCACCAGCCAAAGCAGCCGCTATGTATTATCCCAACCGGCTGGCCTGTCATTAGTTCTGTTATTTGACGCCGCCATGCCCGGCAACAACACCCCGGTAGAAACCCAATTGGCAACGCTAAAAGCCTTGTGTGCCGTGGATGCCAGTACTCACGTTCCCCACTTCCTGAAAATCAAATGGGGCAAAATGCGTTGGGAGAACAAAGGCTATTTTGCTTGCCGTGCTAGCGGCCTTAGCATCAGTTACACCCTATTTGACCGGGACGCCACGCCATTGCGGGCCAGCGCTACCCTATCTCTGGCGGCAGATGAAAGCTTTGTGATTCAAGCTACCGAACAGCAATTAAAATCACCCCCGTCTACTGCGGTTAACGTAACCGATATGCTCTCCCTGCCGTTGATTGCCTTAGGCGCCGGAGCTTCTTTGGCAGGCGGGATTGATTATCTCTCGCTGGCTTGGCAAAACGGACTGGATAATCTCGACGATTTCACCCCCGGACAAACCCTGCAAGCCAAGAGGGATGCATGAAGATACCTGTGATAACACTCGAGATAGGCGGTAAAACGCTTAACCACTTTACGGTTATCAGCCTGACAGTAAACCATCATATTAATGGCATCCCCTCGGCCAACATCACGCTGGGGATCGCCGGTGATGCCAGTCATATCTTTGATGCCAAAGCGCAAGCTGAACTGGCAAGTTGCCGCCCCAATCATCAACTTAGCGTGCAAATAGAAAAAACTGTAGTGTTTAAGGGGATCATCGTTCGGCAAACATTAGGGCTGAAAGGTCAGGACAGCATTATTACTCTGATCGCCAAGCATCCATTGCAAAAATTAACTCACAACTTCCACTCGCAACTGTTCAACAAACAGAGTGATGAGGCGATTATCAAGAAGTTGTTTAGCCAAGCGGGTATCCCTGTCACCATAAAACCAGCGCCTCAGCTTAAAACGGTGCATGAGCAAATGGTACAGTTTCGCTGTAATGACTGGGCTTTTCTAAAAAATCGGCTACTCGCGACTCATATCTGGCTGCTGCCCGGCAACGACAGCGTGACGCTAGTCGTCCCGGAATCACTGAATCGGTCAACTATACATACCATCCACCAGCGAGCCAACCATCAGGATATCGTGTTATTTGAAGCGAATCTGCAATGGGATAACCAACGCAGCCCCAAAACCGTGAGTGTGCAATCTTGGGATGTCGCTCAACAAAAACTGTCTCCAGCTCATCAGGCAAAAAGCAGCGACCTTGGTCACAATCAACTCGCCATAGACAACCTGACATCATTAACCAACCAAGAATGGCAATGGGTTTTCAGCTATCCGTTGGGCAATGAACAAGCCAAACATCTTGCTCAAGGCATTCTGAATAACCGCCGCAGTCATAACGTCTCTGGGAATTTTGAGGTCGAAGGAGATAACCGTTATCAAGCCGGTGATGTTCTGGCCTTAAGCGGCTTTGGTCAAGGGATGGATGGTCAGGCAATTATCACCGGCGTCAGTCACACCATCAATCAACGGCAAGGCTGGCGCACTCGGCTAACTCTGGGGCTATTACCGGAAACCGAGCAAGTTATATCACCGGCGAAAGAGCTACACGTCGGGATCGTGGAAAAATATCAGCGAGATAGCCAGTCACTAGGCCGTATTCCGGTCAACATACCGGCGTTAAACTTAACCAACGGTACCCTGTTTGCCCGTTTGGGTAAACCTTACGCCAGTCATGAAAGCGGCTTCTGCTTTTACCCGGAACCGGGAGATGAGGTGATTATCGGCTTCTTTGAATGTGATCCTCGCTTCCCGGTGATATTAGGCTCGATGCATAACCCGAAAAACAAAGCACCATTAGAACCGAGTGAAAAAAATCAAATGAAAACCTTAGTGATTAAACAAGGGGAAAATCAACAGGCATTAATCTTCGATAATAAAGAGAATACCCTCGCATTAAATAGCGGAAAAAATACCTTATCTTTGCAACAGGATAAAGATATCACGCTTAATTCTGCTAAGAATCTTATTACCCATGCTCAAGAAATTAAAATAGCGGCCGAAAAATCGCTATCCGCTTCCGGGAAATCTGGGGTTGATATTAAAGGCACGAAGATTAATCTAACCCAATAATAAGGTAATGAGATGACAAACAAAGCATTAGTCAATAAAGCATTAACCGAAACAGCATTAACCGACATTTATGGTCGGGGTTGGGCCTTTCCGCCGCAATTTTCTATTAAAAATTTTTCTATTAAAGATAGTACGTATAAATATAGTACATATAAATATAGTGCGCATCCTGAAATAGCAACCGGCGTCACAATGGCGGAAGGGGCGGAAAACGTTCGTCAAAATATGAAAATTCTTTTTCTTACCGAACCCGGCGAACGGATTATGCGTGAAAATTATGGTTGCGGCCTGAGTGATTATCTGTTCGCCAATATCCGTGACGAAATGATGGCAGAAATTCAGACTCGGATTGAAGAACGGGTATTGCGTTATGAACCCCGCGCCGATATCAACGAGATCCAAGTAAACCAAAGAACAGACGTGCCTAACACCCTGCATATTCAGGTCACTTACACCCTGCGAGGCAGCGAAATCAGCCAGCAGATTGAAGGCGCCCTTGAAGTTAATGAAGGCCGAGTACAGGTGAGTCTATGAGCAAGCAACTGGTGGTGGATGGCAACACTTTGCTGTTCGAACCCTTATTTGGCAATCGGCAAGTCACCATTTTGGGGCCAGCGACCATCCGCGGTAGCGGACACGCGCAAATCCAAGGCAAAAAAATCGTCATAGTAGGTGATGAAAAAAAGGTCCAGTTTCAGGCGCAATATATTACCCCGAGCCACCCGGTCCCCGGCATGGGAATAGTCACTATTGCTCAATTGGATGCCAGCCAGCAAGTAAACTTCTGCCGTAGCCCTGCCACGGTAATTGTGGTCGGGCAACAATTTATCGCCCGTTTTACCCCGTCACAACCGGCCAATAATCCATCGAGCGGCCCGGATGTGACAGCCCCCAGTATGGGCAAAGGCCGTTTTATTGCCAGCCAATATGCGGTCACTGCCGGATAAATAACCTCTTCAACTTTATTCTAAATAACAGGTAATAAAAATATGGGACAAGCCGAGTTAGAAAATAAACTCTCTGCTATTGTGCCGGATACTGCATTTAAACTTGATGAAAGAAGTACGCTGGATATTTTAAACTGGCTTAAAACTTATGCAAAAGAAATCCCTTTCGATCAAGAGAAAAAACAGTTCTGGGATAGTTTTTACTTTATTCAAGAAAATAATCCGCAACAATTGGCGGATATTTACCAAAATGCAAATAAAACAGATGGCCTTTTACCGGCACATCAAGCATTTATCTTGGCTTTTTTAAAGCTATTAGAAACAACCAATCGATTATTAAATACTTTTCCGGCCCGGCACCGCAGTCTTTATTACCGAGAATTATTGGGGCTAAAACCCAAAAAAGCGCAAGCGGATAAAGTTGCTATCGAAATTACTCTGAATACTGACAACCCAGAATTTCTGGTAGCCAAGGGAACACTGTTTGATGCGGGGCAAGACAATACCGGTAATCCGTTACAATATGCATCTGATACGGATTTACTGGCGAATCAGGGAAAGTTAACCGATCTGCGTTGGTATCGGAAAGTTGATAATGTCTGGAAATCAGCAATACTATTAAGCGACTCAGACAACATTGAATTCCCCAAAAACGGCATTCAACTTTTTAGCGAAAAATCCAATGATCTTGAGGTTCAATCTGACCACCTGAATTGGGGCGAAGCAAATATATCGTCATTAACCCATGACACATTCTACTTAGGCTTTACCAATGTATTACCGGGGCAAACTTTATCTTTATACTGGCAGTCAGAAGGTGTCAAAGCACTTAATTTATCTTGGTCTTATCTAAACCAGAAAAATATCTGGCAGCCAATCAATCAACTGGTTCACGATCAAACTCATAACTTGTCTGACCGGGGTATCTGGCGCACCTTATTGCCAAAGGATGCTGCAAATCAGGCGGCTTTGATGCCGACGGGACGTTACTGGCTGAAAGCCGAGATAACTCATCAGACCGATCCTCAAGATTATCCACGTATTAAGGGCTTGTTGTATAACGCCGCCACGGCGACATTAGTCAACGCAGACACCGTTGAACAGGATCACTTTATCAACGGATTAGCCGCCGACAGCATTAAACAACCGGTCAATGCATCCCCTGCAATCAGTGGCGTCACTCAACCTTGGGCCTCTTGGGATGGTCATCCGCAAGAAACAGAACAAGCCTTCCTGACGCGGCTCCCGGCTCGGTTATCTCACCGTAACCGGGCGCTGAGTTGGGGCAACATTGTCACCTTATTAAAAGAACAATTTGTCAGCCTGTTTGATGTCAAATACCCGTCTGCCGGTGAATTAACCAAAATCCCGGCACCGGAAAAACAACAACTGATTGTGATCCCTGACAGCCGTTACAAAGATAACGATGATGCGCTGCGTCCAACGTTAAACCCCGCTCGGCTGGCGGAGATGGTCGAATGGATCAAACAACTCAGCAGCCCTTGGGCAACGATTGAAATCAACAATCCCACCTACATTGACGTTAA
Source organism: Photorhabdus akhurstii (assembly GCF_019090985.1). Taxonomy (NCBI): domain Bacteria; kingdom Pseudomonadati; phylum Pseudomonadota; class Gammaproteobacteria; order Enterobacterales; family Morganellaceae; genus Photorhabdus; species Photorhabdus akhurstii. The sequence goes on along the minus strand of NZ_CP020335.1, from coordinate 1,990,468 downwards.
TGTGAACTACCAAGTGACCTTTATCGCAGGCGTTAACCCTGACTACGGATATCACCAGCTACAACAGCAATTAAGCCGAAAATATATGCCGTGGGGAGAAAATGCCACTATCGGCGTGACAGTCGGTAATCGCATTGATTACTACCAGTTGTTAGCCACCATCCAGCAATCTCCTCTGGTGGAACGCGTCACCGATTTAAGCCTAACCATCGCTAACCGAGTCGCGATCGAGGCTGCCGATAATGAAGTGCTGATTTTAGTCTGGTCAGAACAGCGTCCCTCAAACCAAGGAGCTAACCAATGAGTCATCAGGATGCCCTGTTTCCCATCGTCAAAGACGATATTACCTTCGATGCCCTACTTGCTCAGGCCAAAACGGTGATTGAGCAACAATCCGGCCAATATTGGAGCAATACCAGTGAAAACGATCCCGGCATCACCTTACTGGAAGCCTGTTGTTATGGCGCTTCCGATCTGGCCTATCGCCACACATTACCGCTGAGAGACCTTCTAACGCCAAGACCAGAGGACCAAACACCCGGCGACGGTATTTTCCCCCAAGAATTTGGCCCACAACAAACGCTAACCTGTGGCCCGATCACTGCGGAAGATTATCGCCGGGCTTTATTGGATTTACATAGCAGCGACACGGTTAATGAAACAAACGAAAGTTATTTTTTCTTTAATGATGTCCAATTAATTCGTGAACCTGAAAACGAACGCTATGAATATTGGTATAACAAAGAAAAACGTGAATATAGCTTTAAAAACTCCGGATCAGATAGCCAATTAGCTCTGAGAGGAAATTATTGGCTCTATTTACTGCCTGGTCGGGAAACTGAAACTAATAAAACACTGGCTGAGGAGAGGCTGAAAACTTTCCTAAAAGATAACCGTAATCTGGGGGAATTCATCAGCAATATTATCTGGCTGCAACCTACCGATCTCCCCTTGCAGATTGATATTGAACTTGAAGATAACGTCATTGATCTTCCTGATATCTTCGCCCAAGTTTATATGACGGCGGAACAGATGGTGCTGGCAAAACCCAAACGTTATACCACTCAGGCCATGAAAGATCAGGGTTACAATCATGAAGAGATATTTTCCGGCCCTTATTTACATCACGGTTGGATACCGACCTTGCCTCAAGCCAAAAATTACACCGGCTCTACCGTATTAAATCTAAGTCGTCTGGTTAACCGATTATTGGCTATTAAAGGTGTGCAAAGTGTCACCCGGCTGGCATTAGCTAATCACGACGAAACCATTACTCAATTATCGGACGATAATTGGTCTTGGAAAATCGCTCAAGGATATTACCCCAGATTATGGGGTAACGACCCACTGACATTAATTACCTCAACAAACAGCCCGCTTACCATTATTGCCAAAGGGGGCGTTAAAATTGGCGTTTCCAAACAAGATGTAGAGAAACAGCTTATTACAGAACCACTGATTAATACACAACCTGAATTACTGCATTGGGGTAAATATCGTAAAGTTCTGGATTACTATCCGATAAGCAATAAATTACCCGCTTGCTATGGATTGCAGACCTATGCCAGCAACCAACAGCAAATACAGTTGCACCAATTTATGCTCCCTTTTGAACAAATGCTGGCTAACGGCTGTGCCGAACTCGCCCTTTTACCAAAACTATTAGCCTTTAAACAACGGGGAGAAACAGTACACGGTGTGCAATGGCCTTTTAAAACGGGTACAGTCAGCCATCGTGTTCACCAACAAGTCATTCCTTATTTAACCGCAAAACTAAGCCACGATTCACAAATCTATATTGATAACCATATTCAGAAGCCAAACTATATAAAAGAGGCGACAATTCTGAATTATCTGTTGGGCTATTTTGGCGCTCAACTTGCCGCCAGACCACTTACATCAAACTCACTACTGGGTTTCAAAGACTTTTTGTCTACTCAGCGCGGCTATCTGGCTCAACAACCGGAACTGACCTATCAACGTAATAATATTCGGATTGATCAAGTGTCGGCGCTACAAAAAAGAATTGCCGCCCGCTTGGGTTTAGGTGGGGAATGTTTCAGTAAAACACCTAATCTGGATGGCCTGCCTTTTTATTTAATTGAACACCGTCAACTTTTGCCGATAAAACCCGATACCAAATTCGACGATAAACAAAAACCTGACGATCTAAAGATAATTGAAGAGAATTCAGGCTCTAAAAATCATCAACTCATCATCACACAGCAAGGTATTGCAGGTCAGTTATTACAAGGTCAGGTAATTAATCTGATTATTATTGAAGATGATAGAGAGTTTATATTACGGAGCCAAATGATCACCGAAGTAACAGGAGATACCTTTTCCCTTAGTACACGTAACAGCAGCGATTTGGAACGCAATCTGGACAGAATAAGACAGAAATTTAATGATGGTAATCTGCGCTGGCAAAATAGCCCAGTATGGCTGGAAGATATGGATTATCAATTGGTTTATGCCGACGAGACATATAAAAATGCTACCGAAGATCAACGTTGGATTACATCCAGTGCTCAAAGCCCCTTCCCTGCTATGATTGAAGAAAATGATGAAATCACCCTGAAATATGTGATTACCCCATCTGGGCCAGCCTCAAAAATATCAGCTCGTACCGTTCTCGCTGAACCACCCGAATATGAACTCAAAGCACGAGTCGTTAAATTTAATCGTATTCAAGGTAAGATATTAATTAAACGCAACCAAGGCTCACGGAATAAAAACTTTCCAAAAGAGGCCGAAGCATGGCGTTATCGTTGGTATTTCTCCAGCGAAAAATATGCTTTGGCCGACCGCTTTTCATTTGTGGTTAGCGTAGTAGTGAATCGTCAGTTAATTGAGAATGACAAAGTTGATCCTTATAAGTTGGAATCTTGGGTGAAAACAGAAATATTAGCTGAATTCCCCGCGCATATTTCAATGATTATTCACTGGTTATCACCGGAACATTTTAAAGATTTTGCCAGCACCTATAAACGCTGGCAAAACAATGATGCGCCTTTAGGAGACGAGGCATACCATATTTTAGAGACCTTAACCTTGGGACGCCTGCCTTCTGATGCAACCGGTATTGGTAATATGCGAATTGCTACTAAACAGCAACGTACCGAGGTCATTGGTGAGTCTGGAGATAAATGGAATGAATCAGTCATAAAAAGTGATCAATTATTATATGTACCTTATACCGGAGGCATGGCTAAACTTAATGCAATTATTATTAAAGATAATAGCAAAAATAGAAATTAATTTATCCAATATAAAAACAAATTAATATAGCACAACAAAAAACTTACTTTAAGATTAAATATCTTTTCCTGTTTAATTATACAGAAAAATCTAAAAAATATTTAAATGTCAATAATTTAATACCATACAATATAGGATAATAAAAATGGAAAAAAAATCTAATATGGAAAATATCAAATCAAATGGCCCATCAGCAGATGATTTAAAAAGACGCTTTAAAGAAGGCAGTATTCCATTACAAACCGATTATGCCGATCTGATTAATATTGCTGATATGGGGCGCCGGGCTGTTGGTAAAGCTCCAGGTCAAACGGATAATCCAAATTCAGCCCTGAAACTGGATAATAACGATGCACTAGCAGTAAAACTTAACGACAACGGCGGTTTAAAGACAGATAAAGATGGATTAAGTGTAAAAATCAAGAATAAAAGCCTGTTGTCTGATAATAGTGGATTAGCAGTCAATACCGGCAGAGGATTGAAAATTAACAATAACAAGCTTGAGGTCGATAATCATCACGGTATTGAAATAGTTAATGAAGGGGTAAAAGTTAAAGCAGGCAATGGTATTAAAGTGGACAATAACGGTGTCAGTTTAAAAATAGGAGCTACCAATGATAACCGCTATTCTCGATTAAGACTAGTGAATGATATTTTTTCTGTAGAACTTAATGATGGATTGGTTGATAAACCTAATGGAATAACCGTTGGTCAGGGTGATGGCATTGTTGTAGGTAACCAGACAGTATCTGTCAAAGCCGGTAACGGTATCACGGTTAATTCAAACGGTGTCAGTATTGATCCCAATAAAGTACTCCCCAGAGGAATGATTGTAATGTTTTCTGGTGATAGCGCTCCTACAGGTTGGGCTTTTTGTGATGGTAGTAATGGAACCCCAGATTTAAGAAGTCGTTTTGTGATGTGTGGTGAAACTATTTCTGAAACAGGGAAAAGCAGTAATAAAGCCAGTGGGGGTGGTAATAATAAAAAATATCACAGAGATACAACATCAACTAAAGTTTCTGTCACTATTCATGTACAAGAAACTACATTAACAGAAGCACAAATACCTAGTCACAACCATATTGGAGGTATGGCTTATTATAATGCTAGAGGAATGCGATATGGGGATGTCTACTCAGGCTATGGTGACCTACTACATAATTATAATGATACAGTAATGCGTTATGACCAGCCCGGCTCTCGTTGTGCATACACATCAAGCACAGGCGGAGGAGAAGGACATAATCATCCAGCAACGGCATCATCCCCTTCACATGAGCATAAAGTTGATGTAATTCCCCCTTATTACTTATTAGCCTTTATTATGAAACTTTAATTCTATTCTACAAATACAAAATTAAATTACCTATTACCTGCTAATTACCAAGGAAATATCAATATGACTTCGGAGCCAAATCTGTTAAATCGGATTATCATTACTATTTCAGCTAATAATCAACAGGTAGCTAAAAAAGTATTGCATGGCTCCCTGCTTAATCAGGACAATATACATAAATTACTCAATTCATACTTTGATGAATATAATATTCATCAAAGTATCTCTTTAGAGAAATTAACCCTGAACCTTGGTAAAATAAGTTTCCATGACTTTAATTCATTATTTCCTGCACTCCTCAAGGTTGAGTTGAATAAAGCACTTAGCCAATATCAGATAAATAACCATCAGGAAGAAATTCTACTGAATAAGCCAACATCTAATGAATTCACCGATAACTCTTCCGCATTCTGCAATAATAATTCAATTGACGCGGAGAATTTTATTCACTTTTTATATCAACAAGATTTCCAACCCAATACAATGGAGATAATAACGCACAATAAAGACATTCAGATTAATAAACTTATTCATCAATTAGCACAAATAGAGAACAAATGGATATTGCCATTGGCAAAAAGCTGCCTATCTAAACACGGTATACAACGACTTTTGGCTATCAAACAACCCGCTTTATTAATTACCATTAATCGTAGATTATCCGAAAAAGCAAACAAACCACAATATCAGGAGGAGCTAGTCTCCTCCGCACAACTAATACTCAATGCACTGGAATATCTACAGCGGCATAATATTCAGGAAATACCTAAACCCAATACAAAAATCATTTCACATATTACAACTGAACTTAATAACGGTGTACTTAATGCCACATATGTTATTAAATTATTTCGCCAAGCTATGAACCACAATATTCCATTAAATAGTTGGCTAAAACAACTCTGGCAAACCGTTTCTGTTTCACGGCTTTGCCAAAAACATCTGTCGGTTGAAGAATACCAATATCTATTGGAATGCTTTATGCCAAACCATATAGATAAAAATACACCCGGTAAAAAATCAACCACGAATAACATTAATTTTTCAGATATTCAGCAACATCAACCTCTGGTAAATCAGAAGGTGATCACAGAAAACCAAAAAATACTATCAGCATCAAACTCTCCACGCCAAGTCAATAATGCCGGGATATTAATACTATGGCCGATACTACCCGCATTATTTAATCAACTTGACCTACTTGAAGGGAAAAAATTTATCCATCGCCAAGCACAATTTAGTGCTGTTAATTGCCTTGACTATCTGATTTGGGGAACCGAAGAAACACCGACAAAACGTAAGAGATTCAATAACGTTCTGTGCGGATTAACGGCTGATGAAAACAGTGAATCAATCTCACTTAAACCAGAGAAACAATTAATAACAGAGCAATGGTTGGATACCGTTATTGCTCAACTTCCCGGCTGGAAAAAATTAAGCCGTAATGATGTCCGCCAACTATTTTTACAACGACCGGGAGAATTGCTGACAAACGAGCAAGAAATCAAAATCACCATCCAGCAACAGCCATTTGATGCATTGCTGGCTGACTGGCCGTGGCCATTAAATATCGCCAAACTTCCCTGGTTGGATCGCTCTTTATTAATCGACTGGCAAAATATTTAACAGGTTTATATGAACTCTCTACTCAAAAACAACCATTACATGGCAACAGAGTTACACTGGATTTACCCTCATCTGGAACGCATTGATCTGCGATTACAACATTACTATTACCAAAATGGAGAAAAATACGATTATTTACCGGAGAGTTTTCTCCTTACCGAAGATGAATTAAACCAGCGTCTGACAAAGCCACAAGGCATTCCTCATTGGATCACTAAACAAGATGATATTATTAATTTCCCTGAAATCGAAGAAAACCCCAATGCATTATCACAATTAGTTGAACGTTTTGAACTCACTGAATTTGAACGGGATGTTTTATTATTAGGTTTATTACCCCATTTCGATAGCCGTTATCATGCGTTATTTGCTGCTCTGCACGGTAACAGCAAAAAACAGTGGCCGAGTTTTGCCTTAGCAATTGAATTATTTAGCCAACGCCAAAGTGATCGGCAATTACTACAAAATAGCCTTCTGCCGCAAACACCGTTAATCAGTCATCAACTATTACGGCTTAATAACAACGAAGAGCCTATTTGGTTACAAACTCAATTTCTAACTCACAGCACTATTTGGCATTTCTTATCAGGCCAACGGGTTATTTTACCGCCACTGACAACTTGTGCTTATTGGCATGCTTCTGCCTCACACGGTTGGTATCCACAACCCCTTTACCGTTCACTTGAAAAAATATTATTAAATAAAACCGATGAACTACGCCCGCTGGTAATACTCAGAGGAAAACAAGATAGCGCCAGAGAATTAGCGGTAAGCAATATTATGGCATTTCATAATATCAATACCTTAACTCTAGACTTAGCTCAACTGCCGGAGGAAAGTAATCCTAACTTGCTGATAGATGCAGTACGGGAAACACGATTACACGATGTCTGTTTATTAATTCGCAATTTTTCTTTGCTCAAAGATGAAAAGAAAATATTACATAGCGAATTATCCGATTTATTAAATCAACCAAAATTACGTGTAGTTTGTCTGGCAGAACCACAAGATTCACTAATGTGGATTAAACACCTGCCAATAGTGCAAATTAATATGCCGGTACTGACTCTGGCGGATAAAAAAACCATGCTGGAAGCAAGTTTATCGGATAATATCGTTCAGAAAATAAATATTACTGAGCTATGCCAACGTTTTTCATTCACCGCAGAAACATTACCGCAAATCCTTATAGAAGCGAATCAATACCAAATACTCCGACAACCGGAAGGTCAATTGGAAGAAACCGATCTGCGTAAAGCATTAAGTTTCCGTGCTCAACAGAATTTCGGTAAATTAGCGCAACGAATAACGCCTAAACGCAGCCTTAATGATTTAGTCATTTCAGACGCATTAACCCAACAATTAAAAGAGATTATTGCCGCCATTCATTACCGTGACCAAATTCTGGCTACCGGCTTTCAGGAAAAAATCGGTTATGGCACCGGTATTAGTGCGCTATTTTATGGAGAATCCGGGACTGGCAAAACGATGGCTGCCGAAGTGATCGCCGGTCATCTTGGCGTTGATCTAATTAAAGTGGATCTCTCTACCGTGGTGAATAAGTATATTGGCGAAACGGAAAAAAACATCTCCCGGATTTTCGATCTGGCCGAAGCGGATTCCGGCGTGCTATTTTTCGACGAAGCCGATGCTTTATTTGGCAAACGCAGTGAAACCAAGGATGCTCAAGACAGACATGCTAATATTGAAGTTTCCTACTTATTACAAAGATTGGAAAGTTATCCGGGATTAGTAATTTTAGCCACCAATAATCGCAGCCATTTAGACAGTGCTTTTAATCGCCGTTTTACCTTTATTACCCGTTTTGCTTATCCCGATGAAATATTACGTAAGAAAATGTGGCAAGTCATTTGGCCGGAACAAATTAAATTATCCGATACCATTGATTTTACCCATCTGGCTAAACGAGCTGATTTAACCGGGGCTAATATCAGAAATATTGCGCTATTAGCCTCAATGTTAGCGAAAAATGACCACTGTGACCAAATCGAAAATAAACATCTAAATCGAGCCGTTACACTCGAACTAAATAAAACTGGCCGACTGGTTTTCTAAAAATTCAACAAAATTGGAATAAATATGACAACCCTAATTGCTTCTGACAATGCGATTATTGAAGTAAATAACGCATTAAATACTGTTTTATCCCAGTATCTAAATATCAATGGCAATAAAATTGATATCCGTTTTGATCTACCTGAAATTAATTCCATTCAATCGGAACCGACGGTCAGTGTATTTCTTTATGACATCAATGAAGATTTACAATTACGCTCTGCTGAACCAAGACGTTATAACCCGATGACCAGCACACTATTGCCGGGATGGGTTAATATCAATTGTCACTATTTAATCACTTACTGGGATGCGAATAAACCTTCAAGCGACAGTTCAAGCCCAGATAGCCAACCCAATAACCAAGCGGCGCAAGTGATGACTCGTGTTCTGAATGCATTAATTAACAACCGCCAATTAACCGGCATTCCTGGCGCCTATACCCGGATTATTCCACAACAGGAAAATCTAAATAGTCTAGGTAACTTTTGGCAAGCTCTCGGTAATCGCCCCCGACTCTCTCTAATGTATTCCATTACCGTACCAATGAAACTGCAAGATATTAAAGACAACATTACACCCATTAGCCAAATTTCTGCTTCGGTGGATCAGAAACCAAGCCTAAATAACTTACAAATTAATCAAGCTCTGACAAATAAATTATGTGCCGATTTAGGTGGAATTGAAGCCGATACCTTTACCTCCAAAAATATAAAAGTTTCTGGATATAATAGGAAAAATATCAATGACAACTAATATATATTATTTACTCCTAATATATTTATCATTATGAAATTAATAATTGGAAATATGCCAAACAAAAAACATAGCAAAAACACTCATCATGCAATAAAACACCATCAATAAAAAAATAGAGAGACCAATAAAATGAAATTTAATTATCAAATAAGTGAACAATCCTATAGCGGTTATCATTCTGATATTCCTGTCGCGATTTTCTCTGAACAAGACTTTACCAAAGCTTATGAAATATACCACGCTAAAAATTTTAATTATCATAGATTGAGAGTAGAACAAGTGCCTTATGCAAGGTATTTCAGAGCCTTTCATCATACGGATATTCATAAACAAACCTATTCAGTACCTGAGTTAGAAAATAGATATGAGGAGATGATCTATTTTAATAAAAATCGGCAATTTGAAACTGATGCTGACTCTATTACTGTAATGTCAAATCATATTCCTTATAATTATGATTTTTATGGCTATACTTCGTTACAATATTTAAAGACTAAATATTCCGAAGAGTTGGATCGTTATCATGAATCTAATTTTGACAATGAAGAACTTAATGACATAGTTCTGATTGATTACTTTGAAGGGTGGCGCCAGGAGCATAATCTTACTTCTAATATTGACATAGAAACTTGCCTTGCAATTGAAGATAGTATTGCTAGAGTTTCGATTCTGGGATTACTGAAAGGTAATATATCAAATGATATTAAACAAAAAATTATTTTCCCTGAAGGGATCACATTTGAAATGCAGCAAGATCTGCTTAATAATGATTTAGGTAATAAAATAGGTGAGTTTAATCAGAACGTTATTACAAAACTTCAAAGATTAGCAAAGGCAGAAGATACGGTTTCAAAAATATTATCACCTTATCAGTATATTGAATCTAGAGTTAAAGAGATTTCTGGTAATCGTGTTCGTTTAGATCAACGAGTTACTGTTATTATTTCAAAGAGAATGCTTGATAAATGCAAGCCTAAGATTAATAGAAAATTTGATGTATGTAAAAACCAACCAAAACCGATAACTAAATATTTCACAGTTTATGATTTAATTAGAAACATCAATCATAAAGAGTTTAATAAAGTTGAATATAGTGGAAAAGATATAAAATATCTATTAAATAGCGACATTGAAAATATTTTAATTAAATTGCACGATGTTACCGGTGATTATGAAAGATATATCAATAGATTTAGAAACAATGAAGATGTGAAATATTATATCAATGAAGGAATTAATAAACTTTCTGGTTCCACAGGAACAACAGTAGACGAATTTCTTGATAAATATATAGAACATATGGATGAGATAAGCTATACGGAAAGTGAAATTATAGCTGATTATTATCTTAATATAATCAGACAGCTTTTCGAGGCTATCTCAATGACTCTCCCTATCAGCCCGATCAAAGGTTATTTAGCCACTATTACGGCCAATACCATCATACCACTTATTCAATCAGCGATTGTGAACACTAATGAGGAGAGTCACGCATTACAACAAGAGGCTTGGGTTAATTTTGCTGTTTCATCCGCTTTCCATGCAATTTTTAGTAATCGGGAAATCAGTAGAAAAATTGCTAAAGGCGCAAAGTTAATTGAGAATAGCGGTGGATACATTACTAATAAATTCAATATCAAAAAAATAAACATTAATTATAGAGGAAATTCTCAATTAGCCAGAGAGAGTGTCAAGAAAATTCCCGGTTCAAACACTAATCCGTGGAGATTAGAAAACATTCGCAATAGATATAAATGGTTTTTTGATCGAAAATATTGGTCAAGATTTAATACTGAGAAAAAGACAGAAGTTTTACAATCACATCTGATGAAAACGCAAGAGGCCAAAGAGTTAGCTGAAATTGTTGGCTGGGAAAAACTTAATAAGATGATAAAGGATTCGATCACATTAGATTATGAAGGGAGTCCAATCAATAAAATATCATTCAGGAAGCTTGAAGATGAAGTAGCAGCAAGAAGTTATACTTTAATAAATGACAGGAAACGAATTAATTATATATCAACTTTCCTTGACGATAAATTAACCTTTTCAGATCAGCTAGGAAAAATAATTAATGTTGAAGATATTTCAGGAAGCAGTCATTTAAATAAAGCAGCCAATTGGATTGTCAGTAAAAGTACATCAAACGCTAATGACGCACACCATGTCACAAAAGTACTATCCAAATATATTGACAAAGATATCAGTGATTTTAATATATTGACACAACTGCACGATGAACTCTATCGTTTAAAGCCGGGTGCTACATTAAGACATTATCGTGGTTTTGGTGATCAAATATTTCCACATATGGAATCATCCAAAACGATTCTTCCTTATTATCTGACAAGAACAAAAAGCGTTAATGGCGTTGATCCTTTCCTTATCTATTCAACTTTAATTGAAATTCATCCATTTGGTGACGGGAATGGCAGAGTCGCCAGATCAGCTTATGCTCTGGCTTATATTAATAAACATAGAAAATTTCAAGCATTAACAAATTCATCAGAAAAGATACTGACCGAAAATGCCAATCGGCCTAAAACATTTGTTAGATCGCCGACCGGGGATACTCGTCAGGATGCATTTTATCTACTAAGGGATAAAGGAGAAGTCGGTAAATTTAAAATATTAGACAACAGTGATTCAAATTATACTGTGGGAGTTGATGAATCCAACTCTAAATTCAATATCTATACCGCCTGGGATAAAAACGAAAATCCTGCTACCAGTAAAACCGCTATTTTTTCCGCTCATGGTGGTCGTGAGAATTCAGCCAGACCAATTATATTTCCAAAAAATAAAAATCTTATATTTTGGGCGCCAGATGAATACCGGTTAGATGATCCACTTATTGAACGATTTGTTAATGAATTTAATAAATTAAATCCTCATTCAGCGGTTGGCGGAAATTATGAAAAATTCTGGACAGCATTCCCTAACAGATATAAAGATTATGACTTATTAAAATCGTTATTTACTGAAAAGAAATTTGAACAGTTAAAGAACATCGGTAATATTATAGAAAAACATACAAATTTAAGGGCAGAAGATGCAACAGGCATTAGCGCCTCAAAATTAAAAAATAGTTCAGTGCCAAAAGTCGCAGAATATCAATTTTCATGGTATGAAAAAGATAAAGAAAAAGAGTATGTTCTGGCATTAATCGAAAACAGAAAAACAGTAATAAGGGTAAATGATGGCACACCGGCTGTTGACTTAATAAGCATTAACCCAAATGTTCCTATTGATAAAAAAGTCAGTATTAAAGACCTTATTGAATTCATTAAAGAGAAAAATTATGAAAATGTTCATGTATTAGCGTGTAGAGAAATCTGGGATAACGGCAAACCCAGAAGTACAACTCGTTCTTATGCAGTCACTCGCGGCTATAGAAACGAACATGAAAAATATTGGGAAAATAAAGAGTTGAAAACGTTACCACAATCTAAAGCTGCGGGTTCAAGCAGAACTAAACGAGAGATTTCCACTATTAATGTCAATGAATATCTTAATGAGCCGCGAGATATAAAATACCTCTTAACATCGATGTTATTTACCAATAGTAATAACACTCTCAGTTATAGCGAATATATGATTGGCGTGATAACAACAGATGATAAAATTATCACTTTTGCTAATTCTTTAAAACAAGAAAATTATGATATCTTTTTACCCGGCAGAGAAGAAGATAGCCCTGAATTAATGCAAACACAAACAGTACTGGATAATCATTCTCTATCCAACTTCAATGTATATAGCAATAACTTGCTTGATTTCAGTGAAATAACAGTAGGAAAACACCTACATTTTAAAAACGGAGAGAAATCAGATGGAAATGTCATTTTAGAAATCAATGATTCAGAAGGTTTTCGTTCATTGGCAATAAAGGTTATAAATCTAAACATGATAGGAATCTATCTGGCAAATATTATTAATAGCAATTCCCAAGATTTTAAAGCCGGAAGAGAAGAAAATGAGAAACTTGAAACAAGCATTCTAGATGTTAATAATTTATATCTAAAGCGTGAAAGTGAAAACAGTTATTACATTAAGCTGAGATTTAGTATTATAGACGTTAAATAATATATCATAATTTATATGTAAAACCCGGGGGCTATATTTAATAATATAGCCCCCGTTATTTCCAATGATAATTAATTTTTCAAATCCATACATTTTGTTATTTTTCTGATTAATCAGATAATTATTGCACCAAAACGTTGATTAATAAAAACAAGACAAATCTGAAAATAGATCTCAATTAAATACCCATTATTCAACTTTATGATTAAATACACATAGTTAAATAACAAAACAAAAACAGATAACATTATGCTGTAAACTAAAACTATTGCACTAAAGAAACACCTATGAGAGTTTGTTTCTCAATCGAAAATAGATGCATTATTTAAATATTTATATTCGTAGTATCAGATTATCTGAACAATCATTATCAGATAAATCTTAAAGGTAAAAAATTTAATTATTATAGAGGAATTATCAATGTTAAAATACTTCACCGCAGATAATAAGCTTAATAAAGGGCATATTTCTCCGCTCAAGAGAAAGGGATTACTGGTGGGTAGTGATAATGCGCCAATCGATATACCGGTGATAGCGCATCGTTATGATAGCAATAATCAGCTTGAGCAGGCTAGCTCTTTGAGAAATAGTGACTCTGGTCAGGAGATCCCTTTTCATGATGTTGTTACGGGATTTCGTGGTGATCAAGTAACCTCTTCAGAATCGGGTTCAGGAGCTATAGGAAAGCATTGGGGAAAAAATAAATTAGACCACAATATTACCGGTATTAATGTGGTTAATGGCGCATCGGGAACTGTGGGAATAAAAATTGCCTTGCGAGATATTCGGCCGGGATATCCGGTTATTGTCACGTCAGGGGCGTTAAGCGGTTGCACTATGGTGTATGCCGTGAAGGATAATTATTTCTTTGCTTACCATACCGGCCAAAACCGGGCGATGATGAATGGAGAACCGGCCAGGATGGTGTTGTCACTACCGCTCAGAGTCATAAAGCCCTTTTATCGGACAGCAAACCAATTGCAGTTAATAAACAAAATAACGATTTAGTGAATATTTTTGCAGAGTATGATCAGAGTGTTATTACCTATATGGGAAAACAGGCAGTTGTGATTGACAATACCGCAGAAAATGTCAGCGTTTTTAACTATGATGAAATCAAACCCGGAAAACCCGCTATTAGAGCCGGTTATAGCTACGCGCTGTTAGCTAATGATAACGGCCAAGTGAGCGTTAAAGTATTGTCGGAGGATGCTATCGTTTCCCCTGGCAAGAACGGTAATAGTATTAAAGTTATCAATTCACTCAAAAAACGGTTGTTATAGCCTGTCCGAATTACACTATCCGCCGTTTTATAGCGCCTAACCTGATATCCGAGATAGCTATCTCGATATTAACAAGTTGCAATAATCATTAATATAAGGCAGGAATTGATTATATAAATAATCTATAATGGCAACTTTCTTGAAAAGAAAGTGCCATTATATCAATAAATTTTCGATTCTATTTCATTATTGCAACAGTCAGGATACAACATGGTCATTCTCATATACTAGAAACGTTATTAAATAACCAAGACAATATATACCTAAAAAATAATCATTTTAATTTATTTTTCTGATAATCATAGGTATGATTATCTTTGTACTTTGCTATTAATTTATCGGTAAAATCATAAACAGAAAAATCAAACCAACCTATTTATGCCAGTCAATAGAAAAATAATCTAAAAAATAAACATATAGAACGGGCCGTGATACTTGAATTAAATAAAACCGGCCGATTGGCATTTTAAAAATTAAGTAGAATTGGAGTCAACATGACAACTATCATTGCTTCTGACAGTGTAATCCCTGTCAGTAAAATATCCGCTTCTGTGGATCAAAAACCCAGTCTGGATAATTCACAAATAAACCAAGCTTTAATAGATAAATTATGCGCAGAATTAGGCGGTACAGAAGATGTACGTCTTGCCCTTGTTAAAGTGAATCTGACAACCGAGCCTGATACAGAAAATAATCTAAATCAAGAAAATGAAAGCGTTATTGTTGAAGTTTACGGCATTACTAGTGTAACTTATTTAACACCAATAAAAGATACGCTTGCCAAATGGAAAGATAGCCAAGAAGCTATTATTAATATAAATGGTGTCGGCATTGTTGTTTCTAAAGAAAATGCTGATAAACTAATTGGGATTTAAAATTATTTTCATACTAAAATAGCAAACACTCACTTAACAAATAATTATTTATTAAAATTAATTATTTTTAATGTTTTTATTTTACTTTTTCGTGTTAGCGTTTAATTTAATCCATATATTATTTACTATTCAATCAATCTATAGGTGGTAATATCATGCCAATAATAAATGAACTTAGAAAAAAATTCGAACTTAGCCCTCAGGCAGCTCAAGCTATTGCTGCTCCTGCAAGATCAAATAGCAGTAAACAAACTGAGCACCAAACTGAACACCTTGAACTCGATACATCTAAAAATAGGAGAGATAGAAAAGATTTAAATGCACAAGACACCCCAAATCAACAGCACACCGAAAAACTGGAAACCGAAGTAAAGAATGGTGACAGTGAAAGTAAAGCACAGGAGCATACACCAGATTTGGTGATGAAAAAAGAAAGCTCAGTAACATCGAGCACTCGCAAAAATCCGAATGAAAAACCCAAAGCTGAAGATATTTTCAATCAGTATAAAGATAGATTTTCTCCTTCCGATAGAAAATTACCATTTGAAATAATGAATGACATCACCAATAATGAAATAAAATTCTCCTCTGAAAAAGCGCCCGCAAATCTTTTAGATAAAGTAAAAGATAAGAAATTCACTCTGAGGCATTATACGACTGCCCAAACAGAAGAACCTGTATTTAATGAAATTGGATCAAACTTTAATTTAGTCAATGAGGGAATAAAAACATTAAAACGTACTCAAGGAAGCAACACTAATGAAGATGATTGGAACCGTTTAGGAAATACGGCATTTACTTTCTTCTTGTTAGCGATAGATGGAGAAGTATCTGATAGAAAATTCCTGTCTAATACGACTCACTTTGCAGAAGTTGATATAGAAAACCCTGCTGACCTTAAAGAACTTGGGTTAGATGAAGCTGAATTTTTTGCTTCTCCTGACTTGCTGCACGAAAAAAAGCTTTCACAAGCCCCTGCTGTAAAAGGGAAACTGTCTGACTTAAAATCATTATTATTAAAACAATCTGGCATAAATCCAGTTCAATTAGGGCGTTTGGATGCAAAAGGGATTCTGGAACGTATAGATAGTAAGTTTAATCGCAGTCTTGAAATAAAAATCCCAGGAAACGTGAAAGTGAAGGAATGGAAAAAAGTCGAGAAATAAAAATTTAAATTTCATTTACCCCTAATATACATTTGAATCAAAACTTAGGTGATAACATGTACTCCACTTTCGATAAAAAAGATAGCTACGCAAATAAAAAAACAAATTCAATGAAACATCAATCAGCCAAAACAGGCCATCAAAGCGAAATTTCCACCTATTCACTTTTCAACCCTAAATTTCATATGGCAGGAACGACTGAGGCTGCATCAGAAACTGATAATTTATGCAACAGTAATATGAGAGGTCCTGCTTTTAGCAAACAACCTAATATACCTAATGAGTTTCAACAGTTGCGTGATCCCAAAATAATTGTTTTAACCAAACAACAACTTAAGAAAAGAAATGCCAGTGGAAAAAATTGGCATTCTATATTATTTAATGGTAAAAAAATTTATGGTTCGGATACCGCAATAACAGCTTATGATTTAAATCACCCGATAAGAATGATTACGTCCAATCCTCAATATGACGGTAAACCCATTTTAATCCTAACGGGATCTCACGGTGATGCTTTTGGGTTTAATTGGGATGCTAATACTAATGGAGTCAGAAGAAAAGACTTACGTGAAAAGCTATTTTTTAATGAAGACAAAGATGATAGAAAAGGTGAATATTATAGGAGTGAACCAATACATATCAAAGATGTCAGAAAAACTACCTATCAGGAGATGGAAGAAATTATTAATTCTCCGGATTATCATGTTATTTTAGGCTATTGTTTTAGTCGCAATGATCAGGCTTTGCGCTTTTATACCAATACCAATCCAGTAACAAGTTATGTTGATAATTAACCTGAACTTCGATTAAGAGGGAAATTCAAGACATCACAGTCCGCTCAGTTTCTTGCTTAATATTCCTTCAATATAAAAAAGTATGCTATTATCCGCCTATGAAGAAAAAAAATACACCAACGCCACATGACGCTATTTTCAAACAGTTTCTAGGTCATATTGATACGGCCAGAGACTTTCTAGAGATACATTTGCCTGCCACATTACGGGCAGTTTGTGATCTGGATACATTGCAATTGGCATCAGGGTCGTTTATTGAAGACAATCTGCGTGCGCATTATTCCGATATTTTGTATTCACTGAAAACGGTGCAAGGTGACGGTTATGTGTACTGCGTGATCGAACACCAAAGTTCCCCGGACAAAATGATGGCGTTCCGATTAATACGTTACAGTATTTCAGCCATGCAACGGCATCTGGAGCAAGGACATGAAAAATTGCCGCTGGTCATTCCGGTGTTGTTTTATCACGGGAAAATACAACCGTATCCCTGGAGTACCAATTGGCTCGACTGCTTCGATGATCCAGCTCTGGCGAAGGAGCTCTATTCCAGTCCATTCCCGCTGGTAGATGTGACGGTAATTTCGGATGATGAAATCCTAACGCATAAACGGGTCGCGCTACTGGAAATGGTGCAAAAGCATATCTGGCAGCGTGACATGATGGGGTCACTGCAAAAACTGTCCATATTGCTGGCGTATGGTTACCATACGGAAGATCAGCTAAGAAGCGTGCTAAACTACTTATTACAGGCGGGAGATACCGCCGATCCAGAGGGTTTTATCCGGCGACTGGCAGAACAGTCCCCGAAGTATGAGGAGGTACTGATGACAATAGCGCAAAGATTAGAACATAAAGCACGTCAGGAAGGACGTCAGGAAGGACTCCAAGAAGGACGTCAGGAGGGACGTCAAGAAGGACGTCAAGAAGGACGTCAGGAAGGACGCCAGGAAGGACGTCAGGAGGGACGTCAGGAGGGACGCCAGGAAGGACGTCAGGAGGGACGCCAGGAGGGACGCCAGGAAGCAACGTTAAAAATTGCTCATGCATTGCTGAACAGCGGAATCGATCGTGAAACAGTGATGAAAACCACCGGTCTGAGTCAGAACGAACTTGAGCAAATACGCCACTAACTCGTGCTGAGAGTTCTTAATCAGTATTCAACGATTCGTGTTAAAAGAGAATCTTACGGTGACTGGCAAAACAGTCACCGAGGTATGGGGAGGTACTGATGACAATAGCGCAAAGATTGGAACATAAAGCACGTCAAGAGGGACTCCAAGAAGGACGTCAAGAGGGGCGTCAAGAAGGATTTCAGGAAGGACTCCAAGAAGGACGTCAAGAAGGACTCCAGGAGGGACGTCAAGAAGGACGCCAGGAGGCAACGTTAAAAATTGCTCATGCATTGCTGAACAGCGGAATCGATCGTGAAACGGTGATGAAAATCACCGGTCTGAATCAGAACGAACTTGAGCAAATACGCCACTAACTCGTGCTGAGAGTTCTCAATCAGTATTCAACGATTCGTGTTAAAAGAGAATCTTACGGTGACTGGCAGAACAGTCACCGAGGTATGGGTCTTGGCCGTGAAACGGTGATGGAAATCACCAGAGTGAACTTGAACAAACGTCCGACAAACTTACTTTTGATACGTTATCGGCATAAAAATGCTTGAGTCAATGCACAAAACACATAGAAGCGGCACATTTACATTCCAAGCGAAAGACCCGGTTTGAATCCACATGCTTCTGAAATCGCGGTTCCCTTTTTTCACCGCCAATAAATATTCTAACTCATTTCACTAGCAATCATTTTCATGATTATATTTTTATTCAAAAATTAATTTATCGTTGAAATGATTAAAGAACAAAACTACCAGGCAATGAAAAATCTCATAATCGCGTGATATTATTCAACATAAAAATCACACCTGTTATTTATTTTCATGTTTACAGAAAGCAGTAAATTAACGCTGATACATGAAATCACTAAAACCTGCCACATCAATTAAAAATAAATATCATTATTAATTGATGCTACCGCCTAAAAAATCATTCTCTATAATCACCTCGCTTTATCAAAGGTGATTTAAATAATCATTGAACAAACCCTTTAATACGAATAAAGACCTATGTAAATCAGGTTATTGCGGTAGCTATACTCAATCGTTAGGTAATAAGGAAAACAAAGTAATAGACGTTTTCCTTATATTTCAAATGTAAACAATCAAGGAAAAAATCATGGCTATAACTCCAGAACAAATTGCTGTTGACTATCCCATTCCTGCTTATCGGTTTGTTGTCTCTCTCGGTGATGAGAAAATCCCTTTTAACAATGTTTCCGGACTCGATATCTCTCACGACGTCATCGAATATAAAGATGGTACCGGTAATTACTATAAAATGCCGGGCCAACGTCAAGCGATCAATATTACCCTGCGTAAAGGCGTCTTTCCCGGCGATACTAAGCTTTTTGACTGGATTAATGCGATTCAACTTAATCAGGTTGAGAAGAAAGATATCGCAATTAGTCTGACCAACGAAGCCGGTACCGAGATTCTAATGACCTGGAATGTGACAAACGCTTTCCCAACGTCATTCACCTCCCCCTCTTTTGACGCCACCAGCAATGATATTGCCATTCAAGAAATCGCACTGGTCGCGGATCGAGTCACCATTCAGGCACCTTAATAGATCCACAATAACGATCTATCCCGATGTTTATATTGCAGAAGATAATTGTCTGACATCGCCAATTATCCATGCGCAAACACATGATGATCAATATTGGCATAGCTCATCACGACCAAATTCATCATCCTACAATTCGCGCAAAATATTGCACAATAACTTGGAGGCAATATGCCAATAACCCCAACTTATCCCGGCGTTTATATTGAAGAGGACGCTTCACCGTCCCTTTCTGTTCGTTCCGGTGCAACGGCAGTGCCTGTTTTTGCCGTCGCAAATAATAATTCATTAATATCAAGTAAGCCCTATATTCGCGTCAGTAGCTGGCTGGAGTATTTAACACTAAAAGGTGGACAATTTAATCCTTCCGATAAACTTGATATCGCACTGCGGGCCTATTTTATTAACGGCGGTGGATATGGTTATCTCGTCAAAACGCAAGATTTAGAAAAGCAAGTGCCGGTACTTGATGATGTCACGCTATTGGTTGCCGCCGGAGAAGAGATCACCACCGCCGTCGGAACACTTTGTCAATTAGGCAAAGGATTATTCGCTATTTTTGACGGCCCAAAGGATCAAATAACCTCAGACAAAAAACCAGACGACGTACTTAAGCCTTATTCAGCAACTCAATATGGCGCGGTTTATTACCCCTGGCTGACCGCTGCATGGGGAGAAAATAAAGCCTCCATTGATATTCCACCCAGTGCCGTCATGGCCGGTATTTATGCCAGTGTCGATAATAGCCGGGGCGTCTGGCAAGCCCCCGCCAACGTTCCTGTTCAGGGCGGATTACAACCTAAATATCCGATGACCGACGATCTGCAAGGAAAATATAACCAAGGTAAAGCACTGAATATGATCCGTACTTTTCCTAGGATTGGTACGCTGGTCTGGGGAGCCAGAACCCTTGAAGACAGCGATAACTGGCGTTATATCCCGGTTCGTCGCCTGTTTAACAGCGCGGAACGGGACATTAAAAACGCCATGAGTTTCGCGGTGTTCGAGCCTAACAGCCAACCGACTTGGGAAGCTGTACGCCGGGCCATTGATAACTATCTCCATTCCCTCTGGCAGCAAGGCGGATTGATGGGCGACAAAGCCGAACAGGCTTATTTTGTCCAAATCGGTAAAGGCGTCACCATGACTGATGACGATATCAAGCAGGGCAAAATGATCGTCAAAATCGGTATGGCCGCTGTCCGTCCAGCCGAATTCATTATCTTGCAGTTCACGCAGAATATCGCACAATAATTGGAGGCAGCATGCCAACGACACCAACTTATCCTGGCGTCTATATTGAAGAAGATGCGTCATTATCGCTCTCTGTCAGCCACGGGAATACCGCAATACCTGTTTTTATTGGCCGTTTCCAACCTAAAAA
This sequence comes from Photorhabdus akhurstii, assembly GCF_019090985.1. Lineage (NCBI taxonomy): Bacteria > Pseudomonadati > Pseudomonadota > Gammaproteobacteria > Enterobacterales > Morganellaceae > Photorhabdus > Photorhabdus akhurstii. The sequence continues at coordinate 1,969,129 of NZ_CP020335.1, read as the reverse complement.
AACTAGCTCACCCCTAAAAGCGGTACGTGTTAGTAGCTGGCTGGATTTTACCAATCTATTTAATGTCGGTTGTATTACGTCAATCGCCATCACATCGACTAAACCAACACCACCGCCTCCCACTCCGCCTTCCGAGAAAGTTGCAGGCGATGCAGCAGTTGTCGCGACTACCGATATCGCTCTTAACGCAGGTGATACAGACTCCGGTTACACTTACACTGTGACTGTCGGTACCTACACAACAAGTAGTGACGCAGTAAAACTTTATTTTCAAAATGGCGGTGGACCTTGTTATATCCTGCCGGTTGCTAATCCCCAAGATACTGCTACTTCGGCATTAATCCCTGAGTTAATTGAGCAGGCTCTGGAGATTACTTTAATCGTCTGCCCGGAACAGGATTCTTCTTACCAGAGCGCGATATACAACAGCTTAACCCCCGCATTATTGAATGCCGGCTATTTTCTGATCGCTGACAGCCAAACTAAAACCAGCATACCTGGCGTTAATGTGCAATCGCAAACCGCAACTTACTATCCAGCGGTGAAAGTCTCACAACTTATGCAAGCGGAAGATAGTGCTATAGCTGTTTCAGGTTATGAAGATGCGGAAACAAAGCCCGATGCAATCACCAATCTGTCACAACTCAAACAGAAAAATCTAGCTGTCTACCAACAAGCTACTCAAACAATACAGAACAAAATAGCCACCAACGGCAACGTCATTCCTGCCAGTGCAGTAATGGCGGGCGTGTATTGTGCCACTGACGCCAGCCGTGGTGTCTGGAAAGCCCCGGCGAATGTCGTGCTAAGCGGTATCAATGATGTCACTGAACGACTCAATGACGATGAACAAGGCACCATGAATCAACAGGGCATCAATGCTATTCGCTATTTCAATGGGCGGGGCTTTGTGGTGTGGGGCGCACGTACTCTGCAAAATGATGACAACTGGCGCTATATTCCGGTTCGACGTCTGTTTAACAGCGCAGAACGGGATATCAAGCAAGCCATGCGCACCGCTGTTTTTGAACCCAATAGCCAACCTACTTGGGAGCGAGTGAAGTCAGCCATTGACAATTATCTCTATTCCTTATGGCAACAAGGGGCATTAGCGGGAAATAAACCTCAGGAAGCTTATTTTGTTCAGATTGGTAAAGGTATCACCATGTCTGACGACGACATTAAACAAGGGAAAATGATTGTCAAAGTGGGCATGGCCGCGGTACGCCCGGCTGAATTTATTATCCTTCAGTTTTCACAACATGTAGCACAGTAATCGTACTGAGACGCGGTTAAACACCGCGTCTATTCAGTCGCTAAGGAGACGATAATGGAGATAACACAGCCGAGCGTCACCGTCACAGAAAACCTGATATCCCCAAAACAGGATGACACGTTTATCGGTATACCGGTTTTTATTGGTTACACCTCATCGCCAGTCAATAAAATCGCTATCAAGCTCCACAGCCTGGCCGATTTTACCCGGTCATTTCCTGAGTCAGGATTAATGTACTATTCCGTGCGCCATTTCTTTGAAAACGGCGGCCAGCAAGCTTATGTGCTGTCACTGGGTACGGAGAAGCCATCAAGCGATTTTTCGTCATTGATCACCGCGCTGCAACAAACGTGGCTGACACAAACGATTTCCGCAGAGAACGATATTACTCTGATTATCACCCCGGATGTTATCCGCTTTAATCAGACAGAGGTTTCCTATACTCAAAGAGATCTTTGGTTAAAATTTTGGCAATCGGCGCTCAATCTTTGCAAAAGCCGACGCGGTATCATGGGATTATTGGATGCCCCAGACAATCCCACATTAGCCGCTGAGTGTTTAAAACGGTTCTCTTCCGCTGATCGACAATGGGGCGCCGTATACTGGCCGCTGCTGAAAAGCGCCTATCAGGATAACGCGCAAAACCCTATCGTACTTTCACCCACCGCCGCCGTGGCTGCCGTCATCCAGCGTAACGATAACCAACAAGGCGTCTGGACCGCGCCGGCCAACATTGCCTTAGCCAAAGTGATTAGCCCGGTCCACTCTTATATTGAAGCGAATGCCCTGTTTAACCCGGACAGCGCCTCACTGAATCTGGTGCGCAGCTTTCCCGGCAAAGGTATTCGGATCTGGGGATGCCGAACCTTGGACAACACTCCCGGTTCACTCTGGCGTTATATCCAAATCCGTCGTCTGGTTTCTTATATCGAAGCCCATATGACCCAACTAGGTCGCGCCTTTGTCTTTGAGCCTAATAACGCTATCACTTGGATGAAACTTAAAGGACAAGCCCACAACTGGTTGCGTCAATTATGGTTAAACGGCGGGCTACGAGGCATCCAAGAAGATCAGGCGTTCAAGGTGTTATTGGGTGTGGGTGAATCAATGAGTGAAGTCGATATACGGGCCGGAAAAATGATCATGAAAATCAGCCTCGCAGTCTTAATTCCGGCTGAATTTATTGAGCTAAGCCTGACATTCGATACCCGTACCGGTACCACCCGCTAAGTTAAACAGAAACAAAAGTTAAACAGAGGCAAAATATGAACAACCTCTACACCCCGGCAGTGTCACACCGTTTTATCGCCAGTTTTCTTTTTAACAACATTCCCAGTCCACTGGATATCGCCTTTCAACGGATATCGGGCCTGAGCCGCGAGCTGCAAACCACCCAACACAGCCAGGGCGGAGAAAACGCCAGAAATACCTGGTTGGCCGAAAAAATCCAACATGGCAGTCTGATGTTGGAACGTGGCGTGATGACCGTGACACCACTCACGCTGGTGTTTGATCGCGTCCTGCGTGGCGAAAAAGCGGTCTACGCCGATGTTGTGATTATGTTACTGAATGAAAATTCGTTACCCGTGGCAAGCTGGACATTAAGCAACGCGCTACCGGTACGCTGGTCCACCGGCGACTTTGACGCCAATAGCAACACCGTTTTGGTGAACTCACTGGAGTTGCGTTATCAAGATATGCGCTGGTTAGGAGTGAAAGTATGACCGTCGAAATTAAGGAGCTGATTATTCGGGCTAAAGTGACTGATTCCGAGAGTAATCCCATCACACGCAATCCCATCACACCACAGACATTAGCCCAAGAGACGCTGGATAACGCCCGTCTGATCGAAATCGTCAAACGGGAAGTGTTAGAGGCGTTGCGTGAAACCGGAGGCTATTATGAGCTTAATTGAACGCAGCCTGTCCAAACTCACCCTGACCGCCTTTAAAGACCGGGAAGGGAAAATCTCCGTCGGCAGCTTACAGGCCATGTATAACCCTGATGGGATTCAGCTCGATTATCAAACCCGCTATCAACAGGACGAAAGCGTTAACAACGCCAGCCAAAGCAGCCGCTACGTGCTATCACAACCCGCCGGTTTAACGTTAGTTCTGCTATTTGACGCCACTATGCCGGGCAACAACATTCCGGTAGAAACCCAACTCTCAACCTTGAAAGCCCTGTGTACGGTGGATGCCAGCACCAGCGTACCCCACTTCCTCAAAATCAAATGGGGCAAAATGCGTTGGGAAAACAAAGGTTATTTCGCTTGCCGGGCTAGTGATCTTACCATCAATTACACCCTGTTTGACCGGGACGCCACCCCGCTGCGAGCCAGCGTCACTTTATCGCTGATCGCGGACGAAAGCTTTGTTATTCAAGCCACTGAACAGCAGTTAAAATCACCGCCGATCACCGCAGTCAGCGTCACCGATATGCTCTCGCTGCCGTTAATCGCCTTAGGCGCCGGGGCTTCTCTGGCTGGCGGCATTGATTACCTCACCCTCGCTTGGCAAAACAATCTGGATAATCTTGATGATTTCACCCCCGGGCAAACGCTACAGGCACAGGGGGACGCATGAAGATACCGGCGATAGACGTTAAAATAGCGGGAAAAACCCTTAACCAGTTTTCTGTCATTAGTCTGACCGTCAACCATCAAATCAACGGTATTCCCACCGCCAAGATCACCCTTAACGTAGCCGGTGACGCTAACGCGATTTTCTCCGCTAAAGCGCAAGCTGAACTCATAAGCTGTCGGCCAAATCAAGAACTGATCGTGCAACTGCAAAAAACCGTGTTGTTTAAGGGGATCATTGTTCGACAAGCGCTTAAGTTCAAAGGTCAGGACAGTCTGGTTACTCTAACGGCGAAACATCCACTGCAAAAACTCACTGACAATTTCCATTCACAGCTATTCAGCCAACAAAGTGATGAAGCCATTATCAGAAAACTATTCAGTCAGGCAGGAATACCCGTCACGATAAAACAGGCGCCTCAGCTTAAAACTGAGCATGAGCAAATGGTCCAGTTTCGCTGTCATGACTGGAAATTCTTAAAAAGCCGGCTGGCCGCCACCAATATCTGGTTATTACCCGGTAACGAAACGGTCACGCTGGCGACGCCGGAATCACTTAATCAGTCAACGGTGCACACGATTAAACAACGTGCCGGCGATCAAGGCATTGTGCTGTTTGAAGCAGATCTGCAATGGGATAACCGGCACAACCCCAAAACAGTGAGCGTACAATCCTGGAATATCACACAACAAAAACTGTCTCAGGCCACTCAGGCAAAAAACAGTCGGCTTGGCAGTGGTCAACTCGCGCCAGACAGTTTGGCAACTTTGACCGATCAGGCATGGCAATGGGTTTTTAGCTATCCGCAAGATAATGAACAAGCCAAATACCTTGCGCAAGGCATCCTGAATAACCTGCGCAGTGATAACGTCTCCGGCAATGTTGAAGTTGCAGGGAATAGCCGCTATCAACCGGGGGATGTTCTGGCGTTAAGCGGCTTTGGTCAGGGAATGGATGGCAAAGGCGTTATCACCGGCGTCAGTCAGACCATCAATCAACGGCAAGGTTGGCGTACCCGGTTAACTCTGGGTTTGTTGCCGGAGACAGAACCGGCGGTCCCGCAGGTTAAAGAGCTGCATGTAGGGATTGTGGAGAAATACCAACAGGACAAACAGTCACTAGACCGAATTCCGGTCAGGATACCGGCGTTAAATTTAACCAACAGCGTGCTGTTTGCCCGACTGGGTAAACCTTACGCCAGTCATGAAAGCGGGTTCTGTTTCTACCCGGAACCGGGGGATGAAGTGATTATCGGCTTTTTTGAATGCGATCCCCGTTTCCCGGTGATATTAGGCGCTATGCACAACCCGAAAAATAAAACACCGATAGAACCTAGTGAGAAAAACCCAATAAAAACCTTGGTCATTAAACAAGGGGATAATCAGCAAGAACTAATATTCAATCATCAAGATAAAATTGCCGCTCTTAATAGCGGGAAACATTCATTATCTCTGCAACAGGATAAAGATATCACGCTAGATTCGGCCAAGAATATTATCACTAAAGGTCAGGAAATTAACCTACAGGCGGAAAAATCCCTGTCAGCCACAGGAAAGTCCGGCGTCGATATTAAAGGTGCGAAAATTAACTTAACACAATAATAGGACAGCAAAATGACAGACAACATATTAGCCGATATTTATGGCCGGGGTTGGGCTTTTCCGCCACAATTTTCTATCCAAGATAATGCACACTCAGAAATACCCACCGGTGTCCAAATGGCGGCAGGCGCGGAAAATGTTCGCCAAAGCATGAAAATTCTTTTTCTCACTGAACCCGGCGAACGGATTATGCGTGAAGATTACGGTTGTGGCCTGAATGATTATCTGTTTGCCAATATCAATGATGCACTGATAGCAGAAATCCAAACCCGAATTGAAGAACGGGTATTGCGTTATGAACCACGTGCGGAAATCACGATAATTCAGGTCAATCAGAGAACGGACTTGCCCAACACCCTGCATGTTCAGGTGACTTACACCCTGAGAGGGAGCGAAATCAACCAACAAATTGATGGCATCCTTGAAGTCAGCGAAGGCCAGGTGTGGGTGCATCTATGAGTAAGCAACTAGTGGTGGATGGCGACAATCTGCTATTTGAACCGTTATTCGGCAACCGGCAAGTCACCCTTCTAGGGCCGGCGACCATCAGAGGCAGCGGGCACGCTCAGATCCAAGGCAAAAAGATCGCCATTGTGGGTGACGAAAAAAAGGTCCAATTTCAGGCGCAATATATTACCCCTAGCCATCCGATACCCGGTATGGGAATGGTCACCATTGCTCAATTGGATGCCAGCCAGCAGGCAAACTTTTGTCGCAGCACCGCCACAGTGATTATTGTCGGACAGCAATTTACCGCCCGTTTCATGCCGACACAACCGGCGAATAATCCATCGAGCGGCCCGGATGTGACAACGCCGAGTATGGGAAAAGGCCGTTTTATCGCCAGCCAATATAGCGTCACTGCCGGATAAATCCTCCCTTCAACCTTATTTCTAAATAACCATGATCTCCTGAAAATTGATCAGGAATATATTCAAATAATAGGTGGTGTCAATATGGGACAGGCCGAGTTAGATAATAAACTCTCCGCTATTGTGCCAAATACTGCGTTTAAACTTGATGAAAGAAGTACGCTGGATATTTTAAACTGGCTTAAAAAATACGCCGCAATCATCCCTTTCGATCAAGATAAAAAACAGTTCTGGGACAGTTTCTACTTTATTCAAAAAAATAGTCCTCAGCAATTAGCCAATATTTACCAGCAAGTTAATCAAGCCAATGGCCTTTTACCGCCACATCAGGCTTTCGTACTGGCTTTTTTAAAACTATTAGAAACAACCAAACGCTTATTAAACACCTTCCCGGCACGACACCGTGATCTTTATTATCGAGAATTACTGGGACTGAATCCTAAAAACGCCCAAGCGGATAGTGTCGCCATCAGCGTTATCCTGAATACGGATAACGCGGAATTTTTAGTAGCACAAGGCACGCTGTTTGATGCCGGGCAAGATAGCGCCGGCAATTCGTTACAGTATGCGTCAGACACGGATTTATTGGCCAATCAAGGGGCGCTGACCGACCTGCGTTGGTATAGGAAAGACGGCAATAATGGCTGGCAATCGGCAATCCCTTTTAATCTTTCGGATAACATTGCATTACCTGAAAAAGGTATCCGACTTTTTAGCCCGACAGCTAATGATATGCCGGTGCTATCCGGTTATCTGATTACCTCCTCTTTATTTGCAATGTCCGCCGGAGAACGCCATATCACATTGACGCTGGAAAATGATTGGGAAGGTCAAGCGGAACATCTCACCGCTAAAATCAGTGCAGAAGATCACTGGTTATCGTTGTCGGTAAAACTTATCGACAAAAAGAATATTGAACTAGGATTATCATCCACGGCTGATCCTATCAGCCCGCCAGATAACCTTGACGGCATGACATTCGACGTACCGGTATTAACATTAGGCACGACTCAAAAACCCACTTTGCCCAAAATTACCGGGATTGCAATCAACATTAACGGCAACCGTAGTGTGCACTATGCCTCTGACGGCGGAACTGAACAAACCGATAAAACCAGTTTCCCCTTTGGTCAATTTCCATCGTTGGGTTCCGGCTTTAATCTGGTTGCCCCTGAATGGTATGGTTCTGAAAACGCGACGCTTACCCTGACTCCGCAATGGGTTGGCTTGCCGACAAAGAGTTTTAAAGCCTGGTATAAAGGGTACACCCCTGAACCGGATAATAGCGCGTTTAAAGTCCAGGGCTATTTAGTCACGCCTCAGGAAAGAAAAAAGCTCACGGGAACCCCATCGTTATTTGGCGGAACCGATGCACCTCAAGGACAAAGCCTGAGTTTTACCTTACCGACAATGGACTACTCTGTGTCTGATAGCCCATCACCCAACGACTGGCCTGCGTCAGTGCGCATAGAATTGGCTGAACAGGATTTTATGCACACCCAATACTGGCAAGATCCGACCGGTAAAAATTTACCCTACACCCCACAAATCAGCGCATTGCAAATCACATTCAGCGCTAAAGTAAAAACCGAGCAATACACCGTTTATCCTCTCACGCCTTTCGGTTGGGGAAACGCGAACGCTGAAACGCCTTCATTCGCCAATGACGCACTCTATTTGGGTTTCACTAACGTGTCACCGGGACAAACCTTATCCCTATACTGGCAACTGGTCGGTATTCAGCAACTTACGCTATTTTGGTCCTATCTGAATCAACAAAACACCTGGCAGCCATTAAATCAACTGGTCCACGACCAAACTCACAACCTGTTTGACCGGGGAATATGGAGTACGTTATTGCCACAAGACGCGTCAAATCAGGCAGCCTTAATGCCGTCAGGACGATACTGGTTGAAAGCCGAGATCACTCAACAGACCGCCCCTGAGAATTACCCAAAAATGCAAGGCATACTGTATAACGCGACAACCGCCACTTTAATCAACGTAGAAACCATTGAAAATGATCACTTTATCAATGGATTAGCCGCCGATAGCATCAAGCAGACCGTCAGCGCGTCCGATGCCATTAACCGTGTGACGCAACCCTGGGCATCCTGGAACGGTCATCCGAAAGAAACAGAATCCGCTTTTCTCAAGCGAATTCCTCCCCGGTTATCCCATCGTAACCGTGCTTTAAGTTGGGATAATATCGTTACGCTACTGAAAGAGAATTTTATCAGTATATTTGATGTCAAATACCCTTCCGCCAATGAACTAACCAAAATCCCGGCGCCGGAAACGCAACAACTGACTGTGATCCCTAACAGTCGTTACAAAGATAACGACGATGCGCTGCGCCCGATCCTGAATCCGGCCCGACTGGCGGAAATGGCCGATTGGATAAGCCAGTTAAGCAGCCCTTGGACCACCCTCAAAATCGACAATCCCAAATACGTTGACGTGCTGATCAGCTATCAACTGGTATTTGTCGCAGGGGTTAATCCCGACTATGGCCGTCATCAGTTACAGCAGGAGCTAAGCCGAAAATATATGCCGTGGGCAGAAGATAGCGCTATCGGCGTCACAACCGGTAATCGCATTGATTACTACCCGTTATTAGCCACCATTCAGCAGTCACCTTTAGTTGAACGGGTCACTAACTTAACGTTGAAAAAATCACCCCAAACCGCAGAAGCAGTCGGTGACAGCGTAGAGGCCGCTGATAATGAAGTACTGATTTTAGTTTGGTCAGAAAAGAGTTCCGCTAATAAAGGAGCAAACAATGGATAATCAGGATGCCCTGTTTCCCACCGTTAAAGACGATATCGCCTTTGAAACCCTACTCACTCAAGCCAAGACAGTGATTGAGCAACAGTCTGGGCAACTCTGGAGCAATACAGCAGAAAATGATCCCGGTATTACCTTATTAGAAGCCGGTTGTTACGGTGCATCTGATCTGGCCTATCGTCATTCGCTACCCCTGCGCGATCTGCTTACCCCCGAAAAACAAGAACAGACACCGAACGATGGCATTTTTCCACAAGAATTCGGCCCACAACAAATGCTGACCTGCGGCCCCATTACCGCGGAAGATTATCGCCGCGCCTTACTGGATTTACATAGCAGCGATAATATTAACGACAAAAGTGAAGGTTATTTTTTCTTTAACGATGTGCAGCTAGTTCGTGAACCTGAAAGTGAACGTTATCAGTACTGGTATAACAAACAGAAACGTGAATACAGTTTCATTCAGACGCCAGATAGCCAACAGTTAACCCTGAGAGGCAACTACTGGCTTTATTTACTCCCTAGCCAGGAAACTGAGGCCGATAAGGTACTGGCACAACAGAGTCTGGCGGCTTTCTTAAAAAATAACCGTAATCTAGGGGAATCCGTCAGTAAAATTATCTGGCTACAACCGACGGATTTCCTGTTGCAGCTTGCTATCGAGCTGGATGATGATGTAAAAGATATTGCTGACATCTTCGCCAAAGTCTATATGACAACCGCACAGATGGTATTGGCTAAACCGTTACGTCATACCACTCAGGCCATGAAAGAATTAGGCTACAGTAATGAAGAAATATTCGCGGGACCTTATTTACATCACGGCTGGATACCCGAATTACCGGCAGCCAAAGATTACACCAAGCCGACAGAATTAAAACTCAGCCATTTGGCTAATTGCTTATTGGCTATCCCCGGAGTACAAAGTATTACCCAATTAGCATTAGGCAAACACGATGAAAATATTTCTCCGTTGGCGGACGATAATTGGTCCTGGACAATCGCTCAAAGATATTATCCCAGGCTATGGGGCAGTGATCCCTTAAGCTTAATTACTTCACCAGCAAGCCCGCTCATTATTACCGCCAAAGGCGGGGTAAAAGTCGCCGTTTCTAAACAAGATATAGAGAACAAAATTATTATTGCACCATTAATTCAGACACAACCCGAACTATTAAACTGGGGCAAACATCGTAAAGTTCTGGACTACTATCCGATCAGCAATAAATTACCCGCCTGCTATGGATTACAGACCTATGCGGAAACTCAACAGCAAATACACTTGCACCAATTTATGCTGCCTTTTGAACAGATGCTGGCTAACGGCTGCGCTGAACTTGCTATTTTGCCGAAATTGTTAGCCTTTAAACAACGGGGAAATGCAGTATATGGCGCCAAATGGCCTTTTAAAACCAATACTGTCGGTCAGAAAGTCCATCAGGAGATCATACCTGATTTAATCAAACAACTAAATAATGATTCCCAAATCAATAATGATGACGGAATTCACCCGCAAAATTATGCAAAAGAATTATCAATCCTAAATTACTTATTGGAATATTTTGGCACCCATCGCGCAGCCAGACCACTCACTCTGGATTCATTGGATTTTCTCTCTACTCAGCGCGGCTATTTGGCGCAACAACCTGAATTGACCTATCAGCGTAATAATATTCGTGTTGATAAAGTATCCGCGCTGCAAAAACGGATCGCCGCCCGCATTGGCTTAGGTGGAGAATGTTTTAAAGACAACCCCAACTTGGCTAATTTGCCTTTCTATCTGATTGAACATCTTCAGCTATTACCGATAAAACCTGACAAAAAATTCGATAGTGAGCAAAAACCCGATAATCTGGAAATAAAAAGTGAGCCAAATGATAAAAATCATCAATTAATCATTACCCAGAAAGGAACAGCGGACCAATTATTGCACGGGCAGGTCATTAATCTGATTATTATTGAGGGAGACAGAAAATTCATATTACGAGGCCAAATGATCACCGATATTACAGGAGACGCCTTCTCTCTTAACACCCGTAATAGCACCGATCTAGAGCGCAATTTAAACCGCGTGGAACAAGCGTTTAAGCAAGGTAATTTACGCTGGTGTAATAGCCCGGTATGGATGGAGGATATGGATTACCAACTGGTTTATGCCAGTGACACATATCAAACGGGAACAGAAGATGAACGTTGGATCACCTCCAGCACCCAAAGTCCCTTCCCTGCCATGATCGAAGTCAATGATGAAATCACCCTGAAATATGTTATTACCCCCGATGGACCGCCGACAGCAATATTAGCTAATAGTGATTCTCCAACCGATTATGAGCTTAAAGCACAAGTTGTAGAATTTGATCGCATTAAAGGCCGGATATTAATTAAAAAAATACCGGGCCAACAATATAATTTTCCAAAACCAGAAGACGCATGGCGCTACCATTGGTACTTTTCCAATGACAAATATGCCCTGGCTGACCGCTTTTCATTTATGGTCAGTGTGGTAATTAATCGTCAACTTATTGAGAATGATAAAGTCGATCCTTATAAACTGGAGGCGTGGGTAAAAACGGAGATCTTAGCTGAATTCCCGGCACATCTTTCCATGATTTTCCACTGGCTATCACCAGAACATTTCAAAAATTTTGCCAGTACTTACAAGCGTTGGCAAAACAATGGCGCGCCTCTGGGTGATGAAGCCTATAATATTTTAGAAACATTAACGTTAGGGCGTTTACCTTCAGAGGCAACCGGTACGGGTAATATGCGAATCGCCACCGAACAGCAGCGCAAAGAGGTTATTGGCGACTCTGGAACCGAATGGAACGAAAAGGTAATAGAAGATAATCAGTTATTATATGTACCTAAAATTCAAGCTAATATTCAATCTAAATAAAAATAGTTGCAGAAATTAATATCGCACTATAAAAATAACCATCAATTTCATTACTAAATAAAATATCCTCCGATTATTCTCTTATGATCAGGCAATATTTACAGGATATTTAAAACAGAATAATTCAATATTATATATAAGGTCACTAAAATGGAAAAAGAATATAATCTATCTACTGGGCAATCCAATACAGAAAATGCCAACCCTGAATCAATAGGGCCTTCATCAGATGAATTAAAAAATCGTTTTAAAGCGGGCAGTATTCCCCTGCAAACTGATTATTCAGACCTGATTGATATTGCTGATATCGGTCGCCGAGCAGCGGGCAAAGCACCAGATCAAACTAATAATCCAAATTCAGCCCTGGAACTGGATAATAGCTCTGGGCTGAAAGTAAAAACTAACCCTACCGGCGGTATTTCTGTTGATTCTAGCGGCATAGCTGTTAAATGTTGGCCGAGCGGTGGTATCACAGTCACTGACGGTTCTGGTCTTTATTTAAAATTAGTAGGGGGTAATTCCGGTAATGGTTGGAGTGGTGTAAGTGGATTGGGACTGGGTTCAGACGGTGTAAAGGTTAAGGCGGGTAATGGTATTAATGTTGATGGTAGTGGCGTCTCTGTAAAAGCTAAGGAGAATAATGGCATTAATGTTGATAGTAGTGGCGTCTCTGTAAAAGCTAAGGCCAACAGCGCTATTGCCGTTGATAACGAGGGGGTAGCTGTTAAATGTTGGGATAACGGTGGTATTACAGTCACTGACGGCTCTGGCCTTTATTTAAAATTAGCAGGGGGTAATTCCGGTAATAGTTGGAGTGGTGTAAGTGGATTAAGCTTAGGTTCAGACGGTGTAAAAGTTAAAGCAGGCAACGGTATTAACGTTGATAATAATGGTGTCGCTGTAAAAGCCAAAGATAAAACAATTAACGTTGATCCTACAGGGATATCCGTAAGACTTGGTTGGGGAATAAAAATAGGTGATGGATTAGATGTTAAGGCCGGCAATGGTATTACTGCTGATTGGAATGGTGTCTCTGTAAGATCCAAAGATAATACAATTAGCGTTGATCCCACAGGAATATCTGTGAATCTTGGTTGGGGGGTAAAAGTTGGAGGAGGATTGGATGTTAAGGCCAGTAATGGAATTAATGTTGATAGTAGTGGCGTCTCTGTAAAAGCTAAGGCTGGTAGTGGTATTAAAGTAGACAGTGATGGCGTAAGCATTGATATACAATCAATTGCATCAGAACTCGCTAATTTAATCATTCCACCTGGAACAATTGTGCCATTCTATGGCAATTATGATAACCCTCCTTCTGGTTGGGTATGGTGTGATGGAAGTAATGGCACACCTGACTTAAATACTAATAATAATCATCATGACTCAGTTGACCATATTAATTTAATTTCAGGTTCTACGAATAAAAATACTAATTATTGGCAGTTAGATTATGGAACACATGTAGCAGCAAATGTATATTTCATGAGATATATTATGAAAAAATAAATCAGTTAATCATAGTGATATATTCTATATAAAACCCACCTCACATTTATTACGTAAATTCACGACAGAGGAAATATTAATATGCCTTGGGAGCCAAATCTATTAAACCGGATTACCATTACTATTGAGGCTAATAATCAACAGGTGGCTAAAAAAGTATTGCATGGCTCCCTGCTTAATCAAACTGATATCAATAAATTATTTAACACATTCTTTACTCAACATCCCATTAATCAGGATATCTATTTAGAAACATTAACTCTGGATCTTGGTGAAATAAATTTACATAATTTTAATTCACTATTCCCTGTAAAGCTTAATACTGCGCTAAATAAAGCATTAAGCCAATATCAAATTAATCATCAGGAGAAAAAAACATCCCTAAGACAATCAAAACCACAGAAAATAACCAACAAACCTTCTTTATTACATGTCAATAATTCAATTAATATTGAAGATTTCATTCATTATTTAAATCAAAAAAATTCCCCTTTCAATTCAATAGAGATTAAAACTCATCATCAAAATATTGACATCAATATCCAACAATTAGTTAATCAATTAGCTGGAATAGAAGATAAATGGGTTTTGTTTTTAGCAAAAAGCTGTTTATCTGAACCAAGTCTACAACGGTTATTAATGCTCAAGCAACCCACTTTATTAAGCGCTATTAACCACAGACTATACGGAAAGATAAACAGATCACAATATTTGGGAGAGCCTGTCTCTCCCGGACAAATGATACTCAATGCATTACAATATATACAGCTAAATCATACACAGGAGATACCTAAACTGGATGTGAAAGTGCTATCACATCTCACCGCTGAATTAGATAATGGTACACTTAATGCAACATCCATTATTACGTTATTCCGTCAGATTATCACTCACAATATTCCATTAAATAGTTGGTTAAAACAGATCTGGCAAACTATTGTTGTTGCAAGATCCAGAAAAAAATACCTATCCGACGAAGAGTATCAATATTTATCAGAACGTTTTACTGCAAACTATACAGATAAAAATCGCCCTAATATAGAATTAACTACTGCTCATAGAAACATCTCGAAAATCCAGCAGGACAAATATTTACCTGAATACCTTATTTCAAACCATACGAATAAAAACAAATCCAGTAAACAACCGGTCATTACTGACACTAGCAGCAAAAACGTTCAGGGAAACCAATATACTCCAGAACATTTTATTTCAGGCCATACAGATAAAAATAAATCTAATAAGAAATTAACCGTTACTCACGCTGATATTAAAGATACTCAGACACATCAATACACTGCAAATCAGGAAGTAATATCCGAAAACCAGAGAATATCACCAATATCGAATAACCCACATATTACAGGAAATAACGCTAACCAATTACAGAATATCAATAAAACACACTCTGAATACGTTCTATTACCTAAACAAATTCTTCCATATCAGGTAAATAATGCTGGAATATTAGTTTTATGGCCGATGCTACCCTCATTATTTAATCAATTTGGCTTACTTGAAGAGCAAAAATTTATTCATCGTCAAGCCCCATTTAGCGCAGTTAATTTCCTTAACTATCTGATTTGGGAAAACGGAAAAATACAGACAGAACTAAATATATTGAATAACGTTCTGTGCGGATTAATGGTTAACGAACCTATTGAATTAGCGCTTGTTGAACCAGAAAAACAGTTGATCATAGATCAATGGCTAGATGCCATTATTAACCAACTTCCCGGCTGGAAAAGATTAACCCGTAATGACGCTCGCCAACTGTTTTTACAACGACCGGGTGAATTGCTGATCAGCGATCAAGAAATCAACATCACAGTAGAGCATCAGCCGTTTGATATGCTATTAACCGATTGGCCGTGGCCATTAAATATCGCCAAGCTTCCCTGGTTAGATCGCCCTTTAAAGATTGACTGGAAAAATATCTAGAAGGTTTATATGGACTACCTACTAACAAATACCCCCTGTAGCATAGCTGAATTACGCTGGATTTATCCCCATTTGGAACGTATCGATCTGCTATTACAGCACTATTATTATCAAAAGGGAGACCAATACGACTCATTACCGGAAAGTTTTCTACTGACCGAAGATGAAGTCGAACAATGTTTAATATCACCGCAAGGAGTTCCTCATTGGTTAATTGAAGTAAATAATCCTATTCGCGATCCAGAAATCGAGGCAAGCCCTGCCCTTGATGCATTATCATTATTAGTCGAACGTTTTGAACTGACTGAATTTGAGCGTGATGTTTTATTATTAGGTTTATTACCCCATTTCGATAGCCGTTATCATGCGTTATTTGCCGTTCTAAATGGTAGCAGTAAAAAACAGTGGCCCAGTTTTACTTTAGCTATTGAATTATTTAGCCAACGCCAAGGTGATCGGCAATTACTACAAAACAGCTTTTTACCGCAAACACCGTTAATCAGTAACCAATTATTACGGCTCAATAATCATGAAGAATCTATCTGGTTACAAACACAATTTTTAACCCACAACGCGATCTGGCATTTTTTATCGGGACAACGAACACTTTTACCACCCCTAATAACCTGTGCTAATTGGCAAACGCCTGCTTCATATAATTGGTATCCTCTGCCTCTTTATCATTCACTGGAAAAGATATTGTTGAATGAAACTGATGAAATACGACCACTGGTGATACTCCGGGGAAAAGAAGGCAGCGCCAGAGAATTAGCAGTCAGTAATATCATGGCATCTCATGGCATTAATACCTTAACTGCTGATTTAGCTCTCCTGCCCGATGAAGAAAACACAACCCTAATATCCAGCCTGCTCGCAGACGCAATACGAGAAACCCGGCTACATAACGCTTGTCTATTAATTCGCAATTTTTCTTTATTTACAGAGGCAAAGAAAATATTACACCGCGATTTATCTATTTTGCTGAACCAGCCGAAATTACGCGTAGTTTGCCTGGTAGAACCGGGAGATGCATTAGTCTGGATTAAGCATCTGCCAATGGTGCAAATCAATATGCCCGTTGCGACACTGACCGATAAAGAAACTTTACTAAAAACAAGCTTACCGGAAAATATCGCCCAAAAAATTAATATTACTCAGCTATGCCAGCGCTTCTCTTTTACTGCGGAAACATTACCGCTCATTCTTGAAGAAGCTTATCAATATAAAATGATCCGGCAACCAGAAGGCCAACTGGAAGAAACCGATCTGCGTCAAGCATTAAGTTTTCGCGCCCAACAGAATTTCGGCAAACTGGCTCAACGAATTACTCCAAAGCGCAGTTTTGACGATTTAGTGGTTTCAGACACATTAGCACAACAATTAAAAGAAATTATCTCAGCGATTAATTACCGTGACCAAATTCTGGGTGCCGGTTTTCAGGAAAAAATCAATTACGGTACCGGTATTAGCGCCCTATTTTATGGCGAATCGGGTACCGGCAAAACAATGGCTGCCGAGGTGATTGCCGGTTATCTTGGGGTTGATCTGATTAAAGTTGATCTCTCCACCGTGGTAAATAAATATATCGGTGAAACAGAAAAAAATATCTCTCGTATTTTCGATCTGGCCGAAGCGGATTCCGGGGTGCTATTTTTCGATGAAGCCGATGCCCTATTTGGCAAACGCAGCGAAACCAAAGATGCTCAAGACAGGCACGCGAATATCGAAGTATCTTACTTATTACAACGACTAGAAAATTATCCGGGGTTAGTGATTTTAGCCACCAATAATCGCAGTCATTTAGATAGCGCGTTTAATCGCCGCTTTACCTTTATTACCCGTTTTACTTACCCTGATGAAGAGTTACGTAAAAAAATGTGGCAAGTCATTTGGCCGGAACAATTGACACTATCCAATGAAGTTGATTTTGCTCATCTGGCTAAACGGGCTGACTTAACTGGTGCTAATATCAGGAATATTGCTTTATTGTCATCAATATTATCAGCAAATGATAACTGTGAACAAATCGAAAATAAACATATCGATCGCGCCGTGATACTTGAATTAAATAAAACTGGCCGATTAGCATTTTAAAAATTTAATAGAATAGGAACAACCATGACAACCATCATTGCTTCTGACAATGCGATTATCGAGATTAATCAAGCATTAAATACTATTTTATCTCAATATTTAGACATTTCCGGTCAAAAAATTGATATTCGTTTTGATCTACCCGAAATTAATTCCATTCAATCGGAACCGACAGTCAGTGTATTTCTTTATGAAATACATGAAGATCTACAATTACGATCCGCTGAATCAAGACGTTATAACCCGATAACTAACACATTATTACCGGGATGGGTCAATATAAATTGTAACTATTTAATCACCTATTGGGATGCCAGCAAGCCCTCTAGTGACAGCTCCAGCCCAGACAGCCAACCCAATAATCAAGCTGCGCAAGTGATGACGCGAATTTTAAATGCATTAATCAACAACCGCCAATTAACCTGTATTCCCGGTGCTTATACCCGGGTTATTCCCCAACAGGAAAATTTAAATAGCTTAGGTAATTTTTGGCAAGCTCTGGGTAATCGCCCACGTCTTTCTTTACTCTATTCCATTACGGTACCAATGAAACTACAAGATATTAAAAACAATATGACACCAATTAGCCAAATATCCACTTCTGTGGTTCAAAAACCCAGTCTGGATAATTCACAAATAAACCAAGCTCTGGCAGATAAATTATGTGCCGATTTAGGCGGTACAGAAGATATTCGCCTAGCCCTAGCTAAAGTGAATCTGATAACCGAACCTACAACAGATAATAATGATAATCAGGAAAATGAAAGTGTTATTCTTGAAGTCTCGGGCATTACTCGTTCAATCTATTTAGCTAAAATAAAAGATATTCTTTCTACATGGGTAAATAGCCAAAAAACCGTAGTTAAAGTAAATGGAACAGGTATTATTATCGCTAAAGAAAACTCCGACAGTTTAACTTCAATATAAAATCATTAATAAAGAGAAAATTATACAGATAATAGATCAAACTAATGACCAAGGATTTATAAATATGCCAAGATATTCTAATTCTCAGAGAATACCCACACAGAATAGTAAAAACAGCCGTAGAACATCTCCATTATCAATTCCTTCTGATGGGCATCTTTCACTTTCAAATAATCTGACTAATGACTCCTCCGTTCGCCAAGAAGTTAAGAGGCAATTTATTTGGGAAGGCCATATGGAGGCAATTGAAAAAGCGTCCAGACTCGGTAATTTTGCTGTCAGTTTTCGGGCAGCGGGCGAACCAACACTCAGAGCCTTGGGTAAAGGCGCCGCAGCCAAGGGACATGATATTCTGGAAAAAACCATTAAACCCGGTTCAATTAACAAAGCTTATCCCAAAGATGAAGCTTCGGATGTCATAAAGCAAGTGCAGGAGGCAGGTATTGAAGGCTATGTCGGTCACTGGAATAAAGAAACGGGACGCCTCGAGGGTATTTATATGAGCAGCGGTCACGGTTTATCAGATAAACAGGTCAATGGGAAAATTTATCCCATAGATTTAAACAATCTCGAAGCAAGTCTGGTGCCTTTGAAAGAAAAAAAGAACTGGGCCGCACTGCCTTTCACCGGTGATTATGATATGCATGACATGATTAGTTTCACCACTCAACCACATTCAGTACCATCCAATTCATCAGAAGAAAAGAAAATCATTGAGCGCATTAACGAATATATTGCTAAATCTGATTCAAACCGACCATTTGAAGATACAGAACATAATGTTATCAGGCATGGTCCTCAAGTAAGCTACCCTGCTTTTGCGATGGATAAAGAACAAGAAGAGATAAAGAAACACGGGGGAATTGTCAAAGCGGTTGCTGAACCAGGGGAATTTCCGGTTGCTATTGTCAGTAAAGGGAAATGGACCATTGCCAATAATATCGATGAACTGAATCAGTTTTATAATAGTATTGGCGCAAAAATGAAAGCAAGCTGGAAACCAGGTGCTGGAAATCCCGGGTTCGTTTCCAATCCACAAAAACCGGGCATGGCCAGATTTAATCGGAAATCTCACTAATAATAATACCGGCAAGCTCAAGCTTATTAACACCACAGAATGGTGTTCTTTCTATATCGTTAAGAAGCTCGTTAAGTGAATTAACGAGCTTCTTATCATTTTGTTGCCAGTAAAAAGGCAACTTGGAAGATAACGGGCATATTAATTCTTCAGCAGCATGATAAACATAGAAATAAAAGCAATCCACTTATCCCAAGCAATAAAAATAACCCTATTCATTATCCCATCCTTGTCATACTTGAAATTGAATAATCATAGAAATAAACATCCATTAACAATCTCTGTCATTAATTAATGTTGTGTATAAGAATCTCATCCCCATAATTGTTTTGTTTCACGATAAATTATTTAAATAGCCATTGGTTAAATTTTTAAATATAAACAATAACATCTATAAATCATGTTATTGCGGTAGCTATACCCTTGAATAAAAAACTAATGAAGGTAAAGAAATAAACGCTTTTTATATTTTAAATGTAAATAGTAAACAAAGGAAAAAATCATCAATTTCATTGTTAAATAAAACAACCTAATATTATATACAAGGTGATAAAAATGGAAAAAGAATATAACCAGTCCACTTTAGAATCCAATATAGAGAATACCAATACTATGGATCGCCATGAAGTTGGTAAAACGCCCTGTCGAACTGATAATCCAAATTCAGCGCTAAAACCGGGTGATGACTATACACAAGCAATAAAAATTAACCCTGATGGTGGCTTAAAAGCAGATAAAGATGGATTAAGTGTAAAAATTAAAGCAAATAATGGTATTAAGGTAGACAGTAGCGGAATCAGTATTGATCCCAATAATGTATTCCCAAAAGGAATGATTGTGATGTTCTCCGGTAAAGATACTCCTACCGGCTGGGCTTTTTGTGATGGTAATAATGGAACCCCTGATTTAAGAAGCCGTTTTGTCATGTGCGGTGAAACTATTTCTGAGACAGGACAAAGTAATAGTAAAGCCAGTGGGAGTGGTAATGGGAAAAACTTTTCCAAGAATACAACATCAACTGCGGTTTCGGTAAATGTTACTGTGGAAAATACAATATTAACAGAGTCACAAATACCTAGTCATAGTCATATTGGGGGTATGGCTTATTATTCTAAAGATGGAATGAACTATGGTGTTTATTCGCCTGGCGGCACCGGTATAAAACAAATGCATAATGGTGATAATATAATGATTATTAACAATGTTCCTTATTTCGCATTTACATCAAAAACAGGAGGAGGACAAGGACATAATCACCCGGCAACAGCATCGTCCCCTTCCCATAACCATAGCGTTGATATAATTCCTCCTTATTATCTATTAGCTTTTATTATGAAACTTTAATTCCGTTGCACCAAAAAGATTTAAATTATCTATAATTTTATAACTACAAAGGATATATAACAATGAATATATCTAGTTACTTCTTCCTGAATGAAGAAAACATTAAATTCAATAATCAATGTTTAAACACATACATTGGTTATCCCCAACCCATCAATAAAGATTGGCCCAACCTGCCTGCCGAGTTCCAAAGATATATTGACGATATTATTAATTTAAATGGTTTTTTATATTTTTTCAAAGGTTCACTGTGTCTTAAATTCGATATCGCGAAAGCACAGGTCGTTGATAAGCCAAATTTCATTGTAGATGGCTGGCCTGGATTAGAAGGAACAGAATTTGAAAATGGAATAGATGCAGCTATAGAATTGACCACAAACACTGTTTGTTTTTTTAAAGGTAGACACTGTGTAGATTACACCATCGATTTACACACAATTAAGACCAGCACTATTGCAGACCGGTGGGGAATGACCGGGAAATATGCAGAATTTAGTACCAACCTTGATGCCGCTATTTTGTGGCCAACTATTGATGGAAATTTTATTTATTTTTTCAAAGATGATTCTTTTATTCGGTTCGATCAAAAATTGAATGCACTTGATGCCGGACCTATCATCATCTCCAGCGATAATGAGGGTTGGAGAGGATTAGCCTTCAAAAATATTCAAGCGGCAGTATCGGTCGATATTGATTTATTAGGCAGTCACCGAGACAATAGTGGCGTCTGTAGTGGAACATGTGGTACTAATGACACGGGTAAACATTGTTTCCAGTTACCCCAAAGTATTATATTTGCCCTGATAGCCTACGCTAATACAGATACTCCGCAAACTGTAAAAGTATATATATATATTGACGATCTTCTGGTAGATACATTAATCAGTGATGGACAAAATAATCTAATGGCAACTAAAGCCTACGCATCAGGTACAGGCAAAGTCTGTATTGAGATTGAGGGGGATGGCAAACCATGCAAGCTGCGTTATTTCGATAATATATTTGATGGCAAACCGGGAACAGCTATTATCGGTGCTGAAAACGGTACCAATAATAATTACAATGATAGTGTGGTATTTTTAAATTGGCCTTTGACATAAACTAAAAATACTTGGTTTCGAATAATTATTGCGCCATTCTTGGCGCTTTTTCTTTATTAAAGCATTTATCTATCTAACTCTCTTGCCTGCAAACTCCCACCACTTACCTGCTCTAATGATTTAAGTAAACTCGCTCCCCCCGGTCACAGAGTTACCTATGCTCCCGGGGATTCGCTCCTTTGCCGCTCCGATGCATCTTGAAATCCATAGGGTATAACTACAATATTATATTACTGACTCACAACTTGATCTTTAGGGTTAAATGTAAATACAGCATCTGTTGCCTGTTTTACATTTGTACCTTTAGGTAATTCGATTTTAACAATAGGTAAAAATTTACCTGTTGCATCTTTATAATCACGTTGATCTTTTTGTGCATTAATTAAACCTGCACCGTTTGAATAAAAAAGGGCTTCAATAGGTAATGTTTGTGGCTTATTCTCATCCCAAGGTTGAACGACTATCTCATTATAATTTAAACCATTACCATGATAAGGCATTGCAAGTAATGTTTGATAAAAAGCATCTGCTGGATCTTTAGCCGTCGGTCTAACATCAAATGCACAGACTCCCCATGCAGATTTTCTTACAATAGCTTTATTTAATTGATGAGCGGTGAAAACACCAAAATCTTGGCATGATTTTCCATCTGAGGGTTTAGGCGGTGCGCCACAATAATTTCCCTGACGCCCCCAAGTATTCGCATCAATAACATAGGAGCATAATACAGGAACTTTAATCTTATCCTCAGGGGCCATCTGTTCAGGAAAAAGAATAAAACCATTTACGCTAGCAAATGTATTGCCAAATTTAGCATCTTTTCTTAAATATGAAAAAGAAACTCCATTATTTTTTATAGAAGATGGATTTAACTTCCAAAATTTAAATCCAGGCCGAGTCCCTCTCATCAAAACTCCAGAGCAAAGAAAAGCGGGTGATTGAGCATCGCCACAGTCTTTAGCGGTATTATTATATTGTTGGGTCAATATATTAGCAATATCATTTTGTACATCGGTTTCATTTCCCGTTTGCGTGAAGGCAAAAGTATTTGCTGAAAAAAAGACAATACTAAGGAACAAACCTATGGCAGGCTTTTTCATAAAATCCTCACTTAATTTAAAGTGCGTTAATTGAAATTAAATTGTTCTCCATTCACTTCCTAATGAAGTTTTTCACTGTTTTTCTTATATCACAACTATCAAAATTGATAGCAAAACAAGGCTTCATAATTCTATTTGACCATTTTCAATGGCCTTTATTATGGCTGCACCTCTAGAGTTAACATTAAATTTTTCTCTAATTTTTTTAAAATGAAAATTAATATTTGCTTCTGAGCAATTAAGTATGCGTGATATCTCCCATGTTGTTTTTCCAATTAAATACCAAGAGCAAACTTCTTTTTCTCTTTTACTTAATTTAATGTTGTTTTTTTTGTTTTTTAAAATAATTAAATAGTGTAGTATTATGTCTCTTAATGCTATTAATTGATTGAAATTTTTATTTATTGTCCTTATATAATCACCTTCTTTGCAATAAAAAGATAAAGTTAAAATTCCAAACTCATGATTAATACCATGCATAGGAAAAGATATGCCATGATTTATTCCATAATCTTTAATTTCATGGGAAAAAAGTGATTTTTTTTCTAGTTTATTGCAATCCCATATGAAAGGGATAGTGTTTTTTATGCAATATTCAAAAATTGGATTGTTATTGATATATTTATCTTTTTGATAGTTTAAGGCTAATTGATCATTATTGGTGATGAAATTTGATTCTTTAATATTACTTTTAGTTGAAGAGTAAAAGAGAGAATACCATTCTATATCAGTAATAGATTGAATGGTTTTAATAACAAAATGGAGATCATTAAACTCCTCAACAACACAATCCGAATAAAATTCATATAAGTCAATCATAATTTAACCTGGGTATTGTTAAATATTTCAAAACGTTAATACTAAGATTAGTCCAATAATTGACTAGAACAACTATCAAATCTGATAGTTGTGATATAAGCAAAACAATGAAAAACTCTACTAGGAAGTAAATGGGGAACAATTTAATTTCAATTAACGCACTTTAAATTAAGTGAGGATTTTATGAAAAAACCTGCCATAGGTTTGCTCCTTAGTATTGTCTTTTTTTCAGAAAATACTTTTGCTTTCACGCAAACAGAAAATAAAATCGATGTACAAAATGATATTGCTAATATATTGACCCAACAATATAATAATACCGTCAAAGATTGTGGTGATGCTCAATCACCTGCTTTTCTTTGCTCTGGAGTTATATTGCGTGGCACTAAACATTCAAATGATTATAGATTTTGGCAACCTAGCCCATCATCTATAAAAAGTGGTGGCGTTTCTTTTTCATATTTAAGGAAAGACGCTAAGTTTAAACGTTTAGCTTATGGATATAGAAATGGATTTATTGTTTTCCCTGAACATATAGCGCCTAAAGATAGAGTCGATTTTTCTGTATTGTGTGCATTTCCTATTGATGGCTATACAAATGAGAGAGCGAATCAAGGTTGTGGTGAAAATATCACTAAGTCGAAAGGTAAAGGTAAATCTTGCCAAGAACAAAATGTGATGAATTCCGATGATTGGATAAAAAATTATAGGAAAGTAAACTCTCAAGATATTTTTCAATGTGGATTTAATGTTACTCAAGATGTGAATAATCCAGCTATAGCTTTCTATCAAATGTTAGAAAGTATCAAAAAACTTCCACGTACTCCTAATACTCCACCAAAACAGAATGAAATCAGAATTTCAATCTGGGAAGAAAATGAGCCTAATAAATTACCTATTGAAGCCCTTTTTTATTCAGAAAATTCAGGTTTAGCTGATGCACAAAAAGATCAGCGTGATTATAAAAACGCAACAGGTAAGTTTTTGCCTATTGTTAAAATGCTACTGCCAAGAACTTTAAACGAGGATGCATTATTCAAATTTAATATTGAAGATCAAGTTATTAAGCCATAAACGATTATTGGATTACTGTAAGTTCTATTTTTCATACTGAGATTACTGTAGTGGAGATAATCATCATCGGCTTTATTCTCTGTTCTCGGTATTTTGTTTAGCGACAATTATCAGACCATAAATAAAGCCTTTTTTCTATCTAAAATAACAGGTTGCAGCTAAAGATCTTGTTTATGATTCTTTGGTGACTGTCTTTCTTGTAAATTTCCATTACTCACCTGCTCTAATGATTTGAGCAAATGTTTAGCGTTAGCCGGTGAACGTAGCAGATAGGCAGTCTCTTCAAGGCTTGCATATTCCGCACTCGAAATAATGACACAATCTCCACCATTTTGTCTGGTAATCAATGTTGGTGTGCAATCCTTAACAGCTTGATCCATAATCGAAGCAAGATTTCGCTTTGCAACACTATATGTGGTCTTCCGCATAATATGACCTTTTCAATATAGTATAAATCACACCCAAACATTGGGTACAACATCAAGCCAAATAACTATTTGCGCCATCCGTGGCGCACTCTCTTTATTTTTATGACTATTGCAAGTCATCCATTTAATTAAGCAGTAGCATCTGAAATTAATTGAGTTGCCGGGACATCCTGTCCAAATCCTCGCAGCCCAACCACATGCACATGTTCGTGGTTTTTAAACACTTTACGCACCAGTTTATAAGTGGTCCCTTTTTCAGGGCTGATATTTTCCGGGGCGGCGATAATCAACTGCATTTGCAGGCGCTCACATAATTCAAACAAAGTAGCGATAGATTTAGCATCCAGACGCGCCGCCTCATCAAGGAATAACAACCGGCAAGGGGAAATATCTTTACCACGCAAACGGCGGGACTCTTCTTCCCAACTCTGCACCACCATCACCAGAATAGACATGCCGGTACCGATCGCTTCACCGGTAGACAGCGCCCCACTCTCTGCTTTCAGCCAGCCATCCGATCCACGGTTAACTTCAACATCCAGTTCCAGATAGTTGCGATAATCCAACAACTCTTCACCTATGGTTTGCGGCAAGCGCTGCCCCATATCCACTTGCGGATTCAAGCGCTGATAAAGTTTTGCCATTGCCTCCGAGAAGGTCAATCGCTGGCTATTAAATAGATCCTGATGTTGTTCCTGCTGTTCAGACAACACATCCAGCAATATCGCGTGGCTTTCACGCACGTTTACATTCAACCGCACACCACGGACTTGTCCGAAGGAGACCGCTTGTAATCCCTGATTTAGCATGCGGATACGGTTTTGCTCGCGCTGAATGGTTTTGCGGATAATATTCGCCACACTCTTCGAGCTAATCGCTAATTTCTGCTCGCGGGCAGTCAGCTCTTCCGTCAAACGAGCCAGCTCGATTTCCATCTGTTCAATGGCGTCAACCGGATCGTCTGTGCGGATAATATCTTGGCGAATACGTTCACGCAGGTGCTGATAAACGGCAATAAAGAACTGAATTTTACGTTCAGGGCGTTTCGGATCTTCGGATAAACGCAGCGCATCACGTAGATGTTCGTTATCGGACACCGCCAGACGTAACGCACCCAATGCCTTATCCGACATGGAACGTAATGCGCCACCCTCCATATACGCCAGTTCACGACGATGCAAGCGACGCTCAACGCCGTTATCTTTCACCATGCGCATTACCGCACACCAACCCGCTTTAGCCGAAACCACCTGTTCACGGATTTGATGGTAATCGCGTTCCAGTTTCCGCAGTTTTTTCTGCAAGCTTTCCATCTCCGCTTCACAAAAAGCGATCTGCTTCTCAAGCTGGTTGACTCTGGAACGGTTAGTACTGAGCGCTTCATGGAGTCGATCACGGCGCTCGCGAGCACGCATTTCTGCATTTGCATCCGCCTGAACACCAATCTCTTTCATCTCTTGGTGCAACTCTTTCAGCATATCTTGTTTGGTTTCGTAAGAGCTTTTCAGAGATGCCAGCACCTGATTAAACTGGGAATATTGCGCTTGCTGTTGACGTAGTTGTTCGCGAGCACGGCGGCGGTCCGATTCTGCATGTTCCAGACGCTGACGCAGTTTGTCATTCAGATCCGCATTTTCGTTGAGCATACCGGCAGAATCACTGTAGCTAAAATGCGCACGGCGCTGCACCACTTCCACCAGCGCGAAAGCCCGTTGTTTAGCCTGATGCTGGCTCTGTTTAGCGGTTTCATAGTCCTGTTGCAACTGCTCATGCTGCTGTGGATCGCTTTGCAGAACCGCAACCATCGGTTCTAACTTCACCAGTGCCGAACCGTGTTGTTGCAGGAACCGAGCCGCTTCCTGCGCTTCGTCCAGCTCTTCGCGCATTTCTTCTACGCGATCGATCAAGGTTTCATCCAGCAATAACGTGACTTGAGGAATCAGGCGATTTAATGCCGTCAGGCTCTCCTTCGCCTGAGTATATTGCTGGCGCTGCTGTTGAGTCTGCTCTTCAAATCGGGATAATTCACGCTCCAGTTCCGTGTGACTCTGCCTCAATTCGCGGATTTCCGCTTCCGGATCGGCATCAAACGCCACAGAGAGGTGTTTTCCCACAAACTGACTGAATGACTGATGCGCACGCTGGATTTTCTGCACATCAAAAGAGAGCGTGGCGTAACGTTCCGCCAAAGTGTCGCGCTCCAGATTCAAGGCTTCTAAACGATTTTCTCTAGCGGCGCGACCAAACAACGGCAATTCAGGATAACGAGAATAACGCCATTGACGGTCAGAAGATTTGACCAGTACCGCATTAGTCTGCTCTTCGGCATTAAATACGCTGTCATCAAAGGATTGCGGATCACCTTCAATTAAATAGAGATCTTCCGGGCAATCTTCCAGCGTTTCAAGATGTGGACGCACCAAGGAAAGATCGGGCACCACAATGCCGTGGCGTGCGGGTCCATACAGGGCGGAGAAGTACGGCGCATCATCAATGGTGATATCGTCATAAATCTCTGACAGCAAAACCCCGCCGAAACGTTCCGCCAGCGCAATCATCCGGCTATCTTCCGCACCGCTTGGTTGGCTGAGACGTTCAATCTGCTGTTCCAGATCACGTTTTTGCGCCGCAACTTCATCACGTTCCACCGTCGCTTCACGCTCGCGTTCAAGCAACCGCTGCATATACTCCGTCACGTCATTGCTGCTTGCCAGTGCTTCACCGCTCTGTTCACATAGCTGATGCAGGGTATCCTGCGCAGCCAGCCAGACCGGAGCGCGGGCAGTCAGTGACTGAATTTTCTGTTTCAGTTGTTCAAGCGCCTGACGCATCTCCATACGGCGCTCACCACTTTCATTAACGCTTAGGCTCAGTGCTTCCTGACGGGCTTCAAGTTCATCCTGTAACCCTTCCAGATCTTCGGCCTGATATTGCCGCCCCTGACGTTTGCAAAATTCGTTTAGTAAACGCTCTGCATTTTGTTGGTTGTTTAGGCGCTGTTCCAGTTCAGACAATCGCATTCGCAGTGGCTGCACCTGATCCGCCAGATGTTGCTGTGACGGCCAATCACGCAGTAATTCACGAGCACTCTGCCACGCTTCATTGCGGCTGATTTCGCCAACCATACTTTTGACTAATTGATACGCCTGTTCGAACTGATTATGAGCCGCATCTGCAACACTTAATTTCTGTTCCAACACCAACAGGGCTTCTGTCGCCTGCCGCTCTTTAGCCTGAAAAGTTTCCAGCCATTTTTCTGCATTATCGGCGGAAAGATCCGGTAACCGGCAAAGTTCACGAGCACGTTCCAGCGCTTGTAGCGCTTGTTGATACTGAATTGCGCGGGTTTGCTGAACATCCAGCGCCTGCTGGTAATCCGCCAACTGGCTTTTCAGCTCATCGACTTCTTGTTCTGCCGCTTCTGCTCTGGCTTCATATTCAGCCTGTAGCTCTCCCGCTTCTTCAACAACCTCTGTCTGTTCTTCCAAACGGTAGGAAAGTTCTTCCAGATCCCCCTGATAACGATCAATTTTTTCCTGCTGACGCATGGCGGTTTGCACCAGATTCAGGTGGTCACTAGCGGCCTGATAATCCGTTTCTAAATCGTCAGAAGCGCCATTCTGCTCAGTCAGCTCTCGCGCTATCTCTACATGACGATACTGCTCGGTTGCCAGTTGCCTATAGCTGCCAAACAGTTCTCCACGCAATGCCAATGCTTGATCCAGATAGGTACGCCGCTCATTGGCATGGCGCATATAATCAGCGGAAACGTAAGAAGTTGCTTCGGTGATCAAGTGCTTGAACAGATCGCGATCAGATTGAGTTACCCGGATAGCTTCCAGTGTTATACGGTTTTCACGCAGCGCCGCTTCCATATCCTGAAATGCCTTGCGAACACCGCTGTTTTCCGGCAGCAAATAATCGCGCAGGGAACGGGTAATGGCGCTGGAGATACCCCCGTACAGAGAAGCTTCGATCAGACGATAGAATTTACTGCGATCACTCGCTGAACGCAGGCGCTTAGGTATCACACCCAAATCAAACATCAGCGCATGATAATCGGTAATGGAGTTAAATTGTTTGAACTGCACGCCTTCCATTTCATCAAGACGATCTTTCAGTTCATTGAGCGGCAATACACGCGCTTGCCTTTCACCGACATTTTCAGTCAGTAATTGAGTCGGCTGGATCGCGGTTGGCAAGCCTTGGATCATAAAAGCTTTGATATCAACTTTACGATCACGCCCCGCAACCTGTTGCAACCTCACCCCAACGATGACTCGCTGATGCCGAGAGTTAATCACATCCAGCGTTGAGTAACAGACCCCCGCACGCAGCTTACCGTGCAAACCTTTATCACGAGAACCGGAAGTGGCGCCGGCTTCGGTGGTGTTACGGAAATGCAACAAGGTTAAATCAGGGATCAGTGCGGTGACAAAAGCCGCCATCGTGGTGGATTTACCCGCCCCATTACCCCCTGACAAGGTGGTTACTAATTCATCAAGATCAAATGTTCTGGCAAAAAAACCATTCCAGTTAACCAGCGTCAGTGAACGAAATTTACCGCGTTCAATCATGGTTGTTCATCTCCCGCATCTTCTGCTGAGTTATCCGGTGTTTCATCATTTTCACTATCATCAGGCGACAAGCCGCCTTCAACCGGCATTGCTTCACCGTCACGGATCATCCTCAGTTGGACTTCACGAGGATCGTCGCCACTGCGTACATCCGCACCAAAACGGAATACCGCCTCAGTAATGGTAAATTTATTGTTGTCATTTGGCAGGATATAGACCATACCCAGACGACGCAGACGGTTCAGTGTCGTGCGCACTTTTTCCTGCAATTTCTGTTTATCCAAATCGGAACCGGAGGAACGCTGGTTGACAAACTTCATCAACTTGCCCTCATCGGCCAGTGAGATCAGCTCTTCGTACAGCTCTTGAGCCGTAAAAATCCCCTGATTAGACAGGCGTTCCGGGCTGAGATAGAGATAACAGAGGATTTTTCCCACCATCATATCCAGCTCTGATAATACCGAGCGCGGGATCAAGGTCGTTGAACGGGGACGCAGATAGAAGAAGCCTTCCGGCGCACGGATCAACTCCACATTATAGCGGGCGTAAAATTCCTCCAATTGCTCCTGAAAATCCATCAGATAAGCATGGTTATCAAGATCATCTATCCCGATATGACGACCCGCACGAAGTTGGCTATCCAGTTCCGGGAAAAGTGAATTGGCTAACGCCTGTGCCAGTTTAACCGGCATAAATTGTTCAATATGTGTCGATGACATGTGCCTGTACCTTGGCTCCGTAATCATTAATCGCTAACCATTCCGCTGGCAACCCAGAGAAATCCGCTTCTGCCACACCCAATCGTACAGCCTGATCCACCAAAATACGCGCCACATCAAAGTGACGAGAGAGCGGATGTTGAGCAAGGTAATCCCTTAACACTGCACCTAAATCCAGTGGGCGCTGCTCCTGTCGATATATCAACAGCGCTTTTTCAATCATTTCTGCCAGCTGTTCGTTTATTTCACTGAATTCTTCATATTCCAGTTCTAATGGCAGTTCACCCGTCACCTCTTCATTGCGTAACGTCAATTCTTCGTCCCGCATATCGAACAAACGTTCGGCGTTAGCAATGGTGAGGGTCCACGGATTATCAAAATAGTGTTGAACTGATTGACGTAAGCGCTGAGAGAAAATCCGGTTTTTATCCATATCAATCGCAGTACGGATAAATTTGTGAACGTGACGATCATAGCCAATCCATAAATCAATCGCCTGCTGACCCCAACTGATAATACGGTCCAATTTGCTTTGCAGATCAAATACCAGTTTATCAACCAGTTCTGATCCGCCGCTGTCCATGTTGGCTTCCTGAATACGCAGCAAATTAGCCTGTAATTTATCTCCGGCCGCTTCTAGTGTGTCCTGGAGTTCCCGCAACGTTCCTGATGTTTCGGATAACAGTTGCTCACAGTTGGCAATCGCTGCCTGCCAATCTTGATTCAGCAACGCCGCAATATCTTCTTTAACCGAGCTTTGCTGCTCGTCCATTACGCGCTGAGACATGTCGATGCTGTCGAAGATTTCTGCAACAGAATATTTCAGCGGCGCAAAAACATTACGGTGCCAGTGAAATTCATCTCCCCCTTCTTCCGCCGCTTCCGCAGCCCGGTGCAACTCACTCGCCACCACCGAAAGTTGCATCGAAAGACGTAAGGTAGAAAATTCCCTCTGACGAATGTAGTAGTCACTGATACCCATCCCAAGCGGGGTTAAGCGATAAATTGCATTGCTCTCGGCCAATTCACTGGTAAAACGGTTAAGAATTTTCTGACGCACCATATCATTGATGGCATTGTTGGCCCGCACAGCGACAGATTCTGTGGTTTGCTCAAATCCTTTGCAAACTTCACGAAAGGCATCAACCAGCTCCCCTTCGCTCATCTCGCCATCCAGACGCTCACTGTTCAACACCGCGATGGCCATCAGAAAAGCCAACCTTTCTGCGGGCAGGGAGATGGAAAAATCGTTTTTCCTAGCCCAAGACACCAGTTCCGGGACAGTCTGGGAATATTCACTCATAATTTGTCCTCTAAACTGTTAAAGCTGGCTTGCGTGCCATGACATGAATGTAGCGCCCCAGGCTGATATAAGGCTCCTGTCGGCAATAACGCTGTTCCAATTCCAGCAACGCCGGAAAGTTTTCGCTCTGTAATTGGCGATTTTGCAAATAATCGTGAAAAACACGCACACCGGTTTTACCGGTAATCGTCATATTTAATTCATCAAGCCATTGATATACCTGTTCAGGCGCCAATGGATTCTGAGGCGATAATGAACGTTTTCTGCGACGTTGTATATTGGGCGTCGCCAAATGAAAATTACCTAAAATAGCATTACGCATCACCAAACCATTGGCATTGTAAAACATTAAAGATAGAGCGCCACCCGGATTAATGATATTCATTAGCACTTCTATTACATATTTCTGATCGGTAATCCATTCCAGCACTGCATGAAATAATACCAAATCTACTGGCTGCTCTATATATTGGCTAATTTCCTGTACCGGGCTTTGTATAAATTGCATATTTTGGCTGACCCCTTTCTCTTCCGCGGCCAGCCTTGCCCGCTGGATCATCTCTTCTGATAAATCACACAATATCACTTGATGACCCAATGCAGCTAATTGACATGCCATATTTCCCTCACCACCACCCGCATCTAAAATACGCAGTGAACGCTGAGGTAATTGAACCAGTAATTCGCTGATATCCTGCCAGACAACGGCTTGCCTGATTTTACCTTTGGTTGTGCCGTAAATATTACGAGAGAATTTGTCTGCAATATCATCGAAATTGCGATCCCGCATGAAAAACTGCCTCACTAATGGAATAGATTTGATTTATCTGTTGAGATTTCATTACGCTAACTGCTATTTTCGCACAGCATTCGTTGATATAACCACTTTTGACGACAAACTGTGAACCACATGGCTATAATTCAACCAAATTAAGGCAAATAAATGCAATTTCTATTTAAAAAGTACTTGGGTGCAATGGTAATGCCTCTGCCATTAATATTGCTAATTTCACTTGCTGCTTTATTACTGCTGTGGTTTACCCGTTGGCAAAAAACAGGAAAAACAGTTCTGACATTCAGTTGGCTCACGCTACTTCTTCTAAGTTTACAACCTGTTGCCGATAAGCTGCTGTTACCACTGGAATCGGTTTATGCTAAAAGTGCCACATCTGATCCCAGTCATATCAGTCCACCGGTTGATTATATCGTCGTTCTTGGTGGCGGCTTCACTTATAACCCAAATTGGGTGCCCAGTTCAAACTTACTTAACAACAGCTTGCCGCGAGTAACAGAAGGCATTCGCTTATATCGCCTGAACCCCGGCTCTAAAATGGTCTTTACCGGTGGTAAAGGAACGACTACTAAAAGCAGCGCGGAAGTCGCCGCTATCGTAGCCCAATCGCTCGGTGTGCCCGCAGAAGATACGATCGCACTGACAAAACCAATGGATACTGAGCAAGAAGCCAATGAGGTTGAGAAACTGATTGGTAAACAACCCTTTATTTTAGTGACTTCCGCCAATCATATGCAGCGAGCGATAACTTTCTTTCAACAGCATGGGTTAAACCCCATTCCCGGCCCGGCTAACCAATTAGCGATCACTTCACCATTACGCCCTTGGGAAAAATATCTGCCCTCGGCTTACTTTCTATCCCATTCAGAGCGGGTATGGTATGAAACTTTAGGCACCCTCTGGCAACGCATTAAACCTTCGAAAGATTTGGAACAGCCACAAAAATCAGAGCATTCTCAACCGAAATAATCCTAAAGCTACTTCTTGAAGTCAAAATGATGGAGAAACGAAAGCGCAATAGAAACAATATAGAAATAAACAACATAGAAATAAACAGCAATAAAATGACGCGCTTTCGTTAATCCAAAAATAAATTCAAACTGCTAATCAGTCTCAATAAAAATTTTTCTGACTGCGATCAGATCTTCCGGGGTATCAACACCCACTGCCGGCGCTTTTAATGCAATTCCCACATGAATTTTCTCGCCGTACCAAAGTACCCGCAGTTGTTCCAGCATTTCAATTTGCTCTAACGGGCTTGGCTCCCACTGCACATAGCGACGGATAAAACCCGCGCGATAGGCATAAATACCAATATGACGCAGGAAATTATCCCCAATCGTTTCCCGTGATTGTATAAAACGGTCACGCTCCCAGGGAATAGTTGCCCTAGAGAAATAGAGCGCATAACCCTGCTTATCCATAACGACTTTCACTGCATTAGGGTTAAAAGCTTCCTCTGCATCATGAATCTGCACGGCCAACGTTGCCATTCCCGCTTTACAGCCCGCCAAATTTTCTGCAACCTGTTTAATAATCTCTTCGGGAATCAGTGGTTCATCACCCTGAACATTAACGATAATTTCATCATCGGCAAATTGATATTTATCGATAACCTCAGCTAACCGTTCAGTACCAGAATGGTGATTTTCGTTGGTCAAGCAAACCTCACCACCGGCAGCCACAACTGCATCAACAACATCATGATTATCTGTTGCTACAATGACGCGTTTAGCACCTGAACGCTTTGCCCGCTCCATGACGCGAATAATCATCGGCTTACCATGAATATCCGCTAAAGGTTTACCGGGTAAACGGGTTGAAGCAAAGCGGGCTGGAATAATAACGGTGAACATGCCTTATTTTTCCTCATCCAGAGGTAATTCACGAGCTTCGTGATCTAACAGGACGGGAATACCATCACGTACAGGAAACGCAAGTCGATCCAACTTACAGATGAGTTCACAATTCTCTTTATCGTAGCTGAGTTTTCCGTTACATACAGGACAGGCAATAATTTCAAGTAAACGGTGATCCATACATCCTCCAATTATGGAGCTTTAATTTAGTGCAACCCAGAATAACATAAGCTTGGTATCATCGTTAGCTCTTGTTATTTAATCTTTCGATCCCTTTCCCAACATTATCTACTGAAAAATTAAGCAAGCTGATGAAAGCCCAAAACCATCTTGGTAGCCGTTATTGGCACAATCCCTAATTGCTAATAAATCATCAATATAGACAACAAATAAAAACCCGGAGAGTAAGCGTCGTCGTCAAAAATGACTCACTTCGTTACTCTCCGGGTTTTACCAAAGGTCCGTTTAAATAAACGATTACCTTTGTTTGCATATGGTTCAATGCTTCCTCTTTACCACTTAAAGAATGGCAATAAAATAGCTTGATTTTGATAGGGTTTCAGAATGCTATCACATCTGCTGCGGTTAAATCATAACCTTTACGAATAATTGAAAATTCTACATCCTGCCCTTCTGTGAGTGACTTGTTTTTTGTATTCGCAATCGCTTTTCTATTGACGAATATGTCTTGTCCCCCATCCTGTGGAGAAATAAAACCATATCCTTTATGCTCATCAAACCATTTCACTCTACCCATCTTTAATTGTAATGTCATAATAACTCCCCCATTTGTCCATCTCACAATAATTTAATATATTGTTTTTGATGTCTTTTTACCCTTTATTCAATTTTCGAATAGAACCTCATCTCAGTTTCAATACCTTGACCTTGAAATACATTTTATTCGAGTAGTGCATCGTTTAAGTAACAGATACGAGCGGATATCCTACCAGAATCGTACATGTCTGAACCAAGAATACACAATAGTCGTTTATCCTTAATGGATAGTTTTAATATCAGTTAACAATGGCGAAAAATCAAATAAATCTGAAAAATTACTGATTGTACGAATTGTTGGCAAGGTGGGAACCGTTTTGGTAGGGAGCGGAAGGGCAATCTCCCTGTTGATTATCATCGGTTTACTACCGGCTCACAAAGGCCGCTTTGATTAAAACATAAAATTTACTTAATATTTTTATTCATCTCCAATAACGAACAGATCTTGTTCAACATTGTCTCTCCCTTTTCCTGAGGGAACCGAGCATCTACCGGTAAATACCACCAATTTGGTTGAGCAAAACTAAAACACTTAACCGCATCTTTTTCTGTCATCAGTAAATTCTGGTTGGTATCAGCCAGATGACACAATTGATCTTGTGTGTACTGTTGATGGTCGGCAAATGCATACTCTTTTTGCAGGTCAGCGCCTAACTGTTGCAAGGTCGCGAAAAACCGTGGTGGATGCCCGATTCCAGCCATAGCAACAGCGTGAGGTATCAAATTCACTGCGCGTTTTTCACCGCTAACCATATTCACAGCTAATTCGCCAGCTAATGTCATCGATAATTCGCCTGGCTGAGGCGTACCACCGTTGGTAATAATGGCATTGACCCGATTCAATCGCCCAGATAATTCACGCATTGGACCAGCAGGAAGCCACCAACCATTACCAAAACGGCGCACACCATCAATAACCGCAATTTCAAAATCTCGCTGCAAAGCATAGTGCTGTAAACCATCATCAGTGACGATTATATCCAATGGCGTATCTGCCAGTAATGCTTTCACTGCTTCAACCCGTCTTGGGGCAACTGCCACAGGTGCGCCAGTACGACGATGAATTAATACCGGCTCATCACCGGCCTGAGCCGTGGTGATATTTTCAGTCACCAACAGAGGATAATTTTCTGCTTTCCCCCCATAACCACGGGAAACAACACCAACCCGGCAACCTTTTTGCTGCAACTGCTCCACCAGCCAGATAACCACCGGCGTTTTACCATTACCACCGGCAGTTAGATTACCCACGACCATAACAGGTACAGGCGCTTTCCAGGATTGCCTCAACCCTGCTTTATAACTCAACCACCGTAAGCCACTTATCAGCCCATAAAGGGCTGAAAAAGGTAATAACAGTAAATAAAGCCATGAGCGGCCTGACCATATGCGCTCAATCATTGCCCAAATTGCATCCGATGTAGTTGTGAGTAAACACCATTTTGTTGCTCCAGCAAAGAGAGGTGATTACCTCGTTCAACAATATGCCCATCTTCAATCACCAGAATTTCATCCGCTTTTTCAATGGTTGAAAGACGATGTGCAATAACCAGCGAGGTTCTGTTTTTCTGCAATTCATCCAATGCCGCCTGAATTGCCCGTTCAGATTCCGTATCCAACGCCGAAGTTGCCTCATCAAGAATCAGCACCGGAGAATCACGCAATAAGGCACGCGCGATAGCAATACGCTGACGCTGACCACCGGAAAGCAATACGCCATTTTCACCGATCATGGTATCCAGGCCATTATCCAGCTTCCTGATAAAATCCATTGCGTAAGCCATCTCAGCCGCCCTCTCAATCTCTTCACGGCTATATTGGTTTTCACTGGCATAAGCAATATTATTCGCTACCGTGTCATTAAATAAATGCACATTCTGCGATACCAGAGCAACCTGTCCACGCAAAGAAGAGAGCGTATATTCCCGTAAATCATGGTCATCAAGCAGAATACTACCTTCATTGACATCATAAAAACGGGTCAGCAAATTCGCTATTGTGGATTTACCCGAGCCAGAACGCCCAACTAAAGCGACAATTTTCCCCGCCGGGATATGCATAGAAATGTTTTGTAGCGCCGGCAGTTCCTTGGTCGGGTAGCAAAAAGTCACATTACGGAACTCAATATCGCCTTTCGCTTTTTTAAGCTCCAATTTGCCATCATCTTTTTCCTGTTCCATATCCAGAATAGCAAACAGAGTCTGACAGGCCGCCATGCCCCGCTGGAATTGCGCATTAACATTCGTCAAAGATTTTAACGGACGCATCAGCGCAATCATTGATGAGAATACCACGGTAATTTTACCCGCAGTCAGTGTGTCCATAATCTCCGGAAAACTTGCCGCATAGAGAACAAAAGCCAAAGCAAATGAAGCAATAAGCTGAATAATTGGATCAGAAATTGAGGAAGCAGAAACCATCTTCATGCCTTGTTGACGCATATGGTTACTGACTTTATTAAAGCGCTCAGTCTCTACTTTCTGCCCGCCGAAAATGAGCACTTCTTTATGCCCTTTCAACATCTGCTCAGCACTGGCAGTGACTTGCCCCATGCTGTTCTGCATATTTTTACTAATATCACGAAATCGTTTCGATACCACGCGAATCACTAATGACACGATCGGCGCAATCACAATCAGGATCAGAGATAATTGCCAGCTATAGTAAAACATCAAAACAAACAGGCCGATAATGGATGCCCCTTCCCTGACCACGGTAATCAGCGCACTGGAAGAGGAGGAGGCCACCTGTTCAGAATCATAAGTGATACGGGAAAGCAGAGTCCCTGTAGATTGCTGATCAAAAAATGATACCGGCATCCCCATCATATGGCTGAACAGATGGCGACGCATCTGCATCACTACTTTACCGGAGACCCAAGAGATACAATAACTTGATACAAACCCGGATAGCCCTCGCATAATCATTAAAGCAATCACAATCAGCGGCATCCATTTCAGTACATCACTGCTTGCTTTGCCGAAACCTTCATCAAGTAAAGGCTTAAGCAATGAAAGCATTAACGTATCACCGGCAGCATTAAGGATCAGTGCAACCGCAGCAACTACTAGCCCAATCCTAAACGGAGAGATAATTGGCCATAGTCGGCGAAACGTCTGCCAGGTAGAAAGGTCTTTATCATTCATTATTGAGTTACCAACACAAAAGAAATAGCGGGTTATTCTACTCATGATCACCACGAATACCAAACCACTGATGATACCAACGTGACATAATTTGTTGCCTATAGCTCATCATTTCAACATGATCGCCATAAAAATAACCCGTTATCTGCCCGGATACTGCGGTACTACGCCATTCTGCCCCGGTTTTACGATAACGTCGCTGCACCTTAACCGAAGGGAGTCGCCACGGGCTATAACGTGCAACAGAGGCCAGTGCATATTGTGGTGAGACGGTATGAATAAAAGCGGCTGTAGATGACGTATTACTACCATGATGTGGAACTTGCAATATGGTCGATTTTAAATTCTCTTTTTCCATTCCCAATAGCTTATATTCCCCTTGTTTTTCCAGATCTCCGGTCAAAAGTAAGCTATGTTTGCCATCATCTACCCGAATGACACAGGATTCGTCATTACCTGCGTGTAATGATCTTACCGGCGGCCATAATACATGGAAGCTCAACCCTTGCCAGCGCCACTGTTCACCGCGTATACATGGAAGATGTCGCTGATTGATTAAAGAACTTCTCACAGCAATACCAGGATATTTTTGTTGTAAGAATTCTAACCCACCCGTATGGTCAAGATGATCATGACTGATAATAATCTGCTCTGGCGTTAATCGATGCCAACGCAAATAAGGGACAATCACTCTTTCAGCCATACTGCCGGTTTCCCAACGATTACCGGTATCAAAAATCAGCGCCTTGCCATCTTTTTCAATGATAACCGCAAGACCATGCCCAACGTCCAGCATAGAAAATCGCCACAGATATTCTTCATTGCGCCTCAAATAGCAGAGCATTATCCCCAAAGAAATAACAATCAGTAACTTATATGATTGCCACCAAGCAAATCGCCAAATAATGACAAAAAACCAACCAATAAACGTTATTAAAAAGGGAAAACGGCCAGTTTCACTCCATGACTGTTGCAAAACTGGCAAAGGAATTAAAGAGAAGGTTACAGAGTAATCGACTAATTGCCATAATAAAGCGTGAATAAAGGAACAAAAATTGCTTATTAATGCCAGCATAATCAACGGAACAGTAATAAAAGAGATGATTGGCACGGCCCAAAAGTTAGCCAATAAAGCAGAAAAATTGACGCCATGAAATAATAATAGCTGGAGAGGAATAAGCATCAGCATCATACCCATTTGCATATATAACCCACGCAGCCATATCCATTTCCAACCATAACGAAATGGCTCAATCAACGGCGCCCAAAAGAACCAGAACATTAGCGCCATCACAGCAAAGAAAGAGAGCCAGAAGCTATCAGAAAGCACAGTCAAGGGATCAAATAAGAGAATCATTGCGGCTGTCCATAATGCCCACTGCCAAGGGAAACAGAGAATATTTTTGTAACGTAAATATAGCCAGAGCGTTAAACCCAGTAATGCACGAATAGCCGGAATGCCCCAACCCGATAACCAGACATAATTTATTGCCACTATCCAACCAGTAATCAATGGAAATCTGTGCCCTATCCAATGCACGGGAAAAAAGAGTTGTAATAATCTTGCCATCCACCAACCAAACATACTGGCAACAGTAATATGCAACCCGGAAATAGCCATAAGGTGAGCCGTACCTGTTTGTTGCAATAATAAATTATCCTCCCTACTTAACCACCGACGCTCTCCGAATGCTAATGCCATCGCAATACCACTATGCCTCAATTCACGAATATCCGGTGCAATATGACTGACTAATCGCTGACGTAAGTTACATTCCCCATCAATTAATTCAGCATGAATGACTTTCCCTGTTAAAGGTCGGCGGATAGCTAATGCCCTACGCTGGCTATCATATCCCCCCTGATTTAGCTGACTATGAACCGGTCGCAATTTCATTTTCAACAGCCATTCTTGACCAGCACACAGAGATTCGGGCGAAATATCCCAAGAAGCGGAAACATACAGTGGCGGAAAAACAACTCTGTTTTCATTCTCAATAATACGCAGAATAATCCTGCCTTGCTCTTCATTATCTAATGATAAGCTTTCAATAATAACTCGAGATAAATGCACTTTCTCACTAAAATAGATTATCTGTTCGAGCAGATGATTTCCCTGCCAGCACCCAATAAGAAATGCCAGTAATGAAATTGAAACCATCCGGCAAAGACAAAATGGCAAGAATAAGCAGAATAGCGCCAGTAATAACAATGTAATAATCTGCCATTTCTGTGGTAACTCAGGCAGAAAAAGCAGGGGTACAATACCGATAATAATAGCTATTGCAGCCTGATTCACGCTAATGATTGGTATAGGTTGTTTCCAATTTGTCGTTATCTTGTTTATCAAAACTGAAAACCACATCCTTATTCATCCTTACCCTTTTATTTTCCCAGCAGAGTATTCCTTATTTTTTACAATGCAGCCAGAAGCACAAGAAAAATTATCAAACACCTTCGCAGATTAATTCCAGGCTAATAATCTTTTCAAAAATATATGCGAACAGCTTCGCAAATACAGAAACTGCCACCTGCTAATTACCCACCAAATGTTATATTGATAGCAAATGCAACATTGCGATACTGATATCAAATAAAATATTTCGTGAGGTTTCGTCTGCATTCCCATTACAGACATAAATAAACATTCTAAGCCATTAGAAACTCACGATAAGTTACATTATTCACTTATTATTATAATTAAATATTAAATTCATTCTTGAAATTATTAACCAAGCATATAAATTAATAAAAAAATTAACTCAATCACATGTAAAATAATGAAAATCACTATTACCAGACATTACCTAAGCTATTGAACACTCAATTAATGAAACTACTTAAATGATTGTTCACTTCTTGTTTTGTGATTAAGGTCGCATTGATTAAATTTAAATAATATTAAATTAATATTTCCATTCTGTTTTTATATGGAAAACAATCAAGAAATCATGTTAAATACAATAAGGTGGTTTTTATGAAAAACAAAATAATTGTATCTGACTCTCTGCAAGAACATCATCTTACTAAATTATTTAATGATGAAGTGTTAGCAATCCATATAAAGAAATATGTTGATAGCTCTCTTGCAAACAAGCTCTCTGATTTTTTCCTCTCCCACGAAAATCTAGAATGTCATCCTCATGATTTGAAAAAAGGAGATGAAGTTGTTTTAGTTGATTACGGTGTTGATAGAATTGGTCCATCTTACAATACAACTTTTGGTAAATCCAAAGATAGCGATAGCTATAAAAAATACTTTGAAAATGCGTTACCCGCCATCAGAAACGTCAGAAATTTCTGTGCGCCAATGTTAGCCCCTTTCGATAAATTTCGTTTAGAATTGGATGAAATATGGTACGCCGGGGCCAGTATTGCCAACTTTGAAGGTAAAAAGATGCATGCGGGTATTGCCAGAGTGATGAACAGGCCAGAACGCTCTTTTATGGTTGAAAAGCAACCTCATTTTGATGGCCTTCAACAACAATCGGTCAATTTGTTGGGGCAATTCTCAGTGAATATCTATATAAGCATGCCTGCAACTGGAGGAGAGCTAGAGCTGTGGGATGTTCCTGAAATCCCCATTACTGAGTTAATCGAAGATAATGCAGAAAATGATTGGCGAGGCACGCTTCCGCCATCTGTCCTTATTAAACCAGAACAAGGAGATTTGATCATAATAAACACCAGAAAACCCCATGCTATTCGTAGTTTTCCCGAGGGGTGCAGAATATCATTACAAAGCTTCATTGGATTATCACTAAATAAACATCTCATGTTATGGAATTAATTATATGGTTGATGTAATCAGTACATTAGGAACATTTTTTCTTTTAGGATTGGGAGCTGCGGCTCCCGTTGGCCCTATAAATATCGAAATTATGCGTAGACACTTGAATATCAGTTGTCTTCACGCAGTAGTTTTTGGTTTAGGCGCCTGTTTTGCCGATATAATTTATTTATTACTCTTAGGTTTTGGTATATTGCAATTGTTTTCCAATACTATTTTCATGCCTATTTTGGGTTTTTTAGGGGCATTAATGGTCATTTGGTTTGGTATTACCAGCTTCATAAATAAGAAAAATGAGGAAAATATCAATATCATCTCCAAACCCTATCATAGGCAATTTTTTGATGGTATATTGTTAACACTATTAAATCCATATAATGTTATTTTCTGGCTGTCTGTCAGTGCACAACTGAACAATATTGCATCAGGTAAATATAGTTTAGCTATCGGTGCAACAGGGACAATTATTGGCGTTATTGTTTGGGTTGCCTTTATTAATACTGTGATATTCTTCTCCAGGAAAATGCTCAGTCACCGTGTTATCAAGTTTATTAATTACACCAGCGGTGTAATTCTCATTATGCTTGGAATTTATTTCTTTTCATATTCAATAACATTATTTAATCTGAAATTTTCTTAAGTCAGGAAATGCTATGCCTGAGGGTCCAATAACGTTTTTAGTCAAACGAAATTTCGTGGGAATCCTTAGGCATTAATTCTAGAATTTGCTGGTAAAGCCCCGGTAGAGCACTGTGGATCGTTTTCCAGACAATCTCAAGATCCACCTTGAAGTAGCCATGAGCCAAAGCATTACGCATCTGGTAAGCAAACGACAATGGCAATTCAGGGTTAGCAATGGCGAAATCGGGATAATGTTTCCCAATGTTGTTACTGGCCTCGCCGATGATCTCGAAGTTGCGAATCACGGCATCCTGTACCAACCGGTTGTTAAGGAACGCCAGTTCGTCCATGTCTTCCGTGTAGCTGTCGATACGCTTGATGGCTTCGAGGATGTGCGCCAGATAGTCGACAAGGCGCTGCTGATCACGGCTCATACAGGCACCGCCTCGGCAAGAACAACCGCCCTGAATTTCTCTGGTAGTGCCTTCGGGGTCAGCACATCCACTGGCACACCGAGCAGTTGCAACAACTCGTGCCGGATCGCGCCAATGTCAAAAAGAGTGGTTTC
Organism: Photorhabdus akhurstii; assembly: GCF_019090985.1. Classification (NCBI taxonomy): domain Bacteria; kingdom Pseudomonadati; phylum Pseudomonadota; class Gammaproteobacteria; order Enterobacterales; family Morganellaceae; genus Photorhabdus; species Photorhabdus akhurstii. The sequence continues at coordinate 1,925,551 of NZ_CP020335.1, read as the reverse complement.
CGGCGTCGGGTCAATCAGGATGTCCAAGTCACTGTCCTCAGTGTCATCACCGTGTATAACAGACCCGAAAACACGGGCATTACGGGCTCGATGAGACTCCACTACGCGACGGATGGCCTCCCGATTAGCAGCTAAGGCTATTGATGGTTTCATGCCATTAACTCCACAACAAAATCTAGTTTTATAATATGGGGGTACCAGGGGGAAAGCAATACTAAGGTCCTCTTTCCATCAGTAATGTCGGTACCAAGTACCAGGCTGGTTATTCTTTAAAGCCCGGTTTACCATTTATGGCTCGCCATTCTTTTACTACTTTAAGCACACCTTCTGGGCTATCTTCAATGCCATCTTCAGGATAATACAATAAATCTGTACCTCCAGGATATTCTGAGACTCTCACAATATTGTTTACGATTGCATCGTGCTCTGCCTCAGAAGGATATTTCCCCTCAAAGATCATGCTAATTAATTCTAAAAACTCCGTTTCAGTATATTCTTCTAACTTACTTTTTAATTCCATCCTATTTTTCCTCTTTATTAGAATGAATTTCAATATGTCGCTTCGGAGTTATTACTCGCAGATTATCGAGTCCATAAACAGAGCCATCGTCTTTAATAAACTGAACATGATGTATTTCATATTTTTATCTACTACCTACTTGCTCTAACTTAGGTGAATAAGGAGACAAACCGTTTTTCATATCTTCTTGATTGGTTCTTTTAAATTGTTTAGAAAACTCAGGATCATTACCAACCTCTTTCCAAAACGCCCTTCTGAAATCATCGAAGTTATTAAATGTCCTCCCTTGCAACTTATCCGCTATCTGACTGGGAATCGGTGCGCCCATATCTTGTCCTGCAAGACTTAACCAATTACCTTCAACTTTTTGTCCTCGACCAGTGACCACTCTCGGTTAATTTCGAGGGGTATGAAACATCACATAGATCGGTTTAATACCTAAATTGGCTGGAAATACCAGAATATAATCGCGGAAATCCTTCTCTTCCGATATGGGCAACGATTCAATATCGCTACCCACTTTATCTGGAATCGGTAATACCGTTATCTGAGACGGAATAAACGGCTGTTCCTCATTCCCGGTATGCGGTGGAACCTTGAATTCCTGTTCGCTTGGTGTCCATAGAATCGTTGGCCGATTTTCTCCCTGTTCCCAGAACTCGTAATTACCGGTGGCCTGATTCAGTTTCATCATACGAACCGGCACTTTATCCAGGCCACTTTCCGGACTGACATGATACCCCTGAACCGTTATCCTGCCGCTTCTTTCATCTCTTATCCAGCGAAAACGAATACGGGTCGGCGCTTTACCAAACTGTTCTGCAATTTCACTAAGATGATGCTGGTTTAAGTAATCTTCTTCGCCTTCATTTAATCCGGATGAATAAAACATCCCCATTAATCCGACTGTCAACGGATTTGGTACCGCCAGCCAGCGCCCGGCGCTGGTAATGCCGCCACCGATGTAACGCATTACCAACGCTTCACTATCTGCTATAGCGCCACGAGTAGTTGCAGCCACAGCGATAGCAGCAGCTTCCGCTTTATCTTTGCTGCCGCTAAGCCACCGTTTATACCACGGTAATTTTTTATCCTGCGATTTATCCGGTTTGGGTGGATGTTTGTTATCCTGCGGAGACTGTTCAGGTTTTGATACCGTTACCGGAGCAGGAGATAACGGAACCTGATATATCGCCATCCTACCAAAGTTATTTACCGGTTCAGTCTTGGTTTCGCATGCAAGTGATTTCTGAGGACACAGGACCGGGGACAGGGGACACAACGTCAAATTGACAGGATTATGGGGAAGGTTTTCTCAGTATAAAAGTTAGCTCTTTTTATATGAGCCTTGATTAGATCAAAAAAGTGCTGACCAAAAGGCCAGCACTTTGTTATGAATCTAAAACAGCATCGAAACACCGTTTAGAATAAGCAATAACTTGTTATCTTCAAACTTAATCGTAGATATTCACGCGATCACGCAACTCTTTGCCAGGTTTAAAATGGGGAACGTATTTACCTTCCAGCTCCACTTTATCACCGGTTTTAGGGTTACGACCTACGCGCGGAGCACGGTAGTGAAGAGAAAAACTGCCGAATCCGCGCACCTCTATACGTTCGCCATCTGCCAATGTTATTGCCATATGGTCGAGTATTTCTTTCACTGCATCTTCAACGGTTTTGGCCGAAATATGAGATTGCTGGCCAGCAAGTCTTTCAATTAATTCAGACTTGGTCATGAGTACCTCCCTAAACTACCGCACTTGGATAACACTTACGTGTTATCCACCGTTATTCACTTGAATTATTCGCCTTTCGCTGCTTTGAAAGCTTCAGCCATTGCATTGTTTGCAAAGTTTGCGTCTTCTTGTTTGTTCACAGAAGCGATAGCGTCTTTTTCGTCAGCTTCGTCTTTCGCGCGAACAGACAGGTTGATAACGCGGTTTTTGCGATCAACGCCAGTATATTTAGCTTCAACTGCATCACCCACGTTCAGAACCAGTGTTGCATCTTCAACACGGTCACGAGAAGCTTCTGATGCACGCAGGTAACCTTCAACGCCGTCAGCTAGTTCTACTGTCGCACCTTTAGCATCAACCGCGGTAACTTTACCATTAACAATAGCGCCTTTCTTGTTCACAGACAGGTAGTTATTGAATGGATCTTCTGCCAGTTGTTTAATGCCCAGAGAGATACGCTCACGTTCTGCATCTACTTGCAAAACAACAGCCGCGATTTCATCGCCTTTTTTGTATTCACGAACTGCTTCTTCTCCAGCGACGTTCCAGGAGATGTCAGACAGGTGAACCAGACCATCAATGCCGCCATCCAGACCAATGAAGATACCGAAGTCAGTAATAGACTTGATCTTACCTTCAACACGGTCATTTTTGTTGTGAGTTTCAGCAAACAACTGCCAAGGGTTAGCTTTACACTGTTTCAGACCCAGGGAGATACGACGACGTTCTTCGTCGATATCCAGAACCATAACTTCCACAACGTCACCAACGTTAACCACTTTGGATGGGTGGATGTTTTTGTTGGTCCAATCCATTTCTGAAACGTGTACCAGACCTTCAACGCCTTCTTCGATTTCTACGAAGCAGCCGTAATCAGTCAGGTTAGTTACGCGACCAGTCAGTTTAGTGCCTTCTGGATAACGCTTAGCGATTGCTACCCAAGGATCTTCGCCCAGTTGTTTCAGGCCCAGAGATACGCGGGTACGCTCGCGGTCAAATTTCAGTACCTTAACTGCGATTTCGTCGCCCACATTGACGATTTCACTTGGATGCTTAACGCGTTTCCAAGCCATATCAGTAATGTGCAGCAAGCCATCAACGCCGCCCAAATCAACAAATGCGCCGTAGTCAGTGAGGTTCTTAACGATACCTTTAACTTCCATACCTTCTTGCAGGTTTTCCAGCAGTTGGTCACGTTCTGCGCTGTTTTCAGATTCGATAACAGCACGACGAGAAACCACGACATTGTTGCGTTTCTGATCCAGTTTGATGACTTTAAACTCAAGCTCTTTACCTTCCAGGTGAGTTGTATCACGAACTGGACGAACATCAACCAGAGAACCAGGCAGGAATGCACGGATACCGTTCAGTTCAACAGTAAAACCGCCTTTTACTTTGCCGTTGATGATGCCGGTAACAGTTTCTGCATCTTCGTAAGCTTTTTCCAGCATCAGCCACGCTTCATGGCGTTTTGCTTTCTCACGAGACAGAACAGTTTCACCGAAACCATCTTCAACAGCGTCTAGCGCAACATCAATTTCATCACCAACCTGGATTTCCAGCTCACCCTGAACATTTTTAAACTGTTCTACAGGAATAGCGGATTCTGATTTCAGACCTGCATCAACTAATACAACGTCTTTATCAATAGCAACAACGATGCCGCGAACGATAGCACCTGGACGAGTTTCAATAGATTGCAGGGATTCTTCAAAGAGTTGAGCAAAAGATTCTGTCATGTTAATGATCTTCAAGATTTTAATTTAACGTCCATTTAGCTTCCCGCCGAATGGGGTTGTTTTACATGCCCCGCTACGATTCCTGTAACAGGGTTGTTTAGTTTGCGGAAAAATTCTCTACCCGCGTACCCAATTTTTAGTACATCGTCACCAATTATAAGCTAAAAACTTAAAATCGTTCAGGTAATTGAAAGAATTTTTTTCGCATAATTTAGCGCCTGGTCGATAACTTCCTCGATAGACATACTGGTTGAATCCAATATTAATGCATCTTCAGCCGGCGCTAATGGCGCAACTGTCCGGTTACGATCGCGGTAATCACGCTCCTGTATCTCGGACAAAAGACATTCAAAGTTAACACTAAAGCCTTTTTCCTGCAACTGTAGCATACGTCTGCGCGCGCGTTCTTCTGCGCTGGCATCAAGGAATATTTTCACCGGGGCATCAGAAAACACTACGGTTCCCATATCACGGCCATCGGCAATCAAGCCCGGTGCAACCCGAAAAGCACGCTGACGCCGTAACAAGGCTTCACGAACTCGTGGGAAAGCAGCCGCCTGAGAGGCAGTATTACCGACCGTTTCGGTGCGGATCTCATTACTAACATCCTCGCCCTCAAGCATTACACTGAGCTTCCCTTTGCCAGGGACAAAACGTACATCAAGATTAGCAGCCAGAGGAACTAACGCATCTTCAGACTGGATATCCACCTGATGATGAATCGCGGCCAGTGCCAACACTCGATAAATAGCGCCTGAATCAAGCAGTTGCCAGCCTAAAGCCTCTGCCAATGCCTGGCATAGCGTTCCTTTACCTGCGCCGCTTGGCCCATCAACAGTTATTACTGGGGCTATCGCCACCATTATTGTTCTCCTTTAGCATGGCAAGTTAACACTTCACCAGATGCTGAATATTTACTCAATAAAATAATCAATATCTGCCGTTTATTATATGCACTCAAAGAGTGAACGAAATAAGCGCATGCCATGTAGATAGATTTTGCTCAAAGAAATACGCTTTATTGAATCATAATAATCGATAATTATGACTTTCGCTGGCTTAATCTCTCCAATTGATCGAAATAGTTGGGAAAAGTCTTTGCTGTACAACCTGGATCGAGAATGGTAACTGGTGTATCGGACAGCGCCACCAACGAGAAACACATCGCCATTCTGTGATCATTATAGGTGCCAATTTCAGCAGGTAATAATCTTGGTGGCGGTGTGATGCGAATGTAATCAACCCCCTCTTCCACCTCTGCGCCGACTTTACGTAATTCAGTCGCCATCGCATGGAGCCGATCCGTCTCTTTTACCCGCCAGTTGTATATATTGCGAATGACGGTCTCCCCTGCCGCAAACAACGCCGTGGTTGCAATGGTCATAGCAGCATCAGGGATCTCATTCATATCCATATCAATACCAGTAAGGGTGCCACGTTCACATTCAACAAAGTCATCACCCCAACGAATTTTCGCCCCCATTTTTTCCAGTACATTGGCAAATTTGGTATCCCCTTGCAGGCTATGTTTACTAATTCCGGTCACCCGTACAGTGCCGCCTTTAATTGCTGCGGCCGCCAGAAAATAGGAAGCAGAAGAAGCATCACCTTCAACCAAATAGTGACCAGGAGAAACGTATTGCTGTTGGCCTTTAATATGGAAAATCTGATATTGATCGTGATTTACGCCAATACCAAAACTTTTCATCAACGCCAGAGTGATATCAATATAAGGTTTGGAAACCAATTCTCCCTGAATATGAATCTCAGAATCATTTTCTGCCAATGGCGCAGCCATCAGCAATGCGGTCAGAAATTGGCTGGAAACACGGCCATCTACCGTCACTTTGCCGCCAACAAAACCCCCTTTGATATGTAACGGTGGATAATTTTCCTGCTCCAGATAATCAATTTCCGCCCCACCTTGACGCAAAGCATCCACCAAGTGACCAATCGGGCGCTCTTTCATTCGGGGTTCACCAGTAAGAACAACGTCATTTTTGCCCAGGCACAACGCGGCGGTTAGAGGACGCATTGCCGTGCCGGCGTTACCCAGAAACAGTTCTACCGGCCCTTTATGGGTAATTAACCCACCAATACCGTCAACTTCACAACGGGTACGATCATCAGATAAACGATAACTGACACCCAATGCAGCCAAGGCATTGAGCATATGGCGAATATCATCACTGTCCAACAAGTTAGTTAAGCAGGTAGTGCCTTTGGCAAAAGCCGCCAGTAATAGCGCACGGTTAGAAACACTTTTTGACCCTGGCAGGTTAATAGTTCCACTAATGGAGGAAATAGGTTGTAGCATCAGGGATTGCATAAATAACAGGCTCTCCGATTCTCGATTACATTAATTATAAATGAGTCATTTTTACGTTCGAGGAAATATTTTTTTACCTTGAATAGACCGGGAACCGTTGTTCCCGGTAATGGTTGGCAAATTAGCCGTTACGACGCTCAAAATCAGCCATAAAATCAACTAAAGCCTGAACCCCTTCTATCGGCATCGCATTATAAATAGAAGCACGCATACCGCCGGCAATCCGATGTCCTTTCAGTGCCTGCAACCCTTGTGCATCAGCCTCTGCCAGAAATTGGCTATCCAGTGAAGCATCAGCCATCTGGAACGGCACATTCATCAGGGAACGATTTTCAGGAGCAACCTGGTTGCGATAAAAATCACTGTTATCAATCGCGCTATAAAGCAGTTCAGCCTTAGCCTGATTACGTTTCGCCATCTCTTGTACCCCGCCTTGCTCTTTCAGCCATTTGAAGACCAAGCCCGAGAGATACCAGGCAAACGTCGGCGGTGTGTTGAACATAGAGTCATTCTCCGCCAGAACAGCATAGTCAAAAATAGACGGGGTTTCTTTGCGGGCTTTGCCTAATAAATCTTCACGCACAATAACCAATGTGAGGCCCGCAGGACCAATATTCTTCTGCGCTCCCGCATAAATCATACCGTAACGGCTAACATCCAACGGCCCGGAAAGAATAGAAGAAGAGTAGTCGGCAATAATCACTTTATTATCATCAAAATCTGGCTGTTCATGAATGGCGATACCATCAATAGTTTCATTCGGGCAATAATGAACATAAGCCGCATCATCGCTCAATGACCATTCACGCATTGGTTTAACGCTTTTCAAGCCATTAATTTCGGTTTTGATATTAATCACATTCGGCGCACAATATTTTTGGGCTTCTTTAACTGCACATGCAGCCCAATAACCGCCATCAATATAATCGGCTTTAACATTATCACCCAGCAAGTTCATCGGAATAGCGGCAAATTGACCGCGGGCGCCGCCATGACAGAACAATACTTTATAGTTTTCAGGCACTGATAATAGATCTCGCAAATCATTTTCAGCCTCCTTTGCTACCGCGATAAACTCCTTACCGCGGTGACTGATCTCCATAATTGAAGTCCCAATACCATTCCAGTTGCATAGCTCCTGTTCAGCTCTACGCAATACTTCAATCGGTAACATAGCGGGACCTGAACTGAAATTATATACCTGATTCATTTACCTCACCTTATTCTGACGAAATAACAATGATTGATAGCAATAAATAATCTGATATATCGGTTGTACCATTCCCATTTCATTGCTGCAATGGTTATTCAAACGTTGAACAAAACTATCGCAAAAATAGCCAATAAACTTGTTCATTCAGCGCTATTACAAGTGAACCACTTATTTTTTACCTTTTTTATCTACAGCTATGAGAGGAAGGAATAATGTGAATGGCGAATCGGGTAAAGCAATAAATCCATGATGTCGGTAAAATCGCACTGCATTTAGAAATTCTGAACCACTGTAGAACGAATCACGATCGTGTTCTTCGTTGAGTTGCATAACATCAAACATCGTGGAACTCATTCTGATCGTAACAAAGAGCGGCGCCGTGCGAATGCACGTTCAAGCGCTGGAGTAGGTTCCGGTGGATTCAGCAATGCCTGCGCAAAACATTGCTGATCGGCCAGAGACAAACGGAATACTTCTGACTGCTCAATTGCGCGTTGCGCCGCATCCTGTGCAGCAGACACAACAAAATCAGTCATAGTACGTCCTTGAATTTCAGCAGCCCGTTTAATCAGGGCATGTAGCTCAGGATTCATACGCGCCTCAAAACGCGCGGTGGAAGTAGCCATAATTGACCTCGACTAAAATTATCCGGCAAATTTCCGTACAAATAATATCTTAGCTACTTTTTGAGCAGAATACTACTTTCAACTGCTAGTTTTAATCAGCACATTCCCTCGCTAAAGAGGGTGTCGCAAAAGGCGTGTATTATCCGTTAAGATCTGCGTACTTCTTTTAAGCGCAGATCTTTTATGACCTTATTCATTCGAAAACGGGAACCTTCCCTTCATACCGGACGTCAGTTTGTCAAAGCTCAGCACTTACCTGTATTGGATGGCTCCCTTTCCCTTTCTGATTATCTCAGGCAAATGGGGGAGCGTAGCGCATTTATTGTTACTGACATTCTTGATGAGCAAGATTGGGGCCCTTTTGAACGCCATTATGCTTCGACAGGGAGAGCCCCTTATTCTCCACGCTCCATGATAGGGATCCTGCTTTATGGGATCATGAAAGGACACTGCTCGCTCAGAGAACTTGAACGACTTGCGCGTTTAGATTTAGGCTGTATTTTTGTCAGTCAGGGAATTACGCCCGATCATGCCAGTCTTGGGCGTTTTATTTATCAGCACCAATCCGTCCTGACGGGCTCGTTTTTTAAGGCACTGACCTTATCCATTTTGCACCGTAGTCATTCGGACGGCTCGTGCCTGGCCGGTGACGGGACAGTGATAGAGGCGGCCTGTTCTCATTACCACCTTTTAACTCAGGAAGCGATTTCACGTGAAAAAAATACTCTCACGGCCACCCCTGCCACAGCGCAGACAGAAAAACGCATAAAGCAATTGGAACAGGGAGCCAGCGTATTACGGCGCCGACAAGAAAATCGCGAAAAAAAAGGGAAGGATGCCAGCCAACTGCGTATCAATCCAACAGAACCCGAAGCCGTCGTCCAGAAACTTAAGCGGGGAAGGGGATTTTCAACTTCCTATAAACCGTCTGTTTTAGTCAACAACAGACGTCTTATCGTCGCTCACACGGTCGATCCCTCCAGTGAAACCCAAGTGATGGCCGCGTTATTGGCGCAGAATCTCACTATCTCGGGCGGTCACCCGGAAAAATTGATATTGGATGCCGGTTATTTCCATGACGATGTGATTGCTGAGGCGAAGAAACATCAGATCTTGCTGTTTTGTGCAGAAAATTCAGACCGACAGCGTGCACGAAAAATCTATCCTAAATCATTATTTACTTATGATGCTGAGCAAGATTGCTATATTTGTCCTGCGCATCACCAATTGTCCCTGCAAAGTACAGTGAAAGCCACTGAAAAAACGCGGCCCTATCGGGTTTATAGCGCTGACAATTGTGCCGGATGCCCGCAGAAAGCGGGCTGCACAAAGGCTAAAGGAGGAAGAAAAATAAAACGTTATCCGGAAGATGAAGGGAGGGAGGCGCTTCGTTTGCATATGGCCCGACCCGAGTCAAAACAGATATTGAGTCAACGGAAGAGCCTGGTAGAACCGGTATTTTCGGCATTACGGGGAATTCAGAGACTGGAACGCTTTCGGCGTAAGGGATTGTCAGCGGTAAAGCTGGAGTTTTCCCTGCATGCAATGGCCTATAACTTATCAAGAGCGGTGGCTCTGATATTAGGGATTATTTTTAGCCTGTTATCCATACAAATAACAGGCTGCCCAAAGTCAGTGATTGAATTTAACTTGATGCTTGAAAAAGTGACCTTAACCTTTTGCGACACCCTCTATAGAGCGCGGAACTCCGTCACCCACGCGCCCTATTTGTTATCTCTGAATCACGAATCAATATTTCACAAACATCTGGTGAATTTTCACCGGATCATGCGTTTCAGTCAGCGCCAATTGTAAAAGTACTCTGGCCTTTTGCGGATTCAGACGTTCAGAAGCGACAAAGCCGTACTTACTATCATCCACTTCCGCATCCTGAGTAACATATCCGACCGGTACACGGCTTGATCTGACGACCACAACCCCATCTTTAGCCGCTTGGGCCAAAGTATCAAAAATCGCCTTGTACATATTACCGTTGCCTACACCAGCGCTGACAATGCCTTGGTAACCATCTTTCAGCAGAGCTTTCGCCGGCAGATCAGACGCATTGGCGTAGTTATAAACAATGCCTACTTTCGGCAATTTATCGAGTTTACTGACATCAAAAATAGCCTGATTGGCTCTCGGTTTAGCGTCAGTATAATAATTGACTTTGCCATTATGAACAAAGCCCTCAGCACCGGCATTAATTGGCTGGAATGCCTGAACTTCGGTGGTGCTCATTTTCACCACGGCGCGCCCACTGATAACCGCATCATTCATTGCCATTAATACACCACGCTTGGCTGATGCTTGATCACCGGCAACCACCACAGCGTTATACAGATTTAACGGGCCATCGGCACCAAGCGCCGTAGATGGGCGCATCGCGCCAACCATGACTATCGGCTTCTGGCAGTGGGTAGTTAGATCGAGGAAGTAAGCGGTTTCTTCCATCGTGTCAGTACCGTGGGTGATAACAAAACCATCGGTTTTGTCACAATCAGCGTTGATTCTTTTCGCTAGCGTCAACCACACCTGATCATTCATATCCTGCGAACCAATACTAACTACCTGCTCACCTTTTAGGTTGGCGATATTTTTGATCTCAGGAACAGCATTGACTAATTCATCAATAGCAACCCTTCCAGCAACATAATTGGATTGGATTGCAGACTTCCCGCCACCCGCAATAGTCCCCCCCGTCGCCAAAAGTGTAATATTTGGTAAAGCAATAGCAGAACCACTAATTAATGCCAATAAACTGGCTAAAGCTGTGTGTTTCATCTTTTTCATGCTTCTTCCTTAATAAAAAATATCCTGTTAGATTATGGATGATGATAACAATAAATCTGTGATACATACCAGACTTTAGCTACTGAAAAAAAACTCGTATGATGAGCGCCCCATAACGAGCACTCATAAGTGAATACCATGACGCAAACCTTTATTCCCGGCAAAGACGCCGCACTGGAAGACTCAATCAACCGTTTTCAGCAAAAACTGCAACGCCTTGGTTTTAATATTGAAGAAGCTTCATGGCTGAATCCGGTTCCCAATGTCTGGTCAGTTCATATCCGCGACCACGATTGTCCTCTCTGTTTTACCAATGGCAAAGGCGCCAGCAAGAAAGCCGCTTTAGCTTCTGCTTTAGGGGAGTATTTTGAACGCCTGTCAACCAACTATTTTTTTGCTGACTTCTATTTAGGAGAAGCTATCGCTAGCGGTGATTTTGTCCATTATCCCAATGAAAAATGGTTTGCTTTACCGGACGATGATTCTTTACCAGAAGGCATTCTGGATGACCGGTTACGTAAATTTTATGATCCTGAGAATGACTTATGCGCCAGTCAGTTAGTTGATTTGCAATCAGATAATGAAGAGCGTGGTATCTGCTCACTACCGTTTACTCGTCAATCTGATCATCATACCGTCTATATTCCGATGAATATTATTGGCAATCTTTATGTTTCCAATGGTATGTCAGCCGGTAATACTATGAATGAAGCCAGAGTTCAGGGACTATCTGAAGTTTTTGAACGTTATGTGAAGAATCGTATTATCGCCGAAGGCATCAGCCTGCCAGAAATTCCCCAAGAAGTGATGAATCGTTATCCTGGTGTTGTTGCCGCGGTTAACAAATTACAGGATGAAGGTTTCCCACTCTATTGTTATGACGCCTCCCTCGGTGGGCAATTCCCGGTTATTTGTGTAGTGCTGTTTAATCCTAATAACGGAACCTGTTTCGCCTCTTTTGGAGCACATCCTGAATTTGGTGTGGCACTGGAACGTACTGTGACCGAATTATTACAGGGCCGCAGTTTGAAAGATCTGGATGTGTTTAATGCTCCCACTTTCGATAATGAAGAAGTGGCAGAACATACCAATCTGGAGACTCACTTTATTGATTCAAGCGGTTTAATCAGTTGGGATTTGTTTAAACAAGATGCTGATTACGCGTTTACTGACTGGAATTTCAGCGGCACGACAGAAGAAGAGTTCGCCACTTTGATGGCAATCTTCAAACAATTGGATGCCGAAGTTTATATTGCTGACTACGAGCACCTCGGTGTTTATGCCTGCCGTATTCTGGTTCCGGGGATGTCTGATATTTATCCTGTAGAAGATTTACATCTTGCTAATAATACGATGGGAATCCATCTACGGGAAACTTTATTAGCATTACCGGATAACCAATGGCAAGCCGAAGAATATCTGGCACTAATTGATCAATTAGATGAAGAAGGTTTGGATGATTTTACCCGTGTCCGTGAATTGCTTGGTATTGCGGTGGGTAAAGATAATGGCTGGAGCAATTTACGTGTCGGTGAATTGAAATCCATGTTGGCACTGGCTGGCGGTGATTTGGAACAGGCTTTAATTTGGGTAGAGTGGACCCAAGATTTTAACGCCTCAGTCTTTACCTCCGAACGCGCTAATTATTATCGCTGTTTGCAAACACTGCTTTTACTTGCTCTGGAAGAGGATAAAGAGCCGACACAATATTATCAAGCATTCGTAAAAATGTACGGGCAAGATGCTGTTGAAGCAGCATCAGCAGCTATTTCTGGTGAACACTGTTTTTATGGCCTGTGGTCAGTTGATTCAGATTTAAAATCACTGCCCGCTCATCAAGCTTTATTAGCCGCTTATGAGAAGCTGCAAAAAGCAAAACGCGACTTCTGGAACGCAAAATAAAATTGTAGAAAAGACAATTCATAATTAAAAGTAAAATTCAGGTTAAATTAAATTTATTTTCAACAACAAATAAATAACAATTTAGCCTGTAATTTTACTTATCAAACGCCCTACCAATAGGTTAAATAAAAAATATCATAATTTTTAAAATTTTTTTATTTCATTAAAATCAATCAATTAATTAGAATTTCAACCATTTTCATTCCCCAAAACCGAGTCTACTGTCAGGGGATTATGATCTATATCAATTTTCCTTCTTCAAGCCTTTGTTACTATCGTTACGTACCGTAACTTATTAATGATAAAGAGAATGTTGGTATGAAAGCTGACAACCCCTTTAACCTATTACCACCTGCGGTAATGACACAAATCGCCAATGACATTGGTGTTTATAAAACGACTAAACCTGTCGCCATTACTTATCTGTCAGCAATAACTGCCGGGGTTTTTATTTCCATTGCATTTGTCTTTTATATTACCGCGACTACAGGAACCGCATCTGTCCCTTATGGATTAGCTAAATTAGTTGGCGGTATCTGTTTCTCCCTTGGATTAATGTTAGTTGTCGTGTGTGGCGCAGATTTATTTACTTCCACTGTGCTAACGATTATTGCCAAAGCAACCGGGCGTATAACCTGGCATCAAATGATTAAAAACTGGATTAACGTCTATTTCGGTAATTTAATTGGCGCGTCATTTTTTGTCGCCATTATCTGGTTTGCCGGTCAATATCGTATTGCCGACGGATTATGGGGCTTGAATGTCTTGCAAACAGCAAACCATAAAATGCATCACTCTTTTATTGAAGCGCTATTTTTAGGCATTCTCGCCAATTTAATGGTTTGTCTCGCGGTTTGGATGAGTTATGCCGGACGTAGTTTAATGGATAAAATATTTGCCATGATTTTGCCAATAAGCATGTTTGTTGCCAGCGGCTTTGAACACAGCATTGCAAATATGTTTTTAATCCCGCTTGGTATTATTATTAAGCATTTCTCACCAACTGAGTTCTGGATTAATATAGGGGCGACACCTGAACAATTTTCTCAACTCACCATTTCACACTTTATTACTGACAATTTAATTCCGGTCACTATTGGTAACATTATCGGTGGTGCCGTTTTGGTGGGTTTAACTTACTGGTCAATTTATCTGCGTAATGGGCAAAAACATTAATTCGCTCCCTTATTTAGTTTCTCAAAAGTTCGATTATTATAAAGGTAGAAGTATCATGACTGAATTAAATAAAAAGTTCTCTGTCGCATGGCAAGGTTTTAATCAGGGGGATTGGCAGAATGAAGTCAACGTTCGTGACTTCATCCAAAAAAACTATATTCCATACGAGGGTGATGAATCTTTCCTGGCCGGTTCGACAAAGGCGACCGATACCTTATGGGAAAAAGTCATGGAAGGTATCAAAATCGAAAACCGCACTCACGCACCGGTTGATTTTGATACTGATGTTGCTGCTACTATTACCTCCCACGATGCAGGTTACATCGAAAAAGATCTGGAAACTATTGTTGGCCTGCAAACGGAAGCCCCATTAAAACGTGCGTTGATCCCATTTGGCGGCATCAAAATGGTGGAAGGCTCATGCAAAGTTTATGGTCGTGAACTCGATCCTAAATTGAAACAGATTTTCACTGAATACCGTAAAACGCATAATCAGGGGGTTTTTGATGTTTACACGCCAGATATTCTGAAATGCCGAAAATCCGGGGTTCTGACCGGTCTACCTGATGCCTATGGCCGCGGTCGCATTATTGGCGATTACCGTCGCGTTGCGGTATACGGCATCGATTTCTTGCGTGAAGATAAATTAGCTCAGTTCAATTCATTGCAGGAAAAACTGGAAAACGGTGAAGATCTGGCAATGACTATTCAATTGCGTGAAGAGATCGCTGAACAGCACCGTGCTCTGGGCCAGATTAAAGAGATGGCGGCTAAATACGGCTATGATATTTCTGGCCCCGCCACTGACGCTAAGGAAGCGATACAGTGGACCTATTTCGCTTACCTGGCGGCGGTTAAATCTCAGAATGGCGCCGCGATGTCTTTCGGTCGTGTTTCCAGCTTCCTGGATATCTACATCGAACGTGACCTGCAAGCAGGTAAGTTGACAGAAATTGAAACACAGGAATTGATCGACCATCTGGTGATGAAACTACGTATGGTGCGTTTCCTGCGTACCCCTGAATATGACGAACTGTTCTCCGGCGACCCAATCTGGGCAACAGAATCGCTGGCGGGTATGGGGTTGGATGGCCGCACACTGGTGACTAAAAACAGCTTCCGTTTCCTGAACACCCTATACACGATGGGCCCATCACCAGAACCCAACATGACCATCCTGTGGTCCGAAAAACTGCCGATAAATTTCAAAAAATTCGCGGCAAAAGTGTCTATCGATACCTCATCTTTACAATATGAGAACGATGATCTGATGCGCCCCGACTTCAACAACGATGATTACGCTATCGCTTGTTGTGTCAGCCCGATGATTGTGGGTAAACAGATGCAATTCTTCGGCGCCCGCGCTAATCTGGCGAAAACTATGCTGTACGCTATTAACGGCGGTGTGGATGAAAAGCTGAAAATGCAGGTTGGCCCGAAAGAAGAACCGATGAAAGATGCAGTGCTGGATTACGACAAAGTAATGGCCCGCATGGACCACTTTATGGACTGGCTGGCAAAACAGTATGTTACCGCACTAAACATCATTCACTATATGCATGATAAATATAGCTATGAAGCCGCACTGATGGCGCTGCACGACCGTGATGTTCATCGTACTATGGCCTGTGGCATTGCTGGTCTGTCTGTCGCCGCTGACTCGTTGTCTGCCATCAAATATGCCAAAGTGACTCCAATCCGCGATGAAAATGGTTTAGCGGTTGACTTCAAGATTGAAGGTGAATATCCACAATTTGGCAACAACGACTCACGTGTCGATGATATCGCCTGTGATCTGGTTGAACGTTTCATGAAAAAAATCCAGAAACTGAATACTTATCGCAACGCAGTACCTACGCAATCCGTTCTGACCATCACTTCTAACGTGGTCTATGGCAAGAAAACCGGCAACACCCCTGACGGGCGTCGTGCCGGCGCGCCATTTGGGCCCGGAGCCAATCCAATGCATGGTCGCGATCAAAAAGGCGCCGTCGCCTCTTTAACCTCTGTGGCTAAGCTGCCCTTCGCCTATGCGAAAGATGGTATCTCTTACACCTTCTCTATCGTACCGAATGCGTTAGGAAAAGATGATGAAACACGCAAAACTAATTTAGCGGGTTTACTGGATGGTTATTTCCACCATGAAGCAGAAATTGAAGGTGGTCAACATCTGAACGTCAATGTGATGAACCGTGACATGCTGCTTGATGCGATGGAAGACCCTGAAAAATATCCTCAACTCACTATTCGGGTATCGGGTTATGCCGTACGTTTCAACTCACTGACTAAAGAGCAACAACAGGATGTGATTACCCGTACTTTCACCCAATCTATGTAATAATTTGCTAACAAAGGCCCTGAATTCTGGGGCCTCTATTCGTTTATCCTGCCAGTTTTGGAGCAAACCTGTTATGTCGGTACTTGGTCGTATCCACTCTTTCGAATCCTGTGGCACCGTTGATGGCCCCGGTATCCGGTTTATTGTTTTCTTTCAGGGCTGCCTGATGCGCTGCCTCTATTGCCATAACCGCGACACATGGAATACCCACGGCGGCAAAGACGTGACTGTTGAAGAGTTAATAAAAGAAGCGACAACCTATCGTCACTTTATGAACGCTTCCGGTGGAGGTGTTACTGCATCAGGGGGCGAAGCAGTTCTTCAAGCTGAATTTGTACGTGATTGGTTCCGAGCCTGTCGTGCCGAAGGTATTCATACTTGTCTTGATACTAATGGATTTGTCCGCCGCTATGGTCCGGTTATTGATGAATTGATGGATGCAACCGATCTCGTGATGCTCGATTTGAAGCAACTTAATGATGAAGTCCATCAGAAATTAGTCGGTGTTTCAAATCATCGCACCTTGGAGTTTGCCCGCTATTTGGCTAAACGTAACCAGAAAACCTGGATCCGCTATGTTGTGGTTCCAGATTGGTCCGATGATAATGAATCAGTTCATAAACTAGGTGAATTTACCCAAGATATGAAAAATATTGAAAAAATCGAGCTTCTGCCTTATCACGAACTCGGTAAACATAAATGGATTACTATGGGCGAGGAATATCAATTAGAAGGAGTGAAACCACCTGCAAAAGAGACAATGGATAGTGTAAAAAACATTCTAGAAAGTTATGGTCATAAAGTTGTGTATTAACTAATTTATTTAATTTCCATCTCTGAAATGACGTTTAAAAACAGAAGGAAAAACCATCTTAAATATCAAACCCTAGCTTGCTAGGATCAAACTGTGCGCACAAGTGGATACAATATTTGGGATGAAAAGGTTTATTAAAAATGGACTTCATATTAAGCAGAGATCGCAATAGAAACAGTGAATATTATTCAACAATGAGTGGTCTTGCAGCTAGATCGGTAAATGAGTCAGCATTATCTTCATCAAAATTTATTAAAGATAATATTTTAAGAATGAAATTTCAGAATGAAGTCAAATCATTCACTCATCACCAAATTGAAATTATTAATAGCTCATCATCCGACTCATTAAAACAGCAAGAGGTCGCCTCAGAAGATAAAGCTAATCACCCCATTTTTTCATTCCAGAAGCGGCATTTTAAAGTTGCAATAACACCTTCATAATATCAATGGCTTTTAATCATTGCACATGTGGCAAATTCCCCTGTATCAGAGTTTGTAAATTTTGATACCTTACAACAAATTGAGGTTTCGACGAAACAGAACGAGTCTGGTTTTATCTTCGCTGGACAAACGTAAAAGTCCCTTATATAGCCATCATCCTGAATAAGAACAAAAATGCCGATCTTGAATATCGGCATTTTGTTGTGAAAGAGAAGATTAATTTAATGCTTTAACGCTTCAATTTTATCCCGGCTCAGCCCAGTACTGGTGACAATAATGTCCAAACTCACGCCATGCCGTAATAAGGCACAAGCCGTTTCCAGTTTACCTTCCTCCCTACCTTCAACTCGGCCTTCAGCTCTGCCCTCAACTCGGCCCTCAGCTCGACCTTCCTTTCTACCTTCAGCTCGGCCTTCTGTTCGACCTTCTGTTCGACCCTGCTCGCGCCCTTTTTGTTCAAGCTGTTCTGCAATAGTCATCAACATCGTTTCATGCTCCGGAGATTGTTGTTCCAGTCTGGCATGTTTCAGCTTCACCTAGCAAACGTAAAAGTCCTCTGTATAGCCATCATCCTGAATAAGAACAAAAATGCCGATCTTGAATATCGGCATTTTGTTGTGAAAGAGAAGATTAATTTAATGCTTTAACGCTTCAATTTTATCCCGGCTCAGCCCGGTACTGGTGACAATAATGTCCAAACTCACGCCATGCCGTAATAAAGCACAAGCCGTTTCCAGTTTACCTTCCTCCCTACCTTCAACTCGACCTTCAGCTCTGCCCTCAACTCGGCCCTCAGCTCGACCTTCCTTTCTACCTTCAGCTCGACCTTCTGTTCGACCTTCTGTTCGACCTTCCATTCGACCTTCCATTCGACCTTCCATTCGACCTTCTGTTCGGCCCTGCTCGCGCCCTTTTTGTTCAAGCTGTTCTGCAATAGTCATCAACATCGTTTCATGCTCCGGAGATTGTTCAATCAGTTGATGGACAAATTGGGAGAGATCCAGCGTATGTCCATTCAGTAAAATATAGCGTAACACCACATTGCGCTGCTCAGTTGTATTATACCCTCCATTCAGAAGTTCCACCAATTGGGGGACCCATTCCAGCATATCCCGGCAGCGGATGTGTTTTTGCACCAGCTCCATCAGGGCAACCCCTTTATGCGTCAGGATCTCTTCATCGCTGAGCGCACTGACGTCCACCAACGGAAACGCCTGACGGTATAAGCGGGCAGCCTGTTCGGGGAGCGTAAAACAATCCAGCCACCGGTTTGTGTAAGGATACGGCCGAACCTCCCCATGATAAAACAGCAGCGGCGCGACCAAAGGGAGTTCAGTATGGCCTTTTTTCAGGTGGGCCGCCATTGCTAACATGGCATAATACATCAGCCGCCAGGCCATTAATGGATCAGGGGTAGACTGATGCTCAATCAGACAATAGATATAGCCCTGTCCCCGGGCCGTTTCAACCGAGTAGAGCACATCACTGTGCAGTTGACGCAAATGCTGGTCCACAAAACTGCCGGGTTCCAGTTTCAATGTGGCTAAATCACACAACGATTGGATCTCTTCGGGCAGATAAAGGGATAAAAACTCCCTGGCCGTTTCGGGCCGCGTTAAAAAATGTTTAAATAATGCGTCATGGTGAGGCCGTTGTTTTTCTTTCTTTACCACAATCGTTTCTCTGTCTTATCAGTTAGTCATCGTCACTCATTATCAAAGCTATAATATCGCTGGAAAACCCGCAATCAAGTTACCAAAAACATCTTGCCATATTTTCTCAGGCAGGTCTTTACCGAATGCATTAATATAAGAGCCTAAAGAATCAAATATCAGAAAAGAAAAAATTAGGAAACATTATATTCACAACAACGCTAATAACAATAAGCCTATCAAGCATCGAAAAAAATCAAGGCATTAATTTATATAAAATAATTACATCACACTTTTCTTAAATAAAAAAATACATCCAGAAAATAAATAAAGAAATTAGTATTTGTATTGAAGAAAATTTATAACGGATTTTGCTAATAATCCCACGTCTTAAAACACGCTAAAAAAGTATCCTTACGAGTAAATTACAAGTAAAAATAAACCTTGACTTATAATTTCAATTGTATATTTTTAGTACATAACGCTATGTTAAACTAAATTTCAAAGAAACAGGTTACTTATTATGGATGCTTTAGATGAATTTTACGAAAGAAATCCTTCCGCCAGAGGATACTTGGATAACAGTACTAATGAAGAAAGAAAACTCCTAAAAATTCAAATGGATAAACAAAATGAGTTGATGATGCTTATGAACCGAGTTGCCGATAAATATGTAAAATGGAGTCTGGCCAAAGACCATTTTATCGGTGAAGTCATGGCCTATTGCCAAGAAAACACATCAAAGATAAATACCGGGGAGATCTCAATCTCTGAAGCAATAGCTTTATTAGACGAAGAAATCCGATCATTAGAAGAGCAAGATTCAATGCTTTCTCAAAAGAGTGTAAGGCAAGCCATTGTTGTAAAGAAAAAGGTAAACAGTGAAAATGCTAAAAGTAGGAATAATGAGACAGTTAATTTGATTGTCTCATGGATTGGATTTGTATCTGGCAGTATACAACTCATTGGTGGATTTCTTGCTATTGATAGCGGTGTTGGAGCAGCACTTGGAGCACCATTGATGGCTCATGGCTTCAATAATATTATTGAAAGTGGTTATTATATCCTTTATCGCGAAAGCTATACTGGGCCAGTTAAATTCATCTATGAAGGGGTTGGAGAAAAAGCTTTTGGAATGGATAAACGCGATGCTGATGTGGTATATACATCGGTTGATGTTGGTATGTCTATTAATGGTTTTTTTGGTTATAAGCTTGAACCAGACAATCAAAGATTATATCGGTATATAAATGCTGATCTGCTTATTGGCTTAAAACGACGAGGTATAGAAACGATGAATTACAAAGAGATAGCTTTAGAGATTTTCGGTGACGCAAATACCATTTTTGGGCAATATAGATCATATTGAAGGAAGATATAGAATGATAGACTATTTATATATTATTTTTTCTTTACTTGCACTCTATCCATTATATTGTGCTTTTAAGAAACTTTTAATTCCCTATGATGTTTACATTAACCTTTTAGCTATATTACTTATGATGGCGTCTAATATTTTTCATCTAAATGTTGCCTATACTGGTCAAATTCCATTTCTTAGTGTATCCACATCAGATAATGATTTTATGCTATACACTTCTTTTATACTATCTTTCTTGTGTACCATTACATTTATGATCGCATGCGGCAAACATTATAGGAAAAACAAATGGTAATTTTGCCGGTAAAATAACACTATTTTACCGGCAAATAAATTAATAAACGCGATCATCCCAAATACTATAAGCACTTGTCCCTGCTATATGATGAGTCCATGTGATACTCTTATAACGTAAAGATATAGTTTCCTGCGGCTGTGCGCCAGCATGTGTTATCGAATGGGGGTGATAAACAGCTAAATCAACTATCGTCGCCTCAATTACCTTTATAGTGTAATACAATTCCTGAATCCCGAATTGACTCGCTCTGTAAATATCAAAGATACCGTCCAATATTTCATTTTCTGACATCGCTATTCCCAAAAGCGGTGACGATTTATCAACAGGTTTTTTAAATGTTATCGGATGGTGCCTGGCATACTGATCCCAAGTTAAAGAGTGATTAAGGTTATATATGAATATCTGATCTGTACGATCTAACTGACCTTTATTTCCTATTGAATCTATCGATGAACAACCTGCCGATATCAATCCCTGCTTACGGCCCTTTAAGGTTAAATAGATTAAGTCTGACATATGTATTCCTTCTTAGCGTTAAAATGCCAACTACTAACTATTAGTAGGGATTTCCATTCTACAGAAAAAAACACCCAATGGAATTAAAATTATTCCGATCATATGGGTTAGAAGTTAATTAAATTCAGCCGTCAGTTAACATTGAAACACTTTATTACAATTATTATCAATTTGATACAATTAGAAACACTTAGCAATACTTTGTAGGAAATTATTTATCTTTTCTGGTCGTTACTTATATTTAACGCTTGTTGAACAATAGAATTAATATAATATATTTACCTAATCTCTCAATCTGACTGCATCTTCCGAGATAAAGTCAAAAAGGCGATTTGAAATATCATGTATCAACACATTATTTGAAAAATTATATGGACAATCAAAATCTAAACTCAAACTCCAATGTTATGCCTGACGACAGTCAGGAAATATTTATTCCTGATGGTCAGTCCCTCAGCAGCTCTGAAGGAGTGAAATGGATTGGTCAAGCATGGCAACTCACCAAGGATAAATGGGGCATGTGGATACTACTCTATATTATCTATTCTATATGTATAGCTGGTTTCGTGCTTATTCCTTTTATTGGAATATTTGCCGGGCTTTTGAACCCAGTATTTATCGGCGGTATAATTGCTGTGTGCGAAAAACAGAGAACTACCGGAGAATTCGAACTGGAGCTGTTATTCAACGGATTCCAGAAAAACTTTGCGTCACTGCTCGGCGTTGGCGCTTTAACGTTTGGTATCATACTCCTCGGTGTTATCGCACTATTTATGGGCGGTGGTAGTGCCGTACTTCATATCCTACTAGCCGTTCAACATGGTGAAATCTCAGCCGAAGTGCTTAAAAATGGCCTATCCTCATTACTTCTTAGTCTCTTTATTCTGATGGTTTTCTTAATTGTGAATGCCGCATTGACTTGGTTTGCGCCAGCACTAATTGTCATCCACAATCTGAAATTTGATGCTGCCATATCCATGAGTTTAGCCGCAGTGAGAAAGAATCTATTACCCGGTTTATTATTCTTTATCACCTCCGCGATCATCTTCATAATCTCGATAATGACTTTTGGTTTAGGTTTTCTCATCTCTATACCAATACTTTTAGTTAGTTATTATTCCTCTTATCGCAGTATTTTTATCGGTAAGGATAAATCATCAACATTTTAATCGGCTAAAAGATATTTAGGTTGGCAAGCCTCTCTATTTAAAACGAGGTTTGTTTTTTTATGATGGGAAACTCCTGCCATTTTTCCCTCTTAACCCCGTTTGATTGCCATTATAGGTTGAATTCTTACCGCAAAGCATAAACCATTTAAGGATTATTTAAAACGAGTAAAAAAATCCGAAGTTATACTGATATTGGAAGAAAAAACGTCAAGAAAAATGAAGTCTAAATTGATTAACAAAATGGGAAAATGACAAATCACCGCATTAAGTAAACTTGCCGAAACAAAAGATTTTACATAGCCGTAATACGTTTTCAAAAAATCAGATAAATCATTAAAAGAAGCCGAAAAATCCTTAGATTAACTAGACTAACATAAAAAATTTAAAAAGATTAAAAGCCATTAAAGAAATAAGCATTGATTTTAATACCATTAATGCCAGATTTTAAAAAAGTACAGGCGCTAAAAACAGCTTATTCCCCGTCGTGTTTAATGCATTTATCGACGATTTTATCCCCCCGATCATTTTACATTTATTTAAACTGCCATAACCATTTAAAAGCACGAACACAGAGAGATTAAGGTTTTTATGTGGCAGGAATATTTAACTATAGTGCAATTTTTTATAAAAGCAATTAATTACACTTAATCGAAATCTATTAACCATTAATAGAGAACTGAAAAGAAATCAGCATGTAAAGGAATATTACCCAAATAGATTGATATTAAGGTGTTTTCTCGCCATTATTTTATGCAGCAAACCATAAAAATGACCTAATAAAAAATGGATAAAACGGTTAATGTGTCGGGATTTAAACCCTTAAAAAGAAAGGGATTATTCGAGAAAACATAAAGGTATATCTTTATATCATCATGCTATTTACTGGTTGATTTATCAAGATAAGATAAAGGTAAAACAGAGCCAGTAAAGATAAAAAAAGTATGATTAATGTTGGTTAAACGAAAAATACGATATTTCATAATGATTAAACTTAATGAAAAGCAGATGTTAAAAGTGGTAAAAAATGGTTAAAACCTTATGCCAATTAAAACCCAAAGTTAAAACAATAGTTTTTAATAACAGTATAAAACCTTCTTTTGGTAAAGCTTATCAGTGAAAACAACAACTTTTTTATTAATACTTATATAACCAATAAGATAATGATATGAATAGGTTAATCAAACAATCTGTTTTCCCAAAAGGGATGATTTTAATAGCGTTTTCAACTACAAGAGTAAATTTTTTCATAACCAATTAAATAATCTATGATGAAAAATCGGCATTGAAATATTAATTAAGCTCTATGAAAGAAGATACAATATATTACAAAGGTGGCTTAGTTATTTAAGTAATGGTAAAACCATTAGTTCAAGTTAAAAAACAAACAAATAGAGAATTATTGCTTATAAATCTACCACTTTATTGGCTAATTACTCCTATTTAGTACTTGTTGGTTAATAAAATTAATATAATATACTTACCAGCTTTTTACATCCGACCGTGACTTTCAAAGTACAGATAGAAAAAGCAATTTAATAAATTACAAATCGATAATTAAATTGGAAAATACATGGATAATAAGAATCTAGATTTTAATTCCAACACTATATCCAACAATCAGGAGGTATTTATTCTTGGCGGTCAGTACCTCAATAGCGGCGAAGGCATAAAATGGATTGGTCAATCATGGTGGCTCGTCAGAAATAAGTTAAGTATGTGGATACTACTCGGTATTATTTATTGCATCATTACAATAGCTATTCAATTTATTCCTTTCCTTGGGATACTTTATGTAATTTTTAGTTCAGTATTTCTTGGCGGTATTATTACCATGTGTGAAAAACAAAGAGCGACTGGGCAATTCAAACTAGGATTGTTATTCAGCGGATTTCAGAAAAACTTTGCATCACTGCTTGGCGTTGGTGCTTTATCGTTTGGCATTATGTTCCTTGGCATTATCACAATGCTTATTATCAGCGGCAGTACAATGGATCAGATATTGTTAGATAGCCAAGATGGTGAGATTCCTGTTGATATATTCGAAAATGATCTCTCTTCATTATACCTTGGTGCTTTTGTTCTGATTATTTTTAACATTTTTGGTACTGCTTTAACCTGGTTTGCACCAGCATTAATCGTTATTCATAATTTGAAATTTGGTGCTGCCTTGTCAATGAGCCTGGAAGCTGTGGAAAAAAACCTACTGCCCGGTTTGTTATTCTTCATCACCTTGACAGTCATTTTCATAATCTCGGTAATGACTTTGGGTTTAGGTTTTCTAATCTCTATACCGGTATTTATTGTTAGCTATTATTCCTCCTACCGCAGCATTTTTATCAATACGAATAAATCATCCACATTTTAATTATCTAAAAAACACATCTACTATTTGCTGAAAGTAATCACTTTATTTTCAGCAAATCATAACGAAGACAAAAAAGCGCTATTTAATCTTGAAATCATTGAGAAACCCTACTATTTCAAACAAAGTTTGTTTTTTATGATGAGAAAACTCCTGCCATTTTCTCGATTAAACCTGATTTATTTACACTTTCACCCCAGAACATAAAGCAGATGCTTTTTAGCACTCTTTTCACAAAAAACAGGTAAAAGCGTTAACAATGAAAGGTAAAAAACAGTGATTAAGGATTTTTAAAAATGGATAAAAAATCCGATGCTATACTGATATTATAAGAGAAAACATCAGGAAAAACGGGGTTTAAATTGATTAACAAAGTGGTAAAACGTCAGGTAACTACATTAAGAAAACTTGTTTAAACAAAATATTTTTCACGGTTATAAGAATTTTTTAAAAACCATAACTTTAATGCATTTATCAGCGATTTTTACATTTAACTAACCTACCATGATCATTTAAAAGCACAAATATAAAGGGGTTAAAACTTTTATACAAAAAACGGATTTAACTAAATATACGCATCCTGTTACTCATAGCATTATTATATGGCGTTTATTATGCAATAACCGCGATATCTTAAATACTCAACATTAAACTAAATACAAAGCAGGTATCAAGCGTGGTAAAAACAACCGTTAAAACCTTATACCGATTAAAATCAGAAGTTAAAACAATGGTTTTTAATAACAGGTTTAAAATCGGCCTATCATAAAGCTATCGGTGAAAAATGAAAAATAAAAATTGAATTTATTAATGCTTATATTCCATGAAGAAGGCTCATCAGGATGCAAATAGGTTAACCATTCCCAAAACAACCAACTTTAATGATATTTTCAACCACAAGAAAAAATTTTTTTATAAACCAGTTAAATAATCTATAATGGAAAATAGGCATTGAAATATAAATATTAATTAATTTACATGATAGAAACTACAATATATTACCTAAATAACTTAATTATTTAGGTAAGTATAAAACCACTCGAACAAGTTAAAACACACACAGCAACACATTGCTTATAAATCCACCACGCCCATTAGGTAATTACTCCTATTTAGTACTTGTTGATTAATAAATTTAATATATTATACTTGCCAGCTTTTTACGGCTGACTGTAACTTTGAAAACTCAGACAGAAAAAGCGATTTAATAAATTACAAGTTAATAATGAAATTGGAAAATACATGGATAATAAGAGCCTAAATTTTAATTCCAACACTATACCCAACAATCAAGAGGTATTTATCCCTGGTGGTCAATCCCTCAGTAGCACAGAAGGTATGGAATGGATTAGTCAAGCATGGAGTCTCGTCAAACGTAAATTGGGTATGTGGATACTACTTAGTATCATTTATTTCATTATCATATCTGGTTTACAGCTTATTCCTTTCCTTGGGATATTTACAGGGATTTTAGGTTCAGTACTGGCCGGAGGCGTTATTGCTCTGTGTGAAAAACAGAGAACTACCGGAGAATTTGAATTCGGGCTGTTATTCAGCGGATTTCAGAAAAACTTTGCGTCACTACTTGGCGTTGGCGCTTTATCGTTTGGCATTATGATCCTTGGTATCATAGCAATGTTTATTACCGGCGGTAGTGCAGTGATTAATATCATCTTAGCAAGTCAATCTGGTGAAATTCCTGTTGACATATTCCTAGGTGATTTGTCCCCATTATTTCTTAGTTTCTTTATTCTGTTCATCTTCAGCATTATTGCTGCTGCTTTAACCTGGTTTGCACCAGCGTTAATCGTTCTTCATGATTTAAAATTTGGTGCTGCCGTATCAATGAGCCTGGAGGCAGTGAAGAAGAATTTATTGCCCGGTTTATTATTCTTTAGTATCTTTGGGTTAATGATGGTGCTTTCTATAGTGACTTTAGGCTTGGGCCTTTTAGTCTCTATACCCATATATTTCGCTAGCTATTACTCCTCTTACCGTAGCATTTTTATCGGTAAAGAGAAATCATCGACTTTAGTTAATTAAAAGATAAAGATACATCTATTATTTACTGAATCCAGTAATTTTATTCTCAGTAAATTTGTAATTAATCAAATAGACAGCAAAAAGCGCCAAATCTGGCGCTTTTCATTAATACGATAATTAACCAATATATTCCAAACCACCCATATATGGACGCAATACTTCGGGGATTTCAATGCGACCATCGGCTTGCTGATAGTTTTCCATAATGGCAACCAGAGTACGGCCTACAGCCAAACCAGAGCCATTCAGGGTATGAAGTAATTGAGTTTTCTTATCCTCTTTACCGCGGAAACGTGCTTGCATACGGCGCGCCTGGAAATCCCACATGTTAGAGCAGGAGGAGATTTCGCGATATGTGTTCTGAGCCGGTAACCATACTTCCAAATCATAAGTTTTACATGCGCTAAAACCCATATCACCGGTACACAATAAGACTTTACGATAGGGCAGATTCAGTAATTGCAGTACTTTCTCTGCGTGACCTGTCAACGATTCCAGTGCATTCATTGATTCATCAGGATGAACAATCTGAACCAGTTCAACTTTATCAAACTGATGCATCCGGATCAGACCACGGGTGTCACGACCATAAGACCCCGCTTCTGAACGGAAACAAGGAGTATGAGCAGTCATTTTTAGTGGTAGTTCACTTTCATCCAGAATGTCACCACGAACCAAGTTGGTTATCGGAACTTCAGCGGTCGGAATCAACGCATAATGACTTTCCGCCTCTTCTTCCAACGGTTTGGTATGGAAAAGGTCTTCACCAAATTTCGGCAATTGGCCCGTACCATATAAGGTTTCATGGTTAACCAGATAGGGAACATAAGTTTCCAAATAGCCATGCTGTTCTGTGTGAAGGTTTAGCATAAATTGCGCTAAGGCCCGATGCAGACGAGCAATTTGCCCTTTCATCACCACAAAACGCGAACCCGTTAGTTTAACCGCGGCGGCAAAGTCCAGACCATTGGTCAACTCACCTAATGAAACATGATCTTGAATCTCAAAATCATATTTACGTGGCTCACCCCAACGGCTCACTTCCAAATTATCGCTCTCATCTTTACCTACCGGTACGGAGTCATCTGGAATGTTAGGGATACTTAAGGCTAAATCACGGATTTCAGCTTGAAGTTTTTCCAGTTCGGCTTTCGCTGTATCCAACTTTTCACCTAACTGGTTCACTTCCTGACGCAGTGGATCAATATCTTCACCACGGGCTTTTGCCGCACCAATAGCTTTCGATCGAGAATTACGTTCTGCTTGCAGGGTTTCAGTTTCAACTTGTAAAACTTTACGGCGCTCTTCTTGTTTGCGCAGCGTATCCACGTCAAGGGTATAGCCCCTGCGAGCCAGTTTTTCGGCGACTGCGCCTAGCTCATTACGCAGTATGTTTGGATCGAGCATGCTAGTCCTGTGCTTGTCGTTATTAAGTTAGATGATATAAATAGGCCCACACAAGTTGATGGGCCATAAGGTATTTTTACCCGTCAACCTTACCGCAACAATAACGTTAGCGATAGCGTTTTATCGGGCTATTTTGATCCTGTTCAGCAAGCCAGGCGAGTTTATCGCCTATTTTACTTTCTAATCCTCGGTTAGCCGGATGATAATAGCGGGTTTCCCGCATCTCAGGTGGAAAATAAACTTCACCCGCCGCGTAAGCATTAGGTTCGTCATGAGCATAACGATATTCTTCGCCAAGCCCCATCCCTTTCATCAATGTTGTCGGTGCATTGCGCAAATGTGCAGGAACATCATAGTCAGGTTTCTCCTTCGCATCAGCCATCGCTGCCTTAAACGCGGTATAAACCGCGTTACTTTTCGGTGCGCAAGCAAGGTAAACAATAGCTTGAGCAATCGCTCTTTCACCTTCTGCCGGACCAACGCGCGTAAAACAATCCCATGCAGCAATGGCTACCTGCATTCCCCGAGGATCGGCATTACCAACATCTTCGGAAGCAATAGCCAATAAACGGCGGGCAACATATAACGGATCACCACCGGCGGTAATGATCCGGGCATACCAGTAAAGTGCAGCGTCAGGCGCAGAACCACGAACGGATTTATGCAGTGCTGAAATCAAATCGTAATAACGATCACCTTTATTATCAAAACGAGCACTTCGCTCTCCACTGACCTCTTTCAATAGCGCCGGTGTCAAAACCCTCTCTCCCTGAGCATTGGTTTCTGCCATATCCGCCATCATTTCCAGCAAATTCAATGAACGACGGGCATCGCCGGAAACCAGCTCCGCAATCATGTGACGGGTATTTTCAGGCAAAATGATATTCTGTCCATGATAACCGCGCTCTTGATCATTCATTGTTTGATCAAGCACCTGCTCAATCTCTTCTGTTGTCAATGATTTAAGCAAATAGACCCGTGCCCGTGAAAGTAATGCGGAATTCAGCTCAAAAGAGGGGTTCTCCGTTGTCGCACCGATAAAGGTGATCGTGCCATCTTCAATGTGTGGCAGAAAAGCATCCTGTTGGCTTTTGTTAAAACGATGTACTTCATCAACAAACAGGATAGTTCTACGCCCTGCATTCCGGTTTTGACGCGCCTTTTCAATCGATTCACGTATCTCTTTGATGCCGGAAGTGACCGCAGATATCCGTTCAACATCAGCCTGAGCATAATGCCCAATAATTTCAGCTAATGTTGTTTTGCCCGTCCCCGGCGGCCCCCATAAAATCATGGAGTGAAGTTGTCCAGCCCGGATAGCCCTTGGAAGTGGTTTTCCTTCTGCCAGTAAATGCTGCTGGCCGATATATTGCTCTAATGCCATTGGCCGCATACGCGCGGCCAATGGCTGGAATTCATTTTGTGAAAAATCGAGTGACAGGCTATTCACTTAAACCTCACTGGCGCTGATCATCCAGCGTAACGCCTTTCGGTAGCGTAAAACTGAACTTTGCCGCATCCACATGGGTATTTTGCTGCCCTTTTAATTGATAAGCACTCTTTTGTCCATCCTGTTCTATGGCAGAAAATTTTTGGATAGCGCCATCCGTCGTGACGGTAATCGAGAAGCGTTTCAGATTGCCAGCGACATTATTCGGCGTCAGTTCAAAATCATTTCCTTGCTGGCTAATTTTATATTGAGACCAATCTTTAGCATCGTTACGAGTAATTAACATAAACGGCGTGTTACCTGTGGCATCTTTCAACCAATTGGCCGTTACCTGTTCAACAAACGGATTATAAAACCACAATGTTTTACCATCCGATACCAAGACGCTTTCATCCGGTGATGTCATATGCCAGTTAAATAGGTTTGGACGCTTAACCCACAATTGTCCTTCACCTTCCTGAATTGTCGCCCCATCATCACTGGTGACTGTCTGAGTAAAACTGGCATGAAAACTATTTACTTTACCCAAACGCTCCTGCAAATTCTGGCTAGCATTTGCCCATGCCGCATTGATACTCATGCCAGCCATTAAACAACCAATCAATATCAGCTTTTTCATGTAAGAAATACCTTTCTCAGCGTTATTACTTCTTTTTTCTCAACGTTATTACTTCAAGTGATTTACTATCAGGGTCTTCAATATTCACTATCAACTCTCATGTGGCGGTGGGGCCAATACTTCACGATTACCATTATGACCTGGAGCACTGACAATCTGTTGCGCCTCCATCTGTTCCACAATACGCGCCGCTCGGTTATAACCAATGCGGAATTGACGCTGGACACCAGAAATCGAAACTCGCCGTTTTTCCGTCACAAATTGAACTGCCTGATCAAACAGAGCATCTAGCTCTTCATCACTGTCAAAGCCTAAGCCGCCTTCTGCATCATCACCACCACTGAGAATGCTGTCAACATACTCTGGACGACCACGAGCTTTCCAATCATTCACCACTTCATGAACTTCCTGATCCCGAACAAAGGCGCCATGAACACGCACCGGAATCGAGGAGTTTGGCGCCAAATAAAGCATATCCCCCATGCCCAACAGGGATTCAGCGCCGCCTTGATCAAGGATGGTGCGGGAATCAATTTTGCTGGAAACCGTAAAAGCAATACGCGTCGGAATATTCGCTTTAATCAAACCGGTAATAATATCGACCGATGGACGTTGGGTCGCCAGAACCAAATGGATACCAGCAGCACGCGCTTTCTGCGCTAATCGTGCAATCAGCTCTTCAACTTTTTTACCGACAGTCATCATTAAGTCAGCAAATTCATCGACCATGACAACGATGTATGGCTCTTTTTTCAGTACTGGATGAATAATATCCATGCTGTCACCGGGCTTCCAGAATGGGTGAGGGATTGGGCGTCCCATTTCTTCTGCCTGTTTAACCTTTTCGTTATAACCCGCTAGATTACGCACCCCTAATGCGGACATCAGTTTATAACGGCGCTCCATTTCACTAACGCACCAGCGCAGTGCATTAGCAGCATCTTTCATATCGGTAACAACTTCGGTTAACAGGTGCGGTATGCCCTCATAAACCGATAGCTCCAACATTTTCGGGTCAATCATAATAAAGCGCACATCCTCTGGTTTCGCTTTATAGAGAATGCTGAGGATCATGGCGTTGACGCCAACAGATTTACCCGAACCGGTTGTACCCGCCACCAGCAAGTGCGGCATTTTACCTAAATCAGCGACAACCGGCTGACCGCCAATATCTTTACCCAATACAATTGTTAGCGGCGATGGATTATCACGGAACTTTTCACAATCCAATACTTCACGCAAATAGACCGTCTGACGTTTTTTATTCGGCAATTCCAAACCAACATAAGGTTTACCCGGGATCACTTCAACAATACGCACGGCGACCGCGGATAGAGAACGTGCTAAGTCTCTTGATAAATTGGAAATACGTGCTGCTTTAACACCCGGAGCCAAATCCAGTTCAAACCGGGTAATCACCGGACCGGGTGAGAAACCGACGACATCAGCTTTAACTCGATAATCACTCAGACGCGCTTCAATCAAACGGGACGTTTGCTCAAGGGCAAACATATCAACGGGTTCTTCTTCTGCTAAAGGACTGGTTAGCAGTTCGAGCGAAGGCATTGGTGTCGTTGGTTTTGGCAACGGTTGATCGTTACGAACCAAAAACGGATGGAATAAGCTATTTTGCTGCGGTTGCTGCGGTTGCTGCGGTTGCTGCGGTTGCTGCGGTTGCTGCGGTTGCTGCGGTTGCTGCGGTTGCTGCGGTTGCTGCGGTTGCTGCGGTTGCTGCGGTTGCTGCGGTTGCTGCGGTTGCTGCGGTTGCTGCGGTTGCTGCGGTTGCTGCGGTTGCTGCGGTTGCTGCGGTTGCTGCGGTTGCTGCGGTTGCTGCGGTTGCTGCGGTTGCTGCGGTTGCTGCGGTTGCTGCGGTTGCTGCGGTTGCTGCGCAGTATTGTGTACAGGCGCTGACGCAAAAGCAATTTCTGTGGGCCGTTCTGATTGATTTTTCGGCGCGGATTGAACAGAAGGCATAAACAGCGGCTCTGTTGGCTCCTTTTCAACTAAATCTTCAACCGGCGAGAAGTTATTTAAAATCGATAAACTCTCCAGAGCCGAGAGCTCTTTTTTCTCTTGGCGACTTTGCTCTTGATAACGCTTATGTTGCGACTGCTCAACTGTCTGTTTAACAATCTCTGTCGCTGTTTGAGCCTGTTCTTCCACCGAAGGCCGATTTTCCGGCTCAAATAAATTCTGTCTTATTTGAGGCTGAATTGAGACCTGTTCTTCTGTATCCGTCGTAATACGATAACGCTCGCGCTGTTGCTCAAGAAATTGCTGACGCAGCAACGCTTCTTGCTGTTCATCAACATCAATATCATCATCCGATCCATCTACTTGCTGTTTGATCTCATACTCACGCTGCTGTTCTGCAAGACGTTGTGAAGGAACTTTGATTCCATACAGTTCACGGCGGGTTGGAATACGGACAGGATTAGGACGAGGTAGTTCTGGTCCGATTCCTTGTTTAACCTGAGAGTTACCCGTTATAACCGTTGCGGCGGCGGCTGCCATAACATTTTTTTGCTCTGTATTTTTTGGCTCTGTTTCAGTCATAAAAGTGAAAGTATTACTGCTGTTTTGGCTACTTTCGACAGATTCAAATGTTGGCGTCCCTTGACGGTTAGATTCAGATATAGGTTCAAAATGGTACTCAGCAGGAATTTCAAATGTATAACGAATAGGTTCGTCGTTATTATTCTTTTCACTCTCTTCCACTAATGGCTGAGGCTGTACAATATCATCATCAGATGTATTGACCAAAATTTTAGGTTCAACATCAATATCAGCCATATTAATGGTAGGAATATCCGTTGGCTGTTCTTGTTCGATTTCTGTTTTCACTGATTCTGGTTCATCCAGTTCAGTTTTTGCTAACTCTGCGGCTGAAGGTGCTGTAAATAGCACATCATCATGATCAATATCAGCCGCTGTGAATTCAGGTTCTGTTTTATCATAGGCGAGATCTTCCCGCTCAATAACCGTTTCATCGTATGGCGTATATTCTTGTTCATTACGGCTGCGGTTGGTAATAAATCCTATTGCCCCCAGAATCACTGCCCCTGTTTTTTCAGCAATAGTTAACCATGACCAGCCAGTAAATAGCGTAAACCCAATCGCCCAAATACACAGCAAGACTAAAGTCGCGCCCAATTCATTAAACCAAGGCAACATTGCGCTGCTAAACAGACTGCCAATAATCCCGCCGGAAGCAAAGTAATGGAGATCGTCAACATTCAGCGCCGCTAATCCACATGAAGTTAAGACGATTGCCAATGCGCCAATAACGCGCAAAGCCAGCGCGAAGAAATCGACATACTCCCGGTCATCATGTTGCCTAAAAGCAGTCCAACAACCCAATATCATCACCGGGGGAATGGCATAAGCTAGAATACCAAATGCAGAAAACAGCGTATCGGCCAACCATGCGCCAACCCCGCCACCCAAATTATGCACCGGTTCATGCCATGCAGTCTGAGACCAACTGGGATCAGAAGGATTAAAACTGACAAGCGCGACCATCAGATAAGCCGCCAGGATGACAATAACAAGCAACACAGCTTCTAACAGCCTGCGCCCACTACTCAGTCTCTTTAACTTAATATTTTTATCTTCTGTATATTCCTGGCTCAAGAAAGGCTCTCCAGGTTTCCTGTTGATTTAACGGAACAGTTGATTTAACGGAACAACGCCGAGATAGCTCAGCGTTGAAACTGTATGCATAAACAGGAGTGTACCTAAGTTTTTCCAGTTTTGCACCTGTACATTTTTGGTAAGATTTTAGCGCGTCTTAATGACCAGACGGTTGCTCTGCTTAACTTCTTCCATTACAACATATGTGCGGGTGTCATTAACACCTGGCAAACGCAATAAAGTTTCGCCCAGCAACTTACGGTAAGCCGACATGTCTGGTACGCGGGTTTTTAACAAATAGTCGAAATCACCGGAAACCAAGTGACATTCCTGAATCTCTTCCAATTTTTGTACAGCAGCATTGAATTGTTCAAAAACATCTGGAGCGCCACGGTTTAAAGTAATTTCAACAAATACCAGCAAAGATGCATCCAAATAGTGAGGATTCAGCAATGCCGTGTATCCAGTAATAAACCCTTGACGTTCCAGACGACGAACACGCTCCAGGCACGGGGTTGGAGACAAACCTACCCGTTTAGACAGTTCTACGTTAGAAATTCGCCCATCTTTTTGTAGCTCATTTAGGATATTACGATCTATGCGATCAAGATCTTTTCCCGGACGTTTTTTATTATCTATCATCTTGTTGATCTCTCTTTATTTTCCTACACCCATAACATTTTCCCCTATCTCTCTGAGTCTGAGTTGGAAAAGATGTCTTAAAGTTAAAGCCTCGCTCTATCAGCGTAAAGCAACTCACAGGCCATTTTTTTAATGCTACACAAAAGAGGATTATCCGCATGTCGATTTTTATGGAAACGAATTTAGCGAGGTGGATAATTATCTCTTACAGTGATGTTTTCGCAAATGCACAGCCGATTGTCAAAGTAAATGAGCAAAAATCAGAACAACCTGTGGAACAAATTTTCAGTTAATCGTTTCGATAGTCTACCATTAATTGAAAACGAACAAATGAAATACAAACAGCACTAAAAGAACACTTTTCTCAGGTTAAAATCATTATTAGTTAATATCTATCGGTAAAATCGTTAGTAACATGAGTCTTTTAGCTTTTTTTACCCTCCTATTTCTCCTACAATCCCTCGATATTCGATTAGGTGATAAATGGAAATGAGGTATTCATGAGCGCCGCCAAACACCACAAACTCATTATTCTTGGCTCCGGTCCAGCAGGCTATACCGCCGCGGTTTACGCTGCCCGAGCAAATTTAAATCCGGTTCTTATTACCGGGGTTGAAAGAGGCGGTCAGTTGACTACCACCACCGAGGTCGAAAACTGGCCTGGCGATCCGGAAGGTCTGACTGGCCCTGGGTTAATGGAACGCATGCACCAACATGCTGAAAAATTCCAAACCGAAATCATTTCTGACCATATTCAAAAAGTTGATCTGCAAAACCGGCCTTTACGCCTTTATGGTGATGAACAAGAATATACCTGTGACGCACTGATTATCGCAACAGGCGCTTCCGCCCGTTATTTAGGTTTACCTTCTGAAGAGGCATTCAAAGGACGTGGTATTTCAGCCTGTGCAACCTGTGATGGTTTCTTTTACCGTAACCAGAAAGTCGCCGTTGTCGGCGGCGGTAACACCGCCGTAGAAGAAGCCTTATATCTGGCAAATATTGCAGCAGAAGTTCACCTAATTCATCGCCGTGATACTTTCCGTTCAGAGAAGATCCTAATCGGTCGCCTAATGGATAAAGTAAAAAATGGCAATATCATCCTGCACACCGATCGTATTCTGGATGAAGTACTCGGTGATGATATGGGCGTTACCGGTGTTCGCCTACGCGATACCAAAAGCGGCGCTACAGAAGAATTAGCGGTTACCGGCACATTCATTGCTATCGGCCATACTCCCAATACCGCTATCTTTGAAGGCCAATTAGAACTGGATAATGGTTACATTAAAGTTCAATCCGGTTTGCAGGGTAACGCCACTCAGACTTCAATTCCCGGTGTATTTGCCGCCGGCGATGTTATGGACCATACCTACCGTCAGGCAATTACGTCCGCCGGTACAGGTTGTATGGCAGCCCTTGACGCAGAACGTTTCCTTGATGGGCTAGCCGCTAAATAAATTCTTTTTCTTTCAAGGCGCTATTTCGGTAGCGCCTTTTAACATGTAACATATCAGCAGGATGCTGACACATAGGATATGTCCAGCCTTTTGGTACACCATTACCCTCACCCGCTAGATTAGAATTTTTTTCTATGGACAAAACAAGACAGTACGAATTGGTTCACTGGCTGAAACAGCAAAGTGCCCCGGCCCAACGCTGGCTCCGCCTGTCCATGTTACTCGGCTTAATCAGTGGATTGCTGATTATCACTCAAGCCTGGTTACTTGCCTCAATTCTGCAAGCTTTAATCATGGATAACCTTCCGCGCGAGCACATCTCGAATGAATTTTGGTTGTTAGCAACCATCTTTGCTCTACGGGCCATCATCAGCGCTATTCGGGAACGAATAGGTTTTATCTGTGGCAAAGTCGTGCGTCAAAAAATCCGCGCTATGGTATTGGATAAACTTGAGCAACTTGGCCCGGCGTGGGTTAAAGGCAAACCGGCCGGTAGTTGGGCCACTATCATTCTTGAGCAAATAGAAGATATGCAGGATTATTACTCCCGCTATCTGCCACAGATGTCTCTTGCCGTCATGATCCCTATTCTTATCCTGATCACCCTATTCCCTGTT
Source organism: Photorhabdus akhurstii (assembly GCF_019090985.1). Taxonomy (NCBI): domain Bacteria; kingdom Pseudomonadati; phylum Pseudomonadota; class Gammaproteobacteria; order Enterobacterales; family Morganellaceae; genus Photorhabdus; species Photorhabdus akhurstii. The sequence continues at coordinate 1,888,670 of NZ_CP020335.1, read as the reverse complement.
AACTGGGCTGCCGGGCTAATTTTATTCGCGACGGCTCCGCTAATTCCCCTGTTTATGGCACTGGTTGGTTTAGGCGCCGCAGACGCTAATCGGCGTAATTTTGTCGCGCTAGGCCGGTTAAGCGGTAATTTCTTGGATCGACTACGCGGGCTAGAAACATTGCGCCTGTTTTATCGCGGTAAAGCAGAAGCACAACAAATCAGCGAATCCACCGAAAACTTCCGTTGCAGGACGATGGAAGTGCTGAGATTAGCGTTCCTTTCTTCCGCAGTGCTGGAATTCTTTGCTGCCATTTCTATTGCTATTGTCGCTGTCTATTTCGGTTTCTCCTATCTGGGGGAACTTAATTTTGGCAGTTACGGGATGGGCGTGACCCTGTTCGCCGGTTTTCTGGTGTTAACCCTCGCTCCAGAATTTTTCCAGCCATTGCGTGATCTGGGCACTTATTATCACGCCAAAGCACAGGCGGTCGGCGCCGCAGAAGCATTAGTGACTTTATTGAGCAGTGATGGCGAACATGAACCTACCGGTGGTGATAAAACGCTAAATACCCAAGATTCGTTAACCATCATTGCTAATAATCTGGAAATTCTGGCCCATGATGGCAACCGGCTTGCTGGCCCGTTGAATTTTACTATAGAGAAAAATCAGCGGGTGGCATTAGTTGGTCCAAGCGGAGCAGGTAAAAGCTCCCTGTTGAATTTACTGTTAGGGTTCCTGCCCTATCGTGGCTCAATACAAATTAATGGCGCTGAGCTGCGTGAGTTGGATCTACAAAGATGGCGTAACCAACTGAGTTGGGTTGGACAAAATCCACATCTGCCTGAACAGACTTTGCTTGATAATATTCGTCTGAACCAACCTAATGCCAATCAACAACAAATCCATCAGGTTATGGAACAAGCATACGTCACCGAATTCATTCATGATTTACCCGATGGGCTGAATACTATCATCGGTGATAATGCAGCACGATTATCCGTTGGTCAGGCCCAACGTATCGCGGTTGCCCGTGCCCTATTGAAACCCTGCCAGTTACTATTATTGGATGAGCCTGCCGCCAGCCTGGATGCGCATAGCGAACAACGGGTTATGGAAACACTCAATCAGGCATCTCATCATCAGACGACCCTGTTAGTTACCCACCAATTGGAAGAAACGCTGGAATATGATCAGATTTGGGTCATGGAAAAGGGGTTGATTATTGAACAGGGAGATTACCAGACGCTAAGCCAATCTCAGGGGGTATTCACCCGCCTGTTATCCCATCGAAGTGAGGAGCTGTAATCATGCGGGTATTGCTTCCTTTTCTGGCGCTCTATCGCCGTCATTGGTTTCTTATCAGTTTAGGTATGGTTCTGGCCGTTGTTACGCTCCTCGCCAGTATAAGTTTACTGACCCTCTCTGGCTGGTTCCTTGCTGGCGCAGCACTAGCAGGTTTTGCCGGTTATACATTCAACTATATGCTACCGGCCGCAGGTGTCCGTGGCTCTGCCATTCTTCGAACTGCCGGGCGCTATGCTGAACGGTTGGTTAGCCATGACGCCACTTTTCGGGTATTGGCACATTTACGAGTTTTTGCCTTTCAAAAAATTTTGCCGCTTTCACCAGGAGGAATGGCTCGTTTTCGTCAGGGCGAATTATTAAACCGGTTAGTCGCTGACGTTGAAACATTGGATCACCTCTATTTACGGGTGATTTCACCGATATTATCAGCTTTTATCGTTATTATAGTTCTCACTTTCGGTCTTGGTTTTCTGGATCTTACATTAGCCTATACTCTTGGCGGTATTATGCTGGCGCTGTTGATCCTGCTGCCATTGGTATTTTATAACGCAGGTAAATTCGTCGGCCGTGATCTGACTATTCTGCGTGGTCAATACCGCACCCAACTTACAGCGGCGTTGCAAGGGCAAGCTGAATTGATGGTATTCGGTGCTGTTGGCCGTTTTCGCAAGTCAATGGCCGATATTGAGTCACATTGGTTAAGACGTCAACAACAGCAAGCCAATCTGACCGGTTTGTCACAGGCAATCATGATTTTCGCCACCGGTATGACTGTCACATTGATCTTATGGCTGGCAGCTAACGGCGTGGGAGGCAACAGCCAGCCGGGAGCATTAATTGCACTGTTTGTCTTCTGTTCTCTTGCCGCGTTTGAAAGCCTGGGGCCTGTCACAGTTGCATTCCAACATCTAGGGCAAGTCATTACCTCTGCAACCCATGTTTCTCAATTGATGCAACAAGAACCGGAAATCACATTTCCTGCATCAGGGCCGGAAAGTTCGGCACAAGCCAGCATTGATATCAAAAATATCAGTTTCACCTACCCTGATCAGCCAATAGCCGTCCTGAAAAACATTTCTCTCTGCTTGAAAGCGGGAGAACATATCGCGCTGTTAGGCAAAACCGGTTGTGGTAAATCTACCTTACTACAATTACTGACCCGGGCCTGGGATGTTGATTCAGGCACAATCTGTCTGAATCAACATCCCATTACTGCTTATGACGAATCAACTCTGCGCAGTATGATATCGGTTGTTCCACAACGAGTGCATGTGTTCAGTCATACTTTGCGTCAGAATTTATTACTGGCAAAACCAAATGCAGCCGATAATGAACTGGAAACTGTGCTGAAACAGGTAGGTTTAAACAATCTACTGGAAACCGACGAGGGGCTAAACTGCTGGATGGGCGAAGGTGGTCGTCAGTTGTCAGGTGGTGAACAGCGCCGCTTGGGAATTGCCAGAGCGTTATTGCACTCGGCACCACTGATGTTGCTGGATGAACCTACTGAAGGGCTCGATGCGGACACTGAACAGCAAATTCTGTCTCTACTGCGCCAGCATTGTCAGCATAAGTCATTAATTATTGTCACCCACCGTCTGTACGGACTTGATCATATGGATCGTATTTACGTCATGGATGGCGGCACCATTATTGAACAAGGGCAACATGATGAATTACTGACCCAGCAAGGTCGCTATTATCAATTTCATCAACGGCAACATCAGATTCGTCTTGAACCGGAGCAGTAACACACGATGCCAATAATTCAACTGAATGATGATTCATATGATTTCCCTCACCCGAAAGAAGCATTAACGGAGCCTAATGGCCTACTGGCGGTAGGAGGGGATTTATCCGCCAAACGATTAAATGCGGCTTACCATCAAGGCATTTTCCCTTGGTTTTTACCCAGCGAAGTGCCACTTTGGTGGTCTCCCGATCCACGTGCGGTAATCATTCCCGGTGAATTACATATCGGCCGAACATTACGCCGGTTTTTGCGCAATCATCCATACCGTATTACGGTGAATCATGCCTTTGAACAGGTGGTTTATTTCTGCGCTCAACGGCAGGAAGGAACATGGATAGGCCGGGATATCCAACAAGGTTATCAGAAATTGCATCAAACAGGACAAGCGCACTCAATAGAAGTCTGGCACAATGAGCGGATTGTTGGTGGCTTGTATGGTGTTAGCGTCGGCACACTATTCTGTGGTGAGTCTATGTTTAGCAGAATGGAAAATGCATCCAAATGTGCGTTCATTGCTTTCTATCACCATTTTCTGCGACACGGTGGTGAACTACTGGATTGCCAAGTGCTTAACCATCACACTGCGTCACTAGGTGCAAAAGAGATCTCCAGGGAAGAATTTATTCAGCATCTTTATCAATTCAGAAATCGGTCATTAAGACTCGGTTGCTGGTCACAACAAGTACTGGAATTATAATCAACATTTGACCGATTCATGTTGATTATAACGTAAATATCACCATGCACCATTTGCAAAATAGCGGGTTAAAATACAACATTCCTTTACATAATGAGGGTTTTTCGGCATTATCTTGCCCGTTAAAAACGATGGTTATTAAACTTAGAGGATTAGATGGCCAAAGAAGACAATATTGAAATGCAAGGTACCGTGCTAGACACACTACCAAACACTATGTTCCGCGTTGAGTTAGAAAACGGGCACGTAGTCACTGCTCACATCTCAGGTAAAATGCGTAAAAACTACATCCGCATCCTGACAGGCGACAAGGTTACAGTTGAGCTGACCCCATATGACCTGAGCAAAGGCCGTATCGTCTTCCGTAGCCGCTGATTCATTACCGTTTTCAGGTATTACACCACAGGTAGCAACTTTGTATTTAACAACGTTGTTTTCACCTGTGGTGTCGCTCTTTATTAGTGCACTACATCTTCCGGCTTCTGCTTATAAGCACTGCTGAAATCGTAGGTCAGTACGCGTCTTACCTTATCCAGGCCAATACTTACTGAGCCACCGTGAACTAATGAGCCGAACAGAAGTTCATTTGCCAACGGTTTTTTCAAGCTATCCTGAATAACCCGCGCCATTGGTCGAGCACCCATTGCTTTATCATAGCCTTTGTCACATAACCATTGACGAGCATCCGCACTGACCTCCAACGAAACGCCTTTTTCATCCAATTGTGCTTGCAGGGCGACAATGAACTTATCAACTACCTGTTGAATAACCTCGATAGAAAGCGTATTAAACCAGATGATGCCATCAAGACGGTTACGGAATTCCGGTGTAAACACTTTCTTAATCTCTTCCATTGCATCAGAACTGTTATCCTGCTGCTTAAATCCAATGGACTTGCGCTGTGTTTCACGTACTCCCGCATTTGTTGTCATGACTAAAATGACGTTACGAAAATCCGCTTTACGGCCATTGTTATCAGTCAAAGTACCGTTATCCATGACTTGCAATAACAGGTTAAATACATCTGGATGTGCTTTTTCAATCTCATCAAGCAGTAATACTGAATGAGGATGTTTAATCACCGCATCTGTAAGCAATCCCCCTTGATCAAAACCAACATATCCCGGTGGCGCCCCAATTAAACGGCTTACTGTATGGCGCTCCATATATTCTGACATATCAAAACGCAATAATTTGATATTCAGCACCTTAGCAAGCTGTACGGTGACTTCCGTTTTCCCCACGCCTGTCGGACCTGCAAGCAGGAAAGAACCCACCGGTTTATTATCCTGCCCCAACCCTGCACGACTCATCTTAATGGCCTCGGTCAATGCCGCAATCGCGGTATCCTGACCAAATACCAACATTTTCAGCCGCTCATCCAGTGTTCTTAGGACATCTTTATCACTAGCAGAAACAGTTTTTTCAGGGATACGGGCAATCCGGGCAACGACGAATTCAATATCCGACACATTAATCGTTTTTTTACGGCGACTAACCGGCACCAGACGGGTACGCGCCCCAGCTTCATCAATTACATCGATCGCCTTATCCGGCAAGTGGCGATCAGTAATGTATTTCACTGATAAATCAACCGCAGCGCGGATCGCTTTCGTGGTATAACGTACATCATGGTGCGCCTCATATTTTGGTCGCAACCCTTTAATAATCTGTACCGTCTCTTCGGGTGAAGGCTCAACAATATCAATCTTCTGAAAACGACGCGCTAACGCCCGATCTTTTTCAAAAATATTACTGAACTCATGATAGGTCGTAGAACCAATCACTCTAATACGACCACTAGATAACAATGGCTTAATCAGATTAGCCGCATCGACCTGCCCCCCTGACGCGGCGCCCGCACCGATAATGGTATGGATTTCATCTATAAATAGAATACTTTTCTTATCCTGCTCAAGGGTTTTTAACAATGCTTTGAAGCGCTTCTCAAAATCACCACGATATTTAGTTCCCGCCAGCAATGAACCAATATCCAGCGAATAAATCGTACAATTAGCCATCACCTCCGGTACATCTTTTTGCACAATCCGCCATGCCAACCCTTCTGCAATGGCGGTCTTACCGACCCCCGACTCGCCGACTAACAATGGGTTGTTTTTCCGACGACGACACAACACCTGGATTGTTCTTTCCAACTCATCCTGACGGCCAATCAATGGATCAATCTGCCCTCTTTGAGCGAGTTGATTCAGATTAGTTGTGAAATTTTCCAACCGATCCTCACCTGTAGAGTGCTCTTCCGCAGATTGCGAGCCTGTCTCCTGATGATCCGATTCAGTGTCCTCTTTTTGCGTTCCGTGAGAAATGAAATTAACCACATCCAGACGACTAACATCATGTTTACGCAGCAAATAAGCAGCTTGAGACTCCTGTTCGCTAAAGATAGCCACCAGCACATTAGCACCGGAAACTTCTGAACGCCCAGAGGATTGAACATGAAATACCGCGCGTTGAAGAACACGTTGAAAACTCAACGTCGGCTGAGTTTCCCGCTCATCATTTTCAGGTAACAACGGTGTCGTTTGTGAAATAAAATTCTCCAGCTCCTTACGCAATTGAGCCAGATTGACCTTGCAGGCTTCCAATGCTTCACGCGCTGATGAATTGCTTAACAACGCCAGCAATAGGTGCTCCACAGTCATAAACTCGTGTCTGTTATCCCGTGCTTTAGCAAAGGCAATATTAAGACTAAGTTCAAGCTCTTGGTTGAGCATAGGCACCTCCCCCTAAAATCAGTATACCTGGTCAGATTTTTTCCAGCGTACAAAGTAATGGATGCCCGTGCTCCCTGGCATACATATTTACCTGAGCCGCTTTAGTTTCTGCCACTTCAGCAGTATAAACCCCACAAACAGCCTTCCCTTGATAGTGGACATCCAACATTAATTGCGTTGCCCGTTCAATATCATAAGAAAAGAACTTTCGTAATACGTCAACTACAAACTCCATCGGAGTGTAATCATCATTGTTAAGAATGACCTGATACATTGACGGCGGCTGCAATTTTTGCTGTCGTTCATCCTTAACAGATTCCTTAGTTTTCAAACTGTTATGATACTCGCTCATTATTTTCCCAACAGGATTAATCTCTAATACCAACTACGACCAGCAAATAAATTATGTTGCCGTTTATCTTATCATTCTCTGGGCAACTCCTTTTACCACAGACTATTCCCCTATGAAAACTCGGCATAAAAGTGAATGAACGAAACTCATATCGTTATCTATATCAAACTTTAGTCATTCAAAACAACCAGACATTTGTTCTGTGCTTGACGAGAATTTGATTTTTACTACAGTATGTTTTGTGAACAAACATAGATAATGTCACTGATTACATGTGATTGTTTACAACTGTTATATTAATGGCTCATCTCAACCGAAATTATTAAACGAGGGATGTAGAAGTATGGAGACAGGTACTGTTAAGTGGTTCAATAATGCGAAGGGCTTTGGGTTTATTTGCCCGGCAAGCGGCGGAGAAGATATATTCGCTCATTACTCAACCATTCAGATGGACGGTTACCGGACGCTGAAAGCGGGCCAGAAGGTGAATTTCAGCGTTCACCAAGGCCCAAAGGGAAATCATGCCAGTATTATTGTTCCCCTTGAAAACGAACCCAAAGGCTAAATAGCCTGGCCTGTGGGTCACAACCAGGTATTATTCACACGCCGCTGGTCATTGCCTGCGGCGTAACGTTATTTCATTTCCACTTATTCTCTTGCCAACGCTTCTATCGGATCAAGGCGAGCAGCATTACGGGCAGGTAGAAACCCAAATATCACGCCAATTGCGGTAGAACAGGCGAAAGCACTGAGTAAGGCTATCGGCTGGAAGACAAAATGCCAACCAGGCAGAGCCAGTTGTGCAATCAATGCAATCGTATAAGAGAGTGCAATGCCCAAAACACCGCCAACCAGACAAACCAAAATAGCTTCTATCAGAAACTGCTGCATCACATCACTGGTTCTGGCGCCTACTGCCATACGGATACCGATCTCTCTTGTACGTTCAGTCACCGAAACTAACATAATATTCATCACGCCAATACCGCCAACTATCAGCGAAATTACCGCCACCATCGTCAAAAACAGTTGTAAAGTATGGGCTGTTTTTTCCGCCGTTTTTACCATCATGTCCACGTTATAGGTGAAAATATCCTTTTTCCCGTGGCGTAAAGTGAGCAATTGAACAATCTTCTTTTCTATATCCTTAGAGTTATAACCATCCTTTATTCTGACAGTAATCGAATCCAGATAATTTCGGTTCACCAGACGGCTGGTCATCGTGCTATGAGGCAACCAGACATGCAATGATTTGCTACTGCCAAATGTCGCTCTCTTATCAGATACCACTCCCACAATTGTGGCCGGCATATTACCCACCAGGATCACATCTCCAATCACATTTTTCTGGTGAGGAAACAGCTTACGCTGGGTATTTTTATCAATCACCACAACTTGCCCCTGACGGCGTATCATATCCAATGAAAATCCCATCCCTTGGGAAAAGCGCAGAGCATAAACTTGAAAAAACTCATCACCCACGCCAGTCACCCTCGAAGCTACATCAATGTTCCCTTTACGAAGGCGCATTTGTCCCTCAATTTCTGGTGAAACCGCCAGAATATAGGGCTGCGCTTTAATCGCGTCGGCATCCTCTATTTTCAGCGCTTGCATATTGACCGGATCATCAAGGCCAAAATCTTCTCCCGGATAAATATCAATAGTGTTGGTCGCAATCTCTTTAATATCAGATAACACCGATGCCCTAGCCGCATCTCCGATAACCAAAATAGTCACAACGGAAGCAATACCAATGATAATCCCTAACATGGTTAGTAAAGTTCGCATCTTGTTGGCAACCATCGCCCGCCATGCCATGAATAAGGCTTCATTAAACCGCCCAAGGGTCTGGCGTATCGACGATATTTTTGATGTTAATGACGGGGCCTTAGTGACTTTTCTACTCACTTGCGTGCCAGAATCACTCATAATGCGACCATCTTTGATCTCAATAATCCTCTGTGCCTGCGCCGCAATTTTCGGATCATGAGTGACAATAATGACGGTATGCCCCTGTTCACACAATTGTTTGAGGATTGCCATCACCTCTTCGCCAGAATGGCTATCCAACGCTCCGGTTGGTTCATCAGCCAAAATGACTTGACCACCATTCATCAACGCCCTGGCGATACTGACCCTCTGCTGCTGCCCACCAGAGAGCTGCCCCGGCTGATAGTCGATTCGCTCTTCAAGCCCTAAACGACCAAGCAACTCTATTGCTCTCTGGCGACGTGCTGCTTTAGCGGCTCCTGCGTAAATAGCGGGAATTTCCACATTCTGTTCAGCAGTTAAATGAGTCAGTAAATGATAACGCTGAAAAATAAAGCCAAAATGCTCCCGTCTCAGTGCGGCCAATTCATCATTACTCAGTTCAGCAACATTCTGTCCCGCGACCCGGTATTCACCGTTACTGGGTTGATCAAGACACCCAAGAATATTCATCAGTGTCGATTTACCCGAGCCTGACGCACCGATAATCGCAACCATCTCACCGGCGTAAATAGACAAGGTGACATCATCCAGTACTTTTACCTGTTGCTCACCCGCGGGATAGCTGCGTTCTATACCTTTCAGCTCAAGTAACGCATTCATTACTCATCCCCTGCTGCATCACTAAGACCAGTAATCACCTGCTCATGCTCTTTCAGACCAGACAGAATTTGTACATTCACATCATTGCGTACGCCAATGGTCACTTCTCGTTTCTCTTCTTTATCTCCATTCAGGATATCCACCTCATAGCGAGTTGGCGTAATCTGTTTACCCAGAGCCGAGATCGGGATCATTAACACATCACGATGGGAATCGAGTTGAATTTTCACCTGGGCGGTCATTTGCAAACGCAAAAGTTGCTGAGGATTAGCCACCTCAAAACGGGCATAGAAGAAAATTGCATCATTAATCTTTTCTGGCGTCGGCAAAATATCTTTCAACACCCCTGGAAAATTTTTATCCGGGGCGCCTAATACGGTAAAAGAAGCTTTCTGACCCGGTTTCAGGTAAATAACATCTGCCTCTGATACTTCTGCTTTTACCAACATCGTGCCCAAATCAGCCAGCGTCAGAATGGTCGGGGCTTCCTGTGCCGCAATGACTGTTTGCCCCTGAAGCGTTTTGATATTGACAACGATACCATCCATTGGTGCGGTAATCCGGGTATATTGCAAATTCGTCTCAGCAGTATCAAGGCTGGCCTGGTTTTTACTGATTTGCGCCAATAAAGTTTCTACCTTCGCTCTTTTCACTTCAACATCCGTTTTAGCCTGATCCAATTCCTGGAGCGAGACCGCCTGCACTTTTGCCAGATTGTTCTGACGCTGTAATGTAAGCCGCGCCAATTTCAATTGTGCCCTGGCTTCTATCAGATCAGCATTCAACTCTCTGATCGTGGCTTCAACTTCTTTAACCTGGTTTTGCGCTGGCTTAGGATCAATCAATGCCAACAACTGGCCTTTTGTCACCTTATCACCCACCTCAACATACAAATTCTGCAACTGACCACTTACCTGTGCGCCAACATCTACTTTTCTGACTGCATCCAGTTTCCCTGTTGCCAATACATTCTTTTCCAAATCACCTTTAATGGCAGGAACTGTTTGATATTTAATCGCTTCCGTCCCATGTAGAAAATACCCCAGAACCAATGTGATAACTGCCACAATAGCTAACAACACAACCCATCGACGTTTCGAACGAATAAAATTCATTTAAATATCACCATATTAAGCATTGAATTCAAAGAAATGGTAAAAACTTATTTCTTGCAATACCACGAAGACTAAGGACTTCCACTCATTCTAGATAGATACTGTTCCTTTTACGTTTTATACACATTAAACGTTTTTAATAACACTCCACCTTAAGAATAAAAAATTCTTTGAGCAACAGCATACTTCTCTCTATCCTGACTATTCTCTTAATGTAAAAAAATTGATATCTTTTATTTTCATGGTTTTTACAACCATTTTTGAAAGTCTTTACAACCGATTTTTATACTAGATTTGGATAAAAAGACATTAACTGTTTTACAGGATGTTAATTATGTACTCTGGGCTGCTGATCATTCTTTTGCCGTTAACGCTAGGCTATCTTATCCATTTGAATAATAAGGCATTGTTAAATGCTATTCATCGCCTTCTTAACGCGATGGTTTATGTCATTCTGTTTTTAATGGGAACCAGCCTGGCTTTGTTAGACGATTTAGGCCGTAACCTCTTCTCTATCTTTCAATATGCGATGACATTTTTTTTATGTATTTTTACAGCTAATATGCTAGCACTATTCCTTCTTGAAAAATGCGATCCTTGGGTTATTAGTCCACATAAACAAGAAAAACCCCCTTCCCGTTTACATATGATTTTTGAATCATTGAAATTATGTGGCGTGCTGATTTTAGGTTTCCTATTTGGACTCACTGGCTGGTCATGGCTACACTTCTCCAATCATGCTAGTGAAATTGCCTTAATCGTTTTACTATTACTTGTCGGTATTCAATTACGTAACAGCGGTATGAACCTGAAACAAATATTGCTGAACCGCCGAGGTATGATTATTGCAATTATTGTCGCGACCAGTGCACTTGTCGGCGGTGCGATTGCAGCACTTATCCTTGGGCTGCCAGTGAAAACAGGTTTAGCGTTGGCTTCCGGCTACGGCTGGTATTCCCTTTCTGGTATCTTACTTTCTGATGCTTACGGGCCGGTAATCGGCAGTGCCGCATTCTTTAATGACCTGGCGCGTGAGCTAGCAGCAATTATGCTAATTCCTGTTTTTATTGATCGATATCGCTCAAGCGTAATAGGGTTAAGCGGTGCGACTTCTATGGATTTCACCTTGCCGATATTACAACGGTGTGGTGGAGTCAGTATCGTCCCGGCAGCGATAGTCCACGGTTTTGTGCTGAGTTTGCTAGCACCCTTGCTGATGGCATTCTTTACTTAACCAGAATTTGAGCCACAATTAATACTTGACGCTATAAATAACGGTTCGGACGCTTCATCTTTCCTCTGTAGGGTAACAGAATAAATAAGCTTTTATTGGAAAATCACACAAGGAGAAAATAGAACGCGTTAATCAGGCATGTAATTGAAATATCAATTAATAATATTCTGTGCATAAGATGTTGCATAATTATGCCAACGGGTTTAGCATCGGACCAAACCACTGACTATTCAGAATTAAAGCATGAGTATTCAATTAAAAAACATTGATTGTTACTACGGTGCCCACCAAGCACTGTTTGATATTAATCTTGAGTGTTCTCCCGGGGAAACGATGGTTTTGCTAGGGCCAAGCGGCGCGGGTAAAAGTACGTTGTTGCGAGTATTAAACCTGCTGGAAATACCACGATCCGGCCAGTTACATATTGCTAATCATCAATTCAATTTTGAACAAACGCCAGGAACGAAGGAGATTCGTTCTCTACGCCAAAATGTAGGTATGGTCTTTCAGCAATATCACTTATGGCCCCATCTTACTGTTATAGATAACCTGATCGAAGCGCCTTGTCGCGTGTTGAATTTATCCAAGCAACAGGCACAGGAAAAAGCGAATAAGCTCCTTTCCCGTTTGCGCTTAGATGATTTTGCAGGCCGCTTCCCACAACATTTATCTGGAGGACAACAGCAACGGGTTGCTATCGCACGAGCATTAATGATGGAACCACAGGTTTTATTATTTGATGAACCAACGGCAGCACTGGACCCAGAAATTACAGCACAGGTTGTCAATATCATCCATGAATTATCTGCAACGGGCATTACACAGATTATCGTTACCCATGAAGTGGAAATCGCCCGCAAGGCCGCAAGCCGTGTCGTATATATGGAAAACGGCCGCATTGTAGAACAAGGTGATATCAACCATTTTACCCAACCACAAACCAAAGCCTTTGCTAATTATCTATCACACTAACTATTAATAGGATATAGCGATGAAAAAACTACTTTTTGCAGCCTTCTTAGGAACAGTAACTTTCTCTGCAACCGCCACGGAAAAAGAGACCATTCGTTTTGCCACAGAAGCCACTTATCCTCCGTTTGAGTTCATTGATGCAAATAATAAAATTCAGGGTTTTGATGTCGATTTGGCCAATGCTCTCTGTGAGAAAATTAATGCAACATGTACCTTCACTAACCAATCCTTTGACAGCCTGATCCCCAGTCTGAAATTCCGTCGCTTCGATGCTTTAGCCGCCGGTATTGATATCACCCCTGAGCGCCAAAAGCAGGTTGATTTTACTAACACTTATTACGACAACTCAGCGGTTTTTATTTCCGTTAAAGGTCAAATCTCCAGCGTCGCAGAGCTGAAAGGCAAACTTGTGGGTATCCAGAATGGTACAACTCACCAGAAGTATCTGATGGAACAACGAAAAGAGATTAAAACCGTTCCTTATGACAGCTATCAAAATGCGATTCTGGATCTGAAAAATGGCCGTCTGGACGCCGTTTTCGGTGACACTGCCGTTGTTAACGAGTGGCTGAAAAAGAATGAAAATTTAAATACCATCGGTAACAAAGTCACCGACAAAAATTACTTTGGTATCGGTTTAGGGATTGCCGTTCGTAAGGGTAACAAAGAACTACAAGATAAATTTAATAAAGCACTTGCTGACATCAAACGAGATGGTACTTATGACATCATCTATAAAAAATGGTTTAAATAAGTAGCTGAATCTCCATGAATGAATTCCAATCTCTAACAAGCGCCGCCGGCATCACCGTCGGCCTTGCCGTGTCTGCATTAGTGCTTGGTCTGATTTTAGCCATGCTATTTGCCGCTTGGGAATCAGCCCGTTGGAAACCCTTTGCCATACTTGGCACCTGTTGGGTCACTCTGTTCAGAGGATTGCCGGAAATTTTGGTCGTGCTGTTCGTCTACTCCGGCGCGTCACAACTTCTCCTGATACTGGCTGATGGCTTTGATGTTTATCTTATCTTCTGGCATCCCAAGATTCAGATAGATATTCAAGACTTTTATGTCAGCCCATTTCTTTGTGGCTTCATTGCCCTTTCCCTGCTCTACTCTGCCTACGCATCCCAGACACTCCGTGGTGCGATAAAAGCCATTCCTGTCGGTCAATGGGAAGCCGGTCAAGCATTAGGTCTTGGTCGCGCCGCAATATTTTTTCGCCTGATCATGCCGCAAATGTGGCGACACGCTCTACCAGGGCTAGGCAACCAGTGGTTAGTTTTGTTGAAAGATACCGCGCTGGTATCGCTTATCAGTGTGAATGATCTGATGCAACAAACCAAAAGTATTGCCACACGCACTCAGGAGCCTTTTACCTGGTATATGATTGTGGCGCTTATCTATCTGGGTATCACTCTACTCAGTCAATTTATTCTAAAGAAAATTGAGATGCATACCACCCGCTTTGATCGGAGTGTTTCCTGATGCTTGAGTATATTCAACAGATTTTGCCGGGGCTGACAACCAGTCTGAGTCTGACCATCACAGCGCTTTTTGTTGCTTTCATGATGTCCGTTCTGTTCACTATGGTTCTGACCATGAAATTGCCGGTACTGACACAACTGGTAAAAACCTACATTACCCTGTTCACCGGTACGCCTTTGCTGGTGCAGTTCTTTCTGATTTATTACGGCCCCGGACAATTTCCAGCCATAAAAGCATACCCGTGGCTTTGGCAGTTACTGTCTGAGCCTTGGCTGTGCGCAATGGTAACGCTGGCGCTTAACAGTGCGGCATATTCTACTCTGCTATTCTATGGCGCGGTAAAGGCAATTCCTGCCGGTCAGTGGCAATCCTGTCAAGCGTTGGGCATGTCTAAAGCACAATCTATGCGGATACTGCTGCCCTATGCTTTTAAACGGGCGTTATCCTCCTATTCCAACGAAGTCGTATTGATTTTTAAAAGTACTTCTCTCGCAAGTACGATTACTTTGCTGGAAGTCATGGGATACAGTCGGCTTCTATTTGGCCGTAATTATGATGTGATGGTTTTTATCGCCGCAGGGGTGATTTATCTATGTGTTAACGGCATCCTGACTTTGCTGATGCGGATGATTGAACGCCGTGCACTCGCTTTTGAGCGCCATAACTAAATGGGATGGGCGGTTCTTCTAGAACCCCCATTCCTCACATATTCTTTGGTTGTTTAATCGTGACTTAACCTCAATAACGTTAAAACTTCGTAATGCTCGGTATGGGGAAACATATCAAACAACTGTGTCTTTTCTACACGATAGTTGGCTAGTGCCGCAATATCTTTCGCCATTGTCTGAGCGTTACAGCTTGAATAAAGAATATAATCCGGCGCCATTTTACTGAGATAATCGCACAACGCTTTACCAATTCCCCGACGAGGTGGGTTTACCAAAACCAATTGCGGAATTTGCTCTTTCGCCACGGCGAAATTTGTCGAGTCCAAAGCTTGAAACTCGATATTTTCCAAACCCAGTATTTTTGCCGAATCACGGGCGCAATCAATGGCTTCGGGGCTGATTTCGATTCCGGTTAAACAGGTGTTTTTATCTGCGCAATGCAGACCAAAACCCCCAACACCACAAAATAGATCCCACATGCTACTGATTTTCAATTCACGAACCCAACGCCCTGCTGTTGCATACAATTCAGAAGCCATGTTCGGGTTAGTCTGGAAAAAACTATGTGGACGAATGTAAAGAGGAATACCATTGAACTGTTCCTTGAGCGCTTTTTGCTCAGTAAATAGGATCTCTGTTTCTCCCTCTAAGATCGCCATATGGATCGGCTGAATATTAGCAGAGATCACCGTAAGCTGCGGCAATTGCTCAAGCAACCGGGGCAAGGCTCGCTCCAATTGAGCAATTTTCGTTTCAGAACGCAGTACAAAACGCAACATCATTTCACCGCTATGACGGCTTTCTGTCAGCAACAAATATTTTAGTTCACCCCGCTTACGAGCAACGTTATACGGCGTCAACCCGGCATAAGCAATGAACGATTTAACAACATCGAATACAGGCTGAAAATGTGCTGGATAGAGGGGACAATTACACAGATCAACCGCCGTGCCATCACGATGCAGCATACCTAGTAATGGACGTTCTACACTGCCACTGACGACCATTTTGGCTTTGTTACGAAAAGCGTCTGATTGGCTGGCGATTGGAGGTAACCATTGATTTACAAAGGTTTGAGATAATAACTGTTTTAGATTCTGCTGTTTATCTTCTAACTGCTGAGAATAGGGTTTTTCAAGCCACTGACAAGAGTGACAATGCCCCGCAGAATAATGCGTACATTGCATTGTAGGATGACCGTGTTGGAAATATTAGTGCAAAGTAAAAGTCGGCGCCTTAGTAGAAGCTTGTGCTTCTTCTTCCTCTTCAATGTCACCCTCAATTTCGATATCACGATTAATATACAGCAAGTTATTACTGTGAATTTCAAAAATCACACCTGCAATCTGCTCTTCGCTTTGTTGCAAGAAATGAGAAAACTGGGAAAAAGTCAGCCCGGCTGAAATAAGGAAAGATTGACACACCACCAGTTTCGGTAAATTTTCATCCTGAATATCAAGAAAAGCCTTGATTGTCAGGGAACTGGCATTAATCTGGCTTAGATTAGCCATCAGAGGAATAATGGCGGTTGGTTTAACTTCAGCCAATGCAGAAAACAAGATTACATTGTCTAACAGATCAATTTTGGCATCAAATAAACCATCAATATTCTGCATATGAGGTAGATGCAGCGCTTGGCATGAATCGCACTCAAAGTAGGAAATTTTGAGCTGATCCAACCACTCACGCAATACCGATAAGTCAGGAATGACAAGTGAACTCATCTAACAACCCCATACAACGGAAAATGAAAAAGCGCTATAGCTTACGAAATAATTCTTTATCGCGCTATCACCAATAACTGATAAATTATTTTTATCTACCGTTATCACTACCTTCTGCCTTATTTTTACTCTCTTTTTTATGATCAATTCCCAGAAAAGAGAGACCACACACTGCACGCCAAATGATATTAACCGCAGCGGGGACCAAACAACCCACGCCGGTAAAAATCATAACAACATGTGCTTCTGGCGTCATTAGTAAATCTGTTAAGACGACAATATCATTAATAGTCAAATATGCTAGGAGCAAGCAGCCAATGCCGACAATTTCTAGCAGGATAACCTGTTTTGGCATATCTGCCAATGAACTCATACTGCTTCGATGACTTTTCATCACACCCTCTTTAACAACCTGATGCCGCATTATACTACCGGAAACTCTGTTACCAAAATTGGTATGTTGAATTAAAACAAAAGGCAATTTCTGCTTTTTTTTACAGATCTATGCAGGCATAGTAGCGATCAAATAAGCATGAACAACACATCAAACCGCATTATTTTAATATAACCAAGAGGAATTTATATGTTTACTGTGATTTTCGGTCGTCCTGGCTGCCCATACTGTGTCCGCGCGAAAGAACTGGCGGAACGACTGAAAGAGCAACGTGATGACTTTGACTTCCGTTATGTTGATATTCACGCAGAAGGTATTACCAAAGCCGATCTGGAAAAAACGGTTGGTAAACCCGTAGAAACTGTGCCACAGATTTTCGTTGACGAGCAACATATTGGTGGCTGCACAGACTTCGAAGCGTACGTGAAGGAACACCAACTGCTACAATAATCGGACTTCCCGCTCTGCTTTATTGTGGTAAAAATCGCCGTTGATTATTAGCCGCAGTGGACTCGGTTGATTTGTGCAAAAAATGTTATTTTCACCAAACTGAAAAAAAATCTGATTTTTTTTCTTATCACGAAGAACTTTCTTGCCAAGTCGTAGTCTGAGTTAATGCCACTGCTTTTCTTTGATATCCCAATATTGAGGAACCCGATAGTCATCCACTTTGGTTCAAGACTATCGGGTTTTTTTATCGTTTGAAGAATATACCGTCATAAACACATAACCGATTCTACAAATGATCAAACTATCAACTACTTGTACTATCACTTCGGTAATCCAGAAACTATCATCATATATATCAACGGCTTGCTTAGTTTTCGTCATAACGATTGCCTGATGTTTCCTTGACGAAAATATAAACCAAACATAAATAACACCAACAATTACGCTTTACTCACAAGTCGGCCAACTTTACTCTCTTGCGTCCGACTATCGTGATGTACATAAGTGACTATATGTGAGGCCCGATTTGTTAGAACAAATAAATCATGATCTGTTTACTTTTTTCAATGCTACACCTGAATCATCACCAGCCATGATTGCAATAGCGGTGTTCATTGCAAAATATCTGGTTCTTATTTTTCCTCTAACATTGGTTAGTTTCTGGTGCTGGGGTTCAGAGCGTACTCTCCCTTATCATCGGGTTATCGTCAGTAAAACCACCATTGCCTTCTGTTTTGCCATGCTAACCTCATACTGTATCGGTTTACTCTGCCCTCACGACCGCCCTTTCGCAGAAGGTTTTGGTTATAACTTTCTGCCTCACGCACCAACAACCTCATTCCCAAGTCACCACGGAACAGCTGTCTTCACTTTCGCTTTATCCTTTCTATTCTGGTATAGAATTTGGCCAAGCTTATGTATGATGGCAATTGCACTGGCTATCGCATGGGCCAGAATCTATTTAGGCGTTCATTGGCCGATGGATATGGTCGGGGCATTTACCGTCAGCCTAATGGGATGCGCTTTTGCGCAAATAATATGGAGCCTGTCTGGTGAAAGTTTACAAAAAAGATTGAACAGCCTGTACCAACGTTGCTGCGCTTTTCCTATCCGTAAAGGCTGGATAAAAAGCTAGTAACATAAATGCAACTTAGTGACTTGGGATAAACAAACCCTATTCCAATCAAGGTCTTTTTATTAGAAATCATTGGCTAAACTTTACATGCCAAAATGAACATGAGTTAACCAGCGGGGTAATATTCTGTACCCTATTTTAACATTTATTTGCGCTTAAATTCAGTCCAACGATTTTCATATAAATCAATAAATCTGTATAAATCACTATGTAAATAGATATATAACGAAGGAGATTATTAAAACTTGATCAAAGGATAGCGAGTACATCTTTCATGCATATTATTGATGCCATTAATCCATTATCCTAGTTTTATATATATCTTTCACAAAAATACAAACATGACATCAGAGATAGCTATTTTTAAAATTCGGTAACAAATTGATATTTATCAATCTATTAACCATACCTTCTATTTGCCATTTTTATTCATTAATATATAAACAAATGGATGGAGAATAACAAAAACATAAGATAATAATGAGAGTTGAGTAATAGGAAAATTGAGGTTATAATTTGACCTCGTTAAAATTCGCAATATTTAGGCAACAATTACACTAAATCTCGCAACATGATGACTTTTCGAGATATATTCCGCATTTGAGACTATGATCACGGTACTATTCACTAAAAATCGCTATCTTGCCGCTATCAAAAGTCTGGTCTTAAAATTTCCAGACTTTCTTTCAAAAAAGAAAGTAAAGCGAAAATTTTGGCTTGTTAATTCAAAGTCCAATTTTCGACCAAGATGTTAATGTGGTAATAAAAACGTTTAAATAAACACCAAAGATATTTAAAGAATTTATTTTTTATAAAGAAAGAGTTAGGCCACATGTATTTGCATTTATTGCATACTTGCGGCATTGTAATTTCGTTTTTTAATTTACCGCGTTATTCTCGGAGATAACTATGGATATGACTCAAACAGGTACAATCGCATCGCAGGCGACCAGCCCAAGCGATTATAAAACCTGGCGTAAATCAGATACAGTATGGATGCTTGGCTTATACGGCACCGCGATTGGCGCCGGTGTATTATTCTTACCTATCAACGCTGGTATTGGCGGCCTGCTGCCTCTTCTGGTGATGGCGCTACTGGCTTTCCCAATGACTTTTTTCGCCCATCGCGGGATGTGTCGTTTCGTTCTATCGGGTAAAAACCCAGGTGAAGATATTACCGAAGTCGTAGAAGAGCACTTTGGCAACCTGGCAGGTAAACTTATCACCCTGCTCTACTTCTTCGCTATCTACCCGATTCTGTTGGTTTACAGCGTTGCTATTACCAACACCGTAGACAGCTTTATTGTTCACCAATTACATTTGCCATCACCTCCTCGCGCCCTGCTGGCTCTGATCCTAATTATTGGTATAATGACCATCGTTCGTTTCGGTGAACAGGCTATTGTTAAGGCGATGAGTGTGCTGGTATTCCCATTTGTTGCCGTTTTGATGCTGCTGGCGTTCTATCTGATCCCTAATTGGAACACCGCAATCTTTGAAAACATCACCGTCTCTGCATCAGGTGCAAGTCATGGACTGCTTATTACGCTATGGCTGGCAATCCCGGTAATGGTATTCTCCTTCAACCACTCGCCAATTATCTCGGCGTTTGCCGTGGCAAAACGTGAAGAGTACGGTGAGAATGCTGAGAAAAAATGCTCCCGCATTTTGGCTTACGCCCATATCATGATGGTTGTCACCGTGATGTTCTTCGTATTTAGTTGCGTATTGAGCCTGTCTCCAGAAAATCTAGCGGAAGCCAAAGCACAAAATATTTCTATCCTCTCTTATCTGGCTAACCACTTTAATACACCAGTGATTGCCTACATTGCTCCATTTATTGCATTCATCGCCATTACCAAATCTTTCCTTGGTCATTATCTGGGAGCGCGTGAAGGTTTTAATGGTATGGTTGTTAAGACATTGCGTGACCAAGGCAAAACTATTGAGCCTAAAAAGCTGAATCGTATCACGTCAATTTTCATGTTAGTCACGACTTGGATTGTTGCGACTCTGAACCCAAGTATTTTGGAAATGATCGAAAGATTGGGCGGTCCTGTTATCGCAATGCTGCTGTTCATTATGCCAATGTATGCAATCCGCAAAGTGCCTGCAATGCGCAAATATGGCGGCAAGCTAAGTAACCTATTTGTCATCTTTATGGGATTGGTGGCTATTTCCGCAGTCCTCTATTCACTGTTTGCATAGATAAACATGACTTGGTTGCTGTTCTCTTTAAACGAACAGCAACCGAATAATGACATGAACTAACCGGTGGAAAAATTTAAGCTTCCCTCCACTTCACCCAATCCCCTTGCTGTTCATCATATTGCCACAGATCGTCCTCGTTAAAATATCCACGTTCATCTATTGGCGCCCCCTGCTCCTCTTCTTCGTCCCATTGTTGCCGCAACTTATCTGTCAGGATATAAGGCGTCTTGGTCGCAATCTCCCCGGTAAAAGGAAACCTATAGCCTGTCTCTTCCAGACGGATAAACCTAGCATCGGTAGGAATATTAGAGATAACTACAGCCTCGGTTGCTGAAGGGAAGAGAATATAGCCGTTAATCAGAGGGAAATATCGTGGTAAACCCGGTTTATATGGTGGTGGAATGACATCAACCGCGTTCCACATAAGAAGATAATCTAACCCCTCATCGTTATTCGGCCCCATTGGATAACCTTGGTAAAAATAACGATTATGAACGGAATAATTTTCCGTCAATACAGCTGCAATATAAAAATAGTAACTAATCAGATCGATTTCTTCTGTTCTGAACGTACCAAATATTGAATGTAAAGGAAATATTCCCATGCCACCAAGGAGACCAAGAACCTCATACTGTTCATCATGACCATATTGATCAATATATTTCCCGGTCTTGATTTTTGACACTTGCATATCGGTCAAAATACTATCGTGTCCATTACTTGGGTTGAATCTATATCGACCATAAAGAAAGTGCAGACTATCCTCATAAATGTAAGTAAATTGCTCCTGATTAAGCATACGGAGAGGATTAGGTTTATCCGTCCATCGCTTGTCAGCACCTAAATTATTGCGATTTCCAAAACGGATAGAAAGCGCCAACGGATCAAGATATGACATATAACCACCTTTTCATCATAGAACAATGAGCCTATACGCCCATTAGAAAACGATAATTATTTTTCCAACAACGGTTCAACACTATATTGTCATGTCAGTTTATCACTGCCTCCCCATAATTATCTTAAATGTATTAATGCTAAAGCACTAAATGCCTGTATTAACTCTCTATCCAAAATAAGCAATCTACATCTATATTCAATAGAATAATGAATTCTAATTATTTTATTTCTAATAACATTCTTCTATTGATAAATAGAAAATTACCCCAAAAAAATTTAGTCTTAATATTGAAATAGTTATTTGCATGGCTATTTTATTTACTATTGAGTTTTTTAAAGAATAGACCAATACTTCATAAAGAAAAGTTTTTTTTATAAAAAACACACACAACATCTCATTTACATTAATATTTATATAAATTTCAAACAAATAAATTAACCATATTTATTTACAACAATCAAAAATATAATTTAAATTTTTAATTACCAAGCTAATCATTCAAAATAAATAAATTACCAATAAAATTTTAATTTAATCTAATTATATGAAACATAGAAAATCCCAATTATTTTATATTTCTCCCGTTGACAATTTATTTTCTATTTTTAGCAATATAACTCTATTTATCAATTAATTACATTATTTTTTCAAATTTATTTGACAACCTATAAATGGCACCTATAGTTATATGTGTTAGAGAAAATGTTATATGCCAATTAAAAATGTTAACTGTCCTATATTTTTAGTGCGAAAAAAATTTCTTATGTAGATTGCTTTTATAGTAGAAGTACCAACCACCTTATATTTCTCAAACAAACGGTTTTCCGTTAATTATTCAGAGACAATATAAGTCATTTATTAATTAATTTATATTTTGGAGTTTATATTATGATTAACGACATGCATCCTTCTTTAATCAAAGACAAAGATATGGTAGACGACGTAATGTTACGTAGCTGTAAAGTCATTGCAATGAAAGTTATGCCAGACAAAGTTATGCAAGTCATGGTGACTGTATTAATGCTTGATGGCACATCTGAAGAAATGCTTTTAAAATGGAATCTGCTAGATAATAGAGGCATGGCGATTTATAAAGTCCTAATGGAAGCGCTTTGCGCGAAGAAAGATGTGAAAATAGGAACCGTAGGAAAAGTTGGTCCTCTCGGTTGCGATTATATTAATTGCGTAGAAATCTCTATGTAAAATAATCGCCTGTGAAATGCTTGAGCCAAATAATAGATTCCTAATAGAAACGCAATCTGATTGAAGCGGTTTCATTAATCGCAACATACAGTACTTTTGTGATAGGAGTTTGGCACAACATTTCTGTGGTATAATGAAGCTGACTTTTACAACAGCACATTTTACCCTATTTGAGGCAGAGCGTAATATTAACGCTCTGCCTGCCTGGTTGTATTTAATATAAAAATATAAATGCATAAAAATAATATAAAATAAAACTCCAAAAAATTATAATTAATTAACCAGTTATCTATTTCAAACAGACAACATCAATATATTATTATAAAAATTTAATTTCGTTCGAAAACATTTCTTATAAAAACCACCTTTAGGATAGAACACAGCCCCTACTCAATCTTAAAAAAACAAGGCATAACAATATCCCATTATTGTACACTGTGAACAATTAACAACATATGTAATTACATCAATAACATTCGCAATATATAATTATTAATAAAATATCATATGCCCAGGCACTATTAACATTAAAATAGATTCAAATTAATTAATTTCAAAAATTGTAGTTATATATATCCATGCGAAATATTATAGGATAATAATAATTTCATAATGTTTTATCTGAATATTAACTAGAAAACAGAAATTTAAACCATTCACTACATACTGACTGTTCGTTTCAATGCCTACAGCTTATTTCTTACCCACACTCTATTATAAGAACATCCTGCATAAATAATGCCTATTGGAACAGATTATTAATTTTTCCATTTCAACAGCACGAAATAAATATCAATATTATTTTTTGATTAGAGTGATACCTTTGATTATTATAACCATTTAGAGGAAATATATTATTGGCAACATTTTAACAGCATCAATAATTATATAACACAGATAAACTTTTAGTATAGATTACAATTACCAATTATCTTATATTTCTTCGGCGGACAAATTACTGTTCTGCACATTTTGGTAAAAAAATTCTATTTTTCAATTACATTAAATTAAAAGGTTAACACGATGAACTATGCAAATCCTTCTTCTAATGAAGCGGTAACAGAAAATAAACCTGAAAACACTTCTCCAACTCCTAATTACTATTTCGCTGTTGGTACAGTAACTTCAGTTCAGGCTGCACCTGATCAAAACCAATTACAAGTGACTGTAACTATGCAATTCCCTAACGGCAAATTTAACTATCTGTTATGGTGGAATGCGCAGGACTACAGAGGTGCTGCACTGTATCATCTTCTTCTGAACGCTTGCAGTAATAACAAACGTGTAAATATAACTTCTTCATCAGCGGTTTCTCCTGGTGGTTACAATTATATCTACAACGCAACATTGTTGGCTTCTTAATATAAAGTCATAAATTGCTAGATAGCTGCACCTAATTCCTTATTGCTACAATAGAAATTGAGTGTAGTATTTCTCTGGTAGAACAAAGCTGATGTTGAGTAAAAGCTAACAGTATTTTCTACCAGAGATTCCCTTCTCCAGGCAGGTCCTTAATCACAAGGTTCTGCCTGTTCTCACAACACCGTTTTGAATTCACGATAATTAATAAATAATATCTTATTTCAATAATGCTATTTCGGTGTCATTAATCTATATTCAATGAATTTAAAAATCATTTCAAATAAACAATAATAGACCTAAAATTAACCCTAATAAATTTATTGATCATATATTTAACACACCCAATAACAACATATTAAAACAATTATATTAAATCTATTTCTGAACATGGATATTTTAATTTTCTACAAATTAATTTCCTATCTAATATTACCTATAGAATAATAAAAACCCAATCAAAACCCATTTTCTTGACAAATATCAATAATGCTTACTACTATTTTTAATGCTTGAATATCTATTTTTCTCTCACTCATTTCTCTTCATAATAGGTGATAAAATGTCAGAAGAAAGCCAACGTATTAAAAAGCCATCCTCAGGTTATGCAACAGATTATTTCTACGATGGAGCATGGCATAGAGCCGTCAAATTTGTTGAGGGCAGTGTTGAATTTTTTGATGTTTATGATGTTATCTTTGAGGGGATTACTTACCAGTCTCCACCGATCTTAGTTTCTGAGAATCTCATTGTTGTTCCCATAGCAAAAGATGAAGTTGCCTGGAACAGTAAAATAGAAATATACGGTGCTATTGGCACTGGAGAAAGTGAAAAGATTTTTTCTGACGGTGATGCTGTCCGGCCTTTTGCTGGTGAACTTGATGTTTCAAATCATCAGGAACCTCTTGTTATTTTCGGCGGAGGCAATGTTAGTCGTTTTCCCAACTACACAGCCAATGTCAATGGGGTTGAATATGGTGGTTTGATTATAGATCCAGAAAAAAATTCAATATCCTTATTGCGCCCCATTGAAGATGGAAAACTGATGGTATTTGGTAAAACTGAAACTGGCAAAAATGTCATTGTCTTTGAAATAGAAACTGAAGGTGAAAATAAACCGCTTAATGGATGGGTAGAGTTTCATGACGTAGCAACCTGTATTCTATTCAGAAGTGGCGATTTAACAGGATTCGCTAATAGCTATGAACTCCGATATGAAGGAACATCAACCCGCAATTATCGAGGTTTATCACCTACACATATTCGCTACGAAAATATTGGTCATCATGTTAAAACTGAGGTTGAATTATGGGCTTACTGGCAAGATAAACCTGATGGTGTCTTGTTATTCAAAGGCCGGTACAACGGATCTGCTGTAAAAAACAACAAACGTTGCTCTCTGGATGAAAAAAAATAAGTGTAAAACGTGCGCGGCAAAATGCCGCGCCCTAAGCAAGGAAGAATATAACTCCATCCAACCCGCCGCATAAACCACACATTGACGTCAATCAACCAAAAAGCGCCTTAAACCAACCACTCACCTTCATCACAATCAAATCCCAAATGCGACTAAAAAAGCCACCTTCTTCCACCGCCTCTTTAACTACCAAAGGACGTTGTTCAATCACCTTATCCCCTAATTGGAAATTAATCACGCCGACAAACTGATTTTTCGCCAAAGGCGCTGTCAATGGCGTCTGATTTAACGTGTAACTGGCTTTCAGGTTTTTTAGCTGCCCACGAGGAATGGTGATTGCCGCATCTTTTTCCACGCCAAGAGCAACATCTGAACGATCTCCATACCAAACCTTTTCTGAAACAAACGGTTCGTTAGCTTTAATGGGCGTCACTGTTTCATAAAAACGGAGTCCCCATGCAAGTAATTTTTCACTTTCGGCGAAACGAACCCGATCACTTGGCGCACCTAGCACAACAGAAATCAACCGCATAGGTCCTTCTGTCGCTGAAGCAACCAGGTTATAACCAGCGCCGCTGGTATATCCTGTTTTCACACCATCAACATTCATATTCTTATTCGACAACAATCGGTTACGGTTAGGCTGTTGGATTTTATTAAAGGTGAATGTTTTCTCTTTATGCAGGGCATACTCATCAGGCACATCACGGATCATAGCCTGACTCAATATCGCCATATCACGCGCAGTGCTGAATTGGCCCTCAGCATCCAATCCATGAACCGTGCGAAAATGGGTGTTAGTCAACCCAAGTGCTTTTGCATAATTATTCATCAGACTAACAAATACATCCTGACTACCCGCCACATAATCAGCTAAAGCAATGCTGGCATCATTGCCAGACTGAATGACAACGCCGCGATTCAAATCGATCACTTTTACCCTATCACCGGGTTTAAGAAACATGAGAGAAGAACCTTTCAATATGGGATTACCCGTCGCCCAAGCATCCTTTCCCACAGTAACGATATCTTCCGGCGTGATTTTTCCCGCTTTTATCGCCTGACCGACAACATAACTGGTCATAATTTTTGTCAGACTGGCTGGATCGAGCCGCTCATCAGGATTACCCGCCGCCAGGATTTTACCGCTGTCATAATCCATTAACACATAAGCTCTAGCGTCCACTGGTGGAACGACAGGTTCATCCGATGCATAAACACTGGCACCTACCATTGATGCTACTGTCAGCACCGCAATAACACATTTCATCGTCATCGCCAAACTTTTCTTCATCATCGTTCCCCTTTATTTAATAAGAAAAAATGTCAAATTCTTATTAATATAAAATGTTGTACGATAAGAAACCAACATAAACAGTGTAAAGATTGTGCTGATCATTGGTTTTCATGTAATCCAATAAAGCATATTGGTAGCAAATAACCGACTTTATTATTATTCTAATTCAAGGAGAAGCCCATGCTGACCATTTGGGGCCGTAAAAACTCTTCCAATGTAAAAAAAGTGCTCTGGTGTCTGAAAGAACTCGATGTGCCGTATAATCAGGTAGATATTGGTGGTAAATTTGGCAAACTGGACGACCCGCAATATCTGAAAATGAATCCGAATGGGCAAATCCCCTGTTTGCAAGAAGATAATTTTGTCCTGTGGGAATCTAATGCAATCGTTCGTTATCTTGCAGCGAAATTTGGCAAAGATGTGCTTTATCCGCAAGATTTACAGGAAAGAGCTAATGCCGATAAATGGATGGATTGGGTTGGTTCACACCTGTTTCCTCATATCAAACAACTCGTGATAGGTTTTATTCGCACACCTGAAGCAGAGCGGGATCAAAAACAAATAGAACAAACCCTGACTGAAATCGAAAAACTGATGAAAGTGCTCAATAACACCCTGGCAGCACAGAAATATCTTTCTGGTGATAAATTTGGCATGGCTGATATTGCATTAGGCCCCATGATTTATCCTTGGCTTAACATCCCAATCAAACGTCCATCTCTGCAAAATATTGAACGCTGGTATCAATTAATGGCAGAAAGACCAGCGTTCAAAGAAATTGTCATGATTGAGTTAAGTTGAGAAAAATCAGCTCATTGGCATCCATCTAGGATCGGGATATTGATACTTAAATCCTAACTCCTGGCAAATACGGCTGCCATCAACAATTCTGCTGCGCACCTGAGTTTCTTCTCTGGAAAACTCAGGTGGAACTAAATCAAGCTGATTACTGGCCTTAGGGTAAAATTCAGCTTTAGTTGGGTGAACAGGCGCACATAAATTATAAATATGCCCACCATTACTCCTCTGAATTAATAAGTTAATGGCTGAAATCACATCATCCTGATGAACTAAATTGACCGGCTGATTCCCCCCTTTAACGTCCTTTTTGCCCGCCAGAAAACGCCCGGCATGACGATCACTGCCTACCAAACCGGCTAAACGTAAAATATCAACGGAAATATTTGGTAGTTTGTGCAACCAATTCTCTAATTCAACCAATGCCTGAGCGGAAGGCGTTTCAGGGCAAAAAGGCGCATCTTCATTGAGATTGCCAGCAACAAAACCATAAACAGAGGTAGAACTGGTGAAAATAATCCTTGGCACGGAGTATGAAAGAGCGGTATCGACAATTAACTGAACTGCCTTAACATAGTTATAACTGCCCCCCGCCGTGTGGCTTGCCGGTAAAGTGATGATCATCACATCGGCTACCATCAGTTGCTCTAAATCATCAAGCGCACAATTGATCTGAGGTTCCAGTTGTAACAAATAACATTCGATACCAGACATACGTGCTGCCTCTACACCATCTGGCGTCGTTTTACTGCCAACAACTTGCATACCACTGCGACTCAATGCCTTGGCTAATGGCATCCCCAACCACCCCAGACCGATAATGGAAACTTTTTTCATCACCACTCCTTATATGCCTGATATTATTTTGATTATGCAAATAATTCGAACATTAAGCCACTGTTATTATTGGTACTGTATCTCTCTCATAGAGAGCAATATTTCGAGTAAAAACAAAACACTATTACAATATAAATTTATTGTTAAAAAAATAGATTGCTTTTAGGCCATCAAATCGTATAGGTTGAATGGCAAGCAAAAAATTTAACCTCTGCTGGTCAATGAATAAAAACAACTGGCAGCAAACAGTCACCAATAGCAATAATAAATAAAGAGAAACCATTATGATCCGCATTCAATTTAGCCATTACCACCATCATCATCCTGATTAGTCTTTCAGGCGGTTGTGTGCTGGAAGACGTTTAGCGGGTCTTCCGGTGGCATGAATGCGATGAAAACCCTCGGAAGAATCCTTCCGGGGGTTTTTTTATGTTTACAATTTTAAGTGGGGATAAAAATGTTAGATAAATCACGTTTACGTATCGCAATGCAGAAATCAGGCCGATTAAGCGAAGATTCACGAGAATTACTGGCTCGCTGTGGTATTAAAATTAATCTGCAACAACAGCGCCTAATTGCATTCGCAGAGAATATGCCAATTGATATCTTGCGAGTACGTGATGACGATATTCCAGGGCTGGTTATGGATGGCGTTGTCGATCTGGGTATTATCGGTGAAAACGTGCTGGAAGAAGAGCTATTAAACCGTCGCGCTCAAGGAGAAGATCCACGTTATTTCACTTTACGTCGTCTTGATTTCGGCACCTGTCGCCTCTCATTAGCCGCACCTCTAGACTACAATTATACTGGCGTCGAATGTTTACAAAATGCCCGTATCGCAACCTCTTATCCTCATCTGTTAAAACGTTATCTCGATCAGAAAAAAGTCCACTTTAAATCCTGTCTGCTAAATGGCTCAGTTGAAGTTGCCCCGCGCGCCGGGTTAGCAGACGCTATCTGCGATCTGGTTTCAACTGGCGCAACACTGGAAGCGAATGGCCTGCGGGAAGTAGAAATTATCTACCGTTCCAAAGCTTGTCTTATTCAACGTGATGGTGAAATGCCCGCTGATAAACAGCAACTGATTGAAAAACTGTTGACTCGCATTCAAGGGGTGATTCAGGCCCGTGAATCCAAATACATCATGTTGCACGCACCAAGTGCAAAGCTGGAAGAAGTGATTGCTCTGCTACCAGGGGCAGAACGACCAACGATTCTACCGCTGGCGGGGGATCAGAACCGCGTTGCCATGCACATGGTAAGCAGTGAAACACTGTTTTGGGAAACGATGGAGAAACTTAAATCCCTTGGCGCCAGCTCCATTTTAGTATTACCAATTGAAAAGATGATGGAGTAAACGAAAATGACTAGCCGTTTCGATACCCTGATCCATTGGCAGGAATGCCATGATGAACAGCAAAGCGCTTTACTGACACGCCCTGCTATTTCAGCTTCCGAAGAAATCTCCCGTACAGTGGAACAAATTCTGCATGCGGTAAAAGAATATGGCGATCACACTCTGCGTGAATTCAGCCGCCGTTTCGACAAAATGGTTATTGAAAATATCCGTATTTCGCCGGAAGAGATCGCCGCCGCGGAAAACAGCCTGAATGACGACATTAAACAGGCAATGCAACGGGCAATGAATAATATCCGCGTCTTCCACGAAGCGCAAAAACCTATAAAGATCGAAGTAGAAACCCAACCTGGGGTCTATTGTCAACAAGTAACACAACCTATTGATTCTGTCGGGCTTTATATCCCCGGCGGATCTGCACCATTACTTTCTACCGTTTTGATGCTCGGAACACCTGCTCAAATAGCGGGTTGCCATAGAGTTGTACTTTGTTCCCCACCACCGATTGCCAATGAAATTCTCTATGCGGCCACACTGTGTGGAATTACGGAAATATTCCAGATTGGTGGCGCTCAAGCCATTGCCGCTATGGCATTTGGAACAGAATCCGTACCCAAAGTAGATAAGATTTTTGGTCCAGGTAACGCTTATGTTACCGAAGCCAAAAGACAAGTTAGTCAGCGCGTAGATGGTGCCGCCATTGATATGCCTGCTGGCCCATCGGAACTGCTTATTATCGCCGATGCGGGGGCAAACCCCGTTTTTGCGGCTGCCGATTTACTCTCACAAGCAGAACATGGCCCTGACTCACAAGTGATATTGGTTACACCTGATGAAACGTTAGCCAGGAAAGTGATAGCGGAAATCGAAAAACAGCTTACCCTGCTTCCTCGCAACCAGATTGCCGCCAAAGCACTAGCGCACAGCCGGATTATTGTGACAAAAAGCCTGCAACAGTGCGTAGAAATCAGCAACCGCTATGGCCCAGAGCACCTGATTATCCAAACCCGTCAGCCAGAACAACTGATTGAAAAAATCACTAGCGCCGGTTCCATTTTCCTCGGTGACTGGTCGCCGGAATCTGCGGGAGATTATGCATCAGGAACCAATCACGTATTACCAACTTACGGCTACACTTCAACCTATTCCAGCCTTGGTCTGGCAGATTTCCTAAAACGTATGACGATCCAGCAACTGACGCCACAAGGGCTACTGAACCTATCTCAGACCATTGAAACACTGGCGCAAGCAGAACAATTGACTGCCCATAAAAACGCCGTCACTTTACGTGTAGCTGCACTGAATATTGCAGATAAGGAGTGAATATGAATAACATTTTTGATGCCAATCTGTTGGCACGAGAAAATATCCGCAAATTAACACCTTATATGTCTGCCCGTCGCCTTGGCGGCAAGGGTGATGTTTGGTTGAATGCCAACGAGTACCCACTAGCGCCTGATTTCCAATGCACTGAGCAAACATTAAACCGTTATCCTGACTGCCAGCCAGCCTCGGTTATCCGTCGTTATGCCGCTTATGTCGGATTACAACCTGAGCAAGTGCTAGCCTGTCGGGGTGCTGATGAATCCATTGAACTTCTCATCCGCGTATTTTGTGAACCCGGACAAGACGCGGTTCTGTTTTGCCCTCCGACTTATGGTATGTACAGTGTCAGCGCTGAAACTTTTGGTGTCGAACAAAAGAAAATTGCCGCACTGGAAAATTGGCAACTGGATATCGAAGCGATCGAAAATAACCTTGACCGGGTAAAATTGATCTATATCTGTAGCCCTAATAATCCAACAGGAAACTCAATTAATCCTGGTTCATTGCGTAAAATTCTGGAACTGACCGCCAATCGTGCAATTGTCACTATCGATGAAGCATATATTGAATTTTGCCCGGAAAATAGTATCGCAAGCTGGCTAAAAAACTATCCAAATTTAGTCATTTTGCGAACCCTCTCGAAAGCTTTTGCTTTAGCCGGTCTGCGCTGTGGATTTACTCTCGCATCTGTGGATATCATCACTCTGTTGTTAAAAGTGATTGCACCTTACCCGCTTTCTACTCCCGTTGCGGATATTGCAACACAAGCACTGACAGCAAAAGGCATCGCCGTTATGCAAAAACGCGTCATTGAGACCAGGAAGAACCGCGATTATTTGCAACAAGCCTTGAATAAATTGGCTATCGTTGAAAAGGTATTTCCCAGTGAAACCAATTACATATTGGTGAAATTCTATGACGCAGAAACTGTTTTCAAAACATTATGGCATCAAGGCATTATCCTGCGCGACCAGCGCAAACAGCCTGGTTTAGAGGGTTGCCTGCGGATCACTATCGGCAGCCGTAAAGAGTGTGAGCGAGTGGTTGAAGCCATCAGCGCCCTTTCCACTATAAATGAACAACCAAAGGAGACAACAAACTGATGAACCAGAAACTCCTTTTTATTGATCGGGATGGTACGCTGATCACTGAACCACCAACAGACTTTCAGGTTGACCGTCTGGATAAACTGGCACTGGAAACCGAGGTTATTCCTGCGCTACTTGCCCTGCAAAAATCGGGGTTCAGGCTAATTATGATCACCAATCAGGATGGTCTTGGCACAGACAGTTTTCCATTAGAACAGTTTGAACCGCCACATAACCTGATGATGCAGATTTTCAGTTCTCAAGGCATCCATTTTGATGAAGTTTTAATCTGCCCTCACAAACCAGAAGAGAACTGTCATTGCCGTAAGCCAAAAATCAAACTCGTAGAAAAATATCTGGCAGAAAGCTTGATGGATACCGCTAACAGCTATGTGATTGGCGACCGGGAAACCGATCTGCAACTGGCAAAAAATATGGGCATTCAGGGATTACGTTATCATCCGAAAAACTTTGGCTGGTCCGCCATTAGTGAACAACTGACCCGTAAAGATCGCCACGCTCATATTCAACGTGTTACTAAAGAGACATCCATCAATATTGACGTTTGGCTCGACCGTGAAGGCGGCAGCAATATCAATACCGGCGTCGGGTTTTTTGACCATATGTTGGATCAGATTGCCACCCACGGAGGTTTCCGCATAAATGTTCAGGTTAAAGGCGATCTCTGTATTGATGATCACCACACCGTTGAAGATACCGGTCTGGCATTGGGGGAAGCATTGAAGCTGGCTTTGGGAGATAAACGAGGCATTTGCCGCTTTGGTTTTGTGTTGCCAATGGATGAATGCCTTGCCCGCTGTGCTCTCGATATCTCCGGTCGCCCTCATCTAGAATATAAAGCTGAATTCAAACACCAGCGGGTGGGTGATCTGAGTACTGAAATGATTGAACACTTCTTTCGTTCACTCTCTTATGCAATGGCCTGTACGCTGCATCTGAAAACGAAAGGCAGCAACGATCATCACCGAGCAGAAAGCCTGTTTAAAGCCTTTGGCCGCACACTACGTCAGGCGATTCGGATAGAAGGCGATACATTGCCTAGTTCCAAAGGGGTTCTGTGATGAAAATCGTCATTCTCAATACTGGCTGCGCCAACTTGTCATCGGTAGCTTATGCCATCCGAAAATTAGGCTATCAACCTGAAATCAGCCAAGAAGCAGCGACGATCCTGGCAGCAGATAAATTACTTTTGCCTGGCGTCGGCACTGCCAGCGCCGCAATGGATCAATTAACACAACGGGAGCTTATACCGTTAATTAAAGTACTTAGCCAACCTGTGTTAGGTATTTGCCTTGGCATGCAGCTATTCGCTGCCACCAGCGAAGAAAGCGATAATGTTGCAGGAGATAATGTCACCCTACTCGAAATTATTGATTCCCCCGTCCAAAAAATGGCTACTCATGGGCTTCCATTGCCACATATGGGCTGGAATCAAGTTTTGCCAAAAGCGGGACACCCGTTATTCCGTGGTATTGCAGACAATACCTATTTTTATTTTGTCCATAGCTACGCGATCCCAGTGAATACTTACACCATTGCGCAAACCGAATATGGCAACACTTTCAGCAGTGCAATCACTAAAGATAATTTCTTTGGCGTACAGTTTCACCCTGAACGTTCCGGTGCAGCCGGAGCCAGACTATTAAAGAATTTTCTGGAGATGTAAGCACAATGATTATACCGGCATTAGATTTGATTGATGGCAAAGTAGTACGGTTACATCAGGGGGACTATGCTCAACAACGGGATTATAAGCACGATCCTCTGTCTCATTTTCAACAATATGAACAACAGGGAGCAAAACTGCTCCATCTGGTCGATCTAACCGGTGCTAAAGATCCATCCGCCCGCCAGATCCCTTTACTGCGCAAATTACTTGCAGCGGTTTCTATACCTGTTCAAGTTGGCGGCGGCATCCGTACAGAAGAAGATGTGAAAACATTGCTTGATGCGGGGGCCAACCGGATCGTCATTGGCTCTATCGCCATAAAACAACCGGCACTAGTTATCCAATGGTTTAAACATTATGGTGCGGAAAATATTGTGCTGGCGCTGGATGTCCGTATCAACGATACAGGCATGAAACAGGTTG
Organism: Photorhabdus akhurstii; assembly: GCF_019090985.1. Lineage (NCBI taxonomy): Bacteria > Pseudomonadati > Pseudomonadota > Gammaproteobacteria > Enterobacterales > Morganellaceae > Photorhabdus > Photorhabdus akhurstii. The sequence goes on along the minus strand of NZ_CP020335.1, from coordinate 1,854,170 downwards.
CCATCAATGGCTGGCGGGAGAATTCTGCTATCACTCTGGAACAAGTTATTAAACAATATCTGCCTTACGGGTTGAAATATGTACTGTGTACCGATATTTCCCGCGATGGCACGCTAACTGGCTCAAATGTCGAATTATATCGGTCAATTTGCCAATACTATCCACAAATCGCATTTCAGGCTTCAGGTGGCATCGGCACATTAAATGATATCGCTTCTCTGCCTGCCAGCGGTGTAGCCGGGGTTATTATTGGTCGTGCATTACTTGATGAGAAATTTACCCTGACGGAGGCAATTCAATGCTGGCAAAACGCATAATTCCTTGCCTTGATGTTCGTGATGGGCAAGTGGTTAAAGGTGTTCAATTTCGCAATCACGAAACTATCGGCGATATTGTGCCACTCGCTCAACGATATGCGGAGGAAGGGGCAGATGAACTGGTTTTCTACGATATCACCGCCTCATCTGATGGACGGGTAGTTGATAAAAGTTGGGTCGCCAAAGTTGCGGAAGTGATCGATATTCCTTTTTGCGTTGCCGGTGGAATCAAAACCATCGAAGACGCAGGGCAAATCCTCTCATTTGGGGCAGATAAAATCTCTATCAACTCCCCTGCCCTGACTGATCCTACCTTAATTACCCGTTTAGCCGATCGTTATGGCGTTCAATGCATCGTCGTAGGGATTGATACCTGGTTTGATGAAAGTGCAGGCCGCTATCAGGTTTATCAGTTTACCGGTGACGAAAAACGCACAAAGGCTACTCAATGGCAAACCCTCGATTGGGTAAAAGAAGCGCAACGCCGTGGTGCAGGTGAAATCGTACTCAATATGATGAACCAGGATGGTGTTCGCAATGGCTATGATCTGGCTCAACTAAAACAGGTGCGCGAGGTTTGTCATGTCCCTCTTATTGCCTCTGGCGGCGCAGGCGCACCAGAACACTTTCTTGATGCCTTTAAACAGGCAAATGTCGATGGAGCACTAGCAGCATCTGTATTCCATAAACACATTATCAATATTGGTGAATTAAAACAGTACCTTTCACAACAAGGCGTGGAGATAAGAACTTGCTGACCGTACAACAAATCGAAAAACTGGATTGGGAAAAAGTCGCTTATATGATGCCGGTTATTGTGCAACATGCTATATCCGGCGATGTCCTAATGATGGGTTACATGAATAAAGAAGCACTGAATACAACTATCAGTTCAGGCAAAATCACTTTCTTTTCCCGCAGTAAACAACGTCTGTGGACCAAAGGTGAAAGCTCCGGCCATTTTCTTAACTTGGTCAACATCTATCCTGATTGTGACAATGATGCCCTATTGGCACTCGCAGATCCAATCGGCCCTACCTGTCACTTTGGTACATGCAGTTGCTTTGCTCCGGCACAAACTGAATGGGGATTTCTTTATCAGCTTGAAAAATTGCTGGCAAGTCGCAAAACAGCCGACCCTGACCACTCATACACCGCAAAATTATATGCCAGCGGTACGAAACGAATCGCTCAGAAAGTGGGTGAAGAAGGAGTAGAAACTGCTTTGGCAGCGGTAGTTAATAACAGAGAAGAGCTAACGAATGAAGCAGCAGATCTGATGTATCACCTAATGGTTCTACTACAGGATCAAGAGCTGGATCTTAGCTGTGTTATTCGTCGATTACGACAAAGATAAGGCAGAAGACAAGTTAATTTCAGGTTTTTATCCCGTCAATACAATTTATTTTCCATTTACACCAGCTTCACCATTGAAAAACAACTTCACCCCAAAATAGCCGATTTGCGAATCGGCTGTTACTTTTAGACACAGCCCATTAATAGGTTTGTGGGGAGACAATTAATTCCACATTAAATAAAAAGATAGGTATTTGGCCCGAATGGTTTTTTAAAATTTATATGATTTCATTTAAATACAACCTTCTCAGTAAGAAAAGGTTTCATTCAAATAGGATTTGAATTACTAACCTGAATTCTGGATAAAAGATTGAACTAATTGCCTATTTTAAGATCAAAATCTTCCCCCACAAGAACCGATCTTATTTAGAAAATGGATTTTTATGGTATTGATGTGAAATAGCACTGGAATCGCATCGAAAGTAGTCTATATGCGGGTTACTACCTGCATGATGTAAATACAAATACCTTTAATTATAAAAAACAGACTTACACTGTTGGTTTAGATAAACGTTTTGCCATTTCCAAGTACAATAATCTGCTTTTGTTCGTCGAAGTACCATATTAAAGATAAAACCATTCAGATCAATCGTGATGAGTTTTACATTTATTACAGCAAAGACTTAAAAGTGATTGACTGTCCAAAACGTGAACTCAATACCAAGAGATAATAAGATGAATAATAAGTATAAATTAATTTTTTTGGCGATTGGCAGTGCCCTATTGACCGGATGTGTCATTAAACCCGGTCACGATAAAACAGATATTATTGATGTTCGTGTCCTGGCTATGAATGACTTTCATGGCGCCCTGAAAGCATCAGATCCCAACAAATCAGGTGGCATTGAACATATATCCACGCTAATCAAGGAACTAAAGAAAGAGAACCCTAACAATATTGTCGTTGGTGCTGGTGATATGATCGGTGCAAGCCCATTACTCTCTTCAATGTTCCATGACGAACCAACGATTGAAACGCTATCCAAAGTAGGTTTGGAAGCAACTGCCGTTGGTAATCATGAGTTTGATAAAGGTAAGGATGAACTACTGCGTAAACAGAATGGCGGCTGTCATCCTATGACTGGCTGTCAGGGGCCAGAACCATTTACCGGGGCGAAATTTCAGTACCTGGCAGCAAATGTCACCGTCAATCAAACGGGTAAAACCCTATTTCCTGCATATATCATTAAAAAATTTAAAGGCATTCCGGTGGCTTTCATTGGTCTGACTCTGGAAGGTACGCCAGAGATCGTGATACCAAGAGGAACCGAAGGTTTAAGCTTTGCTAACGAAGTTAAAACCATTAATGCTTTAGTGCCTGAACTACAGAAACAAAGTATTAAAGCAATAGGTGTTCTGATTCATGAAGGCGCTGAACAGAAACGTGATGGAAAGCGTATTAATGTGAATTCCTGTAATGATCTAACCGGTAAGGTTCTAGACATTGTTAACCAATTGGATAAAGAAATTGATTTCGTCATTACTGGTCACACGCATCAAGCATACAACTGTGTGGTTAATGGTAAGCCAGTCACTTCCGCACAAGCTAACGGCGCGTTAATAACCAATTTGGATCTAAAACTAGACAAATACACTAAGGATATTGTGGATTTTAAAGCAAAAAATATTTGGGTTGATAACCGTAAATATGAAAAAGATCCAGAAGTAACTAAAATATTGGATGCATATGAAAAAATAGCCGCTCCATTGGCAAACCGGGTCATTGGTAAGTTGGATAGCGACCTGAATAGGCAAACTAATCGCGCTGGTGAATCTTCACTGGGTAAAGTGATTGCAGATGCACATTTGTATACTGCTGCATCTAAAGAGAGTGGCGGCGCCCAAATTGCATTTATGAACAGCGGCGGTATTCGTGCTGACATGACTAGCGGTGAGATAACTTACAATGCTATCTACGCTGTTCAGCCATTCTCTAATATATTATTAACTAAGACACTAACCGGCGAACAAATTAAACGTCTGCTGGAACAACAATGGGACCGTTCACGTTCGCAAGTTTTAGCGGTTTCTAATGGTTTTGAATATCAGTGGGATAGCACCAAACCAATAGGCGATCGTGTTATTGCCAGCTCAATAAAAATCAATGGTGAACCTGTTGAATTCAATCGAAAATACCGTGTGGTTGCTAACGAATTTTTAGCAACAGGGGGAAGTAACTTTTCTGTGTTTAACGAAGGTATTGATCCTGTATATAGCGTGCCTGACGTTGATGCAGTAATGAAATATTTCGCTGAAAAATCTCCTATTGCTTATCCTAAACAAGATCGCATCATTAACGTGAACAAAGAATAATTAACAGCCTATTTCGTTAGGTTATTTTATTAATCACGCCCAACGAAATAGGTACAGCGGATACATACAATTTTATATTTTTCGTTGTCCCCTGTAACCGCGATCCACCGCCCTTTTCCGGTAGATGAAAAGGGTAAAAACCAGTTAGAAAAGAATCACCCATTTCTCCTCTTGCAGGCCAACAACCAATGATTTTATTAGCTGTTTTTCCATATCCAAGAAATACAACCATCGTTCATTTTGGAGTATAAATGTTATAATAGAAATAATTCAATCTAGTTAGTATATTTTTTGATTTGACAATTAATCAGATTGCTAAAACTAGATTGAATTCCCTCAACGTAATCGATTATTTTGCAAAGCTATCTTAGTATTATCAGATAAATATAATATGATTAATTATTTTATAAATAGATTAACATAATCACTAAAATTAATTTTCAATTATGATGCAACAACCTTCATCTAATTAATAATATTAAAAATACTTAATTATGATTATTGTGATGTATCTTTATTAGACTATTTTTACAATTAGGGAAATTGGCATTCTTAATCCATATATGAATGGCTATATTACCATTATTACATGAATGACTAAAAAAATTTTACCTGACCATAACCTTAATTAAAAAGGAAATTAAAAATGAATGCTAATGATATATATTCCAATGCATTTAATTTTGGATCTTATATTAATTCTGGCGTAGATCCAAGAACAGGTCAATATAGTGCAAATATTAATATTTTCACGTTAAGGCCCAACAATATTAATAATTTTGAGCAGACACTCAGCCTATCATTTTCACCATTAACAACTTTAAATAATGGATTTGGTATTGGCTGGCGATTTTCATTAACAACATTAGATGTAAAAACACTCACATTTCGCAGAGCAAGTGGGGAACAATTTAAATGTAAACCATTTCCTCCTAACGGTCACGATATCAGCTTTAAAGATAAAAAATTAAAAGATCTTCGCGTATATAAACTTGACGGTAATACTTTCTACGTTATTAATAAAAGTGGCATCATAGAAACACTTAAAAAAATTGGAACAAGTGATATTGCGAAAACAATTTCACTTGAATTTCCTAATGGAGAAGCATTTGATTTTTCTTATAATGCAAGATTTGATCTGACTAAGATAAAATATCGCATCACCGGGGAGACATATCTTAAATTCAATTACGATGGAAATAATTGTACCTCCATTGAATATCCTGAAGATAATAATATATCTGCTAAGATATCATTTGATTATCTAAATGACCATCTTATTACCGTTACTGAACCTTATGATGCTTCAGGCCCTATTGCTTCTGAAAAATTTAAGATAACCTATCAAATACTACAAGAAATATTTCTCGTTATTAGTAGTTTTCGTACTCCAACAGGTTATGTTGAACTGGTGCGTTATAAAGAGGAAGGACTTAAAGTTACAGATACTGAATCTATTCCTTGCGCTATTGCATTAACGATCCAACCCGGTAATGGGCAACCGGAAATCAACAAATTCTATGAATATCACCTATCACACAATTTCTTAGGATATTCTTCTGGCAGAACAAGTTTTGATTCTAACCAAGATAATTTGTATCTGGTCACTGGAAGATATAATTATTCTTCAATTGAAATGCAGCAACAGTCAAATAATATAGTAGTAGAGAGAGTTTTTAATAAATTCCATCTAATGATCAAAGAAGCAAAGAGAGGATATGGGATAATATTTATAACAGAAATTAAATATAACGAAGATTTGTCGAAAGATTTTTCCGAACAACCAGAAAATTTACATCAACCATCTCGTATAGTAACTCGTCATTTCAACTGGATCACAAATACTTCACGCGAAGAAGTCGTCAATATTAAAAGTGATGATTGGGGTAACATCTTAAATATTACTGAAACAAGTGGGATACAGAAAGAATATGTTTATTACCCTGTCAACGGAGAAGGAAATAACTGTCCTGCTGATCCGCTAGGTTTTTCTCGATTTTTAAAATCAGTGACACAAAAAGGAGCACCTGGCACTTCTCAAGATGTAGAGAATAAAGTCATTCACTACACATATCAAAAATTACCCTCTTTTACTGACACTTATATTAATGAATATGTCAACAAGGCTTCAGAAACAATATATGACAAGATAGTGAAAACTTTTACCTATATGAATTCACCTGAAAGTAGAATTCATGGATTGTTGGCGAAAATAACTTCGGTGATGAATAATAAACAAACTGTAACGACATTTAAACATGAATATGCAACAAACACCATTGCCACAAACGTGACGGTAACAGGCTTCGATGGTACGAGTATGCAATCGAGAACTGTGATCTCCATTTATACGCAGAGGCAACTTAGCAAGGTTGATGTGAACCATGTCATTACGGATCAATCTTATGACCTCTTGGGTCGAGTTACTGAACAAATTATCAACCCCAGCACAACAAAAGAAGTTAAACGTAGTTATTCTTATCAACATCCCGGTGATAACGATAATAATTCCTGGCCGGTGATGACAGAAATTGATTCTCAAGGTGTCGGACGTAAAACCCATTACGATGGTATGGGACGCATTTGTTCGATTGAAGAACAGGATGATGACGGTACCTGGGAAACATCGGGAATTTATAAAGGTACATATCGTACAGTCCTTACCAGAAGATATAATATTTTCGGACAACTGTCCGAAGAACGCACATATGATTGGTCATGGGATTTATCTTCGGATCCTCTGATCCGTCTTCCCTCACCTTTGATAACAATAAAAAAATATTCATTCGATATTTGGGGGAACCATTCCGTTACTAACGATGACCGATATTACAACCGAATCGACATGGAAGAACATGATCCTGTTGCAAGAACAATTATTCAATATACGTCGGAAGTACCGGGTAAATTGCATATTCAGAAAAATAACTTTGGGCAACCTGATTCGATCAAAATCGTTTATCCAAATACAGAAACGGTATACAGCTCTCACACCTACCACTATGATGGATTTGGTCGCCTTGTGAGTGAAATCGATGCAGAAGGCCATGTTACACAAATAGCCTACGATGTATTTGACCGTATAGTAAAAAAAACCCTTCCAGACGGGACAGAATTAGAACCTACCTATGCGAACTTTAGCCATGAAGAATTAATTTCGTCGTTGAATGTTAATGGAACACAATTGGGCGCATTAGTCTATGATGGTCTTGGGCGCGTAATAAGCGACACCGTGGGAGGCCGCAAATCAGAATATTTGTATGGTGCTCAAGGTAACAAACCTATTCAATCTGTTACTCCTTCGCATAACAAACAAAATATAGATTATCTGTACGATCTTGGTGGTGTAATGTCCAAATTTACGACAGAAACAAACCAACAAAATTTTCATTACCATACAAAAACTGGCGCATTATTGTCTGCGTCAGATTCGGTATCCCAAAGCAATTACAGTTATTTCCCATCAGGTATATTACAACGAGAATCACTTTCGCAGGCTGATAAACCCATTTCATCAGGCGATTATCTTTATACAATGTCCGGTTTGATTCAACGTCATAAAGATAGCTTTGGTCATGAGCATATTTATGGCTACGATAACGCAGGAAAATTAGTGACAGTGCAGCAAGGTTTACAATCCGCTACATTGACATATGATTCTATTGGCCGACTGGTGACAACGACAATAAAGGACTCGGAATCATTCTCCCAGTTAGTCACGAGAATCGAATACGATGATTTTGATCGGGAAATAAAGCGTACACTAATTAGTAACTTCTCAATGCAAATTATCACTTTAGACTACACAAAGAATAATCAAATTAGACAACGTATCACCACCATAGATGGAGTGGTGATGAAAAAAGAACATTATCAATATGATAAAAACCAGCGTCTAAACCAGTACCAATGCGAGGGAGAGCAGCCGCCAGTTGATCACAGAGGTCGTGTATTAACTCAGCAAATTTACCATTATGACCAATGGGGAAATATTAAACAGCTTGATAACATATACCAAGATGGTAAAGAGACGATCAACTATTATTTCAGTGCTCTTGATCCAACCCAACTTATCTGTATTTCCAACGGCAAGCACCAGATAAAATTAAATTATGATGCTAACGGTAACCTGATACGTGATGAGAAAGGGCAGACTCTCATTTACGACCAAAATAATCGCCTGGTAGAAGTTAAAGACCGTCAAGGGAACCTGGTGTGTAGCTACCAATATGATGCACTAAATAAGTTAACCACACAGATTTTAGCGAATGGCACGGTTAATCGTCAATATTATGCTTCAGGTAAAGTGACTAATGTTCAGTTAGGTGATGAAACAATTACTTGGTTGAGTAGTGATAAGCAACGGCTTGGTCATCAAAGTACAACAAAAGGCCAGTCAGCCTACTACCAATACGTCAATGACCACAGTAACACGATTGTGGCAAGTCAGCACGAAGGTGAATTAACATCTTTGTCCTACACACCTTATGGCTTCAGAAGCTTAATATCTTCGTTACCGGGTTTGAATGGTGCACAGATCGATCCGGTAACCGGATGGTACTTTTTAGGTAACGGATATCGCGTTTTCAATCCCATCCTGATGAGATTTCACAGCCCGGATAGCTGGAGTCCATTTGGACAGGGAGGGGTTAATCCCTATACGTATTGTCAAGGTGATCCCATAAACCGGATTGATTTGAATGGCCATCTTAGTGCAGGGGGAACATTAGGCATTGCACTCGGTGCAATCAGTACCATTGTGGGCATTGTATCTCTGGGCGACAGAGCGGCAATTAGTGCGGGCTTAATTGCAGGCGGCGGAATTCTCGGTGCCATGACTTCTACCGGTGCCCTTGCCGTCACTGCGCCAGTGATTGAGTTGGCCGCTAATACGATAGGAATTGAATCAATCCTATTATCAGAAACATCTCACACATCAAATTGGGCTAGTGTAGGGTTGAAAATATTGAGCGTTGGGGCCAGTGCTTTCTCATTGATGCGATCGGCACGAAGTGGTACCCAAGCAATCAGCGCGGGTGTCGGTGTTATCGGGTCAGTACCTCTCGAATTTGGTCAGTTTGCCAGACGTTCCAACAGACGTTGGAGTTTAGCCTTACCGGCAATACCATTTGATGCAACTTCAACGGGACTCACTCTGGGAACAGCGGCCTCTTCTATGGCAGACCGTAATGCTAATGCCGCTAATATCTTAGGATGGGTATCTGTAGGTTTTAATACTGTTGCAACAACGGCGGGACTAGCAAATCTGGCTCATAAGGCTTATTCAATCGACTGTCACACTTGGGAACTTAACACGGCGGCAGGTATTGTTGAAAGGAACAACACATATATTTTATCCCGTTTAACACAACTGGAATCAGAAGCAGTGAATGTCCATCCGTCCATTCGCGCAGTTGAAGTGAATCAAACATTCCGCAATAGTATCGGGGATCTATTTAGTCAATCGTCCATTGAAACCCGTAACATGCTACGAGGTCGCCTGACAATATAAACATTCTGCACGAAAAACGACTAAAAGGAGACGTAGACATCTACGTCTCCTTTTAATGACTGCTCCCCGCCCAATTAGGTATAGATATCTACACGAAATGAACGTTTATAAATCACATAGCAGCTTTAAAGATTGCAACAATTTCCTCGTGGGTAGCCTGAACCGGATTAGTCAAACAACATATATCTTTCAAGGCATTAGTTGCTAACTCTGGTAAATCTTCTAGTTTGACATTCAATTCAGCCAAACCAGCGGGAATGCCAATATCTTTTAATAACTTACGAATTTCAGCAATACATGCCGCAGCCCCTTGCTGATCATTCATAGCGCTTACATCTACCCCCATTGCGGCGGCGATATCTTTCAAACGCCCCGCAACTGCTTTAGCGTTGAACTCTTGAACATGCGGCAACAAAACAGCATTACATATACCATGTGGTAAATCATAAGTGCCACCCAATTGGTGAGACATGGCGTGAACATACCCCAGTAATGCACTATTAAACGCCATGCCCGCCAAGAATTGTGCATAGGCCATGTTTTCACGTGCTTCTATATTGCTCCCATCTGCAACTGCCTGGCGTAAAGAGTAACTAATCATCGAGATTGCTTTCAGTGCACAAGCATCCGTTATTGGATTAGCCGCAGTAGAAACATAGGCTTCAACCGCATGAGTCATTGCGTCCATTCCGGTTGCGGCGGTTAACCCTTTCGGCATTCCCACCATCAATTCTGGATCGTTCACAGACAAAACAGGTGTTATTTTCTTATCAGCAATGGCCATTTTAATATGGCTTTCAGTATCGGTAATGACACAGAAACGTGACATTTCTGACGCAGTACCCGCAGTCGTATTAATAGAGATTAATGGCAAATGCGGTTTAGATGAACGACCAATACCTACATAATCCCGGATATCTCCTCCATTAGCAGCGACTAACACAATCGCCTTTGCACAATCATGTGACGACCCACCGCCTAAAGAAATAACGCAATCACTATTATGCTGACGCAGAATATCCAAACCTTCCTCAACGTTAACTGTCGTCGGATTCGGATGGGTTCCATCATAGATTTCACTCTCAATATCAACATCAGATAATAGAGCTTGAACTTTTGCCGCCACTCCAATTTTACTTAAAACACGATCAGTCACAATCAATGCTCGTTTGTAACCATCAACTTTCATCGTATTTATCGCTTTAACCAAACAACCCGCACCAAACATATTTACTGATGCCATAAAAAAAGTCGTAGTCATCATTGATAATTCCTTAATATTAAAATAGTTTTAGAATGAAAATATATGAAAATTAAAATTTAAAAATCACCTAATGGAACTACAGATCATTGCTCTTGCAACAAACATAAATAATAGTTCTATTTAAACCACATAATTCAAAAAATATAAATATATACATCGGTAGAGTTAGATGATGTTTATTAAAATAGTATTTGATAATTTTCCCTATTGGTAATATATGTAATTAGCAATATAATAAATACAATAATCGATAAGATTAATATATCAATTCACAAGATTATTACTTAGGAGTTTATTTTGCCCTCTAACGAAATATTTAACCGCCTGACTGCATTACTCGATAATCATCATGCCAGCTATCGGGTGGTGGAACATCCAACCGCCGGACGTTCCGAAGAAGTTGCAAAAATCCGTGGTACGCAACTTGGACAAGGAGCAAAAGGGTTAGTTTGCCATGTTAAAGGGGAAGGATTCCGTCAATACGTACTCGCTGTACTACCTGCGGATCAACAAGCCGACCTCTCTTCACTGGCAAAACAGATCGGTGGCAACCGCGCCTCACTGGCAAGCCCTAAAGAAGTTTTTGAACTGACTCAATGTGTGTTTGGCGCTATTCCACCTTTTAGTTTCCATCCAGATCTGAAACTAGTCGCAGACCCTTTATTGTTTGAACGTTTCGATGAACTGGCTTTTAATGCCGGCAGCCTTGAACTCTCTGTGATTCTTAACACTCAAGATTATCACCGAATTGCACAACCTGAATTAGTGAGTTTTCACCGGGTAGAATAAATACCATTGCAAAAAAATGATATTTGTCAAATAGCCTATAGAAATAGGCTATTTAAGATAATATTCTAAACATATTTATTGAAAGTGGTGACTATCCTACCCTATAACGCTATATCACGAGATAAAGTCATCATTATTGCTACATTATATAAACATTAAACAGAGAGGTATAATTATCAAATACCATGAATATCTAATTATTCACTACTGAGCCATATACAAAAAATTATCAATTACATTAGGGGATAATTCCCTACCCCAATAAAGGTGTCTTTTGATAGGAATCTTCAATTATTTTTAATTTCAGAATCTTTATTTCAATTATCAGCATAAAATGACATGTCAATTATATTGGTGTTATATTGGCAACAATTTAATATGCCTATTCATTATATTTTATTAAATACAAGAACCCACACTCACTGTATTCTCATATCGCTTTCAAAAAGAAAGATGACGTTTTTTTAAAATAAAGTTTAAGGAATAGAAAAATATGACTAATAAGTTAGTTACAGGTGCAACTTTTTTCGATAGAAAATACTTTCTGGGTGAAGCGCACCATTATCCAGAAAATGATGTTATTATTCCACTGCCTTATGATCTCAACGACAGATTCCGCTCAGTAAGAGTTGGAACACTATCAAAAGTTTATGCATGGCGTCATCAGAGCGATTGTGAACCAGGTCAACGCTATCGTGAATGGGAATACGATCATCCAGATATCGATAGAGAAATTAGAGGATTATCTAAGTTCAAAGTAGCACCAAAAGATACCTGTCTAGTTGCATTAAGACTTATTGATGATACTTATTCAGGTATTAAATTCTCAATGTTCACGAATACACATTGTGTGGGTCCAGTTGAAACAACAACTGATGATGATTATGCACTGGTTGGTATACTGCCATTTGAGACCGAGTTAGTCACTGCCATTGCAATAAGAAATACCAGTACTGGAGTATATATTAATAACGGATCATTCTATTTCTATCGTGATGCAAATGGTGTTGTTACTATTGATGAGAAAGCTAATTTCCCTAAAAATCTCAGAATAGTTAATGTAGGTGGTAATCGTTTCGATATTCATATTATCAGTACCGATTTTTCTAACTAATCCGGTCATAATGTAACAATAATTAACCATTGTTTTCAGACAGGCTACGTTCTGAAAATTTAAGCAACACCGTTGCGGAATATCATTAAAAACCGCAACGGTGTATTCATTTTTGCCAATAAAATAAATTTTTAACAATCAGTTAGCCATTCACTGTTATTTGTCTTTTTTCATAAAAATTTATAACTAAAAAGTTAAATAATAATTTAACCTAAAAAAACATTAAATCAATATCCCCAAGAACAATGATCATAATCTATTTCCTTTGAGATAAATAGTTCCCTAACGATTAATTCTAAAAATTATAGAAACATCCAACCATTACATTATTGCATATTTAATTCTAGGTATTTTCATAATATTATTAATAAAAAACAATCTTATAACATCTACTCAAAACACCAAACATGAAAAATATTCACAATTAAATTGAATACCAAGCCTAAGATACAAGACTCACTAAAAGTATCAAACTCTCATATTTCAAACAGTTAGTTGGACTATATTAATATAATTATCAAGATATTATTAGGTACTTTTTAAACAGCTTTACTTTATACATTTTTATGCTAATTTTAATATTAACCTATCGAATATTATTCCTTTATTGACTGGATATATCACATCTAAAGATGAGGAACGAATAAATTATTAGTAGCAAATATCATATATAAAAAGCCAATTTGTAAAAATAGTAGAAACGAGCAAATACTATATACTTCGCATTAATACAACCAGGTATATTTCCAGAAAAGCATTACATAGGCATTTATTAGCAGAAACATTATTTCTTGGCAACCTATATATTACTTACATTAACTTTAAGGAGTAAAAGAATGACAAAAGAATTAATTACCGGCGTCACATTTTTCGAAGAGAAAAACTATCAGGGTAAGTCACATGATTACCCAGAGCTAGATAAAATTATATCGCTCCCTTCCAATCTTAACGATAAGTTCCGTTCAGTAAAAATTGGCAAGTTATCAAAAGTCCATGCATGGCGCCATTATAACGATCCAGAGAGTAAATATTATGAGTGGGTAGTCGATAATCCAGATATCGATAGAGAAATCAGAGGATTATCTAAATTCAGAATTATGCAGAAAGATACGAAACTGGTTGCACTAAGAATCATCGATGATACTCATTCAGATATAAAATTCTCTATGATTGTCAAGATATTTAATGGAGAAGAACAAGAAACAATCGACGTTAACGCAACAACAGATGATAATTATACTGTCGTTAACGAATTATTGGTACAGAAAGAGATAGTCACTTCAATTTATGTAAGAAATGTCAACACCGGAGAATATATTAGTAACGGGTCATTCTATTTTTCTTATGATGCTGTCGGTATTGCAACTGTCGATGAGGGCCTCAATTTCCCTAAAAACTTGAAGCTGGTTCATGTAGGGAATAATCGTTTTGATTTTCACATTATTAGTATTGATCCTATTGTTTAATCCGGGATTAATGTGACAATCATCACACTCAGATAAGTCATATTCTGAAATTCAGGCTACGCCGTTACGGTACATTTGTTAAAAAACCGTAACGGCATATTCCAGACGATCGCGGAAATTAAAACCGCATCATATCTGATGTGGCCTCTTCACGTTCCTGGTCAATCGATAATACTTGGGCTTATTCCATCCATTCAGTATGGAAAACCCCCTCTTTATCAGTACGCTTATAAGTATGAGCACCAAAATAATCACGTTGAGCCTGAATTAAATTAGCGGGCAATACAGCAGAACGATAACTATCATAGTAAGAAATAGCAGCGGAGAACGTGGGAGTTGGGATACCATTTTGCACACCATACGAGACGACATCACGCAGCGCTTGCTGATATTCATCAGCAATTTTCTTAAAGTAAGGCGCCAACAACAGGTTAGCAATATCCGCATTTTCGTTATACGCGTCAGTAATTTTTTGCAGGAATTGAGCACGAATAATACAACCCGCCCGGAAAATCCCGGCAATCTCACCGTAATTGAGATCCCACTGGTACTCATCAGATGCCGCTTTCAATTGCTGAAAACCCTGAGCATAAGAGACAATTTTACCCAAATAAAGCGCACGGCGGACTTTCTCAATAAATTCGGCCTTATCACCTTTAAATGGTTGTGCTTCCGGCCCGCTCAAAATTTTAGCCGCAGCCATTCGCTGATCTTTTAGAGAAGAGATATAACGTGCAAATACTGATTCTGTGATCAACGTCACTGGAATACCTAAATCCAGAGAGCTCTGGCTGGTCCACTTACCCGTGCCTTTATTTGCTGCTTCATCCAAAATCACATCAACCAAATATTGGCCTGCTTCATCTTTCTTACGGAAAATATCAGCAGTGATTTCAATCAAATAGCTACTCAATTCGCCGTTATTCCAGTCAGTGAAAATCTCAGACAGTTCTTCATTACTCAGATTTAGGGCATTCTTCAATAAAGAATAGGCTTCAGCAATAAGCTGCATATCACCGTATTCAATGCCATTGTGAACCATTTTCACATAATGGCCGGCGCCATCCGGTCCAATATAGGCCACACAAGGTTCACCTTCCGCTTTAGCCGCAATCTCTTGCAGAATTGGCGCTACCAATTCATACGCCTCTTTTTGACCGCCAGGCATGATAGATGGCCCTTTCAATGCCCCCTCTTCACCACCGGAAACCCCGGTACCGATAAAATTAAAACCTTGAGCAGAAAGCTCTCGATTACGACGGATAGTATCCTGAAAATAGGTATTACCCCCATCAATCAAAATATCACCTTTATCCAGATGTGGAGTCAGTGAAGCAATAGTTTTATCGGTTGCTTCACCAGCCTTAACCATGAGCAGAATACGGCGCGGTTTTTCCAGTGAATCGACAAATTCTTCGATAGTGTAGCTTGGAACTAATTTCTTCCCCGGATTTTCGGCGATCACTTCGTCAGTTTTATCACTTGAACGGTTAAATATAGATACGGAATAACCACGGCTCTCAATATTTAGCGCCAGATTACGCCCCATCACCGCCATACCGACAACACCAATCTGCTGCTTGGACATGAATAACTCCTGTCTGATGATAATTCTGCACACTAATAATAATTAGTATGCAATTTGTTAATGTGATCACATGTTAACTCAGGATGCGTCCTAATGGATAGTTATTGGTGCCATCGATGCCGCCACACCTCATTTTTTGGAAAAAACTTCCCAAGATGAAAAATCAACTATTGAAATTTGATGAGTCAATGCCCATTATTCATTATTCGGCATGAGCCGTCATATTAAAAGGTAAAACAAACTGTATGGAATGGATCGCTGATCCGACGATATGGGCTGGACTGGTTACTCTTATCGTTCTAGAAATTGTCCTTGGAATCGACAACTTGGTCTTTATTGCCATTCTGGCAGATAAACTTCCTGAAAAACTAAGAGACAAAGCAAGAATTACAGGTCTGAGTTGCGCATTACTGATGCGTGTCGTACTGCTTTTTAGTCTTTCCTGGCTGATAACGCTAACTCATCCATTAATTACGCTTTGGGAACATCCATTTAGCGCCCGCGACTTGATTATGCTGATAGGCGGCCTTTTCTTACTGTTCAAAGCGACGATGGAGCTGAATGAACGGCTGGAAGGTAAAGATGCCCACTCAGGACAACAGCGCAAAACATCTAAATTTTGGACGGTTGTCGTTCAGATAATTGTCCTTGATGCTGTATTCTCACTAGATTCAGTGGTTACTGCTGTTGGTATGGTAGACAACATCGGTATCATGATCGCGGCAGTCACCATTGCGATGTTCCTGATGATACTGGCAAGTAAGCCGCTGACCACTTTCGTCAATGCTCACCCGACTATCGTTATTCTCTGTCTGAGCTTCTTGTTGATGATCGGTTTCAGTCTGGTAGCCGAAGGTTTTGGTTATCACATACCAAAAGGCTACTTGTACGCCGCTATCGGCTTCTCCATTATGATTGAATCCTTAAATCAATTTGCCCAGTTTAACCGCCGCAGATTTCTTACTGCTTCCCGTTCGCTACGTGAAAGAACAGCCGAAGCTGTTTTACGTATCCTGAGTGGTAAGCATGAAAACGCAGAATTGGACAATCATACATCTAATCTGATTTCTGATAATCAGGAAGTGTTTGATCCACAAGAACGCCAAATGATTGCCAGAGTTCTGGGTATGGCGCAGCGTAACGTCAACAGTATCATGACTTCCCGTCACGACGTGGAGTACCTTGATATTCATGCACCAACCGAAAATCTGACGCAAATACTGAGTAAAAGTCCTCACACACGCATTGTGGTAACAGATGAAAATATCAGTGACGAACCATTAGGTGTTGTCCATGTTATTGATTTATTGAATCAACAGCTTAACCAACAACCTTTCGATTTACACTCGCTGATAAAACAACCGCTGATTTTCCCTGAACAGCTTTCACTACTTCAGGCATTGGAGCAGTTCCGCCAAGCACAAACTCACTTCGCGTTTGTTGTCGATGAATTTGGTTCTGTGGAAGGCGTGGTGACCTTGACCGACGTAATGGAAACTATCGCGGGTAATTTGCCGGTAGATGGCGAAGAAACTGATGCCCGCCATGATATTCAGGCGACTGAAAATGGTGGTTGGATCGCCAATGGTTATATGCCGCTGGATGATTTGATCCTTTATGTTCCTTTGCAACTGGATGAAAAACGTGAATATCAAACCTTGGCAGGTTTATTGATGGAACATTCACAACATATTCCACAACAAGGCGAGCAATTACAGATTGATAATTATCTGTTTGAACCGTTGGAAGTGACCAGTCACCGAATTAATAAGGTAAAAATCACCCCTCTGGCGTCAGAGGAAGAAAATAAAGAATAACTCAGTGTTATTGATCATTAATCATATTTGCCATCACTGAGTTTTTCCTCGGAAACAAAATAAAACCCGGTCAGTTTAAACTGTACCGGGATTTTTTTAGCCTTTGCTATCAATACTATATTCGGAACTATTATATGCGGAACTCTATGCGAATACTGTTAATGATTTATCTAACTAAATTAAATAACTTTGTATTTAGAACAAAAAATCCATAGCTTCTCAATTCAATAAACTTCATATACACTTGCCAATCAATAATATTATTCATCAATTTAAAAGGATATTACATGAATATAACCCTCGCTGATGTTGATAAAAACAATTATGAAGATGTCTGTGATCTAACAGTAACCGATGACCAGTGTGAATATGTCGCAGATAACGTGTGGTCACTGGTTGAATCAAAATTCAATCCCTCATACCAAACACGTGCAATTTGCTTAGACGATAAACCTGTCGGATTTTTTATGTGGGTGCCTGAAACAGATCAAAAGACATCAATTTGGCGATTTATGGTGGATCAACAACATCAAAATAAAGGCATTGGACGCCAGGCAATGCTGCTAGCCCTTAATGAAATTAGGCAAACAAATGGATTAAAAGAAATAGAAATCTGTTATAAGCCAAGCAACACTGTAGCAAGCAACTTTTATGCCAGTTTTGGCTTTGTTGAAGTCGGCATGGATGAAAAAAATGAAGAGATGTTAGCAATTATTAAAATTTAACTCACAAGTAGAAATTCACTTTTGTACCGAAATTGACCGCTCAGGCAACGATAAGAATTTATTTAAGTATCTGGTTAAGCATAATAGTCAATTAACCAGAATTGAACGGTCAAATCAGGCATGAGCTAATACAGCTAATGACTGCTACGTTCAACCCAATCGTTAATAGCCTGCTTTACCTTGTCCTCCAACTCATTACGTAGCAGTTGTTCAATATCCAAATTGTATTGCAGATTATCCCAATGACCATAAACTCTCAGTGGTACTTTCATTTTTCGCAGACGGCTAACCAATTCATTATCTTTGCCCCATCCTTGTGTTACCTGTACTTTTAAAGCGACATCAACATTTTGTTTAAGTATATTAGCCTTACCCTGTCCATCAATATTTAGCAGATCAGATACCGCATGAAGTCGACTGATTTTTATATCACCTCGATTCAGTACCGCTTTAACATCAAGCTTTTTGGCACGGGTAAAGTTATCCATATTATCAGTAATATTCACTTTATCCGTTGCACGAGCAACAGATTGCTGGACTAATTGTGCGATATTTAATCCATACATTTTGGCATTAACTAAACTGAAATTAAGATCACCCTGCCAAATATGCGAAATCGCATAACCATCATATCCTTTACCAGAAAGATCCCCATTCAGATTGAATTTACCACTAAATGCCTGTGGTAAAGAAAATGCTTTGAGTACCGGTTCCAGTTCTATATTCCGCAGCAAAGGTTTTGCGTGTAACTTAAGTTGATTACCCGTTGCATCTAAAAAAACCGGAATAGAGAAATCACCACCAAATAATTTGCCATTCAGAGTAGAAATTTCAGCGACACCACTATTACTTGTCGCTTTCAATATCAGGTTATCGATCTCCATTCCTCGATAAACAAACTTATCCGCATTAATAATCACATTAGCATTAAAATCATTTAGGAACGTGGCGCTATAATCAGTCTGGGCAGAGCTTGAAACAGCGATCACCGGTTTAGCCGAACTATTCTCTACCCGGTAATAACGTTTAACTTCTGAGCCTTCTTTAGGAAACAAGTCCCATCCCATCAGATTATCTAGATTCAGTTTTTGGGAAGATAAGTCGATCTGATAATCCGCGTGAGCCCCCAACATGGCTTTTATACTGCCATGCAGTTCACTCTCATTAGCGGTGAAACTCAACATCTGTAAAGAAACGATTTGCGGTTCATCTGCCGTCTCTTTTTGATAAACAGCATGTACTTTTCCTGAACCACTAATTCCCCCCGTAGGTATACCCGCGCCCTGGAATTGATAATCAAAAGAGTCAATATTACCAGCAACACGATATGGATAATCAGTAATATCAACATCAGCATTAAGATTAAAAGCCAGTTCTTGCTGATTCTTACTGACTTTGCTACTTAACTCCACGCTGATATGGTTTTGGTTATCCCGCGCCATCAGCAGATTAATATCGCGGACATTTAACTGCTCATGCTCATCACGCTGCCAAATAAGCAAACTATCCACGACTTTAATTCTGGCAATATCAAGCTTCCAACCCTCCCCCTTCGCAACAGAATTGGCCGCACTCCCTTTTGGTGCAATAGGGATATTCTCTTTTTTCTGAGATTGACTCTCTGGGGTTACTCTCAATATCGCCCCTTTCAGCATCACCTCTTTCACAGCAAGTTGATGAGAAAGAAGCGGCCACAACTCCACATCAAGACGCATATTTTCTGCCGTCACTGTTGGCTGAGCCGCTCCTGGGGCCGTTAATGACATACGCCCGGTAATAATGCTCAGTTTTGGCCAGACATGCCAGCGCATACCATCTTGCAGGACGAGTTGGTAGCCACTCTTCTTTTGCACCTGTTTGACCATATAAGCACGAAAGTCATTCGGGTTCACCAACATGACTAATGCTGCCAGACCGGTAATAATCACGACCAGCAAAATAATCAGTGTCGTCAGTAATCTCTTCATGACTTCCTCCGCTTTTTTGTCAAAACAGTCAATGCAACTCAATAGCCGATAAAAATATTAATCTTCATCAATACGACTACCCACCGCACCCTGTTGGTTTTTATACTTCGCGTCTTGACGACGGTTATACGGACGGTCTGCGGAACCAGACAATGGTTCAAAACTCAAAGCGCCGATGACCATGCCCGGACGTAACGCCAGAGGCAATTTACCGGAGTTATAGAATTCGAGAACAATCTGACCATGCCAACCAGGATCAATCCGATGTGCCGTCACGTGCACCATCAACCCAAGACGAGCAAGAGAAGAACGGCCATCAAGCCAGCCCACCAAATCGTCCGGCAATGTGACGGATTCCAGCGTAACAGCCAGTGCCAACTCGCCAGGATGGAGGAAAAAAACCTCATCGTCAGACAGGATAATTTCATCACTCATCACACGATCAAGCGCAGCGCTGACCTCATCTTTCGGGCCACTCAAATCAATATATGCCGCAGTATGACCACAGAAAACACGAAACTGATTCCCAAGGCGCACATCAGCAGTTGCCCCGTTAATGCGTTCAATCGGCGGACGTGGAGCAATGATCAATTTACCTTCATCAAGCCATTTAATTATGTCGCGGTCACAGAGTCGCATTATTTCCTCTCAAATACGATGATGCTTATCAATTCAATGCCTGACAAGCAAAGTTTTATTATTCGCAGAACTGACCAATTTTGGCTTTCAATATATCAATCGCTACTCGGTTTTTACCCCCGCGCGGCACAATAATATCTGCATATTGCTTTGATGGTTCAATAAATTGCAGGAACATTGGACGCACAGTTTTATGATATTGCTCAATCACCGAATCCAGAGAGCGTCCCCGTTCATGCACATCCCGTTTAATACGACGCATAAGGCAAATATCCAGTGGCGTATCAACAAAAATAGAGAAGTCCATCTCCTGACGCAAGCGTTTATCAGTCAATAACAAAATACCCTCTAGGATAATAACTCTTTTCGGCGCAAAATGAATCGATTCTAGTTTACGTGTATGGGCAACATAATCGTATTGTGGTAATTCAATTGATTCACCCATTTTCAGCGCTTGCAGGTGAGAAAAGAGCAGATTGTGATCCATTGAGCTTGGATGGTCATAATTAGTCTTATAACGCTCTTCCATTGATAGATTGCTCTGATCTTTATAATAGCAATCCTCTGGTATAATACCGATATTGTGATCACCAACCTGAGCGCGTAATTCACGATAAAGTGTATTAGCAATGAGACTTTTACCTGAGGCAGATGCACCAGAAATTCCTACAATTGTGCACTGATATGCTTCGTCAGCCATAATAGAGATAACCTGATTCTAGAAAAAAATGGGAACAAAGCACTTATGAGTGCTAAGTTTGGCGAGATTATAGGGAGTTAATGGTATCTGTTCCAGTGTAAACAAGATAAGTCTCATTTTTTTCGAAGCGTTTCGCATAAAAACGATGTAACAAGGGAAATCGTAACGAGGGAAATCGGACAAGCATACTTATTCCCCATACAAAATCTCCCCATGCAAAAAGCGGGCAATGAAAACATCCATCGCCCGCTATCATCAATCAAATACCCGCATTAAACGGCACGGAATGAGATTTCTGTTGGTATCTTCTCACCTTGCCAATACATCTGCGCTGAAATATTCGCGGCAATTTCGCGATAAATATCCGTGAATTCACTATCAGGATCACTGATAACCGTTGGCTGACCACGATCCAGATCTTCACGCAGTGAAATATGCAGAGGGATTTGTCCCAATAATTTACAGTGATATTTAACCGCCAATTTTTCTGCCCCACCCGTACCAAAGATAGGTTCCGAATGACCACAGTTGCTGCAAACATGCACACTCATGTTTTCGACAATCCCCAATACAGGCACCTTCACTTTCTGGAACATGACGATACCTTTCATTGCGTCAATCAAAGCAATATCCTGAGGCGTTGTTACCACCAGCGCCCCCGTTACCGGGATGTTTTGTGACAAAGTGAGTTGAATATCACCGGTCCCTGGTGGCATATCGATAACCAGATAATCAAGATCCGGCCATAATGTATCCTGTAACATCTGCATCAATGCTTTACTAGCCATTGGGCCACGCCATACCATTGCATTATCGTCTGTTACTAAATAACCAATAGAGTTAGTGGCAAGGCCATGCGTCATGATCGGCGCCATATGCTGCCCATCAGGGGAAGTTGGGCGCTCTTTGGAGGTTCCCAACATACTCGGAACAGAAGGGCCGTAGATATCTGCATCAAGAATACCGACCTTTGCCCCCTCTTGAGCCAATGCCAGCGCCAGGTTTACGGCGGTGCTGGATTTACCCACCCCGCCTTTACCTGAGCTGACAGCCAAAATATTACGGACGCCATTAATTCCCGGCAGATCATTAGCACGACGTAATGTGCTGATATCATGGATCAATTTCCATGCCACCGATTTTGCGCCAGTTACCGCCTGTAATTTTTCCGTTGTCGCCGCTTTTAACGCTTTAAAGCCGCGTTGCCAGACAAACGGCATCAGTAATTCAATGTGCAAAACACCATCAAGCATCGTACAGTGATGTAAAGCTTTCAGTGTTATCAAATCACGTTCTAGTGTCAGGTGTGTAAAAGCAGCAAGTATTTTTGTTACCTGAGATTTCAGCAGGTCAGGATTGGTCTGCTCGGGGGATTGTGAGTTCATCCCGGCTCCTTTAATGATTATCATTAGCTAAAAACCATCTCTCCATCATAACAGAACCCAATGCGTTCAGATAAGATTGGCGACAAAAACCCGCTTCCCGTTCACTGATTCGATTTTTATCCAACAAAACGCACTAAGATTGAGCCTTACCCTAGCGACAATTTTTTTAATCGGTTAACATCAAACTTCCTTTTTCACTTATTGGAAGTCAGATCCTTACTATGTCTCAAGTCGCAAAAAAATTATTGGTGACGTGCGCGTTGCCATATGCTAACGGTCCAATCCATCTCGGTCACATGCTGGAACATATCCAAGCAGATATTTGGGTCCGTTTTCAGCGAATGCGCGGCAAAGAGGTTCACTTTATCTGTGCCGATGACGCTCATGGAACGCCAATCATGCTGAAAGCTCAGCAAATGGGTATTGCTCCTGAAGAGATGATCGCCACGGTGAACCAAGAGCATCATCAGGATTTTACTGGCTTTTCGGTGAGCTACGATAACTATCACTCTACGCATAGTGAAGAGAACCAAGCGTTCTCAACGAAAATCTATCTCGAACTGAAAAAAAACGGCCATATTAAGAATCGTACTATTTCTCAGTTATACGATCCTGAGAAGAATATGTTTCTGCCGGATCGCTTTGTCAAAGGTAGCTGCCCGAAATGTAAGGCAGAAGATCAGTATGGCGATAACTGTGAAGTTTGCGGTTCGACTTACAGTCCGACTGAACTAATCAGCCCCCGTTCTGCCGTCTCCGGTGCGACGCCAGAAATGCGTGAAACAGAGCACTTCTTCTTCGATCTGCCCGCATTCAGTGACATGCTGCAAGCCTGGACCCGTTCCGGCGCATTACAAGAACAAGTTGCTAACAAAATGCAGGAATGGTTTGAATCCGGTTTACAACAATGGGATATCACCCGCGACGCCCCCTATTTCGGTTTTGAAATTCCTGATGCGCCGGGCAAATATTTCTATGTTTGGCTGGATGCCCCTATTGGGTATATGGGTTCTTTCCAAAACCTGTGTGACAAACGCGGCAATCTAAGCTTTGATGAGTTCTGGGCAAAAGATTCCACTACCGATCTATATCACTTTATCGGTAAAGACATTGTTTATTTCCACAGCCTGTTCTGGCCGGCCATGTTGGAAGGCAGCGGTTATCGTAAGCCAACCAATGTGTTTGTTCACGGCTATGTCACCGTCAACGGCGCGAAGATGTCCAAATCCCGTGGTACTTTTATTAAAGCCAGCACTTACTTGGATCATCTGGATGCAGACTGTTTGCGTTATTACTATGCAGCCAAACTCTCTGCTCGCATTGATGATATCGATCTGAATCTGGAAGATTTTGTTCAACGTGTTAACAGCGATATCGTTAATAAAGTTGTTAACCTGGCCTCCCGTAATGCAGGCTTCATTAATAAACGCTTTAACGGCAAGCTGGCGGATAAACTGGCTGATCCGGCGCTTTACCAACAGTTTATTGATGGGGCCAAGGTGATTGCAGAAGAGTTTAATAACCGCGAATTCAGCAAAGCAATCCGCGAAATCATGGCACTGGCTGATTTGGCAAACCGTTATGTGGATGAGCAAGCGCCGTGGGTGGTAGCAAAAGAAGAAGGTCGTGATGCCGAGCTTCAAGCTATCTGTTCAATGGGCATCAATCTGTTCCGCGTTTTGATGACTTTCCTGAAACCCGTTTTGCCAAATCTGGCAGAACGCGCAGAGGCTTTCTTAAATACAGAACTCACCTGGCATGGTATTGAACAACCGTTGCTGGATCATCAAGTTTCTGCCTTTAAGGCGCTGTTCAATCGTATTGATATGGATAAAGTGAACGCTATGGTTGCAGCATCTAAAGAGAGCATCAACACACCACAAAAAGTCAGCGGTCCACTGGCGGAAGATCCAATTCAAGACACGATCACCTTCGATGATTTTGCCAAAGTTGATATGCGCGTCGCCCTTATTAAACAGGCTGATTTTGTCGAAGGCTCGGATAAGTTGTTGAAACTGATGCTGGATCTGGGTGGCGAAACCCGCCAGGTATTCTCTGGTATCCGCTCCAGTTATCCTGATCCAAAAGCGCTGGAAGGCCGTTTAACCATTATGGTAGCCAATCTGGCGCCACGCAAAATGCGCTTTGGTATTTCGGAAGGGATGGTTATGGCGGCTGGACCTGGTGGAAAAGATATCTTCTTACTCAGCCCTGACAGCGGCGCCCAACCCGGTATGCAAGTGAAATAATAGTCAATTTATTTCATTAATATTTTTACCCACGGGGATCAGCAATGGTCCCCGTTTTTTTGGTGTGATCTATGGCACATTCCCAAGGTTAATTGTATGATGAATACCTCACCAGAATTAGGAATTTTGTTATGTCGTTTCGTGAAGTACTGATTATTGGTTGGCAGTACCTGCGAGCATTTGTTCTGATTTATTTGTGTTTGCTGACAGGTAATGCCATTTCTTCCCTATTACCCATCATTATTCCCGGCAGTATTATCGGCATGTTGATATTGTTCGTTTTATTAGCTTTTCAACTAATTCCTGCTCATTGGGCAAAACCAGGCTGTAGTCTGTTACTAAAAAATATGACTTTGTTGTTTCTGCCTATCGGCGTCGGCGTGATGAATTATTACGATCAACTCAGCCAACAGATAGTTCCGATTGTTTTTTCATGTCTGATCAGTACCGTAATCGTTATGATTATCGTGGCTTACAGTTCCCATTATGTTCATCGTGAACGCCCGATTATAGGTTCCGCATCAGAAGTTAAGAGTGAACAACAAAGACAAGAGAAATAAAAATGTTAAGTCACATTTGGTGGTCGCTGCCATTAACATTAGTTGTATTCTACACCGCAAGAAAACTGTCGCTACGATTCAAAATTCCTATTCTGAACCCCTTATTGGTTTCTATCGCCATCATTATTCCAATATTGTTAATAACCCACACGTCCTATGAACACTATTTTGCCGGCAGCCGAATTCTAAATGATCTACTCCAGCCCGCCGTGGTCGCGCTGGCATTTCCTTTATATGAGCAACTACACCAGATCCGTGCCCAATGGAAATCCATTATCAGCATCTGTTTTATCGGCACTATTGTCGCTATGGTGACAGGCACTGCTATTGCCTTGTGGATGGGAGCAACACCTGAAATGGCCGCTTCGATATTACCTAAATCCGTCACAACACCAATAGCAATGGCAGTAGCTGATGCCATTGGCGGTATTCCGGCAATCAGCGCTGCTTGTGTTATTTTCGTCGGCGTTTTCGGTGCAATATTTGGTCATAACCTGTTCGATCTGTTACAGGTAAAAACCAAAGCGTCCCGCGGTTTAGCAATGGGAACAGCATCACATGCTTTGGGTACTGCCCGCTGTGCAGAAGTTAATTTCGTTGAAGGCGCATACAGCTCATTGGCATTGATGACCTGCGGTATCATTACTTCACTAACAGCTCCCTTTATATTCCCAGTGTTGTTATACCTATTTAGCTAGTTTAGCTGTTAGGAAATTTGATATTAATCGCTTGATTACCCACTTCAATTACATAAGTCTCATTCATCTATATGACATTTATCACATTACAAATATAATCAGACAACTTAGAATGATCTTAAGTTAATTCGGAGATCACACTATGCAAGCTCGTTTTCATCCTATTTGGGTACAGTTACCCCTTAAACTACAGGATGCACTTTTACCTTACGCAGGAAACAATGACTTTCCTGCCATGCTCACTGCTAAACAGGCTAAATCTATTAAGAAAGCCTGCGGTTTTGACGATAACACCCTGGCTGTCGCCCTGTTGCCACTTGCAGCGGCATGTTCCCTGACACCAATATCACATTTTAATGTTGGCGCCATTGCCCGCGGTAAAAGCGGAAATCTCTATTTTGGCGCTAATATGGAATTTGCTGGCGTGCCACTACAACAAACGATTCATGCTGAACAATGTGCGATTACCCACGCTTGGTTATTGGGTGAGAAAAAACTGGCGTCTGTTACTGTGAATTACTCTCCGTGCGGCCATTGCCGCCAATTTATGAATGAACTTAATAGTGGCTCCCAATTAGAGATTCACCTGCCAAAGCAGGTACCTTCAACATTAGGCCATTATCTGCCAGATTCTTTTGGCCCAAACGATCTGGGCATCAAGACGTTGTTGATGGACCCGGTTAATCATGGTTATAAACTAGAAACCACGGATACATTAGTCCTGACTGCATTAGATGCAGCAAACCAGAGCTATGCCCCATACAGTAATTCCTACAGTGGTGCTGCTCTTTTAGGAAAAGATGGAAAAATTTATCCTGGGCGTTATGCAGAAAATGCCGCGTTTAACCCAAGCTTACCCCCATTACAAGCAGCGCTAATTCTGATGAACATTTCTGGTGGTGATTGCCTGGCTATCGACAGAGCTGTATTGGTTGAGGAAAAAAACTGTGATTTATCCCAACGGAGTGCAACTCAATCCATACTTGCTACGCTCGGTTGCAGCAAATTTGATTACTACACTTTCTGAATCCAGTGGAAAATTCATTTTTCCCTCTATGCAGATAGAGGGTTTTCCGCTATAAAAAACAATTATCGTAACATTTTATTAGCCAAATCTGGATGTTATCTCTCATTTTCACTCATAATACCTATAATTAAGTAACATTTACTGTACATATTTTTCCTATCTCTTAGGATCTGTCGCTAACCTTGTTATCCATTTAGTTCAAAGAGTAAGATTCATGGAACTGGAACACGAAAGTAAACGTCCACTATATATTCCCTATTCTGGCCCAATGCTGTTGGAATTTCCCCTGCTGAATAAAGGCAGCGCTTTTACTGAAGAAGAACGCAGCAACTTTAATCTTTACGGTTTATTACCGGAAGCGGTCGAAACCATCGAAGAACAAGCTGAACGTGCTTATCGACAGTATCTTGATTTCAAAAATGATGCAGATAAGCACATTTATCTGCGAAATATTCAGGACACTAACGAAACCCTGTTCTACCGCCTGCTGGATGCACATTTGAACGAAATGATGCCAATCATCTACACGCCAACCGTTGGCGAAGCTTGTGAGCACTTTTCCGATATTTACCGCCGTGCCCGTGGCCTGTTCATCTCATATCCAAACAAAGCACATATTGATGACATGCTGCAAAATGCGACCAAACAAAATGTAAAAGTCATCGTTGTTACCGATGGTGAACGTATCCTTGGTTTGGGCGACCAAGGCATTGGCGGCATGGGTATTCCTATCGGCAAACTCTCCTTGTATACCTCCTGCGGTGGTATCAGCCCAGCTTATACACTACCAGTCGTCCTGGATGTCGGCACCAACAACCCGCAACGCCTGAATGACCCGTTATATATGGGCTGGCGTCACCCGCGCATCACCGGTGAAGAGTATGATGAATTTGTAGACGAATTTATTCAGGCTGTTAAACGCCGTTGGCCAAACGTGCTGCTGCAATTTGAAGATTTCGCACAAAAAAATGCCATGCCTCTTCTTAATCGTTATCGCCACGAGATTTGTTGCTTTAATGATGATATTCAGGGAACTGCCGCCGTTACGTTAGGTAGCTTAATTGCAGCCAGTCGCGCGGCGGGCCGTCAATTGAAAGATCAAACAGTCACCTTCCTCGGAGCGGGTTCCGCCGGTTGCGGCATTGCAGAACAGATCGTCGCCCAGATGAAATCAGAAGGGTTAAGCGAAGAACAAGCTCGTGCCCGTATTTTCATGGTTGACCGCTTCGGTTTATTGACAGACAAACTGCCAAATCTATTGGATTTCCAGAATAAGCTAGTGCAAAAAAGCGACTCATTGACTCAATGGGATGTGAACAGCGATGCCATCTCGCTGCTCGATGTTGTCCGTAATGCTAAACCGACGGTATTGATTGGTGTTTCAGGTCAGTCAGGTTTGTTTACAGAAGAGATCATCCGTGAGATGCATAAACACTGTGAACGTCCAATCGTCATGCCATTATCGAACCCAACTTCCCGCGTTGAAGCCCGCCCTGAAGATATCATCAACTGGACGGATGGCTCGGCTCTGGTTGCGACAGGTAGCCCATTTAATCCGGTAAAATATAAAGACCAGGAGTATCCAATCGCCCAATGTAACAACGCCTATATCTTCCCTGGAATTGGTCTGGGTGTTATTGCGTCAGGGGCCAAACTGGTTACTGACGGTATGTTGATGGCAGCAAGCCGGACGCTGGCGGATTGTTCACCTCTAGCCCAACAAGGTCAAGGCCCGTTACTGCCACTTATTGATGATATTCAGGAAGTATCACGCAAAATTGCTAAACAAGTCGCCAAAGAAGCACAAATACAGGGCGTTGCCACTGTTACCTCAGATGGCGCACTGGATGAAGCAATTGAGCGCAACTTCTGGAAACCTGAATATCGCGTGTACAAACGTACTTCATTCTGATTCTTATCGCTAAAAATATGCAAAAAGCCTGTTAGTAAAAGTAAATTAACAGGCTTTTTTCCTAAAGAGAAAACTTGCTTAGAAATTTCAGGTAAAGTAGCCTTTAACAAATTCAGTCATTAATGTGTATAAAAAGGCAAAAGCATGTGGAAGCGCCTGATAACTGGTCTGTTATTCATCACAGGGATGCTGATACTGACAGCTATTGCACTTGACCGCTGGATTAGCTGGAAAACAGCCCCCTATATCTTTGATGATCTTAAACGACTTCCTGAACGCGAAGTAGGTATAGTGCTTGGTACATCTAAATATTACCTTTCCGGCGCCCCAAATCAGTACTATATGTACCGCATCCAAGGAGCCGTTAACGCTTATAACAGCGACAAAATTAAATATTTATTACTTAGTGGCGATAACGCTCAACAGAGCTACAACGAACCAGTCACCATGCGCAGAGATTTGGTAAAAGCGGGCATTCCTGCTGCAAATATCGTCTTGGATTTTGCGGGTTTCAGAACCCTTGATTCGATAGTCAGAACCCGAAAGGTTTTTAATACTAATGATTTTACGATTATCACTCAACGATTTCATTGCGAACGAGCACTGTTTATCGCTATGCATATGGGAATTACCGCCCAATGTTATGCAGTTTCTACACCTAAAAATATGGTTACTGTTCGATTACGTGAAATCATTGCTCGCCTTGGCGCCCTGACTGATCTTTATATTCTGAAACGTGAACCTCGTTTCCTCGGCCCTCTGATCCCCATTCCAGCTCCGCATAAGGTACCAAAAGGCATGACTGATTACCCCGCCGTAACCCCGGAAGAATTACGGGCAACGGACAAAACCCAACTTAAGCAGACCGGGCCAACACCGCCGTCATCTTACGCCACCGCCGTTCTACCGGCCCTTGCGGGTAACGGCGTAACCACCAGCATGAAAACAGAATATTCACCGCCCAAATAGGAAGAATAAATGCAAGTAATTCCAAACGGCTAAATTGACCAAAAAACCCAAGATTATAAAACAACAGAGTGCAAATTAAGGTTTGTAGCAAGTAATTACTCATCGCCATTCGTCCAACCTGACTGAGCCAGTAATTAATTCGCCAGCATGAAATAACCGGCCAGAAACCATATATCAAAGCCATATAACCCAGTGCCTGAAATGGCGTTACCAACTCAGCAAGGATATAACCGACAATACCTGACCAAAAGTAATCCCAATTATGGATATATTGGAACACGACAGAGAATATCTGAACAGCAACACTGAGTGGTATCAGCAATAGCGCCACATTTCGATAATGGCTTACTGAAAATTCACCTTTTAACCAACCATTACGCACTAATCCCGCACCACATAACATCATGCCGATAAGCTGCCAGCCATACTGAACAAACAGCATAACCATCATCAACATGACCTGATTGAAACGCTCTTTTACTGCCAGCCATCCACCAGACGTTTTCCAATATGTTTCGTATAACATATGGAATTCCGTCTGCTGCCAAGAAATATCATTAGATTCGCCACGGGAAAGAAAGCCAAGAATAAACAATAGCGCTAATCCGATCAGATAAAAAATAGCGCCTTTCATAAATAACCTGCTGCTGGCGCTATTTTGGCTAATCAATTGAAAGCTGAAAAAACCGGCCAAACTATAAGAGAGCAAAATATCGCCATCCCAAAATAGAATGCCATGTCCCAGTCCAATTAGAGCCAGTATGGTTAACCGTGGATAATTCCAGATTGTGCCCCTTGGTAATAGTAGCTCCAAGGTTGCACCAAATAAAAAGGCCAAAATACACAGGAACTTTCCCTGAACAAAAACGTTAAGTACAGACCAGACAATCAAGTCAGTTAAAGAAGCTGAACCATTATATGCCGGATTCAAATAAGCGGCGGATGGCAAAGCAAAACCGGAGATATTGAGTAGCAATATCCCCAGTATTGCCAGACCACGAATACTATCCAGCGAGTCAATTCTCTGGCAGGCCATTCTTATATCCCGATGTAAAAATTACACATGGCGAGTCGTGCGTAAAAACTCTTGACGGGTATTTTGACTAGATTTAAACAATCCACCCAGGGAAGTTGTTGTCGTGGTACTGGTTGCATCTCGGATACCCCGCGCTTTCACGCAGTAATGGACCGCATCAATCGATACAGCAACATTATTGGTGCCAAGCAGTGTCTGTAATGCAATCAGGATCTGTTGGGTCAGACGTTCCTGTACCTGTGGACGTTGCGAAAAAAATTGCACAATACGGTTAATCTTAGACAACCCAATGACTTTATCTTTTGGGATATAAGCAACCGTCGCCTTGCCATCAATGGTTACAAAATGGTGTTCACAGGTGCTGGTTAGCGTGATATCACGCACTGTCACCATTTCATCCACTTTCATCTTATTTTCTATCAATGTGATTTTCGGGAAATTACTGTAGTCCAACCCGGAAAAAATCTCATCGACGTACATTTTCGCAATACGACCGGGGGTTTCTGCCAAACTGTCATCACGCAAATCGAGATTCAACAGTTTCATAATTTCCGTCATATGCTCCTCAATACGCGCTTTACGCACTTCCGGTACCAATGCCTGACCACGCAAAGGCGTTTCAAGACCACGAGCTTCCAGCGCCGAATGCACCAGTTCAGCTTCTTTACTTAAGGATGACATTATTTTCTCCAAAGACATTACTTTGCATCATCTGGCGGGTAGTAAAATGGATGTTCGAGTCATGAAGACCATAACTGAAACAATTCACTACTAACAGGTAACTATTGCACACACTGTAAATGAGCACGTGGTGATTATCCAGTGATTGCTTTTCATAATTATATGAATTTTTTACACACGCCCTTCACTGGTCGGTTTATTTTTATTACAAACCAATAACCCAGCAATGACCAAAGTAATCAATGCGACATATAACGCAGGCTCCAATCTCCCGGTTATCGCGGTAGAAACCGCTGACAGCATCGGCCCAATAAGCTGCCCGACCGCATATCCGGTGGTTAATAACCCGGCCATATAACGGCTATGTTCTGGTGCTAATTCACGCCCATACTGAAACGCCATTTGCACCACACACATAAAACCACCACCAACCAACAAAGAGCTTAATGCCAGACCACCTATTCCCGGAATGCTCTCAGCGATGAGAATGCCCACAGCTTGAATCCATAAAGTGATCGCAAGCCGAATTTGCGTTGTCAACATATGACGGGTCAGAATAGCAAAACCGATGCCGATGACTGCGGCGCCACCAAATATTGGCCAGACAAACTGTGCAAACAAGCTGCCGGGGAAACGATCACTTGCCATTTGCGAAAGAAAAGTCGCAGGTAAAATATAACCAAACCCCGCCAGGCTGTAACTCCATACCAACCGCTTAATTGCCGGGGTCAAAATTAGTTTATTCACTTCGACTTGTGAACGGTGTAGCTCGCCACGACGGGGCAAATGCCGACTAATATAGATACTACAAATCAGCGCCAAAATGCCATATAACAACCACGCTTCGGAAGCGCTCATTTGCCATGCTTGAATACCGATAGCAAGGATACCAGTAACGAATATCCCGACTCCCGGTCCCGCAAATATGGCAGCACTCAACGCAGGACGATTCAATTTAGTCAACTGTTCATTGGCCCATGATGTCACCAACACCAATGTCCAGCCGCTCGCCCAACCAATAAAAAAACGGGCGATACTGTGCAATATCGCCCCATACAGTAGCGCAGAGAGCAACGTAATAATCACCGCCCCCCATAATCCGGTCCAAAGCCGATATTCAATCAAACGGCGCGCCCGCATTGCATCATAGGAGCCGGCCAGATATCCCAGATAGTTAAAAGCCGCAACGATACCAGCCCCAGTCAAACTAAACTGGCATTCTGCGATCATTAAAGGCACTTGAGGAGTGAAGGCCGTACGCCCAATTCCCATAGCGACGACCAGCGCCAAAAATCCACTCATTGCGATATGAAAAGCGAGGTAGCAGTGACTTTGTTGAGGAGAAATTGAATTGTTCATAGCCATAAAATATTATTTTTTTAATTCATTTTTCATAAGCCGTAACAGAAATCAAATACAACATACATTTTTAATTAACAAAGTTCCCAGAAAAACGTAAATTATTTCTGCCCATAAATAAAAAATCAGTAAGCAATTAATTACAGTATCTGGAACGTCAGCGTATATAAATTTTCGTACTCGGCTCCACTTATTTACTTTACCTCTAGTAAGTTACCTCTATTAAAATTAAATCGAGTCTTACAACACAACATTAGCTGAATTAGTCAGGCTTCCACACAATATTGTCCACACAATAATGCCAAAATGGTACTAACAAACCTGTCTATAAGAGATATGATTTATCATGTTATGT
Organism: Photorhabdus akhurstii; assembly: GCF_019090985.1. Taxonomy (NCBI): domain Bacteria; kingdom Pseudomonadati; phylum Pseudomonadota; class Gammaproteobacteria; order Enterobacterales; family Morganellaceae; genus Photorhabdus; species Photorhabdus akhurstii. The sequence continues at coordinate 1,820,372 of NZ_CP020335.1, read as the reverse complement.
ACAAATATTAATTAAGGAGCATTTTTATGTATAAAGCATTTCAAGGTAAGACAGCCATTGTAACCGGTGGTGGAACCGGTATAGGACGGGCTATCAGTATTATGCTGGCAAAACAAGGCGCTGCTGTCGCAGTGATCTATTCACAAAGTGAACTTGAAGCGCAGGAAACAACAGAAACCATTATCAAGGATGGGGGGCAAGCTATCGCGATAAAAGCGGATGTTGCCGACGAATCGGCTGTGCAGGCAATGATAAACACCGTCGTGGAAAAATTTAGCGGGATCGACTATCTGGTGAATAACGCGGCGACAACCAGACAACTTCAATTTGAAGATCTCGATGCCATATCTAGCGATATTTGGGATACCATTATTGATGTTAATGTGAAAGGCACATTTTATTGTTGCCGGTATGCGGCACCTTATCTTAAAGCAAGAACGGGGAGTGCTATCGTGAATGTCGGTAGTATCGCCGGCGAAACGGGCTTAGGTTCTTGTATCCCCTATGCCGCTTCCAAATCAGCGGTTCACGGACTGACAAAATCCTTAGCTCGGGCACTGGCTCCATCGGTCAGGGTTAACTGCGTAGCGCCAGGCGCCGTTGAAACAAGATGGTGGAAAGGGAGAGAAGAGAAAATGCATACGCTTTGCACTTATTTGCCCTTAGAAAGAATTTCAACGCCAGAAGATGTTGCAGAAATAACCTTAATGTTGTTAAAAGCAGAATCGATGACAGGACAAATCATAACAGTTGACAGTGGTCAAACCTTATAATCTCTTGCCCGCTTTCTAACCTGGCTATGACAACAGCATATCCCCTGACGCCAGGTTAATCGTCATGTTCTACGTACTTATCACATGTCGCGGCATTTTGGATAACCGACACCAATATCGCCGCGTTTATGGAACATACGATCAAAATCAAATATCACTCACACCTATGATGATCTCTGCCATAATGCCGTTAATAAAAAACGTTATCTGGGAGCATCACTTATGGATCACTGTCATACCTCTGGATTGATCTCTTTGCAGCAGGCGTTGGAAAAACTTCTGACGCAAGTTACACCACTGACTGACACAGAAACCGTCAGCCTCCCGCAAACATCAGGACGCATCACTGCAACAAATATTATTTCTCCTATCAATGTGCCCCCTTTTGCTAACTCAGCAATGGATGGTTATGCCGTACGCCATGCGGATTTAAATGGCGCCAAACCACTGCCTCTGGCAGGAAAAGCGCTGGCAGGCTCCCCCTTTCAAGGAGAATGGCCGGTTGCAACTTGTATCCGCATTATGACTGGCGCACCGATCCCCACTGGCGCTGATACGGTTATTATGCAGGAACACACAGAAATTACTGACGATGGCATCGTTTTCACTCAGCCAGCTAAACAAGGTCAAAATATCCGTCTGGCCGGCGAAGATATAACTAAAGGTGCAGTGGTACTACCCGCAGGCAACAAATTATCCACCGCTCAGTTACCCTTGATTGCATCTTTAGGCGTCACCGACGTTGAAGTGGTTCGCAAATTGAAAGTCGCGATTTTCTCGACGGGTGATGAACTACAAGCTATCGGTCAACCGCTTAAAGAAGGGCAAATTTATGATACCAACCGTTTTGCCATTCGCCTGATGCTGGAGAAGCTGGATTGCGACATTATTGATTTCGGGGTTATTGCAGACAATCCCCAAGCTTTACGGCATGTTTTTGAGGAAGCAGATCAAAAAGCTGATTTAGTCATCAGCAGCGGCGGCGTTTCTGTGGGTGAAGCAGACTACACCAAGCAGATATTGGATGAATTAGGCGAGATCAGTTTCTGGAAACTGGCAATTAAACCGGGTAAACCTTTCGCTTTTGGCAAACTAAAAAATACTTGGTTCTGTGGTCTGCCCGGTAATCCAGTTTCAGCCGTTCTCACTTTCTATCAATTAGTTCAACCTTTAATCGCGCGTCTGTCCGGTTTTACGGCATGGCAACCCCCTATGCGTCTGCGCGCCAAAGTCACCACGCCACTGAAAAAGACACCGGGAAGAATGGATTTTCAACGGGGTATTGCTTCGGTGAATGAACAAGGTGAGCTAGAAGTCCGTACGACAGGGCATCAGGGCTCTCATATATTTAGTTCATTCAATCAGGGGAACTGCTTCATTGTTCTGGAACGTGAGCGTGGGCGGGTAGAAGTTGGTGAAAATGTTGAAATCGAATTGTTCAATCACTTACTGAAAAATGAATAATGACCATTGAACTCACAGACACAGAAATCCTACGCTATAACCGTCAGATTGTTCTACGTGGGTTTGATTTTGACGGTCAGGAAAAATTGAAATCTTCGACGATCCTGATAGTCGGTGCGGGTGGTTTAGGTTGCGCGGCATCCCAATATTTGACCGCAGCAGGTGTCGGAACAATAACATTACTGGATTTTGATACCGTTTCTCTCTCGAACCTGCAACGGCAGATACTGCATCGGGATGAACGTATCGGCATGGCTAAGGTGCATTCAGCCCAATTAACGCTCCGGGCAATAAACCCACATGTCACGATTAAAACCGTTAATGGATTACTGGAAGATCAGGCGCTAGATGAACTTATCAGCCAGAATGATGTTGTCTTGGATTGTACTGATAATGTAGCAATCCGCGAACAACTGAACCGCTTGTGTCTGGCAGAAAAAACACCGCTAGTTTCCGGCGCCGCTATTCGCATGGAAGGACAACTAACTACATTTACTTATCAGCCAGATGCTCCCTGCTACCGTTGCCTGAGCAGGCTGTTTGGCGAAAACAATTTAACATGTGTAGAAACGGGAGTGATGGCGCCATTAGTCGGTACCATCGGTACATTGCAAGCAATGGAAACCATCAAACTCCTTACTGGATACGGCAAAGTCAGTAGCGGAAAAGTTTTATTGTTTGATGCAATGACGATGCAATTTCATGATATTAAATTATCCAAAGATCCCAATTGCGAAGTGTGCAACAGTTAATCTATCCACCGATAGAAATAACAAGTAGTAGAAATAACAAACAATAGAAATAACACGCCCCGGTTATCTCAACCAGGGCGATTTATCTCATAAGATGATTACTCAACAATTCCCTGACTTCTCAGATACTCATCATAAGTACCTTTGAAATCAATGACCTTATCAGATTTAATTTCCATAACTCGGCTTGCCAATGAGCTAACAAATTCCCGATCATGAGAAACAAATATCAAAGTACCTTTATACAATTCAAGCGCAAGGTTCAAGGATTCAATGGATTCCATATCCAAGTGGTTTGTTGGTTCATCCATTATCAGAATATTTGGTTGTTGCATCATCAATTTACCAAATAGCATCCGTCCTTTTTCACCACCCGATAACACTTTGACTTTTTTCTTAATGTCATCCTGGCTGAACAACAAACGTCCTAATACGCTACGAACAGCTTGTTCATCGTCCCCTTCTCTCTTCCATTGGCTCATCCAGTCAAAAACCGTCAGATCGCAGTCAAAATCACTGGCATGATCCTGAGCGTAGTAACCAATGCTACTATTTTCAGACCATTTAACTGTGCCGCTATTTGGCTCTGTCTCACCAACTAATGTTTTCAGAAAGGTCGTTTTACCGATACCGTTAGCACCGATAACAGCTATTTTCTCGCCAACCTCCAGCAAAAGATTGAGATTTTTAAACAGAGGACCATTGTCATAACCTTTAGTCAAACCTTCCAATTCCAGAGCATTACGGAACAACTTTTTATCCTGCTCAAAACGAATATAGGGATTCTGACGACTGGATGCTTTAACTTCTTCCAACTGGATTTTATCAATCTGACGAGCACGGGAAGTCGCCTGTTTTGATTTAGACGCATTAGCGCTAAAACGGCTGACAAAAGACTGTAACTCCGCAATCTGCGCTTTCTTCTTCGCATTATCAGCTAGCAGACGCTCACGGGCTTGAGTGGCGGCAACCATATATTCATCATAATTACCGGGGAACAGACGTAATGCACCGTAATCAAGGTCGGCCATATGAGTACAAACTGTATTCAGGAAATGACGATCATGGGAAATAATGATCATGGTGCTATTTCGTTCATTCAGTATTTGCTCTAACCAACGAATCGTATCGATATCCAAGTTGTTCGTTGGTTCATCCAATAACAGAACATCAGGATTAGAAAACAGTGCCTGAGCCAGCAATACACGCAATTTCCAGCCTGGCGCCACTTCGCTCATCAAACCGTAATGCTGTTCTACTGGAATACCAACACCTAGCAACAACTCTCCGGCACGCGCTTCGGCACTATAACCATCCATCTCGCCATAAGCGACTTCCAGATCCGCAACGCGATAGCCATCCTCTTCGCTCATTTCCGCCATCGCATAGATTCGGTCACGCTCCTGCTTTACCTGCCACAGTTCCGTGTGCCCCATAATCACGGTATCCAACACCGTGTACTCTTCAAAAGCAAACTGATCCTGACGCAGTTTACCAATACGTTCATTGGGATCGGTGCTGACATTACCGGCAGTGGGTGTCAGATCACCACCCAGGATTTTCATAAAAGTGGATTTACCGGAACCATTCGCGCCAATCAGACCATAACGGTTACCGTTGCCAAACTTGACAGAAATGTTTTCAAACAGGGGCTTACTGCCAAATTGCATGGTGATGTTGTTTGTACTTAACACTGCATTCGCTCTTACATTTAGAAACAAAAGGGAAATCGGAAAAATCAATAGCGGCGCATTATGCCACAACAAGGTTAAGAGATCGCGGGAAGTTTTGTGCGTTATTCGAGCTAATTAAAGATGCATACATGAGGTTAAGTTATCATGTCAGAGAGACATAATATATGTAGCACAATGTAATTCGCATCAGCATTCAGTTATAAGAGATGAATGATGATAGAAATAATCCAAGTCCCATTTCGCCATCCAATTGATCCCTATTTGATTAACTTCCTGAAAAAAACTACCCGTTCTGTTTCTATAAACCCAAGAGACAAATGAAGAGCCAGTGATTCTTCATTATTTATTTCAGCGTCTGATGCCATTTCAGTACATCCACGATCCTTAGCCCAATTTTTAATATGAGTGATAAGACGAGTCGCTAAACCCTTTCTTCTTAATTCCGGGGAAATATAGATCCCTTCAAGGTAAGCTACTGGAGAGGAATTGCATCCATTGACATATTCAAATCTCAGTGAAGCCTCTGCAAAACCGCAAAAATCACCTAAATCCGATTGGATCATAAAAGCAATCTGGTTATCAGAATTCAAAATCGAGTTCATTTCTTCACGGTGACTTTCTTCTGATGCCGTAGGCCATAATCTATTCCGCAAATACAACCATTCATTAAAATTATGGCTGTTACTCACTACAATTCGATAGAGATTATTTTCCAACTGAATATGCGACGATTGCTGATGTTTATTATCCATTTTTGACTCAAACATTTTTTTCCTATTTAACTTACATCGTACTGCAAATTCGTTCCCTAAAATAGACTCCAGAGAGAAGCCCTGGAATTTTCCCCAGGGCGCTCCTCCAACTTAAAGGCTTGCTTGCAAGATTTGGCGACTAATATCTAACGTAATGTCTCTGTTTTCACCCAATTGAGTCAGACCGTGAGCTTCCAATCGTTTCACCACCCGATCAATGTCATCAACACCAAGGTTGTAATCTGACAAATGGGTCTGAATTCCTAAATCCTCGAAGAAACCGCGAGTATATGCAATAGCTTGATCAATTCGTTGTTCTTCATCTCCACTGGTAATACCCCAAACACGCTCACCGTACTGCAACAATTTGACACGCTTGCTTTCCCGGCAGATTTTCAGAGTAGCAGGCAGGAGAATCGCCAATGTTCGAGCATGATCAATACCGTAAAGCGCAGTTAATTCATGACCGATGTAATGTGTGGACCAATCCTGCGGCACACCAGCACCAATCAAACCATTGAGAGCCAAAGTCGCGACCCACATTAGATTGGAGCGGATCTCGTAATTATCCGAGGCGTTTATCGCCTGAGGACCTATTTCAATCAATATCTGCAATAGCCCCTCAGCAAACCGATCCTGCACCATACCGTTGGCCGGATAAGTCAAATACTGTTCCATAATGTGTGCGAAAGCATCAACTACCCCATTAGCTACCTGACGTAATGGAAGAGTATAAGTCTTCGTTGGGTCCATAATGGAGAATTGAGGAAAAACAAGCGAACTCATAAAATCCAGCTTAACTTGTTTCGCTTTATTAGTAATCACCGAACTACTGTTCATCTCTGAACCCGTCGCGGGTAGCGTCAAAACGGTGCCAAACGGAAGAGCACTTTGAACAAGCGATCCCCCCTCTTCCAAAATACGCCAAGGCTCTCCTGCAAAATTCACAGCCGCCGCCACAAATTTAGTGCCATCAATCACAGAGCCGCCACCGACAGCGAGCAAGAAATTCACTTCACTATTGCGTATCAATTCAACCGCTTTCATCAACGTTTCGTAAGTCGGATTAGCTTCAATACCACCAAACTCCTGGACAGTTCTATTAACCAACGCACTTCTGACTTCATCCAACGTTCCAGTTTTTTCAGCACTGTTGCCGCCGTAGAGAATCAGTACCCGCGCATCCCGTGGCACCAAGCTATCAAGACGGCTAATAGTTTCTTTACCAAAAACGATTTTAGTTGGGTTGTAATACCTAAAATTTCGCACAACTACCTCACTGTATAGGTCGAATTATGTCTAGTAGCATTTAATTATCAGGACCGACACGGACGACTAACTTGCCGAAATTATGGCCTTGCAACAAGCCAATAAACGCCTGTGGAGCATTTTCCAAACCTGACACCACCTCTTCACGATATTTTATCCTACCATCATCAAACCATGCGGATATATCATGTGAAAATTCATCAAAACGCCGAGTATAATTATCAGTCACAATGAATCCCTCCATCCGAATTCGCTTTCTCAACAGTTTATTCATCAACAAAAACAAGCGATCTGGCCCTTCTGGAAGGTTAGTGGAGTTATAACGAGAAACCATTCCGCAAACCGGAACGCGAGCAAAGTCATTCAGTAACGGCAAAACAGCGTCAAATACCTTGCCGCCCACATTTTCAAAATAAATATCAATTCCCTTCGAACAAGCCTTGCACAACTGTTCTTCAAAGTCTGGAGCATGGTGGTCAAGGCAAACATCAAATCCCAATATATCAACAGCATGGCGACACTTTTCCGCACCACCCGCTACGCCAACGACATAACAGCCTTTAAGCTTACCGATCTGACCAACCGTTGCACCAACCGGACCCGTTGCCGCAGCAACAACCAATGTTTCACCAGCCTTGGGTTGACCGATATCCAACAGCCCGGTATAAGCAGTCAAGCCTGGCATACCAAACACTCCTAATTGGTAGGATGGGTGAACAGGCGATTGGCCTAAGTTGAGAAGGCCGCTACCATCGGAAGCGGCATAATCCTGCCAACCGCTATATGCCAGTACCCAATCACCCACCTGATATCTCCGATGATTTGAAGACACTACCCGACTCACTGTTGCACCAACCATAACGCTATCAAGCTCCACCGGTGGCACATAAGATGGTTCATCGCTCATTCGCCCACGCATATAAGGATCTAGCGAAAGAAAAACGCTGCGTAACAGTATTTCTTTCTCCTTTATCTCAGGAATAGGTTGCTGTTCCAGACGAAAATCAGTCAGTGTCGGGGAACCATTCGGACGTGAAGCCAAGACGATACGGCGATTTATTTGTTGTGTTTGAAACATTCATCTTCTCCTTCAACATTAAAAGTCAGTATCATTGAGATACCCAAAAAGTAGACCAGTCGTCTAATCATTAAGTATAAAAAAACACTGATGAATAGTGACTTCCAACAGTGTTTTTATTCGCTATGCATTCAATAATCGCTTCGTGGTAGCCATAGCACTTTGTAACGGTGCGCTACTCTGGGTGATCTTCGCCATCAGGCTAGCCCCTAACCAAGTCTGATATAACGCTTCAGCCAGTGGAAAAGCTTCCTCAACAGCACAATCCAATCCACCCTCATGGACAATGCTTTCCACGACAGAGGCAAGGCGCATAACAATACTCTTTGTCCCATTCTCCAACACCAAGCGCATCGCTACAGATAGATCACTCACCTCAGCTCCGAGCTTAACCGCCAAACACTTTTGCCCACAAACAGTACCGTCTTCCAACGGCTCCAACCAACCTTGCCAGTACTGCATTAAGTTCTCTTTCGCTGTCCACTCCTTACGCGCCATGATGTTATCCATCCTTTCGAGATGGCACGTAAAGTAATCTTCAAGCATAGCGGCGCCAAATACCTCTTTCGACGCGAAATAATGGTAAAACGAGCCTTTCGGCACTTCTGCCGCCTTTAAAATTTCATTAAGTCCGACGGCTGAAAAGCCTTTACATCCAATAACTTGTTGAGCAATGTCTAGGATGTGCTGACGGATATCTTGGGGGTTTCTATTCGTTTGCATAGATACAACTTATACCGAATTAGACCAGTCGTCTACAATTTAAAACAAAAATTTTCAGTGGGCAAAAAAATTAGGAAATTCTCTGCTAACACCACTTGCTACCCGTTTCTTACTGATTTATAGCGTCACTCTAAAGCGCATGTTACACCGGCAACTTATCAATAGAATAATCCATCATTAAAAATAGACTGTTTTGATTTTTTACTTTTAATAAGATAGCAAGAAGCTTCCAATTGGTGCTCTGAATGACGCAATGACATCGTGATGTGATTTAATTTGATGCAGAATGTGCTCTCAAATCAAACACGAAGAAGAAAACAATAAAAATCAATAATACCACACTGCAAATAAACATATTAATGACCAATGACATTACACTTATAATAATTTCATTTTTTTATGATATTTTTATCAGGATGTAATAGTCCCTGTAGTGAATATAATATTAGATCATTATCCAAATCTCTGTTAATCAATAAATCAGAAAACTTATTAGCAATAAGAAAGACTTATAAAATGAGTGTACTTATTGCTGCTCAGAATAAACACAATCTGTCACTAAGTTATACTCATTCAATATTACAATACATTAACATCTCATCAATATAATGACGAATTAATGTTCAAAAATAATAAAATTATTATTAACTGGTCATAGACCTAGTGACCTATTTTTATTTGCCATTATGGTTGTTTTATATATTAGCTATTAAAAACATAGACATATTTTATCATTTACATCTACGTTTTTAGGTACAAAAATATAATTAACCGGTTGTTATTTTATAATAAAACACAAAGAGTAAAAAAATTGACTTTTATCTGAGAGAAAAGGTATCTTAAAAAACATCGAGGCAAAATAAAGCCTTTTATCTACACCATTTAATAGATAGTTTTTTTGATTTTAATATTTTAAAAGGATAAAAATTATTAAAAGCGATAATAAAATGGTGGTAACGATAAATAAAAACACCAAAATATAAAAAGATTGAAATTCAGGAAATATAAAGAAATGGAATTCTAATAAGAAGTAAAAATAAGCTATCAAATATAGCTAAGAAGGTTCTACCCCAAGTTATTTTATATAACCATAACAGGTTGAATTAAAATCTTGGAATTTATTAATTATACTTTTAAAATCAATCGCAAGAGGTAATACTATGTCAGAGATCGAAGCAATTTCCTTAAAAGCGCCAATCAGCGTTATCGCGAAAGTAACTAACAAATCACCATATAAACTTAAACTTATTCAGGATTCTATCCGTCTTGATCAAGGTGAGTGGACCACTCTTCCTCCTCAAGTAATTAATAGAAGCAATGACAATACTCCTGGAAAAGCGATTTGGAGAAGTGATTCAAACAGCCTGTTAGGTGGTGTTGCAGGGCGTTGTACCTATGTATTTGTAGATAGCAAAGGCGAAATCTATAGCATCTATATTACATGGAGCAATCCTTTGATTGGCAGCAGCAGCTACTCAATCTCAACCGATTATTTAGGTGATGATTTACACTTATCCTATACAGCGGATGGCGGTAACAATCCAATAGTAGAATATATGATTGTAAGCTAATATTTAACCATTAATATTAACAACCATTCCTGTGGCAAAATATTTAAATAAATATTTATGCAACAGGAATGGTTTATTTATTTCGAGAAGCAATATCTGTATCTCCATTTTGGATAATACAATTAACTCAACCTGATTAAAATAGTGATTTCTAGCCACTACATTTAATACTCTTATCAGCTCAAGTTTTATTTTCTGGTTCCTTATTGACAGTATTAAAATGATATCACTTTTTCATTATAAAATTGATTTTAATATGTTTTTATCGATGGCGCCCGATAAGTATCAAAACGATCGAGTAAGATGGCAGGATCTTGTTCAATTATTGCCATATGACGATATTTTTCATGCAAAAATTGTTCATCCGCCATTTTATTAATCATGGCAATGAGCGGATCATAAAAGTTATTAATATTAAGAATACCGCAAGGTTTTGTATGTAACCCAATCTGACTCCAGGTAAATACCTCGCTAAACTCTTCCAACGTACCAAAACCACCAGGTAAAGCAACAAAACCATCAGCTAATTCAATCATTTTGTTTTTACGCTGATGCATAGTTTCAACAACGTATAATTCAGTCAGCTTTTTATGTGATATTTCCCGTGCTTCCAATAATGTTGGAATAACACCAATCACTTTCCCGCCCTCTGCCAAAACCGTATTAGCAACAGTTCCCATAATACCTACACTGGCGCCACCATAAATAAGCGTAAGATTACGTTTAACCAATTCCTTTGCGAAGATAATGACATTTTCTTTATAGATTTCAGATACACCCAGACTTGAACCACAATAAACAGCAATACTTTTCATTATCTCAGCTCCTGTTGCTTTATCTCCACATGAAAATCAGGATTATACGTTAATATCACAATCATACAACTCACTTATAAAACTGATATCAAGCAAAACAAAATAAGAATGGCTTTTTCATATTCAATATATTAGCATTAATCATAACTTATGCTTAATTATTATGATATGAAATCAAACATCAATCAGATTGTAATAAATACCTTCATCACTTGTAATCCCTCAATTATCAACACATCAAAATAAAATATAGATTTATATCAGGATTATATTTCAATAATAAAATTTAATTTCACTATAACCATATAATATGGTCTAATAAATGAAAAATATTTCGTTAAAATTATATTCTCTAAACCTATTGAGTTATCTACGTTTCACTGCGAAGATTATCGGTCAGATCATTTGATTTTAATTGAGGTTTTGCCCGGATGTCTTCTTCCAAGCTCCAAAAGAGTGCCTTTCCATTAATACCTGTAATACTGTTACTGCTTGCCATGACATCAATTCAGAGCGGTGCTTCTCTTGCCAAAACGCTGTTTCCGGTCATCGGCGCACCGGGTGTTACCGCACTGCGCCTAGGTCTTGGAACTATCATTCTGTTTATTATTTTTAAACCCTGGCGTCTGCGTTTTAGCCGAAAATCCATCATGCCGCTGCTTACCTATGGTATTGCTCTTGGCGCGATGAATTATACATTCTATATGGCGCTGACAACTATTCCTTTAGGTATTGCCGTGGCCCTTGAGTTTACCGGCCCGCTGGCTGTAGCCATGTTCTCATCACGCCGACCAATAGATTTTCTCTGGGTGGCATTGGTTATCACCGGCTTAGCTTTCCTACTCCCTATTGGCAATAATAATATTGATAACTTAGATCCTATAGGGATCATTTATGCACTCAGCGCAGGTGTTTGCTGGGCGCTATATATTATTTTCGGCCAACGCGCCGGTGCAGGTCATGGAGCAGCAACAGTGTCTGTTGGTTCATTTATCGCTGCTATGATATTTTTCCCTGTCGGTTTGATACAAACAGGGCCAGAACTATTATTTGATGTGTCCATTCTCCCTCTGGCGCTGGCAATTGCGATTCTATCTACTGCATTCCCATATACACTGGAAATGATCGCTCTGACCCGTTTACCCGCACAGACATTTGGTACTCTGATGAGCCTTGAACCCGCACTGGGTGCGCTATCTGGTATTGTATTTTTGAACGAACATTTGACTATAACGCAATGGCTGGCACTATTCTGTATTATTTTTGCCTCCATCGGTTCTACGTCAACAATAAAAGGAAAACCTAAAATCACCGAAGTCGATTAATTATTTTCTTTAATCGAGATAAAATGGAAGCCGGAGTCATAACGTTATTCTCCGGTTTTTTTATAAATGAACTCATTCATGATTAAATTATTCACACAAATTCATCTTATAAATTATTATATTTTTCAATATTATCATAAGAATTCCATGGTAAATATTTTCCTATAAAAATTAACTATTGATTTAATAGGAACAAGCTATATGATTTAAGACTAATATTGAGTTACATTCGTCTCAGTCAATAAAAAACTCATTATTAATACCAAGGGAAAACTATTATGGATACTGCAAGATTAATCAAAACAGGGATATCCACACTACTTTATACTCGCAATGATATCGATGATGATATTAAACAGGAAACCATTGAAATTCTGAACCACACGGTTATCCAATTTATTGATCTTTCCCTGCTTACCAAACAAGCACATTGGAACATGCGTGGCAGAAATTTCATTTCCATCCATGAAATGCTGGATACCTTTCGTGCCACGATTACTGAACATACGGATATTTTTGCAGAAAGAGTCGTACAACTAGGTGGAACAGCTCTTGGCACCGTACAAGAAATTAGTAGACACACGATACTGAAAAGTTACCCAACAAATATCCATGACGTGCAAGACCATCTAAAAGCATTAGCCGACCGTTATGCTGTTGTCGCTAATGATATCCGCAAAGCGATGGATGAAGTTGAGGATGAAAACACCGCGGATATGTTAACCGCCGCCTCCCGTGATCTCGACAAATTCTTATGGTTTATTGAAGCAAGCGTTGAGCAATAAAATATAAAGAGCCGTCATATTAAGAGCTCTGAGACTTACAGGTCCCTGTTAACAACGGGGACCTGTTTACATTAACCTTTCATTACCCAAGACTCCGACACAGCAAAACATCATAAAATGCCCTCCATACGGATAAATTTCGCCATATTCTTTAAAAATCAGCACAAATTGTCTATAATCCACACTTATTTTCAGAAATAACTTGAGGAAATAATAAAATGGATAACGAAGTAAAAGACAGTAATGGCACCCTGCTTAATGATGGTGATTCTGTACAGATCATTAAGGATCTAAAAGTAAAGGGCACATCAGCAACGCTAAAACGCGGCACTTTAATTAAAAATATCCGTTTAACTCATCGTGACGATGAAATCGAATGTAACGCAGATAAAATCAGAGGGTTAGTATTGAAAACCTGTTTCCTGAAAAAAGTAGGATAAATCGCCTTTTCTATCGATCTTATTTACCGGATTAGCGATAAAAAAAGGGGGGGAGAAGGCTGCTCAAGGGCAACCTTGTTAAGCGGTGAGCGAAGCGAACTAACAGCCCCCCTTTCTTTATGTCTATGCTTATAACTATCGTTAAAACAATCTAATATCTTTTAATTTTTCTCAACGGAGAACAAAACCGTGCGATCTGTATCACCTTGTTTTATCTTTATAAAAATATTACCTTTACTCCAATACTCACCGCCATTTTTCATAAATCCTATATTTTCAATATAGTTTATTAACTCTATTTTACGATTCGGATTAACATTTGAAAATACAACCTCGTTAATCATTGGTTTTGTCCCATCAGGTGAATCGTAATAAATAATATAGTCACTTGAAATAAATGGCATTCCTTTAATTTCATCAAAAGTGAACATATTATATTTAATAAAGTCATTTTTCGTATATGACAAATTAATATTTACAAATAAAACAGGGGTAATTAAAACCACCCCCAAACAAATAAATATAATAAATATTTTTTTTATAAATTTATTCAATTTCAATGCCAACATCTCTTTTTACACCTATGTTATATCCAGTTTTATCGTTAATATGTATTAATACTTGACTTCCATCTATATCATTTATAGGTGATATAGTATTCAAAAATGCGGGTAAAGACGAATAATAAAGCCTAAGCTATATTGACAAAATTGTAGCTTTAAAGCTACAACATGCCACATGAATACGATTAAACATTACCCCATTTCCGATGAACGGGATTTACATATAGAGTTCCTGAAAGAGATTCGTGACCCGATAGCGAAATCAAAAATTTCGTCGCGGGTTAACCGGATGGTCACAGGAAATTTTGGTGATCATAAACCATGCAGAGAAGGTGTCTGGGAGCTTCATATAGACCTGGCTATTGCATGCCTGAAAGATTACTTAAAGAGGTGATTATGACCAAAGCACGTTTACATGATGATGCGATGGCGCAGCTTCTCCGCGAAGACCCTGAATTTGCGCAGTACTATCTGCATCAGGCTTTTGTTGATATGGATGAAGAAGGCGGGCAGGAAACGTTTCTAATAGCATTGCGCCACGTAGTAGAGGCGCATGGAGGAATGGCTCAGATTGCTGACAAAAAGCGCAAGAATATAAAAAACAATATATAGAGCTAAATTAAGCTTGAGAAAAATATCAAAAAACTAACTATGCCTCTTGTTAAATGAAGTTCCTGTAAATAATTTATTTAAATTAATTTAAGTTATATCTTTGTCATATCAGCAAAAGACTTCTGCGTTTATTGCTCTTTTTTATTGCAATTTATCTCATGATAATAAAACCTTTCTTAATTAAATATTAAATGAGGCTTATTATGTCTGTTCCTGCATTTGGATTAGGTACTTTTCGTTTGAAAGATGATGTTGTGATTACATCAGTAAAAAATGCTCTTGAATTGGGATATCGTGCAATTGATACAGCACAGATTTATGAGAATGAAGCAGCGGTAGGACAAGCCATAGAAGAAAGCGGTGTAGCCCGTGAAGATATCTATATCACGACAAAAATCTGGACAGAAAATTTGGGCAAGGAAAAATTGATACCGAGTCTTAAAGAGAGTATAGCTAAGCTGCGCACTGATTATGTTGACTTGACGTTAATTCATTGGCCATCCCCAAATAACGTTGTCAGTGTTGATGAAACAATGAATGCGTTACTGGCCGCCAAAAATATGGGATTGACACGAGAAATCGGCGTTTCAAACTTTACCATTGATCTAATGCAACAGGCTATCGATGCAGTAGGTGTTGAACACATCGCCACGAACCAGATTGAACTTTCTCCCTATCTACAAAACTGTCATGTGACAGCTTGGGCGAAAGATCATGGAATTCATATCACTTCCTATATGACCCTTGCTTATAGTAAAGCTCTTCAAGATGAGGTTATCGGACGCATAGCCACAAAACATCAGGCCACTCCTGCGTAGGTGATTTTGTCTTGGGCGATGACATTAGGTTATAGCGTGATCCCTTCTTCAACTAAACGCGAAAATTTACAAAGTAATCTGAGGGCTTCCATGCTTAGACTTGATGCAAACGATATGACGGCTATCGCCACACTTGACCGTAACGAACGCCTGGTTAGTCCAGAAGGGCTTGCCCCTCAATGAGATAATTAATTAATCCTGCTTATTAATAAACTCGATAATCTCTTAGCGTTGCAGGAGAATATTTGTTTATTTCAGCTCCTTCGGGAGCTGTTTACATATTTACTTAGATATAAAAAAACTCGAACATTTTTACATTTACAGCAAAAGTCTTTTGTACTAATAAGCCTTTTTAGAAAGAATTCGCGAAGCATAATATCTCCATATACACAAATTAAAATCAATGATTAATGAAGAGTGAGGAATATTATGCTGTTTGAACGCTATTCTCTGAATGGTTTGTCGTTATCTAATCGCATTGTTATGCCGCCAATGACACGTTCACGGGCCGGAACAGACGGTATAGCGACTGATTTGATGGCTGAATATTATGCACAACGTGCCAGTGCGGGACTAATTATCAGCGAAGGTACACAAATCAGCCAACAGGGACAAGGATATGCATGGACGCCAGGTATTTATAAGTCTGAGCAGGTGATAGGATGGAAAAAAGTAACAGATGCGGTACATATGGCAGGAGGCAAAATTTTTGCTCAATTATGGCATGTGGGACGAGTTTCACACACGATTCTACAACCTGATAATTCTGCGCCTGTTTCTCCCTCTGCCCTCCAAGCAAAAGGTGTAAAAGTTTTTCTGGATGTGGAAGGCCGTGGACCTGAACATGGTATCGGTGAAATGGTACAACACTCGCAGCCACGAGCACTGACACTTGATGAAATTCCAGATATCGTAAATGATTATGTTCAAGCGGCAAATAATGCTATTGCCGCCGGTTTTGATGGCGTAGAGCTTCATGCAGCGAATGGTTATCTTATTAATCAGTTTATTGATTCTCAGACTAACCTACGAGATGACGAATATGGTGGAACTTTACAAAATCGCTTACGTTTCTTGAGAGAAGTCGCTACATCAGTGGCTACCGCAATAGGGAAAGATAAGCTAGGTGTTCGCCTGGCGCCACTCACAACCCTGATGGGTTCAAAAGATGACACGCCCGAAGCAACTTATCTGGCTGCCGCGAGTGTGCTGAATAATATCGGGGTAGCTTATATTCATATTGCCGAAGCTGACTGGGAAGACGCTCCCGTCATGCCAGTCGCCTTCAAAGAAGCTTTTCGCATACTTTATCACGGCACGCTGATATATTCGGGAAAATACACTTTGGAACGCGCGGAAGAAGCGCTAAGTGACTGCTCCCCGCCGTAAAAACGGCGAGGCTTCCCACTTCTCAGGCCGCCACCGTCTTTATGACGGATTTACGCTGGCCTCCGTGGGCAGAGACGACGAGTCCCGCCGCCTGTAATTCTGTTATGCCCTTGCGCTCGATGTTGAGCGCCGCATTGATATCGCGGTCATGTTCGACTCGACAGAAAGGGCATTGCCAGAGCCGCTTACACAGCGGCATTTCCAGCATTTTGTAACCGCAGCAATGGCAGGTTTTCGAACTGGCGAACCACTGATCCAGTTTGACCAGATGGACGCCTGCCGCTGCGGCTTTGTATTCCAGTTTCTTGATGAAGCCATGCCAGCCCGCATCCCCGATAGCGCGGGCAAGGTGGTGATTCTTCATCATGTTGGCCGATTTCAGCGTCTCCACAATGATCGCTTGGTTTTCGTCAACCATTGAACGAGACAGTTTGTGTTGAAAATCGGCGCGGGCATTCGCTACCCGCTCATGTACGGCGGCAAGCCTCTGTCGTGCTTTACCGCGGTTGGCGCTGCCTTTTTGTTTCCGGGAGAGGGCCTTCTGTTTACGCCTCAGATTACGGCCGGCATTGATAAGATGACGGGGATTGGCCATCTTATCTCCGCTGGATTTGACAGCGTAGTGAGACAATCCCATATCCAAACCTGTCATCTGGGTTATCAAAGCGGGCTTCGCGGGCGCGGCCAGGCCGTCATCACAGAGTATCGAGGCGTAGTATTTACCGGTGGCTGAACAACTCAGCGTAATGCTTTTCACCTCTCCGGTCATTTCACGGTGCAGACGGGCTTCTATCGGCGATAATTTGGGTATTTTTATTGCCCCGTCCAACACCTTCACCCCGACACAATGATAGCTGGACTGCCTGCCATGCTTGCGTTTGAATGTCGGGAAGCGCGCTTTCAGCTTCGGATTAAAAAAGTGGGAAAACGCCATATCGAGGTTAATCACCGCCTGCTGCAAGGCGATGGAATCATACGCTTTGAGCCAGGCATACCGGCGGGATTTTTTCGCCACTGACAGTAAGGGTTTGAGGTCTTTACGCGGGCTGAGGTTCACCCCGTGGCGTTGATAAGCGTGCTTCTTGATGTGGAGCGCCTTGTTGTACGCGAAACGGACCGCACCGAACTGAGCATTGAGATAATCAGCCTGTTCGGGTGTCGGGTAAATGCGGACTTTGGTGGCTCTTAACATCATCAGCGCTCATCGGGATAGTTTATGTATTTTAACCGCTTTTTGGGGCCGTGTCCCCCCCGAGCTGCCAGTGAACGTGATGGTTAATAACCTGAAAGCCCTGCGGGCTTTTCGCCTTATATCACCGCCCGCATTGGGCGAGGGTTTACGGCGGATTTTGCTAAAGGCTGGGCGGATCTGATTGGATTTGGTCGCTCCTTTATTGCTAATCCAGATTTACCCTATCGTCTTGCCAATAGGCTAGAACTAAACCAGCCGATAAAAGAAAAATTTTTCGGTGGTAATGTGGAAGGGTATACCGATTATTTGGCTATAAGCTAATAGAAATCCCTCCCACTCTTTTAAAGAGTGGGAAAATTGTGATGAAATAATTCATTCTTACTGTCAAGGCGTCTAATTTTCTATTTCAAAAGAGAATATGTTATGACTGAAACAAACTCATTTAGCAATTTTCGGGGGAATTACTCTTTCCCGCAAATAGGATAACTAATTCTTCCCACTTTTTAATAAACTCGTTAAACCCCTTTGGGAACTGTTTACATATTCACTCAGAAAATCGATAAATGCTCTAATTCGGGTGCTTACAGCCTGATCACTGTAATATACAGCATTGAAAGGCATCCCGACGGGTAATCGTTTTTCAACCAGTAGTTCAACAAGTTCACCGCTGACAATCTCCTGATCAATCATATAATCAGACAGACACGCGATACCATTACCCGTTAAACATAGTTGTTTAAGGGTTTCACCACTGTTGGAAGAAAGTCCCACTGTTATTTCATGTAGTTGTCCGTCCTGACAAGCTATCGGCCAGGTATTAAGTGATACCGGTTCGGTAAAACCAAGACAAATATGATTTTCTAACTCATCGATACATTGCGGTATGCCATATTTTTTCAGATATTCAGGAGAGGCGACAATTTTTCGGTAGCTGGAAAAAAGTGGTCTGGCTCGAAGACTGGAGTCGGTTAAGTTGCCAGCACGAATGGCAATATCTACTTTGCGCTCAATCAAATTGATATAAGTTTCCGAAGAAATCAATGATAACGTTATTTCTGGATAGCGTTCGCGAAAAGGTTTAATTAATGGTATCAGTAAATGTAATACGACTGGTGTTGCAGCATCGATACGCAATAAACCACTTGGTACGTGTTTCGATTCCATAAGTTCAGTTTCAGCGGCGGCCATTTCTTGTAGAACATGCTGAACTCGGCGGAAATAACGCTGACCTTCTTCGGTTAGACTAAGCTGACGGGTTGTGCGATTGAGCAGACTCACACCTAGTTTCTTTTCAAGTTTTTTTATAGAACGGCTCACGGCGGAATTTGCTAATTGCAGATGTTCCGCCGCACGACTAAAACTCCCGCTTTCCACGACTGACACGAAAATTGTTAACTCTTCTGAATTTGCCTTCATAATTGCCTTTCTTGTAAAAGAGTATTCATGTTCCCAATTTCCGCCTCTGAAAGAACTTCCGGCTGCTCAATGGGGAAAACGGGCAAAGCCTGCAATAATCTTGGGCCATACCTTTTGCTCAGTAAGCGCCTGTCATAAATCACCACATCACCATAGCATTCATGACTACGGATAAGTCTCCCGACTTGCTGAATAAGGCTAAAAGAAGCACTTGGTAAACTCTGCACTTCAAAAGGATAACGTTTAAGTGATTTCAACCATTCGCTTTCAGTGATAATGACCGGATTATTCACTGGCGGAAATGAGATTTTTTGAATGTGAACTTGGGATAGATAATCCCCCTTTAAATCCAAACCTTCCGCAAAAGATTGCAATCCAATCAGCACACTACATTGTCCCTCATTGATACGCTGACAATGTGTTTCCACTAACCGATAACGTGGCTGATCACCCTGCACAAGTAACATCAGGCGTAAGTCTGTCACATAAGAGAGAAAGATATCCATCGCCCTCTGACTGCTGAACAAAATCAACATACCTTTATGTTGCTGCCTCAACAATTGAGTCCTAAAATAACACGCCATCTCTTGCAAATGAGCGGCTTCATTGTGAAGTGTCGGCTCCAATGACATTTTGGGAATAACCAGTTTGCCCTGCCGTATATGATCAAAAGGTGATGACAATGCGACAAAACGGTCGCCTGCTTTTTCAGTTAACCCGGTCAACTCCTGAATACGAGAAAAACTATTCAGAGAACGAAGCGTCGCCGATGTCACGACGACATGAGGAATACTGCGCCAAAGCAGTTGATTAAGCTGTTCGCTGACTCTGATGCCGGCACAATGGAAATAGAGATGTGACTGATTTCTTTCATCACGGCGTCTCAGCCATTTTGATATCGGCGCACTGGATGACTCTTCCAACGCCGCCAAACGCCACAGCTTAGCCATATTTTCAAAATATCCAAGCGCACGGCTGGTATGCAAAATAGAACGATGCAATCTGACAATATCCTGCTTAGCCGTCCGGTCAGTTAAATCATTCAGTATCGCTTCTGTTAATCCCCGTAAACCATCGGTCAATTTAAATAACTGCTGACAACAAAGCAGCAAATTATCCGGCAATTTACCCATCTCAAACAGATACTCATCGACTTCATTCTTTTCAGGTAAAAGCGCCTGAGTGATAGTGGCAAGCTCTCTAAAGCATTCCCGTAGTTTTTCACAGTGTTCATTCAGGCGACTAGCATTAGCTAAACGTGGTGGCTTTGCCGGATGGAATTGCACCAGATATTGCTCAACATGACGAACAAAAGTATCTAATTGACCATTAAGTTGAAACAGGGTGATTTCCCCCTCAACTTCCAAAGAATCCCTGGCGACATCAGGTATATGGTGTCCTTCGTCGAGGACCAATAGTAAATTTTTAGCATCAGGCAGTACTGACTCACTTTCCAATGCCGCCATCACTAACGCATGGTTAGCCACCACCACATCGACATTTTCGATCTCACGGCGAGCAATAAAAAATGGGCAACGATGATAATACTGACAGTTACGCCCCAGACAATTTGCTTTATCCGTGCTCACTTTCCCCCACAAAGCATCGGACAAAGCCAGTTTATGGTGATCACGCAATCCATCCCAAGAAAAGGTTGTGTAATCACTACGCAACCGACGACACAATTCCCTCTCTTCACTATTAGCAAGTTCTGTTTTGTCCTCAACCAAAAACATAAGATCAATCTGTTCGCTATCGGTTGCACAGATAGCTTCAAGATTGCGTGGACAGACATAACGACCGCGACCAAAAGCACCGGTAAATTTCAGATCAGGAATAATTTTGCGCAACAGTGGCAGGTCTTTACTGTAAATCTGATCTTGTAAAGCGACATTCGCCGTACTTACAACCAATGGCTTACTTTCCGCTCTACTGATTGCAATGCCAGGTATCAGGTAAGAGAGGGTTTTACCAATGCCTGTTGGCGCCTCAATAACCAAATGACGACCTTCCTGATCCGCCAGCGTTTTTGCAACTTCGGCAATCATCTGTCGCTGCGGAGCACGAGAAATAAAACCATCAATATGTTGAGGTAATGCTTTATACCACTGGCTTATCTGATTTTTTATTGAATTGGAAAGCGCCATTGAATTCTCTGACATACAACCGGAGTGCTATTGTCCCACAGAGAAGAAATGAAATCAGCTTCATGTCGAGGCGACAATCAACTCGTTTGTTAAATTGGCTAGCACCTTGCCAGCTATTCAGAACGCTATATACTTTCTACTTTCTACAACACCTGAGAACAATAATGAAAAAGCTCCTTATCATTTTCATCGCTATCTTTGCATTTGGTTCAATTGGCGGCGTATTCTTAGCGGGCCTTAATATGTATACCCGCTCAACCACACCGATAGAATCACTAACCAATCAACAGCAAGAGACCGCTACAGCACCGATACAACAACAATAACGGGCTGTAACACTTATTTTATCCTTGTATCTAATTCATCTTCGTGTCAAGTGAGGGACCCCATGAATAACGCATACTTTGTCACTCCACAATGGTTAAAAGATCATCTTGATGATGAGAACATTGTCATCCTTGATGCAACCGCCCCACCGCCACCTCAACAAATTGATTGCCATAAACTTTGGCTGGATACCCATATTCCCAGCGCCCAATTTTTTGATTTAGACAAAGTTGCCAATCATCAAAGTGGATTGCCTCATATGCTGCCCGATCCACAAACTTTTAGTCAGGCGGTTGGTGCAATGGGCATTAGTGAAAATCATCTCGTCGTGATTTATGACCAAGGCAATATGTTCTCTGCCCCTCGCGCGTGGTGGACATTTAAGATCTTCGGTAGCCGTAACGTCCGTATTCTCGATGGCGGTTTACAAGGTTGGCAACAGGCAGGATTGCCAACAGAATCAGGTGAAGTGAAACGCAATCCCCAAATCTTTAGTGTCGATTTCAATGCCGACAAAGTGAAATCGCTGGAACACATTCTGGATTCGCTCAATGATCAACAGACCCAAATTGTCGATGCCAGAGCAATGGACCGTTTTCAAGCCAAAGCGCCAGAACCGCGCCCCGGCTTAAAAATGGGTCGTATTCCCGGTAGTAAAAACGTTCCGTGGACCATGTTAGTAGAAAATGGTCATTTTAAATCAGCAAATGAAATAACAGATATTTTCCATCAGCAAGATGTCGATTTAACCAAATCTATTATCGCCAGTTGTGGATCGGGTATGACCGCTGCCGTTTTGATTCTGGGTTTAGATATCATCGGTAAAAAAGATGTTTATTTATATGATGGCTCATGGGCTGAATGGGGAGCAGACAATAACACCCTGCCACTTGAAAAATAATTAAATACCATAGGGCATATCCACTCTATGCCCTTTAATTATTTAGCATAAACAAATAGATATATTCTTCAACCGTCAAATAACACCCAATCAAATAATTTTCGTATCATTATATTTCAAAACCCCATTTATTAATTTCATTCCTCACCCTCAGTTAATATTATTTTTTATAAATCATAGTTACATTAAATAATAAAATAAATATATTTATAAATTTAAATATTATTATTATCAAATTAAAATTCGACTCTATTTTTTATTTAAAAATAAGATTAAGATACTATTCCATACCAACATTTATATCATAAAAATGGAGAGTAAAAATGACTATTTCTCTTAAAGATCAAAGAACAAATCTCGCGCTCAGCTTTATCAGCGGTGCAGGAAGTATAATAACCGAAAAACCAGAACCGACTATGGTTGCGGAAAACATTCAAACATCATTGGAAAAGAGCAAAGTAACCGCCAATAGATTCTCTGTTATTTGGGGACCTGCTGTTTTCCGTGTTGATAATGGAAAAAACAGTAAAGATAATAAGGACGACCACGTTTTATTTCTTGTAAAAAATCGCAAAATTCCCCATGATTATCGCATCGTTATCCGTGGCTCATGGTCCGATGTTAACTGGCAGGTTGAAAACTTTGCTGTACACGAAACCGTAAATTGGTCACTTTGGGATCAAAATATCCCGGAAGAGTTTAAAGACGCTAAAATCTCCTATGGAACCCACATAGCATTAGACTATATTGTTAATCAAGTAAAAAGTAACAATATTCCTGGTTATGGAGAATCACTCATTGAAGCAATTAATAAAATTGCTGCGGAAAAAGGTATTCATAATATTACCATCACCGGCCACAGTTTGGGTGGTATTCTCGCCTCTACCCTTGGATTATATTTAAAACGCTTATACCTTAATAAAGGGAACAACAACATCCGTATTCATGTTTGCTCTTTTGCCAACCCAAATACCGGTAATGATGTTTTTGCCTCTTACATTAAATATGTTTTTAACCACACGTCAGCAACCAGCTATAAGAGCCATTTCTTAAGGGTCCATAATCAAAAAGATGTTATTTCCCTCATCTGGAATTTGGACGGATTAGAAAAGATTCCAACTATCTATGAACCATTAATTAAATTAGATGAAAAATTAATTGACAGATTTAAAAAGATTGTTCTGCTTGTGAAAGATAAGGGTTACACCAAACTCACGCCAGATTTATATTTTACGGCACCTATTTTAAAATTAGATCTCAATAAGCAAGTTGTTTTTCAACATATTAAAGCCTATGCCAACCAATATGGCATGAATTTAGTGGAGGTTAATGACGGTACTCAACCCCCTATTGATGATATTGTGGTTATTAATAGTAATCTATCTCAAGATATCGTCGCTTATTTCTTACTTATACCTCTGCCTGATGGTAATATTAATGTAGAATAAATTGATTATGCTTTATCTATATTTTATATAAAGTTAATGGAGCCTTATTACAAAGGCTCCATTAAACAACAGCGACTTAAATATAATAATAAAATCACTTCCCTCTACATATCATTAGAATATCACTGATTTATAATCATTCCCAATGAAATTATTCACAAAGACAATCTCAAAGTTATTTATATATTACCACCATCAAGTAATAAATATAATTCTAAAAAATAGCAATAATATTTACATGTAATTATTCAATATATAATCTTGATCATTTACTTTTAATTTCAAAATAAATAATTTATATTTTTGTCAAATGAAACAATATCAAAAAACCCATGTAATTATTTGACAGATTTAAAAGTTATTATTAACTTTAAGTTTAATTCTGTTTTTGTCTAAATGGAAGAAAAAAAGAATTAAATCTCGATATTTAAACCTACACCTCGCATTAATACTTATTACATGAAAAAATAGGGAGTAAAAATGACTATTTCTCGTGAAGATCAAAAAATAAATCTCGCGCTCAGCCTCGTTATTAACTCTGGAGGTATAAAAACTAGCAAACCAGAACCGGGCATTGTTTCGGAAAATATCCACAGATCATTGGAAAACAGTAAAGCAACAGCAAATAAATTCACTATCATCTGGGGACCCGCGGTGTTCCGCGTTGATGACGTTGGTGGGAAAAAAAGCGTTATAGATAAAAAGGATGATCATGTTCTATTCATTGCACAAAATCGCCATGACCCAAATGACTATCGCGTGGTTATTCGGGGATCATGGTCCGATATTAACTGGCTCAATGAAGATATTATTGTCTGTAAGACTCAAGATTGGGCACGATGGGATTCAAGATCACCTGAAAATGCCAAGATAGCCTATGGCACTGACATGGCATTAGGCTATGTTCTTAATCAATTGAAAAGCAACAATCCTCCAGGTTATGGAGAATCACTCACTGATGCCATTGATAAAATTGCCCTGAAAGAAGGGATACAAAATATTACTATCACAGGACACAGTTTAGGAGGCGTACTATCTTCTACCATTGGTTTATATCTAAAGAGACGGTATCTTGATAAAAGAAGCAACAATATTCGAATTAATGTTTGTGCTTTTGCAGGCCCAACTGCTGGTAACGATGTTTTTGCTTCTTACTCTGAATCTGTTCTTAATGAAATATCAACTGTTGGTTACAAAAGTGATTTTCTGAGAATTCATAATAGTACAGATGTCGTTCCCTTAGCCTGGAATATAAATGATTTGGAGAAAGTTAAAGCTATCTATCCAGTATTAAGTGTAACAATTGATGCTCTTATCGTTTCTGTCCTTGATAAGAATTACACGCAAATTTCCCCAGATCTCCCTATTAATTCACAGATTCCAATATTACCAATAGCATCGTTTGACGATTTACTGGTTAATATTGGCAATCAACATGTTCGTGCCTATACCAAAGAGTATGGCATGAGTTTCATCACCATTGATGATAGTTCAAATATACCGACTGATTACGATATTGTTGTCGTTAATGATAGCCTATCCGAAAGTATCATTGATCTCTTCAAATTTTTAACCAAGGATAGAGTCAGTACTACATAACTTTATCCCATCATGTAAAATATAAGTGGAGCCTTTATTAAAGGTTCCATTCATTGCAATAAATGACTTTCCATAAGCGACATTATACACAAAGTAACTTCATATAATCTTTCAAAGATGTAATGATATTTTCATGGAATTATTTGGCACATCACTTTTATCACCTATCTTTAATTTCGTAATAAATAATTTACATATCGCCAAATAAAATAACATTAAAAAATCCTTTGCACACATTTGACAAATTTAAAATTCATTATTAACTTTAAAATTAACTATATTTTCATTTAAACGGAAGATTAAAAAATTTAAACCTTGATGTTTTAGTCCAAACATCAGATCAATATTTATCATATGGAAGAAATAGACGGGGGTAAAAATGACGATATCTCTTGAAGAGCAAAAATTAAATCTCGCGTTAAGTCTTATTATCAATTCTGGAGAAATTTCTGACAAACCAGACAAAATAAACATCATTGAGTCTGATATTAATAAATCACTTAAGAGCAGTAAGACAACGGCAGATAAATTCTCTATCGTTTGGGGACCGGCAGTGTTCCATATTGATGAAAAATACCATGATAAAAAATATGATCACGTTGTAATGATTGTGAAAAATACCGACAATCCAAGTGATTATCGCCTTGTTATTCGAGGAACCTGGTCCCAGATTAATGCGATTGATGAAGATCTTCTTGTAGCTACAACTGTAGACTGGTCAAATTGGGATACAAATATCCCTCAAGAGTTTAAAGACGCAAAGATCTCCTATGGAACAGACTTAGCATTAAAGCCTCTTATTAATGGCAAGCCTATTAATAAGGATTACGTATCACTAATCGATGAAATTGATAGAATTACCACAGAAGAAGGAAAAGATAAGATACTGAATATTACCGTCACGGGACACAGTTTGGGCGGTTTACTCGCTTCTACTATTGGTTTATATCTTAAAAGGCGCTACATCAGCAACAACAATATACGCATTCACGTTTGCTCCTTTGCAGGCCCCACTGCCGGCAATGATATTTTCGCATCCTATTCTGACGCTTTTTTCAAAGGAACATTAAGCCCTAACTCTTATGAAAGTCATTTTCTGAGAATTCATAACAATCATGATATCGTTCCCTTGGCATGGGCTATCGAAGATTTAAAGAAAATTAAGGCTATCTATCCACATATAGCAATCGAAGTATTGGTTGATGCCGCTATTTTTTTTGTCCTCGATAAAAATTACACCCAGATCTTTCCAGATTACTCTTTTACTACAAAGATTCCAGACTCCATTCACGGCTTATTTAATAAGATAGGTTATCAACATATCGATGCATATCCCGAAGGCTATGGCATGAGTTTCATTCGAATCGAGAATGGTCCAGAGATACCGACTAGTTACGATATTGTTGTGGTTAATGATAGTCTATCCGAAAGGATTATTGATCTCTTCAAGTTTTAAACCAAGGATAAAATCGATATTACATAAATTTATCTTATTACGTATATATTTGATTTAATATAAATGGAACCTTTATTAAAGGTTCCATTCATTGCAATAAGTTATTTTTTCTACCTATCATTAATCACAGCAATTCACTATCACTCACTTTTTCAGACACCAATTAAATTATTTCTACAGAGAATACATAGCTACACCCTTCACGTTATCATTCCCGATAGTTAATATAATCTTACAAAATCATAGCATAATTTTTATCGATTATTTTAAAGTTCATAATAGATAATTTATTTTGTTAAATAAAATAACTTTAAAAAATTATATACTCTCCTTTAACAGATTTAAAGATTATTATTAACTTTGACTCTGTTATTTAAATAAAAACCCAAAGTATTGATCATTGATGTTTAAGCTAACACATCAGATCAACATTCATTATATTAAAAATTGGAAATAAAAATGACAATTTCTCTTGAAGATCAAAAAATAAATCTCGCGTTAGGCTTTATTATTAACTCAGGGAGTATAATAACGAATCAACCAGAACCGGCTATCGTTTCAGAAAATATTAAAAAGTCATTAGCAAGTAGTAAAGCGACAGCAAACAGATTCTCTATCGTTTGGGGTCCTGCTGTTTTTCGTGTCGGTAGTGTTGATGTTAATAAGAAAAAGAGCGTTTCAGATAAAAAAGATGATCACGTTTTATTTATTGTAAAAGATCTCAACAATCCAAACGATTATCGAATTGTTATTCGCGGATCATGGTCTGCTGTTAACTGGTTTGATGAGAATTTCAATGTAGGAACAACTGAAAACTGGTCAATTTGGGATTCAAAAGCCCCCAAAGAGGCTAAAATTTCAAAAGGAACCCATATAACTTTAGACTATACTGTCAACCAAATAAAGAGCAATAACCCTCCTGGTTATGGAGAATCACTGGTTGAAGCAATTGATAAAATTGCTCTGGAAGAAGGCGTACATAATATTACTCTTACAGGGCACAGTTTAGGCGGTGTAATGGCCTCTACACTTGGTCTGTACTTAAAGAGACGTTATATTGATAAAGGAAACAATAATATTCGTATTCATGTTTCCTCCTTTGCTGCCCCAACTGCCGGTAACGATGTTTTTGCAGCCTATAGTGAATCTGTTTTTAATGGAACATTACTCTCTAGCTATAAAAGTCATTTCCTCCGGGTCCACAATCGCAAAGATATTGTCACCCTAGCCTGGAGTGTAAAAGGATTAGAAGAAATTAAGGTTCTCTATCCAATATCCACTTTAATCGTTAACGGTTTTATCTCCGTCGTGAAGGATAAGAATTACACTCAACTTACGCCAGATTTAGCTTTTACTGCACCTGATTTAAAACCTTCTCAAGGTTTAATTGAAAAACTAGTATCCCAACACATTGATGCTTATGCTAAAGAGTATGGCATGAGTTTTACTGTAGTTAATGATCGTTCTAATCCCCCGACCAATTACGATATTGTTGTGATTAACGATGGTCAATCTCGCAATATTAAAAACTTTTTATCATCTATTATTCAAGATGAAGGTAATATCTGTTAATTTCACCATATTGAGCCATTTTATAACTTAACCAAAATGGAACCTTGATTAAAGGTTCCATTCTTTTCCCAACGTGCCCAGATCATTCATAGTAACCATTATCACATCAATTAAAATTTCTTTGACAAAAATATCACATAATGGTAATTAAATTCATTATCATCTAACAAGACAGGAGGAATCATTAATATTTCAATTAACACCTTTTGCTACTTTTTTATAAGACAGAACATTACAAAGGGAAACTAAAATGGAACAAAAAAAACTAGAAACCAAAAGATTAATATTATCTCCTTTAAAAAGTAAGGCTCATATACAAATTCAAAACATCTTTCCTCAATGGGAAATTGTTCGTTATCTTACAGCAAACACCCCGTGGCCCTACCCAGATAATGGCGCCCTGGAATATATAAATAATATTGCGCTACCATCAATGGCAGAAGGAAATGCATGGTTTTGGACTATCAGAAAGAAGGATGAGCCATCTATAATAATAGGAATGATATCGCTATATGAGCAAGAAAATAATAATAGAGGTTTCTGGCTAGATCCACAATGGCATGGAAACGGATTTATGACCGAAGCAGTCCAAGTAGTTACTGATTTTTGGTTTAATACCCTAAATCGCCAAGTCCTCAGAGCGCCTAAATCCAGTGACAATATTGCCTCAAAGAAAATATCAATTAAAAGTGGTATGCGGTTAATAAGACTAGAGAATAAAGATTTTGTTAGTGGAAGAATGCTCTCGGAGACATGGGAAATAACTCGCGATGAGTGGAATAACAATAATTCTCAAAAAGAGTAACTGCCTTACATATTCATGGGCGTGCTTTTGCCTAAGCACTGCCCAAGTTCATTTTTCATAACAAAGAAGAGCAAAATAAATGGAAACGTTTTAAGTTGCTCTTAATCATCTGTCACACCAAGGAGATCACATGCGCTATATCAACAGACGTTTTTAACTTTCTTATCTCTTCAAACAGCGTTGTTGCCTCTTCATATTCTTTGCGCAAATAACCAAGCCACTGTTTAATCCGGGCAACATGATATTGCCCGGTATCACCCTGCTTTTCCAACCGGATATATTTTTGCAGTAGTTGAACAACATCCTGCCAGCACATTTTTGGCTCGTTATATTTCACCACTCGGCTCAAATTAGGAACATGAAGCGCCCCTCGCCCAATCATGACAGCATCGCAGCCTGTCACACTCAGGCAATCCTGCGCACTTTGCCAATCCCAAATTTCACCATTAGCGATAACCGGAATGGCAAGACGTTGGCGAATTTCACCAATCGCTTGCCAGTTAATACGCTCCGCTTGATAACCATCCTCTTTAGTTCGCCCATGAACCGTAATTTCCGTCGCGCCCGCCTGTTGTACCGCATCAGCAATTTCGAATTGCCGATCACCACTATCCCAACCCAAACGAACCTTAACCGTCACAGGCAAATGAGCAGGTACCGCTTCACGTATCGCTTTTGCCCCCTGATAAATCAGTTCAGGATCTTTTAGCAACGTTGCCCCGCCACCGCTACCATTGACCGTTTTTGACGGGCAACCGCAATTTAAATCAACTCCATAGGACCCTAATTCAATCGCTCGTGCCGCATTTTCCGCTAGCCATTGTGGGTATTGCCCCAAGAGCTGAATCCGCACCAATGTGCCGGATGGCGTCCGGCTTTGGTTACGTAATTCAGGGCAAAGCCGATAAAAAGATTTTACTGGCAATAGGCTATCGACAACCCGTAAAAATTCCGTAATGCACAGATCATACTCGTTAATCTCACTCAGAAGTTCCCTGACCAAAGAGTCCAGCACACCTTCCATCGGCGCCAGTAAAACCCGCATTAATTAACCTCTGGCGCTCGGCGATTTATGAGATCCATCATGATTGCGGCTACGCTGACGCGAAGGCGCCCCAGAACGGCGATGGCTATTTTTCTGCCGATTATCGCCACGTGCCTGACGGCCATTCTGAATAGGTTCGGCCTTGATGGTTGGATCTGGCTCATAGCCAGGAATCGCCATACGAGGAATCTCCCGTTTTAGCAAACGCTCAATATCTTTCAACAATTTGTGCTCATCAACACAGACCAAAGAAAGTGCCTGCCCTGTTGCGTCTGCCCGACCAGTACGACCGATACGATGGACATAATCTTCGGCGACATTAGGCAATTCAAAATTCACTACATAAGGCAGTTGATCAATATCCAGACCACGAGCTGCAATATCTGTCGCAACTAATACCCTGATGCGGCCCGCTTTAAAATCAGCCAACGCACGGGTTCTCGCCCCCTGACTTTTGTTACCATGAATAGCAGCAGCCGTTACACCATCTTTATTTAACTGTTCCGCCAAACGGTTTGCGCCATGCTTGGTTCGGGTAAACACCAGAACTTGCTGCCAGTTACGGCTGCCGATCAAGAAAGAGAGCAGCTCGCCTTTACGCTTTTTATCAACAAAGTGAACAAACTGTTCAATCTGTTCAGAAGCAGAATTACGACGTGCAACCTCAACACTAACAGGATCATGCAGTAACTTATTGGCTAAATTTTTGATATCGTCAGAGAAAGTTGCAGAAAACAGCAAATTTTGCCGTTTCGGCGGTAATTTATTCAGCACTCGGCGGATGTCATGAATAAATCCCATATCCAGCATACGGTCAGCTTCATCCAATATCAGAATCTCTACCCGCGATAAATCAACTGCATTCTGATGTTCAAGATCCAGTAAACGCCCCGGCGTGGCGACCAAAATATCCACACCACCACGCAATTTCATCATCTGAGGATTAATGCTAACACCGCCAAAAACAACCAGAGAGCGCAATCTGAGGTATTTACTGTAATCACGTACATTTTCCCCCACTTGAGCAGCCAATTCACGGGTTGGCGTCAGGATTAATGCTCTGACCGGTCGGCGCCCTTTCACCTGAATAGAAGAATCATTTAACCGTTGCAGCATGGGTAAGGTAAAACCTGCGGTTTTACCCGTGCCTGTTTGAGCACTCGCTAATAAATCTTTACCTGCTAATACGACAGGGATTGCCTGCTGTTGGATTGGCGTTGGCGCCGAATAACCTTGTTCTTCAATGGCACGCAAAATATCAGCACTTAAGCCAAGTGATTCAAAATTCATAAATAAGAAATGCTCCAGACTTCACCATTCCTGAACGCTATTCAGGGGCAGTTTTATGGGAAGAAAATCAGACGTGGTAAATACCACAAAGAAAAAAACACAAACTGCAATGCGCCATATCTGAATTATTATATCAGATATACTTTCTGATGGCGCAACTAAAACTACAGCTATTTAGCCGGTAATTTTCATGATCCATAACATTTTTATGCAATTTACATTGATTTACTATAAGTATAGAGTTAACCCATGATTGATATTTTGTTTAAGTCTTTTGATTATTTGCAACAGGATTCATGTCCATGTCAGTCAACAACACCCAAACCGCCAGAGGCGAACAAGCTAAACAACAGTTACTCGAAGCAGCCCTTGAAATTTTCGGTAAATCAGGACTGACCGGTGCAACGACTAGGGAAATCGCATTGCGCGCTCAACAGAACATTGCTGCCATAGCCTACTATTTTGGATCTAAAGAGGGGCTTTATCAGGCAGTCGCCCAGTATATTACTGATACAATCAAGAAGGAGTTCACTCATCTTTTTAAAGAGATTGATGATTTTTTTTCATCATCAACGACAGGTGCGCCGGAAAATATATTGAGATTAATTCACGAAGGATTTCTTGGCGTTAATCGTCTGATGATTGAAAAAGAGAGTATCAATATCAGCCGAATAATGGCCAGAGAGCAACTCGCCCCAACGGATGCCTATACTCTAATCCATGAGCAAGCGCTAGCTCCCCTCCATAATAGATTAAATAAACTGATTGCCAGCTATATCGGCGCCGATGAACATCAGCTCTCTACCATGCTGCATGCCCATGCGCTCATGGGAGAAATTCTCACTTTCAGAATGGCAAGGGAAACCTTATTACGTCAAACAGGCTGGAATAATATTGGACCCGAAGAATATAAATTGATTGATCAGATCCTTATCCAGCATATTGATTTATTACTGAATGGACTGAAAAAACAGAATTCGAATAAATAAAATAACAGGGAATATCATGTACAACAAAAAAGTCACGCTGGCAATATTAGTGGTCGCCGTTGTTCTTGGCGCTATTTTAGGAAGTTACTATTATCAAGGTAAAAATGATAAAACTCTGACTCTCTATGGCAACGTAGATATACGTACTGTTAATCTGAGTTTCCGGGTTGGCGGCAAACTCGCCAGCCTGCAAGTTGATGAAGGCGATACCATTGCAGCTAATCAAGCAATCGGCCAACTGGATAATGGGCCATTTATTAACGCCCTTAATAAAGCGAAAGCCACTCGTGATAGCGCTAAAGCCCGTTTAGCTATGATGGAAGAGGGTTATCGCACCGAAGAAATTGCCCAAGTCCGTTCAGAAGTTGCACAACGTGAGGCGGCCTGGCATTTCGCCGATAGTTTCTTCAAACGCCAACAAGGTCTATGGCAAAGCAAAGTTATTTCAGCCAACGAACTAGATGATGCTAAAACTGACCGTAACCAAGCGTTAGCGGCTTTACAAGCAGCAAAAGATAAACTGAACCAGTTCGAAACCGGTTATCGTAAAGAAGAAATTGCAGAAGCCAAAGGCCAGCTTGCTCAAGCCGAAGCGGCTGTTGCTCAGGCTGAATTGGACTTACAAGATACTCAACTGACTTCCCCCTCGCCGGGGACTATCCTAACCCGCGCCATTGAACCCGGCACCATGCTGGCGGCAGGCAATACGGTGTTTACACTTTCGCTGACTGACCCGGTTTGGGTTCGAGCTTATATCAGTGAAAGCCATCTTGGGCTGGCAACGCCCGGACGTGAAATTTTGCTCTATACCGACAGCCGTAAAGATAAACCTTATCACGGCAAAATTGGCTTTATTTCACCCACAGCCGAATTTACGCCAAAAAATGTAGAGACTCCTGATCTACGTACCGATCTAGTCTATCGATTGCGCATTATTGTCACCGACCCGGATGAGGCCCTGCGTCAAGGTATGCCAGTTACCCTGCATTTTTCTGATTCAGACAAATAAGGGGCTGTCATGAGCAGCGCTGCATATACGATAACGTTGGCAAAAGTCGAGAAAACTTTTCCTAACTTGAGTCATCCTGCGGTATCCAGCCTAACCGCTGAGATCTACGGTGGCTCTGTCACCGGCCTTGTCGGGCCGGATGGAGCGGGAAAAACTACGCTGATACGCATGTTAGCAGGCTTACTGAAACCCGATAGTGGTTCTATTGCAATCATGGGGCTTGATCCGATAAAAGATGGCGTACAAGTGCGTTTTGAACTGGGTTATATGCCGCAGAAATTTGGCCTGTATGAAGATCTCACCGTATTAGAAAACCTGAATCTGTATGCAGATCTGCGCGGCGTTCTGGGTGATGAACGTAAGAAAACCTATGAGCAATTACTCACGTTTACCGATCTGACCCGTTTTACCGGGCGACTGGCGGGCAAGCTTTCAGGCGGTATGAAGCAAAAACTGGGGCTGGCCTGTACTTTGCTTGGCAAACCCAAAGTTCTGCTGCTGGATGAACCCGGCGTTGGCGTTGACCCAATCGCCCGCCGCGAACTCTGGAGGATGGTTCACGAACTGGCAGATGATGGCATGCTAATTCTCTGGAGCACCTCTTATCTGGATGAAGCTGAACAGTGTCGCGATGTCCTGTTACTTAATCAAGGAAAATTGCTCCACCACGGGCAGCCGCAAAAATTAACCCAAAAGATGTTCGGACGTTCTTTTTTGCTTGATACCAAACAGGATTCCCGTAGAAAAACACTGCAACACGCTCTTACCTTGCCACAAGTCACCGATGGCGTGATTCAGGGAAAATATGTTCGTCTTATTCTCAAACCTGATGTCTCCCCGCAAGAATTGCTTAACCGGCTTGAACTCCCAGAGGCTGAAATCATTAAAGCAACTCCTCGCTTTGAAGATGCTTTTATCGATTTACTCGGCGGCGGCTCTACCCGTCGTTCGGAATTGGCAGAGATCATGCCACGAATCACAGCTAACCCGACAGAAACAGTGATTGAAGCACAGGATTTAACCAAGAAATTTGGCGATTTTGCTGCCACTGACCATGTTGATTTTCAGGTGAAACGCGGAGAAATCTTTGGTCTGCTTGGCCCAAACGGCGCCGGTAAATCCACCACATTCAAAATGATGTGCGGGCTTATGGTACCTACTAGCGGTAAGGCACTGGTATTGGAAATGGATCTTAAAACCAGCTCCGGGAAAGCTCGCCAACATTTGGGTTATATGGCGCAGAAATTTTCTCTGTACGGCAACCTGACGGTTGAACAGAACTTGAAATTCTTCTCCGGCATTTACGGTCTGCAAGGACGTAAACAAAAAGAGAAAATTGACGGCATGATCGACGCTTTCAATCTCAAATCGGTTTTACAGCAAACCACCGATGAATTGCCTCTGGGATATAAACAGCGCCTTGCCCTCTCCTGCTCATTGATGCATGAGCCAGACATTCTGTTTCTGGACGAGCCGACTTCTGGCGTTGATCCGCAGATACGACGCGAATTCTGGCTACATATCAACGGCATGGTAGATAAAGGCGTCACCGTTATGGTGACTACTCACTTTATGGATGAAGCTGAATATTGTGACCGAATAGGGCTGGTATTTCGCGGTAAATTGATTGCCGCCGGAACACCGGATGATTTGAAACAATTGGTTGCTACCGATGAAAATCCTGACCCATCAATGGAACAGGCGTTTATTGATCTGGTCATTAATTATGATGAGGAGCCACAATGAATAGCCCAAAGCAACATGCTCCACAGCAAGCTGTCCGTTTCTCTTGGTGGCGACTGAAAGCACTTTGTGTAAAAGAGACAAAACAGATCTTGCGTGATCCCACCAGCGGATTAATTTCTATTGTCATTCCATTGATTCTGTTATTTATCTTCGGCTATGGTATTAATCTCGACTCCAGCACCGTCCGTCTTGGTATTCTGGTAGAGCAACAAAGTAAAGAGGCTCGTGAGTTGATACAAGCTTTTGCCGGTTCACCCTATATTGAACCCAAAATCAGTGATAATCGTCAGCAATTAATTAATATGATGCAATCAGGAGAAATACGTGGGCTGGTTGTCATTCCTGTTAATTTCGATACGCAACTTGCCCGCTCTGATGGTAAAGCACAAATTCAGGTCATTACTGACGGCAGCGAACCCAATACCGCAAGCTTTGTACAAAATTATGCCAAAGGCGTATGGCAGATTTGGCTACAACAAAGAGGGCAAGATCAGGGCAACGCGACTAATCCATTAATTGATATGCAGGTCCGTTATTGGTTCAATCCGGCAACAATTAGCCAGCATTTCATCATTCCCGGCGCAATCACCATTATCATTACCGTGGTTGGCGCCATCCTGACGTCATTGGTAGTCGCTCGTGAATGGGAACGCGGTACAATGGAAGCCCTGCTGTCTACTCAAATTACCCGCGCCGAATTACTGCTTTCTAAACTCTTGCCTTATCAAGTGCTTGGATCATTCTCCATGCTACTCTGCATGCTGGTGGCCGTATTAGTGCTAGATGTACCCTACCGAGGCTCGCTGTGGATATTGTCTGCGATCACTAGCCTCTATCTGGCTACTGCCCTTGGTATCGGGCTTTTGATCTCTACGGTGACACGCAACCAATTTAATGCAGCAATGATAGCGTTGAATGTCGCCTTTCTGCCTGCAATTATGCTTTCCGGCTTCATCTTTGAAATAAACAGTATGCCCGCCTTTATTCAGGTAGCAACCTATTTCATCCCGGCTCGTTATTTTGTCAGTAGCTTGCATACGCTCTTTCTGGCTGGAAATATCAGCACGGTATTGATGATAAATCTATTATTACTGATCGCCTCCGCTATTGTGTTTATTGGCCTGACTGCATGGAAAACCCAGCGGCGTCTGGATTAAGAAGGAGTTAGCATGTTTTATCGTCTTTACACCCTGATTATTAAAGAATTGCAGTCTCTACTCAGAGATCCGCAAACACGGGCCATCTTGGTTATGCCGGTTATCTTCCAGATGATCTTATTTCCTCTATCAGCAACCCTTGATGTGACTAACGCGACTATTGCTATTTTTGATGAAGACAAAGGCAAAGCCTCTATTGAACTCACCCAACGGCTGGCAAAATCAAAAGCATTTCCTGACGTGATATTGCTAAACCATGCACAAGAAATACAACCAGTCATCGATCACCAAAAAGCCTTATTATTGGTACGCTTCCCACAAGATTTCAGTGCTAAGATTGCCAGCCATAACCCAGTTTCCCTCCAGGTATTGCTGGATGGACGCAATTCTAACAGCGCTCAAATTGCAGCGGGCTATATCCAAGAAATTGTCCTTAACTATCAACAGGAACTAATGGGTAACCTGCCGAAAGCCACTAATAGCGAGTTGGTGATCCGCAATTGGTATAACCCTAACTTGGACTATAAATGGTTTGTCGTCCCCTCTTTGGTGGCACTAATTACCACAGTCGGGATATTGACGGTCACCGCACTGTCAATTGCGCGTGAAAGGGAACAGGGAACGCTGGACCAGTTACTGGTTTCACCTATGACCACCTGGCAGATTTTCATTGGCAAAGCAGTTCCTGCGGTGATTGTCGCTACCTTTCAGGCAACGTTAGTGCTCGCTATTGGCATCTTCTGCTATCAAATCCCCTTTTCTGGTTCACTCACGCTGTTTTACTGCGCTATGCTGATATACAGTTTATCGCTGGTGGGATTTGGCCTGTTAATCTCTTCCCTTTGCTACACTCAGCAACAGGCGTTTATTGGCGTATTTGTCTTTATCATGCCCGCTATCTTAATCTCCGGTTATATTTCTCCGGTTGAAAATATGCCCGGATGGTTACAAGAGATCACCTGGATTAATCCTATTTGGCACTTTAACGACATCACCAAGCAAATTTATCTCAAAGATGCTGATTTCACTGTTATCTGGAGAAGTCTATGGCCTCTTTTGGCCATTACCGCTACAACCGGTAATCTTGCTTATTGGTTATTTCGACGGAAGATTGCTTAACAAAAATGACCCTGCATTTTAGCTATGCTTAACGATGCAGGGCTTTTATCAGAAGCAAATCAGCGGTTAACGGCGATCGCCAAAAATACGCAATAACATCAAGAACATGTTGATAAAGTCTAGATACAGCGTCAGTGCGCCGACAATCGAGAATTTACGCAAATTCTCCTTGTCATTCACATCCAGATCTTCACCCATCTCTTTCAGCTTCTGAGTGTCATAAGCGGTTAAGCCCGCAAAGATAACGACACCAATGTAGGTTACCGCCCACGTCAACGCTTCACTCTTTAACCATAAGTTAATCAGAGAAGCCAAAATGATGCCGATCAGCCCCATAAACAAGAAGCTACCAAGGCCACTCAGGCTACGTTTGGTGGTATAGCCGTAAAAACTCAGCGCGCCAAACATCCCCGCCGTCACGACAAAAGTGCTCGCAACGGAGCCGATAGTATAGATAACGAAAATACTAGAAAGCGTCAGGCCGGTCAGCGCCGAATAGAGCATAAATAGCCCCGTGGCTAACGAAGCTCCCATACGGTTAATCATGCCAGAGAGGACGAAAACCAACCCAAACTGGGCAATAATCACCCCATAGAAGAGTACTGAGTTTGAGAAAATATATTCAACAATATCCTGATTTTGTGACACATACCAAGCCACAAACGCGGTTAACAACAGGCCACAAGTCATCCAACCATAAACCTGGGCCATATAAGTTTGCAGGCCGGTTCCAGCTTGCTGGATTATCGAACCATTAGAGCGTGGATATCGATCCATGAAGCTTACCTTTTATAACAATATTCAAAAATCCAGGTTGTTCAGTATCAACAACCCACTCAAGTTTTATACATTATCATAGAAAATAAACAAAACAATTAACTATTCAATAATTACTCATATAGCAATCTTTTTAATCAACTCTTTTTCGAAGCGCTTCGCAGAATTTAGCAAAAACTTTCATGACCAACGTCCCGCGGCTTCCTGATCACTCTCACGGGATTCAACCCAGCGTTCACCATCAGACAAAAACTCTTTTTTCCAGAAAGGCGCCTGCGTTTTCAAATAATCCATAATAAATTCAGCCGCTTCAAAAGCCATATGACGATGAGTACCGGTTACACCTACAAACACAATCTCATCACCCGGATAAAGCGTACCAATCCGATGGATAACACTGATTCGCTGCAACGGCCAGCGACTGCGTGCTTCGGTGACAATACGCTGTAACGTTTTTTCCGTCATTCCCGGATAATGTTCCAATCTCAGCGCACCGACATTATCGCCCAAATTATGATTGCGGACTTTGCCGGTGAAAGTGACGATAGCGCCATCTTCATCACACTGCGCAAGCCATTGATATTCATCCCCTACATTGAAATTTTCCGGCCCAACGAAAATGCGGGTGTTGTTCATTGATCATTCCCCAGCATTGATCATCCCCCAGTCACTGGCGGGAAAAAAGCCACTTCATCACCATCCTGTAATGAGTGCCCGCCATGAACGAGAGATTGGTTTACCGCTGACAACAATTTTCCATCTTCCAACGCCAAGGCCCAACGCTCTCCCTTTGATATTAACGCCTTTCTCAACCCATCAACGGTTGTGTAACGATTATCGAGATCCAGTGAATCAGTACCTACCAGCTCACGTACCTGAGCAAAAAATAGTACTTTAATCATTATTCCGCCTTAAAATAGCCTAATTTTCCGCCTATCTTCTCCAGCAAACGAACTGGCCCAATGACCATATCTTTCTGTACTGCTTTACACATATCGTAAATTGTCAAAGCCGCGACCGACGCCGCTGTCAGTGCCTCCATTTCAACCCCGGTTCTCCCGGTCAGACGACAACAAGATTCAATTCTGACCCGGTTATATTCCGTTTGTGCCTCCAACTGGATTTCTACTTTAGTTAGCTGTAATGGATGACATAGCGGAATTAATTCCCATGTGCGCTTTGCCGCCTGGATACCCGCTATTCTCGCGGTGGCAAATACATCACCTTTGTGATGGCTGCCATCAATAATCATTGCCAATGTTTCCGGCTTCATTTCAACAAAAGCTTCTGCCCGGGCCTCGCGTGATGTTTCAGCTTTAGCGGAAACATCAACCATATGTGCTTCACCGGTAGAATTGATGTGGGTTAATTGAGACATTCTCAGCTCCTGAAAAAACAACAATATCTAGACGGTAAATTAACCGCCGATGACAGAAAGATTTGGGGTGATGCCGCTATCGCCTTGATGAAGAAAATGGGTTTCCCGTTTATGTCGCAATCCACCCTGAATACGCAATTTCAGATCACCGAGTTGCTCTTCACTTGCCAACAAGTCACGCAGTGGTATCCCCTGTTCACCAAACAGGCATAAATGAAGATTACCTATTGAAGAAACACGTAACCGATTACAACTTCGACAAAAATCTTTCTCATAAGGCATGATCAGACCAATTTCTCCTTGATAATCAGGATGGTTAAAAACCTGTGCCGGTCCATCACTGCGTGAACGTTGAAGCAACTGCCAACCATCAAGCAACAGACGTTCCCGGATAGTTTCTCCCGAAATGTGGTATTGACGAAACATTTCTCCGCCGTCACCGGTTTCCATCAACTCGATGAATCTCAATTGAATTGGACGATCTTTTATCCAGTTCAAAAAAGCGGGCAGGCGGATATCATTCACATTTTTCATCAACACCACGTTGACTTTCACTTTATTAAAACCCGCCGCAAATGCTGCATCAATACCGCGCATCACCTGAAAAAATTTGTCCTGTCCGGTAATCGCATGAAACTGGCGAGGATCAAGCGTGTCCATACTGACATTCACCGCAGTTAAACCCGCCTCTTTCCACTGAGCAACATCCCGTTCCATTCGATAACCGTTGGTAGTTACCGCCAGGGTTTTAATCAACTTATTCTCACGTATGACGGAAATAATATCGGTGAAATCACGGCGCATGGTCGGTTCGCCACCCGTCAAACGGATTTTCTCTGTACCCAGATCGGCAAACGCTCGGCCAACAAGACGGATTTCGGATAATGTCAAAAAGGAGTGATGTCCACGGGGTTTATAACCCTCCGGCAGGCAATAAGTACACCGAAAATTACATACATCGGTAATGGATAGCCGTAAATAGTAAAATTTACGAGCAAAAGCATCTATGAGTTGTTCCACAATAACACCTTTCCAAACATGGGAGACGCAGGCATTTCTGCCTCACATCCTGGTGACTCAATGGTCACGGCCAAAACATCATATCGCTGTGTAAAAAGTGAGTTAGACGCAGAGGCTAGGAGTTAATTTCAACATCTGTGATTTACATTTCCACTACAAATTCTAGCGCTTAACAAAGGAAAATGCGAATACCTACTTTCGTTATATAATTGAATATACAATGAATTAGCCAGTGGCAGAACAAATCACAGGCAATTTCTATTGGTGATTGATTAAAACATTGCGCCCAATCATAACGCGAGTTGGTTAATCGTGTTTTATAATAAATTACGTTAAAATTATTCGGTAAATATACGTTCAGTTAGCAACAGGAATTCTATGCGAAATCGCACATTAGCCGATTTAGATCGGGTAGTTGCTTTAGGTGGAGGTCATGGCCTTGGGCGCGTTATGTCCTCTCTTTCATCACTAGGCTCCCGCCTGACAGGCATTGTCACCACGACAGATAATGGCGGCTCAACCGGCAGAATCCGGCGTTCGGAAGGCGGTATTGCCTGGGGTGATACCCGCAATTGTTTAAATCAGCTTATTACCGAACCCAGTGTCGCGTCGGCAATGTTCGAATACCGTTTCGGTGGCAATGGAGAATTGGCCGGGCACAATCTGGGTAATCTGATGCTTAAAGCGTTGGATCATCTGAGCGTCAGGCCCCTTGAGGCGATTAATTTAATCCGCAGTTTACTGAAAGTTAATGCTCATCTTATTCCAATGTCTGAGCAGCCCGTTGACCTGATGGCAATAGATGATCAAGGCAACACCATTTATGGTGAAGTTAATGTTGATCAGTTGCACTGTATTCCTCAGGAGTTGATGCTTTATCCTCCCGCGACGGCAACAAAAGAGGCATTGGATGCTATTACTCAGGCAGATCTGATTATCATCGGTCCAGGCAGCTTCTTTACCAGTTTGATGCCATTGCTGCTGCTTGAAGATCTCACCCAAGCCCTGCGCCGTAGCAATGCCAATATGATTTATATCGGTAATCTTGGCAAAGAATTAAGTGCCGCCGCCGCTGAACTGACGCTGAAAGATAAGCTGGAAATAATGGAAAACAAAATTGGCAGCCGGATAATTGATGCGGTCATTGTTGGCCCTTGTACAGATATCAGCGACCTTAACGGCCGAATTATCACTCAGCAAATACTCGAAGCACAGGATGTTCCCTACCGCCACGACCGTGAATTACTGCATCAAGCGTTAGAGAATACCCTGCAAAACCTTGGGTGACTGTTCCCTCCGTTAAAGAGGGTGTCGCAAAAGCTCTCCTTTATGACGACATTTCTACAACAACTGATGCTTTCCATTCACACCGGGCGTCAGAAAAATCTACTCAAAATCGCGGTTTATTTTCAATGCCGGCCTTTTGCGACACCCTCGCATTGGGCCAGGATTTACCAGGCAATTGCTAAAAAAGCCTTTTTTATCTATCAGTGTGGTTTTAAAAGCGGGAAAAGAGGCCAAGTTAACCACGAAAAAACCGGTAAAAACTTTAATCATCAAAAGTAAAAAGCAGTGATTAAGGATTTTTAAAAGCGGATGAAAAGTCCGATGGCATTCGGACATTGGAAGAGAAAACATCAGAAAAAACAGGTTTTAAATTGATTAAACAAGGTGAAAAGATGACAGTGTTAACCTAATAACAATAATATATCCTATCAAAATATTTAACCGTATTAACCGCATTAACCGCATTAACCGCATTAAACCAACTTGCTTAAATAAAAGATTTTGCCTGACTGCAACAAGTTTACGAAAAATCAGAGACTATAATTGTAGAAAACCGGGCAGCTTTTAGATTAACCCCAGAAAATCAAGGATATTTAGCAACATTAAAAATGATTAAAGAAATTGGTGTTAATCTTAATACCGTTATCAGTTCTGCCACCCTCACTGGTTTTAAACCTAAAAGATAAAATACAGAAAAAGGAGAAACCAGAAACCAGAAACCAGAAACCAGAAACCAGAAACCAGAAACCAGAAACCAGAAACCAGAAACCAGAAACCAGAAACCAGAAACCAGAAACCAGAAACCAGAAACCAGAAACCAGAAAACCTAAATATCAGTTTAATGAAAACAAGGAGGTTAAATACGGTTTAGAAAATATAAAAACCATTAAACCTACTACAATTAATCAATAAAAATCACTTATCAAGCAGATTTCCAATTAAAAAACAGCCTCTAAGAGTGAAAACCACAGCTCAAGTTTATCATATTTTTAATATTATTTTTTACTTATATTTCCATTTTACCGGTGATTAATCAACTAAGTATTAAGAAATAGGCACCTCATTGATGCCAGATTTTTAAAAGGCATAGCGTGACTAAAAACAGCCTATTCTTTACTATGTTTAAACATTTATCAGCAATACTATTACATTTAGTCGAAATTCACTAACCATTAACCAAGAGTTGAAAAGCAATAATCACGTAAAATAACATTAATGGAATAGATTAACGCTCAAGTATTTTCTCACCCTCATTTTACGAACAAATAAATAAAAAACGTGATAAAAAAAGAGATAAAGAGATTAATCTGGCAGGACTTAAATGCTAAAAAAGAGTTATCCTAAAAAGCATTAATGGTGTCTTTATACTATCAAGCTATTGATTAGTGATTTACAAAGAAAAGATAAAGGGTGATGATTTAAAAAAACCCGCAGAATTTTCAGTAAAACAATATTGGTAAAAAAATACTGGTAAAACCATGTCAGTTAAAATAAATCGGATATGATTAACATTCGTTAAATGTAAAACCACGATATATCATAATGTTTAAATTTCGCAAAAAGCATATAGCAAAAAGATAAAAAACGGTTAAAACCAGATACCGATTAAAATCATACGTTAAAAAAATAACTTTTAATCACAGTTTAAAACCTGCTCTGGTTTTA
This sequence comes from Photorhabdus akhurstii, assembly GCF_019090985.1. Classification (NCBI taxonomy): domain Bacteria; kingdom Pseudomonadati; phylum Pseudomonadota; class Gammaproteobacteria; order Enterobacterales; family Morganellaceae; genus Photorhabdus; species Photorhabdus akhurstii. Next base: position 1,776,204 of record NZ_CP020335.1, on the reverse strand, counting down.
TGGGTATTTCAATTAAAGGCTTTATACCCTATGGATTTCAAGATACATCGCGACGGCAAGGGAGTGAATCCCCGGGCAACACCAGACTCAGGTAGGAGCTACTATCGTCACCATCAATTTCTCGGGAATCTAGGTAACGCAATCAGATAATGAGGAGATTCATCTTCGTTTTTAACATCACTAACCACCCAATCACAGAGCTGATTTTTTTCCTAGTGAGAATACCTTCCTCTATCTTAATAATATTTTCCGGTGAATATTTGCTTAACCCTTTCAGTGAATAGCTGTGAAAACACAGATGAGTACCGAACTCCTCCCGAAAGCGCCGGTAGCAGGCCAGAATGCGCTGTTTCTTTTCCGGGGTGTAACCCTGTTTAAAAAACAGAGTGATAGAAATCCCAAGACGAGAAACGGTCAGCCCATCGCCATTGAGGAAGGTAAACGCGGTCAGTTGTGATTTCAACTGGGCAAAGTCGTCTGAAATTTCCATCATTTTCTTTGTTAGTTATTAAGTCAGTAGATAATCTGTTATTCCCACATATTTGCCGCTTCCCGGATCAGATGCCAGAGGGTTGTGCCCTTCTCTGCACCTTCAACATCGAAAGCCATCGCGCCCTGAGCAAAGAAGTACTGCCTGCCCGGCAGGCTATCGGTTCGCCAGATCCCGCTAACCAGTGCCGGATGGTCACTTCTCAAAGGGGTCACTTGCAACGGGCCACGGTCATAACGGGCATACCAGGCTTGTGTGGAAATATCATCAAAATGCCCCTCTCCATAAAAATGCAGTGAATCACCTTCTCCCGGAACAAAACGTATCGGACGTATCAGTTGGTTAATGGCAAAATAACTCTCCGGGACACTGCCCGGCAGTGGCGTTAAGTCCGGGTATTCACCGGCCCGGATAATCAGGCCATCACGGTAAGAACTAATCACCACATCCCGGTAGGGGCGCAGCACCTGACGTATCCAGAATTCCCCACCCAGTCGGTTTACAAATCGTTTGGACAACAGGGTGATCCAGTTAATGCTTCGGATGGAGTGGGCATAATCGTCCAGCGTGGTGTGAACTGTGGAGTTGACTTGCAGGGCAGGGTAACGCAGGGCCAGTTGGTACTCCAGAGGAAAATAGTCATGATAATCTCTGGGTAAGACCAGGCAGTAACCACAGTCTCCCCAGTCAGGTTCGAGTTGTTCACACAGAAAGTCCAGCCAGGCCATAAACCGGGTTATGCCCTCTTGTTCCTTTAGATAATCCCAGGGCAATACCAGACTAAGGTAAGAGCTACTGTCGTCACCATCGATTTCTCGAGAATCCAAGTAATGCATCAGATAGTGAGGGGCTTCATAGATGTTTTTAGCGTCACTAATATCCCAAGTAGAAAGCTGATTTTTTTTCTGATTAAGAATACCTTCTTCCACTTTGGCTATATGTTCCGGTGAATATTTTTTTAACCCTTTTAGAGCATGGCGGTGAAAACGCAGGTGAGTACCAAACTCTTCGCGAAAGCGCCGGTAGCAGGCCAGAATGCGCTGTTTTTTCTCCGGTGTGTAACCCTGTTTAAAAAACAGGGTAATTGAGAGACCCAGGCGGGAAACAGTCAGTCCATCGGCATTGCTAAAAAGAAAAGAGGTCAGTTGTGATCTCAGTTGGGCAAAGTAATTTGAAGTATCCATATTCTCTCCGTTAATTATGAAGCGGTAGCGAATGTCACACTCGCCAATATTGCCAGGACGGCAGCTAACGCGGCGGCGCTTACCGCAGCAGCAGCGGCTAAAATCTCCACCAGTGCAATCAGCGCGGCAGTGACGGCAAGGGTGACAAGGATAACAACGGCGACACCGGCAATAATCACCACCATTTCCAGCATGCTTTCACCCACCTCTTTCAGTATCTGCATCCAGCTAATGTTTTTGAGCTCTTCCAGAGTGATATCTGAACCCTGTTGCACCGTCTGCCACCGGGCTTTTATCTCACTTTCAGTCCAGGTCACGATTTTCCCCGTTTGTGCACTGACCCAGGAAAAAGCGTAGCTGACCTGATGGCTTATCGGGTCAATAACTTCTTCACACACCCACTTGCCGGCCTGATTGAGCCATGAACCAAACTGGGCAAGGAGCTCCCGGGTACTGTCGCGGACATAATTCAACCCATTTTCGGCCAGACCCGCCACCTCCTGCCCGAGGATAACCCAGTCTTCATAGCTGGGTAAAAAAGACCACGGGGAGGTACTGACCAGTGGGAGTTTTTTGGTCAGCGGTTGCGGAATAGTCCCCGGCACTCCCTCTGCGGGAGAAGCGGGTAAAGCTTCCTCATCAGGCGGCGAACCGGGTGGCAGCGGGGCCAGTGGGATGGGATTTTTATAGTATTGGGAACCGGGCTGATAAAGTTTTCGCCACGCTTCATCGTACTGTTTTTGCTCTTCTGTACGACTATCGCTGACTCGCATTACGCCAAAACGATCACGGGTAGCAATCTGGATATAATCTTTTTCTTGATCTCTACTTAGCTCATCACCCGGAAATTTCACTTCAATCAACATTTTTAGGTTATCAGGATGCACAGAGCCATCAAAGTAGGTGGCACTTCTGCCCGGCCAGCGAAGAGCTTCATCTTTAACCAGAATAATATCGGGGCGCCGAATACCAACAATTCCAAATTTCTCCATATCGGCGTCAGAAGGCCGGGCAAACGGATTACTGGATTGTGGTAAATTATTACTATAACGCTGCTTAGAGACTTGACTGGTCGCCAGCATGGGCAGAGGAACGTCTTTAGTCGCTCTGATAGCAAACACCACTTCTGCTTTATAAGGCCACAGGAAATCGTGTTTATACTCTTCAACTTTGATTAATCCGCTCATGACAACCTGTTTAAGAAAGCGAATAGCGCCCTGTTTAGTGAAAATTATTGCCGGCAGCCGCTGGGCATATTCAGCTTTTCTCGCCAGATAACAGGGATCTTCATCGGCGGGAAAAACCCCTATTTCCATCGTACAATTAATTGAGGTGACAGCCGGGCACATCTTGCCATTGTTGGATATTGCCATATTTATTTCTCCGTAAATTCCATCACATACTCTACCGGCGTGTTATCACCGACTTCGTATAAGGTTTGCTTCGGTTTCGGTGGGGCTTCCGGCGAACTCAGTTGTAGATTTTCTTCGGCCTCACTCCGTACAGTCATCGTTCTGCCCAGCGCATCGGTTTTACCGGAAAGGGTCTGACCGCCAGCGGTGGTAATGGTATAGCGGGTATGCGCCAGCGGCTTACCACTCTGTTCACTCAGCAGGGTATAGCGGGCGGAGTAGTCAAACAGCGCACCGGCGGATTTTCTTCCTGTCACATGGTCGGTCATGGTGATGCTGACCCCTTCGATACGAATATTCCCCATCGGGTCAATGACTATCTGTCCGCCTGCGTTCCCAATGATGATTTGCCCGCTTTCCGAGTGCATTGTGATATGTTTACCCACGGTAATTTGCTGGTTATCTTCGATGTTTAATTGATGGCTTTTACCAATGGAAATGGCTTGCTGGCCTTTAATGGTCACCGTTTGATTTTGACCGACTTCAAGCGTCTGGCAGCCCTGAACCGCTTCATCATCCTCGTTTTTAATTATCGCCGCGCGGTTATGCGCCACTTCTGTTTGCTGGTCATGGCCTATCTGCGTGGTTTTATCCCAGAGAATCTGCGTTTTCATATTCCGTTGAGCATGAATAAACACTTCCTCGCTGCCTCTTTCATCCTCAAAACGCAGTTCATTAAATCCCTGCCCGCCGCGAGTCCGGGTTTTAAAGGTGGTACGGGTTTTCTCCAGCGGTAAATCAAGCGGCGGGCGGTTGAGGCCATTGTAGGTACACCCCGTCACAATCGGACGGTCGATATCGCCGTTGAGATAGCTGACGATCACCTCCTGCCCGACGCGCGGTATCGCCATAAAACCGAAACCGTTGCCGTTCCAGCCCTGGGCCACCCGTACCCAGCAAGACGCGAGGTCGTCCGCTTTATCGTAACGGTTCCAGTGGAAATGGATGCGTATCGCGCCGTGTTCGTTCACATAAATCTCTTCGCTTCCCGGCCCGACCACCGTGGCGACTTCATCACCGTCCGCCAGCGGTTTGTAGCGGTAAGGGGGCCGCCAGTCCTGTCGCCCCGGAATAAAGGCGACCTCGTTGGTCAGCGTGGTTCCTTCGCCGCCGTCGTCCGACGCGACAGGTTGCCACCCATAATGCGTGACAGACAGCACCTGCCAGCGGTCGTTCATGGCCTCTATGGGATGGGATTGCAGGGTAAAAATTTTGCCCGGACGCAGCCGGATACAGTTGGTTTTGGCGGTGCCGACTTTGCTGTAGTTTCGTAACTGTTCCAGCCGCAGTTGGGTAAACGGTTTTGCTTCCGCGTCCCACTGGAAACGCCCGTAACTTTCAAACACCAAATGGTGCCCGCTATCGTCGGTTGTCTCCCGGTGTTCAAGTGCATAGTTAGGGTTAAGAAAGTTACGATCTTTCTGGACCGTGCCATTCGAGCACAGGTATTCGCCATAACTCCACTGGTATGCGGTAGTATCTGTCTCGTCCGTTTCAGGGTGCGTATTGTAAGTCAGATCGATACCCGCCCGCATGCCCAGATAGCAATCACAGAACAACAGCTGTTTTTCATCAAACCAGAAAATAATGCCCTCTTCCGCCGCCAGTCGGCACCAGAAATCATAGGCGGATTCGCGTTTTTGCGTGGTGTATTCCCGTTCGGCATGGCGTTTATAGAGCGTATCGCAGGTAAATAAAATACGATGCTCTTTAAGCAGGATCGTTAAGATTTCCGGTACGGACTTTCGATGGAAAATACGGCTGTCCTGATTGAGCGTCATCAGCCACATTGTGGGGCGGACAGTGAAAATATAAAAAGTCCGACGGCCATCGGTATTATCCTGTTCAGCCCCGGTTATCAAGCCATTAATGGTCCGTTCGGTGACGCCATTGCGGGTAATGGTCAGTGACGCGCTGTCCCCCAGTTGTTCATTCAGGGGAATGTCATCACGTGAGCTCACCACTTTTAACGTCAGGCGATAAAGCTGTGACAGCTCTTCCTGTAAAGTAAATTGCGCTACCTGAAAGGTGGTTTGGGGCAGTGCGCCAATTCGGCAGGTGAAAACTAATCCATCCATATTTGAAACCCTACATAATTGAGCCATTATCCTGAGATGGGGATAACGCAAGAAGCCATTAAACGAGTCATTACAGCGGCTCTTTTAAATAGCGCCGGTCTGTTCCGCGGTAAAAAAATGACAGCGTAAAACAGCCATCATTTAATACGTGGCGTTAGAGAGAACAACAGACCGCTTCCAACTGAGTAGGATGGAGTGGAGACAGATAACAGATAACAGATAACAGATAACAGATAACAGAGAATTTCGCTCTCTAAATATTATGACCACAAGATCACGATATTTATCAGATGAATATGAAGAAAATGTGATTAATGTCACGAAAAATGGCTAATTAATCGCCATCAATGCCGATTTTTCATATTGAATTCTTTGATTAATAAATCGCTCAACAGCTCCTTTTTCAATCGAAAAATTTAGCCTGTCATGGGTTGTCACTCCCAATAACAGGCAATAAATCTCTGCGGGTTTATTTTCAATGCTGGCCTTTTGCGACATCCTCGCATTGGGCCAGGATTTACGGGGCAATTGTTAAGAATTGGCAATAAATTGCTCACGCAATGCCTGAACCTGATCCCGAACACTCGCCGCCTGCTCGAATTCAAGATCCTGCGCATACTGGTACATCTTCGCTTCCAGCTCGCGGATTTTGCTTTCCAGCTCTTTGGTAGACAGTTTGCTGAATGTTTCCGTTGTGGCAACAGCTTTACCTCTGCCCTTCCCTTTGCCATTCGTCGGCTGCCCGATTTGCAGAATATCACCAATTTTCTTATTCAGACCTTTTGGAATAATGCCGTGTTTTTCATTAAATATCTGCTGCTTAGCACGCCGGCGTTCCGTTTCACCAATCGCTTTCGCCATTGAATCAGTTATCTTATCGCCATAAAGAATCGCTTTACCATATAGGTTACGGGCAGCACGCCCAATCGTCTGAATTAATGAACGTTCAGACCGCAGGAAACCTTCTTTATCCGCATCCAGAATGGCTACCAGAGAAACTTCCGGCATATCCAGCCCTTCCCTCAGCAAGTTAATCCCCACTAATACATCAAACTCACCTAAACGAAGATCCCGAATAATTTCCACACGTTCGACAGTATCAATATCCGAATGCAAATAACGAACCCGTTCACCGTGTTCTTCCAAATACTCCGTTAAATCCTCCGCCATTCGCTTAGTCAATGTAGTGACCAACACCCGCTCATTTTTCACCGCCCGGATGCGGATTTCAGACAATAAATCATCAACTTGCGTTGCGACAGGACGCACCTCCACTTCCGGATCAAGCAAGCCAGTAGGACGCACCACCTGTTCCACCACATCGCCACCAGATTTTTCCAATTCATATTTGCCCGGCGTAGCCGAAATATAAATTGTCTGTGGAGCCAGTGCCTCAAATTCTTCAAACCGAAGTGGGCGATTATCCAGCGCGGAAGGCATACGGAAACCATATTCCACCAGCGTCTCTTTGCGGGAGCGATCTCCTCGGTACATCCCACCAATTTGCGGGATGGTAACGTGCGATTCATCCACTACCAGCAAACCATCAGCAGGGAGATAATCAAACAGTGTCGGCGGCGGCTCCCCCTCAGCACGGCCAGAGAGGTAACGGGAATAGTTTTCAATACCGGAGCAATAACCCAATTCATTCATCATTTCCAAATCGAATTGAGTACGCTGCGTAATACGTTGCTCTTCCAGCAATTTACCATTTGCCAGTAATACCTTACGCCGCTGCTCAAGCTCAATTTTAATCGCTTCCATTGCCTGAATAATACGTTCACGCGGAGTAACATAGTGAGTTTTAGGATAAACGGTGTATCGTGGAACATGATATTGAATCTGCCCTGTTAGCGGATCAAACAGTGATAACCGTTCTACTTCATCATCAAATAGCTCAACGCGCAGGGCATGCTCATCAGATTCAGCCGGAAAGATATCAATCACTTCACCGCGTACCCTAAATGTCCCTCGCTGAAATGCCTGATCATTACGGGTATATTGCAATTCAGCCAAACGCCGCAGAATAGAACGTTGATCAATAATCATACCGTTAGTCAGGTGAAGCATCATTTTTAGGTAACTATCGGGATCACCCAAACCATAAATAGCCGAGACAGATGCAACAACAATCACATCTCGCCGCTCCAGCAAAGCCTTGGTAGCAGACAAACGCATTTGCTCAATGTGTTCGTTTACGGAAGCATCTTTTTCAATAAAAGTATCGGAGCTTGGCACATAAGCTTCCGGTTGATAATAATCGTAGTAAGAAACAAAGTACTCTACGGCATTTTCTGGGAAAAAGTCCTTCATTTCACTGTAAAGTTGAGCCGCCAGTGTCTTGTTCGGAGCAAGTACCATCGTTGGTCGGTTTAAATTGGCTATCACATTAGCGATAGTGAATGTCTTACCCGACCCCGTTACCCCTAGCAAAGTCTGGTGGGCAAGCCCATCTTCTAAGCCTTCCTGTAATTGGCGGATAGCCTCTGGTTGATCACCACCCGGTTGGAAGTCAGAACGTAATTTGAACACCTTAGTCATCGGTATCTCACTTTCCTAACATTAATGCACATATAATACTGGATAAAAAACCAGCTTCAAGTTGGTTTTATAAAAACGGACTTAATTAGGTCACTTTCCTATCAATTAAACATGCGTTGATATCAAAATAAATGCCATTTTATCCCCAAATTATCTTGATTTTTCCATTTTTTATATGATCCGCTGAAAGGTGACAACATGGAGCATCATCACTGGCCAGACAGGGCTTGATTTTAGTTATCTTATTGATATTTAAAAGGATTAAAACAAAGACGAGAATAACATCAACCTTGACTCAAGCCGCGTATTTTCTTGCGTTGCGTCACTTTTCTAAGTCTAATACACAAGGTTATCCACAGGAATAGTGGATAACTCTACAAACCCTATTAACTGTACGAGGTTGCAATATCATGCCACAAAATAGGTATTCTCTATCGATAAAAATTTTTACTATTTTTTTACCTTTATCTCAGTTATTTGTTCCAAAAAAATGAATAACTTTGCTGAAATAAGTAAGAATTTTCTCATGTGAATTAAACATCAATAAACTATATTCGTTCAATGCTACTATAATTAAAGGTAGATAATCGTCAGTGTTTTCTGTATGATTAGTGCAAAAAACTGCCTTTTCTGCATCAAGTAGTAGAAAACAATACTGATACTAGATTGGAATTTTTATTCAACAGGAGATAACCGGTGAACAGTTTCCTGTATGGAAATCTGTTACTCAAGAGGAAAGTTGTGTTTTTGTTAAGCAGAAATAGGCTTTTCTGCTTCCTGCTCTTTTAGCAATAGCAGATTCAATATCATCAACAGCGCTTTTGACTATTTTTACTATGTCGATAAACAATGCTGTCGATAAACAATGTTGTCAATAAACAATGCCAACAAATAATACCTATAAACAATTACCTATAGACAATGCCGATAAATATTTACCAAAAACAATAATTGGCTTAATTGGCATGAACAAAATCCGTTTTTTAATTAGGATATTAATGTATGTTATTGATAAATTAATGAATTTACATCAGTATATCTCCTATTTTACAAAATGAGCCCCATCGCGAACACGTAAAAAAATGATAGATACACAAATATCAAATCGACATTGCCCTCGTAAAACGTCCAATATTCTGTTGGCTATCTCCGATCGAAAAACTACTCTGTATCTATCATTCACAATTTCAATCGATTGCTGTTCCAAAGCATCTTTATACTGCCATTTCCTGGTGTTTTAACCGTGTTATCATTTTATTAATTTACTAATTTCAGTCCTAATGTTTATTTCACTTCCTCTGTTTTCTTGATATTCCCTAGTGCTAAAAGAAATAACCCACTTCCAAACTCGAAGGATAAAGTAGCTCTTTCCCCGAGAGATTTATAATAAGAATAATATTTTGTTTGATGCTATCTGATGACCCAAAAACACATCAACACAACTTAACATTATTATAATAAAATCCATAAAGTCAACACAAAAATAAACATAAAGTTCAGTTTTGTGTAAACTTTATAATGAATTTCACTTAATTACATGATTTAACTTTCATTTTTAGAATATAAATGTAAATCCATGAGCATTTTCTGATATAGGATGTGCTAATATAGATCATCAGAAAATTAAGATATTAAAAGTAAAATCAATAAATTATCACAATGAGTGGTTTTTTCACACTGGACAATATCATCAAGTAATATATAGTAATGCTGTTATTTTTATATAAAGGATTTTCATGAAAACATCTAACGCACAGCGAAAAACAAATATCATTAAAAATATAGAATATTTGATACGTACCCGTGGAGAAACCAAGAGTTCTTTTTCCAATCGAACAGGATTAACCCGTACCACCATTTATAAAATCCTGGAAGGGCAAGTCAATAACGTTCAACAATCTACTATTCTTCGGATCTCCGATTTTTTCGGTGTTTCCTGTGAAGAAATAGAATATTATGACCTTGAACAATTAGAACGCCTCAATGAAACACTCTCAACCGAAGGCAATAAAAATCCTTCGGCTATCCCTATCGTTCCACAATCTGAATTTTTAGCCGTTTCTGAGAAAAAAATCGGTCAGCTTGTTACCGAGTATCCATTGACCTATTTCTTTGGTGATGAATCAAACATGCTGGCTCTTAAAGTTGAATCGGCAATAGAGGATACATTCATTCCCGGCGAGGTGATCCTGATAAAACGTCCCCCCACATTAGTCACCAATACGCCATTATTGTATTACGCTAAGGGAATTGGGTTCTTTATCCGGCAAGAGAGAAATGATGATTACCTCGATAGGAAACCCTACAAAAATGCTCATTTCTTAGGCTATATCGTAGGAGAAAGACTATAAATGACCGCAAATCAGAAGTTTAAATTACTGGGATTCACAAGATACGGTAAATTATCGGCAAACGTCATGGTACTAGCGACAGGCAAGACCATTACTATGGGGTTAAAAGAACTAGCCGACAGTGATATCTCAGAAGACCTGAGCAGGCATGAACTCAGTACGATATACAGGAAATTATACAGCCACAGTAATATCGTAACAGCTTATGAACTTGGGGATCGTCATGAGCGTTCATGGCAAGCCTATTTGCTCATTAGCATCGCACTCAGTGTTATCTATATTTTCTCCACCATATGTGGCGTGAAGCCCATTCATATCCCGATCCTTAATATCGTCACGCCTCCTGGCGTTTTTATTTACCCTATTACCTTCTTGCTGGTCGATATTCTGAACGAATTCTATGGATTACGTCTGGCAAGAAGAACGATTATTATCTCTTTCGCAGCAAACCTATTATTTGTTCTCGGGCTTTGGGGAACCGCACTGATGCCGGGTGTTCCTGGATGGGAGTTTGGTGCAACTTATAATGGAATAGTCAATAGTATTGTATCTGTATTATTGGCATCATCTCTTGCTTATTTCATCTCTGAAAATATAAATTCGTATCTCCTTTGCAAAATAAAATCTCTCACCAATTCAAAGTATCTTTTCCTGCGAGTAATAACCAGTACTGTTATCGCCTCAGCATTCGACAGTATAATATTTTGCTCCGTTGCTTTCTATGGTGTTCTCGGTATAGATATCATAAAAGAAATGATTATCGCCCAGTTCCTCATTAAAGTGGTTTATTCTATCCTGGGTGTAGGCCCTATTTACCTGGTAAGAAAGATATTCAGGAATTATATAAACCACCCAACAGATGCTCCAGTGAATAAAAAACTTGCCGAAGTATGAATGGATATTCGCCTTTGTCAGAAGATAGAAAAGTTACTGAAAAATATAATTTTTATGCCGGAATACCGTTCCGGCATATTGTCCTAAAATAACTCTTTACATATCATCAGCAGTGAAATCCACATATTCATTATCAGAAACAGAGATATGCATAGTGCAATCATTTATCGTGACATTAAAATAAAATTCCATCAAATTAGATTTGTAGATTAATAATTCAATTAACCAGTAAGTTTAAATCTATATATTCCCCTAAATGATTAAAATATCCTTGGGTTAAATGAGGAATCTTACCCAATAAAGGCGCGGGTAACATACGCTCTAATGTCGCCAAATATTCTTGTTGTCGCTTGCTTGCAGGTTCAACTTCATTAGCTATCCACCCTGCAAAATGCAACCCTGAACCTATAATCGCCTTCACGGTAAGTATCGCATGATTAATACAGCCCAGTTTTACCCCCACGGTCAAAATAACCGGCAATTGCTCTTTAACCACCCAGTCAGCAAAAGTCGCCGATTGCGATAAAGGGGTATACCAACCACCAGCGCCCTCAACTAAAACCCAGTTCGCTTTCTTTTCTAACTGACGTAATCCCGCAGACATAACAGCAAAATCAATAGGTTGATTCAGGCCATCGCTGGCAATATGGGGTGATGTTGCTTCAACAAATACTAACGGATTCACTTCTTCATATTGCAAAGGCACAGAACTATTTGCCAACAATGCCAGCGCATCGGAATTACGAATACCTACCGGTGTTATTTCACTACCGGAAGCGACAGGTTTATAACCTGCTGTTTTATATCCTGCTTTAGTTGCCGCTTGTAGCAAAGCACAACTTACAACTGTTTTACCCACTTCGGTATCTGTACCCGTCAAAAACCAGCACTTAGTCACGATAAATCACTCCAAAGACAACTTGATAGCTAAGAGGCAAATGTTCATTTTCTCGTGGATAAGCCTGTTCCAAAGCAATCAGCCGTTCACGCGTCATCAACCCCTGCTGACGCCCATAATGAAGGTGAGTCGCGCCAATCCCTTTCAGCGAACCCAATAGCGGCAATATATGAGAATATTGCTGGCGATAAACATGACTAATAAGACAATGCCGGAATCCCCGACACGCATCTTTAATCGTCTGCTGCGGCAGGAAGTGATTAATATGCTGGTAGTTATCAACCACGCTCCAGGCTTGTTTCAATTCATGTAATGAACCTTTAGCCAAGGTGGAAAACAGAATCAATCCACCAGGGCGTGTTACCCGATAAAGTTCTCTTAAAGCGCTGGATAAATTCTCACACCACTGAACAACCAGATTACTGAAACAGATATCAACACTGCTGTCAGCAAGCCCTAAATGTTCAATATCCCCTTGTAAATAATAGTCAGCCGCCAACTGTTTACGGGCATGAATCAACATACCTGACGCCAAATCCAATGCAATAACCTGCTTCCCCTGTTGCCGCCAGCGGTGACTAAAAAACCCCGTACCGCAACCGGCATCCAAGACTAACTTACCAGGATGCCCATCGGCTTGTTGCATGAGGAATTCACCAGCTTGCTGCTGTAATTTCGCAACCACATCATAGTTGGCGGCTGCTCGACCAAATGCTCCGGCAATCGCCTGTTTATTAACAAATTCAACTACGGAACTCATGCAATACCTCCATCAACATATCAATATCCTGTAGCGTATGGCTGGCCGTCAAAGTAATACGTAATCTGGCACTGCCCGGCGGCACTGTTGGTGGACGAATGGCTGTAACCCAAATCCCTTTTTGTTGCAAATACCGGGATAAGGAGATACTCAGTTCATTATCACTCACAATCAATGGCTGAATCGCTGTGGTTGAATCGGTCAGATTAAAGGGCAATTTCTGCGCCTGCTGACGAAAGTAATTGATATTCTGTTGCAATCGTTGACGTAATTCATCACCAGCTTGTATCTGCCGAACAGCTTCAGAAAGCGCCTGTGCTTGCGCGGGCGGCATAGAAGTGCTGTAGATCAGATGACGGGCATACTGAATCAGATATTCTGCCGTCTGTTCATCACAAAGCACTGCGGCGCCACTCAACCCAAATGCTTTACCAAAAGTGACAATCAAGATCTCTGGTTTGACTTTCTGTTGCCAACAACTTCCCCTTCCCTGCTCACCACAGACACCAATACCATGAGCATCATCCACCATTAGCCAGTTTCCAGAAGCCTTGGTTTGCTGATGAATATCTGCCAACGGTGCACAGTCACCATCCATACTAAATACACCTTCCGTCACCACCAGCGTCTTACCAATACAAGGTTTTGCCAATAAATCTGCAAGTGATTCAGGTTGATTATGAAGAAAACGCCGTAATTGAGCCGGAGAATGCATCGCCGCTTCCATTAATGAAGCATGACTCAGACGATCGGCAATAATCCGATCCTGTTTCGTCATTAACGCGGCAATGACCCCTTGATTCGCAGAATATCCTGAAATAAACAGTAATGCTTTTGGATAACCCAACCAGTCAGCTAATTGCTGTTCCAATAGCTGATGGGCTTTTGTATAACCCGCAATATGACCTGATCCCCCACTGCCAACGCCATATTGTTCAGCTCCCCGCTGCCATGCAGCAATGACTGCGGAATTAGCGCTTAACCCAAGGTAATCATTACTGGAAAAATTAAGATATTTGTCATCAACGGTATACAGGAAACGTCCATCTGATTTCTGATTGACCTGCCGCTGACGCCATAGAGAAGTATCCCGACGCTCAGACAATTGCCGGGAAAGATAAGCTGACCAATCCATTATAATGCCGCGTTATAAAATTGTTCGTTATCTGCATTGATGATAGCTTCTGCCAAATACTGCTGTTGCTGATTATCACCGAATGCCGTCTGAGTCTGCTGAGGATTAATACCCAACTTGCGAAACAGTTGTAAGTCTTTATCTTCCGCAGGGTTGGGTGTAGTGAGCAACTTACAGCCATAGAAAATAGAATTAGCGCCAGCCATAAAACACATCGCTTGTGTCTGCTCATTCATCTGTTCACGACCTGCGGATAACCGGACATGAGAAGATGGCATCATGATCCTGGCAACAGCAATCGTGCGGATAAAATCGAAAGGGTCGACATCTTCGTTTTCAGCCAATGGCGTGCCCTTGACTTTAACCAACATGTTGATGGGTACACTCTCCGGCGGTTTTGGCAGATTTGCCAGTTGTACCAATAACGCGGCCCGATCACGGATCGCTTCACCCAAACCGACAATACCACCAGAGCACACCTTTATTCCTGCTTCACGTACTTTATCAAGGGTATCCAATCTGTCTTGATAGGTTCGAGTGGTAATGATGTTGCCATAAAATTCCGGGGAGGTATCAAGATTGTGGTTGTAATAATCTAATCCTGCCTCCGCCAGTCGCTGTGCTTGTGAACCATTGAGCATACCCAGCGTCATGCAGGTTTCCATTCCCAGTGCTTTGACTTCCTTAACCATTTTTTCCAGATAAGGCATATCCCTCTCATGGGGATTTTTCCACGCGGCACCCATACAAAAACGTGTTGAACCGGCATTTTTGGCCTTACGGGCAGAATCAATCACCTGTTCCACTTCCATCAACCGCTCTTTTTCAAGACCTGTTTTGTAACGGGAACTTTGCGGGCAATATTTACAATCCTCCGGACAAGCCCCGGTTTTGATGGAAAGTAGTGTACTGACCTGTACTTGCTGTGGGTCAAAATAGATACGATGAACCTGTTGTGCTTGAAATAATAATTCGAAAAAAGGTTTATCAAACAGCTCTTGCGCCTGCTTAATTGTCCATTGCTTACGCTCAATCACAATAACATCTCCAGTGTGAAAAAAGTGTAGCCAGTTTAAATAATGCCGCTATACTGTCAACCAATTTTAAGTAAATTAGTTTACATCAAACCTTATGACTGCTTCCGATATTGAATTTGATCTACGCCATATTTGGCATCCCTATACCTCCATGACCAACCCTCTTCCGGTTTACCCTGTCGTTGGCGCTTCTGGAGTGGAACTAGAGTTGTCTGATGGCCGTAAGCTGGTGGATGGCATGTCTTCCTGGTGGGCCGCCATTCATGGATATAATCATCCGGTTTTGAACCAAGCCGCTAAGGTTCAGCTTGATCAGATGTCCCATGTCATGTTTGGCGGCATTACTCATCCACCCGCAGTGGCACTTTGCAGGCAATTAACAGCAATCTCCCCCCCCTCACTGGAATGTGTCTTTCTGGCGGATTCAGGTTCCGTTGCGGTAGAAGTGGCGTTAAAAATGGCATTGCAATACTGGCAAGCAAAAGGTGAGAAACGTCAGCGTATTTTGACATTACGGCACGGTTACCACGGTGACACATTCGGCGCTATGTCGGTCTGTGATCCCGACAATTCAATGCATAATCTCTACAAAGGCTATCTGCCACCCCATCTGTTTGCCGAATCGCCTCAGTGCGGATTTGATTCTCAATGGGACGAACGGGATATCATGCCATTTCGTACTTTGCTGGAGCAGTATTCCCGTGATATCGCCGCAGTGATCCTTGAGCCTATCGTACAGGGTGCTGGAGGAATGCGCATTTATCATCCTGAATATCTGCGTCAGGTCAGAATGCTTTGTGATCAACATCAAATTCTATTAATTGCGGATGAAATTGCCACCGGTTTTGGCCGCACAGGAAAATTGTTTGCTTGTGAACATGCTGAAATTGAGCCGGATATTTTATGTGTAGGAAAAGCGCTGACAGGTGGTTATATGACACTATCAGCAACACTGACAACCCGTAAGGTAGCTGAAACGATTAGCAATGGCGAAGCAGGCTGTTTTATGCATGGCCCAACGTTTATGGGCAATCCATTAGCTTGTGCCGTGGCAGAAGCCAGTTTGAAACTGTTATTACACAGCCCTTGGCAACAACGTATTAAATCAATTGAAAACCAATTAAAGAGTGAGTTGATGCCACTAAAACACCATGCAAAAGTGGCTGATGTTCGGGTATTAGGTGCAATTGGCGTCGTGGAGATGAAGCAACCCGTGAATATGGCGGTGTTGCAGCACCATTTTGTTTCTCAAGGTGTCTGGATAAGACCATTTGGCAAGCTGATCTATTTGATGCCGCCTTATATTATTCAACCGGAGCAACTTTCACGCCTGACAAAGGCTGTCTCTGGTTCAATAAATTTGTAATTTTTCTTTATTAAATAAATTCTTCTGAATTTATTACTGAGCAGTTAATAAAGGTGACTGCTCCCCGCCGTAAAAAACGGCGAGGCTTCCCACTTCTCAGGCCGCCACCGTCGATGCAACGGATTTACGCTGGCCTCCGTGGGCAGAGACGACGAGTCCCGCCGCCTGTAATTCTGTTATGCCCTTGCGCTGGATGTTGATCGCCGCATTGATATCGCGGTCATGTTCAACACCACAGCAAGCACATTGCCAGATCCGCTTACGCAGCGGCATTTCCGGCATTTTGTGACCGCAGCAATGACAGGTTTTCGAACTGGCGAACCACTGATCCAGTTTGACCAGATGAACGCCCGCCGCTGCGGCTTTGTATTCCAGTTTCTTGATGAAGCCATGCCAGCCCGCATCCCCGATAGCGCGGGCAAGGTGGTGATTCTTCATCATGTTGGCCGATTTCAGTGTCTCAACAATGATCGCTTGGTTTTCGTCAACTATTGTCCGAGAGAGTTTGTGTTGAAAATCGGCGCGGGCATGGGCTACCCGCTCATGGACGGCCGCCAGACGTAATCGGGCCTTGCCGCGGTTAGCGCTGCCCTGTTGTTTGCGGGACAGCGATTTCTGTTTACGACGCAGGTTACGGGCGGCGTTGATAAGGTGACGCGGGTTATTGACCTTCTCCCCGGTCGACTCGATAAGATAGTGGGACAACCCCATATCACACCCGGTCACGCGGGTGATAACATCCGGCTTTTCCGGCACCTCCCTGCCGTCGTCACACAGGATAGCGGCGAAATATTTTCCCGTGGCGGTGCGAGAGAGCGTAATGCTCTTCACTTTCCCTTCAATTTTTCTGTGTATACGGGCCTCTATCGGTGACAATTTCGGGATCTTCACTGCGCCCTCCAGCACTTTCACCCCAACACAGTGATAGCTGGACTGCTTGCCCTGTTTGCGTTTGAATGTGGGAAGTTGGGCGCGCAACTTTGGATTGAAGAAATTATCAAACGCGGTATGCAGATTGATCACCGCCTGCTGTAACGCGATAGAATCATATGCCCTGAGCCAAGCATACTTACGGGATTGCTTCGCGACCGCCAGGAGCGGTTTGAGGTCTTTGCGCGGATGTAAACTTACGCCGTGATGTTTGTAGACATGCTTTTTGATGTGCAGCGCCTTGTTGTATGCAAAACGGACCGCGCCGAACTGGCCGTTAAGATACCCGGCCTGTTCGGGTGTAGGGTAGATGCGGACTTTGGTCGCTCTTAGCATGTTCAGCGCTCATTGAGAAAGTGCATTGATTTTAGCCTGTTTTACCGGCAGATATCAATCCAGTCAGGAGACGTCGGAGTCGCCAGCCCTAAAGCCCTCTGGGCTTTTCGCCTGATATCCCCGCCCGCACTGGGCAAGGGTTTACGGCGGTTTTTGCTAAGTTCCGGCTTGATCAAAAAAGGCTCCCAATTAGGAGCCTTTTTTGAAAAATTTCTTCACACTCCGACCTTCGCAATGAGTAGGGGCGGGTGCTTACACAAGTAGAGTTACCTCTGGGTAAAGATCATCCAGCAAATCGGCAAAAATGTCAACACCAGCTTTACATAGAATATAAAGCAAGCCTTAATGTAGGTATAGTTAAACAACTCTACAGGGAAATGAACAACTATGACCATAACGACAATTATAGATTCACTATCGAGTTACAGATTTTCTACCTATCAGCTTCCTGTATTAGGTGGAATGACAAAAGAAGAATGCTTGGGCATCTATCTGTGGAACAAACAACTTGCCAGTGCTTTTTTCCCCGCACTCCAAATTATCGAGGTCTCCCTACGCAACGCCATTTATCAAGGATATATCCGTTATGAAGAGATAAAAATTGAAAACACATTTAACCAAGCACAATGGCAAGTAGAAAAAAACAAGATTGATAAATTCTGGTTTATTAATGTCTTCACTCAAAAAAATAATGCTGAAACATATAGGAACATTTTGTCAGCAACAAGGCAACTACAAAAAGATGGGAAAGCATTAACCCCAGAGAATTATATTGCAAAACTTACACTAGGTTTTTGGGTATCAATGGTAAATAATAGTTACGATATACAAAGAAATTCATATCTGACATTATGGCCTGAACTTCGTGGATTAGTTTTTCCATATGCTCTAGATACACAAACTCAGCGCCCCCTTTCTATTAATAGTATCGGCAATGAGTTAAAAGAAATCAACAAGATCCGAAATCGGTTGTCACATCATGAACCTTTGTGGCGCTCTAAAAATGCATACCAAATGGAACACATAATTAATAATGTTGTTGAAAGTTATGAGAAGTGCTTAAAGGTTATCAGGTGGATCAATCCATCTAATTTAAAACTGTTATCCATTATTGAAAATAACATCAAGATGAGTGAATTATGCAGTATTCATTCTCTTTGGAAAAATAAACAATTACCCACGGGGCTATCATCTCTACCAATAATAACAGGATGGGGGGATGAAAATAAACTAGATGTTACTCATATAGGAGAAATAGTAAAAATAGTCGATACCCGATATGCCTTAATAAAAAGCCAAAAGGATAAAACTATATTTTTTGCCAACTCTAAGGACATGAAAAATAATATTCAAAACTATAGTACTGGAACACTAGTGAGATTTACTCCAGAAGCGAGTAAAAATCAATATCCCAATGCAAAAAATGTTGAACAAGCTTAACTTCATTAGTGTGGCTAACCATAAATAAGCGCAAAAAATCATAGTGAAAAACTGTTTGCAAATTTATTTCTGCATGTACAATCCGACGAAAATGGCAATTTCAATGCAAAAATCTTGTAGAAAACTTTCACAAGAAATTTTGCAACATAAATGACCAGAAAATTTAGCAGATGAGTTTAGAACAACCGAGCAGACACAGAAACCATTTTTGCATCTGTCCGGTTGTATGACTGCGAAATTTGGAGTTGTATTAGCTCAAACTTGAGCTGGTAACTACCGGTTATTTACATCAATGTCTACCAGACTAAACCGTAACCAGCACACACGATCACCGTTAACACCCAACAATCTTATCAAATTCACAGAGCCAGCACCGTTACCCACATTGGGCCTTGACCTACTGGATAACGCGTCAACTCAGTCAATTTACCGGTATATTGATCAATAGAAGAGACTGAAATATGGTCAGACTTTTGACCGGATGCAATCAGATATTTTCCACTGTGATCAATAGCAAAACCACGCGGCTGAGTTTCGGTTTTATAGTGTCCTGCCAACGTCAAATTAAGACCATCTTGTGAAATAACAAAATGGCTGATCAAACTTGAAGTCCGTTCACTGGTATAAAGGTGACGACCATCCGGTGTAATATGAATATCCGCAGACCAACGAACACCCGCTAAATCCGCCGGTAATGAATCAATCGTCTGAACAGCCCGGTATTTTTCCCACTTGCGATAAACATCCACCGTAGAATCCAGCTCATTAATACAGTAAATCACCTGCTGATTTGGATGAAATGCCATATGACGAGGACCCGACCCCATTGCCGTAGTGATTTCCTCAGCACGCTTTTCTGTCAGATAACCCTCTTCTGCCATCTCAAAAATACGGATGTGATCTTCTTTCAGACAAGGAACCAATAGTTGTTTATTATCCCAGTCAATATTAGCTGAATGCGGTGCTTGCAAACCTTCAATAACCTGAACCGGTTCACCCACAATCCCCTGTTCGTCAATTAGGCTGACACTCAGATTGTTATAACTATAGGAGGCAGAGAATAGAAAGCGACCTTGTTTATCTGTAGAGATATGAGTCGGGCTACCCGGTATTGATGAAATCCCCTGTTGTACCAGTTCCCCACCAGAGCCAATCTGGTAAGTGACAATACTGAATTGTGGTCGGATGCCAACATAAAGATGTTTACGATCCGGGCTAACCACCATTGGTTGTACTTCCCCCGGTACATCAACTGTCTGAATGAGTGATAACTCACCTTCATTATTCAGGCTCCAAACATGAATCTGACAACTGTTTGGACTCGCCGTATAAACTACTTGTTTCATCTTCACTCCTTAATTATCTATTACCATTTTATTGCGCTGTAACGACTCGATTAGTTTTATCGGTTAAACTCACCGCACAATTGGTGTAGCTTTATTCAGTTTCAATGTAATATCCTTATATTATATATAGTTATGAGGCTAATTTATGTCATATCGCATCATTGCGCTGGATCTGGATGGTACACTACTCGATCCTCAAAAAAATATCCTGCCAGAATCACTCATTGTACTAAATGAAGCACGTAAAGCTGGTATTAAGGTGCTGATCGCCACTGGCCGTCATCATGTCGCTATCCACCCTTTTTATCAGGCTTTGCAACTCGATACTCCTGCCATCTGCTGTAATGGTACTTATCTGTATGATTACCATGAAAAGAAAGTATTAGCCTCAGATCCGCTGTCATCTCAAGAAGCTATAAAAGTTCTCTCCCACTTAAAAAACACAGATATTCACCGTCTAATGTATGTGGATGACGCCATGTTATATGAAGAACCGTATGACACAGTTGTCCGTACCATAAAATGGTCTGAAACCCTACCTGAATCTCAACGTCCAACTATGCGACATGTTGATAGCTTTCAGCATGCTATTGATGAAGTACAGTCTATTTGGAAATTTGCCACCAGCTCTCCTGATTTAGTAAAACTGCGGGAAGTAACTGCACAAATCGAAAATGACACAGGTCTTTCGTGTGAATGGTCATGGTTCGATCAGGTGGATATTAGCAAGAGAGGTAACAGCAAAGGTATGCGTTTGCAACAGTGGGTTGAATCTCAAGGCATGAGGATGAAAGATGTTATTGCCTTTGGTGATAACTTTAATGACCTGAGTATGCTGGAAGCCGCAGGACTCGGTGTCGCTATGGGTAACAGTGTAGATGCTATCAAAGAACGAGCCGATCTGGTGACGCTGGATAATACTCAGCCAGGTATTGCCGAAGTTATTCGCAAGTATGTTCTATAAACCCACAAAACCACACTTCGGGGTAATCCTTAAATAGGTTCCCCGTTGTTATTTACATAGCGATCCAATTGCTTCCGGTAGCTACCAACTTACGAATCACTTCTTATAAACAGAGACTACAATTGCCGATTAAGAGAAACACTTTTTATCTGAGCATAAAGCCACTGGCCAAGCCGCAAATTAAGTTCATCCCTTGCCCACGGAGTGATCCTTGCCCATAAATAGTGACCACTCAGCGTTAATTTGACATCAACCTGTCCATTATCATCAAAAAATTCAACCACTTTCACCGCCAAAATATTACGGATACTACTGCCGCGCGGCGGTTCCAGTACTAATGAAACATCTGACGCATCTATTCTGATACGCAAATCGGTTCCCGGTTGAACATCAATTTTCGGCAACCATAAAGCCTGATCAGCGAGCGCCACCGCTGTCATTTCATAACGATTATGATGTTCAACCATTGAAACATTCAGAATACTGCTAAGAGTCTCTTTTTGTAACCAAAGACGTAGCGCACTACTGGACCAAACCTCTTCCAATTTTCCTGTTGCCCTGACTTTTCCGTTATCCATAACGAGTACATTTTCTGCCAGACGAAGGATCTCATCCAGATTATGGCTGACATACAAAATCGGAATGCTGACCTCTTCAGAAAGCTTTTCAAGATAAGGCAGTAGTTCTCTTTTACGGGGAAGATCCAGCGATGCCAACGGTTCATCCATTAACAACAGATCCGGTGCCGTCAATAAAGCTCGACCGATAGCAACCCGCTGCTTTTCACCGCCGGATAAGGTAAGAGGAAAACGAGATAGTAAGTGCTCAATCCCTAGCAAACTAACAATGCTCTCAAATTCCGGCTTCATCACCGGAGACATCCCGTATTGAAGATTACCTTTTACTCGATAATGAGGAAAAAGCCGGGCATCCTGAAAAACATAGCCTATACGGCGTTGCTCTGGCGGCAAGCAGGTACCTTTTTCAATATCAACCAGCACATGATCATTAAGGACAATCCGCCCTTTCTGTGGACGTATCAAACCGGCAATAACATTTATCAGTGAAGTTTTCCCAGCGCCTGAAAGACCAAAAACAGCCGTAATTCCCTCAGTGGGTAGCTGTGTCTTGACCTGTAAATGAAAATCACCGAGTTGTTGCTCAAAATCCAGCTCTAACATGTTGCTCCCAAACGTCTCCTTCCCCAACGGGTTAACCATTCAGAAACCATCAGTGACATCAACGCCAGAATAATGGCAATGACACACAAACGAGCCGCGGCGGTTTCTGCTCCGGGGGTTTCAATCAAGGTATACATCGCCAAAGGGATCGTCCGCGTTTCGCCTGGAATATTGGATACAAAAGTGATAGTTGCGCCAAATTCACCCAATGAACGGGCAAATGCCAAAACAGTGCCCACAATAACCCCAGGCAAAGAGAGCGGCAATGTGATAGTAAAAAATACCTTCAACGGATTCGCTCCCAAAGTACGAGCGGCCTGTTCCAGTCGTCGATCGACACCTTCCAACGCCAGACGTATCGCCCTGACCATCAACGGAAAAGCAACAATAGCAGAAGCCAATGCGGCGCCACGCCAACTAAATGCGAAGCTGATCCCAAACCAGTCATATAACCATTCACCGATAAATCCACGACGCCCCATACTGATCAACAACAAATAACCCACTACCACTGGCGGCAACACCAGCGGCAGATGGATAAGACTGTCGAGTAATGATTTACCGGGAAACTGGAAACGAGCAAGAATCCACGCCATTAAGATCCCAAATGGCAGACTCAGTAATACCGCCATACCTGAAACTTCCAGACTCAGGATGATGGCCTGCCATTCGTATTCACTCAACATCACCAAAAAATCCATTCCTAAAGTGGGTGAAAACCGTAACGTTTAAAAATTGCAACGGCTTCAGGGGTTTTCAAATATTCATAAAAATCGAGAACGGCAGGATTACTATGGTCTTTAATAATCGCCATTGGGTACTCAATAGGTTTGTGGCTCTCTTCCGGGAAGATCCCCACCACTTTGACTTTATCACTTGCAACGACATCTGAACCATAAACGATACCCAACGGAACTTCAGCACGTTCCACCAACGCCAGACCGCTGCGCACATTACTGGTACGCGCTAGCAGAGGATTAACCGTCTCCCATGCTCCCAAATATTGCAGAGACTCTTTAACATAAATACCCACAGGAACATGATCGGGATCGCCAACGGCAAGACGGCCGCCTTCTAACAAAGATTTCCATTTGGTTTCTTTATTAATGTCAACTTTATTGAGCCTGCTCGCTTTCGGCGCAATCAGAACGAGTTGATTTCCTAACATAGTCAACCGAGTTTCATCAATAATCAGCTTCTTCCCGGCAACATAATCCATCCACTGTTGATCAGCGGAAATAAAAATATCTGCCGGCGCACCTTGCTCAATCTGGCGAGCCAAAGTAGAAGATGAAGCATAAGAAGCCGCCACTTCACCTTTTGTCTTTTGCTTATACTGTAGTGCAATATCATCAAGTGCATTAGTCAGAGAAGCAGCAGCGAATAATGTGACTTTTTCCGCAGCCCACACTTGCCACGTCAAAGCAAAAGAAACGACAACGCCGACTAGCAGTTTGCCAAAACTCTTTCTCATCTGTTTTCCACCTGTTTCTTACCCATTAGTTCGTTGTGTATAACAAGATATAGCGTTGAATGGAAGAGTGTTCCAATATTAATCGGCAAATTGTGAGCAACTTTTACTATCTAATTTAATTCGAATTAAAATACTATAATAGAAAAACCAGATGAATAAAATGGAACTAATTATAATTAATTAAGACAAATTACCCGGTAAATCACCGGGTAATCGGAATAGCATCTGGTGTAAAAGAAATATTAGTTTTACTTTTCAGAACGACCAATACGGGAAACGATATTAAACAATTCCCCAAGACCATAAATTAAACCTAAAATTCCAGCCATCACCACCGGTACCATGACCAGGGCAAAAGCCATACTTCTAATCAACTCAAACATGGTAGCCTCACATAATGGCTCATTTAATGAGCCAGAAACATAACACATTTTTAACCATAGCGGGTAATACCGCTATAATTAGTACTATTCTAGACAAAAGACAAACAACAGTAACCGGCTAAACGTGCGTTTTTGTGGGTTAGCCAATAAAAATTTACGATTATATTTCCTGAAAAAAACTATTATGCAAGCCGAAATTCTATTGACACTGAAATTACAACAACGGTTATTCGCCGATCCACGGCGAATATTATTACTTAAACAGATTAAAGTAACCGGCTCTATCAGCCAGGGGGCAAAACTGGCGGGGATCAGCTATAAAAGCGCCTGGGATGCTATTAACGAAATGAATCAGTTAGCAGATGAAATAGTGGTGGATCGTGCTACAGGCGGTAAAGGAGGCGGCGGAGCAAATCTTACCCACTACGGCGAACGTCTGTTGCAACTTTACGATCTACTGACACAAATTCAGCAAAAAGCCTTTGATGTGCTAAAAGATGACCAACTTCCCCTCAATAGCCTGTTAGCTGCGATTTCCCGTTTTTCTCTGCAAACCAGCGCCCGTAACCAATTTTTTGGCACAATTACTGACCGTGACCATAATCAGGTGCAACAACATGTCCGCATCTTACTGGCAGATGGTCAAACATCGCTGAATGCGGCATTAACGGAACAGAGCGCTAACCGTCTTGGCTTGGTAAAAGGTAAGGAGGTATTGGCGCTCATTAAAGCGCCTTGGGTGAGACTTACTAAAGAACAGTTCGTTATCGGTCATTTCGACAATGCCCTGACAGGGCAGATCAGTAACATTGAAACGGGCGAAGAGAACACAGAAACTATTATTGTCCTTGATGGCGGCGAAACCCTCTGCTCCACCCTGCCCAATCAAGAAATCAATAACCTGAAACTGCATCCTGGAGATAAAATCACTGCACTTTTTAATGCTGACCAGGTGATTATTGCAACTCTGTGTTAAGAATTGCGGCTATTATCACTGAACAATTAAGAATATCCAGGGATATCATGGCATTACGTACCTTACATATCCCTTGGCGTCGAATATTAAATGTTAATTAAAAGTTAATATTGACATTCTACGGCATTCCGCTTATTTGTGGAAAGATATTTGCGTTGCTTAAAAAGGAATAAAAGATGTCTGAATTGCAAATAACGCAAGGCTGTTTCCGTTTAAGTGATACTCGAACCTTGCAGTTATCATCACTAAAAATAACCTCTGGTGAAAATTGGGCTTTTATTGGCGCTAATGGCAGCGGAAAATCATCATTGGCCCGTGCGCTTTCAAATGAATTAGTCCTACTTTCCGGTGAACGAAATTGCTCATTTCACAGGTGCGCCCGCGTCTCTCAAGAACAATTACAAAAACTGACGGAAGAAGAATGGCAACGCAATAATACTGATATGCTCAGTGATGATGAAGATGATACCGGCCGCACTGCGGCAGAAATTATTCAGCTTTATCATAAAGATAATGAACTTTGTCTGGAGCTGGCAAAACAGTTCGGTATTATGGATTTACTTTCCCGTCGTTTTAAATATCTTTCTACCGGCGAAACCCACAAGACATTACTTTGCCAGGCACTAATGGCTTCACCTGACTTGCTGATTCTTGATGAACCTTTTAATGGCCTTGATCTATTCGCTCGTGGTCAATTCGCTGAATTACTGGAAAAATTGTCATCAAAAGGGATCGTTTTGGTACTTATCCTTAACCGATTTAGTGAAATCCCAGATTTTATCAACCAGATTGGCGTACTCGCGGATTGCCAGCTAACCTCTATTGGCATCAAAGAAAAGGTGATGGCGGATTCACTGGTGGCTCAACTGGCTCACAGTGAAAAATTGGACGGCATTCATTTACCTGAAACAGATGAATTTCCTGTCGATGAGCAATTACCGCCCGATCAGCCTCTGATTATCCTACGTAACGGTATCGTTCAATATAATGATCAACCCATTCTGCATGGACTAGATTGGCAAGTTAATCCAAGAGAACATTGGCAAATTATTGGCCCAAATGGCGCCGGAAAATCAACGCTTTTGAGTCTGATTACCGGAGATCATCCTCAAGGCTACAGTAATGAGCTGATCCTTTTTGGCCGCCAACGCGGTAGCGGCGAAACTATTTGGGATATCAAACGCCATATTGGTTATATCAGCAACAGCATTCATTTGGAATATCGTGTCAGTATCAGCGTTCGTAATGTGATTCTATCTGGTTTCTTCGATTCAATCGGTCTTTATCAGACCGTATCAGATCGCCAACAGCAACTTGCTGATGAATGGCTGGCTTTACTGGGATTATCGGCTCAGATTGCCAACGGCCCGTTTCAGCGCCTTTCATGGGGACAACAACGGCTGGTTCTAATAGCTCGCGCACTGGTTAAACATCCGGCTTTATTGATCCTTGATGAACCTCTGCAAGGGCTTGATCCACTCAACCGCCAGTTAATATTACGTTTCATTGATATCATGATCGCTGACGGTGATACTCAGCTACTGTTTGTTTCTCATCATCAGGAAGACGCGCCGCAATGCATTACTCACCGGCTGATATTTATTCCTGATGGCGACATATATCGCTATAAAACAGAAAGAATTAACCATTAAAGTATTAACATGAGATTAATACTGGAAAAAAACCAGCATTGCAGAATGTGTACTGATGTCAACCTCGTAGCAATACACATGCAAGCATGCTGGCTTTATCTATTCACAACAATTATAAAGCGCCAAGAAAGTCAGGCACATAAAAATACCCACCGTTAATTTTTTCTCCGTAAGATAATTTAATTATGAAAACAATACATTTAAATATAAGAACATTAATTTCATATAGCCGAAAATAATAAAATCAACCCTTCAATTATTTATACTTAAATGAAATTTAATTCACTTAACAATCCCACCTCACGATTACAATCATTATATAGACATTCATCACATTTAATTAAATAGATTATTTGGCGAATTAGATTTTCGATTAAACTATTCCTAGAAGTAAAGTGACAGAATGTTTCCATCAGACCAAAGATGGATTCCCGACTATTACATACCCATTGGGAGAATAACAATGAGTGGTCTAAGCGCCGTCATATCAGTCAAGCTTAAACTTGGTCAAGACAGTTATAACGTTGATTTAAATATTCCATCAGCAACCCCGACTCCTGAAGCGCCTTTTCTTTTTAGTGTAGTTTCACCCGAAAAAGGTGAGCAACCTGCAAATACTTTATTAGAAGTCGCTATCGGTAATGCAAATCATATTTATGTTGCCGTTGCACCACCAAGTTCATTATTGAAAGAAACAGGTGTTGATAAGGTGGTGGAAAATCTTAATGTTGTTGTTTCCGAAGGTAAATACAACAAAACAGACAAGAAGTTTGACCAAGATAAAAACGAAGATAAAGGTAAAGACGAAGATAAAGGTAAAGACCAAGATAAAAATAAATAAGCCTAAATTATCCGCTCAATATTAACCATAAGGCTATGCGTTTATAACCATAAATAACATAGCCTTAGCTATACATTTCACTATCTGAGGTAAAATATGGGAACACGATTTGAGATTGACGCCCATTTTTATGGGCGCAAATGCAAAATATTTGATGGCGAAATGCTTAGCCCGATACAATGCCGGCTTGCTTTATTCAACAGTTATTCTCTCATCTATATTGATATGACTGCAAAACAGGCAGGAGCTGACAATCTCAATATCTTTGAATTACTCAACCATGCTTTTCATCTTGGCCTACCGGAGAAAGAAGCCCCGTTATTAATACAGGACGCGGGTTTTTTTACTTTCTCCAATCATGCCAATCCACCAGAAGCAGAGAAACTGTGTAACATTTTTCCACAAATACCTTTGCCAAAATCAGTGACAGAAATGGAAACGCCGGTATCCCATAGTTGTACCTTCTGGCTAACCTTGCGTTTAAAAGGCAATTATTTATTTAACAACTTAATTGAGATTGGCGTTAAAAACGGCGATCTGCCACAGGCAGATATCTCGCTCAGTGGGCGTTTAGAGCAGGGAATATCCGCAGGCGAATCAATTAAAAAAAGCCGCTATACTGCCGTTCTTCCTGATTTCAAGCTATTTAATATTTTTGGCTTCAATAATTTAATACTTCAATATCAGTTTGATAATCACTCAAAATATGAAATAGCAGGCACTATCACATTAAATTTGTTCCAGGAAACGTATTGTTTTGACGGGGCTTTAAGCGCAGACGAAAAGCAAGTGCAGGCATCTTTAAAAATCTGTCACGAAAACTCAAAAAGCACTATTGATAAGCCCTTTGACGGAAGAATGACTGGCGTCACATTTGGTGATTTATCTTTTGGCATTAATTACACTTTTGCCATTCCAGAAAAGAAACAATCTAAAGTTGGATTATATTGGATAGAGGGAACAATTAATTATGCAGAACTACCGGCATTAAGTGGGCGTCTTTATTTTCTAGATAATACCCCCATATTAGCTTCAGTCGCTATCAATCAAGATTTATCGATACATCGTATATTTGAGGCATCATTTGCTGGTTCTAATTTCTCCTGGCCAAGTCATTTTATCGATATCGATTTTCATCAGGGTAGCAACCTTTATTACCGGCGCGAAACAGACGGTGATATTAAACAGGAAAATGCTATTATTTCCTCTTTAGCCGAAAAGTCTCTGTTATTAAATCAGGATATCACCCATTATCAACCAGGATTTCACCTCCATGCCCTGTTTGACATTACACTGATTGAAACTTTAAAGCTCATGGGGGATATACAAATTACCAAAGAGGGCATCAATGCAGAGATTCAGCTACTTAATCCAATTTCATTATTTGTACTTCAAATTACCGGTTTTGAGCAGGACCCCGGTCCAACCCTGCTTTTCTCCACCGTCAAAGAAAATAAATTCGTCTTTCGCTGTGGGCTACTGTTTTTTAAACATGATTTTGGTTTAAATGTAGAAATATCAGGTACAAAAGATAAAACCGGGAAATTAAAAATCAGTGGCTCATTGTCCTCAGACAAAGTTTCTTCTCCTTTGTTACCTAATCCAACGAAATTAGGTTTTTCCTATAGTAAGAGCGAAGGATTTAAAATTACTAACTGGCCTGCGTTTGATTTAGATAACAACCAGTTTATTAATTTTATAGAAGAATTAAAGAAGCTCTCACGTAATAAAGGTTCCAATTGCGGCCAATTAACCCAATTTATCAATGAACATTTACTCACATCCCGGTTTTCTATTTCCCCGTCGTTTGATACTAAGACGAATAATGCTAGTCAGAAAGACCAACTGTATTTTGTGTTAAACGGTAAGTATACAATGGCAATGGCAGGAACGGATTTCGTTACTCTCTCCTTCCCAAAAACCGTAGAGTTTTTGCTGCCAAACGACCTCTCTTTAGAGAAATTACCTGACGCTATCGGTGCAGCGCTGAAAAGCGCGGCTGAATCTTTTGTTAAAGGGCTATTGGAAAATCGTGAAGATATCGCTACCTTTCTGACGTTGACAGCCGCCGAGAAAGCCGCTGATTATGCCATGACATTACTGTGTGAAGGGTTGGTTGACGCTGCATTAACAGAAGCAGTCCAGAGCGGTGCAGAAGCTTTAGCCGCTGCCGGGGGCGTAGCAGCGGGAGCGGCTGTCATAGGTGGCATTATCAATAAAATTAAAGATGAAATTGACAGCAAACCAGCACCTCCCAATCCCCCCAAGCCTGCTGATCCCAAACCACCTGAAAATTTGTCAGCAACCTATGAATATAAGGATAATAAGGCTAAATTCGAATGGGGTTATACGGAAAATGCTGACGGTTATCAGGTCAAATTAAAAGCGCCAAATAATGAAACATTATTCAAGAAAGAACTAAATCACAACAATAATTCATTTATTTTACCTATCACGCCGGAATTAGCCGCTGGCGTTTATACCTGGTCAGTAGCCGCCACCAGGAAAGAATTTACCAGCTCAGAAAATCAATTACAGCAACATCGTCTGCCAATACCGGAATTAAACATCAATTTAGAAACAAAGCCCGTTATTGAAAAAAATATTAATCTTATATTGCAGTGGAATCTGGTAACAGGTGCCAGTCACTATAACGTAAAAATCGAGAGAGATGGACAAACCGAAAACCTCTCAATTGCCGCTCCACAGAATTCAGTGACTATTATTTTCGATAAGCTGAAACCTGCCGGGAAATATCGTTTCTCATTAGCAGCATTGAACAACCCTAATTATATTGCCAGCGAACTTTGTCAGGTTCAGCAATGGTTACGTCTGGAGACTCCTCAGCAAATTCAGGCTAATTACCAATCTGGCGGCATAGAGATTCAATGGCAATGTAGCCCCGATACTACCCATTATTTACTCAGCTTACAGGCACCAAACAGTACATGGATATATCAACAAACCGTGAGTTCCACAACTGGACGAGCTCATATCCCTTTACCACCGATCCCGATTACAGGAACATATCAACTTTATCTGGCTAGTATGCCGGATGCCACCGCAACATCAATCCCAAGTATCTGGAGTGACGGAGTGGCAATAGAGGTGGTGATAACACCAGAACAAATTGCACAGTCGGCATATCAACAGCAGATGAATGGCAATGATTGCGGCAAACGGATAATTAAATCCTTCCCTGATCTCAAGGCGAATATGCTCGCAGCAACTATGGCGCAAGTAGGCTATATAGCCGTAGAAACCGGGCAAGGATTAAAATCGGCCTACCCATCCATCAGCGCCAGCGAAATAACCGCTGTCCTGCTAGAAACTTATGGTAGGCAGTAGTTGTATCATGAGTTTATTTAAATAAAAATAAGGAGCATTACTATGACCTCAGTCTCCAAGGCGATGTTAATAGATACATTGCAATGTGACTGCTCCCCGCCGTAAAGAGGGTGTCGCAAAAGGCGTGTATTATCCGTTAAGATCTGCGTACTTCTTTTAAGCGCAGATCTTTTATGACCTTATTCATTCGAAAACGGGAACCTTCCCTTCATACCGGACGTCAGTTTGTCAAAGCTCAGCACTTACCTGTATTGGATGGCTCCCTTTCCCTTTCTGATTATCTCAGGCAAATGGGGGAGCGTAGCGCATTTATTGTTACTGACATTCTTGATGAGCAAGATTGGGGCCCTTTTGAACGCCATTATGCTTCGACAGGGAGAGCCCCTTATTCTCCACGCTCCATGATAGGGATCCTGCTTTATGGGATCATGAAAGGACACTGCTCGCTCAGAGAACTTGAACGACTTGCGCGTTTAGATTTAGGCTGTATTTTTGTCAGTCAGGGAATTACGCCCGATCATGCCAGTCTTGGGCGTTTTATTTATCAGCACCAATCCGTCCTGACGGGCTCGTTTTTTAAGGCACTGACCTTATCCATTTTGCACCGTAGTCATTCGGACGGCTCGTGCCTGGCCGGTGACGGGACAGTGATAGAGGCGGCCTGTTCTCATTACCACCTTTTAACTCAGGAAGCGATTTCACGTGAAAAAAATACTCTCACGGCCACCCCTGCCACAGCGCAGACAGAAAAACGCATAAAGCAATTGGAACAGGGAGCCAGCGTATTACGGCGCCGACAAGAAAATCGCGAAAAAAAAGGGAAGGATGCCAGCCAACTGCGTATCAATCCAACAGAACCCGAAGCCGTCGTCCAGAAACTTAAGCGGGGAAGGGGATTTTCAACTTCCTATAAACCGTCTGTTTTAGTCAACAACAGACGTCTTATCGTCGCTCACACGGTCGATCCCTCCAGTGAAACCCAAGTGATGGCCGCGTTATTGGCGCAGAATCTCACTATCTCGGGCGGTCACCCGGAAAAATTGATATTGGATGCCGGTTATTTCCATGACGATGTGATTGCTGAGGCGAAGAAACATCAGATCTTGCTGTTTTGTGCAGAAAATTCAGACCGACAGCGTGCACGAAAAATCTATCCTAAATCATTATTTACTTATGATGCTGAGCAAGATTGCTATATTTGTCCTGCGCATCACCAATTGTCCCTGCAAAGTACAGTGAAAGCCACTGAAAAAACGCGGCCCTATCGGGTTTATAGCGCTGACAATTGTGCCGGATGCCCGCAGAAAGCGGGCTGCACAAAGGCTAAAGGAGGAAGAAAAATAAAACGTTATCCGGAAGATGAAGGGAGGGAGGCGCTTCGTTTGCATATGGCCCGACCCGAGTCAAAACAGATATTGAGTCAACGAAAGAGCCTGGTAGAACCGGTATTTTCGGCATTACGGGGAATTCAGAGACTGGAACGCTTTCGGCGTAAGGGATTGTCAGCGGTAAAGCTGGAGTTTTCCCTGCATGCAATGGCCTATAACTTATCAAGAGCGGTGGCTCTGATATTAGGGATTATTTTTAGCCTGTTATCCATACAAATAACAGGCTGCCCAAAGTCAGTGATTGAATTTAACTTGATGCTTGAAAAAGTGACCTTAACCTTTTGCGACACCCTCTAAACGGCGAGGCTTCCCACTTCTCAGGCCGCCACCGTCTTTATGACGGATTTACGCTGGCCTCCGTGGGCAGAAACGACGAGTCCCGCCGCCTGTAATTCCTGTATGCCCTTGCGCTCGATGTTGAGCGCCGCGTTGATATCACGGTCATGTTCGACACCACAGCAAGGACATGGCCAGCTCCGCTTATGCAGCGGCAGTTCTGGCATTTTGTGACCGCAACAGTGACAGGTTTTCGAACTGGCGAACCACTGATCCAGCTTCACCAGATGAACCCCTTTCTCTGCGGCTTTGTATTCCAGTTTCTTGATGAAGCCATGCCAGCCCGCATCGCCGATAGCGCGAGCCAGCCTGGGATTCTTCATCATGTTGGCCGATTTCAGCGTCTCAACAATTATCGCTTGGTTTTCGTCAACCATTGTTCGGGAGAGTTTGTGTTGAAAATCGGCGCGAGCATTCGCTACCCGCTCGTGTACGGCGGCAAGCCTCTGTCGTGCTTTACGGCGGTTGGCGCTGCCTTTTTGTTTCCGGGAGAGGGCCTTCTGTTTACGCCTCAGATTACGGCCGGCATTGATAAGATGACGGGGATTGGCCATCTTATCTCCGCTGGATTTGATAGCGTAGTGAGATAATCCCATATCCAAACCTGTCATCTGGGTTATCAAAGAGGGCTTCTCGGGCGCGGCCATGCTGTCATCACAGAGTATCGAGGCGTAGTATTTACCGGTGGCTGAACGGCTCAGCGTAATGCTTTTCACCTCTCCGGTCATTTCACGGTGCAGACGGGCTTCTATCGGCGATAACTTGGGTATTTTTATTGCCCCGTCCAGCACCTTCACCCCGACACAATGATAGCTGGACTGCCTGCCATGCTTGCGTTTGAACGCCGGGAAGCGCGCTTTCAGCTTCGGATTAAAAAAGTTGGAAAACGCCATATCGAGGTTAATCACCGCCTGCTGCAAGGCGATGGCGTCATACGCTTTGAGCCAGGCATACCGGCGGGATTTTTTCGCCACTGACAGTAAGGGCTTGAGGTCTTTACGCGGGCTGAGGTTCACCCCGTGGCGTTGATAAGCGTGCTTCTTGATGTGGAGCGCCTTGTTGTACGCGAAACGAACCGCACCGAACTGAGCATTGAGATAATCAGCCTGTTCTGGCGTCGGGTAAATGCGGACTTTGGTGGCTCTTAACATCATCAGCGCTCATCGGTATAGTTGATGTATTTTAACCGCTTTTTTTGGCCGTGTCCCCCCGGGCTGGCAATGAGCGTGATGGTTAATAACCTGAAAGCCCTACGGGCTTTTCGCCTTATATCACCGCCCGCATTGGGCGAGGGTTTACGGCGGATTTTGCTAAAAGGGATAACAACACTATTGCTAATGCTCTACGTGAAGTCTCTCTGACCCCACTTTACCCCATTGATATCGCCGCTATTTTACGCCAGCTTGACTTCCCTATTAGCGAGATTGCAATTGCACTGCACAAGCACTTCCCAACGCTTGATCCGCTAGACGTTGGTCAAATGTTGCTTGATCCTAAAGTGTATCCAGCAACAACTCGCCCGGAGTTAATTGCAGCCTTGGGTGGAGCTGGCTTTCAAGCCCAAGAAGCTGAATTAGCGGCCAATATTTTGTATCCAGTAACCATATCTGTATCTGCGGATAAACCTTGGCAGAATAGCGATGTGACAGTTAATACAAATCTGACAACCACAATTACCTATCTCAGCGGCACATGGTCTTTTAACCCACAGTATAACGATTGTCAGGCAGAAGGAGATAAGGCTCATATTGCCCAGGAAGACTACACGTTGCCAGGCCAGCCAGTAGGAGCACTGGTAGGCCGTGTCGGTGAAACCGTTTTTTTGATTGGCCGTGAAGCTAGTGTCCCGAGTGGGTTATCTGGTGAATTACAGCTTTGTATCAATGATGATTTAAAAGGACGTTATGGCGCCGGATTGACAGATAATAAAGGTGCGCTGGAGGTTAAAATCAGTACACGAAAATAAGCGAATTTGTACTCGATCAAGCTCAATCTGACAGCCACCAGTTATTTATACAAGTGGCTGATCTGTCTAATATCTCAATGAAATTTATTTTCCATACCATATTGAATCAGATCTAATAACACGGCTTTTTCTTAGGCAAACTTTGACCAAAAAATAATTCTCACCGATGGATTTCTTCTCCGACCAGTTAAAAAAGCATCGCAATTTAGTTATTATGCATTATTATTTTTTGCTCACTAAATAACATCTATCATCGATTTTTGGTCTGCTTTTCAGATCGTTTTTTAATTTGTTAAAAATAAAGGGAAATTATATGATTTGGGGTTTACTTGCTACATCACTAGCGTTATTAGCTATACACCGCACAACTGCACTTATTGTTCTACTGGCCGCGATTATTACCGGATTCGTCACGCAAACTATGATTTATCCGGCCATCGCCACTATTGCGATTATTTTTTTGTTAGGTGCGCTACGTATCTATTTTCAGCAAAATAACATCATTAAAATAACCACTGAACTGCTATTACTCGCCTTTGCAGTGGCATTATTCCTACATCTGCTCCCCGGTTTTAATAACCTGAAATATCTCGATAAAGTTCAAATAGGCCCTCATAGCGCCCCATTCTCAATGTATTTCAACTTTGACAAAGCACTCATTCCTTTCTTGCTGTTATGCTGCATGCCTGGCCTATTTACAACAAAACCACTGGCAAAAGTTCGCCCTTATGCGTGGATAATCTTGACTGTTGCCATTCCTGCACTACTCAGTGTTGCAACAACCTTAGGAGGACTAGCGGTTGAACTGCATATGCCACAATGGTTGCCGATGTTTATTTTGGCAAATATTTTCTTTGTTTCCCTGGCAGAAGAAGCGCTATTCCGTGGCTATATCCAACAGAGGTTAAGCCAGTGGATTAACCCCTATTTCGCCCTGATCATCACCGCTTTGATTTTTGGCGGCGCACACTTCGTCGGCGGCCCATTACTGATGATTTTTGCTACGCTTGCAGGATTAATATATGGGCTAGCGTGGATGTGGAGCGGCCGTCTGTGGGTCGCTGTTGGGTTCCATTTCGCGCTCAATTTGGTTCATTTGCTGTTCTTTACTTACCCAATCAAGTTGGTGAGCGCACTATAAACGTGTCAAACTTGCCTGGTATCCATTCAGCAATCTGCAAGAGATTTAGGTTTTCAAGCAAATAAAGTTTGAAACAAGACTATTGATTGCTGTTCTGGAGCATAGAGCAATATAATGCGCTCAATTATCATTAAGTTTGATTTTTAAGGAGTTTAAGCTATGGCTGTCACTAAACTGGTTCTGGTAAGACATGGCGAAAGCGAGTGGAACAAAGAGAACCGTTTCACTGGCTGGACTGACGTCGCGTTATCTGAAAAAGGTCGCGCCGAAGCTCAACAAGCAGGGCAATTGTTGAAAGAAGAAGATTTTGTTTTTGATTTTGCCTACACCTCGGTGCTAAAACGCGCTATCCATACGCTGTGGAACATTCTGGATCAAGTTGATCAACAGTGGTTGCCGGTTGAAAAAAACTGGAAACTGAATGAGCGTCATTATGGCGCTCTGCAAGGTCTGGACAAATCAGAAACCGCGGCTAAATACGGTGATGATCAGGTTAAACTGTGGCGTCGTGGTTTTGCTATCACCCCACCAGATTTAACGAAAGATGATGAACGTTTCCCAGGCCATGATCCACGTTATGCGAATTTAAAACCAGAAGAGTTACCCGTGACTGAAAGTCTGGCAACGACTATTGAACGCGTGATCCCTTACTGGGAAGAAGTTATCAAACCGCGTGTTGCTCAAGGTGAAAAAGTGATTATCGCAGCGCACGGTAATTCTTTACGCGCATTGGTTAAATATCTGGACAATATGAGCGAAGAAGCCATTCTTGAGCTAAATATCCCAACAGCAGTACCTTTGGTTTATGAATTCGACGAAAACATGAAACCAATCAAACATTACTATCTGGGTAACGCTGATGAAATTGCAGCAAAAGCCGCGGCAGTAGCCAACCAAGGTAAGGCAAAGTAATTTCCTTGCTATAAAAAATTGCTGACAGCGTATTTTCCAGCAAACATAAAAAACCGGAGTTGTCGATTCCGGTTTTTTCACATTGGAAAAATGTTATCAGCCACGACGCGCTTTTATTGCCGACGACAATTGACGTAACAAAATTTCAGTGTCAGCCCAACCAATGCAAGCATCAGTAATACTTTTACCGTATACCAATGGCAGACCGCTATCCGGATTCTGATTTCCCTCTTCCAAATGACTTTCTACCATGACACCAATAATCGCTTTCTCCCCAGCGATAAGCTGCCGACTCACATCTGAACACACATCCATCTGCTTTTTAAATTGTTTAGAACTATTGGCATGACTGAAATCAATCATAATCCTTGCCGGCAAACCTGCTTTTTCCAGCCCTTGCTTCACGGCAGCAACATGTTCGGCACTATAATTCGGCTCTTTACCACCACGCAGGATAATATGACAATCGTTGTTTCCGCTGGTATTCACAATCGCGGAATGTCCCCACTTAGTGACAGAAAGAAAACTGTGGGGGGAACCTGCCGCATTAATCGCATCAATGGCAACTTTTATCGCACCATCGGTGCCATTTTTAAAACCAACCGGACAGGAAAGACCAGAAGCCAACTCACGATGGACCTGAGATTCCGTTGTACGAGCGCCAATTGCTCCCCAACTCATCAAATCGGCTAAATACTGTGGAGAAATCATATCCAGATATTCACCCGCAGCCGGTAGCCCCATGTCATTAATATCCCGCAACAACTGACGAGCTAAACGCAAACCGTCATTAATATCAAAACTGTGATTCATATGAGGGTCATTAATTAGCCCTTTCCAGCCAATGGTTGTGCGCGGTTTTTCAAAATAAACTCGCATGACAACTTCCAGATCCTCTTTCAGCTCCTCACGCAATTCATTCAACCGCCCGGCATATTCCATTGCTGCTTTAGGATCATGAATAGAACATGGCCCAATCACAACCAACAGACGATCATCTTCCCCCGTCAGAATTTGATGAATCGTTTTGCGAGCCTTACGTACTGTAAATGCAGCCTTTTCAGTTGCTGGAAATTTTTCAAGTAGTGCCACAGGAGGTAATAATTCTTTTATCTCTTTAATTCTTATATCATCATTCTGATAATTCATAGCCCTCTCTCATCTAACATCTTTGTATATTTAATTAAAGCAATCTTGTGATTTTAATCTAACTGTTAGAAGCCAAACTGTAAATATTCTTTGTAGAGAATAAATAAATCAATGCTTAACTCAAGACATAGCAAGATATAGTTAAATGTGGTTAGCTCTATTCTTATGGTTGAAATATCTTTAGAAATGAGAATTATCAAAGTAAATACCTAAAAATATGCCAGAAATCGACAAAACAATTCTCTGGCATAGTTAGGAAACTATTTCCTATGGGATAATGGCAAAGAATGGTTTTCCTTAGCTGCCTGAATCCACAAACGGGAGCCATTAAATGCAATGCCCAACAGAATCACATACTGCAACGACATTGCCAGCACGCCTTGATGGAAATAGATAACAACGCTTATCACATTGATAACTATCCACACCAACCAGTTTTCAACATATTTGCGGGTCATCAGAACCATTGCCACAATGGATAGCACCGTCATTGTCGAATCCCAGAATGGGAACGCATCAGGCTCCAACATCGGCATCTGAACATTAAAGCCAAATTTTTGCATCATCATAACGGCAATCTGAGTCAGATAGCCAAAGACCCGATCAATATTAAAAGTCATCATGGCAATTAATAGCACGGAAATTAGACCAATTATTGCCGCCTTATTCAAACTTAACCAACGTATTTTAAGTTCAATCTGCTGCTGATCATTAACCCTGCTCCAGGCATACCAACCATAAATATTTGCCGCAAAGAAGAATAATTGCAGCAATAAACTGGCATAAAGTTGAATTTGAAAGAAAATCACAGCAAATAATGTGACATTAATGAGTCCAAACAAATAGTTAATTATCTTCTCCTGACTGGCAAACCAAATACATAACAAACCGGCGATCGTACCAACTGCCTCAATCCACGATAAATCATATCCTCCCTTTCCCAGAGGTATATTGACTAATATGTTGTTAATACTGAAAAAATCCATCTGTTATATCCTATTTATTACCTACAATAAAATATTACTCTCACTATTCAATTTCCTATTTTAACTGAGTTGCAAAATCAAGCATCCTATTTAAAGGAAGCAATGCCTTTTCCCGCAATTCTTTTTCAACCAATATTTCATGCTGATCCCCTCCCCGTTCCAGTCCCTGAACGATGGCTTGTAAGCCATTCATTGCCATCCACGGACAGTGAGCACAACTACGGCAACTCGCCCCCTCCCCAGCCGTAGGCGCTGCAAATAACTGCTTCTCAGGACATACTTGCTGCATTTTATAAAAGATACCTTTATCTGTTGCCACAATCAGTTTCTGATGTGGCAAAGATTGGGCGGCTTTGATTAATTGACTGGTCGAACCAACAGCATCAGCCAGATCAATAACAGCTTGCGGTGATTCAGGATGAACCAATACCGCGGCATCGGGATGCAGACCTTTTACCCTGATCAAAGCCTGAGTTTTAAATTCATCATGAACAATACAAGCCCCTTGCCAACAAAGAATATCGGCTCCTGTTTGTTTACGGACATAATTCCCCAAGTGGCGATCGGGCGCCCAAATTATCTTCTTCCCCTGACTATCCAGATAATCGATCAGCTCAACAGCGATACTTGAAGTCACAACCCAATCCGCTCGTGCTTTAACGGCTGCTGACGTATTTGCATAAACCACCACGGTACGATCAGGATTGTCATCACAAAACTGGGTGAACTCTTTTTCAGGGCAACCAAGATCTAACGAACACTCAGCTTCCAACGTAGGCATTAAAACACACTTCTCAGGATTAAGAATTTTGGCGGTTTCTCCCATAAATCGCACACCGGCAACTAATAAAGTAGAGGCGGGATGCTTATTGCCAAAACGTGCCATTTCCAGTGAATCAGCAACACATCCTCCTGTCTCTTCTGCTAAAGCCTGGATCTCAGGATCGGTGTAATAATGTGCAACCATAACAGCATCCTGCTGTTTCAGAAGGCGTTTAATTTTTTCACGGCAATGTTTTTTTTCAGCCTTACTGAGAAAAGCAGGTTTGGGAGGGAATGGATAAATAGTTGAATTAAAATCAATATACTGGTTCATTACGCTGACCCTCTGTTTAGTATATGGTTTTAAAAAGCGAAATTTTTGGTTTTTAGCCCGAAAATCCGCCCAAATTTGTTTAATATACTAAACAAAATGATCGATTTATAGTAATTTATCGCGAGATATTTTCGTCTGTGAGGGCTAAACAGAAAACAGAAAACAGAAAACAGAAAACAGAAAACAGAAAACAGAAAACATTATTATATTTGTAAGTGCTGTTTTGTTAAAGCCATTTATTAAATTATTTTTTAATTAAAAAGTAAGAAGATTTTCAATATGAGAATCTTTTTAACGGTTTATCATCTTTTTAACAGCAAATTCAAGTTAATAGTAAATACGTTTTCTAGAAAGAGAGTTAATTGAATTCAGTCGAAATCCATTAACCATTAACAGTGAGTTAAAAAAATTAGAACACAAAAACATTATCCTAATAGACTGGTATTTAAGTGTTTTCTCTCCGTTATTTTATGAAGTAAACCATAAAAGATAGCAAAATAAAAAAGCGGTGAAAACGGTTAATATGGCAGGATTTAAGTTCTGAGAAAACTTGATTATCCGAAAAAACATAAAGGGTAGCGACTGATGAAAACTATTTAGGATTGCCAGTAAAACAGCGTCAACAAAGACAAAAAGCAAGTATAATTAATGTCTTAAAACATAAAACCAGATATACCATGATGATTAAAATTGATAAAAAGCAGACGTAAAAAGTGGTAAAACAACTGTTAAAACCTGATACCGATTAAACCCTGGAGTTAAAACTATTACTTTTAACAATCGCTTAAAACCCATCCACCATAAAACCACCAGTTAAAACCGGTGGTTTTAAATTTTTACATAAAAGAGTAAGTACAACATCTAATAAAGAGTCCGCTCTGTGATGTGGTTCAGCATTTTTGTTAACAAACTTGTTTTCTAATTTGACAACAAATATTAATTTTAATATAAATTCAGTTAAAGCCGCTATATTTTAAGTTGGCATTTATAAACTAGTGAAATATTAGATAAGTTATTTTTGGATCAAGATTATGCGAAAGGAATAATGAATATAGATAAAGAGAAATTTATTGTTTATGGTAAAAATAGTAAAGTAAAATAATATATCATGCATGATAATGACATATTACTTACCAGGATAGTGAATTAAAATGATAAAAATCACTGATTTATGCTTTAGTTATAAAAGTAGAGAAATTAAGAAAAATATTTTTAAAAATATATTTTCATTAAATGAAGTCGAAGTGATTTTATTTAAAAATATAAACATTGAAATATTTGACGATAGCAAGATTATAGGATTACTGGGTAAGAATGGTGCCGGAAAAACAACTTTAATAAAACTAATTTCCGGTATTTTAACTCCAAATTCTGGAAATATTACCGTTTTTGGCATTAATTCAAGTGGAAGACCTCTTAATCTTTTATCCAATCTTGGTATCGTTTTTGGCAATAAATCAATGCTTTGGGAGGAGTTATCTCTCTATGAGAATATTGAGCTTTTTTCTAAGATATATAAACGTAATTATGATAAGAATAGTGTTGAGAATATGATAGAAATGTTGAACCTTAGAAATATAGCAAAAAAACCAGCAAAAACGTGTTCTTTAGGTCAATCTGTGAAATCCAACTTATTAATACACTTTCTTAATAGGCCAAAATTATTGATATTGGATGAACCAACAATTGGATTAGATATAGAGTCACAAATTCTATTAAGAAATATCTTAAAAGATTATGCTAAAAATAATGAAAGTAAAATACTAATTACCTCACATAATATGATAGATATTGCTGATGTTTGCAAGGATATTATCTTCTTGAAGGATGGTGAAATATCAAAAATAAATCTAAATAAAAATAATTCGAAAGAAAAGAATGCGCTATATCTAAATAAGATTCCAAAATAGCGCTACATCTTATGCTACTAATAATTCTATGTATAACAATGGGTTGAAGAAGGCCATGTGTAGCAGAATTATGAAACGTTATTTAGAGGGCCTTTTCTGTGATAATTAAATTTTCTTTTATTGAAACCATTAGGGCTAAGAATATAATATTTGGTTACTTATTTATAATTATAACATTATATGCGGTTGAGCTATCTTTTTGGGACACCATGACAAAATCAAATGGTTTTGTTAACTATACGCATGATGAGATAATAGT
The DNA here is from genome assembly GCF_019090985.1 of Photorhabdus akhurstii. NCBI lineage: Bacteria > Pseudomonadati > Pseudomonadota > Gammaproteobacteria > Enterobacterales > Morganellaceae > Photorhabdus > Photorhabdus akhurstii. The sequence goes on along the minus strand of NZ_CP020335.1, from coordinate 1,734,044 downwards.
TTATATATTATGGTCTGTTATTATATTTCAATTAACAAGTATTACCGGGTTTCCAGAAAATTTATCGTTCCATATTGAAGATGGTAGTATAGATAGATTAATTATAATGCCAAAATCAATACTATTATATTATTCAGAATATGCTTTGGGACAGATATTAGCTAGATTATTTATAATGTCACCATTAATTTTATTCATAATTATATACCAAAAGGACATTCCTAATTTTATATATCTATTTATTTCTTTATGTATAGGGTTGTTTATCAACTTGTACTTAACAATGATATTGTCATGTATGGCATTCAAATTTAGAGGCTCGTATTCTTTTATAATTATTAAGGATACTTTATCATGGGTCCTTTCAGGCGCGTTAATACCATTAGATGTGTTTGGTGATTCTTTAAAATCAATATTTAATTATATTCCATTTCAATATATCACCTATATTCCAGTTAAAATTGCGACAAATTCAACATCTATTTATTTTATATTTAATGGATTTTTAATCATGATGTTCTTAATGATAATTTTTAATTTTATTTGGAATTATATGTTAAAATACAATCAAGGGTATAATGGCAATGCTTAAAATTATATTTATTGGTTTTAAAAGTGGATTATCAGAAGCAAAAAAAAGCCCATTAAATTTTTGGTTATCCGCTTTTGTTAATTTCAGTTACTATATAGCACAAGCTTTCTTTTGGTATGCTATTTTAAATTCACAATCTTCAGGTTATATTTTATCTGATGATTTTATTATTATATTTTTTACTACGGTATGTTTAGTCGATAATTTTTATCTTTTTTTATTTGGTAAAGGAAGCCTCTTGCTGGTTAAAAAAGTCAAATCATTAAAATTAGAACCTCATTTGGCGTTACCTATAAATACTCAATTCTTATATATCACTACAAACATTGCATTTGAGCATTTTTTGTTGTCATTCCTATCTTTAGTATTATTTTTTACTGTACATATTTACCTTGGCACTAATATTTTGTTGGTTTTTTTACATTTTATAATGGCATTAGAGGGAGTCTTAATACTTACTTCAATTACATGGATCATAAGAACAACAATATTTTGGACAAATTCATTAGTTAGTATTAAAAACTCAAATCCTTGTTTTAAAGTATTGGTGAGACCTGAACAATCTTTTCATGGTGTAGTTCGTTTTATTTTAATGTTCATACTTCCGTGTCTATTTATAACGGGTGTTCCAGCTTCAGTAGCAAGTGGAATAATGAGTATGAAATGGTTTTTTATTCAAACTTTGGTAACATTGATTTTAATTTTTATAGCGAAATTGGTTTTTGATATTGGTGTTAAAAGGTATTCTAAATATATCACGTGAAGAAACCTAATGAAATTGGGAATTATTTCAGGCAGCCATAGATCGCATTCTAATTCAAGTAAAGTTGGTGATTTCTTAGATTCACTTGAAATAACTAAAAAATTTACTTTTATTATATAGTGATAACGAATTAGTGCATAAGCCAGCATTGTTAGTGTCAATATCCGCTGGAAACGGTGACACTTTTTGTATTTCTGAATTAAGGTCATCTGGATATAAAAATAATAAAAAAATAAAGCCAAACTAACCGGCTTTATTCTTACTTTAAGCTGTACCGTCCACTAAAATTACGCTGCCCTTACAATATAGTTAAATGCCACGTTACGAGGTCTATTTTCGTTAGCGGTTGGGACTTGTCTTGATGCATCAATGTCAAAATAGGTAAGATCAGAACTAGCGCCGCCATTTGCTGAACGTGTATCTGCCGTAGCATATCGTGACGATGCCATGACCCCACTCACAACAGGCGTCTGAGGAGCACCGCCCATCTGGGCATGTATAACTTGAGTTGACCCCGTAATATTTCTGATTGCATCTCCCTGCCAAGACAAAAGCCCACGACCACCATCAACACCTCGATTATCATCCCATCCGCGGATAAATTCTCCTCTTAAATCAGGTAATCTACCGCTAGGATAAGCCTCCGCCAACTTCGGATACTGTAATTTATTAAAAGGTGAACCATTACAAATGAAATAACCGAAAGGTGGATAGATTAGCGGCCAGGGAATAGGAGAACCCACAGGTATATTAATCTCTTCACGTAATGAATTTATTACGTCCTGAACAAGCTTTTGTGTAGCCGCCAATGTGTCGCTATTGCCCATCACATTTGTCAGCTGAACCACACCTTTTTGTGTTAATGAAGCACTGGGCATATCTGTTGTAATTTTTTGTTCTATCGCCTTATTTAACTGAGCAGTAAGTTTGGCTACATTTCCATCATCCAGAACATCATTGCCAGATCGTGTCGCGATAAAATCAGCGACGACAGATGATATGGTTGATGACTGACGTAATACCTTATTTAACAAGTGGGTGGGAACATTATCCGGAGAAAATCCTGTCTGCAACCCCTGGCTTTGCTCATATTTTTCTTGACTAATGACATTCGCATTATCACTAATAGAAAAAGCTTTAAAATCATTTTTAGAACTCATATATTTTCCTTAAATTAAATAATGTGACTTTATAATCAACATTTTGAATTATTGTAGAAATAGTCTCCTGCAATTCAGGCTAATCAAAGTCTAGTTCAGGAAAAATATAATACTGTGTTCTTATTACTTATAAGGTTAATCGTTTTTGTATCATTGGCAGTAATAAGTAGTTCAACATTTTAGAATCTAAAATATCCCGCCAATTTATATTTAATATTTGGAAATTATTTCTTTATTATTTCTTCTATTTCATCCTGTAAAACCCCATGCAAGAATATCGATGTTACTCTGAAATTTCACCGCACAAATACGACACATTATCCTCTCTATTTCAGTTTTCAGAATAAAAATAAAGCCGGGCTAACCGGCTTTTATTTCCTTATCTATTCCGTTGCTTGATAGAATAGATTTATGGAATGACTATAATACTAGGATCTGTTAACGAACATTCGATGTTTGATACTAGAGCGACAGCAATAATATTTACTGTCGAATTTCTTGATTTATCAAACAAAGAGACCTTTATCACCTCAGTAGAGAGTTTTTCCCCTTCCACTCCATCATTTAACGTAATTATCCTACCATTGTGTTTCAGAGGAAGTTCATTTAACAGAATGCTAGCACTCTTTGAGATATCAACGTTATCAGACTTAATAATACCTTTTTGTTCAGCTTTCTGTATTACTTGTTGAACATTCCAACCGTTAATATCTGCACAACCATCAGATCTTGTTCCCGCCACAGCGTTAGCCGTAAAAAGCATCGCAGTTAATATCAATATTAATCTTTTCATTCGACAACCAAATCCGTATCGTGCGAGAGCAATATCTCACGTCGTATATCTCTATTAAGAATTATACAACCTTCTGATGAATGTTGGGGATCTTTTCTGCTAGCACCGTGAATTCTAAAAGCACTACGGCCATGCATATCATTACAACTACATGGGTCAAGGATAATAGTCATGGGGCCTTTTGAGTTATTTTCACCGGTTATTTTATAATAACCTCTGGGTATAGGACCTAAGTTTTTTATACCTTCTGATGCAGGATTATTCTTATGTATACCCTGACCACTCCAACCGTGGCCAATAAGCTTTGTATCGTGATAAATTTCACCACTATACTGTTGATAAATCCATGTCATAGTGCGTACCTCTACTTGAATATTAATAACAAAGTTTCATTTCTACAAATCAAGTGAAACTCATATAGTTCATCAATTAGACAATAGCATATCTGGATAGTTCTTATACATTACTAAAATAACTGCATTTATTCTCCATACCTTCCTGTAACTTTTTTTGCCTCCGGTTCCAAACTGAATCTTCTGGCATCTAGACACAAGTATCTAAGGATATTGATACTATTCTACAATTTCATAGCATAAATACGACACATTATCCTTTCTCTATTTTCAGAATAAAAAAATAAAGCCAGACTAACCGGCTTTATTCTTACTTCAAACTGCTTCGGCCACTATAATCATGCAGCCCTTACAACGTAGTTAAATGCAATGTTACGGGGTCTATTTTCATGTGATGTTCTCGCAACATTTGAATTATCAAAATAGATTACATACCCGGTACCTGCAACTTGCTGATAAACGATTGTACGAGCCGGTCCTTCCGAAAACACACCGCTCGTGCTGTCATGCGGTCGCGTCATCATGCCGATGTTATTACCGCCTTCAAGTGCCCCGCCTAATTTCTGCATTGTATCTGTTTGCCACGTACCGCACATGCGACCGGGATCAACACCACGGCCATCATCCCATCCCCGGATAAATTCGCCTCTTAAATCAGGTAATCTACCGTCAGGATAAGCTTCCGCCAACTTCGGATACTGTAATTTATTGAAAAATGCGCCATTACAAGTGAGATAGCCAACAGGTGGATAGGGCAACGGCCACGGAATAGGAGAACCAGCAGGAATTTCACTGGCAGCTTTAATCCGGTTATCTATCTCTTCACGAGTATAAGTATACTCACGTAATGAATTTATTTCTTCCTTAACAAACTTTTGCGTCACTGCCAATGTATCACTATTGCCAATCACATTTGTCAGCTGAACAACGCCTTTTTGTGTTAATGAGGCACTGGGAATGTCTGTTGTAATTTTTTGTTCTATCGCTTTATTTAATTGAGCGGTGAGTTTGGCTACATTTCCATCATCAAGAACATCATTGCCAGATTGTGTCGCGATAAAATCAGCGACGACAGATGATATGGTTGATGCTTGACGCAATACCTTATTTAACAAGTGTGTGGGAACATTATCCGGATAAAATCCTGTCTGCAACCCCTGGCTTTGTTCATATTTTTCTTGACTAATTACATTTGCATTATCACTAATAGAAAAAGCCTTAAAATCATTCTTTTGACTCATATACTTTCCTTAAATTAAATCATGTTATTTTATAATCAACACCTTAAATTATTGTAAAAATAACCCCCTATAATTCAGGATAATAAAATTCTAGTTCAGGAAAAATATAATACTGTGTTCTTATTACTTATAAGGTTAACCGTTTTTGTATCATTAGCAGTAATAAATAGTTCAATATTTTGGAGTCGAAAATACCCCACCAATTTATATTTAATATCTGAAAATTATTTTTCTCTTATTCCTGTCATCTCATAGAAAAGTTTCGCAAGTAATTAGCGTAAGAAACTACGGAAACGGGGTATTGGACCGAAAGGTTGAATTTTTCGAAATGACAACAAGCATCTAATTCTGAGTGCCTCTTTTGTGAATTACTCTGATGACTTTATGTGAGGGTCTTAGCCTATCGTAATCCTAACTGGTTTCCCTAGCCAGTACACCTCAAAATCTAAAAAGATAAAGCCGGACTAACCGACGTTATTTACTAACCACACCTTTCCTCCTTTTTATATATTTCTGATAACCAATTATCAATGATATTTGAAGCTTCAATTAGTGTAATTGGATGTCCGTTATCACCTTTTCGGCCTCTGATTGTTACATTGATCATGTTTCACACCCATAAAAAGTAGGCATAACACCCACAAATATATTGATAATAGAATTAATGTATAGGTATTATACTCATACATTAACCAAACGGAGGATTTATGGGTAGTGCAGAGCTAATAAAACTCCTAATAGCTGACGGATGGGTTAAGGCCAGACAAGACGGTAGTCACATCACTCTAACTAAACCCGGTGTTGCAAAAATAATCACAATACCGCACCCAAGAAAAGACTCATCAAAAGGTGTTATCCGGCAGGCACAAAATATTTCAGGGCTGAAATTACTATGATAACGGGCACAGTTATGCCGCCCTTTCTATGCAAAGCTCATGATCAAATTAAGAGGTAATACTATGATTTATCCACTCTTTATATTTAAAACAGAAGATGGGTTTGACGGTTACTTCCCCGATGTTGAAAGCTGTTTCTTTGCTGGCAATACCTTAGAAGATGCTATTCGGGATGCTGAAAAAGCGTTCGCGCAGCACATGGAAGTTTTAATCGAACACGGCGGCTATGTCCCCGCTCCTAAAAACTCTTCTGATTACATCGGTGATCCTCGCTTGTCTGAAGATGGAGGGGTTATTGCCCTCATCGAGTTAGATCCAGCGAAATATGAGTCAAAAGCCATAAAGTTCAATTTAACTATGCCTGGCAATCTATTAACTGCCATAGATCGCTACATTGAAAAAAACGGACACTACAAAAACCGCTCTGCTTTTCTAGCTGAGTTAGCCAGAAAAGAAATAGCTCACCAGTGACAGATTTAGTTTTCAGAATAAAAAAATAAAGCCGGGCTAACCGGCTTTGTTATTACCTCAGTTTATCCAGCCATTCAATATCGTAAGCTTGTAAAATATCTGTTCTGCTCAGCAATACCCGATATGTTTTCCATTCAAGCAAAACGGCTTCTTATATTTTTGGCTTTTAAAGGGTATTTTTATTCGGCGATTATGCTGCCCTCACTATGTAATTAAATGCAATATTGCGGGGACGGGTTTCATGACCGCCGGTATTGTTAGCAATTGATGTAACAGTTGCGTCACCTGTAACATCCCTACCGAGCGGGTATTGGTATCCATCTACAGGTCCTTGATAATTAGAAAGGTATTTTCTTCTCTCATTCCCTTGAGAAAGTTGTATTCTTTTTGTGTTGTCAGTCTGTGCGCTTAAAATAATACGACCACTATCAACACCTCGGCTATCATCCCAACCACGAATAAATTCTCCACGCAGGTCAGGTAATTTCCCTGTAGGATACGCCGCCGCTAATTGTGGGTAAGCTGTTTTATCGAACTCTGCTCCATTACATTGCAGCCACCCCGCTGGCGGTATAACTGTAGGCCAGGGAATAGGAGCTCCCACAGGAATATTATTAACTGCATTGACTAGATTATTAACTTCTGCCTTGGTATATGCACCTATATCCTCAGCCTCTAAACTAATGTCAGTAGACAATGTTTTCCCATTCACCTTTCGGCTATTGGGCACTCTGTCATTAATATTTTCACGCAATGAATCTATTATTTCCTGGGCTAGCTTTTGAGTGACAACCAATGTATCACTATTGCCTGCTACATCTGTAAGCTGAACAATACCTTTCTGTGTTAATGAAGCATTTGGAACTTCTGCTGTGATTTTTTGCTCTAATGCTCTGTTTAATTGGGCTGTGAGTTTAATTATATCACCATTATCCAGAATATCATCGCTAGATTGTGTAGCGATAAAATCAGCTACCACAGATGATATAATTGATGACTGGCGAAGAACTTTATTTAATAAATCAATAGAAATAGTGTTTGGTGGAAATCCAGTCAGTAAACCCTCACTTTTTTCATATATTTCTTGACTAATTATATTCGCATTATTACTAATAGAAAAAGCCTTAAAATCATTCTTGTGACTCATGCACTTTCTCCTTAATTTAAACAATGTTATCTTATAATCAATATATTAAATTATTGTAAAAATAGTCTCCCTTTCAATTCACACTAATTAAAGTCTAGTCCAAAAAAAGAATGTGGTTCAACATTTCTAAATCAAAATATACCCTATAAATTTATATTTAACTCTGGAAATTATTTTTATTTTATTCTTTCTATTTCATCCTGTAATTTTTTCTATTTTAAATTCCAAACTGAATGTTCTAGCATTTGGACAAAAATATCTAATCGGTAAATGAAAGTGATGACACTGGAAGATTTCAATAATATGATGGATCTGCCGGGTTAACGCGGTTATCGACAAAGTAGAGCCAGAGTGAACAATGAATATTAAACCCATTAGAACAAAACAAGATTATCAAGAAGCATTAAAAACTGTCGCTTCTCTGTTTGATAATCAACCTGAAATCGGCACACCTGAATTCAATTATATGGAAGTTATGGTTCTATTGATTGAAGCCTACGAAGCAGAACACTATCCCATCGACCCACCAGACCCAATCGAAGCTATCAAATTCAGAATGGAACAATCTGGATTGACGGCCAAAGATTTAAAGCCGGCAATTGGTAAAACAAATCGAGAACACTGAGAAGTCCCCAGGACATGAGACAGGCATAGAGTGTTTGTGATCCACCGATTGCTCAACCAATTCAATGAGATCTCCTCTATGCCTGTTCTTAATGTATGACAGAACTTTTTCCCCGTACGCCTTAGCACCATTTCACAAATATCGACAGAATGCCCTGACTAATGCCACTGTAGTGCTGATCAGAGGTGTATCATGATGTTGACCAGCCTTGGACATTTTCTACCGGGGCCCACTCAGATTAAAGGAGAGGATTATTATTCGATCCAACCTCCACTTCAATTTCTGCGTTTAAATAACTGGCGAGATTAGTAGCTGTAACTTTATAGTAGTAAATAAGATTAGGAGGCGGTATAAGTATTTCACTTCTGCCGGGATAGATCTCTATAGAATTATACAGAGTATAATCTCCGACTAAGGACGCCCAGTAACCACTCACTTTAACTAGCGCTAAACTAACGTTTTTTATAGTTATATGAGGTTGATGAGCAGGGACTAATATACTGCCATTCTTATAAATATCAAGAGTCTGATTAGGGTTTATATATACTCGTGCCATTTTATTGTTTCCTTATTATTACGGTTATTTGACTGTTTATATAGCATGTGACCTTATCGGTGAAATTTAAATTAGCATTTACTCCGAGTAGTTAAATATTGAACTTTATCAGTGACGTAAAAATAATAAGATAACCTCATGGTCATATCAGTATTAAATGATTAGTAGGAAGAATGTTTTCTGGAGTATATTAAATGTCAGTATTAAAATCAGCCAGATTAATTATGAGCTATACATTGGTATACTTTTAGAAATGAAATAGTGATGAATGTCGTTTAGACGTTTAATTTTAAAGTAATAGATATGTTTTTAATTTCAAAATTTTGGGTTATTTATTACTATTAATTACATGTAATGGTTAATCATTTGAGATGTAAGAATATTTCATTGTTATTTATCAAAATTAGACTATGTTTTTAATGAATTGTCAGAGGTTTTCTACAGTAATAAATATATTATTTATAGAATAATATGATAGTTTCGAATAGTAAGTGCAACATAATTACCCTACAAGTAAATAATTTCGTATTCTTTTAAACAATTTATTGTGGGCTTTGCAATTACATGTTGTTATCCCGCTTCGCTCGGCTCGAACCTGCGACCCATTGATTAAAAGTCAACTGTTCTACCGACTGAGCTAACGACCCATCTAGGGAATTGGTTTTGAATGAAGCTTTAAGATGGTGGGTCGTGCAGGATGACTCGGCCTGGGGCCTCGCCCTTCGGGCCAGCGCTTACGCGCTGTTATCCCGCTTCGCTCGGCTCGAACCTGCGACCCATTGATTAAAAGTCAACTGTTCTACCGACTGAGCTAACGACTTAGCTGAGGGATTTGTTTTTGAATGAAGTTTCAAGATGGTGGGTCGTGCAGGATGACTCGGCCTGGGGCCTCGCCCTTCGGGCCAGCGCTTACGCGCTGTTGTCTCGCTTCGCTCGGCTCGAACCTGCGACCCATTGATTAAAAGCCAACTGTTCTACCGACTGAGCTAACGACTTATCTGAGGGATTTTTTTTGAATGAAGTTTCAAGATGGTGGGTCGTGCAGGATGACTCGGCCTGGGGCCTCGCCCTTCGGGCCAGCGCTTACGCGCTGTTGTCTCGCTTCGCTCGGCTCGAACCTGCGACCCATTGATTAAAAGTCAACTGTTCTACCGACTGAGCTAACGACCCATCTAGGGAATTGGTTTTGAATGAAGCTTTAAGATGGTGGGTCGTGCAGGATGACTCGGCCTGGGGCCTCGCCCTTCCGGCCAGCGCTCTCGCGCTGTTGCCTCGCTTCGCTCGGCTCGAACCTGTGCGACCCATTAATTAAAAGTCAACTGCGCTACCGGCTGAGCTAACGACTTATCTAAGGGAATTGGTTTTGAATGAAACTTTAAGATGGTGGGTCGTGCAGGATGACTCGGCCTGGGGCCTCGCCCTTCGGGCCAGCGCTTACGCGCTGTTGTCTCGCTTCGCTCGGCTCGAACCTGCAACCCATTGATTAAAAGCCAACTGTTCTACCGACTGAGCTAACGATTTATCTAGGGAAATGGGTTTTAAATGAAGCTTTAAGATGGCGGGTCGTGCAGGATGACTCGGCCTGTGGCCTCGCCCTTCGGGCCAGCGCTTACGCGCTGTTGTCTCGCTTCGCTCGGCTCGAACCTGCGACCCATTGATTAAAAGTCAACTGTTCTACCGACTGAGCTAACGACCCATCTAGGGAATTGGTTTTGAATGAAGCTTTAAGATGGCGGGTCGTGCAGGATGACTCGGCCTGTGGCCTCGCCCTTCGGGCCAGCGCTTACGCGCTGTTGTCTCGCTTCGCTCGGCTCGAACCTGCAACCCATTGATTAAAAGCCAACTGTTCTACCAACTGAGCTAACGATCTATCTAGGGAAATGGGTTTTAAATGAAGCTTTAAGATGGCGGGTCGTGCAGGATGACTCGGCCTGGGGCCTCGCCCTTCCGGCCAGCGCTTACGCGCTGTTGTCTCGCTTCGCTCGGCTCGAACCTGCGACCCATTGATTAAAAGTCAACTGTTCTACCGACTGAGCTAACGACCCATCTAGGGAATTGGTTTTGAATGAAGCTTTAAGATGGTGGGTCGTGCAGGATGACTCGGCCTGTGGCCTCGCCCTTCGGGCCAGCGCTTACGCGCTGTTGTCTCGCTTCGCTCGGCTCGAACCTGCGACCCATTGATTAAAAGTCAACTGTTCTACCGACTGAGCTAACGACCCATCTAGGGAATTGGTTTTGAATGAAGCTTTAAGATGGCGGGTCGTGCAGGATGACTCGGCCTGGGGCCTCGCCCTTCCGGCCAGCGCTTACGCGCTGTTGTCTCGCTTCGCTCGGCTCGAACCTGCGACCCATTGATTAAAAGCCAACTGTTCTACCAACTGAGCTAACGATCTATCTAGGGAAATGGGTTTTAAATGAAGCTTTAAGATGGTGGGTCGTGCAGGATGACTCGGCCTGTGGCCTCGCCCTTCGGGCCAGCGCTTACGCGCTGTTGTCTCGCTTCGCTCGGCTCGAACCTGCGACCCATTGATTAAAAGTCAACTGTTCTACCGACTGAGCTAACGACTTATCTGAGGGATTTGTTTTTGAATGAAGTTTCAAGATGGTGGGTCGTGCAGGATTCGAACCTGCGACCAATTGATTAAAAGTCAACTGCTCTACCGACTGAGCTAACGACCCATCTAGGGAATTGGTTTTGAATGAAGCTTTAAGATGGTGGGTCGTACAGGATTCGAACCTGTGACCAATTGATTAAAAGTCAACTGCTCTACCGACTGAGCTAACGACCCATCTTGTGACTTCTCTCGGCAACGGCGGCATATATTACTGATTTCTCCGCGCTACGCAATGATTATTTTTTCAAATTACGTTTAAATGCTTATTAAACACTCAATTAACCCCGAAAATGTATTACTACACCCTTCCGGGGCCAATAATTATAGAGTAGAAAGCTTTTTCTCCGCCAGTTTAGCTGCATTCGAACCAGGGTATTGTTTCATGACCTGTTGATAAACCGATCTCGCTTTATCCTTCTGCCCCTTGTCCTGCATGATTAAACCAACTTTATAAAGCGATTCACCACTCTTCTGCGACTTTGGGTACTCTTTGACTACCGTAGCAAAGTAATACGCGGCTTCGTCTTTTTTACCCTTGTTGTAATTAAGCTGCCCTAACCAGTAATTGGCATTAGGCATATAGCTCGACTTTGGGTAACTCTTCACGAAACTTTGAAAGGCTACAATCGCTTTATCATACTCTTTGGTATTCACTGCCAAATGAACAGCAGCGTCATAATCACCTTTCTCACTGCCCGTGCCGACAGATGATGATGCCTGATTGCCACTATGACTTGCCGTTGAAGAAGCTGTATTTGCAGCAGGTTTGCTCCCCTCAGAACTGGCAGCCCCTTCCAGTTGCTGATAAATGTCCTTCTGCCGCTCTATAATCTGATTGAGCTGATACTGATTCTCCTGAATCTGCCCTCGAAGCATGTCAATATCACGTTGAGAATCAGCAAGTTGTTGCTGGAGTTGCGTTAATAGCTGACTGTGAGCGTTGGAAATCCGCTCTAATTGGGTAAGGCGCTCATCGGTAGAACCCGATCCGACATTACTGATTGGCGCTTGGGCAATAGCGGCCCAAGGAACCGCTACGCCAACCAGTAACGACAGACCCAAAAAATGATGTCTGAAGTTACTGTTCATGAACTACTCTTAGTATGCCAGTACTGCGCGACGGTTCTTAGCATAGGCTGCTTCGTCGTGACCCAGTACAGCAGGTTTCTCTTTACCGTAAGAGACGATAGAGATTTGCTCACCGGAAACACCTTTGCCTTGCAGGTACATTTTCACTGCATTAGCACGGCGTTCACCTAATGCGATGTTGTACTCAGGAGTACCACGTTCGTCAGCATGACCTTCTACAACAACTTTATAAGATGGGTTGCTGCGCAGGAATGCCGCGTGAGCGTCTAACAGCTGAGTAAAATCTGAGCCAACGTCGTATTTGTCAAAACCAAAATATACGATGTTGTTGTTTTGTAGCTCTTGCATTTGCTGACGAGCTAATTCCTCTGCTGACAGACCCGCATTAGTTTCGTTAACAGTGCCGACACCAGTCTGATCGTTATCAGCATTCTTGTTAGAACTACACGCTGCTACGGCCATAACTGGTAAAGCTAACATCAGCCCTTTTAGCACTTTGTTCAGTTGCATCTCTTTGATCCTTTTAAAATTTGCCATACATATTATTATGCATCACAGATACGGCGACCAGGCAGGGAATTTTACCTGTCCATCGGTTGCCGGAAGACGCGCTTTGAAACGCCCGTCAGTCGAAACTAGCTGCAATACAGTCCCCAACCCTTGGGTGGAGCTATAAATCACCATAGTGCCGTTAGGTGCGATACTCGGCGTTTCATCCAGGAACGTATCCGTCAAAATTTGAACGGCTCCCGTTGCCAGATCTTGTTTAGCTATGTGCTGCTTACCACTCTCTGAGCTGACCATCACCACAAAACTACCATCTGCGCTTACATCAGCATCCTGGTTTTGTGTGCCTTCCCAAGTGAGACGTTGCGGAGCACCGCCATTAATATCGGTTTTATATAACTGTGGACGACCACCCTGATCAGAGGTGTAAACCAAAGTCTGGTTATCCGGCATCCAACTTGGCTCAGTGTTGTTACTGCGGCCATCTGTAACCTGACGAATCTGAGCTGAACCCAAATCCATCACGTAAAGATTCAAACTACCCGATTTAGATAGAGCAAATGCCAATTTACTGCCATCAGGGGAAAATGCAGGCGCACCGTTATGACGCGGGAAGGAGGCAACCTGACGCACCTCACCACTCGCCAAGGTCTGGATCACCAAGGCAGAACGGCCGCTTTCAAATGTCACATAAGCCAGTTTGGCTCCATCAGGAGACCATGCCGGCGACATCAACGGTTCCGGCGAACGGTGGACAGTGAACTGGTTGTAACCATCGTAATCAGATACACGCAGTTCATACGGATATTTACCGCCATTCGTTTTTACAATATATGCCAAACGGGTACGGAATGCGCCTTTGATGCCCGTCAGTTTTTCAAATACTTGATCACTGGCTGTATGCGCAGCATAACGCAACCACTGTTTGGTCACTTTAAATTGATCCTGAGCAAGCACCGTGCCCGGAGCGCTCGCAGTATCAACCAATTGATAAGAGATTAAAAAACCACCATCCGCACTTGGTTGGATCTGCCCAACAATAACAGCATCAATCCCTAACGCCGACCACGCAGCAGGCGTCACCTCAGATGCCGTTGTTGGTTGCTGCGGCATACGGCCGACATCAATAGGGTTAAATTTACCGCTGTTGCGAAGATCGGCCCCAACGATCGCCCCAATTTCTTCCGGCGCATTGCCCGCTCCAGTCCATTTAAAAGGTACAACGCCAATAGGACGTGCAGAATCGACACCTTGGGTGATCTCAATACGAACTTCTGCGTAAGCAACCGTGGCCCACAACATTAAAATGCCTAGTACTACTTTAAAAGCCTGCCTCATTAATCTCTCCCTTATCACGATGGAATAGTCGCAATAATTCGCAGAATATTAACAAACGTCAACAAACAAAACCAGATATACCCGTTATCTTTCAAGTTGCCTCTTTGTTGGCCGCACTCGCTCACCCCGGTCACATAGTTATCTATGCTCCCGGGGATTCGCTCCCTTGCCGTCGCGATCCATCTTGAAATCCATTGGGTATAGCTTAATAACATTGAATGGTTCTGTTTGTTATTAATAACTTTTAAATAACAACTTTATTGAGGGTTGAAATCAAGCGGCGCGTTTTTAAACACTTCGTAAACCTCCTTACTTGGCGGTTTAGGAATTTTCGCTTGTTTAGCCGCCGCTACCGCTGCCTGGCACAACGCCGGGTCTCCCCCCTCTGACCTTACATCAATTAACAATCCATCAGGAGCAAGTTTAATCCGTAATGTACAGGTACGCCCACGATACATACTTGGATCGTAAAACTTATTCTGTATCGCTATCTGGATCTGCCCCAAATAGTTATTAATGTCGGCATTCGAAGCTCCACTTTTCTTGCCGCCGCCTTTACCGGCGGCAGAAGCCCCTCCTTGCTGTTTCGGTGCATTGGAAGTTAAGCCACCCAGTAAGTCATCAACTTCACTTTCCTGTTTAGCGGCTTGCGCCGCAGCTTTCTTCTTGGCGTCAGCTTCGGCCTTAGCTTTAGCCTTTGCATCCGCCTCAGCTTTGGCTTTAGCATCCGCTTCAGCCTTGGCTTTTGCTTTAGCCTCAGCGTCTGCTTTGGCTTTCGCTTCTTCCGCGGCTTTTTGTTTAGCAGCAGCGGCTTCAGCCTCTTTCTTAGCTTCAGCTTCGGCTTTCTTCTGCGCCTCAGCCTGCTCTTTAATCAGTTTTTCTTTTTCAGCCTTAGCCTTTGCCGCCGCTTCTTCTGCCTGTTTTTGCTCTTCACGGGCTTTGTTTGCAGCTTCTACAGCCTGCTTTTTCTGTTCTTCCGCTGCCTGTTGCGCCTTAATTCGTTCTTCTTCTACCGCCTTTAAACGCTCCTGCTCTTCGGCCTGTTTTTCCCTTAATTCAGCAGCCTGCTGTTCGGCTTTCTTCTTTCGTAACTGCTCTGCACGTTTAGCATCAGCCTGTTGTTGTTGCTGTTGGTTGTACTGTTGTACTACCGCATTCGGATCGACCATCACAGCATCAATAACAGAACCATCCTGACCACCGCCACCCATTTCAGTTTTTCGTGTCAGGGAACCCCAAATAAGTAACCCAATCAAAATAATATGCAACACAACCGAAACGATAACAGCGCGATTTAATTTATTGTTTTGCCCGTTTGTCTTTCCCACGCTCGATATCCAAGATCTTCAAATAACAGCAACTGCCGGCTAAACTCAGATAGGCTGAGTCATTAAACCAACGGATTTCACACCTGCCCGATGCAGCATGTTGAGTGCCTTAATAATCTCATCGTAAGGCACTTCCTTCGAACCACCGATTAAGAAAACGGTTTTTGGATTCTCTTTTATTCGCGCCTGCGCTTCCGCAATAATCTGCGGCTCAGGCAATAATTCCAATCGTTCATGGTTAACTATCATGGTGTACTGACCAACACCAGAAACCTCCACGATTACCGGTGGATTATCGGAGTTGGAAACCGTTTTAGAATCTACCGCATCCGGCAGATCAACTTCTACGCTTTGAGTGATAATCGGCGCTGTCGCCATAAAGATAAGCAACAGAACCAGCAACACGTCCAGTAAGGGAACGATATTGATTTCGGATTTCAGCTCACGCTTGCGACTACGGGTGCGTGCCATAGCTTCTCCCCTTACTATTTGTTCTCTGCTTTATTTTCAGCAGCGAAAGCCTGACGATGCAAAATAGCCAGAAACTCTTCCATAAAGTTATCGTAATTTTGCTCCAGCTTATTAACACGCTGATTCAAGCGGTTGTATGCCATAACTGCCGGAATCGCCGCAAACAGACCAATCGCCGTTGCAATCAACGCTTCTGCAATACCCGGCGCTACCATCTGGAGAGTGGCCTGTTTTACCGCACCTAACGCGATAAACGCATGCATGATCCCCCAAACCGTACCAAACAAACCGATATACGGGCTAATTGAGCCAACGGTACCCAAGAATGGAATATGGCTTTCTAACGATTCCAATTCACGATTCATTGAGATACGCATTGCACGCGAAGCCCCTGTTACTACCGCTTCTGGAGCATGATTATTTGCATGACGCAGACGGGCAAATTCTTTGAACCCAGAATAAAAAATTTGTTCTGTTCCACCTAAAGAATCTCGACGCGACTGACTTTCCTTATATAAGCGTGATAATTCAATACCCGACCAGAATTTATCTTCAAACGCTTCCGCTTCACGGGTTGCTGCATTGAGAATTTTGGTCCTTTGAATAATGATCGCCCATGAAGCAACGGAAAAGCAGATCAAAATAAGCATGATCAGCTGCACCAAAAGGCCCGCTTTCAGGAATAAATCTAGAATGTTCATGTCAGTCACTGCTTAAACTCCGCGACAATAGACTTTGGAAGCGCAATCGGCTTCATTTGAGATGTATTCACGCAGGCGATTAAAACTTCTGCGCTGTTAAGAATTGTCCCATTACCATCAACAATGCGTTGAATAAATGTCAAAGACGCTCTACGAATATCCGTAATTTCGCTCTGCACCTCTAACATATCATCAAGCCGGGCCGGGGCACGATAATCAACCACCATACGCCGAACAACAAATGCAATTTGTTCATCAAGTAAACGCTGTTGATGAATTCCATGCTGACGTAACATCTCAGTACGTGCTCTTTCATAAAAGACCACATAACGGCCATTATAAACTATCCCACTCACATCTGTATCTTCGTAATAAATACGAATGGGCCACCGGAACAACGTATTACTCACTTTCAATCCTACATAAGGCGAATTAACGCTGCCACTATACTCAAGACAATGCGGCTTTGGAATAATGTGCAAATAAAAAATTTATGGGTCAGAAGCCCCATAACATACAGAATTAACTCATAAAGAAACGATACAAACCCCAAATCAAAATCAAGAATGCCGGCAAAGGAGAAAAAAAGATGCGCCAAACTATATTTCTTGGCTGAAAACCCACCCCGAAAATCACACCTGTACATACAGACCATATTAGCAAAATACCTTGCCATATCTGCAATGAACTGGTGTTAGCCGCAAAACGAGCCGGGTCCCAAAATACACAAGCGGCAAACATTAATGCAACAATAAGGATAAAGCCCCGAACAGGGGCTTTATCCATTAGCCGATAGTATTTATCTATCAACACGATTTCTCGCTATTTTTAGCGGTTTTTTCTTCTTCATTATGCTCAAAAGCTAAGGCAGCGATTATAGCGAAACTACAAGCCAAGAGCGTTCCGAGAATCCAAGCAAAATACCACATGCTTTATGCTCCTTAGTACAGTGAATGTTTGTTATCTTCAATAAAACTTTTATCCAAACGCCCAAACATTTTGTAGTAACACCAAATGGTATATCCCAGAATGATTGGAACAAAAATCAATGCAACCACAAACATGACGCGCAGTGTCATCAAGCTTGAAGTCGCATCCCACATCGTCAAGCTGACATTAGGATTAGTGATTGAAGGCATCACAAATGGGAACATCGTTACACCACAGGCCAGAATGATGCCAGCAATTGTCAGTGAAGAGAACAGAAATGCCCATCCAGCCTTATTCATGCGCGTCATCAGCATCGTCAGCAAAGGCGAAGCCACGCCCAGTGCCGGCAGCACCCACAACCACGGATAGTTGTTAAAGTTAGTCAACCAAGCTCCAGCCTGATGAACGACTTCTTTATGTAATGGGTTAGACTGAGCCATCGTATCCAAGCCGCCGGTCACAACATAACCATCAATACCATAAATCAGCCATACGCCTGCCAACAGGAAAGCCACCATTGTCACCAGCGCACAGAGGTAAGTCGCGGTACGAGAACGCAGACGCAGCTCACCCGTAGTACGCATTTGCAGATAAGTTGCTCCCTGCGTCACAATCATCATCAAGCTGATCACTCCCGCCAGTAAACCGTATGGGTTGAGCAATCCAAAGAAGGAGCCGGTGTAGAACAGACGAAGTTGAGAGTCAACGTTAAACGGCACTCCCTGTAATAGATTACCGAATGCCACGCCGATAACTAATGGCGGAACAAAGCTACCGACAACGATTCCCCAATCCCACATGTTACGCCACTTGCGGTCTTCCAGTTTGGAGCGGTAATCAAAACCAACCGGACGGAAGAACAATGCAGATAACACTAGGATCATAGCAACATAGAAGCCAGAGAATGCCGCGGCATAGACCATCGGCCAGGCGGCGAACAGCGCTCCACCGGCGGTAATCAGCCAAACTTGGTTACCATCCCAATGCGGCGCCACTGAGTTAATCATGATGCGACGCTCAGTATCGTTTTTCCCGATGATACGTAACAGGATACCAACTCCCATATCAAAACCATCAGTTACCGCAAAACCGATTAGCAGCACACCAATCAGTAGCCACCAGATAAATCGTAGTACTTCATAATCAAACATAAGTGGACTCCTGTTTACTGAGCATCGGGTGCTGAAGTTGTTTTCTGTTCAAAATGGTAACGCCCGGTTTTTAAGCTACTTGGGCCAAGGCGAGCAAATTTGAACATTAAAAACATTTCCGCAATCAGGAATAAGGTATAAAGGCCACAAATCAGCGCCATAGAGAACAAAATATCGCCGGCTGTTAAATTGGAACTCGCCACCGCAGTTGGCAGAACTTCACCGATTGCCCACGGTTGACGACCATATTCCGCCACAAACCAGCCTGATTCTATGGCAATCCACGGTAATGGAATGCTGTACAGTGCGGCGCGAAGTAACCATTTTTGTTTACCAATACGGCCACGGATAACACTCCAAAACGCCAAACCAATCAACAATAACATCAGGAAGCCGGCTGCAACCATGATACGGAATGCAAAATAGAGCGGCGCAACACGTGGAATAGAATCTTTCGCGGCTGCTTTGATCTGTTCTTCACTGGCATCAGTCACTTTGCTGGTATAACGTTTCAGCAACATGCCATAACCCAGATCTTGTTTACTTTCATTGAATGCAGTACGAACAGTCGGGTCTGTGTTACCGGCACGCAATTCTTCCAACAGTCCATAAGCCTTTATACCGTTACGAATACGCACCTCATGCTGCTCCATCAGATCACGCAGACCAATGACCGGGGTATCAACGGAACGGGTAGCAATCAATCCCATAAGATAAGGGATCTGGATGGCATATTTGTTTTCCATTTTATCCTGATCCGGGATACCTATCAGTGTAAAAGCGGCCGGCGGTGCCTGAGTTTCCCATTCAGCTTCGATTGATGCCAGCTTAGTCTTCTGTACGTCGCCCATTTCGTAGCCAGATTCATCACCCAACACAATAACAGACAACACAGCCGCGATACCAAAGCTTGAAGCAATCGCAAATGAACGTTTAGCAAATGGAATATCACGGCCTTTAAGCAGGTAGTAAGAGCTGATACCGAGAACAAAGATCGCCCCTGTCACATAACCCGCAGCAACGGTATGAACAAATTTCACCTGAGCAACCGGGTTTAGTACCAGTTCAGCAAAACTGACCATCTCCATACGCATAGTTTCAAAGTTGAAATCAGAAGCAATCGGGTTTTGCATCCAACCGTTAGCAATCAGAATCCAAAGCGCAGAGAAGTTAGAGCCTAGTGCGACCAACCAAGTTACCGCCAGATGTTGCGTCTTACTGAGACGATCCCAACCGAAGAAGAACAAGCCTACGAATGTAGACTCCAGGAAGAACGCCATCAAGCCTTCAATCGCCAGAGGCGCACCGAAAATGTCACCAACGTAGTGAGAAAAGTATGACCAGTTAGTTCCAAACTGGAACTCCATAGTCAACCCTGTTGCAACCCCCAAAGCAAAGTTAATACCAAATAACTTGCCCCAGAACTTCGTCATATCTTTATAAATTTGTTTACCGGAAAGCACATATACCGTTTCCATGATCGCCAGCAAAAACGCCATACCAAGCGTTAGCGGAACGAATAGGAAGTGATACATCGCAGTTAAGGCAAACTGTAATCGTGACAGTTCGACAATATCAAACATCTTGACTCCTTGCTCCTAGCAGGAAGACACCGACTTGCGGCAACCTGACTTCATATAAGCCCTTTTCTCAAAGAACTCATGCAAAAGCCCCGTAACTACCAGCAATAAATGCCTTTAAAATAACAACTCATTACTAAGTAAATTAAAAACCAATTAGACTAATAGTATAGTACGCTTATATTCCCATACAATAAATAGGTTTTACGTGATTCAGATTAGAATTCTGAATATAGGTCAAGAATTGCAGCCATGTTTAATAGGAATTAATTTGATCAGAGTCAATTTAAGCAAACTAAAGCAATAATGCTATAGTAATAACTTGATTTTAGTTATCTTTTTCTGGTTAGTGTTAATTACTTTGTCTATTATTTAATTTTGGTTGATATCTTGTTAATTATTTGTTCATTTAGATAAATGTTGATTTCTATATTGTTGTGAAATGACTTTTAAAATTAACTTCTTATTTTCATTCTTAAGAAAATATTATTATTAACTTTGCATTAACAGTGAGATCACAACCATTTGGCTGTCATTCAGATAGCATAATGACACGCAACTCAAGAACTAAACTTCCCTCTTACGACAAATCTCTTCAAACTGAGTGAAATGACTTAGTATTTTAAGTTACACAGACCAACAATAATTGTGTAAAAATATTTTACACAACAGAAAAACTGCGCGTACCAGCAAATAATGACCAATATCGCATTATTACATTCACATGGTACTACAAAGCAGAAACATTCTGATATTTTTAAAGATATAGAGCTTATGAAAAAGCTAAAAGTTGAGAACAGAAAACCGGTTGAATTAGAGAACTCACCTACAGAACCAGCAAATTATTTTGGCCTTCCCAGAATAGCATTCTCCAAAGATTCTAAATTACCCGAATTCTGGATAAGAAATTGACATGAAGCCTGTTCCAGGAGCAATGTTTTGGTGCATGCCGAAACAGCTCCGGGGAGGAACAGGCTATGGACAACTTAGTTGAAATTTTCTGTGATGTCGATGATTTTTGCCGTTTTTTCATCCCTCAATGGGAACAATTTTGTCTCGATAGCGGGCATCGTTTACGCCGCCGACAAGGTCACATGTCTCCCAGTGAAATCATGACCATTTTGATCCTTTTTCATCGGTCGCATTACCGGGATTTTAAACATTTTTATTTAGAACATATTTGGAAATATCACCACAACGATTTTCCCACCTTACTCAGCTATCCCCGTTTTGTCAGTGTGGCCCCTTCCGTTTTGGTGCCACTATGCAGCTATCTGACACAATTAAAAGGAAAACCCACAGGCATTGCTTTTATTGATTCCCCCTGTTTGAGTGTCTGCCATAACATTCGCATTCCTCGACATAAGGTCTTTGTGGGGATAGCCAAGCGCGGAAAAAATTCAATGGGATGATGTGATGGACGTCCCCTTTTTCAGCGGTAAACAGTGCCATCTTTTTTCCGATGCACTGAATTTCAGGAGAACAGCTCATGAATACGATCAAAGTGGTTGGCATTGACCTTGCCAAAAATGTTTTTCAGGTCTGCGTCTGGATGGCGGACGGTTCCGTTGCCTCTAACCGAAAGATTTCACGGCAAAAACTCCTTGATGTTGTGCGGACTTTCCCGCCATCAACTGTCATTGCCATGGAAGCCTGTGCCACTTCTCATTATTGGGGGAGAACGTTACAGGCGATGGGCTATACCGTCAGGCTCATCCCCACCCAGCACGTCAAAGCCTTTAGCTATCATCAAAAGAACGATGCCAATGATGCGTTGGCTATCTGCGAGACTGCCTGTCGTCCGGGTATCCATTTGTCCCGGTTAAAACAGTGGAACAGCAGGATATTAAAGCACTGCGTAGCGCCCGACAGCTCATGGTGGAGCAACGCACCGCGCTTGCCAATCAACTCCGGGCGTTCCTCGCTGAGCAGGGCGTGATTATTCCCGTTGGCATTCAGTCACTTCAACACCATTTACCTGATGTTCTGGAAGATGAGAACAATACCTTGTCTTCTGTCCTGCGACGTTTACTTTATACCTCGTGGGAAGATTTACGTGCCCTGAACCTGCGTATCCATGATATGGATAAAGAAATTGCGGCACTGTCTCGCCAGCAACCGGGTTATGACCATCTGCTCACTATTCCCGGTGTCGGTCCCCTTATTGCGGCTGCTTTCGTGAGTGACGTCAGCACATCTCAATTTGCCAATGGCCGACAACTGTCTGCCTGGTGTGGTTTAGTCCCCCGGCAACACAGTTCGGGCGGGAAAAATCGTCTCTCTTCCCTGAGCAAACAGAGTAATCGTCATCTCCGAACGTTAATTATTCATGGTGCCCGCGCCATGATGCGCGGCGTACAAAAACGGGATGACCCTTTAGGCGAGTGGCTAAGAGCCCTGATTACCCGATGTGGGGCCATGAAAGCCGTGGTTGCTTTAGCCAACAAGCTGACCCGAATTATCTGGCGTGTTCTGACGGATAAGGTTGATTATAATATGAAGAAGGCTTTTGCTATCAATTAATTGAATTGAATGAATCGAAATAGACGCTTTAACCGAGTTTGCAAACACTGATGAAAAAACGGCTATCGGCCCTGCGATAACCTGAGTAAAACCAAGGTAGTTACATACCGATAACGGATGATAAGGAAACAGGGTGCGGATGACATCATGGCGCAAGCAAATAAGCCCTTTATGACGCCGGATATATGGTCGCAAACCGTATCAATTTAGTGCTTGCATAATCGGGGCGTCCATATATGGTTTTACGGTTTCAAATTACACCTGGTTGTCAATCATCAGGGGGAAATTTTGGCGCTTAAAGTCACTGCCGGTAATGTAGATGATCGGGAACCTGTTCGCGAGTTAACAGCAGAATTAACGGGTTCTCTGTACGGCGATAAAGGTTATCTCAGTCAGGAACTGGCAGACGATTTAGGCAAAACCGGTGTCACTTTCGTCACCCAAAAGCGCCGAAATATGAAAGCCCGGCTGCTGGCTGAGTGGGATAAGATAATGTTATCAAGGCGTTTCATCATCGAAACGATTAATAGGCAATTAAAAACCGTTTCTCAAATAGCACATTCTCGCCACCGAAGTATAACGGGATTTATGTTGACCGTTTTAGGCGGTTTGATTGCTTATTGCCTTAAATGGAAGAAGCCATCACTGAAAGTTTTCTATTCGGAAGACGATTTTTCAGTGACGGCTTAAACAGAATTCGGGTCAAATTAGTTTCAGCTCAAGTTTTTAGTTCCATATATTTTCCTCCTCTTACTACTTTAAGCAACGATACCATTAAAACTGAGACTAAACAGACATCGATTCTCTCCATTTTTAGCACAGACAAAAATGGGAAGATCAAAAAAACACTCATACGCACAAATGGAAATGCAAGAGACACAGAAATACGAGATTTTTCAATAAGCACTGAGGGATATAATCTTTCTGACTTGAAGAAACTTGGATTTATTCAATATGTTGCTGCTTTCCAAGGGAAAAAAACGGGAAACCTCTCACTATTGGCCCTGTATTAATTAAGTCAAATACACTGACAAACCTTGAAAATCCTTTTCAATATTTTCAGCCTCACACAATGAAGAACCATGCACCAACTCATGTAAAGAACCCAAAAACGCAATCGGTAATCGTTTGCTTGAATAGAGCAAATCCTGAACCAGGAACTCCTAGTCAATGCGATTATGGTCCAACATCACCCGGTAATCCAACAATCAAGTTAGAAATAATAGGTGATATTATATTCATAACCCTATAGCGGTTGATGAACAAGGAAAACCTACAGCGTTTCAGGGAATCAAACCAGAGGCAAATCTGACACTAATTGGTCTTAATACTGGAGGAACATGTGAAGTAAGAGGAATAGATGAAGGTATATTTTGGAAACATACAAAAGTCAATAATGATCCTGCCAAAGGTAATAATACAAATTTATCATGGGATTTTTCTAAAAATACAGGTTACGCTGATTTTGGACCAATATGCTGGAAAAATAACGAAAGCTATTTACTAGACTTACAGGCTACTATTATAACAATGCAAGATGATAACGCATTTCCGGTTATATTTTCTTATACCAATAGCCCTTGCGTATTACCACGATGGAGATCACTGCCTTGAAAAACGCCGTTATTGGGTGATCTCCATGGACGAAAATACGCAGTCGTCGTTCAAGCGCTATGCTAGCAGTTCTTTAACGAATTTAAATGATTTATGAAAATTGGCTTTAGGATCTTTAATTTCACCCGACCCATCCTGATTGAGCTCTAAAGACCAATGATATGGGTAACGCTGTTTCAATTGCTGTAGTTCGTCATAAGTTAATACCGTATAGCCGTGTTGTTTCATGTAAGAAGCAAACACCTCAAGTTTTGGTTCGGCTATAGTAGTAATAACCGCTCGGTCGCAAAGATATTTAGCATAGTGCTGACCAATTTCTTTATTTTCTGTCTCAGCTGCTTGTAAAGCCGCCTCTACAACGTGAAGCGGTGCCTGCTGCGACACAATTGCACTACAAGTTTCAGATAAGTCATTAATAGTAGGATTATTCATAATGCTTTTACCTTTCCTTTTTAATTTTCAATGGTTTGTGCTATTTGTTTTGCGACCTGATGTGCACTAGGATCGGACTGAGTACGCAAGCCTTCTATAATTGCTAAGCGGTCATCAATGTTACGTTGCTGCATCAACTGCCTTTTTCCCAGTAGATTGTGAATAGTCAGCTCGATCCCAACGACATGCTGTTTTAAGCCGTCTATAAAATCTTTCGGTGCTTCTGCGACTTGCCAAGGATCCAGTAATCCTGCTTCAAAACAATTAACGGATTGCTCAAAATGCGCATTTATCCAACTGTCATCATCAATAAACTTGATGGAACACATGGCATGAACTGCCGTGTAAGCCCAACTAGGTTGAACTCGACCATTGATATGTCGTCTAGGTAACCAACTAGGTGAAATATAAGCGTCTGGTCCTTGGAAAATAACCATCACTTCATTAGTTTCAGCCACGCTTTTGTGCAAAGGATTTCCGCGTGCAATGTGTGTTTTCAGCACACCTAGCTCTAAACCATGCCTATCTAAAGTAAAAGGCAGATGATCAGCACTCAATCCATAACTGCCATAGACGGTCAAAGTCCCCAGAGGGTTTTGCTCTATCAAGTCATGCAAAACAGAGATTCGATTTTCTTCAAATACTTTTTGTATATACATTGCTTGAATCTTATGAGTTCAAAGAAGACAAAGGCTCACTATAACCTTGTTCTTCAAGCTCCCGTTGTGCACGATCGTTTTTCTTCAAGTCTGCTAATCCCATACCATTGAGAACACCAGGAGACTTAGTAAATTTAATATTCTCGTAGCTGACCACTTCGATATGATTGCCCCAAGGATCCAGAAAACCAAAAAATCGGCCAGGCAAAGGTTCAATATTGAATTGCTTTAATACCTCACGAACCTTTTCTTTATCATCAACAACGAATCCAAAATGACCAGGTTTGTGAGCTTGTTCTCCTTGGCTGCAAGTAAAGGCAACAAACTGATCACCCAGTTCAATCGATCCCTCAGTCTCTGATAACAGCCCGGGTTTAATGCGCATAAGTGCACCATAAAATGCGACTGCTTCATTAATGTTACCAACTTCAATAGACACATGGTTGATCCCTACGGCTCTGGCCTTCTCTGTCATGATTCCCTCTTCATCAAATTTTTTTGAAGTTCAATTTGTCTACAACGATATCAAGTGCCGAAATAAATTTTTCGCAATGTTCGAGCTGTGAAATGGTTACTCTCAGCCAACCTTTTAAATTACTCTGTTCAAACGGACGCCTGATTAAAATACCCTGCTCTTGAAACAATTGCTCTACCTCTTTTGAATCGTATCCGGCAAACTGTACCAACATGAAATTACCGTGAGTATCTTTGAAAGTCTGTCTTCTTTCGGTCAAAGCTTCTCTCATATAGGCTTTTGTCTGCCTCATCTTCTCTTGAAAACGTTCAAGCACTTCAGGATGATCTAGCTGCCATTCCGCAGCCCATGCCGATAACGCACTAATCTCATATAGCGGTCTGACATTTGAAATATGGCCGATTAACTCTGTCTCTCCGATCAAAAAGCCGACTCTTGCTCCTGCCAATCCATGAGCTTTAGAAAGGGTTTGTGCCAAAATAACGTTCGGAAATTTCTGCAAGATATCCAGGTTTGCGCTTTGTTTTCCTTCTACATATAGATAGGCTTCATCAATCAGCAGCAACACACCCTTGTTATAAAGCGCTTCAGCCAAGCCATGCATTTGGGAATAAGATAAACGCGTGCCGACAAAACCACTCGGATCTTCTACAACCACTAATTTGGTATTTTCTTTGACTGCATCGATAATAGCCGCTACATCAGGTTTCCAATCTTCGGTGACCAGTGTTGACGAGATTGATACCCCAGCATACTTTGCGTAGTTTTCAAACATAAAGTAGCAAGGGTTATGTAAAACCACATGATCTCCCTCTCTTAAGCATGCATCAAATAATGCTTTTATCGCCAAGTCTGAACCCGAGCCGAGGTAGATGTTGCGCTCTTCAACGCCAACCAGTTTGGCTATTTTTTTATATAAGTTATTTAACACCGGATAATTACACAAATGCTCTGGTTTTAATGAGGCTCGAAACGCTTCAAAAAGATCTTCATCCATTGGATGGTGATTCTCATTTTTATCTAGCATCAAGTAATTAGGGCGTTCTTCCAGATAGCTCCATAAGCTTTCCCTTTTATTTTCAACTACATGCTCTTTGATTACTGCTTGTATATTGAACATTTATTTTTTCCCTAACTTTTAAGAGTTAGCCATTTGTCCATCTAAGATGAGGATTTACTTTCAATGGCTAGTGATTGTTTTATGATGATTGCAACAAATAAAATCTGGCCAATAGTAATTACAGCTGCGGTTGCAATTGCGTATTGGAAGCCTAATTCATGTGCGTAAGAGACCACCATGGCGACAATCCCGATATGCACTGAGGATACGATATACTTAATACTACTTAACCTACCTATCATGTGAGATGGCAGCTGTTTATGTAGCAATGTGCGCCAGTAAATACCTGAGTAACTCTGAAACAAGCCGATACTCACAATCGCGAGCGGCATCAAATAGACCACCTGTTCTGTGAAACATAAACCTAGATAGATTAGAAAAGCGACCTGAATAGCAATAACATCGCTTAGAGAAGTACTTTTGTTCCTTATTTGCTTCGCAATAACAGCGCCACCAACAAACGCACCAATAGCGAATGAGGCATCTAATCCGGCAAGCCAGTATGTGCTGCCGTCAAATGCCTGACTAACGACGGAAACCAGCATAATGTTGAATATGGCTACAGTGACGAAGTCAAAATTACTTAGAACAAAATAACGCATGTAGGGTTTACTAGCTTTAAACAACTGCCACAGGTTTTCTGGATCTTCACGTTTATCTATATCTGAAGGAGACTCAGCTAACGACAAATTGGCTGTTGCTCGCCAGTAAAAAAAGCTCGCGGCACTATATAGACAGACGACAAACATCAAAATTGCTATAAAGTCAAACTCATCTAGCAACCAGGCAGATAAGGCCATACCAATCAACTGACCGCCCTGAAATGCGGAAGTCAGTGTACCGTTATCTTTTTCTAAGCGATCATGTTGAGAAAGAAGTGGTGTAACACTGAATAAGGCCATTTTTGAAATTGGCCCAAGAAAACTCAAAAACACCGATATTAGCAATAAAATCGACACGGACATGCCCAATTGAGTCAATGCCAATACACCTGCCAAACAAAAGACAACATGACAAACGGCTGAACCAATAAGCACCGTTTTAATACCTTGGTTATCAACCGACTTGCCAACCAATATTGGTAAAATGGTTGAGATCAAGATTTCAGCCATGAAGATTAAGCTGATTTGCCATATTTGACCCGTTTCATCATACATAAATTTGGCAAAGCTCAGTAGCAATATAGCTTTACCTATATTGATGAACAACTCTGCAATTGCTAACGACTTCATTCATGTTTCCCTTCAGTTAGATACAGTACTAAGTACTTGGATGAACCTATGGTTACACTACTCACCTACAACAAATTCAAGTTTCTGAATGGCTTCCTCTGCAATACTTAGCGCCTGTTCAGAACTGTCGCACAATACCAACACCGAGGCTGAGCGGTCGAAACTGTTTACTATTTGGGGCAGCACTTCACCTACCTGATGAGTGATAGATACATCTTCAACACCACTCCAATTTTTGATTTCTTCCTTGCCGTTCACTCGAATAACCTTTTTCCCAGGATGATCGTTGAGTTTAAATTTGATACACGCATGTTTACCGTTTAGTTTTGGTGTTAATTCGTCTTCACCGATAGGCAAACCCAAACTTTGCAGAGCTTGCAGACGATACATATCTATTCCTGTCGTCATCTGTACCAGGTCAAAAATTCTGTCTCCGCCTACTCGAGTGTGTGTTTCTATTAGCTCTATCTTTTCACCCAACATAATTTCGCTGTGCGTAATACCCGACACGACCCCTAGAGCAGGTAGCACCTTGGCAATGAATGCAGCAATTTTCTCGTGCTCATCGCTAGATAAACGGGCAGGCACCAAATGCCCTGTCTCGATAAAGCTTTGCGCATCTTTGAATTTTTCAGTGATTGCAAAAATATGGCATTTACCTTCTTGCATGAATGCTTCAACACTGAATTCGCGACCTTCGACAAACTGTTCCACCAGCACAGGGTAAACGTTGTCTAAGTTAGCGGTTTCAAGCTCTTTACTTTCTAGCGATCGAACATTTTCACTGCCTGTACCAGCAACTGGTTTAACGATAACTTTATTTACTTGTGGATAAATCTTGAAAAAATCATGTAAATCTTGCTCATTCTCCGCTATCGCCGATTGCACTTCTGTCAGGTTTTTTTCGCGTAAAATCCTGCGACTTAATTGTTTATCTCTCGTGTTGACTATAGCCCCCATTGACAAACTAAAAGGTAGCTCTAGAGCATTTGCAATAGTCAATGCATCAAGCTGGGCTCCATCGTGAAAAGACACAACTGAATCGATTTTTTGTAGTTGATCAATTGAACGCGCTAAACTAATTAACTGAGTTGCAGACTCGTTGCTGTACATTAATATTCGCTCGCAACGATTGTGATCTTCAGTCGTATGCATAAAATTAGGTACTTTTTTGTACATCCAAGAAATAGCATATCCCTGTGCTTCCAGTGTCTTATGAGGTTGGCGAATATTACCAATCACAAGAACGTGTTTCTTTTTCTGGGGTATACACTCGCTGTAAGGCAAAGGAGTATCGACAGATATTAGTTGTAACTGTCCAAACAACCTATCAATCAGATCTGTTAGTTCTTTAGCGGATTTGGCTTTTAATAATCCGGCTAACGGAATTTCACTTTCTTTATAAGTAACCGCTTTGACTAAAGGTTGTTGCATCGTAAGCTGATTCAGCATTACAACCTCTTCCTTGCCATAAAGAAACTCATGCCCCGACACCAAGCCATAGTTTCCTGGCAGCTGGTGTCCAGGCACAATAAACCACGCATATTTGTACCCGGTATCATAGTTAAGTTCGAATTTGAAGTCTGGGTCTAGCAACAATCCAAGTTCCAGTATCGATGGATGAATCCCTGTCTGTAACGTCAAAGTTTCAGCTATTCTAGCTCCCCCGATACGATGAGCGATTTCAAGAAACACCGGCCCTGTATCTGTTTGAATCGCTTCAAGATGGAACGCCCCCAAAGATATATCAACCGCATTTAAGATTTGAAGCACCCAGGTTTTCATCTCTTCCGTGGTTTCTAACTGCACAGACCCTGCTGGATAGCCGTTGGCAAAATCCAGCAACGTATTGATATATTGGCTGACGACAATCATCTCTATTTGTCCGTTACGGATCATGCCGTCGATATGCAATACAGGACCGGATACAAATTCTTCAACTTCAAAGTTTTCAATCCATTCAGGTGTTTCTTTATCAAGAGCCACAATTCCAGTTGTGCGATCTATAAGCGCCTGTTCCAAAACTTTCTGACTGTCAAACTTGACCACATCAACTGACGAAGCACCATCCAGAGGCTTTAAAATAACTTGTGAAGAGGGAGAAATCGCTAGTCGTTCTGAGTTTATAAAATCGGACAAAGACATGTACTGCGGAGTACGAATATTTACAGCGCCAACACAGTGTTTCATCACAATTTTGTTTCGAACTTTTTCTACATCAGCCACTTTAGGGCCCGCAATGTTGAGCTTTTCTCGTATCAAGGCAGCTTCAATCAATTCAAACTCATTAATTGAAACAACGTGATCAAAGCAAACATCAAGATTTTCTATTTGTTCGAGGACTTCTTTGTGTACAGCATCCACACCGGGTCTTACTATTTTTGTACAACGTAGATCGGCAGGGATTTCATTCAGATTTTCTTCGATACCAATGTAGTAAACATTATGTAGTTCGTGATCGATGGACTGATGGTAAAGTACGTCAACGTACCTAACTCGGTGTAAAATAAGTATATTCATTAGCTTTCAACCACTTCGAAAATTTGTTCAGTTAATTGTTGTGTAAGCATCAGGTACTCTTTCGGTTTTCCATTTAGCTCATAGTCTGGCCAGAAGAATTCAACATAACCCTCAAGCTCTGCGTTGCTGTATAGTGGATTGACCCGAGCTCCTTCGGATGTCCAAAGTTGTAGTCCAAATGCTTCTTTTGGTAACTCGTGCTGAGCTGGCAACTTAATTCGCTCAATCGTTCCTTGCTTAGCTTTCATAAATCCAATCGCAGCTAGTCCAGACATGTGATATGCAGGTACTTTAACTTCATCGTATAGATAAGAGCGAGAGTGAAGCTCGAGCATATTTACTCCGGCTATTTTTTCGAATATTTCAGGAATGCCGCCGCCTGGAGTACGCGCATTCAACTCCAGTAGGTAAATCTTGCCACTGTGATCAATCATAAATTCAACATGAGCTATACCATGTTCAACATCCAAGACTTCACAGGCTTTAAGCGCTGCTTGTTTAAGCGCTTCGTTATCAGATTCTATACTGGGTAAGGAATGGCCGATTTCAACAAAATGAGGTAACGGGGTCAGTTCTTTATCAGTCACTGCCAATACACGTCTTCCAGTTTTGGTATTTAGTACTTCAACCGAAAGCTCAATTCTAGCATCGACAAACTGTTCTATCTGATAGTCGTTATCTGCCATACCAAACTCACTACCATAATTTTCGGTCACTCGACGCAAGTTAGCAAAAGCACTAGCCAAATCATCTTTGCTAGCTACGTAGGTTACACCTTCACTTCCCCCGGCGTTGGTCGGCTTTACAACTGCTGGAAAAGGAAAATCTTCAGCAAGGGTCGCTAGCTGCTCAAGGTGATTAAAACGTGCAAACTTCGGAACGTTCAATCCACCTGCATGTGCAGCCTTACGCATTTCAAATTTGTTGCGGGTTAATGTCAGCGCTTTTTCAGACAAATAATTTAAATTATAGTACTGAGCGATACGAGCCCCCGGGGCTATCGTCATTTCTGTCAATGGAACAACTGCGCCCGGTTGCATTCCTTCTCGCTCGGCAAAAGTCTGTACTGCAGCCAGAGCTTGTTCAATGTTTTCTGGGTTACCGTCAATCACTAGATCAGCGTAACGGTTTCCATTAACATAACCACTTGGGGCCATGATCGCTATTTTCATGTTGGTTGCTCTAGCCGTGGCAACCAATGCACGAAATC
Organism: Photorhabdus akhurstii; assembly: GCF_019090985.1. Classification (NCBI taxonomy): domain Bacteria; kingdom Pseudomonadati; phylum Pseudomonadota; class Gammaproteobacteria; order Enterobacterales; family Morganellaceae; genus Photorhabdus; species Photorhabdus akhurstii. The sequence continues at coordinate 1,701,952 of NZ_CP020335.1, read as the reverse complement.
TGTTTTTCTCTGTTCCTAATAACAAGCAGTACTTTGAATACATCGACTCTTCCTTAAAAACTCTTCGCAAATTAACTTTGTGTTATTCAACAAGTGCCAACACCCTGCAAGGGCTTCCTGAACCACCAACGATGGGAAGCGGCGCTATCATGATCACTGCACCTGTTGGCGGTAACTTTGCTAGGTTCTTCAACTGAGTCAGGCCATATTTTCCCGCCCCATGAAAGTACCAGTGTACGGGGTAAGGTTGTTCAAATTTTCCGGCTTGACCTGCGTCGGTTCCAACAGTCTCCACCCCGATACCTATAATTGGTGTTTGCTCAGCCAACCATTTTGCACAAGCTTCACTTACCCCTGGGGTATGACCATGATTAAGAAAAGTATCAGCATCTGAGTCTCGACTGTCCCAACCTGAGCGGAATAGCAACCAACCACCTTCAGGTAAAGGTCCATGGACTTCGCACCATTGATCGACATGTTCACGTTCGAGTAAAAAATCTGGGGCTGTTACTTGATCAGATACATCAATTACAGCGGCAGGCGCAACCAAGTGCCTAGGAGGTACACTTGAGACATCGATAGAATCTTTGCCTGACCGCCAATGAACAGGGGCATCAAAATGAGTCCCTGTATGCTCGGACATCTGGATATTATTCCAATAAACTTCTTTGCCTTTTTCGTCATAACGGCTTATTTTTTCCAACTTAAAAGGCCAAGGTTGCCCTCGTTCAGGCGGCAAACGAATCACAGGTGTTTCCGTTGACAACGGCGCTGTAAGGTCAAGTACCTCAACTTTCCCCTGCATGAACTTCGCATAGATTGAAGATGTCATAGTATTAAGATTTCCTTATTCTCATTATGGGCTTAATAGACAGGGGTTGAATATTCAGATGTCCAATTCGACATCACCTCGTCTTCATAAGCAACCTGAAGCTTACGGGTCACCAAACCAGGACGCCCGTCCCCAATAGACTTTCGGTCAACACTAATCACAGGAACGATTTCAGCGAGAGTGCCACAGGTAAAAACTTCATCAGCCAAATACAACTCGGTACGATCAATTTCTCTTCGTTCACATTCAACCGAAAGCTTATCCTTCGCTAGTCTTATAATGCTGTCTACCGTAATCCCTTCAAGTACGCCTGCTGAACCTGGCGGCGTGATCAGTCGGTTATTTTTGACCATCATGATGCAAGATCCAGGGCCTTCAGCCACAGTGCCTCTGTGATTTAGAAAAAACGCAGTATCAAAACCATTTCGCATCGCCTCATGCTGGGCTAAGCGGCTATTATGGTAATTTGCTCCTGTTTTAATCCTCGGTGGCATTGAATCGTCACTGATTCGTCTCCAAGTTGAAAACGAAGCCGTCATCCCTGTGTCATAACGCGCAGACCTTGGCATAGGTAATGCTGTAATATGCATACCAGTGTCTTCGGTATAAATAAGTGGGTCGAAGTTTTTCCCCATCGCAAAATAAGGAGCGATAACCAGATGCACATGTTGCTTAAAGTTGTTTTTTCGTACTAGGTCGATGCAAGCTTCAACAATCTCTTGATCTGTGAAAGTGACAGGCATGTCAACACACTTCATGGAATCGCGCAGGCGCTTGATATGCTCTCGTATCCGATACATATACATTTGCTTATCCGTTTTATTCCAATAGACTCGCACACCTTCAAAAACATTTGCGCCCCAAAAAGCTCCCTGCGTTCTAGCATGTAAGGTACACTTTTCCCAAGGCACGCATTCACCATTTAGCCATGCGAATTCTGGCGTATTGTGGGTAGACGACATAAGTTAATCTCCGTTTATGATGCTTCACGCTGAAACGTTAAGGAATCAGTACCACTGACTTTTTCCAGGATTAAACTAAGAGACGGTGCGTTATCAAGCAGGTAATGCCCTGCTAAATGGCCATCAGGACGGATAACAAACAATGAATCTTGTTTTTCTGTCAGGGTTTCAAAAAACAGAATATCGTCGTAAGTAACACTGATAAGTCTCTCGTCCACTTTTGGCGAGAAATATCCTTTTGGTACAGCAGCAACCAAACTAAAATCCAAACCATTATAGGTGTGGCTTTGCTTATTTAAATACTGCTTCACCTTATTTGGGTCTGCGCAAAAAAGACAAACAAACCCTTTCCCGAACAACTTACGTAAGCGGCTTTTTTCTCCGTCGATATAAACCACTACATCCGGAGAGAACGCACCGACATAGGGTGTCCGATGGTTATAATCAATCAAACTAGAAGATTCGTAGGTAAAAGGTTCTGTCATTTTCCCGTGATTCACTTGCTTACGAAGCGGTTTCCAGACTTCTGAAATTCGCAGCACGGTGTCACGCCAGATTTGCTTCAAAGGTGTTGGCGGGACCATGAACTGTATCGTGGCTTCCGTCAGTCTCAAATTCTCTTTCGCTGCAAGGAACCTTTCCTCATGATAAGTATCCAACAATTCATCCCCTGCGCTTCCTCTAATTACTAGCGCCAATTTCCATGCTAGGTTGTCTGCGTCTTGAATCCCGCTGTTCATGCCGCGAGAGCCATAAGGTGGAAATGAGTGAGCCGCATCACCAGCAAAAAACAGTCGATTGAGTCTGAACTTCTCCACAACTCGCTGGTTAAAACGATAGGTACTGATCCAGTCAATCTGATACGGAATATCACCGATGACAGACTTGATACGCTTGTCTAGTTGGCCATTTTTCTTTTCAGCTTCAATATCCGCATCTGGAGGCAATTGCCAGTCAATACGCCATATATTGTCGGGCTGAGGATGCATCACCAACTGACGGCCTGGATTAAACTGAGGATCAAAATGAAAGTGACGTTCTTTGGTTAAAGCAATATTTGCTTTAATATCAGTAACTAAAAAACGATCTTGGTGAGTGTATCCGGTAAAGTTAACCCCTGTCAGATCGCGTAACGTGCTTCTAACTCCATCGCAGGCAATTACATAATCAAATTCTAGGGTCTCCGTTTCGGTACAGTGTTTTACCTCTAGCTTAACCTTGTCCTGTTGTTGTGAATAACCAACGACTTCACTTGACCACCTGAGTTCACATAGGGGATTAGCTTCCAACAGCTTAACGAGCTCTTGCTCTATACGGTATTGGGAAATATTGACAAATTCACCATAACCGGGGCGTTCGGGGTATTCTTGGGTGATCCTCTCAACATTTCGAATATAGGTGTGCGCTATCCGCCAATGAATCCCTTCTTTTGCAATCTGTTCTCCACACCCGACTTTATCAAGTACTTCTAGCGCATCGCCGTGGATCAGGCAGGCTTTAGAACCTTTTCGAAGCAGATAATGGGCTTTATCCATCACGATGCTCGTAATACCGAATGAAGCCAGTCGAGCTGATAAAATCAGGCCAACTGGACCTGCACCAATAATAGCAATCTTGGTTTTATTTGAACTATTCATCTTAGTAATCTACTCATCAAGCTGGGTTTCAAAAACAGGGATGTCTTTGACAAAAGCCAAATAAGGAGTGCCTTCCGTGTAACCAGTACCCGAGCCCTCACCCAACATCTTCATCGCAAGACCATAATGGGTTTGCTTCCAACGTTTCAGCGTCGTAGCAAAACTTTTCATGGCTTGTTTGACCTCATCAAAGTCGTTGCTATTGAAACGACCACTCTGTTGCGCTTGACTCAATGCAAGGTCTAAGTTATTTGGCCGCACCAACAGTTTTTCTTGAACTTCAGGGACAGAGCCGTAAGCAATAGAGTTCAACCGATCCTCATCCGGTTGTCTGCATAGTGATTCAATACGCTTGTAGTTTCTTGATTGGATCGCACTTGCGCCTTCAGTATATGCACGAAACACCTTAAAGGATTCTGCACGCATAGAAGACAGTAAATGGAAAAAACCGATGGCTTCTTTAATTTTTTTCTCGCAACTTTCGACCAAAATACTTGTCTGGCTAGGCGAATCAATGCAAGCTTCAATTGTCGCCCTCAAACCAACTGCAATCCAAGAGAAAGTGTATTCGAACGTTTGTAAGACCCGAATGAACATATATTCGTCGTGAATGAGATAGACGGGTAAATTAGTTGTCATCAGCATTTGCTCATCGTTGTGTGTTTTCCTTTGCTCTACTGCGGCAATAAAATGTTTTGCTGATTCGATAACATATTCCGATGAAATATAGGACAACTTAGCCCGTTGTGCGTATGGAGTCACCGCTTTTAGAGCCATAGCACAACGTTTTTCAACTAAAGTACGTTCTGGTAACTGATGTCTAAAATTTTCCTCTGTTTCTAACCCGCCAAGTTCAAATTTGAGTAGATCCGCCGTAAGCAGTAACGTCATACGGTCAATGTGGGATTGCGCTTCTGCGTATGCTTTAATCTCTGTCTGGTCATCAGGCATGTTTAACAATTCAAGCGCTAGATAAGAGCGGTAGTCATAAGTACCGTCGTATTTATCCAACAAGACATTCAAAAAACGTGTGACTTGCTCGATTTCCTCACTGTTTAATTTTGCGCACTCTTTTCTAGTAATATTCAACAGCTCGAGAAAATATTCAGGAACGAAATGTTTACCTGTCTTATGATACATGCGAACAACATCCTGATATGGGAAGGTTGCTTTATTTTCCTTGGTAAACCGCAATATGGTGTGAATGCTAAGATTAATAGCGATTGTTTCTGAATCACTGTAATCACAAAGCAAACTAGTAAATCTTGGATGCTCAAGTTCTAATATATCCAGCACTGTAAAACTTTCCTTTTATTATAATTTATTGAAATAATTAACTTATATTCACCATATTTGGGTTTTGAAGTACGCGCAAATCAATCTACATGTTTGAACAACTTCGTCTGCCGTATTAAAGTGATGAAACGCAAGTCTGAGCATCTCACCTCGCGGGCTTGTAATTATCTTGTGCTGTTTTAAGTACGTGTCCAATGCAGAAACATTTGGAACAAGCAAAGCAATATGCGCCGAAAATAATGTTCCGGGGACCTTTACGATTGTCACGTCGCCTTTTTCCAAAATGTCGATAGCAAGTTCAACTAATGTCTGAATATGCAGCCGACCTTGCTCAAAATCTAAAGTCAAAAGTGCAGTTAAGGCGCTACTTGCCGCATAAAGCGCGGGCACAGCAGGAGTTCCGGTTTCAAATCGTTTGGCGCAATCGGGGAAATCCACCAACGATGGGTTAAAAGCAAATGGCTCTTTACGTCCTTGCCATCCAGTCAGCCCCAGTGCAACGGTGTTACGAATGCCATCTTTTACATAAAGGAATGCAATACCTGGCAAACCTAACATGTACTTCATGCTGCCGCAGATCAGGTAATCACAATTCAATTCACTGACATTAATTTTTTCAACACCTAGCCCTTGGTATGCATCGACTAATATTGGAACTCGTGATTGATTAGCGAGTTCTGTTATTAATTCGACTGGGTATCGTCTACCTGTGCGGAAACTGGCTAACGGTACTGAAACTAAACATGTATTGCTGCCCAACATTGCGCGGGTAATGGTGACAAAACTTTCGTCTGAAACCTGACTTTCTATGCAACGCGTGACGAGTCCACGACTCGCTTGTTGCAACCAAACATGGGACAGAGACGGAAATTCATCTTCCGTACAAAGAATTTGTTCTCCGGAATTGGCTACTAACGTTGAAATAACCTGATAAGCAGCTATCGTTGCGTTTGGCAAAATCGCTATTTGTGATGCATCTGCGCCTATAAACTTAGCAAACAAGCGCCTGGCCTGTTCGGTTTGCCGCTCGAAATACACCCACGCCAGCTCATTTTTTGCCATATCAACTAGCATCGTTTCCATCGCTGCATCAAGGAACTGAGAACGAGGAGAAATACTACAACTGGCAAGATGGACAAGGCCATGCAACCCGCTAAAATAATTGTCCCGAAATGCTTGAGGTGAATACATAGCGACTAGTAACTGTTGGTATTAGTCATTTCGGTACGCAATTCCCACAGTTCTGGAAAGAATTGCTTATTCATCAGCACCGTCAGTTTTTCAACCGGAGTTCCCTTGGTGCCTATCGTGTTAAGTCCGATAGTACGTACTGCGATTTTATAATGTCTGCTGCGCCATAAACTGACCATTTCATCCCAGCTCACCATTTCTTCCATTAGGAAATAAAGCGGCGACTTGTCTTCCTCGGTATAAACGCCCATCAGGTCGATACTCATAGACTTAACAATACGAATAAAAGTTTGATGGAGTTCCCGCCCAACTGATTGCAACCGCCTCCAGCCTGGAGATTCGAAGCCTGAACCGTTGCCTAATGCAGGTCTTACTTTCTGAAAGTCATACGGAGTCATGTATTTGAACATTTCGAGTTGCTTAGTAATTATCTCAATAGGATAGCTGGACCGCTTAATTAACTCGGTTGCAGCAACAAAGTCTTTCTTGGATAACTTTTTTATCGCTTCAGCCAACTCATTATTGCTCAGTTTCAGCCAAAGCTCAGTAGATTGATGAACCACCTGAAACAATAATTCATCGCGGTGGAGCATCTTTTCTGGCGTTACTTGCAAATTGAGCAGCGTAGGAATGCGCATATACTTCTCATAATCGCTATCTCCTTCACCAGACAGTACACTTGTTGAATAATCCCTATTTCCTATCACGTTCTTTCTCCTTCTCAAAAACGGATCAAAGCCAGCCTTTTATTTGCAAAATATCAGCCGTCAATGTAGTGAATTAATAATTCGAACGGGCGTCAATGTATATAAAATAGCGAGAAATCGCAACATAAAAAAACAAAAATAACAAAAACCACACAGTTAAATAACTTAATGCGTATTTCGGTGATTGTGATTGCCTGTTTCCGCTTTTTCTCTCTCTTCCTATTTTTACGCCGCTGTTTTTCAAGTTAGTTGTCGCTAAAATCGCATTTATTTTTCTATATTTTCAGAAAATCAATTAAACGCTGACTTTTGCAGCGGCTTTCTTCACGCTGGTCTGATGTTTTGCACTCGGGATGGCGATGATAAAAAAACGGGGATTAGTGTTTTTGCTGGGAGGGGGCTGTCATGGCATGCCTGTGCGGGCACGGTGGTGTATACCGACAATCGACACCCACCGGTTGTGCAAGCATTGAATTGATACGGTTTGCGACCATATATCCAGCGTCATTGTGGGCTAAATCACCTGCGCCATGATGTCATACGAACCCTGTTTTCTTATCACTACATAGGTATGTCGCTATCTTGGTCAAGAACAGGTTAATACAGGGATGGTAGCCGTTTTCTCATCAGTGTTTGCAAACTCAATAAAGCGTCTCTTTGAACCTCATTAATTCACGGCTTTCTTCATAATAAAATCAACATCATCCTTTAAAATATGCCAGGGGCTGTTGACGTTTTGAGTTCATCATTTATTCAGCCCACATCGGCAACCAGACAATAATAAATGCCAGTGCCAACATGCTGGCGTAATTCCGTTCAAATTTGTCGTATCTTGTTGCTATCGCACGAAAATGTTTGATTCTGGCAAAGGCATTTTCCCGGTAACGATATAAACATTTGTCAATTTTTTGACCTGATTTTCAGCTATTTTTGCGATAAGGGATCACCGGAACCGACTTTTGTTCTTCGATAACACTTCTCAAACGCTGACTGTCATATCCCTTATCAGCAATTACAAAATCGGATAAAGGTGACTGAGATACAAAACTTTCCGCATGAACAATATCATTGACCTGACCACCAGACAGTTCGAAATGTACAGGTAAACCGTAACTGTCTACAGCCAAATGGATTTTGGTTGAACGTCCTCCACGACTTTGACCCATTGCTTCATCCGCTTCAGAAGTCGCTCCGGCACTATGCTGATAGGCTCGAACAATACTCCCGTCCCGTCAATGAACAACCACTCTGAATCAGAATATCTAGATAGCCAATTGAACATTAAATACAAAACACCCTTTTTTGACCAAGCATTAAAACGTTGAAAGACGCTATTCCATTTTCCGAATTCGGAAGGCAGGTCGCGCCACGGAATGCCTGTTCTCATACGATAAAGAATGCCTTCAAGCGCCTGACGATGTTTTGTTTTGTGGTAAATAAATCCAGTATAGCGCATGAATGCAAATAGCTTATTCCATTGTGTATCTGTTAACATAGTTCTCAGCATGATGGTGAGGTCTGGTTATTTTTTTGCGAAAACGATTATACCAAATCATGTTGTTCAATAATTCCTCTCAAAACATCAACAGCCCCTAACAGAATGATGTCATAATCCCGCTTTCCGGAAGGGTTACCGCGATCAATCGCTGCCAGTAACCTGAGCAGATCGTCTTTTTTCCAGACAGAGAGTATTTTGGTTTGCTTGCGTGTCTGCATACAGGGAAGCGAATCAGAGAAATGTGTGGCAATTCTCTTTTCGTTATAAAGAAACCGAAGAAAACATTGGAGTCCGCAAGAACGAACTGTCCAACTCCAGCACCCAATTGACTTTCCTCTCCATAATTGCCACATTCAGCGCGTCCAGTGCATCGTGTTGCCCTCTGCCTGGTCTGAACCCATACGAGAAGCCGAGAAAATCGGTCCCGTAGATTTGATTTAAAACCGTAACAACCGCTTGCTGCACGATTTTGTCCTCCAGACACAGTATACTCAATGGCCTTTCTGTCCCGTCTTCTTTCAGGATCCTCACCTGCCTTGCCAGCTGGGGTCTGTATTGCCCACGATGAAATCTGCCGTGGAGCGCATGGAGGTTATTTTGCAGATTTTCTGCATAGTTTTCCCATGTGATACCCTCGCAGCCCGGTGCAGATTGACGTTTAAATTGCTGAAAAATCTGATATAACAGTTCTTCACTGATGTGATGAAAAAGGTGAGTAAACTGTTGTTTCCTATCCTTCTTTGCTACTTTTCGCACAGCCAGCAAGCGTAACGTCGTATTGACAAAGATGGAATTTGAAATTTTCGATGCTAAAGAACCTATTTCTAACGGGCTTTTTTAACGATCTGAGGCCACTTCACAGTGGCCTCATAGATAAATATTTCTTATCAGCGCTTACTTGCCAGCAAGTAGATCTTTCACAGCATCACCGATGTCAGCCAAGCTACGAACAGTTTTCACGCCTGCCGCTTCCAGAGCAGCAAATTTTTCGTCCGCCGTTCCTTTGCCACCCGCGATAATGGCGCCGGCATGGCCCATACGCTTGCCTTTTGGCGCAGTCACACCCGCGATGTAGGCGACAACCGGCTTAGTGACATGCTCTTTAATATAAGCCGCCGCTTCTTCTTCCGCTGTACCACCAATTTCACCAATCATTACGATGGCTTCTGTTTGCGGATCTTGCTGGAACAATTTCAGAATATCGATGAAGTTAGAACCTGGAATTGGGTCCCCGCCGATACCAACGCAGGTAGATTGCCCTAAACCTGCATCCGTCGTCTGTTTTACTGCTTCATAAGTCAGCGTGCCTGAACGGGAAACGATACCAACCTTACCCGCCCGATGAATGTGGCCCGGCATAATACCGATCTTACATTCATCTGGTGTAATGACTCCCGGACAGTTAGGGCCGATCATACGCACACCCGCTTCATCCAATTTCACTTTAACCGCCAGCATATCCAGTGTCGGAATACCTTCGGTAATAGTGATAATCAGTTTAATACCTGCGTCAATCGCTTCCAGAATAGAGTCTTTACAGAATGGCGCAGGAACATAGATAACAGAAGCCGTTGCCCCTGTTGCTTCTACCGCTTCACGAACGGTATTGAAAACAGGTAATCCCAGATGCTCAGTGCCACCCTTACCCGGCGTTACCCCGCCAACCATTTGGGTGCCGTAAGCAATCGCTTGTTCTGAGTGGAAAGTACCTTGGCTGCCAGTGAAACCCTGACAGATAACTTTGGTGTTTTTATCAATTAAAATAGACATTATTTATTTTGCCCCCACTGCTGCTACTGCTTGTTTAGCTGCATCTGTCAAGCTGGTTGCGGCAATGATATTTAAACCACTGTCAGCCAGTTTTTTCGCGCCCAGATCAGCATTGTTTCCTTCCAAACGAACAACAACCGGTACGTGAACTCCAACTTCTTCCACCGCACCAATAATACCGTCAGCAATCAGGTCACAACGAACAATACCACCAAAGATATTAACCAATACCGCTTTTACATTTTCATCTGACAGGATGATCTTAAACGCTTCTGTAACACGCTCTTTGGTTGCGCCACCACCGACATCAAGGAAGTTAGCTGGCGCCCCGCCATGCAATTTAACGATATCCATCGTTCCCATCGCCAGGCCCGCACCGTTTACCATGCAACCAATATTGCCATCCAGCGCGACATAGTTCAGTTCCCACTGTGCCGCCTGAGCTTCACGGGGATCTTCCTGAGATGGGTCATGCATTTCACGCAATTCAGCCTGACGGAACAGTGCGTTGCCATCAGCACCCAGTTTGCCATCCAGACAAATCAAATCACCTTGAGTGGTAATAACCAATGGGTTAATTTCAACCAGAGCCAGATCGCGCTCCAGGAACAGATTTGCCAACCCTAAGAAAATTTTAGTGAACTGGCTGACTTGTTTACCGGTTAAACCCAATTTAAATGCCAGTTCACGCCCCTGATAAGGCATAGGACCAATCAGCGGGTCAATAATCGCTTTATGAATCAGTTCCGGGGTCTCTTCCGCAACTTTTTCAATTTCAACACCACCTTCAGTAGAAGCCATGAACACTACACGACGTGTACCACGATCAACCACAGCACCGAGATACAGCTCCTTCGCAATATCAGTTGCCCCTTCCACTAAAATCTGACGAACAGGCTGACCTTGAGCATCTGTCTGGTAAGTAACCAGACGTTTGCCCAGCCATTGTTCAGCGAAAGCGCGAATTTCTTCTTTACTGTTAACCACTTTCACGCCGCCCGCTTTACCGCGACCGCCGGCATGAACCTGGCACTTCACCACCCAAGGGCCAGAGCCGATTTTAGATGCAGCTTCTTCTGCTTCACGCGGTGTTGTGCAGGCGTAACCAGCCGGAGCGGGTAAACCATACCGTGCAAAAAGCTGTTTTGCCTGATACTCGTGTAAATTCATGATGTTCTATCCATAATTAAGTCTGAGGAGAGCAAAAATAAGTAGGTTGCTCTCTGATTTTTTTGTTGCTTTGGATATAGCCAGTCCAAAGAAAAGACTGGCTGTACATATACATTTGTTTACTTCAGACTGGGCAGATATTAGCGCGTATCTGCCCTGATTATGTTGCTATACGTCCAGCAGCAAACGTGCAGGATCTTCCAGCATTTCTTTGATGGTCACCAGGAAGCCTACAGACTCACGTCCATCGATCAGACGGTGGTCATAAGACAGTGCCAGGTACATCATTGGAAGGATCTCCACCTGACCATTAACCGCCATTGGGCGATCTTTGATGGCATGCATGCCAAGAATCGCACTCTGTGGTGGGTTAATGATTGGCGTAGACATTAAGGAGCCGAATACACCGCCATTAGTAATGGTAAAGTTACCACCCGTCAGCTCTTCAACGGTCAATTTGCCGTCGCGGCCTTTGATAGCCAGCTCTTTAATGCGTTTTTCGAGATCAGCCATGCTCAGTGCATCGGCATCACGCAGTACTGGCGTTACCAGACCACGCGGTGTTGATACCGCAATACTGATATCGAAATAGTTGTGGTAAACCACATCAGTGCCATCAATAGAAGCATTCACTTCTGGATAGCGTTTCAGTGCTTCAACCACGGCTTTCACATAGAAAGACATAAAACCCAGACGCACACCGTGACGTTTTTCAAACGCCTCGCCGTACTGTTTACGCATGTCTTGAATGGGCTTCATGTTAACTTCGTTAAATGTTGTCAACATCGCAGTGTTGTTTTTCGCTTCCAGCAGACGTTCAGCTACGCGCTTACGCAGGCGAGTCATTGGAACACGTTTTTCACTGCGGTGCGGCAACAGAGAATCCTGGGCAGAAACAGGGGCTTCTGCGGACTTGCTAGCCACTTTTTCGTTATCAGCCATGTATTTTTCCACGTCTTCACGGACAATACGTCCACCAACACCACTGCCTTTAATCGCTTTAGCATCAAGATCATGCTCTGCAATCAAACGGCGAACCGCCGGGCTGAGCGCATCATTGCTCTCTTCTTCTAAACCCGCCGTCTGGCGTTTCGCCAAAGTCGCTTCTGTTTTCTCTTTTATTTCCGCTGGCTTGCCGGTGCTATCGCCCAGACGGATACGACCAAGAAGCTGACGGGACAGAACAGTGGCGTCTTTCTGTTCTAAAATGGCTTCTAAAACACCGGCCTCGCTGGCAGGCACTTCCAGCACAACTTTATCTGTTTCGATTTCAACCAGCACTTCATCACGTTCAACACGGTCACCCTCTTTTTTGTGCCAAACTGCCACAGTGGCATCAGCAACAGACTCAGGCAAATCCGGAACCAGAATATCTACGCTACTCATTTTATATCCTTTATTTATTCAACGTTCAGTGCGTCATTAACCAGCTCTTGTTGTTGTTGCTGGTGAACTGACGTATATCCAACTGCCGGGGAAGCAGACGCAGGACGACCTGCATAACGTAAAGAAGCCCCGAACGGGATCACTTCACGGAAGTTGTGCTGACTGCAATACCAGGCCCCCTGATTTAACGGCTCTTCCTGGCACCAGACAAAATCATGTACATGAGCATACTGTTCCAGTGTTGACTGAACATCCTGATGAGGGAATGGATATAGTTGCTCAATACGCACGATAGCGACATCAGTTTGTTCATTTTTACGACGTTGTTCCAACAGGTCGTAGTAGACTTTACCTGAACAAAGTACAACTCGTTTAACGCCTTTCGGATCAAGAGCGTCAGTTTCACCAATCACTGTCTGGAATTTACCGTTAGCCAGTTCATCCAAACCAGAAACAGCTAATGGATGGCGCAACAGTGATTTTGGCGACATCACGATCAACGGACGGCGCATACCGCGCAAAGCCTGACGGCGAAGCATATGGTAGACCTGGGCTGGCGTTGATGGTACACAAACCTGCATGTTCTGTTCTGCACACAGTTGCAGATAACGCTCCAAACGAGCGGAGGAGTGTTCAGGCCCCTGCCCTTCATAACCATGAGGCAGCAGCATAACCAAGCCGCACATACGGCCCCATTTCTGCTCACCAGAGCTGATGAATTGGTCAATAACAACCTGTGCGCCGTTGGCAAAATCACCAAACTGAGCTTCCCAGATTGTCAGAGCACGAGGTTCTGTTGTTGCGTAGCCATACTCAAATGCCAACACCGCTTCTTCGGACAGAACAGAATCCCAAACATCGAATGCTCCCTGACCGTTATGAACGTTCGCCAAAGGAACATAAACAGAACCATCAGACTGATTATGGATAACAGCATGACGATGGAAGAAGGTACCACGACCAGCATCTTCACCAGACAAACGCACCGAAACCCCTTCATCCACTAAAGTTGCGTAGGCCAATGTTTCCGCGGCGCCCCAATCGAACAATTTATCGCCGTTTGCCATCTCGGCACGGTCGTTATAAATCTTCACTACACGGGAGTGCATTGTCACTGCTTCCGGGACAGAACTGATGCGTCTACCCAGATCTTGCAAGCGCTTGATATCAACTTTATGTGGATACTCTTCATCCCATTCGTGATTTAGATAAGGTTCCCAAGTAAATGAGTGCAGCCCCATTGAGCGCCACTCATCAACGACACAATCACCACGGTCGAGGGCATCACGATACAGATTAACCATCTCGGTCACATCATCGACTGATATCAAGTTCTCAGCCGCCAGCTTGTCACCATAGATTTTACGTGGCGTTGGGTGTTTCTTGATTTTCTGATACATCATTGGCTGAGTTGCACTGGGCTCATCAGCTTCGTTATGACCATGACGGCGGTAACAGACCAGATCGATCATCACATCACGTTTGAAGGTATTACGGAAATCCAGTGCTAAACGGGTGACAAATGCCACCGCTTCCGGATCGTCTGCATTAACGTGGAAAATCGGCGCCTGTACCATTTTGATAATATCGGTACAGTATTGTGTTGAACGGGCATCTTTCGGGTTAGACGTTGTGAAACCGATCTGGTTATTGATGACAATACGAATTGTACCGCCTACCTCATAACCACGAGCCTGAGACATGTTCAGCGTTTCTTGCACCACTCCCTGACCGGTAACAGCCGCATCACCGTGGATAGTGATTGGCAACACCATATTACTGAGACCTTCATCCAGACGATCACGGCGGGCGCGTACTGAACCAATAACGACAGGACTGACAATCTCAAGGTGAGATGGGTTAAATGCTAATGCCAAATGAACCTGAGCGCCCTCGGTGGCAAAATCAGACGAGAAACCTTGATGATATTTCACGTCACCGGTACCAAGGTGCTCTTTATGTTTACCGGCAAATTCATCAAACAGATCAGCCGGTTTTTTACCTAAAATATTAACCAAGACGTTGAGGCGACCACGGTGAGCCATTCCCAGCACAACTTCTCGTGTGTCATGTTTACCGGCATGACGGATAAGATCCTTCAACATTGGGATCAGCGCATCACCACCTTCAAGAGAGAAACGTTTCGCTCCCGGAAACTTAGCTCCCAGATAACGTTCCAAACCTTCCGCTGCCGTCAGTTCCGCCAGAAAACGCCGCTTTTCTTCTACGCTAAACTGAGAGCTGACAGTAACAGATTCCAGACGCTGCTGAATCCAACGTTTTTCTTCCGTATTGGTGATGTGCATGTATTCCGCGCCAATAGAACCGCAATAGGTGCGTTTCAACGCTTCATACAAATCAGCCAATTTCATTGTCTCTTTGCCGACTGCAAAAGAACCTACGTTAAATGTTTCTTCAAAATCAGCTTCCGTCAGATTATGGAAAGCAGGATCTAAATCAGGAACACTATCCTGTTTCCATAATCCCAGCGGGTCAAGGTTCGCATTTTGATGGCCGCGGAAGCGGAATGCGTTGATGAGCTGCAAAACTTTAACTTGTTTTGCATCCATTGCTGGATCGCTGACAGAGGAGTGATAACGCGTAGTATCTTTCGCAAGACGGCGGAAGTAATCACGCGTCTGCGAGTGGAGTTGTTCACCGTTGAGTCCCGCATTCGGCAATTGTTGGAAAATCTCTCTCCAACTTGCATCAACGGAGTTTGGATCGGTTATATAGTCTTCATAGATCTGCTCTATGTAAGACTGGTTTGAACCAGCCAGGAAGCTTGAATCCAGCCAGTCCTTCATTGCGCCGTTCTGCATTGTGATCCCTTAAGCTTTAAAAGCTTTAGTTTTCGCCGTGGTTAACTATTACCGTTTAAATACGGTATCGATAAAAGGTTCATTTGGACGTGCTTTATGCATGTTCTCTTTTGGGTTTCGGAACCCTTCAAGGAACCTTTAAAAAACGCCCAACCGTTTTTAAAGGTTCCTCTCCTCAAGCTTTTGTCATCATTAGCAGTTGGCAACTCATACTCTTCAATTCTTTGTGCCCTCCACAAAAAAATTTCGCGGAGGGCGGACCTATTATGCACTATGTTTCAGTAACATAGACTTAATATGGCCAATAGCTTTTGTTGGATTCAACCCCTTAGGGCACACACTGACACAATTCATGATGCTATGGCAACGGAAAACACTAAAAGCATCATTCAACTTATCTAATCGTGAAGCCGTTTCAGTATCACGGCTGTCAATCAGGAAGCGATATGCGGCCAGTAAACCCGCAGGCCCGATAAATTTATCAGGGTTCCACCAGAATGACGGACAAGAAGTTGAACAACATGCACACAGGATACACTCGTACAGACCATCGAGTTTTTCCCTTTGTGCAGGTGATTGTAAATGTTCACGCGCCGGTGGATTTTTACCGTCATTCAGCAAATATGGGCGAATCTTCTCATATTGCGCATAGAATTGCCCCATATCTACAACCAAGTCACGGATAACCGGCAAACCTGGCAACGGACGGATAACAATTTTCTTGCTGCCACGCCGCAAAGCCGAAACAGGCGTAATACAGGCCAAGCCATTTTTACCATTCATGTTGAGGCCATCAGAACCACAAACCCCTTCACGGCAAGAACGGCGGAAAGAGAGTGTTGGGTCCTGTTCTTTAAGCTGGATTAACGCATCCAGCAACATCATGTCACGCCCTTCTTCTGCTTCCAGCGTGTAATCCTGCATACGAGGAGCGCTGTCAACATCCGGGTTGTAACGATAAATCGAAAATTCAAGTTTCATAATCTATTCCTCCGCAACTGGATTATCAGCAACTCATTAGTAAGTACGCGCTTTCGGCGGAAATGCTTCACGCAGTTTTGGCTGCATGTTGACATTACGACGAGTCATAGTTTCAGTTTGCGGTAGATAGAGGGTATGGCATAACCAGTTCGCATCATCACGATCCGGATAATCGAAACGGCTGTGAGCACCGCGGCTTTCAGTACGGAAATTAGCAGCAACAGCCGTAGAAAATGCCGTTTCCATCAGGTTATCAAGCTCCAGACACTCAATACGTTGGGTATTAAACTCTGAGGAAGTATCATCCAAACGGGCACTTTTCAGGCGTTCACGAATAACTTTAAGTTCTTCCAGCCCTTTCGCCATTGCATCGCCTTCACGGAATACCGAGAAGTTGTTCTGCATACACGCTTGCAAATCTTTACGAATTTTAACCGGGTCTTCACCAATACGGGTACTATTCCAACGATTCAGACGTTGCAGGGACACTTCGATGTCAGATTCGCTAGCTTCGCGGCTAGCGCCCTGCTCCATCAGCGATTCTTTCAGGTGCAAACCGGCAGAACGGCCAAACACCACCAAATCCAACAGAGAGTTCCCCCCCAGACGGTTTGCGCCATGAACAGATACACAGGCAATTTCACCGACAGCAAACAGGCCCGGAATAACGACATCTTCACCTTTTTCATTAACCATCAGTGCCTGACCGGTAACTTTAGTTGGGATGCCTCCCATCATATAGTGGCAAGTCGGAATAACCGGGATCGGTTCTTTTACCGGATCAACGTGGGCGAAAGTACGGGATAATTCAAGAATACCCGGCAGACGAGATTCCAACACCTCTTTACCCAAATGATCCAGTTTCAGCTTAGCATGAGGCCCCCAAGGACCATCACAGCCACGGCCTTCGCGGATTTCGATCATGATGGAACGCGCCACGACATCACGACCAGCCAAATCTTTAGCATTTGGTGCATAACGCTCCATAAAGCGCTCACCATCTTTATTCAACAAATAACCACCTTCACCGCGGCAGCCTTCCGTCACCAGAACACCCGCCCCGGCAATACCGGTTGGATGGAATTGCCACATTTCCATATCCTGTACAGGCACACCCGCACGCAGCGCCATACCTACACCATCACCGGTGTTAATGTGAGCGTTAGTTGTTGATTGATAGATGCGACCGGCGCCACCCGTTGCCAGAATAGTCGCCTTCGCTTTGAAATAAACCACTTCACCGGTTTCAATAGAGATCGCAGTACAACCAACAATGCTGCCATCCTGATTTTTAACCAGATCCAACGAATACCATTCAGAAAAAATAGTAGTGTGATTTTTTAAGTTCTGCTGATACAGCGTATGCAACAGGGCATGACCGGTACGGTCTGCCGCCGCGGCTGTACGTGCCGCCTGTTCACCACCAAAGTTTTTTGACTGGCCGCCGAATGGACGTTGATAAATGCGACCGTCATCCAAACGCGAAAATGGCAACCCCATGTGCTCCAGCTCCAGAATCGCCTCCGGCCCGGTCTTACACATGTACTCAATCGCATCCTGGTCACCGATATAGTCGGAGCCTTTCACCGTGTCATACATGTGCCATTCCCAGTTATCATCATGGGAGTTACCCAACGCAACGGTGATCCCCCCCTGCGCGGATACAGTATGAGAACGGGTTGGGAATACTTTGGAAATCAAAGCACAGGATAATCCCATTTGTGAAATTTGTAGCGCAGCGCGCATGCCAGCGCCACCTGCACCAATAACGACTGCATCAAACTCTCTTACTGGCAGTTTCATCTATACACCCCACACCACAATTGTTCCATAAATCAAGTAAGCCATCAGCGCAACGATAATCGCCAATTGCAGCATTAAACGCAGTGCCAGCGGCTTTACATAGTCAGTTAGTACTTGCCACATACCAATCCAAGCGTGAGCCAGAATGGAAAACAGGGCCAGCACAGTGAAGACTTTAGTGATGGATGAGGCGAAGAAACCCCGCCAGACTTCATAAGTGATATCCGACGTTGTAACGACAAAGCCCAGCATATAAAGAACATATAAAACAATAATCATTGCGGACGCGCGCAATAATAGCCAATCATGGATACCCGTGCGACCCAATGCAGATGCGTTACTTACCATACCAGTACTCCAGCCAGAATCGACAGAATAACAGCAATCCCGATTGCCACTTTGGCAGAGAGACTACCGACCGCTAAGTTTTCTTCCAAGTAGCCGAAATCCATCAGCATATGACGGATACCACCACAGATATGGTAAGCCAGTGCGGTCAGAATGCCCCACACAATAAACTTAGCGAAAAATCCCGTCATAATATCGGCGGCTTGCTGAAACCCTTCTTGCGAGGAGAGAGACATTCCTAACAACCAGAGGAGAATTCCTACTGCTATGAAAGTAATGACGCCAGAGACACGGTGCAAGATCGAGGCTATTGCAGAGACTGGAAAGTGTATCGTCTGCAAATCAAGGTTGACAGGTCTTTGTTTTTTCACAATTTTGCCCACACAGCTCTTTTATTATTTTCCTTCCTCCGGACCTGGGCGGAAATCAGACAGCGATAAGAGGATACAAAGACACAACATTTAATCAAACGATAGATCCTTCATGTTAAGGAATGTTGTGATTTAGTTACGCTGGGTGCTCCTACAGCAGGGTAATCCGGAGACCTGGCGGCAGTATATGTGCTTCACATTATTATTACAATTCCAACACAATATGATTAGCTACATTTCCACTGAACAGTGATTAAGATCACGATTCAAACATATTGCACAAAATTAATTATCTTGTTTGACAAACTTTAAACATTTATCTTACATATATGGTTGAAAACACTTTTGAGATTGATTTTTGGTAAGAGGAAAGACCTCAAGAAAAGCTAAAGTTATGTAACTGTGTAGTCCGCACGAATCATAATCATTTTTGTAGTCAATGCATAAAACATAACTCTCAAAAATTCGCTAACAACCCGAAAACCATTGTCGTCCGGGGTGAAATTTCAGCCTTAAATGTGATATTGGCCTGATTTCAGCTTTTCCCCGGTAGTACAGTGTCAGGGGACACAGTATAAGAACCTATTCCACCAGGCATTATGAGTGTAGGCCATCTTGTCAATAAATTGGGAACACAGATTGCACCGCAACCGGAGTATGCGCACAGTCTGTAAGAGGCGATTCAATCACAAATCGCTCACCGGCGCGGGCCACACCAAAGTGCATTCAAAAGTGATCGCTTTTGTCCGAGTACCGTCCAAGCCTGTTCTTGATGACAAAGAATGGTCGATAAAATAGCCTGATAAGATAGACTCTATATAGTGTCTTTCCGCCGTGGTTGTTAAGAGTTATAAAAATGAAAGCGCTAAGGAGACTGTAATGGCAGATAACAAAGCAACTCTAACCCCAGACGGTTCAGTTGCTATTGAATTGGACGTGCTAACACCGACCCTTGGGTCTAAAGTCATCGACGTTCGTACTCTCGGCTCCCAAGGTTTCTATACCTACGACCCTGGTTTTACTTCTACGGCATCTTGCGAATCCAAGATCACCTACATTGATGGTAACGAAGGTGTATTGCTGCACCGTGGTTTCCCTATCGACCAGCTAGCGACAAAATCTACTTATCTGGAAGTCTGTTATATCCTGCTGTATGGTGAGACACCAACACAAGAACAGTTTGATAAATTCAAAAAAACTATTACCCGTCACACCATGATCCATGAACAGATCCATCGCCTGTTCAACGGCTTCCGCCGTGATTCGCACCCGATGGCGGTGCTGTGTGGTGTTACCGGCGCTCTGGCTGCTTTCTATCATGATGCTCTGGATGTGAACAATCCACGTCACCGAGACATTACCGCCTACCGTCTGCTGTCAAAAATGCCGACAGTGGCCGCCATGTGCTACAAATACTCTATTGGTCAGCCATTCGTTTATCCACGCAATGACCTCTCCTACGCAGGCAACTTCCTACACATGATGTTCGCTACACCATGCGAAGAATATAAAGTGAACCCTGTACTGGAGCGTGCTATGGATCGCATTTTAATCCTACATGCGGACCATGAACAAAACGCGTCTACCTCAACAGTACGTACCGCAGGTTCTTCCGGCGCCAACCCATTTGCCTGTATTGCCGCAGGTATCGCTTCTCTCTGGGGACCTGCTCATGGCGGCGCAAACGAAGCTTGTCTACGTATGCTGGAAGAAATCCAGTCAGTTGAACATATTCCTGAATTTATTAACCGGGCCAAAGATAAGAATGATGCTTTCCGTCTGATGGGATTTGGTCATCGTGTTTACAAAAACTATGATCCTCGCGCAACCGTCATGCGTGAAACCTGCCATGAAGTGCTAGATGAACTCGGCCTGAATGACAGCCTGCTGGAAGTTGCTATGGAGCTTGAACGTATTGCTCTACACGACCCCTATTTTATTGAGAAGAAACTGTATCCGAACGTGGATTTCTACTCAGGCATTATCCTGAAAGCAATGGGGATTCCATCCACCATGTTCACTGTTATTTTCGCCATTGCCCGTACTATCGGCTGGATCGCTCACTGGAATGAAATGCATGATGATGGCGTGAAAATCGCTCGCCCACGTCAACTCTATACCGGCTACACAAAACGTGATTTCAAAAGCCAGCTTGAAAAATAATAATAAAATCCGATTACGATAAGGGCCAGGCTGTGACTGCTCCACGCCGCAAACGGCGAGGCTTCCCACTTCTCAGGCCGCCACCGTCGATATAACGGATTTACGCGGGCCTCCGTGGGCAGAAACGACGAGTCCCGCCGCCTGTAATTCTGTTGTGCCCTTGCACTGGATGTTGAGCGCCGCATTGATATCGCGGTCATGTTCGACACCACAGCAAGGGCATAGCCAGATCCGCTTATGCAGCGGCATTTCCGGCACTTTGTGGCCGCAGCAATGGCAAGTTTTCGAGCTGGCGAACCACTGATCCAGTTTGACCAGATGAACGCCCGCCGCCGCGGCTTTGTATTCCAGTTTCTTGATGAAGCCATGCCAGCCAGCATCCCCGATAGCCCGAGCAAGGTGGTGATTCTTCATCATATTGGCCGATTTCAGCGTCTCGACAATGACCGCTTGGTTTTCGTCAACCATTGTCCGGGAGAGTTTGTGTTGAAAATCGGCACGGGCATTGGCTACCCGTTCGTGTACCGCGGCGACCTGTAAACGTGCCTTTCGACGGTTGGCGCTGCCTTTCTGTTTTCGGGACAGGGCTTTCTGCTTGCGACGCAGGTTACGGGCGGCGTTGATAAGGTGACGAGGGTTATTCACCTTCTCCCCATCCGACTGGATAAGATAGTGGGATAAACCCATATCACACCCTGTCACGCGGGTGATAACGCCCGGCTTTTCCGGTACATCCCAACCATCGTCACACAGGATAGCGGCGAAATATTTTCCCGTAGCTGTTCGGGAGAGCGTAATGCTCTTCACTTGCCCTTCAATTTCTCGGTGTATGTGCTGCCTTTATCGGTGACAATTTCGGGATCTTCACGGCGCCATCCAGCACTTTCACCCCAATACAGTGATAGCTGGATTGCCGGCCGTGTTTGCGTTTGAACGTGGGAAATTTGGCTTGCAACTTCGGATTGAAAAAATTATCAAACGCGGTATTCAGATTGATCACCGCCTGCTGTAACGCGATGGCGTCATATGCCTTGAGCCAGGCGTACTTGCGTGATTTCTTCGCGACCGCCAGTAGCGGTTTAAGATCTTTGCGCGGATTTAAACTCACACCGTGACGTCTATAAGCATGCTTTTTGATGTGCAGCGCCTTATTGTACGCAAAACGGACCGCACCGAACTGGCCGTTAAGATACGCGGCCTGTTCGGGTGTGGGGTAGAGGCGGACTTTGGTCGCTCTTAACATATTCAGCGCTCATTGAGAAAGTGCCTTCATTTTAGCCTGTGACAGGAAGATATCAACGGGTTGTGCATTTGATATTCACGACAAAATCCCGTCGAAAGCGCTTTGATGGACGGATGATACACCCGTTACGTGAGGCATTCAGTTCAGCGGTGGCAAAGCTGGGATGTGAAAGGGTTTATCGGTCTGCACACACCGTGCCAAATCTAATCATGTTGACGTTGTAATCAATTTTCAAGATACAAGGGTTTACCGCAGTTTTTGCTAGCTTAATAGCTAGGGCTTTATTCAATTGGAAAGATTATTCAGTGAAATTTGATGCCATACCAGTACAGCTTAAAGCACCGTAAAAATTGATCTCATCACCTTCCTTGTGTATGCTCGTTATCTAAGAGTAGGTACAAGCGACTTGCTCTCTAAATTATCAAACGTAGCCTCTACTTGCGTGTGTAGCGAGATCACCAAGATCAAAATTCACAGTTCTATGAATCGGATAGAATAACGTTATTGATCAAAAAACGTTAATTATGAAAAGCCTGTCAAAAGCTTTGAAGCCCACCGATGGTGGGCTTCGCTTATTTCAATGTCAGCATTAGAAAAACGTGATTACGCCGGATTTGGAATATCGATAAAAGTGACATCCAGACCATAATTATCCGCCAACCACTCCCCTAAAGCCTTAATACCATAACGCTCGGTGGCATGGTGGCCCGCAGCATAAAAATGCAGCCCCATTTCACGGGCGATATGAATCGTCTGCTCTGACACTTCACCGGTAATGAAAGCATCAACACCAAATTCAGCCGCCTGTTGAATAAAACCCTGCCCACCGCCAGTGCACCAGGCAAGCGTGCGAATCTCCTCAGGCGCGTTATCGCTCACATGCAACACCTTACGACCAAGAGCCTGTTCAATACGTGAAGCTAACTCCACCGATGATATCGGCTGATCAAATTCCCCATGCGGTACGAATGGTTCAATCAACCCAACAACTTTCGCATTCATCAGACGGGCCAATTGCGCGTTATTTCCCAGTGATGGATGAGCATCAAGCGGCAGATGATAGCCGTATAAGTTGATATCATTACCGAGTAGAGTTTTCAGACGATTACGTTTCATACCACGAATCACCGTTGGCTCATTTTTCCAAAAATAGCCATGATGAACGATAATAGCATCAGCCTGATGACAAACCGCTTCATCCAATAAAGCCTGACAAGCG
This sequence comes from Photorhabdus akhurstii, assembly GCF_019090985.1. NCBI lineage: Bacteria > Pseudomonadati > Pseudomonadota > Gammaproteobacteria > Enterobacterales > Morganellaceae > Photorhabdus > Photorhabdus akhurstii. Next base: position 1,678,553 of record NZ_CP020335.1, on the reverse strand, counting down.
GTCACACCGGTAACGACTCGCTGAATATGAGTACGCCCTTCAACTTGTAAACCATTGGGGGCGTAATCCTGAAATTCGTCAATTTTCAGTTCTCGGTTAATCACATTTTCCAGCTCAATATTACGCATCATATTCGTCCTGTTTATTGATTGTATGACAATAATATACCGTTACCTGCCGCCAATTGTCAGTTGTCAGCTACTTCTGACTGCCATAACCTGTTCTGACTGTTTTAACCATACGGGTTTATTGCTGGTTTTTACCCACACACGATACAAATAACTGTAAAAACGAACGCGATCACGACGAAACAACATAACCGGAAACGCCAGGATACCGAAAGTGACAGCGCCAATACGGCGTAAAAGAACTTGATACCAAGGATACTCACGATATGAAGACATATTTGTCCTCCTTAAAATGATCCCACTTTTCCGCAGAATCTTAAAAATAATCAATCTGTAAATTGTTTAAAATTTTATCGCAAAAAATGAAAATTTACCACTTATCAGATCACTTTTAAGCCGTTATTGTCGCTATATTTTCTATTTTATGTAATTTTATTACATAAAATATGATAAAAATGTAATATTAAAAACATTTTATTAACAGCCAGTGAAAATGAAATTAACGATACAGGTATTTGAAAATATCCGTTTGACGCTAAATAACGTTTCGTAATTATGCTACACATAGCCTTCTTCAACCCATTGTTATACATAGAATTATGAGTGGTATAAGATGTAGCACTATTTTGAAATCTTATTTAGCGATAAAAGCAAGGATTGCCAATATGAAAACTTTCATTGATAATCATTATAAAGCAGAGAAAAACGATATTATTCTTTGCGCCATGCTATTTTCCAGAATGATCGTGGATTAACTATGACAGATAATAGGAGGAAAGATGAAGGTATTAACTGTTATATTATTAACATTAGTAATAAATGTTTCAGGTTGTGTCTCCAAAAAACACGCTTTTTCTATTGACTATAAAGCAAATGGTGAAACTTTTCATTTAACTCCATTATGTATAGAGGAAATTACCCCGAAAAAAGGGGATAATTACTATTCCATTTTCATTAAAGTAAAAAATAACTCTCATTGCAGTAAACCATTTAATCTCTTTATAAAGAAAAACGTAGGAAAAAAACTATATGTTTTCTTTAACAATAAACCAATATTGAAAAACACTAATATAATTACGCCAATACATGTCGAAAATGGTTTCTATCAGGCAATAGATTCAAATGTAACATTTGAAAAAATAAAAAAAATACTTAATTCATTGAAATAAATGGCTTTTTAATATAAAAATCCATTTATTAAATATTTTATAAAATTCATATACGGAGTATTTTTTGTTAATCATTAATAATTACATTAACACTTAATCCTGCATTCTCATAATAGGCTAAAATAATTTAACCCATACTATAAAATCGCAATTAATTTAATTATCAACACAAAAATATATAATTAAAAAATACGAAAACCATACACCAATTTTTAATATTTAGATTACTTTATTAATATTATATAAATAATCAAAACATTCATGAACAGGGTTATAGATTAATTTAAAATCACCTAATGCTCCTAACCATTCACTTTCTCATAAGTGTATCTTCTGCTGAAAAAGGGAATTATTTTTATAGTTCTAAACAAGATAGGTTTCTATTTAAGTCTTCTTTTATTAGTCATTTTTACACTTTTTTTACACATCCACTCACTCTTTTATCAGCATCTTTGCATCCCCTTCCCTAATCTTTATCCATCCAAGTTTTCGGGAGATAAGCAATGAGCATATCCTGCATTTCCGGCGTGTTATTAGTAGCCCTGTTACTAGTTTATCTGATTTATGCGCTACTTCATGCGGAGGATTTTTAAATGGCAGCATCCGCTTTTTTATTGATCACCAGTTTCTTATTGATTTTGATGTTACTGGCAAAGCCACTCGGAAATGTTATCGCCAATATGATCGACGGTAATATTCCGCGCGGGCTGACTAAAGCAGAGTCAAGCCTTTGGCGTTGCTGTGGCTTACAAAAACCTGGCGGCGCCGTCAAAGAGATGAACTGGCGGCAATACGCATTAGCTATCATTATCTTTAATCTGACCGGGCTACTGCTGCTATTCACGCTTTTAGTCACACAACACGCCCTTCCCCTTAATCCTGAACATTTCCCCGGACTCAAATGGGATCTTGCGCTGAATACAGCCGTCAGCTTTATCACCAATACCGATTGGCAATCATACAGTGGAGAAAACACCCTCAGCTACTTTAGCCAGATGACAGGTCTAACGGTGCAGAACTTTCTTTCTGCGGCGACCGGTATTGCAGTGGCATTTGCGCTGATACGCGCATTTTCCCGTCATGGCGTCAAAACCGTAGGCAACGCCTGGGTTGATATCACACGTATCACACTTTATCTGCTATTACCGCTGTCTATAGTTATCACGCTCGTTTTTGTCAGTCAGGGAGTGATTCAGAATTTCGAACCGTATCAATTAGCTCATACCATTGAAGGCCAACAGCAATTAATTCCGATGGGTCCCGTCGCCTCGCAAGAAGCTATCAAATTATTGGGAACCAATGGTGGTGGATTCTTTGATGCTAATTCATCACACCCCTTTGAAAATCCAACCGCCATCAGCAATTTCGTTCAGATACTCTCTATCTTCTTGATCCCTTGCGCACTCTGTTTTGCTTTTGGGCAAGTAGTTGGCGATAACCGTCAAGGGCACGCTCTATTGTGGGCAATGAGTATCATCTTTGTCATTGCCACCGTAGGAGTCATGTATGCCGAACTGAAAGGGAATCCCCATTTCAGCCTGTTAGGCGCCAACAGTAATATCAATATGGAAGGTAAAGAGAATCGCTTTGGCATCCTCGCAACCTCAATTTATGCCGTAGTCACAACCGCCGCTTCCTGTGGGGCAGTCAATGCTATGCATGACTCTTTCACTGCGCTTGGCGGCATGATCCCAATGTGGTTGATACAAATTGGCGAAGTCGTGTTTGGCGGCGTCGGTTCTGGTTTATACGGTATGTTACTGTTCGTTCTGCTGACCGTTTTTATCGCCGGTTTAATGATAGGCCGCGCCCCTGAATATCTCGGTAAAAAAATCGAAGTATTCGAGATAAAAATGGTAGCGCTGGCGATTTTGGTTACTCCTACACTGGCTCTTTTAGGTACAGCGCTTGCCATCTCCACCGCCAGTGGACGTGCCGGTATTTTGAACCCTGGCGCTCATGGTTTCAGTGAAGCGCTCTATGCCCTATCCTCCGCTGCCAACAATAATGGCAGTGCTTTCGCCGGCCTCAATGCCAACAGTATGTTCTACAACCTGTTGCTAACCATCATCTTGTTTTTAGGTCGCTTTGGCATGATCCTGCCAGTACTTGCTATTGCCGGTTCTTTGGTCGTAAAAAAACGCCAGCCTGCCAGCAACGGTACACTCCCCACCTACAGCACACTGTTTATCAGTCTATTGATTTTGACCATCATGCTAATCGGTGCCTTGACTTTTATTCCGGCTCTGATCCTTGGCCCGGTAATTGAACATTTACAAATCTGGCTAATGGCCCGATAAGAGCCAAAGAGAGGAATACCATGACCAACAAGCAACAGACATTATTCGAGCCTGCTTTGATTCGTAATGCCCTGATTGATTCAGTCAAAAAATGTCATCCGGCCGCACAATGGCGTAACCCAGTGATGTTTGTCGTCTATCTAGGCAGTGGGTTAACCATCATTTTATGGATTGCCATGTTAACGGGTCAATTCAAGGGAAATACGTTGTTCACAGGTAGCATCGCCTTATGGCTGTGGTTTACTGTGCTATTCGCCAACTTTGCCGAAGCACTGGCAGAAGGGAGAAGCAAAGCTCAAGCCGCCAGTCTCAAAGGAGTAAGAAAAACCAGTTGGGCAACCAAACTCACCTCATCCAATCGTAATGCAGCCAGAGAGAAAGTCCCTTCTGACAGCCTTCGTAAAGGGGATATCGTCATTATTGAAGCCGGTGAAACTATCCCTTGCGATGGTGAAGTTATCGAAGGTGGCGCTTCTGTTGACGAAAGCGCAATCACCGGAGAATCTGCCCCAGTTATCCGCGAATCTGGCGGTGATTTTTCCTCTGTGACCGGCGGCACGCATGTGCTATCTGACTGGCTGGTGGTTGAATGTTCGGTTAATCCCGGTGAAACTTTTCTTGACCGCATGATTTCAATGGTGGAAGGGGCTAAACGTCGTAAAACCCCAAACGAGATCGCACTGACTATCTTGTTGACAGCTCTGACAATCATCTTTCTATTGGTGTGTGTCACCCTGCTACCCTTTTCAATATTCAGCGTGGAAACTAACCAATCCGGTCAACCTATCACTGTCACGGTATTGATAGCGTTATTAGTCTGTCTTATTCCTACCACCATTGGTGGGTTACTTTCTGCAATTGGCGTCGCGGGTATGAGCCGCATGCTAGGCGCGAATGTTATCGCCACCAGCGGACGAGCCGTTGAAGCCGCGGGTGATGTGGATGTGTTACTACTGGATAAAACCGGTACCATCACTTTGGGAAATCGCCAAGCCTCTCAGTTTCTGCCCGTGCCCGGCATAACGGAACAGCAATTGGCGGATGCCGCCCAACTCTCTTCTTTAGCCGATGAAACACCAGAAGGCCGCAGCATTGTCATTCTGGCAAAACAGCGATTCAATCTGCGTGAACGTGATCTGCGCTCCCTGAACGCAACTTTTGTGCCGTTCTCCGCCATGACGCGAATGAGTGGCGTTAATGTGGAAAACCGCATGATCCGCAAAGGCGCTGTCGATGCGATCCGCCGCCATATCGAAGTCAATCACGGAAAATTCCCAGAAGCCGTGGAGATTTTGGTACAGACTGTGGCGCGGAAAGGCGGTACGCCGCTGGTTGTCGCAGAAAATCAACAGGTACTGGGCGTTGTCGCGCTAAAAGATATCGTCAAAGGCGGCATTAAAGAGCGATTCAGTGAAATGCGCCGTATGGGAATCAAAACCGTTATGATTACCGGCGATAATCGTCTGACCGCGGCTGCGATTGCCGCAGAAGCTGGAGTAGATGACTTTCTGGCGGAAGCTACCCCCGAAGCCAAACTAGCCCTGATCCGCCAATATCAATCCGAAGGCCGTCTGGTCGCCATGACAGGTGATGGCACTAATGATGCCCCGGCACTTGCTCAGGCCGATGTTGCCGTTGCTATGAATTCAGGCACTCAGGCAGCTAAAGAAGCCGGCAATATGGTGGATCTGGATTCCAACCCAACCAAACTGATTGAAGTTGTCCATATTGGTAAACAGATGTTGATGACACGTGGCTCTCTGACCACATTCAGTATCGCCAATGATATCGCAAAATATTTCGCCATTATCCCGGCGGCGTTTGCCGTCACTTATCCACAATTAAATATCTTGAATATCATGCACCTGCATTCGCCCACTTCGGCGGTTTTATCGACAGTTATCTTTAACGCACTGATTATTGTTTTCCTGATCCCATTGGCTCTCAAAGGCGTGAGCTACCGACCAATGAATGCCTTGTCGCTTTTACGTCGCAACCTGTGGATTTATGGTCTGGGTGGTCTGATAGCGCCTTTCATCGGCATCAAAATAATAGATATGTTGCTCACTTTGCTGATACTTAAATAAAGGTGATGAAAATGATTTGGTTACGTTCTTCTGTTGTGTTGTTGATATTTCTGACACTGATTACCGGCGTAGCTTATCCATTGCTGGCAACAGGTTTGTCAGAACTGATGTTCCCTTATCAAGCACAAGGCTCTATGGTAAAACAAGAGGGTCAAACCGTTGGCTCTGAACTGATTGGTCAACCCTTCACTAAAGCGACCTATTTTCAGGGACGTCCTTCTGCTACCGTAGATTATCCCTATAACGCACTGGCCTCTGGCGGCAGCAATTTAGCGCCCTCCAATCCGATATTAGATGATGAAATCAAACGCAGAGTTGAGCAACTACGTCAATTTAACCGCCAACCAGACACTCCTGTACCGGTTGATCTGGTCACCGCATCCAGTAGCGGCCTCGATCCTCACATTTCACCCGCCGCCGCTGACTTCCAAGCACAGAGAGTCGCTGATGCCCGCCATTTACCAGTTAAAGTAGTAAAACAATTAATCAGGGATAATATTGAGCCACCTCCATCGGAATTCCTCGGTGAGCCAGTGATTAATGTGTTAAAACTTAATCTTGCCCTTGATAATTTGCACAAGAAAAAACAGTAAGGTTGAACATGGATCAACACGAACCACAGCGCCCTAACCCGGATGAATTACTGACACTGGTTAACGAGAAACAGCGCGGTAAATTAAAAATATTTTTCGGGGCCTGCGCCGGTGTGGGAAAAACCTACGCCATGTTGCAGGAAGCGCAAAGATTGCGTTCTCAGGGGCTGGATGTAGTTATCGGCGTAGTCGAAACCCATGAGCGGCAAGGAACTGCCGCTTTACTTAATGGTCTGCCACAACTGCCACTTAAACAGATCCACTACCGACGGCGCAGAACCACCGCCTTTGATCTTGATGCCGCCATTGCCCGTCACCCGGCCATCATTTTGATGGATGAGTTGGCATTCAGTAATCCCCACACCAGCCGTCATCCCAAACGCTGGCAGGACGTTGAAGAATTGCTTGAGGCTGGCATAGATGTACTGACGACCATCAACGTTCAGCATCTGGAAAGCCTTAATGATGTTGTGGGTGATATTACGGGTATCCGGGTCAGGGAAACTATCCCGGATCACATCTTTGATCAGGCGAATGAAATTGTCTTAGTTGATCTGCCTCCAGATGATCTGCGCCAGCGGCTCCATGAAGGTAAGGTATATATTCCTAGCCAGGCAGAACGTGCCATCGAAAATTTTTTTCGCAAAGGTAATTTGATTGCATTGCGGGAGCTCGCTTTACGCCGGACGGCTGATCGCGTTGATGATCAAATGCGTGCTTTCCGCGACACACAAGGGCCTGAACCGGTCTGGCATACCCGTGATAACCTCCTACTGTGCATTGGTAACAACTCAGGTAATGAGAAGCTTATCCGCACTGCCGCTCGCCTTGCGGCCCGATTAGGCTGTATCTGGCATGCAATCTATGTTGAAACTCCAAAACTGTACCAACTACCCGAAGGTAAACGGCGTACCATTTTAAAAGCACTTAGATTAGCGCATGAATTAGGGGCTGAAACCGCGACACTTTCCGATTCAAACAAAGAAAAAGCGGTATTACGTTATGCCAGAGAACATAACCTCGGCAAGATTCTGATAGGCCGTCGCTGTACCTCCAAACAGAAGCTATTTGGCTGGCAATGGCGTCCAGGTTTTGCTGACCGACTGGGAAAACTAGGGCCAGATTTGGATCTGGTCATTGTCGCATTAGAAGAACGCAGCCAATGGGATAAAGAGCATGACAACCGCCCTGTGAGTGAAAAATGGCGAGTACAGATTCAGGGCTGCTTAATCGCTATTGCGCTCTGTACACTTATCACCCTGTTCTCCCGAACATTCTTGCTGACCCTTGATAAAGCCAATCTTGTCACACTTTATCTGCTTGGCGTCGTCATTATTGCGCTATTTTACGGACACCGACCCTCAATCTTTGCCGCTTTTATTAATGTTATTAGTTTCGATATCTTCTTTGTACAGCCTCATTGGTCTCTTGCTGTTACCGATATGCAGTACCTGCTGACTTTTAGTGTCATGCTGATAGTGGGCGTCGTCGTTGGAAACCTCACAGCGGGAATGAGATATCAGGCGCGAATTGCCCGTTACCGCGAACAACGAACCCGCAATCTCTATGAAATGACCCGTGAACTGAGCCGAGCGCTGAATGAAGAAGATATTGCCCGCACCAGCTACCATTTTCTTACCAATGGTTTTCAGGCTAAAACCGGCCTCTTTTTACCCAACGACGATGGCAACTTATATCAATTGACGACAAATAATGGCGGTCATATGCTGATTGATGATGCCATTGCAAAATGGAGCTTTGATAAAAATCTGCCGGCCGGAGCGGGAACCGATACGCTACCTAGCGTACCTTACCAACTACAGCCTATTGCTACACCTTCTCAGACACTGGCTGTATTGGCTATTGAGCCATCTTATTTGCGCCAGTTACTGATCCCTGAACAACAGCGATTACTGCAAACATTTACCGGCCTCATCGCCAATGCCTTGGAAAGATTGCAACTCTCACGCCGGGCAGAATCCGCGAAGCTGGATACAGAGCGGGAACAGTTACGTAACTCGCTTCTGGCGGCCCTGTCTCACGATTTACGCACGCCGCTGACAGTCCTGTTCGGACAAGCGGAAATCCTGATGTTAGATTTATCTGCCGAAGGCTCTCCACATACCAAACAGGTGAATCAGATCCGCCAACAAATTCTCAGCACTTCCCGTCTGGTTAATAACTTACTGGACATGGCGCGTATCCAATCGGGAGGAATTCAGCTCAATCTGGAATGGCAATCGCTGGAAGAGATCGTCGGCAGTACCTTACGTTCTCTGGAATATGCGCTCAACCGTCACCCAGTCGCGGTTTCCCTGCCATCCGATTTGTTGTTGCATTGTGATGCCAGTTTACTGGAGCGGGTATTTATCAACCTGTTGGAAAACGCAATCAAATATACCGATGACCAAACACCACTGGGCATCAAAGCGACAACAGAAAAAAACCAGATTCATATTGAAGTTTGGGATGCGGGTAAAGGCATTCCCCCGGAACAAGAACAGTTAATTTTCGATAAATTCTCCCGCGCTCGTAAAGAGTCTGCCATTCCGGGCGTGGGCCTTGGATTGGCAATTTGCCGGGCAATTATTGAAATCCACCAAGGAAAGATTTGGGCGACCAATAACGAAAAAGGTGGAGCAAGTTTTCACTTTGTTCTACCGTTAGAGAAACCGCCAGAAATTATTACTGAGGAGATGTGATTATTACCAACAATAACACCATTTTGATTATTGAAGATGAAAAAGAGATCCGACGCTTTGTCCGGCTAGCGTTGGAAGGTGAAGGCTATCGCGTATTTGACAGTGATACCCTGAAATGGGGCCTGATTGAAGCGGGAACCCGTAAGCCTGACTTAATTATTCTTGATTTGGGCTTGCCGGATGGTGACGGTATTAATTTGATCCGTGATCTACGCCAGTGGAGCTCAATTCCCGTTATTGTTCTCTCTGCCCGTGATAAAGAAGCGGATAAAGTTGCGGCATTGGATGTCGGCGCTGATGACTATCTGAGTAAACCCTTTGGCATCAGTGAACTATTGGCAAGAGTCCGGGTTGCCTTACGTCGTTTTGCCAGAACTAATAAAGAAGAATCGATCGTTCATTTTTCTGATGTCGTTGTCGATCTGGTTAACCGCCGAATCACCAAAAACGATGAAGAACTACATCTCACCCCGATTGAATTCCGGTTACTAGGTGAATTATTGGCGAATAGCGGCAAAGTACTCACCCAACGCCAATTACTCAACCAGGTTTGGGGCCCTAATTATGTTGAACACAACCATTATTTACGGATTTATATGGGGCATTTACGACAAAAATTGGAAACTGACCCAACCAGACCAAAACATTTACTGACTGAAACCGGCATTGGCTATCGGTTTATGCCTTAATGCCTGAAACACAAATCGAATCTCTTCATGTCTCAGGCAATTAACATCTCTCAGCAAAACTTAGCTTATTTCACCTGACACACATGTTCAGATAAATAATAAGCGACAGACTCTTCACAGCAAGAGCCAATAATATCGGCACCCGGAAGCGCTTGTTTCACCCTATTATGCGCCGTGCCCATGATGACCCCTTTAGCGACGGTTGAAAGCATTTCTACATCATTCATACCATCGCCAAACGCAATAGTTTGATTGATTGGGACGCCAAGAAACTCAGCTAACTGAATTAAAGCTTGCCCTTTCGAAACACCACTACCCATTACCTCCAGACACCAAGGAAATGAGAAAGCGACACTGACATTATCGGAAAAGAGATCAATTAAATGACGTTCTAATTTAACCAACGCATCATGATCTCTCTTCTTGTGAATGAAAAAGATTTTCTCAACCGCATCACAAGGCATTTCATCAGCCTGTCTAACTACGGGATTAAAATTATCATTCTGATTAAAATCACTGAAACTATGGTGTAGCTCACTGGTTAACCATTGGGAACCACAATACATATTAATCACTAAATCCTGATCCGCCTGAGTTTCCTCAATCACTCTTTTTACTACATCACCCGGTAGATATTGTTTGATATCCAATTTCTTACAGGCACTGGTCAATCTGGCGCCATTAGACGTAATCAGATGTACAGGTATACCAAAGTCACCAATAATAGCATTAACATCAGCATGATGCCTGCCAGTGGCAAATACGATCTGCTTGCCTTTATTTGACAAATTAGTCAACACCTGATGGGTAAATTTACCTATCGTATCCCCGTGAAGTAATAGAGTTCCATCAAGATCTGTAGCAATAAGATTATACATAAGCGCTTCCCGGTACATTAAGAGCAGTTATCATCTAAGCTTTATTAAGCAATTCGAGCGATGCCTGCTTGGTAAATGTCATCCTTTCTTCCAGACTATGATTATCCTTTTCATAATAAATTGTTGCCTCTGCATTAACCTGAGGTCTTGGAGTTATTTTTTCCAATATTGGCATCGTGTCAAGGAATAATTGTCTGGAATAGTTAATAGCCCTTGTATAAGTATCAATAACCTCTTCAAATTCAGGGTAAATAGAAAATGAGATCTGATTGACAATTGGCCCCGCGTCAATACCTTCATTAATTTCATGGATCGTCACACCGTGGGACTGTTCTCCATTTTTCAAAGCCCAGTTTACCGGCCTTACGCCGCGATATTTAGGCAAATAGGACAAATGGATATTCAAGATTCTCTTACAAGAATTAATGAATTTTAACGGTAATATCCGCTTATGAAACACGACAAAGCATAAATCACAAGTGAAATCACCGCTGTCATAGCCGGGTAGATTCTCAACCTTATTATCCTCAATAACAGAAATATTATTTTGATAACAGAATTCGATCAACGTCTGATCAGTACTCACAGGTTCGAATTTATCTGCCACCACGTGCGATATTTTATACTCTTTATGATTTAAGAAATACTGACAAATGAAAATTGCCAATTCTCCTTTACCACAAATTACCACTGTTTTTGGATGGCTCATTCGCAAACCTCGTTAATTTCCTTAACCACACTAATATCACTAATACTAATTAGCCCCTGCATCACCATACGCAATGAACGTATTAAAATTTCATTATCGCTTGGTGTTCGGCAAGAAATACGCAAATACCTATCAGAATCTATATTTCCTTTGCCAGAACACTCTTTTACATATAACCCATGAATATCTAAAAGTAACTGTGATATCGTTTTTGCATCAGAAACATGCAATTTACAGTAAACAAAATTAGAATCCGTTTCATAGGCAGTAATACCTTCGATTGAATTTAATTCTTGCTGTAATTTTAACGTATCAATAATCACTTGTTCACAACTTAATTTATAACTCTCTCTATATTGAGGTAATCTCAATAAAAACTCTTCAGCAAAACCATTAATATTCCAAATGGGTAATACCGCTCTTATTTTACCAAGTAATTCCTGATTTGCAGTGGCAATATACCCGATACGAATACCACCAATGCCAAAGGTTTTACTCATGCTTCGAATAACAGATAAATTCTTATAGTTATCTAAATGCTTTAACATTGTGTCATCACGCATTTTAGAGAAATCTAAGAAAGATTCATCAATAATTAAATCGATATTTAATGCTAACAATTCGCCAGCCAAATATAACAGACTATCAATAGGCGTCAGTTTACCTGTCGGATTATTTGGTGATTCAATCACTACCACATTTGGCTTTTCCTCTTTCGCCAACGTTAATAGTTCATCAATATCTATCTCAAAATCTCTGCTCTCTTTACTATAGCTAAATATTGTTCTGTCTTTACCAAAGCAATTAGCATATTCATTAAATGAAGGTACCGTGACTAATACTTTACCTGTATAAACATCAGGAAGCCGTTTAATTATCTCAGCAGCGCCATTCGAAATACATAATTGCGTTCTCTCTATCCCAATAAATTCAGATAAAGCATGTTCGACTAAACGATTCCCGCCAGGATAATTTAAAAATATTTCATCAAAATTATTCTTTATTTCATTTTTCAATTTCTTAGGTGGAAAGTTGAAATTATAAATTAATCCAAAGTCAATAATAGGATAACGCCAGTAACCACCGTGCCTATTTTGAATAAGATCTAATTTATTATTACTTGAGATAAAGTCACAAATAGTAAGATCATAAGTATTATCTACCTCATACCATTGAAAATGATCAACAATACTTGCTTTAAATTCAGCCATATTATTCAGCAAAGAGTGTTTAAATATATCCTCATAATATAACCCAGTTGATCCGCTATTAACGTAACTTTCTAGCTCTTTAGTAACATATTCAGCAAAATTAGCGGTGCAAATATTATAAATATTTACCGTCTTATATTGACCTTCTTCAACCTGATAATGACTATCCTTAGTAGAATTTAATGCAATAATATTATCTTTATCTATTTTTGCATAAGTCCCTTCCATATTACCACTAAGAGGAGAAACAAGGACATTGAGATCTCCCGCTTTTAACATCACTGTTTCCAAACATTTCTTTGTGAAGAAAATATCCCCTTCAAGGATCAGCGTATCTTGCTTAATCCAATTCCTGGCAAGATATAAAGAATAGATATTATTGGTTGATTCCCACTTTTCACTATTAACAAATTCAATATGTAAGTTATATGCGCCTTGTTCAATATGAGACATTAAAACATCGCTCTTATAACCCACCACAATAATAACTTTTTTAATACCGACAGCTTCGATATTCCTCAGCGCATTATCGATAAATGATATCTGATTTGTTTCTACCAAAGGTTTTGGTTTATTTGATGTTCTGGTAGATAACCGGCTGCCTCTTCCGGCACAGAGAAGGATTGCTGTTTTTTTATTCATAGTCTTAATAAATTATTTTAAATTGATGTTAAAAGGTTATTTTATTCTTAAATAATAATTAACCTAAAATATAGTCCGTTAATAATGATATAAAATTGATATTGAATTAAATATTAATTAAATACGAGGTCATATATAACATGTTGATATACCCAAACCCCATCAATTCTTCCGTGGAAACTTGCCTCACCACCATTTTCACCACCCGTCTTTACACCAGCCCCCAGACCAAATGTATGAAAATTATTGAGCGCTTCACCTGAAGTTGATACAGGATTTAATTTTTCGTTGATCAACAAACCATATTTATCACTTTTAAATTCAAGAGTAATGTTATTTTTATCAATAATTTCAACAAGTTTTGAGTGATATCCCGTACAGTGAATCAATAAATCATCACAATTAATACGTTGCATAACTTCGTCACTCGATATTTCTGAGATATTTAAAATAGAAATATTTTTATGTCTTCTTTCTTTAAGTTCTTGAGCAAATACAAAAGAATCATATCTCAAACCTGAATATCGGTTAACCCGCCCACTTAAAGGACAGATATCTTCCTGAGTGAAAGCATAACCGTAAGATTCTGCACTTGCAGGTGAATCAAAGAACAATTTAAAATCTTTATTAACCAGAACATTTATCTTACCAGTAAACTTTAATTGCTCTATCAGCCGAATTAAACAAGAAACAGAACTATGTGACGAACCCAATATTGATATACTTTTTATATCACCTTTATTTATAACCTCATCATAAAAACCTTTAATGAAATCACCTGAGGTAATATTCTTGTTATTATGCAATAACCTGGATTCGTTTGAATTCCCACCTATATTAAACAGTACTTTTCTCGCTGATACAATATAATCTTCATTATTTTTATGATAAGTTATATCATAGTTACCATCTTCATTCTGCTTAATCTTTTTTACTTCCGCATCAGTCAAAACATTAAACCGATCACCATATTTATTTTCCTGAATAAAACGTGCAATTCTCTCCAAATATTGACCGACAAACCTCAATTCAACTGGCTTATCTCTATTGGCACTAAAATGTTCCCACTCCGGTGTTGATCTTATATATTGACTAAGCTCATCATCACAACCGTCAAACTTCTCTAAAAATACACTACCTAAAGAGTTCGCGGTAATTTTATATTTCTTTAATGAACCAGAACCCACTATCTCTGTTTTTTCTAAAATCAGACAATCTTTTATAACTTCATCTTTTAATAAATCCGGGATTAATGAAATATTTGCAGGCCCCGCACCACACATTACCACATCATAAAACTGCTTATTCATTGACAAACCCTAACATTTTTAATGAAATTTGTGTTTCAATCACATTCCCGGCAAACTCATGACGAGTCTGTTTATAACCAAGCGGTTGCCCAGCCAAACCCGCCTTAATAACATCACTATGATTAATTGTTTTACTCTCATTGCGGGAATAAACCAATAGCTCCTTCTCATAATCAAATGCCAGACAAGGAATGCAACTTAATTTTAATGTTTTGGCTAATTCAAGCCGATGATGACCATCAATAACCACATTCGTTGCTTCATCAATCCAGATTGGTTGAGTCCAGAAACCTTCAAATTTAACTTTTTCGATTAACTGCTCGACACGATCAGGGCAATGTAATTCAGTTGGTCTAAGATTTGAGACTTCTTCTAATATTAATTTCATGTTTATCCCTTAGTTTAAACATCCGATAGAAAATTACCAACATCAACACACTTAATATCGCTAATAATTGAAATAACACTCCACCATCAAATAATTGAATAATAGTACCACCAACTAACGGCGATATAGAAAAACCAATACTATAAAGTGACGCTGCACCAAAATATGCGCCACGTAAATCATTTGGCGCCAAACGATCAATAAAAACATTCACACATGGAAACAAAATAGTTTGACTGATACTCATGGTAAAAGCAGCCATATACCACAATAAATAAACATCATAATACTTGAATGAAATAAAGAACATACATTCAGATAAAATGAGTAATACAGACCCTATATTTATTTTCGTTTCCAACTCCATTTTTTGCGTTAACATGGAAAACGGTAACTGCATAACGACAATGGTTATCGCATGTAACATAATAAGCGAAGCAATAAACTCAGCGTACCCATTAAACCCTAATGAGGTAATTAACTGTGGCAAAGTTGAATCAAAATGGCCAAAAATAAACATCATGAGAATATTATTGATAACCAACATTAAAAACACACGGTCATTCAATAAAACCTTTATCGTTCCTTTAAAGTCTTCATTATTTGTTAAGTTGATTTTTATTTTCTTGCCAAATAGGTAAACAGGGATCATAAAAATCACATAGGATACCGAAACAATCAAAAAAGAAATAGAATTAATATCCAGGCTTAATTTTATTCCTAAATAAGGCCCGACTACCGCTCCCGCATTTAGAAATAAATACCTTAAGTACATGGCATTCTCTCTTACCTGCTTTTCCTCAATAATATCACCGATAACGGCTTTTATAGGATTATTCACCAGCGCCCAAGAAATATTCGCTAATAAAGTGCCAATAATAAAACCAGACTGATGTTCAGACAACCATAATATTAAATATGCCAATGAAGATATAAGACATCCAATGATAATTATCTTAGCCCGGCCGACTTTATCAGAGAAGTAACCTGCATAAAAACTTAATATTGATGAAATCGCAATAGATAAAGAGAGAACTAATCCAATCATCGATGCAGTAAAATGAAACTTTGTATATAATATGATGGATATAAAAGGCCATACCATCATTGATGTTGATCTTGTTACAAAAGTCCCCAGAAATAGACCCCATATACATGCCGGTATGGATGTATAATTATTAAGAGAAAAATTTTTCATTGCTATGTTCTTATATTATTTATATTGATATCTTTTAAGCCAATCATTTAAAATACTTATGGAAGTACATAAAACCCACTCTCCCCTACAAAAAATAAAATGTAGAGGAAATCACTAGGATGATCTGTACGATAAAGCAAATCCAATGATATATGATTTATTCTTAATATATTATCAAAACAGATGTTAATTGCAAACGAAATATGACACTTTTGTTACATGTTAAACGTAGATCAAATGCTGGTGATGTTAGTAAGCAACATAATGACATAAGTACTTTGCACTTTAACAGGCAAAAACGCAGGTAAAAAGGGCCTTTAATCTCAGATAGATACCTTTCAGTTCAATCTTTATCTATTCAAATAGCAATCAAAACTCAGCTTAATCTAATCCCAAAATAAACTGTAATATTATATTCAAAGTGAAATAGATAAATAAAATTGTATTTTAGTTTAATAGCTAAACTCTGGTGGGGATAATTATTATTTATAGATTTATATGAAGCCATCTGAGATTAAAACTGGAAACTATTTCACAGGCCCAAAATATTCAATAACTAAAATTGGGATTAGTAATGAGTTTATTCTTTAATTTCCTTAATGAGAGTAATGGTATATTCAAACCAAGAGAACTGTCTTATCATCTCAACTCATTTGATACTAACTATGAAGGATTACTCGCGATGGGTACCTGGCTTATCTATGCCTTATTATCAGCGTTTACTGCCGCTTTGGTCGCTATCTTCGGAAAAATCGGTTTGCAAAATCTTGATGCCAATACAGCAACAGCAATACGCGCAGTCATTATGGCGTTGTTTCTTGTCGGCGTCGTTGTAGTACAGGGAAAATTAAATCTGGTTAGTGAAGTGCTGGCAAATCGCAAGGCGTTGCTTTTTATCGTTTTAAGCGGTGTGGCGGGGGCATTGTCATGGCTGTTCTACTTTCTGGCAATCAGAAACGGCAATGTTTCTCAGGTTGCCCCGATTGATAAACTCAGTGTCGTGTTTGCTGTTATCTTGGCCGTTATCTTATTTGGTGAAAAGATATCATTTATGGCCGCAGGTGGTGTTGCACTGATCACTGCCGGCGCATTAATGGTTGCCTTGGGCTGAAAAATAAAAAATCCGCAAAAGCCATTTCACCATTGCGGATTCTTTTTAATCGAATAAAAGATCAACCTGCGGCAAAAACCTGGTTAACGATATCCAGTGCTTCCTGCTCAATTTTCTGCCGGTGCTCAGGACCAAGGAGGCTTTCACAATAAATTTTGTAGGCTTCTTCTGTCCCCGATGGGCGAGCGGCAAACCAGCCGTTTTCTGTTATCACTTTTAAGCCGCCTATTGACGCTCCGTTACCAGAAGCTTTTGTCAACCGGGCTGTGATTGGATCACCAGCAAGCTTATCCGCTTTCACCATTTCTGGTGATAACTTGGCTAATAATGCCTTCTGCTGATAAGTTGCCGACGCCTGAATACGGCTATAACTTGGCGTACCGAAGCGAACCGCCAACTTATTGTAATGCTGCTGCGGATTTTCCCCCGTTACCGCAGTCATCTCTGCCGCCAGTAAACACAAGATAATCCCATCTTTATCTGTAGACCACGGCGTACCATCAAAACGCAGGAAAGAAGCTCCTGCGCTCTCCTCTCCGCCAAAGCCCAACTCACCTTTATATAGACCGTCAACAAACCACTTAAAACCTACGGGTACTTCCACCAATTTACGACCAAGATCGGAGACAACCCGATCAATCATGGCACTAGATACCAATGTTTTACCTATCGCAACACTTTCTGACCATTGCGGACGATGGCGGAATAGGTAATCTATCGCAGTTGCCAGATAGTGGTTCGGATTCATCAAACCGGCAGGAGTGACAATACCGTGGCGGTCGTAATCAGGATCGTTTGCAAAAGCCAAATCAAACTTATCGCGCATGGCTAACAAACCCGCCATTGCCCAAGGGGACGAGCAATCCATACGAATGACGCCATCATGATCCAAGTGCATAAAACGGAATGTCTGATCGACTTGATCGTTAACCAACGTCAGATCCAAATTGTAGCGCTCACCGATACGCTGCCAAAATGCAATGCCAGAACCCCCTAAAGGATCAATACCAATTTTCAGCCCGGCCTGTTGGATAGCAGCCATATCAACCACATCGCCCAACGCGCTAACATACGGCTCAACTAAATCCTGCTGATGCAAATATTCACTGCTCAACACCTGAACAAATGGCAAGCGTTTAATGCCTTTCAGACCTTCTGCAAGCAACTCATTCGCACGACGTTCTATAATTGCTGTCAAATCCGTATCTGCCGGGCCGCCATCAGGTGGGTTATATTTAATCCCTCCGTCTTCTGGTGGATTATGGGAAGGGGTAATAACAATCCCGTCAGCCAACGCTTTCCCCAAGCGGTTATAACAAAGGATGGCATGAGAAATCGCAGGTGTTGGCGTAAATCCATTATTTTCCTGCACAATCACGTTCACGCTGTTAGCCGTTAACACTTCCAATACGGAAATAAATGCCGATTCTGATAAAGCATGGGTATCTTTACCCACATAACAAGGGCCATTAATTCCCCGTTGCTTGCGAACTTCTGCAACAGCCTGAGTAATTGCCAGAATATGCGCCTCATTAAAACTGTGACGCTGAGAACTGCCACGATGACCGGATGTACCAAATTTAACCTTATGCTCAGAGTTCTCCGGCTGAGGATGTAAGGTGTAATACTGTGATGTAAGCTGCGCTACATTTATCAGATCACTTTGGCGGGCAATCTGTCCCGCACGCGGATGATTTACCACTTTAAATCTCCCCTGGACAAGAGCTGCGCTGCACTTTGTGTCAGCACAGCCTTAATCAGTTAAATCGTGCCACATACCTTGTCGATAAAATTGGCTGAGAATTTCATATCCTGCATAATTTGCTCAACCATATTACGCTTACGATCAGTATTGGTGTTAGTAATCACCCAAAAAGGTGTGCCCGGAATGTGACGAGGTTTAGTTTGTTTACCACTGGCGAGTAATGTCTGTTGATCGCCAGCAAAATAAACGCGGGTACGACCATGCATAGCATCAGTCGTCTGGGAAAAACTTTCACTGTTCAAGCTATATAATGTAGATAAGATCAACATAAAACGCTCAACAGATTTTTTCTTATCAGAATAGTCATCTGAAAGTAACAATTCACGCATCACACGGACAGAATCACGCTGGCGGGCTACCGGCGCTTTCTCCACGGCACTGATAGGCTGTGCATTTTGTACTGGCTGTTCGGCGTTAAATTTCAACATTCGCCGTAAAATATCAGATGCACTTTCACCAATATGTTGTGTGTGGCTGGCAATATAGCGGTAAAGGTCTTCATCAACTTCTATCGTTTTCATTTCTATCCAGTACTGTTCTAAATAAAAAATTTTGACAGATTATAAAGTATAAAAAGAGAAAACAAAACAATTAAAATTTCAATAACTTAAAAGTATTTAAACATGAAAAACAGCATAATAAAATATCCACTTTTCATTTAAAATAAATCAATCAGTTACATAAATATTGTGAATATAAATCTCATTATCATGTTAAAGACTTCCCACAAGCCGGGGAATAAATCATCGCTATATTGCAGAAAGTTTTTATGATGATAGTAAAGAATGTCACAAAACCTATTTATTCATTGTAAAGTGTCATATCAATCTTTTAATACCACCTATTTAATCGTTGATAATCACATAATGATTTATTCTGATATTACACCCAGATAATGATAAAACCTGGTTGCAACATTGCCGACAATAAATTTAATCAAGGGAGATTAAGCAGCGAAGGGGAAAATTGATTATAGACGGTAAAACAGTTTAAATTCATGGAGATGTCTGTTTATTGCTATTAAATCTTTACAGGAAATGCATTTTAGTAAATTACACACCTTTTATTTAAATATAATATTTACCACTTGCCAAAATAAATCGTAACCATATAAATTATATGAAAAAATTGGCAATGTTATTATTATTCCATTTTATAGCATTAAGATTTTAAACTAAAATTCCATATCCTGTTTTCAATGTGAATTATAGATACAACAACCCCCAATTAATTGTATAAATCATAATATCTATTATTTAAATTTATTCCCATAAATTCAAAACAATATTATTAAACCAAGATTTCATATAAATACTAGAAAATAAAATAGATTTCCATAGCTTTCAACATTAATATACAGTTGAAATGGTGATGTTTTATAAAATTTCAGTCAGATATATACAATCATTAATTTTGAAATGTATATATCTGCCTTTATAATTTAATCAATAAGTGAAAGTTGTTGTCGTAAATAGGTACCTGAACCTAATAATCCTGGTTGTGGATGAGTAATCAAATAAACAGGAATCTGTTGTACTAATGTTTTAAAACGCCCTTTATCTTCAAATCCATGAAGAAAGTTCGATTGCTTAAAGAACTCAAGGAATCGCGGCACTATACCACCGGCGATATACACACCACCAAAAGTCCCCATATTTAACGCCAAATTTCCGCCAAATCGCCCCATAATTTCACAAAATAGTGTCAAGGCACGATGGCAATATTGACAACTTTCATCCAATGCTCGTTGCGTCACGGTTTCTGGTTCTAAATCTTCCGGCTGACGATGATCCAAGATAGCAATCGCCTGATAAAGGTTTACCAACCCACTACCGGACAAGATTCTTTCTACCGAAACATGCCCAAATTTACGCCGTAAAACGGCCAATATCGCATCTTGTTCTTCACTATTCGCTGCAAAATCTACATGACCACCTTCACCAGGCAAACTTACCCATTGCTTGTCTACTTTGATCAAATGAGCTACGCCAAGGCCAGTCCCCGCCCCGTAAACCGCTATCGGTTTGTCTTTAACCGCTTCTCCTCCGCCTAATTGAACCTTGTGTTCTTCTGTCAGCATTGGAATAGCCATAGATACAGCCGTGAAGTCATTGATCACATCTAATTTTTCTAGCCCAAGCGTCTGTTTCAGCTCACTAATCGAAAATGCCCATTGGTGATTGGTCATTTCTACCCAGTCACCATTTATCGGGCAAGCAATAGCGATACATGCATAAGTCACTACTGTTTTTTGCTCCGCCAAATAGTGATTGATAATAGACTCTAATCCTGTGTATTGTTTTGCACTATATGTTTCGATCCGCTCAATCGCCCCATTTTCCAAATTGCAAAGTGCTAATCTGGCATTAGTACCACCGATATCAGCAACAAATCCGTAGAAATTCATTTTTATATCCTAATAATTTGCCAGTACAACAATTAGGTAAAGCTTATCCCATCTGGCATTATTGGTATAGATCGTTTAACTATCTGATAATATCGTCCATTTAGCATGAGTACCCCGCATGTTGATATTTTGTGCTTTAGGGGATAGATTGATTATGTTAGTTGGAGAGTAACGCGCTAAAACCAAGGCTACCAACCTTACGAATAGCATAGAAGAAAAACCACCCTATTTAAGGGTCAATGTAAAAAAACCAACCTCACCAGTTGGTTTTTTACATTTATATACTATGCAGTTAAGGCTATATGGTTAAGCAGCCTTATGACGTTTATTGGATTTTCTTTTTTCACTTCTCATTGCTTTGCTGTGAGCCTCGGCGAGCACCCGTTTTTTCTCACTATTGGCAAAACGATTTAAAACTTGTCTGATTAATGGCTGGTAGCCTAAGCCATTAAGGTCAGCTATCATTTTCAAATCTTCAATCAGAGACCGATTTAATCTGATTGAAATGGGCTGTAACTCCAGCGCTTCGTTAATCAGATCTTCTGTTACATCATCAGATACTTTAACGTGAGCTTCACTACAACCAAGCTCACTGTTCTCCCATGCTTCATCAATGGAAGCTATCAGGTTATTTGCTCGCTTATCAGTTTGTTTGCTCATTTCTCTGTTCCTAGACCATATTTTTTGTAGATTCTCAATTCATCTTCGTTAGGTGCATAAGCTGACCTTATTCAACAGGTGGGTTTTTACCTGCTAATTTCAATCTGATGTTTGATGATATCAAGAGCTTCATGTGCTTTGGCGTTTTTAACTCATGGTTAATCTGTATATACACAAAATGATGAAGCTCATGCTAAGAATATTGATACTATTCTGCAATTTCACAGCATAAATACAGCACACGAGAATCTAGCCGTGGTAATAAAATTACTAAAAGATGAGGTGTAACATGAGTTTTTTTGACGAATTAAAAGCATCCCTAGAAGAAGCAGTTGAAATTAAACAAGGTAATAAAGCCGCAGAATGTGTGACCCGATACGAAGTTGCCGACGTTAAAGCCATCCGTGCTCAACTTAACATTTCACAGGCAGAGATGGCGGAGGCTTTAGGCACTAGCCTTGATACAAGCGTCAAAATCCGACAGGACTAGCGACAAAGGTGTTAGCTATCAATCCAAGAAAGCCCTAATTTCTATAGGGCCCTGGCGACGCATTGATTAGCCGGTGTGCCGTACAAGTACTAAAGTTACTTACCACATCTTGGCTCTACCTGTTTCCAAGAGGCCATAGTTTGAGTGTTCGCATTACTCATGACTTTTTTTACTGCGGGCCAGCGCTCACGCGCTGTTGTCTCGCTTCGCTCGGCTCGAACCTGCGACCAATTGATTAAAAGTCAACTGCTCTACCGACTGAACTAACAACCTGACTGTAGGAAAACTATTCTGATTGAATCTTTTGAGATGGTGGGTCGTGCAGGATGACTCGGCCTACGGCCTCGCCCTGCGGGCCAGCGCTCACGCGCTGTTGTCTCGCTTCGCTCGGCTCGAACCTGTGACCAATTGATTAAAAGTCAACTGCTCTACCGACTGAACTAACAACCTGACTGTAGGAAAAATATTCTAATTGCGTCTTTTGAGATGGTGGGTCGTGCAGGATGACTCGGCCTACGGCCTCGCCCTGCGGGCCAGCGCTCTCGCGCTGTTGTCTCGCTTCGCTCGGCTCGAACCTGTGACCAATTGATTAAAAGTCAACTGCTCTACCGACTGAGCTAACAACCTGACTGTAGGAAAAATATTCTAATTGCGTCTTTTGAGATGGTGGGTCGTGCAGGATGACTCGGCCTACGGCCTCGCCCTTCGGGCCAGCGCTCTCGCGCTGTTGTCTCGCTTCGCTCGGCTCGAACCTGTGACCAATTGATTAAAAGTCAACTGCTCTACCGACTGAGCTAACAACCTGACTGTAGGAAAAATATTCTAATTGCGTCTTTTGAGATGGTGGGTCGTGCAGGATGACTCGGCCTACGGCCTCGCCCTTCGGGCCAGCGCTCTCGCGCTGTTGTCTCGCTTCGCTCGGCTCGAACCTGTGACCAATTGATTAAAAGTCAACTGCTCTACCGACTGAGCTAACAACCTGACTGTAGGAAAACTATTCTGATTGAATCTTTTGAGATGGTGGGTCGTGCAGGATGACTCGGCCTACGGCCTCGCCCTTCGGGCCAGCGCTCACGCGCTGTTGTCTCGCTTCGCTCGGCTCGAACCTGTGACCAATTGATTAAAAGTCAACTGCTCTACCGACTGAGCTAACAACCTGACTGTAGGAAAAATATTCTAATTGCGTCTTTTGAGATGGTGGGTCGTGCAGGATGACTCGGCCTACGGCCTCGCCCTTCGGGCCAGCGCTCACGCGCTGTTGTCTCGCTTCGCTCGGCTCGAACCTGTGACCAATTGATTAAAAGTCAACTGCTCTACCGACTGAGCTAACAACCTGACTGTAGGAAAAATATTCTAATTGCGTCTTTTGAGATGGTGGGTCGTGCAGGATTCGAACCTGCGACCAATTGATTAAAAGTCAACTGCTCTACCGACTGAGCTAACGACCCATCTATAGGAAAACTACTCTAATTGCGTCTTTTGGAATGGTGGGTCGTGCAGGATTCGAACCTGCGACCAATTGATTAAAAGTCAACTGCTCTACCGACTGAGCTAACAACCTGACTGTAGGAAAAATATTCTAATTGCGTCTTTTGAGATGGTGGGTCGTGCAGGATTCGAACCTGCGACCAATTGATTAAAAGTCAACTGCTCTACCGACTGAGCTAACGACCCATCTATAGGAAAACTACTCTAATTGCGTCTTTTGGAATGGTGGGTCGTGCAGGATTCGAACCTGCGACCAATTGATTAAAAGTCAACTGCTCTACCGACTGAGCTAACGACCCATACCAAATAGATGTGATACCGCCTGAAACAATCTTAATGAAGTGGTGGGCGATACCAGATTCGAACTGATGACCCCCTCCTTGTAAGGGAGATGCTCTACCAACTGAGCTAATCGCCCACTTCAATAACTATTGCTGCTTCTATACCACTGAATTTATGATTGGTGGGCGATACCAGATTCGAACTGATGACCCCCTCCTTGTAAGGGAGATGCTCTACCAACTGAGCTAATCGCCCAATCATAAAATCTTTTTTATCACAACGAGATGGTGGGCGATACCAGATTCGAACTGATGACCCCCTCCTTGTAAGGGAGATGCTCTACCAACTGAGCTAATCGCCCCGTCGTGATGGGGTCGCATTATAGGGATAGTTCAGAATGAGTCAACGCTTTTTCTAGAGAAAAATATCGTTCGTCTCAAAATTAAACAAGGGTGAGATAATTATCGTCACTATAGGGTACAGTTTAGACAAATACACTGACTTTTCTCAACAACTCCCCGTTAACAGCATTGAGGAATTAAGGTGCAGTGATAAAATAGCCCCCCTCTTTTATTACTTTAAATCACCGATAACGTTCATTGAAAAGTGAAACGTAATTAAGGCAATCCCCAATGAGTAAAATCAAAACCCGTTTCGCACCAAGCCCAACCGGCTATCTCCATGTTGGCGGTGCTCGTACCGCACTTTATTCCTGGTTATATAGCCGCCATAACAAAGGCGAATTTGTATTGCGTATCGAAGATACTGACCTTGAACGCTCAACTCAGGAAGCTATCAATGCCATTATGGACGGTATGAACTGGTTAAATCTGAATTGGGATGAAGGCCCTTATTATCAGACGAAACGTTTTGATCGCTATAATCAGGCTATCGATCAAATGCTGGAGCAAGGAAGCGCTTATCGCTGCTATTGTTCTAAAGAGCATCTGGAAGAATTGCGTGAGACTCAAATGGCAAATGGCGAGAAACCACGTTATGACGGCCGTTGCCGTGATAATTCATGTCAACATAACCCAGATCAGCCCCATGTTGTCCGTTTCCGCAATCCACAGGAAGGTTCTGTTGTTTTTAATGATCGTATCCGCGGCCCCATTGAGTTCAGCAATCAGGAGCTTGATGATCTGATTATCCGTCGTACCGATGGCTCACCAACGTATAATTTCTGTGTTGTTATCGATGACTGGGATATGGAGATCACTCATGTCATCCGCGGTGAAGACCATATTAATAATACACCTCGTCAAATTAATATTCTGAAAGCACTCGGCGCTCCCGTACCAGAATATGCGCACGTTTCTATGATCCTCGGTGATGATGGTAAAAAATTGTCCAAACGTCACGGCGCAGTGAGCGTGATGCAATACCGTGATGATGGCTACCTGCCAGAAGCACTGCTGAATTATCTGGTTCGTCTGGGTTGGTCGCATGGTGATCAAGAAATTTTCAGCATTGAAGAAATGACTGAGTTGTTCAGCCTGGATGCTATCAATAAATCCGCCAGCGCATTCAATACAGAAAAACTGCAATGGCTGAACCATCACTATATTAATACCCTGCCTCCAGAGAAAGTTGCCGTTCATCTAGCATGGCACATGGAGCAACAAGGTATTGATACCCGTAATGGTCCACAGTTGGTTGATCTGATTAAATTACTGGGCGAACGCTGCAAGACTCTGAAAGAGATAGCCGAATCTTGCCGCTACTTCTATGAAGATTTTGCTGAATTTGATGCCGATGCAGCGAAGAAACATTTGCGCCCAGTCGCCCGTCAACCTCTTGAAGTTGTCCGTGCGAAGCTGACTTCAATTACTGACTGGACGCCAGAAAATGTTCATCATGCCATTCAATCCACCGCTGATGAGCTGGAAGTCGGTATGGGTAAAATCGGTATGCCATTGCGGGTTGCGGCTACCGGTGCAGGTCAATCCCCAGGTGTGGATGTCACTATTCACGCTATCGGGCAAACTCGTACTTTATCCCGTATTAATCAAGCGCTGGAGTTCATTGCTCAACGCGAAACTCAATCTTAATTAATGCATCAAAGGCATCACTTACTACAGGTGATGCCTTTCTGTTTTCCAAAAATCCTATTTAATTGCTACCTCTTTATCACTTTCCCAAACACCTTCTATTTCACTTCAATCCATTGCTCAACCTCTGTTTTGTTAATTGATCATAAAATTGATGGCTTTTTCAACGCTCGTTGTGAGAATGATAAGTTAGCCGTTGACAGTATTTGCAGGGTTTCATATTATGCGCCCCGTTCCATTAATTTTGATTGGGGCTATAGCTCAGCAGGGAGAGCGCTTGCATGGCATGCAAGAGGTCAGCGGTTCGATCCCGCTTAGCTCCACCAAATCCTTTATATTGAGATAAGGTATTTGGTACTAAAATTAGGAAATACCACGCTCGTGGGGCTATAGCTCAGCTGGGAGAGCGCTTGCATGGCATGCAAGAGGTCAGCGGTTCGATCCCGCTTAGCTCCACCAAAATTATCAGGCCCTGAAAGCCATGCTTTCAGGGCCTTTTGGTTATTCCCATTCATAACCACCATCATCGATTAAAAAACAAACGCCAACCTTGGCTAGCCTTTTTTCAATGGTTTCACCAACGAATCCAGTCCTTCTAGTTTTATTGCTAAAGTTATCTCCATCAGCGCACCCAATTTACCTTGTGGAAATTCCCCCTTACGAGCGAACCACAATAAATACTCTTCCGGTAAGTCAATGAGCATACGCCCTTTGTATTTACCAAACGGCATTGCAGTATTAGCAATTTCTATCAGGTTCTCTTTTTCCATAATTTACACATCTATAAGGAGAAATAGGTGAAAGGGAATCTGCACCATTCATGATGCAATATTCCACGATAAAACATCATCTTTTACAGTACTAAACCGGCAATAGCCGCAGACAAGAAACTGACAAGCGTTGAACCAAATAGTAGTTTCAAACCAAAGCGGGAAACGACATTACCCTGTTTCTCATTCAAGCCTTTAATCGCACCGGCCACAATCCCAATGGAAGAGAAGTTAGCAAAAGAAACCAGGAATACCGACAAAATACCCTGTGAACGAGGAGAAAGTTCTGTCGCAACGGATTGTAAGCTGTGCATTGCCACAAATTCGTTAGCAACCAATTTGGTTGCCATGACGCTACCAACCCGTAATGCTTCATCTGTGGGAATTCCAATTACCCAAGCAAATGGATAAAACACGTAGCCGAGCATCTCCTGAAAACTCTTTTCAAACACCATGCTGAACAAAGCATTAATAGCCGCAATCAGGGCAATGAAACCAATCAACATAGCAGCAACAATGAGGGCCACTTTAAAACCCGCCAAAATATATTCACCTAGCATTTCGAAAAAACTTTGGCCTTCGTGAAGATTGCTCATCTGAATATCCTCTTCACTATCAACAGCATAAGGATTAATCAGCGATAGGATGATAAAGGTACTGAACATATTAAGCACCAATGCCGCTACAACATATTTAGGCGCTAAAATTTGCATGTAAGCCCCAACGATCGACATAGAAACCGTTGACATTGCAGTCGCAGCCATCGTGTACATGCGACGCTCAGACATTTTTCCCAGTACGTCTTTATAAGCAATAAAGTTTTCAGACTGCCCAAGTATCAGAGAACTGACCGCGTTAAATGATTCCAGTTTACCCATACCGTTGACTTTAGACAGCAGAGTACCAATAACCCGGATGATAATTGGCAATAGTTTGATATGCTGCAAAATACCAATCAGCGCAGAAATAAAGATAATCGGACACAATACATTCAGAAAGAAGAATGCTAGTTTTGCATCCATCATGCCGCCAAAAATGAATTCAGTTCCTTCACCCGCATATTTCAGTAAATGCTCAAACAACCCGGCAAATCCCATGACAAATTCCTGACCAACACCAGAATTCAGGAAAAACCAAGCCAAAATAAGCTCAATAACAAGCAATTGAATAACATAACGAGGACGAATACTTTTACGGTCATTACTTGTCAAAATAGCAAGGCCGCCAATGACAATCAAAGCTAAGAAGAAATGCAGGATCTGAGACATATCACACTCCAAACACGATAGAAAGCGAGTTTTTATCAACGCATTCTATGCAATAAAAGGCGATCAAATAAGAATATACCCGTTATCTTTCAAGTCGCCTCTTTGTTGGCTGCACTCGCTCACCCCGGTCACATAGTTATCTATTGCTCCCGGGGATTCACTCCCTTGCCGTCGCGATGCATCTTAAAATCCATAGGGTATAGATATCACATTAGACTGAAATAATTCTTACTGTAAATCTTTACTTAATGTGTCTGATCACATTTTTAGCTGAATCGAATAAGATAAGCTTTAAAAATACCTTAACAACATATGACTGATTATTGAGAAAAACTCTCAATAATCAGTATATAAACAAAAAGTTATTCACCCAATAAACGGATCATTTCTTCTTCATCAATAACCGGAATATTCAACTCATTAGCTTTAGCTAATTTTGAACCGGCAGCTTCACCCGCAATCACCAAATCTGTTTTCTTAGAAACGCTGCCCGTCACTTTTGCCCCAAGTGCAACAAGTTTAGCTTTGGCTTCATCCCTGGATAACTGATGCAATGAACCTGTCAGCACAACTGTTTTACCCGAAAATGGGCTGTCAATTTTCTCAGCTTTCGTTACAACGACCGGTTCCCAGTCGATACCGATATTATCAATCAGATCGTCAATAACTGCTTGGTTATGGGGTTCATTGAAGAAGTTAACGACATGTTTTGCCACCACTTCGCCAACATCTTGAACCTCTTTCAATGCTTCCTCATCAGCGGAACGTAATTTATCCAGTTCGCCAAAGTGAGCAGCCAAATTAGCAGCGGTCGCTTCCCCAACTTCACGGATACCCAACGCATAAAGGAAACGGGCAAAGGTGGTTGCTTTCGCTTTTTCCAACGCATCTACCACATTCTGGGCAGATTTCGGCCCCATGCGATCAAGCCCAGTCAACTTGCCTGCCGTCAGCCTGAAAAGATCGGCCGGGGTTTCGACATACTCTTTATCCACCAGCTGATCGATAATCTTTTCTCCCATGCCGTCAACATCCATCGCCCGACGGGAAACAAAATGCCTAAGCGCCTCTTTACGCTGAGCGCCACACACCAATCCCCCCGTACAACGCGCTACAGCCTCCCCTTCAATCCTTTCAATGTCTGCCCCACATACCGGGCAATGTTCAGGGAAAACAACTTCATTACTGTCCTGCGGCCTTCTCTCTTCCAAAACACCGACAACTTGTGGAATCACATCTCCAGCACGGCGGATAATAACCGTATCGCCAATCCGCAAACCTAAACGTTCAATCTCATCCGCATTGTGCAATGTTGCATTACTGACAGTCACACCAGAGACCAATACTGGCTCCAGACGTGCTACCGGCGTTATCGCGCCAGTACGACCAACCTGAAACTCAACATCACGAACAATCGTCATTTGCTCTTGAGCGGGAAACTTGAACGCCGTTGCCCAACGTGGCGCACGAGCGACAAAGCCTAATGTTTCCTGTAATTCCAGCGAATTAACTTTGACAACGACACCATCGATATCAAACCCCAATGCGGAACGCTGGTTTACGATATCATGATAAAAATCAATAACCTGTTGACTATCGGTACACACTTTAACTTTATCGCTGACCGGCAATCCCCATTTCTTAAACTGTATCAATCGCTCGTAGTGACTAGCTGGTAATTCTCCCCCCTCCAATACGCCAACACCATAACAGAAGAAAGCCAATGGGCGTTTAGCCGTAATACGGGGATCGAGCTGACGCAACGAGCCAGCCGCCGCATTACGTGGGTTAGCAAATACTTTTGCCCCCGTGCGACGCGCCTCCTCATTCAGTTTCTCAAACCCTTTTTGCGGCATGAAAACTTCACCGCGAATCTCAATACGCGCTGGAATATTTTCGCCGAATAGACGCAGGGGAATTGCACAGATAGTCCGTATATTTGATGTAATATTTTCCCCGGTTGTACCATCACCGCGGGTTGCAGCCCGTACCAACTCACCATGTTCATACAACAGGCTGACCGCCAAACCATCCAGTTTCAGCTCACAGCACACCACTAAATCCTGAGTCTCTTTCAGACGGTCACGCACCCGCTTATCAAACGCCAGATAACTCTCTTCATCAAATACGTTATCCAGTGACAACATCGGAATTTCATGGCGGACTTGTTCAAAAGCCGTCAGAGGAGCAGCCCCAACCCGCTGCGTTGGTGAATCTGATGTAATCAACTCAGGATACTGTTCTTCAAGATCCTTCAATTCCTGCATTAACCGATCATATTCTGCATCAGGGATCTCTGGCGCATCCATGACGTGATACAGATATTCATGATGACGCAGTGTTGTTCTGAGCTTTTCTATTTGTTGAGCCGTTGATTTCATGATTTATAACCAGCGATAAAAAGCCCCCGGCTGGCGGAGGCTTGAACATTCGATAATTGATTATACCTGAACACCAAGTGTGCTGCGAATACGCGCTTTATACAATTCGATTTTTTGCGGTGTTAGCATTTTCCGCTCATCATCAAGCACCACGCCCCCAACATCAGAGGCAATACGCTGAGCTGCCTGTAACATCAGTTTAAAATTCTGATTAGATTCTCCGTAAGAAGGGACTACCATAAACATGGAAATCCCCGGAGTTGTAAAATCAGCCATTGTTTCAGGATTAAATGAACCCGGTTTCACCATATTTGCCAAACTAAACAGTACCGGGCCACTACCTGATGGGTTCACGTGACGGTGAAAAATCTGCATTTCCCCAAACTGGAAGCCAGATTGCAGAATACTTTGCAGCAAGGGTTCACCATTCAATGCCTGGCCGTGATGTGCTGCTACGTGAAGAACCAAAACGATTTCTTTCACTTTGGTCTGAGTTTCTTTTTCGCCAACCGCCTCCTGAGACTTTTCTTCAATCGCAGATCTGTTTTTTTCAGGCTCACTCTGCTCTTCGAATTCAAACAGACCGAGTTGGGGTTCCGGTTCTTCTATGGCTGCCCTTCTCGCTGTCGTTTCAGGCTGACGGCCCGTCAGCAACGGGTCATCGCTTTCTTCAAGCGTTGCAGCATCAATTTCAGTCAACTTTTGCTGACGGCGCTCGATAGCTGGCTCAGCTTTATACTCCTGATGAGATTTCACCTGTTTATGGGCATAAGGCTTTTGCTGATTGCTGAACGCTTCATCGTCACTGTCATCGACGAAACTGTTCTGACGATCATGTTTATGACGTTTGACTGGGCGATCACGAAAAAGCGAAGAACGCTCTTTACGGCTGGTCCACAACCCATGTAACAGCAAAGCTATTATTGCTATCGCACCAACAATGATTAATATCAGACGCAAATCCTGCATCATTGCTATCTCTGTTGTTTAATTAAGTATGCCACCACGGCGGAATATTTTCTGTATTAACTGTATTTGTCAAATAACACAAGTGCAAGCTTATACACACTTTTCTTATCAGAAAGATGCCTAATAAGCCCCTTTTGCGTTCTTTTTATACAGAACAATACTAGTCAGTCGAAAATCCTACCTATATGATAGCGTTTCAATCACACAGGAGAGAATAGGAAGTATGCTGAATTTGACAAAATTGCCCAAAAATTTGAGCGGCTTTCAGTATTTGATGCAAGGTTGCAAATTAATTACTCGCTCAGGCATTAAAAGATTTGTCCTATTGCCTTTGTTGGCAAATATTTTGTTTCTCGGCGGTTCATTTTGGTGGCTCTATCAGAAACTGGAGAACTGGATCCCTTGGATAGTGAGCAAAGTACCGGATTGGATGCAATGGCTCAGTTATATTTTATGGCCGATGGCCGTGCTCTCTGTTTTGCTGATTTTTACTTACTTATTCAGCACAATAGCGAATTTTATCGCAGCGCCATTCAATGGTCTGCTAGCAGAAAAACTGGAAGCGGATTTAACAGGAATCCCCGCACCGGATACCGGCGTTATAGCACTCTTCAAAGATGTTCCACGTATCCTAAAACGGGAATTAACCAAGCTATGCTACTATATTCCACGCGCTCTGGTCTTATTGTTACTCTATTTTATTCCTGTTATCGGGCAAACTGTCGCGCCTGTGCTCTGGTTTATTTTCAGTGCCTGGATGCTATCAATTCAGTATTGTGATTATCCCTTTGATAACCACAAAGTCAGTTTTCCAACAATGCGTAGCGCTCTTCGCCAAAACAAAATAATTAATCTGCAATTTGGCGCAACAGTGAGTATTTTAACCATGATACCCATTGTCAATTTGGTGATTATGCCTATTGCCGTATGCGCGGCGACAGCAATGTGGGTCGATCGCTATCGAGATCAACACGTCTCTCGTATTATGCCATGATATTCATTTAAGTTATTCTTTTAGACAATAAAAATATATTTAAGTTATATTTCCATTAACCGGTTGTTGGCGTATTGTTGACCGGATATCACTAAAGGGAGTTGAAAGACGAGTATGAGTAAAATTTACGAAGATAATTCTTTGACTATTGGTCGTACCCCGTTAATTCGCCTAAAACACTTTGGCAATGGGCGTATTCTGGCAAAAGTAGAATCCCGTAACCCAAGTTTTAGTGTAAAATGTCGCATTGGTTCCAACATGATTTGGGATGCTGAAAAACGCGGTATCCTAAAACCGGGACAAGAATTAATAGAACCCACCAGTGGTAACACTGGAATAGCGCTTGCGTATGTCGCCGCCGCTCGGGACTATAAATTAACGCTGACAATGCCAGAAACCATGAGTATTGAACGCCGCAAGCTCTTGAAAGCATTGGGTGCTCAGTTGATACTGACGGAAGGCGCTAAAGGAATGAAAGGCGCCATTGAGAAAGCTAACGAGATTAAAGCTAGCGATCCCGACCGCTACATTATCCTGCAACAGTTCAGTAATCCGGCTAACCCGGAAATCCATGAAAAAACTACAGGCCCGGAAATCTGGGAAGATACAGACGGTGAAGTGGATGCATTTGTTTCCGGTGTAGGGACCGGCGGTACACTAACAGGCGTTACCCGTTACCTGAAAAACACCAAAGGTAAAAATGTCACCGCGGTTGCCGTAGAACCCGAAGAATCACCCGTCATCAGCCAGACTCTGGCCGGTGAAGAAGTGAAACCTGGTCCCCATAAGATTCAAGGTATTGGCGCGGGTTTTATTCCAGATAACCTTGATTTGAAACTGGTTGATCGCGTTTTCAAAATCAGTAGCGAGGAAGCAATTAAAACCGCACGTGAAATCATGGTGAAAGAGGGCATTCTGGTAGGTATTTCCTCTGGTGCCGCCGTTGCGGCAGCGGTAAAACTTTCTCAGGAACCGGAATATAAAGACAAAAATATCGTTGTCATTCTGGCTTCATCAGGTGAACGCTATTTAAGCAGCCCACTGTTTACTGACTTGTCTGATGAATAAAAGTTTTTAAGTAAGTTACTTAGATTTATTGATAAAAAAGCACCTAAATGGTGCTTTTTCTGTGTGGTAGATCAAACTTTTTCACTTTGCCAGATGATTTCTTACAATGGGTCTAGTATTTAACCAATAATAATTATTTCGATGCTCGAAATTAATTAACAGGAGTAGTAGTTTCAGTTAAGTAGTTCCGCGATCTATCTTTACTTCAAACTATCAATCAGAAGCATCGGAAAGAACAATTTTTTTGATAATGAATAAAAATTTTTATTACATTATCAACCTGAGAGTCTATCTCAGTAGACGTCATTAGTGCTGTTTATTCTTACCAGTAAAAGTAAATACAGACAGCACACATGGCCCGGAAGTTATGGGTCGTACTAAAGAGCGTTCAGAGGCTATTTAGCGCTTTTGCCAGAACATTACTCAGTTCGCTCTTTAGGTAAATAAAATCGTCTTACATGGGATAGGCAGTGAATAAACACTCAAGTTAAAATTTGTCCATTACAAATTCTTAACTTACATAGCAAAAATCTAAGTTATTGAGGAAACGTTATGTTCCAGCAAGAAGTCACTATTACTGCGCCAAATGGCCTACACACCCGTCCCGCGGCACAGTTTGTTAAAGAAGCTAAAAGTTTCTCCTCCGACATTACACTGACTTCCGGTGGTAAAACTGCCAGTGCCAAAAGCCTGTTTAAGCTACAAACTTTGGGACTTACTCAAGGCACTGTAGTGACTATTTCTGCTGAAGGCGAAGATGAGCAAAAAGCAATCGAGCATCTGGTTAAACTGATGGCAGAACTGGAATAATTTTCCATTGACCACTTAATTTTCCGTTGACCACTAAGCCAGTCAAGATTCAGAGATTGTGAATATACCCTATGGATTTCAAGATGCATCGCGACGGCAAGGGAGTGAATCCCCGGGAGCATAGCAAACTATGTGACCGGGGTGAGCGAGCGCAGCCAACAAAGAGGCAACTTGAAAGATGACGGGCATAAACAGGTATTCACTTAGCCGTTCCTCATCCCCGGATAAACTTTTATCTGGGGATGTCAGTTTAAATGCATGTCCTAAAACAGCAAACCATCTGCGGGCTGGCTCTTTAAAGAATAATTATTAGTAGTTAGGTAACATCATGATTTCAGGCATATTAGTATCACCAGGCATCGCTTTCGGTAAAGCTCTATTACTGAAAGAAGACCCAATTATTGTCAATCAGAAAAAAATCAGTCAAGAGCAAGTCGAACAAGAAATTTTCCATTTCAAGCAAGGCCGTGAAAAAGCTTCATCCCAGCTAGAAATCATCAAGAATATAGCCGCAAAAAACCTCGGAGAAGAAAAAGCTGAAATCTTCGAAGGACATATCATGCTATTGGAAGATGAAGAACTTGAGCAAGAAATTATTTCGTTAATCAAAAACGATTTCAGAACTGCGGATGCCGCAGTCTATTCCGTTATTGAAACTCAGGCCCAAGCCCTTGAAGAATTGGATGATGAATACCTGAAAGAACGTGCCACAGACGTGCGTGATATCGGTAAACGCTTATTGAAAAACATTCTGGGTATGCCCATTGTTGATCTTGGCTCAATTTCAGAGGAAGTCATTCTGGTTGCCAACGACCTGACTCCATCGGAAACCGCACAACTTAATCTGGAAAAAGTACTCGGTTTTATTACCGATTTAGGTGGCCGAACTTCCCACACGTCAATCATGGCCCGCTCTCTTGAACTGCCAGCGATCGTGGGTACCACCCAAGCGACAACAACCATCCAGAATGGCGATTATCTAATCCTGGACGCGGTAAATAATCACATTTATATCAATCCATCTGATGCGGAAATTGAACAGCTAAAAAAGACCAAAAACGAATATCTGGCGGAAAAAACTGAACTTGCAAAGTTGAAAGATCTCCCGGCGATGACTCTCGATGGCCATCAGGTTGAAGTCTGTGCCAATATCGGTACCGTCCGTGATGTGATTGGCGCTGAGCGCAATGGCGCCGAAGGCGTCGGTTTATACCGTACAGAATTTCTGTTTATGGATCGTGATGCGCTGCCAACAGAAGAAGAACAATTCCAAGCTTATAAAGCTGTTGCCGAAGCAATGGGCAGTCAGGCGGTTATTATACGTACGATGGATATCGGTGGTGATAAAAATCTACCCTATATGAATCTACCGAAAGAAGAGAATCCATTCCTTGGTTGGCGTGCAATTCGTATTTGCCTTGATCGAAAAGAGATCTTACATTCTCAGTTACGTGCTATCTTACGTGCATCTGCTTTCGGTAAACTACGCATTATGTTTCCAATGATTATTTCTGTAGAAGAAGTACAGGCACTGAAAGCAGAACTTGAATTGCTGAAAGGTCAGCTTCGCGAAGAAGGTAAAAAATTCGATGAAGCGATCGAAGTGGGGGTGATGGTAGAAACACCAGCTTCCGCAGTTATTGCTCATCACCTGGCAAAAGAAGTTGACTTTTTCAGTATTGGGACAAACGATCTAACTCAGTATACTCTTGCTGTAGACCGCGGTAACGAGTTGATTTCTCATCTTTATAACCCGATGCTACCAGCAGTATTGAGCCTGATTAAGCAAACCATTGATGCTTCACACGCTGAAGGTAAATG
Source organism: Photorhabdus akhurstii (assembly GCF_019090985.1). Taxonomy (NCBI): domain Bacteria; kingdom Pseudomonadati; phylum Pseudomonadota; class Gammaproteobacteria; order Enterobacterales; family Morganellaceae; genus Photorhabdus; species Photorhabdus akhurstii. Next base: position 1,642,214 of record NZ_CP020335.1, on the reverse strand, counting down.
GACGGGGATGTGTGGCGAGCTTGCAGGCGATGAACGTGCTACATTGTTGCTATTAGGCATGGGGCTGGATGAGTTTAGTATGAGTGCGATTTCTATTCCCCGCATCAAGAAAATCATTCGTAATACGCGTTACGAAGATGCAAAAGCGCTAGCTGAGCAAGCACTTTCTCAGTCTACCGCTCAGGGGTTGATAGAATTGGTTGATACCTTCATCAAAGAAAAAACACTTTGCTAACAATATCGGTTAAAACGCGGTCCAGTATAAACAATTAGGAGAAGATTCATGGGTCTGTTTGATAAACTGAAATCTCTAGTTTCAGATGATAAAAAAAACAGCGGCACTATTGAAATTATCGCACCTTTATCTGGTGAGATTGTCAATATTGAAGATGTTCCAGATGTTGTTTTCGCCGAGAAAATTGTGGGCGACGGTATCGCTATAAAACCCGCCGGCAATAAAATAGTCGCGCCAGTTGATGGAACAATCGGTAAAATATTTGAAACCAACCATGCATTTTCTATCGAATCGGACAGCGGTATTGAGCTATTTGTCCATTTTGGTATTGATACGGTTGAACTTAAAGGCGAAGGCTTTAAGCGTATTGCTGAAGAAGGTCAGCGTGTACAAAAAGGTGATTTAGTTTTAGAGTTCGATCTTAAACTCCTTGAAGAAAGAGCAAAATCAACCCTGACGCCTGTTGTTATTTCCAACATGGATGAGATTAAAGAGTTATCCAAGTTGAGCGGTTCTGTCACTGTTGGTGAAACCCCCATTATGCGGATTAAAAAGTAGCGACACTAAACTGTCACAATACCACTTTCATCTTAAAAACGGCCGACAATCACGGCTGTTTTTTTATCCTTTATCTTCGATTTACCTCATCTTCCAGTGAAAATTGGCTAATGTGAGCAGAGCTTGCCGCCTCTTTTACTCTACTCACGCTATACCCGTTATCTTTCAAGTTGTCTCTTTGTTGGCTGCACTCACTCACCCCGGTCACATAGTTACCTATGCTCTCGGGGATTCGCTCCCTTGCCGTCGCGATCCATCTTGAAATCCATAGGGTATAAATAATATAACCAGATTAATTAAATACTCCAGTAGAAAGATATCTGTCGCCTCGGTCACAGATAATGGCAACAATGACAGAACCTGGATTTTGTGCTGCAACACTTAATGCTCCAGCAACAGCACCGCCGGAACTGACCCCACAGAAAATTCCTTCTTTCTTAGCTAATAAACGCATGGTATCTTCAGCTTCCTGCTGAGTGATATCCAGCACTTGATCAACTAACTCCTTGCGGAAAATGCCAGGCAAATAAGCCGGCGACCAACGGCGAATACCTGGAATATGGCTATCCGCCGCCGGCTGTAAGCCAATAATCTGTACACTATTAGATTGGCTTTTTAAATAGCGGCTAACACCGGTAATGGTTCCCGTCGTTCCCATACTGGAAACAAAATGCGTAATACGCCCTTGCGTCTGTTGCCAAATTTCAGGTCCTGTCGTCGTAAAATGCGCTAAAGGATTATCCGGGTTATTGAATTGATCAAGAACTTTACCTTCGCCATCACGCTCCATTTGCTGAGCTAAATCACGTGCGCCTTCCATGCCCATTGCTCTACTCACCAAAATCAGTTCTGCACCATAAGCTCGCATAGAAGCCTGACGCTCAAGGCTCATATTATCAGGCATCAATAATTTAAGATGATAACCTTTTACTGCGGCAATCATTGCCAACGCAATACCCGTATTTCCGCTAGTGGCTTCAATCAACACGTCACCGGGAGAAATTTCACCGCGCAATTCAGCCTGCTGAATCATTGATAGCGCTGTTCTGTCTTTTATCGAGCCGGCCGGATTATTACCCTCAAGTTTTACCCATATTTCCACCCCTAGCTTATCGGTGATTCGTTGTAATTTTATCAGCGGGGTATTACCTATAAAATGTTCCAAGCTTGCCACAGCTATTACCCAAATTTTATTTAATAGAACAGCGAAATAACCATATTCAGACACATATCGCAAGACCTTAAATAAAAAATGCCCATCCCTGGCGGTAAGGAGATGAGCAAAATGGTACCAACCAAATCTTAAGTAATTATCAAGCAGTTTGGGCTAAACTCAGTGTTTGCAATTGTTTATCGCCCGCATATAAACGTGCTTCAGTGCCACCAATAAAATAACGGCTTCCTCTTGTAGGTACTGAAGTTTCATCAAACCAAATAACAGCAACCGACTCATGATGCCAACCTAGAGGCTGGACCGAAAGCTGCCAGAAATGCCCTCTAGGACTGACCTCAGTCACTTGTACCGGCAACGGGCTGGAAGGTGTCGGTTGCGAGTTCATCATGATATCCCACGGACGTAGGAATACATCGACATTCCCCTGATGGATTGGCGTCACATTGAGAGGTAAGTGCTGTCCGCCAATCAATAGCTGCGAGCCTTTAATCTCACCATTAAAATGATTGACCTCCCCTAGAAACTCCATCACAAAACGGCTTGCCGGATAACGCCATACCTCTTGTGGCGTAGCGACCTGTTCAATATTCCCTTGTCTCATGACAACAACCCGGTCAGCCACTTCCATCGCTTCTTCCTGATCGTGAGTGACAAAGACACTGGTAAATTTAAGTTCTTCATGGAGTTGGCGTAGCCAACGGCGTAATTCCATTCTTACCTGCGCATCCAGTGCGCCAAACGGTTCATCAAGTAATAGAATTTGTGGTTCAACAGCCAATGCTCTTGCCAATGCTACCCGCTGCTTTTGCCCACCAGAAAGTTGCGATGGATAGCGTTCAGCAAGATGCGTTAATTGCACCATCTCCAGCAACTCCATAACCTTACGGCGGATAGCCGCCATATTCGGACGCTTACGTCGTGGCAGTACTGTCAACCCAAAAGCAACGTTATCAAACACGGTCATATGCCGAAACAGTGCATAATGCTGAAATACGAATCCAACTTGCCGATCTTTAGCATGCATACGGCTAACATCTTGCCCGTGGAAACTCAGTTTCCCCTCGGTTTGTTGTTCCAGACCAGCAATAATCCTCAACAAAGTTGTTTTACCGGAGCCTGACGGACCAAGCAGAGCAATCATTTCTCCAGAAAAAATATTCAGAGTGACATCGCTCAGAACCTGAGTCCGACCAAAATATTTACTGATATTGTTAATTTCAATACTCATATTCTGCTCCTACCTTAACCATGTTGGCGACTTAATCGCCACTGCAAAGCACTTTTAACTATCAAAGTGATAATTGCCATCAATGCCAACAATGCCGCCGCGGTAAATGCCCCTACTGTGTTGTAATCTTGATGCAGTAGTTCAACCTGCAACGGCAATGTGTAAGTTTCACCACGAATAGCGCCGGATACCACTGAAACAGCGCCAAATTCACCAATCGCCCGGGCATTGGTTAGAACCACACCGTATAACAACGCCCAACGAATATTAGGTAACGTCACCCGCCAAAACATTTTCCAGCCAGACGCCCCCAATAAAATTGCAGCTTCATCCTCTTGGCTCCCTTGACTAAGCATCATCGGCACCAGTTCTCGAACAACAAACGGACAAGTCACAAATATCGTTACCAAGACCATCCCCGGCCAGGAAAACATCAATTGGATATCATAGGGTTCCAGCAAACTCCCTGCCCAACCATTCGAACCATAAAATAATAAGTAGAGCAGTCCAGCTACGACCGGCGAAACAGCAAACGGAATGTCGATCAATGTCAATAAACATTGCCGCCCCGGAAATTGAAAACGCGTCACCAGCCAAGCGAGCATGACGCCAAAAATTAGATTCACCGGAACAGTAATTAATGCGATCAGTATCGTTAACCAGATGGCATGCAACATATCAGGATCTAAAAGATTCTCAGTGACTACCTCAACTCCTTTAGAAAAGGCGGTCATAAATATCCAGACAATGGGGATCACTAACAGTAAGATTGAAAACAATACGCCTGTTATGATCAACGTCCATTTACCCCAATTTATAGGTAGTCGTTGCGCTACATGAGATTCAGATAATTCAACCATTAATGCCCTCCAATCCGTTTACCAAAGCGGCTTTGCAGAGTATTAATGCTAAACAGTAAGATCAGGGATATTGCCAATATAACCGATGCAATAGCACTGGCCGCTGGGTAATCAAACTCCTGTAAGCGGATGAAAATCATCAGCGATACTACTTCTGTTTGCCATGCAATGTTACCGGCAATAAAGATCACGGCACCAAATTCCCCCAAACTGCGGGTAAAAGAGAGTGCTGTGCCGGCAATTAAAGCGGGAGACAATTCTGGCAACACAACCCGCCAAAAAGTTTGCCAACGATTAGCGCCTAATGTTTGAGCTGCTTCTTCATATTCTGGCCCTAGCTCTTCAAGTACCGGCTGAATAGTTCGCACTACAAATGGCAGGCTTGTAAACGCCATCGCCACCGCAATACCTAACCAAGTATTGACTACTTTCACATCAAAGTGCCCAAGCAAAGAGCCATACCAACCACTAACAGAGAATAGCGTTGCCAATGTCAATCCCGCTACCGCAGTAGGTAATGCAAAAGGGAGATCCATCAAACCATCTAATAAGCTACGGCCTGGGAAACGATAGCGAGTTAAAATCCATGCCATCAGCATACCAAACACCGCATTAAACAAGCTGGCAACCGCGGCTGCCAACAATGTCACTTTATAAGCCGCCACAACTTGGGGATTAGCAATCACCTGCCAATACTGTTCCCAAGTCATACTGGAAAGCTGCACAACTAATGCGCTCAGAGGTAACAATAAGATCAAGCAGGTATAGAACAGGCTACTGCCTAAGCTTAACCCGAAACCAGGCAATACTCGCTTACTGGATCTCGAAAACATTACTTATGCCCCTCGGCCAGCAATTGATCCAGTATGCCGCCAGTATTGAAATGGGTTTTCATCACTTGCGGCCAACCACCAAATTGATCCTCCAATCGAAACAGCTTGGTTGCTGGAAAACGGGCTTTCTGCTGAGCCATCACGTCTTTATCACTGACACGATAATTAAAGCTGGTAATGATCTGCTGTGCCTGTGGGCTATAAAGATAATTTAGATAAGCTTTGGCCACTTTCTCTGTACCGTTTTTCGCAATATGCTTATCAACCCAAGCCACTGGGAATTCTGCCAGAATACCTACCGGTGGAACGATCACTTCATATTTATCATCACCATACTGCTTGCGAATGTTGTTCACTTCAGATTCGAAACTGATCAGTACATCACCCAAACCACGTTCAATAAATGAAGTTGTCGCCCCTCGACCGCCAGTATCAAACACGGCGACATTTTTCAGGAAATGCTTCATCCACTCACGAGTTTTACCCTGATCTCCACCATTTTCCTGTTGAATAGCCCCCCAGGCGGCCAAATAAGCATAACGGCCATTACCGGAGGTTTTAGGGCTTGGGAAGACTAATTTGACATCTTGACGCACCAAGTCATCCCAATTACGAATATTTTTGGGGTTGTCTTTACGTACAAGAAACGCCATCGTGGAATAGTAAGGTGAACTGCTATTTGGCAGACGGTTCTGCCAATCAGCCGATATCAGCTTGCCGCGATCATGCAAAATTTGCACATCCGTTACCTGATTGTAAGTCACCACATCAGCCCGCAATCCTTGAAGAATCGCCAGTGCTTGTTTGGAGGAGCCGGCGTGGGATTGTTTGATTATCAATTTGTCTTGTGGATACTGTTCATTCCACTGTTTTTCAAATTCAGGATTCAGTACAGAAAATAACTCACGCGCAACATCATAAGAGCTGTTTAACAGCTCTACAGCAAAGACACGACTGCTGCCTAATAAAGTTACTACTACCAGTCCGTTTAGTATTGTATTTTTTACTGAATACTTTCTCATTTCTCACCTTATCCGTTATTTCATCAAATAACGCGCCAGTGACTAATGTATCCAGTTTATTTATAACAGGGTAGATAACTATCACCGTTTAATATACTAAATTGCAATTAGAAAGCATGAAACGCAATAAGCTGGCGAAATAGTAAGGCTTTTAAATGGAAAATGCGGGCCTGTTACGGCACCGCAAGAGGAACCTAAACCGACTCAGTTGGTGCTTTAATTAGGAACGCTTATCGCTTCCAAATGATACGTTCCACTTTCCAATTTTTCAGCACATCATCAGAAGGAATCAAACCTTCAGGACCACTCCAATGACCTGTAAACAGATAACTAACATGTCTGCTCTGTGGAGATGTACAGACAATAGCGCTTTTCTCTGATTCACCTACCGTGTTTTGGCAAGCGCCAAATGCCCTGCTATAAAGTGCCGAAAATGGCATACCAACCTTTGTTCCCCAGACGGTTTCAATATTTTCATCCAATACTTCAATACGACTGATTTTCCCATCGGCCTGACCAAATAGCGCCATCTTCAATTGATCACCATCCATTGCTTGAAAGAGTGTTACCAATTGGCCATTTTTTGTTTCCATACCACTGCGTAAGTGGTACTTTCCATCCAATCCCTTCTCTATTGCCCCTTTATTCATTGCTGTCAGACCATTTATTTCTCCTACACCCTGATCTGAGATTTTTAAGGGGCTGCCAAACCAGCTAAGAGGAGACAAATTCGACCATGAAAAACCCGATGAACCCGTACAACCGGCCAGTAACAATGCACCACTTATTGTGATAAAACGCAATCCTGTCAACATGTTAGTTAAAGTATACTTCTGCATAACTGATTCCCTTATAGCTCAATACAGCGATAGGCACTGAGACATCACATCTGATTGTTAGTTTCAGAGAATATTTAAATTAATTACTTTAGATTAATATTTTATTGATAAAATACAACTTAGCGGTATTATTACCTCCCCCTAAAAATCATCACTATTAGTAAGGTCAATATGATGAAAAAAATATTTATAACCACCGCCTTGATTACTTTGTTCAGTATGCCGTCAATAGCTCAAACCTCACAGACGCAATTTGGTGGTTTTTCCGGTCCCGATTCAACACAACCCCCCGTCCAAGCAGCACCACAAGGTGGTTTTGTCGATCACAATGCAAGAGTTTCCACCACCCAACAAGTTAAAAATATGAGAGATGACAGTTGGGTCGTACTGGAAGGGCATATTGAATCCCGTATCCACAGTGATCACTTCATATTCCGCGATAATGCAGGAATTGTTGAAGTGGAAGTTGATCATAAATACTGGAATGGCCAAACGATAACACCTCAAGATAGAGTCCGTCTTGAAGGTGAAGTCGATAAAGAGTGGAATGGTATGACTGTTGATGTGAAAAAAGTCACTAAATTAAACTAATAATTGAACTAATGGCTTGTGGCTGAGTGGAATGCTTTCACTCAGCCATATTCTAAACTCAATATTCCTGATCACCAATCAAACGCTTACTAAAAATAACGCTCTCTTGATAACGATCTTCATATTCCAGTTTTTCACACATATAGATAGTGGCATCATTATCTTCAGGAACAATAAGAACTATTTTTGGACAACCACGGGCAATCAATTTCTTTTCTAATCGGGCAATTAATGCATTCGCAATTCCTCTACCGCGAAATTCAGGATGAACTCCCAAATAATAAGCAGAGCCACGATGACCATCATAACCACCCATAATCGTCCCAACCACTTCACCAGCCACTTCCGCGACTAAAAACAGGTCAGGATCATGAGTCAATTTACGCTCAATATCCACTTCAGGATCAACACCAGGATTAAGTAAATCGCAGCGTTCCCATAAGGTGATCACTTCTTCAAAATCATCTTGTCGAAATACCCGAATTTCCATCCCTAACCAACCTGTTTTTATCGAAATAACTATTTTCTCATTATCTCCGCTTTAACACCGGAATCAATACGAAAATGCGTTCTCTTCCACTATTCTTTTCCACTAACAGCTATAATATAACGTTCACCATATCATAATAGGGAAAGAATCATGAATACACCAAACATTAATCAGATTAAATCTTTTTTCCTTTCATTACAGGATGAAATTTGCCGACAACTAGAACAGGCAGACGGCAAAGCAAAATTTACTGAGCAATGCTGGCAACGAGAAAAAGGCGGCGGAGGCCGTAGTCGAATTATGAAAGAAGGCGCGATATTCGAACAAGCAGGCGCTAATTTTTCTCATGTATCAGGAGACATACTTCCCTCATCAGCAACAGCTCTCCGTCCTGAACTGACCGGCCGGCATTATCAAGCAATGGGCGTCTCTCTGGTTATTCATCCTTTGAATCCCTATATACCAACCAGTCATGCTAATGTTCGGTTCTTTATTGCAGAAAAAGAAGGTGAAGCGCCAGTATGGTGGTTTGGTGGCGGTTTTGATTTAACACCTTATTATGGTTTTAAGGAAGATGCTATTCACTGGCACACCACCGCTAAGAATATATGTCAACCTTATGGAGAAGATGTGTATCCAAAATATAAAAAATGGTGTGATAATTATTTTTATATTAAACATCGTGATGAAGCCCGTGGAATTGGTGGCTTATTTTATGACGACTTAAATACACCTGACTTTGAACATTGTTTCAATTTCACTCAAGATGTAGGTAAAGGTTTTCTTTCTGCCTATTTACCTATTGTAGAAAAAAGGAAAAACATATTATGGGGTGAACGTGAACGACAATTTCAATTATATCGCCGTAGTCGCTATGTAGAATTTAACCTCGTTTGGGACAGAGGAACCTTATTTGGATTACAAAGTGGAGGACGAACAGAATCTATCTTAATGTCCATGCCACCATTAGTACGCTGGGAATATGATTATCACCCTGAACCAGGATCTGCGGAAGCCGCTTTATATATCGACTTTCTACCAGCAAAAAACTGGATATGATTTTTTATCATGTTAGGAATATTATAAAAAACTATTCCTAACTATTTATATTTTTATTACAGCCAATGCAATAATCCCTCACACAAAAAAACTTAACAACTTATTAACAACCCCTTAACACAAAAGAAGCAGGTTGGACCTGATGACTATCTACTGGAAACGTGTTTAATATGAACCCGTACCTAAAGAGTACCTCTAATTAATAACTAAAAATTTATTCCAGGAGATATTTTATGCAAATACAAAACAATAACTACAGAGGCGTAATACCGCCGTACATTCTTCAAAATATCTATAATAATGACAATGAAAAGAAGAAAGTATTAATGACATTAAATCACACTCAGAGTTTAATGTTGGATAATGTTATTAAAGAATCTTCCGATGATTCCGGCGATGACGATAAAGTTACTAATACAACTATACATCGTTCTATTCACGATGCAGAAAATAAACGCAAGTTGCCGGGAAAATTAGTACGAGATGAAGGAGATCCAGATAACGGAGATAAATCAGTTGATAACGCATATAGATATTTAGAAGCAACTTACAATTTCTATAAAGAAGTTTTTAATCGCAACTCATTAGATGATAAAGGAATGAAATTAATTGCCACCGTGCATTATGGCGAAGAATATATGAATGCATTCTGGGGCAACGGACAAATGGTATTTGGCGACGGAGATGGTAAAACCTTTAATGATTTCACAACCTCTGTCGATGTGATCGGCCATGAATTATCACATGGTGTTATTGAAAAAACCGCAGATTTGGTCTATTTCTTCCAGTCTGGCGCGTTGAATGAATCAATAGCGGATGTTTTTGGCTCATTAGTAAAACAACATTACCTGAAACAAAAAGCTGATGAAGCAGATTGGGTTATGGGAAGTGAATTGCTGGGCAAAGATATTAAAGGTGTAGGGATTCGTTCACTGAAAAAACCTGGCAGCGCATATGATGATGAAACTCTCGGTAAAGATCCACAGCCTGGTCATATGGATGATTATAAAGACTTGCCGATTTACAGAGACAATGGTGGTGTTCATATTAATTCGGGTATTCCTAATAAAGCCTTCTATAATCTGGCGATAAAATTAGGTGGATATGCCTGGGAAAAAGCAGGAAAAATATGGTACAACACTTTGTTGGATAAAGAGCTTGCCCGGGATGCTAATTTCGTAGCCTTCGCCAAGTTAACAATTAAACATGCTCGTGAGTTATTTGATGAGGATGTTGAAAAAGCAGCAATTGATAGCTGGACAGAAGTGGGCGTTAAAGTGAAGGAAGATAAAGATAAAGACGATAAGGGCGGTGACAAAGGCGATAAAGGCGGTGACAAAGGCGATAAAGGCGGCGACAAAGGCGATAAAGGCGGCGACAAAGGCGATAAAGGCGGCGACAAAGGCGATAAAGGCGGCGACAAAGGCGATAAAGGCGGCGACAAGGACGATAAAGGCGGCGATAAAGACAAAACTAAAGATAAAACTGAAGAGTAATCTATAAACATATCGCTGGCTCAACGCCAGCGATATTTTATTATTTGTAATACCTGACTTGTAAAAAATATATCTAATAGAAGATGCCAAAATTGTTAAAGACGAATTTCACGCTATACTAAACAGACCTGAAAAATAACCGTAAAAATTTGGTATATTATGAATAATAAAACTCTCAAACTCACAACTGATAGTAAAATTACAATTTCCCTACAAGGAGGATTTGCCGCTACGCCTGGCCTTAACCAAGATAAAACAGTGAATTTAGAATCATTGTCTTCACACCAACAACAGTTATTTCTTCAAGCTATAGAACAAGACTTTTCCGATTCTATGCCATCAGAGCCATATCCTGATCAAGATTATTATCTGCTTAGTATCGTCAATGGAAATGAAGAACACCATTTCACCCTTCCTGAGTCAGATGCACCAGAAATCATTAACCAGATATGGGACGCCGACAAAAAGGGTGGTTAATCACCACCCCTTTTCCTATTAGCATTAACGCTTTTTCAGATGCGCCATCAGACGTTTACGTTTACGCATTTGATTAGGTGTCAACGTATTACGTTTGTCAGCATAGGGATTTGCCCCTTCTTTAAACTGAATCCGAATGGGCGTCCCCATCACCTTTAGGGATCGGCGAAAATAGTTCATCAGATAACGCTTATAAGAATCAGGCAAATCAGTTACCTGATTACCGTGGATCACAACAATTGGTGGATTATAACCACCGGCATGAGCATATTTCATTTTCACCCTGCGACCACGGATCATCGGCGGTTGATGATCTTCTTCGGCCATATGCATGATACGGGTTAGCAGTGAAGTATTGACACGGCGAGTGGCGCAATCATAAGCCTCAAGAATCGAGTCAAACAGATTCCCCACTCCACTGCCATGTAGAGCAGAGATAAAATGTACTCTGGCAAAGTCAACAAAACCAAGGCGATAATCCAGCATCTCCTTCACACGCTCTTTATCTTCTTGCGACATGCCATCCCACTTATTGACCGCAATGACCAATGAGCGTCCACTATTAAGAATAAAACCCAATAATGACAAATCTTGATCGGAAATGCCTTCTCGCGCATCGATCACCAGCAATACAACGTTAGCATCTTCAATCGCTTGAAGGGTTTTAATGACTGAAAATTTTTCAACCGTTTCAGTGATCTTACCGCGCTTACGTACCCCTGCGGTATCAATAAGGATATATTCGCGGCCATTGCGCTCCATTGGAATATAAATACTATCACGGGTAGTGCCAGGCATGTCGTAAACCACAACCCTTTCTTCACCCAAGATACGGTTAGTCAACGTAGACTTACCCACATTTGGCCTACCGACAATAGCTAATTTCAATGGCAGAGTTGATGGATCAAAATCTTCCTCTTCTTCTACCATCTCAATTTCATTCTGTTCCTGCTCTGCCCAATAAGCCGCGTTGGCTTCTTCCTCAGTCAGCTCAACCTCTTCTTCTTCACCTTTACCAGAGAAAGGTAACAGTACTCGTTCAATAAGCTGGGTGACGCCACGACCATGAGAAGCAGCGATAGAGTAGATATCCCCCAATCCGAGGGAATAAAATTCAGCAATAGCGGTATCAATATCCACACCGTCGGTCTTATTCGCGACCAAAAAAGTGGCTCTTTCGCGGCTACGTAGATGTTTTGCTATCGCGTGATCTGCCGGCATCAGTCCGGCGCGAGCATCTACCATAAACAGAACAATATCTGCCTCTTCAATCGCCATCAAAGATTGAGCTGCCATATGGGTTTCTACACCCTCTTCGGTGCCATCGATACCACCAGTATCAATGATGATAAACTCCTGCCCTTCAACCTCAGCTCGACCATATTTACGGTCGCGAGTCAGACCTGGAAAATCCGCTACCAGCGCATCTCTTGTACGGGTTAAACGGTTAAATAATGTGGACTTACCCACATTTGGGCGCCCTACCAGAGCGACGACAGGTATCATTTGTTGATGCCTCATGACTTAATTTGAAATTAGTATTCTGCTGTTCATCACAACAGGACACTAAAAAGACGAAACGGCTCCTGTTGTCTTTCTCTCCAGGAGCCGTAGGACTATAACTAACGCTTTACTTTATTTCCGGTAAACAGGCAGTAAGCAATACTCAACGGGTAAACAGATAAACCGTACCGTCTTTCGCCTGCACCATTAATTTATCACTGGCTACAACCGGACGGCTCATTAAACCAGAACTATCAACTTTATGTTGAGCAACAAACTTACCGTCATCCATATTCAGCCAATGCAGATAACCTTCACTGTCGCCGACAACCAAATAGCCATTATACATTTCAGGCGCGGTTAAATTACGGTGTTGCAATTTTGTCTGAGTCCACAAAGTGACGCCATCACTTTGACGCAGCCCCATAACCCGATCGTTTTGGTCAACAATATAGATATTATCACCAGAAACAACCATCTCGTTCACTGAACCCAAATCGCGCTTCCAGAGGATCTGACCTGAACGCATATCAAGCGCCACCAGATTACCGTTGTAAGCTATTGCATATATCACGCCCTCAGAAATAACCGGTGTCGTATCAACATCATTAAGACGACCGATTTCTGTAGAGCTGGTTACCTGAGAAATACGTTGTTGCCAAATCAACTGCCCCTGAGAAATCAAGACGGCGTTGACACGACCATTATCCCCACCGACGATAGCAGCACCGTAAGCCGCGGCAGGCGCCGATTCACCACGCAATGATAATGATGGCGTATCCAAATTAACGGACCATCGCACTTTACCATCAGACTCACTTAATGCCTGCAACATCCCATTGCTAGTATGAATCAATACCAAACCATCACTCACCACAGGACGCGACAACGCTTCACCGGCGACGTCAGATTGCCAGGCAACTTGGCCGTCTTTGGTATCCAATGCAATAACTTTGGCACGTTCAGTGCCTACATATAAATGATCCCCTGCGACGGTCAGACCACCAGAGAGCAATGCAGGTATACGGGAAGAGAGGAGACCCGCTTTTTCAGCCAGATTCACCGACCATATCTCTTTACCACTATCAATGTCCAACGCCTTAACGATGCCATGACGATCAGCAACATAAACAGCGGAGCCTTGCCAGGTTGGCGTCAAGTGAGAATAATAACGGCCTACACCATCACCTACAGATTTATCCCAAACCTCGCTTGGATTAAATTGATTTTCAACCTTTGGCAACGGTGACATCGTTACCGTGTCTTGCTCACTTGAACAACCAGCTAGCAGAACAGAAGCCACCAAACCAACCAAGAGTGTTTTACGCAGTTGCATTGAAAGAATTCCCCTTAGCTGGATAAGTTATTCAATTTAAGATTTAACATCGATTTGATCGCCTGTGGCGAATCTGAACTCAAACCTTTGGTGTACGCTGCGCGGGCGCCGGCAATATCACCTTTTTTCAACAGTGCATCACCGCGGATATCCTCTGCGACGGCAACCCAACCGGAACCTTTGACCAGTTCCAACGTTTTCAACGCAGCATCCGTTTTATCTTCTGCCAATTGAACCCTGGCTAAGCGAATATTCACCAGAGCCTGCAAATCCTCATTTTTTGCCTGACCAGCAGCCGCAGATAAAAACTGATCTGCTTTAGTTAACTCACTCTTTTCAACAGCAAGTTGAGCCAAATGCATATGCGTCATCACGCCATAACTGTTATTCGTTTCACTGGCAAATTTTTCAGCAGCAGCATGACCCTCTTTTGTACTGGCAATTAATCCTCGATCTACCCGTTCAAAAGCTTCTGCGCTTTCCTGCAACTGATTTGTCTGATGAGATTGCCAATAACGCCAACCAATCAGCGCCCCTGCCCCCAGCACCAGCCCCAAAACCAAGGCTTTACCATTATTGGCAAAAAAGCGACGGATCGCGTCTACTTGTTCGTTTTCATTGGTATAGACTTCCACAGAGTCTCTCCTTAACCTAACAGTTCAGCCAAACGAGCGGCAATTTCGCTTTGCGGCGACGTTTGTTGTTCACCTGTACGTAAATCTTTAATGGCTACCTTACCAGAACGAACTTCATCCTCACCGAGGATCAGCGCAATTTTAGCGCCTTGTTTATCCGCACGTCCCAGTTGCTTCTTAAAGTTACCACCACCGTGGTTCATCATTAAACGTAATTGGGGCAACATATCACGTACCTGTTCAGCCAAAATCAATGCTGCTTGCTGACTACCTTCACCAAAAGAAGCGAGATAAACATCTGCGACTGACCGCTCCGCAGCAAATGCTGGATTAATTTCTTGTACCAGCAAAACCAGACGTTCCATCCCCATAGCAAAACCCACAGCAGGCGTTGGTCTGCCTCCCAGTTGCTCAACCAGCCCATCGTACCGACCACCGGCACAAACCGTCCCTTGAGCCCCGAGTGCCGTCGTTACCCATTCAAATACTGTGCGGTTATAATAATCCAGACCACGAACCAAACGCTGATTAATCCGATATTTGATACCCGCCCCATCAAGAAGCGCACACAGGCTATCAAAATGTTCCTTTGATTCGGCATCAAGATAATCAAACAGTTCCGGCGCATCATTAAGAAGTTGCTGAACCTCTGGATTTTTTGAATCCAGAACACGCAATGGATTGCTGTACATACGGCGTTTGCAATCTTCATCCAGCTTATCTTTGTGCTGCTCAAGAAAAGCCACCAACGCTTCGCGATAATTAGCGCGTGCCGCCAACGAACCAATGGAATTCAGTTCAAGCGTCACATGCTCAAAAATACCGAGCTCACGCCACCAGCGGGCAGTCAATAAAATAAGTTCGGCATCAATATCAGGCCCTTGAAGACCAAAAACTTCCGCCCCTAACTGGTAGAATTGGCGGTAACGGCCTTTTTGCGGACGCTCATAACGGAACATCGGCCCTAAATACCATACGCGCTGTTCCTGATTGTACAGCAGACCATGTTCAATACCGGCACGCACACAACCTGCGGTATTTTCAGGGCGTAGGGTTATACTTTCACCATTGCGATCATCAAAGGTATACATCTCCTTTTCAACCACATCAGTGACTTCCCCAATAGCTCGTTTAAATAACGGGGTCTGCTCTACAATCGGTGTACGGATCTCACTATAACCATAACCCGCCAGTACCCGTTTCAAAATAGTTTCGATACGCTGCCAGATAACCGTATCTGTCGGCAAGTAGTCATTCATGCCTCGAATAGCTTGGATATTTTTTGCCACGTTTTATCTCTAGTTAATGATTCAAAAATGATGTTGATTGATTATAGAAGCGAATACCGACGAGCTTCAATTAACAAACAAAACAACGCTGGCTCATCATAACGATGAGCCAGTATCAGATACATTATTTGTCCAGTTGACTTATGCCAATGCGCTTATTTTCATCCAGCATTGATGCTTTAGCACGGATTTTAGCCTCAAGCTGATCAATCATATCAGTATTATCGAGGCGCTCTTTCTGCCGAACGCCATCTTCATAAAAACCACTTTTCGTTCTGGCGCCGGTGACGCCTAAAGTAGAAACCTCCGCCTCACCTGGCCCGTTAACCACACAGCCAATAATGGAAACATCCATCGGTGTGAGTAAATCCTCTAAGCGCTGCTCCAAGGCATTAACTGTGCCAATAACATCAAATTCCTGACGGGAACAGGTTGGACAAGCGATAAAGTTTATACCACGGGAACGAATACGTAATGCTTTCAGAATGTCGAAGCCCACTTTAACTTCTTCGACAGGATCAGCGGCCAGAGAAATACGTAAAGTATCACCGATACCTTCTGACAGGAGGATACCTAAGCCAATGGCTGATTTTACAGAGCCGGCACGTGCGCCACCCGCCTCGGTAATACCAAGGTGCAACGGCTGATTAATCTTCTGAGCTAACAGGCGATAAGCACCAACTGCCAGAAAGACATCCGACGCTTTTACACTGATTTTAAACTGGTCAAAATTAAGTCTGTCGAGAATATCCACATGGCGCATAGCCGATTCCACCAGCGCTTCTGGGGTTGGCTCACCATATTTTTCCTGAATGTCCTTTTCCAATGATCCACCATTTACACCAATGCGGATTGGGATATTTTTATCACGGGCAGAAGCCACAACCTCACGGATACGCGCTTCATTACCGATATTGCCAGGGTTAATACGCAGACAATCGACACCATACTCTGCAACTTTAAGCGCAATACGGTAATCAAAATGAATATCTGCAACCAAAGGAACACTCGCTTGCTGCTTAATCAACTTAAATGCTTCTGCGGCGTCCATCGTTGGTATTGATACGCGAACAATATCAACGCCAACACGCTCAAGCGATTTAATCTGTTTAACAGTCGCTTCCACATCCGTAGTACGTGTGTTTGTCATTGACTGCACCGCAATAGGCGCACCATCCCCGACTGGCACATTGCCTACATAAATACGCGTAGATTTGCGTCTTTTTATCGGCGATTCATTATGCATATAGGTGTTTCTCCCATACTTCCATGTGTTTACTGATAAAACTACAACCATGCCCTACTGCAACAGGCATTTTATTGTGCTGTTGGTACTTTAAAACGCGCGATACGGCCTGCTTTAGCAAAGCGGCTTAAATCGACAACTTGCCCCCGGAACTGTACATCCACTACAGCCGGAGCGCCGATAGTTAAATTATAGGGCAACGAGCCAGAAAGACTCAGGTGGTCGCCCTTATGTTTAGTTCCACTAAACAGCGTTTTTCCATTTGCATCCACAACTTGCAACCAACAGGATGCTTTAAAATTCATCACCAATTTATTACTGTCAACCACTGCCGTTGAATTATTTTCAGCCACATTAGGTATTTGCGTGGCCCCTTGATTAGCTGGCAACGGCGCAGTCTGAGTTTGTGGCCCGTTACCTGCTAGTTGAGTTTCAGGTGTTTTCACCACTTGGTTTTGAGTTGATGGCACAGATTGAGTCACTTCCTCACTATTATGACTATGAGTATTCGGACTATGAATATTCGCTGCCGCTGCATTTTCGGCCGCAGACACTGACGACTCACTTGTTGCCTGTTCGCTGGCCGGCAACTGTGTCGCCGACTTGTGACTTTCATTCACTTTAGCTTTTTTCTGAGCAATCTGAGCCGCCGAATGATCAGCCATCGAAATCAATTCCTTCTGTTGAGCTATGTGGTTTTGCCACCACCACGCTCCCGTCAAACTAATTACGATTAAAATAATCAACCACGTAATCCACATCAACCAACTTTCGCGTTTTTTACGTTTTTTACCCAATGAAAAACTCTGCATTGGTGAAACTTTCGCTGTTTTTGCCGGAGTATGCTTATCCAGAATTGCCAAAATTTCTGCTTCTGGAATTTGTACCAACTTAGCATAAGAGCGAACATAACCACGCAGGAAAGTCGGCACCATAGTGGTTGGAATATTGTCCTCTTCAATATCACGGATAGTAGAAAGTTTTAAACACAAGCGATCAGCTACAGTCTGCTGGGTTAGCCCGTGCTGTTCACGAGCCTGACGCAGGAGCTGACCTGCGGTTAAATAAGCTTGTTCTGGAGTCGTTTCAGTATTCATTAGCAAGAAGACGCGGTACTGTTCAGGTTGTGAAAAACTTCGCGCCGGCTCCTGCTATAATCTTTAAATTACACAATAGCCTGCGCGGCGAAATAGATTTGCTATTTTACTAGCGGCAAATCACTGATAACAAACACGCCTGTTAGCATGGCTCTCAGTAAACAGAGTTTTAACTTCTTCATACTGCCCCTGCTCACAGAGAAAAACGCTGTAATGATACAATACCGTATCATTTCCTGGCGCGTACTGCATCGCCATTTTGTAACGTTGGCGGGCAGCTTCCGGCCGACCAGAATATTGCTCATACAACGCCATACCTAATTGAGCCTGATAATGGTCCGGTTTTGCCAGTAAAACCTTATCAAAGTGATATCTGGCGGCGGGCAAATTACCTTTAGCCAGATAAGCCATTCCCAGTTGAATCCGGGTTTCTGTTGCGACTTTTCGCTGTTGATCGCCGTTTGTTGGTTGATTGGAACATCCAGCCAACAACATAGCAACCACCATCATTCCCGATAACGATTTCCTTATCATTCCATCCCCACCGACCAAAGATACGCAATTGCAACTATCATTTTACTTATGCATTTCACTTATGCATTTCAGTGACTGCATGAAGCGACATACCCACATTCCCATTCAGACTGTTCTTATCTGAATAGGTTCACCTGCCTGACGTTTTTTCAATGTACGTTTGGTACGATCAATTACATCACCGGCAAGCTGACCACATGCGGCATCGATATCATCACCGCGAGTCTTGCGGACAATAGTGGTGAAACCATATTCCATCAACACCTTGGCAAAGCGATCAATCCGGCTGTTGGAACTACGACCATATGGCGCTCCCGGAAACGGGTTCCACGGAATTAAATTGATCTTACTCGGTGTCTCTTTCAAACATTCAGCTAATTGATGCGCCTGTTCCACGCTGTCATTAATATGATCCAGCATGACATATTCCACCGTCACACGCCCCTGATTCGCATTGGATTTAGTCAAATAGCGGCGCACACCGGCAAGGAACTGTTCGATATTATATTTACGATTGATAGGAACGATATCATCCCGCACATCATCTGTCGGCGCATGTAGGGAAATCGCCAAAGCAACATCGATCATATCGCCAAGCTTATCCAGTGCCGGCACCACACCGGAGGTGGATAAGGTCACGCGGCGTTTTGACAGACCAAAACCAAAATCATCCATCATGATTTCCATCGCAGGCACCACGTTATTTAGGTTAAGCAGTGGCTCTCCCATGCCCATCATCACCACATTGGTGATCGGACGGCGACCACTGGATTTCAATGAACCAATAATTTTTGCCGCTCGCCAAACCTGACCAATAATTTCAGAAACCCGTAAATTACGGTTAAACCCTTGCTGAGCGGTAGAACAGAATTTACATTCCAGTGCACAACCTACCTGAGAAGAGACACACAAAGTCGCTCGATCATCTTCCGGGATATAAACCGTTTCAACTTGCTGATCGCCAACAGTGATCGCCCACTTAATCGTACCATCGGCAGAACGTTGCTCTTCTGCGACTTCCGGCGCACGGATCTCTGCAACCTGTTGCAATTTTGCTCGCAGAATTTTATTAATATCTGTCATCTGCTCAAAATCGTCATAACAGTAGTGATACATCCACTTCATCACCTGATCAGCTCGGAAGGGTTTTTCTCCCATATCAATGAAAAACTGACGCATTTGCTTACGATTCAGATCAAGCAGGTTAATTTTACCGCCTTTCTTTTCTGGAGTTTCAGACACGACAGGAGCAGCAAATTGTGCCGCAGTATTTGGTTGGGACATTTTTTTATATTGCCTCGTTGTGACACTTTCGGCTCTGCGTTGATGAATTCAACGCGAAGTTTCAATTCGGATATCACTATCAGTTTAGCATAGTGACAAATAACAAACGCCCCGTTGAATTAACAACGGGGCGCCGCATTGTACAAACTTTAATGCAATGATGCTACGGGTAACGGCAAATCAATTAACGCGGGCAAATTTCATCTTCTGTGAAGAAATAGGCAATTTCACGGTTTGCAGATTCAATCGCATCAGAGCCGTGAACCGCGTTTTCAGTAAAGCTGTCCGCATAATCAGCACGCAAAGTACCTGCTAATGCATTATCAGGATTAGTTGCTCCCATCAGGTCACGATGACGCTGTACTGCATTCTCGCCTTCCAACACCTGAACCATAATCGGGCCAGAAGTCATAAATTCCACCAGACCATCAAAGAAAGGACGGCCTTTGTGCTCCGCATAGAAGCCCTCAGCCTGTTCACGGGTCAGGTGAAGCATTTTGGCGGCAATAATTTTAAACCCGGCGCTTTCAAAACGAGCATAAATCGCCCCGATGGCATTTTTCTTCACAGCGTTAGGCTTAATAATAGAAAAAGTACGTTCAACCGTCATGGATAACCTCTTGGCTCTTCGTTCAGCAACTGATAATTTTAATTTTTCATTCCCGATAAATTAATCGGTTAATACTCATTCCGCAACCTTAGCGGAGGTAAAAGCGGCGTTGATTATAGGGGCACGAATAGCAGTTGCCTACAGAAAACATAACATTCCATTAAATTTTCCTTAGCGAAAATTACCATTTTTTCGTACAAATCACACTTTTACCTGAATCGTTTACTTCAAAGTAAAATTGACAGAATCAATTTGCCCGCCCAAATCCAAAACACTAAGCTGATATTTACCCGGTTGAGTCAAGGTCTGAACAAATCCCTGATTTTTTTCTGTGATCATTACCTGCTCTCCATTTAGAAACCACCATTGCTGCCCACCACTACCGCCTTGAGTTGTCATACGTAAATCAAGGCTGTTAAAACCGGGGAGCCGTTTCAATACATCTCCATTATGAATACCCACGATCAACAAGGGCGCTTCATCTGATTTCAACGGTGGACATTCGGGATTAATCGGCGGCAGACGCTGCGCTCGTCGCTCTTGCTCGGGTAACCATGATTCAAGGGTAATCGGCCATAAAGCGATATTTTTAGGCTGAGCATCGGGACAATCGGGGGCAACACGCAAACTGTTTTTATCCAACCATACCTGTTCATTAATACCCGAAATGGCCTCTTGCCCTACCGCAGGCAACGTAGGCGGAATGGTATTATTCAATATCCAGCTCAGACGACGCTGACGGCAATTATTATCTCCTTTCGGCAAACTCTTCCCTCCCGGCCAACAGATAACGGCCTGACTAACCGTTGCTGGACGAGAATCAACGGGGGTTCGTTTAGCCCCATTTCGCATATTGGCGAGTAACAGGTTATTGATCTGATTCATGATGGGAATCGCCGTAGCGTAGCCGAACTGCCCGACAACCGGCGTACCGTCCGGCCTGCCAACCCAAATACCGATGGTATAACGCGCGTTTAAACCGACAGCCCAAGCATCACGGTAGCCATAGCTGGTACCGGTTTTCCAGGCTAGCGGCACCTGTGCCGGTAACACATCATCAGGTTGCGGCAGAGCCTCTCCAGCCATAATCCGTCTCACTATCCATGCCACGCCGGGTGAAAAAAGTCGCCGATCACGCAATTTCTGCTGAGGAGTGAATCTCAAAGGGGCAACCTTCCCTTGACGGGCAAACGCCGCGTAAGCCGCCACCAGTTGATCCATCCGAACTGCCGTGCCACCAAGAATCAATGATAAATTGGGTTCACTGCCGGGCGGAAAACGCAATACCGTTCCCACATTTCGCATATTGGCGGTAAACCGCTTAGCGCCATAGGCTTCAAGCAGTTGCACGGCGGGTAAATTCAATGAACGAATCAACGCCTCACTGGCACTGACCGGCCCATGAAAGCCACTGTCAAAATTTCCCGGGCGATAATAATCAAAGCGGCGAGGCACATCCTGTAACAGTGATTCCCCATGAATTAACCCATCATCCAGCGCCATTGCATACAGAAATGGTTTCAAGGTTGATCCCGGCGAACGCCATGAACTTATCATATCGACATGACCAAAACGGCTATCATCCCGCAGATCCAGCGAACCGATATAAGCTTTCACCGCCATGTCTGTATGATCAACCACTAACACGCCAATCGACGTTTTTTCTGGTAACTGGTACTTCCAATTCACCGCCATATCTTCAAGCTGGCGCTGTAATCCCACATCAAGGGTTGTTTTAATGATCTCCTGACGAGAGCCTTTCGCCATTCGTCTGGCAAGAAGCGGGGCAAGCTGTGGCGCCTGACGAGGAGCCAGCCACAACGTCTCTTGGCGAATATCAGCAACCTTCTCTTCCGGCCAGATTTTATACCGCGCCAACCGTTGCAACACCTTATCACGAGCAGCCTGTGCCCGTTCAGGATAGCGATCTGGCCTTAAACGACTGGGAGCCTGCGGCAAAACAGCCAGTAAAGCCGCCTCTCCCGCAGAGAGTTCAGCAGGCGGTTTGGCTAAATACGCCCAACTCGCCGCACCGACGCCTTGTAACGTCCCTCCAAACGGCGCACGGTTCAGATACATCTCAAGAATTTCGTTTTTAGAATAGTGCCATTCAAGCTGCAAAGTACGCCAGATCTGTTTCAGCTTGCCGCCAAAAGTACGTGAATGGGGATCAATCAACCGGGCGACCTGCATTGACAGAGTACTGCCGCCGGATAAAATTTTACCTGCCCGAATATCCTGCCAGGCAGCCCTCGCCAGAGCAATCGGGTTAATACCCGGGTGTTTATAGAACCAGCGATCTTCATAAGTCAGCAATGCCTGAATATATTCCGGTGATACTTGATCCAACGTCACCGGATAACGCCAAACGCCTTCATCATCGGCAAAACGCCAAAGCGGCGTACCATCCTCACTCACGACAATACGCGCCATTTTGATTTCACGCAGTGGCAGAGGCCAAATTTTATCCGCCAGCCATAAACCCGCCGGGATCAGAAACAACAGCACGATCAGCCATATAAGGCGATGCGTTTTCTTCATCAATGGATACCTGGTGAGAAATCAACCCCTACGCCAAAGCGTAAGGGCGGATAGACTTTAGCGAACAACTTCCAGTTTTTCTGGTGTAGAACCGACCGCACGCCAGTAAGGCACATACATAGATTCAACCTGTGGCGCAGGAATGGTGTAAACACCCGGAGTAACAGCACGAGCCAAATAGAGCAACGTCACTGGCTGAGAAGGATCAACCGCGACTGCCGCCACATATCGATCATCACGATATTCCATATGGCGAATCGTCGCCTGCTGCATATCGCCAATCAATTCTTGTAGATTAGCGGCACTCTCGCTCAACTTAGCACTACTGTTAGCCAAATTTTGGTTCTCTAGTTCCAAACCGGCAGGCAATAAATCAACAACCAAAGCATCCGATACGGGTTTATCTGAACTAACCACCAATTTCACAACCACCATTTCACCACTTTTTAGATGGTCAATAGCAACTGGATTACCCTTCATATCCAGATAGCTACGCTCAATTTTCAGCACATTAGCGTAAGGTTTCGGAGAGCGCAGTGGGTAAGCCACCACATTCACTCGCGAATAGAGCGTGCTGTCACCAAGGTTACTGATACTCATACCTTGCAGAATATCCTGTGGATACAGCATCTCACTATAGGGTTTGTCCCTACTTATTGGTGAATTCCACTGACTAAACAGAGCCTTCCACGGTTGCGCCGATGTATCAATAAAGAAACGTCCCGCCAGATAGAGTGAATTACTCTCCTGAGTTGAAAAATAATTGCGGGATGTCAATTCATCAGACAACGCCAGCAATTTCTCATCACGCTCTTTTATCTGCATATTATTTTCAGTCAACAGAGCAACAATCATTGCGTTGTCGCGGATGGCACTACCGTAATCACCTAAATCTAAATCATCATTACGGTTTTTGCTGATCCCCAAATGAACCGCTTCATCTGCTCGGGTATTATCCCCCATCAGTTTCAGTGCAATGCCCAATTGTACCAGTGACAAGCCATTGCCAGCTTGCTGACGGCGTTCATAAACTTGTCTCAAAGCACCCAATGGCGCTTTCTGTTGATTAGCAAGCACCAGACCGGCATAAGCCTGAACCGAGAATCGCATTGCCTCCTGATTCTGGCTGTAGGGATAGTTAATAACACTCTTATCCTGTAAATAACGTAACAGACGATTATTGGCAGAAGTCAACACCTCTTTAGGTACGCTGTAACCGCGTTGACTTGCACGGAATAGAAAATCGGTAGCATAGGCCGTTAACCAATACTCCTCATCACCGGTTTTATCCCATAAAGCAAAGCTACCGTCATGGCGCTGCATACTCAGTAGATGAATAATTCCCTCATCAATACTTGCCCGGCGTTTATCATCATCTTCCGTCATGATGCCCAAGCTATTCAGCTCTGCTTTGTTCGAATAGAGTGACGGGTAAAGCCCGCTGATTGTCTGCTCAAGGCAGCCATACGGATAAGCGTACAATTCACGAATATAGCGTGAAATCTGTAACGGCGGACGGCTGCTCAGTAACAACTGCCCCTCGGCTCCTGCTGGTGATAAACCCGACAAGGCATCCGACGGCATCTGCCACTCCTCTCCCGGATGAATAACATTAGCGAACAGAACAGTTTCCGCTGGCTGTGCCGGACGCACGCCAATCTTCCAACTATTTTTGTACGGTTTCACATTTTCACCCGGCAAATTCAGACCATTAATCGTCAGGGAAACCTCTCCTTGACCAGAACCGTACTGCGCTGTGACCGGGATCTCCACGGTGGTGCGTTTGCCTTTTTCCAAAACTATCTCTTTGCTAACATCCCCCTCTAGCCTAATCAGGTCATCAGCAGCAAAGTTTAAGGTCAAGTTTTGCGTCTGTTCAGTTAAATTAGTCAAATCTAACGACAATAATGCGCTATCACCACCGGCCATAAAACGAGGTAATGCCATCTGTGCAACCACCGGCGCAGCAACGACAACTTTACTTTCACCGCGGCCGAACTCATCTTCACTCCATGCTTGAGCCATCAGCCTCAATTCACCGTTGAAATCAGGGATTGGCAAAACGATCTGCCCTTCGCCGTTTTCATCCAATGTCACCGGCTGTGCCTGTTCAGCGATAATCTTAACTTCGGTTAATGGTTTCCTACCGCCACGCTCAAGGGCGCTATCATCGCCATCACCGCCAAAACGCAGATTCGCCAGACGGCCTTCACCTTCAATCAACTGACCATAGACATCATATTGATCGACGCTGTAACGCTTACGACCAAAGAAAGCCTCATAGGGGTCCGGGGTTTTAAAATTCGTGACATTCAACACCCCTGTATCGACAGCAGAAAGCAGCACATTAACCTGCTTGGGTAATTTCCGCCCTTGCTGTGGCGTCGCTTTGACTTTAACGGTCAAATTTTGATTCGGACGCATTTTTTCCGGTGCGGATAGCGTTAAATCCAGTTTACGATTTTCATCAGCCAACGGCAGGTGCAACACGCCAATGGCCCGTTTTGGTGTCGCCTGACGAGATTTATCATCTGGACGCACCACCACCGCGGTTAAATAAAGGTCATGACGACGCCACTCTTTATTCACCGGCACTTCCACATCCAAACCTTGTTCTGGCACATCAATTTTTTGCCACCAAAGCGGCCCTTCGCTGGATTCCACCAACAGATAACCTTTACCGGCCTGTGGTGCGACCATATGCAATTTTATTTTCTCGCCTACCCGATAAGCAGGTTTATCCAAAGACAATTTCACCTGATCAGGACGAACAGCCCCTGTGCCACCGGTATTGTCCTGCCATGAGTAACCAGCCCAGAAATTAACGCTGGTCACTAATTGATTTTCTGGATTAACCACTTCAATACGGTACGAACCCCAATCAACCGGAAAACTAACCTTTGCGGTGCCATCTTGAGCAATCTGGATATGCTCATCCGCCATCACCAAATCTTTCTGGTCATAGCCTGATTGCCAACCTTCACCATCCGACCAACGCCAATAATAGTCACGGCGTTCATAAACCAGACGGGCGGTTAAATCTTTAGCAGCATATTTTTTTCCATTGGCATCGGCATACACCAGCGCAAATTGCGCCAGTGAATTTTCATCCACATTGTAACGGCTTTGATAACGACCTACGCGATAGTCATAAATCTCTTTCTGATTAAACAGCGGACGGATACCCACCAGCTTTTCTGTCGGCCAAACGGCCTGTTCAACCCGCCGAGTTATCGGGCGGCCACCTGATTCAAGCAAACTGGCCTGTACAATGACATTTACCGGCGAAGAGACCGAACTCCAGTTATCGGCACTGACATTAATTACGGCTTTACCATCATTCCCTAAAACCAGATCAAACTCATCCAATGTGCGACTAAGATTGTCCTCTGTAACCCCCCCAAACTCATAGCCGGGCAATTTTGCTACCGCATCACGAGCTGGACGCAGGAATAATTGCCCTTGCAGACGATTATATGCAGCAGGCGCACCATATAGATAACGGCCGTTAATCACGAAATCCACATCGTGGTCTTTCATCACCGGTTGCGACTCACTGCTAATTTCCAGCGCCATACGCTCCGGCAGAAAATCTTCGACATTAAACTTGTAATAACGAGGTTTGTTATCGCCTAAATCAAAACGTAGCGACCACAGGCCGGTAGCCGCTGAGGGAGGGATCACATAACGATATTGATACAATCCATTTTCAGGTTGCCAGACAAAACTATGGACTACCTGACCATCGGTTTTCAGTACATCCACTTTAACCGGCTGACTTTTCACTGCGCGGCCATCGCCATCACGCAACAGGCCATTGACAATCAACGTTTCACCCGGACGATAAAGATCACGAGGCCCAAAAACAAAAAACTGTTTGCTGTACCCTTGTAAGCCAGAAATATCGAACTCAGACAGATCCAGCGCCGGTGATACCAAATCAATCATACTCGTCTGATGGTCACGAGTAGCGAGCAATAGTTTCGCTTTCGCATTTTTCTCCAGACTGACGTGTCCATCATCGTCCGTCGTTGCCTTTGACAATAATTGCCCTTTCTCATCCAACAAACGTATTTCCACCCCTTTCAGGCTGCTACCTTGCGCCAAAGATTGGGTAAACACATCCATCCTATCCAGATAGCTGTGCATAGAAACACCAATATCACTTAAGGTAAACATTGTTGCTGGATTAGTGTCAGTGTATTTACCTGCTTGTTGCATCACCGCCAGATAAACGCCATCTTTCTGTAACTCTTTGATATTACTTAATGGCAACAGTAATTTTTCGCGGGTATTCAGTGTTGGATTCAGATCGAAACGGCCGGTATAAACCAGTTCCGCGCCTTTGAGCATCTCTTCAGATTCCCAAGAACTCATATTGTTGCGATATTGCCACTGTGCAATAAAAGCGGGTAATGCTGTCTCTTTGATCCTGAAAAAATTAACATCAATACGATTTACATTCAGGGCTAATACCGGCAAACCTTCAGCGACTTTACTGGGTAACAAAGAGCCTTTGCTGGCAAAACCGACGGACGGAGAAATCGTCGCGGTTGTCAGCGTTTTCTCATAAACCGTTTCGAGTTGACGATCATTGATACCTTTAACACCTTTATCTACGGTCAATTGCAACTCACAGGAGGGCGGCAAATGGCGCAAACGAAGCTCCATCATGTTATCTGATAGTTCCCAGGCACCATCAAGTTTGCCCTCTTTAACATCGACCAAACGAACATTCTGAGCAAAATCCTGATTTGGATCTAAAGGAACAGAAAATGTCACCACCATTGCACTAGCGCCATCAAGCTGAACTTCGGAAGCATCCAGAATCTTCACTGGTTTACCGGCATAACGTTTTGCTAATTCAGCCAGTGATGCCGCATCTTTCTGTCTTACGGATTTTGGTGGAATACTTGATTGCTGAGGTGTTTTTTCGCTTTGAATTTCTGTGGACTGTGGCTGAGCCACGTGCTTATTATCAGTACTATCAGATTGGTCACAACCAGAAAGCATCAGCAAAGAAGCCAAAATCACCGCCAAATAACGTTTGTTTTTTCCTGGTCGTTGCCAGAATTGACCTTGATTCATAACCATAACCCCTGTCTTAACTCCAACCAACTGATGGCAGGATTTAATGAATAACTTTATATACCCGTTATCTTTCAAGTTTTCTCTTTATTGGCGACACTCACCCCGATCACATAGTTCACTATGCTCCCGGGGGATTCACTCCCTTGCCGTCGCGATGCATCTTGAAATCCATAGGGTATATACCGCCTATTTATATTAGGCAACGTACAAACATTAAGTTCATATAATAGCCTGTTATTTTAACGAATTAAACATCACGGAGACGATAAATAAATCTAAATTTATCGATTCAATTTTCCATTAAGAACTCCATGTATCTAGTAAAAAAAAATTTTCGTCATTTCCCTCAGCGACCGAAGATAGCCCTTTACTGCACCACCTGCCCGATAATTCACAAGAAATAAAAAAATATAAAATCGACCATTAAAACAAAGTTGAATAAACAGAAAATTATCATTGTCGTACTGGTTATAAATATCAATACCGGATTAAATATACTCGATTTCAATATACCACTGTTTAATAAATTAATTATCTCAAGCAACAAAAGCAACAAATAACTTTAATAAATATATATTTAACATTTTATTTAATACATTATCAACCATTTATTAAGACTAATCATTATCTCAATAGGATATTTATAACAAATAAAAAGCCATATAAATAAAACACATTTAACTTCTGATGCAAAAACTACCATTAATCTGTAATCTGTAATCTGTAATCTGTAATCTGTAATCTGTAATCTGTAATCTGTAATCTGTAATCTGTAATCTGTAATCTGTAATCTGTAATCTGTAATCTGTAATCTGTAATCTGTAATCTGTAAATAGGTTGCCACTTTTTTATCAAAAGTGGCAATAATGACTTGCGTGAAACACCGATTATACAAATTATTTTCTATAAAATGTGAATAAAATCCTCTATGATGAAAAAATATAATAAAAAATGCGAATAAATTCAGCAATAAAAATATTAACCTATCGTTATTATAATCCCAATTATTTAAAACAGAAAAAAATACTAACCCCAACGCTGTCGCAAATGGGGTAATAACCTGATGAACATCCATTTTCTCAATAAATTTCATTATGTTACTCTACTAATAATACCTGCCCTGTTTTCAACTGTTTGACATTTGGCAACCAAAGTCTTCCCCAGCTACCCGTGCAATGACATCCATAAACTTCTTTTATATTTTCTTTTATGAAAAATTCTCTGATCTTCAATAACTCTGTCGGTAACGCTCTCCTTAAATGCAATCCTCCTATTACTGCGAATACTTTGTCCACACCGGTAATCATTTTGGCGTGGTTAATGATTTCACAAATACCTGAATGACCACAGCCAATGATAATCACCAGTCCATTATCACTTTTCCAAATTAATGCACTATCATCCAATATATAATCATTAGCCCAACAGCTCTTTCTAATTAATCCATAGGATTTACGATGACTGTTTGCTATTTCTCCTGAAAAAATAAATCGCTCACTTATTTTCATATGCGATTTCGTCAAACGAAATAAAACTCTCTTCTTAACTCTTTTATTAATTTTACCCGATATTTTTTTGAATTTTAAGACACTCTTTTTATTGAACATCACACCATAATATTTCTCGCTTAATGCATCAGGGTGACATATTAATTTAGCATTATGAGGAAAATAGTTAACACCACCTATATGGTCAGAATGCCCATGAGAGATAACAATTTTGGATATATCATCAATAGATATTCCCATCCTATTTGCATTCTCAATATAGCTACCATCTGGACCGGTATCAAAAATTATCTTCTCTTCACCATCCTCAAGTAAAAGACTCAGACCAGGCTTAGCTATCAAATATGAATCAGATGTTTTATTTTCCAAGAGTACAGTTATTTTTAATGACATAGCATATCCATTAGTTTTGTTGAAGTAATTAATCTATTAAACGATACGGGTAACAATAGCATTGACGTACATCAATAAAATAATGAAAAGCCATTATATCGTCACATTTTTATAAGCAGATCACAAATTACCCCTCCTCTGCTAGCCATTAATTTTTCAACATAAAATGATTATCTCTCTATCATATTTATTGTCTTGCAATATTAACACACAAATATTATACCTTACTGTACAACATATTTTTAAAGGTAGAGACAAATATATTATTAAAAATAAAACTCAACGATAGGTTATTCAAACCATTTAATCCAATTCACTATACTAATACCTAGTGTAGTTGACAATGCTTAATTTGAAATATCACTATAAAGCCAGTAATTGACTTACATGACCGCACTCATTTTATCTATATTATAAGATAAAAATATAATATATTTACCAGATATAATTTGACTTTACATTACATAAAAACATTTAAATAGAATAGTTAATAATTATCGTTATATACAAACATCATCTGTCGTTATAAACATAATCTATTAACTTATATCCAACCATTATTAACACCGTTATTAATACGACAACAAAAATATATTATTTTATGTAAAATATAGAATTAATATATTTAAAAATAATTGGTAGATTCACATAATAAGCGCAACATCGTTACTCTGGAAGTCAACATATCCGTAGTCCTTTAAATAATTCATTGGGTGTTTTACCACCCCTAAATAAATTTTCAAAATAATAGATCACTGGAAGGGAACTCAGTCCGATTTTTGCGATCTGATCAATTGCCAAAAATCCCAAACCTCAACACGGACTGAGTGATGCCTATCATAGCACCCATACCTCAAAATGAATGCCAGAAAATGAGAAAACTTATCCACAAAACCCGTGATAAGAACTATTCCCGTCGATTGACGGCGTTATTGATGCTCAATGAGGGATTGACGGTGACTTATGTCGCCAAAACCCTTCATGCCGCACGCTCTTCCATCAATCGTTGGGTTGAATGGTTTACATTATATGGACTCGAAGGACTCAACAGTTTACCGGCTGGCCGACCTGCTGTCTGGGATCTCACCCCTCTCTATAGCCTGTTGCTTTTCTTATTACAGCAATCTCCCCAAGAATTCGGCTATCTTCGCTCTCGCTGGAGCCTTGAGCTTATGACTCATACTCTTAATGAATTACTCAACCTCTCTCTGACACAAAGTGTCCTCTATCGTTATTTTGCTCAGGTGGGAATTGTCTGGCGCAGAGCGGCGCCCACGGTAAAACAACCTGATCCTGAACATGAGGAGAAAATGGCAAAGATCGCAGAAGCCAAAGCGAATATTTCAGAAAAACATCCCGTTTTCTATGAAGATGAGGTGGATATTGATTTCAACCCGAAAATCGGCGCGGACTGGTGTTTCAAAGGACAACAAAAACGGGTTATCACCCCGGGAAAAAATGAAAAACATTACCTTGCGGGTTGCCTCAATGCTCAGACAGAGCAAGTCACCTATGTTAAAGGAATAAAAAAGAACTCTGATTTATTTATCAAAATGTTAGATGAACTGAATCATCAATATCCCCATGCGGAAACTCTCACATTAATCTTAGATAACTACGGTATTCATAAAAGTCAGAAGGTAAAGGAGTGGCTGGCACGACATCCCAAATTTACCCTGTTGTTTTTACCCGTCTATTCACCGTGGCTAAATAAAATAGAACGGTTATGGCAATCGCTCCATGAGACAATAACGCGAAATCACCGTTGTCAATTTATGTGGCAGTTGCTTAATTATGTTGATGCCTTTTTGGCATCGTTTTCATCACAGCAAAAACCAGGAAGACAAAAAATGAGTGTAGCACTATTATGAAATCTTATTTAGTTTTTCAAGAACGATTACTTAATCGGTTTACCACAAAATTTAATTCCTTTGGAAAGTATTGCCTGATTAACCCATTGATATTCTCATTGTTTCCCCCTTCTCAAAGTGAACAATGACGCCAACAAATCATGCTATTTATCCCACACAATTAGAAAGGATTTAGGTTAAGTGATCTTCTGGCAAATCGAGCGGCAGCTAAAAAGCAAGATTGGCATGGATAAATAAGTCAGAAAAGGTAATACCTCATCACAAATTAACGATAACCGTCACATTAAAAGTAATTTCATACCGAAATCAATCATCATAAATGTGATATCCATCACATTATTAAAATAAAACAATAAAATTAATTTGAAATTATTAATGCTGGTTATTAAATGATTAATATTAATCTATTTTTTATACAATGCTGTCACAAAATAATCACATTGGCCTGTTTTTTGCTTTGTCATATAACCTCTTGTTTTTGCTGCTATCTTAACCAATCCCCTATTTTAGTTGCCCGGTTGATAATCAACCCTAAATATTGATCGTTAAGTTAAATTCATGGTTAATGCTGTTTCGACATTGTGGAATAGAAAGTCAATGAAAAGCAGTATTTTGGTATTAACGGTCTTTTGTAGCGTAGCCTCAGGCAGTCAAGCCGCCGACATCGCAGATCAACAACTCATTCATCAACAGGCCCGTCAGCAAGCTCTGGAGGCGCAATTAGCCCCGCCGCCTGCGGAAGTTCACCTGTCGGTACCGGAAACCGGGGAGTCAGCCGCCTTTGCGGTGGAAACCCCCTGTTTTCCTGTCACCCATGTCGTATTGGCCGGCACCGAAAATTTCCCGCACTGGCTACCGTTCCGGCGTGTCGCTCAACAAGGCGAAAACCATTGCCTGGGCGATAAAGGCATCAGCCGGCTGATAACCCAATTGCAAGATCAGCTCATTAATCACGGCTATGTCACCAGCCGGGTTCTGGCTCCTCCCCAGGATTTGCGTACCCAAACCTTAAAACTGGTGATGATACCGGGCAACATCCGGCATATCCGCTATACCCCAGACAGCGGGAACTATATCCAGCGGATAACCCCCTTTCCCGCGCGTGAAGGCAAGTTACTGGATTTACGGGATATCGAGCAGGGATTGGAAAACTTGCAACGTTTCCCGACCGTGCGGGCGGAGATGAGCATTGTCCCGGCAGCGCAGCCGGGGGAGAGCGATATTGTGCTGGACTGGCGTCAGTCCCGGCACTGGCGAGTCGCCACGTATCTGGATGATACCGGCTCCAAAAGCACCGGGCGTTATCAGGGCGGTTTAACCTTCTTTCTGGATAACCCGCTGGCGTTAAGCGACCTGTTCTATCTCTCCGGTGGCCGCGATATTCACTCATCTGCCGGGAAAAGCAGCCAAAACGACACGCTCTATTACTCGCTGCCCTTCGGCTACTGGATGGCGAGCGTGACGGCCAGTCATTACGATTATACCCAGACGATAGCCGGGCTGAATCAGGCGATCCAATACCGGGGCAAAAGCCAAAACCTGGCGGTCCAGCTTAGCCGGGTGCTACATCGTAACGCCGACCAGAAAACCGGGCTTAACGGTGAAATTTATCGCCGGACTTCGCGCAATTTTATTGATAAGACCGAAGTCGATGTTCAGCGCCGGGAAACTGCGGGCTGGAAGCTGGGGCTGTCGCATCATCACTTTATCGGCAGCGCGACGCTGGATACCCGGGTGACTTACCAGCAGGGCATGCGCTGGTTTGGAGCGCAACCGGCACCGGAAGAGTACCGCAATGAAGGAACCGCCTTACCTAAAATCACCCAATTCTCAGCGACGCTGGCCGGGCCGTTAACGCTGTTTTCTCAGCCCTTTTCTTATCGGACCCAATATTTGCGTCAGATAAGCGCCAGCCCATTGACGCCCCAGGATCGCTTCTCGATTGGCGGTCGCTGGACGGTGCGCGGCTTTGATGGCGAGCTGACCTTATCCGCTGATCGGGGCTGGTACAGCCGCAACGAGCTGGACTGGCAAACCCCGCTGAAAGGGCAGTCGCTGTATCTGGCAATGGATTATGGCGAAGTGGGCGGCCGGGGCAGCGACGCGCTGCTCGGAAAACACCTGGCGGGGAGCGCCCTGGGCTGGCGCGGCAGCCTGAAAGGGGTGAGCTACGACCTGTTTGTCGGCGTCCCGCTGTCCAAGCCCGCCGGTTTCCAAACCTCCCCCGTCACGGCCGGATTCAACCTGTATTGGCAGTATTAATTCAAATAGCAAAACTGCCGGTGGGTAGTGTTGTGTGGAGTAAAAATCATGAATAAGCAGTTATATCGTATTATCTTTAATCAATCTCGCCAGCTGTGGATGGTGGTGGCCGAGATAGCGCGGGCCGGACGGGGAAGAGCCGGACGTCGCGCTCACCGCCCCTCTTCACCGCAGCGTCGTTGCCGACTCACTGCGCTACAGTTTGGGTTGTTGTTAGCCTTTGGCGGGATTTCGCTCACCGCGCAGGCGGCGATTGTGGCCGATGGACAGGCGCCGGGCCGTCAGCAGCCCACCATCATTCGCAGCGCCAACGGCACGCCGCAGGTCAATATCCAGACGCCGGGCGCCGATGGCGTTTCCCACAATACCTACCGTCAGTTTGACGTGGATAAACAGGGAGTTATCCTCAATAACAGCCATCAAGCCACCCAGACGCAACTGGGCGGTATGGTCGCAGGCAATCCGTGGCTAGCCAAAGGGGACGCCAGCGTTATTCTTAACGAAGTCAACAGTCGTGACCCCAGTCGCCTCAATGGCTGGATTGAAGTCGCCGGGCATAAAGCCGAGGTGATTATTGCCAACCCGGCGGGCATCACCTGTAACGGTTGCGGGTTCATTAACTCACATCGCACTACGCTCACCACCGGACAGGCGCTGATGGAACAGGGTCGGTTGAAAGGGTTTGATGTCAATCAGGGGGAAGTGCGGATTGACGGGCGCGGCATGGACAGCACACAGCAAAGTTACACCGATATTATCGCCCGCTCCGTGGCGATTAACGCCAAATTACACGCTCAAGACCTGAAAGTGACCGCCGGGCGCAATATTGTCGATGCGACGCATCAGCAGATTAAGAAAAAATCGATTGACGATGAAAAGCACCCGGCGTTTGCGCTGGATGTGGCGGCACTGGGCGGCATGTATGCCCATAAAATCAGGCTGATAGGCACCGAGGCGGGGGTGGGCGTGCATAATGCCGGTAATATCGGCGCGTCTGCCGGCGAAGTGCATATCACCGCCGATGGCCGGATAGAGAATCGCGGCGCTATCAGTAGTCGTGACGCGTTGCAATTAACTTCGTCTGCTAATGTTTCGAACACCGGTAAATTGCTGTCACAGTCGGCACTGACCTTGCGGGCTGACGGCGCACTAGATAATCAGGGCCGGGTGGAAGCCCGCGGCGATACCACCGTTACCGCCGACACGATACACAGCAGCCATGACAGTGTATGGGCAGCGGGGCTGGATGATAAAGGTCGTACCACTTTACCCGGCTCCTTGACCCTGACGGCCAAACAACACGTTCAGGCCAATGGCAAAAATCTGGCCGCCGATACGCTGGCTATCCACAGCCAACAGATTGACCTGAGCGACAGCCAGACGGCGGCCGGGCAGATTCAACTGACTGCCGGTCAATCGGGGATAAGTACCGCTCGCGCTACCGTCAACGCCGACCGTTTTAGCGCGAAAACCCCGGGCCAGTTTAACAACGACAGCGGCCAGTTAGTGGCGCGGGAAATCCACCTCACGACCCCGGATATCTCTAACCTGAAAGGAAAAATTAACCAGACCGGGACCGGTGAACTGGCGCTTAACACCCACGCCCTGAATAACCATGAGGGGATGGTATTCAATCAGGGGAAACTGACCCTCACCACAGACCGGCTTAATAACCGTCAGGGCACTATTGCCAGTCAGGGCGAGGACCTGCATCTGACCGCGCATCAGGCCGATAATACTCAGGGCACCGTGCAACTGGCGGGCAACGGTCAATTATCACTCAATACCCAACGGTGGCTGGGCAATCAGGGCAAACTGCTCACCAATGGCGCCCTGACGATACAGGCCGGTGAACTGCAACTCAACCACGCTGAAACTCAGGCCGGGCAGATAACCGTCAACGCCGACACCCTGAGCCATCAAGGCGGCGTGATGCAACAACAGGGTAAGGATGACTTGTCCCTCACTACCCGGATACTGGATAACCAGCACGGCACCCTTGCGGGCAACGGCAACCTGAACCTTAAAGCAACGACCGTCGATAATCGTCACGGCAACATCGTGGCCGCCGAAAAAGGCTCGCTGACACTGGCGGTCAAAGACACGCTGGACAATCAGTCGGGCCGGGTGTTAAGCGGCGGGCAGTTAACCCTGCGCACCGGCGATGTTGATAACACCGGCGGGATAATCGCCGCGGACGGTAAAACCACGCTGACCAGCGCCGAGCTCACTAATACTCAGGGACAGATTGCCGGCAATGGCGGGCTGGACATTCACAGTCAACAACTGATAAACCGCGAGGGGACCTTACAATCCGCCGACGCCCTGACTTTGGATACCGACGGGCAGTTACTGGATAACCAGCAGGGCCATATTCTCGGTGAGGGCAAGACGACCCTCACCAGTGGCCCGCTGGACAATCGCCACGGTCATCTTCAAGGCGGACAGTTGGCTATCGATACCCGACACGCCGCGCTGGATAACCGGGACGGCAAATTGTTATCCACCGACACGTTAACCCTGAACACTCACCAACTCGATAATCGTCACGGGCAGGTGCAGGCGGTGGGCGACACTCAGCTTGATGTTGACACTCAAACCGATAACACCGGCGGCCTTATCCGTGGCGGTCAGCAATTGACCCTGAACACCGCTCGCCTGATTAACCGCGAGACGGCGCACACGGATAACGGGGTGGAAGCGCAAAACCTGACGGTCAACGCTCAACAGGTGGACAATACCCAGGGCGCTTTACGGGCAGCCAACCATCTGCAAGCTCAGGTGAGTCACACGCTGGAGAATGCCGAGGGGTTAATCTCCGCGGGCAAACAGCTTACCGTAGACGACAAGAGCGGGCACACCTCGCTGGTGATTAACAACCGGCAAGGCACCTTAATTGCCGGGGAACAGGCCACGATTAACGCACACTCTCTGAGCGGTGACGGCCAACTGTTATCGCAGGGCGATATGGCGGTCACTTTAACCGAGGATTTTCATCATACCGGCAACACCGCGGCCAATGGCAATCTGACCCTGAAAACAACCGGCAATCTCCTCAACGACCGCCAGATAAAAGCCGGTCGGGCGCTGCATCTTGACACTCACAATCTCACCAATAGCGCCTCCGGTGAAATTAGCGCCGGGCAAACGCAAATCCAGGCTCACGATACCCTGAGCAACACCGGACTGATTGACGGCGGTTTGACTCATCTCACGGCCAACACCCTGAACAATACCGGCACCGGGCGCATTTACGGGGACCAGCTGGCCCTCCAGACGGGCACATTGAATAACACCGCCCAGGACGGCAAAGCTGCGGTCATTGCGGCACGTGACCGGCTGGACATCGGCACCGGAACGCTCAACAACCAGCATCATGCGCAGATTTACAGCGTGGGCGACATGCGCATCGGCGGTCAGTTGGATAATACCCTGACGGCCACCGGTCAGGCGCGTGAGCTCAATAACCACGCGGCGACGATTGAAGCCGGGCGCCACTTGCAGATGAATGCCGACCAGATTAACAACACCAACGCCGGGTTGGTCACTCAGGTCGTCGAAACGGAAAAGTCTCAGCATCACGATGCAGTACTCAGCGGCCAGACCACTCGCTATGACTGGTCACAGGTGGACACTTCCCACCGCAATAAATACAAAGTGCACGATGCCATCATGCCGGATGGCAGCCGCAGTAATGACTTTTACGAATATCAGTACACCCGCACCGTCAAGGAAACTCAGGTTAAACAGAGCGACCCCGGTAAAATTCTGGCCGGGGGCAATATGACGCTCAACAGTGCGCAGGTCACTAATCACGACAGCCAGATTGTCGCTGGCGGCACGCTCGGTGGTGAAATTGGCGAACTGCACAATATCGCTACTCAGGGAGAACGGATTACCACCGATACGGGCAG
This sequence comes from Photorhabdus akhurstii, assembly GCF_019090985.1. Lineage (NCBI taxonomy): Bacteria > Pseudomonadati > Pseudomonadota > Gammaproteobacteria > Enterobacterales > Morganellaceae > Photorhabdus > Photorhabdus akhurstii. The sequence continues at coordinate 1,604,238 of NZ_CP020335.1, read as the reverse complement.
TCAGACCCACTGGTATGCTAAAAAAACCAAAAAGAAAAAGTTCGGGTTCGGTGGCACCAAAACCTCGCAGGGGAAAAGCCGCAGCAATTATGACCCGGCCCCCGTAATAGAAACCATCGACCTGAAAACGCTGGCCTGGCAGGAGAATACCCGTCCACAGGGCACCGATATCACGATTACAGACCGACAGACCGGTCAGATACATTCTGCCCCCACGGCGGTTACGCCGGTGAACGGTATCAAAAATCAGCCACTGGTATTGCCCCCGGAGACCGTCAAAGGGCAAACAGTCGACCCGGTGATACGTGTCGTGACGCCTGATACCCGCTTGCCGAATAACAGCCTGTATACCGTGCAACCGGGCAGCGACAGCCACTATCTGGTGGAGACCGACCCGAAATTTACCCAGTATAAACAGTGGCTGGGTTCGGACTATATGCGGCAACAATTAACGCATGACCCGGCGCTGGTTCACAAACGCCTGGGCGATGGGTTCTACGAACAGCGGCTGGTGCGCGACCAAATCACTCAACTGACCGGTCAGCGCTATCTGCCGGGCTACAACAACGACGAAGCGCAGTTTAAAGCGCTGATGGATGCCGGTGTCGCCTTTGGCAAACAGCAACAGTTAACGCCGGGCGTCGCGCTGAGTCCGGCACAGATGGCGTTGCTGACTTCGGACATTATCTGGCTGACTAACCAAACCGTGCCCCTGCCGGATGGCACTAGCGAGGTGGTGACTGTGCCGCAGGTTTACGCGCGTGTCCGTCAGGGCGACCTGAGCAGTGACGGCGCTTTGCTGGCCGGAAATACCGTGGCACTCAACAGTCCGGGCGATATCACCAACAGCGGCACCATTAGCGGGCGTGACATCACTCAACTGACGGCCAACAATTTGACCAACAGCGGCTTTATTCGCGGCGGCAAAGTGGATGTGACGACCCAACAGACGCTCACCAACCGGGGCGGCCGGATTCAGGGGGATGACCGGGTAACTCTGAAAGGCCGGGATATCATTAGTGCATCGACCGTGCGCGGAGATGAAGCGAACCGCTGGCTGGACCGTCCGGCAGGCATCTATGTGCAGAACGATAAAGGCGCCTTATCGCTGAGCGCCATTAACAATGTCCAGCTCACCGCCAGTGACGTCAAGAATGCGGGTAAAGACGGTCACACCGAGATAACGGCAGGCCATAACCTGACGCTGGACGCCTTAAGCACGCGCCGCACAGAGCAAGGGAATTGGGGGAAAGATAACTATCGCCATCTGACCCAACAACAGGATATCGGCAGCCAGATAACCGGCGCCGGTGAGGTGACCCTGCAAGCCGGGCAGGATTTGAACGCCACCGCCGCTCATGTCAACGCCGGTCAACAACTGACGGCGCAGGCCGGGCATAACCTGACGCTGACCACCGGGACGGCCTCATCCGACTTAGTGGAGCACAGTAAACAGACCAGCAAAGGCTGGCTGTCGAAATCGTCAGTGGAAACCCACGATGAAGTGCATGACCGGCAGGCGCTCAGTACCACATTCAGTGGCGATAAAGTGACTCTACAGGCCGGTAAAGACCTCAATATCCGCGGCAGCAATGTCGCCGGTACGCAGGATGTCAGCCTGAACGCCGGTCATCAGCTCACCGTCACCACCGCAGCCGAAGCGCACGATGAAACCCATTTGCGGCAGGAGAAAAAATCCGGCCTGATGGGGACCGGGGGGATTGGCTTCACCTTAGGCAAAGCTAGCCAGAAAGTCACCACCGACAGTGACAGCCAGCTGAGCAAAGGCAGCACGGTCGGCAGCAGCCAGGGCAATGTCACCCTCAACGCGGGGGAACAGCTCCGGGTTCACGGCAGCGAGGTGATTGCCGGTAAAGACCTGACGCTGACCGGTCAACAGGTCGATATCACCAGTGCGGAAAACCGCCATCACACCACGACAAAAACCGAACAGAAACAGAGCGGCTTAACCGTGGCGCTGAGTGGCGCCGCAGGCGGGGCTATCAACAGCGCGGCGCAAACCGCCAGAACTGCCCGCAATGAAAGTGACCCGCGAGTGAAAGCCCTACAAAACACTCAAGCCGCCCTCAGCGGAGTGCAAGCGGTCCAGGCCGGCCGACTGGCGGCGGCTCAGGGCAGTGACGACAAAGGCAATAACAATCTGGCCGGGGTGAGCCTGTCCTACGGGCGTCAATCTTCCCGTTCAGAACAGCAGCGCCGCCAGACCACTCAACAGGGCAGCCATCTCACTGCCGGGGATAACCTGACCATAACCGCCAAAGGGGATGGCAAAGGCGCATCAGGCCAGCATGGCGATATCCGTATTCAGGGCAGCCAGTTACAGGCGGGTAAAGACCTGCAACTGAATGCCAATCGGGATATTCAACTCTCCTCCAGCCAGAACATCGAACAGACGACCGGTAAAAACAGCAGCCACGGCAGCTCGCTGGGCATGGGCCTGACTGTCGGACCGGGAGGCATCGGCCTGAACGTCTCAGCCAATGTCAGTCGGGGCACCGGCCGTGAAAACGGCAACGGCGTGAGTCACACTAACACCACGTTACAGGCGGGACAGACCGTCGGGCTGAACAGTGGCCGGGACACCACGCTAAAAGGGGCACAAGTCAGCGGCGAGCAGATTACCGCCGAGGTAAAACGTCATTTGACATTAAGCAGCGAGCAGGACAGCCAGCGCTATGACAGCCAGCAACACAACGCCAGCGCGGGCGTCAGCGCCACCGTGGGTCCCCTCACTAACGGCACCGCGAGCCTCAATGCCAGCCGCAATAAACTGAACAGCAACTATGACAGCGTGCAGGAGCAGACCGGACTGTTTGTCGGCAAAGGCGGCTATCAGGTTAACGTCGGCGACCACACCCAACTGGACGGCGCGGTGATAGCCAGTCAAGCCGACAAAGCCAACAACACCCTGAACACCGGAACGCTGGGCTTCAGGGACATTCACAATCAAGCGGACTTTACTGTTGAGCAGCAAAGCGCGGGCGTCAGCCTCGGCCAACCCACCGCCGGTCAGGTCCTGAATAATCTGGCGGTCAATGGGCTGAGCGGTTCCCATAACCAGGGCCATGACAGCAGCACCACGCACGCCGCCGTCAGCGACGGCAACCTGATTATCTGGGATAAGGCGCACCAGACGCAGGATATCGCGACCCTCAGCCGCGATACCGATAACGCCGCGAATGTCCTCAGTCCGATATTTGACAAGGAAAAAGAGCAGCAACGACTGAAACAGGCGCAACTGATTGGCGAAATCAGCGCCCAAATGACCGAGATAGCCAGTACGGAAGGGAAAATTATCGCCACCAAAGCGGCGAAAGCGAAGCTGGACCATATCAGTGAGCCGGACAAAGCCGCCGCCAGAAAAAAACTGGTCGACAGTGGCAATCCACACCCGACTGCGGCGGATATCAATAAGCAAGTTTATGACACCGCTTACACACAGGCGCTGAATGACTCGGGCTTTGGGACCGGCGGAACCTATCAGAAAGCCCTACAGGCGGCTACGGCAGCGATTCAGGGCTTAGCGGGCAACAATCTCGGTCAGGCGCTGGCCGGGGGCGCTTCACCGTATCTGGCGGGAGTGATTAAGAACTTGACCACTGACCCGCAAACCCATCAGGTGGATATCGCCACCAACACGCTGGCCCATGCGATTTTAGGCGCGGTGGCGGCGGAAGTCAGCGGCAATAATGCCCTGTCGGGTGCAGTCGGTGCCGCGTCGGGTGAACTGGCGGCTCAGGTTCTGATAAAGCAACTTTACGGCGATGGAGCAAAAGTCAGTGAGTTAACGGAAGAGCAAAAACAAACTATCAGCACCCTTTCCACTCTGGCGGCCGGGCTGGCAGGCGGTATTGCTGGTGACTCCACCGCCAGTGCCCTCACTGGGGCGCAGGCAGGGAAGAATGCAGCTGAGAATAACTATCTGAGCAGTGAGCAGATAGATGACTGGTCTACGGAAATGAAGTCCTGCCAGGCTGACGGCGGTGACTGTGGAGGTATCATTAAAAAATATGAGGAGTTGAGTACCGCACAACAGAAACAGCTAATAAGTGACTGTGCCGCTAACCCGGCGAGCTGCCAGCAGAAGTACGGTGATGTGCTGACCGATAGTCTGACAGTGAAACAGGCGATAGATCGTGCCTTGGGTGAAGATATCCCGATCAAAATGGTCTACGATCTGACTGCGACCTTTGCGCAGCAAATGCAAGCAGAAGGCGTTGTTGCTACAAACAAAGTCTCTGAGGCTCTCCAGAAGGAATACGGTCTGGATGAGGTACAAGCGGGTATTGTAGCGAGTGCAGCGGCGTCGACGTTTGGTGGGATTAGTAAGGCTGGTAATAGACTTCCATCCATTAATTCCAGCGCAAAAATTGCGACGGGACAAAGCGTAGGCAGTTTCGAAAAAAGTTTAGTGGGACTTCCTTCTGGAGAACGTGTTGCTATCGTAAAACAAACTGCTGCAAAAGTTATTGTCGAGCAAGGTATGGTTAAAGATAGCAAATTGACCCAAATGAACGGTGGACGAGATGTGTACAAGGGTAAAGATGGAAATTTGTATGCTCTCGATACACAGCATGGCCGATTTGAAGTTGTTTCTCCAAAAGGTAAGCACTTAGGTGAAGTTGACTTCTCTATGCAAATGAGAAAATCGGCTGATACATCCGGCAGTCATAATTTGAAGGTAAAATAATGAAACTCATCGATCGTATAGAAAAATATATATCCAGAGGAACCGTATTCAGGTTGCCGGCAGCATGGCCCTATGAAGAACAAGTTGATTTTATGGTTTTTGAAACTCAGGATGATGAGCGCCCATATGGACTAATTATCTCCTCTGGATATAAGGCTGGCCTATTTTTAGTGAAATTACCCATTGAAAGTATTTCGGATGAAGGGCATGGGCTAAATACGGAATGGGTTATTAAAAATTGGTCTAAATGGATTTATCCAGAATGTGATGTGAAAGATGTATGTTTAATAGAACGATATACAGCAATAGCTATTGATTGAATGAGTAAAATCCCAATCCTCGCGGCTGGGATTTTTCTTTAATCGTTACTTGCTATCTACCAGCCGGGTAATCAACTGCTTTAGTTTAGTGTTACCTCTTTATGCAATCACTAAATCCAAACGGTAATTGTAGAAGAAGCTGTTGCTGCTATGATGCGGATGTACAGATCGCAGGTCACGGTATAGCGGTAGCATGTTCCGGGTTGGAAAGGCGCGTCGGGGGAAAAAGTTGCGGTACCGAAAACGCCACAGCAAAAAACGGCTGTAACTGACGGAAAGGACAGTGAAAAAGCAGGTTCTCTGCCGGATTCCGTGACAGAGAGAGTTGTTGTAGACAACAATCACCTCAGTGTGGAGAAGAATCAATCACGCAGTGAGGAACTGGTTAATTGTCAGGGTGATACCAGTTGCCGTTCTGCCGTTAGGGATAAATACCGACAGGAGTATGACAAGGTTTAGGAGCGGATAGCAACGTGTTCAGGGGCTAACCAGTGCGTTGCCGTTGCCAAAGAGCTGCGGGCATTGCAAGGTGATTACAGTGCCCGGATAGGCGAGATTCAGGAAAAAGCCAGAATGCAGGGACTGGATTCTCTTACGCCGGCAGAAGTAAGGGAATGGGCAGATTTACGTGGTGCCATGTCAAATATTGACGCATCACGGAATTTGGTGCTCCATCGTGCCCAAGTCACCGGCGGCTCAGAAGAAACCACCCAAGAAATCGTGAAGATTATGGGGCAGACGGGAATTGCGGCGTCTGCGGGGGTGGCCGGAGGGATCAGTAAGTCTGGAGCAAAAAGCGGTGGAGATGTTGGAAAAGACAAGTAATCGTATCAACCAAATCAGGGGGCTGTTGGTAATATGGGAGAGTTCTTCAAACAGCCGGGGTTTGGGAACGAAGCGAAAGCAGGTTCACAAAAAACCAGTAAAATATATCAGGGTCAAACGGTTTATAAAGCATCAAAGAACATTAATGATAATATCCGTAAAGGTGACCAGTTCTATCTGGATAATAAACATAAAAATCATCTTGAAGTTTTTGATAACAAAGGAAACTTTAGAGTTGTGTTAAATATGGATGGCTCCATTAATCTGGTCAAAACAAGGGCTGCGGAAGCTGAAGGGAGGAAATTACTAAAATGATTAGTGAAAACTATTTCGATGAATTAAAAAATATTTATCTTTATCTTTCAAAAGAGATATCAGAATGTCCAATAGATCAAGGAGATCTATTGATTGACTATGAGGATAAACAAGATGCTTTATTTGAACGAAATTTCGAGTCACTAAAAAATGCAAAGGAATTACTAAAACAAGCTAAGTTAAATGATGACAAAATCGCAATGCAGGCGGCGTTAGTTTATATCAGAGTGTATGCAATGGGACTGTCAAGCTTTTTTGATTCTTTTAAAGAAGATGCCGACTCTTTGTTAAAGGCTTCAGATTGGCCGGACATCCCAGAGAATTACCAATTTCCAGAATGTTACAATTATCTACTTAGTAAATAGCATTAATCCCGGTTAATCTGAACTGCCCCCAAATGTTAGATAATCATCCGGCATTTAAAAAGGGCAGTTCATTACGTTTGAAAAAAGTGGCTTACAGGCTAAAAAGTCGCGTCGGGGCGTTATGGGCCGGGCATCAAACCGTACCGGGAAGAATTGATTGTAACCGACTGATTGCATTGGAAAATTCAGTGTCCATCGGTCAACTTCGCAATGGAATGCGTTGTTGCGGATAATAATGCCCTAGCTATACCAATGCCACCACCACCGATAGCCGGTTCAAACACGGGTGAAGCCGTGAATGAAGCAAATCAGACAATAGCTTCAGCTTTGGACAAAAAATTGAAGGAAATGGGAGAGTCTATAGATAAAGCCACCCAATGCTCCTTTGGCCGGGTATGTTCGTCAGATTATGTGGATAATGAAAGCCAACCAAATGTGGGGGAAAACCTGACGAATGAAGAGAAGAAGGAGTATGGTGGTACAGGAAATCAACAGCCACCTGAAGATAATCAAAATAAGAATGGACAGAATGAACATAAACCATCAAATATCAAAATGGCTGATGACAAGTATTTAAAACAGAATGGAATTGATGCCCATGAGCTTAAATCTGATGTTGTTGGTAAGAAAAATATATCGAAATATGATATTTATGTAAATAAAGAAACTGGTGAACTATGGGTTTTCAGAAAAGGGGGTACTGGAGAAGGTATCCCAACAGGTGAATTCATTAAATAAGGTTATAACGAATGAGTAAATCAACTGTGAGTGTGTATTTTTTGATCTCGGGAGATAAATTAAATCCTGGGGATGTAACTGAAAAATTAGCTATTCAACCAACAAAATGTTGGGTGAAAGGCGATCCTATACTAGGTAAAAAACGCCTTAGAATAGATAGTTGTTGGCTTTTGAGTACAGGTGATGAAGAGTCGCTTGATATTGGTGAACAGTTAGGAAAAATATTCGTATTACTACAGGACAAAAAAAAGGTTTTAGTAAAATTAGCTAATGAATATGAGCTTGATTATCAGTTTAATATAGTAATTAAAATAGAAGAAGGAATTAGACCAGCAATAAGTTTGGATAAAATGATGATCAAAGAGCTTGACGAGTTAAATGCGGGACTAGACATTGATCTGTATATATATAGTTAAAAATTAAATAAGTTGTTGTCGATAACAATCACCTAAGTGTGGAGAAGAATCAATCACGCAGTGAGGAACTGGTTAATTGTCAGGGTGATACCAGTTGTCGTGCGACTGTCAGGGATAAATATCGGCAGGAATATGACAAAGTTCAGGAGCGGATAGCAACGTGTTCAGGCGCTGACCAGTGCGTTGCCGTTGCCAAAGAGCTGCGGGCATTGCAAGGTGACTACAGTGCCCGGATAGGCGAAATTCAGGAAAAAGCCAGAATGCAGGGGCTGGATTCCCTTACGTCGGCAGAAGTGCGGGAATGGGCAGATTTACGCGGTGCGATGTCAAATATTGACGCATCACGGAATTTGGTGCTCCATCGTGCCCAAGTCACCGGCGGCTCAGAAGAAACCACCCAGGAAATCGTGAAGATTATGGGGCAGACGGGAATTGCGGCGTCTGCGGGGGTGGCCGGAGGGATCAGTAAGGCTGGAACAAAAGGAATAAAGGGAAGTGCTGTACCAGTACCTAATCCAGTGACAGCAAATAATGGGTTAGTGTATAAATCCAATCCTAAACATACTCTTGGTGGTGATGGAAATCGCCGTAATGCGGGAATAGAACCAAAAGACTCATTGAAACTTTTTGAAAACTCAATTCCAAGCTCCAAAAATTATGGTAATAAAGAAGTTAGATTTGCTAAGGACGAAAAAGGTAGTGTTCATCGGTTCGAAGGGACCAATGGGGAATATCACTGGAATGGAAGTACCGGTGATGTAAAGAATCCATTGAATAAAAATGACATTCCTAATGAAGTCAAAAAACAACTTGGTTTGTCCGGAAAATGGAGATAAAAATGATTTTTGGTGATCCATATCGTTTTGCAGTGTTAATACAACATCTTCCAGAATGGAGTGATGATACTTATAAAAATGGACTTTTCCATTTTTGTATTGATGGTTTTTTTTTCCCTGAAGAAATAAGGACATCTACCCTTTGGGTAGATGTTTTTTCATTGAAAGACAATACTAATGCTTTATTTTCTTTTCAGGAAAATAAAGCGTTGTTTGAAAAAGGAACTAAAGATGCTTTTAACTTTATGTTAGGAATGATTTCTCCAGAGTTGATAGGACAAGATGAGCCCGAAAATTTTGAGCAATCTTATCAATATCAAGCGTCAACAGAAAATATTAATGATGCTGGTTTTGTTGTTTTTGCTGTTTCTCATGGTGATATGGTTAGGATACTTGGCGCTAAGTATAGTGAATTAAAGCAAGACGAACATGGGAATGGTTTTTGGGAAACGATCACTAATCCTGATATCAGAGAGGCTATTCTTTATAAGAGTGAAGTTAATGAAATAATTTCAAAAGCATTCGAATATTATTCAACCATTTAACTCACTGCCTTTTAACAGCATCAAAGCAAAATAGCTTATGAGGCTCAAAAATCGTATCGGGGCGTTGTTGGTCAAGCATCAAACCGCACTGGGAAAAATGGTTTGTAACTGACTGAGTGCATTAGAAAAAATCAGGTTCGGCGTCAGACTTCACGACAGAGAAAGTTGTTGTCGATAACAATCACCTAAGTGTGGAGAAGAATCAATCACGCAGAGAGGAATTGGTTAATTGTCAGGGTGATGCCAGTTGCCGTTCTGCCGTTAGGGATAAATATCAGCAGGAGTATGACAAGGTTCAGGAGCGGATAGCAACGTGTTCAGGGGCTGACCAATGCGTTGCCGTTGCCAAAGAGCTGCGGGCATTGCAAGGTGACTACAGTGCTCGGATAGGCGAGATTCAGGAAAAAGCCAGAATGCAGGGGCTGGATTCCCTTACGCCGGTAGAAGTACGGGAATGGGCAGATTTACGCAGTGCGATGTCAAATATTGACGCATCACGGAATTTGGTGCTCCATCGTGCCCAAGTCACTGGTGGTTCAGAAGAAACTACCCAGGAAATCGTGAAGATTATGGGGCAGACGGGAATTGCTGCGTCTGCGGGGATTGCTGGAGGGATCAGTAAAGCTGGAGCAAAAAGCGGTGGAGATGTTGGAAAAGACAAGCAATCGTATCAACCGAATCAGGGAGCTGTTGGGAATATGAAAGAATTCTTTAAACAGAAAGGATTTGGTAACCAAGCGAAAGGAAACTCACAAAAAACTAGTAAGATTTACCAAGGACAGAGTGTCTACAAAGCATCAAATGATATAAGTGATAATATCCGTACAGGAGATCAATTCTATTTAGATGGCCGTCATAAGAACCACTTGGAAGTTTTTGATAAGAGAGGAAACTTTATTCATGTGTTGAATTTGGATGGTTCGATTAATTTAGATAAAACTAAGGCAGCAGCAGCTGAAGGAAGGAGACTCCCAAAATGATTAAAGATCTTTTCTTTGAAATGTTAAATGATAGTTATCATCAACTTTCGAAAGAAATCTCTGAAAGTAATGTCACTGATAACTTATTGATTGATTATGAAAGTGATTTAAATGAAATGTATTTGCTGGATATGCATAGGCTAAAAGAGGCAATTTGTTTATTACAAAAAGCACAGCTTATTGATGATAAAATTACCATGCAAGCCGCATTAGTTTACATTAGAGTGCATTCAATGAGATTGTCCGGTTTTTTTGAGGATATAAAAGATGATTCTGATACTTTCTTAAAAAATTCAGAGTGGCCGAATATACCAGAAAATTATCAGGTGCCTGAGCATTATAACTATCCTAACAAGTAAAGTAGAAATCCTAGCCGTTGTGAACTATACCCCAAAATGTTGGGCAACCATCTAGCTCTAAAGGTGAAGTTCATTATGCCGGACAAAATGGCTTATCGGGCTGAAAAGTCGCGTCAGGAAGTTTTGGGTTCGGCGACCAAACCGCACGGGAAAAAACGGATTGTAACTGACTGAGGGCATTGGGGAAATCGGAGTTCGGTAATCAACTTCGCAATGGAATGCGTTGTTGCGGACAATAATGCCCTTGGCGCAGCAGCCGGCTCGGATCTTGGATTCTGGTTAAGTAAAACACCAGACTGCGATACGACGTGCAAGGCTAATATTGCTAAAGGTATAGCTGATGGAAACCTAATTGTCTCTGCGGGAGGAATGGCAGTAGCCGGTGGTGCCCAGATTGTGGCCGCCACACCTGAAATTGCTGCAATGGCACGAGCTGCACTGGAAGGGTGTAAAGCTGCGCCAACAATTTGTCTAAATAATGCAGGTATTCAGGTTGCAGAAGCATTAACGCCGGGTGGTGTAGGTGCTGCTGGTGTGATCGGTGTAGGCAAAACAGCGGCAGAGGCTACTGTGGCTAAGACGGTAGCAAATCGTGTCAAAGAAAATGTTACTACTAGTCAGGTTGCCAGAGAATCATCGAACTTTGGACAATACAGTAAAGCAGAGGGTTCTGTTCAGGAATCATTAGGAATTTGGCCGCCAAATCGGGGAGCTTATGGTCCCGTTGAGAAAGTGACACTACCAACTGGTAAAATTATTGATAGATATGGACACCCTGGAGGAAATTTCGTTTCACCTGCTGGAGTACCATTTTCAGAAAGAGCTTTGCCTCCCTCTTATGAAACGACTAAACCCTATTTTCAATATAAAATCATCAAACCTATTCCTGATGTTCCTAAATCTAATATTTTGCCTTGGTTTGGACAAAAAGGGACGGGAACTCAGTATGAATTACCGAAACCAGTTCAGTGGTATTTAGATAACGAATATATGAAAAAGGTGGATAAATAAATGACGCGTGAAGAATTGATTGAACAGCTAACTCTATTGGGTGTAGATGAAAATAGTTATTCCTTAGATGGATTGCGAAATAATGACTGTACATGTGTAGTGCAGCAAGAAAATATGTGGCGTGTTTGCTATGTAGAAAGAGACTCCCCTTATATGCTTGCTTCATTTACAACAAAAGAAGATGCCTATGGATTTATACTTGAACAATTTAAAAAGTGGTTGTCTTAAAATGAATCCCAGATCAATCACCTGAGTTGTTGTGGAGAATAACTATCTGAGCGTGAATGAGCTGGACAATTTTGCGCACCAAGCCCGCACCTGTGAAGGCGAAAGCTGTAAGCAGGTGATCAAGGAGATGGTTGATACCAATATCCGTAATCAGCAAGAAATGATGGATTTCTGCAACAGCAGCCCGACCCAGTGTGCACAGAAGTATGGTTATCTGGTTGATCAGTGGCCAGTGTTTGAACGTACCCTCAAAAATATGGACCGGGATGGCACATTGCCGGTTGAGTTCAGAAATTACCTGTCGGCGGTGAATACGTTAGGTCAAGCGGCAACCGGCAACCGGCAAGGTAGGCGAACTCGGCTGGACAAAACGCTTTGAAGCTATGGGCATGAGTCAAGAGACTGCCGCTGCGATGGCGATGACGCTGCCTATTGTGATAGAGGGAGCCAAAGGGCCGAAGTCGTCACCAAAATTATCGCAAAATAATGCCGGCAAAGGTGCTCAGCCTGAGTCAGCAGGGAAAAACACAAGTGGCGCGGAAAATGCGGCAACTTATCCGAAGTTAAAAGAAGACTTAGTGCAACGAAACCTTAGTCATATTGCTTCGCAAGACCCAAGGTTGGCGGCTGTAGTTAAAGGTGATAATGGTAAGCTCAATTATGGCATTGGGGCAGGAACTCGAGCAGACGCGGATAGATTAGGCAAAATCTAGGTAGGAGATGGAGCCAAGAAGACTACTGGAAATGGCTGGGTTAGTGCGGATGGTACAAGAGGTTATAGACCACCATCAGAGAAACCTAATAGTGCCCATGCCACTACTGGTGTGCAAGCCAATTTTGAAACATATTCAATTGATTCTAAAGGAAAAATAAATAAGACTGGAAACGGTCATTTAAATATTCTGGATTAAAAGAGGATGCATTAGTGAAAGCAGTACTAAAAGGCATAGATTGTATGCATAAAGATCCAGTCATGTACTCCGGTGAAGATGACGGAACTATTAATATAACCTTATCCCTATTAATCGGGCCAGAGTCAGAAAGTGGGAGTGAATATTTTGATCTTTTTATCTGTACACCTGAATGGCTGTGTAACCATCATTGGCAGCCGGAATTGATACGTCATACGCTTCTGGTACGTGAGTATAATTTGGATGAAATTAAAAAGACCATTACAAACTATATCGATCAGTGCGAGGGGCAAGATTGGATGGAGATAGCACAAAAACTATCTCGTGTCTTTGCCTGGGAATATGAGGATTATCAACCTTAACCTGTTGTTATCCAAAGAGTCCAGCTAAAGAACTGGACTCTTCCTTTAGCCATCAGTCATTCTCAGCCAATTTGAATGATTAACTGTCCGGCTTCTCTGGTAATAGTGATCGGGGTTCCCATGGTAAACCCCAGCGCGGCCAGCCAGCGTCCCTCAATAGTGAGCTGCGGGTACGGATTGGGCTTGCCCCGGTAGTAGGTGCAGCAGTTGGTAATATTGTAGGTACTGCTGGAGGAAAAGTAATCGACGTTGGAAATAAATATTTCCCTATAGTATCGGATAAAACGGCAAGTACTATTGGAGCTATTGGTAGTGCTATAGCCAGTGAAGTTACAGGCAGTAAAGTTGAAGATAAGCTGGATAAATCAGGAGGAGCAAAATGATAATTCATTTTAAGTCATTACTGATTCTTCTGTTATTTTGCACAATTATTATGATTATGGTGGTCTTATCAGGATGCCTGTGTGCTGCGATTTTAGTTTATTTGAAAAACGAAACATTCATCTTTAGTTGGCATGATGATGTTGTTTTTTCAGTAAAAAAAGGGGTAGTAATAGGTATACCGACTGGAATAGGAATCTGGATCTTATCCCGTTTGAAAGGAAATCGTGAGAATTAAGACGCCACCATCTGATCGATGACCGGACCAACTTTGGCTATTGTACAAAGGTTTTTACATTTGTTGTAGACAACAACCACCTAAGTGTGGAGAAGAATCAATCACGCAGAGAGGAATTGGTTAATTGCCAGGGTGATGCCAGTTGCCGTTCTGCCGTTAGGGATAAATATCGGCAGGAATATGACAAGGTTCAGGAGCGGATAGCAACGTGTTCAGGGGCTGACCAGTGCGTTGCCGTTGCCAAAGAGCTGCGGGCATTGCAAGGTGACTACAGTGCTCGGATAGGCGAGATTCAGGAAAAAGCCAGAATGCAGGGGCTGGATTCCCTCACGCCGGCAGAAGTAAGGGAATGGGCAGATTTACGTGGTGCCATGTCAAATATTGACTCATCACGGAATTTGGTGCTCCATCGTGCCCAAGTCACCGGCGGCTCAGAAGAAACCACCCAAGAAATCGTGAAGATTATGGGGCAAACGGGGATTGCTGCGTCTGCGGGGGTTGCCAGAGGATCAGTAAGGCTGGAGCAAAAAGCGGTGGAGATGTTGGAAAAGGCAAGCAATCGTATCAACCGAATCAGGGGGCTATTGGTAATATGAAAGAATTTCTTACTCAACCCGGTTTTGGTACTCAAATAAAAAATAGTACACAAAAAATCAGCCAAATATATCAGGGGCAGAGTGTTTATAAAGCCGATAACAATATTGGAAAGGTGATCAGCTATATCTTGATGGTCAACATAAAAACCATTTTCAGGTTTTTGATAATAAAGGGAAATTTAAGGCTGTCTTAAACTTGGATGGTACGGTAAACCAGACCAAAACTGATGCTGCTAAAGGAAGGAAATTATAAATGTCTATGCGTAGAATAGCGTTGAGCAATAAAAAATTGCGTGGTATACCACGTAGACTACGTTCATTGAAAATATGGTCCGAGTCATATAGAACCTATTTTCCTGTTATCACTGAAAATGATTATTCTTATGGTTACTGGAATGTGAAAATTCCGGTACATTCAGCATTAGTACAAGGAAAACAGACAAATAAAAACATTCAATCTACTTGTGCTCAAGATTTGATAGATGCAGCTTATAACATTTATAAGGCGAAGCCAGACAACATAAATAATATAATAATTACTTGTTCCATTGTATTGCCTGATATGTTTTCAAGTGAATTATGTATATTCACATCTGAGGAATACTTCAATGAACATACACGTAATGGGTATAGTCGGTTTGGTAAAATAACTTTATTGAGTGAACGAAGTTTATGCAAAGAGTGGAACTTACGATTACCCGATGGTTTTCAGAGCTAGGTGTTCTTAGAATAAGTGAAGATGACGAAGGAAAGCCTTATTATTCTGAACACTGGTATATTGGTGAAGTTAACTAAAGCTAAGAATTTATGTTTTAAATATAAATCTCGGCCAACAACGCCGAGATTTTACTTTATATACCAGCTAATTATCCTTTATTAGCCGGCCGGATAATCAACTCAACTGCCCCCGCTCAACGGTGATGTTCACTGCCTACCCGGTGGCAAATCCGGCTTCTTACAGCCAGTTGCCTTAAGGTGCAAGCTGGGATGCTGGCTGTAATAGTGGGTCATACCATGCGTTCAATATAGAGCATCCGGATATAGCCTGCTTTAATACCAGTACCGTATGTGAAGATAAAGAACTGAGTGGCATTGGCGGATTTCTTTATTTACCCGCAATAAATGTTATCTTTGCAATATTTAGCTCTTTATTTAATTCATATAAAACAATGACAATCTTAAACTCTGGTTATGATTTTCTAGGTGAATTACGTATCCTTATAGGATTTGAGTTTATCTGTTTTACAATTATTTTTGGAGTTGCACTTTATACATCTATTCTCTTCTTTAGAAAAAAGAATAAAACACCTTTATTTTACATTATCCTGTTAGTTTTTACTTTATTATTTATCATCACCGATTTAGCATTGGCTCATTATGTATATGAAATAAAACTGGATTATAATTATCTTTTCTTGTTTTTTAGAACTGTATTTTATGCATGTATATGGGTGCCTTACTTTATTATATCTATTCGAGTTAAAAGGACATTTATAAAGTAATGATTAAAATTAAACTATTTTTCAAATAACATTCAATAAGAGTAGGTGGATTTTTTGTAACTCATATTTATTCGAAAAATATAACAGTCAAAATTACCCCGACTTTGTGAGTTATTCACAAAAATCAGGTAATTTAAATCATGTCTTCATTAAAGTCTGAGTCCTGTATTTTACTGTACTCAGACTATTTAATTTCTACTTGATTCTTAAGCGTTCAGCGAATGGGCGATTACGATGGCCCACCTATTCAGGTGAGCCATTTTTGCTGTTATTACTTAGCGTTATAGCAAGTTAATCAGGCAAATTTCCCCTTGCCAATTGTGGTATCTGCCCAGGCTGTCGTAATAGCCACTTTTTCCCTGCTGTCCAGCCCTTCGATAAAACCGTTATCACCGGCTGTTGGGGCAAAATTGCTCATTGCCTGAATCAAGGTGTCAACCGCATGGTCTGAAAGTGCCGTAAATTCACGCTCTCCTGATGCATTTTTACGCCCCATCTGCGTCACTAATTTGGCTCGGTTACCATTAAAGTAATGACTAAAGGTGACTGAACCCACTGATTCAAACAGGCTCTGAGCGGTTTTATCCTGAGTACGGCGATTCACGGATAACACGAGATCGTATCCACTGCGTTGGAACCACAGGTTTTGCCAGTCAATATCGTTAAAGATAATCATATCTTCTGCGTTGATATCATTAACCTGATTATCAATCACTTTGCTACTGACCACAAAGCTGTCTACCCCCGCACCACCCTGGAAATGGTTCTGATATCCCCCCAAAACCAGTAGATCTTGACCATCACCGCCGTCAAACTGGCTGAATTTCGAAATTGTAGCCGCTATCAGGTGGTCATCACCTTCTCCACCATTAATCACCGCGTGATAGCCCATCAGTTTAATTACATCGTCACCCGTGTTGCCATCGATTCGGTTGTCATTACCAAATACCCTGCCAAAGTCATTGCCTTCACCTAGCTCAATCCGGTTGTTATTACCGATAGTTACGGCATAATCCTGACCTTCCCCGGTATCCACCTGATTGTAGTTACCGGAGGTGACAACGTAGTCTTGCCCGTTACCGGCATCAATCAAGCCACCTTCGCCAAAAACAAATGTCTGATCATTCCCTTCCCCCATGAACACATGGTTAATGCGTCCGGCTACCACTGCGGTATCATCGCCATTACCGCCAAACATCCAGTTTTCACGCCCCATCAGAACGCCCAGATCATCACCTTCTCCACCAGTAAAGATGTTGGAGGTGCCGATTGAGTAATAAACATCATCACCACGTCCTCCCCAGAAGTTGTTGTTATCGCCCAAATAAGCACCGAGATCTTTACCGTCTCCGCCCCAGTTGAAGTTGTAGTTCCCCAACGATATATGGATATCGCTATCTCCTTGCAGATGACCGCTGTTACGCAAGAAATCAAACGTTTTTTGCTCCATATTGAGCAGATCTGCGGTTAGATTCTCTTTCAGATTGGTCACTAACGATTTCATCTCTTGTTGTTTATCTTTGCTGAATATCGTCGCAAACAAGTTAGGTAAGTTCAGCGAATTAAAGCCCAATGCACGCTCAGGTTTGTTATTAGTCTGAATATTCCCACTGTTGATGGCGCCCGGTACGCTTTTTTCCCGATTTTCATCAGGCGCTTTCTCTTTCAGTCCATGACTGACAAGAAATGATTCAATACCATCGGCACTCATATCGGCACGCTGTTTCAAACCATCAATCAATTTATCCGGATCAGTGAAGACACGTAGTTGCTCACCACCAAACTTGTGAATAACTTCCAGCATCTCTCGCAAAATAGCCTGGCCATCAACCGGCTTACCAGTACGAGCAACAATCTGTCCGTCCTGAGTGTAATCCACACCAAAAATATCCGCTAAAGTGGTATCTGCATTCACACTGGATAACCGACCAAGCAGTTTGTTTTTAAGCTGACGCGGTAAGTCCTGTAGATTGTAAGTAAATGTTGTCTTCGCCAGACCCGTCGTTGAATATTGCTGCGTCATCAGACCAAACAGAGAACCTAAGTTGGTATCCAGAATCGATTGAATATGGTCGCCGAACATAAAGTTCCAGCTACCAGTCGTAACCTGAATGTCCGCCCCCTGACCACCTACCGCAAAATTGAAAGCCAGTTTCTCATTAGCTTGACGAAATTTATCCGCACGGCTCATTTTACTGGTATCAATATTGTTGCCGTGACCACTTAACCATTGGTGGTATTTTTTGTTCAATGCCGCTTCTGTGTCACTTTTCAAACCACGGCTACTGCGCTCAAGCTGCGAATCCAGATCAACCAAAGTCTTGTAATCCACGCTGCTGGTTTGGTCTAAACCAGACATGTCCAGCACAAATTTTTTCGCGCCAGATAGCGTCCACTGTTGATTCTGCGCCGCCAACCAATCCCACTCTTCGCCGGAATGAGCAATAGATTTCAGTACACCGGTAATACGAGCAGCGCCATCAAATGGGTTAACTAACGGCGGCGTAGGGATGGATTTATCCATCATGACAATCAAGTCATTACTGCGACCTTGGTTGAAGCTGACGTTACGGTTGCCAATAAACATCTGCGCCCCTTCAAATGCCTGATACCCCCCCAGATTAACGCTGTGCTTACTGTCACCATTCCCAATATGAACCATCACATTGTTGTCGCCAAAGGCCAGTGACTTAAAGCCACCAGTACCTACTTTGATACTTACATTCGATGTTCCCCAGTTGATCGCGGTAAATTCACCGTCGCCCACGTTTACCTGTATATTCCCGGCGTAATTCAGCGATTGATCCGATTGAGGATTTGAACCGAGCGCTATCCTGTTTTTGCGCTTCCCTGGCGCGGTGAAAATATCATGGTTATTCGCAATTGCCCCTTTGGTCACTGAATCAGCTTCTGTGTACCCCACTTTGGCAAGGTTGATATCGCTTTCAGCCACGCCACGACGCAATTTTTCTGTTGTAGTCGTTAGCTCACCCTGTTCATTCCAGCGTAACACCAGTTTGTTATCGTTCAACTTGTTAACCCACTGATTATTTTTATCACGGGTAAATTTACGACCTGTTGCATCAACTGCCACTTCACTACGACGCGCTGAAACATCACTACGGATGCCCTGTTTATCTAAAGCGGCAATAAAACGATAGGCAAAACCATTCCGTTTATCATCACTAATCAGTGAACAACCCACGATGCTGATACGATCTGGTTTCCCTGCCTGGTTAAAGTTCTGACTGAACTGTTTTAGTTTTATTGCCAATTCATCAGCACTATAACCACTTAAGCGAGTGTTATTTTGTGCCGATTCGTTACGGCCGTGACCAACAATCTGCCAACGTAATTTGCCTGATAATCTGGCAGGATCTCCATAAATGACATGATATTTGCCATCAGCATCAAGTTTAACCACTACGCTGGATTCTGGGTGTTTACCCGCCAGATTGATCGCTGCTTTTGCTACAATCGGGTCATTTTCCATTTGAATAATGATCTGGCTACCAAAACGTGTCCCACGATTGTCACTCTTTTGCAGCGAATTCTTCACCACAGCCCGATTTTTATTTTGAGAGCCGGAGAGCGTCGATACAATCCTATCAGCATATTGGCTCATTAAAGCACCGCTCTCGACATGACCATAAAAGGTTTGTTCACCCGATACGCGATAACCAGAAGCGGTCAATCTTGCACGCAGTTTTTCCCCCTCATGCCCTAAACCTTGATTGTCGGTTAACAACATGATCGGCGTATTGATAGGCAAGCCTTTGAGGTTTTTTTCCACTGAAAATTGCCCATTCATCGCTTTTGCCAATGCCCCAATTATGCCGCCAGGGTTTGGTATGTCATGGGCGGTTATGGTTTTAGTCATACTCGATATTGGCCTGTCGAGTAACAGCCCTGACACCGCTTGATTATTTTGCGCCGCATATCGGGCAAGATCAGCCGCCACCGGCCCACCGACGGAATAACCATGAATGATAATATTACCCGGCTTAATACCTCGATCTTGCACCAAGTAGCGAAACATCGTCCGGGCATCCTGATAGAATCCTTGTTCACCGGGGCTACCATCACTACCACCATAGCCGCGCATGTTGATAGCCAGCATATCAATGCCCTGATTTTGATAGTGGCTTTGGATATCATAAGCTTGCTCTTCCGCAGATAAACCTGAGCCATGAAGGAAAAGTACGACTTTTTTCTCTGCTGTTGTCGAAGCATCACCTGATTCTATGTCACCCTGATGATAATATCCGGTTAAACGCCCTTCCTCGCCTTTCAGGGTGATTTTGCTTGATTTGCCGTTAGCAATCTCATCATTAAGCATGGCCTGTGTTTCATCACTGATATGGCGACGATCTTCTTTAAAACCATGCAGTTCGTTGTTAAAGAATCGGGTCACTGGGTTTAAAGAGGCTTCATCCTGTGGAGAGGTACCATCATCCTCAATTAATACTGACTCTGACGCTCCATTTCCGCCCAATAACGACTGTAATCTTTCCACCAGAGAACCGCTCTGTTCTCTCTCAGAGGTATTTTCTCGATAAAGGTGTTGAGTTTTCTCAAATGCACTATTCAATGCCTGATTTATCCATAGTTTTCCTTTATCCCCGGCGATATCCATCAGATCCCTATAACTGGCGGTGTAGTTTTGCAGTACCTGCCTACGATTATCACCAGTCTTCTGCAACGCTTTGTAAACTACCAAACTTTCATTAACCGAATGACCACCATCAAATACCAGAAACACCAAAGTATTAAGATATGCCTGCTCCTGCGAGAAAGCGGGATCTTGACTAGCAATATAGTTATTAAGATGAACCATGATATTGGTCGATCCAGATGCCCCCGTCACCACGGAATGCCCTTGTGCCAGTGCGTTACGCTCAAGCGTTGTTTCCCGCCCAGGCGTCAGCACTCTGCCTGCCGCCACCTTTCTGCCATACAGAAAATCTTCATATTGATCACCGGATGGCTGGTAAGGCAGTGCAATACCATAATCGTTAGTTTTCTGTTCAGTTAACTTCACTTTATAGGTAACATCCGCCATATTCGTTAACTTACTACTGGTGGAACGCGCCTTATAGATCTCATCCCGATAGAAAATGTCCGCTTCCGCCTTCCATTGAGATAAATGTAATCCCATGCCATCAGTGAGCGACATTTTTACTGCCAGAAATGGAATTTTGATCATTTCAAAGCCGTTATCCACCTTGGTCATCATGATTTTAAAGTTATCAAAGGTCGGTTTTTGCAGGAATGCGGTCAGTTCAGGCACCCGACTGAACCAAGGACGAATATCCTTTTTAATTTTTTCGGCGAACGCTTGCATCCTGATAGCAATCTGTCCGTCGCTGACGGCTGAGTCAGAAGTACTTTGCATATACAGCTCAAATTCCTGCACCAGAAACTGACCTATCCGCCTGGAGGTGGCTATCGCATCCGGTGATGCGGTTTTTACCAATGTATGCGCTAGCTCAGAATCAAAACGACGGCCAAATAAGTTGTCTATATATTGGGTGGTCGACTTTTCTCTGTGCGCGTCAGCCTGTAATGACAGTGCCAAAGCATGTAATTTAGGATATGCCTGTAACTGGTTGACAGCATCATCAAACAACCGGATGGTTTCTTGCGATGTGACTTGCCCGGTGAGCCAAAGTTCCCTAGCCCGTTTGATCAAAGGCCCCGCTTCCGGGATATTCTCAGCGTCTAATCGGCTCATGAAAACAATGAGGCTTTCACTTTCAGTCTTAGGCGCCTCCCGTTCCGCCGTTGAGTTCTTTCGAGTTAAAGGTGTAATTTTCCATTTAATAAGTTGATTAATTTCGTCTGGGGTGACGCTACCTTTCAAACCGACAATACGTCCGGTTCCATCAAATATAACTCGCTGCTTAAGATGTTCAGCATGTTGAGGCGCCACGGTGATCCCAAGGACGCCAGCGGATTCGGCTCGCTGGGCTTGCAAGTGCTCCATCATCCGGCCCATCCTAAAACGGATTAAGTTCACTTGACTGACGCGCAGAGCAAATTCTTTTGGGTTACGCTGTTGCCAATGTGAAAGTGCCTGCTCAAACTGCAACACATGCTCTTCATCAAAATGGCTCATCGTTTTATAGAAAATATCACGTACAGCAACCAGCGCTTTACTAAGCTGCCTTTTCCTCCCCAATGTTCGCACATTAGGATTGATAAATAACTTATTCCCCTCTTTCAATAAATTAAATTTTGCACTTTCAAATATTGCGGAATCTTTCTGCTCTACCTTGACATCATTCCCCAACGATTCCAGATTAATGCCTGAAATCCGTGGTATTTTTCTGACAAACTTATCTGAACTGTTCGATGTTGGCATTACCATATCGTCAGATTGTACTTTGTTGTCAGATCGTGCTTTGACCAACTTTGAAGTAGTTAAAACGCCGGTATTTTCCGCGCGGATACCGGCATTTATCTGTAGACGATCAACCGCTAGTTTGGCGCCATCCAGCGCTTGTAACTCTTCTTCGGTCAATCCCTTGTAGAATCTTTTTTCAGCTTTCAGTATTAATTCGGGATCAACATAGCTACCGGTTTCCCCTGCTCCTGTCGATTCGTAGGCATTGCCAGACAAACCACTGCCACCGGCACCGGTACGATCAGGTTTGGAATCACTCTGTTTTGCCCTTCTGGCATCTTCTTGTACCTGAGCAATCTTATTTTCAGCCGCTGCAATATCACGTTTACCCCGATATTTCGCCCCCTGATAGGCGATATTTGCGTCATTTTCCGCTTCTTCGGCCCGTTGTTGCTGCAATAATGCCTCTTCTTTCCTTAACGCGGCTTTTTCCTGAGCCTCTGCAATGTCTTGTTTTGCACTGGCATGGTGCTGTTCACTTTGTGCTACGCCGACCTCGGATTTCGCAACCGCTTCTTTTACTTGTTGTTGATTATCCGTAATAGACCGTTGAGCATTAGCTAATTTTTTCTGAGTAATAAATTTGGTGTAATTCAACTCATCCTGGGCACGGCTCAAAAATTGGGAAGCAAACTGATTGCGCCACTGATCACCTGATTGGCCGCTATAGTTGGAATAGTCATCAAGCGCCTCCAAACCTTGCGTCATGGAAATCAGTTTGTCAGTTTCTTCCTGCGCTTCTGCTTCTATCGCGTTACGCTGTGCCAGCCCATTTCGGCTAAGTGCTTCCTGATCGGTTAATTCCAATTGGGATTGAGATTTTGCAATCGCTGCCAGTTGTTTCTCTTTTTCCTGTTCTAACAGTTGGCGATCTTTTTCTGCTTTTTCTTTATCGTTTAACGCATTTTGCGCCGCTTTATCCTGATTCACATGTTCAGTAATAATATTGGCTTGTGGTGAGCTCTCAGATTTTGCAATAACGTTATCCAAAATATAGCCTACGCCATCACTCAAACCGGTCCCTTTAAACTCAATTCGATTACTGCCTGCTTTTGCTATCAGCTCTAGTGTTTTATTTTGCCATTTCGCTGCATCGCCAAAAGTCGAGAATACAAGTTTGCCGTTCCAGAAAACATCCATACCATTGTCGGCTGAGTAAGAATCGGGACGATTAGCAAAATCAAAGCCTAACGAAATCACCTCTCCCTCAAAACGATTTTGCAGGTCCTGATAAATAGCGGTGTTTTTATCAACATCAAGTTCACTAACTCGTTCGCCATAACGGGTATTATTAGGTCCGTCAGTACTCACTGGGCTATATGCCGCAATATCATTGGTTGATTGCCAATCTAATTTACTTTGCTTAAAGTCGTCATTGACAATCAGTGACGTCTCAGATTTCACAACGATATTGTCTAAGATGTAACTAAATCCATCATCCTGTCCTGTACCTTTAAACTCAATCCGATTAGTACCCGCTTCTGCCATTAAATCGAGTTTTTGAGTGTGCCATATAGTTCGCTGCCCAGAAGTTGAGAATACCTGCTTACCATTCCACAACACCTTTATTCGATTGTTATTCAGATCATTACCCATCATTTCTGAATGACTCATAAAATCAAAAGTCAGTGAAACTACTTCTCCTTCAGACAAATTTTGTAATTCCTGCCAAATTACGGTGTTTTTATCAACATCAAATTTACTGACTCGTTCACCATTACCAGTATTATCAAGACCATAAACACTTGCCGGGTTATATGCCTCCATATCATTGGTTGATTGCCATCCCAACTCACCTTGTTCAAAGTCACCATTGACGAGCAGATTTTCATTCTGATCCGACTCCGATCTCGTTTTTTGACTCAAAGCACCTTCTATTGAACTGACGTCAGGCGTTTCCACGGCTGTTATAGCGCCATTGAGACGATGGTTTAAATCTGAACTTATCGGCGCGATTTCATCCATCTGAAAGCCATCAATGGCAGAGACTTCCGCTACATTAATCGCACCTCTGCCTTTATGGGCGCCAGACGTGTTAACTTCCTCTCCGTGAACCAGGTAATTGATCGCCTGACTGCCTCCCACTCCGAGTACAGTTTGTTTGATATTGTCGAAGAAAGAAGCAAGCTTGTTGCTTTCTGTATTACTCGATGCAACAGCCAAGCTGTAAAAATCACCATTACCAATCTTAACCACTGCGTTATTACGTGCATAAGAGGCATTGATACACAGACCATCACCAACATAAATATTGGCATTACCTTTACCCTTCATGACAGCAATATTAAGGCCATCCCCAACTTTGGTATTGACGTTATATTTCCCCCACGCCACGTTAACCGAAACACCATTACCTACGTGAGTGTTAATGTTAGCGTCACCATGAGCAGCAGTGATATTTAAGCCATTGCCTACTGTCGTCGTGACGTTAGCTTTCCCTTTTGCCGCCGTCACCTGCATACCATCACCCACTTTGGTGATGACATTGCCTTCACTCCATAAGGCGTTAAAGCTGTCGCCCTTACCTACTTGGGTGACAATGTTAGCCTTACCTTTAGCCAGCACCACATTACGTCCATCTCCTACCCTGGTGATAACGTTGGCTTTGCCCCAAGCGCCAGTGTAATCATCGCCGTTACCCACATGGGTAATGAGATTGGCATCCCCCTGAACCACCGTGATTTCTTGTCCAGTCCCCACTTTGGTAATGAGATTAGCTTTCCCTTTCGCGAAATTGTAACGGTCGCCATTTCCCACTTGAGTCAGGATATTCGCCTCACCCCAAGCTGCATTTACCCCGGTACCGTCTCCGATTTTGGTCATCAGATTGGCTTTACCTTTGGCAAACCCCACCGTTGTGCCATCGCCAACATGAGTCATCACATTACCCACATCGGAAATAAGCAGACCGACCGTGGTTCCGTCGCCTACTTTGGTCAGAATATTGCCTTTGCCAAGCAGTACTCCTGCGGTTGTCGAATCACCGATATGCGTAACAACGTTCGCTTTCGCCGCCGCAACCACCCCCATAAAATCATTACCCACTTTGGTGACAATATTGGCCTCACCCAGTGCTAACACGCCGGTTAAACCATCCCCGACATGGGTCATAATATTGGCTTTACCAAACATGGCCGCCAGTGTCGTACCCTTACCGACTTTGGTCATCACGTTCAGTTCACCGGCAAACAAACCGATACTGGCGCCATCACCCACATGCGAATAGATATTGGCTTTCCCGATCATTAAAGCGGCGGTCAGATCGTTACCGACTTTGGTCAGCACATTGGCGCCTCCAATCATGGCCGCGAAGGTATTGCCATCCCCGACATGGGTAAAGATATTGGCTTTGCCGACCATCGCCGCCAGAGTCATGCCATGACCCACTTTCGTGGCGATATTGCCCTTCGCCAGCATCAGCGCAACAGTTGTACCATCCCCAATATGAGTAAACACATTGCCTGCGGCTACCATTAATGCCAGCGCATGACCGTCACCCACTTTGGTAAAGACGTTCACTGCGCCGCCCATTAACGCCCATGCATCCCCTTTGCCGACATGGGTAAACAGGTTGCCCGCGCCAATCATGGCGGCAATCGATGTACCATTCCCGACTTTGGTGAAGATATTGCCTGCCGCAGCCATCACGCCCAGTGTCAAACCGTCGCCAACATGAGTCAACACGTTGCCGACGCCGAACATGATGCCGGTCGTGTCACCCTTGCCGACTTTGGTTAAGATATTAGCGCCACCGAGCATAACACCCGTGGTATTGCCGTCACCGATATGCGTGAGAACATTCGCGCCACCGCCCATTACCGCCAGCGCATTGCCTTTTCCCTTCTTGGTTAAGATGTTGGCGCCGCCCAACGCAATGGCGTTGGTGTCGGCCGTTTCGCTCTCATCACTGAGATGGGTGATAATATTGGCGCCGCCGAACATACCGGCAACCAGATCTCCCGCACCGAGTTTAGTCAGTACGTTAGCACCGCCCAAAAGTACAGAGGAGATATCCCCGGTTCCCGCCTGAGTGATGACGTTAAAACCACCCGCACCGAACCAGTTGCCATTGCCATTACCGATTTGGGTATGGGTGTTGTACCCGCCCAACATCAGCACCCGGCTGCTACCGTTGCCTTTGTGGATTGAGATATTGCCATAAGCCAGAAGATGAGCCAGATATCGCCCATCCCCGACACGCACAACAACATTTGCTGCGCCGCCGGCATAAATATCCATTTCTCCATGCTGGCTTTGGTGAACCAGAACATTAGCTAACCCCGCACCACGGAACGATAGATTGCCCTCTTCACCGTTTTTCACAATGACATTAGCACCACCGCCCCCTTCAAAATAGGTATTACCGAATGTTGAACTGTGCAAAATAATGTTAGCTGCCCCCGCTCCGGTAAAATTAATATTACCGTGCGTGATATTGGACGTAATAATGTTTCCACCACCCGCACCGTTGAAATAAATATTACCGGAGCTATTACCGCCATTTCTTGACGATTTAATAAGATCTTGCTCAGAATAACCTTCAAGATCAGTCAAACGATCAGCAATATCATCTATTACATTTAAATCATAGTGAAGCTGACTTAACGTATAACCAGCCCCTATTGATTGATAACCACCAGGATAGGAAAAACTTTCATCTGCTAAACGATCAGTATGGTCACCTGTTTTATACCAAGATTTTGCAATATATTTCAGCTTCCCTGTTTCATAATCATTCGCCAACTTAACCTCAACCACTTTGGTATAAGGAGCCAGAAATGTTGCATATACATAAGTATTCGGTTGTTCGTTTGATTTTACCGGAGAGACATCTATTTTCAGTCCATTAGAAGAGATCGCATATCCTCCTATTTTGGCCCTGCCCAGTGTGACATCTTCCGCCTTAATGTTGGCGCCGCCAGTATAATTTACCCATTTATCGGTTAATAATACCTCCTCAACACCTTGTATCGTGGTTTCTTGTCGATATATAAGATTAATATTGCCAAGCGTAATAGCACCTTCCCATTTAACCGGGATAAATCCATTATTTACATTGATATTTTCTTTGGCAATATCCTTAAGATGATTACCTTCCTTATACCAAGAAGTGGCATAATAACGGAGCTTACCAGTATCAGGATCATTTTGCAGCCGTACAGCTACAACTTTAGTATTAACATTATTGGCAAAAGCAAAGAGATAAGTATCAGGCTCTACTGCGGATTTAATTGCTTTAACTTGCTGAGGTTGTTGAATCCAGCTTCCCTCCATTGTTGCTGATGTCATAACAATATCTTTAGCCTGAGCAAATTCTATTTCATTTTCCGTACCTGCCCGGGTAATTTCATTATAAGCCCCTGCGCCCGTAAAATGAATATTACCGTGTGCGACATCAGAATAGAGTTTGTTATAACCACCCGCGCCTTCAAAAGTAATATCGCCCTGCGTCTGTCCATACCCATCTTCACTGTGGCGTATACGTTCAATACGATTCACGGCCCCCGCTCCGTGCAAGGTAATATCCCCTTCTCTACCTCTACGTACAACATGATTATCAGCACCAACACCATTCAAAATGATGTCACCGCTTTCTATCCGCGAATCGATACTATTTGCAGCGCCTGCACCATTAAATGTCACATCTCCTTGAGTGCCTTCATAATGATTATACCAAGTACGGTCAATTTTATTAGCCGCTCCTGCACCGGCAAAATAGACATCTCCCTGATCAGTTTCATGCCATAATTTATTGTATCCGCCAGCGCCTTTAAAACTTATATCTCCAGATAAACCTTTACGAGCCAGTTTGTTATAACCAGCAGTACCCGAATAATATAAATCTCCCGTTTCACCCGTGTGATCAATAAAAGCCGCACCTGATGCGCCGGCAAATGACAGACCGCCATTTCCCGTTTTGCTAATACCGGTATAACCTGATGCTCCCTTTACTGAAAGTTTACCAGTTGTATGGTATACATCTACTTTTAATGAACCAACCGTAACATCATCATCTCCGCCATAAGCATAAACTTCACCACCGACACCAATAGCAGTAATACTGTTGCCGTCATTATCGTCGTAATATTTTCCAGTAAAGAAGTACTCGGTACTTCTATTTGATGATTTTCCCATAAATAGCCCTTTAATTTATTATTGAGGTTAAGCAGAAAACCACTGCACCTAACGGATAGGGCAGTTATTTTGAATATTCAAGTTCTCATCTTCTGAATTTTTAATAGCAGAAAATTAAATAAAGGATAAAACCGCTATTAAAATTAACATCAGATATTGTTTACACGAATTTATCAGACATACTTTTTCCCAAAAGTAATTTATTAATAAAACGGATATAACAAGAAAAACACCTAGTTCAGAAAAGTTTCAATTTGATGCATTTACAAACACCTTAAAACAAATCCATTGAATGAGATAAATAAAAAATTCAAAAAAATCGTTAACGCAGATATTTTTTCTGCGATAATATTGAAAATACAGACAAGATAATAAAGCAATGACTAAACTAAGATATAAAATTTTATCAATTACGATCAATTATTTTATTCCATTTCCATAAATAACCACACAGATTATAACGATTAAAACAATATAAGTAAATGAGATAATAATATCCTACTTTTTTAGTCAGGAAATAATAATGATAAATAAAATTTACCAATAAATATAACCATTAATCAACAAACAACCAATAATATAATGAACATTCGTTATTCAGCCGTAAAAATAGCTCACCAATTGTGTGAGCCATTTTTATTACTCATTTTACTTTTATTCTAGAGAATTAATTATGCAAACCGCGCCTTACCAATAGTAATATCTGACCACGCCGTTGTAATGGCAATTGTCGCCTTATTGTCCAGATTTTCAATAAAACCATTATCGCCTGCTGTCGGGGCAAAACTGCTCATTGATTGGATCAAAGTATCAACCGCATTATCCGATAGCGCCGTAAACTCACGCTCTCCCGATGCACTCTTATCCCCCATCTGCGCTACCAATTTGGCACGATTACCATTAAAGTAATTGCTAAAAGTGACTGAACCTATTGATTCAAATGCTCCCTGAGCGGTTTTATCTTCGGTATGGCGGTTTACTGATAACACCAGATCATATCCGCTACGTTGGAACCATAGGCTTTGCCAATCAATACCATCAAAGACAATCATATCTTCCGCATTGATATCATCAATCTGGTTGTCAATCACCTTACCGCTGACTACAAAGCTGTCTACACCCGTCCCACCCTGAAAGCGGTTCTGATAACCCCCTAATACCAGCAGATCCTGACCATCACCGCCATCAAACTGGCTGAACTTAGAAATAGTGGCCGCTATCAGGTGGTCATCACCTTCTCCACCATTAATCATCGCATGGTAGCCCAACAGTTTAATCACATCGTTACCGGAGTTACCGCCAATTTGGTTGTCATTTCCAAATACTCTGGCAAAGTCATGGCCTTCACCTAACTCAACCCGGTTGTTATTACCAATGGTCACGGCATAATCTTGATCTTCCCCGGTATCTACCCGGTTGTAGTTGCCTGAGGTGACAACATAATCCTGACCCTTATCGGTATTAATTAATCCACCTTCGCCAAAGACAAACGTCTGGTCATTACCTTCACCCATGAACACATGGTTAATACGTCCGGCAACCACCGCGATATCATCGCCATTACCGCCAAACATCCAGTTTTCACGTCCCATGAGAACGCCCAGATCATCACCTATACCACCCGCAAAGATGTTGGAAGTACCGATTGAATAATAAACATCATCTCCGCGACCACCCCAGAAGTTGTTGTTATCTCCTAAATAGGCGCCAAGATCTTTACCATCACCGCCCCAGTTGAAGTTGTAGTTCCCCAACGATACATGGATATCGCTATCCCCTTGCAGATGGCCGCTGTTACGCAAGAAATCAAACGTTTTTTGCTCCATATTGAGCAAATCTGTGGTTAGATTTTCTTTCAGATTGGTCACTAATGACTTCATCTCTTCTTGTTTATCTTTGCTGAACATCGTCGCAAACAAGTTAGGCAAATTCAGCGAATGAAAACCAAATGCATGTTCTGGTTTGGCGCTCTCCGTCTCCACAGTCGCTGGCGTGCCGCTCTGCCTTTCCTCATTTTCATCAGCATCTTTCTGTTTCAGGCCATGACTCTCAGCAAAGGATTTAATGCCATCCGTCCCCATATTAAGGTGAGATTTCAGGCCATCGAGCAATTTATCTGGATCAGTGAAGACTTTCAGTTGTTCACCACTGAATTCCCCTATAACTTCAATCATCTCTTTTAGAATAGCCACACCATCCACAGGCTCGTCTCCACGGGAGACAATACGACCATCCGCAGTGTAATCCACACCAAAGATATCCGCTAAAGTGGTATCTGCATTCACACTGGCTAACCGACCAAGCAATTTGTTCTTAAGCTGACGTGGCAAATCCTGCGGATTATAGGTAAACGTTGTTTTCGCTATACCAGTTGTCGAGTATTGCTGAGTCATTAAACTAAACAACGACCCCAGGTTAGTGTCGAGGAGCGACTGGATATTGTCACCGAACATAAAGTTCCAGTTACCCGTAGTTACCTGAATATCCGCCCCTTGGCCCCCTACTGCAAAGTTGAATGCCAGTTTTTCATTAGCCTGACGAAATTTATCCGCACGGCTCATATTGCTCATATCAACGCTGTTGCCATTCTTGCTTAGCCACTGGTTGAATTTCTTATTCAGCGCTGCTTCCGTATCACTTCTCAGACCACGGCTATTACGTTCATGTTGAGAACCCAAATCAACCAGAGTCTTATAGTCAACGCTGCTGGTTTGGTCCAAACCAGACATATCCTGAACAAATTTTTTCGCGCCAGCGATTGTCCATTGCTGATCTTGCGCCGCTAGCCACTCCTGCTCTTCACCAGAATGAGCAATGCTTTGCAATACCCCGGAAATACGAGCGGCGCCATCAAATGGATTAACCAACGGCGGCGTTGGCAGGGATTTATCCATCATCACAATCAGGTCATTACTACGGCCTTGGTTGAAACTGACGTTACGATTGCCAATAAACATTTGCGCCCCTTCAAGCGCCTGATAACCGGCAATATCGACACTATGTTTACTGTCGCCATTGCCGATGTGCACCATCACATTGTTATCACCAAAGGCCAGTGATTTAAAACCTCCAGTACCTGCTTTGATGCCAACGTTCGACGTCCCCCAATTAAGCGCAGTAAATTCACCATTCCCCACATCCACCTGAATATTACCTGAGTAACTTATCTGGTTATTCGATATATGGCTTGAGTCGGTTTCAATTTTATTTTTGCGCTTCTCTGGCGCTGTGAAAATATCTGCATTATCCACAATCGCACCTTTGGCTGGCATATCTGCATCCGCTATACCGACACGAGAAAGATTGATATCGCTTTCAGCAATATTGTGACGAACTCGTTCTGAATGCGTTTCAAGTTCGCCTTTTTCATTCCAACTCAAGATAACTTTGTTATCAGTCAGATTATTGATCCATTGATTATTTTCATTCTGGGTAAATTTACGGCCAGTGACATCAATGGCAACTTCACTACGACGAGCCGAAACAGTCGTGTGAATATTTTGCTCTTTTAAGGCGGTGATAAAGTGATGAGCAAAACCATCTCGTTTGTCATCACTAATCAGCGAACAACCCACGATGCTAATGTGGTCTGGTGTACCGACCTGACTAAAGCTCTGAGTAAATTGTTTGAGTTTTATTGCCAGCTCATCGGCACTGTAACCACTCAGACGAGTATTATTCTGCTCTGATTCGCTACGACCATGCCCGACAATCTGCCAACGCAACTTGTCCGAGGGTTTAAATTGAGCTGAATCCCCATAGACAACACGGTATTTACCCTCAGAATCGAGCTGAACCACTACGCTGGAATCTGGATGTTTACCCGCCAGATTTGCTGCTGCTTTAGCAGCTACAGGATCATCCTCCATCTGGATGATGATTTGACCATCAAAGCGGGTTTCTCGACCATCGGTTTGTGGTGTGACTGAAATGCGTTCCCAAGATTCGACATCTCTGTTTTTTAGAACAGTGTCCGATGATAATTTTTCCAGCACAGATACCGTAGCATCACCATTCTTCGAGCCTTTCAGTGTCAATTTACTGACGGTTGGGTCAGCAAATATCTTACCAATATTCAACTGTACGAAACTGGCTGCTTGTTTAAAGTTGTTGCTTTCAACTTCAACAAAAACCTTTTGGCCTTTCTTATCTATGACTTCCAAAGTGACGACATCTTCACGGTAATCCGCGATCCACCCTTCAACACCTGAATCCAGCGAAAACATTATTTCCTGCTCTTTCAGTGCCTGCAATACATGACTTTGTTCACCCTCACGCGCCTGTTTCCAAGTATTGTCATAACCCGTAATAGCGCTATCTTCAAATGTATTATAGTTAATATAGAAGCTCGATTTTGCACTGTCCTCAGGACTGGCAGATGTATATTTATAACCTATAGGAGATCGGTAACCCGTGATCAGGCCCTTATGGAAAGAATCCATAAAACGGTGAAAATCATTATAGTTATCAAACGATTTAGCACCAAAATTAGGATCAAAGAATGACCAGATTGTTTGAGCTTCACTCTTATGTACAACAACCGACATGGCGTGATCTTCAGACATAAACATCATATAAGTCGATTGCTTCACATTGCGCAGTTGCTCCATAACAGACTCATAGCCATCAACCTCATAATTCAGCGGATCACCGATCCTCGCCCCTGTTAACCCATTTGCTTTTAGCCTTGCACTATAATCAACATTCCCCTTCGCTTTCTCGATCAAACTGCCAGCATCAAGCTGTTGAAGATGTTGTATTGATAACAATTTTTCAATAGCCGGGCCGACTTTCTGACGGCGATATCGGTTAAGCAAAGAGGATTCAATAGAGTTGATATCCGTTTTCTTATTCACGGAATTGTCATTGTAGGCTTTAGCTACCTCCTGCAACCACTCTATATAAGCTTTTCCCCCTCCCACGCCATTCACACGTTCTTCCATCATATAGCGGGAAGACAGCGCAAAGCATATTCCTTCCAGAAACTCTTTGGACTGAACGTCATTACCATTAGTCACGAGCACATTACTAATTTCTGGAATAAGCTTCTTAAACTCCCCCAACAAATCCTCATTCTGACTAAAGTGGAATGAATAATCAGCCAATTGTTTTCCATCTGCTTTAAGATCAAAAATGGTATAACCCACTTCCTGGAATAAACTTTTCTTTTCCACATTATGATCTTTGCTCTGAGATCCAGAAGGGGTCGATATATTCTCAATCGCCTGATGGATCTTTCTTAAACCAGACACGTCAATGCCTTTACCATCTTGTGATAAATCGCTGGCTTTCAGATTTGAAAAGACAGCATCTGAGACATTTTGACCATACTCTTTAATAACCGCCGCTTTGACTTGCTCAATCGCTTTATCAGCACTTTCCGCTTTCTGGTTAATATGAATATTTGCCTTACCGCGAGTGACAAAATCACCATTTTCATCAACATAAAGGTGTTTTGAATCCTTAAGATTGGCACTGCCAAGTTTATCGTACAGACTACTGAAATCACCTTGCTCTGGGATTCTCACAGTGGATTCAGTAAGCGCCATCGACTCTTCAAAGCGTGTGTCAATTTGAGACAATAATGCCTTCATTGCCGGGGCACGACCTGAGTCAGGATGACCTAAGAGATAGCCTTCAACCTGTTGGCGCAAATCGGATAATTTTCCTATCACATCCAATTCATCGTCTTTTCTTCCTTGCCAGACATGGTGATAACTCTCTAGTGCATCAATCACTTTTTGGTAACTGTCACCACGCATTTTACCTGCAATGGATGCGGCTTGATGGAACTCACTCACCGACATCAATTCTGGCACGGGCTTCCAGATGCCATTCACTTTATCAGCAAGAATTCGGGTATGCCCTTGATGATGAGATATAATCCGATCTTCCATGAAATATAACTCATCAGGTAACTGCGCATAATTGTCGTAATTAGCAAGAATAAAACGTTCAACTGCTTTAAGCAGATTATTACTGGTCGTGTTTTTTACAATAATTCTCTTAAATTCATTGCCATTACCGGGCCATGAGCACACCTCAAATCCTTCATCGCTCTTTTGCACTAATAAGTTACGTTCTGTACGTAATCCATAAAACGGCAATGCTTGATTCAGCATAGTGTCGACGGCACTGAGCTTAATATCGAGATCAATAACAGTATCGGCTTTATAACCACCGGGGTTAACCGCCAGCCTTTTTTCCTGCTCTTCAATAGTCAAAGCATCAAACCGCGCCTTCACAGTAATACCCGCCTCGGTTAATCTGCGGCCAATCAATTCTGTAGGCAACCCTTTATATTCACTTGCCGGTTTATCCAACAATAGAATTTCACCTACTAATCCTTCACGTTGCAGTTTACGCAATACAGGTAATTCAACATTCCAGAAATAGTTGCCAAGACGTAAGCCCCCTTCAGAGATCAAATAAACATCACCACGTGATCCTGCGGCATAGATGGAGCTCCAGAAACCAGTGTTGCTATACGTAGCAGCATCAATTGCCGCTCTTAGCGCGTTATGCCTATTATTTTCATTATCGGAGAGATACGTAATTTTCCATTTCATGAGGTACTGATTGAGCTGAATCGCAAAAGCGTTTCCCTGCACATCAACATCGTAAACGATTTTCTTACCATCCGGTTGGGCGGCCTCAAGAACATCTCGATGTCTTCTAAAACTCTTCCCGGACCAGAATGAAACAATACTTTTGTCATCGCGGGCAGCTTCAAAGCTATGACCATAACTGTCCAGTTTTGCGATAAACTCAACTCGTTTATCCCAGTCATAATCCAAAGTCGCATCAACAAACAGTTTCGCTAAAGATGCGATTTCATTCTCAGGTACTTTATGTTTGACTTTGGGATTCCTGAGATGCCGTTCAATAAAAGCCACTATATTCTGCCTGGTATTACCAGAAATCTCGGCATTAACACGCTTAAATCCGGGAATAGGAATATATTCGTCCGATGCATTATCGTTACCATTATCAAGCCAACGGTAGATGTGGGCGATTTTTTGTGCGCGACTTAATACGGAAGAGTCTATCGCCCTCTTTTTGCTGCCGCCCAATCCTTCCAGATTAATACCAGAAATTGTCGACGCTTTTTTAATGAGTTCACGCGTCTCATGTAAAGGAGGTACTACAATGCTGTCAGATTGTGTTTCAACAGACCGAGGAATAAGCGAAGCACCGGTATTTTTTGCACGAATTCCCGCGTTGATCTGCAACCGGTTAACAGCTTGTTTAGCATTCTCTAACGCTTGCAATTCTTCTTCGGTCAGCCCTTGATAATATCTGTTTCTCGCTTCTAGCATCGATTCAGGATCAATATGGCTGCCGATTTCTCCCGCTCCGGTTGATTCATAGGCTTTTTCTCCTGACCAGCCGCTGCCGCTTGTACCAATGCGAGCCGGTCTGGAATCGTTTAGCTTCGCTCCTTTAGCATCCGCTTGAGCCTGAGCCGCTTTATTTTCCGCCGCTGCGGTATCACGCTTACCACGACGTTCAGCATTCTGATACGCAATATTGGCGCTATCCTTCGCCTTTTCTGCCTGCTGCTGTTGTAAAAGCGCTTCTTCTTTTCTCTGATCCGCTTTGAATTGCGCATCTACACCATCAAGAATCGCCTTGTCACGATTTTGTTTACCTTTTTCCGCACCCGCTTCTGATAGCGCCACGGCATCTTTTACTTTTTGCTGTGTATCAATCGTATTCCGATGTATATCTGTCAGCCGTTTTTCTAATGTCGGCTTGAGGTTATCCAACCGTTTCTGGATCTCCTCAGAGATTCCACCCGCATAGTCGAGATAATGGCTATCTAACTCACGACTATCATCGGTTTCATCTTTAAGTTGCTTAAAGTTGTCAGCTATTAAAGTCAGCTCTTTAGTCACTGCCTGAGCTTCCTCTTTTATCGCCTCACTCTGCTCTTGCCCATTCCGGCTAAGCGCTTCCTGATCCGTTGATTCCAATTGAGATTTTGATTTTTCAATCGCTGCCAGTTGTTTCTCTTTTTCTTGTTCCAGGAGCTGACGATCTTTTTCGGCTTTTTCTTTATCGCTTAACGCATTTTTGGCCGCCTGGTCTTGCCTGGCATGTTCAATAACACTATTGGCTGGCAATGTACCTACAGACTTTGCAACAACGTTATCCAAGATATAGCCAATACCATTATTATCGCCGATACCTTTAAATTCGATGCGGTTAGTACCTGCTTTGGCGATTAATTCCAGTGTTTTACTTTGCCATGCAGTATCACCATTAGTAATGGTAAATTTGCTTTCACCATTCCAAAGAACTTCCATGCCTTCATTATACGTAGTGCTATTTGCACGCTTTGCAAAATCAAAGCTTAATGAAATGACTTCACCTTCCGACCTGTTTCTCAGATCCTGGTAAATAGTGGTACTGATATCCACATCAAGTTCACTGACCCGTGAGCCATGACCTGCGTTATCAAGGCCGTAAGCACTTGCCTCATGATAGGCTTCAACGCCATTGGTTGACTGCCAGCTTTGATCGCCTCGTTCAAAGTCACCATTCAAAATCAATGACATTTCAGATTTCACAACAACGTTATCTAAGATGTAACCTAATCCATCATCCCAACCTGTACCTTTAAATTCGATTCGATTAGCGCCTTCTTGCGCAGTTAATTGCAACGCCTTGTTTTGCCATTCAACTTCGTTGCCAGAGGTTGCGAAGATACTTTTACCATTCCATAGCACGTCCATACCTTCACCTGAGGCAAGACCGGAACGTTTAGCAAAGTCAAAACTCAGTGAAACAACTTCACC
This sequence comes from Photorhabdus akhurstii, assembly GCF_019090985.1. NCBI lineage: Bacteria > Pseudomonadati > Pseudomonadota > Gammaproteobacteria > Enterobacterales > Morganellaceae > Photorhabdus > Photorhabdus akhurstii. Next base: position 1,567,257 of record NZ_CP020335.1, on the reverse strand, counting down.
CTCAGACAGATTTTGCAACTCCTGCGAAAGCGTGGTGTTAACATCCACATCAAGTTCACTGACTCGCTTTCCATGACCCGCATTATTAAGGCCGTAAGCATTCGCCGGATTATATGCCTCAACACCATTAGTTGACTGCCAACCTTGATTACCTTGTTCAAAGTCACCATTGACGATCAGGTTTTCGTTCCGATCCGATACCGATCGCGTTTTTCGATTTAGCGAACCGGCTAAAGAACTTTCTATTGAGTTAATATCAGGCACTTCTACCGCTGTTACAGAACGACTCAGACGACTGCTTAAGTCCGAACCAACTTGATCAATTTCCTCCATCTTAAAACCATCAATGGCAGAAACTTCGGTTAAGTTAATTGCACCTCTGCCCCTGTGAGTGCCTGACGTGTTAGACTCATCCCCATGTACCAGATAGTTGATCGCCTGACTGCCTCCCACTCCGAGTACAGTTTGTTTGATATTATCGAAAAAAGAAGCAAGCTTGTTACTTTCTGTATTACTCGATGCAACAGCCAAGTTGTAAAAATCACCATCACCAATCTTAATCGCCACGTTGTTGCGTGCGTAAGAAGCATTAACATACAAGCCGTGACCAACCTGAATATTGGCATTACCCTGGCCTTTCATCACCGCAACATTGAGACCATTGCCAACTTTGGTATTGACGTTATATTTCCCCCACGCCACGTTAACCGAAACACCATTACCTACGTGAGTGTTAATGTTAGCGTCACCATGAGCAGCAGTGACATTTAAGCCATTACCTACTGTCGTGGTCACGTTAGCTTTCCCTTTTGCCGCCGTCACCTGCATACCGTCACCCACTTTGGTGATGACATTGCCTTCGCTCCATAAGGCGTTAAAGCTGTCGCCCTTACCCACCTGAGTGACAAAGTTAGCCTTGCCTTTAGCCAGCACCACATTCCGCCCGTCACCGACTTTCGTGATAACGTTGGCTTGTCCCCAGGCTCCAATGTAATCATCACCGTCACCCACATGGGTGATAATGTTGGCATCGCCCTGAACCACCGCGACTTCTTGTCCATTCCCTACTTTAGTTATGAGATTAGCTTTACCTTTTGCGAAGTTGTAACGGTCGCCATTTCCCACTTGCGTCAGAATATTGGCATCCCCCCAAGCCGCATTCACCCCGGCGCCATCGCCAATTTTGGTAATAAGATTAGCTTTACCTTTGGCAAACCCCACCGTCGTCCCCTTCCCAACATGGGTCATCACGTTACCCACATCGGAAACAAGCAGGCCGACCGTGGGGCCGTCTCCTACTTTGGTCAGAATATTGCCTTTGCCAAGCAGTACTCCTGCGGTTGTCGAATCACCGATATGCGTAACAACGTTCGCTTTCGCCGCCGCAACCACCCCCATAAAATCATCGCCCACTTTGGTAACGATATTGGCCTCACCCAGTGCTAACACGCCGGTTAAACCATCCCCGACATGGGTCATCATATTGGCTTTACCAAACATGGCCGCCAGTGTCGTACCCTTACCGACTTTGGTCATCACATTCAGTTCACCGGCAAACAAACCGATACTGGCGCCATCACCCACATGCGAATAGATATTGGCTTTCCCTATCATTAAAGCGGCGGTCAGATCATTACCGACTTTGGTCAGCACATTGGCGCCTCCAATCATGGCCGCGAAGGTATTGCCATCCCCGACATGGGTAAAGATATTGGCTTTGCCGATCATCGCCGCCAAAGTCATGCCATGACCCACTTTCGTGGCGATATTGCCCTTTGCCAGCATCAGCGCAACAGTTGTGCCATCCCCAATATGAGTAAACACATTGCCTGCGGCTATCATCAATGCCAGCGCATTACCGTCACCTACTTTGGTAAAGACATTTACTGCGCCACCCATTAACGTCCATGCATCCCCTTTGCCGATATGGGTAAACAGGTTGCCCGCGCCAATCATGGCGGCAATCGATATCCCCTCTCCAGCTTTGGTGAAGATATTGCCTGCCGCGGCCATCACGCCCAGCGTCAAACCGTCGCCGACATGGGTCAACACGTTGCCGATGCCGAACATGATGCCGGTGGTGTCACCCTTGCCGACTTTGGTTAAGACATTAGCTCCACCGAGCATAACGCCCGTGGTATTGCCGTCACCGATATGCGTGAGAACATTCGCGCCACCGCCCATTACCGCCAACGCATTGCCTTTCCCTTTCTTGGTCAAGATGTTGGCTCCGCCCAACGCAATAGCGGTGGTATCGGCAGTTTCACTCTCATCACTGAGATGGGTGATAATATTGGCGCCGCCGAACATACCGGCAACCAGATCTCCCGCACCAAGCTTAGTGAGCACGTTAGCACCACCCAAAAGTACGGAGGAGATATCCCCGGCTCCTGCCTGAGTGATCACGTTAAAACCACCCGCCCCGGACCAGTTGCCATTGCCATTACCGATTTGGGTATGAGTGTTGTATCCCCCCAACATCAGCACCCGGCTGTTACCGTTGCCTTTGTGGATTGAGATATTGCCATAAGCCAGAAGATGAGCCAGATATTGTCCGTCCCCGACACGTACAAGAACATTTACCGCACCACCAGCGTAAACATCCATTTTCCCGCTCTGGCCTTGGTGAACCAGAACATTGGCTAAACCCGCACCATGAAATGTCAGATAGCCCTTTTCGCCACTTTTTACAATGACGTTAGCTGCACCAGCTCCATCAAAATTCGTATCACCGAATTTTGAGCCGTGCAAAATGACATTCGCCGCCCCTGCGCCCTTAAAATTAACATTTCCCCGCGTGACATTAGATTTAATAACGTTTCCACCACCCACACCGTTAAAATTAACGTAACCACTGCTTGTGGGTGACTTTGCAAAGTCTTGCTGACTATATTCTTCGCTATGTACTAATCGATGGGAGGTACGGCGCACTGTATTAACGTTATATTGAAGCTGGCTTAACGTGTAACCGGGACCAATAGAAGTATATCCGTTAGCATAGGAAAGCTCTTTATTAGCCAAATTACCCGTATGATCGCCTGCTTTGTACCATGCTTCTGCTCTGTATTTCAGTTGCCCTGTATCAGGATCGTTTTTCAACTGAACTTTAACGATTTTTGTATATGACCCCATGACCTTGGCATACACATAAGTATTGGGTTGCCGGTTTGATTTGACTGCGGAAACATCGACTTTGCGACCATCAGAGAAGATCGCATATCCCCCCATTTTGGCATCACCTAACGAGATATCCTCTGCTTTAATCACCATGCCGCCCGCATAGGTTACCCACTGATCTATCAGTAGGCTTTCCTCGATAGCATGAATCTCGATGGGCTGCTGACGCTCAAAAACCAAACTAGAGAGACAGTAAGCGCCATTAGCGTTTACCGCGACAAATCCATTGCCTGACGAAATTTCTTTCGCGGCAAGATTTTTAAGGTGATTACCTACTTTATACCAAGAAGTGGCATGATAACCGAGTCTACCCGTGGTGGGATTATTTTGAAGCTGGACTTTGCTGATTTTAGTGTACATTCTGTCAGCAAACGCAAAAAGATAGGTATCCGGTTCGACGGTTGATTTAATACCTGTAACTTGCTGAGACTTCTGAATCCAGCTTCCTCCCATCGTTGCCGTCTTCAATACGATTTCTTCGGCTTTGGCAAATTCCAATGCTTCACCATCGAAATCGCTATCCGCGCCTATTCTGGTGATTTCATTGTAAGCACCCGCACCGGAGAAATTAATATTGCCATGTGCGACATCAGAATAGAGTTTGTTATAACCCCCCGCGCCTTCAAACGTAATATCACCGCGGGTCTGTTCATACCCATCTTTATTTTGGCGTACACGCTCAATGCGATTCGATGCCCCCGCACCACGTAAGATAATATTACCTTCTTTACCTTTACGTACGATGTGATTATCAGCACCAGCCCCATTAAATGTAACGTTACCGCTCTCTACTCGTGAGTTGATGCTGTTTGCAGCGCCTGCGCCATTAAAAGTCACACTTCCCTGTGAATCTTGATAACGGTTAAACCAGGTATGGTCAATGTCGTTGTATGCCCCTGCACCGGCAAAATCTAAATTTCCCCGATTAGTTTCATGCCATAACTTATTGTATCCACCGGCCCCTTTAAAATTTGTATCACCAGACAAACCCTTACGAACCAGTTTGTTGTAACCGGCAGCACCCGAATAATTTAAATTTCCCGTTTTACCGGTGTGATGAATAAAAGCCGCACCGGCGGCACCCGCAAATGACAGACCGCCATTTCCCGTTTTACTAATGCCGGCGTAACCTGAAGCTCCCTTTACCGCAAGGTCACCATCTGTATGGTATACATCGACTTTAAGTGAACCAACAGTAACATCATCATTTCCGCCATAAGCATAAACTTCACCACCAACACCAATAGCAGTAATACTATTACCATCATTATCGTCGTAGTATTTCCCAGTAAAGAAGTACTCAGTACTTCTATTTGATGATTTCCCCATCAAAAATCCCTTTAAATCATACAGAAATTAAACAAAAAACCACTGCACCTGACGAATACAACGGTTGTTTTGGATATCAAGTTTCCCGCGGACAGTACACGCTTTCTGACCTTTCCACGGCAAAAAGACACGGCGGCGCAAATCCCTGGCAACTTCACGCCCATGACCAAAAGGCGCAATCATTTCGGGAAAAAAGATATGTGGACCTGAACGCCAGTCTGTGTGGGTAAGCTCTCTTTCTCCTGAAAGAAGCTCCTCTCGATTCTGCTCAGATAAAAAAGCCCAATTACAAAAGGCGATCGGATGCCCGTGTTCATCTTCGTAATAGCAAAACTGATTCAGCTCAAATGCAGGCAAGATACGCTGTTGCCACTCGGACACCAAGTATCTCCGATGCAGAGGAGAATGCTGACTCAGCAACATGACTCCTCCAATCATCGCTTGAATTTCTGCGTTATTCAGTTTCACTGGTTGATGTATAATCGCCATGCGCTAATCAACCATGAGATCTTATTTTGTATTTTTAGATGGGCGTTTTTTAGCATTATCAGACTCTTCCACTATGGATTCTGACGCCATTTGTTCTTCGGCTACTTGTGGAGCCGGTAAAAATCCTGCTGCAACCAACTTGTCAAATTCAGCCGCCATCCGTGGATCTTCCAACATATTTTTAACCATCGAAACCATATACATAAATCCCGATGCTGGCATATGGATAACTTGCTTTAATTCAAGTTCATTATCATTTTCCGCCATTATCCCATTCGCCATACGATTTGGCTCTTGACCAACGAAATAAAGAGAAAAAACACCTTTGTTATAATTAACGCTAGAGATAGTTTGTACGAATTTTTCAGACATATTTTTATTTACCAAAAATAAACAATTTTTTAATGAGACTATGCAATGTTTACAACAAGAAAAGCATTCAATTCAGGGATATCCTGAGTTTGTATATCTATAAATACATTAAAGCGTAAATGAATCAATAAATAATATAGAGACAAAACTCAAAATCAATATTTATATACAAAAAGTCCTTTTACCCCCCATATATAGTCCCATTTACCTACACTGGTACTGGCAATAAATATAAGATAATAATGCAATACTTAAATACCACACAAATCAACATAATATTTTGTTTTAATTGATATTTTTGTGAATTTTAAAGATGTTTTTTCATGAATGAAATTGAGAAATTGACCATAGCATCATTAAGATTAATATTGATGATATGTAATGGGAAAGAAAATATTACTGATATTGATAACTTAAAAAGCTCTGGTTGTTACCATTCCTATATAAAGGATATAGAGAAAAAATTTAACTTATCTCTTTCAAATAAAAATTCCGTAAGCAAAAAGCATCATAACATACCTTTACCCGCAATCTTGTTTGATAATAATGGGCTACCTTTTGTTTTAGCCAAATCGAATAAAGAAAATTCATTAATACAGAGGGTTAATAAAGAAAATCCCGAAATATGGTCCGAAGAAAGGCTAATAAAAGAGTGGAATGGAAAATGGATTAAAATTAAACAGAAACAAGCGCAATTTAACATCAGTTGGTTTATTCCAGAATTCCTGGCACAAAAGAAAAATTTGGGTGAAATACTGCTATTTTCCTTTGTGTTACAGATTCTTGCGTTAATTTCACCTTTAGTTATTCAGGTAGTTATGGACAAGGTCTTAATCCATCAAGCGTTATCGACACTTGATGTATTAGTCTTTGGCTTAATTATTGCCGGCATCATTGAGGTGATGTTACGTGGATTGCGCGAATACCAATACGCACACACTGCCAACCGTATTGATATCAAATTGGGATTAAAATTGGTCCAGCATCTGTTCGGGCTGCCTTTACTCTTTTTTAAATCCCGTCAGGTAGGGGCAATCGTCACACGAGTGCGTGAACTGAATACCGTCAGAGAATTTCTGACCGGTTCAATGTTCACCTTATCTGTCGATCTGCTGTTTATGTTTATTTTTATCTATGTGATGACGCTGTTATCCAGCACACTGACCTGGGTTTTTCTCGCTACTTTCCCTTTTTATGCCATTTTGGCATGGTGGCTGACTCCGCGCATGGAAAAAGCGGTTGAACAACAGTTCACCCATGCAGCAATAAATACCTCTTTTCTGACTGAAACGGTTTCCGGTTCTGAAACCCTAAAAAGTCTGGCGGTAGAGCCAAGATTCGTTCGTCGTTGGGATCGCCAGACTGAGAAGATGGTGGATACCAGTTATGCGGTACAGCAACTGAGTAACCGTTCAAACCATATTGTGATGCTACTACAAAAAGTCACCAATGCAGCGATTCTCTGGTTAGGCGCGTCAGAGGTTTTATCACTGCAAATGACCATTGGTCAGTTGATCGCCTTCAACATGATGGTAAATCACACTTCCCAACCATTAGCCAGATTGGTGGAACTATGGGGACAATTTATCAGAACGCGAGTAGCCGTCGATAAATTAGGAGATATGTTAAACCTGCCAACTGAACAGCAATCCGGTCAACAACAAATCACACTGCAAGGAGCGATCTCGTTTAACCATGTTGTCTTTCGCTATCAGCCTGATATTCCACCGACGATTAAGGGATTGACTCTCCATATCAGAGCCGGAGAAACCATCGGTATTGTGGGTGCTTCTGGTTGCGGGAAAAGTACGTTGGCTCGTTTATTACTCCGTCTTTATACCCCAGAAACAGGCGCAATCACCTTAGATGGGATTCCATTGCAAAATATAAATATTGCAACACTCAGGCAGCAAGTCGGCGTGGTTCTGCAAGAAAATTTCTTATTTAACAAAACAGTATATGAGAATATTGCCCAATCAAAACCCGATGCCAATCTGGAAGCCGTCATTAAAGCGGCCAAACTAGCGGGCGCTCATGAATTTATTCTCAAGCTCCCAATGGGATATGACACAACTATCGCAGAAGGCGGGCAATCTTTATCCGGCGGTCAGCGTCAGCGACTTGCCATTGCCCGGACTATCCTGGCTAACCCCACAATTCTCATTCTTGATGAAGCCACCAGCGCCCTTGACGATGAATCACAATCACTCATTCAATCCAATATGGCGGAAATTGCCCAAGGCAGAACGGTTATTACCATCGCGCACCGCCTTTCAACTGTACGTCATTGCGATCGCATTATTGTTCTTAAGCAGGGAGAAATTATCGAACAAGGCTCTCACGCTCAATTGCTTAGCCTCGGCAAGCAATATCGAAAGCTCTGGCAATTACAACAGGAATTGAAGCAGGAGGCGCCTCACCATGATTAAGGCTATTCAGAACAAAATTAAAACACGGTGGCGCTCTTGCCCGCGACACTATGAATTTTTACCGACACACCTGGCGTTATCACAGCGTCCGCCTTCACCGTTCGCTCGCTATACCGCAATCACACTCAGCATCGGTGTCATCATAGCCTTGCTCTGGGCCTATCTGGGCAAGTTGGATGTTCAGGCTACGGCAACCGGCCGTCTGATCGTCTCAGGTCGTTCTCAGATAATTCAAGCTTATGAACAGAGTCGGGTGACAGCTATCCATGTTCAGAATGGACAGCAAGTAACAAAAGACGCCCCACTGCTGACATTGGACACACTCGGTGTTAATCAAGATATCGCTCGGTTACTCAAGCAGATCGAATATCAAGTCCATGAAAAAATTCGTTATCAGGCTTTAACTGAGGAACAGGCGCCAGAAGAACAAGCACTATTTCAAACATTGCCGGTATCTCAACAAGCACAAGTTGTTGAAAATTACTCCCGTGAGAAAAGAGAGTATGAAGCGAACGTAACAAATCTGAAAGCAGAGATGAACGTCAATCTCTCTTCTCAACAATCACGGAAAAGCGATATCAACGCGCTCACTAAACTCCGGCAAAATATTAGCCAGCGTTTAAAAGCGCGCCAGACTTTAAGTCAAAAACAGGTGATCAGCAAAGTTGAATACCTTGAACAGGAAAAAGAGTTTCTGGAAACAGAACGTCTGATTACTCAACAAAATGCAGAACTTAATGTGCTGCAATCGCAATATATCGGCCTGGAAGAGCGCTTAAATAGCCTGAAAACTCAAAAAGAGCGTGAATGGTTTGATAAAAGAAAACAGGCCGAAGTTCAATTGGTTGTTTTAGAGCAAGAGCTGGCAAAAGCTCAAGTGCGAGAACAACTTGAAGTTATTCGCTCTCCCGTAACAGGAACCGTTCAACAACTCAGTGTGCATACATTAGGCGCAGTTTTGCAACCAGCGCAAAACTTAATGGTGATCGTCCCTGACGACAATGTGCAACTGGCAGAGGTGCAAATTCTCAATAAAGACGCCGGATTTGTGCATCCGGGGCAACAAGTCACCGTTAAGGTAGATGCTTTCCCCTATACGCGTTATGGCACTATCGATGGTGAACTGCTGAGTATATCCAGAGACTCAACCACCGATGAACAGTTGGGATTAGTCTTCCCGGCTCAAGTAAGCCTCAAAAGCAATAATATCGTCATAGACAATACGCATGTTGACATTACCCCCGGTATGTCAATCGTCGCTGAAATCAAAACTGATCAGCGTCGCGTTATCGATTATCTCCTGAGCCCGATCAGAGAGTATCAATCTGAAGCCTTGAGGGAGAAATAATCGTGAACATATTACCCTCTTCTGCTACCGATTCCGGTAACAACACCCATAATCAGGCACTGGACTGTATTGTCTATGTGGGAAAACAATTTCATAAGTCAGCCACTATCGATCAACTCCAACACAGCCTAGGTTTTGATTCTTTACATTTGAATGAGTTACAACTACGCGAAGCCGCCGACGCTATTGGGCTACACAGTAAAATTGAGCAATTAACCGCCAATACAGGGCCAACGTTACCCTTACCGGCACTGATTGAATTGGAACAGCAATGGTGGGTACTGATTGAAGTCAGCCACACTCATGTTACTGTTCTCGATCCTGCGACTGAACAAACGCAGTCACTCTCTTTATTTACTGATAATAAAGAACACGCCTATAAGATTCTGTTGATCGCCGATCAGGAATTAACTAAAAAACATGTCAAATTCGGCCTGGGCTGGTTTTACCCCTCTATTTTTCGCCAGAAAAGTCAGATAAGAGATCTCTTTTTATTTGCCATTGTTCTGCAATTATTTGCGCTGGTCAGCCCGATCCTGTTTGAAAACATCATCGATAAGGTATTGGTAGGACGAAGTTTATCCAGCCTGCATGTATTAGGTATGGCTATGCTCGCTATCGCCCTTGCCGAACCCTTGTATAGCTTTATGCGCAACACCGTGTTTGGGCATATGGCAAGCCAGATAAACTCTGAACTCTCCGGGCGACTGTATCGCCATCTGACAAGCTTGCCACTGCAATATTTTAAGCAACGACAAACCGGGCAGATTATTGCCAGAGTCAGAGAAATGTCTCAAATCCGCCAGTTTTTGACGGGTTCTACCCTGATGCTGCTGTTAGATCTGATTTTCGTTATCATGTTCATTGGCGTCATGTTTTACTATGCCAAGATATTGACCTGGATCGTTATTGGCTCACTCTTTGTTTATTTCGTATTCTGGCTTATTGCCGGGCCAATTATTCGCCGCAAAGTGGAGGCGGAATATGAAACCGATGCGAATGCAACGAGCTTTCTGACCGAAGCTGTAACTGGCATTGAAACCATCAAAACCACCGCGACTGAAAATCGTTTTTTACATCAGTGGCAACGCATTCTCAGCCAACAATTAACTAAAAGCTTTGCGGCACGGAAAAGCGGTTTAATTGCCGGGCAAGGCATCGATTTTGTCCAGAAATTTACCGCCGCAATCCTTTTATGGTGGGGAGTGACAGAAGTTTTACGTGGTGAACTGACGCCGGGACAACTTATCGCTTTTAATATGCTGGCCGGACATGTCACCCAACCTATCCTCCGGCTGGCACAGGTTTGGCAAGATTTTCAGCATACGTTAATCGCTCTGAAACGTGTGGGGGATATTCTTGATGAACCAATGGAGAACAGTAAACAAGGATTAGCTTCTGTACCTGAGCTGGCAGGTCAGATTGAATTCAGAAACATTCGTTTCCGCTATCATGACGACACACCGGAGGTTCTGGCAAATTTATCGTTGTCAATAAAATCTAGTCAATTTATTGGTATAACCGGACCATCGGGTTCAGGTAAAAGTACGCTCGCCCGTTTACTACAAAGGCTATATGTACCTCAACATGGACAAGTGCTAATTGATGGGATGGATCTGGCTATTGCCGATCCGGTCTCTTTACGCCGCAATATGAGTGTTGTGCTCCAGGAAAGTATCCTCTTTTCCGGCAGCATCATCGATAACATCCGACTATGTAAACCCAACGCCACTGATGCAGAAGTCTATCGCGCGGCTGAGTTATCTGGCGCCATTGAATTTATCCAATCGCTTCCTCACGGTTTTGCTCATCCGGTCGGGGAGAAAGGGGCAAATCTCTCTGGTGGTCAAAGGCAGCGCATCGCATTAGCAAGAGCCCTCTTGGTCAACCCGACTATTCTGATCCTCGATGAAGCCACCTCAGCATTAGATTATGAATCTGAAGCCGCAATCATGGCAAATATGGATGAAATATGCCGTAACAGAACGGTTATTAGCATTGCTCACCGGCTCAACACAATTCGCCATGCCGACAAAATTTGCGTGTTAGATCAAGGGCAAATCGTCGAATTTGACTCACATGATCAACTACTTCAACAAGGCGGTTTATACGCCCATTTATGGCACCAACAAATTGGTGAAAGTTGAATTGACATTCAGCTTAATTTCTTAAGAAGAGGAAGCATAAATTTTGACTCGAAATGTGTCTATTTTTGTTTATTTGATTAATAAATTAACAAAATGTAAATAAATTATTTAAATTGTAACGTTCAGTTATTAATATGTTAGATAAATTAAATATCTTTATACATCTTAACTTTTAAGTTGGAGAACTCTTATGGATAGGAATCCAGTTTCGTTAAGCGCTTTGGCATTTTCAGGAGGATCTCTAACTTCGATTACCGGCCCGATAGAAATTTTAACCACCGCCGCTCACTTAGCCGGAGCACCGGAACCAGAAATCAATATTATTACCCAAGATAATCAAGATGTTATCGGGCTAGGCGGTGTTCGGCTAAAGCCCAATAAACTCATAGGAGAAATTAAACAAACAGATATTGTCTTGGTGGGGGCAATCGGACTCCCCTATAACGATCTCAACTCTTGCACGCAAGAAACCTTGGATTGGTTGCAAATGATGGAACAAAAAAATATCCCTATCGTCTCTATTTGCTCTGGTTCATTTATCCTGGCTAAAGCTAACTTACTCAATAACCGTAAAGCCACCACCCACTGGCTATTTACTAACTTATTTAAGGATATGTTTCCACAAGTACAGTTACACTCGGAGATAAAAATCACCAGAGATAACAATATCTTTTGTACTTCTGGCACCTATGAATACAACGATGTCATGATGCATATTGTTGAACAGATATATGGTCAAAACACCCGGGAAACCTGTAGTCAGCTTATATTTGGCGATATGGAAGGACTTCCTTCGCATACTCTGGCAAGTTTTGTCCCCTATCGCCAACATTCAGATACATTAATCCACAAACTACAAGACTGGATGCATTCTGCCCCATCGGACCGATTATCGGTTGGCAATTTAGCCGATAAAATTCATCTGTGTGAAAGACAGATGAAGCGGCGTTTTAAGACTGCAACCGGCCAGACTCCTATTCAATATATCCAACAGATTCGATTATCTCTGGCGAAATGCCGGTTAGAAAAATCGAATAAGACCATAGAAGAGATCAGCCATGAAGTTGGCTACGAAGATACCCGTTATTTCAGAGAGTTATTCAAGAAACTTAATGGGTTAACACCAGTAGAGTACCGTAGAAAATACCAGCACCGCTAAAACGGAAACTCAATCACAATCCTTTACGGATAAGCAATGACGCCGCTTTTATCTTTGTCAGGCAGTAGCGATACACTAGAAGCTGGGGTATCATGGCGCGCTATATTTTATGGTATACGCCCTTTATTAATTGAATTTATGGCAAAAGAACAAATGGATCGCACCACTCTGGATTTGTTCGCAAATGAACGCAGACCGGGGCGCCCAAAAACCAACCCACTTTCCAGGGATGAACAACTCAGAATCAACAAACGTAACCAACTTCGCCGTGATAAGGTGCGCGGTCTGCGTCGTGTGGAACTGAAAATAAATGCTGATGCAGTAGATGCGCTTAACTTTCTTGCACAGCAACGCAACATCAGCCGCAGTGAACTCATCGAGCAAATTTTGTTGGCCCAGTTAGCAGAAAGCAACATCACGACTTGATAGCATTGAAGGCACGAAATCACACAAACTTGACAGAATTGTCCTGACTGTTTAGTCAAAATAGGATTTTGTTTTTTTATTAATACAATCAGTACCTTTTTCACTGACTTTTAACATTTTATACGTATATCTCATACAGAAATACACAAATAAAACAAGAGGTTATATTATCCTATGGCAATTATAGGTATATTTTTCGGCAGCGATACCGGCAACACAGAAAATATTGCCAAAAAGATCCAAAAAATTCTGGGTTCCGACATTGCAGAAGTCCATGATATTGCCAAAAGCAGCAAAGAAGATATCGAACAGTTCGATATTCTGCTACTCGGCATCCCTACCTGGTACTACGGCGAAGCGCAGTGCGACTGGGATGATTTCTTCCCTACTCTGGAAGAGATCGATTTTGAAGGGAAGTTGGTCGCTCTTTTTGGTTGTGGCGATCAGGAAGATTACGCGGAATATTTCTGTGATGCGATGGGAACTATCCGTGACATCATTGAACCCCGCGGCGCCATTATTGTTGGTCATTGGCCAACTGAGGGCTATCACTTCGAAGAATCAAAAGGTCTGGCTGATGATAACCATTTTATCGGGCTTGCTATTGATGAAGACCGCCAACCAGAATTAACAGAAGAGCGTGTTAATGCCTGGACCAAGCAGATCTACGAAGAGCTGAGTTTGTCAGAAATTCTTGCAGGATAGCGGCCTATCCCATTAAGCGCAATTGGTGCAGGCTATTTCTTATCAATAGTGAACCCACGGTAGGTGAGAAGTGACTCGCTTCACTCGCCCTGTGGGATCGCGTTCAAAGGCTATTGCTTTTATTAGAACACTGCTTAAATCCGCTTTTTATTACGAAGAATGGCAAAAAATATCCTAAACACGATAAATAGTAAGGTTATTCCTGCCTTTTATAAATGATTATTCTGGCAAAATGTGTAATGAAAGTTCAGGTTAACGTGGTTTTCATTTTCACTAGCCATGCCTATAATCATAATCTGATAACTAACTGGTACTTTTTGAAGTATCGCTAAGTTCACTTTACTGAGTAACAGGACTGAATCCGCATGACCGACAACAACAAAGCATTAAAAGATGCTGGACTTAAAGTTACACTTCCTCGATTGAAAATACTGGAAGTGTTACAGGAGCCTGAATACCACCATGTCAGTGCGGAAGATCTCTACAAAAAACTGATTGATAACGGTGAAGAGATTGGACTTGCTACTGTCTACCGCGTGTTGAATCAGTTTGATGATGCCGGAATTGTCACCCGTCACAACTTTGAGGGCGGCAAATCGGTTTTTGAACTCACTCAACAACACCACCACGACCATTTAATCTGCCTGGACTGTGGTAAAGTCATTGAATTCAGTGACAAATATATTGAAAGACGCCAGAAGAACATTGCTGAGCGTTATGGGATTAAACTTTCAAACCACAGCCTTTATTTATATGGTCACTGCTCCGCCGGTAATTGCCGCGAAGATAGTAGCGCACATGACGAGAAGTAATTCACGCCTGAACCGCTAATTTTTTATCTACCTAGAGGGGAACCCGCCAGGGTTCCCCAAAAGGGGCTATATTTCAAGCTGATTCAGGTCTGTCAAAGATGAGCTATAAGCCAAGCTCTGAGTGAGAGCCAAGACGGACAAGGCACAATGTGTCCGCATCGGGTTTCTGATAAATCAGTATCAAGTCAGGCTTGATATGACAATCTCGAAAATCCTTCCAATCACCAGAAAGAGCATGATCGCAATATTTCGGCTCTAGCAAACTATCAGAAGCCAATAATTCAATCACCAGCATCAGTACGTCATCAAGAACTTCACGATGCCGACCTTTCTTTTCTCTCTTGTAATCTCGCTTAAATTGGCTTGCGTAGTCAATCGTCCGCATTAAGATCGGCCATTAAATCTTTTACAGTGGAAAATGATTTACCGCAACCTTTGCGAGCTTCTTTCATTGCAGCTATTGTTGTCTCATTTGGTACCAACGGCTCAAAAGGTAACACTTTTTCTCTTGCTACCCGCGTTAACATCATGCGAACGGCATCTGATACAGTCAAACCCATAGCAGCCAGAACGGCAGCCGCCTCTGTCTTAATCTCTCCATCTATACGGGTTTGTACTAATTGGTTTGTAGCCATATAAGATCTCTCATTGAATTACATTGTAATGCAACTGTAATTCAATGAGTGTCTATAATCAACTTTCGCTCAATACATGAAGAGGTAATTGAGTTTCATCTATTGAAAAATTTTTACATAACTAACGTCATAGATATAACTGTAGTTTATCCAATTTACCCATTTTCCTCTGAATCTGTAGATTGAGGAACCCATCAGGGTTCCCCTCTTGCTACAACATTATCATGCCTTTACGTTATCAATTCGGCTGTAACGTTTACCATCCGGGCTGACAGAACGGATTAACACATCACCTCTCACTCTTGGGCGTTTATGGTTGTTATAAACTTCCCAGTTACGACCGCCATCAGTCGAATACTGAATGACCAATCCAGGCAGAGCAACATTAGCCCGCAAAATGCCACGTTTTACCTTAGCCCCCGGAACCGGTAAACGGTAAGCAATGCCTGCTTTATCCAGTTTACTCAGTTCACGTTGCCCTATCAGGTTAGCGAATCGAGTCCAGTCACGATTAAGCGCATCTACATCGACTTTATACGTTTCTCCCCGCTTATATGTCTGACCCGGAACATAATCCAGTTCCCAACCGGCCCGGTGCCATGCTCGTTCTGCCAGCGGCAACAAGCGCGGATAAATCATATATTCCATCTGCTCATCAGTACGAACCGTTTCACTCCATCCTTGACCTGAAAGCCCATAAGCGCCCGGCCACGGTTTATCACTTTTCGCACGGAATGCATTACCATCACGGTCAACGGAAGTTTCAGCATTTTGTGGCATGTTATTAGGCGCAAAACTAAAGATCTTAGCTTCATCGTTAAAACGGGCCGCCCAATAATAGCCACGCTCCTGTGGATGAACTTCATATGGCATATCCAGATAAATATAATCTGGATTAGATATCACCACTTCATAGCCCTTATTTGCCCAATCATTGACTGAATCAAAACCGCCATCGTAGAGAGTATCCCAGAAATTCACTCCAACACGTTTAGTGGCAAACTCTTTAGCACTGCCAGCATGTTTTAAACCATCCTGCCACGCCTGCATCCTCTCGATACCATTAGCGTTCACAATTTTGCTTACTTCAATTGCGAAATAACTGGCAATATGATCAATATCTTTCACAACACCCTGTTCTATCAACTTCTGACAAACCTGAGATTTAGACCACGGTTTATCTTCCGCACTTTTATCAATGATGCCCTTACCCGGTACGATAGGACCATTTTTATCCTGGAATCCATCTCCTAAACGGATATTCTTCGCTTCATCTCCGCCGAAATGCCAGGTCTCCAATGGTGAGCCAGCAGCTTTATGCATAGCGGCAATTTCACCTATGACTTTCTCAACAAACCGTTTTGAAGAATCCATACACGGATTTAAATAACTGCGACGATCATAGAGCTGAACAGAGGTTGCTCTGGTGGTATCCGTTGGGTCCAGCAAACGATACTCATTCGCTCCTTTCACATTCCCCTGAGCGATCAATTTCTTATAGCGAGCTTCCATAGAAACAACGGCGGCACGAGCATGGGCTGGCATATCAATTTCAGGAATAACGTCGATATAACGCGCTTTGGCATATTTCAGAATATCAATATAGTCTTGACGGCTGAAATACCCGCTGCCCATATTGTTGTTATCAGGACCTGAACCCAGTTGTGGCAACAAACATTGAGTTTCATCTAAATCATGACACCGCTGGCTGCCGACTTCCGTCAACTCAGGTAATCCAGGAATTTCCAAACGCCAACCTTCATCATCAGTCAGATGAATATGGAATTTATTCAACTTGTAACTTGCCATTTGGTCAAGCAAACGCAGAACGGCCTGTTTACTGTGGAAATTACGCCCTACATCAAGCAGAACCCCACGATATTCAAAGCGGGGCGCATCTTTTGCCGCCAAAGTAGCAATCTTCCTATCGCCATCAACAGGAATTAATGACAACAGAGATTGAAGGCCGTAAAACACCCCAGATTGGTCAAAAGCAACAATTTGCGCCCCATTCTGGGTAATATTCAGACGGTAAGCCCCTTTAACCTGCCAATCACCGGTAAAATCTGAAGAGACAATTTGGGTCGCAACGGGATAACCACTATTCTCTAATTTAATTCCTTGATCAGTAAAACGTTTTCTGACAAGAATAACTGCCTCGTCATTTAAACCACCTAATTCCAGTCTCACTCCGCCAGATAAATCAACATCCTCGGTAAAAATCTGAACCTCTTTTGGTGTCGGGATAATTTGCCCACGCAATTTTTCTGATCCAACCTTTTTGACCTGCAAGTTTTTCATATAACGATTTTCAGGCGTCATCAGAATATTGTTATCTGTCTGCGTGCGTTTCCACTGATCGCCGGTAAAAGCAGATAAAAATTGGCTCAGATCTTCTGTATCCGTATTAACAAGTACTTTAGGTTTCGCGTCACCCGACGTTGCATACCAGCGGGGCAGAAAATCAGTACTGTAAATCTGCCAGTATTCTCCAATAAGCGGCAGTTTTACCTGCTCATTAACTTTAATGCCGGTGAATTTTTCGGTTGGCTCCAGTCTATGTAAATCGCCCGTGATACGTGTGATTTTGAACTGCTCATTATCCACACTCAGAACCTGGCGGATACTGTGGAAATAAATCGCCCAGTCAGAAGAGTCAATCGCCTGACTACCATTGGTTAAAGTAATATCCACTCGATTACATTTAGCCCAATCCGCCCCCAGTACCGCACAGTTAACGCCGTGATCTCCCGCCTGATTATCAACAACCTTATAATTAACTTTTAATTGACTCAGTGCATCAACCACTTGTTGAGCTGTTTGGGAAGCATATACAGAGCCTATAAGTCCAACTGTTGCAGTCAGTGCTGCTAATGTATGCAATTTAAATTTCTTCATTATTACCTCTTTCAAACACAAAAGTTATGTAAGGTAAGCCGCTGCTCAGAAACACTAAGAGCAACAACAACGAGCCATGAGAAGACAATAAATGACTTGATGACGTTGAATTTAATCTCTTTCTCACTTTGGAAAAATAAATGCCAATCTTGCGCATATGTAACCATAAAATTACTGCTAAAAATGTAAATCGATTTATAAAATAAAAAACCTTACATTAAGAAAGAAAATTAAAATCACTTAATCAACATCTATAAAGACTATTTTTCACATCATGAATTATCAATGAAAAAAAAGAAATTTTTTGTAAAACATGACAGAGAACACATTACAAAGAAACACGAGGTAAGTTATATACATCATTGATATAAAAATAAAAAATAATACAAAACCGAAAGATTAACAATATGAAAAACGTACTAAAAAATAGATTGATTAATACATCTATTTTCCAACTAAAATAGATGTAAAATTATTTATCAATGATAATATTTAAAAAAATAAACTATCAGTTGTGATTTTTTATATTATAGACAATAGTTAAATAATCCGAATTTAATTAAATAAAAATTCAGTAATTGAGGTGAAACCTCTATTTTTCTCAGAATTAAATTAGAGAAAATTAATACATATAAAATACCGGGATATTGCTAATAAGCTTTTATCCCGGTTAAATCATTATCTTTTTTAAGTACAATCTATACAACCTATATTTACTTGAATTTAAAGCTCTTCACGAACAGCAAGACCTAAGTTTTGCAACATTGGCGCATTCTCACATGCAATATAGAATACTTCATTAATAGCACTACTGTTAACATGTTGATGCCATGCCCACACAGGCACATATATCGCATCACCGGCTTTCCATGAAACATGTTGTTCACCAATGAGTGAATACCCCTCACCATCAACAATATATATTATGGTTTCATAACTGTGTCTATGTTTACGGGTTGATTGTCCAGGTTGTAATCCTCCC
Source organism: Photorhabdus akhurstii (assembly GCF_019090985.1). Lineage (NCBI taxonomy): Bacteria > Pseudomonadati > Pseudomonadota > Gammaproteobacteria > Enterobacterales > Morganellaceae > Photorhabdus > Photorhabdus akhurstii. Next base: position 1,548,349 of record NZ_CP020335.1, on the reverse strand, counting down.
AGAGTCATACTGAGAACTTTACTGGGTAAATTAACCATAGCCACTTTATGGCGCCTTTCATTTGAGAAACTCAAATCTTGACTCAATTCAGAATTCAATACATCTTCATGAATCAATTTAGCAGGCTTATCTTCAATTAATTCTCCGGGAACTTTGCCAAAGTCTCCAGATGAGAAAAACGTTTCTTTCACTATAATTACCTCCAATATTGTAGTTTATTGTAAAATTTGCATTCTGAAATAACACCCAAAATATTTCATCTTACAAATATCTTAGGCACCATTTCTGCCTATGCTCCCTAATTATCCTGGCAATACCATGTTATATATCCGTTATCTTTCAAGTTGCCTCTTTGTTGGCTGCACTCGCTCACCCCAGTCACATAGTTATCTATGCTCCCGGGGATTCACTCCCTTGCCGTCGCGATGCATCTTGAAATCTTTAGGGTATATATCTATTAGTTCTGACAAAAGTGCAAGAAATTCCATCAAAATTACCGATAAATATTTTTAATAAAATTAACTATATTATTCTGCGTAATAACAGTGATGGTTGAACTATATTATCGTTCTATACACCCAACCACCCGTTCCACAGGCGCACCTCTCTTAATACGCTAACACCAAACCCCAATGATATTTCGATTGTTCGCTAATTTTTTATATGCACACCAAATAACCATCAATGCTTTGCTATGACAATTATATTAGTCCTATCGACATTACCAGAAGGGCCGTTACCTGCCGACAATTTTATCCAATATTGAACCTATATTGTCAGGAACCTTATCACCTCTCCAAGCAATATATTGGTCAGGGCGCACTAATAGGAGCCTGGTTTGATATAATTGCCAAGCATCATGACCGGGAAGATCAACAATCTTGACCGGAATTTTACGTTGATATGCTTGAGCTAATAATTCAGATATATCTGGAAAATGAGATCCTACCCGCAGCAAACTAAATCCAGTGCCTAAAATATCGAACAGAGATACCCTGACGCCAGGAATAGGTGTAAGCCACAAATGTGGCAATCTCCCTCCAGGTACGCTACTCGGTTTATAATTAAGCCAATCATCATCCGGTACTGGATCGCTATTAATAATATGAGGAGAGTTATTATATCGGGCGCCAAGTTCAACACCGATAGAAGTAAATTGACAGCGAAAATTACTCAGCTCAATACCAATTTTTTCACGCGCCAAATCACCCGCAGAATCCGCATCTTCCAGATTCTCAGGCACATATAGTGATGCTGTCTGCCGGGTATAAGAGCGTGCAGCGGCAGTATTTCTCAATGCAATTGGGCGACGCTCGCTTTCATAAGAATCCATTAGCGTATTACCTGCCCAACCATTTATAGATGCAACAATTTTCCAGGCTAAATTGCTAGCATCGTCGATCCCCGTATGCATGCCAAAACCACCTGTAGGGGAAAATAAGTGAATAGAATCTCCTGCTAAATATACCCTACCCTCAGAATATTTATCAGCAACGAGAGCAACACCACCTTTCCATATCGTATTGCCAAGGACTAATACCTCAACATCTGAACCGATTCCTGCCCGCGCTATGCGAATGACTTCCGAATCATCAATAACTTTCCCATCTTTACTTTGGGTCACAAATAAAAAATCATCTTCACCGTCCAGGCAGATAAATAACATATGCTCCCTAGGTGAGACAATACCGTAGATAAAGGATTTTTTGTCTCGTAATAATCCTTGATGAATTCCAGGAACACGGATATAACTGGAAACCATTCCACCCGTTAGAAAACCTACCTTAGCTTCCACTGTTCCTTCGTATGCTATACCAAGTTTAGATCGAATAAAGCTCTGCCCGCCATCGCTCCCAACCATATATGCAGCCTGCCAGACTTCATCGGCATATTTTCCATCAACATGCTCCGCATAAAGTTTTACTTTATCTTGATACTGGACAAAATCTTTAACACGCCAGCCATATCTCATTGTGATATTTGGACGACTCCTTGCATGTTGTAGCAAAAACCGTTCAACATACATCTGATTTACACGTACTATTGGCTCTGGCACAGGATCTGTCGAAACCGCATTTTCACGCATAGACATTTTTTGCATTTCCGACAGCAACTTGATTCGTGCAAGCTCCCATCCATTAAGCCTGGTAAAATATGACGCGTCCAAAGGGAACTCTTTTGGCAATCCTAACGACCGAATAGGCTGAGATATACCTAAACGACGATAATGTTCCATAATACGGGCGCTATGGGTATTACCTTTAGGCTGCCATCGGGTATCCTCCTCTAAATTAAAGATAACGGAGCGAACACCATATAAATCCAGGAATAAAGCTAACATTAGGCCAACAGGTCCACCACCAACAATGGCAACGGGTGATACAGAAATATTTTCCGAAGTCAAAATATATTCTCCTTAATAATAATTTATGCCAATAAACATTTCAGCTCCAATATATCAATTAAAAATTTTTGTATGTTTTTGAATTATCGTCTTTTCTTCTCTCTTCATATAGAAAAATAGTTATAATCATGCTTTATAAATTATTTATTAAACATTATTTTATTTCCCTAACAGCTAGCCCCCACAAGCCTCTTTGCCTATAAATTGAGATACTTACTTTGTTACTTTCTTAAGAAAACATTTATATGTTATATCTTCTGGATTGTTAAGCGTATAATCAGTTTCTTCTCGAAAAAAATCACTTTCAAGAATAAATGGAAGATTATAATTCAAAAAAATAGCATCAACATTTTTACTATTTTCTAATATTTTAGATATATTGCTATTTCCTACAGAAACGAATTTATTTACCCTATATCGCATTATACTAAACAAGGTATATACCCGTTATCTTTCAAATTGCCTCTTTGTTGGCTGCACTCTCTCACCCCGGTCACATAGTTACCTATGCTCCCGGGGATTCGCTCCCTTGCCGTCGCGATCCATCTTGAAATCCATAGGGTATAAGTTCATTGTTTCCTCAATATCAGCCGCAACAGGTGGACAGTATCCCTCTAATGCTATCATGGCAACAATAACTCTTACGCTGTAACCTAATTCCAAAAAAGAAGCAGCTTAAATTCTTAGTAAAAATACCGGTGGGCTGAAAATGAGTTGGTGGGAACACATCTTTGTGAATGTTAAAGAACCGCTCCATACGTTCAAACTCAGAAACATCGGGAGATTCAACAAGAATCAATTTTTCTTACAACTTTGATAATAGCATTCTCATGAAAAACTCAATTCATAATATATTACCTTACTTATAATCAATTCCAATTACTGGATATGTAATTAGCGGTTTTTAGAATCCTATATGAAACTTTTTTATTTCTTTAATATTTATCAAGAATTTTAGCAGAAATACTCCTTAACTTATGTTTCAGAACTTTACTTATCGTCCTCGTAGGAATTTTGATCAAAGCTATTCACAACCACCACACATTCTCTAATATAGTATTTCTTCTCAGACTTTTCCAATATTAGTTACATAATTTGTTGTCCAACAATATTTACATTTAAAGTTAACTTTCCATTCAATAGAATAGACAATGATTAATTTCTTTTTTTATTTTTGATATCATATGAATTCAACCCAATAATTATTACGTTATATATGATCGCAAACGTTTGTATTGTTTCTTTCACCATAAATATATCTATCAACACTTTATGCTGATATTTCACCACTAGAAACCATATCAAGTACTTTTGCTGCACATGTCATTATGACGCAAAGTATCTCAATCACATTCGGATAAAAGCGTTACATCTGTATTTACCCCAATATTGCTTTGATATAGTTCATTAAGCATCGCAATGCGAAAACGCACCATTTCTTCACCCACTGCAATAACATCCACCCTCCGGTAAGGTTTCTCCTCAATCATCCGATCAATAATTTTCCTCATCGCAATGGCATGATCTTCATCTTCTTCAACATGGATTCTAAAGAAATGCAATGCATCATCAGGTGCCTTTATGAATTGCAAAGCATCCAAAATTGGGCCATAAACCAAAGGTACAATCGCCTCAGCTCCTAAACACAGTGCCGCAAGCCCTCTTAGAGAATCATCACTGCGGCAGTGGCGAAACATAGCATCAATCAGTTGCTGAGTGCTGTTAAGAATCGGATCACTTTTAGGAACAGCGTTAATAGCTGCCATCGCCTTTTTATATAACTCTGCGTGAGATATCTTTGCAGCATCGGTTCCTGTTAGCTCTTCCAACAAATTGTGAGAAAGCAACACAAAATCTTTTTGGTCTGCTAAACCTCCCATCAATGAACAGAGATAGCGGGTAAAATATTGTGAATAATGATGGTGCTGGATCATAAATTTTCTTAATAAATTCTGCTCCACCTGTCCAGAGCGGCAAGCGACCAGAAATATATTTGAATTAAGCTCCTCCAATAACTCTTTAGAGAAAACGTCTTCCCATAGTGGAGATAAAAAATAACCGGTTTCTTTTCTAAGTTTGTTTTGAGTGTTGATAGCGAGTTCCATAATAAACCCTTTTAGTAACATTCAACCGATGAAATAGATGATATATAGGCTCTTCTCAAGCCAAAAATAGTCGTTCTATGTTTATGCAATCCTATCAGTCTGTTAGCACAGATTGCCGCAATACCGTAGGTAAGAATATAGATGTTAATGGCCAAACTCAGCTCTACTGTGCTCCCATTACGCACGGTATTCAAAGGAATGACCACGGTCATAAGACAAGACGAGTGAAATTTTATTTACACTCGATCCCGTATCTATTTTGGTTTTCATGACCATTTCGATTTTCGCCCTTAAATATGTACTGTGCATCGCTATATGGCAGCGAAAGCAAAATGAATTTTATTTCATACTACAGATTCGCTAATAGTGGATAAATAGACCTAAAATCACTTCTGAAGTGACTTTCTTGTCACCAATAGTGACCTAAAAAAATCCCAGGAGGCCAAATGAATAATTTGAGTGGATTTATAATCTTCATCCATGTAGCCGAAGCTCGTAGCTTCGCGACAGCAGCCCGGCAACTCGGACTCTCTCCTTCGTCCGTTAGCAAAAGCATATCCCGCTTAGAAGAGAAATTAGGTGTCCGCCTGCTCCAACGTAGCACACGTAGTGTCAGTTTGACGGCTGAAGGCACACTGTTCCTTGAGCGCTGCAAACGTATCCTGGACGAGATTTCCACTGCGGAACATGAACTATTAAGCTCCATCTCTGCCCCTCAAGGCCGCCTGCGAGTAAGTTTGCCATCGCTCAGTAACCTGATGTTGCCCGTATTATCCGCTTTTGCCACCTGTTACCCACAGATAGAGCTAGAACTGGATTTTAGTGATCGATTAGTTGATGTTATCGATGAAGGGTTCGATGCTGTGGTTCGCACTGGAGAACTCAACGATTCACGACTAATGAATAAACGTATAGGGTCTAGCCGTCTTGTCTATGTTGGCGCTCCAAGCTATTTTGCACAACACGGTAAACCATCACATCCCGGAGAGTTATTACACCACGCCTGTTTGATGCACCGTTTTCCCACTACCGGCCTGTTGGAGAAATGGCCTTTGCGCTCAGGAACATCCGAAGTAGACATTCATCTCCAAGCAAAAATAACCAGCAATCACGTCGAAACATTGCTACACATGGCGATCCAAGGTCACGGCATCGCCTGTTTGCCTGATTTTACCGTTAAACAAGCCTTGGTTAGCGGTGAATTGTTAACCATTCTGGATAAGTGGGCGGGTACTTCAAGCACTTTCCGTGTTCTCTGGCCATCTAACCGTTGGGTATTACCTAAAGTCAGAGCTTTTGTCGATTTCATGGCAGATAATTTATTCCCAAAAGATAAATAAAATATTTATCAACAACTTATAGAGGTGTTTACGTATGAATTGATACTTTTGATTTTATCCTGTAATCCTGATAACCCGTTTACCCATAGCTTAGCTTTCTCTAGTAATGACAAATTTAGCCATAAAAAAACTGCACCTCATGCTGGATTAAATGTCCAACTTGTGAGGTACAGTTCATTATCTTAATTAATCCTGAGAAATTTTTGCCCAGGTATCACGCAGACCAACGGTACGGTTAAATACCAAATTTTCGGCGCTGGAATGACAACTATCAGCACAGAAATAACCTTCACGCTCAAACTGATAAGTTTGTTCTGGTTTAGCATCAGCTAAACTTGGCTCCACAAAGCCCTGACGAATCACTAGCGACTCTGGGTTAATTGTCGCCAGAAAATCATCTTCTGCCCCTGGGTTTGGTACGCTGAACAGACGATCATACAGACGGAATTCCGCAGGAACCGCATGAGCCGCGCTAACCCAATGAATCACACCTTTCACTTTCCGACCATCCGCTGGATCTTTATTCAACGTTTGATCATCGTAGCTGCAATAGATCGTCGTGATATTATCGTCAGCATCTTTCTCAACGCGCTCCGCTTTGATGATATAAGCGTTACGCAGACGGACTTCTTTACCCAATACCAGACGCTTATATTGACGGTTCGCTTCTTCACGGAAATCTGCCCGGTCAATGTAGATCTCACGGCTAAATGGCACTTCACGGCTGCCCATCTCCGGTTTGTTCGGATGATTAGGCATACTCAAAATCTGCTCCCCTTCCGGCATGTTTTCGATCACTAATCTGACCGGATTGAGAACAGCCATTGCGCGGGGGGCATTTTCGTTCAGATCATCACGGATGCAAGACTCCAATGCTGCCATTTCCACATTGTTGTCCTGCTTGGTGACACCAATACGACGACAGAATTCACGAATAGACGCGGCAGTATAACCACGACGACGCAAGCCCGAGATCGTTGGCATACGGGGATCATCCCAACCTTCAACAATCTTATCTGTCACCAACAGATTTAGCTTACGCTTAGACATGACTGTGTATTCAAGATTCAAGCGCGAGAATTCATACTGACGCGGGTGACAATCAATAGTGATGTTTTCCAGCACCCAATCGTACAGGCGGCGGTTATCCTGGAACTCCAGCGTACACAGCGAATGTGTAATACCTTCAAGAGCATCAGAGATACAGTGGGTAAAATCGTACATTGGGTAGATGCACCATTTTTCACCGCACTGATGATGTTCTGCAAATTTAATACGGTACAAAACTGGATCACGCATCACAATGAAAGGTGATGCCATATCAATTTTAGCGCGCAGACAAGCTTTACCTTCGTCAAATTCACCGGCACGCATTTTTTCGAACAACACCAAGTTTTCTTCAATACTGCGGTCACGATATGGGCTGTTTTTACCCGGTTCTTTCAACGTGCCGCGATATTCACGGATCTCTTCGGGACTTAATTGATCAACATAAGCCAGACCTTTGTTGATCAATTCAATAGCATATTGATACAGCGTATCGAAATAATTAGAAGAGTAGCGAATATCGCCGCTCCACTCAAAACCTAACCACTGAACGTCATTTTTAATAGAATCGACGTATTCAACATCTTCCTTAACTGGGTTGGTATCATCAAAACGCAGGTTACACTGGCCCTGATAATCTTTTGCAACACCAAAGTTCAGGCAGATAGATTTCGCATGACCAATATGCAGATAGCCATTGGGTTCAGGCGGAAAGCGAGTATGTACCGATGTATGTTTACCAGTTGCCAAATCTTCGTCAATTATCTGACGAATAAAGTTTGTCGGGCGGGCGTCTGCCTCACTCATTTCTTATACCTCAATAATGCAAAAATGCGTCACATAACCGCCTATAATCCAACAAGCAGTGCTGAGAAACAACCGTTTGTTCATGTAAAATGGCGATTCAGTATAAAGTTGGAGCGAAAAAACAACTCTCCGCCGAAAAAGGAACTGCTTTTATAATTTTTTACTGAAAAATAAGCATGATACTTAGCAATCCAAACCCATTTATCCATGCTTCCACAATCTCATATATAACAAATAGTTACGAACAAACCTTTATTAAGATCGAAAAAGCACTCAACAGTGGCATAGTCAACAATACAGCATGCTTTATTTATAATTATCCGTAAAAATGAAGGAGCATTGAGTAATTTGCAATATGAAATAACTCATGAAACTATTTTCAATCAATATTTCATTCAACCATAAAAAACATTATCGAATAATAACCATCCAATTTTAAAGAATAAATAATTGACACTATGTTTGTCATAAATAACCACTTGATAAAATGAACATAAATCTATAATTTAAATTTCTAGATTACCTATTAATCGATGCTTTCACTCTGTAAATATAAAAAATAATTATACATATCAAATTTACGATTGAAACACCATTAATGACATTATAAATTAAATTTTTATATATAAAAAACCAAGAATAACAATAAATTAATCTCATAATCAATTCTGATAATTCAGTATTTCACCATCATGATTTTATCTCTATTACACCACTATTCTCTAACGGGTATTTGTTTGAAAATAAATTTATAACCAAGCCAATAAAATAAACTAAAGAATAATAAAGAGTTACGTTACATACACGCATTTTAATGTTTAAACCATCGTAAATAAACAATAAAATACTTTGCAATTTATTATTAAGGTAATAATATTATCAGGTATCTTATGTGTAATAAAACTATCTAAGTATAGTATGATACACTTAATCAATCCTAATCATTCTGAATATTAAACTAGAAAATTAACACATGAAAACAATGCTCAATAATTTCATTTATTTAATAAAACACCCTAAGGGAAATAAGAATGCCAAATATAATATCAAGCAAGAAAGTAGCAGCAGCTCCAGCAGTAATAGTCATTAATGGCAACTACATATCAAATGATTATCATTCTGGTTTTAAAGTTGGAGCGACATCCTTCGCACTAAAAGTTGCTGATTATTTTACAAAAAGAAACTTACTTTCTGGTTTTATACTCTACAAAAGAGATGAATCATTAATTTCACCTAAAATAACCGAGGGTATAATTAAAGATATAAAATGTATAAATATCTTTTTTAATTTCTCTATGAAAATTTCAGACATAAGAAATATGCTGGAAAAATGTATCTCAATATTATCAATAGAAAATGACCAGACAGTTCCTGCAATAGTTTATTATCAAACAGATACATTATTATCCTATCACCCTCCCCATATACCTTGTTGTATAACGCATCATGGCCCTTTCGTAGAAGACTTTCATCAACACTATTCTCTGGAAAAGACATATGATGCTTTTGAAAATAAAAATAAGGCTCAACATCTTAATATTCAACAAATGAAAGGGATTGAGACATTAATTGATAAAAAATATTTTGTTTTCCAACATTCAAAATTACAAGGTAATTTTTTACTCAAAAAAGGAATAAACCCAGACAATATAAAAAACATTAGCCCACCTATTTTCTTTGAAGAAAATACTGAATTGAACATAGAAAATAAATATATTAATGATTTTATTAAAATTAATAAAAATGAATTATTATTGTTTACTGCGGCAGCCAGATTAGATTATTTTAAAAATATAGAACTATTAATCAATTCAGCAGTTGATTTACTGGGCAAAGGTATTCCCGTTAAAGTTTTCATTGCAGGTGATGAAGAGAGCAAAAATACCAGAAGGAATAAATTGATATCTATGGTTCCCCCCAGATATCAGTCACAGTTTTTTATATCACATAAGTTATCCCAAACAGAATTATTTAGCGTTTTCAATAGCATAAAAAACAAATCTATTTTTGTATGTACATCACGCTATGAAACTCTTGGCATTACACCATTAGAAGCGGCATTAAATGGCGTATGCACAATCTTACCCAATTTAAATTTAATTGAAGCAGCTTCTTATTTTTCTTCAGAGTATAAATTTACATATAATATAGATTCTCTTACTGAGAAGATAATATCAATATACGAAAAAAATCTATTTACCACTAGTCAACAGTTACAATACATAAGTTCTTTAATTTCAAAAGCATACTTCGAAGATAGTATGGAAAAAGCATGGGAAGAAATCTCAATAAGTTATATATCAAACCAAAACTCTGTCTCTTAATGTCTAATCATAACACTTAGACTATCCACTAAATCAATGGGCACATACAGATGCCCATTCCTAAGACTCTTATTAATTTATCCGTTTTTCATTATCAAGTTTTATGTCACTCAATCTATTTCGATAGCTAAAAATCAAATAAATCACTATGTTAATTCAATTGAAAATCTGCATCCGTTTACTACACATGACTTAATTTATGCAATTTTAAACAATATCGCTACAGTGATCACAATTACTCATTTATGTGTAGCTTTTTATTATTTTTCAACTAAAAATAAGTTGTATTGCTGTTGTTCATAGCGAGCTATTTTTTCAATAAAACATCCTACAACTAAAGGTAAGCATTATGGGTATATTCAACTACTTGCAGCGATTGGGAAAAGCATTGATGCTTCCCATTGCTACACTTCCCGTAGCCGCGCTTTTGCTACGTTTCGGCCAACCCGACGTATTTAATATTCCTTTCATCGCCAGCGCTGGCGGTGGTATTTTCGAAAACCTCCCACTGTTATTTGCATTAGGTATCGCAGTGGGCTTAGCAAAAGATAATGCTGGCGCTGCCGCACTGGCAGGTGTAGTTGGCTTTTTAGTACTCACTAAAGCCACGTCAGTCATAGACTCGACTATCAATATGTCTTTTTTCGCCGGTATTATCGCGGGTATTGTCGCCGGTCATTGTTATAACCGTTTTTCAGATACACGCTTGCCAGAGTTTCTTGCTTTCTTCGCAGGCAAGCGATTAGTCCCTATCATGACAGGCATTATTTGTCTGTTCATTGCATGGATATGTGGCTATGTCTGGCCGTATGTCCAGCACGGTATTGATTCTTTCAGCCTGTTAGTATCAAAGAGCGGCATGCTCGGATGGTTTACTTATGGTGTACTTAACCGCTCTCTCATTCCATTTGGTTTGCACTATATCCTGCACTCTGTTTTCTGGTTTAGTCTGGGTGACTGCCTGAAAATTACTTATGATTTAGCCAGCTCTGTACATAATATCTGCCTAGCGCCGGATGTTGTCCGTTCTCTGACCATCGGCGCAGCGGTTCCAGGCATTGATGGCTCAACCATTACCCAAATAGCCACCGATATGAGCCGCGGCGACTTGAACCGTTTCTTTGCCGGTGATCCACATGCCGGAGTTTACATGGCCTGGGCTTATCCTATCTTCATGGGCGGTTTGCCCGGCGCGGCGCTGGCAATGTATTTATCAGCGCCAAAGGAACGTCGTCCTCAGATTGGCGGGATGTTATTATCCGTTGCGTTGACAGCATTCTTAACCGGTATAACTGAACCAATAGAATTCTCATTCTTATTCCTAGCGCCCGCTTTATATGTTCTGCATGCAATATTGGCTGGCGTTAGCATGGTTATCGTCAATTCATTGGGTATTCTGCATGGTTTTGGATTCTCCGCCGGATTAATTGACCTTGTATTGAGCTGGGGTCTGGCAACCAAGCCGTGGTTGTTAATCCCATTAATCGCCTTGTTCTTTGTGCTGTATTTTGTTTGTTTCACCCTCATGATTCGTATTTTCAACTTACGTACCCCAGGCCGTGAAATTGGAGAGACAACTCAAGCGATCTCTGCCGCCCAAGATAACGAAACAATCCAACATTACATTACCGCTCTTGGTGGCGCACAAAATATTCATACGGTAGACGCCTGCATTACCCGTCTTCGCTTAACCGTTGGAGACAACACTCAATTGGATGAACACCGGTTAAAACAATTAGGTGCAAAAGGCGTCCTGAAAATAGGTAAACAGAGCGTTCAAGTTGTATTAGGTCCCCAGGCAGAAAGCATTGCCGGGCAGATACGCACTCAACTACATTCAGAGAAACCACACAAAAGGTCATAGCTAAAAACACCTTGAATTTAAAAGGGAACTCATCTCTCGTTCCCTTTTATTTTCCTTGCGAAATAAGATGACTTAATAAGTGACAAAAACCGTAAAATTCATAACTTTTTTATTAATTTTCTAGCTATTCTTTACATCTTATTTTAAGATAAAAAATATCTTTGAGGTACAGCATATCTCTGCTCATACCAATGATTTAGTATTCGCACGATAAGAAGATTAGTTAATCAGTTAATTTATCCAACCGCTATAATTTCTTGTTTTAAGAGGCACTTATGAGGCTGATCCCCCTAACGAATGCAAGTGACGTTGGTAAATGGTCCGCACACTATATCGTTAGCAAAATCAATGCATTTAACCCCACCGCCGAGCACCCTTTTATTTTGGGGTTGCCAACCGGCAGTACACCACTGGCAACTTATAAAGAGTTAATTGTTCTGCATAAAGCAGGGAAAGTCAGTTTTAAACATATTGTGACATTCAATATGGACGAATATGTCGGTATCGCCGAGAATCATCCACAAAGCTACCATAGATTTATGCACCAGAATTTCTTTGATCACATTGATATTCCAAAAGAAAACATCAATCTGCTCAATGGTAATGCCTCTGATGTCGAAGCGGAATGTCAACGTTATGAAGACAAAATTAAATCTTACGGTCAAATACATCTATTTATGGGAGGTGTCGGTAACGACGGTCATATTGCCTTCAATGAACCGGCATCATCTCTGACTTCCCGTACACGCATTAAAACACTTACCGTAGAAACCCGCACAGCTAACTCCCGCTTCTTCGATAATGATATTAATCAGGTGCCTAAATACGCCCTGACCGTCGGCGTAGGCACGTTAATGGATGCAGAAGAAATTATGATCCTTGCAACAGGTCTCAATAAGGCTCAAGCCATTCAGGCGGCAATTGAAGGCAATGTCAACCATATGTGGACGATAAGCTGTCTGCAAATGCATCCTAAATCCATCATTGTTTGTGACGAACCGGCAACAATGGAATTGAAGGTAAAAACAGTCAAATATTTCCACCAACTGGAAGCAGATATTATCGGCGAATTCGCCAGCAAAAACTAACAATCTACACAGCCTGACGCCTCTCTCGCAGGCTGATTACCGTCATTATCTTCAATCATCATCTCCCGATCCCATAGGAGGCTAAGATGTATGCTTTAACCAACTGCATTATATATACCGGTCACAACAGACTAGATGAGCATGCCGTTATCATTGCAGACGGCTTAATTAAACGAATTTGCCTAATACAAGAGTTACCCGAACAGATTGAAAAACGTGATCTAAATGGCGCAATTCTTTCTCCCGGCTTTATTGATCTGCAAGTTAATGGCTGTGGTGGTGTTCAGTTCAACGATCAGTTGGAAAATATTTCAGAAAAAACACTGGATATCATGCAAAGAACCAATGAACGCTCCGGCTGTACCAGTTACTTACCCACTCTGATTACTAGCACAGACGAATTGATGATGGCCTCTGTTGAAGTCATGCGCACTTATCTTAAGCATCATCAGCATCAGGCTTTGGGCCTGCATCTGGAAGGTCCTTATCTCAATCCGGTAAAGAAAGGCACTCATAATCCAGAGTTTATCCGTAAGCCTACATCTGAAATGATAAATTTCCTGTGCGATAACGCTGATGTCATCACTAAGTTGACTCTCGCACCGGAAATGGTTGAACAAAAATATATTCAGCAGTTAGTAGAAGCCGGTATTGTCATTTCCGCCGGTCATTCAAATGCCAGTTATGAAGAGGCCCGACAGGGATTCCAAAACGGAATTACTATTTCAACTCATCTTTACAATGCCATGCCAGCTATTTCAGGCCGCCAACCCGGCTTGATTGGCGCTATCTTTGATACACCTGAAATTTATGCTGGAATCATCGCTGATGGTTTGCACGTTTCATGGCCAAATATTCGTAATACCAAGCGTTTGAAAAACGATAAGTTAATTTTAGTAACAGATGCGACGGCCCCAGCCGGACTCGATCCGACCTCCTGTAAAATGGAGCATTTCACCTTCGCAGGTAAGACCATATACTATCGCAACGGATTATGTGTTGATCAAAACGGCGTTCTAAGTGGCTCTTCTCTCACTATGATAGATGCCGTTAAAAATAGCGTTGAACATGTTGGTATTGCACTAGATGAAGCACTGAGGATGGCAACTCTCTACCCTGCTCGCGCAATTGGCGTTGATAAATATCTTGGCGCCGTTGAAACCGGGAAAATCGCTAACCTCACTGTTTTCAGTCACGACTTTAAAATCTGCAAGACCATCGTTAACGGAAAAGAAACTGAACTTTGACGGACTAAATAGCTGATGAGTTATAACAACACACAAAAACAAATTGGTAATATTGACCTTGTAAAGCAACTTAACGGAGCCGTGGTATATCGGCTGATTGATCAACAAGGGCCAATCTCTCGCATTCAAATTGCTGAACAAAGTCAACTTGCGCCGGCCAGTGTGACTAAAATTACTCGTCAGCTACTCGAGCGGGGCTTGATTAAAGAAGTCGATCAACAAGCCTCTACCGGAGGCCGCCGCGCCATTTCCATCGTTACTGAAAATCGTCACTTCCATACTATCGGTGTCCGCCTTGGCCGCCATGATGCTACTCTCGCTCTTTATGACATGAGCGGCAGGGCCTTGGTTGAAGAACATTATCCACTGCCTGAAGCGACTCAGCAAAAAGTTGAAAACCAGCTCATCAACGCAATAGAAAACTTTATTCAACAAAATCAACGCAGAATACGCGAACTCATCGCCATTTCAGTTATCCTGCCCGGATTAGTTGACCCCGATACCGGCATCGTCCGTTATATGCCTCATATTAAAGTGACTCACTGGACTCTGGTCGATAATTTGAAAAAGCATTTCAACATTACCTGTTTTGTTGGTCATGATATTCGCAGTTTGGCATTGGCTGAACACTATTTCGGCGCTACCCGTGATTGTGAAGATTCAATATTGGTACGTATCCATCGAGGTACCGGCGCCGGGGTGATTATCAATAACCAGATACTTCTCAATAATAGAGGAAACTTAGGTGAAATTGGCCATATTCAAATTGATCCACTCGGTGAACGTTGTCACTGCGGCAATTTTGGCTGCCTGGAAACTATCGCCGCTAACTCAGCGATAGAAGCGCGAGTTCAGCATCAATTAAAGCAAGGTTTTCCAAGCCAGCTAACATTGAATAATTGCAATATCAGAGCTATCTGCCAAGCCGCTAATCAAAATGATCCATTAGCCTCTGAAGTGATAAAAAGCGTCGGCCATCACCTCGGCAAAGCCATCTCTATCGCGATTAATTTATTTAACCCACAGAAGGTTGTGCTGGCGGGAGAAATTACTGAAGCTCAAGAAGTGCTCTTACCCGCTATTCAAAGTTGTATCAACTCTCAGGTTTTGAAAGAATTCCGTCAAGATCTGCCAATCGTGGTTTCTGAATTAGTCCACTGTTCTGCTATTGGCGCCTTCGCTCTGACTAAACGTGCTATGCTTAATGGTGTCCTGTTACAACACTTGCTTGAAGGGTAATGTTATTTTTTGTTGCTTTTGACAGCAAAATGCTTATATGCCAATCAAACAAGCGACTTTAAGCAGATTTCGAGAAAAAAGCAGTTGACGCATTTATCTGATATACGCATAATGCGCCCCGCAACGCCGATGAAGGTAATGCAAAAAAGATGGCTACGTAGCTCAGCTGGTTAGAGCACAGCACTCATAATGCTGGGGTCACAGGTTCGATTCCCGTCGTAGCCACCATCTTTGCGGGAGTGGCGAAATTGGTAGACGCACCAGATTTAGGTTCTGGCGCCGCAAGGTGTGCGAGTTCAAGTCTCGCCTCCCGCACCATTCATTCATCGAGTTGTCGTTATTCAGATGGGGTATCGCCAAGCGGTAAGGCACCAGGTTTTGATCCTGGCATTCCCAGGTTCGAATCCTGGTACCCCAGCCATAATCCTGATAACACAATTCTGACAACATGTTGTGCATGTGAATACTTTCAGTTGGGGTATCGCCAAGCGGTAAGGCACCAGGTTTTGATCCTGGCATCCCCAGGTTCGAATCCTGGTACCCCAGCCATTAACTGAATGTACCTCACTAACTATTTTGCAGTAAATTTCTCGCATCAAAAATAAGGCTACGTAGCTCAGCTGGTTAGAGCACAGCACTCATAATGCTGGGGTCACAGGTTCGATTCCCGTCGTAGCCACCATTTTATTGGGGTATCGCCAAGCGGTAAGGCACCGGATTCTGATTCCGGCATTCCCAGGTTCGAATCCTGGTACCCCAGCCATATTCAGGAAGCCCGCTTACAAAAGCGGGTTTTCGCTTTCCAAGTCCCTTCTGTTTTTCTCCGCTCGTAAGTGCATATATTTACTGCATATATAGAAGAAAAGTAAATTGTCCACGCCATAAACAAATTTACGACGTGCTTGTGATCTTCACTACCAATCTATACGGTTACAATCCTAACGCATACTTAAGCACCGTTTTTTTCATTACACCAGCCCGTTGAGCTGCCATCAGCGCCAGATTACGAACAACTTTCAGCCCTGGCTGCTCATTACTGAACACGGTGTAAAATAGATCCATTCCAGCTTGCATCATCAGGTTATCCGGCATTCTACAACGCTGATAACGCATCAACACTTCCAATGAATCCCACTGCTCTGTTAATTCTTTCGCCTTCACCAAAACATCAAGCAGAGTATTCACATCCCGATAACCAAGATTTACTCCCTGCCCGGCCAGCGGATTAATGGTATGAGCCGCATCACCCAACAATACTAATCCTTCACGTACATAACTGTTAGCATGATGACGAGCCAAAGGAAATGAACCGGCGGCAACGGGAGTCACTTTACCTAACCGCACAGGAAATGCCTGAAAAATTTCCTGCTCAAGTTGAGCCATCGACATTGCCTGTAATTGTCGTATGCGTGCCGGTTTGTCGTACCACACCAGCGAAGCCCATTGATCAAACAGTGGAAGAAACGCTCTCGGGCCAGAAGGAAAAAACTGCTGCCAGGTAATATCCTGTTGTGGCTGTTCTGTTTTTACCGTGATCAACATACAAGACTGTCTGTACTGCCAGCCACGGCTGCCAATTCCCGCCATTTGCCGAATCTGAGAACGAGCACCATCAGCCCCGACAATCAAGCGAGCCGTCATTTCTGTTCCGTCAGCCAGAGTCACTAACCACCCCACTTTCTGCCACTGCATTGATTGCAATACTGCCGGGCATAGCAAAGTCAAATTGGGATATTTTTCAAACTGTTGCCACAAAGCCAGTTGCAAGATATGGTTTTCAACCATATAGCCCAACTCAGGCAACCCTAGGCTTTGTGCATCAAACACCAAATTAGAATCATTCTGTTCCCAGGTCTCTAATGTACGATACGGCGCACTACGCATCTGCAATACCGTATCCCATGCGCCAAGTTGTTTGAACAAATCGACAGAAGCACAACTGATTGCTGATACACGTACATCAGGATGACTCTGTGCATCATAAGATTGTGGTGGTTGATGATCCAATAAAGCAACTGTCCAACCCTCCTGTGCCAGCCCCAATGCTGTTGCAGCGCCGATCATGCCAGCACCAACCACCACTACATCAAAAATCTGTTGTGAATTATTCATCTCAGTCATGCTATTAACCCATTGATTAGTACAGTGTACCGAATTTTTAATTCTCCGGTAGAGAATATCCTGTTTAACAGTCTGGTCACTGCTCCTGCAAATGACTACAATACCCGACAACTTTATGCCTAATACACAATTGCTTTTGCCGTGTAATAACCCGTTTCAGCGCGGTAGAAAGCTCGGATGCACAAGAAAATGTCGACGATAAAAAAACTGTATATTAAAACTTGGGGCTGTCAGATGAATGAATATGATTCATCTAAAATGGCCGACCTGCTGGAAAGTACTCACGGTTATCAGTTAACCGATGTCGCCGAAGAAGCAGACATTTTGCTATTAAATACCTGTTCAATCCGCGAAAAAGCACAGGAAAAGGTTTTCCATCAATTAGGCCGCTGGAAAAACCTAAAAGATACTAATCCAGATATCATCATTGGAGTCGGTGGCTGTGTCGCCTCTCAGGAAGGGGATTTCATCCGTCAACGCGCTCAATGTGTAGATATTATTTTCGGGCCGCAAACATTGCACCGTTTACCTGAGATGATCAACCAGGTGAAAGGCACCCGCAGCCCGGTTGTTGATATCAGCTTCCCGGAAATCGAGAAATTTGACCGTCTGCCTGAACCGCGTGCTGAAGGTCCGTCTGCTTTTGTTTCTATTATGGAAGGCTGCAACAAATACTGTACTTTCTGTGTCGTCCCTTATACCCGCGGAGAAGAAGTTAGCCGCCCATGTGATGATGTTCTGTTTGAAATCGCGCAACTTGCCGCGCAAGGCGTACGTGAAGTCAACCTTCTCGGTCAGAACGTGAACGCTTATCGTGGCGCCACTTATGATGGTGATATCTGCTCTTTCGCTGAGTTAATTCGTTTGGTAGCGGCTATAGATGGTATTGACCGTATTCGCTTTACGACTAGCCACCCAATTGAGTTTACAGACGATATTATCGCAGTTTACGAAGACACGCCGGAATTGGTTAGTTTCCTGCATCTACCGGTGCAAAGTGGCTCGGACCGTATTCTAACGTTGATGAAACGCGCCCACACAGCCCTCGAGTATAAAAGCATTATCCGCAAACTGCGTAAAGCACGTCCTGATATCTTGATAAGCTCTGACTTCATTATCGGATTCCCAGGTGAAACCCAAGATGACTTCGAGAAAACCATGAAACTGATCGCTGATGTCAATTTCGATATGAGCTACAGCTTCATCTATTCTGCTCGTCCGGGAACGCCAGCAGCCGATCTGCCTGATGATGTCAGTGAAGAAGAGAAGAAACAGCGTCTTTACCTGTTACAACAACGTATCAACCAACAAGCAATGAGCTACAGCCGTGCTATGTTGGGCAGTGTACAACGTATTCTGGTTGAAGGAACTTCCCGTAAGAATGTGATGGAACTTTCTGGCCGTACCGAAAACAATCGGGTTGTCAACTTTGAAGGCCAGCCTGATATGATTGGCAAATTCGTTGATGTTGAAATTGTTGACGTCTACGCCAACTCACTACGCGGTAAAGTTATCCGTACCGAAGATCAAATGGATCTTCGTACACACGAATCACCTGAGTCCGTTATAGCCCGTACCCGTAAAGAAGATGAAATCGGGGTCGGCACTTATCAGCCCTAAATATAGAGATAATCAGTGATTCAACAAATTCATTCACAAATAGCAACTCAGGAAATTTTCCTCGAACCAGCCGATAATCAGCGCCTAATGAGTCTGTGTGGTCCGTTTGATGACAATTTGAAGCAGCTTGAACGCCGGTTAGGTATTGAAATCAGCCGTCGCGATAACCGCTTTAAACTGATGGGTAAACCGCTGTGCGTTAGCGCAGCCACTAATATCCTACGCCATTTATATGCGGAAACTTCCCCTGTCCGTGGGGTGATCCCTGACATCAAACCAGAACAGATCCATCTGGCAATTACCGAGAGCCGGGTTCTGGAGCAAACCGCCGAGAGCATACCCGAATACGGTAAAGCTGTTAATATTCGCACCAAACGCGGCATGGTGAAACCACGCACGCCCAATCAGGCACAATATATTGCTAATATTCTTAGCCATGATATTACGTTTGGGATTGGTCCTGCCGGTACGGGAAAAACTTACCTAGCCGTTGCCGCTGCGGTTGACGCACTGGAACGGCAGGAAATCCGCCGTATCCTGCTAACCCGTCCGGCAGTAGAAGCGGGCGAAAAATTGGGTTTTCTACCTGGCGACCTGAGCCAAAAAGTTGATCCGTACCTGCGCCCACTCTACGACGCTTTGTTTGAAATGCTAGGTTTTGAAAAAGTTGAGAAGCTGATCGAGCGTAACGTTATTGAAGTTGCTCCATTAGCTTATATGCGTGGACGAACCCTAAACGACGCTTTTATTATTCTGGATGAGAGCCAGAACACGACCATCGAGCAGATGAAGATGTTTCTGACCCGTATCGGCTTCAACTCAAAAGCGGTTGTTACCGGTGACGTTACGCAGATCGACCTGCCTCGTGGGCAGAAATCCGGCCTACGCCATGCCATTGAAGTTCTATCAGGCGTCGGCGAGCTGAGTTTCAACTTTTTCCACAGTGATGATGTTGTCCGTCACCCGGTTGTTGCCAAAGTTGTCATTGCCTATGAAGAGTGGGAAGCAACCGAGCAAAAACGCAAACAGACACTCAGTGAACAACGCAAGCAGGAAGCACAATGAGTTCAGTCATACTTGATTTACAAATTGCCTGTGAGCATTTACAAGGTCTTCCTGAAGAAACCCTGTTCCAGCGCTGGCTGGATGGGGTTTTGCCTCAATTTCAACCTGAAAGTGAAGTCACTATCCGCATTGTTGATGAGGCAGAAAGCCACGATTTAAATCTGACTTACCGTGGTAAAGATAAGCCAACAAATGTGCTATCTTTCCCATTTGAAGTACCACCAGAGGTTGATTTACCCCTGCTTGGCGATCTCATTATCTGTCGTCAGGTTGTTGAAAAAGAAGCGGAGGAGCAACAAAAAACAGTAGAAGAACATTGGGCGCATATGGTTGTGCACGGCTGCCTACATTTGCTGGGTTATGACCATATAGAAGATGATGAAGCAGAAGAAATGGAATCTTTGGAAACAGAAATTATGCAAGCGTTAGGTTATGCTGACCCCTACCTTGCAGAAAAAAAGTAACCATTCGTACCATTTTTATGCTAAAAAATACCGACAATAACTTATTTAATGGGAAATTTTCATTAAAACGCCATGAGCGACGACCATCCTTCAAGTAACGATAACCCTGGCCCTAAGAAAGGGTTTTTCACTCTTCTTCTTAACCAGCTTTTTCACGGTGAGCCAAAAAGCCGTGATGAACTGGTGGAACTGATCCGTGACTCTGAACAAAACGATCTGATTGATCCTGATACCCGCGATATGCTCGAAGGGGTAATGGATATTTCCGATCAGCGTGTCCGGGATATCATGATCCCCCGTTCTCAAATCGTTACATTAAAACGTAATCAAACCCTGGACGAATGTCTGGATGTAATTATCGATTCGGCTCATTCTCGCTTCCCTGTGATCAGTGAAGACAAAGATCACATTGAAGGAATTTTAATGGCAAAAGACCTATTGCCATTTATGCGTACCGATGCGCCGCCATTCAGCATAGATAAGGTTCTGCGTCAGGCTGTC
The DNA here is from genome assembly GCF_019090985.1 of Photorhabdus akhurstii. NCBI lineage: Bacteria > Pseudomonadati > Pseudomonadota > Gammaproteobacteria > Enterobacterales > Morganellaceae > Photorhabdus > Photorhabdus akhurstii. The sequence continues at coordinate 1,527,113 of NZ_CP020335.1, read as the reverse complement.
GTTGTACCTGAAAGTAAACGGGTTGACCGCATGCTGAAAGAGTTCCGTTCTCAACGTTATCATATGGCAATCGTCATTGATGAGTTTGGTGGTGTATCGGGCCTGGTCACTATCGAAGATATTCTTGAACTGATCGTCGGTGAAATTGAAGACGAATACGATGAAGAAGAAGATGTCGATATTCGTGCCTTGAGCCGTCATACCTATACGGTACGAGCGCTAACTCAGATTGAAGACTTTAATGAAGCCTTTAGCACCCAATTCAGTGATGAAGAAGTGGATACTATTGGCGGTCTGGTTATGCAAGCATTCGGTCATTTGCCAGCCAGAGGAGAATCTGTTGATATCAACGGTTATCTCTTTAAAGTCGCTATGGCCGATAGCCGAAGAATTATTCAAGTTTACGTTACGATACCGGACGATGCGCCAATACCTAACCTTGAAGAAGAATAAAATCTGAATGAACAAAGCTTCATTATTAAATTGCCAGCGGCTGCGCGCCCTGCTGGCACTGTTTTTCGGAGCCAGTGGAACACTGGCTTTTTCGCCTTTTGACTTCTGGCCTGCCGCTATTATCTCCCTATTTGGACTACAACTTCTGACTTTGAACAGAACACCCCGACAAGCGGCATTTATTGCTTTTTGTTGGGGATTCGGCCTGTTTGGCAGTGGTACAAACTGGGTGTATGTCAGCATTGCCAATTTCGGCGGCATGCCGACCGCAGTCAATATTCTGCTGGTCATATTACTTGCCGCCTATCTCTCGCTCTATCCTGCTTTATTCGCTGGCTTACTCAACCGCTTCTTCGCAAAAACGAACGGGGTAAGGCTGGCTGTGGCAGCACCTGCATTATGGCAACTTACCGAATTCCTGCGCGGCTGGATTCTAACCGGTTTTCCCTGGCTACAATTCGGCTACAGCCAATTAGATGGTCCAATGAAAGCCATTGCACCAATTTTGGGTGTTGAGGCCATCACTTTCTTGTTAATGGCTCTCAGCGGGTTATTCGTTCTGGCCATCGTACATCGGAAAATAGTCGCTGGTGTTATCGCTGTCGCCATTTTGCTATTACCGTGGTCAATACGCCATTATCAGTGGTACAACCTACTACCTGAAAAAGCAGTTGATGTCGCGCTGGTTCAGGGAAATATTCCACAATCCCTGAAATGGGCACCCAATATGCTCAACGAAACTATGGACATCTACATGGACAATAGCCTGCCATATATCGGCAAAATACCGATAATCATCTGGCCGGAGTCTGCTATTCCTTCATTGGAAAGTTATCAACGCCACTTTCTAACAAAATTAGATGAGCTGTTACGCAATCAACACACCAGCCTTATTACCGGTATTGTCGATGAAAGAGCCGTTGGCGACAGCGATAAGATCTATAACAGCGTGATTGTCCTCGGCGATAAAATACCTTATCAATATCCGGCAGCTATTCGCTACGATAAATATCATCTGGTACCATTCGGCGAATTTGTTCCTCTGGAGTCTCTACTCCGCCCTCTGGCGCCATTCTTCAACTTACCCATGTCTTCATTCAGCCGTGGCAACTACATTCAACCACAGCTTTCTGTTGCAGGATATAATTTAACCACCGCTATTTGTTATGAAATTATACTGGGCGAACAGGTTCGTGCGAATTTCAAACCGGATACCGAATTCTTACTCACTGTTTCCAATGATGCTTGGTTTGGTGGTTCAATTGGCCCTTGGCAACATTTCCAAATGGCACGCATGCGTTCCCTCGAATTAGGACGCCCATTACTACGTAGTACCAATAACGGCATTACAGCCGTTATCAGCCCGGACGGAGAAGTACAGGCAGCACTCCCACAATTTACCCGTAATGTTCTGGCAGCTAAAGTGACGCCCGCAACCGGAATAACACCCTATGCTCGCTGGGGTAACTGGCCGGTATGGATAATTACCGTATTGTTTGCCCTGTTTGCCTTAACATATAACCGCCGTAAATCTTAATCCATATAGCCAAAAGGGAGCGAAATTGCTCCCTTGCACTATTCCTTTGCACTATGCAGGAACCGATTAACTTTTAATCCATTTTCCATCCAATTGATAGAAAAACAAAGGAGTAACAAGTTATGCAAGCAAAACGTCTGCAACCATCAGAAATTTCACCAGAGCTTTATAATGCGGTCGTAAAAGTCGATGAATTAACTTACCAATCCACTCTCGGTAAGGCGCTCATCGAACTCATCAAAGTCAGAGTTTCCCAAATCAATGGCTGTGCCTTTTGTCTTAATATGCATTCCAAAGCTGCCCGCAAGGCAGGAAATAGCGAACAAAAACTCTATCTCCTGAGTGCCTGGAAAGAGGCAACTATTTTTACATCACGGGAACGTGCGGCATTAGGCTGGACAGAGGCTTTATCTCGGGTTGCCGAAACTGGGGCAGAAGATGAACATTACACCCCGCTATTAGCAGAATTTGATGAAAAAGAGATTGTCGATTTAACGTTGTTAATCGGCCTTATCAACCTGTGGAATCGTCTGGCAATTGGTATGAAATATACCTAACCCAATTCTACCACTGACCTATCTTAAGAAATTCAGCATAGTTAATTACTAGCGATAATTAACTATGCTAACCCTCAACAACTGATATCACTCTATGTTATGCAAATAACCTACTTAAACAACTTATTGGTGCTAATTTTACCCCTCTTTACTATTTTGGCACGCTAATTGCTGCTATATCTATGAATAGAAAGGGAAATAGCTGTTTCAATAACCAAAAATGGGAAAATGCACTAAAAAAATGATAATCACGCACCTTTATTGTGCAAGATAAACAACATTGTTCATTTATAGTGCGAGACAGCTCCCGAAATAGAAACAATTCATTTTCATTGACTAACCCTTTTGTACTATTTTTTAACACTATATATACATATGACAGCAAATGATCCTCGATTAAAAACAAATCACAGAGAGACTTTTGCAAACACAACATCGCAAACGATAGCCACATTAAAGGAGTTGTATATGCGTATGCGTAACCTAGTATTAACCATGATGTTACTTGGCATGGCGGGGGCTGTTCAGGCCGAAGAATTAACGGGAACACTGAAAAAAATCAAAGATGATGGCGTGATCATTGTGGGACATCGTGAGTCTTCCGTACCTTTTGCTTACTACGATAATCAGCAAAAAGTCGTCGGCTACTCTCAGGATTATTCTAATCTGATTGTTGAAGCGGTGAAAAAGAAACTGGACATGCCAAATCTGCAAGTAAAATTGATACCCATAACTTCTCAAAATCGCATCCCATTGCTACAAAATGGCACTTACGATTTCGAATGCGGTTCCACTTCCAATAACCTTGAACGCCAAAAACAAGTCACTTTCTCAAACTCTATCTTTATTGTTAGTACACGTTTGCTGACTAAAAAAGGTTCCGGTATAAAAGATTTCCCTGATTTAGCAGGCAAAAATGTCGTTGTTTCAGCAGGTACGACTTCTGAAATATTGCTGAATAAACTCAACGATGAAAAAAACATGAAAATGCGCATCATCAGTGCAAAAGATCATGGTGACTCATTCCGTACTCTGGAATCCGGCCGTGCAATCGCCTTTATGGTGGACGATGCTCTGCTAGCAGGCGAACGCGCTAAAGCGAAAAAACCTGATCAATGGGAAATTGTTGGCACGCCTCAGTCTAGAGAAGCCTATGGTTGTATATCGCGCAAAGATGATCTTCAATTTAAGAAGCTGATCGATGAGACGATTGTTCAGGCGCAAACCTCAGGAGAGGCAGAGAAATCATTTGAGCGCTGGTTCAAACACCCGATTCCACCCAAGAATCTGAACCTGAACTTCTCTTTGTCTGATGAAATGAAAGCACTATTTAAATCGCCAAATGATAAGGCGCTTGACTAGAAATATAATTAAAAAATGACTATTTGATTGGCATCACAGGGTGCGAGGTGGCCGTTCCCTACCTCGCTTTTTTTTCTCAGCCAATCAGTCGCTTTCAGGGGATCAAACTACCCCCTCGCAGGGAGTATTATTATGTCAATCGATTGGAACTGGGGCATCTTTTTGCAAGCTGCCCCCTTTGGCAATACGACTTATCTAGGCTGGTTGATAGCTGGATTTCAGGTGACGATCGCCTTGTCTATCTGCGCCTGGATTATCGCTTTCATTGTCGGCTCGCTGTTCGGCATCTTGCGCACTGTTCCCAATAAAATATTATCTGGGATAGGGACCTGTTATGTTGAGCTTTTTCGTAACGTACCGCTGATAGTTCAATTTTTTATCTGGTATCTGGTTGTACCTGAACTACTGCCAGAAAAAATTAGTCTGTGGTTTAAAACTGAATTGGACCCTAATATTCAATTTTTTCTCTCATCCACTGTCTGTTTAGGTCTTTTCACTGCGGCACGTGTGTGTGAGCAGGTTCGTGCCGCCATACAATCACTACCACGCGGGCAAAAATCGGCAGGGCTGGCAATGGGGCTAACCTTGCCACAAACCTATCGCTATGTCCTATTACCCAACGCCTATCGAGTGATCATTCCACCCATGACATCAGAAATGATGAATCTGGTAAAAAACTCCGCCATCGCCTCCACTATTGGTCTGGTAGATATGGCAGCACAGGCAGGTAAGTTACTTGATTACTCAGCACATGCTTATGAAACATTTACCGCCATTACGTTGGCCTATGTCGGAATCAATCTGGTGATTATGCTCGCCATGCACTTGCTTGAGAAAAAGGTACGTTTACCGGGTAATATTGGAGGTCAATAAATGTACGAGTTTGACTGGAGTTCGATTATCCCCAGTATCCCGTTTCTGCTACAAGGCTTAGTCATTACAGCAAAAATAACGATTATTGCTGTTGTTGTCGGTATTCTCTGGGGAACCGTGCTGGCCGTTATGCGGCTCTCTTCGATAAAAGTACTGAGCTGGTTTGCCACTTTATATGTCAATCTGTTCCGCTCTGTACCACTAGTTATGGTACTGTTATGGTTCTACCTAATTGTACCTAGCCTAGTACAGAATGTTCTGGGGATTTCTCCGAAAACAGATATTCGTTTAATTTCAGCTATGGTTGCATTCGCCTTTTTCGAAGCAGCTTACTATTCAGAAATTATCCGGGCAGGAATTCAGAGTATCTCCCGCGGGCAATCTTCGGCGGCACTGGCATTAGGTATGACGCCAATGCAAAGTATGAGGCTGGTTATCCTGCCTCAAGCATTCCGTGCGATGACTCCGCTGTTATTGACACAGGGGATCGTACTGTTTCAAGACACCTCATTGGTGTATGTGCTCAGTCTCGCGGACTTTTTCCGTACTGCGGCAAATATCGGTGAGCGTGATGGCACTCAGGTCGAAATGATCCTATTTGCTGGTTTGGTTTATTTTATTATTAGTATTGCCGCATCTATGCTGGTTAACTATTTGAAGAAAAGGACTGTTTGATGATCTCCCTGAAAAATGTATCCAAGTGGTATGGCCAATTTCAGGTTCTCTCCGACTGCTCAACTGAAGTTAAAAAAGGTGAAGTCGTTGTGGTCTGTGGCCCATCCGGCTCAGGCAAATCCACCCTGATAAAAACGGTTAATGGTCTGGAATCCATCCAACAGGGTGAAATTCTGGTTAATGACATTAAAGTCAATGACAAAAACACCAATCTGGCACAACTACGTTCTAAAGTCGGCATGGTGTTCCAGCATTTTGAGCTGTTCCCCCATCTCTCCATCATTGAGAATTTAACTCTGGCACAGATTAAAGTGCTCAATCGTGATAAAAAAACGGCAGAAGAAAAAGGATTGAAATTACTTGAACGCGTCGGGCTTGCCAGTCAGGCGAATAAATTCCCATCGCAACTTTCCGGTGGTCAGCAGCAACGTGTAGCAATCGCCCGTGCCCTTTGTATGGACCCGATTGCCATGCTATTTGACGAACCCACCTCCGCACTCGACCCTGAAATGATCAATGAAGTGCTTGATGTCATGGTTAAACTGGCAGACGAAGGGATGACCATGATGGTTGTTACTCACGAAATGGGCTTCGCCCGTAAAGTAGCCAGCCGAGTTATCTTTATGGATGAAGGCAAAATTGTTGAAGATAGCAAGAAAGAAGATTTCTTTGCGAATCCAAAATCAGATCGCGCCAAAGAATTTCTCGCTAAAATTCTTCACTAACCTCATTTCATTTCCGGTGGTGACACCCGTCGCCATCGGATTTTCCCTCAGAACCACTGTTTCTTATATATCAAATCAGATATGCTATGCCGATCTCATATTTTACCAACTAAATGATTGCTACCAGCGTAGCTTTTTACTCACCATAGGATTATCGGTGCCATGCAAGAACAATACCGTCCAGAAGATATAGAGCCGCAAGTTCAGCTTCATTGGCAAGAGAAGCAAACTTTTAAAGTGACAGAAGATAACAGTAAAGAAAAATATTACTGCCTGTCCATGCTACCTTACCCTTCTGGCCGACTACACATGGGCCATGTACGCAACTACACTATCGGCGACGTTATCTCCCGCTACCAGCGTATGCTGGGTAAAAATGTCCTACAACCTATCGGTTGGGATGCGTTTGGACTGCCTGCGGAAGGCGCCGCGGTCAAAAACAATACCGCGCCTGCTCCGTGGACCTATGCCAACATCGAATATATGAAAGGTCAGTTGAAAACACTGGGCTTCGGTTACGATTGGGATCGTGAAGTCACAACCTGTACCCCGGAATATTACCGTTGGGAACAGTGGTTCTTCACTAAATTGTATGAAAAGGGTCTGGTTTATAAAAAGACCTCCGCAGTTAACTGGTGCCCTCACGATCTGACCGTTCTAGCTAATGAACAAGTGGTCGATGGCTGTTGTTGGCGTTGTGACACTAAAGTTGAACGTAAAGAAATTCCGCAATGGTTTATCAAGATCACTGATTATGCCGAAGAGTTGTTAAATGATCTGGATATGCTGGAAGAGTGGCCTGAACAGGTCAAAACCATGCAGCGCAACTGGATTGGTCGCTCCGAAGGGGTAGAAATCACTTTTGATGTGGTTGATAGTCAGGAGAAGCTGACCGTCTATACTACCCGTCCTGATACGTTCCTCGGCGCCACTTATGTTGCGGTTGCCGCAGGCCATCCTCTGGCAAAACAAGCAGCAGAAAATAACCCTGAACTGGTTGCTTTCATTGATGAGTGCCGTAATACCAAAGTTGCAGAAGCAGATATGGCAACAATGGAGAAGAAAGGCATGGCAACCGGTATGTTTGCTATTCATCCATTGACCAAAGAGAAAGTGGCAATCTGGGTTGCAAACTTTGTCCTGATGGAATACGGCACCGGTGCTGTCATGGCAGTTCCCGGCCACGATCAACGCGATTGGGAATTTGCGACAAAATATAACCTGCCAATGAAAGCCGTTATTCTGGACAGTGAAGGTAATGAACCAAATGTTCATGAAGCCCCGGTAACGGATAAGAATGTTCTGTTTAATTCCGGTGAATTTAGCGGTCTGAATCACGAAGCCGGTTTTAATGCCATCGCTAATAAATTGGTGGAAATGGGCGTAGGTAAGCGTAAAATCAACTATCGTCTGCGTGACTGGGGTGTTTCCCGTCAACGTTACTGGGGCGCTCCTATTCCAATGGCAACACTGGAAGATGGCACGGTTGTTCCGGTTCCAGCAGATCAACTGCCTGTTATTCTGCCGGAAGATGTCAAAATGGATGGCATCACCAGCCCAATTAAAGCTGATCTTGAGTGGGCAAAAACCACTATCAACGGCCAACCAGCACTACGTGAAACAGATACCTTCGATACCTTTATGGAATCTTCCTGGTACTACGCTCGCTATACCTGTCCAGATTATGACAAAGGCTTGCTCGATCCAGCGGCTGCTAACTATTGGCTGCCAGTTGACCAATACATCGGTGGTATCGAACATGCCATCATGCATCTGATGTATTTCCGTTTCTTCCATAAACTGATGCGTGATGCAGGCTTGGTCAATTCCAATGAACCCGCTAAGCGCCTGTTATGTCAGGGCATGGTTCTCGCCGATGCTTTTTATTACACCGGCAAAAATGGTGAAAAAATCTGGGTTTCCCCAGCTGATACTATTGTTGAGCGTGATGATAAAGGCCGTATCGTTAAAGCGACGGATAAAGAAGGCCATGAGCTGATTTATACCGGCATGAGCAAAATGTCTAAATCCAAAAACAACGGCATTGACCCTCAATTGATGGTAGAAAAATATGGTGCTGATACCGTTCGCCTGTTTATGATGTTCGCGGCTCCACCAGAGCTGACATTAGAATGGCAAGAATCCAGCGTTGAAGGAGCAAATCGCTTCCTGAAACGTGTATGGCGCCTGGTTTATGAACATAGCAGCAAAGGGGCAACTCAACCGCTGGACATCACAAACCTGACAGTGGAACAAAAAGATCTATTCCGAGATCTGCACAAAACCATCGCTAAAGTCACAGATGATGTCGGGCGCCGTCAGGCATTCAATACTGCTATCGCTGCGGTAATGGAATTAATGAATAAACTGACCCGCGCACCACAAGAAACTGAGCAGGATCGCGCTCTGATGCAAGAGGCTCTGTTGGCGGTTGTCCGTATGTTGTCACCAATAACACCTCATGCTTGCTTTACAATGTGGCAAGCTCTGGGTGGTGAAGGAGATATTGATACGACTGATTGGCCACAAGCTGATGAACAGGCAATGGTTGACGATACCAAGCTAGTCGTCATTCAAGTTAACGGTAAAGTGCGTGGTCGTGTTACTGTGCCAGCCGATGCGACTAAAGAATATGTTCATGATCTGGCAGCACAAGAGTATGGTGTGGCGAAATATCTCGAAGGCGTCACTATTCGCAAAGTCATTTATGTACCAGGCAAACTGCTGAATCTGGTCGTCGGCTGATAAAGGAGGCAATGTGCGGCATCGTATTTTAACGTTGTTGCTGGGGTTGGCGGTGCTGGTCACCGCTGGCTGCGGTTTTCATCTGCGCGGCACCACTCAGGTGCCACCAGAACTCAAAAAGCTGCAATTAACAAGCAGTGACCCATATGGGCCACTAGCCCGTTCTGTTCGCCAACAGCTTCGTCTGAATAACGTCACTATCCTTGAGGATGGCAGCGCTGATATTCCTATTTTGAAGTTAATCGGCTCTTCTGAAAATAAAGATACTGTCTCTGTTTTCCAAGATGGTAAGGCTGCTGAACGCCAATTGACACTGTACGTTGATGCACAAGTCATTATGCCAGACGGCAGCGTATATCCGCTGCGCTCCAGGGTTGACCGCTCTTTTTTCGACAACCCATTAGAAGCTCTGGCGAAAGATGCTGAAAACGAGATAATCAATCAGGAAATGCGTGAACAAGCCGCTCGCGGGTTAGTTCGCCAGTTATTGACTGTTCACAACGCAGAAAAGCAGAAAGCCAGAGAAAAGCAGTCAGGACAGCAAGCTGCGCAAGCACAATGATCAAACTCTATCCCGAACAACTGATTTCGCAGCTCAATGAGGGGCTGCGAAACTGTTATCTGATATGGGGTAATGAACCTCTACTATTGCAGGAAAGCCAAGATCACATCCGCAAGGCTGCTGAAAAACACGCATTCACGGAACACTTCACCTATACGCTGGACAATCATACCGAATGGGATGAGATATTTGGTATCTGTCAGTCATTAAGTCTATTTGCTAGCCGTCAAACACTCACTTTGCTTCTGCCGGAAAATGGCCCTAACGCAGCAATGGCTGAACAACTGGTAAAACTAGCAGAGCTTCTTCACCCAGATATACTGTTAATACTACGTGGTCTGAAATTAACCAAAGCTCAGGAGAACAGTAACTGGTTCAAAGCACTAGGAAAAAACGGTGTTTATGTCAGTTGTCAGACACCCGAACAGCACCGTCTGCCGCAATGGGTTGCACAACGGGCCAAAGCCATGAAATTGACGCTGGAAGAGCAGGCCAATCAACTACTGTGTTACTGCTATGAAGGAAATTTACTGGCGTTGGCTCAGGCACTTGAGCGACTCTCCCTGCTATACCCAGATGGTAAACTGACCTTACATCGTATTGAAAATGCAGTGAATGATGCGGCTCACTTTACACCTTATCACTGGGTAGACGCGTTATTAGCGGGTAAAGCAAAACGAGCCTGGCATATTCTGAAACAGTTAAAACAAGAAGATTGCGAAGCTGTTATTCTATTACGTACCGTACAGCGGGAATTGCTGCTACTACTCACTCTGAAACGCCAAAGTACCACAACTCCGATGAAAACGCTGTTAGATCAGCATCGGGTATGGCAAAACCGTCGCCCATTACTGACAAGTGCTCTGCAACGTCTCACTCAACATGATTTGCAGCAAGCACTTCATTTACTTGTACAGATGGAACGCCAAATCAAGCAGGATTACGGCCAGCCTATTTGGTCAAATTTAGAAACTCTTTCCATGCTGTTATGTGGCAAAACCTTACCTGAGAGCTTGCTTAATGCCTCATACCACTAATTCTACTTGCCCCAAACAACCCGTTATTCAAGCATTATTTGGTGGAACATTCGATCCCATCCATTATGGGCATTTACAACCAGTTGAAACCCTGGCATATCAAACTGGTCTGAAACAAGTGATTTTACTACCAAATCACGTCCCGCCACACCGCCCACAACCAGAAGCCTCCGCACAACAGCGGCTTGAAATGGTACAACTGGCTGTACAAGATAACCCTCTGTTTACCATCGATAGGCGTGAACTGGAGCGCACCACGCCCTCCTACACAATTGATACGCTAGAGTCATTCCGTCAGGAACTTGGCAACAAACAACCACTGGCATTTATAATCGGCCAAGATGCTTTATTATCACTGCATACTTGGCATCGTTGGCAAGAACTGCTGAGTCTCTGTCATTTATTGGTTTGCGCTCGTCCAGGTTATCAGACCCAGTTTTCCACAACTGAAATGCAACAATGGTTTACAGAACATCAAATCCGCGATCCAAACCAGCTTGGTAGTCAACCTAACGGTTATATCTATCTGGCGGATACACCGCTGCTGCCTATCTCAGCAACAGATATCCGTCAACGCCACCAGCAAGGGTTAAGTTGTGACGATTTACTCCCCCTTTCAGTGCAAAAGTATATAGACTCACAGGGGTTATATCGCCAATAGCGAAATCTACCTCGATTAGTCGCTTAGTTGGCTTACCCTTAAGTGACCTGGCATGCTATTATTCCGCACTATTTAATCAATTGTGATAAAAAATAAGGATGAGCCTTTTGCAAGGTAAAGAACTCCAACAGTTTGTTATTGATAAGCTTGAAAACTCCAAAGCACAGGATATCGTTTCCCTTGATGTTCAAGGGAAATCCAGTATTACCGATTGCATGATTATCTGCACCGGAACCTCCAATCGCCACCTGATGTCTGTCGCAGACAATCTGGTTGATGACTGTCGTGCGAGCGGCCTGATCCCACTTGGCGTTGAAGGGCAAGGCGTGTCTGACTGGATCGTCGTAGACCTCGGTGAAGTTATCGTACATGTCATGCAAGAAGAGAGCCGCCGCATGTATGAACTTGAAAAGCTCTGGAGCTGAGTTTGAAGCTGCAATTAATCGCTGTAGGTACAAAAATGCCGGACTGGATACAGGCCGGCTTTATCGATTATTTGCGCCGTTTTCCCAAAGATATGCCATTTGAATTGGTAGAAATTCCGGCTGGCAAACGGGGCAAAAATGCAGATATTAAGCGCATTCTGGAAAAAGAAGGCGAACAGATGCTGGCCGCTATTGGCAAAGGCAACCGTATTGTTACCCTGGATATTCCGGGTTCCCGTTGGGAAACACCTCAACTGGCGCAACAACTTGAACATTGGAAACGAGATGGTAGAGATGTCAGTTTATTGATAGGCGGGCCAGAAGGTCTCGCTCCAGCATGTAAAGCTGCCGCAGAACAAAGCTGGTCACTGTCACCTCTGACCTTACCCCATCCTCTGGTCCGGGTTTTGGTTGCGGAAAGCCTGTACCGGGCATGGAGCATTACCACCAATCATCCCTATCATCGGGAATAATTTGGTTATCAACGGATAAAAGCGAATTCTGGCAATGGGATGAAAAATAAACGTACCCCTTTTCGTGATTATACGGCTGAATCAGCCCTATTTGCTCGCCGCGCATTGGTGGCGTTTATTATCATCCTGGTACTGACTGGTATCCTGATTGCCAATCTTTACCATTTACAAATTACTCGCCACGAAGACTATCAAACCCGTTCAAACGAAAACCGTATTAAACTGGTTCCAATTGCGCCAAGCCGCGGTATCATCTATGACCGTAACGGCACCCCATTGGCGCTTAATCGAACCATCTACCAGTTGGAAATCATCCCCGAAAAGGTAGAAAACCTTGAGCAAACGCTAAATGATTTACGTAATGTTATCGATCTGACTGACGAAGACATTGCCAACTTTGAAAAAGAGCGTAAGCGTTCGCGCCGCTTTACCTCTATTCCACTAAAAACGTCGCTTGACCATATTCAAGTCGCACGCTTTGCCGTTAACCAATATCGTTTCCCTGGTTTTGAAATAAAAGGTTACCAACGCCGCTTCTATCCTTATGGTTCAGCACTGACACATATCATCGGCTATGTGGCTAAAATTAATGATAAAGATGTAGAACGATTGGATAAAGAAGGTATTTTACCTAATTACGCCGCTACCCATGACATCGGCAAACTGGGTATTGAACGCTACTATGAAGCTGTTTTACACGGCAAAACAGGTTACGAAGAAGTCGAAGTGAATAACCGAGGCCGGGTAATACGCCAATTACATGAACAACCACCGCAGGCCGGACAAGATATTTACCTCACTATCGATCTCGAATTACAGATCTACATTGAGAAACTCCTCACAACCAGCCGTGCTGCGGTCGTTGTCAGTGATCCACGTAATGGGGAAATTCTGGCGCTGGTATCTAACCCAAGCTATGATCCAAACCTATTCGTAAACGGCATCTCCAATAAGAACTACCAGGAATTATTAAACAACCCTGATAGACCGCTTATTAATCGTGCTACTCAAGGGATCTACCCTCCAGCTTCGACAGTGAAACCTTTCATTACTGTTGCAGCACTAAGCACAGGCGTGATCAATAAAAATACCACCATTTTTGATCCGGGTTGGTGGCAATTACCGGGTTCAGAAAAACGCTACCGTGACTGGAAACGTTGGGGACATGGTAGTCTCAATCCGCATAGAGCCATTGTAGAATCAGCGGATACTTTCTTTTATCAAGTTGCCTATGATATGGGAATTGATCGTCTATCTGAATGGATGACCAAGTTTGGCTATGGCGAATACACTGGCATCGACCTGGCCGAAGAACGCACCGGTATCATGCCTACTCGCGAATGGAAACAAAGGAAATATAAAAAACCTTGGTACCAAGGAGATACCATTCCTGTTGGCATCGGCCAAGGATATTGGACAGCAACCCCCATTCAAATGGTGAAAGCGCTGATAACTTTAATTAACGATGGTAATGTAAAAACACCACATCTGCTGCTAAGCAAGAAGCTGAAAGGTGAGATGATCCCTTATCAACAAACAGAAAATATCCAGATTGGCGATATCCATTCAGGATATTGGGAATTAGCAAAAAGTGGCATGTACGGTGTTGCCAACTTGCCAAACGGTACCGGCCACAAGAGTTTTACCGGCACGCCTTATAAAGCAGCGGCCAAATCGGGAACAGCACAGGTCTACAGTTATGAAACCTACAATGCCAGTAAAATTGCAGAGCATTTACGGGATCATAAGCTGATGATTGCTTTCGCGCCTTATGAAAATCCGACCGTAGCTCTTTCCATTATTTTAGAGAATGGTGGCGCAGGTCCAGCAGTAGGAACCCTTGTTCGCCAAATCCTCGACCATGTACTATTAGGGGATAACAACACAACATTGCCGAATGCGGTCCCGACTCCCCCCGGAACAGAAAGTGACTGATTAACACCATGACAGAAAACCAAAAAAGGGTTCCTCTCTGGACCAGATTACATATCGACCTACCGTTACTCCTGTGCATTTTGGCATTGCTGATATACAGCGCTTTTGTTATGTGGAGTGCCAGCGGTCAAGATATGGGTATGATGGAGCGCAAAGTTGGTCAAATTGGCGCCGGACTGGTTGTCATGCTCATCATGGCGCAGATTCCGCCAAGAGTTTATGAAAGCTGGGCGCCCCATCTCTATATTGTTTGTGTCATTTTACTGATTTTTGTCGACGCTTTCGGGCAAATAAGTAAAGGCGCACAACGCTGGCTGGATTTAGGCATCATCCGCTTCCAACCTTCTGAGATCGCCAAAATCGCAGTACCACTGATGATCGCACGCTTTATGAACCGCGATTTATGCCCGCCCTCGCTGAAAAATACCACCATTGCTCTGATGCTCATTTTTCTGCCGACTTTACTGGTTGCCGCTCAACCAGATCTGGGGACTTCAATTCTGATCGCGGCTTCCGGTCTATTTGTCTTGTTCCTTTCTGGCATGAGTTGGCGATTGATCGGCATTGCAGCTCTACTATTAGCCTGCTTTATCCCCATTTTGTGGTTCTTCCTGATGCATGGCTATCAGCGTGATCGCGTCATGATGCTACTTGATCCAGAAAGCGATCCGCTAGGTAAGGGTTACCACATTATTCAATCAAAAATCGCAATTGGCTCCGGTGGCTTATCAGGTAAAGGCTGGCTATTAGGAACACAATCTCAACTGGAATTTCTGCCGGAACGTCATACAGATTTCATATTTGCCGTACTGTCGGAAGAACTTGGTTTAATTGGCGTACTACTATTATTAACATTATATATGTTATTAATTCTGCGTGGACTGGTCATAGCAACCAAGGCACAGAACACTTTTGGCCGGGTTATGGTTGGCGGCCTGGTGTTAATCCTGTTTGTTTATATCTTCGTCAATATCGGCATGGTGAGTGGTATTCTGCCTGTAGTAGGCGTTCCTTTGCCATTTGTCAGTTATGGCGGCTCAGCGTTAATCGTCTTAATGGCTGGTTTCGGCATTATCATGTCGATTCACACACACCGAAAATTGTTGTCTAAAAGTTTATAGAGAAGAGGTTTCAATGCGTCAACACTGGCTTATACTTGGCATGATTGCAGCCCTGCTATCCGGCTGTACTACTCCTGACAAACAAAAACCTTCCCCGTTACCAGCAGTACCAACGCAGGATGTTCTGGGAGCAGAACCTCGCTACGAGCCTTATCACCCTAGCGCCAATAATGATTATCAGATGAACGGACATACTTATCACATTGTTCAAAATCCGTCTCAATTCAGTGAAACTGGCTACGCGAGTTGGTACGGTGAAGAATCTAGCGGCAAAATGACCGCAATTGGCGAGCGTTTCAATCCTTATGCGCTGACAGCCGCCCATCCTACCCTGCCAATTCCAAGTTATGTCCGTGTGACCAACTTGAGCAATGGCCGTATGATGATTGTTAGAGTCAATGACCGTGGTCCTTATAAACCAGGGAGAATTATCGAGCTATCGAAGGCTTCCTCTGAACGCTTAAACCTGACTCAAAGTACCAAAGTTAAGGTTGATTTTATTGAGGTGGCCCAAGACGGTTCTGTATCTGGCCCCGGTACCATTGGCAGCCAGATAGTTAAACAGAGTTACGCTCTACCGGGTAGACCCACGCTGACAACCAGCCCACTAGGAACACCAACAATGGAGAACGTCCCTGATCAGACCGGCAGCCAGCCTTTAACAAATCAGCAGGTGGAACAAACTCAATCATTGATGGCACAACCGGAAACTACCGAGCAACTACCCGCAATGAAACTGCAACCCCCTAAACCTGTTACAAACAGTACTTCGATAGTAACAGCACCGACAGCCGCCTCAGCGAACGGTTTTATGGTTCAGGTTGGCGCTGTTAGCAGTGAGCAACGAGCAAAAGAGTGGCAACAAACACTGGCGCAACGCTTTAATGTTCAAGGACGCGTAACTCAACATAGTAACGTTTATCGTGTACAGTTGGGGCCATTCAACAATCGCCAGCAAGCTGCCGATTTACAACAAAAACTGGCTGACCAGATACAACAGTCTTCTTTTATCGTCAGCCCTTAATCGTTCTCTTACTGATATCTCACTTTGATTCAGATATCAGTAAGAGGAGTAAAAAAATGTAAACCCGAGTCTTGTCAAAATTTGGCAATGTCAGTATTTTTTTCATTTGCTATGATGTGACTCGATATCAACCTTTTCTCACGGATGCTGTCCAACCGACCATGAAATATACAACCACTTTTCATTTTATAAAAAGCGCCACCTTGGGTGTCGCGCTGGCAATAAGTGCTTCTGCCTTTGCCGATGGAAATGATATCAACCTGAAAACGATGATCCCAGGCGTGCCTCAGATCGACGCGGAAGCTTATATCCTTATCGATTACAATTCAGGCAAAGTGCTAGCCGAAATGAATGCAGATGCACACCGTGATCCTGCCAGTCTGACAAAAATGATGACCAGTTATGTCATTGGTCAAGCAATTAAATCAGGCAAAATCCACCCAAATGATATGGTCACTGTCGGTACTGACGCATGGGCAACAGGTAATCCGGTATTTAAAGGTTCTTCCCTGATGTTCCTCAAGCCAGGCGATCAGGTCTCGGTTTCCATGTTATCCCGCGGTATAAACTTGCAATCCGGTAACGATGCCTGTGTTGCAATGGCAGATTATGTTGCCGGTAGCCAAGAGTCTTTCGTTAATTTAATGAATGGTTATGTGAAATCTCTCGGATTAAAGAATACGAATTTCAAAACCGTTCATGGTCTGGATGCAGAAGGCCAATATAGCTCTGCCCGTGATATGGCGCTGATTGGTCAAGCGCTGATCCGTGATGTTCCCGAAGAGTACGCCATCTATAAAGAAAAAGAGTTTACCTACAACAATATCCGTCAAACAAACCGTAACGGCTTGTTGTGGGATAAAAGCTTGAATGTCGATGGTATCAAAACCGGTCACACTAGCGCAGCGGGTTATAACCTGGTCGCTTCTGCAACGGAAGGCGATATGCGTCTGATTTCTGCGGTATTAGGCGGCCACACTTACAAAGGCCGAGAAACAGAAAGTAAGAAACTACTGACCTGGGGTTTTCGTTTCTTCGAAACTGTTGCTCCTCTGCAAGCAAACAAAGAGTTCGCTTCTGAACCAGTCTGGTTTGGCGATAACGATAGGGTTCAGTTAGGTGTTGATAAAGATGTTTATCTGACTATTCCCCGTGGCCGTCTGAAAGATCTGAAAGCCAGCTATGTCATGAATAATAGTGAATTACATGCACCACTGGCGAAAGATCAAGTCGTGGGTACTATCAACTTTCAACTTGATGGTAAGACTATTGAACAGCGGCCTTTAGTCGTCATGAATGAAGTAAAAGAAGGCGGCATCTTTAGCCGCTTTATCGATTACATCAAGCTACTATTTCATCATTGGTTTGGCTAATTCTTGAGATAATTAAGCGATAAACCCCACCAAAGCGAATCGGGCTACCGCCCAATCGCAGTAAGTCCCCCGCGTTTTAAGGCGGGGGAAAGTATCAAATTTTACAGAAGAAACTGACCGTACGATCGCGGAAAGCAAAAACAGGAGCGCCCATGAAAACGAAATTAAATGAACTACTTGAGTTCCCTTGTTCATTCACTTACAAAGTGATGGGCCTGGCGGAGCCTGAGCTAGTCAATCAGGTCGTTGAAGTAGTTCAACGCCATGCACCGGGCGATTACTCTCCACAAGTGAAACCAAGCAGCAAAGGCAACTACCACTCAGTATCCATTACCATAAATGCAACTCATATTGAACAGGTAGAAACGCTGTATGAAGAGTTAGGTAACCTTGAACTGGTACGGGTCGTGCTGTAATAGAAGCCAAAAAATCCCCTATAATTTCACAGGGGATTCTTTATCTATCAGAAATACCACTGTTTCAAGCGCGCTAAACTGGAGAGAACCTCTTCCGAGGGTTATACTGACCAAATCTTATAGCTATCAAATGAAGTTTCAATTGCAACATAAAACGATTTTCTTACGTCAATTAGGAATACAACCCTACGGGCCGATTTCTGATGCAATGCACTTATTCACTGAGCAGCGAGATATTAATACACCTGATGAAATCTGGCTGGTACAGCATCCAAAAGTCTTTACTCAAGGACAAGCAGGTAAAGCTGAACATTTGCTATCCCTCGGTGATATTCCGATTATTCAATCCGATCGTGGTGGACAAGTCACCTATCATGGCCCTGGTCAACAGGTTATGTATGTCATGATTGACATCAAACGCGCCAAAATTGGTGTACGGCAATTGGTTACGGCGATAGAGGATACTGTCATTAAAACCCTTGCTCACTTTGGTGTGGAAGCCTATGCCCGCCCGGATGCTCCCGGTGTCTACGTCAATGAAGCCAAAATTTGCTCTCTTGGATTACGGATACGCAAAGGTTGTTCTTTCCACGGGTTAGCCCTCAATATCACAATGGATTTAGAACCCTTTTTGCGTATTAATCCTTGTGGCTATGCCGGCATGAAAATGATTCAACTCAGTGACTTAGTTCCCGGAATTACTGTTGAGCAAGTACAGCCTATTCTGGTGGAGAAATTTTGCCGGCAGTTAGGATTTAAATTGAACAATTAAAGATGCTATAATTTTTTAACATTTTTCAAAAATTTTTTAATGGTTTGTCATACAGTAGACTGAATGATAGATCTCAACCTGATGAATTTAACACTGGAACCAGCACGATTATGAGTAAACCAATTCAGATGGAACGTGGCATTAAGTACCGCGACGCAGACAAAATGGCGCTGATCCCGGTCAAAACAGTGATGACCGAACGTACAGAAATCTTGCGTAAACCTGAGTGGATGAAAATCAAACTTCCTGCGGATTCCAGCCGCATTCAGGGCATCAAATCCGCCATGCGCAAAAATGGTCTGCATTCCGTCTGTGAAGAAGCGTCCTGCCCTAACCTGGCTGAATGTTTCAATCACGGTACAGCAACCTTTATGATCCTTGGCGCAATTTGCACCCGCCGTTGCCCTTTCTGTGATGTTGCACACGGCCGCCCAATGGCGCCTGACACCAACGAACCGGTAAAACTGGCACAAACCATCAAAGATATGGCTCTGCGCTACGTTGTCATCACCTCCGTTGACCGTGATGACCTACGTGACGGTGGCGCTCAACACTTTGCTGACTGCATTTCTGCTATTCGTGAAAAAAATCCATCCATTAAAATCGAAACCTTAGTGCCTGATTTCCGTGGACGTATGGATCGAGCACTTGAAATACTGACAGCAACACCACCCGACGTCTTTAACCATAATCTGGAAAACGTACCTCGGGTTTACCGTCAAGTGCGCCCTGGTGCAAACTATGAGTGGTCACTAAAATTACTTGAAAAGTTTAAAGAAGCCCACCCTGACATTCCAACCAAATCGGGTCTAATGGTCGGTCTTGGTGAAACCAACGAAGAAATTCTTGATGTTATGCGTGATCTGCGCCGCCACGGTGTGACTATGCTGACTCTGGGACAATACCTACAACCTAGTCGTCATCATTTACCGGTACAACGTTACGTCAGCCCACAGGAATTTGATGAGATGAAGGAAGAAGCGTTAGCTATGGGATTCACCCATGCCGCCTGCGGTCCATTTGTTCGTTCTTCTTATCATGCTGACTTGCAAGCCAGAGGTGAAGAGGTCAAATAACCCAGTTTCTTATACCCTATGGATTTCAAGCTGCATCGCGACGGCAAGGGAGTGAATCCCCGGGAGCATAGCAAACTATGTGACCGGGGTGAGCTAGTGCAGCCAACAAATAGGCAGCTTGAAAGATGATGGGTATATTATGACTAATATTATTCTGGCAGTATTTATCGGAGGCGGCTTAGGCAGCGTATTACGCTGGTTTATCAGCCTCCGCCTTAATAATATTTCTTCTAATATCGCGATTGGCACCCTTACTGTTAACTGTATCGGTGCATTAATTATCGGACTAGGGTTAGCCTATTTTAATAAATCTACCCATCTCGATCCGGCCTGGAAATTGATGTTGACCACCGGTTTTTGTGGAGGTTTAACAACCTTTTCCACCTTTTCTGTTGAAGTGGTTTATTTGTTACAGGAAGGAAAACTAGGATGGGCGCTGGGAACAGTTTTGCTTAATCTTTTTGGCTCATTATTAATGACCGTGTTAGCTTTTGTATTGATGCGTGAACTTTAAATTAAAATTATCTGCATATCACACAAGCCAAAAAAAACCCGTTGAAATAACGGGTTTTCGAAATACGGAGTTAAAATCAGATAGCGACAACGTTTACAGCAGATGGACCTTTAGCGCCGTCAGTGATTTCAAACTCTACTTTTTGACCTTCTGCCAAAGTTTTAAATCCGTTACTCTGAATAGCAGAGAAATGCACAAATACGTCTTTGCTACCATCTTCTGGAGTGATAAACCCGAATCCTTTAGATTCATTAAACCACTTAACGTTACCTTTAATTTTTGACATCAAACTTACCTTTAACGTGAAAATTAAGACACAAAATCTGTGTCGCATACAGTACAGCAAATAAGTTGGTTCACTGTCTACAACCAAGATCACGAAAAGCATAATAAAATACGATAGATGTTATCTTTAATTTAGTTTTACCACTAAATAATACACATATATAAATATCTATAACCCTCCCTGGTCTTTTATCACACAATTTACCTAACAAACAAATGACTAGGCTTTTTCATGTTCCAATAGCCAACTTTTAATATTCAAGCCTCCGGTATATCCCACCAATTTACCATCATGTCCAATAACACGATGGCAAGGCACAATTAATGAGATCGGATTACGAGAATTAGCCATTCCTACCGCGCGGCAATAATTAACTGAACCTAATGCTAATGAAAGTTGCTTATAACTCCACACTTCTCCAAATGGGATCTTACATAGCTGTAACCATACACGCTGCTGGAATTCAGTTCCTGCCGGGTTAAGTGGAACAGAAAACTCAGTACGCTTACCCGCAAAATATCCCCGTAACTCTTTCACGCACTGCTTGGTAATATCATTTTTTACTTCGGGCGCTGTTTTTTCATCAACAAAATATAGACTGGTCACCCCCTTATCATCCGCAGTGATATGAATATACGGTTTAGGGAATCCTTTGGGTGTATCAAAATAGTGATGATACATAACCACCTCCATTGAAAAAAATATCAATCATTATAGGGATTAGAGTAAATCGTCTTTTCGACAAATTGCAATGATGAATTCAGTTGCTCCCTTACCACCGACTAGAAAACTTAAACTTGTCTAAAGGCGAAAAGCCGGCCAACAAACAGAGAATAACTCACATTGTAATTTTAATGATAGTCACTCGATGTAAAATTAACACCATATATAGTATGGTTGAAATAAAATTTCACTATATATAGTATAGCTCAAGTTCTGGCCTTTAGTAAAATTATTACTCATGAACCAAATTTTGCCATTGCATGCCCACAAACTGACAAAGGAGTCGTTAATGAGCATTACCATTTATAGCAAACCAGACTGTGTACAATGCAACGCAACCTATCAAGCGCTAAGCCGAAGAAACATTCCTTATCAGATTGTCGATTTGACCGAAAACCCGCAGGCTTTAGCGACTATCCGTGCTATGGGCTATCAGCAAGTTCCTGTGGTTGTCACGGACACACAGCATTGGTCAGGATTTCGTCCAGATAAAATCAACGCATTAACTGAGAATTTGTAGGTTTATTATGAATATAAATCCGCTGATCTATTTCTCCAGTTCGTCCAGTAATAGCCATAGATTTGTTCAGAAACTGGAGATACCAGCCCTTCGTATTCCGATCAATCAATCGGGTAACCTATTAAATGTAACTTCTCCTTACATTTTACTGACACCCAGTTATGGCGGTGGTAGTGCTAAAGGCGCCGTTCCACTACAAGTGATTCGATTTCTAAATATCGCCGAAAACCGGGCACTAATCCGGGGAGTCATCGCGGCCGGGAATACAAACTTTGGCGAAGCTTACGGCATAGCTGGACGGATAATTTCAGAGAAATGTCAAATCCCCCTCCTATACCGTTTTGAACTGTTGGGCACTGAAGAAGATGTACAACGGGTACGCCAAGGTATTCAAAGATTCTGGCAACTGATTCATTAGAGAATAGGTAATTATGACTTTTCAAATTAATGCACAACAGGATTATCATGCTTTAAATGCCTTGCTCAATCTGTACGATAGTGAAGGAAAGATGCAATTTGATAAAGACAAACTGGCTACTCATTACTATTTTCGCCAGCATGTAAATCCAAACACACTATTTTTTAATAGCTTAAAAGAGAAGCTGGATTTCCTCCAACAAGAGGGATATTACGAAACAAACGTGCTGGAGCAATACGATTTTGCTTTTATTAAAAAGCTCTTTCAGCAAGCCTATAGCAAAAAATTCCGCTTTCAAACCTTTCTGGGCGCATTCAAATATTACACCGGCTATACTCTGAAAACCTTCGATAATAAACGCTATCTGGAACGCTATGAAGATCGGGTATGCATGGTAGCACTGACCCTGGCCCAAGGCGATCAGATGCTGGCTTGTCGTCTGGTGGACGAGATGATCAGCGGCCGTTTTCAACCAGCAACGCCAACCTTTCTTAATTGTGGTAAGAAACAGCGAGGAGAATTGGTTTCCTGTTTCCTGCTGCGCATTGAAGACAATATGGAATCCATCGGACGTTCGGTGAATTCAGCATTACAGCTTTCAAAACGTGGCGGTGGTGTCGCATGCTTACTCAGTAACCTACGGGAAACGGGTGCGCCGATAAAAATGATTGAAAACCAATCATCAGGTGTTATCCCAGTGATGAAAATGCTGGAAGATGCATTCTCATATGCCAATCAACTCGGTGCACGCCAAGGTGCAGGCGCTGTTTATCTCCATGCTCATCACCCCGATATTCTCCGTTTTCTGGATACAAAACGGGAAAATGCCGACGAAAAAATCCGTATCAAAACACTCTCTATTGGCGTCGTTATTCCTGATATCACTTTTAAGCTGGCTAAACATAATGAAGATATGTATCTATTCTCACCTTATGATATTCAACGGGTTTATGGTGTTCCAATGTCCGAAATTAGCATTACAGAAAAATATGCTGAAATGGTGAATAACCAACAAATTCGGAAATCAAAAATAAATGCCCGTGAATTTTTCATGACGTTAGCTGAGATCCAATTCGAATCTGGCTATCCCTATATTATGTATGAAGACACTGTGAATAATGCTAACCCAATTAAAGGTCGGATTAATATGAGTAATTTATGCTCCGAAATTTTACAGGTTAACAGTGCCAGCGAATATGAAGATGATTTAAGTTACCGCCATATTGGGAAAGATATTAGTTGTAATCTGGGATCAATGAATATAGCTCATACAATGGATTCACCTGATTTTGCCCTCTCTATTGAAACGGCTGTCCGCGCTTTAACCGCGGTATCAGATATGAGCCATGTCCGTTCAGTTCCTTCTATTGAAAAAGGAAATCAGGATTCTCATGCCATTGGTTTGGGGCAAATGAATCTTCACGGCTATTTGGCAAGGGAAAAAATTCATTATGGTTCCGAAGAAGGAATAGATTTCACCAATATCTATTTCTATATTGTCACTTACCACGCTCTGCGTACTTCCAATCAGATCGCCATTGAACGCAATAGCTACTTTAAAGGTTTTAAAGATTCTCGTTATGCCAGTGGTGAATTTTTCAATAAATATACAGAAAGCGCATGGCAACCTCAGACAAAAAAAGTCTCTCAATTGTTTGAACAAGCAGGAATAACCATTCCTAATCAACAAGACTGGCTTGCATTAAAAGCCTCAATTATGACTCACGGTATTTACAATCAAAATCTCCAAGCCATTGCTCCTACAGGTTCTATTTCATATATCAACAATTCAACCTCAAGCATTCACCCGATTGTATCCCGTATTGAGATCCGTAAAGATGGTAAAACAGGACGAGTATATTACCCAGCGCCATTTATGACGAATAATAATCTTGAATATTACCAAGATGCTTACGAAATAGGACCGGAAAAAATTATTGATACTTATGCTATAGCCACTCAACACATCGATCAAGGATTATCACTGACACTCTTCTTCAAAGACGACGCCACTACACGTGATATTAACAAAGCCCAAATTTATGCCTGGCGTAAAGGAATTAAAACACTTTATTACATCCGTCTGAAACAGACTGCTCTGGAAGGCACGGAAGTACAAGATTGTGTTTCATGCTCACTGTAAAATGATTCTGGAAATTTATTATGATTAGTAATCCTATACGCGCAATTAACTGGAACCGAATTGAAGATGACAAAGATCTAGAAGTTTGGAACCGACTGACAACTAATTTTTGGTTACCGGAAAAAATTCCATTATCCAATGATATTCCTTCATGGAATACACTGACGACAGAAGAAAAAGAGCTGACTATTCGAGTATTCACCGGGCTGACACTACTGGACACAATTCAGAACACCGTTGGTGCTCCAGCGTTAATGGAAGATGCTCTAACACCTCACGAAGAAGCGGTTATGTCCAATATTAGCTTTATGGAAGCTGTTCACGCGCGTTCTTATAGTTCGATTTTTTCAACATTATGCCTAACAACTGATGTGGATGATGCTTATCGCTGGAGTGAAAGCAATGTTTCATTACAGAATAAAGCCAAAATTATATTAAATCATTATAGTTATCATCATCCATTAAAGAAAAAAGTCGCCAGTGTTTTTCTAGAGTCATTTTTATTCTATTCGGGTTTCTATTTACCTATGTATTGGTCAAGTCGAGGAATATTAACAAATACAGCCGATTTAATCCGACTTATTATCCGGGATGAAGCCATTCACGGTTATTATATTGGATATAAATTTCAACAATCATTAAATAAATATTCAACATTAGAACAGAAAGAAATTAAAGAATTCACTTTTTCATTATTATTAGAATTATACGAAAATGAAATTAAATATACAGAAGAACTTTATGATATTATTGGCTGGAGTGAAGATGTTAAAAAATTCTTGCATTATAATGCCAATAAAGCGTTAATGAATCTTGGCTATGAAACCTTATTTCCTCCAGAAATGACAGATGTCAGCCCTGCAATCCTCTCTGCATTATCACCAAATGCCAATGAAAACCATGACTTCTTTTCTGGCTCAGGTTCATCATATGTTATCGGTAAAGCAGTTAATACTGAGGATGAAGATTGGAATTTCTAAAGATAATGATTTGATTTTATATAGGATAATTCAAAATAACCATAATACTCTAATATTTTAATGCCCATATTATTGAGCCTGTTTTTTAAACGATAAAACGCCATAAAATCTTTATATTTTTATGGCATTTTTTCATGATTGTTGCCATTTCTATGGATATTTTTTGCCATTACTGCCTCCTATTATCATCAGAAACAACAAAAAACATTAATATAGCTAATTAATTTTAAATTAAATTTCATTCCAATTAGATATAATCAACACTATAAACTAATAATCGATTCCATTTACAACATAGCAAATAATTCATTTGGCAATAAAATGTAAAAATATATTAATAACAGCAACATAGAATGAAATTATCCTTTCAACAACCACATTGACTTATATGAAATAAATTGCCAATAACAATGAAATTACGACAAATACATCTAATTTAAGTCATTTAATATTACTATTTTTTACATTAATTATTATTAACATAGGGTTGTCAGGCTCTCTCAGTATGTTAGGGTATATATATTCAAAGAATCATGCAGAGATGAATAATGCATAACACCATTACATAACCATCGAAAGGGAAGTAACTATTTCATGGCAATTAAACTTGAAGTTAAAAACCTCTATAAGATATTTGGCGATCATCCAGAATATGCTTTCAAATTATTGAATTCAGGCTTAAGCAAAGATCAGATATTTGAAAAGACAGGTATGACTGTCGGCATACAAAATGCCAATCTGGCCATTGAAGAAGGAGAAATATTTGTCATCATGGGATTATCAGGCTCCGGCAAATCCACAATGGTACGCCTTCTCAATCGTCTGATAAAACCGACTCGCGGCCAGGTACTAATTGACGGTGAAGATATTTCTGAGATTCCAGAAACAGCATTAAGAGAAATTCGCCGTAACAAAATCAGTATGGTTTTCCAATCATTTGCACTGATGCCACATCTAAACGTACTGGAAAACAGCGCCTTTGGTATGGAACTTGCCGGGATCGCCAAACAAGAGCGCGATAAAAAAGCATTGGATGCACTGAAACAGGTAAACCTGGAAAATTATGCGCAATCCTATCCAGATGAGCTATCAGGCGGAATGCGCCAACGTGTCGGGCTTGCCAGAGCATTAGCTAATAACCCAGATATTTTGCTAATGGATGAAGCGTTTTCTGCCCTCGACCCATTAATTCGTACAGAAATGCAAGATGAACTGCTAAGTCTGCAAGGCAATCAGCCGCGGACTATCGTTTTTATTTCTCATGATTTAGATGAAGCAATGCGCATCGGCGATCGGATTGCCATTATGCAAGACGGTGTTGTTGTACAAGTCGGCACACCTGATGAAATCCTGAATAATCCAGCAAATGACTATGTAAAAACTTTCTTTCGTGGCGTAGATATCAGCCATGTGTTTAGTGCTAAAGACATTGCCCGTCGCCGTCCAGACTCTCTGCTGCATATTGCACCCGGTTTTGGTCCTCTTTCTGCATTGAAAGTCCTCGATGACGAAAACAGAAACTATGGTTACTTAATCGAACATGGACAAAAATTCGCCGGTATAGTTTCCACAAATTCATTGGAAAAAGCATTACGGGAAAAAAAACCTATCGAACACGCCATATTAGCGGAACCGACCGCCGTTGCCGCAGATATGCCCCTCAATGAGCTGATTGCTGTTGTAGCACAATCACCTTGTGCGGTTCCGGTTGTTGGAAATAACGACAAATACATCGGCGTTATTTCCAAAGGGATGCTGTTGCAGGCATTAGATAAGGAGACACCAAATGAGTAACCAAAACGAACATCAAACTCAGCCTGGACAGAATACACAGGATACCCCTTCCTCTACTGTGGATAATACAGATCCCTGGAGTAACGGAACCAGTGCTGACAATGCAACAGGTTCTGACTGGCTGGATGCTCCCACAACTACGGTACAGCCTGAACATTTCAATATCATGGACCCATTCCAACACCCACTTATCCCCTTAGATTCATGGGTAACACATGCTATTGATTGGATTGTGCTAAATTTTCGTCCCGCATTTCAGGGAATACGCGTCCCCATTGACTTTGTTCTCAGTGGCTTTGAACAATGTCTGACTTCAATACCGGCCCCTATTGCCATCCTATTTTTCGCCTTGATTGCCTGGCAGTTATCAGGCATTGGTATGGGTATTACCGCGCTGATTTCTCTGGTAATTATTGGTGCAATAGGCGCATGGTCTGAAGCGATGGTTACGCTATCACTAGCTCTGACATCTCTGTTGTTCTGCACTATCGTTGGCTTACCACTCGGTATATGGCTGGCACACAGCAAAAGAGCTGCAAAAATCATTCAACCTCTGCTTGATGCTATGCAAACCACACCGGCATTCGTCTATCTGGTCCCGATTGTCATGTTGTTTGGCATCGGTAACGTGCCTGGGGTTATCGTCACCATTATCTTTGCTCTCCCCCCGATTGTCCGTCTGACAATTTTAGGCATCAAACAAGTTCCGACAGATCTGATAGAAGCAGCCGAATCTTTTGGCGCCAGCCCTCGCCAGATGCTGTTTAAAGTTCAATTACCACTGGCTATGCCAACCATTATGGCCGGTGTCAACCAAACCTTGATGCTAGCCCTATCAATGGTTGTTATTGCATCAATGATTGCAGTTGGTGGTTTAGGCCAAATGGTTTTGCGAGGTATTGGCCGTCTCGATATGGGACTTGCCGCAGTAGGCGGCGTCGGGATTGTTATTCTGGCGATTCTCCTTGACCGCCTAACACAGTCCCTTGGCCGCGATAACCGAACGAAAGGGGTAAATCGCTGGTATGCCACTGGGCCAATTGGGTTAATTACCCGTTTATTCAGCCAAAAAGCATAACCTTCAAAAACACCGATCAAACCACAAGAGTTTGGTAAACACATGATGACCGCAACAGGAGAAAAAACCATGCGCAAAATAGTTATCTGGGCGATATCCCTGTCATCACTGATAAGCTCTCAATTATTCGCTGTCGAATTACCAGGTAAAGGTATCAGCGTACAACCCGTACAAAGCACCCTTAGCGAAGAAACATTTCAGACGTTGATCGTCAGTAAGGCATTGGAAAAGCTTGGCTATGATGTCAAACCCATCAAAGAAGTAGACTACAACGTCGCCTATTCCTCTATCGCTTCCGGTGACGCAACCTTTATGGCTGTAAGTTGGGAACCTCTGCACAACACCCAATATCAGGCAACAGGCGGCAACGCAAAATTCTACCGTGTTGGCAACTATGTAGAAAATGCCGCTCAGGGGTACTTAATCGACAAAAAAACAGCGGAAAAATACAACATCACGAATATTGCCCAACTGAAAGATCCGAAAATAGCCAAATTATTCGATACTAACGGTAATGGCAAAGCCGATTTGACTGGCTGTAATCCCGGCTGGGGCTGTGAAATCGCCATTAACCATCATCTTAAAGCTTATGGTTTAAACAATAGCGTTGAACATAATCAAGGGAACTATGCGGCCATGATGGCAGATACTATTACCCGCTATAAAGAAGGCAAACCCATCTTATATTACACATGGACACCTTATTGGGTTAGTGATGTGCTGAAACCGGGTAAAGATGTTGTCTGGCTGCAAGTTCCTTTCTCCGCTATGCCTAACGATGAAAGGATAGATACGAAACTGCCAAATGGTGCTAACTATGGTTTCCCGCCAAGTATTATGCACATTGCCGCCAATAAAAAGTGGGCAGAAGTCAACCCGTCCGCCGCCAAACTATTTTCTATCATGAAAATGCCCCTCGCTGATATCAACGCCCAAAATTTGCGGATGCATAATGGTGAAGCATCACAAGCGGAGATTGAACGTCACGCCAATGGTTGGATTAAGGCTCATCAGAAATTGTTTGATGGTTGGATCGAAACCGCCGCCAAGGCTGCCGAAAATAATTAACATTCTGGATATCACAGTGAATTGGTCTGTACCAATTCACTATTTTTCACTTTCATTTTCTTTTATACCAAACTTATCGACTCAATTAGTGTTTTTAAGTTTAACCCCTCGATTCCTTCTGTTTTAGCATTGAATCTGATAATAAAAAATCATTACAATGTGAAAAATTTATCACGTGACTACTTACTTTTTTTAATAAATTAAATATCTATCTCCCTCACTTAACTTGCTGTTTAAATATAAGAAAACCTATCTATGGAAGAAAATATTTCCCGTACATCATTAAGCCCTGCTTTAGTAGCTCTGATGGCGATCGCCACAGGTCTGGTTGTCGCCAGCAACTACTATGCGCAACCACTGCTCGATACTATCGCACTACAATTTAATCTGACCGCCAATGAAGCGGGATTTATTGTGACCACAGCTCAATTGAGCTATGCCGTCGGCTTGATATTCCTTGTTCCACTGGGTGATATATTTGAGCGACGCGGCCTGATTGTCTCCATGACAATATTAGCCGCCGTTGGATTATTGATTACCGCTACATCGCAAAACATCTGGCAAATGCTATTAGGAACGGCACTGACGGGCTTATTTTCGGTAGTCGCCCAAGTACTGGTCCCTCTGGCCGCGACACTTGCCCTCCCCCACCAGCGCGGGAAAGCTGTCGGTACGATTATGAGCGGTTTACTGCTTGGAATATTACTGGCAAGAACCATATCAGGAACAATGGCGACTCTTGGTGGTTGGCGAACTGTTTTTTGGGTTGCCAGCGTCTTATTGGTGATCCTTTCTTTAACATTATGGCGCTACCTGCCCCGTTATAAACAAGTAACTGATCTCAATTATTTCCAATTACTACGCTCTATTGCAAAATTCGTTACTACAACCCCTCTTCTAAGAGTACGCTCTATACTGGGAGCACTGACATTTGCCAATTTCAGCCTGCTATGGACATCAATGGCATTCCTGCTCTCAGCGCCTCCTTTTAACTATTCCGAAGGCGTAATCGGCTTATTTGGGTTAGTCGGCGCCGCCGGAGCACTAATGGCAGCCAAAACTGGGCAACTCGTTGATAAAGGAAAAGGCTCTCTGACCACCACCATTTCTCTGGTGCTATTACTTCTTTCATGGATACCGATCGGTTTAGCTAAAGAATCATTAATTGGCTTTATGATAGGTATTTTGCTTCTTGATATTGCAATTCAAGGTGTTCACGTTACGAATCAAAGCACGATATACCGCATGATGCCGGAAGCCAGAAACCGACTCACTGCCGCTTACATGACCATCTATTTTATCGGTGGAGCCTTTGGCTCTCTGGTTTCAGGCTATGCTTACAAACACTCAGGTTGGTATGGCGTCGCCGCCGCTGGCATGGCTATCAGTACAATCAACCTAATCGTTTGGTTTTTCGGCAAAAAGTACGAACCAAAGACGTCGTAAAAAACAGGCCATGACATAAAAAACGCTTAAATAAAAACATTTATGAAACATTTATTAAGGATGATATTTTCTATTTGATTTCCTTTTGTTAATGTTACATAACATTTATATAACCAGATGGATTTTATGCCTGTTTCTGATACATCATCCCCCTTAACCAGTAAAAAATCTTCTTTTACTGAAGGAATAATAGACAGTTTACCTATTGTCATCGGTTACATTCCCGTAGCCTTTGCTTTTGGTCTCAATGCTGTAAAACTTGGCTTCAACCCAATAGAAGCCATCTTCTTTTCATGCATCATCTACGCCGGTGCAAGTCAATTTGTCATCACAGCTTTATTAAGCGCAGGCACATCACTCTGGATCTCTGCCCTAACAATCATAGCAATGGATGTTCGCCATGTTCTTTATGGCCCATCTTTAAGGCACCGTATCAAAGATAAGTTAACGGAGAAAAAAACTGTTATCTGGGCTTTTGGTCTGACAGATGAAGTTTTTGCCGCCGCTACTGCAAAACTTATTAAGAACCAACGGAGCTGGAGTGAAAACTGGATGGTTGCTATTGCGATCTGTTCCTGGCTGGCTTGGGTCGTAGGTACCGCAGCCGGGGCATTTCTTGGTAACGGTTATTTGGAGTCCTACCCTGCCGTAGAAGCTGCCATGATTTTCATGTTGCCAGCACTGTTTCTCAGTTTTCTTCTTGCTTCTTGCAGAAAGCAAAATAGTTATTGTGTTGCAACCGCGCTAACCGGGGCACTGTTGGGAATTACATTTTTTTCAATTCCAGTTGCTATTCTGGCAGGTATTGTCGGTGGCTGTATCGCAGCACTGTTACAACCGCAAAATAGTTGCGATGATTCTTGTGAACAAAAGGAAACACCATGATTGACAGCAAGATTTTGCTTATTGGGCTATTTGTTGGGTTAACTAACTTTTCGTTTCGCTATCTGCCACTGCGGTTTGGGAAAGCACGCCAATCTGCCGGCAGGAAAGGTGGAAAAACAAGCATTATTCTTGACAGTATTGGCATTGCATCCATTTGTTCTTTACTCATCGTATCGGGTGTACCTGATGTGATGAGAGAGAGTCAAAAACTATTTCCGACCCTCATCGGCTGTCTGGCCATCTGCTTAATCTTTTACAAAACAAGGAAAATTATACTCGCAACGTTATTCGGCGCACTGCTTTTTGGACTAACATTCAAAATATTTATGAATTAGGTATCAATATCAAAAGAAATATGATGATAACAAATAACTACAATTGCTAAATTTATCTTTTAATATACCATTTGGATGTTTGATAACAAAAGTTATCTTACCAGTTGAAACTAATAAGGTATCTAAATAATGGAAAGTTCGTTTACGCCTACCGAAGAATTACTGAATATTCGTGCAGCACAGCAAGCCAAATTAAATAAAGATATCCCTTATCAAGAGATCCTGTTGACTAGGTTATCAATGCACGTCCAAAGTAAATTGCTTGAAAACCGTAATAATATGCTGAAAGCCCAGGGAATCAACGAGACTTTGTTCATGGCCCTGATGATCCTTGATACTAAGGAAAGCCACAGCATTCAGCCATCAGAATTAAGTGCCGCATTGGGTTCTTCCCGTACTAATGCCACTCGTATTGCTGATGAATTAGAGAAACAGGAATGGATTGAAAGAAAGGAAAGTCATAACGACCGCCGTTGCCTTCATCTTCATCTGACAGAACAAGGTACAAAATTTTTAAATAGTTTGCTTCCACCTCAACATGATTGCCTGAGAAGACTTTGGTCATGTCTTGACCAGGAGGAACAAAAACAGTTAGAAAAGTTAATGAGAAAATTACTGGTCAGACTTGATACAATGGGCGATTGTATCAAAAAATAGCTTGTTGTTTAATCGATCAATTTTTGATCAAACAATACTTTCTTGGTCAAATTGTTCGAAAAAATTTTCCTGTTAGCTAAGATGATATTTTCTGCAAAAAGCTAACTATTATTCTTCGATAACATTGGATCCTGTGTCGTTCACCTTTCCAGTAGCGATGATATAGCGCTACTGGAAGGTGATCTGAAAAAAATAGTATTACTAGAAGATAAATAACAAGCATGGGGATTTACTATGAGCGCAAATGAGGAAATAGAAGTACAAGCGGCACAAGATCCAAACAGTAGCAAAAAAAGGCAACGCAGTCGTGCCTTAGTGTTACTAGCCCTTGTCTTCGCCCTGCTCGGTGTTGCCTACTTTTTCTATTGGTTTCTCATTTTACGCCACCACCAAGAAACAGATAACGCCTACGTTACAGGTAATCAAGTTCAAATCATGTCGCAAGTTGCTGGCAGTGTAATCACAGTTAACTTTGATAATACTGACTTTGTGAAAAGCGGTAGTGTATTGGTACAACTCGATCCCCGTGATGCAGAATTAGCATTAGAAAAAGCAAAAACAGCATTAGCCAACAGTGTTCGCCAAACACATCAACAGATAGTTAACAGTAAACAGTATCAGGCTAACATCGCTCTACGCAGATCCGAATTAACCAAAGTTCGAAATGATCTTAGCCGTCGTGAAATACTTAGCGTTCAAAAAGTCATTGGCAAAGAAGAATTGCAACATGCACAGGAAGCCGTCGCCAGTGCCCAAGCCGCGCTGGATATGGCTATCGAACAATATAACGCTAATCAAGCAATTGTTCTGAATACGCCTCTAGAGAAACAACCTACCGTTGAACAAGCTGCAACGGAAGTCCGTAATGCCTGGCTAGCACTACAACGCACGAAAATAGTCAGCCCAATTGATGGCTATGTCTCACGCCGTAGTGTACAAGTTGGTGCTCAAATTAATAAAAATACGCCACTAATGGCGATAGTTTCGGCAAACGATATGTGGATCGAAGCTAACTTCAAAGAGACGCAAATTTCTGGTATGCGCATTGGTCAACCCGTGGAAATCACCAGCGATTTCTATGGTGGGAGCAAAGTATTTAGCGGCAAAATTACTGGCCTTGATATGGGTACCGGCAGCGCCTTCTCTTTATTACCCGCTCAGAACGCCAGTGGCAATTGGATTAAGGTTGTACAACGTTTACCCATCCGCATTGAGTTTGATCCTAGGCAATTAGAAAAATACCCATTACGCATCGGCCTCTCGACTAAAGTCAGAGTAGATACTACAAATCCTGACGGCCCCGTTCTGTCTGATAAAACACGCACTAAATCGGCTTATCACACCACGGCTCTGGCAATAGATATGTCTCCTGCCAATAAGATAGTTAATGACATTATTAATAGTAATGCTGGGAAATAATACCGGAGGCCAAGGTGATAAGACAGCCGCTTACAGGTGCCAAACTTGCATGGATGACCATTGCGTTATCCTTGGCAACA
Organism: Photorhabdus akhurstii; assembly: GCF_019090985.1. Lineage (NCBI taxonomy): Bacteria > Pseudomonadati > Pseudomonadota > Gammaproteobacteria > Enterobacterales > Morganellaceae > Photorhabdus > Photorhabdus akhurstii. The sequence continues at coordinate 1,492,965 of NZ_CP020335.1, read as the reverse complement.
TTCATGCAAGTGTTGGATTCCACCATTGCTAACGTAGCGATACCCACTATTTCAGGTAATCTGGGATCATCAAATTCTCAAGGGATCTGGGTAATTACTTCTTTCGGCGTTGCCAATGCGATATCCATCCCGATTACTGGATGGCTGGCAAAACGCATCGGCGAAGTTAAATTATTCATCTGGTCAACCGCACTATTCTCCATCGCTTCCTGGCTATGCGGTATTTCCAACAGTCTTAACATGCTAATCTTCTTTCGGGTTATTCAAGGATTAGTTGCAGGTCCTCTTATCCCTCTTTCACAAAGCCTACTTCTGAACAATTATCCACCAGCCAAAGGAAATATGGCATTGGCGTTATGGTCACTCACGATTATTGTCGCGCCGATTTTTGGCCCTATTCTGGGTGGTTACATCAGTGATAACTACCATTGGGGATGGATTTTCTTTATCAACGTTCCTGTTGGTATAGCGATTATTCTGATTGCTATGCAAACGCTGAAAGGGCGTGAAACTCAAACAGAGATCAAACCTATCGACACAATAGGACTGATGTTGTTGGTTGTCGGCGTTGGTTGTTTACAAATCATGCTAGATCAGGGTAAAGAGCTAGACTGGTTTAATTCTACAGAAATTATCATCTTGGCGGTTATCGCAATCATCTCATTAGCATTTTTGGTGGTATGGGAATTGACCGATGATAACCCGATTATCGACCTATCACTGTTCAAAGAACGTAATTTTACAATTGGCTGCTTCTGTTTGAGCTTAGCTTATATGCTCTATTTCGGCACAATTGTGTTATTACCTCAGTTACTACAGGAGGTGTTCGGTTATACAGCAACCTGGTCAGGTCTTGCATCAGCACCGGTAGGATTATTGCCACTCATCATTTCTCCACTGATTGGTAAATTCAGCAATAGAGCAGATATGCGCTACATAGTGACGTTCAGCTTTGTTGTTTATGCCATCTGCTATTACTGGCGTGCATATACATTCGAACCAGGCATGGATTTTGCCGCAGTCGCATGGCCTCAGTTTATCCAGGGGTTTGCTATTGCCTGTTTCTTTATGCCACTCACAACCATTACCCTTTCTGGCTTACCGGCAGGGCGAGTGGCATCCGCATCCAGCCTATCGAATTTTATCCGAACATTGGCAGGTTCAGTAGGAACATCACTAACAACAACCATGTGGACCCAACGGGAATCAATGCATCATTCCCATTTTACCGAACACATCAACCCTTATAGCCCCGACACTCAACAGATTTATCAACAATTATCGGAATCGGGAATGAGTAACCAACAAATTCCCGCTTATCTGGCAAAAGAGATCACCCATCAAGGGCTCATAATTTCAGCGAATGAAATTTTCTGGCTCTCCGCCAGCGTATTCCTGATATTAATCGTACTCGTGTGGTTTGCGAAACCACCATTCACACAAGGAAGTAAAGAGAATATTGGCGGAGCGCACTAAATCTTAATAGCAAAGCGGGGAACATTACATTCCCCGCTTTTCCTATCAAACTTTATTCTGTCGCCACCATTCAGCCAGCATAATGCCAGTTGCAACAGAAACGTTCAGACTTTCGACTAAACCCGTGCCGCCAACAAACAAACTCATATCACCATGTTTCCAAGCACTGTCACTCAAACCATCACGTTCCTGACCAAGAACCAGAACCATTTTTTCCGGTAATTCAGCTTTGGCTAAATCGGTACTACCTTTATGGCTGGATGTCGTTACAATGGTGTAACCCGCTTGACGAAATTTATTCAATGTGGTGAGCAAGCTATCAGCATCAATACCTTTAATATGCTCAGCGCCACCTTCTGCTGTACGAATAGCCGCCCCCGACTCCAACAAGGCCACATCGTGCAAAATCACCCCTTGCACACCGAAATGCGCACAGCTTCGCATAATAGCGCCAAGGTTGTGAGGATTACCCACATCTTCAAGAGCCAAAACACAATCTTTTACTGGAGCATCTTTCAGGTAGGTCTCTGCATCCAAGCCGTTACGTTTCTTAATCAGAAAACAAACACCACCATGATGTTCAGTACCTGACACTTTTGTCAGTTCAGCTTCATCCACAACATGATAGGCTTTACGGTTAGCAGCCATCCATTTCAGCGCATTGCGGAAACGTGGTGTCACTGACTCAACAAACCATGCACGCACTATCGCTTCAGAACGGTTTTTAAACATCGCCTGACAAGCATTTTCACCATAAATCCGGGTTTCTTCCATGCGCTGACGACGGAGCTGTTCAGGATCAATCTGGCTTTTCCCACTGATACCACCATGCTCTGATGGTAAAGAATCACTCTCAGGGCGTGACACTGTTTTCCAAGGCGATCTTTCACGCTCATTGACACGCGGAGAACGGGATGTGCGCTCACCGTCCCGACGACGCTGACCTTGATCGCGCCCTTTGCCAGACGGACGTTTGTTATTGCTGCGGCTGTCATTATCGCCCTCACTGCGGACATACATCACTTTGACTTTGCCATTTTTACCACTGTATGAATCGTTCATTTGTTTCTCCAACTGCTTTATGGCGCGAAGATTACCTGATGTGCGCATCTTAAGCTACCTCTGACAACCATAATCCAATAAAATGCGTCCTTAATTTTCCTGCTTTCGGCGAGGCATGCCGTACTTGCCACGAAGAGCACAGTCAAGCTACCTGTTGAAACAGACACCCACCGAAGATATTCAAGCTACAGCCTGGGACCATTTTGGAACAAGCTGGCAATTTAATTGCTTCTCAGCAACTGCATCCGATAACGTAAGTCACAGCAATGATTTGCGAAATCAGCTACAGTTATCAATTAACCACAAATAAGGAGCCTCCTGATGAGCCAGCGCGGACTTGAAGCTTTATTACGCCCTAAATCCATTGCTGTAATTGGCGCCTCAGAAAAACCAGAACGAGCGGGTTCAGTTATGATGCGCAACCTACTCGCAGGAGGCTTTGCCGGGCCAATACTACCGGTAACCCCCAATAGTCGTTCTGTTCAAGGGGTTTTCGCTTACCCTTCAATAGATAAATTACCAATCACACCAGATTTAGCCATTATCTGTACTCATCACCACCGCAATTTGCCATGCCTGGAACAACTGGGGCAATTAGGTTGCAAGACAGTGATTATTCTTTCTTCGCCAAAGCCTCAATTTCCTGAACTAAAACAGTGTTGCCTGCGCTATAGCATCCGACTACTAGGACCAAACAGTTTGGGACTACTGGCCCCCTGGCAAGGGCTGAATGCCAGCTTTTCTCCGATTCCAATTCTCAAAGGGAAATTAGCCTTTATTTCTCAATCTGCGGCAGTCTCAAATACAATTCTTGACTGGGCGCAACATCGGGGAGTCGGATTTTCCTACTTTATCGCGTTAGGTGACAGTGTAGATATCGATATTGATCATCTGCTCGATTTTCTGGCTCGTGACAGTAAAACCAGCGCTATCTTGCTCTATGTAGAACATATCCATGACGCTCGTCGCTTTCTTTCTGCATCCAGAAGCGCTTCCCGCAATAAACCTATTTTGGTGGTCAAAAGCGGCCGTACCAAGCGAGCACAGAAATTACTTGGTGAACAACAAAATCTGGATGCAGCTTATGATGCAGCAATTCAGCGAGCCGGATTATTACGCGTGCAAGATACGCATGAAATGTTTTCTGCTGTAGAAACCCTAAGCCATATGTCGCCTTTACGGGGAGAACGACTATTTATCGTCAGCAATGGTGCTGCTCCAACCGCAATGGCGCTGGATGAGTTATTCCGCCGTAACGGTAAGCTCGCAATATTAGGTGAAGAGACAACGAAAGCATTAAAAACACAATTACCAGAAACTATCTCCCTACATAATCCGCTGGATTTAAGAGATGACTCCACGGTGGACCGCTATATTGCTACGTTAAAACCGTTACTAGACAGCCACGACCATGATGCCCTGTTGCTCATCCATTCTCCTAGCGCAATTGCCCCCGGTATTCAAACCGCCACCAAAGTCATTGAAACAATCCGTAAACACCCAAGGGGAAAATGGCTAACTATTTTTACCAATTGGTGCGGTGAATACTCTTCTCAAGAAGCCCGCCGCCTATTCAGTGAAGCAGGTATTCCAACTTATCGCACCCCTGAAGGGGCAATTACTGCTTTCATGCACATGGTGGAATATCGTCGCAATCAAAAACAATTAACAGAAACACCCGCTCTACCAGCAAACATCACCGCTAATACTGCACGTGCCCATCAATGCATACAACAAGCGCTGGAACAAGGAAACTCTCGTCTAGATACCCATGAAGTTCAACCTATTCTGGCAGCCTATGGCCTCAATACATTGCCAACATGGATTGCTTATAACAGTGATGAAGCAGTCAATATTGCCCAACAGATCGGTTATCCTGTCGCTCTGAAATTACGCTCGCCAGATATCCCGCATAAATCAGAAGTTCAGGGGGTTATGCTCTATTTGCGAAATGCAAATGAGGTCAAGGCTTCTGCTCAAGCGATTATCGAACGTGTCAATCAAAATTTCCCACACGCAAGAATTCAAGGACTGTTAGTTCAAAGCATGGCAAACCGTGCCGGCGCACAAGAGCTACGTATTGCCGTAGAACAAGATGAAGTATTTGGCCCACTGATTATGTTAGGTGAAGGCGGTATTGAGTGGTCGCAGGAAACACAAGTAGCCGTCGCGTTGCCGCCACTCAATATGGCATTAGCGCGATATCTGGTTATTCAAGCGATTAAAAGTAGAAAAATTAAGCTCAAGGGCGCTCCCCAATCATTAGACATACTAGCACTCAGCCGACTGTTAGTTCAGGTATCTAATCTGTTACTTGATTGCCCGCAAATTGTACGACTAGATATTCATCCGTTACTGGCTTCTGGAGACGAATTCACATTATTAGATGTTTCAATGGAATTATCTTCAATAGAAGGTGATCCACGAACCAGATTAGCTATCCGTCCATATCCAGGCGAATTAGAAGAAATGATAAGACTCAAAGGAGGTGCTGAATGCCTGCTACGCCCGATTTTGCCAGAAGATGAACCGTTGCTGAAAGATTTTATCGGCCAGGTTACTAAAGAAGATCTCTATTACCGTTACTTTAGTGAAATCAGTGAATTCACACATGATGATCTGGCAAATATGACTCAAATTGATTACGACCGCGAAATGGCATTTGTTGCCGTACGACATCCTAAAACGACTCCGGAAATTATCGGGGTTACTCGTGCCATAGCCGATCCTGATAATGTCGAAGCAGAATTCGCTGTGCTAGTGCGTTCTGACTTAAAAGGGATTACCCTTGGATATCAGCTTATGATAAAACTGATTAACTATACGCGAGAACATGGCATAAACCGCCTAAATGCTATCACCATGCCAGAAAACCGTACTATGATAAAACTGGCTAAAAAACTGGGATTTACCATAGATGTTCAATTTGAGGATAGCATTGTAAACTTATCCCTCGAACTTTAAATCAACTTCGTGATGAATCGCACAGACTTGAATCATTAGGCATTAGAGCGTTAAATCATGCTCACAATTAGCCAGACTAATGGTATTATCGCCAGATCATTTGATTCATTGCTTTACATAGTAGTCTTTTAGCCATCCAACATAAGAGAAAAAGCGCACTGTGATGTTGTCTAAATTCAAACAAGCTAAACATCAACAACACCTTGCACAACTGCCTAAGCTACCTCAGTCAGTTGCTGATGTTAAAACACTTTATCAACCTGAAGTGTTCCGCAGCACCCTGCTGGAAAAAATTGCTAACGCTGAAAAACATATTTATATCATCTCCCTCTATCTGGAAAATGATGATGCAGGGAGAGATATCCTGAATGCACTTTATACAGCTAAACAACAACGTCCGGACTTGGACATTAAAGTGCTCGTTGACTGGCATCGGGCACAACGTGGACGAATTGGCGCCGCTGCAATGGTAACGAATGCCGATTGGTATTGTTCTATGGCAGAAGCTTATCCCGATGTGAAAATTCCAGTACTAGGTGTGCCTGTAAATACCCGCGAAGCACTGGGTGTTTTACATTTAAAAGGGTTTATCTTTGACGATACTGTGATTTATAGCGGAGCAAGCATTAATGACGTTTATCTCCACCAACATGATAAATATCGTTATGATCGCTACCATTTGCTTCACAATGCAGAACTTGCAGAAGCAATGAAACACTTTGTTGATAGTTACATTATCGCTACAGGAGCGGTACAGAAACTGGATTGTAAGGATCGTCCTCGTATTCCTGAAATTAAAAACCTGATCCGTCAATTACGTTTTTCTTTGAGGCACACGACCTATAAAATAAATAACCAGGCAACGAATAATGAACTATCTGTCACTCCACTTGCCGGTCTGGGAAAGAAAAATCTACTAAATAAAACCATTAGCCATCTGATCGCCAGCACAGAACAAAAACTGATTATTTGTACTCCGTATTTTAATCTTCCAGCTATCATTGTTCGGCGGATTGTTAATCTACTCCGTAAAGGTAAACACGTGGAAATTATTGTTGGCGATAAAACTGCTAACGATTTTTATATTCCACCGGAAGAGCCATTTAAAATTATCGGCGCATTACCCTATTTATATGAAATCAATCTGCGCCGTTTCATCAGCAGACTACAGCGTTATGTTGACAACAATCAACTGACGATCAGGTTATGGAAAGATGGTGATAATAGCTACCACCTAAAAGGTGTGTGGGTGGATAATCAATGGCAATTGATTACAGGAAATAATCTCAATCCTCGTGCCTGGGGACTAGATTTAGAAAATGCTATTCTTATCCACGATCCTCATAAAGAAATGCAGGAGCAACGTACAGAAGAACTGCACTGTATCCGTACTTATACTACGGTTGTCAGTAATTATCAGGAATTGGACAGCATCCAGCTTTACCCAGTCAAAGTACGTAAACTTATCCGCCGTTTACGCCGTATCCGGGTAGACAGACTGATTAGTCGTATTCTGTAATTGAATCGATAAAGCGAATTATCTTTTCTAAATCAAATCTCCTGATATTGAATATATTTCGGGAGATTTTTTACCATCGAATTTTAATTTGATAAATTTCAATTTTCATTTATAACAAAATTTTATCGAATCATAATTCTCTAATGTTCTCTTTAGAAATATTAATATAGCAGGTCACATATACCTTATTAATCATATACTATTTTAAAGCCTCATATATTATACAATAAGGATAGTGGTTTTTAACAAATTAAGAGAACATAGCACCCCCTCTTTTCAGCTTTATTCCCAATATCTGATAAAAATAAAACTCAAATAATGAAATTTATTTTCGATACTTAAATACCCGGCACGACTTCAAAAAATAGCTTTTCATAATGATGTTTTAATTTCAATTAAATATTATACTCCAAAGAATATAGCCTTTTAGGGCAAGAAATTCATAGGAACAGATATATTTAAAAAAACCATCGATGTAATCCCATTTTGAAATATTATTTATTCCTAAATAACTATAACGAACAGCTAAAATTAAATATCACCATTCAGTTAATAAATATATTTCTGAAATATTACTTTACTTGCTTATATGCTTCGACTTTGATCTTATGGATACTCATCGTCAGAATGTTGAAGACATTAACCAGAAACATGGAAAATCTCATTAACTCACTACAGGTTATTTAAGCAGAGTTTTTACGGCGTATGAGACAAAATCCCAAAAAAATCTCAACGATTATGGGAAGAACAACAACTTATATCATCTAAGAAGCATGAAAAAAACTTTGTCTCAAGGCAAATTCCGGTCAGGGGGAAACAACGATGTACCGCTAAATACAAAACTGCCCACTATTAAGCGGGCAGTATGACAACTTTATAAATCTCATCGGCTTACAAACAACTCTTTAACCGTTCGCTTTGCCGACCGTCTCGACTCGCGACGTTCAAATCCGTTCCCGACAGAGTTTGTCCTATATAATGCGGAGAGACACAGTAACCAGGCAATATAAGCAAACAAAATGAGATATGCCTTAATACGCAAAAACCCCCAGCTTACGCTGAGGGTTTCCACTGTATTTAAAGCCTGGCAGTGTCCTACTCTCACATGGGGAGACCCCACACTACCATCGGCGCTACGGCGTTTCACTGCTGAGTTCGGCATGGGGTCAGGTGGGACCACCGCGCTATCGCCGCCAGGCATATTCCGTTTTATTCCAACCCTTGTCTGACTCTAAAGTCACCACAACCATTGGAACCAATCTCTGAACAAGCTGAAATCTGTCTCTCTTCTGTCTTCCGACTTCTGTTTGCTGTCTTCTGACACCAAAACCCCTTCGGCGTTGTAAGGTTAAGCCGCTCGGTTCATTAGTACTGGTCAGCTCAACGCATCGCTGCGCTTACACACCCAGCCTATCCACGTCTTCGTCTTAAACGTTCCTTCCGTGACTAAAGTCAAGGGAAGACTCATCTCAAGGCAAGTTTCCCGCTTAGATGCTTTCAGCGGTTATCTCTCCCGCACTTAGCTACCGGGCGATGCCATTGGCATGACAACCCGTACACCAGCGGTGCGTCCACTCCGGTCCTCTCGTACTAGGAGCAGCCCCTTTCAATCTTCCTGCGCCCACGGCAGATAGGGACCGAACTGTCTCACGACGTTCTAAACCCAGCTCGCGTACCACTTTAAATGGCGAACAGCCATACCCTTGGGACCTACTTCAGCCCCAGGATGTGATGAGCCGACATCGAGGTGCCAAACACCGCCGTCGATATGAACTCTTGGGCGGTATCAGCCTGTTATCCCCGGAGTACCTTTTATCCGTTGAGCGATGGCCCTTCCATTCAGAACCACCGGATCACTAAGACCTACTTTCGTACCTGCTCGAGCCGTCACTCTCGCAGTTAAGCTGGCTTATGCCTTTGCACTAACCTCACGATGTCCGACCGTGATTAGCCAACCTTCGTGCTCCTCCGTTACGCTTTGGGAGGAGACCGCCCCAGTCAAACTACCCGCCAGACACTGTCCTCAACCCGGATAACGGGCTTAAGTGAGAACATCGAGCATTCAAGGGTGGTATTTCAAGGATGGCTCCATGCAGACTGGCGTCCGCACTTCCAGGCCTCCCACCTATCCTACACATCAAGGCTCCATGTTCAGTGTCAAGCTATAGTAAAGGTTCACGGGGTCTTTCCGTCTTGCCGCGGGGACACTGCATCTTCACAGCGAGTTCAATTTCACTGAGTCTCGGGTGGAGACAGCCTGGCCATCATTACGCCATTCGTGCAGGTCGGAACTTACCCGACAAGGAATTTCGCTACCTTAGGACCGTTATAGTTACGGCCGCCGTTTACTGGGGCTTCGATCAAGAGCGTCGCCTTGCGGCTAACCCCATCAATTAACCTTCCAGCACCGGGCAGGCGTCACACCGTATACGTCCACTTACGTGTTTGCACAGTGCTGTGTTTTTAATAAACAGTTGCAGCCAGCTGGTCTCTGCGACTGGCTTCGGCTCCGGAGGCAAACTCCTTCACCTACCGCCAGCGTGCCTTCTCCCGAAGTTACGGCACCATTTTGCCTAGTTCCTTCACCCGAGTTCTCTCAAGCGCCTGAGTATGCTCTACCTGACCACCTGTGTCGGTTTGGGGTACGATTCAATGTCACCTGATGCTTAGAGGCTTTTCCTGGAAGCCGGGCATCAGCCACTTCACTGCCGTAGCAGCTCGTCATCACGCCTCAGTGTTACAGAAGAGCGGATTTGCCTGCTCCTCCCACCTACACGCTTAAACCGGGACGACCGTCGCCCGGATGGCCTAGCCTTCTCCGTCCCCCCTTCGCAGTCACATTCAGTACAGGAATATTAACCTGTTTCCCATCAGCTACGCCGTTCGGCCTCGCCTTAGGGGTCGACTCACCCTGCCCCGATTAACGTTGGACAGGAACCCTTGGTCTTCCGGCGAGCGGGTTTTTCACCCGCTTTATCGTTACTTATGTCAGCATTCGCACTTCTGATACCTCCAGCGGGCCTCACAGCGCCACCTTCAACGGCTTACAGAACGCTCCCCTACCCATCCAGAGAACAGACGTCAGAATACAGCTTACAGATGACGTCCCAGTCCGGTCAGCATTTTCGCTATGGCTTCACAGCCACAGACGATTACTATCCAGAACCTGATTAATCAAACCCTTCAAGACATCATTCCGTCCTCTGTCGTCTGAAATCTGTCCTCTGAATGCCGCAGCTTCGGCGCATGGTTTAGCCCCGTTACATCTTCCGCGCAGGCCGACTCGACCAGTGAGCTATTACGCTTTCTTTCAATGATGGCTGCTTCTAAGCCAACATCCTGGCTGTCTGGGCCTTCCCACATCGTTTCCCACTTAACCATGACTTTGGGACCTTAGCTGGCGGTCTGGGTTGTTTCCCTCTTCACGACGGACGTTAGCACCCGCCGTGTGTCTCCCGTGATAACATTCTTCGGTATTCGCAGTTTGCATCGGGTTGGTAAGCCGGGATGGCCCCCTAGCCGAAACAGTGCTCTACCCCCGAAGATGACTTCACGAGGCGCTACCTAAATAGCTTTCGGGGAGAACCAGCTATCTCCCGGTTTGATTGGCCTTTCACCCCCAGCCACAGGTCATCCGCTAATTTTTCAACATTAGTCGGTTCGGTCCTCCAGTTAGTGTTACCCAACCTTCAACCTGCCCATGGCTAGCTCACCGGGTTTCGGGTCTATACCCTGCAACTACTTCGCCCAGTTAAGACTCGGTTTCCCTGCGGCTCCCCTATACGGTTAACCTCGCTACAGAATATAAGTCGCTGACCCATTATACAAAAGGTACGCAGTCACCCTGACGAATCAAGGCTCCCACTGCTTGTACGTACACGGTTTCAGGTTCTCTTTCACTCCCCTCGCCGGGGTTCTTTTCGCCTTTCCCTCACGGTACTGGTTCACTATCGGTCAGTCAGGAGTATTTAGCCTTGGAGGATGGTCCCCCCCTCTTCAGACAGGATTTCTCGTGTCCCGCCTTACTCGTCGAACTCACAGCCATGCCACCTTCGAGTACGGGGCTGTCACCCTCTCTCGCCGGCCTTTCCAGACCGTTCCTCTGATGCCATCGCTGATGCTGGTTCTGGGCTGCTCCCCGTTCGCTCGCCGCTACTGGGGGAATCTCGGTTGATTTCTTTTCCTCGGGGTACTGAGATGTTTCAGTTCCCCCGGTTCGCCTCATTAACCTATGGATTCAGTTAATGATAGTGCAACGCATCGCACTGGGTTTCCCCATTCGGACATCGCCGGTTATGGCGCTTCATATCAGCTTACCGACGCTTTTCGCAGATTAGCGCGTCCTTCATCGCCTCTGACTGCCTAGGCATCCACCGTGTACGCTTATTCGCTTAACCTCACAACCCGAAAAAGTCTCGGATTGTTCAGCTTGAGAGACTCCCCAATAATACCTTGTCGATATTACTGAGTGTTTCAATTTTTCAGCTTGTTCCAGATTGTTAAAGAGCAAAATAATTCGCAGCATACTGTTGCCAATATACTCTGAACTACATTTAGTATGAGTATGGTGGAGCTAAGCGGGATCGAACCGCTGACCTCCTGCGTGCAAGGCAGGCGCTCTCCCAGCTGAGCTATAGCCCCATACAGAAATAGACCGCTATCGCAGAATTTTATACAAACCTTTTCATCACAGCCAGTTTCAACGCGAATCACGCAGTGTGCGCAAGCACATGAGTAATGCAGCGTTTAAAATGGCAAAGAGGAAAAGCGTTTGGTAGGCCTGAGTGGACTTGAACCACCGACCTCACCCTTATCAGGGGTGCGCTCTAACCACCTGAGCTACAAGCCTGTCACGATAACCTATTCTCTTCTTTCATCAGACAATCTGTGTGAGCACTGCACTCAACGCATCTCAGGTAAGGAGGTGATCCAACCGCAGGTTCCCCTACGGTTACCTTGTTACGACTTCACCCCAGTCATGAGCCACAAAGTGGTCAGCGCCCTCCAAAAAGGTTAAGCTACCGACTTCTTTTGCAACCCACTCCCATGGTGTGACGGGCGGTGTGTACAAGGCCCGGGAACGTATTCACCGTAGCATGCTGATCTACGATTACTAGCGATTCCGACTTCATGGAGTCGAGTTGCAGACTCCAATCCGGACTACGACAGACTTTGTGTGTTCCGCTTGCTCTCGCGAGGTCGCTTCACTTTGTATCCGCCATTGTAGCACGTGTGTAGCCCTACTCGTAAGGGCCATGATGACTTGACGTCATCCCCACCTTCCTCCGGTTTATCACCGGCAGTCTCCTTTGAGTTCCCACCTCGACGTGCTGGCAACAAAGGATAAGGGTTGCGCTCGTTGCGGGACTTAACCCAACATTTCACAACACGAGCTGACGACAGCCATGCAGCACCTGTCTCTCAGTTCCCGAAGGCACTTCGCCGTCTCCAGCAAATTCTGAGGATGTCAAGAGTAGGTAAGGTTCTTCGCGTTGCATCGAATTAAACCACATGCTCCACCGCTTGTGCGGGCCCCCGTCAATTCATTTGAGTTTTAACCTTGCGGCCGTACTCCCCAGGCGGTCGATTTAACGCGTTAGCTTCGGAAGCCACAGCTCAGGGCCGCAACCTCCAAATCGACATCGTTTACAGCGTGGACTACCAGGGTATCTAATCCTGTTTGCTCCCCACGCTTTCGCACCTGAGCGTCAGTCTTCGTCCAGGGGGCCGCCTTCGCCACCGGTATTCCTCCACATCTCTACGCATTTCACCGCTACACATGGAATTCTACCCCCCTCTACGAGACTCCAGTCAACCAGTCTTAGATGCCATTCCCAGGTTGAGCCCGGGGATTTCACATCTAACTTAATTGACCGCCTGCGTGCGCTTTACGCCCAGTCATTCCGATTAACGCTTGCACCCTCCGTATTACCGCGGCTGCTGGCACGGAGTTAGCCGGTGCTTCTTCTGCGGGTAACGTCAAAATCCAACTCTGTTCAAGCTAAATCCTTCCTCCCCGCTGAAAGTACTTTACAACCCGAAGGCCTTCTTCATACACGCGGCATGGCTGCATCAGGCTTGCGCCCATTGTGCAATATTCCCCACTGCTGCCTCCCGTAGGAGTCTGGGCCGTGTCTCAGTCCCAGTGTGGCTGGTCATCCTCTCAGACCAGCTAGGGATCGTCGCCTAGGTAGGCCATTACCCTACCTACCAGCTAATCCCATCTGGGTTCATCCGACGGCGTGAGGCCCTTTCAGGTCCCCCACTTTGGTCTTGCGACATTATGCGGTATTAGCCACCGTTTCCAGTGGTTATCCCCCGCCCTCGGGCAGATCCCCAGACATTACTCACCCGTCCGCCGCTCGTCAGCAAAAGCGCAAGCGCTTTCCTGTTACCGCCCGACTTGCATGTGTTAGGCCTGCCGCCAGCGTTCAATCTGAGCCATGATCAAACTCTTCAATTCAAAGCTTGATGCTCAAAGAATTCTGACTAATTAGTTCGTAATGAATTAACTGTTGTTCACTCTTCAAGACTTTAAAACGTATTTTTTTGTGATACGGTCTTGTGAGTGCCCACACAGATTGTCTGATTAATTGTTAAAGAGCAGGCTGAATTAAAATTTAACATTCTCGTTCAGCCGGGCTGCGTATACTACGCTGTTCACCCGCAGAGTCAAGCGCTTATTGGCTTTCTCTCTGCCTGACCTCTCAATCTTTATCAGCGTTGTGTCGGTCAGTGGTGGCGCATTATAGGGAATTCTTTGACGCTGGCAAGCGTTTAATTACAAAAAAAATCCACCCGAACACCAATTAGGCAAAAATAGTGCTAAATTGCGATTTAATGCGCAAAATGATAAAAAAAGAGGCAGTTCCCTGCCCCTTATTTCTCGTTAACCTTACTCTCGCGTTAAATATCAAGTTATTGCTTTGCTACGATATGGCTATTTTCCACATCCAGAGTAACTAGTTTTCCTGGCAATAGTTGGCCGGAAAGTATCTTTTGAGCTAATGGGTTTTCGATTTCCTGCTGGATAGCTCGCTTCAATGGCCGTGCTCCGTAAACAGGATCGAACCCTGCTTCCGCCAACATGTCCAACGCTTGCTGAGTAATCGTCACCTGATAACCACGTTCTTCCAGACGCTTGTACAAACGTTGCAATTGGATATCTGCAATCGCTGATAAGTGATTACGCCCTAATGGATGGAACACAACAGCTTCATCAATACGGTTAATAAATTCAGGTCTGAAATGATGGCTAACAATTCCCATCACCATATCTTTCATTTCACCATAATTCAGATCACCAAAACGCTCTTGGATCATGTCCGACCCAAGATTAGACGTCATGATGACAACCGTGTTGCGGAAATCGACGGTACGACCTTGCCCATCAGTCAACCGACCATCATCCAGCACCTGCAATAAGATATTGAATACATCCGAGTGCGCTTTTTCCACTTCATCAAGCAGAATAACGGAGTAAGGTCGACGGCGAACCGCTTCTGTTAGATAGCCGCCTTCTTCATAACCAACATACCCCGGCGGCGCTCCTACCAACCGTGATACGGTATGTTTTTCCATAAATTCAGACATATCGATACGCACCATTGCATCATCGCTGTCAAACAGGAAATTCGCTAACGCCTTGCACAACTCAGTTTTCCCAACACCGGTTGGACCAAGGAACAAGAATGAACCAATCGGACGATTTGGATCAGCTAATCCAGCACGGCTACGGCGAATCGCATTAGATACTGCATTGACTGCCTCATCCTGACCAATGACACGTTTATGCAGCTCTTGCTCCATGCGCAACAGTTTGTCTTTTTCACTCTCCAGCATTCTGGCAACCGGAATACCTGTCCAACGAGCAAGAATTTCTGCAATTTCCGCATCGGTAACTTTGTTACGAAGCAGTTTCATATGCTTACCTTCAGCTTGTGTGGCTGCGGCAAGCTGTTTTTCCAATCCAGGTATTTTCCCATATTGAATTTCAGACATCTTCGCTAAATCACCACCGCGGCGCGCCTGTTCCAGGCTGATACGGGCATTTTCCAATTCTGCTTTTATGTGCTGAGTACCGGTCAGTGCTGCTTTCTCAGCTTTCCACTCTTCTTCCAGTTCAGAATATTCGCGCTCTTTTACGATCAGCTCTTCATTAAGCATTTCAAGCCGTTTTTTACTGGCATCATCAGACTCTTTTTTCAGCGCCTGCTGTTCCAATTTCAATTGGATAACCCGACGCTCCAGACGGTCCAGCGCTTCCGGTTTTGAATCCATTTGCATACGTAAACTGGCGCCCGCTTCATCGATCAAGTCGATCGCTTTATCCGGCAACATACGGTCTGAGATATAACGGTGAGATAATGTTGCGGCCGCGACAATTGCAGGGTCGGTAATTTGTACATGATGATGTAACTCATAACGTTCTTTCAAACCGCGCAAAATAGCGATAGTGTCTTCCACGGAAGGTTCTGCGACATAGACTTTTTGAAAACGGCGTTCCAGCGCTGCATCTTTTTCAATGTATTGACGATATTCATCCAGTGTTGTTGCCCCAACACAGTGAAGTTCGCCACGGGCCAAGGCTGGTTTTAACATGTTGCCGGCATCCATTGCCCCATCAGCCTTACCCGCT
This sequence comes from Photorhabdus akhurstii, assembly GCF_019090985.1. NCBI lineage: Bacteria > Pseudomonadati > Pseudomonadota > Gammaproteobacteria > Enterobacterales > Morganellaceae > Photorhabdus > Photorhabdus akhurstii. Next base: position 1,477,306 of record NZ_CP020335.1, on the reverse strand, counting down.
CCAACCATAGTATGCAATTCGTCAATAAACAGAATGACATTGCCCTCCTGCTTGGAAAGGTCGTTCAGCACACCTTTCAAACGTTCCTCGAATTCACCACGATATTTAGCCCCTGCTAATAGCGCTCCCATATCCAGAGAAAGTACGCGCTTATTTTTAAGCCCCTCAGGAACTTCACCATTAATGATTCGTTGAGCAAGCCCCTCAACAATAGCCGTTTTACCAACCCCGGGCTCACCAATTAAGACCGGATTATTTTTGGTACGGCGTTGTAATACCTGAATAGTGCGGCGAATTTCTTCATCACGGCCAATCACCGGATCAAGTTTGCCTTGTTCAGCACGTTCAGTCAGATCAATAGTATATTTTTTCAGGGCTTGGCGTTGATCTTCCGCTCCCTGATTATCAACTTTTTCACCACCACGCATTTGTTCTATTGCCTTAGTGATTTTTTCTTTTGTTGCGCCGACAGCTTTCAATATGTCACTTAATGTGCCACGTTCTTCCAATGCTGCCAGAACAAATAATTCAGAGGAGATAAAATTATCCCCGGCTTTTTGTGCTAATTTGTCGCACAGATTTAAATGGCGAACTAAGTCATTGGATGGTTGCACATCACCACCAACACCCTGTACCCGCGGCAAACGTTCTAAAGCCAGCTCAAGCTGATTGCTGACACGGCCTGCATCGATTCCAATTGACGTTAATAATGGGCGAATAGAGCCACCCTCTTGTTTTAACAGTGAACTCATTAAGTGAATTGGTTCGATGAACTGATTATCATGCCCAAGTGCAAAGGACTGGGCGTCAGCGAGAGCAAGCTGGAATTTATTAGTAAGACGATCCAGACGCATAACACCTCCAATACTGTTCAGAATGTTGCTACTGGAGATTAAATGAGGCCATTCCTCAAATATTCAAGGTTATTCTGAAAAGCAAATTGTGAGATATTCCCTTATGCGCCAACGGATCGCCCTACGGGATAGGTTATATCAGCCAGATTAAAGTTGCCATACGTCCGGTGATCCCATCACGCCGATAAGAGAAAAATTTCTCTTTATTAGTGACAGTACACTCACTCCCGCCAAAAATCGCATTCACACCAACAGATTGCAATTTTAGTTTTGCCAACAAATAGATATCCGCTAAATACTTTTCGCCAAAAGGTATAAAAGCTTGACTCAAATCAGCATGCTGGCTAGTGAACGCTTGCAAAACTTCATTGCCGACTTCAAATTTTTTCGCGCCAATCGCCGGCCCTAACCAAGCTTGGATCTGATGAGGTTTAGCGTTAAATTGAGCGATAGTGTTTTCCAGTACGCCAGCGCATAAACCTCGCCACCCCGCATGGGCAGCCGCAACCTCATCACCGGCAAAACTGCAAAATAGTACAGGCAGGCAATCTGCCGTCATCACAGCACAAACCTGCCCAGGAATATTGGTATAAACAGCGTCAGCTCTCTTATCTTCCAGTGGCTGACCATTAAGTCTCACAACGCGCGTACCATGAACCTGTTCTAACCAGATTGGTTGCTGAGGCAGTTCTGCCATTTCCGCTAAAATATGCCTGTTTTGTTCTACAACATCAGGTTTATCACCAACATGCGTGCCCAGATTCAGGCTATCGTAAGGCGATAAGCTCATTCCCCCTAAACGGGTAGAACTACAGGCTTTTACTGTCGTCGGCCGCGGCCAGTTTGGAAAAATAAGCGAGGTCATTTACCAATCCATTTCGTCTTTAAACGCTTCTGCATCTGTTTTTAATGCCTTAACCAGCATCACCATATCTTCGGGTAATTCAGCGTGCCACTCCATTTCAATGCCGGTTATCGGATGATAAAGGCGCAGCATCGTGGCGTGCAATGCCTGACGATCAAAGTTACGCATTACCTCGCGAAATTCATCAGAAGCCCCTTTCAAAGGACGAGGACGACCGCCATACAAAGGATCGCCTACCAATGGGTGACTGATATGGGCCATGTGAACACGTATCTGGTGTGTTCTGCCTGTTTCCAGTCTGAGGCGCAGACGAGTATGCGCCCTAAAGTGCTCCATTACCCGATAATGGGTAATAGCCGGTTTTCCCATTGGATGCACTGCCATATGCGTTCGTTTTGTTGGATGACGAGAAATGGGCTCTTCAACGATTCCGCCAGCGGTCATACGACCTATCGCCACCGCTTCATATTCACGGGTAATTTCGCGTAGTTGGAGTGATTCGACTAAACGTGTTTGAGCGGGAACCGTTTTAGCAATGACCATCAGCCCTGTCGTATCTTTATCAAGACGGTGAACAATGCCCGCCCGAGGAACATCGGCAATTTCAGGATAGCGATATAACAGCGCATTCAATACCGTACCGTCTGGATTTCCTGCTCCCGGATGAACGACCAAATCACGCGATTTGTTTATGACTAGAATGTCATCATCTTCATAGACAATATTTAACGCAATATTCTGAGGTTCCCAACGCGCATCTTCTTCAATGATGGCATCAATTGCAATTTCTTCACCTCCCAGCACTTTTTCTTTTGGCTTATTGATTAATTTGCCATTAACCTGAACTCTGTCATCCAAGATCCAATCTTTTATGCGTGATCTTGAATAATCAGGGAACAATTCAGCCAAAGCCTGATCTAAACGTTGACCGAGCTGAGATTCGGCGACTGTTGTATTAAGTCGAATTTGTTGTGCCATATATTGTTTCTACACTTACGTTGAGTTTTGACGGCAGAGCCGTTTAATTTAATATAGTGTGCTATTGTAACTCGATCTTTTGCCGGGAGCTTCATGGATAGTCTCCCAGAAAACACTCAGAGGATAATCAACACGTGATGATACGCATAAAATATCTGGTGGCGGCAGCCACATTGAGCCTGGTACTTTCCGGGTGCGCTGGTAATAAAAATGCTGTCCCCGACAGCCCACCCGCGGAAATTTACTCTAAGGGTCAGGAAAAGCTGCAAAAGGGTAGCTATCCAGATGCGATCAAGCAATTGGAAACCCTCGATAATCGCTATCCATTCGGCCCCTATTCACAGCAAGTACAACTCGATCTGATTTATGCTTATTATAAATCCTCTGACTTGCCAATGGCGCTTGCTTCTATTGACCGCTTCATACGCCTGAATCCAACTCACCCCAACATTGATTATGTTCTGTATATGCGAGGATTAACTTCACAAGCCTTAGATAACAGTCTATTGCAGAGTTTCTTCGGCATTGACCGCTCAGATCGTGATCCTGAACACGCCAGGGTAGCATTCAAGGATTTTAGCCAATTAGTACGCTATCATCCTAACAGCCTGTATACCGCCGATGCCATTAAGCGTTTAATGTTTATCAAAGAGCGCCTGGCAAAGTATGAACTTTCTGTGGTGGAATATTATAACAAACGCGGCGCCTATGTCGCGGTGGTAAATCGAGTTGAGCAAATGTTACGTGATTACCCTGATACACAGCCAACTCTCGCAGCATTGCCTTACATGAAAAAAGCTTATACACATTTGGGTTTAACAGCTCAGGCAGATAAAGTAGCAAAACTCATTGCTGCTAATCCTGTATAAAAAAGCAGATGATAAAACAGCGGTTGGCGCCGCTGTTTTATTTTTACTTGTCAAATCCAAAAAAACCGCTTATCCATTAGGAGAATAAAAGACTCAACTTGTCAATAATGTCTCATTAGCTTCAATCCTGCAATAGATATTCTTTGTATTTTTACCATTAATCACAATTACTTCAACTAGTTGCCTCATGTCTAGTTAAACGTGATTTAGATCACCTTTTTCATGAAAAAGAAATGTATTCTGAAATTATTGAAGGTGGATAATCAATAATGAGAGGTAACTATATGATAGTGAATATTACCAGCAAACAAATGGAGATTACCCCGGCAATTCGCAACCACGTAGAAAAACGTCTAAGCAAACTAAATAAATGGCAAGTAAATCTGATAAATCCTCATATTATTCTATCAAAAGGGCCTCAAATTTTTAGGGCTGATGCAACCATAAGTATACCGAATGGTATGCTAGTTGCCGGTGCGAAGCATGAAGATATGTATATTGCTATCAATGAATTATTAACAAAACTGGAGCGTCAATTGAACAAAGTACAGCATAAGGGAGAGGCACGCCGTACTGACAACAGTGTTAAAGAATTAAACCTTAACCTAGAAGCACAACTAGAAACAGAACCAGAAATATCACAATAAAATAACAATGACTTGCCTCTGACGCGTCCAATTTGGACGCGTTTTTTGTTGACAGAAACAACAACATAAGGTTAATTAACGAAAATTACCGTAACCCCTTGTCCAGTGCGGATGGCTGCCGATGAAATGGAAAGCATAATGGAAAGCTTCGCCCGGTTGGACAAAGATCGGTCACATAAACTATGAATATGAGAATATGATGAATACAAACCTGTTTTTCTCTTCTTTCTTTTTTACCTTCCCCTGAGGGAGGCTTTCGTCGTTGAAAAAAGAGTGAGAAGACGAACAGTAAGCCTCCCCATCGGGAGGCTTTTTTCTGTCTATTGCAAACCTATTATTATCAGAATGTGAATAACCCATTAGGAACCCATTTATGGATCAAAATAATTTGCTGAAAATACGGGAAAAAGTCAGCGAACTTGATTTAAAGTTACTGATTTTACTAGCAGAGCGTCGCCAATTAGCTTTTAATATCGCACAAACTAAGTTAAAGGATAATCGCCCTATCAGAGACAAAGATCGCGAACGAGAACTATTAGATGTCCTAATTAAAAAAGGGAAAAACTACGGGCTTGATGGCTTTTATATTTCGCGTCTCTTTCAGATGATCATTGAAGATTCCGTACTCACTCAACAAGCATTATTGCAGCAACACCTAAATCAAACACCCCAAGATTCAGCGCGTATTGCATTCCTCGGTCCTAGAGGCTCCTACTCTCATATCGCAGCCCGCCAATATACCGCACGCCATTTCAATCAATTAATTGAATGTAGCTGTCATAAGTTCCAGGATATCTTCTCCCTGGTTGAAACAGGCCAAGCGGATTACGGAATGTTACCCATTGAAAATACCAGCTCTGGTTCCATCAATGATGTTTATGACTTGTTGCAACATACCAATTTGTCAATTGTGGGAGAAATAACCCTTCCTATTGACCATTGCCTACTCGTTGCAAGAGACACAACGCTATCAGAGATCAAAACGGTTTACAGTCACCCTCAACCATTCCAACAATGTAGCCAATATATTAATCAATTCCCACATTGGAAAATTAAATATTGCGAAAGCACTGCCGCAGCAATGCAAGAAGTCGCTGAACAGAATTCACCAGAAATTGCAGCTTTAGGTAGTGAAGCGGGCGGCGCACTTTATCAGTTACAAGTTCTGGAACAGAATCTAGCCAATCAATCACATAATATTACTCGTTTCATTATTGTTGCCCGTCAGCCTATTGAAGTTGCAGAACAGGTACCGGCCAAAACGACATTTATTATGGCAACCGGACAGCAGGCAGGCGCGCTGGTAGATGCGTTAATGGTGCTGAAAAAACATAATATTATTATGAGTAAACTGGAATCTCGCCCGATTAACGGGAATCCGTGGGAAGAGATGTTTTATATTGATGTCCAAGCTAATATTCGTTCAATTAATATGCAACACGTTCTGAAAGCATTGGCGAAAATCACTCATTCATTAAAGGTATTGGGATGTTATCCAACAGAAAGTGTGGTGCCGGTTAATCCTTCCTGATTAAAAAGAACCGGGTATTAAAATATCCGGTTCAGATTATTGGCTTTCAACATTTTTATTATCAATGAGAAAATTTTTACTGCCTTTAACCTTCGGTTTAAAGGCTTTTTATTTATTTCGTAAACCCCGACTTTCTCAGCTTAAATACGTTTATCTGAATGTGACAAAACCGGTGTTAATAAAAACCACGTTTTATCTGTCGCCACGGTTTTAAAGCCTGGAAAAAACCGCAAGCATATCGTGAAAAAGAAGGCAAAAACTTTAATCATTAAAGGTAAAACAGAAATGATTAAAGCTTTTTTAAAGCAAGTAAAAAATCTGGTGTTATACTGACACCGGAAGAGAAAACATCAGAAAAGACAGGTTTTAAACTTATTAACAAGGTGACAAAATGACAACATTAACCATAGAACAAGAATATGAGATTGTATCAAACCATTTATCAAGAATATCCACATTAAGAAGATTTGCGCAAACAAAAGATGTTGAATGGTTAGATGATGTTTACAAAGCATTAGAGGTAGTCGTTCAAGAAAACAAAGAAATCTTCAGATTAATGAGTTTAGAAGCGGAACAAAAAGAACAAAAACGTTTAGAAATATTAAGGCTGATTGAAGAAACCGGCCTTGATCTTAAGACCATTAATATACCTGTTACCGTCTCTAGTTTTAAAGCTAAAAAATCAAATGCAGGAAAAGGAAAGACGAGAAAACCTAAGTATCAGTTTAATGAAAATGGAGAAGTTAAATACTGGTCAGGAAACGGGAAAAAACCATCAGGTTTACAAAAACTCCTCAATGAAGGTCATTCATTAAATGAATTTTTAATTCAGAAATAAAACGCCTCAGAATGAGAATAGCCTCATAGGTTTATCATCTGTTTAATACTATTTACTTTCCTTTTTTGCTTGCATTCGCTTTTTGGGACGATCGCAAGCGCCTTTTTATGGGCGATTAACTCGGTTATTAATTAAAAAAGTGTAAAAAAACGGGCACCCATTAATGCCAAATTTTTAAAAGGTAAAGATCATCTAAAAACAGCTTACTCCCCGCTTATTCATCAGCGATGCTATATCCCAATTATTTTACGAAACAGGTTATAAAAATAACGCAATAAAAAAGGGGTAAAACGGTTAATCTGTCAGGATTTAAGCCCTGAAAATAGAGTTGATTATCTAAAAGAATATCTTTACATCGTTAGGCCATTTACTGGCTGATTTAAAAAAAATAAAGGGTAATGACTGATAAAAACCTCTCAAGATTGTCAATAAAAACGGAGTCAGTAAAGATAAAGCAAGGATGATTAACATTCGTTAAATATAAAACACGATATCCCATTGTGATTAAACCTAATAAAAAACAGGTGTAAAAAAAGATAAAAATAGTGTTAAAACCTTATACCGATTAAACCCAGAAGCTAAACCATGACTTTTAATAACAATTTAAAAATTGCCCATCGTAAAACCATCAGTGAAAAATAAGCAATAAAAATCGGTTTTGTTAATGCTTAAAGAGAATATGATTAATGCTTATTGAGCGTAAAACACCACATAATACCATGATGGTTAAACTTTAATAAAACAAGGCATTAAAAGAGGGGAAAACAACTGTTAAAACCTGTACTATCTCAGCTTTAACAATTACCGGTTATTTATAATGTATCTGTCAGATTAAATCCGGTTCAGCTTTTTTTCCCCAGATTCATTTACCATCTAAAAAGCAGACGTTAAAAGGGGAAAAAATACGATTAAAACCGTATGCCATTAAATCCAGAAACTAAAACCATGACTTTTAATAACAACTTTAAAACCGCCCATCGTAAAACCATCAGTGAAAAATAAGCAATAAAAATCGGTTTTGTTAATGCTTAAAGCGGATATGATTAATACTCATTGAGCGTAAAACACCACATACCATGATGGTTAAACTTTAATAAAACAGGGCATTAAAAGAGGGGAAAACAACTGTTAAAACCTGTACTATCTCAGCTTTAACAATTACCGGTTATTTATAATGTATCTGTCAGATTAAATCCGGTTCAGCTTTTCTTCCCCAGATTCATTTACCATCTAAAAAGCAGACGTTAAAAGGGGTAAAAATACGATTAAAACCGTATGCCATTAAATCCAGAAATTAAAACCATGACTTTTAATAACAACTTTAAAACCGCCCATCGTAAAACCATCAGTGAAAAATAAGCAATAAAAATCGGTTTTGTTAATGTTTAAAACGAAGATGATTAATACTCATTGAACGTAAAACCACATACCATGATGGTTAAACTTAGTAAAAAACAGGTGTAAAAAAGGGGTAAAACATGGTTAAAACTCTATACCGATTAAACCCAGAAGTTAACACCATGACTTTTAATAACAACTAAAAAACTGCCCATCGTAAAACCATCAGTAAAAAATAAGCAATGAAAATCGATTTTGTTAATGTTTAAAACGAATATGATTAATGCTCATTAAGCGTAAAAAACGACATACCATGATGGTTAAACTTAATAAAAAAGGCATTAAAGGGGATAAAAACACGATTAAAAATTTATACCAATTAAATCCAGAAGTTAAAACTTAAAACCATGACTTTTAATAATCACTTGAAAACCACCTATCATAAAACTATCAGTAAGAAATAAAAACCGGTTTTGTTAATGTTTAAAACGAAGATGATTAATACTCATTAAACGTAAAACCACATACCATGATGGTTAAACTTTAATAAAAAAGGCATTAAAAAAGGGAAAACAACTGTTAAAACCTGTACTATCTCAGCTTTAACAATTACCGGTTATTTATAAGGTATCTGTCAGATTAAATCCGGTTCAGCTTTTTTCCCCAGATTCATTTACCATCTAAAAAGCAGGTATTAAAGGAGGTAAAAACATGGTTAAAACCGTATACCGATTAAACCCGGAAGTTAACACCATGACTTTTAATAACAACTTAAAAACTGCCATCGTAAAACCATCAGTAAAAAATAAGCAATGAAAATCGATTTTATTAATACTTAAAGCGAATATGATTAATGCTCATTAAACGTAAGACCACATACCATGATGGTTAAACTTAGTAAAAAACAGGGATAAAAAAGTGGTAAAACATGGTTAAAACTCTATACCGATTAAACCCAGAAGTTAACACCATGACTTTTAATAACAACTTAAAAACTGCCCATCATAAAGCTATCAGTAAAAAATAAAAACTGGCTTTATCAATGCTTACATACCTAGAAAAAAAGATAAATGAAAATATGAATAGGTTTATCCGTTTACCAGAAAATATATCTCCCCAAAAACCATCTTTAATAACGTTTTCAACCGGTGAATAACCTTTTCCTAAACCAGTTAAATAACTCGATGATAAAAAACCAGCGTAACAAAACCCGCAAATAAATAATTTAACCAAATAATAACTCAGCTATTTTCAGCATTATTATATTGCTCATCTCCCATGTAAAATTGCAATACCTTAAATACGCCAGTTTAAACTTGCTTTATACGACTTTAATCCGTCCAATAGCATTGCTTTTTTACGGTTTAATTTAAGCTATTCCTCTATTTTATGCCTTTAATGTGATCTAATCTGCAAAGCCTTTCACCCTCATTAATACAATTAAATTTGTCAGCAATTTGAACAGGGTATTGTCATATCCGATTCTTTTTATACCCGTTATCTTTCAAGTTGCCTCTTTGTTGGCTGCACTCGCTCACCCCGGTCACATAGTTCGTATGCTCCCGGGGATTCACTCCCTTGCCGTCGCGATGCATCTTGAAATCCATAGGATATAGCTATTGGCGGCTATCATTCGCTTGTTGAAGCAATACCCTGCTCTCTCTCATAAAATGAGGCGCATAATCACCAAACCATTCACTAACATCTTCAAAACTGCTGACAAAAGCCCGTTTATCCCGGCTTTCCAATATCCCTAACGCTTGTCCAAAACTTTGATGATAACGGCGTATAAGATCAATATTCTCTGGTGATGACATAATAATATCCGCGTAAAGCTGAGGATCTTGCGCAAACAACCGCCCGACCATGATCAGTTCCAAACGGTAAATAGGCGAAGATATTGATAACAGTTGTTGTAAATCAGCACCTTCCTGTGCGAGATGTTGCCCATAAGCAAATGTCGTGAAATGGCGCAACGCCTGAATAAAGCTCATGTTTTTATCATGCTGTTCAGGACTCATTTGATGCAAGCAAGCCCCCCAAATCAACAACTGTTCTAAAAACCATTGATAAGCTTCCTCTTGACGTCCGTCACAGTAAACAACAACTTGTTTTACCAAACTACCGACATCCGGCCCAAACATAGGATGTAATCCCAACACTGGACCTTTATGCACATCAAGCATAGCTTGTAATGGCTGCTGTTTAACGGACGCCAAATCCACCAAAATGCAATGGTCAGGTAATGGCGGTAAACGGCGAATAACCTCTTCTGTCAAATGGATAGGCACACTGATAATCACCATACCCACTCCCGCCAGAATCTGCTCCGCGTCAGGCCAATCTTGTGGCTCCAGATTTTTGACTTCATAACCAGACAATGTTAACAAGCGGCCAAACAGTTTCCCCATTTTGCCCAAGCCACCAACAATGACTATCGGCCCCAATTGAGGACAAAGCGTTTTAAACCCTTTGTTATTTTCACTGGTGTAGGACTCCCGCATAATACGGCGCAGAATATCTTCAATTAAATCAGGTGGAACACCAAACTCTTCGGCCTCCTGCCGACGTGAAGCAAGCATCGCCATTTCTCTGTCAGGCGCATAAATTGATAACCCATTCTGGCTTTTTACCTCACCAATCTCTGCAACCAATTCCAGACGCTTTGCCAGTAAGCCCAGCAAAGCTTTATCCACTTCATCAATCTTATCCCGCAATTGAGATAATTCAGCCGCCATATTTATTATCCCGCTTTTTTCAGTACTGTCATTCTTTGCGACAATTGCCTGCTAAGTTGCTGATGTAATTTTCTTAGAATCGCCTCTGTCGTCTGCCAACTAATACACGCGTCAGTCACTGATACGCCATATTTCATTTCACTACGCGGTTGCTCAGAGGATTGATTACCCTCATTAATGTTGCTTTCCAACATAATGCCAGTAATAGAGCGATTCCCTGAAATGATCTGATCCGCAACAGAATCCACAACCAAACTTTGGCGACGAAAATCCTTGTTAGAGTTACCATGACTACAATCAATCATCAAGGATGGCAATAATCCAGACTGAATCATTTGCTGTTCACATTCCATTACATGTTGGGCGCTGTAATTAGGGGTCTTACCTCCACGCAAGATAATATGTCCATTCGGGTTTCCTTGAGTTTGTAATAAACACACCTGCCCCGATTGATTTATTCCCACAAAACGGTGTGGCATAGCGGCGGCACACATCGCATTAATTGCCGTGCTCAAGCTACCATCAGTCCCATTTTTAAAACCAACAGGCATAGATAAACCTGAAGCCATTTCACGGTGTGTCTGAGATTCCGTGGTTCTCGCGCCAATTGCAGACCAACTGAATAAATCCCCCAAATATTGTGGACTATTCGGATCTAAAGCTTCTGTTGCAAGAGGTAATCCCATTTTAACCAAACTGAGTAGTAAGCGGCGGGCAATATGCAGGCCAGCTTCCACATCAAATGAACCATCCATGAATGGATCATTAATAAGACCTTTCCAACCCACGGTTGTACGAGGCTTTTCAAAATAGACACGCATGACGATGTACAAGCTATCACTCAATTCAGCAGAAAGGGCGGCCAAACGGTGAGCATAATCCAAAGCCGCGTCTACGTCATGAATAGAACAAGGACCACACACTACCAGCAAACGGGGATCACGGAGCTGAACAATGTCAGCAATAGTTTTACGCGCGTTTGCAATAACATGCAGATCATCATTGCTCAGTGGATATTGTTGCTTTAATTCTTTTGGAGTGATAAGAATTTGCTCACCACTGATGTGAACGTTATTAAGTACATCTCTTTGCATGAACATGTCGATTTTCTCCTCAAATTATCATTCTGTACTCATTTGTTTTTATGCATTTGACTAATAACATATCACGCGTCGTAAAGAATACAATCCAAAAGTGTAAACAAATCTAAAACACTGTAAATTATTGTTTACAAAAAATGAAAAAGGAGTCAATTCAATGATAAATCTATTCTAGAACCAATTAATAAGATTAAAATTATTTCATATGGAAAAATATTAGAAATAATTATCTTAAAATAAGATTAATATCAGAACAAATAGGCAATGTTTTATGATCGTTAATCTTTCATTTTTCCATTTAAAATCATCAGGTAAAAAATATATTTATCTCATTTCTATTACTAAAAACAGAGAATATCAATAATCTCAGTCTATATTTTATATAAAGTTACCGAATGCACCCATAAAATATTAAGCTATATCCAATCCTCTTTTTCATTAATTTAATTAAGGAAAGTCAACACACTAATGTCAACGGTCTGAGGCCGGATTTTCCGGCCTCTTTATTAAAATATTTGTTACAGAGCTTGCTGTAAAAAAGCAATTAATTCCTGATTAACTTTATGGGGTTGCTCTAATGTGGAAATATGCCCTGCATCCTGGATAATAATATGATCACAGTGCAATATTTCAGCCATCAAATAACCTTCCAGAGGCGGGCGAGGCGTATCTTGTTCACCAGTAATAACCAGCGAGGGAATATCTAATTTTTCCAACAAATGCATTCTATCTTCACGCCCAAATATTATTCTACCTAACGGAACAACACTATTACGCAATGTTTCCGCAGGAATGGCTACCAGACGCTGAGTTAATTCATCAACCAAATGTTGAGCCGGTTGCTGACTAAAGAAGGCTGGCGCTATCTGCTGTTGCAAAATAGATTGAGGAATTGCACCAGCCTGCTCTATCGCATCCAACATGGCAAAGTATTTTGTATGAGTCACCTCAGGTTCTAATCCGACAAAGGTATCCATCAAAACCAGTGCCTTAACTCTGTCCGGCGCCATCTCTACCAACTCAATTCCCCACATACCGCCAGCGGATAACCCAATGATAGCGAACTCTTTAATGCCAAGTTGATCCATCAACGCTAGGTAATCCCGAGCTAAATCAGCTAAAGTGCGATGTTGTTCTGGTAGCTCTCCCGAATTTCCATGTCCCCAGAGATCAGGAACAATCACCCGGTATTTTTTACTTAAAGCCTCGATCTGAGGCGCCCACATAGTAGAATCAAACAAATAGCTATGCCCTAGTAATAACGGGAAACCTTCACCTTCATCTCGGTAAGCCATTGTTTTGTTGTGTATTTTAAAAGTTTTCAAAGCAAATCCTTATCGTCAGTTAATCACGTCTGAAATTATTCTAAGACTCTCAAAATAATTGTCTTTAAGATTATTACAATCTGATAATAATGTATTGCCGAATCATTTATCGATGAGTAAAAATCCTCCTTCATAAAAGGGGACATTGATTTCACCCCAGAGGGACGTAATAAAAGATCCTCCAAAAAACTCGCCCGTATTCAACCTGTTTTTTCATTACAATAAACCAAATTGATGACCACGCCCACAAAACGTGGTTTTAAATCGGAGATAAAAAAAAGAGGCCAGCAATTGCTGACCTCTTTTAATGATAACTTTCGGATGTAACGAAAGCGTATTATTTGCTGTTCAGACGCTCTTTAATACGAGCGGCTTTACCAGAACGCTCACGCAGATAGTACAATTTAGCTCTACGAACAGCACCACGACGTTTAACGTTAATGCTGTCTACGACTGGGGAGTGAGTCTGGAATACACGCTCAACACCTTCGCCGTTAGAAACTTTGCGAACAGTGAATGCAGAGTGCAGACCGCGGTTACGGATAGCGATAACCACGCCCTCGAATGCCTGCAGACGTTTCTTAGCACCTTCTACGACCCATACCTTAACTTCCACGGTGTCACCCGGACGGAATGAAGGTACGTCTTGCTTCATCTGCTCTTGTTCAAGTTGTTTAATAATGTTGCTCATAATAATTCTCTTACCCTAGGTAAACTGATATATCAGAGACATTCCCTTCGGGGATATGTCTGGATTAATTAGTTGCTTCAGCTAGATGTTCCCGTTGGAACTCTATTAGCAATATCCTTTGCTCGTCAGTCAGAGCTAGGTTTTCCAGAAGTTCAGGTCTTCTAAGCCAGGTCCGGCCAAGCGATTGTTTCAGCCGCCAGCGATTAATTTCAGCATGATTTCCAGACAGCAATACTGGTGGAACTTCCATACCATCTAATACCTCCGGGCGAGTATAGTGCGGACAATCCAGCAATCCATCAGCAAAAGAGTCCTCTTCCGCCGATGCCTGACGCCCCAGAACACCCGGTATGAACCGAGAAACGGAGTCGATCATCGTCATTGCAGGGATTTCACCACCGCTGAGTACGTAATCACCGACAGACCACTCTTCGTCAATCTCGGTTTGGATCACCCGCTCATCTATCCCTTCATAGCGGCCGCAAATCAAAATCAGTTTTTCATTTGTTGCCAGCTCACAAACCCCTTGTTGGTTGAGTTTGCGTCCCTGAGGTGAAAGATAAATCACTTTTGCGCCTTCGCCTGCCGCAGTTTTTGCTGCATGAATGGCTTCCCGTAAAGGCTGAACCATCATCAACATGCCTGGACCACCGCCATAAGGTCGATCGTCAACGGTACGATGCCGGTCATAGGTAAAATCCCGTGGATTCCAGCATTCAATACTTAACAGGCCATTTTTCACTGCCCGGCCAGTTACCCCATAATCGGTTATTGCGCGGAACATTTCAGGAAACAGGCTAATAACCCCAATCCACATTATCGCGTCCCACTCATTTCAACCGCTTATAACCGGAGTTTAAAAACCAGGATCCCAATCTACTTCAATGGTTTTAGTAGCGAGATCGACTTTCTTGATAACCTGCCCATCAAGAAACGGAATTAGCCGTTCCTTGATACCGAATGCATCTTTCAAGTTTGCTTTAATTACCATTACGTCGTTAGAACCGGTTTCCATCATGTCATTGACAGTCCCCAAGTTATAACCCGCGGTGTTGATTACCTGGCAACCTATTAAGTCTTTCCAGTAGTAATCACCCGCATCCAGCTCTGGCAGTTGTTCTGAATCTACAATAATTTCGCAATTAGTCAGTAAATTCGCAGCATCCAGATCATCAATACCTTTGATTTTGATGATCATATCCTGATTGTGGTGTTTCCAGGCTTCCAGTTCGATGTGTTGCCACCGACCTGCCCGTTGAATAAACCACGGTTGATACTCAAAAATGTCTTCGGCATGTTCGGTGGAAGAAAAAACTCTGAGCCAACCACGAATACCATAAGTTGAACCTAGTTTTCCCAATACAATTGGGTTTACAGGCGGTTCAAAACAGGTTTGCTTGCTCATAGTTACCACCGCGACAGATTAAGCTGCTTTTTTGGCGTCTTTGATCAGTGTAGAAACACGATCAGACACAGTTGCACCCAGACCAATCCAATGTTCGATACGGTCCAGATCTAAACGCAGTGCTTCTGCTTTCCCTGTTGCAATAGGGTTGAAGAAGCCAACACGCTCGATAAAGCGACCATCACGCGGGCTGCGGCTATCGGTCACGACTACTTGGTAAAACGGACGCTTTTTGGCGCCGCCACGAGCTAAACGAATTGTTACCATAACATCCTCATTAGTTAACAAAACAACCAGACTTCATCGAGGAACGAAGTCCGGTTGTCAGATAAAAAGCCCGAAAAGTTTACTCACTTTGGCGCAAAAAGCAATCCAAAGTGGATATTCTTCGAGACTTTATCGATTAACGGCCCATAAATCCGGGTGGCATCATGCCTTTCATACCACGCATCATTTTTGCCAGGCCGCCTTTTTTCATCTTTTTCATCATGCGCTGCATTTCGTCGAATTGTTTAAGCAAGCGGTTAACATCTTGAACCTGAGTGCCTGAACCATTGGCAATACGACGTTTACGAGAGCCTTTAATTATTTCCGGTTTTTGCCGTTCTTTACGTGTCATGGAATTGATAATCGCTTCCATTTTCACCAGAATTTTATCGTCCATCTGGGATTTCACTGCATCTGGCACTTGAGACATTCCCGGCATTTTGCTTAACATGCTGGCCATTCCCCCCATGTTACGCATCTGCTTTAGCTGATCTAGAAAGTCATTTAAATCGAAACCGTCACCTTTCTTTAATTTAGAAGCCAGCTTTTCAGCCTGAGTGCGATCGACTTTACTTTCAATCTCTTCAATCAGGGAAATGACATCGCCCATTCCAAGGATGCGAGAGGCAATACGATCCGGGTGAAACGGCTCCAACGCATCCGTTTTTTCACCAACACCCAGGAATTTAATCGGCTTACCGGTAATATGACGAATAGATAGCGCAGCACCGCCACGAGCATCGCCGTCGACTTTAGTTAACACCACACCGGTCAGCGGCAATGCTTCATTGAAAGCTTTCGCGGTATTAGCCGCATCCTGCCCCGTCATCGCATCAACAACAAACAGGGTTTCCACTGGATTAATGGCTTTATGAACCTGTTTGATTTCATCCATCATCGCTTCGTCAACATGCAGACGACCCGCCGTATCCACCAAAAGCACATCATAGAATTTCAATTTGGCATGCTGTACCGCTTGAGTCACGATATCAACGGGTTTTTCCTGAGCGTCAGAAGGATAAAAATCAATACCCACTGCCTGCGCCAAGGTTTCAAGCTGTTTGATAGCCGCTGGCCGATAGACGTCGGCAGATACCACCAAAACTTTTTTCTTCTGTTTTCCTTTTAGAAAACTACCGAGCTTGGCGACGCTGGTCGTTTTACCCGCGCCTTGCAGGCCCGCCATTAATACGACGGCAGGAGGCTGAGTAGAAAGATTCAGTTCACTGTTAACTTCCCCCATCGCCTTAACGAGTTCATTCTGAACAATTTTGACAAACTCTTGGCCGGGAGTAAGGCTTTTATTAACCTCGTGGCCTACCGCGCTCTCTTTAACGCACGAAATAAAATCACGCACTACAGGCAATGCAACATCAGCTTCAAGTAAAGCCATGCGAACTTCACGCAGTGTCTCTTTAATATTGTCTTCGGTCAGTCGCCCACGGCCACTGATATTGCGCAATGTGCGCGATAGTCTGTCGGTTAGATTATCAAACATTGTCTCTGCTCAATTTTTTTAAAATGGGCTACCTGTAAGGCGTATTTCGCAAATTATAACACGATGGTAAAGGATCTCTGCACAGAGATTCGCACCAATGCTTAACAACGGTTGGAGGCTATCCTTGCTGGCGGTATACTTAAGCTTTAATTCAACCAAAGACTATCGCTAAAACGGCTAATGCTATGCCAGTATTTTCTATAATTTCTTTATTCGCTTATTTACTCAGCTTGGTACTGATTATTCCCAACTTACTGCGGAAATCGAAAGGATACCGCAGGCTGGCATTACTTTCTGCGATTGTCGCTTTAACTTGTCATGCTATTGCACTTAAGTATCAGATCTTCCACGTTAGCAGTGGGCAAAACCTCACTCTTCTAAACCTAGGTTCTATTGTCAGTTTACTGACTTGTATCATCATGACAATTGTTGCTTCTCATGGCCGCGCCTGGTTCCTGCTACCCATTGTCTACAGTTTTTCCATGATAAATTTGGTCCTGGCGAGTCTGATGCCAGGTGAATTCATTACCCATCTAGAGGCCAGCTTTGAATTATCTATTCATATTGGCTTAGCGCTTCTTGGTTACGCAACTTTACTTATCGCTGCATTATATGCATTACAACTTGGATGGTTGGATCATCAGCTTAAAAACAAAAAACTCTCTTTCACGCCAGATATGCCCCCATTAATGTTCATTGAACGCAAAATGTTTCATATCACTCAGGTTGGCGTAATATTGCTAACACTGACTCTCTGTACCGGCATCCTCTATATAGATAATATTTTCAGTAGCGAAAATATCCACAAAGCAATTTTGTCTATCATCGCGTGGTTTGTTTACATTGTTTTATTATGGGGCCACTACCATGATGGATGGCGCGGTAAACGCGTTATCTGGTTTAACCTGATCGGCGCATTTACTCTAACACTCGCCTATTTCGGCAATCGATTATTGCAGGAAATCATGGTTTACTAGGAGTATGATGTCCAATCAATACTTGGAAGGAATTCCGCTTTGGAGCATGTCTCAACAAGCACATTACTGATTATTTTAGTCATCATGGTCATTGTCTCAGCTTATTTCTCCGCCTCCGAGACAGGTATGATGACAATGAATCGTTATCGCTTACGTCATCTGGCAAAGCAGGGGAATCGCTCTGCCCGCAGAGTTGAAGCATTACTTCGTCATCCTGAGCAGCTTATCAGCCTGATTCTTATCGGTAATAATCTGGTTAATATTCTTGCCTCAGCACTCGCTACTATCATTGGCATGCGTCTTTATGGCGATGCCGGAGTCGCTATCGCAACCGGTATTCTGACGTTTATCGTACTGATATTTTCTGAAGTTATGCCAAAAACGATAGCCGCCCTCTATCCTGAAAGAGTCGCTTTTCCGAGCAGTTTTTTGCTCCGCCCGTTACAGAAAATCATGCTGCCGTTAGTTTGGACGCTAAATAAAATTACTTTATTGTTAATGCGTTGCCTTGGTATCAAACATCCTACTGGCTCTAATCACGCAATTAGCAAAGATGAGCTCCGCACTATTGTAAATGAATCAAATGCCAAGCTATCACAGCAACATCAGGATATGCTGACTTCAATTTTAGATCTGGAAAAAGTCACAATCGGCGACATTATGGTTCCCCGTAATGAAATTATTGGCATTGATATTAATGATGACTGGAAATCCATCATACGGCAATTAACTCATTCACCTCACGGCCGGATCGTGCTTTATCGTGATTCGCTTGATGACGCTATCGGCATGCTTCGTGTACGTGAAGCTTACCGACTGATGACAGAAAAAAAAGAGTTCACCAAAAGAAATCTGATTAAAGCAGCAGATAAAATCTATTATGTTCCAGTCAGCACACCGCTTAATATCCAGTTAGTGAATTTCCAACGCAATAAGGAAAAAGCCGGGCTCATCGTTGATGAATACGGTGATATTCAAGGACTAGTCACTGTTGAAGATATCCTCGAAGAGATTGTCGGTGATTTTACAACATCCATGTCCCCTTCTCTAGCAGAAGAAGTTTCACCACAAAGCGACGGCACTATTTTGGTTGATGGGACAGCCAATATCCGCGAATTAAATAAAGCCTTTAACTGGGCATTGCCTATTGATGGGCCACGAACGGTTAATGGTATGGTGCTTGAAGAGTTAGGAGAAATACCTGATCTTAATGTACAAGTACAAATCGGCAAATATAACTTTGAAGTACTTTCAGTGAACGATAATGTCATTAAACAAGTTCGAGTCACTCCCATTAGCCAATTTCCTGAGCAAGAAGTACAAGCTATTTAAATCGCCGCGAAAAATTAACACCGCTGGAGGTATATCACCAACCTCCAACGGCAAATTCCTGTTAATACTTCATCTCAGGAACCCAAAATATTATCACTGCTATGGAACTACACTTTCAATTCAGTCAGTTTTTCTTCCGGTAATGCCAACTCGTCATTCTTATTAACGAGGACGTCTGAATCAAGGATATGACGTGCAATATCCTGGGCTTCTGTCAGTGAATGCATGTGATAAGTACCACATTGGTAAATATTTAGCTCTGGGATCTGGCTCTGATCTTTCACTTTCAAAACATCAGCCATCGCCGCTTTCCATGCGTCCGCAACGCGTATTTCCGCCGGTGCGCCAATCAAGCTCATATAAAAACCTGTTCGACATCCCATTGGCGATATATCAATAATTTCAACCCCCTCGCCATTGAGGTGGTTGCGCATAAAACCAGCAAACAAATGTTCAAGTGTATGAATACCCTTTTCAGGCATAACCTGTTTATTGGGTACGCAGAAACGTAAGTCAAAAACTGTGATGGTGTCGCCATGAGGCGTTTTCATAGTCTTAGCAACTCTTACGGCTGGCGCATTCATACGAGTATGGTCAACAGTAAAACTATCCAGTAAAGGCATTTCTTCATCTCCACAAAAAATTCAGATTTTTCTTCAAGCAAATGAAACTTTTTCATCTGCCACCGGTCATAAAGAATGAAAGAAGCGTTATTATTATCCCTATTCTCTAGAAAATCCCATTTGGCCACTTTTACTTGTGGCCATTTTCTTTTCTAGCATCCCGTCTGTTGCTTCAGATACTCATCAAAACTCATCGTATCCTCACGTTCCAACGCGTCTTGTCGCTCTACGGAGGCCCTGCGTTCTATAGCAAACTGTTCGTCGCTAATAACCTCATATTTTTCATTGATCAGTTGCTGATGGTATTCATCTGCCAGTTCCAGTCCAAAACCACCAATACCCTGGCTCTTCATTTTTTCCAGCACGCGAGCCGATAAAGTCAGTGATGAATCATCAAACATAGCAATTAATTCTTCGCAAACCTTTTGATATTGTGTGCCAGAACAACTATCCAATATTGCGGCAACCCGTTTCAAGTCACTAAATAACTTTTTGCCGACTTTTGCCAACGGCTCTTCCACACTTCCACAACCAAGACCAATCATTTGCCCTGGTTTACGCCCTTCAAGGATCACTCTATCCCAGTTCTTACGGCAACAATCTAATTCATCACTGCCCATCTCAGGCGCTTCGGCAAGCACGCACCATATTAAGAATAGGTCAAGAAAACGGATTTGTGTTTCATTGACGCCAATCGCGGCAAATGGATTAATATCCAATGAACGAACTTCGATATATTCCACTCCCCCACGCAGCAACGCATCAGAAGGCGATTCATTCTCTTTTGTGACACGTTTAGGTCGGATTGGCGCATACAACTCATTTTCAATTTGTAAGACGTTGGTATTGAGCTGAATATGTTTATCACCTTGCTTAATACCCAATTTAGCAAACTCATCAGATGGCTTATGAATCGCTTTTTTCAACCCGTCAATATAGGTGTGTAGGTTATTAAACGTAATATTCAGATCACTTTGTGATTTATTGGTGTACCCCAGATTACTCATTCTTAGTGAAGTCGCATAAGGCAGATAACAAGTTCCATCTTCTGTCCGATCAAAAAGAAAAGAGGTTTCTCTTCCACGTAAGAACGAGGAACAAATTGCCGGAGAAGCGCCAAACAAGTATGGGATCACCCATCCAAAGCGGTAATAGTTACGGATCAAGCGGAAATAGCCATTAGAGATCTGCTCTTTACCACTCTCTGTATCTTCAATACCAGCCCAGGCGCGCCAGAACTCAATTGGCAATGAAAAATTATAATGAACCCCGGATATGGTCTGCATTAACGCGCCATAACGATTTTTTAACCCTTCACGGTATAAAGTCTTATAGCGACCAACATTCGATGTGCCATATTGAGCCAGAGTAATGTTCTCCTCCGCATCAATAAAGCATGGCATACTCAATGGCCACATTTTTTCTTTATCCAGCATACGCGCCGTGTGACGATGAATATCGCTAAGAAAAGAAATCGTATATTTTATGTCATCATTAACTGGTGTTATGAACTCCAACAATGACTCTGCAAAATCAGTAGTAATCCATTTATGCGTAAGCGCTGCACCAAGTGCTTTAGGATGTTCCGTTATGGCTAAACTACCATCGGAAGTAATACGCAATGTTTCACGTTCAACACCGCGACGAATTCCATTTAAAATTGTCGGATGCGCCTCTAGCCATGATAGAGCCTTTGATACGTCCGGGATCAATTCGACCTCCCGTAGTGTTTTAGAAGAATTTTTATAAGGGTTTACTTTATCTTAAACAAGTCAAATTGTCGCTGATTAGATATATACCCGTCATCTTTCAAGTTGCCTCTTTGTTGGCGGCACTCACTCACCCCGGTCACATAGTTTGCTATGCTCCCGGGGATTCGCTCCTTTGCCGTCGCGATGCCTCTTGAAATCCATAGGGTATAGCAGCAAAAACATTTCAGCGTCATACAAAGAGCGAGTTGGTTATGTGACAACACGGACAGCCGGAAAGGAAAAAGCCCTGCTGTTGAAGCAGGGCTTGATATGGCGCATCCAGAAGGATTCGAACCTCCGACCGCTCGGTTCGTAGCCGAGTACTCTATCCAGCTGAGCTATGGATGCATGTTCAGTTTTTCACTCTTGGTAAAAGACAGTAGTTGCTTCTATTACCTGAGTGGTGCCTTGGACGACTTCATCTCAAGGCTAAATATGGCGCATCCAGAAGGATTCGAACCTCCGACCGCTCGGTTCGTAGCCGAGTACTCTATCCAGCTGAGCTATGGATGCGTGTTCAGTTTTTCATTCTTGATAAAAGGTAGTAGTTGCTTCTATTACCTGAATGGCGCCTCAGATAATTTCATCTCAAGGCTAAATATGGCGCATCCAGAAGGATTCGAACCTCCGACCGCTCGGTTCGTAGCCGAGTACTCTATCCAGCTGAGCTATGGATGCGTGTTCAATTTTTCACTCTTGGTAAAAGGCAGTAGTTGCTTCTATTACCTGAATGGCGCCCCAGATGATTTCATCTTAAGGCTAAATATGGCGCATCCAGAAGGATTCGAACCTCCGACCGCTCGGTTCGTAGCCGAGTACTCTATCCAGCTGAGCTATGGATGCGTGGTTTAAATGGCGGTGAGAGAGGGATTCGAACCCTCGATGCAGCTCTTAACCGCATACTCCCTTAGCAGGGGAGCGCCTTCAGCCTCTCGGCCATCTCACCGTACGCTTTCTTTCGA
This sequence comes from Photorhabdus akhurstii, assembly GCF_019090985.1. Classification (NCBI taxonomy): domain Bacteria; kingdom Pseudomonadati; phylum Pseudomonadota; class Gammaproteobacteria; order Enterobacterales; family Morganellaceae; genus Photorhabdus; species Photorhabdus akhurstii. The sequence goes on along the minus strand of NZ_CP020335.1, from coordinate 1,454,717 downwards.
ATCGCGACTCAGAACTTTTATTTAAGCTCCTCGTCACTGCGTGGCGCACATATTACTTTCCCAGACTTATAAGTCAAACAATTTTTCTAAACCTGTGTTTATTTGAACACTTCACACACAAGATGTTTAGTTTGCCGTCAAAAAGTGTGCTTTATCAGCAGTAAATTATCACAACCTCAATTGAAGTACATACAAATCGTTATTCGCCACAATAGCATGATAGGAACATGCTGTTCTTACGATAGAAAAACAAAAAAGATGGGAAAATAGACAAGAGTTTAAGAAATTAGCAAGACCTAAAAATACCAACAGAGGTGAGATCCCTCAAAAATGGCGCCCGGTTCTGACAGAGATAGGACGCCAACTTAGAGTCAGTAAGTTGTTGGCTGAGACTTTTCGGCCTGAATCCGCTGATAAATTTCTTCACGGTGAACAGAAACTTCTTTAGGGGCATTTACACCAATACGAACTTGGTTACCTTTAACCCCCAGTACTGTAACTGTTACCTCATCGCCTATCATGAGCGTTTCACCAACTCGACGAGTCAGAATAAGCATTCTTTGCTCCTTGAAAATTTAAAAGAGTCGGGTCTTTCGGTTTCCCCGCTATTATCCATCAAACACCGTGAAAACGTAAAACAATGGTATATGCTTAAAGTATAAGCAATTTTAAGCGCATTTCCTACCTATATAGTTTAGCCAAAATAAATAAATATGCGCTTAACCTTTTAACAATTTCACAACAAGATTTCAAGACACCACAAAAACAACGCTATGATGCCCCGTAAACTCAGGTAATACCGCTTATAGCCGCGATGCTACCCACTCTTCCACGCTATCCAAAGCAGAAGGCAATGCTTCAACATCAGAACCACCTGCCTGGGCCATATCAGGACGACCACCGCCTTTACCACCGATCTGCTGAGCTACAGAAGAAATTAACTCACCTGCTCTTATTTTAGCAGTCAGATCCTTTGTGACACCAACAATTAAGCTGACTTTATCATCACTTATAGTGGAAAGCACAATAATCGCTGAACCTAGTTGATTTTTTAGATCATCAACCATCGTTCTCAACATCTTAGGTTCTGTATTACTTAACTGACTGACCAGCAACTTCACACCCTTCACTTCTTTCGCTTTGCTTGCTAAAGAAGAGCTCTCTTGTGCAGCCTGCTGATCTTTAAGCTGTTGAAGCTCTTTTTCCAACGCTTTGGTTCTATCCAGCGTCACCCGTACTTTTTCACTCAGGCTATGGATATCACTTTTCACTAATTGAGCAATATCTTGAAGTAAATCAACCTGTTGATGTACAGATTCCACCGCTTTTTTACCTGTAATCGCTTCGATCCTACGGATACCCGCAGCCGTTCCAGATTCAGCAATAATACGGAACAAGCCAATATCACCGGTGCGATTTGCATGAGTCCCTCCACATAATTCAGTGGAAAAATCCCCCATTGACAGTACGCGAACTTGTTCTTCATATTTTTCACCAAACAGTGCCATCGCACCTTTGGCTTTTGCTGTTTCCAGATCCATCAATTCAGTAACAACAGGTGAATTTTGACGAACTTCGGCATTAACCAAATCCTCAACCTGACGGATCTGTTCTGGTTTCATCGCTTCAAAGTGAGAAAAATCAAAGCGAAGGTATTTATCGTTAACCAGAGAGCCTTTCTGTGATACGTGCTCACCCAAAACTTGACGTAACGCAGCATGTAACAGATGGGTTGCTGAGTGATTCAAACGAATTGCATCACGACGTTCAATATCAATAACCGCATTGATGTTACGGTTTACACTTAAGGTACCTTTTTCAAGCTTACCAATATGACCAATAGCCTGACCATATTTTTGTGTATCAATAACACAAAAAGCACAATCGGCATTACTCAGAATGCCTGAGTCACCAACTTGTCCACCAGATTCAGCATAAAAAGCGGTCTTATCCAATATAACAATCGCTTCTTCACCCGCTTGAATTTGATCGACTGATTCACCATCACGGAAGATAGCAGTTACTGTTGCCTGCTGTTCGTTATGATCGTAACCAGAGAAATCACTGCGTTCATCAACTTTGATCAATTCATTATAATCGGTGCCGAAACCACTTGATTCACGAGCACGACGACGCTGATTTTCCATTGCCAGGGCAAATCCCGCTTCATCAACGCTAATATTACGCTCACGGCAAACATCAGCGGTTAAATCCACAGGGAAACCATAGGTATCATACAGACGGAAAGCCGTTTCGCCATCCAGAATATCACCGGACAGTTTTGCCAGTTCATCGTCTAACAATTGCAGACCACGTTCCAGAGTACGAGCAAACTGCTCTTCTTCTGTTTTCAAGATCTGCTCAACAATGGTTTGCTGGCGTTTAAGCTCTTCTCCCGCAGCACCCATCACGTCTATCAATGGCGCAACCAGTTTGTAGAAGAAGGTATCTTTAGCCCCCAACATGTTACCGTGACGGATAGCTCGGCGGATAATACGACGCAGAACATAACCACGGTTTTCATTAGAAGGAGCAACACCATCACAAATCAAAAATGCACATGAACGAATGTGATCAGCAATAACCCGCAGAGATTTATTACTCAGATCATCTGTAGCGCCAGTGACATTAGCAACAGCAGTAATCAAATCACGGAACAGATCGATCTCATAGTTAGAATTGACGTGCTGCAATACAGCGGCGACGCGCTCCAGCCCCATCCCCGTATCTACTGATGGTTTTGGCAACGGCTCCATCGTGCCATCAGCATGACGGTTGAACTGCATAAAGACGATATTCCAGATTTCAATATATCTGTCATCATCTTCCTCCGAGCTTCCTGGCGGTCCACCCCAGATATGTTCACCATGATCATAAAAAATTTCAGTGCAAGGGCCGCAAGGACCGGTATCACCCATTTGCCAGAAGTTATCCGATGCATAAGGCGCGCCTTTGTTATCACCAATGCGGATAATTCTTTCTGTTGGTATGCCGACTTCGTTCTTCCAAATATCATAGGCTTCATCATCTGTCTGATAGACAGTCACCCATAATTTTTCTTTAGGCAAATTGAACCAATCTTTGCCCGTCAGAAGTTCCCAAGCATAATTAATAGCATCATGTTTGAAATAGTCACCAAAACTGAAATTACCGAGCATCTCAAAAAAAGTATGATGGCGTGCGGTGTAACCTACATTTTCTAAATCGTTATGTTTACCACCGGCACGAACACAACGCTGAGCAGTTGTTGCCCGGGAATAAGATCTTTTGTCCTGTCCAAGAAATAGATCCTTAAACTGGTTCATCCCTGCGTTGGTAAATAGCAGTGTTGGGTCATTATTTGGCACCAAAGAACTACTTGGTACGATTTGATGCCCTTTAGTATGAAAAAAGTCGAGAAACGCTTGACGGATCTCAGCGGTGCTTTTGCTCATAATTGTCCCGAAATCAAGCTGGAAAAAACAGATTTATGAATTGGTTAGGTGGGATATTCCATCACCTACTTTCAACTCACGAATAAACAAAGTGGGGATAAGATAAAAGTTCTTCTATTAGAAGTATACCCGTCATCTTTCAAGTTGCCTCTTTGTTGGCTGCACTCGCTCACCCCGGTCACATAGTTACCTATGCTCCCGGGGATTCACTCCCTTGCCGTCGCGACGCATCTTGAAATCCATAAGGTATAAAATCCCAGACACATCCATTCGCTGGCAGCATTGTAAATCGTCTGGGTATTTTCTGAAAGCATGATCGCATAATATGGATAATACTTGCTTTCTGAGAGAAGAAACCGCGTCATTATTAACGCGGTATAAGTTTGATGACAAAACTTTTACAGTTTTAATCCGAGAATTACAGACTACCGATATAATGAGTCAGATTAGAATTCTTCGTTATTCATCTCTTCGTTTTCATCGCCTTCGTAATCAGAAGCGGCACTACTGAATTCGCCGGCATTATGCAACAGCATTTCACGTAATTTTTTATCCAGTTCAGCAGAAATTTCAGGATGCTCTTTCAGGTAGATGGTAGCATTCGCTTTGCCCTGACCAATTTTATCGCCATTATAGCTGTACCATGCACCCGCTTTTTCCACCAATTTATGCTTCACGCCTAAATCGATTAATTCACCATAAGTGTTAATGCCTTCGCCATACATAATCTGGAATTCTGCTTGCTTAAATGGCGCTGCCACTTTGTTTTTGACTACCTTAACACGGGTTTCGCTACCAACAACCTCTTCGCCATTTTTCACAGAACCAATGCGGCGAATATCCAGACGAACAGAAGCATAGAATTTCAGCGCGTTACCACCGGTTGTGGTTTCAGGATTACCGAACATGACGCCAATTTTCATACGGATCTGGTTGATAAAGATCAACAACGTATTAGAGCTTTTCAAATTACCGGCCAGTTTACGCATTGCCTGACTCATCATTCGAGCTGCCAGCCCCATATGAGAATCACCAATTTCCCCTTCTATTTCGGCTTTTGGCGTTAAGGCAGCTACGGAGTCTACGATAATGACATCAACAGCGCCGGAACGTGTCAACGCATCGCAGATCTCAAGAGCCTGTTCTCCGGTATCGGGTTGAGAGCACAACAGATTATCAATATCAACGCCCAACTTCTTAGCATAGATAGGATCAAGGGCGTGTTCAGCATCAATAAACGCACAGGTTTTACCTTCACGTTGTGCCGCGGCGATAACCTGTAATGTCAGCGTTGTCTTACCAGAAGATTCCGGGCCATAAATTTCAACAATACGCCCCATCGGCAGGCCACCAGCACCTAATGCAATATCCAGTGACAATGAACCCGTGGAGATAGTTTCAACGTCCATTGAACGGTCTTCGCCCAAACGCATGATGGAACCTTTACCAAACTGTTTTTCAATTTGGCCTAGTGCCGCCGCTAGTGCTTTTTGTTTATTTTCATCAATAGCCATTTTTACTCCCTCGTAAGCAATGAAAGGGCTCTCTCACTGCCGATGAATAATTTTTAATACTGAAATGTTGCCTACAATTATACTGTATAATCATACAGCATCAAGTTAATTTTTTATACCCGTCATCTTTCAAGTCGCCTCTTTGTTGGCGGCACTCACTCACCCCGGTCACATAGTTACCTATGCTCCCGGGGATTCGCACCCTTGCCGTCGCTATCCATCTTGAAATCCATAGGGTATATAATCTCTGATAACAATGTTTTCAGAGAATAAATGACAGCTTGAAGGCGTACTTCATTTCGATCACCGTTAAAACAACAATTGCGGGACACAACTTCTACCCCATTTACCGTCAGATATGCAAACCCAAACCACACGGTACCAACAGGTTTTTCTTCGCTACCGCCATCAGGCCCGGCAATGCCACTGACTGAAACCGCCAGATCTGCCCGCGCAGCTTTCAGCGCTCCTGCGGCCATTTCTCTCACCACCTGTTCACTAACAGCCCCATATTGCTGTAAAACAGCTTCTGACACGCCCAGCATTTGATGCTTAGCTTTATTACTGTATGTCACAAAGCTTCGGTCAAAATAAGCAGAACTACCGGCAATATCTGAAATTGTTTTCGCCAACCAGCCACCGGTGCAAGATTCAGCGCAGGTCACCCACAGTTTTTGCTGTCTCAACTTCTCTCCCAGTTCAATACTAAGCTGAGTCAGAATTTTTTCACTCATAACACACTCTTTATCCGGTAAAAGATCAATTTCTTTGAAACCGGTTCCAAATCCACAAACTCATGATTGTCAACGCCAACAGAGTACCAAAACCTATCCCTGTTGTAACAACCGGGACGCCTATTTTAATAACCAATGAGTACAAGCCAAGCATCAATAACATGGCGATATTCTCACCCAAGTTCTGTACTGCGATGGCATAACCGGCCCCAACCGTTTGTCTGCCGCTTTCCTGCAATAATGCATTCAGTGGAACAATAAACAAACCGCCAAAAATACCGAGTATGATTAATAAGACGTAGGAAGCCCAAATATTTTGCTGAACAGCAAAAATGACCACCATCACGCCGATTAAAACACCAGCAGGCATACAACGATGGACCGTTTTAAGGGTAATAAAACGGGCAGCAACACCTGCGCCAATAATAATGCCGACAGCAACCATCACATTAAGTATTGTCGGCGTGCTATTGTCAGAAATTCCCAGCACAACAGGTACCCATAAGACCAATAGGAATCTCACTGTTATACCCGCCCCCCAGAACAAACTGGTGCCAATTAAAGAAAACCTAGCGCCTTTGTTATGCCAAAGAATACAACAAGATGAAGCAAAGTCTGTCAGCATCTTTTTCAGATTCCAGCCCTTATCCTGACGTACAGCCGATAATCGAGGGAGAAAGAAATTAGCGATAACAGCGATACCATACATCAGCGCACAAACAAGCAGTGCGATAGCCAGGTTCCAATCAGACAACAAACCGCCAGCAACAGAACCTGTAAGAATGGCAATGATCGTTGAAGCCTCCATCAAACCATTAGCCTTTACCAAACGATCACCATCGGTCAGTTCAACCAAGATTCCGTATTTAGCCGGTGAATATGATGCAGCACCTACTCCCACCAAGGCATAACCCAGAAATGGATCATATCCCAAGCAAATAGTAAATGCGCCCAACAACTTGACGCTATTAGCAAACAACATCACACGATCTTTCGGGAAACGATCGGCTGTTTGCCCCACAAAAGGCGCCAATAGGATATATGCCAAAACAAACACTATCTGTAATATCGGCTGGCTCCAGTCAGGATAAAACTGGGCTTTCAACTGTGCCAGAATCGCAAATAACAGCGCATTATCGGCAAAAGCTGAAAAAAATTGTGACACCAATACGGCTTTCATGCCACGGGTTAATAACGGTTGAACAACGACGGATGGATTCACGATGATTATTCCTGTTCAGCTTCACTTTCCAATGACACGATTTTTTCCTGTTTAGCAAAATGTTTCCCCTGACCGAGAATAGTACAGAATCCCTGTTCATCAATTGAAACAATGTCTCCGGTATCGAACCAATCAAACTGAATATTTCCATGCTCATCTTTTGCCGCTGGTAGTTCTAAATGATTTGGATCTTCAATTCTCAGATACCCTTTCATCATATTCGGGCCACGCAGTTGCAAACGCCCCCCCGCCTTAATTCCTGCTACCGGAATCAAACGGGATTCCATTGCCGGCAAAATCCGCCCAACAGTACCGACCTTAGCCATCATCGGCACATTCAATGCAATGACAGGCGCACATTCTGTCATGCCATATCCTTCTAAAATGCGAATACCGAATTTGTCTTGCCAAATCTGTTTCGTATTTTCAGTGAGCTTCTCAACACCGGCTATAACACAACGAAGACGCGCAAAATCATATGAATGAGCGAAATAGGCATAATTCTCCAGGAAAGTGGATGTACCCAATAATACGGTACAGTTACGCTCATATACCAGTTCTGACACTATCCGGTAATGCAATGGGTTTGGGTAGAGGAATATTCGGCTACCAGACAACAACGGAGTGAATAAGCCAACCGTCAATCCAAATGCATGAAATAGCGGTAAAGAAGACATAAAACGGTCAAGTGGATTAAAATCAGTAATGGTTTTTATCTGTTCCACATTGGCTAACAAACTAGCGTGGCTGTGAACCACACCTTTTGATACAACTTCTGAACCGGACGTAAATAGCACCAAAGCATCATCATCTGGTTTTTGCGCCACCATCGCTCGCTTCGGAAAAAAGAGGTGCCACAAGATCCATAATTTATCCTGAAAAGTCACTGTACCTGCCAAATCCTCAAGATAAACCCAATTAACCTCGGTAACCTGCTCAGATAAATGAGTTAATCGCTCCTTTTCCAGAAATTGTCGGGAAGTCACAATAGTTTTAATACTGGCAATCTCTACCGCATTCTTCAATCCATGACTGTCGGTTGTATAGTTTAATAAAGCCGGTATTCTTCCTCTCAAAGATGCCCCGAATATCGCAGCGACCATAATAGTGGCATTGGGTAAAAGAAAACCAACCCGTTCCCCCTGACAGGTAAAACGCTGCAAAATACGGCTGGCGCCCAGTACTTTTTTAAGCAGACTGTTATAACTGTCTTCTTTAAAAGAAACATCTTCAATACAGGGCTTAAAACGACCAAATTGTTTTCGTGCAACCAGTAAAGATTCAAATATTGTTTCTTGCGGTCGGGTCGCCATTCGTGCACTCATCATTATTTCATGCAAACGCTCACCGGCTAAACGACGTCGTTGCTCCGAACCAGACGCATTCGGCATCGGCAATTGTGTCGCAGGCAGGATTTTCATTGTCACCTTCGGAAAAAGGTGAAGTTTGAAAATACCTTTTAATCGGCTGAATAGGGTTCTTTCTAATCCTTCAAAGCGAACAGGAACCACAGCGGCTTCGGATATCGCCGCAATAAAAGCCGCCCCATCATAGATTTTCATCAAAGAACCGGTAACAGTAATTCTCCCCTCTGGAAAAACAACTATTGGCCGCCCCTTTTCTATTTCCTTAACCAACACCCTGACAGCCATTGGATTTATTGGGTCCAAAGGGACTATTTCAACATAGCGACTTACCAGTTTCATAAAACCACGATTTGCAATATTGGAATAGACAGCAAATACTGGCTTAACCGGCAAGAAAAGCGTCAGCAAAACACCATCAAGAAAAGAGACATGATTAGGCGTGATAAGGCATTTAGGGTGGTTAAATTGTTTAATATCTCCTTCTACTGTTAAACGAAACATTAAACGAAAAACAAGCCTTAGAAATTTAAACAACATATTCGTATCTCAACCCATTTGAAAAAATAAATAGAAGATACTATTTATTATTCGACACTGTAATAGTCTTATTTCTCTATAAAAAAATACTAAAATAGTGTCAGGAGACTATTCCAGAGAGCATAATTTCTTTCACATAAGTTGCAATTTTTTCCGGTGAAAGTTGCGCATTAATAATATGGTTCGCACATTCACAGTAGAGATTTTCTCTGGCGGCAAGCACTTCTTCCATTTCTTCAACAATAGATTTTCCCGTCAAACTAGGGCGTTGGGTACTTTCTGGTTGCTGCATTAATCGTTCAGCCAAAATGCTCGCTGAAGCTTGAAGATAAATCACCGTGCCATTTTGTCGCATATATTGGCGATTTGCAGTGGAAAGAATGATCCCTCCACCGGTAGAAATAACACTATTGCTTTGACTAACTTGTTGTAAAGCTTGGCTTTCTAATTGCCGAAATTGTTGCCACCCTTGCTGGTTAACAATATCCGCAATGGTCATGTTGCTGGTTTGTTGGATATAGTGATCAGTGTCAATAAATGTGTACGATAATTCATTGGCTAATAATTTTCCAACCGTCGTTTTTCCTGCCCCACGTGCACCTACAATAAACAATATTTGGTTCACTGCCTGATATCCTTGGTAAATTTCATCGTTAAAAATATATTAACGCCTATAGTAACCAGAACTTTACACTAACGTAAAATCAAAAGTTAATATATACGGTAAAAGCTACCCCAAAGCATGATCTTATCGAAACTTCAATATAACCAGATACGCTTCTGGGGTAACAGTAAACACATTATTTACGGATTAAATCATCCCCATAACCAATCCATTTATACGTAGTCAGCGCATCTAATCCCATTGGGCCGCGGGAATGCAGTTTCTGCGTACTAACGGCAACTTCCGCTCCCAAACCAAACTGGCCGCCATCAGTAAAGCGAGTGCTAGCATTCACATAAACCGCGGCAGAATCAACCTGACGAACAAAATAGTCAGCATTGTGCAAAGATTGAGTCAAAATAGCATCAGAATGGGACGTACCATAGGTACGAATATGATCAATTGCCTGCTCCATATCACTGACAATTTCCACATTCATATCCAGAGATAACCACTCATCACGGTAATCTGCTTCCGTAACATCCACGACCTTAGCCGGTCCATCCTTCAAAAAAGCCATTGCTGATTTACTCGCATGCAGAGTCACTCCCTGCGCTTTCATGTTCTTGCTCAATGCAGGCAGAAAATCAGCCGCAATCTTATGATGTACCAGCAAGGTTTCCAAAGCATTACAGGCACTCGGACGTTGCACTTTAGCGTTAGTGATTACAGTTAATGCCTTATCAAAATCAGCACTTTCATCGACAAAAGTATGACAAACACCAATTCCACCCGTAATAACTGGAATGGTCGATTGCTCGCGGCACAGCTTATGCAACCCTGCGCCACCACGTGGAATCAACATATCCACATAGCGATCCATTTTCAGTAGCTGAATGACTAACTCACGGTCCGGTTTATCTATCGCCTGCACGGCTGCGGTAGGTAATCCACTCTGTTCAAGTGCCTGCTGAATGACTTTCACTGTCGCTTGATTGGTGTTGTGAGTCTCTTTACCACCACGCAAAATAACCGCATTACCGGTTTTCAAACACAGAGATGCAACATCGATGGTGACATTAGGACGTGCTTCATAAATCACCCCAACCACGCCTAACGGTACACGGCGACGCTCCAACCTCAAGCCACTGTCAAGCAAACTGCCATCAATGACTTCCCCTACCGGGTCAGATAAACCGCACACCTGACGAACATCGTGAGCTATCGCCGTCAAACGCTCCGGCGTCAATAACAGACGATCCAACAATGCTTCGCTCATGCCCTGTTCGCGGGCCTGAATCATATCAAGCTGATTAGCTGCAAGAATGATTGCGCTTTCCTGCTCTAGTAAATCTGCAATGCGGACTAATGCCTGATTTTTCTGTTTTGTACTTAGCTGTGCCAGTTGCCATGCAGCTTCCCTGGCAGCCTTTCCTATTTGTTCTAACATTATGAATCCTTAACTCACAATCATGTCGTCACGATGAACCGCAACAGCGCCATATTCATAACCGAGGATCTGGCTTATCTGCTGTGAATGGCGGCCTGCAATTAAACGTAGAGCATCACTGTTATAACGGCAAACACCATGCGCCAAATCCTTACCAGACAGGCTACGAATGCAGATAACTTCTCCACGGGAGAAATCACCTTTAATATTTTTAATCCCTTTCGGTAATAAAGAGCTGCCTTTTTCGCAGATTGCTGTTTCAGCACCATGATCTACAATAATTTCACCCGCCGGAGGTGCGCCAAAAATCCAACGCTTGCGATTTTCCATCGGGCTTTCCAACCCATGAAAGCGAGTACCTACTGAATTACCTTCAATGACATCAGAGATGACATCAGGTTTATTACCAGCGGCAATAATGACATCAATACCCGCGCGACCTGCAATCCCCGCCGCCTGAAGTTTAGTTGCCATTCCTCCCGTCCCTAAACCCGAAATGCTATCACCGGCAACCATACGTAATTCATCGCTGATGTCATAAACTTCCGGGATAAGTTTTGCGTCTGGATTGCTACGCGGATCAGCGGTATATAGCCCTTCAATATCCGTCAGCAATAGCAACTTATCCGCTCCCCCCAGAATTGCCGCCAGCGCAGATAAATTATCATTATCACCCACTTTAATTTCCGCCGTCGCAACCGCATCATTCTCATTAATTACGGGCACAATGCGATTATCGAGCAAAGCCTGTAAGGTATCTCTGGCATTTAAAAAACGTTCGCGATCTTCTAAATCCGCTCGGGTCAGTAACATTTGCCCAACATGAATACCATAAATAGAAAAAAGCTGCTCCCATAATTGAATCAACCGGCTCTGCCCGACCGCCGCCAGCAATTGCTTGGACGCAATCGTCGCCGGGAGATCCGGATAGCCCAAATGTTCCCTCCCTGCCGCAATAGCACCGGAAGTCACAATAATAATGCGATGACCTTTTTCATGCTGTTGAGCACATTGCCTTACCAGTTCTACAATATGAGCTCGATTCAGGCGACGAGAGCCGCCTGTCAGTACGCTCGTCCCCAGTTTCACAACCAATGTTTGGCTGCTATTCATCATATTTTTGCCATTAGATTTAAATTAAAAAAACAGTGCTCAGTTTTAACAGGAGAGAAGCATTATGCCAACAGGCATAATGCTAAATCGAAAAAATAGGAGCTTAGAACAAATCTATGCAGTAGACTTCATCCGAAAACACATGAAATCTTTATAAAATAAAGCAGTTAACAATCAACAAGTAATGGGAATTTCACTAACAGATTTTATTTTTCAACCATTGACTAATCTCCCGTAACACCTTATTGAAACTGTTATAAACAGGCGTTGTCGGAATAGCCAGTAATTTACTATCCATTGATGACATTGCTATCAACTTAGACTCTTCTTTCGGGCTGAAAATATCATTCTGCCAGTAACCCGCTAGCATAGGAACGGAACAACGCCGACCTAGCAAACCTTGTTTTTTAAGAGAGTAACAACCGAGTTCGAGGCGAAATGCATTTTCATCCACATTATAGATACCCAATCTGCTAGCAAACATATCAAGGTGCATCGAAGGTGAATTTTGTTGACGTTCAACGCTATTGAACCACTCATGAACAATAGCGCCAAGAGTCGCAACGCCCTTGATACGTTTAGATTCCAGATAGGCCAATCGGACGGCAATATTGGCGCCAAAGCGAAAACCAAAGAGGCCAATTCTGGTGTGGTCAATCCAGGGAATTTCATCCAATTGATGGATTATTTGTTGATGGAGAATACAGGTATCCTGTGTCAGCTTAAGACGTGAAGAGTAACCAATCGAGGGCATATCCACAGTTAACATCGCAAACCCAAGCGGCGCCAGATAATCACGGAATAGCCGATAATAATCACTTTGCAAATTATCCAAACTGCCGCAAACCAAAATAGTTGGAGAAGGTCTTTGCAGTTGCTGAGGCAGATGAAGGAAACCGGTCACACAACCACCTTCCTTGAGTTTGAACTCGATTTTCCTCAACTGATAGTCAGAACAACGAGCCGCATTTTCATAGGCTTTATTGGCTAAAATAACGGCCTGCTGAGACAACTCATCACCCTTAAGATGGGGATAACCGGCGATGCTATACAAATTAGCCGCTTTCAACCAGAAATTGCCGGCTTCCGGGATCTGCTCTACCTGCAACGCTTTCTGTTGCCACAACATCGCCTGATGTGACCACTCAAAAACCCAGTTACCTTTACGATAACCAATCACAGTATCCAGTAAATTATCATCACTGCGCTGCGCGTTTGTCATGGCAATCCGGCACAACACTTCTTCTATTTCAAACGGATCAATTCCTCGCCAAATCCACATCAGCCGGTTAATCATACGATACCAGCTACCATGACTATTACCATCCAACGTACTGTAATTACCTGCAATTAACCGAGGATGGCGATGCTTTACCAGCGTGGAAGTTTCCTGATGTTTTTGTCTTGGCTTAAAAAGTGATTCTGAAAGGTTCTGGTTTGCCATAACAAATGCTGACGTTATTTACCTTCACAAATTGGCGGAACGAACGCCACACCCATATCCCAGGGTTGTTCGATCCAAATATCTTGAGGAATATCAACAATATAATCATCAACCAGAGGTCGGCCCGCCGGCTTTGCAAAGATAGTCACAAAATGGGCTTTGGGATACATTTCACGGATGGCTTGAGCGGTTCCTCCAGTATCAACCAAATCATCCACAACGATGAAACCTTCACCATCGCCTTCCGCTTTTTTCAGAACATGTAGTTCACGTTGATTATTATGGTCATAGCTGGAAATACAGACTGTATCTACATGACGAATACCCAATTCACGCGCTAAAAGCGCGCCAGGTACAAGACCACCGCGACTCACGGCAATGATGCCTTTCCACTGTTCGACTGGGAGTAAACGTTGCGCCAATTTGCGGGCATGTATTTGCAACATATCCCAGGTTACGACATATTTTTCGCTCATAAAAATTGATCCCGACAACTTAAGAATACTTTAGAAAAGCACCTCGCAAAAAAAGTTGCGCGAATTATAGTGACTTAGGTCGGTAAAAACTAGCGGAAACAGGGAATCGATGAATCGTATTATTCTTAACAAAAGTAAAGTGGTATTCTGAGTCCAATAACATCATGGCGTTAAGCGCTCATCATATAGAAACTATTTCTCATGTAGATCCCATCTTAATTGAGATGCAGTCATAGGAGATTCGTCGTGTCAGAACTATCACAATTATCCCCTCAACCTCTATGGGACATCTTTGCCAAAATCTGCTCTATTCCTCACCCTTCTTACCATGAAGAAGCGCTGGCAACCCACATTGTTCAATGGGCGCAAGAAAAAGGGTTGCATGTTGAACGTGATCAAGTCGGCAATATTCTGATCAGAAAGCCCGCCAGTAAAGGCTTAGAAAATCGTAAAGCGGTTGTTCTGCAAGCACATCTTGATATGGTGCCGCAGAAAAACAACGATACAGTGCACGATTTCACTAAAGATCCTATCCGTCCTTATATCGATGGTGAATGGGTTACTGCCCAGGGAACAACACTGGGGGCTGATAATGGTATTGGCCTGGCATCAGCGTTGGCTGTACTGGCTGATGACAATGTAAAACATGGCCCGCTAGAAGTTTTATTGACCATGACGGAAGAAGCCGGAATGGATGGCGCTTTTGGCCTGCAACCGGGCTGGCTTCAAGCTGATATCTTAATCAATACCGATTCAGAAGAAGAAGGGGAAATCTACATGGGTTGTGCTGGAGGTATCGATTTTACCACCACTTTAGCATTGACTCGTGAAGCTGTTCCGGCTCACTACAAAACATCAAAACTGATCATCAAAGGTCTAAAAGGCGGGCATTCCGGTTGTGATATTCATGTAGGGCTAGGTAATGCCAATAAACTACTGGCACGCTTCCTTGCCGCCCATACTCAGGAATTGGGGCTAAAACTGCTCGACTTCCAGGGCGGTACGCTGCGTAATGCCATTCCTCGTGAAGGCCATGTTATTGTTGCTATCCCTGCCAATAAAGCAACGCAGCTTACCCAATTGAAAGATAAGTACTTGGATATACTGAAAAATGAGTATGCCATCGTTGAGAAAAATCTGACTGTATTACTGGAAGAGGTCGAAACAGACATTCAGGCATTAACTGATGATTGCCAAAACCTTTTTATCTCATTGCTAAACAGTACTCCCAATGGTGTTATCCGTATGAGTGATGTCATCAAAGGCGTGGTAGAAACCTCGCTAAACGTGGGCGTTGTGGCGATGGAACAAGATAAGGTAAATATCATTTGCTTAATCCGTTCGCTTATCGACAGCGGCAAGTCCTATATCATAGGAATGCTCTCTTCGCTGGCTAAACTGTCAAATGCTGAGATTTACGCTAAAGGGGATTATCCCGGCTGGCAGCCAGATGCAAGTTCTCCGGTAATGCACTTAGTACGTGAAACTTATCAACAGTTATTTGATAAGATACCCAATATTATGGTGATCCACGCAGGGCTGGAATGTGGCTTATTCAAGAAACCTTACCCTGATATGGATATGGTATCTATCGGGCCAACCATTACGGGCGCTCACTCTCCTGACGAACAAGTGCACATCAAGAGTGTCGGGCAATATTGGCAACTACTCACTGCAATTCTGAAAGCCATTCCTGAAAAGGCTTAATCAGCTCTCCCCTGCTTCGATATGATTGCAGGGGGATTACCATTCAAGCAAAAGTTGCCGCTCAATTTCTGGGTCCTGCAACGTCACGTGCAAACCCACTAAACGAACGCCACGCCCTTCCCGGCGAGATGTCCATGTTTTCTGAGCCAATTGCAGTAAATCCTGCTTATCCAATAGTGGATGAACATGCTCTTGAGTGGTTAGTTGAAAATCATCAAATTTCAGTTTAATCCCCTGACGGGCAATTCGCAGATCAGGTTTAACGTTACTCAACCGTTTTTCTAATTCGAGATATAAACTTTCTATCAGTTCAGTGCACTGTTCCCAATGATGAATATCTCTCGCAAGTGTCCGCTCCACACCAATTGATTTTCGCAGACGGTCTGGATTCACCAATCGTTGATCAATACCGTGACAACGATCCCAAAGTATCTGACCAAATTTCCCCAACTGTTTTACCAAAACAATAACGTCATATTTTTGTACATCAGAACAAGTTTCCAGCCCCATATTAGCCAGCCGTTGCACCATGACTTTGCCAACCCCCGGAATTTTTCGCAAAGGTAAAACCTTAACAAAATCAGCCACTCGTTCAGGAGGAATGACATACTGCCCATTCGGTTTATTAATATCAGAAGCGATTTTTGCCAAAAATTTCACCGATGCAATACCGGCTGATGCCGTCAATTGTAATTCATCAAAAATGGCTTTACGGATCTCCTGTGCGATCAGCGTGGCAGATCCATAACAATGATCACTATCAGTGACATCCAGATAAGCTTCATCCAATGACAGAGGCTCTATCCACTCAGTATAACGAGACAATATCTGATGGATATGCCGGGAAACCTCCCTATACAGCGCCATACGCCCCGGAAGAACTTTAAGCTGAGGGCAGAGTTTCAGCGCCATTGCAGTAGACATTGCACTACGTACCCCAAAACGACGAGCAAGATAATTAGCGGTACTAATAACACCCCGCTTGTCTGCGCTGCCGCCCACAGCAATGGGAATATGACGAAGTGACGGATCATCACGCATTTCAATAGCTGCGTAGAAACAATCCAAATCAATATGAACAATCTTTCGCATTCTGCTTTAGCCTATCAACAATGACTGTATAAACATACATAAAAATAGACTCAAGAGCAATCTAGCAACAACTTTGAAAATATCTTGAGCAATAAAATAATTAATTAATACCGTTATTAACTTTTCCCTGCCCGATTCCTTGCGTTAAGTGACCTATCCTGTAAGTGCGACTTTTCTATTTAACGACATTCCAAGGATGCTTATAACAATGAAAAATAGCGGGAAACCACAAAAAACCTCAGCTACAGCGACTACACAGCCAATTAATCGCACCCTTCATTATGCTTTATCGAGCATAATTATGCTGAGTACTGGCCTGCCAGGTTATCTGGCGGCGCAGGAAAATGAAGAGCAAAAAGCAAAAGAAAAACCGGAAAAATCAGAGAAAGTCATTACACTTTCTACACTTTCTGTTATTGGCGGGTTGAATAACAGCGTCAGTGCTGGAAACTCGGTATTGAAAAAAGAGGATATTGAACGTACCCAGGCAGATAATATTGCCGAGCTGCTCGATCAACTTCCCGGCGTTTCCATGTCAGGATCGCCTCGTCCGGGCGGCCAAACTCTGAATATCTGGGGAATGGGTGATACCGAAGATGTTAAAGTCACCTTAGATGACGCACCGAAAGGCTTCGAGAAATATCGGCAAGGCTCTATCTTTATTGAACCCGAATTAATCAAACGAGTCGATGTCGATAAAGGCCCACATAATCTACTTGATGGTAATGGCGGATTTGGCGGAACAGTTAAAGTTGTCACCAAAGATGCCAGTGATTTATTACAACCGGGAGAAGATTTTGGCGGATTGCTGAAATACAGTTATCACACCAATGACCGCCAAAATATTTATAGCAGCGCAGTTTATGGCCGGACAATAGAAGGCTTCGCTGACGGCCTGTTATATATGAGCAAACGAGATGGCGGCAATATTAAACGACCGGATGGCACCCGCTTTGCATTCTCTAAAAGTGATCAGGCATCCTATTTACTGAAAACGAATTTTTACCTGAACGATGCTAATACATTGACACTTTCTGCGATGCGTTCTGATTCTGATGGCTGGCAGCCGTGGGCAGCAAAACGTGATGAAATAGCCGTTCCGTCAGAAGCCGACGTTGAAAAATATGGTTGGAATGAAGCCTGGCGCCGGAAGTTGGTTTATCGTGATCAAACAGACCAAAATTACACAGCTAAATGGAATATTGCACCGGAAGATAATCCATTACTTAATCTGACAGCAACTTATGCTTATTCCAAAACCGAACAACATGATAAACGCTCTAAAAAAGCCCACAGCGGTTTTCTTGGCTCATTGGGAAATGAAAGCTGGATCGACTATGTGGATAACCTAGTAGATATAAATAATGAAAGTACTTTTATAACCGGACCGATAGAACACACATTATTAGCTGGAGTTCGTTGGCATAAAAATCAACGTAATACCCTTATCCATGATAGAAGTAAAGACAAAAAACCTGAATATAATCATGGCTATTTTCAGCCAACTTATATGCCTTCAGGCGAGCAAAAAACGAATAGTTTCTATTTGCAGGATACAATGGTTATCGGCAGTGTTACTGTGACGCCCGGTGTTCGCTATGACCATATCACCAATATTGGCAAACCCAATATCGCGACAATCTACAATGATAACTCACCAAATGTAGGTCATGATTACCGCAATGTCACCTATACCGGCTGGTCTCCTCATTTTGGCATTATGTGGAAAGCAACACAAAACCTGTCACTATTTTCAGATATCAGCCGAACATGGCGCGCTCCGTTGGTGGATGAACAGTATGAAATGCAATATGCCAAGGCAAGTGTCACTGCCACCAGCCGTAACTTGGATGTAGAAAGAATAACTGGTTTACGCTTCGGTGCGCTTCTGAATTTCAATAGCCTGCTGGCGGACCAAGATAGTTTGCAAATCCGTACGACTTTATTCCGTAATAGAGGCAAGGATGAAATATTTACCCGTCGCGGAATAGTATGTAAATCACCGGATTGCGAAAAGCCTTTATCCAACTACCGTAATTTACCGGGATATACCATTCAAGGATTGGAAATCGAGACTTTCTACGACAGCAATTACTTATTCGGAAAACTTTCTTATTCGACTATCCGTGGTCAGAGAGATACTTCACCTCGCGATCCGTGGGGTAATAAAACCTGGATTGCGGAAATTCCCCCCACCTCCGCCCGCGCCATGTTAGGCGTAAAAATCCCTCAATGGCAAATGGCAATAGGCTGGACCGGAGATTTTATCCGTAAACAAGACAGATCGCCTAAAGATGGAGATCCAATGGCAACACTCTGGTCAATACCCAAAAGCAAAGGTTATGCACTGCATGGTTTATTCGCCAGTTGGCAACCTACTTTCTGGCAAGGTCTTGAAGCGCGTGTCACGGTAAATAACCTGTTTAATCGGGATTATTACCCATACCTCGGTGAATCGGTTTCCGGGATTGGGCGTAACATTAAATTCAGCGTCTCGCAGAAGTTCTAATATCCCACCCAAAGTTCCCTCTGTTTGAGGGAACTCAGACTGTTGATCATTCAGCTCTCCAAGTTTCTTTCTCACACTGACACTGAAATACCGCAACTGACTGTTCTTCTGAAAAATCACACTTATTTAGT
The DNA here is from genome assembly GCF_019090985.1 of Photorhabdus akhurstii. Taxonomy (NCBI): domain Bacteria; kingdom Pseudomonadati; phylum Pseudomonadota; class Gammaproteobacteria; order Enterobacterales; family Morganellaceae; genus Photorhabdus; species Photorhabdus akhurstii. The sequence continues at coordinate 1,435,383 of NZ_CP020335.1, read as the reverse complement.
TGAATAAATTATTAATTTTAATTAACAATAATTACCTTGATTGATAAAATAGTCATTTCTTTATTGAAAAAGGTATGTTGTCGTCAGAATGGATACCTGTTAATTAAGACTCTTATTATTTTATCGTATGGTTCATCTTATTTAGGCTTTTTCGCTCCACATGATTTAACTATCCTTTTAACACGCTTATTTATATGCATTTTTTTCTTACTTTATATCTTATAGTAAAAAATGTTAATTGATATTTCCATGTGTACACCGTCAGAGTTATTATTTTTTCCGCCGACAAAAAAGAACATTTCATAAATTTCGCAGAAATCAATACCTATTTTTCTAGTGCTTGAGCTTACTATCTTTATCAAATATCATTAGATATATTTTACTATACCCCGGAAATAGAATATGACGGAACGTATTTATCTGTCCAGTCAGGTACTGACTGGTGATATTGAGGTAATTGATTGTATGCCTCGCGATGATGGTCGTTATGCCGTATGGCTGAAATCTACTATGTTTCACCCTCAAGGTGGGGGTCAGCCCAGCGATATGGGCTGGATCAATGAAGTGGAGGTAGTTCACGTTTCTGTGGAAGACGGCGAAATCGTTCATCTAACCATAGAGCCAGTGGCACCGGGAAGCGTTTTTGCCCGTGTTGATGGTGAACGTCGCCAATTACATTCGCGGCTGCATTCAGCCGGACATCTTATTGGGCATGTAGTTGAGCTAGCGATGTGGCACCCAATTAAAGCTCACCACTGGCCGGGTGAAGGAAGAATAGTATTCAAGCCGGGAGTGGATGCTCAAAGTATATCGGCAGAGTACATACAGATGATCTGTGAGAACTATATTACAAAAGATTTACCGTGCAGAGTGACTTTGAGAGACGATGGATTCCGAGAAGTCAGCTTCGGTCATTTTACGCCTTACCTCTGCGGTGGTACCCATGTGACATCGCTAGGGCAACTGGGAGGTATCAGAGTACAGGAGGTGCAGATAAAGAAGGGCAATCTAATCGTTCATTATGATGTGGTTTGATGGCTAACCGCATTGTTTCAGAGCATTATAGGTAACGATAAGGAAAGAGATAATATGATTATAGAAACTGATCGTCTTGATGCTACTTATATAGAAAAACTTGCTGACCAGGAAGTTCTGGCCATTCGAGTAAAGCAATTTATTCCTAGTGTTTTAGCGATGAAACTGGGTAAAAAAATACTGGGGCATGGATTTGATAAGTATTTGAATGCACCGAGCATAGGACGGATTGGAATGGCATTTTATGAGGCAGAAAATGAACCACCTCGTGTAGCTGATTATTTTGAAAGTGTGTTTAAAAACATCAATGACTTGCGGCAACGCTGTTCACCTTATCTATCTCCGATGGATCTGATGAGATGTACTCTGGATGAGATTTGGTCTGCCGGCGCTCAACTAGAAACACTTTATGGAAAGAAAATGTACGTGGGGCTGTCGAGGGTGATTAAACCCGGAGTTACCTTTCTTGCTCATCACGACATTTTTGCTAAGGATGCCCCTGATAGTTTCAGAGCTAAGAGCCTACAAGCACAGTTTGCGGCTAATGTTTATCTTGCTATGCCCAGTGAAGGCGGTGCCTTACAGATTTGGAAAGATAAACTTTCTCCCGAAGAGTTTGATTCTATGCGTGGTGACAGTTATGGCATTGAACCTTCCTTGCTCGGTAAACCAGAGCTGGAGATCCAACCAGATGTGGGTGATCTTTTGATCTTTAACTCCCAATGTATGCACGCCGTGACTGCTGGTGTAGACGATCTACGTTTGAGCTTGTCATGTTTTATTGGCTACCGCGGAGCGGCAAACCCGCTGTCATTCTGGAGTTAATATGTTGTATAACTATTGGGGGGAATTTCTAGGACTGGCGGTGATTCATTTTCTGGCAGTGGTAGCACCGGGGCCAGATTTCGCTGTTACCATACGACAAAGTGTGAGGTTTGGTCGCTGGGCTGGGATGTGTACGGCAGTGGGTATCGGAGCGGGAATATCAGTACATGTCATCTATACACTAGTGGGAGTTAGCGCATTAATGCATACCACTCCGTGGTTAATGGAATTAGCAAAACTTGTTGGGGGGACTTACATCATATGGCTCGGTATCAAATTTATCAGGAGTAAACCTACCGATTTGGCTGTCTTAGAAAATGAGGGAATTGTTCAAGCTTCACAGAGTAGATGGAAAGCATTTCTGATGGGGTTTATGACAAACGCCCTTAATCCTAAGGCGACGTTGTTCTTTTTGGCAGTTTTCACGACTGTGGTGAGTAGCAATACACCTATCCCGATACAAATATTTTATGGGGCGTGGATGTGTGTGGTCAATGCGGTATGGTTTGTATTGGTCAGTGTTATTTTTTCTAATGTATTGATTCGTAATAAATTTATACGCAAAGGGTATTGGTTCGAGCGGGTGATGGGACTGGTGCTGATCGGATTTGCTGTTCGGTTATTATTCATGTCTGTTTGAATTTCTCCAAAATAGGGATTGGCAACGAACGTCTCAATACTGGTATATCCTATGAATTTCAAGATGCATCGAGACGGCAAGGAAGCGAATCCCCGGGAACATAGGTAACTATGTGACCGGGGTGAGCGAATGCAGCCAACAAAGGGTAACGGGTATATTACCGTCGAAGAAAGACCGAAAAGAACTATCTGGAATACATGAACTCGACACCAGAAATAACTATGCCTTCTGCTGAAACCAGAATCGCCACATTTGAACAGCTTGAAAAACTTGAGATCACTCTTGATAAATTGCCAGTTCAAGTAAAAAGCGCTTTTTTGCTGGCACAGCTACAAGGTCTGCGTTATAGCGAAATCGCTGATCAACTTCAGGTTTCTTCCAGTTCAGTAAAGCAGTATTTGCAACGAGCACATAACAAATGTAAAAAAATTCAAATTCTCACTTAGAATTCAAAAAACCGTGTTAAATTCAAAATTGATTTCATTACGAAATCATTAATAAAGTTAATTATTTTAACTGAACTATAATTGGATGTTATGGAGAAAACGATGCGACACGGAATTACCGCTGCAATCCTACTTTGCTGCTCTGCCAGCACTTTCGCAACAACACCACAAATTATCGCTCATCGTGCTGGTACAGGTGATGCACCTGAAAATACCGAGTACGCCATTTCCAAATCCTTAGAGAATAAAGCAGATGCTATTTGGATCACTGTTCAGCTTTCAAAGGATGGTATTCCAGTACTCTATCGTCCGTCAGACCTAAATAGCTTGACCAATAAAAGTGGACTCGTTTCTGCTTATAAAGCAAGCCAGTTGGCTAAATTTGATGCCGGTTACAAATTTGGCTCTGATGGTCATCATCCATTCCGTAATAAAGGGTTAGGTATTCCAACATTAGAACAAGTCTTAAAAAAATATCCAGATACTTTCTTCTATATTGATCTTAAATCACCGGATGCAGATCCAGCACAACAAGCCAAAGCGCTTGAAAAAGTACTGACCAAACAAAAAGCGCTTGCCCGTACCCGCTTCTATTCCACTAACGAAACTTACCTTAACGCATTACCGGCAACAATTCAGCGTTTTGAAAGCCGTGATAAAACCCGCACTATGCTGGCAAATATCACAATGGCTCATCAATGCGATATCCCTGCAAATACCGACACCGCTCGCTGGTATGGTTTGGAAATGCGTCGTAACGTCGAAGTTGTTGAGAAATATACTCTTGGTGAAGCACGTTCCAAATCAGTATTGTCATGGGATAAGGAAGCAATGGAGTGTTTCCGTGCTAATGGCGGAGCTAACATCATTTTATTTGGCATTAAAACTGAGGAAGATTTCAAACAAGCTAAAGAGCTTGGCGCCGATGGTGTGCTGGTGGATTCTCCCAAGCTGTTCAGTACCTTCAAAGCAAAATAAAAATTGGGGGTTCCCAGAAAAAGACTCCTCAGTAATCATTTTGGAGGAACACTTTCCCCCATACAGACAAAACAAGGCAAAACCCGCATTCTTATGCGGGTTTTTTCCACTGAATCGCATTTTCCAAGCCCAAGATAAGATTTTTAATAATCAATCTCCAATTTCTTTAAGCGTGAGATCAATGTCGTTGGGTTCATTCCCAATAATTTTGCTGCGCCATCATCACCAAAAATTTTCCCTTTGCATTGTTTAACAGCAAGAGAGAGATTTTTAATCTCCAAATCTTTCAGTTGCTGCATGGTCAGCACGACTTCAATTTGTTGAAGTTTATTGTGAATATTCTGATGCGTAGTTTCATTTTGTTGTTGATCTTGTTCTAGCAAATATCTAAAGGAAACAGTGCCTTGTTTCGCTATAATTAGCGCGCGTTCAATGACATTTTGCAATTCACGAATATTGCCAGGCCAGTCATATTGCTGTAGTTCTAAAATATGCCTTTGTGAAAATGGCAGATAATTAATTTTACGCTTGTCACAAATCAACTTAGCAAAATGCGTAACCAAAAGTGGAATATCTTCTTTACGGTCACGTAAAGCTGGTGAACAAATCGGGAATACATTTAAACGGAAATAGAGGTCTTCACGAAAGCGCTTGTGTTTAACTTCTTCTTTTAAATTGCGGTTGGTGGCAGCAATAATCCGCACATTCACATGTCGCGTTTTTTCTTCGCCAACCCGCTCAAAGGTTCCTTCCTGCAATACACGCAGCAGTTTACTTTGTAGCTCGATAGGAATTTCGCCAATTTCGTCTAAAAACAGTGTACCCTGATCTGCCAATTCAAAACGTCCGGCACGGTCACGCACAGCCCCAGTAAATGCACCTTTGACATGTCCGAAAAATTCACTTTCAAACAGTTCCGAAGGAATGGCGGCACAATTGACTCGAATAAGTGGTTGCTGTTGACGGTGACTGGATTGGTGAATAGCACGAGCAATCAGCTCTTTGCCTGTACCTGATTCACCATAAATCATCACATTGGCATCAGTTGGGGCGACCACCTTGATTTTTTCAATAATCTGTAAAATGGATGCACTACTGCCAATAATTTCATCATATTGATTTTCATGTAAAATTTCCTCTTGCAGATATTCATTTTGCTGTTCTAGCCGGCTTTTTAAATCTTGTAACTCTTCAAGAGCATGGGTTAATTGCTTTTCGGTATTCAGCCGATCGGTAATATCGCGAAACACCACTACCGCGCCAATAATTTCACTGTCACGAATCACCGGAGTACTGGTAAATTCCACCGGAAAGCAACTGCCGTCACGACGCCAAAAAATTTCCTGAACCCCCTCATGCACAATACCATCATGCACCGCTGCATAAATCGGGCACTCTTCTTCAGGATAGGGGTCGCCATTTTCATGGGTATGGTGATGAATCTTATGGATATTATCATTCAATACATCTTCAGGTTGCAGCCCCAACATTTTAGCCCCGACAGGGTTAATAAAAGTACACAAGCCTTGTTTGTTAATACTGTAAATACCGTCACCGACTGAACTCAGCAATAAATGCTTGCCTGTGTCGGAGTCAATAAGTAGCTCTTGTAAGGCTTGCGATTCTTTTAAACCTGTACAAATGGCTTTATTGGTATTTTTATTAAGTTGGCGCAGTTCTAAATCTTTGACATCCACCAGCGACCATATCAGCAAGGTTTTATTTTTATAGGGCAATGAAACAGAAGTAATATCCAATTGGATTTTTTCACCATTTTTATCAAAGATATACAGCTCATTGTTCCAAGCCCACCCTTTCGCCAAAGCGCCTTCGGTAAATGCCACAAGATACGGCAGTTGTCTGAAATGACCAAAAATGGAAGTCACCGTTTTTTGAATAATTTCATGACGTTCATATTGTAATAATCGGGTGGCGCTAATATTCACATCAATAAACTGGTTTTGATGTGGGTCCAATACAATTAATGCCTGTGACGTGTGTTCAAATACCAACGGGCGAGTCGAGTCTTCATAAACTACCCAGTCTGAGATAAAGTCAGTCGTATTCATACTATACCCGTCATCTTTCAAGTTGCCTCTTTGTTGGCTGCACTCGCTCACCCCGGTCACATAGTTACCTATGCTCCCGGGGATTCACTCCCTTGCCGTCGCGATGCATCTTTAAATCCATAGGGTATATGAAGTTTCATAATTTAAGCTATGAAATTTCATAATACTACGAAAAATCCTAATTCCCTAGTAGTTCGAATTATCTCCATGAAAAATATTTTTATAAAAATTAAATGATATTTTTCAATGTGATAAGAATTAACTTCCGCTCCAAAATATAACTTGGCACAGCTCTCGCATTAATACAGTCAGACTAGACTACATGTTGGTTCATTCCCAAATAACATTGAACTAGGAGTTGGTTATGCCAAACATTGATATCGAACAATATAAAGACGGCGATTTTCTTGTCGATTATGAAGAAAAAGTGTTTGAGGACGTCAAAGCCCAGCCAGGTGAAAAGGCATTGGTGACTTTCCATACCGTTGCATTTGAAGGATCAATTGGCTTGGTCAATGTGTTACAGGCAAAACGTCTGTTGCGCAAAGGCTTTGAAACCAAAATTTTGCTTTACGGCCCAGGCGTGCAATTGGGTGTACAACGCGGTTTTCCAACTTTAGGGGCAGAAGCTTTTCCGGGTCATCTGGCCGTCAATAATCAGTTGAAAGCCTTTATGGCAGAAGGAGGCGAAGTCTATGCCTGCCGCTTTGCGTTGCAAGCGTTATATGGGCAAACCGAAAAAGCGCTTATTCCGGGCATTCGGCCAATTAATCCATTGGATGTAATGGATTTAAGACTGCTGATGCGTCGTGACAATGCCTTAATCATTGATACCTGGACTGCCTAAGTAAACATAAACTATAAGGGGATAAGGTTATGAACCGAATAATTAAAGCTGCCGCTGTGCAATGTAGTCCAGTGCTTTATAGTCAAACCGCAACGGTAAAAAAAATCTGTGACATTATTTTAGAGCTTGGAAAACAAGGAGTGCAATTTGCAGTCTTTCCTGAAACCGTCGTGCCTTATTACCCTTATTTCTCCTTTGTACAACCGCCATTTGCTATGGGTAAAGAACATTTAAAGCTGTTGAATGAATCGGTGGTTGTCCCTTCCGAAGCAACTTTAGCGATTGGTCAAGCCTGCCTTGAAGCCAACATGGTGGTGTCGATTGGCATTAATGAACGCGCGGGCAGTACGATTTATAACGCGCAACTGTTATTTAATGCCGACGGTTCAATCATTCAGCATCGCCGCAAAATTACCCCAACTTACCATGAACGAATGGTGTGGGGACAAGGCGACGGCAGTGGTTTACGCGCCATTAATTCTGCGGTGGGACGTATTGGTTCGCTGGCATGTTGGGAACATTACAACCCATTGGCGCGTTTTGCTTTGATGGCTGATGGCGAACAAATTCATGCTGCCATGTTTCCCGGTTCGTTGGTAGGACAAGTCTTTGCCGATCAAATCCGCGCCACCATTCAACACCATGCTTTAGAGTCTGGCTGCTTTGTGGTCAATGCCACCGCATGGCTGCATCCCGAACAACAACAGCAAATTATGCAGGATACCGGCTGTAATATCGGTCCAATTTCAGGAGGATGTTTTGCCGCCATCGTTTCTCCCGAAGGCAAACTCCTGGCTGAACCGATCACACAAGGTGAAGGTTATTGCATTGCCGATCTGGACTTTAGCCTGATTGATAAACGCAAACGCATGATGGATTCGATTGGACATTACAGCCGTCCTGAATTGCTCAGCTTATTGATTGATCGTCGTCCAACACAGGTATTACATGAACTGAAAGTTGAAACATCAACTCAAAGTCATCTCGAAAAGCTCTCAAAATTTAATGAAGAACATGCCGAAACCGTATTGATGTAAACCCGATCGATAGGGGGTTAAAGATGTCTGCAACACAACTATTAACCAATTTGCAATTATTAACCGATTTGCAATGTAATGGTCTGAACTGGGAAGGCGATTTTGGCTTGTCCCGTAAAGGCGGCGCAGGGCCAAGCGATCATAAGGCGCTGAGCCTTGGCGGGCAGACCATGATGATTCCTGTGCTGAACCTTGCGGCACAAGATTCTCCCTACACCGCAAAGCCTGAACCGCACTCTGACAAGGTAGTTGTCTTTAAAAACCGAATTCCTGTGGCGACCTTAACCGCACCTGCACGACCACGTTTTTATGATTTAAAAACCGCCGAAGGCATTGCCTACGAACAAATTGCGACCTTACATAGCCGTGATGTATTGGCGACAACGGTGTTACAGCATTGCATTCGTATGAAGGACAAGGCAACTGCCTGCCAATTTTGTTCGATTGATCAGTCTCTAAAAGAGGGGCGAACCTTGCCCCGTAAACGCCCGGAACAATTGGCTGAGGTGGCGAAAGCCGCCGTTGAACTGGATGGCGTCAAGCAAATGGTGATCACCACCGGTACGCCAAACACGGGAGATCGCGGCGCCAAAATTTTATATGACTCAGTTAAAGCGATTAAGGCGCAAGTAGATTTGCCGATACAGGTACAGTGCGAACCACCTGATGATTTTGCCTGGTTTCAACGTTTAAAAGATGCAGGCGCGGTGTCGATCGGCATGCACCTTGAGGCGGTAAGTGAACGTGTACGGCAGAAAATTATGCCAGGCAAAGCCGAAGTCTCGTTGGCAAAATATTTTGCGGCATTTGAGGCAGCCGTTGCGGTGTTCGGTCGAGGACAAGTCAGTACCTACATTTTGGCAGGATTGGGCGACACCGAACTGGAAATCGTGGAGATGACCGCCAAACTAACTGAAATTGGGGTATATCCATTTGTGGTACCGTTTGTACCGATTCAAGGCACACCATTAGAGCATCACCCTAAACCTGATCAAACTTTTATGCAGTCGCTCTATCCGAAAATTGGACGGCAACTCAAACAACATGGTTTGAACTCCGAAAATACCCAAGCAGGCTGTGCCAAATGTGGCGCTTGCTCTTCGCTGAAAGCATATGAATAAGGAGAATGTGATATGAAACCTCACTATCCTTGGCTGCTTGAGCAAAATAAAGTGCTGAAACAATTTGTTAGCGATGACATTGCCATCAAAATTGTGTCGGAAGATTGGGAGCGTCGCCAATATTATCGCTTGCGTGAAATGACCTTTCGCGATGAACAGAAAATCTTACAAGAAGATCGTGACGAATACGATGTTAAAGCATTAGGCATTGTTGCCATTGAGAAAATGTTTGGTGAGCATGATCGAGTGATTGGCGCGGTACGGATTTTCCCGGATGGCGAACAGACATGGTATGGCGGGCGTTTATGCGTAGAACCTTTATATCGACGTCGCCATATCATTGGTAAAGCGTTAATCAATACTGCGGTATCGACCGCCAAGAACTTGGGATGCCGTACTTTTTTAGCCACCGTGCAAAGTCAAAATGAACACTATTTCCAAAGGTTGTGTTGGGATAGTTTACGTCAGTTGACCATTGCCAACATTCCACATGTGCTGATGCAGGCACAGATTGAAAACTATCCATTACCGCATGTCCCGATGCAAGCCTATATGCAAAAGGAGACGCAATGATGGAACTCAATCAATTACTCGAAATGTTAAAACATACGCCTGCTATGCAGTCCAAACAGGCAATTGCTCACCATGTTTCAATTAACACAACTTGCCATGTGGATTCATTGGATAGCTTATATGCCTATCCCGGAGATGACACGGCGGCAGTGCCGCTAAATGGTCAATATGTATTACACGCCTGTGAAGGCATGTTACCCAGTTTTGTTGCCGATCATCCTTATTTTGCCGGATGGTCAGCGGTCATGGCGAATATTAGTGATATTGCCGCAATGGGTGGTCGGGCATTATCAGTGGTGAATAGCTTTTGGCATACCAGTAGCGAAAGTGCCCAGTTGTTAATGCAAGGTATACAGGATGCTTGTAACGCTTATGGTGTGCTATTGGTCGGTGGGCATACCAATCTTGGCGCAGTTTATCAGCCCACTTTATCAGTTGCGATTCAAGGCATAGCGCGAAAACTACTCTCGGTGTTGCATGTCAAACCACAACAAAAAATTCTGATTGCTTTAAATCTAAAAGGGCAATTCCACCCCAATACCACTTATTGGAAATGCTTTGAGCGTGTGCCTGACCGCATTTTACAGTCACAAATTGCCTTGTTGCCGCAATTGGCGGAGACAAATCTGGCTCACGCCGCCCGTGATATTAGCAATGCCGGTATTCTAGGCAGTTTGTTGATGCTACTCGAAGCGACAGCATCGGGGGCGCAGATCAACTTAGATGCCATTCCCAAACCTGATGATGTGGACTGGTTTAAATGGCTACAAATCTTCCCCAGTTTTGGTTTTTTACTGACGGCCGATGCAAATGAATGTGAAGCAATAATCGAACTGTTTCACCGTCAGGGCATTGCTTGCGCGGTGATTGGTGAAACCAATGTCAGTGGTGTAGTTGGCGTACAACAACAAAAGCGACACGGCATATTTTGGGATTTTAACCGCCAAATATTCACCGGTTTTTGTTATGCCGATGCTTTAAAAAAGTTACAGGCTCAATCCATACCGATTAAATCTAAAAGTCAGCAGGAGTCGATGTTATGCCCAGTGTGAATTTTACTGTGAAATGGCCTAATGGGGAGCTGATTCAATATTACTCACCCTCAACGGTGATTTATGAATATTTGTCCATTGGTCAACGTTACCCAAGCACGGAGTTCTTACATCAAGTTGAAAATGGTCTGCATGCCGCATCGGAAAGGGTACGGGCGCGTTATGGCTTTTTCTGTAGTTCGGCCGTGGACAATCTGGCGATTATCAAACGCCAAGCCAAATTCTTCGGGCTAAATCCAGAAGATCAAATTGAAGTTATTGAAATGACGAATCAATGAGAGGGATATCCCATGTTAAGTATCCAAAATCAAATGTTACAGCCAAATTACGATGTGGTCATTGTTGGTGGTGGTCAGGCAGGTTTATGTATCAGTCACTATTTGCAAAAAGCAGGCATTAACCATGTAGTATTGGAAAAAGAATCCGAGTTGACCCATAGCTGGCGCCATAAACGTTGGGATAATTTCACTTTGGTGACACCGAACTGGCAATGTCTATTGCCTGAACATCCTTATCAGGGGAAAGATCCTGACGGCTTTATGAAAAAGCCTGAAATTGTGGCATATCTTGACGAATTTATTGAAAAAACTAATCCTCCCGCCATCTTAAATATTCAGGTAGAACATGTGAAAAAAGTGGCGGCACATGAGTTTGTCATTGAGACCAATCACGGTATAACCACAGCCAAACAGCTTGTCGTTGCAGCAGGAGGATATCACACCCCAATTTACCCAAAATTAAGCGCTGCCTTGCCTAAACATGTGAAAGTGATGCATTCGGAAGAATATTTAAATGCAGACCAACTGCCAGAAGGTGCTGTATTGGTCGTTGGGTCAGGACAATCCGGTGCGCAGATTGCCGAAGATTTACATCTGGCAGGCAAAAAAGTCTATTTATCGACCGGCAATGCACCACGTTGCGCTCGCTTCTATCGTGGTAAAGATGTGGTGAAATGGTTGTTTGATATGGGGTATTACGAAACTACCGTCGAAAATCATCGCTATAGTGAAGAAGTGCGTAACAGCACCAACCACTATGTCACAGGGCGTGACGGCGGGCGTGACATTGACCTGCGTAAATTTGCCTTAGAAGGTATGCAACTGTTCGGACATTTTAATGACTTTAAAGAGGGTCAATTTTGGTTTAGACCAAATTTATCGGAAAACCTGGACCTTGCCGATACCACTTATAATCGCATTAATGCCTCAATTGATGAATATTTAGAGAAAAACAATATTGCAACCGACGAACCTGCATCGGTATATCAACCTGTTTGGCAGCCTGAGCAGGAAATCACACACATTGATTTAGCAAAAGAAAATATTACTTCCGTGATTTGGTGTATTGGTTTTAAACCAGACTATTCATGGCTTGATTTAGATATTTTTCAAACCAATGGTTATCCCAAACATGACCGTGGTATTACTATCGATCCGAATGTCACATTTATTGGTTTGCCGTGGTTATATACATGGGGTTCTGGACGTTTTCTGGGGATCGATCAGGATGCCGCCTATGTGGTGCAACATATTGAGCAACAAATAAGTCAGCAAAATATACATATACCACCTACTCTAATTAAAGGTGCTAAATCTAAAATCAAAGATAAAAGAATATCTCAAATGTGAAATTCCTAACTTCACCTGACAGAATATTTTTAAACGCTTATTTTTTTAATAAAGAGTCTGGTTGCAAAAACGGGGGTGACCATAGATTTTTACGGAGAGCATAAAAAACCTTGGGGCATTTATGTGGTAAAGCAGCTAAAGAAGCCACTTTAACGTATAAGTATTGGGCCGATAATGGGTAATAGTCCGGTTGAATTGCCCACTTTACCGCTAAATAACTCAAGTGCCCCAGACTTTTTTATGCTCTCCCCTAGTTGCTGAGTATACCATTTCTGGTATACTGAATTCACACAATACCAGAAAAGGTATAAACAGGATGGAGCAACAAAGTGAAAAGCTGCTAGTGTGGATAGGCAGCAGCAAGAAGGACTTGCTGAACTTGCCGAAGGACGTGCAGCGCTTCTTTGGCTTTGCCCTAGACTTCGCGCAGCGTGGCGAAAAGCATGATGCTGTGAAGGTGATGAAAGGGTTTGGTGGTGCCGGCGTTCTGGAAGTGTTGGAGGACGACATAGGTGGTACCTACCGAGCGGTGTATACGGTGAAATTTGACGAAGCGGTCTTTGTGCTACATGCCTTTCAGAAGAAGAGTAAGCACGGCATAGCGACGCCGAAAGAAGATATGGACATCATCCGTAATCGACTGAAAGTGGCCGCTGTGATGGCCCAGGAGATGAAAAATGAAAGAGAAAACCATTAATGGCGTAGCAGTTGAAATCAGCTCCGGCAACGTGTTTGCCGATCTGGGTTTCCGTGATGCCGAAAAGCACAAAATTAAATCCGGCTTGGCCTTTGAGATCATCAAATCTATCAAGCGTCTGGGGCTGACACAAACTACTGCTGGCGAACGTATTGGGATCAGCCAGGCAAAAGTATCCCACCTGTTCCGGGGCGATTTTTCCAACCTGTCAGAACGTAAGATGATGGAGTGTCTGAATCGGCTGGGGTGTGACATCGAGATCACTGTCAAGCCGACTACTGCCCAAACCGGGCATTTAATTTTGGCACATAGCGGGTAAGGTAAATTTGCCCATCTCTGATTAGCGGTGGGTAAAGACCAAACACATTGAAAGTTATAGAGAGCATAAAAAACCTTGGGGCATTTATGTGGTAAAGCAGCTAAAGAAGCCACTTTAACGTATAAGTATTCATGGGCCGATAATGGGTAATAGTCCGGTTGAATTGCCCACTTTACCGCTAAATAACTCAAGTGCCCCAGACTTCTTTATGCTCTCATTTTTACGCTCTCCTGTGGAAGAACCCCCAAATTTGACGATCAATTTAATCGAGGATCTAAAATATCTATTACTTTAGCTAAGACTTCATCAACGCTCCACATAAGCATCCATCACAGGCTGACGATGATCCTTATTACCTGTCAAACTTAATGAGGTTCCTGTCATACCGTGAAAACCATTGGTAAAAGCAACGACTCGACAGCGTTGGGTTACTTTACGTGCAAGCTTAATCGCCGATTCAACAACACTGCTACCAGTCGGTGAAGTAAACTGTAGTTTATAGGTCAACTCTCTGGGTACCAGAATGTTTTCTTGAAAAGCGGTGATAAAGTCTTTTTTCGCTTTAGTGTGCAAATCCAATGCACCTTGAATACCATCTTCATTGATGTACTGAAAGCCAGTTTTAGTGCGTAATGGTTATGCCCATAATTCAACGCCCCTGCACAACTGAGAAAATCAAGATATGGCGAGCCATCTGTTTAAGTTCTCCTCCAAACGTTTTCTGAATGAGGCTAATGTAAGTCAGCCTCGTAGATTAGATTTCTGCGTTTACAGCAACTAAAAACTGTGAAATCAAATACCAAAAAATTAACTATCCGACGATAATTAAATAATCTGCTCGGATACAAATGCTATGTCTTCTATCTTTTCACTAAGTCGTTCGGCCAACGCTAAAGCGAATCCCGTGCCATAACGTTTTTCATCTGCTGTCACATTTATTAAAATACCTTCGCCTTTCAAATCATTTATCAACTCAACCCTAATCGGTAAGCTGGTATGGTCACGCATATCTTCATCACTATTCACCAACCCTTGCTCTAATAACTCATTGCGAGAATGAAAATGAACGTAGCTAAATGCAGCCTCGAAGGGTGGCCCTCCTAACATGGTTTGTATTTCTGAATATGGAAAGCGTCTAAAGGGCAATATTTCTTTTTCAGCATCGAAAGACTGTCTTGCCAGTGCCTGCCAGTTATTAGCAGAGTCAAGATTCAACTTTATCGGAATATGATTAAGGAACAGTCCAAGAGTTAAATCCGCACCTTCCATCTCAGTCCTACCGTTAACAGACATCCCTGCAACAAAGTCAATATCTTGTAACTGATGAGCTGTTGTCAGATAGAAACCAGCAAAAAACATACTTTTTAACGGAATGCCCCAATCTGATACATTTTTTAGCAATTGCTTCACTGTTCGTTCCGGCAAGACCGATACTGCTTTCCTATAATCAGTATCTTGATATCTATCCGTTTTTCCTTTAGCTAAATATTGACTAAAAAACTGTTTCGCCTTGTCGTTACTTAGCGCTTCACGCTCAAGTTTGACAAACTCTGACAATGGTGCTGGTTGCTCCAATAAAACAGACTCGCCAGCTAAATTGGCTTGATACAATCTCAAAAGCTCAAGGATAAAAACAGACTCACTCCAACCATCAAGGATCGCATGATGAAAGGCATAAGCTAACCGAAATTGCCCTTCATTCAATGTCGCCGCATGTACCCTCATTAAAGGAGCCTCTTCAGGATCAAATGGTTGGCTTAACTCAACCATTACCTTTTCGTGACGTGCAGCCAACTGTTCATCATCAAAATTTGTGTAGTTTTCCACTATAAGTGGCAATGATGGTAGTGATTCAACCAATTGCATCACTTCACTAAAAGAGGCCAAATCAAATCTTGTTCTGAGAACTGGGTGCCTTTTGGCGATTGCCTGAAGCGTGTCGTGAAATATTTTTTCATCCAGTGGCAAGTTGACATCCCGAGCAATAACATCAAGGTAGATTGCTTTACCACTGTATAATCCCTCAAACAGCATCCCTAGCTGCAATCTCGTCGCTGGATAAGCAGTTTCGATATTAACAGGCAACCTTTGCTTATCCGTTTCATTTATCAATGGGTTATCATTCTGCTGACTGAGAGCTTCTTCTGTTCGTGCCAAACCGCGGCAAACCCCACACAATGTCGGATTGCGAGCTAGTCCATTATCTGTTTGTTCTGGGAGCACCAAATCTTTACACATCGCCCTAAGCGTCGAGGTACGAAATAAGGTAGAGAGTGTCAGATTGAGTCCTCGTTTTTCAGCTTCCGCGATAACCTGAATAGCCAATAACGAATCGCCTCCCAACGCAAAAAAATCAGCATCAGGCACAACGTCAAATGGCCCTAGAATTTGTTGCCAGATCTCTGCCACCAGCGCTTCTGTCACGGAGAGTTCACTGGATACCACCTCTTCTAATCTCTCAGCCTCTTTCCAACCCATCAAAAATCGACGATCCACTTTACCACTGCTTGTTAAAGGTAGCTGTTCATGCTGGATAAACTGACCAGGCCACATATAGCTGGGTAACAACGTTTGAACACGAGTGATGATAGCTTGCTCAACATCAGTGCTTTTATGAGTTGTATGATCAGTGTGAGTTGTATAATGGGCGACCAGTTGTTCAACATGGCGATCACTGTCAATGTTCAGCACAACACAAACAGCGCTCACATCCTGGCAGCTTTTTATTGCATGCTCTACTTCTGCCAGCTCAACTCGATGCCCCCGCACTTTGACCTGATCATCAAGCCTGCCCACAAACTCAATCAGTCCATCATTCGACAATACGCCTTCATCACCAGTAGCAAACATTCTGGCTCCTGGTTGGGTAGAGAAAGGATCAGGTAAAAAACGCAGGCTGGTTAGCCCAGGTTGATATAAATACCCCCGTGCGACAGACTGTCCCCCAATATAGATTTCACCACGCTCACCTGGCCTGACCGGTCTTAACATCTCATCCAATAAGTACATTTCCGCATTGACGATAGGCTTACCTAAGGGAGATTTTATCGCATCAATACTTAATGATGACATAGAGTAACTACTCACCAAGGTCGTTCCTTCAGTCGGGCCATATACGTTATTAAATAAAAAGTGTTTGCCTAATTTCTGCTTCCTAGACAAATATTTAAACGCATGAGTGACTGACATTGCATCGCCGCCAACAAGCAATTGAGGTACGCTATCCAGAGCCTCTTCGCGATAATCTACCAATACGTGGAATAAGGCAGGTGTCAGTAGCAATATCGTAATCCCATGTTCAACAAGGCATTTCGGTAGCTCATCAATGGCTTGATATGAAGGAGAAGCCAATACCAATGCCGCGCCATTAGTCAATGCTCCCCATATTTCAAAGGCAGAAGCATCAAAAGCCGCCGGCGCTAACTGCAATATTTTTTCATTAGGTCCGAAATGAACGTACTGCTGCTTCTGGCTAACGAGGTTGGCAACACCATGATGAGTCACTCCCACTCCTTTGGGGCGTCCTGTACTTCCCGAAGTATAGATAACATAAGCTAGCTGTTGACTGGTAACTTGTGGCAGGGTTTTTGGCACTACAGACTGGATTTCATCGATATAAACAGTGGCAACATTTTCAATGACCGTTGAATCTTTCATCATGGTTCGAGTCAACACCAACCTTGCACGCGAGTCCGTTATCATATAACGAAGTCGCTCAGTCGGATAATCGGGTGGTAGTGCTAAATAAGCAGCACCAACTTTAAGCGCAGCCAACATCGCTATGATCATGTCAGAAGAGCGCTCAATATAGATTCCAACCACATCTTCAGCCCCGATACCCGACTCCATTAGTCGATAGGCAAGTTGGGTAGCACGGTCTTGCACATTTTGGTATGTCATTTCTATATGATGTGCACTAATGGCGATCTTGTGAGGAGCATTCTCAACCATCACATCAAATTGTTCATGCAGCACTATTCGTTCATGCAACACTATGCGTTCTTTCATTATTTATTCCTATGAATAATGTGCAGCAGTCAATTTGACTGGCAAGCGATGGTAACCAGATAGAAAAGTCGAATAGATAGGGCTGGGTTCTCCACACAAAGAGATCTGATCAACAAGCTCCACAAGCAGTGCAGTAATTTCTATTCTGGCAAGAGCGGCACCAAGGCAGAAATGAGCCCCATATGAAAAAGAAATATGCCGATTATCACTCCGATTCAGATCAAGCTGATTAGGTTTAGTAAAGACAGCTTCATCGAAGTTAGCAGACCAATTCCAAACAATGACAACATCACCAGCCCTAATCTGCTGACCGCCTAATTCAACACCTACCGTTGCGGTCCGACCACCATGTAAGGCCGGCGTGGTCCATCGTAACAACTCCTCTACTGCCTTACTAATTTCTGCTTCACCACGTCGCAATTGAGCCCAGCATTCTGGATATTCGGCAAATGCTTTTATGATGCCTATCAATGCCAACCGAGTTGTTTCATCGCCACCCAGTAACACGCTATAGCAATTGAAGACTATTTCTTCTTCTGTTAATGCCAAGGAGTTTTGAGTCATTGCTATCAGGTTACTGACAAGATCATCTTCCAATGGCTCGATTTTGCGAGTCTGAATACATTTATAGAAATACATCAACACTTCATTTCTGGCGAGTCGGGTATCTACTTTATCAACTGACAAAGAGCTCGAAGCCAGTGCTGCACTTGCATTGACAAATAGTTTTGCTCGATCAGATTCTGGAATTTTCAAAATATCACATATAGCCGCTAACGGAATATGTGGAGCTACATCAGTGGCAAAGTCACATTGCCCGGATGCTACCGCATTATGTACAAGCTCATGCATCGCATTTTTGATTCTTTTCTGTACCGACATCAGGTTCTTAGGGCTGAAAGACTTTAACAACTCTTTGCGGATTTGACGGTGTCTGTCTCCATCAGACACTGCAAGCATGCGACCACCCGCTGTGTCTCCATCATGTAACAGTGTAGCCATGACATTTCCACGAACAGAGGTAAAGGTTTGACTATCACGGTAAACCCGCATAGTTAACTCATGGGTGCTGACAACCCAAAATCCTGATTGACCATTGACCGCAGGATGCCAAGCGACAGGTGACTCATTACGTAATTGCCGCCAGATGTTATCTATATCAGGACGTAAATGAGTCAGGGGGTCAGTGAGATTTATGTTATCCGGCACTTTAGCTACATTTGAAATAAGACTCATATCGCCCCCAATTCATGCGCATTAAGAATTTGAACTTCTTCACTGTCCATAAATCGAAGATGAAAACGCAAGCACTGCCCCATACGCTGATAAATATCCAGAAATGCCTTATGGTTATCCACTTTGCCCAACACCATGTTAATTTCATTGGTTTGTGAGCCACCCGGCAAAGTAGTTCCTGCCCACACATATGGGCGATATGACGATACACCATCAAGAGAGAGAAGTTCATCTTCCCCATTAATTCGGAGAATTTCACATGGACGTGTTGGCGCAATATGGCAGATATTGAAATAGACGCGTTCAGGATTGAACACAGGGAAATCAATCATTTTTCCCAGCGCTAATCGTGCAGCCATTTCAAGCAGGCTAATATTGAGGCTGATTTTGGCCATCTCGTTAATACCCCCACCCACTCGACCATTTACTTCAATGATCCTGGGGCCCTGCTCAGTCAACTTCAGTTCGGTATGGGTGATCCCCCGATTAACTCCTAACACTTTGATGGCACTTGACGTTAATGCATAGATTTGGTTTTGTTCACTATCACTTAAGACTGATGGCCAGATATGACCATATTCACGAAAAGGGGGACTAAGTGGCATCTTGCCGGTCACATTTATATGCTTAATCTCTCCGTTAACCACCAAGCTTTCAACCGAGACATAATCGCCAAAAGGCAACGATGGCCGCCCCTGGAGGAACTCCTCTAATACCAGTGAACGACCACCATCAAATCCAATCTGTTTATTTGAAAGCAGTTTTTCTACCAGTCTCTTTCCTGTTTGCGGATCTTCAATAAGATAAGTATCGATGCTGCCACCACCATAGGATGGTTTTAACACTGCGGGAAGACAAACCTGTTCAACAGCTTGCTCCCAATCTGACACAGTGTTAATGAGGTAGAATCTTATCGATTCAATGCCAGCCTCTTGTAAAGCCACTCGCTGCTTATTTTTGTCAGTAAGTCGATATACTGTTTCGAGATCGTGAAAAGGCAAATTCAAGTGTTTTGCCAGCATAGCTGTAAGACGTAAGGCACGCTCACTAAATGTCACAATCCCCGCAGGATTAAGGAGAGCGAGTTCTGATACCGCCCTTGCAATATCAGAACCATCAACTACGTGACAAAATCGTGAGAAGTAGGATATGCGCTCTCTATGTGTGTTCGTTTGAATTGATAACAAGTACAAGTGGTGCAACCCCATTCAATTCAGTGACAATATCTTTGGGAAGGGCTGCGCCTTCATCATAAATCACTATCAGGGGTTGATTATCAAAGGATTGTGGGACATTACGCAGAGAAGCCGGGCGCATATCGGTCCAAACTTCTTCAATCCATTTTTTACATGCTTCTTGCGTTCCACTAAAACCGATCGCTCGCCATCCGGTAGCGAGAGGCCATTCGGAATGAACACAGGCATATTGCTCTTCATCATTTATTACAACCAAATATTCATCCGTCAAACCTTCAAAACTGGATGAATACTTCATTTGTGTTTGGGTATTTTCATCACTCATTAGCGCAGACTTCCTTTTTTAAGCAAGTTTGACGGATACACAAATAAATGTCGTAAAGCTGATCTCGATAATAGAAGTGATCTCCAGGGAACATGACTAATTGGCAAGAATCATGTGTCAGCGATTGCCACTCTTGTAAATGATATGGACTCACCCACGGGTCACGATCACCGCCAATGGCTAAAATAGGGCAATGTACCTTGCCACTGGCTTGTTTGTGCTCAGCCACCAACAAATAATCAGCACGCAATACAGGCAACATGAGATCAAGCACATCCTCATGAAGCAGTTTCTTATCTTCATTTCCTATATTGGTTTTTAGCTCTTCAATCCAAGCTTCCCGGCTCATGCGGAGTATCTCTTCTGGCACCATGCCATTCAAATGTGGTGGACGTGCTGCTGATAAGACCAAATATTCAACGGTTCGGTTAGCTTGTTCTAAAAGTAATGCCAATTCATGACATAACAATGCTCCCATACTATGACCAATAAGAAGAAGAGTACCCTGTGTATGCAGCAATACATCTTTTGCCGCTGTAGCCGCTAAATCTCTTATACATAAAGGGAGTGGTTCAATACTTCGAGAACCTCGTCCCGGATACTGAAGCACCAGTACCCGATAACTATCTGCCAGCAGTTGCTGAACCCAGTCGGTCATAGAATAAGCACTGCCGCCGCCAAAAGGCGCAATCACAACAGTCATTGTCGTTTTCTCTTGATCGCAGTAATTCCATAATCCTGGCGTCAGTTGAACACGTTTCATTCCAACGTCTCTCCGGAAACTTTCAATTTGGGATCACGCCAATATGTAGCTATCCAATCCAGGCATTCTTGTTCTGATCCCGAAAAACCCACATTTTGCCACCCTACCGGTAATGTCCGACCTTCTGGCCAAATGGAGTGCTTATCCTCTTTGTTACATACCACCCTGTAATTCATGATGTTTCGCTCCGCCGTTTGATAGTCACCACTTGATCCGCCTGAGCAAGCAGGTCAATATTTTGCGAGGCTACAATCCAGATCCCCGGCCACTTTTTAGGTAGTGCTGACCATATGGCTCTGGCTGTATCAGTATCCAGAGATGAATCGCAATCATCGACGACATAAACTTCGGCTGAATGACATAGCATACGGGCCAATGCCAAACGTTGGCGCTGGCCTCCTGATAACTGTTTGACACTACCGGAACCCAGCACAGTATCAAGCCCTTCAGGAAGATCAGATGAACCCGGTTTCAGATATACTGCCGTTAACGCCCACTCCATAGTTTCATCACTGATAGCGTCGTTACCCAGTGCCAAGTTATCTCGAACAGTACCGCCAATAAAGCCAGCACCCTGACGGGCATAAGTAACTTTAGGGCTTTGCCACCAATCAACGTCTCCACAAACTTCTTTGTTATTCCAAAGCACACTTCCTGATAAGTGTCGTTCCAGCGCGAGCAGACCGCGAAGCATACGACTTTTACCGGAACCCACTTCTCCATTAACGACAATGAGTTGATTGGGTGTAGCTGCAAACGAAATAGGTTGCGTATCGCTATTGCAACAAAGCCCCCTCACCGTCAGTGATTTCAGTATGTCATCAGCAATAGGGGCTTCGCTGACAGGCTGCTCTGTCTGTAACAGTGGCTGAATTCGCTCGTAGCAGACATCGGCATTTTTATAGTTAGCCAATGCGCGACCAAAAAAGAAGATCTGCTCACTGACCCAACCGATATAAGTCAAAAACAGAGCCAATTTACCAATAGTGAAATCACCACTGACAATTCGGGTACTGACAATAATCAAGACAATAGAGGTACCTAGCATCACGATGTTACGAAATAGCCCCGACAGCAGATCAGTGAACATTTGATGCTTTGCCTGCACCGCCCGACGACGTTCAAAACTTGCCGAAAGTCGCTCAATATGCAGATCCAACTTTCCACCAAGGCGAAGGTCACGGATTCCTGCCAATATGTCGGTGATACGACCCGCAATTTGGCCTTGATATTGACGTTTCTCTTCCTGTAATGCTCCGACCTTATGTTTGAGAGCTATACCCAGCCACAAACCACCAACCATCGGTAAAAGCGCCAATGTCGTCACAATGTCAGTACTCAGCAACACCACAAGTGCTATCAACAATAGTACCGCCCGGTAGAAGAAATCCGCTGTCCAGCCGAGAAAAGAGGCTACTTCATCACTGTCATTACGAATACGGTTGAGCATATCCCCTTGAGAAAGACGCAGATCCGCGCCAGAGTGACCGCAATTTATTCCCTCCAGAATGCGTTGTTTAAGATATGCGCTGACCTTAAAAATAAGGGTAAAATCAATCTGTAAGCCAAAAATCAGTATCACTGAGCGTAATACCATCGAGCCTACCGCCAATACCAATAGCCACCAAACCGCTGAACCTGCGGGATCGACAACAGCACTATCAAGAAGCCGGCTGATGGCAAAACCAACGACCAAAGGTAAGCCGTGGATCAGCGTCCATATAACCATGCTGATGAAGTAAAGAAAGGAAAATCTGCGCACTAAACTCAGTAAAGAAGGCAACATTTTTGATGGGAAAAAGTGGGTTAACCCCGTCATGATATAAGTTCCCTATGTTTTGTTAACGTTTTGATCCCTGCGCCATGAAGGACTTCCTCGACACGGCCTTCATTCATGATAATGATTTGGTCAGCAGTGGATAATGTATGCAGGCGATGGGCAACGATGATCACGGTACGATTAGCGCTAATTTTTTCCAGTAATCTCATCCAACTCTGCTCAGTGCGAGGATCTAATAGCGAGGTGCCTTCATCGATAATGATTAATTGTGCGTCTTGAAGCATGGTTCTTACCCCGGCAATCATTTGGACTTCCCCTTCCGACAATGAACGCCCCCCAACCCCCACCAAAGTATCCAGCCCCTCTGGTAATGTCTTCGCCCATTTATGGATCTCTAACTCTTCGAGCGCACACCAAATTGCATCATCTGAAATGCTGTTATCGAACAGAGTTAAGTTTTCGCGTAGTGTTGCTGAAAAGAGATACGCTTTTTGGCTTAACACTGCCACACGATTGGAAAATTCATCAGGATGAATGGAAGTGACCTCAACACCAGCAAGAGTAACCCGTCCGCTATCAGGCTGAGCCAACCCACACATGAGATTGAGTAATGTGCTTTTACCTGCCCCCGTGCGCCCAACAATGCCTACTTTGCTTCCAGCGTCCACACTGAAGCTCACGTTATGTAAGACTTGCTTACCCTGACTTTCATAGCGAAAGTCAACCTGATCAAATTGAACTGACAGGGGGCCTTCAGGTAGCTGATTCTCTACACTGTTGTGATTGACTTTCTCCTCATCTCGCAACATCTTGACTACCAGTGATAAGGTCGCCATCAATTGTTGTACCTGATCTACCTCCGAAGACATCTCTTCCATTGGCTCTCTGAGTCGGTCAACATAAAGATAAATCATGGTTAACGTACCAATACTGATACTGTTATGACCGAGTAATTGCAGCCCAAATCCAAAACCCAGGCCAAAACTCAAGGCAAAAAATAGCTGGGTAATCGGCCAAAATATGCGTCCGCTGACATAGGCTTTACGTTCTATTTTTAATAAGCCAGAAAGCATCTTCTGTAGTTGCAAAGCAGGCCAACGGCTCCTTCCCAATGAATGCAAATCATCTTTCGCGGCAAGAGTATCGCCGATAAAACCAAATATGTGGGCTCTCTCTTCACGGGCTTTTTTCCATCGCACTACTGCAAGGTTAGTAAGTTTCACCAGAACATAAGCCACAACGAGAACCAACACGGTAATTGCGATACCGACTTCTGGGATAATAGAAAACAAAATCACCAAAGTACCTAATGCTAATGCGATATTTCCTATAATCCGGAATCCAGATTCCGCAATAGTTTTTCCAATGATGTCCGCATTCCCCTCAATCTTTTCAAGGAGCTTACCCTGAGCTTCACTTTCAATTTGCAGGATAGACCGATTGTGCACAACATGATGAAATAGCTGACGCCTAAGTGCATCGGCAATACCCCAACCTGCACTGGTACTGCAATAACTGGTAACCAGACCAGCGATAACACCGCCAAAAGAGATGATTGCGTATCCCAAAGCCAAGAGGACCAGTTCATAAACGAAAGTACCTGCGGTAGCTTTATCGATGTAATGACGGATCACAAATGGCCCCACTAAATCGCAAACAAGTGTGGCAATTAATGCCAGGAAAGTGCCAATAATGGCTTTTTTCATTGTCCGGGCGCTCTGCCAAAGCAACTTAAAACCTGTTAATGGGTTAGGAGAGTTCATACCTTGCATATTCGTTTGTATCTTCATATTAATTTTTATGAGTTATCCGTTCATTAAATTCAGATAGGACCGTTTTTATTTGCTCTTTTGGCATGACATCACCTGCAAATTGAGCACGAATTTCCATCTGGCCATCATTCACACTGATGTTAAAACAAAGCAAATAATCCATCGGCGTTACCCGAGGCTTCCAGTAACCCGTTCCCTCTGTGGTGATATCAATAAAGATCGGATTAACTTTCTCCTCATCAGGTGTATTCAGAAATAAAAGCTCTCCTTCAAAATCCAGTCTTAATTGTGGTCGAGGAATTGCCTTTAATTTTTCGGTGATTTTAGGATTAACAGAAAGATAGCGAAGTGCTTCAAAGCCAAACCCTCGAACAGGTACCTCACGTAACAACCGCGCCACATCAGTTGCATGTTCATCAAAACTGCGTCCCATCGAAAAGGGCAATAGGAACGGAAAACCACATGTAAACCAGCCGATAGTACGTCCTAAATCAACTTCGTCGAATAGGTCTTCTCGACCATGCCCTCCCAACTCAACAAGGATATTGTTGGCACTGGAAGGAAAATGGCTTTCTAAAGACCGAGCAAGCAGAGTCAGTAATCGGGCAAGTACGGGAAGTTGACTGTGCTCAGATGGTTTTAAAAACTGCTGAGTCTGTACTTCATCAAATACTGTTGTTTGCTCAACCATATTCGCCTCAATGCCAATAGCATCCGTACTTACTAACTGCTGTGCCTGTTCATAAGGTTGTGAAAGCCAGTAACGAACACCAAACAACTCTGGATCATCCTGCACCAATCGGTGTAAACGTCTGGCCCAAGCGAGATACGAAGTTGTCGGAATATCTAATTCATGGGCTTCAGCTCCTCCAAGCAACGCCGCTAAATCTTCTGTAAGTAAATCCCAGGAATAAGGATCGACTACCAAGTGATGAACTATAATCAACAATTTGTCCGGCAAATTATGAGCAGTCCGATAAAGTTGTATGCGGCAAATTGGCCCATTCAGCAGATCTAACGACTTATGACCTATATTCGCTAACTCAGTAATTTTCTGCGATAAGCTATTTGGGGCTATCTGCTGCAATTCAAATTGTTCAATTGCGATACGGGCTTGCGGGTTAATTCCTTGCCACCTCCCCAATGTAGTAACCATAAAGCTGGCTCCCAAAATAGGGAATCGGGCCAATAGCGCTGCTGCTGCCTGTTCAACAGTCTCCAATGACAAAGTGCGACTCAGTGTAAACAACACACCATGATTACAATGATTTTCATTTGGATTATCACGCTCAAAAAAGCATGCTGAGCTGGTGTCAAAGGGGCCAAATCACTTAATTCATTCGGCGCATGTCTGACTTTGGTTAGTGCGCCCTTCCACTTGGCTAATAATGCATTAATTGCAGCTTCATTATGACGGAAAGGGATGTATTCAAGGGTAATAGTCAGTTTCCCATCAACGATGGCCGCATTGATTTCCCATTCCAGAGGACGGTGCCCCGTTGCTGCCCGCCGCATTCCAATATCTTCTTCTACACTGAAAAAGCCATCATTCGGCTGCTTCGTATTGAAACGCCCTAAGTAGTTGAATCCAATGTTTGGATTCTGCTCCATAACATAAGTTTGTTGTAAATGGGTCTTGATATAGGGATTAGCTTCAATCATTGCAGTCGCAACTTCGACTACCGTAACCATAGCATTGACCGGTAGCACAAAGGGACCTATTGTTGTAAACCACCCCACAGTTCTCATTACGTCAATAGACTCGTTTTCCTCTTGCCTGCCATAACCTTCCAACTCAAGCAAGAGTTGACCGTTACCCTGTTCAACAGCAATGGTATTTGCAAGTCCCGTCAAAAGAACCGCAGGGATTCCTCCGTTAGGCACTAATGCCGAAATTTCCTGAATATATTGTGTTTCCGACTCAGATAACTTGACTTCAGCAACCGAGCGTTTGCCATAAAGGTTACTTACATGACTATTCACCTGTACCACATCAATTGGTGTGGTCAACTGGATCGGAGGAAGTATTTGGGGAGATGTTGCTGTTTGTTGTTGAGACCAATAGAGATATTGCGTGCTTTTCCTCGGTAACCTCGGCATTTCTTTTTGAATAATAGCCTGATACGCAGTTTCAAGATCTTCCAGCAAAATTTGCCAGGAAACTTGATCCACAATTAAGTGATGTAATGTCAGCAAAACTCGAAAATCATCCAACATCACAATTCGTAGTAACGGTCCTTCCTCGATTGATAATGATGCATGAGCCTCATTGGCGATGGTTTCTTCCGAACAATCTGGTTCAGCAAACCAAAGTAAGTTGTCATAAGGCGAGCGCAAAGCTTGATAATGCTTCCCCCTCTCTTTGGGAAAACAAACTCGCAATTGTTCATGGTGCTCAACTAGTAACTGTATCGCCAGGGATAATGCTTCTGCATTTAACTGCTCCTTTGTACTGATCACATGTGACTGATTCCAATGGTGCTGTTCAGAAAACCGCTGCTCGAAAAACCATTGTTGGATTGGTGTCAATGGTGCTTTTTCTATACGCGGAGTTGAATTTGCTGCCATTTCGCCTTTGGTACTCGCCAGTTTTGCAAGTGAAGCAATAGTTGGATGTTCAAGCACATGACGAGGACGCAAATTGATCCCCAAAGAGCCCGCCTCATGTATCAGACGGATACCAATAATGGAATCCCCACCCAAAGCGAAAAAATCATCCGTGATGCCCACTTTGGCTAGCTTGAGGTATTTACACCATAAATCACAAAGCTGTTGCTCCAACCTGGTGCGAGGTGCAATATAAGAAGCAGATTCAGATTGTTGTTTTGCCAGTGCCTTTAATTGCTTACGATCAACTTTACCATTGGCATTACATAACAGCGCATCAAGAAAATAAAACCTGCTCGGCACCATATAATCCGGCAATTGCTCAGCCAAAAATTTACTCAACGAGCTAGCATCCACAACGGCATCACTCGGCCGCGTCACGAAAGCGCTTAATTGCTCAAAGCCACCCATATCAACAAGTTCAACCGTACACATTGCTACACCCGGATGGTTTGCCAGCACTGCTTCAATTTCTCCAAGTTCGACGCGGCGACCACGAATTTTCACTTGGTTGTCGGTCCGGCCAAAGCACTCCAATATGCCATCCTCTCGCCAACGACCACGATCACCCGTCCGGTACATACGGGCACCCGGGACAGGCAGAAATGGGTCAGGCAGAAAAGCCGCCGCTGTGAAGCGATTATTTCCGATGTATCCCCGCCCGACATTCGGTCCACCAATGAAAATTTCACCACCGACCATTGGAGGAACAAGTTGAAAATCTTTATCTAATACATAAATTGTCACGTTTGGCAAAGGTGTACCCACTGGACAATATAGCCCATCAAACTGTTCTTCGACCCTTCCTTGAGTCACATCATCGGTACACTCAGCGGGACCATAAGCATTTAGCAGTGTCACCGTTGGTATACACTGATGCCAACGACGTGCCAGTTCCGTGTTTAACACTTCTCCGGTTGAGATCATCCCACGTAGCTGTCGCTGAACCAGCGTCTTCAGTGAAATTGATTTTTCAAGGATATCTAGGATGACTGCGATGAGAGAAGGAACCAGTTCAATATATTCAAATTCCTGCTCAATAATGTATTGAATTAACTCTTGAGGATCTTTTACAACCTCATCAGAGACAATAGAAACCGTCGCACCTGCGGTTAATCCGGTAAACATTTGCCAAACTGAGATATCAAACGAAATGGGTGCTGTTTGCGGTAATACCACTCCTGGTTTCAATTCACAGTTTTGGACCCGAAATGCCAGTAAATTAAGGAAGGAACGATGTTCAATTCCTACACCTTTAGGAAAGCCTGTCGAGCCTGAAGTAAAGATTACATAAGCTAATTCGCTTGGTGATGGCTCAGTTACCTGCTGATTAAGTAACTTTATCTCATCATCATCCACTAAAGCCTGGCTTTGAAAACTAAGTTCACTGAATGAGAACCAAACTATCTGCGGCATATCTACAACATGATCTGCAATCAATGCTTTCGCATGTTTTAGCATATGCTGTTGCCGGGCTTTCGGTAAAGTTGGATCAACGGGTAAGTAAGCACCACCAGAGAATAAAATACCGGTAGCAACAGCAATAAACCGAGCACTACGTGGTGCTGAGAGCGCCACAATATCATCGGCACTAATGCCAGCATTTTTTAACTTCAATGCTACCGATGACGCCAACTGAAATAGTTCCCGATAGGTAAGCGACTCTGTTTCATCACGGAGAGCTATCGCATGGGGGTTACTTTCCGCTTGCTCCAACACTAGCCGATAAAACGATTTTCCTGAGCTATAATCAGGTTGTGAATTGAATCTGGCTAGCAATTTTGTTTGCATCGCGTCATCGACGATAGCCATATTATTCAGACAGATGTCGAGATCAAAAAGCCCCTTGTTTAACAGTGTAGCGATACCTGTCGCTAAATGATGAAGCATCTGAGCCTCAGCAACAATTCCACTAACACTAACTACACCATCAATAAGTTCGATAACTATCCCAGTTCCCGTCTGAGCGCAATTAACGACAATAGGCATGAAATGCTCCAAGAACGGCATCAACAGCGCCTTGTCTATCGATCCATGATTAATCGCCTCAACAGCAGCCATGCGAACATTGCTTAACCATTCACGAAAAGTCACAGCAGGAGGTACAGTCAATAAGACAGGCAAACGCTTGCCTTGTTCTGTGTTAATATGCAACACAACAGAGGATACTCCCCCAATACGGCGCAACACGATACTAGTCACTGCCGCCAAAATTGCCCATGTCAGCAATTCAGAGTTGCCCGCTACTTGTTTCAGTCGGTCAGTAACAACGGAGGAAAGCGGACATTGCGCACTTACCAAAGATCCCTCATGGTGAGGAAAAATATCTGCGGTTGCAGCAGCGGCCTTAGTTAAATCACCAACCCGCATCAGCCAGTATTCACGATCAATCAGCTTCATAGTTGTCATTTTTTTATCCACATCTAGAACTGAAAATCTGGAATATCGCTAAAAACATCGTCTTGACCATCAAATAAGGCGAAAAGAGTGGTTTCCTCGCCTAATGTCACTAGCTGTGTCAGTGCACCTATATAAATATTCAACCAGCGAGAAACCGTGTCTTGTGAGAAAAGAGAAGTGGAATATTCCAATCGCGCTTGAAGTTCATCACCATATTCAATACAGGTAAGATTGAGTGGATATTTTGCGCCATTAGGATCGACATCCAGCAATTCGACAGCGGCTCCATTTCCCCCTAATACCTTAATAGGATCAACATCATTCTGAAAATCAAACATTGTGAGATGATAGGAAGTATTTGCCATCAGTTTCTGAATTCGATCAGCAGGAAATGCACTATGTAAAATCGCACTGAGTGATGCCTGCCTAACCGCATTCAGCACTACGTGAAATGGCTGGTGTGGATCAAGCCGTGCACGCACAATCACGGTATTAACATAACAACCAATGGTGTTTTCATCTTTCAGTTGCCGGTTCATCAGCAAGACGCAATGCATCAACAAATTCAAGACCACCATCGACGACCTGTGCAGCCAATTTCCCCACACCGTAGGCCAATAACAAATCAATCGTCACCCCAAACGCTGTCAATACCGCGTGATGTCCCAACAACCAAATAATCCAGCGCTGCCGAAGCGTCCAAGCTTTCCTTGAACATAAGTTCTCTGCTTGTTTTATTACACGATGAAAAGCCGGAAATGTTTCTCCTCGTTTCATCAATAGTTGAATATCTATTGGAGAGCATTCATCAAAAATAAGACCAACAGATAACGAAGATAATGGTGAAGATAGTGAGATTGAACCGTGATTCGTGAGTTGCTGCACTAAATGCGAAACAGATGAAGCCACGCAGCTCCAACGATATGGGAAATGCTCCCGTCCCAGCATTAATATATCGGCAACCTCGTCAATTGATGCTTCGGTTGAGGATAACGCATTAGTTATAGCACTTAGGTAAGTGCTAAGATCTTGTGTCGTCTGTGCCGATATCAGCACCAACCTCTCATTTGTTTCGTATTTTTTGTGCCTTAAAGTTGAGGGAGCCTCTTCAACGACTAAATGCACATTAGTACCACTTAGACCAAACCCACTGATTCCCGCACAGTAAGGACGCTGACCTTGACGTGGCCACGGCTCACAAGAGGAAGAAACTCGTATCGGCAACTCTTCTGTAGATCTACACAATGGATTCAACTGTTGGAAGTGAGCTGTAGGGAAAATCTGACCAGTGCGGAATTGAGCTATAATACGAACAAGCCCCGCCAACCCAGCCATACCACTTAAATGTCCAAAATTACTTTTTACAGAAGAGATAACACAAGGCTCCTGTTGCACTTCATAGGCGGCAAATGTATCGATTAAACCTTGCACTTCTATCGGATCACCAATTTTAGTACCCGTACCATGAGCTTCTATATAACCAATATCAGTAGCTGTGACCCCTGCTTGATACCATGCTGCCGTAATCACCTCGGTTTGTGCGATGCTGCTAGGTGCAGTGATACCATTGCTACGGCTACCGTCATGATTAATCGCACTCCCTCGTATGACAGCATGGATAACATCATTATCTTGATGTGCACGGCTCAACCGTTTAAGCAGGACAAAACCTCCTCCTTCCCCAAATCCAGCACCATCAGCCATTGCATCGAAAGGACGGCATCGATCTGTCGTTGACTCAACCCCTAACCCACTTGAGTTCTCACTACGCTGAGGCAAGGTGCCTAAAACAAGTTCACAGCCTCCTACCAGAGCAAAATCAGCCTCCCCTGTCAGAATTTTGTTCCGTGCTTCGTGAAGTGCGACCAAAAATGATGAACATCCCGTATCTATGGCATAAACTGGGCCACGCAGATCAAGCAGATACGCAATGCGACCCGCTGAAAAAGCATGCAAGCTGCCGATAAAAGCGAACGGATTAGCTTTTCCCTGTACCGATAACGACTGAAAAAGATCTGGATGCGGCCCGCCATGCGCAGCAACAAGTACTGCTGTACGCGCATTTGATAACTCTTTCAGAGTGTATCCCGCATTGACAATCGCTTCTGTAGCCAGTTGAAGCCCTATGCGTTGTCTGGGATCGATATATTCAGCTTCACTTAGTGCAATACCAAAATAACGATGATCGAACCCTGTAATTTCATCAAGCCATCCCCCCTCTTTTTCATTGCCTGTAAGAACCTGCCCCGTATTAGCCACCCGACTTTCAGGTATTGGACGAATGCAGTCCCGACCGTCAGCCAGAATATCAATCAATTCACACCAATTTGAACATTGTGGTAACCGAAAAGAGACGCCAATTATGGCGACCGCATCATCTGAATATAGT
This sequence comes from Photorhabdus akhurstii, assembly GCF_019090985.1. NCBI lineage: Bacteria > Pseudomonadati > Pseudomonadota > Gammaproteobacteria > Enterobacterales > Morganellaceae > Photorhabdus > Photorhabdus akhurstii. The sequence continues at coordinate 1,403,640 of NZ_CP020335.1, read as the reverse complement.
GTCGTCACAGCTGTACCACCTTAGTTTTATTAGGAGCTGTGCTCTCGCCACCAAGCTCTTTGGCTAAGGATTCAATGGATGGATATTTAAATAGTTGGGCAACAGTGAGATTTGGAAAATGACGACGTAATCGCCCAAAAACCACTAACGACTTGAATGAGTCACCTCCCGATTCCAGGAATTTAGCCTGTATATCAATATCATCACGCTTAAGCACTTCACGCCAAATATCTAAGATAAGCTTTTCTATGTCATTACGAGGAACGGTAACATCAGAAGAAATGGATTCAACAGTATTAATAGAAGCCTGCAAACGCGCTATATCAAGCTTTCCATTAGCATTAACAAGGATTTCATCAATGCTGTAGATTCTGGATGGAATATGACTGGCCGGTAATCGGGTAGCTAAGTTTGAAAGTAGTTCATTTTCTCTCGCAGTACCCACAACATAAGCAACCAGTTCATCAATCTGGTGAAACTCAGATTTTACACTGGTAACAACAACCTGCTTCCAAAGATATCAACAAAGTGAGTTTCTGTCAGATCTTGATCCCCATGATAGCCTCTGGCCAACGCAAGCCCTCCTATATATAGTTGCCCCACTTCCCCGAAGGAAACTGGTCGCCTGGCGTCGTCCAGTACAGCTATTTCAACGCCCTTTAAAGGCTTACCGATTGGAATTGAGTCATTGCCTAAGAGTGTTCCATTTAGCTGATGCATTAATACACCAATGGTCGTTTCCGAAGGGCCATAGTGATTAAATATTCTCAGATTGGGGTTTGCTGCAAATAAAGTTTTAGCAAGTGCCGAAGTTAGTTCTTCCCCACTAATAATAAGTACTTTTTCAGGTAATAATTCCGAAAGGTTACCTTCTCTGGATAACATCTCTAATTGCGAAGGCGTACATTTCAACATTCCAATTGAAAATTTACTTATATGTTTAGCAAGCGCGATTGAGTCCAGCATCATTTCTCGATTGATAAGCTCAAGGGTACGACCTGTTAGCAGAGCGACGAAAATAGACGTATTACCAAGATCCGAAGCAAAAGTTGTTGTACTCGCCAAACTGGAGGGTATTGGTGATACGCGCTCAACAAATGCCGAGACGTAATTCATGATACTGCTGTGTTCAATTGCGACAAGTTTGGGAATTCCTGTTGAGCCGGAAGTTGATACCAAATAAGCCAAATCACCGGCTTTGCGACCTGATACCGGAATGTATTCCTGTGGCTCTAATATTTGTCTATCAAGATTAATGTAAGAATGGTGTTCAATACGTCGGCAGTTCAAATCATCAGTTAATACTTTAACCCCGCCTGAACGCTCTATTAATTCATTAATTCTACTATCGGGTTCGCTGACCTCTAACTGAATATATGCAGCGCCAACTGCCCAGATAGCCAATGCAGCTACAAGACTTGTAGTAGATCTTTCCATAAAAATAGCCACAACATCACCATTTACCACTCCTTGTGAAATGAGTAATTGAGCAATGGCACCAGCCTTCCCTGCCAATTCTTTATAAGTAAGCGCAATGTTGTCATGGCGTACAGCATATAATGAATCTGAAGTGGCTACTGAATTAGCAAAAAGATCTGCACAAGTTCTTGATTCTGTCAAAGTGTTCCATGTTTGCATCTCATGTCCTCATTTGGCAGGGAAAAATTGCAATGCATTGGTGAAGCCATGATCACATAAACTTTACGTGCTCCACTAAACGGTTCCCTACCGTGGGCAACTGCAAGGTTGTCAACAACCGCCACATCACCGTTCTTCCAATCTGGGTACACTGTCTCCGCATCAATAGCGGCTCGAATCTCAATTAATGTGGATTCGCTGATCAGAGTACCGTCGCCATATTTCGCCATTCGTGGAAATATCCCCACACCGAGTGCAGCTTCCAAAGCAAGCTGAACTTCTTCAGGCAAACTGGAGGGATGGAACAGATTCGCTTGATTAAACCAGCTTTCTTCCCCAGTGTAAGGATGAGTCATAACACCTTGTACAACCTGTCGTGTGATCAACTGCTCTTCATCTAGCCACTCAAAGTCAACACTTTCAGATCTGAGTTTTTCTTCAACTATTCTCCGTTCCTCAGTTTGAAATACTTGCTGCCAAGTTAAGTCAAACCCAGTGTTATAACGTCGTTCATATAAAACACCTTTACTTTTAAATTCTTCACGGGTTTTATTCGAGAGGCGTTGGAGCACTCTTCGATAATCTGCCAATGTTGTCTGACCACCAGAATCAGCAGCTTTTTGTGACCACAACCATAAATATTTTGGCCAAGTACGCCGGTAAGACATTTCATTATGCAAAGGTATTCGCTGATCAGCAGGGTACTCTGTAGAAGTGAACACCCGATCATTGACTTTAGTACGTGGTGTTGATGGTTCTTCATAATCCAATATTTCAGGAGTTGCACTTAATACTGCCTCTCTGAATGCAATAACATCTTCAATGTTGAATCCACGAAAAAGTAAGGCACCATGATTATTAAGCTTTTTTTTACATTCGTTCCAGTTATTACTAAGCCAGGAACACAGTGTGATCCCACTATTTGGAGAGTAAATCGTATAAGGTAGCATATCATATTAACCCTATTTAAAATGGATTAGCTAAACTGCCTACGTCATTCATTTTCCAAAATTATTGATTAAGTAAATTACCAAAACTAAAAAGAGCAGCAGGAATTCGAAATATCTGGCACTATTTCAATACCCTTAAAATATATTTAAAACCTACATGTCCAAGTTACTTGGACATGTAGGTTTTAGAATTTGTAAACGGTTAGTAATCCTAAACGCTAGTGAACACTAACACTCTGATAAAATTATATTTAATAAATTGATCTATTGCTGCTATGAACATTTTATTACATAAATCAGAAAGACTCAATACTCCCACGGAATTGAGATGGATAAAATTGCCGTTTGTCTCAGATACTTTATTCTGAATTTTTTTTATAAGAGTAAGTATTATTCAGTTAAATAGTTAATAAGCTGTATGGTTGGATAGGTTTAAAAACTATTACTGACATTATTTATCAGGCTTATTTTTCATATTTTAGGTAATCTTTGATATGTCTAACGATGGTCGTTTTATGAATTAGTAATACTTGAAAACCATGAATGTATTCCAGTTAATATTAAATTTTTTTCTCACCATTATTTTACGAAGAAAACTATAAAAAAATAGTAAAACGGTTAATTCGGCAAGATTTAAACCCTAAAAAAGAGGGATTATCTTAAAAGAACATAAGCGGGTATCTTTATATCATCAAACTATTTACTCACTGATTTATGAAGATAAGACTATGATGATTGAACTTAAAAAAACAGGTATTTTTCCCTGAAAAAAGGACAAATAAAAAGGTGAATGGTTTTAATACCGAGTTTCTTTCCTAAAGCATAGAAGCTTTTGTTTACTTGTTCTAGTTAATAGTTTCGGTTATTGGGGATGGTTGGGATAACAGAATTTAAAGCATTTATTTACCATTTTCACACTTATATTCACTCCCGTCTTTTCAGGTTAAATCAGATTTGGGTGTGGGGTCTTCGTTCTGTTACTCAGTTTTAAGCATTATTAAAACCTGAATCTTTAAAAAGCTTAAGTCTATGGCGCCATTTTATCAGGGATTATTTTAGTAGGAATATAATGGCTGACTCGTTGCGTTTATCCAACTTTTTGCTACTATGTAACCAATGTGGCTTTTTTTTACACAACGATGTTATACTCAAATCGTAAACTCCGTCCGTTAAATACCGATGTGACGATTTTTGATTTTAAGAATATTAAAGGAAATTTCACGATGACACATAAAAGATACAACCCCTCTTGGGAAGGCTATATGGGCGATTTTCTAAGAGGTCATATTGGGATTAATCACTTGAAACCTCAATTTCAGTCCTTTAATGCTATTGGTCTTGAAAAACAGTTAAACGAGAATACAGCGTATATTGCACTGCTATCCTTAGAGGAAGCGAAAGATGTTTTAGAGGAGATTGATTCGCCAACACCAAAAAGCCCATTTATAAAGAGCATATTTTCAGTTACCGATCCTATATCACCCTATGCAGGTAATATACGTGATGCTTTCGACTTTATAAATGTAGTAGGAGAATTTAAAAGATTAGGGATTAAAGCCACAGAGTATGTTGGTAAAAATGGGCAAAGATATATTAAAATCTCAGGTCATGCAGGGCTTAGAAAAATCATCACCGCTTCAAGATACAGCGCTTCTAACATGAAGATAATCTCTATGGGAATAGGGCAACAAGGAATAAACAGTGGCATAGTTAAGGGAGTTAAATTCAATATATTATTTTCCTCAGCCTATCGGGCGGTTGAATACATCTTTAAAGATGAATACACACTGGCCGATTTCTTAGGCAATATTTCAGTAGATTTGGCTAAGGCGGCAGTGGCGGCTTTTGCTTCTTGGGCTGTGGGTGTTGCTCTTTCATTTTCATTTGTGACAGGTGCCAGTGTAATTGTTGTGGCTGGTGCAATGCTTGCTATAGGTGTTGCAACGGCATCTATACTTGATTCTTTGGATAAAAAATTCAAAATTAGTGAAACTGTGATTAATTTGATCAAGAAAGAAATAGAAAGAAGACCAAGAACACCAGAAGCTAATTTCAATCAATTCCTTCATAACTGGGGGAATTATGGCAAATAAGAAAAATATCTTACCAATAATCTGTGCTTTTGCTATTTTTATTTTAGCGTTATCAGGTTTCTTTTTGGCTGGGGAAAATTTAATTTCATTAGTTAAAATGGAGGATAAAATAACATTCTCAGGTCATGTTTTTATAATATTTTTCTCTTTCCCTTTTATTTCATATCTTATGATTTTATCTATTCTTGTTAACATAACTGATCGTTATCCTAAGCATCATGATACCTATGTTAAATATTCAGCCGTAATAGCTTTTTCTTCATTTGTTTTAAGTTTTCCTCTATCTTTTTATGTGGATTATAAATTAAAAAGTGAAAATTATTTAATATGTAAAAGAATATCCTTGGCGTCACCGAATACCTATGTAAAAGATATTAAGCTATGTGATTAATATTATCTTATTTAATTTCTCCATAACTGGGGGAGCTATGAAAAACCCCTCACGTTGAATTTTCGTATGCTATACCTAACGACAGAGTTTTCCGCATGTTTTTAGGCGATGTGCACACAGGACATCCAGACCATTTTTGCCTGTGTCGTAAAACACCTGTTTACCGGCTACCTGCGCCAATGTTGTCATATAGCTCCATTAGTACATATGTGCTAATGTGGGAATGTGTAATTTTGGAGTTTGGAGATTATCCCATGAGTCGCCTAACCATCGACATAACAGACCAGCAGCACCAAAGCCTGAAAGCGCTGGCTGCCTTGCAGGGCAAGACCATCAAGCAATACGCGCTGGAAAGGCTGTTTCCCGGCGATGTTGATGCCAATCAGGCATGGAAGGAACTGAAAATCCTGCTCGGCACCCGCATCCACGAGGGACTTGCTGGCAATGTGTCTACCAAGAGCATCAGCGAAATTCTCGATGAAGAACTGACCGAGGGCCGGGATTGACCGGCTACGTTCTCACTACGGCGGCAGAATCCGACCTGCGTGGCATCGTCCGCTACACCCGCAAGCAATGGGGCGATGCTCAGGTGCGCCGCTACATTGCTATGTTAGAACAGGGTATCGCCAACCTCGCCGATGGCCGGGGTGTGTTCAAAGACATGAGCGCGCTTTTTCTGGGCCTACGGATGGGGCGGTACGAACATCATTACGTCTTCTGTCTACCGCGTGAGGGAGCGCCTGCTCTGATCGTGACTATTTTCCATGAACGCATGGACCTGATGACACGACTGGCTGACCGGCTCAAAGAGTGATGGCTTGGGCAGCCATGATCGAAATGGCGGCTGGTGACACTACTGTTGGGTCTACCCTAATAATCTGTGCTCTTGTTATTTTTATTTTAACGCTATCAGGTTTCTTTTTGGCTGGGGAAAATTTATTTTTCTTAATTAAAATGAAAGATAAAATAATATTCTCAGGCCCTGTTTTTATAATATTTCTTCCTTTTCTTTCATACCTTATAGCTTCTGTTATTTTCCTTAATATAACAAATCGCTGTCCAAAACATCACGACAGTTTTATTAACTGTTTTGGGTTTATAGCTATTATTTCATTTTCCTTAAGTTCCCCCCTATCTTTCTATGTGGATTATAAATTAAAAAGTGAGAATTATTTGGTATGTAAAAGAATATCCTTGGCGTAACCTAATACCTATGTAAAAGATATTAAGCTATGTGATTGATATTATTTCATCTAATTTCTTCATAACCGGGATGATTTTGACATATATTTTTCCCAAGGATTTTTTAAACTAACCCCCTCTCAGAAATAAGTATTTGGCATAATATAATGAGCCAAATATTTATAATATTTGGCCCAGATTGTTGAGGTTTTTAGGTAAAATTTTACAAGCCTCTACCTTCATATAAAGCGATATATTTTCCACAGTAATCTAAATACTTATAACCTTTAAGATACCATCTAACTCCAGCCCAATTATATATACCAGGAAAATTTCCATTATCTTTAGCAATATATTGCGTATATAGACCATTGTTATGAGATATACCAGAACTATAACAATTGTCCCAAGGAATATATACGCTTGCCGATGCAGCGCCAATTCCTCCGGTTAATGTAATACCTGCCGATAATATCCCAACCGCTAATAATTTCTTAAACATAAAAATTACTCCTTTAATAGTTTTATGACTTTAATAGATTTATAAATTTCATCTTAAGTGTATCGCTTTTATAAAGTTTGTCAAAATCCTGAGGTTATAAAAATATTTATTTTAACCCTGGGAATATTGGAATTTTATTTTATTAAATAGAAAATTATTTGCTGAGAAATATAAAATCACATGTAATAATTCATGCTAAATCATCATTAGCCTATATTACAACTTTAAAAGCTGTTTATATTTTTCATTTTAAATTGGAAGTTTAATTTCTTATTTACAAAAAACTCCTCACACAATATAAATGGTCTTCTGTCAATTAAATAGTTTTCAAAAGATACAATTAAATAACCTGAATTTCATATTTATATGAATTCAGATTGCTCACTTTATCTTAAAACCTATATTAACAGGGTGTGTATTTAAAACCCCCTTCACAGTAAGCCGCTTAATGTGAAGGGGATTTTATCAAACTGGTATTTCTGCTTTTTATTTACTTTATCTCAAACTACGTGAAAGCAGGAAGGAGTATTACGCCGATTGGTTAAACTCAGATAATCCGATGTTTCTCTAATTGAACCTGCCGCGCAGCCTCACGAGCCATACGTCTCTTACGAGCATCACAAGGTTCCGGACAATCACATACTTTCTCCACTCCAATACTGCTTAAACCGCCACAGCTCCCTTGTATGCTCTTACGTTTAATCATATAGCCCAACGACATTCCTGCAAAAGCCAGCAGGAAAAAGACGAAGGCTGCAATAAATACTTTCAGCACTTCTTTCCCCTTCTCATTGATTTTTCTGTAGGTATGGCTCAAAGGCTTTACTGTAACGCTCTTCAAAACCATTTTTCGTTTTTATGATCATAAAAACCGGGATACTCAGATTTTCTGCAACTTCCATCCCTTTTTCCGGCCCTAAAACATTCAGTCCAGTAGATAGGCCATCAGCACTCATACAAGCTGGAGCAATTACCGTAATAGAGACTAAATTATGAGAAATAGGGTTCCCCGTTTTTGGATCAATCGTATGAGAATAGCGCACACCATTTTGTTCAAAGTAATTACGGTAATCACCAGAAGTCGCTATCGACATATTCCCAGGCATTATCACTTCCTGAGCATTTTGAGCCATGCCAGTGTCAGATGGCTTTTCAATCGCAATCCGCCACGGCAGATCTTTACCATTACGACCTGATGTACGGACTTCACCGCCAATATCAACCATATAATCTTTGATATTCTGCGATTCCAAATATTCAGCAACAACATCTACGCCATAACCTTTAGCAATAGATGATAAATCGATATACAGCTCTGGAACGGTTTTAATCAGGTTATTACCTTCTACCACCAGTTTATCTATCCCAATCCATTCACGGCGTTTTTCCAATTCACTCGCAGAAGGTGCTTTCGTCACGTGCCCCTCAGGACCAAACCCCCATAAATTAACCAATGGGCCAACCGTCACATCCAATGCGCCATCCGTCAATTTATTAATGTAGATCGCTTCTTTAACCACTTTGGCTGTCGCGGGCGATACAGGGAACGGACGATCAATTTGACGGCTTTGATTAAAACGGCTCAATTCAGAATCAGGGCGATATGTCGACATCTGATCGTTAACTTCTTCCAGCAAACGATCAATCTCTTTTTGTAACATTTCTGGCGAAGGCGCCGACGAACCCGTGACAAATTTAATGGAATAGTAAGTCCCCATTGTTTGCCCATGAATATTTTTCTGCTCCAGACCATCGCATGCCGCCAGCAGCAATACGGCAAATATTAACGCTATCCAGCTACTTATCTTTTTACGCACAGTTAATTACTCTTTCCGAATTGTTAGCGCCCACAAAATTGTGGGCGCCAGTCATTAAAATCAAACTATTTTATGGCTTATCAGCCACCGAAATCATCCAACATGATGTTTTCATCCTCGACTCCAAGATCTTTCAACATCTTGATCACCGCAGCATTCATAACCGGAGGCCCACACATGTAGAATTCACAATCTTCAGGAGCGGGATGATCCCTCAAATAATTCTCATACAGAACATTATGGATAAAACCGGTGTAACCATCCCAGTTATCCTCAGGCAGTGCATCAGATAGCGCTACATTCCAGGTAAAGTTTTCATTTTCCGCCGCTAGCTGATCAAAATCCTCTGTATAGAACATTTCACGTTTAGAACGGGCGCCATACCAGAAGCTAATCTTACGTTTGGAATTCAATCTTTTAAGCTGGTCAAAGATATGAGAACGCATTGGCGCCATACCTGCGCCACCACCGATGAAGATCATTTCCGCATCAGTATCTTTCGCGAAAAATTCACCGAACGGACCAGAGATAGTCACTTTATCACCAGGTTTCAGTGACCAAATATAAGAAGACATAATTCCCGGCGGCGCTTCCGAATTTCTTGGCGGCGGCGTCGCAATACGAACGTTAAGCATGATAATACCGTGCTCTTCCGGGTAGTTTGCCATTGAGTAAGCACGAATTGTTGGCTCTTTCACCTCAGAGACAAAGCGGAATAAATTAAATTTATCCCAATCCTCTCGGTATTCTTCCGGCACATTGTAATCGGAGTAACGAGCAATATGTGGTTGAGCTTCAATCTGAATATAGCCGCCTGCACGGAAAGGTACAACTTCCCCATCAGGGATCTTCAATTTCAGCTCTTTAATGAAAGTTGCTTTGTTATCATTGGAGATAACTTCACATTCCCATTTCTTAACACCGAATATCTCTTCCGGTAATTTAATTTTCAGGTCCTGTCTTACATTGACCTGACAAGCCAGACGACAACCCTCTTTCGCTTCACGCTTACTAATGTGAGAAAGCTCTGTCGGCAGAATGTCACCGCCGCCATCTTTAATCTTTACCCGGCATTGACCACAAGAACCACCGCCGCCACAAGCAGAAGAGACAAAAATCCCCTGGCTTGACAACATATTTAGCAATTTATCTCCGGCTGGAGCGGTAAAGCTCTTTTCCGGATCGCCATTAACTTCAACTCTAATATCCCCAGTGTTAACTAACTTTGATTTTGCGAACAAAATCAGCGCCGTCAGTACTAACACAATTAGGGTAAACATCACTACGCCTAAAATTATTATATCCATGAATGCTTCTCGCCTTTATAACTGCACACCAGAGAAGGACATAAAACCCAATGCCATCAAACCCGTAGTGACAAAGGTGATCCCCAATCCTTTCAGACCTGCCGGAACATCAGCATATTTCATTTTTTCACGGATAGAAGCCAGCAGGACAATTGCCAACATCCAACCTATACCTGAGCCAAAACCATACACGATGGATTCAGAAAAGTTATAGTCACGCTGCGCCATGAAAGAGACACCACCAAAAATCGCACAGTTAACGGTAATCAGCGGCAGAAAAATGCCAAGCGCGTTATAGAGTGAAGGAAAATAACGATCAAGGATCATTTCAAGAATCTGCACTAACGCAGCAATCACGCCAATAAACGTAATAAAGTTCAGGAAGCTGAGATCAACCCCTTCAACCAATGCGCCGTCACGCAATACCAAGTTATACACCAGATTATTAGCAGGAACAGAGATCCCTAAAACCACCGTGACGGCAATACCCAGACCAAACGCTGTTGTGACATTTTTCGATACCGCCAAAAAAGTACACATACCGAGGAAGAAAGCCAACGCCATATTCTCAATAAAGACAGCACGGACAAACAGGCTTATAAAATGTTCCATGTTGTCAGTTACTCCTTCTCAACCTGCGCCGGTTTCAAAGTCCTCAGACCCCAAATCAGCATACCAATAATGAAAAACGCGCTAGGCGCCAACAGGAACAAACCATTAGGCTGATACCAACCCCCATTCTGTACCGATTCCATCACGGTAATCCCGAACAGTTTGCCGGAACCAAACAACTCACGCAGGAAACCAACCAGTACCAGAATAACCCCGTAACCTAAACCATTACCGATACCATCCATAAAGCTCTCAATAGGTGGAGACTTCATGGCATAAGCTTCCGCACGTCCCATCACGATACAGTTAGTAATGATAAGGCCAACAAATACAGACAACTGCTTGGAAATTTCATAAGCATAAGCCTGCAAAATCTGATCTACCACGATAACCAGCGATGCAATAATCGCCATCTGTACAATGATTCGCACACTGCCAGGGATGTAATGACGGATCAACGAGATAAAAAAGCTGGAAAAGGCAGTAACCAATGTTACCGCTATTGTCATTACCAACGCCGTTTCCAACTTGGTTGTTACCGCCAGCGCTGAGCAAATCCCCAGAACCTGCAATGCAATCGGGTTGTTATCCAAGAGCGGCCCAAGAAGGACTCGTTTTATTTCTTTACTATCAGCCATCTTTCAACGCTCCTTCGCGTACTTTTTTCAGGAACGGACCAAAACCGTTATCCCCTAACCAGAAATTAAACATATTCTGGACACCGGCAGAGGTGAGGGTCGCACCAGACAAGCCATCAACACCATAAGAGTCATCGGCAGCAGCGCCGCCACGAACAATTTTGATCGCCGGATTGCCCTCATCGTTATACAGTTTTTTACCTATCCACTTTTTACGCCATTGCGGGTTATCCACTTCTCCCCCCAATCCCGGCGTTTCGCCGTGCGAATAATAGGTGATGCCGCGGGCCGTTTTACCGTCCACATCAACGGAGATAAAAGCATACATAACAGACCACAGGCCAGAACCATAAATAGGCAGAACGATTTCGCGAGTTTTACCCTGCTCATTTTTCACCAGATAGATTTCAGCCATATTGGCGCGACGGCGGATTTTCGCCAAATCCTTTTCAGGTGGTAATGCAATACTAGTATCATCACTGCGCAATGCATCGTTCAGGTTAAACTTGCCCTGACTGCTTTCAAGTGTTGCAGTATCCAGATTCAACAACTCGGTTTTAATACGGCTTTTGAATGTTTCTTTAACTTCATCGGCACTCATCTGAGGATTGAGTAATCCAGCAACATCGAGGATATTACGCTGTTTATCCAGCAATTTTTGCTCCTGTTGCTGAGATTTCAGCCCTACCGCAGAACCTGCCACCACAATTGAGCAAACGAGACATAGCACAAAAACAACGATAAATGTTCTGCCCACGCTGTCATTATTTTTAGGTTTATCATTAGCCACGGGCTTTTCTCCGTTTAATATTGGCTTGCACTACCAGATAATCAAACAATGGCGCAAACAGGTTTGCGAACAGAATCGCCAGCATCATACCTTCTGGATATGCCGGGTTGACAACCCTGATCAGAACACACATCACACCAATCAGAATGCCGTACCACCATTTACCTTTATCGGTAAATGAAGCGGATACCGGATCGGTTGCCATAAAGATCATACCAAAAGCGAAACCACCCAGAACCATATGCCAATACCACGGCATAGCAAACAATGGGTTAGTCTCTGAACCGATAGCATTAAATAGGTAGGAAGTCGCAACCATACCCAACATCACCCCGGCGACAATGCGCCATGAAGCAATACGGGTAAACAGAATCATCGCACCGCCAATGAAAATCATCAGCGTAGACACTTCACCGATAGAGCCAGGAATATTACCAATGAAAGCATCCATCCAGGTGATAGGTTGACCAGTAACGATATTCACTAATCCATGACTACCACCAGCCGCCCATTGAGATAACGGCGTCGCGCCAGAGAAACCATCAACCGCAGTCCATACCAAGTCTCCCGAAATCTGTGCCGGATAAGCAAAGAATAGAAAAGCGCGGCCAGCCAGTGCCGGGTTCAGGAAGTTACGGCCTGTACCACCGAAGACCTCTTTCGCAATGACAACACCGAATGTAATACCCAGCGCCGCCTGCCATAGAGGAATCGTCGGCGGAACAATCAACGCAAATAAAATCGAAGTAACGAAAAATCCTTCGTTAATTTCATGTTTACGGATGATGGCAAACAGTACTTCCCAGAAGCCGCCAACGACGAATACAACGATGTAAATAGGAAGAAAATAAGTCGCGCCAAGCAACATTTCGCTACACCAGCTAGCACCTGGCGTCAGTGACGCACCAAAAAACTGAGCAACACGATAGTGCCAGTCAGATGCCAGAATTTGCTGTAATTCCGCGCCACTGTACAAATGATACAGCGCAGGGATCGCCTGCTGACCAACGTTATACATTCCCCAGAACATTGCCGGGAATACCGCCAGCCATACCATGATCATCATACGCTTTAGATCGATAGCATCACGGACATGAGCACGACCAGAAGTTACTGTACCTGGTGTATAGAAAACCGTCGTTACCGCTTCATACAGCGGATAATATTTTTCTAATTTGCCCCCAGGCTCAAAGTGGCGCTCAATTTTTTCAAAATAGTTTTTCAGGCCCATGAAATCATCCTTCCTGCTCAATCTTAGTCAGCACTTCACGCAGTACCGGACCATATTCATATTTGCCAGGACAGACATAGGTACAAAGCGCCAAGTCTTCCTCATCTAACTCCAGACAACCCAGTGCCTGAGCGCTATCGGTATCGCCCACCAGCAGATCTCGCAGCAAATGCGTCGCCATAATATCCAAAGGCATAACACGCTCATAGTTACCGATTGGCACCATAGAACGTTCGCCGCCATTCATTGTGGTTGAAAAAGCAAAACGCTTATTTTTAAGGAAATGACCAATGGTGGTGCGGGTGATGGAAAATTTATCGGCGCCCGGAATGATCCAACCGAATAGCTCTTTTTCACGGCCTTCACGCAAAACAGAAACTAAAGTGTGGAAACGACCAAGATAGTGATGAACCTCATCTGACTGAGTACCGCACAATACGGAGCCTGAAATAATACGGTTTTCACCCTCTTTAAGCTGATCCTGAGTTAACTCAAGCAGATCAGCCCCTAAGCAGGTACGTATAAGCCGTGGTTTCTCAACCTGTGGACCGGCCAATGCGATGACACGATCAGTATAAAGTGTGCCGGTAGTGAATAATTTACCGATAGCAATCACATCCTGATATCCCAAGTGCCATACCGTTTTAGTCGCACTGACGGGTTCAATAAAGTGAATGTGAGTTCCAACTAATCCCGCAGGATGCGGACCTGAGAACTGATTATAAGTGATTTGTGCATCATTACTGACACCCGGCAAGTTTCCTGCACTATGGCAAACATGGACTTTACCTTCGGTCAGTTTAGTCAGCACATTCAGACCATCAACAAAAGCCTCTTTATCGGTAGCAATAATAACCTGTGGATTTGCAGCCAGAGGCTGAGTATCCATAGCGGTTACAAAAATCGCTTTTGGCGAGGAGCCGGGAGCAGGACTTCGGCTGTAAGGACGGGTACGTAATGCGGTCCATAACCCGGAATCGATAAGATTCTTTTCCACTTGTTCTCGGGATAACTGAGAAAGTTGGGAACGATCATAACGGTCAAAATCAACCTGTTCGTCTCCCGTTATCTCAATCACGATTGACTGCAAAACACGTTGTTCACCACGATTAATCGCCACAACCTGTCCACAGGCCGGACTGGTGAAAACTACACCGGGATTCTTTTTATCTTCAAAAAGAATCTGGCCCTTCTTAACATGCTCACCTTCTTTAACCAACATAGAAGGACGCATTCCAACATACTCTTCACCCAACAGTGCTACATGGCGAATCGTCGGACCGTCTTCTATTACTTGAGCAGGCGCTCCTGCAATCGGGAGGTCGAGTCCTTTTTTAATTTTAATCATAAGATTTGCACAAGTTTATCAATTAAATCATATGCTACAGATTACCTGGTGGTAACATAGCCACTCTATAAAAAACCCCTTAAGTCACGAATCGTGCCCAGGTTATTATTCTCCGATAATTGTTACGATTTTCTTTTAATCTCCAGGCGGTAATTTTAACATCTCCCTTCTTGGCCTGTCTGACTAATCAAGTGATTTAGTTCAAGCAAACAGGAATAATTTTGGCACTGAACGATTAATTACTCGCAAAAAACGAATTATTATATCATCTTTACCGACACCTGATTGTATTTTAACCTAACAATCACTTTGTAGTGATAAAGTTATCATCGTCATTTTCTATTCACAAAGTCGATGACTCATGGCAATCTTAAGCTAAATTTTTAGTCAGCTCACTACGTCGCTATATGGTAGTCACATGAAAAAAACTGCGGTTTTTCCTGCAATAATATTGTTGTTTTCTAATTCACTCGCTCCTGTCTATTCTCAGGATACTTTAGTTCAATTAAAGCAAAACTACCCTGCGCAGACCGGCGCTCCCGTCTTTATCCAAATCTTCAAAGAAGAGCGGATACTGGAGCTTTATACTAAAAATAGTCATGGAAGCTACCAATTGTCTAAAAGCTACCCCATCTGTAATTACTCTGGCGGCCTTGGTCCCAAAACCACAGAAGGCGATCTGAAAAGCCCGGAAGGATTCTATCGTGTAAAAACCCATCAACTCAATCCAAATAGTCGGTATTACCGATCTATTAACCTTGGTTTTCCCAATGAATACGATAAATTCAGAGGCTATTCCGGCAACTATTTAATGATCCACGGAGAGTGTAAATCTGTCGGTTGTTACGCTATGACTAACGGTTACATGGATGAAATCTACGATTATGTAGAAAGTGCATTATTGCGCGGGCAATATGAAATTAATATCAGTATTTATCCATTCAGAATGACGCCTCAGAATATGTTACGCCACCGTTCATCCTCCCATTATATGTTTTGGCTACAGTTGCAACCGGCCTATGAGTATTTTGTAAAAAATCACCAGCCGGCAACAATCAGCGTCATTAACGGTCAATATGCGGTTAATCCTACACCTGACAAATCGCCACTTTTGCAGCATCAATCACAATACGCGTTCACCAAGATGAAATAATGCATAGCTACCCGGATCAATACGATTCCAGTCTTCATTACCGGTTAACGGTTGGGTAACAATAACAGAAACAACATCATCCGGCTGTGTATGCTGTTGAAAATCAATTTCAACATCCTGATCGAGAAGTTTTGCTTTTCCAAACGGCGCCCGACGGGTAATCCAATAGAGGTTGGTTGAGCAATATGCCATCACAAAACGCCCATCTGACAGCAACATATTGAATACGCCTTTTTTGCTGAGTTCGTCCGCTAATGAAGCGATAAAACGAAAAACCTGAGGCCAATTGGAAGGGGTTCTTGGATATTTTTGTGAAAGTTGATGCAAAATCCAGCAAAAAGCATGTTCACTATCCGTTTGCCCAACGGGACGATACTGACCCGTTTCAAGCTGCCGATAGCCCCGAAGCTGCCCATTATGGGCATAAGTCCAGTTGCGTCCCCATATCTCACGAATGAAAGGATGAGTATTTTCCAACGCGACATTACCGCGGTTAGCCTGCCGGATATGAGAAACCACCACTCTGGATTTAATCGGGTACTCTTGTACGAAGCGAGCAACAGGCGAATTGTAACTTGGTTGATGATCTTTAAATGTGCGACAGCCCCGCCCCTCATAAAATGTGATCCCCCAACCATCTTTATGGGGCCCGGTATGACCACCCCGTTGGATCAGACCACCTAAACTAAAGCAGATATCTGTTGGCACATTTGCGCTCATGCCAAGTAACTCACACATTGCCCACCTCTGTAGCCTGTAAAATCAGGCTTTAATCATCTCTTTTTCGATAAGTTGAATCAGGATATGAATAACTTTGATATGAATTTCCTGAATACGATCTGCATAACCAAAATGCGGGACACGAATTTCCACATCAGCGGTTCCCGCCATTTTACCGCCATCCTTGCCTGTCAGCGTAATAACTTTCATGCCTTTTAAGCGGGCAGCTTCAACTGCTTTGATAATATTACCGGAATTACCGGAAGTGGAGATACCCAGTAACACATCTCCCTCTTTTCCAACCGCTTCCACATAACGAGAAAAAACAAATTCATACCCGAAATCATTACTGACGCAGGAAAGGTGGCTGACATCAGAAATCGCAATCGCCGGATAACCAGGGCGATTTTCGCGGTAACGGCCGGTCAATTCTTCGGCAAAATGCATCGCATCACAATGCGAACCCCCATTACCACAGGACAGTACTTTGCCACCCGTTTTAAATGAATCAGCCAGTAATACCGCTGCTTTTTGAATTGCTTCAATATTTGCATCGTCACTTAAAAACTTTGCCAGCGTATCCGCGGCTTCGTTCAATTCACTACGGATCAGGTCTTGATACATAGGCTCCTCACTTCGGTCAGGTAATCTTTAATGTTGTGCCGGATGGCAGTTTACCGGATCAAGAGAATTGAAAGAAGACAACATCACGTTTCTGGAGAATTAATCCGCTGCCGATCACCACGAGTTTGTGAGCTAGATTGTAATTAAGATGTAAAGATATTGCTAAAAACAATTTCATGGTCTAAAAAGAGAAGAACACCCTAACAGGTCCGACCTCTGATGACTTACCTGACCCTGAGATTAACCAGGAGCTTTTATTATGACCACATTGAGTATTATTCTATTCTTAGTATTGATTGGAATACTTTGCTATCACAAAGTCAATCTCAGTCTCAGCAGCCTACTGCTCCTTGTCTATACCGTCTTGATGGGCGCTATTGATGCATGGAGCTACTGGATGTTGTTACCAACGGCCATTATTCTGTTCCCACTGAATTTTGCGCCAATGCGCCACTCCTTACTTACTGTTCCGGCCTTAAAAGCCTTCCGTAAGGTGATGCCAAGCCTATCTCGCACGGAAAAAGAAGCTCTTGATGCAGGTACTACCTGGTGGGAAGGTGAACTATTCCGCGGTCAACCCGACTGGAAAAAATTGCATGACTACCCAAAGCCTCAGTTAACCGCTGAAGAACAAGCATTTCTGGATGGTCCGGTAGAAGAAGCTTGCCGTATGACCAATGATTTCCAGATAAGCCATGAACTTGCTGATTTGCCGCCTGAGTTATGGCGTTACCTGAAAGAACAGCGCTTCTTTGCCATGATCATTAAAAAAGAGTATGGCGGTCTGGAATTTTCAGCCTATGCACAGGCGCGAGTCCTGCAAAAATTGGCGGGGACATCCGGCATTCTGGCAATCACCGTAGGTGTGCCTAACTCTCTCGGCCCGGGGGAATTGTTACAGCATTATGGCACCGAAGAGCAGAAGAACCGCTATCTACCCGGACTTGCCCGTGGCGAAGAGATCCCATGTTTCGCATTGACCAGCCCGGAAGCCGGCTCTGATGCCGGATCAATCCCAGATACAGGCGTAGTCTGTATGGGAGAATGGCAAGGCGAGCAAATTCTGGGTATGCGCCTGACTTGGAACAAACGTTATATCACACTTGCACCTATCGCTACCGTACTCGGTTTGGCTTTCAAACTGTCTGACCCTGACCATTTATTGGGTGATACAGAAGAATTGGGCATTACCTGTGCATTGATCCCGACCAATGTACCGGGGGTAGAAATTGGTCATCGCCATTTCCCACTGAATATTCCATTCCAGAATGGGCCAACTCGCGGTAAAGATATCTTTGTTCCGATCGACTACATTATTGGCGGGCCAAAAATGGCCGGACAAGGCTGGCGCATGCTGGTTGAATGTCTGTCTGTCGGCCGCGGTATCACTCTGCCGTCAAATGCAACCGGCGGTCTGAAAAGTGTCGCTATGGCGATTGGCGCATACTCTTATATCCGCCGCCAATTCAAAATGCCAATTGGTAAAATGGAAGGGATTGAAGAACCACTGGCACGCATTGCCGGTAACGCCTATTTGATGGATGCCGCTTCAACGCTTGCAACAACCGGTATCATGCTAGGTGAAAAACCCTCTGTGTTATCCGCTATCGTCAAATATCACTGCACCCACAGAGGCCAAAGATCTGTTATTGATGCAATGGATATTGCCGGTGGTAAAGGTATTTGCCTTGGTCCATCCAACTTCCTTGCTCGCGCTTACCAAGGCGCACCTATCGCCATTACCGTTGAAGGCGCCAATATTCTGACCCGTAACATGATTATCTACGGTCAGGGAGCTATCCGCTGCCATCCTTATGTTCTTGATGAAATGGCTGCGGCTGAAAATAATCGTATCAAAGACTTTGATAAGGCACTGTTTAGCCACCTTGGTCACGTTGCCAGTAACATGTTACGCAGCTTCTGGCTTGGCTTAACCAATGGCCGCACCAGCAGCACACCGGTCAGTGATGCAACACGCCGTTACTATCAGCAACTAAACCGCTTGAGTGCCAACCTTGCGCTATTATCAGATGTGGCAATGGGGGTATTAGGTGGTAGCCTGAAACGTCGTGAACGTGTCTCCGCCCGTCTTGGCGATGTTCTGAGTCAAACCTATCTGGCTTCCGCGACGTTAAAACGCTATGAAGATGAAGGTCGTCAAAAAGAAGATTTACCGCTCGTTCAGTGGGCCGTTCAAGATAGCTTATATCAAGCAGAACAGGCGATAGATAATTTACTGAGTAACTTCCCGAATCGTCTGGTTGCCGGTCTGATGCGTGTTATCGTCTTCCCTCTAGGGCGTGTACATTCAGCGCCATCTGACCATCTGGATCACAAACTGGCCCAGATCTTACAACAACCTTCGGCTACCCGTGATCGCATTGGCCGAGGTCAATATCTGACACCAAGCGAGCACAATCCTCACGGATTACTGGAAGAAGCTCTGCACGATATTATTGCCGCAGAACCGATCCATGCCCGTTTGAGTCGCGAAGCAGGTAAACGCCTTGGTTTTACTCGCCTGGATAAACTGGCAGAGCGCGCACTCGCAGAACGTAAGATCACGCCAGACGAAGCCGAAATTCTGAAACGTGCCGAAGCAAGCCGTCTACGTTCTATTAACGTTGATGAGTTTGAACCAGAAGCACTGGCTGTCGCAGCCCCGGTCGAAAAGCCGAGAACAAAAGCGGCCTAAAACTGACGATTAAAGAGAATTAAGAGCTAAATTAATCATGGGGCGATATCTTAAAGTATCGCCCCAGATTGTTGGATAACCCATTTAAAAAACAAGGGATGTTTTCACATCATCGAAAATTTCAGATAATGTGTTGTCGTTTATTGGCTTTCTCCGATGCTTTAATCGCATTAACAAAGGTGAAAGGTCTGACAGATTAATGTAAGTGAAAGCAACCAACGCAGCAGTGATTTAAAGAATGAAGAGAATAAATCAACCAGTAAATAACCTGATGATATAAAAATACCCTCTTATATCTTTTCGAATAATCAGATCTTTTTCAGGGCTTAAACCCGGGTAAATTAACCGTTTTATCTATTCTTTATTGCGCTATTTTTTTATGACTTACTTTGTAAAATAACGACTAGAAAACTTTTTAATACCCGTAAACTGATAATTAAGTTTTCTCATTTTTTCTTTCTGTATGTAATTTTTTTAGGTTTAAAACCAGCGAGGATAACAGATGAGCTAATGGTATTAAAAACAACATTCACTTCTTTAATAATCTTTAATGCTTTTTAAGTGTTTTTGTGCTTTTTAACTGATAATTTGTTTAATACGGTTAATCCTGTTAAATGTTTTAATATAATCGCACGTTTTTGTTATTGGGTTAATGTTATTATTTTGTCACCTTATTAATTCAATCTCAAACCCGTTTTTCTTGATGTTTTTCTTCCAATGTCAGAAGAGTATCGAATCTTTTACTCGCTTTAAAAAATCTTTAATCACTGCTTTTTACTTTTAATGATTAAATTTTTTACCTGTTTTCTCATGGTACTCTGGTTTTGTTTTCCAGATTTTAAAACCATATTGACAGACGAAAAATGGCTTTCCTTAACCATTTTTTATGAAAATTGTGTAAATACCTATGATTATCAGGCAGTGGACAATCTGTTATTCCCACATATTTTCCGCTTCCCGTATCAAATGCCAGAGGGTTGTGCCCGGTTTTGTACCTGGAACATCAAAAGACATCGTACCCTGAGCAAAGAAGTACTGTTTGCCCGGCAGGCTATCGGTTTGCCAGATCCCGCTGACCAATGCAGGGTGGTTGCCTCTCAGAGGAGTCACTTGCAGCGGTCCCCGGTCATAACGGGCATACCAGGCCAGGGTGGAAGTTGAATTAAAATGACCCTCACCATAGAAGTGCAATGAATGGCCTTCACGAGGTATCACCCGTATCGGACGTATCAACTGGTTAATGGCAAAATAACTCTCCGGGACACTGCCCGGCAGTGGCGTTAAGTCCGGGTATTGACCGGCACGGATTATCAGGCCATCACGGTAAGAACTAATCACCACATCCCGGTAGGGGCGAAGCACCTGACGTATCCAATATTCCCCACCCAGTCGGTTTACAAATCGTTTGGACAGCAGGGTGATCCAGTTAATGCCCCGGATGGAATGTTCATACTGTAATTTAGCTGTGTGCACTGCGGAGTTCACTTGTAGGGAAGGGTAACGTTGCGCCAGTTGATACTCTAAAGGAAAGTAATCATGGTAATCTCTGGGGATGACCAGGCTGTAGCCACAATCCCCACTGTCCGGTTCGAGTTGTTCACATAGAAACTCCAGCCAAGCCATAAAACGAGCCATGCCGTCTTGTTCTTTTAGGTAATCCCAAGGAAATGTCAGGCTTAGGTAAGAGCTACTATCGTCACCATCAGCTTCATCGGAATCAAGGTAACGCATCAGATAGCGAGGGGCTTCATAGAGATTTTTGGCATCACTGACTACCCAACTAGAGGGCTGGTTTTTTTTTCCGATTAAGAATGCCTTCTTCAACTTTGGCAATATTTTCTGGGGAATATTTTTTAATCCCTCCAGCGAATGACGATGAAAACGCAGGTAGGTACCAAATTCTTCGCGAAAGCGCCGGTAGCAGGCCAGAATGCGCTGTTTTTTCTCCGAGGTGTAGCCTTGTTTAAAAAACAGGGTGATAGAAATCCCAAGACGAGAAACGGTCAGCCCATCGCCATTGAGGAAGGTAAACGCAGTCAGTTGTGATTTCAACTGGGCAAAGTAGTCTGAAGTTTCCATATTTTCTCCGTTAATTATGAAGCGGTGGCGAATGTCACACTCGCCAATATTGCCAAGACAGAGGCTAACGCTGCGGCGCTCACTGCGGCGGCGGCAGCTAAAATTTCCACCAGTGCAATCAATGCGGCAGCGACGGCAAGGGTGACAAGAATAACAACGGCAACACCGGCAATAATCACCACCATTTCCAGCATGCTTTCACCCACCTCTTTCAATATCTGCATCCAGCTAATATTTTTTAGCTCTTCCAAGGTGATATCTGAACCCTGCTGCACCGTCTGCCAGCGGGCTTTTATCTCACTCTCCGTCCAGGTCACGATTTTCCCCGTTTGTTCACTGACCCAGGAAAATGCGTAGCTGACCTGATGGCTTATCGGGTCAATAATCTCTTCACACACCCACTTGCCGGTTTGATTGAGCCATGAACCAAACTGGGCAAGAAGCTCCCGGGTACTGTCGCGGACATAATTCAACCCGTTTTCAGCCAGACTCGCCACTTCCTGCCCGAGGATAACCCAGTCTTCATAGCTGGGTAAAAACGACCAGCGGGAAGTGCTGAGAAGTGGTGGATTTTTTGTCAGGGGTTGCGGAATGGTCCCCGGCACACCTTCTTCAGGAGGTGTGGGGGGAGGTAAAGCATCATCAGGTGGTGAACCAGATGGCAACGGGGCCAGTGGTATGGGATTTTTATAGTGTTGGGAACTGGGTTGATAATGTTTTCGCCACGCTTCATCATACTGTTTTTGCTCTTCTGTACGGTTATCGATGATACGCATCACACCAAAGCGGTCTCCGGTCGCAATCTGGATATAATCTATTTCTTGATCGTCAGAGAGATCATCCCCCGGAAATTTCACCTCAATCAACATTTTCAGATTATCGGGGTGCACAGAACCATCAAAGTAGGTGGCATTTCTGCCCGGCCAGCGAAGAACCTCATTTTTAACCAGAATAATATCGGGGCGCCGAATACGTTTAACCCCAAATTTCTCCGCGTCTTCGGCAGAAGGTCGGGCAAACGGATTACTGGATTGCGGTAAATTATCACCATAACGCTGCTTAGAGTCTTGACTGGTCGCCAGCATGGGTAAGGGGACATCTTGCTCTCCTCGGATAGCAAACACCACTTCCGCTTTATAGGGCCACAGGAAGTCATGTTTGAGTTCCTCAACCTTAATCAACCCACTCATAATGACCTGATTAAGAAAGCGAATAGCCCCCAGTTTGGTGATAATCATTGCCGGCAGACGCAAAGCGTATTCGGCTTTTTCCGCCAGATAACAGGGGTCTTCATCGGCGGGAAAGACCCCTATTTCCATCGTACAGGTGATTGATGTGACAGCCGGGCACATTTTGCCGCTATTGGATATTGCCATACTTACTTCTCCATAAATCCCATAATACTCTACCAGCGTGTTACCACCGGCCCGGTTGCAGATTTTCGTCAGCCTCGTTCTGTCCGGTCAGGGTTCTGCCCATCGTGTCGGTTCTACCTGAGATGGCCTTACTACTAACCAGTTAATATCTGATTAATAGTGCAACAGATTTAATTTAAAAATATATAGGAATATTCCGAAAGTTATAAAAATAAGTGTGTTTTATAGCCGAAATTTAATAATTTATATTCATTAATTTAACATTTTAGAATACAAATAAATTTGCAACCAATAGTGGTATCGGTTTTATATATCACATGCTTTTTAAGGAAATGCTGTCAGACTGACAGGATTAAGGGATAGGTTTATCAACAGACAGGACGATACCTTAAAGTATCGCCCCATCTTTTATGGTGTAGAGGGACAGGATACTTCTTCCAACGCTAATAACTCTTCAATTGTTTGGCGACGGCGAATTAATTGGGGGCTACCATTAACAAATAACACCTCAGAGATCAGCGGGCGGCTGTTGTAATTGGAAGACATTGACGCACCATAAGCACCAGTATCATGAAAAACCAGATAGTCACCAACCCGAACCGGCGGCAACGCTCTTGGCGCAATGCCTCCCCCCTCAATCTGTGTAAAGATATCGCCAGATTCACATAACGGCCCCGCAACTAATGTTTCTTGCAATGAAAATTGCTCAATCTTACGTCCATCAGCAGGCAAAACTGAAATATGGTGATAACTGCCATACATTACCGGGCGCATTAAGTCATTAAATCCCGCATCCACCAGCACATAATTACGGTTCCCCATCTGCTTAACCGCCCGCACTTCTGTCATCAAAATGCCAGATTCCGCTACCAAAAAACGTCCCGGTTCAATTTCCAGCTCAACTTTATGACCTAAATGCTGCTCAATTCTTTTACGCGCATCATCCCACAACCCAAAATAATGAGCGATATTGATTTGCTCATCTCCCTGATGATAAGGGGTCGATAAACCACCGCCGGCTGAAATCGCCTGAATATCTTCACCACAAAGAATAACCTGTTCAACCATCGCATTGCATACACTGGAAAGATGATGATAATCAACACCAGATCCAATATGCATATGTAAACCAAGCAATTTCAATCCATAGTGGCGTATTTTCTCAATCGCTCGTGGAAGATCCTGATACCAAATACCATGTTTGCTGTTTTCCCCTCCTGTGTTCGTCTTCTGGCTATGACCATGACCGAACCCGGGATTAATCCGCAGCCATACCGGATGCCCTTGTTTACATTGACCAATCTGTTCCAACATATCGATAGAACCCGCATTAACCGGAATATCCAATTTGGTCACTTGTTGCAACGTCGGCACATCGATTAAATCAGCAGTAAAAACAATGTCTGACACTTCTTGCCCTGGACAAAATCCGGCCCGCAAAGCACGCTCAATTTCCCCTAGCGAAACAGCATCAACTTTCACACCATACTCACGCATCAGGCGCAAAATATGAGTATTAGAACAAGCTTTCTGAGCAAACCTGACGACATCAAACTGACATAATAATTTGATTCTTTGGATAATTGTTTCACTATCGTAAACCCATAATGGAGTACCGTACGTTTCTGGCAGACGACTCAAATTCTCCGCTATCAGATTAGGACAACTATTGCAGGTAAAATTGCGGGTAAAAGTACTCATCAGGGTTTCTCTCACAAAGTCAGCAGATAACCCATTATTGACAGCAAAAAACAGGAATAAAAATATCCATTTCGTTATAGTCTATTCATCTGTGATATAGAATTATCATTTGAAGGAACAATTTATGTCCTCTTGTTCATGGCGCCATATTGAAATCTTCCATGCGGTAATGACGACAAAAAACCTGACAGAAGCGGCTATTTTATTACAAACATCACAACCAACCGTCAGTCGTGAATTAGCACGATTTGAGCATCTGATAAAATTCAAACTATTTGACCGAGTAAAAGGCCGCCTGCATCCGACAGCACAAGGATTACGCCTTTTTGAAGAAGTTCAGCGCTCTTATTACGGACTCGAAAGAATAATGAATGCGGCTGACAATATACGTAAATTTCAACATGCTCAGCTTTCCATTGCTTGCTTGCCGGTATTTTCTCAATCACTGTTACCGAAAGTTTGCCGCCACTTCACCCGTCAATATCCTGATACTAATTTAACCATCATTCCACAGGAATCACCGCTACTGGAAGAGTGGCTTTCAGCTCAACGCCATGATCTGGGTTTGACAGAACATTTGCAGACACCACCCGGTACACAGAGAGAAACATTGATCACACTGAATGAAATTTGCGTATTGCCCGCCGAGCATCCTCTCAGTCATAAACCGCTATTGACTCCCGAAGATTTCAGCGAGCAAAATTTTATCAGCCTTTCAATAGCGGATAGCTACCGGCAGCTCATTGATGGCATATTCGCAGAACACCATATTCGCCGCCGCCTGATTATGGAAACTCACAGTGCTGCATCAGTATGTGCAATGGTGCGCGAAGGCATTGGCGTTTCTATCGTCAACCCACTGACCGTACTCGATTATCTGGACAGCCACGGCAAATCTGAAATATGCGCTCGCCCATTCAGTATCGATATTCCTTTTACTGTCAGCCTGATAAAGCCCATTCATCGCCCTTCTTCTGCCCCAGTAGATACTTTTATTGAACACCTAAAAGCACAAATTGCCCTGTTTCCTCAAAAACTAAAGTCAGCTTTTCAGCATTAGTGCTTGCCAGTACGGAGAAGAAGCAAACCACTGAACCAGAAAATCCAGTAATGCTCTCAACGTTGCTGGCATATTTTGACGACTGGCATAAATACCATAAATTCCCATCGCCTGAGGTCGATAGTCTGGCAACAACTGAATCAATTTTCCTGACGCCAAATGCGAAGCAACAGAATAATAGGGTTGCATGGCGATTCCCGCCCCTTGCAACGTTGCCTCCATTAATACAACCGATTCATTAGCACTTAAAGTACCGCTAACAGGAACAGAATATTTTTCCCCTCGGCGTTCAAATAACCAAAGACTTTTACCAAAGAAGTTATAAGTCATACAGTTATGCAAAGCTAAATCAGCAGGCTTTTGCGGAAGCATTTTTCCTGCCAGATAAGAAGGAGCGGCACAAACTACAGAATGGCATGTTGATAACGGTCTGGCGATCAAATTCGGCTCCAGATTATTCGTGATGCGTAACGCTAAATCTATCCGTTCCTCGACCAAATTTATTGCCTTATTACTCATTTGCATATCAATAGCTATCTGAGGGTAAATCTGCATAAACTCAGGAATCGCCACAGACAATGCGCTCACCGCCAGAGATTGAGAACTGCTTATCCGCAAAAGACCACTCAGTTCCTGTGCTTCTACAGGTTGATGAACCGGTATCTCTTCCGCCAATTGCAATAATTTACGACTGCGCTGATAGGCGATCTCTCCTGCCGATGTCAGGCTGATCTTTCTCGTTGTACGATGTAACAGACGTACTCCCGCCCATTTTTCCATTTCAGCCAGATAGCGAGATACCATTGCCCGCGACATATCTAACCGTTCCGATGCGGCAATCATGCTGCCTTGTTCTACAATTATAGTGAACACTTGCGCAGCAGTGACTCTATCCATCAATTAGCTCGATTTATGCAACAAATAATTGCCAATTATGCGGTTTTTTCATCGAAAAACGCAACTTATTATGAACCTCATTGACACAACATCAGGAATTCAATCATGACTCGCAAAACAACACTAAATATTGCGCTGGCAGGTATCCTTTCCTTGGGTACCATTTCTCTGGCACAAGCCACTAACCTAAAACTGGATGTTTTCAATCCAGGTGAAAGAAGCGTATTTCCCGTCTCTTCTGAGCTCATCATCGGTGATAGAGAAGTTGTACTGATCGATGCTCAGTTCCAAAAAAATGACGCTGAAGCACTGGCCAGAAGAATTAAGTATACCGGCAGAAACTGACAACTATCTATATCAGTCAGTCTGATCCTGATTTCTATTTTGGCCTTGATGTACTGACCAAAGCGTTCCCTAACGCAAAAGTCATTGCATCACCAGAAACCATTAAAGAAATCAAAAAGACCAAAGATGGCAAACTGGCTTATTGGGGAGGTGTTCTGAAAGAACAAGCCCCAAAAAAGTTATCGTGCCGCAACCGTTGGAAGGTAACACTTTTACGGTTGACGGTGAGAAGTTAATCGTCGAAGGTCTTGATGGCCCCGCGGCTGACCGTACTTTTGTTTGGATACCAAAATTAAAAGCGGTAGTAGGCGGTGTCACCGTTTCAGGCAACATTCATGTCTGGATAGCAGATACACAGACTAAAGAGTCCCGTAAAAACTGGATGCAGACATTAGATCGTATAAAAGAGCTGAAACCAACTATTGTGGTTCCAGGACATTTCATTGGTAACACGCCAATGACGTTGGAATCCGTTCATTTCACGCAAAAGTACCTGACTATTTTTGAGAAAGAGCTGGCAAAAGCGAAAGATTCAAAAGCGCTAATAGCCGCAATGGAAAAGCACTATCCAAAACTTGCAGACAAATCCAGTCTCGAGTTAAGTGCCAAAGTGCTGAAAGGCGAAATGAAGTGGCCCCAATAAGTAAATTAACTCTTTTTCAGGAATAAGTAATATGCCCGGAATGACTCTGCATTATATCTACGATCCACTATGTGGCTGGTGTTATGGCGTTTCCTCTCTGATACAAGCAGCAAAAGAGGTCGCAAATGTGAAAATTGAATTGCATGGCGGCGGAATGCTGACAGGGGATAACAGACGCCAAATAGACAGCACATGGCGTGATTATATCCTTAGTCAGGATAAACGGATCGCAAGCCTTACCGGGCAAATTTTCAGTGAACAATATGTCACACTGTTAAATGATAAATCACTGATTATGGATTCATTACCACCAATATCAGCCATTCTTGCAGCAGAAGAGTTGGCTGGTAAAGGTGTTGAAATGTTACTGGCAGTACAAAAAGCGCATTATGTTCGTGGATTAAAAATCAGCGAAACTGAAACATTATTGAATTTAGCAAATGAGTTACAGCTTGATTCAGAACTGTTTCAGCAAGAGCTGACACTGAATAATGAGTCAGAAAGTCTCCAACATATTAGGAAAAGCCGTGAACTGTTGGCAGCCGTTGGCGGCTCAGGCTTCCCTACATTTATTTTAGAAAATAACAGAAACGAGCTATCTATTATTTCTCTTGATAAATACTTGGGACAACCCAAACGTTGGCAAGATGCGCTGATTCACTATCAGTTTTAATACCACCGTTTTAATACCACAATTTTAACTACTGGCGCCCATACATTTTCAACTATCGGGCGCCATTCACAATAACCCATCCATTCCCAATAAGTGCATATAGATCATGATGAGCGCAGAAATGGCTATATAGGGGCCAAAAGCAACAGATTCTTGGTAATTTTCTCGTATTCTCCACATCCAAAAGTACCCAATAAGACCAAACAGTGAGGATAAAAACATTAATAAAGGAATTGCACCAATCCCCAACCAAGCACTAACCGCTGCCATTAACTTAAAATCACCATGTCCTAACCCTTCTTTATGACAAATTATTTTGAATAACCAATGGAGTGACCATAAAATCAAATAACCCACAATAGCACCGACTACAGCTTGTTCAATAGGCACAAAAGTTTGATTCAAATTCAATAATAATCCTAACCATAAAAGTGGATAATTTATTATATCTGGCAATAAATTAATTTTTACATCAATAAAAGAAAGTATAATTAGCATCCAAGCAAATATCAAAACCGCATATAAATGGAAATTCAATGAAAAACAAATCATAAAAAAAGCAGTTATAAACAGCGTTACTAATTCAACCTGAAAATAACCAAAATCTATTTTTTCATATCCATAAATAATTTTAGGAAATACCGATATCATTTTATTCAAACTTATTCCTGCCACTATCCCAACAAAAATAGCCAAAATAACGATTTTAATGTTAAAATCCATTTAACAAAGCACCTCCAACATTATTCCATTATGAATATTTTAATTAACTAAAAAAACAAATGTCAATTATATTTTCGACATAAAAATATAGTAATAAACAATGACGTTTTAAAACAACAAAATAAATATAAAATAGTCAAATTAAATATAAATATGCGAGCAGACTCGCAACATTTATTCAGAGATAACAATCCGTATCGAGATAGCTTGATAATTTGATTAAGCCTCCCTTATCATACCCTCCATTATTTATTGTCTTATGTATATCTATACCCCGCTGGAAGGAAAAAAACATGCGCATACCCCGCATCTATCACCCGGAATTACTCTCATCGAATACTGAAATTTATCTGAGTGATGAGGCGGCTAACCATGTCGGGCGGGTTCTCAGAATGACTCATGGCCAACAGTTGCAACTGTTTGATGGCAGCAATCAGATCTTCAACGCTCAGA
This sequence comes from Photorhabdus akhurstii, assembly GCF_019090985.1. Lineage (NCBI taxonomy): Bacteria > Pseudomonadati > Pseudomonadota > Gammaproteobacteria > Enterobacterales > Morganellaceae > Photorhabdus > Photorhabdus akhurstii. Next base: position 1,373,999 of record NZ_CP020335.1, on the reverse strand, counting down.
TCACCGAAGCTAACAAAAAATCTGTCAAAGTACATATCAGCAATAGCGAACTTGCCGATAATGAATCGCCACTTAATCTCCATCTAGGCCAAGTCATATCCCGGGGTGAGAAAATGGAATTCACCATTCAAAAATCTGTAGAGTTAGGGGTCAATGTTATTACGCCTTTAATTTCTGAACGTTGCGGCGTAAAGCTGGATGGAGAACGGCTGGCTAAAAAACTGCAACAGTGGCAGAAGATTGCTATTGCCGCCTGTGAGCAATGCTGTCGCAACCGTATACCTGAAATTCGCCCAGTGATGCAACTCGAACACTGGTGTGCGGAAGATGATGGCAGTTTGAAATTGAATCTACATCCACGAGCCAGCCAAAGCATCAATACTCTGCCTTTACCCGTAGAAAAAGTGCGTTTACTGATCGGCCCGGAAGGTGGATTATCGATAGATGAAATTGCTATGACAGCTAATTACCAATTTACTGATATCCTATTAGGACCACGAGTGCTGAGAACAGAAACGACAGCGCTCACCGCAATTACCGCATTACAAGTGCGTTTCGGCGATTTGGGTTAAGGAGAAAGAATGATCAAACTCGGCATAGTGATGGACCCCATTTCATCCATCAACATCAAGAAAGACACCAGTTTTGCCATGCTATTGGAAGCGCAACGCCGCGGCTGGGAGCTCCATTATATGGAGATGAGTGATCTCTATCTGCACCAAGGGGAAGCCCGCGCACGTACCCGCTTATTGCAGGTAGAAAACAGTCCACAGCAATGGCATCAGTTCAATAGAGAACAAGATGTGGCACTGGAAACATTGGATGTCATCCTGATGCGTAAAGATCCACCATTTGATACTGAATACATTTACGCCACTTATATTTTGGAACGTGCGGAAGAGAAAGGCACTCTCATTGTCAATAAACCACAAAGCCTGCGCGATTGTAACGAAAAACTGTTCACAGCTTGGTTCCCTGATTTAACACCAGATACATTAGTGACTCGCAATGCCGTTCAGTTGCGAGAATTCCACCAGAAACATGGTGATGTCATCTTTAAACCACTAGATGGTATGGGCGGCGCATCGATATTCCGCCTGAAAAAAGATGATCCAAACGTTGGGGTTATCATTGAAACCCTGACGGAACATGGCAATCGTTTCTGCATGGCGCAAAATTTCTTACCGGCCATCAAAGAAGGCGATAAACGGGTATTAATTGTCGACGGCGAACCCGTTCCTTATTGTCTGGCTCGTATCCCTGCCCAAGGTGAAACCCGTGGTAATCTTGCTGCGGGCGGCCGTGGTGAAGCTCGCCCGCTTTCAGAAAGTGACTGGGCTATCGCCAGAGCTGTTGCTCCGACTTTACAAAAAAAGGGGTTGATTTTTGTTGGCCTGGACATCATTGGTGACAAACTGACTGAAATTAATGTCACCAGTCCGACCTGTGCACGCGAGATAGAAGCCGCTTTCCCTGATATTTCAATCATCGGCATGTTAATGAATGCGATTGAAGAACGGTTAGAGAAATAAAAAATTCTTTTTGCGAATTTGCCTGTCAGGGTTTGTCATTTATACTTTTAGCCCACATACTGTGGGCTAAATAATCCTTACATAGCAAGGTTAATTACTAGAAACAAAATGAATCTACAGCACCATTTTCTTATCGCCATGCCCTCATTATCTGATCCCTATTTCAAACGCTCAGTTGTTTACATTTGTGAACACAATGAAAATGGGGCTATGGGATTGGTGATAAATAAACCTATTGAGCAAATCTCCGTTCGGAAAGTTTTACAAAAGCTGAAAATATCACCAGAAGATCGGGATGAAAGCATTAGTCTAAACAAACCTGTCATGACTGGCGGCCCACTGGCTGAAGATCATGGTTTTATATTGCACACACCAAGACCAGGTTTCAGTTCAAGTATCAAAATTTCCGATGACACAATGATCACCACATCCAAAGATGTTCTTGAAACCTTGGGTACACCACGCCAACCAAAACAGATATTGGTCACATTGGGGTATGCCAGTTGGGAAAAAGGCCAACTTGAAAAAGAGATAATGGAGAATAGCTGGCTAACAGCAAACGCTGATCCACATATTATTTTCAACTCCCCCATTGCGGACCGCTGGCGTGAAGCTGCATCTTTACTCGGTATCAATATCTACAATATTGCGCCACAAGCAGGACATGCGTAGATGAGTAACCGTACAATAATGGCTTTCGATTTTGGCACCCGCAGCATCGGCGCAGCCATCGGGCAAGAAATCACGGGTACCGCTAGAGCATTAACCTCGTTTAAAGCTACAGATGGTATCCCCAATTGGCAACAAATCGAAAAATTACTTCAAGAGTGGCAACCCGATTTAGTTATCGTTGGTCTTCCCCTTAATATGGATGGCACTGAGCAATTAGTCACAGCGCAAGCACGTAAATTTGCAAACCGGCTGCATGGCCGGTTTGGCGTACAAGTTCAACTCCAAGATGAACGCCTGACAACTGTTGAAGCCCGTGCTCATCTGTTCGACCGAGGTGGTTATAAAGCCTTAAGTAAAGGAAAAGTAGATGCTACTTCCGCTGTTATTATTCTGGAAAGCTGGTTTGAACAGCACTATTAAACGTTATTAATAGCGATCAACTAACAGCAATCGTATAACCGCGATTCTCGATTAACTGATAGCATTTTCTTTAATCTTCCTCTCCGTTTGCTCTGCCAGTAATCCCTGCAATTTACGCTGCTGCCAGCCTTGCTCATAGGTTTGCATCCCACTGGCAGCGCCCGTCTGCATAAGCGTTGTTATTTGATGATTTTTTCCTTCTCGTATCAAATGGCTCACAGCCTGATTAACTACCAATATTTCATATATAGCGACTCGCCCTCCTCCCTGAGCAGAAACTAATTGCTGGGCTATCACCGCTTTCAAACTGCCTGCTAGCTGACTACGTACCCACCCTTTTTCTTCGGCAGAGAAAATATCTACCAATCGGTCAATTGCCTGTACAGCACCTCTGGTATGCAAAGTCGACAATACCAAATGCCCAGTCTCTGCCGCAGTTAACGCCAAGCGTATTGTCTCCTTATCCCGCAACTCCCCCAACAACAATACATCAGGATCTTGCCGGAGCGCCCCTTTTAGCGCTGCCTGATAACTGGGCGAATCCAATCCAATTTGTCGTTGTTGTATCAGACAATTGCGGCTGTGGTGGATAAATTCAACGGGATCTTCCAATGTAATAATGTGCTGACAACTGTGGCTGTTCAGCATATCCACAATGGCAGTTAACGTTGTCGACTTCCCGCTGCCTGTAGCGCCAGTCACCAGAATCAACCCACTCTCTTCCCGCAAAGCCATTTTACGGATAATTTCAGGCGCTTTTAGCTGTTCCAGAGTTGAACACTGAGCGTGAATTAAACGCAAAACGGCTGACAACCCGGAGTGCTGACGAAAGATGTTGCCTCTCAATCGTTGGCCATTTTCTGTCTCCAACGCAAAATCCACATGTCCACCAGTTAATAGCTGTTGTCGCTGATTTTCTGATAAAAATTGTCTACTCCACTCTTCCAACAATAGATTATTTACAGATGGCAGTTGAGTTTGTGGGCAAAGCACTCCATTTATACGTAATACGGGAACTTGTCCAACACAAAGATGCAGATCTGAAGCATTATGCTTTACACTAAGGGCTACTAGCTTATCCATATTCATTTTTTAATCTCCTGAGTCACCATGAACAATATTGAACAAAATTTACAAGATGTCAGGACCCACATAGCCATTGCCGCACAAAAATGCGAACGCGCTCCAGAAGAAATTACCTTGCTTGCAGTCAGTAAAACCAAACCTGTGGAAGATATCGAAAAAGCAATCGCTGCCGGGCAACGTCATTTTGGTGAAAATTATGTGCAGGAAGGTGTAGAAAAAATTGCTCATTTTGCCAATCATAATGATTTGATATGGCACTTTATCGGTCCGTTGCAGTCTAATAAAAGCCGTTTGGTGGCAGAAAGTTTTAACTGGTGCCATACCATTGACCGCTTAAAAATAGCACAACGCCTGAACGAGCAACGCCCGAAGGGAATGGAACCGCTGAATATTCTTATTCAAATAAATATCAGTGATGAAAAGAGCAAATCAGGTATTCAACTTGATGAGCTACCTACTCTGGCTGCCGAAGTGAACAAACTACCAAACGTAAGGCTTCGGGGTTTAATGGCAATCCCAGCGCCGGAACCTGACTATGAACGTCAATTGGTGGTTTTCAGGAGAATGGAGCAAACCTTCCTTAACCTGAAAACTAAATATTCTCAAATAGATACCCTCTCAATGGGGATGACTGATGATATGGCTGCTGCGATTAATTGTGGTTCCACATTAGTACGAATTGGAACAGCAATTTTCGGTGCACGTCAGTATCACAATTAACCATTTCAACACTACGAGGTATTTAATGGAAAAACGTAAAATTACCTTTATTGGTGCAGGTAATATGGCTCACGCCATCATCGCCGGATTAGTAAAAGGAGGGTATCCTGCTGAACTGATTAATGTCTGCGCACCAAGTAATACTCGCCGTGATGCACTAGCAAAAGAGTATGGCGTTAACAGCGGTAGTGACAATATTCACTACGCACAGGAAGCCGACGTTGTTGTTCTGGCGGTAAAACCGCAAATGATGGCAGATGTTTGTCAGACTCTGCAAGAAAAGGTAGATTTCAGTAATAAGCTGATTCTATCTATCGCCTCAGGTATTTCCGTTGCACGCTTTGATGCTTTATTACAAGACAAACTCAATATTATCCGTATCATGCCAAACACACCGGCGTTAATTGGTCAGGGGTTGAGTGGATTATTCGCATCTGAACAAGTCAGCCAGTCTGACCGTAATTTCACTCAAGCATTAATGAACAGTGTCGGTAAAACTTACTGGGTAAAAGATGAAAACGGCATCAATGACATTATCGCCGTAGCAGGCAGTGCGCCCGCTTATTTCTTCCTATTTATGGAGTCAATGCAACAGGAAGCAGAACGTTTAGGTTTTGATAGCCAGACAGCCCGTGAAATTGTTTTGCAAACGGCAATAGGTTCTGCGGCACTGGCCGCATCAAACGTAGATCTCCCTTTTGCAACCCTGCGTGAACAGGTAACATCTAAAGGCGGTACTACTGCGGAAGCATTACGTATCTTTTATGAAGGCAAATTGCCGGAAACTGTATCCAACGCTATGCAGGCGGCTATTCGCCGGGCGCAGGAAATGGAAAAACAATTTTAATTTTATCAAGGCTGCTAAATGCAATTTTTACACTTTATTCTATCCACAGTTCTGGATTTATACATCGCTGTTTTATTACTTCGTGTATGGATGCAATGGGCTCGTTGTGATTTTTATAACCCATTTGCCCAATTTATTGTGAAAATAACTCAACCGATCGTTCGGCCATTACGCCGGGTCATACCGGCTATTGGTTCGCTTGATACTGCCTCCATTGTTGTCGCTTATGTTCTGGTAGTATTTAAATTTATCATGCAACTTTGGTTCAATACCGGTTCGCTTGCTTTCCACACACTTTTCCTTCCTGTCGGGTTAATCGAATTGCTGACAGCAGCAGGTAAACTGGTATTTTGGTTAGTGCTGGCTCGTGCTCTACTAAGCTGGATAAGTCAGGGGCGCAATCCGATTGACTATGTTTTGATGCAACTGACAGAACCGTTGATGGCGCCTATCCGCCGTATTATCCCAACAATGGGCGGCCTTGATTTTTCAGCAATGATAGTCATTTTGATCCTCTACGCCCTGAACTATCTTCGCGCTGATGTTCTTTCATGGCTGATACAGTAAATAAGAATTAAATTGGATTCAAAATAATGCAAAAAGTCGTTCTGGCAACCGGCAACCCCGGAAAAGTTCGTGAACTGGCACAATTACTGGCTGATTTTGGACTGGATATTGTTGCTCAAACTGAATTAGGCGTAGATTCAGCCGAAGAGACTGGGCTGACATTTATTGAAAATGCCATTCTTAAAGCTCGCCACGCTGCACAAGTTACCGGCCTACCGGCGATTGCGGATGATTCTGGTCTATCCGTAGACATCCTTGGCGGCGCTCCAGGTATCTATTCAGCTCGTTATGCCGGTGAAAACAGCACCGATCAGCAAAATCTAGAAAAACTGCTAGATTCGATGAAAGATATTCCTGATGATCAACGTCAAGCTCAGTTTAACTGTGTGCTGGTTTATATGCGCCACGCGGAAGATCCAACACCACTGGTATTTCATGGCCGCTGGCCGGGGATTATCGCACGCCAACCTGCCGGTAATGGTGGGTTTGGTTATGATCCTATCTTCTACATACCGGAATTAGGTTGTACTGCCGCTGAATTAACGGGTGAACAAAAAAATGCCGTTTCGCATCGTGGTCAGGCACTAAAGATGATGTTGGATACACTACGTAATGCTTAAACTCCCACCACTCAGTCTTTATATCCATATTCCGTGGTGTGTACAAAAGTGTCCTTACTGTGATTTCAACTCTCATGCATTGAAAGGTGACGTTCCGCATCAGGAGTATGTTGACCATTTATTAGCAGATCTGAAAACGGATCTGCCAATGGTCAACGGACGGGAAATTACCACTATATTTATAGGTGGTGGAACCCCCAGCCTGCTTAGCTCACAGGCAATGCAACAATTGCTGGATGGTGTTCGTGCTCTCCTACCGGTATCGCCGCAAGCTGAAATTACTATGGAGGCCAATCCGGGTACTGTGGAAGCCGATCGTTTTAGTGGTTATCAGCAAGCGGGGATTAACCGAATATCCATTGGCGTGCAGAGTTTCAGCCCGGATAAACTGGCACGCCTTGGCCGTATTCACGGGCCGGATGAAGCCAAACGGGCAGCACATTTAGCCGCTAGTCTGGGGCTACGCAGTTTTAATCTGGATTTGATGCATGGTTTACCGGACCAAAGCCTTGACGAGGCACTGGATGATTTACGTCAGGCAATCGCGTTATCACCACCGCATCTTTCATGGTATCAGTTGACTATTGAACCTAATACCAGCTTTGGCTCTCGCCCTCCTATTCTGCCCGACGATGACGCTTTATGGGATATCTTTTCACAAGGTCATCAATTGCTGACAGCAGCAGGTTATCAGCAATATGAAACTTCTGCTTATGCTAAACCAGGCTATCAATGCCAGCATAATCTCAACTACTGGCGCTTTGGAGATTACCTTGGCATTGGCTGTGGCGCTCATGGAAAAATCACATTTGAAGATGGCCGTATTCTGCGCACAGTGAAAACCAAACATCCCCGTGGATATATGCAAGGACGCTATCTGGATAAACAACATCAAGTAGAAAATGAAGATCGGCCATTTGAATTTTTTATGAACCGATTCCGTTTACTGGAAATGATGCCAAAACAAGATTTCAGTGATTTCACTGGGTTATCTGAGACCTCAATCCGTCCTCAAATTGAACAAGCCTTAGCCGCGGGTTATCTCTCTGAAACAGCAACACATTGGCAAATTACGCAGAAAGGGAAGCTGTTCCTAAATTCATTATTGGAACTATTTCTCTAGCACAGAAATTGCCTTTGGCAAATTCAGCTCCGTAAAGATTATCTTTGCATAAAATTGATACCGCCATTGGTTTCGTTTCTATTCATAATACATTTCCCCCACTGAACTTCAGTGGGGACTCCATTAGACGGTGGCGACTGATTGCCCCATGTTGGATTCCTGTTCCTTTCGGAGGAGTGATTGCACCCCAAAACTTAAATAATATATAAGTGACAAATTAACCAAGGCATTAATATTGAAATAATAATTCACAATCTAATTTTCAATGATAAAATCCCAATATGTAAAAAAATAAATTAACAAATACACCACAAAAAAAATAATATAAAAATTTATTAATCCACCTACCCTAAAAATATATTTATCCATGTAGATAATAGTTAATATCGACCATCAATAAGAGTATTAATTAAAATTTAATAAAACCATATTTTACACAAGATTAATTTTAATATATGTGAATTACGCTGCAATAATATCACTTAAATCATCTCAAATACGACTATATTTAATTTGTTCTTGGTTGTATTTCTATTGATAAGCACAAACATTTAAAAAATCATTTTTAATTTTTCTTTGATTGGGGTGAAAAATGAACATTGAAAATAAAGAAATGTTATATACTTTATCCAAAGAAAACCGCGCTACAGCACTGACGCCGTATTATAAAGATTTTTATGATCAACTTTCCGATCATCAAAAATAAAATATTAGTTTTGACATGGTTGTAAATGATGCTTACAAGAGATTGCATTTTAATAATTCAGCTCCAACTGACACTGATGGAAGATCAAAATTAATAGAGTACGCAGGTGTATCTCTATGCACTCTTGCAATTGGTACAGTTGTCGCAGGTGCTTTTAAACTTGCATTTAAATTCATGGGCATACATGAACCCGAAAGAGAATCAGCCACACAGATATTATTGAAAAAATTAGGTCATGAGGCTATACATGAGTTATTGACTATAGTTCATGACCTTAAGAATTCGAATTCTATTACTGATAAATCAAAGAATACCTGGTCATTAATTGCTAAAGTTAAGGATGATATAGGTATTTCTGGAATAACTAATTGCTTAAAGGAGTCAATGCATTGGTACGACTGGGTTATTACTGGAATAACTGCAATAGCACAATTAACTATATGGTTTTCTACAGATGGAGCTGCATTTATTGTAGAAATAGCACTGGCTGGTCCTGCTATAGCTAGATTGGTATTTGACTCTGTAGACGCGGTTAATACTTGTTCATAAAACCTTTATCTGTAATCTCATTTAATTATCAAGGAACTTATTATTTATTATAAGTTCCTTTCAATATAAATATCATCCTTCATATTATAAACTCGAATAAATCAGACGCTAAAATATAAAACAAATAATGTTTTCACCTTGTAAATTCAATAAATAAATTTTCAAAATAATAGATCACTGGAAGGGAACTCAGTCCGATTTTTGCGATCTGATCAATTGCCAAAAATCCCAAACCTCAACACGGACTGAGTGATGCCTATCATAGCACCCATACCTCAAAATGAATGCCAGAAAATGAGAAAACTTATCCACAAAACCCGTGATAAGAACTATTCCCGTCGATTGACGGCGTTATTGATGCTCAATGAGGGATTGACGGTGACTTATGTCGCCAAAACCCTTCATGCCGCACGCTCTTCCATCAATCGTTGGGTTGAATGGTTTACATTATATGGACTCGAAGGACTCAACAGTTTACCGGCTGGCCGACCTGCTGTCTGGGATCTCACCCCTCTCTATAGCCTGTTGCTTTTCTTATTACAGCAATCTCCCCAAGAATTCGGCTATCTTCGCTCTCGCTGGAGCCTTGAGCTTATGACTCATACTCTTAATGAATTACTCAACCTCTCTCTGACACAAAGTGTCCTCTATCGTTATTTTGCTCAGGTGGGAATTGTCTGGCGCAGAGCGGCGCCCACGGTAAAACAACCTGATCCTGAACATGAGGAGAAAATGGCAAAGATCGCAGAAGCCAAAGCGAATATTTCAGAAAAACATCCCGTTTTCTATGAAGATGAGGTGGATATTGATTTCAACCCGAAAATCGGCGCGGACTGGTGTTTCAAAGGACAACAAAAACGGGTTATCACCCCGGGAAAAAATGAAAAACATTACCTTGCGGGTTGCCTCAATGCTCAGACAGAGCAAGTCACCTATGTTAAAGGAATAAAAAAGAACTCTGATTTATTTATCAAAATGTTAGATGAACTGAATCATCAATATCCCCATGCGGAAACTCTCACATTAATCTTAGATAACTACGGTATTCATAAAAGTCAGAAGGTAAAGGAGTGGCTGGCACGACATCCCAAATTTACCCTGTTGTTTTTACCCGTCTATTCACCGTGGCTAAATAAAATAGAACGGTTATGGCAATCGCTCCATGAGACAATAACGCGAAATCACCGTTGTCAATTTATGTGGCAGTTGCTTAATTATGTTGATGCCTTTTTGGCATCGTTTTCATCACAGCAAAAACCAGGAAGACAAAAAATGAGTGTAGCACTATTATGAAATCTTATTTATAATAATCACCATTAATATCTACAAATAATTTCTCTGTCCAATTATATATAACAGAAATACATTTATTATTTCTTAATAACAACATTAGTTTTCACACCATTATTATAACAGATTAAATTTTTATTTTATGAATAGATAAGACATTGTTTTGAATAGAAAAGATTTGTCTATCTTTTAAATTATTAATACTGAAAATACGAATAATAAGCCAACTACTCATAGAATATTGCCCCAATCGGGCAAGATTTAGACCAAAAACCTGACAGTCACCAGCATAAAATAACCGATAACTGTCAGACCAAATCTAAAACAATCCATTGTGGAACTTCAATCACTATTCAAATTCAAAATGGCGCATGACCTGATTAAAGGGCATCAGCTACAGCATTAACTTGTGCAGTTAAGCTTTCCAAACCACCACCCGATAAATACCACAAATCAGATTTCAGGTAAGTGATTTTGCCATTCTTATACGCCGAAGTAGATTTTATTTTATCATCTTCAAATTTTTCTTTGTTCAGCTTACCTGCGCCAATTGCTTCACTACGGTCAATAATGAGAATCACATCAGGATTGGCTTTAGCAATCATATCAGAAGTCACTACAACGAATTTGTTTTTATCTTCACCAGCAGGAATAGATAATTCTGCTTTCTGTGCCTTAACCACGTCATACACTACGCTCTGGTTGTTCAGCACTAATTTACCTGCGTTATGCAGCAATACTAAAACTTTTGCGCCAGAAGACTTAGCTTTATCCTGAGCTTTAGCAATGGTTTTTTCCAGCTCAACAAGCTGATCTTTTACTTCACTCTGTTTATTAAACAATTCACCTAATAACGTTATGTTACTTTCAACTGAAGCCAGATAATTTTTGCTATCAGTTCCCAGATTAATTGTCGGTGCTATTTTTGACAACTTTTCATAGGAAGAAGTTTGACGCCCGCTAATAACGATCAAATCAGGTTTAATTTGCGCCAATTTTTCCAGATTTGGCTCTTTCATACCCCCCGCATTTTCTACCCCTTTAGGTAAGCTATTACGGAGATATTCAGGCGTATTACCAGTAGGTAATGCAACAACCCTATCTGATAAACCTAATTTAACTAATGAATCATAAATACCGAAATCAAATGAAACGACTTTCTGAGGATTTTTTTTGACTTCAGTTTCACCGGAAAGGTGCTTAACTGTGATCTTATCATTAGTCTGAGCTGTAACTACATTTGGGGTAACTATATTTGGTGTAACTACAGAAGATTCCTGACTAAATGCGGAATGGCTTGCAACAGCAAATAACGATACCAGAACGACAGGGATTATCTTTTTCATATATCGCACTCCAAGAAAGGATATTTAGTAAACATTTGCATTCTAGGTAGCGAAAAAAATATGTCAATCTAAATAAGAATCAATTTCAAATTGATTCTTATTTGTGATTATTAGCAATTATTTAATAGAATTCAGTAACTCAATTCTTTGTTGCTCAAGGCCACTGACCTTACCGCAAACCTCTTTGCCAAAACGCTGGAAATCTTCTTCCTGAGTCCGCCATTCAGCTTTCAAATTATTCTGCAATCCACCCAAACTACCAAGCAACGATTGTAATGCCTGATTGTTATCACCATTTAGGCTAAATTGTTTATTGCCAATCTCATTAATACTGTCCTGTAACACCCCACCAAGACTTTGCTCAATTAAGCTACGGCTATCTTTTTCAACCTGCTTAATTGCTTGATGGTGGAATGCCATACCATCAGAGCGAGTTTCAATAATTCGGTCTATTTGCTGGTTAAGCCCTGACTCAAGCTCAGACAACCGATTACGCACATTGCTATCCTTGCCGATAGTATCTACTACCACTTTATCCAAGGACTTACGGGCTGTTATCAGGTGTTTTCCGGTTTCTTGTTTAATCCAAGGCAAATCCTGTCGTAAAGCCTGCTGATAATGTTGTGCTTTCTGACGCTGTTCAGTATTTAAACTTAAGTTCTTACCATCGCGAGTTACTGAACCATCCGGTGAAATCTGGAGATTGCCACTTGCCCCCACAACCTGAACTGATCGAGAAGTAATAATAATGTCATTCTGTGGATTTACCTGGCATTCATAACCTGCCTGAGCCTGAGCAACAAATAGCAAAGATGCAACAGTGATAATTTTGCGTAACATGTTTTCTCCTAAGAAAATCACCTGAGAATTAAAAAATGGATTGAGAGTTAAAAAACGGATCGCCCAACACGATCGGCTAACAATTCTAGGGCAGCACAACCCGCCAAAGAGTTCCCCGATCGATCCAATTCCGGTGACCAGACAGCAACAGTAAACTCTCCCGGCACGACACATACGATCCCACCACCAACGCCCGATTTTCCTGGCATGCCAATCCTGAATGCAAACTCGCCGGAACCATCATACATACCACAGGTCATCATCAGTGCATTAATCTGCCGGGCCTGACGTGGACTAAGGATTTGCTGCTCAGAGCCTATCGTACTCCCCTGATTCGCCAAATAAATAAAACATTTAGCAAGCTCAATACAGTTCATTTTCAAAGCGCAATAATGAAAATAAGTTTGCAGTACCGCGAGCACATCATTATCGAAATTACCGAAGGATTTCATCAGATAGGCAATCGCCGCATTGCGGTGAGAATGTTCCATTTCAGAACGGGAAACTTTGCTGTCGTAACAAATATCAGGGCAACCAGCAAGTTTGCGCACCACTTCTAGCATACGCTGTTTAGGCGCACTCAATCGCGACTGCAACATGTCACAGACAATTAATGCACCCGCGTTAATAAAAGGGTTACGGGGTTTGCCTTTTTCCAGTTCCAATTGAACTAACGAGTTAAATGGCTGACCTGAGGGTTCCTGCCCGACCCGTTGCCAGATCTCTTGTTCCTGATAACGCGTCATGGCTAAAGTCAGGCTTAATACCTTAGAAATAGATTGAATCGAAAAACGCTTCTCAGCATCTCCGGCACGGAATATCTGCCCATCGATGGTACAGATGGCTATTGCCAGGTTATCAGCAGGAACTTCCGCCAATGCAGGAATATAATTTGCCACTTTCCCTTGGCCAATCAGGGGACGAACTTGTCGCAAAATATCCGACAATAACGTATTAGAGAACGTTGTACTCACTGATTTTACTCCAGACAGGGGCACTCATTAATCACCAGAGACCCCTGTTGTAATTCATGCAAGCTATTTTATAGCGATATACCCGTTATCTTTCAAGTTGCCTCTTTGTTGGCTGTACTCACCCCGGTCACATAGTTCTCTATGCTCCCGGGGATTCGCTCCCTTGCCGTCGCTATCCATCTTGAAATCCATAGGGTATAGATTAATCAATCCCACCAAACATCAAACAATTCGGAAGTCATGACATCTTCCATACCGCGATCCTTCAACCACTTTTCAACCAATTGGCGATGCTCTTCTGTACACATACCAATTTTTTGCAAACAGATTAAACCTTCCCAATGCAGATAACCGCTGGCATCCAATGCTAAGCCATTAGATTCAATCAGCTCATCAATAAATGCATCAACAGTGCTATCGATAACATCTACAGGTGTATTAGATGGGAAACTCCACTTAACAGAAAAACCTAACTCCTTAAATTCATCAATATGCATCTTCTTACGCAAACGACGACTGCGGTTTTTAGCCATTACTTAATCCTCTTAAACATTATGTCCCACACGCCATGCCCCAACCGCTGACCGCGCAATTCAAATTTCGTTATCGGGCGTGAAGATGGACGCGGTACATAATCACCATCCTCAGACAAATTAAGGTAATTATCTACGCCATTCATCACTTCCAACATATGCTCAGCATATGGCTGCCAATCAGTCGCCATATGGAATACGCCACCCACTTTCAACTTGCTTCTTATCAATTCAGCAAATGGCGGCTGTACAATCCTGCGTTTATTATGACGTGCTTTATGCCACGGATCCGGAAAGAAAAGCTGTACCATTTCCAAACTATTATCCGGGATCATGTTTTCCAGCACTTCAATCGCGTCATGGCACATCACCCGCAAGTTACCGATATTTTCATCTTCTGCGGAAGCCAGACAAGCGCCAACGCCAGGCGCATGAACTTCAATCCCAAGAAAATCTTTTTCTGGATTCTGACTTGCCATTGTGACAAGGGATGCCCCCATGCCAAAGCCAATTTCCAACACCACAGGGGCTTCTCGCCCAAAAAGTGCTGCCAGCTCCAGCTTTTCTGCCTGATACTCAACACCTATTTTTGGCCAGAGATTATCAAGTGCTTGTTGCTGACGATTAGTTAACCGGCCCTGACGACGAACAAAACTCCTAACACGGCGCAACGCCCTGCCATTTTCATCAAATTCCGGCGAAATTACGTTATTTATCATGGTATTTCTGTCAGTTTTAAAGGCATTTATTCAGCCGCTTATGGCTGCTTTACCAGCAAACCACCTATCCCCGTCATCTTTCAAGTTGCCTCTTTGTTGGCTGCACTCACTCACCCCGGTCACATAGTTACCTATGCTCCCGGGGATTCGCTCCCTTGCCGTCGCGATGCATCTTGAAATCCATTGGGTATAAAAGAGAGCGCATTATCCAAAGATGGGCGATTTTAGCAAGTCCGATCGTGACAAGTACAATTTTAATACGGAATTTAATACGAAATTGCGTAGCGCTGCGAAAACAAAGTTCCGGTTTACAGCGAGGTTACACTATGTTGCAATCCTATTCACGAAACACTGATTTTCCCTAAAGACAATTATCCCAATGATGGAAGCAAAGCAATTCTCCGCAGTGGTACTAGATTGGTACCATCGTTACGGTCGTAAAACCCTGCCCTGGCAATTGGAAAAGACCTCTTATCACGTCTGGCTTTCAGAAGTGATGTTGCAACAAACTCAGGTTGCGACGGTCATTCCCTATTTTCAGCGCTTTATTTCACGTTTTCCCGATGTGACTTCACTTGCCGCAGCCCCCCTTGATGAAGTCCTACATTTGTGGACCGGCCTTGGTTACTACGCTCGCGCTCGTAATTTACATAAAGCAGCACAACAGGTTGTGGAGTTGCACCAAGGTCAATTCCCAACAACTTTTGAAGATGTTGTCGCCCTACCTGGCGTTGGTCGTTCAACAGCGGGGGCAATCCTTTCACTTTCTCAAGGTAAACATTTCCCAATTCTTGATGGCAACGTTAAACGGGTATTAGCCCGCTGTTATGCCGTGGAAGGTTGGCCAGGTAAAAAAGAGGTTGAAAGCAACCTTTGGCAAATCAGCACCAATGTAACGCCAGCGCAAGAGGTGGAATATTTTAATCAGGCGATGATGGACTTAGGCGCAATGGTTTGCACTCGCAGCAAGCCGAAATGTGAAATCTGCCCATTAAATCAAGGATGTATCGCTTACGCTAACCATAGCTGGACCAAATATCCAGGTAAAAAACCTAAACAGAGCATTCCTGAGAAAACAGCTTATTTCCTGCTGATGCAGAATAATGATGCTGTCTGGCTGGAACAACGCCCACCAACGGGGATCTGGGGTGGTTTGTTTGCGTTTCCTCAGTTTGAGAGCATGGATTTGCTAAATGGCTGGTTAGAGCAATCAGGTATTTCTCATAGTAAACATGAACAACTCACCGCATTCCGCCACACATTTAGCCATTTTCATCTAGATATTGTGCCGATAAAAATAAATATTTTATCCTTTACTACCTGCATGGATGAAAATAAAGGACTTTGGTATAACTTACAGCAACCCGCGACTGTTGGGCTGGCAGCACCAGTTGAATATCTATTACAGCAACTAAGCTAATCTCATACCCACTATTTTGAGGATTTATTATGAGCAGAACTGTTTTTTGTACTTTCTTACAACATGAAGCCGAAGGACTGGATTTTCAGCTTTATCCGGGCGAATTGGGCAAACGCATTTTCAATGAAATTTCCAAAGAAGCATGGGGACAATGGATGAGCAAACAAACCATGCTGATCAATGAGAAAAAACTCAACACCATGAATCCGGAAGATCGTAAATTGCTTGAACAGGAAATGGCTAAATTCCTGTTCGAAGGTCATGATATTCAAATTGATGGATATACCCCACCAGAAAAATAATATTTAGCTTTCATCAGAGCCAGCGGCTCTGATGTTGTATTCAATACCAGATGGCAATGTAAGATGAAAAAACTGTTAGCACTGTTTGTTATTGCCCCAATTCTTGTTTCCTGTACCAGCAACAAAAATCGTGAATACCGTGAAGAATATATAAAAGATACCAATGGTTTTGATATTTTGATGGGCCAGTTTGCTCATAACATTGAGAACATTTGGGGGTTGCATGAAGTATTAATTGCAGGCCCAAAAGATTACGTAAAGTATACCGATCAATACCAAACTCGCAGCCATATCAATTTTGAAGCTGGAACGATCACGATTGAGACAATTTCCCCAATTGACCCTACGACCTATCTACGCAAGGCCATTATCACGACCTTATTAATGGGTGACGATCCAGGTTCCGTTGATCTCTATTCTGATACTAACGATATTCAGATCAGTAAAGAACCCTTTCTTTACGGACAAGTTATGGACAACAACGGCCAACCGATTCGTTGGGAATGGCGAGCAACACACTTTGCAGATTATCTGATTGCCAACAAATTACAAAAACGCCAATCTGGTTTACATGTCATTTGGTCTGTCACTATACAACTGGTTCCAAACCATTTGGACAAACGTGCTCATAAATATCTGCCACTGATTCGTCAAGCTTCCATTAAATATGGCATAGATGAATCCCTAATTTTGGCAATTATGCAAATAGAATCCAGCTTCAATCCCTATGCAGTCAGCCGTTCTGATGCACTTGGGCTGATGCAAGTTGTACAACATACTGCTGGCCGTGATGTCTTTAAGATGAAAGGTAAATCAGGGCAACCAAGCCGTAGTTATCTATTTGATCCAGAAAATAATATCGATGCCGGCACAGCATATTTATCGATATTACAAAACAGTTATCTGGGTGACATCACTAATGCAACATCTCGCCGTTACGCGGTAATAACGGCTTACAATGGTGGTGCAGGTAGTGTATTACGGGTATTTTCCAGCGATAAGAAAAAAGCGGCTCAAATTATAAATAAAATGGCGCCGGGTGATGTTTATGAAACCCTAACGACCAAACATCCATCGGCAGAATCACGTCGTTACCTGATGAAAGTCAATACTGCCCAGAAAGTCTATCATCATTAAGACATTAAAATATTAAGAAAATAACGGGGAGCAATTTTTCTACTCTCCGTTATTATTTTGCCTATATTTCTGGCTAATCGAATAATTTCAAAGCACAAATCACTATTCCCAAAGAAATCTATTGACGAGCTCTACCGAATACGGTTTAATGCGCCCCGTTGCCCGGATAGCTCAGTCGGTAGAGCAGAGGATTGAAAATCCTCGTGTCGGTGGTTCGATTCCGCCTCCGGGCACCAATTCAAGGTGCGTTGGTTGAGAGATGAGAAAACTCAACAAGCGCTCGATACCGGGACCTAAAAATGCATCGCGTGGTATTATTCAATCATGCAATATTTCGATGTTAATCAAAGGGGTTCCAGATTCAGGATATCTGAGAAATCAGATGTCCCTTTTTCTTTCGAGCGCAATATTTACAAGTTCTATTGCAACTGTCAAGCCATCCAAACTAAAATCAATGAATTAATTAACACGATGTTGTATGTTGGTTACTCAACTTTCCTCATTGATCAGAAGAAAGTTAATTATGGGTGATGGTATCAGTTCAAAAAAATTCCCTATCCTGCGACAGGGAATTTGTAATAGATTAAGACAAGTTCAATCAATAGCAGGCATATTCTGTTTTATCCGATTAACGTTTCGCCTCTCTCTGGTTCAACATCGGTATACAGCATTAATTCACGCTCCAGCGTACGCCCGGCAGTATCCAGATTGATATCAATATATTCCATCGTAGTAGTAATACTGCGATGCCCCAATAATCCGCGTACCATTTGCAAATTACGATCAGGCGCTTTCATCAGTTCAGTTGCCAATGTATGCCGGAAACGGTGTGGACCCACATCAAATCCACACTCTTTTGATAAGCGCCGAAAGAATGATTTTATCGTCTGTAACGGGTCGGTTTCACTTCCTCTGTCTGTTTTGGCGGTAAAATAGTTCACACAGAACAGAGGATCACTCAGTTTTGCCCCAGCCGCCAGGGCACGTTCCAGCAAAACTTCCAGTCGCGGATACAACCATTTCACCACCGGCACCAAATGTTCATAATGGTTCTTACTCCCCTCGGAGCAAAGAATAATCCGGCGTTCTTTCAGATCAACATCTCCAAGCCGAATATGTAATAGCTGATTTTGCCGCATCCCGGTATAACGCAATGTATCCAGTACCGTCAGCCAATACCAGGTCGGATATAATGCACAGCGGGCACGATGGTTATCCCCTGCCTGTCGCTCCCGCTCTTCAAATTGCCCCATCGTGAGATACAGGGCTGTCAGCTGTTTTTTGGTTAATGTTTTCTTTTTCTTCTTGTTTGCATTAACCACGACACCATTAAATGGGTTTTCCGTTTGAGGCAGTATTTTTTCTTTTATCGCCAAATTAAACAACGCCCGCATATGCGCAATCTTACTGTTCCAGGTCACACCTTTCCGTCCGGACTGATGCAACACATATCTGCGCTACGCCAGCACCTGTTGTCGGGTCACTTGAGCAGGCCGATTGTCCACACCTGCAAACACCTGGAAGGTATTCACCACCTTGCGATAACTTGACTCCGTATCCGGCCGCAACATTTTGGCAAAGAAATACTCATCCAGCAGGTTATCCCAGGTCATACTGTCCATCTCTACTTCCTCACTTCATCAATTTAAAAACCCATTGCGGGGCGCAGAAAATAACATATTGTTATTAAAGATGCTTTCTCATGAAATCATGAGAAAAGGGCTATCCTCTGGTACAGAACGGTCACGATAAAGCAACGTGTTTTTGATTAAGTAGCCATGAATACGTTGATAGGAGCCAGTCCGATCAGCCGAATCATAAAGATGACAACAACAAAAACACTTTCCACCACTGACTCGATGTCGTCCCAACCGCTCAAATGCGGTTTGTACCCGTTTCCATTTTTGGCTAACCTCTTTGCCATCCGCCTGCTTCTTCTCACTGAGAAACTGGAAGAAAATGGCCGGCGCACTCACAAACACAAAACCACTGACCAGATGTATCCGGGCTTGCGGCGTATTAATGGTCATCACTCCATGCCTTAACCCAGCGGACAGCCAGTCCCAGAATTGCTCTCCAATACAGGATGTCTCAATAACATTTTCATGCTGCAATGTTGTCTGAACTGCGTGTTGTGAAGGCACCGGCGTGTATGGCGGTATGATTTCTGCTTCACTGGCCACAACCTGTTCTGTCACTGTGCCCGCGACATTTATCCCCATTAATGACAATAGCTGTTGCGTGCTCCCATCCGACGGTACCCCCTTCTCCGGCGCGACTGTCATGATGGCAGAAGAGATCGCATCAACCGGCCTCACGGCTGATGAAACAATTTCAGTCATCGTGTTATCTTCCTGCCGTCTCTGAGAAGGCAGAACACTGTCCATTGTTGTTGATAAAGGCGTAGCAGAAACATCAAGGTTTCCTGAAACAATCATTTGCGGTGATGCCGCCGTGACAGAGAATATTTCTGATATTGTCGGCGCGCCCGCTTTATTCAAAGCTGCTGTCATTATCTGATTGATTGCGTCATCTTCCTTCATATCACCGGATAAAATACAGAACAGCGCAGGCAAGGCATGAGGTACTGACGCCAGCCAGGTCAACGCCTTAGCCGGCAGCAATCGTCCGGCGAGTAACACCCCGAAATGACAGGCAACCCTCGTCTCCACTGGAGGAGTTTTGAACCGGAAACGATACGGCCCCTGCGGCACAACCAATCCCGGGTACCAGGGTTGGCCTTCATCCAGTTCTCCGTCAAACTGGGCCAAAACAGGTAAAAAATGAAATAACGCAGCGTAAAACACCACCGTGCTCCATATCACACTTTGTTCTGCCTGCGTCTCAGGGGCTACACCCGGCGGTAACATCTGTCCTTTCGCCAGACGTACGGCAAATGCAGTACATTGCAAAGTCACATCTATCAAGCCACCCAAGTGGGCATAAGGCCCCTGCGATGCCGCCGGAAGTTGTTGCATCAATGCAACACACTCATGTAACGGGGCCAGCCACAATGCCTGATAGTGTGTTTTAGGTAATGCGCTATTGTCCCACAGACACTGTAAACTCTGCCGTCGCCGGGCAGTATCCAACAACAGTCTGGGCTCAGACGGCAAAAAGTAGCCTGCTTTGACCGTTTCTGGGATGGCGGTGGGTTGTGGAAGTAACTTTTTTCCTGCGGATGTTCCCGCCAGCAGGATGTTAATTTTTTTCAACACGATTAATCTCCTCTTTTTTCCCAAAACCCTAATACATCCTCTGACAGGGACAAGGCAAAACTCTTTTCCGGGAATAAAAATTAATCGATGAAAACCGCACGCAATGATTCAAACGTTCCCAATTCCGTCACGGGTAAACGAAGCGTGTATCCGGTTATTTCGTTGAATCAGTCATGATAAGTACAAAAGGCACATGGCGGCTCATGCAAGAAAGGATTAAGGGAAATAGAATGTGTCCAGTGCATCTGGGAAGCACTATCGATTCAGACCAAAACGTGTCAGAGATGAACAAAACAGCCTCAATCGATTTATTTCTCATCTCCGTCCTGTTGGATAAAACTCCGGCCCAAGAGCCGGACACTCCCCCTCAGAGGAATATTCCCCCAATGGGTAAATCGCCGGCGTCATATCCGCCGGCAGTAGTGTTATCAGACGCTCAGGCAAACCTGAACCTGTTTTTTATGTCAATTCACCACAGGAATTTCCCTGCGGGATAACATTGTCAGCGCACTAACATCCGTCATGTGAAATATTGCCGAGAATGTAGGCCGGCCCGACCACTTTACGGATACCGCCCTCACCTTCCTCACCAAATTCCAGCTCATCAAAGCTGCCAGCTTCCCACTGCCCATTCTGGTACTTGTCGTAACCACAAAAGCCACAGACATCCTCAAAATAATGGGTAATATGGCAGTGATATTGCCTGGATAAAGGCACCATAATTTTTTCATACCATGGCTCCCAGGGTGCTGTATCAAAATCCCCGGTCAGACTACCATCATCATTGTACTTCCAGGCTATTTCATAACCTCGCGGCCGTGCCATATCGTACAATCGGAAATACAACTCATGAGTCGTTTCGTGATTCCTTAACAATCCACCGCAAAATCCATTGATTTCACTCGCAAGACGGGTCGGTATCAGCAGAAACAAGTCACAAGGAACTTTCTCTGTCAGCCGGTCATCAAGATGAGACCACAGCATTTCCGTGTCACGCTCTCCGTTCCAGTCAACCAGACCGAACCAGTCGCAGGACTTTTGGTTAAACAACGCTATGATGGTTTCCTGCGCTACCGGGAGCAACGTCTCCCATTTTCGCGCGGCCAGACCACTTTGTTGGTATAGCCTGTCAATCTGTTGGCTGGTGACTTCATCAAGCGCAACATTATCTTTTAACAAGGCCAGCCATTGCTCAAACGCCCGGTTTTCCGGTGAGTCTACCCCTGTTCCTTTCGCTACCAGCGCCGGATAAAGTGGGTAATCTGTCGTTTCAGTGGGTTGCAGGAGACCGGCACAGCCCGCGACAAACAGCTTAATACTTTGATGGATAGCCTGCCCGTAATAGGGAATGACGTCTCCCAATCCCCATTATTGCAGAGCCTCCAGTTGGTCAGGTTGACCCGTGATATGCAAACGATTAGCGTACCCCTTCAGCATAGTAGAAAATCCTCTTTTTTTACCTGAAACAGGGCTTACCCTGTGGAGGCAATACCCCCACAGGCAAGTGATAAGTTCAGCGATGTGAAAAAAGGCTATCCCACTTTCGGATAGACCTATCCGAATTATTTATAGCCGGACAGCCGGTCTCCACAATTTTGTGGCCTGTACATCAGGGCACCTTCTTTTTCCAAACGCCGCGATAATCCTGCCCGTCATCACCCGGTACAAATCAGGCCGGAAATGCCTGCCATGACGACGGGCGACTTTATTCTTGCGGACAGTTTTTGGGGCTGTTTTGGTCTTGATCTTTTTCATCAGTAACGCTCCGAAATAAAAACGGGCGTTATCCCCTGACGGGAAATAACGCCCGTCAGGGTGAAAACGACTGCCGACATCCCGGCAATCAGGGGTAAAATTGTGTGATAATTTGTGTGGCTGTCAGCGTCACCTTCAGATCACATTTGTCATTCAGTAACCGGTTGAGTGTTAATACGGAGAAACCCAGCTTTTCCGCAAAATCATCTCCGCCCACCGCCTCCCGGGCACGTTCATACCAGCCTTCGTCCTTCTCTGGATGATAACCGCACGCATAAGCGACAAGATACCTGCCGTTTTGCATCGTACCCATATCAGACATGATATAAATACCCTGATCTTTGACCAGCAACACGTCACACTGATGGGCTATCGCTTCCCGCAACACGGGTTTCAGGTCTTTAGCCTTAAAAAGTAACATCGTCGTTCTCCTGAGGAGAAACGTTCCCCTTGAGGGAACATTTCCCCCAATGGGTTAAATTTTAGTTATGCTGCCAGCCTCTGTACTGGCGAAGACAGGCTCACTGAACGGGTTTTCAGCACAAACTGCTCATCTACCCAGGTGATTGCCTCATCCACCACATCCCGATAATCTCTGACTGTTGGGTTGTTAACATCTTCAATGTCTACATCTGATCGAAAACTCTCTATCACACGATCATTTTTGTATACCACATCAACCCGAAACTGGACGGGCGTCATAAATCCATCGGAGACCTCATCGATATAGTCTTCGAGATACCCTGACTCAAATTCCTCTGCATCAATATTGTGCAAATCCTGTGGCCCCATTAATACATCGATGTAACCGATAGCGGAGGAAAAACGCCGGATTAAACGGGGTTCAACCTGTAAGTAACGCAGAAATTGACCCAAACGTTCAAAACAATACAGACACGTTTCTGTCAACTGCTTATCCAAATAGTCCATAAAACGTGTCCAGTACTGTTGCGTTTTACTGAACTGTTCCAGCGTGATTTGTTCCTCCTCCGGCAAGTTATCCTGTGCCGTCAGACGGAGAAACTCCTCCGCCGACATATTCAGCAAAACGGCTGTGTCGGGTCTGATAAGGGTATCCACACGACCACTGCTTTCCGGATGGGTATAGGGCATCAGCATCGGATCCTGATAAGCATGAGATATCGCATCCATTCCCCGTATCCATAACGTCAGGATACGCTCACTATTTCTGCATCTGGCCCGGTTTGCCGGATCCTCAGACAAACTGTCCAAAAGATGAGTCATGATGGGCAAAAGTAACTCTTTGATAAACTTTATATAGGTATTGATGTAATCTCCCTGGCTCTCATGAAACAGATAGAAAATAGCGTCGTCATCCAGCTCCAGCCCCATTCGCTCTGCGAATTGATGCCGAATATAAAAACGTAATAAAGACATAAGGGAAATCTCGTGATTGACGGGGTTCCCCCTGTAGGGGATATCCCCTATCGGGTTAATGTGATGCCACCCAATGGTGACTTTGAATTAAAGATGTGATGTCAGCCAGCCTTGCGCATCACTATTTCGTCTTCAGCTTCCTGACGCTGACGTTTGAACTGCCAGAAGCCTAAATGGTACATTGGCGTCACCATTTGCTGAGACATGACATGAGTGAGTGAATTGCCTACCGTGACCACGGCCGGGATGCCCAGCAATGACAGTTGGATATACGTCATCATCGCGGCAACCGGGTCGATATCGACACAAAACGCCAACATCTGCCGCTGAGGATTAAACCCCGCTTCCAGCATGGCCTGATGCATCGCAATAATCATCCCGCCGGCGCCACAAGCCGGGTCAGACACCGTGATATATTCATGCTCTCCGGATCCCAACCTCGTCAAGCCTTCAGCGAACTGCATTCTGGCCATCATATGGCTGACAGGAAACGGCGTAAAATACTGGCCAGCCTGGTCATTACCTAATTCCAGCGCCATGAAAATAGACCCCAGAAAATCACCGACCTCATACTCCAGTCCCATAATAACTTCACTCAGCAAACGACTCAGCCGGAATGCATCTTCACGGGAATAACGTTTAACCCGCTGCATATAGTCCGCTTCAAATTCCTCATTTTGCAATAGCGCGTTATACAATGAACAGGCTGCCATATGCACAAAATCACAGAACACCTGCCAGCGGTTTTCATGGGGCGCAATCTGGTTAAACAGTCTGATAAAAGCCTGTTTATGTGGATTCGGTTCCCGGTAAGTTGCCGCTAATGGCAGCGCCACAACGTTATCGTCAGGCGGATCATTATCTTCATCCGCATAGCCACGGTCAGACGCCACCGGCGGTAACAACAACTCCTCAGCGTGTGATGATCTGTCCGGCTCGCCAGTATCCGCGGGTTCTGCCACCGGGATCCGAGCATAGTTCAGACACGATGGCTGGCTGGCAAATAACGCCAATGCCTCGCTGGCCTGCCCCAACTCTTCCGGGAACAACCTGCCTTCTGGCTGGTCATGCCGTTCCCAGTGATATATTCGGGCTAAAGCACTGACAGCCATCAGCGGCGTGATACCCTGATCAATATGGCGCTGAACCACCTCATCATATTCCAGCATGGTGTCATTCAGCGGCAGACCATAGTGCTCACTGAGCAACACGGCAGCCATCTGCTGCCACAATTCCACCTGGGTCGGTAACTGCTGTCTGCGGTCTTGCAAATAATCCATAGCACGGCGGGCATCATTAGCCACCTGAAATAACCACCACGGATCTGAACCCAAAGCGTGTTCCCAATGTACTGTATTATCAGGATAGACCGAGTTACCCCGGACACCGGTTAATGCCGCCACAAACGCCGCGCCCAATGCTGTCACCCATTGTTCCCGAGCTTCATCTAACTCACTTTGGGTTGTCAGGCCAAAGCGGTTTAACCGGGACGGATGGCCAGTGGCATAAACCAGTTGATGCAACAAGTCATGCCAGTATTGTAAATCTTCAACGTAGTCCCGCCGGACAGGCAGCTCAATACGGTCATGAAATGGTCGGTAAACGGGCACGATGCCCGACCGATGAACCACCGGGATCCCACTGGCCGTCACCAGTTGCTGAACAGCGGTAAAACCGGGAGCCGGACGCGGAGGTAAAGGAAAACCGGGTTGAAGTTCTGTCGGCAGTCCTTCACATTGTTCCAAATTAATGACACGTATCAGCGACATTGAAGGCCGGTAACGGACGATGGTTGTCGGTTTTTCACCGTTGACCACCCATCCGCCTAACGCTCTTAAATCATCACCGGTTAACCAGCGGTTAGATATCAACTGCCGCTGCAACATAGTTTGCCAGAGCAACAGCACATTGATACCGCTAAACGGTTGTCCGGTCAGCGCATGCTGCGGCAAACCGTACTCACTGGCCGCTTGCCAGGGCGCCCATCCACTTTCCAGGCTGTCTGTAAGACGTCGGGTTATTAACCGGCAGATATCATCCGGTAGGTAAGAAAGGGTCATCATTTTTCCTGTCTAAAATTAAGGAAGAGACCCTTCCACAGGGAGTCGTCTCTCCCCGGGGGATAAATAATTAGCGCATGAAATAATGCGCTATTTTGGCCGGTAACGCAGTCAGCCAGTGATAAACTGCTGACAAGTCAACCTCGTAAGCGTGAAGCATCAAATACACGCCTGTCACCAGCGACGTCAATGCTATCCCGGTCAACAGCCAGCGACGACGCTGCCTGAGTTTTTTCTCCTTTAGCTGAACCTGTTGATACAGGAACAGCCCCAGCGTCTGCAACTCACTGAACCGGTGAAATTCCTCACGCCGTAAGGCTTCACAAGCCTCATCGTAACGCTCAAGCTCGGTCGGATGATGACGAGCAAGAAAACAGCGATAACCATGATTTCTCAGCGTGTGATAGTGATTGTCGAATTGCGCCTGCAGCCACTGATTAAACCGGCTACGGGTTTTTCTGAATATTTCCGGTTCAGCCAGCGCCTGCACTGACAGGGACTGGGACGGTTCCCGAATGTGTTCTTTCGTCGTCATTGTACTCATAGGGTTAACTCCTGTTGTAAAAAAATGACTGACGGAGTTAACCCTCACGGGTTTCCCCGTCAGGGTAATCAATCCATTAGGCGTCCAACGCAATCAGCAACCGATCAGATTCATGTTTAAGCCGCAGCGCTTGCCATAAGGGGGCCCTCATGTCGCCGTCATGCGGCAAACAGAAAAAACCAAACGTCACCTCACACGTTCCCGGCTTTGCTGCCGACCAGGCTTTGAACGCCTGGTAAATCAGTTGATGAAACCGTTCGGTTTCATATTCCGGCGCAGACGGATAACTTACCATTCGCAGCCAGACTGGCTCTTCAATCGCCACAGCCGACATCACCGACCAGGTAACGGCAGTCAACGTCTCATTGACCATTATGCAGCCTCATCATAAACCTTTGACAAACTACGCTGTCTCAACAGACGCGTGAGCATCTGTTGCGCCGAATCCACCGCTTCCGTTTCGTCGATAAGGTACCGCTCGCCATAAAACGGCTCCGAACTCTCCTCACCGAAATATAGTAACTCGACACCCGGTTTGTAGCTGTGCATATCTCTCACCACCACTGGTCTCCCGCACGACTTGGCGTCGTCAGAAAGTTGCCATTTACCGGCATACACCGTGTGTCTTCGCGCATGAGCTGCCGGTAACCTCACCGGTTTTCGCCGTAACAACCAGGACAGCACATGGTAAAACGACAAAGAAATCCAACGAATCACGCCCCAAAGCACTGTCACAAAGATCATTAGCATCGTTCGTCTCCTTTTATCCCCATAACAACCGGAAAACCAGTAACAACACACCCAGCGTTAAGATCCCTGCAAATTTAAGCAGCGTTATCACGCTCAAAAGTTTGAAGAGTGCGTCACGATCACGGTAGTCACATTCATCACGGATCAAATCGCGGATGAGGGATTGTTGTTTCGGGGTTAATGTCTCTGAAGCCGGCAGGATTGTCGGATCAGAAGGTGAATGAAAAGCAGGCATTAACAGCTCCTGTTACTGGAACCCGCCCTTGACGGGGACAAGCCCCGGGAAGTGAAAAAAGATGCTCGTCAAGAACATCATGCAAAGTGAATCAATCCGTCAGGTCAATCCTTATCAGGACGCCTTTAAGATACGGGAACTGGCCCTGTTATCGCCAACCCGGGAAACACGCCTCACTTGGGTTAAATAAAAATTCAGTTCGAATAAGCAGATAATATTTAATCAATAGCCGCGAGTATTTTTTCAGCTTCTGAATGCCCACGAGCATAACCATACAAAGCATGAAAGGCTTTAATATCGTCGTCCTGCTCACTGAAATCTGCCAGTTCATACAGAGAGAATAGCGTCACCGTGATGCCAAAAGCCTCCGCTGACATGATCCCCTCAAAACCATTATCCTCAACAAACACACGGTATTGTTGTTGAAACGTCGGAACGGCATAAAAAATGCCATTTGACAAAACACGGCCCTCCCAGAAATCGCCCTGATACCCGGGACATAACCGAATGGCCCGGCGAAAAAACATTTTCTTTAACAACGCCTCAAGCCAGCTTTGTGTCGAAAACAGTTCTTCAAACCGGACAGATTTCACCGATATTTCCGTTGATAACGATAAAGTTTGCATAATATTTCCTCGAATGAAAAAAACGAGGAACACTCTCCCTGTATCAGGGAAAAGTCTTCCCCGTCAGGGTGGTAGTCAGAATGGGTATCACGGTATTAACCGCTTATCCGGCAGGTAGAAAATCTCATGACGCCAGTCACCGCAGTAATTATCATCACTGCTGTCAACAGGGGTCAAACAGGTTTCCTATACGTGGTTCGCTTGTACGGGCAGACTCGTGAGTCTCAAAGCCGCGTTTTATATTTCCTATTAGCAATCCTCCTGATTACTGAGGAAGATTGTCACCCATCGGGAAACTAAACGCCTCCACTGGGTCAGTAAAATTGCACCTTCATCACTGATGAGTGATACCCGTTTTCAAAGGATAAACGGGTGTACCGCCCAAAGGCGCCACTTTGCAGGCTACAGTGGCATTACAGGTCACTCGAAAGCGTTCCTCTCAAACTGCAAGAACATTGACAGTTGTTCAAAAACAACAAATAAGCCAATCTATGCTAAACAGAATGCTTTTCTTATTCAAGCTAAATCCAAAAACAGATTAATCATGGCCACCCTGTCTATTATACACACGGGCAACATAATGCCCGCGTCCATCCCCATGCCCTAAATCCATCGAAACCATCGCTTCCGCTTCTTTTCGACTTAATCCTTTCGATAAATGATAATTTATGGCCTCAACAGCATAAGCATAACGCAAACTGTGTGGCGAAGACTTTCCGGTTAACCCCGCTTCCCTGACGATATTCCGGTAACGATCAATGGCCGAATGTAAATTCGGTTTATCAATCAAACGACCCTGATTTTTATTGGCATACTTTATTGCCACCCTGACTGCCTGGATCACTTTATCCCGATCAACCACCGTCGTGTCACGGGGACGTCCTCCTTTTGTACCAAACACCACCCTCACTCTTTCATCCCCACGCAATAAAGCTTTTTCCCACGTTCTTAATGACTTTGCCGCCTGAACCGCTTCTTCCGTTCGCAGTCCCAGATAACGAGAAAGTTGCATAGCCGCAGCTACCCCTTCATCTTTCCCCCGGACCACAACAAGCGTCGTGTGATAACGCTCATCCGAAATCGCCATCTTAGTCCCCTCCCGGCTGGCGCCAGATAATCCGAGCGCATGATTACTTAACCGTTTGTGATGAGGGTTAGCTAATTGAGATCTTCCCGCCATAGCGAATATCGCCCGAACAGCCGCCATCTCATTTTGTAACGTGCGCTTTGAAATATTCTCTGACTTTCGGCTATCAATATATTTTTCAATATGATTAATTTTCATATTCTTAATATCACGGATTTGAATATTTAATATCGCCATGCTTTCTGCCAGACGTTTGGCTATTTTCATTCTGTCTGAAACGGTTTTAAAACTGCCGCCAGCCTGACGGGCCAATGTGACTAACTGTTTACTCAACTTTGACATTCAAACGATTTCCTTTTTAACCCACACGACACCACCGCTTGTAACCTGACGGAGGCAAGCAATACAAAACAGTATTCTGAATGTCATCTCTCAACCCCAACGGCACGGTTTGATTTGCGCTTCCTGCGGCTCGACTGATATCTGTGCATCGGGGTGGCGAAATGTTGAGTTCTTACGAGGCACCCCAGCTCTCTGAGCTGTTCGCGGTTTACACCGTCCTGACCGTTGTCAGACTACCTCCAACGTCAGTTTTCACTGACGTCGCCATCAATATCGAGTCGATTGTTCTCCTTCTTCTGAATATAAAACGTCAACATGATTGTTTTTCACTCAAGACGTTAGGGTAAGTGGCAGTCTTCAAACTATCCTGACCCATGTACTACGTGTCGATCAGACAGTAGGAGACGTGGGGAAAGCTTATATTACGTGGCTTGGCAGGTTGTACGCTGGCAGCGTCACTTGGTTTTCGTTATCACGCCAACAAGTGACGCCGCCCATTTCTTCTGGACCCAATGCGCTGTCCGCAAGATACCCAATAACCTGTCAAATCTGGCAACAGTCATCCAGACTGCTGAACGAAACCACCCAGGCAAGCGTAGAAAGCAAAATGAACCGTAGGTTGTTGTTTGAGGATACTGGCAAGTCGGAAAACTGTCTGTGAAATTGCACCTTCATCACTATTGTTAGTGATACCCGTTTTCAAAGGATAAACGGATTTGCCGTCCGAAGACGCCATCTCTCAGGCTACAATGGCATTGAAATCAGTCACCCGAAGGCGTTCCTCTCAGACTGCGGGAACATTAACGATCGCTTACGCGACAACGAATACTGCCTTAAATTAATCAAGGTCCATTTCAACGTCAAGAAAGCTTTTCATACTGTATAGAATAATCATTTATGCCTTTCAAAAAGTGAGCAAAATGACAGGCCGAACAGTTGACACAAAGCAAGACTGGCATAAATCCGCACTAGCGATCTTTGTCTCCTTAAGGTTCATGATTTTTTCCACTCTGTAAATGAATTACGAACACCTGCTTCTGATGATTATCTCCCAATCCGCAATAGCGTAGCGCCTGTTTTGCCAACTGAGCTAAAAGTCATCATCCAACCTAATCATAAAAGGTCATTACTTATCACAAATTAAAAATAACTGTCACAGTTCAAGTAATTCAATGCTGAAATCAATCATCGTAAATGTGATGTAAATCACACCATAAAAACAAAAGAAGTAAAATTAATTTGAAATTATTAATACTGGTTATTAAATGATTAATATTAATCTATTTTTTATACAATACTGTCACAAAATAATCACATTGGCCTGTTTTTTGCTTTGTCATATAACTCCTTGTTTTTGCTGCTATCTTAACCAATCCCCTATTTTAGTTGCCCGGTTGATAATCAACCCTAAATATTGATCGTTAAGCTAAATTCGTGGTTAATGCTGTTTCGACATTGTGGAATAGAAAGTCAATGAAAAGCAGTATTTTGGTATTAACGGTCTTTTGTAGCGTAGCCTCAGGCAGTCAAGCCGCCGACATCGCAGATCAACAACTCATTCATCAACAGGCTCGTCAGCACGCTCTGGAGGCGCAATTAGCCCCGCCGCCTGCGGAAGTTCACCTGTCGGTACCGGAAACCGGGGAGTCAGCCACCTTTGCGGTGGAAACCCCCTGTTTTCCTGTCACCCATGTCGTATTGGCCGGCACCGAAAATTTCCCGCACTGGCTACCGTTCCGGCGTGTCGCTCAACAAGGCGAAAACCATTGCCTGGGCGATAAAGGCATCAGCCAGCTGATAACCCAATTGCAAGATCAGCTCATCAATCATGGCTATGTCACCAGCCGGGTTCTGGCTCCTCCCCAGGATCTGCGTACCCAAACCTTAAAACTGGTGATGATACCGGGCAACATCCGGCATATCCGCTATACCCCAGACAGCGGGAACTATATCCAGCGGATAACCCCCTTTCCCGCGCGTGAAGGCAAATTACTGGATTTACGGGATATCGAGCAGGGATTGGAAAACTTGCAACGTTTCCCGACCGTGCGGGCGGAGATGAACATTGTCCCGGCAGCGCAGCCGGGGGAGAGCGATATTGTGCTGGACTGGCGTCAGTCCCGCCACTGGCGAGTCGCCACGTATCTGGATGATACCGGCTCCAAAAGCACCGGGCGTTATCAGGGCGGACTCACCTTTTTTCTGGATAACCCGCTGGCGCTCAGCGACCTGTTCTATCTCTCCGGTGGGCGCGATATTCACTCATCTGCCGGGAAGGGCAGCCAAAATGACACGCTCTATTACTCCCTGCCTTTCGGCTACTGGATGGCGAGCGTGACGGCCAGTCATTACGATTATACCCAGACGATAGCCGGGCTGAATCAGGCGATCCAATACCGGGGCAAAAGCCAAAACCTGGCGGTCCAGCTTAGCCGGGTGCTACACCGTAACGCCGACCAGAAAACCGGGCTCAACGGTGAAATTTATCGCCGGACTTCGCGCAATTTTATTGATAAGACCGAAGTCGATGTTCAACGCCGGGAAACCGCGGGCTGGAAGCTGGGGCTGTCTCATCATCACTTTATCGGCAGCGCGACGCTGGATACCACAGTGACTTACCAGCAGGGCATGCGCTGGTTTGGCGCACAACCGGCGCCGGAAGAGTACCGCAATGAAGGGACCGCCTTGCCTAAAATCACCCAGTTCTCGGCGACGCTGGCCGGGCCGTTAACACTGTTTTCTCAGCCCTTTTCTTATCAGACCCAGTATCTGCGACAGATAAGCGCCAGCCCATTGACGCCTCAGGATCGATTTTCAATTGGTGGCCGCTGGACGGTGCGCGGCTTTGATGGCGAGTTGACCTTATCCGCTGATCGGGGCTGGTACAGCCGCAACGAACTGGACTGGCAAACCCCGCTGAAAGGGCAGTCGCTGTATCTGGCAATGGATTATGGCGAAGTGGGCGGCCGGGGCAGCGACGCGCTGCTCGGAAAACACCTGGCGGGGAGCGCCCTGGGCTGGCGCGGCAGCCTGAAAAAGGTGAGCTACGACCTGTTTGTCGGCGTCCCGCTGTCCAAACCCGCCGGTTTCCAAACTTCCCCCGTCACGGCCGGATTCAACCTGTATTGGCAGTATTAATTCAAATAACAAAACTGCCAGTGGGTAGTGTTGTGTGGAGCAAAAATCATGAACAAGCAGTTATATCGTATTATCTTTAATCAATCTCGCCAGCTGTGGATGGTGGTGGCAGAAATAGCGCGGGCCGGACGGGGAAGAGCCGGACGCCGCGCTCATCGCCCCTCTTCACCGCAGCGTCGTTGCCGACTCACCGCGCTACGGTTTGGGTTGTTGTTAGCCCTTGGCGGGATTTCGCTCACCGCGCAGGCGGCGATTGTGGCCGATGGACAGGCGCCGGGACGTCAGCAGCCGACCATCATTCGCAGCGCCAACGGCACGCCTCAGGTTAATATCCAGACCCCCGGCGTCGACGGCGTTTCCCACAATACCTACCGTCAGTTTGACGTGGATAAACAGGGAGTTATCCTCAATAACAGCCATCAAGCCACCCAGACGCAACTGGGGGGTATGGTAGCGGGCAATCCGTGGTTAGCCAAAGGGGACGCCAGCGTTATTCTTAACGAAGTCAACAGTCGTGACCCCAGTCAACTCAATGGCTGGATTGAAGTCGCCGGGCATAAAGCCGAGGTGATTATTGCCAATCCTTCGGGCATCACCTGTAACGGTTGCGGTTTCATTAACTCACATCGCACTACGCTCACCACCGGACAGGCGCTGATGGAACAGGGTCGGTTGAAAGGGTTTGATGTCAATCAGGGGGAAGTGCGGATTGACGGGCGCGGCATGGACAGCACACAGCAAAGTTACACCGATATTATCGCCCGCTCCGTGGCGATTAACGCCAAATTACACGCGCAAGACCTGAAAGTGACCACCGGGCGCAATATTGTCGATGCGACGCATCAGCAGATTAAGAAAAAATCGATTGACGATGAAAAGCACCCGGCGTTTGCGCTGGATGTGGCGGCACTGGGCGGCATGTACGCCCATAAAATCAGGCTGATAGGCACCGAAGCGGGGGTGGGGGTGCATAATGCCGGCAATATCGGCGCGTCTGCCGGCGAAGTGCATATCACCGCCGATGGCCGGATAGAGAATCGCGGCGCTATCAGTAGTCGTGACGCGTTGCAATTAACTTCGTCTGCTAATGTTTCGAACACCGGTAAATTGCTGTCACAGTCGGCACTGACCTTGCGGGCTGGCGGCGCACTAGATAATCAGGGCCGGGTGGAAGCCCGCGGCGATACCACCGTTACCGCCGACACGATACACAGCAGCCATGACAGTGTATGGGCAGCGGGGATAGATGATAAAGGTCGTACCACTTTACCCGGCTCCTTGACCCTGACGGCCAAACAACACGTTCAGGCCAATGGCAAAAATCTGGCCGCCGATACGCTGGCTATCCACAGTCAACAGATTGACCTGAGTGACAGCCAGACGGCGGCCGGACATATCCAATTGACTGCCAGTCAATCGGGCATCAGTACCGCTCGCGCTACCGTCAACGCCGACCGTTTTAGCGCGAAAACCCCGGGCCAGTTTAACAACGACAGCGGCCAGTTAGTGGCGCGGGAAATCCACCTCACGACCCCGGATATCTCTAACCTGAAAGGAAAAATTAACCAGACCGGGACCGGTGAACTGGCGCTTAACACCCACGCCCTGAATAACCATGAGGGGATGGTATTCAATCAGGGGAAACTGACCCTCACCACAGACCGGCTTAATAACCGTCAGGGCACTATTGCCAGTCAGGGCGAGGACCTGCATCTGACCGCGCATCAGGCCGATAATACTCAGGGCACCGTGCAACTGGCGGGCAACGGTCAATTATCACTCAATACCCAACGGTGGCTGGGCAATCAGGGCAAACTGCTCACCAATGGCGCCCTGACGATACAGGCCGGTGAACTGCAACTCAACCACGCCGAAACTCAGGCCGGGCAGATAACCGTCAACGCCGACACCCTGAGCCATCAAGGCGGCGTGATGCAACAACAGGGCAAAGATACGCTGTCCCTCACCACTCGGAGGCTGGATAACCAGCACGGCACCCTTGCGGGCAACGGCAACCTGAACCTTAAAGCAACAACCGTCGATAATCGTCACGGCAACATCGTGGCCGCCGAAAAAGGCTCGCTGACACTGGCGGTCAAAGACACGCTGGACAATCAGGCTGGCCGACTGGAAGCCGGTCACGCGCTCCAGCTCAGCGCGACTCAATTGGATAATCGCCGGGGGAGCATCGTGGCAACCGGGGACAGCGCCACCCTCACCGTGGGCAAAACTATTCAAAACGTTAACGGTCATCTTGAAGCCAAAACCCGACTGACCACGACCAGCCAGACCCTGGATAACACCCAAGGCGTGTTGCTGGCGCAAGACATTGACAGCCGGACGACAGGCCATCCCTTCACCAATATCGCCGGACAGGTGATAGCGGAAGACACCCTGACCTTAAACAGTGGTCAACTGGATAATACGGCGGGGCTGTTACAGGCTGGCCGCGAGATATCTATTGATACCCACGGGCAGAGGCTCACCAATACCCACCATGCCGACCAAAAAGCGGGCCGGGTGTTAAGCGGCGGGCAGTTAACCCTGCGCGTCGGCGATGTTGATAACACCAGCGGGATAATCGCCGCGGACGGTAAAACCACGCTGACCAGCGCCGAGCTCACTAATACTCAAGGACAGATTGCCGGGAATGGCGGGCTGGACATTCACAGCCGACAACTGATAAACCGTGAGGGGACCTTACAATCCGCCGACGCCCTGACTCTGGATACCAACGGGCAGTTACTGGATAACCAGCAGGGCCAGATTATTGGAGCAGGAAAAACCACAATCACCAGCGGTCCACTGGACAATCGCCACGGTCATCTTCAAGGCGGACAGTTGGCTATCGATACCCGACACGCCGCGCTGGATAACCGGGACGGCAAACTGTTGTCGACAGAGACACTCAACCTGAAAACCCAGCGGCTTGACAATCGTCACGGTCAGGTGCAGGCGGTGGGCGACACCACCCTCAATGTTGACACCCAAACCGATAACACCGGCGGCCTTATCCGTGGCGGCGCACAACTGACCCTGAACACCGCTCATTTGATTAACCGGGAAACAAAGCAGGCGGATAACGGGCTAGAAGCGCAAGACCTGACGGTCAACGCCCAACGGGTAGACAACACTCAGGGCGCTTTACGGGCAGCCAACCATCTGAAAGCGAACATCAGCCAGACCTTGAATAATACTCAGGGGCTGGTCTCCGCGGGCAAACAGCTCACTCTCAAAAGCGAGGCCCGGCAACCGCATCTGGTGATTAACAACCGGCAAGGCACGCTGATTGCCGGGGAGCACGCCACGATTAACGCACACGGCCTGAGCGGTGACGGCCAACTGTTATCGCAGGGCGATATGGCGGTCACTTTAACTGAGGATTTTCACCATACCGGCAACACGGCGGCCAATGGCAATCTGACCCTGAAAACGACCGGCAATCTTATCAATGACCGCCAGATAAAAGCCGGTCGGGCGCTGTATCTGGGCGCACAGCATCTCACCAACAGCGCCTCCGGTAAAATCAGCGCCAAACAAACGCAAATCCAGGCTCACGATACGCTGAACAACACCGGACTGATTGACGGCGGCTTGACCCATATTACAGCCAACACCCTGAACAATACCGGCACCGGGCGCATTTACGGTGACCAAATTGCCCTCCAGACGGGCACGTTGAATAACACCGCGCAGGACGGCAAAGCCGCCGTGATTGCGGCGCGGGACCAACTGGATATCGGCACCGGAACACTCAACAACCAGCATCATGCGCAGATTTACAGCGTGGGCGACATGCACATCGGCGGCCGGTTGGATAACACCCTGACGGCCACCGGTCAAGCCCGTGAACTGAATAACCACGCGGCGACGATTGAAGCCGGGCGCCACTTGAAGATTAATGCCGACCGGATTAACAACACCAACGCCGGGTTGGTCACTCAGGTCGTCGAAACAGAAAAGTCTCAGCATCACGACGCGGTACTGAGCGGCCAGACCACTCGCTATGACTGGTCACAGGTGGACACTTCCCACCGCAATAAATACAAAGTGCACGATGCCATCATGCCGGATGGCAGCCGCAGTAATGACTTTTACGAATATCAGTACACCCGCACCGTCAAAGAAACTCAGGTCAAACAGAGCGACCCCGGTAAAATTCTGGCCGGGGGTAATATCACGCTCAACAGTGCGCAGGTCACCAATCACGACAGCCAGATTGTCGCTGGCGGCACGCTCGGTGGTGAAATTGGTGAACTGCACAATATCGCTACTCAGGGGGAACGCATCACTACCGATGAAGGTCGCCAGACCCGCTGGTACGCCAAAAAGACCAGAAAGAAAAAGTTCGGATTCGGAGGGACCAAAACTTCGCAGGGAAAAAGCCGCAGTCGTTATGCTCCCGCGCCGGTAATAGAAACGATTGACCTGAAAACGCTGGCCTGGCAGGCGCATACCCGTCCACAGGGTACCGATATCACGATTACCGACCGACAAACCGGTCAGATACATTCTGCCCCCACAGCGGTCACGCCGGTGAACGGTATCAACAATCAGCCACTGGTCTTGCCGCCCGGTCAGCCGTTTGAACTGAGTTTGCCCCCGGAGACCGTCAAAGGGCAAACAGTCGACCCGGTGATACGCGTGGTGACGCCCGATACCCGCCTGCCGAATAACAGCCTGTATACCGTGCAACCGGGCAGTGACAGCCACTATCTGGTCGAGACCGACCCGAAATTTACCCAGTATAAACAGTGGCTCGGCTCGGACTACATGCGGCAACAGTTAACGCACGACCCGGCGCTGGTTCACAAACGCCTGGGCGATGGGTTCTACGAACAGCGTCTGGTGCGTGACCAAATCACCCAACTGACCGGCCAGCGCTATCTGCCGGGCTACAACAACGACGAAGCCCAGTTTAAAGCGCTGATGGATGCGGGTATCGCCTTTGGCAAACAGCAGCAATTAACGCCGGGCGTGGCGCTGAGTCCGGCGCAGATGGCGTTGCTGACCTCGGACATTATCTGGCTGACCAATCAAACCGTGACCCTGCCGGATGGCACTACCGAGGTGGTGACTGTGCCGCAGGTTTACGCGCGTGTCCGTCAGGGCGACCTGCGCAGTGACGGCGCTTTGCTGGCCGGGAATACCGTGGCGCTCAACAGTCAGGGCGATATCACCAACAGTGGCACGATTAGCGGGCGTGACGTCACTCAACTGACGGCCAACAACCTGACCAACAGCGGCTTTATTCGCGGCGGCAAAGTGGATGTGACGGCCCAACAGACGCTCGCCAACCGGGGCGGCCGGATTCAGGGGGATGACCGGGTAGCCTTGAAAGGCCGGGATATCATCAGTGCATCGACCGTGCGCGGGGATGAGGCTAACCGCTGGCTGGACCGTCCTGCGGGCATCTATGTGCAGAACGATAACGGCGCCTTATCGCTGAGCGCCATCAACAATGTGCAATTAACCGCCAGTGACGTCAAGAATGCCGGTAAAGAGGGTCACACCGAGATAACGGCAGGCCATGACCTGACGCTGGACGCCTTAAGCACACGCCGCACAGAACAGGGCGACTGGGGGAAAGATAACTACCGTCATCTGACCCAGCAACAGGATATCGGCAGCCAGATAACCGGCGCCGGTGAGGTGACCCTGCAAGCCGGGCAGGATTTGAACGCCACCGCCGCTCACGTCAACGCCGGTCAACAACTGACGGCGCAGACCGGCAATAACCTGACGCTGACCACCGGTACCGCATCCTCAGACTTAGTGGAGCACAGTAAGCAAACCAGCAAAGGCTGGCTGTCGAAGTCGTCAGTGGAAACCCACGACGAAGTGCATGACCGGCAGGCCCTGAGCACCACATTCAGTGGCGATAAGGTCAATCTCCAGGCCGGTAAAAACTTAAATATCAGCGGCAGCAATGTCGCCGGTACGCAGGATGTCAGCCTGAGCGCCGGTCATCAGCTCACCGTCACCACCGCAGCCGAAGCGCACGATGAAACCCATTTGCGGCAGGAGAAAAAATCCGGCCTGATGGGGACCGGGGGGATTGGCTTCACCTTAGGCAAAGCCAGCCAGAAAGTCACCACCGACAGTGACAGCCAGCTGAGCAAAGGCAGCACGGTCGGCAGCAGCCAGGGCAATGTCACCCTCAACGCGGGAGAACAGCTCCGGGTTCACGGCAGCGAGGTGATTGCCGGTAAAGACCTGACGCTGACCGGTCAACAGGTCGATATCACCAGTGTGGAAAACCGCCATCACACCACGACAAAAACCGAACAAAAACAGAGCGGCTTAACCGTGGCGCTGAGTGGCGCCGCAGGCGGGGCCGTTAACAGCGCGGCGCAAACCGCCAGAGCCGCTCGCAATGAAAGTGACCCGCGAGTGAAAGCGCTGCAAAACACTCAAGCCGCCCTCAGCGGCGTGCAAGCGGTGCAGGCCGGCCGACTGGCGGCGGCTCAGGGCAGTGACGACAAAGGCAATAATAATCTGGCCGGGGTGAGCCTGTC
Source organism: Photorhabdus akhurstii (assembly GCF_019090985.1). Lineage (NCBI taxonomy): Bacteria > Pseudomonadati > Pseudomonadota > Gammaproteobacteria > Enterobacterales > Morganellaceae > Photorhabdus > Photorhabdus akhurstii. Next base: position 1,334,925 of record NZ_CP020335.1, on the reverse strand, counting down.
CTATAGCCGCCAGTCTTCCCGTTCAGAACAGCAGCACCGCCAGACCACTCAACAGGGCAGCCATCTCACTGCCGGGGATAACCTGACCATAACCGCCAAAGGGGATGGCAAAGGCGCATCAGGCCAGAATGGCGATATCCGTATTCAGGGCAGCCAGTTACAGGCGGGTAAAGACCTGCAACTGAATGCTCACCGGGATATTCAGCTCTCCTCCAGCCAGAACACCGAACAGACCACCGGCAAAAACAGCAGCCACGGCAGCTCGCTGGGCGTGGGCCTGACTGTCGGGCCGGGGGGCACCGGCCTGAGCGTCTCAGCCAATGTCAGTCGGGGCACCGGCCATGAAAACGGCAACGGCGTCAGTCACACTAACACCACGTTACAGGCGGGACAGACCGTCGGGCTGAACAGTGGCCGGGATACGACGCTGAAAGGGGCTCAGGTCAGCGGCGAGCAGATTACCGCCGACGTAAAACGTCATTTGACATTAAGCAGCGAGCAGGACAGCCAGCGCTATGACAGCCAGCAACACAACGCCAGCGCGGGCGTCAGCGCCACCGCAGGTCCCCTCACTAACGGCACAGCGAGCCTCAATGCCAGCCGCAATAAACTGCACAGCAACTATGACAGCGTGCAGGAGCAGACCGGGCTGTTTGCCGGCAAAAGCGGCTATCAGGTTAACGTCGGCGACCACACCCAACTGGACGGCGCGGTGATAGCAAGTACCGCCGACAAAGCCAACAACACCCTGAACACCGGAACGCTGGGCTTCAGGGACATTCACAATCAAGCGGACTTTACTGTTGAGCAGCAAAGCGCGGGCGTCAGCCTCGGCCAACCCACCGCCGGTCAGGTCCTGAATAATCTGGCGGTCAATGGGCTGAGCGGTTCCCATAACCAGGGCCATGACAGCAGCACCACGCACGCCGCCGTCAGCGACGGCAACCTGATTATCCGGGATAAGGCGCACCAGACGCAGGATATCGCCACCCTCAGCCGCGATACCGATAACGCCGCGAATGTCCTCAGTCCGATATTTGACAAGGAAAAAGAGCAGCAACGACTGAAACAGGCGCAACTGATTGGCGAAGTCAGCGCCCAGATGACCGAGATAGCCAGTACCGAAGGGAAAATTATCGCCACCAAAGCGGCGAAAGCGAAGCTGGACCATATCAGTGAACCGGACAAAGCCGCAGCCAGAAAAAAACTGGTCGACAGTGGCAATCCACACCCGACTGCGGCGGATATCAATAAGCAAGTTTATGACACCGCTTACACACAGGCGCTGAATGACTCGGGCTTTGGGACCGGCGGAACCTATCAGAAAGCCCTACAGGCGGCTACGGCAGCGATTCAGGGCTTAGCGGGCAACAATCTCGGTCAGGCGCTGGCCGGGGGCGCTTCACCGTATCTGGCGGGCGTGATAAAAGAGCTGACCACCGACCCGAAAACCCATCAGGTGGATATCGCCACTAACACGCTGGCCCATGCGATTTTAGGCGCGGTGGCGGCGGAAGTCAGCGGCAATAATGCCTTGGCGGGAGCAGCCGGTGCCGCGTCCGGTGAACTGGCGGCTCAGGTCCTGATTAAGCAGCTTTACGGCGACGGGGCCAAAGTCAGTGAGTTAACGGAAGAGCAAAAACAAACTATCAGCACCCTTTCCACTCTGGCGGCCGGACTGGCCGGTGGTATTGCCGGTGACTCCAGCGCCAGTGCCCTCACTGGGGCGCAGGCAGGGAAGAATGCAATTGAGAATAATGCGCTGGCCTCCCGAAATCTGGGCGATTGCCGCACGCTGTCACCGGAAGCCTGTGGTAAGGCCAAAGAACTGAGCCAGCGGATTCTGGATAAAGGTCTGCCGTCGGTTGAAGACATGCGCGGTAAACTGGCATCGTGTCAGGATGACCGTTGCCGTAAAGGGGTCTGGGCAGAATACCGGCAGGCCAGTGATGCGACCATCAACAGCCTGAAACAGATGGCGTTGAGTGGTGAGTTGAGCCGCGAAGAACTGGCATTCATCAACCATGAGCTGGGTAAGGAGCTGGCTGTTTCAGGTTACCGTGCCAATGACAAGCTGGGGCGTTCAGAGCAGAGCAGTTGGCTAAATGGCGGCAGCGGACCCCTCTCCGGGTTCTTTAACACGGAACTGCGCCAAAAAGAGCTGGAAAACGCCGGGTTATCCAAAGCCGATGCGGCGCAGTACGTGCAGGAAGAGCAGCGTAACCTGTTGCTGCTGGAGACTGCGGTCGGAGCTATTGGAGGCGCAGCCAATAATAAGATTCAGGCGAAGCCATCACCTGTATCATCAAAAAATAATGTTGATAAAAGCGTCCCGGGGGAAGCTACTCAAGTACAGCCTAACCAAACTGCTAATGTGGGAGCAAAAGGAAATAACGCATCTGCAAATCAGCCTAATAATGCGTCAAAAGGTGCGACAGGCAACATCTCGACGTTTAATCCTAATGAAATCAGATTCTCACAGAACACGGTTTCATATAATAAAACCGAAAGAGGAAGTGGTGTGAAATACAGTTATGATGATCTTGTTTCAGGTATGAAAAAAGATGGTTGGAAAGGGGACCCTGTTGATGTTGTAAAAATGCCTGATGGGAAATTTACCAGTATGGATAACACTCGTATAACTGCTGCGAGAGAAGCGGGTATTGATATTAAGGCTAATGTTCGCAGCTTCGATGATAAATTAACTCCAGCAGAATCAATCAGGTTTTCTGACCCCAGAAGAGGACTTGAGCCTAAAACTTGGGGAGAGGCAATAACAGGACGGATTAATAAGCAAACTGGTGGTTTTAGTAAAAATAACCCCTATGGTTCTGATGCTCCCCCTAGAATAACTGGAAAATCAAAGGATTAATTTATTATGTCATGTTACTTATATTCACCAGAAGAGCTACCAAAAGGATTTAATTTTCCATCGCATTTTTTGGAAATAGTAACTCAAGAATCTATTTTGGATTTAGAACCTTGGTGGTTTTTGTGCGAATTTGAAAAGTTCGCTAAATACTGGTTGTCTGAAATGAATACGCAATTTCCAGAAAGGCAACTCATACCATTTGCAAAAATATCTTATTCTGATGATATTGCTTGCTTTGATGGCTTTGATGTCTCAGGTGATCCAAAAGTATTTTTTATCCATGCTTTTGCGTCAACTGGGTGGGAAGATAGAGGGAGCCTTAATAATTTTGATGAGTGGCTAGAATTAGCAAAGGAAGAATCAGTGCGTTATAAAATGGATCAGCAAGCAGAGTAACAAGTGAGGCTTTGCTAATTAAGGTTGTATAAATAGCGTTAAGATCCCAGCCAAGCGCTGGGATTTTCCCTTTAACGGTTAGCTGTTCTCAACGAGCCGGATAATCAACTGTCCGTGCTCAACACTGACCTGCACTGGCTGCCCGGTCACAAAGCCCGCTTCTTCCAGCCAGTTACCTTTAAGATGCAAGCTGGGATGCTGGCTGTAATAGCGGGTCATGCCGGTGTTCCGGTCAGCGTGACATCGGCTGATATAGCCGACCTTATAGCGGCGTTGCGCTTTCGAACTGCCTGAATTTACATTACAATCGCGTTCAGCCATAGCTAACTACCTCTGATAGTGGGTTGTGGTTAGCAGCGTTATCCGGGTGGCAGCCCGGTAATGCTGCGTCGATAAAAGTCGTCTCTTCTGTAGCAAATGCCTTCTACGATGTCAGTAACTGCGTCATCTTTGAACGTTTAAGTAAACTGTCCATTAACACAATCAGCGCCTGCTGATCTTCATCCGAAAGCGAATCCATCTGAGTCACGAGCGCCTGTAAACGGGGATTATGTATCTGTGGTGGTGTCATCGGTTCCAGCCCGACGAGTGCATCCAGGCTACTCTGTAATACCTGAGCGATCCTGACCACAGCATCTAGTTGGGGAACAGAAGCCCCCGTTCCCAACGGTTATACACCCGGCGATCGACATTGAGCAGTTCAGCGAGTCTGGCCTGTGTCATTTTACGGGCTTCTCTGGCTTCCTTTAGTCGCTTGGCAAACAGTTGCATATCTTCCTCACAAATCCAGTTCGGTAATGAGATGTGCATTGTAAGCCCTCCTTTTTAATTGCTTGACTCAATGGCTATATTATAGTCTCATATTAATGCTACTACAATGTCTATTGACAGGTTTTTACAGGAGGTCATTGATGACCCGCATTCCCGATACCGATTTAGCCCGTTTAAAGCAAACCGTCTCGTTGCTGGGGCTGGCGCGTAAGCAAGGCCGTGCGATGAAAAAACGCGGTGAGGATTATGTGCTGCGCTGTCCGTTCCATCACGAGAAAACGCCCTCAATGGTGATATCGCCTGCCAAGAACCTGTATCACTGCTTTGGCTGTGGCGCCGCGGGGTCGGTACTGGACTGGGTGATACAAACGGAAGGGGTGACGCTGAAAATCGCTATCCGCCGGCTGCGGGAGCTGGCCGGGTTGCCGGATATGGACAATGCAGTTATGGCCGCTTCTTCTTTAGCCGCCCCGCCGGGATCACAGGCGGCCCCCCTGCCGCGCCCGAAACTGGCCGACCTGGACGATGACGGGCAGGCGCTGTTGCATCAGGTGATTGATTTTTATCATCAGAACTTACTGGCATCACCGGAAGCCCAAGCCTGGCTGGCACGACGCGGACTGCATCATCCTGAACTGGTCAGTCACTTTAAGCTGGGGTATGCGGGCCATCACGGTATCAGCGGTTCCGCGGGGTTGTTGCCGTCCAAAGACAGTCAGGAAGGTCAGCAGTTGCGCGGCAAGCTGTCGGGGCTGGGCGTGTTGCGTACGACCACCCGGCAGGACCACTTCCGGGGCTGCGTCGTGGTGCCAATAATCGGCTGGGCCGAATCGGCCAGTGTGGCCAGCCGCGGGCGGGTGCTGCAACTGTATGGCCGCCGAACCCAGCCGGATTACAAAGTCCTGAAAGACAGCCCAAAGCATCTGTACCTGTCCTCACCCCTGGCCGGGGTCTGGAATGAGGCAGCGATGAAAGCCGCTGCGGAAATTATCCTGTGCGAAGCGCTGATCGATGCCATGACGTTCTGGTGTGCCGGGTTCCGCAACGTGATTGCCGCGTTCGGGGTGAACGGGTTTAACCGTGAGTCCCTCGAAGCCTTGCAGTATCACGGCGTGAAACGGGTGCTGATTGCCTTTGACCGCGATGAGGCCGGAGACCGTGGCGCGGCTAATGTGGCGGCTGATTTACTGGAAGCCGGTATCGAGGCATGGCGGGTGCAGTTCCCGCCGGGCATGGATGCCAATGACTATGCGCTGAAAAGCGGCAATGCCGAACATGCGCTGGGGCTGGCGTTGCAACAGGCGGTCTGGCTGGGACAGGGAACCGCGCCGGGCGCGGTGTTCAGCCATGAGCGGCCCGTCTCGCCGAGTGTGACGGAAAAGCCCCAAAGTGCCGGTGTGGCTGAATCCTCTTCTTTAGCCGCCCTGCCTGAGCTGACCGTTGCACCCGTGCCCTGTGAGCGCACGGCCTGCGGTGAACTGTTGATGAAAAGCGGCCCCCGGGTCTGGCGGGTACGGGGGATGAAGAAATCGCCGGTACCCGATGTGATGAAAGTCAATGTGCAGGTGCGGGATGAAACGTCCGGCCTGTTCCATGTGGATACACTGGACATGTATCACGCGCGGCATCGTCAGAACTACATCAGCACGGCGGCGCAAGAGCTGGAATGCGAGCTGTCGGTCATCAAACGCGAAGCCGGGCGGGTCTTGCTGATGCTGGAGCAGCAACAGGATGCCGAGCAGCGAGCGGAGGCCGAAGCCTCAGGGACAACGGCCGTCACGGTCAGCGCGGAAGACGAAGCCGCCGCGCTGGCGTTGCTGACATCGCCAAACCTGACAGAACAGATTATCCACGACATGGCCGCCTGTGGCGTGGTCGGCGAATCCACCAATCTGCTGACCGGGTATCTGGCGGCAGTCTCGCGCAAACTGGATAAACCGCTGGCCGTGTTAATCCAGAGCAGCAGCGCGGCAGGCAAGAGCAGCCTGATGGAGGCGGTGCTGAACCTGATGCCGGAAGAGGAGCGTATCCAGTACTCGGCAATGACCGGGCAGAGCCTCTACTATCTGGGAGAAACCAGCCTGCAACACAAAATACTGGCGATAGCCGAAGAAGAAGGCGTGCGGCAGGCGGCCTATGCCCTGAAACTGTTGCAGTCCGACGGCGAGCTGAAAATCGCCAGCACCGGCAAAAACGAACAGAGCGGCGAGCTGGTGACGCGGGAATACAAGGTACAGGGCCCGGTGATGCTGATGTTAACGACGACGGCCATTGATGTGGATGAAGAGCTGCTGAACCGCTGTCTGGTGCTGACGGTCAACGAATCGCGCGAGCAGACGCAAGCCATCCACGCGATGCAACGGCACCGTCAGACACTGGCAGGGTTGCTGGCTGACTCGGAGAAAAGCTATCTGACACAGTTACACCAGAACGCCCAGCGCCTGTTAAGGCCGCTGAAAGTGGTCAATCCTTACGCCCATCAACTGACGTTCCTGTCAGACAAAACCCGGATGCGGCGCGACCATATGAAATACCTCACCTTGATACAGGCCATTGCCTTACTGCACCAGTACCAACGGGAAATCAAGAAAACCACGCATCGCGGGCAGGTGATTGAATATATCGAAGTGACGAAAGACGATATCCAGCTCGCTAACCAACTGGCACATGAAGTTCTGGGGCGCACACTGGATGAAATGCCGCCGCAGACGCGTAAGCTGTTGTTATTAATACAGGAGTGGGTACGGGAAACCGCCGGACAACAGGCGGTCAGGGTCGATGAACTGCATTTTACCCGGCGGGATATTCGGGCCGCTCTGCACTGGGGCGATACGCAACTGAAAGTGCATCTGGCGCGGTTGCTAGAAATGGAATACCTGTTGCTGCATCGCCGCGGGCTGACCTACGAATATACGCTGCTGTGGGATGGTGAAGATACTGGGCAACCACATCTGTGCGGGTTACTGGAGATGACGGAATCCCAGTCAGAAACGGCAGGTGATGCGTTCCGGTCGGGGTCAGAGGATGTTCAGTCGGGCACAGGTCGGGGCAGGGTCGGCAGTCAGTCGGTCAGTCAAAATCCGGCCTCAGGGCAGGCAACACCAGACTTATCGGCGGAAGTGGCCGGGGTAAAACAAAAAACGGCTATTAAGGCAGAAAAAAAACCGGCTTCAATCCCCCTGCCCGAAGAAACAGAAATGGCGAATGACGCTGTTGCGGGCAAGGCGTTCCGGTCGGGGTCAGAGGGTGTTCAGTCGGGTACAGGTCGGCCCCAGGTCGGTACACAGCCGGACAGACAAAATCCGGCCTCAGCACAGACAGCACAAGGCTTAACAACAGAACCGGGCGGAGCCGGAAAGAAAACGGTTAACAGACATAAAACGCAAAAGGCCCCACCGCCCGCTGCCTCAGCCGCCCATTCCCAATCCGAAACGGAGGTTAATCATGGCAAACCGTAAACCGCGCAAAGGAAGTCTCCTGACCGTCGATGACGTCTACCGTCAGCCTGTCGGTCCGGCACATGACCCAAAAAGCCTGTATGCGCTGCTGCTGCGCTTCGTGGCATGGCGGCAGGAGCGGAACTGGTCGGAAACCACGCTGAAAGTACAGACCCATCACACCTATCGCTTTATCCTGTGGGCCACGGAACGGGGCCTGTACTATGCCGCGGATATCACCCGGCCGATACTGGAGCGTTACCAGCGTTATCTGTACCAGTACCGCAAGACCAACGGAGAGCCGCTGAGCATCCGCACCCAGCGCACGCAGTTGCAGCCGTTACAGGTGTGGTTCAAATGGCTGACGAAACAGAATCTGATACTGGCGAACCCGGCAGCGGACATTGAGTTGCCGCGGGAAGAAAAACGGCTGCCAAAGTATATCCTGAGCATTGATGAAATCGAGCATATCCTGTCGCTGCCTGACCCGCATACGTTGCAGGGCGCGCGCGACCGGGCCCTGATGGAGCTGCTCTGGTCAACGGGGATACGGCGCAGTGAAGCGGCCCGGCTCGATATCTACAGCATTGACGGGTCACGCAAAACCGTGACCATCCGGCAGGGCAAGGGCAATAAAGACCGGGTGTTGCCCCTCGGCGAACGGGCTTTAAGCTGGCTCCAGTTCTATCAGCAACAGGTCCGCCCGCAACTGCTGGTCACCCCGGACCTTCAATCGCTGTTCGTGGCGATGGACGGTCTGGACGGGTTGCAGCCGAACGGTATCACGAATGCCGTGAGCGGCTATATCCGGGCCGCCGGCATCGAGAAAAAAGGTGCCTGCCACCTGTTCCGGCACGCGATGGCAACCCAGATGCTGGAGAACGGGGCGGACCTGCGCTGGATACAGGCCATGTTAGGCCATGCCAGCGTGGAATCCACCCAGGTGTATACGCAGGTCTCTATCCGGGCCTTGCAGGCGGTACACGCCAGCACCCACCCGGCGGAGCAAATGGCCGACGAAAAAGTCAGCGACGCCGATGAAGTGGGTTTACTGGCCGACCTGTACGCCGACGATAACGCCGACACCGACACGTCGCCGGACAGCCCAGAGCTGACCTGAACCCCCGATACCCGCTGACCGTCCGCCCGCCCCCGTTAAGCTGGGCGGGTTCGGTGTGGGGGCAGACCGTGGCCGGACTGCCCGTCAGCCCTGGCGCACGCGGGGGTAAATAGTCGTCAGGCGGCGCAAGCCCCGGCGTCCCCGTTGAGCTGGTACAGGCCGCCCAACGCCTATTCAACATAATGCGGGGGAATTATACGCACTGCGCCGGTGAGCCCGGGCAACCGCCTGAGCATTGATGAGCGGCTTAATGCGTATAATTGGCATTATGTCTTGCGCCCCCGCGGGTCGGCATTGCGGGGAGTGGCGCACAAGGCTGCGCCTTATGCTCTAACCGACTGAGCCGGACATCGGCAACCCTGAGTTCTTCTTTAGCTGCCGTGCCAACGTCCGGCCAACACCCCTGAAGGCAGGTCGGCCTGCGGCCTCCGTTAATTAACGTCCCCCCGCCCCAACCCTGCTGCACTGGCTGCGCGCGGCTCGCACTGCGCTGCGCTCCGTTGCTCGTCCCCGTGCTCGCCATCTCCGCCCCGTGCAGCCCCCAGGGGCTTCCCTGAACAAAATCGCGTGGTCATGCAAGGTCATTGCAAACCGAAGCCACAGTGCCTCAGAGCGTCGCAGAGGCGCCGCTTGCGGGCTCTCTGCCGCCCGCGCCCGCAGAACGGACGCCCGCCGCCCAAACAAGTTGGGCGACGTTCGCCCGTTGCCGAAAAAGGCGCTACACTGACCAGAGCGCGGCGGGAAAAACCGGCCTTCGGAAGCGAAAAGCGCGTCAGGGGGTTTTGGGTTCGGCGGTGAACGTACATCGGAAAAAACGGGGTGTAACTGACTGAGGGTATTAGGAAAATCGGCGTTCGGTAATCAACTTCGCAATGGAATGCGTTGTTATTGAGAATAATGCGCTGGCCTCCCGAAATCTGGGCGATTGCCGCACGCTGTCACCGGAAGCCTGTGGTAAGGCCAAAGAACTGAGCCAGCGGATTCTGGATAAAGGTCTGCCGTCGGTTGAAGACATGCGCGGTAAACTGGCATCGTGTCAGGATGACCGTTGCCGTAAAGGGGTCTGGGCAGAATACCGGCAGGCCAGTGATGCGACCATCAACAGCCTGAAACAGATGGCGTTGAGTGGTGAGTTGAGCCGCGAAGAACTGGCATTCATCAACCATGAGCTGGGTAAGGAGCTGGCTGTTTCAGGTTACCGTGCCAATGACAAGCTGGGGCGTTCAGAGCAGAGCAGTTGGCTAAATGGCGGCAGCGGACCCCTCTCCGGGTTCTTTAACACGGAACTGCGCCAAAAAGAGCTGGAAAACGCCGGGTTATCCAAAGCCGATGCGGCGCAGTACGTGCAGGAAGAGCAGCGTAACCTGTTGCTGCTGGAGACTGCGGTCGGAGCTATTGGAGGCGCAGCCAATAATAAGATTCAGGCGAAGCCATCACCTGTATCATCAAAAAATAATGTTGATAAAAGCGTCCCGGGGGAAGCTACTCAAGTACAGCCTAACCAAACTGCTAATGTGGGAGCAAAAGGAAATAACGCATCTGCAAATCAGCCTAATAATGCGTCAAAAGGTGCGACAGGCAACATCTCGACGTTTAATCCTAATGAAATCAGATTCTCACAGAACACGGTTTCATATAATAAAACCGAAAGAGGAAGTGGTGTGAAATACAGTTATGATGATCTTGTTTCAGGTATGAAAAAAGATGGTTGGAAAGGGGACCCTGTTGATGTTGTAAAAATGCCTGATGGGAAATTTACCAGTATGGATAACACTCGTATAACTGCTGCGAGAGAAGCGGGTATTGATATTAAGGCTAATGTTCGCAGCTTCGATGATAAATTAACTCCAGCAGAATCAATCAGGTTTTCTGACCCCAGAAGAGGACTTGAGCCTAAAACTTGGGGAGAGGCAATAACAGGACGGATTAATAAGCAAACTGGTGGTTTTAGTAAAAATAACCCCTATGGTTCTGATGCTCCCCCTAGAATAACTGGAAAATCAAAGGATTAATTTATTATGTCATGTTACTTATATTCACCAGAAGAGCTACCAAAAGGATTTAATTTTCCATCGCATTTTTTGGAAATAGTAACTCAAGAATCTATTTTGGATTTAGAACCTTGGTGGTTTTTGTGCGAATTTGAAAAGTTCGCTAAATACTGGTTGTCTGAAATGAATACGCAATTTCCAGAAAGGCAACTCATACCATTTGCAAAAATATCTTATTCTGATGATATTGCTTGCTTTGATGGCTTTGATGTCTCAGGTGATCCAAAAGTATTTTTTATCCATGCTTTTGCGTCAACTGGGTGGGAAGATAGAGGGAGCCTTAATAATTTTGATGAGTGGCTAGAATTAGCAAAGGAAGAATCAGTGCGTTATAAAATGGATCAGCAAGCAGAGTAACAAGTGAGGCTTTGCTAATTAAGGTTGTATAAATAGCGTTAAGATCCCAGCCAAGCGCTGGGATTTTCCCTTTAACGGTTAGCTGTTCTCAACGAGCCGGATAATCAACTGTCCGTGCTCAACACTGACCTGCACTGGCTGCCCGGTCACAAAGCCCGCTTCTTCCAGCCAGTTACCTTTAAGATGCAAGCTGGGATGCTGGCTGTAATAGCGGGTCATGCCGGTGTTCCGGTCAGCGTGACATCGGCTGATATAGCCGACCTTATAGCGGCGTTGCGCTTTCGAACTGCCTGAATTTACATTACAATCGCGTTCAGCCATAGCTAACTACCTCTGATAGTGGGTTGTGGTTAGCAGCGTTATCCGGGTGGCAGCCCGGTAATGCTGCGTCGATAAAAGTCGTCTCTTCTGTAGCAAATGCCTTCTACGATGTCAGTAACTGCGTCATCTTTGAACGTTTAAGTAAACTGTCCATTAACACAATCAGCGCCTGCTGATCTTCATCCGAAAGCGAATCCATCTGAGTCACGAGCGCCTGTAAACGGGGATTATGTATCTGTGGTGGTGTCATCGGTTCCAGCCCGACGAGTGCATCCAGGCTACTCTGTAATACCTGAGCGATCCTGACCACAGCATCTAGTTGGGGAACAGAAGCCCCCCGTTCCCAACGGTTATACACCCGGCGATCGACATTGAGCAGTTCAGCGAGTCTGGCCTGTGTCATTTTACGGGCTTCTCTGGCTTCCTTTAGTCGCTTGGCAAACAGTTGCATATCTTCCTCACAAATCCAGTTCGGTAATGAGATGTGCATTGTAAGCCCTCCTTTTTAATTGCTTGACTCAATGGCTATATTATAGTCTCATATTAATGCTACTACAATGTCTATTGACAGGTTTTTACAGGAGGTCATTGATGACCCGCATTCCCGATACCGATTTAGCCCGTTTAAAGCAAACCGTCTCGTTGCTGGGGCTGGCGCGTAAGCAAGGCCGTGCGATGAAAAAACGCGGTGAGGATTATGTGCTGCGCTGTCCGTTCCATCACGAGAAAACGCCCTCAATGGTGATATCGCCTGCCAAGAACCTGTATCACTGCTTTGGCTGTGGCGCCGCGGGGTCGGTACTGGACTGGGTGATACAAACGGAAGGGGTGACGCTGAAAATCGCTATCCGCCGGCTGCGGGAGCTGGCCGGGTTGCCGGATATGGACAATGCAGTTATGGCCGCTTCTTCTTTAGCCGCCCCGCCGGGATCACAGGCGGCCCCCCTGCCGCGCCCGAAACTGGCCGACCTGGACGATGACGGGCAGGCGCTGTTGCATCAGGTGATTGATTTTTATCATCAGAACTTACTGGCATCACCGGAAGCCCAAGCCTGGCTGGCACGACGCGGACTGCATCATCCTGAACTGGTCAGTCACTTTAAGCTGGGGTATGCGGGCCATCACGGTATCAGCGGTTCCGCGGGGTTGTTGCCGTCCAAAGACAGTCAGGAAGGTCAGCAGTTGCGCGGCAAGCTGTCGGGGCTGGGCGTGTTGCGTACGACCACCCGGCAGGACCACTTCCGGGGCTGCGTCGTGGTGCCAATAATCGGCTGGGCCGAATCGGCCAGTGTGGCCAGCCGCGGGCGGGTGCTGCAACTGTATGGCCGCCGAACCCAGCCGGATTACAAAGTCCTGAAAGACAGCCCAAAGCATCTGTACCTGTCCTCACCCCTGGCCGGGGTCTGGAATGAGGCAGCGATGAAAGCCGCTGCGGAAATTATCCTGTGCGAAGCGCTGATCGATGCCATGACGTTCTGGTGTGCCGGGTTCCGCAACGTGATTGCCGCGTTCGGGGTGAACGGGTTTAACCGTGAGTCCCTCGAAGCCTTGCAGTATCACGGCGTGAAACGGGTGCTGATTGCCTTTGACCGCGATGAGGCCGGAGACCGTGGCGCGGCTAATGTGGCGGCTGATTTACTGGAAGCCGGTATCGAGGCATGGCGGGTGCAGTTCCCGCCGGGCATGGATGCCAATGACTATGCGCTGAAAAGCGGCAATGCCGAACATGCGCTGGGGCTGGCGTTGCAACAGGCGGTCTGGCTGGGACAGGGAACCGCGCCGGGCGCGGTGTTCAGCCATGAGCGGCCCGTCTCGCCGAGTGTGACGGAAAAGCCCCAAAGTGCCGGTGTGGCTGAATCCTCTTCTTTAGCCGCCCTGCCTGAGCTGACCGTTGCACCCGTGCCCTGTGAGCGCACGGCCTGCGGTGAACTGTTGATGAAAAGCGGCCCCCGGGTCTGGCGGGTACGGGGGATGAAGAAATCGCCGGTACCCGATGTGATGAAAGTCAATGTGCAGGTGCGGGATGAAACGTCCGGCCTGTTCCATGTGGATACACTGGACATGTATCACGCGCGGCATCGTCAGAACTACATCAGCACGGCGGCGCAAGAGCTGGAATGCGAGCTGTCGGTCATCAAACGCGAAGCCGGGCGGGTCTTGCTGATGCTGGAGCAGCAACAGGATGCCGAGCAGCGAGCGGAGGCCGAAGCCTCAGGGACAACGGCCGTCACGGTCAGCGCGGAAGACGAAGCCGCCGCGCTGGCGTTGCTGACATCGCCAAACCTGACAGAACAGATTATCCACGACATGGCCGCCTGTGGCGTGGTCGGCGAATCCACCAATCTGCTGACCGGGTATCTGGCGGCAGTCTCGCGCAAACTGGATAAACCGCTGGCCGTGTTAATCCAGAGCAGCAGCGCGGCAGGCAAGAGCAGCCTGATGGAGGCGGTGCTGAACCTGATGCCGGAAGAGGAGCGTATCCAGTACTCGGCAATGACCGGGCAGAGCCTCTACTATCTGGGAGAAACCAGCCTGCAACACAAAATACTGGCGATAGCCGAAGAAGAAGGCGTGCGGCAGGCGGCCTATGCCCTGAAACTGTTGCAGTCCGACGGCGAGCTGAAAATCGCCAGCACCGGCAAAAACGAACAGAGCGGCGAGCTGGTGACGCGGGAATACAAGGTACAGGGCCCGGTGATGCTGATGTTAACGACGACGGCCATTGATGTGGATGAAGAGCTGCTGAACCGCTGTCTGGTGCTGACGGTCAACGAATCGCGCGAGCAGACGCAAGCCATCCACGCGATGCAACGGCACCGTCAGACACTGGCAGGGTTGCTGGCTGACTCGGAGAAAAGCTATCTGACACAGTTACACCAGAACGCCCAGCGCCTGTTAAGGCCGCTGAAAGTGGTCAATCCTTACGCCCATCAACTGACGTTCCTGTCAGACAAAACCCGGATGCGGCGCGACCATATGAAATACCTCACCTTGATACAGGCCATTGCCTTACTGCACCAGTACCAACGGGAAATCAAGAAAACCACGCATCGCGGGCAGGTGATTGAATATATCGAAGTGACGAAAGACGATATCCAGCTCGCTAACCAACTGGCACATGAAGTTCTGGGGCGCACACTGGATGAAATGCCGCCGCAGACGCGTAAGCTGTTGTTATTAATACAGGAGTGGGTACGGGAAACCGCCGGACAACAGGCGGTCAGGGTCGATGAACTGCATTTTACCCGGCGGGATATTCGGGCCGCTCTGCACTGGGGCGATACGCAACTGAAAGTGCATCTGGCGCGGTTGCTAGAAATGGAATACCTGTTGCTGCATCGCCGCGGGCTGACCTACGAATATACGCTGCTGTGGGATGGTGAAGATACTGGGCAACCACATCTGTGCGGGTTACTGGAGATGACGGAATCCCAGTCAGAAACGGCAGGTGATGCGTTCCGGTCGGGGTCAGAGGATGTTCAGTCGGGCACAGGTCGGGGCAGGGTCGGCAGTCAGTCGGTCAGTCAAAATCCGGCCTCAGGGCAGGCAACACCAGACTTATCGGCGGAAGTGGCCGGGGTAAAACAAAAAACGGCTATTAAGGCAGAAAAAAAACCGGCTTCAATCCCCCTGCCCGAAGAAACAGAAATGGCGAATGACGCTGTTGCGGGCAAGGCGTTCCGGTCGGGGTCAGAGGGTGTTCAGTCGGGTACAGGTCGGCCCCAGGTCGGTACACAGCCGGACAGACAAAATCCGGCCTCAGCACAGACAGCACAAGGCTTAACAACAGAACCGGGCGGAGCCGGAAAGAAAACGGTTAACAGACATAAAACGCAAAAGGCCCCACCGCCCGCTGCCTCAGCCGCCCATTCCCAATCCGAAACGGAGGTTAATCATGGCAAACCGTAAACCGCGCAAAGGAAGTCTCCTGACCGTCGATGACGTCTACCGTCAGCCTGTCGGTCCGGCACATGACCCAAAAAGCCTGTATGCGCTGCTGCTGCGCTTCGTGGCATGGCGGCAGGAGCGGAACTGGTCGGAAACCACGCTGAAAGTACAGACCCATCACACCTATCGCTTTATCCTGTGGGCCACGGAACGGGGCCTGTACTATGCCGCGGATATCACCCGGCCGATACTGGAGCGTTACCAGCGTTATCTGTACCAGTACCGCAAGACCAACGGAGAGCCGCTGAGCATCCGCACCCAGCGCACGCAGTTGCAGCCGTTACAGGTGTGGTTCAAATGGCTGACGAAACAGAATCTGATACTGGCGAACCCGGCAGCGGACATTGAGTTGCCGCGGGAAGAAAAACGGCTGCCAAAGTATATCCTGAGCATTGATGAAATCGAGCATATCCTGTCGCTGCCTGACCCGCATACGTTGCAGGGCGCGCGCGACCGGGCCCTGATGGAGCTGCTCTGGTCAACGGGGATACGGCGCAGTGAAGCGGCCCGGCTCGATATCTACAGCATTGACGGGTCACGCAAAACCGTGACCATCCGGCAGGGCAAGGGCAATAAAGACCGGGTGTTGCCCCTCGGCGAACGGGCTTTAAGCTGGCTCCAGTTCTATCAGCAACAGGTCCGCCCGCAACTGCTGGTCACCCCGGACCTTCAATCGCTGTTCGTGGCGATGGACGGTCTGGACGGGTTGCAGCCGAACGGTATCACGAATGCCGTGAGCGGCTATATCCGGGCCGCCGGCATCGAGAAAAAAGGTGCCTGCCACCTGTTCCGGCACGCGATGGCAACCCAGATGCTGGAGAACGGGGCGGACCTGCGCTGGATACAGGCCATGTTAGGCCATGCCAGCGTGGAATCCACCCAGGTGTATACGCAGGTCTCTATCCGGGCCTTGCAGGCGGTACACGCCAGCACCCACCCGGCGGAGCAAATGGCCGACGAAAAAGTCAGCGACGCCGATGAAGTGGGTTTACTGGCCGACCTGTACGCCGACGATAACGCCGACACCGACACGTCGCCGGACAGCCCAGAGCTGACCTGAACCCCCGATACCCGCTGACCGTCCGCCCGCCCCCGTTAAGCTGGGCGGGTTCGGTGTGGGGGCAGACCGTGGCCGGACTGCCCGTCAGCCCTGGCGCACGCGGGGGTAAATAGTCGTCAGGCGGCGCAAGCCCCGGCGTCCCCGTTGAGCTGGTACAGGCCGCCCAACGCCTATTCAACATAATGCGGGGGAATTATACGCACTGCGCCGGTGAGCCCGGGCAACCGCCTGAGCATTGATGAGCGGCTTAATGCGTATAATTGGCATTATGTCTTGCGCCCCCGCGGGTCGGCATTGCGGGGAGTGGCGCACAAGGCTGCGCCTTATGCTCTAACCGACTGAGCCGGACATCGGCAACCCTGAGTTCTTCTTTAGCTGCCGTGCCAACGTCCGGCCAACACCCCTGAAGGCAGGTCGGCCTGCGGCCTCCGTTAATTAACGTCCCCCCGCCCCAACCCTGCTGCACTGGCTGCGCGCGGCTCGCACTGCGCTGCGCTCCGTTGCTCGTCCCCGTGCTCGCCATCTCCGCCCCGTGCAGCCCCCAGGGGCTTCCCTGAACAAAATCGCGTGGTCATGCAAGGTCATTGCAAACCGAAGCCACAGTGCCTCAGAGCGTCGCAGAGGCGCCGCTTGCGGGCTCTCTGCCGCCCGCGCCCGCAGAACGGACGCCCGCCGCCCAAACAAGTTGGGCGACGTTCGCCCGTTGCCGAAAAAGGCGCTACACTGACCAGAGCGCGGCGGGAAAAACCGGCCTTCGGAAGCGAAAAGCGCGTCAGGGGGTTTTGGGTTCGGCGGTGAACGTACATCGGAAAAAACGGGGTGTAACTGACTGAGGGTATTAGGAAAATCGGCGTTCGGTAATCAACTTCGCAATGGAATGCGTTGTTGTTGAGAATAACTCGTTATCAGGTGATAAGGCTAGAAAAGCGGTTAAGGAAAGTGCTGAATACTGGAAAGATCAGGTTCGTAACAAACTGGGTGAAAATACGGCTTCTCAGTTGGTTAATGGTGTACTGACTTTTGCTTCTGAAACGGGTGATTTTGTGATGGCAGGCGGGGATACGGCGTTTGATGCAACCGCGGCTTTAGTGACCTGTGCAACAGGCGGTAACTATTGTGAACAGGCAAAAAGTGATCTGAGTAAGAAAGATCAGGCTGTTGCCAATGCCTTTAATTCCCTTGTGAACGGTGAAGCATGGAATGGTATTAAGGATACGGCCATTAAAGCCTCACAAGGTGATCAAAAAGCACTTGAGAATCTGGCAGGCGTAATGACCGGTTTGTTTTCCCCGGTGAAAGAGTTACCTGCTGGAGGCGGTAAACCGTTGGGTGCTGCTTCTGTGGAAAAAAATGGGTCAGCTTTATCCTATGTTGAAGAGCCTCCTTTTAATCCTTCTGGAACTATTGGCTCATCGCAATCTTGGTCAACAAAGGCAAGAGTTAAGTATGTTGAACTTCCTACGGAAGGTAAAATTCGCTATGTTCCGCCAGAAAATTATTCTCCCTCTCAGCCATTACCAAGAGGACCTAATAATGGTTATATTGATAAATTCGGAAATGAATGGGTTAAGGGGGCTTCACGTACTACGGGGCAATCATTCGAGTGGGATGTGCAGCTATCTCGTACCGGTAAGTCCCAACTAAGTTGGGCTACTCGTGATGGCTCTCATCTGAACGTATCGCTTGATGGAAAAATTACACATAAGTGATAAATATGAAAATAGATTTTTATCAAGAAGTTGAAGTTATATCTAGTGCTAAGAATAAGGAATATATCGGCTTGAAGGGGGTAGTTTTAGGTATTAGTGAAGAAGACGGGATTATATATGGTTATTCAGTAATCCTTCACGAAAAAGAGTGCACTGTTTATTTTGAAAAAGATGATCTTATTCCTACAGGGATCAGATTTAAAAGAGAGGATTTTTATTGACAAATATCCTACTAAAGGAACGATACCCCAAATATTGGACAGCCATCTAGCTCTAAAGGTGAAGTTCATTACGCTGGGACAAAATGGCTTATCGAGCTGAAAAGTCGCGTCGGGGCGTTGTGGGCCAAGCATTAAACCACACAGGGAAAAATTGGTTGTAACTGACTGAGTGCATTGGGAAAATCGGTGTTCGATAATCAACTTCGCAATGGAATGCGTTGTTATTGAGAATAATGCGCTGGCCTCGCGAAATCTGGGCGATTGCCGCACGCTGTCACCGGAAGCGTGCGGCAAGGCTAAGGAGCTGAGCCAGCGCATTCTGGATAAAGGCTTGCCGTCAGTGGAGGACATGCGCGGTAAACTGGCATCGTGTCAGGATGACAGTTGCCGTAAAGGGGTCTGGACGGAATATCGGCAGGCCAGTGATGCTACCATCAACACCCTGAAACAAATGGCGCTGAATGGCGAGTTGAGCCGCGAAGAGCTGGCCTTTATCAACCATGAGGTGGGTAAAGAACTGGCGGTATCGGGATACCGTGCCAATGACAAGCTAGGGCGTTCAGAGCAGAGCAGTTGGTTAAATGGCGGTAGTGGACCACTTTCTGGGTTCTTTAACACGGAACTGCGCCAAAAAGAGCTGGAAAACGCCGGGTTATCCAAAGCCGATGCGGCACAGTACGTGAAGGAAGAGCAGCGGAACCTGATGGTGCTGGAAACCGCGGTCGGGGCTATTGGAGGAGCAGCTAGTAATAGGGGGCAGTCTAATAGTAAAACCAGCGTTGGAAAAGGAACGATAATTGATGCTAACAATGTTAAAGAAAACATTGCTGCTAGCCAAAAAGGAAATCGCTCAAGTAATTTTGGACAGCATCTGGAAAAAAGATAAGCTGATAAATCCAGCAACAAACAAGATAGTCACTGAGCATGTTATTGTTTCTTCTGGAAAGGCGCCGAAGACATCAACACCTAATTCTATTTATGAAGTATCCAGGGCGGATGGAACGAGGAGTATCACTTATTATGATAGTAAAGGACGTACATTTTCCCGAGAGGATTATGGACAGCAAAGAACTCATGGTGAGTTGGGTTATGATGAAAAAGGTAAGGTTCCACCTCATGAACATAAAATTACTTATAATGACCGAGGGTTTGTTGATAAGCGCTATTACAGAAAAATAGATAAAGATGGTAAAGCGATGGGTTCTTGGGTACCAGAAAAGTAATTGTTAGGAATATAGATATGTCAAATGATGTTTGTGGTTATCTAGAACCGATACTAGATTCGGATACAAATATTGCCTTAGATGATTTTATAAGCAATAGCAAGTTAGGAATACAGGCTATACCTAGAAATGAGCTGTATAATTATCCAGATAATTTTACTCCAAATAGTGATTGTTTTATATTTTTGATTGGTGATGTACCTGGTTATCCTAACGCTACTTATCTGACAGATTATTATCAATATGATCCTGAAACAGTGGATATAGGTTTTCCAGCTAATCCCAAGGAAAGATTGGATATCCTTATAACTACCTTGCTTGATATGATCAAAATCACGAAAGCAACTAAAATGGTTGTTTCAATTACAGAATGTGAACAAATTGAAACAATCAAAAAAATTCATGTTTCTGAAATGCGTGATGTGATACATGCAGATTTTGAGATATATCAGGCACCGCCAGATACGCTTTATGAGATCACCTGTAATTAGTTAAATCATACAAATGACATAGATCCCAGCCTAATGAACTGTACCCCAAAAGTTGGGATCTTCCTTTTAGCCACCAGTTGTTCAGAGCATCGTGGAGGCCTCTTGCGGACTCTTTGCCGCCCGTCCCCGCAGAACTTGCACCCATTGCCAAAAAGGGCGCTACACTGAAACACGAGCATTGGGAAAAACGGGCGTTCAGGGGCAAAAGGTGCGTCTAGGCGTTTTGGGTTCAGCGGTAAACAAATATTAGCAAAACTGACGGGTAACTGACTGAGTATACAGGAAAAATAGGTGTTCAACGGTCAACTTCGCAATGGAATGCGTTGTTACTGACAATAATTTCTTTGGTAAACTAATAACAGAAGGTTGTGCAATAGCTGCTCCGTGCCGAGCCAAAGTGGCAGAGAAAGTCCTGGAGATAGGCGTTAAGGCGGGTATAACCGGAGTGGTAGCGAAGGAAATCGCTGATAAGATTTCTTCAGAAGACTTAGACCATCTGATTATGCTTCAGATGATGGGAAATGATGCAATTACAGAGAGTTACCTAAATACACTTCAGGATAAATATACTCAAGTTGCTAATCCAACTGACCTACCAACACATACCGGCGGTGATCAATCCGGTGATATAAGGAAATACCCTAATCATACCGGTGGAAACCAGCAGTTAAAGCCGGGTAGTATACCGAACCATACAGGCAATGAGGAAAATCGGTCTGGCATTGCACCAAATCATACCGGCAATACGGAAGGTAAGCCGGATACTGGAGGGAATGCCACAACTACGCCGATTCCGGAAGAGCCAAATAAAGACGACTTAGCCTATCTGGCTCTGAAAGGAAAAGAAGCCCAAGAGGCAGCAGGGAAATTAGGCTTTGATCGGAGAATAGCTCCTCCTAAAGCACCATTTAACTCACATGGGCAACCTGTATTTTTTGATGGTAAAACCTATATTACTCCCGATGTTGATAGCCATAATGTTACTAATGGTTGGAAAATGTTTGACCGTAGAGGCAAGCGAATGGGGACTTACGATAGTGATCTGAACAGAGTTAAGGACTGATTGATGTTTGGTATATTTCCCGGTGATGCACCTATCAGAGAAAACAATGAGCTAGTTCTGCCTGCAACAATTATTATTGATACATTTACAGAAGCAGTTCACATACCTTTATCTTATTGGAGCTTTGAGGATTACAAGCGGAGTTGGCGAGCTTCTCTTGAGGAGGGTATACACAGTAAAAAACCTGTGGCGCTAGCTGTATCAATGTATGAACCTGATTATACAAATTTTATCTTTGTTTGGGTCATATATTTCGCAGGTGAGGAAGTTTTCTTGCAAAATAGCATCCTCTTTTTAGATGAGTGTCCAGGTTTTACTCCAGAGAAGATAAATAACTTCATAGAGTCGCGTACTACGTACAATGAAGACGGAATGAAAATATCTGAATGGAATACTGATCTGAATAGCATTATAGATTTTTATAACAGTCTTAAAGTTAATACAGAATCCCAGTCTTGAGTTAGGATTTTTACTTTATTGTCCACTAAATTATAATTGAGAATAACTATCTGAGCGCGGATCAGATAGACGACTTTGCGGCCAGAGCCAAAGGGTGTGAGGGACGCGGCGCCTGCAAACAGATCACGAAGGAAATGGAAGATCTGAGCCTCAAGCAGCAAAAAGAGCTGATCGCAGTGTGTTCTTCCAACCCCGCCGCCTGCAAGGAAAAATACGGCGATATCCCGGCTAATGGTATGCTGGTACGTCAAGCCATCGATCGCGTACTGGGTGACGATGTGCCTTCACGGATGAAGAATGACATGTCTTCTCTGTTGGCCCAGCAGATTGAAGCCGAAGGCGTCGTTTCGAGTACGGAATTTGCCAACCAGTTGCAAAGCCGCTACGGTATCGATAAGCAGCAGGCAGAAATCCTGGCGAGCGCTGCACTGGGTGCTGTGACTGGAGGATTGGGTAAAGGTAAATCTGGAAACTCTGCAAATAATACAAATTCTGGGGCTACTCTCCCTATGGGAGGTAAACAGAAGCAGATGAATCAGCCTAAAAATCCCTCTTACCAACCCGTAAGGAATGAACCTGCGACTATTAATAACAGAGAGTATTCCGGTCATGCCTTGGATCGTATGCAAGATCGCGGAATCACTCCATCTGTTGTAGAAAATACCATCAAAAATGGAATATCAACCCCGAGTAGAGGGGGAACGACTGTTCATTATGACCCAATGAATAATGTATCTATTGTTACTAATGAATCAGGTAAAGTGGTAACGGTGAAATATGGAAAATAAAGAATCCTTGATAAAAGATGCGGTTAACTCATTAGATGACTTAATGGTGTTCTCTAGGTTCATTAATTCATCAGAGGATCTGTACGATGATGAGCGATATCAGAAAATATGGTTTGAATTAGAAATAATTAATTCTGTTGCTTTAGCTGAATGGGAAGATCAAGGTCGACCAAGTGATTGGACTAAAGAATGGAGCATTAAATTTAAAGAAGAAGCCACTGAAGTGATGGCTTCACTTATTAATCGAATAAAAGAATGTTAATAAAATTCCCGGCTTTATGAATTGACCAAGATCTTTCTTTTAGCCGTCAACCGTTCTCTACCAGCCGGATAATCAACTGTCCGGCTTCGCTGGTAATAGTGATCGGGGCTCCTGTGGTAAACCCCAGCACGGCCAGCCAGCGCCCCTGGGCACCCGCCGCCCAAGCAAGTTGGGCGACGTTCGCCCGTTGCCGAAAAAGGCGCTACACTGACAAGGGCTTGGCGGGGAAAACCGGTCTTCGGGTACGAAAAGCGCGTCAGGGGGTTTTGGGTTCAGCGGTGAACGGACATTGGAAAAAACGGGGTGTAACTGACTGAGGGCATTAGGAAAATCGGCGTTCGATAATCAACTTCGCAATGGAATGGGTTGTTGCGGATAATAATGCCCTAGCTATACCAATGCCACCACCACCGATAGCCGGTTCAAACACGGGTGAAACCGTGAATGAAGCAAATCAGACAATAGCTTCAGCTGTGGACAAAAAATTGAAGGAAATGGGAGAATCTATAGATAAGGCGACTCAATGTTCCTTTGGCCGGGTATGTTCGTCAGATTATGTAGATGGTGAGAATCAACCCAATATATCAAAGGATCTGACAGATTCAGAGAAAGCCGAACTTGGTGGTTCAGGAACAGGAACACCGGGAGGACATGATCCAGAAGATGAGCAGAATGCCAGAAATAACAATCATATTGGCAAATGGTCAGTTGATGAATTGTCAAATGGAGCAAAATATACAGATCCGGCCTCAAAAAAAGGCGATTTGACACTTGCTGGTCGCGCTCTACAAAAACATGGTAGTCGGCCAGGTAGCATTTTTCCAGAGGCTAAAGGAAACCCATCTGCGATAAATGAACAAGGCCAAAAAATTGTAGATAGTATATTGAATGACCCGAACAAAAAGGTGATTCAAAGTAATACAGGACGATACGGTCAAGTTACTGATGTTATATCTTCTAGTGGGCGTGGATTACGTTATGATGCTCAAGGTAGGCTTATAGGATTTTTGGAACCACCGAAATGACAAATAAATTAACAGCACAAATAGCGAGCTTGCCAGATCGAGAGAATGTTGTTTACGAGATCTTTTGGGGTACAGATCAAGTAGCAGAAGTCTCGAATGAACCTGAGCATGGCATGAGAATAGAGATCTTTTCTTGTCCGAATGGAGGAATATGGAACTTTGACTTTAGAGAATTCCGTGCTCTTGTAGAGCAAGTAGAAAAAAATATTATCTAAATATTTACCCCCCCGGTTTGTAAAAGCCGGGACTGTTTTTTTAGCCTACTCCGTCAACATCACAATGGCGGTAGTAAAGTTAAACGGTTGCTTACTGAGCAGGTTGTTATTCTCTAACCACATCTGGGGAAAGTGGACTATCTGGCTGAAAAAGCGCGTCGGGGCATTATAGGCTGGGTATCAAGCTGCACAGGGAAAAATCGTTTGTAACCGACTGAGTACATTGAGGTAATTGGTATCCGGCGGTCAACTTCGCAATGGAATGCGTTGTTGTGGACAATAACCACCTAAGTGTGGAGAAGAATCAATCGCGCAGTGAGGAACTGGTTAATTGTCAGGGTGATACCAGTTGTCGTGCGACTGTCAGGGATAAATATCGGCAGGAATATGACAAAGTTCAGGAGCGGATAGCAACGTGTTCAGGCGCTGACCAGTGCGTTGCCGTTGCCAAAGAGCTGCGGGCATTGCAAGGTGACTACAGTGCCCGGATAGGCGAAATTCAGGAAAAAGCCAGAATGCAGGGGCTGGATTCCCTTACGCCGGCAGAAGTGCGGGAATGTGCAGATTTACGCGGTGCGATGTCAAATATTGACGCATCACGGAATTTGGTGCTCCATCGTGCCCAAGTCACCGGCGGCTCAGAAGAAACCACCCAGGAAATCGTGAAGATTATGGGGCAGACGGGAATTGCGGCGTCTGCGGGGGTGGCCGGAGGGATCAGTAAGGCTGGAGCAAAAGGAATAAAGGGAAGCCCTATACCGGTTCCTGATCCTGTGACAACTAATAATGGATTAGTGTATAAATCAAACCCTAAACATACCCCAGGACAAATAGGTTATCACCGTAATGCCGGGACTGAACCTAAAAATTCGGTCGAATTGTTTGGCAATTCAGTTGCTATTGTAGAATACTTTTGTGTCACTAATTCTCTAAAATCAAGTTCTGGATTTGAGCATTTACATTGATTAAGAATAGATATCAATCTATCGTCATAACCAATGTCAGTTTTGCACTTTGACGGAGGTATTGGAACAAAAGTTAAACGTTGAAGAGTGCTGATATGAGACAACATTTCAGCTATTTTATTTATTGCCTGCTGCTTATGTTTATAGTGATCTTCAGTTCGCTGTAATACGCTCTTTTTTAGATTTATTATTAGCCTATTTGTTTCACTGTAAGCATAACCTTTCCTGGCTGTATATTCACCATAAAAGTAACAAGTGTCGTCTTCTGCAAGATAGTAGTGATCTCTACGACTCAGTTCATCAATTTTCGTAAGACGGTAAGTCACAGATGTTCCCTAATATCCTCATAGTCTTTAACCCTTATAGCCCCTAACGCTTCATATTTTGCCGGCCAGCTAATCGAAGTATTCTTGAAACAAGATTCTAATATAAATAATTTCCTGCCTTGATTCAAAGCCGCTCTAGCTTGCGTCATCGTTCCTGAGGTATCAGATGCCTCAACGATAATAGTCGCTTCAGATAATGCTGACATAGTCACATTACGCTCAGGAAAAAACAGACGATTACTACGGTAATCTTGCTCAATATAACGTTTAAATGGTACCTGGCTAATTAGCAAATAGCTTTCTCTAATAGCCTTTTGGAGCTCACTATTCTGTCTTGGGTAAATATGAGACAACGGAGTACCAATAACCGCTATTGTGTTACCTCCCAACTCCAACGCAGTCGTATGAGCAACCGTATCGACTCCCTCAGCCAAGCCAGAAATAATAGTAAGTCCATCATTCACAAGACTTTTAACTAGCTTTCTTGTTCTACGGCGACCTTCATCAGATATCTTTCGTGAACCGACAACAGCCACACACCGAGTATTAACTAAATCCCACCAACCTTGATAATAAAACAATTCTATTGGGTAACGAGCATCTCTCAATTTATCAGGATACTCACTAGCTCCGTGCACTCTAACACCTAAATGCTCCACAGAATATTTATTAAGAATATATTTCAGTGACTTTTTGACAGACTCTCTTTCTTCTTCGGGGACAAGTTCAGATGGTATCGTACCATTAGGTGCTTGCCGGAATTTATCAGCAATAGTTTTAAATGTGGCACCCTGCTCAGTCCACAGCGCTTCATATGCAGCCATCTCCTCAAATGGAGATATCGCTCGTTCGAAGGAATCTGAAGATCCAAAATCAAGTTGCAACATTTTATCTGTTCCCAATTCATAACATAAAAGGTTACTAAAAACACCTATACGGTAACTGCCGAAAAGGCAGTACAAAAACATGCTAAATGGTTAACTGAGTAAATGCCATTATTTTTTCTTTTTACTGCCAAATTAGGCTTTTTCGCTGAAAAATCTAACAAAAATCATTAAAAATTTTACCTATTTATTACCTCAAAGATATTTCTTAAAAGTACTCATCATCACGGTAATAGCGACCCCTAATAGGAGAGCTGCGGGTAACAATAATAAATTGGGATACACAGCCGATGGCCAGGAGAGATATAACAGACAGGGTACACAAAACGCCGGTTTCACAAACCGTTTGGCATGATGATAAACAAAACTCGACTCATAAGCGGCACCATAACGCCGCAGGTCACGTCGGTTTAGTCCTTCAACGACAGCAACGCCTATAACCATCACAAACAATGGCAAAAACAACACCAGAATAGTGAGCCGGATAATAAAGGTTACGGTCACATATACCGTTGCCAGCAAGTACTTCCGCAAACTTTCCGCCAGTAATACACTCCAATCGCTCAACTCTCTCACCATCTCATAGTGGCTCCGAGCTTGTACTGTATGCTGTTGGTTAATCCAGTCCAGTGCACCACTGTCTACAAACACCCACTGATAACTCCATTTTAACCCGATACTGAGCGTAGTAGCGGGCTCTGATAACAGTAAGCTGCGGGTAAATTCCTTAGACAACCAACCGCTTTCCGTGATCATCACTTGCTGGCTGTGTCTCTCTCCCTGTTCCGTCCAGAAAAAAGCTATCCCAAGGTATTCAATCACTAAACTAAAAAACAACGATACCAGCAAGAAGCCAATAAGCATCCATGGCATATCCCACAGGACCGTTTTTAACGGACCTGATTTTTTCGCTGGCATCTGCTGCGATTTAGTGTTCTGTTGCGTCATCGTCAGCTTCCCCATCAGGCGTCAGCAACGCTGGATTTAACATCACATTGAAATCAATCTGACTGTCATTTGGCATTGAGCCCGCTGACCACCAGGATTCACTGGTACGGTAATGTTTACGCATATCATCAGCGATTTTTTGCAAACTTGCCGACATCAGGTCATCATCATCGGCTGCTGGCAACGGCATGCGGATCTTCCATAACCGTCCCCCTTCAAGCAAAGCAAATGCCTGACCTTTCGGCAAGTTAATCACTTCGGCAGGCGTAATTAACGGCGTTCTAATCGTGCTAACCCGATCCTGGGTATTAGAGGTAAAATGACCGCCTTGCTCTGGACTGGAAATATCGGTAATCCCGGAGACCAAAGTTTTAGTGTACACTTCCACCTCTGGCAATTGACGGGTTAGCAGCTCGGCGGTGTTATTTTCCCTAACCCGCAGCATAACTAAGGTATTAAAATTTCCTGTTACCTGTGCCGCTTTAGCACTGCTGCCAATACGTGCTTCAATATCAGACAAAGTCTGGGTGTACGCGGTTACCTCTATCCCGGCACCACCACCCTTATTAATCAGCGGAATAAATTCATCGCCCATTAGCTCATTGAATTCATCACAATGTAAGCTAATGGGGAGTTTTCTCGTTTTACCTTCTGGTAAACCGTCATCCAGACCAAATTTGTAGATATGACCCGCAACGGAAACCAAGTCTGCGAACATGGAATTGCCTACTGCCGAAGCCACTTCAGCATCCGATAAAGCGTCCAGCCCCACATAGACAATACCTTTCTTACGTATCACTTGTTGCCAGTCAAAGATGGGACGCGGATCATTCATATCCGTGTAATCTGGCGCCAACAGAGCAGCTATTTTCCCCGTGGTCAGCTTTTCCAATAATGGCAACAGGGATGCCACAATTTTGTCAAAATAGGTGCGATCATAGCGAACCGCACTGCGCAACCCGTCCAGTATCGGATCGTAGAGTTTTTTCCCCGCTTCTGAGCTTAGTGCCATTTCAATCGCCCAGATTTTCACTGCATTCGTCTGCCCCTGCATATTGCGTGGCAAATCGTCTTCCGTCAGCAGACCCAGACTTTTCTCTACCTGCTCCCATAACACAGGCAGGCATTGCCTGATAATTTTTTCAGCATAAGTTTCATACAGTTCGCCAATATTGGTGACATAACGTAATATCAGGGTGTAATCTGGTCGCTGCCCCAGAGCCACCAAAGCACGAGTAACGATATTGACAAAACGCCAGGCAAACTCACGAAAAGCGGCACTGTTACCCGCCCCACTCAATTGTCCTGCTATACGAGAAGCGACTTCTGAAACCCGACCAAAACGCCCAACAGCATTGTAGCGAGCATTAATATCCGGCCAGCCCAGATGAAACACCTGGAACTCATCTTCCCGCCCGACACGATGCGCTTCCGCCCACATGCGTTTGAGCAGGTCTGCATCCCCTTTCGGATCAAACACAATCGTGATATTACCCCGCCGGATATCCTGCGTGATGAGTAACTCTGCCAGCCGGGTCTTACCAACACGGGTTGTACCGAGGACCAACATGTGCCCGACCCGCTCACGCAAATCCATTGACACATTGACTTCATCTGGTTCAATGCCATGCAATGCTGGATTGCCTCCTACTGGCGGCAGTGGCCTCACCGGGTTCCACGGAGAATCACGTTGCGTCAGACGACATAAAGAGGGCAATGGGTACTCAAACCGCTGCTCAAATGCCCTCGCTAATTGATAATACCGGGAAGGTTGAACATAACGTTCGACTTCCGGGCGCAGGGTATCCAGAAATCGTTGTGTATGTTTTTGTTGCCAAAGAAACCCTTTCCCCAGAAACAATCTCTGATGACTGACGGGTACCTGGTGGCTGGCCATCACATAACGGGGCAATCGTCGGATATTGCGCCGGTAGTTCAGTATATGTAACCCCTGCCGGAATCGGAGACCTGATAACATGCCAAAACCTGCCGCCATGACATAACTGACCGATGGTGACAATGCCACAGCCCACGGCGCTACGATACAGACACCGGCGGCAACCGCCGAAACAACAGCGGTATTCAACTCAACAGCCGGACGTAACCGTGCTTCAATCACATAACGATCGCTCATCTAGCCCGCCATAACACCACAATTGCCAACAACAATCCCAACAAAAGCACCGGGAAACTGTGTGGCAACATCAGTTCGGATAATATAGGATGACGGGGCCACATCAACGCACCTGCTGGGTTAAGCCAGTATCGGTAATCAACACTGGATAATGCTGTAAGCGCAAACGACGAGCCAAATCACTGCCGGAAGCGGGGGCTAATACCAATCCCTCTGCAAGCTGACGCAGTTCATCCAGTTGTGCTTTATCCCGCACACTAACCAGCAACCCCACCGCCTGCTTTTTCCGAAGGCCAACCAAATTTTTCTTCAACCACTGTTTTGACAAGGCATCATCCCCAATCATGAACAACGCCCCCATTCCTGGCAATTGCAACGGACGAACGTCAACAGGTCCGGGAGACAATTCCGGCGTTTCCACCGGTAACATGCCCCCTTCGGTTAAATCTGGCGGGGCCGCCTCCGTATTTGAAGAAGTCGTCGGTTCATTGTCCTGAGCGTTAATGGCCTCAAAATACGCTGCTGTAGATTGTCCACCTAAATCAGCCACAATAGTCAGTGCAGCCTGAGAGCAGGGCGTCAATATCATCATCATTAAAAATAAACGGCAGCGATAACGGATTAACATCTTCTTTATTTTTCCTTCGGTTCAATCCAGGTCTGTGTCGTATTAGCCACAGCAATATTGGTGGACAAAACAAGATATCGGGTTTCTAGCGTACTCAGTTTACGTGCGACGATTTTCCGATACTTACTCGCAGGCTGACCGCCAGCGGGATGGTGATAACAGCCTGCCGCATTCAACCAACTACCCGGATTGGATTGATAACAGGTTTTCAGAATACGGGCTGCCACATGAAGATTAGTATAGTGGTCCAAGGCATCCCAATAAGAACGAAAATAATGGCCGTTCCAGCCTAAATTCACTTGAGTAATCCCCACATCAATACGTTTGAGGGGTACGCTACGCATAAATCCCTGCAACGCCTGCCAGACCGCTTGTCGGGTTGCATAACGATAACTTTTTCCAGCCACATTGAGCGTCCACGGCCAGGGGCGTTCATGTTTCTCCTGTGGCAAACGTTTTGCCGATTCAGCCAGTGCCAACGCATAAAGCATTTCAGCGGGTACGCCATGAACCCGCGCAATCTGCTGGTACCCAGGCGGAACGACCTGTTTTACCGCAGCGGCCATACCTTCTGTCATCCAAAAGAGACTTCCCGCCACAGCGAGACTCAAAATGCCACCACACGCCATCCGTCATTCTCATGTTGTAGTACGACCGGCATTTTCCCCTGACCAAATTGTCGCCAGTGTCCTTTGTCATGATTAAGCGTGATTTCTCGGCTACGGACTTTTTCTGATGGAATATGATGTTTACCTGCCCAGGTACGTAAAACATCATCGTTGCCTTCGCTATCTACCAGGTAAATATCCACCTCACGGCCAGCTGACAAGGCAGCAGCCAGCCGGGCATCACAGGCTGCGCAATCCTCTTTCACAAATAACGCCAGCCGCCCCTGATTACCCTGTGCGATTCCGTCCCCCTTGCCTAAATTAACCGGCAAAATATTCGGCGCCAGACGCTTCCAGGCCGCATCCACC
Organism: Photorhabdus akhurstii; assembly: GCF_019090985.1. NCBI lineage: Bacteria > Pseudomonadati > Pseudomonadota > Gammaproteobacteria > Enterobacterales > Morganellaceae > Photorhabdus > Photorhabdus akhurstii. The sequence goes on along the minus strand of NZ_CP020335.1, from coordinate 1,304,274 downwards.
GCCCGCTGGAACGCCAACTCTTTTTCAGTACGGACATATTCCTGTTTAACCCACAATTCTGCATAACGTTGACGCGCTTGTACTGTTTCTGCCTCAATACCCAATGCACTCAACGGATCGAGTCCAGGAGACTGAATGCCCCGTTGTCCCTGCATCAATTGCTGATAACGCTGAAACTCTGCTTCCGTCAGCCCCCACATTTGCGCCTGAATACGGTAGTTTTCAGCCTGCGTGACCTGTTGCTGAGTCGCTTTCATTCCCGTCTCTGTCTGTTCAGAGATAGCAACCTGTGCCGCCGAAGCTGACAGAGACATAAAAACGCCAATCAGCACCACCTCCTTCCTCTGGCTGAAAAAATCTTTTCTCATCATTACCCTCCATTAACTGACAGAGTTTGACGGTACCCTTGTACCTGGAACAAAGCCTGATGATCGGAGATACTGACCAACGTCCACTCAAATGCGCTTTCACCCAGGGTCAGTAAGCGCATTTGAGATATTTGGGAATGAGGATCTGTGTCTCGTGGAATAATAACGGCATAAACTTGTTCTCCCCGACGTTCAATACCAGAAAGTATGAAAGGAGCCACTATCCGTTTCTTCGCTCGAAGAACTTACCGATCAGGTGTGCCCGCTTTTTTACCAAAATGCTTTTCCTGCTGAGATTTCCACGTGATTAATGCGTCAACGCGCATTTCTTGCTGTTTCACGGTATTTTTCAATACACTTACTGCTTCGGTAAGATCCTGATGCGCACGGCTTAAATCAGTCACTGACCGTACCAGCGATTTCTGTTGGTCGTTGACGGATCCCTGTTGCGCTATCAATGTCTGATGAAACCGGTCATTTTGCATTTGCCAGTCCTGACGGGAGACAAAGCCGGTATCCGCTTTATCAAACCGCTCGTGTAGCTTTTGCACCTCATCAGGCAAATACCGGAATGATCCATTTCGCATCAATGACTGAAATTCCACTAACTGATGATGTTGCTGCCATACTACGAATACCAGCAACGCTATGATGACAATAACAAGCAATATTGACAGATACCCCAGACATTTTTTTAACGACAACAACCTGGATTGGGTCTTTTGAGAAACCGCTTTCTGAAAGCTATCAATTTCAGCCTCAGACGTCGGCGACAGAGGAGGGATTTCAGTTGTCATACAACACAACATCCTTGTTTGTTTTATTTGGCACTGTGCCTGGCATACTTTTCAGTACTATCGGGTTGCTTGACAAAACAACCGACACAGAAATGCGACTTATTTCAGGTCGTGATTAGAGTCTAATCATATGATTACCCTGATACAAGGAAGCATACTGTGCAAAACCAGAGAGGATGACGATAAAAAACTCAATATGAAAAAACGAAAATTACCCCCAATATAAAATGTTATTTTTCCTGCTTCACCACCACCATAACACCACAGGCAGCCGTCGGAACATAACGCCACTCATACAGTAAGTTTTGTAATGTAATCCCTGTTCGCTCCCAGCGAGGGATAACCACGTTAACCATCCGGTAACGCCATGTCGGGTAACGTGCCAGAACCGAACAGGCCAGCTGTATCTGAGCAGGCCGCATCAAATGAGAACGAAACAAAATATCCCTGTCTGCCCGCAAAAGTGCCCCCTCAAGTTCGCGAACAAATGCCGCATGAAAGCACCGGGTTCGGCTCCGTGTCAGACGCCCTATCCTGTCAGTCGGGGAAAGGTGAATGACGTAATACCGTTTTTTCCTGCGCCGAACCCCCGAACAGATAAATCCCCGCCAGGGCGTTAATCCGCTCACCAGTGCAAAGCAAGGACAACACGAAACCACCAAAATAAAAATCAGATATACGAACATGTTACGTTTTCATTTACAGCAGGTAATGACATAAGCTGATTCGCTGCGTTGGTGACCCACAAATTTAAGTCCCGCCGCATAATATCCGGGCTGACATCGGTGTTCAGCAAAATCACGTCCGCCCCAGTTTCCATCCTGATAACATTGATTCTGCTGCAAGGTGGCCTCTGCTTTTGTCCACAGACCAGACTGGCAGGACAATATAGCGCCTTTGCTGTCACGGCTAACCAATCCATTGGGTAAACAGGCCGTACCCGCCACAGCCACTTTATCAAGTTGTAAAAACTCCCCTGTCGACAGACGACCATCAGCCCGAAGGGCGCCGCCTTTGATTTGCCCCTCCGTATAAATGCTTTTATTATTGACGCTGCGAAGCCAGTTGCTGTCTGACATCATCCAACCACCACCATAGGTTTCATTTAACCAGCCTTTATTCTTTGTCGTCACAATCCAGCCATCGTGGCTACGAATATCCCCCTGAAACTGGCCGGCATTCGCCCGGATATCGCCACTGAAATGACCAGCCTGTGCATTCACGGTAGCCGTATTGTTCAGGTTGTTGCCTCCCATATTAATGTCAGTATGCATTTTGTTCAGCTCCGGACGGCCAGGGACAGCAAAACGGTACAATCGGTCACTCTCCTCACGGGCAGTAGATAACTCATCTGCGCTCAATAACACGGCCAGATGACCTTCACCACTGTTTATCCCAAAATCCTTTAGAGGCACCGTCCATGAACTCATTGCGCCGGTAGCCGTCTTGCCATCCCGAATATATCCCCCCAATCCGATAGAGATATCCATCGATATCAGGCGCAGGGCTTTATAAGGTAATGGGCTCCCTTCTTGTGTCACCACCATGGCCTGCAATAGTGCCGGATCCTGGGTATTGCTCACTACAGCGGTCTGATAGCGCTGTCCTGAACTGTTGGTGTCTTTGAATCCGGATGGCAACAGCCCCGTTTTTCTCAACATATCCGGGGTGATCATCACCGGTTGGGTTGTCGTTGCTGAACTCCGCAATCTATCATAATAACGGCCAATATAAGCTTTCGACGCTGCACTGAAACGACTGCTTTTCGCCGCCATGACCTGCCAGGACTTCTCTGTCAGATAATCGTTGTAAATGCGGGTTCCCAACGCCGCCAGTACCAGCAATATCATGAGTCCGGCAGCTGTGCCCAGCATCATGTATCCCCTATCCGGCCCTCTGCTGCTGCCACAACAACCCTTTCTTTCTGTCACTATTAGATTACCCATATTGGCTGATATAATCGTTCCAACAACATGACCACACTCCCTAAACTGAGCCAAGGTCCCAGCGGCCCACCTTTCATACCTTGATGAGGTAATTGTGCCAAATACCACAGCACGAAACCGGACAGACCAATCAAGCAACCTATCAGTGCCGGTAACCCTGTCAGCCAGGCACACAACGCTCCCATCAGCCAGACATCCCCATTCCCAGCGCTTCACATTGAGAGTGCCGGTTCATCAACTTGCGTAACACACTCATCCCGGCAAGCATAAGCACCGTAGCCAAAAGAGTTATTGACACTGACGGCAACGAAATACTGACCAAGACACCGGACACCAGGCAAGCCAGTGTAAACTGACGAGGAAGCCAGCCACTCAAAACGTCTATAACCGATAATTGCAACAAAAAACTCAACAGCAACAGTGCGGCTATCCGCTCCATCAGCGGCGCTGGTGATAACAACATCAACGTGCCCGACACCACGTACAAACAGATAGCCATTCGTGGTACCGGATGCACTGAACACATCAACAGACCGTATTCCTGCAAAAATTGACTCACCGGACGAAGCAGCACGCATCCGATGACAAATAACGTCATCATAACCAGAGGGGTATATTCTGTAGGAAAGCTAACTGCAATCAGTGTCTTCATTTAACCATTAATCGTAAAGATCAGTTTATTGGTCCCGGTACGACCATTGTTCCTTGTGCATTCTGTACTGGCACTTTCCAGTGTCACCTTGCCATCAGCGTGATGAGTATTATTAATAGTGATCTCTGATGCACTTCCTCCCCGGCTCATCCCAGTCGCTAATGAAACACAGGCAGACTGAGGGACTCTCTCGTAAGTTACCGTGAATCCATTATTAAATCCCCCCGTGCTGCTCGGTCCGACCTTAACCTGACCACCCCAGATATTCCACAACGTAGCATTACCAGCAGTCGTATCACCGCGAACCGTCATACTCTTCGGTATGCCACCCAACTGAATCAGGACGCCGGTCATCTTGTCTGCATTACTAAATTCATACCCGCCGCTGCCTTTCATTAACCCCTGAGTACTGGAGATGATAGTTTGCAGATTCGTTGTTTCCACAACCGCATCCTTGCGGTCATACAACATATAAATGCCCCCCAAAACTACAGTAATCACGGCAATCACAACCAGAGCGACCGCGCCATTTTCCAAAATAGCCCAACCCCGCTCAGGGGAACGGACCATTCGGTCTTGTTTCTGTATCATCATGTACTGCATTGATTTATTCCTTATATAAAGGGTTCTTTACGGAGAAAATCGTTATCGTTAAAAGGAGGTTTAATTTAAGGGGATTACGGCATGATGTTAGCCATGTTCTGTATTTCCATAACGGCCAGCAGGATCAACATAAATGTCCCGACAACCAGCAACAGGGAACACAACATGACCAAATTGGCACGCCTGTTCACCCGAACAATGGTTTGGTCCAGCCACCGCTCACCATAGCGTCCAATCATCTCAGGAGTACCATCACCTTCCGTCAGCAATGACAGAAAATTCACCGCTTCCTTTGACGGAAAGTCATAACCACAGTGATGCAATGCCCGGCCAAAGTGATCCCCTTCGCGGACACAATCAGCAATAGACTCCAGACGAATCTGTAACCAGGGAGATGCAAAGCGTTGCAGGATAATTAACGCATCCAGCGTCTGAACCTGGGCACGCAAAAGGGAAGCCATGTTCAGTAAAAAAATGGCGCCCTGAATATCGCTATAGACCGACCAGGGGATAAGATGATCCGCGATGCGACGCAGACGGTTGACCCACCGCGGGAGCGAATACGCCACGCCCACAATAAAAGAGAGCAGTAAGACACCACACCACAGAAAAGCATGCTCAAAGAATGTCGCCATCCCGTTCAGCCATGCCAGCACCCCCTGCCAGTTTTCCGGATCTGCAATATTTTTTAGTGTTGGTACCAATTCTGTTGCGGTGATCACCAATAATCCCGCCATCAGTAACACCAACAGCAAGGGATAAATCATCATTCTGAGCGACACTATCAGAATACGCTGACGGCAACCTATCAGTGTAATGGCCTGACTCAATGCTTCAGGCAAATGACCGCTGCGCATACCCGCACTAATTAACGCCGCCTCTTCTACCGGTCCCCAAACAGCCAGCACATGTTCCAAGGTATTCGTTTGACTGTTATCAGTGAGCGCCGAGATGCAATCGTCAATGAGTTCAGCAAACGGATGCCAATGGGTATCGAAATGCGTATACACATCACGTATCTGCCGCAACGCTTTCAATAACGGTATCTTGTTTTCCAGTAAAAAACGCAACGCCTCATAGAAAATGATGCGATAACTCGGTAAGAACGTGTGGCGAACTAACACATAGCGCAGACGGCTAACCCATGACATTTCACGCATCACACGGCTCCATCAGCAAATAATCATCTTCATCCAGCGGACAAACTAAATCGGCTTCCAATGGATCAATCAGCCCGGCATTCAGCTTATTCAATAGATGCTGGCGACGAGTAATCCCGCCTAGGTTCGATACCCAGTGTTGTCTCGCGGCCTCTTTGCCCTCAGTCATCAACAAGGTAAAAAATCGAGCATCTGGCCTAATGACTTCTGTCACCACGCTACGACCAGTTACTCCCCGGCTAACAATCCGTCCGCTCAAGGTAATCGTCTGGCAACAATGTTCACATCCTTCGGGATGACGAAAATACAAATTCTCTACGCAACAGGTACCGGGAGCATGGCAATAACGCATCAGATAAGCCCGTTGTTCCTCATCCAGTACCGCCTGTTTCTGTGCCCAAGGTACCCGACAGTGTGGGCATAATGTCTGTACCAAACGCTGACTAATCAACGCAATCAAAAGCTGTGCATCAGCAATCAGCCCCGCATTCACCCCCATGGTTATCATGCGCTCAGGAATACCGACTGCGCTATTGGTATGCAGCGTCGTCATGACACTATGTCCTGTTTGCGCAGCATAAATTGCCGTTAGCATGGAAGTCAGGTCTCGCATTTCGCCTGGCATAACGGCATCTGGATCAAGACGCAGCGCAGAGGTGAGCGCTCGGTGCCAGGCAAGCCTGACCGCCTCTTCATCACTTTTGTCACACACGATGGGCGTTTGAATCGCGCCGGCAATCCTCCCTTCAGGGGGTCTTCAACGGTCAATAACCGTTTTTTACCTCCTGTCCTGTCAAGATACTGGCGACAAAAAGTGCGTAATGTCGTGGACTTCCCAGAACCGGTTGGTCCCGATAACACAATCAGGCCCTCGGGCAGTCGCAAAATACGGGAAACCAATTTGATTTGTTGCGGCAAAAAACCTAATTGTGTCAGTGTAGGCACTTTGTCACCATCATCAGCAATCACACGCATCACAACATACAAACCATCTGCGGTTGGCGTATGGCTATACCGGGCGCCATACAAATGTACCCGACGCAGAAAATCCGCTTTAATCCTCCCGTCCTGCTGACGGCCGGGAAAAAATTGCGTTTCAGTGACATCACACATCGACAGGATGATCGTGGATGCCAGTGCCATTCCCTCCTCTTCCGACAGTTCATTGACGACTTCCAGCTCACCGTGAATACGCATTTCAATTCGGGTCAATCCCGGACTGATGGTCAGGTGAATATCTGACGCATTCAGCTTTTTTGCCAGTTCAAAACAGGTCAGTACCTGCTTCTGACGTTCACTCACATCAGTTAGGTCCGACAGACACACGCCCTGTTCATTCGTCCGCTGATGTTGTTTCTGGCGGTTCGCCTGCAATTCTGACAAATTGACAAAGCGAATTTCTGCTTCTGGCGTGGCTTCAAGTAATTGCATGACCCGCGTCTGAACCTGTGGATCGCCCCGACGATTGTTGTCAATTAATACCGTAGCCTGCTGTTCTTCACATAACAGCAACACGGCATCATTAACCTGGATACTTTCTTTCATTCCCTGTCTTCTCTCAGAACGTTAATACCGAGCCATCACTTAGCGTGACCGCAGAAAGCGTGATCACCTTAACTTTGAACTGAGTGCCAGGCACTGCGTCACCGACAGCTAACTCCATCACACCGCGGCCCGGCAGGCTTACGCTGGCCCGCAATGCATGCCCCCGACCATAAATCTCCTGCACCACCGGACGGGTCACAGGTTGTCCCGCCGTTATCACCGGTGATACGGTCATCGGCAAATCAAGGTCATTACTGCCCGTTAACCCCAAAGGCTGATTTTCTGTCAGTTGGCGTTGTAATTTAGCCTGCTGCAATTCCGCTTCCAGCAACAAATTTTTCGCGTGTAAATGCTCTAACTGCCCCACAGTCACACCCGCAGATGCTTCTGTCATCCCTGTTACCGAAAGAGCGCTATCCTCTGTTGCCCATACGGGTGAACTGATAAAAATTAGCCCACTTAACACACTGATACACAAGGCAGTATTATTTCCGGGCATAAATGTATCCCTCAGTCTGATAGGTTAACTGTCCCTGTGAGGTCAGGGTAAACGTGAGGCTGTTCAGTCGCAGCCCTGTATCATCCAGTTCAGCAAATAGCCATGCTGGCATCACCCGGCTACTGAAGCTGAACAGGTATTCTCGCCAATCCTGGGAAGGTATAGATTGCCCGTCTCCCGGTAATGCCGATGCTGGAGTCAGTTCATTTAACGTCAGAGGGATCTGCCATTGCTGGAAATTCGAAACCATCTTCATCAACTGTACTGAAACAGCAGGCACCGCTTCATTGCGAACCGGCAAAGGTTTCCACGGCAGGAATACCCGGCCTTCTTTTGCGCCCTGAACCAGGTCAAAAACCGGTGACTGCTTAAATACACTCTGTACACGCTGAACAAAATGCGCTGCTGTACCGCCAGGCATAATCTCGTAGTGAAGGCGGACGCCATCTTTTCGGCATGAACCTGCCGTCAAGCGCCAACCCGCCAATAACACAGGGATCGTCCGACTGGTCATGACACAACGTGCCAAAAACGCGGGTAACAACGGCTTATCGGCCCACGGATGAGGTAAGTCAACCGGTTTTGGCGTTTCTTCAAACAATCGTGATGCCCTGACTTGAACAGTTTCAGTCATCGGTAATCTCTCATCGGGAGATTTTCCTGACTGCAATAACCCCCATACGACAATCAACAACATGATAAATACGGCCATCAACAATAATGGTGTCCGCCACCGCCGTTGCAGGCGACACATCCGATACTGATGAGCAGACAAAGCAGAAGTTATTGAGCGCCAATGCGCCGGATTATCAGGGTCAGATACCACCCGCCAGCTTTTATCTGGAGCCGGGTTAAAAGTTAAAAAACGGGACAGTGCTGCATTGACACTCTCGCGAGTTCCAACAATATCGGCCATTACGGACGGCAAACCATTCTGCGTCGCCAAAAATAACCATTGCCCCTCGCCCAAATCGTAAATCCCGTACCCGTTTGGGCCGGAATGCGATAAAAAAGCGATGGCTAAAGAATACGGTGTGTGACGGCAATACAATTTCCTGATTATTCCCGTTCCCATCATGCGTGTAGTCTGCTGACGTCTCCCCGAACGATTGCCCACGACCCGATGTACATCGGCGTATTGAGATCGACTGGCTACCGGACGAACACGTTGCCTTCTGCGGGGTCCCCGTTTCACCTTCATGTACGGTGACCAACGCAGGCCACCGATCCAACAATAGCGCTCGGCCTTTACAACCGTGACTTCGGGTATCTCACCGGGTATTTCTAAATCGATGCTTTTCATTGATTCATGCAGCCTTTCATTCCTCAATCCAGTAATACGGGGGTGATCAAAATAACCAACGTGCTGCGCTGATTCTCTCCGGACTGGCCTCCCCCAAGCAGGAAATTACCCGGTGTAAAGGTTCCCGCCTGAGTCACCCGAGTATCAGCCTGTTCAAATCCGGTGAGTACCAGCGCCTGCCCGGCACGTAGATTCACTTTCTGACTCAGTGAACGTAACCGGGTATACGGCATCTCGATATAAGAATTGCCTTCTTTAGATGTGAATAAACGGATAGTCGGCGGATCAGACAGGTTAAAAGCCACTTGTAACTGAACATCCCCATTACGCTGTATCAACGGCAACAAAGTCATATTAAACCCGGTAGTGATCATCCCAGGCGTCAGAGCTGTGGTGGCTCCCACATCCGTAGCCGTCGTTGTACTGCTTTGAGCCACATACACCGTCTGATCAGCCATCTGTATCGGAATGGGGGTCAAATTAGTGGTCGCACTTCCTTGAGACGTCACCACACTGACATTACCTTGCTCGCTCAACGCCTTTATCAACAGGCTGGAACCGGAGAGTTTTGCCGCTTTCCCTGTGGCATTTTCCAAAATACTGACACCCGTAGACGTTGCCCCACTGCCCATACCGCTAAAACTGCCAGATAACGTAGCCCCCAAATTATGCAATGAGTTATAAACTAATCCCCAGTCCAACCCCATTTGCTCTTTACGGGTAGTGCTGACACTCAGCACCTGAACATTCAACAAAACCTGACGGTTGAGAACAGTATTTTGTTCTTCCACATAACGGGATACCGAATCCAGTACCGCCGGCGTGTCTGTTACCATCAGCGTTCCACTGGAGCTTGACAACCAGAACCGACCCCGCTCGGGCGTCAACATATTTTCGACTGTCTTACGGATGTCTTCGTATAAATCACTGTTCAGATCAACCGTCGTTTTCTGTGAAGAGCTGGCCTCCCCAGAAACAGAATTGTTGACATTACCACTGCCCCCTGATGTCCCCATACTACTGGTTGAACCTGAGGCAACACTGGCATTACTACTGGTACGGGTGTTGAGAACATTCAACTGAAATGTCCGGGTTTCGAATCGATAAAACACGACGGCCCTGTTATCCATCTTCCATGCAATCCCTAACCGGCTGGCAATATTGTCTAAAAGCCCCGTTAGCTCCCCTTGCCAATTGAGACCCGTGAGTACTTCTGACTCTCGACGCTCATCAGCATCAATTGAGTGTATATCGCGATCATCCAGCCAATCCAATGGCATACGTCCCTTATCATCAGCTGTCGGTAATGCCCTATTCATCTGGCGCGTCAACCCACCGGCAGTGGTTGATACTCGTGCTAAAACATCGGGCGCGACCGTGACCCGAATACCACAAAGTTGGGTAATGCGTTGTCCCAGTTCCGGTAATGTCAGCCCGACTTTACTGTTAATCGTTATCTGACAGGACGGTAACTTTACCGATGCGACAGGCTGAACTACCGGTTTCAGATTCACCCAGGGTTTATCTACCCAGGTTACTACTGGCTGTTTCAGGCTATGCTGTTGATGCAAATACTGTTGCGCTACCCGACTTTGCATACTAGCCTCACGCGCCATATTATCCACTGCCCGCAAGGTGCAACCGGACATCAGCGCCATGCCTGTTACCGCCGCCAGTGGAACAAGGCAAGTACAAAGCCTGAGTGAATACAGTTTATTTTTCATCAAATCCTGTTCGCTTTTTCAGTTGAAATACACCACATCACCATCGCTAATCCCGTCAGGGAGAGTGAGTCCTATCTCTTGACCAGATAAGCCATACAACCGTCCCTGCCGGACTTCACCAATCAACATTGACCCCTTAGTGCGTTCGCGCAGAGCGGTTACAAGACCGGGTATTTCCGGCATCCACACCCAGAGCCGATCTTGGCTGATAACATGCCGGATACGGGCATCAGGCTGAAAAGGCAGAATGAGCTTACGCAGATCCACCGTGCCATTTTTAGATGAGCCGCCACGCCAGTGATTAATGGCACTGGCTAATAGCAACATTTGGTCTGCCAGTATTCGAGCCCTTGCGTTGTCACCATCGACGTGCAGTTGTTCTGCCTGTCGCAGCTGTATACCCCCGGCAATCAGCAGAAAAACCAAGGCAAACCCACTGATGACATACCCCATCACGGCTTACCGGGTTACCGGTTTATCACTGACTGAAATCAGGCACTGAAGGCGACTGACTTCGGCAAACAACGGTTTCTCGGCCTGTCTATAAAGATCAAATAGTTGTACCAACAAGGACTCAAAGTTGCCTTTGAACGTCAACGGCGCATCAATGCGGTAATCCGTCGGTGACGACCACACGACTACCCAGTGTCCCCCTACCGGGCAATTCGTTGTATTAGCCCACCGTTCCAACATTCCACGCAAAGTGGTTCCCGTTTCCGCACGCCAGATGTTGCCTATCGGTATCGTTGTCACGGGTGTACTGCCGCTGAGTAAGGATTTAACGGGCTGAGTGGGCAATACAGAAGAAATGGCCGTAGGTTTTCCTCCTGTCACAGGAATTTTAGGGGTATCTGTTTTCGGTCTTTCAGCTATCAGGGGCTTCGCTGGTAACGGAGTGGCTAATATGCTGTTGGACAATGTAGGTGCCGATAACGCCGGTGAAGAAGATCTCTGCAACGGTACCTGCATTTTTGGCGGTGTCATCCGGCCAACCGTTGTCTCGGAAAACTGACGATATTCATCACGTAAAACAAAACACACTTCACGATTCACCTCATCTACCCGGATACGCCATGCAGACCCGGCAACAATCTGCAACGCTTCACTGAGCCGTATCGGCCCAATTTTGCGTTGAATAGCCGGTAATGGCCTGCCTATCAATTTAACGAAATGGGTTGCGGCGGTATCACACAGCGAATAACCGGTTCCAAATAGCAAATAGCGCAATCCATCACCAATACGTTGTACCAACGGTACTGGCATGGTGATATTGATGATTTGATTTAGGGGTTCACGTTGCGCAGCCTGGCTGCCTACACTCACCAAGGTATAGCGATCATAGCGCGTAACTTCTGGTGTCAGAGAATAGATATCGGATACGGCGGGACTTTCCTGATGAGAACGGTGAAAACTTACACCGGATGCAGTAGCCTCCTGAGTTTGTCCGGTACACCCAGCCAATACCATGACGGGCAGCCAACTGAGTGAGAAAAAAACAGGGTTTTTCATGAGCATTCCCGTGCAGGTAATCTTAAATGCGGCTTACTGTGCGGGGATCCGGGACTACGCTCAATACAGAACTCTTTTTGCAAAATCAAAAAAAACGCACCCATCGAAGTCAGTGCGTCAAATGAGTCAATTTGTCAGAGTGAAAAGTTAATGCCAGAGCGGATCTGCCCGCCAGTTATGGGCAAACCCAGCGCTACGCAGGTAAGGTCGAATCGCCGGATATCGCTGGATCAGATCATCAATCGTGTCAAAAAAGTCCAGGCTGGTAATACCAAGCGTTTTGATCATCTGATTCATATCTTTTGGTGCAGACAGGTTGACGTTCCAAAGGCGGCTATGGTGGGCACACTTGTTGCGAACATCATGCAACATGGTGACCCAGTTAGACAAAGTTGAAAATTTTCGCGCACCAAATTCAGCCGCTAATTTTTGCAGCGTGCTACTGGCCGGATTGAGGAACAGATGCAGGTAAATTTTGAAGTGGTGATAGCTTATCTGACTAAGAATTCGTGCTGCATCGGCAGTATTCTGAAGCTAAAGATACTTAACCTGTAAATCAACAACAAGCTCCCCGGTGAGCGATACGGCTTTGGATAGAGGGTATAAGGCATGATTAGCCGTCATTCCTGAAGAAAAAAAAGCCCACTAACATCCCCTAGGGAACATTGCGAGCGTTGGTAAAGTTAATACTACGCCTGGCGTAAATTTTGTCAACGCATTTTGATACTTTTGTCAGATTCGCATAGGGTTATTCTCGGTATCTGTAAGTAACCGGGCTTTTGAAGTATCCTAGAAATTAAACCACAACACAGTGCGGTGGAGGCAAAAACAGCCAATCCCTCGATATTGAATTGGCAAAAGTCATTGCCACGCCATGAAGAAGTAACCAATGAAAAACCAAAAAGTAAAGTTCAGCCGCTACGATACCGCTGATTACCTCCAAACAGAGGAAGATATTACGGCGTACCTAGAGGCCGTGATGGAAGATGGTGATCCTTCCCTTATTGTGGCTGCTTTGGGTGACATAGCACGAGCCCGTAACATCAGCCAAATAGCGAGAAATGTTGGAATGAGCTGAGAAAGGCCCTTTCTGGCGAGGGAAACCTACATTTTACTACAATCACAAAGGTTGCCAACGCCTTGGGACTACGTTTTACTATGCAACCCATTAGAACACCGACAACGCACACTCAATAGGATGAAACTTTATTTTCCTCCAACAATTGGACCAATTCTTGATGGAAGTAGATAAATGAAAACGACAGGACATAAAATGTATTAGTCGCGACTAATACACATTAAGTTATATTTGACAGGATATAATTTCATGTTCCTCAAACCAATTTTGACTCATAATATTCGTTTTTACTTTATTAGGCTCGTTTGTGTAAGCAACTATCGCTAAACTTTTTTCCGCTCGACTACAAGTCACATAAAACAGTCGTCTAGTGCGATCAATACTAGTTTCTTTGCCTTCCTTCTGGTTACGTATGTCTGTTGCGGTTGGGGGTTTAGCTCCAAACAATTTATCATAACTGAACAAAAAGCCACGAGCTTCTTCGTCATCTAGAATGACTATTACCCTTGGAAATTCGAGCCCTTTAATGCCTTGATGAGTACCGAACCTAGATTCATCAGATATGTACGCAACGTATTCCTTAAACTCACTAAAGCGAGACATCAACGCGGTATCCCAAGCGTCAACAACGGGATCTCGATCATTATCATCTTCTGCTTTTTCATAGTTCCTATCCTGCCTCTCAGCAATCAATGTGAGAACATCGGGGACATTGAACAAACGAGTGCGCTGAACTTCTTTAAGGATGTTGATTAGAGAGGGATCTGCGTCATCACGCCATAGAACATAAAGACCATCGACAGCATCCTTAGCTTTTGCTAACTCCGCCTTAGGCTCAGCACTTTGTTCAATACATTCTTTAGAAATAAGTGGCGAATACTTATTAACGATTCTAGAAACAGCGAAGTGGTTACCTACGTCCAAGCTCTTGATAAGTGGAAGTACTCTCTCTGAAAAAAAAGTAATGCCAGCATGGGTTCCATCAAGCAAACCGGTTCTAAGCTTATCTACTTCATAGAGAGAATTGAAAAAGCTTGCAAAGCCCCCTCGTTGTGCCGCCATGTGATGTTCTAAGGTTAGTGTTTTATTGTGTTTTTTCTCTGCTATCCACAAGTCATCAGCTGTAATCTCTGCCATTTTTTGACAAACAAAGCGCTCATAAGCCTCTTTGTCTATCCCATCAGATGTATCCGCAATAAATAGTCTAACGAAGCCTTCCTCTAGCTTAGCGGATTGCTGTAAGTTTTGATCGACCTCGGCTCGAATTTTATTGATGAGTTTCACAACTCGACGAGGACATCTATGGTTATATTCCTTTTTTGGAGTAAGCCAACCATCCGGCAATGGAGCTAGACCTAGGTCTTCTTTTCCATCGTTATAAATCCGCTGCATGATGTCGCCGAACAGACCTAACGAGAACTTGTCCTGATGTAAGCTCTGAACTACAAACAAAGCATCAATTAGCTCTTTTTTCGTGTCCTGACTTTCATCTACAAGCAAAACCGGGAATTTGCGTGTAAGAATTTGCTGCAACAATGGACGGCTGATCAGCAATTCAGCGGTTATGCCGATCACTTCGGCATGGTTAAGTGAATCCTTGCCCAAATTTTCACCATTAGGATTGTAAGTAAACTTCCTAATGTTGCTTAGTGACTCCAGCCGCTTTAGTTTGGCCGCAATCTGCTTTGGTCTATCTTCGGCCGCTTTTGTGCCTGCTCTACCTTTACGCTGTGCTTCCTCAAGTTCGACAATGTCTGATTGAAGTCTGACTCTAAGCGACTCTCTAATATCATGCTGATGCGGCTTGATTAGTTCCCAAGCAAAACTATGAATGGTCGAGACGCTAAAGGCAGAATCGAACTCCAAGCGGCGTTTAATTTCATCACAAGCGGCGTTGGTATAAGTAATGATTGCTACTTGTTGTGCTTTTACTCGCAAACGATGGATATTATGTTCACGAAATCGCTTAAGTACTTCGACTAAAGAGCGAGTTTTGCCCGAACCAGCCCCGGCAAACAAAAAGAAGCTTTTTGGATTATCTAGATCTAGACATCCATAGATCTCATCGTCAACTGTCTTAGTATCAATCACCTCTGTCATTCCTTTGCCTCCGACTTTGCCGCAAGCGGAGAGCTATTGATCAACTCTTTTTCCAGCCAATTGAGCCCCTCAGCAATATAGTGCGGAGCTTTAAAAGTGCTTGGTTCAACCGAATACAATAGATCCAGTGCCATTTCAGCTTTCTTGGCGTTCTTATCTAGTGCACAAAACATGAAGTGACAGGCTGTATCAAGCATTGGTTGATTAACGGCTTCAACCATTTTTTTGATAAGACCAGTTTTATCAGTCATCTTTCTAAATACTGACAAGTTAGCTAAAACCAGTGCATCCTCAAAGGTATAAGGGATCGCTGATTCCGGCTCTGGTTGATCCGGTACGTCTTTCTCATCTTTAAACTGAATTGATACAGTGCAAGGGTAAACAACTCTGACCTTTCCGTTACTCGCTGTCTTCTGTTCAAACTCAGCCCTCAATACCTCGTCTAATAATGTTTTTCCTGGTGCCCAAGTTTTTAATGTATCGTTCCCCGTTTTGAAGCCCTGACCCATTACCGGACGAGCTTTACTTGTTGACTCAGCCTGAATTGAATCGAGGTCGGTAATTACCAGCGTAGGTATTCCTAAGGCTTCAATAAGTGGACGTAATCTGTGCGCATGACTACCACCAATTTCCAGAATAGAAATATAACTTCTATCTAAATCTGGATAATGGTTTCGAATAAAGTGAGGCACCAACATCCGCTCAGCGGGACCTTCAACCAAAATAGCAGCATCAGCAAAAAATAGATCGCAATGTGTTGTTTTTAAATAACGCGTTGCAAATTGTGCCGTTGCGATTCTCTCTTGCTCTTGTGTTTCTTGGGCTATTTCAACTTTAGTCTTTTTTCTATCTGCGCCAAAAGTGGTAGACATATTAACGATACATGCATTTGGCACTTCAAGTTCATTAACCAATGGTTTCCTACGGAAATAACGCAGTCCGGTAAAATCTGTTTCGTGTGCTATATGGCTAGAATGCGTACTAACGATCATCTGAGTAGCAAACTGCTGTTTTTCTTCCAGATCAGGATGATTACGCAGCACACTGAAAGCTTTCTTGATAAAGACTTGTTGCACCTGCGCATGTAAATGAGCTTCAGGCTCTTCAATTAGCATTAAGTGCAGAGGCTCTATAGGCCTATTATTGCTTTCTTCTCTTTTGCTAACCTTGCCAACACGCATCCATTCATCACGAAAGCGAATCAGATTAAAAATCATCGAAATCAGATTTTGATAACCTAATCCGTTGTATTTTTCGGGCAGGCAAAAAGCATCACCTGAAGGGTCTTCACTGCGAATGACTTTAAACTGTACTGCCGAGTCATGATTCAGTCCTTCTAATGGATTCACTTTGCTTGACAGTAAAATTTGTGGGTCGCTAAACCCAGGATAATTAAGCCCTTCCAACTCACCAATAGCGGCACTGAAACTGGTCTTCAATTTTTGATCAAATACTGTTCGGGCACTTTCCATTGCTTCAAGTGCATCCAGATCGCTCACATCAGGAAGCTCGCTAGGGTCGAGGTGCTTATCAAAGTAATTCCTTAACTGAGCAGACAAGCGCCGATCAGTATTTGCCGCGCCTTCACCAGCATTTGGGTCTGAAAAACCACGCTGCGCGTTAATGATGTCAATCTTAAATAGGCCATCAAACGGGTCACCATCAATTGCCTCCATGAATTCTGTAAAAGCCTGAGGTTGTTCGTTGTCGGCTAAAGCTGGATCTAGCACATAAGCGCTAATCGCAAAAAATTCCTGAAGCTTTCTATCCAGAAAATCACGCATTGAAGTTGGCCATAATACCAGTGGTGATCCAGTTGTTTCATCTGCTTCTATCTTGTGAGCAGATATAGTTTCCCTAGCTGCAGAGTAAGCGTTGATATAAGCTTTGTATAGTAATTCAAGGTTTTTCGGTTCTAAAATTAACCTGACACCCAGCAAGCCGCCATCCCAATCCAAGGTGGGCAAAATGTGGCTGACGTAGTGTATTTGTAACTCATCCACCTCTAACCACACATCAATCGAAGGGAATTGTGTACGCCATGTATCCAAAGTCAGATCCGGGACTGGGGCTTGTTTTTCACTTTCACTAATCCAGCCAGTGCCGACCGAATTGATGGTTGCCCAATTGGATAAAGTAATATCGGTGGTTGAAAGCTCTTTGCGCTTTGCCTTTTTCAAAAACATGATCAGCGCGTCCATAGCAGACGTTTTACCACTGTTATTAGCGCCGACGAAAACCGTACTTTTCCCAGCAAGCTCTACACGACAGGATTGTAGTTTTCGAAAATTTTGTATGTCGATACGGGCTATTTTCAACTCTAACCCTCCTTGCTAATTTTTATTTTTGATTTCAATTTATCATTACTAAAATTACTTTATTTATTGCCCTAAGTCATCCTAACGTAAGGCTTATTTGAAATGTCTTAAAGTCTTAGAATCAATAGCTTGAACCCGTGGTGCGTACCATCCGGTAAGTCCACAAAAAGTCGAAGCTTACCGCCCGCTCCTTCTGCAAATCCATTTAAATTCAATAAGATATTGGAATTTTCATCATCAATTTCCGTATCTTCTTCATACCCTAAACGGGAAGATAGCTCCGCAAGCTGAATTTGAAGTAATTGATGAGATACCTTGCTACTTGCTGACTTTACAAGTTCAGGTAGTTGAGAAGCTATGATCTGCTCCAAAGTTCGCCCATTTATTTTCCTCCTAAGCATGACCATCACACGAACTTTCACATGTGAAAGTTCAGATTATTGACAAAGTACTGTTTTTTTATCCGGCACTTTGTTTTAATTAAGTTTCGTTCACCAAACGTAGCTTGCCGCCATGTTAAGAACACCGCCTCCTCAGACTTTCCCGCCAGAAACGCACTCGCTTGACGAGCTGGTGCCCAAAAATCATTGGGTCCGTAAAATCGATGCCGCTATTGATTTCGAATTCATCCGCTAATTAGTCGCGCCTTTGTATTGTCATAATAATGGCTGACCGGCTATCGATCCCGTTATGTTGCTTAAGATGATGTTACCGAGCTATTTATTTGGTATTCCCAGTGAACGCCGTCTGGTACAGGAAATTCAGGTTAATGTAGCTTATCGCTGGTTTCTGCGCCTCGGACTGACTGAGAAGGTGCCTGATGCTTCAACCCTGAGTCAGAACCGCCTCCGTTTCAATCATACGGCGGTCTTCCAGCAGATTTTTGACCACATTGTCGAACAGGCGATAACCAAAGGATTGGTCGGCGGTCAGGTACTCTACACTGACAGCACCCACCTGAAAGCCAGTGCCAATCCGCACAAATCCAGGCACGAACAACGTGCTGTGCCCCCCGGCACCTATTTTGACGCCCTGCATAAAGCCGTCAATGAAGACCGGGCAGCGGCCGGAAAAAAAGCCTGAAGCCAGCCCTTGAGGAACGGCAGAGAAAGACGAAGGTCAGTCCCACCGATCCGGAAAGCGGATTTATGCACCGGACCAACAACCCCAGGGGGCTTTTACCTTGACCACCGTACTGTGGATGGGCAAGTCGGTATTATCACCGATACCTATGCCACACCAGATAATGTCCACAACAACCAGCCTTTTATCGGGCGTTTGACGCATCAACTGGCGCATTTTTCCCTCAATCTCCTCGCGGTTGGGCTGGGTTCAGGCTATTTTACGGCTCCGGTTTGTTACCTGACGGAACAGTCAGGCATTATCCCCATCATGGGTTATCGCCGGCCGAATAAGGGGCAGAACACCTTTCAGAAGAAACATTTTTGCCTATGACAAACCGCAGGATTGTTATGTCTGCCCGCAAGGAGAAAACCTGATTTATACCCCAACCGGCCATCAGGGATACCGGCATTATCAGGCTCCGGCGGCTATCTGCCAGTGTTGCCCGCAACGCGATGCCTGCACTCACGCGAAAGGCGGAAAAACGATAACCCGCCATATCTGGGAGGCCAGTAAAGAACAGGACAGAGAAAACCGACTAACGGAGTGGTGTAAAAAAGTTTACAAGCGACGAAAGGAGACGATAGAGCGTAGTTTTGCGGATGCGAAGCAACATCACGGACACCGTTATGCCCGTTTTCGCCGGTTGCAGAAAGTGCAAATACAGTATTTTTTGGCGGAAACAGCCCAAAATATCAAGAAGATAGCCTTGCTGGTCGCGATGATTTGTTGTTTTTATCTCTGGAAAGTGAGCCTATCAATGCAGGAGAGTCAAAAATAACGCCCTGGCGGACGATTAAACCGGGTTAATGAGGAAAATGGGGGCATTATGAAAGGAACAAACCCCGTTATTTTCAACGAGGTTTGTCAACGGTCTGAACCCTTACAAATAAGGGCATTGATTTAATTTCTTTACACTTTCACTCTTAGGTGAACTCTAAAAAGGGATCAAATCGTCAAAATCGATTGGTGGTTCATTTCCACGAGTCGGTTCTGAAGAAGACGAAACGGGTTGTGGTTGTCCCCGGTCACTTGAACGAGAAGGTTCGCTTTGACCGCGACCACCCAGCATCTGCATTATACCTTGCTGACTAATCACCACCTCCGTGCTATACCGATCTTGCCCACTCGTCTTGTCAAACCATTTACGGGTACGCAACTGACCTTCAAGATACACCTGGCTGCCTTTTCTCAGATATTCACCAGCAATTTCAGCCAGTTTGCCGAAAATGACTACCCGATGCCATTCGGTACGCTCTTTCTGCTCTCCGGTTTGTTTATCCCGCCAGGTTTCCGATGTTGCCAGTGACAATACCGCCACTGCATCACCTTCTGGCCGATAACGCACTTCTGGTTCTTGTCCCAATCGTCCAATAAGTATCACTTTATTCACGCCGCGTGAAGCCATGTAACTTCCCTTTCAAAATGTAGATGAAAAAAATTCCCCGAAAAAATGCACTCCGGAGAGACTTCAGGGGCAGTCAAAATGAATTCTCTGCATAATGCTTTTGCGAAGACTTATTCTGTACAGGCGGCACGGATTCAGGTTTTTCAGCTTTATAAACCATCTCCTGCCCGATTTTGATCCAGTCAATTTTAATCAACCGCGCTCTTAAACTGACACGCTGTTCACCGGCATGCTCACCCTTGTTCAACGTAAAAATCCCGGTAGACGGCTGACTTAATGTGAAACCCAGTAAGACTTTTTTGTCCTCATCAACCGCTTTCTGACAGCGGCTGATTAAGTCACTGTTTTCCTTACCGGCAACCGTGACATCAAAGCGAACGTAAGACGGATTCTCTGTTGGTCCACTCAATGCATTGATGACCGCGCTGAAAAAACTGCCATTCTGACCATTCACCTTGCGGACATTGCTGAGATACCCCAATCCATTGATATTCAGGTTGAAATATTTATTTTCAGTGGTAGTTGCAGACATGATGTTCTCTCCATGAAGTGAAAAAAAGAAACGACGGAGAACACATCACCACGACGGGAAGTGATGTTTCCCGTCGGGAAGCCAGTGTCAAACACCGGCTATCTGATAAGTTAAAAATACACCTTCATCACTGTTATCAGTGATACCCGTTTCCAAAGGATAAACGGGTTTACCGCCCGCAGGCACCGTCTCTCAGGCTACAATGGCTTTATGACAGGTCACACGAAAGCGTCAGTCTCAGACCTTTCTGACATTAAGAGCAGTCACCCAAAGGCATTCCTCTCAGACTGCGGGAATATTGGCGATTGTCCGAAGACAACAAGTTATCCCACGCATTTTTGAATCAGGAAGCCAGACTGTCAACGAGGAAAATGATTTTTGGGAAGCGGTAAAAAATAGCGCCGCCCAAAGGACGGCGAGGAATCTGCACTGACATGTGGTACAAGATGAAAGCTAAGTAGTCTCAACAAACTCCAGGGACATTCAACTATCCCAGCGCGGCTATTTACCAACCCTTCAAAGGAAGCCGTTTACCGGACTGACAACAGAGAAAATCTATGCACGACTTGCCTGTCAAACCGCAATCGTGGGGTGCAATGTATCAAAGCCAGTTTACCTTTCCAGATCTCAGCTTAGGTACACAACAAAAATCAGCTCACCCTGTCATTGCCGGTTTTTTCGGTACGTTCTTATGCCGGGTAGATCTGGTTTTTCTTTTTCCATCGACGGTGCTGACTACCCCACTGCATTCCGGGTATTTTATACACCCCCAGAAAACACCGTTTTTTCCCTGGCGTTGACGCGTCACGCCTCCACACACCGGACAAGGCAATGAAGGCGGCGGCGTGATCACGACTTTCTGCGCCTGAACCTGCTCCACTAAATATTGGGTCCATTGTATCTGACGAGCCATAAAATCCGGCAACTCCGCCTGTCTCTGAGCAATATCATCCAACGCCTGTTCCCACAATGCAGTCAATCCCGGGTTGGTCAACGCGGTAGGCAACGCGGCTATCAACTCGCTGGCAATCTGCGTAGCGTGGATATACTTGCCCTTTTTCGTCAGATAACCCCGTTTAAACAACGTATCCAGTACCCCTGCCCGAGTAGCCTCCGTTCCCAGCCCGGCATTGTCCTTCAATACCTTCTTAAGTTGCGGGTCACTGACAAAAGCAGCGGCATTTTTCATCGCCGCAATCAATGTGCCCTCCGTGAAGTGAGCGGGTGGCTGAGTTTGCAACATGCGTAAAGTAGCCTCATTAACCTGACATTGACTGCCTTTGACCATCGACGGCAAACTTTCTCCCAAAGAATCGTCTTTCCCGATGGATGCCGATTCATCTTTACCCGCTGAAAACAATACCTTCCAGCCAGGAACAATCACTACATTGCCCCGGGTACGAAACAATTGCCCACCGATATCAAAAGTCACTTCAGTTATATCCATTTCATGCAGAGGAAGGAACTGTACCAAATAATGCTGACGTATCAGCTGGTACACCTTACGCTCATCATCCGTCATCTTCTTCATATCACCGGGCTGTTTTGTCGGAATGATACCGTGGTGCGCCGTAATTTTTTTGTCATTCCAGATACGCGAAATCAATGTCCTGTCCAGACTATCCACCACAATCCGCATAGCCGGATCACTTTTAACCACAGCATCCAATACTTGAGGAATTTCCGCCTGCATAACCGTAGGCAAATAGCCACAATCTGTGCGGGGATAAGTGATAGCCTTATACGTCTCATACAAGTTTTGAGCAATGTTCAGTACTTGTTGAGCTCCCATATCCCATTTTTTTGAGCACGTTTGCTGCAAACTGCCAAGATCGAATGCCAGAGGAGCCGCATGCTTTTCCCGTTTAGTGTTGATTTCCAGGACCGTAGCCGTACCAGCTTGTTGGCATAACTTAACCACTGTCTGTGCCACATTCTGATGAATACAGCGTTTTTCTTCATCACAATAGGTCGCAGCGGGTACCCAATCCACCCGGAAAATTCGTCCGTCAAACTGAAGGTCAGCCACCACCTGCCAATAAGGTTTAGCCGTAAAGGCGATAATCTTCTGATCTCGAAAGACAACCAGTGCCAAAGTGGGCGTCTGAACACGTCCAATAGACAAAATGTCACTATATCCGCATTCACGGGCTTTCACGGTATAGAGTCGGGTAAAATTCATGCCAATGAGCCAATCAGCTCTGGCTCGTCCCAGTCCCGCCAAATACAACGATGCCGTTTGTTCACCGGGCAAAATATTAGCAAGCGCCGCCCGAATACTCACCTCATCCAGAGCAGACAACCACAAACGGGATATTTTTCCCTGAAACTGGCAATAATCCAGTAATTCCCGGGCAATAACCTCGCCTTCCCTGTCAGCATCAGTGGCAATCACCACCTCGTCTGCCTGTTTCAGCAGGCGACAGATAACAGTAAACTGGTCAGCCGTCTCCTTTTTGACCACCATTTGCCAGGAGGCCGGCAATATCGGCAACACTGACGCCCGCCAGGGAGCTCCATATTGCTCCCCGTAAACTTCTGGGCTGGCAGTTTCCAGTAAATGTCCAATTGCCCAGGTTACTGTCACCCCCGGACCCGTTAAATACCCCTGCCCGCGCTTTGTTGCACCTAATATCGCTGCAATATCCCGCCCCTGAGACGGTTTTTCACACAGAAACAGTTTCATCGCTTATTTCTGCTTTACCGTACTTTTTAATGGAAGGAGAAAAAACAGAACGTTTTTCGCCCCGCATAACAGCCTCATCCGGCAGCCCCAAACGGGTAATAGCTTCCCTGCCGGCAGGGGTTTGGGAAAGGATATCGTCACGAGTAACAGCAAAACTACGGTACGGCTGGACAGCACCGTAGATTTGGCGTACCCAATGTCCCCCCTTTTTTAAAAACCCGTCACATTGTTGACGGGAAATCAGCGCATAGTGGTGCGCCTGCAAGGCTTTCATCACCAGTTGATCATAGCCTACTAATAACCAGACACAGCGGTAACCTAAAGGCGTGCGACTGTAGACACCAATATTGAGCGGGGCGACAGAGGCAATCTCAGATAAATGGATCTGAGCAGGTACTCCCGAGAGTGTAGCCGCCAGTTCCGCTAACGCCGCCTGCATCTGGTCATGAGCAGAAGCAAGCTTAGTTTCCAGTGCCAACATCGCCATATCGGCATACGGATTATCTATCAGGGAATCCTGGCTGATCCGAGTGTAATTTTTGCTACCCTGTCGATAACGTTTCAATTGTTCTACCGCTTTCTTTCTATAGACGAGTGGTACAGAACAGGGGGCCAGCAACCCCTGAGTGATCTCTGTCTTTTTCACCTGTCTTGCCGTCCCTGACCAACTTCAGGTTTTACTGTGTTCTTTTCGTCTTCAATCCAGCCACGTACAGCATTCCAGACTGCCGTCAGTGACACGACCAGCTGTTCAACGGCCTGCATCATCACATCCAGCCCATCCGCACTATCCAGATCAGTGACATGCGCTTTCCACAGTCGCCAGACCTCAGCACTGCCTTTATCTGTCAGCATCAGGCATCGACCCTGGCGAGCTTCAATCCCTAACATACGACGACGGGAATTCACCTCAACAGAAGTCAACCCAAAGTAGTGTTGCATCAATTCAATTGAGCCCCCTAACATCAATGCCCGATCAAGACGTTGCAGACGTTTTTGTTCACGTCGGGCTTGTTGCAGCATTAACGCAAAATTTTCATGATGGATACACAGCGTAAGGACTGACACCGGGCTATTCATCCATAGGCTCTGTTAATAATGAAGTCTGTGGTGGTGTTGGAAGACAGTGATTAAATTCACTTAAAGTAGAAGGAACTATCTGCGATAAAGGTGCTGATACTAAAGGCGCAATATCTTCCTTATCCTGTATTGTCAATAACTCACTGGATAGAGTTGGCCGAGTTTCATATACATCAGGTTGAACTTCAACTTTGGGCGGACAAGCTTCATATTCCTCAGTCTTTTTATCTTCCTGACATTCGATAACATCCCTATACGACTCAGGTTCCACTGCTGAAACGCAGGCAGCGCTTTTAGTCACAGGAGGTACCGACTTTTCAGGCACTTCAGCGACTTGTCTATCCGCATCGCTCAAATGTTCAGCAATAGGAGGGGGCTCACCAAATAACTGACGACGGTTTCGCTCTTTAGGATCGAGCTCCAATAACCAACGATCATAATTAAGGGCAGGATGTGGCAAAGCTTTTATTAATTCCCCAATCAGTTCATCCCGTAACATGTCAAAAGAATAGAGTTCAGGATTATCAAAGCGCTGACATACCTCACCAAAAACTGAATCGAAGTCCTTCCCACACGATGCCTCCGAAGAAAAACTATTCCAGGTTTTTTGAGCATCAACTCGTAAAGACAATATGTTTACTGCTTGCGGACGCCCCATACCCGATATCAACAAATTGGGCATATGAGGATATAAATATTGCACCGTGTTATGCATCTGACTGATGCTGGTTTGTGATATTGGAAACCCTTCTTGTTTTAATAAATCTGTCAATTCTCGTTGTGAGACCGGTCTTCCCAAACATTTCTCATGCATAGAACTTGCGTTAAAAACACCAAGCGCTTTCTCTATAAACGTTAAATCCCCCCGAACATCATTTTCTGCCAGATGCCCAATGACACACTGCAATCGACCTGGCCAGGGTTTAAACAAACAGGGGATTCGGAAAAAACGTTCCTCACCCGTTTCTTTCCATAATTCACATAGGATTTGGTAACGGGTATTGCCTCCATCACTGAAAATGTAAACATTTCCACTATCTTCCGGATCTCGCGTCACTTTCGGTACAGAATCCAGTCCTCTGGCACGAACAGAAGCTTTAATATCGTCGAAACGGGGATTACGGCTGAGGCGAGGATTATCTGGGTTTAGCTGTAACTCATCCAACGTTAATACCATTGGCATTTCTGCCATAGGTAAAACAACAGTATCAGTTAGTGATTGTGGTGTTTTGCCACGTTGAAGTATTGCATCACTGAGAGAGGTTTTATGCTTACTCATATATTTCCCCTTCCAGCACCAAGATCATAATTCCTTGTGTCGGTGGTTCGATTCCGCCTCCGGCACCAATTCAAAGTGCGCTTGTTGGGAGATAAAAACTTAACGGGCGACCAATAGAAGAACCCGAATGTATAACTGTAGTTAGTTTAACTTTTCAGTACTTCTGTATTGAATCGAACATAAGGGTTATCAAGCTAGGATGCCTAAAAATTTAGGAATCCTTTTTTTGCTGGAATGCAATACTTACAAGTTCTATTGCAACTGCCAAACCATCCAAACCAAAATCAATGAATTAATTAACACGATGTTGTATGTTGGTTACTCAACTTTCCTCATTGATCAGAAGAAAGTTAATTATGAGTGATTGTATCAGCTCAAAAAAATTCCCTATCTTACAACAGGGAATTTGTACAGAAAAAACAAGTCCAGGCAACAGCGAAGAGATTTTGTTTTATCTGATTAACATTTCGCCTCTTCTGGTTCAACATCGATATACAGCATCAACTCACGCCCGGCAATATCCAGATTGATATCAATATATGCTACAGGACGTGGCTCTCACCGCTTAACCATTGCCAATACAGCGCGGCCGGTATGCTTGCATCAAATAAATACATTATAAACATTGACGTATTTTATCTTTAATCCTATACCTTTTGTAATGTTATAAGAGACCTGAAATAGAGTGCGGCCATTCCCTTTCTGAGTGACCAAATCTTTCTCTATAGGCATTCATCAGCCTAATACCAACAGCAAACGGGGAGGGGGAACAATCTTAAAGAGAGATGTCGACGACACATATAATTAATAATAATTAACATTAAAACCACTAACACAGCTAAAGTCCATTTCATACAATCAGGAAACAGTCATGTCACTAACACGCATAGAAGCTCAATACATATATAATAATAATCTCGGGTGCCGCTACGGCACTACGACTGGGGGGGCGGCCTACGCCTTCATGGACATTGAAGGGGAAGGTAAAGATGGAGGTTCGATGATCCCGCCAAACTCGGTAGTCATGAGTTGGCTTAGAGATCCTGGCCAGCCCGCTTATGAACCCCGCTGGCACAACCGACTGTGGAACTCATGTGGATTGATCGTCACATTGAGCGCCGCAGGTACAGTGCTCCTGGTGACGAAAGCGCCACCCACCGCTGAACGGTACCTGTTCGATAATGAAGCTGCGCGAGGCGATCACTATACGTTTCGCAAGTGCAACCGCCTTTCACCGGACAGTAAAACTGTGGCGACAATCCATTATGGAGGGGGAAAAAGAGAGCCGGAAGACGGGAAGATCGCTTCCCCTGTCGACGCGGCGCTGGTTGATACTGCTACCGTCGGGAAGTTGTATAACGCAATCCTTGCAGAGCTGAAGAAACTTGCGGGCAGCGCGGTAAACTGACCGCGCTGAGTTGACAACGTGATGCAAAAACAATGGCTGTGAGAAATCACAGCCATTCAGACCGCTGACAAACCTCGTTGAAAATAACGGGGTTTGTTCCTTTCATTATGAATCATAATCATTAACCCAGTTTAATTCCTCGCCAGAGTGTTATTTTCGTTTCCCCTGCAATATGTTTTTTACGGCGGGGAGCAGTCACATATCCATGCCTAGATTGGTATGAGATCAATAACAACGACGTTTGCGATTACATCCCCTGTCATCACTTTGGTTGTTCCGGCCATACGATATCAGGGGCAATTGAGCAATCCACTCGACTGAGCCACACCCTGTATTTACGCCATTCAGTTAGTGTGGTTTGTTCTTTATCCGTAGCAATATCCAAATCAACGGCGTCCTGTAACGGTGCGATAGTATTTGCGGCCTGTAACATCAGATGCTGCTTTTTTCGTTCTGCCGAACGTTGCAGTTCTTTTTGAGATGGTGGCGGAATGTCACCCCATGCAGGTAACCCATCAGAGCCGGCAATACGGCGCTTTCCTACCGGTGGACTATTCGACGCGAATTCTAAATAAATTTTCTCACTTACCTCAATACCATCTTCAGGCCATGAGTCAGAAGCCATATATCGCTGTTTTAGTTCAACCGGATAAAATGAATTTGATTTTGGGCTATAAATATACCTCATTTAATACCCCACAACATAAATCATAGGTCGATATTGACGATTATATGCACCAGTTGCAACTAATTGCAGCTCCACAGTGACTGATGCCTTATCCCAATCAATAACTTGCCAAAAACCGTCAGCGTAGACGTCGTATTTAGGTACTTTGGTTGACACCTGAACATTTAAAATACCTGTTGGAAAAGTTATTGGTAACGGAACCTGCATTGAGAGTTCTGCTGTCGCGATTTCACCTGTCGTCCATGCCGTAATGACCCCTGTGTTATGATCTTGAATCCATCCCGCCGTTTCCAAAAGTGTTGAACTTCTAACCAATTGGCTAACCCACCCACCCCATGTGTTTCCCTTATCCCAAGATTGCCGAACGGCTTCTTGTCCATGATGAGATGTGTAACGCTGGAAAATAACGTTACCTCCGTTCAATGCTTCCAAAATTCCATCTCCATATAAATATCCTGCGGAAAGCAGCGGAAAATCTGGGACGGAAGACGGATTTGAAACAGCTACTTTATAGAATCCACTCAATACATAATTACTAAACCGACTATCGTTTCCAATGGTTCCCAAACTGGTAGCATTCATTGCTCCGATATCAGCAGCATTCAAAGAGACATCATTAGTCAGTGCCCTTCCATTAATTTTCCTGCTATTAGGCACCGAATTTTTCGCCAGTTCCACAGTTTCCCGTAATCCGAGATTCTTCACAAACTCCGCTTTATCAGGAACATCCGCCCCGTTCTGCTTTTTCTCCAAGAAATTAGCATTATTTTTGATGGCGTTTTGATTAGCTGTATTTGCCAGATCATATGCTACTTTCACTGCCTTAGATGTTGCCGCATGAGTTTCACTATCACTACTGACATCATTACTTAGAGTAACAAACCCTCTATCTTCCAATGTTGCGTAAGGGTGGTTCCTGCTCTGTGCGTGCTCTTCAATCGCGCTTTTGATTGAATCTTTAACATATTCAGGTGTTGGCACTACTACTAGATTATCTTCTAAGGCTTTTATCTCAGTTTTTTTATCTTGAGTGCTCATATTTATTCCCTCATTTAATCAACAATACACATTGCTAAGTAATATGAAGGCGGGGGGATACTTCTCCGCCTGTAAACATCAATAAACTGGTTTATCAATACTGGAGAGTACGACTTGACTAAATTTAGTTGGCTAATATTTGGTGAGCTGCATGCTTCGATAACAGAATGATATAAGATAACATCTGGTCAAACATAATTGTTTATCTCAGTTTATTGACACACCTATCAGTTAAACCCATTCAACAGTGGTGCTTATGGACAAGTTAAGAGCAATCAGCGTTTTCCGGCGTGTTGTGGAACTAGGCAGCTTCAAAGCCGCCGCCCAGGATCTGGGCTTATCCAAGGATGTAAGCGATTCTAAGAATTTCCGTATTACTTACGGTATGCAATTCGCGGATACAAAAGTTACCATAATCACTTCAAGGTATCGAAAATTACAATATTATTAGCACTATTTTTCCATATGTTAGTTAACAACAAATGAAAATTGCAATTTTACGCCGTAATGGTCTTGGTGATTTAATTTGTACTCAGCCATTAATCAAATATTTACAATATAAATTTCCCATAGCTGAGATTCATCTATTTATAGAATCTAACAACAATGAATTAGCCGATTATCTCTGTCCAGAAGTAATTACACACATTATTCCAAAAGGAAATAAATATATCACTACTCTGGGAACCGCGTTGAAATGGCGTAAATTACATTTTGATATCGCCATTTCAGCAAAGCCCACTCCCATGAAACTGAATAACCTATTTTTATGGCTTTTAGGGGCCAAAAAACGTTATGCTGTAACACAATCGCATCAATGGCACGAAAAGCTAATCAATTACCCAACCTGTCCGCAGCATATTAAGGGATATCACCAATCATTCAAAATATTAAAGATATTTGATTCTAGAATAAACAAGTTACCCTCTGAGTTATTCCCTAAAATTCCATCTCAATATTTACTGTCAATTAAACAATATGGCTCTCCCTCTATCCTATTTTCTGTCTCAAATAATCGGCAAAGTAGCTGTATTACTCATGAACGGATAGCATTAATTGCCCAGAAAATTAGAAATCATTTTCCAGATGTGAGATTTATTATCTCCACTCTTCGACATGACAGATCACATGCTGAGAAGTTACTTGCAATGATAGGAGACCAAACTCAGATAGTCGAATGTCAATCACTACACTCTTTTTTGTCACTTCTCAACAGCACAGATCTGATTATTGTTGGTGATGGTGGAATATGCCATTTAGCCGCCGCATTAGACAAAAAACTGGTTGCTCTCTATGGTGTCACTAAGCCGGAGAATTGGACTCCCCTTGCTTCTGAAAACCAATGTGTGACACTTTATGATCCCCAAAATGTCAACAATATTCCTCTGGAAGATATCTATCAGGCAGTTTTTAAATTGCTCTCTCCAGAAAAAACACTCTTATTATTCGAATCAAGCTGTAGGTAAAGTTATTTGCACTTATTCATGCGAATGCACAGTAACTTGTTAACTGTTTCAATGTCACTCCACCAGACAGAAACGCTAAATGTATACACCACATAGATTGACATCTGTTAACGCTCGATTCCAGCCCGGTTAATTTCTTCCATGACTAAAACTGTGATTAATGATTTTGATGATGAAATATACAGCCACACTAATAGCAATGGAATATCCGAATTAATAATAAGACAAAAATGAATCAATTTGTCTAATTTATATCATGATGAAAAATAAGACATTAAATAAACATCATTATTATTTCTTAATTGAATTAACTCAATCAATCGATTAATTTAATCTTATAACACAATGAAATAGAAAGAAATTTTAATTAATTGCAAAAAAAATACTATTTTTTTGTTTAAGTTGTTGAAAAAGATCATATTTTAGTTAATACTATTTTCCGTCGAGTGAGAAATAGACCTAAAACAAAGAAGAAACTCTGGATTGGAAATCAACTTAAGATTCTAACAAAAATAAGAAGAAATTTTCGTTATCTTAACTGTGGTTAAGATGGCAGTTTATCCGATCGTATTAATATCATGAATGCGATGGCATTACATATTACGGTTCGCCCAATCAGAATATTCACTTTCTTTGAGTAAGAGACTAGTGTGTTGCGTTGAGTAGCTATAGACTACTTTTATTAATATCGCTATTGAATTTCCATTTCAGTAAAAATAGTGAAGATGAATTTATCCATATGTACTATGCACCTTGCCTATAATCACTTTTCACTATGTTATTAGCAATACATTAAAAGAATTTTGCTATTAACACGAGACTTATCGTGTCGTAAAATTTTAGAACATCTTAATAAAAATAAGAATCATTATTAACAACACGAGTAGATTTATAACAATAGATGATATTTTAGAGAATAAAACAACTCTTTTCTGAAAAGAAATTAATATCAGACATTATTATCAATAATATGAATATAGATGAGGCAGACTATAACATGGTGAGAAACAATGATAAATTAGGATAACCTAAAGATATATGTAAAAATGGTTAAAAATGCGATTGCATTATATACCATGATAAAAATGACTTTAATGATATCATCAACCATTAAACTATAATATTGGTTAGATGTATATTTCTATTGTATAGGCAAGACTAAAAAATATATTTATTAAGGTAAGGTATTTTTAAATGAAAAAGAATTTTATTTTGGTTTCTTTAGTAGCAGCATTAGGAATTTTTAGTAGTTTCAGTGCGTTATCTTATGATGGAACAATTAAATTCCGAGGTTCTATCCTTGAGAACGGCTGTACTATTAGTGGAGGAAAAGATCAAGAAGTTAACTTTGGTAAAATATCTAAAAGCGCTTTTGGAAGTGCACCAGGAACTGTAGCAATTACTAAAGATTTTTCTATAGAACTAACTAGTTGCCCAAAAGATTCAAATATTGATATTGAATTTTCTGGTATAAAAGACACTCATGATCCTGCTCTATATTCCACAAAAGTTTCTGGTGCCGGTATTTTACTGACTAAATCTAATGGGGATAAAATAAGTGCCAACACAAAAGTATC
The DNA here is from genome assembly GCF_019090985.1 of Photorhabdus akhurstii. Taxonomy (NCBI): domain Bacteria; kingdom Pseudomonadati; phylum Pseudomonadota; class Gammaproteobacteria; order Enterobacterales; family Morganellaceae; genus Photorhabdus; species Photorhabdus akhurstii. Next base: position 1,272,388 of record NZ_CP020335.1, on the reverse strand, counting down.
TGGCTATACAATCACAGGAGGAAGAGCCAGCATCCCTCTTATAGCAAAATTACAATCAACCAATGCTACAGTAGGTAATGGTACTATTACATCAGATGTAAACTTCACACTTATATATCCATAAAATCAGCTAAATATTTTATTAAAATTAACTTATAACAAAATATCATTTATAACCAAAGGAGTAAAAATGCTTCGCTTTATTACTCCCTTTTTGCTTGTCTTTTTTATGGGACAAGTACAAGCAGGGATTACTTTAGGCGGAACTCGCCTGATCTATAACGGCTCACAAAAAGAAGCCACAATTTCTATCACCAATTCGGATACAGAAAGACCTTATCTTGTTCAATCGTGGGTAGATAATATCGATAACAGTCAAAATAAAGTACCGTTCGTTATTACCCCTCCATTGTTTAAGATGTCGAAAGAGAGTGAACACCAAATTCGTGTTTCATATATTGGCAATCATCTGCCAGCGGATCGGGAATCGATATTTTTACTCAATGTCAATGCGATTCCGGCAGTTGAAAAAAATGACAATAGCAAGATGATCATCACGATAAAAAACATTATCAAATTGATTTATCGTCCATCCGGGCTATCTGATAACGATGCTAATGATGCCATTAATCGTTTGGAAGCATCACGTAATGCTAATGGTGTTCAATTAACTAACCCCACGGCTTATTACATTAATCTTAATGAGATGAAAATTAACGGAACATTAATACCCAGACCAGGATTTATTCCCCCTTTTAGTCATAAGGTATTTTCAGCCCCAAATGGCATAAAAAGCGTGACTCTGACTGCTATCAACGATTACGGTGGCACAACAGAAGAGCGCCAGTTTAATTTCTAATAATATTGTCTGATGAGTGTATTGTGAAAAGAATAATCAGTTTTGTTTTAATGATTTGTTGTTTATCGTTGCCAGCATATGCAGAGCTGTATTTCGATATCAATGCATTACAATTATCAGACGAAGACAAAGAAAATATTAATCTGGAAAGTCTGGCAAAAACGGACTCCCATATTCCAGGCGTCTATAAAGTTAATGTTATCGTCAATAAAAAGGATATCGGCATTAAAAGCCTATCCTTTATTGACTGTGGAAATAAACTTTGTCCTGAATTATCTATCAGTTTATTGAAAGAAATCGGGGTAAAAACAGCAAGCTTCCCAGAATTAGCATCCCTTGCTGAACAAGAGATCATTTCTCAACCGGAAAAATATATTAAACAGGCGTCAGCAGAACTGGATTTAAGCGCTCTGACACTGATGTTGAATTTTCCGCAAGCTGCCATGCGATCGCAAATCAGGGGAGATATCTCTCCTGATCAGTGGGACGATGGTTTGCCTATGTTTTTCACCAATTATCATTTAACAGGAATGCAATCCTGGAATAAAAATCAAAGTGAACAGAATCAATATCTGAATTTACGTAGTGGCTTTAATTTAGGCCCGTGGCGAATTCGTCATAATAGTTACTACAACCATACCGGTACAACATCTGAATGGAAATCGCTTAAAGCCTATGCTGAACGGGATATTCGACCATTGAGATCTCGACTGGTATTAGGCGAAACATCCACCGATAGCATGGTATTCGATAGTTTCACCTTTAATGGCATTAAATTGATGTCTGATAGCCAAATGTTGCCAGATAGCCAACAAGGGTTTGCGCCTGTTGTACGCGGTATCGCGATGACTCACGCAAGAGTAGAAGTGCACCAGAAAGATAATATTATTTATCAAACTTTTGTTCCACCGGGCGCTTTTGAAATTACCGATATTTACCCCAGTAACCTGAATGGTGATCTGGAAATATCCATTTATGAAGAGAATGGCAATGTCAGAAAATTTACTCAGCCCTTTGCTGCCTCACCATTGATGATCCGTTCCGGTCAAATGAAATATTTTGCTAATATCGGTAAATTCAGCGGTGGCAAACAGGCGAGTAAAAAAAGATTTATTCAGACAGAAGCTATTTACGGGTTATGGGATAGCACCACCATTTATGGTGGAGTTATTGTTTCTTCTGACTATCAAAGTCATGCATTAGGTTTAGGACATAATTTAGGAAAAATTGGCGCGGTATCAATCGATGTCACCAATGCAGCAACTCATTTCCCAAATGGAGAAAAGAAAAGCGGGCAATCTTATCAAATACGCTACAGTAAAGGTTTTACTGAAACTAATACAACGGTGACATTGGCAGGTTATCGCTACAATACCAATGGTTATTACAGCTTCAGCGATGCTAATAATAACCACCAATTTACGGATAATAACAGAAATAGCGCGCCTAAAAACCGGATGCAAATAACAATGGGCCAAAGCTTAGGGCAATATGGCAGCCTTTCATTATCGGCCTGGCAACAAGATTACTGGCAAGATAAAACCAGTAAGAATCAGTCATATTCTATGTCCTATAACACTAATATTCGTGATATCTCTTTGTCATTGAGCTACAATTACCATCGTAATCGCTCAAACATTAATAACGATCAAGTTTTTTCATTCAATATCAGTATTCCTCTGGATAAATGGCTGCCATCAAATAATCATAGTGCATCGGTAGATTATGATACCTCTTATAACACCAATGGTAGCAACCAGCATTCAATGACATTATCCGGCTCTTTATTGGAACAACAGAATCTGAACTATACTATTTCTCAAAATTACAGTTATGAAAAATCTGAGAAAGAAAAAGAATCAGGTAATGCCGCCAGTTTATATTACCGAGGTTCATATGGTTCAATTAATGTAGGCTATACCACTGATCATAGAAAAAATCAGCGGGTTAATTATGGATTAGAGGGAGCGATTATTGCCCATCCCTATGGCGTTACCCTGGCGCAAAATATTAGCGAAAGCGGCTCCAGTGCTTTAATTCGTGCCCCCGGAGCAACCAATGCCAAGGTACTGAATAATACCTCTATCAGTACAGATTGGCGAGGATATACCGTTGTGCCTTATATATCGCAATATCGGGAAAATATGTTATCTCTTGATACCAATACATTCGGTGATGACGTAGATATTGATAATCCAACCACAAAGGTCATTCCAACCAAGGGGGCTTTAGTATTGGCGGATTATTCTATTCGTGTTGGTCATCGAGTATTTTTAACTTTACAACATCACGGTAAGAAACTTCCATTCGGCACAGTCATTACGGGTCCAAATGGCGTTAATGGTATGGTGAATGAAAAGGGAGAAGTTTTCCTCAGTGGTGTGAGTGACACAGCAAAATTAACAGCCGATTTAGGCGATAAACAAAACTGTCATATTCAATTTGATAGTAAATTATATCAAAAAATTAATGGTATTATTCTGACTTCATTGCATTGTCAGTGATTAAAGTAGTATTTGTTCAGGGAAAGTATGAGAAACAAACTAATTATATTAGCAATATTATTATTAACATTATTCAATGTTACAAAATCAATTGCCTCATGTAAATTAAGCAAGAATTTTAAAGCAATTGATTTAAATGTTGATATAAATGAAATTATCAATTCACGTAATAACCATAACGCATATATTCTCATCGCACAATATGGACCAATGGAACTAGCTAGCAAAATAGATATTAAAGCTGACTCAGCTATTGCTAATTGTGACAGTGATGCAACAATTCTCTTTAAAACAGCACCAAATAGAATAGCATCTGCTAATAATCCTAACGATAGCGGCCTGATAAAAACAAATGCAAATAATATATATTTTTACGTAAAATACCTTGGAAGTGGAAAAAGTAATCCTGAAAATAAAAAATTAAGTTTAAAGGATATAGGTGAAGTACAGGTGTACCTTTACCAAGATGGAGATTTAACACCAGGAGATAAATTAAAAAAAGGATTAATTTCATCTTTATCAACATATGATAATAAAGAGTTAATAAGAATCAAATATGACAAAGAAAATGTCATTGAAAATACCAGTTGTATGACATCAACACCATACCGGAAACTGGTTTTAGGCCGCCATAAAATTTCTGATTTCAATGGGAAATGGCAAGCAGCAAGTAAACGTTTTTCCTTTTATAAATAAGATTTCATAATAGTGCTACACTCATTTTTTGTCTTCCTGGTTTTTGCTGTGATGAAAACGATGCCAAAAAGGCATCAACATAATTAAGCAACTGTCACATAAATTGACAACGGTGATTTCGCGTTATTGTCTCATGGAGCGATTGCCATAACCGTTCTATTTTATTTAGCCACGGTGAATAGACGGGTAAAAACAACAGGGTAAATTTGGGATGTCGTGCCAGCCACTCCTTTACCTTCTGACTTTTATGAATACCGTAGTTATCTAAGATTAATGTGAGAGTTTCCGCATGGGGATATTGATGATTCAGTTCATCTAACATTTTGATAAATAAATCAGAGTTCTTTTTTATTCCTTTAACATAGGTGACTTGCTCTGTCTGAGCATTGAGGCAACCCGCAAGGTAATGTTTTTCATTTTTTCCCGGGGTGATAACCCGTTTTTGTTGTCCTTTGAAACACCAGTCCGCGCCGATTTTCGGGTTGAAATCAATATCCACCTCATCTTCATAGAAAACGGGATGTTTTTCTGAAATATTCGCTTTGGCTTCTGCGATCTTTGCCATTTTCTCCTCATGTTCAGGATCAGGTTGTTTTACCGTGGGCGCCGCTCTGCGCCAGACAATTCCCACCTGAGCAAAATAACGATAGAGGACACTTTGTGTCAGAGAGAGGTTGAGTAATTCATTAAGAGTATGAGTCATAAGCTCAAGGCTCCAGCGAGAGCGAAGATAGCCGAATTCTTGGGGAGATTGCTGTAATAAGAAAAGCAACAGGCTATAGAGAGGGGTGAGATCCCAGACAGCAGGTCGGCCAGCCGGTAAACTGTTGAGTCCTTCGAGTCCATATAATGTAAACCATTCAACCCAACGATTGATGGAAGAGCGTGCGGCATGAAGGGTTTTGGCGACATAAGTCACCGTCAATCCCTCATTGAGCATCAATAACGCCGTCAATCGACGGGAATAGTTCTTATCACGGGTTTTGTGGATAAGTTTTCTCATTTTCTGGCATTCATTTTGAGGTATGGGTGCTATGATAGGCATCACTCAGTCCGTGTTGAGGTTTGGGATTTTTGGCAATTGATCAGATCGCAAAAATCGGACTGAGTTCCCTTCCAGTGATCTATTATTTTGAAAATTTATTTATATCGATTGAATGCAAAGGTAATATTCTTCCTACCATAGTTTTTTCAGGAGAAACCATTGCAGAAGTACCTGACAAAGATAAGGATAGTGTTATTAGATTAAACAAATACGGTTCAGGAAAAGAAGCTAAAGGCGTTGGTGTTCAAATGATCCATAAAGGAGTACCTGTTGCTATGCGAAAACCGATTACAGTCACTCCTTCCGGTAGGATCGGGGTTTATTCTATTCCCCTTTCCGCTCATTACTATCAAACTGATGATACCATAACAGGTGGAACCGCTAATGCATCAGTGCAATTTACAATTGAATACAAATAGCTTTACAAACCATATAATTTAACTTAAATTATTAACATCACGATAACATGAGAAACAAGAGACATTTTCCTCAGTGATGTTAATAATACAGCAGAATTAAAACCTGATTTAGACACTAGATAAAGCTGCCATATTAATTTCACTAATAAATTATATCGGGAAGATAATGGCGCTACTCTCGCTTCGTTGTATTATTAATAAATCGCGTTATTAGTAAATTGCGTTGTCAGTAATTAAGAATAAATCTCAACAGGCATAGATATGAAATCTTATTTACGGTTATTAATTTCTGCTGTTTTACTGTTTAATATCAATAAAGTACATGCTGCTTGCATCTCAGAATCTACAACGAGTAGCGGCACTGTATATTTTGATTTAAATTCACTTAAATTAAACTTAAATACATCAAATACTAAAAGTATTCATGTCGCCAGATTTAGTGCTGAACAGTTAGCTAGCAGTATGGGGCTAAATATAAATGATCCTATTTTTTCATGTGATGACAACGGATATTTGGTTTTTGGTGAAAGTGTTTATCCCAGCATAGCCGGTAGTACAAAGCATGGGACCGGAAAGTTAACAACAGGCATAGATAATCTCTATTTATATTTTGTTGCTTCTACCGGTAACTTAAATAATATGAAATATCCCACAATGGATGGCAGAAGTTATATCTATTACCCGCCAGAAAAGAAAAAAATCACCTGGAAAGATATCGGTGATATTGATGTTTATCTCTATAAAGAAGGCGCAATTAAATCGGGAAGATCACTACATGCTGGAATAATTTCCCTATTACAAACATCGAACGGCATCCGTCTAATAACAATAAGAAACAAAACAAGATATCATGTTACTGCTCAAGGCTGCATGGCGCTATCTGGCGATCAAACCGTTAGATTTCATGATGTTTATAGTTCTTCGTTTAAAGGAAAAGGAACAACTGCCGGCCATGCTGATTTTAATATCGGCATTGAATGCACAGAAAAAATCGAACCTACCATTACATTTTCAGCAAGAACAATCAATGGCGCCCCAGAGAGTATTATTCAATTAAACAGCGCTAATGCAACGAATACAGCAAAAGGGGTTGGTGTGCAAATCTTATATATGGGAACACCCGTTCCTATTGGAAAACCATTTGTCGTCGGTCATTCTGACAGGAATGCTCGTTATAATTTACCTTTCAATGCCCGCTATTACCAAACCGATGATAGAATAACAGGTGGAAAAGCTAATGCAATAGCACATTTTACCGTTCAATATGAGTGATATTAAGTATAGACTGTAGGATATTTTATTATCAGGATAATCAACATGGAACAGACAGTTATACACACCAATCAAGCGCCGCTGCCAGAATATGACAACGGATTTATCACTCAAATCGAGTATGGAACGGTTGTTAATAACCCCCAAGTGCATTTCTGGCAAGCTCGTTTTGAACTTTCACATTATCACGATGAATTGTTCAATCAATTAAATCTCCCCTTCCCTGCTACATTAGCTAAAGCCGTCAAGAAGCGGCGGGCTGAATATCTGGCGGCACGTTATTGCTCCAGACAACTTTTAGCGCAATTAGGGCAACCGGAATTTAATTTGATCTCCGGTAATGATCGCGCTCCAATCTGGCCGGAAGGTATTTGCGGTTCTGTTTCTCATTCAACTCATTGTGCAATTGTGCTGGCTGCGCCGCAAATTCATAACCGATTAATTGGTGTCGATGTAGAAGCTATCGTCGATCGTCAAAATATGGATGAAATCACAAGAATGATTGTCAATGACAGGGAAATTCAACTTCTGAAACATTGTCATTTACCACTTGAACAAGCGTTTACCCTCGCTTTTTCTATAAAAGAGAGTTTATATAAAGCGCTATATCCACAAGTAAAACGGTTCTTTGGCTTTGAGGCGGCGGAGATTATTGACCTATCACTTGAAAATAATGAAATAACATTAGCGTTGCGGGAAACTCTCACTCATCATTACCCAACAGGTACAATATTTCGCGGGCAATTTATTATCTACCCACAGGAAATATTAACGTTAATTATTCAATAGGTTAAAACAATAATTTCTGATGCTGACCTTGATCTGCAATTTAACCAATGAAATCAAGAACAGTAGTAGATTAACTGATTAATTATTCTATTATCTACCAATAACTCATCGAATTGATTTACAAATAGCTAAATTTTGCGACAACATCGAAATAATAAAAGAAGATAGTTGAATTATTATAAGACCTTGCTGGATAAGGCGGGTTTATGCAGCGCCGACTGGCGCTGCAACAATGGCAACAACTAAGCGGAGGGTTGAACATCCGACCAGACTGAAATAACCGCGACAGCTCGAGCCAGCCCGCCGGCGCCGTCAGTCTTCAACAGAATCGGTACCACAGACACTTGTGTCGATGCCGTGTAGCTATCGCCCGCTTGTTTAACGTATCTTGCGTTCTCCCCTTCTCCTCGGTGCCCGGTACTGAGTGATAAGGGGTTGTTGGCCGCATCAGTAAACGCGAAAGCGACATCTTCTATTGACGAGGCCAGGGCATTCGGTTTCCCCGGCACAAAGGGTCCATCGATCCGGTAGAGCAGGCGTGAATTTTGAAAGACATCTTCATCGCCGGAACAGGTGCTGCTTATCCCTATCTGCCTGGCTGACTCTAGTGGATCTCCCGCCTGTTTACCCGCTCTTTTCACTGTTCCCCAATCCACCGATGACGGAGTAAGGACAACGGCACAGGTGGACGGTTTTTTAACGGATGAGAGGATGACAGTGGTCCACAGGGGTTTCAACATGCTGTTAGAACCGGATATTGCTGTCGGAGTCCAGCCGATCGCGCCCACGGACAAATGACTGCCGCCCGGTTTCGCATTGAAATTGCCGTCACTGTCCGGGTAAATCGCCCCGGTCACCGAGCGGACACTGATATCAACCAGACCGTTGGCATCCGGGACGCAGGGAATGCTGACGTCGGTATTCCCTTTGACCAGACTAGTTGATTGATAGGTTCCGGGTGAACCGTGCGTCTGGCAAGAGAGTGAAGATTGCCCGATATCAACCATAAAGTCGCCAGCCTTTCCTACCCGGACACTATTCGATGGAAACAAAGAGATCGATGAGCCGGTTCTCGAATCCACGGTGTAGGCCATCCGCTGCGTATCGGGGGAGACGCGACAGGTTGTCGACCAGTCAAGAGGGCCGCTGGTGGTATATCCCACTATTTCATCCCGTGAATAATCACGCTTATCTTTGTTGTTCGGCATCATGGCATAGCCGGTGACGGTTACATTGCTAACCTTATTCATCAGTTCAGTTTCGCAGTCCTGATAAGTCTCCGCCGCCTGGAGGGGTAACGCGGTCAATAAAAAGAGCAGCGACGCCCCCAGTCCCATGATAGTTGGCGCGGGGTTGGCCGCATGACCGCCCCACAAACGTTCAGTGTTTAACATCCTTCTCTCTCCAAATTACTTATCTGTTCACATTGCTCTTTCACTGCCGGGGCTAACCTCGCTTTAGGGGGCGCTCCAGATGTTAAAACGATATCGGTGATATCTCATCGGGCATACCGGTCAGGCTGCCCATATAAGGGTCACGCTTATAGACACACGGCATCGGCCTGCACCAGTTTCCCGGGGGAATCGGACGACACCTGATAACGGGTGGTGCATTGTTGATCTACCCCGTTTCCCCATTTAACTTTCACATGACCGGCGGACGGCATGCCGCTCAGATAAACCCGGCCGTTATCGCCCACAATGCCGCTGCCGGCCTGAGTTGCGTTTCCTGCCAGCGTCGCGGCGGCGCCAAAGGGCACGGGTTTGCCATGATGTGTCAGGGTCAACAGCAACTGGCTGCCCAGCCGAACCTGATAGTTGGCCAGCGTTACCGCCCCTTTGGTCGGGTAAACGTTGCGGCTGGTCTGGTCAATATCCACGCCTTCCGGCAGGGTGGACGGGTCCAGATTGATGGTGTTTTTGTGGTAGACCGATCCGCCCGGCAGCACAGCGTAGCCACGCCAGTCGGTCTGTACGTTGCCGTTGCTGACCGTCACCCCTTTCGCACCGGGGGCGCGAACCAATACCGCGGTATCCCCCAGCGAGCGTGACAGCGTTATTCCGTAAGGATGGATCAACAGGGCGCCGGAAGTGCCATAGGTCAAATGCTGACTGTCTGCATTGTCATTGTAGCCAAGATTGGCGCTTCCCTGACTGCCCTGATAGCCCAGCGACAACGCGCGACTGTTTTGCTGGCCGCTGTTCCCCCAGCCTTGCTGGAGGTTATAACTCAGGCGGTTATCCCATAACATGCCGCTGATGCCGGTCTGCTGAGAGAGGTTGCCCTGCGAGTCGCGCGAGGCGGTATAGCGGGCATAAACGCCCCGTAACGCCGACGATGACCCAAAGAGACTGAACGGGACTTGCATATTGAATGAGACCTGACGGTTCTCCGGCCAGTGACCCTCGCCCTTTATCCGAGAAATGTTATAGCTCAGGTTATAGCTGATCCCCATCAGCATCGCGTTGTAACCCAGGCTCAAGTTGTTGTCGGTACGGCCATTCCAGTAATCGTTGCGCGTCCCGGAGGCGTAAAGACTACCCCAGCGTCCCAGTGTCTGACGCAGGTTCACCTGCCAGGTGTTCTGACGCCGGTCAAGCGCCCACGGCGCCTGATATTCATTCAGGCTGTAGCCCATGCTGTTAGCATCACTGAAACTGTAGTAATGCTCAGTGGAATAGCGGTAGGCGGCCAGATCAATGCCGGTGCCGGTACTGATCAGGTTCTTGGAATATTTCACGCGATAAGACTGGCCGAATTGCCCGCCCTCTTCCTGATCCTTGCTCCCCTGCAACTGTGCGCGGGCCAGCGTCACATCCGCAGACAGTGCGCCGAACGCCCCCAACGAAATCCCCGAGCCTAATACACTTGACTGATAGTTGCCTGCGACCAATCCCCCGCCATACAGGGTGATACTGTGGGGCAAACCATAGACCAGCGTACCCATCGTAAATACCGGGGAACGGTTGCCATTGGTAAGGCTGCCGCCGTGATATTGACCGGCCGTCAATTCATATTTAACGCCCCCGGGACGCTGCATCACCGGGACAGATGAAGAGGCTATTGTCGAGACGCGGGTGCGGCCATTTTCCTCTTTGACGGTTACCGTCAGGTCGCCCGCACTCCCGGTGGTATAGAGGTCGGTGAACCGAAACGGCCCCGGCGCCACCGTAGTTTGATACACGATATTGCCATTCTGGGATACCGTCACCTGCGCATTGGAGTTCGCCACACCGGTTATCTCCGGGGCGAAACCGCGCTGACTGTCGGGTAACATCGCCTCCTCCGAAGCCAGTTTCATGCCCCGAAACGGGATGCTGTCAAAAATATCGCCGCCAGTATAGGTTTCACCCGCCGTGAACTCACTGCGCAGTGAGGGAATATCACGTTGTAGATAGGTATTGCTCACCTGCCATTGGGTCTGTGCCGGCGTGGAAAAACCGGAGGCGCCCTCATTGCGCTGACGATTGTAACTGTAAGTTTGCGTGCTGCGCAGACGCCACGGCCCCAGATTCAACCCGTTACGAAAAGAAGCAAACAGATTACGGGAACGTGATCCTTCCCCGTTTCCCTGGCGGTCATAACGTCCTTCCGAACCGTTGACAGTGTAGTTCATTAAAAAAGCCGGGATTCCAGAATCCCAGAGTGATGGGTCAACCGTTCCAGAGTAATGAGGCTGCATGGCGACCTGCGGGACACTGAGATCCAGACGCAACCGGGCGAAATCCAGAGTCGCGCTGGCGTGCGGGATCTTTTTCGCCAGATCCGTGATGAGGCTGTCGTCCGCTTTACCCTTAAAAGCCGGTAATCCGCGGGTATTGACCCCGTACCCTTCCAGTTGTGCGACGGTTAATACTGGTTGGAGATGGCCGTTAACCAGCCTGAATTCAATCTCGCGGTTGTCCACCTTATTCTGGTTCAAGTAGACATCGACCAGATAGCGTCCGGGGGCGACATAGCCCGCGTTTTCATACGCCGAGAGATCGACATGGCTGCGTTCACCGTCAGCGCCCATCAGGAATGCGGGATTAAAGTATTCCCGCGCCGAGGCGGGCAGGGCCGTTGCCGTCAGTGAACACAGCAGACATAGGTAGACCGGACGGGGCCGGAAACCGCCCGGTTGACCGGACGCGCGTTGGTTACCCGCCCGCAGTGCAGACGGAAATAAAGTGTTTATTGCCATAGCTCATCTCTGCTTCTAATTAAGCCTGTGCTTGTTGATATTGAGGTCACTCTGCCGGTACACCGTCCGCCGATGCGGCGGGGTTATAACGGGACGTGGCGATCCTGACTGTCGCCGGGAAAACGCCAGACCAGCGGTCCCGCTCCCCCGGCGGTAAACGAATAGGTTTGTATGCCTTTTGGCGGCACCATCGTCTGGCGAGTATGGTCATCTGCATGCTGTGTGCCTACTTTCAGGACCGAAAAGGTCAGAAAATAGGGCGTGGGATTTTCCACCCGCAACTGCGTTCCTTGAAGGGAAAATTTCACCTGTTTAGCCACCGTGGCGTTATCCCGGGCGGGGACGCCTTGAGGACGATAAAACAGCCGAATATTCATCTGTAAGGCGACCTGTACTTGCGAGTTTTTGCCGGTTTGGTGTTTAGAGGCTCCCATCTCCGGCACGGCGACGCCGGGGATAGCCCGCAGCGAGATCACAAAGGCCGATTCCCGATCCGGCGGTAACGACCCGCCAAGCTGGCGAATACGGAACGAAAATTTCCCACCGGCTTCGACCCGTTTTAACGGCGGCAGGACAACAAAAGGGGGAACGTGCCCGGTTTTGGTGTCAAAGCGACCGGTATCGGGGTCCATCGGGCTGACAAATCCCTGTACCAGATAGCCCTGCGCCGTGTGATTGGTCATACTGAGGGTCACGCCGCCCGGACTGTCTTTAGCCACATAAGACAACTGCATCGGGGAGAACGATAATCCCTGATTCTCAGCCGCCTGCGCCTTAAACAGGCTTCCTAGCAATAGGGCGAAACAAAAGGGAGACATCATGACCGCCCAATGCGCCCGTTTATGCCCGTTACTGACTCTCTTCACTTTCCACCTCTGGATAAAACAAGGGCGAATTTAACGCGCCACGTTGGCGGTAAACCGGTTTGAAGCCGCGCCGTAATCATTAATCATCGACCAGCTCACCGATTTTTTGTCCTGCTGTCCGGCATAGGTCACACAATCCCGTGGCGCTATCATGGAGGGATAGCGATTCAGATCGAGCGCCTGTCCGTCCAGCGTGAGGCTGTCCAGTGACAGGAAATACGGCGTGGGATTGCACGCCTTAACGCCATCGGATTGCGACTGAAAGCGGAGCTGTCCATACGCCTCTTCCGGCAACATCGGCAAGCCCTGCGGTCGCCAGAAAAACTTAATTCGCATGCCCACGCTCATCGATGCTTGATCCCGAGTATGCTCATTCGCCATCTGATGGGCGGCGGGGATAGCGTTCATCTGGACATACCCGAGCGATTCCCGATCCACCGGAAAGGGGGACCGATTAAACGTCGGCAAAATACGCAGACTGTTCTGACTGTTGGCCTCCAGCCTGAACAGCGGCGGCGTCACCACAAACGCCGGGGCGGTTTTCGCCTGATCGCCCGTGATTCTCACCTGAACCAGCCACGCCTGAGACGTGGTATTGACCACTGTCAGCATCTGCGCCCGCGCCCCCTGGGTAAAAATCACCCGGGTTTTATTCAGGCTGATACCGGCGGCCTGACAGGGTTCTGCGCTGATCACGCCTAACCCCAGCCAGAATAATAGTAGTGGCGCCAACCTGTACCGCGTTGTGCGTACCCGACCTGTTTCCACAACGCCTCCTGATACCTGAACGACACTCAGTGGTAGTCAAATTGAAATTGAATGTGCGCGGTCAGTTCACCGGGGGTGGGGACAGCCGTGCCGGATTCATGTCGCATATCCATCTGGAAGGTGATTTGACCGTCTTTAACGGCGCTACCCGGTGATGCCAAATCCACATAATCGCCATTTTTCAGGTAGCTTCCCAGTCCGCCTCCCGGTGATTGATAGCGCAGGCCAAATCCCACGTTTCCCGCCACAGAGGAAGATTTATCCCGAAATAACGTCGGGTGGTTTTCCGGTGTGGGGCCGGCTATTTTAATCGCTGGGGTACGGCCCGCTCGGGCTGATCCCGCGCAGCCTGACAATGCCAACGTAACAGGCTTGTTGTCCGCCGCTGCGATATGTTCCGTACTACGTTGCACTTCGTTAAGCGGAATGGATGAAAACTCGACACGGGATGTCTGCACGTTGAGTTCACAGGTTGGCTGTTCCAGCGTTAATGCCAGCGTCAGTTCTGCCGTGTTGGTGCTCGCACCTCCGGGCAGGGGGGCGGTACAGAGCAAACCGGCCAGGGTTGTCCGTCTGATAAAAGTCCACGATTTGCGCATTACGGTATCTCCCCTTTATAGGATGATGATCCTCCGAGGTCATTAATCACCGTCCAGCTTACTTTGGCCGGGTAATGTACCCCCTTGAGCGGGAAAGACAGGGCCGAAAACGGAGAAACCATGTTCTCTTTCTGTTGCTTTGTCATCAGCTCTTGCCCGCCTATTTTCAGGGAGGCGAAGGTGATGTAATAGGGTGACGGATTCGTGACCGTTATCCCCTCGGCTGTCGGTTTGAAGCGCAGTGAACCAAATCCTTGCTCCGAAGAAACCGGCAGCCCTGACGGGCGATACATCAATTTAATTGTGTGGGCCAGAGCAAACTGTATTCCGCCGGAAACACTCTGCCGGGAATGTTTGTCGGATTCATGGCTTAATGGGATGGCTTTCGCGGTAAACCAGAATAGGGATTCCCGGTCGGTCGGCAGGGTCTGACCAGTTTTGATGATACGCACCTGATTTTGGCTGCCTGGCTCCATACGAAACAGGGGAGGTGTTATTACAAACGGAGCGGCCTTTTTCCGCTCAGGAGCAGTACTGACTGCCACTTGCATCAGATAGACGGTCTCTTTACTGCTGTTACGCAGTGAAGCGGTGGCGGCGTGACGGTCCGCCGGGTAGATAATGCGAGTGGCATCAATACTTACCCCTCCAGCCTTCGCGGCGGTGACCGTGCCGCCTAATAGACTGGCCACCATCATTGCTGTCATGAATTTTTTCACTGAGTCACCTGAATGTGTCTGTGTTGGTGATACGTAAGCAAGAATTGGACCTCCCTGTCCAATTCCACAGCTATGTGTCCCTAGTGCCTAACGGAGTTGATTATTGATAGGCTATTGCTACAGTTAGGTTCGCAGAGGAGGTTGCTGCTGTTACCGATGTTGAACCAAGCTTGACCAGTCCTGCCTTAAGTGTGATGGTATTATCAGCAGCATCAGCTAGCGCATCGTTATTTTTTAGGTTAATTACTGCGTTTGGTTTCACTTCTGCATTACCAGCTTTCAGGCTAACCGCATAATCAGTGATTGGAGTAACACCATTTTTAAGCTGAAAGAAATCAGTATCTACTGCTGTACCGCTAACCGTCAAATTAACGTTTGAAATACCGCCATTGCTCTTCCACTGAGGGCAGTTTTTCACTTTAATCTGGACATCTTGCTCACCTACTACAGCCTTATTAACAACATTATTCAAGTCTGATGCCAGAGCCTTAAGATTGACCGGAGGCATTGCGTCAAATTCACAAGTTGGCGCGGTCACTTCTGAGTTCACTGTCAGGGTATTACCAGCACCACCAACATTAATTGCCAACGCCTGCGACATTCCCCCTAAGCACAGTGCTGCTGCCACACAAGTCTTCAAAATTTGCTTTTTCATTTCATCTATTCCTTATCTACATCTACTGAATACATTTTGCCTAAAACAACACCATGACAGATTAAACAATCGGACCGCCAAGGCGGTGCGTTTACTGGTCATTTAGAGTTATTTTGTTCGGTTATTAACTTGATGAAATATATGAATATAAATATTCACTTTATGAAATCACTTCTGACTTATGCCATTTGGTTTCAGGATTTCTGCCTTTGGCATAAGAAAATGAATATTAAATCGCTCAGAAAAAGAGCTTTTAACAGGCCACAATATTCGTAATGAAAGAAATAATTTCTATTTGAAATCAAAAAATTAAGTAATTTTTTACAAAAAAATACAAAAAATCTCTTTTAAGTGATGAAATTTTCCGTATACTGCCCCGGCGGTTGAAGATAACCGAACAAAATAACTCTAAATGTTCGGTTTTTTGTCCCATGTCAAAACCTGATGTCATTGAAAGCCACGCCACTACTTTGAGTAAGGCTTTTCCTTGCTCTTACGCTTTCTTACCCTTGCGCAGAAACACGGGTTCCCAGAATTGCAAAAGCATTACATTAATTATTCTTATTGATTTCCAGTGTTGAGGGGATTGGTTAAGCTCCGATATCAAGTTCGTTTTGAACCATCATGTTCAATCTACGCGGTATTAAAACCGTTCTGTATTGAATATATTGAGTGTTGAAGAGGTGTCCTGCGTAAATCGTATCTAGATACCTATATAATTTAAGCCTCGAATTCATCTAAAATAGAATTAATTTTCTTAAAAAATCCAAATTAATCCGCCAAATAGTGCTTCAAGTCATCCTTCATTACTTCATTAAATTTAAAAAAAATCAAATAATTATATAGCCTATAGATTTAAAGAATTCCGATAATCTAGGAAATTCCGAAAAACTCAGGAAAAAAGAATGTAACAACATATTGCTATCCAACTATTGATACAGCGGTATATCCGACTGTATTGCGGAGGATATCTCCTTATTCGGCGTTGAACTAAAACAAAATGCATAATTTTATCTTATTACGCCATTTAGAGTTTAATTTAGAAAGGAAACAACAGTTCTCTATCAATAAATAAAACCACTCTTTGGGTTTTAACCAGCGGAAATTATTGCCTTATCCCTCAAGAATAATGAAATCACATTACGATTGAGGGAAACTCTCATCTATCATTTTCAATAAAAATTCTATTTACTTAATATCCTTTTCCGTATTTATCTGTGAGTTATTGCCCACAGCAATTAATTCTTCCAACAAAGCTGAAAGCTGAACCAGTTTTTCCGGTGAAAAGGCTTTTTCAATAGCCTGATATCCCTGTTCCACCTGCTCTTTCGCCTTTTCATAAAGTTTCTGACCATCCGGGGTTAAAGAAACATAAAGTTTTCGTTGGTCATTCATCGGTTTAAGACGAAAGATCAAGCCATCACGCTCCATGCGAGTCAATATCCCAGTCAAACTTGGGCGAAGAATACAGGTCTGGCAAGATAAATCATAAAAATCGATCGACCGATTATCAGACAGTACGCGGATAATACGCCACTGCTGTTCAGTCAAATTATGACTCTTAAGGATTGGGCGGAAAAAACCCATCGCGGTTTCTCGCGCTTGAAGTAATGCAATTGTCAGAGATTCATGCATGGGTAATGAAGGCTCTTATTTAGTTAATTACTGATTTACGAGTGCTATCTCACTCTATAACCACAATAAAAAAGACTAGCACGTCCCTCAGTCAACCACAAAGAAAAAATCATAAAAATATTAATAAGTAAACAAAAATAAACTCTGAAAATCAGGTTAATAAAAGGTTAATACAGGAGCAATCACTTTATCCACAAAAAGATTAATACACTGATCAATAACGATAAAAAATAAATTTAGTAGAGATATTGTTACTGAGATCACAATTAAAATTAACAAACACATTAACATATTGCAACAGTGCGCCTTGTGGTTTATTAATATATTAATAAATGCATCTTAAAACCACCAGTTTAAGTTCATGAGGAATCGTTAATGAAAGGCACTGTCTTCGCCGTAGCCCTCAACCATCGGAGCCAGGTAGATTTCTGGCATGACTCATTTCAGCAAGCACCTTATAGCACTTTACCTAAGACACCAGTGTGGTTTATTAAACCACGGAATACCGTTATCACCTGCGGTGAAGCGATTCCCCATCCGGTAGGTGAAGAGGTTCAAAGCGGTGCGACGCTGGCATTAATAATAGGTAAAACCGCCCGCAAAGTTGCTATCGAAAACGCAGCCGAATATATCGCAGGTTATGCATTAGCTAATGAAGTCAGCCTGCCTGAAACCGCTTTTTATCGTCCGGCAATTAAAGCTAAGTGTCGTGATGGCTTTTGCCCCATAGGCCAAATGGCTCATCCTGAATCCATTGATGCGTTAGATATCATTACCGAAATCAATGGTCAGGAAGTCGATCGCTGGTCAACCGCCGATCTGGTGCGTTCAGCCACGGAATTAGTCGCAGCATTAAGTGATTTCGCAACCCTCAAAGAGGGGGATGTCATCCTGCTTGGGACGCCACACCAACGTGTCGCTATCAAACCGGGCGATAAAGTTGTTATTCGGGCAGCAGGTTTCCCATCACTGGAAAATCAGGTTGTGCAAGCGGGAGAAAAAGCATGAAACACGCAAGAGTTCACTATCAAGGTTGCGATTTGATTGTTACTGTCGATGAACAGGAAAATGTCTGTCTGACAGATGGCAGCAAAATCAGCGGCGAATCCGTCCAATGGTTGCCCCCCGCAAACGGTACCCTGTTCGCCCTCGGTTTGAATTATGCTGATCACGCCACCGAGCTGGAATTTAAGCCCCCCAAAGAACCGCTGGTTTTTATCAAGGCCGCCAATACGCTGACCGGTCATCGTCAGGTTTCCGTTCGCCCTGATAATGTGGAATACATGCATTATGAAGCTGAGCTGGTTGTTGTCATCGGCAAAGCCGCCCACAAAGTCACCAAAGAACAGGCGATGGATTACGTTGCCGGGTACACCGTCTGTAACGATTACGCAATCCGTGACTATCTGGAAAATTATTATCGCCCTAATCTCCGGGTAAAAAGCCGCGATACATTGACTCCCATCGGTCCGTGGTTCGTCGATAAAGAAGATGTACCCGATCCGCATAATCTGACACTAAGCACTTGGGTTAATGGTGAATTGCGTCAACGCGGTACAACCGCTGATCTGATCTTCAATATTCCATTCTTGATCGCTTATCTAAGTGACTTTATGACGTTGCAACCGGGAGACATGATCGCCACCGGGACGCCAAAAGGATTATCCGATGTGGCGCCGGGAGATGAAGTTATTGTTGAAGTTGAAGGTGTTGGACGTCTGGTCAACCGTATTGTCAGCCAGCAAGAGTATGAGGAGAGTCTGTAATGACCATAATTAACCATTGGATCAACGGCAAAAACGTCAGCAGCAAAACCTATTTTGAAACAACAAATCCTGCTACCGGCGAAGTGCTGGCAGAAGTCGCTGCCGGTGGTCAAGAGGAGATTGATCAAGCTGTCGCCGCCGCCAAGGAAGCATTCCCCAAATGGGCAGATCTGCCGATGAAAGAGCGTGCACGCCTGATGCGCCGTTTGGGTGAGTTGATCGATGAAAATGTGCCTGAAATCGCCGCAATGGAGACCAAAGATACCGGTCTGCCCATTCATCAAACACAAAATGTCCTGATTCCACGCGCTTCTCACAACTTCAACTTCTTTGCTGAAATTTGTCAGCAAATGAACGGCCATACCTATCCCGTTGATGACAAGATGCTCAACTATACGCTGGTGCAACCCGTTGGCGTTTGCGCGCTGATTTCTCCGTGGAACGTGCCATTTATGACCGCCACCTGGAAGGTTGCTCCCTGTTTAGCGCTAGGTAACACCGCAGTGCTGAAAATGTCAGAACTCTCCCCATTAACCGCAAACCGTTTAGGCGAATTGGCACTAGAAGCCGGTATCCCTGCCGGTGTGCTGAATGTGGTTCAGGGATATGGCGCTACCGCCGGTGACGCGCTGGTGAAACATCACGATGTACGCGCGGTTTCGTTTACCGGCGGTACCGTAACCGGCCGTCAGATTATGAAAAACGCCGGCCTGAAAAAATATTCAATGGAGCTAGGAGGAAAATCTCCGGTTCTGATCTTCGAAGATGCTGATATTGAACGGGCACTGGATGCCGCCCTGTTTACCATTTTCTCTATCAACGGTGAACGTTGTACCGCAGGTTCACGTATTTTTATTCAGCAAAGTATCTACCCTGAGTTTATTAAACGTTTTGCTGAACGCGCTAATCGTTTACGGGTAGGCGATCCACAAGATCCAAACACTCAGATCGGCGCACTTATTAGCAAACCGCATTGGGAAAAAGTCTCCGGCTATATCCGTCTGGGGATAGAAGAAGGCGCCACGTTGCTGGCTGGCGGCCCAGATAAACCGATTGACTTACCGGCGCACCTAAAAGAGGGCAATTTCCTACGCCCAACGGTTCTGGCGGATGTTGATAACCGTATGCGGGTGGCTCAGGAGGAGATCTTCGGCCCTGTCGCCTGCCTGCTGCCATTCAAAGATGAAGCAGAAGGTCTGCGCCTGGCAAATGACGTGGAGTACGGTCTAGCTTCTTATATCTGGACGCAAGATGTCAGCAAGGTATTGCGTCTGGCCCGTAATATTGAAGCCGGCATGGTATTCGTCAACACCCAGAACGTCCGTGACCTGCGTCAACCATTCGGCGGCGTGAAAGCTTCCGGCACCGGCCGTGAAGGCGGTGAATACAGCTTTGAAGTGTTTGCTGAGATGAAAAATGTCTGTATCTCTATGGGGGATCATCATATCCCGCGTTGGGGAGTCTAACCGTTTCATCAGCGTTAACCACGGCGAATTCCGGTTCGCCGTCCTGATATCAAATGAGGATTTTATGGGTAAGTTAGCGTTAGCAGCCAAAATTACACATGTACCATCCATGTATCTGTCTGAATTACCGGGAAAACATCACGGTTGCCGTCAGGGAGCCATTGATGGTCACAAAGAGATTAGCCGCCGTTGTCGCGAAATGGGGGTCGATACCATTATTGTGTTTGATACGCATTGGCTGGTGAATAGTGCCTATCACATCAATTGCGCCGACCATTTCTCCGGTATTTACACCAGTAATGAATTACCCCACTTCATCCGGGATATGAGCTATGAATATGACGGCAATCCTGAATTGGGACAAATGATCGCAGAAGAAGCACGCAATGTCGGCGTACGTGCTCAGGCGCATGAAATCCCAAGCCTGAAACTGGAATACGGCACGCTGGTACCCATGCGTTACATGAACAGTGACCGACATTTTAAAGTTGTCTCTGTCTCCGCGTTCTGCACCGTTCATGCTTTTGAAGATAGCCGTCGTCTTGGGGAAGCGATTCTGAAAGCGATTGAGAAATATGATGGCACCGTGGCGGTACTCGCCAGCGGTTCCCTTTCTCACCGTTTTATTGATGATCAGCGTGCCGAAGAGGGCATGAACAGTTACACCCGAGAATTCGACGAACAGATGGATCATCGGGTGGTTCAGCTCTGGAAAGAGGGCAAATTCAAAGAGTTCTGCAAAATGCTGCCGGAATATGCAGATTATTGTTATGGCGAAGGCAATATGCACGATACGGTGATGTTATTAGGCTTACTCGGTTGGGATAAGTATGACGGTAAAGTGGAATTTCTGACTGAACTGTTTGCCAGTTCCGGCACCGGGCAAGTCAACGCCGTATTCCCTCTACCTGATTACATCACCAATAAACCCGCTATCGCCTGATTTGGAGCAACCTATGCCACATTTTTATGCTGAATGTACAGAAAACATCCGTGAACAAGCCAATCTGCCAGAGTTGTTCGCCAAAGTGAATCAGGCGCTGGCAGATACCGGCATTTTCCCATTAGGCGGCATACGCAGCCGCGCCATCTGGCTGGATACCTGGCAAATGGCCGACGGTCAACATGATTATGCATTCGTCCATATGACACTAAAAATCGGCGCAGGACGCAGCCTTGAAAGCCGTCAACAGGTTGGTGAGATACTGTTTCCTCTGATCAAACAACATTTTGCCTCGCTGATGGCCCAACGTTACCTTGCTCTCTCTTTTACAATGGAAGAATTAGACCCGGTACTGAACTACAAACAAAACAACGTCCACGCCCTGTTTCGTAAGGAGTAGTGATGCCGAAATCTTTTCATCAGCATCCTCCTCGTTGGTTAATCCCTTTATTAGGTGCACTGGTGGCCTTCGGGCCTCTGTCGATTGATATGTACCTGCCAGCCTTGCCGGAAATGGCAAGGCAATTACAGGCAACACAAGGGCAGATGCAACATACCTTAGGCGTATTTTTCGCCGGTTTCTGTATTGGCATGCTGTTATACGGCCCACTGAGCGACCATTTAGGGCGCAGAAAACTGCTGCTTAGCGGTATCGCATTATTTGTCGTCGCCAGTGCGTTGTGCACCTTGGTGACACAAGTTGAACAGCTGATTTTACTACGCGCATTACAGGCATTCGGCAGCGGCGCCGCGGTGGTCATGGGCAGAGCTATCGCCCGTGATATCTATAGCCCACAGGAATTACCACGTGTGCTATCGCTCATGACTTTAGTGACCATGATAGCGCCACTTATCGCCCCATTACTCGGTGGCTTCTTGTTAACCTATTTCAATTGGCAGGCCATATTTACTCTATTGGGCCTGTTCGGCTGTATCAGCGGAATATTATTACTATTTTTCTTGCCAGAAACGCTGCCCGCTCAGAGTAACAATGGAAAACTTATCACCGCGTTTAAAAATTACGGCAAATTACTGACTGATGGCGAAGCTATGGCAACTATCGGCACATTGGCATTCACTTGCGCCGCCATGTTCGCATTTATCAGTGGCTCCCCTTTCGTCTATATCAATTATTTTCAGGTTCCGGCGAATTACTACGGCTTACTGTTCGCCTGTAATGCGCTAGGCATGATGGCAATAGTGCTGCTTAATGTCCGTTTACTAAAAGTCTACGATGTTTCTCGCCTGTTATTTATCCAAACCAGTGCTCAATTACTGTTCGGCATCTTGCTGGTTATCTTTTATCAGCAAAGTCTGACTGTGATCGTCATTTTGGTCGTACTGTTTATCTCGCTGGTTAATGCCATTGGTACTAACAGCCTCTCTTTATTACTTCAACATCGCGGTCAACTTGCCGGTAGCGCCAGTGCGCTCGCTATTTCTGCACAATTCGGTATGGCCGCACTCGCCAGCATTGCCGTCTCTTTACTACAAGATGAAACCCCTTTTGCTATGGCCTTTGTGATGGCAGTTTGCGCTGGATTGTGTTGGTTATGCCAGCAGCTAGTAACTTTCTACCAGCGGAAACCCCTCACACAAGTGTCTTTAGGAGAAAAAAATCATGACAAATAATGTAAATACAGAATTACTGCGTCAACAAGCTTATATCAACGGGCAATGGGTTGATGCCGACAACCAAGCAACGTTTAAGGTGACTAACCCGGCAAATGGCGAAGTTATTGCCCACGTCAGTAATATGGGAGCAACTGAAACAGAACGCGCAATTGCAGCCGCTCAACAAGCCCTGCCTGCCTGGAGAGCAATGACAGCCAAACAACGCAGCCAGATTTTGCAACGTTGGTTTCAGTTAATGATGGCAAATCAACCGGCGCTGGCTGAATTGTTGAGCCGGGAGCAAGGGAAGTCACAGGCAGAAGCTATGGGCGAGATCGCTTATGGCGCCAGTTTCATCGAATGGTTTGCGGAAGAAGGTAAACGCACCTACGGTGAAACTATCCCAAGCCCGATGCCAGGCCGACGGATCATCACGATCAAACAACCTATCGGCGTTGTGGCGGCGATCACACCGTGGAACTTCCCCAACGCCATGATCACCCGCAAGGTTGGCCCTGCGCTGGCTGCGGGCTGCACGGTGATCCTAAAACCCGCTTCAGAAACCCCACTTTCAGCTCTGGCTCTGGCCGCACTAGCGGAACAAGCAGGTATTCCCGCCGGGGTATTCAACGTGGTGACTGGCGTCGATGCAAAAACCATCGGTGGTGTTTTGACCCAAAGCCCGATTGTCCGCAAACTCTCTTTTACTGGCTCAACCCGTATCGGCAAATTATTGATGGCACAAAGTGCCGATACCGTGAAAAAGCTATCGCTAGAATTGGGCGGCAATGCGCCATTTATTATTTTTGATGATGCCGATATTGATGCCGCTGTACAGGGAGCGTTGATAGCTAAATTCCGCAACAGCGGTCAAACTTGTGTTTGCGCTAACCGAATTTTGGTTCAGGAAACCATTTATGACGCCTTCGCCGAACGTCTGGCACAAGCGGTCAATAAGTTGCAGGTCGGCCCGGCCAGCGATGCCAAATCACAACAAGGCCCACTGATCAATCAAGCCGCCGTCGATAAAGTAGAAGAACACATCAGTGACGCCGTTTCTCGTGGCGCACGCATATTGGCCGGGGGTAAACCACACGCTCTGGGCGGTCTGTTCTTCGAACCTACCGTACTGGCTGATGTCAACGAATCTATGCTTATCTCCCAAGAAGAAACATTCGGACCTATTGCTCCTCTCTTCAAATTCCGTGATGAAGCAGAAGCCATCCATCTGGCGAATGATACTGAATTTGGTCTGGCGGCTTATTTTTATTCCCGCGATATCGGCCGAATTTACCGTGTGGCAGAAGCGCTGGAGAGCGGCATGGTCGGGATCAATGAAGGTTTGATCTCTAATGAAGTCGCCCCATTTGGCGGCATTAAACAATCGGGCTTAGGACGTGAAGGTTCACGTTACGGCATCGAAGATTATCTGGAAGTGAAATACCTCTGCTTTGGCGGCATAGAGGACACAGGAGTTTAACCGCATGTTACAGAAAGAAGTCGTATCACAGGTTGCACATCGTCTGCATCAGGCAGAAAAAAGCCGTGAACAAATACGCCAGATCTCATTGGATTACCCTGAAATCACCATCGATGATGCTTATGCTATTCAGCGTCACTGGGTGGAATTGAAAATCGCCGAAGGTCGGGTACTCAAAGGCCATAAAATTGGCCTGACCTCAAAAGCGATGCAAGCCAGTTCACAAATCAGCGAGCCGGACTACGGCGCTCTGCTGGACGATATGTTTTTTCCTGATGGCAGTGATATTCCATGCGATCGCTTTATTGTGCCCCGTATTGAGGTTGAACTGGCATTTATTCTGGCAAAACCTTTGCGTGGCCCGAACTGCACCCTGTTCGATGTTTACAATGCGACCGATTACATCATTCCCGCATTGGAACTGATCGATGCCCGTTGCCATAACATCGATCCGGAAACCAAGCGTCCACGCAAAGTGTTCGATACGATTTCTGACAATGCCGCCAACGGCGGCGTCATTATGGGCGGCCGGCCGATTAAACCTGATGCATTTGATCTGCGCTGGATCAGCGCCCTGCTCTATCGCAATGGCGTGATTGAAGAGTCCGGCGTCGCGGCTGCGGTACTTAACCATCCGGCCAACGGTGTCGCATGGTTGGCAAACAAACTGGCGCCACATGGCGTTCAGCTTGAAGCAGGACAAATCATTCTCAGTGGATCGTTTACCCGCCCGGTTCCAGCCAATAAAGGGGATACCTTCCATGTGGATTACGGCCCCCTCGGCGCTATCAGTTGCCGTTTTGTTTAAGGAGGAAAAAATATGGATCGATTAACCAATAAATTTAAACAGGCATTAAAAGCAGGCCAGCCACAAATCGGTTTATGGTTGGGGCTTTGTAGCCCCTATAGCGCTGAATTAGTGGCCGGAGCCGGTTTCGACTGGCTACTTATCGATGGCGAACATGCACCGAACGATGTTCAGACGATTTTAAGCCAATTGCAAGCCATCGCCCCTTATCCAAGCCATCCCATTGTGCGCCCGCCCTGGAATGATCTGGTCATCATTAAACAACTACTGGATATCGGCGCCCAAACTTTATTAATCCCCATGATACAAAACGCCGAACAGGCTTATGAAGCGGTTCGCGCAACCCGTTATCCACCGGCGGGTATCCGTGGCGTGGGCAGCGCTCTGGCAAGAGCTTCTCACTGGAACAGAACGCCTGATTATCTACATCGCGCCAACGATGAAATCTGCGTTCTGGTGCAGGTAGAAACCCGTGAAGCACTGCGTAACCTGCCGGAGATCCTCAAAGTCGAGGGTGTGGATGGTGTTTTTATCGGCCCGGCTGATCTGAGTTCCGATATGGGCTTCACCGATAATCCGCATCACCCCGAAGTAAAAGCGGCAATTGAGCAGGCAATCAGCCAAATCAAAGAGGCGGATAAAGCGCCGGGCATTCTGATGTCAGCGCCCAATATTGCCGAACATTACCTGAAACTCGGCGCACTGTTTGTTGCCGTTGGTATTGATACCACTTTACTGGCTCGTACAGCGGAAGCGCTGGCAGCACGATTTATCAAGGATAAAGAACTGCCGACAACACCTTCATCCGGTGTTTATTAATCTCAACCAATACCACATTAACAACCGATTTACCCGACAACCTTTTGATTTGCCATGACCATGTAATACAAATAAAAAAGCAATTAAGGAAAATGACAATGAGCGATTCATCAACCGCTGCGCAACAACCGGGTAATCCCGCAGTTCAACATAAGCAACTCACGGCACAACAGCAATCCGTCATTAACAAACTATTCCGTCGCCTGATTATTTTCCTATTCGTCTTATTTGTATTCTCGTTTCTGGATCGAATCAATATCGGGTTTGCCGGTTTGACAATGGGTAAAGATCTTGGACTGAACGCAACCATGTTCGGTCTGGCGGCAACGTTGTTCTATGCTACTTATGTCATTTTCGGTATTCCCAGCAATATCATGCTCAGCATCGTCGGGGCGCGACGCTGGATAGCGACTATCATGGTGCTTTGGGGGATCTCCTCCACCGCCACCATGTTCGCCGCCGGACCAACCAGTCTGTATATCTTGCGTATGCTGGTCGGTATCGCCGAAGCAGGTTTCGTGCCGGGTATCCTGTTATATCTGACTTACTGGTTCCCGGCTTATTATCGCGCCCGCGCCAATGCGCTGTTTATGGTGGCAATGCCGGTGACAATGGCGTTTGGTTCTCTGGCTTCCGGTTATATTCTGGAAATGGATGGCCTCCTGAACCTTCACGGCTGGCAATGGTTATTCCTGTTGGAAGGTTTTCCTTCGGTGCTATTGGGAATTGTCGTTTGGTTCTATCTTGATGATTCGCCAAAACGCGCTAAGTGGCTGACAGATGAAGATAAAAAATGCTTACAAGAGATGATGGATAACGACCAGCTCGCTCAGATTCAACCGGCAAATTCATCAACTCATCAGGCCATGCAAAAACGCAGCATATGGCGTGAGATTTTCGCGCCGATCATGCTGATGTATACCCTGGCCTACTTCTGCCTAACCAATACCCTGAGTGCGATTAATATCTGGACGCCACAGATTGTGCAAAGCTTCAATCAGGGCAGCAGTAACATCATGATCGGCATTCTGACCGCTATTCCTCAGTTTTGTACCATCATCGGAATGGTTTACTGGAGTCGCCGTTCAGACCGGCTACAAGAACGTAAAACGCATACGGCGCTACCCTATCTGTTCGCCGCTGTGGGCTGGATATTGACCTCATTGACCAACCACAGCGTCATTCAGCTCATCGGGATTATTATGGCTTCAACCGGCTCATTCACCGCGATGGCGGTCTTCTGGACCACGCCGGATCAAGCTATCAGCTTACGCGCAAGAGCGATCGGCATTGCGGTTATTAGCGCCACAGGTAACATAGGTTCAGCACTTAGCCCATTATTAATCGGCTGGCTGAAAGATCAGACCGGGAGCTTTAATACCGGTCTCTATTTCGTTGCCGGGTTACTGGTCATTGGCGCAGCCATTATCTGTCTGATCCCGATGAAACACGCCAGACAGAGAACAGCGCAGCAATTTCAATAAAAATAAAAAGGAAAAACCATCATGACTGAGCCTATCATTGCCAATATTGATATCAGCAAGGATTATGATGAAACCCAAGGCACCGATGATGTGCACTATCAGACCTTTGGCCGAATGGCGGCATTTTTTGGCCGTAATATGCAGGCTCATCGTCACGATGGTTTCTTCCAACTTCATTTTTTGATCACCGGCCATATTGAATTACAGTTGGATGCTCAACACTATTCTGTACAAGCACCGCTGTTTATTCTGACTCCCCCCTCCGTTCCTCACGCTTTCTTCACTCAAGATGACAGCGACGGATATGTCCTTACTGTACGGCAAGATCTGATATTACCGTTATTAGAATCGCTCTATCCGGCCAATAAAGATATTCTTGATATTCCGGCTATTTGCTTATCTGTCGCCGATAAACCGGAAGAGCTGGCCGCTTTTAATCACTATTGGGCGTTAATCGCCCGCGAATCATCTAATAACTTTATCGGTCGAGAGCAATCGCTGACATTCCTGGCACAAGCTATATTCACACTGTTATTACGCAATATTCCTCTTGATGACCACCCAATTAATGGCGTGCGAGGAGAAATTAAATTGTTTCAGCGCTTTAACCAATTAATAGATAATTATTATCATCATCATCTTTCCGTACCGGAATATGCCCATAAGTTAGATATTACAGAATCGCGATTAAAAGATATGTGCCGTCGGTTTACCAACCGCCCACCTAAACGACTCATCTTCGACCGTCAACTACGTGAAGCCAAACGGCTATTATTATTCAGTGATTGCCCGGTATTTGAAGTTGCTTATCAGCTCGGATTTAAAGATCCAGCCTATTTTGCCCGCTTCTTTAATCGATTAGTTGGCTGCTCTCCTAGTCATTGGCGAGAAAGAAATATTCACGAACAATAAATATCCATGCTAATTATACCAATCCCGGCATTTTATTCTGCTTGTTTAGCAAATCTCATGCTATTAATTCGTGCTAAACTTACTCATTTTTATTACAAAATCTCTTCCAAGAATTAAAATTCTGAATATACTGAGACTCTGTAACCCACTGGAGCTTTGTGAAGGATAAATGATGGCAACCGGAGTGCCGGTATAAATAAATTAATTTAAGAAAAGGAAACACAACATATGCAAAATCCTTACTATATGACAGGCGAATTCGGATTCCCACCTTTTGATGTCATAGACTTCATATAATCATGAGAATTCGAGAATGAGCAAATCAGCAGTTTTAAATATCACTTATGCTATCTTTTGTGCATTATTTATATATATGATGTCATACTTAGAAGAAGAGCATTATATCGGTGGTCAGGATACAGATAATCTCTGTACTGTTTACAGAGAGCTGGTAGATGATAACCGTGATGTATTTGCTCCAACATGTTTACTGATTATGTCCCCCTTAATTTATGCAACTGTAAAAAAAAGATTCAAATCACTCTCTCTTAATATCATTACATTCGCCTTGCTAGGATACTGGATATGGCGTTTTTTCATCAGATTAATAGTATGTACTTAAAATAATCTCAGATATTCAGGTAGCGGCTACTGAGTAGCTACCTGAATGTCAGCTTACGCTATTCGATTATTACAAACATGCCATCTGGATACCGGATTTTTAATCCCCCTCTTAAATACTTTGATGCCATGTTTATAAGTATTCTGGTTTTATTATTCTATTCCCCTTACAAATGTAAATTATTCCAAATTTATAAATTTTTGGTTGACTTTTATACACACCCTACAATAGAGTCGAAAAAATTTCATTTAGGAGCAACTAACATGGCAAATATTATTTATCTAACATTGAAAGGCAAAAAACAGGGGCTGATCTCCGCTGGCTGCGGCTCCTTAAACTCTATAGGAAATAATTACCAGCACGGCCATGAGAATGAGATTTTTATTTACTCGCTTCAACATTTAATGACAAGGGAACAACACGTATCCCATCATCCGGTTATGGTAGTAAAACCCATCGATAAATCTTCGCCTTTATTGGCGCGAAGCTTCGATGATAATGAAGAACTGGAATGTTTATTTGAAAACTATCGCACATCACTAACCGGAGGATTAGAAAAAAACTATTCTATCAGGCTAGGCCACGCCTTGATATCCAGCATAAAAAGCAATTATCCGCATTCCAGAGACAGTAATGCCAGCGTACCACAGGAAATCATCTGTTTTACTTACAAAGATATCACGTGGAACAATCTTGCTTGTTCAACCGGTTCTTATAGCTTCTGGGATGACAGGATTTATTGACGATGAATAATGCCGCTTATTTAACTGATACCCCTGTTGATTCAGAATCTGAAAATGGGTTACGCATTGTTTTATCTCCGGTCCAGCTAGCGGCAATTCTGTCAGATAATACTATTACCGAGGAAGAGACCTGGAGTAATAGAATATTAGGTGGCGCGGGTTTAGCGGCAGGAGTCGTTGAACTCATTGGCGCCGGCGCTCTTTGTCTGGCGCCCGATCCTTCAACCCTAACCAAAGCTGCCTGCGTTATTATCGGCGCTCACAGTCTTGATGTAATGAATGCTTCTGCCAGTCAAGTAATTACCGGCAGAGAAACCACGACGGAAACTTATCGCGAGGCGGTAGAATTAGCAAAAGAATTTGGTGCTGATGATTATACCGCTTCTGAAATAGGACTCACCGTTGATATTGCTGTACCGTTGTCATTTGCTTCAATGGTGGGGGCCGTTAGAGTTGCCTCTGTACGAGTAGGCCGAATTAAGTTAATTGGACATGAATCGCCTACAGGTTTAAAACCCGGTGGACATACCTTGCTTAAACATGTTGGGTTATCGGAGCAGGAGTTGAGGGCAAGGCTAGCAGATATATCTAGAGCAAGTACTTTTTACAATCAAGAGGTGGCAGAGCAAGTGATTTCAGAAGCTCTAAAAGCAAATAGAATACGTTTGGAGAATTGGGCTAAATATGCTCTTCCAGAAGGAACAACCGCTCCTATTGAATATGTTTCAAGTACTTCTATTGGTTTTGGTATTGCCAGAGGATCGAAATATGTGGAAAAATTATATAAAGTCAAGGTTGTTTTAAAGTACTCTGAATACAACGGCCAACCCTATTATATATTAACTGCATTTCCAATATATTAGGGCTAAGATTATACATTCTAAAATATAAAAAGGTTTAATTAAAATGAACGGACAATATCCATTTTTAGACATCTTAGTAGGCGCTTATTTTTGCCAAGATTATGACTTATTGTATGGAAAAACTATGGATGAAGTTACAGACTGCTTTCTTAATGTTGCAACTCAGGAAATGATAAAAAGATTAATAGAAGAGATTGATTCTTTTATTAACACCTCAGAAGATATAGAGAAGGACTTTGATGCTCTCTACTATAGTGACTTTGACCCAGATTTTTGGGACACTGCCACAGCGCTTGGCTTTTTAAATTATGTATCCAAAAGAGCGCGAGATTATCTAGATAAAAATAAATAATTACAGTATTTTTAATTAAAAAATAAACAAGAAAGTTTAATAAATAAGAATATTTTATATATTCAAGTAATTCTGTTGATTTCGGTTACTAGGAGATCGCATGAAAGGCTACAATTAAAATGACCGGACAATATCCATTTCTAGATATTTTAATGCATGCTTACTTTAATCAGGACTTCGATATAATATCAGGTCCCGAGCTTGATGATGTTATCAATGATTTTCTTAATGACGCATCTCAGGGAATGAGAAAAGGGTTAATAGAAGAAATCAACGATCTTATTGACTCTTCTGAAGATGTAGAGAACACATTTGATTATCATTACCATAATGCTGACGTTCTCCCCGAAGGGTGGAATATGACAGCACTTGAATTTTTAGAACACATATCAAAAAAAGCAAAAGATTATTTAAACAAACATACTGAACAAAATGAATAGTCAACGTATTATTAAATAAAAAAATAAACAAAGAGGTTTAATTCAATGGAAAAAGAAATAGAAAGAAAATATATCGATGATTTAACGCTGACTTATTTTCATCAAGATTATCAGTTATTTGGTGAAACAATAGATGAAATAGCAACTGATTATCTAAACTACCCAATAACTATAATAAATTTAATAAGAGAGATTAATAATTTCAGCCGTAATTCTAATGACGTAGAAAAAGACTTTCATAGCTTGAATTACCATGAGTTTGTTCCTGAATTATGGGAAACCACGGCATTAGATTTTCTAAATCATGTATCCAAATTAGCACAAGAATATTTGGATAAAGATGACTAATCATAGTAATTTTTAATGTGATAGCAAATAAAGAGGTTAAATATAATGGATATGAGAGAAAAATTGCTGTACATAGATAAGATGAAAAATGCTGTTGATAAGAATGATTATGAATCATTTCAAAAAATATTCAATGAGCTGCAAGGAAATTATCTTAATATTGCACCACTAATGTTATTAAAAAATATTAATAATCTTATCCTTAGTGCTAAAAATATAAGAGGATGTTTTAGAACTCATTATTATGGCTCAGCTAATCCACAGTTATGGGAAACTATTTCCGCCGTATTAGAACATCTGTATGAATCATCTAAAATAATGCAAAATTATATGAATAAACACCATGAAAAGGATAAATAAATCAACCTTGAATCCATAAGATATTCAAATAAAAAACGCTTTTGAAGGTGATTAATTATATATTACACTTCAAAGGCGTCATTTATTAACCAAACCTTAAAAACATTAATTACAAACAAATTCATTTTATCGTCAACAAAAACAAAAATATATAATATTGTTTTCTCATGATTCCCACTATTATAATTATAAAAAGTCAATTTCTATCTTTATAAAAATATTCCCACAATACCCATAACATAGCAATTAGATTATTTCATTCTTAACTAAAAAATTATATAAATAATAATAAAGACATTGGAAATATTCCCATGACATATGCAATAATTTGATTTTTATTCAGTTTTACTTTACTAATACTGGTTTGTTTGATATTTAATTTCTTAATATAAAATTGTAAATGTGAACATTATGCAAAAAATTACATTAATTACCGGTGGATCGCGTGGTATTGGCCGTGCAACCGCTTTTTATCTGGCAGAGAAAGGGCATCATATTGGTATCGGTTATCACTCCAATCAAGATCAAGCGCTGGAAGTCATCGAAATTATCCGTCAAATAGATGGTAAAGCTATCGCCATTCAGGTCGATGTC
Source organism: Photorhabdus akhurstii (assembly GCF_019090985.1). NCBI lineage: Bacteria > Pseudomonadati > Pseudomonadota > Gammaproteobacteria > Enterobacterales > Morganellaceae > Photorhabdus > Photorhabdus akhurstii. The sequence goes on along the minus strand of NZ_CP020335.1, from coordinate 1,239,765 downwards.
GCTGATGAAAAACAAGTTGTAGAACTCTTCCAGAGAACCGATGCCGAACTCGGATGCATTACCGGTTTGGTAAATAACGCCGGGATATTAAAACCACAAGCATCGATTGAACAATTAACCGCTCATCGCCTGAATGATATTTTTGCCACCAATGTTGTAGGCAGTTTTCTCTGTGCGCGGGAAGCAGTTAAAAGAATGTCTTTCCGACATGGTGGTCACGGTGGATCAATCGTCAATGTTTCATCAGCAGCATCTCGACTGGGATCACCGCACGAATATATAGATTATGCCGCATCGAAAGGGGCGATCGATACTTTGACTATTGGCCTGTCTCTGGAAGTGGCAGATCAGGGAATTCGAGTTAATGCCGTTCGCCCCGGATTTATTTATACCAATATGCATAGCGATGGCGGCGAGCCAAATCGAGTTGATCGGGTGAAGAATTCCTTACCAATGAAACGCGGCGGACAACCGAAAGAAGTGGCACAGGCTATCTCCTGGTTGCTGTCGGATGAAGCTTCATATGTAACAGGAAATTTTATCGATCTGGCCGGAGGGAAATAACGTTTAAAACAAGTATAAATTAAGCTGAATTTACCAATACATAAAGTAAGGAGATCAGAAAATAAAAGGCGTTCCATATTTTCAGTCATTTTAAATCACTATTTAGCATCTATCATTAATTAGGTGAATTAGCATATCCATAGCAGTGATGATCACTGTTATCGATGTCAAAACACCTATTCAGCTTAATACAGATAAAGCTGTGATGACAGAAATTCTTAAATATAACAAAGAGGTAAATCATGAAAAACATTGACCCAAAACTTTATCAACATACGCCCACCGTTAACGTCTACGATAACCGTGGCCTGACCATTCGTAACATCGACTTTCACCGTGACGTCGCGGGAGGCGATACAGATACTCGTATTACCCGCCACCAATATGATACCCGAGGACACTTGAGCCAAAGCATTGATCCACGGCTGTATGACGCCAAACAAACCAATAACTCGACAAACCCCAACTTCCTCTGGCAATACAATCTCACCGGCGACACTTTGCGGACAGAAAGTGTCGATGCCGGCCGTACCATTGCCCTTAATGATATTGAAGGCCGTCAAGTGTTGATTGTAACCGCAACCGGCGCCATTCAGACCCGACAATATGAAGCCAATACCCTGCCCGGTCGTCTATTATCCGTAAGTGAACAAGCCCCCGGAGAACAGACTCCCCGCGTTACTGAGCATTTTATTTGGGCTGGTAATACACAGGCGGAGAAAGATCATAATCTTGCCGGCCAGTATGTGCGCCACTACGACACAGCAGGAGTGACGCAACTGGAAAGCCTGTCATTGACAGAAAACATCTTATCTCAATCCCGTCAGTTATTAGCCGACGGTCAGGAAGCAGACTGGACAGGTAACGATGAAACCCTCTGGCAGACCAAACTCAATAGCGAAACTTACACGACACAAAGCACCTTTGATGCTACCGGCGCTTTGCTGACCCAAACCGATGCAAAAGGCAACATGCAACGTCTGGCTTACAATGTGGCAGGACAATTACAAGGTAGCTGGCTGACATTGAAAAACCAAAGTGAGCAAGTCATTGTCAAATCCCTGACCTATTCCGCCGCAGGCCAGAAATTGCGTGAAGAACACGGTAATGGCGTTATCACTGAATACAGCTATGAACCGGAAACTCTACGATTGATCGGTACCACTACTCGCCGTCAATCAGATAGCAAGGTGTTACAAGATCTACGCTATGAACATGATCCTGTAGGGAATATTATTAGTGTCCGTAATGATGCAGAAGCCACCCGCTTCTGGCGCAATCAGAAAATAGTCCCTGAAAATACCTACACCTACGATTCCCTGTATCAGCTTATCAGTGCAACAGGACGTGAGATGGCTAACATCGGCCAGCAAAGCAACCAACTTCCTTCGCCAATCATCCCTCTTCCTACTGATGAAAACTCATATACCAACTATACTCGCAGCTATAATTACGATCGCGGCGGCAATTTGGTTCAAATCCGGCACAGTTCCCCCGCCGCCCAAAATAACTACACCACAGATATTACCGTTTCGAATCGCAGTAATCGGGCAGTGCTGAGTTCGCTAACCTCAGACCCAACACAGGTGGAGGCACTGTTTGATGCCGGCGGACATCAAACAAAATTGTTACCGGGGCAAGAGCTGAGTTGGAATACACGAGGTGAACTAAAACAGGTAACGCCAGTCAGTCGCGAGAGCGCCAGCGATCGGGAATGGTATCGTTACGGCAACGACGGCATGCGACAGTTAAAAGTCAGTGAGCAGCAGACTGGCAACAGCACGCAGCAGCAACGAGTAACTTATCTTCCCGGTCTGGAGCTACGTACAACGCAAAATGGGACCACTACATCAGAAGACCTGCATGCTATTACCGTGGGAGCAGCAGGCCACGCACAAGTGCGAGTTCTACACTGGGAAACTACGCCACCAGCCGGTATCAATAACAATCAGCTTCGCTATAGCTATGATAATTTGATTGGTTCCAGTCAACTTGAACTGGATAACGCAGGACAAATTATCAGTCAGGAAGAGTATTATCCATTTGGCGGCACAGCATTATGGGCAGCAAGAAATCAAATAGAAGCCAGCTACAAAATCCTCCGTTACTCAGGTAAAGAACGCGATGCTACCGGGCTCTATTATTACGGCTACCGCTATTATCAGCCGTGGGTTGGTAGGTGGTTAAGCGCCGATCCGGCTGGAACAATCGATGGACTGAATCTATACCGGATGGTGAGAAATAATCCGTCAACACTGGTTGATATTTCTGGGCTTGCACCTACGAAATACAATATTCCCGGATTTGACTTTGATGTAGAAATAGATGAGCAAAAAAGATCTAAATTAAAACCAACGTTGATAAGAATCAAAGATGAATTTTTACATTATGGTCCTGTAGATAAGCTGTTAGAAGAAAAAAAACCCGGCCTCAATGTACCAGAGGAGCTATTTGATAGAGGTCCATCCGAGAATGGAATGTCAACATTAACTTTCAAAAAAGACCTACCGATAAGTTGTATTAGCAACACAGAATATACCCTTGATATCTTATACAACAAACATGAGACTAAACCATTCCCTTACGAAAATGAAGCAACAGTTGGAGCGGATCTGGGAGTAATAATGTCCGTGGAGTTTGGAAATAAATCAATAGGTAATGCATCTGACGAAGATTTAAAAGAAGAACATCTCCCATTAGGAAAATCCACAATGGATAAAACAGACCTGCCAGATTTAAAACAAGGGCTAATGATCGCGGAGAAGATAAAAAGTGGAAAAGGGGCATATCCTTTTCATTTTGGTGCTGCAATAGCTGTTGTATATGGTGAGGATAAAAAAGTAGCCGCTTCAATTCTGACAGATTTATCTGAACCTAAAAGAGACGAAGGCGAGTATTTGCAAAGTACGAGAAAGGTAAGCGCAATGTTTATCACAAACGTCAATGAATTTCGCGGCCATGATTACCCAAAAAGTAAATATAGTATCGGATTAGTTACAGCTGAAAAACGTCAGCCAGTAATAAGCAAAAAGCGTGCAAACCCGGAAGAGGCCCCTTCATCATCCAGAAATAAAAAATTGCATGTACATTAATCTCTGTGCCTTAATCAAGGCTCCGGTACATAAACTCATATATACCCTATGGATTTCAAGATGCATCGCGACGGCAAGGGAATGAATCCCCGGGAGCATAGCAAACTATGTGACCGGGGTGAGCGAGTGCAACCAACAAAGAGGCAACTTGAAAGATAACGGGTATAACTATATATCCCACTAAAGGTGACCGTATAAACGGTCACCAAAATATCGCCCAGATCACACTTTAAATAACAAATCGTTCTTTCCAACGAAAAGTACCAGCGAACCTTCCAAAAATCTATTCAAGAAACGCCGTTCTAAAGCTTCAATTAAGAAACACAAAACAAACATTAAATTAACATTTCCGTGCCAATATTGATTATCTTATATCAAGACCGGCGCCTTTTATGACGACTGTGAGGTAGACATGAAACCAGAAGATTTTCGCGCCGACAAAAAACGTCCTTTCACCGGAGAAGAGTACCTGAAAAGCCTTCAAGATGGCCGCGAAATTTATATTTATGGCGAACGCGTAAAAGATGTCACCACACATCCCGCATTCCGTAATTCTGCTGCTTCAATCGGTCAGTTGTACGATGCCCTGCACGCCCCGGAAACTCATGATGTCCTGTGCTGGAATACCGATACCGGCAATGGCGGGTACACCCACAAATTCTTCCGCTTTGCTACCAGTGCGGACGATCTGCGCCAACAACGTGATGCTATTGCTGAGTGGTCGCGTCAAACCTATGGCTGGATGGGTCGCTCACCTGACTATAAAGCGGCTTTCGGTAACGTGCTCGGCGCATTTCCTGAATATTATGGTCAATTCGCTGATAATGCCCGTACCTGGTACAAACGTATTCAGGAAACAGGCGTTTACTTTAACCATGCTATTGTTAATCCACCAATCGATCGTCATAAACCCGCTGATGAGACACGTGATGTCTATATTAAGCTAGAAAAAGAGACTGATGCCGGTATCATTGTCAGCGGCGCAAAAGTGGTAGCCACTAACTCAGCCCTGACCCACTATAACTTTATCGGTTTTGGCTCCGCACAAGTCATGGGGGATAACCCTGATTTCGCCCTGATGTTTGTCGCGCCAATGGATGCGGAAGGCGTGAAACTGATCTCCCGCGGTTCCTATGAATTGGTAGCAGGAGCAACAGGTTCCCCATTCGATTATCCTTTATCCAGCCGTTTTGATGAAAACGATGCAATTCTGGTGATGGATAAGGTACTTATCCCTTGGGAAAATGTCCTGATTTACCGTGATTTCGACCGTGCGCGCAACTGGGCGATTCAAGCGGGTTTCACCAGCCTGTTCCCATTACAGGCTTGTATACGGCTGGCGGTGAAACTGGATTTTATTACTGCTCTGCTACAAAGGAGCCTGGAATGTACCGGCGTGATCGAATTCCGGGGTGTTCAGGCTAACCTGGGCGAAGTGGTTGCCTGGCGTAACCTGTTTTGGTCACTGAGCGACGCGATGTGGGCAGAAGCCAAACCGTGGAAAGGCGGCGCTTATATGCCGGATACTCAGGCAATACAAACTTATCGCGTTATGGCGCCAATGGCCTACACTAAGATTAAGAATATTATTGAAAGTAACGTCACCAGCGGCCTAATTTATCTACCATCTAGTGTACGTGATATGAACAACCCTGAAATTGATAAATATCTGGCCCGGTATGTTCGGGGTTCCAACGGTATCGATCACGTTGAACGTATCAAGATTTTAAAACTGATGTGGGACGCCATTGGCAGTGAATTTGGCGGCCGTCACGAGTTGTACGAAATCAACTATGCCGGTAGTCAGGATGAAATTCGGATGCAATGTCTGCGCCATGCTCATGGCTCCGGCAATATGAAAAAAATGATGGATATGGTTGATCGTTGCCTTGCTGATTATGATCAGCATGGTTGGCGTAGACCACACTTATACAATAATAGCGATATCAACCAGTTAGATAAGCTGCTGAAATAATCGGTAGCAGGAGGCCAATATGTCTGTAGAAAATGAACATCGCCTGCGTTTCAGGGATGCGATGGCGAGTCTGTCAGCAGCGGTGAATATCGTCACCACCGATGGCCGCGCGGGATGCTGTGGTATCACTGCCACAGCGGTATGCTCGATCACCGATACGCCACCCACGCTGATGGTATGCATTAACCGAAACAGTGCTATGAATACCGTTTTTCAGGAAAATGGCCGCCTGTGTGTAAATATTTTAAACCACGAACAAGAATTGATGGCACGCCACTTTGCCGGTATGACCGGAGTCAGCATGGAAGAGCGTTTTCGCTGGAATATCTGGCAGACAGGGGTATTAGGTCAACCAGTGTTAACCGGCACCCTCGCGAGTCTTGAAGGTGAAATTGAACAGGTTCAAGAAGTGGGGACGCATAACGTGTATCTGGTTCAGATTAGACATATCACGGTAAGCGAACAAGGCCACGGCCTCATCTATTTCAAGCGTAATTTCCGTCCAGTTATGTTGGAAATTGAAGCTGCCGCAGTTTAACTGTCTCTCCTCCTGGCAGTCATTGTTCTTCCACTATTCAGGCCCTGAACGGCCTGAATAGCATTCCTTTGTCAATGCCTCTATTCAGCTCTTTTCCTGATCATTTTTAGCATTCACTTGATGAATATACTATTAAATTCAATATAAATATCTTTATGTTAGTGTGATCGGCCACCAGGAACATATTTTAACCATATAATAATCTACTGCCCTCCGATCACTTGAATAAAGTACATAAGAAAACCACTTTAGCGACAAATCATGTCACTGAACGTCACTGTACATTTACCGAGTGTATTTCAACCAATCAGAGGCAATTAACTATGAATAAACCCGTATCCATCGGTTTATTACAACAACCCAAGCCGTTCTTTATGATTTTCTTCGTCGAGCTTTGGGAACGATTCGGCTACTACGGCGTACAAGGGGTTCTCACTGTCTATTTTGTACAAAAATTGGGATTTTCCCAGGAACAAGCGTTTATTACCTTCGGTGCATTTGCCGCGTTGGTTTTTGGTTTGATCTCTATTGGCGGCTATGTAGGCGACCACTTACTGGGAACTAAACGAACCATTGTGTTAGGCGCCATTGTGCTGGCAATCGGCTACTTTATGACTGGCCTTTCTATCCTGCACCCTAATTTAATTTTCTACGCATTGGGAACGATCGCCGTTGGTAACGGCTTGTTCAAAGCCAACCCAGCCAGCCTGTTGTCTAAATGCTATCCCCCCAAAGATCCTCGTCTGGACGGGGCTTTTACGCTATTTTACATGTCAATCAACCTCGGCTCGCTGTTCTCACTCGCTCTCGCTCCCGTTATTGCGGAAAAATTTAGCTACGCCGTTACCTACAATATCTGTGGTATTGGTCTGATTATCGCGTTGTTGGTCTATATTTTCTGTCGCAATACCGTGCGTAATATTGGTTCCGAACCCGACCATCAACGAATCAACTACACAAACCTATTTCTGGTCGTGGCAGGAAGTGTTGTGATGGTTTACGTCTGTGCATGGCTGATGCACAACGTGAAAATAGCCAATATTATGCTGATTACCCTATCTGTCATCGTAGTGTTTATCTTTTTCCGGGAAGCACTCAAACAGGATAAAATTGGCCGTAACAAAATGTTTGTTGCTTTCATTTTGATGCTTCAAGCTATTGTGTTCTTCATCCTATATGCTCAGATGCCGACTTCTCTCAACTTCTTCGCCATCCACAACGTTCACCATCAGTTGCTTGGTTTTAATATCAATCCGGTCAGTTTCCAGGCCCTTAACCCATTCTGGATCGTTGTCGCCAGCCCGATACTCGCCGCGCTATACACTCACTGGGGCGCTAAAGGTAAGGACCTGACGATGCCAGCCAAATTTGCGGTTGGTATGTTCCTATGCTCTTTAGGTTTCCTGACCGCCGCTGCTGCCGGTTTGTGGTTTGCAGATGAACAAGGTTTAACTTCCGCCTGGTTTATTGTTCTGGTTTATCTCTTCCAGGGCGTCGGTGAATTGATGATCGGTGCGTTGGGCATGGCAATGATTGCGGCTCTCGTTCCTCAGTACCTGATGGGTTTTATTCTGGGGATGTGGTATTTAACTCAAGCGACTTCCTCCTTACTCGGCGGCTATGTCGCAGCCCTTACCGCCGCACCGAAAGGTATTACGGACCCATTGCAAACATTGCCAGTCTATACCAGCGTATTCGGCAAAATCGGTATTGCCACCTTTATCGTCGCAATCATTATGGCGGCCACCGTGCCGTTGCTGAACCGTATGATGCAGGAAAAATAAAAAATATGATTTGATCTAAAATAAAAAACCTCGTCAAAGGAGGAAATACCGCTCGTTTAAACATTTTTATTCGAGCGGGGTATATTTTTATTTCTCCGTAATTGTTTAATATTCTGACGGAGGAAATTACCGAAGAAAATGCCAAAGATCTTTACAAGAAAAACTTTAGTAAGATCAAACCTGCTTCATTGGCAATGCCAGCATATCTTATAAGTTATTATAATTTAAGCAAGGGAAAACCCGTACCGGCTGGTTTTATGGCTTTTTTCCCCTCATTAAAAGAGCGAGAAACAGTAAATGAATGAAAAAGAGGCGCAGGAAGAAAAGGATTCGCTGGAGTGCCGGTTTTTCAGTGAAACTCTCTCAGATCTACTTACTTTTCATCTTCGAAACTAGTCATGTGGAATCCCTCACTGACATTTTTGTCATAAGCAAGGAATTCCATCGGTCAGATATGAAGCATCTAGTATTTAGTGGCTTTGAACATAGCGAAAGGTGGGTAACATCGTAGACCGTCAGTATCTTTTAAAACATCCTCGTCACTGTGTTCAAAAAGCTCAATAGTGTTAAACCCAGCCTCGTTCAAGATTTTGTAATATGTATCTTTATGCCAATGCGTATCTGAAATCTTAAAAATAGTTCCATTCGGCAGCTCTAAATACACTGGCTTGATTTCTCCATCATTGTATTTTTTATTTAGATCACCGCTCATAAAAGAACTGAACTTAATCCCAGCAGAATCCGGATTGGTATCCAATACGTAAAAAATGCCGCCAGGTTTTAATGTCCTATGAATTTCCTTAGCGATTTTTAAAAGATCAGACTTTTTACCAGTACTGATGAACACATAACAGCATATAGCTGCGTCGAAAGTATTATCATTGAAGTCAAGGACATCGGTTTTGATTTGATGATAAGAACTATTGCCACGATTGATGTTGCTGGAAGCTTTGTCCACCATAGTTTGTGAGATATCTACTCCCGTTACCGTCTTTATGCCTCCAGCAATTAGCCGACGTGACACTTTCCCACCACCACAACCGTAATCAAGAACCGATATGTTTTGCCCCAAACTCTCCTTAAGGTTCTCAATCAACGGCGTGTACCCAAGTCTCTCCTCCAAATAATCATCATATTGATCGAATAAGTTTGAAACCTCTTCATTCATCCAGTCAGTATTCATTTGTCATCTCATATTCATGTGTGTGTAGTAATAACCCAAAAAGGACTAGACCCGTTATCTTTCAAGTTGCCTCTTTGTTAGCGGCACTCGCTCGCCTCAGCCACATTGCAATCAATTTTAAAGATACAAGGGCTTACGGCGATTTTTGCTAAGAAAAAACATAACTGAGTTAAATAAACCAGTCTAACAGGACTTAAAATAATAAATTGATTTTTGCAATGCCTAAATCATATTTAGCAATATTGTTTTTTCTTTAAATTGATCACACTCCTCCAAAATCCCATTATGAAAAAAATTCAACATCAACATGACACAAATACAACTATGTGTATATGAGTATTATCTATATATTGAGTCCAGTCACAATATTCTTTTTTTACAGGAAATTTATTGTATATACTTGAATCCTGCATTTTAAAATTAATTTGGTATATTATCATTCTAAAAATAATTTTAAAAAATAATAACCACATTCATTGAAAATCACTACTTTATACAGACTAATATATAGTCGAAATAATGTCTTTTCTAATTATCCTCTTCGCTCATCACAAAATATTAATCACTTTACTTTCCATAAAACACCATTCAAAACAATAGCAATTATTTCATAAACTTATCATTAATCAAATTAACTATTATTTATGTTATTATAAATTTTATTATTGCATTACTACAGACATTTAGAGAAACAATAGATAATAACGTTATGAAATAGTTAATGGCCGAATGATACCGCTTTATCTACCCGTTACTTTCAGCCTATTTCAACCCGTTATCAGACGCCATATTTGCTGCCTTATTTTAATGAATATCAATAACTTTTTTATTGTATCCATGACACGCAGGGCAGCATAACTACCTTATTTATTTAACATTTAAAAGGAATAAACATGAGCACAATCACGCCAGAACACCCTGAAATGGCACAACAGGCACAAAAAGCAAACCGACTGCATGAGGCGAGTATCCTCAAACGTGCTAACCCCCAATTACAAAATGCGGTACATCTTGCTTTAACCACACCCCATGCTGACCAGCAAGGTTATAACAGTAAATTTGGTGGCCGCGCCAGCCAGTATGTCGCTCCCGGCGCAGTTGCTTCTATGTTCTCTCCCGCCGCTTATCTGACTGAACTTTATCGTCAGGCACGGGATTTACATGCAGAAAGTTCCATTTACCATCTGGATAAACGCCGCCCAGATCTAAAATTACTGACACTCAGCCAGCAAAATATGGATGATGAAGTTTCTACACTTTCTCTATCTAATAAAGTGTTGCTGGAAGGGATTAAGGAGCAGGCTGGACCGGAAGGCCATACTCATGTGATGAAAGCGCTATCAACCTTTCGCCCTACTGGTTCGATACCGTATCACGATGCTTACGAAAATGTACGTAAGGTTATTCAGTTACAGGCTCCGGTATTTGAGCAATTCAATACTTCCCCAGAAACAACCATCGCCAATCTGACATATCAAGCTTCCCTGCTGGGAATTAATGCTTCTGTCTTGCCTGAATTGTTTAAGACTCTGACAGAAGAGATCACCGAAGTTAATGCAAATGAGAAGTTTAAGAAAAACTTTGGGGATAGAGAGCCATCAGAACTTCTCACTCTGGATGCCTTGAAACACTATTACAATTTAACCAATGAAGAATTAGAACAGTTTTTAAATCACGTATTAATAGAAAGTAACTCTACTTACACAAATAACCAACTTATTAATATAAGCATTGATACATCAGGTAAAATACAATTGAGTCGCATAACACGAACACCTGACTCAAATTATAACAACCTCAATTACATGAAATTATATCCTATTCAAAACAGACGTTTTTATGTTGATATTAGCTATAAGAAAAAAGCTGGGCAAGTTAGTATTAGACTCAGCAAGCCCCAGTCTAAATATCTCACAGGTATATATAAAGCGACCATAGAAAACACGAACTATTCTTCCCCAACATTTGAATTAACCGACAAAGATATTCAAAAAGAATTTACTCTTCTAAGTTATCGTTATAAAGAAAATAGTGATTCGAATATATCTGACTCATCTTATGCCAAGTTCAAAATTCAGGATTATTCACCTGCAATTTTTCTGTTAAAACTTAATAAAACCATTCGTTTGTCCCACGCAACAAAACTTCTGCCAACAGTACTGGAAAAAATTGTCTTCAATATCAATCAGAAACTAGATATCAATGCAGAAATATTAAAGAAAATATTTCGCGTTAAATACTATATGCAACGTTACGGTATTGATGCTGAGACTGCATTGGTACTGTGCAAAGTATCAACTAATATAATTAATCCTTCTAGTTCCGATCTAATCAAATTACTAGCAAATATTCATCAGTTAACTGTTAATGAGCTGAATTTACTGCTGGTTGCCATAGGTGAAGGATCAACCAATCTATCTGAGCTCAGTGATAACAATCTATCTGTTCTGATTGATAAACTTTATAGCATTACCCAGTGGTTGCGTACACGGAAATGGAATATGTACCTGCTGTTTATGATGACTACCACCGACTATAACCAAACCCTGACGCCGGAAATTCAGAACCTGCTAGATGCTGTTTACAATGGTTTGCAAAACTTTAACAGTAAAAACGAAGCAAATCTTCTGTTGAAGATCTCGCCTTACATCGCCGCCGCTCTGCAATTGCCGTCTGAAAATACCGCTTATTATATACTCAACTGGGCAGATCAACTAAAACCTGGCTCTGGTGCAATGACAGCAACAAAATTCTGGGAATGGTTGCAAGCTTCACATAATCCAGAGCAATCAACCGCTATAACAGAAGAACAAGCAGTCCAATATTGCCAATGCCTGGCACAATTGGCACTGATTTATCGTTCCACCGGCCTTAGCGAAAGCACTTTACGTCTGTTTGTCACAAAACCACAACTCTTTGGCTTTACCGAAGGAACAGCGTCAACACACAATGCATTATCACTGATAAAGCTGACACGTTTTACTGACTGGGTTAACTCTCTGGGTGAAAAAGCCTCTTCTGTACTGACCGAATTTGAGAAGGGAACATTAACAGCAGAACTATTGGCTAACGCCCTGAGTCTTGATAAAAATCTACTGGAGCAAGCCAGTAATCAAGCACAAGTTAATTTCACCGACTGGCCGTCTATCGATACCATCCAGCAATGGATTAACATTGCGCGTCAATTGAATATCTCTCCACAAGACGTTTCTGCACTAGCGCAAGTACTCACCACAGAATCCTCCGATAACTATGCCGAATGGGAAAACGTCGCGGCGACATTAACCGCCGGACTGGACACCCAAAAAGCCAACGCCCTGCACACCTTTCTGGATGAATCTCGTAGTGCTGCATTAAGCGAGTACTATATCCGTAAAGTCGCTAACGCAGGTGCAAAAGTTAAAAACCATGATGATCTGTACCAGTATTTATTGATTGATAACCAAGTTTCCGCCGCCATCAAAACCACCCCGATTGCAGAAGCTATCGCCAGCATCCAACTGTATATTAACCGGGCACTGAAAAATATGGAGGAAAACGCGGTTTCGCAGGTCGTCACTCGACCATTCTTTACCGATTGGGACAAATACAATAAACGCTACAGCACCTGGGCCAGCATTGCTAAACTCATTTACTACCCTGAGAATTACATCGATCCGACAATACGCATCGGGCGAACAAAAATGATGGATACATTGCTGCAATCCATCAGCCAGAGTCAATTAAATACCGATACGGTAGAAGACGCCTTTATGTCTTATCTGACGTCGTTCGAACAGATAGCTAATCTGGAAGTCGTCAGCGCCTATCATGACAATGCCAAAGATGATCAAAGATTAACCTATTTTATCGGGCACAGTAAAACCGAAGTTAATCAATATTACTGGCGTAACGTGGATCACAATAAATTCAGCGACGATAAATTCCCTGCCAATGCCTGGAGTGAGTGGCACAAAATTGATTGTCCAATAAATCCCTATCAGGGCACTATCCATCCGGTAATTTTCCAATCCCGACTGTATCTGATCTGGTTGGAGCAGAAGAAAATTGCTAAACAGGCAGATAATAATCAAACCGTTGAAGATTATTATTATGAACTAAAACTAGCACATATCCGTTATGACGGTACTTGGAATACACCAGTAGCCTTTAATATCAATGACAAAGTATCTGCTGTTTTAAAAATGTCAAATCCACCAGCAACTTCGGAATTATTAGAGTCACCAGAGTCATTAAAACTAGGATTCTATTGTACAAATCATCAAGACAATAAATTGCTGGTAATGTTTTATCGCAAACGAGATGAACTGGATGAATATAAGAGAACATTAAAAGAGTTAGCAGAAGCAGAAAAAAAGGTAAAAGAAATAGCAAAAAAAATTGATCGCGAAGATGGAATATCAGTACCTGATCATCAAGAAAAACAAACAGCAGAAAAGAAATTAAAAGAATTAATACAAGAGTTAATGCAAGGAGTGTATATCTCCTCCAATATGTTATTGGAAAATATAGAATCTGAACAGTACAAAACTATTTATGAACTCACCTATAGTAAATTTGATATTAACAATATCATAAAGGTGAATAGCTGGAATCCTGTTACCGATGAGGTTAACGACGATAATATCCTGACTGTTCACAATGATACAAACGGGGCGCAATATATGCAGTCGGGAGGTTATCGTACTCGCCTTAATACGCTGTTTGCCCGTAAATTAATTAGTCGCGCCACGGCCGGGATCGATACTATTTTAAGTATAAAAACGCAGAAACTGCCAGAACCTCAGTTAGGGGAAGGATTTTTTACTAATCTCATTCTTCCTAAATATGATCAAACCGTACATGGCAATGAGCGCTGGTTTAAAATTCACACAAGAAATGACAATAGACTGATGAACTTATATCACAAGGGAACACTGACTGATACCGAAACAAACGTCACTCTTTTTATCCCTTGGACTAATACACAAAAACGCGTCGAAATAGCAGTAGAATATAATAAGAAGTTCTATCAGGATCAACAAAACTGGGAAACTGCTTTATTTCATTTTAATGAAACTAATCAGAAATTTATGTTGGTTAATGATGCTGATAATAAGCAAGTAGTAATAAACGATACTGATGCAATCGTCAATAAATATAAAGGCTTTCTTGATGTTTCCATTCTTATCGATCAGCACACGGAACCGATGGATTTCAACGGTGCTAATAGCCTCTATTTCTGGGAACTGTTCTATTATGCCCCAATGTTAATTGCTCAACGCCTGCTACACGAACAAAACTTCGATGAAGCTAATCGCTGGCTAAAATATATCTGGAATCCGTCTGGTTATATTAAACATGGTCAGATTCATCATGACCACTGGAATGTTCGCCCATTATTGGAAGATATCAGTTGGAACGATGATCCACTGAATTCGGTCGATCCCGATGCCATAGCACAATATGATCCAATGCACTATAAAGTCGTTACTTTTATGCGCACCCTTGATCTGTTGCTGGACCGTGGAGATTACGCCTATCGTCAATTAGAACGAGATACGCTTAACGAAGCTAAGATGTGGTATATGCAAGCACTGCATCTGTTAGGCGATAAACCTCATCTATCGTTCAGTTCAACGTGGCGTAAACCGAGTTTAGGTGACGCTGCCAGAACGGAAAAACAGGAGGAACACGCCCAGGCAATGACTGCCCTGCGACAAGGTGATATTAGTCGGCACAACCACCCGACAGATCTTTTCTTGCCACAGGTCAATGAAGTGATGCAAAACTACTGGCAGAAACTGGAGCAACGGCTGTACAACCTGCGCCATAATCTCTCTATCGACGGCCAACTGCTACATCTGCCTATTTACGCCACACCGGCAGATCCAAAAGCGTTACTCAGTGCCGCTGTTGCTAGCTCACAAGGCGGAAGCAAGTTACCAACGTCATTTATGTCACTGTGGCGTTTCCCACAGATGTTGGAAAACGCGCGCGGTATGGTAAGCCAGTTAACACAGTTCGGCTCCACGTTACAAAATATTATCGAACGTCAGGATGCGGAAGCCTTAAACACGCTATTGCAGAATCAAGCGGCAGAACTGATATTGACCAATCTCAGCATACAGGACAAAACCCTGGAAGAGCTGGATGCGGAAAAAATCGTACTGGAGAAATCCAAAGCTGGAGCGCAATCACGCTTTAACAGCTACAAAAAGCTATACGATGAAAATATCAATGCAGGTGAAAACCGGGTAATAACATTGCATTCCTCCGTTGCTGGCCTTAGCACTGCCCTGCAAGCATCGCGTCTGGCAGGCGCTGCCCTTGATCTGGCGCCCAACATTTTCGGCTTCGCTGATGGCGGCAGCCGTTGGGGGGCAATTGCCGAAGCGACAGGTAATGTCATGGAATTCTCCGCAAATGTTATGAACACCGAAGCGGATAAAATCAGCCAATCTGAAGCCTATCGCCGTCGCCGTCAGGAGTGGAAAATCCAACGTAACAATGCCGAAGCAGAGATAAAACAGATCGATGCCCAACTTCAATCGCTGGCAGTACGCCGTGAAGCTGCGGTGTTGCAGAAAACCAGCCTAAAAACCCAACAGGAACAGACTCAGGCGCAATTGACTTTCCTGCAACGTAAATTCAGTAATCAAACGTTGTACCACTGGTTACGTGGTCGGCTAGCTGCTATTTACTTCCAATTTTACGATTTGGCTGTAGCTCGTTGTCTGATGGCTGAAATGGCTTACCGCTGGGAAACTCATGACACCGCGGCAAGATTTATCAAACCCGGCGCCTGGCAGGGGACGCACGCTGGTCTGCTCGCCGGTGAAACCTTGATGCTGAATCTGGCGCAAATGGAGGATGCCTATTTGAAATGGGATCAACGCGCTCTGGAAGTGGAACGTACTATTTCACTGGCACAACTCTATGGAACACTACCAGAAAAATCATTTAATTTGGCAACACATATTTCTGCTCTGCTAGCAGGTAGTACAACTGAACCCGTTGAGGAGCATCCCGTTACATTAGAAAAAGGCCAACTTAGCGCCAAAATCTCTCTGTCAGGTCTGTCACTACATAATGACTACCCAGAAGGCAATGGCGTAGGCAACATTCGACGTATTAAACAGATCAGTGTCACCCTGCCAGCCCTGTTAGGGCCATACCAAGATGTACAAGCCATTTTGGCCTACAGTGGAAATGAAACCGGATTAGCTGAGAGCTGTAAATCACTGGCAATTTCTCATGGGGTTAATGACAGTGGTCAATTCCAGTTGGATTTCAACAATGGTAAATTCCTGCCGTTTGAAGGGATAGCGATTAACGATACCGGCACATTAACACTCAATTTCCCGAATGCGACCAGCAAACAGCAAGCCATGTTACAAGCATTGAGCGATATTATTCTGCATATTCGCTACACCATCCGCCAATAACTATCTCAATCAAATAGTAAAAACAGGCTCCTAAACGGGGCCTGAACCTTTCATGAATATACAAATCTGCCCTCTTAACCTGTCCAGCGCTGGTTATAACAGAGATATTTCCTTTTCTCGTGCGTCCGATTGCCTACTATAAAATATCAACCCTCTTCTTTTTCATAGTATGCCATATGTAACAAAGACAATTATTTCATTTGGTTATTGTCAATCAATTATATTACTTGTGATGTAATTATAATTTTTGTTATTGCATCACAACAGCCATTTAAATAAATAATAACGTTACGAAATAGTTGATAGTTAAATGGTGTTTTTCATTTGACTGTTATTTTCAACCTAATTTCAAACCGCTATCAGACGTTACCTGTGTTGTCTTTGTTTTGATAGAGATAAATAACCTTATTTATCTCCACAATACTCAGGCCAGCGTAAATGTTTTATTGACTCAACAGTTAAAAGGAATAAGCATGAACACACTCAAGCCCGAATATCAACAAGCGTTAGGTGCAAGTTTTAATAATCTAACCGATATTTGCCATCTCTCTTTTGACGAACTTCGCAAAAAAGTGAAGGATAAACTCTCATGGTCACAGACCCAGAGCTTATATCTTGAAGCACAGCAGGTGCAAAAGGATAACCTTCTGCATGAAGCCCGTATTCTGAAACGTGCCAATCCTCAATTGCAAAGTGCGGTCCATCTTGCCCTGACAACACCTCATACTGACCAACAAGGTTATAATAGCCGATTTGGCAATCGCGCTAGTCAATATGCAGCCCCTGGCGCGATTTCTTCCATGTTTTCTCCCGCGGCTTATCTGGCTGAACTTTATCGTCAGGCACGAAATTTACATGCCGAAGATTCTATTTATCATCTGGATAAACGCCGTCCAGATCTAAAATCATTGGTACTCAGCCAGAAAAATATGAATACGGAGATTTCCACACTTTCTCTGTCTAATAACATATTGCTGAACAACATTAAGACTCAGCCTCAATTAGGCCAAAATACTGACGTAATGGCAATACTACCAACTTTCCACCATTCTGGTTCGATGCCATATAACGATGCCTATGAACGTGTGCGTAAGGTTATTCAGTTACAAGCCCCAGTATTTGAGCAATCAAGTATATTCCCAGGAACAACCGTTGCTAAAATAAAGTATCAAACATCTCTCTTGGATATTAATGCTTCTGTCTCACCTGATTTATTTAATATTCTGACAAACACAACTACAGAAGACAACGTTCAAAACCTTTATCTGCTGAGCTTTGGTGATATTAAGCCCTCTTTAATGATCAGACCGGAAAAGTTGAAAAACTATTATCATTTGACGGATCAAGAAGCCAACCAATTTATTAAGAAGGAAGAAATCGCACGAGTACATCAACTGATGGACAGTGAAGAAAGTGAAGAATCAGCTAAATACTATCTGCTAAGACTCAACAAAATTATTCGTCTCTCCCGGATAACAAAACTTCCCCTTACCATTCTTCGAAGCATTATTCTTAGTAGTACCAATAAATATCAACCGGGAGGATCTAAAGATGATGAAATATATGACATCATAGAAGCTCCGGCCCTTCCACAATACAATGAATTTCGTGACAAACCGGATATTAATACAGAAGTATTAAAGAAAGCATTCCGTGTTAAATACTATATGCAACGTTACGGTATTGATGCCGGTACTACATTGAAATTGTGCAAAATATCAATTTTAGAAGATGATAATATTACCCTTTCTCCTTCTCCTGATCTAACCAAATTACTGGCAGATACCCATCAATTAACTATTAATGAGTTGGGTTTACTACTGGTTGCCATAGGCAAAGGAACAATAACCGATTTACCTGAGATCAATGAAACTGACCTAATCACGCTAATTGATGAACTCTATGCCGTTACCAATTGGCTGCGTACACGAAAATGGAGTGTATATCAGCTATTTATGATGACCACCACCAACTATGACAAAACCCTGACACCAGAAATCCAAAACTTACTGGATACTATATATAACGGTCTGCAAGATTTTGACAAGAAAATACTAAAAGCCAAAGAGGAGCTAAAAAAAGCGGAAGAAAACCAGCCAAAATCGGAAGAAAATTTAAACAAAGCCAAAAAGAATCTGCAAGAGGTTGAGGAGAATCTGAAAAAAACACTATCTCATTATATCTCCGCAGCTCTGCAATTACCGTCTGAGAATGTTGCTCTCTCCGTGCTGAACTGGGCAGATAAACTAAACTCTGGCAAAGCAGACAAAATGACAGCAGACACACTCTGGGACTGGTTGCGGAAAAATCCCTTTGGAACTCAATCATCGGAACCAACAGGAACAACTGCATCAGATAACTCAATCCAACAAGCTGTCCAGTATTGCCAGTGTCTAGCACAACTAGCACTGATTTACCGTTCTACTGGCCTTAGCGAAAGCACCTTGCGTCTGTTTGTGACAAAGCCGCAACACTTTGTTATTAAAACCAAAGCAACTGAAACAACCGGGACAATACCGGCACATGACGTATCAACACTCATGTCACTAATGCGTTTTGCTGACTGGATTAACTCACTAGATAAAAATGCCCCTTCTGTACTGACCGAACTTGAAAAAGGAACATTAACAGCAGAACTATTGGCTAACGCCATGAGTCTTGATAAAAATCTACTAGAACAAGCCAAGACCCAGGCAAAAACTGGTTTATCCAACTGGTCATCTATCGACAGCCTATTGCAATGGATTAACATCTCGCGTCAATTGAACATCTCTCCACAAGGCGTTTCTGAACTGGCGAAAATATTAGACATAGAATCTTCTGCTAATTATGCCCAATGGGAAAATGTCGCTTCAATATTAACCGCCGGACTAGATACCCAAAAAGCCAATGCCCTGTATGCGTCTTTGGATGAGTCTCGCAGCGACGCGTTAAGTACATACTATATTTATTCTCATAACCAAAAAGATCGAGAAGAAAGAAAACATACGGTAATTAAAGACCGTGATGATCTATATCAATACCTATTAATCGATAACCAAGTTTCCTCAGCCATCAAAACCACGGAGATTGCGGAAGCTATCGCCAGTATCCAACTGTATATTAACCGCGCGTTGAAAAATATGGAGGGAGATACCGACACAAGTGTCACTAGCCGTTTATTCTTCACTAACTGGGATAAATACAACAAACGCTACAGCACCTGGGCTGGTATTACTAAGCTCCTTTACTACCCTGAAAACTACATCGATCCAACACTGCGGATCGGCCAGACAAAAATGATAGATGCGCTACTGCAATCTATCAGCCAAAGTCAATTGAATACCGATACCGTAGAAGATGCTTTTAAATCTTATCTGACATCATTCGAACAAGTGGCTAATCTAGAAGTAGTCAGCGCCTATCATGACAACATTAATAATGACCAAGGATTAACTTACTTTATCGGGCACAGCAAAACAGAAGTGAATCAATATTATTGGCGCAGTGTGGATCACAATAAATTCAGCGAAGGTAAATTCTCCGCTAATGCCTGGAGCGAGTGGCACAAAATTGACTGCCCAATTAACCCCTATAAAGATACTATCCGACCTGTAGTCTACCAATCCCGCCTATATATCACTTGGCTGGAACAGAAGAAGGTAACTCATCGAGCAGAAGGAGACACTGTCAAACAAGAAGACAAAACAACCGCAAGCTATCATTATGAACTAAAATTGGCACATATTCGTTATGACGGTACCTGGAATACACCTATCACTTTTGATGTAAATAAACAAATATCTGCTTTAAAGCTAGAAGAGAATAAAGTGTTAGGACTTTATTGTGCAAGTTATCAAGGCAAAGATAAATTACTAGTAATATTTTATCAAAAACGGCCAGAACAAGCGGATTACAAACTTGATATTGTGACCATGCAAGGGTTATATATCTCCTCCAATATGTCACAAGAAGAGATGAACCCTGGTAATTATAAACTTAATATCTATAAACAACTTGATACCCGTACTGATACTAATAGCGTTATAAGAGTCAATAACCAATATACGGAAGGTTATGAAATCCCTTCATCAATAAACAGTAATAACGGTTATGATTGGGGAGAAGGCTACCTGAGTATGGTATACGGCGGGAATATTCTGATTACCCGTTCCCAACTAAATGGTTCAAAAATCCAAATTTCACCAAAGTTAAGAATTATTCATAATGGATATGAGGGCCGTCAGCGTAATCAATGTAATCTGATGAAAAAATACGGCAAGCTCGGTGATAAATTTATTATTTATACCACGCTAGGTATTAACCCGAATAATTTATCAAATAAAAAACTTATCTACCCTGTTTATCAATATGGAGACACCCCCGAAAAAGGGAAGCTACTGTTTTATCGAGATAGTACCATTAACTTTACAAGAGCCTGGTTTCCGAACCTTCCCTCTGGTTCTCAAGAAATGTCCACATCCACTGGTGGTAGTATCAGTGGTAATTATGGTTATATTGATAATAAGCATAATAAAGACGATCCATTCAAAGAATATTTCTATATGGACGACCACGGAGGTATTGATACCGATGTTTCTGGACCAATATTTATTAATACAAATATTCAGCCTTCAAACGTTAAAATCACAGTGAAAACAATGAAGGAGAATGGAGAATTAAACAGTAAACTATATACCGCGAACGATAGAGTTTCTGTTAAACCACCACTCAACTTCGAAGAAATGTGTTACCAGTTTAATGATCTCGAAGAAATAGATATCTCCACGCTAGTATTTAAAAATAATGAGGCAAGTATTGATATCACCTTTACAGCATTTTCTGATGCATTTGAAAGTGGTCAGAAAGAACGTAATCTAGGCGAAGAACATTTTAGTATTCGTGTTATCAAAAAAGCGAAAACTGATAATGTCCTATCCCTTCATAGCGATCCTCGCGGGGCACAATATATGCAATGGGGAGCCTATCGTACTCGCCTTAATACTCTGTTTGCCCGTAAATTAATTAGCCGTGCCAATGCGGGGATCGACACTATTTTGAGTATGGAAACTCAGAATATTCAAGAGCCACAATTAGGCAAAGGCTTTTATGTTAATTTCACTCTTCCTAAATATGATCAAAACACACATGGCAATGAACGCCAATTTAAGATTCATATAGGGAATATTGCTGGTGATAATACAATGCGGCCATATTACCAAGGAATATTGGCTGACACCGAAACCAGTGTCGTTCTTTTTGTCCCTTATGAGAAACAATCTTATACCAATGAAGGTGTTAGATTAGGAGTTGAATACAAGAAAGTATCCTATCAAGGCAACTGGGAACCCGCTTTCTTCTATTTCAATGAAACTCAACAGAAGTTTATTCTGATTAATGACACTAATCATGCCTCAGCAATGGCTGAATCTGGTGAAATAAAAGAAATTAAAAAATACAAAGGCTTTTCTGATGTTTCTATTCTATCCAATCATACAGAACCAATGGACTTCAACGGCGCTAACAGCCTCTATTTCTGGGAGCTGTTCTACTACACCCCGATGTTGATCGCTCAACGTTTGCTGCACGAGCAAAACTTCGATGAGGCTAACCGTTGGTTGAAATATGTCTGGAACCCATCCGGTTATATTGTCAATGGTCAAATGCAGCATTACCGCTGGAATGTCCGCCCATTACAAGAAGACACCAGTTGGAACGATGATCCGTTGGATACATTTGATCCCGATGCCATAGCTCAACATGATCCGATGCACTACAAAGTCGCCACCTTTATGCGCGCCCTTGATCTATTGATCGAACAGGGAGATTACGCCTATCGCCAATTGGAGCGGGACACACTCGCCGAAGCCAAAATGTGGTATATGCAGGCACTGCATCTATTAGGCGATAAACC
Source organism: Photorhabdus akhurstii (assembly GCF_019090985.1). Classification (NCBI taxonomy): domain Bacteria; kingdom Pseudomonadati; phylum Pseudomonadota; class Gammaproteobacteria; order Enterobacterales; family Morganellaceae; genus Photorhabdus; species Photorhabdus akhurstii. Next base: position 1,217,309 of record NZ_CP020335.1, on the reverse strand, counting down.
TCATCTACTACTCAGTTCAACATGGAATGAGCCAGAGCTAAAAGAAGCCGCAGATCTTGAAAAACAAAAAGCGCATGCCGAAGCAATAGCAGATTTACGACAAGGCCAGTCTACAGATGGAAGCAACACAGATCTTTTCCTGCCACAGGTCAACGAAGTGATGTTGAGCTATTGGCAGAAACTGGAACAACGGCTGTATAACCTGCGCCATAACCTCTCTATTGATGGTCAGCCTTTACATTTACCTATTTTCGCAACACCGGCAGATCCAAAAGCGCTGCTCAGCGCCGCTGTCGCCAGTTCACAAGGTGGAAATAATCTTCCGTCAGCGTTTATATCAGTTTGGCGTTTCCCACATATGCTGGAAAACGCCCGCAGTATGGTCAGTCAGCTCACCCAATTCGGCTCCACATTACAAAATATTATCGAACGTCAGGATGCGGAGGCATTAAACACGCTGTTGCAGAATCAGGCGGCGGAACTGATATTGACCAATCTCAGCATACAGGACAAAACCATTGAAGAGCTGGATGTTGAAAAAACTGTGCTAGAAAAAACCCGCGCCGGAGCCAAATCGCGCTTTGATAGCTACAGCAAATTCTACGATGAAGATATCAACGCGGGTGAAAAACAGGCGATGGCGTTGCGAGCTTCCGTCGCAGGTCTCTCTACTGCCCTTCAAACATCACATCTGGCGGGCGCAGCACTTGATCTGGCTCCCAACATCTTCGGCTTCGCTGATGGCGGTAGCCATTGGGGGGCAATCGCCCAAGCCACAGGCAATGTCATGGAATTCTCCGCCAGTGTCATGAGCACCGAAGCGGATAAAATCAGCCAGTCTGAAGCCTACCGTCGGCGTCGACAGGAGTGGAAAATCCAGCGTAACAACGCTGATGCAGAGTTGAAACAAATCGATGCTCAACTTCAATCATTAGTCGTACGCCGTGAAGCCGCCGTGTTGCAGAAAACCAGCCTGAAAACCCAACAAGAGCAGACGCACGCACAACTGACTTTCCTGCAACATAAGTTCAGCAATCAGGCATTATACAACTGGCTGCGTGGTCGGCTGTCCGCCATTTACTTCCAGTTCTATGATTTAACAGTAGCTCGCTGTTTGATGGCTGAAATGGCCTATCGTTGGGAGACTAACGATGCCGCAGCACGCTTTATCAAGCCCGGTGCCTGGCAGGGAACCCATGCCGGTCTGCTGGCGGGAGAAACCTTAATGCTGAATCTGGCACAAATGGAAGATGCCCACCTGAAACAGGAGCAACGCGTACTGGAGGTAGAACGTACCGTTTCACTAGCAGAAGTTTATAAAGAGAAAGGCCAATTTTCTCTGACCGAGAAAATTGCAGAACTGGTGAATAAGAAACCAGACACTACCAGTAGCAGAAATAACACACCGAGCTTTGGTACCGGAAATAACACCCTGAAGTTTGGTACAGGAAATGCTCAAACTTCTCTGCAAGCATCTATTTCGTTAGCTGACTTACAAATTCGTAACGATTACCCAAAAAGCAGTGGAGCCGGTAACGTTCGCCGGATTAAACAGATCAGTGTCACCCTGCCGGCACTGTTAGGACCTTATCAGGATGTGCAAGCGATTCTGTCTTATGGCGGAGATGCCACCGGGTTAGCCAAAGGTTGTAAAGCGCTGGCAGTTTCTCACGGAATGAATGACAGCGGTCAGTTCCAGTTGGATTTCAACGATGGCAAATTCCTGCCGTTTGAAGGAATCGAAATCGATAAAGGTACGCTGACATTAAGCTTCCCGAATGCAACCGAAAAACAAAAAACCATGCTGGAGAGTCTAAGCGACATCATTCTGCATATTCGCTACACCATTCGCCAATAACGATTTCAATTAAGTGCTAAAACAGGCCCCTAAGCGGGGCCTGCAAAGGAGTCTTTCATGCAAAATTCACAAGATTTTAGTATTACGGAACTGTCACTGCCCAAAGGGGGGGGCGCTATCACGGGAATGGGTGAAGCATTAACCCCCACTGGCCCGGATGGTATGGCCGCGCTATCTCTACCATTGCCTATTTCTGCCGGGCGCGGTTATGCTCCCGCACTCACACTGAATTACAACAGCGGCGCCGGTAACAGCCCATTTGGTCTGGGATGGGATTGCAACGTTATGACTATTCGCCGCCGCACCCATTTTGGCGTTCCCTATTATGACGAAACCGATACCTTTTTGGGGCCAGAAGGCGAAGTGCTGGTGGTAGCGGATCAATCCCGCGACGAATCCACATTACAGGGTATCAATTTAGGCGCCACCTTTACTGTCACCGGCTACCGTTCCCGTCTGGAAAGCCATTTCAGCCGATTAGAATATTGGCAGCCCAAGACAACCGGCAAAACAGATTTTTGGTTGATATATAGCCCAGATGGGCAGATGCATCTACTGGGTAAATCACCGCAAGCGCGGATTAGCAACCCGTCCCAAACGACACAAACTACACAAACTACACAAACTACACAAACTACACAAACAGCACAATGGCTGCTGGAAGCCTCTGTATCATCACGTGGCGAACAAATTTATTATCAATATCGCGCCGAAGATGACACAGGTTGCGAAGCAGATGAAATTACGCACCATTTACAGGCTACAGCGCAACGTTATTTACACATCGTGTATTACGGCAACCGTACAGCCTGCGAAACGTTACCCGGTCTGGATGGCAGCGCCCCATCACAAGCAGATTGGTTATTCTATCTGGTATTTGATTACGGCGAACGCAGTAACAACCTGAAAACGCCACCAGCATTTTCGACTACAGGTAGCTGGCTTTGTCGTCAGGACCGTTTTTCCCGTTATGAATATGGCTTTGAGATTCGTACCCGCCGCTTATGCCGTCAGGTATTGATGTACCATCACCTGCAAGCACTGGATAGTAAGATAACAGAACACAACGGACCAACGCTGGTTTCACGCCTGATACTCAATTACGACGAAAGCGCGATAGCCAGCACGCTAGTATTCGTTCGTCGAGTGGGACACGAGCAAGATGGTAATGTCGTCACCCTGCCGCCATTAGAATTGGCATATCAGGATTTTTCACCGCGACATAACGCTCACTGGCAACCGATGGATGTACTGGCAAACTTCAATGCCATTCAGAGCTGGCAACTGGTTGATCTAAAAGGCGAAGGATTACCGGGCCTGCTATATCAGGATAAAGGCGCCTGGTGGTACCGTTCTGCACAGCGTCAGGCAGAAAGTACCCCAGATGCTGTCACTTGGGAAAAGATGCAACCTTTATCGGTTATCCCTTCCTTACAAAGTAACGCCTCGCTGATAGATATCAACGGAGACGGCCAACTTGATTGGGTTATCACCGGACCAGGATTACGGGGATATCATAGCCAACGCCCAGATGGCAGTTGGACACGTTTTACCCCACTCAACGCTCTGCCGGTGGAATATACCCATCCGCGCGCACAACTCGCCGATTTAATGGGAGCCGGGCTATCCGATTTGGTGCTGATCGGCCCTAAGAGCGTGCGTTTATATGCCAATACCCGCGACGGCTTTGCCAAAGGGAAAGATGTGGTGCAATCCGGTGATGTCACACTGCCAGTGCCGGGCACCGATCCGCGTAAGTTAGTGGCGTTTAGTGATGTATTGGGTTCCGGTCAGGCGCATCTGGTTGAAGTGAGCGCGGCTAAAGTCACCTGCTGGCCTAATCTGGGGCACGGACGTTTTGGTCAACCCATTACCTTACCGGGATTCAGCCAGCCAGCAACCGAGTTTAACCCGGCTCAAGTTTATCTGGCCGATCTGGATGGCAGCGGTCCAACGGATCTGATTTATGTTCATACAAACCGTCTGGATATCTTCCTGAACAAAAGTGGCAATGGCTTTGCTGAACCAGTGACATTACGCTTCCCGGAAGGTCTGCGTTTTGATCATACCTGTCAGTTACAAATGGCCGATGTACAAGGATTAGGCGTCGCCAGCCTGATACTGAGCGTGCCGCATATGTCTCCCCATCACTGGCGCTGCGATCTGACCAACATGAAGCCGTGGTTACTCAATGAAATGAACAACAATATGGGGGTCCATCACACCTTGCGTTACCGCAGTTCCTCCCAATTCTGGCTGGATGAAAAAGCCGCGGCGCTGACTGCCGGACAAACACCGGTTTGCTATCTCCCCTTCCCGGTCCACACCCTATGGCAAACGGAAACAGAAGATGAAATCAGCGGCAACAAATTAGTCACAACACTGCGTTATGCTCGTGGCGCATGGGACGGACGCGAGCGGGAATTTCGCGGATTTGGTTATGTAGAGCAGACAGACAGCCATCAACTGGCTCAAGGCAACGCGCCAGAACGCACGCCACCGGCGCTGACCAAAAACTGGTATGCCACCGGACTGCCGGTGATAGATAACGCATTATCAACTGAGTATTGGCGTGGTGATGATCAAGCTTTCGTCGGTTTCTCACCACGCTTTACTACCTGGCAAGATGGCAAAGATATTCTGTTAACACCGGAAGATGATAACAGCCAGTATTGGCTAAACCGGGCATTGAAAGGCCAATTGCTACGTAGTGAACTGTACGGATTGGACGACAGTACAAATAAACACGTTCCCTATACTGTCACTGAATTTCGTTCACAGGTACGTCGATTACAGCATACCGACAGCCGATACCCTGTACTTTGGTCATCTGTAGTTGAAAGCCGCAACTATCACTACGAACGTATCGCCGGCGACCCGCAATGCAGTCAAAATATTACGCTATCCAGTGATCTATTTGGTCAGCCGCTAAAACAGGTTTCAGTACAATATCCACGCCGCCAGCAACCAGCAATCAATCCGTATCCTGATACATTGCCTGATAAGTTGTTAGCCAACAGCTATGATGACCAACAACGCCAATTACGGCTCACCTATCAACAATCCAGTTGGCATCATCTGACCGATAATACCGTTCGAGTATTGGGATTACCGGATAGTACCCGCAGTGATATCTTTACTTATGGCGCTGAAAATGTTCCTGCTGGTGGTTTAAATCTGGAACTTCTGAGTGATAAAAATAGCCTGATCGCGGACGATAAACCACGTGAATACCTCGGTCAGCAAAAAACCGCTTATACCGATGGACAAAATACAACGCCGTTGCAAACACCAACACGGCAAGCCCTGATTGCCTTTACCGAAACAACGGTATTCAACCAGTCCACATTATCAGCGTTTAACGGAAGCATCCCGCCCAATAAATTACCAACGACGCTGGAGCAAGCCGGATATCAGCAAACAAATTATCTATTCCCTCGCACTGGAGAAGATAAAGTTTGGGTAGCCCATCACGGCTATACCGATTACGGTACAGCGGCACAGTTCTGGCACCCGCAAAAACAGAGCAACACCCAACTCACCGGTAAAATCACCCTCACCTGGGATACAAACTATTGCGTTGTGATACAAACCCGGGATGCTGCTGGACTGACAACCTCAGCCAGATATGACTGGCGTTTTCTGACCCCGGTGCAACTCACGGATATCAATGACAATCAGCACCTTATCACACTGGATGCATTGGGCCGACCAATCACATTGCGCTTTTGGGGAACTGAAAACGGCAAGATGACAGGTTACTCATCACCGGAAAAAGTATCATTTTCTCCACCATCCGATGTTAATACCGCTATTGAGTTAAAAAAACCGCTCCCTGTAGCACAGTGTCAGGTCTACGCACCAGAAAGTTGGATGCCAGTATTAAGTCAGAAGACCCTCAATAGACTGGCAGAGCAAGACCGGCAAAAGTTATATAACGCCCGAATCATCACCGAAGATGGACGCCTGTGCCCACTGGCTTATCGCCGCTGGGTACAAAGCCAAAAGGCAACCCATCAGCAATTTAACTTGTTGAACGACAATTCCCGTTTACCTCCTCACAACCTGACATTGACTACGGATCGTTATGATCACGATCCTGGGCAACAGATCCGTCAACAGGTGGTATTCAGTGATGGCTTTGGCCGCTTGCTGCAAGCCGCTGCCCGACATGAGGCAGGCATGGCCTGGCAACGCAATCAAGACGGCTCTTTGATTATAAATCTCCAGCATACTGAGAACCGTTGGGCAGTGACTGGACGAACGGAATATGACAATAAGGGGCAACCGATACGTACCTATCAGCCCTATTTCCTCAATGACTGGCGATACGTCAGCAATGATAGTGCCCGGCAGGAAAAAGAAGCTTATGCAGATACCCATGTCTATGATCCCATAGGTCGAGAAATCAAGGTTATCACCGCAAAAGGTTGGTTCCGTCGAACCTTGTTCACTCCCTGGTTTACTGTCAATGAAGATGAAAATGACACAGCCGCTGAGGTGAAGAAGGTAAAGATGTAACGTGATCAATCCCGCCTGGCTGACAGGCGGGAAACATAGATAGAGGTGAAAGGTGTTGCTCATAATACCGTCAGACACTCAACTTATTATCTGGTTGATCATTGGTTTTATTGCGGCCTGGGGCGGACTCGTAAGGTACCTCATTGATATGCAAAACAAACAATATAAATGGAGTTGGATCAACGTATTCTGTCAACTCATCATCTCCTGTTTTACCGGTGTACTGGGAGGATTGCTGAGTTTTGAAAGTGGCGGCGGCATCTATATGACTTTTGCGATTGCAGGTCTATTCGGCACAACAGGCAGTACCGGATTGAACTGGCTTTGGCGCCGCCTCATTACGCATCATCAAGATCATGGAGGAAAGCAATAAAGCATTCCCATTGCCACAACAAACCATCTGTCTCCAGTTAAACTGGAAAATTATCCACTACACTATCGTAAGAAAACTAATATGCAGACAAAAATTGTGATTGCAGAAAGGATTACACACAACAACCCAACAACGAGGTAACTCATGAAAAACATTGATCCCAAACTTTATCAAAAAACCCCTACTGTCAGCGTTTACGATAACCGTGGTCTGATAATCCGTAACATCGATTTTCATCGTACTACCGCAAATGGTGATCCCGATACCCGTATTACCCGCCATCAATACGATATTCACGGATACCTAAATCAAAGCATCGATCCGCGCCTATATGAGGCCAAGAAAACCAACAATACGATCAAACCCAATTTTCTTTGGCAGTATGATTTGACCGGTAATCCCCTATGTACAGAGAGCATTGATGCAGGTCGCACTGTCACCTTGAATGATATTGAAGGCCGTCCGCTACTAACGGTGACTGCAACAGGGGTTATACAAACTCGACAATATGAAACTTCTTCCCTGCCCGGCCGTCTGTTATCTGTTACCGAACAAACACCCGAGGAAAAAACATCGCGTATCACCGAACGCCTGATTTGGGCTGGCAATACCGAAGCAGAGAAAAACCATAACCTTGCCGGCCAGTGCGTGCGTCACTATGACACGGCGGGAGTTACCCGGTTAGAGAGTTTATCACTGACCGGTACTGTTTTATCTCAATCCAGCCAACTATTGATCGACACCCAAGAAGCTAACTGGACAGGTGATAACGAAACCGTCTGGCAAAACATGCTGGCTGATGATATCTACACAACCCTGAGCACCTTCGATGCCACCGGCGCTTTACTGACTCAGACCGATGCCAAAGGAAACATTCAGAGGCTAGCTTACGATGTGGCCGGGCAGCTAAACGGGAGCTGGCTAACACTCAAAGGCCAGACGGAACAAGTGATTATCAAATCCCTGACCTACTCCGCCGCCGGACAAAAATTACTCGAAGAACACGGCAATGGTGTTATCACCGAATATAGTTATGAACCGGAAACCCAACGGCTGATCGGTATCAAAACCCGCCGTTCGTCAGATGCCAATCCGTCAGACACTAAAGTGCTGCAAGATCTGCGCTATGAATATGACCCGGTAGGCAATGTCATCAGTATCCGTAACGATGCGGAAGCTACCCGCTTTTGGCACAATCAGAAAGTGGCGCCGGAAAACACTTATACCTACGACTCCCTGTATCAGCTTATCAGCGCCACCGGGCGCGAAATGGCGAATATAGGTCAACAAAGTCACCAATTTCCCTCACCCGCTCTACCTTCTGATAACAACACCTATACCAACTATACCCGTACTTATACTTATGACCGTGGCGGCAATCTGACCAAAATCCAGCACAGTTCACCGGCTACGCAAAACAACTACACCACCAATATCACGGTTTCAAATCGCAGTAACCGCGCAGTACTCAGCACATTGACCGAAGATCCGGCACAAGTAGATGCTTTGTTTGATGCAGGCGGGCACCAGAACACTTTGATACCAGGACAAAACCTGAACTGGAATACACGCGGTGAGCTACAACAAGTAACATTGGTGAAACGGGACAAGAGCGCCAATGATGATCGGGAATGGTATCGTTATAGTGGCGACGGGAAACGGATATTAAAAGTCAATGAACAGCGGGCCAGCAACAACGTTCAAATACAGAGAATAACTTATTTGCCGAGCCTGGAACTCCGTTTAACACAAAACAACACGACCACAACCGAAGATTTGCAAGTTATCACCGTAGGAGAAGCAGGCCGGGCACAGGTACGAGTATTACATTGGGAGAGCGGTAAACCGGAAGATATCGACAATAACCAGTTGCGTTACAGCTACGATAATCTTATCGGTTCCAGTCAACTTGAATTAGATAGCGAAGGGCAGATTATCAGTGAAGAAGAGTACTATCCTTATGGCGGCACGGCATTATGGGCAGCCAGGAACAAAACAGAAGCCAGTTATAAAACCATCCGTTATTCCGGCAAAGAGCAGGATGCCACCGGGCTATATTACTACGGCTATCGGTATTACCAACCGTGGATAGGACGATGGTTAAGCTCCGATCCCGCGGGAACAATCGATGGGCTGAATTTATATCGAATGGTGAGGAATAATCCAGTTACCCTGCTTGATCCTGATGGATTAATGCCAACAATTGCAGAACGCATAGCAGCACTAAAAAAAAATAAAGTAACAGACTCAGCGCCTTCGCCAGCAAATGCCACAAACGTAGCGATAAACATCCGCCCGCCTGTAGCACCAAAACCTAGCTTACCGAAAGCATCAACGAGTAGCCAACCAACCACACACCCTATCGGAGCTGCAAACATAAAACCAACGACGTCTGGGTCATCTATTGTTGCTCCATTGAGTCCAGTAGGAAATAAATCTACTTCTGAAATCTCTCTGCCAGAAAGCGCTCAAAGCAGTTCTTCAAGCACTACCTCGACAAATCTACAGAAAAAATCATTTACTTTATATAGAGCAGATAACAGATCCTTTGAAGAAATGCAAAGTAAATTCCCTGAAGGATTTAAAGCCTGGACTCCTCTAGACACTAAGATGGCAAGGCAATTTGCTAGTATCTTTATTGGTCAGAAAGATACATCTAATTTACCTAAAGAAACAGTCAAGAACATAAGCACATGGGGAGCAAAGCCAAAACTAAAAGATCTCTCAAATTACATAAAATATACCAAGGACAAATCTACAGTATGGGTTTCTACTGCAATTAATACTGAAGCAGGTGGACAAAGCTCAGGGGCTCCACTCCATAAAATTGATATGGATCTCTACGAGTTTGCCATTGATGGACAAAAACTAAATCCACTACCGGAGGGTAGAACTAAAAACATGGTACCTTCCCTTTTACTCGACACCCCACAAATAGAGACATCATCCATCATTGCACTTAATCATGGACCGGTAAATGATGCAGAAATTTCATTTCTGACAACAATTCCGCTTAAAAATGTAAAACCTCATAAGAGATAACGAAAATTTAATATTCTTTATCTATTTTTAATCTCCCCCCTTGAATTTACATTCAAGGGGGAAAACTAATAAGAAACCATCTTTAATAATAAGCCATAAGAAAATATTTATCTCATGGCTTATTTATTTTTTATATCACATTTGAAAATATTAAGACATTTTAATTTTAGTGTTAATGTAAAACAATCAAGATCATATTTTATCAAAAACATATAACCCATTAATTTACATCCAACTCTAAAATATCAAATCAGAAATTAATGAATTTAATGGCTCTTTATATTTATTTCTGAGCGCATAAGCACAATACCTTACCGATGGTGCTGGACGTGATTCAAAATTCAGAAACGCTATACTTTTATCAATATGGGCAGAATAGCGCATTTCATTAGGTGTCATTAAACTTATCGCAATACCCGCTTTTACCAAATCCAATCTATTAGTAAAATCAGGGACCGTCAGTAATGCTAAATTCTGGTATTCAGGCAGATAATTCAATGGCATGAAATTATCGCACTGTTTTAAAAAGGCACTATTATGCTGAACCAAAGGAAAACTATATATTACTTCATCCGCATGACTTTCTGCTTCCAAAATATCATTGGATACGGCAAGAGACAGCTTTTGATAAGCACCATCTATCCTGATAATATCATCATTATCTGGATAACATTCCGTAGTCACATAAACCGTTATATCCCCTTTTATTAAGGAAGAAAATACCGCGTCTTGCCTTATTAAATCATCAATGAGAAAATTGTTGATTATACAAATATCGCGGTAATGATAGCGTTGCACCGCTCTTTTTACGACTGTAGATATCTTATTAACATATTCTCCACTTGTACCAATAACCAGTTTGTCTCTGTTTGATAATTTATAATTTCGACGACAATTCCAGTTATCTTCAACTTTCTGAATCCTTTCATAACATGGCAACAACTCCTGATATAATGCCTTACCCTCTTCTGTGAGCTTGGTTTTTCCCGGTAATCGCTCAAATAATTGGCAACCTACACGCTGTTCCAGTTGATATACGAGCCTGCTAAGCGGAGAGGGGGTAATACAAAGCGTATCCGCTGCTAACGTGAATGACTCTTTCTTAGCTGACTCCATAAAATATTTTAGTTGCTTTGAACAAAATATCATCACATACCCTCTTGTTTTCATTCCAGAAATAGAATATTAACCATAGAACATGACAACTATGTTTCTACTTTGCATTCTTTTACATTAGGACATGCGTTAATTGACATTGGATTTCACCACTTTAATTCTTAATATTTATTTAATAATTACATTATATTTATAAAATAAATATAATTTACCACTATGTTGGAATAATGATTTTAATGAAAACCAAGATCATTTCATTGAATATAAATATATCTTATCATGATTCATATTTTATATTTCAATTTATTACAAAAATATTTCCATTAAACAAACCAAAATATAACATCAAATAATTTACATCAACCACAACTTATTAATATTTCACAAGAAGAAACTAACCACATTTCTTCTTGTTTAAAATCGCCATAATGATAGGTTTATAAATTCGTAAAATATTGACTATTACTCGCTAATTAATGCCCGTATATTGTTCATCGAGCGTCTGTAAATAATCCGCACTGGTCAGGTGACTAATATTACATCCACTTTCTAAACGCGATTTCAGCCAATCAATAATCCGCTCCTGTAATTTCCCTGCTGGCTCATCCAGCTTATCAGCCAATTCACCGTGGTTTTCCCATAAATCGCTAATAAGTGCGAATACCTGACCTTGAAAAGCATAATCAGAATGTAACCAAGCCTCAATTAAATGGTCGCCCAAGACAAAGGTTTGTTCACTCCCACCGTGACCACAATTTTCAGGCCGATAATAAATCTGCGGCTCGGGCATATCGATCATCAGCTCACTTACCGGTGTCAAAAATGCCGACCAATCGCTGACGATCATTGCCGGTAATAACTGACCGAGGATACGCGCATCCATACTGCGTAAGAGCACCTGTTTCTCCTGTAATATCACCTGCTGGCGTGAACGCCAATGATTAAGCTGTCGCGCCCATAAATCCTCACTGCGATAAGCCCAACCCCAACTGTTATCGCTCAGAGTTTGGCTATCAAGCAGATGACCGATTACTGACAGACCACCTGACTTAGGCTGAATCAGCCAGGGACTTTGCGCCAGCAGGTGATCCATTGGTGTATTGCTGTATAGCGGAAAAGCCTGCTCTACCCAGTCATTACGATAAAAAAGCTCCACCGGGTTAGGTTCCGCCAGTGAATTGAGCATAAAGAAAACAGGTGGCTTATTAGGCGTAGTCAGCCATTGTTTCCAGTTCATAGAAGTGTTCATACATCCTCCTGGTTATCGATAATCAAGTTAGCTTCCAATTGAGCCTGCACAGCACAAAGCGGTCTGGCAGGATACTTAAGGCGCGACGCCTTACCGTGATCAACTATTTCTCCTCGTCAGGTGAAAAAGGAAAAAGCCTGTCAAAAAGAGTGTCGCCAAACGCCCAGTAAATAAAATAGAGAAATAATAAGGACAGCGTGATTTTCAATATTTTCATACGGACAGTTCCTTTTAATAACAGTATTCTCATGTTGGCATTTAGATAAACTGGTGACACAACCTTATAGAACGTTACTTTATGTAACGGGTATCTATCATTCGGGTATTGATTTCAATGTGCCCGTCAGGATATTCAACCCATTCACTTTTCCTAGTTACTATGACCTTTGGCATTTTGGTTTCATCCAGCTTAGGTTTAAAAATAATTTTCCATTTTGCTCCCGGTGTTAACTTCAACCTAAAGGGATACAATTCAACTTCACCTTGTAAGGATACACTTTTCGGAAATCCTTCAACCATTTCTAAAACAGGGTAAAGAACCGGATTAAAATCAATCGTATTCGATGCAGGGATTTCGCTAATATTCGTCTGGACAGCATCATTGATAAAGGCGGTTAAACTGGTTCCCGTATACGGCACAGCATCTTTCACAAGATGTCGGACATCGGTATACCCCACGGCCACAGAGGCTTGATTGATTTTCCATTTACACCATCCTCCACCATTGAAAGGCAATTTCGCCTGAAAGTAACCGGTTTGTGGATCTGACTTCACATCCAGACGTAATTTATAATAAGTCGGCACTTGATAAGGCGACATACCTGCATCAAGTTGATATCTAAGGCAGTCTTTTGAGATATACTGCGCGGACACATACGGTTTTGTGTATTTCGGCACGACACCCTCCACCGTAATCAACTGTTTCTTCTCGTCAGGCGAAAAAGGAAAAAGCCGGTCAAAAAAGGTGTCGCCAAACGCCCAGTAAATAAAATAGAGAAATAATAAGGCCAGCGTTATCTTCAATATTTTCACACAGATAGTTCCTTTTAATAACAGTATTCTCATATTGGCATTTAGATAAACTGGTGACACAATCTTATAGAACGTTACTTTATGTAACGGGTATCTACCATTTGGGTATTGATTTCAATGTGCCCACTGGGGTATTCAACCCATTCACCTTTCTTAGTTACTATAACCTTCGGCATTTTAGTTTCATCCAGTTTAGGTTTAAAGGTAATTTTCCATTCCGCTCCTGGAATTAATTTCAGTCGAAAAGGAAATAAATCCACCTTGCCTTGTAAGGAAACTCTGTTTGGACGTCCCTCAACCATTTTCAAAACAGGGTAAATAACCGGGCTGAAATTTATCGTATTCAATGCACGAGTTTCAGAGGCTTCAGAATAATTTGTTCGCGCGGCGTCGTTGATAAAGGCAGCTAATCCTGGCCCCGAAGAAGGTACAGCATCTTTCACTAAGTGACTAACATCGGTATAACCCACCGCCACAAACGCTTGATTGATTTTCCATTTACACCATCCTCCACCATTGAAAGGCAATTTCGCCTCAAAGTAACCGGTTTGGGGATCAGCTTTTACATCCAAATCCAATCCATAATAGGTCGGCACTTGATAAAGCGACATACCTGCATCAAACTGATATCTAAGACAGTCTTTTGAGATATACTGCGCGGATACATACGGTTTTGTGTATTTCGGTACGACACCTTCCACCGTAATTAACTGTTTCTTCTCATCAGGCGAAAAAGGAAATAGCCTGTCAAAAAAGATGTCGCCAAACGCCCAGTAAATAAAATAGAGAAATAAGAAGGACAGCGTTATCTTCAATATTTTCATACGGACAGTTCCTTTTAATAACAGTATTCTCATGTTGGCATTTAGATAAACTGGTGACACAATCTTATAGAACGTTACTTTATGTAACGGGTATCTACCATTTGGGTATTGATTTCAATGTGCCCGTCAGGATATTCAATCCATTCTCCCCTTCCGTTAGTGATAGTAATTTTCGGCATTTTAGTTTCATCCAGTTTAGGCTTAAAGGTGATTTTCCATTCCGCTCCTGGAGTTAACCTCAATCTAAAAAATCGTTGTGCTACTTCACCTTGCAAGAGTACTCTTTTAGGAAGTCCCTCAGACATTTCTAAAACCGGATAAATGGTGGGATGGTAATCCAGGATATTCAATATCGCAGTTTCGCTATTATTAACCTGGGTTACATCATTAATAAATGCGGTTAAACCAGTCCCTTCTGCCCCTTCAGATATAACAGCATCTTTCACCAAATGGTGTACATCGGTATACCCCACCGTAACAGAAGCCCAGTTAATTTTCCATTTACACCATCCCTCGCCATTAAAAGGTAATTTCGCCTGAAAGTAACCGGTTTGCGGATCAGCTTTTACATCCAAATCCAATCCATAATAAGTCGGCACTTGATAAGGCGACATACCTGCATCAAGCTGATATCTAAGGCAGTCTTTTGAGATATACTGCGCAGATACATACGGTTTTGTGTATTTCGGCACGACACCTTCCACCGTAATCAACTGTTTCTTCTCGTCAGGTGAAAAAGGAAAAAGCCTGTCAAGAAAGGCGTCTCCAAACGCCCAGTAAATAAAATAGAGAAATAATAAGGACAGCGTTATCTTCAATATTTTCATACGGACAGTTCCTGTTTATCACAGTAATGCTGTAAGGCCAGTTCCCCTTGTTCTTCCTGCTGACTGACCGTCAGTGATTTTATTAACTGCTTATCCATATCCAGAAAATAGAGATTTCGGTAGTAAACATTGTCAGGAATAAGCATCTTATAACTGTCCATTTTCGCCTTAAACTGACGCTGACTGTCCTGACAGACCGTAATCTTATCCGGCTCACATAACTCTCTGAGGCGCTTGTCAATATAACCCGCATATTTATACGAGCTATGGTTAGAAAAACCGAATCCGCCTTTCAAATCAGCACTTCTGTTTTCAACAAACAGTTTGTCTTTTTCTTGTTGACTGAGCTGATTAAACAACGCGTTTTGCCGCTCACCGGCCAGTGAAAAATCCTTTTCTGTTTCCTGATTTAACTCAGGAATTAAGTAGAGTTTTGTGGTGTTATCCAATATTTTTTCAGCAACACCCGTTATAAGAGAGGCATTCCGGGCGGAAATCAGCCATTCCGGGCAACTGTTGGCTTGAAAAAAATGGACAACTTTACCATGATGCAAATAGATTTCTTTACTGGCTGTCGCCTGTTTAATTGACTGCATAATCGGTGACGGTGACAACAACTTCATCACTGCCCAGTCATACCCCGCCGGCGCCCAATAATTGAAAAAAACATTATCCATATCCTGCTCAAATGGCACAGCAGGGATGACATCATCTTCATTGACATGGCGATAGTGGATAATAGAAGACAATTCCTCTACCGCACTGCGGGTTAATGTTCGCGGCATCCCGTAACTGTAGAGACAAGGATTATGTTCTTTCAGTTGTGCGCTGTGCAATAATGCCAGTGCGCCTCCCAGACTATGGCCGCAAATAAATAATCGTTTGTTTTTAACTAAGTTAATGATATCACCGAATACCTTTTTATTTTTATCACTGGGGACTATTAACTCTCCAACCAAATTAAATGCCTCCCAAAACCCTTTATGCACTTTACCATGATGAATAAACTCACTGCACAACGCTTTGTCATCATCGCAACTTAAAGCCAATGGCTGGAAAGTGGCATCAGTCAGATAATTATCCAGGCTAGCGGTTCCCCGCCAACTAACAATCACATCTTTCTCACTGGCAACATAAAACAGTTTGGTATCACCCTGCTTATTGTCTCCTGCTTGTGAATCAATAAATTCCACTCGCTTATAACGTTTACTAAACGGCACATCGTAAACCACAGGTGTTGCCGATAATGCTTCCACTTTATAGGGCAATTTTGAAACATCCACCATTTGCCGGTTAAAAAAGTGTTTCACAGAACCTTCAATATCAACATCCCCATCGGCATAGGCCAGCACACTCATCAAACATTGGTTATAAGCATTCACAATGGAATACTCCTTCTGATGATGTAGCAGTAAAACCCAGGCCCGAAAAGGACAGACTTCCAATACATAGCGTCGATTTAACGGATGAACCTGATAGCCTTTTGGTTCCGGGTCTGGGAAATGATAGGGAGGTGGAATTTTTTTGGGATCATTCCAATCATCCAGCGCTGGCAACCCATCACTAATCTGCCCGATAGTCACATAGCGATATTGATGGCCTTCGGTTTCTGCTTTTGGTTTCACCACTGAAAATTCTTCTCCCCGTTTTTCCCGCAACGGACGCTGCTCCATTTCGTCGGCCAGTGGTTGGGCGCTGATATACAACGTTACCGGATGAGGCAACAGATCCTCTTCTCTGAGCACACCGAAACCGTCGGTTGTCCCCTGGCGTACATAACCTGGGGTTCCGCGACTGATCAGGCGATAAGGCATGTTGACCAGCGGTTTTCCCTGTTCATCCACCAACTGAAATTCCACCCAGTTTTTCAAAAACCGTTTACAATCAAGACACAAGCGTGGATCTGATATACCCATTAGTTTTACTTCCTTCTTTTAACGTTACATATGTAAGCACGTAGACCCCACGTCATGCGTTGAAAGTCTCACAAGATTTCCCCGCCCGGCTATCAATCACCTTCATCAGCATCAATATCCTGTCAGGAATAGCCGTGATTGATTGCGTCACCAAAGAAACAAGACAGTAAAAATCCCATTACCACAGATAAGAAACACCGCTTATACCGTGAGTAATAGCAAGTTGAACGACAGGAAGACGAAATGTATCCCCATCGATTAATCCCTTTGAATAAGGGAACAGGAGTTGAAAGTTCCGTCATATTGTCCATATGACGGAACTCAAGTTATGATTATTAAACCAGCACCAAATAGCAAGAAAAATTTTCATTTTTTTAAATTTACAAAAAGTAGATTTTGTAACAAAGTGTTACAAATTCAAAAAAAGATTAAGTTATTGTAAATATAATGGCGGGTGCAATGACCAAAATACCCCATTGCCAAAAGAAGCAGTCCACGATATATAAAAAAATCTAGCCTTTACTGATTTTCCACATCCAGTTTTGAGCAAAAAACAATTGCAAATTTTGCGGCTGCTTTTTTTGCAACAGCTATTTCAAGAAAACAGTGACATAGTGATTACCCTCATCTTCCTGTAGAACGGAATCACTCTCTTATTGTATTGATGATACAGAGAACACACGGATGTTTCATTTACCTTATGATTTAAAAGGAATAAACATGAACTCATACGTGAAAGAGATACCTGATGTATTACAAAGTCAATATGGTATTAATTGTCTGACAGATATTTGCCACTATTCTTTTAATGAATTTTGTCAGCAAGTCTCTGATCATCTCTCCTGGTCAGAGACCAACCGCTTATATCGTGATGCACAACAGGAACAAAAAGAGAATCAATTATATGAAGCACATATTCTTAAACGCGCTAACCCGCAGTTGCAAAATGCAGTGCACCTCGGTATTACCCTCCCTCATGCTGAATTGCGAGGCTATAATAATGAATTCGGTGGCCGAGCCAGCCAATATGTGGCGCCGGGTTCAGTTTCCTCTATGTTCTCCCCCGCGGCTTATTTAACTGAACTTTATCGTGAAGCACGTAATTTACATGCCAGCGACTCCGTTTATCATCTGGATGAACGCCGTCCAGATCTCCAATCAATGGATCTAAGCCAGCAAAATATGGATACCGAACTTTCCACTCTTTCTCTGTCCAATGAAATTTTGTTGAAAGGAATTAAAGCTAATCAAACTAATCTGGACAGTGATACTAAAGTGATGGAAATGTTATCCACTTTCCGTCCTTCCGGCACAATACCTTATCATGATGCTTACGAAAATGTA
This sequence comes from Photorhabdus akhurstii, assembly GCF_019090985.1. Classification (NCBI taxonomy): domain Bacteria; kingdom Pseudomonadati; phylum Pseudomonadota; class Gammaproteobacteria; order Enterobacterales; family Morganellaceae; genus Photorhabdus; species Photorhabdus akhurstii. The sequence continues at coordinate 1,199,207 of NZ_CP020335.1, read as the reverse complement.
CGTAAAGCTATCCAATTACAAGATCCTAAGCTTGAACAATTTCAGAAATCACCGGCGGTCGCTAGATTAATGCATCAAGCTTCACTACTAGGAATTAATAACTCTATCTCACCAGAGCTGCTTAATATTCTGACAGAAGAGATTACCGAAGTTAATGCAGAGACAATTTATAAACAGAATTTTGGCGATATTGACCCTGCCTGGCTGGCAATGCCAGAATATCTGAAAAGTTATTATAATTTTAGTGATGAAGAACTCAGCCAATTTATTCACAAATATCCAAATAATGAACTAAATACTCAGAAAATACATTTACTAAAAATCAATAAAATTATTTTATTATCGCAAGCCGTGAATCTGCCGTTTTTAAAGTTAGATGAAATTATTCCAGAACAGAACATTACCCCAACAGTATTAGGAAAAATATTTCTAGTTAAATATTATATGCAGAAATACAATATTGATACGGAAACTGCCTTAATACTATGTAATGATTCCATTTCACAATATTCCTATAGTAATCAACCTAGTCAATTTGATCGCCTATTTAATACCCCGCCACTCAACGGGCAATATTTTACTACTGGAAATATCGATATTGACTTAAGTTTGAACAGTGCCGATAATTGGCACAAAGCAGTACTTAAACGTGCTTTTAATGTCGATGATATTTCTCTTTATCGTTTGCTCCATATTGCCAATCATGCAAATACGGATGGAAAAATTGTTAATAATATAAAAAATCTTTCTAATCTTTATATGACCAAGCTACTGGCAGATATTCATCAATTAACGATTGATGAGCTGTATTTACTACTGATGACTATCGGTGAAGATAAGAGAGATCTCTATACAATTGATGATGAAAACTTACAGGGACTGATTAACAAACTCGATACTCTAAGCGATTGGCTGCGTACACAAAAGTGGAGTGTCTATCAGTTATTTTTAATGACTACTACCAACTATGACAAAACGCTAACGCCTGAAATTCAAAACTTACTAAACACGGTCTACAATGGTTTGCAGAATTTTGATAAAGAGAAAACAGATCTTCTGGCTGCCATAGCACCTTATATTGCGGCAGCTCTACAATTACCATCTGAAAATATTGCACACTCTATTCTTCTCTGGGCTGATAAGATAAAACCAAGCGAAGATAAAATAACAGCAGAAAAATTTTGGATCTGGTTACAAAATAGAGATACTACAGAATTATCAAAACCGCCAGAAATGCAGGAACAAATTATCCAGTACTGTCACTGCCTGGCACAATTGACAATGATTTATCGTTCTTCCGGCATTAATGAAAACGCTTTCCGTCTATTTATCGAAAAGCCAACTATTTTTGGCATCCCTGATGAACCAAATAAAGCGACACCAGCCCATAACGCACCAACATTAATCACCCTAACCCGCTTTGCCAATTGGGTTAATTCTCTAGGTGAAAAAGCCTCCCCTATTCTAACGGCTTTTGAAAATAAAACCTTAACCGCGGAAAAATTAGCTAACGCCATGAATCTTGATGCTAATTTACTGGAACAAGCCAGTATTCAGGCACAAAATTATGAGCAGGTTACTAAAGAAAATACATTCTCCAATTGGCAATCCATCGATATTATTCTGCAATGGACCAATATAGCCAGTAATTTAAATATCTCCCCACAAGGTATTTGCCCCCTGATAGCATTAGATTATATAAAACCGGCTCAAAAAACACCGACTTATTCCCAATGGGAGAATGCAGCTATGGCATTAACTGCCGGGTTAGACACTCAGCAAACTAATACTCTACACGCATTTCTGGAAGAATCTCGCAGTACCGCATTAAGCAACTATTATATTGGCAAGGTTGCTAATCGGGCAGCATCAATTAAAAGCCGTGACGATTTATACCAATACTTACTGATTGATAATCAAGTTTCCGCTGAAATAAAAACTACACGTATTGCCGAAGCCATTGCCAGTATCCAATTGTATGTCAACCGAGCGCTGGAAAATGTAGGAACCCATGCCGTTTCTGATGTTATTACCCGTCAATTTTTTATCGATTGGGACAAATATAATAAACGTTACAGTACTTGGGCTGGCGTTTCACAATTAGTTTACTATCCCGAAAATTATATCGACCCGACGATGCGTATCGGACAAACGAAAATGATGGATACGCTATTGCAATCCGTCAGCCAGAGCCAATTAAATGCCGATACGGTAGAAGATGCATTTAAATCTTACCTGACCTCGTTTGAGCAAGTCGCTAATTTGGAAGTTATTAGTGCTTATCATGACAATGTTAATAATGATCAAGGGCTGACCTATTTTATCGGGCACAGTAAAACAGAAGTTAATCAATATTACTGGCGCAGCGTCGATCATAGTAAATTCAACGACGGTAAATTTGCTGCTAATGCCTGGAGTGAATGGAATAAAATTGATTGCGCAATTAATCCCTACCAAAGCACCATCCGACCAGTTATCTACAAATCCCGCTTATATCTAATTTGGTTAGAACAAAAAGAAACAGCTAGACAAAAGGAGGATAATAAAGTCGTTACTGACTATCACTATGAATTAAAATTGGCTCATATTCGTTATGATGGCACCTGGAATGTGCCAATCACTTTTGATGTAAATGAAAAAATCTTAGCTTTAAAACTGACAAAATCTCAAGCTCCCGGGCTTTATTGCTCAGGTTATCAAGGGGAAGACACCTTGTTAGTCATGTTTTATAGCAAAAAAGATAAATTGGATGATTATAAAACTGATCCAATGCAAGGATTATATATCTTCTCCGATATGTCTTCCAAAGATATGACCAATGAACAATGTGACTCTTATCGAAATAACGGTTATACACATTTCGATACTAATAGCGTTATAAGAATAAACAACCGCTATGCAGAGGATTATGAAATTCCTTCATTGATCAATCATAGCAATAGCCATGATTGGGGGGAATATAATCTCAGCCAAGTATATGGCGGTAATATAGTTATCAACTATGAAGTTGCATCAAGTGATTTAAAAGTCTATATTTCACCAAAGTTAAGAATAATTCATGATGGAAAAGAAGGTCGAGAGCGTATTCAGTGTAATTTAATAAAGAAATACGGAAAATTGGGTGATAAATTCATTATTTATACCAGTTTGGGAATCAATCCGAATAATTCATCAAATAGATTCATGTTTTACCCAGTCTATCAATATAATGGAAACACTAGCGACCTTGCTCAAGGGAGACTACTATTCCACCGAGACACAAGTTATTCATCTAAAGTAGCGGCTTGGATTCCTGGGGCAGGACGTTCTTTAATCAATGAAAATGCTAACATCGGTGATGATTGTGCTGAAGACTCTGTGAATAAACCGGATGATCTTAAGCAATACATCTTTATGACTGACAGTAGAGGGACTGCTACCGATGTTTCCGGGCCAGTAGATATCAATACTGCAATTTCTCCTGAAAAGGTTAAAGTCACAATTAAAGCTGGCAAAGAATACTCTCTTACAGCGAATAAAGATGTCTCCGTTCAGCCATCATCCAGTTTTGAAGAAATGTGTTACCAATTTAATACTCTCGAAATAGAGGGTTCTAATTTGAAATTTATTAATAATTTAGCCAATATTGATGTCACTTTTACCGCATTGGCAGAAGATGGACGTAAACTGGGTTATGAAAGTTTCAGTATCCCAGTTACCCGAAAGGTTAAAACCGATAACGCGCTAACTCTTTTTCATAATGAAAATGGCGCTCAATATATGCAATGGGGAGCTTATCGTATTCGTCTTAATACCCTATTTGCTCGCCAATTAATTGAACGCGCCACTACCGGTATTGACACAATTCTAAGTATGGAAACTCAGAATATTCAGGAACCATCGTTAGGAAAAGGATTCTTTGTTAAATTCACTCTTCCTAAATACGATCAAAACACACATGGCAATGAGTGCTGGTTTAAAATTCATATAGGGAATATTGATGGTGATACTGCAATGCGGCCATATTACCAAGGGGTATTAATAAACACCGAAACCAGTGTCGTTCTTTTTGTTCCTTATGATAAACAATCTTATACCAATGAAGGTGTTAGATTAGGGGTTGAATACAAGAAAATATTCTATCAAGGCAACTGGGAACCCGCATTCTTCTATTTCAATGACACTCAACAGAAATTTACTCTGATTAATGATGCCGATTATGACTCAGCAATGACTCAATCAGGCGAAAGAAAAGGAGTTAAAAAATATAAAGGCTTCTTTGATGTTTCTATTCTATCCCATTATGCGGAACCAATGGACTTTAGCGGCGCTAATAGTCTCTACTTCTGGGAACTGTTCTACTATACCCCGATGCTGGTTGCCCAACGTTTGTTACATGAACAAAACTTTGATGAAGCCAACCGTTGGCTGAAATATGTCTGGAGCCCATCTGGCTATATTATTCATGGTCAAATTAAAAACTATCGCTGGAATGTGCGCCCGTTACTAGAAAATACCAGTTGGAACAGCGATCCTTTGGATTCCATCGATCCTGACGCAGTGGCGCAGCACGATCCAATGCACTACAAAGTAGCCACCTTTATGCGCACTCTCGATCTACTAATGGCACGCGGCGATCATGCCTATCGCCAACTGGAGCGGGATACACTGAACGAAGCCAAAATGTGGTATATGCAGGCACTACACCTGCTCGGTAACAAACCTTATCTGCCACTGAGTTCTGTATGGAATGATCCACGTCTGGACAATGCCGCAGACACGACCACACAAAAAGCGCACGCCTACGCAATAACCGCTCTGCGGCAAGGCATGCAAACACCAGCATTATCATTGCGCTCCGCTAACACCTTGACCGATCTTTTCCTACCACAAATCAACGATGTCATGTTGAGCTACTGGAACAAACTGGAACTACGCCTGTATAACTTGCGTCATAACCTTTCTATCGATGGTCAACCGCTCCACCTGCCAATTTATGCCACACCAACCGATCCGAAAGCGTTACTCAGCGCCGCCGTTGCCACTTCTCAAAGTGGGAGCAAACTGCCAGCGTCATTTATGTCACTGTGGCGCTTCCCACATATGCTAGAAAATGCCCGTAGCATGGTCACTCAGCTAATACAGTTCGGCTCCACGTTGCAAAATATTATTGAACGCCAAGATGCCGAAGCCTTAAATGCTCTGCTGCAAAATCAAGCCAAAGAGTTGATGTTGACGACACTCAGCATTCAAGACAAAACCCTTGAAGAAATAGATGCTGAAAAAACTGTGCTGGAAAAATCCAAAGCCGGAGCAAAATCGCGCTTTGATAACTACAACAAATTATACGACGAAGATGTCAACGCCGGTGAACGTCAAGCGCTGGATATGCGAATAGCTTCCCAAAGTATTACCTCAGGATTGAAAGGCTTGCACATGGCTGCCGCCGCACTGGAGATGGTGCCCAATATCTACGGCTTTGCCGTCGGGGGAACGCGCTTTGGGGCGATTGCCAATGCTATTGCTATTGGTGGTGGTATCGCCGCAGAAGGTTTGTTAATTGAAGCGGAGAAAGTCTCGCAATCTGAAATATGGCGCCGTCGCCGTCAAGAGTGGGAAATCCAGCGTAATAATGCCGACACAGAGATGAAACAAATCGATGCTCAACTTAAATCACTAACGGTACGCCGTGAAGCGGCGGTATTACAGAAAACCAACCTAAAAACTCAACAGGAACAAACTCAAGCGCAGCTAGCTTTCCTGCAACGAAAATTCAGCAATCAAGCGCTGTACAACTGGTTACGTGGTCGGTTGGCAGCCATTTACTTCCAATTTTACGATTTAGTCGTCGCCCGTTGTTTAATGGCAGAACAAGCTTACCGTTGGGAAACTAATGATAACTCCGCACGCTTTATTAAACCGGGAGCCTGGCAGGGAACCTATGCCGGCTTGCTCGCCGGAGAAACCCTAATGTTGAATCTGGCGCAAATGGAAGACGCGCACCTGAAACAGGAACAACGAGCACTGGAAGTGGAACGCACGGTTTCTCTGGCGCAGATGTACCAATCCTTAGGGGAGAAAAGCTTTGCATTAAAAGATAAGATTGAAGCGTTGCTACAAGGAGGTAAAGAGACTTCCGCCGGTAACGACGGCAATCAATTGAAATTAACCAACAATACGCTATCGGCGACGCTAACCCTGCAAGACCTGAAACTCAAAGATGACTACCCGGAAGAGATGCAGTTAGGTAAAACACGCCGTATTAAACAAATTAGCGTCTCCTTACCGGCACTGCTAGGACCATATCAAGATGTACAGGCAGTTCTGTCTTATGGTGGCGGCGCCGCTGGATTAGCTAAAGGTTGCAAAGCCTTGGCGGTCTCCCACGGCCTGAATGACAACGGTCAGTTCCAACTCGACTTTAACGATGGCAAATTCCTGCCGTTTGAAGGGATCGATATTAATGACAAGGGAACATTTACGCTAAGCTTCCCCAATGCCACCAGTAAACAAAAATCAATATTACAGATGCTGAACGATATTATTCTGCACATTCGTTACACCATTCTCGAATAACTATCACCCGTAACAGGTCCTAATCAGGGCCTGTTATTAAAATTCATCTTACATGCCAATGTTATTTCAAGTACCTGAATAGAAAAATTATCCCTATTATGTAAAAGGACTGAATGCAATTAACATAACAAAGGAAGTAAATATGGAAAACATTGACCCAAAACTTTATCACCATACGCCTACCGTCAGTGTTCGCGATAACCGTGGACTAGCTATCCGTAATATTAGTTTTCACCGCACTACCGCAGAAGCAAATACCGATACCCGTATTACCCGCCATCAATATAATGTCGGTGGATATTTGAACCAAAGCATTGATCCTCGCCTGTATGACGCCAAACAGACTAACAACGCTGTACAACCGAATTTTATCTGGCGACATAATTTGACCGGCAATATCCTGCGAACAGAGAGCGTCGATGCCGGTCGGACGATTACCCTCAACGATATTGAAGGCCGTCCGGTGTTGACCATCAATGCAGCCGGTGTCCGGCAAAACCATCGCTACGAAGATAACACTCTGCCCGGTCGCCTGCTCGCTATCAGCGAACAAGGACAGGCAGAAGAGAAAACGACCGAGCGCCTTATCTGGGCCGGCAATACGCCGCAAGAAAAAGACCACAACCTTGCTGGTCAGTGTGTCCGCCATTACGATACCGCAGGACTCACTCAACTCAACAGCCTTGCCCTGACCGGCGCCGTTCTATCACAATTTCAACAACTGCTTACCGATAACCAGGATGCCGACTGGACAGGTGAAGACCAGAGCCTCTGGCAACAAAAACTGAGTAGTGATGTCTATATCACCCAAAGTAACACTGATGCCACCGGGGCTTTACTGACCCAGACCGATGCCAAAGGCAACATTCAGCGGCTGGCCTATGATGTGGCCGGGCAGCTAAAAGGGAGTTGGTTAACACTCAAAGGTCAGGCGGAACAGGTGATTATCAAATCGCTAACCTACTCCGCCGCCGGGCAAAAATTACGTGAAGAGCACGGTAACGGGATTGTCACTGAATACAGCTACGAACCGGAAACTCAACGGCTCATTGGTATCACCACCCGCCGTCTGTCAGATGCCAAAGTATTGCAAGATTTACGTTATGAATATGACCCGGTAGGCAATGTCATTAGTATCCGTAATGATGCGGAAGCCACCCGCTTTTGGCGCAATCAGAAAGTGGTCCCGGAGAATAGCTATACCTACGATTCTCTGTATCAGCTTATCAGCGCCGCCGGGCGCGAGATGGCGAATATAGGTCAGCAAAGCAGCCAACTCCCCTCCCCGGCGCTACCTTCCGATAACAATACCTACACCAACTATACTCGCACTTATACTTATGACCGTGGCGGCAATTTGACGAAAATTCAGCATAGTTCACCGGCCACACAAAATAACTACACGACGAATATAACGGTTTCAAATCGCAGCAACCGCGCGGTACTCAGCACATTGACCACAGATCCAACTCAAGTCGATGCCTTATTTGACGCGGGAGGCCATCAAACCAGCTTGCTATCCGGTCAAGCTTTAATATGGACACCGCGAGGCGAATTGAAACAAGCCAACAATAGCGCAGGAAATGAATGGTATCGCTACGATAGTAACGGCATACGACAGCTAAAAGTGAATGAACAACAAAATATCCCGCAACAACAAAGGGTAACTTATCTACCGGGGCTGGAACTACGTACAACCCAGAACAACGCCACAACAATAGAAGAGTTATACGTTGTCACACTCGGTAAAGCCGGTCGCGCACAGGTCCGAGTATTGCATTGGGAGAGCGGTAAACCAGCAGATATTAATAACAATCAGCTTCGTTACAGCTACGATAATCTTATTGGCTCCAGCCAACTTGAATTAGATAGCGACGGACAAATTATCAGTGAAGAAGAATATTATCCATTTGGTGGTACAGCGCTGTGGGCGGCAAGGAATCAAACCGAAGCCAGCTATAAAACCATTCGTTATTCAGGTAAAGAGCGGGATGCTACCGGGCTGTATTATTACGGCTACCGTTATTATCAACCGTGGGCGGGCAGATGGTTAAGTGCAGACCCGGCTGGAACCATTGATGGGCTGAATTTATATCGCATGGTAAGAAATAATCCGGTGACGCAATTTGATGTTCAGGGATTAGCACCGGCCAACAGAACAGAAGAAGCGATAATAAAACAGGGTTCCTTTACAGGAATGGAAGAAGCGGTTTATAAAAAAATGGCAAAACCTCAAACTTTCAGACGTCAAAGGGCTATTGCTGCCCAAACAGAGCAAGAATCCCATGAATTATTGACGAGCAAACCCGATGTCAATACCAGCCTAATTAAAGATTACACCACGGATAGCTCGCAAATTAATACCGCGATAAGGGAAAACCATATTACTACGGCAGTACAAAACTTAGATTCCACATTATCTGCCCTGCAAGATAGACAAACGCGTGTAACTTATCGGGTGATGACCTATGTGGATAATTCCACTCCCTCACCCTGGCATTCCCCACAGGAAGGAAATAGCATCAACGTTGGTGATATTGTTTCAGATAATGCTTATCTATCAACATCGGCCCATCGTGGTTTTATGAGTTTTACTCACCCAAAAGAAAACAGTGAAACTCGATACGTCAAAATGGCATTTTTAACGAATGCAGGTGTCAATGTGGCAGCAAAATCTAGATATAATAACGAAAGTGGGGAGCAAGTATTTAAAATGGATTTAGATGATTCGAGGAAAGGCTTCGTTGAAAAATTGAAAATAAGAGCCAGTGGACCAGAAGCGGGGCAAGCGGAAATACTATTCCCCAGAGAAACACCGTTCGAAGTTGTTTCAATGAAACATCAAGGCAGAGATACCTATGTATTATTGCAAGATATTAATCCATCAGCTATCGCTCATAGAAATGTACGTAACACTTACACCGGCAATTTCAAATCATCCAGTGCAAATTAAATTGGGAAAATAGTGATTAATTAATATAACAACAAACAATCCCCTGAACGACTATTCAGGGGATTTAACAATCCACCATCTTTAAGTATTTAACCTCAAACCATAAGAAGAAATTTATTTCACCATTTTCTCATTTCTCTTATTGTATTAAACACCATTAACATTTCATTAATTTAGATCCGTCATTTAATTAACCTAATAATAAATAACTATTCAAGATAACTTTCAAACAATCAAATCGGAAATCAATAAATTCAATGGCTCTTTATATTTACGTCTGAGAGTATAAGCACAATATCTCACTGACGGCGTTGGACACGATTTAAAATTCAAAAAGGTAATCCCTTGATGAAGGTGAGCAGAACAGAGCACTTCATTCGGTGTCATTAAACTTATCGCCACCCCCGATCTCACTAAATCCAACCGATGAGTAAAATCAGGGACAGTTAGCAAAGTTAAATTTCGGTACTCAGGCAGATAATTCAGCGAAATAAAATTGTCACATTGTTTAAAGAAAGCACTATTATGTTGAGCCAAAGGCAGTGTATATATAATATCATCAGCATGACTTTCCGCGGCTAAAATATCATTCGCGATAGCAAGACGCAGAATCTGATAAGCTCCGTCTATTCTGATAATGTCATCGTTATCAGGATAATGTTCAGTGGTTACATAGATGGTTATCTCGCCTTTCATTAAAGCAGAAAATATTGTCTCTTTTCTTGCCGAATCATCAATAATGAAATTATTTTTTATGTAAATATCGCGATAATGATAACGTTGAACCGCCCTTTTTATCACTTCCGGGATTTTATTAATATATTCTCCACTAGTTCCAATAACCAGTTTTCCTGCGGTTGCTAATTTCTCACTTCTACGATAATGCCAATTATCCTCAACTCGTTGAATTCTCTCATAACACGGCAATAGCTCCTGATATAAGGCCATCCCTTCCTCAGTCAATTTCGTCCTTCCCGGCAACCTTTCAAACAGTTGACAGCCCACACGTTGTTCCAATTGATATATGATCCTACTTAGGGGGGAAGGAGTAATACAAAGCGTATCCGCTGCTAAAGTGAATGACTCTTTTTTCGCTGATTCCATAAAATACTTCAAGTGCTTTGAACAAAATAGCATCATATATCCTTCTATTCTAATTAATTGTTCCATCCAAAATAGAATGGAATATTAACAATGAAACATTACAACAACTTTTCTTCTTTGCATTATTTAACATTGAAGTGTGTATTAACTGAGATTGAGTTTTATCATCTTTATTCTTAGCAGTTATCAAACATTTTTTATTATTGTTGCAAAATAAACGTAATTCACCCTTAAATCACAATAATAACTCTAAATAAATGTCACATGTTATTATTAAGAAAAAACAGGCAACATTAACCATTTAATTAGATATTTCAATTGGTTGACAAAACATCCATAATGTTCAATATAAAATAATCACAGATTTAACATCAAGTAAATTATACAATCTATATTCACCATCACTGAACTTTACCCTGCTCTCACAGTTCATTATGTGAACAACAAAGTGCCATTTCCATTCAACGCTTATTAGAAAGTCAGTTGCAAATTTTGCAGCTGCTTTTTTTGCAACAGCTATTTAAACAAAACAATGAGATAGTGATTCTCTGAGAGATCAAGATTAGGTTTATCTGTTACTCGCAAACTATTTCATATCTCAGCGATTTCTCAAAACCTATCTTTGATTATCCCTTCTTCCGATGGAACGGAATCACTCTCTTATTGATCCATGATGTAAAAGCAACAAGGCTGTTTCATTTACTTTATGATTTACAAGGAATAAATATGAACGAGTCTGTAAAAGAGATACCTGATGTATTAAAAAGCCAGTGTGGTTTTAATTGTCTGACAGATATTAGCCACAGCTCTTTTAACGAATTTCGCCAGCAAGTATCCGAGCACCTCTCTTGGTCCGAAACACACGACTTATATCATGACGCACAACAGGCACAAAAGGATAATCGCCTGTACGAAGCTCGTATTCTCAAACGCGCCAATCCCCAATTACAAAATGCGGTGCATCTTGCCATTCTCGCTCCCAATGCTGAATTGATAGGCTATAACAGTCAATTTGGCAACAGAGCCAGTCAATATGTTGCGCCGGGTACCGTTTCTTCCATGTTCTCCCCTGCCGCTTATTTGACTGAACTCTATCGTGAAGCACGCAATTTACACGCCAGCGACTCCATTTATTATCTGGATACCCGCCGCCCAGATCTCAAATCAATGGCGCTCAGTCAGCAAAATATGGATACAGAATTATCCACCCTCTCTTTGTCCAATGAGCTGTTATTGGAAAACATTAAAACTGAATCTAAGCTAGAAAATTATACTAAAGTGATGGAAATGCTCTCCACTTTCCGTCCTTCCGGCGCTACGCCTTATCATGATGCTTATGAAAATGTGCGTAAAGTTATTCAGCTACAAGATCCCGGACTTGAGCAATTCAATGCGTCACCGGCAATTGCCGGGCTGATGCATCAAGCTTCCCTACTAGGTATTAACGCTTCAATCTCACCTGAATTGTTTAATATTTTGACGGAGGAGATTACCGAAGGTAACGCAGAGGAACTTTATAAGAAAAACTTCGGTAATATCGAACCAGCCTCACTGGCTATGCCGGAATATCTTAAGCGTTATTACAATTTAAGTGATGAAGAACTCAGCCAGTTTATTGGTAAAGCCAGCAATTTTGGTCAACAGGAATATAGTAATAACCAACTTATTATTCCGGTAGTCAACAGCAGTGATGGCACGGTTAAGGTATATCGGATTACTCGGGAATATATGATAAATCCCTATCAGCTAAATGAAGTTAGCTTATTCCCCCTAGGTGGTGAGAATTACAAATTAAACTATAATTTTAAAACATCTAAAGATGATGCTATTTACCTGAAGATTGAATTAAAAGACGGTAAAGAGCTTGCTAAAATAGATATAACTCCCCAAATAAACACCGAATACACAATTGGTATAACGTTAACGCCAACTGATATTAGTCAACCTTTTGAAATCGGTCTACAACGAGTATCTAAGGGAGGAGGCTATCATTATGCTACCGCAAAATTTACCGTTGAAGAATATAACCAATACTCTTTTCTGCTAAAACTTAACAAGGCTATTCGTCTATCCCGTGCGACAGAATTGTCACCTACTATTCTGGAAGGCATTGTGCGCAGTGTTAATCCACAACTGGATATCAACACAGAAGTATTAGGTAAAGTTTTTCTGACTAAATATTATATGCAACGTTATGCTATTAATGCTGAAACTGCCTTAATACTATGCAATGCACCTATTTCACAACGTTCATATGATAATCAACCTAGCCAATTTGATCGCCTGTTTAATACGCCATTACTGAGCGGCCAATATTTTTCCATCGGAGATGAAGAGATTGATTTAAATCCCGGTAGCACCGGTGATTGGCGTAAAACTGTACTTAAGCGTGCATTTAATATCGATGATGTCTCACTCTACCGCCTGCTTAAAATTACCGACCATGATAATAAAGACGGAAAAATTAAAAATAACCTAAAGAATCTTTCCAATTTATATATTGGTAAATTACTGGCAGATATTCATCAATTAACCATTGATGAACTAGATTTATTACTGGTTGCCGTAGGTGAAGGAAAAACTAATTTATCCGCTATCAGTGATAAACAGTTGGCTACCCTGCTCAGAAAACTCAATACTATTACCAGCTGGTTACATACACAGAAGTGGAGCGTGTTCCAATTATTTGTCATGACCTCCACCAGCTATAACAAAACGCTAACGCCTGAAATTAAGAATCTACTGGATACCGTCTACCACGGTTTACAAGGTTTTGATAAAGACAAAGCAGATTTGCTCCATGTCATGGCGCCCTATATTGCGGCCACCTTGCAATTATCATCGGAAAATGTCGCCCACTCGGTGCTACTTTGGGCAGATAAGTTACAACCCGGCGACGGCGCAATGACAGCGGAAAAATTCTGGGACTGGTTGAATACTAAGTATACGCCGGGTTCATCGGAAGCCGTAGAAACGCAGGAACAGATCGTTCAGTATTGTCAGGCTCTGGCACAATTGGAAATGGTTTACCATGCCACCGGTATCAACGAAAACGCCTTCCGTCTGTTTGTGACAAAATCAGAGATGTTTGGCGCTTCAACTGGCGCGGCGCCTGCGCATGACGCCCTTTCATTGATCATGCTGACGCGTTTTGCAGATTGGGTGAACGCACTAGGTGAAAAAGCCTCCTCGGTGTTGGCGGCATTTGAAGCTAACACATTAACGGCGGAACAACTGGCTGATGCCATGAATCTTGACGCTAATTTGCTGTTGCAAGCCAGTACTCAAGCACAAAACCATCAACATCTTCCTCCCGTGACGCAAGAAAATGCGTTCTCCTGTTGGACATCTATCGATACTATCCTGCAATGGGTTAATGTCGCACAACAATTGAATGTCGCCCCGCAGGGCGTTTCCGCTTTGGTCGGGCTGGATTATATTCAATCAATGAAAGAGACACCGACCTACGCCCAGTGGGAAAACGCGGCAGGCGTATTAACCGCCGGGTTGAATTCACAACAGGCTAATACATTACACGCTTTTCTGGATGAATCTCGCAGTGCCGCGTTAAGCACCTACTATATCCGTCAAGTCGCCAAGCCAGCGGCGGCTATTAAAAGCCGTGATGACTTGTATCAATACTTACTGATTGATAATCAGGTTTCCGCCGCGATAAAAACCACCTGGATCGCCGAAGCCATTGCCAGTATTCAACTGTACGTCAACCGGGCATTGGAAAATGTAGAAGAAAATGCCAATTCAGGAATTATCAGCCGCCAATTCTTTATTGACTGGGACAAATACAATAAACGTTACAGCACTTGGGCGGGTGTTTCTCAATTAGTTTACTACCCGGAAAACTATATTGATCCGACCATGCGCATCGGGCAAACCAAAATGATGGACGCATTACTGCAATCCGTCAGCCAAAGCCAATTAAACGCCGATACTGTCGAAGACGCCTTTATGTCTTATCTGACATCATTTGAACAGGTGGCTAATCTTAAAGTTGTTAGCGCATATCACGATAATATTAACAACGATCAAGGACTGACCTATTTTATCGGACTCAGTGAAACTGACGCCGGTGAATATTATTGGCGCAGTGTCGATCACAGTAAATTCAGCGACGGTAAATTTGCCGCTAACGCCTGGAGCGAGTGGCATAAAATTGATTGTCCAATTAATCCTTATAAAAGCACTATCCGCCCGGTGATATATAAATCGCGCCTGTATCTACTTTGGTTGGAACAAAAAGAGATCACCAAACAGACAGGAAATAGCAAAGACGGCTATCAAACCGCGACGGATTATCGTTATGAACTGAAATTGGCGCATATCCGTTATGACGGTACCTGGAATACGCCAATCACCTTTGATGTCAATGAAAAAATATCCGAACTAAAACTAGAAAAAAATAGAACGCCAGGGCTCTATTGTGCCGGTTATCAGGGTGAAGATACGTTGCTGGTGATGTTTTATAACCAACAAGATACACTCGATAGTTATAAAACTGCTTCAATGCAAGGGCTATATATCTTTGCCGATATGGCATCCAAAGATATGACCTTAGAACAGAGCAATGTTTATCGGGATAATAGCTATCAACAATTTGATACTAATAGTGTCAGAAGAGTGAATAACCGCTACGCTGAGAATTATGAAATCCCTTCATCGGTAAATAGCCGTAAAGACTATGGTTGGGGAGATTATTACCTCAGCATGGTATATAACGGAGATATTCCAACTATCAGTTACAAAGCCGCATCAAGTGATTTAAAAATCTATATCTCACCAAAATTAAGAATTATTCATAATGGATATGAAGGTCAGAAACGCAATCAATGCAACCTGATGAATAAATATGGCAAATTGGGTGATAAATTTATTGTTTATACTAGCTTGGGAGTCAATCCAAATAACTCGTCAAATAAGTTCATGTTTTATCCCGTCTATCAATATAGCGGAAACACCAGTGGACTCAATCAAGGGAGACTACTATTCCACCGTGACACCACTTATCCATCTAAAGTAGAAGCTTGGATTCCTGGAGCAAAACGTTCTCTAACCAACCAAAATGCCGCCATTGGTGATGATTATGCTACAGACTCTCTGAATAAACCGGATGATCTTAAGCAATACATCTTTATGACTGATAGTAAAGGGACTGCTACTGATGTCTCAGGCCCAGTAGAAATCAATACTGCCATTTCTCCAGCAAAAGTTCAGATAATAGTCAAAGCGGGTGGCAAGGAGAAAACTTTTACCGCGGATAAAGATGTCTCCATTCAGCCATCACCTAGCTTTGATGAAATGAATTATCCATTTAATGCCCTCGAAATAGATGGTTCTGGCCTGAATTTTATTAACAATTCAGCCAGTATTGATGTCACCTTTACCGCATTTGCGGAGGATGGCCGCAAACTGGGTTATGAAAGTTTCAGTATTCCTGTTACCCGCAAGGTAAGTACCGATAATGCCCTGACCCTGCACCATAATGAAAATGGTGCGCAATATATGCAATGGCAAGCCTATCGTATTCGCCTGAATACTCTATTCGCCCGTCAGTTGATTGCACGCGCCACCACCGGAATCGATACAATTCTGAGTATAGAAACTCAGAATATTCAGGAATCTATGATGGGAATTGGGGCTTACGTGGAATTAGTTATGGATAAATATGATCCAGAAATCCACGGCGCCAATAAATCCTTCACACTCCTCAATTACGATATTTTTAAATCTGATGATAAGTTCCCTATTTATCAAGGGACATTAAGCGATACCGCGTCGACAAAAATCCAATTATTCTTACCTCGCTTTGATGACTCTTATGGAAATAAAGACAATCTCTATGTTTATGCGGTTTATCAAAAACAGGAAACAAACGCTATCCGCTTTGTTAAAAAGGATAATGATGAACTCGCTACATTCGACACGACCTATAAGAATGGGACTTTCCCGGGACTTGCATCAGCCAGAGTCGTACCTGCTTTCACAGAACCAATGGATTTCAGCGGCGCTAACAGTCTCTATTTCTGGGAACTGTTCTACTACACCCCAATGCTGGTTGCTCAACGTTTGCTGCATGAACAGAACTTCGATGAAGCCAACCGCTGGCTGAAATATGTCTGGAGTCCATCCGGTTATATTGTCCACGGCCAGATTCAGAACTACCAGTGGAACGTCCGCCCGTTACTGGAAGACACCGGTTGGAACAGTGATCCTTTAGATTCTGTCGACCCTGACGCGGTAGCACAACACGATCCAATGCACTACAAAGTTTCAACTTTTATGCGCACCCTTGATCTGTTGATAGCACGCGGCGACCATGCTTATCGCCAACTGGAACGAGATACACTTAACGAAGCGAAGATGTGGTATATGCAAGCGCTGCATCTATTAGGCGACAAACCTTATCTACCGCTGAGTACGACATGGAGTGATCCACGGTTGGACAGAGCCGCGGATATGACTACCCAAAATGCTCACGACAGCGCGATAGTCGCTCTGCGGCAGAGTACACCTATACCGGAAGCTTTATCATTGCGCAGCGCCAATACCCTGACTGATCTCTTCCTGCCGCAAATCAATGAAGTGATGATGAATTACTGGCAGACATTAGCTCAGAGAGTATACAACCTGCGTCATAACCTCTCTCTCGACGGCCAACCGTTATATCTGCCAATCTATGCCACACCGGCGGACCCGAAAGCGTTACTCAGCGCCGCCGTCGCCACTTCTCAAGGTGGAGGCAAGCTACCGGAATCATTTATGTCCCTGTGGCGTTTCCCGCACATGCTGGAAAATGCACGCGGCATGGTTAGTCAGCTCACCCAATTCGGCTCCACGTTACAAAATATTATCGAACGTCAGGACGCGGAAGCGCTCAATGCGTTATTACAAAATCAGGCCGCCGAGCTGATATTGACTAACCTGAGCATTCAGGACAAAACCATTGAAGAATTGGATGCCGAGAAAACGGTGTTGGAAAAATCCAAAGCGGGGGCACAATCGCGCTTTGATAGCTACAGCAAACTATATGATGAGAATATCAACGCCGGTGAAAACCAAGCCATGACACTTCGAGCGTCCGCCGCCGGGCTTACCACGGCGGTTCAGGCATCCCGTCTGGCCGGTGCGGCGGCTGATCTGGTGCCTAACATCTTCGGCTTTGCCGGTGGTGGCAGCCGTTGGGGAGCCATCGCTGAGGCGACAGGTTATGTGATGGAATTCTCCGCTAATGTCATGAACACCGAAGCAGATAAAATTAGCCAATCTGAAACCTACCGTCGCCGCCGTCAGGAGTGGGAGATCCAGCGTAATAACGCCGAAGCGGAATTGAAGCAAATCGACGCTCAACTTAAATCGCTGACAGTACGCCGTGAAGCCGCCGTATTGCAGAAAACCAGTCTGAAAACCCAACAAGAACAGACCCAATCTCAACTTGCTTTCCTGCAACGTAAGTTCAGCAATCAGGCGTTGTACAACTGGCTGCGTGGTCGACTGGCGGCGATTTACTTCCAGTTCTACGATTTGGCCGTTGCGCGTTGCCTGATGGCAGAACAAGCTTACCGTTGGGAACTCAATGATGATTCCGCCCGCTTCATTAAACCGGGCGCCTGGCAAGGAACCTATGCCGGTCTGCTTGCCGGTGAAACCTTGATGCTAAGTCTGGCGCAAATGGAAGACGCTCATCTGAAACGCGATAAACGCGCGTTAGAGGTTGAACGCACAGTGTCGCTGGCCGAAGTTTACACAGGATTACCGCAAGATAAAGGTCCATTCTCTCTGACTCAGGAAATTGACAAGCTGATAAGTAAAGGTTCAGGCAGTACCGGCAGTGGCAATAATAATTTGGCGTTCGGCGCCGGCACGGACACTAAAACCTCTTTGCAGGCATCCGTCTCATTAGCTGATTTGAACATTCGTGAAGATTACCCGGCATCACTTGGCAAAATTCGGCGTATCAAACAGATCAGCGTCACCCTGCCCGCGCTACTGGGACCTTATCAGGATGTACAGGCAATATTGTCTTACAGCGATAAAGCCGGATTAGCTAACGGCTGTGAAGCGCTGGCAGTTTCTCACGGTATGAATGACAGCGGCCAGTTCCAGCTCGATTTCAACGATGGCAAATTCCTGCCATTCGAAGGCGTCGCCATTGATCAAGGCACGCTGACCCTGAGCTTCCCAAATGCATCAATGCCGGAAAAAGGTAAACAAGCCACTATGTTAAAAACCCTGAACGATATCATTTTGCATATTCGCTACACCATTAGATAACCATCCAATACTAAAACAGGCCCCGAACCGGGGCTTGTAAGGAGTTTTTATGCAGAATTCACAAACATTCAGTGTTACCGAGCTGTCATTACCCAAAGGCGGCGGCGCCATTACCGGCATGGGTGAAACATTAACACCAGCCGGGCCGGATGGTATGGCCGCCTTATCCCTGCCATTGCCCATTTCCGCCGGGCGTGGTTACGCACCCTCGCTCACTCTGAATTACAACAGTGGAACCGGTAACAGCCCGTTTGGTCTCGGTTGGGACTGCGGCGTCATGGCAATTCGTCGTCGCACCAGTACCGGCGTACCGAATTACGATGAAACCGATACTTTTCTGGGGCCGGAAGGCGAAGTGTTGGTCGTCGCATTAAATGAGGCAGGTCAAGCGGATATCCGCAGTGAATCCTCATTGCAAGGCGTCAATTTAGGGACAACTTTCACTGTTACCGGTTATCGCTCCCGCCTGGAAAGCCACTTTAGCCGGTTGGAATACTGGCAACCCCAAACAACCGGCGCAACCGATTTCTGGCTGATATACAGCCCCGACGGACAGGTCCATTTACTGGGCAAAAATTCTCAGGCACGTATCAGCAATCCACTCAATGTTAACCAAACAGCGCAATGGCTGTTGGAAGCCTCAGTATCATCCCACGGTGAACAGATTTATTATCAATATCGCGCCGAAGATGAAGCAAATTGCGAAACTGACGAGCTGGCAGCCCACCCCAGCGCAACCGTTCAACGCTACCTGCAAACGGTACATTACGGGAACCTGACCGCCAGCGACGTTTTTCCCACGCTAAACGGAGATGACCCACTTAAATCTGGCTGGTTGTTCTGTTTAGTATTTGATTACGGTGAACGCAAAAACAACTTATCTGAAATGCCGCTGTTTAAAGCCACAGACAATTGGCTTTGCCGAAAAGACCGTTTTTCCCGTTATGAGTACGGTTTTGAATTGCGTACTCACCGCTTATGCCGTCAAATACTGATGTTTCACCGTCTACAAACTCTGTCTGGTCAGGCAAAGGGGGATGATGAACCTGCGCTAGTGTCGCGTCTGATACTGGATTATGACGAAAACGCGATGGTCAGTACGCTCGTTTCTGTCCGCCGGGTAGGCCATGAGGACAACAGCACCGTCACTGCGCTGCCACCACTGGAACTGGCCTATCAGCCTTTTGAGCCGGAACAAACCGCACTCTGGCAATCAATGGATGTACTGGCAAATTTCAACACCATTCAGCGCTGGCAACTGCTTGACCTGAAAGGAGAAGGCGTACCCGGCATTCTCTATCAGGATAAAAATGGCTGGTGGTATCGATCCGCCCAACGTCAGGCCGGGGAAGAGATGAATGCGGTCACTTGGGGGAAAATGCAACTTCTTCCCATCACACCGGCTGTGCAGGATAACGCCTCACTGATGGATATTAACGGTGACGGACAACTGGACTGGGTTATCACCGGGCCGGGACTAAGGGGCTACTACAGTCAACGCCCGGATGGTAGCTGGACACGTTTTACGCCACTCAACGCTCTGCCGGTGGAATATACCCATCCACGCGCCCAACTGGCGGATTTAATGGGGGCCGGACTGTCCGATTTAGTACTGATTGGTCCCAAAAGTGTACGCTTGTATGTGAATAACCGTGATGGTTTTATCAAAGGGCGGGACGTGGTGCAATCCGGTGATATCACCCTGCCGTTACCGGGCGCCGATGCCCGTAAGTTAGTGGCGTTTAGTGATGTACTGGGTTCAGGCCAAGCACATCTGGTTGAAGTGAGTGCGACTCAAGTCACTTGCTGGCCAAATCTGGGACATGGCCGTTTTGGTCAGCCAATCGTATTGCCGGGATTCAGCCAATCTGCCGCTAGTTTTAATCCTGACCGGATTCATCTGGCCGATTTGGATGGTAGCGGTCCAGCCGATTTGATTTATGTTCATGCTGACGGTCTGGATATTTTTAGAAATGAAAGTGGTAACGGTTTTGCAAAACCATTCACACTCCACTTTCCTGACGGCCTGCGTTTTGATGACACCTGCCAGTTACAGGTAGCCGATGTACAAGGGTTAGGCGTTGTCAGCTTGATCCTGAGCGTACCGCATATGGCGCCACATCATTGGCGCTGCGATCTGACCAACGCGAAACCGTGGTTACTCAGTAAAATGAACAACAATATGGGGGCCAATCACACCTTGCATTACCGTAGCTCTGTCCAGTTCTGGCTGGATGAAAAAGCCGCGGCATTGGCTACCGGGCAAACACCGGTCTGTTACCTGCCTTTCCCGGTCCATACCCTTTGGCAAACAGAAACAGAGGACGAAATCAGCGGCAATAAGTTAGTGACTACTTTACGTTACGCTCACGGCGCCTGGGATGGACGTGAGCGGGAATTTCGTGGCTTTGGTTATGTTGAGCAGACAGACAGCCATCAACTCGCTCAAGGCAATGCGCCGGAACGTACACCACCGGCACTCACCAAAAGCTGGTATGCCACCGGATTACCTGCGGTGGATAATGCGTTATCCGCCGGGTATTGGCGTGGCGATAAGCAAGCTTTCACCGGTTTTACGCCACGCTTTACTCTCTGGAAAGAGGGCAAAGATGTTCCATTAACACCGGAAGATGACCATAATCTGTACTGGTTAAACCGAGCGTTAAAAGGTCAGCCACTGCGTAGTGAACTCTACGGGCTGGATGGCAGCGCACAGCAACAGATCCCCTATACAGTGACTGAATCCCGTCCACAGGTGCGCCAATTACAAGATGGCGCCACCGTTTCCCCGGTGCTCTGGGCCTCAGTCGTGGAAAGCCGTAGCTATCACTATGAACGTATTATCAGTGATCCCCTGTGCAATCAGGATATCACGCTGTCCAGCGACCTATTCGGGCAACCACTAAAACAGGTTTCCGTACAATATCCCCGCCGCAATAAACCAACAACCAATCCGTATCCCGATACCCTACCGGATACGCTGTTTGCCAGCAGTTATGACGATCAACAACAGCTATTGCGATTAACCTGCCGACAATCCAGTTGGCACCATCTTATTGGTAATGAACTCAGAGTGTTGGGATTACCGGATGGCACACGCAGTGATGCCTTCACTTACGACGCCAAACAGGTACCGGTTGATGGCTTAAATCTGGAAGCCCTGTGTGCTGAAAATAGTCTGATTGCCGATGATAAACCACGCGAATACCTCAATCAGCAACGAACATTCTATACCGACGGGAAAAACCAAACACCACTGGAAACGCCGACACGACAAGCGTTAATCGCCTTTACCGAAACGGCGGTATTAACGGAATCTCTGTTATCTGCATTTGATGGCGGCATTACGCCAGACGAATTACCGGGAATTCTGACACAGGCCGGATACCAACAACAACCTTATCTGTTTCCTCGCACCGGCGAAAACAACGTCTGGGTAGCGCGTCAAGGCTATACCGATTACGGGACGGAAGCACAATTTTGGCGTCCTGTCGCACAACGTAACACCCTGTTAACCGGGAAAATGACGCTAAAATGGGACACCCACTATTGTGTCATCACCCAAACCCAAGATGCTGCCGGCTTCACCGTCTCAGCCAATTATGACTGGCGTTTTCTCACACCAACGCAACTGACTGACATCAACGATAATATGCATCTCATCACCTTGGATGCACTGGGACGCCCTGTCACGCAACGTTTCTGGGGAATCGAAAGCGGTGTGAAAACAGGTTACTCTTCACCAGAAGAGAAACCATTCTCTCCGCCAATCGATGTCAATACTGCCATTGATCTGACCGGACCACTCCCTGTCGCTCTGTGTCTGGTCTATGCACCGGACAGTTGGATGCCGGTATTCAGTCAAGAAACCTTCAACACATTAACGCCGGAAGAGCGGAAGACTCTGCGTGATTCGCGGATTATCACGGAAGATTGGCGTATTTGCGCACTGGCTCGCCGCCGTTGGGTACAAAGTCAAAAGATCAGTACACCATTGGTTAAGCTGTTAACCAACAGCATCGGTTTACCTCCCCATAACCTTACGTTGACTACGGATCGTTATGACCGCGATGCTGAACAGCAAATTCGCCAACAAGTCGCATTCAGTGATGGTTTTGGCCGCCTGCTGCAAGCGTCTGTACGGCATGAGGCAGGCGAAGCCTGGCAACGTAACCAAGACGGTTCTCTGGTGACAAAAATGGCGGATACTAAAACGCGTTGGGCGGTCACGGGACGCACCGAATATGATAATAAAGGGCAAACGATACGCACTTATCAGCCCTATTTCCTCAACGACTGGCGATATGTCAGTGATGACAGCGCCAGAAAAGAAGCCTATGCGGATACTCATATTTATGATCCGATTGGGCGAGAAATCCGGGTTATTACTGCAAAAGGCTGGCTGCGCCAGAGCCAATATTTCCCGTGGTTTACCGTGAGTGAAGATGAGAATGATACAGCCGCTGATGCGCTAGTGTAATTGAATCAATATTCGCTCGTTTAATGTTAACGAGCGGATATAATAAATAAATTTAATCTGGCACAATCAGAACAAAGTTCAATTGCGACATTTATGATACTTGACCAAAGCACTTTATCATTTTCGAGGATGTGTTAAAGTGGGTTAGAAGATACTAAATCATTCGCTATATCTTTGTTTATCAGAAGACTTGGTTATAAATTCTGACGTTTTAGATCCCTCAAGAAGGAGACGTAATATGCTAACTAACATTCTTACTGATAATTTAATAAGTACACGGAATTTATTTGTCAACCTCTTGAATTTTAATATTGAATACGAATCTAACTGGTTTATTTCAATGTCTTCTGAAAAACATGGACAAGTTTCTGCTTTTTTAAGAACGAGTGAATTTATCCCAGACATATATCAGAAGACTTGCCAGGGAATTATTATCACTTGTATTGTAGAAGATGTTGAACCTTATTATTTGAAAGCACAGAAACTTGGATTCAATATCGTTGAACCACCACGTGATTTGCCCTATGGTCAACGTCGCCTTCTGATTAAAGATGAAAGTGGCGCTTTGCTGGATATATCAGCACCAACTACGTTACTTGATCCCAGTTATAGATAATCCGGTCAATCTTATTCTAAAACATTAATAAAAAATGGTATTATCTATGAAAACATTTAGTCAGTATAGAATAGGACAAAATTTAATGACGGATTGGTTTTCAAAGCTAGTAGATAAATATCGCACACGCATTGCATCAGTTTCTAAAACAAAATAATTTACCTATGATTAGTTTTGGTTGTCTAGCTTCTCCTCTTCGAGAAGCTGGACTTGAACATCATGATATTTGTATTTTGCAAGCCGATAATAATGACATTTCTGTTTCCAGAGGCGAATTTCTTTACTCTACCTTTATATTCCAATGCATCAGCTATTATTAAATTCATACTGCCACCCTAAAACCAAAATCTAAACAATGTCCTGGGTGAATCTTTGGGAAAACGAGATATAGGTGCTATGATTGGCATAATTCAATCCGGTATTGCTTGATATTTATCATGGTAAGTTTTCCTCAATTCCCACAGAGAGGGCATTATTTTATTTTCCAGTAGTCTATTGTTTGGCGATGAAGGTCAATTCGCCCATCAGGATATTCAACCCATTCTCCCCTTCCGTTAGTGACAGTAATTTTTGGCATCTTGGTTTCATCCAGTTTAGGCTTAAAGATAATTTTCCATTCCGCTCCTGGAATTAATTTCAGCCGAAAAGGAAACGAACTCACCACACCTTGTAAGTATATACGTTTCGGAAATCCTTCAGTTAAATCTAAAACAGGGTAAATAACTGGTCTGTAATCTATAGTATTCAATGCACGAGTCTCAGAGGCTTCAGAGTAATTTTCTCGTTCAGCATCGTTAATAAAAGCGGTTAAACCTGTCCCCGAATAGGGAACAGCATCTTTCACCAAATGGCTGACATCGGTATAATTAACCGATACATAAGCCCGCTCAATTTTCCATTTACACCAGCCTCCGCCACTAAAAGGCAATTTCGTCTGAAAATAACCGGTTCGCGCATCAGCTTTTACATCCAAACCTAGGCTATGATAAGTCGGTACTTTAAAAGGCGACATACCCGCATCAAATTGATATTTTAAGCAATCTTTTGACTTATATATAGCTGCTACATATGGCTCAGTGTGCTTCGGAGCCACTCCTTCTACCGTAATCAACTGCCCCTTTCCGACAGATGAAAAGGGAAGCAGCCAGTTAAAAAAGGTGGCGCCAAACGCCCAGTAAATAAAATAGAGAAATAATAAGGACAGCGTTATCTTCAATATTTTCATACGGACAGTTCCTGTTTATCACAGTAATTCTGTAAGGCCAGTATTCCTTATTCTTCCTACTGGCCAACGGTCAATGGTTTTTACTGGAAACTCTGTTAGCACTACTTTATTTTCCAGTAATCAATAGAATCTCTGTCTAAATCAACTCTGCCATCAGGATATTCAACTCTTGAAGGTTCTTTACCTGGTGGAATAATAATTTTAGGCATTTTGGTTTCATCTAACTTAGGTTTATAGGTAATTTTCCACTCCACTCCTGGCGTTAACATAAACCTGAATGGACGCATTGCTTTCTCACCTCGCAAGTATATTCTTTTTGGAAATTTGTTAACTATTTCCAAAACAGGATAAATAACTGGGTGGTAATCTATAACATTCAATGTTGCAGTTTCGTTAAGATATGTCCGAACCGCATCGTTAATAAATGCAGTTAAACCTGTTCCTTCCGCGCCTTCATCCTGAACCGCATCTTTTACCAAATGGCTGACATCGGTATAACCTACCGTCACAGAAGCTTGATTGATTTTCCATTTACACCATCCTCTACCATTGAAAGGCAATTTCGCCTGAAAGTAACCAGTTTGCGGATCAGCTTTTACATCCAAATCCAACCCATAATAAGTCGGCACTTGATAAGGCGACATACCTGCATCAAGCTGATATCTAAGACAGTCTTTTGAAATATACTGCGCGGACACATACGGTTTTGTGTATTTCGGCGCGACACCTTCCACCGTAATCAACTGTTTCTTCTCGTCAGGTGAAAAAGGAAAAAGCCAGTTAAAAAAGGTGTCGCCAAACGCCCAGTAAATAAAATAGAGAAATAATAAGGACAGCGTTATCTTCAATATTTTCATACGGACAGTTCCTGTTTATCACAGTAATTCTGTAAGGCCAGTATTCCTTATTCTTCCTACTGGCCCACGGTCAATGGTTTTTACTGGAAACTCTGTTAGCACTACTTTATTTTCCAGTAATCAATAGAATCTCTGTTTAAATCAATTCTTCCATCAGGGTATTCAACTCTTGAAGGTTCTTTACCCGATGGGATAATAATTTTAGGCATTTTGGTTTCATCTAACTTAGGTTTATAGGTAATTTTCCATTCCGCTCCTGGAATTAATTTCAGTCGAAAAGGAAATAAATCCACCACCCCCTGTAAGGAAACTCTGTTTGGACGTCCCTCAACCATTTTCAAAACAGGGTAAATAACCGGGCTGAAATTTATCGTATTCAATGCACGAGTCTCAGAGGCTTCAGAATAATTTGTTCGTGCGGCGTCGTTGATAAAGGCAGCTAATCCTGGTCCCGAAGAAGGTACAGCATCTTTCACCAGATGGCTAACATCGGTATAACCCACCGCCACAAACGCTTGATTGATTTTCCATTTACACCATCCTCCACCATTGAAAGGCAATTTCGCCTGAAAGTAACCGGTTTGCGGATCAGCTTTTACATCCAAATCCAATCCATAATAGGTCGGCACTTGATAAGGCGACATACCTGCATCAAGCTGATATCTAAGGCAGTCTTTTGAGATATATTGCGCGGACACATACGGTTTTGTGTATTTCGGCACGACACCTTCCACCGTAATCAACTGTTTCTTCTCGTCAGGTGAAAAAGGAAAAAGCCGGTCAAAAAAGGTGTCGCCAAACGCCCAGTAAATAAAATAGAGAAATAATAAGGACAGCGTTATCTTCAATATTTTCATACGGACAGTTCCTGTTTATCACAGTAATGCTGTAAGGCCAGTATTCCTTATTCTTCCTACTGGCCCACGGTCAATGGTTTTTACTGGAAACTCTGTTAGCACTACTTTATTTTCCAGTAGTCTATCGTTTGGCGATTAAGGTCGATTCGCCCGTCAGGATATTCAACCCATTCCTTCCCCTTAGTTATAGTAATTTTTGGCATCTTGGTTTCATCTAATTTAGGTTTAAAGGTAATTTTCCATTCCGCTCCTGGAACTAATTTCAGCCGAAAAGGAAATAAATCCACCACCCCCTGCAAGGAAACTCTGTTTGGACGTCCCTCAACCATTTTCAAAACAGGGTAAATAACCGGGCTGAAATTTATCGTATTCAATGCACGAGTTTCAGAGGCTTCAGAATAATTTGTTCGTGCGGCGTCGTTGATAAAGGCAGCTAATCCTGGTCCCGAAGAAGGTACAGCATCTTTCACTAAGTGACTAACATCGGTATAACCCACCGCTACAAACGCTTGATTGATTTTCCATTTACACCATCCTCCACCATTGAAAGGCAATTTCGCCTGAAAGTAACCAGTTTGTGGATCAGCTTTTACATCCAAATCCAGTCCATAATAGGTCGGCACTTGATAAGGCGACATACCTGCATCAAGCTGATATCTAAGGCAGTCTTTTGAGATATATTGCGCGGACACATACGGTTTTGTATATTTCGGCACGACACCTTCCACCGTAATTAACTGTTTCTTCTCGTCAGGTGAAAAAGGAAAAAGCCTGTCAAGAAAGGTGTCGCCAAACGCCCAGTAAATAAAATAGAGAAATAATAAGGACAGCGTTATTTTCAATATTTTCATACGGACAGTTCCTGTTTATCACAGTAATGTTGTAAGGCCAGTATTCCTTATTCTTCCTACTGGCCCACGGTCAATGGTTTTTACTGGAAACTCTGTTAGCACTACTTTATTTTCCAGTAATCAATAGAATCTCTGTCTAAATCAACTCTGCCATCAGGATATTCAACTCTTGAAGGTTCTTTACCTGGTGGGATAATAATTTTAGGCATTTTGGTTTCATCTAACTTAGGTTTATAGGTAATTTTCCATTCCGCTCTTGGAGTTAATTTCAACCGAAAAGGATACGTATCCACCACGCCCTGCAAGAAAATTCTATTTGGGCGCCCATCAACTATCTTTAATACAGGGTAAATAACCGGTCTGAAATCTATAGTATTCAATGCTGCAATTTCGCTAATATTTGTTTGAGCCGCGTCGTTGATAAATGCAGTTAATCCTGTTCCCTCGTACGGAACAGCATCTTTTACCAAATGACTGACATCGGTATAACTTACTGATACAAAGGCTCTATCAATCTTCCATTTACACCAACCTCCACCACTAAAAGGCAATTTTGCCTGAAAGTAACCAGTTTTCGCATCAGCTTTTACATCCAAACCTAGGCTATGATAAGTCGGTACTTTAAAAGGCGACATACCTGCATCAAATTGGTATTTTAAGCAATCTTTTGACTTATATATAGCTGCTACATATGGCTCAGTGTACTTCGGAGCCACTCCTTCTACCGTAATCAACTGCCCTTTTCCGGCAGATGAAAAGGGAAGCAGCCAGTTAAAAAAGGCGTCACCAAACGCCCAGTAAATAAAATAGAGAAATAATAAGGACAGCGTTACCTTCAATATTTTCATACAGACAGTTCCTGTTTATCACAGTAATGCTGTAAGGCCAGTTCCCCTTGTTCTTCCTGCTGGCTGACCGTCAGTGATTTTATTAACTGCTTATCCATATCCAGAAAATAGAGATTTCGGTAGTAAACATTGTCAGGGATAAGCATCTTATAACTGTCCATTTTCGCCTTAAATTGACGCTGACTGTCCTGATAGACCGTAATCTTATCCGGCTCACATAACTCTCTGAGGCGTTTATCAATATAGCCCGCATATTTATACGAGCTATGATTAGAGAAACCGAATCCGCCTTTCAAATCAGCACTTCTGTTTTCAACAAACAGTTTGTCTTTTTCTTGTTGACTGAGCTGATTAAACAACGCATTCTGCCGCTCACCGGCCAGCGAAAAATCCTTTTCTGTTTCCTGATTTAACTCAGGAATTAAGTAGAGTTTTGTGGTGTTATCCAATATTCTTTCAGCAACACCCGTTATAAGAGAGGCATTCCGGGCGGAAATCAGCCATTCCGGGCAACTGTTGGCTTGAAAAAAATGGACAACTTTACCATGATGCAAATAGATTTCTTTACTGGCTGTCGCCTGTTTAATTGCCTGAATAATCGGTGACGGCGATAACAACTTCATCACTGCCCAGTCGTACCCCGCCGGCGCCCAATAATTGAAAAACACATTATCCATATCCTGCTCAAATGGCACAGCAGGGATGACATCATCTTCATTAACATGACGATAGTGGATAATAGAAGACAATTCTTCTACCGCACTGCGAGTTAATGTTCGCGGCATCCCATAACTGTAGAGACAAGGGTTATGTTCTTTCAGTTGTGCGCTGTGCAATAATGCCAGCGCTCCTCCGAGACTGTGCCCACAAATAAATAACTTCCCTTTCTTAGCCAAATCCAAGATATCACTGAATACTTCTTTCTTTTTATCACTGGGGACTATTAACTCTCCAACCAAATTAAATGCCTCCCAGAACCCTTTGTGCACTTTACCACTGTGGATAAACCCATTACACAGAGATTTGTCATCATCGCAGCTTAAAGCCAACGGCTGGAAAGTGGCATCAGTCAGATAATTATCCAGACTAGCGGTTCCCCGCCAACTAACAATCACATCTTTCTTACTGGCGGCATAAAACAGTTTGGTATCACCCTGCTTGTTGTTCCCCGCTTGTGAATCAATAAACTCCACCCGGGCATAACGTTCACTAAACGGCACATCGTAAACGACAGGTGTTGCCGACAATGCTTCCACTTTATAGGGCAATTTTGAAACATCCACCATTTGCCGGTTAAAAAAGTGTTTCACAGAGCCTGCTACATTGACATCCCCGTCAGCATAGGCCAGTACGCTCATCAAACACTGATTATAAGCATTCACAATGGAATACTCTTTTTGATGGTGTAGCAGCAGAACCCAGGCCCGAAACGGACAGACTTCCAGAACATACCGTCGATTCACCGGATGGACCTGATAGCCTTTTGGCTCCGGGTCCGGGAAATGATAGGGAGGTGGAATTTTTTTGGGATCATTCCAATCATCTAGCGCCGGCAATCCATCACTGATCTGTCCGATAGTCACATAGCGATATTGATAGCCTTCGGCTTCCGCTTTTGGCTTCACCACTGAAAATTCTTCTCCCCGTTTTTCCCGCAACGGGCGCTGTTCCATTTCGTCGGCCAGTGGTTGGGCGCCGATATACAGAGTTACCGGATGGGAAGGCATATCTTCTTCCCGTAATAATCCATTGCCATCAGTAACGCCTTTACGTCCCAGCAGAGGATTTCCACGGATTTTCAAACGATAAGGCATATTGACCAAGGGTTTCCCCTGTTCATCCACCAACTGAAATTCTATCCAGTTTTTCAGCATATTTTTACAGTCAAGACAATCGAGTGGGCTTAATTTGCTCATTGATACTCTTTCCTTACAATTAAATTACAGATAGGCACGCAGCCTGAACATCATGTGGTGAAAATTCCACAAGATTTCCCCGCCTGGCTATCAATCACCTTCATCAGCATCAATATCCTGTCAGGAATAGCCGTGATTGATTGCGTCACTAAGGAAACAAGATAGTAAAAATCCTATTACCACAGATAAGAAACACCGCTTATACCGTGAGTAATAGCGAGTTGAACGACAGGAAGACGAAATGTATCCCTATCGATTAATCCCTTTGAAATAAGGGAACAGGAGTTGGAAGTTCCATCATATTGTCCATATGACGGAACTCAAATTATGATTATTAAATCATCACCAAATAGCAAGAAAAAATTTCTGCTTTTTTCATTTACAAAAAGTAAACTTTGTAACAAAGTGTTACAAATTCAACAAAAGATTAAGTTATTGTAAATATAATGGCGGATGCAGTGACAAAAATAACTCATCCCCAAAATAGCAGTCTACGATGTATGAAACCATTTGGCCTTTACTGATTTTCCACTCAATGATCATGACTCTAAACATTCAACATATTAATTTTTAATTAAAAATACCTTTATTACCATTTATCAAGCGACCAATAACATCATCTATTTGAAGGATTAGCCTCATCTGTGTTACATCACAGCCCGTTAGGTGTCTTATACCCAACAGGTGCAGAACCATGATAGAAGCGGTATGTTCTTATTATCATCTCCTGACTTCGCTGTATCGAATGTAGAACTCATAACATCCTCTGTTTTTAAAGTATTGTTTTTAAGGTATTGTTTTTAAGGCATTGTTTTTAAAGTATTGTGACTATCGCGGTTTAATAAATTTCTTTTATCTTTAACTATGATATACAAGTGATTCGTTATTAAGCATCATCGATATATCAAATCTGCCAACCACTTGTTTTTCTGATGGTTGATCAATCACACTCACTATCTGAAACTTTAATTCCTATTTATACAATCTCAAAAAT
The DNA here is from genome assembly GCF_019090985.1 of Photorhabdus akhurstii. Classification (NCBI taxonomy): domain Bacteria; kingdom Pseudomonadati; phylum Pseudomonadota; class Gammaproteobacteria; order Enterobacterales; family Morganellaceae; genus Photorhabdus; species Photorhabdus akhurstii. Next base: position 1,167,665 of record NZ_CP020335.1, on the reverse strand, counting down.
TACCAAAGCGTTTGCATTAATAACATCACGATAAATCGCTTTCCTTGCCTGTTTAGTGATAAGGTCTTTTGGTTGTTGCCATAACTTAAATTTTCTTAACGATTAACACCATCTAAGGAGTTAAAATATGAGCAGTTACAATTCTGCAATTGACCAAAAGACCCCCTCGATTAAGGTATTAGATAACAGGAAATTAAATGTCCGTACTTTAGAATATCTACGCACTCAAGCCGACGAAAACAGTGATGAATTAATCACGTTCTATGAGTTCAATATTCCGGGATTTCAGGTAAAAAGCACCGATCCTCGTAAAAATAAAAACCAGAGCGGCCCAAATTTCATTCGCGTCTTTAATCTTGCTGGTCAAGTTTTACGTGAAGAAAGTGTTGATGCCGGTCGGACTATTACCCTCAATGATATTGAAGGTCGCCCGGTGTTGATCATCAATGCAACCGGTGTCCGCCAAAACCATCGTTATGAAGATAACACCCTTCCCGGTCGTCTGCTTACTATCACCGAACAAGGACAGGCAGAAGAGAAAACGACCGAGCGTCTTATCTGGGCCGGTAATACGCCGCAAGAAAAAGAGTACAACCTTGCTGGTCAGTGTGTCCGCCATTACGATACCGCAGGACTTACTCAACTCAACAGCCTTTCTCTGGCTGGCGTCGTGCTATCACAATCTCAACAACTGCTTGTCGATGATCAAAATGCTGACTGGACAGGGGAAGACCAAAGCCTCTGGCAGCAAAAACTGAGCAATGATGTCTATACCACCCAAAATAGCACTGATGCCACCGGGGCTTTATTGACCCAGACCGATGCCAAAGGCAACACCCAGCGTCTGGCCTACGACGTGGCTGGGCAGCTAAAAGGCTGTTGGTTGACGCTCAAAGGTCAGGCCGAACAAGCGATTATCAAATCGCTGACCTACTCCGCCGCCGGACAAAAATTACGCGAAGAGCACGGTAACGGCGTTATCACTGAATACAGCTATGAACCAGAAACCCAACGGCTGATCGGCATTACCACCCGCCGTCCGTCAGACGCCAAAGTGTTGCAAGACTTACGCTATCAATATGATCCGGTAGGCAATGTCATCAATATCCGTAACGATGCGGAAGCCACCCGCTTTTGGCACAATCAGAAAGTGGTCCCGGAGAATAACTATACCTACGATTCCCTGTATCAGCTTATCAGTGCCACCGGGCGTGAAATGGCTAATATAGGTCAGCAAAATAACCAACTACCCTCCCCTGCACTACCTTCTGACAGCAATACTTACACTAACTATACTCGCAGCTACAGCTATGATCACAGCGGTAATCTGACGCAAATTCGGCACAGCTCGCCAGCTACCCAGAACAACTACACCGTGGCTATCACCCTTTCAAACCGCAGCAATCGAGGTGTTCTCAGTACGCTGACCACCGATCCAAATCAAGTGGATACGTTGTTTGATGCCGGTGGTCGTCAAACCAGTTTATTACCCGGACAGACGCTTATCTGGACACCACGAGGAGAGTTAAAGCAGGTGAATAATGGCCCGGGAAATGAGTGGTACCGCTACGACAGCAACGGCATGAGACAACTGAAAGTGAGTGAACAGCCAACCCAGAATACTACGCAGCAACAGCGGGTAATCTATTTGCCGGGGCTGGAGCTACGCACAACCCAGAACAGCACCACAACAACAGAAGAGTTACACGTTATCACATTCGGTGAAGCCGGTCGTGCACAGGTACGGGTGTTGCATTGGGAGAGCGGTAAGCCAGAAGGTGTCAACAACAATCAACTACGTTACAGCTACGATAATCTGATCGGCTCCAGCCAACTTGAACTGGACAATCAAGGGCAGATTATCAGTGAGGAAGAGTATTATCCATTTGGCGGGACAGCGCTGTGGGCAGCGAACAGCCAAACAGAAGCCAGCTATAAAACGATTCGCTATTCCGGCAAAGAACGAGATGCCACCGGGCTGTATTATTACGGTTATCGTTATTACCAACCGTGGGCGGGCAGATGGTTAAGCGCGGACCCGGCAGGAACCATTGATGGGCTGAATCTATACCGAATGGTAAGAAATAATCCTGTGAGTTTACAGGATGAAAATGGATTAGCGCCAGAAAAAGGAAAATATACCAAAGAGGTGAATTTCCTTGATGAATTAAAATTTAAATTGGCCGCTAAAAATTCACATGTTGTTAAATGGAACGAGAAAGAGAGCAGTTATACAAAAAATAAATCATTAAAAGTGGTTCGTGTCGGTGATTCCGATCCATCGGGTTATTTGTTAAGCCATGAAGAACTTCTAAAAGGTATAGAAAAAAGCCAAATAATATATAGCCGGCTTGAAGAAAATAGCGCCCTTTCAGAAAAATCGAAGACCAATCTTTCTTTAGGATCTGAAATATCCGGTTATATGGCAAGAACCATACAAGATACGATATCAGAATATGCCGAAGAGCATAAATATAGAAGTAATCACCCTGATTTTTATTCAGAAACCGACTTCTTTGCTTTAATGGATAAAAGTGAAAAAAATGATTATTCCGGTGAAAGAAAAATTTATGCGGCAATGGAGGTTAAGATATATCATGATTTAAAAAATAAACAATCAGAATTACATGTCAACTATGCACTCGCTCACCCCTATACTCAATTGAGTAATGAAGAAAGAACGCAGCTACAAGCAACAGAACCCGATGTTGCAATCAATAGAGAATACAATTTCAAAGGCGTTGGCAAATTCCTGACAATGAAAGCAATTAAAAAATCATTGAAAGGGCAGAAGATTAATAGGATATCAACAGATGCTATTAATATTCGCTCTGCGGCTATCGCTGAAAATTTAGGAATGCGGAGAGCTTCATAAATTTGGTCACATACCCTATGGATTTCAAGATGCATCGCGACGGCAAGGGAGTGAATCCCCAGGAGCATAGCAAACTCTGTTACCGGGGTGAGCGAGTGCAGCCAACAAAGAGGCAACTTGAAAGATGACGGGTATAGAACTTTAAATAGAAACTAACTGTACTAGCTCAGACTAGAGCTAGTACAACTCAGGTGACTGCTTCCCGCCGTAAAGAGGGTTTACGGCGGTTTTTGCTAACAACTCTGCATACTCGGATTCACTTGCGTCCGAATTTTGATGATTTTTGTTCTATCTGACTATGGCTTGTTTAGTCTCACAACATGGTGTCACTTTGGCACATCCATTGAATTTTGTTAAAAACAATGCTAGACTAACCAATGAAACAAACTTAGCGTTTCACCAAATAATATGTTCCGCTAGCTCCAAATAAATAATGTAAACGAGTAGTGGATATCTATAGTGAACTAAAGAACTAATAACCGCAATGCGGTAGGAGTAAGGCTTATGGCCACATTAGCAAATGAAAGAATCACCACAAGGGTGAGTTCAGAGATCAAGGAGTTACTTGAAAGAGCGTTATCACTATCAGGGTATGCCAGTTTGAATAGCTTTATTGCCAATGCTGCTGTAGCAGAGGCAAAAAGACTCATTGAACAAAATATGCGTATTCAATTGTGTCAAGAAGATGCATTGGCGTTTGTTCATGCATTGGAAAAACCAATCAAGGTAAACGAACGTTTCCTTCGTGCTGCTCGTAGACATAAAGAAACAATAAAAAATGAAGATAGAACGTCTAGATAAAAACAAACACGATAGAAATAATTTTAACTGTGGTGAACCCGCACTAAACAACTACTTGAAGGCAGTATCGGGACAACATGATAAAAAGGACTTATCAAGAACATTCGTCCTTACAAGTAGTCAAAATGGATCTCAAATAAAGGGATACTATTCCCTAGCACTATGCACGGTAGAGCTAGACGAACTACCAGAGAAAATATCGAAAAAGTACCCTTCTACACTACATTGCGCACTTATTGGTCGCCTAGCTATAAGTAAGTCATTTCAACGCCAAGGGTTTGGTGAAATCTTGCTTATAGATGCAATTCGAAAAGCTATAGAGTCGTCACAATCTATTCCTACCCCGATGATTATCGTCGATGCAAAGAACGACATAGCCAAAAAACTGTATATGAACGTAGGGTTTGAGGAGTTTCCTCAGACAAAGAGCAAACTGTTCATGTCTATGGCTGTTGCAATGGAAATGATAAAAAGAGTAGATGCGATGTAACATCTCATTTACTGAATGCGGCTAACGTTCCCTCTGCATGAAAATTCAGAGGGAACTCTTTCACCAATTACAACACATCAATCGCGTTCAATTCTTTGAACGCTTGTTCCAGACGGGCAATCATAGAAACCTGACCGGCACGCAGCCATACCCGTGGATCGTAGAATTTCTTATTAGGTTTATCTGCGCCTTCTGGATTGCCTAACTGGCCTTGCAGATAGCCTTCGTTCTTTTTGTAATAATTCAGGATACCTTCCCAAGTCGCCCATTGGGTGTCAGTATCGATATTCATTTTAACAACGCCATAGCTGACTGCTTCTTTGATCTCTTCCGCGGTAGAACCAGAACCGCCGTGGAAAACAAAATCCAGGCTGTTATGCGGCAGATTGAATTTCTCAGAAACATAGTCTTGAGAGTTACGCAAAATTTTTGGCGTCAGTTTAACGTTACCCGGCTTATAAACACCATGAACATTACCGAAAGAAGCCGCAATAGTGAAACGTGGGCTGATAGCATTCAGTTTCTCATAAGCATAAGCCACATCTTCCGGTTGCGTGTACAACGCGGAGCTATCCATATGGCTGTTATCAACGCCATCTTCTTCCCCACCAGTACAGCCCAACTCGATTTCCAGCGTCATATCGATTTTTGCCATGCGAGCCAAATACTTGCCGCAAATCTCAATATTCTCTTCCAGAGACTCTTCTGACAGGTCGATCATATGAGAAGAGAATAACGGTTTACCCGTCGCTGCGTAATGCTTTTCTCCCGCATCTAACAAGCCATCAATCCACGGCAGCAATTTACGTGCGCAGTGGTCAGTATGCAGGATCACAGGAACACCATAATGTTCAGCCATCTGATGAACATGGCGAGCACCAGAAATTGAACCCAGAATAGCCGCTTGTTGACCTTCAACTTTCAAACCTTTACCGGCAATAAAAGCAGCACCGCCGTTAGAGAACTGAATGATCACAGGAGAACGAACTTTGGCAGCGGTTTCCAGTACGGCATTGATTGAATCAGTACCTACACAGTTGACCGCCGGCAAAGCAAAGTTGTTTTCTTTGGCTATAGCGAACACTTTTTGAACATCATCACCAGTGATGACACCCGGTTTTACGAAATCAAAAATTTTAGACATGTTACGTGGGTCCTGTTTAGAGCGGGTAGCCAACCAACCAGCCGCTACCCGTCATGACTTAATTACTGTTTTGCACGTTCTTCCAACATCACAACCGCAGGCAGTTTTTTCCCTTCCACAAACTCAAGGAAAGCGCCACCACCCGTAGAGATATAAGAAATTTTGTCAGCAATACCGAACAGGTCGATCGCTGCCAGCGTATCGCCGCCGCCGGCGATAGAGAAGGCATCACTATCAGCAATGGCGCGCGCGACAATTTCAGTCCCTTGACGGAAATTAGGGAATTCAAATACACCAACCGGGCCATTCCATAGGATCGTTTTAGCGTTTTTCAGGATATCAGCCAGCCGTTGAGCGGATTCATCTCCCAAATCGAGGATCTGCTCATCATCTTTAATATCACTGGAGGATTTCAAGGTTGCTTCGGCCGTTTCAGAGAATTCTGTTGCTACACGAACATCGGTTGGCACCGGAATATCACAGCTTATCAGCAATTTTTTCGCTTCCGGGATCAAATCATCTTCATAGAGAGAACGGCCAACATTGTGACCTTCCGCGGCAACAAACGTATTCGCAATACCACCACCAACAATCAGTTGGTCGGCAATTTTAGACAGCGTATCCAGAACGGTCAGCTTGGTTGAAACTTTAGAACCACCGACAATAGCCACCATTGGGCGAGCCGGATTATCCAACGCTTTGCCTAATGCTTCTAATTCCGCAGACAGCAAAGGACCGGCACAAGCAACAGGAGCAAACTTAGCCACGCCGTGAGTCGAAGCCTGAGCACGATGAGCGGTACCGAATGCATCCATGACATAAATATCACACAGGGAAGCGTATTTTTTAGCCAAGCTTTCGTCGTCTTTCTTCTCACCTTTATTAAAGCGAACGTTCTCCAGCACGACCAGCTCACCTTCTGATACTTCCACGCCTTCCAGATACTCTTTTTCCAGTCGAACGGAGGAGGATAATTTCTCTTTTAGATAGTCTACTACTGGTTTCAGCGAGAATTCTTCGTTGTATTCGCCTTCAATCGGGCGGCCAAGGTGAGAAGTGATCATGACCTTGGCGCCCTGTTTCAATGCTGCTTCGATGGTTGGCAAGGAGGCACGGATACGCGCATCAGAGGTGACTTTGCCATCTTTTACCGGAACGTTCAGGTCAGCGCGGATCAAAACACGCTTACCCGCCAGATCTAAATCGGTCATCTTAATTACAGACATGGTGAATCCTCTTATTGATTCTCTAAATTATTTAATCTTGCGCCGTGTGCAAATCTATTATGGCCGTCTATCAACAACAGATCATTTGAAACCCGTAGCAGCCATTGCTAACGTTGTATCTAACATTCGGTTAGCAAATCCCCACTCATTATCACACCAAACTAATGTCTTAATCAGGTGTTGCCCACTAACCCGCGTTTGTGTGCCATCAACAATCGCGCTGTGGGGATCGTGGTTAAAATCCGTTGAGACTAACGGCAATTCGGTATAATCAACTATACCACGAAATGAAGTAGCTGCTGATTTTTGCATTAATTCGTTGATTTTTTTAACAGTTACTGAAGATTTTACCGTAACGCTCAAATCGATAGCCGTAACGTTGATCGTTGGTACGCGCACGGAGATAGCTTCAAAACGGTCACAGAACTTTGGAAAAATCCGGGTTATCCCTGCGGCCAACTTGGTATCCACCGGAATGATAGATTGACTGGCTGCCCGAGTACGCCGTAAATCTTTGTGATAAGCATCAATCACCGGTTGGTCATTCATTGAGGCATGAATGGTTGTCACTGTGCCCGATTCAATCTCAAATTCATCATCCAATAATTTAATGACGGGAATAATGCAATTAGTGGTACAGGAAGCATTGGACACAATACGATCTTTTGCTGTCAATAAATGCTGATTTACACCATAGACCACCGTCGCATCTAAATCATTGCCCCCCGGATGAGCAAAAAGCACTTTTTTGGCGCCACTGGCAAGATGTGCCTCGCCATCAGCTCTGCTGCCATAAATCCCACTGCAATCAAGAACAATATCAACCCCCAGTTCTTGCCAAGGCAACGTCGATATATCAGGTTGATGAAACAGGCGAATATTATCATCACCAACTTGCAACAGATCATTATTCAGACGCACATCCCAGGCAAAACGACCGTGACTGGAGTCATATTTCAGCAAGTGAGCAATTCCTTCGGCATCTGCCAGCTCATTAACAGCAATAACCGCAATTTCAGCCCGGCGTCCAGATTCATAAAGAGCACGTAAAATACTGCGTCCTATTCTGCCAAAACCGTTTATTGCCACCTTGATTGTCATGTTACTCCCTGAATATAGTTATTACCACCCAACCGCTTAGAATAACCGACTCAATCACGGATGTACTGATTGCTTATCACAAAACTGTCAAAACCGTGCATAGAAAACCGCTTTAGATAACAAAATGAAACGATTCAGCTATAAATAATGAGATTACGGGAAAAGGAGGTTGATAGCAAGCAATAGTAAAAAGTGATCAACCTTCGAATTAAAGACTGTTGCTCATATTCATCGACCCCAAGCAAGCAGAAAGAAACAATCCCACCGTTATTTACTCACAACTGCGACATGGATCATCAATACCATTTGTTGGAATATTGACATTTAATCTCAATAAATGGAAACTGGTTGTCGTTTTTTGAGGAGCTAAGGAAAAGGAAGTAAATCGTGTCAACCGAGGAAACTTCGGCGTTTGAAGTATTCACTGAGATCACATTGGCGGTATTTCGGCTCAATGCCCTACTGCTCTCTAAAGGCGATCAGCTCGTTGCTCCGTTGGGAATCACGAGTGCGAGATGGCAAGTACTCGGTGCGATTGCGCATTCGCCACATCCACCTACCGCGCCTCAGATTGCCGCCGCAATGGGTATCACACGCCAAGGCGTGCAAAAGCAATTGAATCTCGGGCTAAGTTCAGGGATGGTGAGAACCCTCACTAATCCTCGCCATGAACGCTCACCACTCTATCAACTGACCGAGCTTGGTTGGCGTACTTTTGATGCGGCGATATCGCTGGAAGCTGAATGGGTCGAATCACTGATGCAATCCTCTGATCCTAACGAGCTAAAAGTGACATTAAACACCTTGATCAGCCTGGAGACGGAGCTGGGAGAGTCACCTGTGCCAAATACAAGACATAGCGCTCTGGATTCGTTCGTTAATAACGATAAAGAATTACCAAACAGTTAAACGAAATACAACGTGGAAACAGCATGTAATTGGTGGAACGCATTTGTCTCTACGTTGACATATTATTGCCGTCAAAAGCCGCGTAAATCACGCGACTCGCCTCGGCAGGATAGCAATACAAACATAAATATAAACACATAATTTTCAGGAGATAGAAATGGTCAAACTAGAAGAAATGGACACCCACGTAACCCTGCGGGAACAGTTATTTTCGAACACCGATGGCTCCATCGTGCTAGTGAACATATTTCATGTTGATCCTTCAATGGCTGACACCCTAATAGAAACTTGGAAGGAAGATGCAGAATATTTCCGGTCTAAGGTGGGCCTGATTTCAGCACAATTACATCGCGGAATCGCTGGCAGCGGCACATTCATGAACTATGCTGTTTGGGAGAGTCTGGAGCATTTCCGCGCCGCATTCACAGATCCTGAATTCAAGGAAAAACTCGCCAAATATCCTGATGGGATTGTCGGTTCGCCTCACGTGTTCCAAAAAGTAGCCGTTCCCGGAATTTGCGTGGCATAAACCGAGGAAAGCTGCCACGATCCATCTTCAATAACGATATCGTGCGGAAAAAGAGCGCACCCGCTCAACGTTTACCTCAGGTGCGCTCATTTATGAAGTGACTAATTATTTCAGCAGAGCTTTAGCCTTAGCGACCACATTCTCTACAGTGAAACCAAACGCTTTAAACAGTTGATCAGCAGGCGCTGACTCACCAAATGTATCCATACCAACGATAGCGCCATTTATACCGACATATTTAAACCAGTAATCGACGATACCCGCTTCGATTGCAACACGTGCCGAAACCGCAGCAGGCAGAACCGCTTCTCGGTATGCAGCATCTTGCTTATCAAAAGCATCAGTAGACGGCATCGAGACTACGCGTACCTGGCGACCTTCCTCAGTCAATTGGTTGTAAGCACTCACCGCCAATTCAATTTCTGAACCGGTTGCGATCAGAATCAGTTCTGGCTGCCCCTGACAATCTTTCAGGATGTAAGCCCCTTTCTCAATATTAGCCAACTGCTCGGCAGTACGTTCTTGCTGTGCCAAATTCTGGCGAGAGAAAATCAGCGCTGATGGGCCTGTTTTACGTTCGATAGCATATTTCCACGCCACCGCAGACTCAACCTGGTCACATGGACGCCATGTACTCAGATTTGGCGTCACACGCAAACTGGCAAGCTGTTCTACCGGCTGATGAGTCGGGCCATCTTCACCCAAACCGATTGAGTCATGGGTGTAAACAAAGATGCTGCGAATTTTCATCAATGCCGCCATACGCACTGCATTACGGGCATATTCAACGAACATCAGGAAAGTTGCGCCATAAGGCACAAAACCACCATGCAGAGCGATACCGTTCATAATGGCTGACATGCCAAACTCACGAACGCCGTAATGGATGTAGTTACCAGCCTGATCTTCGTTCAATGGCTTAGAACCTGACCACATCGTGAGGTTACTTGGCGCCAAATCAGCAGATCCGCCCATAAATTCAGGCAACACCTTGCCAAACGCTTCCAAAGCATTCTGGGATGCTTTACGGCTGGCAATATTGGCCGGATTTTTTTGCAACTGTTCGATAAATGCTTTGGATTCAGCTTCCCAGTCTGCCGGTAATTCGCCACTGGTACGACGTTTGAATTCAGCAGCTAATTCAGGATACGCTTTTTCATAAGCAGAGAATTTTTCATTCCAGGCGGCTTGTTTCACATTGCCAGCTTCTTTTGCATCCCACTCAGCATAGATGTCCGCTGGAATCTCAAATGCCGGATAATTCCAATCCAGAGCTTCACGAGTCGCGGCAATTTCCGCATCACCCAATGGCGCGCCATGAGAATCATGGGTACCTGCTTTGGTTGGCGCACCAAAACCGATAACTGTTTTGCACATTAACAGAGAAGGTTTATCAGCGACTTTACGTGCTTCTTCAATAGCAGCTTTAACTGAAGCTGCATTATGGCCATCAATACCGCGAATCACATGCCAGCCATAAGCTTCAAAACGGCTTGCCGTATCATCCGTAAACCAGCCTTCAACATGACCATCAATGGAAATGCCATTGTCATCATAGAAAGCAATCAACTTGCCTAACTTTAAGGTACCCGCCAGAGAGCAAACTTCATGAGAAATGCCCTCCATCATGCAACCATCACCCATAAAGGCATAAGTATTATGGTCAACGATCTCATGACTAGGACGGTTAAATTGCGCGGCCAGAGTGCGTTCAGCAATCGCAAAACCTACTGCGTTGGCAATCCCCTGCCCTAAAGGACCTGTCGTAGTTTCTACGCCTGGAGTATAACCATACTCAGGATGGCCTGGGGTTTTAGAGTGTAACTGACGGAAATTTTTCAGATCATCAACGGAAACATCATAACCGGTGAGATGCAACAGGCTATAAATCAGCATAGAACCATGACCGTTAGACAATACAAAGCGGTCACGATCAACCCAATGTGGATCAGCTGGGTTATGATTCAAATAATCACGCCATAAAACTTCAGCGATATCAGCCATTCCCATAGGCGCGCCAGGGTGCCCTGATTTTGCTTTCTGCACAGCATCCATGCTCAGGAAGCGAATAGCATTAGCAAGGGTTTTACGAGTGGTCATTTTCTACTCCAAGTGGGATAAAAACGTTTAGGGGGATAATTTTCTCAGCACAGCGTACAAACCGCAATCTTTAAAGCCAAATACCAGGAAACTATCTTAATTTCATCTGAACGACAATTCTTTGATTTACCTTATGGCTCTATATAAATTTCAGCATCATCAGAGTAATAAACAAACTCATTGCGCATATAAATGGGTAAATGAATTAAACACAGCTATTAGTTGCCAATCAAGAGATAAAATAACCCATTAAACAGAGACATATTCTTGATTTATGGCAATTTTCAGCGACTAGATTGATTGTTTATATTTATCCTAATTATATGCTAATGATCTCTTAATAATTTGATTTATTAACAGTGAATAGAGATAAAAGACACCAATCAAAAATCAATATTATTTTAATATCAATAACAAAATAAATAATTTACGATAAAATAATACTTATAGTTATATTTTCTTATATGATAATATTTTTACCCAAAATAATAAGTAATTTGATTAACAGATATAGATAAAATAAAAAATATTATTTTTTGACGAATTAATTATTGCAATCCATTATATAATCGGGTTATTTTAAATAGAACATATAAAATAGACACGCAGATGACTACTTAATTAACAACTAGGACATTCTCATGTCAAATATCAAAAACAGACCAAGTAATATCACTCCGCAATTAATTTACATGTGGGAAAAAAGTAATGAGCCTTGGGGCGCAAAAGATCGCCAATCAAGATTTATATATGCAAATCCTGCTTTTTACCAGCTGCTCAATCTGCCCGAAGATTTCGAGATTACAGGGCTTTCAACCGGGGAATTGCCCTCACCTATTGCAGAGTATACAGAAGAGTATTGTCGTCAAGATCAAAAAGTGATGCAAACCATGAAAACAGTCACTTCACTTGAGACTCATCTATTTGGGAAAAATAAAGTCAAGCAAACCTATCGCTGTAGTAAATATCCGCTTTGTGATGAAAATGGGGACTGTATCGGTATCACTTTTCATATGTCCAAAGTTCAAAATTTTTCCATTGCTTACTATCATAAAAAAATATCGCCAACAGCTCTGGAATTTACCCCTCCTAATGACATACTGACTCAAACTGAATGGGAAGTTCTTTTTTTGGCTCTTCGCTCACTGGACGAAGAGAGTATCAGCGAAGAATTAATGATAAGTACAGAAGAGGCCATTAACCATATTCAGTCAATTTACCAAAAATTTAATCTACCGCTGCATATAGAATTAGAGGATTTCTGCAAAGCAAATAAGTTTGATCTATACATTCCAGAAAGGTTCGTCGCTATTGGCAGCCAAGAGTTGTAAATTCCCATTAATTCAGATCTAAGACCTAAATATTTTTTCAATAACAATAGGAATTATGTTGTGAGCTATAAAAAATTAACCGTATCGCCCCAAATTATTAATCTAATGGAAACCAGTCATGAACCCTGGGGCATAAAAGATCAAAACTCCCGTTTTGTCTATGAAAACAAGGCAATGGCTATGTTGCGCGATCTTCCCCGCGGCTTTAATGTAGAAGGACGCCTAGACAATGATCTGCCTTGGGAAGGCGCCGCTTTTGCAGAACAATTTCAGATCCATGACAGAGCAGTAATGCAAGCGGAACAAAGAATATGCTCATTAGAAACCCATTTATATGGTAAAGAAAAATTACTTTCCTCCTATTTCTTCGAAAAGTTCCCATTTTATAATGAAGATAATCAATGTGTCGGCGTCATTTTCCATGCATGGAAAGCCGAAGCCTATTTTCTGACACGCTTTTTTTATGGCAAGCTTCCCGGCTCTATCATGTTCCAGCCCCCTTCTGGGCTATTTACTCAACGGGAATGGGATGTCATTTTTCTATTTTTACAGAAATACACCAGTAAACAGATCGGGCGAATACTGAATATCTCTTATCGCACGGTAGAAACGCACATGTTACGGATATACAAGAAAATTGGTATTAATTCTGGTCAACAACTGGATGAATACTGCCGCCTTAATGATTTTGATCTCTATGTCCCTGAGAGATTTTTAAAACCTGGTAGTAAAATGTTTATATAATGTGGTAAATAAAACAGATGAAAACGACGAGTAATATATCAGCACAGATAATAAACACCATAAAACATAGCCATGATCCTTGGGGCATTAAAGATAAAAGCACTTGCTTTATTTATGAAAATAAAGCAATGGCTATGCTACAAGATATTCCGCTTAATTTGAACGTCGAAGGGCGTTTTGATTGTGAATTACCTTGGGCAGGAGCAATCTTTGAAGAACAATTTCAACGACATGACAGAACAGTCATGCGTTTAGAAAAAAATATATGCTCATTAGAAACACATAGATTTGGCAAAGAAAAACGCCTTTGTTCCTATTTCTTCGAGAAATCTCCATTTTATAGTGAAGATAATGAATGTATTGGCATTATTTTTCATGGGCGGAAAGCGGAAGCGCTTTCTTTGAAGGAGTTTTTCAATGGAAAATTGCCACCTTCCGTTATGTTTTGTTCTCCCTCAGAACAATTTTCCCAACAAGAGTGGGAAATTATTTTCCTATTTCTAGCAAAACATAGCAGAAAGGAGATCAGTGAGAGACTTAATATTTCTTACCAATCGGTGAAAGATCAGATAGAAAAAACATACCAGAAACTAAAAGTGAGCTCTGACTCTCAATTTGAGGAGTATTGCCGTATCAATAATTTTAACCTTTATATACCAGAGCGATTTTTATTTCCTTATTTATAAATCTCACCTTTATATCCAAGTTATTATAAAAGGAAACAATATTATAAAAACCAAATATGAAACTATTAGACTGATTCTACCACGACTCAACCAGATGATATATGGAATAAAACCCCAGAGCCGTGGTTTGCAAAAAATAAGGAATTTCTCTGTATATATGTGAATGTAATATTCATTACCGTTAATAAATTGTCTGAAAAATAACAAAAAGTATTCATAAGAAACTATTAGTTATTTCAGTTATTAAACTGAGAATATTTTTCACAGATAATAATAATGATCTTTACATTAAGAAAAAACACCTGCAATATATAGGGAATATTCTGTTATCAAACAATCGATACTATTATTCAGTATTCTCTCCGATAGCCAATTCAATTAACCTTGATTGATAATCTGCACCTAATTACTACCAGACAGCAAAACATTGATAATTTATCTATTATCAATGTTTTTCTCACAATTAAAACTTGGAGATTATTTATGGATATTCAAGACTGGCATCCGGCAGATATTATTGCAGCCCTGAGAAAACAAGGAACAAATCTTTCAGCCGTTTCTCGTAAAGCTGGTTTAGCATCATCGACATTGAGTAATGCATTACATCGCCCGTGGCCAAAAGGAGAAGCATTAATCGCTACTGAATTAGGTTTACATCCATCGGATATTTGGCCATCACGCTATAGACCTGGTAAAGAGAACAAATTCTTAATAAAAGTTGCAGAAACAAGCTGTGTAGAAATCTGGTAGCACCTGTATGTCTTATGTTAATGCAATTTCATTATCATTTATATTGTCTATCGAGAGATTACTGCATGGTATAAGTACAAACAAAAAAGATATAGATACGAACAAAAAAGCCCCGGGCAACTACCCAGGGCTTCGAAATCTTTGGCGGTGCGGACGGGACTCGAACCCGCGACCCCCGGCGTGACAGGCCGGTATTCTAACCGACTGAACTACCGCACCGCGCAGCGTTCTGGTTGAGAACGAGGTGAATATTACGAATCCAAGATCATTCCGTCAATATTTTTTATAACAAAGTGACGAGTTTGATCAACTTTTCACCCCAAAAGGTGATTTATTCACAATTTTATGTTAACTCTGTTCAGAACTTATACGCCATAAACAGCTCCCGCCCTTCTTCTCAACTAAATCCAATCTGGATTCGTGAGCCGCGAGTTCTTCATCCGTTGCATAAACAACTTTCAATGCCGTTTGAGACCGGGTAACACGCTGTATTTCAGAAACATTCGCACCACCAGCAATTTCCCCTTCCATTGAAAAAGCAAGAGAAGTCTGACCGCCTGTCATTATCAAATAGACATCAGCCAATATCTCGGCATCGAGTAACGCGCCATGTAAGGTTCGTTTAGAATTATCTATATCATAACGATCACATAACGCATCAAGGTTATTTCTTTTCCCCGGAAATAACTGTCTCGCAAGTTGTAAGCTATCAGTAATCTTGCAGAAATCCGCAGTTGGCGGAATATCACGATCCAGCTTGCCAAACTCATAATCGATAAAGCCGATATCGAAGGGAGCGTTATGGATGATCAATTCAGCGCCGCGAATAAATTCAATAAATTCATCAGCAATATCAGCAAATAGCGGTTTATCCTGCAAAAATTCATCACTGATCCCATGCACTTCAAATGCTTCAGGATCGACCAATCTATCCGGCTGAATATAGACATGAAAATGGCGGCCGGTTAAACGACGGTTAACAACCTCTACAGCCCCAATTTCAATAATTTTGTGCCCTTCATAGTGAACACCTAATTTATTCATACCGGTAGTTTCGGTATCAAGAACAACTTGTCGTGTAATTGCCGTGCTCATAATGCCTTTTTATGTCAGACTTAGGGTTTTGAATTGAATAAGCAGAGTCTACCAGATATGAGCAAACAGGTAGAAATTTTCACCGATGGATCTTGTCTCGGCAATCCGGGGCCTGGGGGCTACGGTGTGTTATTACGCTATCAACAACACGAAAAAACCCTTAGCGAAGGTTTTTATCGTACAACAAACAACAGAATGGAACTCATGGCGGCAATTATTGGCCTGGAAACGCTGACTCGCCCTTGTAAAATTGTCTTAACCACCGACAGCCAATATGTGCGTCAAGGCATTACACAATGGATTCATAACTGGAAAAAACGCGGCTGGCGTAAAGCAGATAAATCTCCGGTCAGTAATGTCGACTTATGGCAACGTCTTGATCAAGCCATTAGCCGCCATGACATTGATTGGCAATGGGTCAAAGGCCACTCCGGGCATAATGAAAATGAACATTGTGATGAATTAGCCCGTGCCGCAGCAAACTCACCAACAGAAACCGACACTGGATATCTCGAAAATAGAGATTAACTGCGCTTTCGGTAACATTTTGTTACACCAACAGCACTGCCCAATTTAGGTTTTAATAACGTTACTCTTATCTGATTTAGCGTTAATGGCAGTGTGCGTTTGCGGGCAATAATCAGACTGACACAACCTAATATAGACAGGCGCCGATTAACAAAACCCATTTCATTTCGCCAAGGCAATATTTGGAAACTATCACGATACACCACTTCATAATTAAGCAAGCTCAACCAATCAAGTTGGCGCATTAGGGAGAACATCCGGCTGCAATAGGGTTGATGACGCCATAATCCCGGCACTAATTTTCCCAAACCAAGCAAACTCAATGAATTAAAACCACTGATAATGAGCCAACCATCATCAATCATCACTCGGTCAACTTCCCGTAAAAGCCGATGGGGATCAGCGCTGTAAGCCAGCATATGACTCAGTAAACACGCATCAACGGACTTCCCTTCAAACGGTAGATGGTAAGGATCAGTAATCACCTGCATATTCTTGCCTTCCTTACCCACATTAGTCTGATTAAAAATCGGACACTCTTTGCTGTCAATTTCAGCACTCAAATTACCGACTTTCAACAGATGGAAACCAAATATTTTCGGCCACCAGGGTTGTAATTGACGCTCCAAAGCGGCACGGTAATACTCCCCCCAAGGTAAATCAGCCCAAGAAGCCGGGGGATTTATATTCTGTATTGTATGTGCAGATTTCATGGCTTCTTTTCCTTATAACCCGCTGTTAATAAGAGGTATACAATGGAGCTTATCAGCATTCCGGTCCTTTCGGATAATTACATTTGGTTACTTTGTGATGAAAACAGACATGTTGTCATCGTTGATCCGACAGAATCACAGCCTGTCCTTGATACCTTAAAATCCCGCGGCTGGATACCCGATGCAATTTTACTTACCCATCATCATCACGATCATGTTGGCGGCGTTCCTGGAATTATTGATCGATTCCCTGAGCTACCAGTATACGGCCCAAAAGAAACCGAGAGCAAAGGTGCGACGATGATAGTCTGTGGCGGTGATAGCATCCATTTCGGTCATTTTTCTTTCCAGATCATCGACGTTCCCGGCCATACTCTGGGGCATATTGCTTTTTATCAAGCGCCTTACCTCTTTTGTGGGGATACTTTGTTCTCTGGTGGTTGCGGACGCCTCTTTGAAGGAACCGCTGAACAGATGTATGCATCTCTAAGTAAAATAGCTGAACTGCCCGATGACACACTGATCTGTTGCGCCCATGAATATACCGTTTCTAATATGAAATTTGCTCATGCTGTTTTACCCAATCAGACTATCAGCGAATATCAGCAAAAAGTAACCCAAATGAGGGAAAGCAATCAACCAACAGTACCAACCACATTACAAACCGAGAAAAAAATTAATATTTTCTTAAAATGTGATGATATTGATTTACAAAGAAATATTGGAATTGTCCCCAACTCTCAACCGCTTTCCGCCGTTTTCCGTCAACTAAGAAGACAAAAAGATCAATTCTGATTGAGAGAGTTGCTATATCAAGCCAAGATAAGTATTATTGGTCGTCTTTTAAGCAACCATAAAAATTAATTATGAAGACAAAAGCGATTCTGTTCGCATCTGTCTTGCTGGTTGGCTGTCAATCTGGACCAGATTGGTCGACGACAGCCGGACAACGGGCACAGAATTCGTCTTCAACGAGTCTAAAGACAGGCAAGATAGCAGCAACTAATGATACCGATCAGCTTGCTGCCTACTGGGGAGAGGATGGTTCTGGCGCTCAGCGTGAGCTGTGGGGAT
The DNA here is from genome assembly GCF_019090985.1 of Photorhabdus akhurstii. Lineage (NCBI taxonomy): Bacteria > Pseudomonadati > Pseudomonadota > Gammaproteobacteria > Enterobacterales > Morganellaceae > Photorhabdus > Photorhabdus akhurstii. The sequence goes on along the minus strand of NZ_CP020335.1, from coordinate 1,149,569 downwards.
ACATCCGAGATGAGTTGAAGATGAAAATCCCTGATAATTACAGGGTTCGTGAACAACGAAATTATTACCTGAAAAACAAGAGCTATCTCCACGATGTAACTTTACGGGCTGAACCGTATATGTACTGGATAGTCAGGCAGATCAAGCAACGCGATATGCCAATGGAACTGGTACTGGTACCCATAGTGGAGAGTGCTTTTAACCCGCATGCTACCTCACGCGCCAAGGCCGCGGGTCTGTGGCAGATTGTCCCGGATACGGGCCGCAATTACGGTCTTACTCAGGATAAATGGTACGACGCACGCCGGGACGTCGCCGCATCAACGACTGCCGCCCTGAATCTGTTACAACGCCTGAATAAAATGTTCAATGGTGACTGGTTATTGACTATTGCTGCTTATAACAGCGGCGAAGGCCGTGTTATGCGCGCAATAAAAGAAAACCAGATAAAAGGTAGACCAACGGATTTCTGGTCATTATCACTACCACGGGAGACTACGCTCTATGTGCCTAAAGTTCTGGCGCTCAGTGATGTCATCCGCAACAGCGATAAATATGGCATTACGCTGCCAAAATCCAATAATCAACGGGCGCTCGCTCAAGTTGATGTTGGCCAACAAATCACGCTGTCTCAGGCCGCAGAACTGGCTGGCATGTCCCTGACATCGATTAAAGCCTATAACCCCGGATATAAGCGAGGAGTAACATCGCCTAACGGTCCACATTACATCATGTTGCCAAAGGCAAAAGTTGATCAATTTAAACACTCGCTGGCAAATAAAACCGTTTTAAGTAATATTCGTCAGGAAGTTGCTAACAACAACCGCCGATTGAGTAAACAAAGCCAATATAAAGTTCGCTCAGGTGATACATTATCCGCTATTGCAAAGCGGTTTAACGTTTCCACCCGTGAATTACAACGCATGAATAATCTGAGAACCGCCAGATTGTTAAAAATTGGGCAAGTATTAAGGGTAAATAATGACAACGCCATTATTTACCGCGTACGCCAAGGCGACTCTATTGCCAGTATTGCTAAACGTCACGGTATCAACATTAAGGATTTAATGAACTGGAACGACGGCATAAAAACAACAGATATCAAACCAGGAATTGAGTTAACGCTCTATGTCGATGAATTTTCCGATGAAGCTTAAAATCTTTTCCAGTAGATGTTTTATTGTTGAAGGAAGATAATAGATGGCCCTCTATTAGGGCCATTTCTTCATATTTAGTGGAATAAACTTTGGCTTATTCCTTTTGAAATCAAACAAATTGATAAACAGTGCAAGGAAATCATATAATCAATTGACAAATACAACACGCAATTATTTAAATAAGATTAACTATCAAAATATTAACGTGTTAAATATGCTATTTAAGAAATCGCATTTAAATAACATAACAATATAATCAAGATAAAACATTAATTACTAAACTTAATGGAAATCATAAAAATATCATTGATAAACTATCACATTTAACAATAAATAATGAAAGCAATAAAACATCACCAAGTAATTTATAAAACATTCATATTAACAATAAATTAAAAAAATATAACTCTACTGTCGCCATTTATATTTCTATTATTTTTCATATATAAACCATCAAATTCTTGTAATATTCAAAAAGTCAGCTAGGATAGTTAGTGATCAATATTAATTACTTTGCTGAATAGTTACTTGGCGTTTTAACAAATAAACTTGTTAATATAATTATCCAAGCATTAATATAACGAAAAAAAGATTAATACACTATAAGAGAACAATATAAGAATAAGCACCACATGTAATATTGGCAACATACATTTCCGAGATAAAAAAGAATAAGCAAAAGTTCTTTTACCACATCTAAGGACTATCACTATGACAACATCATCAACAATGCGAACTCCAGTCAAACTACCACCAATGCCATCGGAAAGCGAAGCCTCAAAAACATATAAATCAGCAGATATGGCACGCTCCTATTTAGAGGGAGACAATCTTGTTTTTACTGACAACGACGGCTTTGATCAGGCTCTCAGAGAGGGTTTCTTCCTCCTGAAAGCACCATCATACATGGATTTTGAACACGGCGATCGATTTGCATACCATTTCTTTGATCCCGCCACAGAAGGTGACCTTCGCCCCTATACGGGATTCAAATCATATACTACTTTTTCCAATAGCTACGAAGGTTATTTCGACAGAGAACATGATCAATGGGAACATTTTCGCCTCGAACGGGAACATTGGCGCCTCATGCCATCAGAGGTTGCAACACTGGGTCGCCATATGGCACACATCGGTATATGTGTACTACGCTCCGTGTTAACTTATGTTGGCATTCCTCGTCGTGACTGGGAACTCATTACCAATGGTATTTCAGAAGGGTTAGGAAACCAGATGTTATCGTTTAACCACTTCCGATCAGAAAAAGCCACCCGAGGCTCTAAATTTCACCGGGATTCAGGATGGGTGACAGTTCTAAGATCAACTGAACGTGGCCTTCTTGCCTATATAAATGATGAACTTTTAGCTATTGATCCTGTTCCAGGACACCTAATCATTAACTTTGGTAGTTCGATCGAAGTGCTGACAGAGAATTTAACCCCAAATGTTCGGGCCAATATACATGGCGTTGCTCGCACAGAAAGAAATGGGCAGCGCGATAGAATGTCATATGTCATGTTTTTAGTTAGCAATCTGGCTGGTAATGTCTACAAATATGGCCCCAACGGCCCCATCAAAGTTCAATCCGTTAAAGAGTTTGTTATCCAGGAAGCGAGTCGAACATACGATGATGATAATGACGCTTTATAGATATTTTCTGCACAATAAATCGGGGTTATAACGCAGATTTGAACTGACAGATACCTTTATACCGGTGCCTGTCAGGTTAAATCGGTATGTGAACCTCGATCCCTCTCGAGCTCACCAAATCGTCAGACATATGAGAATGGATTTTTAATAACCAAGCTGTCTTCCAACATCTGCCCGTGATTCATGTCTTCACTATAGAGCGCCCGACAACCTGCGATGACCGCAGCCGCCACAATACAAGAATCGTAGAATGACAAGTGATAACGCTCTGCAATAAACCTAGCTCGGTCATGAACTTCAACCGTAAGAGGCACGATTTTGCAAAAACTACGTACAATATCGAGGAACTCCGCTATCTCTTCCCAACTCATCTTAAGTTTACGCACACACACGTGCGCCACTTCGTTGAGCACCTGTACACTAATGACCGGATTCGCTTTCAGCAGCGCTTCGGCACTATCGGCCTTGGCCACGTCTTGGGACAGCAGGTACAGCACCACATTGCTGTCGATGAAATCGCAAGACTTAGCCCCTGTCATTCGCTTCATCTCTACTGAACTTGAAATCTGCCGGCAACTTACCGCGGAATGTCCGAAGACGCTCCAACAACACCTCAGATCCAGGCTTCTTGCGTACCGCGAAGGTACGCGGATCATCCACTACAATCTCAATATCATCACCTTCACGCAATTCCAGAATTTCAACTAAACTAGCCGGCAAACGTATGGCAAGGCTGTTACCCCATTTTGCTACTTGCATGATATTACCTCCTTAGATATACATTTTTATTGTATATCCATTCTTGCAAAATACAAGCTTAACCAAATGCATCTCCCCCGAATACGGGGAAGATTTTTACCAAACTTCCTGTAGCTGAAAAATGCATACAAGGGATAATCGCCGTTCGTTTTAGCGTTTTAGCGTTTTAGCGTTTTAACGTTTTAACGTTTTAACGTTAATATAAAGGGGTCACTAACCAGTTTCTAGAAAAGCATTGGCAAGATATTAAAATAAAAGGCGGATTAACCCCATTCTGGATAGTGAATGTCATCCAAAAATCAACAATATTCACAAGTAAAACAAAATTCTTTCGCCCATATCTAAGGACCATGACTATGAAAACCTCATCAACAATGCGAACTCCGGTGAAACTACCATCAATGCCATCCGAAAGCGTAGCCTTGAAAATGTATAAATCAGCAAATATGGCACGAGCCCATCTGGAAGGTGATAATCTTACTTTTGATGACAGTGACGGCTTTGACCGAGCCCTTCGGCATGGCTTTTTCCTCCTGAAAGCGCCATCCTATATGGATTTTGAACATGGAGATCGATTTGCACGCCACTTTTTTGAACCCGCCACAGAAGGTGACCTTCGACCCTATACGGGGTTTAAATCATGTGGTCTTTCTACCGATTACGAAGGTTATTACGACAGAAAACATGACCAATGGGAAAATTTCCACATCGAACGGAAACACTGGAATCTCATTCCATCTGAGGTCGCTACACTGGGTCTCCACATGGCGCATGCGGGTATATGTATACTACACTCAGTGCTAAATTATGTCGGTATTCCTCGTCGTGACTGGGAACTAGTCACAGAAGGCCTTTCAGAAGGACTAGGGAACCAGACGTTAGGGTTTAATCATTACCGATCAGAGAAAGCAACCAGAGGTTCTAAGTTTCATCGGGATGTAGGATGGATAACAGTCTTAAGAACAACTGAACGTGGCCTTTTAGCCTATATAGATGATGAACTCTTGACTATTGATCCTGTTCCTGGCTACCTGATCATTAACTTTGGTAGCTCGATGGAATTACTGACAGAAAATTTAACGAAAAATGTTCGAGCCAATATACATGGTGTTGTTCGTACAGAACGAAATGGGCAATGCGATAGAACGTCATATGTGATGCTTTTAGACAACAATGTGACCGGTAATATCTATAAATATGGTCTCCAAGGCCCAATCAAAGTTCAATCCTTCAAGGAATTTGCTACTCAGGAACTTGAGCGGGTATACGATGATAATAATGATGCTTTATAGATCACTTCTTTATTGAAAGCGCAGGACACGTTAAACCTATTTTCTAACAACCTGTTTGCAACAAACTTCTCTCCATCTAAAACCGGGAGAACAGAATGAGGTAAACAGGTTTTTCTGCGTGCGTTTCATTGAAAGTAGACTTGATAAAAATATCAGCTAAAAACTGATATCCTTATAATCTTCATAATATGAATAACGTACTCAGCAGCTTTACTATTCAGATTAAAAGACTAGTTTACTTTAATCTGGATATCTGGCGTACCAGATTTCCTTGATATTCAAATCCTTGGGCAAGGAACATCAAATATCTAATCCGATAAATTAATTCCTTGCGCACTTTCTTTATCGGGTATATTACTAATGGAGTTTCCTCCCCTCCTTTGCAATTCCTAACACTTTCACATCAGCCTAATCGGGCTGCCCCCCTTATATGTATTTCACAACAGCTTTTCTACACCATGACTCATCACACTTTACCACAAGAAATATACGAACATTTATCTACATATGGAGTTAAATCGATCTTATGAACAAAAAAGCACAATATTCATCCACTTTGGAACAGAGTACAAAATACACGTTTTTATTTATCCTTTCAGTCACTGTATTCTTCGTTGGCGCAACCGAATTCATGTTGTCATCCATGCTTACCCCTCTTGCAGTCGCCTTCGGGACAACGGCGGTCGGAGCATCCTGGCTGGTATCTAGCTATGCATTTTCCTACGCTCTGGCAGCACCTATATTTGGGTATTTTGCAGATCGTATTAACAGAAGCAGATTACTTCTGATTTCTCTGCTGTTTTTCGCCGCAGATGGTCTGGCTATCATTCTTGCTCCCACTCTTAATATCGCAATCACGCTGCGAATTTTTGGCGGTATAGCATCAGCGGTAATCACCCCCACCGTATTTGCCTTGATCGCCGATATCATTCCTTATAATCGCCAAGCCGGAGCAATGGGCGTCGTTATGCTCGGTATGACTTTTGGCATTGCATTCGGTCCAGCTTTAGCCGGGATACTGACAGATTTAATAAATTGGCAGGCGCCATTTTTATTTACCTCATTCGGCTGTGTCGTTACATTCATCATTGGGATCTACTGCCTTCCATCAAAAACCGTACTCCTAAAGCCAACAAACCAGCGCTTAGTCTGGTTTCGGCAATGGTCGGTTGTCAGGCCGCTCATTGCAAAAGGGGCCTGGAATGGCGCCGGCGTCTCTGCTTTTCTTTTGTCTGGAGAAGTCTTACGTCAACGGTACGGATTTGGCCCCACTGAAATCGGTTTGACTGTCGCTGCCTTTGGTGTTGGCTTGGGATTAGGTAATCTGTCCGCCGGTTGGCTCCGTAAGCTTTGCGGTCGCGAAGAAGTGACTTTGGTCTTCGTCAGTTTGCTACTGACTGGAGTGATCTCTATTTTTATGCTGGTTCCGCTTACGCTCTTCGGTTCTCTAGGATGTTTGATATTCTGGGGTGCCGCACTGGGCGTTGGAGCGCCTGCAAGTACCGTCGTTTTGGCAACACGAGCAGGCCCTAACAAAGGTATGGTTCTGGCCTTTGCAGAAACATTCAATAATCTGGGAATTTTGTGCTTAGTGCCATTAGCTACTATTGGGTTAATCGCAGGAGGTTCAAGCACAGCAATGGCCGTGCTATCCGTCGGATTGGTTATCGGTCTGACATTGGCAATATTGGATTTCTGGCTGACGCGCTCGGCAAATCCTTCTCTATGAATCTTCGCCCTCTGGCTTTATTTCCCCACCATACATTTGTGGGGATATTGAATAGTTATTGTGTCCAGAGGGACATGAGTAAATTTTCAGTTATAACCAGAATAACCAAGCAAACAGAGAGATAATAACGATGCAGGCAATATTCAGCACCATGCCCACTCTGACCATTTCAGTCTGTTTAATATGACCGGAGCTGAAAACAATCGCGTTAGGTGGGGTGGCAACCGGCAGCATAAAGGCACAGGACGCCCCGAATCCGATAATGAGTGTCAGCGTCATTATCGGCATACCCAACGCTTCCGCGACGGTTGCGAATATCGGTACTAGCAAAGCTGCGCTAGCTGTATTACTGGTAAATTCAGTCAGGAAGATAATAAATGCAGCTACCGCAATAATAATCACAAACCAGTGGCTTGCGCCAAAAGTAGCAGCCATACCATTCGCCATGATTTCACTAGCACCTGAGTTTTTCAAAATAGCGCTTAAAGTCAGACCACCGCCAAACAGCATCAACACACCCCACTCGGTGTTATTTTGAATCTGGGACCAACTCGCCACCCCCGTTATACCAATCAGAACGGCAGCACTGACAGCAATAATGGTATCCAGATCTTTCACGCCCCCTAAGGCAGAACTGATAACCGTACTAAAGATCCAACAAAATACGGTTAATAGAAAGATCAGCATGGTCATTAGACGCTTACCAGTCCAATCCAGTTTTTCCAGCTTCATATCGAATTTATGATTCAAATTCGGGCGCAGCATCAAATACATAACACCAACCATCATTGGCATCAGAATAACCACCAACGGAACCCCAAATTTCATCCAATTGAAGAAATCGATGCCCAGTTGAGCCGCTGCAATCGCGTTTGGCGGGCTACCAACCAACGTACCTAAACCACCAATACTTGCGCTATAAGCCACCCCCAACAGCACAAATACAAATGTATGGCGCTCAGAACGCGCATCCAGATTGGACAAAATACCCAAGACTAATGGCAGCATCATCGCGGCAGTCGCGGTGTTACTGATCCACATGGAAAGGCCAGCCGTCACACCAAACAACAACATCACCGCTACAGACAAACGTCCGCGGGCAATCATCAGCAAACGGTTCGCAATCAGTCTGTCCAGTCCTTGGATGTGAAGCGCGGTTGCCAGAGCAAAACCACCAAAAAACAGGAAGATGATGGGATTAGCAAAAGATTTCAGCGCATCTCCCGTATTCATCAATCCCATACCAACTGCCAGAATGGGAATACATAATGCAGTAATAGTGACGTGAATAGCTTCGGTAAGCCACAGTACGCCAACAAATACCATTAGTGCTAAACCCGCATTAGCTTTTTCACTAAACGGCAATGTATTAAGTAGAATAAATAGTAATACAACATCAGCAGCCAGAATAATTAAGCCTTTTTTATTAGAAAAATTTAGCTTCATGGCTGGTGTTAAAGATTCAGAAGCATCCATTGGCGACTCCATTAGCGCCGGTGATATCTGATCCACCATTGCTACAATTGTTAAAAAAATACAAGGCGTGTGAATATAAGGAGTCTTCAGTAAGAAGCAAATGCAGTTCTTTGAATTTTGGGATCTAAAGCGCAAGAACCAACCAATTAAATCATAAAAGACGGTATTTTATACAAATTTTCGTTGTTATATCACATTATTACACCTTTATAGGTATAGGAAACCGTTATGTTTTATGCCGTTTTTTGGCACAAAAGCAGGTGAGTTTTACTTCTCCTAAAATTGCTAATAAACCCATTTAAAAAACGAGAGAGTGTTTTAGCATCAACGATGATTAAAAATCTGGCGAATGAATTTACCGGCAAGGTTATAGGTTCGACGGGTATTTAAACATCAATAAGACCATTTTTTCATTTTTCACCGATAGCTTTTTGATGGTAGGTTTTAAACTGTTATTAAAAGCCACTATTTAAACTTATGATTTTAATCGTAAAAAATTTTAACCGTTTTTTTAAACTTAATGGTTTTTTTCGTTTCCTGAACCCTATTTAACTTAACCGTTTTCATTAAACTGACACCTAGTTTTTCCTTCTGCTATATTTTATTTTTTAGATTTAAAACCAGAGAGGGTAACAGGTATGCTAATGATATTAAGACAATCCTCATTCCTTTAATCATTTTTAATGTGATTAAATAAATTTTTTATTCCTTTTTTCACAGCTAATCCCGGTTAACTTAAAAGCTTATCAGCTTTCTTTAATGATTGTTCCTGATTTCCGGTAAACCTCTTGCAACCATACAAAATCTCTTATTTGAGAAAATTTTCTTAATCGGTTTAATCCTGTTAAATGTTTTAATATAACCTTATACTCCTGGTATTGGATTAATGCAGTCTATTTGGTCACTTTATTAATCAAATTAAAACCTGTTTTCTCTTCCAATGTCTGTATAGCATCGAATTTTCACCTACTTTGAAAAATCCTTAATCACCTTTTTTATCTTTAATGATTAAAGTTTTTACCTGTTTTTTCACAATACGCTTGTCTTTTTCCCAGATTTTAAAACCATTCTGATAGATAAAAACAGCTTTTCTTAATCCTATTTAATCACTTTCAGATAAAACATAATTACTCTTACTTGAATAAGTGAAAATTTCTATAATCCTTTGCTTTTAAATGGCACGAAAAGCGATACATAATTATTCATTGCATCGTAAAAGTGATAACCTTACATGGAGTTTCTTACTGTTTTACTGTTTTACTGTTTTACTGTTTTACTGTTTTACTGTTTTACTGTTTTACTGTTTTACTGTTTTACTGTTTTACTGTTTAATTATGATAGGTGAAATTATGAATGATAAAACTATGAGTTTCTCTGTAAACAAAGATCTGGATGTTCATTCAAAAAGCTTTGACGCTTTCATTTCATATATGGAAAACAGCAACGATTTTTGGATCATAAAAGACAGCGAATCTCGATTCGTTTATGCTAATGATGTTACTCATTATTACTGCAACCTACCTAAAGGTTTTAATATGGAAGGCAGGCTTGATATTGAATGTCCAGGACCGTGGGTTGATTTTGTAGATGTTATACAAGCTAACGATAGAAACGTAATGACTAGTCAAAAGACCATTCCGGTACTAAATACCTTCATTTATGGTGGAAGACAAAAAATAATCCAACCACTTCTAGTCAATATTACCCCCCTAATGAAGGATGGGAAATGCATTGGGGTTGTTGGTCACGGTAAAAAACTTGAAATTTATTCCATGTACCATTTTGAAAACAACAGGCATCCTGACTCATTAACTTTTGGCAAACCAACTGATTTATTTACTGATAGAGAGTTCGATATAGTATTTTTTGCTTTGCAATCACTAAGCGCTAAAGATATAGCTAAAAAATTAGGTATTTCATATAGAACGGTACAAAGCAGGCTACATATCATTTACCAGAAAATAGGGATAAATTCATTAAGCCAGTTAAAAGAATATTGTAGAGGTAAGGGATATGATAACTATGCTCCTACCCGATTTATTAACCCTAATCCCTATATTCCTCTGGCATAACAATGCACAACATTCCTGCCGTCACTATGCCATTAGGGTTCTGTCTAAACAGAACCCTATGCTCCGACCAAAACTCGCTTAATAATGCAAAAAGCAGTTATGTGAGACACCTCACATGGAAGTTCTTACAGTTTAATTATGATAGGCGAAATTATGAATGATAAAACTATGAGTTTCTCTATAAACAAAGATCTGGATGTTCATTCAAAAAGCTTTGATACCTTCATATCATATATGGAAAATAGCAACGATGTTTGGGTTATAAAAGACAACGAATCTCGATTCATCTATGCCAATGATACTATGATTTATTACAGCGGTCTTCCTAAAGGTTTTAATATAGAAGGGAGGCTTGATGGTGAGTGTCCAGCACCGTGGTCTGAGTTTGAAAGTATTATACAAGCTAATGATAACAATGTAATGACGAGTCAAAAGACGATTCGGGTACTACACACCTTCACTTATGTCGGAAGAGAAAAAATAATCCAACCATTTCTGGTCAATGTTACTCCTCTAATGGAGGACGGAAAATGCATTGGGATTGTGTCGCACGGTAAAAAACTTCAAATTTATTCCATGTACCATTTTGAAAACAACATTCCTCCAGAGTCATTAACCTTTGGCAAACCAACTGATTTATTTACTGATAGAGAGTTCGATATAGTATTTTTTGCGTTGCAATCGCTAAGCGCTAAAGATATAGCTAGAAAATTAGGCATCACATATAGAACGGTACAAAGCAGGCTACATATCATTTATCAGAAAATAGGGATAAACTCATTAAGCCAGTTAAAGGAATATTGCAGGGGTAAGGGATATGATAACTATTCCCCTACCCGATTTATTAACCCGAATCCCTATATACCTCTAGCGTAATAATGCACAACATCGCTGTCATCACTATACCATTAGGGTTCTGCCTGGCAGAACCTTACACCTTGTTTCTCTCACATTCCATCCGGCATATTTCATATTGAAATTATTCATTAAAAACATAATTAATAATAAAAATTTCATACAATATAGAATATTAGTATTGAAGATGATTACAGGAAACTGCTCCTCTGTAAAATCATCCGCACCAAAGAGGAACTCCTTTTGAAATTCACAAACATGATTACTCATTGAGTCATAAACATGATAACCTTACATGGAAGTTATTCCGGTTTTACCGTTTAATCATGATAGGTGAAATTATGAATGATAAAACTATGAGTTTCTCTGTAAACAAAGATCTGGATGTTCATTCAAAAAGCTTTGATGCTTTCATATCGTACATGGAAAACAGCAACGATTTTTGGGCTATAAAAGACAACGAATCTCGATTCGTCTATGCGAATGATACTATGCTTTATTACAGCGGCCTTCCTAGGGGGTTTAACATAGAAGGTAGGTTTGATGGTGAATGTCCAGCCCCGTGGTCTGAGTTTGAAGATATTATACAAGCTAATGAAAAAAACGTAATGATGAGTAAAAAGACCATTACAGTACTAAACACCTTAACTTACGGTGGGAGACAAAAAATAATCCAACCATTTCTGGTCGATGTTACACCACTAATGAAGGATGGAGAATGCATTGGGATTGTTGGGCATGGTAAAAAACTTGAAATTTATTCCATGTACCATTTTGAAAACAACATTCACCCTGACTCATTAAATTTTGGCAAACCAACTGATTTATTTACTGATAGAGAGTTCGATATAGTATTTTTTGCGTTGCAATCGCTAAGCGCTAAAGATATAGCTAGAAAATTAGGCATCACATATAGAACGGTACAAAGCAGGCTACATATCATTTATCAGAAAATAGGGATAAATTCATTAAGCCAGTTAAAAGAATATTGCAGGGGTAAGGGGTATGATAACTATGCTCCTACCCGATTTATTAACCCGAATCCCTATATACCTTTAGCATAACAATTACAGCATCGCTGTCGTTACTATGTCGTTAGGGTTCTGCCAAACAGAATCCTACTCCCCTCCCAAAAAGTTTTGTTTCATCCGCTTATGTAATACTACGCCTATCTGGTGATCCGTGAAATCAACAGCGATATAAAGAGGAATGCCCACATAATAAAATATTAAATAATTGATGCCGAAAAAAATTAATTATGGCAAACATTAAGGCGTGACGTTAATAACTCTATTTTAATCTTATGATCATACCTGAAACTTTCCACAAAACACCAGAAAAGCTTCAGGTATTTAATCTCTTCTCATTGATTTTTTTTCGAGAAGTTTATTTTAATTCATTTTGAATATCTGCTTGGCCATATTTCGAAAGGCTCACAATCTAAAGCAGTAGCAATGAGCTGCTCACCTTTAGGCCACGGACGGTGCAAAGCATTTGATAAAGTGGATGATGCAAGCCCCGCTTCTCTTGAAATAGCAGATAACGACGTTCCCCGCTTTTTAAGCCCTGCAATAATATCAGCCGGGTGCCAGTCGTTTTTTACAATCATTCCTGATTCTCCTCTTAGTTTGGTTATTCAAGGTGCTATATTCATACTCTCTTCAAATTAATGTTTTTATATTGTTACAGCTTTTTCCCTGAGTCCGCACTGGTGCGGAATATTAAAAAATAACTGAACTAAAACGTTAAACCCCGCTAAGTACAGCCAAATATTCTCCGAATAGGAAAATGTTATATCTAACGTTCAAAAGTCATAAATGAACTTTAATTGTTAATAAATTCTCTTTTATAGATACTAGAATGTTTAAAAAGTTTAGTTATTTTGGGAAATGTTGGAAGAGCATTAAATACATTAATGAATGTCCTAAAAAACTCTTCAATTACGAGGAATAACGCTAAGTGACTGTCCCAGCTCAATCGATAATGTCGAAGCACGGGACTACAGAGATTCTGAATTTAACTACTTCATGGTCATCGAAAAATTGCTTGTACAACAGCAAAGCCAGTCGATAATTATCGACTGGCTGAATGACTGTTAACGTGCTTCATTCTGTGCCGTTAACCTGCCCTTAATGCGACAAAACCACCGTCCTCCCAATATTGCCACCATAAGTTCAAGAGAAGCTATTGCAGCTAGAGTTAGGATAAATAAAGTTTTGCCCGCGCCAACTAATATCCATCCACCGATTGCCGGAAATCCAAATATCCCCACAAAGTAGGCGACAACGAACCAAGTAAGAGCAGCATGACGATTCTCAAGCGCAGAGTCGTTTACTGCCCATGTTTGAATAACGGGATACACCAATCCATAGCCTATCCCCGTTAACATGGCCGCCACAACCTGGAACATAGGGTGAACCGGTACGCCTAGCAGGGCCAGAATGCCCATAATCAAGAATAACATCAGCGCGATGACTAATGGGGTACGGGGCATCGTCGATAAACGGCGAGCTAATAAAAGCCGCGACACAACCACGGTCGCCGCATGTACAGCAAAGAATGTACTTGCATTTGCTCGAGTCCCTTCAACCAGCGAACTCTGGAACGACATCATTCCAGAAAATACGCCGCCTCCCAGCCCTACCATGATAATGGGACGGATCGCACTACTTGCAGCAATCTTGGTTATTTTTCTCACCCAAGGTCTCAGTGATAACTCCCGTTGACCATGCGGCTCCTTGATCCCAAAGGTCGCCAGAAGTAACGAGGCGAGGATGCCAATGACGCCAACAAAGAGAAACGTTGTTTGTATGGGCACTCCTGCCTGTTCAACCGCCGCAGCAAGGAGGATGGGACTACCGCAAATCCCAGCCATTTGAAACGCGCTGAAGCGAGTAAACCAGTGCCCCCTGTCAGCGTCAGTAACACGTTCCGACAATGCCATAGGCCCACTGATATAGAACATTCCCCAACCGAGTCCAATCAAGAACGCTGCGATACGCGGGATATAACTCAGTTCACCGCTGAAACCGCCTAAAAGAAAATATCCGCAAGACATCGCCAGCGCCGCGAGGACTGCAAGGCGTGATGCTTCCAGTCGCCCGGCAAACCATCCAACCAAAGGAACGCCAATCAAGGTGCCGACCAAGGCCGCGCTAAGGGTCGTTCCAGTATCAATGTCACTCCCCCCTTGTGACCGAAAATACGCGGAAATAAGAAAGGTGGCGCCATATCCCCCCGCAGTGAACAGGGTTCCGAACAGGAGAAAAAGTGCCGACATTGTTCGCATGAGTCAAACTCCATCTTAATTATTACAGGACGCCGAATGGCTTTGGCGCCATCGACCTCAATTTATTCACCGCTTTTTGTAGACGTAGACAAACATACCGTATCTCGTCCTCGTCATTAAATCTGCCCAGTCCGAAGCGCACACTGGCTTGAGCCTGAGCATCGTTGAGTCCTATTGCTTTCAATACATGTGATGGCGCCCTGTTAGCGGATGTACATGCAGACCCAGAGGACAACGCGACTTCGGAAAGCTCCAGCAAAAGCGAATCAGCATCCAAGCCGTTGAAGGAGACATTTAACAGGCCGGGAAGGCATTCGATGAGATGACCATTTATCCGAACGTCAGCCACATTATCGATAATATACGACCGAAGCAAATCCCTTAAATAACGTAACCTCATCGACTCATCAGGCAAGTTTTTAACAGACAGCTCGACGGCACGCCCGAAGCCTACTATACCCGGGACGTTAAGGGTTCCAGAGCGTAAGCCTCGCTCATGTCCCCCGCCAACAATGAGAGGCGCGAGTGCTATATTCTTATTGCGTGAATCGATATAAAGTGCGCCGCCCCCCTTTGGCCCATATATTTTGTGCGCGGAAAATGAGGCAAGGCTTATATTCATACGCTGTACATCAAATTTTATTTTGCCAAGCGCTTGCGTGGCGTCTGTATGAAAAGGAATGTCACGTTCCTTACAGATCGCGCCTATCTCCTCAATTTTTTGTATTGAACCAATCTCATTGTTAGCGGCCATAATCGAAACGAGATAGGTATCATCTCTTATTGCACGAGATATTAAGTCTGGGGATACAATGCCGTCGCTTTGCGGCGGTAAATAGGTCACCTCCGTTCCCATTGATTCGAGCCTACTGCAACAATCAAGAACAGCCTTATGCTCAATTGTCGATGTGATGACATGCCCCTTTTTGCCCCGATGTTGAAAGCCCGCGATTGCAAGATTGTTCGACTCGGTGGAGCCAGACGTGAATATAATATCGGAATGACTCGTCGCATTTATCGATGTTGATATCACTTTTCTTGCATTATCAACAGCCTCCATCGCTTTCCACCCAAATGCATGGTTATTGCTGGCAGCATTCCCATAAGCGCAGGTGAAATAGGGCATCATAGTTTGAAGCACATCGGGATCTAATGGCGTTGTAGCATTGTTATCCAAATATATCGGCCGAGTTAAGTTGTACATAATGTTCCCCCTTAACAAACAAAGATGAAATTATTTTTTTATTATCTTGACTATATTTACTAAGCAGTAACTACATCTCCTTTACTCACCTCCCCCTCTTCATTAACAAGATTAAGACGAATGGCAGTTGAAACTCCGAGCATGTGGCTGAGTTGCAGCCCACGCACATATGCCAAAGCTCTCGACCAAGCGCAGTCCTCAAAGAATACCTCCAGAATAGCGTCTGAGCCTTTGTGATCACCTGCGGCTTTCTCAAAATATTCCTTCGTAATTGCCGCACAGGTGAGTTTCTGAGTTGGCTCTTCGTAAGAAGTATCTGATGTCGACGGTTTGCCGTCAGCAAGGTTTTTGGACACCATCCGTCGAGTGATAATTTCGGGTATTTCCCCAGAGGCTAGGATGTGGACAAGGTGTTGCCTGGCTGAATCTTCGTGAATAACACGTATTTCACTGAGCGGAATCTGATATTTTTCTGCTACAGGTAAGAAGATATTCCTGATCGAAGCGTGGAGATGACTCAGACGAGGGTTCCGTTTTTGAGAATTAGTGAGATTATTTATCAGGAACTGGAGGCGAAATATCCCATGATGATCGAACGCCACGGATATCCTCGGTAATTGGCCGCATTCATCTTGGCTTCGCTTGGCGAATATCAGAGCAGCCTCAAAAGCTTTCAACTGAGCTTCGATAACTATTTTACTATCCTCATTAAGATAAACTCGTGAATTCCCTGCCAGTATGCTTACGTTAGTTTCTCGCTGATTCATTTTCATCAATATCCTTTTCCAAGATGGATCGTATATATAAAAGATGACCACAAAGATTCATTAATTTTTGGATCAAGGGACTTTCTTAAAGAGTGGTTGATATAACGCATGGAAAATAAGGTGATCTTTAATAATTTCACATACGATAAATACCGTTCTCTCTTACGGCCCCTGTTATAAAATAAGTATGTTTGATATCAGGCAAGGGTATAATTCCCACAAAAGAAGTTGGGTAAAGATTAACGTGTCTTTTTTATTAAAAAATAGATCTTCGTCTTGTTTAAATGTTTTTTCTTTTTAACCTTGCAACCGTGGTTCTAAGCCCGACCATCGGACATCATCTAGCTCTCAGCTTATCGGGTAATTCTGTCACACCAATACAAGGCTCTAATTGCCAAGTATGGATATATCCGAACTATTGTTGAGACAGCTAACTAAAATCCGTTATATCAAGGTAAATCTTCTCAGCAACATTAAGGAGGGGATTCTCGCTATTAATCCATCGGCGAAAAGTTTCACATGTGAAAACATAGCTACACCGACTGCCTCAGGAAGACTCAAAAATTGACGTTGTAGAAGTTATCGGGTTATTACCCTTATGAAAGAGGGCTTTATCCCTCCTGTCAGACCGCCGGCACAATACAGTATCGCAGCTAAAGCTGGTGGTTTTAGCCTTTCATTTGGAAGAATAAAATTATTTCAGGTTTGTCATGCTCAAACATCAACCTATTACACACAGCTCAACTTAATTCTTTCTCTTCGAATCACAGTTAGCTCTCCGCTCAACAAACACATTTAAAAAATCAATCACTTATCCTCTTGCTATCCGAATAAATCAGCATGGCTACCAACTCGATACAATATCAATTCAGTGTCCGTACGTCGATAAATCAGAAGTAAATCCAGCGCTCCATGACATTCCAAATAACCAATATAGTTACCGTTCAGGCGGTGTTCTTTATACTTTGGTGGTAATGGCTGGCCGGTTTGCAAAAGCGCAAGGGTTTTCATAATGATTTCTTGCGCTTTTTATTGTTGACGTACTTTTTAGCATCCTTTTTAAATCGGCTCTGATAAACGAAAATCAGCACTGTTACCAACCTAGATCACTTTTTAATTCATCAAGCGTGTTGGCACGGTGAACGCCTATCCCGTTCTCTAGATCATGAATTGCCTGTAACGTCTCGCTATTCGGTTGCAGCAACCCATCCGGTAGCCGACCTTCTGCGGCTAATCAATTAATAACCATGCGTATAACGGTAGACAAATCGAGTCCAAGTGCTTTGGCATTTGCCATCGCCGCCGCTTTGCAGGCTGGTGACACCCTGGCTCTGACAACAGTATCAGTCATAGTAAATGCTCCCTTTGTGTGTTTGATTAGAACACCGCAGCCTTTTTGTAGCCACACGTCAAAAGATTATAAATATGACTTGGTAGCCAATTATCTGAAATTGTGATTTCACTTTTACATAGTAATAGTAGTTGTTCCACTACCGGCAAAAAGATCAGAAACGCTCAACACATCAAAACTGCCACGCAAAAAAGCCGCGCTCGTTTAAACTCTCACGTATTATCAGTGACCAACGCAATCCCACTGCAATGGCGTACCCGGCAATGGCAGCGTCGTTACCATCGATGAGTCTACCCAACTGCGGCGAGCAGCCTTTTTATTTTCGGGGCAACGTTTAACAACGGCTCGTATGTTGGTTAAGGCATTAAGGAGGGTTTTACCCCTCCTATTTAATGCTAATACTTAATTACCAATTAAGCCTGACCTTTTACTTCTTTCAGGCCATAGAAAGGTGCGCGATTACCCAAAGCTTCTTCAATACGGATCAACTGGTTGTATTTAGCAACACGATCAGAACGGCTCATAGAACCGGTTTTGATTTGGCCTGCCGCGGTACCTACTGCCAGATCAGCAATAGTCGCATCTTCCGTTTCACCAGAACGATGAGAAATGACCGCCGTGTAACCTGCGTCTTTTGCCATTTTAATCGCTGCCAGTGTTTCTGTCAGAGAACCAATCTGGTTGAATTTGATCAGAATGGAGTTAGCAATGCCTTTCTCAATACCTTCTTTCAGAATATTGGTATTGGTGACAAACAGGTCGTCGCCAACCAACTGGATTTTTTCGCCCAAGACTTTTGTCTGGTAAGCAAAGCCTTCCCAGTCAGATTCATTCAATCCATCTTCGATAGAAACAATCGGGTATTTTCTGGTCAAATCTTCTAGGTAATGAGTAAACTCTTGAGAAGTGAAAGTTTTACCTTCACCTTTCAGTTCGTAGTTACCTGTTTCTGGGTTGTAGAATTCAGAAGCGGCGCAATCCATAGCCAAAGTGATATCTTTACCCAAAACATAACCAGCTTGTTCTACCGCTTCTTTAATAGCAGCTAGCGCAGCCGCATTAGATTCCAGGTTAGGCGCATAGCCTCCTTCGTCACCAACCGCAGTGCTCATGCCTTTTGCTTTCAGAACCTTAGCCAAGCTATGGAAAACTTCAGAACCGATACGAACCGCCTCTTTCAGCGTTTTTGCTCCAATCGGTTGAATCATAAATTCCTGGATATCAACGTTGTTATCCGCGTGCTCACCACCATTGATGATGTTCATCATCGGCAACGGCATAGAGAATTTATCCGGAGTGCCATTCAATTCAGCAATGTGCTCGTACAACGGCATACCTTTCGCCGCCGCTGCCGCTTTAGCGTTAGCCAGAGAAACCGCCAGAATCGCGTTAGCACCGAATTTGGATTTATTTTCAGTACCATCCAAGTTGATCATGATTCTGTCGATGTTAGTCTGATCTTTAGCATCCTGACCGATAACTGCCTGTGCAATCGGGCCATTCACTGCATCAACAGCTTTCAATACACCTTTACCCATAAAACGGGATTTGTCACCGTCACGCAGTTCCAACGCTTCGCGAGAACCGGTAGATGCACCAGAGGGCGCAGCCGCTAACCCCACAAAACCCCCTTCCAGATGCACTTCTGCTTCTACGGTTGGGTTGCCACGGGAGTCAATGATTTCACGACCGATCACTTTAACGATTTTGGACATTAGGTTTTCCTCAGTACAAGTTACATTTCAGGTAAGTGACGGAATACTTCATGATGCCGTCACTCACTGCACATCTTATTTGAGCTGGCCTTTCTGATATTTACCGGCGGCTTTAACAAAACCAGTAAACAACGGATGGCCATCACGAGGGGTGGAAGTAAATTCTGGGTGGAACTGACAAGCCACGAACCAAGGATGGTCTGGGATCTCAATAATTTCTACTAATTTATGGTCTACTGAACGACCCGCTACCCGCAGACCAGCGTCTTCAATACGTTTCAACAGTAAATTATTCACTTCATAACGATGACGATGACGCTCAACAATCGTATCTGCCCCATACAAGGTACGCACCAAGCTATCTTTTGTCAGGTGACATGGCTGACCACCCACACGCATCGTTCCACCAAGATCACTCTCTTCGCTACGCACTTCTAAATTACCGTCTTCATCACGCCATTCGGTGATCAGGCCAATAACCGGGAACCGGCAATCTGGCTCAAATTCTGTTGAGCTGGCTTTTTCCAAACCCGCAACATGGCGAGAAAACTCAATCAATGCCACCTGCATGCCGAGACAGATCCCCAGATAAGGGATTTTGTTCTCACGCGCATAACGGGCTGTCATGATCTTGCCTTCCACACCACGGCCACCGAAACCACCAGGAACCAGAATCGCATCCAGTCCCTTCAATAATTCAACACCACGAGTTTCAACATCCTGAGAATCAAGCAGTTTGATGTTAACCGTCAGACGATTTTTCAATCCACCGTGCTTCAATGCCTCAATCACGGATTTGTACGCATCAGGCAGTTCAACGTATTTACCCACCATCCCAATAGTGACTTCACCAGAAGGATTAGCTTCTTCGTAAATGACCTGCTCCCATTCGGACAAATTTGCTTCCGGGCAATCAAGGCTGAATCGTTTACAAATATAATCATCTAAGCCTTGAGATTTCAATAGCCCTGGGATTTTATAAATGGAATCAACGTCTTTTAGGGAGATAACCGCTTTCTCCGGCACATTACAGAAAAGAGCAATTTTTGCCCGTTCGTTAGCAGGAATGACGCGATCTGAACGACAAATCAGAATATCCGGTTGAATACCGATAGAGAGTAGTTCTTTTACCGAATGCTGAGTAGGTTTAGTTTTGACTTCGCCAGCCGCTGCCAGATAAGGCACCAGTGTCAGATGCAGATATAAAGTGTGTTCACGGCCAACTTCTACCGCCATTTGGCGAATAGCTTCCAGGAATGGCAGCGATTCGATATCACCAACAGTACCGCCAACTTCCACCAGCACCACATCATGACCTTCACCACCACTGATGATGCGATCTTTGATTTCATTGGTGATGTGAGGAATAACTTGAACGGTCGCCCCCAAATAGTCGCCACGGCGCTCTTTGCGCAGCACTTCGGAGTAAACCCGCCCCGTCGTAAAGTTATTGCGGCGAGTCATTTTAGTGCGGATAAAACGCTCATAGTGACCTAAATCGAGATCAGTTTCAGCACCGTCTTCGGTAACGAAGACCTCCCCGTGTTGAATTGGACTCATCGTACCTGGATCGACATTGATGTACGGGTCCAGTTTCATAATAGTCACATTGAGTCCACGGGCTTCGAGGATAGCCGCCAGAGAGGCTGCGGCAATGCCTTTACCCAGAGAGGATACGACCCCGCCGGTCACAAAAATATAATTAGTTTTCATGCTGAACCTGAAAGTTTAGGTTTAAAAGATGATGGATATAACCAGGACGGGAAAGCAGTATACCCGAACCTTAAATTCGCCACAAATAATCTGAACGTAAATAAGGTACTTTTCCCGCATTTTGTTGTCCCACATTAGCCCCATCTCTGCTTAAACATAGCCGATTAATTCGTTGTACGTGGATAACAGCCCCTTTCATAGCATTGTCAATGTCAACATGAGCACAGACACAAACTTTATTTTCCATGAAGTCAATCGTGCCTGTTTATTCTCAATGTCGGATGATTTTATTGCTTTAATTGATTAAAAAACAGTATTATTGCTTCTATAGTGATCATTTCATCTAAATCACACTCAACCCAAAGGCCCCATTATAGGTAACAGTCGCTTATGATTTAAGGAGCGGTGCCATGATTATACTGACTCAGGAACAATTCGATAAAATTATTGATGCAGAGGACAATACTTATATTGAAAAAATCAGGCAATGCATTTTGTCAGAACATGCCGACTTGGTTGTGCATGAGGATGAGAAAAATTTGCATAAGCGGCTTAAAGAAGCCTATCGGTATTTAATCGAAGACCTGGGCTTTAAAGATAAAAAGCTGATTAAATCATACCTTTATTTAACGGCATTTAATCTTAATTTCCACGGTGTACCAGAAATCAAAAATGCCCTTGAAGCAGGAGAAAACCCGGAACAACAATACAAAGATATCTTGAGAATAATAGATAAATTGTTGAAAAGGAGCAATTAACATGCCTTTACCTCTGTTAGTCCCGGCAGCCCTGACTGCTGCCGAATATGCGGCATCAGCCCTTGCGGGCATATTGGTTGGCGTTGGTGTGGGCCTCGGCGTTACGGAAATGACAAAAGACAAGGATGATGAAAAAGAGCAAGCGGAAGCCCGAACGGATGTGATCAGTACAACAAGGGAAGAATGCAAGGCTTGCCCTGCCATTGAGAAAGTGAGTCCCAGTTGGGAAAGCACCAGTTCATATTCGCAGATTACCCTTGATTATCAACTCCAGATAGCTAAAACCGTTTACAAACCGGACGCCAAACTCATACAGGTATGGGAATGTCTGGGGGTCAGTTTTGATGGCTGGCGACCAAAAGCATGCCTGTTTCTGGAATCCAAAGCGAAATATGATCAGTTTTTTAGGAAGGGAAAGCCAGTGATATGGTGGACAGGTGATGAATCCATGAAAAAGCAAGGTAGGCGACAACAAGATGTGTGCGCCTCATTGAGTGATATTCCACGTTCTCACTGGCATTTTATGGAGCCTGTAAGCGCCGCTTACTACTCACAGGAATTTGCTGGATATTTCAATATTAAAGTATTTCACACCCCCTTACTCAGATAATGCGAGACAACATATGACTATTTTATCACCAGAAATAAAGCTGTATTTTGACCGGCAAGAACCATTGACTCCTCAAATAGTATTAACTGATTTATATCAAATTACTCAACAAATCGATCACTTTTTTGGCCGTCATAAAACTTGGTATTTAACAGGTCATACTCGTAAAGAAGCATTGGAACACCTTGTTTTTGAAGAGAACCACCCGACGGAAAAAGCGTTTCAAATATTTGAAAAAAGTTACAAAGAAGATTTCCCTTTTATAGGAAAAAAAATTTGGGATGGCGAAGATGATGATCTTGCCTGTTCCCTATTTTATGAGAACTATCGTAGAGACAGGTTAGGACAAATTAAGGTAAGAATGGATCTCAATATTGACGAAAAAGAGTTTCAGTTTTCACGGTTGATTGATTTTATTACTTTTTTAGTTCTCAGTCGTAATGCTCCCTACATTATGGTAGAAACTAACGGTTATACCTTGAAGAAAAATCAGGTATTCCCCGACAGGTTAAGTGCTGGGTGGATGATTTATTTACCCTTTGTTATAGATCCCGCATTATTACCAATGGCCGCTGAAATCTTGCCTATTACCAATGATAAAGAACAATTGGGGACATTAATTATCACCAAACAAGGCATTTTTGACGGCGAAAATCAGGATGATATTGATAAAGCCAATGATATTGAAATTCAGTTGTTGAATTTGGGATTACTGCCATTAATTACTGAGGTTTAATCGCTGCTCTTATCAGGGCGGTATTTCACACCCCTTTATTTGGATAATGCGAGGTAATAAATGGCTATTTTATCGACAAAAATAAAGTTGTATTTTGACCTGAAAGAATCTTTGACTCCTCAAGTGGCACTGGCTGATTTGTATAAGATAACGCAACAGATTGATCTATTCTTTGGACATCACAAGATTTGGTTTCTTCCCGGACACTCCCGTAAGCAGGCATTAGAACACACTGCCTTTGATGAACAAGGGGCAACGAAAAAGGTAATAGAGGCATTTGAGAATGACTATAAGGAAATACCACCTTTTATTGTCCAGAAAATCTGGGATGGTGAAAATGATGATCTTGCCTGTTCTCTATTTTATGAGAACTATCGTAGAGACAGGTTAGGACAAATTAAGGTAAGAATGGATCTCAATATTGACGAAAAGGAGTTTCAATTTTCACGGTTAATTGATTTTATTACCTTTTTGGTTTTCAGCCGTAATACCCCCTACATTATGGTGGAAACTAACGGCTATACCTTGAAACGAAATCAGGTATTTCCCGACAGGTTAAGTGCAGGTTGGATGATTTATTTACCCTTTGTTATAGATCCCGCATTATTACCAATGGCAGATGAAATCTTGCCTATTGCCAATAATAAAGCGCAATTGGGGACATTAATTATCACCAAAAAAGGCATTTTTGACGGCGAAAATCAGGATGATATTGATAAAGCCAATAATGTTGAAATTCAGTTGTTGAATTTGGGATTACTGCCATTAATTACTGAGGTTTAATCGCTGCCCTTATCAGGGCGGTATTTTACACCCCTTTATTTGGATAATGCGAGGTAATAAATGGCTATTTTATCACTGGAAATAGAACTGTATTTTGACTGGAAAGAATCGTTGACTCCACAAATGGCACTCACTGATTTGTATAAAATAACGCAACAGATTGATCTATTCTTTGGACATCACAAGATTTGGTTTCTTCCCGGACACTCCCGTAAGCAGGCATTAGAACACACTGCCTTTGATGAACAAGGGGCAACGAAAAAGGTAATAGAGGCATTTGAGAATGACTATCAGGAAATACCACCTTTTATTGTCCAGAAAATCTGGGATGGTGAAGATGATGATCTTTCCTGTTCCCTATTTTATGAGAACTATCGTAGTGACAGGTTAGGACAAACTAATATAACAATAAGACTCAATATTAACGAAAAAGAGTTTCAATTTTCACGGTTGATTGATTTTATTACCTTTTTAGTTCTCAGCCGTAATGCTCCCTACATTATGGTGTAAACTAACGGCTATACCTTGAAACGAAATCAGATATTTCCCGACAGGTTAAGTGCAGGTTGGATGATTTATTTACCCTTTGTTATAGATCCCTCATTGTTACCAATGGCAGCTGAAATCTTGCCTATTACCAATGATAAAGAACAATTGGGGACATTAATTATCACCAAAAAAGGCATTTTTGACGGCGAAAATCAGGATGATATTGATAAAGCCAATGATATTGAAATTCAGTTATTGAATTTGGGATTACTGCCATTAATTACTGAGATTTAACGGCAATTGCGTTGTTTTATGTTTTTACATTCGGGCAACGCTACATGCCTACTAATCAAGATATTTTATTCCCTATGATGCATTATTTTATTACCATTTATTTCATAGGTAGTGAAATTTAATCCCTGCAAAAAGCTATCATCATGTGAGCTAAAAATAACAATTTTCTCTTCTGCAATAGAAATCATCAATTCTATTAAAAATGTTATTGAATTGGAGTCAAGGCCATTTGTTGGCTCATCAAAAATATAAACATCTGCATCCGTAATAAAAGCTGAGGTCAATAAGAATTTCTTTTTTGTGCCAAGTGACATTTGCCCATATTCAATACCAGAATATTTAGATATGCCAAAACCATTTAAATAGTAATCTAATTGATGTCTTAGATTATTTTTCCTATAACGTTTGCATAGCTTTATCACTTCCATCCCAGTAATAAAGTTATAAAAATCAACATTATCTGATACATAAAAACCATATTTCTGTAAATTAAATCGACATTTTTTCTCCTTTTTTATAAAGTTAACCATTCCTTTTTTAACCTTATTCATACCCGAAATACTTGAAAGAAAAGTCGTTTTACCCGACCCATTCATTCCCGCAATACGGTTCAATCCAACATAAAAATTACAATTGCTTTCTGAAAAAATAATCTTATCATTAATAATAACTTCAAGCATAAATAACCCCAAAAAAGCATGTAAAAGAGACAATAACACAGAGAATAATAAGTTTCATATACTGATTTCTCAATAAAGAAATAAATGAGAAAATAACTGAAAGAAAAATATAGGATATAAACATAATAACTGGAAATGATTTAACCACAAAAAAACAAAAAGCAGAAATTAAAATAGAAAATAAAAAAAAAGAAACCAAATAATTATAAAATAAAAATTTTTGCATAGACAAAAAATTAAATAAATATGAAAATAGATTCATTTCAATATATGAGAGATTATAAAACAATAACATGCACATATAGATAACAACACTGAAATATGTTAGTAATATATAATCAGCCTTGGCTGGAATTTGAGAAAACGCATTTTCACATAATATATATAAAATCAGAACAGATAATAACATAATAAATGACGATGTTTTATTTTTATGGAAATGGTATCGTAGGTTTATAATATAAGGTGATAAAAAAAATCCTGATGAGAATAATTTCTTATGCTGACTAATTGTGTGACATGATGCAGAACTTAAATATAATCTAAACGCTATTAATAAAATAGCCGATGTAAAAATAAAATTATACAATACTCCATTTCTCAATGATGCAGAAAGAATAAAGAATGCAGCAACCAAAATAAAACATAATAAATTTAACTCAAACAAGCAAAATCCAATTACAGCAAAAGAAACAATCAAAAACAACATAGATGAAGAATAATATAAAGAATTAGCATTTCCAGAAAAAAAACCTAAAGAAAAGAAAATAATCATCGGAAAAGCACTATAAATGAAAAAAAATGATACTACAAAGAAACAATGTTTTTTTATCTACCAAAGAAACAACAATTGAATTTTTCCTCGCTGTAGGAAAAAACCTTATATTAACCAAATAAAATAACACCTAGATTATTAAGGATATGGAAGAGAAATAAAACGATTTGATATAGTTCTCTGGAGTAACAATATTCGAAGACAAGATAATTAAGAACTCAATTACACCACTGGCTTTTGCCGGAAGTAATAAGAAACAAAGAAATATAATGACATTTTTGTTCCCGGACGCAAATTTTTTTATTCTGTCTCTATACTCCAATGCATCAGCTATTATTAAATTCATACAATCCCCTAAAACCAAAATCTAAACAACGTCCTTTGTGAGTCTTTCGGAAATTTCGTCCTAGAATGTAAATACAAATAATTACTAAACACAATACATTGATTTTCCCTTAAATGCAATCGGTATTGATTTTCCTTTTGATGTATAAATATATTGATATCCATAAGCATTGAGTAAACCTCTTCCGTACATTTAAAATTATTGAGTAATGGTGAAAACGATATTCCAACTCTATCTTCTATTCTTGAAAATATTCTTTTTTGAAAAAACTTATCATTGTAAAAACGAGAAAGACATTCATCATTAAATAATAATCCAGACTTTTTTCCATATTTATTCAAAATAAAAGCTCGCCAAGATAAGGTTTAAAATAATATCATTCGTTAATTTATCACCAATAGATAATCTTATACTATTATCTGTGATCTTTGAATAACCTAATGGGAAAGTATTTATTTTCATCCCATTTTCAATGACTTTATTTTTAAATAAATTAATATTATTAAAACCTCCTGAAAAGAAAATAAAATTAGCTTGACTTATAGTTACATGAATATCATTTAGCTTTGATATCTTATCTATCATAACATCTCTATATTTTTTATATTTAATATATTCGATATATCAATTTTACCTTCATTTATAATATATAGAACTAACTCAAACAGAGCTCAGGGAAATTTATTCAACACAAATTTCCCTCTTAAAAAAATAAAAACCCCAGCTTTCAGGCTATTATTTCCGGTTACTGTCTCTTAACCTGTTGCCACATTTGTTCCATTTCTTCCAATGTCGCTGCTTCCAAGGTTTGGCCTTGGTTCAGGATCAGTTTTTCTACTTCTCTAAATCGGCTCTCAAACTTATTGCATGCTTTTTGCAATGCAATTTCTGGTTTGTATCCGAGATGACGGGATAAATTAACAACAGCAAACAATAAATCGCCAATCTCTTCTTCCAGATGCTGTTGATCAACAACCGCCTGATGAGCTTCATCCATCACTTCGTCGATCTCTTCGTAAACTTTGTCCAGCACCGGCCCCAAAGTATCCCAGTCAAAACCCACCGCAGCACAACGTTTCTGTATTTTATAAGCTTTCATCAATGCCGGCAGGCTTGCCGGAATGTCATCAAGGACCGAATGTAGATCTTTTTGCGCTCTTTCCTGCGCCTTACTTTTTTCCCAACCACTGATAGCCACATCACCGCTGATATCCTGCTGCTGACCGAAAATATGTGGATGGCGGCGCTCCAGTTTATCGCTAATTGCATGGCAGATATCATCAAAATCAAACAACTGTTGCTCTTTGCCCATTTCAGCATAGAACACCACCTGAAATAACAGATCGCCCAATTCTTCTTTTAGATCAGAAAAATCACCGCGCTCAATGGCATCAATGACTTCATAAGTCTCTTCTAATGTATAAGGCGCGATGGTTTTGAATGTTTGTTGTTTATTCCAAGGACATCCCTGTTGAGGGTGGCGCAACTGCGCCATAATCTCCAGTAACCGTTCTATCGCAAATGATTTCATTTTTTATCCAAATTTTCCTACGGTCAGTTGCCATGAAGACGCCTGGCTTCAATAACATCCGGTAACTGATTGATTTTCGCCAAGATCCGCCCCAGTACTTGCAGGTTATAAATCTCAATATTCATATCGATGGTGGCAATCTGCTGTTTTATATCACTGCGGCTACTCACCCCAAGCACGTTCACCTTCTCATTCGCCAAGATCGTGGTGATATCACGCAATAATCCACTGCGATCGTTCGCAACAACACGCACAATCAGTGAGTAACCACTGGAATAGCTCTCTCCCCAAACCGCATCCACCACCCTTTCCGGCGCATTCGCCTGCAACTCCGCCAACTGTTCACAATCAACCCAATGGATAGAGATTCCCCGACCACGCGTGATAAAGCCGACAATCTCATCGCCGGGAATTGGCTGGCAGCAACGGGCAATGTGATGCATCAAATTACCCACACCTTCTACCACAATCCGCCCGTCATCTTTAGCAGAACTACGCTGTGGGTGTGATTTACTCTCTAAATTGCGAAGCGCTTCCCGATCTGCATCCTCTGCGGTGGTTTTCTTGAGTTTGCTTTGTAAGAAATTGACCAATTGGTTAATGCGGATATCACCAACGCCAATTCCCGCCAGTACTTCATCAAGTGTATGGACGTTATAACGGGCAATGAGCAGCTTTTCCGCCTCTTTTAGGCTGAGATCCAAGTGTTCCAGTTCGTTATCCAGCATCTGACGACCAGCAATGATGTTTTTATCCCGATCCTGTTTACGGAACCAGTTATGGATTTTCGCCCGACCGCGGCTGGTGGTGACATATCCCAAGTTTGGATTTAACCAATCACGACTTGGGTTCGGATGTTTCTGTGTGATGATTTCAATCTGATCGCCCATTTGTAATTGATAGCTGAATGGCACAATGCGACCACTGATTTTCGCTCCAATACAACGATGCCCCACATCGCTGTGAATATGGTAGGCAAAATCCAGCGGCGTAGAACCGGTAGGTAAATCAATAACATCGCCTTTCGGTGTAAATACATATACCCGATCATCAAACACCTGGCTGCGAACTTCATCCAGCATCTCACCAGAATCAGCCATCTCTTCCTGCCATGCGATCAATTTACGCAGCCACGCAATGCGTCCTTCATATCCGGCACGACTGCCCGCCACCGCTCCCTCTTTATATTTCCAGTGGGCGGCTATTCCCAATTCCGCATCTTCATGCATCTGACGGGTGCGGATCTGAATTTCCAATGTCTTACCACTTGGCCCAAGCACTACGGTATGAATAGATTGATAACCATTCGGCTTTGGGTTAGCAACATAATCATCAAATTCATCCGGCAAATGACGATAGTGAGTATGTACTATCCCCAGCGCCGCGTAGCAATCCTGCAAACGTTCAACCACAATTCGCACAGCCCGAACATCAAACAGCTCATCAAATGCCAGTGATTTTTTCTGCATTTTGCGCCAAATGCTGTAGATATGTTTAGGACGCCCGTATATCTCAGTAGTGACGCCCTCCTTGAGCGTATGCTTGCGTAATGTATTGACAAAGTGATCAATATACTGCTCACGATCAATTCGGCGTTCATGCAGTAATTTCGCAATTTTTTTATATTCATCAGGATGAAGATAACGGAAGCAGTAATCCTCAAGCTCCCATTTAAGTTGACCAATACCTAATCGGTTAGCGAGCGGCGCATAAATGTTGGAACACTCTTTCGCAGCCAGTACACGCTCATCTTCAGTCGCCTCTTTAACTTCCCGCAAATGGGCAATCCGCTCTGCCAATTTGATAATGACACAACGAAAATCTTCCACCATCGCCAGTAGCATCCGGCGAACATTATCAACCTGTACAGAGCAGATTGAATCGTGATGAGTGGCTTTTAACTGGCGAATGGCGTCCATTTCCATAACGCCTTTCACCAGATTGGTAATTACACTGCCAAACGCCCCGGTGACGGTTTGATCGTCAAGTAATTTAGCTTCCATCAACGGGAATAGTAGCGCAGCACGCATGCTGTCATTATCCATACTTAGCGTAGAGAGGATCTCAACCATCTCTACGCCACGCCATAATAGAAGTTCTGAATCAGGATGATTTTGCGCTTTTTCGTGACAATAACGCCAGGTTTCGGCTAATTTTTCACCCAATTGAAGATTCGCTACATTTAAACTAGCGATCCACCTGTTTACTGCAAACTCTCCCGCAGGGGTTAAATGAGCACTTCTTACCGCAACCATAATCTCTCCCGATTACTTCATAGCTTCTATCCAACCATGATCTTAACGACTAAATAGCGCCATTGACTCCAAATGGCCTGTATGCGGAAACATGTCCAGCATCCGCACATTGATAATTTGATAGCCAGCCTCAAGCAGAATCTTACTGTCCCGCGCCAATGTTGTTGGATTACAAGAGACGTAGACCACTTTTTCCGGGGCTAATGCAACAATGTGTGACATGACTCCTGCCGCACCCGCACGCGCCGGATCTAATAAAACCTTGTTAAACCCCTGTTTCGCCCAAGATTGCTGATGTATGTCAGCTTCCAAATTCTCATGGCAGAAAGATATGTTATCCAAATTATTTAATCTGGCATTATATTGCCCATTAGCCACCAGCGTGGCAACCCCTTCGACTCCGACCACAGATTGCACTACGCGACCAATAGGTAAGGTAAAATTCCCCATTCCACAGAACAGATCGAGCACCCTGTCATTCGGTTGTAAATCGAGCCACTCCATCGCCTGCGCAACCATTTGTTGGTTCACCTGATCGTTAACCTGAATAAAATCTCTTGGACTGAAAACCAGTTTCAAGCCACCTACCTGATACCAAGGTTCCGGCGGTTGATTCAGTGATTCAAGTGAGGTTTCATCCGCTGCCAGATAGACAGCAACGTTATGTTGCACGGAAAATGTGCATAGTTTCTCTTTATCTTCCCGTTTCAAGGGATCAAGATGGCGCAATATCATCAATGGACCATTATCTGCTAGCACCAACTCCACATGTCCCAACCGTTTAACCGCTTTCAAGTTATTCAGACACTGAGATAATGGCTGCAATAACTGTTCCAATTCAGGTCGCAAAACAGGGCACTCTTTTATAGCAACTAATTCATTAGATTGATTTTGACGAAATCCCATCACCAGTTGGCGCTGCTTTACTTGATAATGTAAACCAAGCCTTGCCCGACGCCGATAACCATATTCGGGACCGAGAATCACCGGCTTGGCAGAAACCGTTACACCGGTTTCCCGTCTAATCAGATGTTCGAGGACGCTGGCTTTACTCTCACGTTGTAAATCAGGCGCAACATGTTGTTGCTGACAACCGCCACATACTCCAAAATGCGGACAACGGGGATTTACACGATATGGACTGTCAGATAGACGCTTAACCAACTTTGCTTTTGCAAACTGGCGCTTCTCTTCCGTTAGTTGTACCTGTGCTTGTTCACCGGGCAATAATCCGGCGACAAAAATAGTTTTACCCTGATAGCGAGCTACACCCTGCCCTTGGGCATCCAGATTATCAGCAGTAACTGTGATGATATGTCGATTTACTATTCGGCGGTTGGGGGAATAAAATTGCACCATGATTCTTACGGACTATGAATTATTAAGTTCTTATTTTCCCACAATGGACGATTATGACCAAATATAGCTTACGCATCCGCATGATGAGCCTGATCCTGGTTCCCATTTTACTGGTTGGCATGTTTTTCAGTATCTCATTCCTCTGTTATCACTATCGTGAACTGAAAAATCAAATTGTTCGATCTGGGATCAGTATTATTGAACCCCTTTCCATCGCCAGTGAAATTGGCATAAACCTGCACAACCGTGAACGTGTCAACTCATTGATAACCCGGCTTCATCGCAGAAATTCTGAGATAGTTCGGGCGATTGCCATTTTTAATGATGATAATCAGCTATTTGATATATCAAACTATAAATACAATGCAGCTCAACTACAGATCTCGCCAGATATGCCGCTGCCAACCACCCTGACAAAAACGGAGGTTAAAAATAGTATTATTTTACGCATACCCATTATTTCAGAACACTATTTGTCCCAGAATCAGCAACATGCTGACGCCCCATCTTTACATCCGATTGGCTATATCGCTATTGATCTCGATTTACGGTCAGCTCACTTACAGCAATATAAAGAAATCGTTATTTTTATATTACTATTACTCATTTGCCTCGGTTGGGCATCGCTGTTCGCCTACCATTTGGTTCGTAAGATCACCAAGCCTATCAGCGATATCGTCAGTACTGTCGATAGAATTCGCCAAGGACAATTAAATAGCCGTGTCAATGGGAAATATTTTGGTGAATTGGATACGTTGAAGAATGGCATTAATGCAATGGCCAAATCGCTCTCCAGCTATAAAGAAGAGATGCAAAACGATATTTATCAGGCAACGTCAGATCTTCGGGCGACAATGGAGCAATTCGAAATTCAGAACGTTGAGCTGGCAATAGCGAAAAAACGCGCTCAAGAAGCAGCCAGAATAAAAACGGAATTTCTGGCAAACATGTCTCATGAATTACGCACACCACTTAATGGCGTCATTGGCTTCACCCGCCAAGCATTGAAAACACCTTTAACAATACAGCAAACTGAATATCTGTATATTATCGAGCGTTCCGCTAATCATCTACTGAACATTATCAATGATATACTGGATTTTTCACGGCTTGAAGCGGATAAATTGGTATTGGAAAACATTCCATTCCTGCTACAAGATACGATTGATGAAGTTATGGTGTTACTGACACTCAGCGCCAAAAGTAAGAATATTCAGCTAACTCACCATGTTGATCCCCAAATACCGAATCTGGTCGTAGGCGACCCTACGCGCCTCCAGCAAATATTCACCAATATCATCGGTAACGCGATTAAATTCACTGACCAAGGTTCTGTGGAGATCAATATCAATCTGCTACAACAGAAGCACCATAAAATCAATTTAGAGATTACGGTTAGCGATACAGGTATTGGTATCAGCCCTGAACAGCAACCTCACCTATTTCAGGCTTTTCATCAAGCAAATGCCAGCATTTCCCGCCGTTATGGCGGCACCGGCCTCGGTCTGGTTATTACACGGAAACTGATCCAAGAAATGGGCGGAAATATCAGTTTTACCAGTGAGCCGAAAAAAGGTTCTGTTTTCCGTTTTGATTTATGGCTAGGAAAAAACGATTTCATTCTAACCGGCTCGGTTGTACCACAAAAGACGCTTATCCATCCCCCACGTTTACCGATGACCGTCATGGCCGTTGACGATAATCCAGCTAACCTCAAACTAATAGGCTCATTACTGGAAGAAATCGTGGAAAAAACCGTGCTATGTAGCAGTGGAGAAGAAGCTTTGCAGTCAGTAACCGCTCACCATTTTGATGTTATTCTGATGGATATTCATATGCCAGGTATGGATGGCATCTGTGCTTCCGACCGCATCCACCAGCTACCGCAGCACCGCAGTACGCCGATCATTGCGGTTACAGCCTATACTTGCCGACCAAAGAGCGATACAGATCAATCGCCATTTGAGGATTTCCTGACCAAACCTCTTGATGAAGATCGCCTGAGATCGGTGTTAAATCGCTACGTCAAAATGCCAAAATCACAACATATTAACTGGTCATTAGCGTTACAACAGGCAATTGGAAAAGAACAGCTAGCTATGGACATGCTGCAAATGTTGGTAGATTTACTACCAACGATTAAAACAATCACAGAAAAAGTTTTATCAGGGGAAACGGTGGAAGATTATCAGCAGCAGATCCATAAACTACACGGTAGCTGCTGTTATAGCGGCGTGCCGCAACTTAAAGCCCTCTGCCAATTAATCGAACAACAATTACAACAAGGCGTTCAACTAACTGATATAGAACCTGAATTGTTGGAACTAGCAGATGAAATTGATAATGTCCTTACCGCCGCTAAAAAAATATTGAGTAGCGGCGAGAACATCAATTGCACACAATAAATTTGCGATACTCTTCATAAGCATAATTATCTGTCATGCCACTGATGTAATCCTGAATAAGACGAGCGCGATAATAGAACTCCATCAGCTCTTTTTCAGATTGATCAGTGGCAACAATTTTCTCTACTGCTTCACCATAAGCGAGACGATGTTTGGTGGAAAGTTTGTGTAACAGCCGGGTTTCCATAAAATAATCTTTGTGGAAATTGTTTTGGTTCAGTTCCACAAAATCCTGACGGGACATCTTCAATAACGGATAATAAAAATCCAATAACCCATTGATGATTCGGTATCCCTGCAACTCTAATTTTTCAATCTCTGGATGATTAAACACTCTCTTACAAGCAATGTTTTTCAATGTTCTAAGTAACCGATGCTCCTCGCTCTTATCTTCAAGTAGCGCTTGATTAAATGAACCCTCAAAAACAGCCGGCAGATGATCAATAAAACGACGAGCAGTGTAAGGCACAAGTTTGCCGGTAATATAAACCCGCAGATACATAAAAAATTGGTCCTGCTGACTTCGACGTAATTCGTTACCGTGAATTCCCTTGTACGCCTTTCTGACCGTTACGTCGAATAGATCCCCGGCCCGATGACCGCCATTTTCTTGCCACTCCTGTTCCAAATATCCCATCAGGGTATCGACGTTGAAAATCGCTTTTTCAACAGCATCATCCAAATCAGCAATGCAATAAGAGATATCATCTGCGGCTTCCATAATATAAGTCAGTGGGAAGCGACAAAATTCACCCATTTTAAGCTCACGGCGTAATTCGCGCACAAAATGCGCTTCCGACCAATAAAAACCCGGTTTTTTCATCAAGTAATTAAATTGATTCGGTGTTTCTTCAAGACGAAAAGCAGGACAAGTATATTTTAGAATACAGCCAACCTGAGCATAAGTCAGATTGAGTTTTAATAAGCTATGCACCATTCGGATAGCTTGAGCATTCCCTTCAAACTGACACAGATCTTTACGCAACTGGCGACGAAAGCGATCTTTTTTCACATCGCCACACAAACGCAATGCGGGTATTTCACATTGATCTTCCCGCTTAATATTTTCCAGGGAAAAATTAAGGTCGAGTTTTCTGGCAAACCAATCTTTAATTGCCGCTTCACCAAAATGACCAAATGGCGGATTACCAATATCGTGCATTAAACAAGCCATTTCAATCAAACTTTCAAATGATAATAGCCGTTTGTCCAGCCCGTAATCGGCCAGCAAATTACGCGTTCTCAATTCATTAATAATCGTTTTTGAAATATGGCGTCCAACCTGTTGCACTTCTAATGAATGCGTCAAGCGACTGCGGACAGCGGCATTATTTTCCAGCGGAAAAACCTGTGTTTTCTGCTGTAAACGGCGAATAGCCGCTGAATTCATAATCCGCCCACGATCGCTTTCAAACTGGCGAATAACCTGTTCTTCATCATTAGGATCAATATGATACTGACGGTATTTACGCTGATAGTTAAGCTTCTGACTAAAGTCTATCCCGGACATTTATCCCCCGACTTGTGAGATAGCACTGTTTTACATCACAGATTATCTGATTGTTCCGAATTCAATGTTAAACTCAAACACGAGATGATTTTATATGATTAATTAATCAACAGCGAGTATGACATCATGAAAGTAGGCGTGATAGGTGCTATGGAACAAGAAGTGACTTTACTGCGCGATCAAATTGAAGATTGCCAAACACTGTCACGAGGTGGTTGCGAAATCTATACCGGTAAGCTCAACGGCGTGGAGATCGCACTATTAAAATCCGGTATTGGTAAAGTTTCTGCCGCAATTGGCACAACTTTGCTGCTTGAACATTGTCAGCCTGATGTAATTATTAACACCGGATCAGCCGGTGGCCTTGATCCGAAGCTACAAGTCGGTGATATCGTGGTATCCAGCGAAGTTCGCTATCATGACGCTGATGTCACCGCGTTTGGTTATGAACCCGGTCAGATGGCGCAATGTCCTCCGGCTTTCGTGGCGGACGACCAACTCATTGCTCTGGCGGAAGAGTGTATTCATTCACTGAATCTGAACGCAGTACATGGGCTGATTTGCAGCGGCGATGCCTTTATTAATGGCGCGGAACCACTGGCGCGTATCCGGGCGACGTTCCCACAAGTGACCGCGGTAGAAATGGAAGCCGCAGCGATAGGGCATGTCTGCCACCAATACAACACTCCGTTTGTCGTTGTGCGTGCTATCTCCGATGTGGCAGATAAAGAATCTCATATCAGCTTTGATGAATTTCTTGCCGTGGCAGCCCGTCAATCTACATTGATGGTCAACGCAATGCTGACAACGCTGAGTCAAGATAAATAATATATTACTGACACGCCCTGATTAATATTTTCGGGCGTGTTTGCCGGCGACATATTTCATGTTTTAAAGAGCGCACATTAATGAAATGGATAAAAAGCACGAGTTCAATTGGATTATTGCTTTTACTGTTTCTCAGTAATTTCAGCCATTTTCTGTATGCCACGCCCTTACGAGTAATCAGTTTATCGCCGTCAACCACTGAATTAGCCTACGCCGCCGGGTTAAGTGACAATTTAATTGCCGCCAGCGCCTACTCTGATTATCCCCCTCAAGCCCGTAAACTTGAGCAAGTGGCTAACTGGCAAGGCGTCAATCTGGAACGCATTATTACTCTTAAACCTGATCTGATTCTGGCATGGCGCGGAGGTAATCCCCAACGTCCACTGGAACAACTTGCTGCTTTTGGCATTAAAATCTTTTATTCCGATCCCACCACCACCGAACAGATAGCGCAGGATTTAGAACGGCTCGCTGAATATAGTCCTCACCCAGAACAAGCAAAAAAATCCGCGACTGAACTTCGTCAACGATTTGCCAATTTGCAACAAAAATATGCCGCCACGACACCAAAACCGGTCTTTTTACAATTCGGCACTTATCCTCTGTTTACCGCTTCAGGACATACACTGCAAAGTGAAGTGCTTTCAATCTGTGGCGGCAGAAATATTTTTGCCGACAGCCCCGTCCCCTGGCCCCAAGTCAGTCGGGAGCAAGTACTCATCAGGAAACCTGAGATAATTGTTATCAGCGGCGGGCAGGAACAGGTCAGATTAATTGAAAATTTCTGGCATCCACAATTGCAGGCCAAAGTGATTACATTATATGAAGATTGGTTTCATCGCGCGGGACCGCGCATCATTCTGGCAGCCGAACAGCTATGCCAGCAATTGAACGATGATGGTTCCTGATAAATCAAAATTATTTGAAAGATGACAGGAATATCCCGCAATAACATTCATAGACCTGTCATCGCGGGATATTCCCTAGAATCAAATACTGAAAGAAGAGCCGCAACCACAGGTTGTCTTCGCATTAGGGTTGGTGACGATAAAACGTGAACCTTCCAGACCTTCGGTATAATCCACACAACCACCTACCAAATATTGCAGGCTCATCGGATCAACAACCAACTCCACCCCCTGCTTCTCAATGGTCATATCACCTTCATTTATTTGATCATCAAAGGTAAAACCATACTGGAAGCCACTGCATCCTCCACCGGTGATATAAACCCGTAAACGCAAGTTTGGGTTTTCTTCATCCGAAACCAAGATTTTCACTTTGTTAGCGGCAGCATCCGTAAACTGCAAAGGTAATGCGATATCATCGCTCATCATTTTTACTCCAGACTGGAACCCGGCAAAGATATTTAGAAGACAACAAAAATTTGCCGATCATTAATAACTCGGATTATCCAATACCTGATTGGTTCGTTCAAGTTTTGTCATTTTGACAACACACCAACCGCCAAAAAATTATCACACCTGTAGCTTACTATTGCCAGCCTGTTACGATAGCCCCAAAGGACATTAAGCCGTCACTATAGTTAAATCCTTAGTCAATCAATTAGCAATAAGAAGGAAAAATATTGATTTATCATCATGATTAGTTACTTTATTGAATATTTTTCAAAGTAATCACATGGAGTTCCTATGCGAAAAATGTTACCACTGATGCTTGTTGCCACGCTGGCAAGCTGTGCTACTCATAGCAAACAAGCCGATATTGACAGCTATACCGCGAAAAAAATTAATGAAATTATAGACAACCAGGTAAAACCAGGAAATAAAGATAATCCAGGTGAAATAATAAAAAACGTCTCTTATCAATTCCTGGGCACACCTTATGCCGCAAACAAACTTATTGGCTCCCCGACTGAACCTGAAAAATTAGTGATAGATTTTAACGGGTTAGACTGTTTTACTTTCCTTGATTATGTAGAATCGCTAAGGAAATCCAACGACCAAAATGATTTTGTAAAAAATCTCATCCAGACAAGATATATCGACGGAAAGATTAGCTTTTTGCAAAGAAAACACTTCTTTACAGATTGGTCAACCAGAGAAAAATTAAATGCCAAAGATGTAACGGATGAAATAAGTCCTTCTTACATAACAATCACAAAAAGCCTAAATAAAAAGGCTGATGGTAGCGAATATATCCCCGGACTGGGTGTCACCAAAAGAGAGATCAAATATATTCCAGGCGATAAGGTCAATGATGCCGTTATTAAGAACTTAAAAACGGGCGATTATATTGGAATATATACCCATCTTGCCGGGCTGGATGTCACACATACAGGGATTTTTATTATGACGGATCATGGCCCAATGCTGAGGAATGCATCCTCACTTGCTGCGAATAAAAAAGTTGTCGATTCACCATTTCTTGATTACGTAAAGAATAAACCCGGAATTATCGTTCTAAGAGCATTATAATCCGTGGGGCAAACGGCAAATCCACTTAAAACTAGATTCAGGAGCCTTTCATGAGCCAATCCGACATCCTCTATTCTCAGGCAAAGCAACTTATTCCCGGCGGCGTCAACTCTCCGGTACGTGCATTTAATGGCGTTGGCGGTACTCCGCTGTTTATCAAACATGCTGATGGCGCTTATCTCTATGATGTTGATGGTAAAGCCTATATCGATTATGTCGGTTCCTGGGGGCCAATGGTGCTGGGACATAACCACAGCGCTATCCGCAATGCCGTTATCAAAGCCGCAGAGCAAGGATTAAGTTTTGGCGCCCCCACTGCCGCCGAAGTGGAAATGGCGCAATTGGTGACTGAACTGGTGCCATCGATGGATATGGTGCGCATGGTTAACTCAGGCACCGAGGCGACCATGAGTGCTATCCGTCTGGCTCGTGGTTATACCAACCGCGACAAGATCATTAAATTCGAAGGTTGCTATCACGGCCACGCTGATTGCTTGCTGGTGAAAGCCGGTTCTGGCGCGTTGACTATCGGCCAACCAAACTCGCCAGGGGTTCCGGTTGATTTCGTTAAACATACGCTAACCTGCACCTATAACGATTTGAGTTCAGTTCGAGAAGCATTTGAAAAATATCCGCAAGAGATCGCCTGTATTATTGTCGAACCTGTCGCCGGTAATATGAACTGCGTACCGCCACAACCAGAATTCCTACCCGGTCTACGCGCGTTGTGTGATGAGTTCGGCGCTTTGTTGATTATCGATGAAGTGATGACCGGTTTTCGCGTCGCCCTATCCGGCGCACAATCTTATTACGGCGTCGAACCCGATATAACTTGCCTTGGCAAAATCATTGGCGGCGGTATGCCCGTTGGCGCTTTCGGCGGGCGTTATGAAGTGATGGAGAAATTAGCGCCAATTGGCCCTGTTTATCAGGCAGGAACCCTATCCGGCAACCCGATTGCGATGGCTGCCGGCCTTGCTTGTCTGAAAGAAGTTTCTCAACCTGGCGTTCATCAACGCCTGACTGAACTAACAGATAATCTGGCGGCTGGCCTGACAAAAGCAGCAAAAGAGGCTGGCATTCCTTTGGTAATCAACCATGTTGGCGGGATGTTCGGTATTTTCTTTACTGATGCAGAAACCGTCACTTGCTATCAGGATGTGATGAATTGCGATATTGAGCGTTTTAAACATTTCTTCCACCTGATGCTTGATGAAGGGGTTTATTTAGCGCCTTCTGCATTTGAAGCAGGTTTTATGTCTATTGCTCACACTGATGAAGATATTCAGCGTACTGTTGATGCCGCCGCTCACTGCTTTGCCAAGCTGAAATAGTTTCTTTGTTTTCAAATAATAGCGCCGTATTTTTACGGCGCTCATAACATCAGGTAACTACTCGGTTTACTCAATTTAAACAGTCCAATCTTCGATATGCAATCCCGGTACATATTGAAAAGCACGATCATTTGTAACCAATATCATCTTCATATTTAGCGAGTGTGCTGCAATAAGTAAATCAAGTGGTGCTAATATCTTACCCTGTTTTTGCATCTCAGCCTTGATCATACCATAGTGTTCAGCAACAGAATCATCCCAAGGTAAAACATCAATACGCATGAGAAACTCTCTTACTGCTATACGGAGTCGCTTTGCTTCTGGGCGACGCGCCAACCCAAACAATAATTCACCTTCTGTAATAGCTGAAATACAAAGTGACGACATTGGCACAGACAGAACATGCTGCACGACTGAATAGTGCCCTCTGATAAAATGCCCTACTACATTTGTATCAAGCATATAATGCTTCATTCTTCCCATCCCTCGAACGGATCACGAGATTGCTCTTGCTGGTACCGTTCTCCTTCACTCAGAAAATCATCGGGGATAGCTGTTCCCTTCAATGCCGCAAAAAATCCATCCCAGTTGTGTGGCTTACGGGACAGTATTACATCTCCTGTCTCAGGATCCTTTCGGATAAAAACTTCATCAGAATCAAATCGATAAGCCGCTGGCAGACGTACCGCTTGACTCC
This sequence comes from Photorhabdus akhurstii, assembly GCF_019090985.1. Lineage (NCBI taxonomy): Bacteria > Pseudomonadati > Pseudomonadota > Gammaproteobacteria > Enterobacterales > Morganellaceae > Photorhabdus > Photorhabdus akhurstii. Next base: position 1,108,712 of record NZ_CP020335.1, on the reverse strand, counting down.
TCCCATTCATAAACAATTTAGCTATATGCCCCATACAACCTCCTAATATTGATTGGTATATATCAAAGCATATTACAAGTATGGATACATATCAAGATATAGATCAAATATATATAGAGCCGCTAAGAGACGGGCTATTTCAACTGAGAGTAGGCAACAAAGACATCACCAGAACAATTTTTGCTTATGCCAAGGGAAGAAGAATTTATATACTTCGCACATTTATAAAGAAAACCCCGAAGACTCCACCGGCAGAAATCAAACTAGCATTACAAAGATTAGAGGAAATGACAGATGAAAGTTAAGGGTATTCCATTTTCAGAAGTGAAGGCGAAAGCCCTCTCATCCCCCAAAGCTCAAGCCGCTTATGAAGCAGCTAAACAGGAAGAAGAACTCTACGAACTAATCCAAAGCATGAAACAGAAAGCAGGTATTAATAGTTCACAGTTAGCCGAACGACTAGGAATTACCCCACCGGCAGTAGCTAAGGTTGAAAAAAACCCAATGAAAGCAAGTATTGCAACACTTGAGCGCTATGCAGCAGCTTGTGGAGTAAATCTCAAAATTACTATCGCATAATACGTTAATCTCAATACCTGATATCTTAATCAAACTTCATAGTAAAGATATCGGGTAATCTGACCAAAGTTACAAACGTTATCTAGGGATTGCTCAGGCACAACAGATAAAAAGTACCTATGTCAGCTTTATTAATATTATTTTCTATGTAAGAAACCATCAGCAACTTAACTCCTATATATTCCGCTACCTGAACGTGTGTGATGATAATCTTATATGTATTAGCCTCATCCCTGAGGCCAATCTCTTTATGTTTCAGAAAAATTCAGTCATAAAACTGGCTGATACTCTCTTTTTCTTGACCGGATACGATGACGTTTAGCAGTCGTTCATAATATGTAGCCATCCTATCAATGACTGCTTCTGTATACAGTTCCGGATTGTAATGGAGTTCACAACTGATATTTTGCGGCATGTATAAGAAATTCATCCCAAGTGATTCAAAGGGAATTATTTCGGTATCTATCACTTCCACATCAAGATTTGGCAATGATAATTTTTCATCTTTAGACACGTCGATAAAATCATAGAAATTTTGTGCATCCAAATAGTTAAACAGAACGTTAAATATACCCTCCCTCGCCTTTTCTCCCACCACGTCAATCACGACAGACATGTGGATATTAGAATTCTCTATGGCGCGATGAATAGACTGGCTAACCTGCTTAATAATTCCTTGTAGGCTCATTTCCTTATTGATATTGGATTTTACTATCAAGTCACCCAAGAATAATCCTATTGTTTGATGGCTTTCTATGCGAGTTCGGTCAGCTTTTGGCGAGGTGACAATATGTTGTGATTCACCGGAGTGCATAAAAAGAGAAGTGTGGAACAAAGCCATAAATAACATATAAGGTGTGATTTTATGAATTTCACAATATTGCAAAACAGCTTTATCCAGCGAATCAGGTATTTTGATATGACGGGCATGAGACCGATATTTTGAAGCCAGATGTTTTCTGAAAGAAACTGGAAAATCGCGTTCTGGATCAACATCAGCAAATTGTTGTTGCCAGAATTTAATTTGTTTTTTAGCCTCCTCAGTCGCATGGATTTCTTGCAACTCATAAACATAACCAGAATATTGCATGGCAACGGGTGGCAATGTGTTTTCTTGCCCCTGTGAATAAGCGGTATATAACTGTTTAAACTCATTCATAATGATATTGATAGACCATCCATCGGAGATAATATGGTGTACATCAATCAATAATACCGTGATTGTTTCCGAAACAGACAGTAGGAATGCCTTGATTAACGGGCCATTATAAACATCAAAAGGTGTTCTTAATTTCTCTTCCCAGAGCTTGTTAATTCCAATAATAATTTGTTCTCTCTCGATTCCTCTTGGTAACGCTTCAATAACTTGAAGATTGATTTTCATATTGTTATCAGGCTGCATGAAAATCTGCTCATTTTCTTGATAAAACTTAAAACGTAAACTTTCATGTCGTTCCAAGATGGTATTTAAACTTTTTTCCAACGCACTGTGATTCAGTTCTCCCTCCATCAGCAAAGTAACGGGTACGTGGAAACTGTCCTCCAACAACGCTTCTTGAACAAAATACCAATACATTTTCTGACAATAAGAAATAGGCATTTTTCCATCAAATATATTGTGATCAGATATATTGTGAGTTGTCTTTGGTGCGGATATTTCATGCTTATGACTGTGACGAATCACACTGGCAATCTGAGCAATAGTTGGATTCGCAAACAACTCATGCATACTGAAATGATTGGTTAACGTATTTCTTATAGCAGCGGTTATTTTAACTGCTAAGAGTGAATGACCACCGAGTGAGAAGAAATTATCATAAATACCAATTTGATTGATTTTTAGATGTTCTTGCCATAACTGACAGAGTTTTTCCTCGATTTCATCTCTCGGCGCGATATAAGCCTGACGACGTAAGTCATTTTCATCTGGAATAGGCAACGCTTTTTTATCCACTTTATTGTTTAAATTCAGTGGAATACGTTCCAATGGGATATAGAGACTGGGCACCATATAGTCAGGCAGTTGTTTTTTCAAGGCGGATTCCAGTAGCTCTGCAAGTTCTCCTCTAATAGCAGGAAGTCGCAGATAATCAGCTAAATGCGTTTGGCTGTAATCTGCATTAAAAGCGGCCGCTTTCTCCGCCAGCCAATTCGTACTCGGGCAAACATAAGCAATGAGTTTCCTCTCCTCGCTGTCATGACCATCAGCGATCACCACAGCATTACTTAAAATCTCCTGCCCCGCCAACACCGACTCGATTTCCCCCAATTCAATGCGATGGCTGCGAATTTTAACCTGCGAATCCCGGCGGCCAATGAATTCCAACTCACCTTCCGGCGTCCAGCGTACTAAATCACCCGTACAGTAAAGTCGGTCTGCCGAGTTGGTACTGAAAGGATCTCGGGTAAACTGTTTTTCCGTGATATCCGGCGCATTCCGGTAACCACGCGCCAGTTGAATGCCGCCGATATGCAGTTCCCCGACAGCCCCGAGAGGCAGCAGATTACCGTCGGAATTCAGGATTCGCATCACAGTATTCGGCAACGGTTTTCCAATCGTCACTCGCTTATTTGCTGTTAATAAGGCGGAAGTCACAATCGAAGTACACTCTGTTGGGCCATAAACGTTAAACAGCTTTCTGCCCTGCGACCACTGCGCGGCAATATGCGGTGCCACAGCTTCCCCTGCCAGCAACAAGGTTGAAACTGTGCGCCATTTGTTGAAATCCAAATGAGGCAACAGCGCAGGTGGCAGTACGGCATGGGTAATGTGGTGTTTTTCAACTATCTCATCCAACCATTCAGGCGAGCGGCGATGTGTTTCTGAAATCAAATACAGTGTGGCGCCATAGGCCAGGGTCATCGCCATTTCCAACACTGCGGCGTCGAAGCTCCAGGAAGCAAACTGCAACCCGCGAATATCAGCATCCGCACCGAATAGCGCGGCTTGTGCTTGTGCCAGATTCACCCAACCCTTGTGCTCCAGCATCGCCCCCTTTGGCCGGCCGGTAGAGCCAGAGGTATAAATAACATAGGCCAGATGATTTTCTGTCAGGGGCACTGAACGATGAACGATATTGTCGGTAGGCAGGTTTTGCACATATGACTGTACCGTTTCGACATCCAGACAGATAACGCGCTGCTGACTGATAGGCAATTTATCAACCAGTGGTGTTTCGGTCAGGATAAATTCAGCCCCACTGTGCTCCAGCATGTATTGCAGGCGGGCTTGCGGATAACTGGCATCCAAAGGCACATAAGCGCCACCCGCTTTGAGAATGCCCAGCAGTGCAATCACCGTTTGCAACGACCGGGGAAGGCAAATTGCAACCAGAATATCTGGCTGGATACCCTGCTCAATCAGGTAATGCGCCAATTGATTGGCCTGAGCATTAACCGCCTGATAACTTAAGCTTTCCTCACCAAAAACCAGCGCGGTTTTTTCAGGATTCAGCGCCGCCTGTTCTTCAAACAACTCATGGAAGCAGCGCCCTTGTGGGTAATGGTTCTGTGGCCCATTTAATTCATGCAGTAAGGTATGCTTTTCAGCTTCTGACAATAATGGGAGTTCATGAATGGAAGGCTCTTTATTGACTGAATCATCAGTCATTACCTCAACAATGCCAGAAAGCAAGGTTGCGTAATTGGCGATAAATCTTTCAATGGTACTGCTATAAAACAGACTGGTATTTGAAATCCATACTATAGATAATTCGCCTGTCTGCTCTTCTTCAAAAACATGAATTTCCAAATCAAACCGAGTCGTTCTAAATAAATTATCTCCGAGTTCAATAATATCATCCTGTCCCAGTATTGCTTCACGTCGGTTATTCTGTACTGCAAACATGATTTGGAAGATGGGATTATGGTTTAGGTTTCGTTCCGGGCTGAGCTTTTCCACCAACATCTCAAATGGCAAATCTTGATGTTCGTAAGCATCCAGGATGGTACGGCTGTTTTGCTTTAATAATTCACTGAACGTCGGCTGACCGGATAAATCTGTTCTGATAACCAATGAATTAACAAAAAAACCGATCAGAGGTTCAATATCAGGATGTTGTCTGCCGGCAATAACGGTTCCAACCAGAATATCTTTCTCATTACTATAGCGGCTCAGCAATACGGCAAAAGCCGTTTCCAAGAACATAAATAGTGTAACTTTATGCTTGGCACATAATGCTCTGATTGCTTGGGTAAGATGTGCTGAAATGCGCTGTAGATGAAGCCGCCCCTCGATATTTTGTTTTTCCGGGCGTGGATTATCCAGCGGTACACGGTGGACGGATGAAATTCCGGCTAGCTGATTCTGCCAGTATGTCAGTTGTTTTTTCAGCACATCATCTTGCAGCCAACCCTGTTGCCACTGGGCATAATCGGCATATTGAATTCTCAGCGGCGGTAGCGGATTTACTTTACCCTGACTATAAGCTTTATATAACGTGAAAAATTCATGGAGAAATATTGCCATCGACCAGCCATCGAAGGCGATATGATGTATCGTATAAATAATAAGATAATCATCTGCTGCCAATTTTATTAACCGGATGCGCAACATCAGGTCCGCGCTAAGGTTAAAAATCAGATTCTCTTCTTCCTTACTAAGTTGTTTTACCTGATCGTTTTTCTCAGTTTCAGACAACGCAGATAAATCATGATGTGTAATCGGTAAATCATAATCAGCGGCAATAAATTGCCGCGGTTCGTTATTGATGATTTTAAAATAGGTACGCAGGACTTCATGGCGTTCAAGTAATGCCTTAACGGCTGATTCAAACGCCTTTATGTTAATGAATTCCCGCAGCCTGAAATCCCCCATACAGTTATATTGGGGACTTCCTCCATCCAGTTGATCAATAAACCATAGTCGTTGTTGAGCAAATGAAAGCGGATAATGTTCCGCTTTGCCATCACGCTGAATATCTTGCAAAAAGTGATGAGTTTGCTCTTCTGAATCGAGCTGGTTCAGAAAATCAATCAACTCCTGTTTATGTTGTTTCCATTCACTGAGCAAGGCTGGTGGAATACTGCCGCAGCTAGTCTCGTATTGTAAACGGTTATCAGTAACGAACAGAGTAATTCCCTGCTCTAAAGACTCATTAATAATTCGCGCGGCATTTCTCATATCTCACCCTTCAATAGTTCTTGCGCTGTCTCTTTCCCAGCCTGGAAATGTTTTCTTTTTTCTTTGATAAGATGAATAGTGACAATCTGTGATAGCTGCTCAAGTGTCGGGTGTTCAAAAACACTTCTCAACGGAACTTCTATTTCTAATTCGTTACGTATTGAACTAATAAGGCGGGTTGCCTGTAGTGAATGTCCACCCAATGTGAAGAAATTGTCATAGATGCCAACTTGACTGACATTCAATAACCGCTTCCACAACTGACCGATCTTAATTTCCATTTCATTTCTTGGCGCCACATAATTCTGTCGGCGTAAATCGTCTTCATTTGGGATCGGTAATGCTTTTTTATCCACTTTATTATTTAACGTGAGTGGCATTCGTTCCAAAGGAATATAGAGACCTGGAACCATATATTCTGGCAATTGTTGTTTCAGTGCGGATTCGAGTAATTCTGAAAGTTCCCCACTAATGGCCGAAATTTGCGGATAATTAGCTAAATGGGTTTGATTATAGTCAGTGCGTGCTTGTACCGGTGGTAACTCTCCACGACTAAAAATCACATCCAGCAAATCAGGTTGCTGTTGTGACCACGTGACGCCGCATTGATAACCACATTGTTCAGCGTATTGCAGTAAGGATTCGAATTCCCGAACCTGTTGTAATGCCTGTGGGGAGAAACTGCCAGCATTTTCTGGTGGCGTGATCATCTGATTGGCTGACCAGTGACGCAGCCCTTCTGCCAAAGTTAGGTCATCTTTAATTCTGGCGTTGGGGATACCTGAAACACCTAATATATCCTCTGCGCCCATCTGCAATAAATTACGCAGACTTTCAAAAGAATCGAAATTATGCCAATTTAACAGTAATTCATGACAAGATTTGGTGTTTTCATCGCTTTTATGCAATATGACATCGTAACGATAACGCAACATTTCATTGTCGCCGATGCCACGTTTAACCAGAATATCAACCCGGCCAATTTCAGGATAACGCTCCGGTAATTGGGCAAAATAAGTTGGACTAAGTAAAAACTCGGGTTCTTGTTGTAAACGCCGCTGAATACGGTTCGCCAGCGTCCCTACCTGAATACGCTGCCCGTTAAGATGACTTTGCTCTATCGCTGTAGCATGGGCGGTTAATAGATCTAAGTTGCGGATATCTCCCAGCAAAATTTTCCCACCCGCTTCAACCGCCGGAATTAACTGTTCAAGTACTTTTTCCAGATATTGAACATTGGGAAAATATTGGACAACAGAGTTAATCACGACAGTATCAAATTCATCAGCACTCAATGTTCCTAAATTGAGTGCATCTCCTCTTCTGAGCTGCACATGTGACCAGCCACGTTGTTGCAGAATATGTTGATGCCGATTTAAAACCTCAGCCGAAATATCGGTCGCCACCACTGATTCGCACCATTCAGCATAGCGATACAGCAATAATCCGGTACCACAACCGATTTCCAGTAAGCGATGAGGATGCAAGGCTTTAATCCTGTGCATGATTCCTGCTAACCACTCCTCCATTTGCTCAAGGACAATCGGTTGTTCAGTATAGCTGTTCATCCAGCCACCGAAATCACTGTCTGATGCGACTGCATCACCGTTCTGAATGCTCTCTTTTCGAGTACTATCCGTTGTGGGTTGACGGTACTGCTCATCAAAAATTTCTGTCCAGTTCTCAACGCTGCTTGCGTTAAACTCAACCGCTTTTTCACCTAACCACTCTGTACTTGGGCAAACATACGCAATGAGTTTTTTATCTTCATCTTGACCATAAGCGATCACAACAGCACTACTTAAAGCATCATGCCCGGACAAAACTGTCTCGATTTCACCCAACTCTATACGGTGACTACGGATCTTAACCTGAGAGTCAACACGGCCGATAAATTCTAACTGACCATCCGGCGTCCAGCGCACTAAATCGCCGGTTCGATAAAGCCTGTTTTCCCTGCCATCCGTTACATGTGAACTGAATGGATCTCGGATAAACTGCCTTGCTGTGATTTCCGGCGAGTTTCGGTAACCACGTGCTAACTGAACGCCGCCAATATACAGTTCCCCGATAACGCCCATCGGAGCCAAATTACCTTCCTGATCAAGAATACGCATCACAACGTTAGGCAAAGGCTTTCCAATCGTAATCTTCTCGTCAGTGAGTAACGCTGTGGTGACAATGGATGTACATTCTGTCGGGCCATAGACGTTAAACAGTTTTCTATTCTGTGACCAACGAACAGCAATCTGCGGTGGTACCGCTTCACCCGCCAAAAGCAAAGTTGAGACAGAACGCCATTTGTTAAAATTCAGATGTGGAAGCAGCGCGGGTGGTAACACAGCATGAGTTATCTGATGTTTTTCAACCACTTCATCCAGCAATTCAGGGGAACGCCGTTGGGTTTCAGAAATCAAATAGAGTATTGCGCCATAGGCCAATGTCATAGACATCTCTAAGATCATGGCGTCAAAACTCCAGGAGGCAAACTGCAACACCCGGCAATGTGAGTCAATGCCAAATAAATCTGCTTGCGAGAATGCCAGATTAACCCACCCTTTATGTTCCAGCATCACCCCTTTCGGTTTACCGGTAGAGCCGGAAGTATAAATCACATAAGCCAGATGATTTTCCGTGAGCGGAAGTGGACGCTCAGTAATATTATCCGTAGGCATATGTTGTAGCTGAGACTGGACTATCTCTGTGTCCAGACAAATCACTTTCTGCTGGCTAATTGGCAGTTTTTCAACCAGATGAGTTTCGGTCAGGATGAATTCGACTTCACTGTGATCCAACATATATTGGAGGCGGGCTTTCGGATAACTGGGATCTAACGGTACATAAGCGCCACCCGCTTTAAGAATACCCAATAATGCCACAACCGCTTGTAATGACCTTGGTATGCAAAGTGCGACCAACGTGTCCGGTATGATCCCTTGTTCAAGCAGATAGTGCGCCAATTGGTTAGCTTGCTCATTTAATGACTGATAGCTCAGGGTGTCATCGCCCAAAATCAGCGCATTTTTTTCAGGGTATTGTGATACCCGCTCTTCGAAGAGTTGATGGAAACATTTCCCGGTCGGATAAGGAATTTGTGGCCCGCTCCATTCATGCAGTAAGGTATTCCGTTCAGCATCTGCCAATAATGGAAGGTCATGAACGGACGGCTCGCTGATACCAGCATGATGCTTCATCACATCAACAATATTAGTCAGCAAAATTTCGTAATTGGCGATTAATCTGTTAATGGTCGCATTTCTGAACAGGCTGGTGTCAGAGATCCATCCAATGGATAACTCACCTTCGTCTTCTTCATAAATATGGACTTCCAAATCGAATCGGGTGGTCAGAAGGGAACGTTCTTTAGATGTAACAATGCTATCCTGCTCCAGCGTTGTATCTCGTTGATTATTCTGTACTGCAAACATGATCTGGAAAATAGGATTATAATTTAAATTCCGTTCTGGACTGATTTTCTCCACCAGCATCTCAAAAGGCAGGTCTTGATGCGCATAAGCATCCAGGATCGTACGACTATTTTGTTTTAATAGTTCACTGAATGTAGGCTGACCGGATAAATCCGTTCTTATCACCAATGAATTGACGAAAAATCCAATCAAAGCCTCAGTGTCACGGTGTCTTCGGCCTGCAAGCGGCATGCCAACCAGAATATCCTTTTCACTACTGTAACGACTCAACAACACAGCAAAAGCCGTTTCCAGAAACATAAATAACGTCACTTCATGTTTGGCGCACAGTGCTCGAATTTCTTGGGTCAAAGCTTTTGAAATACGTTGTGGATGAACATTCCCTTCAAAATTTTGTTTTTCTGGTCGTGGATTATCCAGTGGAAAACGGTGAAGCGGCGAAATACCTGATAATTGGTTTTGCCAGTAATCCAGTTGTTTTTGCAGAATATCCCCTTGCAGCCAATCCCGTTGCCATTGGGAATAATCAGTATATTGAACTAGTAATGGCGGAAGAGGATTACCCTCGCCTTGGCAATAAGCGCGATATAATGTCAGCAGCTCGCTGATAAAGATTGCCAACGACCAGCCATCACAGGCGATATGATGAATCGTATAGAGAATGAAATAATCATCATCTGTTAATTTTAGCAACCGAATACGCAGCATCAGGTCAGTGCTGAGATTAACAGCTTGTTTCCACTCTTGCTCGCCAAGTTGTTTAAGCTGTTGTTCTTGCTCAAATTCTGAAAGTGTGGACAGATCATGTATTGTAATAGGCAAATCATAAGCAGTAGCGATAACCTGCCGTGGCTCATTATCAATAATTTTGAAATAAGTACGCAAAGATTCATGGCGTTCAAGCAATGTTGCTACAGCCGCCTCAAAGGCTTTGAGATTGAGCGACTCTCTCAATCTGAAATCACCTGTACAGTTATACTGAGGGCTGCCTTCGGTAAGTTGATCGATTAACCACAAACGCTGTTGAGCAAATGAAAGTGGGTAATGTTCCGCACGCTCATAACGAGGAATACCTTGCAATCGGTGAGCATCCGTATCCTCTTCTGAATCGATTTGCTTCAGGAAATCAATCAATTCTTGTTTATATTGCTTCCATTCACTGAGAAGTTCCGAAGGAATGCTGTCTCGGCTGGTTTTATATTTCAGTTTGTTATCAATAACAAACAGAGTGATCCCTTGATTTAAAGCCTCATTGATAATCTGTGCTGCATTTTTCATATATTGCCTTCCAATAGTTCCTGTGTTGTCTCTTGCCCAGCCTGGAGATGCTTTCTTTTTTCTTTAACCTGATAAATCGTGGCGATTCGTGCTAATTGCTCAAGTGTTGGATGCTCAAAGACACTGCTCAACGGTATTTCAATGTTTAGATCATTGCGTATTAAGCTGATAAGGCGGGTTGCTTGAAGAGAGTGACCACCTAGCACGAAAAAGTTGTCATAAATGCCGACTTGACTAACGCCCAACACTTCTTGCCATAACTGACTGATTTTTCCTTCCACTTCATTTCTTGGCGCGACATAACCTTGTTGTCGGAAATCATTTTCATTTGGAATAGGCAACGCTTTTTTGTCCACTTTGTTATTTAACGTGAGTGGCATTCGCTCTAGCGGAATATAAAGGCTTGGAACCATATATTCTGGTAATTGTTTTTTCAGTGCTGATTCAAGTTGCTCTGAAAGTTCAGCTTTAATATCGGAGGATTGAGAAGGGTTGTCGGTATTAAATTTCAGCCCTTTTTTATCCAGCCAGTCTTTGGTTGGACAAACATAAGCAATCAATCTTTTATCGTTCCCATAAGTAATAACCGCAGCACCGCTTACGGCATCATGTCCGACCAATGCTGTTTCGATTTCTCCTAATTCAATCCTAAATCCTCTAATCTTGACTTGAGAGTCAATCCGGTCAATAAATTCCACACGACCATCAGGCCACCAACGGGCTAAATCTCCTGTTCGGTATAAACGTTGAGATTTATCCTTCAAATCAGTAATAAATTTCGTTGCGTTTGTTTCAGGAGCATTCAAATACCCACGTGCCAGTTGGATGCCGCCAATATATAATTCCCCCGCAACACCAATAGGCACCAAATTACCTGATGGATCAAGAATACGGATAACGGTATTGGGCAATGGTTTCCCAATCGTAATTTTGTCATCAGTTAATAAGCCCGCAGTCACAATGGCAGTACACTCTGTCGGGCCATAGACGTTAAACAGTTTTCTACCCTGTGACCAACGAACAGCAATTTGTGGTGGTACCGCTTCCCCCGCTAAAAGCAAGGTTGAAACGGAACGCCATTTGTTAAAGTCCAGATAAGGCAGCAAAGCCGGCGGTAATACAGCATGGGTAATCTGGTGTTTATCAACTAACTCATCCAAATATTCAGGGCTATGCTGTTGGGTTTCTGAAATTAAATAAAGCGCTGCTCCATACGCCAGTGTCATAGATATTTCTAAGATCATGGCATCAAAACTCCAGGAAGCGAACTGCAATCCCCGGCTATATGAATCAACACCAAATAAACCCGCCTGTGAAAGTGCCAGATTTACCCACCCCTTATGTTCCAACATAACCCCTTTTGGTTTACCCGTAGAGCCAGAGGTATAAATGACGTAAGCCAGATTATTTTCCGTTATTGGGAATGGGCGTTCAGCGATATTGTCCGTAGGCATGTGCTGCAATTGTGATTGCATTGTCTCCGTATCCAAACAGACGACTTTCTGCTGGCTGATTGGGAGTTTTTCTATCAGATTTGTTTCGGTCAGAATGAACTCAGCTTCGCTGTGTTCCAACATATATTGAAGACGGAGTTTCGGATAACTGGGATCTAACGGCAAATAAGCTCCCCCTGCTTTAATAATCCCCAGTAGCGCGACTACAGCGCGTATTGAACGAGGAATACAGAGCGCGACCAATGTTTCTGGTTTGATCTTTTGTTCTATCAAATAGTGAGCGAGTTGGTTAGCTTGTTTATTTAGCTCCCGATAACTTAATGAATTGCCGTCAAAAACAACGGCTGTTTTTTCGGGATGTCGGGCAGCTTGTTCCTCAAACAGTTCATGAAAACAGCCGCTATGCTGGCTATGATCCTGTAGGCCATTCCATTCATGTAATAAAGTGTGTATTTCAGCCTCTGCTAACAGTGGAATATTATGGACAGAGGGTTCCCTGTGTATTAGATCGAAACCAATACATGGCTTCATTACATTAATAATATTAGCAAGCAAGGTTTCATAATTGGCGAGTAATCTTTCAATAGTTATATTTCTGAATAAGCTGCTGTCATAAACCCATAACAGGGATAATCCTCCTTCCTCTTCTTCATAAACATGAATTTCCAAATCAAATCGGACTTTCAGAAGCAGACGCTCTTCAAGTTCAATATTATTATCCCGCGCCAGTGTCGTATCACGCTGAGTATTTTCCAGAGTAAACGCGATTTGGAATATAGGGTTATAATTTAAGTTTCGTCCCGGACTTATTTTTTCTACCAGCATTTGAAATGGCAAATCTTGATGAGCATAAGCATCCAGGATAGTACGACTGTTCTGTTTTAATAACTCACTGAAAGTAGGCTGGCCGGATAAATCGGTTCTGATCACCAGAGAATTAACAAAAAAGCCAATCAGAGGCTCAATATCATGGTGCCTTCTCCCGGCAAGTGGTGTCCCGACCAGAATATCTTTTTCATTACTGTAGCGACTCAACAATACGGCAAAGGCTGTCTCCAGAAACATGAATAATGTGACTTCATGTTGGTGACATAATGCCCTTATTTCTTGTGTCAAATCCTTTGAAATACGTTGCTCACTAAGATGCCCCTCGAAACTCTGTTTCTCTGGTCGTGGGTTATCCAGTGGAAGACGGTGAAGCGGAGAAATACCTGATAACTGAGTTTGCCAATAATCCAGTTGTTTTTTCAGAATATCACCTTGCAGCCAATTTCGTTGCCATTGAGCATAATCGGTATATTGGATTTTAAGTGGCGGTAATGGGGATATTTCTCCTTTATGATACGCGCGATATAAGGTGATAAGCTCATTAATAAAAATTTCTATTGACCAACTATCACAGGCAATATGGTGAATGGTATAGATAATCACATAATCATTTTCAGCCAGCTTTATCAGACGAATACGCAACATCAAATCAGTACTGAGATTAAAAACCAAGTTATCTTCTTCTTTGCTGAATCTTTTGACTTGAGATTCTTGCTCAGTTCCAGAGAATGCGGTCAGATCATGTAGTGTAATGGGTAAATCATAGGAATGTGCTACGACTTGCCGTGGTTCATTATCAATAATTTTAATATGGGTACGTAACGCCTCATGACGCTCAAGCAACGTTTTTACCGCAGCCTTAAAAGCGTTGAAATTAAGTTGTTCCCGTAATCTCAAATATCCGGGACAATTATATTGGGGGCTACCTTCGGTAAGTTGGTCGATAAACCACAAGCGTTGTTGAGCAAATGAGAGTGGATAATGTTCTGCATTGCCATCACGTTGGATATTCTGTAATTGATATGTTTGAATTTCTTCTTCTGCATCGATCTGACTCAGGAAATCGATCAACTCTTGTTTATAATTTTTCCATTCACTGAACAATTCCACTGGAATACTATCACGGCTGGTTTCGTATTGTAATCGATTATCAGCAACAAACAGAGTAATTCCTTGATTTAAAGCCTCATTCACAATTTGCACTGCATTTTTCATATATCTCCTTGAAAATATAATATCAAATTATTTATATACGTGATTATTTATTATGGCCGTAGTTTTAAAATAAAAAATTTCTCATCATGTTAGCATATGGGCATCGAAAATCATTAGCTATGTTGTTTGATTTTATTATCAAAACAGAGGAAAGATAAATAACTCTTCATAATTATGACACACTCCATTTTATTATTCTCTGTTATTCCTATAGGAAAATGAATTCAAAAATACTTTCACTTTTTCGAGCAACTGCCACGTATGCTAGCAGCAATGATTTCGTGTCACTGTTTCATACAGGGATTACCATAGGCGTTCAATTTTATTCAGCCAGAGATAATAAACGTATAAAATAATAGGTTAAATTTAGGATGACGTACCAGCCAATCACTGACCAGCCGGCTTTTATGAATACTGTACTTACCCAAAATTAACGTTTGGATTTCAACGTGACAATATTGGTATTCAAGTTCTTTCAATACATTAATAATCTAGGATTCTTATTTAACCCGCCAACATATTTCAGATTAGCAATTGAACGATTAATCATCTTAAAACCCTGTAGGTTTGGTTTTATAAGAGATTAATCCTTGATTAAAAATTCCCTGATAAGATTTACCTAAGCTATTTATTAACACTAAAACATTGATCGCCATTATTTACATAACCTATTTATTCATATCTTACCGCTAGTATATAAATATGGATAACGGTTTATTAGCCACTATCCAATAAAAGTAAAAAAAACTCTAGAAGACATTTATTCAAAACGTTCAAATATTAATGCATGTACCCGTAAATCAGCCAAATAGAGAAAACGAATCTCTGTATTAGGATATTGCTTACTTAACTTATGTGTATAAGAATCATATCCACCAACCATGCCAATAACAGGGATTTTTTCTGGGCCACCAGCAGAATCTGGTTCCCCCATAAGTGCTCTAACGATTGCTCTATCCATTGAATGTGAAAATGGATAAGGCAATTCTCCACTATATTCTCCACTACCTTCATAAGCGTTAATAAGTGTAATTTGTACAGATTCTAATATTCTTGAATCAGCATGAAACACTAATGTAAGGCCAACGTCAGGTCCACAATTGAACGTATCAGCATTCTCAAACAAAAACTCAAACATTCCGGCTAAAATAAGTTTTCTTTCAACTAATTGCTCCGCCGTTTGTCCTAAGCTTTTAATCATCGTCATAATATCTGCCATTATTACCCCTTTTTCAAATAGTGTTGAAATTAAGTGCTCTCACTCGATAATAAGAATCATAAATAAAAATAACTTCCACGTTTGGATAAGATTTTATACGATTTATATAAGCATCGTATCCACCAATAACACCTATAATCGGTGCTTCTATCATATCTTTTGACTCCGTAGGTTCTCCATATTCAGCTCTTATCGTTGCCTTATCCATTAAAGATAAAAATGGATAAGGCAAACTACCATTATATTCATCATGATCACCATGTATATCAATTAGAATTATCTGGACTGAATTCAATTGCCTAGATTTAGAATCAAAAACTAATGTGATTCCTTTTTCAGGTTCGCAATTAAACGATTCATCCCCTTCAAAATGAAACTTAAATATTCCTTTAGGTATCTCACCAATTTCAACTAATGCTTCGGCAGTTCTCCCAAGATATTTAATTAATTTCGTAATATTAATCACTAATTACCCTACCCTTATTCTGCATTCAATCAATGTAGTTCTTCCAATATCTTATTCTGCATCCGTTCATTACGCTTTTAAGATATTACTACCATGTCACACTTTCAGCACGAAGGAAAGTTATTGTCTCAACTTGTTCAAGCAAATCATGGGATAATTGTATATAAATCTTTTCCTCAGATTCAAATACATTGTAAAGGTAAAGGTCTTTCCAACCATATTGACAGTTAAACACCTTACATGGTGGAAAAGACTTAATTGCCTGCCCAAAATGCTTCTTAACCCATTCACGCGTCATTGAATTAATCAGAGGGGACGGCAATTGATTTGGATAAACATAACGGGGCCGTTCTTCATCGATCAATGTCAGAGTAACATGTGTTAATTTCTTACTGGTCCGGTTAAAAGCCAGAAATATCCCCTCTTTCTGCATATCTAACGACACATAATCGTCACCAGAATCTCCTCTAGGCTTACTCTTATAAGAAATTAAACCTTCATTAAAAATTTCCTGATAAGATTTACCCAAGCTATTTATTAATGCCTCTACATTTATCGCCATTATTTATATAACCTCTTTATTCATATCTAACCTCTAGTATATAAACATTGATAACGATTTATTAGCCGCCATCCAATAAAGGTAGAAAATTAGAAAAAATATTCCAAAAAACGTCTATACAAATTGTTCAAATGCTAATACATCCAATCGCAAATCAGTTAAATATAATCGCATAAATCCTTTTCCTAATTTACCGAATCCCTTTTTATTTTTTGAAGCCAGGTTTGCCGTTTTTAGCCCGCCATTCTTTTATAACTTTAAGCACACCCTCAGGACTATCTTCAACTCCGTTTTCTGGGTAGAGAATTAGTCCATTTCGTCTGGGATGTTCGGTAATTATCTCAATATGTTTTACTAAACTGTGATATTCGTTCTCAGTTTTACATTCACCATCGAAGATTTTATTCAGCAGAACTAAAAATTCAGCTTCTGTATAATCTTCCAACTTATTTTTCAAATTCATCCCACTTTATCCCCTTTATTAACATGTATTTTTACATATCGCTTCGGTGTCAATGTGAGCAGATTATCCATATTATAAACCTCACCACCTTCATTTTCCTAATTTACCGAATCCCTTTTATTTTTTGAAGCCAGGTTTATCATTTTTAGCTCGCCATTCTTTTATAGTTTTTAAAATTCCTTCCGGGGAATCATCTTCTCCATTTTTGGGATAATAAATTAAATCTGATCCTGAAGGATACTCAGTTATTTTTATAAACCCCTCCAATAAAGCATCTTGCTCTTCCTCTGTACCTTCATCCGATATTATTCTTAAAATCAGCTCTATAAACTCATTTTCGGTATATTCTTCCAGTTTATTTTTCAGATCCATTTTATTTTACCTCTTTGTTTAAATGAGTTGGCTATTAAAACGGTTTCCCTCTTATTATTGATTACCAACGCACTTCTGATGTGGGTAAGAATGTCACTGATATAACTTGCTCCAATAGATCATAATCAAACTTCATACTGGTCGGAATACGAAAATCCAGCAATGTATATAACTCAGTCCAGCCAATGTCTTTTTTGAGCCTTTTTCTCGGTGGAAGAAATTTTTCTGGTTTACCAAATTGTTCATGAACCCACTGTCGGCACATCAATGGAATTAATGGTGAAGGCAGCTCATTAGTAAACTGGTATAAGGAATTCTTCTCGTCAAACAAAGTTAATGTAATTTCTTTTAATCGCTTTCCTTCCCGATGGAAAGACAGAAAGACGCCTTCTTTAACCATATCCAAGCACACTACACTATCACCGGCAAAACCACTTGGTTTCGTTTTATAAGGGATTAACCCCTCATCATAAATATCCTGGTAAGTTCTACCTAAACTATTAATTAACGATTCAACATTAACCGTCATTATTTTTACATCCCCTTCTCTGATGTATCTTAGACTTAGATTTTCAAATTTTTCACAGGAAAAAATTATATTTCCCTCTCAAAAACCAATCCTCGAACACGCAAATCCTTTAAATATAGCACACGAATATTTGTATCAGGGTATACAGATTGAAGTTTGCGAATATAACAATCATGTCCGCCGACAACACCAATAACAGGAACTTTTGTTTCCTCTGAGGTAACATCAGGTTCGCCTAGCAAAGCTCTAACAGCAATTTTATCCATTGATAGAGTAAACGGAGGAGGCATTTCCCCATGATACATTTCACTATTTCCAGAATGTCCAGAAGTACTAATAAGTGTAAATTCAACTGACCTCAATTTTCTCGATTTATCATCGAATACCAAGATAAGACCAGCCTCAGGTTCATAATTAAACGTATCAGCTCCTTCAAAAAGGTATTCAAATTTTTTATCAGAAATAAGTTTTTTTTCAACTAATTGCTCCACTGTTTGGCCCAAACTTTTAATCATCGCCGTAATATCTGCCATTATCCCCTGCCTTTTCAGATAGTGTTGAAATTCTGCATGTGTTCCATTTCTTGGTCGCCCCGAAAAATTTCTATACAAATCTACTTCAAACAATTTCACCGGTGATTTACTCAAATACACATACACCGGCGACATATTCGGAATAGGAAATACCAGAATATAATCGCGGAAATCCTTCTCTTCCTGCATGGGCAGAGATTCAATATCGCTATCCACTTTACCCAAGACAAATAATTAGAAATCACACTTCACTCAAATTTTTTTAAACGTTATATTACTCACCTTCTGATCTGTAGAATACGCAAAAATTATTCGTGTATTTGGGTATTGATCGCTCATCCGGTCAATATAAGTATCCCATCCTCCAACCATTCCAATAACTGGCAATTTAACAGCGCCCTTTGTCTCTGATGGCTCTCCTAACACAGATTTAACCTTTGTCTTATCCATTTCAGACAAAAATGGGGGCGGCATTTCACCTCTATAAATCTTCATCCTTGGCCCAGATGCAATTAGAGTAATACCGACTGAGATTAACAACCTTGATTTATCTTCAAAAACTAACGTTAATCCATCCTCTGGTATACAGAGAAATTCATCGTCTCCTTCAAACAAATATTCAAACTTTCCCGTTGGGATAAGTTGTTTTTCAATTAATAGATCTGCTGTTTTCCCTAGACTATGAATTATTTCAACAATATCTCTCATTACCTGTACCATCCTTTCTCTTGATTAAATTTATGTAAGTCTTTCCGGGCATTATTCAATTGACTATCAGTATAACCTTCTTCTTTCAGACCTGGAGTCATAGCATCAAAGTTACTATCAACTGCTGCTTTCAAATCGGATGCATCCCGAATCCTTTTCGTTGGTGTATTTCGCCCGCCATAAGTTTCACTATATTTTTGATGAACCCAGCGAGAAACAGCAATACAAACGCTATTCTCTAAGATATTTTTGAGCACACCAGAATCTAATTCTCCGTACCTTTCAATCAAATAAATTTTCAACGCCGCCTGAGAAGGAATATGATCAATATCCAACCCATCATTACGGCTACGTCCAGCCAGATCCTGATATTCTCCCACTTCCAACGGTTTCACCGGCGGTTTACTCAAATACACATACACCGGCGGCATATTAGGAACGGGGAGGATCAGAATATAATCACGAAAATCCTTCTCTTCCGGCATCGGTAACGATTCAATATCGCTGCCCATATTGTCCAAAATAAATAGTGAGAGATTACTCTTCACCCAGATTTTTTAAAAGTTAGATCACTTACCCTTTGATGTATTGTATACCCAAACACAATATTGATTGCCGGATATAAGTCTTTTAAGCAATCGATATAAACATCCCAGCCACCAACCATACCAATAATCGGTACTTCTGTAGCTTCATTAACCTCAGAAGGTTGACCTAAAATAGCTCTCACTGCGGCTTTATCCATTACAGGTTGAAATGGTGAAGGCATATTGCCTTTATAAACTTCAATTTCAGGTAAATATGATGTCAAAGTAATGCATACAGAGATTAATTTTTTTGTGAATTCATCAAAAACTAGCATGAGCCCAGGCTCAGGTTGACAATGGAACTCCTCATCACTATTAAAGATGTGCTCAAATTTCCCAGCCGAAATAAGTTGTTTTTCAATTAACATATCGACTGTTTGTCCTAAATTATTTATTATTGCAACAACATCGGCCATTATTTGTACCACCTTTGCTTTTTATTGAGTTGGTGTAGATCTTCCCTCGCCTTATCTAATTGTTCAGGCGTATAACCCTCTTCTATCAATCCAATAATCATAGCGTCAAAATTACTCTCTACAGCAGCCTTTAGATCAGATGCATCCTGAGTTTTTTTCATTGGTGTATTTCTCCCGCCGTAGGTTTCACTGTATTTCTGATGTATTCGTTTGGGTATTACTATGCTGACACCTTTTATAAGCATAGCTTTTATCATTGCTGGAGACATATTTGGATACTTATTAGCAAGATATTTTCTCAATGCCGCCTGAGAAGGAATATGATCAATATCCAACCCATCATTACGGCTACGTCCAGCCAGATCCTGATATTCTCCCACTTCCAACGGTTTCACCGGCGGTTTACTCAAATACACATACACCGGCGGCATATTAGGAACGGGGAGGATCAGAATATAATCGCGGAAATCCTTCTCTTCCGGCATCGGTAACGATTCAATATCGGTATGATAGTTGTGAGGTATTCTCTTTGATTGTGATGAAAAGGATTATAAAAATCCTTTTCATCACTTACTCAATCTCTATTTTTTAAAGCCAGGTTTGCCGTTTTTGGTTCTCCATTCCTTTATCACTTCAAGCACACCTTCAGGACTATCTTCAATGCCATCTTCTGGATAGAAGATTAAATCACCGCCAGAGGGGTGTTCTGAAATTCTTTCAAATTCATCTATAGCTTCTGATTCTTCCTCCTCTGTTCGAAAATTTCCATTAAATATTTTCTTTATCAAGGATAAAAATTCATTTTCAGTAATATTCATTACATTATTTTCCATAGTTTATTCACCTCCAACTATGTAGTTCACCATGTCTCTTTGGCGTAACAACACTAATGTTATCAACATTATAAACACCTCCACCTTTAGAAATAGGCTTTTTATGATGTAACTCGTATTTTTTCTTTTTTCCTTTCCATTCGTCTTTCCTTGGAGCTGGAGCTTTTCCTTTTTTCATATTTCCCATATTCGCAGTTTTAAATTGCTTAGAAAACTCAGGGTCATTAGCAACTTCTTTCCAAAACGCATTTCTGAAATTATCAAAGTTATTAAACTTTCTCCCACGCAACTTATCTGCTATCTGACTGGGAATTGGTGCTCCCATACCTTGCCCTGCGCGACTTAACCAGTTTCCTTCGATTTTTTGTCCCCGACCAGTTACCACTCCCGGTTGATTCCGAGGAGTATTAAACATCACATAGATCGGCTCCATGCCTGAATCGGCTGGAAATACCAGAATATAATCACGGAAATCCTTCTCTTCCGGCATAGGTAACGATTCAATATCGCTGCCGACTTTATCCGGGATCGGCAACACGGTTATTTGCGACGGAATAAACGGTTGTTCTTCATTCCCGGTATGCGGTGGAACTTTGAATTCCTGCTCGCTCGGTGTCCATAAAATTGTCGGCCGGTTTTCTCCCGGTTCCCAAAACTCGTAATTACCGGTGGTCCGATTCAGCGTCATCATGCGAACCGGTACTTTATCCAGACCACCTTCCGGGCTGACGTGATATCCCTGAACCGTCATCCTGCCGCTTTTTTCATCTCTGATCCAGCGAAAACGCACACGGGTAGAAGCTTTACCGTACTGTTCCGCTATCTGGCTCAAACGATACGGGGTTAAGTAATCCTCCTCGCCTTCATTCAACTTCGGTGAATAAAACAGCCCCATTAATCCAACTGTCACCGGATTCGGCGCCGCCAGCCAACGTCCTGCACTGATGGCGCCGCCGCCAATGTAACGCATCACCAGCGTTTCCCCTTCCGCTACCGCGCTGCGGGCAGTGGCGGCCACAGCGGTAGCGGCGGCTTCGGCTTTATCTTCACCACTACGGAACCACCGTTTATACCACGGTAATTTTTTATCCTGCGGTTTATCCGGCTCAGGCGGGTGTTTCTCACCTTGTGGAGATGGTTCCGGTTTTTGTGGCGTCACCGGAGTGGGAGATGACGGAACCTGATATATCGCCATTCTGCCGAAGTTATTCGCCGGTTCAGCCTCGGTTCCGGCATCAGTACAACCTTTACCCCGTAAGCAGGATTTCGCAAATACCGGTATTGGAGGCTCTTTAGTCACAGGAGGTGCGGGCTGAACGTTTCTCGTTTCCTTCACCGGCGACGAGAAATTCTGGGCCGCCATATTCACAGGCGCTGTAGCCCGATGATTAGGCTGCTCCTGCTTCTCATAGCTGTCCATCTCCGAGTTGATAAACCTAGCCCGACAGGGGCAAGTACTCACACTGTCCAACGTGCCAGCCAGCTTGCGGCCCATGTCAAACACGTCAGATACACCACCGACAATCATGTAAGTACCGGGATGTTTGCCACAGGTAACTGTATCCCCTTCACGAGCGGTCGCCCGTCCATTAAATGTCATGGTGTGGTCACCAGTGATAATCTGTCCGCCACAGGTTGTCTTATCACCAACGAGCAAGAAATATCCTATTGCCATCTATTCACTTCTCCATTGGTTTACAGCATGGAGAGTGAAGCTAATTGAAATTATCGTCATATTATTATCGCCATCAAGCTAATACACATGATCAACAATTAATCAGATTTTACTTAAAGAAGATATAGGAATATTCTGAAAATTGCCGATTTTATTGCCTATGATGGGCGTAATAACTCATAATTTATAACAATTTATTTACAATTAAATAACAAACATAAGACTAAAAGGATAATAACGCGGTATGTTTGGAAAGCAGGTAAAAAGGGAGTGAACAGCTCTGTGGGATGAATAGCGCTCTACTTTACCCAGAAAACAAAAACGCTGACCATAGAGATCAGCGTTTTGTCATTTATCTCATCAAATATTTATTATTGGCCAAACATCTCCCGCAACCAGCCCGGTGCTTGTTCTTGCTGTTGAACAGGTGCTGATACCTCTGTTTGCTGGCACAAACTTTGTGGATCATAAGTCCAAACCGGTAATGTTCGCCAACCACTGCCACTACAGCTAAAGCTGCCATCCTGATTAACCGCCATATCGACAATGCCTTCTGGTGGAATATTATTCAATATCAGCGGCGTCTGATTTTCCAGATAACGGCGATACACATTCAATGCCCCTGTAGCGCCTGTCAGATTAGTCGGGTCGTTGTTATCGCGGCCAACCCACGCTATCACCACCTCTTTACCATCGATTCCGGCAAACCAGCTATCACGCAGATCATTGGTGGTACCCGTTTTACCCGCCAGATTATAACGACCAAACTTAGCGTTCAGAGAACGAGAAGTTCCATTCGCTACCACCTGCTGCATACCATATAGCGTCAGATAAGCCGCCTGAGCCGGTACAGCCCGTTCAGCCTGTGGGTAACTCTGATATATCACAGTGCCATCTTCCGCGATGACAGAACGTAACGCGGAAAGCGTCGCACGGTTGCCGCCACTCGCCATTGTCTGGTATTCCTGCGCTACTTCCAAAGGTGTCAAGCTGAGAGAACCCAGTAACATGGCCGGAACCTGCTGAATCACTTCCTCCGGTACGCCAAGCCGGATCAATGTGTTGCTGACATGATCAAGACCAACCGCCAATCCAAGGTTCACCGTAGGAATATTCAATGAATTTGCCAGCCCATCTATCAACATGACTCGCCCACGGAAACGACGGTCATAATTTCTCGGTTCCCAAACCTTACTGTTCGGCTGTTTTACCGCAAGGGGTTCATCCGCCAGCCAAGTATTCAACCGATATTGATCCGGCTCACTCAATGCCGCCAAATAAGTCGAAGGTTTTGCCAGCGAACCAATCGAACGGCGCGCCATCATCGCTCGGTTAAATCCAGCATACTGAGGTTGAGAACCCCCAACCATCGCCCTGATTTCACCACTGATGCGATCGACAATCACCATTGCCCCTTCAAGGTCAGCGATTTTGCGGGTTTTTCTCAGACTGGCAATCCCCTCTTCCACTGCGTTTTCAGCCGCATCCTGAGATACCGGGTCTAAAGTAGTGAAGATTTTTACGCCGGACAGATCATTTACTCGATCCCCCAGTCGGTCCTGCAACTCCTTACGAACTAGCTGCATAAACGCCGGTTGTGGGGTAATAACACCACCTTTCGGTTTTACCCCCAGTGGACGAGCACTCAATAACTTATAAAGATCTTCATCAATAATTTGCTGGTTTTGTAACAGCTTGAGCACCACATTACGACGCTGGAGAACGAGTTTAGGATTACGCCACGGATTATAGAGTGAGGCCCCTTTCACCATACCGACCAGCAACGCCTGTTGATCTAAACTCAATTCATCCACGGGACGGCCAAAATAGTAGAGGCTCGCCAGCGGGAATCCTCGGATCTCCCCATCACCACTTCGGCCTAAATAAACTTCGTTCAGATACAGTTCGAGAATCCGATCTTTGCTGTAACGATAATCCATCAGCACCGCCATATAGGCTTCATTGGCTTTGCGCACCAAAGTACGTTCATTGGTCAGGAACAGGTTTCTCACCAATTGTTGCGTCAGGGTACTTCCCCCCTGAACCGTACGCCCGGCAGTCAAGTTAGCCAGTGCCGCACGCCCAATGGAAAGAATACGGATGCCATCATGTTGATAGAAATGGCGATCTTCCGTCGCCAGCAAAGTGTTAACCAGTAAATCGGGGAAACCAGAACGTGGCACAAATAACCGCTGCTCCCCATTGGGGGACTGCAACATGGTAATCAGCTTCGGATCAAGACGGAAGAACCCAAATTGACGCTGATTTTCCAGATTTTCGATCCCCGCCAAGCGGTTATCGCTGAAAGTCAGCAGAGCGTGGATCTGCCCCTCTTTGCTGTCAGGGAAATCAAACGGACGGCGCAACATTTCAATGGTTTCACCTCTGACAGAAAACTCTCCGGGACGGGTAATTTTCGTCACCTGGCGATACTGCATCCCTTCCAGCAGATGTACCATCTCTTTCTTACTGTAGTTCATGCCCGGTTCAAGATTGACCATTCGTCCATAGACTGCCGCCGGTAACTCCCAGACTTTTCCATCAATGCGATCACGGATTTTGGCATCCAGATAGACACCATAAGCCGCCAGTAATACGGCAAAAATAATAAATATCTTGAATAACAACCAGAACCAACGCCACTTTTTCTTAGGCGGGCGAGAATACATTCCTTTCGTTGTCATGGGTTGATCCTCTTCATCATCGTAGTCATCATCTTCATAGCCATTATCATCATCCAACCGATATCGCCTTTTTAATGGCCCTTTACGGCGGGATACCAACTTTTTGCCTTTACGTCCGATTGGTTGACGATCTTCACCAGACATTCCAAAATTCTCCAAAACCGCTCAGATGCTCTTATTTGGGTTTTCATATTTTTTAATGAATTTATTCGCCAGCAAAAACAAGGAGTAAATTCTATTACGAATATTTTTTTGTCCGCCGAGTCGGTACCGTATTTGCCGGATCATCCGGCCATAAATGTTTTGGGTAACGCCCTTTCATCTCTTTTTGTACTTCACGATAGGACCCTTGCCAAAAAGCAGCCAGATCCTGCGTGATCTGCAATGGCCTTTGGGCTGGCGATAAGAGTTCAAGCACCAGTGTTACCCGCCCTTTTGCCAGAGATGGGCTTTGCTGCTCACCATACATTTCCTGCATCCGAACAGATAATACCGGTGGTTTATCACTGAAATAACGAATTGCTATCCGACTGCCGGTAGGAACAGTGTAATAAATAGGCAGTTCATTATCCAGACACTGTTGTTGTTGCCAATCCAGCAAGTTTTCCAACACCGGCAACAAATCAATCTGTTTCAGCCCTTTCAAATCACGCACGCCAGTAAGGAACGGCATCAACCAATCATCAAGAGAAGCCATTAATGCATCATTATCTACTGCCGGCCACTCCATTTCAGGCAACCATTTAGCCGCACATTGGATACGGATGCACAACTGAACTGCCGCAGGTGACCAGTTCAGCTCATGTAATCCCTCACTGCGTAACCAGTTTAGCAGAGCCTGTTGTAATTGCTCATCGGAAGGTTTTGCCAATCGTTGGGCTTTTACTGTCAGGCTGCCACATTGCAGCCGTTTCCATGATCGTAATGTCCCTTTGTTATCATCCCATTCAACGACACTTTGCTCACTAAATAAATTCGGTTGTTGCTGTACCAGTCGTTCAATATCCAGAGGACAAGCCAGCAAAATACGCGCATCAGGATTTTTGCTGTTTTGTAATAACGAAGGAGCCACCAGCCACGATTCGCCAGATAACTTTTCTTCATCATCGATTATCGTTCCCAGACCATTCGCCAGTTGAAAACGCCCTCTCTTATCTCGATTTTTGGCTATTCTGTCAGGGAAACCCTGGGCTAATAGCATTGCAACAAATCCACCATCCGGCTCACCAAAATGATCGCCCATATTCCTGGTTAACTGCTTTGCCCGCCGTAACCAATGAACCTGTCGCTGTTCAACCCAATAAGTGATATCCGGCTGACCATCTCGGGGCGGTTCCTCCAGAATCGCGGTCAGCATAGCTGCGGTTGCCAGCATATCGGCCCCTTGTTCCAATCCCGCACATAACATCGCCGCCAAACGCGGATCACTGCCAGATTCCGCCATTTTTCTGCCTCTGGACGTTAACTGACCATTGCTATTGACTGCGCCTAACTGTAATAACAGCGATTTGGCTACTGTCAGAGCTGCCGCCGGTGGCATATCTAGCCAGTGCAATTGAGAAATATCATGACAGCCCCACTGCAATAAGGAGAGCCATAAGCTACTGAGATCAGTATTCAGAATTTCAGGCTCACTATGTTCTGCCGATCTTTCTGCCTGTTCCTGGCTGAATAGATGCCAACAAATTCCGGCTTCCAGTCGTCCCGCTCGGCCAGCCCGTTGTGTCATAGAAGCTTGACTGATGCGTTGAGTGATCAGACGAGTCAGCCCATTTTTGGGTTCAAAACGCGTCGTGCGTTCAAGACCGCTATCAACCACCAATCGAATACCTTCAATCGTTAAGCTGGTTTCCGCAATGTTGGTCGCCAAAACAACTTTACGGCGTCCACATGGTGAAGGTTCGATCGCTTTTTGTTGTTCAGCCAATGACAACGCACCGTATAACGGGCACAAATCGGTATCCTCGGCAACTCTCCCGCTAAGAAGTCCAAATACCCGTTGAATTTCTCCGCTACCCGGTAAAAACAACAGCATAGAACCTTGTTCCTGTTGGAGTAACCGCAATACAACGGTAGCTACACTCTGTTCAAGAGGTTGATGAGTTGGCAAATGACAATAATGTCTGGTCACAGGAAAGCTTCGCCCTTGAGAAGTAATCACCGGCGCATCAGGTAATAAAGAACAGAGCCGCTGATTATCCAGCGTCGCTGACATAATCAAAATTCGCAGATCATCCCGCAGCCCTGCCTGTACATCCAGCAACAATGCCAGCGCCAAATCGGCCTGCAAGCTACGCTCATGGAATTCATCCAGAATCACCAGAGAAACCCCGGTCAGCATGGGATCTTGCTGCAACATACGGGTTAAAATGCCTTCCGTTACCACTTCAAGGCGAGTGGTTGTACTCACTTTCGTTTCTGAACGCATCCGGTAACCCACCGTCTGCCCAATATTTTCATTCAGTTGAGCTGCAAGGCGATTAGCAACACTGCGAGCGGCAATCCGCCGTGGTTCCAACATTATGATACGCCCAGAAAAATCGGCTTTTTTCAGAATTTCCAGTGGCAAAACTGTCGATTTCCCGGCACCAGCCGGAGCATGAAGCAGGACCTGTTGTGAACTTTTCAACGCACTCAGGACAGGCTCGACGACTTCATATACAGGCAATAAAGACACAAACACTCCATACAAAGAAAGTTAACTTTCAACCGCCGGCATTGTAGCATTGCCCGCTTCAATCTTATGCCATCAGTCATCAAGGAGTTTTTATGGAATTCCATCCACCCTTACAATCTGCCACGCTAATTCGTCGTTATAAACGCTTCCTGGCTGATGTCATCACACCGGAAGGCGAAACACTGACCATCCATTGTGCCAATACGGGCGCAATGACCGGCTGCGCGACACCGGGAGATACGGTTTGGTACTCCACATCTGATAATCCCAAGCGTAAATACCCCAACAGTTGGGAATTAACAGAAACGCAGGATGGTCACTGGATTTGCGTCAATACGCTCAGAGCAAATGATTTAGTCGCTGAAGCCATTGCAAAAAATGCTATTCCAGAATTTTCTGAATATAAAAAAATCAGTCGCGAAGTGAAATATGGCGAAGAGAACAGTCGGATAGATCTGTTATTACAGGCAGAACAACAAGTTAATTGCTATATTGAAGTGAAATCAGTGACTCTTCTCCAGGAAAATTGTGGCTATTTCCCTGATGCTGTCACGACCCGCGGGCAAAAACACCTACGGGAATTGCAGCACATAGCAGAACAAGGGCAAAGAGCGGTTTTGTTCTTTGCGGTTTTGCATTCCGGCATCAGGCAGGTCGCGGCGGCGGCACATATTGATCATAATTATTCATCTCTTTTGGAACAAGCGCAAAATTCTGGGGTCGAAGTTATCTGTTACCAGGCCAACATGACCGGAAAAGGGATGATTTTAGGCGATAAGTTAACTTTTGTACTAAAATAATTAATTTATCGATTTACCTAATTATTTGCAGCCAAGTTGTACAAGGTGTAAAGGCATGCAATACATTTGCTTCCACACCATTGTGAAACTAATGGCAGGAACAATTGCCAACCCATGCTCCATCTGCTATTTATAGCGGCCTGTTTTTTTCCCCGCTAGGGGTTTGTTTGATAGTGCGTGTGTAGGAGAAGTATTATGCAAGAAGGGCAAAAACGTAAAACCTCGTCCTTAAGCATTCTCGCCATCGCTGGGGTAGAACCTTACCAAGAAAAGCCAGGTGAAGAATACATGAACGATGCCCAGTTGGCGCATTTCAAGCTAATTCTTGAAGCATGGCGCAATCAACTCAGGGATGAAGTAGATCGTACTGTATCTCATATGCAAGATGAGGCAGCGAACTTCCCTGATCCAGTTGACCGTGCGGCGCAGGAAGAAGAATTCAGTCTTGAATTACGTAACCGCGATCGTGAGCGTAAATTGATTAAGAAGATCGAGAAAACCCTGAAAAAAGTCGAAGATGACGATTTCGGTTTTTGTGAATCCTGTGGCATTGAGATCGGCATCCGTCGTTTGGAAGCCCGTCCAACCGCAGATTTGTGTATTGATTGTAAAACTCTGGCCGAAATCCGTGAAAAACAGATGGCTGGCTAATTAATGGTGTTCCGAATACGGCGTCTTCATGACGCCGTATAAACAACTCCACTGATCCCATATGATAAAATCTGAACGTCCCCACGCTTATAGTCCCCACTCTTATATTGGGCGTTTCGCCCCATCACCTTCTGGCGACCTGCATTTTGGTTCATTAATCACTGCCATTGGCAGCTATTTGCAAGCCCGCGCTTGTCAGGGGAAGTGGCTGATACGTATCGATGATATTGATCCGCCCAGAGAAGTTCCCGGTGCTGCCGACCGTATTCTTCACGCGCTTGAGCATTACGGTTTACATTGGGATGGTGAAATTCTCTATCAATCTCAGCGCCATGAGGCTTACCGTCATATCCTTAATCAATTGCAACAACAAGGCTTAAGCTATTACTGCACTTGTACCCGTCAACGCATTCACCAGACTAATGGTTTTTATGATAGAAACTGTCGTGAATTAAATTTGCCCGTTGATCATGCAGCAATTCGATTCAAACAGCGTCATCCGATTTACGGTTTCGAAGATAAGTTGCAAGGATATCTGAACGCCGATCCGATCATGGCTGAAGAAGATTTTATTATTCACCGTCGTGACGGTTTATTTGCCTATAATTTAGTGGTTGTTATTGATGATGATTACCAAGGTGTGACCGAGGTGGTAAGAGGAGCTGATTTGATCGCACCAACCGTCCGTCAGATGGCGCTTTATCAGCAGTTAAATCTGAAAATACCTGACTATATTCATTTACCACTCGCTCTAAATCAGGATGGCAATAAACTTTCCAAACAGAATCATGCTCAGCCGATCCCATTGGATGATCCCCGGCCATTACTGATTGAGGCATTATCTTTCCTTAATCAACCAGTCATAGAAAACTGGCAAGACCTTTCTCGTGATCAATTGTTGAAAAAAGCAACAGCACGTTGGGAGCTGGACCGAATTCCACGACAAGGTAAAATATATAGGTAACGTGAATAAAGTTACGGTTAGTCATAACAACCATTCTCAAAAAATACACAGTAGGCTATGATTAGCCGCTGTTTTTATTTGTTTTATATGATTAGTTACTTATCGAGGTGTACCATTTTTAACCGAGTAGCAAATTTCTGCCGTAACTTATTGATCCGCGAAGGGAAAACTAACCGCGAACCACAGGCAGCCAGTGAAGGATCAGTCACCGGATCTAATCGTTCTACTCAGGAAGAGTACGTAACTCTTCACTCTAATCGCCAAAACCCTTATCAATCTTCATCCAATGTGGAAATGCAAAGGAAGGTTGAACAGGAGAATCCTCATCCTGACTCATTAATAACGATAATTCCACGGGAACAACATAGTATTTCCCGCAGAGATATCAGTGAAAATGCACTGAAAGTTCTTTACCGTCTGAATAAATCCGGCTTTGAAGCCTATCTGGTTGGCGGTGGCGTCCGTGATTTATTGCTCGGCACGAAACCGAAAGATTTTGATATTGCCACCAATGCAACGCCAGAACAGGTACGTAAGCTATTTCGCAACTGCCGTCTGGTTGGACGCCGCTTCCGTTTAGCTCATATTATGTTTGGTCAGGAAGTGATTGAAGTCGCAACATTCCGTGGTCCACATGAACAAACGGGTTCCGGTGATAAAAATCAGTCACAACAAGCACAAAGCGGTATGCTACTGCGGGATAACATCTTCGGATCAATTGAAGAAGATGCTATGCGCCGCGATTTCACCATAAACAGCCTCTATTACGGCATCAATGATTTCTCTCTGCGTGATTATGCCGGTGGTCTTCATGATCTGGAAACCGGTGTTATCCGCTTGATTGGCGATCCTGAAACTCGCTATCGAGAAGATCCAGTAAGAATGCTGCGTGCGATCCGCTTCGCCAGCAAACTAAATATGACCATCAGCGAAGATACCGCCGAACCGATTTCTCGTTTGGCTTTTCTGCTGAGTAATATTCCACCAGCCCGCCTGTTTGAAGAATCGCTAAAACTTTTACAAACCGGTCAAGGCTACAGCACTTATCAACTTCTGCGCGAGTACCGCCTATTTCAACCACTTTTTCCATTGGTTCAACGCTATTTCACCGAAAATAACGACTCGCCAATGGAACGTATGGTCAATCAGGTTTTGAAGAATACCGACTTCCGGTTACAGAACGATAAACGGGTTAATCCGGCGTTTTTGTTCGCCGCGATGCTCTGGTATCCACTGGTTGAGCATGCGGAAAAGCTGTCCCAAGAAGGTGGTCTGGCTTACTACGACGCTTTCGCATTGGCTATGAATGATATTTTGGATGAGCAATGCCACTCCATTGCTATTCCTAAGCGCCTGACAACCATCATGCGTGATATCTGGCAATTACAGTTACGTCTGCCACGCCGTCATGGTAAACGGGCAAATAAGTTGATGGAGCACCCTAAATTCCGTGCTGCCTACGATTTGCTGGAACTCAGGGCCAATGTCGAAAACCGCAATGAGCTAAAAGAACTTGCCCATTGGTGGGGAGAATTTCAGCAAGTCAATGCATCACAGCAACGACATATGATTTCCGAACTGGGCAGTGAGATTGTCCGTCGTCGTACACGGCCACGCCGTCACTATAAACCAAGACTAAGCAGGAACGGCTGATAATGATGGCTCGTGTTTATATCGCTGTTGGCAGCAATCTGGCGGAACCTGTGCAGCAAGTAAAAAATGCACTTGCTGCATTAAGGGATTTACCAGAAACAGAATTTATTGCCTGCTCCTCACTGTATCGTACTAAACCAATGGGGCCGCAGAATCAACCTGATTTTCTGAATGCGGCAGTCGCGCTGGAGACCACGCTAACACCGGAAGAATTACTCAATCACACTCAGGCGATTGAACTGGCTCAGGGGCGGGTAAGAAAAGATGAACGCTGGGGGCCAAGAACACTTGATCTGGATATCATGCTATTTGGCGATCTGGTGATTAATACCGAACGCTTGACCGTGCCTCACTACGGACTAAAACAGCGCGAATTTATGCTCTACCCGTTAGCTGAAATTGCCCCTGATCTCATATTTCCTGACGGGGAAGCTTTATCTGAAAGACTAAAACATATTCCAGAAAACGGCCTGGAGCTCTGGCTGCAACCGCAGTCCTCTGATTCTAATCATTACATATAAGGATCTCAGTTCAGTCCGTGGCCGATTTCTGTACATAACAAGAAAAATTGCAGGAGAAGGAAGATAGATAATGAAACCAATAACCATGACTGATCTGAATCAGCTCAAGAACGAAAAACGTAAATTCGCAACTATTACCGCTTATGACGCCAGCTTTGCCCACCTGTTTGCCGAGCAAGGTATCGATGTCATGCTGGTGGGTGACTCACTGGGTATGACAGTGCAAGGGGCTGATACCACCATTCCAGTGACAGTTGAAGATACTGTCTATCACACTCGTTGCGTCCGTGCCGGAGCACCTTATACTTTTATTATTGCCGATATGCCTTTCATGAGTTATGCCACACCAGAGCAGAGTTGTGAAAACGCGGCTAAGCTTATGCGTGCTGGCGCTAACATGGTGAAACTTGAAGGCGGTAGCTGGTTATACGATACCATTAGTATGCTTACCGAGCGTTCTGTACCCGTTTGCGCTCATTTAGGGCTAACTCCGCAGTCAGTTCATATTCTGGGCGGTTATAGAGTGCAAGGACGTGATGAAGAATCAGCGAATCAATTGATAAAAGATGCCATTACCTTAGAAAAAGCGGGCATACAACTGCTGGTGCTAGAGTGCGTCCCCGTTGATTTGGCTAAACGTATCACCGATGAATTACAGATCCCGGTAATCGGTATTGGCGCCGGTAAT
The DNA here is from genome assembly GCF_019090985.1 of Photorhabdus akhurstii. Taxonomy (NCBI): domain Bacteria; kingdom Pseudomonadati; phylum Pseudomonadota; class Gammaproteobacteria; order Enterobacterales; family Morganellaceae; genus Photorhabdus; species Photorhabdus akhurstii. Next base: position 1,075,807 of record NZ_CP020335.1, on the reverse strand, counting down.
GTGACTGATGGGCAAATTTTAGTGATGCATGACGTGCTAGGCATCACAGTAAGCCCGCCTAAGTTTGTGAAAAACTTCCTTGAAGAAGCGGGAAATATACCTGATGCCATCCGCCTATATAAAGAGCAAGTAGAAAGCGGCGCCTACCCAGGTAAAGAACACTCATTTTATTAATAAATTACCCTTTGTTAGCCCGAAGGCTGCAAACATACTAAGGAGTATTAAGCAATGCTGATTGTCGAAACCGTACCGATTCTACGCCGTGAAATCCGCCGCTGGCGTCAGGAAGGAAAACGCATTGCACTGGTGCCAACAATGGGTAACTTGCACGATGGCCATATGACGTTAGTCGATACAGCCAAAGGGCAAGCAGATATTGTGATTGTCTCTATTTTCGTCAATCCGATGCAGTTTAATCGTCAGGATGATCTGGCAAGATATCCCCGTACTTTACAGGAAGATTGCGAAAAACTTCATCAACACGGTGCCGATCTGGTATTTGCTCCTGCCGATAAGGAAATATACCCTAACGGTATGGAACATCAAACTTATGTTGAAGTTCCTGGGCTTTCTACCATGCTGGAAGGGGCCAGTCGTCCCGGTCATTTCCGTGGTGTGTCAACCGTGGTGAGCAAACTATTCAATTTGGTACAACCCGATTTGACCTATTTTGGCGAGAAAGATTTTCAGCAATTACAACTTATTCGCCAAATGATTGACGACCTGGCTTATGACATTACGCTAATCTCAGTACCTACTGTGCGCGATAAAAATGGCCTGGCTCTCAGTTCACGTAATAACAATTTAACAGCCGATGAACATCGAATCGCCCCAGAACTCAGCAAGATCATGCGATCTATCGCTGAAAAAATGGCACAAGGTGAACGTCACACAGAACAAATGCTTACCCAAGCTGCCGAACAGCTACGCGAAGCAGGTTTTGTACCTGATGAGTTGTTTATCCGTGACGCCGAAACATTGGCGCCGTTAAATACCGAAAGTAAAAAAGCGGTTATTCTGATGGCTGCTTGGTTAGGGCAGACCCGTTTAATCGATAATCAACAGATAGACTTAATGCAATAATCGCCGTTGTATCAGGCGTTATTGATGCAGGAAAATAACAGATTCTAAGTTGTCATCGAATCAGGAGAGAAACCATGTTGCGCACGATGCTACAGGGGAAATTGCACCGAGTGAAAGTGACTCAGGCAGATCTACATTATGAAGGTTCCTGTGCAATTGATCAGAATTTTATGGATGCTGCCGGTATTCTGGAATATGAAGCTATTGATATCTATAACGTGGATAACGGCGAGCGTTTTTCCACTTATGCTATCGCCGCTGAACGTGGCTCTAGAATAATTTCAGTTAATGGCGCGGCCGCACGCCGTGCGGCGGCAGGTGATAGGCTGATTATTTGCTCATATGTACAAATCCCTAATGAAGATGCCTGTCATCATAAGCCTAATATCGCTTACTTTGACGGTGATAATATTATGAGCCGTATAGCTAAAGCCGTGCCAGTTCAGGTAGCTTAAATATTAATTTAAGTGCTCAATAATGGGTAGGTTGTGAAGACATTGCAGTTGTGAAGACATTACAATTGTGAAGACATTACAAATGCATTTCCCCTACCCATTCATCACTACTCACATAACAAAAGAATCTACAATTAAGTCCTCAATCCCCGCCCTGTTTCAATTAAATACCAAGCAGCAAGATAAAAAACCATAATAAATGCGGTCAAAACACTTAATGTAATTATCAAAGAAACATCAGTAATTCCCAGGAAACCATAACGAAAACCACTAACCATATAAACGATCGGGTTAAGCTTGGAAACCGCCTGCCAAAATGGGGGTAATAATGTCAATGAATAGAACACCCCGCCAAGATAGGTCAATGGCGTTAATACGAAGGTCGGAATAATGCTGATATCATCAAATGTCTTAGCAAAAATCGAATTCAGCAAACCGCCTAGTGAAAACAGAACGGAAGTCATTAGCAATGTAACAACAATCATCCACCACGCATGAATATGAAGCGGAACAAAAAATAGAGAAACCAATGTCACCAAAATACCGACGCAAACACCACGGGCAACACCACCACCAACAAAGCCCACAATAACTATGTGTGTCGGAACCGGCGCTACCAATAATTCCTCAATACTGCGCTGGAATTTCGCGCCAAAGAAAGAGGAAGAAACATTAGCATAAGAGTTAGTAATCACCGCCATCATAATCAGGCCAGGGACAATAAACTGCATATAATCGACACCGCCCATTTCTCCAATACGCGAACCAATCAAGCTACCGAAGATAATAAAATAGAGCGACATGGTAATAACCGGCGGTAATAAAGTCTGTACCCAAATACGCCCAAAACGGGTAATTTCTTTAATCCAGATAGTTTTTAGCGCCACCCAGTACAACTGAATCATTTACTATCTCCTTGCTTGTTGTTCACCAAGCTGACAAATAACTCTTCCAGACGGTTCGCTTTATTGCGCATACTCAGAATATGAATACCCTGAGCACTTAATTGGGTGAATACGCTATTTATTCCCTGACCACGTTGAACATCTACTTCCAAAGTAGAGGCATCCAGCAGTCGATAATTATATCCTGCCAGTTCAAGAGTTGGGTTTTGCGTCGCCAGATCGAAGAAGAATGTTTCAGATTCCACCCGACTGAGTAAATTTTTCATACTGGTGTTTTCTACCAATTCACCGTGCTGAATAATACCAATATTACGGCACAGCATTTCTGCTTCTTCCAGATAGTGAGTCGTTAGAATAATTGTCGTTCCCTGTGCATTCAGTTGTTGCAAAAAATTCCACATAGAGCGACGAAGTTCAATATCAACACCGGCAGTCGGTTCATCAAGGATCAATAATTTAGGCTGATGCATCAAAGCACGTACAATCATCAGACGTCGTTTCATCCCACCAGACAGACGAATCGCTCGTTGATTACGTTTTTCCCACAGATCTAACTGCGATAGATAAGTTTTCGCTCTGGCTTGCGCCACTTTTCGCGGTACACCATAGTAACCGGCTTGATTGAGAACAATCTGCAACACTGTCTCAAACGGGTTAAAATTAAATTCTTGCGGAACAAGACCTAACTGGCGTTTAGCATTCACAATATCGGTATCAATATCATAGCCAAATACCTTAACCTTACCGCTGCTTTTGTTTACCAGAGAGCTAATAATGCCGATTGTGGTGGACTTCCCTGCACCATTCGGACCCAATAATGCGTAGAAGTCTCCAACTTCCACATTCAGGTCTATCCCACACAGCGCCTTAACACCATCAGTGTAAGTCTTAGTAAGCTGCGTTAACTCCAATGCATAAGTCATAAATTACAAAACACCTTTATTATCTGGTCGCCTTTGCGTGCAATGTGGAAACATAATGCTCCTTTTCTGCCTGACTTGCTTTGCAAAAACAGCAGAAAAATTAAAAACAAACAGCAACAAAATATTAAAATTTTAATTGATGTTGTATATGATTCTATCTTAAAGAAACACTACCAGGCTATGAATCATGATGAAAAAAATAGAAGAGCTGCTTGCCAATAACAAGCAGTGGTCAGAATCGGTTAACGAAGAAAACCCAAATTTTTTCAAAGAATTAGCAAAAGCACAAAAACCTCGATTCTTATGGATTGGCTGCTCAGACAGCCGGGTGCCAGCAGAAAAACTAATTGATGCCGCCCCCGGTGACTTATTCGTTCACAGAAACGTTGCAAACCTGGTTATTCATACTGACTTAAATTGTCTTTCAGTTATTCAATATGCGGTAGACGTACTGGAAGTTGAACATATCATTATCTGCGGACACTATGGTTGTGGTGGTATCGAAGCCGCAATTGATGGCACCGAACTGGGATTGATTAACAACTGGCTGCTACATATCCGTGATCTTTGGTATAAACACAGTTCTATGCTAGGTGAATTACCCCCCAATGAGCGTCTGAACCGTCTGTGCGAAATTAACGTTGTTGAGCAAGTATATAACCTTGGTCACTCAACCATTATGCAATCAGCATGGAAACGAGGCCAAAAAGTGATGATCCACGGTTGGGTTTACGGTATCCATAATGGTCAATTGCAGGATCTTGAAGTGACGGCTGACAGCCGTGAAAAATTGGAATTGGCCTATCGTCAGACCGTTTCCAAATTGACGCATAAGAAGTGATTTTTCTAAGTTACTGATAAAATACGCTGTAGAAAAGGTTATATTTAATCCTTTCCACAGCGTAATTAAATGAAGATTTATACAGATTTTCAGTTTATAAATTATATTAAAATGTTTTCCTCACACTTAAAAAAGTATATTTCACCCTTTAAACTCATGACAATATTTTTCTCCAGAGATATTATCTAAACTAGAGTGGAAAGTTTACAACAATTTTTGCTAAATGGTATTAATCTGTTATTTTAAAAACAGTTTTTAAATCTTTTAGCGTGATCATTAGCGTCATTGGATTTAAAAGCGAATCACTAAAACCCACAGACTTATAAAACGCCTTAGCGTTCTCCGAGATAGCATGAACAATCAACCCTCTAACACCCACCAAATCTGCCGCTTGAGCGACACGTATGGAAGCATCTCTGACTAAATAGCGACCAAACCCTCTTCCTTGATAACGCTTATCAACAGCTAAGCGGCCCAAAATAATCACCGGAATGGGATTTGGCATATTACGCTTAAATTTGCTTATCGCCTCTTCTGACATGATTGAGCCGGTAGCTAACGAATAATAAGCAATAACATCCCTGTCTTCGCTTACAACATAGGTTCTCGAAGCATTCTCTTTTGATTTTTTAATGCTCTGTCTGTTAACCAGTTGTCCAGGGTGTCAATTCCTGAAGTAAAACTATTTAAATTGTGCTCATCTGTTAACAAAGTTGGATCATTAATCATTTTATCACCACGGTTTTTTCATATTTGCCGTTTTGATAAGACGCTCATTTGGAGCAGCCGGAGCATCAAGTTTAGCAATAAAAGCATTAAAAATTTCTGGAGATATAACCATAAAGGAATATTCCAATAAAGTATTTTCAGCATCACGTTTGATTGTATCAAGGACATATTCAGTAACGGTTTTTCCCTTCACTTTTGCTGCCCTATCTATTAAATCCCGATCCTCTTGCCTAATCCTCAAGTTGAGTGTCTTATTTTTACGATTCTCACTTATTACGTTCATTTCAAATCCCCTTATGCTATAGGTGGTCTAAATAATACACAAACGTAACGCCATTGTCATCACATTCTAGGGGGGGAGAATTCCCATTAGGCATAGAGGCTTACATCGGCTTTCGCTAATACAAATGTAATATACCCGTTATCATTCATTGAATACTTAAATATTACAGAAATTATATGTATTTGTTGACATGCCATGACGACTTTCGTATAGCGTGCATATACAGTATACGAGACTAGTATGATTAAAAGCTTCAAACACAAAGGATTGGAAAAATTTTTCAAAACTGGTTCTACCGCTGGCATTCAGCCTAAGCATGCCCTAAAGCTGCAAATCCAGCTAACTGCATTGAATATGGCTAAAAAACCAGAAGATATGAATGCCCCTAACTGGAAACTTCATCCACTAAAAGGAGCAAATCTTAGCGGTCACTGGGCAATATCTGTTAACGATAATTGGCGTTTAACATTTGATTTGAGGGCGAAGATATAATTCTCGTTAATTATCAAGATTATCACTGAGGGCAACGAAATGAAAATGCATAAACCTGCACACCCAGGCATAGTTTTGCGTGAATATCTTGGTGACATATCTGTCACAGAGGCAGCAAAGGCTCTCGGTATAACCAGAGCTGCACTATCTCGCATATTAAACGGCAATGTAGGAATATCTGCTGATATGGCCCTGCGACTAGAAGCCGCATTAGGTACTAGTGCCGAAATGTGGACAGGAATGCAGTCCCAATATGAACTGTGGATTGCCTCACAGCACAAAAGACCAGAAATAAAACCAATACTGGCTCACTCCTGATAGCGTAATAAGAGGGCTTTACTTAGCCAGCTACAACACTACACACCATGTCTGAATCACAAAGCAAAAACGGCAACCCGAAAGTTGCCGTTTTCAAATACGAGAAAACTACTCTTCTAGCAAAATCACATGGCCGATATAAGGCAGATGACGGTAAAGTTGCGCATAATCGATACCATAACCCACCACAAATTTATCCTCAATTGAGTAACCAATCCACTCCACCGGAACATCAACTTCACGGCGGGAAGGTTTATCCAGCAAGGTACAGATTGCCAGTGATTTTGGCTCACGCAGCGCCAAAATTTCACGTACTTTATTCAGGGTATTACCTGAATCAATAATATCTTCCACAATCAGTACATGCTTACCACGAATATCCTCGTCCAGATCTTTCAGGATTTTCACATCACGAGTGGAATTCATACCGCTGCCGTAACTGGAAGCCGTCATAAAGTCGACTTGATGAGGGATCTGAATTTCACGGCATAAATCCGCCATAAAAATAAAGGAGCCTCTCAGTAATCCGACCAGCACCAACTCACTACCGCTATCACGATAATGTTCAGTGATCTGTTTTCCCAGTTCAGCAATACGCTGCTTAACCTCCTGTTCGGAGATCATAACTTCTACAGTGTGTTTCATTATAAAGTTAACCAATTGTTTTTAATGAATAAATATATAAAAATCAATAAAAGATTATAACCAGTTGATATGCCAATTAATACGCCATTCTTCCAGCAATATTATTGAACAGTTCCTTTTCCCTAAGATATCTAAAGGTAAGTATGGCATAAGATAAGGATGTTTATACCCGTCATCTTTCAAGTTGCCTCTTTGTTGGCTGCACTCACTCACCCCGGTCACATAGTTACCTATGCTCCCGGGGATTCGCTCCCTTGCCGTCGCGATGCATCTTGAAATCCATTGGGTATATAATATTTAGAAGAGAAACCAATCTATAGATCATACACCAAAACTATTATTCATAATAATAGCTCACCGCTAATCGATAAATTGTTCTAACGACACCAATATGTTGCGCTTCTGACCACGTTTCATTGTTGGGGAACGCTTAACCGCCTTATAAACTTCACGCATATAATAATCAGTGACTTTACCCTTAACAATATTATGATAATCAGTGCTGATCCTTTCCTTAATATCGTTAATATCAAATGCCGCATGAGCATCTATACAATTAATAAACGAATCCCATTGCAAAAACTTATGATCTTTCTGAGGCAAATCAACTTGGCATTGAAGAAGTTCCTGTCGTAATTGGATAAATTCGCTAATTTTAGAATTAATTATCAGAACAAGCAGCGGCTCACAGCAGCAAACCAACAAATATTTTAACTTTGGAGGCGTTGTAAAAGGGCAGTGAAGATAAAGAACATCTCCTATAGCCAAATTCTGTTTGGCTGAAAATTCCGCCCTAAAAGATGCAGGAAATCTGTCACCAAGATTAGTCATCAGCTACTCAGTAAAAGCCAGATAAGCAACTAACTTGTCACCATCTTTACAACTGGCAGCTATCACTTCCAATGGAATCTCACCATTCTGGTTAGCCGCCATCCAAACACTATCGTGGCTGATATCACGTATTTCTTTAAAAGAAAGATTCCCATATTTTTCAATTGCTTCATTTATGCAATCAATATCTGAATCACTAAATACATCTTCATCGAAATCACGCAAAGCACGTATTTGGTGATTCCCATAACGTCCTTCTACTGCCAACGATGACCGTATAACATCAACATCACACCCATTTGGAATAAAGCGCCCGTCCCCTCTGGCTACTTTTATAATATCATAGGCATTCTCTGCCACAGGGCCATCTTTCATTGCAAGATAGTTATCACCCGTAATTAACCGGCCATAACGCTCTAAATGCAGTCGGTCAGCAAAATACAAAATTTTACCCACATGATAAATGTCAGAAATTGGTGCTGTAGAGGCAACGTACAGAATGGCCTCTATAGCCTTTTCTGAATCAAACCTTGCATTAAGCATCTCAATACCTTCATTCAAATTAGGATAAATAACATACAAAATCTATACCTATTTTAATACCTACCGTAATCCCTGTACAACGCTTTGTTGCGTTCCATTGCGGCCAGCAAAATTATTTACTAACCGTAAAACCTAGCATCATACCGGTATCTTCATGTTCCAGTAGATGACAGTGCGCCATAAATGGATGTTTCACTCCCGCAGTATGCTTGAACTGAACCAGCACTTCGCTCTCCTTGCCCTCCACATGAACGATGTCTTTCCAACCACTGCGGTGAGCGGCAGGTTTGCGGCCATTTTCACTCAAAATGCGAAAGCGGGTGCCGTGGATATGGAACGGATGCAACATCATATCGCCAACTCCCGAAATCACCCAACGCTCATACTGCCCCTGTTTCACATCAAAAGCGGGTTCTGTTATGGAGAAAGACTGCCCATTAATGGTGTTCGCACGATGGAAATTTAATTCACTACCATGATGCATATCTCCGTGGTTCATATTCCCATGATCCATCCCCATACCAGCCATAGCCCGCTCACCGTAGCGCTGAGATAGCATTATCATCCCTTGCATATCCAGACGACTGTCCATCGCCAGATGTAAACGACGCCGATTCAAACCGTTAAAAGAGGGCAATGCAGGAAGCGTGGTAAGCCGCTCCGACAGTATTGTACGGCTAGAAAAAAGCTGAGGTTGAATACGCAAAACCGGCAGTGGCTGATCAAATGGCGGTAATGTCATTCCTATCTGAACCACAGGTAAAGTCACCAGATCGAAAGTTTTTCCATCAAACGTATTCACCAATACCTCAAAACGCTCTCCCGGCAGAATCGATAATTCATTAACCGCAACCGGCTCCGCTAACAAGCCTCCATCACTGGCAACAACATACAATTCACGACCATCACTGACCGCGATATTCAGACTGCGAGCATTACAACCATTCAGCAAACGCAAACGTAACCAACCACGTGGCGCAATATGCTGAGGTAAAACAACGCCATTGGTCAGCATTATATCGCCAAACCAACCGACAGCAGCGCTCATCACATCCAGTTGATAATCAATCTGCCCCTCGTTATTCAGGCGCTTATCTTGCAAAACCACCGGAATATCATCCACGCCCCACTGATTTGGCAAACCCGTATTAATACTGTTCTCATCTTCAATCAGTACTAATCCACCAAGCCCCATTGCAACCTGATAACCCGTCTTGCCATGCGTATGTGGATGGAACCAACAAGTTGCTTCCGGTTGTTCAGGCGTAAAATTGACCGTCCGACTCCCTCCTGGCGCAATCATCGCATGTGGGCCGCCATCGGCTTCCCCAGTAATCTCCAGACCATGCCAATGAACTGTGGTCTCTTCTGGTAGATGATTAAGAATATCAATAGTGACAGGTTTACCTGACATCAATTTCAATGTCGGCCCCAGTAAATCACCGTTGTAACCCCAAGTTTTAGTCACCTTTCCTGCTTTAAAACTGGATTTTCCCGCTTTGATTTCAATAGCAATTTTACCTGCCGCATCTGGCTCTAATTGTGGAGGAATGGGCAGTACTGGATAAGACTCAGCAAAGGAGAAACGGCTCCAGACAGGCAATATACTGGATGCACCAATAACCGCGCTTAATCTGATAAAATCACGTCGTTGCATATCAATTTCCTGATTAAATCGGCAAAAAATAAACAATAAAAAAACATTTCATAAAAGGAAACGTAAAGGTTACCCTTACAGGAAGGTCAAGCAGAGGGAATGTGATTTAGGTCGATCTTTACAATAATTTAAAAAAATAAATTTTACCTAACAAAGATATTAATATGTTAACGTAATATGACATGGATTGATTATAATAATACAAATGCGAAAATTAGCTCTCTTGACTTACATACTCGTTCTGTTCGGTTTTTCCCACCCCGCAAAAGCGCTGACAGAAAATGAAGCTGAAGATCTGGCGGATCTGACGGCGGTGTTTATCTACCTGAAATATGACTGTGGTTACAGCCAAATTCCTGACCGGGAAATTAAACGAGCCATTATTTATTTTGCTCAGCGTAATAAGTGGGATTTAACGAATTACAACAGCCAATTGATGGACAAACTCAATGAAGAAAGCTACCAGGATTTAAAAGGAATTTACCTGTCCAATGCGATAAAGTGCCATGCTCTCGCCAGAGATTCGCTGAGTTTATTCGCCTACGTTAAATAGTGCTTTTCCTCATCCCCCGAAAGGGGTAAATTTCACCGTGCAACTATGAGAATTGTTGGCTATTATGTGCACCCAATTTTCATGACTGTCACAGTGGAGGAAAAGCCGGGATATGTCGCAAAAAGAAATTTGGTACGAAACCCTGCACGCCAACTTTGGTCAGTATTTTTCCGTCGATAAAGTGCTTTATCACGATAAAACTGAGCATCAGGATTTGATTATCTTTGAAAACGCGGCATTAGGCCGCATTATGGCGCTGGACGGCACAGTACAAACCACTGAACGTGATGAATTTATCTACCACGAAATGATGGCTCATGTTCCTTTGTTCGCCCACGGGAACGCCAAACGAGTACTGATTATCGGCGGTGGTGATGGCGGTATGTTACGTGAAGTTTGCCGTCATCAATATCTTGAAAGCATCACGATGGTTGAAATCGATGCTGGTGTCGTTGAATTCTGCCGTCAGTATCTGCCTAACCATAATGCCGGTGCTTATGATGATCCACGTTTCAATTTGATCATTGACGATGGCGTTAATTTCGTTAATACCACTGATCAGAAATTCGATGTCATTATCTCTGACTGCACGGACCCGATTGGGCCTGGTGAAGGATTATTTACCTCCGAATTCTATCAAGGTTGCCAACTCTGCCTGAATGAAGGCGGCATCTTTGTTGCCCAAAATGGTGTTTGTTTCCTGCAACAGGACGAAGCAGTAACCAGCCATAAAAAATTGAGCAACTATTTTGCTGACAGCGGTTTCTATCAGGCTGCGATTCCAACCTATTATGGTGGAATTATGACCTTTGCCTGGGCGAGCCAGAACCCGGCACTACGCCATGTGGATCTGGCGACATTGCAACAGCGCTTTAACAACGCAGGCTTTACCTGCCGTTACTACAATCCAGCCGTTCATACCGGTAGCTTTGCTCTACCACAATATCTGCTGGATGCACTATCCGAGAACCCATAATCACCCATTAGCCAGGAGGTGAAATAAATTGCACAAGCTGAAATTGCACGGCTTTAATAACCTGACAAAAAGCCTGAGTTTTTGTATTTACGATATCTGTTATGCAAAAAGCCAAGCTGATCGGGATAGTTATATCGCTTATATTGACGAACAATATAACGCTAACCGTTTAACGGAAATTCTCAGCGAAACATGTTCGATCATTGGTGCAAATATTTTGAATATCGCCCGCCAGGACTATGAGCCGCAAGGGGCAAGCGTCACCATTCTCGTCAGCGAAGAGCCTATGGACCCAAAGGATGTCGACAATACTGAAAATCCCGGTCCGTTGCCTAATTCCGTCGTCGCTCATTTGGATAAGAGCCATATCTGCGTTCACACTTATCCAGAGAGCCATCCGGGCGGCGGCATATGCACTTTCAGAGCTGATATTGAAGTATCAACCTGCGGTGTTATTTCACCTCTCAAAGCGCTGAACTATCTGATCCACAAATTAGAATCAGATATTGTCACGATGGATTACCGCGTCCGTGGTTTCACCAGAGATGTAAATGGCATGAAACACTATATCGATCACGAAATCAGCTCGATTCAGAATTATATGACCGAGGAAGTGCAATCGCAGTATTACATGATGGATGTTAATATTTATCAGGAAAATCTATTTCATACAAAAATGATGCTAAAAAGATTTGACCTGAATGATTACCTATTTAATGCCACACCAGAGCAACTGAGTGAAACGGAAAAGCAGGAAATTACCCATCTCTTGAAAAAAGAGATACAAGAAATCTATTATGGACGTAATTTACCCGCTGTTTAGTTAATATTTAGCTGGCAGGCGCCAATATTCACTGGCATCTGCCAGATCAGTTTTAGCTGATATATTCTCAGCAATTTGATCCATTAACTATATTAATAGGCTATTCCATATTACCCGGTTAAAACATTACTCGTTGTAATCTCAGCGCCATAAATGGTTTTAAGATAATTAAGAGCATCCTCTTGATCAACACCGGGAAAAACACACACAGCATCTGACAAAATTTTGATTCGATAACCGCGTATAAACGCGCCATAGGCCGTATGTCTGACGCAACAATGGGTATGCTGGCCGGTTAACACAACTTCCGTCACACCATATACTTTCAAAACCTCTTCCAGTTCGGTTCCATCGAAAGCCCCATAAAATCGCTTGGGCAAAACAATTTCACGCTCCGTCCCAATAGGAGCCAATGTTTCAATGACATTAGCACCTGGCGTTCCAGCCATTGCATGTCTGCCCCAAATACTCATTTCCCGATCATCAGCTCGATGAGCGTCATTAGCATAAACCACCAGCCAATCACGATGGTTCCGAGCATGATCAATCAGCCGCTTGATTACCGGTACGATCTTCATCGCATCCGCCTCATTGGCGAGTGCTCCTGTGACAAAATCGTTCAGCATGTCAATTACAATCAACGCTTTCATTAGTTTTGTCCTTTAAATAGATTTAAAAAAACAATTGCTGTGACTTGTTTCCACCACTCAGTTACAGACAATTCTGACAAGACCATTAGCCAATAACAATAAAAGGATATACCTTTACCAACATTGAAAAGTATCAAGAAACAGGCGGGACTTTGAGTCCACTTCTCGGAGGTGTAAATGTTATATCCAGTTGCGATTGATAAAGGCCACTCATCCTTCGGCGTCCGTGTCCCTGATATCCCGGGTTGCTTTTCTGGAGGGGATAATTTTACAGACGCAGTAGAAAGCGTCCGCGAAGCAATTGAAGCGCATATCGAATTGCTGATTGATGATAATGAATCAGTACCAGAGGCGACAAGCGTAGAAAACTACCTTGCCGACCCTGAATATATAGGAGCAATATGGGCATTAATTGATGTGGATATTACACGATTAATGGGAAAGTCAGAGAAAATCAACGTAACTCTTCCATCATTGCTAATCCGCCGAATCGATCAATTCGTCGCAAATCATCCAGAATACGGGAGTCGTTCAGGTTTTCTATCACACATAGCGGCAGAAAAAGTTATTAGCAGAACCAAAATCTAATATGTCTGAAATGTTAATTTATTGACAATACGCTGATTTTTTCCTAATAAGACACCATCACAATAATTTCCCAAAACAATCACTGCCCCGAATAAAGTCGTTTATTCGGGGCAATTTAATAACACTGTGATTATTTCGATGGCGTCAAAGAAAAGGTCAGTGTCTCTAACGGTTGAAGGGTAATCAGCGCTGTTTTATTGATAAACTTCGGCAACGAGTTGTTCTCGCCATAATCGATATTAACGTCATATACCGAAGGTTGATCATCAGGCAATTCGAGATCGCTTTGCAGATCCAGATAATATTGTTTCACTTCATCAGCAGGATTGCGCAAAGTGATAATCGACTTTTTCGGACTCCAGGCTCCCCAACCGTACACCGCTAGGTCGGTGGGATCTTTACCAATCCAATGGGTATCAAACAGCACATCTTTATTCTTCTCTGACCATTTCGCCGCGTTTGCCAGCGTATCCCAATCCTCGGTGGTCAACAGTTCAGGCGTAACATACATCTCCTGTAACTGAGTGCCGCTGCCAAAATAGCTCCAAACCTGATCGGCAAAATCTTTAGGTGACTGTTTATCCAGATGCTTAGCCTGTTTAGCATAAACAATGCCATGCAGCATCAACGAATTTAGTGGGAACAGCGGCCCCTTTGTTACGACATTACGATAAGTTTCCGCATCACGATAGGTAAGCCACTGCTGCACTTTAGAACCTGTACCGAGAAACTCCACATCATAGCCGCCACGCCAAATAGAATCGGCGAAAAATAGCCAGGAAGGCGTGGCTTTGGTGCCTGTGGTCAAGTTGATAAACAGTTCATTGCCTGTATTGCGCATATCTTCAATAAGATGGATAGCGGCATCAAAATCACTGGTGAATGAACTCCCTTTAATCACACGATCAGCATTGCCGGTGCCGTCCAGCTTAAACATGGATACATTTTGTTGTTGAATCAGGTTGAGCACCCGGTTATGGAAATTGGCGTAGTAATTAGGGCCTGAAAGCGCAAATCTGCCATCTATCACTTCATAACCAAACTCCTCCGCATGAGAAACACGCTGCTCACCCGGTTTACCATAACCGCCCCAAGGAGAAAGCCAAATACCTAAACGAGCATGGTATTGATCTGCTTCCTTCTTAAGATTTTTGAACTCATGGGGAAATGCCTGACTAAAACCCCAATCTCCTTTAAGGTTATCCCAACCATCATCAAACAGATAACCACCCAACTTCACACCGCGCTTAGTCACCAACTCCTGCCCAAACTGTTTGATACGCGTCAACGACTCTTGTTCGGTATAAGGAGTGAAGAAACCAATATCGTACCAAGAGTTGTAATGTAGGTAAGGACTATATTGACGCGGACGAGCATTGTTCAAAAATTCATTGACGTTACGCCGCAATTGCCCTTGCTGATAAACACCAACATATGTCTTATAACTTAACGTTTTCCCCGGCTCGAGCGGGATAGAGAGCGCAATTTTTTGCGAAGCGCTCCCTTTATAAGCCTCAGTGGTAATCAATGGATTACCGGGAACAATAAAGAAGCTATCGCTGACAATCGGTGAACTGGCGATAGAGCCGTGAACAAAAGGGACTTTAGTGCGAAATGGCATCAACGAGACAGAGCTGAGCTCCAACGCGTTTTCTTGCGGTGTAATAGTGATTTCAAACGAGCCGTACTTATCTTTATCCTCCACCGTAATGATATTTTTTACCTGAATGTCGCCATGTTTCAGGGAGACAACAATACGATTGCGCTTTTTGCTGATATCAGTAATCTGAAAATCTTTAGTAGTGAGTTTTTCTCCTGATTTCAACGTGATTTCAAACAGATTATCAATGATGATGTGATCGTGGTTTTTTGGATTTTCAAATTTTAATTGCGTCACTTTACCGTGTTCGTCGCTAACAGTTACATGGTAATTATTACCGTCCAACAACCAGCTATCTGCCCAGACTGGCGTGTTATACAACACGGAACTCGCTAATAAACTCAACGTAATTCTATTTAACGTTCTTATTTTCACAGCAGTTTCCTTATAGTCAGAATAAAAAAACAGAACCGTCACGAATACAGCTTGCCTGCACTGCCACAAATCCGAATCTTTTCTTCTACTACTGCCTGCATAGCCTGTTTTCCCGGCGCGATATATTTACGCGGATCATTTGCATCTGGATGCTGGATGAAATAGCGCTTTACCGCATCAGCAAAAGCAATTTTTAGATCGGTCGCCACATTGACTTTACATACACCAAGACCAATCGCCTGCTGTATCATCACTTCAGGAATACCCGATGCGCCATGCAGCACCAACGGAATATCCACCTGTTCACAAATTGCTGCTAACCGATCAAAATCCAAACGCGGTTCACCATGATACAAACCATGCGCAGAACCAATCGCCACCGCCAGAGAATCAATACCGGTACGGGCAACAAAGGCTTTCGCCGCCAGCGGATCGGTAAAGAAACTATCGGCGCTGGAAACCTGCAAATCATCTTCCTGCCCGCCTAGCCGCCCCAACTCCGCCTCAACGCTAACATCGTAACGATGGCAAAATCGTACCACCTCAGCTACCTTACGAATATTCTCTTCAAAGGGTAAATGCGAGCCATCAATCATTACCGAACGCACACCCGCGGTCACTTTATGACTGATATCCTCCAGTTCCTCATGATGATCGAGATGCAACGCCAGCGGCAAATTGTGGCGACGAGCGGCATCCTGACAGATTGACACTAGGTAGTCAGTCCCCGCATAACTGAAAGTACTTGGCGTACCTGCCAGAATCACCGGCGATGCCAAACGTGCAGCGGTTTCCGCTACCACTTGGACAGTTTCCAGATTATGGACGTTGAAAGCAGGAACCGCATAGCCTTCACGCAGGGCCTTTTTTAACATTTGACGACTAGAAATCAGGTACATATAAGCTCCTTAAATGCCATCCAGATTCGGGCTGTCATACCTTCGTTTCTGTTGTTCATGCCACAGGCTGGTTAATCCCCGCCGCCCACATTCCAGCGCCATATCACGAAATGTTTCCAGAGTTATATCTTCACGATCCAGCATCATCTCTACCGCCAATTGCATATTAGTACCGGTGATAACTTCATAACATGGATTAGCTATTGCCAGTTGCGCCGCCTGCCGGAACGGTGATCCACCCAGTAAGTCACTGAGAATAATGACACCTTCACCACTATCACAGGCGGTGCAAGCCGCCTGTAACAACAGTAATAATTGTTGCGTACTGATTCCCTCAGGAAAATCGACAGCGCAGCACTGAGGTTGTCGTCCGACGACTTGTTCCACTGCCTGCAACAACCCACTGGCGAAATGCCCATGACCGGTGATTACAATACCTAACATTCCCTCTCCTCAGCGCCATTTATTAAAGAAAACCAACATACTTCCCTACAATCCCGATCACGACGGTCAAACCAATTAATTTGATCGGGGAAAATCCCTTTTTCATCAACCAAAACACCAGCAAAGTGAAACACAACGGCAATAAGTTCGGCATCAGTTTGTCCAGCACATCCTTCTGCAACGCCACACTGGCCTTACCGGCATTTACCACCACCGGCGTCGAGAGATGGACATAGGAAGCCACCAACGCCCCGATTACCGTCATTCCCACAATCGAAGCAGCATGGGAGATCTTTTTGGTATGCTTTTTCAACAATGTCAACGCGCTGGTTCCTGCCCGATAGCCATAATGAGCCAGACCAAAACGCAAGCCGAAATGCACGATATTGAACAACAGCAGGAATATAATGGGACCGAATAGACTGCCTTGTAGCGCCAGAGAAGCCCCGATACCCGCGCAGATAGGCAGCAGAGTCAACCAGAACAATGCATCGCCAATCCCACCGAGCGGCCCCATCAGCGCCACTTTCACCGCGCGAATAGTGGAAATTTTTTCTTTATTCCTCTCCATTGCCAGCACCAACCCAGACAGGAAGGTGACATCAAACGGATGCACATTGATAAACTCCATATGCATCTTCATAGAATTTGAAAGATCTTGCGGATTCTTGTGAATCTTACGCAGACCAGGGATCAAGGTGTACAACCAGCCTCCCGCCTGCATACGCTCATAGTTAAATGATGCCTGTAGCAACAAAGAGCGCCACGCCATACGATTCAAATCGCCGTTGGTTAGATCCTCACTCGGTATCGTGTCCTGATAATCATCCTGCTCAACCTGACTGGTTGCCAGCGCCTGCGCCATCCTGTTCTCAGCTTTAGCGGCCATAGCCGCATCGGTGTCGTTAAATGCCATCTTCCATCTCCTGAGATTGAGTGTGAGATTGAGTGGTAGACACGCTGCGTTCAGCGGCCTCTTCCATACGGGAACGGTTAAAGAAATCGATCAATGCAATCGCGAAAGCGCCAAGTGCTACAGCAATAATCGGCATATTAAGGAAGGTGACTGAAACGAAACCCAGAATGAAATAAGCGATATAGGTCTTTTTCATCATGATCTTCATCAGCATAGAAAAACCAATCGCAGGCATCATGCCACCCGCAACCGCCAAACCATCCAACAACCATTGCGGCGCCTTCCGTACCATGACACTGGCGGCGTCGGCACCGAAATAGACCGGCAGAAATGCCACGATAAAGTAGAAACAAAACAGAATGGCGATACCCAGATAATTCACGCGCTCCACGCCACGCCAGTTCAACGCTTTTACCATCTGATCGCATTTATGCATCATGGGTGAGAAGACGGTAAACAACAGAGTGATACAACCTTGTACTGCAATCGAAAATGGCACCGCTATACCAATCGCGACTTTAGGATCAGCCCCCGTCAAAATGGCAAATGCGGTACCAATCACCCCACCAATCACCACATTTGGCGGTTGAGCACCGGCCAGCGGCACCATGCCCATCCAGACTAATTCCAGTGAACCACCCACCAACAAACCCGTCTGTACATCCCCTAAAATCAACCCAACCAACGGCCCAATTACCACTGGACGATGAAAATGAGTCAACCCATCGAATAGATCCACCCCGGCCAAGCCAGCCAACAACCCAATCAATATCGCATCAATCAGCATAACTCACCCCTCAAACCAGCAATTTGGCGATAGGTTCTCCTGCTTCATCCGGCACCCGCCGAATTTCGCAAGTGACTCCCAGTTGCTCCAGTTCACGAAACACCACCACGTCACTGTCATCAACCGAAACCGTCTTATGGATTTGGCGCTTTCCCTCAGAAAAATGCATATTGCCCACATTAACGAAGCGGATCGGTACTCCGCCCTTTACCAGCGTCAGTACATCCTGCGGCGTTTTACAGACGATGAAAATTTTCTGGCGTTCAGCCGCTTTATGAATCACATCAATGGTTTTTTGCAGGGTGAAATAACGCGTCTGAACCCCATCAGAAACCACCATATCCATCAGATTTTGCTGCATCAAATCACCGGCAGCTTGATCGTTAGCCACTAATACCAAATTGGCCCCCAGTGAATTGGTCCAGGTCACACCGACTTGACCATGCACCAACCGGTTATCAATTCGGGTCATTAAAATATTCGGTATCGACATAATCACTCCTGCTACATTTTATTCTTGGTGAATACGATGGATGATAAGGATAAATTTCCACCCCCTTCACCACGCGATTGACTTCCCCTGTCGGACATGGATTGTCTGGCGTTATGCCCAGTGCCAGCGAGGTTTCAAACGCTAACATCTGCAAAAATATCAAATAGGGGAACAACAGCCAGATATCGTCTTGTTCACTGTTAACCACCGTGAACCCTTTCCCCTGTGTGCCGCTCAGCGCCACAATTTGACACGCCAATCCGTCATGATTCAGTTCATGCCATAGATCGAGATCATAACGACGACGATATTGATCAGCGGAGAGCATCATGATCACCAGCGTATCGCGCTCGATCATAAATTTCGGCCCATGACGCACCCCCATTGATGAGTCGTAACGGGTGGCGACATGCCCGGCGGTCAACTCCAGCATCTTGAGCGCCCCCTCCTCTGCTATCCCAGTAAAACAACTGGAACCCAGACACATCATGCGCTTAAAACCACTGCATGCCAGCCGCTTAACTTGTGCCTGCCACTGCCCCCTTTCCCGCTCACACAACGCGATCATCGTCATCAACGCCTCACCACTCTGTTCCAACGTCAACGGCCCTAGCAGCAACACTGTTGCTAACGTCATACAACTGAAACTGGACGTCATAGCAAAGCTCTGGTCATGAGCACCCTGTGGCATATTCAACGAACAGACGTGAGCGCGCCCTTCGGCATAACGCGCTAACGCACCACCGGGATTACAGGTCAGCATCAGGTGATAACAGCGTGGCAGGAGTTGATCCGCCAGTTTTACCGCCGCCACACTCTCGGGGCTATTGCCCGACCGCCCATAGGAAATCAACAAGGTTGAACGTGTTGGATCGAGATATTGCAAAGGAGAAGGCACAATATCTGTAGTGCTGTACGCGACTACATTCAGTCCACACTGCTCACGCAACCAAGGCGCCAGCGTGCGCCCGATAAACGCGGAGGAACCTGCGCCACACAGCACTATCTGTAACTCTGGATCTGATAATAAAGGCTGCAAAAAGGGTCGCCACAATCCCTCCTCACATTGCAGATTTTGATATAACTGACGCCAAAGTTCAGGCTGTTGATGGATCTCTCTGGCAGTATGCAACGCATGATGCTCACGCAACCAGACTTCGGTATAGGAAAACAGCTCATTCATGTTAAAACTCCTTGTACCTCTAGCTCACAAGCCTGCGCATAGCTCAAGAGCACAGAACGAATTTTATCCAACACCCAAGCGTGTGGGTCATTATCCAGCCTGCCGGCATTAACCGCCTGCGCCTGCTCAGGCAGGTACTGACTCAGTAGTGAAAGGGAAACCGGGCGACAACGCAGGTTATCCATCAAAGTATTCACTGCCTGTTGTACTTGCGGATGCGGCCAGTAGTAACGAACGCGATCACTCAAACTGTATTGACGATCAATAAACTGTTGATGCGGTGTACCGTGATAATAGCGGTTCCAGTGCTCCGGCTGCTCAAGCATGACCTGTTCCAGCGTGGCGCACAGATGAGCCGCGCCCTGTTCCCCATTCCATTCACTATCGATTTTATCGAGTGCGAACAGCGCCTCCCGTAAAGCAAAAGTCAAAGCCGGACCGACTTTCAGAATGGCAAAGTGATCACGAACCAACTCACGGTAAGCTTGCGCCGTTTGATAATCAGTGGAATGGGCTTCATAGACTAAATAGGGTTGAGATTCGATATATTGACTCAGCGCCGCTGCACGTTCAGGTTGATAATGTTCGATATGGTGGTGATCGAACTCCACACCCGGTTGCACCACCAACGCAATCACCCGCGGCCATACCGGTTCCAATCCAGCCAATCGCCAGGCTTGTTGATGAACATTCAACGTTGTAGCCGCAGCCTGAGGCGTAGTGACCTGCATTCCTTCTAATGCTTCTTTAGCTCCGCCCGGTACCGGCACTTCGGTACCTATCACATAAACCGGTGGTTCGCCCCCCACCTGCTGCCAACAACGTTCAGCCACCTGACACAAACGAGCCGCGCGTACCGCAACCTCGTTGTCGCCCAGCGGCGTTGGATCATCCAGACAAGACATCGAGCAATCGAGGTGGATCTTACGAAACCCCGCCGCCACATAATCGTGTATCAACGTTTCAGCCAGTTTCATCGCCTGTTCAGCGGGAAGATCCTGCCAGGCATTTGGTCCAAGATGATCGCCTCCTAACCAGACACGATCACGCGGCAACCCAATGCGATCGGCCTGCTGCCAAACTACATCCCGGAATTGAACCGGTTGCATCCCGGTGTAACCGCCAAACTGATTGACCTGATTAGAAGTTGCTTCAATCAGTACCGAGGTCTTACGCTCTTTAGCGACGCGTAAAGCACTTTCCAATACCCAAGGATGAGCGGAACAGACCGAATAGATCCCCACCGCTTCACCTGATTTATGACGACGGATAAGTTGTAATAGTGACTGCATGGTGTCTCCCATGCGGGCAAGAATCTCGGTAAGAACTATTCGTCGGCAATAACCACATCCACGCCGAGTTCAATTAATGCCCGCTTGTAGTTATCGGGGATCCGACTGTCAGTAATCAGCCGATGAATCTGTCCGGCCTGACGGATCATGCAAAAACTTCTGCGCCCAAATTTACTGGCATCCGCCACCGCGATAATTTCATGCGCCACCTCACACATTACGCGATTAAGGTGAGCTTCACCGGGATGTGGCGTGGTTATCCCTGCTTCCAGATCAAAACCATCGACGCCAAGAAATAGGGTGTCAAAGCGATATTGACGTAATTGTTGTTCCGCAGCCGGACCATAGAGCGAGTAGGAGTTTTGACGCACACTCCCGCCAAGCACCATCACCTCCATCCGGTCAAACCCCGCCAGTTCATAGGCGATATTCAACGCGTTAGTCATGACGACCAAATCACGCCGTTCTTTAAGAAATGGCGCGATTTGCGTGGTAGTCGAGCCGGAATCAAGGATCAGGGCATCACCATCCTGAACAAACTGTGCCGCCCTGGCCGCAATGCGCGATTTCACATCACGATTGATCCGGCCTTTATCTTGCAAGGGGCGATCAAAGGCGAATTGCTGATTCAACATGGCGCCGCCATAGGAACGCAATGCACAACCTTTTTGCTCCAGATAACGCAGGTCATTACGGATAGTGACGCTGGAAACCCCAAAACGGGTGCTCAGATGCTCAACACGTACGCTGCCTTCATGACACAACAAGTCGATAATCTGTTCACGTCTTTTTACGGTATCCACAGCCATTCCGTTATACCCCTCAGATTTTCAGCGATAAATTTATGCCGCCTGTGATGAATTGCTTTCCCTCTCTTTCGATTTAATTACAGCAAAAGCAACCAAACGAAATTGTGATCGCTATTACAGTCTATTATATAGACAAAAATAGGCATAAAAGGTTTCGATTAGAAACAAAGCGAAAGAAAATATTAAATTTTCTGGTTACTGACTAGTTACCCAAAAATCAGTTTTCATCCACCTTTTGGGTAACAATTGATATAAAGAAACGAAAGCGCTTGGTTTTCAATCAGCAACCGCAAAGTTTTATTTTGTCAGGTGATAGAGATCACAAATTTTATGATTGGGGGTACAAATCCTGATAAAATCCCGGACTGAAAGCTCTCACTGTAATTAAGGACACATCACATGACAAAACAATTTTCGGTGCTGACAGGCGGGCTGCTGCTTGCCGCTTCTCTCGGCGCTCAAGCCTCGAATACACCCGATCAGGCCCGTCTGACAAATACTGTTGATAAGACCATACACTCCCTGATGCAGGAATATGACATTCCAGGAATGGCGATCGCGGTGACTTTCCGCGGTCAACATTTTTTCTATCAATACGGTGACGCGTCAAAAGAGAACAACACGCCGGTCACCAAAGAGACAATCTTTGAGTTAGGTTCGGTCAGCAAAACCTTTACCGGCAGCCTGATCTCTTGGGCGCAGGTGACGGGAGCCATTTCCCTCTCCGATAAGGCCAGCCATCATTTTCAACCGCTTGCAGGCAGCGCCTTTGACAACATAAACCTGCTGAATATTGCCACCTATACCGCGGGCGGCCTGCCGTTGCAATTCCCCGACGAGATCGACAGCAATAGCAAAATGGTGGACTGGTTTCAGCACTGGCAGCCAAAGTACACTCCCGGAACCTACCGCCAATACTCCAATCCTAGTATTGGCCTGGCGGGCTATATCGCTGCCCAAAGCCTTGAAAAACCCTACTCAATGCTGGTGAAAAACCAGATCCTTTCACCGCTTGGTCTACACCATACCTGGTTTAACGTACCCGCGCAGGAGATGAAAAATTATGCATTGGGTTATTCAAAAGAGAATAAACCGATCCGCATAAACCCCGGCGTGCTGGCTGAGGAAGCCTATGGCCTGAAAACCAGCGCACAGGAACTGATCGGCTTCGTTGACGCGAATATCGATCCTTCCCGCGTAGGTGACAGCAAACTGGCACAGGCGATTCGGGCAACCCATACCGGTTATTACCGGGTAGGTGAGATGACGCAAGGGCTAGGCTGGGAGCTTTATCACTGGCCTGTCACCCTTGAGCAGGTACTGAGCGGCAACTCGGCGCAGCTCGCTTTTCAAGCCAATAAAACTACGGAACTATCGCCGCCAGAGCCGCCAACGGATGCGCTTTTTATCAATAAAACCGGCTCCACCAATGGCTTCGGAGCATATGTCGCGTTTGTGCCGCAAGAGCAAATGGGTATTGTGCTGCTAGCCAACAAAAATTACCCCAATGAGGCGCGCATCAAAGCAGCCTGGCAAATCCTCAAGGCGCTGAAATAACGCTCAATCGCGTTTAAATACTGTGTCTTTAAATACCGTGTCTGTTGACAGCGCCTCCCGCAGGAGGCGCTGTCCTGACATATCGAGTCGTTAAGCCAGTAAGGCTTCCAAACCTGCGGTCACCGACTCCATACGGTGACCACCTGAATGCTCAATCACATAACGCTTGCCTACCTGAGAAGAGGCATCCAGCCCCCAAATACCATGTTCGGCCTTCTGACTCAGCGGATCACTACTGGTATTGATGTGGGTGACGTTGGCACTATCCAACTTATCGGCCAACCGATCCCGCAATCCTACATGCAACCCCATGCTGTTGAATGCGGTGACTTTGATCCCATGTTTAATGCCCGCATATTGCGCCAGCCCGCCGCCTAAAGAGTGGCCCAAAACCTCAACCTTACCGCCATATTGTTTAGTAAAGGCTTTGACCAAGCGGTCCGCATCCTGAAACGCGCTGTCCTTGATCCCCAAAGCCGCGCCGACATCACTCTTTACAGTGCCAGGACGCTTGGTTGGCTGAGTGCCCACAAAGGAGAGCACCATAGTGTCGTCACGCTTGTAGACAGCGACCTTGAGCGCAGACCAGCCATCTCCCTCAAGGATTAAAGGATCATCCTGCCCCTTGCTGGGGCGAACATGCAGGGTTAACTCACTGCCGGTTCCGCCAGTGCCATCCTCCCGGCGAGCCAGTATTGAGGACGGAATATCAGCTAAAGCAGCATGACTGTAACCCGCGGGCATATCCCGATAGCTACTGGAGCAACTGATTCTCGCCAATTGGGCCGCATCCATCACTGCTTTAGCTCCCACAGCATTCAACGGCTCTTGCTCTGCTTTAGCCACAAACGCGGGTTTGGCGATAACCTTGGCAGAATTCAGCAATTGCTCGGCACGCGTTCCAGCCTGCAAACGCTCAGACGCGCCAAGCGGTAGATGCGAGACTCCCTTCGCGCCCGCTCCAGCCAGCCCCAAGGCAGAGGACGCCAGTAAACGCCCGGTGGATTCCGCCAAGTTTTTAACGCCTGCGACACCGACTGAAATTGCACCGCTCGTTACACTACTAGCACCGCCCGTGATATTAGCCAATCCCTTGATAATGGCCCCAGTCCAGTAACGCGCTTTACCTTTGGCACTCTGCGCATGGGAGTCATGTCCTCCCTGTATGGCAGTGCCAATCTTGCGAGCTGGGGCGCTCAATGTCAGATATTTCAGTGTAGTGGTCAGCACCTTGCCCGGCGACACCTGAGTACCAAGACCGGTACTGGTGTAATGGGAGGCAAGATGATGATGAACATTATTATTGCGAGATGGTGCCTGTACTTCTCCGTTCGAGAGGGGCGACAATGCCGTGGCGCTGGGAGAGTGCCCAATACCTTGAATAGACATCTTATTATTCTCCTTGGTTATTCAGATGACGGTCACTTAACATGCGATGGCTGATCCGGGTAATGGATGCGGCGCAGATGCTCCGTTCTGTTGGGTGTTGATCGCCTGAAACTGAGACTGCAAGCTGATCCCAAGATCGAGAAACTCCCCCAAAGTCTGCATAAATGTCGTTTCATCGAACATCTCGATCAATGCGGAGAAGCTCAACACCAAATAATTGGTACGACTGTCCAGACTGATCTGACTGCCGCCGGTGGTAAGACCAAACATATTCAACTCAAGGGCAGCCCGAGTCAGCATCAACTGGCCCGATTCATCTACCGGTAATCGCAACAAAGGAATATAGAGATAAAATGCCTGAACGTCGTCGTTGTCCGGTACTTCAACGACGCACTCTCCACCTTGGCCGAAAGGCACGGTACAGTGACCATCGCTGCCAATGCTCAAAGCCACGCCTTGACGTTCACCCACAAGGCGCAACCATTCCGATACTGTCTGTTGATATGCTTTCACTATGATATTCTCCGCTCGTTATCCCTTACAGACCAAGGGTTTCGCACGCAATAGAAAGTGTGAGCATGTTAACAATCACCGGCAAGCCGTGATTTATTTCCGGGGCGAAGTTTTTTATATCGACGTCGAAATAGCGCCTTACCGGCAGTTGGGTCGCACCGTGCAAATACGGTTCGAATCTACTGCACCCAACTTGGCCGACAGGTGTTATCCCAGTAGCATTAGGTTAATTCATATGAGTTTTACGAGCCGGATCGTATTCCCACCACCACTCAAAAGAGGGAAGTCGTGACTGCTCCCCGCCGTAAAGAGGATGTCGCAAAAGGCCAGCATTGAAAATAAACCCGCAGAGATTTATTGCCTGTTATTGGGAGTGACAACCCATGACAGGCTAAATTTTTCGATTGAAAAGGAGCTATTGAGCGATTTATTAATCAAAGAATTCAATATGAAAAATCGGCATTGATGGCGATTAATTAGCCACTTCATGTGATATTAATCACATTTTCTTCATGTTCATCTGATAAATATCGTGATCTTGTGGTCATATATTTAGAGAGCGAAATTCTCTGTTATCTGTTATCTGTTATCTGTCTCCACTCCATCCTACTCAGTTGGAAGCGGTCTGTTGTTCTCTCTAACGCCACGTATTAAATGATGGCTATTTTACGTTGTCATTTTTTTACCGTGGAACAGACCGGCGCTATTTAAAAGAGCCGCATGTCATGGCTCGTTTAATGGCTTCTTGCGTTATCCCCGCTTCAGGATAATGGCTCAATTATGTAGGGTTTCAAATATGGATGGATTAGTTTTCACCTGCCGAATTGGCGCGCTGCCCCAAACCACCTTTCAGGTAGCGCAATTTACTTTACAGGAAGAGCTGTCACAGCTTTATCGCCTGACGTTAAAAGTAGTTAGCTCACGTGATGACATTCCCCTGAATGAACAACTGGGGGACAGCGCGTCACTGACCATTACCCGCAATGGCGTCACCGAACGGACCATTAATGGGTTGATAACCGGGGCTGAACAGGGTGATACCGATGGCCGTCGCACTTTTTATATTTTCACTGTCCGCCCCACAATGTGGCTGATGACGCTCAATCAGGACAGCCGTATTTTCCATCGGAAGTCTGTACCGGAAATTTTAACGATCCTGCTTAAAGAGCATCGTATCTTATTTACCCGCGATACGCTCTATAAACGCCATGTCGAACGGGAATACACCACGCAAAAACGCGAATCCGCCTATGATTTTTGGTGCCGACTGGCGGCGGAAGAGGGCATTATCTTCTGGTTTGAGGAAAAACAGACGTTGTTCTGTGATTGCCGTCTGGGCATGCAGGCGGATATTGATCTCACTTACAATACGCACCCGGAAACGGACGAGACAGATACCACCGCGTACCAGTGGAGTTATGGCGAATACCTGTGTTCGAATGGCACGGTCCAGAAAGATCGTAACTTTCTTAACCCCAACTACGCACTTGAACACCGGGAGACAACCGACGATAGCGGGCACCATTCGGTGTTTGAAAGTTACGGGCGTTTCCAGTGGGATGCGGAAGGAAAACCGTTTACCCAACTGAGGCTGGAACAGTTACAAAACTACAGCAAAGTCGGTACCGCCAAAACCAACTGTATCCGGCTTCGTCCGGGCAAAATTTTTACCCTGCAATCCCATCCCATAGAGGCCATGAACGACCGCTGGCAGGTGCTGTCTGTCACGCATTATGGGCAGCAACCTGTCGCGTCAAACGACGGCGGCGAAGGGACCACCCTGACCAACGAAGTCGCCTTTATTCCCGGGCGACAGGACTGGCGACCCCCTTACCGCTACAAACCGCTGGCGGACGGTGATGAAGTCGCCACGGTGGTCGGGCCGGGAAGCGAAGAGATTTATGTGAACGAACACGGCGCGATACGCATCCATTTCCACTGGAACCGTTACGATAAAGCGGACGACCTCGCGTCTTGCTGGGTACGGGTGGCACAGGGCTGGAACGGCAACGGTTTCGGTTTTATGGCGATACCGCGCGTCGGGCAGGAGGTGATAGTCAGCTATCTCAACGGCGATATCGACCGCCCGATTGTGACGGGGTGTACCTACAATGGCCTCAACCGTCCGCCGCTTGATTTACCGCTGGAGAAAACCCGTACCACCTTTAAAACCCGGACTCGCGGAGGACAGGGATTTAATGAACTGCGTTTTGAGGATGAAAGAGGCAGCGAGGAAGTGTTTATTCATGCTCAGCGGAATATGAAAACGCAGATCCTCTGGGATAAAACCACGCAGATAGGCCATGACCAGCAAACAGAAGTGGCGCATAACCGCGCGGCGATAATTAAAAACGAGGATGATGAAGCGGTGCAGGGCTGCCAGACGCTTGAAGTCGGTCAAAATCAAACGGTGACCATTAAAGGTCAGCAAGCCATTTCCGTTGGTAAAAGCCATCAATTAAACATCGAAGATAACCAACAAATTACCGTGGGTAAACATATCACAATACACTCGGAAAGCGGGCAAATCACCATTGGGAACGCGGGCGGGCAGATAGTTATTGACCCGATGGGGAATATTCGTATCGAAGGGGTCAGCATCACCATGACTGACCATATCACCGGCAAGAAATCCGCCGGTGCTCTGTTTGATTATTCAGCCC
Organism: Photorhabdus akhurstii; assembly: GCF_019090985.1. Taxonomy (NCBI): domain Bacteria; kingdom Pseudomonadati; phylum Pseudomonadota; class Gammaproteobacteria; order Enterobacterales; family Morganellaceae; genus Photorhabdus; species Photorhabdus akhurstii. Next base: position 1,047,532 of record NZ_CP020335.1, on the reverse strand, counting down.
GCTATACCTTGCTGAGTGAGCAAAGCGATAAACCATTGGTGAATGTCCCCTACACCATCACCACCGGCGATGGTCAGGTCATCCCGGGTAAAACTGATGGGCTGGGCAGAACGATAACGGTGCAGAGTGCGGCCGAAGACAATCTGCAACTGCGCTCGCCGGAAGCAACACCCAAGCCGAAGCAAACCTTATACCGGGCCAGCGGTAACACGCCGGTAGAGTATGTTATGGAGTTTATGGAGAAATAAGTATGGCAATATCCAACAACGGCAAGATGTGCCCGGCTGTCACATCAATCACCTGTACGATGGAAATAGGCGTCTTTCCCGCCGATGAAGATCCCTGTTATCTGGCGGAAAAAGCCGAATACGCCCTGCGTCTGCCGGCAATGATTGTCACCAGGCTGGGGGCTATTCGCTTTCTTAATCAGGTCATTATGAGTGGATTGATTAAGGTTGAGGAGCTTAAGCATGACTTCCTGTGGCCCTATAAAGCGGAAGTGGTGTTTGCTATCAGAGGGCCTAAAGATGTACCTCTGCCTATGCTGGCAACCAGTCTGGCCTCTAAACAGCGTTATGGTAATAACTTACCGCAATCCAGTAATCCGTTTGCCCGGCCTTCTGCCGACGACGCAGAGAAATTTGGGGTTGTTGGTATCCGTCGCCCCGATATTATTCTGGTTAAAGATGAAACTCTCCGTTGGCCGGGCAGAAATGCTACCTATTTTGATGGCTCTGAGCACTCCGATAATCTAAAGATGTTAATTGAGGTGAAATTTCCGGGCGATGACCTAAATCAGGGACAACTAACTGATTACATTCAGATTGCGACCGAAGATCGCTTTGGGGTGATGCGTGTCATCGATAACCGTACAGAAGAGCAAAAACAGTATGATGAAGCGTGGCGAAAACTTTATCAGCCCGATTCCCAACACTATAAAAATCCCATCCCACTGGCCCCGCTGCCGCCCGGTTCGCCGCCTGATGAGGAAGCTTTACCCACCCCGCCCGCAGAGGGTGTGCCGGGGACCATTCCGCAACCCCTGACAAAAAATCCACCGCTTCTCAGTACTTCCCGCTGGTCGTTTTTACCCAGCTATGAAGACTGGGTTATCCTCGGGCAGGAAGTGGCGGGTCTGGCTGAAAACGGGTTGAATTATGTCCGCGACAGTACCCGGGAGCTGCTTGCCCAGTTTGGTTCATGGCTCAATCAAACCGGCAAGTGGGTGTGTGAAGAGATTATTGACCCGATAAGCCATCAGGTCAGCTACGCATTTTCTTGGGTCAGTGAACAAACGGGGAAAATCGTGACCTGGACGGAGAGTGAGATAAAAGCCCGGTGGCAGATTGTGCAAGAAGGCTCAGATATCACCCTGGAAGAGCTAAAAAACATTAGCTGGATGCAGATATTGAAAGAGGTGGGTGAAGGCATGCTGGAAGTGGTGGTGATTATTGCCGGTGTTGCCGTTGTTATTCTTGTCACCCTTGCCGTCGCTGCCGCGCTGATTGCACTGGTGGAAATTTTAGCTGCCGCCGCCGCAGTGAGCGCCGCCGCGTTAGCTGCCGTCCTGGCAATATTGGCGAGTGTGACATTCGCCACCGCCTCATAATTAACGGAGAAAATATGGATACTTCAGATTACTTTGCCCAGTTGAAATCACAATTGACCGCGTTTACCTTCCTCAATGGCGATGGGCTGACCGTTTCTCGTCTTGGGATTTCTATCACCTTGTTTTTTAAACAGGGTTACACCCTAGAGAAAAAACAGCGCATTCTGGCCTGCTACCGACGTTTTCGGGAGGAGTTCGGTACTCAACTGCGTTTTCACCGTCATGAGCTAAAAGGATTAAGAAAATATTCGCCGGAAAATATTGCCAAAGTGGAAGAGGGTATTCTTAATCAGAAAAAAAACCAGTTTTCTGGTTGGGTGGTCAGTGATGCCAAAAATGAAGATGAGGCACCTCGTTATTTGATGCGTTACTTGGATTCCCGGGAAGCTAATGGTGACGATGATAGCTCTTACCTAAGCCTGACACTGCCTTGGGATTACTTAAAAGAACAAGACGGCATGGCTCGTTTTATGGCCTGGCTGGACTTTCTGTGTGAACAACTCGAACCGGACAGTGGGGACTGTGGCTACAGTCTGGTCTTACCCAACGACTTCTATGACTACTTTCCTTTAGAGTATCAACTGGCGCAACGTTACCCTTCCTTGCAAGTTAACTCCGCAGTGTTCACAGCTAAATTACAGTATGAACACTCCATCCGTGGCATTAACTGGATCACCCTGCTGTCCAAACGCTTTGTAAACCGATTGGGTGGAGAATACTGGATACGTCAGGTGCTGCGCCCCTACCGGGATGTGGTGATTAGTTCTTACCGTGATGGACTGATAATCCGTGCCGGTCAATACCCGGACTTAACGCCACTGCCGGGCAGTGTCCCGGAGAGTTATTTTGCCATTAACCAACTGATACGTCCGATACGGGTGATACCTCGTGAAGGCCATTCATTGCACTTCTATGGTGAGGGTCATTTTAATTCAACTTCCACCCTGGCCTGGTATGCCCGTTATGACCGGGGACCGCTGCAAGTGACCCCTTTGAAAGGCAACCACCCTGCATTGGTCAGCGGGATCTGGCAAACCGATAGCCTGCCGGGCAAGCAGTACTTCTTTGCTCAGGGTACGATGTCTTTTGATGTTCCAGGTACAAAACCGGGCACAACCCTCTGGCATCTGATCCGGGAAGCGGCAAATATGTGGGAATAACTGATTATCCACCGACTCATAACTCACAGAGAAAATGATGGAAACTGTAGATTACTTTGCCCAGTTGAAATCACAACTGACCGCGTTTACCTTCCTCAATGGCGATGGGCTGACTGTTTCTCGTCTTGGAATTTCTATCACCCTGTTTTTTAAACAGGGCTACACTCAAGAGAAAAAGCAACGCATTCTGGCCTGCTACCAGCGTTTTCGGGAGGAGTTCGGTACTCAACTGCGTTTTCACAGTCATGAGCTGAAAGAGTTAAGAAAATATTCGCCGGAAAATAATGCGCAGTATCGTGGAAAGTAAAAAAATCATCCTTAAAGGCGATACCACAACAACCGGAGGCGAGGTTTTAAATGGTTCCGATTTGGTAAACCAACAACTCTCGGTTGCCTGTAAAGGTGCCCCGGTGTTTTGTCCCGCCTGTAAACAAACCGGCGCGATTGCGGAAGGTTCTAACTTGTTCAATATACAAGGAATACCTGTCGCGCTGGAGGGACACCTTGTTAATTGTGGTTGTCCGACCGGCGCTTGTCGATTACAGGTACGGTCATAACTATCCAATGCTAAAGCCTTTAATTGAAAGGATGGTTTTAAACTGTGATTAAAAGTTATTTTTTAACGTATGATTTTAATCGGTATCTGGTTTTAACCGTTTTTTATCTTTTGGCTATATGCTTTTTGCGAAATTTAAGCATTATGATATATCGTGGTTTTACGTTTAAACTAACATTAATCATATCCGATTTATTTTAACTGACATTGTTTTATAGATATGGTTTTATTGACATGATTTTATCGATATAGTTTTACCCACATTGTTTTACCAATACTGTTTTACCCGTATTACTTTACTGGCAATTCTGCGAGTTTTTATAAATCAATCACCTTTTATCTTTCCTTTATAAATCACTAATCAATAGCTTGATAGTATAAAAACACCGTTAATGTTTTTTAGGATAACGCCTTTTTTAGCATTTAAATCCGGCTAAATTAATCTTTTTATCTCTTTTTTATCACATTTTTTATTGATTTGTTCGTAAAATGATGGTGAGAAAATACTTGAGCGTTAATCTATTCCATTATGTTATTTTACGTGATTATTGCTTTTCAACTCTCGGTTAATGATTAGTGAATTTCGATTAAATGTCATTAATCACGCTACTGAAAAATTTGATTCATTGTGTTAAATCAGTCTGTTGAATGAAGTATTTAACCTCTCCCTGTTTGTCGTTTTAAATAGTCATAGCGGGTTAGGCAAATGTAAAATAAGTGGAGTGTAGTATTACCGATTTACCGATAAGTGGATTAAACATAGCAGGGAATAGGTTGTTTTTAGTCACTCTATACCTTTTAAAAAGCTGACATTAATGGGCTACCTATTTTTTAATCCTTAGTTGATTAATCACCGGTAAAAGGGAAATGTAAATTAAAAAAGTAATGTTGAAAATATGATAAGCTTATACAGCGGTTTTCATTCTGAGGGGGTGTTTGTTTTTAATTGTAAATCGGCCATGACGAAAGGTTTTTACATTTACTGAACCGTATTTAACGTTCTTATTTTCATTAAACTGATATTTAGGTTTTCTGTTTTCTCCTTTTTCTATATTTGACTTTTTAGGTTTAAAACCAGTGAGGGTAGCAGAACGGCTAACGGTATTAAGATTAACGCCCATTTCTTTAATCATTTTTAATGTTGCTAAATATCCTTGCTTTTCTGGGGTTAATCTAAAAGCTGCCCGGTTTTCTACAATTATAGTCTCTGATTTTTCGTAAACTTGTTGCAGTCAGGCAAAATCTTTTATTTAAGCAAGTTGGTTTAATGCGGTTAATACGGTTAAATATTTTGCTAGGATATATTATTGTTATTAGGTTAACACTGTCATCTTTTCACCTTATTTAATCAATTTGAAACCTGTTTTTTCTGATGTATTCTCTTCCAAGGTCAGCATGACATCGGATTTCTTACCCGCTTTTAAAAATCCTTAATCACTGCTTTTTACTTTTGATGATTAAAGTTTTTACCTGTTTTTTCGTGGTTAGCCTGGCCTCTTTTCCCGCTTTTAAAACCACACTGACAGATAAAAAAGGCTTTTTTTAACAATTGCCCCGTAAATCCTGGCCCAATGCGAGGGTTTACGGCGGTTTTTGCTAAATTTGTTAGCTTTCTTGCAGATTTAGTTGATTAATTTGCACAACCTGCTTTTCCTGCACATCATATAAATTATTTCATTAACCATTATCCATTAACGAAAACTTATGATTAGAGTTGCACTTATTGACGACCACGTAGTTGTCCGTTCCGGCTTTGCCCAATTACTCGCGCTTGAAAAGGATATTGAAATCGCCGGGCAATACGCCAATGCCAAAGAAGCTTGGTTGGGTTTACTCAGAAACCCGATTGACGTCGCCGTGATGGATATCGATATGCCCGATGAAAGTGGTTTGCACCTGCTCACCCGGTTACGGCAAAAACAACCTGATTTTCGTACCATTATTCTCAGTATTTATGACACCACGGCATTTGTACAAAGTGCGCTGGATGCCGGCGCCTGCGGCTATCTCACCAAACGATGCGGCCCGGAAGAATTAGTACAGGCAGTACGTTCCGTACATCAAGGCGGTTGCTACTTGTGTGCCGACGCACTAAAAGCACTGCGTCAGACACCACAAGAGATTAAAGCACTGCAAGTTCTGACGCCCAGAGAACGGGAAATATTTTCTCTACTTATCAACGGCATCAATGTTAAAACTATCGCGGAACAACTCAATCTCAGCCATAAAACAGTTCATGTTCATCGTGCCAATATTCTTAGCAAACTCCAGTGTAATAGCACTATTGATCTGGTTCATTACGCTCTGCAACACCAGATTCTAACGGGGAACTCATGAACAGAGGATCACGATTTGGCCTGTTATCACTCTTTCTGCTGTTTTTCTATTCACTGAATTGGCTTGCTCTGTGGACTATCAGCTTCTACCTGAATGATAACGGACAACAAGCGGCACTGCTTTTGCCACAAGGGTTACGGCTGGCACTGTTTATCCTACTAGGATATCGTTACTTACCAACCTTATTAGCCACTGAGATTATTATTCTGCTATGGCTCGGCAGCGAACAACTTATTACTCACAATATCATTCTGTTATCACCCTTTCTCAGCCTAATACCTGCCCTTATCGTGCAACAATTCTGGGGGCGCTATACCCTGTATTGGCAACGGCTCTCAATTCTGCTGGCCGGTGTAGCCGCCAATAGTGTGTTGCAGGCTGTTTGTCTGGGGTTTACGCTGACTGCCGACGCCAGCCATCTGTTTCTCACCTCGTTAACCGGTGGCGTTTTGCTGTCACCTTTTGTTTATCTGATCTATGAATACCTGCGTCAGCAACATCTGAGAAATATGCTGCAACCGAGCGATCCTGATCCGCAGCTACGCCCTTCCTTGTTGATGTGGTGTTGTCTATTCTGCTTGCTCGGGTTAAGCGCCCAGATCTTTATGTCGCCAGAAATTGAGAATCTTTTAATCATTCTCATATTTATCCCCAATGTCTTCATGGCCTACCGTTATGGCTGGCAAGGCGGCGTACTGGCAGCTCTGTTAGGCAGTCTCATGATCACGTCAGCTCGTCAATTCAGTGGTGCTTTTAACGATTTAGGCGAACTGGAAATGTTCCTGACCATTCAATCCTTATTAGGCATAGGTCTGGGGATAGCAATCAGCCGTCAGCAACAGCTCGCTGAAAATTTGCAACGTTACCGTGAATTGCTAGAACGGGAGTTAACCGCCCGCCGTACCCTGATGAAGAAACTGATTCACACAGAAGAAGACGTTTGTAAAAGCATTGCCCGCGAGTTACATGATGAAATTGGTCAGAATATTACCGCCATTCAAATTCAGGCAACGCTGATAAAACGTACCGCCACCACCCCGGCAACAGAAATGATCGCAGAACAGATCAATCATCTTGCTCAACAGATTCATCAATCCACGCGTCAATTATTACGCCAATTGCGCCCACCGGTTCTGGAAGAGATGTCCTTAGAAAAAGCACTTCACCATTTGATCCATGAATTTGCGTTTAAAGAACAAAATATTGATTGCCAGTTGAATTACCAGCTTCCTCAAAATCCAACGGATGAAACGGTGGTTTTTACCCTCTACCGTCTGGTTCAAGAGTTACTGAACAATATCAGCAAGCATGCTCAAGCGACTCGAATCGCTATCATCCTGCGACAACACCGGGATGTGATTGAACTCAGAATCAGTGATAACGGCATCGGCATTACAGAAGACAAAAGAAAAGGCGGATTTGGCCTCCAGGGTATTGAAGAACGTATCCGTGCATTAGGAGGAGATTGGCAATTAAGTAATGATAACGGCACACGCATAACTGTTAACCTGCCCACAAATTCTGATGAAAATCAAGCATAACTAAGAATTATTCCTAGTTGCCTAAAACCTTACCTCATCCATTTTCATTAATTTTTCTTTACATTCCCTTTTTCATGGAGGAACCGGGTATGCAAGCCACCAGCCAGGAACAGATTTCACAACACTATCGCCGCTGGCGTAGCCGCCTGCTGATTTCCATGATTATTGGCTATGCCGCATTTTATCTGACGCGAAAAAGCTTCAACTTTGTCATGCCGGTTATGCAGTTGGAACTAGGACTGGATAAAGGGCATATCGGCTGGATAACCAGTCTGTTCTATCTGGCCTACGGTAGCTCAAAATTTATTTCCGGTGTATTTCATGATCGCACCGGTTATCGCTGGTTTATGGGCGCCGGATTAGTGATGACAGGTGTGTTAAACATTATCTTTGCTTTCTGCTCATCATTTTCCGCCCTGCTGATCATCTGGACACTGAACGGCTTCTTTCAGGGATGGGGCTGGCCGCCTTGCGCCAGATTGCTGACACACTGGTACTCCCGCAATGAACGGGGCTTCTGGTGGGGATATTGGAATACTTCCATCAATATTGTCGGTATCACTATCCCAATATTGTCCGCTTTTCTGGCGACAACTTACGGCTGGCAAACAGCACTGATGATGCCGGGAATTATCGGCATTTTATTGGGTATCTGGCTTTGTCATCAATTATGCGGCATACCACAACAGCAAGGTTTGCCCAGTGTGGGACAGTGGCGGCAGGATTTACTGGAGCTTCGACACGAACAGCTATCGCCCCCCATGCCGATGATGCAGATATTGCGGGATACGATCTTAACTAACAAAACTATCTGGTTGCTAGGATTCTCCTATATTCTGGTCTACCTCATCAGAATGGCGATTAACGATTGGGGAAACCTGTGGCTGTCGGAAACGCATGGCGCCAATCTGCTCAGTGCCAACGCGACGCTCTCACTGTTTGAACTTGGTGGTTTAACCGGCGCCCTATTTTCCGGTTGGGGATCGGATTTACTGTTCCGCGGCCAACGCGCCCCAATGATTCTACTGTCCGCGCTTGGACTGTTCATGTCTGTCACCGCATTGTGGCTGACTCCCATTCATCACTATGCGCTGTTGGCAGCCTGTTTTTTTAGTATCGGTTTTTTTGTATTTGGCCCGCAAATGCTGATTGGACTGGCAGCAACAGAATATTGCCATAAACAAGCCGCCGGCACCGTCACTGGTTATCTGGGATTGTACGCCTACTTGGGCGCGGCAATCGCAGGTTGGCCTCTAAGTCAGATGATTGCCCACTATGGCTGGTCAGGGATGTTTGCCCTACTCACAGCCGCAGCCGCCATGATGGGTTTGCTGTTGATGCCGCTGTTAATGGCGGACGTTGGTAAAAGGGAACATATGGCAGGGATAGCACCGAGACTTTCCGATGACAAGCAGTTTTAAATACCAAGGACAAAATAATGAAACTGAAACCTCTCTCTACACTTATCGCAGCCGGTTTGGTCGTTGCTGCATTTACCAACAGCGCTCAAGCCGCCGGACGATTGATCGTTTATTGCAGCGCCACTAACGCTATGTGTGAAACTGAAACCAGAGCATTCGGTGAAAAATACAATGTAAAAACCACTTTTGTCCGTAACGGCTCAGGCAGTACCTTGGCAAAAATTGAAGCCGAAAAACGCAATCCACAAGCAGATGTCTGGTACGGCGGGACTCTGGACCCACAATCTCAAGCGGGAGAGATGGATCTGCTGGAGCCTTACAAATCCCCTAATCTGACGCAAATCATGCCGCAGTTCCGCGACCCGGCTAAACGTAAAGGCAACTACAGCTCCGCCGTTTACGTCGGCATTCTTGGCTATGGCGTCAACACTGAACGTCTAAAAGAGAAAAATCTGCCGATTCCAACCTGCTGGAAAGATCTCACCAAACCGATATATAAAGGCGAAATTCAGATTGCCGATCCTCAAAGTTCAGGCACTGCTTACACCGCGTTAGCAACCTTTGTTCAACTATGGGGCAAAGATCAGGCATTTGATTATCTGAAAAAACTCAACGCCAATATTTCTCAGTACACCAAATCCGGCATTGCCCCGGCACGCAATGCCGCCCGCGGCGAATCCGCGATTGGTATCGGTTTCCTGCATGATTACTCATTAGAAGTAGAAAATGGCGCACCACTAAAACTTATCGCGCCATGTGAAAGTACCGGTTATGAAATCGGCGGCGTAAGTATCATCAAAAATGCCCGCAATATGGACAACGCCAAACTGTTTGTTGACTGGGTATTATCCAAAGAAGCACAAGAATTGAGCTGGAAGAAAGGGAAAGCTTATCAGATCCTGACCAATACCAAGGCGAAAGCTTCTCCTTTAGCACTTAAATTATCTGATCTGAAACTAATCAATTACGACATGGATAAATATGGCGCCAGTGATGTACGCAAAGAGTTAATTACCAAATGGGTGACAGAAGTGAAAATGGCTAAATAAAGCCAGCCAAGGGCGGAGCATTTCCCGCCCTTAAGAAGCTATCCGTCAGGCTACCTTATGTTCCCGCGCCAATAATGCCTTAAAGGATAGCTTCTTACTGCTGCTACCACACAATAATAATAAAACGGAAGGAAATTATGTCTCACGCCTTTACCCTGCCTATCAGACAAAAGCAGGATGCCGTGTTCTGGTGGATTGCTCTAATGTGGCTGGCTTTCGCGCTTCTGCCATCATGGAGCCTGGACTACGGCCTTTTCGAATCTACTCAAGATGAACTCTTCGCCGCTTATGGCTGGAATGGATTAAACATCGGCTTACTGTGGTTCCTGCTGCCCTCAGTGCTGCTGCTACGTCCACTGACACCAGCAAATCGCAATCAACGTAACCGCCACTATTTTGATGCAGGTTATGCTTTATTATGTGCGCTATTTGTCGTTATCAGCGCAGCGATTATTGGTCGTGGGCTAGGCTACTCGACGATTTTCCTATTTATCTCGCTGGGCGCGATTATCACTCTAGCCCTGTCTCGCCTTGAGTGGCTAGGTGGTGATAGTTTTGTTATCGGCTCATTAGTCACGGTTATTGCCCTCATCGGCATATTTATCCTTTATCCGAGTATTGCCATCTTTATTCCGATGTTTACGGATGATGCCGGTCAGTTTGCCCCATTTGCGTTTATATCAATTCTGGGGCAGGCACATATTATTCAGGTTATCATCAACTCTGTTCTACTCTCGCTGGCGGTTGGCGCAGGTTGCACCTTCTTCGGACTGGTACTGGCAATTTATACCGCCAGAATCGCCCGCCGCTCTGCCATTATTGGCCGGGTATTCTCCATCTTACCTATCGTCACCCCGCCTTTTGTTGTCGGTTTAGGCGTCACATTGATGATGGGCCGTTCCGGTTATATCACTGAATTTATGGCAAACTGGTTTGGCCTAACCAACACCAACTGGCTGTATGGCTTTACCGGCATCTGGCTGGCGCAAGTTCTAGCCTTCACACCAATGGCGTTTATGATCCTTGATGGCGCCATCAAAACCATCCATCCCTCATTGGAAGAAGCTGCCTATACTCTGCGTGCCAATCGCTATCAGACGTTCTTCAATGTTTTTATCCCGCTGTTGAAACCGGCACTGGCGAACTCTTTCCTGATTGTCATTGTCCAGTCGCTGGCAGATTTCAGTAACCCACTGGTACTGGGCGGTAGCTTTGACGTACTGGCGACCCAGATCTACTTCTATATCACCGGTTCTCAACTCGACTATCAAGCCGCCAGTACTCTCGGCGCTTCGCTGCTGGTTTTCTCGCTACTGGTCTTCTGCGTTCAGTATTTGTGGATTGGTAAACGTTCCTATGTCACGGTTTCCGGCAAATCCTACCGTGGTGATGTACAACCGTTGCCAACTTCACTGGTTTGGGGTGTCTGTGCCATCCTGTTTATCTGGGTTGTATTCAACATTCTATTGTACGGCAGCATCTTCTACGGCAGTTTCACCGTTAACTGGGGAGTGGATTACACCCTGACCTTGGATAACTTTATTAAACTGTTCGGTCAAGGGATGAACGACGGCGCATGGCCATCATTACTGGATACCTTGCTCTACGCCGGTATCGCTGCCCCTATTACCGCTATTTTGGGTTTGCTGATCGCCTACATTGTTGTACGCCAGGAATTTCGCGGTAAAAAAACCATTGAATTCACTACCATGCTATGTTTTGCCGTACCGGGTACCGTCGCCGGGGTTTCCTACATTCTGGCCTTCAACGATTCACCTTTTTATCTCACCGGAACTGCGGCAATCGTCATTATCTCCATGACTATGCGCAATGTACCGGTGGGTATCCGGGCAGGTATTGCCGGTCTTGGACAAATTGATAAATCACTGGATGAAGCTTCACTCAGCCTACGTGCCGGATCGATGAAAACCATCTTCCATATACTGTTACCCTTACTACGCCCGGCGATTTTATCTGCACTCATCTATAGCTTCGTCCGTGCGATTACCACCGTCAGCGCGATTGTCTTCCTGGTTACACCAGACACCCGCGTAGCAACCTCTTATATTCTGAATCGAGTGGAAGATGGTGAATACGGAGTTGCTATCGCTTATGGCTCGATCCTGATTGTAGTTATGCTGGCCATTATTTTCTTATTTGACTACCTGATTGGCGAAGCGCGGATTTCTCGTTCCAAAGCCAAAAATACACAGTAATCACGGAGTGACGACATGACACAACAAAATTTTGTCGAACTGAAAAATGTAACCAAACGGTTCGGTAGCAACACCGTGATCGATAATCTGGAACTATCTATTCCACAGGGACATATGGTCACACTGTTAGGACCCTCCGGCTGCGGTAAAACCACCGTATTACGTCTGGTTGCCGGGCTGGAGAAACCTAGCTCAGGTAAGATTTTCATTGACGGTGAAGACGTCACAGATCGCTCTATTCAGCAACGAGACATCTGCATGGTATTTCAGTCCTATGCCCTATTCCCGCATATGTCGCTAGGGGAAAATATTGGCTACGGGCTGAAAATGCTAGGACGGCCTAAAGCCGAGATACGGGAACGGGTTAAAGAGGCGCTGGAGCTGGTGGATTTAGGCGGCTTTGAAGAGCGTTACGTAGACCAAATCTCCGGCGGTCAACAACAGCGTGTCGCTCTCGCTCGCGCACTGATCCTCAAGCCTAAAGTGTTACTTTTCGATGAACCGCTGAGTAACCTTGATGCCAATCTGCGTCGCAGTATGCGCGAGAAAATCCGCGAATTACAGCAGCAATTTAATATTACCTCGCTATATGTTACTCATGATCAAAGTGAGGCATTTGCAGTTTCCGATGCGGTACTGGTGATGAATAAAGGTAAAATCATGCAAATTGGCACGCCACAAACACTCTATCGCCAACCGGCGTCTGAGTTTATGGCAAGTTTTATGGGAGACGCCAATATCTTCCCGGCGACTTTAGGTACTGATTATGTTGAGATTTTTCAATATCGCCTGCCACGGCCAGCAAACTTTACCACCAACAAACAATCGGTAACGGTAGGCGTCAGACCGGAAGCAATTACCCTGAGCCATCAAGGTAATACCAGCCAACGCTGTACCATTAGTCATGTGGCTTACATGGGGCCACAATATGAAGTCACCGTCGATTGGCAAGGGCAAACTCTGCTATTACAGATTAACGCTACCCAATTGCAACCCGATGTTGGCGATAATTATTATCTGGAAATTCATCCGTTTGGGATGTTTATTTTGGCAGAGAAAAGCAGCGGTTAATTTGATTGCAAAAAATCCTGACTTTTAGATCAATAGGCCGCCAAATGGCGGCCTATATAATGAAAATACAGACACGAAAGGAATAGCTGAGGTCATCACAGGTAAGCAGCGCAACAACCTGATAGGTACGGTTTGACTGATGTTTAACGGTCAATGGTCTCGATTTGATAACTACTCTGACCTAGCTTATATAGATAATATAGATTAAAACTTGCACAATGCTATAGCAAAGATTACTATAATAAAAATTACCATTTCGGGGATTTCGTGGCTATTTACTTAACAAAACTTTTTAATAAAAAAGCCAAAAAACTAAAAATCACCACAGATACCTTACTTAAAGCGGCGTCTGAGGTCATGAATGGTGTATTTGAAGCTAATTTAGGCGGTGGTGTTATCAAGAAGCGGGTTCCTTTAAAAGGCACGGGTAAAAGTGGTGGCACACGAACTATCATCTTCTTTAAAAGTGGAACTAACCTGTTTTTTTTCGATGGCTGGTCAAAAAGTGAAGTCAGCGGAAAAAGAGCTAAGGAAATCGAGGACGATGACTTGGAGGGTTACAAAGACGTTGCCGCAGAACTTCTAAAGTATGATGATAAAAAAATAAAAAAAATGCTCGAACTAAAACTTTTGGTAGAGGTGAAAGATGAGCACTAAATTGGACGAAATGCTTGGCTTTGCAAAAGAGCTAGAAGAGGCTGGTATTTCTAACGGTGATTTAACCAAAAAACTTGAAGCTAGAATTCAAGTTCGCAATTTAAGTAAACATATAGCTAAAGCTCGCCCGATGTCTGGCGATGAAATCAAGAAATTACGCGACCGTTATAACATTTCTCAAGCTAGTTTAGCTCTGGCGCTTAATATGACGAAAGAAAGCGTATCAAAATGGGAGCGTGGTGAAATTAAGCCCAATGGGGCAGCATTAAGAATGCTAAACCTCATTGATAAACAAGGATTGAAAATTATCACCGCTTAACATAACCATTAAAGGTACCTTTCGGGGTACTCTGACCGCTGACAAACCTCGTTTAAGGCACTGATACAGGAGCGGAAATTATGAAAATGCAGACTTTTGAAAGCGTATGGGACGCGATCAGAGATACACCAGAGCAGGCCGAAAACATGAAGATCCGTGCGCAACTAACGAATACGCTCAACGCATGGATAGCAAAACGGGAATTTACCCAAGCTGAAGCCGCCAAAGTACTGGGGATTACCCAACCCCGTGTTTCAGAACTTGCCAGGGGCAAAATACAGCTTTTCAGTGTGGATAAGTTGATTGCGATGATGGCTCATGCTGGTGTATATATCCGGCATATCGAGATAAGCGAGCCGGAAGTCGCTTTAACCACATTACCCGCCGTTTAACTCTCTCAAAAGTGAGATCCAGCGCTTAGCACGCTGAATTTCACTTTTACTTAAAAGCCCCTGATTTCATTACCTCTATACAATTTGTAAGGTTCTATGCCATCTTTTTTCAGCTCATCGACGCTATATACGTAAAAGTCAGCGCCACCACTTAACCCGACAAACTCACCACGAAACATCTCGATTTCCGGGTCAAAAGTGATCACAGCCACATGGCCGTCAATTTTTAACGTATTGTTTATCATGATCTAATTCCTAACCAAAATAACAAGAACCTGGCAAATAATAAAAATAAATTTACCAGATTCCTAATTAAATATTAGATACAAAAACAGCGACAAATAAACGTATTATTTAAGCAATTCTCTTACCTGACCAGCAAATGCCTCTCCGCCATCCTTCGCGGTATAACATACATGCAAAATAATATCTGTCAAATTATCCAGAATATCTCGCTGTATACTGTCTGTTGCCGCTGATGGGAAGGTGAGTTTCCAGTCAGAAACCGCCCCCGTTCCTTCAAAAGGTAAATAGCGATCATCACCGAAATTAAGATTAAATGTACCGCTATCATTAATCCCTGATGAAAGTGCAATTTGTTGACTCGCTCTCAAATTCGTAACAATTTGTTTATTATCGCCCTCTTTATTTGAAAGTAAATATTTCACACCATTAATATCCGGCGTTTTCAATGTATAACTTTTGGTTTGAGTTAAAGTCGCTTTAATATCCTGATAAGGACCAATTAATGTCGGCAGCGTGACCGATACAGAAGTGATCTGGCGTAAATAATGCCCGGCATAATCCTGATCAAATAATTTCTCATTCAGTATAAATGTAATTCCTTCACCGGTTTTAAGTTCAGATTGAATATCTTGCCATTTTTTCGTATCAGACAATAGATTTTTTAACGAGATCGTTTTAGTTAACTCTAAACGACGTTCATTACGATTCAAATAAGCCGATTCCATTTTCAATAGATTCAGTTTAATCTTTTCTCCGACCAACAAACCATTATGATTATCGTCCCAACCATTTTGTACAATAAATTGTGTGGAAAAATCCCCCATTTCATATTGCCAACATGCTTGTGCATTTAAACATAGCGAAAGCACTGCATCGTAAGCCTGACGATATAATGACATCATCTGATCATTCAGCCATTGATAAAGCGAAGATTTCGTTACCCTGGTCACAGTAAGAAACTGATACATATCCTGCTCTTTTTGCAGTTGTGCCTGAGACTGTTGTAATGTTGTATTCGCGGCGGAAATTTGCGCCTCTTGCTGTTCAATCTGTTTTTTCAACATTTCCAGCTCACTTTCCGCCTGTTTATATTGAATCTCCCACTCTTCACGTCGCCGGTTATAACTGGCTTTAACACTCAATGCATCACTTGCCATTTGCATCATTAATGATGCCGTACGTGTAATACCGGCGGAACAAACAAGCGGCATATGCCATCGTTGTCCACCAAATGACGTTCCCGCAATGCTAGGTATCAGCGAGGCGGCACCGGCGGCGGTTAACATTCCTTCCTCAACAGAAGAAATAATTTTTGCCGTACCTTGTAAATTCAAGGCGTTGGTTTCATCTGTAGAAATGTTTTCATCATAAAGCGCCTTATAATGATCAATCCGTTGTTGTATTGTCTGCTGACTTTTTAATAATGCCTGTTTCCCTTTTTCAGCGATTGTGACAGCATCTTTCTGCAATGAAATGGTAAAAACAGCTAACTCTTTCAAATGTAATTGATTCAACTCTTCCTGTTCCGCACGATCTTTATGTTCTTGCGCACTCAAGAGTAAATCACCAAAATGACTTAATGTATCTACCGCATGATAAACACTGGGTAATAATGCCCGGAAACGATAAGGCGGTATATTCAAAATAGCCGTACTACCTGCTGCTAATAATGATCCACCGTTCGCCAGTAAAGCGAGCAAATTTTTCGGATCGACAGGTGTTGCATATAATGGTAGCGATAAAGGTTTACCATCTAAAGTTAAATTATGGCGCAAATTATAAAATCTGCTGGATAAAATATCCCAATACCACAGTAAATCATTATTCAAAGGCACTCTGAATATCGCATTATCCACCGCCGTATGAGCACTGACTTTAGTCGCTGGAAGATCAATTAATATATCAGGATCAAGATTACTCTCAAATTCGCGTAATTTATTATTCTTTGAAGAGGTGACATCTGCCAATTCAATCGGTAGCCAATGACTGACTAAATCAAAATCAGGTCTGGGGCCAAGTAATTGCTGTGCTTGAAGATAGCGTAATTTAGCATTATTAAGTCCGTCATTGGTCAGAAAGCGATAAAAACTATCACCGAAATCAATTAAGTTCTGCACATACATTTGGAATATGGCTTTCTTATAATGTACCGGATCGGCATAAGCTATCGCATCTGGATCTTGTAATCCTTTTAGTTGTACTGAACTATCTTGAGAAACCTCTAACAGGCTGCAATTCCAATAGCTTGGGCTACCATTAGCCTTATTTTTTACTCCTGGATTGAAAATATAGTGTAACCAGTTTTGAGCATCCTGATATTGTTGTGAAGTATTGAGTTGATACGCAACTAAATAAGGCACATGGAAGAAAAGCTCCCAGAAATAAATACTATTTGCTCCGTTAAGCGCTGAATCATTATTTTCATCACTCCCCGGAATAGGCGGCTCTTTAATATGTTGCGCCTCCCAACTCAGTACATCAGCAATAGAGTGGTTAGCCCGCGCAATAAGTTCCTTGCCAAATAAGGTATTTAATCTGATAGATCGATATTTAAATTGTAATTCAGTAATGTCCAAATACTGTGCTTGCGTTTTTTTATCATAGGCCAACAGCAAATGAGGATAAGGCGTTTTACTTAGTTTAATTTCATAATAGTTATAACCTAAATCCGCATCTTCACCCTCTTTCTTATAACCTAATTTTAAAAATACACTCGGATCATTACCATTTATTTCATCGAGATCAAGTTCTACAGTAGGAATAATACTCTTTCCATTGAGTAATTGGCGTTCTGAATATAACAGACTATCGCTCCCTCCTTTAGTATGCCATAAACAGAAATCAGCCTCCCGATAACCGGAATGATCAATATCTACTTTTGGCGTTCCCTCTCCAGAAGCAACAAGTTTACCACCAGATTTATTGAGTTCTGAACTAAATACTTTAGCTTCTTTTAGTCCAGACAGCGGTACTTCCATTTCTTTGGCAAAATGATAAGTATTACCTTGCTTTTGTCCCCATTCAGAGAAATTAACGTTCAACTCAGGATAACCACTCTGACTAGAATTAAACATAATATAAAAATAGTCACCTGACCCATAACTATTATCATTAATAGTCACCGCGACAGAAACGGTTATTTTTCCATTATTTTCTTTTGCGCCATCAGCAAGTGAAATATTAACCTTTCCTGCTTCACTAGATTTACTTTTAAGATCAATATCACATGCTACAGATTTAATAATCTCTTTCCCAATTGACAAACTATTATTACCACTGAGACGCAGTTTTCTACTACCCATTTCAGCAAATAGGTTCATTTTTTCTGTCGCAAGCCCAGGATAACTTCCTGACTCCTGATAAACCGGTTTATCAACTAATTTGTATGCATCCCCAAAATAGGCTGACAACATATTTGATTGTGTAAGATCTTCCGTAGAATTAGATTTAATCTGTTGATAAATATAGAGATCTAATGACTTATCACCAACCAGAGGCACAGGAACTTCGTTAAATAGTAAATTACAGGAGTAAGGATAGCTCTCTTCTCCTGATGTATTATTTTCTGTTTTTACTGACTTATAAATAGCAGAAATAACTAATACCGGTTCAGCTCGCAAATCCATTAATGCAATGAGTTCAAAACCATCATTAACTTTACTCTTATCGCTGGTAAAAGTACGTAATTTATTTGGCAGACTCCATTCACCATTAAATTTTCGATATATCAAATTAATACTATAATAATTTTTTTCTTCTTTATTATTATCAACTTCATGTGCCAACCAAACGATATGAAGACGACCATCAATAACAACTGGCCGGATCTTAATCACTTCCCCAGTAGCAGGAATACTAATTTTCTCCCATTCTTTCCAAGCGGTAGGATTAATGACATCTTGCATATTTCGATTAGCCATATTCAACGATCGCCAATAATATTGACCTGGCGTAATATTCATCTTACCAATAAAATAATATTCAGCTTGAGCGGGAGATAATTCTTTAGTCGTATTGACATAGCCACTCATTAACTCTAAGTTACTTATTTCTTCAAATTTATTTAAATAATTCAACATAACTTCTTGAACAACTTCATCACTCAACTTCCCTTTATTTAAATTATCCTCCAACTCTTTAAAATCACTTGTTTTACCCTGGCGTAATATAGGACTAATATAATTCTCTGGATAATTCCATAACTGTTGAAAACCAGCCCAAATATTATATTGACTTAAAATATCACTCCATTTCTCTACTCTATCTTCATATTGATAATCATACCCAGGTTCCATGTTAAGCATAATGCCATTAATATATTGCTGAATACTGGAAATCGCTTGTGCAACGACACTGGTATTAACCTGACTAGATACCTGATTATCAATCAGTAAATATTGATATAAATCATCCGGCGTTTTTAAATCGGGTGAATTAGCTGTTTTTGAAATATGCCCTAAGTAATAACTAACCAATCCATCACGAACATTCTCAGCTAATTTTTTAGAAACAATATTTTTCATATCCTGAACCTCTATTAGAAATTTTTTATTCCACCATGAAAACTATATTTACAGAGTTGCTACCATCATTGTGCCAACCTGTTTATAATCCTCATAAGAGGAATGAGTATTGATATTTATCGTCGCTAATAATGAGCGCATGGAAAGAGCCATTTCCTCAGACCAAACTTTAAGTCTCATCATGATATCTATTTCAGCTAATGTTTTTACTGTATTCTCTTCCTTGCCAATAATATATGAATTAGCTAATAACACCTCATCACTCTGCCATGACAATAGTTCAGTTAATATTTTCACCATATTAGTTTTATCGTTACTTTGATTATTCTTATTGACTAGTTCCAAATAACGCAATATTTTATCTTCCGCGTTATCTAAAGAGGCAACTAATTGCATCCAATCTCGGTAGCGACTGAAATAATAAATAACCGATAAAGAAAGTTGCGTATTCTGGCAGCCAAACCGTTCAGGATGTTCAGAAAAATGATTCAACATCACAGTACTCAATTGGAACGTCTTAATCACTGAAATATATCGCGATAAGTCATACATCAGTATCAAATAATCCTGACTGATCACCTCTGGTTGCAAATTCTTCTTATCAAACAGTTCAAATGACTTCAATAAAAAATCATAACTACTTGAGCCAATCCAATTTAAAATAAATAAAGGAAATGGTTGTGATAGCTGAAATGCATTTGCCAACATACTGGCTGATATTGCATTTTGTGCGGATTGAGTTTGAGTAATAATTACAGCCCATTGCTCAGTAATAGATACTTTGACTTTATCATCAAGTAATATACTTTTTATCGCTTTATTAATTTCATCACTAATATTAATATCAGGTTTAACCAAACCATATTTTTGATGAGATACTGCGTTTAAAATAGTTTGACGTGGAGTTAACCAATCAATCAAATCACCATTATTATCCAATATAGGTAAAATATTTTCCGACAAACTTTCCAGTATTAAACTTTCTGAATTACGATGCAATCCAACTTGATTAATAAAGGCCACCTGTGCCGCATTTCCAGTCATAACAACTTCATTAGATGGTAATAAGAATAGTTGAAGAGTACCAACAGATAATTTATTTATTCTCAACCATTCTGTAGCCTGCTCGATTGCAATCATAATATCCAGTATATCTGTTTGTCTATTATTTCCTGATTGCGATAAATAAGGCATACCCGCGACCTGTTTTAATATTTTATTTCCACCTATCAGCGTTAAAAGAACCACACCTTCTTGTGGTGTTAACCCCAAAATTCTCGACAATCGCACAATGCGATAAAACGCAGAAATAACAGCAAGTGAACATGTTAAACTCTTTTTACCAATCGATTCAGCAACTAATGGCGCTAATAGAGCAAAATCTTTCGCTTCAATTTTCAAGCCAGCACATAACTTGCTAATAATCTTATCATCCTGTTTTGTTTCCGAATAAAACTCACGATCATCAATTACCAATGGCGTATCAAATAACGAAGATGAATTGAAAATCTGATCGAAGAAAGGAATGGCTGTACCCGTCGAAAAAGGGGTAATTTGATATATCAACGCGGCAAAATCATCAGGTGAAATATGATATTTTTTACTCCAATGATGAAAAATTCCTAACATACGTAAGGTATTATCATTCATCTGTAATTGTTTATTTGCATCCCCTTCTGCCCGCATCGTCGAAGTTACCAATAAATCAATTTTATCTACCGGTAAATTAACCCATTTCCACAATCGTATCATGCGATTTAATCTATCAAAGCGTTCATGATTTACACCAGATAGTTTATTTACCTCTTGCGGTAAATTACCACTTGAAACAAATTCACGATACAAATGTAAGAAATCACTCTCTTTTGCATTTGGCCCATTAATAAAAACGGCGCCATAACTATAAGGAGCCTCAGGTATACCTAAATTAAGCACATTTTGAGATAATCTCACATTATTTTGCTCTAATGCAGCTTCCTTATTTGTAGATATTCCTTTTATACATAATAATTGCTCAACCTCTGCGACAGAAAGAGTTGTTTGTCTAGTAAAAGTTGATAACAATTCAAGTAACTCTGCATTATTAACACCGTAATTATCCTGATAGAATTGGCTATTAGAGGGGTTCAATGGCTCATTAATTATCTTTTGCTGATAAATACCTAACTGGTTTGCTAAAGGTGCGACAAATTCTCCATTAGCAGTATTCAGACTGGATTTCAGAAAATAAGGATAACTCTTGTCTGTCTGTTGCATCATTTCCAAACAAAAAAGTTTTTTATTATCAAACGTTAGATTAATTTGGTTTTGCGCATAATCATAAGGGAGTTGGAATGGATAACGTACATTAGCCAAAAGATCATAACTGGATAAATTGGTCTTTCCTTGCTGCTTTAGCATAGCTTCCAAACGTTGACTTAGCATAGTATTAACCAATGACAGTGTTGAAACCTCTTGATTAATACTGACTTCATCCAGCATTAAATGCGCTAAATCAGAGCGGCGATCATCCATTTTAATGGCCTCACCACCCGCGTTGGATTCAATATCCATCGCTAATTTATAAATTTCTGCTAAATAAGCAACCGGTGAATTATTTGCTTCCGGTGAGCCATTTGGACAATATTGCTGCCAGTTATCCTGAAATAAGGATTGATATTGAGGACCTTCTTTTAATGAAAGCGAAGAATAACTTCTGGCATATGTATTATGAGTATAATGCTGCTGGCGAAATTTACGGGCTATTTGTATAGCATAGCTGTTTGCTGTATCATAAATACCTGCTGCCTGATGATCTGAATTATACTTCTCTACAAATAGATTACGGGGCATTCTTATAAGATCAAAAATAGATTTATAACCTAATTCAATTATCTTATCAGTAAAGTTATATTTATTACCTATTTTCTTTAGCAACGGGCTGATATCATGATTCATAGGATTGCCTTTATTTATTGGAAATATATGGATGGGTGTTTTATCTAAAAACGATAATAGGCTTGAGAACAGAGATGCAATAAAGAATAAGAAGTTTATTGCATCATCTGATGGTTATTAAAAACAGTTAGTTATCAACTGATTTTCGGCTCCAGTGTAATCAGAGCATAGCCCGCACGATTGGGTTTATTTTTATGTGTCACTCTGAGTAAAACAATTTCCGAACGAGTAATATCATTTGGCGCAGTATAAGTTGCAGTATACTTTTCGATGTCATTACCAAACTCATCTTTTGTAACTTCTGGTTCACCTACCTTAATATTTCCTCTTTCTGGCATGAGGCTCCATTCACTTGGAGAAGTCAAATCATTACCGACAGAAGAGAACTTCATTACGGCATCAGGTGTTAATAACTCTTGATTATAGCTAGGATCAATCCTGAACTCACCTTTCGTGTTTTTACTGATAAGCAAAATATTAACTTTATCTAAATCGCCATTATCAGCAACAGCCGTCACCGTAACCATATTATATCCGGCAGGGAAAGCAGCTGGAGGCGTATATTTTCCATTCGCATCAACAACACCATAGCCAGTACCCGTTTCCACACTCCAATTCACTTTCTTATTGCCATAAACAGTAAAATTGGCTTCCTTATTAACATCATTCTCATTGATAACAACAAAAGAAGGACTAACCGATACAGAAGAGGGCAACAGAGTGACAACCGCTGAAGCTTTAGCGTTCGTTCTTGAGTCTGTCGCAGTAATTGTCACAATTTGACTATTTCCTTTTATCTTAGACGGTGCCGTATAATCTCCCGTATTAGCATCAATACTTCCCAATTCCGCTGGAGTGATGGACCAATTTACCGTTGCATTGGTGTTGGTTGTAAATTTATGCTTAGTTTTCACTGGCATAGTTAATTGAAGATCATTGATTTTAAAAGCAGTTGATGTTGGAGAAATATCACCAAATAGCACCATATCCCCAGGCACATACACCTTATCAAACTCAAGATAATTGCTTTCAGGGAACAGAAGGTGATTAACTGCAAATAGACTTATACTATTTAACTTAATTTTAGATACGTTGGCTAAATCCGTTTCAACGGCGCCTTTAACAATTTCCGCTGTTTTATCAATAAACTGTGATTGAAAATCAGGGCCTATAAGACTTCCCCAACCAGATGGGCCTTGTTCATCATATTTAACACCCATTCCATAATGTGATTCCAACTTAATTTCATCATTAGATATAACTGTAGGTGTAATATCTATCGATCCATCAACATAGAAATCAATTTTCGATTTATCATAATAACCAAGTATGCCATCTTTCATAATACCCACTTGCTGAGCAAAATGATAAGATTGACCATTATTACTTACTCCAGAAAAGATAATTTTTTCCCTCTCAGGTTTAATATACATTCCAGAATAAGGGATTTTCACCTTCTCTGGCCAAATATTAGTGGCACCATTATATTTAACCAATCCCGTCCATACTGTATAAGATCCTTTTTCATATTGTACAGGTTTATCACTTTCAGAATATCCGTTTTTTATATTCAAATATTTGGCTGAATCATTTTGTTGACTATTGAGACTGACCAGCTCTAATTCTACTCCTGTAGAACTCGGTAATAAACTCTCATATTGCGGTTTAAGAATATTCTCAAAAAGTGTCTTATTACTGATAATTAGCATCGCAGAACGATTATCCGGTATCAAATAAGGAAAATTACTTGAGTTAGTTGGTAATACTCCGCCGTTAGGGTTATAGTGTGTTGCAATAAATAACAACACCGCCCCATGACCATAATTATCAGAACTACGTAAATTAGCATCGGGTGCAGGTTGGGTTCTAATTTTAAACATTTTTGGAACCAGTCCAGCCGTATTATCCAGCTTCAAAATACCTAACTCATAAGTTACATCATTATTTTTAAGCCAATTACGGAAAAACTCTTTTACTTCTGCTGGCGCATCGTCAATAACATTGACTACACTCAAATCTCCTTTTTTAAACTCAACAACAACTTTTCCATCATTACCAACAGAGCCTGTTCCCGCAATCAAATTTACGGTTATCGTCATATGGTAATCATTATTCGGTGTAATTCTTTGATAATTCTTTACTCTACCATCATCATAAAGTTCTACTATCGTACCAGAAATAAAATTTAATTTTACCGTTGCCTGAGAATCTTCAATTGATGAATTTTCAAAGGAAATTAACGGCACTCCCAACGTCAAATTATCAAATTTTATCTTTTTATTTCCACTTTCCCAGCAAATAGGAGAAAAATGTGTACCTTCACTCACCTTTCTTACATATTGCTGTTCAAACAGCATATTTATTTTAGTTCTATCATAGGCAGCAATAATATCCCATCCAAGAGTCTTCGTTTTCCCACTAAAATCATTAACAATACTATTTTCTGTAGTCATATAATCACCTATGTTTGAAGTTATGAAAAACATGTTATTAAGGTAGGCGTATTAGATAATAGCTACCGCCATCATATTAGTTCAATAATATGAAATTAATCACCAGGATAATTTATATTTGCTCTCTATTACCAACTTAGGCATAAGTTGAAGAAAAAATATATATTATCCAATACATCCAAATAGATTGAGAATTAATTAGGATGCATATGATTAATATAACATGTATCAATGTGAATATAACATAGGAAAATATTCACATAAAATATGTAGCGGCCAATATATAATATTAGCCCTACAATTAATATTTAAATATAACAAATCAATAACTAAAGAATAATAATTACACTACAAAACACACATTATAAGCTTTGTGAATATTAAAGCCCCCTTCTATATGGCTCATTACGTCTTAGGTTGTTTTGACAGCAAAGCACAATAACGCTCAATATCCACGTTACCGCCACTGACAATGATCCCTACCCTTTGGCCTTGTAATGGCTCACACATTTTGCGGGCAGCGGCAAAACTCAGGCAGCCGGTCGGTTCGACAATCATCTTCATTCTTTCCGCATAAAAACACATTGTCTCCACCAGTTCCTCATCAGAAACGGTGAAAATATCATCAACATTCTTTCGAATAATATCGAAAGTATATTGCCCAAGATGTCGAGTTTGCGCCCCATCAGCAATGGTTCTAGGCGTATCGATATGAACAATTTTTCCCTGACGAAATGATTGTTGAGCGTCATTACCGGTTTCCGGCTCCACACCATAAATTTTACATTCAGGAGAAAAATGGCGGGCAACAAGCGCGCTCCCTGAAAGCAATCCTCCGCCACCGAGACAGACAAACAACGCATCCAATCCCCCAACCTCTTCAAACAGCTCTTTTGCCGCGGTTCCCTGCCCGGCAATAACGTGCGGATGATCATAAGGAGGAATTAAGGTCAACCCGTGCCTTTCTGATAATTCCCGGCCAATTTGTTCACGATCGTCCGTATAACGATCATAAAAAACGATTTTACCGCCATAACCTTCGGTTGCCGCTACCTTAGCCGCAGGCGCATCGAACGGCATAATGATTGTCGCCGGTATATTCAGTATACGAGCCGCCAATGAAATCGCCTGAGCATGATTACCCGATGAATAAGTCACAACCCCATTGCGGCGCTGTTCGTCACTAAATTGTGATAACGCATTAAAAGCACCACGAAATTTAAATGCTCCCATTCGCTGATAGTTTTCACACTTAAAAAATAACTTAGCGCCAGTCATTTCATCAGCAGTACGGGAAGTCAGAACCGGCGTACGGTAAGCATAACCTTCTATACGCCGGGCAGCGGCAATAACATCATCATAAACAGGGATATTTTTCATAGGAATAACCGCAAGTTATACGAAATAGCAGACAAAATATCTACGCCAGAAAAATCTATCAAGAATAACTATAATTCAGAATCTCTGTGCGCCTGATTAATAATTGCTTTTGCCATCCATTTAGTGATCTCAATAATTTCTTCATTATCCATCTGCCAGATATCTTTCATCACCAGAAAGACTTCAGAACCATAAATCAGGGAAAAAGCACGAATGACATTTTCCAAAGTATCCGGCGGAAAATGCCCTTTTAATGGCTCAACAACCATTGCCAGGATATCTTTACGATGCCCACGAACCAATTTCTTTTCCTGTTTATCCTCAGATAAACGTCCCTGAGCCCATTGCTGCAAGGAAACTAACAGAGCTGCTCGTAACGCGCCTTCATGTTGAAACATGCGAGGATAGGCAAAATTCAACAACTCAATAATCCGCTCCTCAGTTTTTTCACTGGCCGGTTTCCAGGTAAGAATCGGCCCAAGGCTAGCGCCAACAATTGCATCAATTAAATCACTTTGAGTCGGAAAATAGCGATATGCCGTTGCCCTGGAAACACCAGCATGCATTGCCAATTCAGAAACCGAAGGTATCGCCCTCTGTTCAAAAAGTTCCAACGCCACATTTATTAACAATGTATAAGTTTTTTTCCGAGTACCGGTAAAATGAGTTTTCGTCTTCGAGTCCATCATCCCCCACAACTCTTTCACAGTAAAAATCGCTACATTAACACTTATGGTTAAAATATTTTTTCGCTATCATCACTCTACTCAACTATCTACAAAACGATCAAATTGATTCAGCCTATTTATGGATAAAATGAGATGACAGTCTCAATTTGATAATATAACAGTGATACTTGAGTCTCATCTTGACTATAATCTGTCCATGAATGAGTAGTCAGCACCAGGGAAGTATTCATAATTATAATGAAAAAAAACCAAGGCTATGTTTATATCGCTACTATTTTTGATACCAAGCGCGCAGAAATTTTCTACGTCAGGGATCTGATCAAAAAAGCTGGCCTTGCTGTTCGAACTGTGGATTTGACTACTCAATCTGGCTCACTGGAAAGAGGTGCCGATATTACGGCCCAAACAGTAGCAGAGCATCACCCTCGAGGTAAAGAAGCCGTTTTCTGTGGTGATAAGGGGAAAGCCATTTCCGCGATGTCAGTTGCTTTTAATCTCTTTTTATCAAAACAAACTGATGTTTTAGCAATCCTAGGTCTGGGAGGTTCCTGCGGTACAGCACTGATCACGCCGGCAATGCAATCTTTACCCGTAGGTATACCAAAACTTATGGTTTCTACTATGGCCTCCGGTGATGTTTCTGGCTATGTGGGTGTTAGCGATATATCCATGCTGTATTCAGTCACAGATGTATCCGGTCTTAACCGTATCTCTCGCCAAGTGTTAAAAAACGCGGCCAACCAAATCGCAGGGGCAGTCTATTTTCATGAAGAGAGCAATATTGAAGATAAACCGGCTATTGGTCTGACGATGTTTGGTGTGACGACACCTTGCATACAGTTATTAACCAGAGAGTTGGAACAGCAGTATGATTGTCTGGTTTTCCACGCAACCGGCAGCGGTGGCAAAACAATGGAAAAACTAGCCGAAAGTCGTTTGCTTCACAGTCTACTGGATATCACTACCACTGAAGTTTGCGACTATCTGTTTGGTGGCGTTCTTGCCTGTGATACTGACCGTCTGGGGGCAATAGCCCGCACGCGAATACCTTATATCGGTTCTTGCGGAGCGTTGGATATGGTGAACTTTGGTCATCTGAGCACTATCCCAGAACGCTACAAATACAGGCAATTTTACCGTCACAATTCGCAAGTAACATTAATGCGCACCATACCCGAAGAGAATCGGCAAATGGGAATTTGGATCGCTGAAAAACTCAATCAGTGCGAGGGAAAAGTAAAATTTATTATTCCAGAAGGTGGTTTTTCCGCTCTGGATATTAAAGATGGGCCATTCTGGAATCCTGACGCTAATCAAGCATTTATCCAGGCTTTTGAAGCTACATTGATAGAAACGGAAAATAGACAACTAATTAAAAGCCCTCATCATGTGAATTCACCTGACTTTTGCCAACAGGTGATCAACGAATACCGGCAAATGATGGCTTGGCATCAGCGCTAATACTGTTGCAAAAACAACACTGACACTGAAAGATTATATACAACTAATTAATGACTAGGCAAAAAGTTGCCAAAAGAGGGCATTCTAATGCTATTGTTCTATCAGTGACGAATTTACGACGTGTCTGTTGGAACGTTGTACTAAAAGAAATTAAAGCAGTTCACTATTCGTGTTCTAAAGGGAAGCCATAAGAACTTCCTGTTAATAACCTTGCTGTAAAATGTTAGGAGTTAACAAACTAAATTAAAACATAAATACACCTGCTTTGTTTTCTCCCTTTCGGAGCTTATTTCCGTCAACACCAGGCTCCTGCGGCCCCCACCGCAGGAGTTTTTTTATGAATAAACCGGCAATAGATTAAAATTTGATAAGATATGCGCGATGGCATTCAGTACACCAAATAGCAAAATTAAGCCGAGCATCACATTACCTCCCCAAACCCTATACATAGGGCTGCCAAATCGCTTACGAGATGCTCTGGCAAGTAATGCGGGAACGATAGCCGCCCAAACTGTCGCAGCAAGGCCAGCAAAACCTATCGCATGAATAAAGCCATTCGGGTAAATCATTCCACCAACTATTGGCGGAAGAAATGTCACCACTGCCGTTTTCAAGCGCCCCAACTTGGTATCATCAAATTTAAGCAGATCAGCCAGATAATCGAACAACCCGAGCGTGACACCAAGAAATGAGCTGGCAACCGCAAAGTTAGAAAAGAGAGTTAATAATAAGCCCAGAGCTGAACTGTTCAATCCTCCACTTAATGATTGCACCAAAACATCAATATTGCCCCCTTTTGCTATGATTTCGACAAAATCAGGCCGGGAAATATTGCCCATTGTTCCAATCAACCAGATCAAATAAAGCACCAAAGCCATTGATGTGCCAATAAACAGGCATCTCTTTATTTTCTCTGGATCTTTTCCATAATATTTCATCAGGCTAGGAACATTACCATGATATCCAAAGGAAACCAGACAGAAAGGTAAAGTCATTAATACATAAGGCCAGTAAGTTGGATTGACTTCAGTTGTATTAAACAATACCGTGGGTTTAATGTTATAAAGCAGACCGCCAAACGTCATAAAGAAAGTTAATACCTTAGCGCCAAGAATAATTGATGCTATCCGGCTGACAGTTTTAGTACTTAACCAGACAATAAACGCCACAACAAAAGCAAATAAAAAACCACCAAACCCAGGCGAAAAATCTATCGATACCTCCCGCATAGCATGTTGAATAATCGAGCCGCTAGCGGAAATATAAGCGTAGGTCAGTATATATAAAACAAAAGCAAGGGTAATACCATTAATGATATTCCAACCATTGCCCAACAGATCTTTCGTGATGGTACTGAAACTTGAACCAATTCGATAATTAAGATTGGCTTCCAATATCATTAACCCTGAATGCAACATGCAAAACCAGGTAAAAATCAAAGCGGCAATTGACCAGAAAAACCATGCTCCTGACATGACAACCGGTAAAGAAAACATGCCAGCACCAATAATTGTTCCACCAATGATCATGGCGCCGCCAAATAAAGATGGAGACGATTTTTCTATCGACGAAGTAGCCATATGCGTTATCCTAGCGTGGCTTTACTTTATATAGTAAGCAGTAAAATTGGGGATGCTTTTCAACAAGAAGCATCCCGATATTTATTATTATTTAATTGGTTTTAATCTTGCAACGAAATGACGTAATACGGATGGTTCATAAGTAAAAGTTAATCCTTTAATCTGAGAAAATCGCTCCTTCAAGGAAATAAAGGCTTCTACAACATAATCCATATGATCATTAGTATAAACACGACGAGGAATAGTTAATCGCAAAAGTTCCATTGGTGATGGTTTCTGTTTTCCGGTTTCCGGATCACGACCTAATAACAAAGAGCCAATTTCCACACTTCTTATTCCTGCCTCCAAATATAATGCATTATTCAGAGCATGAGCCGGGAACTGCTCCCCCGGAATATGTGGTAATAATAATTTAGCATCAACAAATACAGCATGACCACCGGTTGGATATTGAATAGGAATACCTGCCTCTCTTAATCTGTCACCTAAATAAGCCACCTGATTAATACGATATGCCAGATAATCTTCATTCATTCCCTCTTCAAGACCAATTGCCAGTGCCGCCATATCGCGCCCGGCAAGACCGCCATAAGTGACAAACCCTTCCATTGGCACACAGCGGGTACGCACTTCATTAAACAGATCTTCATCATCACGGAAACAACAAAGACCGCCAATATTGACCAAAGGATCTTTTTTAGCCGACATTGTTAACATATCGCCATATTGATACATCTCTTTGACGATCTGTTTAACGGATTTATTTTCGTACCCCTTTTCTCTTTGCTTAATAAACCAAGCATTTTCACAGAAACGAGCTGAATCAATTACCACAGGAATATCATATTGCTTTGCAATCTCATACACGGCTTTCATATTAGCGATAGAGATAGGCTGACCACCGGAACTATTACAGGTAACAGTTGTAATAATCGCGACAACATTATCATCGCCATGTTCTGCTATCGTTTTTTTCAATTCATCAATATCAAAATCGCCTTTCCAATCATAATAAGTGGTTGTATCAAAGGCTTTTGATGTGACGACATTAATCGCTTTCGCGCCATTTAATTCAACATGAGCCGCTGTCGTATCAAAATGGAAATTAGAAATAAAGACCGGATGCTTTGCACCACCTTGCGCTTTTTTACGGGCAATTAATGTCGGAAATAAAATCTGTTCTGCTCCACGCCCTTGATGCGTTGGAATAGTATATTGATAACCAATTAATTCATTAACTTTATCACATAGATGATAATAGTTACGGGAACCTGCATAAGCTTCATCCCCCATCATCATCCCCGCCCACTGGCGATCACTCATTGCCCCAGTGCCGGAATCTGTCAGCAAATCAATATAAACTGCGTCACTGGGTAATAAGAATGGATTATACCCGGCTTCTTCTAACGCTTTTTCACGTTCGGCACGAGTAGTCATGCGAATATTTTCTACCATTTTAATACGGAAAGGTTCTGGAATACGTTTCATATATATTTTTTTATCCAATAGTTGGCTATACCGCATAATTCAGACAAATTTCCAAGAACAGCCAGAAATACGCCAGAATAATGTAGTGATTACAATATTTAATTTTTAAATATAACCAGAACAGCTAATCAGGGAAAAAATGAGAAATACGGTGATCGACATTAAACCATGCTTGCATATTACAAGAACAAATAAAATAATAACGTAAAAATATAGAAATCATAAAATGCATTTATTCCCTGATTAAAATCAACTATTAAGATATAGATAATATTTAAATTATCCGTGACCAATTCCACAAAAATAAAAATATCATAAATATAATTTTACATATGAATTCAACTTAATGAATCATATAAATCAACAAGAAAAACAGATAATAAATTTAGTTTAATAAATATAACAATGCAATTAAGCACCATCAATTAAATAAATTATTAACACAGCAAACCACCCCATAGAAACTTAAAAAAATCAAGTTAAATAACGTAAAATTAATAGCATTATTTACTAAGTTTTTTCAGGAATAAAAAATAGCTTTATTAGATCTATTACTATTTAATTCA
The DNA here is from genome assembly GCF_019090985.1 of Photorhabdus akhurstii. NCBI lineage: Bacteria > Pseudomonadati > Pseudomonadota > Gammaproteobacteria > Enterobacterales > Morganellaceae > Photorhabdus > Photorhabdus akhurstii. The sequence continues at coordinate 1,015,881 of NZ_CP020335.1, read as the reverse complement.
TTAAACTAAAATATTCTCATTCTGGATAAAATTAATCTATTTTCATATAATAAAATAGATATTGTTGAATATAGGATAACATATGGAACAAGATAAACCCTATTGGAATCGAATGGTCCCGGAACTCACTGTTACTGACTTCTCTTTATCTCTGGATTTTTATCAAAGAATTCTCGGCTTCCAGTTGCTTATTCGACGAGATAATCCAGATTTTGCCTACTTAGCGCTTGGTGAAGCACAACTCATGCTTGAAGCGTTACATGATGATGGCTGGAACACAGCTTCATTACATTATCCTCTTGGGAGGGGGGTGAATTTTCAGATTGAAGTTGATGATTTAGCGCCTTTACTGCACAACTTAAAAGTTAATAACATCAAACTCTACCAAGAGGTTAAAGATAATCACTACCGTGTTAATGAAATACTCGCATGCCAACGAGAGTTTCTTGTGCAAGATCCTGATGGCTATTTACTACGTTTCAGCCAATTCATAGAAAATATAATGGCGTATTAATTTAAATAGCCTTAGCCAATTAATATTAAAAATAGTATCTTAATAGCTAAAATATACCTTACAATTTACTCCACTTTTAAACCATAAATCAAATTAATAAAAATCCGCCCTATATCAAAAGGGCGGGAAATAGGTAAAAACAGAGGTATAATTCCGCATAACATAATAATTATGCTAACTGAATATCAATAGAATTCCACTCTCGATTAGCTATTTTTTTCCGATATAATAGGCATGGAATAATCAGAAGTTAAATGATTAGGAGCTTGAGAACCGATAATACATGTTGCAGTATGAGATGAAAAAATAACGCATTTTGCCGCACATATAGGAAAGTGCGGGTACAATATACAAGCATGAATAGATGTAGAAAAAGCAGAAAAGAAAGTTAACGTTAAAAAGGCCCAAAGTAACTGGTGTTGTAGTCTATTTATCATCATATCACCTCGCTGAATGGTATATTTTCATTTCCTTATATTCGACTCCTTTGAATTAATTATAGAGCAAAATTTAACCGAAAAAATTTTTTTATCACTTCGTTGATAAATCATTTAAGTTATCGAAAAAAATTGAACAACCAGATTATAAAAATCTCATCACCCAATAAAATTATTCATCAACATTAAACTATAAACAATATTTGAATAAAGTTATCTAATGATTTAATAAGCATGTTAAGATATCCATAACTACACAGTTGATATCTCACAAATACTAATAATAAATTAAAGAAATTATATAAAATATTTTTAAAAATTGGCGTTTAAATTTTTTACCAATTCAATAAATCATTTAAATATCTTAATTATTTACAATCAAATTCATTTACTTTTTGATCTACATTTCCTCACAACAAATACACTATACTCACTAAATGTATTAATAATGCTTTAGCCACAGTATACGCATCCACAGCAGAAAAAATAGGCGCTAAATTTAGCAACCTTATTCGACAATGACAAAACCATTTGGTTCTCAGATTCCACATCCACCCTGTACAACATATTCGGCAAAAATTTATCAATTTCGCTAACATATCCGACAAATAGCAACACTGATATTTACTGCCAATCATTCCCCTTATGATGCTCGTTTTTCGTTATTTAATTCGTACCACAAAGAGTTGTTCAGGCAGAACAAATCCAATTACAGAATTCATTTTTTTATCTTTCTTTATTTCATCTCTGTTAACGGATAAATAAACCATGTACAATGTTTAGATATTTCCTGAGTACGCGGCATCTCAAGAAATAATTCATTTACCTTTTTCAATAAGCAGGTTTTTCAAATGCATCAAACTGATGTTACTGAGCGTTCGCTCTTTTCATTAAGCTGGCCGATTTTTATTGATATTCTCCTTCATTTGGCCACTTTATTAATTAACACTTATATGGTGAGCCATGTTTCTACTTCTTATCTGGCTGCTATGGCTGTAGGTAATCAGGTATTTGATCTGTTTATCACTATCTTCAACTTTATCAGTGTTGGATGCAGTGTTGTCATTGCTCAATATATTGGCGCAGGAAAACGGGATAAAGCCAGCCAGGCGATCCATATTTCTATTGCATTCAACTTCTTGCTTGGGTTTAGCTGTGCACTGATTACTATCTTCTTCGGCTATAAGCTCTTGCAGATCATGAATATGCCGGAACATCTGATGGAAGATGGCTTTAACTATCTGCACATTCTCGGCATCTGTCTGATCCCCGAAGCAATTTCGATTATTCTGGCTGCTTGTTTGCGGGTTTATGGGAAATCGAAAGCGGCAATGTATGTTACTTTGATTGCTAACTTGCTGACAGTACTAGGTAATATGATCGTCCTATATGGTTTCTTCGGATTACCTCAATATGGTCTGGAAGGGGTTGCCTGGTCTACGGTCTTTGGCCGGATTGTCGCCGTGATCCTACTATTCTGCCTGCTCAGTTATGGCCTGCGGATCAAATTTACGCTGGCCGGTTTCCTGCGCTGGTCAAAAAGTATGTTGGGCAAGATCTTATATATCGGTTTACCCGCAGCAGGGGAAAACTTGGTATGGATACTGCAATATATGGCAGCCATAGCATTCATTGGACTGATGGGTGAAATTCCATTGGCAGCACAAACTCTCTATTTCCAGCTATCGCTGTTTGTGATGTTGTTTGGCATTTCTGTCAGCATTGGCAACGAAATTATGGTCGGCCATCTGGTCGGCGCTAAGCGGTTTGAAGATGCTTATATTCGTGGCCTTAATAGTCTGAAAATTGGCTGTATCGTCACTATTGGCGTGGTCGCCGCTTTCTGGCTGTTCAGAATGCCGATTCTGCATTTCCTGACGCAAGATGAAGCCATTATCAAGCTGTTGTTACCGCTATTCTTGCTGTCCGTTTTTCTGGAGCCAATCCGTACCGCAAATATCGTTATGGTGAACGCATTACGCGCTTCCGGCGATGCCCGTTTCCCACTATATGCGGCAATATTCTTTATGTGGTGTATTGCTATTCCAGTGGGATACTTTTTGGGGATCAAAATGGAAATGGGCATTTTAGGTATTTGGATCGGTTTCTTCTGTGATGAATGGCTGCGTGGGCTGACTAACATCTGGCGTTGGAAATCAAAAAAATGGCAAACTAAACGACTCGATATTTAATTATCACAATTGCGGATAGCTAAAATAACCATTCCACCAGCTGCCCTGAAATCATTTTTTTTCCTGCTAAACTCCCACAATAAGAGGCCCCATTCCCAATGGGCGCCTCTTGTCAATTTATATAAGAGGTTTCTCAGAAACTGACTGGTGCTATTATTGGCTGATAACCTCAGGTAGTTTACAACTCATCAATGCAGTGGGTTCTCCTTGATACCCAGGAGTGTTTTGATTGACAAACGAGCCGGGCTATGAAGGCAATTTCGCTTGATTCCTCAACGTGTTATTGCATCAAAAGTAAAGCAATGTCGTCATTCAAAAAATAAGGAGAAGACCGATGCAGGTCAGCAGAAGAGCTTTCTTCAAGATCTGCGCGGGAGGTATGGCGGGAACAACAGCCGCCGCGCTAGGATTTGCTCCATCCGTTGCGCTGGCTGAAACTCGTCAGTACAAACTACTGCGCTCGCGTGAAATTCGTAATAACTGCACCTATTGTTCCGTTGGTTGTGGCATTTTAATGTACAGCCTAGGTGATGGTGCAAAAAATGCCAAAGAGAACATTTTTCATATCGAAGGTGATCCCGATCACCCAGTCAGTCGAGGCTCGTTGTGTCCGAAAGGAGCCGGAGTACTCGATTATATTCGCAGTAAAAACCGCCTTCATTACCCCGAATACCGAGCTCCTGGTTCGGATAAATGGCAACGCATCAGTTGGAATGAAGCGATTGAACGCATTGCCCGTTTGATGAAAGATGACCGTGACGCCAATTTTGTTGAGAAGAATGAAAACAACGTCACCGTTAACCGCTGGCTAACAACGGGTATGCTCTGCTCCTCCGCAGCCAGTAATGAAACCGGTATTCTCGACCAGAAATTCACCCGCGCGCTAGGCATGATCGCTATCGATTGTCAGGCGCGCCTTTGCCACGGCCCAACGGTTTCCGCCCTGGGACCAACGTTTGGCCGAGGCGCCATGACCAATAACTGGGTAGATATCAAAAACGCCAACGTTGTTCTGATCATGGGGGGAAACGCCGCTGAAGCACACCCAGTCGGTTTCAAGTGGGTTATTGAAGCAAAAATTAAGAACAACGCTCAAGTGATTGTGGTTGATCCACGCTTCAATCGCAGTGCTGCTGTAGCCGATTTCTATGCGCCGATTCGTGCCGGTTCAGATACCGCGTTCTTACTGGGCGTGATCCGATATCTGATGTTCAACAACAAAATCCAATTCGAATATGTTAAGGCTTACACCAATGCCTGTTTGATTGTTCGAGAAGATTATCAGTTTGTAGATGGCCTATTCAGCGGCTTTGATCCAGATACCAAGAGCTATGATAAATCCTCATGGCATTACGAAACCGATGAACAGGGGTATGCCAAACGGGATGGCACGCTATCTCACCCACGCTGTGTCTGGAACCTACTGAAAAATCACGTTGAACGCTATACCCCTGAACAAGTTTCCAATTTGTGCGGCACGTCAAAAGCCGATTTCCTCCATATCTGTTCCCAACTGGCAACTACCGCCGTAACCCATCGTACCGCAACTATTCTCTACGCACTGGGTTGGACTCACCACACCGGCGGCGCTCAAATTATCCGCGCCGCGGCAATGGTTCAGTTACTGTTAGGAAACGTAGGCATGCCGGGCGGTGGCGTTAACGCATTGCGCGGTCACTCGAATATTCAGGGTTACAGTGATCTTGGTTTGCTGTCACTGAATCTGCCCGGCTATCTGCCTCTGCCAAATGAGAAACAAGAGAATCTGGCAACTTATCTGGCGCAAACAACACCAAAAACCTTGGTTCCCAATCAGGTGAACTACTGGAAAAACACGCCAAATTTCTTTATCAGCTTATTAAAAGGTTTCTGGGGCGAACACGCTACCGCAGAAAATGACTGGGGTTACGATTGGCTGCCCAAATGGGATAAAAGCTACGATATCATGGCGCAAGCTGAGTTAATGACTCAAGGCAAAATGAACGGCTACATCGTTCAGGGTTTTAACCCATTAGCGGCATTCCCGGATAAAAATAAATCCAGCAGAGCACTGGCTAAATTAAAATATCTGGTGGTGATCGACCCGTTGATCACGGAATCTTCTAACTTCTGGCAAAACCACGGCGAGATGAATGATGTCAATCCGGCTGATATTCAAACTGAGGTTTTTCGCCTGCCCTCCTCCTGCTTTGCCGAAGAAAATGGATCGATTGTTAATTCAGGCCGTTGGCTGCAATGGCACTGGGCTGGCGCACAGCCGCCGGGAGAAGCGCTGCATGACGGTAAAATTCTTGGCAAATTGCTGCAACGTCTGCGCAAACTTTATCGTGAAGAAGGTGGTGCTTACGCGGAGCCTATTATGAATCTGTCATGGGATTATCAAAACCCGGAAGATCCGACACCGGAAGAAGTTGCCCGTGAAGCCAATGGTAAAGCATTAACTGATATTAAAGATGAAGACGGCAATATCATTCTGAAAAAAGGGCAGCAACTTTCCAGCTTCTCTCAACTGAAAGATGATGGTTCCACATTCAGCTTATGCTGGATCTACAGCGGTTGTTGGACCGAACAAGGCAATCAGATGGCGCGCCGTGATAACGCCGATCCATCCGGGCTGGGCTGTACGCCGGGTTGGGCGTGGGCATGGCCGCAAAACCGCCGAGTACTCTACAATCGAGCTTCAGTTGATCCACAAGGCAAGCCTTGGGACCCAAATCGTGAACTGATTAAATGGGATGGCAATAGATGGCATGGCTTTGATGTTGTTGATTACAACAATGCTGAACCGGGAAGCCGCGTCGGGCCGTTCATCATGCAACCAGAAGGGGTAGCCCGCCTTTTTTCCATCGATAAAATGGCTGATGGACCATTCCCTGAACATTATGAACCGATTGAATCACCGATCGGCACCAATCCACTTCATCCGAATGTTATCTCCAACCCAGTTGCGCGGATCTTTAGTTCCGACATTGCTTATATGGGAGAAGCCAACGAATTCCCTTATGTCGCAACGACCTATTCCATCACTGAGCTGTTTCGTCACTGGACAAAACATGCCCAACTTAACGCCGTCGTTCAGCCCGAACAATTTATTGAAATCGGTGAAAAGTTGGCGGCAGAAAAAGGCATTGTTCAGGGTGATGAAGTCAAAGTGTCTTCCAAACGCGGTTTTATCAAAGCCAAAGCGGTTGTCACCAAGCGAATTCAGCAACTGACCATTAACGGTAAGCAAGTTGAAACTGTTGGTATTCCTTGTCACTGGGGTTTTGCCGGAGTAACCCGGAAAGGCTTTCTGGCAAATACTCTCACACCTTCCGTCGGTGACGCCAACGCGCATACACCGGAATACAAGGCATTTTTGGTCAACATCGAAAAGGTGTAACAGGAGCGAATTATGGCAATGCAATCTCAAGATATTATTCGTCAATCCGCCACGCATTCCTTTACCCCGGCACCACGTGCCCGTGATCATCAAGAAGAAGTGGCAAAACTGATCGATGTTACCACCTGTATTGGCTGTAAAGCCTGTCAGGTGGCCTGTTCAGAATGGAACGATATTCGCGACGAAGTGGGCTTTAATGTTGGTGTTTATGACAACCCCACCGATCTGACGGCTAAATCATGGACCGTGATGCGCTTCTCCGAAGTAGAAGAGCACGGCAAACTGGAGTGGCTTATCCGTAAAGATGGTTGTATGCACTGTGCTGACCCGGGCTGTCTGAAAGCGTGTCCCTCAACAGGTGCGATTATTCAGTATGCCAATGGCATTGTGGACTTCCAGTCAGAGCACTGTATCGGCTGTGGTTACTGTATCGCAGGTTGTCCGTTCAATGTGCCAAGGATCAATAAAGAAGACAATCGGGCATATAAATGTACTCTATGTGTTGACCGCGTTGGCGTCGGACAGGAACCCGCCTGTGTAAAAACTTGTCCGACCGGCGCCATTCATTTCGGCGCCAAAGAGGATATGAAAAATCTGGCCTCCGAACGGGTAACGGAACTCAAAGGTCGCGGTTATCAGAACGCGGGTTTATACGATCCGCAAGGGGTTGGGGGGACGCATGTGATGTATGTTTTGCATCATGCGGACAAACCTCAGCTTTATCATGGTCTGCCTGATAATCCAACCATCAGCTCAACCGTGACTTTCTGGAAAGGCATCTGGAAGCCGCTAGCCGCCGTGGGTTTCGCTGCAACATTCGCCGCCAGTATTTTCCATTATGTCGGCATTGGTCCAAATCGAACCAACGAACAAGACGAAGAACATGCCAGACAAGATGATGAAATGGCTGAACAATCCACAAACGAGGAGAAACTGTCATGAAGAAGAAAGATACGATTCTCCGCTACTCACCGATTGAACGAATAAATCACTGGTCAGTCGTCCTCTGCTTTCTATTTACCGGCATCAGCGGATTAGGACTCTTTTTTCCCTCTTTTAACTGGCTGATGAATATATTCGGTACACCACAGTTAGCACGGATACTGCACCCATTTCTTGGTTCAGCCATGTTTTTCTTATTTATCTTTATGTTTTTCAGATATTTCAAACATAACTTTATCGACAAAGAAGATCTTGTTTGGCTGAAAAACATCCATAAAATCATCAGAAATGAGGAGGCTGGCGATATCGGCCAATACAATTTGGGTCAAAAAGGAATTTACTGGTCTATCAGTGGTTGCCTGATTTTATTGGCTATCAGTGGTGTGATTATCTGGCGCCCCTATTTTGCCGATTTCTTCTCTATCCCCCTGATCCGACTTGCGCTTCTGGCGCACTCTCTGGCTGGAATTGGCCTGATCCTGCTGATTATGATACATGTCTATGCCGCATTTTGGGTAAAAGGCTCTATTCGGGCAATGGTCGAAGGTTGGGTAACCCGAGGCTGGGCGAAGAAACATCATCCTCGCTGGTATAGAGAAATCCGTCAGAAAGCGAAACAAGATAAGACGAATCCTTAGTGTTCAATCGGAACGCAGCCTGACAACAGGTTGCGTTTATTCGGCAATACGATGTCTTAATTATTTAATCTTAATTATCTCTCCAATTAATGTGGAAATATAATTCCATACCTAGAATGATATATAAAAATCACTAACAAATCTCCTTATCTAAAGAGTATTACATTGCCAATCAGCGAAGTTCTCTATTTCGGATATTACAATCAATAGAATTGATAATATGTAGCCATATAACTCACAATGAAACTATATTGCTATAATAATTATCATTATTGACAATAAAAAATATTTATAGAAATCCTCGATGAAATATACTTATATAATATAAACAAATAATTATTCAGAATAAATTGCATGTAATTATATATTGATTGTCGTTACTATTATCAATTAGCTGAAATTATATCTTCACCATAACCATAAATAACAACCAAAATAAAAAATTTTTAAATGCAGTTATTTAAGATAAATCAGCATATATTGAATAAATTAATCAAAAAAATAGATCTATATTATTTTAGACAATTAAAATATTAGATAAATAAAATTAAACTATTCCTGACGACATTAGCAGAATTCACTTTTTATATAAATAACGTTTCATAATCCTGCTACACATGAGTTTCTTCAACCCATTGTTATACATAGAATTATGAGTAGTATAAGATGTAGCGCTATTTTGGAATCTTATTTATTTAAGCTGAATCGCTGTTTATCTATTACCAAATTAACTCTTCTTAAGTAAATATAAGATTTACTAACTGAACAAAGTTATCCAAATTGCTATATTTAGCTAATAACCGTATTGAGAAATTTTTTCTTTCCACTATTATGAATCAGTGAACGGTTATTGAGTTCATTAAATTAATAGGTTTATTATTTATATCTGTTTATTCTTGAAGAAATAAAAGACATATTTGTTCATTATATTACAAGCTGTAATTGCATTAGTCACAATGGTTATTAATTTTTAAATAATTAATTAGGATGCATTCAATGATAAGTAAGGAAACATTCGAGATATTTCCCTCTGTAGATATTGTTGACGGAATAGCAATGACATCAAATTCCGCCATTCGATTAACCCGTGGTGAAAGCCCAACATTACGGCGACCTTTAGGCACTCCGGCCGAAGTAGCGCTCGCCTGGCAAAATGCCGGAGCAAAATGGATACATGTTGTTGATCTTGATGCTGCATCAGGACGTGGCTCAAACAGCCATCTTATTGCTGATGTTCTAGCTGCGGTCGACATTAACGTACAGGTCTGCGGCGGAATCAGAGACGAAACCATCTTGCGCAAAGTATTAGCAACTGGATGCCAACGAGTTAATTTGGGAACCGCAGCATTAGAAAATCCCGATTGGTGTGCCCGAGCCATTGCCGAATATGGCGATAAGATTGCCATCGCTCTGGATGTAAAAAGCACATCAGAAGGTTATCAACTGGCAACGCATGGATGGAATGTCAGCAAGGGCAATCTCTGGAATGTTCTTGAGCGCCTTGATAAACAGGGTTGTCAACGCTACGTCGTCACCGATGTTGAGCGGGGAGGCATGATGAGTTCGCCAAACTTCACGCTATTACAGGAAGTTTGTGCGAAAACGTCATCACCCGTTATTGCCGGCGGTGGAGTATCAAGCCTAGACGATCTTCGCGCTTTAGCAGATTTGTCCACTATCGGTGTCGAAGGTGCAATTCTTGGTCAAGCTCTACATATTGGTAAGGTTCCTCTCGAAGATGCCCTTGCTGCAACGCAATCATCGAGACGCTAAATATGCCTGAATATTTATCTCCTGCTTTGGATCTTCGTTCTATTGGTTTACTGGGCGAATTGCGTAGCGTGCCTGAAACACGCTATTTAACGAAAGAAGTGATGGCGCTACCCGGCTTACTCACAGAGAAGCCCGCATTCGTCGGTTCCCGCGGTGCTGCCTATTACGAACAAAAACCTTGTCACGAGCTACTGATGACGGCGAAATATTACACAGAATACATCTCCCAACTTGAGTGTAGCGATAAGCTGTGTACCGCCCCATCAAAATATATATTGGCCGATCATAGCCTGGCAAAATTGCTCAGAATTGTTGATAGCCTATTAAGTTCTCCGCAAACGGTTAACGAAGATATTGTGCCATTCATCGATGGGATCAAAGAGTGTGCAAAAGTCGTCAGCTCAACGCTGATGGGTACAGCATTTACTTTTTCCCCCTCTCCGATCCATGACCTGACATTGCCTTCATCTACGGAGCACAAAGTGCCAAGACCGTTTATTGAAGGGGATAATCATCTGTTAACTCTGGCCGCGGCACAAATTGACAAATGCCTCAACTCCTCTGTTGTTGGCATCATGTTAGGAGGATCGGCAGCAGCGGCAGTCACCGCCGCGGCATGGGATAGCGAACTCAATTTAGTGAAAGTCTCACGTTACGATGATACAGCTTGCAAGAGCACTCATCTCTGGGGGCGCAATATTCCACCTGGGCAAACGGTGACAATTATTGATGATAATTGCGGAACAGGCGACACCTTATGTCAGGCAATCGATCTGGTCATGGCGCAAACCGGGCGACGTCCGAAGGCTCGCGCCGTCGAACTGCATTGGGAAAAATTATTACGTACCCGCGTTTATGGGCATTCTGATCGCGTATTCAACCCTGAAACTTTAGATGTATTGACGCCTTGGTGTTTCAGACATCATCAGGTCCTGAATCGCTTAGTTCATCAGCCTTTCACGGATGATAAATATGCTCATACAACCACGGCGGATTGGGTTGCTTATTCATACAGTTTATTGTCTGTTCTTAATGACACCCTGACAGACTCAACATGGGCAGCCAAATTATTGCGTTTTTTATTAAATCTAAAAGCACAAACACCGCTGAACTATGAACAGCCAATCGATGCATTTAAAGCTCTGGCATATCAATGTCCTGAATGTTCAGCGCACAAAAATGAGTTTGGAAAAGGGGGAGTTAACTGATTATGACAACAGCACATATTATTTGGGATTGGAATGGCACATTACTTAATGATGTCAATGTTTCATTGAGTGCAACCAATTTTGCACTGGCAGAAATTGGTATTGAACCACTGACGCTGGAACAATATCGGGAACATTATTGTGTTCCAGTACAAACTTTCTATAAACAAGTGATTGGTAGAGAACCTTCATCCTCTGAATGGTCTGTGATCGGAAAAATATTTAATTTTCACTATCGCCCAGGTATTCAGAAAGCCAGTTTAACAGACGGTGTGAGTCAGCTCCTCGCTTCCCGTTATGAAACAGGCGCAACTCAGTCATTATGTTCACTGATGGAGCATCATGAATTGGTCCCTATGCTTGACAATCATGGTATTGGTAAATTCTTTACCCAAATAGATGGCAGAAATACGCCATTATTGACCACCGGCAAATCAGAGCAATTAGCTAATCATCTCAAAAAACTCAATGTTTCTCCTGAGCAAAGTGTGGTTATTGGGGACGCTACCGATGACGCCATTGCCGCATTAGCCGCAGGAACTCATGCCATTCTTTATACCGGAGGAACCCACAGCCGTGTCAGCCTTGAAGCTGCCGGTGTTCCTATTGTTGATACATTAAGTGAAGCGTTATTAATAGCTGACTCCTTAGTTCATAAACAGCAATGAGAGATTATTCAAAATAATCGGATAAAAAAAGTGATAATTTATAAAGGAGTATGAATAAATATTTGGAATACTGGTTTCAAAAGAACAGATTATTTATCTTAAAAAAGATAAACAAAAATGGACGATTTAACTATTATTTAGAGTAAACCAATAAATAATTAAGGAATAGATTTATGTTAATTGCTGTAGTTGGACTCCAATTTGGAGATGAGGGCAAAGGAAAATTTGTTGACTATTTATCTAGCAACATCAATAACATTGCTCGATTCAATGGCGGCGCTAACGCAGGTCATTGTGTGCAACATGGTAATCTAAGAGGCTCCTTTTCTCAATTACCAGCCTCACTCAACAAAAAGAATTTATATATCTGCCAAGGTGCTTTAATCAGTCTTCCGGTTCTGATTAAAGAGATCGATTTTATACAAAAAGAAAACATTGATTCTAATATATTTATCGATCCGCGCTGCCATATTGTCTTACCATTACACTCTGAATTAAATCGAGCGTCAGAAAAATATAAAGGTAAACAGAAAATAGGCTCAGTTGGTGTCGGTGTCGGGGCCTGTGTTGAAGACAAAACCAACCGTCATGGCATTCGGCTTATTGATACGCTTGATAAAGAAAAATTAAGAAGTAAATTAGAATTCCTTTGGAATATCAGAGAAAAACAGATCAACCATGTTTTTAATGCACAAGCTACATTAGATTTTGAAGAGATGTTAGAGGCAACTTATCAATATGGAAAAAGAATAGCACCCTATTTCACGTTTACTAATGAAGTTATCGGTGATTTACTTAATTCGGGAGAAGATGTTTTACTTGAAACATCACAAGCCACTTTCTTAGATAATAGTTTTGGTACTTATCCTTATACCGTAGCATATCAGACACTAGTGCAAACCTGCTTTGCCATGATAGGCATACCGGCACAGAAAATGCATATTGTCGGTGTGATGAAATCCTATATGATCCGTGTCGGCAACGGGCCATTCCCCACCGAATTATTGACAGAACAGGCTGATTATATTCGAGAACGTGGAAACGAGTATGGCACCGTTTCAAAAAGACCAAGGCGCTGTGGCTGGCTGGATTTATCCTTGATTAAACATGCGGTGAAACTCAATGGCGTAACAGAACTCGCCATAACGAATGTTGATGTTCTTGCTGGTTTACATGAAATAAAAGTCGCTATTGCCTATGAAATTGATGATAAACTCGTCTGCTGCGATGACGCATTATTGCAGCTCGATAGAGCTAAACCTATCTATAAAACATTTAAATCCTGGAGCGAACTTAACTCATCATATACACATTTAACAGAACTGCCTATTGAACTGATTGACTTCTTAACTTTTATTCAAGAGTATGCTGGTATCCCAATCAAATATATTTCCTATGGGCCAGACAGAAATCAGACATTAGTCATGAAATAAAAGTGTGGAGAAAATAATGATTAACTATGTAACAGGGTTTATGTTTTCTAAAGATAAAAAACATGTCTCCCTGATTTCAAAATTACAACCCAGTTGGCAAAAAGGGAAGCTCAACGGGGTTGGTGGAAAAATAGAAGCTGGTGAAAGCCCTCAACAGGCAATGGCAAGGGAATTTGCTGAAGAAGCCGGCATTGAAACACGGCCTGAAGAGTGGCGATTATTTACGGTATTAACTCGCCCTGACGTTTATCAGGTAAATTTTCTCTATATGTATGATGATCGTGTCTATTCTGTCAATTCTATCGAAAAAGAGATCGTCAATATCTATGAAACAAATTCATTACCCGATAATGTGATCTATAACTTACGTTGGTTGATTCCAATGGCGGCCGATGAGCATTTACGTTTCGATAAAGAAATAGAGATAACCGAAATGCGGGGTTAATACGGTATAGCAAATACTGTACCTAATTAACGTTCTAATAAACACAGAAGCACCAGTGCTTGAAATCGGTGCTTCTGTGAAATAAAAAACAACATCGTCACCAAACCTTTCGGCAAATTTCCGGCCCTAAGCAGAGGGTTCGATGAAGTTAACATCCGACCACACGGAAATAACCGCTACGGCGCTGGCTCGCCCTCCGGCGCCATCAGTCCTCAACAAAATCGGTACCACAGACAGTTGTGTTGATGCGGTATAGCTATCGTCTCCCCGTTTAACGTATCTTGCGTTCTCTCCTTCGCCTCTGTGCCCGGTACCGAGAGATAAGGGTTTGTTGGCGGCATCGAAAAACACAAAGGCGACTTCCGCTATTGAGGAAGCTAATGCATTCGGTTTACCCGGCACGAATGGCCCATCGATTCGGTAAAGTAGGCGTGAATTTTGGAATACAGCGTCATCGCCGGAACAGGTGCTGTTTATCCCTATCTGTCTGGCCGACGCCAGTGGGTCTCCCGCCTGTTTACCGGCTCTTTTCACCGTGCCCCAATCCACCGATGAAGGGGTCAGGACAACCGCACAGGTGGATGGCTTTTTAACTGGTGAGAGAATAACCGTGCTCCATAGGGATTTCAGCATGCCGTTAGAACCCGATATGGGCGCAGGAGTCCAGCCGATCGCGCCAACTGACAGGAGAGTGCCTCCGGCCTTCACATTGAAATTACCGTCACTGTCCGGGTAAATCGCCCCTGTCACGGTACGGATAGTGACATCAACCAGACCGTTGGCATCTGGAACGCATGGAATGTTAACGCTGGTATTCCCCTTAACCAAACTGGCCGATTGATAGGTACCGGGTAAACCATGCGTTTGGCAAGAGAGTAAAGATTGCCCGATATCAACCATAAAGTCGCCGATCCTTCCTACCCGGACACTACTCGGTGACGACGAAGAGATCAATGGACGCGTTCCCGATCCCACTGTGTAGGCCATAAACTGAGTCCCGGCGGTGATGCGACAAGTTGTCGACCAATCAAGAGGGCCGCTGGTGGTATAACCGACTATCTCATCCCGTGAGTAATCACGCTTATCTTTGTTATTTGGCGCCATTGCATAACCAGTGACATTACGAACCATTTGCACCAGTTCAATCTCGCAGTTCTGATAACTCTCTGCCGCCTGGAGTGGCAAAGTGGTCAATAAAAAGAGCAATAATACCCACAAGCCGATGAGGGTTGAGACGGAATTTACTACACTACCGCCCCACAAATGTTCAGTTTTTAACATCCTTCTCTCTCCAAATTGCTCATCGGGCACACCGGTCAGGCTACCCACATGAAGGTAATGCTTACAGACAAACGGCATCAGCCTGCACCAGTTGCCCGGGTGTATCGGACGGCGCCTGATAACGGATGGTGCATTGTTGATTTGCCCCGTTTCCCCATTTAATTTTCACATGACCGGCAGGAGGCATACCACTGAGATAAACCCGGCCGTTATCGCCCACAATGCCGCTGCCGACCTGAGCGGCGTTCTCTTCCAGCGTCGCAATAGCGCCAAAAGGCACGGGTTTGCCATGATGTATCAACGTCAACAGTAACTGGCTGCCTGAACGAACCTGATAATTTGCCAACGTCACTGCTCCTCTGGTCGGATAAACGTTCTTGCTGGTCTGGTCAATATCGATCCCTTCCGGCAGGGTAGACGAGTCCAGATTAATGGTGTTTTTTTGGTAGACCGATCCGCCCGGCAGTACGGCGTAGCCACGCCAGTCAGTCTGCACGTTGCCGTCACCGACCGTCACTCCTTTCGCACCGGGCGCGCGGACCAACACCGCTTCATCACCCAGTGAACGTGATAGCGTCATGCCGTAAGGATGGATTAGGAGGGCGCCGGCAGCACCATAGGTGAAGTGATAGCTATTTGCGCTGTCATTGTAGCCAAGATTAACGTTTCCCTGACTGCCCTGATAACTCAGAGACAAGGCCCGACTGCTTTGCTGGCCGCTGTTCCCCCAACCTTGCTGGAGGTTATAATTCAAGCGGTTATTCCATAACATGCCACTGATCCCGGTCTGCTGAGTGAGGTTGCCCTGAGAGTCGCGCGAGGCTGTATAACGGGTGTAAACGCCCCGTAGCGCAGACGACGAACCAAAGAGACTGAGCGGAACCTGCATATTGAATGACACCTGACGATTCTCCGACCAATTGCCGGCCCCTTCCATACGATAAATGTTATAACTCAGGTTATAACTGATCCCCATCAGCATCGCGTTATAACCCAAATTCAGATTGTTGTCGGTACGGCCATTCCAATAATCGTTACGCGTCCCGGAGACGTAGAGACCGCCCCAACGTCCCAGCGTTTGATGCAGGTTCACCTGCCAGGTGCTTTGGCGTCGGTCAAGCGCCCACGGGACCTGATACTCATTCAGGTTGTACCCCATGCTATTAACATCACTGAAACTGTAATAATGCTGAGTGGAATAGCGATAGGCTGCCAGATCAATACTGGTGCCGGTACTGATCACGTTCTTGGCATATTTCACTCGATAAGCCTGGCCCTGTTGCCGGTTATTTTCCTGACCCTTAGCCCCTTGTAACTGGGCACGAGCAAACGTCACATCCGCAGACAGTGCGCCTAATGCCCCCAGCGACACGCCCGAGCCTAATACACCCGACTGGTAGTTGCCTGCCACCAATCCCCCGCCGTACAAGGTGATATTGTGCGGCAAACCATAAACCAAGGTGCCCAGAGCAAATACCGGGGAGCGGCTGCCATCGGTGAGGTTGCCGCCGTGATATTGACCGGCCGTTAACTCATATTTAATGCCGCCGGGGCGCTGCATCATCGGGACCGATGAAGAAGCGAGAGTAGAGACACGAGTACTGCCATCTTCCTCTTTGATTGTAACCGTGAGGTCGCCAGAATCCCCGGTGGTGTACAGGTCGGTGAAACGAAACGGCCCCGGCGCCACCGTGGTTTGATACACGGTATAACCATTCTGGGATACAGTCACCTGCGCATTGGAGCTAACCACACCGGTTATCTCCGGGGCAAAACCACGCTGACTTTCAGGCAACATAGCCTCCTCAGAAGCCAATTTCATGCCACGCAACGGGATACTGTCAAAAATATCCCCACCGGTATAGGTTTCACCGGCGGTGAACTCACTGCGCAATGACTGCACATGACGTTGCAAATAGGTATTACTCACCTGCCATCGAATCTGTGTAGAGGGGGAAAAACCGGCGGCCCCTCCATTGCGCTGGCGATTGTAACTGTAAGTTTGCGTGCTGCGCAGACGCCACGCTCCCAGATTCAACCCATTACGAAAAGAGGCAAACAGGTTGCGGGAACGTGATCCGCCGCCGGTTTCCTCACCGTCATAACGCCCCTCCGAACCGTTAATGGTGTAGTTGATCAAAAAGGCCGGTATCCCGTTATCCCACAGTGACGGATCGACCATCCCAGAATGGTGGGGCTGCATAGCCGCCTGCGGAACACTGAGGTCCAGACGCAAACGGGCGAAATCCAATATCGCGTTGGCGTGTGGGATCTGTTTCGTCAGATCTGTGATGGGGCTATCGCTCGTTTTTCCCTGAAAAGCCGGTAATCCGCGAATGTTGACGCCATACTCTTCGAGCTGTGCAACCGTTAACACCGGTTGCAGATGGTCGTTGACCAATATAAATTCAACCTCGCGGTTATCCACCTTATTATGGTTCATGTAGATATCCACCAGATAGCGTCCCGGTGCGACATAACCCGCGTTTTCATACGCCGAGAGATCGATATGCTCCTGCTCCCCCGTCGCCCCCATCAGGAAAGCGGGATTAAAGTATTCCCGCGCGGAGATGGGCAAGGTTGTCGCCGTCAGTGAGCATAGCAAACATACATATACAGGACGGAGCCGGTCATTACCTGTAGATGAGGACGCGTTATAACGAAACATGGCGATCCTGACTGTCGCCGGGAAAACGCCAGACCAGCGGCCCCGGTATCCCAGCGGTAAACGAACGGGTTTGAAACGAATGAGCTTGAAACGAATAGCTTTGTATGCCTTTTGGGGGCACCATCGCCTGACGTATGTGATCATCTGCCTGTTGAGTACCTACTTTCAGAACAGAAAAGGTCAGAAAATAGGGCGTGGGATTTTCCACCCGTAACTGCGTCCCTAGAAGGGAAAATTTCACCTGTTTAGCCACCGTGGCGTTATCCCGGGCGGGCACGCCTTGAGGACGATAAAACAGTCGAATATTCATCTGTAAGGCGACCTGCACTTGCGATGCTTTGTCTGTCCGGTGTCCTAATGCCGGTGCCTCCTCGGTATCCGGTACGGCAACTCCTGGGATAGCTCGCAGCGAGACTATAAAGGCCGATTCCCGATCCGACGGTAATTGCCCCCCAAGCTGGCGAATACGGAACGAAAATTTCTCGCCAGCCTCAACCCGTTTTAACGGCGGCAGAACGATAAAAGGGGGAACTTGCCTGGCTTTAGTGTCAAAGCGACCGGTATCAGGGTCCATCGGGCTGACAAATCCCTGTACCAGATAGTTCTGCCCCGTATGATTAGCCATGCTGAGCGTCACGCCTCTCGGGCTATCTTTAGCCACATAAGACAACTGCATCGGGGAGAACGATAGCCCTTGATTATCAACCGCCTGCGCCTTGAATATATTCCCTAGCAGCAGGGTGAAACCGAGGGAGTAAAACATTAACTCCCAGTATGTCCGCCCATGCCGGTCACTGACTCTCTTCATTCTCCAACTCCGTAGAAAGTAGAAAAAAGTAGAAAAATAGAAAACAATGGCGGATTTAACGCTCCACTCTGGCCGTAAATAGGTTTGAAGCGCCGCCGTAATCGTTAATCATCGACCAACTCACCGATTTTTTACCCACCAGCCCGGCATAGGTCACACAATCCTGCGGCGCTATCATTGAGGGATAGCGGTTCAGATCGAGCGCCCATCCGTCCAGCATGAGACTGTCCAGCGACAAGAAATACGGGGTGGGATTGCACGCCTCGATGCCATCGGGTTGCGACTGAAAGCGAAGCTGTCCATACGCCTCTTCCGGCAACAGAGGCAGGCTACGCGGTCGCCAGAAAAACTTAATCCGCATCCCCATGCTCATCGACACCCGATCCCGAACAGGCTCATCCGTCACCCGCTGAGTTGCGGGGAGGGCGTTTATCTGCACATATCCGAGCGATTCCCGATCCGCCGGAAAGGGGGGCTGATTAAAGGTTGGCAAAATACGCAGGCTGTTTTGACTGTTGGCTTCCAACCTGAACAGCGGCGGCGTCACCACAAACGCCGGAGTGGTTTTCTCCTGATCTTCCGTTATCCTTACCTGCGCCAGCCACGCCTGCGATGTGGTATTGACCACCGTCAGCGTTTGCGCCCGCTCGCCTTGGGTAAAAATCACCCGGGTTTTATTCAGGCTGATACCGGCTGCTTGACAGAATTCTGTGCCGGTCATCCCTAGCCCTAGCCAGAACATCAATGGCGCCAACCGGCACCGCGCCGGGCGTACTCGACCTGTTTCCACAACGTCTCCTGAAACCTGTTGCCCGAGCTGCGCTCAGTGATAATCAAATTGAAATTGAATGTGCGCGGTCAGTTCACCGGGAGTCGGCACAACCGTGCCGGATTCATGTCGCATATCCATCAGGAAGGTAATTTGACTCTCTTTAGCGGCGTTACCCGATGGCGCCAAATTCACATAATCGCCATTTTTTAGGTAGCTCCCCAATCCGCCTCCCGGCAATTGATAGCGCAGGCCAAATCCCACATTTCCCGCCACCGTGGAAGCTTTATCCCGAAATAGCGTCGGGTGGCCTTCTGACGTGGGGCCGGCTATTTTAATGGCCGGAGTACGGCCTGCTCTGGCTGATCCCGCACAGCCCGACAACGCCAACGTAATGGGTTTGCTGCCCGCCGCTGCGATATGTTCCGTACTGCGCTGCACCTGGGTGAGTGGTACGGATGAAAACTCGACATGAGATGTCTGCATGTAAAGCTCACAGGTTGGCTGCTCCAGCGTCAGCGCCAATGTCAGTTCCGCCGTGTTTGGGTTCGCTCCCCCGGGCTGAAAGGCGATACAGAGCAAGCAAGCCAGTGTTGCCCGTCTGATAAGGGGCCACGGTTTGCGCATTACGGTATCTCCCCTTGATAGGTGGATTCTCCGCCGAGATCATTAATCACCGTCCAGCTTACTTTGGCTGGATAATGTCCCCCTTTACGTAGTAGAGAGAGATCGGAGAATGGGGAGACCATGTTGGCTTTCTGCTGCGTCATCACCTCCTGTCCACCCACCTTTAGGGAGGTTAAGGTGATGTAATAGGGTGACGGATTGGTTATCGTGATTCCTGCGGCTGTCGGTTTGAAGCGCAATGAACCAAATCCTTGTTCCGGCGAAACCGACAATCCCGACGGGCGATACATCAGCTTAATCGTGTTGGCTATAGCAAACTGTATTCCGCCGGAGACATTCCGCTGGGAGCGATTATCGGATTCAGAGCTTAACGGAATGGCCTTCGCCGTAAACCAGAACAGGGATTCCCGGTCAACAGGCAGCGACGGGCCAGTTTTGATGATGCGCACCTGATTCTGGCTGTCTGGTTCCATACGAAACAGGGGCGGCGTCACCAGAAATGGGGCGGTTTTGTCTCCCTCAAAAGTAGAACTGACTGTCGCCTGTATTAAATAGACCGCTTCTTTACTGGTATTGCTCACTGAGGCGGTTGTCGCATGGCTATCCGCTGGATAGATAATACGGGTAGTACCGATCCCCACTCCTTCCGCCTGCGCGGAAGTAACCGGCCAGCCTAACAGACCGGCCACTATCATTGCTGTCATCAATCTTTTCACTGACTCACCTGAAAATGTCTGGTTTGGTATTGCGTAAGTAAGAATTGGACCTCCCTGTCCAATTCCACGGCTATCTATTTCTAACGCCTGTCGGCGTTAAATTAGTCATACGCTACTTTTACGGTCAGGTTCCCTTTGGACTCTGCTGCTTTTACCGCCGCCACACCAAGCTTAGCCAGCCCTATTTTAAGCGTGATGGCATTATCACCGGCTACTGCGGGACTGTATGAGGCATCTTTTAGGTTAACTGGCGCACCTGGCGGGATGAGCTTATCATTTATCGTCAGGCCAACCGCATGGTCGGTAATTGCAGCGTTACCCGTGGAGTTAAGAAGTTGAAAGTAATTGCCTCCTGGTCCTGCTGCGGTGCCGCCAACCGTCAATTTAACGCTTTTCGCGGAACTCCACAGAGGGCATTTTTCCGTTTTAATCGTGACGAATTTTTGCGTGTTAGTTAAAATTGCGCCATCTCCCTTCCCTGTAAAATCAGATACCAAAGCGCCAAGACTAACAGGCTCTATTGCTGCAAACTTACAAGTCTCCGCTGTCACTGAAGAGTTCACCGTCAGGGTACCGGCACTCACTTCCTCCGCCATCGCCTGCGACATCCCCCCCAAACACAGCGCCGCTATCGCACAGGTCTTCAAAATTTGTTTTTTCATTTCATCGATTCCTTTTATTTATTCGATACATTTTGCCTAAAACAACATCACGACAAGTTAAACAATCAGATAGCTAACGCGGTGCGTTTTACTTGTCATTTGAGTTATTTTGTTTGCTGATTAACTTCTGAATTTTGGTTAAACCGTCGATAACATATCTATTTTTGAGCGGGAAATATTGAGTGGCAGTTTGTTCTCTTTTTGAGACAACGAGTTATTAGCCCCCGACATATTCAACATTAATTCCTGAACGTTATGGTGTCGTGAGTATTTGTTCCTTAATTAAATTACTATCTGAACTTTAATAACTTCGTCAAAAGGGGAGATAAATAAGAATGGACTTTTTAATTTGTGGCAATAACATTGTGGTAATAACATGGCTAACGAATAAATCATAAAAGTGACCGTTCCGTCGGTCACGAAACTCAGTCATCAACTGGTTTATAGATCCCCCGATTGGCGTCGAGATCAGTTAACATCCAAATTTACCCAATGTAGCCTCCGCAATAGGGATATATTGGTCTGTTAATTTATTGATGCTGTTATTGGTTACAGGATAACTACAATCAAGGAAAAACCAGTTTATCGGCGTCTCCAATATTGAAGCGATCTGCACCAGATGGGATAAATTAATTCGGTTTATCCCTCTCTCATAACGTGAGAGTTGTTGCTGACTAATACCTATTTTTTCCGCCAATTTGGCGGCGGTCATACCCAACTCTTTCCTTCTTTTTTGAATACGCTTCCCTACTAATAGATGATCTTGTTTCATTTTCATCCCAGCCCTTAAATTAAAAAAACACCTTTTTATGGCATCGCCAAAATTATTGCCCCTGATCCTGAGAAAGGTCCTGCCTCTACTCTGCCATTTTTCTGTAAAATTGATTTCACTGTAACGGGTACATTTCCTCCAGCCGGTACAAACACAGCAACACCGTCTTCACCGTTTTTCTCATTTAATAGCAATTTAGCTTTCAAACTACCGTCACTTCTTAACGGTACGAATCCCCGATCAGGCCCCGTCGCTGTCACCATAATCTTTATGTCTACATTGCAGGTTACATTGATCTTTCCCGTTTTGGTTGCACCGTCTAGTGCCGCCTCATCAATATTTTCATAATCAAGCTCAACTGAACCTTCACTGACTTGACAAAAACCTATCGGCGGTGGTGCAACGCCACATAAAGATCCAGGCAACAATCTTCCATGAAAGCCATTTTGATCGGTTTCATAAAATAGCCCGACACATTCTTGGTGAACAGCAGGACCAAAATGTGTTGCAACTCCGGTGATCGGAAAACTGGTATATTTCAATATCTCAGCTTGCACTTGTTTCATGGTCTTAAATCTTTCCACGCGAGTATTAAATATCCTATAGGGCTGCCCTGAATAACCATCAACAAAATGGCGATGGTTAACCGATATCCAACACGCAGAATAACCATAACAAGGATTTGGCGTAAAATCGTTTTCTGGGTCCCAACGTTCAATGACAAAAGTATAATAGGCATTTGTCGGAATCCCCTCGGATTTAGTGATATATGAAAATATCGATGCAACCGCATTTGATGAAAACAGCGATAAAAGTACCAGCCAAACAGAGAATAACTTTTTCATTTAGTTACCTAATAAAACCGTGCAAGTTAGTCATAATTCAGATTAAATGTCGCAATCGCATGAAATGCGCCTCGCTTAATCGTCTGGTTAGCTAGCGCAGTAGGTTCTGCCTGCACATATGCTTGCAGTACAATCAAGTTTTCCCTCTTTTTTAACGGATACTCTTCCCCCTCTTTATTCAACAACAACCGTTTGCCTTCTGCCGTTTCTATACCGATGGCAATTCCAGAGGCTTGACTCCCTGCACTTAACGCTAATAAGCCCGGCAATTGCGTATTTTCTATGCCGCTGAATGTCAATTTAATCGATTTACCCACACTCATATCGCAACCAGATAACCTGAGTAGAAAAGGTTCGCTATTAGTCCTACCATGCAGATACAAATATTTTTCAGAAATTGTTGCAAAATCGAGCTGGATATCTTCATCACCCGGTTTAATCGTGCAAGGTTCTTTAACCAATACACCGTGAAAACGCATATTATCCGCAGCCTGTACCACTTGATGACCATAAACCGTGGCAGCAATAACCATAAAACCAACACGCAACACGAATAATTTTAAATATTTCATTAAGTTTCCTTTCACTGGTATTCCGCCAGCAATGTCGCCGTCACTTCAAATGCCCCTTCCGGCAACGTACTTCCTGGTTTTTTCACCGGCACCGCTTGTATCACCGGCTGTTTCTGTGATGCCACCGGAATACGCTCATTAAGGGTGAACGCTTTACCATCCAACGTCAGACGAATGCCTAAATCAGTAATATTGGTTTGCAACGCGGCAGCATCAAATGAGGTTGGCGGGCCGACCACCGTCAATCCTAAACTCCAACCTGAGAGATTAGGCGCACATACCAACTGGTAATTCACGGGCTTGGTATAATTCACCCCGTCCACCTGATGGATGCCAACATTGCGACCAAAATAGACATCAATCATATTGCCGTCATTAATCACGCAAGGGGGCGCTTCAAGCAGTGTGCCGTGAAACCACATATTATCTGCCGCCTGTCCCGGCATCACACTAATTAACCCCAGGCACGCACCCCAGAAAACACGATAGATCAGAGGGTTCATTGCATGTCTCCCGTTCACTGGTATTCAACCATCATGGTTGCACCTGCGCCAAAGTCGCCGCCTTTCAATACCGCAGCCATATCTTTTACCGGCACCGCATGTAACTCAGGAAAATTAGGATAGCTAAATTTCATCCAGTCATTGATGGGCAATTTTCGTCCGTTATGAATAACGGCGATGCCTAGCCCAGAGTGATTGGTTTGTAACACCGTTCGATCAAAACTGGCAGTATTACCCGATATCATCATTTTCATCGCATTAGCCGGCATTTTTTCACATCTCACGGTGTATTTTATGGGTTGCATATAATTAACCCCATCAATCCGGGTAATCATCACGTCGCCAAAATCCACATCAATAGTATTGCCGTTATTAATCACACAAGGTGGAGGAGCGATAACCACGCCGTAAATATTGACCGGTGTTTTACCCGCAAAATTACTGACAGGTCTTGCGGCTAAATTTGTCAGTAAATCAGCCTGAGCATTTACACTCAACAAACAGCCAAACAGTAATACGCTCCATTTTTTCTGCCTGCGATGCTGCCCTTTTATTCGCAGAGAACACAGAGAATTAGTCATAATTCACCCTGAAATCCACCACCGCGCGATATTGCCCAATCCCTAGCGCTCTCGGCGTCCGCACCGGCGTCACGTAATATTCCAAGCTGTCCTGCCCGGCTGCCGCAAAACGTGGGCGTCCCCGCTCTCCCAACCGAATATCATTATTCGCGGTATCTGTTATCTGTAACCCCACCCCGCTGACACCAGTCACCCGCACCAGATGTGGATAATCGCGATCCGCCGGCGCCGCAAAACTGACCGTTACCACCGGCTGTAACTGATTCCACGTCAGATTGCCGGTCCGACTGTCATTGACTGCCCCTTTAGTTCTTAGACAGTCACGAAACTTCAATGTGAACGGTATCGGCGTCCCTTTATCACCTGGCTGGCGTAAGTCACTGTTTGGCGTGCTCCCTAAATTCACCTCCTGCCATGCAGAGGTCATGTCCAGTTGACAGGCCGCCTCAGTCAGCCCACCAAACACATGCAGTTCACCGTGCAACCCGTCTATATCTGCTGCCCGTGTCTCCCTCGCCTGACTCTCCGTCATCGGTATCAGCCAGATCGCCAGTGCCAGTACGCAACTTATCCGCTTGATGTTCATTGTCGCCCCTCCCGACTTTACCCATCACGACGAATGTTTAGTCACCTGACAATGGTTCCCCGCACAATTAAAAGTCAATTGCGGTCGGCCACCATAATCATTGACATACGTTAGTACCGGCGCACTCCCTAACGCCCCGGTACTGCCACTCAGCACCGCACTACTTTTAGGCGCTATCATCAATGGTTTAAAGCCCGCCACCGTCTCTCCCTTAAGCTGGCTTGATGCATCCACCACGGTGATGTAATACGGTGTCGGATTGTTCACCTGATATCGGTCTCCCTGACGCGTCAAAGTCATCTTCTCTTGCCACGGATTATCCAAATCGGTACGGCTGGCAAAAATGGCTTTCGGACGATAGAACAGCTTGATCCGAGTTTGTAACGCAATCTGCAAGGTATTCGGCTTCTTACTGCGCGGTGGAATTTCACGCAAATTAAAATAGAACAAGCTTTCCCGATCTTGTGGTAACTGTGCGATGGCTGGCAGTGACTGTATTTTCACCTGGCTCTTAGCGCCCGGTTCCACCCGCTGTACCGGCGGCGTCACCACTAACGGACCATTGATTTTGTTGCCCTGTTCATCTTCTATCCATCCCTGCGCCAGATACGGCAACTCTTTGTTCTGGTTGCTGATATCCATACTGGTGGATTTGTCCTCACCGTTAAACACAACGCGGGTACGATCCAGCGCAATAGCCGCCATTGACTCACTGATCACTGACAGACTTAAGATAGCTATCGTGATTACATTGATTGTATTGTTCAATTTCATACTCAATTACTCATTCTTAGAATAATCATTTCAGGTCACCGCGATACACTTCGGCGACAGCAATAAGGTTCCCTCGCTGCCAGTCAATTAAAATCATGGCTGTTTATTACCGTCGGCCAGTTGGCAAAGCAGTAATAACGAAGCCATCTCTTCAACTTTTGGTAATTGATGTGGCAGCTCAATCACACACTGCAATTCCCCATCCCAACGCACATTCAGTTTCTCTCCGGGATTTATCCCGCTCAGGTAGGTATTCCCACCATCACTGACGATACCGATCTCCCGTTGATCCTTATTCAGTACCGCTGCTCCAAACGGCGGCGCGCTACCATCCGGCAAGCGGATCAGAGCCATCGCTTTTTCACCGGATATCACCTGGAATTTACGATAACCAATCGCCCCTTCCGTCAGTGTTGCTTGTTGTACCGACCGTACTGCCTCCACATTGTCCGGCAGTTTGTTTAAATCAATACTCGCACTGTTACGGTAATAGTTGTTCACATCAGAGATCACCGCTTTACCGAACATATTGGTATGGGTAATCGCGCCAAAACCTTTCACAGGTACGCCGCCGACACCATCAGTATCCACCATCAAACGGGTGGTCCCCGGCATATTAATGCGATGCAGCGCCGCGCCTTTCGGCGTCACGGTCATGCCCCCCTGGATAGAAAGCGCTGCCGTGGTATAACGCCCATCCTGATAACTCGCACTGGTCGTCAGTTGGGCACGATCGCCGTAATGGGTTAAATAACCGTTAGCCGCAGCCTTGCCATCAATACTGGTACCAACCGCTAAACGATAGTTACTGTTTTCATTAATTCGATCGTAATAACCTACCGTGTGGGAGTTACCTTCCCGGTTGGCCATTGCGTTATAACTGATAGTTCCTGAATTACCCCACGGCAGGGATAACGTCATATACATCCCGTCGTCATTTTTACCTTCATATTTATTACGGTAAGCAGACAGATTCAGGTTAATGTTCTTATAACTGCCAATATCAAAATAGCGTGATATTGATACGTTATAGCGATCGTTATTCGAACGATTCCAGTAAGTCTGGTGGCTGTAATTCAGGTAGATACTGGCACCAATATGCGTGAACTGCTTGTTCAACATAATGGTGTAAAGTTCTTTATTGCTCTCTGCATCACCATCGTGGTAACGACGATCCAGATACTGGCTCATGCTCATAAAGTCACGTTCCGAGAAACGATAACCGGCAAAAGTCACCTGGCTGTCATACTCCTCAAAACGCTTGGAATAACTGAGACGATAAGAGCCGCCAGTCAACGTTTGATCCTCAGCCGGTAAATGGGCGCGGGATTCAGTGACATCAAAAGAGAGCGCTCCGAAGGTCATCAGATCACGACCAATCCCCAACGACAACGCATTATAATTCCCGGCTCCCAATATCCCGCCGTACAATGACCAACCGTTGTTTATTCCCCAGGAAAATTCGCCGATACCAAAGCCCGATCCTTCACTGTGATGCTTCCAGTTGGTTGGCTTCCCCGCCGCCAGTTTGTACTGCACCCGGCCCGGACGGGTTAAATAAGGAATATTCGCGGTATCGATCTGAAATTCTTGTAAACCGCCATCCTGCTCCTCTACCCGCACATCCAGTTTGCCGCTCACTGCGTCATTGATGTCCTGAATACGGAATGGTCCTGGCGCAACTTGGGTCTCATACAACACCCGTCCCTGCTGACGAATAGTCACTCTGGCATTGGTTTTCGCCACTCCTGTCACTTCCGGCGCATAGCCTCGCAGGTTCGGAGGCAACATATTGTCATCCGTCACCAGACTTACCCCGGTAAAACGGAAGCTGTCAAAGATATTTGAATTGAGGTAATCCTCGCCCAAGGTTAATTTGGCATTCCAACGTGGTATGGCCCGGTATAAGTAATAACGGCTCCAATCCCAGTTTTTCTCAGTGCTCCCTCCCCGCCCCGTGGTGTGGTTATACTGTGATTGCCAGTCTGCCCGCAGACGCCATGCGCCCAAATTTATCCCGGTCGTACCATTGGCACTGACATTCTGATTTTCATTTCCCTTCGCTGGCTTAGAGACCTGAGCATTGACGTTATAATCAAACATCATCCCAAAAATCCCTTCATCCCAACGTGACGGCGGGTCCCAGTCGGGCGAGCTATATTCGAGATAAGCTTGAGGCACACTCAGGTATAACGTGTCACTGCTCAAATCACCGCGCACCGTCATGCCCGGCAGCGTTTTAGTCTCCAGACATTGATTATTGTTCCACCAGGTAATCTTTGATTCCCATTCCGCCCGCAATCCCAACTGCTTCGCCAATTCAGGCGGCAAACACGCCACGCTTCCTTGGGGATCATCCGGCGGCGCCACAAAAGTGACCGGCATTTCCGGCAATTCGCTTTTATTCAGCCTTATCGCCATCTGATAATCCCCCGGCATGATATAACCCGCCCGGGAAAACTCTTTTAAATTAATCCGAGAACGATCCTGAACATCCAACACGTCCGTATTAAATTCAATTTCCTCTTCCGCATACACAGCATGAGTACCGATTAAAGCAAGCAATACCGAAATAATAAGAGGTTTCAGGACACATCGAACCGAGACCACTTTGTCATATTCAGTGGTCGAACCCAAAAATAAAGCCATAACATTCCCAGATCGATGATTAGTAATAATCCAGCCTGAACCGAACAGTGGTTCGATACTGCCCCGCTTGCAATAACTGGTGATTACCCACCAATCGCATCGCGTAATTAAGCGTCATCCGCCCTGCCTGTAAGTCCCCCACCGGTAGTGGAGCGCCCGGATACGCCTGATTGCCGTACATGTCGGTAATTTGTAACGCCACTCCTTGAGCCATACCCGATAAGCGGAAATTATTCCCATCCGGTACGCCGTCAAACGTCACCTGAAAGTGGCGCCAATCGGGTTTACCCAAGGCGGCGGAAGTCAGTACGCAGTTAATCAAACGGATGGAAAAGGGGCGCACTAGTCCCTGTCCATCATGTATCATCCGGCTTACCGGGATCGTGGCTAACTCAATCGTCTGGTCACGGCTACCTGCGTCAATCGCACAGGCCGTATCAATGATGGCGCCTTGCATGCTAACGCGACCATATCCTTGTGTTCCTCGTGGAGCTGACGTTTCAGCTTCAATAACACAGGAAAACATTAACAGGCAGGGCACTACAACAACGGCAGCATATCGACTCATAACGTCTCTCCAGCTAAACTTATTCAAAACTTTTAATTAGGAAACGCCCGCCTCCCTGTCAGCGTTTCCATGCATGAAAAGACTTATTGATAAGTCAGCTGGAAGTTGGCAATGCCGGTGAAATTACCCGGAACAACGGCATCAGGTGAAGTATCCCCCTGAAGATAGGCGGCAAAATGCAGATCATTATTACCATCATGCAGAGCTACAGCCGGTGAGGGAGTCCCTAGTTTGATTTTGTTACCGCCCGCATCAGTGATCGCAATACCCGCACCTTTAGCAACGCCTTCGATACCTAGCAAACCATCACCGCCGGTGATGCTAGATTTAGCGCCGACAAACGTCGTAGTGACTGTACTTATCGTTTCAGTCGTACAGTTATCTAAAGAAATTTTGAATGGCGTGGAAGAAGAACGGCCGCCGTTTTGCAAAGATGCGCTAGAAATAGAACCCATTGGAACTACCTGATCAACCGTTTCCGGGGTGATAGAACAAGGTGCATCAGTAATAGACCCGGTAAAAGTCACCGTTCCGTGACCTTGGCTAGGATTCGCTGCATTTACAGAACCCGCAGCCAAAGCTACGCCTAACCCCAGGGCCATAACCAATTTATTCAATATCATGTGAATTAATTCCTTGAATTTAAGGATAAAATACCCAATACCATAAAAAAATAACCGTGCAGGACTCCAGCTCCATGCACCCAATATTCAGTGCAAAAATAGTTTAAAAATCTCGGATTAATATTTTTTAAACCAAACAAAATGCACCAAACTGTTTTTTTCAGTCAAAAACACTAAGAGTACATAATATTTCGGAGTTAACACTCGAAAAAATATATTAATTCGAACTTATAATCTAATTAATCGATTAATATTTGATTGAATTCAGATGAACCTACTAATTTTTTACAATAAATTAATGGCAGAGTGTAAAAAATAGTAAAAAACAATGAAAAAAAACCAACTATTATAAATAGTTAAACATTGGCAATTTGGCATTACACAAAATTTGACTTAATCAGTCGTTTTATAGGAACATATTTACAGTTTGGTGCATTCTGTTTAGTTTCTTTTTATTGTTAAATAATTTCCACATATATAATTACAAAGCTTACAAGCTGATATTTTCTATTAAAAAATGGCTATCTATAACTATCTAAAAACGATAATTATAGATTTTGGTCAAAATAATTAGAGTTACCAGCTAATAATTTTATAAAGGTTCTATTCATTGATATATTCCGGTAGATTAATATTATTTTTCTACCTATAACTATCCGCCCCAATTGCACAGGAATTATTTTCATGAAGAAACGTAAGTTTTTAACCAGATATGAAATTAATGCGATTCTAGAAAAAGCACGTCAGGGACGTCACGCCGAGCGAGATTATTGCATGTTATTAATGTGCTTTATTCATGGTTTTAGAGTGAGCGAACTATGTAATCTAACGTTATCCGATCTTGATCTTAGCTCGGAAATTATTCATGTCAGGCGATTAAAAGGGGGATTATCAACCACACATCCGCTAATACCCGAAGAAATTAAAGCGCTAAATCAATGGCTTAATATTAGAAAGAGTTGGCGAGAATCTGATACGGAATGGGTGTTTTTATCACAAAAATCAGGAGCTATTTCACGCCAGCAAGTTTATGGCTTATTAAAACGTTATGGCAAGCAAGCATTAGTTAATATTTCACCTCATCCACACATGTTAAGACATGCTTGTGGTTATGCTCTCGCTGATTTAGGAAGAGATACACGCCTTATTCAAGATTATCTCGGTCATCGAAATATATCCCATACCGTTATTTACACCGCAAGCAATGTAAAACGATTCTTCAAGATATGGGAGGCTCCTGCAAAAGGACTCGATTAATTTCAATATCTCTTTTTATGTAAGACATGTAGCATGAGAAACTATTTCTCTTTGAAACAAAAAAATCATCTAATCATCCAATGGTAAAAGTCCTCGTCCATCTCTTGATGAGGATTTTTTATACAACAAACCCATTATCCACATCATAAGACACCACCTACTATTTCTTATAATTACTTTTGAAATAATTTTTTTTAGAAATTAATGGATAAAACAATTAAATAAAAACATCCATTTAAGGATAATTTTAATAATAATTTCCATTAGTACATGAATGGATATTTTCACCGAAATGAAGAAAATGAAATCACTGGAAATTATACTCTGTTTTCCAGTGATAGCTTTCTGACTTTTAATCTTTCATGGTTAATTTATTAAATTTTTAGGTAATGTTAAATTTAATCAACTATTTGAATATTTGGAGAATGAGCAAGATAACCAACAAGATTGCCAATATTGTCTTTAACATTCCACCTTTCGAAGATAGATATATACCATGAATATTTGGCTATACCTGGAGTACGTAATTTAGATCCTTGATTGAAAATATTACGCGTTTCCAGTACGACGGGATAGTCTTGGTTAGTCCCTAACGTTGCCTCTTTACTTGGAGCCGCAACTTGAGATACAGCCGAAGTTAGGGTTGGTGACGAAACTAACGATTTGGCGCCTATCCCTGCCATATGATACAGAAATACCTGGTCATCAAATTGGGCTGATAGCGTTGAAGCTCGCCATCTAATTACATCCCCGACCTTACCTTGAATTAAAAGTGTACCTTGAGCATTATTTTTGGGCACATAGATATTATTTTGAGAGGTAATGTAATAAATGTATTTATCATCCATTACCGTTGGTTTGCCAGGGTCCTGACTAATGGAATTACCGAGATCGTTTGTGATAGCTTTTACATCAACAATGGCAAGAATATCAATCAATTGTACACCACTAATGGATTTTATATCATCCAGATCTGTATATTCAATATCATTCATAATACTGTTCCTATTCTTATATATTGGTTTACTTAATTATCCAGAACTCTAATGAAAGGATCATGACAAACATATCCAATGAGTTGCCTTTTACGATATATTTTTATATACCAGGTATATTGGCCGTACCCCTCTCTTTGGGCTGTTGATTGATGATAATATCTTGTTATTAGTCCACCATTACTTTCTCCATCTCTTTTATATACCACACTACTTATAGTATTATTATCTTTAGCCAAATAAGGAATAGAAATATCACCATAATCAAGTTGCGGTAATGTTATAAGCGTAACATCATCACCATCAATAGCTGATCCTGTCATGTGGCATAAAAGTACTGTAAATTCAAATTGCTGTGTCAAAGACATTGGCCTCCATCTAATGTCATCAGCAACATTGACGGTTATTTCCAACTCTCCCTGAGCATTATTTTTAGGAGCATAAAGATTCCCAGTACTTGTTATATAATAAAAGTAATCGTTAGATACCACTTTCGCAGTCTCTAATGTTTGTGATTTACTTAAATCATAATGACTAACGATAGCTTCTGCATCTACACAAATAAGAATATCTACAGTTTGATATTTCGAAACCGCTACAACGTCGCTCATATCTATTCTCCTTCACAATAAAGTGTTAGATTATTTAACAATCACCTATTATATTAATAATTCAGTTCAAGAAAACTACTGATATAAATCATAGTTTTTAAAAATAAATTATCTATATATTTACAAAAATCATTTAATATATAAACAAATTTCCTGTTAATATTGAAAGGAATAATTATTACTTTTAGTATTAAATCACCACTTGTAAACATAAATAATTCAACATTCTCTCTTGCGTTAAAGTTATACTTTCCTGATATTTAACTATGAAATTATTTTTTTCATAGCTAACAATAAAAACACTTAGTGAAAAATAAAATATCGAATAATTAATTTAACTCTTAACACTTAGTTTAATAATAAAATGAGAATAAATTTGGTATACTTAGTCATTAATATGGCAGTGAAAATTTTAATTTTTATATTAAATATCATGCTGCCCATCCTTGACGTAATAAGTATATCAATTCGGCAAGCCAGAATATTAGGTTACAATTAATCATCGTAAATAAAGTAAAATCACTGGAAATTATACTCTGTTTTCCAGTGATAACTTACCAACTTTTAATATTTCATGGTTGATTTATTAAATTCTTAGGCAATGTTAAATTTAGTCAACCACTTGAACATTTAGAGAATGAGCAAGATAGCCAACAAGATTACCAATATTGTCTTTAACATTCCATCTTTCGAAAATAGATATATACCATGAATATTTAGCTATACCTGGAGTACGTAATTTAGATCCTTGATTGAAAATATTACGCGTTTCCAGTACTACAGGATAGTCTTGATTAGTCCCTAATGTTGCCTCTTTGCTTGGAGCCGCGACTTGAGATATCGCTGATGTCAGAGTTGGTGGCGAAATTATCGATTTGGCGTCTACCCCTGCCATATGATATAGAAAGACCTGATCATCAAATTGAGCTGATAAAGTGGAAGCTCGCCATCTAACGACATCCCCCACCTTACCTTGAATTAGAAGTGTAGCTTGAGCATTATTTTTGGGCACATAGATATTATTTTGAGAGGTAATGTAATAAATGTATTTATCATCCATTATCGTTGGTGCGCCAGGCTCCTTACTAATAGAATCACCGAGATCGTTTTTGATAGCTTTTACATCGACAACGGCAAGAATATCAGTCAATTGTACACCAATAATGGATTTCATATCATCCAGCTCTGTATATTCAACATTATTCATAATACTATTCCTATTTTTATATTGGTTTTATAAGTATTTAATCATCTAAAACTGTAATGAAAGGATCATGACCAATATATCCAATCAGTTGTTTTTTACGATATATTTTCATATACCAGACATACGAACCGCGTCCCGCCCTCTGAGCTGTTGATTGATGATAATATCTTGTTATTAATCCGCCATTATCTTCTCCATCTCTTTTATATACCACATTATTGACATTATTATTATCAGTTTTAGCTAAATAAGGAATAGAAATATCACCATAATCAAGTTGCGGTAATGTTATAAGCGAAACATCACCACCGTCATCAGCTTGTAATCTCATATAGCATAAAAGTACTGTATATTCAAATTGCTGTGTCAAAGACATCGGCCTCCATCTAATGTCATCAGCAACATTAACCACTACCTCCAGCTCTCCTTTAGCATTATTTTTAGGAGTATAAAGATTTCCATTGCTTGTTACATAATAAAAATATTTGTTATGTATTGATTTCGCCGTCCCTAGTGTTTTTGATTTACTTAAATCATAATTACGAAGGATAGCTTCTACATCCACACAAATAAGAATATCTACAGTTTGATATTTAGAAACCGTTATAACGTCGCTCATATCTATTCTCCTTTCACAATAAAGTGTTAGATTGTTTAACAATCATCTATTATATTAATAATTAAGTTCAAAAAAACCACTGATATAAATCATAGTTTTAAAAAATAAATTACCTATATATTTGCAATAATTGTTTAATATATAAATAAGTTTCATATTAATATTGAAACAAAAAATTATTATTTTCAGTATTAAATTACTATTTGCAAACATGAGTAATTTAACATTCTCTCTTATGTTAAAATTATACTTTTATGATATTTAACTGTAAAATTAAATGAAAATAAATTTGATATATTTAGTCAGTAATATAGCAATGAAACTCTTAATTTTTATATTAAATGTAATTCTGCCTATCCTTGGCGTAACTCGTATATTAATTCGGCAAACTAAAATACTTAGTTACATTAATTATGTTGAATAATTAGATTACAACTAATCCTCAGAAACAACGATACTAGTTAATGGAGTATGATAGCAATAACCAACAAGTTTATTTAAATTATCATAAATAGATATATACCATGCATATTGAACTATACCTGGCTTACGCAGCGTAGATTTTTGATAGTAAATATGTCTTTTTTCATGGATAAAATCGGCTAAAGGAACTTGTAGCAATTCAATGCTATTTTCTTCCTGAGGCGTTAGCGCTTTTTTAAGCTTGGGGACAACAACATTAGTTAATGTATATACAGTCATTGGTTGAGAAATGCAATCATTCGCGTCTTTTTTTTCCACACTATATAAAAACACCTTATGGTTAAATTGAGCAGATATGCTAGAAGATTGCCATCTAACTATATCACCTACCTTACCTGTAACTTTAAGTGAATTTGTAGAATTTTTCTCAGGAGAATACTCTTGACTTTCAGTGGTAATATAATAGAAGAAGCTATCATCAATTTTAGTCGGCTTTTTATAATCTTGGCTCAGACTTAGTTTATTTTTATTCAGTTTATTTAAAATAGATTGCACATCAATACAGATTAAAATATCTATGTTATTAGTAAATTCAGCATTATCATCAGTATTCATAATGTTAGCCCTATTACCTTATATTAATTTTGTAGTTTATAAAACTTGAACAAAAGAGCTATGAGAAATATACCCAATTAGCTCAAGGTTATAGTGTATGCTTATTATAAAAGTCAATTTTTCTTTACCTGATTTCTTACCTTTTGATTCCATATAGGATTGCGTTATAGATTCTATGCCATATTTAAATGGTGTACCGGGTAATTGATTATTGTTCTGTTCTGGGTAAGTGACCTTTGTTACTTCCTGAGTATATTTTAGCGGTGCTATAGCTTTATAGCTATTTTCTTTAGTTTTTTTGTATAAGTTTACCGAATGTATCAATTGTTGCGTTAAAGATATGACTCTCCACCGGATAGTATCGTCGACACCTATTTTTACTATCAATCCACCCGTAGCATTATCTTTAGGTGTATAAGCGTTTTCATTATTAGTAATGTAATGAAAATATTTATTACCTACCACTGTAGGATTGTCAGGATTTGTTCCCAGTTTAGCGTAATCATTAATAATACCATCAACATCCACACAAATAAGAACACTTACAGTTTGATTCATTTTTGCACCCCTTCATTGGATTAACCCTCATTGGATTAAGTTGAACTAAGAGTCCTCTATCATCCTAATAATTAACTACTAAACCTGAAATAACTACTGGTATAAATCACAGTTTAGATAAAAAAATTACTTATATATTTATCAGAAATCTTTTTAGACACAGCCAAATCCTACCAATAATTTATTATTTAAAAAAAGAATTTATATCAAATTAATATCATAACGATATTAGTTCATAAACAGATTAGTATTCTTCTAAGATATAATTGTTTATGTTATTTAATTTAATCTAAAAGATATTAATCTTATCGGTATTTTTTATATTAACAAATTCCACATTAGTACCGGCCTGATGTTTTATTTATTTGCAACAGTAAATCATCATTTATTTTATCGGTTCGAAAGTTTAACGCTATAATATATTACAGGATTCATCATCAATGCTCTGAATTATTTTCATGGCATTAAATAAATATTCATTTATGATGTGGCTCTCCATATAAACTTGATGTTGATACTCATTCTATAGCGGAAATTTGTGAACTTTTAAAAAAATTTCAGCGTTTAATTTATTCCCTCTGGTATTAAAGATATGCTTTCCTATATCTAGTTATGAAGTGTATCTTTTTAGCTAAAATGTGAGCGATTGTAAAAGGGATTTCTTCTTTGAAGAAATCCCTTATATCATTCAATTTTACTCAACGATTAATTCATCAATAAAACAATCATCACTATAATGATTACTTAAAATAAATTATCAATTGATATTCTTCGACAAGAATTGTGTATCGGGGAAATCGTCATTTAATTCATCATAATCTTTAACTTCATTGTTAAAAGTAATAATCTTATCTTGCCCACTGCATTGACTATTAGACATCATATTACAATCATCGGGAATATTCTTTTCTCTTATTCCAAGCCACTCAGAAAATAGCGTCAGAAAATGCAATCCACTTCTTTGTGCCGTTATCTCTTCACGATAAGAATAATCACTGCCGGTAATAAAAAACGGCACCTGAAAACTCTGTTTATTTTCATCATCATGTGTCAGGTTTTCTTGATCGGTTCCTTTATCAACATAAGAAAGCCCATGATCTGAAAAATAAAGCATTGTCCATCTTAAATGATGATGATTAGCCTCAGCCGCAATTTCAGAAAGCAATTTATCTGTATTAGATATACTTTTGACATAACAAGAAATTTCTTCCGATTGTAAAAACAGATCATATTTTCCATTCGTTCTGACGCACGCCTGTGGGTGAGATCCCATCAGGTGAATAACAATCAGTTTCTTCTTCTTTTCTGGTATCAATGCTTCTTTAATATAAGGTATCAATTTATCATCAGGCAAATAACGCCGGTCATCAGAACTGCCGCTTTTCAGGAAATGGACACTATCCGCCTGTTGTCCAATCAACGCCACCGGAGAATCAAAAGCACTCTTCATCCCCTGATTAGATATCCAATAAGTATAAAACCCGGCTTTTTTCGCCAACGTTATGACACTATCATTCAAATTGATCGCATTCTCGCCTTTCAAAGCCAGTGAGTTAGTCAAAGATAACTGAGTCGATGCCGCTGATGAGATGTAATTTGTAAATATCTTGCCATTCGCCTTGTCCAGCCACGGCGTATTGTTATAAGGGAAGCCATACGCATTCATAAAATCCTTTCGGACACTTTCACCAATGACCATGATATAGGTTTCATATTTATCCTCTTTTACCACCGGCTGCCAAGAGTCTTTCTGTTTTATTATTTCAGCGAACCTGATCCTTTCTGAATTAACCTCTTTATAGCTCTCAACGACATCACTAAGAAATCTAATTTCGGGTAATCCTGATGCCAATAGATTAAAGTTAGGATCGAAATCAGATTTTATATACCCTTTTACCGGTGACCAAAAAGCTGATAATACAAAAAACAGTGACAGAAATATTATACTTTTTCTCTTTAGCGTTACCCTTACCTTTAAAGATAAAATCATTAATATAATAGTAGCCGCCACCACTAAATAGGTAAAAAGAGGCAACCCACTGATAAACTCGACAGCTTCATTTTTATTAGTATAAATTAAAGACCCTACTGAATTGATATCAGGACAGCCATAATTCAACCCTACGGGAGAATAGATTACACTCATTAATCCAATCATGCATACAAAAATATAATATATATATTTATTCAAACTTGACAATAATATCAGTATTGAAAAAGCGCTAAATACATATATAAACTTTAGCTGATATCCAAGGCTTAAATGGGCCAATGAAATAAAACCAAATAAACATATCAAAGTGAAATTTTCTTTGATTTTTTTACTCAATAGCATACTCACTCATTTCCTTTAAATCTATACAATAAAACACCAAAAATTCATCACCTTTTCTTATTGGTAGGAGTAACTTTACAATAAGAAAACCTGTGGTTAATCAACTACCATCATGATACAGCTTCAAGCAGCGCCATTCAGATTGCTACACTGAACCATTAAACTAACCGCGTAAAAAAACACCTTACTCATTTATCTGTAACTTTAGTTAAGGATTCCCTGAGCCAGGACAGTTATTAATCTTCAATATTTGATTAACAACATGTAAATAATATGCGTTTTTTTTGTTAATAGCAAAAACTCTGACTATATCGATCCTGATCGCAATTTTAAACTATACTTAATAAGTAACCTGTGCACGAAGGCATATATCCGACTGCAATGGTAACTAACTGAAAAATAGTGGAAATATCTATCTTAAACACTGTACATCTTAAAGAAACATTATCCTCGTAATCGATACTCAGTAAAGAGAAAGCTAGTCAGGTCAAGTTATTGGTTATTAAAAGCTATTATGAACATTAGCTGCTGCAATTGATGACATGCCCTAAGCTTTTCATACAACAGCCAAACATGTTGGTATTCCAGTAAATCCAGCCAAGAAAACTCAATAAAATATTGACAATAGATAGCACACACAGAAAGAATCATCTCAAAACCATTAGGAGATTAGCGATGAATGAAAAATTCTATCAATTAAAAATAACACTTATAGACTCAAAACCTGCTATTTGGCGGCAATTTGTCGTTCCAGCCTCTATTTCATTTGACAGGCTGCATGACGTGATACAAATCGTGATGGGATGGCAGGATAGTCATCTACATGAATTCCGTATTGGCAAACTGCGGCTAACAGAAACGCCAGAAAGCTCATCTGATGGCAAGGAAGAAGATTTATACCGTCTGTCTGATCTGATTAAACAAAAAGGGCGATCTTTTACCTATCTCTACGATTTTGGCGATGAATGGGAACATGAAATTACCTTAGAAAACAGTCATTATCCTGCCAATAACCTCCCACTTCCTTTTTATTGTCTGGATGGCGCTCGCGCCTGTCCCTTGGAAGATACCGGCGGGATTGACGGTTATGAAAATTTAATCTCAATACTGAATGATCCTGACCATGAGGAATATGTAAATACACAGCAATGGGTAAGTAAATTACTTGATCTGGATGAAGATGAAGATTTCGACTTCGAACAATTTCCCATTAACAATATTAATGCCTTTCTAGCGCTCTATTATCGCTGGTCACGAGATCGTTACCATCTCTTGTGGGATTGGGAATGAATTTAACAATAGGACAAATCTATCATCATTGGGAAAAGTTTCAAATGAGTTACTATGATGAACATGGGTACTTGCTTTGAATTAATTTTTCCCATGAAATTAGATGATACTTAACTCAGTATCGAGTGCAGTTTCTGCGGTGTTTTCAGATTAGCCCTATCAAGCTGCACTGGTATTTAATATCATTATCATCACTTATTTGATATTAAACATAGCAACTATCACGTCAGGCATTACTATTACGGCCATTCCTATCAATCAATAGGAAATATAAACCGCATGCAAAGACGAAGTATGCATATAAGATTCTCGCCTTTCTCACCACTCCTTTCCGGCCTCATTAACAAAGTTATTAAAACAACGACTAAATAGATAATGCCATTAATCATCGTAAGAGATTGTAATAAAAATATTTTTTTAATTAGCGAATTCGAGATGGGCTAATATCTCTTTGACTCCATATCGAATTTGTAACACTTTCTTACAAATTTATATTTTTGTAAATTTGAAAAAAATTCTTGCTATCTGATGAATATTTAATTATTACTTAAGTGCCATTATATGGTCTATATTTAAAAATTACCCCCTGTTCCCCTTATCCTTGGGGACTAACTGATTGGGATTGATCTCTCTCTCCCTCTCATTCAACTCGCCATTATTCACGCTATAAGCACTGCTTTTATCTGTGATGATGGGATTTTTACTAGGTTATTTCTCTAACAAAAAATTGATTATTTCAACTCTGGGAAAAATATGCCCCTTGTGAGGCTACAGCAATCGCCTCACAAACATCTTTCCAGATAAAAACCTTATAGGACAGTGTATTATGAATAAAAAAGAGTCTCTATTCCTACAAGAATTGCAATATATACGGCAATTGGCGCAGGAAGTCGCAAAAGAAAATCCGCATCTGGCAGATTTTTTATCCGAAGGCGCCGGTGATCCAGATATTGAGCGAGTGATGCAGGGCTTTGCGCTGTCAGCCGCCCGTATTCGCGAAAAGATTGAGGATGAATTTCCCGAACTCACCTTAGGGATGATGGCACATATTTGGCCATATGCCATGTGCCCGGTCCTGCCCACCAGCATCGTTCAATTTTCACCCGTTGGGAAACATCATCTGGCCGCGCTAACGCTACCCGAAGGGACGTTGGTTTCTGCCGGGGAAGGCGAAGAGGAAATCCGTTTTGAAACCTGCTGCCCTCTGCATATCGAACCACTGACGGTGATTGACCGGCAACTGAACGCAACCCCAGAGTACAGTGAAATAACGCTAACACTGCAATGTTCGGAGAATACCTCAGAGTGGCTCAGCCAACCGCTGCATTTCTTTCTGGGCAGCGATCGTCTGCAAGCCGCTGAATTAGCCTTATGGCTTGACTTTCATCTGTGTGATGTCTTTTTGCGAACACAGGACGAAACCATCAGGCTTGATAGCAGTTACCCTGTGCCGGCATTGTGGGGAACCGCGCGGCAAGTCGCTATCCTTCCCGCGCAGAAAACCACGCCATACTCTATATTGCAACTGATGACAGAGTACTATTATCTGCCCCATGTGCATGATTTTGTGACGATTGATATCAAGAAAGGTCGTCGATTGGTGGAGTTGAACGCAGACCGGACATTCGAGCTGATTTTTCGGTTTGATGGTCATCTGATGTTAAACGATATTTCCCAAACCTTTCTGTTGGATTGTGTGCCGGTAAGACATCTGGAGCCGATGAGTGCGAAGATCTCGGTAAACAGTGAAGCCAACCATTATCAAATCCCATTGGATTCGACTAAGCGACTGTTCAAGCTGAACCACATTTACACATCAACTGAACCGGAGCAGGAGCGCGGGCAACCCTACCGCTATCTGCCTATCAAAGAGTTTATTCCAACCGCTCATTTTCTGCCGGACGCCGAGTTTCTTTACTATTATCAGCTTAGGACGGAATGCGATATGTCGCAGCGAACCCTGCAACATCTTCACTTCTTTGATTGCAATGGCAAACCAGCGGATAACCTGCCGCCACACTCCATTCTTTGTCAATTTACCGGTTATCGGACACAGGCCGCTAACCTAGGTATCGGTGCTATCAATCAACTGGGAGAAAATGCCTCGGGGCTGAAAGTCAGCAATATCACTCCGGTTTCTGCCTGCCACCCACCAATAACGGAGGATAAGGAAGATAGATCGAACTGGACAATCATCTCTTTCCTTTCCATGTCCCCCTGGATGGCGTTTCACACTGACTCGTTAAAAAATCTTATTAATATGTTCGATTTCTCCTACGACCAGTCATTAAGCAAACGTATCCAGGAACATATCGACGGTATCGTTCGGCTGGACAACATTCCAATAGATCGTCTGGACAAAGGGATTCCAGTGCGGGGCCATCAACTCGTCCTGACATTGAACCCGGATTGTTACGCCAATCAAGGGGAGATGCATCAGTTCAGTCTGGTGGTGTCACGCCTGATGACGCTTTTCATCAGCATGAGAGCTTTTGTGATGATGAAGGTTATTGACGGTCAGACGGGAGAAATCCTGTGGGATTTTCACCACATGATGTTCGGGCTGCGTACCTACCTGTAATTTAATTGTAAGGAAATAGTATCAATGAGCAAATTAAGCCCACTCGATTGTCTTGACTGTAAAAATATGCTGAAACACTGGATAGAATTTCAGTTGGTGGATGAACAGGGGAAACCCTTGGTCAATATGCCTTATCGATTAAAAATCCGTGGAAATCCGCTGCTAGGACGTAAAGGCGTCACCGATGGCAATGGATTATTACGGGAAGAAGATATGCCACCCCATCCGGTAACTCTGTATATCGGCGCCCAACCACTGGCCGATGAAATGGAACAGCGTCCGTTGCGGGAAATACGTGGTGAAGAAGCTTCTGTGGTGAAACCAAAAGCGGAAGCCGAAGGCTATCAATATCGCTATGTGACTATCGGGCAGATTAGTGATGGATTGCCGGAGATTAAAAAGTGGAACCCCAAAAATATTCCGCCTCCCTATCATTTCCCGGACCCGGAGCCAAAAGGTTATCAGGTCCATCCGGTGAATCAACGGTATGTCTTGGAAGTATGTCCATTTCGGGCATGGGTTTTGTTGTTGCATCATCAAAAAGAGTATTCCATTGTGAATGCTTATAACCAGTGTCTGATGAGTGTGCTGGCCTACGCCGATGGAGATGTTGATGTTGAAGGTTCTGTGAAACACTTTTTTAACCGACAAATGGTGGATGTTTCAAAATTGCCCTATAAATTGGAGACATTATCGGCAACACCTGTAGTTTACGATGTGCCGTTTAGTGAACGTTATACTCAAGTGGAATTTATTAATTCAAAAACAGGGGATAACAAGCAGGGTAATACTCAGTTGTTTTATGTGGTCAGTAAAAATGATGTGATTGTCAGTTGGCGAGGTACAGCCAGTACAGAAGATGTTCTGACAGATGCTACGTACCAACCTTTAGAGTTAAGTTGCGATGAAAAAACATTGTGCGGTGGGCTTATTCATAGTGGCAAAGTACATAAAGGGTTCTGGGAAGCATTTAATTTGGTTAGCAAATTAAGAGTTCCCAGTGATACGGATCAAGAAGTATTCACCGATATTACTAAGTTGGTTAAGAATAAAAGATTATTTGTCTGTGGTCACAGTCTAGGAGGCGCACTAGCATTACTACACTGTGCACAACTAAAAGAACATAATCCATGTTTTTACAGCTATGGAATGCCTAGAGTGTTAACTGTCAGTGCGGTACGGGAACTAGCTGATATCACCCATTACCGCCATGTGAATGAAGATGACCCGATCCCTTCTTTACCACCGGAAAAAAACCTGGATAACTGGCTATATGATTGTTGGGGGCCGCTCGGCTATTTATTTAGTCCTGTTGAATTGCTGGACTTTACCAAAAGTGGTGAGGTTTTCCTGCATCACGGAAAAATAGTGCATTTTTGTAAAATCAATCTGGTCATTGAATGGCTGGAAGAGCGTAATCCAAGCAACCATATACG
The DNA here is from genome assembly GCF_019090985.1 of Photorhabdus akhurstii. Classification (NCBI taxonomy): domain Bacteria; kingdom Pseudomonadati; phylum Pseudomonadota; class Gammaproteobacteria; order Enterobacterales; family Morganellaceae; genus Photorhabdus; species Photorhabdus akhurstii. Next base: position 972,318 of record NZ_CP020335.1, on the reverse strand, counting down.
GCTCAGAACTACCTTACCCACCAAAACAAAATTGTATTTAATTCCGTCACTAAATCATGAAACAGAAAATAATCTAAAGGATGCAAGAGAGATTCAAAAAGGATTTTTTAAACAGATAAGCGATTCTGATAAGGCCAAATGGTTTCCGTTGAATGAGAATCCGACCGAAAAAGATGCCTTGGGTTTCCCTGATCACAGTTCATTAAAATACGCCCGTTACATTGGTGCACGATTGGCAGAGCTAATCGCACCGGGTAAATACCATTTTTTCCGAGATCAGGAGCAGCTATTTGAAAAAACGCTGAATGAGAGGCCCGATATTGTTGCAGATATTCGGCAGCGCGATGCTTTATTTTTACAGATGGACCATCACTTAAAGCAAGCATTGATTTGCACTCAACGGGATCAACAAGGACCTTTAGCCTTAACACGCTATACAGATAACGCTGTAGGAATTGAGGAAAACTTACCATGATAAATATTAAACAATACTTATCTGTTCTATCAGTGATTTTAATATCAGGCTGTGCTGATCCAAATGAGCCGCTTTCTCCTCCCAAAGAGAATCAATGGATAACCGTAGAAGGGGTAGCACCTAAATATACCAAACCTCATGTGTCCGCAGAGTATATTTCAAAATATTGCCTTGAATATCAGCTACATGCTGACATGTCACCTTATAAAGTACCAACCTATAATGGGCTTCGTCTGAAAGTGAAGGCCGATCCTCAAACTGGTTACTTTCAGGCAAAACTGCCTTTTAATGGCGGTGGCCGATGTAAATGGAAAATTAACCGGGCCTTTGTGTCAATAAGTTATACCGATGTCCACCATCTGGTGAAAGATGCCGTGCCTTATGGGGGAACAGGTTTAATCGCATCTATCAATGATGCTACTCGGACAGATATTAGTGAAATGCCCGCATCGAATACGATTAATTTTAGCCCGGTTATTTACCCTGTTTTAGAAGTAGTTGAAGGATTTCCAAAAACCGTATCCTTACAAGGTGAAGTATCAAAAATGCTCCCTTTTCGACTCACGTTAACTCCAGGAGCTAAATGGAAAATTATCTTCAAGCCTAAACTGGACGAAACAAAAATGGCAAAGGTCACTGTGACTAACGGGAAAGGCGAATGGGTTGAATACTCTAACGGCAAGATTGATAACGGCACTCAAGAAGTCGATTTTCGATTCATGTACATGAATATGAAATAACGCTGTAGGAATTGAGGAAAGTTTATCATGATAAATATTAAACAATACTTATCGGTCTTATTCGTGATTTTAATATCGGGTTGCGCTGACTCTAATGAGCCGCTTTCTCCCCCTAAAGAGAATCAGTGGATAACCGTAGAAGGGGTAGCACCGAAATATACCGAGCCTCATGTATCCGCTGTGTATATCTCAAAAGATTGCCTTAAATATCGTCTGGATTCCAATATGTCTCCTTTTAAGGTACCGACTTATAACGGATTACGTTTGGAGGATGTAAAGGCTGATCCTAAAACTGGTTACTTTCAGGCGAAACTACCTTTCAATGGTGGAGGCCGATGTAAGTGGAAGATTGATCGGGCCTTTGTGTCGATAAGTTATACCGATGTCCACCATCTGGTGAAAGATGCTATTCCGTATTCGGCAACCGGTTTAATCGCATTTATCAATGATGCTTCCCAGACGAATATTAGCGAAATCCCTGCATCGAATACGATTGATTTTAGCCCGGTTATTTACCCTGTTTTGAAAGTAGTTGAAGGTCGTCCAAACAGGATATTCTTACAAGGTGAAGTATCAAAAATGCTCCCTTTTCGACTCAGGTTAACTCCAGGAGCTAAATGGAAAATTATCTTTAAGCCCAAACTGGATGAAACCAAAATGGCAAAAGTTACAGTGACTCGCGAGAAAGGTGAATGGGTTGAATACCCCGGAGGCAAGATAGATTACGGCGATCAAGAAGTCGATTTTCGATTCATGTACATGAATATGAAGTAACGCCGTAGAAATTGAGGAAAACTTACCATGATGAATATTAAACAATACTTATCGATCTTATCAGTAATTTTAATATCGGGCTGTGCTAACCCTAATGAGCCGCTTTCTCCGCCCAAAGAGAATCAGTGGATCACAGTAGAAGGGGTAGTACCAAAATATACCGAACCATATGTGTCCGCTGTGTATATCTCAAAAGACTGCCTTGAATATCGTCTGGATTCCAATATGTCACCTTTTAAGGTACCGACTTATAACGGATTACGTTTGGAGGATGTAAAGGCTGATCCTAAAACTGGTTACTTTCAAGCGAAATTACCTTTTAATGGCGGAGGCCGATGTAAGTGGAAGATTGATCGAGCTTTTGTGTCTGTGCGCTATACTGACGTCAGCCACCTAATGAAAGATGTTGTTAATAAGGGAGGCAATGGAACAGGTTTAACCGCTTTTATCAACGATGCAACCCAAACAAGTCTCAGCAGAACTACGGTATTGAATACCCTAGATTTTAGACCAGTTATTTACCCTATTCTGGAAATAGTGGAAGGGTTTCCGAAACGCTTATTTTTACGAGGTGAAGTAGGTACGCGTTTCTTCCAATTAAAATTGACTCCGGGAGCTGAATGGAAAATTATCTTTAAGCCTAAACTGGATGAAACCAAAATACCAAAAATCACCATTACTAATGGAAAAGGCGAGTGGGTTGAATATCCCAATGGAAGAATTGACCTCCATCGCCAAACGATAGACTACTGGAAAATAAAATAACACCACCAAGGCCATATTATTAATTTATTTAAACACCAACATCAAAAATAAGGAGTCCATATGAACGATGGATTACACTTTCTTTGTCATATTACCGATTTGCCGGAGAAAACTTTTGCAGTAGCTGAATTTTCTTTACAGGAGGAATTATCTGAATTATTTACCCTATCCTTAACGCTGGTCAGTAAACGGGCCGATATTGATCTGGAATCACTGTTATTACAATCGGTGAAATTCCGGGTGATTTTCAACGATGTTGAGCAACGTCAGGTTAGCGGCATTGTCACACAGGCTATTCGGGGGGATACGAATGCTCATCGCACTATTTATTCCCTCACCGTCCAGCCCGCGCTCTGGCGGATGAATTTGAATCAGGACAGCCGGATTTATCATCGGCAAAGCGTGCCGGAGATCCTCAAGAGTTTACTGAAAAAACATTGCATCCTGTTCGATTGCCAACTGGATGAGTTTCATTACACACGGGAGTATGTGACGCAAAAACGGGAGTCCGATTATGCCTTCTTTGCCCGGTTAGTTGCCGAAGAGGGGCTGAATTTCTGGTTTGAAGACGACAAGCTGTTTTTCAGCGACAGCCATTTAGGGATGACGGCCAATTTACCGCTGGTCTACAACCCGCAGATAGAGACGGCCACAGAAATGAATGTGGTTAATCAGGTGCGTCTGGGGGTCTCCATGACCCCGAATCGGGTTATTTATAAGGACTATAATCCCCAGAATCCCGCTTACCGCCTGACACACCGGGCCAATATCGATCCCCGTGTCGAGGGGCAGAAAACTCTGTTTGAGCTTTTTGAAAGCTACGGCCGCTTTCAGAAAGACGCGCAGGCGAAACCGTTTGTCCAGCGCCGTCAGCAGGCCGTCGAAAATCAACGTCAGGCCGGCTGCGGGCAAAGCAACTGTTTTAAACTGATGCCCGGTAAAATCTTTGAGCTTAACGAACACCCGGTTGACGCCATGAACACCCGCTGGCAAATCGTCACTATCCATCATCACGGCAAATGTCCGCAGGCATTGCAAGAACAGAGCGGAGAATCAGGTACTTATCTGCACAACGAATTCAGTTTTATTTCGGGTTATAGAGACTGGCGAGCGCTATACCGTTACAAACCGCTGGCGGACGGTGATGAAGTGGCCACCGTGGTCGGCCCGGAAGGCGAAGAGATTTATGTCAATGAAGAGGGGTGTATCCGCATCCATTTTCACTGGGATCGTTATGATAAAGCCGATGAAAACGCCACCTGCTGGGTACGGTTCACCCAGGGCTGGAATGGCAGCGGTTACGGTTTTATGGCGGTTCCCCGTATCGGTCAGGAGGTGATTGTTTCTTATCTGAACGGCGATATTGATCGCCCGATTGTCACCGGTTGCACCTACAACGGTTCAAACCGGCCGCCGTTAAATTTACCCGCGGAAAAGACCCGCACGACATTTAAAACCCAAACCCACAAAGGGGAAGGTTTTAATGAATTGCGCTTTGAAGATGAGAAAGACCGGGAGGAGATTTACCTGCGCGGGCAGAAAGATCTGACCGCCCATATTCAGCACGACGCTTACTGGCATATTAAACATGACCATAAACAGCGCGTCGATAATAACCGCTATAGCGAAATTTCAGTGGATGATCATCAGCATGTCAAAGGCTCGGGGAAGTACAGCACCGATGGCGATGTTTCACACCGTATCTCAGGCAGTCAGCATTTACAGACCGGGGAGGCATTGGTGGCTGAAAGTGGTCAGGAAACGCACCTGAAAAGCGGCGGTAAGATGGTGTTGGAGGCGACGTCAGAGATTACCTTAAAAGTCGGCGGCCATTTTATCCGGTTAACTCCCGGCGGTATTCTGACTTCCCCCAATTTGCTGGTCGGGCAAGGTTCAGCCGGTGCGGGCCGTGGATTGTCTCTGCAACTGCCGGAAGGAGTTGCGCCTCTGCCGGAGGTTAAACTCCCTGCCAAACCGCTTTGTGCCGTGCTGGCTCAACAGGAAACAAATTGGGTGATTGATAATTTGGAGGATAAATGAACAAGTCAATAAATTGGCAACAGTGGCTGAGTACCCCTAATAAACCATCGGTTTTCTTTATGCTCAATTCACTGGCGGAACCTAACCCGGTGGCGCTCTTTTATCGCAACGACTGGGTAGAGCAGGCTTTTCCGCTATACAGCAATACACCGATGGATCACATGCTGGCGCAAAGTCCCTGGCTGGTTCAGCCCAAGTCAGGCTGCCTGTCAGTAATCGGTCATCTGCTTGATAGCCAAACTCTGAGCGATAACAGTTGGGGATGGGCTTATCGCAGCGACGAGTCATGGATACAGCAGCTTAATCATTGGCGTTCACGCCAGCAGGTGATATTGCGGGAGAGGCAAGTGATTTTTCGCAGTATGGACCCACGTATCCTCGGTCTGTTATTACCGGCAATGATCGTCAGCGATTGGTCGGCATTTTTGACACCGGTGAGTGAGCTGATGATCGATATGCCCGAACCACAGATTTATTATCGGCCTGAAAATTGTGGTCAAGGCGGCAGTGAATCGCCCTTTATTCTGGGCGATCATTTATCGCATGCCTGGCACCATTCCGATTACGCCCTGCAAGGGATGGCATCTGCGATCAGTTATAATTGCTGGGAAAACCACGGAGAATTGGCTGATAAGCTAGATAAGCCAGAGGGACAGTTAGTGGAGCAAATTATCAATTGGTTAAAATACCGTTTGGCAAACGGAGATAATATTAGCAAACTTACCTACGTAGATTTTTTACAAACACTGACTGACGACGCCCCTTCCCAAAGGTTTATTGAAAGTTGAGAGAGAAACAACACACAATCAATAATATAATCAACAACACCATTATTATGTCCCCGTAAAAACGGGGAGCATTTTTACTTCAACTATCATCATCAAACCTGAATCCGGTTTATCCCCATAAATTCAGGGAACTCTGACCTTCTATGTCAATTACCTTTCCAGATGACGGTTGATCCCCGTAGATTACGGGGATCAAATTGTAACAAATGGCGATAGTTCTGTATTTAGCGGTTTATCCCCGTAGAAACGGGGAACAAATCTATCTCTGCCAGCTAAATACGCTAGCTGTTCGGTTTATCCCCGTCAATCACAGGGAACACGCTTCCAAACCCCAAGCATAACAGTATCAAGTCGGTTCACCCCCGTAGACACAAGGAACACCGCTTACTACCGACCGTATCACTGTTACTGTCCGGTTTATCCCCCCATAAAGGCAGGGAGCATCAGGAAAGCCAGTTATCAGCATCATTTTCACACGGTTAATCCCCGTTAGACAATACAGGGAACACATTTTTAGATCTACAGCTATTTGGGGCGCTGCTAGGTCCATCCCCGTTAGTACAGGGAACATTTAGCGAACATAGTAAAGCATCACTCATGCCGCGGTTTATCCCTACAAATGCAGGGAACACTTACATTCTCTCTTTGACGAGATATATCGAGTTTGGTTCACCCCGGTAACGGTCAGGAACATCCACTACACGATATCCTATCATTGATTATAACTGCTTATCCCATTAAACACAGGGAACATATTCTGCCTGGTTCAAATGTATACCAAAATTCAGGTTCATCCCCACAGACGTGAGGAACACGGTAATTATTTTATCCATATTTCCAAGAGTAGCGACTACCCCCTACTCTACAGAATGATATTAATTAGCAATATCACTTTTTACCATGCTTTTGAAATGTAACACAAACAATTAATAACCACGAATGCGTCACCTTTAACATCAATATCCCGATACAACAAAGAATATTGCATTACGCGCTCCGACAAAAATAAATTTCCATTACACTGATCTGATTAACATCAATCCGCATCCCATCGCTTTAGCGCGACCAAAGCCTTTTGCATACTGTTCCAAATATAGCTCACCGTTAGTCACCGTCAGAAGTCCTTGGAAATCAACACTGGAAAATTGTATTTTCTGCCCATGCTTTTTTACACTTCGATGCTGGGTATAACCTTCAACATCCAGTAAATCGTCAAACTGAATACCCCATTGCTGCATACGACGGCTATTCAACAACCAATTACGGGCGGCATCATCCATCATGGCTTTTATTTTCCCCTGCCTTGTTTCACCTTTCTGCCTTGCCATAAACTTAGCATGCATCAAGACATCATGACGCCGACGTTTTCCAAAAGAGTCGGTAATACAGATTGTTGGATTAACGCGTAATTTGAAAGCTAAACGTTGCCCCTCCTGCAATTGAGGATAAAACGCTTTCGTTTCCACCTCAAACAATGGTGACTGAGTTTGAGGTGATGTTTTAGATAAAACATAGAATACGGGTAATCCCATTATTCCGTTCTCTTCCCGAAATAGAAATTGACGTTTTTCGTCTGTTGAAAACAATTTCCATAACAATTGATGAGAAGTATAAACGCCATTCGCACCCATTTTTGCTAATATATTTGCTGTTTGACTCGATTGCCGAAGCACAATTTTAGACAAATACATCAACACTCTCCTCGATAGAAAGTTGATACATAATACGTTGCCGGAATTGCCAACGCGCCCGGTTAATCGGCTCATCCCAAGGATGGCTGATCAAGATATTTGAAGAACTCATTTCATCTTTATTTCCCTCCCAAAAATAAGTCACAATCCCATTTGCCCCTAACCATAATTTATCCTCTCTATCCGAATGCATCAGCGGTGGAAAAGGGATATCCAACGCTGTTTTTAATGTTGATGACGTAATGAGTTTAGGGCAGAGAGGTAAAGCAAGCGGGCAAGATTTACGTCCAAGGTGCAAAATAAATACGGGTTTAAGTAAAGCATCCCGTAATTGTTCAAGCGTAAAACCAGTGTGTTCAGTTAATGTAATCGCAACAATCCAAATACCATCACAACGATAATCGCGATTAGACAGAATGGTATTCAGTCTATCTGATCTTAATTCACTTTTACGGTTCTGATGAACCACATTACTATTGTGCGTCGGCACTTGCGTCGTATGATAATCACGCATTAAAGAGCCAGGAACAGTCTGCTTAATTGCAATCAACACACTTTTTTGTAATTTTGCTAATTCAGACTCATCATCTCGTCGAATACCTAATGCTGCTCCTAATAACCCCAAAATCGCGGAGCGACCCGGATACAATTCCGTTGGCCGCTCTCCCCCAACCGCAGGTTGGCCCCAACTTGCCATCGGGCCATATAATCGGAAGACTAAATATGCTTTCATTCTGCCTCCATTACCGCACAACAAATTCAAGCAGCTCGGTTAAAGTTCCTTCCCCTGTGAATGTGTTGAATTTATAGCGGGCATCGGCACAAGTACCGTAAACTTGATCAATATTGTGCATCTGGCTTTCTAAGGCATTAATTGCCGATGGCCCCTGGTCGCTGTCATTAATAGGTTTTAAAAATGCAACGGATAAAGAACGAGGTTGTTGTTCGCCTTTCTCAGCGAGAGCAAAACTGGCATAAGCACGAGAAGCAAAACTATTTTGTTTACCCGTAGGCGACACTTTCACAGCGGCTTCTGTTAATGCTTTAATCGCTTTATTAGCCAGGGTTTCATCGCCATCCAAATTTTTTATTAATTGCGTTTTATTAATGCAGATATAACTGTAAAACAGCGCAGCGGCAAAACCCAATTCGCCGATATGGGCTGACCCGGTATCTTCCTTGCCATCATTTAAATCATCCACCGCCGTAAAATAATCATCTTCAATCACCACACTATGCACACTAATAGCATGAGCGACCTGACAAGATGCCTCGACGTTAAATGCCGGACTTGAAGCTAACATCCGACCAAACAAAGCAATATCCACCGCAGTTTGCTTAGTTTTTAATAAATGAAGTTCTTCGGCTGTCGGCGCCCGATTTTCTTTCGCCAACACCTCAATCAACGACATGACAGATCGTTGTTCTGCCGGACTGATATGAGCCAATTGCTCAATTTCTAAAGCATCTTTTTTCGTTTTTCCAAAAACACCAGCAATCGTTGTAGCCAATGCTTTAGCGGATTTTTCTTTCACTCCAGCACTGACCAAAGCGTCAAATACCTTAATACCAAATCGCTTGGTGCGAATACCAATATTCTCTGATAGCACCTGTTCAAATAATTCAGAAGTACGCCAGTGGCGTTTTAAGCTTTGAGAACTCACGCGTAAACGTTCAAAACCGCCCATTCTCGCTGTTTTAGGCCGGCCTAAATCATCACGATTCAGATTAGATGGCGCATAGGAAGTTAATAAGTGTAATTGAACAAACTGACTCATAATAATCATCCTAAACTCAATTAATGAAAATCCGATAAATCAACCGATTTACCACTAGCTGCACGGTAATAATCCATAACCCACTTCACCTTAATACGCTTATCCGCCTTACATGGCTGTAATTGACCATATTCAGCGAACCACTCCTCAATATCCCGTGCTAGAGCCAAAACAGAAATATTGCCTTTGACTTTCTGTAAAATTTGACGTAATCGACGTAGTAATTCATTCGGTGTTTTAGCATTTTGTAATTGTGAAAATCTTAATTCACTGACAACCGGTCTATTTCCTCCTCCTTTCTTACCCGCCGCTACCGCCAATGTAATACCACTGTTGCTTTTAACATAAACTAATGCCGCCGCCATTGTGGCCCAATATTCTAATTTTGCCGGACTCTCTGATAAGCTAATTTCATCCGGCAAACTGAACCACAAATCCCGAAAACCTTCAGTCAACATGGCCATCTCAACATTTTCACAGCGCTTTAACTGGGCTTTATAAGTAGAAGGCGCTGGAATAATACCTTTCTCTTTTAACTGCTTCGGTGACATAAACATACTTTGCCACCAACGCAATAATATGATTTCGGTCTTGCTGTCCATTACATTTCCTCTTTACCAGAGTGAATATGGTGATTAGTAATAAATGTGTTGATCTCTTTTAAAGCTCTCTGTCCATATAGCCCGATAATTAACTGTTGACGCGCTCTCATACGTTTTACCATTGAACGTTCATTACCCAATTCAGATAAAACAACATATTCATCGAATAAATTTCTACAGAGATGACGCAAGGTATTAAGCCAATGTTTAGCCTGCTCTGGTGTCAAAAAAGGTGAATCCGAACGTCTATTATTGATAAGTTGATACACCACAGAAAAAAACAGCGATTCACTTTGTTGCCAAAAATTCAGGTCAATAAAGGAAATGTCTCCTCTCACATCCGCGGGCTTTTCAAACCAAGCCGCTTTTATTTGATTCCGGCATAGCCAAATCATATTGGTCGCCAATTTTTGCAGCTCTTTGACTTGATATAGAATCTTTTCCTGTTGTTCAGGTAAGACAAAAAACAACGGCACAGTGACAGAATACCAACAACGTGCTTTCATATTATCCATATCGTAGCCAAATACCCACAGACGAGGCATGACTCTTCGCAGTTCAGCAAAATGACAACATAAAGAGTAAAAATGGCTGACGACCGGCGCGCAACGCTGCCCTCTCTCATGGCTGGTAAAGACTAAAGCATCCCAAATTTTATACGTCACCCCTCCAGGTTGGCCTTTAATCGATAAATGTTGGGTTGGTTCTTTAAGATCCCATTTATAGGGCGTTAACGGATGGGTCCAATTACCGGAATAATTACCGCCATAGTTTTGTGTCCGATATTCAGAGACAGTGAATGCAGAATATTGACCTGAAATTTTGCAAATATTTTCACCCTTTTCCACCACCAAACGTATCCGTCTCGGCATCGCCCAATACATATGTAAGGGATGAACATCCTTAGCATAAATTTCTGTCCCTCCATTAACACTCACTTTTGTTGGCGCTAGCCAGGGAAAAATCTGAGCACTGGTTAAATCAGGTTCTGCATAATGCCATTCACTTCGACTAATGACGTTTAACCACAGTTTTTGCCATAACGTTGTATCCGTTTGTTGCGGCGCCATTAACGTGGTTAATGGTCCTCCACCTCGTAATCCTACTCGATGCCCCACTCCTCCTGACGGCGCATTAATTTGTAAGGTAAACAGCGCCAAAGCCGCCATTTCAAGAGACATCACATCTCCGACGCCACGTTTAACAAAATGATCCGTATTAAGTTTTAAACCATTCGCTCCCGGCGCTTCAATTAATAATCCAGCTACAGTCGTTGATTTTGCGGTTTGCAGCGGATCAAAATCTTGCATAAAAAGTGGCCCTATACCGGTAACATTGAAGGCGTGTATCACTTTATTAAAAGCTTGCTGTAATACCTTTTTATCAGGTGATGTTTCATATAGAGCATGCCATTGATATTTATCTTCCGGCGCAAAAACGGTTTGTAATAAACCAATGGCAAATTGACAAGCTGCTCCTTGAAAATCAGCTCGTGGTAAAGCAAAGTCCATAACATCATGATCACATATCGCATTAATAGGCAGTACTTTTTCACTACCATCACGTAATCGAAAGGGCAACCACGGGTCCTGAACTAAGTTCATAACACCTCCTGCTTTTATCTTTCACAAAAGCCTATTGTTGAAGAATAGGTAAAATTCGGATCTTGTTCCGGCAACCAAGGTCGCAAATATCTAATTTGGTAATATCTCTGTTGCAAGGCATTGAGAGCGGGTATTAACGCTGTTGGAATTGGCGCTAATTTATTTGCATACTTATTTCTGGATAATTTAATCGTACTCAGCGACACTGAAAATTCGCCGGAATTTACCCAAGGCACCAGTTGTCCTGAATCATTTTTTTTCAGTAATAACACCTCAACAGTTTCAATATCACTGTAGCGAGCATTAATATCGGAATCATCTTCATACCAACGATCAGCACTGCGATCACAATAACCATATAATTGCCACTGTAACCAAAAAGATTTAGCTTTAGCTGTCTGACTTCGCTCCTCGTCAATAAATTCATTCCCTTGGTGTTTTAACACTTCCGGCGCTTGCTCATAGGCATGACCATAAACCGCTTCAATTAATTGGCGAGTTTCCGTAGGCATACGTATAGCACCTAATTTTCTCAACACGCGCATGCTTAACCACAGACGGACAGGCGAGCGATAAACACATTGCGTGTTACGAAAATTATAGCTTAACCAATCTGATCCAGGTTGCTCCCGCCATTCAGGCGCGTGAACAAACAATATTGGCGCAGGGCGTGAATCTTTAATACCCCATCGATAGATACCATCGCTATCGCGGGTGTGGCGATGCAAACGCCCGGCTCGCTGAATAAGATCATCAATAGGACAAATATCTGAAATCATGACATCGGCATCAGTATCTAAACTCTCCTGAAATATTTGTGTGGCGATTAATGCTTTGCCCCGCCGCATTTCACCCTGACTATTTTTACCAAAAATAGTCATAACATGATTTTCAATCTCTTTCCGATGCTGCAAGATAAACTGGCTATGAAATAATAGACAGCGCTCAGGTTCAGTAAGCAAACTTTGCAGTGTCTGATAAGCTTCAATAGCATCATCAACGGTATTTCTTATCCAAACGACACATTGCCCTTGTACAATGGCGGCTAATACTTTTTCAACACAACTACTAAAGCTATTTAAGAAATCAACTTTCACTTCCCGGCTAACATCTTTTCGGCTTGATAACGGTTGTTCAATAACGGGCGATACGGCATTTAAACTTATTTTTGTTGCTAAAGGAAAATCCGTTTTTTGTAATAATTGAGAACTTAGTCCACCGGCATTCAGCCAAATATCCGTTAAACGTTGACGCTGTTTAAAGGTCAATGTTGCTGTCAATAAAATGGCTGAACCGCCCTGATAAAGATGCAGCGCTAATAAATTTTCCAGCAAATTAAACATAAATTCATCAGCAGCATGGACTTCATCAACGATGAGTACTTTACGATTAAGCCCAAATAATCTCAGTGATTGATAACGCCTTGGCAATACAGCCAATAAAGCCTGATCAATTGCTCCGATTCCAACAGGCGCCAACAGCGCTTGCTTACGTGGGTCCGCTAACCATTGATTACACTGCGCCGAAGAGGGAATATCTGTTTTACCATAGTTTCTATCTGGATGACCTAACGCCAAAACGGGTTCACGAAATTGATTATTCATCTCCCGCATACCATGAGCTAAAACGATATTTGGTTTACTATCATCCTCTATCGATAGCATTTGCTGGTAATGTTTAGCAATGCGGCTAAATATTGCATTAGACGATGCCATTGTAGGCAAACCAAAATAAAAACCATCAGCGGCTTTTGCCTGCATTAAACGGTGTGTAAGCGCAAGCGCCGCTTCTGTTTTCCCAGCCCCGGCAACATCTTCCAAAATAAACAGTTGAGGAGAATGATCTACAGATATTGATTCGGCCCACTGTTGCAATGGTGTTGCGGCAAAACCGTAATATTCCTGGATGGAAATAAACGGCTTAACTACCGGCTCTTTATCTAAATTGGCCGCCATAACCGCCTTTTTTGCCATTGCTTGAGCATGTTTCCAATAATCAGCTAATGGTATAGGCTCAGATTGATACGTAAAATAATGATTATCAGAACCAATCCAATCCGCCAATATTGCAATACCCGCAAACTGCCAACTCACTTGTTCCAGTCGCCGTCGCCACTCTTTGGATTGTAATTTTTCAATGGGAAACTCAGGTTGAAATAATTCAACCAAATGATGTGCAAAAAGTGTGGCAGCATTAAGGTTATGAGGTTCAATAAAACGTTTAATCGCTTTATAGTTTGTTTTATCAATTGGCCGACCGTGATGCCCTAATACACAATCCATGAATACCATTAAGGTATCAAACATCTCTCGCTGTTCTCTTCGCTCGACACCTTCAATATCAACCAGTCTATTAAGTAATTCCGTTTTGATATTTTCCCAGAAATATAACCCTATACGATCATGACAAAAATAACGGCCACCAGACTCTTTAGGGCAATCTGGTCGATGCAGACCCACTGCCAGACCGGGAAGTAATTTTTGAAAAGCAGATGCAAATTTACCAATATCGTGCAAAGCCAATATAAAAGAGACTATGCTTTGTAGCTGCTGCGTAGATAACGCTAAAAAATTAGCGAGATCTCTAGTTAACGATCTTTCTAAAGAGAGTAACTGCATTCCTACCGCAGCAACATCTAAACAATGGTAAGGAAGCAGATGATAATCTGCACTATCAACCTCTAAGACTCGCTTCGCCTTACCCCAGTATTGAAAATAAATCGGCATTTCCATCTGAAATCCTTACTTAAACATCTGTTTTACCTATTTTTAGAACATAATGCGAAAATTTAGATCAGAAAAATACTAGTTTCTGTTTTTTTAGGATAATTCTGTATAAAAACTCATTACCTAAACAGACGAATTTTTGACCTATCTCTGAGCATAAGCCAGAATTGAAGCGACATCGTAGTGCAAGGAGCCGTTTAACCGGGTAGCCAACCTACATTTATCCATTTGATAAATAAAGATAATCACATGTAATGTCTGTACCCGTTTTACCAAAGGTTCATTTACACTGATAACCCTGCGTATATGATGTCAGGCCAAGGTGAGATGAAAATACTGACGGGTGTTTAGCGATGTCAATTACTATTATTTCGTAAATCGATCTGAATCCTTATCTGTATAAGTTTAAGCCCTGATACGACGGCATAACGAAAGCGCTAATTAATAGCTTCTCTAAGATAATGGCGTAATTAACCCGGAAATTTTTTATGGTCATTTAGCTATTCAATAGCGTGAATACAAAGACTATCGGTGTTTTCCTTTCCATTTTTCAAATTGCGAAGGTCGGAGGCTATATCTTGCCAACACACCTTCATGCAATCGCCGTAGTTCTTCAATAACCAATGCCTTTAATGTGTCATGCTCAGATTGGCTTAATTCATCGGAAATTAATTTATCTATAACGTCAATTGAATCCATCTCAGGTTTGGCAACTACCTGATAAACGATCTGCTTAATCACATTTCGATATTGTAATCTTAACGGATCTGGTGCGGTGATTCCCTGCGTGACAGCCAAATATTCTTGGGCAGAACGCTCATAAGCCCATAGATAAAGATCCCGTAGCAATTCAACTCGAGTCATTTCATAAATACCAAGCATTGCACGGCTATATGCCTCTTCCGGTACATCGACAAAAGTTAACGGACACAGATTTGAACGAATCAACGGCAAATTAGCCGCCAGACGGGAAGTTCGCTTATTTACATCGGCAAAAGGTTGTAAATACGGCAAGTGGACCATCATAAAAAAGGATTGCTCAAACGGATCTGATATAGCTCGTGCTTTCCCGAGCAACGAATTTAAAACTTCACTGATATGGGCCTCACCAAATAACGGTCTGAAAACACTTTTTCCTATTTCAACTTGATGTTGACGGATACGTCCTTCATAGACAGGATTAGATAATAAATTTTCAGATAATGCACTGTGTAAATTGAGAACGGTATATCGATTAAAATCGAGTTCCTCAATACCATCGACAAGTAATTCAATAGCGGCTTTATGATTTAGGATCATTTGAGTTTCAATAGCGTTTTTTCCTACCGCAATTTTTCCATATTCAATCAACTTCACCGTATCCAATCGACTGTAAGTGTTTCCTTCCAAATAGCTTGAAGCCCACGATAAATCAATGAGCAAGCGATCCAAAATAGCTCTACCATAAGTTCCCGCTGGCTGTGAGATTTGTTTCGTATCTCCAATTCTCCAAAGCTGATTACGAATTGGAACCGACAGATAATAAGTGACATTCGGCTCATATGATTCCAGAAACTCTCGCTGATAACCGACAGGCGTCCTCGCTTTGATGGGTTGATCAATATAACGAAGAATATCCTTACTATCCTCAGACAGTGGAATATAGCTTGGGAAATTATCCGATCTATCCGCTACCGAATCTGATGTTTCCTCCGTAGCGATAACATAGCGGCGACTTCGACCTTCACCCAATATCTGTACTTTCTTATCTTCAACAAGTCGCCCCAACCAACGTTGAACAGTCCTTCTAGGAACAGAGGGATACTCCGCCAATAAATCCGAAACAGACATAGGTTGTGATGCAACACACAAGGTTTCATAAATATCAGTCATTGAACTCATAACGCACCAACAGATTCCAGTTAGAATACTGGCGCGATTATGGCGCAATTCAGATAATCGCGCCACTTTTGCGCCATCAATATGGCGCGATTAATGTGAACAATACATATGTCTGTAGCGTTGAACCAGTTTAAATGAACATGACAGCAGTAATCTTATTTACGGGGTAGGATTGCATCAACATCTAGCAAGCTTTCAATCGCGCCGCTACGTAAAAAACGTTGAGTCTTAGGCGTAACATGTACTTTTTCACTCACAGGAAGAACCTCAACGCCCGCACCTAAAAATACCGGAATCGTGGTTAAGAATATTTGCTGTAATTCACCAGCCTCAGCAAAATACGCAGCGGTTTTACCTCCCCCGACTAACCAGACATCTTTACCATTAGCCACTTTCTTCGCCCTGGCAGCAATAGCTCTTACTGTTTCATTGGTTATGGTGATATTCAACCGTTCAGGCGTTGACAGCGCCCTATGAGAAAGAACGAAAGCGGGAATATTTTTGTATGGCCAATCACCCGGTGAGTTTGCCATTATCCATTCGTATGTTTTTGACCCCATAATTACAGCGCCAATACCTCGATAAAAATCATCATAAGGTGTTGCATCATCCCCAAGCACAAACTCATATAACCAATCCAGCCCATTGTTTTTATTAGCAATATAACCATCTATTGTCGCAGCGACGTAATAAATTAATTTCGGCATTATTACCTTCCTATTAAACACGATGTTAAAACGCTATACGCCCAGATTAATGATAGTTGAAATATTTTCTCCAATAAACATATGAAAAAGAAAAACACTAAAACATTACTTCCATATCCGAAAACGTAAATTCTATTATTCAATATCGCTTGGTCAAAGATATGAAAAATTCAAGAAATTAAAATAAAAAGTAAAATAAATCATTTAGCTAATAAAATAAGACCAGATACGGAAATATAATATCCATTGGCACCTTAACACTTGATGATGAAAAATAGCTTATCTATAAAAGCTAACTTTCATCATCCATAATATTGTCATAGAAGCGATATTCAGGAACTTTAGCCTCATTAATCGTGCCAATTCTTACTGGCAAATGACCATACGAATGACATAATAATTTTATATAATTCCAATATTCCCGCTCTGTTTCTATATGCTCTATCAGTGGATCAAAAGCACCATCATAAAATTCAACATTTAATTCTCTACCATCATTACCTCCATTAATATTTCCACTACTATTTTCTTGTTGATTAATATACTCTTTATTATCCTTTTCGTTATTCATATTTCCGCGATCTATAATTTCTAACATCTCTTTTATCATCTCTAAACTATGACAAGCTGTTTGCGGTGAGTTATAGAATAATCCATCATTAAAAATAGCTTCCATCAATTCATAAAATGCGAACGAGGTTGTTCCCTGTATATATTTGATATTTCTATTATCATATATACCAAAACATTTATCATTCAAGATATCCGTATTATTATCATCATAGCCAATTAATATTTGCCTGTCACTGGCAATGATCGGAATATTTTTAATTTCGTGGATATATTCACTGATACTATAATGCTCTTTATCTCCTTTTCTATAACCCGATGCCATACACACCGATTCAATATTAAAATATTTTGTTGGCGTATGTTCACGATTAAAGTATTCAGACAGTTTTTCATTATCTTTCATATCTTTTCGCTGATATACCCGATGAACCGATGTGATTCTCTGAATACTAATCCAATCAAATATCGGCTCTTCTTGCGAAGGTTTTCTAATCTCTGCAATATAAGCGGCAATATCAATTTCCAACCAAGCGCTCAACATAGCCTGCCACGGTTCTATCGCGAGAAATATATTTGATATTGTCACTCCTTTTTCTATGATGACTTTATTTCTGAAATATTTCAGGAAAAAGAACGGATCATTTTTCCCTAGCTGTTCCTGAACTGACAACATCGGTACAGCTATTGCCATATCGTAATCTGAGCGAAATCTCAGAATCGAATCAACACAAATAATTAAAGTACCTTCCATCTTATCCCTCGTTAATTTAAGCTTTTCATATATTAACCACTGTAATTCTTATATATACACCCCTCTATTATAGTCATATATCTGGATTTTGCTATTTTTGAACATCAGATTTATTATTCCAACCACCTACATTACATCAATATTAAAAGATAGTTACATGATATATTAGGCACACATCAATAAATACGACACCATATTAATTTACCCTAAACATAAAATTATTAAAACTTTCCCTTAGTGAAAATATTTTTAATATTAAATTCAACCAGAAATTATTTAAATTCTCGATCCCTGTTTAAGGCTCTTATAATTTCCCCCTGTCAATCACGAACAAAACTACAAATTAATTCATTAACTTGCTTTATAGTAAATAAAAATGTATTTGATCAGCCGCTTCGCACCCATTATTCATTGGTAACGGAAAACAATTACCTGTAACATACCAGAATGATAATGATTTGCATTTACATTGATAGCTTGACATGAAAATGACCGTTAATGTTTCAGACACTCAACAGATCCAGTGCATGTACATCCACAATCATGATTGGCTATTTCGTTGGCTTAAGCATCGTCTTAACTGTGATGAAACCGCCGCAGACCTGACCCAAGATACTTTTGTTAAATTACTTCGTTCACCTTTACCACAGCAACTTAATGAACCCCGTGCCTACATCGTCACCATTGCCAAAGGGTTGATGGTTAACTGGTACCGCCGCCGCTCACTTGAACAATCTTATCTGGATTTACTCGTCAGTCTGCCTGAACCGCTCATTCCCGCACCAGAGCAAAAACTTATCATCCTCGAAACGCTTCAGGAAATTGATATCATGCTGAATCAACTCCCCACGCCAGTGCAAACTGTCTTTTTACTTTCCCAGATAGAAGGAATGAAGTATGAAGATATTGCAAATCAGATGAATATTTCGCTGTCCACAGTAAAACGTTATATGAAACAAGGCTTTTATCAATGCCTGATAGCAATGGCATAAGAGGGATTGGTTTGACTTTCACTGATAAATCTTCTTCATCAAGTACACCTTCTGAAACGATACTTGCCGAAGCCGCAGAATGGCTGACCGTTTTGCATGATAGCCACGCCAGCGAAGCTGATCGAAATGCCTGTGCTGCCTGGTGTGCACAAAGTCCAGAACATGCTCAAGCCTGGGAACGGGCGCAATGTCTGTTAGCACGGTTACACCATCTACCACCACATATCGCCTCACCGTTGTTAAACAACAAACAGACCTTCTCCCGTCGGGAAGCCATCAGAAAGCTTACACTCATGTTGTTAATACCGGCTGGCGCATCATCACTCTTCTGGCAATCTGATCAATTTCAGCTTCTCACCGGCGATTATCACACTGCAACGGGGCAAATTCAGCGTTGGTCATTACCGGATAACAGTCAAGTGACTTTAAATACACAAAGCTCAACAGATGTTCATTATGACGATACCCAACGGCTTATTGGTTTAAAGCTAGGGGAAATCTATATTGAAACTCATAAAGATAGCCGCTATCCGGCTCGCCCATTTCAGGTACAAACTCAACAAGGCGTTATTGTGGCATTGGGCACAAAATTCAGCGTTCGCCAACAAGCCTCACATACTCAGGTGGAAATAATAGAAGGAGCGGTTCGCATTACGCCAGATAACGGTTTGCCGCACATACTGCATGCTGGAGAGGCAACCCATTTCACTCAATTCGCCGTTGCCCCACAACATCCCCGTTCAACGGCGTCTTTAAGCTGGTTACAGGGCATGATGGTAGCTGATAACTTGCCGCTGGCAACGGTGGTTACTGAACTGAATCGCTATCGTTCCGGTGTCATCCGTTGTGATGATAAAGTGGCGAATTTGCGGGTTTCTGGTGCTTTTCCCATACGGGATACGGATCTGGCGCTGCATATGCTATTACAAACTTATCCGCTCTCAATGCGCAGCTTGACCCGCTATTGGATTACCCTCTATTCATCCAGTTAATAAAAATAATCATTTTTACTGACACTTTTTTCAATCTCATACGGCATAGAAATAAAAGAAGTTTAAAAAGTTATGGAGAACTTACTATGCCATATCAAAAAATTACTATGCCATATCATATTGACTGCCGA
Source organism: Photorhabdus akhurstii (assembly GCF_019090985.1). NCBI lineage: Bacteria > Pseudomonadati > Pseudomonadota > Gammaproteobacteria > Enterobacterales > Morganellaceae > Photorhabdus > Photorhabdus akhurstii. The sequence continues at coordinate 952,308 of NZ_CP020335.1, read as the reverse complement.
GATTCACAACCACATTGGCAAAAAAAGTCTTTAGTCGCTCTGTTATTATCATTAATACTGCTGCCGGCACGTTCCCTTTACGCTACCACACCAGCAGATACTCTCTATTCCGTTCATATTCCACCAGGTTCATTAGGCAATTCGTTGTCCCACTTTGCGGCGCAAACCGGTACCGCGCTCTCTTTCGATCCGAATTTAACCAACGGGCTAACAGCACCTTCATTAAACGGCAGTTTTACTGCTCATCAGGGTTTAGTTCAACTGCTCACAGGCAGTCATTTACAACTGTCCCAACGTACCGATGGCAGTTATACGCTGGTAAAAATGACAAAGAAGATGACCACCAAAGGTGTAGTCGTACTAAATCCCCTTACAGTAGCAGGCAATCGCGGATACTCAGGTAATGAACCATTGCGGTTCGACAGTACCACTATCAAAGGTAAAGATATTGAAAAATTCGGTGTGATCCACCCTGTCGATATTTTTAAAACCACACCGGGAGTATTATCCGGCGAAGCACGCAGTTCAGGCAGCCTGGATGTGAATATCCGGGGCTTGCAAGGACAAGGCCGAGTCTTAACCACAGTTGACGGCGCATCTAACCAGACCGCGCTATACCGTGGTTATCAAGGTGTCTCCAACCGTTCCTTTATTGATCCCGATTTCATTGGCCGGGTAGATATCAATAAAGGCCCGACAGGAAAAGGCGGCATGGGAGCTATTGGGGGAACGGTGGAGATAAAAACCATTGAAGCCAGTGATATCCTCCTTGACGGACAAAAGGTAGGGCTTCGCCTGAAAGGAAGTCTGTTGAGCAACCATTCCAATCCTGACGATTATCAACGCAATGACTGGCCTTCCCCCTCAAAAAACTCTCTTTTCGACGCTAAGAATCGCACCGGGAGTATTGTTTTCGCGATGGCCGAACCTTCCTATGAATTGCTGTTTGGCGCTTCTCAGCGCAAGCGGGGCAATTACCACTCAGGCAAACACGGACCGGGCGCTAAGGAACGTGGAATGCCAGGTTATTTGTGTGAGAGTGATCCACAAGATTGTCGCATTCCACAATTCAGTGAACAGATGGCCGGTTATTCGCTGTATGCAATGGGGGATGCCGTCCCTAACACTTCTGAAGATAGCCAGTCATTACTGGGTAAAGGAAAAGTTCGTTTTGGCGATGGTCATGAAATTTCCGCTATCATTAGCCATTACCAAAATCTCTACGGCGAATCCTATGTCGCGGATATGGCAAACCTGAGCCAAACATTTATGATCTTGGAACAGGGGCCACTGACACGGCTCAACATGAACAGGCACAGCCTCAACTATAAATGGGAACCTGCGTCAAATCCCTGGATTAATTTGGATATCGGAATATGGCAAACACGGGTTAACGACCGCCCTCGAACCACAAATAATACCCTCGGTGATAAAAAATTCATGCGCACAGTAGGGGTGAATTTGAGTAACACCTCATTATTTGAACTCTCAATGCAAGATATTGAGTTGAACTACGGCGCCAGCTTTATTCGTGAACGCACAGGCCCCAGCGCAGGTAAATGGGAACATGCCGTTAATCGGGAAGGAGAGCGTAAAGAAGGCCGTTTTTTCCTGAGCGGGAATTATATGCTTGCCGACCGTCTGACCCTAATGGGCGGGTGGGATTTTAAGTCCTATCAGATCGAAGATTACAGTCCAGCTCGTCCGGGTAGCTCTTGGTTACCACAGCTCACCTCTGGGAAAGTCAACAATAAGCGAGACCATGCTCACGGCTATTGGGTAGGTACTAAGCTTGAACTTAATCATGAAACAGCACTGCACGCCAAATATGCCTATGCCCCACGTTTTCCATCAATGGTTGAAGGTATTCGCGGCTACATGATGAGTGTTGACGATCATATAAAACCTGAAATTTCAAAAAATATCGAAGTCGGGCTGACCTCACGCTTCCCGAATATCATTGCTCAAAATGATAGCTTCGATATTAAAATGTCCTACTTTGATAATCGGGTAAAGGACTATATCAGCCGAGCATGGATGGATGATTACTGGAGTATGTACATCAGTAATATTAAAGAAGCAAAGTTTGCCGGATTGGAATTGTCGAGTGTTTACCATAGCGATCACTTTGATGCGCGTTTATCGATGAATTACTACACAAAAGTCAAATTCTGTACGGAAAATGAAGGATGCATCGCACGTAGTCTCCCTTCGGATTATGCGACTAATCACATTCCGCCTAAATATGCGGTATCACTCGATCTGACACAACGATTCTTAAATGACAATGTATCTGTCAACGCCAGAGTTTCCCATTATGGCCAACGATCTGTACCAGCAGAAAAACCAGGACGCGGTTCTGCTCCTTTGTTGGCGCCCATTATCTGGCGGCCTGCAACTGTAGCCGATATCTCTCTAACTGCCCGTATAAATAAGCATGTCGAATTTGAGTTCGGCGTGGATAATGTATTCGACAAATATTATATCCAGCCTCTTAACCTCGGCTATATCCCTTCACCGGGAAGAACATTTCGTGCCGGTATCACAACTTATTTTTAAATTCATTCGTTAAGCTGGTCAATAATCTGTGGCATATCCATGATATGCCACTTTCTGGTAAAAGAATGTAATTAAGGTTAGAGCAATATATCAATATAAATTATTTTCTCTTATTTCTCTGGAATTAATACAACTTTCAAAATTAAAGCTCGCCACTGGTTTGAATTATTGTATAAATACAACATGCTATCTGATATTTTCAATGAAGTTAAAACAATTTTAAAAATATATTTAAAATATAACTTAGATGAAACTTTAAATAATGAAATAGTTTACATGTAATTAATTGTTTTTAAATGATCGTATGTAAAAATATACATCAGCCTATAGAGATCTATAATATACAATCATATCTTATCGATAATTTAATTGTCATAAGTTAATTCCAAATAAAACATTAGCTATTATTTTTTAAGAAAAATCAAAACATTGATTATTAAATGACTATTTTATGAATATAAAAAATTATTTTTAACAAGGATATACACATGAAAAAAGAACCGATTAAAACATCAAATCCAGATAATACCGAATCATCTGATGCAAATGAGGTTGAAATCGAAAACCCTACTATCGCGGCGTCTGGCATTGTCTCAGTGGCGAATACCTCTGATGGTCGGATCGAAGTTTTCTGTGTGGGTGGTGACAACGTAGTATGGCGCAACGGGCAAACAACACATACAGGTTCCTCCTGGACCGGTTGGACCTCACTTGGCTTAACAGCGACCAGCAAACCCGCCGCTTACCTCAATTCAGATGGTCGATTAGAAGTATTCGTACGTGGCTCCGATAATGCGCTGTGGCATAACTGGCAAACCGCCCCCAACGCCGGTTGGTCAGGTTGGCAATCTTTAGGCGGAGCAATCACCAGTAACCCTGCGGTGTATATCAACGCCGATGGTCGGCTTGAAGTCTTTGCCCGTGGCTCCGATAACACACTCTGGCACATCTGGCAAACCGCTCCCCACTCCAATCCGTGGTCAAGCTGGTATTCTCTAGGCCAAGTGATCACCAGTAACCCAGCAGTCCATATCAATTCCGATGGTCGGCTTGAGGTCTTTGCCCGCGGTGCCGATAACGCACTCTGGCACATCTGGCAAACTGCTCCCCATACCGGTTATTGGTCAAGCTGGCAATCATTAGGCGGCATTCTCACCAGCGATCCTGTGGTTGTCCTCACTGTTGATGGTCGACTAGAGGTTTTTGTACGCGGCAGCGATAACGCACTCCACCACATCTGGCAAACCGCTCCCCATTCCAATCAGTGGTCTAACTGGGTTTCATTAGGTGGCTTACACACCAGCGCCCCTGCGGTGGTGAAGAATTCCGATGGTCGGCTTGAAGTCTTTGCACGCGGCGCCAACAAAGAACTTTCACTCTACCACATCTGGCAAACTGACACTTATTCTGGTTCATGGTCAGGCTGGGCCTTATTGTATGGAGGACTCACCAGCGCCCCAGATGTCACGAAGAACGCTGACGGCCGACTTGATGTCTTTGTGCGCGATAGCGGTAATGGACTCCACCACATCTGGCAAACTGTTCCCCATTCCAATCAGTGGTCTGATTGGACATCCCTAGGGGGAACATTAATCGACGCCTCAGCAATAAAATAATCTGAAAGGAGACAGATTCGCACAACACATGCGTAATTTTCTGGCCCGATGCATTGAGAAAACATTCACTACTCTGCATCAGGCCAGTATTACCTAATTTGCTGGAGTTAATCCAATAGCCAGATGATTAATTATATACCTTAATAATAACCATCAGATATTTTGAATAAAAACAACCACAAAGAAACAGATTTAAGATAGAAAAAAAAGAGAACTTTAAAATAAGAAAATAGTTTATATATAATTAATATTTTTTAGATATTCGAATTTAAAAATACATATCAACACATAGACCTCAATAATATAAGATCACATTTTACGAAAACTCAAGAATTAGAGTTTAACGTCAAATAAAATATCACTTATTCATTTCATAAATAAAAATATACAGAATGCAATCGAAAGTATTAATGTGAAGTTAAATACACTGTTTATTAAATGACTATTTAGTGAATCTTAAAAATTATGCCTAAAGAGGATATATATATGAAAAAAGAATCTATTAATACATCAATTCCAGATAATACCGGGTCATCTGTTGCAAACGAAATAGAAGTATCCAATGAAATCTCTTGGACTGCGTTACCCGGAGTTATTTCGGCGGCAAACAACGCCGATGGTCGGCTAGAGGTTTTTGGCGTGAGCATCAACAATGCTGTGTGGCACAACTGGCAAACGGCGCCAAATACCATATCTTTCTGGTCTGGCTGGCACTCACTAAATGAAGGAGCGACCAGCAAACCCGCCGTTCACATTAACTCAGACGGTAGATTGGAAGTATTCGTACGTGGCACAGATAATGCTTTATGGCATAACTGGCAGACCGCCCCCATCCCCGGCGCCAGTTGGTCAGGCTGGCAATCTTTAGGTGGTCAGCTCACCAGCAATCCAGTGGTATATGTCAACTCCGATGGACGGCTTGAGGTCTTTGCTCGCAGTTCCGATAACACACTCTGGCATATCTGGCAAACCGCACCCCATGCCGGTCCGTGGTCTAATTGGCAGTCACTAAATGGCGTACTTACCAGTGACCCAACGGTATATGTCAACGCCAGTGGTCAGTTTGAGGTCTTTGCGCGCAGCAACGATTACTCTCTCTGGTACATCAGGCAAACGACTTCTCATGCCTATCCCTGGACAAATTGGCAATCACTGAGTGGTGTGATAACGAGCAATCCAGTGGTAATCAGCAACTCTGATGGTCGGCTTGAGGTCTTTGCACGCGGTTCCGATAACGCTCTCTGGCACATTTGGCAAGTTGCTCCTAATGCAGGTTGGACAAACTGGCAGTCACTGTCTGGCGTCATCACCAGCGACCCTGCGGTACATATCAACGCCGATGGTCGGCTTGAGGTCTTTGTACGTGGCCCTGATAACGCTCTCTGGCATATCTGGCAGACGGCAGCATCGGGTTCATGGTCTGATTGGACCTCATTGTCCGGCGTGATTACCAGCGCTCCTACGGTGGCGAAGAATTCTGACGGCCGGCTTGAAGTTTTTGCACGCGGTGCGGATAACGCACTCTGGCATATTCAGCAAATTACATCATCATTGTGGTCCGATTGGGTATCCCTCGGCGGCACCTTGATCGACGCTTCAGCAATTAAATAATCTGCTTCGCACAAGACACGCATAACTGCCTGGCCTGATGCATTAAGGAAAACATTCACTATGCCGCATCGGGCCAGCAATACCTTATTTACTGGAATCAACCCAATTCTCAACACGCAAACCAAGCATTCTCTCAAACTCGCGCATATTGTTGATGATGAAGATATAGTTTTATCTATCCAATGTAGTCTCTTGGTCGAATTAGGCCCAAAAAGGCAATGTCAAACATCACCCCGTTTTATAGAACATTCATGCACTAGAACCTGTGTTTTTTAATGCCAGTCGGCAAACTATTCTCTTCCGTAAAGATTATCAAATGTTTTTAATGCAATTAAAACAATCATGATAAAAATATATTTTCAAATATAATAAAGATGAAACCTTAAAACAGCAAAACAGTTCATTCATAATTTATTATTTTTGAATAACCGTATGCAAAAATATATATAAACAGAAAAGGTTTTATAATGTAGCATCTGATTCACTTAATATTTCACGGATCATCAATCAGCATCAAACAAAGCATTAACTGCTTCTTCAAAGAATAAAGAGTAAAAGTGAGAATGTTAATTCACAGAATTAAATATCTTGTTTATTAAATAACTACTTAGTGAATCTGAAAAATTATCTCTAACGAGGATATATATGCAAGAAGAATCTATTAATATACCAAAGCCAGATAATACCGAGTTTTCTGTTGCAAATGAACTAATACAGCTAAAAACCGAAAACTCATCTATCGCGATGTCCAGCATTGTCTCAGTGACTAACAAACCCGCTGTTTCTCGTAATTTGGACGGTCGATTGGAAGTATTCGTGCGCGGTGCTGATAACGCGCTCTGGCACATCTGGCAGATCGCTCCCAATTCCGGTTGGTCCGACTGGCAATCTTTAGGGCACACAATTACCAGTAACCCTGCCGTATATGCTAACGACGATGGTCGCCTTGAAGTCTTTGCCCGCGGTGCCGATAACACGCTCTGGCACATCTGGCAAACCGCTCCCAATTCCGGTTGGTCCGACTGGCAATCTTTAGGGAACACAATTACCAGTGACCCTGCCGTACATGCTAACGCCGATGGTCGTCTTGAAGTCTTTGCCCGCGGTACCGATAACACGCTCTGGCACATCTGGCAGGTCGCTCCCAATTCCGGTTGGTCCGACTGGCAATCTTTAGGGCACACAATTACCAGTAACCCTGCCGTATATGCTAACGCCGATGGTCGCCTTGAAATCTTTGCCCGCGGTGCCGATAACACGCTCTGGCACATCTGGCAAACCGCTCCTAATTCCGGTTGGTCAGGCTGGCAATCTTTAGGGCACACAATTACCAGTAACCCTGCCGTATATGCTAACGCCGATGGTCGCCTTGAAGTCTTTGCCCGCGGTACCGATAACGCGCTCTGGCACATCTGGCAAACCGCTCCCAATTCCGGTTGGTCAGGCTGGCAATCTTTAGGGAGCACAATTACCAGTAACCCTGCCGTATATGCTAACGCCGATGGTCGCCTTGAAGTCTTTGCCCGCAGTGCCGATAACGCGCTCTGGCATATCTGGCAGGTCGCTCCCAATTCCGGTTGGTCAGGCTGGCAATCTTTAGGGAGCACAATTACCAGTAACCCTGCCGTATATGCCAACGCCGATGGTCGCCTTGAAGTCTTTGCCCGCAGTACTGATAACGCGCTCTGGCACATCTGGCAAACGGTAGCATCCGGTTCATGGTCTGGCTGGGCATCCCTCGGGACACCTTGAGCAACGCTTAAGCAATGAAATAATCTGTCAAGCTCAGCTCCGCACAAGATATACATAACCTTTTGGCCTGATGCATTAGAGAAAATATTCACTATGCTGTATCGGGCCAGTAATATCTTATTTGCTGGAGTTAGCTCAACTCTCAACATGCAAGCCCGACACTTATTCAAGCTCGAGCCTGTTATTTATGACAAAAATATAATTTCGTCTATCCAATGTAGATTCTTGGTCAAATATATCCAAAAGGCAATTTCAAACAAAGCCTCCATTTTATAGAGCATTCATGAATTAGAATCTGCGTTTTTTAATGCTAGTAGGCAAACTGTTTGCTTCCGTAAAGATTATTAAATGTTTTTAATGCAATTAAAACAATCATGATAAAAATATATTTTCAAATATAATAAAGATGAAACTTTAAAACAGAAAAATAGTTCATTCATAATTTATTATTTTTGAATAACCGTATGTAAAAATATATATAAACACACGAGGTTTTATAATGTAGCATCTCATCCACTTAATAATTCACGGACCATCAACCAGCATCACATAAAACATTAATCATTTTTTCAAAGAATATAAGAGTAAAAGTGAGAATATTAATTCATAGAATTAAACATCTTGCTTATTAAATGACTATTTAGTGAATCTGAAAAATTATTTCTAACGAGGATATATATGCAAGAAGAACCTATTAATATACCAAAGCCAGATCATGTCGAGTTACTTGTTGCAAATGAGGTCGCAATCGAAAATGCGTCAATCGCGTTGTCTGAAATTGTCTCGGTAGTCAACACCACCGACGGCCGACTTGAGGTTTTCGGTGTGGGGACTGACAATGCCGTGTGGCACAATAGGCAAACAGCGCCACATTCAGGCTCTTCCTGGTCCGGCTGGATCTCACTTAACGGAAACGTCACCAGCAAACCTGTCGTTTATATCAATACAGACGGTCGATTGGAAGTATTCGCACGTGGCACAGATAATGCGCTCTGGCATATCTGGCAAACCGCCGCTAATGCCGGTTGGTCAAACTGGCAATCTTTAGGAGGTACAATTACTAGCAACCCGGCGGTATATGCCAACACCGATGGCCGACTCGAAGTCTTTGCGCGTGGCACCAATAACGCTCTCTACCACATCTCACAAACTGTCGCTCATTCCGGTCCGTGGTCAAATTGGCAATCTTTGAATGGCGTTATCACCAGCAACCCCGCAGTTCATATCAACTCAGACGGTCGGCTGGAAGTCTTTGCGCGTGGCACCAATAACGCCCTCTACCACATCTGGCAAACCGCTCCCCATTCCAACCAGTGGTCGAATTGGGATTCACTCGGCGGTGAGATCACTAGCGATCCGGTCGTCATCGGTACCGCTGATGGTCGGCTTGAAGTCTTTGCACGCGGCACCAATAACGCTCTCTACCACATCTGGCAAACTGTTCCCCATTCCGGTCCGTGGTCCAACTGGGCCTCGTTGAATGGCGTGATTACTAGCGCCCCTGCGGTAGTGAAGAACTCCGATGGCCGGCTGGAAGTTTTTGCACGCGGCACCAATAACGCTCTCTACCACATCTGGCAAACGGTATCCCATTCCGGTCCGTGGTCCAACTGGGCCACGCTGAATGGCACGATCACCAGTGCGCCAACAGCGGTGGAAGACGCCGATGGTCGGCTTGAAGTTTTCGCGCGTGGCACCGATAACGCTCTCTGGAACATCTGGCAAGCCACACCATCGTGGTCCGCTTGGGTATCCCTCAATGGCAACTTAATCGACGCTTCAGCAATCAAATAATCTGGAATGAATCCAGCTTTGCACAGAACGAACGTCACCTTCTGGCCCGATACGCTAAGGAAAATATTCACTGCGCTTCATCGGGCCAATGGTGCCTAATTTGCCGGTAAAAATCCAATATTCGATACACCAACCTGACACAGATTCGAACTCACATATTATTGTTGATAACCAGGACATATTTTTGTCTATCTGAAACAGGCTCTTAGTCGAATATGTCTGGAAAACAACTTTAAACAGAATAACCTCTTTTAGGTACATGATTAAATCAGGATCTGCGTTTCTCAATGGCCAGATTATGAATTGTGTGCTTTAATAATTATTACATAAAATATTTTAAACAAAACTTAAAAACCATGAAAAAAATATAGTTAAAATAGAATCCACGAGGACTTTAAAATAAAAATAATTTATTTAAAAATTATTTCACTGATATGATCCCATGTGAATAAACATATAATCACATAATTCGAGACCATATTTACATAATACTTTATAGATCAATAGCTAACAAAAAAATCCATAGTTTATTTTATTAATAAAACGACATAGGAGGCTAGTGAATATATCAATATATAAAATCGAATATCCCTCTCATTAAATGATTATTTTTTTAAATCCGAAAAACTATTTTTAAAGAGAATATATATGAAAAAGGAACCTATTAAAATGCCAACGCCAGATAATACCGAAACATATGTTGCCAGTGAGATAGCAATCGAGAACTCTGCGATAGCATTATCTGGAATTGTCTCAGTAGCAAACAATGCCGATAATCGACTTGAGGTTTTCGGTGTAAGCGCTGACAACGCAGTGTGGCACAATTGGCAAACAACACCGCTGCCAAACTCCTCCTGGGCCGGCTGGAACAAAGTTAACGGAGTCGTGACTAGCAAACCCGCCGTCTGTCGTAATGCGGACGGTCGATTGGAAGTATTCGTGCGTGGCACGGATAATGCGCTCTGGCACAACTGGCAAACCGCTGCCGATATCAATACTTGGTCAAGCTGGCAGCCGCTGTATGGTGGGATCACCAGTAACCCGGAGGTATGTATCAACTCGGATGGCCGACTTGAGGTCTTTGCACGCGGCACCGATAACGCTCTCTGGCACATCTGGCAAACCTCTGCCCATACCAATTCGTGGTCAAGCTGGAAATCTCTGGGTGGCACGCTCACCAGTAACCCAACTGCACATGTCAACGCCGATGGCCGGCTTGAAGTCTTTGCACGCGGCTCCGATAACGCTCTCTGGCACATTTGGCAAACCGCTGCCCACACCGATCAGTGGTCAAGCTGGAAATCGTTGAATGGCGTGATCACTAGCGACCCAGTGGTCATTGACAACTGCGATGGTCGGCTTGAAGTCTTTGCACGCGGTGCCGATAGCACACTCCGGCATATCTCGCAGATCAGCTCTGATTCCGTTTCGTGGTCAAACTGGCAATGTTTGGATGGTGTGATCACTAGCGCTCCGGCGGTGGTGAAGAATCTTTCTGGTCGGCTTGAGGTCTTCGCACGTGGCGCTGATAACACGCTCTGGCGCGTCTGGCAGGTTTATCATAACGGCCCGTGGTCTAACTGGAGCTCATTTACAGGCATTATCGCCAGTGCCCCAACAGTAGCGAAGAATTCAGACGGCCGGATTGAAGTCTTTGTGCTTGGCCTTGATAAGGCACTCTGGCATCTCTGGCAAACTACTTCATCAACTACATCACCGTGGACCACTTGGGCTCTCATCGGTGGTATCACCTTGATCGACGCTTCTGTGATCAAATAATCTGGAAGGAACCATTCGCATAAGACAAGCGTAATCTTCTGGCCCGTGCATTAAAAAAATATTCACTGCACTGCATCGGGCCAGTGGTACTTAATTTGCTGGAGTTAACCCAATATTCGACATGTAAGCTCAATACGGGTTCAAACTCATGTATTATTATTTATGACAAAGATATACTTTTGGTTGAATATACTTGGAAAACAATTCATTTATAATTTCTTATTTTTGAATTTCTGTATGTAAAAACTATATTTTAACCACGCATTTATAATTGATTAACTCATCTATTATTACTGTCCCACTCAATTATCATCATCCAATGACAATGGTTTAAAAATAAATATATAGTGATACTTAAAGTGAATGTATATCACGAATTATAAACTAATCCAGCCACTCAGTTAGTGCTTTCTCTAGAATACTACAGCCATATTTCCTTTTTTCAACAGAAGAAACGCTCACAGGAAATTTTCAAACCATGCGATTTTTTTGCGTCATGAACATCAGAAAAAACACGGACTTTGGGCTTTTAGGGCTGTAGTAGTACGACTAATGAATACAGCAAATTTCATCCATATTTAAAATATGATATACATCACAATTTTCAGTAATCAACCATTTTTATTTTACATCGATGAGAATGGCCGATTTCCATTATATAATCCTATTGAAATAAGTCCTTAGTAAAAATCATTAAGTCATAGTAGAATCTATCACCTTATATTGAGGAATAACAAGTGCCTATAAATTTTAGTCCCAAAGTGGGAGAAATATTGGAATGTGATTATGGGAATTACCCAAAAAATAAAGAAGGCAAAATAATAACTAATTCCTATGATGGTCATATACCACCTGAAATGGTAAAAAATCGGCTTATCGTTATTATAAACGGTAAAATAGATGGCAATGCCTGTATAGTTGTTCCTCTATCAAGCAAATGTGATCAAAATAAATTACAACGTGGAATGCACGTTGTAATTGATAAAAACGTTATTGAAAATATGAAATATTTTGAACAAATAACACGTTGGGCAAAAGCGGATCTTGTACAACAAGTCAGCCGAAAACGGCTACAAAGGCCAAGAACTAATAGAGGTTATTTAAATCAAATTTTACCCAAAGAAATTATCACTAAAATTCAATTGGCAATAATTAAATCCATAAATGCAAGTCAATTGTTATCAAAATCATAACACTTGATTTCTCCAGTAAGATCGCCCACAATATAGCTGTTGCCCATAGAGGCCCCAAATATTTATCCCCTTTGAGGGACCTGCGAAGCCTAGCTAAATTGCTAGGCTTCTGCCATTTTAGCATTCCATAATTTCAACAAAAAATTTCCATAAGAAAGTTCTTAGCACATAAAGGGTTAGTCTGCCGGCAAAGCTGATGATAAAACTAATAAGACACTTGCTCAGATTTTAGATTGGTCATACTGACGGCGACATCAATACCGAGTTCAACAATCTTACTATCATCACTGAGGAAGTTCTTTATCAACAATGCAATTACGGTTGTTAATATTAGAAAGCAAAAAAGTATTAGAAAGCAAAAACCAGTCAACATTGGGAAATTCTTTCAACCACTTCGGCAACGCAGCTTTATCTTCTACACACAGCCAAATTAACCAGACCAAAATTACAACTAAATTTGCGAATTGCTTCCAGATTTTACTTGTGTAAGTTTAAAGCTTGGTGCGATACCATAACGAAAGAATTGATTCACAAACTTAACTAAGACCACCGCATGATTAATACAGAAACCTTCGACACTCACACGCCCATGATGCAGCAATATCTCCGTCTTAAAGCACAGCACCCTGATATTCTGCTGTTTTATAGAATGGGAGATTTCTATGAGCTGTTTTATGACGATGCCAAAAAAGCGGCAAAATTGCTGGATATTTCCCTGACCAAACGAGGTCAATCAGCCGGCAATCCTATCCCTATGGCAGGCGTGCCCCATCATGCAGTGGAAAACTATTTAGCTAAGCTGGTTCAATTAGGTGAATCGGTCGCTATATGTGAACAAATTGGCGATCCTGCCACCAGCAAAGGCCCGGTTGAACGTAAAGTCGTCCGCATCGTTACCCCCGGAACCGTGACAGATGAAGCACTATTACAGGAACGGCAGGATAACCTGCTGGCGGCTATTTGGCACGATAATCAAGGGTTTGGTTATGCCACACTGGATGTAACATCTGGCCGCTTCCAAATATCTGAAATGGCAGAGCTGGAAACGATAGCCGCTGAATTGCAACGTAGCCGCCCTGTTGAATTACTCTACCCTGAAAGTTTTGAGCATATGGCTCTAATTGAAAATTTTCATGGCCTGCGCCGTCGCCCTTTATGGGAATTTGAGCTGGATACCGCCAAACAGCAATTGAACCTGCAATTTGGTACCCGTGATCTCATCGGTTTTGGTGTGGCAAAAGCAGCACTTGCTTTGCGTGCCGCTGGTTGCCTGCTGCAATATGTCAAAGATACTCAACGCACGGCGCTGCCACATATCCGTGGCATTACGATGGAACGTCAGCAAGATACGGTTATTATGGATGCCGCAACCCGCCGTAATCTGGAACTGACACAAAACCTGTCTGGCAGTACAGATAATACGCTCGCATCCGTTCTTGATCTGTGTGTTACCCCAATGGGTAGCCGAATGTTGAAACGCTGGTTGCATGCGCCTGTCAGGGATCGCCAGATATTAGAAAATCGTCAACAAGCTATCTCTACCTTGCAGGAAATTGGGTTGGAGTTGCAGCCATTTTTGCTACAGATAGGCGATCTCGAACGTGTGTTAGCACGCTTGGCTCTACGCTCCGCTCGTCCAAGGGATCTGGCAAGAATGCGCCATGCATTCCAGCAATTACCGGATATCCATCAAATTATGGACTCCTCAGATTCCTCCTATATCAAGCAATTGCAGAAAAATATCGGCAGGTTTGATGAATTACAGGAATTACTTGAAAGAGCAATTGTAGAAACCCCGCCGGTATTGGTTCGGGATGGTGGCGTAATCGCACCGGGTTATAACAGTGAACTGGATGAGTGGCGCACATTGGCTGATGGCGCCAGTAACTATCTGGAACAACTGGAAATCCGTGAACGGGAAAAACTAGGTATTGATACTCTGAAAGTCGGCTTTAATGGTGTTCATGGCTACTATATTCAAGTCAGCCGAGGGCAGAGCCATCTGGTGCCAATTCATTATGTCCGCCGCCAGACACTGAAAAATGCTGAGCGTTATATCATCCCTGAGCTAAAAGAGTATGAAGATAAGGTTCTGACCTCTAAAGGGAAATCTCTGGCAATAGAGAAAGCGCTTTATGAAGAATTATTCGATCTGCTGCTGCCTCATTTGGCCGAATTACAAACCAGTGCCGAAGCACTGGCTGAACTTGATGTATTGGCAAATCTGGCAGAACGCGCTGAAACCCTGAATTATGTTTGCCCAACATTGAGCGATAAACCGGGAATTCAAATCACCGGTGGTCGTCATCCGGTTGTTGAACAGGTTCTGAGTGAGCCATTTATCTCAAACCCTCTTTCTTTATCTTCACAGCGGCGTCTGCTGATTATTACCGGTCCAAATATGGGCGGTAAAAGTACCTATATGCGTCAGGCAGCGCTTATTACACTTCTGGCCTATATCGGTAGCTTTGTACCAGCGGAAAAAGCGGTTATTGGCCCAGTTGATCGCATATTCACCCGTGTAGGCGCTTCCGATGATCTGGCATCCGGCCGTTCAACCTTCATGGTGGAAATGACCGAAACCGCCAATATCTTGCACAATGCGACAGAACAAAGTTTGGTATTGATGGATGAGATTGGTAGAGGGACATCAACCTACGATGGCCTTTCTCTGGCATGGGCATGTGCAGAAAATCTGGCAAACCGCATTAAAGCGATGACGTTGTTCGCCACTCACTATTTTGAGCTGACCACGTTGCCGGAAAAACTTGAAGGCGTGGTTAATATTCATCTGGATGCGGTAGAGCATGGCGATACCATCGCATTTATGCACAGCGTACAAGAAGGCGCAGCCAGTAAGAGTTACGGGTTGGCAGTTGCTTCTCTCGCTGGCGTTCCACGCGAAGTGATTAAACGAGCGCGTCAGAAACTTAAAGAGCTGGAATCGCTATCCAACCATGCAACGGCAAGTCATGTCGATACACCGCAACTCGCGCTATTAACAGAAGAGACGTCACCGGCGGTTGAAGCATTAGAAAATCTTAATCCAGATTCACTGACTCCGCGTCAAGCATTAGAATGGATTTATCGACTAAAAGATATGGTGTAAGAACGTGTTTGACAAAAGCCTTTTACAACCGATATACCATTTTTTGCAATGTGAAACCCCGGATTTGTGGGTAGATAAAGCAAAACAGCCTGAAAATTTACCTGTGCTTCTACGGGATCATCTGTTATGCGAGCTGAAAGCAGCACAGAGCGCTATGTTTTTGATCCGCAAGTATGCCGTAGATCAGCGAAGTGAGGATACACTTCTGGCATGGTTTAAACCTTATGAAGATTTTGCTTACAAGAAAGTTGGCGATCTCAATTCATTAAGAGGTCCAAACCAAGCGACCAAACAGATCACTGCTAAAGCTAATTCACCCTATAGCCAGGATCTGATTGATAAAATGGTATTGCTGATTAAAGAAGAGCTACATCACTTCTATCAAGTGCTGGAGATCATGGACACACGCGATATCAGCTATGAAAGCATCACTGCCAGCCGTTATGCTAAAGGCATGCTTAGCCATATCACCAACCATGAACCTTATACATTGGTGGATAAGCTAATTATCGACGCTTATATTGAGGCGCGTTCTTGTGAACGTTTCGCCAAACTAGCCCCTCATTTGGATGAAGATCTGAGTAAATTTTATATCTCGCTGCTGCGCTCTGAAGCACGTCACTACCAGGACTATCTTTCACTAGCGCAATCTGTTGCTAATGAAGATATTACCGAACGGGTAAACTATTTTGGCCGTGTTGAAGCTGAATTGATTCAAAATCCAGATAGCGATTTTAAATTCCACAGTGGCATCCCTGTAATTTGAGATACTGATTAAAAAAAGGTGAGCTAATACTCACCTTTCAAACCAACGACAAAACAATTGAGATGATTCAGAATCAGGGACATTGAAATATGTCAATCAAGCTATTTGCAATCGATGAAGATGAGACACATCGATATGCTGTTTTGCCTGCCATAAATCATAGTCCACCTGCATTCCCATCCAAACTTGAGGTGAACTGCCAATAACGACAGACAATTTCAGTGCCATTTCTGGCGAAACATCAGACTTGCCAACAACCAAGCGTTGCACAGTTGATGGTGCGACACCCAGTGCCTTAGCCAAGCCTCTGGCGCTCAAATTCAGAGCCTCCATAGCCTCTTTAACTAATATTCCGGGATGCGGGGGGTTATACATCATAGCCATTAGTGGTAATCCTCATAGTTCACAATGTAGACATCACCATCATACAACTCAAAGGTGATTCGCCAATTCCCTGTCACAGTAATAGACCACACACCATTCCGGTTTCCTGTAAGTGGGTGTAAAAAAAAGCCCGGGATATCTACATCTTCAATTTTTACAGCTCTATTCAACACCTCAAGACGAGTAGCAATTTTTGGAGCTTGCATAGCATTAATACCGGCTGTAGAACCTGTTTCAAAAAACTTTTTCAACCCTTTATGTTTAAAACTCTTAATCATATCCGTCCGCTGAACAGTGCTGCTCGGTACAATTATCATACTCAGCCGCCGCGCTATACGCAACACCTTTACAAGTCACAGTGAGACTTTAAAAGCCATCCGTGGCTTAGATGGAATTATGCTGGCAATAAACAGACGAAATGAATTTAATCCCGAGAGGCCGGATATAATGTGGTGTATTAATATCAATTATATTCAAACGAAAATAAGAGTAGAACTATCCGGCGATAACGATGAACTTGTCCCCTTGAAAAGGAAAACTATTTGGAAGAGGATAATGAAGTGCCCTAAATTAGTCGACCACCGTAATTTAAATATCAGAAATCTTTGATTAAAATTTACTATCATCATCTAAGACAAAATTAGGGAAATCCTACCGGGTACTGAAGAACCTGATAATACCGAGCGCCAACAACGCAAAAACACGGACAACAGCTCTTCAGAACCCAAGTAGTTAAACTACTCAACAATTAAGTACGGAATAACGCTTCAATATTCAAACCTTGGGTTTGCATAATATCTTTCAGACGTCTCAAACCTTCGACCTGGATCTGACGCACTCTTTCCCTTGTCAAACCAATCTCTTTGCCTACATCTTCCAGCGTTTCAGCCTCATATCCCAAAAGACCAAAACGACGCGCTAATACTTCACGTTGCTTCGAATTCAACTCAAACAGCCATTTGACGATACTCTTTTTCATATCGTCTTCCTGTGTTGTTCCCTCCGGCCCACTTTCATTCTCATCCGATAAAACATCCAATAGCGCTTTATCAGAATCACTACTAATAGGGGTATCAACCGAAATGATACGTTCATTCAATCGCAACATTCGGCTTACATCATCAACCGGTTTATCCAGTTGCTCTGCTATCTCTTCCGGGCTAGGTTCATGATCCAATTTATGGGCAAGTTCTCTTGCTGTACGCAAGTAGACGTTGAGCTCTTTAACAATATGGATTGGCAACCGAATAGTACGGGTTTGATTCATAATCGCCCGCTCAATGGTTTGCCGAATCCACCATGTTGCATAGGTAGAAAATCTAAACCCGCGCTCCGGGTCAAATTTTTCAACAGCACGGATAAGGCCAAGATTACCTTCTTCAATCAAATCAAGAAGAGCTAAGCCTCTGTTACTGTAACGACGAGAAATTTTAACAACCAATCGCAAGTTACTTTCGATCATTCTCTGGCGGGCCAAAACATCACCACGTAATGCCCGCCTTGCGAAAAAAACCTCTTCTTCCGCCGTCAGCAAAGGAGAAAAACCAATTTCGCCAAGATAAAGTTGTGTTGCATCAAGAACCCGCTGGTTCATGCCCTGCAATACATCTAAATCATTCTCAAAATCAGTTAGATCATCCTCATCGTTCTTCAATAATTTCTCATCGAAGTCGTCAGCTTCAATACCACTTTCATCTAAATCCGCATCATCATACAACTCGTTAACTTTCAGCGTATTTTGGCTCATAAGCTGCCCCTACCCATGATAATGCAGGCAGAATTCAGCATTCTGCCCAGTTTATCGCTGCGGAAGATAACGCAGCGGGTTTACGGATTTTCCCTTGTAACGAATTTCAAAGTGTAATCTTACAGAACTGGTACCCGTGCTACCCATAGTGGCAATTTTTTGCCCCGCCTTGATGTCTTGTTGCTCACGAACCAGCATCGTATCGTTATGAGCATAGGCACTCAGGTAGTCATCGTTATGTTTTATAATTATCAGATTTCCATATCCACGTAAGGCGTTTCCGGCGTAGACAACTCGACCACCCGCTGTTGCAAATACTGACTGGCCCCTGCTGCCTGCGATATCAATCCCTTTGTTACCCCCTTGGGTATCAGAGAAACTTTCAATCATTTTACCTTCAGCCGGCCACATCCAACTGCTAACAACACTGTTTCCACTGCTCGCGGTTGTCGTCGGTGATTCTAGATACGTATTGTTTACTGTTGACGTAGTTGCCCTTGGCAACATTTTTACACTCTTTTGTATCCCGGAATTTGCAGGATACGCATTAGTTGATTGAGAATCAACCAGGGCTGTTTGCATTTGATTATGGTTATGAGCGGTTAACATCCCGCTACTACTGGTCCTCAAAGTCTGCCCCACCGTCAGACTGTAAGGTTCTGAAATATTATTTTTGCTCGCAAGATCACGAAAATCATTACCGGTGATCCAAGCGATATAAAACAGAGTATCACCATGTTTGACTGTATAAGTGCTGCCGTTATAGCTGCCCTTAGGAATACTGTCATAATCACGGTTATAAACAATTCTCTCCTGCGAATTGCTATCAGCCCCCCCCATTGATGAAGGTGAAGATGGCATCGGCGTAGATATAGCAGAATTGCCAGAATATATTACCGGATGATGACTCCCTCTGCTTTGTTTTTGATCAATACTGGTGATAGGCGCAGGACGGGTTGGCGTATTTGTACAACCGACTAACCAGACTCCCATCAATAAACACGTTACAATCCGCTGTATTTTTTTCATTGGGCTTCCTGAATTCATATTTCCTTCCCCCATAACGGCAAAGATAAGCGTAAAAATTAATAATTTCTAAAGGTTATACATAACCGCAAAAATCCCAAAACGAAAGTAATTTCGCTTATTAAAGCAAATATAACCATTAATTGAGAAATAGTTGCAACAGACTATGAACTTAAGCCAGTTCCCCTTGCACAAGGGGCACAAAGCGTACAGCTTCGATCACTTCACTATGAAAACCATTGCCATGACGTTTCACGGATTTAAGAATTTGTGTACGCTCACCTACCGGTAAAACCATAACTCCCCCATCCGTAAGCTGAAGCATCAATTCTTGTGGGATATACGGAGGCGCTGCGGTCACAATAATAGCATCAAATAGCCCACGCGACGGCCATCCTTGCCAACCATCCCCATGACGGGTTGAAACATTATGCAAATCAAGTTGTTTCAACCGCCGTTTAGCCTGCCACTGTAAACCTTTTATCCGCTCTACAGAGAAAACATGTTTGACCAAATGCGCTAATATTGCCGTCTGATAACCAGAGCCGGTACCAATTTCCAAAACCTTAGCATCGGGTGTTAACTGAAGTAGTTCGGTCATACGGGCGACAATATAAGGCTGAGAAATCGTTTGCCCATGACCAATAGGCAAAGCTGTATTTTCATACGCTTTATGTGCCAGTGCTTCATCGACAAAACGCTCCCTCGGCACGGCGGAAATAGCGGCCAGTAAACGTTCATCTTTTATTCCCTGCTGGCGTAATTGTGTCAGCAAATTTTTCATTGCCCGACTCAGCATTCTCCATCAACCTCAGCTTTAGCTAACCAATCTCTTACTAACGCCTGCGCTTTATACGCAGTCAGATCTACCTGTAATGGCGTAATAGAGACATATCCCTGTTCCACCGCCGCAAAATCTGTTTCAGGGCCAGCATCATGTTTATCTCCCGGCGGCCCCAACCAGTAAAGCATGTTGCCTTTCGGATCTTGCATAGAATAAACTTCTTCCGCGGCATGGCGGCTACCACAACGAGTTACCCGAAAACCTTTAATTTGCTCAAGTGGCAGATCAGGTACATTCACATTCAGAATATTACCCGCTCTCAAAGGCGTTGTTTGTAACATTTGTAGCAAACGACAGGTGACTTCTGCCGCTGTTTGGTAATGCAATTCACCATTCAGTGAAATAGCCAATGCCGGCAACCCTAGATGGCGGCCTTCCATTGCAGCCGCAACCGTTCCCGAATAAATCACATCATCCCCAAGGTTGGGGCCACGATTAATACCAGAAACAACAATTTCAGGACGTGGAAGAACCAAGCGATTAACACCGAGATAGACACAATCCGTTGGTGTGCCACCCAACACCGAGATATCACCATTCTCCAACGTCTTAACACTTAATGAACGATCAAGGGTCAATGCGTTAGATGCGCCACTCCGATTACGATCAGGCGCAACAACCTGCACATGATAATTTTCTCGCAATGCTGCCGCCAAAACCTGAATCCCTGGCGCAGTTACACCGTCATCATTACTCAACAATATTCGTAACATTATTTTGATCCTGATTGATAATTTCCCTGACCACACTGGTAGCAAAACTGCCAGCGGGTAACCAGAAACTGATTTTCACCGTGTCATTATCTTGCCATTGCCAACTCAGATTCTGAGGTTGCACCAGAATCGCCCTACGGGAACCATCCACTCTTTCACGCCTGATAAGTTCCCACAATGATTCATAGGGCTGTAAATATTGCCGTTCAAAATCCGCAGCTTGGTGCTGTGTTCCCAATTCACCATCACCAGGCAACGGTGCCGTTATTTGTAACTCTCCATCGCTCACCCGCTGTTGCAATAAAGGCAATTCCGTTTCATCAGCAACAAACCAACTACCACGCCCTGTTAATTGTAAGGCGTCACCCTTCATCACCTGTTGCTGTTGTTTCAGAATAATCCGCGCACTGGCTACCGCATTAAACATAGCACTACGACTGGCTGACAGATAGAAACTGCGTTTATTTCTCTCTTTTACTCGGATTTCATTATTTGCCCAACGCTGCGCTTGAAGCAGATTCTGCCCATCCCGACCAAAACGCTGTTCACCAAAATAGTTAGGCACGCCACTTTGCTGAATCAGCCGTAGTCTGTTTTCAACAAATTGGTGATGACTGATTTCCCGCAAAATTAGCGTAAATGAATTTCCTTTCAATGCTCCAATGCGCAGTTTACGTTTCTGACGAGCGGTCGTCAGAACTTCACATCCCTCAAGCTGAAACGAGGCAAAATCAGGTTCCTGTTTGCCCGGTAAGTGCAAACAAAACCACTGCTCTGTCACTGCGTGACGGTCTTTTAAGCCAGCATAACTGACCGATCTAGACGGTATACCAGCGAAACGAGCGAGGTTATCTGCAACAAATTGGGTATTACAGCCCGTTTTACGGATGTGCGCCATTAAGTGCTCACCTTCTCCATCAGGAGAAAACCCCAAATCTTCACAGACAATAAAATCTTCCGGCGAGGCTTTTAGTATCCCCGTCGCTTCTGGTTGTCCATACAGCCAATTTAATTCAGCCAATACCATCAATTATTCCTTAACCAGCAAAGCAACTGCTTCGCAAGCAATACCTTCTTTACGCCCAACAAATCCTAATTTCTCGGTAGTTGTGGCTTTAACATTGATGTCATCAATGTGGCATTGCAGATCTTCTGCCAGATTAACCCTCATTTGTGGAATATGCGGCAGCATTTTGGGTGCTTGAGCGATAATCGTAATATCCAGATTACCAATCCGATAACCCTTTTCTCTGATACGTGAATAGGCTTCGCGCAATAATTTACGACTATCCACCCCTTTAAACGCCGGATCAGTATCTGGGAATAATTTCCCGATATCACCCAATGCCGCAGCACCTAACAAAGCATCCGTGGCCGCATGGAGAGCAACATCACCATCAGAATGCGCCAACAGCCCTTGTTCATAAGGAATACGAACACCACCGATAATAATCGGCCCTTCACCACCAAATTTATGTACATCGAAACCGTGTCCGATCCTCATGATGTCTGTTCCTTTATTTTCTAGACAGATAAAATTCTGCCAATGCCAAATCCTCAGGGCGCGTGACTTTTATATTGTCCGAACGCCCGTTAACCAACACCGGTTGATAACCACAATATTCCAATGCGGAAGCCTCATCTGTAATATTAGCGTGTTGCGAAAGTGCTTTTGACAAACAATCCCTTAGTAACATCAATGGAAAAAACTGCGGAGTCAGTGCGTGCCAGAGATCTTGCCGTTCTACTGTATGGTCAATAACTTGACCAGTCCGTCCACGTTTCATCGTATCGCGGACCGGCGACGCCAGAATACCACCGCATGCCATATTTCCCTGTTCATCTGCTTCTGCTAATTGTAACAAACGGTCAAGATCGTCATGGTGTAAACAAGGACGGGCTGC
The DNA here is from genome assembly GCF_019090985.1 of Photorhabdus akhurstii. Taxonomy (NCBI): domain Bacteria; kingdom Pseudomonadati; phylum Pseudomonadota; class Gammaproteobacteria; order Enterobacterales; family Morganellaceae; genus Photorhabdus; species Photorhabdus akhurstii. The sequence goes on along the minus strand of NZ_CP020335.1, from coordinate 929,511 downwards.
ATCATGCACTAAAACCCAACAATTATCATTGCCAGTCAAATGAGCCAGATGATTTAAACCAGACAGTACAGAATCTGCTCGCTGTTCACCGCCAACTACCGTAGTAATGCGCGAATCGGATGCAACCTCAAGGGATTGAAACTGTGTGTCCGTGGGATTTAAAACAATCACAACATGCTGAACACGGGGATGATCAAGTAATACAGCCAAGGTGTGCTCAATAATGGTCTTTCCGGCAATAGACAGATATTGCTTTGGGCAATCCGAATTCATTCGGCTACCAATACCCGCTGCTGGTACCAAAGCAATAATATCAGCACAGGAATGAAGTAATAGATTGTTCATTTTAATTATTGAGTATTATTTGGAGTCGAGGGACGCGAAGTGTTTTCTTTAGATTTATCAACGATTAAACGATAGAAAGTTTCACCCGGTTTGATCATACCCAATTCATTACGGGATCGCTCTTCGATAGCTTCCTGCCCACCAGTAAGATCATCAATTTCCGCCGATAACTGATCGTTACGCACTTTAAGTTTGCTGTTATTACGCTCTTGCATCGCAACATCATTCTTAACCCGCACATAATCATGAATGCCGTTTTTACCAAGCCACAGTGAATACTGTAACCATCCAAGTAAAACCAGTAATAGTAGCGTCAGTTTACCCATTTCCGCCCCCTGAAATATCTGTCAATCATCCCATAACTCAAAGAATGACGCTACTATCACAAAACAGGGTAGGAGAAAAATAGTCGAATGCAGTTATTTTACACAAGCACATCACTGAAAACGCAATAATGTGCTTTTTGTTGACGTTATCCGTGATTAATCCTTGAGCGTATAATGCCGCTCTTTTCCAATTCCACCAGCAACTGGGCCACGGAAGCTTCAACGGGTTGTTGGCCTGCAAGATAAATTTCCGGGTTATCGGGAATTTCATAGACTGAATCAATCCCCGTGAAATGACGAATTTCACCGGCACGGGCTTTTTTGTACAATCCTTTCGGATCACGAGATTCGCAAATTTCCAACGGCGTATCGACAAAAACTTCAATAAATTGCCCTGGTTCCAGCAGTTCACGAACTTTTTGCCGTTCTGCTTTATGAGGAGAGATAAAAGCCGTCAGCACGACTAAACCTGCATCGACCATCAGATTGGCCACTTCACCTACACGGCGGATATTTTCCTGCCTATCCTGTTCGGAAAAACCCAAATCACTACAAAGGCCATGACGCAAATTATCGCCATCAAGCAGATAAGTTTTTATTCCCCGTTGAAACAGGGCCTGTTCTAAGGCCCCTGCCACAGTGGATTTTCCTGAACCCGATAAACCAGTGAACCAAATAACCAATGCAGGATGTCCATTTTCAACCTCCCGCTGCGTTCTGGTCAATTGATGCGGATGCCAGACAACGTTTTCTGATGCCAGATTTTCAATGTCAGCCAATTTATTTACCTCCCAGTAAATCTCTGGCTCCCCAATGAGGGAAATGACGACGAATCAACCGATTCAATTCCAGTTCAAATTCGCTGAATTCTTTTGGCCCTTCATAAACATTTGTCTGAATTTCACGTACCAACCCGGCACCAACAGTGACATTAGTCAGTCGATCGATCAAGATAATGCCGCCAGTGTCGCTATTTTGCTGATAGCTATCAAGCATTAATGGCTCTTCAAAAGAAAATTCCACCGATCCGATGGCATTTAATGGTAAATCAACAGCCACCCGCTGTGTCAGGTTAGTAATATCCACCTGGTACTGAATATTCTCAACTTTCCCACGGCTCTTTTTACCCGCCACTTTGATATCAAGGTTCTGCCCCTGCACCAAAGGCTGTTCAGACATCCATACCACATCCACCAGCGCATGTCGGGTAACCATCATCTCATCATCGGCAGAAATCAGCAGATCTCCTCGGCTGATATCAATCTCATCTTTCAGCACCACCGTAATGGCCTCACCCGGAACAGCAAAATCCAAATCACCATTGAAAGTCACTATCCGCTCCACCCGTGAGCAAATACCGGATGGCATGACTTTAATTTTCTGCCCTTTACGTAAAATCCCGGACGAAAGTGTGCCACTGTAACCACGAAAATCGAGATCAGGCCGGCTAACATATTGAACCGGAAAGCGCAGTAACTGCTTTGAGGCTTCCTTTTTTACATCAACGGTTTCAAGGATATCCAACAACGCTGGCCCTTCATACCAATCCATATTGCGACTTCTAGTGACAATATTATCGCCATCAAGTGCCGAGATTGGGACAAAATGAACGTCCAAATTTGTCGGTAATTGGGCAGCGAAATTCATATAATCCTGTTTGATCTGATTAAAAACTTCCTGACGATATTCCATCAGATCCATTTTATTCACCGCTACCACCAAATGGCGAATACCTAGCAATGTACTGATAAAACTGTGACGACGGGTCTGCTCCTGAACACCTTTACGCGCATCAATCAACAGAATTGAGAGATCACAGGTCGATGCCCCCGTTGCCATATTACGGGTGTACTGCTCATGTCCCGGTGTATCAGCAATAATAAATTTGCGTTTTTCTGTTGAAAAATAGCGATAAGCCACATCAATGGTGATGCCCTGCTCACGCTCTGCGGCAAGACCATCCACCAATAAAGCCAGATCTAATTTTTCACCCTGAGTACCGATACGTTTACTGTCATTCTGCAACGTTGAAAGCTGATCTTCGTAGATCTGACGGGTATCATGTAACAAGCGTCCAATCAGAGTACTTTTGCCATCATCCACACTGCCACATGTCAAGAAACGCAGTAATCCTTTCTCTTGTTGAGCACGCAGATAAGCTTCCACACCGCCCTGCTGTTTAATTTGATGAGCAATTATTTCATTCTGTGCAAGTGCTGACATGGTTGCTCTCCTTAGAAATAACCTTGACGTTTTTTCAGTTCCATAGAAGCAGATTGATCACTATCAATCAGCCGACCTTGCCGTTCACTTGTCGTCGATATCAGCATCTCTTCAATAATTTCCGGCAATGTTTCAGCATCAGATTTCACGGCTCCCGTCAACGGCCAACAACCAAGAGTACGGAAACGAACTTTGCGCTGACTGATAACCTCGCCCGGTTTCAGATCGATCCGATCATCATCAACCATAATCAGCGTACCCTCACGCTCCAAGACCGGACGTAATTTGGCAAAATAGAGAGGAACAATATCAATTTGTTCCAAATAGATATATTGCCAAACATCCAATTCAGTCCAATTAGACAGTGGGAATACGCGAATGCTTTCGCCTTTATTAATCTGGCCGTTGTAATTGCGCCACAATTCAGGACGCTGGTTTTTAGGGTCCCAACGATGTGAGCGATCTCGGAAAGAATAGATCCGCTCCTTAGCCCGCGATTTCTCTTCATCACGACGAGCGCCGCCGAAAGCAGCATCAAAACCATATTTATCCAGTGCCTGCTTTAACCCTTCCGTTTTCATGATGTCTGTATGTTTGGCACTACCATGCACAAATGGATTAATTCCCATTGCTTCCCCTTGCGGGTTACGATACACCAACAGTTCAAAACCGTAATTCTTCGCAGTACGATCACGAAATTCGTACATTTCACGAAATTTCCATCCCGTGTCCACATGCAGCAAAGGAAATGGCAATGTTCCCGGATAGAACGCCTTGCGTGCAAGATGAAGCATGACCGAAGAATCTTTACCGATAGAGTAAAGCATCACCGGGTTTTCAAACTCGGCGGCCACTTCCCGTATAATATGAATACTTTCAGCTTCAAGTTGCTGCAAGTGTGTCAATCTTTTCTCATCCATTACAACTCCTTATGCAAAATCGACTACTACCGGACGGCTTATCTTGGCAATAGATTGCTGCCCAAACCAAGCTATCTGATGGTGAAGTTGAGCCACCTCTCCCACCACTAGTAAGGCCGGCGACGGTGCCTGCTGTGCTAACTGTTCCAGTTCAAGCAAAGTGCCGGTTAACACTTGCTGCTCTAAACGAGTACCACAACCAATGACGGCTACCGGCGTATCTTCTGCTCGCCCATGTAAAATTAATTGATGACTTATTAAGGCGGCTTTGACCGTCCCCATATAAATCACCAGAGTCTGATGACCTCTGGCTAAAGCCGGCCAATCCAGCTCATTCCCCTTTTCTCGGCAATGACCTGTAATAAAAGTGATACTCTGTGAGTGTTCCCGGTGAGTCAAAGGAATGCCCGCGTAAGCCGTCGCCCCGATGGCGGCAGTAATTCCCGGTACCACCTGAAAAGGAATGCCTGCTGACGCTGCAACTTGTAATTCCTCACCACCACGGCCAAAGATAAAGGGATCACCGCCTTTAAGACGAACCACTTTTTTCCCCTGTCTGGCAAATTTCACTATCAACTGATTAGTTTCCTCCTGAGAAACAGAGTGATTACCCGCTCTTTTGCCGACGCAAATTTTATCTGCATCGCGGCGAACTAGATCCAGTACCTCGCTGCTGACCAAATGATCATAAAGCACCACATCAGCCTGCTGAATAACCTGCAATCCCTTTAACGTCAGCAATCCCGGATCACCCGGCCCGGCCCCAACCAAAGCCAGTTCTCCCTGTGAATCATGCTGTTCCAGTTGTTGCTCAAGCTGTTTTTCCGCCTCTTGGATCTGGCCGTTTGCAACTAACATAGCAAAACGACCACTGAAAGCCTGTTCCCAAAAGAACGACGCTGGCGCATGGAAGTGAATCGCTGTTTTACTCGCTCACGCCACTCCCCGGCGATTTTTGCCATCGTGCCAAGACTGGAAGGCAGTAACGCCTCCAGTTTCTCTCGGATTAAACGCGCTAATACCGGCGCTTTTCCCGCCGATGAGATCGCCACCAAAACCGGAGAACGGTCGATAATTGATGGAAAAATAAATGAGCAATGAGCTTGATCATCAACGACATTGACCAAAATACCTCGCTTATCCGCTTCAGAAAAAACTTGATGATTTAGAATACGATCATCAGTCGCCGCAATAACTAAAAAGATGCCATCAAGATATTCAAGCTGAAATTCTCCCTTATACCATTCCAACTTACCCGCTTGATAACGCTGTTGTAATTCAGAGCACAATTCAGGCGCTACAACCTGTAATAACGCACCTGCCCGTAGTAGTAGAGTCGCCTTACGCGCGGCCACCTCACCACCACCGACAAGTAATACAAGCCGCCCTTTCAGCTCGACAAATATCGGTAAGTAATCCACGATTGCCCTTGATATCCAGTGAAATATTTATAAGTACTGAAACTGTTTCGAATGAATATATGAGTTGGCGGTAAAGTTATAAAATGACAAAAAAGAATTTGATGTTCTGTAATGGAATATAAGCGATCTCGCCAAAATAGCTTTATTAATCATCCCCCTCGCCCTAAAACACAGCGAGGGCTTTATCATTATCCCCACTCAGGAAATACCGGGTTTTTAATTTTCATGTAACCCACATTCTCGTTTCAAGCCAAAGAAACGGGTTTGTTCTTCACTCATGCCCGGTTCCCATTTTTGGGTTGTATGGATGTCACCAACAGAAAGATAACCTTGTTCCCATAATGGATGATATTCCAAGCCATGTTTTGTCAGATATTGATGCACACGCCGGTTATCCCAGTCGATAATCGGCAAAATCTTAAATACTCCCCGCTGTACAGCCAGAACCGGTAATTTTGATCGACTTTCAGATTGCTGACGGCGTAAACCAGCAAACCAACTTTGTACATTTAAACTTTTCAAAGCTCGATTCATTGGTTCAACTTTATTAATCTGATTGTAACGTTCTATTCCCGCTACGCCTTGTTCCCACAATTTCCCATAGCGAGCTTCCTGCCAGGCCGGAGAATATTCAGCACTGAATATTTGCAGATTCAGTTTCAACTGCGTTGTGAGTTTATCGATGAATTGATAAGTTTCAGGGAATAGATAACCGGTATCAGTAAGAATGACCGGAATATCAGGATATTCTTGTGTCACTAAATGAAGGCATACCGCCGCCTGAATACCAAAACTGGAGGAAAGAACAAATTCACCTGGCAAATTTTCTAATGCCCAGTTTACCCTCTGATCAGCATCCATCATTTCAAGCCGAAGATTAATCTCAGCCAGCGATTGCTCTTGCTGTTCAGCAGTCACTCCAGCGAATTGAGATAAGTTGAATTGGCTCATACCGCCTCCTGCCAATCATAAAAATCACGGGCTGAATCCAAGACCGGCTTGATAATATCCATGCGGATCAGGAAATCGCCAAAACCTTCATTTGGCTGCCTCCCTGTCGCCCAACGCTCAATAAGTTCATCCATAATAGATAAAATCTCTTGTGAGCTGATATTTTCTTTATACATGCGTGGAATACGGGTGCCAATCCGATTACCACCAAGATGAAGGTTATAACGATCAAGCGCTTTGCCGACTAACCCAACTTCCGCTAACATCGCTCTGCCACAGCCATTCGGGCAACCCGTCACCCGCAAAACAATATGTTCATCGCCAATACCATGTTTATTCATCAGTTGTTCAACGTGAGTGACAAACTCAGGTAAGAAGCGTTCAGCCTCAGCCATTGCCAATGGGCAAGTTGGGAAAGAGACACAAGCCATTGAGTTTTCACGCTGAATTGTGGTTTTGTCATCAATCAACCCATGCTGACGGGCAATAGTTTCAATGCGTTGTTTCTCACTTTCAGGAACACCAGCAATGATTAAGTTCTGATTGGCCGTCAGGCGAAAATCCCCTTGATGTATTTTTGCAATTTCAGCAATGCCACTTTTCAGCGGTCTATCTGGATAGTCCAAAAGGCGACCATTCTCAATAAACAGCGTCAAATGCCATTTATCATCGATACCTTTCAGCCAGCCAATTTGATCTCCACGACCAGTAAATTCATAAGGCCGGATGGCCTCAAATTTCACGCCAGCGCGTCTCTCCACCTCTTCTTTAAAAGTATCAACACCCACCCGCTCCAAGGTATATTTGGTTTTGGCGTTCTTACGCTCAGTCCGATTGCCCCAGTCACGCTGAGTTGTCACCACAGCTTCCGCAATCGCCAACGTATGCTCAAGGGGAATATAACCAAACTCACTCGCCATACGTGGGTAAGTATTTTTATCGCCATGAGTCATCGCCAAACCACCACCCACCAGCACGTTAAAACCCACCAGCTTGTTACCTTCTGAAATGGCAACAAAGTTCAGATCGTTAGCATGTAGATCAACATCATTTTGTGGAGGAATAACCACCGTGGTTTTGAACTTACGCGGCAAATAAGTCGGCCCAAGAATCGGCTCTTCATCGGTCGTTGCGATTTTCTCCTCATCTAACCAGAGTTCAGCATAAGCTCGGGTACGTGGCAGTAAATGCTCTGAGATTTTCTTCGCCCATTCGTAAGCTTGCTGATGTAATTCTGATTGAATAGGATTCGAGGTACAAAGTACATTCCGGTTAACGTCATTTGCCGTCGCAAGTGAATCCAGTCCAACCTGATTCAGCAATTGATGCGCAGGTTTTACATTTCCTTTTAGAATGCCATGAAATTGAAATGTCTGTCGGTTCGTCAAACGGATACTGCCATAAAGGGTATTTTCCGCAGCAAACTTATCAATACCTAACCATTGCTGTGGAGTAATCACGCCACCCGGCAGACGACAGCGCAACATCATTGCATGACGTGGCTCCAATTTTTGCTCTGTACGTTCGGCTCGGATATCACGATCATCCTGCTGATACATGCCATGAAAACGAATCAACAGGAAATTGTCCCCTGCAAAACCCCCCGTTAAACCATTAGTTAAATCTTCGCTAATCGTACCTCGCAGGAAGTTACTTTCCCGCTTCATACGCTCACTGTCAGCCAGTTTACCTTCAACAATCAAAGGACCATGTTGTTTATTGTTCATTAGTACACATCCCTCTGATAACGGCGCTCAAGACGCAGTTCACTTAAAAATTCATCTGCCTGTTCGGTATCCATGCCGCCATGCTCAGAAATAATATCCAGCAACGCATGTTCCACATCTTTCGCCATGCGGTTTGCATCACCACACACGTACAGATGTGCTCCTTCTTCTATCCAACGCCACACTTCTTCACCTTGCTCACGCAGTTTGTCTTGAACATAAATTTTATGCTGCTGATCACGGGACCATGCCAGATCAATACGGGTTAACAGGCCATCTTTGACATAACGCTGCCACTCCACTTGATAGAGAAAATCTTCCGTAAAATGTGGATTACCAAAGAACAACCAATTTTTCCCTTCTGCGCCATCAGCCTCCCTTTGCTGCATAAATGCCCGAAATGGCGCAATTCCGGTTCCCGGCCCAATCATGATGACAGGCGTGCGTGGATCGGCAGGCAGACGAAAATTATCGTTATGCTCAATAAAAATACGAATATCGCCATTTTCCTGTAAGCGATCGGCTAGATAGCCAGATGCGCCACCGGTGCGGACCCGTCCGTCAATTTCATAACGAACCACACCAACGGTAAGATGAACTTCATTTTCCACTTCCGCCTGAGAAGAAGAAATTGAATAGAGCCTTGGTGTTAAAGGCCGTAGCAAATCAATAAATTGCTGAGCCTCCGGTTGAGAAGCAGCTTCTCTTATCATATCGGCGATCGGTTTATTGTGAGCGTATTGCTGTAATGCTTGTTTATCAGCAATCAAAGAAAGTAATTTTTCATCTTTCGCAAGAACAGCGTATTTTTCCACAATCACACTGGTATTTTGAGTTAACTCAACATGACCGATCAGTGCTTCCCTTAATGGCAATTTCTGACCATTAACCTCAATCTGTTCTGTTCCTTTCAACCAGAGCAAATTCAACACTTCATCCACCAGCTCCGGATCATTTTCAAACCAGACGCCCAGAGCATCACCTGGCTGATAACGCAGTCCTGAATCACCCAGATCAATTTCAATATGGCGAACATCTTTATCAGAACCACGTCCCGTTATTTTCTGACGGGTAGCTAAAGCAGCAGTCAATGGCGCCTGTTTAGTATAAGAAGTTGAGAAAATTTCATTTACCGATCTGTTCTGTGCAGAAACAATCACAGTCCCTGTCCCGGCCGGAATACGCTGTTTCAGGACTCCAGTTAATTGTTGACGCCACTGAGCCGCAACCTGTTGATATTCCACATCACCATCTACACGCTCCAGAAGCCGTTGAGCACCTAACTCATTCAGACGATTATCGAAATCTTTTCCGGCCTGGCAGAAGCGCTCATAAGAGGTATCACCCAAACCAAAAACCGCAAATGCCGTACCATCCAGCTTCGGGGCCTTTTTAGAATAGAGATATTTATATAATGCAACCGCTTCCTCAGCAGGTTCTCCTTCACCTTGAGTAGAAGCAATAATTATCAGCGCCTTCTCTTGAGCAATTTGTTTGAATTTATAATCACCGGCATTGACCAAATTGACATTGAGTTTTTCTGCCGACAAATCATCACGGAGTTGTTCAGCCAAACGACGAGCATTACCAGTTTGTGAAGCTGAAATTAATGTAATCGTCTCCTGCGCCGGAACTGCCGGAGCCACAACCTGAACTTGTGGTTGCTGATTTACCATTCCCCAAAAATAACCAGACAGCCAGGCTAATTGAGTCGGTGAAAAATCCCCAATTGCCGACTGCAAACGCGCTAGCTGTTCAGGTGAAACCGGAAGAAGTGAAATTGAAGGTGGTTTTATGCTCATTGTCCTGTGCTGCCCTTTACGATTACCAATGTCCGTTATTTTTAGTAAATAAAATAAATAGGGATGGTTTGTAAGGTTATCTCAGCGACTTGTTACTATTTAAAGAAACTATCGCAATATCAAATAACCAAAACGCCTAACCATATTTACAGATTTAATATATCTATAAAACAGTTAATAAGAGCGGTTGCAAAAAAATGAAAAAGTCAGGTTTAATTCAGAAGATCGGGTAGAATAGCGGGTTTTTTGAAGTCAGGGAGAACCACTATGAGCACAACGATTTTTAAAGATTTTCAGTTTGAAGCCGCCCACCGTCTGCCACATGTCCCAGAAGGTCATAAATGCGGTCGCCTGCATGGGCACTCATTTATGGTACGACTGGAAATTACCGGGGAGGTCGATCCTCATAGTGGCTGGATTATGGACTTTGCCGATTTAAAAGCCCTATTCAAACCCATTTGGGAACAGCTAGATCACCATTACCTGAATGATATCCCCGGACTGGAAAATCCAACCAGCGAAGTATTAGCTGCCTGGATTTGGGATAAAGTTAAACCAACAATTCCACAACTCAGTGCCGTTATGGTGAAAGAAACCTGTAATGCGGGAGCTATTTTCCGCGGTAAGTGAAACAACTTACTGCACCAGGAAACCTCCAGTGCAGTAAGCTTTTCTCAGGCGATATTCAAATATTTATGTGTTTGCATAGAAAACCGCCAATTACGGGCAATACAGGTTTCAATACATAAACGAGTAGCGTCTTCTTTCTGGCTAATAGGTTGCAGTGCAATAATACGCGATGAGTTGTCATCCAATGTCGCTAATAACTCATCCAATGCTTCAATATCTCTTTCCCTAGCAACCGGATATTTTATTTCATTAGCCCTTAGCAAAGCCTGCTGCAATACTTGGTACCCACCACGCATGTTAACTTTTGGTGAAACTGTCACCCAAGTAGTATCAGAACATTTAACATGATACGTACCACTGGTTTCTATCTGACATTGGTAGCCAAGGCTTTCTAACTCTTCGATCAGAGGTATAAGATTATAAAGGCAAGGCTCACCACCAGTAATAACAACATGACGTGCGGTATATTTCTGTTGAACAAACAGCGCTGCAATTTGCTTAGGAGATGCTTCACTCCATTCATTGCTTTCACTCGTCTTCAGCAAAATTGTTTCCAATGTCCGTTGCTTTTCCGCTTCTTTCTCCCAAGTGTGTTTAGTATCACACCAGCTACAACCAACCGGACACCCTTGCAGACGAATAAAAATTGCCGGGACTCCGGCAAAAAAACCTTCTCCCTGCAATGTCTGGAATACTTCGTTAATCGGGTAAAACATAAAAATCTCTGGTTTCATTAGGCAAGGGCGCATTATTGCAGATATCTATCCCGCGAACATCAATCTTTATGGTAAGGTACGGGGTTTGCTTCGCTTGGCTAACGTGCGACTTGTCGAGGCATTGTGTGCTTAAAATATATCTAGCACTGAGAAAGTGACAGGAATAAATAATGCAGAATAATGAAACTCAGCTGAAACGGGGTCTAACCGGGCGGCACATCCGCTTTATGGCATTAGGCTCCGCGATAGGCACAGGGCTGTTCTATGGCTCGGCAGCAGCTATTCAGCAAGCTGGACCAGCCGTATTACTCGCCTATTTAATCGGCGGTGCTGCCGTATTTATGGTGATGCGTGCATTAGGCGAAATGGCTGTTCACCATCCAGTATCCGGTTCTTTTTCACACTATGCCAGCCATTATCTCGGCCCTTTAGCCGGATTTCTAACCGGATGGAATTATGTATTCGAAATGCTGATCGTTTGCCTGGCTGACGTTACTGCATTCGGTTTCTATATGAAACTCTGGTTCCCCCATGTGGAACAATGGATCTGGGTGTTAAGCATTGTCTGCTTTATTGGCGCAATTAATCTTTGCCATGTAAAAATTTTCGGTGAAATGGAATTCTGGCTTTCGATTGTGAAAGTCACTGCAATTATCGCTATGATTATCGGCGGCATGACTATCATGATCTATGGATTCGGCCAAGAAACAGATCATGCAACCGGCATTGCCAGTTTGTGGGAATATGGCGGTTTTATGCCTAATGGCATCAGTGGCGTGATAGCTTCACTCGCCATTGTAATGTTTGCTTTTGGGGGTATTGAAGTCATTGGTATTACTGCCAGCGAAGCCAAAAACCCCGAAAAAACGATTCCAAAAGCAATCAATGCTGTCCCTTTCCGTATTCTACTGTTCTATGTACTGACTCTGTTTATTTTAATGTGTATCTATCCGTGGAATCAGATCGGTCAAGAAGGTAGCCCATTCGTACAGATTTTTTCTAGCTTAGGTATCAATTCTGCTGCCAATATTCTCAATATCGTGGTAATAACTGCGGCAATTTCAGCGATCAATAGCGATATTTTTGGTGCTGGCCGTATGATGTATGGCATGGCACAAGAAGGGCAAGCGCCTAAATCATTCACCAAGTTGAGTCGTAATGGCGTACCTTGGATGACTGTAATCGTTATGTCAGCAGTTTTGTTAATTGGAGTCATACTCAACTATCTGATTCCAGAAGAGATTTTCGTTATCATTGCCTCTATCGCAACATTTGCTACTGTATGGGTATGGTTGATGATCCTACTTTCTCAAGTTGCTATGCGCTGCAAAATGAGCAAAGAAGAAGTTAAAACCCTGAAATTCCCCGTTCCTATGTGGCCAATAGCACCTGCATTAACTATTATCTTTATGGTATTTGTTATTGTATTACTAGGCTATTTCGAGAAAACCCGTATTGCATTAATTGTGGGAATCGTATGGGTAATCTTATTATCAGTCACCTATTTCTTTAGTATAAAGAAAAATATTTTTCAAACACATCAGATAAACAAATAATTTTTACTCATAAATGCCAGATTACTCTGGCATTTATTTTAATTTATTCATAAAAGATATATTTGATATTTATTTAAATATCAATTTTACATATTAATTAAAATAAATCTTATTTTTGAAATATAAATTCATCGCAATATATAATAAATAGTTACAATAAATCAACAATGATATAATATTTTTTTAGTTATAAAATAATATTCATTTATAATGAATTAAATAAGAATTTAATTCATTATAAATAGACCAATATATTCTTATAACAAAGAATTAATGAAAATTTACAACAAGAGGGTTATGATCGGAAGCATCAGTAGGTACCACAATAGCATCAGCAATATTTAACTCTCGATAAAAAATAAAATCCAAAGGCTTACCAAACGCGATTGTCCGATAGTCATCAGTAAAAGATACCTCTTCAAGGTGTAAATATCTGGTAAAACGTTTCAAAGCATTTAATCGTTGCTTACTCCACGCATTAAAATCACCAGCCATAATTACTGGACCATTATGTAAACGAACATGAGCACCAATATTATTCAATTGGCGACTATACACATCCACACCAAAACTGAAATTTATCGCATGTACATTAATAACCATTAATTGACGATTATCCTGTAAAAGATAAACAGTGATGAGAGCTGATTTAGATAAACGTAAAAGAGGCTCTTTCTCTCTCAATGGGCAACAATAGACAGGATGAGAAGTTGCTAACGTCATTACACCAGAGGGGTGTTGTGGTAATAGAAATGCGGGAACTTGATCAGCTATCAGATAATTTGAAGTAGCAAATTCAACTAAATCAGGAGTTGTCTGCGCTTCTTGTAATAAAATCAACTGACTTTCGTTAGTTAGCTCCTTTAGAACCTTTCTCCATGAAGGACGCTGCTGCTTATAGATATTCCATACAACAACCCTAAGCTCATTTGTGCCAGTGATCAAAGGAGTACCTACAGGTAATGCATTCCCAAGCTGATGAGTCGACATAGGAAAAACACGTTCAACAGGCTGGCCCGCGACATACCTTATCGCATAGGTTTTTTTTACCACGTAAAAAACCTCTTAAATACAGAATAACTATAAAAACTATCCGATTTTATCAAATAAAATAAGGTAATTATTGATTTTAATACTCATAAACGACAAAAAACCCTGAGATTTCTCTCAGGGTTTCTCTGCAAATTAAGGTGGCGGTGCGGACGGGGCTCGAACCCGCGACCCCCGGCGTGACAGGCCGGTATTCTAACCAACTGAACTACCGCACCACCGAATTCTCTGTGATTTATATCGCTTGCTACGATATAAAACTTACATACCAACTTTTGCAGTTTACCGAACAGCTTGCTTGCCATTCACCCTTCGGACCGCCGCCCCTCGCGACGCTCAAATCCATCTACAACAGATTTGTCCTACTCACTGCTATTTGTGCTTTATGCTGCGTTTCATCGCAACACAACGCTAAAGTCAAGCCTGGCAGTGTCCTACTCTCACATGGGGAGACCCCACACTACCATCGGCGCTACGGCGTTTCACTGCTGAGTTCGGCATGGGGTCAGGTGGGACCACCGCGCTATCGCCGCCAGGCATATTCCGTTTTATTCCAACCCTTGTCTGACTCTAAGTCACCACAACCATTGGAACCAATCTCTGAACAAGCTGAAATCTGTCTCTCTTCCGGCCGCTGTCTTCTGACAACCGCCCTCTGTACGCCAAAACCCCTTCGGCGTTGTAAGGTTAAGCCGCTCGGTTCATTAGTACTGGTCAGCTCAACGCATCGCTGCGCTTACACACCCAGCCTATCCACGTCTTCGTCTTAAACGTTCCTTCCGTGACTAAAGTCAAGGGAAGACTCATCTCAAGGCAAGTTTCCCGCTTAGATGCTTTCAGCGGTTATCTCTCCCGCACTTAGCTACCGGGCGATGCCATTGGCATGACAACCCGTACACCAGCGGTGCGTCCACTCCGGTCCTCTCGTACTAGGAGCAGCCCCTTTCAATCTTCCTGCGCCCACGGCAGATAGGGACCGAACTGTCTCACGACGTTCTAAACCCAGCTCGCGTACCACTTTAAATGGCGAACAGCCATACCCTTGGGACCTACTTCAGCCCCAGGATGTGATGAGCCGACATCGAGGTGCCAAACACCGCCGTCGATATGAACTCTTGGGCGGTATCAGCCTGTTATCCCCGGAGTACCTTTTATCCGTTGAGCGATGGCCCTTCCATTCAGAACCACCGGATCACTAAGACCTACTTTCGTACCTGCTCGAGCCGTCACTCTCGCAGTTAAGCTGGCTTATGCCTTTGCACTAACCTCACGATGTCCGACCGTGATTAGCCAACCTTCGTGCTCCTCCGTTACGCTTTGGGAGGAGACCGCCCCAGTCAAACTACCCGCCAGACACTGTCCTCAGCCCGGATAACGGGCTTAAGTGAGAACATCGAACATTCAAGGGTGGTATTTCAAGGATGGCTCCATGCAGACTGGCGTCCGCACTTCCAGGCCTCCCACCTATCCTACACATCAAGGCTCCATGTTCAGTGTCAAGCTATAGTAAAGGTTCACGGGGTCTTTCCGTCTTGCCGCGGGGACACTGCATCTTCACAGCGAGTTCAATTTCACTGAGTCTCGGGTGGAGACAGCCTGGCCATCATTACGCCATTCGTGCAGGTCGGAACTTACCCGACAAGGAATTTCGCTACCTTAGGACCGTTATAGTTACGGCCGCCGTTTACTGGGGCTTCGATCAAGAGCCTCGCCTTGCGGCTAACCCCATCAATTAACCTTCCAGCACCGGGCAGGCGTCACACCGTATACGTCCACTTACGTGTTTGCACAGTGCTGTGTTTTTAATAAACAGTTGCAGCCAGCTGGTCTCTGCGACTGGCTTCGGCTCCGGGCGCAAAGCCCCTCACCTACCGCCAGCGTGCCTTCTCCCGAAGTTACGGCACCATTTTGCCTAGTTCCTTCACCCGAGTTCTCTCAAGCGCCTGAGTATTCTCTACCTGACCACCTGTGTCGGTTTGGGGTACGATTCAATGTCACCTGATGCTTAGAGGCTTTTCCTGGAAGCCGGGCATCAACCACTTCACTGCCGTAGCAGCTCGTCATCACGCCTCAGTGTTACAGAAGAGCGGATTTGCCTGCTCCTCCCACCTACACGCTTAAACCGGGACGACCGTCGCCCGGATGGCCTAGCCTTCTCCGTCCCCCCTTCGCAGTCACATTCAGTACAGGAATATTAACCTGTTTCCCATCAGCTACGCCGTTCGGCCTCGCCTTAGGGGTCGACTCACCCTGCCCCGATTAACGTTGGACAGGAACCCTTGGTCTTCCGGCGAGCGGGTTTTTCACCCGCTTTATCGTTACTTATGTCAGCATTCGCACTTCTGATACCTCCAGCGGGCCTCACAGCGCCACCTTCAACAGCTTACAGAACGCTCCCCTACCCATTCAGAGAACAGACGTCAGAATACAGCTTACAGATGACGTCCCAGTCCGGTCAGCATTTTCGCTATGGCTTCACAGCCACAGACGATTACTATCCAGAACCTGATTAATCAAACCCTTCAAGACATCATTCCGTCCTCTGTCGTCTGAAATCTGTCCTCTGAATGCCGCAGCTTCGGCGCATGGTTTAGCCCCGTTACATCTTCCGCGCAGGCCGACTCGACCAGTGAGCTATTACGCTTTCTTTCAATGATGGCTGCTTCTAAGCCAACATCCTGGCTGTCTGGGCCTTCCCACATCGTTTCCCACTTAACCATGACTTTGGGACCTTAGCTGGCGGTCTGGGTTGTTTCCCTCTTCACGACGGACGTTAGCACCCGCCGTGTGTCTCCCGTGATAACATTCTTCGGTATTCGCAGTTTGCATCGGGTTGGTAAGCCGGGATGGCCCCCTAGCCGAAACAGTGCTCTACCCCCGAAGATGACTTCACGAGGCGCTACCTAAATAGCTTTCGGGGAGAACCAGCTATCTCCCGGTTTGATTGGCCTTTCACCCCCAGCCACAGGTCATCCGCTAATTTTTCAACATTAGTCGGTTCGGTCCTCCAGTTAGTGTTACCCAACCTTCAACCTGCCCATGGCTAGCTCACCGGGTTTCGGGTCTATACCCTGCAACTACTTCGCCCAGTTAAGACTCGGTTTCCCTGCGGCTCCCCTATGCGGTTAACCTTGCTACAGAATATAAGTCGCTGACCCATTATACAAAAGGTACGCAGTCACCCTGACGAATCAAGGCTCCCACTGCTTGTACGTACACGGTTTCAGGTTCTCTTTCACTCCCCTCGCCGGGGTTCTTTTCGCCTTTCCCTCACGGTACTGGTTCACTATCGGTCAGTCAGGAGTATTTAGCCTTGGAGGATGGTCCCCCCATCTTCAGACAGGATTTCTCGTGTCCCGCCTTACTCGTCGAACTCACAGCCATGCCACCTTCGAGTACGGGGCTGTCACCCTCTCTCGCCGGCCTTTCCAGACCGTTCCTCTGATGGCATCGCTGATGCTGGTTCTGGGCTGCTCCCCGTTCGCTCGCCGCTACTGGGGAATCTCGGTTGATTTCTTTTCCTCGGGGTACTGAGATGTTTCAGTTCCCCCGGTTCGCCTCATTAACCTATGGATTCAGTTAATGATAGTGCAACGTATTGCACTGGGTTTCCCCATTCGGACATCGCCGGTTATGGCGCTTCATATCAGCTTACCGACGCTTTTCGCAGATTAGCACGTCCTTCATCGCCTCTGACTGCCTAGGCATCCACCGTGTACGCTTATTCGCTTAACCTCACAACCCGAAAAAGTCTCGGATTGTTCAGCTTGAGAGACTCCCCAATAATACCTTGTCGATATTACTGAGTGTTTCAATTTTTCAGCTTGTTCCAGATTGTTAAAGAGCAAAATAATTCGCAGCATACTGTCGCCAATATACTCTGAACTACATTTAGTATGAGTATGGTGGAGCTAAGCGGGATCGAACCGCTGACCTCCTGCGTGCAAGGCAGGCGCTCTCCCAGCTGAGCTATAGCCCCATACAGAAATAGACCGTCATCGTCTGTTCAATCAACTCGCTTAGCCGCCGGGTATTTCAACGCGAGTAACGCAGTGTGCGCCAGCACATGAGTCACGCAGCGTCTGAAAGACACCAGGATAAGTAGAGTTGGTAGGCCTGAGTGGACTTGAACCACCGACCTCACCCTTATCAGGGGTGCGCTCTAACCACCTGAGCTACAAGCCTATTACGATAACCTATTCTCTTCTTTCATCAGACAATCTGTGTGAGCACTGCACTTAACCTATCTCAGGTAAGGAGGTGATCCAACCGCAGGTTCCCCTACGGTTACCTTGTTACGACTTCACCCCAGTCATGAGCCACAAAGTGGTCAGCGCCCTCCAAAAAGGTTAAGCTACCGACTTCTTTTGCAACCCACTCCCATGGTGTGACGGGCGGTGTGTACAAGGCCCGGGAACGTATTCACCGTAGCATGCTGATCTACGATTACTAGCGATTCCGACTTCATGGAGTCGAGTTGCAGACTCCAATCCGGACTACGACAGACTTTGTGTGTTCCGCTTGCTCTCGCGAGGTCGCTTCACTTTGTATCCGCCATTGTAGCACGTGTGTAGCCCTACTCGTAAGGGCCATGATGACTTGACGTCATCCCCACCTTCCTCCGGTTTATCACCGGCAGTCTCCTTTGAGTTCCCACCTCGACGTGCTGGCAACAAAGGATAAGGGTTGCGCTCGTTGCGGGACTTAACCCAACATTTCACAACACGAGCTGACGACAGCCATGCAGCACCTGTCTCTCAGTTCCCTAAGGCACTTCGCTGTCTCCAGCAAATTCTGAGGATGTCAAGAGTAGGTAAGGTTCTTCGCGTTGCATCGAATTAAACCACATGCTCCACCGCTTGTGCGGGCCCCCGTCAATTCATTTGAGTTTTAACCTTGCGGCCGTACTCCCCAGGCGGTCGATTTAACGCGTTAGCTTCGGAAGCCACAGCTCAAGGCCGCAACCTCCAAATCGACATCGTTTACAGCGTGGACTACCAGGGTATCTAATCCTGTTTGCTCCCCACGCTTTCGCACCTGAGCGTCAGTCTTCGTCCAGGGGGCCGCCTTCGCCACCGGTATTCCTCCACATCTCTACGCATTTCACCGCTACACATGGAATTCTACCCCCCTCTACGAGACTCCAGTCAACCAGTCTTAGATGCCGTTCCCAGGTTGAGCCCGGGGATTTCACATCTAACTTAATTGACCGCCTGCGTGCGCTTTACGCCCAGTCATTCCGATTAACGCTCGCACCCTCCGTATTACCGCGGCTGCTGGCACGGAGTTAGCCGGTGCTTCTTCTGCGGGTAACGTCAAGGCCCAGCCCTGTTCAGGCTCAACCCTTCCTCCCCGCTGAAAGTACTTTACAACCCGAAGGCCTTCTTCATACACGCGGCATGGCTGCATCAGGCTTGCGCCCATTGTGCAATATTCCCCACTGCTGCCTCCCGTAGGAGTCTGGGCCGTGTCTCAGTCCCAGTGTGGCTGGTCATCCTCTCAGACCAGCTAGGGATCGTCGCCTAGGTAGGCCATTACCCTACCTACCAGCTAATCCCATCTGGGTTCATCCGACGGCGTGAGGCCCTTTCAGGTCCCCCACTTTGGTCTCGCGACATTATGCGGTATTAGCCACCGTTTCCAGTGGTTATCCCCCGCCCTCGGGCAGATCCCCAGACATTACTCACCCGTCCGCCGCTCGTCAGCAAAAGCGCAAGCGCTTTCCTGTTACCGCCCGACTTGCATGTGTTAGGCCTGCCGCCAGCGTTCAATCTGAGCCATGATCAAACTCTTCAATTCAAAGCTTGATGCTCAAAGAATTCTGACTAATTAGTTCGTAATGAATTAACTGTTGTTCACTCTTCAAGACTTTAAAACGTATTTTTTTGTGATACGGTCTTGTGAGTGCCCACACAGATTGTCTGATTAATTGTTAAAGAGCAGGCTGAATCAAAAAATCACATTCTCGTTCAGCCGGGCTGCGTATACTACGCTGTTCGCCCGCAGAGTCAAGCGCTTATTCGCTTTCCTTCTGCCTGACCTCACAATGTTTATCAGCGTTGTGTCGGTCAGTGGTGGCGCATTATAGGGAGTTCTTTGACGCTGGCAAGCATTTATTTGAAAAAAACTTTCATTTGAAGATTTTTTCTTCAACATGATGACATAAAGAACAAAAAGCCTATTTTTTGATGCCTTTAATTGCTTTAGGTAAGTCTGCAAGACTATTTATTATCAAATCAGCCGCTTGTTCAGCTTCAGTGTTAACGGGTTTACCTGTGCGAACTAATACCTTAGTGCCAATTTTTGCCAACGTCGCGGCTTGCATATCTTCGATTTTGTCACCAATCATAAAAGAAGCCGTCATATCGATACCAAGCTCCCTCTGCGCATCCAGCAACATACCCGGCTGCGGTTTACGGCAGTCACAACTCTTCTTATATTGTTCTTGAGTTGCATCTGGGTGATGAGGGCAATAATAGATGCCATCCAAATCCACACCACGATCTGCTAGCGACCAATCCATCCATTCCGTCAGTTGCAAAAACTGCTCTTCATCGAAAATGCCACGGGCAATACCTGACTGGTTTGTGACTAATACCAGTGCATACCCCATCTTTTTCAATTCAATCATGGCTTCAATGACACCATCGATAAATTGAAAATCATCTATTTCATGTACATAACCATGATCGATATTTATTGTTCCGTCACGATCTAAAAATACGGCAGGAATACCTTGTGTCACCCGATTGCTCCAAGAATGTTAAGAAGCCCTCAGTATCGCACGATTTAGCCATGAATGAGAATGCAGCAATTAATTTATTCACAGTTGACTTAGACGTCTAGACACCTTAACATCCGATCCAACGGGTGGTTTGCTTTCTCAAAAATGTTCAAGCTATCAATTTTCAAAATTTTTATAAAAACAAATAAGAATAAAAATGATAAAACTGTCTCATATCAATAAAATATTCCAGCAGGGTGCCCGTTCTATTAACGCGCTTTCAGATATCAGCCTGCATGTTCCGCAAGGGCAAATTTACGGTGTCATTGGCTCATCCGGCGCAGGTAAAAGTACACTGATTCGCTGTGTAAATATGCTTGAACGTCCAACTTCCGGGCAAGTACTGGTCGATGGTCAGGATTTAACTATCTTATCTGATGGTGATTTAACCCGTGCACGTCGTCGTATCGGCATGATTTTCCAGCATTTCAATTTGCTGTCTTCAAGAACAGTATTTGGCAACATAGCTTTACCTTTGGAATTAGATAACATTCCAAAGGCCGAAATCAAAAAGCGGGTAGACGAGTTATTGGAGCTTGTTGGTCTTACAGATAAGCATGATGCTTATCCAGCAAATCTCTCTGGCGGACAGAAGCAACGTGTTGCTATTGCTCGTGCTCTGGCTAATTCACCTAAAGTACTTTTATGTGATGAAGCAACCAGCGCTCTAGATCCCGCAACAACACGTTCTATTCTGGAATTATTGAAAGACATTAATCGCCGTCTGGGGCTAACCATTCTGTTGATTACACATGAAATGGATGTCGTCAAACGTATTTGTGATCAGGTAGCCGTTATTAGCGGCGGGCAATTGATTGAACAAGACATTGTTAGTGAAGTGTTCTCTCACCCCAAAACACCTATCGCTCAGGCATTTATTCAGTCAACTTTGCATCTGGATATCCCTGAAGATTATGTACAAAAAATGCAAAGCCACCCAGCACCAGATCTTAGTCCATTATTGAAATTAGAGTTCACCGGTCAGTCTGTAGATGCTCCACTAATTTCAATGGCTGTACGTCGTTTTGATATTGATATGAATATATTAAGTTCTCAAATCGACTATGCCGGTGGCGTAAAATTTGGTGTGATGCTAGCGGAATTACACGGTGAAAATGGCAGCGTTGAATCAACGATTAAGTTTTTACAAGATCATCATGTGAAAGTAGAGGTTCTCGGTTATGTCTGAAGGAATGATTTTATTACTGGCTAAAGGCGTCTGGGAAACTCTAGTAATGACTTTTGTTTCTGGTTTCTTTGGCTTCATTATCGGGTTGCCGATAGGTGTATTGTTATATGTCACCCGTCCCGGTCAAATTATGGAAAATAGCAAGCTCTATCGTTTTCTTTCAGCGGTAGTCAATGTTTTCCGTTCTATTCCATTTATTATTTTACTGGTGTGGATGATTCCTTTTACCAGACTAATTGTGGGAACATCGATCGGTTTACAAGCTGCCATTGTCCCATTAACCATAGGTGCTGCGCCATTTATTGCTCGTATGGTGGAAAATGCTTTATTAGAAATTCCATCGGGACTAATTGAAGCCGCCAGAGCAATGGGAGCAACCCCATTCCAGATTATAAAGAAAATTCTGTTACCTGAAGCATTACCTGGTTTGCTCAATGCAGCCACAATTACCCTCATTACTTTAGTCGGTTATTCCGCAATGGGAGGTGCTGTAGGTGCAGGTGGATTAGGGCAGATTGGCTACCAATACGGTTATATCGGCTATAATGCAACAGTAATGAATACCGTGTTAGTATTACTGGTTATTTTAGTTTATTTAATTCAATTAAGTGGTGACCGTTTAGTCAAGGCCACAACACATAAATAATAAGATCATTTTAATAGCAGTACCTGTGTCGGTACTAATAAATCAGTGTTCTATAGGGGTAAAGTATGTCTGTTAAATTAAGAACAATCGCAACTATCAGCGCTCTTTTAGGTTCATTAATTTTGGCGGGTTGTGGGCAAGAAAAACAAGACCCAAACCATATTAAAGTCGGCGTTATCGTCGGCGCAGAGCAGGAAGTTGCTGAAATTGCGAAAAAAGTTGCTAAAGATAAATATGGTCTTGATGTAGAGTTAGTAACCTTTAATGATTTTGTATTACCAAACGAAGCGCTGAGTAAAGGTGATATTGATCTGAATGCATACCAGCACAAACCCTATATGGATCAGCAAATCAAAGACCGTGGTTATAAGATGGTCATAGTTGGCAACTCTTTTGTTTATCCAATTGCGGGTTATTCCAAAAAAATGAAATCTTTGGATGAATTACAGGATGGTTCCCAAATTGCGTTACCAAACGATCCAACGAACTTAGGCCGTTCTTTATTACTGTTACAGAAACAAGGTCTAATTAAACTGAAAGATGGCATAGGTTTATTGCCAACAGTTTTAGACATTGTTGAAAACCCTAAGAATCTAAAACTAGTCGAACTGGAAGCTCCACAATTACCACGTTCACTGGATGATCAAAAAATTGCTCTGGCAATCATCAACACAACATATGCCAGCCAGATTGGCCTGACTCCAGCAAAAGATGGTTTATTCGTTGAAGATAAAGATTCTCCATATGTAAACCTACTGGTTAGTCGAGAAGATAATAAAGATGCTGAAAACGTTAAGAAATTCGTTAAGGCATATCAATCCGACGAAGTTGATGAAGCTGCCAATAAGATCTTTAATGGTGGTGCTGTGAAAGGTTGGTAATCTTTCATATTACGCTCATCGATATTAGAATAATCAGGCGGACAGATTGTCCGCCTGATTTATTATGGCATCATGTTTTCGGTATTTTTTGTTAACCTGATCTACTCGCTTAACTCTAACAGTAAAAATTCGAGGATCTATAATGCGTAGGCTACTTGCCTCTTTGTTAGCACTGTCCATAACAGGATGTTCAATGCAACAAACAACATTTACTGACTCTTCCCAGTTATCAGATATGAGACTCACAAAACTATCAACTGGCGAAAAAGAACATTTTTCCTCATCCGTAAAGCTATATACCAAGAGTGAAGAATTATTAGGTGCCTCATTTAAAGATTTAGGGATTGTTTCTGGTCAATCATGTCGCAGCTCCTTACAAGATCCACCAGCGAATATCACCGTGGCTCGCAACCAGATGATAACCAAAGCAGCTTATTTGGATGCTAACGCTGTTTTATTGCATCAATGCGAAATATTATCAGGCCAAGGATGCTACCAGATAGCGATATGTGAAGGTTCAGCCCTGCTTATCACCCAATGACCGATTTCCATTTCACGCAGATAGGGGTTATCCACTCCCCTTATAAAGAAAAATTTGCCGTTCCCCGCCAACCAGGTCTTATTGAAGATGGTGGTGGGAAACTGCTACTTCTTCCTCCCTATAATCAACCGGATGCAGTTCGTGGTCTGGAACAATTTAGTCATCTGTGGGTTATTTTTATCTTCCATCAAACAATAGAAGGCGGCTGGAAGCCAATGGTGCGTCCTCCTCGTTTAGGCGGCAATGCAAAAATGGGCGTATTCGCAACCCGTTCGACTTTTCGACCAAATCCAATTGGTATGTCTCTGATTGAACTTAAAGGGATCGAATACAAGAAAGGTCAAGTTACTCTGGAACTTGGTAGCCTGGATTTAGTTGATGGTACGCCTGTTATTGATATTAAGCCTTATTTACCTTTTGCTGAATGTCAGCCACATGCAGTGGCAGGTTTTGCACAGCAAGCCCCTTCTACCGATATGGAAGTGATATTTTCGCCTGCCGCTGAGCAACAGCTCATCTCAGTTCAAAATATTTACCCGAATTTACGCCGTTTTATCAGTCAGGTTTTGGCTCAAGATCCTCGTCCTGCTTACCGGAGAGGAGAACAGGAAAATCGGGAATATGCAGCTCATTTACTGGATTTTAATGTACGCTGGAGAATCTGTGACACATTAACCGAAGTGGTCTCCATAGATCCCCATTAAAAATCAGCATATACCCTTTTGGCATCTTAAACTCACTGGTAGACTAAAGGCTTATTTTCGTTTTTTTATTGGCTGGCAAATTTTTGCCAGTCAGAAGCAATTTGCTGCTCTAATGGAACCTAACAATGCGTACTAGCCAATATCTGCTCTCTACATTAAAAGAGACTCCTGCCGATGCGGAGGTTGTCAGCCATAAGCTGATGCTGCGTGCGGGCATGATCCGTAAACTCGCTTCAGGTCTGTATAATTGGATGCCTACAGGTATCCGTGTACTCAAAAAAGTCGAAAAAATTGTTCGAGAAGAGATGAACAATGCCGGAGCGATTGAAATATCTATGCCCGTCGTACAGCCGGCAGATCTATGGCAAGAAAGTGGCCGTTGGGAACAATATGGTCCAGAGTTACTGCGTTTTGTTGACCGAGGTGATCGTCCTTTTGTACTAGGTCCAACTCATGAAGAGGTCATCACCGATTTGATCCGCAATGAAGTCAGCTCATATAAGCAGTTACCACTGACTTTATTCCAGATTCAGACTAAATTTCGCGATGAAGTTCGCCCTCGTTTCGGTGTGATGCGTTCCCGTGAATTCCTAATGAAAGACGCTTACTCTTTCCATGCTACCCAAGTATCATTACAAGAAACTTACGACAACATGTACGAAGCCTACAGCAAAATTTTTACCCGTATAGGTTTAGATTTTCGTGCTGTCCTGGCAGACACCGGTTCCATCGGTGGTAGTGCTTCCCATGAGTTTCAGGTTCTGGCAGCCAGTGGAGAAGATGATATCGTTTTCTCAACTGAATCCAATTACGCAGCTAATATTGAATTAGCCGAAGCTATTGCCCCCGTTCATGATCGCGCAGCACCAATAGAAGAGATGCATCTGGTAGAAACTCCAAATGCAAAAACAATTGCAGAACTGGTTGAGCAATTCAATCTGCCAATTGAGAAAACCGTTAAAACCCTGATGGTTCACGCAACAGAAGACGCAGGTCATAAATTGATTGCCTTACTGGTTCGCGGCGACCACGAACTTAATGGAATCAAAGCAGAGAAATTATCTTTAGTTGCCAGCCCACTGACTTTTGCTACCGAAGAAGAGATTCGCTCAATTGTTGGCGCAGGCCCAGGTTCATTGGGACCTGTCAATCTGCCAATACCCGTTATTATCGACCGCAGTGTGGCAGTAATGAGTGACTTTGGCGCAGGCGCCAATATCGATGACAAACACTATTTCGGCATCAACTGGGAGCGTGATCTGCCGCTACCAGAAGTTGCTGATATCCGTAATGTTGTTGAAGGTGATGCCAGCCCAGATGGTAAAGGGACATTACTCATCAAACGTGGTATTGAAGTTGGTCATATCTTCCAACTCGGCACCAAATATTCTGATGCTATGAAAGCGACAGTGCAAGGCGAAGATGGCCACAATCAGATAGTCACTATGGGCTGTTATGGTATTGGTGTTACTCGTATTGTCGCCTCAGCGATTGAACAAAATCACGATGACCGCGGTATCATCTGGCCTGATGCAATTGCACCATTCCAAGTTGCTATTTTGCCAATGAATATGCACAAGTCATACCGTGTTAAAGAAGTTGCAGAGAAACTGTATGCCGATCTACGCGCTAGCGGTATTGATGTTATTTTTGATGATCGTAAAGAACGCCCAGGCGTGATGTTTGCCGATATGGAGCTTATCGGTGTACCACACACTATCGTTATTGGTGACCGTAATCTTGATAATGGCGAAGTAGAATATAAACATCGTCGCGGTGATGAAAAACAGATGCTGAAACTAGACGATGTTGTTGATTGCTTGAAGCAACAACTAGGTTGTTAATTAGGATTATTGCAGTAATTTATTGAATAGTATGGTGATAATGGTCATATCGCAACAGAGCATTTTACGTTTCTTGCCCATTATCACCATATATACTGAAACTAGAATTATTTCTTCATATTACAAGATTTCGATTTATCGAAATGGATTTTACCTGTCTGAATCAAAGCGGAATCAAATTGCCCATCTTCCATTGAAGGACGGACGCTGTAATAACCTTCAACTTCAACATAAACCGGCGTTCCACCTTCCACACCGACTTGGTGATAGCCTTGCTCCAAATCCAGACTTTCCGTTACAGCATACCGCTTACCTGTACTACAATCTGTAAACAAAGCAGCATCAGCCATATAACTGTACTCACCCGCCAGTTTCTTCGGTTTTACCCGTTGCAGTTCATAATTGAATGATGATTCAATTTTATTGCCTTCAATATCGAGCATTACCAGGTTTTCACCTTTCGGCAGATAATAAGATTTCTGGTCATCTGATTTTGTCAGGTGAATTTTCTCTCCATCTTTCGCCCATAGACCGGATTCAAAGAATGACTGGTCACCATCACGAGTATCAAGATAAGTTTGTTCCAGAATATAAGTACCGTCATTATCCAATAACAGTGTGGTATCAATACCAGAACAATCAGCGCAAGGAAGAGTACCATGAAAAGTCTGATCTACTGGCTGTGAACCCGTTTGCTGTGCTGAGTTACCTTTACATCCCATCAAAGCAGATACGCCCACTGCAACTAACGCTGTCAAAAGTTTTTTATTCACATTTATCTCCACACAGTATAATGAACTCTATAATTCTCATCTTATAAGTAACACAAGGAACATAGCGACTATTCAAGCCTAATAGCGTAAGTACTGTCCTTCTTAAGGATGTTACCCAATAATAGTAAAATAACGTGGGCTGATTTTAATACTTTTGTCAGGAACTTGCTGTGAAATAAGACTTTTATTTATTTACTGTTCAGAATGAATAACCAAAGTTATTCATTAATCACGATTGATTTCCTGTGCTATAGTCATTAACAGTGCTTTTGAGTTACAATTTTTAACAACCACGGGCGGCAATAACCGCCACTAACCATAGTGGTGAGCGAATATGTCTATAAATACTGAATATCAACCAATTAACTGTGACGACTACGACAATCTTGAGTCAACTTGCCAACATCAGCTCCATCTCCACATAAAGTTGCGGGGCGGGGAAGTTATTGAAGGAAAAGCCTGTGATTTGGTTTTAAGAAAAAAAGTTGAATACTTGATAATTGAAACAGAAGGTAAACCCCGTGAATTGCGGTTAGATCATATTGCCAGTTTCAGTCACCCTAAAATTGGCACTATTACTATTGAACACTCTGAATCTTGATAGAAAACAGCCGCCTTTGGCGGCTTAACGTTTTATTTTAACAGCGTTTTATGCCAGTTAATTGTTAACTTTTCTCTTCCTTCTGCCGCTTCACTTCCCTTGGTAACAAAAACACCTAACGCTGCTATCAATTGTTCGTTGTAATAAAGCAATGGAATTCGTTCTCTAAACCACGGAGCGACCCCAAGCTCTTGCCACAATTTTTTACTATGCCGGGAGTGTTGACGCCCCACAATACTTATCATTCCCTGGACACCAAAGCGAATAGTCACTCGTTCATTATCAGCCGGGACCCTCACTTGAATACCGCAATCAGAAATATTCAATTCTCCTAAGCGATCCGGTAATACCAAAGTATTGCAAATATCCCACTCAAGAATAGTCTCTCTCAACGATTGACACTGAGGAACCAGCCAGAGTTTTTGCTTATAACGGCGTACATCATATTTACCAAATTGTAACCGAGGCTCAGCATCAGTACGAGCAAGAGCCACCTCATGCCAAAGCCGGCTAAGCTGTTCTCGTGAAGGCATTTTCATCTCATGGTAACCAAACCAACGGCGTAACAAAGCATTTCGTTTGGCTTCTGAACATACAACCAAAGACGAAATACCCAAAGCACCATCTTGGGTTATCAGCTCTTTCAAAGACTCATTCAGTAATTCATCTAGAAGCTGTTCTTGTTCACCACATAAACTTGCACTACGAGCAGCAGATTGAGGGAAATGCGGCCAACGTTGATTCAGTAACGGCATGATATGTAAACGCAGAAAATTTCTGTCATAACGATCATCTTGATTACTGTCGTCTTCAATCCAATTCAGACGATGTTTACTGGCATACATTTCCAATTCATTCCGGCTATAGTCAAGTAACGGACGTAACAATAATGTATCAGCAAATACAGCGATTGAAGGCATAGAAGCAAGACCTGCCGGACCACTACCTCGCTTTAATGCCAGTAAAAAAGTCTCCGCCTGATCATCAAGATGTTGAGCGGTTACCAAAATTTCGTCTTTTTGTAATTCGCGCTTGAATACCTGATATCGAGCCTCGCGAGCCGCAGCCTCAATCCCCTTTTGACGAGCATCTATCGTGACTCTTGCAGAATGAAACGCCACTTGCCAGTCATCACAGATCTGCTGGCAATGTTCAACCCATTGATCTGCTTTTAGGTTTAAACCGTGGTGAATATGCATTGCTCTTAGTTGAATTTCCTGATTATGTTGATTACGCCAATTAACCAGCAAATGAAGCAAAACAGAAGAATCTAACCCACCACTGAATCCAACCAGAATTTTCTTATATTCACCAAGCTGTTTAGCCAAAGTGAAAAATAGTCGCTCATTAATGTTTGTCATTACAGATTCAAGCGTTCTCTAATGTGCAATAATATAAATTCGTTATCGCCTATTTTATTCAGTTTAAGATCACTGCCCGTTAATAACACTTTCCGTCACTTTCATTAAAAATACAAAATAAATAAAGCAGAAACAGCAAGGGATGGAAGTAGCTGAAATTTATCAGTTACAATCATTTCCATCCCTCATTCAAACAATGAGTTCAGATATCAACAATAACCATATTGCATTAAGCGCTGATATCGGCGGTCAATTAACTCTTCAGATGTCAGATGATCAAGCTCTGCCAGATCAACCAACAACTGAGCTTTCAACGACGCGGAGATTGCTTCATAGTCACGATGGGCGCCACCTAATGGCTCTGAGATCACAGTATCGATCAATTCCAATTCTTTCAAACGAGATGCGACAATCCCCATCGCTTCTGCCGCCAAAGGTGCTTTTTCCGCACTTTTCCACAAAATTGAAGCACAACCTTCTGGGGAGATAACAGAATAAGTACTGTATTGCAGCATATTCACTTTATCACCAACACCAATCGCCAATGCACCACCAGAGCCGCCTTCACCAATCACAGTACAAATAACAGGCACAGACAGGCGGGACATTTCACGCAAGTTGCGAGCAATCGCCTCAGATTGACCGCGCTCTTCTGCACCAACCCCTGGATATGCGCCAGGAGTATCAATGAAAGTAATAATTGGCAGTTTAAAGCGCTCGGC
The DNA here is from genome assembly GCF_019090985.1 of Photorhabdus akhurstii. NCBI lineage: Bacteria > Pseudomonadati > Pseudomonadota > Gammaproteobacteria > Enterobacterales > Morganellaceae > Photorhabdus > Photorhabdus akhurstii. The sequence continues at coordinate 899,798 of NZ_CP020335.1, read as the reverse complement.
CATTTCCATCAGGCGCAAAGCCTTACGATACCCTTCTGGCGCCGGCATACCGAAATTACGGCGAATTTTTTCTTTGGTTTCACGGCCTTTTTGGTGACCAATAACCATCACTGGACGCCCATCAAGACGAGCCAGACCACCCACAATTGCTTTGTCATCAGCATAAGCACGATCACCCGCAAGCTCTTCAAAATCAGTAAAAATATGCTGAATATAGTCCAACGTATAAGGACGACGTGGGTGACGGGCAAGTTGAGCAATTTGCCAGGCACCTAAATCTGAAAAGATTTTGCGAGTCAATTCCAGACTTTTTTCCCGCAAACGTTGTACTTCTTCATCCAGATTTATATCTAATTTTTCACCTTGACGGCTAACTGCGGTTAGCGAATCAATTTTCGCTTCCAGCTCGGCAATCGGCTGTTCAAATTCAAGAAAATTCAGACTCATAACATTCCTATTTTAGTCAAATTCTAATTCTACCTGCTCATTACCCAGCAGAGTTCGCAAATCTGTCAGAAGGTTATCCGTTGGCGTTACCCTCCACGTCGCACCAAATCTTAAACGGGCGCGGGCGTCTTCCCTCTGGTAATAAAGATGAACTGGTATCGTTCCCGAACGATGTGGTTCCAATGCACTACGAAGACGGTTCAACAATTGATCATCAATTTGCCTGTCTGACAGCGAGATAGCAAGCCCACGCGCATATTTTTCACGCGCTTCACTAATATCCATTAATTCACGAGCTGTCATTTTAAGACCGCCATTGAAGTCATCAAAGCTGACCTGCCCTGTAGCAATTAATATCCGGTCTTGTTCTAACAAATGCCGATATTTCTCCAAGGCATCGGAAAATAACATAACTTCTAGACGTCCTGAACGGTCATCTAAGGTACAAATACCAATCCGGTTACCCCGTTTGGTTATAATCACTTTGGATGCTAACACTAACCCTATCACAGTCGTTACCTGACCGCGCGGTGTTGGATTCACATCTTTTAACCTCAATCCATTAGTATAGCGCTCAATTTCTTTTAAATAACGAGTAATAGGATGCCCGGTTAAATAGAGACCCAACGTTTCCCGTTCACCGTCAAGAACAATCTGTTCCGGCCATTGAGGAATATTGGCATAAGAGCGTTCCACTTCTTCTGGCTCTTCAGCTAATACACCAAACATGTCAGTCTGACCAGTAGCTTCCGCTTTAGCATGTTGATCCGCCGCTTTTAGGGCATCTTCCAGCGTAGACATCAGTGCTGCACGGTGCGGCCCCAAACGGTCAAATGCCCCTGACATGATCAGTTTTTCCATCACTCGGCGACTTAACTTCTTGATGTCAACACGGGCACATAAATCAAACAGTTCTCTAAAATAACCACCTTTCTGACGAGCTTCGATGATCGCTTCAATCGGCCCTTCACCTACCCCTTTAATTGCACCGATACCATATACGATCTCCCCGTCATCATTAACGTGGAAATGATACAAGCCACTATTGATATCAGGTGGTAAGATTTTCAACCCCATGCGCCAGCATTCATCAATCAAACCAACAACTTTTTCTGTATTATCCATATCAGCAGTCATTACCGCAGCCATGAATTCAGCCGGGTAATGTGCTTTCAACCATAAGGTTTGATAAGAAACCAAGGCATACGCAGCAGAGTGAGATTTGTTAAATCCGTAACCGGCAAACTTTTCTACTAGGTCAAAGATTTTCATTGCCAGTTGGCCATCAATACCCAGTTTTTTTGCTCCGTCTTCAAAGACAGAACGCTGCTTAGCCATCTCCTCCGGTTTTTTCTTGCCCATCGCTCGTCGGAGCATATCTGCACCACCGAGAGTATATCCTGCCAATACTTGAGCAATCTGCATCACTTGTTCTTGATAAAGGATAATGCCGTAAGTTGGCTCTAATACTGGCTGTAAAGATTCGTGCTGCCACTGTATATCCGGGTATGAGATCTCTTCCCGGCCGTGTTTGCGGTCAATGAAGTTATCCACCATGCCTGATTGCAAAGGACCTGGACGGAATAAAGCAACAAGCGCGATCATATCTTCGAAGCAATCGGGACGCAGACGTTTAATCAGATCCTTCATACCACGGGATTCAAGCTGAAATACCGCTGTTGTTTCAGCGCGTTGCAACATATCAAAGCTTTTAGCGTCACTCAGCGGAATTGCTGCAATATCAATCGGCTCCAGACCTTTCTTCGCTCTACGCGCGTTGATCATCTCTAATGCCCAGTTGATAATGGTCAGTGTCCTCAATCCGAGGAAGTCAAATTTCACCAACCCTGCATATTCCACATCGTTTTTATCAAACTGAGTAACCGGGTTCAAACCTTCTGGGTCACAATAGAGAGGCGAAAAATCGGTGATTTTAGTTGGAGCAATAACCACCCCACCCGCGTGTTTCCCGGCATTACGAGTGACGCCTTCCAATTTACGCGCCATATCTATCAGCGCCTTAACTTCCTCATCCGCTTCATAGATTTCAGGAAGTTGTGGCTCCGCGGCAAATGCTTTCTCCAGCGTCATACCTGGATCAAGCGGTATCAATTTGGAAATCCGATCAACAAATCCGTATGGATGCCCTAGCACTCGGCCAACATCCCGGATTACCGCTTTCGCTGCCATTGTTCCGAATGTGATGATCTGAGATACGGCGTCACGGCCATATATATCAGCCACATGATCAATCACCAGATCGCGTTTTTCCATACAGAAATCGACGTCAAAATCAGGCATCGAAACACGTTCAGGGTTTAGGAATCGTTCAAATAGCAGGTCAAATTCCAAAGGATCGAGATCGGTTATTTTCAGGGCATAAGCCACCAAAGAACCAGCCCCCGAACCACGTCCAGGACCTACAGGAACACCGTTGTCTTTCGACCACTGAATGAATTCCATCACGATCAGGAAGTAGCCAGGAAATCCCATCTGGTTGATAACCCGAAGTTCAACATCGAGTCTCTCATCATATTCAGGACGTTTTTCTGCACGTACTTTAGGATCCGGATAGAGAAATGCCAAGCGTTCTTCCAACCCTTGTTTAGATCTATCTATCAGATAATCTTCAGTACTCATTTCTCCCGTAGGGAATTGCGGCAGGAAATATTCACCAAGGCGAATAGTGACATTACAGCGCTTAGCAATTTCTACACTGTTCTCCAGCGCTTCAGGAATATCAGCGAATAGTTCACACATTTCCTGTTCACTACGCAGATATTGCTGAGGACTGTAATTTTTCGGGCGTTTGGGGTCGGCCAAAGTATAGCCATCATGAATCGCTACGCGAATCTCATGTGCATCAAAATCTTCGCTATCAATGAAACAAACATCATTAGTTGCAACGACTGGCAGGTTTTTTTCCGTTGCCAGTGCAACTGCGGCATGAAGATAACTTTCTTCATCTGCACGCCCAGTGCGGATCAACTCCAAATAATAACAGCCGGGAAAATGCTCCTGATAAAACTCAAGGCATTGGTCCACCATGACCTGATTACCACGTAGCAGGAATTTACCCACATCCCCCATACGGCCACCAGAGAGTAAGATTAGACCTTCTTTATGGTTTATCAGCCATTCTAGTTTAATTGTCGGACCAATCGCACCATATCCCTTCTGATAAGCCTCTGATATCAGCAACGTCAGATTATGATAACCGGTATTATTGCGCGCAAGAATGGTGAGGCTAGCGTACTCATCACCAAGCAGTTCACTTTCTACATAGAAATCAGCACCAATAATCGGTTTTACTCCTGCTCCATGAGCACTGCCGTAAAATCTCACCAACCCACACAAATTAGTAAAATCAGTGATCGCAAAAGCCGGCATACCTAACTGCGCAACCTTTTTCACTAAAGGGCTGGTTTTGGCTAAGCCATCAATCATTGAATAGTCGCTGTGAACACGTAAGTGCACAAAACGGGGTTCGGCCATATATTTATCCAGATGATATCAATTTGAAGAATAGCGGTATTCAGTCAACCAGTTTACTTAAAAGCCAATCGCTCTCTTAACTGGCGCAAAGCTTTTACGATGATGTTCTGTCGCTCCCAACTGCGCCAACTTTTCTAAGTGAAATGCTGTCGGGTAGCCTTTATGCTTAGCAAATCCATATTCGGGAAACAGTTGATCAAGCTCAGCCATTTCCCGATCTCTGGTAACTTTCGCCAAGATAGAAGCGGCACTGATTTCAGCAACCAGTCCATCGCCTTTTATCACCGCCTGTGCTGGCATGGGTAATTTAGGGCAACGATTACCATCAATCAGCACATATTCAGGAGAAATAGGCAAATTCACCACCGCCCTCTGCATCGCAAGCATAGTCGCATGCAGGATATTCAATTGATCAATTTCTGCCGGTTCTGCACGTCCTAAACTCCAGCACAATGCTTTTTCTGTGATCTCCAGATACAGTGCCTCACGGCGTTTTTCACTCAGTTTTTTAGAATCAGCCAAACCCACTATCGGCCGTAACGGATCTAAAATCACAGCCGCAGTTACAACCGCCCCCACTAACGGGCCTCGACCAACTTCATCAACCCCAGCAATCAGACCCACCTGAGGATATATAAATTCCATCATTTTCCTGCCAATTCCAACACGGCTTGTGCTGCTTGTTCGTCAGCATTACAACGAATGCTTTCATGCAAATGCAAAAATGTCTGTTTCAATACTTCAACTCTTTCATTGCCTTGTAATAACGGCAACAACTCATCTGCAAGTTTTTGCGGCTGACATTCTTCCTGCAATAATTCTTTAACTAACTCTTCACCGGATAATAAGTTAGGCAATGAAACATAAGGCGTTTTTACCAGACGTTTTGCCAACCAGAAAGTTAATGGCTTCATCCGGTAACCAACTACCATTGGACATTTTGCCAACATACATTCCAAAGCAGCGGTACCAGAGGCCAAAAGCGCGGCATCACTTGCGATCATGATTTCTCGCGCTTTGCCATCCACAAGATGAACATTCAGTTCTGGCGCAACTTCCTGCTTAATGCGCTCAAATTGTTCACGCCGTTTAGCATTCACCAACGGCGCAAATACATGCAGATCTGGTATGCTTCGCTGCAATAACTGAGCAGTTTTAAGAAAATCCGCACTCAGCATCTCAACCTCAGAATGGCGACTCCCCGGTAATAAAGCCAAGCAAACAGCCTCTGGCGGAATACCTAATAGTTCACGCGCCGCTGCTTTATTTGGTTGCAATGGCATGGCATCCGCCATCGTATGTCCAATAAACCGGCACGGAACATTAAACTTATCGTAAAACGCTTTTTCAAAAGGTAAGAAAGCGAGAACCATATCTGTGGCTTTACCAATTTTGAAAACACGTTTCTGCCGCCAAGCCCATACCGACGGACTAACATAATGAATCGTGCGAATGCCCCGCTGTTTTAACCGACCTTCCAAGGTGATATTAAAATCCGGCGCATCGATGCCCACAAATACATCAGGTTTCAGTTCAGTGAAACGGGTTGTCAGATCCTTACGTATTTTCAGCAAACGAGGCAAACGTTCGAGAACTTCAACAACCCCCATTACTGCTAGCTCTTCCATCTCATACCAAGCTTCACAACCTTCAGCCTGCATAAGAGGACCCGCCACACCGACAAAACGGGCATTAGGTACTTTTGCTTTTAAAGCACGAATCAAACCTGCACCAAGGATATCACCGGAGGTTTCTCCGGCGATTAATCCAATAGTCAGCGGACGCAGACTATCAATAGAAGAAATGGTAGCCAAAGGAGTATCCTTCATCTACTTAACGGATAATGCCGCGGGTAGAATTTGCCAAAAAATCACTGAAAATCTTTACATGCTGATTATTTTCAGCCAGCTCAGCAATTTCTTGTTGTGCTTCTTCTAACGTTTTTCCGTTACGATACAAAATTTTGTACGCATTTCTAATTGCATGCAATGACTCTTTATCAAAACCACGGCGTTTCAGACCTTCGACGTTGGTGCCAAAAGGTGTTGCATGATTCCCCTGAGCAATAACATATGGCGGAATATCCTGTACCACTCCGGAACACCCTCCCACCATAGCATGAGAGCCTATCTGACAGAACTGATGAATCGCACTCATACCACCAATGATGACATAATCCCCCAGGATAACATGCCCCCCTAAAGTACCATTATTCGCAATGACACAACGATCACCAACAATACAGTCATGAGCGATATGGGCATTAATCATCAACAAATTATCATTGCCGATTTTCGTTACACCGCCACCTTGCACGGTGCCACGATGAATGGTGACACTTTCGCGGATACGGTTACGATCACCAATTTCAACTCGGGTTGGTTCACCGTGATATTTCAGGTCCTGATTCATTTCGCCAATAGAAGCAAATTGAAAAATCTGGTTATCACGACCGATTTTGGTTATTCCATTGACAACAACATGAGATTTCAGCTCTGTACCTTCGCCAATTTCAACCTGAGAACCAATACAACAAAACGGTCCAATACGAACATTAGCACCGATAACCGCGCCATCTTCTATAATAGCGCTAGGATGTATATAAGCGGTTTCATCAATCATAGACTAGACCTCACGACGGCGAGCACACATCATTTCTGCTTCGCAAGCTACTTCTCCATCGACTTTCGCTACGCCTCTACAACGCGCAACCCCTCGACGCTCCTTAATAAATTCTACTTCTAATATCATTTGATCCCCAGGCACTACCGGACGTTTAAAACGGGCACCATCGATAGCGGCAAAATAATAGAGCTCATTTGGCTCTAGTTTACCCACACTCTTAAATGCCAGAATCCCGGTAGCCTGTGCCATAGCTTCAAGGATCAGAACGCCAGGGAAAATAGGTTTGCCGGGAAAATGTCCCTGAAAGAAGGGTTCGTTAAAAGATACATTTTTTACTGCACGTAAGAATTTACCTTCCTCAAAATCAAGAACGCGATCCACCAATAAAAACGGATAACGATGTGGAAGTAGATCTAAAATTTCTTCAATGTGCAGAGTATGATTATCACTCATCTAAATACTCTTCCTGTCAAAAAGGACTAATTGTATTAACGACACGGCCCGCTTAAACCCCAAATCCAGAGTTCCCAGGCAGGCCGCAAAATAAAACACAACCAAAAATAAAAATATAGTGCAATTAAATCTAGTACAATTAAATATAGTGCAATTACTCGTTTTCGCCTTCCAGTTTACTCTCCATTGACTTAAGACGTTTATTCATTTCATTGATATTCATGACTAAAGCTGCCGTCTTACGCCAAACTTTATTTGGTTGTGCCGGAATGCCAGAGGAGTATACACCAGGTTCAGTGATAGGACGCATCACCATACTCATTCCCGTGACTGTTACCTTATCACAGATTTCCATATGTCCATTAATTACACTGGCGCCGCCAATCATACAGTAACAACCAATTTTCAGACTACCAGCCATGATCACACCGCCAGCAATCGCCGTATTGTCACCAATGATAACATTATGAGCAATCTGACACTGATTATCGATAATGACGCCATTGCCGATAATAGTATTATCCAAAGCTCCCCGATCGATCGTCGTACAAGCGCCAATCTCAACCCGGTCACCAATAATAACTGAACCTAATTGAGGGATTTTAACCCACTTACCACGATCATTCGCATAGCCAAAACCATCAGACCCAATCACTGCTCCTGATTGGATCAAACACTGTTCACCCATTTCAATATTGTGATAAACAGAGACATTCGCCCAAAGACGACTTCCCGCGCCAATACGCGTATTTTTACCAATAAAGCAGCCTGCGCCGATAACCACATTGTCACCAAGCACAACGCCAGACTCGATAACCGCATTGGCTCCAACAGCAACATTCTTACCCAAAGTCGCCAGAGGTGAAATCACCGCAGAAGGGTGAATATCCTGTGCGGGAACCGGTGTTGTATCCATAATCTGAGCCATATAGGCATATGCCAGATAAGGATTGGCGACAACCAACGCAGGAATATTGCAATAAGGAAGATCTGACGCCTGGAGAACGACAGCGGCTGCCTGACATTCACCTAAACGCTCACGGTAACGACTGTCAGACAAAAAAGTGATCTGCTCGCTATTGGCAGAATGCATTGGTGCAATACTGGTGATAACAATATCGCCATCACCATGTAATTGTGCATTCAACTGCTGAGCTAAATCAGCCAATCGAATTGAAGACATCTATTATTTAACCTGTTTCAATACACTTGCAGTAATATTTTTGCCAGATACTGAATAAGCAACAGCATTCGCATCAATAACGACATCATAGCCTTCTTTGCCAGCAACTACTTTGATCGCGTCCTGAATACGACTTAGAATTTTGTTGCGTTCTTCCATCTCGCGACGACGGTGATCTTGTTCAAAAGCTTGAGCTTTCTTGGCAAATTCTTCACGCTTAGCCATCACATCTTTTTCCAGCTTAGTACGCTCACTGGATTTCATAGTGGAACCATCACGCTGTAATTTCTGGATCTTGGATTGCAAGTCAGTTTCCATCCGTTGCAATTCAGATGCGCGGTTTTTAAACTCATTTTCCAACTGCTTCGCAACAGCTTCGCGGGCTGGCAATTGCTGGAAAATCTCGCCAACATTTACAACGGCAATTTTGTCTGCTGCCTGAACGCCAGCAGAGAAAGCTAATGCAATACCAAAGCTTGCTGCACACAACCATTTTTTCACTATAAACTCCTTAAACCACGCTATCTGTAACCTATTGGAAAACTTAGTCAATGCTCTGAAACCTACGATTTCAGAGCTTGCTCTATCAATAATAAGATAAAAACGCATTATCACCAGGTTTTGCCAATATTAAATTGGAATTGCTCTGATCTATCACCTTCGTAGTCTTTGATCGGCTTAGCATAAGAGAATACCAGCGGACCTAAAGGAGACATCCATTGCAATGCAATACCCGCCGAAACACGGATATTACCTGGTTTACTGTAATCAGGTATGCCTCTGCTCTTCATAGCAGCAGAATCATTCCAATAGGTATCCCAAACCGTACCTGAATCAATAAAGAATGAAGTTCGGACAGAGTTCGAATACTTACTATCAAGGAACGGCGTTGGAGTAATCAGCTCAAGGCTAGCTACCGCCATTGCATTCCCCCCCACGGCATCGCGAGATGGGCTATCTTTCTTAGGATCATCTTTTCCATTCAGATAAATCGCTTTAGGCCCAATATTGTTAGAACGGAAACCGCGAACCGTACTGGAGCCACCTGCATAAAAGTTTTCATAGAATGGCAACTCTTTACCGCCTAATCCATCCCCATAACCTAAACGACCACGCCCTAAAATCACCCAAGTATGATCGTCATTGATCGGATAATACGCAGAAGTATCAAGAGTCACTTTATAGAATTCGTTATCCGAACCAGGAATAGTCACTTTACCATTCAGAGTCGATTTCACGCCGGATGTTGGGAAGAAGCCACGGTCAAGGTTGTTATATGTCCAACCTATATTCAAAGCAAAGTCATCCGCTTTGAACTCAGCTTTACTTTTATAATCTGGTTTCTCACCCATAGAATTCAGATAGCGCCACATAGCTGCCTGAGGAAGCATATCAGACAGTGAGTTATGCACATAATTTAACCCAAAACGCAGGGAGTTATTTTCATTAACCGGGAAACCGAGGAAACCATCTATACCATAACTTTGGTTGGTATAGCCGGATAATTCAGCATCATCGGCTCTGAAATCATTGTAGAATACCCGGCCACCAAGACTCACTCCGTTAACTGTGAAGTATGGGTCAGTGAAGGAGAGCTCTGCATAGGTTGAATAATCGTTCTTACTAGCATTAATCCCCACAGCATTACCTGTACCTAACCAGTTATCTTGCTGAGCGCCAACCTGGAAACTAACGCCGCTTTCTGTACCAAAACCAACACCAAAGTTCAAAGAGCCGGTATTACGTTCTTTAACTTTATAAACGACATCTACCTGATCAGGGCTGCCTGGTACACGCTGAGTTTCAACATCTACCGTTTCGAAATAACCCAAACGGTTAAGACGCTCTTTACCCAGTTCAACCAGATCACTCCCTAACCATGCTCTTTCCATTTGACGCATTTCACGACGCAGAACAGAATCTTTAGTGGTGTCATTACCAGAGAAACGAATTTTACGAACATAGAAACGGTTACCCGCATCAATATTGACATGCAGTTTTACTGTCTTGTCTTGATCATTGATTTCAGGTTGCGTCATCACTCGTGGGTAAGCATAACCATAGCGACCAAGCAAATTCTTGATGTCATTTTCCATTTTAGTCACCTGAGTCCCGTTATACAGAGATCCAGGCTCAATGACAGCCAGTTTAGTAATTTCTGACTGATAACCCGCCATATTACCGTTCAGGTCAATACCTGATATTTTGTATTGATCCCCTTCAGTTATATTTATCGTGACATAAATACCTTTTTTATCTGGCGTCAAACTGACCTGAGTCGAATCAATGTTAAAACGGGCGTAACCGCGATCAAGGTAAAAACTGCGCAATGCTTCAAGGTCACCAGTCAGTTTTTGTTTCTGATATTTCTGATCGGCAGTCAAATTCCACCACGGCACATCATCTCTAAGTTGGAAACGATTCAATAACTCATCAGAAGAAAATGATTTATTACCGACAATGTTAATTTGCTGGATTTTTGCCGAAACACCTTCAGCGAAAACCAGTTTTAAATCGACACGGTTACGTGGAAGTGGCGTAACAACCGCTTTTACACTGGCGTTGTATTTACCCACACTGTAATAGAAATCCTCTAATCCTCTTTCGATATTGGACAGCATCGTGCGGTCAAGGGCTTCTCCGACTCGAACATGAGATGCTTCAAGGTTTTGTTTCAACATGTCATCTTTCACCGATTTATTGCCGGAGAAAGTGATGCTGGCAATAGTCGGCCGTTCTTTTACCTGAACAATAAGTGTATTGCCATCACGCAGGACACGAACGTCTTCAAAGTTACCAGTAGCAAATAGTGCATGAATGGTACGACCGATATCTTCATCGCTGACCGTATCACCTACGCGAACTGGCATATTCAATAATGCTGCACCTACGGCGACGCGTTGAAGACCTTCAAAGTGAATGTCCTGAACTACGAATCCGTCTGCACCGTATGCAGTGGCGCTGCCGAACAGCAGCGACGCTATGAGTAACTTTTTCATCGCCATCGTTGTAATGCGTCTTCCTAACCAGTCTTCCGCTTTAAAAACGGGAGAAATCATTGAAAAGTGCAAGCCCCATCAATAACACCAGTATCATGGCACCGATGCGATAGCTGAAGTCTTGTACACGCTCGGAAACCGGCCCGCCTTTTATCTTTTCGATAAACAAGAAGAGCAGGTGTCCACCATCTAACACAGGTAATGGGATTAGGTTAATAATCCCAAGATTGACGCTTATCAGCGCCAAAAACATCAAATAATACACCAAGCCGGAATCAGCCGACACCCCCGCTCCTTTGGCGATAGAGATAGGCCCACTCAGGTTGTTAATTTTCACATCACCAACGATCAGCTTACCAATCATACTGACAGTTAATCGCATCAGTTGCCAAGTCTTATCTCCTGCCTGATACATGGCAGAGAAAGGCCCGTATTGCTGAACGATTCTATATTCATCGGCTAATGGCACAACTCGCAGTTCCACACCGGCAAAACCAACTTTCCTGCCACCAGATTGTTGTCTTACTTCCGGCGTCATAGAGAGAGAAATAATATGACCAGCCCGATCCACGGAAAGTTCCAGCGGGACATTAGGATTATTACTGACAAAGGATGTAAAAGTATGCCAAGCATCTATTTCCTGGTCACCGACTTTAACTATCCTATCCCCCTTTTGCAAACCCGCCTTTTCCGCTGCGGAGCCAGGGATAACTTTTTCCACCAGAGAATCCAAATGAGGACCGACAGGCATAATCCCTAGAGACAATACAGGGTCCTGCTTATCAGGATCAAAGCTCCATTGCCGCAAATCCAGAATTTTCTCTACCGGATATGATGAACCAGGAGAGATAACCTGAACGGTCATATTATCGTCACCTATCTTGCCCACCAGAGCAAAACGAACTGAATTCCAATCAGGCGTTTCGATACCATCTACGGATTTTAGTTCCATTCCCGATGAAATATTTGCTTGCGCAGCGATAGAATCTGATTTGATATCCGCAACAACAGGACGTATTGCCGGCACGCCAATAATAAACACTAACCAATAAACCACAGCCGCCAATAAAAAGTTAGCAATTGGCCCAGCACTGACAACCGCGGCACGTTGACCAAGTGTTTTATTATTGAATGCCATATGACGGTGTTCAGGAGAAACAGGTGAAACACGCTCATCAAGCATTTTCACATATCCCCCCAATGGAATAAGGGCTATAACATACTCCGTTCCCTGGCTATCCATACGCCGCCATAGCGCTTTACCAAAACCAATGGAGAAACGTTCAACGTGAATACCACACTTTCTGGCTACCCAAAAATGACCGAACTCATGCACAGTGATCAATATGCCTAGCGCAATAATAAAAGCCGCCAGATTCCAGAGAATTCCCATCATATTTTTTAAACGCCGTCAAACAGAGAGATCAAAACACCAGCAATATCATGCCGGCAAAGACAGGGATCGCAGCAGTCAAACTATCAATACGATCCATAACACCGCCATGCCCCGGAATTAGCTGGCTGCTATCCTTAATACCTGATTCACGTTTGAACATACTCTCAGTTAAATCACCAAATACAGAAGCGATAACAACAATAGCAGAACACAACATAAGTTTTTCAGGCATTGCAGGTACTGGAGCATATTTCCCAAACAACCATGAAATAATGGCCGCTGTCATTAATCCTCCGATTAATCCTTCCAGCGTTTTTCCTGGAGAAACTTTCGGCGCCATTTTACGTTTACCTAAAGTACGTCCGAAAAGATAAGCACCAGAATCCGCCCCCCATACCAGCAACATGACATACAGTAACCACCATGCGCCATAATATGAATTATCACCATATCCTTGGGTCCGTAAGACCATCATTCCACAGTAGAACGGCACTAATGTCAGGATACCAAACAAAAGGCGCAATAAAATGGATTTCTTCCAAATTGCAGCGGAAGAAGGGTAGGTAACAACCAGAAGCGTCGCGACAATCCACCAAATCATCCCCCCCCATAGGGCAAAAGTGATTTGCGGCTGTCCAATCAAATCAGTGAAATCTGGCAGAGTATACTGTAGGGCTAATAAACCAATAGCAAACAGAGCCGCCAGAATAGCCCGTTTCGTTTGGCTGAATAAGCCAGCGAATTGCCCCCATTCCCATGCGGCAAGGGCTGAAACAGCGATAATAACCAGCCCAAACGCTACTGGCGGCAGCAAAAACAGAGCGGCAATCACAAGAGGGATTAATATCACAGCCGTTATAAGGCGGTACTTCAGCAAGAGTTCCTCCTATGATCCCACATCGGCATCGTCTGGTATTGTTCCGCCAAACCGGCGTTCTCTTTTAGCAAAGGCATTAATTGCACCTTCAAAAACAGTTTCATCAAAATCAGGCCAGAGTATATCGGTAAAATAGAATTCTGCATAAGCTATCTGCCATAACAGAAAATTACTGATACGATGCTCACCTCCGGTTCTGATGACTAAATCAACCTGAGGCTGCTGGCTTAGATTCATATAATTATTAACTAATTCTTCAGTAATATCCTGTGGCTCAAGGGAATTATCTTTAATCTGTTGAGCAATTTTCTGAACACTTTGAACTATATCCCAACGACCACCATAATTTGCAGCAATATTAAGTCGCAGCCCCGTATTATTAGCAGTCAACTTAACTGAGCGACAGATACGATCCCGTAAACGCTCACTAAACCGGCTGATATCGCCAATAACAGATAATCTAATATTATGCTTATGTAAACTTTTGACTTCGCTATCTAGTGCAAAAATAAATAATTCCATTAAAGAACTGACTTCTTGCTCCGGTCGATTCCAGTTTTCACTACTGAAAGCGTATAGCGTCAGTGACTCAATTTTATGTTTAGCCGAGAAACTCACCGCACTCCGTACCGCTTTAATCCCCGCACGATGACCAAAGGCTCTTAATTTCCCTCGCTTCTTTGCCCAACGGCCGTTACCATCCATAATAATAGCAACATGTTTAGGTAATAATGACGATAAATCGTTCTGATGATGATTGCTGGATAATATCACTCAATTAATCCTTTACTGGTCAGGGTAATTCTCTTACAAGTTCAGGCATCCAAACGTAAAAAAGCCGTGTCTGGTATCCACGGCCTGGGTAAAAGCCTAATTATCTGGAAGAGAACTTCCAAAATCTGGACCGTTAATTGTATCAACCAACAGTTATACGCAAACTATACCATCAGGTAAAAATGCGGACAAATACCCATTTGCCAATCCAAGACTACCTGATAAATGAACGAATAGTCTTCATAGCCAACTCTCTTGCGAGATTATCAATCTGTAAGACCTCCTCAATGCTCTGAGGTTCCGGCAAATTTAATTTTTCTACAACCTGCCGGTTTATAATTGCAATATCTGTGAAAGAGATTCCATTTTGTAAAAAAACCTTAACGATCTCTTCATTCGCTGCATTCAAGGCTGTCGTTGCAGCCTGGCCTGCGTGGCAAGCTTCAATAGCCAGTTTCAAACATGGATACCGTTCATAATCTGGTTTCGAGAATGTCAGTGTACCTAAAGAATAAAAATCAAGAGGTTCAACACCAGAAGCAATACGATTTGGGTACGCCATTGCATAGGCAATTGGCGTACACATATCCGGCGTTCCTAATTGAGCAATAACGCTGCCATCCTGATAACGGACCATAGAGTGAATAACCGATTGAGGATGGATTACCACTTCCATTTCCGCCGCAGATGCATTGAACAAGCAACACGCCTCAATATATTCCAACCCCTTATTCATCATTGTCGCAGAATCTACCGAAATCTTACGCCCCATCGACCAATTCGGATGAGCACAAGCCTGGTCCGGTGTAACAAAAGCCAATTGCTCCAAAGGAGTATGACGAAAAGGCCCGCCAGATCCTGTCAGAATGATATTAGCAATTCCGTGTTGTTTTAGATCTCCGCGTCCAAGGTTTCGCTGTATGACTTCAGGTAAGCTCTGGAAAATAGCATTATGTTCACTGTCAATGGGTAATAGTTGAGCATTATGTTGCGCCACCGCATCCATAAAAAACCGACCACTGGTAATCAGCGACTCTTTATTAGCAAGTAAAATCTGTTTACCCGCACGGATGGCCGCCAGCGTTGGTAATAAACCGGCAACACCAACAATCCCAGACATCACCTGATCAACATCATTCAACGCAGCCAAATCACACGCAGCCTGTTCCCCGAAAAATACTTCGGTTTTACAGCCTTGTTCAATGAGCAACTGACGCAACTCTTTTGCGGAAACTTCGTCCGCCATTGCAGCATATTGAGGCCGAAATTCCAGACATTGCTCAGCCATAACCTGGATATTTTTTCCTGCGGCAAGCGCTGTTACTTTAAATTTATCCGGATGATTGCGAACTACAGTAAGTGTACTTTTGCCTACGGAACCTGTGGAACCAAGGATGGTCAACCTTTTCATACTGATGCTCTGAATTGTTTTATTTGGTGTGTATTAATACTTGTCTGATTTGCCTGGCTATGAACGCTCATGACTTCAGAGAAATGCCGAATAAAAATAGCGCCGCAAGATAGCAGCGCTCAATATATCTCACGAAAGAGATTAGAACTCCATCAGTTCTTCTTCTTTCTTCGTTAAAGCTTCATCAACTTTTTTGATGAAATTATCCGTCAGCTTTTGAATATCATCCTGCGCACGACGCTCATCGTCTTCACTGATCTCTTTGTCTTTCAACAGCGCTTTGATTTTGTCGTTAGCATCACGACGAATATTACGCACAGAGACACGCCCCTGCTCAGCTTCGCCACGAACCACCTTAATCAAATCTTTACGACGCTCTTCTGTCAATGGTGGCAAAGGAACGCGGATTGTTGTCCCCGCAGAAGATGGATTCAGCCCTAAATCAGAAGCCATGATTGCCTTTTCAATCGCCGGCGTTATAGTACGATCAAATACCGTGATAGCCAGGGTACGTGCATCCTCAGCAACAACGTTAGCAAGCTGACGCAAAGGCGTTGGCGCACCATAATACTCAACAGTGATACCATCCAGCAGACTAGGAGAAGCTCGGCCGGTACGAACCTTGCTAATTTGGTTTTTAAGTGCTTCGACGCTCTTTTCCATACGGTCTTGTGCGTCTTTTTTGATTTCATTAATCACGTTACAAACCCTTGGGAACTGGTTGTTTTCAAGCCATAAATCATTATGACCATGATTTGTTAAATTTGGCGTATCAGGCGACTCATCATACCGCCAAACATCTCTGGTGTCTTTGAACATTACTCATGAGAAATCAGGGTACCTTCATTTTCCCCCATCACCACACGACGTAACGCCCCCGGCTTATTCATGTTAAATACGCGAATGGGTAAGCTATGATCACGAGCCAGAGTGAATGCCGCCAAATCCATAACTTTCAATTCACGCTCTAATACCTGCTGATAAGAGAGCTTATCGAACAATACCGCTTCTGAATCTTTCGCCGGATCAGCCGAGTAAACACCATCTACTTTAGTTGCTTTTAGCACAACATCTGCTTCAATCTCAATACCGCGCAAACACGCTGCCGAATCTGTAGTAAAGAACGGATTGCCGGTACCCGCAGAGAAAATAACAACACGACCATGACGTAGCAAACTAATCGCTTCTGCCCAACTATAGTTATCGCAAACGCCATTTAAAGGAATTGCAGACATTAGACGGGCGTTCACATAGGCGCGGTGTAATGCATCCCGCATTGCCAGACCATTCATTACTGTTGCCAACATGCCCATGTGGTCGCCGACTACACGGTTCATTCCTGCTTCTGCCAAGCCAGCACCACGAAACAGATTACCACCGCCAATGACGACACCGACCTGTACGCCTAACTCAACCAGTTCTTTGATCTCCTGAGCCATGCGATCTAAAACGCTGGCATCTATACCAAAACCTTCTGCACCTTGCAGGGCTTCGCCACTGAGTTTAAGCAGGATACGCTGATATACGGGTTTTGCATTGGTTGCCATGATGTTCTGTCCTAAGCAGAAAAGTATATTGGGGATTTACATACATCCGGGTCATTCTGACCAGATGCAAAAACTCAATGCCTACTGGGATAGGCAGTTTAGATTAGATAAAACAGAACCGCCATTTGGCGGCCCTGTTTGTAAAAATTAAGACTATTTACTCATTGCAGCAACTTCTGCTGCGAAATCAGTCTCAACTTTCTCAATACCTTCACCCACTTCATAACGGATGAAGCTGGTCACTTTAGCATTGTTTTCTTTCAACAGATCACCGACAGTTTTGCTCGGATCCATCACGAAATTCTGGCCTGTCAGAGAGATCTCGCCGGTGAATTTATTCATACGGCCAGAAACCATTTTCTCTGCGATTTCACGTGGCTTACCAGACTGCATTGCGATATCCAGTTGGATTTGGTGCTCACGCTCAACAACGTCAGCAGGTACATCGCTTGGGTTAACATATTCTGGCTTGCTTGCAGCGATGTGCATAGCCACATGCTTAATCAGCTCTTCATTAGCGCCTTCAGCCGCGACCAGAACACCGATACGCGCACCATGCAGGTAAGTACCCAATTGTTCGCCTTCTAATACAGAAACGCGACGAATGTTGATGTTTTCACCGATTTTAGCAACCAGTGCGGTACGCTGCTCTTCGAACTTAGCTTTCAGCGTTTCAATATCAGAGACTTTATCAGCCAATACTGTCGCCATAACTTCTTTACCGAAAGCGATGAAGCCAGCATCTTTAGCAACGAAGTCAGTTTCACAGTTCAGCTCAACCAAAGCGCCGAATTTACCATCAGCAGCCACTTCCGTCAGGATGATACCTTCAGCAGCGACACGGCCAGCCTTCTTAGCCGCTTTCGCCTGACCTGATTTACGCATGTTGTCAATCGCTAACTCGATATCGCCATTAGCTTCAACCAGCGCTTTTTTACATTCCATCATACCTGCGCCAGTACGCTCACGCAGTTCTTTTACCAAAGCAGCGGTAATTCCAGACATTTGTTTTATTCCTCGATGTATCCCGCAGGAAGAGAGTATTCCGCATGGATAGTTCTTATATTAGATACGTAAAAGGGGGCCATAACAGGCCCCCCTAACCAATATATTTCAATACCTGGTTAATAAGGGCTCAATAATGAGCTTGCCTTATTATTCAGCTTCTACAAAGCTTTCTTCTGCCTGAACAGCCAGATCTTGAGAACGACCTTCACGAACAGCAGTAGCAACAGCACCTAGATACAGTTTTACTGCACGGATTGCGTCATCGTTACCAGGGATGATGAAATCAACGCCATCTGGATCAGAGTTAGTATCAACAACCGCAAACACTGGGATACCCAAGTTGTTTGCTTCTTTGATAGCAATGTGTTCATGTTCAGCATCGATAACAAACAGAGCGTCAGGTAAGCCGCCCATATCTTTGATACCGCCCAGACTATTTTCTAACTTACCAAGTTCACGAGAACGAATTAACGCTTCTTTCTTGGTCAGTTTGTCAAAAGTACCGTCCTGAGACTGTGCTTCTAAATCTTTCAAACGTTTGATGGACTGACGAACGGTTTTCCAGTTAGTCAACATACCGCCTAACCAACGGTGATTAACGAAGTATTGATCACAGCTCTGAGCTGCTTCTTTAACCGCTTCGCTCGCAGCACGCTTAGTACCAACAAACAGAATTTTGCCTTTGCGTGAAGCAATTTTGTTCAGTTCAGCTAACGCGTCATTGAACATTGGAACAGTTTTTTCCAGGTTGATGATATGCACTTTATTGCGAGCGCCAAAGATGAATGGTTTCATTTTTGGGTTCCAGTAACGAGTCTGGTGACCGAAGTGAACGCCCGCTTGCAGCATATCGCGCATGGAAACAGTTGCCATTGTAAACCTCTGTAAAATATTAAGTTGGGGTTATGCCTCCACGAGCCCCATAACACCGACTCCTTAGCTGCATGTTCTGCATGAGAGCACCCCGGTGTATGTGCCGACTCGTGTGTGTTATTACACAGTGAGTATATTTAACGCCACTCTGTTTTGCCTCAGTGGCAAATACAGAGAACGCCGGCGCGCTTTATATCATAAACCCACCTAAGACACCAACTTTTGTTGTCACTTTCCGATAGCTCAATGTGAAAAGAAAGGCAGGGTTACGGAAGGTATTCTTGATAGGCAAAAAGGTAACGAGGGAAATAGGGCTGCCAACTGTTATTGGCAGATATTCTGTAGGCTGATACCATTAGTTCAATAATTTTTTCCTTGTTGAAAAACATACAACCAGCAGATTCGCTGGCATTGAATGGACAAGTTTCATGGCAATCTCAATTAAAACCTCTGAAGATATTGAAAAAATGCGCGTCGCCGGTCGACTGGCGGCAGAAGTGTTGGAAATTATTGAACCTTACGTCAAACCCGGTGTAACAACAGGTGAATTAGATCGTATCTGCCACGATCACATTACCAATAAACAACAAGCTGTCTCTGCCTGTCTTGGTTATCACGGTTTCCCAAAATCCGTTTGTATTTCTGTTAATGACGTAGTGTGTCACGGTATCCCAAGTGATGATAAAGCATTGAAAGATAGCGATATTGTTAATATCGATGTGACTGTCATCAAAGAGGGCTTCCACGGTGATACATCAAAAATGTTCATTGTCGGTAAACCAACCATCCAGGGCGAGCGCCTATGCCGCATCACTCAGGAAAGCCTCTATCTGGCCTTAAAAATGGTGAAACCCGGCATTCGTCTACGCACTCTTGGTAGAGCCATCCAACAATTTGTTGAAGCCAACGATTTTTCTGTGGTCCGTGAATATTGTGGTCACGGCATCGGCGAAGGCTTCCATGAGGAACCACAAGTACTGCACTACGACGCCGATGATGGTGGTGTTGTTCTGCAAAAAGGTATGGCTTTCACTATTGAACCAATGGTTAACACCGGTGACTACCGCATCCGTACCATGAAAGATGGCTGGACAGTCAAAACGAAGGACCGCAGCCTGTCCGCACAGTATGAACATACCATTGTTGTTACTGATAACGGCTGTGAAATCATGACATTGCGTAAAGAAGAAGAGCCAGAGCTTTCCGCAGTCTTGGTAAATGAATAATTAAAATAGCAAATCACGAAGCCTTGCTGAAATCATACAAGGCTTCTCATCTCTTCTCTGCAATATCCTCTTGTTTAACCCCCTACTTTCTCAGTAATCTGGCCTTATGATTCGCCCTTCTCATAGGTTTATGCTTATGCCAGCAGATATCGCCACAATTCGGGCCCCTATCCCGCCACTTTCTCCCGCTGATTTTTCTAGTGAAGAACTTCGCTACCCTGTGTTGAAACAGCACCTCGAAGAATTTCAACTTTGGCTAGAGCATGCATTTAAAGCGGGGATTTCCGCAGAAGCCTTGATTTCTGCACGCAGTGATTACATAGATCAGTTATTACACCAATTATGGTATGCCTATGGATTTGATAAAATTTCATCACTTTCATTGATTGCCGTCGGCGGATATGGCCGACGGGAACTGCATCCGCTATCTGATATTGACGTGCTGATACTCAGCGAGCAGCCGCTCACACCGCCTCAAGCTCAGAATGTTGGACAATTTATCACTTTGCTATGGGATATCCGACTGGAAGTCGGCCATAGTGTTCGCACACTCGAAGAGTGTTTGCTGGAAGGGCTGTCAGATCTAACTATCGCGACGAATTTAATCGAATCACGATTAATTTGCGGCGATCCAGCCATTTTTTTTCAATTACAGCAAAATACCTTCAGTGATGGTTTTTGGCCTTCTACTGACTTCTTTGATGCCAAAATTGTTGAACAACACGAACGCCACCAGCGCTATCACAGTACAAGTTATAATCTGGAACCTGATATCAAAAGCAGCCCCGGAGGGTTGCGAGACATTCATACCCTACTGTGGGTTGCCCGTCGCCATTTTGGTGCAACCTCCATAGATGAAATGGTCGACTTTGGTTTCCTAACAGTGGAAGAACGTAATGAATTAAATGAATGCCAAAGCTTCCTTTGGCGTATCCGCTTTGCTCTTCATCTGGTAGTCAACCGTTATGATAATCGCTTGTTATTTGATCGCCAGTTCAGTATTGCTCAATTATTAGGTTATCAAGGGGAACGTAATCAACCGGTAGAACGAATGATGAAAGATTTCTATCGGATGACACGCCGCGTTAGCGAACTCAACAATATGCTACTGCAACTGTTTGATGAAGCTATTCTGGCACTGGAAACCAATGAAAAATCCCGCCCACTGGACAGTGAATTCCAGCTACGGGGGCAACTTATTGATCTAATCGACGAAACCCTGTTTATCAAAGAACCCGCAGCTATTATGCGGATGTTTTATCGCATGGCAGAATATGAAGAAGTTCAAGGCATTTATTCTACTACGTTACGCCACCTCCGTTATGCGCGCCGCAACCTGTCTCAGCCATTGTGCGAATTGCCGGAGGCTCGCCAAATCTTTATGGATATTCTACGTCACCCCAGGGCGGTTGAAAGCGCATTTGTGCCCATGCATCGTCACAGTGTTCTTGGCGCTTACACACCGCTTTGGGGCAATATTGTCGGTCAGATGCAGTTTGATCTGTTTCACGCCTATACCGTTGATGAACATACCATCCGCGTACTGAGAAAATTGGAAAGTTTTGCCGATGAGAATAACCGTCCAGCCCATCCACTCTGTGTTGAGCTATACCCTCGTCTGCCTCAACCTGAGCTTCTACGTCTTGCTGCGCTATTTCATGACATCGCCAAAGGGCGTACTGGCGACCATTCTGAACTTGGCGCTGACGATGCGCTAGCGTTTTCACTGCAACACGGGCTTAACTCACGAGAAGCTGATTTGGTAGCCTGGCTGGTTCGTCATCATCTGTTAATGTCAGTCACAGCTCAACGACGAGATATTCAGGACCCAGAAATCATCAAGCAATTTGCCCATCAAATCCTCAATGAAACCCGGTTACGCTACCTAATCTGCCTGACAGTCGCTGATATCTGCGCAACCAATATCAATCTATGGAACAGTTGGAAACAGAGCTTGTTACGGGAGCTCTATTTTTCTACAGAGCATCAATTACGCCAGGGAAATACACCAGATTTTCGTGAACGTATCCGCCACAACCGTTTTCAGGCACTTGCTCTGTTACGCCAAAATAATATTAACGAACAGAAACTTCATCGGCTCTGGAGTCGTTGTCATGCAGATTATTTCCTTCGCCATACGCCAAAACAACTTGCCTGGCACGCCCGTCATCTAGTGCAACATGATTCTCAAGAGTCACTGATACTGATAAGTACCAAGCCAACCCGCGGCGGTACAGAAATTTTTATCTGGAGCTTAGATCGCCCTTCCCTGTTTGCGGCAGTTGTCGGCGAACTGGATAGACGTAACCTGAGTGTTCATAATGCTCAAATATTTACCAATCGTGATGGTATGACAATGGATACCTTTGTGGTATTGGAACCCAATGGTCATCCTCTAGCATTGGATCGCCACGAAATAATACGTAACGCACTTTTACAAGTCGTTCTGGACCCTCATACCAAAACACCGAAAACGCGAAAATTACCAACTAAACTGCGCCACTTCAACGTACCAACAAAAGTGACCTTCTTACCTACCCATAACGAACGACGAACCTATATGGAACTATTTGCCCTGGATCAACCGGGATTACTGGCAAGAGTCGGTAATATTTTTGCTGAAATGGGGGTTTCACTACATGGCGCACATATCACCACCATCGGTGAACGTGTCGAAGATTTTTTTGTTCTGGCGGATAAAGACCACAAAGCATTAAATAAAAAAGTCAGAGAAGAATTATCAGAAAGGTTGACAGCAACCCTAAATCCAAAGGATAAAATATAACTCAATATAAGCCCATGATTCGGACGATAACCAAGGAACCCGATGCAATGCAGCAATTACAATCCATTATCGAAAGTGCATTTGAAAACCGCGCAACGCTTACTCCAGCAACAGTCAACCATGAAACTCGTGATGCTGTTACTCAAGTCATCAACCTGCTGGATAGTGGAAAACTGCGCGTTGCAGAGAAAATTGACGGTCAGTGGGTCACTCATCAATGGCTGAAAATGGCTGTACTGCTCTCTTTCCGTATTAATGAAAATCAGATCATCGACGGCACAGAAAGCCGTTATTTCGATAAAGTTCCGATGAAATTCTCTGATTATGATCAGTCAAGATTTGAAAAAGAGGGCTTTCGCGTGGTACCTCCTGCGGCAGCACGTCAAGGGGCCTTTATTGCCCGTAACTGCGTACTGATGCCTTCCTATGTCAACATCGGCGCTTATGTTGATGAAGGGACAATGGTAGATACCTGGACGACTGTCGGCTCCTGCGCCCAAATTGGTAAAAACGTCCATTTATCCGGTGGCGTCGGCATCGGCGGTGTATTGGAACCATTGCAAGCGAACCCAACCATCATTGAAGACAACTGCTTTATTGGCGCCCGTTCTGAAATTGTGGAAGGTGTCATTGTCGAAGAGGGTTCAGTGATTTCAATGGGTGTCTATATCGGTCAAAGCACCAAAATCTATGATCGTGAAACAGGCGAAATCCATTATGGCCGCATCCCTGCCGGTTCCGTTGTTGTCTCTGGCAACCTCCCATCAAAAGATGGTAGTTACAGCCTGTATTGTGCTGTCATTGTCAAAAAAGTGGATGCCAAAACACGAGGAAAAGTGGGCATTAATGAACTACTCAGATCGATAGATTAAACTTTAAAATAGCGGATAATAAATAAGTCCGCTATTTTTTTGCTTTTTATCATCATTACCGACCTCAGTCAGTGTTATTAATATAGGGAGTTTGAATGCGGACAACGTGCACAACCCGAAACGTACACAGAGTACGTAAGGCGTTTAGCGACGCTCTGGATTCAAAATGACACATAAAATAACCTACTGGGAAAAATACCCTTAAGGTGGTGCTATGTACGATAACTTAAAGAGCCTGGGGATCACATATCCCGAAGAAATTGACCGCTATAGTCTACGTCAGGAAGCTAACAACGATATTCTGAAAATCTATTTCCGCAAGGATAAAGGTGAATTCTTTGCTAAAAGCGTGAAATTCAAATATCCGCGTCAACGCAAGACTGTAACTGCAAACAATACAGAGCAAGGATACAAAGAGATCAACGAAATCAACACTAACCTACGTTATGTGATTGAAGAGTTAGATCAAATTTGCAAACGCGACCAAGCAGAAGTCGATTTGAAACACAAAATTCTTGATGACTTACGTCATCTTGAACACGTTGTTGCCAACAAGATTGCCGAGATTGAAGCCGATCTGGAAAAACTAACCCGTAAATAAAACGGTTCTATTAATTACACCGCCTATATCTTATTTGGTATAAGCGGTGTATTGAGGTTATTCAATTAACTCTCCCCATTGCTTGATCCAAGGCTGAGCAAAAACTTCCGGTTCAGCTTCTTCCACCGCATCCACCATCAAAACTTCACCGATTCTTATCGCCCCTTGTTCTTGTAGCAACTCATCAAAAGTGCGCCCACCACCACAAAAATTTTCATAACTGCTATCACCCAAAGCGATCACGCCATAGCGTAATTCAGGCTGATACCCCAATTCATCTCGCAGGGAATGGTAAAGAGGCCGAATATTATCGGGCAAATCTCCTTGCCCGGTAGTTGAAGTAATAACCAAAACCATTTGATCAAGATAGGATTGCCATTGTTCCAGCTCCCCTTCTTCAAAAACTTCTACATCATGACCTTGTTGTTCAAGGATCTGCTGTGCTTCTTCTGCAACAGCAAGCGCGTTACCATAAACAGTACCAACGAAAATACCTATCTTTGCCATAACTTATTATCTCTTTTTAAAGGAATTATTAGTTATCCTCGCTGGCAACAGCAGAAAACTCAACCCTTCCCAAATCAGGGATAATTACCTTTACCAGCTAAGTCGTCGTATCAAATCAAATATTGCCACTATTAAGCTCATTCTGTCATGTAAACAGTATCCCATCAGCACTAATGACTAATCATATATCTGTTAAACTAATTACGAACAGACGTAGCGATCAATAACTGTGGTTATTCTACATAAAACGGTAACAGATAATCATCAAAAGCCTCGTTTTCTGTGACAACCAAGATAAAGTAACAGAAGTTATGTCGTCTTAGATCAAGTTATTTAACCAATAATAATTCAGTATTAAAATCATTTTTTTAAACAACTTTAACTGATATTATTGATATTAATATGAAAAATGACCATATACTTTATTTCAAGATGAGAAATAGTATTATGAGGTTAATAGAATGGCACAAATAAGCACTAAATAAAGGAAAACGATCACCATGTTTAACAATAGAGCTGTTGTGCTGAGTATACTATTAAGTACCGCAAATATTACCGGCTCATCGGGTCTAATGATTTGGGTAGATACCGTGCTTAAAGATGGAGGCATGATTTTAAACGCTTACGTTCCTGTTTTTTCCTATTTATTGGGATTATCTCTGGGGTGTATGACCATATCCTTTTTTATTCGAAAAATGAATATTGTTTTTTTTGAAAGAAATATTTTTGGCTTCTTCTTATTATTAGCAACGATAAACTGCACTCTCTTTGCAAGAGAAACAATACTTATTCCAGTTTGGTTGGATACTCTGCATAGAATATTATGGGGAGTAATAAGTGGATTTATTGTCATAATGGGAAGAAATATCCTTATAACCGCAGGAAATGAAAAGAAAACTAATAGTGATTTTTCTATTTTAAGCCTGGCGTTATTAAGCCTGCCATTTTTAATTCCAGTTATTTTCTCTCTTTTAAGTCTAAATTCCCGCACATCAGCAGATTTTTTTGCTGCTTTTATTTATTTTATTTGCCTTTTCCAGTTTAGTTATCATCAATGTTTGCTTTTTTCTATCCTTAATGATTATGCCAGCAATGCGAACAAAATATTTTTAACATATTGACATGACTCAAATGTATATCATATTACTGGTTACATGGTTCCCCTGTGCAATTGGCATCATGAAAATCATTAAATCCGCACTTTTAACCAAAAGAATCATGATAGGTAATATCCTACAATTATTTTCTCTCGGATTCTGCTTACTTAGCATTATGATAAATTCTGGCATACTCTATTTGCTATTTACAATTATGGTATTTTTAGCTAATACCATTATACAACCTGTTTTTTTCTCTTATTTGGGATTGTATTCAAAAAACTCTCTTTATACTTTGGGTATGCAATCAGGTATTTATGTCTTTATTACTATGATCATTCTTTTTTATACTATTTGTTCAGGTGTTGGCGTTGAAAAAATCATTGCTGTATTTATAATATTATTAATTTCTTCAATAGTTATCTCAACTATTTTTCTTTCAAGAATCAATTCAAATAATAACATTGACCAGTAAAAACCAATAAATTCATATATTACCAATCTTTACTAACAATATATAAATGTTGCCTTTATCTCTTAATTATCTCAATTAAGAGATAAAGACTAATGAGTATTCTTTGAAAATATCCTAATCTACGAAACTTTCTATTTTACTCGCTTCATCATATTCCAAATCCGAGATAATACCTTGCCAGCCAAATTGTTGTATCAAATGCTGCCATGACGCATCCCATTTTGCCGTAAGCGATAATTTCTCACCCGTAACAGGGTGATCCAACTCAAGACAACTGGCATGAAGCATCAACCGACTGGTTTGATAATGAGTGGTAACTCCTCTGTTTTGCCGTAAATCGCCGTGTGTCGTATCACCAATAATTGGGTGACGAATATGTGCCATATGGCGTCTTAATTGATGTTTTCGGCCTGTTTTCGGTGTCAATTCCAACAAACTAAAACGTGATGTAGGGTAACGACCTATCTCTACCGGACATTCCACCGTTGCCAGTGGTCGGTAATAAGTCACGCAGGGCTGAGCCTCTTTCTCACCCTGTGCAAATTTATCCGCGATCTTATCCAGCTCCTCAACCAGAGCGTAATCAATAATAGCTGCTTCCAACACATAACCGCGCACGACGGCATGATAAGTTTTTTGTAACTGATGATGTTCAAACTGTTGAGAAAGCTGACGGGCAACATCACTGGAAAGCGCCATCAGCAATACACCTGACGTTGGTCTATCCAGACGGTGTACCGGGAAAACATGCTGACCAATCTGATCACGTAATGTCTGCATGACAAAGAGAGTTTCGTGACGCGCCAACCAACTACGATGAACTAACCATCCCGCAGGCTTGTTAACTGCCACAATATAATCATCCTGATATAACACTTCCAACATATCAGACGTTATCCTGTATAAATAAGCGGTCCAACTCACGAAGATGTTCAAATAGTCGCTGGTAACGCCCAGTAGTATCTTCTTTATAAGATTCCTCAAAGTAAGGCGCGATAGCAAATGCCGTAGGCAACGCCAATCCCTGTTCCAATAATGCATACATTCTCGGAATCAATACCCACTGTAACCACTCTTCAGCTAACATCGTATCAATGGAAAATGGCTCAATACTTTCGAAAGCTTTGGGTTTAGGCGGATGGCTCTGCCACAGGTCAATTTCCCTCATGGCTTCTTCAATTAACTGTAATTTATGCAGAATTTGTTTTGCAATACTCATATTTTCAGCCTGACTCAGTTTTTACTCAAAACAACCAAGTTCGCAAGAATACCATCGATACCCCTTAAGCTGAAAATTTGCTTGCTCCACCAAATAAGAGAAGGGAGCGAACAAGCGCTCCCCTTAAGTTGATTTTATAGCAGTCCCGCTAATAATATGCTCCCTGCTCACTCCTTGACAAATTGTCCCTGTTGGTTATCCCTTACCCATCATTTTATTTATGTTGCATACGATCCTGTTATGCATTGTGTCATCCTGACCATCATCACTTATCTGTCCTTGAGAAATTGTGCGTAATGATTCCTTTCCTGCTGAGGACAGCATGAATTAATTTGTTCGATGAAACAAGCTACACATAATGGAACCAGTAAGTGAGGATAAGGAATAAAATCTGTAATTATTTATAGCCTATTGAAATAAAATGAAAATAATAAACTAATGTGAAACTCACAAAAGTAAACAATGATATCTCTTACATGAAGTGTAAGAGATATCTCACAAATGTAGAGTTAAAAATCCGGGCGTAACTGTAGCAACCTGCATTTATCGTGTTTTTCAACCCACAATAACTGAAAATGAAATCTATAACCTGTTGTGGCCTCGCAGAAAATGAATCCCGTGTCAGAGCGTAAGCGAGGTGTGTTTACCGTTGTACAGCTCCCCATACGCCATCCAGTAAGTCACTGTTTTGTAGATAAAGAATCGCGCTCATCACGATAGACCGTCAACCCGCAACACTGGGTTACTGGCAGTTTGATATGCCACCTTCCGATCTGAAACACATTGATGTACTGGAGTGGATTGATCCGGATAAAGGCTAACCTACCTTGATGCTGTTCAGTGGGATGGATGATCGGAGCGGCACAGCTTATCAGGAATACCTCTGCATTTACGGTGAGGATGCCGAGTCGGCCCTGAGTCTAATAAACCATCAATACTAAAATAATTCCAAGATTAATTGCGAATACACCTAAATATGACGATTGTTAGGATGGTTAATTCTATTAAAAATAATAATAATAAGCATGACATAATATTATCCTGTTTATATTTCTTATCGATGCAAATAGAACAATGATTCACTAACTTTATTTTGAAAACCAAATAACTTTATTGGCTTTCCATATATCAACATGAAGGTTAATAGGATGTTATTAAATAATCTTAAAATTTAGTGGAAATAAATAGATCTTTAGCTATACTTAATTAATGACATGACAGATAAAAATAGTAATGTCTTTTTGAGAATTAAGGATAAAACTTATCATCAATAGTCAACTTAAAATTTAATTAGATGAGCAAAGGTTAGTTTATTGAATTTTTTAATAAAAATATTAATGTTATTAAAAATTTCATCGCAGCCTATTAATATAATAGGTAAATAAAATAATAGAAAAAACAATTGGCATTAATCATGTTGTAAGTCCCTAATAATTTAAAATCAAAATATATTTTACTGTGGTTAATTATTTTCCACCTTATACACGGAGGAAAAAATCCCAGTGCCCATTTTAAAGGACATTAATTCCCTAGAACAAGTATGGCTTAAAGTCGATTATTTTCGAGTCGATATAAGTTTTCACTTGTAGATATTGCGGGCCGGGAAAAAGGGCGGCAATAAACTATATGGTTCTCACTTAACAACCATTCTGCCAAATGGTCGCCGGCTGTGCAGAAATAATTTCGATTAAGCTTTATATCCCGCCGGGGAGACGCTTTACCAGGCAGAGTCTGACACACAGATAAGACAACAGAGGTTATTATGACAGTAATGACGATTTATTTCTGCGGGACAGCAGCCACCAAGTTTGATGATTCAAACCCTAATTATTGGAACGGGGAATTGGTTTCCACTCTGGCGTCCCATAACTTGGGACGCGAGTTTGCCGAATGGTTAATCATCGATGGTCCAGGTAGCGGCAACCTTCAGGATGATGAACTTTGGGAAAAAAGCGGGGAACATTACGACTGGGCAGGCAAAACACTCGGCTACGGCTGGGAAGAAAATGTCAAGCATGCCGCCCATATTATTAAAGGTAGTTTCGGCTGGCAACGCGAAAAGTTAACTGAACAACAATATAATAAGCTCAAAGAATCGGGAGTTCCAATTCAGGATGTTGAAGTCACAGGTTCCTTTTTCTGGCGACACTATGACTATGGCAAACGAAAAGTTACGCAGCAACAACTACAGCAGCAAATTATTAAAACTTTTCGTAAGGACGGAATACTTCCAACACAGGTCAACCTTATAGGCTGGAGTCGGGGAGGAATAAGTTGCCATATGCTCGCCAATTCGATGCTTGAAAATCCTGACTTAGAAGCGATCCCGGTGAATATTTTTGTAATAGACCCAGTACCTGGCCTAGGGAATTTCCAACAAGAAAGGGTTTCTTTAGGAAAGAACGTCAGAGAATACGTGGCATTTTATGCAAAGGATGAACGTTCAAAAGGTTTTTCTTGCGTGATCCCGGAAACGGATAAATCAACGGCTGTACATATTTATCCAATGCCCGGCCGGCACGCCACACTTGTCGGTAACGCATCCCTTGATGGGATCAGCAGTGGTAAAGTTTTGTATGAGCCAGGAATGATTGTCCGTCATTTTGCCGAAGTATGCCTGACAAGATGGGGATGCAATCTGGATAAAAAGCTTAATTTGGATGATGCGCAGCTACTGGAACTCCATAAAGCCATGGAAAGAAATGCAGACCTGTATACAAAAATGCATAGTAATTCTTATACTTTAATTACCGAAAGCAATAAAGGGGAGCGCCAAGTTTCTCATGGCACAAGTAACGCCAACTTTTCTTCAATAAAGGGGAGTCCATTTTCACCGGCTTCAGGACTGGCTTCCAATTTCCTGAATGAAAAATCGATCTACGACGTCATTAAATAATCCAAGTGACGAGCATCAGCCTCCAGCAAACGAGGATTCTTTGAACATTAATGACTTTGCATATTTTTTGCCAAAAATTGCGACATTTGGTGTTCTTTTACAGTGTTCATTTTTCTACGTCCCATTACATCGAACCTTGACGCGATAATGAAGTATTTTTTTCATTTGCAAATAATCTAGGTTGGCCGGGATGGAATGCAGATTTAGGGGCAAATAATGTAGATTTATTGTCATTTATTCTGGGTTGGAGGCTCGGTGAGAATTACTTAATATGAACTGAAAACCGCTGTTGATTACAGGTCGAGCGGTTTTCAATTGCAAGTCGTTACATCTAACGAATAAAGACAGGCTCAATTGCACCAAGAAACCCAATTAAGTCGGTAAATAACCGCGTTCGTTTATGGCTGCCAAATTGTTCCAAGATAACTTCACCGGTCAAATTACACAGAGAAATCATCCCCATATCATCTGATTCCATCGTCGCAATAAACGCCGTTGGCGACAGTTTCAGCCGCTTCTGCGTCACCAAATGTCCTATCAGATTTTCCTGTAAACGGATAAAGTCATCTTCACTCCAGACCTGAATCAAACTAAACCGCTGACCTTCAAACATGGCCGTCATATCACCGGCCAATTGTGATGTATAAAAATCATGAATTGCCGGTTGTAATTGAATATCCAGTGCAACTTCGACGCTATTCAGCTTATCCTCTAAAGGAAAAGGCTGTGGAAGCCAATAAACCATGTTGTCACCAGTCTGGGTAATACAAGGTGATGGTACACCATAAAGTTCACGGCTGGCAGGGGGGGTTCTGGTTTCCTTTTGCCACAAATCAACATAACAACGGGTAAAATTAGACAACGCTTCTGTAACATTATAAATCATATTATTTTCAACCGGTAACTGTTAGGGTGTACTTAATAATTTTATACTAAACCAAAGATAATGAACTGAGCGAATAAATAAAATTCAGACAAACGCGCTAACTTGCTAAACTTAAGCAATCACTAATATCAGATTTTGAGGAATAACATGTCGTTATATCGGGATCACCAAGCTCTTGAGCAGCTTACTCTGGGTAAAACCACTTTATATCGTGACCAATATGATGCCAGCTTATTGCAAGCTGTACCCCGCAATATGAACCGTGAACCGCTGGAAATTTTCCCTGATAATTTGCCGTTTCACGGCGCTGATATCTGGACGCTATATGAGCTGTCATGGCTGAATAGCCGT
This sequence comes from Photorhabdus akhurstii, assembly GCF_019090985.1. Classification (NCBI taxonomy): domain Bacteria; kingdom Pseudomonadati; phylum Pseudomonadota; class Gammaproteobacteria; order Enterobacterales; family Morganellaceae; genus Photorhabdus; species Photorhabdus akhurstii. Next base: position 867,795 of record NZ_CP020335.1, on the reverse strand, counting down.
GGTTTGCCACAAGTTGCTGTCGGGCATGTTAGTTTAAATGCAACAAGTAAAAACCTGATTGAATCTAAAAGTTTTAAGCTCTATCTGAACAGCTTTAACCAAACTCGCTTTGAAAACTGGCAAGTCGTTGAAGAAACACTACAGCGCGATCTGACTGCTTGTGCTGAAGGCAAGGTGGAAGTGACTCTTCATCATTTAGATCATTTCAATAATCAGCCAATCTCCGCTTTTACAGGTGAATGTATTGACGATCAAGACATTGAAGTGACTGAATATGATTTCAATCGTCATTATCTGCAAGATGCAGCACAAGGCCCGCAGGTAGAAGAAGTTTTGGTTAGCCATCTGCTGAAATCTAATTGCCTGATCACCCATCAACCTGACTGGGGATCTGTCCAGATTCACTACAAAGGGGCAAAAATCAATCGGGAAGCGTTGCTACGCTACCTAATATCATTCCGGCATCACAATGAGTTTCACGAGCAATGTGTCGAACGTATCTTCAACGATTTACAACAGTTATGTGCACCAGAAAAGCTTTCAGTCTACGCTCGTTATACCCGTCGTGGGGGATTAGATATCAACCCGTGGCGCACAAATAGTGCAAGCTTTATTCCAGCTATAGGCAGACTGGCACGTCAATAGATCTGCTTTAAATCTGTTTTCCTAAGCGCAATTTCTGAAAAATAAGCTGAAATAGAGTATGTAATACATTCAGTTTAGTGCTATTGATATGTAATCCATACACGGTATACAAGGAGTCATTCTTGATCACACATATCAACCCACTCGGCTCGATGGATTTATTATCTCAACTTGAAGTAGATATGCTAAAGAGTACCGCAAAAAGTGATCTGTATCGCCTGTTCCGTAATTGCTCACTGGCCGTACTCAATTCAGGTAGCCAAACCGATAATAGTAAAGAACTGCTCTCTAAATACACCGATTTTGAGATTAACGTACTGCGCCGTGAGCGTGGAGTAAAACTGGAACTGATAGATCCACCAGAAGACGCATTCGTTGATGGAAAAATTATTCATTCACTACAAGCTAACCTGTTCGCAGTGCTGCGGGATATCTTGTTTGTCCATACACAAATTACCGATCCAGGACAACCGGATTATTCCGATTCAGAGAATAGTGCGCATATCACCAACAGAATATTCTCTATTCTGCGCCATGCCAGAGCGCTGCATACCGATGACGATCTCAACATGATCGTCTGTTGGGGAGGCCACTCAATTAGTAAGCAAGAGTATCAATATGGCCGTAAAGTCGGTAATCAGCTTGGGTTACGTGGACTGAATATCTGTACTGGCTGTGGCCCCGGCGCAATGGAAGCACCGATGAAAGGCGCGGCTGTCGGCCATGCCCAACAGAATTATAAAAATAGCCGTTTTATTGGTATCACCGAACCCTCAATCATTGCGGCGGAACCCCCAAATCCATTGGTGAATGAGCTGATTATCATGCCAGACATAGAAAAGCGTCTGGAAGCTTTTGTTCGTATTGCTCATGGTATCGTTATTTTCCCTGGTGGCGTCGGTACAGCGGAAGAATTACTTTATTTGCTAGGCATTCTGATGAACCCGGAAAATCAGGAGCAAGTACTGCCATTAATTCTTACCGGACCAAAGGAGAGTGAGGACTATTTCCAGGTTCTGGACGAATTTATTGTTCATACCTTGGGCGAAGATATACGACGCTACTATCACATCATCATTGATAATGCGCCCGAAGTTGCCAGAATAATGAAAGAAGCGATGCCATTAGTGAGAGATAGCCGCCACAGTACCGGTGATGCATATAGTTTTAATTGGTCAATGAAGATCAATTATGATTTGCAACAGCCGTTTGAACCATCCCATGAAAACATGGCTGATCTTAATCTCCATTCTGATCAACCATCTGAAAAACTGGCAGCGTCACTGCGCCGGGCTTTTTCCGGGATTGTTGCCGGTAATGTGAAAGAGGTGGGTATTCAAGCGATTGAAAAACAGGATCCATTCAAAATCCACGGGGATGTTAAAACAATGCGCCATATGGATAAGCTATTGAAAGACTTTGTGGAACAGCATCGAATGAAACTACCGGGAGGCACTGCCTACGAGCCTTGCTACGAAATTATTAAATAAAGTTACCTGAAAAAATATTCGCGCTCCACGGATGGAGCATTGTGCCATTTAAAGTGATTCCATATGATACACCTTCTTATTGTTGATGCTCTTAACCTTATCCGACGCATTCATGCTGTGCAGGGCAGTCCATGCATTCCTGCCTGTGAACATGCGCTAAGGCAGCTTATCCAACATACTCATCCCACACATGCCGTCGCAGTATTCGATGAAGAGAATCGCAGTCACAGTTGGCGTCATCAGATATTACCGGACTACAAAGCCGGCCGTTCTCCCATGCCTGACAATCTGCAACAAGAAATGCCACAAATAAGAGCATCATTTGAGCAACAAGGGGTCGCCTGCTGGCATGCCGAGGGACACGAAGCTGACGATCTGGCAGCGACACTGGCGGTAAAAGTGACTTCTGCTGGTCACAACGTGACTATTGTTTCTACCGATAAAGGGTATTGCCAGCTACTTTCACCCAATATCCGTATCCGTGACTACTTTCAAAAACGCTGGTTGGATATGCCATTTGTTCGGCAAGAGTTTGGCGTTTTACCAGAACAACTACCTGATTATTGGGGTTTGGCTGGGATAAGCAGCAGTAAAATTCCGGGGATTCAGGGGATCGGGCCGAAAACCGCCGCCACTTTACTGCAACAGGCCGGTACACTGGATAATCTGTTCCAGAACCTCGACCAACAACCCGATAAATGGCGCAATAAACTAGAATCCAATAAAGAAATGGCGTTTATCAGCCGGGAAGTTGCATCATTACGTACCGATCTAGATTTAAATGGTAATCTGCAACAACTCCGGCTGACAACATTAACCTAACGGAAATACTTCAACCTAACGAAAATACTTAGCTATCTTATCCAGATGTTCGCCTTTTAATTCTCCGGCCTCATTAAGCAGGCCGATCCAAGACTTAATATAATTATATTTTGCTTGTGAGAGATCACGTCGAGCGGTATATAACTGCTGTTCAGCATTCAAGACATCCACATTGACCCGCTGTCCAAGCGCAACACTTTTACTGGTCGCGTCTACCTGCAAGCTAGCTGATTCAACCGCCATCTCATAAGCACTAATCCGTTTTTCACTATTTAAGTACTGATTATAATTGCGACGTAATGCATTGAGGATTTCTCCGGCCTGAGCATCAAGATCATATTTAGTCCTGCCATAGTTGGCCGCCGCCTGACGTACAGAAGCAGACGTCGCGCCACCATTATAGATATTCATGCTCATCCGCAAGCCAATGGTATCGGTTCGATATTTTTGATCTATGGTATTATCGCTACTGGATTCGTTTTCAGAATGGGAAGCGTAGAACTCCAGCTTGGGTAAATAGCCTGCCCGGTTACGCTGCACTTCATGGTACGCGGCTTGCACTTCCTGACGAGAAGCAGCCAAAACCGGGTTGTTAGCCAATGCCAATTTTTCCCACTCCTCATAACGCTCAGGCAACAACCTCAATATCTGAAAACGCTTTTTATCTGATAGCCGTTGCACAGGCAAATCAATAGGGAGAGGAACACCCACAATGAGCTGTAAACTTCGGATCGCCGCATCCAAATCGTCTTTGGCGGCTATCTCATCGGCAATCGCCTGACTGTAACGGGATTGCGTTTCCACCACATCAGTACGTGTCCCTTCACCAGAAGTAAACAATTTCTTATTCAGTTCCAGTTGCTTTTCATAAGCCATTTTCTGGCTTATCACTAAATCGATTTGATCCTGTGCATAAGCCACATCTACGTAAGCATTCACGACCCGAACAGCCAGTTGCTGAAAATCTGCCCGAAAACGCTCATTGCTCATCAAAGTGTGAGCCTGGCTGGCTTTATAACGAGCCCATATCTCAAAATCGATCAATGGCTGTGTCAACACAATAGCCGCGTTATAACTGTTATATTGGCGATCCCGGCTGCTAGTTGTTTTCCTGCCCCAGAAGTCATAGCCAACAGACTCCATATGTTGCCAATTCCGTGGTGAATTCTGATAAGACATCATTACCTTAGGGAACAGTTCTGCCCTGCCGAGCTTTTCATACTCTTCACCGCCTTCCCGCTCTTTCACGGCAGCGAGAAAAGTGGGATCATTTTCTAACGCCAGCGCATAGGCTTCCGTCAAACTCAATGCCCATGTAGGAAAAGAGAACAAACTGACGCTAAAAAGAATCAGCAAACCAATGGATAAAGAAGCATTATTCAATTTCATAATCACTCCTCTATCAACGATGTTGAAGCCCGATCCCACAATGGCTTAAACAGATAACTTAACAGAGAGCGGGAACCCGTTTTGACAAACACCTCAACCGGCATCCCTGGCCTGATATCCAACCCTTTTAATTTTTCCATTCCCTCAGGAGAGACAACCACTTTCATATGATAATAAGGTTGACTGGTTACTGGATCGACCAACCTATCCGCGGAAACCATCGCGACTTTACCTTCAACCTTTGGCGTACGATTCTGGTTAAAAGCGGTGAACATCAGGTCCACATCAAACCCTTTACTAATCTTATCCGCCAAATTAACCGCCACACGAGCGTCCACTTCAAGCGCCACTTGGGTCGGCAGAATTTCCATCAGTTTTTCGCCGGGGGCAACAACCCCACCTTGGGTAAAAACATTCAACCCCACAACAGTACCGTCAACCGGCGCGACAATTGAGGTATGAGTCAGTTCAAACTGTGCGGTATCCAACTTATTTCTATATTCACTGGCGGAAACCTGCACCTCCGCTAATTGCGTACGCACTTCCCGCTGATAGTCTGCTTTGCGCTGAATAATACGCTGTTGTGTTTCCTGTAACTGTTTTTCAAGCTGACCCGCTCGTCCTGCCATTTCCGCCGTGCTGCTGTTTAGTTCAGCCTGTTCACGCAGAAGTTCCAGATAACGATTACGCGGAAAATAGCCCTCATCCGCTAAAGATTTTAGATTTGTTATCTGCTCCTTAAGCGCCCCCTGCTGCATGCGCTTACTGAGAAGGGAAGATTTCAGCCCTTTAATTTGAAAATTTATTCCTTCGACGGACTGCTCAAGCCCTTCCAGGTCGCTTCTCAATACTTCACGGCGTGATTTAAAAAGTTGTTTTTGCAGTTCGGTTATCTCATTCACCCGCGGTTCAGATTGTAATTGCTGTAATATGTCGGGGAAAATTAACACTTCATCACCATGCTGCTCGGCTAATAAACGGGCTTCCGTTGCCAACGTGGTATACAGTTGATCCTGAATCGCATCGACCTGTGCCTTTGCCTGTACCTGACTGAGCTGGACGAGTGTCTGACCCGCTTTTATTGTTTCTCCCTCAACAACCTTAATCTGGCTGATAATACCGCTTGCCGGGGCCTGAACTGTTTTACGATTACCATCCACAACCACCACACCCGAAGACGCCACCCCTTTATCCAACGGCGCTAATGCTGCCCAAATGAGAAATCCCAAGATCCCCACACCAATCACTAACCATCCTAGTCGTAAAAAATGCCTTTCTTCCAAAGGCAATAATCCTTTTTCATCTCTTACCGGCGTAATCTGATCAGACATATCCACTCCCGGACAGAAATCTCCGTCTCAGCTATTTGATATTATTATAATTAAATGCACATTTACCTATTGTTACCTATGATGCCTGCGCGACGGCTTTGGTTGCAGAGTGTTCCTGACTGTTATTTCTTTGTGATAAAGCGGCTATCACCTGCTGAGATGAACCGAACATCTTCATTTTCCCCTGAACCAGTAACAATATTTTGTTTGTCTGTGATAACAATGAGGTACGGTGAGTAATGACAATCACCGTTTTTCCTTGCGCTTTAAGCTGAGAAATCGCCTCATTCAATGCTCTTTCTCCTGCCTCATCCAGGCTGGAATTAGGTTCATCCAACACCACCAATGACGGCTCATCATATAGTGCACGCGCAAGGCCAATTCGCTGTTTCTGCCCCCCAGATAACCCAACACCTCCAGCACCAATTACGGTGTCATAGCCTTTATCAAGTTCTAATATCAGCTCATGAACGCCCGCTTTTTTTGCCGCCTGTACCACCTTCTCCGGCTCCACTTCATTAAAACGAGCAATATTTTCAGCGATCGTGCCGCCAAATAACTCAATATCCTGTGGTAAATAACCGATTGAAGAGCCTAGTTCATCTTTATTCCACTGATAAATATCTGCATTATCCAGACGAACAACCCCTTCCTGTGCAGGCCATATTCCGACTAGTAACCGGGCAAGAGTCGATTTGCCAGACGCACTGGGGCCAATTAATCCCATCACATCACCGGCATCCAACGAAAAGCTAACATCCTCTAACACAACCTTACTGTTTCTTCCCGGAGGCGCTGCGGAAACTTTATCCACGGACAAATTGCCTTTTGGCGCGGGCAATGACATGCCCGGTTTGCGTTCCGGTTGTTGTTCCAACAAGTTGGTTAACCGTTGCCATGACAAACGAGCGCCACTCCAGCCTTTCCAGGCTTGGATCAATTGTTCAATCGGTGAAAGTGCGCGTCCCATCAAAATTGAAGCCGCAATCATCATGCCCGGCGTAATATGCCCACCAATCGCTAACCAGCCTCCTAATCCGAGGATCAATGACTGCAAGGCCAAACGCACTGTTTTAGTGACTGAATTAATCACCGAAGCCCGCTCACTGGCAATGCGCTGGAAATCCAAGAAACGCTCATGTAACCCAAACCATCTCCGACGTAGTACCGGTAACATACCTAACGCCTCTATGACTTCGGCATTACGTAAATTAGTACTGGCAAGACTCGCTGAACGTAGAGAAAGTTTACTGGCTTCGGATAACGGCTGACTTGATAACCACTGATTCAGCACAGCCAAGGCAATCAATACCAGCGCGCCTCCCAGTGATAACAGACCAAGCCAAGGGTTAAAAAGGAAAATGACCAGCAGATAGATTGGAAACCAAGGGGCATCAAAGAAGGCAAACAAGGCGTTACCCGTCAGAAACTGGCGGATATTTGCCAAGTCATTAAGCATCTGACCTGCATCAGTGGTGCCATTTTTCAGATTTGATTCATAAGATGCGGTATAAACCCGGTTATTCAGCTTCATATCAAGCTGACTACCAATGCGGATGACAATCATGCTACGGATATATTCCAGCATTCCCATCATGGCAAACATGCCGAGGGTAATCAGAGTTAACATCAGCAAAGTGATTTCATTGCCCGACGGCAATACTCTGTCATAAACCTGCAACATATAAACAGACGGAACTAACATCAGCAGGTTAATAAAGGCAGTGAACAACCCGATAGCCCAAAATACCCGGCTACGAGCACGAATGACATCAGTAATTTCATCCTTCGGGAGCAGTAATTTCACACTATTTCCTTATTTTTATTTTTTTAAAAATATAACTATCTGATGTTAATGTTTTCCTTTTTATTCATTTTTCTTATTAGTCTTATTGGGCTTTATCATTAATTCCCGACCATCGGCAAAGCGGGCAAACCAGCCATCTGGCTCATTAGCAAAGAAAGCCAAACTGCTACCCTGTTCATCAGTAATTGTGAGGCCATCTGGCGTAGGCCGCCAACCGGCAGGCACTTCGCCAAACATATACGCCAAACAATCGTTATCACCACTAAGTGACCAAATTGATCCCTCCGGTAAGGGTTGGTCAGTCAATGACACATCGCATTGTTGATGTTTATCCAACAGTTGCCACACGCCTTTCAATTCACTGGCGTGTGGGAGAACAAGACTACTTGCCATACTTCCTCCGATAATGCTGAATGTAAGAGCAACAAAGAATGCAAATTTCAGATACCAAGCTGCAAAAACCATGCCGCCTCCAAACGAATAACCGCATCTAAATCAGATGCGGTTGTGTTGTTGTGTTATGCAAGAATGAAATCAGACTCTAATATTGGCTCTCCGACAATCTTCACCCAAAAATCATCGTAGGAAAATTTACCGCCCAAATTAATGGCAAAATCATTCACCTTATCAACCGTGTTATAACGAAGCACCGCTTCTCCGACTTCACCCGTGAATTCCCTTACAAACTTGACGCCCCCCTTCCCGGCTTCACCCAGATCGAACAATGACACATCAATCTTGTCTTCACCTGAAACAAAGTCATGAATCCAATCACGCTCAAGCGGCGGTGATTCCTTGGCGCTCAGGTAGACAAAGGTATCTTTGCCTTCCCCGCCCCAAAGATTATCTGCTCCCAAGCCACCGTAAATGATGTCATCACCCGCTCCACCTTTCAGAGTATTGGCGGCATCATTCCCGATCAAAACATCATTACCACTGCCGCCAATCGCATTTTCAATCGTGACGCCACGGGCAATAGAGACGTTACCTTTCAGTCCACCGACATCAGAGAAAGAGGCTTCATTCAGATTGATGTGTTGATCCTGAGTAAAACCAGAGAAATCAAACGTATCATTGCCACCTGTATCCCAAGCGGTGAACAACAGTTTGCTGTTCTCATCTTTTGCGGTATAGAAGTCACGATCTGTGTTGGAATTAAAGCCATATACTGTGTCATCAGCACGGATTGTATTATTCGCGCCATATACCGCCTGAATGGCAGAAATATCGTTAAGTAATGGCGCAGAAGAATAAATACCTTTAAAGTCCTGACCCGTATTTTTCTCACTGAAATAACTCATGACGGTATAAGCACGGCTATCTTCAAAATAAGTAGCGCTGTTCTTATAAGTTGGGCTTACCTCATCAGACGCATTATAATCAGCCGGATGTTGTAACCCCAGAGTATGGCCAATTTCATGAGTAAACGTTTGACGGCCATAGCCATTCACATCAATATCATTGTTTGAGAAAGTACGGCTTTTGGCGTTATACCAAGTCCCTAACTGCGTCTTCTCTGGCCTTGGCAGATAAGCAAATGCATAACTCCCCGTCAAACTAACATCAAAGAACCCAAAAGTGATATTTGCCTCTTTGGCATCAGTGGTTTCAACGAAATTGATATTAGCCACATCAGCCCAAGATTGTATTGACAGTTTCGCCGCAGCTTTTTGTTTTTCATTAAATGCTGAAAATTCAGAAATATGCCACGGCATATCATCCGGCTTACTCTCCAGAAAAGTATACTTTAATTGGAAAGCTTTAGATTTATCGTCGTCCTGATGCCCCCAACGATAATCACCCCGGATTAATTCTTTAGCAGCATCTTTACTGGGCTCATGTTCAACAACAATATTAGAATCTTTACCTGGTATATAAGCCTGTAACCATTTCAGCAACTCATTTGCCTTCTCTGAACCGCTAACGTCTTTGTCTTCCGAGTATGAAATTTTCTTCTTTAAAGACATATATTTCTCCATAAATTCAGGACTTAGATATAAAAATCTTTTTATTTTATTAAATACAAGTCAATAAAACCTGAAAACCACAGACCGACCCTGGTCATACAAATTAACAACTAAAATCCCTTTCACATAAACGTAACATTAAAGTTAATTATGTAAAAAGCAATTAACATATTTTTTTAATATAAACGTGATAAAAATAACATAAAACAAATAAGCGATTGTTTTATATAACATAACTATTTAAGGCGAAAAGAATACCGCTAATTTCATAGCGGTATTTTCTTACGAATTAATTATCTATTTATTTAACTATCCATGAAGTAAACTTTAAAAAATTTATAGCATTATTACTGATAATTTTAATCAGCAATTATCCCAAGCCGTTATATGAATAGGCAAAATCAGAATAATCTACCACCTTCGACTGAAATATTGAACGATATGACATATATGGAAAGACTCTAAACCAGTAAACACCTATATATTATTAAACAAATTAATAGCAACTTAATTAAATCAATAAAAAACATATATCACAGAGCAGTTAATATTTACTTTATTCTAAAGCACTTTTCCCAATATAATTAAATTATATTCGTAATTTTTTAACATAAAATAATAATAGCAACATCTATTAATAATTGACAAATATAAACAATAAATTTAATTTTGATATAATTAAAATATTGTTTTCATTTAATATCATAATTAAACCCATTAAAAACACGATCTATTTCACTATTTCAATTTTATAATCTTAATTTATTAAGTTGTTTCACACTAATTTTACGTTTAATTAAACGATTATAATAATATATTCATTTCGCTATTTACCTTAAGTCAAGTGAAAAAATCAACAATTTTAAGACGCAAATCATACAATAATTCACTGTCACATTAAATAAAATCACCTCATAACAGAGCATTATGTGATACTTTCTTAACTGAAAAAATGAATTAAATCCTTCTAACACACTCATTTTACTCCACACAGTAATGAGGGACAAAATGCAATAATGTCATTCAATATTGAAAAAAACGCCTCAGAATATAACTGAGGCGCTTTAGGAAAGCTTATTTTATCGGTTTATTCCAGAATGATGATGAACAATCGTGAATTAGTAATCATTCCGGCTAGCTGCATAAGCAGACCAAATACGACGGACATGAACCGTTATTTCTTCCCTGTCATGATAAAGGTGTTTTGCCTGAATTTGTGCATTTACACCACCCTCTTTTAATTGCAAGTTCATTTTCTGCAAATTATGAGCAACTTCTTCATAACGCTTTTTCATCGGTAATTTAAGATTAAAAATGGCTTCCCGGCACCAGCCATTAACCAACCAATCTGCCATTAACTGCGTCACTTTTGCCGGTTTTTCCACCATGTCGCATACCAGCCAATAAATGTTTTTTGTCGAAGGTTCAAACTTAAAACCATCAACTTTGTGATGTTTAACTTGCCCCGTATCCATCAAACTTTCCGACATTGGGCCATTATCTACCGCATGCACCATCATACTACGTTTCACCAGTTGGTAAGTCCAACCACCCGGACACGCACCTAAATCAACCGCATATAAACCGCTAGCTAATCGCTCTTCCCATTCGTCATATGGGATAAAAACATGAAACGCTTCTTCCAGTTTTAATGTTGAACGACTTGGCGCATCCGAAGGAAACTTCAACCGGGGAATACCCATATAAAATGGCGAGTTATTGTTACTGTAAGAATAACCAACATAACAGCAACCCGGAGCAATAAAGAAAACGTGTATCACCGGGCGGTTAACATTTTCCCGAATCAGCAAGATCTTTTCCTGCCGCATAGCACTACGCAACGGAACAGTAAATTTTCGGCAGAATTTTAATAACTCTTTACTTTCATTAGTATCAGGCACCTCAACCCGTAACTCGCCTGCACGCTCAATGACACCATGCAGCATACCAATAATCGGACTTATCCGATCTTCAGGAGGCAAATCTCGCAATAATTCACCCACAACCAGCATCTGGCGGGCAAAAATCAGCTCGCGAAATGGGATCTCACGAATCAGCCGATCAGCATCTTCATGTTGATAACACTCAAACAGGACATAGCCACTGTTATCTTTCACCCGGGCAAAACCGTAAATCTCTTTTTGCCCCGCTTTATCAGTGATTTCTGCTGCACACTCTTTTTCAAAACCAGGGCGGCAATATAAAGCAATTTTATTCATGGCGAAGCGCCGATTTCCTTAGACGCAAAGCGCCAATTAATACTAAAAACCAGCCGATAAGAAAGCTGAACCCTCCAACTGGCGTAATATAAGTGAAAAATTTAACCTGCAATAAGGCCATACAATAGAGACTGCCGCTAAACAACAAAATACCTACTGCAAAAAAGACGCCACTCCAGTAAAACCAGAGCACAACTTTACGCATTAGCATGGCAGACATCGCCATCATTGCCAGAGTGTGAATCCCCTGATATTGCAGACCGAGATCAATCCAACTTATCTGATATTTTTCCATCATCGGAGATAATAAATGTGACCCTACAGCCCCAAACGCCACGTAGAAAAAACCACTGAAACCAGCAAAGATAAGCATTAAGCGACTATTCACTGTTATCTTCCTTTTTCATATTCTATCTGAGAGCTCTTACAGCCCGAATGCCTTATTCCGTTCTTACTCATTGGTAATAAAGCCCAATTTCTCCTGCTCACTGGCTGCCTGTGCCAAAACCCATTGTCTGAATGCGGCAATTTTCCCCAATTCAGCCTGACTGTCATGACAAACAAGGTAAAATGCATTCTTACTCACTAACACATCATTAAATGGGCAAACCAAGCGCCCCGCATCAATTTCAGTCCGAGCCATGACATTATTCGCCAGTGCAATACCCTGCCCGTGAACAGCGGCTTGGATCACCATTGCACTGTGGCTAAATATCGGTCCTTGCTGAACATTTATCTGCTGCTGCATATCAAGCTGGCGCACATACGCTTGCCAATCACGACGAGAAGAATCATGTAACAACGTATGACGCGCCAAATCTGCGGGGGTTTTCAAAGGATTATCTCCAGTCAGTAACGAAGGAGAACAAACGGGAAGCAAGTATTCTGCGTAAAGACGATCAGTACGTAACCCCGGCCAATTTCCACGGCCATAAAATATGGCAACATCAACATCATCAGCAAGTTTATCTTCTTCTCTGTCTACCGCCTGTATTCTGACATCAATGCCAGGATACGCTAAATTAAAACTGGACAGCCTTGGAACCAGCCACTGGATAGCAAAGCTAGGTGAGAGGCTAACCGTCAAAGCTCCTTTGGCACTTCTGGCTTGAAGTTTACGTGTTGCTTCATTTATCGCCGTGAATATCTCTTTAATGTCCAAATAGTAGCTTTGACCTTCTTCAGTCAACAATAGTGAGCGATTGCGACGACGAAACAATTTCAACCCAAGAAAATCCTCCAGACTTTTCATCTGATGGCTAACTGCGGCCTGAGTCACAAATAATTCTTCTGCCGCCTTAGTAAAACTTAAATGGCGCGCTGCGGCATCAAAAACCCGCAACGCATTAAGTGGTGGTAAACGTTTGGACATGTGAGCCCTTATGTAATGTTGGCGATACCGGTAACTCTTTATATTTAGTTATTAGTTTTTGTAATCCGAATCATTATAAATTGTCCATTGAGGATACTCCAGTAAATCCCTATAGTGGCGCCACTTCCTAAGCCGGAACGAAAAGTGAATCAGCTTAACGCTATGAAACTTTTGGCTTTGTGGTTGTGATGTTGTGTTTGCAAGTTGTCTGGGAAACCAGACCCTGTAGCTTAAGCTACTGTTTTTTTTCACTTCCTGTACATTTACCCTGTCTGTCCATAGTGATTTTTTAATGCACCGCAGTTGCGGTGCTTTTTTTTGGCATAAAGACCGGAACATGGCAATATTATTCAATGTAATAACCTATACCCTATGGATTTCAAGATGCATCGCGGCGGCAAGGGAGCGAATCCCCGGGAGCATAGATAACTATGTGACCGGGGTGAGTGAGTGCAGCCAACAAAGAGGCAACTTGAAAGATGACAGGTATATCCATTTTCAGCCAGAAACAAATGGTTAAGCACCATAACCACCAAAACAAAATTAATATATCTATGAAAAAGTTCGAACCAGAACAGTTCCGCCAGCAATTTCCAGCGCTACAACAGCTTCCAGCACAACAATTTCCATCACAACAATTTTCTACACAAAAACAGACAGTATTTCTGGATAGTGCCGCCACCGCACTCAAACCACAAGCCATGATAAAGGCAACACAAAATTATTATCAAAACAGTAGCGCTACCGTACATCGTAGTCAGCACCAAGCAGCGCAGGAAATCACATCCCGCTATGAACTGGCCCGGCAGCAGGTTGCCGAACTCATCAACGCGCCACAAGCTGAAAATATTATCTGGACAAAAGGAACAACGGAATCCCTCAATCTAGTTGCTCAAAGTTATTTCCGTACTCATCTCCAGCCTGGTGACGAAATTATAGTGAGTGAACAGGAGCACCATTCCAACCTGATCCCTTGGTTAATGTTGGCAGAACAAACCGGCGCCAGAGTTATTAAATGGCCTCTAGGCAATGGTAAAGTGCCTGATATCAACATTCTGCCTGAACTGATAAACAAACATAGTCGACTGATAGCAATCAGCCAAATGTCCAACGTGACTGGCGGAACAGTTGATCTCACTGCAATAACAGAAATAGCACACCAACACGGTTGTCTAGTCGTTGTCGATGGCGCACAAGGCGTTGTTCACAATCCCATTGATGTCCAACAATTAGATATCGATTTCTACGCATTCTCTGCTCACAAACTCTACAGCGCGAACGGCGTTGGTGTACTTTATGGTAAAAGTGAATTACTTAATGCCATGTCTCCCTGGCAAGGCGGCGGAAAAATGCTCTCCCACACTTCATTCAGCGATTTTATACCAGAAGCGGTGCCTTTCCGGTTTGAAGCAGGTACACCGAATGTTGCAGGTATTATTGGTTTTTCTGCCACGCTGGAATGGTTGAAAGATATTGATATTGCCAAAGCCGAAACCCATGCGGTCACACTTGCCGATTATACCGAAGAACAACTCTCCGCTTTACCCGGATTTACCAGCTATCGCATTGCCGGTTCTAGCTTATTGGCTTTTAATTTTACCGACATTCATCACAGTGATCTGGCAGCTATTCTGGCAGAACAAAATATTGCCTTACGCTCCGGTCAGCACTGTGCCCAACCACTGATCGAAGCTTTAGGTATCAGAGGCTGTTTGCGCGCCTCCTTTATGCCTTACAACAACCGGCAAGATGCCGATGCCTTAATTCAAGCAGTAAAATTTGGCCTTTCTCTATTACAGGATGAATGAATTACAAGATGAATGACATTATGACTCAAACCGCTGAAAACCGGATTGCACCACACCCATTTGGCCGGGAAATCAGCCAACAACAGCTTATTGCAACCTTTAACCAATGTCGCCAGTGGGAAGATCGTTATCGCCAGTTAATCTTACTGGCAAAGAAACTGCCCGCACTGCCTGAAAATTTAAAACAGCAAGACACTGAAATGTCCGGCTGTGAAAACCGGGTTTGGTTAGGGCATCAATTACTGCCAGACGGTCATCTGCATTTTTATGGCGACAGCGAAGGCCGCATTGTAAAAGGCCTGCTAGCAGTGCTCCTGACTGCCGTAGAAGGAAAAACACCGGAACAAGTTTTGGCAACCAACCTGTTGGCGCTATTCCATCAACTTGGGCTGGAACAACAGATAAGCGGCTCACGGTTGAATGGCGTCAAGTCGCTGATTAATACCGTACAAAACGCCGCAAAATCTTATATCAAAGATCACCCTGACGTTGCGCCTTAGCTACCATCTTTTTTAGGGCATGGGAAACCGCAACAAACCCAAATGTCGCCGTGACCATCGTTGCGGCACCAAAACCAGAAGCGCAATCCATACGTTTAGTGCCCTCTGCGGTACTTTTCGCGGTGCAAACAGAGCCATCACTCTGCGGATAAACCAATTGCTCAGTTGAAAACACACAGTCAATGCCCAATTTACCTTTACCATTCTTCACAACACGATAATCAGATTTCAACCTTTCGCGCAGTTTAGCCGCTAAAGGGTCCTGAACCGTTTTCGCCAAATCAACAACCTGAATCTGTGTCGGGTCAAGTTGCCCACCAGCGCCACCGGTTGTCACCAGCGGAATTTTATGGCGACGACAATAAGCCAACAGCGCCGCTTTTGGTCTGACACTATCGATAGCATCAATCACATAACTGAATCCAGCAGCCATCATCTCTTCAACATTATCGGGTGTGAGAAAATCATCAACACAGGTCACTTTACACTCTGGATTAATCGCCAGAATACGTTCGGCAATCACTTCGGTTTTTGGTTGCCCAATATGCTGTTTTAAAGCATGTAATTGGCGGTTGGTATTGGTGATACAAACATCATCCATATCAATCAAAGTGATAGCACCGATTCCTGTACGAGCCAAAGCCTCCGCCGCCCAAGAGCCCACACCACCGATACCCACAACACAAACATGAGAATGGCAAAACAAAGAAAGCGCTTTTTGTCCATATAAACGGGCAGTCCCGGCAAAGCGCTGCATATATGCATCAGAAAGAGAAGTTTGCATTACTGAATATCAACCCTGAAAACCTGTTATAAAATTTTTGAATAGCAATCACTGATTTACCATCAGCATGGTAGGCCGCGCTTTTTTTAACACCCAAACCCGACCGTAGTGGTTATAGAAACCTGCTTTTATGCCTGCCTCATCACCAATACCATGATAGATATCGAAATGATGGCCTTTTATTGCTCCACCAACATCTAACGCAACCATCAGGCGCATTTGGTACTGACCGGTAAATTTACCCTCTTTATCCAACAAAGGAATCTCTACCAACAGCGTTGTTCCTGGTGGAATAAGCCTTTTATCAGCAGCTACGGAAGCTTTTGCAATTAAAGGAACACCACTCGCCCCCCGTACCGGCGCAAGGTCTTCAGGTTTAAAAAAAACAAATGATGGGTTCTGCTCCAACAGTTCACGGACTTCTGCCTCACTGTGAGATTCTGTCCATTTACGAATCGCTAGTATAGAGATATCTTCTTGCGCGATTTCTCCACGCTCAATCAGCAACTTACCAATGCTCCGGTAAATATGCCCATTCTTACCGGCATAACCCAAAAAGTCAGGGGCCCGCCATCACCAAAATCGACATAACCACTACCCTGAACCTCCATAATATAATTATCAATCAGTGAACGACTATAACCAATAATCAAACTAGGGCTAAGAGCGCCATTATATATTTCAGTTCGGCTTGGTAAGCGATATTTACTCTTAGGCGGCATCCGGTACAGAGGATATTTAAATTCCCCCTGTTTAACGCGGCGAGCTTGCAACACTGGCGTATAGTAGCCGGTAAATTGGACGTTACCGTAATTATCCACACCTTCCATCTGGTAAGCGCGTAAATTAAACAGATTCAACTTACTGGTTTCACCGCCCGCTAACATCCAGTTTTGAACGGCGTCAAAAGTTAAGCTATTACGATTATATAGACGAGGAGCGACCTGATTAATCAGCGCAACCTGCTCTGAAAAATCCTTTGCATTAACTGGCTTACCCTGCGCATTGGGTTGATTAACCAGCAGTAAATCCTGAGCAATATGACCATCTCTATATTGTTGGCCTTGTGCTGTTGGGCGAGAATGACATCCAACCAACAGTGAAATCACGGTTCCACACAGCAGATACTTACCCCAGTATTTCATTGTTGTCTTCTCTACACTTGCCAACATGACCCAACGGCAAACCATACCAAACCAATAAAAATAATGAAACCTACCATAAAAAAATAACTTAACAAAACAACGACACAAACGAATAAAAAAACTCCAACATGCAGAGTAACCCATCAAAAAAGTAACGAAACAAACAATTTTTAATAAAAAAACTTGCAACGGCTCTTATCCTGAGTATAGTGCCCGCTATCGGACGCGGGGTGGAGCAGCCTGGTAGCTCGTCGGGCTCATAACCCGAAGGTCGTCGGTTCAAATCCGGCCCCCGCAACCAAAGCAATAAAGTAGTTCGATAAAACGGACGCGGGATGGAGCAGCTTGGTAGCTCGTCGGGCTCATAACCCGAAGGTCGTCGGTTCAAATCCGGCTCCCGCAACCAATTTTCGCTATTCAAAATATCAAAACGGACGCGGGGTGGAGCAGCTTGGTAGCTCGTCGGGCTCATAACCCGAAGGTCGTCGGTTCAAATCCGGCCCCCGCAACCAATTCTCTATGCGTTTCAGCATATAAACTCCCAAAAGCAACTTCATAATGACTTTTAGATAATTTTTTCGTCATCGTATCTGCTCTCAGTTTAATGATAAATATCCACATATAGTCATTTCTGGCTTGACAGATTATCGTTTATAAACGATAACAAAGCTATGAATGAGATACGACACTATATCGACAACAACGGACGTGATGTCTTTGAAGAATGGCGAGAACAAATACGTGACACCAAGGCTCAAATTGCCATTGACCGACGCATTATCGCATGGAACTGGGTAACTTTGGCGATCACAAACCCTTGTCCGAGGGTGTCTGGGAACTGCGCATTGACATAGGGCCGGGGTATCGGGTCTATTACGCCACATCTGGCTTAACTGTAGTTCTTCTGCTCTGTGGCGGCGACAAACGTAAGCAAAACGCAGACATAGCCAGAGCATGTGAATACTGGCGTGAATGGAAGAGTAGAAACAGATAGGAGAACAAATAATGAAAGATAGATCACACGACGACGCAATGGCCGAGGTGTTCCGCAAAGACCCGGCTTACGCGATTGAGCTACTAAACAGCATCCTTGAAGATGGCGAACAAGCCGAGTTACTGATTGCCCTTCGCCAAATGACCAAGGCTTTCGGCGGAGTTCGTAACGTGGCCAAGGAAGCTGAGTTGAATCCGAACCAGCTCTATCGCACCTTGTCAGCCGAGGGCAACCCGGAAGTTAGAAGTCTAAGCGCGATTCTGCGTGTCATGGGCTTGCGCCTGGCAGTTCAACCTATCACTACCCACTAAATAGGGCGGGGAGTATAGGCTAAAGGAAAATAGCCTCCTTCCCTGTTTAACAGCAAAAATTACCCATAGCGGCAAGCTCAAATTGCCAAACTACCGCCATTCTTAAAATAAGCTTTGATACCCGCAAAAATTGACTCTGCTACTTGCTGCTGGAAATGCGCGGTTTTCAGTTTCCGCTCCTCTTCCAAATTGCTAATAAAAGCAGTCTCTACCAGAATCGAGGGGATATCCGGCGCTTTCAGTACCGCGAATCCAGCTTGATCCACCCGGTTTTTATGCAGTTTATTCACCTTGCCCATGTGCTTGAGCACTTCACCACCAAATTTAAGGCTATCATTGATTGTCGCAGTCTGTAACAAATCAAACATCGTGTGATCCAGATACTTATCACCGCTTTTACTTACTCCGCCAATTTGATCAGCTTCGTTTTGCGTCTGGGCTAGAAAAAGTGCGGTATTACTGGTTGCGCCTTTAGTAGAAAGCGCAAAAACCGAAGAACCACGGGCCGCTCGGTTAGCAAAAGCATCAGCATGAATAGAAACGAATAGATCAGCTCGCATTTTACGCGCTTTTGCCACCCGAACTTTTAATGGGATAAACACATCTTCATTACGGGTCATATAAACTTTCATACCCGGTTCACGTTGAATAAGCGTTTTCAATCGACGGGCGATTTTCAGAACAACGTCTTTTTCACGAGTTTTATATTTACCGATAGCGCCGGGATCTTCCCCTCCATGTCCAGGGTCAAGCATGATAATAATCGGCCTGTCTTTACCTGCTTTGCCTGGCTTTGGCCTTTCCACTGGCAGATCCTCGGCCAAATGACCTTTATTGTACTCTTCGAGTAGAGCAAGCAATGGATCATCATTCGTATTAGCCCCCGCAGCGGGATAAATATCCAATACCAGACGATGTTTAAATTCTGCCACTGGCTTCAAAGTAAACATATGCGGGCTGACAACTTGTTTAACTTCGAACACTAAACGAACGGTTTTAGGATTAAACTGCCCTACCCTGACCAGTTTAAGATAAGGATCGCGGGATTGAATCTGCCCGTCCATTCCGTTCAAGGTATGATTTAGTTGTACACCTTCAAGATCAACGACAATTCTATTTGGGTTCTTTAACACAAATTGGCGATATTTGAGTGGAATATTAGATTCAAGAGTCACACGGGTATAACTGGATGCCGGCCAAATACGTACTGCTATAACTTTTGCTGACGCTGCGTAACCCACCTGACTAACACTAAGCAACCACATCGCTGCGGCTCCCTGCAACAAACGACGTCGCGACAGATTATGATCTGAATGACTCATCTACTTAATATTCCATTCATAAAATACAAATATTCAGGGTGATATTCACCAAATGAAACGATCAAATGAAAAACTTTAACCAATCAGCATTATGCTGTCATCAATAAACAGCATTTTATATTTTGCAAATTATTAACGTCTACAGGTACATGAAAATGTTTTTATCTGAATTGCCTCTTGCCATTTCTTCTCAAAAGGAATAAAAAAGCATAAATTACGAATAAAAATTCAATCGAGAGTCTGTTATGAAAGAACGCAGCACCGAATTAGTTGAAGGATTTCGTCATTCTGTTCCGTACATCAATGCACACCGTGGTAAAACCTTTGTGATTATGCTTGGTGGAGAAGCTATTGCTCATGAAAATTTCTCTAACATCATCAACGATATAGGATTACTGCATAGTTTGGGCATCCGCCTAGTCGTCGTTTATGGCGCCAGACCTCAAATTGAACAAAATCTTGCAGACCATCATTACAAACCGGTTTACCACAAACATACCCGTGTAACCGATAATAAAACATTAGAATTAGTCAAACAATCTGCTGGTTTGCTGCAACTGGATATTACCGCACGTCTTTCTATGAACCTGAATAATACCCCGTTACAAGGAGCCAATATTAACGTTGTCAGCGGTAACTTCATTATTGCTCAACCTCTTGGTGTTGATGATGGTGTGGATTATTGCCACAGCGGCAAAATTCGCCGTATCGATGAGAATGCCATAAATCGTCAATTAGACAATGGCGCAATCGTGCTAATTGGCCCTGTCGCGGTTTCTGTCACCGGAGAGAGTTTTAATTTGCCATTTGAAGATGTCGCCACCCAATTAGCTATCAAATTACAGGCTGAAAAACTGATTGGTTTCTGTTCTACTCAAGGCGTACAAGACAAAGACGGAAAAATTCTATCAGAAGTTTTCCTTAATCAAGCACCAGAGCTGATTAAAGAGCTAGAAGTTAAAGGTGACTACTATTCAGGTACAATCCGTTTTTTACGGAGTGCAGTAAAAGCTTGCCGTCGTGGCGTTCGTCGCAGCCATTTATTAAGTTATCAGGCTGATGGTTCTCTACTTCAAGAATTATTCTCCCGAGATGGTATTGGCACTCAAATAGTGATGGAAAGCGCAGAACAAATACGCCGAGCTAATATCAATGATATTGGTGGTATTCTCGAACTTATTCGCCCACTGGAACAACAAGGTATTCTGGTTCGCCGTTCAAGAGAACAACTTGAAAGAGAAATTGATAAATTCATCATTATCGAACGCGATAACCTGACTATCGCCTGTGCTGCGCTTTACCCTTATCCTGATGAGAAAATTGGCGAAATGGCTTGTTTAGCGGTTCACCCTAAATACCGCAGCTCTTTAAGAGGTGAAGTATTACTGAATCGCATTGCGGAGCACGCCAAACAGTTCGGACTGGAAAAACTGTTTGTTCTGACTACCCGCAGCATTCATTGGTTCCAAGAGCGAGGTTTTGAACCCGCAGAACTCTCAATGCTACCGATTCAGAAACAAGTGTTATACAACTATCAGCGCCGTTCTAAAATCCTTATGTTAAGTTTGGAACCACAGTAATAAATATATTCATGCCGAAAGGTTTACATTACCCTTAAACTCAGCGGTAATGATATTAAACCTACGGCATCCTACCTCTACCTTAGTCTGTTAATTCAGTGATTAATCAAATGAATAATTCTTATCTTTGGTTTTGTAAATGGTATTTTATATCTGCATTGCTTATTGCGAAATATCGGTACTTTGCATGGTATAACTCACAATAATTTGGCTACACCATTTCCCCGTCATCTAACTTAAATTTTAAAAAATCGGTCCGCTAGAAATTTACTTTTACCTGGCTGACTATTTAATGCACATGAGGAATTTTTAAAAAATAATTTTTAATCGAAAACATGCAATACCAGATTTCCATTTCCCTGGCAACAACCATCATAGATGAATATTTCCTATCGTTTAATTAACGGTATTATAGATGAATTTATTTTTGATATTTTCAATATTAAGCTTGTGAGAATCCCTCCATAGAAGCCACTCACCTCCACTACCAATAAAACCATTACTGACTTGACTAGCATTAACATTAGCAAATAAACAAAAATCTTTATCCTCTGACGAGGTTAAATTATTTTCAACATGTAACATAGAATCATTATTAATTGAGGAAGTCTGATTTATATTCCATTACTGTAATATTTTCATCTATTTATAGATAATTCTGAGCTTTAATAATCATTACTATATTTACAGATCATTAAACACACTTACTTTCATACTATTTATCCCTTTACATACAAAATACCTAACCACCTGAAATATAAATACATAAAATTATAACAAAATCAAAAACGCATGCAATAAAACAAGAAAAAGTGACAACTTTGTCATTCTCTTATCTTTAAAAATGAGAGATAACCCCGTAATTACAATCACTTAAATAAACCAAGAAAATTCAAAGAAATAAAAGAAAGAATCAATGACTTATTTAACATTAACTCATTATCTTTCCCTTAAACTTTCACTCAAGTAAACATGTAACGAACTAACAAAATAATCAATCATCCGAAGATCATCCACTTTTAATTCCGTATTCACTAGCATCCTCAGTGATAATAGGAGATATGGTTTTTGGGATATAATCCGTCACCCCATGCAATCTATATTATTCACCTAAAGCTACCAAAATAGTATCAGTATTTTAAAACTTTAGAGAATTTAAAATAAACTTCACTTCTTAACGTTATATACTATTTAGATCAACTCAAGAATGTATCTACCTTCATAAAAGTTCTTCTTTAAATTTACACACATAATGAATTACCCACAACATGTACGTATCTCATCAAAAAAAATCAAAACCATCCGCTAAGTAAAAAAATACAACCCACGTAATTAAATATTTATACCGTCAAACAATAATAAACCCCACCCAATATATTAACAATCAATGACATTAGACACAGAATAATATTAACATTTATCAAACTTATAATGCTGTCGTTTGCATTAAGGACAAAATATAAGAATCAACAATCTGATTCAGTAATTGCAACTACTCTTGAATTAGTGAAATTAAGATATAGATCAATCTATAGCCGTCATAATGAAACTAATCAGTATTTCTGATTGAACATTACGGCTAATAATCACTCAATTCAAAAAACCAAGAAAAGATATTAAATTAAAAACCAGCCAAAATTTGGCATATAGAATAGGTTTAAGATACATTTATCTTGCATAGGTCAATGTAATCTCTAGTTCACTGCACGAGAATTTTTTAATCACCTAACCGATAACTTTTTACAAAAACAAAAAGGCGTATTTACCGAAGTCAGCACGGCAAATCAGAAATCTCATTAAAGGCATTAATGATCTGATTGTCGGGCTTAAAAGCCCATCCAACAACCGAACAAATCACGATCAAAAAAATGTCAGAGAAGATATGGCAACATCATTAATATATAAATTTTTTTACACAAGTCCGTTTATCAGAGCAAGAGTTAATCCACCGGTAAGCTAAGCCGCTCTGCTAACCCACTTCGCCTTTGAGTTGGCGTCTGGATTGCCTGACGCAATACCGCTTCATGTGCATAAAGAGTTAGTTTTTCTCTGGCCCGGGTTATCGCTGTATAAACCAATTCACGGCTGACAACCGGCACAAACTGCGTCGGCAATACCAAAGCTGTATGGTCAAATTCCGAACCCTGTGATTTATGTACGGTCATCACATATGCAGTTTCATGTTGTGGTAAACGACTTGGCTGGATTCCTTTAATCTGTCCATCAGGCAACTGAAAATAAGCTCGCAGTTCATGATTTTCGTCTCTGAGCATAATACCAATATCACCATTAAACAGACCCAGTGTGCTGTCATTACGCGATATCATGATGGGTCGGCCTGCATAACCTCGGCTGAAAGTCCCGACAGGGCGACGAATAAGCCCCTGACGATGTAATAGCTGTTCTATACGCTCATTAAGCCCACTGACGCCAAACGGTCCTTCTCTAAGAGCACACAACAAACGATAGCGGTTAAATTCATCTAAAATCTCTTTGACTGGTGCCTGCTCTGCCACCAGACGCAAATAGGCGTGATAACCCGATACCGTTTCTGTCAGCAATCGCTGATAATCTTCATCGTCAGACAATGGGTAAAAACAGATATCCTTCAACGGTTGCTGCAAAATAGAGAGAGCTTGTCGACTCTTTCCCTGATTAACTGCCGCAGCTAACTGACCAATCCCCGAATCCATATTAAAGCGATAACTTTTACGTAGAAGACACAAACGATCACGAACTTCTGGGATATTTTGCTGATCACCAGCATCTAACCGACATCCCGTTAATCTGCTTAACTGTTGCGCCCTCGTTATGCTGTATCCCAGTTCTGCAAAACGGCAAATATCACCCAACACCGCTCCAGCCTCCACTGATGCCAATTGATCTCGGTCACCAAGCAGAACAATTTTCGCTTTCGGTGGCAATGCATCAATCAACCTAGCCATCATGGGTAAATCCACCATTGAAGCTTCATCCACCACCAGCACATCCAGACTAAGTGGATTATCTCGATCATAGCGTAATCGCTGGCTATCAGGCTGCGCTCCTAGCAAGCGATGAATCGTCTGCGCCTGATCCGGCATATATGCAAACTGTTTCTCCGTCAGAGGCAATTTTCTGACCGCGCTATTAAGAGATTCGGTCAATCTGGCGGCTGCTTTTCCAGTCGGAGCCGCCAGTTGGATAACCTGCTTTTTATCAGGATTAAGTTTGATTAAGGCAGCCAATAACTTAGCAACTGTCGTTGTTTTCCCAGTTCCCGGTCCGCCAGAGATAACCGAAATTCTGCTAGTCACCGCGACAGCCGCAGCCACCTTTTGCCAGTCCACCGTTTCCTCAGGCAGCATGAATAATTCATCTAAAACAGTTCTCAGTTGCTGTTCCTGAATATTATCGGTTGGTTGATTGCCGGAAAAGAAAGCCGCCACCTGACATTCACTTTGCCACATTCTCTGCAAATAAAGCCGGTCATGGGAAAACACCACAGGCGTTGGTTGAAGCCCATCACTAACCGCAGCACAATTTTCCAGCGCTATCAGCAAACTCTGCTCATCAGGTTTTCCCGCAGCTCGCCATAATTGCTCTGCAAATTCACGATGTCGCCCATCAAAAAAATATTCTGGCGTTATCCGATTAACCGGCAGACAAACATGCCCAGTACCAGTTTCAGCGCTCAACAACGCCATCACCAACAACAAAACAGGATCTTTATCCTCAATCAATGTATGAGCAAACTGTAAGTCCAATGAACGCAAAAGCCTGAGGTTTACTGCCTGTTGTAATAACGAAATCATCAATTTTTCTCTTTTTCAGACTGTTCATTACCACTGAAAAGCAGATCCAAAGCATCGACAAATTCAGCCGATGGCCGACAACTAAAAATACCATTCCCCAGCTGTTGTTTATCTATCCCCCTGAGAAACAGATAAATCACGCCGCCGAAATGTTGTTGGTAGTCATAATTAGCCAACCTGTGACGCAAGTAACGATGCAGCGCCAGTGTATAAAGCTGATATTGCAGGTCATAGCGATGCTCAATCATGGCTATTTCCATTGCCTGTTGAGTATAAAACTGGCTCTCCTCTCCCAACCAGTTTGATTTGTAATCCAGCACGTAGAATTTGCCTTGCCAACAGAAGACCAAATCAATAAACCCTTTCAGCATTCCTTTCACCTGCTGAAATTCCAGTTGGGGGCAACGAGCAGAAATCGGGTCATAACGACGCATTACCATATCCAATTCCTGAGATCGCAAAAGTTGTTCAACCGGCAGATAAAACTGCATTTCATCCTGTTGATGATGCAGCGGAATTTTTGCAAGCTGCATTCCTTCATCATCCAATGGAATGGTAAAAATATCGGTCATCCATTGCTGTAATGTCCCACTCCAGCGTTCATCAAATCCGGCTGATTGCAGTTGTTCTGCCAACCATTTTTCATCAGGTCGTTGGCTGAAACTAATTTCTTCTAAAATAGCGTGTAAAAAAGTCCCTGCCGAGGCTCCCCGAGGAAATGTATGTGGCGTCATTTCAGGTTGTTCTGCTAACTGCTTTTCACCACTAGCATCAACATCAAGCTTTGGCGCAATAGACTGGACAATCACGTCAATCGATTCTTCTCCCGCAAAATAAGCAGAAGCATTGCCACGATGCACCACAGAGTTTCGTAAACCAGAATAACTGGTAATACGCCACTCATCCTGAACTCTGCGTTTAAATTGCCTGGCCGATAGGACTAAATCATTTTTACTTTGCAATTGCCAGGGATGACCATCAGTATCATTAATTGATGATACAACGATGCCATCTCCACTTAATTCTTTAAGCGATGTTGCCAGAAAATCAGCATCCCCTTTCACCCCCTTTTGCAACAGGTAGCCTAGAGCACACTGATGCAGATCCGTATCCCCGATCTTTTTCTTATTGCCTTTTATCAGCGGAGCCACGCCGACACTACAATGGTAAACAGAGCGCGTCAATGCGACATAGAGTAAACGCAAATCCTCTGCCAATCGCTCTTGTTCCGCCAGCTTAATCGTCTCGTCGTCAGGAAAGATATCAAGGCAAGCATTAAAGCTTGTACGATCATGATATATCGCCCGCTTCTGCTCCCTGAAATTACAGATAAATGGCAGCCATACCAGCGGATATTCCAGACCTTTAGATTTATGGATAGTGCAAATTTGTACCAAATGACGATCACTTTCCAACCGCATCTGCTGGTTTTCAGATTGTGGATCAGGATGAGAAATTTGTTGAGCCAACCAGCGGGTGACTGCATGTTCACTATCAAGTTGTAAAGATATCTCCTGCAACAACTCACCAATATGCATCACATCCATCAAACGCCGTTCACCGCCATAACTGGCAAGCAAATTCTCAGCAATATGATGGTTGGCGATTACCGCCCGTAACATAGGCAACACACCACGGCGTTGCCACAGACGAAAGTAGCCATCAAATTCATCAACTAACTGATCCCATCTCTTTTCATCATGATTCAACTTGTCTATCTGACAGGCAGTCAGACCAAATAAACCACTCGCCAACGCACTTCTCAAAACCCGTTCTTTTTCCGGGGATAACACCGCTTGCAGTAACCAGAGAATATCCTTGGCTTCCGCGGTAGCAAATACACTTTCTCGGTTAGAAAGAAATACGGAAGGAATAGATAACAAGTTAAGCGCATTACGGATCAATGTAGCTTCCTTTCTGCTACGCACCAAAACCGTAATATCAGCCGCCGTCACAGGTCGAGAACCTTCACTTTTATGTAACAAAGCCCGCCCTTCACTACCTGCCTGCAACCAATCTCGAATTTGCGCAGCACAGAGCCGTGACATCGTTTGCTCATAATCTCCGGTAGAAACGCCTTCTCCCGGTTGTAACCAGAAATTCAGTGCGGCCTGTTCTTCACCGTCATAGCTAAAAGAGAGCTCTCGATTTTTTTCTGCCGCAGAGACTTCAATAAAAGGGATCTGCTCAAACAAAAATGGCTTTTCCGAACGCATAAACAGTTTGTTTACTGCCTGTACCATTGAGTAAGCAGAGCGCCAATTTGTTTCCAGAGTATAGTGAGCACTTACCTGAGAGCGGGCGCGAATATAAGTGAAAATATCTGCGCCACGAAATGCATAAATAGCTTGTTTGGGATCACCAATAAACAGCAATCCATTTTCAGGTTGAGTGCCATAAATGGTATGAAAAATCCTATATTGCTGTGGGTCGGTATCCTGAAATTCGTCGATCAACGCAATCGGATAGCGCCGACGAATAGTCTCAGCAAGCAAATCGCCGCCGGGACCTTTCAGCGCATCATCAAGACGGGTAAGTAAATCATCAAACCCCATCTGACCACGTGTTAATTTTTCCTGACGGATTGATTGGCGAATCTCAATAATAGCTCTGGAGATAATCAAATCACGTAAAGTAAGTGGTTGCTTATATAAATCATCTATTGCAACAAAAAGTGAATGTTCAGGTACCTCACCTTTTTTTGTCTTTTCTGCCAATACCGACTGCCGGAATTTCTCCAACGCTTTTGGCAACAGATAATCCTCTGTAGGCGCCTGAGCCCAATCCGTGACACTATTCAGCCAATTTGGTAAGTGCTTACTACTGTAACTTCTTTTATCGACACCAGAACCCGCAATTAAATCGTGCAACTCTCCGGCAACTTCATTCCATTGGTATTTAACATCGCTGATCAACTGGGTAATTTTTTCATGGCGACTTAACAGTGTTTCATCACTGTCCGGTTCATTAACGATATATGGCATATCCCCTTGTAAATAAGGGTGTAATTCAGCCAACAAGGCTTCCGGCCCACTCCACTCCTGGCTGATTACCCGTGCCATTGATAACGGCAATGGATAACAATGGCGCCGCCAGAAATCGGCACACCCCTGCCGTTCTAATGGTTGTTGATCCTGAATTAATGTCTGTTCAAACAAGATCCCAGATTCAAAAGCATTATGTGCCAACATCCTCTGACAAAAACCATGAATGGTATAAATCGCGGCTTCATCCATTTGTCGCTCTGCGGCCAGTAACCAGATAGCCGCCTGTCCTTTATCCGGGATTTCATCCAATAGCTGTTGATAGGCAGGTTCTGCATCTTCTACTTCGTCTCGAATACAAGCAAGGCGAAGTTTATGAATATTTTCACGGATACGCCCACGTAACTCATTTGTTGCTGCCTCAGTAAAAGTGACCACCAGAATTTCTTCCACGCTCAAAAGTCGTAAAAAAGCGGCATCTTTCCCCAGCCCAAGCAGAAGACGCAGATATAAGATACCGATAGTGTAGGTTTTACCCGTTCCGGCCGATGCTTCGATCAGCCGCTGACCATTCAGCGGCAGAGTTAATACATTAAGCCTGTGAACAGATGTCTCTGTGATCACCGATCTCTTACCTCAACAGGTAACCGTTTCTGAAATTGAGTTACATTCTGATAGGTTTTCCAACCTTTCAATTTCGCATATCCATCCAAGCTTCCTGATTTACCAATCACTTGTGAAATCAATGACAGCCCTCGATGTTTGATTACCGCATTCCGATAGAAATTAATCAACTGCTGCTGTGTGGTTTTCTTTAGAATCTCAAGCATTTTATCTCTGCTATCAAAACTAAAGTTATTGCGGCTAAAATCACGAGAGAAACGGGCAACTTCGGCATAGAAAGTTTGTGGCGGCTGCTGCTTTTCATTAATCAGCGCACTCTTGTATTGTTCAAAATCAGCTTGAGACATTGCTTTCAATTTATTACCGGCGTTCTGATAGAAATCTCGATAACGCTGATTCAAATATTTCGGTTGTTTACTATTACTTTGTAGCAGGAACCCTAATCCCCACTGCTCCCCCACACTGGTATTGAAAGCAAACACCGCATACCCTAGTTGCTCTACTGTTCTTAACTGCTCATAGAACCACGGCTGGAGCATATTGCTCAACAAACTGGAATAAACATAACCCTCTATACGGTTATAACCCGTCGGAATATAAACCTCTGCTAAAGCGCCATCTGTGCTACTGCCCACTCGCTGGAAATTAACCGAGTAATTTTTATCGATCACCACCTTATCCCCAATCCACCAGCCATTTCCTTGATTGACCAGTTGGTTATGGGCAGATTCAGCAATCACTTTGCTCTGCTGTTCAGTCAAGTTCCCAATGATCATCATTTGCAAAGCAGCATTTTTTATCATTTCATGACGATACGTAACAATATCCTGAACCGTGATAGTCTCCAGCGCTTTTAAACGAGTGGACTGTTCAGTGTAAGGCACCATAGAAAGGCGCTTCAACGGCTGCATCGCCATGTCATAAGCTTTAGCGTTATTAGAAACCTCTATCTGCTCACGATACCAAGACTTAGCCTGTGCCAGTTGATCCTCCGTTGGAGTGAACGCCATGTAGTTACTGATTAAAGAGGTTAAAAGCGCCGACAGATTTTGAGTGTAACCGCTTACTCCCAGTTGCAGTCCCTGTGATGAACTAGTAGAAATATTCATTCCGGCAACAGAAGCCTGATAACTAAGCTGGTCAAGGGAAAGATCTGCTAAATAATCAAGCAAAGAGGAAGTCACCTGCTCACGGGCACTATCAAAACTGTTCGCATTACGTAAATCAAGCGTAATACTGGCCTTAGGCTCATCAGCAAAATATTGGCTCGGCATATAGAGTAGGCGGACATTCTGCTGTTCAAGGATCATCTCTGGATGTTTTTGACTCTTACCTGCTTTTATCAGCTTCAAATCGTCAGGAATATAAGGATTTGGCACAGGCAAAGAAAAATTCATCCGCGCCTCTAACTGCTGCCATTCCATTCGTTGCTGTGATGTGATTCGATCAACCTGATAAGGCGCCTGAACAAAATAAGCCTGTTTATCGTGCGGCTCTTTTGGGCTGATATACCAGATTCTTGCATTTTCAGGCGTCAACTCGGCAAGCCGGTTGGCAATTGCTTCCGGGTCATAGTTATCAGCCAAATAACCAGCATTGAGTACATTAGAAACAGGAACTCGCAACATAGCATCCGATAACCATTCGATATAGTGCATATCACGAACAATGGAGCCATATCGGAAAGACAGATTCAAAACCTTCGCGATTTCATCAAAATAACTTTTCTGGATGCCTTTTTGTTTTAACAAATTAATATAAGCAAAAATGGCCGCAATAACCTGCTCCCGTTGTGCAAGCCCTTTATCTGTCAACGTCACATAAATAAAAAAGATACCCTTGTTACGATCAACCATAGGCTCCGCACCAGCACTAATACTTTCTGCGAGTCCTTGAGTTTGTAGCCAATCTGATAATGTATTCAGGCTACGGTTGCCAATCATATAACCAAGATATTCATCGGTTTTACTGCGGAAATCGGCACTGTTATTGTCAATACTGAACTCCAATTGCAATGCCTTTTGCGGTTGGGCAGGAACATAATGGATGATAATCCCTTTCTCTTTTTCCGTTACTGCCGGAACAGTAATCGGCGGCACTCTCGCTTCTCTGTCAGGTATCCGACCAAAAGTATCAACTGCAATTTGAGTCAGTTTATCGATAGGCTGATTACCGTAAATGACTCCTTTCATCAAATTGGCCGAATAATAACGCTGATAGAAATCCACCAGTTCTGTCTGTAATTTACTCCCTGGTTTATCTTTCAATGTTTCTAGATTGCCACCAGAAAAACGGGCATTGGGATGCTTAGGATTCAAGGTTTCTGCCCGTATTTGAGCCACCCGCATCCCATCACGAGAACGCGCCATTGTCAGCTCTGCATTCACGGCGTTTCGCTCCCGATCTGCATTCACTGGATTAAGTAACGGCTCAGCCAATGCATCAGCCAGACGATCTGTAGCCTGAGCTAACGCCTCATTTTCTACTTCAAGGTAAAAAGCCGTGCGGTAAGAGGCTGTGCTGGCATTATAGCTACCACCATGCTTTTGCAAAAATTCAGACAAATCACCTGACTGTGGGTAACGTTCAGATCCCATCAGAACCATATGTTCCAGATAATGTGCAAGCCCAAGCTGGCTGTCAGGGTTTTCCATACTACCAACCGGAATTGCTACCGCTGCCAGAGATTTGGTTGCCTTCTCATCAGATACCAACAAGACCGTCATATTGTTTGCCAATCTGATTCCCTGATACTGACGATGATCATTTTCGCTTTTATAAATTGTCTCTTGCAGTCGCTGCCACTGTGATGTTTGCGCATAACTTACTGTTCCCCAAAAGAGCAGGAACATCACAGTAATCATGCGAACAAAATGTTTATGCATTATCCGATATTCTCCCTATGTTTCTGATTTCGCGCCATCGGTAACAAATAATTGAGCGCTTCCTGTTTAAGTTTTGCTAAAAATGATTCATCGATTTGCCTGAAAGCCCGCTGAATATAAGGATCATCCCCTTCGCCTGTGCGTCCCTGATCTCCAAGCCATGCCTTCAATAGCTGGCTTTCAGCTTTTGATTGAATTTCATTGCTATCATCAATCTCACCCGTTTCTTTATTCACACATGTTGAAAGCCACGCCCAACCACTTTTACAAAACAGTGGTAAAGGCGCTGATATTCCTCGTTGATAACCTTCAATCAATTGATTCAGATAATCTTTCGCTTGTTCTGAAGACACAGAAGCAAAACGCCATTCGCTGCCATCACGCCCATAACTGCGGCTTTCACCCTCCCCCCCGGCAAGACAGTAAGCCAGATGCTCAATCCACAATTGCATGCCATCATTGGCTGTTAAGCTGGCCGGCCGCCAACGCAGCAAACCATCCGGTTGCGCCTTATTAATTTGTCCTGTCAGAATCATTTGGCCTAAATCATGATGTAAATCAATAGATAAAGTTTCCATCTGTTGTTCACGAATTTTATCCGCCAGAGGCTGCATCTCTTTTTGTTGCTTCAACCAATAAACCTCACCAAAAGCACCAAAAGGCAACCCGCCAGCAGCACGAAGCCGACTGAAAAGCGGCTCAGGCGATTGCTGTTCAATTAGTGCACTCAACAATAGCTGATTAAACTGATAACGTTGAAAGTTATCTAAAACGAAAGGCTCTTCCTCTGGTAATTCCGTTTCTTCGATAACGAAATTGACTTTCAAGCAACGTTGGAAAAAAAACCGAACGGGATGGCGGTAAAAACTGCTCAAACTATCAAGTGTAATTTCTTGAATTTGCGCCGTTTCAATAGATTGGCAAAATTCAGCGTATGCGGCACCTTGCTCAGTTGCCGCCGGTAACCACTCCCCGGCATAGCTTTGCTGATAACTGCCCGGTATAAAATTTTCCGGTGCAAATGGAACGCGGGAATGAAGATACAACAGATGTTCTCTGACATGAATAGCACTTTGATCAACATTCAGTTTTTCATTTCCCGGTAAACAAAAACTTTGGCAAACATAATCCAGTAATTCATTCACCAACACCGAAGGGTTACATTCCGTATCATCACGAATGGACTTACCAATATAGCTGATATAGAGAAACTGTTCGGCAGATATTAAGGCTTCAAGGAATAGATAACGGTCATCATCCCGCCGTTTTCTGTCCCCCCTCTGACCTTTTTCCGCCATGAGATCAAATCCAAGCGGTGGAATTGAACGGGGGTAGATACCATCATTCATTCCCAATAAACAGACAACCTTAAAGGGAATAGAACGCATCGGCATTAGAGTGCAAAAATTGACAGATCCGGCGAGAAAACGCTGACTGATTTTTTCATTATCAAACTGAAGCGCCAATTCATCTTGTAATAGAACCAATGGCACATTTTCTTGATAACGGGCATTCAAGCCGTTGACTATAACTTTCTGCCATTGCTGCTCTATCATCGCCAGTACTAATTCAGTTTCACTATCTGATGCAAAAAATGTCTCCAGCAACTCCTGGCAGATAGGTAACCAGCCCGTTAATGTTCGGCTCTCGCCCAGAATCTTGCGCCAATAGCTCAATTGCATTAAAAGTTCAGCTAATTGACCGGCAAGCTCTGCGGCTAAACCGCTGGATTCATCATAAGGCAATACCTCTTTCCAAGGGCCAGACCGACTATCCATTGCATAACCCAATAACATTCGAGTGAGTCCAAAACGCCATGTATGCTGACCTGTTACCGGCAAAGATAGTTCTTCTACATTATCGTCATCCAGCCCCCAACGAACGCCTGACTCTTCAACCCAACGCCTTAATAAACGCAAACCATCTTCATGAATGTCAAATTTATTCGCCAGCGCGGGTACTTCCAACAATGCTAAAACCTGTTCCGTCGTAAAACGACTTTGAGGTAAATCAAGCAGTGTAATAAATACCTGTAAAACCGAATGTGCCTGACGAGCCTTACGATCAGAAATAGCAAATGGAATATAACGTTCAGCAGAGACATTACCAAATACTGCCTGAACATAGGGAGTATAATTGTCAATATCCGCGACCATCACAATAATATCCCTTGGCGTCAACGATGGATTATCTTCCAATAATCGCAATAACTGGTCCTGTAAAACTTCCACTTCACGTTGAGGGCTATGGCAAACATGGAAAGACAAAGAGCAATCCAACGGATCAAGTACTCTTTTTCGCAGGCTATTTTCAAATGTCTCTTTTGTTGAACCAATTTGGGCATGATCTTCCAGATAGAGAATATCCCTTTGCAATTGATGTAATAGATTATCCTGTTCTAATTCAACAAAGGCGTGAACATCCGAACTCTGCTCAAGCTGCGATAATAAATAGAGATTATCACGACCCAACCGTCCCCACGATGCCAACAAGGGATTACTGACTTCTTGTTCACCATCATCGTTAAACAGTGATTGAGCATTACCAGGGTCTTTAAAATGTTCCAGCACCTGTTCGTTCTTATAATGACGTGGTTTACGGCTGCTCAGTTTTGCCAGAAAAGCATAATTCTGAATATCCCCCCAATAATATTTACATGGATTGGTAAACATCAGGTGAATATCAATATGCCGCGCCAATGCCTGCAAAGCTTGTAAATAGACCGGTGGTAAGGCAGAAATACCACAGATAAATACTCGTTTTGGTAAACAAGCTGAAAGCTCAGTACTATTTTTCAGTTCAAGACTATTTCCCAGTTCAGGGCTATTTTCCAGTGTCGAAATGAAACGCTGATACAAATTAGCACGATGCCATTGGGGTTGTTGTAACTGGTGAGTATATTTCGTCAGTTCCAGCCATAACCTTTTCTGCCACAACTGATTATCGCTCAAACCATCAATAAGCTGACCTTGTTGCCAACTTTCCAACCATTGCGGACGATAAACTAGATATTGGTCAAACAGATCAGCAACCCGCCCAGCCAATTGATGAATCTTCCGTTTATCAAAATCTTGATCAAGGTAGTGCCTGAGCGCGACAAACTCCGCTTCTGGCAATAATTGAGGCAATAACGCCATCAATTTCCATGTCATAGCATCTTTACTAAAAGCACTTTCTTTAGGAATATCAGGCAATACTTTGGTAAACATATCCCAAATAAACGTAGCGGGAAGCGGAAATGAAATATTGGCTGATATGCCTATTCTTTCAGCCAGTTGGATTTGCAACCACTGTGACATACCCGGGCTTTGCACCAAAATGACTTCCTGAGCAAATGGATCAGTCAGTGGATTATCCCCGATCAATATTGCTATCAATTCCTTAAGAAGATCTAATTGATTAGAATGATAAACTTTGAACATCAGAACTCCCACTTGAACAAATCCATCGGCTTGCTTTACTTTGCTGATTATAAGGTGTTGTCACTATAACTTTAAGCTGATAGCAGCCAGACAACGGATATGCTGTCTGAAATTCAGCGTGCCACCCCGGTGGTAATATTATTTCTGGCAAAGGGTTTTGACCTGCGATTAATTCATATTGTTCCAGATACTCATAAGATAATTTATCCGCCTTTGATTGCTGCCAATGTTGCTGAAACCCAAATAATAACCCCTGATGATAACGCATTAATCCCAATAGAGAGACCGAAAAGACCATAACAGCAATCATTACTTCGGGCAAACTCATACCTGATTGATGCTCATAAAAAAGCTCTGACTTCATGAACAAAATCCCACATCTACCTCAGGACAAAAATCCAGCCAACCACTTTCTACCGGGATAAGAGAATCTCTTCCACCAGCAGAAAGTAATTTCATCCATTGATATAATCCAACAGATTGCCCAGATGCCACATCAGCCATACCTTTTAGTAGAAAAAAATGACTCGATTGCCTTTTTAAGCAACTGGTCAAATGAAATTCTTGCTGTTGCTGGCAATACCACTCTTCTGTTTCATCAAGTGACCATGACTGAGCGATTCCCCATGCCAATGAAGATTCTGCTTGCTGAAAAGCCTTTAGATATCTGCGTTCATCGACCATCATGATTAAAGCGTTATCTAGATGATGATGCAAAGCCTTTAACATCATCAGGCTCACTGCCAACAATATTAGCACTGAAATTAGCAATACATTACCTTGCTGATATTGAAAACAACCATGCGGAGAATGCTCAGCCACGGTACTTATCCCCTGATATTGCGCAAACGTATTACTGACTGATATTGGTAGTTTATCGATGGATGTTTAAACCAATGTGCAATAAGCGTTAATTTGATAAAAACTAAGCCATCTTTTGCCGGTAATTTTTCGGCTTTAAAGGAATCTACCACTATTTCATTTGGATCAAACAGCCTTTCCCAACCACTTTCTTGACAGTTACCGGCACCTCTTTTCCACTCTACTGACTTATTACTAAGGCGATAGCCAAAGAATTCCGATTCACTGTGTTCTGGCGGTTCCCATTGGTTATTTGTGTTAAGATCATATGCAATAATCAGGCATGAATCCTCACTCTCATCACTTTTATTACTGATTACTATCGGCTTGCCGTCACAATAATGCTGACAATATCCAGCACGGCGAATATCTTTCTCTATAATATGTAATGTTTGTTTAATAAAATAGCCTAAACGATATCTTTGATATAACTCCATTATTTGTTTAGTTAAAATAGGATAACTTTTAGCAATTGCCAGTAAGATAATACTACCAATAGCCATTGCTACAATAACTTCTAATAATGTCATTCCAGATTGGTTTTTATTTTTCATTATTCCAATAAAGCATCTCTTATTTTAATGAAAAAAGCATATACCCGTCATCTTTCAAGTTGCCTCTTTGTTGGCTGCACTCACTCACCCCGGTCACATAGTTACCTATGCTCCCGGGGATTCGCTCCCTTGCCGTCGCGATCCATCTTGAAATCCATAGGGTATAATTAATCACAAGCTGGAATTTGATTAAACTTATTATTACTACATGATCTCATCCTACCCCGAGAAGAAAAAATAATAGATATTTCTCCTGCGGAATTCGCTAAAGTAAAACTCGCGGGTATCATCGTATTTCTTATTCCATGAAATTCTATCTGATCCTTCGTTGCCGAACTGATAATAACATCTTGATGGGGAGAACTTATTCCCTCAACATTTTCCAAATCACAATCAGACAACACCGAATTAGAGAGCGTTATGCACCAGCCTTTTCCCGTTTTCAACCACAGCATTACCCTTTTATTCAGATAATTTGCCAAAGATTGTTGCCTGGCTATAAATGTCAATATCTTCTGTGCTGATTCCTGTAATCTAGCTCTTTCCTGGTGATATCCCCATTCCTGTACTCCCCATAAAGAGAATATTGAAACCAAAACAATAACGACCATCAATTCCAATAAAGAAAAACCTAATTGATTATCAATATTATAATGGCTAATTATATTAATGTTATTTCCCATTGATAATTCCTTATATCCTTTCGTAAAACATTTTATTCATTTTAAAAACAGAATAAATACATAATTAAATTTTATGCGAGAGCGCATCAATAAAAAAATAACAATCTACCATCGTTACATTTAAATTGCGTAGAGCTTCGCAAAAATCAACGAGAATAGTTATTTTTGTTTCTTATTATTGTCATACATTGTAAGATTATATGGCTATGAGGAAGAAGCTTCATGAATATAAGATCAAACGCTTTTATATGATAATGTCATTTTTATTAACTTATTCTAAATATAAATAATATCAGACCAGAAAATAATTAATTGAGAAGATTGTTTTAAGTATAGTGATCCAAGTGTTAAGTATCATGATCAATAGTGGTGTATCGATATTGGTGGTAATAATGTTCGGTTACTGACCTTTATCGAATTTTCAATGGAGCACTGTTACATTAAATACATCGTATCCCACGCAGAATACGACAAGTTAACCGACTACTACCGGAGAAACAGAGAATGATAAATTTTGCAGTCGTTCAGGAACGAGCTCACGCTCTGTTTTCAGAGATCCCTTGGCTGACCTACATCGATACCTCAGAACAGTACAAAGAAGCGATGGATTTAATTGATGAGCTTTTCAAAGACTATGACAACAACAAAGGGTTAATTGAGATTCTAGCTACAACAATTGAACGCTATGAAGATACTGCCCCTGAATTTGCAGAATTTAACCAGGCTATTGAAAATATTCCTACGGGGATTGCAACCCTACGAGTTCTAATGGATCAATACGGTCTTACGCCAGCCGACCTTAAAAACGAAATCGGAGAAGCTTCTCTGGTATCACAAATTCTGAGTGGAACAAAGTCACTGACAGTAACCCATATAAAAGCCCTGAGTAAACGTTTTAAGGTTTCTAGTGCAGTTTTTATCGATTAGCTTTATCTATTTCCACAACTGATTGAGTAACAAAAAGATTTTTTAAGATCTTTCATAATTGCTGTCTTAGGTCGGGTTTAATGCCGATCCTAACCTGACTCTAAGACTAATACACCATAAAGTGTTTTTACTATCAGTGTACGATCAGTAGTTGGTACAAGAGGGTAATTAAATCTTGGTTTGTGCTTGCGTATGCTAATATTTGAATTTCACCCCCGACTACATCATAAATGGCACGGAATTGCCGATCTTTGGAAAACCACTGGTGAAATTGTATTCCTTTATCCAGTAACATTGAGGAATAGCCGTATGCTAACGGGTTTTCCCCAATCAATCTCGATGATTCAATCAATAAATCATCTACCAAATTTTGAGCCGCTTCCAACCCTATTGTGTAAGCCTTGTAGTCTTCAATAATAGAAAGTGTCTGGTAGGCTGTTTCAGCAACTTGAACTTTATATATCACGTCCGACATTCCCTGCGTCTACGAAGTGCTTCTTCAGGAGTCATTTTTCTACCATCCATGATATCTTTCTTAGACAGCATAGCGATTTTAAGCAACGCCATCGCCTGTCTTTCTGCGTTTCTATCGGCTTGCTCCCTCTCACGTTCTGCTATCGGTTGAATAAACAATTCAGATACCCCATTTTTGGTAATAAACACGCCGCCCTCGAAATTCTCTGGGTTACTGAGTAGATCCCTAGCTTTTTTTTGAGAAAAGGTATTCATGGTCTTTTTCCTCCTACTTCTATGTATCTGTATACTATACCACCAAAATGAAAAGGGGAACAATTTATAATAAATTGTTCCCCAGAATGTTGACAAACATAGAAGAGCTATTTTAACCACAACCGTTAAATAGCAACCGGAGCCTTTATTCCTGGATGCGGGTCATAATCAACTATTTCAAAGTCATCAAATTTATAATCAAAAAGTGATTCCGGTTTACGCTTTATCACCAGTTTTGGCAGTGAACGCGGTTCACGACTGAGCTGTAAATTTGCCTGCTCCATATGGTTGCTATAAAGATGGGTGTCGCCACCGGTCCAGACAAAATCGCCCACTTCCAGATCACACTGTTGCGCCATCATATGCACCAGCAATGCATAGCTGGCAATATTGAACGGCAAACCAAGGAATACGTCACAAGAGCGCTGGTAAAGCTGACAGGAAAGTTTGCCATCCGCGACATAAAACTGGAAGAAAGCGTGGCATGGCGCTAATGCCATCTGCTCCAATTCACCAACGTTCCAAGCCGAAACAATGATCCTACGTGAATCTGGATCGCTTTTAAGCTGTTCCAGTACGGTTTTCAATTGGTCAATCTGACGGCCATCTGCGGTACCCCATGCACGCCATTGCTTACCATACACAGGCCCCAAGTCACCATTTTCATCCGACCATTCATCCCAAATAGTCACCCCATTTTCATGCAGATATTTAATATTGGTATCACCATTCAGAAACCAAAGAAGTTCATGAATAATTGAACGAATATGGCAGCGTTTAGTTGTAACTAGCGGAAAACCCTCCTGCAAATTGAAACGCATCTGATGCCCGAAAATGGAGAGAGTCCCCGTCCCGGTACGGTCTGCCTTCGGAGTGCCCTTTGCAAGCACTCTTGTCATTAAATCCAGATACTGTTTCATTTTACCTTTTGTACCTTATTACCTTGGTGTTTGTATGCCCATATCATCATTAAAATTCCCGCCAGAATCATTGGGATAGAAAGAATTTGCCCCATGCTGATCCCGTCGAATAAACCCAATTGTGCATCCGGTTGGCGGAAAAATTCGACTATCACTCGGAAAATACCGTAACCAATTAAGAATAAACCAGAAACACTGCCCATCGGCCGAGGTTTACGGATGTATAAATTCAAGATAATGAACAGAACGATCCCTTCCAACGCCATTTCATAAAGTTGTGAAGGGTGACGTGGCAGAACACCATATTGTTCAAGTACCGATAGCAATGAAGGCTCCGTTGCAGCCAGGGCAATATCTTCACTACGGGAGCTTGGGAACAGCATTGCCCACGGCGTATCCAAGGTGACGCGTCCCCACAACTCGCCATTAATAAAATTACCGATTCTCCCCATGCCTAAGCCAAAAGGGACTAACGGTGCAATGAAGTCGGCAACTTGTAAGAAATGGCGTTTCGTTCTGCGACCAAACCACCACATTGCGCAGATAACCCCCATCAAACCACCGTGGAAAGACATGCCACCGTCCCAAACTTTAAACAAATAAAGCGGGTTGTCGAGAAAGGCAGGGAAATTATAAAACAGGACGTAGCCCAAACGGCCGCCAACAAATACGCCAGCAAAACCTGCATAAAGTAAGTTCTCTACTTCGTTTTTCGTCCAACCACTATTGGGTTTCGCTGCTCTGCGTGTCGCTAGCCACATGGCGAATACAAACCCAACCAAGTACATGAAACCATACCAATGGAGGGCTATTGGACCTATTGAAAAAATAACCGGGTCAATATTAGGAAATGCCAGGTAGCTGTTACTCATCTTTCCCCACTTAATATTTAGCGTTAATGCCCTAAGGCAAGTGATTGAGAATCATAGCACAGGCGGTTAAACGGATTAAATGCTACCTCTGACCAAACCGCCAACCCCATGCTGCTCCATAAATGTTGCTGATAGCTCCTTTACTCTTAGGCTGGTTTCAGCTTGTAATATTTCGGCCATTAATTTTTCAACCTGAGCCATCTCCAGATGACGCAATAAATACTTAATTCTTGGCACACTACAACCACTCATACTCAGGCTACGATAGCCAAGACCAATCAATAATAACGCACCCATCGGGGTTCCTGCCATTTCACCACAAATACTGATCGTAAGACCTACTCGTTGGCTATTTTCAAATACCAGTTTTAATGCCCGAATCACCGCCGGATGCAAACAATCATAAAGAGAGGCGACGTAGGTGTTATTCCGATCCACCGCCAATAGATACTGCGTTAGGTCATTGGTGCCAATAGACACAAAATCAACTCTGTTTTTGAGTTGTGGCAACAGAAAAATCATCGAAGGAACCTCAATCATTACACCAAGTTGAGGCATAGGTATTTGACACGCCAGAATTTGCTCGACTTCCTCTTTCGCCCTGTCTACTAATCGCTTAGCTTCATCAATTTCTTCTACATTCGTCACCATTGGCAACAGGATTTTCAGATTGCCCGTGTCAGCATTAGCTCTGAGCATTGCCCTAAGCTGAATAAGAAAAATCTCCGGTTGATCCAACGTCACCCGTATACCACGCCATCCCAAACAAGGGTTATCTTCGCTAATCGGCATATAAGGCAGTTGTTTATCCGCACCGATATCAAGTGTACGTAATACCACCGGTTTATCGGGAAATAATTGCAACATTTCCTGATAACGCGCTTTTTGTTCATCTTCTGACGGGAAACCACTGTGCAACATAAAGGGTATTTCGGTGCGATAGAGTCCAACACCATCAATACTGCTACTGATTTGTAACTCATATTTCAGGCTTAAACCTGCATTAAGCTGAACCAGAATGCGTTCACCACTTTTGAGCCGCGCTTCCTGATCAACATCCCCCTCAGCCAGTTTGCTCAGTGCTTTTTCTTCCTCAATAATCTGTTTATATTCCTGCGAAATCAGTGGTTCAGGTTCAATAAAAACTTCTCCACGGAAACCATCAAGAATCAGCATACGATTGTGCAGGAGTTCCGGCTGGATATCTGCCCCCATAATGGCCGGGATACCCATTGCACGTACCAATATGGCAGAGTGTGAATGGGTAGCGCCATCACGAACAATAACTCCTGCTAATCTTTCTTGCGGCACTTCTGCCAATAGGTTGGCACTCAGTTCATCTGCAACCAGAATAAACCATTCAGGCCATTGATGGCTGGCAGTCAGTGAATCATCAAGATGAAATAGTAATCGCTGCCCAAGCGCCCGTAGATCTGATGCCCTTTCCCGCATATAAGCATCCTGCAAGCTGGCAAATTGTTCTGCGTATTTCTCAATAACTTGTTTAACCGCCCATTGCGCAACAGATCCCTGTTCAACACAGGAGAACAGATCTTGTTTCAACTGAGGGTCATTCAAAAGGTAGGAATAAAGATTAAAAATTGCAGCACTCTCTTTTTGAGAACCCGCGGTAAAACGTTTACTGAGCCGACGACATTCTGCTGTTGCATCTTCAAGTGCCTGAATCAAACGAGAACGTTCTGCTGCATGATCAAGGGTTGAAGCTTCAAAAATTTGGTCAAGTGAGGGTTGGGAACAATCTTGCCATCCCTGAGCCATCACGATGCCATTGGAAATTGCCAGCGCTTTAATTCTGGTTTGCCGATACTGACCAAACAATCCCTTAGTCTGAGCTTGAACAAGGATCACCGCCAGTTGTGTCGCAAGAGTCACCATAAAGGACTCTTCGGTTTCATTAAACAGGCGTTGTTCCTGCTGCTGAACGACTAAAACACCTTGCAACTGGCGGCGATAGACCACCGGAACGCCCAAAAACGCGCGGAAGCTATCCTCTTTCACTTGAGGCAAATATTTGAAACTTGGATGGCTGCGAATATCAGCCAGATTAATCAGTTCAGACAATTGACCAACTTGTCCGACGACTCCCTCACCAAAAGCCAAACTGACAGCCCTTCCCCGGGGTTTCCTCAACCCTCGGGTTGCCATCAGGTAATAACACCGCCGTTGATGATCAGCAAGATAGATAGAACAGACATCCGTGTTCATCGCCAGACAGGTCTCGTTCACCAATAGCTCAAGCGCTTCGGCCAGATTGGTTGCCATAGCAACTTTTTCAACAATTTCCCGTAAGCGCATGAGCATAGAACTCACCTAACTTCTTTTGCGACGATAAGAATACGAAGAACGTGGCAGAGATGAGCTTTCCTGCATTGGCATGACAACCGAAGAAAACTCTTTCATCACGCGCC
Organism: Photorhabdus akhurstii; assembly: GCF_019090985.1. NCBI lineage: Bacteria > Pseudomonadati > Pseudomonadota > Gammaproteobacteria > Enterobacterales > Morganellaceae > Photorhabdus > Photorhabdus akhurstii. The sequence continues at coordinate 824,625 of NZ_CP020335.1, read as the reverse complement.
GATAAACATCACGCTTAAAAGAGACAACCTGCCGGACAGGATACCAATAGCTGACCCAACGCCAACCATCGAACTCCGGGGTATTACTGTGTTGCACATTAATATCTTCTTCATTACAGAGCAGTTGTAATAAAAACCACCGCTGTTTTTGACCGATACAGACAGGTCGAGTATCCCAACGCACCAAACGCTTGGGTAATTTGTAACGCAACCAATTACGAGTAGAAGCCAGAACGCGTACATCTTTCCGACCTAAACCCACTTCTTCATACAGTTCCCGGTACATAGCCTGTTCTGGTGATTCCCCCGGATTAATGCCCCCTTGAGGAAATTGCCAGGAATGCTGCCCATAACGCCGCGCCCACAAAACCTGGCCTTGCCGATTACAAATTACAATTCCTACATTCGGGCGGTAGCCATCATCATCGATCACCAGACTACCTCGATAAACTAAATTTGAAAGATGACTAATTGTTTCACACTACCCTCAAGTGGTAAACCTCTATCATTGGACTTTGCAGTCGCTAGCTAAATCTCTACAATAGCGCCATCTCAACGGGGTGCTGGCTGTTTAAAACAGCCTTGCTGAGAGTAAACCCGCCGAACCTGATCCGGCTAATACCGGCGTAGGGATTTGAGCTGCTAACTATTTCACAAACGTTATTTTGCCGTTTAGCGCTTCCTCAAATCCTTTGCCAATCCTCTTAATGTAAGGAGAGCAAAGTGTTTAAGACGTTATTTTCCAAATTAATCGTACTGACGGCCCTATCAGCCCCTATGTTGCTATTGAGTCAGGTTGTACAGGCTAAGCCGGTATTAACGGTCTATACCTATGACTCTTTTGCCGCAGAATGGGGTCCCGGACCCGCAATTAAAAAAGCCTTTGAAGCTGAATGTGACTGTGAACTGAAACTGGTTGCTCTGGAAGATGGTGTTTCTTTGCTCAATCGCCTAAGAATGGAAGGAAAGCGTACTGCTGCCGATATTATTCTTGGGTTGGATAACAACTTGATTCAAGCAGCTCAACAAACGGGGCTGTTCACTGAAAGTCAAGTGGATATCAGCAAGCTGGCGCTGCCGGTGTCATGGCATAACCAGATATTTATTCCTTATGACTATGGCTATTTTGCTTTCATTTACAACAAAAAGAGTTTGCCAAATCCGCCAAAAAGCATGGATGAGCTAATCAACAGCCACAATAATTGGAAAGTGATCTATCAAGATCCTCGCACCAGCACACCGGGGCAAGGTTTGCTGCTATGGATGCAGAAAATTTATGGTGATGATGCCCCACAAGCCTGGAAAAAACTGGCAAAGAAAACACTAACTGTTACCAAAGGCTGGAGTGAAGCTTACGGTCTGTTCCTGAAAGGAGAAGGCGATCTGGTACTAAGCTATACCTCTTCACCGGGCTACCACCTCTTATCTGAGAAGACAGACGATTATGCTGCCGCTACCTTTAATGAAGGTCATTACCTGCAAATCGAAGTGGCCGCACAACTGGCCTCCAGTAAGCAACCAGAGCTTGCCCAGAAATTTATGCAGTTTATGCTGACCCCAGCTTTCCAACAGGAAATTCCAACCACTAACTGGATGTATCCGGTCATTGATATCCCACTTCCAGAAGTGTATTCACAGCTTTCAATACCTGAAAAATCGCTGCAATATCCCGCAGAAGAAGTCGCAAAATACCGTAACCAATGGATTCGTACATGGCAAAGCGCTGTCAGCCGATGATTGCTCGATGTCTGTTACCGGGGGCCATTGCCTCCGGTCTTTTACTATTGGTCGCCTTACTAGCGTTCGGTGCACTTTGGTTTAATGCACCTGAACGTAATTGGTCTTTACTGGCGGAAGATAGCTATCTGTGGCATGTGGTGGGTTTTACATTCTGGCAGGCTTTTTTATCGGCGCTGTTTTCTGTTATCCCGGCTATTTTTCTTTCCAGAGCCCTCTATCGCCGTCATTTTCCAGGCCGAAATCTATTTCTCCGCCTATGTGCTATGACGCTGGTTTTGCCTGTATTGGTCGCTCTATTCGGCATTCTGACGGTCTATGGCAGAGCCGGCTGGCTGGCTCAGTTCTGTGAATGGATCAGCATCGATTACCATTTCACCCCTTATGGTCTACCAGGAATTTTGCTGGCACATATCTTCTTTAATATGCCACTAGCGACACGGCTTTTACTGCAATCACTGGAAAACATCGCGGTGGAACAACGGCAATTAGCGGCTCAGCTAGGTATGAATGAATGGCAACATTTCCGTTTTGTTGAATGGCCTTATCTACGCCGCCAAATCCTGCCCACTGGCGCACTGATTTTTATGCTCTGTTTCGCCAGTTTTGCTACCGTGCTGGCGTTAGGTGGCGGACCTGCTGCAACAACTGTCGAACTGGCAATCTATCAGGCGTTAAGCTATGACTACGATCTCAACCGCGCCGCATTACTGGCGTTGATTCAGATCACCTGCTGCCTTGGCCTTGTGCTCCTCAGCCAGAAGCTTAACAGTGCTCTATCTGTCGGCTACAGCAACCAACAGCAATGGCGTAATCCACAGGACACTTTGTTGAGAAAAATCTGCGACAGCCTGTTAATTATCGCAGCATTATTACTGCTCGTGCCGCCATTATTGGCGGTTATCTTGGATGGCCTGAACAGCGGGTTGCTTAACGTATTGCGCCAGCCTGCATTGTGGCAGGCATTTATCACCTCAGTGGTGATTGCTTTAGGCGCGGGGTTATTATGTGTTTTATTCACTATGATGCTGCTGTGGAGCAGCCGTGAGTTGTACCTGCGTCATTCCCCCCATTGGGGACAAGCAATGGAAATGAGTGGTTTGTTGATCCTTTCTATGCCGGGCATTGTATTGGCAACAGGATTCTTTCTGTTGCTCAACGATACCGTCGGCCTGCCCCGTTCACCCTATGGTCTGGTAATTTTAACCAACGCACTAATGGCAATTCCCTATGCGCTGAAAGTTCTGGATAATCCAATGAAAGATCTGGCGGCCCACTATAATCCACTGTGTCGCTCCCTGAATATTCAAGGTATTAACCGACTACGCTGGATTGAACTAAAAGCACTGAAAGTTCCTCTGGCACAAGCGCTGGCCTTTGCTTGCGTCCTTTCCATTGGAGATTTTGGCGTTGTCGCTCTGTTTGGTAATGAAGATTTCCGTACACTGCCCTTCTATCTCTACCAGCAAATCGGGGCTTACCGGAGCCAGGATGGCGCAATCACTGCTTTATTGCTGTTATTGTTATGTTTTATGCTGTTTAGTTTACTTGAACGCTTACCGAGACTACGTAATGCTCAAACTTGAAAATCTGACTTACCGCTATGAACATCTGGTGATGCGCTTTGACTTGCAAATTAAGGCCGGAGAACGTATCGCAATCCTAGGCCCCAGTGGGGCAGGTAAAAGTACACTGCTAAACCTGATCGCCGGTTTTCAAACAGCAGAAAAAGGCTCCCTATGGCTGAACGAGAAAAATCATACCAGTACGTCACCAGCTCAACGCCCGGTCTCCATGTTGTTTCAGGAAAATAATCTCTTCTCTCATTTGACAATTGAGCAAAATATTGGACTAGGCTTACATCCCGGGTTACGCCTTAATAGCACGCAGAAACAGACATTACAGCAAATAGTCTCTCAAGTTTCGTTGGAAGATTGCCTGACTCGTCTGCCTGCTCAACTTTCTGGTGGGCAACGGCAGCGGGCAGCATTAGCCCGTTGCCTGGTACGCCAGCAGCCCATTTTATTACTTGATGAGCCTTTTTCTGCCCTAGATCCGGCACTGCGTAATGAAATGCTGATATTACTGGAACAAATTTGCCATGAACGCCAGCTTACATTACTGATGGTTTCCCATAATCTGGATGATGCCGCTCGTATAGCTGATCGCGCTTTATTAATCGTTGATGGCAATATCCATTATGACGGCTTAACAAATACACTGGTTGCCGGCACTGTTCCTGAAGCTGCTATTTTGGGGAGGAAAGTCGCTTCTATTTAGTACTTCGATTATTTCCTTCTGTGACCAAAGTCTATATTTTAAAAATAAAACTGGGTAATATAAATCTTTTTTGTTATAAGTGTTTTTTATGTGTTAATTTTTCAGAAAGGATTTAATAATGTCTAATTTGATTTATGCGACCATAAAAGGAAAGAACCAAGGGTTAATTTCAGCTAGCTGTTCTACTTTTGATTCTATTGGTAATAAATATCAAGAGAACCACCGGGATCAAATACTAGTTTACTCCGCTACACATTCTTTAACTCGAGTACAACATGTAAACCATCATCCTTTTAATATCATAAAACCCATCGATAAATCCTTTCCTTTACTTGGACTAGCAATTTCAAACAACGAAGAACTTCATATCCTGTTAGATTTTTATAGAACTTCGTCAGAAGGCGCTCAAGAAAAGTTTTATTCAATAGAATTAACAAAAGCAAAAATAAATGCTTTTCATACTAATTACCCCCACTCTTTAACTCATGCAGAAAATCAGCCAGAAGAGAGTATTTCTGTCATTTATCAAAATATAACTTGGAGTCATCACATTGCTGGTACTTCTGCTTATAGCATCAGAGATGATGAGGTTTATTAAGAATGAATAAATTGCGTGACAGGGTATTAAGTAATAATTTTTGTACATATAACTCAAGTTCTAGGCCATCTTTTAGACGATGGGATGAAATAGATGCTTCAATTTATCTTCTTAATCAATTTATTCCAGGCTCAGTAAATTATCTGGATGGTTATAAAGATGCATATGTGAAATATAACAGAAACCTAATTTTAAAATATGCCCATATAGAACAAATCCCACCAAATCTTTTGGCTGGTGTTGCCAGAATAGAAGCGGGCGGTAAACCAGATATGTGGAAGTTAAACACTATTACAATGAGGCAATGGCGTGAACAGGCTTTTAATCTTGATAAAACTCGCTCAAAAGGCTCAAATGAAACTTCTACGGGTATAGTTGCAATACAGATAAGACATGTAGCAGATATGATGGGTTTCGACTCAAATACATTAACAACAACAGACCAGTTAGAAATTGCAACTTGCCTTCAAATTGATGAATTTAATATTAAAATGGTTGCTCGTCATTTAAGAGATTTAATTCTCTATGATTATCCTAATGCAGATACCAAGAACTTAACAAAAGAACAATATATCATGGCTGGTTCTAGATATAACCGTGGCATAACAAGAAAAAAGGGAGATTTCATAAGAATAATGAATACTCCGCCTGAATTAAGCACTACTGATGAAAAAAAATGGATTTCTTACGGAGTAAGTATATATAAGCGGCTGGATTATTTAGATAATTTACTTAAAGGATAAAAAATGAAAATATCAGATATATTTACATTTTTTATGTTAAGTTTTTTATCCTTTGGATTAATTAACTCATTCGCTTTTCCTAGGGTTACAGACTTTTTTGACTTCAACTCAATTGATTGTGATATATGGCAATATGAAGATGGAGGTATTGATATAATCACTTCCATATTTATATTAATCCCACTTAGTCCTTTTTATATAGCCTGTTTTTACAAGTCATATGCTTTATTTAAAAACAATAAAATTAGATCAATAAGCTATTTTATTTTTGCCTCCACTTTTATTCTTTATTGGTTCTATACTTACTACGCTAGATTTATGTTTTATTGCTAGATAAGATAAGAAAAATAGCTCTGGTTGAATTATGAAATATAAAAACCTATCTCAATAGTGATTATCCATCGTAGATTATCATCCATAACTCATCTCTGGCGAATTTTTGTAAAATGAAACATTTTATTCCTACCCATAAAGCCAGCCGCTCTCTCGAACGTTACCAGATGGGTTACTAGTCAGATAAAATCTAAATATTCTCAAACAATTTTTTCTACTAATAATAACCATATTTTAATAACCATGATTTTTAAAAATTTAAATAAATAGTTATTTAGAGTATTAAATATTTAGGTTCGTCAGACGTGCCTGCAAATATTTCTATTCTATATTCCGCCGTACCTTGTGCCGAAAATTATTATATATTAGCCAGATAAATGGGTGGTGATTATAAGGCAATGACATTTATTATCACATGGAATACGTTATTATCCATCATTACTGTAACTTTAATTATTGGTAGTGTTTAATTATATAAATACACTCAAGAATAAAGCTATATAATATTGAAATCGTATTGAAAATAACGAATGAAATACATTTTCTACGACTATACTCTTATAGATATATTCAATAATACCTGTCTATTTCATTAGAGCTATTTATTTTCCATTCTTTGCAATTAATTCGGCAATGTTTCGATTATCATTTATGCACCACATCACAATATAGTGAGATTAGGCAACTGTATAAATAACCATGATTCAATGCTATAATTGTAGTTATTTTCAACAAATATAAGCGCCTGCCTCTATATGCAACAGAATCATGCTGAACAAGGTTTTATACTGACACGCCATTGGAGGGATACTCCCTCGGGTATTGAGGTGGAATACTGGCTGGTGACAGATCAGGGGCCACGTCATATAAAAATTCTTCACCAACAAGCTGTTGCTTTTATCTTGCAAGCTAATATGCCGCAGGTAGAAAAAATTCTGGCGCAAGAGCGCAACTACCATCTCCGCCCACTGTCATTGAAAGATTTCAATCGCCAGCCTGTTGCCGCGCTTTATTGCCAGCAATATCGCCAATTACAACGGATTGAGAAAGTGCTACAGCAACAGGAAATTCAAGTTTATGAAGCAGATATCCGTCCACCAGACAGGTTTATGATGGAACGTTTTATCACTGCTCCCATCTGGTTCAGTCAGGCGCCTAATGGTAGCTATCAGATGAAACCCAACCCAGCTTATCGCCCAACATTGAAATGGGTATCCCTAGATATTGAAACCAGCCGACATGGAGAACTCTATTCCATTGGATTAGCAGGACGTGCTCAGCAAAAAGTATTTATGCTTGGCCATGCTAACGGTAATGAGCACCCGGTAAACTTTGATTTGGAATATGTAGCAAGTCGTCCGCAAATGCTGGAAAGACTCAACGAGTGGCTGGAAAAATATGACCCTGACGCCATTATTGGCTGGAACCTGATTCAGTTCGATCTGCGGATTTTACAAAAACATGCTGAGCGCTACGGTGTTCCACTGAAATTTGGACGGGCTGGAGGGTTACTGGAGTGGCGGGAGCATGGCTTTAAACCGGGGCACTTTTTCGCTTCCACGGCCGGTCGGTTGATTATTGATGGTATTGAAGCACTGAAAACCGCTACCTGGAATTTTCCTTCTTTCAGTCTGGAATATGTCTCGCAAGAACTACTGGGCGAAGGCAAAGCCATTGATACACCCTATCAGCGTATGGATGAGATTGACCGCCGTTTCCAGCAAGATAAGCCCGCACTGGCGCAATATAACCTGCAAGACTGTATTCTGGTAAACCAGATTTTCGATAAAACCCACTTAATGAAGTTCCTGTTGGAAAGGGCAACAGTTACCGGTCTCGCCGTAGATCGCAGTGGCGGTTCAGTCACCGCTTTCACCCATCTTTATATGCCAAAAATGCACCGCATCGGTTATGTCGCCCCAAATCCAGGCGGGAAGCCTGAAGATAACAGCCCCGGTGGTTTCGTAATGGATTCTCGCCCCGGCTTGTATGATTCAGTGATAGTGCTGGATTATAAAAGTCTGTATCCCTCGATTATCCGCACTTTTCTTATCGATCCTGTCGGTATGGTGGAAGGTCTGGCACAGCCGGACAGCAAGCATGCGGTTCCCGGTTTTCGCAATGCCTTCTTTTCCCGTACTCAGCACTGTTTGCCTGATATCGTGACGCAAATCTGGCATGAACGTGACGCAGCAAAAAAACAGCATAACGCCCCATTGTCACAAGCATTGAAGATCATCATGAACGCTTTCTACGGCGTTCTTGGGGCGGAGGGCTGTCGTTTCTTCGACCCGCGCCTGACCTCTTCCATTACTATGCGCGGCCACGAAATTATGCTCCAGACCAGAAAGCTGATTGAATCTCAAAACTATCAAGTTATCTACGGTGATACAGATTCTATCTTTATATGGCTGAAACAAGCGCATGAAGAAGAACTGGCTCTCAGTATCGGCAAAGAACTTGCGCGATTCGTTAACCAATGGTGGCAAAAACACCTGCAAGAACATTTTGGGCTTAAAAGCACCCTTGAGTTGGAATTTGAAACTCACTATCGCCGTTTTCTGATGCCAACCATCCGTGGGGCTGAACAAGGCAGTAAGAAACGTTATGCCGGTCTGAGTGGTGACCGCATAGTCTATAAAGGTCTGGAAACAGTACGCACTGACTGGACACCTCTGGCGCAAAATTTCCAGAAGCAACTGTATTCACTGATTTTTCATGAACAGCCTTACCAAGAGTTTATCCGTGGTTATGTTACCAGTACCCTAAAAGGAAAATTTGATGATAAACTAATCTACCGTAAAAGGTTGGGCCGTAAGTTGTCTGACTATCAGCGCAATGTACCACCCCATGTGAGGGCAGCAAGGCTGGCAGATGAATACAATCTGCAACATAACCGGCCCTTGCAGTACCAAAATGGAGGTTGGATAAGCTATGTCATGACACAATCCGGGCCGGAACCACTGGAAAATCTGCATTCATCACCAGACTATGATCACTACATCAATAAGCAACTTCAGCCTATCGCTGATGCTATCCTGCCGTTTTTACAGGATGATTTTATAACTTTACTCACCGGACAGATGGTAATGCCTTTTGGCTAATTACTATTTGGCTGATTACTATTTTTTGCAGGTGACGACCGGCTTTGCTTCCATTAACATATCGCCCCTTTGACGAGTGATAAGGGAATTAACGGGGTGTCTTGCTGTCTGCCCATTATCTCCGTTAGACCAAATAAAAAGCTGTCGTCCTTCACCTATGAATAACATTATCTAACAAAAACTGAGTTAAAATTTATGCCATTTACCCTCGGTCAACGCTGGATCAGCGATACAGAAAGCGAACTTGGATTAGGAACCGTTGTTGCACTGGACGCACGAATGGTCACTTTGCTCTTTCCTGCCAGCGGCGAAAACCGTCTCTATGCACGCAATGATTCTCCTATTACCCGTGTTATGTTTAACTCGGGGGATGTTGTCACCAGCCATGAAGGCTGGCAACTCAAAGTGGATGAAGTCCAACAAGAAAATGGCCTGCTGATTTATACAGGCACACGGCTTGATACTCTGGAAGAGAATATCAGTCTGCGCGAAGTGCTCCTTGACAGTAAACTTACCTTCAACAAACCACAGGATCGCCTGTTTGCTGGTCAGATTGACCGTATGGACCGCTTTGCCTTGCGTTTTCGCGCCCGTAAATATCAAAGCGAACAATTTAAACTGGCTGAAAGCGGTTTGCGGGGTATCCGCGCCAGCCTGATCCCTCATCAACTTCATATCGCTAATGAAGTCGGCAAACGCTACGCGCCAAGGGTTCTATTGGCCGATGAAGTCGGTTTAGGTAAAACCATCGAAGCCGGGATGATCATCCACCAGCAATTGCTGGCCGGTCGTGCTGAACGCGTTCTGGTGATTGTACCCGATAGCCTTCAACATCAATGGCTGGTAGAAATGCTACGCCGTTTCAACCTGCGTTTCGCCCTGTTTGACGATAGCCGCTATACCGAAGCACGACATGACAGTGATAATCCATTTGAAACAGAACAATTGATACTCTGTTCACTGGATTTTGTCCGCCGTAATAAACAGCGTTTTGAGCATATGCTTGAAGCTAGCTGGGATCTGATGGTGGTGGATGAAGCTCACCATCTGGCCTGGAGCGAGGATGCTCCTAGCCGTGAATATCAGGTTGTCGAACAATTAGCTGAACAGATCCCAAGTGTACTGCTATTGACTGCAACACCAGAACAGCTAGGGCAAGAAAGCCATTTTGCCCGTCTACGTCTACTTGATCCAAACCGTTTCCACGATTATCAGGCTTTTATCGACGAACAACAAAAATACCGTCCAGTTGCCGATGCTGTCACACTGCTGTTATCCGGTGAACAACTTAATAATAATCAATTAAACCTAATGGGTGAATTGATTAGCGAGCAAGATATTGAGCCTCTGCTGAAAGCCGCCAATAGTAATAGCGATGAAAGTGAAACCGCACGTCGTGAACTGATTTCCATGCTGATGGATCGTCACGGCACCAGCCGTATTCTGTTCCGTAATACCCGTAATGGCGTAAAAGGCTTCCCCCGTCGCGAACTGCACCAGATCAAGTTGCCTCTGCCATCCCAATATCAGACCGCTATTAAAGTCTCCGATATTATGGGTGCTAAAAAATCACTGGAAGCACGCGCATGGGATATGCTCTACCCAGAACAAATTTATCAGGAGTTTGAAGGCGAAAACGCTACCTGGTGGAACTTTGATCCCCGCGTAGAGTGGCTACTTGGTTTTCTGATGGCAAATCGTCATGAGAAAGTGCTGGTAATTTGTGCTAAAGCAACCACTGCTCTGCAACTGGAACAGGTACTACGTGAGCGCGAAGGGATTCGTGGCGCTGTTTTCCATGAAGGTCTATCACTGATTGAACGTGATCGCGCCGCAGCCTATTTTGCTTCCGAAGAAGAAGGAGCTCAGGTATTACTGTGTTCCGAAATTGGCTCAGAAGGCCGCAACTTCCAGTTCGCTAACCAATTAGTGATGTTTGATTTACCATTCAATCCAGATTTACTAGAACAACGTATCGGACGCCTGGATCGTATCGGCCAAAGCCGTGATATCCAGATTAGTGTGCCTTATCTGGAAAATACCGCCCAAGCTGTCCTGATTCGTTGGTATCACGAAGGTTTGGATGCATTCGAGTATACCTGCCCAACCGGTCGTACTATTTATGATCACTATTATGAAACTCTGCTGAACTATCTTGCCAAACCCAATAGTCAGGAAAAATTTGGTGAATTTATTGATCAGTGCCGCCAGCAACATGAGCAACTCAAACAGCAACTGGAGCAAGGCCGTGACCGGCTGCTGGAAATGAACTCCAACGGTGGCGAACATGGTTTGCAACTGGCAGAAAAAATTTCAGAGTATGATAATGATACTGATTTGGTGAACTTCTCACTCAACTTATTTGATATCGTTGGTATTAATCAGGAAGATCGCAATGACAACATGATAGTGCTGACACCATCCGATCATATGCTGGTCCCAGATTTCCCTGGGTTACCCAAAGATGGTTGTACTATCACCTTTAATCGTGAACAGTCCCTGTCTCGTGAAGATGCTCAGTTTATCAGTTGGGAGCACCCAATTATCCGTAATGGATTGGATCTGATCCTTTCCGGCGATACGGGTAGCTGTGCGGTATCCCTTTTGAAAAATAAAGCATTACCTGTTGGAACCCTGCTGGTAGAACTGATCTACGTAGTTGAAGCTCAAGCCCCGAAACACCTGCAATTGACCCGTTTCCTTCCACCAACGCCATTGCGGATACTGATGGACCTGAAAGGCAATAATCTGGCTGGTCAGGTGGAGTTTGAAAGCTTTAACCGCCAACTTAATGCAGTGAATCGTCATACTGCAAGTAAACTGGTCAATGCGGTACAAAAAGAAGTTCACGCTATTTTGCAACAGGCCGAAGGTTTAGTAGAAACTCAGGCTCAATCATTGATTGAACAAGCGAAACAGCAAGCAGATGAAAATCTCACTGCTGAACTTTCCCGTTTGGAAGCCTTGAAGGCCGTCAATCCAAATATTCGTGATGATGAATTGGAAGCCATTGAATCCAATCGCCAACAGTTGCTGCTTAACTTAAATCAGGCAGGCTGGCGTCTGGATGCTATTCGCCTTGTTGTCGTTACGCATCAGTAAATATTAGCAATACCCGGAGGCTAAACCGGAATGGGGTAAACTTTACTAAGCACCCTATTCCATGCCTCCCCTAATATTCAGCTACCGGAGCCTCAATGGAAGCTTATAACCCTCCTACCGATCCTTGGTTACATGTGCTTTATCAGGATCAACATATCATCGTAGTCAATAAACCCAGCGGGTTACTCTCTGTTCCCGGTCGGGCAGAAGAACATAAAGACAGCATTATGACGCGGATACAACAACAGTTTCCCACGGCAGAATCTGTTCACCGACTAGATATGGCAACCAGCGGCGTAATGGTAGTTGCATTAACCAAAGACGCAGAGCGTGAATTAAAACGCCAATTCCGTGAACGAGAACCGGAAAAAACCTATATTGCGCGGGTTTGGGGACGTCTGGAACCAAAAACTGGTCTTGTCGATTTACCGCTGATTTGTGACTGGCCGAATCGACCAAAGCAGAAAGTGTGTTTTGAAACCGGGAAATCGGCTCAAACTGAATACGAAGTACTCGCTTACGAAGATGAGGCAACGCGAGTAAAACTCTCACCGATAACCGGTCGTTCACATCAGCTCAGAGTACATATGCTAGCACTTGAACATCCGATTCTGGGAGATCGGTTTTATGCTCACCAGCAGGCAAGAGCAATGGCGCCTCGCCTGCAATTACATGCACAAGAGTTATATATCACACATCCGGCCTATGGAACGCCAATGCATTTTCAGTGTAAAGCCGATTTTTGATTAATAGACAAATACAGTAACCGAATCCAATGAAGCCAATATCAAACATAAGGCCAAGCCACAACAAGCCAAAAGAACACGGATATTTGCCATTTTTTGCCTTCCTCCTAAATTAAAACAAAATAAAACATAAAATATTCTAATATTTTAGAGAAATAAAAAATAAACTCAACAGCCGTAGGGGATGTTATTCCCCTATATATTTAGTGGCATGTTTTTAAAGATAAAAAAATAGCCTATTTAAAACCCTTCTCTTTTTTAATGAGATCATAGGCAGCCTGAATTGATTGGGCCTTTTGTTTAGCAATCTCCATCATTTCCGGTGGTAAACCTTTTGCCACCAGCTTATCCGGATGGTGTTCACTCATCAATCTACGATAGGCACGTTTAATTGTCGTCGCGTCATCCTTTTCACGCACACCTAACACCTTACAAGCGTCCGCAAGTGTTGGCCCCTGTGCGGCCCTCTGATAACCGCCATACTGCCGTTGCCGCCACTCTCCTCCATCACCGAAATTGCGGCCACCTTCCATCATGGCAAGGAATTGTTCAAATTGGTTACGAGAGATCCCAAGTTCATCAGCAATAATAAACAGCACCTTCCTCTCATTCGGATGCAATTGCCCATCAGAAAATGCAGCCTGTAATTGGATCTCCAAAAACATGCGAACTAAGTCAGACCGGCCAAAACAGGCACGACGCAATTGTCTTAGTGTCTCACGCAAAGGAAAATTGGGCTCTTTACCTTCACGAAAAGCCTGCTGTGCTGCTATCCTGGCTTGTCCGTGAAGTTGCATGCGATCCATTAACTGGCTCGCAAGACGAATATCTGTTTCAGTCACCCGCCCTTTTGATTTAGTAATATGCCCCAGCACCTGAAAAGTACTACTGAAAAATAGCAATTGACGAGACTGATTATTTGCAAAAAAACCTTGGTTTCTCCGTGCACTCGCCCTATCAAGCATATGACCAATAAACAGACCAATGACAATACCCCAAAAGCCGGCCCCAGACACAACACCAAAAATCAGCCCAAGCAATTTTCCCCAATAATGCATATACTCCTCAATTCACCAATGCTCTGAGTGTCGTTTTGCATTATCATACTATTCATTCAGCTCCGTGCCTAACGGCAAGATAAGTAAAGGCATGACTTTACACTGGCGCATATTCATCGAGTGCGCTAGTCTCTTGAGGTTTGCCCGGCATAATGCCACTGATGATGGAACCGCATAAATATCTATGAAGAAATGTTATCCAACTTTGCTGGCCACAACGGTATGGGCCGCACTTTATGGTCAGCATGCACATGCTGATCTCGCAGCACAGTGTATGCTGGGTATACCTGTTTATGATCAGCCAATAATTAATGGCGATCTCAATCAACTTCCTATCAATATTCTGGCAGATGATTCACACGCAGATTATCCGCGTTCTGCTAAATTTATCGGTAATGTTAATATTAAACAGGGTAATAAGACCCTAACCGCAGATAAAGTACAACTTGATCAAACAGAAGATGAAGTTCCGTTAAGAACCGTGACTGCAACGGGTAATGTTCATTATGATGACCCTCTGATTATTCTAAAAGGGCCACGTGCCTGGTCTAATTTAAATAATAAAGATACCGATATGTATCAGGGTGATTATCAGATGGTCGGGCGTCAAGGACGCGGCACCGCGGACAAAATGAAACTGCGTGGTGAAAACCGTTATGCCATTCTGGATAATGGTACTTTTACCTCCTGCCTGCCGGGTAATGATAGCTGGAGCGTTGTCGGTTCCGAAGTCATTCTCGATCGCGAAGAAGAAGTGGCCGAAATATGGAATGCCCGTTTCAGAATGGCTAACATTCCAGTATTTTATAGCCCGTATCTTCAATTACCGATCGGTAATAAACGCCGTTCAGGGTTTCTTATTCCTAACGCCAGCTATTCCAAAAAAGCCGGCTTTGAATTTCAGCTGCCTTATTACTGGAATATTGCACCGAATTATGATGCGACGATTACACCGCACTATCTCAGTAATCGTGGTTTAAAACTGGATAATGAATTCCGCTACTTAACCAAAGCTGGCACAGGTACCCTTGCTCTCGACTGGCTGAATAACGATGAGCAATATGTCAAAGACAAAAAGACAAACACACGTACCGCCAGAGAGAGTGATAATCGCTGGTTATTTTATTGGAGACACAGTGGTGTGATGGATAGGGTATGGCGTTTTAATATCGACTATACCAAAGTCAGTGATCCCGAATATTTTTCTGATTTCAGCTCTCAATATGGTTCCACCACTGATGGCTATGCCACACAAAAATTCAGTCTGGGCTATGCTCAACAGAACTGGAATGCCACGCTATCAACTAAACAATTCCAGATTTTTTCTAAAGATACCAGTAGAAAAGCCTACAGAGCTGAACCACAGTTAGATTTGAACTATTACAAAAACGATCTGGGGCCATTTGACCTGAAAGTCTATGGTCAGGCGGCAAAATTCACCAGTGTAGGTAAAAACAACCCGGAAGCAACCCGCTGGCATCTGGAACCCTCCATTAACCTGCCACTCTCCAATGGCTGGGCCAGTATGAATAATGAAGTTAAGCTGATGGCGACTCACTATCAGCAGGATATTCCTAAGGCTCTTGAGAATGCTGAATATAAAGAATCTGTTAACCGGGTTCTGCCACAGTTTAAAAGCGAAGCCAAAATGGTGTTTGAGCGTTCAACATACCTGAACAGCAATTACACTCAAACGCTAGAACCGCAGGTTCAGTATCTGTATGTGCCATACAAAGACCAAGATAATATCAACAACTTCGACTCATCTTTACTACAAACCGACTATACCGGCCTGTTCCGTGACCGCTTTTATGGTGGCCTGGACCGTATTTCATCTGCCAATCAAGTGACTACCGGTCTCACTACCCGTCTTTATGATGAAGGTTTAGTTGAACGTTTTAACCTGTCATTAGGTCAAATCTATTACTTTGAACGTCCACGCACCGGTAAAGAAACCATCATCAACAGTAAAGATAATACAGGTATGATGACCTGGGCAGGTGATACTTACTGGAAAATTAATGATTCCTGGGGCTTGAAAGGTGGCATGCAATACGATACTCGCCTAGGTAGCGTAACGATGGGAAATGCAGTGCTAGAATATCGCCGTGATGAAGACCGACTTGTGCAATTGAACTATCGTTTTGTTGACAGAGATTATATCCAAGCTACAGCTAAGAGCGCTCCGGCTTTCCAGCAAGGGATTTCTCAAGTCGGTCTGGTTACAAGTTGGCCGTTAAGTGAGCGCTGGGGTTTCGTAGGCGCTTACTACTACGATACTAAAGAACAGCAACCGGCAAGTCAGTTAGTGGGTTTGCAGTACAACACTTGTTGCTGGGCAATCAACGTTGGCTATGAACGCAAGATCATTGGTTGGAAAGACAGCGATAGCGAATATGACAACAAATGGTCATTTAACTTTGAACTTCGTGGCTTAAGTAACAATCATAGTTTGGGTAGCCAGAAAATGTTGAAGTCTGGCATCATGCCATACCAACGAGCATTCTGACGCCAAGAACATTTTGATATTAAACACGATAAATCCGCTATTGCGGAACCTACATATGATGGGAAAAGTATGAAGAACTGGAGAACTCTCATTTTCGGATTGATGTTTTCAGTGAGTACTGCCTTCGCTGCACCTCAACAAATGGATAAAATTGCTGCGGTCGTTAATAACGGAGTGGTACTGGAAAGCGACATCAACAACCGATTACAATCTGTCAAACTGGATGCGCAACATGCCGGCCAGCAAATACCGGATGAACAAACACTACGTCATCAGATCCTTGAACGTCTGATTATGGATAATATCCTGCTACAAATGGCAAAACAGATGGGAATCACCATTCCTGATCAAGCATTGGATTCTACAATTGCCAATATTGCAGCTCAGAACCACATCACTGTGGAACAAATGAAACATCGCATTACTGCTGACGGAATGAGTTTCGATACTTACCGTGATCAAATCCGTAAAGAGATGATGATAGCAGAGGTGCGCAATAATGAAGTTCGCCGTCGTGTCACCATTTTGCCTCAAGAGATCGACGCCTTAGTTAAACAAATTAGCAACCAGAATACTAACGATACAGAACTGAATATCAGCCATATTCTGATCCCATTGCCAGAAAACCCAGATCAGGCGCAAATGGAAAAAGCCATGACGGTAGTGCAGAAAATTATGTCTGAACTTAAACATGGTGTTGATTTCGGTAAATTGGCTATCGCTTACTCTGCTGATCCACAAGCGCTGAAAGGCGGTAATATGGGTTGGAGTCGGCTTGAGGAATTACCAACTCTGTTTGCTGAACAACTGCAATCAGCTCAGAAAGGAGCCGTTGTTGGCCCAATCCGCTCCGGTGTTGGTTTCCATATTCTCAAAGTCAATGATATCCGTGGCGGTAACCCAACCATCGCCGTCACTGAAGTTCACGCCCGCCATATTCTATTGAGAACTTCCCCTGTCATGACCGATGATCAAGCGCACACCAAGTTGCAGCAAATCGCCAGTGATATTCGCAGCGGAAAAACTGATTTTGCCGATGCCGCAAAAGAGTTTTCAGACGATCCTGGCTCAGCCCTACGTGGTGGTGATCTCGGCTGGACTACCCCTGATATCTATGATCCTGCTTTCCGCGACGCGTTAATGCGCCTGAATAAAGGTGAAATCAGTCAACCTGTTCACTCATCTTTTGGCTGGCATCTAATCCAACTATTGGATACCCGCAAAGTTGATAAAACAGACGCCGCTCAGAAAGATCGCGCTTACCGTATGTTGTTCAACCGTAAATTCACCGAAGAAGCACAAAGCTGGATGCAGGAACAACGCGCCTCAGCTTATGTGAAAATTTTAGATGGCAGCGATGCACAACAATAAACCGATTATTATCAATAAACCAATTGTTATTACCCCCGGCGAGCCTGCCGGGGTTGGACCCGACTTAACGGTTGCTCTCGCTCAACAAAGTTGGCCAATGCAATTGGTCGCTTGCGCAGACCCCAACCTGCTTCTCGACAGAGCCAAACAACTTAATTTACCTTTGCAATTACAAGAATACTCTGCTGACAAAACCCCCGAACCACAAGCTGCCGGGACGTTGACAATATTGCCAGTTCCTCTTCATGCCCCCGCAATCGCCGGCGAATTGAACCAAGAAAACGGCAGATATGTCACCGAAACACTGGCCCGAGCCTGTGACGGCTGTTTAAACGGAGAATTTTCAGCATTAGTCACAGGACCGGTTCATAAAGGGAATATCAACGATGCTGGCGTGCCTTTTATCGGCCATACCGAATTCTTTGCCGATCGCAGTGGATGCCAGCGAGTTGTCATGATGCTTGCAACAGAAGAACTTCGGGTTGCCCTGGCAACGACTCATCTGCCTATTGTTGATGTACCAAAGTCCATCACTTTCGATAGTCTTCGGGAAGTGATTACTATTCTTAACCATGATTTGAAAACAAAGTTTGGCCTGGCGAAACCCTGTATTTATGTTTGCGGTCTGAATCCCCATGCGGGAGAGGGCGGCCATATGGGACGGGAAGAGATTGATGTCATTATTCCTGCATTAGCCAGTCTGAGAGCAGAAGGCATTGTGCTGGAGGGTCCTTTACCGGCAGATACCCTGTTTCAGCCTAAATATCTTCAACATGCAGACGCCGTGCTCTCGATGTATCATGACCAAGGATTACCCGTGTTAAAATACCAAGGTTTTGGCAGAGCAGTGAATATTACATTAGGCCTGCCGTTTATCCGTACTTCGGTCGATCATGGCACAGCACTGGAACTGGCCGGGACAGGTCAAGCTGATGTGGGAAGCTTTATCACCGCATTGAATTTAGCAATTAAAATGATACAAAACAGTAATGAATAACAGAGTCCACCAAGGGCACTTTGCCCGTAAACGCTTCGGGCAAAACTTCTTAACCGATCAATTTGTCATTGATAGTATTGTTGCCGCTATCAATCCACAACCTGGCCAAGCTGTGTTGGAAATTGGCCCCGGTCTTGGTGCATTGACAGAACCGGTCGGCGAGCGCATGGATAAAATGACCGTGGTTGAACTCGACCGCGATTTAGCCGCTCGCCTACAAATTCATCCAAAATTAAAAGATAAACTTACCATTATCCAGCAAGATGCCATGACGGTTAATTTTGGCGAATTGTCTCAACAAAGAGGGGAGCCTCTGCGTGTCTTTGGTAATTTACCTTATAATATTTCCACGCCGTTAATGTTCCACCTTTTTAGTTATACTGATGCTATTGCCGACATGCATTTTATGTTACAAAAAGAGGTGGTGAACCGTCTGGTAGCTGGCCCCGGAAGTAAAACTTTCGGGCGTTTGAGTGTCATGGCCCAATATTATTGTCAGGTTATCCCTGTGCTGGAAGTACCACCAAGCGCGTTTGCTCCCGCACCTAAAGTCGATTCAGCCGTTGTACGTCTGATACCGCACAAAAGCATACCTCACCCCGTCAAAAATATTCGTATGCTGAGCCGGATCACGACTCAAGCTTTCAACCAACGGCGTAAAACCATCCGTAACAGCCTCGGTGATCTTTTTACTGTAGAACAGCTAACAGAACTTGGTATCGATCCAAGTACTCGTGCCGAGAATATTTCTGTTGAGCAGTACTGTAAAATGGCAAACTGGCTATCAGAACAACCTGAAATGCTGTCATAACAGGAGTCAATTATGATTAATACGCCCAGGGTTTCTATTCAGGTACAAAGTGTTTATGTAGAAAGTCAATCGTGTCCCGATCAACGGCGTTTCGTTTTTGCCTATACAATCACTATCCGAAATCTTGGGCGCGAACTGGTTCAATTAATTAATCGTTACTGGCTAATTACTAACAGTGATGGTCATCAAACAGAAGTTCAGGGGGAAGGTGTTGTTGGTGAACAACCCATAATCCAGCCAGGGACCGAATACCGTTACACCAGCGGCGCAATATTGGAAACACCCTTGGGTACTATGGAAGGCCATTATGAAATGGTCGACCACAATGGCGAACCATTCCGCGTTGCCATTCCGGTTTTCCGTCTGGCTATCCCAACGCTGATTAATTGATTATGTCTACATATCTCATTGGCGATATTCACGGCTGTTATCGTGAATTACGAGCTTTATTAACTAAAGTCGATTTTGATCCTAAAAATGATACGTTGTGGTTAACAGGAGATTTAGTTGCCCGCGGCCCAGACTCTCTTAACGTTCTCCGGTATGTTAAACAGCTAGGCTCAGCCGCAAAAGTGGTACTAGGCAATCACGATCTCCATTTATTGGGAGTTTATGCCGGGATCAGCCGTAATAAACCTAAAGATAAAATTGATTCGTTACTGTCTGCGCCAGATGCCGATGAATTAATTAATTGGCTACGCAAACAACCGTTACTACAGTGCGATGATGATCTAAAACTACTCATGACACACGCTGGCATTACGCCTCAATGGGATTTGGAAACAGCCAAAATGTGCGCTAGCGAAGTTGAAACTATGCTCAACAGTAGCAGTTACCCTCTGTTTCTCAATTCCATGTATGGAGATATGCCAAACAATTGGTCACCAGAACTCTCTG
This sequence comes from Photorhabdus akhurstii, assembly GCF_019090985.1. Classification (NCBI taxonomy): domain Bacteria; kingdom Pseudomonadati; phylum Pseudomonadota; class Gammaproteobacteria; order Enterobacterales; family Morganellaceae; genus Photorhabdus; species Photorhabdus akhurstii. Next base: position 804,339 of record NZ_CP020335.1, on the reverse strand, counting down.
GACTGGCGCGTTTACGTTTCAGTACCAATGCATTGACACGCATGCGTTACTGTTTTCCAAATGGTCAATTGGATATGTTGTGCAAAGATAAACCCGAAAACGCGCCTGCGCCGCTAAAACCCTGGTTTGAACTGCCACGCCAGATCCCATCAGGGTATGGCATCGTTTTCGGTCACTGGGCATCATTAGAAGGCCAGGGAACACCCGACGGATTTTATGCATTGGATACAGGGTGTTGTTGGGGAGGAAAACTGACAATGCTACGTTGGGAAGATAAACAATATTTCACACAATTATCGTTACCGCAGTAAAACAGCATTAAAGCCAGACACGCCGTGAAAAAAGCTCATCGGCGTGTTCTATCAATTAGAGGCGGCGTTGTAAAATCTCAAAACAGTAGCTGTGAGAATTTAATTCATCGGCATCATGGTATTCAGTAAACTCAGAATCCCACTCATCCGGTTCATAGTCAGGAAAATGCGTATCACCTATCACTTCTGCATCGATGTGTGTCAGGTACATACGATTCGCTCGTGAAATAAATTGGTCATAAACTTTCCCACCCCCCATGACCATAACCTCTTCTGCATCACCCGCCACAGCCAGCGCTTCATCAACTGAGCTTACCCAAGTTACACGTTCATCATTACCCGGCTGATTACTCAATACAATATTGAGCCTTCCAGGTAACGGATGACCTATGGATTCATAAGTCACTCGTCCCATAATAACAGGTTTATTCAATGTATTACGTTTAAACCAGGCTAAATCCCCCGGCAGATTCCACGGCATTTTATTCTCCATGCCGATAACCCGATCCATAGCTAAAGCAGCGATCAAGCTGATATTCATTAAGCCACCTTATAGGCAAATAGTATAAAAATTGATGACACTATACGGAAAGGGATGTACCCAGTCGATAGGCTCAACACCTTCTTAAGTACAAAAAATTAATTTATACTCGGTTTATTACTTAAGACATTTATTGATCAAAATAATAACAAAACTAATATTAACTATAGGGTACATTATGCTGGAAACATCACTAGTCGTCATCACTATCTCAACGCTGGGTATGCTCTCTCCCGGTCCTGATTTCTTTCTGGTAGTCAAAAATGCCATACGTTACCAACGTTCTGCCGCCATGATGACAGTTATGGGCTTAATCGCCGCTATCGCTTGCCATATGGTTTACTGTGTCGCCGGGTTGGCGATTGTTATCACCACAACACCGTGGCTATTTAATCTGATGAAATATGCTGGAGCGGCTTATCTTATTTGGATTGGGATCAATAGCTTGTTTTCTCGCGGAGGGAATACTCTCACTCTCGATGCTCAACCACGACAGATCGTCACTTTCAAAAAAGCGTTTATGCAGGGGTTTTTATGTAATTTGCTCAATCCCAAAGCAACGTTGTTCTTCCTGGCAATATTTACTCAGTTACTAAATATCAATTCTGGTGTTGGTGAGAAATTGTGGTATGCCTCTATTATCTGGGGACTGGCGGTTATCTATTGGCCACTGTTAGTCATATTAATTCAAAGCGCACCAGTACGCCGCGGATTAGCTAAAACTCAGAAAGTTATTGATAAACTACTAGGTATTGTTTTGATTGGCTTAGGTGTCAAAGTAGCTCTGGGATAACAGACAGTGATTCTTTCTCTTTAATTTTTCAATAAACATAAAAAAGTGCGCTTAACAGAGCGCACCTTTTTATTACTTCAATTAATCAAAATATAGACTAACTTTTAATCGCCGCATGCATTTCCTGTACAGAAATCACCTGCTCAGTTGGATCTGCACTCAGTGCCATCGTTGTCGCAAATCCACCATTCAATGTGGTGTCATAATGCACTTTATATTGCAGTGCACTACGGCGAATAAGTTTGGAATCCTCAATTGCCTGACGACCCGCAGTCGTGTTTACAATATAGCTATATTCACCATTTTTAATTCTATCCTGAATATGCGGACGCCCTTCATGAACTTTATTCACCAGACGAGGGTTAATCCCCGCTTCACCTAGTACAACCGCAGTACCATGAGTCGCATCCAGTTCAAAACCCTGTTTCAGCAATTTAGCGGCCAAATCCACAACCCGGCCTTTATCACCTTCACGCACTGACAGAAGCGCCCTACCACTTTGTGGCATTTTAGCGCTACACCCCAATAGTGCTTTTGAGAAAGCTTCGGCAAATGTACGCCCAACGCCCATTACTTCTCCGGTTGACCGCATTTCAGGCCCAAGAATCGGATCTACACCTGGAAATTTGTTGAAAGGCAATACAACCTCTTTCACCGAATAGTATGGTGGGATGATCTCCTGAGTTGCACCTTGCTCAGCCAGAGATTGACCAACCATCACTCGAGCTGCAACTTTCGCTAGTGGTAAACCGGTCGCTTTAGAAACAAATGGCACAGTACGAGCTGCACGTGGGTTAACCTCAATTAGATAAACCTCGTCATTCTTGACGGCAAACTGGACATTCATTAAACCACGCACACCTAATTCAAATGCCAGTTTTTCTACCTGCTGACGCATAACATCCTGAATTTCCTGACTTAAGGTGTAAGCAGGCAGTGAACAAGCTGAGTCGCCGGAATGCACTCCAGCCTGCTCAATATGTTCCATAATGCCGCCGATCAAGACACGCTCACCGTCACAAATAGCGTCAACGTCCACTTCCACTGCATCATCAAGGAAACAATCAAGCAATACCGGGGCATCATTAGAGACACTGACCGCAGTCTGGAAGTAACGACGCAGGTCAATTTCGTCATATACGATTTCCATCGCGCGGCCACCCAAAACATAAGATGGACGAACCACCAGCGGATAACCAAGAATGTTTGCCTTCTCAACTGCACGTTCTATCGTGGTTACTGTGGCATTTTCAGGCTGTTTCAAGCCAAGACGATTTACTGCCTGTTTGAAACGTTCACGATCTTCCGCACGATCAATCGCATCCGGGCTGGTACCAATAATTGGAACACCGGCGATTTCCAGTTCACGAGCCAATTTCAGCGGAGTCTGACCACCATAATGCACAATCACCCCTTTTGGTTGTTCAACACGTACAATCTCAAGAACATCTTCCAAAGTCACCGGTTCGAAATAGAGACGGTCCGAAGTATCATAATCTGTTGAAACAGTTTCTGGGTTACAGTTCACCATGATGGTTTCATACCCATCTTCACGCAGTGCCAAGGCTGCATGAACACAACAATAGTCGAATTCAATCCCTTGCCCGATACGATTAGGGCCACCACCCAATACCATGATTTTTGGCCTATCACTATTCGGATTAGCCTCACACTCATCTTCATAAGTGGAATACATGTATGCAGTATCAGTCGCAAATTCTGCCGCACAGGTATCAACCCGCTTATAAACCGGATACAAATTATATTTGTGGCGCAGCTTGCGGATCTCTTTTTCGGCCACACCGACCAGTTTTGCCAAACGCGCATCAGCAAAACCTTTACGTTTCAGATGACGCAGGAAGTCGGCCGTCAAGCTGTTAATTCCCTGCTCTGCCACCTGCTCTTCCAATCTCACTAGTTCTTCAATTTGCACTAAAAACCAGCGATCAATATCAGTCAGGTTAAACACACCATCAACAGACATACCCGCACGGAAAGCATCGGCGATATACCAGATACGCTCAGCACCTGCATCTTTTAATTCGCGACGAATTTTAGTCAACGCTTCTGGATCATCTAAATTGACTTTCGGATCAAAACCGGTTGCCCCGATTTCCAAACCACGCAATGCTTTTTGCAGAGATTCTTGCTGAGTGCGGCCAATCGCCATCACCTCACCAACAGATTTCATTTGGGTTGTCAGACGATCATTGGCGCCAGCAAATTTCTCGAAATTAAAGCGAGGAACTTTAGTGACTACATAGTCGATAGAAGGTTCAAAGGAAGCTGGCGTGCGGCCACCAGTGATATCATTCATCAATTCGTCAAGGGTATAACCCACAGCCAATTTAGCGGCAATTTTAGCAATCGGGAAACCGGTCGCTTTCGAAGCCAACGCAGAAGAACGGGAAACACGTGGATTCATTTCGATGATAACTAAACGGCCATTTTTTGGGTTCACCGCAAACTGTACGTTAGATCCCCCAGTTTCTACACCGATTTCACGCAATACCGCCATCGAAGCGTTACGCATGATTTGATACTCTTTATCCGTCAGCGTTTGCGCCGGGGCGACTGTGATGGAATCACCGGTGTGAATCCCCATCGCATCAAAGTTTTCAATGGAGCAAACGATAATGCAGTTATCGTTTTTATCCCGCACAACCTCCATTTCATACTCTTTCCAACCAATCAGAGATTCATCAATCAAGAGTTCGTTGGTTGGTGAAAGATCCAAGCCACGCTCACAAATTTCCTCGAATTCTTCACGGTTATAGGCGATGCCGCCACCGCTTCCTCCCATAGTAAAAGAGGGGCGGATAATACAAGGAAAACCGACTTTATCAACAACTGCCAGCGCTTCTTCCATTGAATGGGCGATACCAGAACGCGGAGTTTCCAAGCCGATCTTTTTCATTGCTATATCGAAACGGCGGCGATCTTCCGCTTTATCAATCGCATCTGCGGTAGCACCAATCATAGTAACGCTAAACTCTTTCAGAACTCCCTGACGCTCCAATTCTAAAGCACAGTTGAGTGCGGTTTGCCCGCCCATTGTTGGTAGAATCGCATCAGGACGCTCTTTTTCAATGATTTTACGCACCACTTCCCAGTGGATCGGCTCAATATAAGTAGCATCGGCCATCTCTGGATCAGTCATAATGGTAGCAGGGTTCGAATTCACCAGAACGACACGATAACCCTCTTCCCGTAACGCCTTACAGGCTTGTGCTCCTGAATAGTCGAATTCACAAGCCTGACCAATAACAATTGGGCCAGCACCCAGAATCAGGATACTTTTAATATCAGTACGTTTTGCCATTTTATTTTCTCCTGATTACTTGGTGTTATGACGATTATTTTTCTGACAATACTGTTCAATTAGGTCAATAAAGTGATCAAATAACGATGCTGTTTCATGTGGACCAGGGCTGGCTTCTGGGTGCCCCTGGAAACTGAATGCGGGTTTATCTGTGCGATGAATCCCTTGCAACGTACCGTCAAACAGAGATTTATGAGTAATGTTCAGATTTGACGGCAGTGATCTTTCATCTACAGCAAAACCGTGGTTTTGGGCAGTAATCATAACAACATTACATTCAAGATCTCTTACCGGATGGTTAGCGCCATGATGGCCGAATTTCATTTTCATGGTTTCCGCGCCACTCGCCAATGCCAGCAATTGGTGTCCAAGACAGATACCAAAAATTGGAATCTCTGTCTCAAGCAGGGTTTTAATTGCTTCGATTGCATAGCCACAAGGTGCCGGGTCCCCCGGTCCATTAGATAAGAAAATACCATCTGGATTCAGTTTTAGTACATCTTCAGCCGGTGTCTGGGCAGGAACAACTGTCAAGCGGCAGCCACGATCCACCAACATTCGCAAAATATTTCGTTTTGCACCAAAGTCATAAGCAACAACATGATAAGGCAGATCCTGCTCTTGCTTATCTTCCGGTAATCCCTCCGCCAACGTCCAGCTCCCCTGTAACCACGGATAAATCTGTTTAGTTGTCACCTCTTTTGCTAAATCCATCCCTTCCAACCCCGGAAATGCTTGCGCTTTTTCCAGAGCAACCTGAGCGTCAACCTGCTTACCTGCTATAATACAACCATTCTGCGAACCCTTTTCTCTTAACAAACGCGTAAGTTTACGGGTATCGATATCTGCTATCGCAACAATATTATGGCGTTTAAGGTAATCGGAAAGCGTTTCTTCGCAGCGGAAGTTACTGGTCAACAGAGGTAGATCACGAATCACTAGCCCTTGAGCCTGTACTTTTAGTGATTCTTTATCGACTGAGTTAACACCGACATTACCAATATGGGGATAAGTAAGAGTGACAATTTGGCGGGAATAGGAAGGGTCTGTGAGAATTTCTTGATATCCGGTCATCGAGGTATTGAAAACCACTTCCCCAACTGCCGCCCCTTCCGCACCGATGGCACGACCGTGGAATTGGGTTCCGTCTTCCAGAACCAATATAGCTGACTTAATCAAAACACCCTCCAAAGAATAATTACTCGCAATTAGTGCATATTAATTCAGATCTGTTCCTCAAAATCAATGCCAAAGCTGCTTTTTAGGCAAAATTTTGGCAAATTGCGCGCATTCTAATGATGAGAGGGGGAGTTGTCTACAAAAAATGTTACTTTTCTTATTTTTTTACACATTTCACTGAGTGAATTAATAAAATAAGACTAAAAACAGCAACAAAACTAATTTAGAAAACAGTAATCAGCATAGAAAACTTGATTCTCAGATGAAAAGCTGAAAATAATCATAAAAAGGAGAAAAAAGCAGAAAATTAAGGTTGGAAATAAGACAAAAATAGAAAAAACAAACCAAAAAATAACAAAATTAAACAAAGAAATCTAAAATCGCATAATAAAATATTTAATTATGCGATATCAATAAGTTGAAAAAATTTTCTTTCAAAGTAAATCAAGATTTAGCACATCTTTCATATCAAAAAGACCGCTATTTTTACCCCTTAGCCATAAGGCAGCCTTTACAGCGCCGTTTGCAAACGTCATCCGACTGGAAGCCTTATGAGTTATCTCTACTCTCTCCCCAATATCGGCAAATATAGCGGTATGCTCGCCCACAATATCCCCGGCACGGATAGTCGCAAAACCAATACTTTTCGGATCACGTTCACCGGTATAACCTTCACGGGCATAGACAGCGCACGTTTTAAGATCCCGCCCCAAAGCATGAGCAATAGATTCTCCCATTGCTAAAGCTGTTCCTGATGGCGCATCCACTTTATGGCGGTGATGCGCTTCGATAATTTCGATATCGCTATACTCCCCCATCACTTTCGCTGCTTTTTCTAATAACTTAAGTACCAGATTCACACCCACGCTGAAATTCGCAGCAAAAACAATCGGGATATCAGCAGAAGCCTCTTTAATTGTCTGCTTACCAGCCTCATCAAAGCCAGTTGTACCAATCACTATCGCTTTACCGTTCTGGCGACAAATTTCAAGATGAGTCAACGTTCCTTCCGGACGGGTAAAATCGATAAGAACATCAAAATCATCAACGATATTTTTCAGGTCATCACAAACAGTCACACCTGTATGACCAATACCTGCTAACTCTCCAGCATCTGCGCCAATCAGAGAAGAACCGGAACGTTCCAAAGCTGCACCAAGAGATACCCCATCTAATTGATAAATAGCCTGAATCAACTGACGTCCCATACGCCCACCAGCGCCAACAATAGCAACACGAATATCTGTATCAGCCATAAGCCCTCACTATGAAGTTAGTCCTTTTCCTGATTAACACGATGATCAGTCAGATGAATGTTTTAGATAAAGATCATATACACTATTTTATTCTTACTTACCTTAGAAACTTAGACTATTTATCTAATTTCTTTGACTTCAACACGTAACTCTTTCGGTACTTCAAACACAATATTTTCTTCCCGACCATGTAATTCCCTGACGGAATCAGCCCCAAGATTTTTCAGGCGTTCAATAACTTGCTGAACTAAAATATCCGGTGCTGAAGCGCCAGCGGTTACACCAACCAAGGAGGTACCGGTAATCCACTCTTCTTTAATATCCTCAGCAGAATCTATCAGATAAGCAGGCTTACCAACTCGCTGAGCTAACTCAGCAAGACGATTAGAGTTAGATGAATTCTTCGAACCCACAACCAAGACAACATCAGCATCAGACGCCAAATCCCGCACTGCTTCCTGGCGGTTAGTCGTCGCATAGCAGATATCATCTTTACGAGGACCAACAATGTTTGGGAATCGCGCATTAAGTGCATCAATCACTTCTGAAGTATCATCAACGGATAACGTGGTTTGAGTCATAAAACACAAGTTGTCTTCATCTTTGACTTTCAAGTTCCATACATCTTCCGGAGATTCAACCAGATACATTCCACCTTCTGCATTGTTGTACTGACCCATCGTACCTTCAACTTCGGGATGTCCAGCATGACCAATCAGAATCGCTTCTTTACCCTTGCGGCTGGCTCTTGCTACCTCCATATGGACTTTCGTCACTAAAGGACAAGTCGCATCGAACAACATGGTCAAATTGCGAGAACGCGCTTCTGCACGAATAGCCTGTGAAACACCATGTGCCGAAAAAATCAGAATCGCATCATCCGGTACTTCTGAAATTTCTTCAATAAAGATAGCACCCCGCTTGCGCAGGTTATCTACAACATAACGGTTATGCACAACTTCATGACGAACATAGATTGGCGCACCATATAATTCCAGTGCGCGTTCTACAATACTGATAGCACGGTCAACACCGGCACAAAAACCGCGAGGGTTAGCCAGCAATATCTGCATGGTTTTCCTCCAATTGTGGATCAATTTCCAACACTTCAATTTCAAACGTGACGTTCTGATCAGCTAACGGGTGATTGAAATCAACAGTCACAGATTCTTCCGTTACGGCTTTGACTATACCCGGCATTTCACTGCCATTCATCGCCGTAAATAACATTATAGTGCCAATTTCAGGCATACCCGTTTCAGCAAAATCACGCGGAGTAAAATATTGGATCAGATCAGGGTTTGGTTTACCAAATACATTTTCACCAGCCAGAGTAAAACTATGTTTATCTCCCTCTGTTAGCCCAGTAAGCTGCTGTTCTAAAGGTGAGGAAAGGGTTCCATCACCTAAGCGGAATAATGCAGGTTTACCCTGAGTGTAAGTGGAGTCGGCAATGGAGCCATCTTGCAGTTTTAAAGTGAAGTGCAGTAAAACTGCACTATCCTCCTGCACCTGGTTTGACATATTACTTATCCCACTTTGATTGTCTTTTCATCCGGGCTTAAAAAGCTATCAATGATAACCAATCCAGCCCCGATGCATATCGCCATATCGGCAATATTAAAAGTTGGAAAGTGCCAATCACCGACATAAAAATCAATAAAATCGATGACAAAACCATGAACCAACCGGTCAAACAGATTACCCAATGCTCCACCAATAATCAGGGCATAAGCGATATTACTCAGTTTCTTCTTTGCACTGGCACGATACATCATCACCGTCAACACAACTGAAATGGCAACGGCAATGAATGCAAAGAACCAACGCTGCCAACCGGCTTTCTCTGCAAGGAAACTGAAAGCCGCCCCAAAATTCTGGGCATAAGTCAGATTAAAATAAGGTATCAATGGAACGGATTCATACAGATGAAAGTGTTGCAACACTAGCTGCTTACTACCCAGATCCAGAATCAATACCACAACAACTAACCAAAGCCAGCGAAGGCCGGTGGAGCAAATGGGTTTATTCATCAGGCAAACTTACGCTCTTCGCCGTTACCGGCAACATTAGTTACACAGCGGCCACAAAGTTCTGCGTGTTCCGCCACCAATCCCACATCTTTAGCGTAATGCCAGCAACGAGGGCATTTTTCGCCATCCGCTTTACGGAAAGCAATTTTCAGGCTACCGATTTCGCTTTGTTGCGCATCTTCACCAGCCTGCTCATAACCTGCAACAACAACCTGAGATGTTAGCAGAACGAAACGCAATTCATCTCCGAGGCTATTGAGTTTGTCCGCCAGTTCATTATCAGCGTACAGCGTCACCGCAGCCTCCAATGAACTACGGATATGTTTGTCTGCGCGTGCCTGCTCCAGCACTTTGTTAACTTCACCACGCACTGCCAGCAAATCAGCCCAGAAAGCATCATTCATTGCTTCGCCTGCGGCCAGACCAAACAAACCGTCATACCACTCTTCGGTAAATACATATTGAGCACGTTTGCCAGGCAACTCATTCCAAACTTCATCGGCAGTAAAGGAGAGGATAGGCGCCATCCAGCGAACCAACGCTTCCGCAATATGATACAGCGCAGTCTGACAACTGCGACGCGCCAGACTATCGCTCTTAGCGGTGTACTGACGATCTTTAATGATATCGAGATAGAACGACCCCATCTCCACGGAGCAAAATTGCATCATACGCTGAACAACAGTGTGAAAATCATATTCATCGTAGGATTTTGCAATGTCCGCCTGTGCCGCCTGAGCACGCCCCACAGCCCAACGATCCAGCACAGCCATCTCTTCTGGTTCAACCCTATGTTGTTCAGGATCAAAACCATTCAAGTTTGCCAGCAGGAAACGCGCCGTGTTACGGATACGGCGATATGCATCAGCAGAGCGTTTCAAGATCTCATCGGATACCGCAATTTCACCGGTGTAATCGGTAGAAGCAACCCATAGACGCAGAATATCCGCCCCTAATTTACTTATGACATCCTGCGGACTGATGGTATTACCGATAGATTTAGACATCTTACGGCCTTGACCATCCACAGTGAAACCGTGTGTTAACACCTGACGGTAAGGCGCTTTACCTTTTATTGCTGTTGAGATCATCAGGGAAGACATAAACCAGCCACGGTGCTGATCTGAACCTTCAAGATAGATATCCGCGGCGTTACCTTGGAATTCAGGGCGAGCATCAACCACCGATGCGTGAGTTGATCCCGAATCGAACCATACATCCAACGTATCAAAAATTTTGACATAGTTAGCTTCGTCATCACCTAGCAATTCGGCTGGTTCCAGATCCCACCACGCCTGAATACCGTCAACTTCAACACGTTTTGCCACTTCTTCCATCAATTCAATAGTACGTGGATGAAGCTCTTCTGTCTCTTTATGGACAAAAAGAGACATCGGCGTGCCCCAAGTACGTTGACGTGAAATACACCAATCAGGGCGGTTTTCAACCATTGCCTCAATACGAGCCTGACCCCAACCCGGAATCCACTGAACGCCTTTGATCTCTTGCAACGATTGTTTACGCAAACCACTTTGCTCCATGCTGACAAACCACTGCGGCGTGGCACGGAAAATGATAGGCGTCTTGTGACGCCAGCAACAAGGATAACTATGCTGTAATTTTTCCAAATGCAACAAAGCATTATTTTCACTCAGGATATTCAACACGACATCATTCGCCTTAAAGACAAACATGCCATCCAGTGAAGGATAAGTACCGGGCAGATAGCAACCATTAGGGCCAACCGGATTTGCAACTTCCAAGCCATATTTCTGACCAAGAACAAAGTCGTCCGGGCCATGACCTGGCGCCGTGTGCACAGCGCCGGTACCTGCATCCAGAGTCACATGATCACCTAACACAACCGGTGACTCAAAATCCATAAACGGATGTTTGAAGCGCAGCAGTTCCAGAGCGGAACCCGCACAATGCCCTAGCACTGTCCACGAAGTTATACCCGCACGCTGCATCACACTTTCTACCAAATCAGCGGCCAGAATCAGACATTCGCCCTCAGTCTGCACTAATTGATAGCTAAATTCAGCATGCAAAGCGATCGCACGGTTAGCTGGCAACGTCCACGGCGTGGTTGTCCAAATAACTAGAGAAACCGGTTGTTCTGGCGCCTGCACACCAAATTTCTCACAAACGGCCGCTGCATCAACCGCGTTAAAACGCACGTCAATCGATGGCGAAGTTTTATCGTAATACTCGACTTCCGCTTCGGCCAGTGATGAACCACAATCAGCACACCAGTGAACAGGTTTAGCGCCTTTCAACAAATGACCATTAGCGATAATACGGCTCAGTGCGCGAATAATGTCGGCTTCGGTCTTAAAGTCCATCGTCAGATATGGACGTTCCCAGTCACCTAATACACCCAGACGAATAAAGTCTTTCTTCTGACCTTCAATCTGCTCTTTGGCATATTTACGGCACTCGGCACGAAATTCAGCGGCGGAAAATTTTTCCCCGGGTTTACCAATAATCTGCTCAACCTTAAGCTCAATAGGTAAACCGTGGCAATCCCAACCAGGAATATATGGCGAGTCATATCCCGCCATCCCTTTGGATTTAATAATAATATCTTTGAGAATCTTATTGACTGAGTGACCAATATGAATACTGCCATTCGCGTAAGGAGGGCCGTCATGCAGAATAAATGTTTTTTTACCGGCTTTTGCTTTACGAATTACCTGATACAACTCATCTTTGTACCAACGTTTTAACATATCTGGTTCGCGCTTTGCTAAATCTCCACGCATTGGAAACCCTGTTTCTGGCAGATTCAGGGTGTTTTTATAGTCACTCATTCGATTCTCAATTCCAATTTTCCGCTAGATACATGACACAGATCGCTGTTTAAAAAATTCCTTCGCAGCGACCAAATCATTAGCAATTTGCTGCTTGAGTGCATCAAGGGAAGCAAACCGCTGCTCATTACGCAATTTTTTGCGTAACACCACATCAATATAACGCCCATAGAGATCCATTTGGGTATCAATTAGATGTACTTCAAGTTGTTGACCCTGACCAGAAACTGTTGGACGTGTACCAATATTGGCAACACCCGGCAAGGGCTTGTCTCCTAAACCATAGACTTCAACAACATAAACACCTTGTACAGGAGCCACTAATCGTTTTAACGGCAAATTCGCTGTTGGAAAACCAATAGTGCTCCCTAGTCGTTTACCGTGAACAACCCGGCCACAAATGCTATATGGATGCCCTAATAATGTTTCGGCTAATACCAAATCATCATTTTGCAATGCTTGACGAATAGCTGTGCTGCTGATCCGCAAACCATTATCACAAAAACTTTCACTGTTGGTCACATCAAAGCCGTATGTTTCACCGGCTCGCTGCAAAAAGGCAAAATCACCACTGCGAGCTTGACCAAAACGAAAATCATCTCCTACAGCGAGAAACTTAACACCCAATTTTTCCACCAGCAACCGTGAAACAAAAGCTTCTGGCGTATTTGCCGCAAAATTTCTGTCAAATTTCACGCATAATAAATAATCCACTCCACATTGAGCGAGATATTTGGCTTTATCCCTCAATCTCGTCAGACGCGCAGGAGCATTGCCCTTAGCAAAAAACTCCAAGGGTTGTGGCTCAAAAATCATGACCATTACTGGTAATCCCAGACGCTGCCCTTCGTGTTTTAAGTGTTTCAGTAGTGCCTGATGACCTCTGTGGACGCCATCAAAATTACCAATCGTCAACACGCAACCGCGGTGACATGTCCGGATATTACGTATACCGCGAATTAGCTCCATAGCTGGCTCAATACCCTGGAAATTGCCAAATTATACCTTGTACAAAGCTCAAGGTTAACCCACCATCATAAGATGATTTAAATCAATAGCCCTGATTCATACAACAAAAACGAGCAGGAATCCCGAAAAATATTCATTTTATTTCTATCTGGACTATTCAATGAGATTTTTATTGTGAAAGACTGTATTCCCGCTAAGTAAGCTGATAAAATCCTGCGCCATCACAACGAAACAAGTTGCCGCGGTACAACGGCGCTTATTTGCACAAATCCATTGACAAAAGAAGGTTGAACAGGCATATTCCTCGGCCTTTGAATTGTCCTCGATAGAATATATTTGGGAGTTGGACCTTGGCTAATATCAAATCAGCTAAGAAACGCGCCATACAGTCTGAAAAACGTCGTCAGCACAACGCTAGCCGTCGTTCTATGGTGCGTACCTTCATCAAGAAGGTATATGCTGCTATCGCTACTGGCGATAAAGAAGCTGCACAGAAAGCATTTAATGACATGCAACCTATTGTCGATCGTCACGCCTGTAAAGGTCTGATCCACAAAAACAAAGCAGCACGTCATAAATCTAATCTGACAGCTCAAATCAACGCAATGCAATAATTTGCGTTTGGATTACTGAAAAACCGGCCTACGCCGGTTTTTTTGTGTTTGCAGTTATTATCAATTATTTTTTAAGCGCGCTTCTTAGGTGGCACATTAAACAACGCAGAAAAATCTTTATTACATACCCTTTGAACAGCCGGGTGTTGAATCATTCGTTCAGCAAAAATCACATAATACTCTTCTTGTACCGCATCCAACCGACCAATTTCAGCAATATCATTATCTGCAAAAATATCATTGGTATACAAAGATGGCGCTACAAAAATCGCATTATGATACATACCAAACGCTTTCATTAACGCGGCATCATCAAATTCACCCAATACTTCAACCTGAAGATTTTTATTACGTATCCAAGTCAACAACTTACGCCCCAACATAGAACGGCGTCCTGGAACCAATAAGCGACGTTCCTCCAAACATTCCGGGAAAGGTTTTTCCGGGATAGGTTGTCGGCAGAAAAAACTCACATTACATTCACCCAGTTTTACTGAAAATAGCCCTTCCTGCTGGGAAGAATCCACCGGACAATCAGACAATATCATATCGAGTTTGTGCTGGCTGAGTTGTTCCAGCAACAATTCATGAGTTGATTCAAAACAACGTAGATGGATCTGTTCATGCTCCACAACCGCCGTTTCCAATACCTGACTAACCAGACGTTTGGACAGTGCATCAGCAACACCAACATCAAATAAAAGGTTAGATTCACGGCTGTAGTTAACGATATCCAACATCTCCTGGCTCAGCATAAACATCTTATCCGCATAGCGGAAGATAAGCTGTCCTAGTTCTGACGGCACCAGACCCCGACCTTGACGTTTGAACAGCTTGCCTCCCAGACGCTCCTCCAGCGCCTTTATCTGTCCGGTGATCGTCTGAGGTGTTAGATAAAGCGCCTCTGCCGCCCCAACCACAGAGCCTTCTTTGCAAACATGCCAGAAATAATAGAGATGATTAAAATTCAGATGTGACACCCGCATATATTTTTCCTTGTGTATCGCTTTCGTCTAACAGACTACCTAGCCATACATCTCTAATTTACCGTTTTACGGCGATTTCCTGTTTTTCACTACATAAAGTATCCGCGATACCATTTTATTATTGTACCGCGAGTACAAAAATGAGAGTCAGTTCGGAAATTCTTTCTGAAACTACCGGCTAAATTAATGAATTTACCACGGCTCTGCCATCACTTTTTCTTTGGTAAGACCATTCGTAACAAGCCATAACCCATAAACGCAGCGATGGTTGAACCCATCAGAATGCCAAGACGAGAATAGATACTGAAAGATTCATCTCCCCCTTCAAAGGCCAATCCTGAAATAAAGATAGACATAGTAAAACCGATTCCACAAAGAACGGAAACCGCAAATATCTGTTTAAGATTAATCTGCTGTGGCAATTTAGCAAATCCGATCTTAATGGAAATATAGCTAAACAGAAAAATTCCCAACGGTTTACCAAGAAACAGAGCGGCAGCAATACCTAGCGGTAATCTATCGGTCAAACTATTTAACGTCACGCCATTCAGGACGATACCTGCATTGGCAAAGGCAAATAATGGCAAAATAAGATACGCCACCCAAGGATGCAAACCGTGCTCAAGTGATTCAGATGGTGAATGACCATTCCGGCTATGCAGAGGGATCAGAAAACCAACGATAACCCCTGCCAGTGTTGCATGAATACCCGATTTCAGGATGCAAACCCAAAGAATAGCGCCAATAACCATATAAGCCGATATTTTTTCGACACCACGCCAATTCATCCAAACCAGCAAAGCCGTCATTGCTACTGATAATCCAAGCGCCACAAGGGAAACTGTTTTGGTATAAAACAGAGCGATAATCACGATAACGCCCAGATCATCAATAATCGCTAGCGCCAACAAGAAAACCTTGAGTTCTGTTGGTACTCGTTTAGACAATAGCGCCATCACACCCAAAGCAAAAGCAATATCGGTTGCCGCAGGAATAGCCCACCCCTGACGGGTAAATTCATCATTGCCATTAAATAGCAGATATATTAATGCCGGAGCGACCATACCACCTATCGCCGCTATCACCGGAAATACTGCCTTATCACGCCCTGCCAAAGAACCTTCCAGAAGTTCCCGTTTGACTTCCAGACCAACAATCAAAAAGAAGACCGCCATTAAGCCATCATTAATCCACAACAATAAAGGCTTATTGATCTCCAGTGCAGCGAATTGCATTACCACTGGAAGATTAAGAAATTGCTGATAAATACCCTGTAATGGTGAATTTGCCATCATCAGCGCAATAATGGCAGCGATGATAAGAAGGAGCCCTCCAGCCGCTTCTAATTTCAGGAATTGACGAATAATTGCTGTCACGATGATTAACCTCTGAAATTGATCGGACTTAAATGGTACTCTAGCGATGGTTTCGAAAAAAATCGATTTTATAACCAGAATAATTCGCTATAACCGATCTATTGATGATCTACATCTCAATAAAATAGATTATCAATCAGAGGAAATCGTTAAATGGAGAGGCCCTATTTATCTTACATTAGCACCAATTTCCCGCATCTTAGCCAAAATGCGGTTTAAATCATCTTCTGATAGTGTTAACTGTGTTGCTATATAGAATAGAATATGCGGAGAAACAACGCGTGGCATTTTCCCACCCGTGTATTTTCTCCATTGGTTGTTCCCGGAAACTCCCGCTAAATCGGCCATTTGTTCTCCTGTGAAACCTAATTCTTGTTTGAGCTTAATGAGATCTTCTGTAGTAGGAGGAGAATAATTGCCGATCAGTCGCATAAGTATTCCAGAACAAAGCCCCTTAACGGGACCAATTAATTAAATGAATTTGAGCAATAGAGTTGTGATGGTAGCTACTGCACCAATAAGACCAGAAGCGACAACAATCGGATACCATGTAGCCTCACAATTTATCTTTGTCGTTTCTGCCATTAATTTTGCTATTTCAGCGTGGATTTTTTCGAGTTCAGAAGTAGTCATTTCAGTAATACTTATCGTTCTTCCTTTTTAGGGATGCCAGGCTGCGGCCATTCCACTACCTTACATTATTACACGATAAAAAGTAGCCCTTTTGAAGCTAAATTGTCAATGTCAATCGATTAATTTTTCATCTAAAAACATTAGTGTTCAATATGATTTCATATTATGCAATATATATTTCTTTCAGAATTTATATAACCAGATAATTTCTAAACGTTCGACAGATAAGATAAAATAAGACAATAATAACGAGAAAACAGCACAAATAATTAATTTAAACTCTGAGAGGAGAAATCATATTAAGAGGATATCTTCCAAGTTTAACGAGCAATTAATAAGAGGAAAATCATGAAAAAACAATTTCCAAATAACTTCCTTTGGGGAGGCACGCTGGCTACAAATCAGGTTGAAGGAGACTATCAATATAGATGGGAAAGGGTTATCAACCTCAGATATGCAACCCCACAGAGTCATTGGTCACAGCATAGAACGCAATTTAAATGATGCCTATAATTTACTCACACAAATTACTTCAGTTTATAATTCTCAACTCAAACAAAAAGTCCTCATTTAAACGAGGACTTTTTACCAGTAATTCGAGCGTTATTTAGCAATCCAGCCCTATATATGTGGAGATATAGACTGTTACTTGGTCAAATCATCAAAGAACTTCTTTACACCATCAAAGAAACTTTTAGAACGTGGGCTATTCGTTTCTTCGCCAGTACCACCGAAAGATTCACCCAATTCGCACAGTAATTCTTTCTGTCTTTCATTCAATTTAACTGGCGTTTCTACCACTACCCGGCACAGTAAATCACCCTGAACACCACCACGGACAGATTTAACACCTTTGCCTTTCATGCGGAACATTTTACCTGTCTGAGTTTCAGCAGGTATTTTCAGTTTCACACGGCCATCGAGGGTTGGAACTTCAATTTCTCCGCCCAGTGCCGCCATTGCAAAGTTAACCGGCACCTCACAATAGAGATTACTTTCTTGACGCTCAAAAATATGGTGCGATTTCACCTGTACCTGAACATACAGATCACCTGCCGGTGCGCCTTTTGCTCCTGCTTCACCCTCACCACTCAAACGAACGCGGTCGCCGGTATCAACACCCGCCGGGATCTTAACAGATAGGGTTTTGTATCTTTCAACTCGCCCATGACCATGACATTTATGGCAAGAATCCTTAATGATCTGACCACGGCCATGACAGTGTGGACAAGGTTGCTGAACGGTGAAAAACCCCTGACGCATGTGAACCTGACCAGCACCTTTACAGGTTGAGCAGGTTACAGGACTAGTTCCTGCTTTAGCACCGCTGCCATGACAGGTATCACAGGTTTCCAATGTCGGGATGCGGATCTCTTTGGTCACACCACGAACCGCTTCTTCCAGCGTCAACTCCATGCTGTAACGCAAATCAGCACCGCGACTTGGACGCTGCTGACGACGACCACCGCCGAAGATATCACCGAAAACATCACCAAAGATATCACTAAAATCAGCGCCGCCACCGCCACCCATACCGCCTTGTTCAAAAGCAGCATGACCATATTGGTCATAAGCAGCTCGTTTCTGAGCATCCGTCAGAATTTCATAAGCTTCTTTAACTTCTTTGAATTTGCTTTCCGCATCTTTATCGCCCTGATTACGATCAGGGTGATATTTCATTGCCAGCCGCTTATAGGCTTTTTTAATCTCTTTTTCGTCCGCTGTTTTGGAAACACCCAAAACTTCGTAACAGTCTCTCTTTGCCATCTCTTATTTTACCCTTAACATACGCGCACGGGCGCAGAGTTCCCTCAACGCCCGTGCCGGTTAATCAGCAACAATTGTCATAACTATCGCCGCGCCCGCTAAGGGCAATTATTTTTTATCTTTAACTTCTTCGAATTCAGCGTCTACAACGTCGTCATCTTTCTTCGCACTGTCGCCAGCGTCTGCGGTCGCACCAGCTTGAGCCTGCTGCTGGGCAATTTCCAACAACTTAGCGGAAGCCTGAACCAAAGCCTGAATTTTCGCTTCGATATCCGCTTTGTCTTCGCCTTTAGCAACTTTTTCCAACTCAGCCACAGCGCCTTCAATCGCGGTTTTATCTTCTGCCGACAGTTTGTCACCGGCTTCTTCTACTTGCTTACGCGTACCGTGAACCAGTTGATCTGCCTGGTTACGGACCTGTACCAACTCTTCAAACTTACGATCAGATTCCGCGTTCGCTTCCGCATCACGAACCATCCGTTGAATTTCTTCTTCATTCAAACCGGAAGAAGCCTTAATAGTGATCTGCTGTTCGCGGCCACTATTTTTGTCTTTAGCAGACACATGCAGAATACCATCAGCATCGATATCAAAAGTCACTTCAATCTGAGGCATACCACGAGGCGCAGCCTGAATACCATCCAAATTGAACTGGCCCAGAGATTTGTTATCACCGGCACGTTTACGCTCACCCTGCAACACATGGATAGTTACCGCAGACTGATTGTCCTCTGCTGTAGAGAACACCTGGCTGTGTTTGGTTGGGATCGTGGTGTTTTTCGCAATGAGGGAAGTCATTACGCCACCCATTGTTTCGATACCCAGAGACAATGGTGTAACATCCAGCAACAATACATCTTTCACATCACCGGCCAAAACACCGCCCTGTACCGCAGCACCCATTGCCACCGCTTCGTCAGGGTTCACATCTTTACGTGGCTCTTTACCGAAGAAGTCAGCGACGACTTTCTGTACCATTGGCATACGGGTCTGACCACCCACCAGAATGACATCGTTCACATCAGAAACTGACAGGCCAGCATCTTGCAATGCAACTCGTACAGGCTCCATAGAACGTTTAACCAGATCTTCTACCAGTGATTCCAGTTTCGCACGGGTCACTTTGATGTTCATGTGCTTAGGACCGGTTGCATCTGCGGTGATATATGGCAGGTTAACATCGGTCTGTTGTGCAGAAGAGAGTTCAATTTTTGCTTTCTCTGCTGCTTCTTTCAGACGTTGCATTGCCAGTGGGTCATTACGCAGATCAATGCCCTGATCTTTCTTAAATTCGTCAACCAGATAGTTGATCATACGGCTGTCGAAGTCTTCGCCGCCCAAGTGAGTATCACCATTGGTCGCCAGCACTTCATAGGTTTTTTCGCCGTCAACTTCATCGATTTCGATAATAGAGATATCGAAAGTACCACCACCGAGGTCATAAACCGCAATAGTACGGTTACCCACTTCTCTATCCAAACCATAAGCCAGCGCCGCGGCCGTTGGTTCGTTGATAATACGTTTTACTTCCAAACCTGCGATACGGCCCGCATCTTTGGTCGCCTGACGCTGAGCATCGTTAAAATATGCAGGTACAGTGATTACCGCTTCAGTAACTGGCTCACCCAGATAATCTTCCGCTGTTTTCTTCATTTTCTTCAAAACTTCAGCAGAAACCTGAGGAGGAGCCATTTTCTGGTCTTTCACTTCCAGCCATGCGTCGCCATTATCTGCCGCAATAATTTTGTATGGCATGATAGCTACGTCGCGTTGCGCTTCTTCATCTTGGAAACGACGTCCAATCAGACGCTTAATAGCAAACAACGTATTTTGCGGGTTAGTAACAGCCTGACGTTTAGCCGGTTGACCAACCAGAGTTTCACCATCCTGGGTATAAGCAATGATAGAAGGGGTTGTGCGATCACCTTCGCTGTTTTCCAGCACACGAGCTGTCGTGCCATCCATAATAGCTACACAAGAGTTGGTAGTTCCCAGGTCGATACCAATAATTTTACCCATCTAAACGCCTCCAAAGAAATTCGTAATCAGTCAAGTTGCTAATCAATATGAGGATAACTTTCTGCTTTTCAATGGCACCCATTTTTATGCCTCTATGCGATTCCTCACCTTTGCTTATATATACCGGCTGTATAGGACAACGATTAGCAACTGCGGTTGATTATAAGATGGGGTCGTTAAAACTATCATCAAGGGGGGATGTGAAAAAAAAACCTTTTTATTATTTCAAAGGTCATTGTTTCCTTGCTGACAGATCATTATGATTCGCCACCTTTGCTATTTATGACTTTTATGATTTTCTTTCAGAGGACTTATGAGCGCGAATCAATTGGCTAATCCCGGCCCCTTAGGTTTGATGGGCTTCGGCATGACAACCATTCTTCTGAATCTGCATAACGCAGGTTTCTTTCCACTGGCATCCGTTATCCTGAGTATGGGCATTTTCTACGGCGGCCTGGCCCAAGTGCTAGCAGGACTTTTTGAATATAAGAAAGGCAATACCTTTGCCGCAACTGCTTTCACCTCTTATGGGTTATTTTGGCTCAGTCTGGTCGGGTTACTGTTTCTACCTAAAATGGGACTGGCGGAAGCCACCAGCAGCCAATATTTAGCAGTATATCTTGGCCTGTGGGGTGTGTTTACCCTGTTTATGTTCTTTGGCACCTTCAAGGCTAACCGCATGCTACAGTTTATCTTTGGCGGCCTGACTCTGTTGTTCGCTCTGTTAGCGATTGGCAACTTTACCGGAAATACCACTCTTCTGACGATTGCCGGTTATGAAGGGATAATTTGTGGCGCCAGCGCAATTTATCTGGCAATGGCGGAAGTGCTGAATGAACAATATGGACGCACTATTCTGCCTATTGGCGAGATAAAACCGTAATAAACTGCGGGTTGGAAGAAGGCAAATTTTTTCGTCCTCTTCCAGTCCGTTATGAACGTAGAGAAAGAGCCGATGATATTTACCCCGACGCTAATCAGACGAATGTCCGTTGAATGTGTATCAATTTAGCCACAATTATATTGAACCAATATTGTGAATCTCGAATTGATAGCAATTACGGTGCTTATAGCGTTGGTTAGGACGAAGTATGCAGCTCTCTTGCTCCCATTCAGGATGATTGGGAGAATCCGGTAAAAATTGTGGCTCAAATGCCATGCCCGCATAGTTCTCATATCGCCCACCATCACGGTTAAACACTCCACCTAACCCATTGCCTGTGTAAAACTGCACAGCCGGTTTTGTGGTGAAGATTTTCATTGTAATTGCTTCATCGGGGGAAGTAATTGAAATTGCATAATCCGAATTCAAACGAGCGGCTTGCAACCAAAATGAATGATCATACCCATTCACAATCTGTTGCTGTTTATCCAGCATAAAGTGACTGTTAATTACTTTAGGTTTTCGAAAATCAAAACCCGTATTATTAACCGAAGCCAGTTGGCCCAACGGAATACCATATTCATTGATCGGTAAATAGTCGTCGCTTTTCACCTCTAGGCGATGCGATAAACATGTTTCTCCAGAGTCCGCCCCCAACAAATTAAAATAAGCGTGATTAGTCAAATTAATGGGCGTCGCAGCATCTGTATGGGCTAAATAATCCACGATTATGTGATTATCATTGGTTAATATGTAACGAACGGTCACAACGACATTACCAGGAAAACCCTGATCACCATCTGGTGACTGTAATGTAAAACTCACTGAATAGGCATCTCTTGCAGTGATTGTCCAACGCCGCTTATCAAAACCCTCAATCCCACCATGCAAACAATTTCCCGCCTGATTGACATGTAATTGATAAGTTTTACCATCAAGATTAAAACATCCATTTGCAATACGGTTAGCGTATCGCCCCACGGTAGCACCTAAATAGCTGGTCTGTTTATAAAAGTCTTGTAAAGTGGCAACACCTAGTAAAACTTCTCTTTTCTCCCTATTTAAAGGTACACGGCAACTCAGCCAAGATGCGCCAATATCCATCAACACAACGGAAAAACCCGAAGCATTGGAAAGGCAGACAAGATTTGCTTTTTTTCCATCCAAAGCAATATCTTGTGTCATTGAAGCATTCAATAATTCAAAGTAAGCATCTGCCATTTTATTACCTACCGTGTTTCAACCAAACTTGCACCGTCCGAAGCCTGACACACATAAATAGTCTCTTTCAGACCTGTCAACGCAAAATAGTGTTGCTCTACCGCGCGTTTAACCACATCAACCAAAGTTTGGGGGACTAAAACCACCACACAGCCACCAAATCCACCACCGGTCATTCTCACTCCCCCCTGTTTACCAATGGCTTGCGTCACAATATCAACCAAGGTATCGATTTCAGGTACGGTAATTTCAAAATCATCACGCATTGACTGATGTGATTGCGCCATAAGTTCCGCGATTAATGACATATCACCCTCCGCTAATGCTTTTGCTGCCAGAAGTGTACGTTCATTTTCTGTAATTACATGGCGAGCACGTTTAGCCACTATGCTATCAAGCTCAACACTCCGTTTTTCAAATTCATCTAATGTCACATCCCGCAAAGCTTTAACCCCAAATAATGCCGCTGCTTGTTCGCATTGATCCCGGCGGATATTATATTCACTGCCAACCAATTCCCGATTCTTATTTGAATTAATAATCATAACTGTAATATCTTTCGGCATAGATACGGTTTGCGTGGTTAAATCGCGGCAATCAATTAATAACGCATGTTCCTTCTTACCTTGCGCGGAAATTAATTGATCCATAATGCCACAATGGCAACCGACAAATTCATTTTCAGCTTGCTGCCCATTTAACGCTATTTCCGTTTGGCTAATAGCTAAATGGTAAAGTGTTTTTATCGTTTCACCAATCACTGTTTCCAATGCTGCCGATGAACTTAACCCCGCCCCTTGTGGCACATTACCCGCTACCACAATATCTGCCCCGTTAAATATATACCCACGACTGAGCAAACACTTTACAACACCGCGAATATAATTGACCCACATTTTATTTTCGTCAAATTTAATAGGCTGGCTAATATCAAACTCATCTAATTGATTATCACAATCAACCGAAACAACACGAATAATACTATCTTCCCGCTTCGCTGCTGCAACTATAATGTAGTAATTAATAGCACATGGCAATACAAAGCCATCATTATAATCCGTATGCTCCCCAATTAAATTAACCCGACCTGGCGCATGAATAATATGTGTCGGCATATAATGAAATACTAAATCAAAAACATCTTTAACACGATTAATTAAAGTTTCCATCATTTTATTCTCAAATAAGGTATTAACTGAACGATACTTTTCATGAAATATCCTGCCAGATAATTAACATTATTGCGCTTTATAATGTACATCGCTCACCGCACGTAAAAATTGAGCCGCCTGTTCTGCGGTTAAATCACGTTGTGTTTCAGCAAACATTTCATAGCCCACCATAAATTTTCGCACAGTAGCCGATCGCAATAATGGCGGATAGAAAAGTGCATGCAGCTGCCAATGTTCAACATCAGTACCTTGGTCAAAAAACGGTGCAAAATGCCAACCCATTGAATAAGGAAAAGAGCTATGAAATAAGTTGTCATAACGACTGGTAAGCTTTTTAAGCGCGACCGCCAAATCATCGCGTTGTTCATCCGTTAATTCATTCATACGACGAACATGAACTTTAGGTAACAACATGGTTTCATAGGGCCATGCTGCCCAATAAGGCACAACCGCCAACCAATGGATTGTATCGACCACCACTCGTTCACCATCAACTAATTCAGCCTGAACATAATCCATCAATAAATTGGAACCCTGTTCCTGGTAATAAGCACGCAGTTGTTTATCTTTACGCTCAATTTCGTTTGGCAGAAAACTATTCGCCCAGATTTGCCCGTGAGGATGAGGCTGAGAACAGCCCATTGCTTCACCCTTATTTTCAAAAACCTGAACCCAAAGATATTCTTTACCCAACGTTTCAATGTGTTCATTCCAGGTATCAATTAATTGACGAATTTGTTCAACCGGCAATTCAGGTAACGTTTTACTGTGATCCGGAGAAAAACAGACTACACGACTTAATCCTCGTACTCCTTGTATTTTAAACAATGAGTGAGACGATTGAGGCACATCAGGTGAATCTGGTATTAAAGCCGAAAAATCATTATTAAAAACAAAGGTTCCTTGATAATCAGGATTTTTATCACCGGAAATACGCGTGTTTAATGGGCAAAGAAAACATTGCTCATCATAGCTTGGAATATCGTCTATCAATGATTTCTCATCCTGCCCATGCCACGGCCGCTTTACCCGATGGGGAGAGACCAAAACCCATTGCCCGGTTAGCGGATTATAACGACGGTGGGGATGTTCAGCAGGATTGAATACAATCTTGGACATAACAGTCTCTACCTCATTTATATTTTCCAATACCGATTGTGAAAATCTTTATTCACACTCAGGCTGGACACAGTTTAACAACGAGCATTAATACTAATCTGAGATACCAATCACGTAAATGTAAACAATTACACAAGAAGCTTAGATATAAACCTAAAAGACAGATTAAGGTGTTCAACTTCGACATATTCTGCAAACATGAGTTAAAGTCACAGTAAATTTACTTAATCTATTAATTAAAACAAATTATTAAGAATTAAGATAAATTACAAATACGATATTTAATAACAATTTTGTGATTCTGATTACATCTCCACCAAATGGTAACGTTTACAATTCAATATCAAATAAACTAACCAGGAAAAGAAACATGTCCACTATAGAACACGGTTTAAGCTTGGTAGATATATTGGTATTTATGTTCTATGTCGCCATTATCATCAGTGTGGGGCTCTGGGTATCCAGGGATAAAAAAGGCTCGGACAAAAGCACTGAAGATTACTTCCTGGCAGGTAAATCCTTGCCCTGGTGGACAATAGGCGCCTCACTGATCGCGGCAAATATTTCTGCCGAGCAATTTATTGGCATGTCTGGCTCCGGTTATTCCATTGGTTTAGCAATAGCTTCTTATGAATGGATGGCGGCAATTACATTAATCATCGTAGGTAAATATTTCTTACCTATCTTCATTGAGAAAGGCATTTATACTATCCCAGAATTTGTGGAACAACGGTTTAATAAAAATTTAAAAGCCATTCTGGCGGTGTTCTGGATCTCACTCTATATTTTCGTCAATCTGACCTCTGTGCTTTATTTGGGTGGCTTAGCACTGGAAACCATTCTGAATATTCCATTGATCTATTCCATTATTGGGCTTGCAATATTTGCCTTGGTTTATTCTATTTACGGCGGCCTCTCGGCTATCGTCTGGACCGATGTTATTCAAGTCTTTTTCCTGATATTAGGGGGATTGCTCACAACACTTATTGCCGTCAGCTATATTGGCGGCAGTGAAGGAATAATGGCCGGATTTGCCAAAATGGTTGATGCAGCACCAGGACACTTTGAAATGATTTTGGATAAAAGTAATCCTCAATTCATAAACTTGCCTGGTATTGCTGTACTGATTGGCGGTTTATGGGTTGCTAACCTCTATTATTGGGGCTTCAACCAATATATTATTCAACGTACCCTTGCTGCCAAGTCAGTGCAGGAAGCACAGAAAGGAATTGTTTTTGCCGCTTTTCTGAAACTTATTCTGCCTTTCCTGGTTGTTGTGCCGGGCATTGCCGCTTATGTGATCACAACCTCCCCTGAATTAATGGCAGGTTTAGGCGACCTTGCGCTAAATAACGTGCCTGATGCAACGCATGCAGACAAAGCTTATCCGTGGTTAACCCAATTTCTACCTGTCGGTTTTAAAGGCATCGTATTTGCCGCATTAGCAGCCGCTATCGTTTCATCATTAGCGTCGATGCTCAATTCGACCGCCACCATTTTCACTATGGACATTTATAGGGAATATATTGCACCTGATTCAAGCGACCACAAACTGGTTAATGTTGGTCGTATTTCTGCCACTATTGCCCTGATTATCGCCTGTTTTGTTGCGCCAATGCTTGGCGGTATTAACCAAGCATTCCAATATATTCAAGAATATACTGGTCTTGTCAGCCCCGGTATTTTAGCCGTGTTCTTACTTGGGTTATTCTGGAAAAAGACGTCCAGTAAAGGGGCGATAATTGGTGTGGTTTTATCGATCCCCTTTGCCTTATTTCTGAAATTTATGCCGTTTGCAATGCCATTTATGGATCAAATGCTCTACACATTACTCTTTACACTGGTCATTATTGCATTCACGAGTTTAAGTACATCGGCTAATGACGACGATCCTAAAGGCATTGTATTGGTTTCATCTATGTTTGCGACGGACCGCAGTTTTAATATTGCATCTTATGCCATTATGATCATTCTGGCTGTATTGTACGTTGTTTTCTGGTAGTCAGTTTCTTTGACAGCCTCTACTAATAGAGGCTGTCACAAAAGGCCAACGTTTCTTACGAAATGGCGAAAATAAACAACATACAAAAGAACAAAATACAGCAACTTATTTTAATTTCACTTTCTCAAGCGCCGCAAAAATTTGCTGCTTATCTGAATCCCTCAAGTTATGTTGTTGAATATTCCTCATAAACATTTCTTTGTCAGAAGCGCCTATCTTCTCTCCGGCTTTAAGCAAAATCGCAATTTGTTGGAAGATTTCCGTATTCAGCCCGCTAATTTTAATCCGAACATCACCTAACGGCTTCGGTTGCCAACCATTTTCAGGGAGTGACAACCAATCAGCCCGATAGCGATATTGAATCGCCTTTGCAGCATCCATCTGGATTATAATAAACGGTCTAACTGATTCCCCGCTTAACCCGAAAGATTCAGCCTCACTTATTGATTTAGCAAGAACCTTATCTTCTTGAGCCAAAACCTCAACAGGTAGATGGTTTTCAGCCTTGTATCCCGCTACGTCTTTCATGTAAGAAAGGCGCTGATTAATCAACTGAGCTACCGTCGTCTTTGCCTCCATTGCTAACGTCACCGTTGGCGCCATTGCGCTCATAATCAATGCCAAACCAGCAATAAAGCCAATCCTTACTTTTTTTGACCATTCCATTTTTTCACCTCAGGGTTTATTCCAGATAAAAAATTCGCATGCCAAGTAAATTTTTTACTAAAGTTAATTGTCCTTCGAAAAAAGACCATCATTTACAAAATATTTTTTAGAAAAGGAAAGTCTTTCTCATACGCTATACAAACTCTTTTATATATATTTTCATCTCCTTCACTATGAGACCCAAGTGTTAAACAATAGTTTTCACCATTATATTTTTGAAAAACAATCCATTCTCAAGTCATATTTTTTATTTCAATCTTTTCATTATACGCACCGACAGTTAACTGATGGCATATATATTTAAATAAATCGTCATCGGCATATCCTGAATTATTTTTATTAAATCCCTCATCTACTACTTTATATATATAATCATCACCATTCAATTTATTTATAATATTTTTTAAAATAAACCTCGCATCAGCAAAATGAACTTTCATCAGCCATTTTAATGGATTATATCTAAATTCACTCTCATTTTTAATGGACGAGTTTTTTCTTATCCCCTCTAGGGATTCAATTTTATTTGTAACATTAAAAACATTTATGATTCTTCCGTAATATAATTGCATAATTTGGGCAATAAATACAGAACTTATGCGTGATAAATCAACATAACAAAATCCTGGCAAACTATTAGCGAAAGCTAATAATTCACTTCTAGATAAAGACACATTTATCATTATTCCACCTAATTAATCTATTCATAAGTTAGTATTTTAAATAAGATTTCATAATAGTGCTACACTCATTTTTTGTCTTCCTGGTTTTTGCTGTGATGAAAACGATGCCAAAAAGGCATCAACATAATTAAGCAACTGCCACATAAATTGACAACGGTGATTTCGCGTTATTGTCTCATGGAGCGATTGCCATAACCGTTCTATTTTATTTAGCCACGGTGAATAGACGGGTAAAAACAACAGGGTAAATTTGGGATGTCGTGCCAGCCACTCCTTTACCTTCTGACTTTTATGAATACCGTAGTTATCTAAGATTAATGTGAGAGTTTCCGCATGGGGATATTGATGATTCAGTTCATCTAACATTTTGATAAATAAATCAGAGTTCTTTTTTATTCCTTTAACATAGGTGACTTGCTCTGTCTGAGCATTGAGGCAACCCGCAAGGTAATGTTTTTCATTTTTTCCCGGGGTGATAACCCGTTTTTGTTGTCCTTTGAAACACCCGTCCGCGCCGATTTTCGGGTTGAAATCAATATCCACCTCATCTTCATAGAAAACGGGATGTTTTTCTGAAATATTCGCTTTGGCTTCTGCGATCTTTGCCATTTTCTCCTCATGTTCAGGATCAGGTTGTTTTACCGTGGGCGCCGCTCTGCGCCAGACAATTCCCACCTGAGCAAAATAACGATAGAGGACACTTTGTGTCAGAGAGAGGTTGAGTAATTCATTAAGGGTATGAGTCATAAGCTCAAGGCTCCAGCGAGAGCGAAGATAGCCGAATTCTTGGGGAGATTGCTGTAATAAGAAAAGCAACAGGCTATAGAGAGGGGTGAGATCCCAGACAGCAGGTCGGCCAGCCGGTAAACTTTTGAGTCCTTCGAGTCCATATAATGTAAACCATTCAACCCAGCGATTGATGGAAGAGCGTGCGGCATGAAGGGTTTTGGCGACATAAGTCACCGTCAATCCCTCATTGAGCATCAATAACGCCGTCAATCGACGGGAATAGTTCTTATCACGGGTTTTATGGATAAGTTTTCTCATTTTCAGGCATTCATTTTGAGGTATGGGTGCTATGATAGGCATCACTCAGTCCGTGTTGAGGTTTGGGATTTTTGGCAATTGATCAGATCGCAAAAATCGGACTGAGTTCCCTTCCAGTGATCTATTATTTTGAAAATTTATTTAATTCTCACTTTATTTTTATAGAGACAATCTCCAATCAAAAAAATTCTCACCTAATTACTATAATACTTAGTAATTCAAATAAATAGATATCCATATGTTGAATGTTTGTCACGTTGATCTTAAAACACTTTTATATAATCGGATATCAAACTAATTACTTCCCTCATTGTTTGTAATATTTTTCCTCCATATTATCTCTATTTTCAGTATATAGTAAAAACTCTTCATCTATTTATAGCTCCTTGATTTACGCGCGATGACTGCCCAGACACGATGAGGTATAAGCAAAGGCTCTTGAGGAAAGTTCTTTACGAGTAATTCCTGATGTTCTTCATCAAATTTATGAACACTTTCTTTATTTAAACTAGCAGAAACACCTGCGCTAGCTCTAATACGCCCACACCAACGTTCATGGGTATACGGAATATCTAAATCAAAACTAAAAGTCTCTATACTAACAAAACCACTTTTGGCTAAATCTTCCAACCAGCGTGGATAAATTCCTGCCCCACCAGACATATTCCATTTCGAATTATGCTTTAATATTAAGTTCTCTGTAGCTTCTACAACATTACCCGGCAAAGGAAGCCAATCGAAATGACAAATTACCATAGTGCCGCCATTACGAAGGACTCGAAAACATTCACTACCTGCTTGCTCTGGATTAAACCAATGCCAACATTGACCAGCGATGATAACATCTTGAGTCTCATTTTGTAGCGGAATGTCTTCTGCCTTTCCTAGCTTATAATCTACAAAAACCTTTGCCTTAATATCTAAAGCCCTAGCCTGTTTCAGTAATGGTTCAGCGATGTCCATTCCTGTTACTTCAGCGCCTACTTGCGCTAATTGCCTGGCTAAAGTCCCTGTTCCTGTTCCAAGGTCCAAAATTCTTTGACCAACTATTCCAACCCCATAGGGTTTAAGGCGAACCAACAGAGCAGGAGGAAATCCCTCACGATGTATTGCATAATCCAGTACTGTTTTCCCGAAATCAATTTCAGTATCCATTGAACTTTCCCACTAATTTTTTAAGTATTAATAGTTGGAACAATTTTCTTTCTATTCCAGCTTGTCACTGTGATGTGTAATACCGCCCATTATTAGTGGGCACATTCAGGGAGCAATTAATTCGATAAGCTCATTCAGCGCCGAGCACTTTTCGGCCTAAAAGCCGCGACTACCTTATCATCAGTCTCCACATACGGGCCATCCAGCAATTGGATACAATATGGCACACTGGCAAAAATACCGGATACCAGAACTTTGCCGTTTTCGTCTTTCAAGCCTTCCAACGTTTCTGCGATTGCTTTTGGCTGCCCCGGCAAGTTCAAAATCAGCGCCTGTTTGCGGATCACACCAACCTGACGGGATAAAATTGCCGTTGGAACAAATTGCAAACTAATCTGACGCATCTGTTCGCCATAACCCGGCATTTCACGGTCTGCAACCGCTAATGTGGCATCAGGCGTCACATCTCGGCGGGCCGGGCCGGTTCCACCGGTGGTTAAAACCAGATGACAGCCGATTTCATCCACCAATTCACACAAGGTTTGTTCAATGATGATCTGCTCATCCGGGATCAGGCGAGTCTCTATCTGAAAAGGGGTGGTAATCGCCCTTTTTAGCCACTCCTCCAATGCCGGAATCCCTTTGTCCTGATAAATACCGCTTGATGCACGATCAGAGACGGATACCAAGCCAATGCGCAGTTCATTCATATAAACCTCAATTAACACAATTAAACTAAATAGCAAAAAGGCGGCCAATTATGCCGCCTTTAACGCTAAAAGAATAGTTTATAGCCTATCATTACAGCAGATCAGCGATCATCTTCTCAAGTTTGCCCTGATCAATAGCAAATTTACGGATACCGTCCGCCAGTTTTTCTGTCGCCATTGCATCCTGATGATGTTCCCAGTAGAACTGAGCTTCATTCAATGGCTCTGGATGCGCTTTAATTTCACCGGTATAACCCAGTTTACGTTCAACTTCACCCTGAGCTTCGGACAGCTCTTTCAACAGCGCAGGCGCAATAGTCAAACGATCGCAACCCGCCAATTCCAAGATTTCACCGGAATTACGGAAACTTGCTCCCATAACAACGGTGTCATAGCCATGTTGTTTGTAGTATTGGTAGATTTCAGTCACAGAAATGACGCCCGGATCTTCGTGTGGAGCGAACTCTTTCTGATCGCTGTTCGCTTTATGCCAGTCAAGGATACGGCCAACAAATGGTGAAATCAGATAAACCCCGGCTTCCGCACAAGCACGCGCCTGAGCAAAGGAGAACAGTAATGTCAGGTTACAGTTAATCCCTTCTTTTTCTAGCTGTTCAGCCGCGCGGATACCCTGCCAGGTTGAAGCCAATTTGATCAGAATCCGATCATTGCTGATACCGGCCTCGTTATACAGCTTAATCAGGCGTTTAGCTTTGGCAACACTGCGTTCAGTGTCATAAGACAGACGGGCATCAACTTCTGTCGAAATACGGCCAGGGATCAGTTTGAGAATTTCCAAGCCAATATTTACCGCCAATTTATCACTAGCATCCACAATCTGCTGCTCGCGGGAATCGCTCTGTTCGCGCGCCCACGCAATTGCTTCATCAATTAGTTTACGGTATTCAGGAATCTGTGCCGCGTTAAGGATCAGAGATGGGTTAGTTGTCGCATCTTGTGGCTGATAAAGTTTCATCGCCGCAATATCCCCGGTATCTGCTACTACTGTTGTCAGTTTACGCAGGGAGGTTAGTTTATCGGTCATTTTGTCATATCTCATCGTTATGCGTGAAATTGTGGCATTGTTCTTGAGCCATCCACTGATAATAACACGGTAAGACCTTGCTGCAAGGCGGTAAAAACGATCACTCGCAGTCACTCACTCTGTAGCCAATCTTTTCATACCACTTCGCTAATGTTCAATATTGAACCAATAGTTTCCATGTGTGAAACAACGATTATTTTCTTATTTTATCAATTCTATCTATTAATTTCCTACAATCAAATTCATCAAATATAATTACCTCTGAATCCGAGTTATTGAGATAATCTAAAAATCTATCATTTGCTAAATAGGAATCAAAATTATGGTCTACATATATGTATCCTTTTATTTCAGATAATTTCTTAAGAAAACAGGTCTTACCACTGCCATTATTCCCTACTAATTGTATAATTCTATCTTTTTTCAAACTTTGCTCTAAAATTAATAACTTAGAAGATAAGTTTATTTCTTTATAATAAACATTGTCGTGCTCAGTTATCCTTTTAATAGATACAGTTTCTGACAAATATCCAAATATAGCGAAATAAAAAATGACGATTCTATTATCTAAGTTTATAGCAGCCGTCATATTATCTGATTCAAAATTGGGATATAAAGAATAAAAAATTATCAAACTAGATATTACAAGACCTAATATAGAAGCCAAAGAATTAATTAAATATCGTTGTGATGCTACGGTATATAAACTACGTATTCCAGATAAAATAGCGTCACGACAAAAACGGTTAGCCGGACCACATTGAGGTAGTTTTTTAATATAAGAAAAGCGAATTGATAAAGCATGTAGCTCTTTATAGTGTTTATTTCTATTATCCTTGTATATAGGATACAATAAATAAACGCTAGTAAGAAATATAAACATGGCACCAAACACAATCATAAAATTGTCAGAATTAAGAAATAAAAATACAGTACCGACAAATATCGAACCAAACCAGAAAACATCCTTGGCATACATGGTAAATCTATTTATTATTACATTGTATTCATGCTTAAATAAATTGAAACCTTCCACTCTAAAGTTACTTTTAATAGAGTTATATATGTCTTGCCTTACTCTTTTTCTTATCTTAAACTCTATTAAATATGATCCCACAATCAATGAAATCATACCTAATAGAGATACAGATATTATCTTATAGGTTTCACTATCATATTCATTGTATGTCACTCTTCCTAACTCGAATAACGAAAGACTAGCAATGAACAAGAGTATAATTCCAATTACAGAGTTATAACTAAAAATATATAGAAGTTGAGCAGTTTTTGATTTATTAATCTTACAATTTTCTGCTAATATAACTCCATTATCTGACGTTGATTTTATAGATTTATTTTTTATTTCCAACTCAATATTATTAATTTTATGAGAAAATAACAATATAACATCAATTTGGTACTCTATTTTTATTTTTAAAATTATATCTTTTAAATCAAATAATAATTTAGAATCCCAACCAGTCTTATTTGTATCAAAATAAATATGGCCTTTGTAATTATCAATTATGGCCATATATACACTCCTTACAGCAAAAATAAGATTTAATTGTCCTCTTGATAAATCACAAATGTTTGAGCTCATATCAATATATTTATTAATCTGGAAAATTTCATAACTTAATTTATTTAATATACTTCTATTGATTAGCTCTTTTGATAAATATATATTTCCCAGAATAGTTTTCTCAACAAAACTTTGTGTACCATCTAAATCATAATACTCTTCTGGCTTAGAGCGATAATTTTTATATCTACTAATAATTGATAATTTTGCCAGATAGCCATCATAAAATGGCATTAATAATCTAACTAAACCAAGATATTCACTAACCAAAATTAGAGAATATAAAAGAATAAGTAGTTTATCACTATTATCTATTTCCTTACCAATCATAATGAGAAGAATAACAGGAATAACTTTTAAAAATGCATTTGAGGAAATATCTACAGCTCTCCACAATGAATCAATACGTTTTACTGTTTCTTCAATGTTAATAATTCTGTTCAAACTTAAAAGTTTCCCTCCCTGGTATCCAGTTAACAATATAGCAGTCAAGGACTCAAAGTTATCTCCAATAAATCCGTATCTTAATTTCCTTATCTTTGCTAGTTGTTTAGAGAGATAGGCTCGCTTTTTAAATAGAAAAAAGGATAATGGTATCAATATAGAACACAAAGATAATAAACCAACTGTTCCCCCTTCAACATTAATGACCATTAGAATGGAGAGATAAATGAAACAAATTACCTTAGATATAATCAAAACCACACTAGTATCATAGGTGGAATAATTTACAATATCGTGCTCATTCTGCTGAACCTCTTTTTTACTGGTGAAACAGTTATCAAATATTGAGAGAATATAAGCCTGCTTTTTAGTAATGAGAAATAAACTTAGATTATTAATCACACTCAAAATAGGTCTCAATATTACAATTAAGAAGATAATCAGCCAGACACTCCCCGCTTCTAAACCCTCAGTCAAAGGAAGTGTTATTATGTAAATCAATATAAAAAATGAAAAAAAAGAAGATAATAAATTAATTATTACCTCAACGGGAAATAGAATTAAGGTACTATATTGCTTTGTTATATTATTCTTAATTGAAGAAATGTTCATTTGCTACCTTATTTTTTAATAGCTAAATTAGGTCTTCTTTGCTCCCTGCATTACTTATAAAAATGATAGCAGTTCCTGAAAATTCACTCTTAAAACCTTTATTTTCGCTTATTTGTTTAAGTAAACACACTAATTTAGCTGTTTATTACTCACACTTTTCTCATTCAAATGACGAATATTTAAATTATTTCAATATAGTTGGTCAATAATAATCTGTCAGATATGAGGCAAATGTCGCATAAATTATGCTTTATATACTTATACTCAAGCAACGACTTTTCTGTGTCGTGAATATTAGAAAAAACACCGAGGGAGATAATTCACTGAATTCAATAAATTGAAACTATTGCCAATAATTTCATTCAAAATGAATTACTTTAATGTTAGTTTACTCTCAACGTCAGCGCTTATTTTCTTTGCAACAAAAACTGAACTCAAAGAACACATTGCAAAAAAGACAAATAAAACACTACTTCCTAGCAAAGGGATTAACTATATTATTATAATACCAAAGGCTGACTGGTAACTTCTTGAAATTGCATCCGAAGACGATATTATTTTCGCAAAATATTTTTCTGGCGTCAGCTCTTGCCCTGATGTATAGAGAGATATCCTTAAAAAAGAGAGTCCGACAAAAATAAGCATAGTGCCTAATGTATAGTATAATAGGACAATTCTTGACAAAGGCATGGCCCAAAAAATAGATCCAACAGCAATCAAAAGAGAGCCAAGAAAGAAAGATTTTTTTAATTTACTTATATTAAAATAACAACCAGATAAATAAGATCCAAATAACATTGAAATAGAAGCTAAAAAGGAAAAATAAGCAACCAAATCAGAAAAAGAAAACGAATATAATCCACTAAATAAAGAGACAATTGTTGTATAGTTAGAAGTCATTATATAGGTTGAAATCACTTGGTATGACACCATTGCAGTTAAAATACTTATCCTGAACAATAATATATTTCTCTGGGTATTATTCTTGATAATATATTCCAACCCACCATATTTCATAGAAATATCTTTTTCCTTTATTTTAGTTCCCCAATCACTGATAAAGAAGAGAAATATAATTGATAAAATAAAACACATTGATTCAATAAGAAACAAGGATCGTATTGACATCATATTTATCAAAAAACCGGCTATCAATGGAGAAGATATAGAGAGTAACCCATAATAGAATTGTTGCTTTGATATAAAAGCAACTCTTTCTTCTGAGCTGACAAATACCTGGTATGCCGCTGACCTTATCGATATATTTAAACCTGAAAAAAATGACAGCAGGAAAGATATGAAAAATAATAAATATATATTATTCACAAATACAGCAAGGAATATTGTTACTGCCCGAAATAAATCCGAAGAAATACAAATAGCCCGCATATTAAACCGAGCCGTTAACCCGCCAATAACCACAAAAACTAATATACTCGCCATTAGCCTCACAGATACCATTAAAGACGTATCTATCTCCGACTTGGTAATTGAATATACAAGTGAAAGAAGCACTATTTCACTTATTCCTGTACCAAAGATAGATATTATATCAGAGGATAATAGCTTGTTTTTATTCTCCATGTTTTACCCCATTTATACATTTTTACCCATTCGATTCCAATCAAATAAGAAACTGGTAATATTGTACACTTTCTTACTTTTAGCATAATTACGCTATTAAAATCCAAGAAAAATCGATCAAATTAACAAAAATTAACATTTAAACAATCAAGAAAACTTTATTTATGTTTATATATAAAATTAAATTAAAATATACCATGATAAATTATTTAAATATTATTCTCATTAAAGGTAATATCGGTCAATAAAATGGAGTGTAAAATTATCAGTTTGTTACCCCATAGATATTAAATACACAGTTTCCGCTATCATTGTTACTCATTCTTTATTATCCTATCTTTTGTTAAATTAACTTAATCTGAACAATCTGGACAATATTATGCTTATTACTATTTCACCTGCAAAAACCCTTGATTATGAAAGCCCGCTTACCACGGAAAAATATAGTCAGCCAGCATTACTCGACCAGTCAGAACAGCTAATTAGCATTTGCCGTAAACTAACGCCTACCCAAATTGCGAATTTGATGAGTATCAGCGATAAACTTGCCGGCCTGAATGCCGCTCGTTTTGGCGAATGGCATGCTGATTTCACGCCAGAAAATGCCCGTCAGGCTATTCTGGCATTTAAAGGTGATGTTTATACCGGTATGCAGGCTGAATCTTTCTCCGATAAGGATTTTGATTTTGCTCAGAATCATCTGCGTATCCTGTCTGGCCTTTACGGTGTACTTCGTCCGTTGGATCTGATGCAGCCTTACCGGCTGGAAATGGGGATCAAGCTGGAAAATAAACGTGGTAAAGATCTCTACGCTTTCTGGGGAGATTTGATCACGGAAAAGCTCAATGAGGCGCTGGAACAACAAGGTGATAATGTGTTAGTTAATTTGGCTTCCGATGAATATTTCAAATCCGTGAACACGAAAAAGCTAGCCGGTAAAATTATTAAACCCGTCTTTCTTGATGAGAAAAACGGTAAATATAAGATCATTAGCTTCTATGCGAAAAAAGCCCGTGGGCTGATGAGCCGGTTTATTATTCAGAATCAATTAACCCAAACTGACCGTCTGGTGGAGTTTAATCTGGATGGCTACGCCTTTGATGAATCACTGTCCAAAGGAAATGAACTGGTATTTAAACGCCCTGAACAACATTAAGGCTTTTATTATCAGCCATAAACGCCGCATGATTTGTGCGGCGCCTACTCTCATCGCTATTTAGGCAATCTTTCCATCAGGAAAGTACGTAATTCAGCAAAATTTGCCGGTAAATGATGGGATAATAAGCTTAAATCAGCCCGTTCCGCCAAAGCTTTGGGCAATGGTAATTCCCCACCCAGAATTTGCTCTACGCTCTCTTTAAATTTCGCTGGATGCGCCGTACCGAGAAATAACCCGTATTCACCGTCTTGTAATTGATCGCGCAGAACACGATAAGCAACCGCGGCATGAGGTTCAGAGATGTAACCCAGTTTAGCCAGCGCCTTAATCGTCTCTTTTGTCACGTCATCACAGACTACGCCATATCCCAATTCACTTAACGACCAAGATTGACGACGAAATAGCTCTTCAATACGTGGCCAATTGTTTGGCTGGCTCACATCCATTGCGTTGGAAAGCGTGGCAACCGTCTGGTGAGGCAGCCATTTTCCATCCTCTAGATAACGTGGAACCGTATCGTTAACATTAGTGGCAGCGATAAGGCGTTTTACCGGCAATCCCATCGATTTTGCCAATAAACCCGCGGTCAAATCACCAAAATTCCCACTCGGTACAGAGATAACCAGTTGTTCACGTTTATCTTCTGGTAGTTGAGCAACCGCTTCAAAGTAGTAGCAAATTTGCGCCAACAAGCGGCTGATGTTAATTGAGTTGGCTGAATTGAGATACAGAGCTTGTTTCAACTCCTGATCATCAAACGCCTGTTTAACCAACGCTTGGCAATCATCGAAATCGCCATCAATTGCCACCGTGTGAATATTACCGCCCAAGGTACAGAACAGTTTTTCCTGTAACGGACTGATTTTGCCCTGTGGATAGAGGATCACTACCTGTACATTATTCAACCCATAAAAGGCATGCGCTACTGCTGCCCCCGTATCGCCGGAAGTCGCCGTCAGGATAGTTACTGGCTGCTCACCAGCAACTTGTGCCAGTATTTGCGCCATGAAACGACCACCAAAATCCTTAAATGCCAGAGTCGGGCCGTGGAATAATTCCAGTGTTGCAACATCATTTTCCACTTTGGCAACAGGCGCCGGAAAAGTAAAAGCATGCTTAACCCGTGTCGCCAATTGTTCCGGCGGAATTTCATCGCCGATAAACGCCGAGAGGATGCAACCGCTGCGAGTAACAAAATCCAGTTTCAATAGTTGGTCAATTTCTTCCCGACTAAATTCGGGTAAATCTTGCGGGAAGAAAAGCCCTTGCTGTTTGCCTAATCCCTGTTTGACTGCCTGTGCAAAACTTACCTGCTCGCTGTTGTCTTTCAAGTTATACAGTTTCATCAGTTACCCTATCTGTCGTGCGCCTGCGAGATCCAGACGGCAAATGTGTACAAAACCTTCATCATTCTGAACATAATGCTGTTGCAGCCACTCAACCATTTCTTCTGCGGTCGCCATATCATTACAAATGGAGAACAAGGTCGGGCCAGAACCAGAAATACCACACGCCAATGCTCCTATCCGTTTCGCGGTTTCACGCGCCTTGGCAAAACCCGGTAACAGTTGGGTACGATACGGTTCAGCAACCACATCTTTCATCAATCTGGCTGCTAGATCGGGTTGCCGTATATGACAAGCATGAATAAAGCCAGCAAGAAAACGGCCATGATCGATAACATCCTGCTTCGAATAGTTCGCAGGCAAAATCGCTCTGGCTTCTGCGGTAGAAACTTTAATGCCCGGATAAGCCATCACCCATAACCACTCATCAAACGAGGGTACCGGCTGACAGATGATATCCCCCTGTTCCATAATCAGTTGTAAACCGCCGAGATAACATGGAGCGACATTATCGTAGTGAATACTGCCGGAAATGCGTCCTTCCAGTTCCCCCATCATTGCCAGTAATTGGCTTTCACTAAACGGAAGACCTGCAAATTCATTCAGCGCCATCAAGCCGGCAACAACAGAACAAGCGCTAGAGCCAAGACCAGAGCCAATTGGCATATTTTTTTCCAGCGTCATCGCCACAGGTAATTGTTTACCCAAATGCTGACAGAATAATTGCCAGCATTGATAAACGATGTTGTGCTCCAGTTGTTCAGGTAACTTCCCCACAAACAGCCCTTCATTACGCAAACTAAAGCTCTCCGCTGCCCGGACAGTAACGCAATCACCTAATAAATTACCATCAACCGGAGAGACCGCCGCTCCCAGCACATCAAACCCAACACTGACATTGCCAATAGATGCAGGCGCATAAACTTTAATCACAATTAAACTCCCTGTTTCCAGGACAAAGTACGCAGCATATCTGCGAACACACCTGCGGCAGTAACATCATTACCCGCCCCGTATCCCCGCAGTACCAGCGGTATTGGCTGATAGTAACGCGTGTAGAATGCCAACGCATTTTCGCCATTTTTGACTTTATAAAGTGGATCATTGCCATCTACTGCGGCAATTTTCACCTTACAACGGCCATCTTCAATTATGCCAACATAGCGCAACACTTTTCCCTGCCCTTTGGCTTCTGCCACACGCTGGCTGAAAACCTGATCAAGAGAGGGTAAACGCTCAAAGAAAGTATCCACGCTGCCACTGTTATCAAAGGAAGCCGGCAGTACAGACTCCACATCAATATCATCCAGTTCAAATTCATAACCTGATTCACGCGCGAGGATCAACAATTTACGAGCAACATCCATCCCGGACAAATCATCACGCGGATCGGGTTCGGTATAACCCTTCTCTTTCGCCAGTAACGTCGCCTGAGATAGTGACATTCCTTCATCCAGCATACCGAAAATAAAAGAGAGAGAACCGGAAAGAATGCCATTGAACTGAACCAGTTCATCACCCGCATTAAGCAGGTTTTGTAAATTCTCAATAACCGGCAGACCAGCCCCGACGTTAGTGTCATACAGGAATTTGCGTTTAGATTTCTCTGCTGCCTTACGAATCTGGTGATAATAAGCCATCGACGATGTATTGGCTTTTTTATTCGGCGTGACCACATTGAAGCCATCACTCAGAAAACTGGCGTATTGATCGGCAATTTGTTGATTAGAGGTACAATCCACTATCACCGGGTTCAGCAAATGGTACTCTTTCTCCAAACGGATCAGACGACTCAAACTAAAAGGTTCTGTGGCCTCTGATAAACATTGCTGCCAATTATCAAGGCAAATGCCTCTCATGTCCGTCAGCA
Organism: Photorhabdus akhurstii; assembly: GCF_019090985.1. Classification (NCBI taxonomy): domain Bacteria; kingdom Pseudomonadati; phylum Pseudomonadota; class Gammaproteobacteria; order Enterobacterales; family Morganellaceae; genus Photorhabdus; species Photorhabdus akhurstii. The sequence continues at coordinate 763,424 of NZ_CP020335.1, read as the reverse complement.
TCGCCCGTGAATTAGCAATACCACATACCCTTAAATCGATGTGCTTTTGTTTCAACCAGGTTTGTTGACGACGGATCTGCTCAATTAAAACACTGCCTACACCACCAACGCCGACAACAAAAACTTCGATCACCTGATCGGTATTAAATAACATCTGATGGCACAGACGAACGGCTGTCGTTGCCACTTCATTATCGATAACCGCAGAGATAGAACGTTCAGATGACCCCTGTGCGATAGCAACGATATTGATATTACCGCGCGCCAATGCCGAGAAGAAACGGGCAGAGATGCCACGCAAGGTACGCATACCATCGCCAACAACCGAGATAATGGAAAGATTTTCCATCACATCCAAAGGATCAAGTACGCCCTCTTTCAGTTCAAGATAGAATTCTTCACTCAGCGCCTGACGCGCACGTTCCAATTCACGTTGAGGCACACAGAAGCTGATACTGTATTCTGAAGATGATTGAGTAATCAGCACAACAGAGATCCCTTTGCGAGACATGACAGCAAATACCCTTGCCGCCATACCCACCATCCCTTTCATGCCAGGGCCTGATACGTTAATCATCGCCATACTGCTCAGGTTAGTAATCCCTTTTACCGGCGTACTTTCATCTTTCTGCCCGTCACCGATAAGTGTTCCCGGCGCATCTGGATTAGCAGTATTCTTAATCAAACAGGGGATCTGAAATTGAGCAATCGGGGCAATAGTCCGCGGATGCAACACTTTAGCGCCGAAATAAGAGAGTTCCATCGCTTCTTGATAGGACATGCCTTTTAGTAGCCGCGCATCCGGCACAATTCTGGGATCACAGGTATAAACACCATCCACATCAGTCCAGATTTCACAACATTTAGCCCGCAAACAAGCCGCCAAAACCGCGGCGGAATAGTCAGAACCGTTACGCCCTAGGACAACCAGCTCCCCTTTCTCATTCCCGGCCGTAAATCCAGCCATCAGGATAATATGGTCATCAGGAATATTCAGAGAAGCAATGCGCTTGGTAGATTCGTTGATATCTACCGTAGATTCAAGGTAATGACCTTGTGCCAGCAGATTTTTCACCGGATCAATCACCGTGACTTTATGACCACGCGCCTGCAATACAGACTCCATGATGGCAATAGAGAGTTTTTCACCACGACAAATCAGGGAAGCGTTAATGCCGTCCGGACATTGACCCAGTAACGAAATACCATGCAGAACCTGTTTCAATTGCGCAAGTTCTTGCTCAACCATCATTTTTAACCGTTCATAAGCAAAACCAGGTTGCGCCTGTGCCAATCCCTGTAATAAATCAGCAAAGATCTGCTCAGCATCATGCATATGGGTAATGATCTCTTGCCCGGAGACTGTTTTTTCAATCATCGCCACTAAATGATTGGTAATTTTTGCCGGTGCGGAAAGCACCAATGCAACTCCTCCCTGAGAAAGTTTTTTTTCTGCAATATCGGCAACGCTCAGCACACGTTGGTAATTAGCGACCGAAGTTCCTCCAAATTTAAGCACTCGCATTAACATTTTTCTCCTGATTCCGCGCCAAAAAAAAGCCCGCATCTGATTTGGATGCGGGCTTTTTTCTCTGTTTTATGTATGCGTCAGCCCGCCCCGCAACCTGTGGTTCCGGTGGTGATAATAATTGTGGTTTTCAGGCTGATAGTTTGCATAAGTTCCTGTCTGTCATTTAATGGGTTCGACCCTATATTGGTTAAATGAATCTGTGCACAAAGTCAAACATTTTCTCTAAACAATCTTATTTTTTCGATATTTTTAGTACTGGAATAATTCATCTCATGGTCATCAAGACAAACAAATATTTCTCGTTGAAGCCAATTTTTTAGTTGTTAAATCCATTTTTAACAAAATTAACAATATATTTTATCTTTTCGTAAAAATCAGCTATTTTTGTTCACTGCCAAACTCAAAAGAGATTATTTTCCGTACAAAACCACTCTGTGCGTTAACAGAAATTTGTCATTTGCATGACAGAATACAAGGTATAAAATAACCAATATAAATAATATTAACGTGCTACAATCAATTTTGATGTACGTCAATAAAAGGTAGTTTTTTTAGATGGTAAATGCATTGCAAGCTGTTATATTGCTGTTAATGGACTAACATAACACTGTTTAACCAGTTTTTTGGGTATATACCCACCAAAGGAAAAGCAACTTTTACTTTCAGTGTAAAACATATCAATAAATGTTATTACTGATTTAAGCTATAATTTCAGTGATGACAAATAATAACCAGTAAATATCCTGAGATAAGAGTAGTTTGAATCATTCTGATTTATTTTTAAGCGATTCTAGGTAGCAACCATGCAAACCCCGCACATTTTGATTGTTGAAGACGAAATTGTCACTCGCAATACCCTAAAAAGCATTTTCGAAGCTGAAGGGTACATAGTTTATGAAGCCACTGATGGTTCAGAGATGCACCACATTCTGTCAAACAATGACATTAACTTGGTGATTATGGACATTAACCTTCCAGGCAAAAATGGCTTGTTACTTGCCCGCGAACTGCGTGAGCAAGCAAATGTCGCCCTGATGTTCCTGACCGGCCGTGATAATGAAGTAGACAAAATCCTTGGCTTGGAAATTGGTGCTGATGATTACATCACCAAACCATTTAATCCGCGTGAATTAACTATTCGCGCCCGCAACCTGCTTTCTCGTACCATGAATCTGAGTAATGTCAGCGAGGAACGTCGCCAGGTTGAGAGTTATAAATTCAATGGTTGGGAATTAGATATCAATAGCCGTTCTCTGATCAGCCCGGCGGGAGAGCAGTATAAATTGCCACGTAGCGAGTTCCGCGCCATGCTTCATTTCTGTGAAAATCCAGGCAAAATCCAAACACGCGCAGATTTACTGAGAAAAATGACAGGTCGTGAATTGAAACCTCATGACCGTACCGTTGATGTAACGATTCGTCGCATCCGTAAACATTTCGAATCAACGCCAGATACGATGGAAATTATCGCCACCATTCACGGTGAAGGCTATCGTTTCTGTGGTGATTTGGAAGCATAACTTGAACTGTCAGTGTCAGTAAGCCTCTAAAAATGACAGGATGGGACATCCCTGTGGGACCCCATCCTGCCCCTCAATTTTCTACCGTCTTCCACGGCATAATCGGTACAGCACTGATCGCATTCTTCGGTGAACCGTCGATCATCTTATCGGAATATGTCAGATAGACTAATGCATTACGGTTTGCATCATAGAAGCGGACAACTTGAAGCTTTTTAAACACCAGTGAAGTTCGTTTCTGGAAAACCACCTGACCTTTTTTGCCGCTCTTTTTAATCTTGTCTGCTAGTTCAATCTCCCCAACCTGCTGACAAGAAATCGCCGCATCAGAAGTATCTTCCGCAAGCCCTAAACCCCCTTTTATTCCGCCTGTCTTTGCCCTGCTCAGGTAGCAAGTCACATTTTTAACATCAGGATCATCAAACGCTTCCACGACAATTTTGTGATCAGGCCCGATAAATTTGAAAACAGTGTCTACCGAACCAATCTCTTCTGCCTGAGTCGCCACAGGTATGAACAACAATGTTGTCGTTACTAGTATCTTTATGATTTTTAACATATAGTCTCGTGCCTTAATTAATTCAGCGTAAAATTTCACCACCAATATACCAAATAGTCGGTAATACCCTCTAATAACAATAATTACTTATTAGAATAATTTCACAAAGTAATGAGTGAAATAATAATACGAATAAGTATCCTATTGTAAATATAAGACTTGTTTTACACTTAGTGCTTATATCCAGTAGAGTTATTGTTGAATGCCACGCTTGTCAATAAATTATGAACACCAACAGCACACAGATACCAAAACAGATATGCAATACATAGGAATGATTCGTTTTACTTACTCTGTGGGCCTGTTCAAATGGCAAACAAAATAGCCTAGTAGTATAGGTTCTTATATTGTTCTTTCTGGTCTTAACGACTAAGGAGATGTATGGATCAAACCGGCATCATTCGTGATTTATTACGTTGGCTAGATAATCATTTAGACCAACCGTTATCACTCAATAATGTTGCAGCTAAAGCAGGTTACTCTAAATGGCACCTGCAACGTATGTTTAAAGACATTACCGGCCAGGCTATTGGCTCCTATATCCGTGCCAGAAGGTTATCACGGGCAGCCGTTGCTTTACGTTTAACCAGCCGCCCTATTCTGGATATTGCTTTACAGTACCAGTTTGACTCCCAACAAACTTTCACTCGCGCATTTAAAAAACAATTTAATAAAACACCTGCACTTTATCGTCTCAGTGAGGAGTGGTGCGCCACGGGTATTTGCCCGCCCATATTGCTGGATAAAAGGTATATTCCCGAAGCAACCTATCTCACACTGGAGGAACAGCCACTGGTTGGTATAGAACAGACCTGTTCTTATACGCTGGAACAATGGTCCAGTTTTTGTACTGAAATGCGACACAATTTCTGGACATATTATCTGCAAAATGCAGAAGTGTTACCTCCTGTACTTTATGGCCTTCATCATGCGACTCCCAATCCAGAAAAAGAAGATGAACAAACCGTGTTGTACACAACGGCGGTAGAACCCCAATATGCCCAGTTTGATGTGGCAGGCAGCCAACCTGTTACATTACCGGCTGGAGAATACGTCTCATTTAGTTACTACGGCACCAAAGATGGCTTACAGGATTTCCTGTTTACCGTCTACGGTATTTGCCTGCCAATGCTAAACCTGACGCGTAGGAAAGGATACGATATCGAACGATATTACCTTACCAATACCAATGATAGGGATAAGGAAGCGGCGAACCATATCATCGAATTTCAGTATCTCATTCCTATCCAGCATTAACGTTGTAATTCATCCAGTGCGGGCGTATCCAGATGTGTGATATCGCCTGCCGTTTCTACAATCCAGCCTGACGCCAGCCACGGACTTTGTTGATAATCCACTCTGGACAGAGAGCAATTTCGCAGGCGAAGACGACGTTCAGCATGCGCGGGCAATCCCAGTATGGTGCTAACCAAACATCCCAAAGCGATGCCATGACTGACTAACAACGGCCGGCTACCAACCGGCAACTTACGGCAGCTTTCCAGCGCAGCTCTCATACGCACAGCGAGTTCATCCATTGATTCGCCTTCGGGGATACGTCCCCCTGGCGTGCCATCAAGGACTTTCTTACGCCAGTTCTCCTCTTCCGAGGTCAAGGAATCAATATTTCTGCGTTCCAGCACCCCCATGTGCAATTCGCGCAAACGTGGCTCCAGAATAATTTCACAACCACAAACCTCAGCAATGATCTCTGCCGTTCGACGTGTCCGTCCAAGATCGCTGGTAATAATATGGGTAATACTTTCAGATTTTACTCTTTGCGCCACTAATCTGGCTTGATGTTCGCCTGTTTCGGTCAAAGGGCTGTCAGATTGTCCCTGAATACGATGTGCCGCATTCCATTCGGACTCCCCATGCCGAACAAGATATACCTGTAACATTTTCATTTTCCGTTATACTGCGTAAATACTCGTTCAAAGGATAACTCATCTATTATGTATCACGTTATTGCCGCAACCACCAACCCTGCAAAAATTAAAGCCATTAGTCTCGCCTTTGATGATGTTTTTGGGCCAGGTACTTATCGGATCGAAGATATCAATGTAGACAGTAGCGTCCCACAACAACCTATTGGTAACACAGAAACCCGTACTGGCGCCCGTCAGCGTGTCATGGCTGCCAGACAAGTTCGTCCTGAAGCAGACTTTTGGGTCGGTGTGGAAGCGGGTATTGAAGACGATATGACCTTTGCCTGGATGGTGGTGGAATATCAGCAAATTCGCGGAGAATCTCGTTCAGCCAGTTTAATGCTGCCAGAAAAAATTCTTGATGGCATTCGAGAAGGTCGGGAATTAGGCCATGAAATGGCTTACCTTACAGGCATCAATAACATCAAGCAGAAAGATGGGGCGATTGGCTTTTTTACTGATGGCATCCTGACTCGTACCAGTGTGTACCACCAAGCTCTGATACTCGCTTTGGTGCCGGTACATCATGAAATTTATAAAGAACTGAACGCCCGTTAAACAGGCGTTCACCATAGGCCGCAGTCGGCGGCCTGCTATTTTAGTAGTTGCTGTTCCAACCAAGCCTTCACATCGTTTGAGGCAAATTTCAGGCTATTAGAGCCGCGCGTAATCGTCGCAATACCCACTCCAAGTTCATTTTTCAGCTCACGTTGACTCATTTTTCCACTCATCAACTCTTTGATGATTCGTACCCTGGTAGCCAGCGCTGTCCGTTCATCTGGCGTCAATAATAACTGTAAAATCGGATGCTGTAGATTTTCAGCAAAAGCCTGTTGGAGTAATGTCACGAAACATTGCCAATCTTCATGATCTTGCGGCGAAAGTGCCGGGTCTGTCAGATGATTCGTCGTCATAATCAATCAGTCATCATACTATTTAACTAGTACAGCAGCATAACATAGTTTGCCATAAATCAATAACGCCTTTGCCACTCCGCGTTAGTCAGCATATTTGATGACTTACCCATGAAATGACTGTAGAAGAGATCATAAACCAAAACATTTTTGACATAATTGCGGGTTTCAGAAAATGGAATGCTGTCAATAAAAGCTATCGCATCCAGTCGCCCATCACTGTTAGATAACCAGCGCTCTACCCGAGTTGGTCCGGCATTATAGGCAGCGCTGGCAAGTATCCGATTATTTCCAAAGCGCTGATAAACTGACTCAAGATAAGCAGTACCGATTTCGATATTCGTCAGCGGGTTTATAAGTTGGCTACTGTTTACATATCCTTGAATGCCATTTCGCTTAACCGTATCCTCCGCCGTTTTTGGCATCACCTGCATTAACCCAATGGCCCCGACTGGCGAACTGGCCTGCGGATTCCAGGCACTTTCCTGACGGGCTATCGCCATCGCATAACTTTGAGAAATGCCTTTATTCGCAGTGAAATGACTAAATTCCCGCAGCCATGCCAATGGAAAACGTTCTTCAAGGTAGTCCCACATTTTTCCAGCTATTGTCGCCTGTACACTCAGAGCCGCCCATTTTTGATCGAAAGCATAACGCGCCAGTTGCTGTTGTTTTAATTTATCTTGGCTGGCGACCAGGTAGCTCCACTCTATGCGAGCAAGATTATCCATTTGCCAATATAGTAGTTCTCTCACTCTCTGTACTTCGGGTATTAAAGCAATAGCAGCATCTGGCTTTTTTGCGCGATTTATCACCAGCGGATAGCTGACATTCAGTTTCTGCGCAGCAACCATTGGATAAAAACCACGGCCTTCTGTCAGCTTACGCAATATCGCCTCACCTTCGCTTTTATTACCCTGCGCCAATAGAATGTTAGCTTGCCAATAACGCCATTCTTCTTTGCTCTGCTTCTCTAACGGTAGCAATTTTATCCATTGAGCCACACCACGCTCATCTGCACGACCCAACGCCAAACGAACACGACGCTCAAGCAATGCAACAGATTGGCTCTCGCGAATCGCATCATCACGCCACTTCTCTTGTTCATCGCTCACATCGCCCATTAACTGCCAAGCAACAATCTCTTTTAATCGCTGACGTTCACTTGCATTCATCTTTTGCACTCTGACAATTGATGGGATGATCGCTCTTGCCTGTTCCGGATCTTGACGTGCAAAACGCGAGAAAGCCGCTAAAGTGGCGACACGAGTAAAATCAGTCGGCCCGGTATGATTAGCAAAATCCGCTACAGTCGCAGGATCATCCTGCAATTTAATCAGGCCCTCACCGATACTTTTGTATCCCTGTGGCAATTGTTTAGCGAGGTAACTGACCAGTGACGTATTCCCCGCTTTTAACGCCAGGCGAATACGCTGTAATATCAGTTTCGTTGATAAATGGCCGGTTTGCTGCCAAACATCAAATAATTTATCGCAACTGGCTGGCAAAGAACGACCATTCAACCAAACCTCTTTCGCTCCCTGCCAGGCAACCTGTTCCTCGCCCGTAGCCCATTTAGCAAAATAGTAATGACAGCGGGCGGTAATAGATTTCGGTGCGGCAGGAGTGAACGCCAATACCTCGCGCCAATCTTCGCGGCGTGCAAGCTCATTGATAAAACGAGATGATAAAGAACGTGCGGGAGGCAGATTAGGATGACGATCCATAAAATCACGGATCTGCGTTGATGTAGCAAGTGACAGATCCTGAGTCAGCTCCCGGTATTGCAGATAAGGATAAAGCGGATAGTCTTTCAACGTTGGCATCAGCCTCGCGATTTCAGCCTTATCGCCAACATTCCACGCTTGTTTAATTTGCTGATATCTCTGCCGCTGATTTTCCAGAGAATCAGCGCTTGCTGATATAGAGATAAAACCAACCCTATAGCTACCGCAAGGTATTGCCACTTAGCCATTATCACGCTCCTTCCGGAGATCAAATCAAATAGGTTAATATTACGAATGTATAAACAGCATAATAATATAATTACCACCGATTACCACATTAATTTACCATATGATGAAACACTTAACTCTATATTTAGAGAGGGTAAGTTTTTCATCCAATAAATTGATTTACCTTAACAAACTCAAGCCAGGATCATTTTATTCGAGCAATTGGGTTATAGAGTTTATTGACTTAAATCGGGTAAACTGTGACAAATCGTGTTCAGATGAACATCAATAACCTAAACAGATATAATCAGGCATCAACGCGCCCTGTCCATGCGACTTGCTTCGCAAAACAGGCATTATCACCATCAGAGATAGCGAGGCTTATAGCAACGTGGCTCAATACGTCTACACCATGCATCGGGTCGGTAAAATTGTTCCCCCGAAACGTCATATTCTGAAAAATATCTCCTTGAGTTTCTTTCCGGGAGCAAAAATTGGTGTTCTTGGCCTAAATGGCGCCGGTAAATCGACCTTACTGCGCATTATGGCTGGCATCGATAAAGATATCGAAGGGGAAGCTCGCCCACAACCAGGAATTAAAATTGGCTATCTACCACAGGAGCCTAAATTAAACCTTGAGCACACTGTCCGCGAAGCCGTGGAAGAAGCGGTTAGCGAGGTAAAACACGCGCTGACTCGTTTGGATGAAGTCTACGCAGCCTATGCTGATCCTGACGCTGATTTTGACAAACTGGCTAAAGAACAAGGTGAACTGGAAGCGATTATTCAGTCCCACGACGGCCATAACCTTGATAACCAGCTTGAACGCGCCGCTGATGCCCTGCGTTTGCCGCCGTGGGATGCAAAAATCGAGCATCTGTCCGGAGGGGAGCGCCGCCGTGTGGCACTCTGCCGCTTACTGCTGGAAAAACCCGATATGCTGCTACTGGACGAGCCCACGAACCACCTTGACGCCGAATCTGTCGCCTGGCTGGAGCGCTTCCTGCACGATTACGAAGGTACTGTTGTCGCCATTACCCACGACCGCTACTTCCTTGATAACGTTGCCGGTTGGATTCTGGAACTTGACCGTGGTGAAGGTATTCCGTGGGAAGGTAACTACTCTTCCTGGCTGGAACAGAAAGATGCTCGTCTGGCTCAAGAAGCCGCAACAGAAGCCGCGCGTCGTAAATCCATTGAGAAAGAGCTGGAATGGGTTCGCCAAAATCCGAAAGGCCGTCAGGCAAAAGGTAAAGCACGTCTGGCCCGTTTTGAAGAATTAAATAGCGTTGAATACCAGAAACGTAACGAAACCAGCGAACTGTTTATTCCACCTGGGCCACGCCTGGGCGACAAAGTTCTGGAAGTGGAAAATCTAACCAAATCCTATGGCGACCGGGTTCTGATTGATAATCTGAGCTTCTCTCTGCCAAAAGGGGCGATTGTTGGGATTATCGGGCCTAACGGCGCCGGTAAATCTACCCTGTTCCGTATGATCTCCAACCAAGAACAGCCCGATTCCGGCGCTATCACGTTAGGTGAAACCGTCAAACTCGCTTCTGTCGATCAGTTCCGTGACAACATGGATGATAAGAAAACCGTTTGGGAAGAGATTTCCGGTGGTCAGGATATCATGCGTATAGGTAACTTCGAGCTGCCAAGTCGCGCCTATGTTGGCCGTTTTAACTTCAAAGGCGTTGATCAAGGCAAACGTGTCGGTGAGCTGTCTGGTGGCGAAAGAGGACGGCTGCATCTGGCTAAACTACTGCAAGTTGGCGGTAACATGCTGTTGCTCGACGAACCAACCAACGACCTGGACATTGAAACCTTGCGCGCACTGGAAAACGCCTTACTGGAATTCCCAGGTTGTGCGATGGTTATTTCCCACGATCGTTGGTTCCTTGATCGTATCGCAACCCACATCATTGATTATCAAGATGAAGGTAAAGTCACTTTCTTTGAAGGTAACTTTAGTGAATACGAAGACTATAAGAAGCGGACTCTCGGAGCAGAAGCACTGGAACCGCATCGCATTAAATATAAGAAAATCAGCAAATAATCATATTGAAAATGGCCTGGCAACAGGCCGTTTTCCGCTCAATTATTTAGATATAAACTCATAGTTTTATTCATTATGCTATGTGTAAGATACGTGTCATGGATAATCTTTCCTTCTTTCAATGTAATAATACGATCTGCATGCTTGATAAGCCTATTATCCTGTGAAGCCACAACAACCGTACCTCTTTGGTTATGAGCAATAAAATTTAAGATATCAATCGCTATTTGGCAGTCATAATTATCAAGATAACGGGTTGGCTCGTCAGCAAACAAATACCGAGGACTTTTCACAATGGCGCTGGCTATTGCCACCCGTTGTTTTTCATTATCACGTAATTCCTTGGGATATATATCTTTCTTGTGTTTCAAGCCAACAATATTCAGTGCCTTGGTTGCCCTGACTGTTGCTTCCTGATGAGAAGTCGTGATTCCACAAGAAAGAGATAATAGCAAATTATCCAAGACCGTAAGTTCATTAGATAAATTAATTCTTTGAAAGATAAAACCACAATTTATCAAATGAAATCTATCTAACTCGAAGTTATTCATCCTCCCCAATTCATTATCAGCAATTAATATTTTTCCTCCGTCGAGAGGCAATAACCCAGAAATCATTGCCAGCAAAGTACTTTTTCCTGAACAGAGATCCCCATTAATCAAAGTAAATTCACCTGGAAAAATAGAAAGAGTGATGTCTGAAATCATTTTCTGGTTAGCTTTACTTTTCGAAAAACCATATGAAATATCAATGGCTTCAATCGTAGCGATTTGATTCAAATTCATTATCTCAGCATAATTAATAGTGTAAGAAATCTGGCATTATCAGTAACTCTTACAGCCAGAGCAATCCGTAAAAATACAGATATTCATCATTATAAGATTACACAAACGAGGGAAAATCATATAAGAAATATCTCAATTGAAAGTATATCAATATTTCTACCAGTGACTATTTCAAATGACTATCTGCATGCTAAAATCAAAATTTTACTAAACAAGAGCAACCCATTCCTACCAACCATTCATTAACAATAGGCGACTATCTTGTTAGTACAAATAAAAAAATAACATCAGACAAATAATTTTTTATAGATAAAAACACCTTAATATCATAACAACATGTTAAAATTAATATTTAATCATCATAATAACAGCTACACATCTAACATTAAATTATTAATAAAAAGATCAACCCTCTCTTATTCTCCAACCAATCAAAAATTCAAAAACTTTTATTTATAAATCAACCGGGAAGTATTTAATTATTAATTTTGTTTTTATTCAAGAAATAAATAATCAATAGAAGTATCAAAAATATTAATAGCTGTTATATATTTTATTACTTACAGGAAATAAAAATATCCATCCACAATGCATATTGTGATTGGATATATATTTATTAATTTATCATATAAAATATTATATATAAATCTAATTACAAACGATTCAACTAGCGTGTCATTTAGGATTAGCCGCTAAAAGTTGCTGAATAAGTTCAATACAACGTAGGAAACGCTGATCATAATCAGGTGAATCCACATTGACATATTCAATATTATTACTTTTCAGCATATCCTCCAACAGTTGCTGGAACTCTTTACGATCCTGTTCGCTGCCAAGACTACGCAAACCATCAGCAACCCAAGGGGTGTTGTTTTCCAGTAGAATGACCAAATCAAATCGATATTCATCAATTAATGCCTGAACAAACGGATGTTCACGTCCTTCATATCGCTTACAGAATGCTTGGGTAGTGACAAAATCGGTATCTATAAATGCAACTTTATTCGCATATTTTACGGCAAAATCAATATACTGGGCTTGTCCTAATGCAATCTTGTCATAGTCCGAATATTGCAGCGCCATCTCATCGCCCCCCAGATGAGAAAAAACATAATCACGACCATATTCCCAAGCGCTTGTCGTATTAAAAATATTTGCCAATTTGTTAACTAACGTAGACTTACCACTGGATTCTCCACCAAGAATCGCTACGGTACGAACAAAAAAAGGTTTCACTTCCGTAGGAATATATTCCCAATGGCGGAATGGGTCCTGGCGAATATGCCGACCACTGATTTTCATAAATGAGCGTTGTGGATCGATAAGAATTGTCTCAATTCCTAAATGCTCTTTATATCGGCAAGCATCCTGAGTTTCACTGGAATATATATAAGTTGGATTAATGCCTTTTTTTGCCATAAAGGCTTTCATTCCTTCACTCCACACACCCCAACCATGTGGATAGGGTTCAATTCCCTGTTCATCAAAAGAGTGAATATGAATATTTTTCTGATATTTAAACGTTTGCAGCAACCAGCGCAGACGATCACTCACCGTGGGTTGCTGAGACATAGAACTGCTTATAAACAGCTCCCGATCTCTCGGCTCATCATGGCAAAGAATAATATGCAGCTCATCCACCTGACTACAGGCCCGTTGAATTAGATAGATATGCCCGGTATGCAATGGATAGAACTTGCCGAATACCACACCGACAGTTTTATTTTGTACAGGATATTGCAACCTCAGATAGTGATGGAGAGCAGCCAGTTTTTGAGCGCTGGGACTTTTAATTTTGTCATTAATTAATTGACTGAGATAGCCTTTGGTCATACCACTTGCATCGGCAACCTGTTGCAACGTATAACCAGTCTGTTTAATCGCTTCTTTAAGGTAGTCAAATTGGCCCATATCTCCTCCCTGTTTAATCAAAATCATCCATAACAGATAACGCATCCGCCAACTTTTTCACACCAAAAACTTGCATCTCTGGCAGCGCTTTTTTTGGCATATTGGCATAAGGCACTATCGCCCGTTTAAAACCATGTTTAGCGGCTTCGGATATGCGTTCCTGCCCACTGGGAACAGGGCGGATTTCTCCTGCCAACCCGACTTCGCCAAATACAACTAAATCACGGGGTAACGGCCTATCCCGAAAACTGGAGACTAAAGAGAGCAGTAAAGCGAGATCCGCGCTAGTTTCCGCGACCTTAACGCCCCCCACCACATTCACAAACACATCCTGATCGGACATTTGCAAACCTCCGTGACGATGAAGAACCGCCAACAGAATAGCCAGCCGGTTTTGCTCCAACCCCACAGCCACGCGCCGCGGATTAGTCATCATGGAATGATCCACCAGCGCCTGAATCTCTACCAACAGCGGACGAGTCCCTTCCCACACCACCATGACAGAACTGCCCGCGGTAACTTCATCGCCACGACTCAGGAAAATCGCTGATGGGTTACTCACTTCACGCAACCCTTGTTCTGTCATGGCGAATACGCCAAGCTCATTAACCGCCCCAAAACGGTTTTTATGACTACGTAAAGTGCGAAAGCGGGAATCCGCTTCACCATCAAGCATCACAGAGCAATCAATACAGTGTTCCAACACTTTCGGCCCCGCCAACGAACCATCTTTGGTCACATGACCAACCATAACAATGGCAACACCGCGAGTCTTAGCAAACCGAGTCAGATAAGCGGCGGTCTCTCTCACCTGAGCGACACTCCCCGGCGAAGATTGGATGTCCGCCATATGCATCACCTGAATGGAGTCAATCACCATCAACTTTGGCTGCTCCTGCTCCGCAATCAGACAAATTTGTTCAATGCTGGTTTCTGACAACATATTCAGATTATCAGCCGGCAACCCCAACCGGTGCGCACGCATTGCAACCTGCTGTAACGACTCCTCCCCGGTGACATATAAAGTTTTCATCTGCGCAGACAACTGACACATCGTCTGCAACAACAAGGTACTTTTCCCGGCTCCCGGATTACCGCCGATCAGAATCGCGCTACCGGGAACAACCCCGCCGCCAAGCACCCGATCGAACTCTTTAAATCCGGTAGAAAAACGAGGAAGTTCTTCCAGACTAATCTCTGATAATTTCTGAACCCTGTTGACACCAGCATCTCCCGCATAACCACTGAACCGCTCATTACGGGAGGAAGGTGCTGCGGCTAAGCGCACCTCAGTAATGGTATTCCAGGCATGACACGCACTACATTGCCCCTGCCAACGCGGATAATCCGCTCCACACTCATTACAAACAAATGCCCGCTTTGCTGCTTTAGCCACTTTGCACTCCTAAAAGACCCTATTAACGCTCTTCGTGTTTGAGACCGCAACTTAACACACACAATACTCCCATGAGATCAGCATGACGGATGGTCACTTTCGACTGTGCATAAACTTTCGGTTTAGCATGGTAAGCGATACCTAACCCTGCTTTGCGGATCATCTTCAAATCATTAGCGCCATCACCAATCGCGACAGTCTGTTCCAATGGGATATCCAGTTTTTTCGCCAACTTCACCAATGTAGCAGCCTTATATTTAGCATCAACAATTGGCCCGATAACCTTACCTGTCAACTTGCCATTTTTTACTTCTAACTGATTGGCTACCGCAGCCATCAAACGTAAATTTTGACGTAAATGGTCAGCAAAATAGGTAAAACCACCCGACGCGATTGCCACATGCCAATCAAGGGATTGCAACTTACGCACCAAACTGGTCAGCCCCGGCATAAGTGGTAAATTTTCGACAACCTGCCGCAGAATATCAGCATCAGCCCCTGCCAACTGAGCAACTCGTTCCCGCAAACTATCAGAAAAATCCAACTCTCCTTGCATCGCTCGCTCGGTAATTTCAGCGACTTTATCACCTACGCCAGCCAAACGGGCTATTTCATCAATACATTCAATTTGAATTGCCGTTGAATCCATATCCATCACCAGCAAACCCGGTGACCGCAACCTTGGGATCTGCCCCAACGGAACTACATCCAACCGACATTCATCGGCTAGCCGCTTAATACGCGTAGTCAAATTCCCGGCAATACGTACAACCTGATAATCATCAATGCGCCATGAAGAGACGATAACAATAGCGGCGCCGAGCCGATGCTGAAAATTACTGATACGTTGTTTATCCAGGCCACGACCATATATCAACCAGCCACTGTCACCAGCCCGGTAATCCAATGGCATAACTTCTTCGCCACTTAACGAAAGTGGTAATCCCGGCCACTTATGGACCTCTTCCGGCAAATAGTGATAAGCCAGGTTATTAGACATTAATCCCTACTCCTGTAATCCCACATGATTTAACAGCAAAAAATTGCGCTTCAAACTATCCTCTCTGTACTGCATCTGGCAACATGGCGTTGGCCAAAGCTTGGAAGAGATAACGATGATCAAAGCTAAATTAAAATTCCGACTGCATAAAACAGCTATTATATTGATTTGCATTGCTTTATTAGTATTTCTAATGCAGGGCGTTTCTTATTTTAGCCGTTCTCACCAACAAGCCCAGATGGATCAATTTGAGGAATTGGCAAAAACCTTGGCAAAACAAGTCGCATTCAGCTTATCTGATTATATGGAGAGTGGCAGCAAAGATCTTAATAATGAGCGAATACAGGCTAATTTGTATCATCTAACGACAAACAGCCGCATACTTGATGCCAGTGTCTATCTTAACAATGGAACACAAGTTGCTCATAGCGGAGAGGACGTCTCGGTGCGGGATCGTCTATCTTTGGATGGTAAAAAAGCCGGCAGCTATTTTAACTACCAGATAGTCACTCCCATTCCGGGAAAAGAGGAGCCAAAAGGTTTTCTACGCCTGACACTGGATACCCACAAACTGGCAACAGAGTCCAAGCAGGTGGATAACACGACTAACTTACTTCGGATCATGATTTTACTCGCTTTAGCAATTGGTTTTATTCTGGCACATAACCTATTGCAATTAGCCCCAAGCCGCTGGCAGCAATCGCCTTATTTACTGACAGCCAACAGCAAATCAAGTGAAAAAGAGGAGAAATCAGAGTAAAAACTTTTCGTTAAATCATTATTTCACCTTGGTGATTAATTATGACAATCACCAATAATTTAACCCATTCGCATATTTGCCAAGAAACAAATATCCGACAATTAATAAATAATCCAGAGAAAACAATATTCACCATTCACTCAATACCGAAAAAAAATAATTTCAACCGTTACTTTAACCACAATTAAATAACAATATTCTTAGTGATGCACATCACATATTTATCAATATATAAAATTAAATTATAAATATCTAACATTATCCATATAACTCATTAATTAATAAAGCATTTTCCATTCTTTCTCATTTTTCAACAAAAACACATCTAGTTGTTTTTTATTATAATTTTAAAACAAGCCGTATTTCTCAATAATATCAGTACGTAAATCCACATATTGATTGTTAAGTCAAATTCATGACTAATAGCGCCCCAAAAATTATATGATGCGTGCGGGATGCAAAAGGATAATGCAAAAAAAAGTCATTATTTTCACTAGCTTTCTTTTTATTACTACCGGTGTTAAAGCCGCCGAAATTTCAGATCAACAACTTATTCATCAACAGGAACGGCAGAAAGCCCTAGAGGCTCAATTAGCACCGCCGCCAGAGGATATTCGTCTGTCTGTTCCTGAAACAGCAGTACCTTCTGAATTTCCCGTCGATACGCCCTGTTTTCCTATTACGCGTGTCGTTCTTGAAGGCACCGAACATTTTCCTCACTGGTTACCTTTAAAACGCTTAGCTCAACAGGGAGAAAATCACTGCCTGGGTACCCAAGGGATTAATATATTAATGACTCGGATACAAAACCGATTAATTAATCATGGCTATGTTACTAGCAGAGTATTAGCTCCCAGTCAGAATCTTAATTCCAAGACATTAAAGCTGATGATTTTACCGGGAAAAGTTGGACATATTCGCTATACCGCTGAAAGCGGCAATTATATCCAACGGATAACCACATTCCCTCCCCGTGAAGGAAAATTGCTTGATTTACGGGATATCGAACAGGGATTAGAAAATTTACAACGTTTTCCTACCGTTCAAGCCAACATGGAAATTGTACCGAATGAGCAGTTAGGAGAAAGCGATATCGTACTGGACTGGCGTCAGTCAAGACATTGGCGGCTAGCCTCCTATCTGGATGATTCTGGTTCTAAAAGTACCGGGCGTTATCAAGGCGGGTTAACTTTATATCTGGATAATCCCCTCGCGTTGAGTGATCTATTTTATATCTCTGGTGGGCGCGATATTCACTCCCCTTCTGGCCGCAGCAGCAAAAACTACACCATCCACTACTCCCTACCGGTGGGATACTGGATGGCCGGCATCACCGCCAGTAATTACGATTACAACCAAAAGGTTGCCAGGCCAAGTAAAGACAACAAATACAGCGGTGAAAGCAAAAACCTGAATGTCCAACTCAGCCGAATCCTGCATCGTAACGCCAGTCAGAAAACTGTGGTTAACGGCGAAATTTATCGTCGTACATCCAAGAGTTTCATTAATGACCTAGAAATCGATGTACAGCGCCGGGAAACGGCTGGCTGGAAATTAGGATTATCTCATCGTCACTACATCGGTAGTGCAACCGTGGATACCGGAGTGACTTACCAACAGGGAACACGCTGGTTTGGGGCTCAACCCGCACAAGAAGAGGTCCGCGGTACAGCAACCGCCCTACTTAAAACAACCCAGTTTTCTGCGGCACTTTCTGCACCATTTACCCTATTTTCTCAACCATTCATCTACAAAACCCAGTACCTGCGCCAAATAAGCTCCAGGCCATTGACGCCACAGGATCAATTTTCAATCGGCAACCGCTGGACCGTACGCGGATTTGACGGCGAACGCACGCTAAATGGAGATCATGGTTGGTACAGCCGTAATGAATTGGAATGGCAAACCCCACTGAATGGTCAATCCCTGTATTTGGGCATGGATTATGGCGAAATCGGCGGGCCGGGAAATGAGCAACGTCTGGGAAAACATCTGGCAGGCGGCATTCTAGGCTATCGCGGCAGTCTTAAAGGCGTGAGCTATGACCTGTTTGCCGGTATCCCGCTATCCAAACCGGATGGCTTTCAAACCTCATCAGTCACCACCGGATTCAGTTTGTACTGGCAGTACTAATTCAAAATAACAACGCAGCCAAAGTTATCACAGATAAAAAGTGTTAGTGGAGAAAAACAATGAACAAGCATCTGTATCGTATTATCTTTAACAAAGCCCGGAACATGCTGATGGTCGTGTCTGATATTGCCACCTCCGGGCAAGGTAGTACGGTACGCCGCCGTAGTCGTCGGCAATCATCACAATGCCTGTGCCGGTTAACGGCGTTAAGACTCAGTTTATTGTTAGCCACTGGCTGCATCTCCCTAACAACGCAAGCAAATATTGTGGCCGACGGACAAGCGCCGGGTAATCAGCAGCCGACTATCCTGAACAGTGCGAACGGTACGCCACAAATCGATATTCAAACCCCTAACGCCGCGGGTATCTCGCATAATACCTACACCCAATTTGATATTGATAAACGAGGCGTCATTCTTAACAACAGTCACGATGCTGTCCAAACTCAGCTGGGCGGCATGGTGGCAGGAAATCCGTGGCTCGCCAAAGCAGAAGCCAAAATTATTCTCAATGAAGTGAACAGCATTAACACCAGCAAACTCAATGGCTGGATAGAAGTCGCCGGACAAAAAGCCGACGTTATTATTGCCAACCCGGCCGGTATCACCTGCAACGGTTGTGGATTCATTAACGCCCATCGCGCAACACTCACCACGGGACAGGTCATGATGGAACAAGGCCGGCTGAAAGGCTTTGATATTGAGCGGGGAGAAGTACGCATTGAAGACCTGGGACTGGACAGCTCACAACAAAATTACAACCGAAATTATTGCCCGCTCGGTGGTAATCAACGGCAAACTGCACGCGAAAGATCTAAAAATCACAACCGGACGTAATATTGTTGATGCAGCTCACCAGAATATTGAGAAAAAAACTGCTGACGGCAGCAAGAATCCATCATTTACGCTGGACGTAGCCGCACTCGGTGGCATGTACGCCAATAAAATCGTGCTGGTGGGTACCGAGTTTGGCGTAGGGGTACGTAACGCCGGCCACATCGGAGCAACCGCCGGTGACGTCCGTATCACGGTTGATGGACAGATTGAGAACAGTGGCACAATCGCTGCACGAAGTAACACCACAATCAAAGCGGAGTCGATACAGAGCGCCAAAGGCAGTATTCTGGCCGCCGGAATTGATGATAAAGGGAAAGCCACGCTGCCCGGATCGCTGACACTGACCGCCAAACAGCAAATTCAGGCCAATGGAAAAAATCTGGCAACCAATACTCTGGAAGTACAGAGTAAAAAGATTGATCTCAGCGGCAGCCAAACTTCTGCCAACAACATTCAACTCACTGCCAGTCAGCAAGAGATTAGCACCGCCAACGCTACAGTCACCGCTGACCGCTTTACAGCCAAAACACCAAGCCTATTTAACAATGACGGCGGCACACTGGTAGCACGAGAAATCAACTTAACTACTCCAGACTTATCCAACAAGCAGGGGAAAATTAATCAAACCGGCAACGGCGAGCTGGTACTGAACACCCAAACACTGAATAACCACAGCGGGACCATTCTCAATGAAGGGAAACGACTGGCTATCACCACAAGAAATCTGGACAACAGTCATGGAAAAATCGCCAATAACGGGAATGATCTGAACCTAATCGTCCACGAGAAAGCGGACAACACGGAAGGAGGGACAATTCAACTCGCCGGTAAAGGTAAACTGTCACTCAACACCCATCAGTGGCTAGGTGACGGAGGCAAACTGCTCTCCAATGGTGAACTGGATGTACAAGCCCACAACCTGCAACTGAACAAAAAAGCAGTCACTACCGCCGACAAGATTACAATAACAACAGACACATTAAGCCATCAGAGTGGAGTAATGCAGCAACAGGGTAAGGACAGAATGTCCCTTACTGCCAAGACTCTGAATAACCAAAATGGCGAGATTAAAGGTAATGGCAACCTGAAAATCGATGCCGCCACCTTGGATAACAGCAAAGGCAAAATCATAGCAGCCAAACAAGGCGCCTTGGAACTGACTGTTGATGACGCTCTGAATAACCAAGATGGACAGCTAGAAGCCGGTCAAGATATCCAACTCACAGCAACACAGCTTGATAACAGCCGGGGCAAAATCGCTGCAACCGGTGGCAGCACAGAACTGATCATTGGGAAAAACATTGAAAACGTTGACGGACGAATCGAAGCCAAAACGACGCTCACCACAAAAAGTCAGGCGTTAAATAACCATCAAGGATCATTACTGGCTCAGCAGATAGACAGCCAAACCAAAGGACATAAATTCACCAACACCGCAGGACAAGTCATTGCCCAAGAAAAACTCACCCTAAACAGCGGTGAGCTGGATAACACGTCTGGTTTGTTACAATCTGGCAGTGACATGATAGTCAATACTCATGGGCAGAAACTGACTAACACGAAAGACACTAAAAATGGTGACAAAAAAGAGACTCAAAAAGGCACCATATTAAGCAAAGGCAATCTGGAACTCCGTACCGGGGATATCAACAACACCGCCGGCATTATTTCCGCTAAAGGAAAAACCACCCTTAACGCCGGTAGCGTTGACAATACCGATGGTCAACTCTTATCACAACAGATGGCGGAATTGACCACACAGGCATTAAATAACACTCGTGGACAGATCCAATCAGAGTCAAGCCTGTTGCTGGATACCCAAAACCAAACTCTGACCAATACCGACAGTGGCAAAACTGGCGGTATCATTGCCAAAGACTCATTACGCATTTCCAGCGGTAAACTGACTAATGACGCAGGCGTTATCCTTGGTCATGGCATCAACATTGATACCCATCAACAAGCACTGAGCAACCAAAGTGGCGCCATATCCAGTAAGAAAAACCTAAAACTCGATAGCGGAGAACTCAATAGTACAGGCGGGAAAATAGAATCTACCGGCGATATGATACTGGACACGCACGGAGAAAAACTGACCACCGCCAAAAGCGGTGATACCGGTGGCGTTATCAGCGAGGGAACACTGACCTTAACCACAGGCGAGATCGACAACCACGATGGCACTATCACTGGAACAGGGACGACAACGATAACGGGTAGAAACCTCCACAACCAACGAGGAAAACTTGTCAGCAAAACCGGCCCCCTGACATTAACGGTAAACAAAACTGACAACAGCGGTGGACTACTGCAATCCGCGGGTGATCTGACACTGAATACGCGGGGAGGGCTACTAACCAACACCAACAGTGGCAAAGACCGGGGCATAATCAGCATAGGCAACATGAAGCTGACGACCCAAGGCGTTAACAACGATGCTGGCCTAATCCATGCGGGAAAAAACCTGATCCTTGACGGGCAGAAAGGAACCATAACCAACCGCGACAGCCAGCCTAATCAAGGTATCCGTAGCTCAGGAGACTTGACGCTGACGGCAAGCGCTATTGATAACCATCAAGGATCTGTAGAAGCTGATAAACAACTCACCGTGACATCCGGGACAGTTGACAATACCGGCGGCCTGTTGAAATCCGGCACAACCCTGTCGCTCAACACCCAAGGCCAGAAACTGACTAACGCACAGAGCGGAGAAAAAAGTGGTATCCGCAGCGGCAGTGATCTGACACTGGAAGCCGGTGAAATTGATAACACCGCTGGCCTGATAGATGCACAAGGTGAAACCACGCTAACTAGCCAAAACCTCAACAACACCGGCGGTAAAATCCTCTCGCGGAAAAAAGCCGATCTGACAACACAAGCGGTCAACAACCAAAGTGGACAGATACAATCCGCAACCAGTCTGAAATTAGATACACAACAGCATGAACTGACTAGCACCGGCGGCAGGATCATCGCGGAAAATGACTTGGAACTGGCTACCGGTAAATTGATCAATGACCGCGGATCTATCCGTGGCGATCAAACCCACATTAACACTCATCAGCAAGCGCTACATAACGTGGCTGGCACCATAACCAGTAAGAAAAACCTAAAACTCGATAGCGGAAAACTCAACAGTACCGGCGGGAGAATAGAGTCCGCCGGTGATATGACGCTGGACACACACGGAGAAAAACTGATCACCGCTAAAAGCAGTAAAACTGGTGGTGTTTTCAGTAAAGGGACAATGACCCTTACCACTGGCGAGATCAACAACCAAGATGGTTTTATCAAAGGTACAGGAACAACAACCGTAACCGGCGGTGAACTGAAAAACCAAGGCGGGACCCTCGCCAGTGAAACCAGCGCACTCACATTGACCGTGAAAAAAACCGATAACAGCGGCGGCCTGTTGAAATCTGCGGGTGATCTGACACTCGATACACAAGGTGAGCTACTGACTAACCTCAACAGCGGCGAGACCGGGGGCATAATCGGTGCAGGCAATGTCAAGCTGACCGCTCAAGGCATCAATAACAAAGCTGGCTGGATCCATGCGGATAAAAACCTAACTCTAGATGGGAAACAAGGCAAAATAACCAACCGCAACAGCCAGCCTAAACAGGGGATCTCAAGCCAGGGAGAGTTGGCAATAACCGCGGGCACCATCGATAACCAGCAGGGAAGAGTCATCGCCGATAAGCAGCTCAACGTGACATCAACAGGAGCCGTTGATAATACCAGCGGCAAAATGCTCAGCCAGCATCAACAACTCACCATGAATACCGGTGAACTGAATAACACGAGTGGTTTGCTGCAATCCAAAACAACTCTTTCACTCAACACTCACGGCCAAAAACTGACTAATACACAAAGCGGGAATGACCTCGGCATACTCAGCGGCAGTGACCTGACTCTGGAAGCCGGTGAAATTGATAACACCGCCGGCAAGATAGATTCACAAGGCGAAACCACGCTAACTAGCCAAAACCTCAACAACACTGACGGTAAAATCCTCTCAAAGGGAAAAGCCGATCTGACAACACAAGCAGTCAACAACCAACGTGGGCTGATACAATCCTCAGCCAGTCTGAAATTAGATACACAACAGCATGAACTGATCAGCACTGGCGGTAAGATCGTCGCGGAAGATGCTTTAGAACTGGCTACCGGCAAACTGATCAATGACCACGGCGATATTCGTGGTAACGAAACCCGCATTAACACTCACCAGCAAGCACTAAACAACGTGGCTGGCACCATATTCAGTAAGAAAAACCTACAGCTCGATAGCGGAGAACTCAATAGTACAAGCGGAAGAATAGAATCCACCGGCGATATGACTCTGAACACGCATGGAGAAAAACTGACCAACGCCAAAAGCGGTGAGACCAAAGGCGTTATCAGTAAAGGAACCATGACGCTGACCACCGGTGAAATCGACAACCAAGATGGTTTTATCAAAGGTACAGGAACAACCATCGTTACCGGTGGTGAACTAAAAAACCAAGGCGGAACTCTCGCCAGTGAAACCAGCGCACTCACCTTGACCGTGAAAAAAACCGATAACAGCGGCGGCCTGTTGAAATCTGCGGGTGATCTGACACTCGATACACAAGGTGAGCTACTGACTAACCTCAACAGCGGCGAGACCGGGGGCATAATCGGTGCAGGCAATGTCAAGCTGACCGCTCAAGGCATCAATAACAAAGCTGGCTGGATCCATGCGGATAAAAACCTGACTCTAGATGGGAAACAAGGCAAAATAACCAACCGCAACAGCCAGCCTAAACAGGGGATCTCAAGCAAGGGAGAGTTGACAATAACCGCGGGCACCATCGATAACCAACAGGGAAGAGTCATCGCCGATAAGCAGCTCAACGTGACATCAACAAGCACCGTTGATAATACCAGCGGTAAAATGGTCAGCCAGAATCAACAACTCACCATGAATACCGGTGAACTGAATAACACGAGTGGTTTGCTGCAATCCAAAACAACTCTTTCACTCAACACCCACGGCCAAAAGCTGATTAATGCACAAAGCGGAAATGACCTCGGCATACGCAGCGGCAGTGATCTGACACTGGAAACCGGTGAAATTGATAACATCGCTGGCCTGATAGATGCACAAGGTGAAACCACGCTAACTAGCCAAAACCTCAACAACACTGATGGTAAAATCCTCTCGAAAGGAAAAGCTGATCTGACAACACAAGCAGTCAACAACCAACGTGGGCTGATACAATCCTCAGCCAGTCTGAAACTGGATACCCAACAGCAGAAACTGACGAATACCGATAGCGGAAAACTTAACGGAATCCTCGCACTGGATAGCCTAAAACTGATTACAGGTGAACTCATCAATGATCTCGGATATATCCGTGGCGATGAAACTCACATCAATTCTCATCAACAGACATTAAGCAATCTAACCGGCACTATAGTCAGTAAGAAAAACCTACAACTCGATAGCGGCAAGTTAGACAGTACCGGTGGACTAATAAAGTCTGGCGGCAACATGACGCTAGATACTCACGGAGAGAAACTGACCAACGCCAAAAGCGGTAAGACCAAAGGCGTTATCAGTAAAGGAACTATGACACTGACCACCGGTGAAATCGACAATCAGGATGGTGCAATCATCGGTACAGGAGCAACAACAGTTACCGGCGGTGAACTGAAAAACCAAGGCGGAACACTCATCAGCGAAAAAGATGCGCTGACATTATCAGTGAACCAAACTGACAACAGCGGCGGCCTGTTGCAATCCGCAGGTAAACTTACTCTCGATACACACGGTCATTCACTGACTAATAAAAACAGTGGTGATCAGGGCGGTATCCGCAGCCAGGACGACATGTTAATTACCAGCGGTGATTTACATAATCAGGCTGGTACGATTACCAATCGCAAAATCGCAACCGTAAATAATCTCCAAGACACCATTGTTGGCACCCAACAGATAAAGCTGATTACCCAAGCATTTAATAACCAGCAAGGCACGATCCATTCTGATGGCAACCTGAACCTCAACACTCAAGGCAAACGCCTGAATAATACCGGCGACAAAGATAAATCAGGCAAATTCTCTGCTCGCGGAGATTTGACACTGGATATCAGTGAGTTCAACAACGACGCTGGTTTTATCGCCGCGGATGGCAAAACTAAGATTACCAGTACAACCCTTACCAATAAAAAAGGACTGATTGCTGGTAACAGTGGACTGGAGATTCATAGCCAGACGCTTATTAACAACAATGGCTCATTGAAGTCAGCAAAAACCGTCAATATTGACACAAACGGGCAGCTACTGGACAACCAGCATGGCCGTATTATTGGCGATGACAACACCACCGTGACCAGTGGCAAACTGAATAACCAACACGGACACATTCAGGGTAAAAAACTCACCATCGACACAGGGCAAGCCGATACGGATAACCAAGACGGTAAACTGTTGTCAGCAGACACCATGAGCCTGAATACCCTACAGCTCGACAACCGTCGCGGACAGGTCAAAGCCATAGGTGACGCGACGATTAACGCGTCGAAACAAACGAACAATACCGGCGGCCTTATCCACAGTGACCAACAACTGACACTAAAAACAGCAGAACTCATTAACCGGGAGACTAATCACCCTGACCAAGGTACCGAAGCTCAAGACCTGATAATTGAAGCTCAACAGGTGGATAACACCCAGGGAACATTACAGGGAGCCAACCGTCTGCAAGCTATCATTAATCAGTCTCTAAAAAACGAACAAGGGCTAATCTCCGGTGGAAGACAATTCACCATCGAAGATAAAACCCAGAAACTGACGGTGAATAACCAGCAAGGCACACTGACTGGGAGTGAAAAGGTCAAAATTAAAGCCAACGCCTTGAGCGGTGACGGTCAAATCTTATCGCAGGGCGATATAGAGGTGAAATTAAAACAAGACTTCCACAACACCGGCAACATCGCCGCCGATGGCAAGCTGTCTTTGGAAACCGACGGCAACATTATCAATGACAGCAAAATTAAAGCCGAACAGGCGTACCTGGAAGCCCTAAATCTCACCAACACCCAAGCTGCGGAAATCAGGGCCAAGCAAACCGAAGTCAACGTCCGAAACACGCTGACCAACACCGGGTTAATTGACGGCGAACTGACCCATCTCACCGCCAACAAAGTACTGGACAACACCGGAACCGGACGTATTTACGGTGACCAAATAGCCCTCAAGAGTGGCACTCTCAATAACACAGCAAAAGATGGCAAAGCCGCCGTCATTGCCGCTAGAGATCGACTAGATATCGGCACCGGGACCCTCAACAACAGTGACCATGCCCTGATTTACAGCGTGGGTGACATGCGCATTGGTGGACAACTGGATGAGAACCTGACTGCTACCAGTCAAGCCGGGATGCTCGACAACAACGCGGCAACCATTGATGCCGGAGGTAACCTAAGGATTGATGCCGCTATTATCAAAAATACCAATAAAGGTCTGGTCACCCAGATCGTTGAAACAGAAAAATCTCAACATCATGAAGCGGTACTCAGTGGTCACACCACCCGCTATGACTGGTCACAGGTGGACACCTCCTATCGAAACAGATATGGCATACGCGATGCCATTATGCCGGACGGCAGCAGAGATAATGAATTTTACGAGTATCAGTATACCCGAACCGTTACAGAGACCCAGATAAAAGAGAGCGACCCAGGTAAGATTCTGGCCGGCGGTAATATGACCATCAATAGCACGATGCTGACCAATAACGACAGCCAGATCGTAGCGGGTGGAATACTAGGGGGTGACATTGACGAATTACACAATAACGCCACTAAAGGCGAACGTATCACCGCAGATGCAGGCAGTGAAATCCGCTGGTACCCTAAAAAGAAAAAACGTCGACTGAGAAAGAGTAAAAGATCCCAAGGAAAAGACTGGAGTGATTATCGCCCAGCACCGATAGTCGAAACTATTGACCTAAAAGCCCTAGCCTGGCAGGGCAATACTCGTCCAAACTCTACTGGCATAACAATAGGTGACAGGCAAACAAGCCGTGTTCAAAGTGCACCAACCGGGATTAATCTGACTTCAAGAATGGCAGAAGCCGGTGAAGTTACGTTCACAAATGCCACTATCAACGCCATCACACTACCGAACAGGGACATACCGACTGATCGCCCATTACTTTCACCTACCGCTCAACAGACTGAGCAGATATTATCATCCAGTACAGTGGCACTACCAAACCGGGACGCACTGCCTGAACACCCCACACTTCCGTCTACCAGTCAACAGACTGAGCAGATATTATCATCCGGCACAGTGGCACTACCAAACAGAGATGAACTCACTGAACACCCGGTACTTCCACCAGTTCAACAAACTGAACGGGTACTCCCCCCTGCCACTGTCACCCTACCAAACAGTGTTACATTAGATGAGCGCCCGCTGGTGTTACCAACCGGCCAACAATTTGAACTGGCACTACCGTCTGATACCGTCCAAGGCCAAAGCATCGAACCGCTTATCCGCATCGTTGCCCCAGACACCCGCCTGCCGGACAACAGCCTGTTTGTCGTACAGCCGGGCAGTGACAGCCATTACCTAGTGGAAACCGACCCTAAATTCACCCAGTATAAAAAATGGCTGGGTACGGATTATATGCAACAACAGTTAACCCTTGACCCGACACTGGCACATAAACGCCTGGGAGATGGGTTCTACGAACAGCGTCTAGTGCGTGAGCAAATCACCCAACTGACCGGGCAGCGTTATCTGGCCGGACACAACAACGATGAAACTCAGTTCAAAGCACTAATGGAAGCTGGCGTTGCTTTCAGCAAACGGCAACAACTTACCCCCGGTATTGCACTGAGTCCGTCACAGATGGCACTGCTCACCTCAGACATTATCTGGTTGACCAACCGGACCGTGACTCTGGCAGATGGCACAAAACAGACCGTGACCGTGCCACAAGTCTACGCTCGCGTGAATAAAGGCGACTTGACCGGTAACGGCGCCCTGCTCTCCGGCAAAAACATGACAATAAATAGCCGAGGAGATATCACCAACAGCGGCGCCATCAGCGGACGTGAAATCACCAAACTGACAGCAAACAATCTGACCAACAGCGGCTTTATCCAAAGCGGCAAAGTGGATTTAACCACCCGGCAGGACATCACCAACCTCGGCGGACAAATTCGGGGCCACGACCACGTTTCCGCACGGGCAAACCGGGATATCATCAGTACCTCTACCCTGCGCGGAGAAGGTGCTGACCGCTGGCTGGACCGACAGGCGGGTATTTATGTCCAAAATGACAACGGCGCCGTGTCGTTGAAAGCCCTCAACAACATCCGCCTCACCGCTAGTGAAGTCGATAATGCCGGCAAAGACAGCCAGACAGAGATAACCGCGGGACTCGATCTGACTCTGGACACCCTGCGTACTCATCGCACGGAAAACAGTGACTGGGGGAGCGACAACTATCGCCATCTGACACAACAACATGACGTTGGTAGCCAGATAAGCACTGCCGGCAACCTAGCCCTGCGAGCGGGCAATAACCTCAATGCCACCGCAGCTAACATGAACGCCGGTCAGCGACTGACGGCAAGGGCCGGAAACAACCTCACTCTAGATGCCGGTACCGCTTCATCCGACCTGATAGAACACAGCAAACAGACCAGTAAAGGTTTACTCTCCAAATCCTCCGTCGAAACCCACGATGAAGTGCATGAACGCCGGGCGCAGAGCACCACGCTCAGCGGCGACAGCGTGACTGTACAGGCCGGGAATGACCTAAACATCATCGGCAGTAACGTGGCAGGCACTCAGGATGTTAATCTGGCCGCCGGCAATCAGCTCACCGTCACTACCGCTGATGAAGCCCGTCATGAAACGCACTTCAAGCAAGAGAAAAAATCGGGACTGATGGGCACCGGGGGTATCGGCTTCACCGTCGGCAAAGCCAGCCAAAAATCCACTACCGACATCGACAGCAACCTCAACAAAGGCAGCACGGTAGGCAGCAGCCAGGGCAGTGTGACATTCAGCGCCGGAAAACAACTCAAACTTCACGGCAGTGATGTAGTGGCGGGCCGCGATATGCAACTTTCCGGTCAAAACATTAATATCACCAGCGCGGAAAACAGTCACACTGCTGTCACCAAAACCGAACAGAAACAAAGCGGCCTGACCGTGGCCCTGTCCGGCACCGCAGGCGGGGCCCTGAATTCCGCTGTTCAAACAGTTCAAGCGGCCAGAAGTGAAAGTGACAGCCGAATCAAAGCCTTACAAGGCACCAAAGCCGCCCTTAGCGGAGTACAGGCAGTCCAGGCTGCCCGTCTGGCCAATGCTAAAGGCGGTGACGACAAAGCCAACAACAACCTGGTGGGTGTCAACCTCTCCTACGGCAGCCAGTCCTCCCGGTCAGAGCTGAAACAGCACCAGACCACTCAACAGGGCAGCAGCCTGATGACCGGAGATAATCTCACCCTCACCGCTTCCGGCACACCAGACCAAAACGGAGATATTCGTATTCAGGGCGGTCAGTTGCAGGCAGGCAAAGACCTGCAACTCAATGCCAGCCGGGATATCCAGCTCTCATCCAGCCAGAACACCGAACAGACCACCGGTAAAAACAGTAGTCGTGGCGGTTCACTAGGCGTCGGTTTCACTGCCGGACCGGGGGGCACGGGTATCAACCTCTCCGCCAGTGTCAACTACGGCAAAGGCCGTGAAAGCGGCAACGGCGTCAGCCATAATGAAACTACGCTGGATGCGGGGCAAACCGTCACCCTCAACGCCGGTCGGGATGCGACGCTCAAAGGCGCCCAGGTCAGCGGCGAACAGATTGCCGCCGACGTCAAACGCCACCTGACACTCAGCAGCGAGCAGGACAGCAACCGCTACGATATGAAGCAACAAAACGTCAGTGCCGGCATCAGTGCCAATGTCGGTCCGGGTTCAGGAGGCTCATTGAACCTCAGCGCCAGCCGCGACAAAATCCACAGCAACTTTGACTCCGTACAAGAGCAGACCGGACTGTTTGCCGGTAAAGGCGGCTATGAAGTCAAAGTAGGTGAACACACCCAGCTTGACGGTGCAGTCATTGCCAGTACCGCAGACAAAGACAAAAACACCCTCGATACCGGCACTCTCGGCTTTGGCGATATCAAAAACAAAGCGGATTTTAAAACCGAACACCATAGCGTGAGTATCAGCACTGGCGGCTCAGTAGGCGGCATGTTACTCAGTAATATGGCGGCCAATACCCTGGGCGGCGCTAACCGGGAAGGCCACGCCCAAAGCACCACCCATGCCGCCGTCAGTGACGGCACCCTGATTATCCGGGATAAAGACAACCAGCAACAGGATATCACCACCCTGAGCCGGGATACCGACCATGCCAATAACGCTCTCAGTCCTATCTTCGACAAAGAGAAAGAACAGCAACGACTGAAACAGGCCCAACTGATTGGCGAAATCAGTGCGCAGGTGATTGACATCGCCAGTACTGAAGGAGCAATTATCGCCACCAAAGCGGCCCACGCCAAACTGGAAAACATCAGTGACCCGGATAGAGAAGCGGCCCGAAAGAAACTGGAAAACGCAGGCAAAACCAACATTACGCCTGAGCAAATTAAAGACCAGATTTACAAGACCGCCTATAACCAGGCATTGAATGAGTCTGGCCTTGGCACCGGAGGGAAATACCACACCGCTTTACAGGCGGCTACCGCAGCTATTCAGGGATTAGCAGGGGGGAATATTGGTCAGGCACTGGCCGGCGGCGCTTCCCCTTACCTGGCCGGGGTGATTAAAGACCTGACTACCGACCCGAAAACCCATCAAGTCGATGTCGTCACCAATACTCTGGCCCATGCAATTCTGGGGGCAGTGGCCGCCGAAGTCAGTGGTAACAATGCGCTGGCGGGTGCGGCCGGAGCGGCGGGCGGTGAACTGGCCGCGCGAGAACTGATGAAGCATATTCATGGTGAAAATGTTAAAGTCAGTGACTTAAGTGAAGAGGAAAAACAGACCATCAGCACCCTCTCCACTCTCGCTGCCGGGCTGGCCGGCGGCATTGCCGGTGACTCCACCGGAAGCGCCGTTACCGGTGCCCAGGCCGGGAAGAATGCGGTGGAGAATAATTTCCTGACAGCCAAAGATGTCCACGAACTGAAAGAAGAACTGCTGGAAGCGGAGAAGACTGGCGCAAACAAGCAGGTGATTTACGACAAGTTTAAGGAGCGTAGCGAGAAAAACCGTCAGGAAGGTGTCTCGGATGACTGCTCCCATAACCCGGGCTGTGTGGTGTCCGTCTGGGAAATGATGAACTCGGGAACAGACGCCGCCAGTGGCCTGAACCGGACTTCGTTCTTCTCCAGCCTTAGCAATGAGGAGATGACACAATTAAACCGCTTTGTGCAGGCGGAAAATGCGGAAAGCGCCCAGGCGATTTACCAGTCGCTGCCAGATGTGGTAAAGAAGGTTGTTGAAGGCAAGGAGTTCGCAGAACAGTTTGGTATAATACCAAAAGTGGGCAGCAGTAGTGGGATGATTGGGCTGGGGATAGCCGGGAAGAAGCCTGCGACAAAAGATACAGACAATACGGGTACAAAAGGCTCGGGGGCATCAGAAACATCACAAGGTAATGCGGAAACAAAAGGAGCTAGCCCATCTGTAAACCAGCCAGTTAATGCAACCAAAGGAACAACAGGGAATTACCGTGTTCATGATTTGAATCAAGCGCCTGATCCAGCGTTAGATCTGAATAAGATCCGGCAAGAAACTAAAACTCACCTCAAATCACGCCAACAAATGGATGATGCCGCAGTTAGTTATGCTGCGGGATCAGTAACTGTCAATGGCAAAACAGAGTATTATTTATCAGTGAGTGGTAAATCTTGGTCTGGTAATTCACCTACAACTGTAAACATTGGTGGTGTAAATTATAAGGTAATTAAAAGTGACAGTCAGAGCGTACCCAGTGTAGAAGTTGAGGCAGGTAAAACTAACTTAAACCACGCTGAACAGAAATTATTCAGTCACATTCAGGATACTTACAAAGGACAAAAAGCAGATGTAAATATCTCTATCCAAAATACATCTGCAATTTCTCCTGGAATGTGTAAAGGATGTGGGAGTACAAGCCAAAGCTTTGCCGAGAATAACAAAGATTTTAATATTAATATTTATCACGGTACAACAGGTACAACAGGTAGAAAAAAAGATGATTAATGAAGCACTAATAAACTATTTGCACTCAGTTTATCCTGAGCTAGAAATCGATATCAACTATATGCGAGGTTATTCTGCTGAAGAAATCTCGAAAATTGAACGCCTTTATGATATTGAAGTTAAAGGTCAGCTGTATGATTTTTTAATTTGTATGGGACGCTGTAGTGGCGGGCTTTTCGGTGATTTCCCTTTAGTTTTTTACAGGGAGCAAAAAACCCTTCGAGGTAGCCTATTATTTCAAACTGGCTTAAGAGAAGAGTTAGCTGAGATTCAACGCCATGATTTGCTTAAACAAAGACCATTTTTTATATCGGTGGAAAGTTACACTCAATACTATTTCGTATTAACTGAATCAGATAACCCTGACTTGGTTTATCGTTATGATGAAAACGAAGAAGTTGTTCAGGATACGGGCTTAATCCTAAATGATTACTTGAAAAGTGTGGTAGATACAGAAACACGTAATTATAAGTACAAAGCACCTGTCGATTATTCTGGTGATTTACTTATCATCTAGTTTTTTCAGTGTCATATATTAAAGACCCCAGCCAAATGAACTGCCCCCGAAAGTTGGACACCCAACAAGTAGGGGGAAGTTCTCCATGAAGAAGTACAGGAAGCATTTGTCACATTTAAGTAGACACCGCTTCATCCGACCTGATAGAACACAGCAAACAGACCAGTAAGGGCTTACTCTCCAAATCCTCCGTCGAAACCCACGATGAAGTGCATGAACGCCGGGCGCAGAGCACCACGCTCAGTGGCGACAGCGTGACCGTACAGGCCGGGAATGACCTAAACATCATCGGCAGTAACGTCGCAGGCACTCAGGATGTTAATCTGGCCGCAGGCAATCAGCTCACCATTACCACCGCTGATGAAGCCCGTCATGAAACGCACTTCAAGCAAGAGAAAAAATCGGGACTGATGGGCACCGGCGGTATCGGCTTCACCGTCGGCAAAGCCAGCCAAAAATCCACTACCGACATCGACAGCAACCTCAACAAAGGCAGCACAGTAGGCAGCAGTCAGGGCAGTGTAACATTCAGCGCCGGAAAACAGCTCAACCTTCACGGCAGTGATGTGGTGGCGGGCCGCGATATGCAACTTTCCGGTCAAAATATTAACATCACCAGTGCGGAAAACAGCCACACCGCTGTCACCAAAACCGAACAGAAACAAAGCGGCCTGACCGTGGCGCTGTCCGGCACCGCAGGCGGGGCCCTGAATTCCGCCGTTCAAACAGTTCAGGCGGCCAGAAGTGAAAGTGACAGCCGAATCAAAGCCTTACAAGGCACCAAAGCCGCCCTTAGCGGAGTACAGGCTGTCCAGGCAGCCCGACTGGCCGACGCTAAAGGCGGTGGCGACAAAGCCAACAACAATCTGGTGGGCGTCAACCTCTCCTACGGCAGCCAGTCCTCCCGGTCAGAACTGAAACAGCACCAGACCACTCAACAGGGCAGCAGCCTGATGACCGGGGATAATCTCACCCTCACCGCTTCCGGCACGCCAGACCAGAACGGAGATATCCGTATTCAGGGCGGCCAGTTGCAGGCGGGTAAAGACCTGCGACTCAATGCCAGCCGGGATATCCAGCTCTCATCCAGCCAGAACACCGAACAGACCACCGGTAAAAACAGCAGTCGCGGCAGCTCACTGGGCGTCGGTTTAACTGCCGGACCGGGGGGCACGGGTATCAATCTCTCCGTCAGTACCAACCGCGGTAAAGGCAGTGAAAGCGGCAACGGCGTCAGCCATAATGAAACTACGCTGGATGCGGGACAAACCGTCACCCTCAACGCCGGTCGGGACGCGACGCTCAAAGGCGCTCAGGTCAGTGGCGAACAGATTGCCGCCGACGTCAAACGCCACCTGACACTCAGCAGCGAGCAGGACAGTAACCGCTACGATATGAAGCAGCAGAATGTCAGTGCCAGCGACAGTACCACTTTCGGCCCACAACCGGGCGGCTCATTGAACCTCAGCGCCAGCCGCGACAAAATCCACAGCAACTTTGACTCCGTACAAGAGCAGACCGGACTGTTTGCCGGTAAAGGCGGCTATCAAGTCAAAGTGGGTGAACACACCCAGCTTGACGGCGCGGTCATTGCCAGTACCGCAGACAAAGACAAAAACACCCTCGATACCGGCACTCTGGGCTTTGACGACATCAAAAACAAAGCGGATTTTAAAACCGAACACCATAGCGTGAGTATCAGCACTGGCGGCTCAGTAGGCGGCATGTTACTCAGTAATATGGCGGCCAATACCCTGGGCGGCGCTAACCGGGAAGGCCACGCCCAAAGCACCACCCATGCCGCGGTCAGTGACGGCACCCTGATTATCCGGGATAAAGACAGCCAGCAACAGGATATCACCACCCTGAGCCGGGATACCGACCATGCCAACAATGCTCTCAGTCCTATCTTTGACAAAGAGAAAGAGCAACAACGGCTGAGACAGGCCCAACTGATTGGCGAAATCAGTGCGCAGGTGATTGACATCGCCAGTACTGAAGGAGCAATTATCGCCACCAAAGCGGCCCACGCCAAACTGGAGAATATCAGTGACCCGGATAGAGAAGCGGCCCGAAAGAAACTGGAAAACGCAGGCAAAACTAACATTACGCCTGAGCAAATTAAAGACCAGATTTACAAAACCGCCTATAACCAGGCATTGAATGAGTCCGGTCTTGGCACCGGAGGGAAATACCACACCGCTTTACAGGCGGCTACCGCAGCTATTCAGGGACTCGCGGGCGGAAATATTGGTCAGGCGCTGGCAGGTGGCGCTTCCCCTTACCTGGCCGGGGTGATTAAAGACCTGACTACCGACCCGAAAACCCATCAAGTCGATGTCGTCACCAATACTCTGGCCCATGCCATTCTGGGGGCAGTGGCCGCCGAAGTCAGCGGTAACAATGCGCTGGCGGGAGCGGCAGGAGCAGCTTCCGGTGAACTGGCCGCGCGAGAACTGATGAAGCATATTCATGGTGAAAATGTTAAAGTCAGTGACTTAAGTGAAGAGGAAAAACAGACCATCAGCACCCTCTCCACCCTGGCGGCAGGGCTGGCAGGCGGCATTGCAGGTGACTCCACCGGCAGCGCCGTTACCGGCGCCCAGGCCGGGAAGAATGCGGTGGAGAATAATGCACTGAGTGATATTGTCGAACGTCAGTTATCTGGCGAATCACAGACTGACAAATACCAAAAGGCGTTAAAACAGATTGTAGCGGCAGAGGCCGAGCTTAAAGTACAGCACTGTGCGGGGCTTAGTTCTGATGCTTGTTCGGCCAAAATAGATGCTTACCGGGCAGAACTCTTTAAAGGAGCAACTTCTTTCGGAATTGATTTCGTTCCGATTGCCGGTGATATCAAGAGCTTTGCGGAAGCCCAGAGTGCGATAGACTATCTAGCAGCAGTTGTCGGTTTGGTACCTGTTGCAGGTGATGCCGCAGGTAAAGCCATCAAAGCGGCAGAAAAAGCCTTGGCAAAAGGGGATGTTGCCGAAGCCTCTAAGTTAATTAACAAAGCCAGTGATGATATCCAAGCTGTTAAGGCGCTCGACGTTGGCTCCTACAAGGAATTAAAATCTCGTGCAGTCGTCGGGGATGGACTAGAGCATGATCATATTCCGTCATTTGCAGCACTTAGAAAAGCAAAAGAAAATGAATTGGGAAGAAAGCTAACCCCCGCAGAGGAAAAAACTTTATATCAAAATGCAACGGCTGTTGAAATTCCACGGGATGCACATAAAGCTAGCCCGACTTATGGAGGTAAAAACACTCCAGTTCAAGTTCAGAAAGACGCACAGGATCTTTGTGGTGCTGTATGCCGTGATACCGAAGCTTTGAGACATAATATGATAGAACGTGGTTATGACCCTAAATTAGTTGATGATGCGGTACGACAGATCGTAGAACGTAATCAAAGTAAAGGAGTAATGAAATAATGTTGAAATTACAAGAAATTATAGCTTTGCTTGGATGCTCGAAGCTTGATCGTCGTTTTGTTTTATTAGCTCAAGAAATTAATGAGATGCCAGATGTTTCCCCTGACATTTTAGAAGAAAGAATTTATTATTCTTTTTATAGTTCAGGAATTTTACTTTTGCTAGAGAATAATATTCTAGATCAAATTACTTTCTTTATAGAACCTAGTGAAGGCTTTACTGGTTATATCGGCGAGCTACCAGAAGGTATAAAACTAAAGGGAAAGGACTTAGAAATTATTGAAATCATGGGAACACCAACTTCAAGTGGGGGAGGCAAACCAGATATGCTGTTGGGATACATTAACCGATGGGTAAAATATGTAAGAGATAATTACATATTACATATTGAATTCAATAAGAGAAACTTTATAAGTAAGCTTTCTCTAATGCTTAAATAGTATTAATCCCGGCCAATTGAACCGTCCCCCGAAAGTTGGACACCCAACAAGTAGGGGGAAGTTCTATTGAAGAATTACAGTAAGCATTTTTCACATTAAAATAGGCACCACTTCATCAGATTTAGTAGAACACCGAACAGACCACCGGCAAAAGCGCCCAAATTAGTGGAGAACAACTTACCGCTGACGTCAAACGCCACCTGACACTCAGCAGCGAGCAGGACAGTAACCGCTACGATATGAAGCAGCAGAATGTCAGTGCCAGCGACAGTACCACTTTCGGTCCACAACCGGGCGGCTCATTCAACCTCAGCGCCAGCCACGACAAAATCCACAGCAACTTTGACTCCGTACAAGAGCAGACCGGACTATTCGCCGGTAAAGGCGGCTATGAAGTCAAAGTAGGTGAACACACCCAGCTTGACGGCGCGGTCATTGCCAGTACCGCAGACAAAGACAAAAACACCCTCGATACCGGCACTCTGGGCTTTGACGACATCAAAAACAAAGCGGATTTTAAAACCGAACACCATAGCGTGAGTATCAGCACTGGCGGCTCAGTAGGCGGCATGTTACTCAGTAATATGGCGGCCAATACCCTGGGCGGCGCTAACCGGGAAGGCCACGCCCAAAGCACCACCCATGCCGCGGTCAGTGACGGCACCCTGATTATCCGGGATAAAGACAGCCAGCAACAGGATATCACCACCCTGAGCCGGGATACCGACCATGCCAACAATGCTCTCAGTCCTATCTTTGACAAAGAGAAAGAGCAACAACGGCTGAGACAGGCCCAACTGATTGGCGAAATCAGTGCGCAGGTGATTGATATCGCCAGCACCGAAGGAGCAATTATCGCCACCAAAGCGGCCAACGCCAAACTGGAGAATATCAGTAACCCGAATAGAGAAGCGGCCCGAAAGAAACTGGAAAACGCCGGCAAAACTAACATTACGCCTGAGCAAATTAAAGACCAGATTTACAAAACCGCCTATAACCAGGCATTGAATGAGTCCGGTCTTGGCACCGGAGGGAAATACCACACCGCTTTACAGGCGGCTACCGCAGCTATTCAGGGATTAGCAGGGGGGAATATTGGTCAGGCACTGGCCGGCGGCGCGGCAGGAGCGGCGGGCGGTGAACTGGCCGCACGAGAACTGATAAAGCATATTCACGGCGAAAATGCTAAAGTCAGCGACTTAAGTGAAGAGGAAAAACAGGCCATCAGCACCCTCTCCACTCTGGCGGCAGGGCTAGCGGGTGGAATTGCCGGTGACTCCACCGGCAGCGCCGTTACCGGTGCCCAGGCCGGGAAGAATGCTGTGGAGAATAATTTCCTGACTGTCAAAAAGAATGATGCGTTGATCAAAGCTCTTCACGACCAAAAGGCAGGTAAAAACCTCTTGGAAGCTTCACAAAATATCGTCAGACTCACCAATGAAGACAAAGCCAGTAATGTGATGTTAGACAAATATCGCAAAGGTACATTAGATGAGAAAGGAAAACAGGAGCTGTCTGTTTTGCTCAATCAATATAGCTATGAATTGCAGACAGAATATGGTTTTTCAGGAAAAGAAGCTGCGGCTGCAATTCAGAATTTAGTTAACGGGGGCGCATTTGTTGCGGCTGCCGCAGATGCGAAAGCCTATAATGAAGCATTAAGCTATCTGAAAACGTACAGCGTACATTCAGGGCAAGCTGCTCTCGGAACGGATGCATTAACGATATTACCCAGCACGCCAGGAACACTTATTCGGGGAAGCATTGTTGCCGGAGGTTCATATCAGGCTGGTACGGGTATTGGGCAGGTTATTGACGGAAAATATGGTAGTGGCGTAGCAAATATGAGTCTGGGTTCACTAGCTATATTTGGAGGTGTTGCCGGTAATAAAGCCATAACCAAGCCGACAGAAGGAATCGTCTCACCAGATAAACTCACAATTCAGGAAAGTAGTAGAGTTTTAGATAAAAAAACTCATACCTCCATTCCTAAGGTCACAGCAGAGTTAACTGATAAAGAAACCGGGAAAAAATTTACTGATACTAATCAGGGAAATCGACCAGATTACTATCTTGGTGATCAAAGTCGTCCTACACTAATCAATGATATGGTACAGGTGAAAATAGATAAGCGCCCAGACAAAAATTACCCGAATGGAAATATGGCAACTGCTCATGCCGAAGTTGGAACTATCCAGCAAGCATATGAGCAAGGAATGACTCAAGGGCGCAATATGGAAATGTCAATTAGAGGCGAAAAAATTTGCACATATTGTCTCAGTGATATCAAGTCTATGGCAGAGAAATCAGGTCTTAAATCACTAACACTGCATGAGGAAAAAACAGGAAGGACACTATATTGGGAAAAAGGTACGAAAGGTTTCCGTGTGAAGGATAATGATTAATGGATAATTTATTACTATCTTGGTCTATTTTGCAAAATG
Organism: Photorhabdus akhurstii; assembly: GCF_019090985.1. Lineage (NCBI taxonomy): Bacteria > Pseudomonadati > Pseudomonadota > Gammaproteobacteria > Enterobacterales > Morganellaceae > Photorhabdus > Photorhabdus akhurstii. The sequence goes on along the minus strand of NZ_CP020335.1, from coordinate 724,053 downwards.
GAGGGAGTGAAAAATACCCCTCTTGGGAGAGAGTAAATAATTTATTACATTCTCTGAAAATAAACTCAGGTTGTGTAACTATTGATTATTTAGATAATGAAGGATACTTATTATCAGAGCTTCAGGTTAGGATGGATAATGGGATTTATTTAGTTACTATGCTAGATGAAAATGATGAAATATTCACATTTTGGGATCCAACTCAGTCAAATGATAAAATAGATATACTTGGCGATTACTGGCCTGCTTGCCAGCTCACAAAAGATTTCGATTTTGTTGTGAAAGTATTCAAGGAGTTTTTTGATACAGGCAATGTGTCAAAAGAACTTTTAAATTAAGTAACCAACCCCGGCCATTCCAAAACCAGGGTTATTTTTACCACCAGCATTAATCCGGCAGGATAATATCAAATTAATTCAAATTCTTTAGGGGGGAGTTCTGCATGAAGAATTACAGCAAGTGTTTGCTCACATTTAAGTGGGTACCGCTTCATCAGACCTAGTAGAACACAGCAAACAGACCAGTAAAGGCTTACTCTCAAATCTTCCGATGAGGTGCATGAACGTCAGGCACAGAGCACCACGCTCAGCGGTAACAGCGTGCCCCTACAAACCGGGACATTGACAGTAACGTGGCGACACTCAAGATGTTAATCTGACCGCGGGCAATCAGTTCACCATTACCACGCTGATAAAGCTCGTAATGAAACACACTTCAAACAAGGGATATCCCCCCAGTCAACGGCAATCACGCCCAAGGAGAGTTGTCAGGTTAACACCGAGATAATACGGTTAAAAATCAGGGGAATATCATTATGAAGTGACGCACTCCCCAACAGACAATATACACGTTTTATTTTGTTTTTAACCTGAGTCCGCCCCGGTAAAAATCGCCCGCTCCTAGCCGATGTCAGTGATGCCCCTCTGGTCAACATGGATGTGGCTTGACGAACAGGCATAGCGGTTATCTCGCTGAAATTATTTGAGCTATCAGTAGATCACATCACGTTATGCCTGCCCCATTTTTTTCTGGGTATTCCTCAACGCACGGCGGCGGGGAGATTAAGTTTTATTTGTTTATTCTATGGAATGTATCCGTTCCTGAGTTTATTGATGCCCATTGGTCTTTAATATCATCAGGTCTACTGGTCATCATCCATAAGGTAGTAATTTTTTCTGGAAAACTATTTTTAGCCGTTGTTGGCTGCGTTGTTACAATGAAAGGTGAATTTATATCAATTTGACCTACCCATGAAGTTATCGCAGCATATTCATCCCAATTCACAAGAAAGACAATGAGGTTTCCACATATGTTCCCTGTGATACTTCCTGTCGTTGAACCTCCTCCGGCGCTTACAGCGCTAATATATTTACCTGTAAAAAATACGCTTTTATTTGGTTGTATAATTTCTATTGTAGAACCAAGTTCGTTAGCCCATTTTCCTGATATGTCCACATTGTTATTATCTATGTTATCTAAGCCGATCATTCCCTTTGTCGCGACAGATTTTCTAATTATTTCTTCAAGTAACATAGGTCCTCTCCACTAAGTATGATTGAACTTTTTTTGGTGTCTTAATGACAATTATAAGTATAATTCATATCTTTTATCTTTCGTGTTGTTTTGTTGAAGAAAATTAATTTGCTGATATATATGGTTTTATAATCTAATGACACGCTGATAAATATATATTATGTAGAGTAATTTATTATATAAATAATGGCGGAATGGTTTTATTTAATTAGAAAATTATTTTTTCCATAGTCGGAATGAAACATTGATTTTTTTAGCGATTAAATATGTTTCACTTATTATGTGAATCCAAGCACTCTTTTTAATCTGAAAATAGTTTTATGAATTTATTACCTTAGTTTATTTTTTTAATATTTTTGAATATAATGTGCGTTAATTGATTTTAATCCTAAATAACTTTTCAAAATAGTAGAACACTTGGAGGGAACTCAGTCCAATTTTTGCAATCTGATCAATTGTAGATAATCCCAAACCACTAAACGGACTGAGTTATGCCTATCATAGCACCTATACCCCGCAATGAACGACGCCAGATGAAAAAAATTATCCAGAACACCCGAGATAAAGATTATGCTCGCAGGCTCATGGCCATATTGATGCTGCATCGAGGCGAGTCTGTCTCTCTGGTCGCCAAAACCCTTTGCGCCAGTCGTTCTTCTGTCTATCGCTGGATAAACGGGTTGACTTTATATGGTCTGGAAGGACTCAAAAGCCTGCCTGTGGGCAGACCCGCTGTCTGGAATTTAATCCCGCTTTATCCTTTACTGTCTTTTTTATTGCAATCTTCTCCCCAGCAATTGGGCTGCCTGCGTTCTCGCTGGAGTCTTGAGTTTTTTATCATTAAAATCAATGAATTATTAAACATAAAATTATCCATCAGTACCTTCTATCGTTACTTACATAAAATGGGTATCGTGTGGCGAAGGGCAGCCCCGACGCTTAAATTACCCGATCCCGAGTACCCTGAAAAAATGGCGAAAATTACCGAGGCATTGTCAAAGTGTTCAGAAAAACATCCCGTTTTTTATGAAGATGAAGTCGACATCGAGCTGAATCCAAAAATCGGGGCTGACTGGTATTTAAAAGGGCAACAGAAACGTATAGTGACACCAGGAAAAAACCAAAAACATTATTTTGCAGGTTGCCTGAATGTTCAAACGGGAAAAGTGACTTATGCTGACGGGTTAAATAAGAATTCTCAGTTAGTTATCAATGTATTGGAAGAACTTGAACGCCAGTATTGTCATGCTGAAACCCTCACTTTGATTTTGGATAATTACAGTATCCATAAAAGCCGACGGGTCAGAGATTGGCTGGCTTGTCATCCTAAATTTAATCTGTTGTTTTTACCTGTTTATTCACCCTGGCTGAATAAAATTGAGCGTCTGTGGCAATCCTTACATGAAACGGTGACACGAAATCATGGCTGTCAGTATATGTGGCAATTGCTTGAGAAAGTGAAAACGTTTTTAAATTCATGTCCCTACAGGAATAGCAGAGAATAAAAAGAGTGAGTGTATTATAATTATGAAAAGTTATTTAGATCACATTAAAGACATAAAAAGCAGCATAGTTTAAATCAAATCGTAGGCTAGACTGATTAAAACAATGTAAAGCCGTTTAATTCAGCGTATTTTACAGTTTTACATAATAAATGAAAAACAATAACACCGCAATTAACCAGATTTGTATTCTGTTAAATCATTCACTTGAACTTTTTTATGATCGATTATTTAACTGGTTTATGGCAAAGTTTATACCATTTAAAAACGTTATTAAAATCCATTCCTTTGGGAAAATAGATTGTCTGATTAAATTATTCATATGATTACCTTACTTTTTTCCATGAATATTAACAAAACAATTTTTTTCTTGTTTTTCACTAAAAGATTTATGATAGGCAGGTTTTAAACTACTATTAAAAGTCATTTTTTAATCTCCAGTTTTAATCGACATAAGATTTCAACAGTTTTTTTACCTTTTCCGCATTTTATTTTCACTGACTCTATTTTACTGGTAATCCTGAGTAGTTTTTATAAATCAGCCAGTAAATAGCCTGACGACATTAAAGATATCCCTTGATGTTTTCTCGGATAAACCCTCTTTTTTAAAAAAGCTTAAATCCTGCCAAATTAACCGTTTTATCTCTTTTTTATTGCATTATTTTTATAGCTTAAGTCTTAAAATGACGGTGGAGAAAACATCTAATTTTCAGTTCATTAAAAACTTTCCCTATCGTGCTGATTTCTTTTTAACTTTCCGTTAATGGTTAATGGATTTCGATTAAATGTCATTAACCATTCTGCCAAAAAGTGGAATTTATCACTTTAAATCAATATGTTATACAATACCTCTAATCTATCCGCATTCGTATTTTCAAATGGTTATGGCCGTAATCACTCTATGCCTTTTAAAAATCTGGCATTAATAGAGTACCTGTTTTTTTACCCCTTAGCTGATTAATCACCGATAAAAAGGATTTTACGATCTCTAGAAAAGATTTAATGAATGGTATTTACGTTTTATAGCCCCTATTTACCCTCCCCGTTTTCATTAAATTGTCATTCAGTTTTCTCGTTTTTCCTTTTCCTGTATTTTATTTTTCAGGTTTAAAACCATAGAAGGTAACAGATCAACTGATGGTATTAAGATCAAAACCCATTTTTTAAAGCATTTTTAAAATCCGGTTAATCCTGTTAAATGTTTTGAATCAGTTCAGGGATATGTAAACACTAAGGTTTTTCAAAGATTAGCTGATGATGTTAAAAATCCTTTTGAGAATAGTTCATTATGTTTTTTCCTTAATTAAATGAAAGTCACAGAAAACAGGAAAAACTTCATAAACTATGTGAATAAAACACGTTTCCGTTTAACTCGAAGGCCCTCTCCCGTTTATCTATGAGGTTGCTTGCCAATCTGTATTCATTTTATTATATTGAATGCATTGTATGCAAATATAGGAGATGAATTATGGCAATGATGACTGTCAGGAACATCCCTGATGAAGTACACCGTGCTTTACGAGTACGTGCTGCTATTCATGGCCGCAGTGCTGAAGCCGAAGTACGCGCCATTCTGGAAGAATCCGTAAAAGCCGAAGGTCGGATCAAGTTAGGATCGATGCTAGCTGAGATTGGCCGCCAATCCAAGTTAACCGATGAGGAGTTTACAGCCATTGAGCAAATACGTGACAAAATTCCTGCTAACCCGATGAATTTTGAATGATTATACTGGATACTAACGTGATTTCGGAACCACTGCGTCAGGCTCCTGAATCACGTGTCATTAAGTGGCTAGACGCACAACCGATTGAAACCCTATATCTGTCGGCAATAACCGTAGCCGAACTGCGCTTTGGTTTGGCTTCACTGCCCATAGGGAAACGCCGCGATAAATTGCAGGAGAACCTGGAAAAGCAGGTATTACCCTTGTTCACCGGACGTGTATTATCATTCGACATGTCAGCGTCACAATCTTATAGTGAACTTATGGCAAAAGCCCGGATCGCCGGTTTGGCAATCAACGTGGCCGATGGATATATCGCTGCAACTGCCGCCGCAAATGGCATGATAGTTGCCACACGAGATGTTAGCCCGTTCGAGGCAGCTGGTGTGAACGTGATCAATCCCTGGGAGAATTAGCAGGCAACTTTATTTGGCACCGTGACTTTTAGCATAGCCTCGGTGCCGCCGGTGTGATCCTTCCGCTTTTTCGGAGAAAATCTTTTAATTTCCACTTAGTTTTCAATGTATATCTTAGCTATTTTCTCAAATAAAGAGCTTTTACTAACTTCCCTTAACCTTAATATATCGTTGGTAAAAGAACGTAGGAAAATAGATGTGATATTTTGTTCCATAGCATTTATCTGTTTGCCCTCTTTATCCATAGTCAAAATATTGTAAATTAAGTTCTCTTTTGCAATCGTTTGACGAGGTGAATTACAGGGTGATACAAAATACAATAAGTCATCTCCCCTCGGTTGAAAATAAATATGTTCATACTGACTATTCTGTTTAGGCGCTAAGTAATAGGGCAAAACTGTTTCAATCGGATTACATACTCTATTTACTAAATTTTCATCTTCCAAAGCATATTCAATATTATCTATTTTCTGATTACCGACGATTCTAGGAATTCTATCTGAGTGATATCGACTAAGAATAACTTCTTCAACATTATCAATCAAATAAAAAGAATCATTATAAAGACTTGATATTTTCTTCATAAATTCGCATTTTTCCTTAAGGGCCGTATGACTCTTTACAAGTGAATGTCCATTGATGAAAATCGTTTTATTATGAATATTAACATCAACTATTGAAGCCAATATTTCCTTATTTTTCTTATATTCTTCTGGAATCCTAATATACACAAGAGTTATCTTTAAATCTGGAAGGTCAATATTTTCAATTTTTTTCTCTTTAAAAATTCTCTCTTTTAGCCAAAGTTCACTCTTGATCTTTTGTATCTTTGTACGTATTTTATTGCTTAGTTTTTCCAGGCCAGTCTCCTTATCGTTTTCCACAATATTATTATCTAAATCTATACCCTGAATAACTGTTTCACCTTGCGCTTCAAACCTATAGCGTTTCAATTTCGAATAGTAATCCAATTCAGCATCTTCTATTTCCTTTTCTCCAATATGCTTAAATGCATCCCATGTCGTGTTTTTAATTTCACCTTTGACCAATATACTGGTTTTAGCTCCATCATCCAATGAATTAAGAACCAAATAGTTTTTATTTTTATCCAATAAATTAAAATCTTGAACAGGAGAATCAGTTAATTCTTGTAGTTCAAATACTTCCTTAATCTCTTTTTCCAAGAACATTTTTGATTTATTATCAGCAGAATGCTTTGTAATTCTGGCATCTATTAATACCAGAGGGTGTAATAAATTTTTATTAACCGTGATAAAGTCATGAAGGACATAATCAGCTTTAAAGTATCTTTCACTAAAAGAGATCTCAGCATGATTTAGTAGTTCTTTTATTTTTTGTATAATCAAGTTTTGAACATAATTTTTACTATTTCGATATCCTTTCATGAATCGCATGAATTTTTTCTTAGAGTGTTCATTGGTATTGATGTTATCTATGACCTGAAAATTATTTTCTTTAGTTCTAAATAACAATTGAATTTCTTCTGTGTTGTATGAACCCACATTGTATGAATCCACTTTTTTTTCAATTCTAAAAGCCTTTCTATGTAAATTTACGACTAACTCCTTTTGAATAAAGAAATGAAAACGCGGATAAAAAGAATCAATTATATTACCACGCTTTTCTGCTGATAAATAAATTCGTGAATTATAAAATTCAGGCTCTATTTCATAATTCTCTTCAAGCTCTTTTAGAAAAATTCTTTTAATATGCAATCCCACAATCGCAGAAAAAACATTGCATAAAAATTTGTTATTTTCTTCAAATTTATCAATAAACCCTTTTATGTCATATTCCTGGTCGGAAAGATAAAAAAAGTGAACTGCTTTACTACTCCAAAAACTATCGTAAAACACTTTTTCTGATGGATTTAAATTTAGTTTTTTCCTTATGATTTTTTGTATTTCCTTATCTACTTTAGCATAGAAGTCTTTGTCTCTTTCTCCCTTTTCTTTAACAAAGCTCTTTTGACCATGAGTAATATATAATCCACTACCATCATCTACTTCAAATAGCTTCTCTATATTACCAGAAATACTCCCGTCAATGTCTAAAATGTTAGTTTTAGCTACAGGAGAAACGTCAGAACAATCTTTAGCAATATCAGCTAACTTTATCATTATCAATCACCTTGTAATAAATTTAAAATTTGTTTATTAATACGAACTTCTTTAACTAACTTACTTCCTGGACCTATACGAAAATCTTGGTCATAATCTTGCTTTTTATTTTCATACCCAAAGTACTCTTTAAATAAGTTAAGATAATAAATTTTACTATCCGGAGATATTTCTTGCTCAAGATTTAATGGATTATTTTCCATGCGAGTATTTAAATATACGAACTTAACTGATTCATATTTATTATCAATATAACTTAAAATAGTTTCAGCTTTTCCTTGAGCATTATTATGCGTTTTTAATGATTGGTATCTTTTATCTAAAGTAGATGACCAATTCTTTGTATCAACACAAATTAAATGTTTATCCGCCTCAATATAAAAATCAAACAATTCATAAGCTTTTTTTCCTATTTTTTCACTCAATAATTTAGGATCTATTGGCTGACAATTATGTTGTCTATCTAAAAGTAGGGTAAATAAATATTCACCAATATTCCCTTTGAGCAATGGAATGAAAAAAGGATGTGGAATGCAATCTTTAAACACATTCTTGCTTAGAATTGCAATTTCTTTTAAAAGATGTGTGACATGTTCATCTTTTCTACCATCAACTCGATTACCAATACCTGAAAATATCCATTCTTTAGGATGATATATTGAATAACCATGTTCAATATCCGTTAACGTTACTATCCCATCTTCAAGATTTTTAATACTTAACTTCAACTGTGGAGTAGTAGATATATCAATATATAATGCATCAACCGCCTCCATCATTGCCTGGTATTTTTTGACATGGGGATTTGATTTCAGTTTTTTTACATAACTTGATGGCGATATCAAACTTTCAATAGATCTAAGATGTTCATTGAATATAATCGCTTCGGCATTATCTTTCCTTGCAACGGAGAGCACCTCTGGAACAAAATCTTCAAAAAACTCTTTAAGTAAAGCCGAATTTCTAGCTATTTTTTCCTCAAATAATTCTCTCTCTTCACATGATTTAAAACTACACATCATTCTTTCTTTTTCGCATAGCCGCATAAAATGATGATTTAATAAAGACATACTCTCTAATATCGGACGATTTCTTTTAATTCGAGTAAATTGATTAAACAGAACTATTCCATCCTCTACAGCACTATCTGGAATAAATATCTCTGTATTTATCTTCGTATCTTTACGCTCAACACGACCAATAGCTTGCATTAAATCTTTTAGTTTAGAGATCCTATGTTCACGCATTAAGAACTGGTAATCTTCACCACTTGATAAATTGATATCAAAATCCTTTAGAAATTTTTCCTCATCTGAATCAGAACATTGTTTCATTAACAGCAGATAGTTTTGTAATGAGTGGAGTGTCCTATCATTTGTTTTTTCATCCTTAATGATTGCACTCCAGAATGGCGTACTCGTTAATACTAAACGCTCAAAATCTTCCTCAAATAAATCCCCACCTTCTTCTGGATAAGTAAGAAAATAATTTAACCCTGTACCGGCACTTTTATAAGAGGAGAGTAATACAATTTTCGTATTTTTATCCTTTATATGGATGAAGTCTCTAATATTACACTCTTTACGTAATTCCGCATCAAATAAAATCACACGTATCTTAGGTTTATTTGCAAAAGGTAAATACTCAAATATTTTCCATGAATTATGCACTTTTTTGATATTCTTAATTTTTACTTCTGTTCTGGAAAAATATTTTTTCAATTTGCGCTGAAAGCGGTTACTCAATGCCAAACTCATCGTATGCTTGCCTTGATAAGCAGCAAGGAGCATAGAACAAAGCTGACGTTCAAATTCTATTTTTTGATAGTTATTTAAACTCTTTTTAAAATTTTTATCCAAACCATAAAGTTCGTCCCTAAGAAAATTAAATTTTATTTTAAAACTCTCATCAAAATCCTTGCAAAAATCAAATAAAGGAAGATCTGAATTAAATACACCAAAGTCGATAGTTCTCAGTTCCGCTCGTTTATCCCGCAGAGAAGCCAATAACGCAATATCAGTACCACTTCGCTCAATGATTTGAATAGCTAAGTTATTTGGTTTACCCGCGCAAAATCGTCGCAAGAAATTACGATTATATTGCCCTGAATAAGTTTCAGCAAAACCTGTCGTCGCACTGAGACAAATTACGCTGTTTCTTGTGTTATAGAGACTACGGAGCAAAGCCACTTCGGGCTGCTCTTTAATAAGATCAAGAGTAAAATTTATATACGTGAGATGACTTAATGTTTCGTCTTGAAACTCTAATTCTTTCATCCGCTCTATGGTAAATACGGTTTTAGACTGAAAATATGTATAAAAGTGAGAAATCAACATTTCTTCCGACGCAGGATGTTCGAACATTTGTTTCAGTTCATTCCTGATTTTTCCTGCTTTCTGTATAAATTTATACATCAAAAAGTTTTGACTACTATCCCCCGCCTGTTTAAGTGATTTCGCAAATTGTGAACGACTGGAAATCTTCGCAGCAGCAGCCAGTACTACCATCGCAAGTTGATAAGTATCGTGAAGAGAAGGATTTTTATCTCGATTATCCGTAGAATAATATAGTTGACAACCACTTCCTCTATGCACAAATTCAATTTTCACTTTCTTTAGTGATTCTTCATTAAAAAAACGTTTAGGAGAAAAACTAAATACATTTCTGGTAATATTAATGACTTGTTCAATATCATCACCCTTAATTTGAACAAAATCGATATTACCAGAAAAAAGTTTAAGTAAAGACTCCAAGTTTTGTTCAATAGTGCCTTCTAAAGATAGCTCGCAATTTTTTTCCAAATACGCCTTGATATCATGAATAAATTCATTTTTCTCAGAGAGAAAAGGTAAATATGACATCTTAGTAACATCAATATCTTTCACTTGTTGTAATAGACGGTAAGTTACCGCAAAAACATGAACAAGTTGTACTTTATCATCAATTAAATTCACACTACGCGAATTTGAGAAAATTCGGTAAGCCTCATGTTCTTCATCAATCACTAATGTAAAACTGATATTGTGTTTTCTAAAATAGTTTTCGTCGTCGATCTTAAAAAACTCTGTCTTTAAATATTCAATCTGTTCTGCAACAGGAGATTCTAAAAAAGCACTTAATGTATTGTCCGTCAGTTTCTTTTTCCCACCAATTAAGTAATCAAAAGGTATCGATTTTACAATATATTTACCTAGCTTATTTATCCGTGGCATTTTAATCGGCCTGTCAAATTTGCTAGTCGTCGCCAGCAGAATACAAGGCGAAACCATCGCTGCCGCCATTGGTATACAATGAAAGATAATTTCTTTACGCAACAGTTCAATCTTATTCTCTGCTCCCATAATAGCAGGTAGATTAATGGCCGACTCTTGTCGGTTTAAAGCAGCCTCAGATAACTCATCAAGCACCCTCGTTAAATTAGATTTACACTTTTTAAGCTGATCTTCATGATCCTGAATAAGATCAGCGTCATCACCTTGCTGTTTTTGTATTAGAATTTGCTTTTCAATATTCTCTATCGTTTTAACAATAACAGCTAAATTATTGGCTTTCGATGCTAGCGGTGAGTTTTTCGCTCTTTTTTCCCATGTTAAATAACGTTTTTTATTCTCAATAATTTCTCCATTGCAATCTTCAACCCAGTTTACAAAGTTCAAGTCTCTCAGATCTTCCTGGCTGTAAAGACCAAGAAACTCAATGCCTTTTTTCTTCGCCTTTTTAATCAGTTTCTTGTCAAAATCAATCTGTGATTTCTGGGGAGTAACAAATAAAAAATTGGTAAAATCACTGTCTTTCGCATTAACAGTAACCGATTCAATGTAACGATTAAGTACTCCATAGCTCTTACCAAAACCCGTTCCGTCATTTGAAAATACCAGTGTTGGGTGATTATTTTGATATACGTTATACAACTCAGATAATTGAGATCTCAGTACATTAATGTCATCTTTAAGATGCTGTGGCGCTCTCTTATTCGCTAAATAATTAGCAAGGCTAGATTGTTCTAACTGATGAACCATGCCATATGGCTGATATTCCCCATCTAAGAGAATAATCAATTTTTGGCGATACAATTCTTGTATAATGTTTCTTTTCGATCGATTTAATTGCTGCGAAAAGTGAGCAACAACATCATTTACCAACCATCCCGCTCCAAAAAGTTGATTAGCTTCTAAAAACGCCTCTTTATCTCTCTTTGTTAACGTTTTATAAGATACACATAATGTAAAATCGTCTTTAGAAGCTGTTTTGTCTTTCATCGGCAAAGCGACTTTGCGTGCCTTATCTCTACTTCTTTGATATAGGAATCCCATCTTTGCAAGCTCAAACATAATTGCAATAGCTGTCGCCTCATCATGTTTAAGATCTTGTCTGATATCCTCCAAGATCTCAGCATGTTCATCAATAACACCATCTAATCTTTTAAATAATTCCAATTTCTCATACGCAATATCAAAAAGTTTTTCTTTTAAGGTTTCAGACCACCTCATTCATGAAGTCTCTTCTGTTTTATTTTTGCACGATCAAACTCTACACAAAATGCATATGATTTTCCAGAGTAAATACAGAGGACAGAAGAAAACAGGAGGATGTTATTTTAAAATCATAACAGAGTCTAAAAGTAAATAAGATGAAAATAGCTATCATCTTATTTATGGAATATTTTTAAAACCTGAATACTTCTTAGATTAATAACTAAGTTATCGAAGTATAATTTGCTGATAAAAATCATCGTTTTTATTCTGATTAGCTCCTGACTGTAAATTAAATGATTTTATTTACCTCACTCTTTAATAAATCGGGAAATCTAAACGTCTATACTTCTTAACATCTAAAATAAAACTAATATATTCCTTTTGGCTATATATGGTTGCTATTCATTCTTTCAAACAAATACATATACAGAGTTATCCTCCATAACTATCTGAATACAACGGATTATCTGGATATGATATGACCACATCACGCTCTGTTCTCGATATGATTGGCAATACCCCATTGCTGGAGTTAACGCATCTGAATACCGGTCCGTGTCAATTATTTATTAAGCTGGAGAATCAAAATCCCGGTGGCTCTATTAAAGATCGCGTCGCTCTTTCCATGATCGAGCAGGCGGAAAGACAAGGGTTACTTCAACCTGGTGGTACGATTATCGAAGCTACCGCCGGCAATACCGGCATCGGGTTGGCACTGGTCGCCGCCCTGAAAGGCTATAAATTGATTCTGGTTGTTCCAGATAAGATGAGCCGGGAGAAGGTGTTTCATCTGCGTGCACTGGGCACCGATGTACGTCTTACCCGTTCTGATGTCAGCAAAGGTCATCCAGAGTATTATCAAGATTACGCCCTACGTCTGGCGCGAGAGATCCCCGGTGCTTTTTATATCGATCAGTTCAACAATCCAGCTAACTCAGCAGCGCACACGACCACTACCGGACCGGAAATCTGGCAGCAAATGGACCACAATGTCGATGCAGTGGTGATCGGTGTCGGGTCCGGCGGTACGCTTGGCGGCTTGAGTCACTATTTCGCTCAAGTTTCGCCGGAAACTGAGTTTGTTCTGGCCGATCCAAATGGTTCTATTCTGGTGGACTATATCGAACACGGTAAATATGGTGAAGCCGGAAGCTGGCAGGTAGAAGGCATCGGCGAGGATTTTATCCCTCCTCTGGGCGATTTTAGTCGCGTACGCCACGCATACCGTGTCAGTGATGCAGAAGCTTTTTCCAGTGCCCGTGATCTGTTATTAAAGGAAGGTGTGCTGGCAGGCTCTTCCAGCGGTACTTTGCTCGCCGCCGCACTGCGCTACTGCCGTGCGCAGACCACTCCCAAACGTGTGGTTACGCTAGCATGTGACAGTGGAAATAAGTATCTGTCAAAAATGTTTAACGATTATTGGATGCTGGAGCAGGGATTCCAATCTCGTGCGCCGCAGCACGATCTCAGCGACTATATTACTTATCGCTATCAGGATGGCGCTACGGTTTTTATATCGCCAGAAGATACGTTAAGAACCGCTCATACCCGCATGCGCTTATATGAAATTTCACAATTACCGGTGCTGAAAGAGGAGCAAGTGGTCGGTATTATCGACGAGTGGGATTTAATGCATACCGTTCAGGCTGATCCACATAATTTTAGCCTGCCCGTTAGCCACGCTATGACTCATCAGGTGAAAACGCTGGATAAAAGCGCTTCTTTGCAACAATTGATGGCAACTTTCGACGCCGGACATGTGGCGCTGATCGTCGATAATGGCTGCTTTCTTGGGCTGGTAACTCGCACAGATGTGCTGAACGCATGGCGTCAGCAACTTAATTGATTTTTTAGGAATGATTTTATGACCAAGTTTGATACCAAAACTGTTCACGCTGGCTATACACCGGATCACACTGGCGCAATAATGCCGGCAATTTATGCAACTTCGACTTACGCCCAATCCGCCCCCGGCCAGCACACGGGTTATGAATATTCCCGCAGCGGCAATCCGACACGTGACGCTCTGGAAAGCGCGATAGCCGAACTGGAAAACGGTAGCCGAGGCTACGCTTTTAGTTCAGGGCTGGCTGCCAGTTCCACAGTGCTAGAACTGTTGGATAAGGATAGCCATGTGGTGGCCGTCGATGATCTGTACGGCGGCACCTATCGGCTACTCGAAAAAGTACGTAGCCGCACTGCCGGTTTGCGTGTCACTTACGTGGAAGCCCATGATATTACCGGCCTTGAAGCAGCCATTCGTCCCGACACAAAAATGATTTGGGTGGAGACGCCCACCAATCCGTTGCTGAAACTGGCTGATCTGGCGGCTATCGCACAAATAGCGCAACGGCACGGTATTATTAGTGTGGCGGATAACACTTTCGCCTCGCCGTATCTCCAGCGCCCACTTGATCTGGGATTCGATATCGTTGTGCACTCCGCAACTAAATATTTGAACGGTCACTCTGATGTGATCGCAGGGCTGGCTGTCGTCGGAGAAAATGCAGAGCTAGCAGAAAAACTTGGTTTCCTGCAAAACTCTGTCGGCGGCGTGCTCGATCCATTTAGTAGTTTCCTGGTATTGCGCGGAATACGGACACTCGCGCTGCGTATGCAGCGCCACATCGACAGCGCATCAAAGATCGCACACTGGCTGGAACAACAGCCTCAGATCGAAACCGTCTTCTATCCCGGCCTCGTTTCCCATCCACAGCATGAACTGGCGAAACGTCAAATGAAGGGTTTTGGCGGTATGATTTCTGTTCACTTAAAAGGTGATGATGATTATGCCCGCCGGTTAATTCAAGAGCTAAAGCTATTTACCCTGGCAGAAAGTCTGGGCGGGGTGGAGAGTCTGATCGGCCAACCATTTAGTATGACCCACGCGTCTATTCCATTAGAAAAACGCCTTGCTTCCGGGATTACACCACAGTTGATACGTATTTCTGTAGGTATAGAGGATGCCGAGGATCTCATCGCCGATTTAGCTCAGGCGTTGGAAAAAGCCGCTCAATAAAAGAGCAATGCCAGCCAATTTTTTCAACTGGCTGGCATTTAAATAAAAAGCGGCTCTTTTTATGCAATCAAAAGCAAATGTAGAACCGGATTATTTATCACCCAACAGAACAGACTCCAGGGCGATTTCAATCATTTCATTGAAAGTTGTCTGGCGTTCCTCGGCGGTCAGTTTTTCATGAGTACGGATGTGGTCAGAAACGGTACAGATAGTCAGCGCTTTTGCGCCATATTCAGCCGCAACACCGTAAAAACCCGCGGCTTCCATTTCTACGCCCAGAATGCCATATTGTTCCATTACATCAAACAGTTGTGGATCAGGTGTATAGAACAGCTCCACTGAGAAGATGTTGCCTACACGCACATTGATGTTTTTTGCTTTAGCCGCATCAACCGCGTTACGGACCAGATCGAAATCAGCAATTGCCGCAAAATCGTGATCTTTAAAACGTATACGGTTAACTTTGGAATCAGTACATGCCCCCATGCCAATAATTACGTCACGCAATTGAACATCTTGACGTACCGAACCACAGGAACCGACACGGATAAGAACTTTAGCGCCGAAATCGGTGATCAGTTCTTTCGCATAGATAGAGCAGGATGGGATACCCATACCATGCCCCATCACAGAAATCGGGCGGCCTTTATAAGTACCGGTAAACCCCAACATGCCGCGTACGTCGTTTACCTGCCGTACATTTTCCAGAAAAGTTTCAGCAATATATTTCGCACGTAATGGATCGCCAGGCATCAGAACAACGTCTGCAAAATCACCCATCTCAGCATTAATATGAGGCGTGGCCATATCAAATTCCTTATTTTTTTATTTAATGGTTATTTTAGTAGTCATACATGGCTGCCCAAAAGCAGCCAGTAAGTAGGTTCAGAGCATTGATTTGCCATATTCCATTGGCGACAGTTCAAAGTATTCAGAAACTGTCTGTCCAATATCAGCAAAAGTTTCACGATGCCCTAATGAACCGGGTTGTACTTTTGGTCCATAAATCAGCACCGGAATGTGCTCACGAGTATGATCAGTACCAGCCCACGTTGGATCACAACCGTGGTCGGCAGTCAGGATTAAAATGTCATCATCTTTCACCAGTTTCAGCATTTCAGGCAGACGACGGTCAAACAGTTCCAAGGCCGCCGCATAACCCGGAACATCACGACGATGACCATAAGAAGAGTCGAAATCGACAAAGTTAGTAAATACGATGGTGTTGTCACCCGCTTTTTCCATTTCCACCAGCGTCGCGTCAAATAGTGCATCGATGCCGGTCGCTTTTACTTTTTGTGTAATGCCGACATTCGCATAGATGTCGGCAATTTTACCGATAGAAACAACTTCGCCATTTTTCTCATCGACCAATTTTTTCAGCATGGTAGGAGCAGGCGGCTCTACAGCTAAGTCATGACGATTACCGGTACGCTGGAAGTTACCCGCCTTGTCTCCAACAAATGGACGCGCAATCACCCGACCAATATTGTAATCACCATCAGTCAACTCTTCACGGGCGATTTCGCACAGTTCGTACAGGCGATCTAAACCGAAAGTCTCTTCGTGACAAGCAATCTGGAATACCGAGTCAGCAGAGGTATAGAAAATCGGTTTACCCGTTTTCATATGCTCTTCACCCAGTTTATCCAGAATAACCGTACCAGAAGAGTGGCAGTTACCGAGATAACCGGGCAGATTTGCGCGTTCTACCAGTTTATCCAACAATGCCTGCGGAAAGCTGTTCTCTTCATCTTTGAAGTAACCCCAGTCAAACAGCACCGGGACTCCGGCAATTTCCCAGTGACCTGACGGTGTATCTTTACCGGAAGAGAGTTCACTGGCGTAAGCGTAAGCGCCAATAATGTCCGCGTCTTTATCCAAACCTACAGGGAAAGTTCCACAGGACTCCTCAGTCGCCTTACCCAAACCTAAACGGCTTAAGTTCGGCAAATACAGAGGCCCTTTGCGACCGACATCAGCATCACCACGGGCGCACGCTTCCGCGATGTGCCCCAAAGTGTTAGATCCTTTATCACCAAATTTTTCGGCATCTTCACTGGCGCCAATGCCAAAAGAATCCAATACCATGATGAATGTTCGTTTCATAAATTTTCTCCTGCGTCAAATCACACTAAAAATGCGAAAATGCCACCATTATCTAATAATAAGTATGGTTATTATTCGCCAATTTGGCGATAAACCATCGGTGTGGCTGGTTTGGCTTCTGTACCCAGAACGATAGCTTTACGTACTGCCTCCGCCGCTTCCTGCCACTCATTCTCATTGTTGGCATGAATAATAGCTAAGGGTGTACCACTATTAACTTCTGAACCCAGAGCAACGATATTACTCAGCCCCACGCTGTAATTAATGGGATCTGCGGCCTTACGGCGCCCTCCACCAAGGGAAACTACAGACATCCCTAGAGCACGGGTATCCATATACGTAATAAATCCATGCTGTTCAGCCAATACGGGTTTGCTGAAAACAGCAGTTGGCAAGTAGCTGTCATAACGCTCGACGAAATCGGTCGGGCCTTGTTGTGCAGCGACCATGCGACCAAAGATTTCGACTGCTTTGCCGTTATCTAAGACAGACTGGAGTTTATTGCGAGCGTCTTCACGGCCTGTTGCCAAATGACCGGATACCAACATTTCAACACCTAGCGCCATTGTCACTTCAAGTAAACGTGGATTGCGATTTTCCCCCGTTAGAAATCGAACAGCTTCACGAACTTCAAGCGCATTACCCGCGCTGGATGCCAGAACCTGATTCATATCCGTCAACAGCGCGGTCGTTTTACAACCCGCGCCGTTAGCCACGCTAACAATTGATTCCGCCAGTTGCTGTGACGCTTCATACGTTGACATAAACGCACCAGAGCCAACTTTGACATCCATTACCAGTGCGTCCAGCCCCTCAGCCAGTTTTTTGCCAAGGATAGAGGCGGTGATCAAGGGAATAGAATCCACCGTCGCGGTAATATCGCGAGTTGTATAGAAGCGTTTGTCTGCCGGCGCCAATGAATTAGTCTGGCCGATAATCGCCACGCCAACATCCTGAATAATGTCACGAAAACGCCGCTCATCAGGAAAAATATCAAACCCCGGAATCGCTTCCAGTTTGTCCAGCGTTCCCCCGGTATGGCCTAAACCACGACCGGAAATCATCGGAACATAACCACCGCAGGCCGCCACCATCGGGCCAAGCATCAGGGAGGTCACATCACCAACACCGCCGGTCGAATGTTTATCCACAATCGGGCCGTTCAGATTCAGGCTTTGCCAGTTCAACACGGTACCGGAGTCACGCATAGCCAACGTCAGGGCGACACGTTCTTCCATCACCATATCCTGAAAGTGGATAACCATCGCCAGCGCGGCAATTTGTCCTTCGGAAACGGTATTGTCACGCACGCCATTGATGAAGAAGCGGATCTCTTCTTCGCTCAGTGGATATCCATCACGTTTTTTACGGATAATTTCCTGTGCCAGAAACAAAGCATTCTCCTAATCATGATTAAAATCGGGAAAAACTCAGTGGTTACGCACCAACCGATGCAGTATACGATTCTCAGTAATTACTGCTTTGCTCTTGATTCTGATGCCCCAGAGTGGTTAGCAAACTGCCCAACAAGCTGGAAGCCCCAAACCGGAAATGACGGGCATCAGCCCATTTGCCACCCATAATATGATCAGCTAATGCCAGATATTGTGCAGCCTCTTCCGCGGTACGCACGCCACCAGCCGGTTTGAAACCAACTGTTTCACCCACGCCCATCTCATGAATCACCTTCATCATGATTTCAGCACTTGCCAGAGTGGCGTTAACCGGCACTTTCCCCGTAGAGGTTTTGATAAAATCCGCACCCGCGTTGATTGAAATTTCAGACGCCTTACGGATCAGGGATTCCTCTTTTAGTTCACCGGTTTCAATAATGACTTTTAGCAACACCCCCGCTTCTGCGCAGGCGGCTTTACACGCTTTTACCATGTCAAAACCGACTTGTTCATTACCGGCCATCAATGCACGGTATGGAAAAACCACATCGACTTCATCAGCGCCATAAGCGATAGCCGCTTGGGTTTCGGCTAAAGCGATATCAATATCGTCATTGCCGTGTGGGAAGTTTGTCACTGTTGCAATGCGGATTTCAGGTGTGCCCTGTTCACGTAATACCTTACGCGCCAAAGGAATAAAACGAGGATAAATACAGATAGCCGCGGTATTACCCACCGGGCTTTTCGCCTGATGGCAAAGCGCCGTCACTTTTTCATCGGTATCATTATCATTGAGTGTCGTTAAATCCATCAAACTCAGCGCACGCTGCGCTGCTGCGGTTAAATCGGTCATAAAACTCTCCAACGTTATTATCGCGGCCAGCTTCTGCTAGAACCACACATTCTGTTAAACGATTGTTTGTTGGCGAGCGGACTTGTTCCCTAAAGATGTCGCGATAGTATGCCTACCACGACGATTGAATTCCTTTTCACCGCACTATGCTCTCTTCGGCTTATGGTCCTTAATGCGAGCCTCGCCTTGATCCTTGAAATTTGGCATATCTTATATTTGAACATTTCAACGTTCAAAAAATTGTGCTAACAATCACACTAACTACATGTAATTTGCAAGATAATAATTTCAAATGTGATTTTTATCACATAAGACTATATTTATCATGGGATTTACCGGCAAATCCAACTTACTTATCGTCAAATAATACACGACAAAAAATATAACTCACGAATTAAGGATAAACCGGTAGGAAAATAGATTGCAGGCGGGATTATCCCACCTGCCTATTTCAACAACGTTACAGAGCCAGGAAAAAGCCTGCGATAGTTGCACTCATTAAGTTGGATAATGTGCCCGCTATAATGGCTTTCATTCCCAAACGAGCAACATCTCCGCGGCGGCTCGGCGCCATACCGCCCAAACCACCTAGCAGGATAGCAACGGAAGAAAGGTTAGCGAAGCCACACAATGCGAAGGAAATAATTGCTTTGGTGTGATCTGACAGCACCTGCAAACCAGCGGCCGCAACCACATCATCCGGTTTCAAATATTCACCGAAGTTCATAAAGGCAACAAATTCGTTCACAACCAGTTTTTGACCGATGAAAGAACCCGCAACGGTTGCTTCATTCCACGGAACACCAATCAGGTAAGCAATCGGCGCACAAATCCAACCCAACATCAGTTCAAGAGAAAGTTGTGGATATTTAAACAAACCACCGATACCACCGAGAATACCATTTAACAATGCAATCAGGGCCACAAACGCCAACAACATTGCACCGACGTTCAATGCCAATTGCATACCAGAAGCGGCGCCAGAAGCGGCTGCATCAATAATGTTAGCAGGACGTTCCTCTTCAGAAACCAGTGACATTGCATCAACGGTATCAGATGTTTTTTCAGTTTCAGGCACCATTAATTTAGCGAACAACAGGCCGCCTGGCGCCGCCATAAAGGAAGCCGCAATCAGATATTCCAAAGGAACACCCATTGATGCATAACCCGCCAGTACCGAACCCGCAACGGATGCCAGACCACCACACATTACCGCAAACAGTTCAGATTGAGTCATAGTAGCAATATAAGGGCGAACAACCAGCGGCGCCTCAGTTTGGCCCACGAAAATATTGGCTGTCGCAGACAAAGATTCTGTACGTGAAGTGCCGAGAATTTTTTGCAGACCACCGCCCAATATTTTGATAACTAGCTGCATAACGCCAATGTAGTACAACACAGCGATCAATGAAGAGAAGAAAACAATAATAGGCAGCACACGCAGGGCGAAAACAAATCCCCCGCCACCAAACAGTTCAAACATTTTGGGGGAAACTAATCCACCAAAAATAAAATCCATTCCTTTCTGACCATATTGGATAACACTGGAAACTCCCTCAGACATCCCTATTAATATCTTCTTACCTGCGGGAACATAAAGTACGAAAGCACCGATAGCGACCTGAATCAAAAAGGCGCCAAGGACAGTACGAAGTTTAATAGCACGATAATTACTGGAAAAGAGTACTGCGATCAAGATCAGCACTGCCATCCCGACCAGGCTCATAAGGAGTTGCATTGGAAGAATCCCTGTTCACTTAATAATAAATTAAATATGCCAGTTGAATGTAAATCATTCACTGACGATGAGTCGGCGCTGATTATACTCAGTCATCGGAATGAACAAGCTATTGACATCACAAATATCTACTGAAAAAAGCGATAAAAAAATGATAAATGTGATGCAAATCACACAAATTACAAAAATAATCTGCAATGAATAATCTAATCTCGGAATGGCAAAATAATCGACAATTAAGGAATAATTATCAGGTAAGCGCAATTAAAGGATAGTCGTTATGAGCCGCAGACAACAACTCTGCCATATATATTCATATCTATAGATAAGCAGACACAGCAATGTTTCAAGATAAATCTAAGAAAAGAAGCCCATATTTAAATTACGAGTGATTCTTCTATGGAGATAACAATTTATTTTTTTGAATAACAATCAAACGGTTGTATAAAAACAATTAATTCAATATCTTTAGGTAAGTGAAAATAATGAAAGTTACTATTTTAGAAGAGCGCTTGAGAGCGTTTTTAAAACAGCGACTCACACATTCTAATGATAATGCTCATGATATTGGGCATCTGATCCGTGTCGCAAATAATGCGAAAAGAATCATGGAGAAAGAAGGAGGTGAGCCTTTAATCATCATTGCCTCAAGTTACTTACATGACAT
This sequence comes from Photorhabdus akhurstii, assembly GCF_019090985.1. Classification (NCBI taxonomy): domain Bacteria; kingdom Pseudomonadati; phylum Pseudomonadota; class Gammaproteobacteria; order Enterobacterales; family Morganellaceae; genus Photorhabdus; species Photorhabdus akhurstii. Next base: position 702,483 of record NZ_CP020335.1, on the reverse strand, counting down.
CGTGTCATTACCAAAGAATCATCCAGAGAAAAAACAGTCCTCAAAGCTTGCAGCACAGGAAGCCGCCAGAATTCTGTCTACTGAATTTCCAGAGTTCCCAAAAGAACTTTATGATGCGGTAAAACATGCCATTCTAACCCATAGCTATAGCGCAGCCTTAACTCCAGAAACAATAGAAGCGAAGATACTCCAAGATGCAGACCGATTAGATGCGCTAGGAGCCATCGGACTCGCCAGAGTATTTTATGTAGCAGGTATGCTCGGCCACGGGCTTTTTCACCATGATGATCCCTTTGCGCTTAATCGCCCCTTGGATGATAAATCCTATGCAATCGATCACTTTCAGACCAAGCTATTGAAGCTCCCTGAAAAGATGAACACCACCGAAGGCAAGAAGATCGCACAATCGAACGCCCAATATTTGGTTGATTTTTTGAGCAAACTCTCAAGCGAAATTAAAGGCGACTTAATTTAATGGATTAATTTTTTAATCAATATTTCTATCGCCCTTGTGGGAATAAGTTATCTGCCATGAAATCGACAAAAGCTTTGACTTTGGGGAGTACCCAGCGGTTAGATGGCCATAGGACACGGAAAGTACTCGAAGTATCAGACCATTTATCCAACACGGCCAACAATGTACCGTTGGCTAATGCTTGTTTAACGGTAAAATCAGGCAAACAGGCGATGCCGTGACCTTGAAGTGTCATGTAAAGTAGTGTTTCGACATGATTGCAGGTCATCTTTGCTTGAAGATGTATATCTACCCCGGATGCTCCTAAGCATAGCGGCCATTTTTCCAAAAGATTGGTTGTTGGAAACCGGTGCATCAAGCATGCATGATGGAGTAAATCTTTAGGTTGTGATGGCTTACCATATTGTGCAAAGTAACTGGGAGCGCCAACGTATAAAAAACGGCTAGATCCGATACGTTTGTTCATCAGTCGTGAATCATTGAGTTCTCCTGTTCGCACCACGGCATCAAACCCTTCATCAATGACATCCACAAGTCGATCACTAAAGTCCAAATCCAATTCTATTTGTGGATAACGCATAGTAAAGGCTGACAATACGGGCAGCATCAAGCTGCTGACTAGCGGCAGACTCACCCGCAAGCGGCCTTGAGGCGCAGAGATAGAACTCAATAATTCGTTTTCCGCCGAGGTGATTTCGTCCAAGATGCGTTTGCAACGTTCAAGGAATAGAGTGCCTTCTGTCGTTAAACTGACGCTACGAGTGCTGCGTTGGAGCAAGCGTACACCTAACTTCTCTTCTAACCGGGAGATGCTTTTACTGATGGACGAAGGGGATAGCCCAAGTTGATTGGCTACGGCAGTGAAGCTACGAGCTTCGGCTACACGAATGAAAATCATGAATCTACTCAAACTATTCATCTGGGTTTCCTGGGCTTTTTTACATCACGATTAATGACAAAATAGTCACTTCAGAAATGATTATAAGCCTATTTATCTGCCATTAGTGAATCTGTAGTATGAAATAAAATACATCTTGCTCTAGCTGCTATACAGCGACAAGCCATACGTACTCAGGGCAGAAAATCGAAATGGTGATGAAATCTCAAATAAATATTGGATCAAGCGCAAATAAAGCGCCGCTGGTCTTGACTGCCTGTCTTACCGCCGCTGTGATTCCTTTGAGCATTGCAGGACCTGCCGTCGTGGTGCCTTCGATCAACAAAGCCCTTGGTGGAAGCGCGGTGGAACTCAGTTGGGTAATTAATGCTTACATTCTTACTTACGGCAGTGCAACAATGGCTGCGGGTAGCTTAGCCGATACTCATGGGCGCAAGAAACTCTGGCTATTCGGTTTATTTCTCTTTGCTGTTGTTACTGCGGCGATACCTTATATGCCATCCGTTTTTTGGGTTGATATTTTACGGCTCATACAGGGGTTGGGAGCGGCGGCAGCCTTTGCCGGTTCAATGGCAGCGTTGACTCAGGAATTTGATGGTCATCAACGTACACGCATTTTCAGCCTGATTGGCACAACATTTGGGGCAGGAGCAGCTTTTGGTCCTTTTTTGGCCGGGCTACTTATTGATTCGTTAGGATGGCCTTGGGTTTTTTGGCTACCGGCTTTAGTGGCATTAGTTGCCAGTATATTAGTGAGTCTTTATGCACGAGAAACGCGCGATCCCAACGCAGAAGGGCTAGATTGGCCCGGCGCAATAACATTTACCTCATCTTTAGCGGCCTTCACTTATGGGATCATTCTGGCTCCTGAAAAAGGATGGGGAGACAGTACGGTACTTGCGACACTGATCTGTTCCATTATTATTTTCATCATATTTATTATTATTGAACGACAACGTTCAAGGCCCATGTTAGATCTCTCGTTATTTGCCAATGCGCGCTTTGTCGGTGTGCAACTTCTCGCCATCGCGCCAGCCTATGCTTATGTTGTGTTGCTCGTTATATTGCCGGCACGTTTTATTGGTGTCGAAGGGTACAGCGCATTCGAAGCGGGCCAAATGATGATTACCTTGTCCGCGCCGTTGCTAATAGTCCCCTTTATTGCCGGTCAATTAGCTCGCTGGATTAATGTCGGCATCATTTCAGGTATGGGACTTATCATCGCTGCTGGTGGCTTATTCTGGCTAGGTTATGGGATCTCTGGCGATACAACGGCTGAAAGATTATGGCCAATGTTGATTATCGGCATCGGAATTGGCCTGCCTTGGGGATTGATGGACGGTTTGGCGGTGAGTGTCGTACCTAAAGAACGAGCGGGTATGGCGACTGGGATTTTCAATGCTGTCCGTTTAGCCGGAGATGGTATCGCCTTAGCGGTGGTAGGGGCTATTCTCTCTGCTCGTATATCTTCGGGTTTAAGTACATTAAGCAATATTCCGGCTGATATTTTATCTGAAATATCTACACGTCTTGCAATGAGCGATTTAAGTAATGCTGTCGCTATTTCCCCTTCATTAGATAAGTCATTGCTCCATAAGGTATACGAAGAAGCATTTCGATATCAATTCATTGCACTTGCAGTAGCGGCGGCAATTACCGCAATGTTAGTGTTTATTTTATTGGGTAAAGTAAAATCCCACGGTGAAAGTAAATAGAAAAAACAATTGATATTAATAATAAAATCACTAAATGTTAATTATTCTGTAATTTGAGAAACTTTATTTTATCATCAGGAGAAATGCCGACACTATCTATTACCCTTGCAAACAGAATTAAGTTTTCCTACACACTTTCCCACATTGGAAAAATAACAAACAACACATTCAGGAGAATATAATTACACACCTTTATGATATTATTAAATAAAAATTTAAAGTTTGGGTGTTTATCGATATGAAAAAAACCGAAGATATGATAACAATTTATTACTATTTATTAAAAAAATTACCAATTGAAGAAATTATCTTATATTTTACGGGGGATTTTTAATATGAGCAAAAATATCGTTAGCGTACCAAAGGAGGCAGTGAGTATCGCGTCTGGAAATTTTGAAACGCCTGAAATGATTGCCAAAAGAGCGTCTATAAGATTAAGCAGCCCAGGCAAAGAGTATAATTCTAAGCGTGAAGATTTAAATGGACCAGTCATTTGGTTTGATACTGCAAAACTATCAGCCCAGAGGCCAGACGATACTATTTTCATCAGGGTGATAAATTCTCTTTATAGTGGTATAGTTTTATATCCAAATAATATTTCAACTTTCATTAATGCAATACCCAAAAGAATGCAAATAGTTCTGAAAGTGAAAACCCATGAAGAGCTTAATAAATTTAAAGAGAGCGAACATTTCGCTTTATTTAAACCTTCTGATACCAACTCAAATAAATGTATTTGCTCCAATGACATAGCCACTTTGAAGAAACTTAAAGCAGAGTCTATTGCGACTTGCTATGAAAGTTATGTTGATGATCAAGATAGTCTGCTTAAAACAATCAATGAAGGAATGGAATTCAATTTTCTTTGGATTCTTTTTCGTGATCCAACTAATATTCCTCTTGAGCTGGTCATTGCATCATTACAATCTACCGGGACTATTTTATTAAAAGAAATTAGCGATCCTGATGATGTCGATGATGCAATAGTCTCTTATGGTGTGATGGAATATGGTGCTGAAGGTGTTATTTTCTCACCCAATAAACATGATGTTATGAGCGACTTTATCGATCGTTTATCATATAACAAAAAAGAATCACTGCAACTACAAGTCGGAATTATTACAGAAAGTCGTCCTGTCGGTATGGGATATCGAGCTTGTATCGATACATCCACATTATTCAGCGAGAACGAAGGCATGCTGGTAGGCAGTACCTCCCAAGGCGCCCTGTTGTGCTGCCCGGAAGTATTCTTTCTGCCTTATATGGAACTGAGACCATTCCGTATTAATGCCGGAGCGATACACTCCTATGTATATAACTTTAATAACCGAACCGATTATATGAGCGAGTTAAAAGCCGGCTCATCGGTAATGGCAGTCAATTCAAAGGGGGAAGTACGGCATATAACGGTTGGTCGCGTAAAAATAGAGCAACGCCCTCTTCGATTAATTGAAGCAGAGTTTCCAGGGAAAAAACGGGTGAATGTTTTGATGCAAGATGATTGGCATGTGAGAATTTTCTCTAGCGAAGCAAAACCTTTAAACATCTCTGAACTTAAACCTGGAGATAAGGTGCTTGGTTATATTACAGAGCCGGGTCGTCATGTTGGCATTAAAATTAACGAATCTATTATTGAAAAGTAGGTGATGATTATGGGATACATCGGAAGAAAATTACGAGAAAGCAGACTGTTATTTCCCAAATCAAGCCGAGGATTAATAGTGCCGATTGATCATGGGTTAACTATGGGGCCTATCTCTGGTTTACAAAGTGTTTATGCGGTTGAATCGTGGATCAATAGCAACTATGTAAGCGCTGTTCTGGCCCATAAAGGGATATTGGAAAAGCTCATTCTGCGTGGAATGTTACGCCCTTCAACAGGTATTATTCTCCATATGAGCGGCATGCCAATAATATCAGAATCACCGGACACGAAAATATTAGTGGCGAGTATAGAAGCCGCTCTCCAGCTTGGTGTGGATGCTGTTTCTATACAGGTAAATTTCACTGAAACAAATTTCGAACATAATTTATCTATATTGGGTTCTGTCACAGATATCGCGCATGAAGCCGGGCTGCCTGTACTCACAATGCTATATGATAAAGTTGTTTCCGAATCGTCAGAAATAAAGATGGAAAGGCTTCACCATCTGATAAGAATTGTCACCGAACTGGGATCTGATGCAATAAAAATAGGCTTCCCTGATTCGGAGTCCGCTATTGCAGAAATCGTTGACCTTCATGGTTCTGATATTAAAATTTTCTTCGCCGGGGGAGAAAAAACATCTGACGAAATACTGATTAATAATACCAAAGCCGCTATTTCGTCCGGAGCTTGCGGGTTATGTGTTGGCAGAAATATTTTTCAAAATCTCAACCCACAATCCCTGCTTCACCATTTATATGAATGTATAAATTCAGAGTCAATATCTTTGGCTTAAAAAAAGCCTATATATCATAGATTTCATGCAGTTGAATATGACTAAAAGGGTTTATCATGGAACTCGCTATCAATACTCAAAACGAACCTAAAAAAGAAACAGGTTATTCTTTATCACCATTATGGGAAGACATTTTTTCTAAAGAGCTATTGGAAGAAATTAATACCAATGTATTTTTGGTGACTTGCCGCTCCGGGAAAGCCAGCCAGAATTTACTCAGAAAATTCATGATCCAGCACCAGTACTATTCACAATATTTCACCCGATATCTGTGCTCGCTGATGGGAAACTTAGTTGATCAAAATGATTTTACGCTCCTTTCTCATAATTTGCTGGAAGAGCTAACAGGAACCGATGCTGCAAAGATATCTCACGTAGAGTTATATAAAAAGGCGATGGCGGCGATTAATGCGGTTCCTAAAAGTTATCCGATTCTTAAAAGTACTCAGCAATTGATTAATATTATGTTTGAGCACTGCCGAAGTGATAATTCTTTAAGGGGACTCGCGGCTCTGTGCTTAGGCGCCGAGGCAATCGTACCTTTAATTTATGGTCCAGTTTTGGATGCATTGCGAGCAATGAAAGCGCCTGATGACGCATTGCATTTCTTCAAAATCCATGTTGAGGAGGATGAAGAGCATGCCATAGTGATGAGGAAAATTATTGATCGCATGATTGCAGGAAATCCTCACGGCAAGGCAGAAGTTATGGCTTTTGGTGAAGCAGTAATATATTCTCGGATGGCGATGCTAAATGAGATATATCAAAGTAGCGTCGGAGTAGATTCGAGCGTGACGACTCTTTTATCTGAACGTGATTTAGCCTGTTTGCGTAATGATAACATGTTAGGTAGCGGTAATTTTCTTGACCGCTGTTTATCGCTAAGTAGTACCCCGACTGTGGATTTTATTTTTACAGATAAACCTATAACCATTGCCAGTCAACGTAATATCCAACAATTCAGCCTGGATACCTTGGCAAGTATTAGACGTGAGCTTGCGGGTTGGTATTTGGCTAATGGGATTAAAACCGGGGATGTCGTTGCTGTTTGTGTGCAAGATGGAATTGGTCCATTTCTGCATTACATTGCAATCACGAGTATCGGCGCTACAATCGCGTTAATTAATCCGGCGATGCCGTCAGATATTGGCATCTCTTATATCAAAGAGAACGGTTTTAATAAACTCGTCACCGATGAATCTTCTCTTAATCATAATTCACTGATAAAGAGTTTACGGAATGCCGGTGATATATGTGAAATTCTCAATGTTTCAAATTTCAATACCGAGGTGGAATATAATTTGCCTTCTTGGTGGCCGTATATTCCCGTGGATACAACATTACTGATGTTGAGCCATACTTCTGGTACGACAGGCGTTCCTAAAGCGGTAAAATTTGAACATCGTCAATTTTTTATGGGAAAACGCGCAAGACTTGGGCGTTTTGTCGAATCACCAGATGAGCGTTTGCTGACCGTTTTGCCGCAGTCGCACTCCTCTGCTATCAGCCATCTTGAAACGGCTATATTGCATGGTCTCCCAACTTATGTCCTCAGTAGCCAGGAAGGGGAATCGGTAAGAAAAGCGATAAAAGATTTTTCGCCTACGACGGTTGTTGCATTTCCCAAAAGCTACGTTTCTTTGCTGGAACGCGAGGTATCGTATGCTGAATTCCCGTCAATACGGCGCTGGTTTAGCATGGGGGATGCCGCCCATCAGAGTCACATTAGCCGTTTACTGGCGGGTTCGCCGGGTGCGCGTTTTATCGATGCGTTTGGCAGTTCGGAGCTTGGTATGGCTTTGTTTCAAAGTGTATCCACGGCTGATCGAATTGCACCGTCTCGTTCAATTGGGCGTCCTGTTGATATCGTTACGGCCAAAATAGTGGACATGGCTTCCGGTGATGAAATGCCGCAGGGAAGTGTCGGAGCGCTCGCGGTGTGTTCACCAACAATTACTTCTGGCTATTGGAAACAGAACCAAAAAACCGCTGATACATGGCGAAATGGATATTTCTTGACCGGAGATATCGGATATTGCAAAGACAATGTTTTTTATCAAATTGATCGTGTGGTTGATGTTGTTCATACCCCTGACGGCTCGCTGTATACCCTTCAACTGGAAGAGACGATACAGACAATCGAAAGTGTATATGATGTAACAATTATAGGATTAAATTTACCTTATGCTGAAAATGGAAAAATAACATTACTTGCCTTGATTCTATTGAGTAAGAAATTAACTGAGGATGTCGATATTGTTGCAGAAAAAATTCTTCAACTCATGCAGGAAAAGAATGGAATAGAGAACTCTATTGGAGAATATATTGTTATTGTTGTTAACAGTTTCGATCAGATTCCCCTTGGCGTAACCGGTAAAGTTTTGAAACGCAGATTAAGGGATCTTCTGCCCAATATTCTTGAGAAATATAAAACAAGTAGAGAAATTCCAAAAGGAATTCTAGCAATCACTCGCTATATACCCACTAATTAACATTAATAATAAAGAAGGTAAATTACAGTGAATGAAGATCTTTATGAAAAACCGGTTATCGCCGCTATAAAACAAAAACTGACTCTTGCTGAATCCTCCGGTATTTCTGAGTTTGAATGTATGGGAAGGCTATTTAATATTCATAAAAATGTGTTTCCACCCACTCATTTTCAGTCCACCGGTATTTTTACCCGGCATATTCCTTATGTGCGAAATAGCTCTTTTTTAGAATTAGGCTGTGGTGCGGGAGTAACCGCTATTACAGCAGCGCTAGAAGGATGTTATCCCGTTGTTGCTTCTGATATTAGTGAGGAAGCAGTGAAAAACACCTTATTTAATGTGACCCGGCATCGGGTAAATAATTTAATTTCTGTCAGGCATGGAGATTTATTTGACATATTAAAAGACAGTGAAAGTTTTGATATTATTTTCTGGAACTCTAATTTTTTGTTTGTTCCTGAAAATTACACTTTTAAAGAAGAAATTTATCACGCATTTTACGATCCGGGATATATAACTCATAAACGTTTCCTTCAGGATGCAAGAAAATATCTTAATCCTCAGGGAAAGATACTCATCGGGTTTAGCAGCCAGGGCAATGAAGCCGCATTTAGTGAGTTACTCTCGGAGCATGGCTACAACTATGTTGTTTTATATGAGGAAAAAGGAAAAGGTGAAAATGCCCAGATATATAAAATCTTCCAGCTAACATCTTTAATCTAAACAGTTTATTACCACGGGTCATGGTTAAGGAGGGTTAATTTTGACTTTAGAAAATGAATCACCAGTAGCCATCGTCGGCGGCGGACCCGTTGGCTTAATGCTGGCTTTATTTCTGGATTTATACGGTATTCGTTCCGTTATTTTTAATTTAGATGAGGAAACTCGATGGCGCCCTAAGGGTAATACCCATAATGCTCGCACGATGGAACATTATCGTCGCTTAGGGATATCTCAGTCTATTCGGGCATTAGGATTGCCAAAAGAGTTTCCTCTGGATATATCATATTTTACCCGGCTTAATCGATGGGAACTCGCCCGTATCAATATGCCGTCGGGAATGCAGAAAATATCCAGACTCAAACATGCTATTTCGACCGATCCGGTTCCAGAACCATTGATGCGAGTCAATCAAATGTATGTCGAAAAGTTTTTACTACAGCATGCCCGTAGTCGTCCAAATATCACCATGAGATATGGCTGGCGCGTTAAAGATTTTATTCAGTTTAAAGATCAAGTAAAACTTTATGCGGAGTGTATTAAGGGAAAACATTCCGATGAAATCTGGCACACCAGTTATATGATTGGCTGTGATGGTGGGCAAAGTTTTGTTCGTTCCAAGCTTGGTATCGCCTATGAAGGAACGGTTGAAGCCAAAATAGGTTTTCTGACTGGCGGCATGATATCCAGCTATATCCGTATCCCTGAGCTTCACCAAGGGATATTAAAAGGCAAAGAATCTTGGATGTATAATATTATCTCCCCCATGTTGAGAATGTTATTTATCAGTCTGGATGGCAAAGATGATTTTTTACTGATGACTCAGAGTGAACATGGAAAGGCTATCAATGAGTCGGAATTAATTCGCATAGCTCAGGCAGGAATAGGCTCAGATATTGAAGTATCCGTTCTGAGTAATTCGGTATGGAAAGGTGGCGTTGCCCTTGTCGCTGAAAGATTTTCTGACGGCAAAATATATTTGGCGGGCGACTCCGCTCATCTATTTTCTCCTACCGGCGGTTTTGGCATGAATACTGGAATCGATGATACGAGTAATTTAGCCTGGAAAATTGCTGCGTCTCTCAAAGGTTGGTCAGGTAATGCGTTAATGGATTCTTATGAAAGCGAGCGCCGTCCAATTGCGCTGAGAAATACCGCTGCCGCACGTTTTTTAACGCAGCGGGTTTCATCATTATCCATACCGGCAAATCTAGAAAATGCAGATTCCGCTGGGAATTTGGCCCGTAAAAAAATGGGGATTGAGCTGAATACATTCCGCAGTCAATTTTCTTCTATCGGTGTTGAACTTGGCGCCCGATATGACCATTCTCCTCATATTATTAATAGCGCGCCAATACCGGATGATGACTTTATTCATTATCAGCCAAGTCATGTGCCAGGAGGCCGATTGCCGCACCTGTGGCTCACACCTGTTCCTGGAACAAGAATATCGCTATTCGATATTTTAGGCACTGGCTTTAGCTTACTTCGGGTAGGGACTTATTTTCCAGCGATATCCGAACTATTAGATCAGGCATATCAACGTAAAATTCCGATCAAAATTATTGATCTTTCCGGTAATGATGCCTGGCAATTATATCAAGCAAGGCTCCTTTTGGTACGTCCTGACCAATATATCGCCTGGAAAGGCGATAAGGTGCCGAATAATATAGGTTCAATACTGGATAAGATTATAGGTAAGTAAGAGATGATTTTCCGGGGATATGGGTATTAACATGAATTAAATACGGAACACAATATTATGATTGAGACAGATGTTCTTATCGTAGGTAGCGGTCCTTCTGGCTCCGCAGCAGCTTTATTTTTGAGTACTTATGGGATTAATACAATGGTCATCACTAAACATCGGTGGTTGGCTAATACACCTCGTGCGCATATAACAAATCAGAGAACAATAGAAATATTATCGGAGTTTGGCGTTGGTGATGAATTAATGGCGAGTTCGGTACTAAATGAGGTGATGGGCAATAGTATATTCTGCGAGACGTTAGCAGGAAACGAAATTGCCAGAATAAAATCATGGGGAGCGCATCCAGAACGTTTGAGTGACTATAAAATAGCAAGCCCATTTAGTATCTGTGATATACCGCAAACTTACCTTGAGCCGATATTGATTGGCCGTGCTATTAAAAATGGAGCACACGTTAAATTTTCATCAGAATATATACAAGCCACACAAGATAAACAGGGGATTACGGTAACGGCTTTTGATCGTTTAGAAAAGCGGGAGTATCAAATACGGGCTAAATATCTTATTGGAGCTGACGGCGCCAGAAGTAAAGTTTGTTCTGATGCACAATTACCGATGAAAGGCGAATTGAACCTCGCTGGCTGTATAAATATTTTCTTTGACGCTGATCTATCTGCTTTAGTTTCTCATCGGCCCGGAGCATTATTTCTCATTTTCAATAACGAGGCTATTTCTGGTGGCATTGGCTTGGGTGCGTTAAGGATGGTGCGTCCGTGGAAAGAGTGGTTAGGGGTATGGAATTACGACATCGCTAAACCACCGCCCATAATTACAAAGAACGATGCGGTCAATATTCTTAAAAAACTTATCGGTAATTATGATGTGGATATAGATATTAAGTCAATATCGACCTGGACGGTAAATAGTATGTATGCGGAGGAATATGCTAATCAGCGAATATTTTGTGTTGGCGATGCTGTTCACCGGCATCCACCGAATAATGGATTAGGATCGAATACCTCTATTCAAGATTCTTATAATTTATGTTGGAAACTTGCCTATGTTCTCAAACACTATGCAGGACAGGAATTGTTAGAAACTTATAGTCAAGAGAGAGTTCCAGTAGGAAAAGCGGTCGTTGCCCGAGCAATGCAGAGTATAAGTGAAAGCCAAGAACTGAGTCTTTCATTGGGGTTGGATAAACCTACCATTTCTACCGCAGAATTTCTTTCCACTGATGATGATATTGGTATAGCGAGAAGGAATAGATTTTATAAAGCATTAAGGTTAAAGAACTATGAGCTTAATGGACACGGAGCTGAGCTAAACCATTGCTATAGATCGGCAGCTATTTTGAGAGAAAAAGTTTCTAACGAAGAAGAAAAAAGTGACGATCTATTTTTCATGTATCACTCTACATTTACACCTGGGGCACGAATTCCACATGTTTGGTTAAGCCAAAAGGGAAAAATTATATCCTCAATTAATTTGGTTGGTCATGGGAAATTTTCATTGTTCACCGGAATAGCGGGGAAGAAATGGATTTCAGCAGTAGAAAAATATAACCAAGAGCATGCTTGCCAAATAAATGCATATATTATTGGCCCTGGCGAGGAAATTGACGATATTTATGGTGATTTTTATGGTCGCTGTCATTTTGATGAAAACTCCTGTGTTCTTGTCAGACCTGATGGACATATCGCATGGTATTGCCGGGATAATAGAGCATGATAAACGCTTGGCGGAAAATATGACTAAGTTACTTTTAAAATAAAGTGATTTTAACGTTATTTCAAAATAGTAAAAAAAATAAAATTTTGGGATAAGAGATGATATCAGAGGTAATTATGGTGAAAAAGAGTTATTTCTCCTCTGGAGACTTTAATAAAGTTCCCGGTGAATTAGTTGAAGATAAACCAACGCAATTAATTCATGAAAATGTATTGAATTCCGACGTTAGACAAGATTTGAATTTCTCAAATGAAAGACGTCATAAAGTGGCGATGGTTAATTTGCCCAGTAAAGTTTTGAGTATGACATTAGGAGGATTACAACCTGGAGAATCCACACGTAAACACCGACATAGCTATGAAACGATAATCTATATCGTGAATGGCGAGGGATATTCATTAATTGGCGAACAACGTATTTCATGGAAAGCCGGTGACGCAATATATGTGCCTGTGTGGGCATGGCATCAACATACAAATAGCAGTGTCACTGACGAGGCTCTCTATATTGCATGTGAAAATGCCCCCATGTTGCAAAACTTGGGTCTTGCAGTTCGTGAAGAACTTTGAATTTAGCCGGATATACATTAAGAGCCTATTACAGTAGGCGTTTTCTAAGAGGAATAAAACAATCATGTTTAGATTATCAGGGAAATATACATTAATTACCGGAGGAACAACCGGTATTGGTTTCGAAACGGCAAAAAAATTTCATGCTGAAGGAGCTTACGTTGCAATTACTGGAAACAATCCAGAGACATTAGATTTTGCCCAGAGATTCTTTGGTAAGGATGTTTGGGTTATACCCAGTGACGCCGGGTCTTTGGCATCACAAGTAATCTTAAGGGATACAATTAGAGAGCGTTGGCCGCAGATTGATGCTCTGTTCCTGAATGCCGGAATTGTGACGAGTCATAAATTAGAAGAAGAAAGTGAAGAGGGTTTTGATCGCCTGATGTCGATTAATTTAAAAGGGCCGTTTTTCCTCTTACAATCTATGCTCCCTCTTCTTGCCAGACCATCTTCTGTCATTTTGTCCGGTTCAGTCAGTGGTCATATTGGTAAAAGTGGCACAAGTGCAACTTATTCAGCAAGTAAGGGGGCTTTATTAGCTATGGGACGTGCCTTGGCTGCGGAATTTGTCGATCGTCAGATTCGGGTTAATAGTATTAGCCCCGGACCAATCATGACTCCGGCATTCGACAAACTAGGGATAAACAATACTCAACGTGTATATCAGGAAGTGAGCGCTATGATTCCAACTGGACATCTAGGAACCCCGGCTGATGTCGCAGATGTAGCCGTATTCCTCGCTTCAGATGAATCTAAGTTTTTGTTGGGAACTGACATTATCATCGATGGAGGTATGGTTAATATTTAGGTAAAAGCAGATTTTACGAATAACTGTATCGTTGATTTGTGCAATACCAAGATAAAATTTCTTAAGATGACTTAGAAAATGAACGGCGCCTCAAATGTTGGGAACTAAATCTCACGGTTGGGGCACCGTTTTTTTAATCTCTCAATCATATAACAAATCCAAATAATTCAACACTGTTATGATAAAGTTGGTTAGCAATTTCATCAGGAGATTCGCGACGAAGCTCACATAACGAAGCAAAAACTCCGGCAACTCTTTCCGGTCGGTTAGGCTCTCCCTGAAAGCCGAAAAGTGGCATATCCGGGGCATCGGTTTCCAACACAAGAGACGTTAACGGGAGTTCAGCCATCACACGACGTGTTTTCTGCGCTCTTTCATAAGTAATGGTTCCCCCTACCCCAATGTAATATCCCAAACGGATAAAAGTTTCTGCCTGCGATAAGCTACCAGCAAATCCATGTACTACACCGGTACGGGGAAGGTTGATTCTTCTTAGGATCGCTGCCATTTGATCATGGCTTTTTCGGGAATGAAGGATAACCGGTAGTTCATAATGTTTTGCTAACCGCAATTGATCGCATAACAACGCTTTCTGCTTTTCAAATTGGGATTCAGCCATATAGAGATCGAGCCCAATCTCCCCAACCGCCACCAACTTTTCGTGTTTCTGTTTCAGAAAGTGTTCCAGATCCGCAAGATGCGCTTCCTGATGTTGATCGATATAAAGAGGATGCAAACCCAATGCGGCATAAATCGCTGGATAAGAATGAGCCAGTTCAGATACCCGTTGCAAATTTGCCCTACTAATAGCAGGGACAACAATTTTATCCACACCAACCTGTGCCGCCAGTTGCAGGCTTCGCTGCTCATCACCACAAAATGGAGGGAAGTCAAAATGGCAGTGGGTATCAATAAACATCAAACTATCCGTTATCAATCTGTTCTGACAATACAGCTAAGTCAGTCGGCAACGCCAACGGGCTATTTTCTTCGTTCTGGCACAAAATATTATCGCTTAAGCGGTCGTTGTTATCCTTAGCAAGGCTAAACTTATTACCAATAAATAAGTGACCAACTGTCTCCAGGAAATAGCGCCCACAACGACGTCCAAGGTGATAATCCCTATTCAGCGCCGACAAACGGCTACCTAATGCGCTGGTCGTTAAGGATGCTGGCGGATAGATCTCAAAAATCTGTACATCATCAGGTGGATTTTCAATAAATTTCTGGGTGCGGTGGTAGCTTGTCGCATGTTGTTGTAGCATCCGTACCATCTTTTGCAGACCACTGTCTCCCAACCAACGTTCCATTCGTTGCACCCAATCAGGCGTGTAATAGAGCTGTGAAGGGACTGTGCGGATCACCACTATGGTATCAGCACCTCGCCGATACGCCTCTTCTACCGGAATCGCGTCACTGATGCCGCCATCATAATAAACAACACCATTGATCGTCACACCATTGCGATAAAACCCAGGAATGGCGCTTGATGCCTTAATCACTTCCAGCCAGTTGTGCTCATCAGGCTGGAAATAGGTAGGTTCAAAATTATCCGCACGACATGCACACGTATAAAATTCACATCCGGCCTCCAATCTGCGCAAAGCTGTCGGGATATCCAATGGCAGGTCCTGAAAAGCGGTCTGCACAAACCAATCTAAATCAACTAAATGACCACCACGTACAAAACGCAAAGGGTTAAAGAAGGCTGGATTAGTTGTATAACGACTGATGGCTCGCCGGGCATATCCACGCTGTCCGCAAATATAAGCTGAAAGGTTCTGAGCGCCTGCCGAAGTGCCAAGCAGGAGATCAAACGGGTTAAACTCAACGCGCATAAATTCATCCAGCACACCCGCAGTAAAAATGCCGCGTTGCCCTCCACCTTCACAAACCAGTGCAACCTTTCCAGTTTTAATATGCGACTTATATTTATAGGATAATAGATCGATATTCCCCAAAGTTATCGGTATACGTTTCCCCACACAGCCCCCAAGAAAATAAATGACGGATAGAGAGCATAACTTGGGAAGTTATTATCCGTCATTATATTATGGTGCTACATAGTCAATATTTTGATAAAAGTCCCCTGGTGAGGGCGCATATCCGGTTACTACAAATCCAGTTACTACAAATCTGGTTACTACAAAGCAAAATCATTTGAATGGAAAACAACCACTCAATTAATAAAATATATTATTTTTTTATGGTCAAACCGTTTTGAATAGATTTGACCCCTTCCACTTGAGAGATAATCTCTATAATTTTTCTAGATTGTTCCTCACTGTTCACGAAACCAGAAATATAAACGACCCTCTTCTCTGTTTTGATAGAGATATCACTACTGTTGATACCTTTTGCCGCCAACAGCTCACTTTTAATCTTTGCTGTGGTAGCACTATCACCCATATAACCATCAATGCTTTTCATTGAGCTATCGATTTTCTGACCAGCACTGTCGAGTGCTTGTGTCGCTTTATTTTTAAAAGACTCTTCCGCCAATACACTACTGCTAATCAAGGTGGTCCCCAAGGCAATAGCCATCAACAAGTGAGCCAATTTAACATTCTTCATCCTATACCTTCCTTAATTGCCGGTTAGATTTCTGAATCTATAAAGCCATTCAAACCGTCTTTACACTAATGCTTCTTTACACAAAGAATCGCAATCCACATTAGAATTAAAAACAGGTTATCGCTCCCAATAGCTGAAAGGCTAAATCGGGAAATAAGCACATCAACACAGTAAAGACTGAGGAAATAGTAACAGGAAAATAAAGCAAAGCGCTATAAAATAAGACCGATCTTACCCGACTAAATTATAAATTATTCTTGTGTTACATATATTTTTGTAAAGAAAAAGGCTAACTTATTGTTAGTCTTAAAAATATTAATGTTCCCGCGTCTTACGGAAATTGACGTCAGGATAACGTTCACCCGTCAGATTTAGGTTAACCATCGTTGGGGCAATATAGGTCAGGTTGTCACCACCATCGAGCGCCAGATTTTGCTCATTCTTACGCTTAAACTCTTCCAGCTTCTTAGCGTCATGACACTCAACCCAACGCGCCGTTGAGACGTTTACCGGTTCATATAAAGCTTCAACGTTGTATTCGCTTTTTAAACGGGCAACAACGACATCAAACTGGAGAATACCAACGGCTCCCACAATCAAATCGTTATTTGTCAGTGGACGGAATACCTGTACAGCGCCTTCCTCGGATAATTGAACCAATCCTTTCAAGAGCTGTTTCTGTTTCAGAGGATCACGCAAGCGAATACGACGGAACAATTCTGGAGCAAAGTTAGGAATACCGGTAAATTTCAGATCTTCCCCTTGTGTAAAGGTATCACCAATCTGAATAGTCCCGTGGTTATGTAAACCGATAATATCTCCCGGGTAGGCATGATCCACATGAGAACGATCACCCGCCATAAATGTCAGCGCATCAGAAATCACCACATCTTTCTTAATTCTTACCTGATGCAGTTTCATGCCTTTTTCATATTTACCCGACACGACACGCAAGAAAGCCACGCGGTCACGGTGTTTAGGGTCCATATTGGCCTGGATCTTAAAGATAAACCCGGTAAATTTATCTTCCTGAGCGGAGACTGCGCGGACATCTGTCTGACGCGGCATCGGCGCAGGCGCCCATTTCACCAAACCATCCAGCATGTGATTAACACCGAAGTTACCTAGCGCAGTACCAAAAAATACCGGTGTCAGTTCACCTTGCAAAAATGCCTCATGATCAAACTCATGGGAAGCCCCCTGCACCAGTTCCAGTTCCTGACGCAATTGTTCAGCCAGATCTTCACCAATAGCGGCATCCAGTTCAGGATTATTCAGCCCCTTAATTGCGCGGACTTCCTGAATCGTGTGCCCCTTTCCGGTCTGATACAGGTAAGTTTCATCAAGATAGAGGTGATAAACCCCTTTAAAAGACTTACCGCATCCAATCGGCCAGGTAATCGGAGAACAAGCGATATTCAACTCATTTTCCACTTCATCCATCAGTTCCATTGGATCACGGATATCGCGGTCAAGCTTGTTCATGAATGTTAGAATCGGGGTATCGCGCAGACGGGTCACTTCCATCAATTTACGTGTCCGATCTTCAACCCCTTTAGCGGCATCAATGACCATCAAGCAACAGTCAACCGCCGTCAATGTGCGATAAGTATCTTCGGAGAAATCTTCATGCCCTGGCGTATCCAACAGGTTAACCAGACAATCTTGATAAGGAAACTGCATCACAGAAGTGGTAATGGAAATACCACGCTGTTTCTCCATTTCCATCCAGTCAGATTTCGCATGCTGGTTTGAGCCACGACCTTTCACTGTACCGGCTTTCTGAATCGCCTGTCCAAACAGCAACACTTTTTCAGTAATCGTCGTTTTCCCTGCGTCAGGGTGAGAAATGATAGCAAAAGTTCGCCGT
Organism: Photorhabdus akhurstii; assembly: GCF_019090985.1. Taxonomy (NCBI): domain Bacteria; kingdom Pseudomonadati; phylum Pseudomonadota; class Gammaproteobacteria; order Enterobacterales; family Morganellaceae; genus Photorhabdus; species Photorhabdus akhurstii. Next base: position 684,476 of record NZ_CP020335.1, on the reverse strand, counting down.
TTAGCGACTTCCTGCTGAAAAGGGGAATTTGACATCAATAACAATCTTCTGCTTTATATACGGGCTTGTATTCAACATCAGACGCTTCCCCGCAAGGAAAACAGTTGCCAAACCCGTGGGTGAATGAAAAATTGGCGCTCATTTTCGCTGAAATTGGTGTTATAAACAATCAATCAATTTTATAGCACTTATCAGGCAAACAGCGGCAACGCCATGATGATGGCATCTTCTTTACCTGTCGCGGTAGGATAGTAACGCTTACGCACAGAGACTTGGTTAAACCCTGATTGTTCATACAATCCAATAGCGGAATGATTCGATTGCCTGACTTCAAGCCATAAGGTATTCACCCCTTTACCCGGCAGAATTGATATTAAATACGCTAATAATCCTTTACCATAACCCTGACCTTGGTAGTCAGGATGAATAGCGATATTAAACAGGGTTGCTTCATCCAATATCACTTGGGTTATCGCAAAGCCAATAAGTTGTTCATTAATCGCTATTTTATAATTCAAATACCGCTCACCCTGATTACTGAAAAATGTTTTCTCACTCCACGGGAACGCGTGACTGGCTTTCTCAACCAGAAAAGCGGACGGGAGATCAGCGGGAGTTAATAGAGAAATGTTGTTCATGTTGAGAAATCTGTTGCCAGAGAGAACGTTTTGCCTGTCCATCACAATATAAATCATTTAATGCCGGGCTTCTCAAAGAAATTCCCGGCCATGATAGTGTAATATCCACACCTAACAACCAATATGGGCACTTAACCTGTTCCGCTAACATTGCAACATTATTTGCTGTAATGCAGTAAACAGAAGATTTATCCAACCCCATAGCGGTGAAAATATCTATTAATAATGAATTAGTTAAATCAATGTGGTCATTGGTAATAATCAGCAGACGGGTGGTATCAGGTAAGTGAACAGCTAATTCACCTTGTAAAACCGTCGGGTTACGTAAGGTCCATTGGGTAATTCCCAGTTGAGCTAATAACCTATCGCGCCGGGTTACCATATCTATCCACCTGCTGTAAAAAATAATCGGCAACATGTTATCAGAGGCCACGATCTGCGCCAATATTGGGTATTAGATTTATTATTTCCTGATATTTGGACACAGAACATAAAGGAGCTTATAGACAAATGTCTGCGTTAACCCCCGCCAGTGAAGTTATTTTGCGTCACAGTGAGCAACTTAGCTCTCATCACCTGCTCTTCGCCGGTGATATTCAGGACACACTGGCAACCCAAATTGATGCTGCCAGTGTGCGAGTGCACACTAACCAATATCATCACTGGCAATCACTGATCCGCACTCTAGGTGATCATGCCTGGTTTGGACTGGTAGCCGAAAAAGCATTTACCCAGGGTTGTGACACCCTGATCTACTACTGGCCTAAAAGTAAGCAGGAAGCTCGCTTTCAATTACGCAGCCTGTTCTCTATTTTGCCAAAAGGTATCAATATTTTTATTGTCGGAGAGAACCGTAGCGGAGTACGTAGTGTAGACAAACTGATGGAAGGCATGGCAACGTTTCGAAAAATCGACAGCGCCCGTCGTTGCAGCCTGTTCTACGGCCAGTTAGAACATGAAGTACAGTTCGAACAGGATAACTGGTGGAACAGTTATCAGGTGGAAAATGTCATAGTGAATACGTTGCCGGGTGTATTTAGCCAGGATGAGCTGGATGTCGGCAGCCGCTTATTGCTTTCTACCTTTGACAAACCTCTCTCTGGCAATTTACTGGATATCGCCTGTGGTGCGGGTGTTCTGGCAGCCGTATTGGGTAAGAAAAATCCTGAGTTAGCACTTACTCTCAGTGATGTTAATGCAGCAGCCATTGCCTCCAGTAAAGCGACCTTAAAAGCTAATAAACTGGAAGGCCACGTTGTTGTCAGTAACGTTTATTCCAATATTGAAGGTAAATTCGACTGGATTATCTCTAATCCTCCTTTCCATGATGGATTAAAAACCAGTTTACTGGCAGCCGATGATCTGATCCGCCAAGCTCCCAACCACCTCAAACCCGGAGGAAAATTGCGGATTGTCGCCAATGCCTTCCTGCCTTATCCCGATTTACTGGATAAAACTTTTGGCAGTCATGAAGTCATTGCCCAGACCGGGAAATTCAAGGTTTATCAGGCAACAAAAAAATTCTAATTGACTTAACCTGTCCTTGATTTAAGGGCAGGTTATTTTTGATAACAACATAATAGAAGGGTGACGATTTTTACGGCAACCATGCAACGCTTATAAATAATGATTGACGCCGACTACAAAACCTCTAAAATGCGCCTCCATGCTATCAATCAACAGATTGATAGTGTCTGAATTTGCGAGGGTGGCGGAATTGGTAGACGCGCTAGCTTCAGGTGTTAGTGTCCTTACGGACGTGGGGGTTCAAGTCCCCCCTTCGCACCAAATCAGACAACCGCTGATTAAATTTGGCATAAAAAAATAAAATGACAGTACCTGCGAGGGTGGCGGAATTGGTAGACGCGCTAGCTTCAGGTGTTAGTGTCCTTACGGACGTGAGGGTTCAAGTCCCTCCTTTCGCACCAATCTGTTCATTTTCTTTATTTCTATAATCGCGCTTCTCATCCATTCTTTCTTCAATAAAACGTCAAAAACAGCCAAATCGGTGCATTCCAGCCAATAAAGCACACAACACAGCAAACCCTGATGGTATCAACAAAAAATGGCGTGACTTCTGGTTTAACAACATAAATAGCGTCAGCAACATCGCTAATACCATTCCAATTTTGAACTGCTCAATTCCAGGATTGACGATGACGAATAGCATGCCAGCCAGGCTAGATAAACCGATTCCCCACAAGCTGGTGATACCCTGCCAGAAAAGCGATCTCTCTCTGTCTTTAATTCTGATCATAACTTGCACCCAGTCAAATGATAATGATTACCAATATCATATACAAAAAAGTGTGAAGTACAAGCCAGTTGCAGTTGCTAATCTGGCAGATCAAATCAATATCCTATGACACCAGTTCAAACTATTCCGATTCAACATACTACAGAGTTGAAAAATCGTGGTTCGAAAATATTACAAAGCACTAACTCAAGCACTTAATAGGAGAGCGTAAAAAAGTGTGGGGCATTTATGTAGCAAAGCAGCTAAAGAAGCCACTTTAACGTATAAGTATTCATGGGCCGATAATGGGTAATAGTCCGGTTGAGTTGCCCACTTTACCGCTAAATAACTCAAGTGCCCCAGACTTTTTATGCTCTCCTAGTTCGTCATTGCTGAGTTTTTTACTGGTCGGCTGGGTTTTTACCCGCCTGACTGCGTTCTTCATCAAATAAGGCTTCATAGCGGGCAATTTCTGTATTGAGCGTATCGGATTGGCTGCGCAATTCGTCGAACTGTTTGGCTTCCTCGGCAGTCAGTGAGCGCTTTTCGTCTTCGACTTTGGTAAGCAACGAGCGCATTTGTTGGGTTAAATCGGTTTTATGTTGGTGTAATTCGAGTAGTTTTTTCATGGTGTTTTTGGAATAGTTATTTTCTTTAAAACACTATTTAACACCGTGAAAAATAATAAAAAAGCCTCTGTGATTTAGAGGCTAAACAAGGGGAAACATGAAGACAAAATATTTACAAAATTTTTCATTTACAAAGTAATAAATTTTTTACGTAGGTTGTTGGTGACATCCACGATATTTTATCACATGTCAAATAACCATCATTTTTTAACTTATAATCAACATAAAAAGAGATAGGTAAGCTAATGACAAATGATGCAATCATCAATCTACTCAGGTACTTAACAAGTATCTTGTTGTATTTAGGTAATCTATCAAATATAAAGAAAAAAATAGAACCTGATAAAGAGTAAAATATTATAGGGAAAGATAGAATACTTATAATAACTGCGCTGGAGAATGTTATTTCATCTTTCATTAATACTAATGAAACAGCAGATTTAATAATGAAGCACATCAGAAATGTAAGGAATAATAACAATATTACTCCACCCAAGGCTTTTAAATATTTGCTATTCACCTAATTCTTCCCATCGTATTAAAAAAATATTGTAAGTCTGCTTCCGGTGTTCTTGGCTTTCTCTTCATTTCTTCTTTCAAAAGTGCTATTAATTTTTCGCTTATTCCATATTGCTTATCAACAAGATCTAAACCGATAGCCGCTAGAATTCCAACAGCTAAAACTATTCCCGCAACAACAATAATACTTCCACCTACCAAAGCAGTGGCAGTTAAAAGTGATCCTACAATCCAAGAGGAAGCAGCAATAATAGCAGTTTTAGCCATATCCATTGTTATGTTGCCGATAAAATCGGCTAAAGTATATTCATCCTTAAAAATACTTTCTATCAATCTATAGCCAATCGAAAAGACAATACAGAATCTAACACCTTTGATAATACTAGCATTAAGACCCTGCTGTCCTATCCCCATGGCTAACATTTGAGGGTGGCTAGCACCGTATCGTGTTCCCCTGACAAGACGCCTAAGACCAGCATGACCTGACAGATGAATATATTTTTTCCCATTTTCTCCCACATAGGTTTTTGCAGTAATACTTAACCTCTTAAATTCCCGGCAAACATCAGAAAACCCATGTGAATCATAAATATTTCCCGCATAGGTGGAAATAGGATCTGTGACAGAAAATACATACGCCATAGGATTTTTTTTCTTGTTATCTACTTCCGTGCCTCTTGCAAATTCGTCTCCGTAACTTAGATTTTCTGCTTCCGTACCTCTTGCAAATGCTTCTCCATGACTTGGGGTTTGTGGATGGGAGGGACTGATATCCTCAATAATGCTTTTGGCTTGCGCTAATGTAAGAACAAAGTGATATTGGGTATTATCATTCAATACTTTTTCTAACCCAATGGCATCAAAAAATTCATGCTGGGGTTTTAGCTGATTAATCCCTACATTGCCCCTTAAAAAATCGCCCATATAACCATCCCAAGTGGGATTATATTTCTTATGTGTCATTCCTCAATTCTCCGTAGCACTCAATATCAAATTAATAATTGATTGACTTGTGTCAAGATTTCCGACGTAGCATCAATTAAGCAGGATATAACAACAATGCTTACCCATTCCAGCATGGAAAAGATCCACCTTTAAATTTGTGATGAATCTCTATTCTTAAGCAAAATCAGACAATTACTTAATTTTAATTTCAGTCTTACCATAATAAAAAAATTATGCACTAAATTTATTATCCCAGACTCATCCGGCTTTTATTTGCCTGCCAGAAATACCCCCTAAAAATCTTTTTCGCCTCCTTCGCTGTGCACCCTCTGCATAATTCACTGAACGCCTTGCTACATCTGGGTTTGCCGCAATTAATATGATATTCATTGACTGTAGGAGAGCATAAAAAAGTCTGGGGCACTTGAGTTATTTAGCGGTAAAGTGGGCAACTCAACCGAACTATTACCCATTATCGGCCCATGAATACTTATACGTTAAAGTGGCTTCTTTAGCTGCTTTGCTACATAAATGCCCCACACTTTTTTACGCTCTCCCTATTATCTTTTGGATTGAAGATAAACTGGAAAAAATTACAAAAAACAATAATTATTGTAATGTTAGGATATTTAATTTCCGTTAGTATCTTAGGTTTCACATTAACATTTATTTATTCATATTTCCCTTGGATTAATGTTTTGCTAAAAATTTTATCTGCAATTTACATTGCCTTTTTATCAATAAAAATTTGGAAATCCTCATTAACCACTGATTGCTCAGATGAAATAACTCTCAAAGACATATTTATAACAACATTACTTAGCCCAAAAGCATTCGTACTGGCTTCTTATATTATTCCCTCTTATGCTTTCGAATTACCAACTATATACTTACCCTCAATGGTAATTTTACTTTTAACTCTATATCCAGTTTCCTGCTTATGGGCACTATTAGGCAAGGCTTTACATTTTGCACACATGCAAAGTAGCTATATACAACCTAATTATTTCTTTAAAATTGCATCGCTGATTTTAATGGCTTTTTCCATATCACTACTTTATTCATCAAATCTAGACTATATCTCTAAATAACGTTGTTGAGTTCGCAGTCGTATTTTTCCACTGGTAGAATGAGAGAAAAATATATATTAAAAAGAAAAAAATCAAGGCCGGATAATATCCGGCCTAACTCTTTATTCCTCAACTACTCAAAACATCATCTGACCGAATTACTTTAACTGCATCGCATCACGTATCGTGAAGAATAGATCTGTCTGGTCAGTCAGACCCACAACATTGGTTGCCTGAGGGCCATAAGCGGCCACTCGGAGTTGAGTGCCAGTATGTTCCTGTTCCTTACCCTCGGAAGTACCGTAATTTACCGCCATCACCCCACCATCTTTAGTGATTAGTGCCTGAGTCAACCCCGGAGATTTTATATGCGCTTCAATAATCTGGCTGGAGTGAGCATGATCAGCGGTGACAATCACTAATGTATCACCGTGTTTACGCGCATATTTCAAGCCAACTTGTACCGCTTCATCCAATGCGACAGTTTCACCAATCTGCCCACAAGGATTAGCTTTGTGATCCTGCTTATCAATAGAAGCGCTCTCCACTTGTAAGAAGAAACCTTTCTTATTCTCTTTTAACAGATCAATGGCTTTCTCCGTCATCTGTGCCAACGTCGGCGCATCAGGATTCCGTTTCGAGTTGACTTTACACGTCACTGGGGGATTATCAATATTACCGTGATAAACGGCTTTAGGTCCTTCCCAAGAAATGTCCATATTGTCTTCATGGAACAAGCCCAACAGCGGTTTTTTCTGATTCGCTCTAGCAACGGACGCCAATGACTTAGCATCCCTAACCAACTGATAACCCTGTTCCTGTGCCTGCTGTTCCAGCGTTTTATCCTTGCCAGCGCCGGCAACCGATTTCTGGGCGAAAAATTTGGCGCCTCCACCTAATGTGACATCAGCACGAGCCACTAATAATTGCTCTGTAATGGAACCCCGCCCGCCATTTTCTAGCGCATTCGTTGGGCATTTTTCTATTGTCTCCTGCGGGCCATAGCAATCACGGTGAGTGACATGCGCATAAAGCGCTGCCGGCGTTGCATCCTGTATCCTAGCCGTCGTTACGTTACCCGTTGCTTTACCATTCGCTTTTGCCAGCTCAAGCAGAGTTTGATGATCTTTACCAAATACATCGATACCCAACGCGCCATTATAGGTTTTTACACCAGAAGCCCAAGCTGTAGCAGAAGCGGCTGAATCAGTCGCATAGTTGGGTTTACGACTCTTTTTATCCAGAGAATAGTGAGTGTATTGGCCGGTAAATGGCAAAGCATCAATCCCTTTGAAAAATCCACCCGCGCCTTCGGCATAGTTACGGGCAATAGTGATCTCAGAATCCCCCATACCATCACCAATAAACAGAATAACGTTCTTAGCTTTATGGTTATTTATCGCTGCTTTTAATGCCTCAGTCTGGTTTTGAGTCATACGGCGAGCACCACCAAATTCCGTAATATTACCTTTTACTGCCCGACCTTCCGCCATAATTTGATCGACATTCTGATCACCAGCCGCCAACACCGGTAAGCTGACACCTGAAATTAAAGCTGAGACCATAACCGCAACCAAACTTTTCGTATACTTGTTCGACATTAAGGTTTCCTTATTAAAACGTAATCGGAATAAAAATCATCGTTATCTGATAAAGGGATACTAAATAAGCTATGTGACAATTATGTGAAGAAAATAAATTAATTCACCATTTCGCTACCAACGACCGGGTTCCGTGGTACAAGGTTTCACACCACGAAATATAGTTATGACCACTAGAAACTTCACTGGATTCAACTGGATAACCTTTCTGTAATAACGTCTCTTTCAGGCGACGGTTATTATATAAAATGCCCTCCAATTCCCCCACACGGGTTTCAAACAATCCCGCTTGTAAATAGAAACGCAGTGGTTTTCTCTCCGCTTTGGCAAATTCACGGATCAACCATTCAGGCTTTTCTCCCTGCGGCGCCCACCAATATGACCCAGACATACTGAGAACATTGCCAAACAACTCAGGATGATTAAACGCTACCCATGAAGATGCCAATCCACCATAGCTGGAACCTGAAATAATGGTACGTTCTGCCGGAGCTTTAATACCCTGACCGGCCAGCCACGGCATCAATTCACTCGCCATAAATTCAGCAAAATTAGGATTGGGCGGCAGTTCCTGACCCCGACGTACACTATCTAGGCTATCAATAAACACCACATACATAGGTGGGATCTTGCCCTGTTCAATCAGGGAATCGAAAAATCTATCAATATAGTACTGCTTACGGTAAATCTTCCCATCAAACAGCACCAACATAGCAGGCTGTTTCATCGGAGTAACCGGTTGATAAATCGCAATTTCTCGACTATTACCCAGAATCTTACTCGCAAGCTGATGAAGTTTAGTCGCTCCCTGAAAAGGCGATTGTTTGAATTGTGCGATATCACATAAGGTTGGCCTTAATGCCAGCAATGAATCATGATTAAACACATCTTCTGATAAAGTCGGCACCACATTTTTATTTAATGGATCGGCCTGCGCCGTTACCAAAATCGACCTACGCTGTTCGTCAGCCGTGCCTTCAACCCGCGGCAAATCCGGCGCCAATTTATATTGCATCAAGGTATCTGACGGAACGATATAGCTACGAAACCAAACATCAGTACCCGCCAAATGTGACATTGGATCATGATCACCACTCGGCGCACCAAAAATAAAGACATTCGCTTTTGCTCCACGCCACAGGAAAGTGACTCGCTTATGCTTATCATCATAATCTTCAATCAACGGCGCACCCTTGCGGGTTATTTCCCGCCAGAAGGCATGGGTGCCTTTTCCTTGTGCGATATCAGCCTGGAGTTGTTTCAGACGCTGGCTCTCTGGTAGCTGTCCATAATCATTATCCTTGGGAATATAAGGTGGAAATGACAACGTAAGCTGCCACGGCTCTCCCGCCTTACCCTTAGCTGCCAACCGATATTTTCCTGCCTGAGGAACAGTAAAGCCAATTGACTGACGAGCATCCACCGGACTATCAGTGAAAAGCGTGCGAATATGTTGTTGATTACCCTTCTGCACCACCAATTTTTGCATACCCAATGCCGATCCCTTTACATAATGTTCAGCCTGAATTTTAAATTCAATACACGATCTCCCCTGAGAATTAAAACTCCCGGTTATTGCTTGCTGATCTTGCTGAAATTTTATTTGGTGACACTGAGAAGCAAAGACATTAAAAGAAGCCATAAGAGCACATATCATTATGTTTATTTTCATTTTTTTCTCTTTTTAGATGGTTGATTACTGATATTCAATTTTTTTGACACGGCAAATCATGCACTAAGTTCTTATTTAAGAATAAGAACAATTACTATTATTAATAGCATAAATTGTGTGTTAACTTTCATTAAAATAATTCTTTAACAAGACGAAATAATTTATGGATGGATACATAAATAATTCAATATCTTGATATGATATTAGTCGAACCATCCTATCTTTCAAAAGATTAAGTAACAAATAATACGGGATATAATCTATCCCGCATCGTCAAATTTGATAAAAATAAAACGAGTTAGCTGCATCTGAATTAAATACAGAATTTAACTCACATCCATAGAATCTAAAATCCCTTGGCTCATACTTTTAGCAAAATCCCAATCATATTTTTCATAAACACGAGACAGAGCAATAAAAGGCGCGCCTGAATAGAACATTTCATATTGAGTATGACGTGATGCAAATTCAGAACCGATCGCATCCCACACTAACTTCAATAATTTCACTCGTTCAATGGGGGCCAGTAAAGTTGAATATTGTGTTTTTTCTATTAAATCACGAATTTCTGGATTTGCTAAATCAATATAATTTGACGGTAACATAATCACACCACCACCTGAGAGTTTTCTGATGCTTTCTATCACCTTTGGATAAGTTGACTGCAATAAAACCTGGCAAGCATACAGTTGTGATCGATTGGGAATATAATATTCATTATGCCGATCAGGATTGTGGATCAAACCACGAAACAGCCCTTCAATATTAGTAGCATAACAAGCAAGCTCGGCTAACGATTCACGAACAGCCGGAAATTCATTAACGCCGGTAGCTTCGGTAAGTTGATGAGCCAAACCCGTTAAGAAATGTAATTTAACGGCATACCGAGCCATACCCTGAACATCCATTAAAACGTCAGCGCCAGTTGCCAGAAATTGCTGGCGACACATCTCCGTATTTTTATAAACAAATACTCTTTCCCACGGAACAAAAACATCGTCGAAATAAATTACCGCATCATTTTCGTCAAATTGATGTGCTAAAGGGGAGTCAAATTTATTACTGCCTATTTCATAGGATTTTCTGGAAAGAATTTTTATTCCTTTAGTATTCAATGGTAATGCAAAAGACACCGCATATTTATCATCAACGCCCTCTTTGAGTGGATTAAACACGCCAACAACCACTTCCTCTGCAAGGACGGCCGCTGTTCCTAACATCTTTGCCCCGCGAACAATGATTCCTTGCGGTTTTTCTTCCAATACTCCAAGAGTATGAAATTCGTTTTTTATATGCTCACTAGGCGTTTTGGAACGATCACCTTGTGGATTGATTAATGTGAAAGCTAAATAAATATCTTTATCACGGGCATATGAATAGTAATTTTTCAATGCCTCAGCCCTATCCTTGGAATATTCCTCAAATACTTCCAGATGAGTCATTATTCCGGTAAAAGCGGCAGAAACATGATCTGGACTTCTACCTAGCCAACCACAACTCTGCATTGCCCAAGCATACGCAGCCTCACCTCTGGCAATTAATTTCTCTCGGGTAGTAGGAAGTTCCCAACATAAACCAACACGCTTACCACCAGGAGTTTCGAACGTCATCCGATCAGCGTGTGCTGCCTGATAATCATAAAGTGAAGCTACAGTTCTAATTGCATTCCGAAAAGCAGGGTGATCCACGTGATTAGTAATCTTTTCTCCATTCAGAAAAATGGTTCTTCCATCACGCAAGCCTTCAATATATTCCTCACCGGTCTTAGACATTAGCAACTTCCTCCGAAATAGAATTAATTTTAGGTAAATCGATCTTCAAAGGCATAGCAATTCCCTACCCTATTGTCGGGCATTGCCATTTAAATTTTTCTATCTAATTATTTTCTACGTATCCAGTATAGATTGAATCACAATGATTCGATAAAATATTTCAGTAAATTTTCTTGAGTATCTGTGATCTCTCTCTTAATTTGATACATAAATACGATTTATCTTCCTACTCTATTTATCTTAACCATCAACTCATTTAAGGACCGGTTGCCAGTTCAGGTATCATAATCCCACGCTGCACTGCGCTGAGGTACCCCCACAAATTTAGCGCTAATAAATCAAAACCCTATTTCGATAGATTTTGGCATGGTGGTTTAATACGCAGCTACTTCGTGGGCTTTCCTTGCCTGTTCGCTGTGCTTTGATGTGAGTAAGTTTAATAAATATATTTACCAAGCAATCACTAAACCAATGTTTAGTAAAGTTTAATATCTCATTGCTTTTTCGATTAATTTATTTTCAAAAAAATTTTCGGGGTGAGATTTTGGCTAGTTTGATGGGGAGCCCTCGATAGAGGGCTAAGGTTGGTTATATTGAATGCTTTGCAAACTCGATTATTGATTTCTCATCATCATGGCTTAGATGAAATATCCCACTGAAATCCAAGGTTTTTCTTATCTCATCAATAGCTTTTTGCTCTGCCAGTCCCGGCTTTCTTCTGTGATCAATGGTGAACAAAACCGTCTTCATATTTAGTATGTTTTCAGTTGAAGCAGCTTATTGAAGGAGCGGCAAAAATGCAGGGGTTGAATACGAAATACAGTTAATGGGAGCCGCTCAAAGTAACCAACCTATCCCTGTGTAGGTCGATTTCATTTATCAACAGGCTCAACAATATATCCCAAAACTTTCATCTGTTGCCAAAAGACGCCAGCAAGCGGCTAGCTCGGAGGACGCAACCTACTTTATGGAGCGCGTCAAATCGAATGGTGGTCAAGCCACCTACCTCAATTTTCGGTACAGAACTCAGTGTGGGTCATCATTATAATGAACTGTTTGACTTTTATGAAAATGTGATGACAACCGCAGTGGAAACATTCGCCACTGTCACCCTAACTTACTGATTTCGGAGTTCACACTATGAATAATTCATTGACTGAATTCATACATGAATATATTAACCAACGCCAAAGTGATTTTACTTACCTTAGCGATAAGATTTGGGAACACCCTGAGACCAATTTTAAAGAAAACTTTTCTGCTGAACTGCTCGCAAATGCGTTAGAGAATGAAGGGTTTGTAGTTCAAAGAGGGGTAGGCAATATTGAGACTGCGTTTATCGCCAGTTATGGTAGTGGACACCCTGTGATTGCTTTACTTGGTGAGTATGATGCACTGTCTGGTTTAAGCCAAAAAGCAGGCTGTTATGAACCTAGTCCTGTAATTGAAAACGGTAACGGCCACGGGTGTGGACATAATTTACTGGGGACGGCCGCCCTCGCTGCGGCATTTGCAGTGAAAGCCTGGCTGCAAAAAAATCAACTCCTTGGAACTGTGCGGTTTTACGCCTGCCCAGCCGAAGAAGGGGGTTCCGGTAAAACATTTATGGTCCGGGATGGTCTTTTTGATGATGTTGATGCAGCAATTACATGGCATCCTGAATCATTCAGTAGTGTATTTAATGTTCAGTCTCTGGCAAATATCCAAACAGCATTTCATTTCAAAGGGATTGCTTCACACGCCGCCAATTCTCCCCACCTAGGCAGAAGTGCTTTAGATGCTGTCAGTCTGATGAATGTGGGTGTTCAATTTCTTCGTGAACATATCATTCAGGAAGCACGAATTCATTATGCAGTGACTAATACGGGCGGTATGTCACCTAACGTTGTACAAGCTGATGCCGAAGTTTTATACCTTGTTCGCGCTCCGCAACGGGATCAGGCTCAAGATATTTATCAACGAGTTATTGATATCGCTAAAGGTGCCGCCTTAATGACCGGTACGCAATTGAATATTCGCTTTGACACAGCGTGTTCAAATTATGTTCCTAATCGCACGATGGAAAGAGCGATGTATCAATATGTTCAAGCTTTTGGTATTCCTGAATACACTGATGAAGAACGCCAATTTGCCGAAAAAATCCATCAAACACTGACAAAAGATGATTTACGCAATGTCAAATTCAATGCAACTCAGATAGCGGGTGAAGAGGGTAAACGCTGGAGTGAGCGACAAGGGGAAAAAGCACTGACAGATGAAGTCTTGCCTTATATAGAATCGCAAGAGTTAATATATGCCTCTACCGATGTTGGAGATGTTAGCTGGGTAACACCAACCGCCCAATGTTTAAGCCCCTGCTTTGCCTTTGGCACACCACTGCATACTTGGCAACTAGTCGCACAAGGACGTTCATCCATTGCTCACAAAGGGATGTGCCTTGCAGGGAAAATTATGGCCGCTACCGCGCTTGAATTATTAACAGACCCGGTTCTGCTATCAGAGGCTCAATCAGAGTTCAAACACCAGAGGGATAAAAATCCCTATCAGAGCCCTATTCCACCCGATGTTAAACCATCACCTTTGAAGTAACTTTGCTCCGATAAATACTGGCTTGCCTATAGCAGGCAAACCAGTATTCAGTCATTTATATAATTAAAAAATAATAACGACAGCAAACACAAAGGAAAAAACATGAGTGAAACAACTCCCCCTGTAAATAAGAACCCGGGACGCATTTTCGGTTTGGTCGAAAGAGTTGGAAATAAAATTCCAAACCCTTTTATTTTGGTAGAGTTTGCAGTATAGCAGGCGAAAATATTAGATCTTTCCCATAAATTGGCTAAACATCAGCAAAGTACTGAGCAACAAATGGCGCTGTTCAACAGTCAAACGTAAATAACGACGACTAGCCGGCAATCGACTGACAACCTCAGAAGCGGCAAAATGTTCCACCTCAAATTGCCACTTCCCCTGATGAATATTCAATATCAGATCCCGGAAATCCAACTCTGCCAGCGTTTCACCAATTAATGGATGTTGATTGAGTAAATCAATAATCGGCTGTCCATACTCCGTACCATGACAACAGTAATAAATCACACTCTTTCGCCGAAATATTCCCTTTACCTTAGCTCTAATAATGATTTTTTCCTTAAGTGAAGTATTCCCCTGCAAACGAAAACAACAACTGACAATATAGGCCAGAAACAATGCTTTCGGCTTTTCACAAACTTCAATCTGCAATCCATCAGGTAACGTCACTTGCAAACTTTCTGCTGATAAACGCTCACAACAGTAAGGCGATAAATTCTGTTCCAACCGGTTTAGCGTTATACCTGCCTGATAGCCAGTAGGATAGCGGGGTTTATTCAACCGCCGCCAAATACTGTCAATCAAGGGAACGAAGTGGCTCAAGTTGCACCTCCCGCAATTCACCCTTAGTGAAAGTATGCGAAAGTACCTGTTCAACGGGGACAGGCTTAAACGGATTCACTCGTTGCACACAGAGCGTCCAAAACAGGGCATAGCTGGCGGTCAGACCCAATATGATGGCGAATGGAATATACACATCACCAGGATTCATTCCCGGAGGCGTGATGTTAATGATCGCCAAGATAATGCCTACACTAGAGACAATTTGAGGTAATGGGAAAAAGGGTGATTTATAGGCACGATGTAAATCAGGTCTGCGGATACGCAGCAATATCACAGAACATGTCACCAGCAAATAAGCAACGCACCAGGCACATACAGCGGCTAATACCAAAGGCATAATCCGGTTCAAATCACCTTGAATAATAAAGGTATGTAAACAGGGGATCATTACCGCAACCAAAATCCCAAATATTGGCGTTTTAAAACGTGGATGTAGATAAGCAAAAATACGCGGTAATGCGCCATCCAATGCCATACCATAGAGAATACGCGGCACCGCCGCCATCAGGGTATTAATCGTTGCCGCTCCCGCCAGTAATAGCCCAATACCAATCCAATATTTACCAAAATCCCCCATCACCTGACCGGCAAAAGCAGGAATTGCCATTGGCGTTTCCAGCAAGCGAACGTTATTTTCTACATCCACCAGCACATTTTCTACCTGATGACTGATTGACGCGCCATATAACCCCATGCAAAAAGCCACCCCACACAGGCCCGTTATCATTGCTCGCGGAAGAACTCTGGCGGAATTTTTAATTTCAGGCGCCATTGGCGTCACCAGTTCACAGCCGACAAACATAAACATCGCCATTCCCACCAGACTCAGTACCGCCAAAGGATCGCTCAGATTAAGCCCTTCACCAAACCAACTCTCCAGCGGCACAGAAAACGGCATTAATAATCCACAAATACTGAAAATAACCAAAGTACTCCACATGCAGAATGTCAGCACAATTTCGACTTTACCAAACGCTTCAATACCCAACGCATTAAGTAACCCGAACGTAATCACTAACCCAACACCAACCATCCATGAAGCGTTATAACTTTCCACCATCGTATTAAGGCTGTCAAAATTCACTAATGCCATAACACCGGAGAGAATCGTTTCTGCTGTACCCGCAAAAATATGAACAATCAAATAAGCCGAAAGCGCACCGGTAATCGCCCAGAATCGCCCCATTCCACAAGAGATATAATCATAGACAGAGCCAGAAGTAGGCAAAATAGCCGCCGCCTCAGCAAACGTCGTCACTTGGGCCTGCATCATGATAAAACTGATCAACATTGCCAGTACGAAAGTATCACCACCAATCCCAAAACCACTGGTCACAGTCAGAATAACCGGGCTTGCCATAATCACGCCGACAGAACTTGCCAGTGCGGTAGGAAACCCCACCACTCCCTTTTCAATATGCGAAGTCAGTCGTGTTGACATATTCATTTATCTTCCCTCTTAACTTCTAGTCGTAAAAATAATGCTCACGGCGATTCATTTGTGAATTTTTTGTAAACTTTATTGAGGATAAATACACTATAGAAAGTGAAGAGGAATACCGACCATCGTCCTAAAGAACGATACCTAAAGAGGGATTAATAACTGAAAAGATGTAACGAAAAATACCAGAAAACAGAAAAAATCAAAAATAATTACTTAAATATCAATCAATAAAAATAAAATCGCTTAATTAATGCATTAAGAAATTATTTCAGATATATATCAAAAAACCTGTTCTTAGCTGGTGATCATCACGTTAAGAAATTTCATTTATTGCAATCCATATCACGTTATTAATATGTTTGTTTTGTGTTAATTCTGAATTTTAATTAGCATTTGATTAATTTTCAGTATCGATTTATCCAATTAGGTATTATTCTAAAGGGAGAATGTCCTTGTCTACTGTACTACCGAATAGCTGTGAAAATACTTTAATCTACAGTTGTTTAAATACCATTGCACATCTGGTTCCTATCTCGGCCGCAGCATTCTATCTGGTGAATAATGAATTACGCCCCGAAAATTACATTCTGTACGGCATTTCAGACGAAACTCACCAAAATTATCTAGCCCATTTTCAGCATTTAGATCCATTAAAACCGGCTAATTATCAACAAAATAATATTAATATGGTTGGCATGGATCAGAAAACACTTACTAAACATAATAAGTATTACCATGAATTTATGCAGCCAAATAATATACAGGACATCGCCGAAATATTTATCCGTCAACACAGCCGAATTATTGCCGGTGTCTCTTTATTACGAGATATTCCATTTACACCAAAAGACTTTAATCGCCTCAGTGCTATTCTGCCATTAATTGAATTAGCCGTCAGAGACTTGCTTCCTGAAACCCCCACTATTTTGACAGCTAAAGAGCAAGAAATTATTAATTTGATAAGGGAAGGATCAAGTAACAAACGTATTGCACAGATACTTAATATTTCCCTATCTACCGTCAAAACCCACCTGCGCAATATCTTTGCCAAAACCAAAGTGACTAACCGCACTGAATTAGTTTCTAACGGGTTTATTACTCGGCATTTGTGATTGGTAGGATTTGATAAATTATACCCGTCATCCTTCAAGTTGCCTCTTTGTTGGCTGCACTCGCTTATCCCAGTCACATAGCTTGTTCCTTGCCGTCACGATGCATCTTGAAATCCATAGGGTATAAAACAAATTAAATAGTTATATCGTCATTAACCATTAACGGTCATCTTTAATTAAGCAATTCTCACGCTTGACGCTTATTCTGATCGCTAAAGAACAAGCACACAGAGACTTAATTATTTCCCGATATTGGTGATTTCACCCCACGCTAACAAAATACAAGGCGAAAAACCCAGAATGAGTCAAATAAAATCACTATTCGCCTCATTTTGTGAGTAGAATAGAGCAGTTATTTGACTCACGGGTGACGCAAATGTGGATATGGGAACAACCGAACTGGCCTGCATTTCATTGGAACACCGATACTATTGCACCATTACTGCGAGATGTGCATTTCAATCAGGGACTGTTATTAGGCAAATCTGATTATGAAGACACCAAGCAGGCAACGCTTGATAGCCTTCTATCTAACATACTCTATTCAAGTGAAATTGAAGGAGAAAGACTGAATGCAGCTTCAATACGTTCATCATTGGCAAACAGATTAGGTATTACGGAAGAAAAACCTTATCCAATCGTAGAGAAGAGTGACGGCATTACAGAGGTCGCCCTTGATGTGATAGAAAATAGCCACTCCGATTTAACCCTTGAACGCATACTCAAGTGGCATCAGTTGATATTCCCCGAAGGCTATACCATGTTCAATCCGATACAAGGAGGAAAATTACGCGAAGGGATGATAGAAGTGGTATCCGGTCGTTTAGATAAGCCAACTGTTCACCTTGAAGCACCACCGCCAGAAAGAGTAGTCGACGAAATACCCCAATTTATAACGTGGTTCAATCAATCCCGAACAGATACTTGTCTCGATCCCATTATTAGAGCAGCAATTGTCCATTTATGGTTTGTAACAATCCATCCTTTAGAAGACGGAAACGGGCGCATTACCCGATTTTTAACAGACCTTGCACTTGCTCAAGCCGAAAACCGCTCAATTCGTTTCTATGCAATGTCGGTAAGTATTTGTCATCATCGTAAAGCGTATTACGAAATCCTTGAAAGTACTCAGCGTGGCGGCTTGGATATTACTGATTGGTTGGTTTGGTTTCTGAAAATACTGAATGAGACCTTAACAAATAAATTGAAAGAAATTAATCAGGTTGTGCAAAAAGCTAAATTTTGGCGCCGGATAGACCAGACTCAACTTACCGCAGAGCAAACCAAGGTGCTAAACCGTATGCTGGACGGCAATTTTGAGCAAGGCATTAGTAGCAGCCAATATCAAAAAGTGGCGAAGGTAAGTCGTGCCACTGCGACCAGACACCTGGCACATTTGGTTGAGCTAGGTTGTTTAGAAAGTACTGGCGCGGGTGGTCGTAGCACTCGTTACCTTATTAATCACGAATATTGAATTATAGTGGTGAACAGTACACAATCAACCTGCCGCCCTGAGAAGCCCTCTCTTGGATAAAATGCCAGTGATGACCTTAGGTTTGACAATGGCCCCTTCAACCAAGGGGCCTTGCTTATTTTGATCCGAATATCAAATCAATAGCGAACCATCACGGATTTCAATTCAGTATAGTGCTCAATAAAAGCACTACCGAATTCACGGCCAATGCCTGAGGATTTGGTACCGCCAAATGGTAATGCCGGATCAAGGAATGTATGCATATTGACCCAAACGGTCCCCGCTTCGATACGCGGGATCATACGCATGGCTTTGCTGAGATCATTGGTCCACAAACTCGCCGCTAAACCAAATGGAGTGCTGTTCATCAAGCCAATCAGCTCTTCTTCATCGTTATAGCTGAGGAACGTCCCAACAGGACCAAATGTCTCTTCCTTCATCAATGAATCTTCTGGGCTGTTAGCACGAATCACCGTCGGCGCCACAAAGAAGCCCGGCCCGGCCAGAGCATGACCACCGTAAACAATCTCACTGCCTTCTTGACGCGCTTGCTCAAACAGGGACAGGATCTTGTTATAGTGCGCTTTGTTTGCCAACGGCCCCATTTCTGTTGATTCATCCAGAGGAGAGCCAATCTTCATTGCCGCGAGTCTTTCAGACAACAATTTCAGCACGTCATCCATATGGCTTGCAGGAATATAGAAACGTTCCGCCGCCGTGCCAATGATATCAATCCGCATTATTACTTCCGGCATATCTTTACGGAATTACCCAAACGTGCTCCTGAAGAAAATGTTGATGATCTGATGCCGTGGAATGTTGTGATCTCCACTAAGGAGTTATAAGAGTTCACTACTTTATAAGCGCTTACGCTGGATCAAAGCACTAGCTTCTCACTTCTGGTTTTTGAATGAAATGTTGATCATTTTCACTTCCATAGCCCAATTCAGTATATTATCCACCCTAAATTTTAAAATGAGAATTGCTGGAAAAAGGTTAATTTACTTGACCTTAAGGAGTCGAGCGTCTAATCTCGCCGCCTCTTAACAGAAATTGGTGGAGTTTTGGTTTTTGTTATGATGATAAATTTATTATGAATCATAAAGATAGAAAAAATAATGACTAATTATGGGCACTCTGGGAGCCGCAACCTAGTGCGGTAGCTTTAATTAAATACTGCCTAAATATATTCGATAAAACTTCCTTTCTAAATTTCGGTATCAAATCAATCCAAGAACTCACTGAAAAATCAAAAATGAAAATATTAGTTACTGGTGGAACAGGTTTCACTGGCTTTACATTAATTCAGCACATTATCAAAAATACTAGCGATAGCGTCATTAACGTCGATAAATTCACTTACGTAAGCAACTTAGAATCACTTATCGAGGTTAGCAATCACACTCGTTACTCTTTTGAAAACGCAGATATCTGTCATCATGATACGATTGATAGTATCTTAGCAAAGTATCAACCTGATGCGATTATGCATTTAGCTGCTGAAAGCCATATAGATCGCTCAATCAATAGCCAAAGTGATTTCATTCAAACCAATATTATTAGTACGTATACTCTGCTAGAAGCCGCTAAAAATTATTGGCGACAACTTGTAGAAGATAAAAAAGCGGCTTTATTTTTCACCATATTTCAACTGATGAAGTATATGGTGATTTAACTCACCCAGATCAATTCCCAAAGAATTATCCCCTTCCTTTATTTACCGAAAAAACCACTTATGCTCCAAGTAGCCTATATTCGGCATCAAAAGCATCCAGCGACCATGTAGATTAGAGCATGGCATAGGACTTATAGATTACCAACGATAATCACTAATCGTTCTAACAATTATGAACCTTATCATTTTCCAGAAAAATTAGGAGATGTTGACGTTTTGTGCAGGAAATTTGAGTAGCATGATAATTTGGTATAATCACTTTCTTCAAACACTGTAGAAGCATAGTTATTTCGGACATCTCTAGTAACCATTTACCAATCATCTATTGACTAGCCAGAAGTCAGATTAAATACATCCGGGTACGATTGTTTTTGTGTCACAGCCGTGACGATATCAATAATAACATGCAGGGCAGATAATCTCCGTTTCCTACAAGTTTCCACAACCAACAGCAGCTGGGAGCAGTATCGCTCTCCACGATGAGAACTCATTCCAAAGCAAATTTTCCGCATGATCACACTGCCACATAAACAACGCTCAGCCTCATTTGTTGGTCAACGGTACATCGTGATGATTAAGAAATACCCATAAGCCGGTTTCGTGTTTGAGAAGATAGGTATACCTGCCTGAATATCGTGATGTCGGTCCATATTCACTTTTTTCAGCCACACCACCAAACTTTTCCTCAGCCTTGCCATCCGGCTGTACCAGTGGAATCCGTCGCCACTGTAATCAGCCATCTGTTGCAGATTGCGGGTGACATAGGCCCAGCAGAACTGATGCAAGGAAGGCTCCAACCAGTCATAGATAGCACACTGAGCGGTGATGATAACACACAGACTTGCTTCTCCCGGCAGGGACTTAGCGGTTTCTGCATTACAGTAGGCGCGGATTTTCTGATAAACCGTATTACTTCCATTAAGCAACCAAACCCAACAGGTCGCCGCTTCTCCGTTACGTTGGTGGAGTATTTCATCAATATGGATAACTGCGGATTGTTTTACGTGATCCCCCAATACCTGATGTAATGGCCTCAGCATCGTACTGACCCTCCCTTGTGCTTCGGAGATAGGCTCCGTTGAGAAGTATGAGCTATAACTCTCCCGGAGTAAGCGATGTATCTTACTGATGCTCAGATGATACTGCCCCGATAAGACAGCAATGTGGCTCATCAAACGTGCCTCCATTGCCCTGAAGGGGCATCGGTTGGAAGCGCTGCCAGTGTACAGTGATGACGACGCTGGCACTGGCCGTGGAACAGCTGATATTCCGTGATAACCAGCGCAATTTTAGGCAGTTCGAAAACCTGAAGCTGGTGAATTGTTACCGAAATGTCGGCTATATTATTATTTAACTTAAATTGGCTAAAAGATTATAAAATGCACACTGGAAAAATTATCAAAATATTATTATATTCAACTTTGATCTTTTCTCAGAAAACCTTGGCAATATCTGGGAATATTAGTCCCTTAGAACAAAATATTATTAATCAAAAACAAAAGGATATATTACAAGAAATACAAAAACAAGAAAATTTAGGAAATAATATAGATATTATTCATAATGATGAATTTCCATCTGAATCTAATCATAATATTGATCCATCTTGTCACTTTGTTAATAATATTCAGTTTAAAGATTCTTTCTACCTATCTAAATCAGAAAAAATTTCCTTAGTAAAATCTTACATGCCTAAATGCCTATCAATTAAAGATATTAACTTGTTAACTAAGAAGA
Organism: Photorhabdus akhurstii; assembly: GCF_019090985.1. Taxonomy (NCBI): domain Bacteria; kingdom Pseudomonadati; phylum Pseudomonadota; class Gammaproteobacteria; order Enterobacterales; family Morganellaceae; genus Photorhabdus; species Photorhabdus akhurstii. Next base: position 662,517 of record NZ_CP020335.1, on the reverse strand, counting down.
TATCTAATTATTACATAGAAAAAGGGTATATTACCTCTAGAGCATTGATAAAACCACAAGATTTATCTCAAGGCATTTTAATTATTGATATTCTTAAAGGAAAAATAAATTCAATAACAATAGAAGGTGAAGGTTACCCAAATACTCTAAAATTAGCTTTTCCTAATATGATAGGAAAATCTTTAAACCTTCGAGATATTGAGCAAGGTTTAGAGCAATTAAATCGTTTATCTTCTCAAAAGGTTACAATTGATATTAAACCTTCTGAAAAACCAGAATATTCAGATGTTATCCTGAAAAAAATCTCCAAGAATAAACTGAATATAGATGCAGAGCTTGAAATAGAGCTTGATAATAGTGGTCAGAAAAATACAGGAGAAAATCAATTTAATACTACTTTAAAGTTAGATAATCTTTTACATTTAGCTGATTTATGGACAACATCTATTAATAAAGATACTGATTTTAGTAATAATCATAAGAATTGGCATGTAAATTCTGAATTAAATATACCGTATGGATATTGGTTATTTAGTTATCAATATTCGAAAAATAAATCGTTTCAGAATATTAATTTAGGTTATTCTACTTTTCCTTATGAAGGTACGGGAGAAACTCATACTCTAAAAGTAAATAGAACTCTATATCGTGATGGAAAGCAAAAAGTATCTTTAAATACGAGTTTTACTCAACGTAAAACAGAAAATAGTATAGCAGATTTCAAATTTTCAGTTAGTAGCCCAACTTTGAGTACTCTAAATGTAGGTTTTAACTATAGCTCATTAGTAACGAGTGGATATTTTAGCTTTAGTCCTTCAATAACAAAAGGTTTATCTATTCTAGATGCTACAAAAGATAATTCAAATTTAAAAAACGAACCTAAAAGTCAATTTTATAAATTTAATGTTGGTACTAGTTATTATAAATTTTTAACTAATAACGTTTATTATTTAACATCTGCATATGGTCAGTATAGTCCAAGTAATCTTTATTCTATAGAAAGAATTTCACTAGGAGGACAGTATTCCATTAGAGGTTTCAAAGAGAAGAATATTGCTGGAAATATAGGAGGATACTGGCGTAATGAGATTAACTGGCAAGTAACTAAATTACCAGTATTAGGTGATATTTCTTTGAAAAGCTCACTAGATACTGGTTGGATTAAGAACGAAAAAAATAGAATTTCAGAAGGAGGTAATTTAACTGGAATATCTTTAGGCGTATCTTTAAATAATACAGTCGGTGATCATTCATTGATTGTAGGAAAACCGTTAAACTATCCAGAACATCTTAAACCAGATAATTTTGTTGTTTATTGGTCAACTTCTTTTAATTTCTAAGTAATTTATGTTTTATATTGTTTAATTAAAAAAACAAGATTAAATTTATGCAAGGAAAATTGAAATGAACAGGTTTGATAATTCAGATAAACCATTCACACTTAGTCCTATAACAAAAGGCATAACCTATTCTCTTATTTATCTAACAGCTATATATCCAGTACATTCGGCAATTGCAACCCCTATTACTAATATAGTTGCTCCAAATGCTTCTGGTATATCTCATAACACCTATGATAATTTTGATATATATGCTGAAGGCAGAGTATTAAACAACTCAACAAAAGATATAGTTTCTCAATTAGCTGGTCAGATAGGTAAAAATCCTAATTTAAGGGATAAGTCTGCAAAACTTATTATTAATGAAGTAACTGGTGGTAATCGATCTAACCTTTCAGGACAATTAGAAATAGCTGGCGATAAAGCGAGTGTTTTAATAGCTAACCCAAATGGTATTACCTGTGATGGTTGTGGTTTTATTAACACAGCTTCAGCTATGTTAACTACGGGTAAACCAAAATTCGATGAAAAAGGGGCACTAGAATTCTTAAGTTTAACAAAAGGTCAAATCATAATAGGAAATAATGGATTAAATGCTCAAGGAACAGACTCTATTGATATTATCAGTAGAGCTCTTGAATTAAATGGAAAGATTCAGGCTAATAACCTCAACATAACACAAGGTACTAATAGAATTAATTACAAAGAGGGTACTATAACTAGTAACATAGCAGGAGAAGGACAAGCACCCCAAGTATCTATTGACACTAAAGCTCTTGGAGGTATGTATGCTAATAAAATTCACTTAGTGTCAACAGAAAACGGTGTAGGTGTTAATTTAGCAAATCTAGAAAGTACGCAAGAAGATATTACTTTGAGTTCTAATGGAAAAATAGCACTTGCTAGTGTTAAAGCTAAAACTGATTTAAATGTAACAGCTCAAGAAATTAATATTAAACCTAATAATCAAGTTCAAGCTCAACGAGATATTCTTTTAACAGGAGATAAAATAACTAATGCCGGTGGTATAATTACTGGTCAGGATATGAGAATATATGGAAATAAGATTAGCAATATTGGTACCAAAGCTATTTTCCAAGCTAACAATAATATGTGGATTCAAAAAAATGATCAAGGAGATAAAAGTAATCTTGTTGAAAATAAATCAGGAACTATAAAAACTAATAATGGAGACTTAGTTGTTAGAACTAAGCAGTTAAATAATATACCTAATTATTATTTTACTAAGAGAAAATTAACACAGAAAGAGTTAGATAGGAAAAAGCAATTAGAGGAAGAAGAACAGCGAAAAGTAGATTACTGTAAAACAAATCCTTATGATATCAGTACTTGTATGTTTGCTGGTTCTAATGCATTTAACTCAATTTTTGATCATTGGGAAGAGCGACCAATAGAATCGGGTAGGGTACTGATAGATTTAAAACCTTCAGATATCGCGTCTGGAAATAATATCTACATTAATAGCGATAATTTAATTAATGATAGTAGTAATATATCTGCAGAAAAAGATATATTTCTAACTGGTAAAGAACTTAAAACTGTCAGATATCTTAATTCTATAGCGACTGACAATAGTGGTCTTAATGCATTAAGAACAAATCCTCCATTTTATTCCACATCGACATCAGCTACAATACCTGCATCAACCTATATATATTATACTAAAGGCATTGATTCTCATGATCAGAGAAATCATAAAACTATAGATTGGTATAACTGGAATAATAATGATATTATTTTAATAGAGGAAGCAGACGATCATAGTAATTATTTAGAAATAGTTAGAAATATTGGTAAAGAAAGTTCAGGTATACATGCAAAAGGAAATATTGTTGCTGATTTTTCCGATAAAATATATTTAAATAAAAATACAGTTGATAATTATCATAAAACATTTAACCAAGAATTTCCAGCAGTATTATCAGCTAAAAATATAGTATTAACTAGTAAGGTAAATATCAATGTTAAAGATAAAATAAAATCGATTGAAGATACCACTATTATTTCAGAAAATAATATTAACATTTTAGATACTAGTATTTATGCATTAAAAGATATTTCTATAATGGCAGTTAATAATATTAGAGGTCTATCAAGTAAGTTAATAGGAAAGAATATTAATTTGAACTCTTATAAAGGTGATATCACCTTTATAAATTCTCCAAACACTACTGACAAGTCAGTGGACTATGAAATTGATAGTTCAATGTGGGGAGATTCTTATTATTCTCCTTATGGTCAATCAGCTGAATTAAGTTCTTCAGATAACCTTAATATTAACAGTGGGTATAATTTAAAATTAAAAGATGTCATTTTTTCTAAAAATAAACATATAAATTTAACTGCGAATAATGACATTAGCATATCAGATAATATATTAAATTCAACTTGCACTGAAGAATGCAACCATTTTTCGATCAATGGTAAAATCAAATATTTCCTTTCTCCAGAAAGATCTATGAAGTCTACTGACTCTATTAATATTGCTTCCGGGGGAAATATTACATTAAAAGGGTTAACTTTATCAACCGATGGAGATATTTTCTTAAACTCTATTAAGGATATTAGTTTAATTCCTAAAAATAAGATAGGAAATAGTTATACTTACAATACTAGACTTATAAATCATGAAGGACGTCCATCAGATGTCGAATATAGCCCAACTGGATTTGCAGCAGAAGATTTTGGAACAAGAATATTTACAAAAAACGGTATAATATCTAGCGGAGGAAATATTTTCGGAAATACTGTTCAGATCAATACTAAAAATAATTTACTAATTCGATCAGGAAATAATATTAAATTAGCAGCATCTGATTATGAAAATAGAACCGGTTCAAATGCTACTAATAAATTCGAAACTACCGAAAATATTTCAATTTCTAATATTCATACAAGTGGAAATTTAACATTATTAGCTAATAATGTTATTTCTATGGTTGCTTCTAAATTATCTACTGGTGGGGATATGAATCTATCTGCTGGTGGGAGTATAGGTTTTGAAGCGACTAATGCACACACTAAGAATTTTCATATAAGTGAAAGTGGTGGTTTTTATGAAACAATTAGTGATCTTAGTAAAATAACACCAAGAACTGTTGAATTAAGTAGCAGTAAGAATTTATCTATTTTAACCGAAGGTAATATTTTATTTCAAGCTACTAAACTAATGGCTAAGGGAGCTATGAACATAGCTGCTAAAGGCGGATATTTATATGCTCAAGCTCAAGAAGATATCAGCCATTACACAACGAAAAGTAGTAGCCGTAATTGGTATGGCAAGAAAAAAACATCTACTCATGTTCATCACGAAGTACATAATAGAGTTACTGAATTTATCGCAGAGGGAGATATTAATTTATTAAGTCATGATGATAGTACTTATGAAGCTAGTAAAATTGAAACAAGTAAAAATGCCACTCTTACTAGTACTCATGGTAAGATAAATTTTAAAGCTGTTAAAGATACAATATTTGACCAAGTTATTAGCCAATCTAAAGGTTTTTTCATTAAGAATCAAGATAAAGGATATTCAAAAGAAACTTGGGTATTACCATCTGTTCATATCAGAGGTAAGTTAACTATTGAGGCAGCAGAGGGAATTACTGCAGATGTTAAAGTAAAAAATAAAGAAATCTTGCAAAACACTCTAGATATTATCGGTAATACTCCGGAAACAGCTTGGTTAAAAGAATTAAGTAAACGTCAAGATGTACATTGGAATGAAGTTCAAGACGCTTATAGTAGTTGGAATTATGAAAACAAAAGTTTGAATCCTGTAGTAAGTGCAGCTATAGCAATAGCGGTTGCGGCAGTTACTGCTGGAGCCGGTTTAACTCTTACAGCAGCAGGAAGTGCAGCTACTACAGCGGGAAATGTAGCTACTGCTGCAGGAGCCAGTGCAACTACTGCTGCAACAGTGAGCTCTGCTGCATACGGGGCAGTTCAAACTGGAATGGCAGCTTTAGCCTCAAAAGCAGCGGTATCTCTTATTAACAACGAGGGGGACTTATCTAAAACCCTTAAAGATATGGGTAACAGTAAAACTGTTAAATCAATTGCCACTTCAATGGTAATCGGAGGGGCATTATCTGGATTTGATCAAGCTATGGGTTGGACCCAAGCAAAAAATGGAGCAGCTGGGGCAGCTGGGACAAATGAAGCAAGATTACCTTTATTAAGTAACAAAGATTGGATTCAAACAGCTCAACGAGTGGCTGGTCAATCTATCATTAGCTCTAGTTTAAACACTGCTATCAATAGAGGTAGCTTCAAAGATAATTTCACTACAGCGCTGTTATCTACCACCGCTAATCAAATCCACGCAGAAGGCGCTCATCAAATAGGAAATTACTTCGATAGCAAACAATTAAATGCATTGGAGGAAGCTGGGAGAGCAATTAGTCACGCAGGCTTATCTGCTTTAGCGGCAGAGATCAGCGGCGGTGACGCCAAAGGGGCAGCAGCAGGTGCTTTAGCTACTTCTTTAGCATATGCAGCTCTAGGAAATACTTTTGAAGATCCTCTTGATGTTCAAGCTAGTGGTAAAATCATTGGTGGCGTTGCAGGAGCCTTTATTTCAAATAGCGCAGCAGGAGCTTACAGTGGAGCCGATGCTGGTGAAATAACCATAATTTACAATGGATTAGCTCATAGTCTAGCTGCTATGAAAGCACAAGATCCAGAAGCTATAAAAAACTGGGAAAAAGGTGTAAGCGAAACTTGTTCTCCAAACCCACAATTATGTCAAGAAGCGGCAAAGATTGTAGCTAAAGAAGCATCCGAATTCATTCCTGGATATAGAGATATTAAAGCATTTCACGATGCAGAAACTACAAATGATTATCTAGTAGCAACATTAGGAATTCTTCCTGCCGCAAAAGTCGTTAAGGTACTCAACAAATTATCAAAGGCAGTTGATGCCGGAGATGTTAAAACGGCTAAAAAAATTATAACTGAAGCTAAAACTGAAGCAGTTTCAGTAAAATATTTTGGTCAAGATAGAAAATATTGGAAAGATGAACCAATAAGTTTTGAGCATGGTAATGTTAAAAATAAAGTTTATCAACGGAATGATTTATTTGATCCTCATGCAAAAGACCCAAAAGGAAGAACCAATATTGAAAGAATGAAAACAGTGGGGTTAGCTCCTGTAGGTGCCGATGGCAAATCTATAACACTTCATCATATGACTCAAAAACACACTGGTCCTATAGCAGAAATCAATCAAGAATTTCATTCAAAAAATACTAAAGTTATACATGTAAATACCAATAAAATTCCATCGGGTATTGATCGTAATAAGTTTAATAAATGGAAACGTGAATATTGGAAAGAAAGAGCTAAAGAGTTTGAAGATAAAAAATAATCAGTTACCATATTGACTTTATAACTGATTTAGTTTAGAAAATATGGCTGTTAGAACAGCCATATTTTTAATCATATATTTATCAAAATCATTATAATTTAGAGGTAGGCTATGAGTATCGAGTTTGTAAAAAAAGCAATTTCATTGATTAATGAAAATCAAGATATAGCTGATTTTGAAGGTATTGAAGATAATTCATTAATTGATCTAGCAGAAGAAACTCTCAGTTTAAAATTTCCTGATAGTTATAGATTCTTTCTTAAAAATTTAGGGTGTGGAGATATAGCAGGAGAAGAATTTTATGGTATAATTAACGGAAATTTTAATGTTTTAAGTGTTCCAAATGCTATTTGGTTAACCTTATCAGAGCGAAAAGAGTCTAATTTACCAGATAATTACGTGGTTATATATTCGACAGGAGATGGAGATTATATGGTTTTAGATTGCAATAAGAATAAAAAAGGGTTAAATGAAGTTAAATTATGGTCTCCTGGGGTTGAAGAAGAATTCACATTCATTCCTTGTTTTAACGATTTTGGTGATTTTTTCTATGAAACAATTTCTAATGCATTAGATTAAATTCTACCTGATTACCATCGTAACCTTAGCTAGTTTTAGTAAGCGCTCAAACATTTTTCTAAGATTAAAGTGCCAATTAAATCTAAAACAGAATTCTCCAAGATAACGAGGTAAATGCTTTTTGCTGATTACATGAACCGAAGCTGAACTCAACTAAAAAGTGCAACACGTCTCCCCTTATGGACTTCCAATGGCGTTAGTCCATATTAGTACCTTTCTAGGTTTCAAATTAAGCTGAAATTCCAGGTCACAGATCTCCTCATGAGTTAAGTCACCAAAGTCAATTCCTCCAGCCAATGACGACGTATTAATCCATTAGTGTTTTCGTTGGCTCCTCTCTGACAGCTGGCATATTGACACGAAAAATATATTTTCGCGTCAATATGTTGACTAACTTCTTCGTGCTCAAAAAATTCGCCATCGTAATAAAGCAATCAACAATCATTTCCATCAAACTATTAAGTAATATTACTTCACATTGAGAAAAAATAAATGTTCAGACACAACCTGATTTAGATACCGGATTTATTTCACTGGATACTGCGAAAAAATCACATGATACCTTAATACGTTTTGAGAATGGGCGAAAATTTATAGCAAGATAACAAATGACCTTAATAGCTACCCCCTTATGTCAGAATAGTTATCACTACTAAAAAACTGAGAGATCTCTGACTTCGACTGACGAATCATCCTTAACCTCCTTATTTTATTTAGTGACGAAGATATAGTTTTTCTTTTACGAAGCATTTTAGTGCAATAGGGAAAAGCTAATCGCAATGATTTCCACAACAATACTTCATATTTGATATTAAATAATATTGTCCAAAAACCAAAGGTGAGTTCTGCTATTATTTTATTGACATCATCAGATCTGATTCTGTTCTTTACATTAATGATTTCAGCATAAAGATATTTGAAGATGGGATCGCCTTTCCAACTTTCATACCAATCACAGCGTTGATAAAACTTCTGTAAACTATAATTCAAACTATTTCTTAAACTTATTTCTATAACAGAAAAGACTGGGATAAAATATTCAGATAATTTTATATTTAAAATATAACACTGGGTTGCTTGATATTTATCACCTTGCGATTCTTGTAAATAACGAGCTAACCTTGCTGTAGAGAAATATAATTGTAGCTTTTCCCACTCCATAATTCATCCGGCCTTTTCCTTATTGAGTTCTGGTAGTGGGTAGTCTATAATTAATTCGCTGCCCTGAGAAGCCCTCTCTTGGATAAAATGCCAGTGATGACCTTAGGTTTGACAATGGCCCCTTCAATCAAGGGGCCTTGCTTATTTTAATCCGAATATAAAATCAATAACGCACCATCACGGATTTCAATTCAGTATAGTGCTCAATAAAGGCGCTACCGAATTCACGGCCAATACCTGAGGATTTGGTGCCGCCAAATGGTAATGCCGGATCGAGGAATGTATGCATATTGACCCAAACGGTCCCCGCTTCGATACGCGGGATCATGCGCATGGCTTTGCTGAGATCATTGGTCCACAAACTCGCCGCTAAACCAAATGGAGTGCTGTTCATCAAGCCAATCAGCTCTTCTTCATCGTTATAGCTGAGGAACGTTCCAACAGGGCCAAATGTCTCTTCCTTCATCAATGAATCTTCCGGGCTGTTAGCACGAATCACCGTCGGCGCCACAAAGAAGCCCGGCCCGGCCAGAGCATGACCACCGTAAACAATCTCACTGCCTTCTTGACGCGCTTGCTCAAACAGGGACAGGATCTTGTTATAGTGCGCTTTGTTTGCCAACGGCCCCATTTCTGTTGATTCATCCAGAGGAGAGCCAATCTTCATTGCCGCGAGTCTTTCAGACAACAATTTCAGCACGTCATCCATATGGCTTGCAGGAATATAGAAACGTTCCGCCGCCGCACAAATCTGCCCTTGATTGAGATAACCGGCCTCTAAAACACCATCGACAATTTTTTCAACCGACATATCCGCTAAAAACGCCGCGCCGTTCTTGCCGCCCAATTCCAGCGTGGCACGAGTCAATCTCTGTTCCATTGCTGATTTACCAACAGCAATACCCGTTGGCACTGAACCTGTGAAAGTCACCTTGGCACATAACGGATGACCTATCAGCGCAGGACCAAGCACCGAACCTGAACCATTAATCACATTAATGACACCATCAGGAATACCCGCTTCCTTGGCTAATTCAGCCACTCTGAGCATGGTCAACGGGGTGTATTCACTGGGTTTCAATACAATGGTACAGCCACACGTCAGTGCAGCCGCTATTTTCCAGATGGCAACCATGATGGAAAAATTCCACGGAATAATCCCCACCACAACACCGACCGGCTCACGACGGGTAAACGCCGTGTATTGCTCACCTTTAAAAGAGGGCAAAGAGACATTCAGGGTTTCACCGCTGATCTTACTTGACCATCCGGCAAAATAACGCAGGAATTGAGCAGAGGAATCAATTTCCAGCATGCGGGACAACTGGATAGTTTTACCGGAGCAGAGAGTTTCTAACTGCGCCAACTCTTCCCGATGCGCCAGTAATAGATCTGCCAGACGATTCAGGCAGTGACCGCGCTCCATCGGCGAAGTCTGTGCCCACACCCCATGAAATGCCGCCTGCGCCGCTTGCATAGCGGCATTGACTTCCGCTTCACTACCTTGATTAACCGTTGCAATAACTTCATCAGTCGCAGGGTTTATGACAGAAAGTGTTTCACTCCCCTGACCACTGACTGGCTGACCATTAATATAATGTCCATGATTATGCTGCAAAAAGGCCGTAACTGACTGTAATAAGTTAATATCACTCATTTTTTACCTCTAACAAACAAGTGTTTTTTAACCTTTAATACAAGACAGATAATGCTTCACAAAACGGTCAGCGGTGATTTCCCACAGTACTTCCGTTCCTTTCGGCGCAAACCAGGAATCCCCAGGGTGATATTCAATAGTTTCACCGCTCTTCACATCGGTCAATTTTACCGAACCTTCTGTCACGGTTGCGTGCTCATCAAACGGGTACACCATACTGAACTTGCCACGAGTACAAGCGAAAATACCACATGTCAGGTTATCCGTTGGTTCACCAAATATCATTGCCATACTGGCCTGCGGATCGCCTTCCAACACAGTCGCTCCCAGATTGCTTACGCTACCAATGTCCAATAATTCAGGCAGGGATTTGTTCAGTAAAAATGATTTAATCATAATGTCCTCGTTCCAAATAAAATAATTTATGAATTTTCGATGAATACTAATGATATCAATAAATTAACGACGTCCTTTCCAATATCCAGACGCTTGATGCCAAATCTTGCCCGCAGACACCATTAAATGTCGTAACTTATCTTTACCAATAATATTTACATGAGGAATTGAACTCATCAGGTCATAACGCTCAGATCCTTCGCTCATCCCTTCGGCCAATACTTTACAAACGATATGGCTTGGCGTGACCCCGAAACCGGAATAGCCCTGCACATAGAACACATTATTGTGCTGCGGCAAAGAGCCAATCTGTGGGAACAAGTTCGCACTGCAACACAACGGCCCTCCCCATGCCAGTTCAACTTTCACATCTTTCAGATAAGGGAAAACTTTCAGCATCAAGTGGCGATTCCAGGCTTTCAAATCAGATGGGATATGTTCAATGAAAGGGGTTGCACTACCGAACAAGAGACGGTTTTCTTTCGTCACACGGAAGTAATCAATAACTGGACGAATATCACTGTATGCACCGCGAATCGGGCTGATTTTCTCAATCAAATCATCGGGTAATGCCTCCGTCATTAACTGGAAGGCATAAGTGTTGACCACCTTTTTATAAATATATGGCTCAAGGCCACTATTAAGAAAGGCGTTACAGGCCCACAGCATCTTATTCGCGCGAACCGATCCCATCGCGGTACGAACCGTTACTCTGGAACCATATTCAATGTCCAGTACCTCGCTGTTCTCAAAGATTTTTACGCCCAAATCTGTCGCGGCTTTCGCCTCACCTAGCAATAGGTTTAGGGAGTGAACATGACCGCCTCCCATATGCTTCAACGCACAAGTATAAACATCAGAACCGATCACTTTTTTCACATCAGGACCGGTGTAAAGCTCAATATCTTCATCAGGAGAGACTGCCCGAAAATCTTTCAGCCAGCTATGTAATGTCTTTTCCTGTCTCTTATTCATGCCAAGATAGCTATAACCACGGCAGAGATCAGCATCAATATTATATTTTGCAATACGATCACGAATGATGCCTGCACCCAAGTTGCTGATCTGAAAGATCGTTTCGAGCCCTCTCTCGCCAATATGGCGTTTGATCACTGCCAGATCATGACCGATACCTGCCATAACCTGACCACCATTACGACCTGTACTGCCATAGCCAAGATAACGACTTTCCAAAATTGCAATCTTGGTGATACCCTTCTCAGCCAATTCAAGGGCAGTATTGATACCGGAAAATCCACCACCGATAATGACGACATCCACATCCAGATCTTCTTGTAATGTGGGAAAACGAAGATCATATTTCTTAGTCGCAGCGTAATAAGTTAATGAATCAAGATGATTGTTCATGCGATAGCCCGATTAGCATCCAACATAATCATCGGATTATCTGTAGCACAGAGTCACATCACCATGTCCCTTTAGGGATATTTGCAACACAGTTTTAACATTTGTGACTCAGGCAAAATAACGGACGGGAGGCGTCATAAACAGGCTAAAAAGCTCTGCTTGTGATCTGATTTGTAATTTTTGATAAATATTTTTCCGATGGTTTTTCACCGTCCCCGTACTGATAAAAAGTTTCTCGGCAATCTGTGGTGAGCCTTTACCTTGCAATATTAACTCCACAATCTCACATTCTCTCGGAGTCAAAGCATAACGAGTCTGAGTATCCAGATAAACCATTTCAGCAGCAGGCGCTTGCTGCGTCATTTCATCATGTAATCGCGCCACACTACGGATAATTTCCAATGCAACTTTCAGGTTTTTCCGATGCTGTTTCTGGATGAAAAATGGCTGATTTTCCTTACCGAAAAACAGGCCAAGTTGCTTTTGAGGAGAGAGTTTCAATAAAACCCCCGTTTCATCCCGCCAACCGGTCTTACGATAAAAATTCAGATAATAATCAGTATGATAAAATCCGGAAGGAACAAGTTCCCGTAAGGTAAATAGATCCGTGTCAGCCCCACTTATCAGGGCTTGATAGAAAGGGTCTTGCAGATAAGCGCCTTGTTGATAAATCTGGTTTATTACATCACTGTTTTTCTTCTCGGTTTTACTCAAACAACACGGAGCAGAACCTTGTTCAAAGGCATAAACAATAGCGTTATCAAAAGTAATAAATTGTTCCAGCCAAGTCAGTAAATTAGGATAAAATTCACGGGTTGCCACCGATTCAATCACTGCTGATAATCTATCTACATGAATATCCATTCAAGCCCTCGCAATTATTCATAAATTAATAATAAATCCGAAGCAGATATAGCCCGCCAATTCCATAGCGAAACTATATAAGAATCACACTCAAACTGGATGTACAACTTAATTATCGTTTATGTGTTAATCAAATCACAATTATGAAACATTTTACTAATTATTTATGAGAACACTCCCCCAGATCTAAGATTTTGTCACGGAATAGACGTTTTAACTGGATTATCCTCATTTCTTATATCACTTTCTCTGGCAAGGAGTAAAAATGAGCACCAAAAAAATTATTCTTGATTGCGATCCGGGACATGATGACGCCATTGCGATGTTATTAGCGCATGGCAACCCTAATATTGAGCTATTAGCCGTCACGACAGTTGTCGGTAATCAGACGCTAGATAAAGTCACTCACAATGCACTGGCGATAGCGCATATTGCCGGTATTACCGGCGTACCCTTTGCCGCAGGCTGTCATCGCCCATTAGTTCGCGATATCGAAACGGCATCGGATATTCACGGCGAATCGGGTCTGGGGGGCGTGAAGTTGCCTAAACACTCTCGAACGTTAGATCCCCGTCACGCGACTGATCTGATCATTGATACCATCATGTCTCATCCGCCAAAAACGGTGACTTTAGTCCCCGTTGGCAGCTTAACCAATATTGCTCTTGCCGTCCGTAAAGCACCAAAGATCGTTGAACGGGTAAAAGAAGTGGTATTAATGGGCGGTGGATATCACACTGCCAATAGAAGCGCAGTAGCGGAATTCAATATCAAAATCGATCCGGAAGCCGCGCATATCGTTTTCAATGAAAAATGGCCGCTGACGATGGTCGGCCTGGATCTGACGCATCAAGCACGCGCCACGCCAGAAATCATCAAAGCAATTTCACGTATTAATACCAACGTGTCTCAATTTGTCGTAGAGCTACTGGAGTACTATGGTGAAAGTTATCAGAAGAAACATGGTTTCAACAGCCCGCCAATACATGATCCTTGCGCCGTCGCCTATGTGATCGACCCTACCGTAATGACAACGCAAAAGGTACCCGTCAATATTGAACTGAATGGCGCCTTAACTGTGGGCATGACCGTAGCGGATTTCCGTCATCCAATACCAGAAGATGGCCACACCCAAGTCGCAGTCAAACTCGATCAACAGCGATTCTGGCAATTGATTATTGATGCGTTGAAAAACATCGGCGATACCTGCGATTCAGAGAGAAATAGCGACAGGTAGGAAGCAATATACCCTATAGATTTCAAGATGCATCGCGACGGCAAGGGAACGAATCCCCGGGAGCATAGATAACTATGTGACCGGGGTGAGTGAGTGCAGCCAACAAAGAGGCAACTTGAAAGATGACGGGTATAAATAATTAAAACCGTTGCTTTCAATATTAAACGGCTTTTAGCACCGCTCTCAGTCGCGGATATCGACGAGCCAGACGCCAACGCAATCTAAACCCACGGGCATTTTTCCAGATCATTGACCAAATACCGCGATCAAACAATTCATGAACGATCTGTTGTTTTATCTCAGAGGATTCTATCCCATTAATGGTATGCAAAATCCCTAGCCCCTCTTTCGCAATCTGCCAATGACATGCCGGTGCCTGCTTGACTTGCTGCGGATAACGCTGATTAATCTTATTCAGCATCTCCAAAATTTTCATATAGTGATGTGCTGTCCTCACCTTAATATGATCATCAGCAGGGGCATGGGACACCGAGGAAGCATGGATCAGATAATCATAAAAAGATTCATCAATATATTGCACCCGATTTGCCGTTAACAAGAGTTCTGTCGTCCACGGAATATCCTGATGATGCAACCCCGGTTCAAACTGATAATGATGTTTTGTCAGAAAAGCTCGTTTATAGATATTTAGCCAAGTTACATGCAGGAATTTGCGTGAGCTCAGTGCTTGTTGCAACCATTCCGGCCCACTCAGAACCGCGGTAGAAGAGAGGCGATCGGAAGGAAAAATCTTTCGGGCTGGCCGACCATCATTGTAAACATAATGACCATTGCAAGTAGCAATATCCAGATCATTATTCTGAGCAATCTCTAACAACCGGTTATACATACCCGGATAAATGACATCATCAATATCAGGGAAAGCCACATAATCACCTCTGGCCTTCGCTAACCCCGTATTACGGGCAACAGAGACCCCTTGATTCTCCTGAGTGATAATTTCTGTCTTCGGGAATTTATCGGCATATTGCTCAATAATCTGGCGACTATTATCCGTTGAACCATCATCAACCAAAATTAATTCAAAATCAGTTAGCTTTTGCCGAGATAGATTGACAAAAAATTGCGGTAAAAACCGCGCCCCATTATAAATAGGTACGACAATGCTGAGTTTTAGTGATATAGACATAAAATCAATATATTCCTTTAGTACAAAAGTGTTATTTTTATATTGACATTAGCTGGATATTTATCAGAAAAATAATTTCCACAGATAAAGATAAATCTAATAAATATTTATTGCCTTTACATTACACTTAAAAATAAAATAATAATGATTTATAGTAATTTTTATCTTAAATCATTATCATTGATATACACTATATAATCAACCACATCCAGATAATTTATCTTTTAATGCCACATCTATTGCCAATTAATTATTATATAAACATCTCCATTAATAATTTTTACCATCCAAAGTCATCAACAGCCGACATTTTCACCAATATTACTACTGAAACTAATAATAGTTCAACCGCAGTTAAACAATTACTCACTATATTTCACATCAACTAATATAATGATGGTATTGTTTATCTTTGGTTTTAGTAAAAAGCAGATAATAGTATTTGCAATGAAGCTGAGCTGTACTGGTAACGCACACTATCCTACGTCATACGCAGTATTTTATTGCTTCCAGTGAATTATGTTGGGTTTTACCGGACCCCAGATTTTCATCTTCCACTCCCTAGAAAAGGAATCTAATATTATGAAAAAACAGGAAAAAATAGCCTCGCGGGCAATTATTGCCGCCAGCCTGCTGACACTGATAACGGGCTGTAGCCATATGGAAAAAATCCATATGCCAGAAGAAAATAAACCCGTCCTTTCTACTAAGCTAGACATCCATCAGCCAACATCGATCATTGTTCCTGTCACTATCTCCGGTAAAAAATATCAATTCTTGCTGGATACTGGCGCAGGGCAAGATCACGAATGTTTTTTAGCCAAAAATAAAATAGGTTGCTTCAAATAAAGCACTGTGATCTTATACTCTCTTTTGAGAGTGAAAACCTATATCATGTGCCTTGAGAACTTTACCCTTCATTTTTCGGCAATCCAAGACCCTCGCCAGAGTGCGAAAGTCACCTATCCTTTATTTGACATCCTGTTTTCGTCACTGTGTGCCGTGATTGCGGGCGCAGAAGGCTGGAGTGATATTCAGGAGTATACCGAAGGGCACCATGATTGGTTCCTGAAACAAGGCATGTTCAAAGAAGGTGTCCCTGTTGATGATACGTTTGCCCGCCTTATTTCGCGCATTAACCCGGAACAATTTAACCTCTGTTTTATCAACTGGATGAAGGCTGTTCATGAACTCACCCAGGGCGAATTAGTGGCCATTGACGGTAAAGTATTGCGGGGCGCTTATTCACCGGAAGAGCGCCTTTCCACGCTGCATTTGGTGAGCGCTTATGCCACCACGAATAAACTGGTGATGGGTCAGGTTAGGACAGAAAAGAAGTCCAATGAAATCACGGCTATTCCTGAGCTGATTAAATTGTTAGACCTAAAAGGCGCGTTGGTTTCCCTTGATGCGATGGGATGTCAGACCCGGATAGCTCAGGCACTCCTTGATGCGGGTGCGGATTATTTGTTCAGTGTTAAAGATAACCAAAAACATCTCCACAGGGCGATTCAAAAGGCGTTAAAAGCCCAGCGTATCGCGCCTTCGGTAAGAGAAAAAGTCATGCTGGAACAGTCGCATGGACGCCTTGAAATCCGGGAAAGTCATGTCATCAGTGCCGAGACACTCAAAGCAGAATTCCCCGCCTGGCCGGAATTAAAAACCCTTGGTGTTGTCATGGGTTACCGGCAAGAAAAAGGCCAATCACCCAGTCTGGAGTATCGTTATTACATCAGCTCAGCCCCCCTGACAGAAGAAAGCTTAGCTCAGGCAGTGCGCAGCCATTGGCGTATTGAGAACAATCTCCATTGGGTATTGGATGCGACGTTTCATGAGGATGATTGTCAGATTTATCGAGAAAATGCGGCGGAAAATATCGCGATATTGAGGCGAATTGCCTTGAATATGCTGAAAACAGAAGGCAGCAAATTAAGTATAAGAAAGAAACGAATGCGAGCCTGGATGAAAACGCAATTTCTGGAACAAGTCGTACAAGCAGGATTTTCTAATCTGAATAATATTTAAGCATTCATGCGGTTGCCCTGGATACTGGCGCCAGTTATACCTTCATCGATCATAAGCTGGCAAAAACGCTGACACAAACCACACCAGAATCAAAAATACCAGTTACATTCCACCGTATGCTGTCCGATGGGCTGGTTACAACCAGTGAAAAACGCTTACACAAAGCTGACTTAACATTATGGCAACCCCTGGCGATTACCCTCGGTAATCATACGGTGCCAGGCTCTGATCCCTGGATTGGTATTGACATGAGTCTCTTTAATCAGTCCATTGGTCAGGAACTGGATGGTATTCTCGGAATTGATACTTTTCGTCAGTTAAACTGGGAAATAAATAACCTGAACCACACATTAACAATATGGCGCCATGCGCCTTCAATCTTAAATTATCAACAATGTGAACCTTACAGTGATAGCTATGGCAAATCTCCCGCAATCCAAGTTTCTAATGTCGTTTTTAATATAGATACCGGGGCCGATTACAGCTATGTTTCTCAGGAATTTATTGAATATCTGAAAAAAGAGCACAAAGATAAAATTTCTGAAGGAACCCGTGTCAAATATGCGTCCGCTAGTGGGCTTGATAGTAGTAAAGAGTATCTAATTGATGGCTTTTATTTACAGCAATTGCCAGTAGGTCGTCTGAGAATTGGCGAAAATAAAAATGATCTCTACAATCTTGGTATGAGTTTCTTCTCGCGTTTTGATGATTATCTGTTTATTCCAAATAAAATGCTGCTCTGTTTTAACGCTAAAAATTTCACCCGTTATGACAATCCATTACTTCGCACGATTGCAATCCGTTATTTTAATAACAAAGTAGAGATATTTTACAACGATCCCAAAGATATTGAAAAATTTGGATTAAAGAACGGTGATATTGTATTGGAAGTTAATGGTCAACAAGCCCTTCCTAAGGATATCACCTATCTTCGCAATCAGTTGTCAGAGACACCATCAGGTAAATTGACAATAAAAATTGAACGAAATAACACCCAGAAAATTATTACCATTTAATAAAATCATTTATTGAGGGAGATATAGGTTCTTCCTCAATAAACTTATTCAAACGGGCAGAAGGGATTTGTGGAATCCTCCCTGCTGAAATCAAACAGATCTGTCAGCTCAATCTGTAAACCATTCGCAATAATATTGATGATTTCAAGCGTAGGATTTCTAACCCCACGCTCAATACCACTGATATACGTCCGATCAATTCCACATTTATCGGCAAAAGCTTCCTGAGACATGCCAGACGATTGCCTGAGATACCTAACTCTTTGTCCAAAAAGGGATTTTACAGCATTTGGCTTTTTCATCCGATAAGTATCGAATTATGTTACTTATCAGACCACGGACTATGAGTCACTTTTTATGGTAAGTTATGTTATCATATGTGACTTATAGTCTACTATGTAACGATTTACCTTTTCATATCAAAGTTATCCGTAACACGGAGGATTAATAATGAAAAATCAGGACTGGCACCCAGCAGACATTATCGCCGAACTGAAAAAACGGGGAACATCATTAGCAGCCGTTTCAAGGGAAGCAGGGTTAGCATCATCCACCCTTGCTAATACCCTGCAACGTCGCTGGCCCAAAGGTCAACGACTTATTGCCGAGGCTTTAGATTGCGATCCCGCTGAAATATGGCCTTCGAGGTACACAAAGTAAGTGGCTGTAGATCAAAAATGGAGTAGTTTATCAATGAGATAAACTGCTCCAACCTACTTTATATCATTCGGTAAGAATAATGATTACTTGTAGCTGCTTGTATTTATCTTTTCCTATTCGCAACCCATTTTCTTATGCGAATGTAAAAAAATCAGGTTGCCTTTTGTTTTCACGAAAAACACACTTTTGATGTGTACTTAAAGTGTGTTTTTGAGGTTTGCCATGAAGCATAGAATTAACATAACAGTTGATAAAGAAAATTACCTGATCCTGAGTTCAGCCGGTGTAAATATTTCAGGTTTTATTAATGAAATCATTACCAGAGAAGCTCAACGAATCAAAGCTGAAAGTTGGAAAGAAGATAATCGCAAAGGAATGGAGGAAGTTGCTCAATTTATTGAACAATATGGCTCATTTGCTGATGAAAACAGGAACTGGTAAATGCAATTTGTTGTTTATCAATACAAACGAAGCAAAAGCAAATACAGTATATTTGTTGATGTACAACGCGACATCATTGAAGCACTAGGAAGGCGTATGGTTATTCCTTTGGTTGAAGCGGATCATTTTTCAAACAAGGTGAATCGTCATCTATTTCCCATATCTGGTTTTCAGTTTTTTCCATTTGTGCCAATCTGCTGCGTCTGTATGAATATTTTTCTGTAAACAGAAGGGGTCATGCCCGTATTTTTAACAAAGGCCCTGCGCATCACATCGCTGCTTCTGTATCCACAAGCTCCCGGTATTGCCTTGAGCGGGAGCCTGCCTTCCTCAAGCAAAATCCGCGCTTTCTCAATACGTGCATTCTCCAGCCATACTCCTGCTTTCATGTTGAGCTCCTGGCGGAACAGGCGTCCCAAATGCCTGATGCTCAGGTTCATATGTGTAGCCATGTCCTGCAAACCACTTATGTCCTGTAGGTTTGCCTGCGCCCAGCGTTGCAAATCCTGAAAAGCGGCTCTCCCGGATAAGGACAACTGACTCCTGCGGATAAAGTGCCCCTGACAGACCGGTCGCCTGAAAAACATGACGAGACTTGCTGCCACCTCCATCGCGATCTCGCGGCCCAGATCCTCTTCAACCAACCGGAGCGCCAGATCCAGCCCGGATGTCACCCCCGCAGCCGTTCTCAGGGAACCATCAGCCACATAGAGCATGTCCGGTTCAACCATGATTTCGGGAAAACGCATCGCGAGCAGTTCGGCACACTCCCAGTGGGTTGTCACCCGACGCTGCTTCAACAGTCCAGTCTGCGCCAGCAACAGGGCGCCAGTACAGACGGAGCCGTAACGCTGACTACGATGGCACATTTCGATGATTGCAGCACGCTCCTGTTCTGAAAGGGTATGGTTATGCGCATTCGGCGCGCCAGCCACAAGAAACGTGTCTGCCGAGTGGCTGGTTGTATGGCTCAAAATCACATCAGCCACCAGCTTAACGCCTGACGAGGAAGTGATGATGTCTGAATCGGTCGACATCACGCTCAGGGAATAGACCTGCCGGTGCAATATGCGGTTCGCTTCAGCGAACACGTCCAAGGGGCCTGAAACATCGAGCAACTGAACGTCAGGTACGGCCAATATGGTGATGTTGTGAATCATTGCCTTACAGAAGTCTTATTTAATCTTAGTGTCCTGAATCATCGTTATAAGTTAATTCAGGACAGGTGTCATGTGTTTTATGCTTACCTTCACTTAATCAACCGGAGACAGCATTATGAGTTTTTCAGTTAACGGAGTGAGTATTCCTGATACCCAAATAACCCGTGACGCAACCACGTTCATCCGCGATACGGAATCTGATCTGCTTTTTCATCATTCGAGTCGGGTTTACTATTGGGGGGCGCTCGCCGGCCAGCGTCTTGGGCTTAGTGTGGACCATGAATTGCTCTATGTCGGATGTATGTTCCATGACATTGGCCTGACACATGAGCATTGCAGTTGTGACAAACGATTCGAGGTTGACGGCGCGAATGCGGCGAAACATTTTCTGCAAGGATACGGCATCGCTCAGGCCGATATTGATAAAGTCTGGACGGCGATTGCCTTGCATACCACACCGGGCATTCCAGAGTTTATGGCGCCCGAAATTGCGCTTGTCACCGCTGGCGTAGAAATGGACGTGTTGGGCATCAATTACGAAGCGTTCAGCGACAGTGAGCGCACTGCTGTTGTACAGCAACATCCACGCACTGATGGCTTCAAGGAAGAGATCATTCAAGCTTTTTATGACGGCATCAAGGATAGGTCCCAGACAATGTTTGGTAGCTTTAATGTGGATATCATACAGGATAAAAAGCCCGGACTTGTTCCCCTCAATTATTGCAACGTGATCCGCAATTCCCGCTGGAAAGGCTGAGTGTCCTGCTGTGGCAGCCGAAGGATAACCTGCCAAAGTGCAGGTTATCCATTTTGAGTCTAAGCAGCAGGCACAGAGAAGAGCTGTCTAACCCTTTTTCTCCGCGTCAAAATCAAACAGATCTTTCAATTCGATCTGTAAACCACTTGCTATAACATTGATAACTTCAAGCGTGGGATTCCTGACGCCACGTTCGATGCCACTGATATAAGTGCGATCAAGTCCACATTTATCGGCAAAAGCTTCCTGAGACATACCAGATGCCATTCTGATATATCTAACTCTTTGTCCAAAAATGGATTTTATCGTGTCAGGTTTTTTCATTCGATAAGTATCGAACGATGTTACTTATCAAACCACGGACTATAAGTCACGTTTTCCTGTAACTCATGTTACTAATATGACTTACAGCAAAAATACGATGAATTATGTTTTAATAACCAAGTGATCTGTCATTGGGAGGATTAAAAAGTTCAACATCATGGCACAAAAGGCATATATAGCTTCTCTTATCATTCACTTCCTTGATCCCTATAGACACTACCGCCTTTGTCTGGCTGGAGAGGAGCCAAACAAACATAACGTTACAAACCAAAAACATGAAAAAAACTTTAGATATATTAATCTATCAATAAATTTTAGTCACAGATATTATCTTAATTTTTATTTATTAAGCACGATTTTTGCGCGTATAAGCCGCTAATACCGTACGTTCTGACTGCTCCAAATAGCTTTTTAACTCGGAGGCCGCACTTTCTGGTTCACCTTCCTCAAGTAACGCCAGAATATGGGCATTCTGATCAATATAGGGAACATAAAAAAGTTCGGGATCGTTCAGATAACCAAAAGCCAGACGCAATTCCGCAGAAATATGCCCATAGAATGTTATCAACCGTTCACTGTCAGTCAGTTCAACAATAGCTGAATGAAATGCCATATTTGCGGTTCCAACACCGATCCAGTCCTGAGTATCACGACACCGTTTAGCCATTTCGACTGCACCGCGCATGTGTTCAACCGCAGGATGCATAGGATAAGATTGCGCCAATGCCTGACATTCAATAAGCCGCCGAACGCGATAAATATCGATAATAGAAGCGATACTCGGTGTGGCGACGAAAACACCACGGTTAGGTTCATATCGCAGTAGCCCTTCCTGAGTCAGCACACGAAAAACCTCACGTAATGTATTACGCGATATTTCAAGTTGTTCGCTCAAAGCCGCTTCTGATAGTCGTTGACCGGGTGATAACTCTCCAATAATCAGTTTTTGCCGGATAGTATCTGTAACTTTTTCACTTAACGTCTTAGGAGAGGAATTATCTTTTTTCATAATAATTAATTGAAAGAGCGGACCAAATGTAGCAAACCTGACCACAAGTTCCCGGTTGCAAAGATAAGAATGGCAGGCATCTTCACACATTCACCTACTGCCAGCAAGCATAGAGATTCCTCCCCACAGACTGTTTTCTACGCCAGAATGATTATTGCCTCACAATAGTGCATTAAACGCACCATCATAGAGCATCACTAGGGTAAAAAGTGATCTGCATTCCATTTTTATAATTAAAAAATAATTTTATTTGCCTATTCTTTCGCCTCATTCTATTTATTGTTCAACAATACAAAAACAATTATTTAACAATAAGTGCAAATTATCCAACGATGGTACGCATATTGCTTGGATATCAATTTATCTACCGCACAGGAATTCAACCTATGACGACACAGCAAGCAACCGCGATCTTTTTCCACCGAGGTGACACAACATGCAACAGATTGTGAATCTATGGCCGTTGATTGGCATCGCGGTCATTGTCGTGGGTTTTTTACTTAGGTTTAACCCAGTATTGGTGGTGATTGTCGCAGGGATAATTACCGGGCTGGCAGCACATATGCCGATCACAACGATTCTGGAAAAGCTAGGCTCCGGCTTCCTTAATACCCGAAATTTGCCACTAATTTTGCTGTTGCCGCTGGCAACTATCGGCCTTTTAGAGCGACACGGCTTAAAAGAACAAGCTCAAACCTGGATTAGCAATATTAAAACTGCAACCGCCGGACGGTTGCTGATCATCTATCTGTTCATTCGTGAAATAACCGCTGCGCTAGGGCTGACCAGTTTAGGAGGACACCCACAAATGGTGCGTCCCTTGCTGGCGCCAATGGTAGAAGGGGCTACGGAAAACCGTCATCATGACCTGCCTGACGATGTACGTTATCGCCTGCGGGCCATGTCAGCAGCAACCGACAATGTTGGACTGTTCTTCGGTGAGGATATCTTCGTCGCCTTTGGTGCAATCATCTTTATGCATAACTTTATGCTGGAGTCTGGGGGCATCCAAACAGAACCGCTACATATCGCTATGTGGGGAATCCCTACCGCCATCTGCGCCTTCCTGATCCACGCGTTCCGCTTGTCCCGTCTTGACCGCCAGATCGCTACCAGACTGGCAGCACTGAATAGCATGGACAAAAATCGAAGTAAGGTGGAGTAATGTTTCAGCAACAATATCTTTATTGGCTGGCAGGCGTGATCCTGTTGGCTGTAGCAATAATGTCCTGGCGTGATCACACCAACCCTCGCCGCCTGACCACCAGCCTGTTCTGGGCGTTATATGGCATCGTATTTTTGGTAGGCGACTGGACTTACCGCTTAATAGCACTATGGGCAGATAACGAAGCCGAGGCCCAAAAGATGCTACATATCGGTGTCGGGCTGATCGTTGTATTGATGGCGCTGACGGCTGGTTTTGGCGGTGTGCGATTGGGTAGCTACCATCAACGCACACCTCAACAACGGCAGGAAAGTGCCGCCCGTTTGGGGAATCGTCTATTTCTTCCCGCACTGGCAATCCCTATCGTCACAGTGATCGGCGTATTACTGTTTAACCACGTCCCTGGGTTACAACTGGTACTGTTCGGTACCGGCAATCATGCCACGCTGGTGACGCTGTTTTCCATGACAATGGGCTGCTTAGTTGGATATGGCGTTGCACTGAAAATGACGCGTGAAAATGTAACTCAATCAACCCAAGAGGCGCGTCGCTTACTGGATTCCATCGGTTGGGCGTTTATCCTGCCACAGATATTGGCTACGCTAGGACTATTATTCACCGTCGCAGGTGTCGGTACCGCAATTTCTCACCTGACAGAACACTATTTAGCAGTGGATAACCGATTTATCGCGGTGGCGACATACATACTCGGCATGGCGCTATTGACGATGATAATGGGCAACGCCTTCGCCGCGTTCCCGATTGTCACCGCCGGGATCGGCATTCCCATTCTGGTACTGCAACATGGCGGTAATCCGGCGGTCATGGCCGCCATCGGCATGTTCTCGGGATATTGCGGTACACTGATGACCCCAATGGCTGCAAACTTCAATATCGTTCCTGCCGCACTACTGGAATTACCAAATCGCAATGCGGTCATTAAAGCACAAATCCCCACTGGAATAGCGTTGTTAATTGCCAATGTTTTTCTGCTCTATTTTTTGATGTTTTTGTAAGGAGAGATCCCATGAAAACCGTTCTAATTACCGCTTTTGAACCTTCTTATTGAGGTTATCACGATGAAATTTATTGATTTAAACAGCGATCTTGGCGAAAGCTTTGGTCAATGGAAAATGGGCGACGATAACGCCATGCTGAGTATTGTCACCAGCGCCAATGTAGCGTGTGGATTTCATGCTGGTGATCCTGCCGGGATACTTCAAACCTTAAAATCTGCCCACAAAAATCAGGTAGTGATCGGCGCTCATGTATCTTATCCCGATCTGGTCGGATTTGGTCGCCGTAATATGGATATCTCTAGTGATGAACTGATCGCGGATGTTATTTACCAGATTGGCGCGTTGAAAGGTCTGGCGGCGGCGGCGGGAACCACCGTAAGTTATGTTAAACCGCACGGCGCACTGTATAACACCATTGCCCATGATGAATACCAAGCCCTTGCTGTTATTACGGCGATTCGTGAAGTAGATGACAATTTAGCGCTGGTTGGATTAGCCGGCTCAAAAATATTGGATTTAGCGAGGGAAAACGGTTTGCGTACCGTCGCGGAAGCCTTTGCTGACAGAGCTTACACCCCACAAGGCACGCTAGTTTCCCGCCGAGAAAAAGGGTCTGTGCTTCATGACGCTAATGTCGTTGCCCGACGTATGTTGCAATTAGTGACCGAAGGGGGAGTTGAAGCCATTAATGGCAGTTTTACCCGTATTCAAGCGGACTCCATCTGTGTTCATGGTGACAGCCCAGACGCGGTAGAAATGGCACGTCAGGTGAAACTCACCCTGCAACAAGCCGGGATCACCGTACGCTCCTTTATTTAAATACCCAGGAGTACTTAGTGCGTTTTTTACCTGTTAATTTAGATGCCATTATTGTCGAGCTTCACGATCTGAATGAAACGCTGGCGTTATTTGATTCACTTAACGCCCACCCTATTGCAGGCGTAGAAGAAATTATTCCAGCGGCCAGAACACTGTTGATTCGATTCCGCCCCAATGTGGTTTCCACGGTCAAACTTGCCAGAGAAATCAATGGCCGCAACCTGAATACACTGAATAGGACAACCGGGAAACTCGTTGAAATCCCGGTGTATTACAATGGTGATGATCTGGTTGAAGTGGCAGAAATTCTCGGCATCACCACACAGGAAGTTATCAAGCGACATACAGAAAGTGAATACACCGTTGCTTTTACCGGATTTGCCCCCGGATTTGCCTATTTAGCCGCAGATTCAGACTGTTTACATGTCCCTCGCCGAATGACGCCAAGAGCCAGCATCCCCGCGGGATCAGTTGGTCTGGCTGGAGAATTCAGTGGGATATACCCTCAAGCCAGTCCGGGAGGATGGCAAATCATCGGTACCACGCCAGAGCGCATGTGGGATCTCTCACGTTCTCCCTCTTCCCTGTTGCAACCCGGTTTCCGGGTACGTTTCAGAGATCAAGGCAAAGGGACAACAATCACTAACCCCGTCCCCCCTATTACGCCTATAGAGGACGTTTTATCTTCGCAGGTTGATAAACACGCCTCACTGAAAATCCTAACCACTGGAATACAAACACTTTTTCAGGATTTAGGGCGTTCAGGACAGGCTAGTTTAGGGATTTCTGCCGCCGGTGCGCTGGATAAAACAGCGCTGAAAAGCGCCAACCGAATCGTCGGTAATCCTTCGGACAATGCATGTCTGGAAATTGTGCAAGGAGGATTAAGCTTTATCTCTCATGGCAATGTCATTATTGCTGTCACAGGCGCTGACTGCCCAATCACTGTTCAAACAGGATCTGGCCGAAAGTTTCAGGTTGATGGCTATCAGCCTGTTGATCTGAGTGACGGTGATAAAGTGACGCTAGGAACGCCCAAAGCGGGAGTGCGTTCTTATTTAGCGGTGCGTGGCGGCTTTGCCAAACAACCTATTCTCTCCAGCCTCTCTTACGATACGCTGGCACACATTGGCCCCAGTCCAATCGCTATAGGCGATACTTTGGATATTCTGACTCTCACACAGGGTTCCGCTGTATCAATGGATGAAAGCCCGGCTTTCAATATGCCCGCCACTGACGATATCGTTACACTGGACATTATTCTAGGGCCGCGCACTGACTGGTTCACCGCAGAAGCGCTATCCCTGCTAAAAAGCCAGCTTTGGCAAGTTACACTACAATCTAACCGAGTCGGTATTCGTCTGTATGGCGACACACCATTATCGCGTCTTAACCATAAAGAGTTACCGAGTGAGGGAACGACCACCGGCGCAATTCAGGTTCCTGCCAGTGGCCAACCGGTTCTGTTTTTAGCAGATCACCCTTTGACCGGCGGCTACCCAGTCATTGGTTCCGTTGCCAGCTATCATCTCGATCTTGCGGGACAAATTCCTGTCAATGCCCGTATCCGTTTCAACCCAATCACTGAATTTCACGAAATAAAAGAGAGCGATTGCCGCTCATGAGTACCGCAATGACTATGAATATTAAAAACCATCCCATGAAAAAAGTTTTGATTGCTAACCGCGGTGAAATCGCCGTCCGTATCATCCGTGCCTGCCGGGATTATGGTTTACAATCTATCTCTGTCTACGCTGATTCGGACATCAATGCACAACATGTACAACTGGCTGATGAGGCTTATAGTTTAGGTGGAAACAGCCCCGCTGATACCTACCTTAATATTCCCCTATTATTAGATATTGCGAAACGTTCAGGTGCCGACATGGTACATCCCGGATACGGATTTCTGGCTGAACGGGCAGAATTTGCCCGTGCCGTTATTAATGCAGGCTTGATCTGGATTGGCCCTGAACCAGAAACCATTGATATTCTGGGTGACAAAGTTAAAGCACGCAAAATTGCCCAACAGGTAGGCGCGCCACAGGTTTCAGGCACAGAAGAACCGGTGAAAAACGCGGAGGAAGCTCTGGCGTTCGCGGAACAATATGGCCTGCCAATTGCAATTAAAGCAGCATATGGCGGTGGTGGACGTGGCATGAAAGTGGCGTGGCGGCTTGATGAAGTCACCGAACTCTACAATTCGGCTGTTCGTGAAGCAACAGCGGCCTTTGGGCGTGGAGAATGTTTCATTGAACAGTTTCTGGACAAACCTCGCCATATTGAAGCGCAAATTCTGGCTGATAAACATGGCAATGTGGTGGTACTTGGTACACGCGATTGTTCACTGCAACGACGTAACCAAAAATTGGTAGAAGAAGCGCCGGCCCCATTTTTGACCGAACATCAGCGCCAGCGTATTCATCAAGCAGCACAGGATATTTGCACCGCAGCCCGTTACATCGGAGCTGGTACCGTGGAGTTTCTCCTCAGTGTCGACGGCACGATCTCCTTTCTGGAAGTCAATACTCGCTTGCAGGTCGAACATCCGGTCACTGAAGAAACCACAGGGATCGACATTGTGGTAGAACAATTTCGGATTGCAGAAGGTAAACCTTTATCCTTAACCTCAACACCGCTCCCTTTAGGCCACTCTTTTGAATTCCGCATTAACGCAGAGGATGCGGGTAAAGGATTTTTACCGACGCCCGGAACGGTGACGGTATTTTCTCCCCCTTCCGGCCCAGGCATAAGGTTGGATTCTGGTGTTGCAGCAGGTTCCACCATCCCTGACACCTTTGATTCTCTGATGGCTAAGCTGATTGTCACCGGAACAACCCGCCAACAAGCTATTGCCCGTGCGCGACGTGCATTACAGGAATTCAGGATTGAAGGTGTTGCATCAGTATTGCCTTTTCATCAAGCAGTAATGGAACATCCTGATTTTATTTCCGATGACACATTTAACGTCCATACACGTTGGATCGAAACTGACTTTATCAATGACATAAAAATATCTCCGCGTCAGGAAAACCATTATCCAGAACAGGTAACACGTACTTTTATTGAAATTAATGGCCATCGGCATGAACTGGGACTACCTGCCGAATTATTAAAAGGGCTTTCATTGCTTGATTCTGGGCAAAATTCCATCACTGAGAACAAAGGTAGTGAAACTGGGGAGGCAATAACAGCACCAAATCCCGTCTCAGCACCAATATCTGGCGTTCTACAATGCTGGTATGTGCAGGAAGGTGATGAAGTTAAACAAGGCGATGTCATTGCTGTCATGGAGGCAATGAAAATGGAAACGCAACTTACCGCACATCGTTCCGGGAAAATCGTTATCTATACAGAAGAAGGCGGTTATCAACAGGCAGGAAATGTACTGGCAAGTATTAACGATGATTAATAATAATGATAATCGCCAAATTAATCACAATTAATTAGCTCATTTGACACATAAATTCACATTACCCAACACAACATCAAATTGTGCGGATAATTTCCGCACAACTTTAATTAAGAGGTTAAATCTAAAATGCAATCAATATCGTGAAAAAGAAGATAATTACCCCCTTTATGAATAGGATAAAATAACTATTAAGGGCAGTTTTTTAATCATTTCGTTAAGATTGACAATAAGGAAAATAAGCCATCACACAATTTAACAACTGTTTATTTGTCGTACTCCGCAAATTATTAACAAAACTCTTTTTTTATCTGAAAGAAATGTTTACTAAATGTTTTTAATATCATGCTTTTCAATTTAAAATTGAGAGATTATTAAAGCCAATAATAAATAAAAAAAAATATAAGAACCAAATAAAGAATAAAAAACCGTAATTTATTTATAATTATAAAGTGATAACAGCCATATATATTTATCTAGTTAATGACAAATGGCATGATAATCCGTGACTATTTTCACATATATTTAAACAATAAGAAATCATTAATTCATTATAAATTATCGGTTATAAATAGTGTAGAGGTTTATTTTCCACACTTGGCAACACCAATAAATACACAAAAATAAAAATACAATAAAAACATATAGTTATAAATATTTTCATATCAATAGGATACAAGTAAAACTTAATAAGAATAAATAAAAACGCCATAGTCCATACACTACACACATTGATATCCCCAATAAATACATTAAATTCAGACTATTATTTTATTCTAACCATATAAATATTATTTCATCAAAAGATAATATTACTCATTTAATAATTACTCATATCCATATGATAATTATGCACATATATACATCTATTTGAATAGTATATACACTTACTATTACAACAACATCATAATATTAAATAATTTAATTGTTTTACATTTCCTTTACAATTACCAACATAATTTAAAACTATAATAAATCCATATATATTTTTACAAACACATTTTTATATAGATTAGCATCACAATTTCAACATTACTCAACAAAACAATAACTCAAATAATTGCAATTACCATTAAACAGAATACTATATTAATAGTAAAATAAAACTTTTATTTACAATATTTTCCTGATGGTCCAAAAGAAGACTAAGTTAAAAAACAAATTCAGAAGCATTGATTAAAAAGAAAAAATATTCGTTACTTTAAATTATAATAATAGTGACAGCTAAGTAACCCAGGAGAATAATGTGATAACAAACGATTACGAGTTGATAACCGCGCCAAACAGTGTACCAGTGAAAATGTGGACTCATGGTGTACCGGTAGAAGCGGAAGCGCGTGAACAACTGTTGAACACAGCAAAAATGCCTTTCATATTCAGCCACTTAGCCGTTATGCCTGATGTACATCTTGGTAAAGGTTCAACCATCGGCAGTGTCATTCCAACTCGTGGGGCGATTATTCCAGCCGCAGTAGGCGTAGATATCGGCTGTGGCATGATGGCAGTATGTACCTCATTGCATGCCAAAGATTTACCGGACAACCTATATGCTATCCGTCATGCTATTGAAATTGCCGTACCACACGGACGCACAGCAAACCGTAGTGATAAGGATAAAGGCGCTTGGCAGCAACCGCCAAAAACCGTCGATCACCATTGGAGCGTGTTGCAGACCGGATTTAAACGGTTAACCGATAAATATCCACAATTACTGAAAACTAATAACCAACAGCACTTAGGGACACTAGGTACCGGTAATCATTTCATTGAGCTGTGTTTGGATGAATCTGACCGGGTATGGGTAATGCTGCATAGTGGATCACGCGGTGTAGGAAATGCCATTGGCAATCTATTTATCACTCTCGCCCAACAGGACATGAAACAGCATATCGCTAACCTGCCTGACCGTAACCTGGCCTATTTTGAGGAAGGCAGCCGTCACTTTGCCGACTATATAGAAGCGGTCGGTTGGGCGCAAAACTTCGCCCGCCATAATCGCGAAGTCATGATGCAGCATACATTGGCAGCACTGGCGACGGTAATAACAAAGCCGTTCACTGCCATAATGGAAGCGGTAAATTGTCACCACAATTATGTGCAACAAGAGCAACACTTCGGCCAAAACGTGTTAGTCACACGTAAAGGTGCGGTCGCAGCACACCAAGGCGTCATGGGCATCATTCCTGGCTCAATGGGTGCGAAAAGCTTTATTGTACGTGGTCTGGGAAATGAACAGAGTTTTTGTTCATGCAGTCACGGCGCTGGCCGAGTATTAAGCCGCACAGCAGCGAAAAAACGCTTCACAATAGAGGATCAGAAGCGTGCCACGGCACACGTGGAATGCCGCAAGGACAGCGACGTCATCGATGAAATTCCGATGGCCTACAAAGACATTGAGGCCGTAATGGCCGCTCAGTCTTCACTAGTAGAAATCGTTCACACCCTGCGTCAAGTGGTTTGCGTAAAAGGATAATCAAGATGAAAGAAAAATTTGGTATCAGTGACATCATGAAACAACACATATGCCAAAAACTGGCGCAACTTGAGACAGAGCTGCAAATACGAATACTCTACGCCTGTGAATCAGGTAGCCGCGGTTGGGGATTTGCCTCAACAAACAGTGATTACGATGTACGTTTTATTTATGTACATACTCCATCATGGTACTTACGCGTCGATCCCTCTCGGGATGTCATTGAACTACCGATCAGCAATGAGCTAGATATCTGTGGTTGGGAACTGCGTAAAACTTTAGGGTTGCTGAAACGAGCCAACCCAACACTGATGGAGTGGGCAGACTCACCGGTAATTTACTACGAAGACGTGGAGTTTATGGCAGCGCTACGTGCCCTATTACCAGACTATTTCTCCAACAACAGAGCGCGATATCACTATCTGTCGATGGCAAAGAAAAACTTTCGTAGTTACCTGCAAGGCGAGAAAATTCGGCTGAAAAAATACCTTTATATACTACGTCCATTGCTGGCGGTACGTTGGATCGAAGCTGGTAAAGGTGTGCCACCGATGCGCTTCGACACCCTGCTAGCCGGAACTGTTACAGACGCGGCGCTGATGCAAGAGATACAGACTCTACTTGCCATCAAGCGTAACGCTGACGAAACGGAGTATAGTCCACGTTTTAAACGCATTCATAACTTTATCTGCCGCGAATTGGATGATTCAGTTACCCGCTGCGAACTCAAAGACAAAAAACATCTCCCAGATACCGAATTGGATCTACTTCTGATGCACACAGTACTTCACAATAATCATAAAGAAGAAGGAGAATACCTGTTAAAAAACGGATAAGAAATCATACATATATGACATTTCAGCGATAAAGCTGGATGTTTACAAAAAGCCAGAAAGCAGGGTCTTCCACCCTGCTCCAGAAATAAACAGATCAATTCTCTATTTTAGGCTGGAAATTTATTCAAAAAAACAGACAGTTATAGAATCATTAACCTAAAATAATATGAGGCGCAAATCGTGATGTATCCTTCGTGATCCTGCCAATATCTTCCCTGACCGATAGACCAGCAGGCGTGTCATTAACGAGCCAACTACCGATAAGAACATGGCTATCGCCAATCTTTGGCAATGGGGTATATTGCTGCACAATGTAACCCTCCTCACCGTAAGGACCCTCTACTTCTTCAACCACCTTGCCATCTTTATGAATACTAATATTTGCTCCCTCACGGCTGAATATCGGCTTCATAACGTAGTGAGTTAAGCACTTGGCTTGCGGATCATCGGCAAAATAAGCCTCAAGCAGATTTGGGTGTCCTGGAAACATCTCCCAAAGCAATGGCAAAATTGACTTATTCGAGGTGATGCATTTCCACATTGGCTCAAACCAGTTAACACCCGCCGTAACCAAGTGTTGAGCGTATTCCTCACGAAACATGAACTCCCACGGATACAGCTTGAATATAGAATCGATAATCTTGTTATTACTATCCGTAAACTTACCACACTCGCTGAGTCCAATATCTTCAATATAGACAAACTCGGCATGAATACCTGCGTCTTTGGCGCAATCAGCCAAGTAATCAACCGAACCTTTGTCTTCTTCCGTGCCCTTACAACAGGCAAAATGAAGCGTGTTGAATGGCAAAAAAGGTTTCAATTCACAGAAGCGATTAACAAGCAGTTCCTGTAGTAAGTTGAACTGATCAGCAGCATGAGGCAATTCACCACGGTTAACTTTATCTTCCAACCATAGCCAGCTAAAAAAACCATGTTCATAAATAGAGGTCGGCGTATCTGAGTTAATTTCCAATAACTTTGCCGGGTTTTTACCATCATAAGCAAAATCAAGACGACTATAGAGGCTTGGATCTCTGCGCTTCCAAGATGCGCGAACCAGTGACCGCATCGCTTCTGGAATTTGGAATCTAGCCATCAATTCATCACTGTTAACCACTTGCTCTACTGCTTGCAGACTCAACCGATGGATTTCCGCTGTCGGAGCTTCAATATGTTCTTCAATCTGCTTGAGAGTAAACTGGTAGTAACGGTCTTCCGTCCAGTACGGTTCATTATCGATTGTATGAAAACCAAACCCAAATTCTTTTGCTCGCACTTTCCAATCATGACGAGGTGTGGTTGGGATCTGAAGCATGATGTTAACCCTTGATAATGCTTATTTGAATCTTGGAAAAAATCATCGCACAAACGCTTAATTCAGCAATCATGCCTCGATGCAAGACACTGATAACAAAAAGCCTGCGAATAAAATGTCAACACCAGTTAACCACCCCAACTGTATTTAGCGGAAGATGTTGAACCAAAACCACCAGAAGATTTAGTGGTGACGATTGGCTTGCTATCATAGCCGCCAGAATAACGGGAATCGCTGCTTTTAAACCTCTGTTCCTTTTCACGTATCAAGCGTTCTCGATACATTCTCTCCCTGTGTTTACGTTCTGAATAATCGCCGATTTCATCAACGATCCCAGATGCAATATAAGCAGTTGATCGGGGGTTCAGTACAGGATTTATACCTGTAACTACATTTCCAGAATTTGCATACAAAGCGCCATGTGTATTTGCTGTAGTCTGAGAAGCTTCTTTCTCAATTGGCAGACGAACCGTCTCCAGCGGCTGCAAATAACGTCGGTTCATCTCGTACTGGATATTGCCAATATCAGAATAGGCGCCAATGACCTTGCCATCAGCAAAAAAAAGCTTACCGTACAGGTCGCTATAGCCTGATGTTGAAGTAAATAGCGGCTGGTAAAACACGTTGCGATACTTTTCAGCCGCCATATCATATCGGCTAAACTGTTCCGGCTTCACCTCCGCCATCATAAAGGCGGCCATCTTCGGTCGATAACCTACAGCCCCCGGCATTGCTTCACACTCACCATACTCAAGCTCACACATGGCTTTCTTACGAAATTTCTGCGACGTACGTTCCGCTTCACGTAATGCCGCTTGATATGTGGTTTCACACTGAGCCGCGATCGTATTCTTTGGATTATTCTGACAAGACGCCAGGTCCTTATAGACATTGATTGACAGTTCATCCGCCGATTGACCGCAACCCACGAGTGAACCCATACTGAGCACCAATGACGTGAATGAGAACCCACGCCAATATTTACGTTTACTCTCAATGTTGATGACAGTGCTGCGCATTCTGCGCTTTTTGTTCCCGTTCGTCATACGATCCCCAAATCAGTAAGTCATGCAGGCTGCGTTTAAAAGACCAACAGAAATTGACACCGACGCCAGCACAACCGCAGCAGGGACCTCATTATTCTCGATGCGAGATACAATCTTTGGCATCATAAATATGCGAACCATAAAGAAGCCAACAATCTGAGCCAACAACGCAACAACACTCCACATCACGAAATCAATAACCCCCACAGAGTTGCTTGCCGCACTTGCAATGGCGATGCTGTAACCAACCAGCGCGCCACCAAGCGATATCGCAGCGGCACTATTCTTCTCTTGCTTGATAAGTTTCCACTCATCGTGCGGAGTAATTATTGTGTAGATAAACTTGAAAACGATGAAAAAAACCAGCGCCAACCCAAAACACAAGCCAAAATTGCCTACACCATGCATAAATTGAGAGAAAGCCTGTTCTTCATTTTCCAATGTGATCATTTATGCCACCACTTTAAAATCAGTTTGGTTAAGTTGAATACCGGTGCTCAGTACCATCAATCTATCCAGGTTACTCCCTACCACTTTTTCTTCTCCTACAACTTGAAGTTCTTCTGTTCGGTTATGAGCAACCTGACGCGTATACACCATCACAAACTGATCAGTTTCAGTTATATTCCCCTCTTTAGTGTAAGTTTTCTCGGTAACAGCTACAGGCTTAACATTGTCCCACAACCGCGAGAACTGGGTGCCGTCGAGATCATATTCTCCATTTGGCGTGACGATACCGTTTTTAATGAGCGCATCCCATTGAGCTTGCGAATCTATCGGTTTAGTTTCGTAAAAATACCACAGGCTCACTTCCTTCACGCCATCATCCCCCTCCCCTTCTTGAAGTACTTGAAGATAACCTTCGTCATCGGTGTAATAACGAACCAAACGTACGTTATCACCTAAGTCGACAACACCAACGGAACATATAAGCTGAGTTGAAGCCGCATTTTCGATCGTTAGGTCAGATTCAATCAGTTTTAGCATCAACGGGTCTATCTCAAATACACCACCGATACGCAAACCTAATACTTCCGGCACCTTTGGCACCACAGGCGCAACTGTCTTGCTCCCGAATGCGCTCTTAAACGCATCTGCGATTTTGGAAAGCATAGAAATATCTCTTGATAGGAAGATCCCACTTTAAAAAGCAGGATCTTGATTTAACAACTTGGTATTTACTTGCCAAGGATACGAGCAAGTTCATCTTCCGCGGACATAGCGCTTGAAGTTATACCTGCCTCTTTAAGCTTTTTATCTAGATCGCTAGAAGTCATACTATCGTGAAGCTCTTGCTGAGCTTCGAACTGAGCCGCTTTCTCAGCCTGACGTGACTTGATGCGTTCAAGGGAATCAAGGGCGGTAGATGTTTTTGAAGAAGCGCCAACGACAGAGTTATGAGTCGCAGCTTGGGCTTTCTGCACCTGTTCAGTTGCTTTAACCAAATCAACTTGATTCTCAAGCTGAGACACCTTCTTTTTCGCTTCTTGCACATTGTGTCGGTGCGTCGCTTCAGTCTTCTGAAACGATTCAAACAACGCTTGCTCTCTTTCCAGTTCATCACGCAGGGTCGCAACTTTCTGAGCACACTCCAGAGCAAGCCCATTGTC
Source organism: Photorhabdus akhurstii (assembly GCF_019090985.1). NCBI lineage: Bacteria > Pseudomonadati > Pseudomonadota > Gammaproteobacteria > Enterobacterales > Morganellaceae > Photorhabdus > Photorhabdus akhurstii. Next base: position 626,286 of record NZ_CP020335.1, on the reverse strand, counting down.
GCCTTTACCCGCGGCAGAGCGAGCATAACCCTCGTACTCTGTGATACTGTTTTTGATATCAGCAACCTTTTTCTCTGCCATTTTTCGCTTAGCAATCATGCTAACCAGGCTTTCATCCGCACGGCGGATTTCTGCTTTTGCTTCTCGGATTTCCTGATCAAGAATCGTCAGTGCGTTGCCATCAGCGACAGATTCTGCCGCATTATTTACCGTTCCTTTAATTGCCTTAAAAAGCTTTTTCCATACATTCATTGATATTTCCCCTACACTGTTATTTTAGGAACTCAGAATACGCATCAAGAAGCTCAGTGATGTTGGTAAACAGCATAGAGACTTCGATGACAACGCTTTCTTGTTTTGATTCTGATGACAATGAACCAAAAGCGGTATAGTAAGATTGACCATCGACTTTAGTTATTCCAACTGAAGTCAAAGGAATCATTTTGTGCGTTTCTAAAATAAACTGATTTAAAGAAGCGGGATCTAAAACATTCTCTTCCGAAAACAGTAATGCCTCCACTGTAATTTGCCTGCCGCAAATCGCCAGATGTGCTTTAATTCCGTCTTCGTTAGTAATTGCAAGACATTCACCTATTTGCTCTACAGTCCAGTCGTTACCAGATTCATTAAGAGCTTTAATCACTTGATTTAATTCCAAACTATCTACTCCACTGGTTTGTTTTATCATTAAAATCAGCACATTAAGTTTAAATTATCATCAGATTATACATTTTTCAATAAGTATTACGTTAAAATAGCCCAGTATTAAACCTAAAATACTCATAAGCATGGTAAATACTAAAAACGCATAAAACCTTAAATACAGCATTACTGAACATTATTAAAACCTTATACCCTTCGCTTAGTGACCCTGTGCTATCTCAATACCTCCCGCACAAAACACCATGAGAGTATTCGCATGAAAAAACTTATCCTGAGGGATGATTAAAATCACGCTTAACTAGGTTGCTTTATAGATTTGGCGTATCACAGTAAATAAAATAGAGAATTGCAGGCTAAAATAAAAACTTCCAGTAAAATCAACCGATATTGATAAAAGTATCCCTTTTGGTTATCAACTCATTTAACCTGCTAATATTGAAACTAAAATCTTTTTCAAACTCCCATTTATCTCCGACATAAAAAAGCTTTTCTACTTAGCGCTTCTTACATTCAACAGAGATTAACCTTATGCATTAACTATCAGATTTAACCTTTATTTACCGTCATAATCTTTTCATCACCATTTAAACTATCTGTTTTCACTTCATTTGAAAACTAAGAAAGCCGATTTATACAATAAACAGAAAAGCGATGATTATAGATATTAAAAGGGTGATAAAACGTTTATATTTTTACTATTTTACATTGAGATATCTTTTAACGACAGATAGTTAGGTTCACGGACAGTAAAAGCTTATCGGAAAGACTTTACCTGCAATCTGCGGCTCCCTTCATTTTTAAGGGAGCCCGCTTTAATCATTCTTTAATATGAACAGATTTACCATTAAAGGTAACAACCTGCCCGGCTATCGCTTTATAACGTTTACGGGTTTCTATCTGACTATTAACTTCAACTAGACCTTCAGCAATAACCGCTTTAGCGCTAGCACCGCTTTCACTCCACCCTTGAAACTTCAACAGATCACACAACGCCACATAAGGGTGGCCTTCTAAATAAAAAATTTCCATCAACAACCTTCAATTGTTTCCACATCATGGTATTCCTCGCAGGCTTGCAAGGTATTCTGAATAAGTGTCGCGACTGTCATTGGGCCAACCCCTCCCGGAACCGGAGAGATCCAGCTTGCCCGCTCTGATGCAGTTTCAAAATCAACATCTCCGATGACTTTTCCATCTTCCAGACGATTAATTCCGACATCAATAACAATAGCGCCGGGTTTAATCCATTCACCGGGGATAAAGTTGGGTTTACCGACAGCCACAATGAGTAAATCCGCATGCTCCACATGATGACGTAAATCTTTAGTAAAGCGATGAGTCACCGTAGTGGTACAACCAGCTAATAACAACTCCAGGCTCATTGGACGACCAACAATATTTGAAGCGCCGATAACGACAGCATTCAGCCCATAAGTATTGATTCCACAACGCTCAAGCAACGTTGCGATACCGCGCGGCGTACAGGGACGCAACTTTGGCGCACGTTGACACAAACGACCAATATTATAGGGATGGAAGCCATCAACATCCTTATCAGGCTGGATACGTTCCAGAACTTTGACATTATCAATACCGGCAGGTAAAGGGAGCTGAACCAAAATTCCATCAATTTCTGAATCATTATTAAGCTGATCGATAAGATTCAACAACTCTGCTTCACTGGTGGTATCTGGCAGATCATAGGAACGGGAAACAAACCCGACTTCCTCACAGGCACGGCGTTTACTTGCGACATAAATCTGAGAAGCAGGATTTTCGCCGACTAAAACAACGGCAAGACCAGGAGCACGTCTTCCCGCAGCAACACGTTGTTGAACACGCACTGCGACTTCACTTCTGATTGTCTGCGCAATCGTTTTCCCATCAATAATTTTTGCTGGCATGTACGAATAAATCCATAAATCAAACATTGGGATACTGCCTATTTTGTCAGAACATGAACGTGCTGTCAGTTTTATTGATAATCAGAAAATAGCCAGATGAAGACTTATAAGCAGAAAAGCCATTGACTCAATGGGTTGTCACCGTATAATCTCTCCCCGCATCAGAGCATTACTGATGCAGCTCATCTCTCAAGATGCGCCCTTAGCTCAGCTGGATAGAGCAACGGCCTTCTAAGCCGTAGGTCACAGGTTCGAATCCTGTAGGGCGTGCCATATCAACCTTTCTCATCGTCTAGTAAAGCTCATAAAACCCCAGTAAACACAAAAAGTTAAGCTCTCCTTGTTCTCCAGAAGTCTGGTAAGGTTCTCTGAAATCTACATTGTGGGGGTATATTTGGGGTACGTTCAGGTTCAATGAAGTGAGATACCCCCTGATGAAGCTAATATTATAGGATGTGCGGAATTCAACCCTGTTCACTTTTTTTGGTTTGAGGTGAACGGTTGGATGAAGAGTAGTGATGAGCCTATTTTCAAGTCATCATCATTTAACAAAATGAATTTAAATAAAAATATTTAAAGGTGAATAGGTGAACAGTTTTACTCCTAATTCTTTAATAGGGTGAGGTAAGCGAAAAAGTTTTCTCTGGCAGGTGTTTTTCAGCTCTCCGATTTACCGAGTTAATTTATTAGCCCGGTAAATCGAGAAGACAAGCGCAGCGCATCAGTTTCTCGCCTTAAGCAAACCAAAATTAGTCTGCCATATCAAGTTGCTATGAGCAAAATATAGGACAGTATTGCCTATCAGTGTTGGAAGCAGTCCAAAATGACCCAGAGATGACGACTAAACTTGTAGCGATTCAAAATGATGAGAATGTCTTTACTCGTTATAATACTGGGATGATTATGGGCCGATGGCCATTCAAAAACGTATTAAAAGTGGAGTTTCACAATGACAAGTACCCAACAACGCGCCGAACTACAGCGTCAAATCTGGCAAATCGCCAACGATGTGAGAGGTTCAGTTGATGGCTGGGATTTCAAACAGTATGTACTAGGTACGCTGTTTTATCGCTTTATAAGTGAAAACTTTGCAAACTACATTGAAGGCGGTGATGAGAGTATCAACTATGCTGAGCTTTCAGATGATATTATCACTGACGATATTAAAGATGATGCTATTAAAACCAAAGGCTATTTTATTTACCCAAGCCAGCTGTTTGTTAATATCGCCGCAAGTGCTAATGAAAATGACAATTTAAACAAAGATTTAAATTCCATTTTCGTCGCTATTGAAAGATCAGCCAGAGGTTACCCATCTGAAGCTGAGATTAAGGGTCTTTTTGCCGATTTTGACACCACCAGTAACCGTTTAGGTAATACCGTTAAAGACAAAAACACCCGCTTAGCCGCCGTATTAAAAGGCGTGGCAGGGCTTCAATTTGGTCAGTTTGAAAATAACAAGATTGATCTGTTTGGTGATGCTTACGAGTTTTTAATCTCTAATTACGCTGCTAATGCAGGTAAATCAGGCGGTGAATTTTTTACACCACAACACGTGTCCAGGCTAATCGCTCAGCTCGCCATGCACGGGCAAACCAGCGTGAATAAAATATATGATCCCGCCGCTGGTTCGGGCTCACTGCTATTACAGGCCAAAAAACATTTTGATGCCCACATTATTGAAGACGGTTTCTTTGGTCAGGAGATTAACCATACCACCTATAACCTTGCGCGTATGAATATGTTTTTACACAACATTAACTACGACAAGTTTAATATTATGTTGGGCAACACCTTAACCGAACCACATTTTGGTGATGACAAACCGTTCGATGCCATCGTCTCTAATCCACCGTATTCGGTGAAATGGATTGGCAGTGATGATCCAACGCTAATCAACGATGAACGCTTTGCTCCCGCTGGTGTATTAGCGCCGAAGTCCAAAGCCGACTTTGCCTTTGTTCTGCACGCATTGAGTTACTTATCCAGCAAAGGCCGCGCGGCAATTGTTTGCTTCCCGGGTATTTTTTACCGTGGTGGAGCTGAGCAAAAGATCCGCCAATATCTGGTAGATAACAACTATGTTGAAACCGTGATCTCATTAGCACCTAACCTGTTTTTTGGCACGACCATTGCTGTAAATATTCTTGTGCTGTCTAAACACAAAATTGACACCACTACTCAGTTTATTGATGCAAGCACTCTGTTTAAAAAAGAAACCAATAACAACATACTTACCGACAATCATATCGAACAAATTATGCAGGTATTTGATAGCAAAGATGATATTGAACATTTGGCAAAATCAGTCAGTTTTGAAGCCATCGCCGCTAACGATTACAACCTGTCGGTGAGTAGCTATGTCGAATCTAGAGACAACCGCGAAGTAATTGATATTACAAAACTCAATGCCGAATTAAAGATCACTGTTAAAAAAATCGACCAACTGCGAGCGGATATCGATGCCATTATTGCTGATATTGAAGGCACGGAGAATAAGGCATGAGCAATATGAGCTTTATGGAAAAACTGCTTGATGGCGTTGAAGTGGAGTGGAAGACTTTGGGGGAGCTTACAGAGTATTCAAAAACTCGTATTTGCTTTGACAAACTTGATAAATCAAATTACGTGGGAGTTGATAATCTCCTACAAAATTGGGCAGGGAAAAAAGAGTCTACTTATGTGCCAACCGAAGGTAACTTAATAGAGTATCAAAGTGGTGATATTTTAATCGGAAATATTCGCCCCTACTTGAAGAAAATATGGCACGCTGATCGTATCGGTGGCACAAATGGCGATGTACTGGTTATACATCTGACTGATGAAACGATAACACCTAGGTATCTATATCAAATTTTAGCGGATGATAAATTTTTCGACTATAACATGCGGCATTCTAAAGGGGCCAAAATGCCACGCGGGAATAAAACAAAAATAATGGAATATCCAATTCCTATCCCATCTCTCAATATCCAAACCGAAATCGTCCGCATTTTGGACGCCTTTACCGAGCTTACCGCTAAGCTTACCGCTAAGCTTACCGCTGAGCTTACCGCACGCAAAAAACAATACAACTACTATCGCGACCAGTTTTTGAGTTTTGAAGAAAGTGAGGTGGAGTGGAAGACTTTGGATGAGCTTGCGAAGAATCTTGATTCAATGCGTAAACCGATAACGAGTGGTTTAAGAGAACCTGGTGAAATTCCATACTACGGAGCATCGGGCATTGTCGATTATGTTAAAGACTATATTTTTGATGGTGATTTTCTACTAGTTTCTGAAGACGGTGCAAATTTGGTTGCAAGAAATACTCCAATAGCATTCAGTATTAGTGGAAAAAGCTGGGTAAACAATCACGCACACGTACTCAAATTCGAAACATACGCTGAACGAAAATATGTTGAATATTATCTAAATAGTATTGATTTAACAGCGTATATCTCAGGTGCAGCTCAGCCTAAACTAAATAAAAAGAATTTAAATAGCATTAGTATTCCAAACCCTTCTCCTGAAGAAAAAGAACGTATCGTCTCTACCTTAGATAAATTCGACGCTTTAACTAGCTCCATTAGCGAAGGTTTGCCCCGTGAAATTGAATTGCGTCAAAAACAATATGAATATTATCGCGATCTGCTATTGAGTTTCCCCAAACCAGAGGTAGAGGCATGATATGAGTAAAACGCTAACGGAGATAGCACAGCAATTAAAAGAGGCCAATAAGAAAGTGCAACTGATCTATGCCTTTAATGGTACGGGTAAAACCCGGCTTTCGCGGGAGTTTAAACAGCTAATTGCGCCAAAAATTGATAATGATGAAAGTAGCAACAATGAAGAACTATCATTGACGCGTACTAATTTTTTGTATTACAACGCCTTTACCGAAGACTTGTTTTACTGGGATAACGACTTATCTGAGAATACCGAACCTAAACTCAAAATCCAGCCAAATTCATTTACAGATTGGGTGCTGAAAGATCAGGGGCAAGACCAAAATATCATTACTAACTTTCAACGCTATACGGATGAAAAATTAACTCCACATTTTAGTGAAAATGGTTCGGAGGTTACATTTTCTTTCGAACGTGGCAATGAAGCACCAACTGAAAATGTTAAAATATCAAAAGGCGAAGAAAGCAACTTTATCTGGAGCATATTTTACACACTAATTGAGCAAGTAATCAGCGTGCTGAATGTTGCTGAACCTGGTGAGCGAGAAACAGATCAGTTTAATCAATTGCAATACGTCTTTATTGATGATCCTGTGAGTTCGTTAGATGAAAACCATTTGATTGAGTTGGCAGTACATCTTGCTCAACTTATTAAATCTAACGAGTCTAGCGTTAAATTCATCATCACGACGCATAACCCTCTTTTCTATAACGTGCTACACAATGAGCTAAACAGCGATGATAAAAGCTATAAAAAGAAATGGTTTGAGAAATACAGGCTGACAAAGCATGAAGATGGCACATATCAGTTAGCAATCCAACCGAATGATTCACCATTCTCATATCATCTTTATCTGAAGTCAGAACTCGAAAAAGCCATCGAAAGCGGTCAAGTAAGCAAGTATCACTTCAACTTTTTAAGAAATATATTAGAAAAAACCTCTACTTTTCTTGGCTATAAAAAGTGGGGTGATTTATTGCCAAAAACCGATGATGGCAGGCCCAATCCTTATGAGGCTAGGATTATTAATATCTCTAGTCATTCAAAACATGCAGGTGAAGAGGTCGCCGAGCTTACGGAAGATGACAAGCGTGTTTTGCGCTATCTGGTTAATGAAATTAACACTATGTACCGCTTCCAACAGGCAGAAAATTAGAGTGAATCGAATTTATAGGTGAAGTATGAACGAATACAAAACTATTGCTGAATCAAATAACTTTATCGTACTGGATAAATACACCAAGGAATTGCAGCTAAATGAAACCTACCAAAGCGAAGGTGATTTAGAACGGGAATTGATCGACGATTTAGTCAACCAAGGTTATGAATATGTTTCTGGCTTAAACACGCCCCAAAACATGCTGGCCAATGTGCGTGAGCAATTGCAGATACTGAATAATGTTGATTTTTCAGCAAGTGAGTGGCAACGCTTTGTTGAACAGTACTTAGATAAGCCCAACGATAACAGCATAGATAAAACTCGTAAGATTCATAATGATTATATCCACGACTTTGTTTTTGATGATGGACATATTGAGAACATCTATCTAGTCGATAAGAAAAACATTGCCCGTAATAAAGTACAAATCATTAAACAATTCAAGCAAACAGGGGCGCAAGCGAATCGATACGATGTAACCATTTTGGTTAATGGCCTGCCATTGGTACAAGTTGAGCTTAAAAAGCGCGGAATTGCTATCCGTGAAGCCTTTAACCAAGTGCACCGTTATAGTAAAGAAAGCTTTAATACAGAAAACTCACTGTTTAAATACTTACAACTTTTTGTGATTTCAAACGGTACAGACACTCGCTATTTTGCCAATACTACCAAGCGAGATAAAAACAGTTTTGACTTCACCATGAATTGGGCCAAATCTGATAATACGCTGATTAAAGACCTAAAAGATTTCACAGCTACATTTTTTCAGAAAAATACCTTGCTAAATGTGTTAATTCATTATTCTGTATTTGATGTTAGCAATACTTTATTAGTGATGCGCCCCTATCAAATAGCGGCTACTGAACGTATTTTGTGGAAAATTAAAAGTGCGTATCAGGCTAAAAATTGGAGTAATACTGAAAGTGGAGGCTACATTTGGCATACCACGGGGTCAGGCAAAACTTTAACTAGTTTCAAAGCGGCACGTTTGGCTACTGAGTTGGATTTTATCGATAAGGTGTTTTTTGTAGTCGATCGTAAAGATCTGGATTACCAGACCATGAAAGAATATCAACGTTTTTCGCCTGACAGCGTTAATGGTTCGGAGAGTACCGCAGGGCTAAAACGGAATATTGAAAAAGATGACAATAAAATTATTGTTACTACCATTCAAAAATTTAATAACTTAATAAAAAGTGAAAGCGATTTACCAATATACAATAAACAAGTAGTGTTTATTTTTGATGAGGCACACCGCAGCCAGTTTGGTGAAGCACAAAAAAACCTAAAGAAGAAATTTAAAAAGTATTATCAATTTGGTTTTACGGGCACGCCAATTTTCCCGCAAAATGCTTTAGGAGCAGACACCACCAGTAGTGTATTTGGCCGAGAATTACATTCGTATGTGATTACCGATGCCATTCGTGATGAAAAAGTATTGAAGTTTAAAGTTGATTATAACGATGTAAGACCACAGTTTAAGTCCATTGAAACCGAACAAGACGAGAAAAAGTTAACAGCGGCAGAAAACAAGAAAGCTTTTTTACATCCCGTTCGTATTCGTGCAATTTCCCAGTATATTTTAAATAACTTCAGGCAAAAAACACATCGTCTCCAAGCTGGCGGCAAAGGCTTTAATGCCATGTTTGCGGTCAGTAGCGTAGATGCCGCCAAAGCTTATTACGAAGCATTCAAGCATTTACAAAAAGAGACTGAAGAAAATAAAGCAAATAAAAAACCGCTTAATGTCGCCACTATCTTCTCTTTCGCCGCTAATGAAGAGCAAGACGCTATTGGTGAGATTATTGATGAAAGTTTTGAGCTCACCGCAATGGACAGCAGTGCCAAAGAATTTTTAAGCGCAGCCATTGATGATTATAATGCAGCGTTCAAAATGAATTTTGGTGTAGATAGTAAAGGTTTCCAAAACTACTACAAAGACCTTGCTCAGCGAGTGAAAAATCAAGAAGTAGATTTACTGATTGTTGTTGGCATGTTCTTAACAGGATTTGATGCGCCGACATTGAATACTTTATTTGTCGATAAAAATCTGCGTTACCACGGCCTAATGCAAGCTTTTTCACGCACTAACCGTATTTATGACGCCACGAAGACCTTTGGCAATATCGTCACCTTCCGTGATTTAGAACAAGCTACGGTTGACGCTATCACTTTGTTTGGTGATAAGAACACCAAAAACGTGGTGCTGGAAAAAAGCTATAAAGAATACATGGAAGGCTTTACTGATTTAGTCACCGGCGAAGCACGTCGCGGATTTTTAGAGGTAGTGACAGAGCTACAAAGACGCTTTCCTAACCCTGATGATATTATTAAAGAGCAAGATAAAAAGGATTTTGCCAAACTATTTGGTGAATATTTGCGTGCGGAGAATGTACTGCAAAACTATGATGAGTTTGCAGGATTAAAGGCTCTACAACATGTAGATATTAGTAATCCGGAGGCTGTTGAGGCATTTAAGGCTAAATACTACCTGAGTGATGAAGATATCGCCGCGATGCAAGCGATTGAGATGCCAACTGAGCGTACTATTCAAGATTATCGCTCAACCTATAATGATACGCGTGATTGGTTACGCCGTGAAAAGTCGTCTAACGAGAAAGACAAATCTACTATTGACTGGGATGATGTCGTCTTTGAAGTGGACTTACTCAAATCGCAGGAAATTAATTTAGATTACATTCTTGAGTTGATTTTTGAAAACAATAAAAAGAATAAAAATAAGGCAGAGTTAATTGATGAAGTTCGCCGTTTAATTCGTTCCAGCCTTGGCAATCGAGCAAAAGAAAGTTTAATTGTTGACTTCATTAATCAAACTAACTTGGACGAAATTATCGACAAGGCCAGTATTATTGATGAATTTTTCAAATTTGCTCAAGCTGAACAAAAACGTGAAGCAGAAGAGTTAATTAGCTCGGAGAAATTAAATGAAGATGCGGCTAAGCGCTATATTACAGCATCATTAAAACGAGAATATGCAAGTGAAAACGGCACAGAACTCAATTCCACTCTACCTAAGTTAAGTCCACTTAACCCGGAATACAGAACGAAAAAGCAGGCTGTTTTCCAGAAAATTGCTGCATTTGTTGAGAAGTTTAAGGGGGTAGGTGGGCAAATATAGGTGTGAGCTAATATACAGAATTATTTACAGGGTCCAGTCGATCTACCACTCGCTATTATAAGCCACTTACCAACCATCTAAACACCTTGACGTTTAGATGGTTAATACGCTATTTTTCCCTCTTCCATTTGTATCATTATCTCACCTTTCCTCGGCTCACAAATTAATGCGTCTCAATAGTTTTAAACACCACAACAGATTGTAATTATTGTGAATTTTTACTATCAAAAAAATTGAGCTACGTCTTGATCTCATTTCACTTTATACGTGCAGGGTGGCTTTCACTCATACAGCTTACACCTCTAGCTATATCTAGTTGAAATATTCAGTGGATGGTTTCTCTACACCCAAACAATTAACTTATTGCAGCTACCTGACACTTAGCCTTGCACCGTTTTGCTGTGCCTGTTGGTATTTTAATGCTCGCACTACTTTTGCTAACCGTTCGCAGAACTTAAGGCGTCACTTTTGCAGGTTTACCGCTGAAAGTGACGCCGCAGCAAAAGGGCAACATGATTCTTACAGGCTCACGCCTACATCAAGCGGATATCATTGCTGTCGAGGAACAACCTTAGCGGCTGTTCCTCGTGAAGCGGGAGTCAGTTCATCTACATTAGCCAATACGCCCAGTCGGCCTTGGCCTAAAGGTGAATGGACTATTGCTAACTATCTCGAAATTCATCCCCCTGGAATTTGGCCTAGTCGGTATTTTGACATGTACGGTCAGCTTATTGAGCGAAAGGCTAGAAAAGAATTTGACTAACAATAGCTTGAATTAAAAAGATATTTTCTGGTGGGGGTACTAAGCCCCCCACCAATTGATAGTTAGAATATTTCTTTTAGTTAAGAAAAGTTAAGTCGCCTTGTTTTAATAAATCTAAACTTACATCTCCATGTATGAATAAATCAAAAGCTAAAAATAACTTTCTTAAGTCTGATTTTAAATGATCATCCTTTCCACTTCTTTTAAATAATGGAAAGGCTTCTTCTTGGATATATTTCCTTAATTCATCTTTACTTATTGATTTTATATTCTTTATTATAACCAATAATTCTTTGTTTTTTAATAAGTTCTCGTCTTTGATATCTTCAATTGATCTAAACCCAATACTTGAGTATTTTTTGTCCAGATTAACAGATTTAACTAAGTTATCTATTTTTCCATGTATCTTTATTCTTTTTTATATTTTTTCATTTCTTTTTTTGATATTTTTATATTATGGAAATCACAAGATTTTATTAACTTTGAGAAAGGAGTTCTGGCATGAAGAGGATAATCGATAAGAAATTCAATAGCTGATTTATTTGGTATTTCACTTTTATCAAAGATATAATCTTCTAAATATTCCATTTCTTTTACTCTAATATAAACAAGTTGTTTATCACCTAAAGCAACAACTAAATTTTTACCAGAATTGGCATGTTTCTCTAATTCATCCAAATCAGAAGGTGTGACTAATATACTACCTAGATTTCCTTTTTCCCCCTCTTCTAGTATAAGTTGCTTTATTACCCTTTGATATCTAAGGATATCATATGGCGGCAACCCTTCATCTATATTACTTATTTCATCATATATCTTTTTATAATTATCTGTTTCTATAGATGTATACGTTATTTGTGATTTATCATCTGTTCTATGTGTTTTTATAATATCCATTTCATCTTTTTTAAACTCAATAAAAATAATTCTTTCAGCAGATTTTCTTTTGTCTTCTTTCGGAAGTTGTGAAGAAAAATCAATCAGTAGTTTTTTTACATTTCTATCTGTTAATGAATATCCAATAAAAATTATCGAGCTTTTTATCATACTTGATAATATTTTTGCGCTAATCAGTATAGATTTACTATCATATCTTTCATAATCATAACTATTAATTACTATTGAATTAGGTAATTCTATATCTCCGTGTATCTTATATAACTCACTCCATCCAATAGTATCATCAAAAAAACCGTCATTGCCAATATACATTTTAGGTTCAACATTTTGTTCTGACAAAAGTGTTTCAATAAATGAATCGTAATTTGTTGTAATGATCATTTTTGCATTTTTTAAAAATTTCTTAAATGATTCAAGTTCATCTTTTTTAATATTTTGTTTTAATTTATTTTGTTTAAATCTTTGGCATAAAGAATACTTAAATGGTGATATATCCTCATCAAAAACTCTTTTTGATGTCAATCCTTCTAATGATATTTTCCCTGAATTAAATAATCCATTGAATTTTTTTTCAATGTAAGTTGCTGCGTCCGAATATATTTTATGATTTAAATCAGGATCATTTTGTTTTTCTTTATATTTATCCTTTATTTCCGATAAGTAATTATAAAAACCTTGACCATTGTTATCAATTTTACTCCAGTATTCTTCCAGCAACTCAGGCCATGTTGGAGAATTTTCCAAGTATCTTTTAGACATTCCAGATCCAATAAATACTATTGGATAATTTTTGAAGTTAAAAATAGAGTCAGACATTTTAAGCCCTTTTCATAAAGATCAGCCGACCACTGGTATACTGCATATAGTAAAACATACTAAATCACTTTTTCTAATATTTTGATCAGAGCTTACTTAATTTGTGAGATATGTTGGCGATTAAAAAACAAACCAATGTTATAATAATGATGATTATTAATTTATGAAATAAATTCCTGTTGCATAGTAACAATTTGTTATTTTAAGGTGCAATATATTGACTCAGAGAAAGTAATACCATAATGATACTATCAGCACAAAGTTTGACAACCTCTTTTATATGACAGACACATATATGAGTTTATCCAAGGATAACCAAACGCTAATAAAAAGTGAGTAATGAACCACCCTGAATAAGAAATAATCAAATATAAGATGTAGTTCAATGATTATTTTTATACAAAATTACTGCTGTTTCCCTTTCTCATCGATTTAAATAATGAGAAAGCTCCCATTCTTTATATTGCTGATTAACTTCTTTCACTGACATGAGTTTTATCTTGGGAATTGACAAGCTTTCGTAAATTTCAGTATGACGTTTTCTGCTTTTGGGTACGGCGAAAATAATGTGATGTATCATCTCCCATTTTATGCGTTCTTTAGCTCCGGAAAGACCACCATATCGGTAACTTTGGAGTAAAGTCCTGTTCATATATCGAGACAAACTCATACGGTTTGGATTGATGTTACAGTGGTATGAAGTTATTCAGATGGGATGGAAAAGGGCGGGAAAAATAATGTGAGGGAGTTGGAGAAAAACGCATGATATAAACATCAAAATGTCTAGATGATTATATCTGCAACACAAATCGACTTTATTTATGCCTTAAACACCTGTGTCTGGTGCCATTCAATAAATCTATCTGCCGGATAATACTGACGATTACGCGGCAGATAAAGGCTTTCGCCATCTCTGGCCCAGAACAGTTGCTCAACAACCGGGCTACGATTGACCCCATCAGAAATTTTAATCTTCAGATTCTCGTCTATGCCGATTGCACCTCTGTCAAAAGCGGAATGATGAAGTGTGCAAAGTGCCAAACCATTCTCCACTAGGCAAGGGCCACCGAACTGTTTCCATTTGATGTGGGCGGCTTCCAGACCGACCAGTGAGCCATCCAGACGTAAATCATAGCCACAAACGGCGCAGCGGTAGTGATAAGCGCGTAAAACCATACCACGAAAACGTGGATCACGGCTATTTAGCCCCTTGTTAATATCAAAACCTAGTCGCTCAGCCAGGCTTACCTGAACGCTTTCAGGGAAATGTTCATTAAGGATCTGTTGTGCCAGTTCATCAACTAGTGCAGGCTGACAGCGCAATAACTGAAAATTGGCTGAATCAAAACCTCCGGCAACCTGATGCTCAATAAGTTCTTGTTTTGGTGGCTCTTTGCTTCTCGGACGTGGTGTGCAATGTTCTGCATTTTCCAGTTCCCAGAAGCCATCTCCCCGTAAACGCCAGAAAGGCATTGAAGGATAGTGTTTTTTGCGACTGGGACCAAAATCGGTGAGTAATTGTAATAGTGGTTGGTGGATTTCATCACCGTAATTAAATAGTTGCCCATGCCCTTTTTTGTACTCAGACAACACATACAATAGCAGTAATGGCTTATGTGGTGCGCGTTGATCGCCTTTACGCCAGACGGTGAGTTTTGATATCGCTGTTTGCAGTGCTGCGGGTGAAGTCATAACTATTAGCTAAATTGGTGAATGAACTGCGATCATGCTCGCAAAAGTGAATGAGTTCAATACATAGTTGATGCTGAGTATTGAACAGTCTGTTCAGATAGGAAAAGAAAAGACCAAAATAGGTCAATTATTTATGAGGACCTTTTTTATAAATTAATTACATTTCACATATTATCCTTCAATTACAGCATACCTGATAAAACTAGAAATTTACCCCTGAGGAAGCATTGAAGTCACTCTTATTCCAGTAGACATTTCTGGCTTATTTGTGAATAACTCCCAAGAATTTCATTATCTAGCCGATACTTTGCCAGCCAGTAGAGCTATGTTGGATATTATGGAACTCGCAATGAATAGTGCAAAGTTAGGTTATTTCCCCGCAACCCGCCTTTTCCTGAAAGAACATCTATGCCCATCACGAATCACTGTTTTCCAATTATCTCTAGTAAGTTATCTTAAAAACACGTATTAATGTTAAAATTTTTGTACCATTTCTACAGAAGCGAAATCATATTTTTAACAAACTATTACAAAGATATCTTCGCTGACAACTCGCTTGACTTTATTAATCTGTATTCGTAAACACATAGCACTGTCTATTCCAAAAGGAGAGATTATGAAATCACGAGCCGCTGTTGCATTCGGACCGGACCGCCCCCTTGAAATCGTCGAAGTCGATGTGGCCCCACCCCAAGCCGGTGAAGTGCTGGTCAAAATCAGTCATACCGGCGTATGTCATACGGATGCCTTCACCCTGTCAGGGGATGATCCGGAGGGCGTTTTTCCTGTCATACTCGGGCATGAAGGCGCCGGCGTAGTCGTTGAGGTTGGTGAAGGCGTCACCAGCGTTAAACCCGGTGATCACGTTATCCCTCTTTATACCGCAGAATGCGGAGAATGCCTGTTCTGCAAATCAGGAAAAACCAATCTGTGTGTGTCCGTGCGAGCAACTCAAGGAAAAGGCGTAATGCCGGACGGCACAACCCGTTTTTCCTACAAAGGGCAGCCTATTTATCATTATATGGGATGCTCCACATTCAGCGAATACACAGTCGTAGCCGAAGTATCACTGGCAAAAATCAACCCGGAAGCAAACCATGAAGAGGTGTGCCTACTGGGTTGCGGTGTCACTACCGGCATCGGTGCCGTGCATAATACCGCTAAAGTACAGTCCGGTGATTCTGTTGCCGTCTTTGGACTCGGCGGCATTGGCCTTGCCGTAATACAAGGCGCTCGTCAGGCAAAAGCTGGCAGGATCATTGCCATTGATACAAATCCGGCAAAATTTGAGCTGGCAAGACAGTTCGGCGCGACCGACTGCCTGAATCCGAATGATTACGACAAACCTATCCAACAAGTGATCATTGAGATGACGGAATGGGGAGTGGATCATACCTTCGAGTGTATTGGTAATGTCAATGTGATGCGCGCCGCGCTCGAAAGCGCACACCGTGGTTGGGGGCAATCAGTGATTATTGGTGTGGCTGGTGCAGGACAGGAAATATCAACCCGACCATTCCAACTAGTCACCGGTCGTTCGTGGCGAGGCACCGCTTTCGGTGGTGTTAAAGGCCGCAGTCAGTTGCCTAAAATGGTAGAAGAGGCAATGAAAGGTGAAATTGAGTTAAAGCCCTTTGTGACTCACACCTTGCCGCTCGAACGCATTAATGAAGCATTCGATCTGATGCATGAGGGCAAATCCATTCGCACAGTCATCCATTACTAAGCTGTTCTAAGGGAGTTAAAAACCATTCAGTAATAGGCAGTTTTTAACAAAACAGGAAACGATAACCCCAGGTTCACCGTGAGATAAGTGAACCTGTATGTTTTACAGAGAGGAAAAAGAATGGAGAGGATTGAGCGCCACGCTTGTTTTGGGGGATGGCAGGATGTTTATCAGCATGAATCGGCCGTGCTTGGCTGTACCATGAATTTTGCAGTCTACCTTCCTCCTCAGGCTGAACATCAGAAATTACCGGTGCTGTATTGGCTCTCGGGCCTAACATGTAATGAACAGAATTTCATCACTAAAGCGGGAGCTCAACGCTATGCTGCCGAACAAGGTATTATCCTTGTCGCCCCAGATACTAGCCCTCGTGGTGAGAAAGTTGCAGATGATAGCGCTTATGATTTGGGTCAAGGAGCCGGTTTCTACCTCAACGCAACACAGGAACCTTGGGCGCCGCACTATCGCATGTATGATTATGTGGTGTCAGAGCTACCGGCACTGATCGAAACACACTTCCCAGTAACAGGCGCTCGGGCCATTAGTGGTCACTCTATGGGCGGTCATGGCGCACTGATGATCGCGCTACGCAATCCAGATCGTTACCACAGCGTATCGGCCTTTTCACCGATTGTTGCTCCTTCTCAAGTTCCTTGGGGAGAAAAAGCTTTTCGCGCTTATCTGGGCGAAGATCGTGAAACATGGAAAACCTATGACACAATCGAGCTGCTAACCAATAGCGCCAAATCATTGCATATGTTAATTGACATCGGGACCGATGACCCGTTTCTTGAAGAGCAATTACGTCCTGAGCTGTTGAAGGATGTATGCGAAAACACCGGGCATCCCTACACATTGAATCTGCGCACTGGTTATGATCATAGCTATTATTTCGTCGCCAGCTTTATCAGCGAGCATATCGCGTATCATGCCAAGGTATTGAAGGGAATTTGTTCTGATAATCAATAAATTAGATACGAGTTCAGACAAAAAGTCCCACACTAGAGGCATTAAGAAATTTTTTACCCTATTTACCTTAGGTCAATTCTGTAGAGCAGGCCGCTGGTTTGAAGTGAGTTCTCCAGCGGCATCCCATCAACCTCCTGCAACAACTTTATGAAGAATTACTTGAACAACTTAAAATGGCAGAAGAATTAGGAAACAGACTTTTCATCGGTGGCAAAATGGAAAATAAGATTCGTTATGAACAAACTGAATAATCGCCCACATCAGACATTGGAATACAAAACACCTAATGAATTATTTTTAAATCAAAAAATCATCTTATAATATTAGATAAAGTCATTTGCACTAATTATGCAAATGTACAGATTTTAATTAAGCATTAATAGATAAATTATGGTCATAAACTAATTAGATAATCGACTACGGAAAAATCAGGATGGGAAAATACCCAATGAATTATTAAATAAATACGAAATTATTTACTCACGATGTAATTATTTCGCAATTACCATGATAAATAACCAAACATTATAAATTGAAATTACCACCAATTGAAACAATAAAGCTGTTATAATACAAAACAAATATTTCGTTGTATTATAAAGAAAAAATACGAACCAAATTAAATGTCTAACGAAAATAAATTATTTATTCTTCGTGATCATCAAGATAATTTTTATTTTTTCATAGAATTCATATGATAATTATTTGTTATAGTGGCTTTAATGTGTTATTTATTTCACTCGTAAGATTTATTTTTATTTAACACATCTTAAACTACTTATATAGTTGGATAGCTAAGGAGACTGTAATGACATTGCAAGAAATTGGCAAGATGAGTCTTAAAAATTCAGGTGGATTTGTTGCCAGAATCCAATTTAGTTATATGGATGGAGATGGTGAAAAGCATTTAAGTCAGCAAGGTAATAATATTACTCTTGGATTAACAGATACTGTTGACCCTGGCGATCTTGGAGTTCCTGATGGCTCAATAGTTTTTATGCATGTATTCGTGGTATGGGGAAATGATAATGAAGCCCGTAAAGCTTTTTTATACAAAAAAGGAAGCCAAGCACTTGCCAGCTACAATATCAGTGGTACGACATTAAGCAATGATCTTGGTTTGATCGATGTCTCGTAATACATATATACCCTGCATTTTTAAACTGCCCCCTTATGTACGGATTGGTGTCCAACATTTGGGGGACAGTTCATGCTTATACTCTCTCACGCTCCGAACCTGAGAACACGTTTATCTGGCATTGCTCCTAATGTTTCAGTCACCCTTCTACATGTACACCATCACACCAAAGGTGTGTTAGTTAGTAACAGAACTCTTTTTTGTGATTTCAGTTATAAAAATTCATTTGAAAAAAAATAGTACTGTTCATCTTCAGCGCAGTACTGTTACTTTAGTATCGTTGTATCTTTTTATAGAGCTCCAGTATTAAATCATTACCTATTATTCGGTTGTAAATATAGAGGTGAAGGCTTGAGCGATTTTGTATTCTCGAAAAACCATATGAATCCCTTTCAATCTCAGTTGGAGGAACTTGATTCAAAATTAGTTCCTATTGAGGGAAAGGTTCCTTCAGAGTTAAAAGGTACTTTCTTTAGAATTGGTCCCGGTCGCCTGCATAGAGGAGACGAATATTATAATCATCCATTTGATGGGGATGGGATGATATTTAAAGTAACGTTCAGTGATAATGGGATATTCTATAGAAACAGACATGTGTTAACAAAGGAATACTTAGAAGAGGAAGAAGCTCAAAGGTTACTTTATCGCTCCGTTGGAACCGTCCCCAGAAAACTAAAACTCAGGATGAGATTTTTTATTATTAAAAATCCGGCAAATACAAATATTGTGTATCACTCTCATAAACTTCTGGCGTTATGGGAAGGAGGAATGCCACATTTAATTAATCCGGTAACTCTTGAGACAATTTCAAAATATGACTTTTCTGGAAAGTTAAAAGCACGATTTTCTTTCCTTCCCAAACTTAACCTTCGTGAAGTACCATTTACAGCACATCCTAAAAAAATACCAAACGATGATAATTTATATGGATTTGGTGTGACATATGGTATTGGATCTAAGTTGACGCTATACAAAATAGACAGTGCCGGCGACATGACGGTTATACGCAACATTCCGCTTAAGAAAAGGTATTTAATTCATGATTTCATAGTGACAAAAAATTACTTTTTATTTTTTTTAGGTGGGCCGCATATAAATCTTAAGTTGAGGAATGTAATTGGCAATGAAAGCATCCTTGCATCCATGAATTCACGTGAAAGTGAAGATGGCCGGGTTCTTTTAGTTTCAAGAGAATGCCATGATGCGAAATTCTATGATGCAGTTCCTGGATTTATTTTTCATTTCGCAAATGGTTATGAAGATGCCGATGGGAATGTGATTTTCGACGCTTCATTTTGGAAGTCATTCCCAGTATTTACACAGAATATATTTAAAAATAATAGTTCAGAACTTTGTCGTTTTACTTTATGCACTGCATCCGGGAATGTTGATAAAGAAATTTTATTCAAGGGGAATACTGATTTCCCAGCCATAAACCCGACAGTCTGTGGTAGACAGCACAGATATGCCTGGTTCGTTTGTTGGGGGGATTCTGAAAGTGAAGGGAGATCAATAATTAAATTTGATTGTTTTGATAAGAGTGTATTAAGCCACAGTTTTGATAATGATTTGCCGGAAGAACCTGTTTTTGTAGCCAAACCGGGTTCTGTTAAAGAAGATGATGGTTGGCTTATTTTTAAGGTTTATGTCGAAAAATTGCACTGTACAGATGTCGTAGTTTTAAATGCTGATGATCTCTCAATGGCGTGCAGATTACGTTTGCCGCACCATATTCCTATGGGAATGCATCACTGCTGGATAAATGAAGTTATGCTATACCCTATGGATTTCAAGATGCATCGCGACGGCAAGGGAGTGAATCCCCGGGAGCATAGATAACTATGTGACCGGGGTGAGCGAGTGCAGCCAACAAAGAAGCAACTTGAAAGATGACGGGTATATAAGCCTGAAGCCTATTGTAATATAAGCTTATTATTGTTTTTCAAATGGCTTAGTGAAATTATTTACGTGATTCGGGAAATATTTATGAACGTCAGTACCGCACGAGCTATGAATTACGAAGAGACATTAATGGAGCTACAGAGTGCGCTACAACAGCACCTAGAACGGGTACTTCCTTCTGGAGCACCAGATGATAAAGTCTGCGCGGCCATGCGAGAAAGTACACTGGCGCCTGGAAAACGTATCCGCCCCCTCTTATTGCTACTCATAGTCCTAGATCTTGGAGAAAACCCCTGGAAGACTGACTTTCTACAGTTGGCATCTGCAATTGAAATAGTGCATGCCGCCTCATTAATTTTAGACGATCTTCCCTGTATGGATAATGCTGAGTATCGGCGCGGACGCCCGGCTATTCATCGGCAGTATGGTGAAAGTGTAGCGATCCTAGCGGCTGTAGCCTTGTTGAGCCGGGCTTTTGGCCTCATTGTAGAAACAAACCTTTCTGAACACGATAAATCCGCTGCTGTCGCCATACTTTCCCATGCGGTTGGTTTAAACGGTCTTGTCCAAGGACAGTTTCGCGATCTGAACAACACATTATGTGCTGGTAATTATCATGCCATTGCTACCACCAACGATTTAAAAACGGGTTTGCTTTTCGACACAACATTTCAGTTAGCGGCAATTGCTGTGAATGCGCCTGATATAACTCGTCAGGCATTGCGTCATGTATCACAACATCTGGGACAGGCGTTTCAATTACTGGATGACTTGAGCGATGACCTGAATAATACAGGGAAAGATATGTATCAGGATAAGGAAAAGTTAACAATGGTTACGCTACTTGGAAAATCTAAAGTGCATAAACACTTACGCAGGCACATCAGATATATTGATAAATATTTGGCGATAGTGTATCGCAGAAATTTAGCTTCACAATATTTTATACGACACTGGTTTGATAAAAATATTGCGATGTTTAATTAATTTCAACCTTGGCCCGAAAAAAATGAAAAAGATCGATCACACTCAGCGTAAGAATGAGCATCTGGATATTATATTCCGTCCTCCTCAAACTGAGCTCCAAGTAAGAACGGGGTTTGCTGAGTGGCGATTTCAGCATTGCGCTCTGCCAGAATTGGATCTGGACAGTATAGATCTTAAGTATTCCCTCTTTGGGAAAATTTTGCAGGCGCCACTGTTCATAAGCTCTATGACTGGAGGGGTTCATCGTGCTCATGCGATTAATCATCATCTTGCAGAGGCAGCTCAAGTATTGGGAATTTCAATGGGGGTTGGGTCGCAACGTGTTGCTCTTGAAAATGAAGCAAACGATGGGCTTAATCGCTCACTACGCCAGATAGCTCCTGATATTCTCCTTTTCGCTAATCTCGGGGCAGCCCAAATTCGTGGCGAACGCGGGTTTAATTATGCTCTGCGAGCAGTACAGATGATTGAAGCCGATGCTCTAATTATCCATCTGAATCCGCTACAAGAGGCGCTGCAACAGGAAGGAGACCGTAACTGGCGCCATATTCTATATGCTATTGAACAACTCGTAACAAAACTTGGGGTTCCTATAATTGTTAAAGAAGTAGGTTCAGGTTTATCGCTTCCTGTCGCACGCCAATTGGCAGAAGCTGGAGTCAGTATGCTGGATATAGCCGGGGCTGGGGGAACCAGTTGGGCAGCGGTTGAAGCAGAACGAGCATCCACACCGTATCACCGCGCATTAGCAATGGCATTTGCTGACTGGGGAATTCCGACCGCGACAGCACTGCGTGAAATACGCGAAGCACTCCCAAATATGCCACTGATCGCCTCTGGCGGTATCAGAAATGGTGTTGATGCCGCCAAAGCTTATTGCATGGGGGCACAATTGGTCGGCCAAGCCGCTGCCGTCATACATAGCGCCGCCCTCTCCACAGATGCAGTTATAGAACATTTCCAATTAATTATTGAGCAGATAAAAGTCGCCTGCTTTTGCACAGGGAGCGCCGATATTGCCGCGCTGCGTACAGCTGTTTTGCTACCAACATGAGTCTTTCCGCTATGACTGAATATCTTTGATCTCTTTCAACAAACACGAATTTCCGTGATGTATATGACTCTTGGTGAGGTTAATAACTTTGTGATTGTCGGAGGATCAACAAAATGATGTACGACTGGGATCTGATTTTGGTGGGAGGAGGATTGGCCAACGGGCTGATCGCAATGCGTTTCCAGCAGTGTAAACCACATCTGCGAGTGTTGCTTATTGAAAACACAGAAACAATAGGAGGCAATCACACGTGGTCATTTCATCAACATGATCTTACTGAGGCGGAACATGAGTGGATAGCACCGCTGATCACCTATCACTGGTCAGGTTACGACGTCATTTTTCCAGCATTTCAACGCACATTGCCACATTCATATTTCAGTATCACATCCCAACACTTTGCAAACATACTCCATGCGTATTTGGGCGAGCGTATACAGACTCGTGTATTGGTACAGGAGCTAACTCCACAGAAAGTCTACTTACAGGACGGCACATCTCTAAGTGCCGGCGCAGTCATTGATGGGAGAGGCTGGCGACCAGGACCATTTATGGGGAGTGGCGCCCAGGCATTTTTTGGTCAGGAATGGGAGCTGGAAGAGGCGCACTCTTTAACCCACCCGATTTTAATGGATACCAGTGTGGGGCAGGATACAGGTTATCGATTTATCTATGTCCTGCCGTTCTCCTCAACTCGTCTGCTGATAGAGGACACTCATTACGTTGATCGGGGGCCACCTGATAAAACCTTGTCGCAAGCAACTATCGCAGAGTACGCGAAGAAGCATGGCTGGAAACTGGGTAAACTCATTCGAGAAGAGAGCGGTTGTCTTCCAATTACACTTACGGGAGATTTTACCTCTTTCTGGGCACAACTAGCAGGACAGCCCACCTGTGGGTTGCGTGCAGCTCTGTTTCACCCCACAACAGGCTACTCTCTGCCACACGCCATTCGGTTGGCAGATCGTATTGTCGCTCTGCCGGAGCTTACCGATACCTCCTTATTTATTACCCTCAAGGATTACGCACGACAGCAGTGGCAACATCAGCGCTTTTTCCGTCTTCTAAATCGCATGCTCTTCCTAGCTGGAGCTCCACAACAACGTTGGCAGGTAATGCAACGTTTCTATCAACTTTCCCCAGATCTGATTGCACGTTTCTATGCGGAGCAACTTAATTCCGTCGATAAGGCCCGGATTCTCATAGGGAAACCACCAGTGCCGATAAAGGATGCCTTAAAGGCAATGTTTAAACAACACAAGAAGCTTCAGGATTTTTATCATGATTAAAGCGCTGGTAATTGGTGCTGGTTTTGGTGGGCTGGCACTAGCAATAAGGCTCCAGTCTGCGGGAATTCCGACATGTATTTTGGAGCAACGGGATAAACCAGGTGGACGCGCTTATGTTTATAAGGAACAGGGGTTCACCTTCGATGCCGGCCCCACCGTAATCACCGCTCCCAATGTCATTGAAGAATTGTTTACACAGGCTGGTAAACGTATGACTGATTACGTCGATTTACTTCCCGTTCGCCCTTTTTATCGGCTCTGTTGGGAGTCGGGTAAGATATTTGATTACGACAACGATCAGCAACATCTGGAAGCACAAATCCATACATTCAATCCAAGAGATGTTAACGGGTATCGACGCTTTCTGGATTATTCCCGGGAAGCCTTTAATGAAGGCTACCTGAAACTTGGAACGGCGCCCTTCCTCTCTTTTCGCGACATGTTGAGCGCGGCTCCACAGTTGATACGTCTACACGCATGGCGTAGTGTTTATAGTCAGGTGGCACGCTTTATCAAGGATGAAAGCCTGCGCCAGGCATTTTCATTTCACTCGCTACTGATAGGAGGCAACCCCTTTGCTGTATCTTCTCTCTATACTTTGATCCACGCGCTGGAACGAGAATGGGGAGTTTGGTTTCCGCGTGGAGGAACCAGCGCCTTGGTTGAGGCAATGGTGAAATTGTTTACTGACATTGGTGGCAAAATTGAGCTTAATGCAAAGGTAAAACGCTTCACCACCCATGCCAATCGGGTCACAGGTGTACAATTAACTGATGGACGAAATATGACATGTGACGTTGTGGCCTCAAATGCCGATGTTATTCATACCTATAAGCACCTGCTGGGTCATCATCCGGTCGGAATAGCCCGCGCCCGAACACTAGTGCGTAAACGAATGAGCAACTCACTGTTCGTGCTTTATTTCGGTCTGAACCATCACCACGCTCAATTAGCCCATCATACAGTTTGCTTTGGTCCACGCTATAAGGAACTCATCGAAGATATTTTTTACCATGACCGACTGGCGGAGGATTTTTCACTCTATCTCCATGCCCCCTCTGTTACTGATCCATCCCTTGCTCCCCGAGGATGCGCAAGTTACTACGTTCTGGCCCCTGTACCACACTTGGGGACAGCTAATTTAAACTGGGATATAGAGGGGCCACGCTTACGTGACCGTATTTTCGCGTATCTGGAAAAGCACTATATGCCCGGTCTGCTCAAGCAGTTAGTCGTTCATCGTATTTTTACCCCATTTGATTTTCGTGACCAACTAAATGCCCATCTAGGTTCGGCTTTCTCCTTTGAACCGTTGCTGACACAAAGCGCCTGGTTCCGACCACACAATCGGGACAGCCGCATTGATAATCTGTACCTCGTCGGCGCAGGCACGCATCCTGGAGCAGGTATTCCCGGCGTGATTGGATCAGCAAAAACCACAGCCACATTGATGTTAGAGGATATCGTTAGATGAATCCCGCGTTACTTAAACACGTTACTCAGATAATGGAGCAAGGCTCAAAAAGTTTTGCCAGTGTCACCCGACTTTTCGATACAGCAACACGACACAGCACAATGATGCTGTACGCCTGGTGCCGTCATTGTGATGATATAATAGACGGGCAAGAACTGGGGAAACAAATAAGCAGTGTTGATAAGTATAGCACCCGCGAGAAACTTCAAATGCTGCAATACCTGACGAGGCAGGCTTATGACGGTTTGCCAATGACCGAACCTGCTTTTGCAGCCTTTCAGATAGTAGCTCTGAGTAATGAAATCCCTCAGCAACAAGCCTTCGAACATCTGGAAGGATTCGCAATGGATGTACTCTGTGAGCCTTACAGAACGTTGGATGATACTCTGAGATATTGCTACCATGTCGCGGGAGTGGTTGGGCTGATGATGGCAAGGGTTATGGGGATTCGCGAGGCGAGTGTGCTGGATAGGGCCTGCGATCTAGGAATTGCTTTTCAGTTAACTAACATTGCTCGGGATATTATTGAGGATGCGAAGGCTGGTCGTTGCTATCTTCCGCTAGAATGGCTTTACCAAGAAGGGCTAATGCCAGACACACTTATTTATACCGAAAACCGTCCTGCGCTAGCTCGGGTGGCATCCCGATTGATTGTAGAAGCGGAGTCTTATTATACCTCCGCTCTAACAGGACTTGTTGGTTTACCTTTGCGTTCAGCCTGGGTCATAGCTTCTGCTCATGGTATCTATCGTGAAATCGGCATTAAAGTGCAACAAGCAGGAGTACGGGCCTGGGAATGCAGACAAAGAACTAACCGTGGAGAGAAGGTTACCTTATTAATGGCTGGCGCAATGCAGGCGCTTATGTCTCGGGTGGCAATAACAACGCCTCGCGATCCCAAATTGTGGCAGCGACCTCATTAAAAATTAACTCCACTTATGGTAAAAGAATCTGTTTATGTAAAACAAGAGTGGCTGGCGCAAAGTAGGTTATTTCCCCGCAACCAGCCTTTTCCTGACATGCTGCACTCCCCTCCCTCTTTCGAAGTGCAAACCCATTACTGAGTAAGAATTTTAGTCAGGCTCTCAATAGGCACTCCAACAGCCTATGATTATCACAGAAAAACATAATAACCATTTGTTTTATAAAGAAAAATATCGAACTCAGAACGGTTGTTCTTACCTAATACTAAAGATATAACCATAACAAATTGTTTTATAATTAATTTTTTAATAAATCATGATAAATGTAAAATATATTGTTAATTTATAAGGAAAATCAATCTGAATTTTTTACAAATAATCTAAATATCAAACATCTTTATTCACATCGCATGCAGTACTAGATCAGAATTATTTTTTAGCTAAGCTTCAGATCCGCTAAGTGCCTTTTTATAATCCGATACTTTATAGGGCTAGACTCCAGCATTTTTAGACGCTCGGCTCCATAAACTTTGCAGGAGCAGTTTTATTTTCATCGCTCTAAGCTACATGTAATGGTCCAAAAAAGTGGGCCATTACATTCTGATACTTAGAAAATAATCAGTTCAATTTAAGGGTGGGTTTTCTTGATCACGAGCCACTATCACAGCCTAATTTTATATAATCATTCAAAAAATTAATGGGTTAATTCATATCAAGATAAATGTTCCACCTGCTTCCGTTCCCAATAATTTAATTTTGATAAAACTTTACCGAGATCTAACGATCTCTGATTGTTATGAAGGGCGCTAATTTTTATAGCGGTCTCTCTGGGAACACCTCTATCTGAAAGAAATCTAGCCATAGGTGTATACATGCCGAGTTCTATGTTCATTATAATACTTGATTCATTACTACCCATATCTGCTACCGGCTTCAATAACATGGGTAAACCGAAGCTAACATGCTTTGTTAATTTCTCTATTTCACCATCAATTTTATCATCAATTCCATCTGCATCAGCTCCAAATCTATCCAACAAGATAGATTGTAATGTCTTCTCTCGTACCCAGTTCTCTGCACCTTTAGCTATCCCATACATGTATTTTGGATCGTCAATATTCCCAAAGAATTTCGTGAAATAGTAAGGAAAATTTTTACTAAGAATTTCCATCCATTCAAGAAAATTCTGACACATTCCAGATTGATATGGCGTTAAAACCAAAGGGTTATTTATGTGATTATATATAACATATAACTTATCTAAGTCCAATGGATCCCAATACCGATTAGATAAAACGACTTCCTTCGGGATTGATATCTTTTCTAAGCTAGCCTTGGTTGCCGAAATTAAAGAATCATCAATGCTGATACCAACATCGCGCAACCTTGAAACAGCCTTATCACCGTGTCGATATAACATTTGCCTAATGTGAGTTATTAAAGCTTTTGAAGGGGCATCTTCTACAATATCTGCGTTAGATAAAGAGTCACCAATAAAGTCCGAATTTCTGTCATAAATCTCATGATATCCGGTACTTATATCCTTATATTCATCAGGGAACATTGAGTTTTCTTCATTCTGACTAGAGCCTGCAAAAGAACTTTCATCAAGAACAATGGTTCGACCAATAAAATCAGTCAATAACCTTCCTGCTCGCCCACGTAAATTTGCAAACTCATAACTAGATAAAGATACGGACTCACCACGCTTCCTTGTGAACAGATGCGGGTTTCTCACAACAACATTCTTTGCTGGCAAGTTGACTCCTTGCATTAAAGTTGTTGTGCAAAACAGCTGCTTTATTAGTTTTTCTGAAGTTGCATGTTCTATGCTTTTCCGTACATGCATTGGGGTTTTACCTGTATGGTAAGCTACCCCAGACTCAACTATAGATGCCAATTCATATTTATTATGTACAGAGTCCCTGAAGTATTTACCTAAGCTATCAAGACTTTGATTTTTCTGTGAGTTTCGAAAAATAGAATATGCTTTTGCAGATTTTCTTGCTTGATTCGAGGTGGGAGAAAATATAACACTCACATCATCATTTAATTCAGAAAGGATTCGATGAAGATATTCGTTAAATTTTTCAGTATATGAAACTTGCCCAAACCCATTAATATGAAACGTATTTTGAATGGCAAACTGCAAGGGAGTATCGAATAATGGAGAATACTGATTGAATATATATTTATCATTCTTTTTTGATACAGAATAAGTCAAACTCAAAACAGGGGGAGCTTCAGTAGATTTTTCAGAGGATGGTTCCCCGAATATTTGAAACCCTAAATTTCCTATATTTTTCAGCCGAGGGCCACTAAGGATTATTTTATCAACTTCAATATCATTCCTCACATCAATTAAAACATCATATAGGATTTTCGAACGACCTTCGCCTTCATTTGCTACTCGCTCAATATTTTGTATTTCATCTACAACGAGCAAATCAATACTACTAATAGCATCTTCTGAAAATAAAATTATAGCTCTTTCTTGTGTCACAACATAAATAAATTTATCTAAATCACTCACATATGAATTGAGGATTTCGATATCATTTTGATGATGAGTCTTTAGTAACTTAGCAAGATCTGAAGAAACCTGACTAATCAAACTTAATGTGGGAACAACATATATAATACGACTAGCTCCTTTGACAATTAAATCAATAATCTTTAAATAAATTAAAAAAGACTTCCCTGCTGATGTTGGAGCAGATATTCCGATTAACTTATTTTCATCAATATTTTTCCAGATATCAGTTTGGAAAGAAGTTAATGTATAACTTTTCTTATTGACCGTAACTTGATTTTTCAAGTCATGAGCTAATATTCTTATTTTATCAAAATAACTAGATAGTGGAGAATAAACACCTGTTTCCTTCAGGTTAGTATCTAACATCATACTACTTGGAGAGAATCCAATTTCAGATAGTATAGGTGTAATTATTTGCCTTAAGTTGTCTTTAATCTCAGTTTCAGAATGCGTCCACAAAACAGATACTGCAATTATAGACAATTGACGACTAAAATCGGTTATTTCACCGTTAGAAATCTCCTTCAATAAATTCAATGCAGACAAGCACAATTGATATGGCACAGTCTTTCTCTCTGAATTAATCAATTTAAGTTGACAAGCAAAGTTATGATGCTCAATTTCTAGTAGCTGTCGTATAATAGTTCGGTATGACATTGAAATTCCCTTTAAAATTTAGCAAGTAGTTGGTCTAGCGACCATGTTGGAAAAACTATATAGTGTATTCTGTCAATCACGACATCTCTTCTCAAACTATATAAATTTTCATCTACATTGTTCCATCGACTAGTCAAACATTCTTTAATTTTTTCCAAAATTTCTTCTTGGGAAGGTGCGTCAATTTTTTGATTTTCTTCGTAAGCGATCAAGCAGACCAATTCAAATCTTGGGTTTAATATTTTTCCATCTTTTAAAGATTTCGCAATTTTTTGTAATTCAGGTTCAATAAAATCATCATGTTGGTATAAAACTAATTCATTATCTATATTCTCGAACGAATCAATAATACTTTTAACGGATGCTTCTAATGCCTTGTTAAAACTATATTTAGATTCGTAGCATTTAGATTCACCTAAAATAAACAACTGTTGATGACTATCTTCTCGAAAATGAATAGCATCAGCTCCGTGCCTCTCAATGCCTGGATTTGTAGTAATAGACATCTTTCTTAACAATGGTGGAGCTTTAAAGAAGTGTTGAATGAAGTTAAATAAAAGTAGTTCTCCATATTGCCCTTGTGGATGTCCTTTCCTAAATTTTAGGTCTGCAACTTCAGCAATATAAGCTGCTGTGTTTTGATAGTCATCATTTCTTTTAGACAGCTCATCATCGAAAATTTCTTTATATTTTGACTTTGAGTAGACCCAATTGGTTGCTGTACTTTTTAATTCTCTTATAAACCCACCCCTTAATTCTTTAATATCTACATATTTTATGGCTACCCCCCTGTGCGAAGCAGCTCTAGGTGATGATATTTTTTGCTCAAACCAAAACATTTGGTTGAATAGAGATTCCGTATTTGTCAATAGGTGATCAAACTTCAAGATATTGCTCCTCACTACATCCCACCATACATTACCTGTTAAATGGCTCATTACGCAACTCTAATATAGAACCTACTAATTACCGAGTTTCTTTATCCGAACGTTCACGATCAATTTTAGGCATTGCCATATTAAGCTGCGATTCCTTCATTCCATGCTTGTAAGCGTTATATTGCCAAACAACAAACAGTTGCTTGTATTTACGATTCTGCTCTTTCAACTCTGCTAATTCAGCCTCTAAATTTGCGATACGCGATGCCGCTGCATTTAAACTAGCAGGACGAGGCTTTTTAGGTGCTTTCCCTTTTAATGCATCCTTTTTTGTCTGATACGCGGTCGTAATAGCATCATGAGCATTAAGTGATTGCCTGGTTGGTAACTTTCCAATTAGTGGTTGTGCTTCAGAGCAGATCGCTGACCACGTAAGTTTAGAATCTTCCCAACCGCGAATAAGATTTACGATCGCTGCGATGTCTTTTTTGCTGAGATGTTTAGCCAAAACCGCCTCCAAGCATTTTCGTCAAATCTTCTAGTATCGAAGCTTCTTCTTTATTATCAGGACTATTCTTACTAATTATTTCTAAAGTTTTTTTCTTGGCAACACGACGTAATTGACTGAAGTCATTACCTCGCAATTTTACCTGCGCGCCATCTTTGATCTCTGGATTTTCCAAAATGCTTACAAGTTCACGCAACCTAGTTGCCGTTTTCTGATGATATGTCATCCATCTGTCAGCTCCCATATCTCCTTCTTCAACCGCCTTTTCAGCATTGAATAGCAGTTTTTGAGTTCTCTCCAGCCGTTCTTTCATACGATCCAGTTTGTCAGAATCGCCTTTAACACAAATTTGCTCAGTACAATTAATACAATCCCGATATTTTTCACAGGGACTCATTGTGTAATCGTGGACGCAGAAACCATATTCGGTTATGTGAGCAGCAGCTTGTTCCAGCGTGTTAAATTCTTGAGCTGTTACTGGCAGGTGTTTCTCGACCTTTCCAACAGGACCAAACATTGTTTTTGATGTATCAATACGCTCTGCCATTGCGACCATTTCATACTCAGTCATGTGATTGTAAGTACGGTTTTGTTTTACATCAGCTCGCCCTGACCACTTAGCAATTTCAAGATTTGAAAGACCACCACGTTGCCCAATGGTATTAAGTAAATGTCTGGCCTGATGTGATGTCACCTTCAAGCGCTCCCCCGTCTCGGAAACATACCCATGGCGATCAAATATGCTTCTATGTACCCCTTCTAATGATTTTCTTGGACTTAAATCATTATTGAAGAAGCTATGCATTGGCTTCATTATTTCGACTGGGGACTTAGATCTGTTGCCGTGAAATTGATTTTTGTTAAGCGCAAACAATGCATTGTTGTACTTAATACCTTTGTCTTTATCAAACCACGGAAAATCCTTAGGTAACCGCTCTTTGACATGTAGCCAAAGGCTGTTCAGAGTATGAACACCATCTTTCATTTCTAACTTTCTTCCGAATAAACCTGATCTACAGTTTTTAACAGTGTCACTTGCCAACCCTAATGCTTGGCATGCTTGCTTCATAGTTAGCGGAGTATCATCAGATATATTAGGACAGTCTTTGTGACGGTAAAATTTGTTAGGATTTTTCTCTATCCATTCAGCTAGTTTTCGAGCTTCTAAAGAAAGTTTCTTTGCTCGCTTGACCGCGATCTTTGCAACCTCTGCCATGACAGAGGGTATCCATTTAATGTCTCCCTCATACCCTTTTTCTGCGAAAAATCGCCAACCGTAACGTTCAACACCCTTTTTATCTTTCTCTATCACTTCACAGTCCACAGGCAAGGCAAGCACCTCAGAAATACGAGAAGGTGCTGACATTAACATTGCGAATACGGATGTTGTGAAAATGTCTCGGTCATCAACCGGTTGATTGGCAAATATTTCAGCCAACGCATTTAGCGCAATTTCATTTGGGAGTTTTTTCTCTCTTGCGATTTTCGCTTCTTTGCCCGTTTTAATTGTGTCAGCCGGACGAGGAATGGGACTGTTCCACGTTTTTAAATTGGCAGGAATTAAGTGATTAACAGAAACAAACTCTGCCAACCTTTCGATTTCTCTTCCGCAATGGTAAGCAGCACCCGCTGAATAATACTGTTTCGCTAATACGACAGCTTCATCTAAGCAGGTAATAGATAAGCCTGCAATTAACGCGTTTCCATTTACCTGAATTAGAGCAGACTCAAGTACTCGTAACGCTTTGAGCTCATTTTTTGTCCCGGTGGGATTATGGCCCTGTTGATAACGAAAATACGCTTTTCCAAACTCAACAAAATCCTTACTCATCAATTGTTCAGGCTTTGGTTTACGAGTAGTCACACCCAGCTTGGCGAATACAGCAACTTTTGGCCAGACACAGGCATTCCACTCCAAGTCAGAGCCAAATACAGTAAGTTCGTCACGACATTTTGCTATAAAGGCGTTCAAGTTGGCCTCTCCGGTTAATTCAGTTTTTGGTTTAAACTGAAAGATATCAGCCATTTTCTAATACCTCTTGCTTTTCTAGCTCTGTCCGCCGTTTCTCGCACTGTAAGATAACGCCAGCCACGGCGACTATACTTCTGTCGAGTACTGCTGCAACTTCAATATCGCCAGTGATCTCTTTAACTCGTTCCCTGTCATCAAGTAGATCCTGATATACCTCATTATGTGGGCCGTCTAGCCAAGGCTGGAAATGAATACATGTATAACAGGGGATGGGAACATTAGCCCCACAAAATCCATGCTCACCACATGTGCCAACACCTTTGCCAATACCTGTGCGAATGCGGCTACTGGGATCATCACCACGTTTAGCGTCTTTTTCTGAATCAACCAAAACACCAGCAAATGCTTGGGCATAGGGCGCTAATTGAAATCCAACAGCCTCATCAAGTCTCTCCACATGCTCAGGGATATTTTTGACGTATACACCAGCATTTTGAGTATCTCTGTGATCCAAAAGTTCTGCAATGACCAACTCACCAAATCCCTCACGAGCTGCTCTGGTTCCAGTGGTGTACCTGAATCGTCGAGCATTAATAAACAGGTTTTCACCTGTTCGCTCGGACTTAACTCCAGACGCTTCTGCTACAAACTGAAGTGTATCTGTCACTTCAACAGCAGAAATATGGAGTTTGTCACTGGTAAGCAATGATCTGTATTCAGCCGGAGAGATAACTCGAAGTGCCACGTTATGATCAGGAAACAGAGGCACTTGTTGCCGGTCTTGTTCTTGTAATTGAAACCCCAGCTTTTTTTCGATTAGCGAAACTGCATTCTTAGCTTGAGCAGACAGAATCGCCCACAATTCCTGAGTAATAGCAAAGGGCTTAAACTCGGCCCTAAAACCTTCACCATGCTTACCTCTGGGGACATTAAGCACATAGAAGGGTTCTCCTTTGTTGTTCGTACCACAAAGGACATCAATAACTCTTAGATGGGAAACCTGGATTGGCCGACGACCAGTATTGCTAGTTGTCAGTGAGATAGCCAATTCGGAAAGTGTTATCAGATCTAGCTCATACACTTTTACAGCACCTTCGTTGAACGCCTGCAACTCATTGTCAGTTAACGGTCCTTGAGTGGGATCTTTACGCTTTACTGCATCTCCCTTCCGGTTGCCTTTGATTTTCCAGCCATCAAGCAATTGAATAATATCTTCGCTTACACCAAAGTATCCAAGCTTATGCCATCTCCTCAAAAAACCTCTGATGGTTCCTAAATACCACTCTGTTGCTTTGGTCAGTGAAGCACGGTAATTGATTAGTACCGTGTCAGTAATTTCATCAGCACCAGTTTCTCGAAGCATGTGCTGAAATCGTTCGATGACATTTTTGGTATGACTAGCTGAAAGGTTTGAAGCATAAAAACCTAAGGTTTTGAGACAACCCTTAAGTATTTCTCCTGATAGCTTTTCATGTATAACCGCCAGATTAGTGGACGTGTTTTTGTCTAACCTCCATACGGACTCATCAAGGTTAAAATGATAACCTCGCGCTTTCGCTGGAATATCTACTACCTCATTACTTTGATTAGTAGTGACTGATACAGATAACTTATTCGCCGTCACCTTTCAACTCCTTAGGTAAGCGAATTCCGCTACTTGCTTGCAGGGCTAAAGCAGCTTTATTTGCCTGCTCCTGTTTAAATCGTTTGTTGTAGTGCGCAGCAGAGCCTGAACCGGGCTTCCAACCCATTAAATACGAGCGAATTTGTTCCTGTCTTTCTTCGCCCAGCGGAGTACCCATCGAGTCCATTTGCTCTGAAAATTTTCGATTCCATGTATGACGTAACATATGACCTGTGAGAGCATACAACTGCGGAGATACAGCTTTGACGACCAATAAGACTTTATGATAACCAGATTTAGATATCGGCTGACCTACCGTAGGACCTGATTTATGTGTCACGAAGAGGAAACTATTCCTTTTTGCGTTCGGAACCTTGCGGCGATCTTTCGTAACATAATCATACAGTTCTTTACTCAAGGTTTCGGCCATCGGAATGGTTCTCTCAAGTGTTTTCGCATTAGGTTCCTTGATACGATGATCATCCGCTTCGTCTGCTCGCCTAACCACTTTTACTTGGTGTTTAGAAAAATCGATATCTTCAATCTTCAGATTGAGTAACTCTCCCCCTCTAAGACCTAAATGATAAAGCATCAAAACCATTAGTCGGTTACGGCTTTGTACTTCAACACAAAATGGATTGTGTTGGGAGTCAATCCTGAGCACTTCAAATAAGGCTTCAACTTGAATATCATCCAGTGAACGATCTTTATCTTGATTGCGACTTTTCTTCGACGGACGTCTTGATTTTATTTGTGCTTCTATCTTATCTATCAGATTGGATTCATTTGCATCTGGCTTTGAAATTATATGGTTTGCAAACCAGCTAAAATACTCCGCAATAGTGGTCAAGCGCATATATTGGGTCACAGATTCAACAATGCCCCTGGTTTCCTCCAATTCATCCAAACTGAACATGTTCAAAACTGTCTCATCAACAGGCTTGGTCAAAAATTGGCGCTGAGTAAAATCTCGCAAATCATCCAGTTCATGTATTTCAAAAAACTGTCGGTTCAACACGCGGTCTTCAAGATTAATTACCCGTCGTTCCAAAAATCGGAGAAAAACAACTAAATTATTAGCTGCCGATACAATAGATGAATAAGAGTAGGATTTACTGTTACGCAACTGGGTGGTGAGAAATAAATTTGGGTAATGCAGTGGCAAGCCACTTGCGCGATCTATAACCAAGCAGTATCGCTCACCACTATTCATCAAAAATGTCGTTGTTCCATAATCTGTACTCATGACGACCTCTATTTCTTTACGCTTTTTCAAGGTACACCATATACAAAATATGAACAACTTATTTTTTACATAAAAATTTCATTATAAAAATAAAAAGCCCTTATAAATAAGGGCATTGATTTAATTTCTTTACACTTTCACTCTTAGGTGAACTCTAGAACGGAATATCGTCATCAAAATCCATTGGCGGCTCACTGCTTTGTGGAGCAGAGGATTGAGCTGGGCGCGAAGGAGCGCCGCCACCGCTGAACTGCTGAGATTGTTGCTGTGGTTGTGGCTGCTGTGGCTGTCCCCAACCGCCGCCTTGCGGTTGGCTATCCTGGAAATTACCACCACCAGCACGACCACCCAACATTTGCATGGTTCCGCCCATGTTTACCACTACTTCTGTGGTGTAACGCTCTTGACCGTTCTGATCCTGCCATTTGCGGGTTTGCAGAGAACCTTCAATATAAACCTGTGAACCTTTACGCAGGTATTCACCCGCCACTTCCGCCAGTTTGCCAAACAAAACAACCCGGTGCCATTCAGTCTTCTCTTTCATCTCGCCGGTCTGTTTATCGCGCCAGCTTTCAGAAGTCGCCAGAGTAATGTTAGTCACTGCACCGCCGTTTGGCATATAGCGGACTTCCGGGTCTTGCCCCAGGTTACCGATTAAAATAACTTTGTTTATGCCTCTGCTGGCCATTGGGAATACTCCTGATGAAATGAATTTCTACAATTATTAAGCAACACAGTTTAACATGCGATACTAAAAATGAAACGCAGCCGCTTTAGAACGAACTTTGCGAAGCTCACCGTAATTTAATTCCGTACTTATTACATTATTTCACTTAAATACTGTATATCTAATCAGTCAACTCTGTGTAATAATAACTCACTTATTATTATTTATGCACGTATGAATAACCCGGGAAATGGTTCATGGATAACATCGAAGTTCGGGGCGCACGTACCCACAATCTCAAAAATATCAATCTGATAATCCCCCGAGACAAGCTGATAGTTATCACCGGTTTGTCCGGTTCAGGTAAGTCTTCTCTAGCATTTGATACGCTTTATGCCGAGGGGCAGCGTCGTTATGTGGAATCGCTTTCAGCTTATGCGCGTCAGTTTCTGTCACTGATGGAGAAACCTGATGTTGACCATATTGAAGGATTATCCCCGGCTATTTCTATTGAGCAGAAATCTACTTCCCATAACCCACGTTCAACTGTGGGGACTATTACCGAAATTCATGATTATCTGCGTTTGTTGTTTGCCCGTGTAGGTGAACCACGTTGCCCAGATCACGATATTCCATTGACGGCACAGACTGTTAGTCAGATGGTAGATAATGTGCTAACTCTGCCAGAAGGTCATCGCCTGATGTTACTGGCGCCGATCGTGAAAGAGCGAAAAGGCGAACACACTAAGTTACTAGATAATCTGGCAGCACAAGGTTATATCCGCGCCCGTATTGATGGTGAAGTCTGTGATCTATCCGATCCGCCGAAATTAGAATTACAGAAAAAACATACGATTGAAGTGGTCATTGATCGCTTTAAAGTTCGTGCCGATCTGGCACAACGCCTGGCCGAATCTTTTGAAACAGCGCTGGAACTTTCAGGTGGTACCGCTATTGTCGCCAATATCGATGATAATACAGCCGAGGAGCTGATTTTCTCTGCTAACTTTGCGTGTCCTGCATGTGGCTATAGCATGAGTGAGCTGGAACCTCGCCTATTCTCTTTTAACAACCCAGCCGGGGCTTGCCCGACTTGTGATGGTTTAGGTATTCAGCAATTTTTTGATCCCGATAGAGTCATTCAGAATGGTGATATCTCCCTGGCTGGTGGTGCAATTCGTGGCTGGGATCGCCGTAATTTTTACTATTTCCAGATGCTACGTTCATTGGCAGAACATTATAAATTCGATATCGAAGCACCCTTCAATTCCCTCAGCGCCAATATTCAGAAAGTGGTGTTGTACGGTTCCGGTAAACAATCCATCGAATTTAAATACACCAATGACCGTGGCGATACCACGGTACGCAATCACCCATTTGAGGGTGTACTGCATAATATGGAACGCCGTTATAAAGAGACGGAATCCACCGCTGTCCGGGAGGAGCTGGCGAAATATATTAGTAACCGCTCGTGTATTTCCTGCCACGGAACCCGCTTACGTAAAGAAGCCCGCTACGTATTTATTGAGAATACCACTCTCCCGGAGATCTCAGATTTCAGTATCGGCCATGCGATGGATTTTTTTCAAAACATGAAACTCAGTGGTCAACGTGCGCAAATTGCTGAAAAAGTACTGAAAGAGATCCGCGACCGTCTGAAATTCTTGGTTAATGTTGGTCTGAATTATCTGACTCTCTCTCGTTCTGCCGAAACTCTGTCCGGTGGCGAAGCTCAACGTATCCGCCTTGCCAGCCAGATTGGCGCCGGTTTAGTGGGAGTGATGTATGTACTTGATGAACCTTCTATCGGGTTACATCAGCGGGATAATGAACGCTTGCTGGAAACGCTAATCCACTTACGCAATCTGGGAAATACCGTGATTGTGGTTGAACACGATGAGGATGCCATCCGGGCTGCCGACCATATCATTGATATCGGTCCCGGTGCCGGCGTGCACGGTGGTGAAATCGTCGCGGAGGGCACAGTTAAAGATATTATGGTGAGCAAAGATTCACTAACAGGTCAATTCCTGAGTGGAAAGCGTGAAATTGCCATCCCAGAGAAGCGTATCCCGGCAGATCCAAAAAAGATGCTGAAACTGATTGGAGCAAAAGGTAATAACCTGAAAAATGTGACGTTCAATCTGCCAGTTGGGTTATTTACTTGTATTACCGGGGTTTCTGGTTCCGGTAAATCAACGCTAATTAATGATACTCTGTTCCCCATCGCCCAACGCCAGTTAAATGGCGCGACCAATATCACTCCTGCCCCTTATATCGATATTCAAGGGCTAGAGCATTTCGATAAAGTGATTGATATTGACCAGAGTCCGATTGGCCGAACTCCCCGCTCTAACCCGGCAACTTATACCGGCGTATTCACACCAGTCCGTGAATTGTTCGCTGGCGTACCTGAATCACGCGCCCGTGGTTACACACCTGGACGATTCAGTTTTAACGTTAAAGGTGGGCGCTGTGAAGCTTGCCAAGGTGATGGCGTTATTAAGGTAGAAATGCACTTCTTGCCTGATATTTATGTCCCTTGTGATCAATGCAAAGGTAAGCGTTATAACCGTGAAACACTGGAAGTAAAATATAAGGGCAAGAATATCAATGAAGTATTGAATATGACGATCGAAGAAGCTCGTGAATTCTTTGATGCAGTTCCTGCCCTAGCCCGTAAACTGCAAACCCTCATGGACGTTGGCCTTTCTTACATCCGTCTGGGTCAATCAGCAACAACGCTATCAGGTGGTGAAGCGCAGCGAGTAAAGCTGGCGCGTGAGCTATCCAAGCGCGGAACCGGGCAGACGTTATATATTCTTGATGAGCCAACAACAGGTTTGCATTTTGCTGATATTCAGCAACTATTAGCGGTTCTGCATCAGTTACGCGATCAAGGGAATACCATTGTGGTTATTGAACATAACCTTGATGTAATTAAAACCGCTGACTGGATCGTGGATCTTGGCCCGGAAGGAGGTAGCGGTGGCGGCGAGATTCTGATTTCGGGTACACCAGAAGAGGTCGCCAAATGTGAGAAATCACATACTGCACGTTTCCTGAAACCTCTATTAAAGAAACAAGCATAATCGGCAAACAGGGGCGATTTAAGCCCCTTTTTCCTGTGTTCTGTTTCCTGTTCTCTGTTTTCTGTAACGACTGCTTTCCCAATAACAACAGGCAATTTTTGCCGCCAGTTCAGCGTTATTAAGTACCAACTGAATATTGGCAGACAAGCTATCTCCCCCAGTTAACTCAGCCACTCTGGATAACAAAAACGGCGTACACGCCTTTCCATTTACTTTCTGTTCTATGGATTCGTGCACCGCCTGTTCGATAGCAGCATTGATCTCCGCTTCCGGCATAGCGTATGGCTCAGGGATAGGATTGGCAATCACCAAACCTCCCTGTAATCCAGTATCCCATTTTACTGCCATCGCCTGAGCTATCTGTTCTGGGGAGTCCAGACGAATATTGACGGGAAATGGGCTAGTACGACAGAAAAACGCCGGTAAAGAGTGAGTCTGATAGCCAATTAATGGTACGCCATGAGTTTCAAGATATTCTGTTGTCAGGCCAAGATCCAGAATAGATTTAGCGCCAGCACAGACTACTGCGACACTGGTTTTCGCTAATTCCTGTAAATCCGCCGAAATATCAAAAGTCTGTTCCGCTCCCCGGTGCACACCGCCAATACCGCCGGTAGCGAAGATTCTAATCCCGGCCATTGCCGCAATAATCATGGTAGAAGCTACCGTCGTCGCGCCATTTTTTCCAGCCGCGATAACAAAGGGTAAATCACGACGACTAACTTTAGTTATCTTGTCACCTTCTCTACCCAAAAATTCGATCTCTTCATGAGATAGTCCTGTTTTCATCATCCCATTGATAACAGCAATTGTTGCAGGAATAGCGCCATTTTCCCTGATTTTCCGCTCAACTTGCAGCGCAGTCTTTACATTTTGCGGGTAAGGCATTCCATGAGCAATAATGGTAGATTCCAACGCCACAACCGGTCGGTTATGCTCTAAAGCCTCTGTAACTTCCGGGGAAATATCCAAATATTTATTGCTAATAGCATGATTTTTCATGATTATAATTCCAACAGTTTTTGGACACTGCCATTTGACAGATTTGGATTATTGGTAAATTCGCAAGAGAGCGTGAGCGCAGAGCACCCCTGAGCAAAGCGAACACTTTCTGCCAGCGTCATATTTTCTAGCCAGCAGTTCACTAATCCGGCCATCATGGCATCTCCGGCACCTGTTACATTGACAATCTTGATACTGATGGGAAGTGACCAGCCTGCCACACCATCGCTTTCACTAAAGTAGACACCCTCTACGCCCATGCTGAGTACCAACCGCTGCACACCTTGATCGTGAAACCACCGCGCCACTGCCGGAACATCGGTAGGTTGGGTGATTTTCATTCCACTCAGTGCTTCCGCCTCCAGACAATTAGGTTTTAAGGTGTGAATATAGGAAAGCCAGTTTTTAATCTTAGGCGCTTTAAATGCGGATACTGTATCCACAAATACCGGCACCGTTCCAGCGTTAGTCAACAACCAAACCAAAGCTTCTTCAGATAAATTGCAATCAATAACCAGTACACCGGCATGCCGAATAAGATCATAATGATTCGCTAGCAACGATGGCGTCAATTTTTCCAAAATATGCATATCATTGATGGCAACCAACATCTCACCACCGTCATCTAATAAGGAGACATATGTCGAGGTATTTTCACCATAAAGTTTATAGCAGTAGTCGACATTAACCCCTGCGCATCTGGCCTGATCCAGTAAAGTGCTACCATAGAAATCATCGCCAACAACAGAAATAAGATGGCACTCTTTACCTAATAATGCGATATTTTGGGCAATATTTCTTCCTACACCACCCGGGGTACAT
Source organism: Photorhabdus akhurstii (assembly GCF_019090985.1). Taxonomy (NCBI): domain Bacteria; kingdom Pseudomonadati; phylum Pseudomonadota; class Gammaproteobacteria; order Enterobacterales; family Morganellaceae; genus Photorhabdus; species Photorhabdus akhurstii. Next base: position 585,115 of record NZ_CP020335.1, on the reverse strand, counting down.
TTTATTTTTCCTGGGTTAGAATCTTGATAAATAAGTTTATCCGATGCATAACCGCAAACATCCATATTAATAGAACCAACCGTCACCACATAATTATGATCAGATAAAATATAACCTTTCCCTTTTATATATCCCTTATTCATTAAATTCATAATATGGCCAGCAACACCAGAGCGACTTATACCTAAAATATCGGCAATTTCCTGCTGTGGGATCAACGGATCTCGTCTCAGAAGTTGTAATATTTGTTTTTCCCGATTCGTCATTTTTGGACACTTGTTTGTTCTTAAACACGCGTTTGTTTTATGTGTTAAAGGAAAAATAGTAAAGTGGGATTTTTTACTTTACAACGAAGTTGGGAGAACGATCGTAAGAGTATATGACTGGATTATCAGCCCTATTTTATGTGATAACCATCAAGTTAAATCCTGCTAAACAATCCTTTTTGCTGCATATTAATAATCAACCGGTATTTTGTGCCAGAAATAAATTCAATAAAACAAAGCATTAAGTAAAGCCTTATCGAAAGCTAACAAATGTTTGGATATACCTTGAAATGGTGAAGATTACTTTTCACCATCTGAAACATGTTTCATGAAAAATTGATCTGTTTCACATTAAAAAACATACTTCATAACCGTAAATATCCACGAATAAATTATATACGCTGCAATTAGAATAATTCTCACATTAGATTCCATCTTATAAAGAACAAATATAAATATTTATAACGCTATTATTCTTATAAACAAAAATGCTTATAAACCTCTTGCTCATATAAATAAAAATGTTTATTTTCAAATTAAACAAACAGGAGGAGGCAGTGAAGCAAAGCGAATTTCTCCGGTAGCTTAAAGCTCAAGGAACAGAATTTAAAGATGGGACTAACCACTTGAAAGTTTTCTTGAACGGTAAGCAAACCACGATGTCAAGGCACCCTAGTAAAGAAATTCCAGAACCGCTGAGGAAATTAGGTCACAGCACTAAAATTGACACTATCGCGAATGCGTTAAATGCCTTGGGTAAACATCTGGAACTTGTCGCCATTTAAACATCGCTATCAAATAGTCTTAAACCTTGCCACAGCAAGGTTTAAGTAAATGACTAAATTTAAATTACGGCCTCATTACCATTTATCTCGATAGTCAAATGATATTTGATACCAATATTTATCTGTTTCAATTTTATTTTTAAAATATGATTCAAGTGTTGGCACCCATTATTTTTTACATCGAATGCACCATTATTAATATTATCTTCAATAGGAAGCCCTAATTTTTCTATTATTGAACCATCATCTCCCAAATCTCTAGAATATTCCTCACCAATAAACTCTTCCGTTTTTTTATCAAACCACGCAATATTTAACTTTAATCCCATAACTTACCTCATAAAAATTTTTAATGCTACGTTCTGATCAGCCGTTGCTAATTACGCGCCACATTAAATTAATATTAGGAAGGAAAATAAGCGCACCATAAATAGCGCGCTTCAAGGATGTATTTACTGCTATTTTACAAATTTATCGATCATTATCATCGATAGCAGATTATTTACATCAGAATTTATTACTTATTTACCGCCGCAAATGTCTCAGCAACACGTGCAACATTACGGTGATTAACACCCGGTATACAGACTCGGCCATTACCGACCAGATAAACAGCAAATTCTTTGCGTAAGCGATCCACCTGCCGCTGGCTAAAACCGGTATAGCTGAACATCCCGCGCTGTTTCAGAAAATAATCAAAATTTTTCTCTGGTAGTGCGGTTTTCAAAGCATCCACCAGCACCGTACGCATTTCCAAAATACGCAAGCGCATATGTTCAACTTCTGTCAACCATTGTGCCTTCAAAGCAGGATCAATCAGTACTTTCGCCACAACCTGCGCACCAAAATTCGGTGGGCTAGAGTAGACGCGACGCACACCCGCTTTCAACTGCCCTAATACCCGCTCTTTGGTCTGTTCATCATCGCAAATGACAGACAAACCACCCACTCGCTCACCATACATAGAAAATATCTTGGAGAAAGAGTTACTCACCAGACAAGGCAAACCAGCGTTCGCCATTGCACGAATGGCATAAGCATCTTTTTCCATACCACCCGCAAGTCCCTGATAAGCAATATCAAGGAATGGCAGTAATTCTCTCTCTTTAACAATCTGAACAACTTGATCCCATTGATCATCGGTCAGATCCGATCCAGTTGGGTTATGGCAACAAGGGTGCATCACAATAATGCTTTTTGCCGGCAATTTCCTGAATGTTTCCAGCATTTCATCGAATTTTACCCCTTTAGTCTGTGTATCAAAATAAGGGTAATAGTTCACCTTAATACCAGCCCCCGCAAAAATAGCCGCATGGTTTTCCCAAGTTGGATCACTGCACCACACTTCTGAATCAGGGAAATAGCGACTCAAAAAGTCAGCTCCAATTTTAAGAGCGCCAGAACCGCCTAATGATTGAATCGTTGCCACTATCCGTTGTTTCAACACCGGATGATCTTTACCAAATAACAGTTCCTGAACCGCAAGACGATATGATTCCAATCCCTCCATTGGTAGATAAAGAGAAGCAGTCTGTGACAACGCTCTAAGTTGTTCTTCCGCGGTAGCCACCGCCTGCAATTGCGGAGTCACACCCTGCTCATCGTAATACAGCCCGATGCTCAGATTAACTTTTTCCGCACGAGGATCTTTTTGAAATTCTTCAGCCAGCGAAAGAATAGGATCACCAGCATAAGCATCAACATTCTGGAACATCAGGCTCTACTCCTTATCAGTCAGTTATTTAATAAACCATATAATCTACAACATCATTCGTCCAGATATTCCATCACCACTCTGGAAGTAAGCTTAGTCACCAGCTCATAAGTAATGATACCAGTGCATTCAGCAATCCGTTCCACCGGCAGTACATCTCCCCAGAGCACCACTTCATCACCCACTTTATCTGTCGCATCAGGCCCCAAATCAACCGAGATCATATCCATCGAAACTCGGCCAGCAATCGGCACTTCACGGCCATTAATATATATTGGCGTTCCCGAAGGCGCACTGCGCGGATAACCATCACCATAACCGATAGCCACAACCCCAAGACAAGTATCACGTTCACTGACCCAGGTCCCACCATAGCCAACCGACTCGCCAGCGTTATGCTTACGAACAGCAATTAAGCTCGATTTTAAGGTCATCGCGGGGATCAGGTTAAAATCCACGGCCGTTTTATCAGACAATGGCGATACACCATACATCATCAGCCCAGGACGCACCCAATCTTGATGAACTTCCGGCCACAACAAGATACCTCCCGATGCATCAATAGATTTTTCTCCCGGTTTGTCCGCACAGAAAGCCTGAAAACAAGCTATCTGCTGGCTAGTTGTATCTACCATTGGCTCATCAGCCCTGCCGAAATGGCTGACAATATTGACGGGCTGCTGTACATTTTTACAACGACTTAGCCGTTGATAAAATTCTTCGGCATCTTCCGGCCGTACACCTAAGCGATGCATCCCGCTATCTAGTTTCATCCACACTTTTACCGGATGGGATAACTTAGCCTGCTCCAGTGCTTCCAACTGTTCAATGCTGTGAACCACAGTTTCAATATAGTTAGCAACCAGTACTGGCAGGTCAGACGCATCAAAGCATCCTTCCAGTAACAGAATCGGTTTGACGATACCACCATGACGCAACGTCAATGCTTCACCAATTCGCGCTACACCGAAACAATCGGCGTCGTCCAGCGTATGTGCTGTCTCCAGTAAACCGTGGCCATAAGCGTTTGCTTTCACAACTGCAATCAGGTTGCTTTTAGGAGCGAGCTCCCTTACCCGTTGCAAGTTATGTCGCAGAGCGCGGCGGTCAATAATTGCGGTTGCCGCTTTCATTCTATTCCTTAAATTTATTAATTCTTTGGTGGTTAATACTTATTCGTCGTCATAACTTGGTCCGGCATAGTTATCAAACCGCGACCATTGACCATTAAACGTTAGGCGAACTGTACCAATTGGGCCGTTACGCTGCTTACCAAGAATGATTTCAGCCACACCTTTCATGTCGCTATTCTCATGGTAAACCTCGTCACGATAGATAAACATAATGAGGTCGGCATCCTGCTCAATAGAGCCGGATTCACGTAAATCAGAATTAACCGGGCGCTTATCTGCCCGCTGTTCAAGGCTACGGTTGAGCTGAGAAAGTGCAACCACCGGCACTTGAAGCTCTTTAGCCAAGGCTTTTAGTGAACGGGAAATCTCCGCAATTTCCAAAGTACGATTATCGGATAAGGCCGGAACCCGCATTAATTGCAGGTAGTCGATCATGATCAGACTTAATCCACCATTTTCGCGGAAGACGCGCCGAGCCCGGGAACGGACTTCGGTAGGCGTCAGGCCAGACGAATCATCAATATACATATTGCGTTTTTCCAGCAATATGCCCATCGTACTGGAGATCCGCGCCCAATCTTCATCATCAAGCTGACCGGTACGGATACGGGTTTGATCCACCCGTGAAAGGGACGCCAGCATACGCATCATGATCTGGTTGCCGGGCATCTCAAGACTAAAGATCAAAACAGGCTTATCCTGCATCATGGCTGCGTTTTCACACAGGTTCATGGCAAAAGTGGTTTTACCCATAGAAGGACGCGCAGCCACAATGATCAAGTCTGATTTTTGTAAGCCTGCGGTTTTCTTATCCAAATCCTGATAACCGGTTGAAACACCGGTTACACCATCATGAGGGCGTTGATAGAGCTGCTCGATACGCTCGACGGTTTCTTCAAGGATCTGTTCTATTCCTTTCGGCCCTTCATCTTTACTGGCACGATTTTCAGCGATCTGGAACACCCGTGATTCGGCCAGATCCAATAATTCTTCGCTGCTTCTTCCTTGAGGATCATAACCCGCATCTGCAATTTCATTTGCAACAGCGATCATCTCGCGGACAACAGCACGTTCGCGGACAATATCCGCATAAGCATTAATGTTCGCTGCACTTGGCGTATTTTTAGATAATTCAGCCAGATAAGCAAAACCCCCTACATTATTTAGCTCCCCGCTCTGTTCAAGGGATTCCGATAATGTAATCAGGTCGATAGGATTGCCCATCTCCAGCAACCGCTGCATTTCAGCAAAAATGCGCCGATGTGGACGGCTGAAAAAATCATTGCTAGTAACACGTTCGGAAACATTATCCCAACGTTCGTTATCTAGCATTAAGCCACCTAACACAGACTGCTCTGCTTCCAAAGAGTGCGGCGGAAGTTTCAGCCCTTCCATTTGGCGATCTTTTGGTTCAGCCATTTTGTTGTGAGTTGATTTTTTTCCCGCCATGAATCCTGCAATAATCCACTGATAAATTTACAACAGCACAGAGTATACGCTATGAAGTGCCTTGAGTAATTACATATAGTTTGTAATTATTTCTGGCACATTAAAGCCTGTTTACAATGAATTCAACTACTACGTGCACACACATTCCCCCTTATATTGATGAGGTTGAGTCATGGCAAAACATATCGAATTTTCCTCTATTGGCAGCCCCGAGGTCCTGCAATATTGTGAATTCACCCCCAAAGCTCCTGCTGACGATGAAGTACAAGTAGAAAATAGAGCGATTGGAATCAATTATATCGACACTTACATTCGTAGCGGGCTATACCCGCCGGCACAACTACCAAGCGGCTTGGGCACTGAGGCCGCAGGCGTAGTGACCAAAGTGGGTTCTGCTGTGACTACCATAAAAGTGGGTGACCGTGTAGTTTACGCGCAATCAACTTTAGGCGCTTACAGTGAGGTGCATAATGTCGCGGAAAACAGAGTCGCTGTTCTGCCGGATACCATCTCCTTCGAACAAGCTGCGGCTTCTTTTCTAAAAGGGCTGACAGTCTACTATCTTCTACACCGTACCTACAAAATCCAGTCAGGCGAACCCTTTTTATTTCATGCCGCCGCCGGTGGAGTTGGGCTAATTGCCTGCCAATGGGCAAAAGCTTTGGGTGCAAAACTGATTGGAACAGTCGGCTCTGAAGAAAAAGTACAACGCGCTAAAGAGGCCGGCGCATGGCAAGTTATTAACTATAACCGTGAAAATATTGTCGAACGAATTTATGAAATCACCAACGGTGAAAAAGTCGGTGTAGTTTATGATTCTGTTGGTAAATCGACCTGGCTGAACTCGCTGGATTGTCTGAAACGCCACGGATTAATGGTTAGCTTTGGCAATGCATCCGGGCCAGTTACCGGTGTTGATTTGGGGATTTTAAATCAGAAAGGCTCACTGTTTGTTACCCGCCCTTCTATCGCCGGCTATATTTCAACGCGCGAAGAGTTGGATGAGGCGAGCAAAGAATTATTTGATCTGATTGCCAACGGCAAAATTAATGTGGACGTACCAGAAAATCAGAAGTTCCCGCTAAGTGAAGCGACAAAGGCACATCAGATTCTGGAAAGTCGGGCAACGCAAGGATCAAGTTTACTGATCCCTTAACAGTAAGATGAACGGGTTATTAACTAAGCCTGCAAGTCTAATACCTCATTATGCCGCTATTGCCTGCACGAATAACCTTAGACCGGAGGGCAATGCTGGCTGAATATATGAAAGATAAAACAATACCCCTCTTGGTAGGGGTATCACACCTCAGGCAGATAAATAACGATAAGATTGAGGCGCTGTTATCCCTTGACCAAACACATTTAAAGGCAGAGGTTTATCGTATTTTTTAACATTACCAATACTGATTGCGATAGCCTTCTCCCTTCCTTCAAAATAACTATCAAAAAAATCCTTTGTTGTACCTGCAAATTGATGAGTCATTTCCCATACAACGGAAGGAGCGTCAGAAATAATATCTTCAATTTCAAACTCGCCAACAACCATACCTATCGGCATAGTTGCATATATAACAACGGATTGAACCTGATTATTTTTAAAGGCAACTTTCCTAAATTCAAATTTCTTTGAACCATCAAGTATTCTATCAACATACTCTGGTTTAATTGATAATAAAACTTTCATTGGCTTCGCTCAGTTTGATAATATTATTAAATTGATCATCAGTCAATCTCATGATTCCCCAATAATCACTTTTATTTAAACCGACTTCGTTAATGAGTCTATCACGAATAATCCTTTTAGGTAAAGCCACATTATAAGTAAATCTTACTATGTATGGATACTGCCGTCTTCTATATATTTCAGTTAATTCATTTACACTAAAGACACTAAATTTACTACAATAATCAATATAGCTTTCTAGCGTTGGGAACTCATTAATAACCCTGACTTCTTCAACAACGCAAAGTGAACTAATCACAGATTTATATCGTGCTAGACCTTGTTTATCAGCCGTTCTATATATAACAATAATATCCCCTCTCTTCATATGAAGGACATCTTTCATTGCACATATATATATTTTATGAATACTATTGTTGCTATATACTTACTATCAGCAAGAATCACGTAAACTGGGATATTATTGCCAAGAGCAGTTGTTCAGATTCTAATATAACAAAATGAATTTATTCGAACAGCATCACAATATTTCGCAAAGATATATGGATATCTATTTTTGTCCGATAATGAAAAACTAACTCGAAAAAACAGATTAAAGCACAGTAAAAAATCACGCAATATCCATAAATATTTTAGTGCTCAATTCTCATATATGACTGTGCCTTTAACAGTAAAATGAGCGGATATTACATCCGCTCAGTCACCATAGCTAACGCCTGTTCCACGACAGAAACATCCGCGCCCGGTTTATGTGCATTTTCACTAAGATGACGACGCCATTGACGTGCCCCCGGAATCCCCTGGAAAATACCTAAAATATGGCGGGTAATATGCCCCAGATATGTTCCTTTTGATAGTTCTTGCTCTATATAAGGATAAAGTGCTTTAACCACCGCAACGGTATCAACTACCGGCATTGAAACATCAAACAATTCATGATCAACCTGTGTCAAAATAGACGGGTTCTGATAAGCCTCTCGCCCAACCATAATTCCATCTACATATTGTAAATGCTGTTTCGCTTCTTCCAGCGATTTAATACCGCCATTGATAGCAATCGTTAATTGAGGAAAATCCTTTTTCAATTGATAAACTCGTGGGTAATCCAGCGGGGGAATCTCACGGTTCTCCTTTGGGCTTAAACCAGAAATCCAAGCTTTACGGGCATGAATGGTAAATATATTGCAACCACTGCGTTGCATAACAACATCAATAAAATCACATAGGAATTGGTAACTGTCCTGTTCATCAATACCGATACGGGTTTTAACTGTCACCGGCACATTAACCACATCCTGCATGGCTTTGACGCAATCAGCGACCAGTTTAGCTTCCCCCATCAGGCACGCACCAAAACGGCCATTTTGCACCCGGTCAGAAGGACAACCGACGTTTAGGTTAATTTCATCATAGCCACGTTCCTGTGCAATCTTCGCACAATGCGCCAACGCCTGCGGATCACTGCCACCCAATTGTAATGCTATCGGATGTTCTTCTTCGCTGTATGCCAGATAATCGCCTTTACCATGAATAATCGCCCCGGTTGTCACCATTTCGGTATATAACAGCGTTTGCTGACTTAATAAACGATGGAAATAACGGCAATGGCGATCTGTCCAGTCCAACATAGGAGCTACGGAGAAACGGTTAGGACTATATTTGACTGTTTCTCTATCTTTCTCGCTGAATTTAAACGTTTTTTGAATTTCTTTACTTTGGTGCATTGCTATACTTTTTTAGATTATTTTGGCATTCTCAGTACCCCATAAATAAGGGAATATACTGCGGAGAATGATATTAAATTACGGCCTACTATAGCATAGTGAAACGTCCCCGTACTGATGACACTATTAGGTATCGTTGACAATTGACGTTAAGAAGTATCACAGGTGATTTAATGTAGAGCCGTACAATTTGCTATCAGGAATATTTTGGGGAAACGCAGAGTACGTTGACTTTAGCGTAATTATTTCAGCTAAAGGGATAAACGGGACCAAAGTCCCATTCCTTTTACTGATATTGAACGTTGAAGTTAATAACCGCGCCACGCGCTGCCGCATAACGTTCCAAGGTCTTCATACTTGCGCCAAGAGGATTTTTTCAAGCCGATTGATACCTGATGGTTTGATACCGATTTTATCTGCCAGCTCAGTCTTTGACATGCCAGAACGTTCACGCATCTCAAACAATATCTGTATCAGTTCCAATTCCTTGTCGGCCTCCTTATACGCAGCGATAGACTCCGCGTCATTCAACATCAACTCCTTCAATTCGTTCAGGTTTCATTTGAACTCCTTAAGCCTCGTATGGGCTGTCTTGATGGCTGCTGCCGGGGTTTTGTCGGTCTTCTTCACGAATGCATGTAGCAGATAGATATTCTGACCTCTTGCAAACGCATACAGTGACCGGGCAATGTCTTTATCTCCTACCCTTTCGAAGGAAAAGATGGATAAAATTCGTGAACGATTGAAAATCGCAGAAGACCATGCCAGAGGAACATAATATGAACCACAATATCGAAGTCAGTATCGGTAACATTTATGCCGATCTCGGTACGGCAGATGCCGAAGAAATGCAAGTCAAAGCACAACTTGCTACCACCATCGGCAACATCATTAAAAGCCGCCGCCTAACACAGGAAAAAGCCGCACAATTGTTAGGCATGACTCAACCCCGCTTATCTAACATGCTACGTGGGCAGCTCCGGGGGATCAGCGAGGCAAAAATGCTAGATTACCTGAATCGACTAGGGCGGGACGTTCAGATTGTGATCGGGAAACCACGCCGAACACCCGGTAACCTTAAAGTCGTTTTTTCTTAATACAACTTTCACAATAGCCCAATCTTCTGGGCTATTTTTATCTGTCGTGCATATACTCAAGCTCAGTTCTTGTCAACAGATCTGACTGGTACCGAACCTTTTACTACAGCCCTTTTTCGTACAGTTCCTAATCCTGCTGTCGCTCAATTAAATCATTTTAAGCTGGTTGATAATAAAAGGATTCGCCTGAAGCAACAACAACAGTTTTCTTGATGCGCCAGTGGGATAACGGCGTTGGCTTTCCCAACTTTTCACCAAGTCATAACTTACCCCGACCGCCACAGCAAAATCTTGCTGCTTCAAGCCGGTAGCTTCGCGTATTGCTTTAACATCAATCTCGGTGAAAGTATGAACATGTTCTGGTTTCGGTGTCAGCTCACCCTTCTCAATTTTCACCATTTCTTCTGCACTAGCCAGCAGATCGGCAAATATTTCATCTTTCATGCGATTTCTCCGCCCTTTGGCGCGGGAGTTACTCCCATAAATAATGCAACTAATTCAGCCTATCCGAAAGTTGCTTAAGCATTTTTTTCTGCTCATCAGTCAAATTATCTTGCTCATTCTTCGGATAGACCAACGCCAGATAAATTCGACCTTTACTGGTAACATTATAATAAATAACTCTAACTCCCCCACGTTTGCCCATCCCCGAACGACTCCAACGAATCTTACGAAATCCCCCCGTATTCGCAATGGTATCTCCAGCATCAGGATCATTAATTAGCGTTTCTTGAAACTCCCGATATTCATCATCGGGTAACAATTCTAGTCGCCGCTTACTGAAGCCTTGCAGCTCAATAAAAGTAAACATCGTGCTCCCGGTCTGATTATTATCCTTTCATCCATAGTAAGTGTACCCAGTACACAAATCAAGCCATATTGGCGTACAAGGTACACTTTTATTAACTCAGATACCTCACTACACTTGTAACGACACTATCTACTGTTCCAGCCAGCAGATCGACAAATAATTATTCAGCACTACTTAATCAGTGCCAATATCATCATGGCCTTCTTCAAATTCCCATTGAATATTATATTTGTCGATAAAATAAAAATATCTTATCTTGCCCATAATCTCGCAAGTTTCTTGTTTTAAAACAGAGTTTTTTTCATCCTCCTCGTTAAAGAACATAAATTCATCACTGGTAATTTCATCTATTTTGTATGGCTTATATAATGGTGATGAATTTATCAATCTTACATCAGGAAAGTTTTTTATATATTCAAATACACTATCTATATTTTGTATTCTAAGACAAATATGCCCAATACCACCAATATCATTAGCTTCCTTTATTTCAACCCTTTTTTCTCCCGTCGGATGATGATATTCCATTAACTCAATAAAAACCCTAGCTCCAGGAATTTCCAAAAATGCCATTGATACATCAATCTGTTCAGGGTTATCAATAAAACCCGCTGACTTTGCAAAACCCTTATTTTTAAAATGAGGAAAGAATTGTCTTGGTATTGCCCCAAATAGATTTTTATAAAAGTCTATTGCTGCCATCATATCATCTACAACAATATTAATATGACCTAACCCTTTAAAGTCTATCATTATTTTCTCCATTATTTTATATAGAATATAATCTCATATAAAATAAAGAATAATAAAATTAGCCTACAGAAGATAATCAACAATTAAGATTTAAATTGGAAGCCAGAGATACCCCCAAAAAATCAAACAGGTCAATTTTGGGGGTGGATTAAAAAATCGCGTCTATTTATCCCTTAGGTTTTTCCGGCCAATCAATATCCATTGCCTGTGAAACATCTATCCGATTAAGTATTACTCTGTATTCTTTCCATGCCAATAAAGCTATTTTCTCTTCCTCAGTTGCAATACCTAAATCAACAGCGTCTTGCAGTGGTGCAATTTGATTGGTTGCCTCAGCAATAAGTTGTTGTTTTTGGAATTCAGCATGTTGCCGTAATTCATCTTTCGTTGGCGGGGGAATATCTGCCCACTCCGGCAAACCGTTTTTATTTGCTACACGGTGTTTCCCTTCTGGAGCATGATTAGCAGCATATTCCTGATAAATATCATGACTGACTTCTATAATATCATCAGGCAATGAACCAGCAGCAATATAATTTTGTTCCAATTCTACCGGGTAGAAAGCATTCGTTTTTGCACTGTAATAATACATAATTAATATCCTATCGCTATCCAAAAGAATGGGCTATCCCATTTGGCATTTACCCAAGAATTTAATAAATCGAAAGATGAATTATCAATTACATTTACATAGCCAACAGATGCCCCCATAAAACCCATTTTACTTTGAATAGAATTAATATTGACGGCATAATGCGTATTGGAAAAACTAATTGGCAATTGAATACGTTCTATACGGCCAGCATCAATGACCTTAGTACGCCCCCATTGGTAAATAACGCCTGTATCTCCACATTTCCACCAACCATTAACCGCTTTACTGGCAGTATTCCTATTACCTTTGGCATTAACTTGGTTATCTACTTCTTCTTTTGTGTACACCCCAATATCCACAGCATCCAGATCAATATTCTCAGATAATTCCTTACCATTCACTTGCCGAATGTTGGGCACTCTGCTATTAATATTTTCACCAAGCGAATTTACTATTTTCTGAGCAAGCTTTTGCGTAACAGCTAATATGTCACTATCACCAAGTACATCTGTAAGTTGAATAACACCTTTTTGTGTTAATGAAGCACTTGGAATTTCTATTAAAGCTTTTTTCTCTAAAGCTGTATTTAATTGGGCAGTGAGCTTATCTATATCACCGTCATCCAAAACATCATCACCACATTGTGTATAAATAAAATTAGCCACCACTGATGATATGGTTGACGATTGACGCAAGACCTTATTTAATAAATCAATGGAAATAACATTGGGAAGAATTCCCATATTCAATTCCTGACTCTCTTCATATTCTTCCTGAGAAACAATATTCGCATCTGGACTAATAGAAAAGGCTTTAAAGTCATTCTTATTACTCATGAGTTCTCCTTAAGGAAAAAACTTATGTTTTCATTAAATAAGACTTTGAGATAATGAAAATTAAAATATCCACCTGTTCATCGCATATAATTTTAGAATGCATTTCAATAATAGCCTTTTTCTGATAATGAATGATGAAATATTTTTATAACTTAGTGAAATTAACTATTTTATTATAATTAATAAAGATAACAATTAAATATTTTAAGCCAAATTTATACCCAAGCCGCTCATTTACATTCAGCATCCACGCCCCCTCTGTTTGAACTATTCTCCAAAAACTCAGGTAAGCAAATAAAATAAGCCATTTTACTTTAATCTGAGTTTTGTGATGTTGCTCTCACAACAAAGAATCGCCAGTTCCAATAGGCTTTGTCAGCTTATAAAAACATTCTTCAGGATTTATTAGCTTGAATTATCCAGAATAGGTCTATTCTTAATATGTGGACAAATTCTATTGTCAATACTTATTAAACCTACTAAGTAAGGGAAAATTATATGCCATCAAGAAGAGACGTCATAGTTGGAGGATTAAGTCTTGCTGCTGCCGGTACGCTATCCGCTGTATCCTCAGCCAACGCCGCAACTGCTAACATAAAACTGACAGGAGCCTACAAAACAAATAGTTCAGAAAAATCCCTTGATATTATTAATCTTTATGATCTGGAAGAAGAAGCGCGTAAATTGATTCCTGCGCCCCAATTTGGCTATATCAGCGGCGGTTCAGGTGATGAATGGACTCTACGTGAAAACACCAGAGCCTTCGACGATTTCCAAATTATTCCCCGCTATCTCGCCGGAGTAAAAGAGCCTGACACCACAACCGAGTTGCTCGGTAGTAAAGTGGATATGCCTATTTTCATTCCCCCAATGGCAGCACATGGGCTAACTCATACTACTGCTGAATTGGGCACAGCAAGAGGCGCCGCCAATGCCGGCACACTATTTACCGCACAAACTCTAGCCAATTCACCTCTTGAAGAGATAGCAAAAGTGAGTAATGGCCCTAAATGGTTCCAAATTTATTTTACCAAAGATATGGGCATTAACCGCGAAATGATACGCCGAGCCAAAGCGATGGGAGCAACCGCAATCGTCTTTACGGTCGATTTAGAGTGGAGTGGTAATAGAGAAACCGATAAACGTAATAAATTTGTTTTCCCACATTCATTACCATTTCCGAATATTCCAGGCGTTCCCGCAGGAGCAACCTTAGCAGAGATTACAGCGCTCTTTAAACGGGATCTTGATTTTAATGACCTGGAGTTCCTTGCCAAAGAATCAAGTCTGCCAATCATCGTAAAAGGTATTCAATCTGCCGAAAATGCTAAAGAATGTGTTGACCACGGCGCCGCAGCAATTCAAGTTTCTAATCACGGTGGCCGGCAGTTGGATACTGTCCCGGCAGCAATCGCTTCATTACCGCACATTATTGAAGCTGTCGGATCTAAAATCCCAGTCTATTTAGATGGCGGCATCCGCCGTGGTACCCATGTGTTTAAGGCTCTCGCATTAGGCGCCAAAGCTGTCGCTATCGGTAGGCCCATTTTATATGCGCTGGCATTAGGTGGAGCACCAGGAGTCACTTCTGTTTTAAACCTACTTAAAGATGAGCTAAAACTCTGCATGAAGTTGGCAGGATGTGCGGCCATTAAAGATATAGAGAGAAAATTTATTAATTTGATTTAACCCATTAACTAATAAAGCAAATATTGGCCCCGTTTCATTTGAAACAGGTGATTTCAGGAAACGGGGTAAATTATGTTGCCTTTAGAAATAATGGATACCATAACGAAAAAATCCGTTCTCTCACTTATTACACCATATTTCCTATATTAATTATTTATTTCCCTTTGAAATGTTCTTCAAAGGGAAACATTTCATGTAAATATTAATGGAGTACACGAGACGCTGACAGCTCAGTAATATCAAATTCATAACTTTGTTGCTCTTCCATGTTACTGCGTAAAACATCTTCTACTAATGCAGAAAAACCTGTCATCATCTGCTTTTCCATCATGACGCCTTTTGGCTCAGGCCACGGCAAACTAGCAATTGGCCAGTCACAATGTGACTTATAATAATTAAATTGTTCCAACCGCTCTTTAGACCGATCAAAATCATTACTCCAGTAAGCATTGCCCAGCCGAAAATTTGTATAAAATTCATCAAAACTACCGAAGATTTCATAAACATAATCAGCGGTTTTCAGCATATTTTTCCATGCCATTTCTTCACTGATATAACCGGCGCAAAAACAGTTACGACTTAAAACAATCGCAAGCCACAAATCAAACCCCCACACTAATGCAGGAGGGCGTCGATTAATAGGTTTGGCACATTTATGAATATAGTCAGGTGTTACTTCAACTAATTTGGCCAGCACTTTAAACATTTTCCCATCACTAAGAGCGGCATCAATCGCAAAATGTTTTGAATGCACCCCCTCCCACAAACCCGTTAGCATTTTCATATACCCTTCTTCATCAATAATTCCCCAGTCGCTATATAATTGGGATTGATGCTCTTGGGTCAGAGATAATGGAAGCAGACAGTAACGATAGTTATCATGGGCAACCCGTGACTGTAGGGGATAATGCTCTAGAGTTTCACTCCAAAAACCTAGCCAATAGTCACTAACAATATTTAACCGTAATGCCTGACGCTTCTCTTCTGGTAAAAGAGATAAACCTGCTTGTTGATAATAACGCCGTTGTTCCCATTCAGGCCGCTTAACAATGCGATAAATAATAACAGAAAGCAACATTACACCTAATAATGCTACACCTCCTACTTGTGCCAGAAGTAAATAATCGGCATCAGGGACAGATACATTACCTATTATAAATAAAACAATTGCTACAGATAATACAATACCCATACATACTGCAATTACAAATAAAATATTAATCAATGCATATAATGCTCTTAGAAAAGGTAACTTTCTTTTTTCACAGATAATATGCTTCATTACCTGATAGCCTTTAACTGGGAACTGTCTATAATGAGGCTGATTTTGTAAAAGCTCTTTCATCACAAATGCTTCCTTTCCGAAAATTATCTGTCATATACGATAATTCTTGTCTGTATTATCATAAACTTCAAGAAAACATTATTTTTGCTATTGAGTACCAATTTAGCCAAATTAACTCCATCAGGGGACAATCACAATGAACTTTACTGGATAATATTTTCTATTGAAGAAACATGATAACATCACAATATTATCATCGTACTGGTTGTAAGAGGCGCAATGAAATTGATTAATCAAAAAAAGTTACTGGAACAGGCCGAAGTTATTTGCCAGGCTCGTGGAGTCCGCTTTACTCCGCAGCGGCTTGAGGTTTTGCGTCTCATTTCAGAACAGCCAGGGGCAATCAGCGCTTATGATTTACTGGATTTGCTACGGGAAGCAGAGCCGCAGGCCAAACCGCCTACCGTATACCGAGCACTGGAATTTCTGCTGGAACAGGGGTTTATTCATAAAATAGAATCCACCAACAGTTATGTCCTATGTCACCATATCGAACAACCAAGTCACACTTCAGCGATGTTTATTTGTGACCGTTGTGGTTCTGTTACGGAACGAGATGGTGGAACCGTCGAATCCGCCATCCAACAACTAGCAAAAACAGCCGGGTTCAGTTTACGCCATACCATTATCGAAGCACATGGCTTATGCTCATCCTGTGAAGAGATCGAATCCTGCACTAAACGAGATGAATGCCAGCATGACCACCGCATTGAAGTAAAAAGAAACAGATAGTAAGTAAATACTTACTTTTGGTACAGAGCCAGACTGAAATAAACAACCGCAGAATCACGTTTAAGATAATCACAACGATAAATTCAACAACATGATTCTGCCGGAATATTGCAATTCTTTAACAATCTCAAAAACAACAATTTGATATTTTATTATCAAGACCAGTTGCCGCTACGAATCACCCCAACCGCCAATCCTTCAATTGTCAGGCTCTGCTCACGCAAATCCACCACAATTGGCTTAAATTCAGGGTTTTCTGCCAGCAATTCAACTCTGTTTCCAGTCTGTTTAAAACGTTTTACCGTCACTTCATCTTCAATGCGAGCAACAATAATCTGCCCATTACGAACATCTTGTGTTTTATGCACGGCCAACAGATCACCATCCATAATCCCAACATCTTTCATAGACATGCCGCTGACCCGCAACAGGAAATCTGCACTTGGCTTAAACAGTGCCGGATCAACCTGATAATGACTTTCAATATGCTCCTGTGCCAACAGTGGTTCACCTGCGGCGACACGGCCAATTAACGGTAAACCAGATTCTTCAACCAGCAAACGGATACCTCTAGATGCCCCAGCGACAATCTCTATCACCCCTTTACGAGCCAATGCTTTCAAATGCTCTTCAGCCGCGTTAGGTGAACGAAAACCAAGACGTGCTGCAATTTCAGCACGCGTCGGCGGCATCCCCGTTTGCGAAATATGGTCACGCACCAAGTCATAAACTTGCTGCTGCCTTGCGGTAAGTGCTTTCATTTCGTCCCCTGTTTGTTTATACAGTCAATATGTGAGTATATACAGCTAAATAACGATTGGGAACCTACCAGGGTAGAAAATTAGCCAATTATAATATAATACCTAACTATTAAACTAAATCAGGCCATAAAATAGCGCCAAAGGATGGTCCCCCAGACAATTAACGACAGAATCATTGTTAGAAAGACAGCCGCCGATCCCATATCTTTCGCGCGACCGGACAGTTCATGGAACTCACTGCCAATACGGTCAACCACGGCTTCAATAGCACTATTCAAGATTTCCATAATCAACACCAGCATCACGGAACCAATCAGTAAAATGCGTTCAATTGCGCCGATATCCAGATAAAATGCAACCATCATAGCCAATATCGCTAAAACTATTTCCTGACGGAAAGCCGCCTCATTTTTCCATGTTGCCCGAATGCCCTTCACCGAATATACGATCGCTTTAATGATACGGGTCAAGCCCTTGGATTGATTCGCCATAAATTATTCACACCAAATGTAAGGTTATTTGACACTTTCCCCTTTTATTATTGTCTTAACACAACAGATCTCAACATCTGTTTCTGGTATGCTGGCAACGTGTTGCTAACAAGAGGCTTCAAGATATTTATGTCAAGTTGGCGTAAAATATATTATAAATTATTGAATTTACCACTAAAAATACTGGTAAAGAGCAAACTTATCCCCACAGATCCTATTACCGAATTGCGACTTGATACGACACGCCCGATTCTGTACGTGCTGCCGTATCATTCCAAAGCAGACTTACTGGCATTACGTCAGCAATGTCTTGAACAGGATCTGCCGGACCCATTAAATTCACTGGAGATTGGTGACACTGAACTTCCTAGCTATGTATTTATCGATAATGGCCCACGTGTATTCCGCTATTGTGCGCCAAAGCAGGAATCCGTGAAAATTTTCCATGATTACCTAGATCTTCATCGCAATAATCCAAATCTGGATATCCAACTGCTGCCAGTTTCTGTCATGTTCGGCCGTTCCCCGGGACGCGAAGGGCAGAGCGCTCCACATTTGCGGCTACTCAATGGTATCCAAAAATTCTTTGCCATTCTCTGGCTAGGCCGAGATAGTTTTGTGCGCTTTTCAAACACAGTATCTCTACGCTATATGGCAACTGAGCATGGCACTGACAAGACGATTGCCCATAAGCTGGCTCGCGTGGCACGAATGCACTATTCACGTCAACGCCTGGCAGCCGTTGGGCCACGCCTGCCGGTTCGTCAAGAGTTGTTTAACAAGTTACTGGCATCGAAAGCAATAGAAAAGGCGGTCTCCGATGAGGCCCGCAGCAAGAAAATCTCACATGAGAAAGCCCGACAAAATGCCATTAATATGATGGAAGAGATTGCGGCGGATTTCTCTTATGAAACGGTACGGCTGTCAGGCCGCGTACTGGGTTGGACCTGGAATCGCCTGTATCAAGGGATCAATGTTCACAATGCTGAACGCATCCGCCGTCTGGCACAGGATGGCCACGAACTGGTTTATGCGCCCTGCCACCGTAGCCACATGGATTATTTGCTGCTCTCCTATGTGCTCTATCATCAAGGCTTGGTGCCGCCCCACATCGCCGCTGGCATCAACCTGAATTTTTGGCCGGCAGGGCCAATATTCCGCCGCCTTGGCGCATTTTTCATCCGCCGCACTTTCAAGGGTAATAAACTCTACGCCACGATATTCCGGGAATATCTAGGTGAGTTATTTGCCCGAGGTTATTCTGTTGAATACTTTATGGAAGGCGGTCGCTCCAGGACTGGTCGTTTACTCGATCCCAAAACGGGTACGCTGTCCATGACGTTACAGGCGCTGTTGAGAGGCGAATCACGCCCAATTACCATTATTCCGATCTATATCGGCTACGAACATGTGATGGAAGTTTCCACCTATGCCAAAGAGCTGCGTGGCGCAACCAAAGAGAAAGAGGGCTTTTTCCAGATGATACGCGGTTTGCGCAAACTTCGTAATCTGGGGCAAGGCTACGTCAACTTTGGCGAACCCATCCCGTTGATCCAATACCTTAACAACCATGTTCCTAGCTGGCGCGATTCTATTGATCCAATAGAATTCCATCGTCCCGAATGGTTCAATCCGACAGTCAGTCAACTGTCTGAAAAGATTATGGTAAGCATTAACAACACTGCGGCGGCTAACGCGATCAACTTATGTTCAACTGCCCTGCTTTCGTCACGTCAGCGAGCACTAACTCGTGAGCAACTGCTTGAGCAACTGGATTGTTATATACAGCTCATGAGCAACGCGCCCTACGCTGCCGATGTCACTGTACCAAAGAAAACCGCAGAGGAGTTGTTAGAACACGCTCTGCAAATGGATAAGTTCGAGGTAGACAAAGACAGTATGGGTGACATTATCATTCTGCCGCGTGATCGGGCAGTTTTGATGACCTACTACCGCAACAATATTCAACATCTCTTAGTACTGCCATCGCTGATTGCCTGCATCGTGATTCATCATCGCCGCATCAGCCGCGAAGCGTTGTTAAACCAGGTCGCGATCATTTATCCACTCCTTAAAGCCGAGCTGTTTATGCGTTATAGCAAAGCAGAATTGCCAGAAGTGGTTAATACACTGATCAACGAACTGACCCGCCAGTGCCTTATCTGCAACAAGGAGCATGGCATGCTGGTGCTTAATCCAGCACGTATCCGCCCCCTGCAATTACTGGCAGCCGGTGTCCGTGAAACACTGCAACGTTATGCCATCACCCTCTCTTTACTGAACGCCAACCCAATAATCAGCCGGGGAGCGCTGGAAAAAGAGAGTCGGATGTTAGCGCAACGTCTGTCGGTATTGCATGGCATCAACGCACCTGAATTCTTTGATAAGGCGGTATTTACTACGTCGGTAAATACACTACGTGAAGAAGGTTATATCAGTGACAGTGGCAATGCGATTACAGCAAATACCCACGATCTGTATCAGGTATTGGGTGAACTGATGTCACCTGAGATTCGTCTTACGATCGAGAGTGTTAGTTTGCCGCCAGAGCATAACGATACCGAAGAGAGTGCCAAGGAAGGATAATCTTCTTAAATACTGGTGATAATGGTTATTCACATTATCACCAGATATTTCAGACATAGCTGAAAAAAATGCCAAGGAATAGCACCAGACCTACATAGTTATTATTGAGGAATGCCTGGAAACACAGTGTTCTTTCCCGGCCGACGATCAGTTTCTGCTGATAAATAAATAGCGTACCCGCAAGCAACAGTGACCAATAGTAGATACCGCCCAGATTCATCATATAACCCACCAGCGCTAGCACCAGTAACATAGCGAGTTGCAATAACCCTATAATCAATTTATCGAAACGACCAAACAGGATAGCTGTGGACTTAACGCCAATTTTTAAATCATCGTTTCGATCGACCATCGCATATTGTGTATCATAAATAACCGACCAGAAGATATTAACCAGGAATAATAACCAACACTCTAATGGTAAAGACTCACTAACCGCAGCAAATCCCATAGGAATAGCCCAACCGTAAGCTGCCCCTAGCACAAACTGAGGAAGATGACTAAACCGTTTAACAAAGGGGTAAAACCAAGCCAGAGCCAACCCAACAACTGACAACCCGATCGCCATTTTATTCAAGGTCAGCACCAGCCCAAAAGAGATCAGCGCCAGCACGGCAAACAGGAGCTTACTCTCTTTCTCACTGATGGACCCACTCGGCAGAGGACGTGCTTTTGTACGTTCTACGTAACCATCAAATTTTCTGTCAGCAAAATCATTGATTACACATCCCGCTGCACGCATCAGAAATACACCGGCAGTAAAGACCAATAATATGTGCATATCCGGAATCCCTTTCCCGGCCATCCACAAGGCCCAGAAAGTCGGCCACAACAACAATAATGCACCTATAGGCTTATCAATACGCATTAAACGGCAATAGGCCAGCCATTTACTTTGCGCCATACTTCCCGCCACTTCGGTTTCCCCCTTTTAAATTTTACCTTTATATACAGGTGATTCAGGTAAAAAGACTTCGGTTAATAATAATGGCTTGCCTGATAACCTTAGCAATGATCGTCTTGCCCAACGGTTTACCTGCTGCCCCACATGAATATAGTCCCGCGTCAATTTATTACCACTAAAAAGATATCGCCCCAGTGGGACTGTTCCTAAATCAACCAAACTTTCATCAGGGCCGGTTAATGTCGCTTCCGGGATTAACGTCCGCCCCAATAGCCAAGGGATATTATCGCCACACAGCACGATCTCACGCAGCCAATATCTTTGACTCGTTGGCAAACACTCACTTTCATCAGAAAGTTGTTCGGCGGTAATAAAACATTCTCTGAATGGTATGATACACACACGATTACAATATTGCTCAAAACGGCGAGTCATTGAGCCCAATTCCATCAACCAATCTAAAATCTCATCAGACAAAATGGGCGAATCCACCGAAAGCCATTGAATAGGCGCCGTTGTTAATATTGAGTCAGTTGACATACGATTTTCCATTAGGACAAATTTCTTTTATCCGGAAGTACAATTGATAACCGCTGAGAATACCACGTTGTAGGTATACAGAATAAAAAGTTATAACAAATTATATAAATATTATTGAGTAAAAATAAGCGAATTATGATGAACATAATTCGCTCATATCAATTAACTTTCTGATTCAGAGTAAGTGATTAACGCCATGCTTTAAAACGATTAATCAATCCATTTGTTGAACTATCGTGGCTGATAACTTCTTCACTATCCTCAAGCTCCGGTAAAATACGGTTAGCCAATTGCTTACCTAATTCAACTCCCCACTGATCAAAAGTAAAGATGTTGAGAATCGCCCCTTGTACAAATATCTTATGTTCATACATGGCAATCAACGCCCCCAAACTAAATGGGGCAATTTCACGTAACAGAATAGAATTAGTCGGGCGATTTCCTTCAAACACTTTAAATGGCGCAACATGTTCAACTTCAACCGCACCTTTACCGCTAGCAACAAATTCAACATCCACCTGCTCACGAGATTTACCAAAGGCTAATGCTTCCGTCTGAGCAAAGAAGTTAGATAACAATTTGTTGTGATGGTCGCTCAATAGGTTATGGCTGATGGCTGGCGCAATAAAATCGCAGGGAATCAATTTAGTTCCCTGATGAATAAGCTGATAGAACGCGTGCTGACCATTCGTTCCAGGTTCTCCCCAGATGATTGGGCCAGTTTGGTAATCTACTGGATGACCATTGCGATCGATATATTTACCGTTAGATTCCATATTGCCTTGCTGAAAATAGGCAGCAAAGCGATGCATATACTGATCGTATGGCAGAATCGCTTCAGTTTCCGAGCCAAAGAAATTGTTGTACCAAACACCAATTAACGCCAGCAATACAGGAATATTCTGCTCAAATGGGGTATTGGCAAAGTGCTGATCCATTGCGTGCGCCCCACTAAGCAACTGTTCAAAATTTTCAAACCCGACAGAGAGTGCAATAGATAAACCAATCGCTGACCACAATGAATAACGGCCGCCAACCCAATCCCAAAACTCAAACATATTTTTGGTATCAATACCAAATCGCTTAACTTCCTGCTCATTTGTAGAAAGTGCCGCAAAATGCTTTGCAATATGTCCTTCATCACCCGCACTTTTTAGGAACCAGTCACGGGCAGAGTGAGCATTGGTCATCGTTTCCTGAGTAGTGAACGTCTTGGAAGCAATGAGAAATAGCGTCGTTTCTGGGTTAAGCGCTTTCAAGGTCTCCGCAATATGGGTTCCATCAACATTAGAAACAAAATGCATATTCAAGTGATTCTTATAAGGTTTCAGCGCTTCCGTCACCATATAAGGGCCAAGATCTGAACCACCGATACCGATATTCACCACATCAGTAATCACCTTACCGGTATAACCTCTCCACTCGCCATTAATCACGCGCTCACTGAAATCTTTCATTTTTGCCAACACCGCGTTGACCTGCTGCATAACATCTTCCCCGTCAACCACAATCGGGGTATTACTGCGATTACGTAGTGCAATATGCAATACAGCGCGATCCTCAGTACGATTAATTTTCTCACCAGAAAACATACTCCGAATAGCCCCGGCAACATCCGTCTCTTTAGCAAGCGCCTGTAATTTTTCTAATGTCTCCGTTGTGATGCGATTTTTTGAAAAATCTACCAGAATCTGGTCATCGAATGTCGCTGAGAACTTAGCAAAACGATTTGGGTCCTGTTCAAACAATTCACGTATGTGAATATCCTTTATCTGCGCAAAATGCTGTTCTAACGCTTTCCAAGCTGAGGTTTGACTAGGATTAATATTTTTCATAGCTATGCTCTCTATCAACTGACTGTAATTAATTGGGAGTAAAGAAAGATTGTAACCTGTAATTCTATGATTCGAGCCTCTTTTCCTTTAATCACTGATATTGGTCAAAACGATTAGGTTTTTCTAGTTCTATTTGCTGAGGTATACAAAAAATAATTACTGTTCTCTACTATCCTCAATTTATTTTATGATTCTTATCGCGTCATGAAAGATATTGATGTCACTCTTCACCCCGTTGACTCAAACCCGTTAACCCGATATTTCTAAAAGACTATCCAGTTAACAGAAGGTTATCGCAATGAGTGCTGTTTCATCCCAATGCCCAGAAATTGGCGGGCATGTAGTCGCAAAATTTGGTGGTACCAGCGTGGCAAATTTCGATGCCATGAATAACAGTGCAGATATCGTACTGGCAAATAAAGCAGTACGTGTAGTTGTGCTGTCTGCGTCCGCCGGTATAACCAACTTATTAGTTGCATTAGCGGCAGGCTGCGATGCAGATAAGCGGGTTGACTATTTGAAACAGATCCACGCCATTCAATACGCAATAATTGATCGCTTGCATGAATCCGATGCGATTCGTCAAGAGATTAATCGTCTACTGGAAAATATTAAAACCCTTGCTGAAACCGCGTCTCTGGCAACCTCTGCGGCTCTGACAGATGAATTAGTCAGCCACGGTGAACTGATGTCCACACGATTGTTTACCGAATTGCTTCGCCAACGCGGTAAAGATGCCGAATGGTTTGATATACGCAAAGTGATGTATACCGATGATCATTTTGGCCGTGCTGAACCAAACCATGAACAACTTCAATCGTTGGCAACAGAACATCTCTTACTACGTCTAAAAAATACCCTGGTTGTCACCCAAGGCTTTATTGGTCGTGAAGAGAACGGTCGTACCACTACACTGGGGCGCGGTGGCAGCGATTATACTGCGGCGCTCTTGGGAGAAGCCCTTGGCCTGAAACGCGTTGATATCTGGACAGATGTTCCGGGCATTTACACCACTGATCCACGAGTTGTTCCAACCGCCCAACGAATTGATCAGATTGCCTTTGATGAAGCGGCGGAAATGGCAACATTTGGCGCCAAAATTCTACATCCGGCAACGCTGTTTCCTGCTATTCGCTGTGGCATTCCAGTATTTGTCGGCTCTAGTAAAAACCCACAGGCCGGCGGTACGCTGGTCTGTGATACCACAGAAGCCCCACCACAGTTCCGCGCTATTACCCTGCGCCAGAAACAGACGTTACTGACATTACACAGCCTGAAAATGCTACACGCACAGGGATTTTTGGCCGAAATATTTACTATTCTGTCACGTCATAATATCTCGGTGGATTTGATCACCACCTCGGAAGTCAATGTGGCATTAACACTCGACACCACTGGCTCCACCAGCACGAATGGCAGCCTGCTGACCAATGCGCTTATGACGGAGCTTTCGACGCTGTGTCGGGTTGAAGTGGAAGAAGATCTGGCGCTGGTGGCAATTATTGGTAATCAGCTTTCTCAAACCAACGGATTAGGAAAAAAGGTTTTTAGTGTGCTGGAAAGATTCAATCTCCGCATGATCAGTCATGGCGCCAGTAACCATAACCTGTGCTTGCTTGTTCAAGGCAAAGATGCAGAACAAATTGTTCAAATCCTTCATCAGCGTTTGTTTGAATAAGTATAGTTTTTCAGGTAATTGATATCCTTCTCAGTCAGAAGACTGAGGGGATATTACGGTAAGTCCATCATTTGACTTAAAAATTAATTGTGTAGGAATATCTGTTTTTCATAATAGCGAGACTTCCGTTTTCTTCATTATTGTTTTTACTTCATTCTGGCAAGATCAGAAAAAGTTTCTTTTAATTTTTACCATTTATTTTTAAATAGCTTTCTGCTGCAAATCTCCGTGTGAATTAGTTAGCATTTTCACTTACATATTTAACTATATTGAGGGACAGTAAATCATAGGATATTTTAAAAAAACGTTATTTTTCTCATTTATTAGGGAAATTATACGTAGAACAATTATATTATCTTGATAAAGAAAGGGCTATCAATTAGTATGCATAACGATTAAAACTGAAACATCGATATTCCATACTGTTTAATAACATATGTAAAATCAATCAAATTAACTGAAAAAACAACAGTTATATTAGCAAGCAAATGTGTTCTAGCTTGTGCGGTAGCTATCATGAATATCAATAAATCATACAAATACAATCTTAGTATAAAAGGATAATATATGGAACTTGAACAGCAAGTATTATCGATAGTCAACAAAATTGCCAGAAAAAATGTTGAATTAGATGATGAACTTTTAAAAAAAATCTAATAGATTCAATCACTACTGTCGATCTCATCCTGGAATTACAAGCAGAATTCGATTGCCACATATCAGCAACTGACGCTGAATCTATTCTCGAAACCCCTAAATCAATCATCAACTATTTAAACAGCTTAAAATGATGTTAAAAAAGATATCTATTAATATTTCAGCATTATTATTCGCAGCAATTATTTTTTCATCGATTATAGTATTTATTAATAGTTTCAATTCGAAAATAGTAGAATACAAATATATTAAAGACGATAATAAATCAACCAACTATCTGCCTACTATTACAGATCAACACAATGCTATTGACTTCTCAAAAGAAAAATCACTTGAATATGGGTTTAAAAATAATCATGTCATTTTATTTGGATCATCTGAATTAACAAACAGAACGCATAAATTTATGTCCTATAATTTCTTAACAAAAAATTTAAATATTCCGACAATCGGCGTTGGTAAAGCGCACTTTGAATTATTAGCAATTTATGGTTATTTATCAGCTTATCAAGAATATTTAAATAAGGATAGCAGAATAGTCATTATCCTATCACCAGGATGGTTTGAAAAAACAGATCTTCTGCCACAAGCATACAATTCTCATTTTCCATCCTATATCGCAAATAAACTCGCAAGTGATGAAAATACAAAAAATATATTTTCCAACTATCTCAATGAAAACAAAAATGACTTTAAAAATTTAAACTCCACCCAATTAAAATTAATTTATAAAGACAATATAGTCTTATCATCAGTTACAAATGCTTTAAATTATATATCAAACGCAAGAGTAAACATCCAAAATATAATAAATGACAATCATAAAATTAAAGCTGAAAATATTTATGTATCTCATGAATATCCTTTAATGAAAAAACAATTTAAAATTGCCAATACCGAAGTTCAATGGCAAGATCTAGCTAATGATGCTAAAAATATTGAACTTAACAATATGAGTAAAGAGACACAATGGGTAAATAAAAAATACTATGAAAAGTATGTAAAGGATAAAAAGATTAAAAAAGCATTCCCTAATGGAGTCAATTACAGCAAAGAAATGCACGCCCTTGACCACTTATTGAATTTATTAGCGAAATATAATGTCGATGCTCTATTTATTATGCAGCCATTAAACCCTTATGTATACACAGATACCAATAACTTTAATCCCGTTGAAAATATTATATCAGAGAAAATAAAATCTCATGGCATGGGGTATTTAAATCTTATTGAAGAGCAATATCAACCAGGAGTATTAACTGATATTATGCATATGGGGGAATATGGTTGGTTATTAACTGATAAGGCTATTGTGGAACATTTTGCGAAATGAAATATTTTATAAAGGCTTTTTTATTATATCTTTTTCTAATGCTTACCTTATTTTATCATTCTGATTCTATCGTCAATGGTAGCAGTGAAGTTAAAGTAAAATATGAATATCAGCAATTTTAGAATAAATAAGGCATAAAAAACATGTTTGCAAATTTTAACTTTTTCATTTATCTATTTTCAGCCTCATTTATTTTTTCCTTATTTTTTCTATTTTTTAATAAAAAAATAAATTCTAAAATTGCATTAAGTGTATTTTCTATTATTTGCTGGTGTATTATTTTCAGATATAAAATTTATATACCTATAGCGTTATCTGTTTATTTCTATTTAATAACTTTAATTTTCAAAAAGAATATAATTAATAAATTAGTATCTTCTCTGCTAATCATTTTACCTTTATTTTTAGTTAAATTAAATTTGGAATTTAGTCATCTACTCGGAGTTATCGGTTTATCCTTTTTTACATTCAGGGCTATAGATGTCATTTTATTCTCCAGTAAACAGCAAAAAATAGTAATTTACGAATATTTTGCTTATTTATTCTTACCATTAGTTTGGCTGGCTGGCCCTATGTATAGATGGAACAGCTTCAAACGTGATTTACTTGAATTACAAGTGCCAGTTTCTTTAGATAAATGGTTTTCCGGTGCCGGACAAATACTATATGGTGTAGTTCAGAAATTTTTATTCGCCGCCATTATCTATAACGTCTTTTTATCTGACTATATTAATAAAGACACTATTGAATCATACTTAATCGTTGCTATAAGTTATAGTTTTTACTTATATTTTGATTTTGCAGGTTATACCAATATGGCTTGTGGCGCAGGCAAGCTATTTGGCATAAACTTACCTATTAATTTCCATTATCCAATTTTAGCCAAAAACCCACAGGACTTTTGGCGTAGATTTCATATTAGTTTATCTGAATGGTTAAGAGACGTCATCTTTATGCCATTATATAAGATGCTAATGGAGAAAGAATTTTTCAAAAACCATAGACTTCTTGCCCAGAATATCAGTATTTTTATCACATTATTTTGTATGGGTATTTGGAATGGGCTAGAGCTTAATTATATTATAAGTGGTGCTTTATTTGGTTTTTACTCTGTAATGCATAATTGTTTAATTAATTACACCAGAGATAAAGAAAACCTCACTAATATCTTAGATACAAAACTCATCTCTTTCTTTGGCAGACTGATAACTTTAACTTTAATTTGTTTCTCTTTATATATATTTAGTGGATACAGTTTTATAAAATGAAATATCTCAACGAATATAGCGAATCAAACTTTGACCTATTGATTAACGATAGAATAATAGCACCTTCTCATCCAGACAATCCCGCCATTGTAGGTTCAGATCAAGTCATTTATTGGCGCGATTTATATGATGAAATTAAAAAGTGGCATTCTAAATATTTAGAACTAAATTTAAACCGCAACACGCCATTGATCTTATACGGACATAAAGAAGCTAATTTTTTAGTTTCAATTTATGCATGTATAACCTATAAGATCCCATTTATTCCAATCGATATAATTTATCCAACGCAACGTTTGTTAGAAATTGCATCACTATCCAACACGCCTTATTACTACGATGTTATTAGCAATACATTCAAAACGACAAACGTTGATTATATTGAGTTTGATGAAGACAGTGTTGCCTATATAATGTTTACATCCGGTAGCACAGGAAAACCTAAAGGCGTCGTCATTGGACGTGAAAGCGTTTATGATCTTATGCGATGGATGTACAATGATTTCAAGCTTGGTGAAAAACCTGTTTTCATGAATCAAGCACTATTTAATTTTGATTTATCCATGTATGAAACATTTGGTACATTGGTATACGGTGGTACATGTATTTGCATTTCTCAAGAAACAACCACTGATTCTGAAAAATTCTATCAAGCTTTAAATTATTATCAGCCAACGGTATGGGTTTCCACACCTTCTTTTTCTTATAAGCAGTTATTATCTCAGGATTTCAATTCCTCCTTTTTAAAAAATCTAAAACATTTCCTATTTTGTGGCGAAATTCTAAGTAAAAATCTCGTTAAGCATTTAAGGAAAAGATTTCCATCTGCCATTATCTATAATACTTATGGTCCCACAGAAGCTACCGTGGCAACAACGTTAATTGAAATTAGCGATCAACATCTCCATTCGGAAATGGAATTATTGCCAATTGGAGAATCAAGATCAGGCTCGACTCTGACATTGGAAAATGATGAAATTGTTATCTCTGGCGCTCATGTAATGAGAAAATATATTGGCGCCAAAGCGGAAGATAATAATAGATTGACAATTAATCAAGATGGGATGAGAAGTTTCCGAACCGGAGATATCGGCAAATTAATTGATAATATCTGGTATTGCTTTGGCAGGGAAGATAATCAAATAAAACTAAATGGATATCGTATTGAGCTACATGAAATTGAAGAAAGGCTGATGAATCTTCCTATCGTTGATAGCGCTGTTGTTTTGCCATTAAAAAAAGAAGATGGTTCTATTGTTCGCTTGGTTGCTTTCTGTAAATTCAAAACCATTATTGATAAGGAAAATTTAGTTAACCTTCTTAAAAAGAATTTACCTTCCTATATGATACCCAGTGAATTTATCAATATTGATAACTTTCCAGTCACCAATAACAGTAAAGTTGATACAAAATCTTTACTGTCAAGATATAACAATAATGAATGTGAAATTATAAAATAATTGACATAAAGCCGAAAATAAAAAGAAAAGCAATTTCAAATATAGACGCTCAGTAAAATAGATTTACCATATAAAACATATCAATAAGCGAGCAATTATACCCTATGACAGGTGATCAGCGCAGTATTTTTATCCCCGACTGATCACCTGTTACCTAACATTAAGAAAAGGCTAAATACTATTAGTCGTTCGCAATGTTGACCATAATGCTTTCATAGCTTTTCCTCGGGGGAAAGCAATATATTCCGGTTCAATTAACGATGGCCGCCAGCTCATTTTATATTGACGTTGCGAAGCCGCAGGATAAACAATACCGCCTTTTGATGACAACCATTTGGCAACTTTATAAAAGATCGCTGAGTCATTAATGTATCCCTCCTCGCCGAACTCCACCAAAGGGGTGAAGCCCAAATGCAAGTAGGAAACTATCCCCTCTTTCAGGAAGTCATTAATCGCAGTTTCATTAATAAATTGCATCGTGCCGTCGGGTATATCCGGTTTTTTTCGAGATAGGTTATGAAACCATCCCGATGTCTCCCCCCAAGTATAGCTATAAACAATATATGCCTGAATTTGTTCTCCCTGTGCTGCAACATAGACTCTGTGCTCGCCTGAACTCACTTCTACGGTGTTGAAATCAATCACCAATTTTTTCAGGGCCTTCGCATGTTTTTCTTTCAACCAAAGCTGATTAATATGTTCTAGTTGTGGTTTAAATCGATAATATTCCTCTTGCGAGCAGATCTCTCGAACGGAAATCCCCGCTCTTCTGGATTTACTGATTTTATTTCTAAGCTGCTGAAACCGTTTGCCTTGCATATTATATCCATCAAGACTCAATGAATAACTCGCGCCAAGCTGGTTCACAGAAAAGCCATTATTTTTCAACAATACAAAATCACTCTCATCACCGTGCAGAAAAACCGGGAAAGCCCGCTTTTCTTTGGTGAAGTTGAGAAAAGAGTGCAAAAGTGCAGCTCGTTCTTCTCCAGGAGCCAAAATACCACCTACACACATATGCAGATTTTTGTCCTGAAAGAAACCAATAGCCCCCTTTTGATTAGTAAACCAATACGTTTCACTATTGAACAACAGGCTACTCAACGGGTGCTTTGCATAGCAAAGCATTTTTCTGAGATGACTGTTGCCAAGAACATCCTGAGCGTTCCCGGTGGCAATTATCTGAGGAGCATCAAGCAACATACTCATAACGCTCACCTTGATTATTTCGGGAATACTGGACAGGAATGAACCCATGCTTCCTTGCGATATCCCGAATCGCCAATGCATCATTATAATCAATAGATTTACCGATGCTTTGATGAACACTCACCCCTTCAAGCGCCACAGCGATAGTTTCTGATAAGCAGGCAAGATTTACCCCCGCAGGTACATCGATCACGTTGCAATCGCTATAAGTCACTTTCTCAGGCTGATAGACCAATCCCCCCTCGTAAATTTGATGATTGCCATCCCGAATGAAATCGAAAGGTCTGGCCGCATCAAAAACGATAGCGGAATCTTTTAAGTAATGCGTATTCAAGAAAGGCTTACCTTCACTCGTTGCCGAAACGATAAAATCCGCCTGACTCAAGAAGTGCTCATAACTCTCTATCGCCTCTAAACCAAAAGTATCAACGACTTCAAGAACTTGCTGATGTAATACTTGAGCATCTGTCACCCCCGGATTTTGTTTAAACAGCCATTTTCTCATCTTATCCATGACCGAATCCGGCTGGATAACATCATGTGTTCTTAACACTGCGGAAAGAAGCGCTTTGGTCAGTTCAGAGAGCAAGATGCGCGCTTTATTAGGACGGCTAACCAAAATAATCCGACCAAAGTTATGGGCTAAACCCGTGACTGAAAGCCTGCCTACCGAGCCTCTAGCGCCCACTACCGCCAAGGTTTGCTGAGATGCATTTTCCGTCAACATTGAGCGTATCCCCTCAATCACCGCCACCGCTGTCAGAGAGTTGCCATTAGTCAATATCCTGCCCTGCCGATTATTCACCAAACTATGACCACCGTTAGTAATAACCGAGGTGTAAGCCCCTAAACCGACGATTTCAGCGCCATTTCTCTCCGCCACATCAAGATATTCCTTCATCAATACCGCCCGTTCTTTCGCCGATAATGCCATCATATCTTCGGGACTGATAGGTGAGAAAAGGAGCATACCATTCGCATATGCCGCTGAACTTTCGACACCAAACTCAATAGCGACATCAGGATTAAAATCAATCGAGGAAACCTGCATGATCCAGTCACTGAGCTGTTTCTGCTGCTCCAGCGTGTAATTCTCCTTTATTGACAGGCAATAAGTGTGAGCAAGCTCATTGACCGAAGTAGTATGCATCAAGAAAGCGAATTTCTTACCCTCCGCCAATCCAGAGACAGGCGCTTTAATCTGAGCAATATTATTGTTTCTTGAAATGGGATAACTCACCGAAGGCGGCGGGAGATTCGCAACAGGTACGTCTATCAAGTGT
The DNA here is from genome assembly GCF_019090985.1 of Photorhabdus akhurstii. Classification (NCBI taxonomy): domain Bacteria; kingdom Pseudomonadati; phylum Pseudomonadota; class Gammaproteobacteria; order Enterobacterales; family Morganellaceae; genus Photorhabdus; species Photorhabdus akhurstii. The sequence goes on along the minus strand of NZ_CP020335.1, from coordinate 552,497 downwards.
GAAAAAAGAATGTCATATCGTCCATTCTGAACCAGTTGACATACCTCATCAAAAGCCGTGAAAAACGTCTTGATATCCTCTTTGGAAACGTTAAGCGGTGGTTCAAAACGTACAGAACAAGGGCGAGACATTAACGGCATGGTGAAAAGGCCATAATATTTCAATAAGAAACTACAAATGATATAAGCCAGACCACCGCTTCTTTGACTGAAATTGATAAAGATATTGGAAGCCGCTTTGCTGTCCTGTATTTCAAGACCACGCATCAACCCAGCCCCTTGCCAGTAAAAATGCTCCGGGTATTTAGCAGACAATTGTTCAAGACATTCATCAACATAGCGGCTGACTTCTTGAATATGGGTTAACGCTTTACCATCATCTTTAGTCAGATGCTCGATAACAGCAATCCCCATCGTCGCCGCCAGAACGTTATTGGCAAAAGTAGAGCTATGTTTCCTATCAAACTCGGATAAATAAAGCTCATGTGAATACAACATCGCGCCAATCGGCGAGATACCTGCTCCTAACGCCTTGGAAAACAGGATCACATCCGGTTTCAAAGCATAGAGCGTGGCTGCACAGAATGACCCAAGCCTACCGATACCCGTCTGAACTTCATCAAATACTGACAATGTGCCATTCCCTTTACACAGTGCCAAAATCTTGGACAAGGTATCTGGTGGAATAACTTTCATTCCGCCTTCTCCTTGCACCGGTTCAATGATAAATGCGGCAAACTCCCGGCTCTCCAGCTTTCTTTTTATTTCATCTAAATCTTCACTATCAACCTGCTCATATAATTTATCATCGTAAATGAAATCAGCCTTAAACCGATGTGATCCTGTAGCGGATAATGCCGAATAAGTTTTACCATGAAAACTGCGATGCAAACTTAAAATACGCTTTCTGCCAGTAAACAAACGGGTAAATTTAATCGCAGCTTCTACTGTTTCAGCGCCGCTGTTAGTAAAAGTACAGTGGGTATATTTTTCCTTATCTATTTGCTCTGCAAGCATTTCAGCTAATAGCCGTACCTTTTTGTGAATATTGGGCTGAAAGAAGATAGGTTCTTTATTTTCAGTGAATCTATTAATTTCAGCGATAGCGAAATCAGGATTATGCCCAAATGGCAGTGCGCCATATTGAGCCAAAAAATCCTTAACAACCTGGCCATCCGATAATGTAAGCCGATTATCTTGAGCAGACTTAATGTCCAATTCAAGGCCCACAGAGCTTAATAAATTCTCACGATATTGATTAACAAACATAGTTTTCTCTCTTTTTTTAGGTGCACAAAGTCATGCTGTAAACAGCATGAAAAAATCCTTGAGCTATAAATAGGTGATTATAAAAGTAATTAATCTTGTTGCATGATCTGGTTAATCATTTGGAATTCTCCTATCGGATGAAATTTGAATAACTGTACTGCCAAATAGAAATTCATAATTTCTGGTGTTGTCATTACCTTAACCCCACCGCAACATCGGAATATGAAACCGGCAGTTTCCTCAAGGATCTTTTCCAAGGTATAACGTAACGCGAGAATCTTATGGACGGCATGTTCATCCTGGCTAGCATAAAAGGCAATAATCAACATCTGACCGAGAATAACATTAATCTTATAATCAGCTTGAGTCAGGGTATATTTAATTGGCCGCTGTTCTACTACCTTCTCAGGAATAAACCGAGTAAGTCCATCAAGAATTCCAGAATAAGTATTAGCGGCAAAATAATTAAATAGTGATAAACCGCAGGAAAGCACCATCTGTTGTTCAATCCCCTTATAATGGGAAAGTCGTTTAGGTGATACTTCGGCATCTAAGAATTTGATTTCTTGATTATCACTTTCAGTCAAAATTCCCAATTTCCAAAAAGGAATAACCTTGGAGTTCTGCGCCGATTTAGAAATCAGCACAACTCTCATCTCATCGTCATTATCGGTATCGCAGACTGATAACACATAATAGTCAGCAATCGAAGATAGAGAACAAGGTTTTTTCGAACCATTAACAAACAGCTTTCCCTCTTTTGAATGCATTTTAAGTGATGGTGTAAAAATATTCATTCCAGGTAGTCCTTCTGCAAAAGCAGAAGCAACCAACGCTTTTGATGCCATAACTTCATTCAATAATACGTTGCTGTCTTCGAATATGTCAGGAAACTTACTGCAAGCCAGCACAATATGATTATGCATTGTTAAGGCAATCCCAACAGCGGGAAGCCACGCAGAAGCTTCACGGATAGTATTACCCACTTGATGAAGTCCATCTATACTGGATTGAGCCATCAAACGCAGGCATTGTGAGGCGGCCTCAGAACCCAATAACAATCTTTTCAATCTATCTGGTGTCAAATGTTGGTATTTCCCGCTATTCTTCCTGAGTTCTTCAACAATATTTGTCATTTTTAATTCTCCTTTGCCTATTCAAACAACCTGCTGAATAAGGCCAATATCTACGCTAAGCCCATGTATTTAAGGCGTGACTGCTGCATCTGTTCAACCAAAGAATGAGATAGTTCAAGGCGAGATTCCACCGTAGAATCGGACAACAACACCCCAGGCGCTAATTCATAACCTTCAATCAAGCGCAAATGGTTCTGCATACCCCGTTGATAGAACATTTCACGCTCCACAAACAAGTCATCAACAGATACCTGGTTCCATAACGCCAATCCTTCTTCTATACACTCAAGAGCCGATGGCTTTAGAGAATTATCATTTTCAAGCGCCATCTTGACGATATTTGCACACACCGTCAGATGTCTTAATTCATCAGCATTCGCTCTGGCCTGTGTCTCAGCCGCCGTAATATCAAAGGGACGCCACTTGATTTCGCTGAGTTCCGAAGTTGGCGCAAGTACGCCTTCCAAAACGACAGTAATAATCAACACACCTGCAATATAATCATTTTTCAATACCACCCATTTGTCGAAATAGGTTCTTAATGTCTCCAACATATTGGTCATTTTTCCTCGTAAGAGGCTTTCCATCTTTCCGGCCACATTGTCGATGTTCGCAAAGCCTATTCTGACCAGATGTTCTCTGAATAATTTAGCATGTCTGCCTTCATCAAATATCTGAGTCAGCATATAATCGAAGTTGATATTGTCAGGTGCCTTATCTGCAAGTAACAATAACGCTTTCGTTGCTTCATATTCCGAAATCGATTTAAAAGAAAGCTCCCGGATCAGAGACTCCCGTAAATCACCCGGCAAATAGGTTAATTTAGGATCATTGGCATAATGGCTTCTTTTTCTTTGCTCAACACTTATCTGTTCAGTGAACCACTCATCCAAACCCCAATCTTTTGCCTGCATTTCTATTTCCGATGCCTGTTTAATTAAACTCATAAATAAATGCCCCTCCAAGTAAGTTATCTCTTTACAATGATTTATTTCAATGAACAGTTGGTTGTTTAAATATATTAATAGATAACTTAGGAAAATTTCCCAGTACACCACGATCCAGACAGATATGGACAAATAGTGCAATAACGCTGTAATTGTCCTTAAAGAACCAGATCCAAAGCAAACTAATCACACTGAGTGTGAATAAATTGTGGCAGATATTATAAATGGTATAAAAAGCTGAAGGTGGAGTTTCTTTTTTATTCAACAAACTCCAGATCCGCCCTGGGTAATAACCAATAATATCAATCAGAAAAAACAACAAAATAAATTGCCACCAATTTATATAACTTTCAAGCTGCCAGGTCAGAAATAAACTGATAAAAAACAATCCTAGAAATTCCCAACGCAGAATTTTCAATGTATTAATCATCTCTATTCTCCATTATTTCTCTTTTCATGATTGCAATAAGATCTCCTGGCTGTTTAATCCAGGCGCTGTGAGGATTACCTTTGAAAGATAAAGTTATTTCCCTAACTTCTGCGTTAGGTATAAGACTTGCTAGTACTTGAGTAGACTTTAACGGAGCCCAATTATCTCCTTTAAAACAGATATAAACAGCCTTGGATAAATTTTTATTCTCCTTACCCTTATAAGCACGGACATGATCATAATTTCCCGCACAAGCGGTTCTGGCCCAATCCCGCATTAATCCCTTAGCTTCTCTTATGCCAAAACCAATCTTTTTCCCGGGGAGATAACCATATAACGCAGTCAGAATGTTAAAAATAATGGCTGCTGTTATTATCTGTACCCTCCCCATTCCCTGCCAATTCTTATACCATACGTTCCCGGTTGCCACACAAAACAGAGAAAATGGCCTGTCAGTCGAGCAGGCAAAGAGCGTCGCAATATGCCCCCCGAGACTGTGACCAAAAACAATAGGAATTTTATTGCTATTTAATTCAATAGCCTTATCTAACATTGCCGGCAGATAATCTCGCAATAGATCGGAATAATCATAGTCATTTTCTCGACTTGGTTTAGGTTGACTGTCTCCATAGCCTGGCATATCAGCAGTGACAACCTGAAAACCCTCTTTTACCAATTGTTGTATTAAAGTTTCATATTTCCTGATTTCCACACCAATAGCAGGTAACAATATAATAACTCTGCCATCACTATCTCCCCGATAAACTTTATAATTACAGAGAAAATTACCAGCCACTTTAAAGTAATTACCGTTAATATTATTTTTCATATCTATATGCTCTCAACAACTACATCACACTCCAGTGACTGACATTGGCGATAGATCCGCCAAAAAAATTTATATTTTAAATGCGATCGGTGTCAAATAATTGTCCATCTCGCCAAGCTACTAGTGATTTTTTAATTTGTTATTAACCAATACAAAATCCCCTTATACTTTCTTAGTAATAGGCTATAGATAAATCAAGGAACATATATTATTTTATAAATTATTTGCTGGAAAAATTATTTTACACATCAAAAAAATTTAGTTTTAAATGTAAATCATACCATTTAAATATTAATAAATAAGTTATTAATCAATAATAAAATATCAATTTTAAATGTATTGAATCTATATGAAACAATATTGATAGAAAGCTATAACCACATAAAATCACAAACAGTTAATAGTAAGAAGAGATAATCTTAGTTTAAATAATACATAAGAACAATGAAATTTATTGATGAATCAATTCAAAAATATATTCGAAAAATTATTTCCTAACATTACTTTAATAAGTTAATTTATATTATTTTTATCTATATTTTACATGATGATATAATTAATGTTCATTAATTATATCATTACTACTATTTAATTAACGAAATTAACCAGCCATTCTATTCTTTTACTCAATAACTGGTTTTATATTAGTTTTAATTATAACGAATAATTTTATATATTTAAGTTATTCGTTTCCAAAGACTGACTATACCAGCACCTAAAATAAGTATTGGCAGCAGGGCGAGAATACCGCCCACTATAGGAGCCTGCAATCCGATAGAAACAAGGTATATAATCGGAACATAGAGAATAGATGTAATATAGGTACAGATAATTAATAAAATCAATGCAACGCTAAATTTATTGAATTCCCGCAACATCAAGTCCGTTAATAAAAACAATAAAACAGGTAATGTGACAAGATAAGATGCGGTAGGTACAATTAATGCGACGATAAGGCTAAGTAATCCAGCAACTATCCTTAACATGCTCCGAATATTTGATACCGTTTGGGGTGAAGATGAAAACCATATATTTCTTATCGCTAATGAGATAGAGAATAAAAATGTTAAAATACCTGTAACGAAAGCGGTAAATACAGACATGATAATCAGCCCAATATAGGGTACAGGAAAGTAAACTGCATCTACACTTTCTTTAAATAAGTTAATCTCATCTTTTACCGCGAAATGCACTCCCAAATCCCGAATCGTTCGCTGATATCGCCACAAAGTTCCAAGGTTAAGATTCTCAACAGTATCACTCATACGGTGGTAATGCTCGTAACCCAAGATGGTAGCAAAATTCATCCCAGTAAACCCTCTATCCAGAAAGACGCTAAAATCTGTGTTATTCTGCAACATCTGGTACACGATAGGGCTAAATGAAAAAGCTACCGGCTTATAAGCATTCCGATTCCATTCTGAAACAAGCGCAAGATTTTTTGCCGATGTCTCAAATAAGAGTGGCACGCCATTATTCCCTCGAGCATCAAAATTAAAAACAACATCTATTGGTTGAGTAGCAATTTCATTAATATTCTTAACAAAGTGATGCACGCCAAGTAATCCCAACTCTTCAGCATCAGAGAATAAGAATATAACGTTGTTTTTTATATCTTCTCTTTCAGCAAGATCCCGCATTAACTGGAGTACCGAAGCGACGGCCATACCATTATCGCTGGCTCCTGGCGCAGTTCTAACACTGTCATAATGCGAAATGAATAATAAGGTTCCTTTTGGCGAAGGAACCTCCAACTTTGCGATAAGATTCGTTCCAGTTAATTCCGATTGATCCTCCACTTGTTTCGCAAAATTGCCTGTATTTATCCTGGCAAACTCTTTATCAAAAGCTCGGCGTTGTTGACTATTGAAGCCTGAATATATTCTCTTCTGCCGAGAGGCCAAATCATCCACCGAGTAATGAAATGTATGTTCAGTAACGTTATATCCCATATTATTCATTTCGTTAATCAGGTAAGCCCGAATTAACGCTTGCCGTGTTGAAGCCGCAGGATGAGGTTCCGCAGCAATAACACCAAGTGTTCTCATCACATTCTTAAACCCACTCTCTTTGAAATATTCAACAGGAACTTTATCAGGAAGTACCAAACCGATACCCTGAATAATCGCTACAATTAAAGTTGTTAGAAAACAGATAATCAAAAAAATGCGTTTCATTAAATTCTCCCATTCCGAAAAAATAGTAACAAAATATTATCCTTGATATAATTAATAATATTTTCTCATGTTTTTACAATTCAAATGAAAATATAAAAAATTAATTAAAATAATTACGACCAATTTAAAACAATATAAAACATTATTTTTAACAATAACAGACGCTCTTTTATAATTATATAATCAAAAAATAGTTAGATAAAAACCATATTACCTATAAATTCCCCAAGGTATTATTCACACATTCTCCCTGCTTAAATACGACTAATATCATTAGCTAATTTCTAAAAAGATCGCTTATTCCATTCTACAAAGATTACCCAAGTAACAGGAATTCCAGTTTATATATAGAAAGTATTCGCAAACTTTAGCAGTTTATATCGTGCCGAACCAACAATATCAGCTCGTTATATTTATAGATAGTAAACCATTACCATATTAATAATATTGTATATTTACAGTGAATTAACTATCATAACGATTCTAGGCAAAATTTTGAGATTTCTTCAAATCTCAATGATAGGTAGCATTTTCCACACATCGGATGAGTGTTTTTCAGGTTTATCGTCCATAATGAGAAATGAAAATGAATTCCATCTTATTATTCAGAGGGTATTTCGATGAGCACTGCCGTTACCAGTAAAAAAACAAAAAAAACTAAGATTACGGCGAATAATGCTGTTGCTAACGGGCAAGTACAGTCATTAAGTCGCGGTCTGACGCTTTTGGAATATATTTCCGAGTCACCCGGTGGTATCGCCTTGACTGATTTAGCCCAACAAGCCGGATTACCAAATTCCACCACTCACCGACTTTTGACCACTTTGCAACAGCACGGTTTTGTCCGTCAGATTGGCGATTTAGGGTTGTGGGTTATCGGTTCACACACTTTTATTGTCGGCAGCAGTTTCTTACAGAGCCGAAATTTATTGGCACTCATTCACCCGATTCTCCGCCGCTTGATGGAAGATTCCGGTGAAACGGTTAATTTAGCGATTCTTGATCACAGTGAATATGAAGCGGTTATTGTCGATCAGGTACAGTGTAATGCATTGATGAGAATGTCCGCCCCTATCGGAGGTAAATTGCCGATGCATGCTTCCGGAGCTGGCAAAGCATTTCTTTCAACATTGTCAGATAACCAACTGGTTCAATTACTACATAAGAAAGGACTTCATTCTTACACACAACATACCAAGACAACCCCTTCAAGTTTAAAAGAAAATCTGGAACAAGCACGTAAACAAGGATATTCGTTCGATGATGAAGAGCATGCTTTAGGTCTGCGCTGTATTGCTGCCTGTATTTATGATGAGCATCACCAAGCCTTTGCGGCTATTTCCATTTCCGGCCCAGTCTCACGGATCACTGATGATCGAATCACTGAACTTGGTGCTTTGGTGATCCGGGCAGCAAAAGAGATCAGTAAAGAATATGGCGGGATTCGTTAATTCTTTTTCTTAAATTATCATATGATTCTCAGGGCATTAATTTTTTCGTGCCCTGTCTTTTCAGACCAATAAATTCAACTTAATTTATCATCCCTCTGAAAATATTATCGTCAATATAATAGAATAACAACGAAATTATTTAACCAGTTTAGAAATAACATCAATGACAAATAAGATAAAGAATCCGAAAATAATTATATTTCCGGATTCTTACATATATAAGAATTAGTTAATGGGACACTAATCGATGAGTATCATCCTGATTAAATCGCTTTTGATAAATTCCAAGTACCTGTTCCATTGCCCCGGTTAGAAAGACGTGAAGTATATACATTATATACCGCGCCAGCAGCAGTAGCATTGAAACAAGTATCGAGAAATCCTCCACTTACGTTATTATAACCATTCAGAAAACGGATAACATCACCTTCACGAACTTTGCCATCATATCCACTGGTTGTATCTGAAAAAATATACCATGTCAGAGTATCAACTGGACGCGCAGCTTTATCCGCCGTATAAACATTATAAAGTTCAGGTGACGGCGCATGACCATTAGTGCCGAGATATCCCCCATTATTCTGGTAAAGATTGAAAAGAAACACAGTATCACCACTGTAAACCTCTGTCCCTATGGCTTTTCCGCTCGTAGACAAAATTTGCCATGTCCCCGTACCTGTACCCGGAGCGCGGTTCGGCGAAGCAGCCGTGTATACGTTATATTTTGCGCCTTGCGCGGTTGCATAACCATTAGTGTCCAGATAACCACCATTTCCATTATTATAGTTGTTTTTAATATGAATTTTATCACCGTATAAAATTACACTAGCCATGATTATATCCTTAAATACTTTCGCGAAGTTATATGTATGTTATATGAGAATTTTCATGTATTTAATTTAGAGTCAAAAATATCAATTCTTTTTATAACCGCTAGCCGTGGCTAAAAATCCTTGATTCCCAAACTCTATAAAATTATAGAACTTCCACAAATAAGTGGATCTATTCTTATTTCTTAAAGAAATCATTAAATATATGTTTTTAATTCACATTCCAATTATGCCTTCATAATAAGAAATATATTTCATATTGAATCCCAAGTTTATTTTTATTAGGAATATTCATACCCCGCACAAGAACAAATAGGGATTAATTTATATTTAATTTAGAGAAATAATTTAATGAGGATAATAATATTAGCTATTGGTGAAAATGGCGATCGCTAACAGCAATCGCCAATTCCCAATAAAATCAGGCTGGAACTTTAGCAATAGAGTAAGTTTCTATCTCAGTACGTTGACTAAACCGCTGTTTGCGGCGATACGCAAACACATCTTCCACATGACCATTTCTAATCCGTTCCTGTAACGCCCGCCAGTAGTCTGCTTTAAATAAATCACTATGCATCTCTTCAAAATAACGACGAATATGATTGTCAGTGCAAAGAAAATGTCGGAATTCCTCAGGAAAAACATCATTTGCCGCCACGCTGTACCACGGTTCACCAGCAAGTTCATCTTCTGGATAACGCGGTGGCGGTATATCCCGGAAATTAACCTCTGTCATATAACAGATTTCATCATAGTCGTAGAACACCACTCGTCCATGTCGTGTCACACCAAAGTTTTTGAACAGCATATCGCCAGGGAAAATATTCGCCGCTGCAAGTTGTTTAATTGCATTACCGTACTCTTCGATAGCATCTTTCAGCTTCTGCTCTTCTACCTGTTCCATATAGATATTTAACGGTGTCATCCGCCGTTCCATATACAGATGTTTAATCAGGATTTTATCACCCAAATCTTCTAGCTTTTCCGGCACTTCTTTCTGTAACTCTTCCATTAGTTCAGGACTAATGCGGGCTTTATCAATAACGAAATTTTCAAATTCCTGCGTGTCGGCCATTCTCCCCACCCGGTCATGCTCCTTGACCAGACGGTAACACTCCTGTACCCGCTCCTGCGTCACCTCTTTCTGCGGCGCAAATCTATCTTTAATCACCTTAAAGACGCGATCAAATGAAGGCGAAGTGAATACCAACATCACCATCCCTTTAACTCCGGGGGCAATCATAAATTTCTCTTTGGAGAAGGTAATAAACGCCAGATATTCCCGGTAATATTCTGTTTTACCATGCTTTTGGCAGCCGATTGCCATATAAAGTTCAGACGTTGATTTGGCGGGCAGAATTTCTCTCAACCACTCAACTAAAGCCGCAGGCAAAGGCGCATAAACCATAAAATAGGAACGGGCGAAACCAAATACAATGCTGGCATCAGCATAATCAGTCAGGCAGGTATCGATAAATATCCCGCCAGATTCATTATGATGGATCGGCAACAAGAAAGGGTAAACTTGACTTCCCATGCGGATCTTACCTACCAGCCAAGCCGCTTTGTTACGATAAAACAGTTCATTAGCTATCTGGAAAGTTGCCTGTAATAATTCTTCGACTGGAAATGTTTGTTGTAGATAGTCCGTAATATAATGAACATCTCTCGCTAAATTTTCCCAAGGCAAACGTAGCGGCAGATCATTAAGGATTGTCCGTAACATTGAGGCAAGATCGCCATTAGGGAAAAAATCACGCGACAACGGACGGGGAATGTCCCGGAATCTCCGGGCAGGCTGAGAAGTAAAAATAAATAATTTATCCGGTGTCAGATTACGATGCTCAAACAGACGGCAATAAACAGAATTAAAAAAACTCTCGGCAATTTCAAACCGGGGATAATCCGGCAATAAACTGGTATAAACAACTTTTACTTTGCCAATGTACTCTTCATCATATCCGAAAGCGCCATGTATGCATTTAAGCTGCTCAACCACCAACCCAACATGATGATCATAAAGATTGATGCGCTTTTTCATCGCTTGCTGAACAGCGAGCCAGTCCGCCTGTTCAAAGCGTTGTTGTGCACCTGAAGTCACTTCCAGAAAGCGACCATATTGTGCATCGAATCCCTGTAAAATAGTCTGCGCTATCAGATGTGCCGAATCTATCCCCATCGCAACTCCTCAATATATTCAGCCTGCAATCGGCAGGCTGAATAGAATCAGAAATATACCCGTCATCTTTCAAATTGAAATCCATAGGGTATAGAACAATCAGAACTGCTGCTCTTCTGTGGAACCTGTCAATGCGGTTACTGACGATGTTCCCCCTTGAATAATCGTTGTGACTTTATCGAAATAACCTGTGCCAACTTCCTGCTGATGAGAAGAAAAAGTATAACCACGGTTAATTGATTCAAACTCTCTTTCCTGTACTTTCTCCACATAATGTTTCATGCCTTCACCCTGCGCGTAAGCATGCGCCAAGTCGAACATGTTGAACCACATACTGTGGATACCCGCCAGAGTAATAAATTGGAATTTATACCCCATTGCTGACAGTTCATCCTGGAAACGTGCAATCGTCTTATCATCCAGATTCTTTTTCCAATTGAACGATGGAGAACAGTTGTAAGCTAGCAATTTACCGGGATATTTAGCATGAATCGCCTCAGCAAAACGACGGGCCATTTCAATATCAGGTGTTGATGTTTCACACCATATCAAGTCAGCATACGGCGCATAAGCCAAACCACGACTAATCGCTTGATCGATCCCCGCACTGGTGCGGAAGAACCCTTCAAAAGTCCGCTCGCCAGTAATGAATTCACTGTCATAAGCGTCACTGTCAGAAGTTAACAGATCGGCCGCATCAGCATCCGTACGAGCAATCAACAGGGTAGGCACGCCAGAAACATCCGCCGCCAAACGCGCAGCGACCAATTTTTGAATAGCCTCTTGTGTCGGAACCAGAACTTTACCGCCCATGTGACCACATTTTTTCACCGCAGCAAGTTGATCTTCAAAGTGAACAGCCGCAGCACCCGCTTCAATCATGGCTTTCATCAATTCAAAAGCATTCAGAACACCACCAAATCCTGCTTCCGCATCCGCCACAATTGGCAGAAAATAATCGATATATTCCTGATTATCAGCATCAATACCATTTGCCCACTGAATTTGATCTGCCCGACGGAAACTGTTGTTAATACGTTTTACCACCGCCGGGACTGAATCCACCGGATACAGGGACTGATCAGGATACATACTGGATGCCGTGTTAGCATCAGCCGCAACCTGCCACCCAGAAAGATAAATCGCCTCAATACCCGCCTTTGCCTGCTGTAATGCTTGCCCGCCAGTCAATGCCCCCAATGAGTTGACATAGCCTTTCTTAGCTTTGCCATGTAGCAGTTCCCACAGCTTTTTAGCGCCAAACTGTGCCAGTGTATGTTCTGGATTAACCGAACCACGCAATTTAACTACATCTTCCGCACTGTACGGGCGAATAATTCCATTCCAACGGTCACTTTTCCATTCTTGTTCCAGTTGAGCGATTTGTTGAGTTCTGGAGATTGTCATAACTTCTACTTCCTACCTTTAGTTAAATTAATCGGATAATGGTGTTTTGTTATTATTCGTTTCTTAAATTTTTCTAATGGGATTGGCTCTAATCAAGCAATTGATATCCCGGCAACGTCAGGAAATCTATCAACTCGTCCTGAGTGGTAATGCGCTCCATCAACTTGGCCGCATCGCTAAATCGCCCTTGGCTGAAACGTGTTTCTCCAACCTCTTGCTTAATAACCTCCATTTCCTCTGCCAACATTTGACTGAACAAACTTTTTGTCACTTTTTTACCGTTGGATAATGACTTTTCGTGATGAATCCACTGCCAAATGGATGTCCGGGAAATTTCGGCTGTCGCAGCATCTTCCATCAAACCATAGATAGGCACGCATCCATTTCCTGAAATCCACGCTTCAATGTACTGAACGGCTACACGAATATTGGCTCGCATACCTTCTTCAGTACGATCGCCTGGGCAAGGTTCCAGCAATTGAACCGCGGTAATCGGTGCATCTTCTTCACGGAAGATATCTAACTGGTTTTGCCGCTCCGCCAAGACCTTATCGAAAACCTCCACCACCGTGTCGGCAAGACCTGGATGGGCAATCCATGTACCATCATGACCATTACGTGCTTCCAGCTCTTTATCCGCCCGGACTTTATCTAGTACCCAGTTGTTGCGTTCAATATCTTTACTGGGGATAAAAGCAGCCATTCCCCCCATCGCAAATGCTCCGCGCTTATGGCAGGTTTTGATCAACAGACGGGAATAAGCGTTGAGGAAAGGTTGATCCATCGTGACAGATTGACGATCAGGCAGAACCCGATCACTATGATTTTTCAGTGTTTTAATGTAGCTGAAAATGTAATCCCAACGGCCACAATTAAGGCCAACGATATGGTGCCGAAGATGATAAAGAATCTCATCCATCTGGAATACAGCAGGCAGAGTTTCAATCAATACCGTTGCTTTGATTGTGCCCCTCGGTAATTCAAAACGATCTTCGGCAAAACTGAATACATCACTCCACCACTGAGCTTCATGGTAGGACTGAATTTTTGGTAAATAGAAATAGGGGCCGCTTCCCTTTGCCAACAATTGTTTATGGTTGTGGTAAAAATAGAGCGCAAAATCAAACAATCCACCGGCGATTGGCTCATGCTGATAAAGAACATGTTTTTCCGGTAAATGAAGTCCTCTTACCCGTGCGATCAGAACAGCCGGGTCAGGTTGCAATTGATACTGCTTACCTTGCTCATTAACATAAGAAATTGTGCCATTAACCGCATCACGCAGGTTGATTTGCCCTTCAATCACCTTATCCCAAGCCGGCGCTAAGGAATCTTCGAAATCCGCCATGAAAACTTTTACGTTAGCATTCAAGGCGTTGATAACCATTTTCCGTTCTACTGGTCCAGTGATTTCTACTCTGCGATCACGGAGATCCGCCGGAATATTTTGAATTTCCCACTCACTCTCGCGAATGGAACTGGTTTCCGAAATAAAATCAGGCAATTCACCATCATCAATTTTCTTTTGCCAAATATCCCGATCGACTAACAATTTTTTCCGTGCATCAGTAAACCGAACAACCAGATCTTTCAGAAAATCTACTGCCTCAGGTATCAAAATCTCCTGCTCTGCCGCTCCAAATCGTTTAATAAACGATAATTCAGTCGCTAAAGTTTGCTGCGTCATTCATCTATCCTCATTTTAAAGCCACCTGAATAAGAGTAATAGATATTTAAAATAAATCAAAAACGATTTCCATTTTTTTAAAAATTTATTTTTATCCAATAAAAAACAATTAGTTATAAAGAAAATTACCTATTTTAAATTAGAGAAATTGATTCCATAAATCATAAGATCATTTGGTTAAGTTTTTGTTATATAAGATAAACTACAAAAAGTGCGATATTTTGATAGGTACTAATGACAGGAGATCAGAAAAAATCAGAAGGGTTAAATGGCTGAATTTCAGCCATTTATAAAGATATTAATCCAATGTTGGATTCATGTAGGTAAGATCATATGGCGTGATCTGGTACACATAATAATTTAGCCAGTTGGAAAATAATAAATGCCCGTGACTACGCCATGATGCCAGTGGTTTTCTTTCTGGATTATTATCTGGAAAATAATTTATTGGGATCTTTGGCTCCAAACCTGCTGCTAAATCGCGTAAATATTCACTCGCCAGCGTTCCGGCATCATATTCAGGATGCCCAGTGACAAATACCATACGCTTATCTTTACTCGCCAGTAAATACACCCCCGCATCCTCAGAATTGCAAAGAATATCCAGATCAGTATGTTCACGAATAACCTGCTCAGGAAAATCTGCATAGCGAGAATGAGGCGCAAAAAAAGATTCATCAAAGCCGCGAGTCAATAATGCTAAAGGCTCCAAAGTAGAATGATAATAAACACCGGATAGTTTTACTTCTCTGGTAAGCTTCGGTAAGTCATACAAAATATTCAAAGCTGCTTGCACAGCCCAACAAATAAATAGAGTAGAAGTGACATGCTCCTTCGCCCAACGAATTATTCTCTCTATCTGCTCCCAATATGCCACATCTTCGAATTCAACTAATCCTAATGGCGCACCAGTAACAATTAAGCCATCAAAATTTTGATGTTTTATCCGTTCGAAATCACAATAAAAGTTATTCAAGTGCTCAGCGGGCGTATTCCTGCACTTCCGGTTATCTACTCTCAGTAGCTGGATATCTACCTGTAAAGGCGTGTTGGATAATAATCTTAGAAATTGATTTTCAGTCTCAATTTTCTTTGGCATCAGGTTAAGCAGCAATACCTTTAGTGGACGTATATTTTGAATATTCGCACGGGTAGATGTCATTACGAACACATTCTCATTTCGTAAAAAATTCACTGCGGGTAATTCATCCGGTATACAAATTGGCATGCTATGACCTCGATTCTTTATCCATTTACACGTTTAGACTTCCAGACAGCTAAATCTAACTAAGTATTAACAGAATGTCGAGGCTTTACAAGTAAGCTGAAATTATTTCATTTTTGGTCATATTTCGATATTCAATATATAAATAATTAATATTTTTTAATATTATAAAAATGAAATAATTTCAATTTATTTTATAACAAAAGACATCAAACTAACATTAATTAAATATTTAAAATAAATCACCTAAAATTCAATGATATTATTGCTAAGAATCTAATAATTCAACATAAAATGACGCAATATATAAATAATTCAATTTCAAAACTATAAATATAAAAACAATATATTCTAATAAAGAAACAAAATTATTTTATGAATCGATAATGTATTAAAGTAATTTCGGGATGCAAAGTATCGAGGGCAACATAGCCACAGCAACCGCAGGAATGGCTCACAAGGGAATCAATCCGAAACTACCAGCCGCAGATGGTAAAAACGCTGGAGATAAAGGGATGATTAACAAAAGCAAATTTCGACAAGCATCGTAACGTTTATGGAGCCAAAGCAGCGGCTGTCTTACAAACGCAAAAACCCCCAGCTTACGCTGAGGGTTTCCACTGTATTTAAAGCCTGGCAGTGTCCTACTCTCACATGGGGAGACCCCACACTACCATCGGCGCTACGGCGTTTCACTGCTGAGTTCGGCATGGGGTCAGGTGGGACCGCCGCGCTATCGCCGCCAGGCATATTCCGTTTTATTCCAACCCTTGTCTGACTCTCCGTCAACACAACCATTGGAACCAATCTCTGAACAAGCTGAAATCTGTCTCTCTTCTGTCTTCCGACTTCTGTTTGCTGTCTTCCGACACCAAAACCCCTTCGGCGTTGTAAGGTTAAGCCGCTCGGTTCATTAGTACTGGTCAGCTCAACGCATCGCTGCGCTTACACACCCAGCCTATCCACGTCTTCGTCTTAAACGTTCCTTCCGTGACTCTAAGTCAAGGGAAGACTCATCTCAAGGCAAGTTTCCCGCTTAGATGCTTTCAGCGGTTATCTCTCCCGCACTTAGCTACCGGGCGATGCCATTGGCATGACAACCCGTACACCAGCGGTGCGTCCACTCCGGTCCTCTCGTACTAGGAGCAGCCCCTTTCAATCTTCCTGCGCCCACGGCAGATAGGGACCGAACTGTCTCACGACGTTCTAAACCCAGCTCGCGTACCACTTTAAATGGCGAACAGCCATACCCTTGGGACCTACTTCAGCCCCAGGATGTGATGAGCCGACATCGAGGTGCCAAACACCGCCGTCGATATGAACTCTTGGGCGGTATCAGCCTGTTATCCCCGGAGTACCTTTTATCCGTTGAGCGATGGCCCTTCCATTCAGAACCACCGGATCACTAAGACCTACTTTCGTACCTGCTCGAGCCGTCACTCTCGCAGTTAAGCTGGCTTATGCCTTTGCACTAACCTCACGATGTCCGACCGTGATTAGCCAACCTTCGTGCTCCTCCGTTACGCTTTGGGAGGAGACCGCCCCAGTCAAACTACCCGCCAGACACTGTCCTCAGCCCGGATAACGGGCTTAAGTGAGAACATCGAGCATTCAAGGGTGGTATTTCAAGGATGGCTCCATGCAGACTGGCGTCCGCACTTCCAGGCCTCCCACCTATCCTACACATCAAGGCTCCATGTTCAGTGTCAAGCTATAGTAAAGGTTCACGGGGTCTTTCCGTCTTGCCGCGGGGACACTGCATCTTCACAGCGAGTTCAATTTCACTGAGTCTCGGGTGGAGACAGCCTGGCCATCATTACGCCATTCGTGCAGGTCGGAACTTACCCGACAAGGAATTTCGCTACCTTAGGACCGTTATAGTTACGGCCGCCGTTTACTGGGGCTTCGATCAAGAGCCTCGCCTTGCGGCTAACCCCATCAATTAACCTTCCAGCACCGGGCAGGCGTCACACCGTATACGTCCACTTACGTGTTTGCACAGTGCTGTGTTTTTAATAAACAGTTGCAGCCAGCTGGTCTCTGCGACTGGCTTCGGCTCCGGAGGCAAACTCCTTCACCTGCCGCCAGCGTGCCTTCTCCCGAAGTTACGGCACCATTTTGCCTAGTTCCTTCACCCGAGTTCTCTCAAGCGCCTGAGTATTCTCTACCTGACCACCTGTGTCGGTTTGGGGTACGATTCAATGTCACCTGATGCTTAGAGGCTTTTCCTGGAAGCCGGGCATCAACCACTTCACTGCCGTAGCAGCTCGTCATCACGCCTCAGTGTTACAGAAGAGCGGATTTGCCTGCTCCTCCCACCTACACGCTTAAACCGGGACGACCGTCGCCCGGATGGCCTAGCCTTCTCCGTCCCCCCTTCGCAGTCACATTCAGTACAGGAATATTAACCTGTTTCCCATCAGCTACGCCGTTCGGCCTCGCCTTAGGGGTCGACTCACCCTGCCCCGATTAACGTTGGACAGGAACCCTTGGTCTTCCGGCGAGCGGGTTTTTCACCCGCTTTATCGTTACTTATGTCAGCATTCGCACTTCTGATACCTCCAGCGGGCCTCACAGCGCCACCTTCAACGGCTTACAGAACGCTCCCCTACCCAATGACACCTGAATGTCATTGCCGCAGCTTCGGCGCATGGTTTAGCCCCGTTACATCTTCCGCGCAGGCCGACTCGACCAGTGAGCTATTACGCTTTCTTTCAATGATGGCTGCTTCTAAGCCAACATCCTGGCTGTCTGGGCCTTCCCACATCGTTTCCCACTTAACCATGACTTTGGGACCTTAGCTGGCGGTCTGGGTTGTTTCCCTCTTCACGACGGACGTTAGCACCCGCCGTGTGTCTCCCGTGATAACATTCTTCGGTATTCGCAGTTTGCATCGGGTTGGTAAGCCGGGATGGCCCCCTAGCCGAAACAGTGCTCTACCCCCGAAGATGACTTCACGAGGCGCTACCTAAATAGCTTTCGGGGAGAACCAGCTATCTCCCGGTTTGATTGGCCTTTCACCCCCAGCCACAGGTCATCCGCTAATTTTTCAACATTAGTCGGTTCGGTCCTCCAGTTAGTGTTACCCAACCTTCAACCTGCCCATGGCTAGCTCACCGGGTTTCGGGTCTATACCCTGCAACTACTTCGCCCAGTTAAGACTCGGTTTCCCTGCGGCTCCCCTATGCGGTTAACCTTGCTACAGAATATAAGTCGCTGACCCATTATACAAAAGGTACGCAGTCACCCCTATAAATAGAGGCTCCCACTGCTTGTACGTACACGGTTTCAGGTTCTCTTTCACTCCCCTCGCCGGGGTTCTTTTCGCCTTTCCCTCACGGTACTGGTTCACTATCGGTCAGTCAGGAGTATTTAGCCTTGGAGGATGGTCCCCCCATCTTCAGACAGGATTTCTCGTGTCCCGCCTTACTCGTCGAACTCACAGCCATGCCACCTTCGAGTACGGGGCTGTCACCCTCTCTCGCCGGCCTTTCCAGACCGTTCCTCTGATGCTATGGCTGATGCTGGTTCTGGGCTGCTCCCCGTTCGCTCGCCGCTACTGGGGGAATCTCGGTTGATTTCTTTTCCTCGGGGTACTGAGATGTTTCAGTTCCCCCGGTTCGCCTCATTAACCTATGGATTCAGTTAATGATAGTGCAACGCATTGCACTGGGTTTCCCCATTCGGACATCGCCGGCTATATCGCTTCATATCAGCTTACCGACGCTTTTCGCAGATTAGCACGTCCTTCATCGCCTCTGACTGCCTAGGCATCCACCGTGTACGCTTATTCGCTTAACCTCACAACCCGAAAAAGTCTCGGATTGCTCAGCTTGAGAGACGCCTCAATAATACCTTGTCGATATTACTGAGTGTTTCAATTTTTCAGCTTGTTCCAGATTGTTAAAGAGCTTATATCGCTAAACAGATTCCTAAAATCCGCTTAAAGACACATCGACAACGCCTTTCACCCGTTATCCTGCAAGTGGCGTCCCCTAGGGGATTCGAACCCCTGTTACCGCCGTGAAAGGGCGGTGTCCTAGGCCTCTAGACGAAGGGGACCCTATGGTCGGCTTCGCAGACTCCCTTGCTCTCGACTTTCATCAGACAATCTGTGTGAGCACTGCACTTAACCTATCTCAGGTAAGGAGGTGATCCAACCGCAGGTTCCCCTACGGTTACCTTGTTACGACTTCACCCCAGTCATGAGCCACAAAGTGGTCAGCGCCCTCCTCGCGGTTAAGCTACCGACTTCTTTTGCAACCCACTCCCATGGTGTGACGGGCGGTGTGTACAAGGCCCGGGAACGTATTCACCGTAGCATGCTGATCTACGATTACTAGCGATTCCGACTTCATGGAGTCGAGTTGCAGACTCCAATCCGGACTACGACAGACTTTGTGTGTTCCGCTTGCTCTCGCGAGGTCGCTTCACTTTGTATCCGCCATTGTAGCACGTGTGTAGCCCTACTCGTAAGGGCCATGATGACTTGACGTCATCCCCACCTTCCTCCGGTTTATCACCGGCAGTCTCCTTTGAGTTCCCACCTCGACGTGCTGGCAACAAAGGATAAGGGTTGCGCTCGTTGCGGGACTTAACCCAACATTTCACAACACGAGCTGACGACAGCCATGCAGCACCTGTCTCTCAGTTCCCGAAGGCACTTCGCTGTCTCCAGCAAATTCTGAGGATGTCAAGAGTAGGTAAGGTTCTTCGCGTTGCATCGAATTAAACCACATGCTCCACCGCTTGTGCGGGCCCCCGTCAATTCATTTGAGTTTTAACCTTGCGGCCGTACTCCCCAGGCGGTCGATTTAACGCGTTAGCTTCGGAAGCCACAGCTCAAGGCCACAACCTCCAAATCGACATCGTTTACAGCGTGGACTACCAGGGTATCTAATCCTGTTTGCTCCCCACGCTTTCGCACCTGAGCGTCAGTCTTCGTCCAGGGGGCCGCCTTCGCCACCGGTATTCCTCCACATCTCTACGCATTTCACCGCTACACATGGAATTCTACCCCCCTCTACGAGACTCCAGTCAACCAGTCTTAGATGCCATTCCCAGGTTGAGCCCGGGGATTTCACATCTAACTTAATTGACCGCCTGCGTGCGCTTTACGCCCAGTCATTCCGATTAACGCTCGCACCCTCCGTATTACCGCGGCTGCTGGCACGGAGTTAGCCGGTGCTTCTTCTGCGGGTAACGTCAAAATCCAACTCTGTTCAAGCTAAATTCTTCCTCCCCGCTGAAAGTACTTTACAACCCGAAGGCCTTCTTCATACACGCGGCATGGCTGCATCAGGCTTGCGCCCATTGTGCAATATTCCCCACTGCTGCCTCCCGTAGGAGTCTGGGCCGTGTCTCAGTCCCAGTGTGGCTGGTCATCCTCTCAGACCAGCTAGAGATCGTCGCCTAGGTAGGCCATTACCCTACCTACCAGCTAATCCCATCTGGGTTCATCCGACGGCGTGAGGCCCTTTCAGGTCCCCCACTTTGGTCTTGCGACATTATGCGGTATTAGCCACCGTTTCCAGTGGTTATCCCCCGCCCTCGGGCAGATCCCCAGACATTACTCACCCGTCCGCCGCTCGTCAGCAAAAGCGCAAGCGCTTTCCTGTTACCGCCCGACTTGCATGTGTTAGGCCTGCCGCCAGCGTTCAATCTGAGCCATGATCAAACTCTTCAATTGAAAGCTTGATGCTCAAAGAATTCTGACTAATTAGTTCGTAATGAATTAACTGTTGTTCACTCTTCAAGACTTTAAAACATATTTTTTGTGATACGGTCTTGTGAGTGCCCACACAGATTGTCTGATTAATTGTTAAAGAGCAGGCTGAATCAAAAAATAACATTCTCGTTCAGCCGGGCTGCGTATATTACGCTTTTCGCCCGCAGAGTCAAGCGCTTATTCGCTTTCTCTCTGCCTGACCTCACAATGTTTATCAGCGTTGTGTCGGTCAGTGGTGGCGCATTATAGGGAGTTCTCTGGCGCTGGCAATAATTATTTTGAAAAAAATTGATCGTTTGATTAATTCCACAGCAACACCCCGCCTTATACCTACTTACCAACAGATTTATCCACAAATGGCTAGTTGGATGAAAATTTATCGAGCATCACGCAAACGTTTTCGTTACAATCCGTTGGTTAAAATCATCAAGCGATTTTATCTGACTATATTGAAATGTTATTGCAGTGCCCATTTTTTATGTCCTGATATAGTGGGTTCTTCCCAATAACATGTTACTGCCTTACAAAATCCAAGGGATCAAATCAATGCAACAGCTTCGTCCAATCCGTCGTGCCCTGCTTAGTGTTTCCGATAAATCAGGGGTTGTTGAATTTGCAAAAGCCTTATCTCAACGCGGTGTCGAATTGCTTTCCACTGGTGGCACAGCTCGTTTACTCGCTGAATCAGATCTAAAGGTTACTGAAGTTTCAGATTACACCGGCTTTCCTGAAATGATGGATGGCCGTGTTAAGACGTTGCATCCTAAAGTACATGGCGGAATCCTTGGCCGCCGTGGACAAGATGATGAAATCATGGCACAACACCAAATCTCACCGATCGATATGGTGGTTGTGAATCTATATCCATTCGCCCAGACCGTAGCTAAACCCGATTGCACTTTAGCAGATGCTGTTGAAAACATTGATATCGGCGGCCCAACTATGGTTCGTTCTGCGGCTAAGAACCATAAAGATGTAGCAATTGTGGTTAATAGTAATGATTATGAAAAAATCATTGAAGAGATGGATAACAATCAGGGGTCATTAACACAATCGACCCGCTTCGATTTAGCCATTAAGGCTTTTGAGCACACCGCCGCTTATGACAGCATGATTGCTAACTATTTTGGCAAGCTGGTTCCTCCTTATTATGGCGATACTACTCAGCCATCAGGACGTTTCCCCCGTACTCTGAATTTGAATTTTATTAAAAAACAAGATATGCGCTACGGTGAGAACAGTCATCAGGATGCTGCCTTCTATATAGAAGAAAATCTCTCTGAATCATCTATTGCAACTGCAACTCAGTTACAAGGTAAAGCTCTTTCCTATAATAACATTGCAGATACAGATGCAGCCCTGGAATGCGTTAAAGAATTCACCGAGTCCGCATGCGTTATTGTTAAGCATGCTAACCCCTGCGGTGTAGCCATTGGGAAAGATATTCACGAAGCTTATGATCGCGCATTCAAAACAGATCCAACCTCCGCTTTCGGCGGTATTATTGCTTTCAACCGTGAACTTGATGCTAAGACCGCACAAACCATTATCGACCGCCAATTTGTAGAGGTGATTATCGCCCCCTCAGTGGATGAAGAGGCATTGCCGATATTGGCTACTAAGCAAAATGTCCGCGTTCTGGTATGTGGTGAATGGGAAACCCGAATTGCTGGCCTTGATTTTAAACGAGTTAACGGAGGTCTACTGGTACAAGATCGCGATCTTGGAATGGTAGCAGCAACTAACTTACGTGTAGTTTCCAAACGTCAACCTACTGAGCAAGAAATGAAAGATGCTCTGTTCTGCTGGAAGGTTGCTAAATTTGTCAAATCCAATGCCATTGTTTACGCAAAAAATGATATGACCATCGGTATTGGCGCAGGCCAAATGAGCCGTGTCTATTCCGCAAAAATTGCAGGGATCAAAGCAGCCGATGAAAGCTTGGAAGTTCAGGGATGTGCAATGGCGTCTGACGCATTTTTCCCATTCCGTGACGGTATTGATGCCGCCGCAGTTGTCGGCGTGAGTTGCATTATCCAACCCGGCGGTTCAATCCGTGACGACGAAGTGATTGCCGCGGCTGATGAACACGGTATTGCTATGATTTTCACCGGCATGCGCCACTTTCGCCACTAATCAATAAGCAGGAGTTAATCTGATGAATATTTTAATTGTTGGTAGCGGTGGACGCGAACATGCTCTGGCATGGAAAGCAGCCCAATCTCCTTTAGCTGATAAAGTCTATGTCGCTCCAGGAAATGCGGGAACGGCTCTAGAAAGCAATCTCGAAAATATTGACATCTCAGCGACAGATATCAACGGTTTGTTGGTATTTGCACAAAGCCATGATATTGGGCTGACTATCGTTGGTCCTGAAGCGCCACTGGTAATAGGTATTGTCGATGCATTCCAAAAAGCCGGGTTAACTATTTTTGGCCCAACTCAAGCGGCCGCTCAATTAGAAGGTTCAAAAGCCTTCACCAAAGATTTTCTGGCTCGCCATCAAATCCCAACTGCGGCTTATCAGAATTTTACAGAAATCGAACCGGCTCTTAACTACTTGGATAAAATCGGCGTCCCTATTGTTATAAAAGCTGACGGGCTGGCTGCGGGTAAAGGTGTGATTGTTGCGATGACACTGGAAGAAGCCCAATCCGCCATCAAAGATATGCTAGCAGGAAATGCGTTTGGTGATGCAGGCCACCGTATTGTTATTGAAGAATTTTTAACGGGTGAAGAAGCTAGTTTTATCGTTATGGTCGATGGCAAGAATGTTATTCCAATGGCGACCAGTCAGGATCATAAACGCATAGGTGACGGTGACACGGGTCCAAATACCGGCGGTATGGGAGCCTATTCTCCCGCTGCGGTCGTCACCGATGAAATCCACCAGCGTATTATGGAAGAGATTATTTATCCTACCGTTAATGGTATGGCTGCTGAGGGGCATGTCTATACCGGTTTTCTTTATGCCGGCTTGATGATCAACGAAAATGGCGAACCAAAAGTCATTGAATTTAACTGTCGCTTTGGCGATCCGGAAACTCAACCCATCATGATGCGCATGCGTTCTGATCTTGTTGAACTCTGTCTAGCTGGCGCAAAAGGAGAGCTTGCGAGTAAAACTTCTCATTGGGATGAACGCCCTGCTCTGGGCGTGGTACTCGCTGCCGGCGGGTATCCTGCTGATTATCACAAAGGGGATATTATTCATGGCTTGCCCCAACAAGAAAATGAAAGTAGCAAGGTTTTCCATGCAGGTACGGCAGTGAAAGGTAGTGAAGTTATTACCGCCGGTGGACGCGTTCTGTGTGTTACAGCATTGGGTGAAACCATTATAGATGCACAGAAAAATGCCTACCAACAAGCAGAAGAGATTGAATGGAATAACTGTTTTTACCGTAAGGATATCGGATATCGAGCAATTAACCGATTGAAGTAATCATAAAACTGACGAAGATCAGAGGCTGTCCTTCGTCGGTTCCCAACGACAAAAGTCATTATTGGCTACCAACAATAATTCTCGGCCAACAGGCGCTTCCAACCAAGCAATGGTTAATTGGCCGTAGCTGCTTTTTTCGCGCTGTTCAAGCCATGACCTCGCGTAAGGTTCAAACTCTACAGAAATCGTTTCACCTGCACAGGTAGTAACTTTACCGTTATTCCAGTGCCCTTGCATCAAACGTACATTTCCCACGATCAACGCGTCACTTAATTCAAGCGTTCGTTTAGCGTCAAACTGCATACGAACAATATCATCGCTGGAGAGGAGTTCACGCCGCGCTTTCGACTGCTTTTGCATAAAAATCACCTCACCGGATTTATCCAAACGAAGTTGTTCAGACAGTGGATTTTTATCACTCAAAATTTCACGACGAATTTGGCGCAAATCGCCCTGTTTATATTCATAAAAAGTCACGACGGTATTGTCATTACGGTAGGGGCTGTAAACACTCATCAGCACCCGAGGTTTACTATCCTGATCGTTGAGACGCCACAAGCGGACAACGCCATCATCTGCAATGAATCCACTTGCGCTGAAAGAAGGTTGTTTAGGTTGATTGGTACAGGCGCTGAGCGCGAAGACGAATCCTAGTGTCATCAGCCCCTGACGAACCAACAAAAGGGGATAAATAATACCCCTTCTATTTTTTCTTTTTTGCAATGAAATTATTTAACTGCGTCTTTCAAAGCCTTACCAGCAGAGAAAGCAGGTACGTTTGCAGCCGCGATTGTAATTTCTTTACCGGTTTGCGGGTTACGACCCGTACGTTCTGCACGATGGTTAACTTTGAAAGTCCCAAAACCTACCAGTTGTACTGAATCACCCGCTTTCAGGGATTCGGTGATTGCATTCAAAGTTGATTCCAGAGCAGCCTTTGCCTGAGCTTTAGTCAGGTCTGTGCTTTCTGCGATTGCATCAACTAATTCAGTCTTATTCATAGATTATCCTTACAGTGTGTTTATCGTTTGCAAAGCATCGAGTGCGACGGATATGCCGAATGACAGCACCCCTGCATACACGCACCGATAGCCACTTCTTTTCACCCCCCAAATGTAGAACAGAGTGGGGGCAAAAGTGAAGCCTTTGAACATGGCATTTAAAGCATTAAATCACGTTTTTTCACTTTACTGCGTTAAATTTATGCCAATGTTGCTCGTTCCTGACTCCCGGAGGTCAGCTTTCAATCCTTTAATCAACTCAATATCCCGCTCTTCGCAGCTAACCAATAAGCGATAAATTTCCCATTGGATATCCCACTCTTGTTCAATAGCAGGTAACATTTTCAGTTCTTCATCGGTCATTTCTTTCCCGGCCTGAGTCATTTCAAGCATAGCAACGGTGCGAATTGAAATTTCACTCACTGCAATTGCATGCTCCAATGTTTCACCACTCAGACGAGCATGAACAGTTTCCCCTAATGCAATACATGCATCAATTGCCGGGTACACACCGTAAATATCGTAATCATCCGCTGAGGGAATAGCTTGTTCCAACTTTTCCAACTGATTATCAAAATTCACTTTGGCATCTTTTACAACTAATATTTCCCACACCAAATCCAGAATACGGCGGTAAATAGCCGGTTCTGCAAACGCTGTCTGAAGACAGAACATCTGGTAATTTGGATACATCCGTTCGCACAGACTTGCCATAAAGGTCAGATGCTGCCAGCTTTCAAGTTTTTCCAGCCGTAAATGTATCGGGTTTCGTAACATTAGTTTTTACTCATTATGCACAATTTGCTCCGCAGTTTACCTGAAATTCAAGAATATCCACACGCTTACACCGAATTTAAGGATTTTTCTGTGTCATTTGTTCAAAAAATGGCCTATTTGAGGCTGCGCCATCTGCCCAACGGGTTGTTTCAGGCAGACGATAGCCTTTCATACAACGTTCCACCCATAGCAATGCACTATCAAGACTGATTCGGTGCCCTGTAGAAATATACAACGGATTACAACGTTTTTTACTCCGCCATACCCAACCAATCTGCTCTTCTTTATCAATCAAAGGTTGACAACTGCCGGGCTGTTCTCCCAATAGTTCACTTTCACCACATAAACGACGTTTTGCCACACCAATTGTAGGTACATTTGCTAATAAACCAAAATGGCTGGCAACACCTAAACGGCGTGGATGAGCAATGCCATGACCATCCACCATCACCAGATCAGGTATGTGTTTCAACAACTGCCAGGCAGCCATTAATGCAGGGTATTCACGGAAAGAGAGTAAACCGGGAATATAAGGCAGAGTAGTTTCAATTCGGGCTATCTGATATTCCACCAGTTCAAGGGCAGGATAAGAGAGAACCGCTATCGCCGCCCGAGTGATCGTCCCTTGCTGTTCAAAGCCCACATCAGCGCCAGCAATCAATTTAGGTGGGGGAAAATCATCATAACGAATAACCTGTTGAGCCTTTGCTATTTGCTCCTGGCGTAGCGCTTTCGTATTAATCATATGCTTACTGATGATATTTAGTTGAAAGGTTATGTACAGCCTCAACAAATACACCTGCGTGTTCCGGCAGTACATCCTGATGGATACCATGACCAAGGTTAAAGACATGACCAGAACCCGCGCCAAAACCTTGCAAAATTGTCGAAACTTCCTGTTCAATGCGCTCTGGAGAAGCGTATAACATGGATGGGTCCATGTTGCCCTGCAAAGCAACTTTATTTCCCACACGACGACGTGCATCGGCAATATCTGTCGTCCAATCCAGACCAAGCGCATCACAACCGGTTTCAGCCATTGCTTCCAGCCATTGTCCGCCACCTTTAGTAAACAGTGTCACCGGCACACGACGACCTTCATTTTCACGGATCAGGCCATCAACAATCTTGTGCATATAATGCAAGGAAAATTCCCGATAATCCCGCCCCGTCAGCACTCCGCCCCAAGTATCAAAAACCATTACAGACTGAGCGCCTGCTTTAATCTGAGCATTGAGATAAAGAATAACGCTGTCTGCCAGCTTATCCAGCAATAGATGCATTACGGCAGGTTCGACATACATCATTTTTTTGATTTTAGTGAATGTCTTACTGCTGCCACCTTCCACCATATAAGTCGCCAGTGTCCACGGACTACCGGAAAAGCCAATTAGAGGAACCTGCCCCGCCAGTGCCTTACGAATCGCACGTACTGCATCCATCACATAACCCAGCTTCATTTCCGGATCAGGCACCGACAGTTTTTCCACATCGGCGCGATTTAAAATGGGAGATTTAAAACGCGGACCTTCACCTGCTTCAAAATAGAGTTCCAGTCCCATAGCATCAGGAATGGTGAGAATATCAGAGAAGAGAATCGCTGCATCTAGCGGATAGCGCCGTAAAGGTTGCAAAGTGACTTCGCAGGCAAGTTCCGTATTTTTACATAGAGAAATAAAATCACCGGCTTCAGCACGGGTAGCTTGATACTCAGGCAAATAACGACCAGCCTGTCTCATCATCCAAACAGGTGTAACATCAACGGGTTGACGTAATAAAGCTCGCAAATAACGGTCGTTTTTCAGCTCATTCATGGCAGGCTCCATCTATTTATTGGCCGCAATATAATCTGACTACAATTGATTAGGCGTCATTGTAACATGACAGGTAGATCTCTCCCGTTGAATTGCGCCAAACTGTAGATTACGCATTTCGGCACAGAACAATCGTATCTTCAATCAACCGACGAGCAATAGTATTGGGTGGTGGAATCAATGGCAGTTGCTCATAGTGATACCAATCCGCACTAATCAGCTCTTTCGGATCATGACAGATCTCCCCACTGTCATAATCAGCCAGAAATGCCATCATCAATGAATGAGGAAAAGGCCACGGTTGAGAAGCCACATAACGTAAGTTGCGAATTTTAATATTACTCTCTTCCATCACTTCACGAGCCACAGCTTCTTCCAGTGTTTCACCGACTTCAACAAATCCCGCAAGTACGGTGTAAATGCCTCCACGATGGCGTTGATGTTGAGCCAACAAAATATGATCATCCCGACGAATACCGACAATAATACAAGGCGCTATCTGCGGATAATAACGTTCGTGGCAGTGATGACACAGACAAGCCCATTCACTGACACAATGGTACATTTTATTACCGCAATAACCACAATATTGGTGAGAGCGATAAAACTCCGCCAATTGCACTCCTCGGCCAGCTAATTGAAACAAGCCACGATCATCTTTAACAATCTGCCGTAAAGAAACCATATTTGCAGCCATTTTCTGACGAATAAGCCAAACTTTCTCACCTTGCCACTCACCAATAGGCAAGGCTATTTTTTCTTGTAGTGACCATTGAGTTGCCATTCCAAAAGGTAATTCGCCTTTAGGGAGCCAAATACGATTTTCATCGCTGATAACCCACCAGCCACGTTCTGTACCTGTAATTTGTTGTTGCATCATCACTATGACATCTTAATTTTAATATCTGTATAAATCATACACTTTTTAATCAAAAAAGCGTGCTTTATTATTATCGTCAAGATCGTATTGCCCGCTTTGACAGTAATCGGCATTATTCTCAACTATTAATATTCTTTGGCCCGAGGAGCACAACACCATGCCACAACTGCTTGCCGTGTTTGATCTGGATGACACCTTAATTTCCGGTGATTCCAGCGCTATATGGACCGAGTTTTTATGGGAAAAAGGCATCATTACCGATCCAAGCTTTATTGAAGCAGATAAAAAAATGATGGCTGATTACGGCGCAGGCTCACTGGATATGAGTGGTTATCTAGCATTTAGTCTGCAAACACTGCATCAAATTCCACAAGAACAAGTTGATCTTTGGCTGACTGAATTTGTTAACGAAAAAATTAAACCGCGATTTTATCCACAAGCCAAAGCCCTAATTACAGAATATCAACAGCAACAAATTCCAATCATTATTATCTCAGCTACTGTCTCTTTTATTGTAAAAAAGATTGCTACTGAACTGGGTATTCACACGGTACTGGGCATTGATATGGTAATGGAAAATGGCTGTTATACCGGCAAAATAGATGGCATTGCGACTTTTCGTGAAGGTAAAGTAAAACGGATAAAACAGTGGCTGGAACAGCAAAATAGCCATCCTGAAATTATCCGCTTTTACAGTGATTCAATTAATGATCTCCCAATGTGTCGGTTTGCCGATGAAGTCATTACGATCAATGCCGATGCCCGTTTAAAAGCCGAAGCACAACAATATGGCTGGAAACAATTAACCTGGTCACTGTAAATGCTTTCGATCAGTAATGGGTTTATGGTTTCCATAATCCCATCTATACCCGTTATCTTTCAACAGGCAACCCAATTGCTGGGGAGAATATTGCAATAAAATTGAGGTCTTGACGAAACAAAGCAAGTCATTTTGTTTCCGCAAACAACCCACCTAATCGCGTTCCCTATGCTCTTAAGGTGTCATTTCGCTCCCTATAAATAAAAACAAAAATGCCGATCTTGAATATCGGCATTTTACTGTAAAAGAGAAGATTAATTTAATGCTTTAACGCTTCAATTTTATCCCGGCTTAGTCCGGTACTGGTGACAATAATATCCAAACTCACGCCATGCCGTAATAAGGCACGAGCCGTTTCCACTTTACCTTTCTCTCGGCCTAGCTCAATACCTTCTTCTCGACCTAGTTCAATACCACGCTCAAGCCCTTTTTGTTCAAGCTGTTCTGCAATAGTCATCAACATCGTTTCATGCTCCGGAGATTGTTCAATCAGTTGATGGACAAATTGGGAGAGATCCAGCGTATGCCCACTCAGTAAAAATAAAAACAAAAATGCCGATCTTGAATATCGGCATTTTGCTGTAAAAGAGAAGATGAATTTAATGCTTTAACGCTTCAATTCTATCCCGGCTCAGTCCGGTACTGGTGACAATAATGTCTAAACTCACGCCATGCCGTAATAAGGCACGAGCCGTTTCCACTTTACCTTTCTCTCGGCCTAGTTCAATACCTTCCTCTCGACCTAGCTCAATACCTTTCTCTCGGCCTAGCTCAATACCTTCTTCTCGGCCTAGTTCAATACCACGCTCAAGCCCTTTTTGTTCAAGCTGTTCTGCAATAGTCATCAACATCGTTTCATGCTCCGGAGATTGTTCAATCAGTTGATGGACAAATTGGGAGAGATCCAGCGTATGCCCATTCAGTAAAATATAGCGTAACACCACATTGCGCTGTTCGGTTGTATTATACCCTGCATTCAAGAGTTCCACCAATTGGAGGAGCCATTCCTGCATATCCCGGCAGCGGATGTGTTTTTGCACCAGTTCCATCAGGGCAACGCCTTTATGCGTCAGGATCTCTTCATCGCTGAGCGCACTGACGTCCACCAACGGAAACGCCTGATGGTATAAACGGGCAGCCTGTTCAGGGAGCGTAAAACAATCCAGCCACCGGTTTGAGTAAGGATATGGCCGAACCTCCCCATGATAAAACAGCAGCGGCGCCACCAAAGGGAGTTCAGCATGGCCTTTTTTCAGGTGAGCCGCCATAGCTGACATGGCATAATGCATCAGCCGCCAGGCCATCAGCGGGTCAGGGGTGGACTGATGCTCAATCAGACAATAGATATAGCCCTGTCCCCGGACCGTTTCAACCGAGTACAGCACATCACTGTGCAGTTGACGTAAATGCCGATCCACAAAACTGCCGGACTCCAGTTTCAATGTGGCTAAATCACACAACAACTGAACCTCTTCGGGCAGATAAAGGGATAAAAACTCTTTGGCCGTTTCAGGCTGCGTTAAAAAATGCTTGAATAACGAATCATGGTGAGGCTGTTTTTCTTTCTTTGCCACAATCTGTTTCTCTGTCTTTATCAGTTAGTCATTACCACTCATTGTCAAGGTATAGTATTTCTACCAAGTTACAAAAAACATTGTCTCAGATTTCCTCAGGCAAATCTTTATCGAATGCATTAATAGAAGAGCCTAAAGAATAAAATATCAGAAAATAAAAAACGATCAAATATTATATTTACAACAACTACTTTATGAAATCCATTCATTTAAATGAATTTTTAACTTGCATTCGCATAATAACCTCCCTCATCAAAATATCGATTACTTATATGTCCGTTAATCTTGGATGTTCAGATCGAAAAAATTGGACTGAATTCCCGCCAGATGATCTATTATCTCTTTTGTATCCAAAAATTTTTTCAATGCAGTATTAAACCGTAATCTAATTTCTTCCTCATAAATATCGAAATATATATTAGACATTTTATATAAAATTTGACAAATACAGTTAGGTACAAAATAGGCATGAAATATATCGAACATTGGTCCACCATCTTCATGAAACAACCCAACCCGACAATGGTAATTTAACTTTAACCACTTTAGATGAATCAAAGTTTTTCATGCCTTATTTCCTTAACAAGTTGTAGTTAAAAAATTAATAAACATGACAAATCGATCACAAAACAATCAGCAACATAGCTAAAAAAAATTAACCTGGTCACTGTAAATACTTTCAATCAGTAAGGGTTGTAGTTTTCATAATCCCTTCTATACTACTGTTTGCTTTCTTGTCGGAGTGCCTAGCGTAAGCTGTTTTATCGCAGCATACACAGGCTGAGACCGTTAATTCGGGATCCGCGGAACCTGATCGGGTTAATACCCGCGAAGGGAACAAGAGTAATCAACCGCTGTTAGCCCACCCAATTTTTTACGGGCCTGTCCAGCCATCAACCATTACTCCCTGCGAGCTCCAGACAAGCAACTTTCCCAATAACACAGTTAGGAATTTGCTATGTCTCATAATACTTTTATCCCTACAACCGATATTTCACCAAAACCCAATCCGGCACGCCCGCGTAAAGCTCAACGCGATGCCGCTCAGGAATTTATTAATTCTATTCAGGGCGTGACGTTCCCAAATTCACGACGAATTTATCTTCAAGGTTCCCGTGACGATATCCAAGTTCCAATGCGCGAAATTCAGTTATCGCCCACGTTAATTGGCGGAACCAAAGAAGAGCCTCAGTATGAGGAAAATGAAGCCATTCCGGTTTATGATACTTCCGGCGCTTATGGCGATCCTGATGCCAAACTGGATGTACATGTAGGGTTAACCAAGCTACGCCAACCGTGGATCGATGAACGCCAAGATACTGAACCTGTTGCCGCCCTCGGCTCCGATTTTACTCAGCAACGCCTGGCGGATGCCGGTCTCGATCATTTACGTTTCAATCATCGCCCCCATCCATTAAAAGCCCATGAAGGCAAATGCGTTACTCAACTGCACTATGCCCGCAAAGGCATCATCACACCGGAAATGGAATTTATCGCACTGCGGGAAAATATGGGGCGCGAACGTATCCACGGTGATGTGCTACGCCAACAACATGCTGGACAAAGTTTTGGCGCTCAGTTGCCGGAAAATATCACACCAGAATTTGTCCGTCAGGAAGTCGCAGCCGGTCGGGCTATTATTCCTGCCAATATTAATCACCCTGAATCAGAACCGATGATTATTGGCCGCAATTTTCTGGTTAAGGTTAACGCTAATATCGGTAATTCTTCCGTCACCTCTTCTATTGAGGAAGAAGTAGAAAAGTTAATCTGGTCTACTCGCTGGGGCGCAGATACGGTCATGGATCTCTCCACAGGCCGTTATATCCACGAAACCCGCGAATGGATCTTACGTAATAGCCCGGTACCTATCGGCACAGTCCCTATTTATCAGGCGCTGGAGAAAGTCAATGGCGTCGCGGAAAATCTCACCTGGGAAATGTTCCGTGATACCTTGCTGGAACAAGCGGAACAAGGAGTTGATTACTTCACCATTCATGCCGGTGTATTACTGCGCTATGTACCGATGACAGCCAAACGCCTCACCGGGATTGTCTCCCGCGGTGGTTCAATTATGGCGAAATGGTGTCTGTCTCATCATCAAGAAAACTTCCTCTACCAACATTTCCATGAAATTTGTGAAATCTGCGCCGCTTATGATGTTTCCCTATCATTGGGAGACGGTCTGCGCCCCGGTTCTATTCAGGATGCTAATGATGAAGCGCAGTTTGCAGAACTGCACACATTAGGTGAACTGACCAAAATTGCCTGGGAATATGATGTTCAGGTGATGATAGAAGGTCCTGGGCATATTCCTATGCAGATGATCCGCCGCAATATAACGGAAGAATTAGAGCATTGTCACGAAGCCCCTTTCTATACTCTTGGCCCACTGACAACAGATATTGCACCGGGTTATGACCATTTTACTTCCGGTATCGGCGCAGCCATGATTGGCTGGTTTGGCTGCGCCATGCTCTGTTATGTGACGCCAAAAGAGCATCTCGGTTTGCCAAACAAAGACGATGTTAAACAAGGGCTGATTACCTACAAAATCGCTGCTCATGCCGCCGATCTCGCCAAAGGTCATCCCGGCGCACAAATCCGCGATAACGCGATGTCCAAAGCACGTTTTGAATTTCGTTGGGAAGATCAATTTAATCTGGCGCTCGATCCCGATACTGCTCGCGCCTATCACGATGAAACTTTGCCACAAGCGTCCGGAAAAATTGCGCATTTCTGTTCTATGTGTGGACCTAAATTCTGCTCTATGAAGATTTCTCAGGAAGTACGCGATTACGCCGCAGGTATGGAACAGATGTCTGAAGCATTCCGCGCCCACGGTGGCGAGTTGTATCACAGCGTAGAGGATGTATCCCATGAACAATCTGCCTAACGCGCCATTTGCCCCAACTGAATACAAATTGGGCCTATATCCCGTCGTGGATTCGCTAGAGTGGATTTCCCGTTTGTTAAAAGCAGGCGTCACCACAATTCAGTTGAGAATTAAAGATCGACCAGAAGATCAGGTGGAAGAAGATATTCAGCAAGCCATTATGCTCAGTCGCCAATACAACGCTCGTTTGTTTATCAACGACTACTGGCGACTGGCAATAAAGCACGGCGCTTATGGTGTCCATCTTGGGCAGGAAGATTTAGTTATCGCTGATCTGAACGCCATCCAAACAGCGGGATTGCGGTTAGGAATCTCTACCCACGATGAACAAGAGCTGACTCGAGCAAAATCCCTGCGTCCATCTTATATCGCTCTCGGCCATATTTTCCCAACCACGACCAAAGAGATGCCATCTTCCCCGCAAGGACTGGCAGCCCTGAAACGGCAGGTAGAAAGCACGCCAGACTATCCCACTGTCGCCATCGGAGGCATCTCTCTTGAACGCGTACCGGATGTCATTGCAACGGGAGTCGGCAGTGTGGCACTGGTTAGTGCCATTACCAAAGCAAAAGATTGGCGTCAGGCAACCGCACAACTGCTTCATCTGGTTGAAGGCGTTGAATTGAAGGGATAGAGGAGGTTCTTATGTTAAATGATCAAGAATTTATGCGTTACAGCCGACAACTGTTACTCGAAGATATCGGCCCGGAAGGGCAGGAAAAACTGAAATCCAGCCGCGTACTGATTGTCGGACTGGGAGGGCTAGGCGCTCCCGCTTCTCTCTATCTGGCCGGGGCAGGTGTGGGAACAATTTATCTCGCTGATGATGACCAATTGCACATTTCCAATTTACAACGGCAAATACTTTACCGCACCGAAGAGATCCCTGCCGCAAAAGCTGAACTTGCAGCCAATCAACTCAATGCATTGAATCCGCTGATAAGAACAATGGTCCTTAATCAACGACAGGACCTGGAATCTCTGACAACAATCGTGAAGCAAGTCGATCTGGTTCTCGATTGCTGTGACAACATGACAACCCGCCACGCTATCAATGCCGCTTGTGTGGCAACACGAAAGCCATTGATTAGCGGCAGTGCTGTCGGTTTTAGCGGCCAACTTATGGTATTTGAACCCCCTTATCTTCATGGCTGCTATAGCTGTCTCTACCCTGAACAGGAAGAACCACTACGAAATTGCCGGACTGCGGGTGTATTAGGTCCGGTAGTCGGTATCATCGGCACATTACAGGCATTGGAAGCCATCAAAATGTTAACCGGGCTTCCTTCCCCGTTAAGCGGCAAGCTCCGACTGTTTGATGGTAAACAGCAAAGCTGGAGCACACTACAACTTAACCCGTCGCAACAATGCCCGATTTGCAGAGATATTGCATGAAAATTACGGTAAACGACCAGCCGATGGAGCTTATGGCTCCTCTGGCTATACAGCAATTGCTAGAACAACTTAAACAAACACAACCGGGAATGGCACTGGCTATTAATCAAACCATTATTCCGCGTTCAGAGTGGAATACGCATCAGATCAATGATGGAGACAATATCCTTTTATTTCAGGCTATTGCTGGAGGTTGATATGTTAAAAATTGCTGATACGACTTTTCATTCCCGCCTATTTACCGGTACAGGCAAATTCGCCAACGCAAATGTAATGACTCAAGCTATAGCCGCCTCCGGCAGTCAGCTTGTCACGATGGCAATGAAACGCATTGATTTGCAAAGCGGTAATGACGCTATTTTGGCGCCATTGCAAAAACTTGGCGTCAAATTGCTGCCAAATACTTCTGGGGCCAAAACCGCAGAAGAGGCTCTGTTTGCCGCCCGTCTGGCCCGTGAAGCACTGGCAACCAACTGGATCAAACTGGAGATCCACCCGGATGTGAAATACTTATTGCCTGACCCGGTTGAAACACTCAAAGGCGCGGAAATGTTGGTCAAAGATGGGTTTGTCGTTCTGCCCTATTGCAGTGCTGATCCCGTTTTGTGTAAACGTCTGGAAGAGGTGGGTTGCGCGGCGGTCATGCCTTTAGGCGCGCCGATCGGCTCTAATCAAGGGCTACTAACGCGAGATTTCCTGCAAATTATTATTGAGCAAGCACAAGTGCCGGTGGTTATTGATGCCGGCATCGGCGCACCAAGCCATGCGCTGGAAGCGATTGAACTAGGAGCTGATGCCGTATTAGTCAACACCGCAATTGCCGTTGCACGAGATCCCATAAAAATGGCTCAAGCTTTTAAAATGGCGATTGAAGCAGGCGAATTATCCTCTCAAGCTGGTCTGGCAAGTCCAAAACAACATGCTGTTGCATCCAGTCCGCTGACTGATTTCCTGAGAGTGTTGTGATGACAAATCATCTTACAAACAGCCATTTTAGTTACCGCTGGCAGCAGTTGGACTGGGATGACATTACCCTTCGCATTAATAGCAAAACCGCGCAGGATGTTGAACGAGCATTAAGCAGCAACAAATTAAATCTGGACGATTTCATGGCTTTGCTCTCTCCGGCTGCGAAATCCTATATCGAACCACTGGCACAACGGGCACAGAAACTGACTCGTCAACGCTTCGGTAACACCGTCGGTTTTTATGTACCGCTTTATCTCTCCAATTTGTGTGCCAATGACTGCACCTATTGCGGGTTCTCAATGAGTAACCGCATCAAACGCAAGACACTGAATAAAGATGAAATTATTGCCGAATGTCAGGCGATTAAAGCGCTGGGCTTCGACAATCTGTTATTAGTCACCGGAGAACATCAGGGCAAGGTCGGTATGGATTATTTCCGCCGCTATCTGCCACTTATCCGCGAATATTTCAGCTCAATAATGATGGAAGTCCAGCCTATGACACAGGAAGAGTACTCAGAATTAAAAACGCTGGGGCTAGATGGTGTGATGGTTTATCAGGAAACCTATCATGAGCCAACTTACCTGTTGCATCATCTACGGGGTAAGAAACGGGATTTTCACTGGCGACTACAAACACCCGATCGTCTTGGTCGGGCAAAAATCGATAAAATCGGTTTAGGAGCGCTAATTGGCCTCTCTAATCATTGGCGGACAGACTGCTATATGGTGGCGGAGCATTTATTCTTTCTACAACGTACATATTGGCAGAGCCGTTACTCTATTTCATTCCCACGTTTGCGACCTTGTGCTGGAGGCATTGAGCCTGCATCGCTGATGAGTGAAGCAGAACTGGTACAACTGATTTGTGCTTTTCGTTTATTGGCGCCAGATGTTGAGCTTTCTATTTCTACCCGCGAATCTCCATTCTTCCGCGATCATGTCATACCACTAGCGATTAATAATGTTAGTGCCGGTTCTAAAACCCAACCCGGTGGTTACGCAGATAATAGCCGCGAAGAATTGGAACAATTTATGCCGCATGATAACCGTTCTGTTTATCAGGTCGCGGAAGTATTAATTAAAGCCGGGTTACAACCTGTCTGGAAAGATTGGGATGGTTATTTAGGCCGATAATTTAATTTTCTCTCTTCTCAAATAATTCGATTTTAAGTAAAAGCCCTTAATAGGTAATAACTCCAGAAAAATAGGATTTAATATAGAAAACTGTCTGGTGCTAATACCAGACAGTAATATAACTCGATGAGATAAACAATAAAACAACTCTCATTTAAAATATATTTTCTGAATTTTGAATAAGAACTTCCCAATCGAATTCGCCTACTATTTCAACACAATCACTTTGCGCAAACTTAAATTTAACCTTTAATATACAAATAAATTACTTATCAAGATACAAATTATCCACATAAAGAAAAAAATCGTACATCTTAATATTCATTAAATAGGCAATACATTCTTCATAGACAGATTAATTACCTATTTCCAGAATGGAATTCAACATTAAACTCCAATTAATACCGAAAAATAGCGATAAAACTAAATAAAATACACCACACATATTGAAATTCACCCTAATTTATTCCATATTTTTATTAATTTACACAAATTACAATTCACCACCAACAAAAAATACAATTGAGTATTATCCCATTATTGATAAAGTGCCCCCCCGAAAAACAAAGCGCTGAAAGAAATTAAACTCATTTCTATCTATTTAAAAAGGACTAATATATGAACGTACAAGAAATCCTGAATAATGAAGATTATTCTGATAGCAAGAAAAACTCTCATAAAGAACTGGTAAACGGCTCATTCGAAGAAGGATATAACGGCTGGAGAATCCCAGCTCCTGAATCAGTAGAAATCTTATCTGAAAATGGCGTGCACTTTATCAGAATCCAAAGCGTTACCGGTTCAGGCGTCATTGATCAAATTATCGAAGGATTAGAACCTAACACTAAATATAAACTAACCGGTACAGCTCGCGTATCAGCAGAATGGGCCTCATCAGCTTATTTTGGTTTACAGAGCCATACCGATGGCCCCAACTCTTTTGCTGTAAACAGCACCGATTTTACAACAGGTTCGGTAGAATTAAGTACAGATCAAAAGGGACTTTTACGCGTTTATTTATTGAAAGACCAAGTTGGCCCTCGCCCAGACGGAGAAACCGCTGACTTTACCGGTTTTATTTTAGAGAAAGCCTAAGCATTTAACTTCGATATATTTTAACATTTTAAACACCCAGAGTTCACTGCTCTGGGTGTTTAAATATAGGTTGAAAAAATAAACTTAAAAATTACAAAGTGATATTTTAACTAGAATATAGCTCAATTATTTAAAAATAAATCCCCATCGTAATAATTTCGTCACCTCATTTATTTTCACACTAATTATCACAGACATAATATTCAATTGAAAAACACCATTGAATATTTCCCCATTATTGCTAAAGTACTTACAGAAAAAATTATTAAGAAAAATAAAATTCAATCGTTATTCATTTAACAGGACTCATATATGGATATGAAGAAAATATTAAATCGCACAGATTATTCTGATACAAAAAACGCTAATAAAGAACTGGTTAATGGCTCATTTGATGAAGGATATAAAGGCTGGAGAATTCCAGCCCCTGAAACTGTAGAAATTTTATCCGAGAATGGGGTTAATTTTCTTAGCATCCAAAGCTATTCCAGCTCTGGCGTCATTGATCAAATTATAACAGGATTAGAACCTAACGTTAGATATAGACTGACGGGTACAGCACGCTTATCGATAAAAAAAATACCACAAAGGGCATTGCCAGCTTATTTTGGTTTACAGAATCGCACATTTGGCCCCGAATCCTTTGTTGTAAATAGCTTCAATTTTACGACCGGTTCAGTTGAATTAAACACAGATGAAGAGGGACTTTTACGTGTTTACATACTGAAAGAACAATTTGTAGAACTTCCAGAAGAAGCAACTGCTGACTTTACCGGTTTTATTCTAGAAAGAGTTTAAACATCTGACTTGATATATAACACCCGAAGCATATTGCTCCGGGTGCTTTAAAGCATGTCTGGCTAACTTAAATCATGCAATGGTTTTTTTATTGGCGGTGCCAATTGGAAATCAGAAAACCTCACCTGTAATCCGTGCCGTTCTGGAGAACAACACATTGCACCAACAAAGACGGGTTGTTTATCTTCAAAAAAAGGAGCCAACCTCAACAATGGCCACCGTAAACCATCAGTGGAATATTGCAATCTTAAATACCCCTCTTCACGAGTCAAACGTAACCAGAATTTACTAGAATCACCGGGAAATACGCCCATAGACCAATCAGAATGATGACGTGTCAGCACACTACCAATCGTGGCATGACCATCAGAATATTCAATTCCGCCTTTCAGCCAATGTTTCTCATCGACTAATAGCATGACTCCTGCTTGATCGTATAAATGTTCAAAACAGCCTTCAATACAGAGTTGAAAGGTGAAATCATTCTCAACATAACGCCCAAAAACATGGCCATTATGACGTTCAAAGCCATACCATGTTTTCTGCCAAAAGTCGGTCTTATGATCTGTGGTGACATTAAGCCAATCAATGCCACATTGCCAATCGGATGGTTCATTAAGCCAATGATATTGTGACAAACTCATAGGAATTTCCTCTATTATCTTCCGCTCGAATTAATCAATTTATATCCTGCAAATAAGGAGATAGAGAGTAAAGCAATACAAGCAAAAGCGCCGTGTAATGTCACAATATGCGCTAATCCACCAATGATTGCAGGTCCCAGCAAAATCCCTGAATATCCCATTGTAGAAACCGCGGCAACCGCCAGCGAATCAGGCATAATTTTCTGTTGACCAGAAGCGGTAAAAAGCATTGGCGCTATATTGGATAATCCGGCGCCTATCATCAGGAAAGAGAGTCCTAATATCATTGCGGTTGATGCTGAGTAAATAAGAATAAACCCAACAGTCGCCAATAAAGCACTGCTGATAAAAACTCGTTGATGTCCATAAAGGGCAATAATCTTATCACCCATAAAGCGGCCCGATGTCATAGCAATAGCAAACAGGGTATAACCGATACCAGCCTGATGACTACTGATATTATGTACGCTGGTTAATAATATACCGCTCCAGTCCAGCATTGATCCTTCCATGATATAAGCGACAAAACAGAGAAAGCCCAATAAAATCACGATCCCATGAGGCACAGCAAAGAATGGCGTATTACCCGCTTCGGCTTCGTTCAATAACCCGCCCCATACCGGCAATAGCAATAAAATAATCAGTAATACCGCCATTACCATCACCTGGAGAGGAGATATTCCCAGAGACAATAATGCACTCACCGATCCTGCGCCGGCGATCCCGCCCAAACTAAATAACGCGTGAAAGCCAGACATAATTGGCCGCTGAGCCATTTTCTCGACCATGACGGCATGGATATTGACCACAACATCCATTGCCCCAATACCTGCACCAAAGACAAATAAAACGCAAGCCAGTGTCAACGGTGTCGGTAATACACTTAACCCTGGCAACATCACTAGCACGACCAAAGCACATAAAGTGAAAATGTTCCGGCAACCGAAACGTGCGGCTAACATGCCCGCTATTGGCATCATGATGAAAGAACCAATGCCGAATGCCAACATTAGAAGCCCCATAGCGCCATTATCAAGTTGTAACCGTTCTTTAGCTAAAGGAATAAGGGGAGCCCAACTTGCAAGACTAAAACCAGCAATAAAAAAAGCGGCGCGCGTCGCCATAATGGGTTGTTTTACCAAAGAGATAATATTTTGATCAGACAACTCATGTTCCTTCTATGTCAATAAAATGCCCTCCGCTATCACTAACGGAGAGCATTAAGTTACCCAAAATTAATTTTAGAAAATTGCGGAATATCGGTCAGCGCCCCAATAATACGAGTT
Organism: Photorhabdus akhurstii; assembly: GCF_019090985.1. Taxonomy (NCBI): domain Bacteria; kingdom Pseudomonadati; phylum Pseudomonadota; class Gammaproteobacteria; order Enterobacterales; family Morganellaceae; genus Photorhabdus; species Photorhabdus akhurstii. The sequence goes on along the minus strand of NZ_CP020335.1, from coordinate 510,676 downwards.
GCCTGTTGATACTGTTCCGCAACCGATAAAGCATGGGGCCAAGCATACACATAGGGAATACCTGCCTGCGTTGCTGCTGTAATACCCAAATCGGTATCTTCAATCACTAATGTTTGATGAACATCCATAGACTTCAATTTCAACATAGCAAGATAGGGATCTGGATGAGGTTTCGTCCTCGCAACATCATCACCAGAGATTAAAGCCGGGCTTTCATTCAACTCCAGTAATCCAATATTCGCCAAACAGACTTCCCGCGGCGCAGTAGAAACAAAGCCAAAAGGGATACGGTGCTGTTGTAAGGCCGCTATCAACCTGGAAATCCCTGGACGAAGGTAACTTTTAGACAGCTTATCTTTGTAAACAGAGACGATTTGGGCAGTGATCTCTTGCTGTTGCTGAGCTGGCACCCCAATGTAATCTAACGTTTCCTCCAGACTCAGGCCAATAAGTTGCTGTGGTTGTACATGCTGTGTGTAATCAGGAGCCAAATCACAAAGAACATCAAAGTGCAGTTGTTCACTGTCAACAATGACTCCATCGATATCAAAAATCACATTAAATCTATCCATGTGAAACATTCCATTATTTTAGATCGGAAATACGGATCAGCACTTTACAGTTCGGAGTAAACAGTGGTTTTTGGCTTTTGCACGCAATATCACAACCCACAGTGAGAAAAGCCTGCAAGTAATCATTAAAATCAAAAATTTGGCTGACCAGACGACCGGCTGGAATAACACCATCACGGATCATGGTATAAGCACGCTCAAAACTGTTATTCAGAGAATCAATGGAACCAATCACGGAAAGGCTCTTATCAGCAATTTTCAAGATATCAAGATTGGCATGCTTATCTTTAAGCGCGACATTCAACAATTTTCCGCCAGGCGCCAAATGGTCAAAAATGTATTCGGTTAACTGGCCGGTCGTATCCACACATAGATCGATAAGCGCTAATTTATCACCATATTGTTGCGCCAATGCCTCATCAAAATCAGTATACAGCTCACATTCCGGCGGCAGATTTTCTTTGGCAAATTGAACACGACTTTCGTTTTTCTCGACCATGAAAGCCTTAACGCCTTTGGCATGTAAAGCCCAAATGTAGAGCATTCCCATTGGGCCTGCGCCAGCGACCGCCGCACGAATATTAGTATGAGTAATGCCCAGTTTATCAACCCCGGTCAGTGTGCAACTGAGTGGCTCAGTCAATGATGCCTCTTCCATACTGACATGATCATCCAGCTTTATCAGTGAACTCTCTTTAGCCAGATACTGTTCAGCAAATGCCCCGTCATAGGAAACCCCCGCTTCGGTTCCCAATTTTTTCTCACAATGATTTGGACTACCTGTCTGGCACATCCGACAATGCCCACAGGAATAGGTCGGATTGATGACAACACGGTCCCCCACATTAAAATGAGTGACACTCTTCCCTATTTGCGCAACAACTCCCGTTGTTTCATGGCCCAGAGTGGTTCCCGGAATAGCAACAGGATAAGATCCGGTGATAATCCCAACATCCGTACCACAAACGCCACACACCGCAATATCAACGACAACATCATCAGACTCAACACAGCGTAACGGTTCAATATCCTGGATTTGCACATCCCACACCCGATTAAATTTAAGTGCTTTCATTACGCTACCTCCTTGTTGTCAAACATATTTAATGTCATATCAGCAAAAGTCAGATCAAGTTTATGCAGAATTTCGTTTAAATGCTCCTGAGTACAAATTAGCGGTGGACGAACTTTAAGCGCACGACCTTTACCATAACGAGAACCACGGATGATCAAGTTATGCGAGTTCGCTATTGCAATCGCTTGTGCCGCAAATTCCGGTGATGGCGTATCAAAGCCAAACATATAACCGACTCCCCTAACACCGGTAATCTCTGGGTATTTATGCTGTAATGCTAATAAGCCATCACGTAAATAAGCTTCATGACGTTGCACATTCTCCAGAACCTGTTCGTCTTCGATAATATCGATAATTTCGTTGAGAGCTGTTAATGAAAGAGGGTTAGCGCCTGATGTACTGGAATGTTCGAATGACTCTAATACATCCAATGAACTCCGCATCAGCACGCCACCGGTAGGAATACCTATGCCACCAGCGCCCTTAGCGAAAACAATAATATCTGGCTCTAATTCTTTGGCATAACCGGTTGAAGCAAAAAATGTCCCGGTACGGCCAAATCCAGTCTGTACTTCATCTGCAATAATAATAATGTCATGTTTATGGCAGATGTCTCTGATCTTACGGTAAAAATCGACAGGGAAAACGTTATTCCCGCCGTTTCCTTGAATAGGCTCAATAATAAGACAAGCAATATTGTCATTTGAACCTAATTGAATAAATTGCTCCAAGTCAAAATATTGATTGGGTTCTGTATTCGGTTCAAATTCTGACATGACACTCGCAGGGGTTGGAACTTTTAAAGAACCATCAATGTTGACATGGAAATCTTTAATTCTAAAAGCATTGCCCGAAATTTGCGCCGTGGCTAAAGATTGGCCATGATGAGCCAGAAAGAAAGAGATAACTCCTGAACGCCCTGTTGCTTTTTGCGCGATACGAATTGCACATTCAACTGCCCCAGAACCGGAAACATCACGCAACCATATTCTATTAATTCCTTCAGGAGTATGTTTAACTAATTTAGCCAAAATATATTGGGACATTTCATGGGTATAAGCTGAACTTAGATGTGTACATCTATCGATCTGCTGTTTTAATTTTTCTGCTATTCTACGATTAGTGTACCCAAGTGGAAGGTTAAATGTTCCAGAGGCCGCATCGATATACTTTTCACCATCAATTTCCAGATAAGGGCCGTTCCCAACAAAACGAGAAAGCATATCTTCAAACCGTTTGCTATTTTCCATCATTTCATTACCTTAATTAATCATTTCTAACTATAAGAAAGCACAATAATCTTCAACAGGTAAGAGAATATTTACTAAAAATTAACTTAGATCAACAAAGAACATATAAAAACCCAAAAAACATTTAAAAAATTAAAGTATTTTATATAAAATACATTATTATTTTGAATGATTGATTAATGACATGCAGAACTGCTGATCTATCGGGTTATGACAAGAAATTCTGTTAAAAATCCTGCAAAACTGTACCGGAAATCTCTCACTTTACGACTTTTGCTCTGAAGATAAGGGCATTTCTATCTCTCGTGGCTATTTTCTGACAGGTGATAAGATGTAATAAAAAATTCTCTATTATTTCTGATTTGTCTGAAACGGTGTATTTTTTCTACACCGAATATAGCCAGACTCTTGACTGATATTCATAATATCGAGTACAGAACGCACTGATATTTCGGCGCGATATTATTTGTCTGCATTTATAATATTTTGACATTAAAAATAATTAAATATTACTATCAGGTATAGCCTTTTGATGTGATGTATCAGGTATTTTTTTCCTATATAAAATTCTTTTAAAAATACCCACACAAGCTGGTTGGTTTACACCAGTGAATAGCTCGTATAAAGTTCAGTCTTTAAAAAAAGTAAAGGGTTCAGTCTGTGGGTGATCCTTGAACATCCCTATCGCTAGCTTGAAATGACTTGCCAGTAGATTTCTGGTGTATCCAAGATCTTTGGTCGCACTAAAGAATGAATTCCACTGAGCCTATTCACCAATAAAACCACCACCATTATTGAAATATCAAAAGAACACACATGCAAAATTATATTCTTCTTCTACTTAGCCTGGCACTTTTTGGACCTTTGGGTGTCGATGTATTCTTGCCTACAGTCCCTGCCATCGCCGAGGATTTTAAAGTTAACAATGAAGTTATTCAGTCGACGATTTCTTTGTTTTTATTAATTATGGGGCTAGGCCAGTTAATCGCCGGACCACTGGTAGATAAATTCGGCCGTCGGCCAGTGGCCCTAACGGGTATTACCTTATATATCATCGGTTCTGTGATCGCAGCGCTTTCTACTTTTCCCGAAATTTTTATTGCCGCGCGAATTATTCAAGGATGCGCAGTCTGCTGTACCAGTGTCGTCTGCGTTAGCGGTGTGCGTGATCGCCTAAACGGTGATGAGGCGGCCAAAGCCTATGGATTTATTAACGGTACGCTAAATATTGTTCCGGCTCTCGCCCCATTACTTGGCGGTATTTTGGCCGAAATTTTCAACTGGCGGGCGCCATTTTGGTTTTTGACTTGCTACTCGGTTATTACACTACTGATCATTGCCGCCTGGTTACCAGAAACGCGCCCCGCTAACACTAAGACTGTTCACGGGCTACCACTGAAACAATACTTTCAAATTCTCAGTAATGCCCAGTTTATGCATTTTGCCCTGGTTAACGCCGGCGTTATGGGCATAGTCATTACCTATGTGTCATTTGCCCCTACCGTGCTGATGACCGAGGGCCATGTATCACCGCTAGCCTTTTCATTGATTTTTGGCGGCAACGGACTCTGGGCGATGATCGCCTTCCTAACCGTAAACAAAATCATCCATCGAATTGGTCGCCCTGGCTGCCTGCTATTAGGAGCAATTCTGATGGCGCTGGCTAGCCTGTCTCTATTTTCTGGCATGCATCTGCCGACTGTCGCCAGCCAGCACTGGCTAAGCTACATGTTACCGGTTGCTTTCGCTTGTACAGGTATGGCATTTGCTATGGGGCCTGCGACCAGTTATGCGCTAGAACCTTATTCTGATGAAGCCGGTGTCGCTTCTGCACTGATAGGATTCGTCCAGATGGCTGTCGGCTCCTCTCTCTCACTCATCGCGATGGTATTGCCATTTTCGCTCAAACAGTCACTAGTGTTAATCATGCTACTCGGTACCGCGCTAACCCTGTCAGCACACCTACGCAGTCGTAACCTGAAAGGGCGGGTAGTTTCGCTAGAATCTTAAATATCTGTCACACACCTAACCCCATCATCTGCATCAGTTGCTGTGCTTGCTGAATCGCCTCCTGGCGATTCGCAATTCCTAGCTTCTGATACAGATTCCGTATATGCGTCTTGATAGTTGTCGTCGCCACATCCAACTCTGCGGCAATCTGATCATTACTGTAGCCTGAGTAAATCAACCCCAACACCTGCCACTCACGCTGTGTGAGCGGGCTATTGCGAATAAGCTCAGGAACATCGGGATGTGTTAGCAACTGTGTGACAAAACTTTCATCAAAATGGGCGAATTTATGACGATGTTGACGATTAATATCCCGCAAAATGCGCTGCGCCCGATGCAACTCCAGCTCAGACAAGGTATTGAGCTGAATAAGCTGACGTAGCTGTTGAGCCATCAACTCGCCTTCAATGACAAAATGGCTAATAAATCCGGTACGGTTAGCCAAAGACAATGCCTCAATGAGTACACTCTGTGCTTCGCTTTTGCGTCCGATATGCCAGTAAAGCAAGTTACACAACAATAAATTACGATTCAGATCGCTGATTAATTGCAATTCTCTCGCATGTTGATTCAGTGTATCCAAAATGGACTCAGCTTCATCATACAAACCAAGCAGAATCTGAGCACGAGCAATATTGCGCCACTGGCCCTGATTAAAATGATTACTGACGCTTTCTGGCCGCTCAGTCTGTGCCAACCACTGAATAGCGGCGCTTTTGTCGTCCATACTCTGCCAAATGATGACTCGCAGCTTGTCAGTATTCGTGCGCCAATCTCTATGATATTGCCCATTATTTAGCAGGTTTTCACAACGCGCCAGATAACGGCGGGCATTATCAATATCTCCTCTGGTCAGAGAACATTTAGACAACTGGGTCAGACACTGCAACTGCTGCTGAGGTTGGAAGTTAGACAACACCTCCAGCCCACGACGCGCAGCCTCTTCGGCTTCATCAAGACGAGACCAGCACCACAAAAGCTGTGAACGGATACGCAACAAAAATTCATGCATTGGCAACTGCTCCAAATGCTGTTCACGGATCAATTCAAACGCCTTGCTCTGCGTTTCATAAGCCGTCTGCAAATATCCCTGAGCCAATAAAATCTCACTTTGCTGCAACAGCGCCCACAACGCATAGTGATGAACATGGAAACGACGCGCCAACTGCTCGGTTTGTTGCATCCGCGCTAATGCATCAGCCAACTCACCTCTACAATGTAATACTTCCCCTTCCACGGAAGTCGCAACAATACGACTGTATTCATTCTGAGGAAGCAGTGCCGCCAAAGCTTGTTTCGCCAACTTATCAGCCATCTCCGGCTTACCACTGTTCATCGCCACCTGAGCCCGTAGCGCGTCGAATTCAGCTAACAGATCCGGCTCAATAGAAATTTGTTTCTGTTGCAACGCCTGTTCCGCCTGATTCAACAGTGTATTGACCTCTGAATAACGATGTTGGCTTTGAGCCAGCCAAGCCTGGAGCAACACCAGACGCGGACTCTCCAATAGCTGCTCATAAGGCAACGCATTCATACACTCTTCCAACAGAGATAACTCACTGTGGTTAAATAGCGACCAAGCATGCTGCAACAAAATATCGCGTAACATGGCAGTATCACCCGCCGCCAAGGCATGATGAATCGCCTCGCCCGGATACCCTTGCGCCAGCCAACCTTCTGCGGCCGCGCGATGCAACTCCGGCAATTGCAACGCCATTTCCCATTGACAGCGTTGACGTAGAAATGAAGCAAAAAGCGGATGAAAACGAAACCATTCGCCAGAATCATCCATACGCTGAATAAACAGCCCCTGACGTTCGGTTTCCTCAAGGCGCTGCTGACCATTCTCTTCACCGGTTAGACGAACAATCAAACCATCATTCATGGAACGTAGGATAGAACTGCGCAACAAAAATTCACGCGTCGAACTATCCACCTGATTAAGTACCTCATCCACCAAATAATCGGAAAGATGGCTGGCGTTAATGCCCGACAAACGCTTAGCCGACAGTTCAGCGGCATCACACGACTGCCGCGCTGACAGCGCAATAAGCTGGAGCGCCGTCGCCCAACCCGCGACTTCATTGCATAGGCGCTTACAATCGTCAGCGTCAAGGGATGTGGTTAAACGCTTATCAAAAAATTGCTGTGTTTCTTGATAATCAAAAGCCAGTTGCTGGCTGTCAATTTCCAGCAATTGCTCACGCACCCGCAGATTAGCAATCCCAAGAGAAGGCAGATTACGCGATAAGATAGTTAATGTCAGATTCTCAGGCTGGTGACGCAGGAAAAACCGCATCGCCTCATGAATAATGCTATTGACAATCAGATGATAATCATCAATCACCAGAAAAATGGGTCGCCGCCATTCATTAAGTTCAATAAATAATTGAGCGAAAAGCGCGGGTAAATTGGCATATTGATGTTTTTGGGCCAACACTTCACTTTTAACACAGTGTCCCTGCGTAGCCTGCTGCAACGCCGCGATAAGATAGCTGGCAAAACGTTCCGGCTGATTATCGCTCTCATCCAAAGAATACCATCCCAGATTATCCTGCCCGGCGGCCCACTGAGAGACCAATGTAGTTTTGCCGTAACCTGCGGGACTCGTTACTAGCACAAGACGATAGTTAAACGACTCATTCAATCTGACTAACAGGCGCTTACGCAAGACTGTATTATTCAGACGAACGGGACGACTCAGTTTTGATGGGATAAGCATTAATTTCCGTGCCCAAAGAAGCGATAAGTAAAACCAGCGCCGGAACCATGTGTAATGTTATTAGAAATTTATTTCACGGTCCGTAATGACGTCATTAATCAGCCCAACCAAATTTAGTGAAATAGATGACTTTTGCAAATATGTTTACGAACCCCATAGTATTAAGTTGCGTGCCCTATCACATTCTTGAACAACAAATTCCATTTTCTACAGATAAGTTATGGAAGCGATTAGCAAATTACCTTAATCGATCCGCTGGAAAAAAATGAACTCAATAAATGCAAAAATGATACGCAATATAGTTACTGGCTACGCCCTTCTACTCCTCCCTGACTAATACCTCTCCAGGATGATGCTTTAGATCCTGAGAGCATTCAGCATAGTGCTTAAATTTCCCTTTTCAGCTACAGGATGAAGACTCCATGCAACAGCCCAGATTAGATAAAGCCCAGTTTCAGGCTGCGCTGACACGTCAATGGCAGCGCTTTGGCCTCGGTTCAGCACAGGAAATGACCCAGCATCAGTGGTGGCAAGCCGTTAGCGCGGCCCTGTCAGAGCTGTTGCCCGCATGCCCTGTCATCGATCATTCCGACCAACAACGCCATGTGAACTACATCTCGATGGAGTTTCTGATTGGCCGTTTGACCGCAAACAATCTGCTTAACCTTGGTTGGTATGAAGACGTTCAGGCTTACCTGGCAGAAGAAAATATTATTCTCAGCGATCTTCTGGAACAAGAAACCGACCCCGCTTTAGGTAACGGCGGATTGGGACGGCTCGCCGCCTGTTTTCTTGACTCTATGGCAACCGTCGGTCAGCCGGCAATTGGCTATGGTCTGAATTATCAATACGGCCTGTTCCGCCAATCCTTTGAACAAGGGCAACAAATTGAAGCACCAGACAATTGGGAACGAGAATCCTATCCCTGGTTCCGCCATAACACTCAGTTAGATGTTGAAGTGAATTTCGGTGGCAAAATCGTCATAACCGATGATGGACGCGAAATCTGGGCGCCTGACTTTACCTTGATTGGAGAAGCCTGGGATCTACCCGTCATTGGTTACCGTAATGGCATTACCCAACCATTGCGCCTGTGGCAAGCAACCCATGCCGAGCCATTTGATCTCGACAAATTCAACGCTGGGCAATTTCTGGCCGCGGAACAGCAAGGTGTTGAAGCCGCTAAGCTAACGAAAGTTCTCTATCCGAATGATAATCATCAAGAAGGCAAACGCCTGCGCCTGATGCAACAATATTTCCAGTGTGCCTGCTCCGTCGCAGATATCCTGCGTCGCCATCAGCTGGCGGGCCGCAAAATGGAAGATCTGCCTAAGCATGAAGTGATCCAGCTTAACGATACCCATCCAACGATCGCCATCCCTGAAATGATGCGCATTCTACTGGATAAACACCAGATGAGTTGGGAAACGGCATGGGAGATAACCAGCCATACTTTCGCCTATACCAACCATACCCTGATGCCAGAAGGTTTGGAATGTTGGGACGAGGATCTAGTCAGCCACCTGCTGCCACGCCATTACAGCATCATTAAAGAAATTAACTACCGGTTTAAAAAGTTGGTGGACAAAAACTGGCCCGGCGAGCAAGCCGTATGGGAAAAATTAGCCGTACATTATAACCATCAGATACGCATGGCGAATCTTTGCGTTGTCGCGGGCTTTGCCGTAAACGGGGTAGCCGCGCTGCACTCACAGCTCATCGTTAAGGATCTGTTTCCTGAATACCATCAACTATGGCCGAATAAGTTTCTCAACGTGACAAATGGCGTTACCCCGCGTCGCTGGATCAAACAGTGTAACCCGGCACTGTCAGGATTACTTGACCGTACGCTTAATCGCGAATGGGTTAACGATCTTGATGCTCTTAAAACACTTGAACCCTATGCAGATGACGCCGCTTTCCGCGAAGAGTACCGAGCTATCAAACAAGACAACAAGATCCTGCTATCCAATTATGTCAATAAAGTGATGGGGCTTAAGCTAGATCCAAGCGCCATTTTTGATGTGCAAATTAAACGCTTGCATGAATATAAGCGTCAGCATCTGAACCTGTTGCATATCCTATCGCTCTATAAACAAATTCAGGAAAACCCGGCGCTGGATATCGTGCCGCGCGTGTTCCTGTTTGGCGCAAAAGCCGCGCCTGGCTACTATTTGGCAAAAAATATTATCTCTGCCATCAATCAGGCGGCGGAAAAAATCAATAATGATCCTATCGTACGAGATCGCATTAAGATCGCTTTTATCCCCGATTACAAAGTTTCTGTCGCAGAACTCATGATCCCGGCTGCCGATGTTTCAGAACAAATCTCCACTGCCGGTAAAGAAGCTTCCGGTACCGGCAACATGAAACTGGCGCTAAATGGCGCCCTGACCATCGGAACACTAGATGGAGCGAATGTCGAAATTGCCGAACAGGTCGGGGATAACCATATCTTCATTTTCGGGCATACCGTAGAAGAAGTGAAAGCCTTAAAAGCTGCCGGTTACGACCCGCTGAAACTACTCAAGGAAGATCAGCATCTGGACAACATCCTCAAGGCGCTGGCTAGCGGCGAGTTCAGCTATAGCGACAAACGAGCCTTCGATATGCTGCTACATAGTCTGATTGAAGGTGGCGATCCTTATCTGGTATTAGCTGATTTTGCCTCCTATTGTGACGCGCATAAACGAATCGATACCTTGTACCGCGATACTCAAAGCTGGATACGCAGCGCCATTCTAAATACCGCCCGGATGGGAATGTTCAGCTCTGACCGGACAATCCGTGATTATCAACAACGCATCTGGCAAGCAAAGAGATAAGGAAAAATCATGGAGGAAAAAAGCCTCGATCATTTAGCGACCGAGGCTGGCATTGTCGCCAGCTACATTAATGCTTATGGCAAACCGCAAGCGATTCCGGCAGAAACCCGACACTACTTGTTGGATGCGATAAGTGAAAATAAACCGGCCAGCGAGCCGGTTTCCCCCTTGCCGACAGTAAAAGTTTTTACTCAAGGCGAGCGCTTCACCATCACCCTGAAAGATGAAGAGCACTACCAATGGCAGATACAGACAGAACAAGGAGAGGAATTTCAGGGGCATTGCCGCCACATATTGACGCTACCTGATACGCTTGCTCTGGGCTACCATCACCTCACTTTGACACAAGAAAACCAATGCTGGTCTATGCGGATTATCGTGGCGCCCAAACGCTGCTACGAACCAGATGCCCTGCAAAGAAGAGAAAAACTTTGGGGCGCCTGTGTGCAACTCTACACTCTGCGATCAGAAAACAATTGGGGAATCGGCGATTTTGGCGACCTGAAACACATGCTGAAAGAGATAGCAGCACGCGGAGGCGCTTTCATCGGGTTGAACCCATTGCATGCATTGCACCCAGCCATGCCAGAAAGCGCCAGCCCCTATAGCCCCTCTTCACGCAACTGGCTTAACGTGATTTACATTGACGTTAATCAGGTTGAAGATTTCAAACTCAGTGAAGAGGCACAGAGTTGGTGGCAATCACCAGAGACTCAACGCACGTTACAGTATTCCCGCGGCACAAAATGGGTGGATTACACCACAGTGATGGCGTTGAAAATGGCGGCACTGCGTCTGGCACATCAACAATTCAGCACACGCCCAGAACATGATTCATCAAAAACCGCTTTCCGCCAATTTGTCATTCAGGGTGATGAATGTCTCTACTATCAAGCCGCTTATGACGCTCTGCATTGCCGACTATATGCCGAAGACAACTCCTATTGGGGCTGGCCGGTATGGCCGGAAAAGTACCGCGATCCGCACAACGAAGCCGTACAAACATTTTGCCAGTCTCACCCGCAGGAAGTGGAATTTTTCCTCTGGTTACAGTGGCTGGCCGATACTCAACTTGCAGACTGCTTTGCACAAAGCCAAACAAGCGGCATGCCGATTGGGCTTTATCGTGATTTGGCCGTTGGCGTAGCGGAAGGCGGATCGGAAACCTGGTGCAACCGAGTTGTCTACTGCACTAAAGCATCAGTGGGAGCGCCACCGGATGCTCTTGGACCACTGGGTCAAAACTGGGGCCTCCCCCCGATGAATCCTCATGTTTTGCAAGCCCAGGCTTACCAACCGTTCATTCAACTGCTACGCACAAATATGACCTATTGCGGCGCGCTACGCATTGACCACGTGATGTCGATGCTCAGACTCTGGTGGATTCCCTACGGTGAAACCGCCGACAAAGGAGCATATGTACACTACCCGGTTGATGATCTGATGGCGATTCTGGCATTAGAAAGCCAACGCCATCGCTGTCTGGTTATTGGTGAAGATTTGGGAATTGTACCGGAAGAGATTGTCGGCAAACTGCGCGACAGCGGAGTCTATTCTTATAAAGTGCTCTACTTTGAGCGTCATGGCAATGGAGAATACCGTGCGCCTGAGGATTACCCGATACAAGCAATGGCGACCATCACCACCCATGATTTACCGACCTTGCGTGGATTTTGGCAAAGCAACGATTTGACACTTGGGGAATCACTCAAGTTATATCCTGATAAAGACCTGCTTCAAGGGTTACATACTGACCGTCAAGCGAGCAAACAAGGGTTATTAGAAGGCTTACATCGCTACGGCTGTATCCCGGAACATATCGGTGACATGGCAAAAGAGGTAGACATGTCACCGATAATAAACCAAGGGCTACATCGTTATATCGCCCACAGTGCCTGCGCACTACTGGGCCTACAACCCGAAGATTGGCTGGATATGGACAAACCGGTCAATATTCCAGGTACGGTAATGGAATATCCTAACTGGCGACGTAAACTGAATACCACATTGGAAACCCTGTTTGGTGATGATCATGTCAATCAATTGCTGAAAGATGTAGATAAATGTCGTAAAAAAGCGGGAATAGCCAGAGGTTAAATGCCGTAACGTCTATTTCTCCTCCGAAAGCATTATCCTGTCCAGTTTAAAGGATGGTTTTAATCTATAAACCATCCTTTATATTGCTGACTGTTAACACCTTGATTACCAACGTTGAGTTTTCATCAATGATAAAACAGGCATTCAGAAAAGCCTTTTTTATCTGTCAGTGTGGTTTTAAAAGCTGGATAAAGAGGCCAAGCGTACCCCGGAAAAAACAGATAAAAACTTTAATCATCAAAAGTAAAAAGCAGTGATTAAGGCTTTTTTAAAGTGGGTAAAAAATCCAATACCATACTGATATTAGAAGAGAAAACATTAGAAAAAACAGGTTTTAGATTGATTAAATAAGGCGAAAAAAAATAACAGCGTTAAACCGATAACAAGAATATATCTTAGCAAAACATTTAACAGTATTAACAGCATTAAACGCATTAAACGCATTAAACGCATTAAACGCATTAAACGCATTAAACGCATTAAACGCATTAAACGCATTAAACGCATTAAACGCATTAAACGCATTAAACCTATTTTATTAAATAAAAGATTTTTCCTGACTGCAACAAGTTTACGAAAAATAAGAGACTATAATTGTAGAAAACCGAGCGGCATTTAGATTAACCCCTAAAAAGCACGAGTATTTAGTAACATTAAAAATGATTAAAGAAATCGGCGTTAATCTTAATACCGTTAGCTATCTGCCACCCTCATTGGTTTTAAACCTAAAAATCAAATATAGAAAAAGGAGAAAACAGAAAACTTAAATATCAGTTTAATGAAAATAAGAACGTTAAATACGATTCATAAAATGTAAAAACCATTAAACCTACCACAGTTAATCAATAAAAATCATTTATTAAGCAGATTTAAAATTAAAAAAAACAGCCTGTAAGAATGAGAACCACAGTTCAAGTTTATCATATTTTTAATATTATTTTTTTACTTACATTTCCATTTTACCGGTGATTAACCAGATAAGGATTAAGAAAATGAGCACTTCATTAATGCCAACTTTTTAAAAGGTATAGCGTGACTAAAAACAGCCTCTTCTTTACTATGTTTAAACATTTATCAGCAATACTATTACATTTAGTCGAAATTCACTAACCATTAACCGAGAGTTGAAAAGCAATAATCACGTAAAATAACATTAATGGAATAGATTAACGCTCAAGTATTTTCTCACCATCATTTTACGAACAAATCAATAAAAAATGTGATAAAAAAGAGATAAAACGATTAATCTAGCCGGATTTAAATGCTAGAAAAGAGTTATCCTAAAAAGCATTAATGGTGTTTTTATACTATCAAACTATTGATTAGTGATTTATAAAGAAAAGATAAAGGGTGATGATTTACAAAAAACGCAGAATTGCCAGTAAAACAGTATTGGTAAAACAATGTGGGTAAAATTATGTCGATAAAACCATGTCGATAAAATAATATATATAAAACAATGTCAGTTAAAATAAATCGGATATGATTAACGTTCATTTAAACGTAAAACCACGATATATCATAATGCTTAAATTTCGCAAAAAGCATATAGACAAAAGATAAAAAACGGTTAAAACCAGATACCGATTAAAATCATACGTTAAAAAAATAACTTTTAATCCCAGTTTAAAACCTGCTCTGGTTTTACGGGTATTTCAATTAAAGGCTTTATACCCTATGAATTTCAAGTTGCATCGCGGCGGAATCCCCGGGAGCATAGATAACTATGTGACCGGGGTGAGTAAGTGCAGCCAACAAAGAAGCAACTTGAAAGATCACGGGTATATAAACCATCCTTCATATCGCTGACTGTTAACACCTTAATTACCACCACTGAGTTTTCATCAATGATAAAACCGGTATTCAGAAAAGCCTTTTTTATCTGGTCAGTGTGGTTTTAAAAGCTGGAAAAGAGGCCAAACTAACCACGAAAAAACAGGTAAAAACTTTAATCATCAAAAGTAAAAAGAATTGATTAAGGATTTTTAAAAGCGGGTAAAAAATCCGATGGCATTCGGACATTGGAAGAGAAAACATCAGGAAAAACGGGTTTTAAACTGATTAAAAAAGGTGAAAAGATGACAGTGCTAACCTAATAACAATAATATATCCTATCAATCAGAGACCATAATTGTAGAAAACCGAGCGGCCTTTAGATTAACCCCAGAAAAGCAAGAATGTTTAGCAACATTAAAAATGATTAAAGAAATGGGCGTTAATCTTAATACCGTTATCAGTTCTGCCACCCTCACTGGTTTTAAACCTAAAAGATAAAATACAGAAAAAGGAGAAAACAGAAAACCTAAATATCAGTTTAATGAAAATAAGAACGTTAAATACGGTTCAGTAAATGTAAAAACCTTTCGTCATGGCCGATTTATAATTAAAAACAAACACCCCCTCAGAATGAAAACCGCTGTATAAGCTTATCATATTTTCAACATTACTTTTTTAACTTACATTTCCCTTTTACCGGTGATTAATCAACTAAGGATTAAAAATAGGTAGCCCATTAATGTCAGCTTTTTAAAAGGTATAGAGTGACTAAAAACAACCTATTCCCTGCTATGTTTAATCCACTTATCGGTAAATTGGTAATACTACACTCCACTTATTTTACATTTGCCTAACCCGCTATGACTATTTAAAAAGACAAACAGGGAGAGGTTAAATACTTCATTCAACAGACTGATTTAACCAATAAAATAAAAATCTTCAGTAGCGTGATTAATTACATTAAGTCTAAATCCACTAATCATTAACCGAGAGTTGAAAAGCAATAATCACGTAAAATAACATTAATAGAATAGATTAACGCTCAAATATTTTCTCACCACCATTCTACGAAAAAATCAATAAAAAATGCGATAAAGAAGAGATAAAACGATTAATTTAGCCGAATTTAAATGCCAAAAAAGGCGTTATCCTAAAAAACATTAACGGTGTTTTTATACTATCAAGCTATTGATTAGTGATTTATAGAGAAAAGATAAAGGGTGATGATTTACAAAAAACGCAGAATTGCCAGTAAAGCAATACGGGTAAAACAGTATTGGTAAAACAATGTGGGTAAAACTATATCGATAAAACTATGTCGATAAAACCATATCTATAAAACAATGTCAGTTAAAATAAATCGGATATGATTAACGTTCATTTAAACGTAAAACCACGATATATCATAATGTTTAAATCTCGCAAAAAGCTAATATCCAAAAGATAAAAAAAACGATTAAAACCAGATACCGATTAAAATCATACGTTAAAAAAATAACTTTTAATCCCAGTTTAAAACCTGCTCTGGTTTTACGGGTATTTCAATTAAAGGCTTTATACCCTATGGATTTCAAGTTACATCGCGGCGGCCAGGGAGCGAATCCCCGGGAGCATAGGTAACTATGTGACCGGGGTGAGTGAGTGCAGCCAACAAAGAGGCAGCTTGAAAGATGACGGGTATAGCATTGGAGAGTTATGACCGTACCTGTAATCGACAAGCGCCGGTCGGACAACCACAATTAACAAGGTGTCCCTCCAGCGCGACAGGTATTCCTTGTATATTGAACAAGTTAGAACCTTCCGCAATCGCGCCGGTTTGTTTACAGGCGGGACAAAACACCGGGGCACCTTTACAGGCAACCGAGAGTTGTTGGTTTACCAAATCGGAACCATTTAAAACCTCGCCTCCGGTTGTTGTGGTATCGCCTTTAAGGATGATTTTTTTACTTTCCACGATACTGCGCATTATTTACTCCGCTATATTTTCCGTTTCTCGTATTAAATGCCAAACGGTTGTGCCCGTCTCTGCACCTTCAACATCAAAAGACATCGCTCCCTGAGCAAAGAAGTACTGTTTGCCCGGCAGGCTATCGGTTCGCCAGATACCGCTAACCAAAGCGGGTTCGCCGCCTCTCAAAGGGGTCACTTGCAGCGGACCTCGGTCATAACGGGCATACCAGGCTTGTGTGGAAATATCATCAAAATGACCTTCACCATAAAAATGCAGGGAATCACCTTCTCCCGGAACAAAACGTATCGGACGTATCAGTTGGTTAATGGCAAAATAACTCTCCGGGACACTGCCCGGGAGCGGCGTTAAGTCCGGGTATTGACCGGCCCGGATTATCAGACCATTGGAATAAGAACTAATCACCACATCCCGGTAGGGGCGCAGCACCTGACGTATCCAGTACTCCCCACCCAGCCGGTTTACAAAGCGTTTGGAAAGTAAGGTGATCCAGTTAATGCCCCGGATGGAATGTTCATACTGTAATACCGCAGTATGAACCGCAGAATTGACTTGCAGGGAGGGGTAACGTTGCGCCAACTGGTACTCTAAGGGAAAGTAGCCATAGAAGTCGTTGGGTAAGACCAGACAGTAGCCACAGTCCCCACTGTCCGGTTCGAGTTGGTCACATAGAAACTCCAGCCAAGCCATAAACCGGGTCATTCCATCCTGTCCTTTCAGATAATCCCAGGGCAGCACCAGACTCAGATAGGAGCTACCATCGTCACCATCAATTTCTCGGGAATCCAGATAACGCATCAGATAGCGAGGGGCTTCATAGATATTTTTAGCATCACTGACGACCCAACTAGAAGGCTGATTTTTTTTCTGATTAAGAATGCCCTCTTCCACTTTAGCAATATTTTCCGGTGAATATTTTCTTAACCCTTTCAGCTCATGACGGTGAAAACGCAGGTAGGTACCAAACTCTTCGCAAAAGCACCGGTAGCAGGCCAGAATGCGTTGCTTTTTCTCTTGAGTGTAGCCCTGTTTAAAAAACAGGGTAATTGAGATACCCAGGCGGGAAACAGTCAGCCCATCGGCATTACTAAAAAGAAAAGAGGTCAGTTGTGATCTCAACTGTGCAAAGTCATCTGAAATTTCCATCATTTTCTCGGTTAGTTGTAAGGCAGTAGATAATCTGTTATTCCCACATATTTGCCGCTTCTCGTATCAGATGCCAGAGGGTTGTGCCCGGTTTTGTACCTGGAACATCAAAAGACATCGCCCCCTGAGCAAAGAAGTACTGCTTGCCCGGCAGGCTATCGGTTTGCCAGATCCCGCTGACCAGTGCAGGGTGGTTGCCTCTCAAAGGGGTCACTTGCAGCGGTCCCCGGTCATAACGGGCATACCAGGCTTGCGTGGAAATATCATCGAAATGACCCTCTCCATAAAAATGCAGTGAATCACCTTCTCCCGGAACAAAACGTATCGGACGTATCAACTGGTTAATGGCAAAATAACTCTCCGGGACACTGCCCGGCAGTGGCGTTAAGTCCGGGTATTGACCGGCCCGGATAATCAGGCCATTGGAATAAGAAGTAATCACCACATCCCGGTAGGGGCGCAGCACCTGACGTATCCAGTATTCCCCACCCAGTCGGTTTACAAAGCGTTTGGACAGCAGGGTGATCCAGTTAATGCTTCGGATGGAATGGGCATAATCGTCCAGCGTGGTGTGAACAGTGGAGTTGACTTGCAGGGCAGGGTAGCGCAGGGCCAGTTGATACTCCAAAGGGAAATAATCATAGTAGTCTTTAGGTAAGACTAGACAGTAACCACAATCTCCCCAGTCAGGTTCAAGCTGTTCACACAGAAAGTCCAGCCAGGCCATAAACCGGGTCATGCCCTCTTGTTCTTTTAGATAATAATCCCAGGGCAGAACCAGACTCAGGTAGGAGCTACTATCGTCACCATCATCCTCATCAGAATCCAAATAACGCATCAGATAATGAGGCGCTTCATCTTCGTTTTTAGCATCACTGACGACCCAACCACAAGGCTGATTTTTTTTCCTAGCGAGAATGCCTTCCTCTATTTTAATAATATTTTCTGGAGAATATTTGCTTAACCCCTTTAATGAATGACTATGAAAACGCAGATGA
This sequence comes from Photorhabdus akhurstii, assembly GCF_019090985.1. Classification (NCBI taxonomy): domain Bacteria; kingdom Pseudomonadati; phylum Pseudomonadota; class Gammaproteobacteria; order Enterobacterales; family Morganellaceae; genus Photorhabdus; species Photorhabdus akhurstii. The sequence goes on along the minus strand of NZ_CP020335.1, from coordinate 492,236 downwards.
GTACCAAACTCTTCGCGAAAGCGGTTATAACAGGCCAGAATGCGCAGTTTTTTCTCCTGAGTATAGCCCTGTTTAAAAAACAGGGTAATTGAGAGACCCAGGCGAGAAACAGTCAGTTCATCGGCATTGCTAAAAAGAAAAGAGGTCAGTTGTGATCTCAGTTGGGCAAAGTAATCTACAGTTTCCATCATTTTCTCCGTTAATTATGAAGCGGTGGCGAGTGTCACACTCGCCAATATTGCCAGGACGGCAGCTAACGCGGCGGCGCTGACTGCGGCAGCGGCAGCTAAAATTTCCACCAGTGCAATCAGCGCGGCAGCGACGGCAAGGGTGACAAGGATAACAACGGCAACGCCGGCAATAATCACCACCACTTCCAGCATGCCTTCACCCACCTCTTTCAATATCTGCATCCAGCTAATGTTTTTAAGCTCTTCCAAGGTGATATCTGAGCCCTGTTGCACCGTCTGCCAGCGGGCTTTTATCTCACTCTCCGTCCAGGTTACGATTTTCCCTGTTTGTGCACTGACCCAGGAAAAAGCGTAGCTGATTTGATGAGTGACCGGATCAATAATCTCTTCACACACCCACTTGCCGGCTTGATTTAACCAGGTACCAAACTGGGCAAGGAGTTCGCGGGTACTGTCGCGGACATAATTCAACCCGTTTTCGGCCAGACCCGCCACTTCCTGTCCGAGGATAACCCAGTCTTCATAGCTGGGTAAGAAAGACCAGCGGGAAGTACTGAGAAGCGGTGGATTTTTTGTCAGCGGCTGCGGAATAGTCCCCGGCACACCCTCTGCGGGCGGGGTGGGTAAAGCTTCCTCATCAGGCGGCGAACCCGGCGGTAGCGGGGCCAGTGGGATGGGATTTTTATAGTGTTGGGAGCCGGGTTGATAATGTTTTCGCCATGCTTCATCATACTGTTTTTGCTCTTCGGTGCGGTTATCGTCGATGCGCATCACCCCAAAGCGAGAGCGGGTCGCAATCCGGATATAATCTTTTTCTTGATCTTCACTAAGCTTATCCCCCGGAAATTTCACTTCAATCAACATCTTTAGATTATCGGGGTGTACGGAGCCATCGAAGTAGGTGGCATTTCTGCCCGGCCAGCGGAGGACTTCATCTTTAACCAGAATAATATCGGGACGGCGAATGCGTAAAACACCAAATTTCTCTGCGTCTTCGGCAGAAGGCCGGGCAAACGGATTACTGGATTGCGGTAAATTATCGCCATAACGCTGCTTAGAGTCTTGGCTAGTTGCCAGCATGGGTAAGGGGACATCTTGCTCTCCTCGGATAGCAAACACCACTTCCGCTTTATAAGACCACAGAAAATCATGCTTAAGCTCCTCAACCTTAATCAACCCACTCATAATAATTTGATTAAGAAAGCGAATGACTCCCTGTTTGGTGATAATCATTGCCGGCAGACGCAGGGCATATTCGGCTTTTCTCGCCAGATAACAGGGATCTTCATCGGCGGGAAAGACGCCTATTTCCATCGTACAGTTAATTGAGGTGACAGCCGGGCACATCTTGCCACTGTTGGATATTGCCATACTTATTCCTCCGTAAATTCCATCACATGCTCTACCGGTGTGTTATCACTGGCCTGATATAAGGTTTGCTTCGGTTTCGGTGGGGCTTCCGGCGAACTCAGTTGTAGATTTTCTTCGGCCTCACTCCGTACAGTCATCGTTCTGCCCAGCGCATCGGTTTTACCGGAAAGGGTCTGACCGCCAGCGGTGGTAATGGTATAGCGGGTATGCGCCAGGGGTTTACCGCTCTGTTCACTGAGCAAGGTATAGCGAGCGGAGTAGTCAAACAGCGCGCCGGCGGATTTTCTTCCTGTCACATGGTCAGTCATGGTGATGCTGACCCCTTCGATACGAATATTGCCCATCGGGTCAATAACTATCTGCCCGCCCGCGTTCCCAATGATGATTTGCCCGCTTTCCGAGTGCACAGTGATATGTTTACCCACGGTAATTTGTTGGTTATCTTCGATGTTTAATTGATGGCTTTTACCAACGGAAACGACTTGTTGGCCTTTAATGGTCACTGTTTGATTTTGACCGACTTCAAGCGTCTGGCAGCCCTGCACCGCTTCATCATCCTCGTTTTTAATTATCGCCGCGCGGTTATGCGCCACTTCTGTTTGCTGGTCATGGCCTATCTGCGTGGTTTTATCCCAGAGGATCTGCGTTTTCATATTCCGTTGAGCATGAATAAACACTTCCTCGCTGCCTCTTTCATCCTCAAAACGCAGTTCATTAAATCCCTGTCCTCCGCGAGTCCGGGTTTTAAAGGTGGTACGGGTTTTCTCCAGCGGTAAATCAAGCGGCGGACGGTTGAGGCCATTGTAGGTACACCTCGTCACAATCGGGCGGTCGATATCGCCGTTGAGATAGCTGACGATCACCTCCTGCCCGACGCGCGGTATCGCCATAAAACCGAAACCGTTGCCGTTCCAGCCCTGGGCCACCCGTACCCAGCAAGACGCGAGGTCGTCCGCTTTATCGTAACGGTTCCAGTGGAAATGAATCCGTATCGCGCCGTGTTCGTTCACATAAATCTCTTCGCTTCCCGGCCCGACTACCGTGGCGACTTCATCACCGTCCGCCAGCGGTTTGTAGCGGTAAGGGGGCCGCCAGTCCTTGTTTCCTGGAATAAAGGCGACTTCGTTTGTCAGGGTGGTTCCTTCGCCGCCGTCGTCCGACGCGACAGGTTGCTGCCCGTAATGCGTGACAGACAGCACCTGCCAGCGGTCGTTCATGGCCTCTATGGGATGGGATTGCAGGGTAAAAATTTTGCCCGGACGCAGCCGGATACAGTTGGTTTTGGCGGTGCCGACTTTGCTGTAGTTTCGTAACTGTTCCAGCCGCAGTTGGGTAAACGGTTTTGCTTCCTCGTCCCACTGGAAACGGCCGTAACTTTCAAACACCGAGTTGTGTCCGCTATCGTCGGATTGCGTCTGATGCTCGAGCGAATATTTGGGGTTAAGAAAGTTATGGTCTTTCTGGACCGTGCCGTTCGAGCACAGGTATTCGCCATAACTCCACTGGTACGCGGTGGTATCTGTCTCGTCCGTTTCAGGGTGCGTATTGTAAGTCAGTTCGATATCCGCCTGCATGCCCAGGCGGCAATCACAGAACAACGTCTGTTTTTCCTCAAACCAGAAGGTAATGCCCTCTTCCGCCGCCAGCCGACACCAAAAATCATAGGCGGATTCGCGTTTTTGCGTGGTGTATTCCCGTTCGACATGGCGTTTATAGAGCGTATCGCGGGTAAATAAAATACGATGCTCTTTAAGCAGGATCGTTAAGATTTCCGGTACGGACTTCCGATGGAAAATACGGCTGTCCTGATTGAGCGTCATCAGCCACATTGTGGGGCGGACAGTGAAAATATAAAAAGTCCGGCGGCCATCGGTATTATCCTGTTCAGCCCCGGTTATCAAGCCATTAATGGTCCGTTCGGTGACGCCATTGCGGGTAATGGTCAGTGACGCGCTGTCCCCCAGTTGTTCATTCAGGGGAATGTCATCACGTGAGCTCACCACTTTTAACGTCAGGCGATAAAGCTGTGACAGCTCTTCCTGTAAAGTAAATTGCGCTACCTGAAAGGTGGTTTGGGGCAGCGCGCCAATTCGGCAGGTGAAAACTAATCCATCCATATTTGAAACCCTACATAATTGAGCCATTATCCTGAGATGGGGATAACGCAAGAAGCCATTAAACGAGCCATTACAGCGGCTCTTTTAAATAGCGCCGGTCTGTTCCGCGGTAAAAAAATGACAGCGTAAAATAGCCATCATTTAATACGTGGCGTTAGAGAGAACAACAGACCGCTTCCAACTGAGTAGGATGGAGTGGAGACAGATAACAGATAACAGATAACAGATAACAGAGAATTTCGCTCTCTAAATATTATGACCACAAGATCACGATATTTATCAGATGAACATGAAGAAAATGTGATTAATGTCACGCAAAATGGCTAATTAATCGCCATCCATATACGGAATGAATAAAAATCGCCGTAAATTTTCATCTGATGCAGAGGCAATATAAAACCCCAAAAGCGTCAAGATATTAATCCGGTATATTGGAACTGGCGACAAATAAGCTTTCATCTTGGCAGTACACGCATTTTTTCATTCCAGGCTGTTGTTGTAACGAAAACGCCTTCGTGAACTCTTTCACATACTTAAGTCACTGCCACATTTTATTGCTCCTTAAAGCACCAGTCCGCGCCGATTTTGGGGTTAAGGTCAATATCCACTTCGATGACTTTTCGTATAAAGCCGCCGATATTGACCCCAGATAAAACAATTCGATATTTCAACTAATCTGAACGCCCTATTAAAGGAAGCTGTTCCAGCATATCTTTAAGATTCATAGCATCCCAAGGAAGGTGTTCTGCAATCCCAAGCCCAACCACTTTAGCCCGAGAGGCTGCCTTTTGGATCAGAGCCAGCACATCGGGAATGTTAAGTTTACCTTTGGCGATACCACCGAAATCATGCTCACAGGCACCCGGACGAGCGAATAATACGGAACGGAAGTTATTTTCATCCAGTACATCCAAATCGATATGAATTGCCAGACATTCGATTTTCTCTTCTTCAATCCATTTCATCACCGACTCGCATCCCGCTCTGACATCATTCGGAGAACAGGTTCTGATTGCGTTATCAGCAATGAACTTTTTCTCATATTCCAGCGGGCTGTGTATTCCTGCGATCATGATTCTCTGGGAAGGTACTGGGCAAACCACGGTGGTTGTCAGATCGGGATCGCCATTGCCCATCAGTGCGCCAAGAACATGAGCGTGAGCATTCTGAAATTGAGCGGGAGTCATAACATCAGGATGCGAATCAATCCACAGTATCCCTAGCTTTTCTCCCCAGCGCTCACTCAGCCAGGCAAAAGGGGCGAGATCAACCAGACAGTCACCACCAAACGTGACGATATTATCTGGCTTATATTCACGAATAATTTTCCAGACGCTACTAAGCTGAGTTTTAAGTGCTTCCCTGCCGATAATGCCATTTTCTACCGAGAGAGGCTCGGCGGGTTCCTGAATGGGTACATGAATAACAGGCGCATCCGTTTCCGGTGCAAGCCAGTTCAGCATTTCCGCACCAAATTTGTATGCCGGGTTATTTCCCCCTTGCCACTGCGGCATAACCAGCCTGATAGTATTTGAACAGTTAGTCATTACGATACTCCTTTGCATATATGTAAAGTGTATTCAAAATCAGCCAGGCTGACGCCTCATCGACACTCCTTTCCCGCCTTATGTCGGCTGGAGTGCCTTTTCGAGGTAAAGATGATTTTCAGTCTGAACCATCCTTCAATCGCTTCTATCTGACCAATAACCACTCTACTGCAAAAAATAGCAAATAAAATAACCCAATGGGATAGGCAGTAAATTGCTGAATGAGATAGGATCTTGACCTGATAAACACTAAATTAACCTTATCAATCTATTACCAATAAGAAGGCATTATGTGGTTTTCCAGATTTAAACTGGCTTTTATCGCACTTTTACTTCCTTGGTTGCTAACGGTAGCAACACAAATGGCGGGAAGAATCTATCTTCTCTTAGCTTATGGCAATCATCAGCTTCTTGTTGATTCTACTCAAGACGTGGAACGCATGTTCTGGATCGGCGGACTGTTTGATATTCGAATTGCCAGTTTGCTGTTTGTGCCTTGTCTGCTGATTGCTAGCTTATTTGCCATTAATAAAAATAGCTTCAACATATGGCAACACGCCTATCCGTGGTTGGCAACAATACTCAATACCGTGGTCGGGGCTTTGACGGTAAGTAATGTTTACTACTATGCCACTTATGAACGGTCGTTCGATATTTTCATCTTCGGCTTAGTGGAAGATGATACGCAAGCCGTGCTATACACCTTATGGAACGATTATCCTGTTATCGAAAGTTTGCTCTGTTTAGCGCTGTTCGCAATGACTGTTTTCTGGTCCTGTCTGCTCTGGCAACGCTACCTTATTGCACGCACAGAGCGCAAAACCAGTCTGCCCGTTTCTGCTATCGCGACGCTAGTTATTTTGACTGTCTGTTTCGTTGGCATGCGTGGCTCCATAGGTACCTTCCCATTACGTCAGGCCAATACACAGGTTTCAGAAGTCAAAATGCTTAATATGTTGACGCCTAATGGTCCAATGGCACTGAACTGGGCGTTTAATGATCATTACAAAAATAGCTACTTCCCAGAAGCAACAGATGAACAAGGTAGCTGGTTATTAAACCATTTTCTGGAGAAACCAACCCCTGCAAATCTGTCACCGTTTATGACTAAAACTGCCGACAACCCTACCGCTCAAAAAAATCCGCCTAATGTAATATTTAACGTCATGGAGAGTATGGGTTATCACCTACAAAGCTTGGATCGCCCAGATCTTGATGTTTTTGGCACCCTACGCCAGCACTGGCAAAACGACTGGCGTTTTGAACGTTTCGTTTCCGAAGGCGATGGCACCATTGACAGTTTGAGCCGTTTCTTGATCCGCAGCCCAAACAGCGCAGTCAGTCAATCCACCGCGCAGGATCTCGATTTCACCAGCAATATGTTCAAACCCTATCTGGCGAATGGTTACAAAATTATCTTCGTCACATCCGGTAACGGCGCATGGCGTAATTTGAATCAGTTCCTGCCAAATCTGGGAGTCAGTGAATTTATCGATCAGAATGGGCTGAAAAAACGCTATCCAGAAGCCAAATTTGGTACTTGGGGCGTGCCTGATGAGTTTATGTTCCGTTATATTGAAGATCGCCTGACTCAGGCAGAAAAGAACGGGGAACACGTTCTGATTATGTCATTGTCTACGACCCATCATCCTCCGTATAAATCACCAGAAGGCTATAAGAAAACCGATATTAAGCTGAACGATATAGAGAAGCAGCGTTTAAGTCATTTGGCTAGTGGTGATGAACTACAAGAGGTTTTCCACACTCTGCGTTATGCTAACGATCAATTAGGGCAGTTTATTAGTTGGGTGAAATCCCAGTCATTGGCTTCCCATACCATTATTGCGGCAACCGGTGACCATAATATTCGAGGTATTAGCTATCCAGATGCTCATGAACTGGCAATCGGCCACGGCGTACCGTTTTATCTCTACGTGCCGCCCGCTTATCGCCAAAACGCAATTTTTGATGCGGCCAGAGTCGGCAGTCATAAAGACATTTGGCCAACCCTCTACCATTTGAGCTTGTCACATACGGCTTACTACCGTACCGGCTGTAATTTGCTGGCTAAACATCTAGATCCTATCTGGTGCCAAGGATATAACCCGGAAGTCACTATTACACCACAAGGGGCCTATATCATGATTGGCAAAGGTGAATTTCGACCGTGGGCAAATCAAACGGGATTATTACTCGGTGAACCCCAGCCAATGACAGCCGACCAAACCAAACAGTTCCAACGTTGGCAGGTATTTACCGATCTCCTTGCATGGCAATTAAATCGTCAAGTTCACCACCAGCAATAATTGATACTTCCGTGAATCCCTTTAATCTCAATGTATTAAAGGGACTTACATGTAATCAACCTTTAACTCCCCCGGCGGTCAAACCATTGACCAACCAGCGTTGAGCAACCAAGAAAACGATGGTAATAGGGAGTGCTGAGAGCACAGCGGCAGCGGCAAAATCTCCCCAAAGATAGTTCTGTGGGTTAAGGTACTGCTGCATGCCCACCGCCAAAGTGTAATTGTTCACATCTCGCAGAAGCAGTGAGGCAACAGGCACTTCCGTAATCACACCAATGAAGGAAAGAATGAATACCACTGCCAGAATCGGTACCGAAAGCGGTAGCAGCACCATACGGAAAGCTTGCCACGGTGTCGCGCCATCAAGCGCAGCCGCCTCTTCCAAGGAGCCATCAATGGTTTCGAAATAGCCTTTAATTGTCCAGACATGCAACGCAATGCCCCCTAGGTAGGCAAAAATCACACCACCGTGGGTATTAAGGCCGATAAACGGTACATATTCCCCTAGTCGATCAAACAGGGCATATAGCGCCACCAAGGAAAGGACCGCCGGGAACATCTGAAAAATTAGCATGCCTTTCAGTAAGGTGCTTTTACCGCGAAAACGCATACGGGCAAAAGCATAAGCACAGGTCGTTGATAATGTTACGATACCTACAGCGGTAATAAAGGCGACCTTAACAGAGTTCCAGAGCCATAGCATAACGGGGAAAGGTGGCGGTGTAACACGGCCATCCGGTGATACCACACTGTAGCCAAGCGCCAATTTCCAATGCTCCCAAGAGATACTTTCCGGGATCAAACTCCCCGTAGCAAAGTTCCCCGGTCTCAGGGAGATAGTAATAACCATCAGCAACGGGAATAAGATCATGGCAATAAAGGTTAACATCAACAAATGTGTCGCCAACAAACGCCATTTCTGCGATTTGGGTTGAACCATCGCCATTGCATTCCCTCCTTAGTCAAATTTAATGCGGGTCGCTTTCAGGTTAATAACCGCCAGTGCGCCAACCAACAAAAAGATCACTGTAGCAATGGCCGCAGCCAAGCCAAAGTCCTGACCACTACTGCCGTCGAAAGCAATACGGTAGGTGTAACTCACCAGTAAATCGGTATAGCCTGCTGGCGTCGTGGTGCCAATGCGATCTGGTCCACCAAGGGTTAACAACTGAATCAGAACAAAGTTGTTAAAGTTAAAGGCAAAACTGGCAATCATTAGCGGTGTTAATGGCTTAATCAGCAACGGGAAGGTAATCTTAAAAAAGTTCTGAAACGGTCCTGCGCCATCCATTGCCGATGCTTCATACAGATCATCTGGTATTGCCTTCAACAACCCCATGCAGAGGATCATCATGTAGGGATACCCAAGCCAAGTATTCACCACAATCAACATGGTTCGCGCCATCGTCGGATCGGTAAACCAAGCAGGTTTAAGACCGAATAGACCGTTAAGCAACAGATTGATCTCACCAAAACTCTGGTTAAATAACCCTTTGAAAATCAAAATAGAAATAAACGATGGCACTGCATAGGGTAAGATCAACAACACGCGATAAACAGCACGACCTTTCAGCGATTCCCACTGCACGATGCAAGCCAAAGCCATGCCAACAGCAACTGTCAGCACTACAGTGAGTAGAGAAAACACAACCGTCCAAACGAAAATAGCGAGGAATGGTTTCTGAATACCTTCATCCTGTATCACACGCAGGAAATTTTTCCAGCCGATGGAAACAGTAAATCCTGGCGTCAAAGTCTCATTTCCCCATTGCCCATCAGCATTGACAGACTGATAGAAACCAGTATCGGTATTGGGGCGATAAAGCGTGCCTGTTTGATTATCAGTGAGAGCCTTACCATCTTCCCCAAAAGAGTATTTAGGATGTACGCCAGAGAATTGACGTAGCGAACTCATTTTCAGTCGGCTGCCATCCGGTAAAACAGCAACCAACTGGTTCAGAGCCTGTCGATTCTGGGTGATAGTGCGCAATGTCGCCGCTTCACCGTGCTGGATGCTATCCTGCTCATACAAATGCAGAGTCGTCTCTTTCGTCGCTGACAGAGAAAATGGCTCTGATACCAGTTGTTTAGCCTGATTCGGTACGCTCAGCGCCAAAACCCATAGCTCCGATTTTGGATAGAGCTTAAAAGTCAATGTTTGCCCCGACTGATACTGACGGCTCATCAGGACAGATTGTGCGCGTTCAAAAGTTAGTTGATTGATACTACTATAGTTGGTGAAGGCGATAGCAATGGTGCAAATGAGCGGAAACAGTACAAACAATCCCATTCCTGCTACACCCGGATAGGTATAGCGCCAGGCATAAGTATTGCGGTTGGAAAAAACATAAATCCCCATACCTAACAATACCAGTGTCAACATTGCGAACAGATACTCTCCCTGTGAGTACATCAATACCACCAGATAACCGGTAAAGAGTACACACAAGCTTACTGCAAACCATTTCAGAGCAGAATGCTGCCACCATGATGTTTTTTCGAGCGTCGCTGACATAATGCTCTTCCTTTTTACTACGACGTAACAGCTTTGCGGATAGCTTAATCAATCTTCCTGCAAACAGGCATCCTTACTGGTTGCAGGAAAGAGACGCCCTTTCAAAAGAAGAGCGCCCACAAGTTACTTAGTTATACGGGCTTCTGCATCACTTAGCGCAGCATCAACGGCCTGACGGCCAGTCAACGCATTAACAATAGCGTTGCGCATGGCATACCAAAAACTACTCATTTGTGAGACGTTTGGCATGATTTCGCCTTTTTGAGCATTTTCCATCGTGGCAGCAATACGTGGGTCCTTAGCCAGAATATCGTGATAGGATTTTAATGACACAGCTCCCAACGGCTTATCCCTATTCACCATCTCCAGACCTTCGTTAGTCAGCAAGTAGTTTTCCAAGAACTCCTTCGCTAACTCTTTATTCGGGCTGGCAGCATTGATGCCTGCCGTTAATACGCCAACAAACGGCTTAGATGGATGGCCTTTAAAAGTCGGCAACAGCGCCACGCCGTAATTTATCTTGCTCTTGTCGATGTTAGCCCACGCCCACGGACCATTGATGGTCATCGCCGTTTCACCTTTGTTGAACGCCGCTTCAGCAATGGAATAGTCAGTATCCACGTGCAGATGCTTATTTCTCACCAAATCTATCATGAAACGCAGCCCTGCTTTGGAGCCCGCACTATTCACTCCGACATTCTTCACATCATATGCGCCATTTTCCAACTTGAACGCATATCCTCCATCCGCAGCAATCAACGGCCAAGAGAAATAAGGCTCTTGCAGATTAAACATGATGGCACTTTTGCCTTTGCTCCTCAGTTCCTTATCCAAAGCCGGGATCTCTTCCCAAGTTTTTGGTGGCGTCTTCACCAAGTCTTTATTGTAGATAAGAGAGAGGGATTCAACTGCGATAGGATAACCGACTAGTTTACCGTCGTAGCGTACAGCATCCCAAGTGAACGGGAATAGCTTATCTTTGAAGCTTTGATCCGGTGTGATTTCCGTCACGAGACCAGACTGCGCGTAGCCGCCAAAGCGGTCATGGGCCCAGAAAATAATATCCGGCCCATCGCCGGTTGCTGCAACTTGTGAGTATTTTTCTGCAAGCTTGTCTGGATGTTCAACGGTAACATTGACGCCCGTATCTTTTTCAAACTTCTCACCAACTTGTGCCAGGCCATTGTAGCCTTTATCACCGTTGATCCAGATAACCAGCTTACCTTCCTCTATTTTTGCAAAAGCAGAGGCAGATAACGCTAGCGTGGCTAAGGCAGAAAGCGCTAAGGTACGAACGCTCACTTTTAAAGTTGTTTTTATCATCATTCCGTCCTCATAGTTTGAAAGGTTCAGAGTGAACTGTTTTGTTACATTGGCGGAGGGTATTAAGCTAGTGTGCGATCAACAATGAAAAGACTCATCCTCCCCTACTCTACGCCCTACCCGGAATGGCTGTGATCTCTATTCCAAAAACAGAAGAACCGTGCCGTCGACCACAAAAAGGGGCATCTTTTTTTGCGATAATTATCACAAATTATCCCTTAACTCATACCTCACCACCTCAGTAACGCTTATCTCATCCTCCTCACTCCTCCCCCATAAAAAACTTCGGTATGGAGGATTTACTCCCCCGTTATCTTAAACACACTCTGGTTTATTATTTTTCACCGCGAATTGCGGTGATAAGTCCGAGGGAACACATGTCGAGCGTCACACTACATAATGTATCGAAGGCTTATGGTGAAACTATTATTTCCAAGAACATCAACCTTGAGATACAAGAAGGGGAATTTATCGTTTTTGTCGGTCCGTCAGGTTGTGGGAAATCGACAATATTAAGGATGATTGCGGGTCTGGAAGATGTCACTTCCGGTGACTTGCTGATCAATAACATCCGAATGAACGATGTGCCACCCGCCAAACGCGGCGTTGGAATGGTTTTTCAGTCTTATGCACTGTATCCCCACCTGTCTGTTGCAAACAATATGTCATTCGGCATGAAGCTGGCTGGCGCTAAAAAAAGTGATATTCAGCAACGGGTAACGCAAATTGCCGAGATGCTTCAACTCGCCCACCTGCTTGATCGCCGCCCTAAAGCCCTATCAGGCGGGCAACGTCAACGTGTCGCTATTGGCCGTACTCTGGTTGCTGAACCCAGTGTTTTTCTGTTGGATGAACCTCTTTCCAACCTGGACGCCGCGCTGCGCGTCCAAATGCGCATTGAAATCTCACGCCTGCATAAGCGTCTGAAACGCACGATGATTTATGTCACTCACGATCAGGTTGAAGCGATGACGCTAGCCGACAGAATCGTAGTGCTGGATGCCGGGGATGTTGCCCAGATCGGCAAACCACTTGAACTATACCACTATCCGGTTAACCGCTTTGTCGCCAGCTTTATTGGCTCACCCAAAATGAATTTCCTGCCAGTTAAAGTCACGGCTACCGCTATCGATCAGGTACAGATTACTCTGCCCAACCGACAACAAATCTGGCTGCCCGTAGAAAGCAAGGGAGTAAAAGTAGGCAGTAATGTCTCTCTGGGAATACGTCCTGAACACCTTCTGCCAAGTGATATCGCGGATGTCACATTGGAAGGCGTAGTGCAGGTTGTCGAGCAGTTAGGCAATGAAACCCAAGTTCACATTGAAATCCCGGCCATTCATCAAAATCTGGTTTACCGCCAACCTGATGTTGTGCTGGTGGAAGAAGGGTCCACCTTCACCATCGGGCTACCCCCTCACCGCTGCCATTTATTTCGGGAAGACGGAACGGCATGTCAGCGTCTGCATCAAGAACCCGGTGTTTGAGCCTGAGCTAACTAAGAAACGACAGGAGAATAATTGATGAAATCAATGCGTATACTACCTATCTCACTAACCATTATGGCCGGATTACTGTCTATTCAGGCATCAGCCGTAGAATTCCACGGCTACGCCCGCTCTGGTATTGGTTGGACCGGCAGCGGCGGTGAGCAACAGTGTTTCAAAAGCACTGGCGCACAGAGCAAATACCGTTTAGGTAATGAATGTGAAACCTATGCTGAACTTAAGCTAGGTCAAGAGCTATGGAAGGACGGTAATAAGAGTTTCTATTTCGATACCAACGTGGCTTATTCCGTGGCGCAACAAAATGACTGGGAATCCACCGATCCCGCGTTCCGCGAGGTCAATGTTCAAGCGAAGAACGTCATCGATTGGTTACCCGGCTCAACACTGTGGGCAGGTAAACGCTTTTACCAGCGCCATGACGTACATATGATCGATTTCTACTATTGGGATATCTCAGGTCCGGGCGCTGGTCTGCAAGATATTGATCTCGGCTTTAGCAAGCTCTCTCTGGCTGTTACCCGTAATACCGAATCTGGCGGTTCTCATGGTTGGATTGCCGGTCAACGCGATCAAATACCCACCTCCAATGATGTCTACGATATACGTCTATCCGGCCTGGAAGTTAACCCAGGCGGCAATCTGGAGCTTGGTTTTGACTATGGACGCGCCAACGCGCGAGATCACTACAAACTTGACCGTAATGCTTCCAAAGATGGCTTCATGTTTACCGCCGAGCATACACAGAGCATGTTAGGAGGCTTTAACAAATTTGTCGTACAGTACGCAACCGATTCCATGACCTCCTCCAATAGTGGTCATTCCGAAGGCGCTAGCGTAAACAATGACGGTTATATGTTACGCATTCTGAATCATGGCGCGGTTAATCTCGCAGAAAAATGGGATCTCATGTACGTAGCGATGTATCAGGATACTGACCGTGATAACAACAATGGCAGCACATGGTATACGGTCGGGGTACGTCCAATGTACAAGTGGACGCCGACGATGAGCACTCTGCTGGACATCGGTTATGATAACGTCAAATCCCAACGTACCAACGACACCAATGATCAGTACAAAATCACCCTAGCCCAACAATGGCAGGCCGGTGACAGCATTTGGTCCCGTCCGGCTATTCGCCTGTTCGTCACCTATGCAAAATGGGATGAAAAATGGGGTCATGCGAACAACAACGACGGTTACATTAATGGCATGGCCTACCGTGATACGGCAACGCATAAATTCAGCCGTGGCGACGATGATGAATTCACCTTTGGCGCACAATTCGAAGCTTGGTGGTAATCCGGTTACAACGATTTGATCTCAGATCAATCAAATGATTTGTAATGGTTAACGCCTTTTAGACTGATATGCCTCCTAACCGTGGGGTGGGTATCAGTCTCTTTTTTTCAACCGAACAAGGGTAAGAAGATGAAAACTAAACTGCTCTCATGTTGCCTTAGCGCGGTACTCTGTAGCACATTTCCTCTTATAGGATATGCAACGCCCATTACCGCGACTCAAACACCTATAACAACTCAAACAACCACGACACAGGATATTGTTGCCCCTTCCCTCTCAATAACAGCATTGCAAAAACTGAGCTGGCAACCGATTAATACCAGCGATACTCAGACTATTATCCTCAATGCGGCCTCTCAGCATCTTAATGAGGGAGATATTCAAGGGCCGATAGCAGCATTCGCGCTGCCGGCAAACCGAGGCTCTCTGGATATTACCCTGAGCAGCTTAGTACAAGACAAACAAGTTTATGTGCCAAATGTTTTAGTCCTGGATCAAGGGTTACGCCCTGCCGCATTTTACCCGAGCAGTTATTTTCCCTATGAACGTCCGGGGGTCATGTCCACCGATCGGCTGGAAGGCACACTAAAGCTAACACCAGCACTGGGACAACAACAAATTTATATACTGGTCTACACTACCCGCACCGATTTGCAGCAATCTACACAAATGGTTGATCCCGCCAAAGCTTATGCTCAAGGCGTCGGAAATGCCGTTCCCGCTATTCCCGATCCCGTTGCCCGCCATGCGCAAACAGGTACGTTGCAACTGAAAGTGAGATCGGAACAAAACGCAGGTAATATCACGATTGGTCAAGTTTTCTCAAGTCCAGCACAAGAACCGATCATTGTCGGGCCAACACAGGCCACCGTAATGCCGCCTACTCCGCCAAAAGTCAAACCAGTCCTGAGTGATACAGAGCGTTATTTCAGTGATGCAATTAAAAAGGAAATTAGTAACGGCAATATCGATAAGGCACTTAAATTGCTGGATGAAGCGGAACGCCTTGGGTCTGCAACCGCACGAGAAACGTTTATCAATAGTGTCAAAAACAAGGGGTAAACCAGACATTAATTCATTCAATACAAATGCTCTTCGAAAAGGAGGGCATTGGGTCTAACCCCTTTTTACACACATCCCCCAGAAATGGGGTTTTATACCCTATGGATTTCAAGATGCATCGCGACGGCAAGGGAGCGAATCCCCGGGAGCATAGGTAACTATGTGACCGGGGTGAGTGAGTGCAGCCAACAAAGAGGCAACTTGAAAGATGACGGGTATATGTATACAAATAATTGTCATGATGGATATCTATACACAAAACACCCTTTAAAGGGGTTTTACAGTAGAGATAATAAAATGGATAGGCTCACAGCAATTAACAAATTAGATGAGTTCAGCAAAATGGGAAGAGCCATTTTCCTTTTACAGGATTTGGAAGTTATCTTTGCTGACGAGACTTCTCGAACATTGCAAAAATCTATTGATCGCCTCATCAAAGCCGGACTGTTATTTCGCATTACCAAAGGGGTTTATGTCTATACGCGGGCCAGCATGGGAAGCTATCCCCTAGAGACTATCGCTAAAAATATCCGACGAGGCGAATATAATTACATCAGCTTAGAGTCAGCTTTATCTCAATATGGGTTCATCTCACAAATCCCAATCGACCGCCTGACAATCATGTCTACTGGCAGAGCTGGAGAGTTTAAAACACCGTGGGGAGTCATTGAAATCACCCACACCAGCAGAGAGCCTAGCGAAATTCTGAAAGCAACGTTAGAAAGCCGTGGCCCCCTGCGTATCGCAAAAAAAGAGACTGCTCTGCGTGACCAAAAACGAGTGGGGAGGAATATGCATTTAGTTCAAATGGAGGAACTCAACTATGTCTAGCCAGGTTAACTTTAACGCCATTGTTGCTGCCACTGAGCCGTTTGCGATGAATGCGACTTAAGAGTTCCTTCTATTTCCTCTGTTTGTTGAATCAGTATCAGCCAATCTTCATAGAGTTGTTTCAAAACCCTGAGTTCAATAGCAGTTAACCCATTATTTACGTCCTCAAGTGCTTCAGGCAGCGGAGCATTGCGGAAAAACGATGCCATATTCTGCTGCCAATCCTCCGATTTGACTAGAGATAGATAGCAACGCGTTTTTAAACTATAACTGTCGTACACTAGATCTGAGCTAATACAGGTAAAGCCTTAGTGATTCTTAACAGGAAATTATATTCGTAAAGAAAGGCAATAGAATTTTTTATTGCTTGATGATCTCTGATTTTATATTCGTCAATAATGAGTTGTAATTTTTCAGACAACTCAATAATACTACCTGATTTATAAAGCTCACCATTTAAATTATTAATAATATCGCTTGGACCACACTGGCAATCTGAGCTTATACAATAAATACCATAAGATATTGCTTCCGCTAATACCATGCCAAAACCCTCATATTTTGATGTTAAAATAAAAGCGGATACTTCTTTTATGTTATCCATCACAAACTCCCAAGGCTGATCTTGCCAACCGTGCCAAATAATATTGTTATTTATATTGAGTTGTGAAGATAGTTCTCTTAAATAACCCTCATCATCTCCAGAACCTACCATATGTAACTCCCAATGACCATGCAATTGTGAAAGAGCTAAAAAGAGTTCAGTTAAATTTTTCGACTTATAAGCAAGAATTCTTCCAACATATAAAAATCTAGCTATGTGTTTTGGTTGAGGAATTATAAAGGGATTCATTTTGATAGGATTGAAAATAAGATGAAGCTTCTCTGGTTTTATTCCAAAGGATAACATTTGATCTCTTAAACCAGAACTGATGACAAGGTGCTCGTCGGCACAGCATAAATCTTTAATTTTCTGTGGGGTAGGATTCCTAATTGAAGTATGCAGCCAAGAATAAACTTTTGCCGGAAAATTAATCTTTTCACAAGAAAGTCGAGTAATATTACAGGATGTCGTGTCTAAACTTATTAAAATATCCGGGCAAAATCTTTTTAATATCAAAGATAATTCACATGCAATATCCTGGCGAGATTTCTCACTGTTTGACATTAAAGAGATATGTTGAGCATTGGATAACCAAGCACGACTTTCAATTCTGTTTATCTCATTTAGAGATATAAATATGAAATTAATTTCAATATTGGCACGATCAAGCAAATTTATTAAATTTGAACATACCGTTTCTACCCCGCCATATCCATTCAAGAAAAGATCATGGTATATTATAAATATATTCTTCATTATTAATCCTTTACTGAATTAACCAAAAACGTTCTTGTATTTTGGATTTATTAATAGAGTGATGATATTTATCCAATGAAATTAAAAGATTTGATTCATTCCCAAACAGAGGTTCTAATTGAGACTCATAAAACAGGATGTTTTGCATTTTTTCTTTTAAATTAATATCCACCAATATAGCACGCATATCAAATTTATTATTTCGTAATAAAGCACTTTCCAAGCTGTCGGGATCAATAGTAGGGTATTCCCCTAAAACATAGGGAAAATCTTCATAAAGCAATATTTTTAACTTATGTGAGCCTTTTATATTATGGACAAGATTATTTATTATAATGTGGTCTACATGTCGACCTATTCCCAAAGGGGCATAGATATAATCAGGCTGATAATTTAACAATATTTTATCGATAAGATCTTGAGCCATATAGGATGCATAATCTGATTTATGTATCAGGCCACTATAAATCACGGCAGAATTATTATACATAGGTTCACCGCATTGATCGGTTCTATAAATGCAATCTAAAATTTTACCATGTATTGGAATCGCTGATAATTTATTGCAAAAAGCAATATCTTCATTAGCTCGCTTTGAATACAATTTTATAAATGAATTCATATTATCATTATGTGCAGAGTGTAAATAATGAGATGTAAGATTTTCGTCATATTCAGTAAAAAATGTTAAAACAACCACCTGTTGATTTTCTGAAACCAATTTATGTATTAAACCACCAGCGCTTAAAGCCGCATCATCTAAATGGGGGGATAGAAATAAATGCATCATTTTAAATCTCCATACAAAGGCTGTTATATTTTATTTCCATGAGTACGATGTAAATAGCGGCTAAATCAATGCGTATTCCATCTCTGTTTTTTATAAAATCTGAATTATTAATATTTGGCTTTTCTTTGGACTGAACTCTTTCATCATCGGCATAAAATTCTTTCATTATATCAAACCAACTGGCATGAATTCTTTCTGCCGCAATTTCTATTATACTGTCACTGTGGCCTAATATTGTCATTAAATCTGAAAAAATGGCATCGTTTGTAGAAAGTAACATCTCATAATTGAAATTGTCGGATGCAATATTGTCATCGTATAAATAAATATTTTTCATCACTGCCGATATAATACTCAAGTCGCTCTTGATTAGCCTTTTTTCAAACTTCTTCTCTTTTTCTGTGAATGCTTGATAAGGTTTTAAAAAATTAACTTGCAAGTTGTACTCAATTTCAAGTTTTGTGATTGAATCTTGCGTAGCGGTTCTATTATCGATTAAATATTTTGCACACCATAAATCATGTATGCAAGAGGCAAGAATATCTAAATTACCGTCCTGTTCCAAGAACGAGCATATCTCAGAAAATAATTTAATTTGTGAACCATTTAGCTGGGTATTTAAAGTTACATGGCCAGGGTTAAATATAAATGAAGCTTGTTTTAATCTTCTTTGAATCTCTTTGGTTAGATATGTTGAATTTGAATTAATTTCATTATTCAACAGATTTTTGTTATTTTCTTTATTCATGACTCATCTCCTTTTCTTTGTTCATTAACCTTATTTCCGTTGATGATATATCTAAACGAAATAGATTTTCTGGAATAGATTCAAATAAAAAACGGTGTTCCTTTCTAATATTCACCAAATCATCAACTGCATGATATTTATTATTAAAAAAACGCCCAGCCACCAGAAATCGACAATCATTACTATTAATTGTCATAAGAGATTTTTTTAATCCCTCTTCACCGCCATAATAGACAGGGTTATTAATTTCTTGACATAAATCAGCGCCAATGACGAAAATTGCTCCTTGATAAATATGCGATTTATCAGTAAAAAACGTAGCGTCACTTAAAATTACATCACCCTTCTCCTTGAATTGCCCTATCCTCTTAAAAACTTCATCGGTTGAAATGGTCAGTTTTACCGCATTTTTAATTGACAGTTCATAATAGGGCTTTCTTTTAGTCATCGTTGTAGAGATTTCTTTTAATTCTTCATGACCTTTATGAAGTGGATTGAAAGAGCCAGATAAAATTAAAGTATCTTTCCAGTCTATGTTTGTATTGCTAAAGTCCCCTTTTCTATCAATATGTATATAATTCAACTTGCCATCAATTAAATTGTTTATATAACGATCATTATTGTTAGGCATATTCATATATATTCCCACATGTTATTATTGCTAATAAAATATATATCACTTACTTATGTTCTCATATATTTCTAAAGTTATATTATTGTATTCTTTACTAATGATGATTAACGACCATATTTATTTGATTGAAATAAATATCAAATTAATTTACTTAACTATTTGTCAGCAGAGAATCCCTGTGTTTTAACATCGTTTTAACATCAACGCTATGAACTTTAAATGTTTTACTCACAGCTCCACTTATTGCTGAATCGCCTAAGTTATCTGAGTTATTCTCATTAATTATTCACTATTTCCTTCACAACTTCCCTCAGTGATTTCAATCAAGGCAGATTTTATTTTTAAAATATCTTCCGTTGTATGCGACGTATCAAGGCTAACCCGAACAGCGCCATCAGGATAAGTGCCAAATTTTTTATGAGCTAATGGCGCGCATTGCAATCCAGGACGGGTAATAATATTATATTTGTTCTCAAGTATATAAGAGACTTCCCCGGGATGATAGCCTTCTACTGTCAAAAGAATTGTTGGTAATCCTACTTTATGTTTACAGATTAATTTGATCTTCTTTAATTGTGATAACTCATCTATAAGAGTTGTACGCAGAATTTGTAATTGATTTTGAATATTCTCTATGCCAATTTTTTTCAAACGCTTTATGGACGCCAACAATGAAAGTATGCCAATAGTGTTTTGTGTTCCTGATTCATACTTGTATGGTATTCCAGTTGGCTGCGTTGTTAATTTTGATAATACACCTGTCCCACCTTGAATTAATTCATTATGAGAGAATCCATTATCAAGCATAAAGTACCCCCCAATACCTGATACTCCTCCTAAGCTTTTATGCCCGCTAAAAACAAGGTAATCAATATTACCTTTCGATAAATCAATTACTTGTGAACCAAAAGATTGTGAACCATCAACTAAAACCATCGCACCGTATAAATGCGCAAGTTTTCCTGCCTCATCTATATTGCAGAATGTACCAATAGTATTGGAGCAACTATGAACCACTACTAACTTCGTTTGCTTATTCTTTAATAAAGATTCCAAATGCGACATATCAATTTCACCATCTGTCACATCGATAAATTGACTAGTTACCCCAATATCTTTTAAATGCTCTAAGGGCCTAAGTACTGAATTATGTTCTAAATAAGTAGTAATGACATTATCACCCGGTTTAAGCGTACCTTTCATACATTCGTTGAGTGAATACGTTGCTCCTGAGTTAAAAATGACTGTCCCATGACCATTTAATCTTGTTTGTTCGATGAATTCATGTCGGCACTCTTCAACCAGTTCAGTAACCTTTTTAGATTGTTGCGATAAAGATCGCCCTGGAGTTACCCCAAGCGTGTCTAAGTACATATTTATTATATCTTTCACTTCTTGTGACTTTGGCCATGAAGTAGAAGCTACGTCTGCATATAACATTCTTCAATCTCCATATGATCATTAATATATAATTTAAATTTTTTAGCAGTCGCATCCATCTCCCTTATTCCTTCATTATCTCTCCAATCAGATCTTTCAGGCACATTTAAACTATTTGCCAATACTGTTCTTATCATTCCTCTCTCAATGAAATCTGACTCACCTATCGTAAAAACATATTTACTACCACTGTCTTCAACGTAAATATAGGGGCCAATCTCACCGAACATCTTAAGTTCATCCAATGAGTTTATTGTATGCATTTTAAATTGATCCTTTAATTTATTATGAAGATCAATCTCCGAGGGGAAACAACATAAGTGTGCATGATAACAATACTTTTGATTTGGGTCCATGACGATACAACCACCGGCTCGTCCATTTTCATAACAAAGAGGATTGTTTATATTGTAATATTCGCGATAAAAATCATTTATTATATTCTTAAACTGTTTCAACTCTTTTATTGCCTCTTCATCGTATATCTCTGCAAAGCACCGGTATCCCCCTGAATCAGTCTCACATTTGTTAGTGGCAATGATAATATAGCCCTCAATTATCTGGCCTTTGGGTACGAACGCATAGAAATATTTTCCTCGTAAAAGTATTTTATCTTTTTCAAAGGAAGACTCTGGGTGACAAAAAATACATCCCATATTAAACTCCTTTATCGCTTGTCTATTCTGCTGATAAATATATTTTCATGACACAAATTGAAATCTTCTTCGGTATGCCAGGCAATCATCATGCTAAACCTATTTATAATGCTATATTTTCCCAGTCTGCTTTGCAGTTCAGAATAAATAGGATTTGGTAAGATTATTCTGCATTTCCCCCTAATAGCGAGACAAGAATCAATTATAGCTAGAACTACATAGGGAGCTGTGTTTGACAAACCTATCACTTCTACCGTGGTATCATCAAAACCTAGTATCGCGACTTCTTCTCCAACAGTTAATAACTTAATATCTCTATAGCGAGGACACTGCTTTGCGTAAGCAATCCAATTGTTATTTACTTTCCTGCCGAAAAAATTGATTTTATTAATATTATCTATTTCATTAAAATCATTCAGATCTACATCTATTTTGGTATCTCCTTCCACTACTATTTCTGTAAAATCAAAAACGTTCACTTTGCTACAGATATATTTCTCAAAAATTTTTGAATAACATTTGATCTTTCTTTCATCTGAGTAACAAATCGTCGCATCGATATCATCACGGTGTGTTTGTCTCACACTTTCTATTACCAAAGTTCGCGATTTTACACTTTCATTCACACCAAAATCGCTAAGTATATTAACGGATACTCGTCTGTGTTTAAGATTAAACTCACACTTTCTTGTTATAACAATTGACAAGTATATATCGTTTATCTTATATAAACATGCTTTTATCTCACTAGAAAGATTAAATTTCTTTTCTTTCAAATTTTTCCAAATAAAATAATCCAAGCTGCCTATATCACGCTTATAAAAATCATTGATTAGAATATAATTATCTTCCGTTATATCTTCATAGACTAGGGTTACTCCATTCTCCATTATTTTGTCCCATCATTTATATTGGCGACAATTGCTTTTCATTTTCAGTTTATATTCATTTCCGAGCATATGAAATCATGAAATATTGTATTTTATGACCTGTATCATAATTTAAAGATACAACAGGATAAAAAACTGCGATTATTTATCCTGAGAAATCAAATTGAAGTCTCCATCAATCATGCAAGAATATGGATAAAAATAGGGTCTTTAAAGAGAATAATCTTTCATAAATTCTATGTGATGGGACTTTAAATGAAATAATCACATTAACAAGCCCCCTGAATTAAATACGATAAGCTATTTCTGCATGCCGAATAATATTCTTTACGATAGCCAAGGTGATTTTGCCAGCACCAAATTCATGGAATACTTAATCATCAGTGTATATTTCGACGTGCATGAGCGCAGCTTGAATCACTGCACGATCAGCTATCCTGTGACGATT
The DNA here is from genome assembly GCF_019090985.1 of Photorhabdus akhurstii. Lineage (NCBI taxonomy): Bacteria > Pseudomonadati > Pseudomonadota > Gammaproteobacteria > Enterobacterales > Morganellaceae > Photorhabdus > Photorhabdus akhurstii. The sequence goes on along the minus strand of NZ_CP020335.1, from coordinate 469,197 downwards.
TCCCGCCCGACTGAACCCGAAGATTCCCACTTCATTGGCTGTCTTTCTCATGCTTGACAAGTCTGACACAAGCCTCAGTGGGCAGAACGACGAGTTCTGCCCACTGAGGCAACGCCATATCAAATATGGACTACGATACGTTTACCATCAGGAAGTTGAACATCAAGGCTCAACTCTCCACCTAACGCTGCAACGTAGCGTTTCAATGTTGAAAGTTTAGGGTTATTACCAGGCTGTTCTATTTTAGCAATAGTCGGTTGCTTGACTCCAAGCGCAGTTGCCAGCTCAGTTTTGTGAAACATCGAAAGCCTCGCGGATTTGATAAAGCCCTATCTCCCGTTTCATTTCATCAACTTTTTTAGCAATCCTACGGCGGCTTTCAGGGCTGCGTTTTTCAAGCAATTCATCAAGTGTGATCATACTCAGTTTTCCAAGATGGGTAGGAAATTAATTCACACGATTATTTTACCTCCTGCTTTTACAAGAATTTCATTAATAGAGTCAAAATATGGAAGGAGGGGTTAATAATGCCCTAACCCCATAGCACAGAGAATTACAACGTAATTTGTGGGTTCTGGATACCACAGGCTTGCGCATAGCGCGCTAATGTTTCTATACTAGCTTTTGTTACATTATTTTCCATTTTCGTCACCGTTGGCGGCGTAACCCCCATTCTTTCCGCGACTTGCGAGCGAGTAAGTCCAGCAAACTTACGCCACTCTGCAAGTGTTTCTTGCAATCTTTCCTTACGTTCTTCAGCTTCATAAGCGGCTTTAAATTCAGAGTCTTTCATCATTTCTGCCAGAATCTCTGAATGTGTCTTATATTTCTTCATGTTTCATTTCCTCCAATCTGCGAAATGCTAAAGCTATCTCACTTGGGTTGATTTTTTGTGTTTTCTTTATATAAACTCGCAGAATATATATTTGCTTACCTGTCTGATATACCCATAATCCGCGTGCTATATCTCCCCCCATTGTTCGAACTTCGTAAAGACCATTTCCCAAATGTTTTGTGTCCGGTTCACGTAGTGAGCGAGGATCTTTTTCTAGCTTTCCAATCAACCTTACAAGTTTTACCCCTACTTTTGCTGGCAAAGACTTAATTTCTTGTTCGGCCTCATCATGGTATTTAACTATAAACACTCTAATTTCCTCCTAATGCAAAAAATTAACTCAAAGGGCAATTTTCATCAAGAGGAAAATTGCATTTTAATGAAATATCACTTCTGACTAGATTTCTTGACCATAGATTCCATCTATATAGCATTTGACCTATATTGAACAATAAGTAATCATGTAGACTATCGAGACGACGGACATCTTTTGATACGTTGTTCGATGCTTTAGATGGCACCGACAAGGCCAATGTGCTGGCTTCAATAATAGCACTTCGGGAAAGAGGCCCTATGTTACCCAGGCCATACGCAGATACTGTGAACAGTTCATGCCACAGCAATATGAAAGAATTACGTGTCCAAAGCAAAGGCGATCCGCTCCGAGCATTCTTTGTGTTCGACCCCAAGCGGAGAGGAATTTTGCTTTGCGCCGGTAACAAAACCGGAAACGAGAAACGGTTTTATGAAACGATGATTCCGATTGCTGACCGTGAGTTCACGGCACATCTGGAAAAGCTAAAAAAGGAGTAAACACTATGGCAAGAACTCTTGATCAAATATTAGCAAATGAAAAAAACGAAGTTGTTGCCAATGCACAAGCTGCGGCAACGGAGATGTTGCTAAACATCCATCTGGCAGAACTCCGTGAGCGGGTACAGAAGACCCAAGGAGAAATAGCTCTGGCTCTTGGCATCAAGCAACCCACGGTTTCTGACATGGAGAAACTTGGCCGCGACTTGAAATTGTCTTCCCTCAAACGTTACGTTGAGGCAACGGGTAGCAAGCTGCGTCTCGATATCGAGTTACCCGACGGTACCCACTACGGATTTTCCGTTTAACCACAAACGCCCCGGCAGCCCTCGCGGATATATTCAAGATCAATGTCCGCATCGACTTTACGTGCCAGATGATTGTGAGGAACAAGGTCTCAAGTGAACTCTTGTCGGAAAGAAAAATTTGGGAAGAGGATTTTTAACGTGGCGGCAAGTTCCATTTTGTAAACGAAACCCGATTAAAACAGAGCGCCAAGTAAAAAATTGGCACGTTATCAAAAAGTTGAAATGCCCTCTCAAAAAGGAGGGCATTTAGTTAGCTAGCGTGTTCTAAGAATTACTTCTTATCGCCACCAAAACCGGCATTCAATAGTTCTGCCAAGTTTGCAGTTGCTTCATCTACACTCACTTGTGGTGCTTCAGAAGACTCATTCAACTGACGACGACGCATGCGATCCTGATGGTAAGCATAACCGGTACCGGCAGGGATCAGACGACCGACGATGACGTTTTCTTTCAAGCCACGCAGTTCATCACGTTTACCCGCAACCGCAGCCTCAGTCAGTACGCGGGTCGTTTCCTGGAACGATGCCGCAGAGATGAAGGATTCAGTTGCCAGAGACGCTTTGGTGATACCCAACAGGTCACGGCCATAAGTTGCAGGCACTTTACCTTCTTGCTCCAGCTTACGGTTTGCCACTTTAACGCGGGCATATTCAACCTGTTCGCCTTCCAGGAACTCGGAACTACCTGCGCTTTCAATGGTCGCTTTACGCAGCATCTGACGAACGATAACCTCAATGTGTTTATCGTTAATCTTAACCCCTTGCAGGCGGTAAACTTCCTGAACTTCGTTGGTGATGTAACGGGTAACCGCATGAACACCACGCAGGCGCAAGATGTCGTGTGGAGATTCTGGACCATCAGAGATCACGTCACCACGTTCAACCACTTCGCCCTCGAACACGTTGAGCTGACGCCATTTAGGGATCATCTCTTCGTAAGCATCACCACCATCTAATGGGGAGATAACCAGACGGCGTTTACCCTTGGTTTCTTTACCGAAGGAGACAATACCGCTGACTTCAGCCAGGATAGCAGGCTCTTTCGGACGACGCGCTTCGAACAAGTCAGCAACACGTGGCAGACCACCGGTAATATCTTTCGTACCGCCGGATTCCTGAGGAATACGCGCTAAGGTGTCACCCGCAGAGATGCTGACGCCATCGTCTAACTGAACAATCGCTTTGCCCGGCAGGAAATATTGAGCAGGCATATCAGTACCTGGAATCAATACATCATCACCATTGGCGTCAACGATTTTCAGCGCTGGACGCAAGTCTTTACCACTACCGGTACGCTCCGCACTATCCAGAACAACCAGTGAAGATAGACCTGTCAGTTCGTCCGTCTGACGGGTAATGGTTTGACCATCTATCATGTCAGCGAAACGGATGATACCAGATACTTCACTGACAACCGGCATGGTATGTGGGTCCCAGTTAGCAACGGTTTCACCGCCGTTAACTGTTTCGCCATCACCTTTACCCAGTACCGCACCGTAAGGTACTTTATAGCTCTCTTTAGTACGGCCGAATTCGTCGATCAAACACAGTTCGGTGTTACGGGAAGTAATCACCAATTTACCTGCGGAGTTGGTCACGGATTTAGCGTTAAACAGTTTCAAGCTACCTTTGTTACGCACCTGAATGCTGGATTCGGCTGCCGCACGAGATGCCGCACCACCGATGTGGAACGTACGCATCGTCAGCTGTGTGCCCGGCTCACCGATGGACTGAGCCGCAATAACACCAACCGCCTCGCCTTTATTGATGATGTGTCCGCGAGCAAGGTCACGACCATAACAGTTCGCGCAAACACCGAAGTCAGTTTCACAACTTACAACGGAGCGTACTTTAATGCTGTCAACGGAGCTTTCTTCTAACAGATCACACCATTTCTCGTTCAGCAATGTATTACGCGGCACCAGAATGTCAGCAGTACCTGGTTTCAGAACATCTTCCGCTGTCACACGACCCAATACACGCTCACGCAGCGGCTCTTTAACATCACCACCTTCAATAACCGGCGTCATCAGAATACCGTCGTGCGTACCACAGTCATCTTCTGTAACAACCAAGTCTTGCGCCACGTCAACCAGACGACGAGTCAGGTAACCGGAGTTCGCTGTTTTCAGTGCGGTATCCGCCAAACCTTTACGAGCGCCGTGGGTTGAAATGAAGTACTGGAGTACGTTCAAACCTTCACGGAAGTTCGCGGTAATTGGGGTTTCGATGATGGAGCCGTCTGGCTTAGCCATCAAGCCACGCATACCCGCCAACTGACGGATCTGAGCGGCAGAACCACGCGCACCAGAGTCAGCCATCATAAAGATGCTGTTGAAGGAAACTTGTTGCTCTTCTTCTCCATCACGATTAGTGACTGTTTCAGTAGACAAGTTTTCCATCATCGCCTTAGCAACACGCTCGTTTGCCGCAGCCCAGATATCGATAACTTTGTTATAACGTTCACCGGCTGTAACCAGACCAGACTGGAACTGTTCCTGAATTTCAGCAACTTCTGCTTCGGCTTCTGCAATGATGCCCGCTTTTTTCTCTGGGATAACCATGTCATCGATACCAACAGACGCACCTGAACGCGCAGCGTAGGCAAAGCCGGTATACATGATCTGGTCAGCGAAAATAACCGTTGGTTTCAGGCCCATCACGCGGTAACAGGTGTTCAGCATTCTGGAGATAGCTTTTTTACCCAGTGGTTGGTTAACCAGCGAGTAAGGCAGACCTCTTGGTACAATCATCCACAGGATTGCACGACCAATGGTCGTATCAATCAAACTGGTATTAACTGTGATATTGCCTTCGCCATCTTTCACTTCTTCAGTGATACGCACTTTAACGCGGGCATGCAAAGAAGCCAGCCCTGCGCGGTATACGCGTTCAGCTTCTTTAGGCCCAGTCAGCACCATGCCTTCGCCTTTGGCGTTAACACAGTCACGGGTCATGTAATACAGACCCAGAACAACGTCCTGAGATGGAACGATGATTGGCTCACCGCTCGCTGGAGACAAGATGTTGTTGGTAGACATCATCAGCGCACGCGCTTCTAACTGGGCTTCCAGTGTCAGCGGTACGTGAACAGCCATTTGGTCACCGTCGAAGTCGGCGTTATATGCCGCACACACCAGTGGGTGCAACTGAATCGCTTTACCTTCGATCAGAACCGGTTCGAACGCCTGAATACCCAAACGGTGAAGTGTCGGCGCACGGTTCAGCAGAACCGGGTGTTCACGAATAACTTCATCCAGGATATCCCATACCACCGCCTCTTCACGCTCAACCATCTTTTTAGCGGCTTTAATCGTAGTCGCTAAACCACGCAGTTCCAGCTTGCCGTAGATGAATGGCTTAAACAGCTCCAGCGCCATCTTCTTAGGCAGACCACACTGATGCAGACGCAGGTAAGGACCTACCGTGATTACAGAACGACCAGAATAGTCAACACGTTTACCCAACAAGTTCTGACGGAAACGACCTTGTTTACCCTTGATCATATCAGCCAAGGATTTCAACGGACGTTTGTTAGAACCGGTAATGGCACGACCGCGACGACCGTTATCCAGCAAGGCATCAACCGCTTCCTGCAACATACGTTTTTCGTTACGCACGATGATATCTGGCGCAGCCAGATCCAACAGACGCTTCAAGCGGTTGTTACGGTTAATAACACGACGATAGAGATCGTTCAGATCTGAAGTGGCAAAACGGCCGCCATCCAGTGGAACCAATGGACGTAAATCCGGTGGCAGAACTGGCAGAACCGTCAGAACCATCCATTCCGGCTTGTTGCCAGACTGAATAAAGGCTTCCAACAGTTTAATACGTTTGGTCAGCTTCTTACGTTTAGTTTCAGAGTTAGTTTCATTTAACTCTTCACGCAACGTTTCACACTCATTTTCCAGATCGAGATTTTTCAGCAAAGACTGGATAGCTTCCGCTCCCATCTTCGCATCGAATTCATCACCAAACTCTTCCAGTGCATCCAAGTATTGCTCTTCTGTCAGGATCTGACTGCGTTCCAGGCTGGTCATACCGCCTTCTACAACCACATAGGATTCGAAGTACAGTACACGCTCAATATCACGCAGTGGCATATCCAGCAACAAACCGATGCGGGATGGCAATGATTTCAGGAACCAGATATGTGCCGTTGGAGAAGCCAGTTCAATGTGACCCATACGTTCACGACGAACTTTAGTCTGGGTAACTTCTACACCACACTTCTCACAAATTACACCACGGTGTTTCAAGCGCTTGTATTTACCACACAAGCACTCATAATCTTTTACCGGTCCGAAAATACGGGCACAGAAAAGGCCGTCACGCTCAGGTTTGAACGTACGGTAGTTAATTGTTTCCGGCTTTTTCACTTCACCGAATGACCACGAACGGATCATATCTGGCGAGGCCAGAGCAATTTTGATCGCATCAAACTCTTCGGTCTTAGTTTGCGCTTTCAGAAACTTCAATAAGTCTTTCACGAAATGGCTCCTGTCGGAGTTAGACCTGTCAGGAGAACAGCCCATGCCGCTCCCCCCTATGACCAGTGCAACCACTGGCTGGTAAACTGCCCGTCATATCCATTCAGGGCAGTACCAGCGGGAATACGATTTATTCGTCTTCCAGCTCGATGTTGATACCCAGAGAGCGGATCTCTTTCAACAATACGTTGAAGGATTCCGGCATACCTGGCTCCATCTGGTGGTTGCCATCCACGATGTTTTTATACATCTTGGTACGGCCGTTAACATCGTCGGACTTGACGGTGAGCATTTCCTGCAAGGTGTATGCGGCACCATATGCTTCCAATGCCCACACTTCCATCTCACCGAAGCGTTGACCACCGAACTGCGCCTTACCACCCAGCGGTTGCTGAGTAACCAGGCTGTACGAACCGGTTGAACGGGCGTGCATTTTGTCATCCACCAGGTGGTTCAGCTTCAGCATATACATGTAGCCAACGGTAACCTGACGCTCAAATTGCTCACCAGTACGACCATCAAACAGAGTAATTTGACCAGAAGTTGGCAAGTCACCCAGTTTCAGCAGCTCTTTAATTTCTTTCTCTTTCGCACCATCAAACACAGGTGTCGCAATTGGCATGCCTTTTTTCAGGTTTTCTGCCAAACGCATAACTTCTTCATCAGAGAAAGTGTTCAGATCAACTTTCTGACGGGTTTCATCACCCAGATCATAAGCTTTCTGGATAAATTCACGCAGTTTGGCAACTTCCTGCTGCTGTTTCAGCATCGCATTGATCTTGTCGCCAATGCCTTTCGCAGCCATACCCAGATGCGTTTCCAGGATCTGACCAATGTTCATACGTGATGGTACGCCCAGAGGGTTCAGTACGATATCTACCGGAGTGCCGTTTTCATCGTAAGGCATATCTTCGATCGGGTTGATCTTGGAGATAACACCTTTGTTACCGTGGCGGCCCGCCATCTTATCACCCGGCTGAATCTGACGTTTAACCGCCAGATAAACTTTGACGATTTTCAGTACGCCCGGCGCCAAATCATCACCCTGAGTGATCTTACGACGTTTAGCATCCAGCTTTTTCTCGAACTCAGCTTTGAGTTCGTCATACTGTTCAGCCAACTGCTCCAACTGATTCTGTTTCTCTTCATCAGCCAGACCCAGCTCTAACCAACGCTCACGAGGCAGTTTATCCAGCTTCTCAGCTTCGATGCCGCCAGCAATCAAAACAGAACGGATACGTGCAAACAGGCCAGCTTCAAAGATTTGCAACTCTTCTGTCAGGTCTTTCTTCGCCTGACGCAGTTGCATCTCTTCGATTTCCAAAGCACGTTTATCTTTCTCTACGCCATCACGGGTAAATACTTGTACGTCGATAACCGTACCGGATACGCCATTTGGTACGCGCAGAGAAGAGTCTTTAACATCAGACGCTTTCTCACCGAAGATAGCACGCAGCAATTTTTCTTCTGGCGTTAGCTGAGTTTCACCTTTAGGTGTCACTTTACCAACCAGAATGTCACCGCCGGTCACTTCCGCACCGATATAAACGATGCCAGACTCATCCAGTTTGGAGAGCGCAGCTTCACCCACGTTAGGAATGTCAGCAGTGATCTCTTCAGGCCCTAATTTGGTATCACGCGATACGCAAGCCAATTCCTGAATATGAATAGTTGTAAAGCGATCTTCCTGGACGACACGCTCAGAAACTAAGATGGAGTCCTCAAAGTTATAACCATTCCACGGCATGAACGCTACGCGCATATTCTGACCAAGCGCCAGTTCACCCAAGTCAGTGGATGGGCCATCAGCCAGTACGTCGCCGCGTTCCACCGGTTCGCCCAAAGAGACGCACGGCATCTGGTTAATACAGGTGTTCTGGTTAGAACGGGTATATTTAGTCAGGTTATAAATATCAATACCTGCTTCACCCGAATACATCTCATCTTCGTTTACTTTAATAACAATACGAGATGCATCAACGTACTGAACCACACCACCGCGTTTAGCAACAGAAGTTACACCGGAGTCAACCGCTACTGCGCGTTCCATACCTGTACCAACCAGCGGCTTATCAGCACGCAGCGTAGGAACAGCCTGACGTTGCATGTTTGCACCCATCAATGCACGGTTTGCGTCATCGTGTTCCAAGAATGGGATCAAGGAAGCACCAACGGAAACCACCTGCTGGGTAGAAACGTCCATATATTCAACCTGTTCACGGTTAAATAAGCTGGATTCGCCATAACTACGGCAAGTTATCAGATCTTCAACGAAGTGGCCTTCATCATCCAATACGGTGTTTGCCTGTGCGATAACGAAGTTACCTTCTTCAATCGCAGACAGATAATGAATTTCATCCGTAACAACACCATCACGAACCAGACGATATGGGGTTTCAAGGAAACCATACTCGTTAGTCTGCGCATAAACAGACAATGAGTTAATCAGACCGATGTTCGGACCTTCCGGAGTTTCGATTGGACATACACGGCCATAGTGAGTTGGATGTACGTCACGCACTTCGAAGCCAGCACGTTCACGAGTCAAACCACCTGGGCCCAACGCAGAGATACGGCGTTTGTGAGTGATTTCAGAAAGCGGGTTGTTTTGGTCCATGAACTGAGATAGCTGGCTGGAACCAAAGAATTCTTTCACTGCGGCTGAAATCGGCTTAGCGTTGATCATGTCCTGAGGCATCAGCGTATCCAGATCACCCAGAGACAGACGCTCTTTAACCGCACGCTCGACACGTACCAGACCAACACGGAACTGGTTTTCCGCCATCTCGCCGACAGAGCGGATACGACGGTTGCCTAAGTGGTCAATATCGTCGACTTCGCCTTTACCATTACGGATATCAATGAGTTTCTTCATGACATCAATGATGTCATTTTTACTCAGAATACCAGAGCCTTCGACTTCTTCCCGGCTCAATGAGCGGTTGAATTTCATACGACCAACCGCAGAAAGATCATAACGATCTTCTGAGAAGAACAGATTTTCAAACAGATTTTCTGCTGCTTCGCGGGTCGGCGGCTCCCCAGGACGCATCATGCGGTAAATCTCAACCAAAGCGCCCAAACGGTCATTGGTTGGATCAACGCGAAGTGTCTCGGAGATATACGCACCATGATCTAAATCGTTGGTGAACAGTGTTTCGATAGATTTGTGACCAGCCTGGCTCAAACGTGCCAGCAGATCTAAAGAGAGCTCCATGTTGGCAGCACAGATAATTTCACCTGTATTGACATCAATGTAGTCTCTTGCAACAACTTTACCCGCAATGTATTCAACAGGAACCTCAATACGGTTCACTTCGTCTTTTTCTAACTGGCGGATATGACGTGCGGTAATACGGCGGCCTTTTTCAACATAAACCTTGCCGTTTGCTTCAATATCAAAAGAAGCGGTTTCACCGCGCAAACGTTCTGGCACCAGCGTCATTTGCAGTCTGTTGTCACGAATTTCGAAAATCGTTTTACTGAAGAACAGGTTCAAGATCTCTTCAGTGCTGTAATCCATTGCCCTCAGAATAATCGTTGCCGGCAATTTACGGCGGCGGTCAATACGTACAAACAGATTATCTTTTGGATCGAATTCGAAATCTAACCAAGAACCACGGTAAGGAATAATACGCGCGTTATACAGCACCTTACCGGATGAGTGAGTTTTACCCTTATCGCTGTCAAAGAATACACCAGGACTACGATGTAACTGGGAGACAATAACCCGCTCAGTACCATTGATAACAAAGGTACCGTTGTCAGTCATGAGCGGAATTTCACCCATGTAGACTTCTTGCTCTTTGATGTCTTTGACCGTGCCTTCCGGTGCTTCACGTTCATAGATAACCAGACGCAACTTAACGCGTAGAGGCGCAGAATAAGTTACACCACGAATCTGGCACTCTTTAACATCAAACACTGGCTCACCAAGACGGTAGCTAACGTATTGCAGCTCCGAACTGCCGCTGTAGCTCTGAATTGGGAATACAGAACGGAATGCCGCTTCTAAACCATTCTGGCCTTCTGGATCTTGCTCGATAAACTTCTGGAACGAGTCAAGTTGGATAGAAAGGAGATAAGGTACGTCCAACACTTGGGGACGCTTACCAAAATCCTTACGAATACGTTTTTTCTCGGTATAGGAGTAAACCATAGGGTTCCTCAGCTCGCTGATCAGTGACCCACTCTGCCCGCCCTAAAGGACAGCTCTTTACGACACTGTTTTTTCGAACAGAAAATTGAATTATTTTCCGTAATACTCATTGCTATTACTCTTAAATCATTTCATTGCGTTACCTTACTACCGAGCTACCCGAGTGGATCGTAGCTGAGAACGCAGTATATTAAGTCGTCAATAGGAAAAAGTATTTGGGGGTTAATTAACAGCCAAACAGTGGAAATGCTGCTAATGCCCTACAGCGCAAAAAGGCTGGTGACTAATAAATCACCAGCCGTCAGCCTTTAAAGTCAGGCTGCTAACTCAAAACTGAACTTACTTAATCTCAACAGAAGCACCAGCTTCTTCCAGAGATTTTTTCAGTGCTTCAGCGTCATCTTTGCTGATAGCTTCTTTCAATACAGCTGGAGCGCTTTCAACCAGGTCTTTCGCTTCTTTCAGACCCAAGCCAGTTGCGCCGCGTACTGCCTTGATAACAGCAACTTTGTTACCGCCGATAGAAGACAGAACAACGTCAAACTCGGTTTTTTCTTCAACAGCTTCAGCCGCACCAGCAACAACAGCTACCGCTGCCGCAGCAGAAACGCCGAATTTCTCTTCCATCATGCTGATCAGTTCAACAACGTCCATTACGGACATTTCTGCAACTGCGTCCAGAATTTGTTCTTTAGTGATAGACATAACAAGTGTTCCTAAAATTCAGAAATAATTTATACGTTAAAAAGCAACGAAGGAAATTGGCAATTAAGCTGCTTCTTTCTGATCGCGTAACGCAGCCAGAGTACGAACCAGTTTGCCTGCTGAGGCTTCTTTCATGGTTGACATCAGGCGTGCGATTGCTTCTTCGTAAGTTGGGAGTGTTGCCAAACGGTCAATATCGGCCGCAGAGATAAACTCACCTTCAAAGGCTGCTGCTTTAATCTCGAATGCTGGATTCGCTTTCGCGAACTCTTTGAACAGACGAGCAGCGGCGCCCGGATGTTCGTTAGAGAAAGCAATCAAGGTTGGACCAACAAACGCTTCTTTCAGGCACTCATAAGCAGTACCTTCAACAGCACGGCGGATCAGCGTGTTACGCACAACACGGATATAAACGCCAGCTTCGCGACCTGCTTTACGCAGTTCAGTCATTTTATCTACGGTAACGCCACGGGAATCCGCAACAACCGCAGACAGCGCGCCTTTGGCTACTTCGCTAACTTCAGCAACAATCGCTTGTTTGTCTTGAAGATTTAGTGCCATTAGCTTCTTGCTCCTGGATTAACCGGGAAAAACCCGGAACTCACATCACTCATAACACTAAAAGTGCCTGAGCTCTAAAACACGGTGAGCAGAATCCAGAAATGAATGTCATTTGGCTCTGTCACCGTCTACGCAGGGATATTAAGTAATTACTTACACCTGCGGTCTTGGACGGGGCTTGGATTAGGCCAAGCTCCAACCGAAAATTTTTTATTTAGCTAATAAAAAACTTACTAGCCAAATACAAGGCGCCAAATTTTAGACAAATCTGACGCCAAGGTAAAGCGATAATCACATTCAGCTAAAATTAAGCTGAAGCGTTCAGACCTGACTGGTCAATCGCAACACCTGCGCCCATAGTAGTGGACAGGCTAACTTTCTTAATGTAAACACCCTTAGCAGAAGATGGTTTGGCTTTTTTCAGCGCAACCAGCAGAGCTTCCAGGTTTTCTTTCAGTTTGTCAGCATCAAAGTCGACTTTACCAATGGTGGTGTGGATAATGCCGTTTTTATCATTACGGTAACGAACCTGACCCGCTTTAGCATTCTGTACAGCTTCAGCAACGTTAGGAGTTACAGTACCTACTTTAGGGTTTGGCATCAGACCGCGTGGACCCAGGATTTGACCTAATTGGCCAACAACGCGCATTGCATCTGGAGAGGCGATAACAACGTCAAAGTCCATTTCGCCTTTTTTAACCTGCTCAGCCAGATCTTCCATACCTACCAGCTCAGCGCCCGCTGCTTTAGCTGCTTCTGCATTTGCGCCTTGGGTAAATACAGCTACGCGAACGGAACGGCCAGTACCGTGAGGCAGTACTGTTGCACCACGTACGTTCTGGTCAGATTTACGAGCGTCGATGCCGAGGTTAACAGCAACGTCAACGCTTTCTACGAATTTAGCAGTAGCCAGCTCTTTCAGCAAAACAAAGGCTTCGTTAATGTCATACTGCTTAGTTGAATCCACTTTCTCGCGGATTGTGCGCATGCGCTTGGTCAGTTTAGCCATCGATTAACCCTCCACTACCAGGCCCATGGAACGAGCAGTACCTTCAATTGAACGCATCATTGCTTCAACGCTGGCACCTGTCATATCCGCAGCTTTAGTTTCAGCAATTTCACGAATCTGTGCGCTGGTTACTTTACCAACTTTGTCTTTATTCGGTTTGCCGGAACCTGATTTAATGCCCGCTGCTTTCTTCAGCAGAACAGCCGCTGGTGGGGTCTTAGTAACGAAAGTGAAAGAACGATCAGAATAAACAGTGATCACAACAGGAATTGGCAGACCTTTTTCAATGCTGTCAGTTTTAGCATTGAACGCCTTACAGAATTCCATGATGTTGACACCCTGCTGACCGAGAGCAGGACCTACTGGAGGGCTTGGGTTAGCCATACCAGCCGCAACCTGCAACTTGACATAGGCTTGTACTTTCTTAGCCATTGATAATTTTCCTCTATATGGGTGGTATCGCCTTTGTTTAAAAGGCTCCCCTGTCATTTCAGTCCCGCCTTATTTCAGGCCAGACTACTAAAAAACAAAAGGCGCGAAATTGTATGTTAATTTCTCACCTATTGCAAGCCAGCAAAAATACGTTCAAAAATTACGCCTTTTCTACCTGGCTGAAATCCAGCTCAACGGGGGTCGCGCGACCAAAGATAGAAACCGAAACTTTCAGGCGGCTCTTCTCGTAATCGACTTCTTCCACAACACCATTGAAGTCTGCGAATGGACCATCGCTGACACGAACCATTTCGCCTGGTTCGAACAATGTTTTTGGCCGGGGTTTATCACCAACCTGCTGAAGACGATTCATAATCGCATCAACTTCTTTATCACTGATTGGCGCCGGACGGTCAGATGTGCCACCGATAAAACCCATGACGCGTGGTACGCTGCGAACGAGATGCCATGTTGCATCGTTCATGATCATTTGTACCAGCACATACCCAGGGAAAAATTTGCGTTCACTTTTGCGACGCTGGCCGCTACGAATCTCAACAACTTCCTCTGTTGGCACCATTACTTCGCCAAAAGAATCTTCCATATCATGTAATTTGATATGTTCACGTAAAGATTGTGCAACGCGACCTTCAAACCCAGAAAATGCCTGTATAACATACCAACGTTTTTTTGGGGAATCTGACATCTTAGAACCTCAGGCCTGTAATAAATGAAACTAAACGCACCAGGATACCGTCAAGACCCCATAGGATCAAAGACATCAATGCAGTGACTGCCGCAACAATCAAAGTTGTATGCAGCGCTTCCTGGCGAGTTGGCCAAATAACCTTACGCATTTCAATGCGGGCTTCGCGGGCGAAAGCCAGTGTGGTTTTCCCTTTCGCAGTCCAGAGCGCAACTGCTCCCGCAAGAGCAACAATAACAACAACCGCCATCGCACGTAGAGGAAGGCTATACTCCCGATAAAGGTAGTTTCCAACGATAGCAACCATTAATAAGGCTGCCACTAATAGCCATTTCATTACCTCAAGACTACGCCTGCTTTCTTGAGCATCGCTATTCGCACTCATAAACCAACCTGTAACTATGATTTAAATAGATAGCCAGCTTGCCTCGCAAGAGCAAAACAAATCAGACCGAACCAAAAGATTTGAGTGATTGTATCTGACTTGGCGCCATAATTCAGTATGACATTGTATATCTGAGAGAGATATAGCCAATTCGTTGCATCAGAGCCTATCTCACCAATAATTAAAAGCAACTATTGATGAGATAGGTTCTTATTAAGACAACGTATAAAAAGGGCATCGGTTGATGCCCTTTTAGTGTAATCACATCAAAAAATTACGCGATAATTTTAGCAACAACACCAGCACCTACGGTACGGCCGCCTTCACGGATAGCGAAGCGCAGACCCTGGTCCATTGCAATTGGCGCAATCAGGGTAACTTTCATCTGAATGTTATCACCTGGCATCACCATTTCCACGCCTTCTGGCAGCTCGATTGTGCCGGTTACGTCAGTTGTACGGAAGTAGAACTGTGGACGGTAGCCTTTGAAGAATGGCGTATGACGGCCGCCTTCGTCTTTGCTCAGAATATAAACTTCTGATTCGAAAGTGGTGTGTGGCTTGATTGAACCCGGTTTTGCCAGTACCTGACCACGTTCGATTTCATCACGTTTGGTACCACGCAGCAGAACGCCAACGTTCTCACCCGCACGGCCTTCGTCCAGCAGTTTGCGGAACATTTCTACGCCGGTACACGTGGTTTTCGTGGTGTCTTTGATACCCACGATTTCAACTTCTTCACCCACTTTAACAATACCGCGCTCTACACGACCGGTTACCACTGTACCACGGCCTGAAATCGAAAATACGTCTTCGATTGGCAGCAGGAATGGCTGGTCGATTGCACGCTCTGGTTCTGGGATGTAGCTGTCCAGGGCTTCTGCCAGCTCCAGGATTTTGCTTTCCCACTCGGCATCGCCTTCCAGCGCTTTCAGCGCAGAACCACGGATAACCGGAGTGTCGTCGCCTGGGAAATCGTACTGAGACAGCAACTCACGCACTTCCATCTCAACCAGTTCCAGCAGCTCTTCGTCGTCTACCATGTCACATTTGTTCAGGAATACGATGATGTAAGGAACGCCTACCTGACGACCTAACAGGATGTGCTCACGAGTCTGTGGCATTGGGCCGTCAGTCGCAGCAACTACCAGGATTGCGCCGTCCATCTGAGCCGCACCGGTGATCATGTTTTTCACATAGTCGGCGTGGCCTGGGCAGTCAACGTGCGCATAGTGGCGGCTTGGGGTGTCGTATTCTACGTGAGAAGTAGAGATGGTGATACCACGCGCTTTTTCTTCTGGCGCGTTATCGATTTGGTCGAATGCACGAGCGTTACCACCGTAGGTTTTAGCCAGTACAGTAGTGATAGCAGCAGTCAGGGTAGTTTTACCGTGGTCAACGTGGCCGATAGTACCAACGTTAACGTGCGGTTTTGTACGTTCAAATTTTTCTTTAGACACGACTCTATTCCTTAATATCGCTCCCTCATCATAGGGGAGGGAGCTGAATCTAGATATTAAACCCGAAAAACTTATTTAGCTTTACGAGATTCGATAATAGCCTGAGCGACGTTGCTCGGCGCTTCATTGTACTTCAGGAACTCCATAGAGTAAGAAGCACGACCTTGGGTCTGAGAACGCAGGTCAGTAGCATAACCAAACATTTCAGATAATGGTACCTGAGCACGTACGATTTTGCCGGTAGTCATATCTTCCATACCGTCAATCATACCACGGCGGCGGTTTAGGTCACCGATAACGTCACCCATGTAGTCTTCTGGTGTTTCAACTTCAACTTTCATGATAGGCTCCAGCAGAACTGGTTTCGCCTTCATAAAGCCTTCTTTGAAGCCCATAGAACCTGCGATTTTGAACGCCATTTCAGAAGAGTCAACTTCGTGGTAAGAACCATCGAACAGCGCCACTTTAACGTCAACAATCGGGTAACCGGCCAGAACACCATTTTTCATTTGTTCCTGAATACCCTTATCTACTGCCGGGATATATTCTTTAGGAACAACACCACCAACGATTTCGTTAGCGAATTCGTAGCCTACGCCACCTGGTTCCATTGGCTCAATACGCAGCCATACGTGACCAAACTGACCACGACCACCAGACTGACGAACAAATTTACCTTCTTGTTCAACAGTAGAGCGAATGGTTTCACGGTAAGCAACCTGAGGTTTACCGACGTTCGCTTCAACTTTGAATTCACGACGCATACGGTCAACCAGGACATCCAAGTGAAGTTCACCCATACCAGCGATAATAGTCTGACCAGATTCTTCATCGGTAGACACGCGGAATGATGGGTCTTCCTGAGCCAGACGGCCTAAAGCGATACCCATTTTTTCCTGGTCAGCTTTAGTTTTTGGCTCGATAGCAACAGAGATAACTGGCTCTGGGAACTCCATACGCTCCAGAATAATTGGTGAGTTGATATCACACAGCGTATCACCAGTCGTCACGTCTTTCAGGCCAATCGCAGCGGCGATGTCACCTGCACGAACTTCTTTAATCTCTTCACGTTTATTAGCATGCATCTGAACGATACGGCCAAAACGCTCTTTTTTGTCTTTCACTGGGTTAAGAACGGTATCACCAGAATTAACTACACCAGAGTAGACGCGGAAGAAAGTCAAGTTACCAACGAATGGGTCAGTCGCGATTTTAAACGCCAGCGCTGAGAATGGTTCGTTGTCGTCAGAATGACGTTCTGCCGGCGTATCTTTACCGTCTGGCAGAATACCTTTAATAGACTCAACATCCGTTGGTGCTGGCAGGTACTCAACAACCGCATCCAGCATTGCCTGAACACCTTTGTTCTTAAATGCAGAACCACAGGTAACCAGGATGATTTCGTTAGTCAGAACACGATGACGCAGACCAGCTTTGATCTCTTCTTCAGTCAGTTCTTCACCGCCAAGGTATTTTTCCATCAGCTCTTCTGATGCTTCCGCAGCGGCTTCAATCAAATTGTTACGCCATTCTTCCGCCAGATCTTGCATCTCAGCCGGGATATCTTCATAAGTGAAGGTGGTTCCCTGATCTTCATCGTTCCAGTTGATGGCTTTCATTTTCACCAGGTCAACAACACCGGTGAAAGCATCTTCTGCGCCAATGGCTAATTGCAGAGGTACTGGGTTTGCCGCCAAGCGAGTTTTGATCTGCTCAACAACGCGTAAGAAATTCGCTCCCATACGGTCCATTTTGTTAACGAACGCGATACGTGGAACTCTATATTTATTTGCCTGACGCCATACGGTTTCGGACTGTGGCTGAACACCACCAACCGCACAATAAACCATTACCGCACCGTCAAGAACACGCATGGAACGTTCTACTTCGATAGTGAAGTCAACGTGCCCTGGGGTGTCGATGATGTTGATACGGTGCGCGTCAAACTGCTTAGCCATACCTGACCAGAAAGCAGTTGTTGCTGCGGAGGTGATGGTAATACCACGCTCCTGCTCCTGTTCCATCCAGTCCATAGTAGCAGCGCCATCATGAACTTCACCGATCTTATGGTTTACACCAGTGTAGAACAGAATACGTTCGGTAGTGGTGGTTTTACCGGCGTCGATGTGTGCACTGATACCGATGTTACGGTAGCGTGCAATGGGTGTTGTACGAGCCATTTGATTCCTCTATATCCTAGGACGTTCAATGTAAATCTGGGTGGCAGAACCGCCACCCAGGGCATCATCACTACGATGGGATTACCAACGGTAGTGTGCGAACGCCTTGTTAGCTTCTGCCATACGGTGAACGTCTTCACGTTTCTTAACGGCAGTGCCTTTATTTTCGGCTGCATCAGATAATTCGTTCGCCAGGCGCAGAGCCATAGATTTATCACCGCGTTTACGAGCAGCTTCAACGATCCAGCGCATTGCCAACGCATTGCGACGAACCGGACGAACTTCAACTGGTACCTGATAAGTAGAACCACCAACACGGCGGGACTTAACTTCCACGGTTGGACGCACATTATCCAATGCAAGTTCAAACGCTTCCAGATGTTCTTTACCAGAACGCTGAGCCAGGGTCTCAAGCGCACTATATACAATTGCTTCCGCAGTAGATTTTTTACCATCTACCATCAGGATATTGACAAATTTGGCCAGTAATTCAGATCCGAACTTTGGATCTGGCAGAATTTTACGCTGACCAATTACACGACGACGTGGCATGGAAATACTCCGTTTCGAATTCAGGGTTGTCCAAAACTCTACGAGTTTATTTTGACATTAAAGTAAATAATGTTTGGCCTTACTTAACGGAGAACCATTAAGCTTTTGGCTTCTTCACACCGTACTTAGAACGACCTTGTTTACGGTCTTTAACACCGGAACAGTCCAGTGCGCCGCGAACAGTGTGGTAACGCACACCTGGCAAGTCTTTAACACGACCGCCACGGATCAAAATTACGGAGTGCTCTTGCAAGTTGTGGCCTTCACCACCGATGTAAGAAGAAACTTCGTAACCGTTAGTCAAACGCACACGACATACTTTACGCAGTGCAGAGTTTGGTTTTTTAGGGGTGGTGGTATATACACGAGTACATACGCCACGCTTCTGCGGGCAAGCTTCCAGAGCAGGAACGTTGCTTTTTGCAACCTTCATGCTACGGGGTTTGCGCACCAGCTGGTTAATAGTTGCCATTATTAAAAAAACTCCTGGTTTTTTTGCTTCGTAAACACGGATTAAATCTCTTGTCTGCCCAACGGCGAAACACGAGGACGCAGAATTTTATGGCTGACTCGTCAGGGTGTCAAGAAATATACAGCGTTTTCTCAACTACCAGGCGAATTGTTGATGGTGTTTTACCGTCAGGTTAACAAAGTCAGTATAGTCGATCACTTGCACTTTGTCTGAAACCTGCCCGTTCAATCCCCGCGCCTCGATATCTTCTTTCAGCGCATACAAGGCAGCGCCACAACTGATCAGATTCGGCAGATAACAATTACCGTCAATTCCTGCCAGTACGCCATCCTGAATAAACAGGATGTCATCACCACGGGCAAGCAGCTTGAATATCGCATTGAAATCACATTGATAAGGCGATCGGCCAACAGTATATAGCATATTATTGTCCTTCCAATAGCTCAGAATGTCAGCACAACATCATAGTCAACCAACTTCTCACGGATTGTTTCTGCGGGTATCACTTCCGTATCCAGAACAAAACGATTGATTGAGCTTAACCCACGCATCATAAGGTCTTCCTGGCACAAATAACATTCTTCGATATCGTACAAAGGCAACACCTTAAAAGTAGCGATATAGTTTCTGACAAGGATTCTGTCAGGCTGCTGATTCGGTAGTAATTGGAGTACGCCGTCAGAAATAAAAAATACACCTATCTTTTCTGTTAATGCCGAAGTTGCCAGCAATGCGTCTAAACCTTCTCTACCCCCTGCGTCACCATGAGGCGCTTTAGTGAAGACAAAAGCAATTTTTTTCATTTTCGCCTCTCAGAATTGCACTACACGGTCGCAAGTCAACATAGCCTCAGCCAGTGTTCCCAACCCACTTAATTCAAACCCTTCAGCCAAGTTCGCTACCGGTAAATTCAACTCATTCGCCTGCTGAGCATCAAGAACACCACGGCGCAGGGCAGCGGCAATACAAATATGCATGCTAAACCGGTGCTCCTTTGCCATCACTTGCCATGCAGTAACCAAGTTAAACTCATCACCGGCTGGTGCAGTCAACTGATTGCCGTTATAAACCCCTTCCCGATAAAAAAATACGGTATTAAGTTTATGCCCCATCGTAATTAAGGCTTGCGCGAATTGGTAAGCGCTGCTGGCTTGTTGGGCGCCATATGCGGGCCCCGTCACCAGCAGACAATAAGACAACGAAGACATTACCGCTCAGGCCCTAAACATTCACCATTTTTAAACTGGCGAATATAGAGATAAACAGTATGTTTAGAAATATTTAAACGCTCAGCAACCTGATTGATTGCATCTTTAATATCAAAAATGCCTTTCTCATAGAGATTCAGAACCACCTGCCTATTCTTGGCATTATTGGATACACTGCGATCAATATTGACTTCTTCGATAGTATATTCCAGCGTTTGCGCGACCAAATCATCCACGGATGAGGCAAAATTTACATTTGGTGCGACATCATGTGTTTCCTCTGGAATAAATGTTTGAATAATTTCAGAGAAAGGAACATCAAGATTCATATTAATGCACAGGAGGCCGATCACTCGGCGATTCCGATTTCGGATCGCAATCGTGACTGATTTCATCAATGAACCGCTTTTCGCCCGGGTGAAATAGGCTTTGGATGCACTACAATCTTCGTCTGTAATGTCATGCAACATGCGCAACGCAAGATCAGTGATAGGTGAACCTATTTTACGACCTGTATGTTCTCCGTTAGCTATTCTGACGGCTGAACATTTAAGATCTTCCAATGAGTGAAGGACAATCTCGCAATGCCCACCAATCAGCATAGCCAAGCCATCAACCGCGGCTTCATAAGATTTTAAAATTTCGTGGTCCGTTTCAGTAAACGGTTGGTTTTCCAGTAAATCGACATCACTGATATCACCAGATAATAACGGGTTAGACATTCAATACACCATCCTTCAAACGCAGACAATAACGTCTTGCTAAAAACACAACGTGATAAACCTATAAAAATTTCTTGTGAAAACTCAATTGTTGCAGCTTAACAGAGATCCCAATCAAAGATCTTTGCATTCACATGAAATATTGACGTTAAAACCACATGACATCATCGTCAAGCCATTGCAGCTCAGACATTTGGTCTCTATCACAGCTTTCAGCAATAAAAAACCGTTGACAGAATCTCTACCAACGGTTTTATCCGTATTGATCAAAGATATTTAGCTGACAGCTTACTTGGCTTTGGTATCCGCTTTAATATCCAACAACTCAATATCAAATACTAATGTAGAATTTGCAGGAATACCCGGCAGATCCGCTTTACCATAGGCCAACTCTGGTGGAATAACCAGTTTAATTTTTCCACCTTTTTTCACATTCTGTAAACCTTCTGTCCAACCTGGAATAACGCCATCCAGACGAATAGAAAGCGGCTCATTACGCTTATAGGAACTATCGAATTCTTTACCATCAATCAATGTTCCTCGGTAGTTCACAACTATCGTGTCGCTTGCCACAGGTTTCTTACCACTGCCGTCCTTCTCTATTTTATACAAAAGGCCGGTTTTGCTCTTAACGATACCTTTTTCCTTAGCAAATTCTTCACGATATTTAGCACCTTTAGCTTCATTCTCGCGAGCTTCTTTTTCCATCTTAGCTTCAGCGGCAGACTTCACTTTCCCTTCAAATGCACGCAGCGTATTTTCAATTTCGCTGTCAGTCAGTTTGCTTTTGTTATTAAAAGCATCCTGCACACCCGATAACAATTGATCTTTATCCAATGGGATACCCAGAGATTTCTGTTCTTTCAGGGTGTTTTGCATATAACGCCCTAAAGATGCACCCAGAGCATAAGCATTTTGCTGATCTTCTGTTTTAAATGCGCTGTTCAATTCTGTGCTACTCTGACTATCCGCTTTAGCCGCCAACACCTGAGGGGCGCTGAAAGCCATCGCTAATGTGGTAGCAAGCAGGGTAACTTTAAACAATGATTTCATCTGTTTCTCCAATAGCTTTGGGGGATTTTACCGTCAGCAAAAGTTATGCAATCAAGCCACTATAACTGCCTACAGGAGCACAACACAATATTTGTTGAACACAATATTTGTTGAACACAATGTTTGTTGAACATAATGTTTATTGAACACAATATTTGATGTTTTAGTGCCCCAAACCTATTAGGACAACATAAATGGCAAGAGGTTTCATAATAACCGCATTTCACAGAATATTCTGGGCATAGTAGGCCACTCTTAATTAATATGGGGCATTTAACACTGGCAATACAGGGCCTGAAATGGGAGGAGATCATGGATCTGTCAGAATTTGAGCAACGGCTTGAACATTTGGAAAGTCGAATTGCCTTTCAAGATATAACTATCGAAGAATTAAATCAGGTAGTAACTGAGCAACAAAGGGAGATCGCCAGATTAAAAGAGCATTTGCGGTTGATGACAGAACGATTAAAAGCCACTCAACCCTCAATGGTCGCTTCACCATCTGAGGAGACGCCTCCGCCTCATTACTAGAAAAACATTAAATTACAATAAATCAGGGCAAGCATCGAAACTGAATTCTCCGAACTTGCCCCGCTTTTTTAAATATTAAAATGCACTATCCGCTTTAGCTTATCAGTGACAACTGCCGCCACCGCAACATCCGTGTCCTTCATCATGATGGTGATGATGACCGTCGTCATGGCCGTGACCACCACAGCAACCGCCCTCGCCATGCTCGTGACCATGAGCGCCATGAACATGACCATGAGCCAATTCTTCTTCAGTCGCTTCACGAATGGCAATGACTTCAACATTGAATTTCAGGTTCTGACCCGCCAGCATATGGTTGCCATCAACCACAACATGCTCATCTTCAACCGCTGTAATTTCTACGGGTACTGGCCCCATATCGGTATCAGCCAGGAAACGCATGCCAACTTCCAGCTCATCAACACCAACAAAGACATCTTTTGGCACACGCTGAACCAGATTGTCATCATACTGACCATAGGCGTCATCAGCCTGTACGCTAACATCAAAACTCTCACCAGCCTCACGGCCTTCTAGCGCCTTTTCCAAACCGCTAATCAATGAACCACGGCCATGCAGATAGTCCAACGGCGCACTCGCCGGTGACTCATCAACTAAAACACCATCTTCCGTTCTTACTTGATAAGCCAGGCTGACTACCAAGTCTTTTGCTACTTTCATGACATCTCCTACCCGTGGGTCTAAAAATTTTTACCGATTGTAGCGGAATTTTCAGTCTCTGTACTCACTCGCGCTAATATTCACATAATTATTGTGGGGTAAAAATACCAATAACCTGCTCCTGCTTTCTGACATGAGAGGTCACTTTCTCATCAGTCTGGCGTTGTTGGTGACCACAATGGACACATTCCACCACATCTACCTGATCTTCTTGCCACATTGCTAGTGTGTCCTGAGAGTGACATTCTGGGCAGACAGCACCAGCAATAAATCTTTTACGACTTACTGACATGATTTGCTCCGCTATTATTCATGTATTCATGCTCATTCCAACCATCCGGTTGGCGGCGTTCATTGAGCATTTCCCGTTCGAACAGCTCTTCCAGTTCCCGCCGCGCCTCTTTTATACGAGATATGTGAGCGACATCACCCTGTAGCTGCGGCATAAGTTCTCTCAGCATCCGCATATCCAACCGCTGGAAATGTTGTTTCGCGCGATTAGCTTTATGCGGATGCATTCCCAATTCAACTAAGGTTTTACGTCCTAGCTCCAGAGCACTGGAAAAAGTTTCACGGGTGAAATTTGTTACTCCATTTTGCAGCAATTCGTGCGCTTCCAAGCGTCCTCTGGCCCGCGCCATGATATGCAGATTCGGAAAATGTTTCTGGCATAAATGAACGATCATCATGGTATCTTCCGGCTCATTACAAGTGATGACTATCGCTTTGGCTTTATCCGCACCCGCCGAACGTAGCAACTCCAATTCAGCCGCATCACCATAATAAACTTTATAGCCATAACGCCGCATAGTACTCACAGCGCTGACATCACGCTCTAACACCGTTATACGGATTTTATTCACCATCAGAAGACGACCGATTACTTGTCCGAACCGGCCAAAGCCCACTAAAATCACCTGCGGATCATCATTTTCCACAAAGGGCTGTTCATCAGTCTCCTCTTGGGCATTAAAACGGCGTGCCAGAATAGCATCTATCAATTGCATGACAAGCGGCGTTGTCATCATCGATATTGTCACCACGACCAGCAGCAAAGCCATCTGCCCGCTGTTAAGCACATTCTGGCTCAGCGCGGCGGAAAACAGAACAAAGGCGAATTCTCCCCCCTGACTGAGTACGCCGGAAAATTGCAGACAGGATGAACCCCGTAAGCCAGCGCTCATTGCGATAAGATAAAGAACAATGCCTTTCACAATCACCAAAACCAGCACACCAAGTAACACTTCGGGCAAATGTATCAGTAACACCCCCAAATTCAGCGACATACCGACCGAAATAAAAAACAGCCCCAATAGTAATCCTTTGAACGGTTCTATGGATATCTCCAGTTCATGGCGATATTCACTATCTGCCAATAATACTCCGGCGATAAAGGTTCCCAGCGCCATAGAAAAACCGAGCGCCTCCATAAACAACGCCGAACTGAGTACCACCAGTAACGCCGCCGCCGTAAATAACTCACTAACTCCAGCTCTAACAACCAAACGAAACAGAGGACGTAACAGATAACGGCCACCGAGCAACATGCCAGCAAAAGCAGCAATTTTTAATGCTATTCGATACCAGTCGCCGGATGCCGTTCCGCCGGCCAACAGCGGAATCAATGCCAAAGCCGGGATGACCGCCATATCTTGAAATAGCAAAACCGAGAAACCAAGCTGCCCGCCTTCATTGCGGTTCATCCCCTTCTCTTTCATGAGTTGCAGGGCCATTGCCGTTGAGGACATCGCCATACCGATACCGCCAATAACCGCTGCTTGCCATGAAAAATCAGTCAGATAAAGCAGCACGGCCAGCACACTCGCCGTGAAAATAACTTGAGCCGCACCGACACCAAAAATAGATCGCCTGAGTTGCCAGAGTTTAGCCGGATTAAGTTCAAGCCCGATGATAAACATCAGGAAAACAATCCCCAACTCAGAGAAATGAAGAATATCATCAACATCCCTGATAAAACTCAACCCCCACGGCCCCAGGACAATCCCCGCCAACAAATAACCTAATACGGCTCCAATCTTGCATTTCTGTGCGATTGGCACTGCCACAACGGCAGCAAATAAAAACAATACACCGGCGCTCAATTGCGCTGAATGCTCCATAACTTATAGCCCTCCTAGTGACAATGGCGATTTGAGCCATTCACGATAATCATTAGCATGGATGGCAAGAAGTTCAGGTTTTTGGCGACGCGCCCAATAAATAATAATCGGTGATAACCAATACATACGGCACATCGCTGCGGTGAGTTCAAAAGGACGAAGGATCTCTTCCATTGGATAGAGATTATACCCATCGGCCCGGAAAGTGCTTTCCGGTTCCCCTGTAGTAATCACTGAACGCCAATATTTTCCCTGTAATGCCAATCCAGTAATACCACTGGCAAACCCCCGAGTCAGTACACGATCCATCCACTCCTTTAATAAAGCGGGGCAACTGTAGGTATACAGTGGGTGTTGAAAAACAATCACCTGATGCTCTCGAAGCAGTTGCTGCTCATAATGAACATCAATAAAAAAATCTGGATAAGCTCCATATAAGTCGTGAACTGTGACATGCTCTAAACCCTGCACAGGTTGTAACAAAACACGATTTGCTACTGAATCCTGTGGCTCAGGATGGGCATACAGCAGCAGGACTTTAGGCGGCTGTAACATCGTTCCCTCCTCAAGAACGTGTCAGGACACGTATTTTCCGTTAACATGCATACAAAGTTATAAAATAAGACGCTTATTATCTGTTACTGCTAATTTAACATATTTTATACAAACGATACTTATGATTGTTTTCTCTTCATTACAAATTCGTCGCGGAACCCGTGTCTTGCTGGATAATGCCGGCGCCACTATTAATCCCGGACAGAAAGTGGGTCTGGTAGGGAAAAATGGCTGTGGCAAATCTACCCTACTTGCATTATTAAAAAATGAACTTCAGGCTGAGGCAGGAACATTCACTTTTCCCAGTAACTGGGCGCTGTCTTGGGTGAATCAAGAAACGCCCGCCCTAGAAATACCTGCTCTGGAGTATGTTATTGATGGTGATCGTGAATTCCGCCAACTGGAACAACAACTGCGGATAGCCAATGAAAAAAACGACGGCAATCTGATTGCTCACCTGCATAGTCAACTGGACACAGTTCAAGCCTGGACAATCCGTTCAAGAGCATCAAGTTTGTTGCACGGCTTAGGTTTCTCTCAGGAGCAACTTGATCAACCGGTACGTGCCTTTTCCGGTGGATGGCGTATGCGCCTCAATCTAGCTCAAGCACTACTCTGCCGTTCTGATTTGCTGTTGCTTGATGAACCAACTAACCATCTTGATCTGGATGCAGTTATCTGGTTGGAAAAATGGCTGAAAAGCTACCCCGGAACATTAATCCTTATCTCCCATGATCGGGATTTTCTCGACCCTATTGCCGATAAGATCCTCCATATAGAGCAACAATCTCTATTTGAGTACAGCGGCAACTACTCATCTTTCGAACGCCAACGCGCGACCAAGCTAGCGCAACAACAGGCCCTTTATAAAAGTCAGCAAGAGAAAGTCGCCCATCTGCAAAGTTATATTGACCGCTTCCGAGCCAAGGCCAGCAAAGCCAAACAGGCTCAGAGCCGTATCAAGATGTTAGAACGGATGGAGTTGATCGCCCCTGCCCACGTTGATAACCCATTTCATTTCAGTTTCCGTAAACCGGAGAGTCTGCCCAACCCACTCCTGAAAATGGAAAAAGTCAGCGCAGGCTATGGTGAACGGACTGTTTTAAACTCCATCAAACTGAATCTAGTTCCCGGCTCTCGCATTGGTCTGCTTGGCCGTAATGGCGCGGGTAAATCCACGTTGATTAAACTGTTAGCTGGAGAACTGCAATCTCAGAGTGGAACCGTAGAATTAGCTAAAGGGATCAAACTGGGGTATTTCGCCCAGCATCAACTGGAATATTTGCGTGCTGATGAATCACCATTACAGCATTTAGTCCGCATTGCGCCACAGGAAACAGAACAACAACTCAGAGATTATCTGGGAGGCTTTGGTTTCAAAGGCGATCAAGTGACTGACCCAAGTGGACGTTTCTCCGGGGGAGAAAAAGCGCGTTTGGTTTTGGCATTAATGGTCTGGCAACGCCCTAACCTTCTGTTACTTGATGAACCAACAAACCATCTCGACTTGGATATGCGTCAAGCACTGACAGAAGCTTTGATCGACTTTGACGGTGCATTGGTTGTAGTTTCCCATGACCGACATCTATTACGTTCAACAACAGATGAATTGTATTTGGTTCACGATGGCCAGGTAGAATCGTTCAATGGCGATTTAGAAGATTATCAACAATGGCTGACAGATCAACAACGTCAACAAAATCAGCAACTACGTGAAAACAACGACAAGGAAAAAGAGTCATCCAGCCAAAGCGCTCAGGAAAGAAAAGATCAAAAACGGCGTCAAGCTGACTTCCGTAACCAAACGCAACCATTGCGCAAACAGCTTGCTGATCTGGAAAAACAGATGGAGAAACTGGGTAACGAGCTAGTTGCACTAGAAAACCAACTTTCAGACAGCGCTATCTATGATAACAGCCGTAAAACCGAATTGACTGAATATCTGCAAAAGCAGAATCAGACCAAATCAAAATTGGAAGAAATTGAATTATCATGGATGGAAATTCAGGAACAACTTGAAAAAATGACGCAAGAGTTTGAAGGATAAATGATTTCATAAATTATCATTCAATAAAAATAGAGCGGAGAAAATAATCCGCTTTATTTTTCGATAATAGTCATATTATTTCATTTAAAACAGCAATAGATAAATCCAACCATAATACCCCATATATATTTCATCTTTATCCACAATAATATCACCACACAATTTCAATATAATCATCCCTATATAAATAACAGCTATCTTTCTGATTCACATATTATCGATTAATGAAGAGAATAATTCCGCTTCACTTACCAACTCATAATCGATAACAGGACTCCATAAGATACCAAAGTCAATCTCCATATCAGTTTTCAACACCTCTAATGAATCCAGATATTGTGATGGAATTGAGCGAATAACTTTTTCCGGCACTAAAGAAAAACCATTGCGTTTAATGATCAACTCAATCATGACCATAATATCATTAGTTCTTAACATTAAATTCATACTATTATTATAAATAGAAAATGTACTAATACCATCGGTAAAATCAAACGACATATCACCCTCATTAGTATCAATAAAGTGATATAATGACATTATTTCCTTATTTAACTCAGCAAAATTCTGATTCCAATCACTGCCTTTTTTAAAAAGATAAACAAGTTTTTCAGTAAAAACCTTCCTTGGCATAAGTGATGAAGTTAACGGTAGAGGAACAATGGCGATATGTAATAGACCTGAGTTTAATAGATTCATTTGCTGCTCAAATGTCAGCCCCGTCATTAGCACAAGCACAACCTTTTCCTTACTACCTAGAAAAAGCCGCTCTTCCATTTTCCCGGAATCATAAATAGGAAAACAAGAGCTAACATAGAGGTAATGTGGCGAATCATATTGCAAATCATGACTAACCTGAGTCTGAAACTGCTCAAAATGACCTAATAACTTCTGAGCACTCTCAAAGGTCTTTTGCCCAAAATCAGTCAATCTAGTACCATTCGGCCCTCTGGAAAACAAAGAAGCCCCAAATTCTTCTTCCAGCGCATTAATTTTCTTAGTCAACCCAGGTTGTGAAATATGTAGTATTTGAGAAGCCTGATGATAATTAAGTGTTTCAGCCAACACGATAAAAGCTTTGAGATTACGTATATCCATATCTCCACCATTCGAGTTTATCTTTCAAACTTTGCTTGCGTTATTATTTCAACAATAGACTAAATGACTTAGACTTAACTGAAATTAATTAAATAGAGATTAAACAACAATTATAAGATGATCAATTAATTTATTATAAAAATGTTGATAAAAATTTATTTGTACCATAATTCCTTTCTACTCCTTGAGGTAAATGACTAAATAATCCATCTAAATTAAACGCTTTAAAATATAATGAATTTTACGCTTTTTAGGTGTTTTACCTATAGCAATCCCTATACATCCTGTGACATACATTCGCTACTACACAAGGTAGATAAATATATCCAGTGAATATCATTATGAAAACATCGCTATTGGCCTTAATTTTTAAATAACATAACCAAAGTCAGCGATAATATAGAGGTATTTATTATCTATAAATGATGATATATCATAAAATACGCCATTATAGATAAATCACTATTTGATTCTTATTTTTTCGATAAATAATAATCAAATCACATCGTATAAAAATACTCCTATATAACCAGACTAATATTAATCACACAGTTTAATATCTTTTACATAGGTATTAGGCGACTTCCAAGAGATTCTTGGACATACTAAATAGCCATCACTTTTTAACTTATAATGAACATACAAAGATGTAGGAAAACTTAAAAAAAGTGAAATAATGGCTATCGTTCCAAAGTACTTATTAAAACTATCATGATACTTAGGATAGCGACCAGTTATACTGACAAAAATAATAAAGAAGAAAGAATAAAAAAGCAGAGGAGAAAAAAATAATATAATAATAACACTACTTGAGAATGTTATTTTCTCATCCATTTTGACTAAAGAAACTAAATTTTCCCCTGCCAAAAAGACAGCGAATAACGTCAAAATAAAAATAGCAAGAGTACCGATAATACGTATAATCTTTTTTTTATTTTCCATACTGCCCCCGATTATGAAGAAATTGATTGAAGTCAAATACAACAATATCAATCACATAGCTTCATATCTTTCACATAAGTATTAGGCGACGTCCAGGAAATTCTTGGACATACCAAATAGTTATCACTTTTCAGTTTATAGTCCACATAGAAGGAGACGGGAAAGCTCAAAAAAACTGAAACAATCGCTATCACAAATAAATATTTTGCACAGGTGTCATAGTGTTTTGGATAACACTTTGCGAAAGAAAGATAAACAGCCGAAACCACAAAATAAACAATAAAAGGGAATGAAAAAAAGAATATCATAACATTACCTGAAAATGTTATTTTTTCATCCATTAAAATCAACGAAAGCAAATATTCACTTACTATATACATAGAAAACGACATCAAAGACAATATGAAAATCGCGCAAATAATGTGTATTATTTTTCTTTTACTATCCACAACCATATCACTCATATCAATCACATAACTTCATATCTTTCACATAAGTATTCGGCGCCGTCAAAGAGATTCTTGGACATACTAAATAGCCATCACTTTTTAACTTATAATGCACATACAAAGATGTAGGAAAACTTAAAAAAAGTGAAATAATGGCTATCGATCCAAAATATTTATTAAAACTATCATGATGCTTAGGATAGCGACCAGTTATACTGACAAAAATAATAAATAATAGAGAATAAAGAATCAAAGGAGAAAAAAAGAATATAATAATAACACGACTTGAGAATATTATTTTCTCATCCATTTTAACTAAAGAGACTAAATCTTCCCCTGTCAAAAAAAAAGTGAATGACGTTAGAATGAGAAAAAAAAGAGCGCAAATGATATATATAGCCTTTTTTTATTTCCCATAACTCCCCCAGTTACTAAAAATCAAACACAAAAATATCAATCACATAACTTCATATCTTTCACATAGGTATTAGGCGACATCCAAGAAATTCTTGGACATACCAAATAGCCATCACTTTTTAATTTATAATGCACATAGAAAGATATGGGAAAACTTAAAAAAAGTGCAACAATAGCTATCGAAAAAAAACATTTAACAAATTTATCATTATGCTTTGGATAATGATCAGTCACAGTAAAAAAATAATAAGAAATGTAGTATAAGAAATCAAAGGAAAAGAAAAAAATATTATAAAAACATTACTTGAGAATGTTATTTTCTCATCCATCTCAACTAAAGAAATTAGATTCCCCCCTGTTAAAAAGAGTCCTAATGATGCTAAAATAAAAAGAGCAAGAGCACCGAGGATCTGTATAGTCTTTTTTTTATTTACCATAAGTCCCCCAGTTATTAAGGAATTGATTGAAGTCAAATACAACAATATCAATCACATAGCTTCATATCTTTCACATAGGTATTAGGCGACATCCAAGAGATTCTTGGACATACCAAATAGTCATCACTTTTTAACTTATAATGCACATACAAAGATGTAGGGAAGCCTAAAAAAAATGAAATAATAGCTATCGTCCCAAAACAGTTAACAAAACCATCATGATGCTTTGGATAACGGCCAGTTATATTAACAAAAATAATAAAAAAAACATAATAAAAAACCAAGGGAGAAGAAAAAAATATCATAAAAACACTGCCTGAAAATATTATTTTTTCATCCATTTTAATTAAAGAATTTAAATTTTCACCTGTCAAAAAAGAAGTGAATGACGTTAGAATGAGAAAAAAAAGAGCGCAGATGATATGTATAGCCTTTTTTTTATTTCCCATAACTCCCCCAGTTATTAAGAAATTGATTGAAATTAGCTTCTGGAATTCTTGGTTTCCTCTCCATTTCTTTTCTAATTAAATTAATAACAGTTTCGCTAATTTTAAATCTTTTATCTATAATATCAAGTGCATATGTCATACCAAAACCTACAATAAATACAACAAAAGCCACACCAACTACACTGGCACCAGCAATAGATGTAGCTATCATTATAGACCCAAAAGTCCAAGCAACACAGGCTATTATTACTGTCTTAGCCAGATCTACCGCAATATTACCTAGAAAATCAGCCAGTGTGTATTCATCCTTAAACATAAGCTCAATCGTTCGATAAGCCGCGGAAAAGAATATACTAAACTTCATTCCTTTAACTATGCCGCTATTTAGTCCTTGCTGCCCAATCCCCATAGATATCACCTTCATATTAGAAGCTTTGTATCTTGAAGCAGTGATGATCTTTCTAACTCCCGCATAACCTGATATTTTAATATATCTGTTTCCATCTTTACCCACATACTCTGTGGCTTTAATTCCTAATGTTTTAAACTCACCTATAACATTAAAGAGATCAAAAGAATCATGTATGTTACCTGCATAAGGTGATATGGGATCGGTAATCTCAAATATCTTCTTTATAAATGGACTTTTTGTCTTCGGAGAATCAAGCTCCTCCAGAACATCTTTCGCTTCATCTAACGAT
Source organism: Photorhabdus akhurstii (assembly GCF_019090985.1). Classification (NCBI taxonomy): domain Bacteria; kingdom Pseudomonadati; phylum Pseudomonadota; class Gammaproteobacteria; order Enterobacterales; family Morganellaceae; genus Photorhabdus; species Photorhabdus akhurstii. Next base: position 436,719 of record NZ_CP020335.1, on the reverse strand, counting down.
AGCAGCGCAATATAGGTTGTATTCTCTCTTAACTGCTTTTCAAGACCAATGGCATCAAAGAATTCATGCTGAGGTTTTAATTGGTTAACCCCAACCTGACCTCTCAGGAAATCCCCCATATAGCCCTCTGGCGAGGGGTTGTATTTTTTATATGTCATTGTGAAACCCTTTTAATATTCTTACTGCCTATCCCAATAAGACTATTGGGATAGGCACTTTAAAATCAAAAATCATCACATCAGTGCTTAACCGCCGGAGCTTCCATTTCCAATTTGAGTGAAAGGACGCGGCCATCTGAAGTCTTCATATCAATCGCACTGGCTTGAGTTGACAATAATAGCTGAAAACACTGCATCATCATCATTGCCAGTTTTTCCTCTGGGATTAACGGACTATTCATTAATACGTCGGTAAGCTGTTGTAATAACTGTTGTCTATCTCTATCGTTCATACGGCTAATCCCATTAACAATTAAAGGTTCAAATACCGCACTATATTACATAAGAAATAGGCCATGTCGACCATATAATAGCAAAAAATTAAACAACCGTAGAATACCAACAGTTAAGTTCCTGTATAGCAATACAAAAACAACAGCTGATGTTTAAGCGTGAAAGTAATAAATACATCATCAAGCAAACAAGTTTTTTCTTATATCACTAATTCTATCCTTTAAGAAAAAAACCAACATTGAACTCTTAATTTCTTTATATTTTAGTGGTAAGGTCGTACCTTGACAGCCTAAACATATCGTTCTAGGTAACTTAAATAAAGAATTTGCATGGTAATCGCTTATGTCACATATAATCTATTTATCGTTAAATGGTAAGAATCAAGGTTTAATTTCTGCCGGTTGTTCAACGCTAGACTCGATAGGGAACCGATATCAAAATGGGCACGAAGATCAAATACAAATATTGAGTTTAAAGCACTCGATAGCTCGCCAACAACATGTCGATCATCACCCTATACAATTTCTCAAGCCAATAGATAAATCATCCCCGCTGTTAGCCTCCGCAATATCGTCAAACGAGCTAATCAATGCGATTTTCTTCTTTTACAGAACAAATCTGGCTGGGCAATTAGAACTTTTCTATGAGGTCAAATTAACAGAAGCGAGTATTACTGATATTGCTTGCGTTTACCCGCACTCAATAAATGATCATGAAATGATGCCGTACGAAAAAGTCTTTCTCAAATATAGATCCATATCCTGGAGTCACATAACCGCCGGCACATCTGCCTATAGCATATGGGATGATAGAATTTATTGAAAATAAACCGAGTTAAGCGTATACAAATATATATGCTTAACTCTGCTTACTCACACATTAATTATTTTAATAATTGTAGCGACAACACCGCCTTCGTTTCTTTTTTCCAATAAATCCAACTCTATTCTGATAACTCAAGTTCAACCAAAAAATACAACGTTTTTAACTTCGAGCGGTATAACGCCCGGTAAAAATTTCAAACAATTAACACCGTGATAATAATCACACTTTAAGAATAAATGATTTTTTATTATCAATTACAGAATGCTCCCTTAGGAAAATAATATGAAAATCAATCTCAACAGTATGGTCACTGAAAGCCGCAATCCCGCCAGTGCCAATATTGATACTTTGCCGACCCTTGAAATGCTAAAACTGATTAACGATGAAGATAAAAAGGTCGCACTGGCTGTAGAGCAAACTTTGCCGAAAATCGCTGAAACGGTAGATAAAATTGCCGAAGCTTTCCATCAGGGAGGCCGTTTAATTTATATCGGTGCCGGGACATCGGGCCGATTAGGGATTTTGGATGCCAGTGAGTGTCCGCCTACTTATGGCGCCAAACCGGAACAAGTGGTTGGATTAATTGCCGGCGGGCATCAGGCCATCCTAAGCGCCGTTGAAAATGCAGAAGATAACCAACAACTGGGCGTAAATGATCTTCAAGCGCTAAACTTTAATGCAAAAGATGTACTGGTTGGCATTGCCGCCAGCGGCCGTACACCTTATGTCTTGGGTGCAATGGCGTATGCGAAATCCGTCGGCGCCACCGTCGCCTGCATTAGCTGTAACCCGGAAAGCCCGATGACACAAGCAGCCGATATCGCCATTACACCGATAGTTGGGCCGGAAATTGTCACAGGTTCGTCACGTATGAAAGCCGGTACCGCGCAAAAGTTAATTCTGAATATGTTGACCACCGGCGCCATGATTCGTATAGGCAAAGTTTATAGCAACCTGATGGTGGACGTAGAAGCGACGAATGCCAAGCTGGTTGAAAGGCAGAAAAATATCGTTATGGCCGCCACAGAATGCAATCGTGAACAAGCAGAGCAGGCATTAACGGAATGTGATGGGCATTGTAAAACCGCCATTGTGATGATTCTGGCTGGAGTCAGCGCTCAACAAGCAAAGTCTTTACTGGAAAAACATCACGGTTTTATTCGACCGACGATCTCAGCCGTTCGGTAACGATTTCCCTGCTGAGAAGGAGTAATAAGATGGCTAAAATTAATCAGACAGTCATTGCCCAGATTCTTAAAGCTATCGGCAATGCGGATAATGTGGCGCAATGCGGTAACTGTATGACCCGTCTGCGATTGACATTGCATGATAATACTCTGGTGGATAAAGCCGCGTTAAAACAGATCCCCAATGTGTTAGGTATTATTGAAAGCGATGATCAGTTTCAGATTGTGCTTGGGCCGGGAAAAGCTCAAGCAGGGGCTGAAATAATGAATGAATTGCTAAATTCTTCTACTCCTACAACACAATCGAAACCAAGCGACACTGATTTAACCAATATTGCTTCTGCGAATAAAAAGCAACTTAAAGAGAAACAGGTAAGTGCGGTACACAAATTTCTGACCAAGTTCGCTACCATTTTTACCCCACTGATCCCCGGTTTTATTGCCGTTGGCTTGCTTCTCGGCTTTGCCACTTTACTCGAACAGATAGCTATTCAAGGCGTTAAACATCCTAATACTGTTTTGGTTGAAATCATCGGCTATATGAAAGTTTTCAGTAAAGGCATGTTCAGCTTTCTGAGTATTCTGATCGGTTATAACGCGCAAAAAGCATTTGGCGGTTCGGGAATAAATGGCGCCATTATCGCTTCGCTGTTTGTACTCAGTTATAACCCAAACGCCACCAGCGGTTTTTATTCCGGTATTTCCACTTTCTTTGGTTATGGCATCGATCCACGCGGCAATATTATCGGCGTTCTTATCGCCGCTATTCTGGGAGCATGGGTAGAACGGCAGGTTCGTAAGATTATTCCAGACAATCTGGATATGATCCTTACCTCGGCTATTACGCTGCTAATCGTGGGAGCAATCACCTTTATTATTATCATGCCATTGGGGAGTTATCTGTTTAGCGGCATGTCATGGCTATTCCTTCACCTTAACGGTAATCCTTTTGGTACGGCGATATTGGCCGGGCTATTTTTACTCGCGGTTATGTTTGGTGTTCACCAAGGGTTTGTTCCGGTCTATTTCGCACTAATGGACGCACAAGGCTTTAATTCTCTGTTCCCAATCCTGGCAATGGCGGGCGGCGGACAGGTTGGTGCGGCGCTGGCGCTGTACATCAAGGCGAAAAAAGATTCTCTGCTACGCACACAGATAAAGGGCGCCATTATTCCAGGCTTTCTCGGCATCGGCGAACCCTTGATTTATGGCGTCACACTCCCGCGGATTAAACCTTTTATCACCGCCTGTTTGGGTGGCGCCGCCGGTGGTTTCTTTATCGGTTTGGTAGCTTATTTAGGATTACCTGTCGGGCTGAATACGGTTTTTGGTCCATCGGGATTGGTTGCACTGCCGTTAATGACTTCCAATAGCGGTATTTTTGTCGGAATGGCCGTGTACGCCGCTGGACTAGCAGTTGCTTATATCAGCGGTTTTGTCATGACTCTGCTATTTGGCAGTAAAAATGTCGATTTAACCTGATGATAGTGAATGACTCCCTTCATTCGCTATTAACTCACTTTTTCATTGGTTCTATAATAATAACGCGGTTTGTCACCCAGAATCGTTGCTCGGTGCATAATCCTGCGCTGAGGCAGATAATCCGCGTTGGCGTAATGTTGAGTCACCCGGTTATCCCAGATAGCAATGTCATTCTCCTGCCAGCGCCAACGCACCTGAAATTCAGGTTTTGTGACATGGGCAAATAGAAAGTTCAAAATCGCTTCACTCTCCTTATCACTGAGACCAACAATCCGGGTAGTGAAACCTTCATTAACAAACAGCGCTGAACGACCAGAAACGGGATGTGTTCTGACAACCGGATGTAGCAAAGGCGGGTTTTTCTCTTTACCCGTTAGCCAGCGCTGATGTTGCTCTTTAGAACCACGATGCCGATGTTCAGGAAAAGACTTAGTGAAATCATGTTCCGCCTCAAGCCCTATCAGCAATGTTTTGAAAGGCTCTGACAATGCTTCGAACGCCGCGATGCCGCTGCACCACAAGGTATCTCCACCAAACGGCGGAACTTTTTTAGCCGCCAGAATGGCGCCCATCGGTGGTGTTTCAATGAAAGTCACATCCGTATGCCAGTTATCATTATCCGGCGGATTGTTGTCATGAGTATCCAAAACAATAATCTCTTCACTTTCTGGCGTATGAGGATAGACCGGGTGAATATGTAAATCACCAAATTGGCCTGCTAAATCACGTTGCTGTATTGGCGTAATAGGTTGATTACGAAAGAATAATACCTGATGCTTTAACAGCGCGTGATACAGTTGTTCAAACTGAATATCCGTCATCGGCTTAGTGAGATTCGTCTGTTCCACAAGCGCGCCAATATAAGGTCCTAACGGGACGATTTTCAGACGTTCATTCATGATTGTTTACCCCATGCCACGGCATTAAGTGACGTTGAATAGCCCGCAATCCCAACTCCAAGCCACATGCAATTAACGCAATTACAATGATTCCCGCCACCACCATGTCAGTTGCCAGAAACTCACCCGCCGATTGCACCATAAAGCCTAACCCTTGTGTGGCGGCAATCAGTTCCGCGGCCACTAAAGTCGACCAGCCAACACCAAGCCCGATACGCAGACCGGTCAACAGCTCCGGCAAAGCATTAGGAAGAATAACGTGTTTCAGTAGTTGCCAGCGACTAGCGCCCAACGCCTGTGCCGCCCTTATTCGCACTTGCTCAACATTTTGTACCCCCACCACGGTAGATAACGTCACCGGCGCAAAAATGGCTAGCCAGATCAGTAAAATCTTTGAGGTTTCTCCGATCCCAAACCAGATGACAATCAAAGGTAAATACGCCAACGGAGGAACCGGTCGGTACAGCTCAATCAAAGGGTCCATCACCGCTCGGATTTTTTCATTCAGCCCCATTGCTATTCCTACCGGAATAGCAATAGCTACCGCGGCTAATAAAGCCAGTAACATTCGGCTCAAACTGGCTGCCAAATGTTGCCACAACGTCGCCCCCATAAACCCTTGTTCACTGGCTGCGGTTATGAGTTGATGTACCACCTGACCCGGCGCCGGCAATAATACGGATTCAATCCAGCCGAATGTTGTCACTAGCCACCAGATAAATAATAAAGTAACAACGGTAACTAATCGCCATAGCACCCCGACAGGAATTGGTTTAAAACGTCTTTTACTATTTTTCAGCAGAGCCACCACACCGGCTTCCTGTTCCTGATAAAGAGTCATACCAAAGCCCTCCGGTATCTGAACACGCGTTCCAACACATATTCACGGCAGATAATAAAATTGGGATCAGATTTAATGCTGCGGCTACATTCTCCATTTGCAAATCGTCGGCCAAAGTCGAGGGTAATCCGTTCAACAATTCTTCCCGGTGAAGATCCCATTAAATAGAGATCAGTTGCCATAAATATGGCTTCTTCAATATCGTGAGTAATCAACAGACACTGTTTTTTACTGTCACGCCAAATAGTCAGCAACAGTTCCTGCATCTGTTCTCTGGTATAAGCATCAAGCGCTGCAAACGGCTCATCCAGCAGTAATAGTTGAGGTTCAACCGCCAATGCACGCGCAATACCCACCCGCTGTCGCTGGCCGCCAGACAGTTGCCAAATATATTTATCTTCATAATCACTCAAACCAACTTGATGAATGATCTGCCGAGCGGTCTCCAATCTCTGTTTTTTAGGCACACCGGCAAATTTCAGCCCCAAAGCCACGTTATCCAGTACCTTCAGCCACGGCATCAATCCTTCATGTTGAAACACCACACCACGCTCTACACCGGGGCCAGTTACCGGTTTACCATTCAGCCAAATATCACCGGAGAAAGGGGTGAGAAAACCCGCGATCAGATTTAACAAGGTTGTTTTGCCACAACCAGATGGCCCTAGGATCACCACAAATTGCCCGGCTGTCATATCAAAACTGATATCACGAAGAACTTCTTGGTCCTGATATCTGGCGGTTAAACCACTAATTTGTAGCATCGTTCCCTCCAGCCATTTTCGATGGAATGATCGCCTTGATAAATTTATCCGTCACATAATCCTGATAATTATCAGCAACCTGTGAAACTTTACCCTGTTGTTGCAGAAATCTAGCCGTATCACGAATCACTTTCGCCATTTCTGACTTTAATAAATTCAATTGCTGATCAGCATTCAGATAACGATTGGTGAGTATCCATTGACTGATTTTGTCTTCCGACAAGCCACTCAATCTCGATACCGCAGCAATATTCTTGTTATTTGCCAGCCATGTTTCAGGAGAAGTCAGATAGCGCTGATTTTCATCCAGTACACTTTTCACGAATATGGTGACCAATTCAGGATGTTGTTCCGCGAAATCATTACGGACAACCCATACGTCCAGCGTTGGCGCTCCCCATTGGGCAATTTGCGCTGCATCGGTCAGCACGCGGCCCGTTGCAGCTAATTCATTCACGGCCGGTAACCAGACAAAAGCGCCATCAATATCACCGCGCTTCCATGCGGCAACAATCGCCGGTGGTTGTAGGTTAATAATCTGGATCAGCTTTGGATCTATCTGCCAGTGATGCAATGCGGCTAACAGGCTGTAGTGGGCGGTGGAAATGAAAGGAACAGCAATTCGCTTGCCGATAAGCTGAGAAGGTTCAGTGATTTTTTGATTAACAATCAGCGCTTCCGATTGCCCTAACTGGGAAGCAATGAGAAAAATTTTCACCGGCAGTTTTTGGCTGGCAGCAACCGCTAACGGGCTGGAACCCATATTGCCTATCTGCACATCACCAGAAGCTAACGCTCGCAACACAGCGGAACCACTGTCAAATTTTCGCCATTGAACATCAGCACCCGATTGCCGGGCAAAATCGCCGTTATACTGAGCAACTTTTGCCGGCTCTGGTGAAGTTTGATAAGCAATCGTGACTTGCTGACTGTTCGCCTGAACAGCGGGAGCCAATAGCAAGAGCGCCAGAAAAAAAAGATAAACCACAAGAGCGGATCTACCCACTTAAACACCTCCAATGTCATAATTAAAGACGAGGTACATCAGAATAAGTATTGTAGATATTTGCCAAAGTAAAAAAGAATAAAATAGTATTTTCTATAACTAAAAACGCAATTAACTGTCTGAATTATCCAATCCAAATCAGTGGCACACAAGTTGCCGTTAATACTCCCATCATGATATTGAAAATAAACCAAGCATTGCGACTACGGAGTAACGTCCCTATCAATGAACCAAAACCCGCCCACACCATGCCGCCCAAGAAATTAATAAACATCACCGCGATACTGATCACGATGATGGAATAGAGGTAGTGATCACCGGCAATACTGTAGCTGCCAACCGCACCCACCCCCATCAGCCAGGCTTTCGGATTTAAAAACTGCAACAACCAACCTTGATACCACCGAACCGGCTTGATAACAGCGCTGTCTTTGGTATCCAGACGCCGGTAACTGGCCGTTGTTGTTTTCCATGCTAACCACAGCAAATAGAGGCTACCTGCTATTTTCATCACCGTGTGAATAGCAGGATAGACCAACAGCAATGCCGCTATTCCGAAAGCAGCCAGATATAAAATCGTCTGCATGCCCAGAACAACGCCAAAGAGCAACCCCAAAGAGCGGGTAAAACCGAAGTTAGCGCCCGATGAAGTCAGCAACATGTTGTTTGGACCCGGGGTAATGACAGAAATAAACAAGAAAGTCGTTAATGAAAAAATCAGGCTTGCTGTCATGAAGAGTTACCTTTCATCCTGAATATTGGCGTTTCCCTTTCACAGAAAATATCAGTATGTTATTCACCATACAAGATAACTAATCAATTTAACTCGAAACCATTATGACTGATATCTTTCGTCCTCTAACCGGAGCCAGTAATCCGCATGTGCAGACACTACTCCCGCGTCTGGTGCGGCGGTATCCTGAACTGCAACCATATTGGCAACGACTTAATTTACCGGATAACGATTTTGTTGATCTGGCGTGGAGTGAAGATCCCGCCAGCGCAACACATAAGCCACGGCTGATCCTGTTTCATGGTCTGGAAGGCAGTTTCCACAGCCCCTATGCCCACGGTTTGCTTCATATCTGCCGGGAAAAAGGCTGGCTTGGCGTTGTCATGCATTTCCGCGGATGCAGTGGTGAACCAAACCGCCAAAAGCGTCTCTATCATTCCGGCGAAACAAGCGATGCCCGTTATTTTCTGAACTGGTTAAAACAGACTTACGGTGATGCACCCACCTCAGCCGTAGGTTATTCAGTCGGCGGTAATATGTTGGCCTGCTATCTGGCAGAAGAAAAAACAAACGCCCAGATCAATGCTGCCGTCATTGTTTCCGCCCCTTTAATGCTGGCAGCCTGTTCCCTTCGGATAGAAAAAGGATTTTCTCAGGTTTATGAACGCTATTTACTTAATAGCCTGAAACGTAATGCCACCCGTAAATTATTACGCTACCCCGGTTCCCTCCCCATCAATCTGTCTCAGGTAAAAAGATTGAAACATATTCGAGAATTTGATGAAATTGTAACCGCAAGAATCCACGGCTTTAAAAATGCAGCGGACTACTACCGCCAGTGTAGCGCTCTGCCGCGTCTGCCTGATATTACTGTGCCACTGCTGATTATTCATGCTAAAGACGATCCCTTTATGACACCGGAAGTTGTTCCTGATCTCAAAATGTTACCCAAGAATATTGAATACCAAATGACAGAATATGGTGGACATGTGGGCTTTGTCAGTGGTTCGTTGAAGAAACCACAAATGTGGCTGGAACAACGCATCCCAAATTGGCTGTCATCTTATCTGGAGCAACCACAATGATTATTCCGTGGCAACAACTGGAGCCAGAAACTCTGTTAAATTTGATAGAGAGTTTTATCCTGCGGGAAGGCACTGACTATGGCGAAGATGAAAAATCGCTGGAACAGAAAGTCACTGACATACGCCGTCAGTTGGAACAGGGAGATGTTATGCTGGTGTGGTCTGAACTGCATGAGAGCATCAATATTGTGCCAAAAGAAATGTTCCATTCTTAACATTATGGAGTTTACTGTATGTCTGCCAAACATCCGATTATTGCAATTACCGGCTCCAGCGGCGCCGGAACCACCACCACCAGTTTAGCGTTCCGTAAGATTTTCCAGCAACTTAACATCAGTGCGGCACAGATAGAGGGAGATAGTTTCCACCGCTACACTCGCCCTGAAATGGATGCCGCAATCCGTAAAGCCAAAGAACAAGGCAGGCATATCAGTTATTTTGGGCCGGAAGCCAATGATTTTGGCATGCTGGAAAAAACCATGATTGACTACGGTGAAACCGGTGAAGGCCGCCGTCGGAAGTACCTTCATACCTATGACGATGCCGTCCCTTACAACCAGCTCCCCGGTACATTTACGCCGTGGGAATCTTTACCCAAGCAGACAGATGTGCTGTTTTATGAAGGCTTGCACGGCGGCGTTGTCACACCGCAACATAACGTTGCCAGTCATGTTGATCTGCTAGTGGGAGTCGTGCCGATTGTCAACCTTGAATGGATACAGAAACTGATCCGCGATACCGGAGAACGAGGGCACTCGCAGGAAGCTGTGATGGATTCCGTCGTGCGTTCTATGGATGATTATATCAACTACATTACGCCACAATTCTCGCGAACACATATCAACTTTCAACGTGTCCCCACCGTTGATACATCCAATCCATTTTCAGCTAAAGCCATTCCATCATTGGATGAAAGTTTTATCGTCATCCGCTTCCGTGATCTGACTCAAATTGATTTCCCATACTTGTTAGCCATGTTACAAGGCTCATTCGTTTCAAGCATTAATACCATCGTGGTCCCCGGCGGAAAAATGGGATTAGCAATGGAGCTAATTATGACGCCATTGGTACAGCGACTGCTGGAAGGGGGAAAAATTAGTTAATCAGCGCCTGAGATAAATCGAGAAAATCCGGCACTTAAAATTTACATCTTATATTATTCAGTTAAAAAAACAGGTAACTGAGATATTAGTTACCTGTTGTTATTTTCCAACCAAGAAATAATTTTTCAATCTATATCTTTAATTTCAAAACTGTGGGTAATTTCAACCGATTTCCCCAACATCAATGAAACAGAGCAATATTTTTCCGCGGACAACATGACGGCGCGTTCCACCGCTTTATCTGCTAAATCCTTACCCGTAACAATAAAATGCAGATTAATATGAGTAAACAAGCGTGGCGCCTCTTCACGACGGCGGGAAGTTAATTTTACTTCACAATCTCTTATGTCGTACCTGCCTTTCTGCAAAATAGAAACTACATCAATCGTACTGCAACCACCGGCTGCCATTAATACCATTTCCATTGGGCTTGGCGCCTTATCGCCGGCATTACCATCCATCATGACCTGATGACCGGAAGATGACTCCCCCAAAAGAGACAATCCTTCAACCCATTTTACCCGCGCTTGCATAAATACCTCTTAAGTCGTTCTTTGCATCCAAGCCTACTCTTTCAGTATTAAACTGGCAATCTAATGAGCGGTTTATTATGCTGAAACAATACAAGACGAGACAGAAGCCTTTTCCTGTGTTAAAAACAGAAGCGGGCCAAGTATATAGGTTAAGATCAATACGTAAGACTCAAATTTCAGATAACCTATATAAAACCCTTATCTGTCGGTTTTTCAACAAACTAATATGTTAAGCTAGTGTCTTTATAAGCCAGCCTGACGAGAAACTTTTAGATTCTCGTGTTATTTAGGCAGCGATAACAACAGAGGATGAAACGAATGGTTCTCGGCAAGCCACAAACAGACCCGACTCTTGAATGGTTTTTGTCACACTGCCATATTCATAAATATCCATCTAAAAGTACGCTTATTCATCAAGGCGAAAAAGCAGAGACGCTTTACTACATCGTAAAAGGCTCTGTTGCGGTTTTGATTAAAGATGAAGAAGGCAAAGAGATGATCCTCTCCTATTTAAATCAGGGAGATTTCATTGGTGAACTTGGATTATTTGAAGAGGGGCAAGAGCGTACAGCCTGGGTACGGGCCAAAAGCGCCTGTGAAGTGGCTGAAATCTCCTATAAAAAATTCCGTCAACTGATTCAGGTAAACCCGGATATTTTGATGCGTTTATCTGCCCAAATGGCAAACCGTTTACAAACAACTTCTGAGAAAGTCGGTAATTTGGCTTTCTTGGATGTTACTGGCCGGATTGCCCAAACTTTATTGAATCTGGCGAAACAACCAGATGCAATGACCCACCCGGACGGAATGCAAATCAAAATCACGCGTCAGGAAATTGGTCAGATTGTTGGCTGTTCCCGTGAAACGGTTGGTCGTATTCTGAAAATGCTAGAAGATCAAAACTTGATCTCCGCACACGGTAAAACTATTGTCGTCTACGGTACACGTTAACGCTTGATTAATCAGCGCATAATCCTGCGCTGATTTTTCTTGTACTTAATTACACCATCTGATTAATTGCCTGTTCCAGCCGTTCCATGCCCTGAGCAATCTCTTCTTCACTGATAATCAACGAAGGCGTGAAACGCAATACATCACCACCCGCACTCAACAACATCAAACCATTGTCAGCCGCTAGTTGCAGAATATCTTTTGCTTTTCCCTGATACGGCGCTTTGAGTTCCGCGCCAATCAGCAGGCCCTTTCCTCGGATTTCACCAAATATCGAATATTTCTGATTGATATCATTCAGAAAATTCACTATCAAATTATGGCGTTTTTCAACTCCCTCCAGAACCGCTGGTGTATTGATAATATCAAAAACAACATTTGCAACCGCACAAGCCAACGGATTACCGCCATAAGTTGTACCGTGAGTTCCCGGCGTCATCGCCAAAGCAATATTCTCTGTCGTCAGCATAGCGCTGATAGGAAAGCCATTTCCCAATGCTTTTGCTGTGGTAATGATGTCCGGCGTAACATCATAATGCATATAAGAAAATAGTTTACCGGTACGTCCCATCCCACTTTGTACTTCATCAAACACCAACAATACCTGATGCTTATCGCAAAGCTCACGCAACCCACGAATAAATGCCGGTGCTGCCGGAGTAACTCCCCCTTCTCCCTGAACAGGCTCCAATACAACAGCACAAGTATGGTCATCTATGACGGCCTTAACTGCGTCTAAATCATTAAAAGGCACATGAATAATATCCGCGGGTTTTGGCCCAAAACCATCAGCATATTTTGGCTGACCACCCACAGAGACGGTAAATAAGGTGCGACCATGAAAACCCTGATGAAATGCGATAATTTTGGTTTTATAGGGGCTGTGACGAGTAATTGCATAGTGGCGAGCCAGTTTAAATGCCGCTTCATTCGCTTCCGCGCCTGAATTGGCAAAAAATACCCGTTCAGCAAAAGTAGCATCAATCAGTTTCCGCGCCAGAATCAAAGCCGGTTCATTGGTGAAAATATTACTGATATGCCAAAGTTTCTCCCCTTGCTGCTTCAAGACATCCACTAACGCAGGATGACAATGGCCCAAAGCCACAACAGCAATCCCACCCGCAAAATCAATATATTCTTTCCCTTGCTGATCCCATACACGGCTACCTTGCCCTCTCACCGGAATAAACTGCGCCGGTGAATAAATTGGCAACATAACTTGATCGTATGTGTTTCTATTTACTGCGGCATGCCCCTTCATTTTCCCACCCGTTTTTTATATATACACCATTCAGAAGTGAAATCATAATCACTGAATATGCATAAAAAATCAAAGATGGGCAAATGAAAAAGGTGGATAAATGAAGAAATTATCGATATCTGGTTAATATCTCAGAAAGTTGCTCAGTAACTGGTGACCTTGTTCACTGAGAATACTTTCAGGATGGAACTGTACCCCTTCCAACGGTAGAGTGCGATGACGAATGCCCATAATTTCATCGACATTGCCATTATGCTGGCTCCATGCGGTGACTTCAAATGAGGCCGGTAATGTCTCTGCGGCAATCACCAATGAATGGTAACGCGTCGCGGTTAATGGCCGGTTAAGACCTTTGAACACACCTTGCTGATTATGGTGAATAGCAGAAGTTTTTCCATGCATCACTTCCCTGGCTTTTACCACGCTGGCGCCAAACGCCTGCCCAATTGCCTGATGCCCAAGGCAAACACCAAGAATCGGCAATTTATCCGAAAAATGAGAAATCGCCGCCAGAGAAATTCCGGCTTCATTTGGGGTACAAGGGCCTGGGGAAATCACCAAATGAGTAGGCATCAACCTCTCAATATCTTCAAGTTGCAATTCATCATTGCGCTTAACTAAAACATCTGTACCCAATTCACAAAAATATTGATATAAGTTATATGTAAAAGAATCATAGTTATCTATTATTAGTAACATAGGAGTCTATCCTACTCATTTTTATCGCTGTATTTGTTGCCCTGCCACTCCTGCAATTTGTTTATCCTGCACAACATGGCTCCAGGTAAAACGGCCTCGCGACAACGGGGCGGCTATCATAGCACATCAATATTTGTAGCATAGTATAACAAAATAGATGGCTATTTTTTCCTCAATCAACCTACTCTCATACCCTACAAAACATAGGCTCTATTTTGATATTCAATAAGTAAAGGTAATTGTTATGAAGACAAAACTGATTATAGCATCTCTTTTTTTACTGTCCTTCTCCACGCTGGCTGTGACTAAAACTGCCAACATTTTCTTCCCGGAAAAAGGGGTGGTTTGTGATAAAAAAGGAAAATATTGCGCTGATCAACAAGGGGTATCGATAAAATTAACCGAAAGGTATTTAGGGAAAAAAGCCGCAGGACGCCTGAAAAAAGAGTTTGGTGATGGGCAATATATTGACTTTTCATCTTACACTTTAAGTAATGGGGTACATTGTGAGAGTAAAGAGAAAAAATGTTACAAAGACAGATATTATCCACAAACCGAAGTAAATAAAGAATTTACCCAAAAGATGTATGAATAACGGCGAAACTGGCCTTCATTTAATGCAGGCCAGTTTTTCAATCTGATGAGAGTTAACTAGAAACTACCACAATCAAGATAATAAAATTAAGGAATAATCTCCGCAGATAGAATAACGACAGGCTTAACCGGTACATTCTGATATGGACCAACGTTTCCCGTTTTGACTTGAGAGATTTTATCCACAACATCCATGCCTTTTACGACCTTACCAAATACTGCATAACCAAAGTCACGCTGACCGTGATCAAGGAAAGCATTATCCGCTACATTAATAAAGAATTGACTGGTCGCACTGTCTTTATCGGCGGTACGTGCCATAGAGATAGTTCCGCGTAAATTACGCAGTCCATTATCTGCCTCATTTTTAATAGCGGCTTTAGTCGCTTTCTGCTGCAAATCTTTGGTAAAACCGCCACCCTGCACCATAAATCCAGGGATTACCCGATGGAAGATTGTATTGTTGTAATAACCCTCATTGACGTATTCAATAAAGTTTTTCGTTGTAATTGGTGCTTTCTGGTCATTTAATTCCAGTTCAATATTACCCTCCGTTGTGGTCAGCTTCACATAGGTTTCTCCCACAGCCAAAGCCAGAGGCGCCATTGCGCTCAGAGAACATGCAGTTACAAGTGCTACTAAAATACGTTTAAACATTCTGGGTTCCTATATTATTAAGGTCAACAACACAAATTAAATCAATTCTAATAATCTCTTCAACATCGTGCTCAATATTTACCTACATTTACGCTATCAATCGACGGGGGCTTTAAAGAAAAATTTATCCTTTCAATAATAGGTTAGATTTTATTTCACAAACCGGATCACCATCGATAACAAAATAGTAAGCTTGGTTCAACCCATCAGAAATATGTCATTATTTTTAATCCTGTCAACCAACAGTGGCTATCGGTATAATCTCCTTTGCCATATATTCAGTGCATTTCTCAGGGAGATAATCATTTTGACCATCAAAAACCACAACTATCATATGACCCGTTTTATCACGAGTGCGCCTGATATTCGCCATCTGCCTCAAGATATGGGCATTGAAGTCGCGTTTGCCGGTCGCTCAAATGCAGGTAAATCTAGCGCTCTGAATGCTCTGACAAAACAGAAAAGCCTCGCCCGTACCAGTAAAACCCCTGGCCGAACTCAACTCATCAATCTATTCGAAGTAGAAGAAGGTATTCGCTTGGTTGACTTACCGGGTTATGGCTATGCCGAAGTGCCGGAAGAGATGAAACGCAAATGGCAAAAAGCATTGGGTGAATATCTGCAAAAACGCGAATGTCTGATCGGACTGGTCGTACTAATGGATATCCGTCACCCATTGAAAGATCTTGATCAGCAGATGATCCAATGGGCAGTTGCAATGCAGGTACCGGTTATGGTGTTGTTGACTAAAGCCGACAAATTGGCGTCTGGCGCCCGTAAAAGTCAACTGAATAAAGTTCGTGACGCCCTACTGGCGCTTAATGGGGATATTCAAGTGGAATATTTCTCGACCCCGAAAAAAATCGGTATCGATAAACTACAACAGAAATTGGATATATGGTTCAGCCAGAAAGCCGTTCAAGTTGAAAACCATAGTTAATCCATCCTTTCTTTATACACTTACGTGTTAAATTCAGTTGAAAAAAATGCCCCAGTCAAAATTGACTGGGGCAGCTAATATTCAGCTAAATCCGATTACGTGAAGTAAAAGGTCTGAAAGATAGAACATCTTACCTCTGTACCCTACGCCAATAACTCTACCCTATTTTATTTCTTAGAAAAAGCCTTTTTGTAATTTATTTTCAGAAATTACCTCGATTCAGCCGGTAATTTTGTTCATTTTGACGCCATTAAATGTAGTTTAATTACATATTTATGCGATCTGGATCTAATATGCATTACATGGACAACAAATCAGTACTAATGAGTATAAAAAATATTACATTAGTTATGTTGACTTTACAGCAATACATGAACTTAAAACCGCCAAGTAACCTTTTCACATTACACTTATCTACCCTTTCATTCTGCAATTACCCAGCTACAAGATATCGGTCAAAGAAGGAGAAACCATAAGAGCCAAAACCAGGATTGAAATTGGATCACATAGAACCACAGATATTCCGAGATAATATCAGGGTAAAAACATGTGAGGATGACTCAAAAGAAGAAATTTATATGATTTATCTGATCCTTAGTTGCCATGCAAAAAAGTCATTATTAACGATGAATTCGAAACTTATGCGTAGGGAGGAAAGATGATTTATATAAGTATTATTTAAATGAATAAACTAAAATAACGTTAAAACAAAAAAATCTAATTTAGAAACAATCGTTGTATCTCCCCAGTTAGAAAACTAGGGAAACACGAATAAACTGGATACAATTTGTTTTATTTCAAATACTTAAACAAATACCAAACATAATATCACAGCTCATGAGAGCTTTGTTTTGCAAAAATATATCAGCCATACAATCATCTGATAGCTTTTTCTTATTACACTTTTCCACATTAACAAATTAATATTACTTAATTAAAGTAGCAATATAACTTAGCCCACAAAGGGTAAGTTTCACTGTACAGACTCCCTGCGGGCAAAGGTAAATCCAATACAACCTTATCAGGAGAGCAATATGAACCAACATGATAACTCATCACCGAATACAAGTAATGATAATAGTTCTTCTTGGGGAGGATATACACTTGAAGATAATTGGGAAGCTTATTGGAAAAAATATTCATTCGACAGCAATAACAGAGTGATTGCATCTACTCTCTCAGCAACTGCCATGCTATTGAAAAATGGCAGAGTCATCGCCTGGGGGAATACAATGTTTGGCGGCTATATTCCGCCTGAAATTGCTCAACTACGGGATATCGTCAGCCTGAGTTCAACCCTTTATGCTTTCGCAGCGCTACGGACGGACCGTAGTGTGGTTGTTTGGGGATATATCAACCCAATTTCACCCGAAATTACCCAACTAAAAGATATCGTCAGCCTAAGTTCAACCCCTTTTTATTTCATAGCGCTACGAGCGGACCGCAGCATAGTTGCCTTGGTAAGTACAATTCCACCCGAAATTGCCCAACTAAAAGATATCGTCAGCCTGAGTTCAACAACTTCTGCTTTCGCAGCGCTACGGGCGAACCGTAGCGTAGTTGCCTGGGGAGATCTGAGTTCCGGTGGTAATCTCCCATCCGAAATTGCCCAACTACAGGATATTGTTAGCCTGAGTTCAACAGGACGGGGATTCACAGCTTTACGGGCAGACCGTAGCATGGTTGCCTGGGGAGATCTGGGTTATAGTGGTAATATCCCATCCGAAATTGCCCAACTAAAAGATATCGTCAGCTTAAGTGTAGCTCACTATACATTCGCGGTGCTGCGGGCGGACCGTAGCGTAGTTGCCTTGGGAAGTAGAATTCCACCCGAAATTGCTAAACTGAACGATATTGTCAGTCTGAGTACGACAAATCAAGCATTCGCGGCGCTACGGGCGGACCGTAGTGTGGTTGCCTGGGGACTTCCGGATCATAATGTCCGTATCCCACCCGATATTACCCAACTACAGGATATTGTCAGCTTGAGTACAACAGCAGATGCATTTACAGCTTTGCGGGCAAATCGTAGCATAGTTTGCTGGGAAGATTCGGGTAAGGATAATCGAGTTCAAATTCCATACGAGATTTCTCAACTAAAAGATATCATCAGCCTAAGTTCAACAGAGGGGGCATTTGCAGCACTGCGAGCAAACGGTAGTGTAGTCGCCTGGGGACACGGACAACATGGTGGTTATGTTCCCCCCGAGATCGCAAAATTAAAAGATATTGTCAGTCTGAATTCAACAGCCACTTCTTTTTCAGCTTTGCGGGTGGACGGCCGGAGAGTCGGCTGGGGCGGAGGAGATCTTTTAGAACATGGAGAATATAATTAGCTGGCTATTAGACATTATTTTTTCATCACAAATAAGAAAACCATTAATATCCCTAAACGAAAGCTGCACCTCAACTTAGCCCGTAAGGGTAAGCAGGTTTCACGGCAACAAACTCCCTATGGGCAAAGGTAAATCCGATACGACCTTATCAGGAGAGTAATATGAATCAACCTAATGATTTTTCACCAGATATAAATACTGACGATAGTTTTATAAAACAATACTGTAAATCTGCAAGATATAGTAATGAAAGTAACATTGATCATAATAATAGCTATATTGTCACCAATGAAAGAGTAACCGCCATGTTATTACAAAATGGCAGTGTAATCACTTGGGAAAGCCCCTTTTACTGGTGGGACGGTGACAATCATGGCAGCCTAATCCCCCCTGAGATTATTGCATTGCGAGATATCACCAGCTTGAGTGCAACTAACCGTGCATTCGCAGCTCTACGGGCAAACCATAGCGTAGTTGCCTGGGGAGATGAAAATTATGGTGGTCAGCTCCCACCTGAAATTGCCCAACTACAAGATATCGTCAACCTGAGTTCAACACGTGGAGCATTCGCAGCTCTGCGGGAAGATCGCAGTGTGGTTTCTTGGGGAGATCTTTATTTAGGCGGAAGAATGCCACCCGAAATTGCCAAATTGAAAGATATTATTAGCCTGAGTGCAACACAATTGGCATTTATAGCCATACGGGAAAATGGCAAGAGAGTAGCTTGGGGAGGCGGTGACACCAGAGCTCATGGTGACTATGATTAGCAGAGCTATTAAACATTGCTGTGTATTGTGAACAGTTCAAAAAAGACTGAGCCAAATACACAGCTCAGCCATCACTGTTAATTCAAAATATCAATGCGCTTGATCCCAATTGTCACCGATACCTACATCTACTTTCAGTGGAACATCAAGCACCATACTCTTCTCCATCAATTCACGAATTTTCTGTTCTGCATTTTCAAGTTCTGATTCATGGACTTCGAATACCAGCTCATCGTGAACCTGCATAATCATACGAACTTTCGGCGCTTCACTGACAATCCAGTCATCCACCGCAATCATCGCTTTTTTGATGATATCCGCCGCAGTTCCCTGCATCGGCGCGTTAATAGCTTCACGTTCTGCTGCCTTACGGCGCATGGCATTGCGAGATTTGATATCTGACAGATAAAGACGACGGCCATCCAGCGTTTCAACGTAACCCTGCTCTTCCGCTTGTTTACGAGTACGCTCCATATACGCCAATACCCCCGGATAGCGCTCAAAATAGAGATCCATATAGCGTTGAGCTTCACCGCGAGGAATACCCAACTGACGGGAAAGGCCAAATGCACTCATTCCATAGATCAAACCAAAGTTAATCGCTTTGGCACTACGGCGCTGCTCACTGGTTACTTGTTCCAGTGGCAAACCAAAGACTTCCGCCGCCGTTGCCCGGTGAATGTCTTGCCCCTCAGCAAAAGCCTTCAACAACCCTTGATCCTGAGATAAATGGGCCATTATCCGCAACTCAATCTGAGAATAGTCAGCGGCCATAATCCGGTAACTTTCAGGTGCCACAAATGCCTGACGAATGCGGCGGCCCTCTTCATTACGGACAGGAATATTTTGCAAATTAGGATCACGTGAAGAGAGACGCCCGGTTGCCGTTACCGCTTGGTGATAGGAAGTATGCACCCGTTTGGTCAGCGGATGGACCATCTGTGGTAATTTATCGGTGTAAGTGGATTTCAATTTTGCCAACCCACGATGCTCCAAAATCACTTTCGGCAACACATGATTATCCGCTAACTCTTCCAGCACTTCTTCATTCGTAGATGGAGCGCCGCCCGGCGTTTTCTTTACCACTGGCAATTGCAGTTTTTCAAACAATATCGCCTGTAACTGTTTTGGCGAAGCCAGATTGAAAACCTCACCTGCCAATTCATGTGCTTCTTTTTCCAACTCATCCAAACGGGCTGTGATCTCTTTTGAATGCTCAGCCAAAATATTCGCATCAATTAGCACACCTGTACGTTCCATACGGGAAAGCACCATGACCAGTGGCATTTCTGTTTTCAGAAATACCTTTTCTAGCGTCGGCGCTTTCTCCAATTGCGGCCACATAGCCTGATGCAGCAATAAAGTAACATCTGCATCTTCTGCGGCGTACATTGCGGCCTGTTCCACCGGGACCTGATTAAAAGTAAGCTGATTTTTACCTTTACCGGCAATCTCTTCAAAAGTCGTGGTCTTATGATTCAAATGACGTTCAGCCAAGCTATCCATATCATGCCGACCCATGCCTGCAACGCTATTAAGTACGTAAGATTCCAGCATGGTATCGTAAGCAATGCCTTGCAGTTCAATGCCGTAACGCGCCAACACGCCACGATCAAACTTAATATTCTGACCAATTTTCAGCAGGTTACTATCTTCAAGCAGCGGTTTTAATGCAGCCAACACAACTTCTCTGTCAAGTTGTTCAGGCGCGCCCAGATAGTCATGGCCTAGAGGTAGATAAGCCGCATCGCCGGCAGAAATCGCGAATGACATTCCCACCAAATTAGCAGTCAAAGTGTCAAGGCTGTCAGTTTCAGTATCAAAAGCAAAAACCGGCGATTTTTTCAGTTTCTCAATCCACTCATCAAAGCTTTTCTGATCAAGAATAGTCTGATAATTATCAGAAGAGAGTGTGGCCGCAACAGATTTATCTTCCGTCGGAGATGATTCATCATTACCAGTGGATACCGGTTTTTTGCCTTTCTCTGCCAGCCAATCGCCGTTTGCCACATCACTTAACCAACGTTTGAACTCATAACGAGAAAACAACTGATGCAGCTTCTCCGTATCAAGCTCTTTGACTGACAAAGCAACGCAGGTTTTATCCAACTCAACATCGGTTTTGATAGTTGCCAGTTGATAGGAGAGATAAGCGACATCTTTATGCTGCACCATCTTATCCGCCAGCGTTTTCGCCCCACGGAAACTAAGCCCGGCAATTTTATCCAGATTGGCAAAGATATCATCCATGCCACCAATCCCTTGCAGTAATCCCAGTGCGGTTTTTTCTCCCACCCCAGGTACGCCAGGAATATTGTCAGAAGAGTCTCCCATTAATGCCAGAAAATCGATAATCAAATCTGGCGGCACACCATACTTTTCAACGACTTCTTCCGGTCCCAAGATGGTGTTATTCATGGTATTGATAAGCGTGATATTCGGCGTTACCAGTTGCGCCATATCTTTATCGCCAGTACTGATAAGTACCGCACGCCCCTCTTTTTCTGCTTGTAACGCCAAAGTCCCGATAACATCATCAGCTTCTACTCCTGGCACCACCAGCAATGGTAATCCCATAGCTTCGACCATCTGATGTAGCGGTTCTATCTGAGTACGCAGATCATCCGGCATCGGAGGACGATGAGACTTATACTCAACGAACAATTCATCACGAAAAGTTTTGCCTTTAGCATCAAATACCACCGCTACATGGCTTGGTTTATACTGCATTATCAAGCTGCGTAGCATATTCAATACACCATACATGGCTCCGGTCGGCTCTCCTGCGCTATTCGTCAGCGGAGGGAAAGCATGATAAGCACGATAAAGGTATGAGGAGCCATCAACCAAAATCAGGGGATTGTCTGCTATCTGAGCCATAAATCTTCTTCATTATCTGTATTTATTACGGGTGTGATAAGGAACTAGGATGCCACAGCAAGAAGTAGGAAACGAATTTTATGTGAATTTTCTTTGCTGAAACCCGATTCAGATATTCACACTCTACTATAAATTCTGTGGATAACTTTGTGTATAGATATTACAAGTTTTATTTAGCTATTGATCGTTGATAAAAAAAGCTTATCAACCTCAGGTAAAAAATCAATGACTTATAATCTTAGTCATTAAACTGTCATATTGTCTTATAGATCACAGAGTTGTGGATATAACCAGAGTTTGTTTTACAAAAAAGTCTTTCTGACATGCAAGTCTTTCTGACACACATTGTGCCAAAGGTTCTCACTCCGGCACATGCTTACGTCATTCTATTTCAGCACCATCAACATTACTTCTGATTTAACAGGAAGTTAACAACGTCTGAATAGGATTTTGCATAATTATCAGCAGAAGAGGCATCAATGCCGTCATTTTTCACCATATACTTGCCGTTAACAAACATTGCCGGTACACCTCGCAGTTGCAAATCCTGCGCGGCTTTTTGCTGCTTAACAACTAAGGATTTCACCACAAAACTACTCATGGCAGCATCATAATCCTCAGCCGTCACCCCAGCTTTGATAAAGGCATTGCGAATATCATTCGTAGTCTTAATAGCCAGTGTTTTCTGAATACCCTCAAACAGCACTGGAGTCACTTTGTCTTCAACCCCCATTGCCATTGCCGCAGCCCAGGCAGTAGTCAATTCTTTACCCAGTGGCCCTAAAAAATCCACATGATAACGGACAAGTTTTGTCCCTTCCGGTAAATGCTGTTTCACCGTCTGAGGAACTTTAAAAATCTCTTCAAACTGATAACAGTGGGGGCAATAGAAAGAGAAGAATTCTAACACCGGTGGTTGATCCGCCACCGGCGACTTCAATTCAACATACTGTTTTCCTTCTGTAAAATTGGCGGCAGATGCGCTAAATGCCATCACCATTCCGACTAAAGCTAACCAAAACTTCTTCATAACTATCTCCATGATAAACATTAATACATCGGGTTAAGCTGCAAAGGTGGTTCCTGCAACAGCTTAATCTGTTCAGAAAAAAGTAACGTCTGTTTTAACCAAAAATCGGTATCTGTCATCCAAGGAAATGCTTTAGGGAAAGCAGGATCCTGCCAACGTCGGGTAACCCATGCTAAATAATAGACCATCCGCATGGCACGTAATGGCTCTATCAATGACAACGCCTTTGGATCAAAATCTGCAAATTCACTATAGGCTTCCAACAGTGTATCTAACTGCAATAGTTGTTCCTGACGAGCGCCATGAAGCAACATCCATAAATCCTGAATTGCCGGACCGTTACGCGCATCATCAAGATCAACAAACCAAGCTTCGTCACGCCACAAGATATTACCCGGATGACAGTCACCATGAAGCCTCAATATTTGCCAATCATCGCGCCAATATGATGCTACGACATCTATCAAATCATCCAATACTGCCAAAAATTGCCTTTTCTGTCCCGCAGGAACCAACTCACATGCAGCCAAATCTTGTCGTGGTTGATGCAGATACTCATTTAACCCGATAGTTGGACGAGAAGTGAATTTTTGTCGACAGCCAATCTGATGAATTCTCCCTAGCAAACGCCCTACATCTTCTAACTGAAAGAGATTATCGGATTCATACTGACGCCCCCCAATGCTTGGAAAAACGGCAAAAAAGAAATCCTTAAACGTCAGTAAAGTTTGCTTATTAAATACCAAAGGTGCCGCAACAGGTAAATCAGCCTGTTGTAACGCCAAAGCAAAATCGTGCTCTTCCTGAATCTGCTGCTGGTCCCAACGTAGTGGCCGGTAAAATTTCACAACATAACGTTTACGATCTTCATCCGTAAACTGATAAACACGGTTTTCATAACTGTTTAATTCTGTCAGCCCGGAATCGACATACAGCCCGGTCTGCACCAATGCATCCATAATCAAATCCGGCGTTAACTCCCGGAAATTAAAAGCAGACTGGTTTGCTAGCACATTCTATTCTCTTGATTAATCTGTAATAACGCCACGGCACACAATAGCGCAGTTTGAAATCCACTTGTAATCCTTATTTCAGCCATTATCCAACACAGATAAATGACATTGCATACCGAATCCCTCACAAATAAAGCCTATACAAATTAACAGGGATGACCGCCTAGAGAAAGGATTGCTCTGTCAATAAGCGTAAAGATGACTCTTTTATCAGCAAGTTATCCCGTGCTCCTATTTTAAAAACACGTGGCTGAGCCCAAATAATCAAGCTAAAAGAGGTTATATTAGCGTTGATAACTACCTCAGTTGATAACTTGAACATTATGCAACCAAAAATAAGCGGAGTGATCCTTGCAGGAGGTCGCGCCACCCGTATGGGCGGCAATGATAAAGGGTTAATTTTTTTAAATAAAAAACCACTGTATCAACATATTGCGGATAAGCTACTTCCACAAGTGGATGAATTAATTATCAACGCCAACCGCAATCTGGATATTTACCGACAAAGTGGTTATCAAATTGTTCCAGATTTAACACCAGACTTCTCTGGCCCCCTTTCAGGAATGCTGACAACCCTAAAATCAGCTAGTCACG
Organism: Photorhabdus akhurstii; assembly: GCF_019090985.1. Classification (NCBI taxonomy): domain Bacteria; kingdom Pseudomonadati; phylum Pseudomonadota; class Gammaproteobacteria; order Enterobacterales; family Morganellaceae; genus Photorhabdus; species Photorhabdus akhurstii. The sequence goes on along the minus strand of NZ_CP020335.1, from coordinate 412,087 downwards.
ACTGGGTTATGTTTGTTCCTTGTGATGTACCAAATCTCCCCACTGATTTGGTCACTCGCTTATGGCAAGGAAAACAGCAAGCATTAGCAGCCTACGTAAATGATAGCAACCGAGCTCACCCTACCATCGCTTTACTACACCGCAGTCTTTTTTCTCAATTAGAAAATTATCTGGCTGATGGTGAGCGCAAATTGATACTGTTTATGCATAAGATCAAAGCGACAGCGGTTCAGTTTGATGATAATCCCATCGTCTTTACTAATCTGAACACACCGGAAGATTGCCAACATTGGGAGCATATACAGGAGATCAGAAAATGAGTACAAAACCGCTTCCGCTACTGGGTATAACAGCCTATAGCGGAACAGGAAAAACAACACTTCTCAAACACGTGATCCCACTATTACGTCAGCGGCAAATCCGGGTCGGTCTGATAAAACACACCCATCACGATATGGATGTGGATAAACCGGGCAAAGACAGTTATGAGCTGCGCAAAGCTGGCGCAGAGCAAACTCTGGTTGCCAACCAGCAACGCTGGGCATTAATGACGGAAACGCCAGATTTGCAGGAATTAGATTTGAACTATCTTGCCAGCCGTTTTGATCCAAATTCACTGGATCTGATTCTAGTGGAAGGTTTTAAAGATGAACCAATCAATAAGATCGTTCTATACCGCAACACTCTTAACCACCGATTAAGCGATCTGCTTGATCAACATGTAATTGCTATTGCCAGTGATGAAAAACTGGAGACTATTTTGCCACAATTGAATATCAATCAGCCTGAACAGGTGGCTGATTTTATTGTCGAATGGCTGAAACTGGAGCGCTAAATAGTTGTACTTTTATTTGATCACGCCTTAACTATCGCTCCAGACACCAAACACCCTTTATGGAACGTTGCCTGACGGGCAGGTAAGCGTGCCACGGCCTCGGCAGAACAACTAGCTGTCACCAAGACAAATTCAGCCTTATCACCTACTCGCGGCCAAATACGCTGCCCTTGGTCATTAAGGGGCAACACACCGCCAGTAGCAATAGCCATAGAGCGGGAAAGGTGAAATTCATCTGAGCCGCGGTACAATTGTGCGTACAAATTCGCTTTTTCCAACATATCGCCGGTGCCAAACGGCGACCAGTGATCAATCACACTATCAGTACCGGTCATAATAAATACCCCTTTATCTCTGAGTTGCGGCAACGGCATCATTAAGCTACCGATCGGCACTGTAGAAGCAATCGTGATTTGCTGTTCCGCCAAGCGGGAAGCAGTCTCTGTTAGTTTCCCCTCATCCAATGTGGTCAGGGCAAAAGCGTGACTGATAGTAACTTTGCCCCGCAAAGCGGATGTTTTTTCCACTATATCAATCATGTAGTTGATAGCCGCAACACCTGCTGGACTTGTCTCATGCAGATGAATATCCACACCTGCGTTATTATCGAGAGCAATCTGGAACATGGTATCCAGTGATTTCTCCATCGCAGCATCTACATTAGTAGGATCTAGCCCACCAACATACTGTACCCCCATTTGCATCGCCTCACGCATCAGCCCCTCCACTTTAGAGTGCAGCAAACCGTGTTGAGGAAAAGCAACGATTTCACAACTGAAATCATCACGGTGATTATCTAATGCATACTGCAAATGCTCCAAACTCTTCAAACCACTAACCGGATCAATATTACAATGGCTACGGGCTACCGTACTGCCCTTCGATTGCAACAGAGCGATCAAACCCTCTGCTCGCTGCTGAGAGGTAGGCAACAGCTTGGGGATCAGAGTTTGTTCTTGAGCGATCATATCCATAATGGTTTTACCCTGGCGAGGTAACGGTGCCTGCCACGGACCACCGTAGAAAGTCTTATCTAGATGGATGTGCATATCACGAAAAGTAGGCAACAACAGTTGTCCCTGCGCTTGATAGCACGGCAAATGCGTATTTAGTAGCACACTCGCAGCATGGATTGCAGCGAGCCGACCATCTTTAATTTCCAATGTATATAATGCGGTATGCGTGCCAATCACAGTATCGCCATTATATTCAAACCCATCCTCCAATAGCACATCTCTCAGATAGTAATGGCTATCAGTAAGGGTAGTCTGCATCAATGATGTATTAGCGGCAGTGGTTGATGGTATAGCCTGTACGATCCCCCCGGTCAAGGAAACCGCCGCACAAGCGGTAGTGAATTTACCCGTTTGGCTAAGAAAAGCTCTTCGGCTTTGCTGTTGAGTTTTTTCCACATTTAAGTCCTTATTTGAATCCTCAAAAAAGCTCACTGAATGTGACTGCTTCCTACCCTATCGAGGGTTTACGGCAGTTTTTACTAAAGAATTAGACATTGAATAACAAGATAATTGCAGTATTTAGCCAACCACGTCAATCAGCCTGTAATGAACAGGTATAATGTTAAATCTACACAAATAATATGCGCTTCCGTGTGTTTCATTCGTTTGTGCGCAAATCCTTACACCTAACTCCGATAAGAGAGATTGATAAGAGAAAGGCCGAATGGAATCGGCCTTTAGAAAAATATTATAGATAGGGTTCAACAATATCACCGCATCGTTACAAACTCTTCCGCCGCAGTGGGATGAATCGCAACCGTGTTATCAAAGTCTTTCTTCGTTGCCCCCATCTTTAATGCAACAGCAAAACCTTGCAGCATTTCATCCATTCCGAAGCCGATACCATGAATGCCAACAATTTTCTCTTCCGGCCCGACACATACCAATTTCATCCGGCACGGCTGGCGATGTTGAGTGACAGCGGTATACATCGCAGTAAAAGAAGATTGATAAGTTTTCACCTGCTCTTCACCAAATTGCGCTTTCGCCTGAGGTTCAGTCAGCCCCACCGTACCAATAGGCGGATGGCTGAATACGACGGTTGGAATATTGGTGTAATCCAGATGTTCTTCTGGTTTATTATTAAACAGACGCTCAGACAGACGACGACCTGCTGCAACTGCAACGGGAGTTAATTCCACTGCACCGGTGTTATCACCTACTGCATAAATACCTTTCACATTCGTGTTCTGGTATTTATCAACTCTGATGTAGCCTTTTTCATTCAACTCAACACCGGCTACAGACAGGTTCAGATTATCCGTTGCAGGTTCCCGGCCAATAGCCCAGATTAGGGTATCAACGGTTTGTTCTTTGCCGTTCTGCAATTGCAAGGTCAAGCTGCCATCCGCATTTTTACATACTGATTTTGGCACCGATTCTGTATGCAAAGTAGGTCCTTCGGTATTGATAACTTCCAAGAGTGTTTCAACAATCATCGGATCAAAAGAGCGCAACGGTGCATGTTGACGCACAAATAGATGGGTTTCACTACCAAGCGCATGCAATACACCGGCAATTTCTACAGCAATATAGCCTGCGCCAACAACTGCAACCCGCCTTGGCATTTCTTCCAATGCAAAAAAACCGTCAGAATCAATACCATATTCTGATCCTGGTATATCAGGCCGCACAGGACGGCCGCCTGTCGCAATCAGAATATGATCTGCGGTGATTTTTTCACCATTCACTTCAACAGTATGTGCATCAACAAAACGGGCAAACCCTTGGATCACATCAACTTTATTGTTACCCAAGCCACGTTCATAAGACTGGTGGATACGATCGATATAAGCAGTGCGACTGGCAATGAGCGTCTTCCAGTTAAAGCGGTTGATTGTCGTATCAAAGCCATAATCTGGCCCATATTGGTGGATAGATTCAGCAATTTGCGCCGCATGCCACATCACTTTCTTCGGCACACACCCCACATTGACACACGTTCCACCCAATGCCTTGGCTTCAATTAAGGCACATTTCTGCCCGTACATAGCCGCACGGTTAATTGATGCTATGCCGCCACTGCCACCACCAATCGCTATATAATCGTAATGTTTGCTCATCCGGATTGTTTCCATCTAATCAATTCAAGGGAGTTAATACCCAAAGCCTATTATGGCAAAAAATATCAAGCAGTCGCGATGGTTCTGGCTCTCGCTGCCATTGCTAAAAGCTATTCTGGCACCACCCATTTAACCAAGGTGTGACCAATTCCTTCCGGCACCAGAACCTGATGTAACCACGGCAACACCGATTTCATCTGCTGTTCCAGTTTCCAAGGCGGGTTAATCACGATCATGCCAGAGGCGGTCATTCCTCGTTGATCGCTATCAGGCCGGACAGCCAACTCAATCTGTAGAATACGGCGGATGCCGGTTGCTTCCAGCTCTTTAACCAGTCGTTTGATCTGCTGGCGTAATACCACTGGGTACCACAACGCATAAACACCGGTTGCAAAACGCTTATAACCTTCCTGAATTGCCTGTACAACCGCCTGATAATCCGATTTCAGTTCATAAGGCGGATCAATAAGAATGAACCCACGGCGACTCGGCGGCGGCAATTGTGATTTTAATTGCTGATAACCATCTTCACGCACAACCCTGGCGCGGTTATCGCGGGAGAATTCATTACGTAATAAAGGAAAATCACTCGGATGCAGTTCTGTCAGATTGAACCTATCATCCTGCCGTAGTAAATGGCGGGCGATAAAAGGCGATCCCGGATAGTAACGTAAGTTGCCACTCTGATTCAGTGCGGCCACTGTACTTATATAAGCGTTCAATTCCTGCGGTAAATCTTCACGCTGCCAAACGCGGGCAATCCCTTCCAAGTACTCACCAGTACGCTCAGCATGTTCACTGCTGAGTTGATAGCGCCCCGCACCAGCATGAGTATCCAGATAGAGAAAAGGTTTTTCTTTTTCTTTAAGAGATTCAATGATTAAGCTTTGTACAGTGTGCTTGAGCACATCGGCATGATTACCAGCATGAAAACTGTGGCGATAACTTAGCATTAATTTCAGACCCCAGAGCAGAGAATAGGTTGATTGTCAGATAGAGTACCTGACAACTAAAAACCCATCCCAGTAGATGGGACAGATAGTAAGGCCTTATTATAGCCCCATTAACGACAAAAATGTCAGGCTCCTCATCTTTCTCCTGACGATCCCTTTAATCATATTAATAAAAATTTAGGATAAGTGAAAAACTCTGCCCAGACCAACACGATGTTTAATTAAGTAATACTATTTACATTTTCACTGATAATCATAAGTAATACTTACGTAATTACAAACAATAAGAATTGTGCAATTAAAAAAACAAGACATCAAACGAACAATTAAATATACGAGATTTTATGTTAATGCTCACGAAATCACCAATCAGGAACAGAGATTGGAAAATGTTAACTCTCGCTTATGGAAAAATGATCAAAAGAAAAACCAGAAAAAATAACTTAATGTTATCGAGACTATTAAGCAATATCGTTAAATAGTACGTGTAAAAAATTGAAGGGAAAATAAAGAAGAAAATCAAAAAAGCTGAAAAAAGTTGAAGACAGTTATTAGAAATCTTCAACTTAAAATAAAGAAAAATTAAGTGTTTCAGCCAATGAAGAGATATTTCATTGGCTGAATAATTATATTACCTATCAGGCAACAATAGGCGCACGCCAATCATCTGCGCCGGAAGTACCTGCGGTTGTATGCTCCCAGTTAATCTTACGATAAGACAGAGAAACACGAACCAACTGAGTAAATTCAGCTTTTGTTGGGTCCTGGCAATGAGGCATATTGCAATCGATGTCGATAATAGTGGCATCTTCCAACTGCGTCGTGAAGAAGTGTTCTTGTTTCCCTTCAACCGAAGTGCGATACCATTTCAATACTACACTTGTCAGCATTTCACCCGAAGCCAATGCGTTATAAAGCAATGGAACAGATTTATTTAATGCCACGGTAAAACGGAATGGTTTATGAGCACGCTGACCTGATGGCTGACCTGATTGAGGATCAGTTGGTACGGTGACGACATGATCAAATGCTTGAACCAGCATTTCATCTTCATGGCCCTGAACATAAATATTACCCACTGATTCAGCAGTGAATGAACCCGCGGTAATATTACCCTGTGTTTTTCCAGTGATGGAAATATAACATGGAGTAGGCATTGCAAATATCCTTTATAGAGATTGTGTCAACATTAAGGTAACGCTCACATTACTTTCAATAGTGATTATTTCATCTTGGAAAAAATCACTTACAATGTATTGAACGCTGAAACGAATAATAAATACCAACCAGCTCATTTCAAAATAAAATCTAAATTGCAAAATTATCAACCTATCATCAACAAATGAAAATATTATAATTAATGCTATTTTAAAAAATAAATTTAAAATTGGCTATATTGGTAGAATAACTAACTGTTCACACTCATTTGATTTAAAGATGAAATGTCATATCCATATGAAATACAACAATTTTAACAATGCCAATCTAAATTATATTTTGATCAATCAAAAATTGAGATCTGGGTCAAAAAAAATAAGCCCATCCACTTAGTTAAGTGCAAAACTAATATTTACAAGATGAAACTAATTCTAAAATGTAAACAAAAATACATCTAGAAATACTTTGTTACACAATGAAACAAAAAATCACAAATACAAAAAAACAGATGATACTCAATAACTATATAGAGTTCTTTTACCAATAAACAGCTTAAGAAAACACCTAATTGTAACTTATTGCCAAATATCATAAAATCATCAAAATGCCGAATAGGGGGGTATACCTATATATATTTTAGCTTTACAATAAAAAAACAAAATGCGAGACTTTGCTTTGCAAAGTGTTCTATATTGATGCTATTGTTCGATGAGTAAGAATATTCTGAATTTCGTATTTATCTATATGCTCATAGAAAGTCAGCTTACTATCCAATTCAATGCAGTGAATCTCCCGCTCCTTAATCCGGGAGAATTTTATGGTCTCCGTCACATATAGGTAGGTATCTAAGGGCAACTCTCTCATCCAATATTGTTATCAGATAATTCCTAATTGCCTAATTGTATTACCCAAAGGATTCTAATATGAGTAAAGATAGTTCAGGTAGCGTAGCGCCAAAAGAAAGGATTAATATCAAATACGTTCCGAATACCGGTGATCAAGTAGCCGAAATTGAATTACCTCTCAACCTGCTTATCGTCGGTGACCTTAAAGGAACAAAAGAAGATATGCCCATTGAAGAACGGCAAGCTGTTTCTGTGCACAAAAATAACTTTAATGCCGTGATGAATGAAGCCAATATCAATCTCACTTTTAGTGTCCCCAATCGCCTCAACGATAATAACGGAGATGACCTGCCGATTAACCTGGAAATAAAATCACTCAATGATTTCTCACCCGACAACGTAGCGAAGAAAGTGCCTGAATTAAATAAACTTTTAGAGCTACGTGAAGCGCTTGTCGCACTAAAAGGGCCATTAGGAAATATTCCGGCATTCCGCACCCGCTTACAGGAATTATTGGGTGATGAGAAAGTCCGCGAACAACTTCTAAAAGAGCTTGAAATCGTCAATCAAAAGTAATTGACTGAAAAGGAGTTTTTAACATGTCCTTGCATGAAGAGAGCAGTACAACATTAACCCCAGGGTCCACTACCTCTTTGCTTGACGAGATTATGTCTCAGGCAAGAATGACGCCGGAAAATGATGGCTACCACATCGCGAAACAGGGTGTAGCCGCCTTTATCAGCAGCATTTTGGATACCGGTACTAGCGAAGAACCTGTCAACAAGCTTGTCGTTGATAGAATGATTGTTGAGCTTGATAAAACACTCAGCACTCAAGTTGATGAAATTATGCATGCCAAAGAGTTCCAAGAACTGGAATCATCCTGGCGTTCGCTGAAATTGCTGGTTGATCGTACCGATTTCCGTGAAAACATCAAAATCAACATCATCCACGCGACCAAAGAAGAGTTACTAGAAGATTTCGAATTTTCACCAGAAATCATTCAATCAGGCTTATACAAACATGTCTACTCGACAGGTTATGGCCAGTTTGGCGGCGAACCGGTCGCTGCGGTCATCGGTAACTATGCATTCAGCAATAGCTCACCCGATATCAAACTAATGCAATACGTCAGTGCGGTTGGCGCAATGGCTCACGCGCCATTCCTCTCTTCCGTTTCACCTGATTTCTTTGGTATCAGCAGCTTCACCGAGTTGCCAGCGATTAAAGATCTGAAATCTGTCTTCGAAGGTCCGGCACACACTAAATGGCGTTCGCTGCGCGAATCGGAGGATGCACGTTACCTTGGTCTGACAGCGCCACGCTTCTTGTTGCGTCTGCCTTACTCAACTGTCGAAAACCCAATTAAAAACTTTAACTATCAGGAAGATGTCAGCAAAGATCACGAACATTTCCTATGGGGTAATACCGCTTATCTGCTAGCGACGTGTTTGACTGACAGCTTCGCCAAATATCGCTGGTGTCCGAACATTATCGGTCCACAAAGCGGGGGGACTGTCAGCGATCTACCGGTTCACCTATTCGAAGCAATGGGACAGATCCAAGCCAAGATCCCGACAGAAGTTTTAGTTACCGATCGCCGTGAATTCGAATTGGCAGAAGAGGGCTTTATCACCCTGACAATGCGTAAAGGCAGTGACAACGCCGCATTCTTCTCTGCCAACTCAGTCCAGAAGCCAAAAGTTTTCCCGAATACTCGCGAAGGGAAAATGGCTGAAACCAACTACAAACTGGGTACTCAACTGCCCTATATGTTCATCATCAACCGTCTTGCACACTACATCAAAGTGTTGCAGCGCGAGCAGATTGGTTCCTGGAAAGAGCGTCAGGATTTGGAGCGTGAACTGAACACCTGGCTGAAACAGTACATTGCCGATCAGGAGAACCCACCAACGGATGTCCGTAGCCGTCGCCCTCTGCGTTCTGCCCAAATTCAGGTTTTGGATGTGGAAGGAGATCCAGGCTGGTATCAAGTGGCAATGCAGGTTCGCCCTCATTTCAAATATATGGGAGCTAGCTTTGAGTTGTCACTAGTAGGCCGTTTGGATAAGGAGTAATGAGTTATGGCTACGCTGTACAGTTGGAATAGAGAAGGCTCTGCCAGCTTGTTCGAGCGTATTCAGGGGAAGAACTCCGGTTCTTCCCGCCAATCAAGAATGCGTGAACTGCTCAACTCCATAAAACGGCACCTGAATCATGTTCTCAATACTCATCCGGGCGCTTGTCAGAGTGCGGCTGATCTTGGCGTCATTGATCTCAATGACGCCACAACCACGGCAACTGACTTTAAACAGAGTATTGAGCAAGCAATAGTGCATTGCATCACAAATTATGAACCAAGAATATCGTCAGTCACTGTCAGTGCAATTCATGATGATAGTGATCCGCTGTTGTTACGTTTTCACATCAACGCGCAGGTATCCCTGGATGATATTCATGACGCTGTTGAATTTAACATTCAACTGGATAACAACCGGCGTTATTGCTTAGAGAGGACTCAATAAAATGTCACTTGAAAAATATTTTAGAGAGGAATTGGATTACATTAGGCAATTGGGGCGACAAGCTGCAATTGAACATCCTCACCTCGCCTCATTTTTGTCTGAACAAGGCTCTGACCCGGATGTTGAGCGTTTACTAGAAGGATTTGCCTTTCTCGCGGGTAATTTACGGGCAAAAATTGATGATGAATTCCCTGAACTCACTCATGGATTATTGCATATGCTATGGCCAAATTACCTGCGGCCAACGCCTAGCATGACCATTATCCAATATACACCTAATGATAATGCCATCACAAAAGCAACGCAGATCCCGCGTGGAACTCAAATCAAAAGCCGTCCGCTGGCGAATGATAGCGAAAATGATGAGGATGAAGATAATTACTTAAGCAATACCAATACTCAAAAAACAGACCAAGACAATCATCGCTGTACTTTCACTTTATGCCGTGATGTCTGGCTGTTTCCGATGTCTATCCGAAACATTTCGGTCAATAATAGTAATGAGCAGGGTGTCATCGGCCTGAATTTCACCTCAAAAACAGAGCTTAACTTACAAGAACTGCAACTTGATAAACTGCGTTTTTATCTAAGCGGCGATGATTACAGCAGTACACAACTCTATTTCTGGCTCAGTTACCATCTTGAAGACGCAAAACTTGTCGTAGGCGATACCACGATTCCATTACCGGATTTCGACTTCGTTCCAGTGGGTTTCAATCGGGAAGACGCCCTATTGCCTTACCCGAAAAATGCCTATATGGGTTATCGCGTCTTACAAGAGTACTTCTGTTTTTCCGAAGGTTTTCTGTTTTTCGATGTCATTGGTTTCCCTAAGTTACCAGCAGATCTTAAAACCCAAGATTTCACGTTGAATCTCTACTTCTCAGAAGCATTGCCTCCAGAAATCAAAATCCGTCAGGATACTTTTAGACTGCATTGTGTCCCAGCAATCAATCTCTTCCCGATGGATAGCGAAGTTATTCAACTAAATGGCAGTCAGTCTGAATATCCATTAAGAGCCAGCTATAGTCATCCCAATCGTTACGATATTTTCTCTGTGGATAAAGTAGAAAGCTGGCTAGTCGGACCTGATGGTAAACCCAAACCAAGCCGCGATGGCAGACGGGCTTATGTACCATTTGAAAGCTTTCATCATCAGATCGAACATGAAAGCGAGCTCAATACTCGCTATTTCCGTATCAGAATCAAAGAATCTCCATTTCGTAAAGGTCTTGAACACTACATCTCTTTTGTCCGTGGTGATGAATCTCAGCTTCTACTAAGTGAAGAAAATGTCTCTATTCAACTGACTTGCACCAATCGCGAACTGCCACTGCAACTCCGGGTAGGTGATATTGATTATCCTTTATCGGGAAGCTCGTCATTTGCGACATTCCGCAACATAACCCGCCCATCCGTTCCACTCTATCCATTGATGAGCGGTGAGTATCACTGGTCGCTTATTTCCAATATGTCACTGAACTATATGACATTATTGGACAAAGACGCACTAAAGGCGGTACTAAGAACTTACGATCTCCCCAGCCGATATAACCGACAATCCTCACGCTCATCCCAAAAACGGCTAGATGCAATTGAACGGATTGAAACGAGGCAAATAGACCGACTATTTAAAGGTCTCCCGGTACGTGGTTCGGAATCAACATTGTATATCCGGCAACAGGCTTTCTGTTCTGAAGGCGAGCTTTATCTGTTCTGCAACATACTGTCACGCTTTTTTGCCTTATATGCCAGCGTTAACTCCTTCCACATGTTGAAGGTGATCAATTTAGATAATCAGGAATGTTATCAATGGCCGGAACAGACAGGTCAACATGCGTTGATGTAGCGAGCGAAAACTCGCCAGAAAATCAGACACTGGATGTGTCAAGGTATAACTTTTATCAGTTGGTTGAGTTACTCAACCAACTGGCGGTAGCGTGGGAAAAAACCGGGCAAACCAACCGCCCGGACCGTGAAGCAATCCTATTTAAATCCAGTGCAAGCTTGGCTTTCCCAACCAGAGACATTACCTCTGTGAAACGTTCTAAGGAGGGTCGCTTCCAGGTGGAAGTCTCTTTTCTTGGACTACATGGCAGCCAATCACCTATGCCAGGTTATTACCTTGATTCGTTGGCATGGGAAGACGCTCAGGATGAAAATCGACTGACTGATTTTCTGAATATTTTCAATCACCGTTCAGTCGTCATGCTTCATCAGATTTGGCGAAAATATCGCTATTACATCTGTTTTGACAAAAACGGGCAAGACGGATTTTCTCAGCGCATGTTTGCGCTGGTGGGACTTGGTAGTGATGTTAATCGTTCTCACTTGAATATCAATCACAGCAAAATGCTGGCCTATGCCGGTTTGTTAGCCAGTCCTGGTCGATCACCAGCAGTGATATGCAGCCTGGTTTCACACTGTTTTGATCTACCCGATGTAACGGTACGCGGTTTGCAGATCAGAAAAGTCGCTATTGAGCCATCGCAACAAAATCGCCTAGGTGGAACACTGAAAATAAAGGGACGGAAACAAAAGGTTGAACAATCCGTAATGGGAAAGAATTTTTTCCTCGGTTCATGGGTGAGAAGCTGCGATAGTAAATTTACTTTATGTATCAATAATCTATCACGAGAACACTTCCTATCATTTCTCCCGGACGGTAAGAATTTCCTGCCACTAGTGATGTTTCTCTGTTTTGTCCTACGTGATCAATTGGCCTGGGATCTGCGTCTTGGTCTGGCCGAAAACCAGGCAGGCGGCATGGTACTTGGCACGAAACTAAACAATAACCTGGGGTGGACCAGCTTTCTCGGCGAGCCGGAAAAGAAACCCTTTATCACGATTTCAGTGAATGGATAAAGACGATGGAAAAACAACAGCCAACTCTCTCATTACGAGTGATCAACAGCGATCAATTGGAAAGCGGCAAAGCGGCTAGCTGCCTATTCTCGACTCAAGGTGGCACAGTTGGCAGCAGTGAAAGCCATCTTTGGTCCGTTCAGGATCTGCAAGGAAATATCAATCCATCACAATTTACTATCCAGTGGCGTGATGGTGCATTCTGTCTGCAAATGATTGCGGGTCCCCTGTTTGTGAATCAGTCACCCCTGACTGCTGACGCTGGTTTCATCCGCCTGCAACAAGCGGATGAAATTACCATTGGTAAACTAGTGATCAAAAGTTATATCAGTTTTTCCGATGCAGATCGCATTGATCCCATGACGGTATCACCGGAATCACTGGTTTCCAGCTATAGCAATCCACTGGACGCTATGATGGAAAAAGATCCCGCTCAAGATTCCGCTTTCACTGATCATGGTTCTTTGGCCCCCACGATCAAACACGATTTCAGCCATGATCCACTCAAGGTTCTCGATAGCGAAAATCTGACCACTCTGGACCAGACGTCAGTGAGTAACGAGGTAGACCAAAGCCTGCAACAAGACCACTACCGCACCCCATTATTTTTCTCTTCCCTCTCAGATAACAGAGGCAATGCTATGGATCAGGATTTTGTTGATTTACCCGGTATCTCTTCGCCTTTTAATGAACAGTATCAGGACATGGAACAGCAACATGTTGCTATCACACCATTGATGCGAGGATTGAACACACAGTTGCCTTTGCATAACAGCCAACAGGCCAACGACTTTCTGGAAGAAATGGGTAAGACCATGAAAGCGGCAATTGAAGGTCTACTGGTACTGCAACGTACACAGCATGGGCTGCGTGATAAGCAATTGCGTCCTATCGAAGATAATCCGCTACGGCTGAACATGGACTACAACACCACTATGCAGGTGATGTTTGCGGATCAAAAAAGCCCAGTCCATCTCTCTGCTCCTTCCGCTGTCGCTGAAAGCTTACATAACCTGCAATTACACTATCAGGCTAACCGGATTGCGATCACTGCCGCCTTGAACACCATGCTGGATGCTTTCTCACCGGAACACCTACTGAGTCGTTTTGCCCAATACCGCCGCAGCAATGAGACACAGGAAAAAAATGCAACCTGGGCATGGGAAATGTACACCAGTTACTACCGCGAATTGGCTTCCAGCCGCCAACAGGGATTCGAAAAACTGTTCGGTGAAGTCTATGAACAAGCTTATGACCGTGCTCTGCGTCAAGGTTTAGAGGATAGCCAGTAATGAAACGCTCCGGCTGTAACACCTCATGGTCCGGTAGTTATACCGTATGGTTCGTATTGCTGGCAGCGCTAATATTAAGCGGCTGTAGCAGTGCATGGCAAGCAACGAAGAAAGTCGGACAGGTAGTCTGGGACCCATCAACTCCTGTTGGTCAACCTGCGAACTTACCTTCCACCGTCGCGATCACTTTGCTGGCAGAACCTGATATTAACCCCAATAAAAATGGAGAAGCCACTCCGGTTGAAATGCATCTGCTCTATCTCAGTGAAGATTCCCGTCTACTTGCCGCTGATTATGACCAACTGGCGAGTGACAAACTGGATAAAGCGCTGGGGAAAAATTACATCGACCATCAGGATTACACCTTATTGCCGGGGCAGTACAAACCACTGCCAGTCATCCCGCTGGAAAAAAATAGCCGTTACATCGGCGTTATCGTTCGCTATGCCGATATTAATCAATCCGAATGGAAAAAGGTCATCCGTGTGAAAGACACAGGACAGCAATACCACATTCTGGTGCACATCAGAGCGAACGAAGTTGAACTTAGAAAAGAGGAACAATAACTATGTCAGGTAAGAATCGGGTGATTTGGCGTGAAGGATTATTCATCAAGCCACAACACTTTCAGCAACAACAAAAACATAATGACTATCTGGCTCATAGTCGCCAGACCTCCTTAACCAGTTATAGTTATGGCTTCAGTTCTTTGACGCTGGACGAAGACCTTCTCGCTCTGGGACGCATCGGTATCATCGAAGCCAGCGGTATCATGCCAGACGGCACAGTGTTCTCTATTCCTCATCAGGATGCAACTCCTCAACCGCTTGATGTTGTGAATATTCACGAAAACAACAGTAAAAATATCTATCTGGCACTGCCAATAGCCAACGATATTCTCAATGAAATCTCTCATTCAGAATCCAATCGTGCAGGAGCTATGCGCTACCGTGAACACATGGAAGATATCCGTGACCTGCATACAGATGGCGGTGATATCTGCCAAGTCATGCTGGCACAACTGACGCCGATTCTGAAACAGGGCTCAGAAGATCTCAGCGCTTTCTCTGTACTACCGCTATGCCAGATAATAGAAAAGCGCCCTACCGGAACTATCATACTGGATGAAGAGTTCGTACCAACCTGTACATCGATCAGGGTCTCTACTCAATTAAAAAATTATATGGATGAAGTGGATAGGGCGATGACAGAACGAGGTAGATCACTCGCTAACCGGATTGGTTCTCCCGGCCAGCAAGGGGTCGCTGATGTTGCTGAATTTATGATGCTCCAGCTAGTTAACCGAGTTCAGCCGTGGTTTACCCACTACGCCGGACAAGCCATTTTACATCCGCAAGATTTTTTCACTCAGTTGATCCAAACCTGTGGTGAACTGAGAACATTTACTCATGAATCCCGTCAGGTCGGCGATATGCCGATTTACAAACACGACAATCTGACGGAAACATTCAAGGAAGTCATGATCCTCATGCACGAAGCAATGGGCGTTGTACTGACTCCGCGGGCGATCCCAATTAAGCTACAAACTCAAGCCAATGGTATCCGGGTGGCACACATCCATGATCGCAATGTTTTGACAAACGCGGAATTCATTCTGGCAATCCGTGCGCAAGTTCCGCATGATCAATTACTCCGCCAGTTTGCCCAACAGACTAAAGTTACATCGGCTGAAAGGATCCGCGAAATGGTCAGCATCCAGTTGCCCGCTGTAGCACTGGTTGCGCTTCCCTCTGCCCCACGTCAGTTGCCTTATCATGCTGGTTACACCTACTTCCGGCTTGATCAACAAAGCGACGCATGGAAAGACATTCTAAAAAGTAACTCCATCGCCTTTCACGTTTCGGGAGAATTCCCAGGATTAGACATGCAATTCTGGGCGGTTAGGAATGGGAGTGCCTAATGAAAACCGAAGCCATGAGTGACAACACCATTCTGATGCAGACAGAAACCGATACGATTCTACATCGTCAGTATCAGTTACCGTTACGCGGAGAAAGCCTGAACCCAATGATTGATGCCGCCACACCGCTGCTTGGTATGGTCATGCGTCTAAAAGACATGGGTGATCAGCCACTGCCGGACCAGCTTTACCCACAGGTCGTTACTGATATCCAAGCAATCGAACAACTTCTACAAACCAAAGGCTATGAGCCGGGGGCAATTGTCTCTTTCCGCTACATGCTCTGTACCTTCATTGATGAAACCGCACTGGGGCATGGCTGGAACAGCAAGAATGAGTGGCTACAACAATCACTGCTGGTGCAATTCCACAACGAAACCTGGGGTGGTGAAAAAGTCTTTCAGTTGTTGGATCGTCTGATGGGTGAACCTCAGCGCTACCAACATCTACTGGAGTTTATCTATCTCTGTTTCTGCCTCGGTTACCGTGGTCGCTATAAAGTTGCTTCGCAGAAAAGTGATGACTTTGAACGTTTATTCCGTCGATTACACCAACAACTGCACGCGCTGCGGGGCGAAGCACCCCCCATCATTCTCCACAATAACGCCAATGAGCGTAATGATCGCTATCGCTTGGGTAAGCGTCTGACTATTAAACATCTGTTCTGGAGCGGTATTACTCTGCTCGCTATCGTTTATAGCTTCTACGCTATCCGTCTGCACAACCAAACCCAGAACATCTTACAACAACTAAATAACTTACTGAGCTAGGAAAGAAACCGATGATTCAGATTGATCTACCTACATTAGTTAATCGCTTAAATCCGATGACTCGGCACGCTCTGGAAGCGGCGGCGGCGCAGTGTGTCAGCCAACAGCAACCTGAGATCACGGTTTCTCAGCTATTGTTGCAAATGATCAACACCCCTCTCAGTGACGTCAGAGCGATCTTCAATCAAGCAGAAGTGGATAGCGATTTACTGAAAGAACAACTTGATCAGGTGATCCCTCACCATCAAGCAATGGTTCAAGCCTATCCTAGCTTCTCTCCAATGCTGGTGGAGTGGTTACAAGATAGCTGGCTGTTAGCATCGACTGAGATGCAGCATCAGGAATTACGCAGCGGCGTCATGCTGATGACCTTGCTGTTCAGCCCATTACGTTACCTGACGCCACAATCCGCACGTCTTTTATCGGGAATAAACCGCGAATTGTTACGCCAGAATTTTGCCCAATGGACCGCAGGCTCTGCCGAACAACCGGTTGTGGAAAACGATCAAAACGGACAAGGCAAAGCTGCCGCCAGTAGTGACAGCCTGCTCGCCCGTTTTACTCAAAATATGACAGAACAAGCTCGTCAGGGAAAACTCGATCCTGTTCTATGCCGTGACAAAGAAATCGACCTAATGATCGATATTCTCTGCCGTCGCCGTAAAAATAACCCGATTGTGGTGGGTGAAGCAGGAGTCGGTAAAAGTGCGCTCATTGAAGGGTTGGCTCTGCGCATTATCGACAACCGAGTACCAGAAAAACTGCGTAACAGTGAATTGATGACGCTGGATCTGGGCGCACTACAAGCGGGTGCGGCGGTAAAAGGTGAATTTGAAAAACGTTTCAAAGGCATTATGAGTGAAATAAATCAGTCATCCGTACCGATTATTCTGTTCATCGATGAAGCTCATACCCTGATTGGCGCAGGTAATCAACAAGGCGGACTAGATATCTCCAACCTGCTAAAACCCGCTCTGGCACGTGGTGAATTGAAAACCATTGCTGC
This sequence comes from Photorhabdus akhurstii, assembly GCF_019090985.1. Lineage (NCBI taxonomy): Bacteria > Pseudomonadati > Pseudomonadota > Gammaproteobacteria > Enterobacterales > Morganellaceae > Photorhabdus > Photorhabdus akhurstii. The sequence goes on along the minus strand of NZ_CP020335.1, from coordinate 394,838 downwards.
GACCACTTGGGGCGAATACAAAAAATATTTCGAAAAAGATGCTGCCCTCTCCCGCCGTTTTCAATTAGTTAAAGTGGCCGAACCGACCGCGGAAGAAGCCATCATTATTATGCGTGGCCTGCGGGCAATCTATGAACAATCTCATGGCGTATTAATCGATGATGAAGCGCTAAAAGCCTCTGCGGTATTAAGCGACCGTTACCTCTCTGGACGCCAGTTGCCAGACAAAGCCATTGATGTGCTGGATACCGCCTGCGCCCGCGTCGCCATCAACTTGACTTCACCACCGCGCCAAATTTCTGCCCTGAAAAACCAACTACATCAGCAGAAAATGGAATCAGACGTGCTGACAAGAGAACAGCGCATGGGACTCAACCAACACACTGATCGACTGGATGAACTGCGGCAACAACAGCAGGAAACCACGGAGAAATTAGCTGAACTGGAAGCTAGTTGGCAGCAACAGCAACAATTAGTTCAGCAAGTTATTGAACTACGCCGTCAGCTATTAACCGACGAAACAGAATTAACTGAAACAGAATTCACTAACGAAACAAAAGAGAGCGAAACATCGGCCGAAATGACAACTGACGAGTTGATTGCACAATTGGCTGAACGCAATGAACAGTTGGAACAATTACAGCAACAACAAACGCTCGTTTCTCCTCACGTGGATAAGAACCAGATTGCGGCGGTTATCGCTGAATGGACTGGCGTACCCCTTAATCGCCTGTCACAAAGTGAACTCTCCGTCGTGACTGAACTCCCAACTCATTTGGGACACAGCATCAAAGGACAAGATCTCGCGATTAAATGCCTGCATCAACATTTGTTGACTGCCAGGGCGGACCTACGCCGTCCCGGTCGTCCATTGGGCGCCTTCTTGCTGGTAGGGCCCAGTGGCGTCGGTAAAACCGAAACCGTTTTACAGATTGCAGAATTGATGTTTGGCGGACGTCAATATCTGACCACTATCAATATGTCGGAATTTCAGGAAAAACACACCGTTTCCCGCCTGATTGGCTCACCTCCGGGCTATGTTGGATATGGGGAAGGAGGTGTACTCACCGAAGCTATTCGCCAGAAACCTTATTCCGTCGTTCTGCTTGATGAAGTAGAAAAAGCCCATCCTGATGTACTGAACCTGTTCTACCAAGCTTTCGACAAAGGTGAGTTGGCCGATGGGGAAGGCCGAGTGATTGACTGTAAAAATGTGGTCTTCTTTTTAACTTCCAATTTGGGCTATCAAACTATCGTCGATAATGCCGATAAACCGGAAGAGATGAATGACCTGCTTTATCCTGAACTGGCGGCCTTCTTCAAACCCGCATTACTGGCGCGAATGGAAGTGGTGCCTTATCTACCATTGGGACACGACACCCTGAAAACCATTATTCAGGGCAAACTGGCGCGCCTCGATAACCTGTTGCGTCAACGCTTCAACGCCGAAGTCACCCTAAGTAACGACGTGGTTGAAGAGATACTGCAACGGGCAACCCGTGCTGAAAATGGCGCACGCATGCTGGAATCGATCATTGACGGCGCTTTGTTGCCACCGCTATCTCTGCTGTTGTTGCAAAAAATGGCTGCCGGAAAGCAGATCAGCACTATCCAGCTAACCGTTAACGACCATCAATTCAACGCGGTGGTTGAGGAGATACCATGAAACAACGGCTGAAAAGCGCATTAGCGTTATTGGAAAATGACTCTATCGAGCAACTGGTTCATCACTTTCTGCAAGTGAATCACCAACGCCAGCGTTTTGACGCCTTGCTGGTCTCTCTGCTTAACGTGAATGAAAACCGTCTGGAATGCCACCGGCTGCCGGCGCCAAACCAGATAAGCGCGCTGCAACTGGATGTCAATATCGGTGATATTAACCATCCACTGATACAAATCCTGTACAAAGGTACCCCTACGACCTGGGAATCACTCAATCAGGGAGTACGAATAGACAATCGAAACTTTCGCATTTTCGTCGAAGAACTCCCTAATCGCTGCGGCCTACATGCTATCCCGTTGTTTAATTGCAACGGGCAAGCGTGTGGCGTGATTGCTGTTTTCGCCAAAGATGTCCGTCGTTTTGCTGACGATAGCAACATGTTTTACATCTACTGCCTCGTCATGCAACACCGATTGAAAAAATTGCAGGAACTGGAACAACTGCGTGAACAATTACGCCAGATCCGCCAGGTTTTTCAGACACAACGCCAGAAAGAAAAACAGCTTGACGAGTTGCTGGCTTCGTTAAGTACCACAGCAGAAAACAAAACATCAGCCAGCGTCTCCCACGATTACAGCAAAATCGACGACTTATCTCAGGCGCTCGAAGAGTTCGAATGCGCAGTACTGATACAACGCCAACATATTTACGGCAATAACACCAAACAGATTGCCGAAAGCTTAGGTATCGCACCCCGTACACTGACTTACAAACTGGCGAAATACAGGTGTAAATTATGAGTTTTCTGTTAATGGTCAGTTCACTAATCGCCTCTCTGACAGGCAAACCCGATATTCAGCCAGATCAGGAAACCACAACAGCGCCCTCACTACCCGCTTTGCTGCAATGCCGGGCGGAACCGTCGCCGTTGGTCAGACTCGATTGCTACGACCGTCTATTGGATAAAGTCGATAATATTGCCGTTATCCCGTTAGAAAAAACTGGCCCTGTCTGGAGACAGGCAATGGAACAGGAGATGAAACGAACTGACCATTCAACCGGTTTTATCACCACCCAATCTGAAAGTATACCGACTCGCGTCATACTGACTACCCCCGCAATTGGTGTTCCACCACCACGGCCAGTACTGATGCTGAGTTGTATCGATAGCATTACCCGAATACAAATTGCCCTGGCTAAACCACAAGATAGCGGCACGGTGATGATTTCGACAGAAATCACCCAATTCAGTGCTGACTGGTTCTTGCGTGAAAACGGCTACCTGCTGGAATCCAGCCGTGGATTGCCGGGCATTGAAGAACTAAAACGACTGATGACAGGAAAAACCCTGACCATCAAAACCGGCAACGGAAACCGAATGACATTCAACATTTCTCAACTGGAACAGGCGGTGAAACCTTTACGCTCCGCCTGCCGCTGGTGATCCCAATGGATATCAGGAAACAATTTGACTGGCAGGGCCTCCTGCTGACGCCCCTGTCGGATGAACTTATCAGCCGGGAGCTGGATGAAAACGAACCCGCCTGGGAATATATCGATGGAGAGATGGTTAAGCTGGGATCGCTGGCTCATTCCAGCATCAATATTGAAGAGATCCAGCGTCAGGCACTGCAACTGTTCAGCGAAAAAAGCAAAGATTTCAGACTGATGGTTCATTTACTGCGCACACTGCAACACGGCAGTAATCCCGCTGAACTCATCCTGGCAATGGAGCTGTTAGCCGATTACATCCGGCATTACTGGCAGACAGCCTGGCCACAAAAACCGTTGCTCAAACGCCGCCTGGCACAACAAGTGATTAAACGTTTTGGCTCTGCGCAACCCGGCTTCTGCGAACAGGCTGATGAGACTCAGCGCGAAGAGGCACAGGGCGCACTGGCTCATCTGGCACAATGCTGGCATACCGATGAGCCGGCACTGGCTAAAGAGATTGACCAGTTACGCCCCCGCTATGCCCGTAAACCTGAGCCAAAACCGGCAGCCGCACCGACTGAATCAACAGAAACGACAGCACAATCTGCAAACACTTCAGCACTGACATCCACACCCATACCGGATGTCGCCGTAGACAGTTCCGGTGAAAAAGCCTGGAAGCAGACGCTCCTGACCGTGGCCGATCTGCTATGCGAACGCCAGCCTGATTCTCCTGTGGGTTACCGTCTGCGTCGTTATGCGATATGGCACACCCTGACCACGGCGCCGATGGCAAATGGCGCAGGCAAAACACCGCTGGCGCCGACTGCGGCAGACCGTACCGCAGATTATCTGACGAAACTCCCGGCGGCGGACAAATCCCTGCTGCAACAGATAGAACAGAGTCTGACACTGGCCCCTTACTGGCTGGACGGGCACGCTATCGCGGCTCAGGCGGCCGAAAAACTGGGGTACCGCCCTGTCGCTGACGCTATCCGCGATGAACTCCGGGCCTTTCTTGACCGCCTGCCGGTCCTGCAAAACCTGTCTTTCTCCGATATGAGCCCCTTTATCTCAGACGCCACGCTGAACTGGCTGCATCCGCCGGCGACCGCCGCCGTCAGCCGCGGCGCCACGCAGGAACAGGACGCCATCTGGCACTGTTTTCAGCAACACGGCCTGGAAGCCGCCCTCAACGCCGCAGAGCACTATCAGCAACAGCTGACCGAACCCCGGGATCAGTTTTACGGTCAGCTGCTGACGGCACAGTTACTGGAACAGGCGGGGATGAGCGCGCTGGCACAACAACATTACCGACAGCTGCTCCGGGCAGGACGACACCTGTCACTCGCCGACTGGGAGCCCGGCCTGCTGGCGGCACTGGCAGAAAAAGCCCCGATGACCTCCCCCTCAAAAGAGACGACCGCAAACAGGAGCGTTAACCCATGAACTGGCTTTCTCTACTGCTGAAAAATATCAAAAAACCGGCGATGCCGCGTCTGCCGCCACTGAAAGCCGCCGCCTCGCTGATACTGGCCCTCCTGCCCTGTCTTGCCCTTATCTGGCTGTGGTGGTGGGGACCCGGCTGGCAGTTTAAACAGACCCGCCCGCTGGAAACCCTGTCTGCCCGCTGGCTGGCGACGGTCATCCTCCTCCTGCTGGCCCTGAGCGTTGTCGGGATAAAAATCTGGCGCCGCCTGCGCCAGCTTGAAAAGCTCAGGCTGGATGGGGAACTGAAAGCCGTCGATCCGGCGCTGGCCGATATCACCCGTCAGGACAGTTATCTCCATCACTGGAAAGCCCAGCTGCAACGCCATCTGGGGACCTGGGATTATCTCTACCAGCGCCCCTGGTACCTGGTGATGGGCAACACCGGCAGCGGCAAAACCACACTGATTCAGGAAGGCTGCCGGCTGACTGACATTGCCGCGCCGGACACCCTGACCGGGGAAGAGGCGCTGCCCCTGCATCTGCGCTGCTGGCTGGGGGAGAAAGCCGTCATCATTGACCCGGACGGCTTCCTTATCGACCAGATATCGCCGCCGGACACCCCCAAACCTCAACTGCCCGCCCGCCTGTGGCAGGCTCTGCTCGCCTGGCTGACCGAAAACCGTCAGCGCCAGCCGCTCAACGGCATCATCCTGACGGTGGACATTCACCGCTTACTGACCGACAACAAAGCGCAGCGGGAACGGGTTATTGCCGCGCTTCACCTGCGCCTACAGGATCTGCGATTAACCCTGCATAACCCTCTGCCCTGCTATCTGGTACTGACCAAACTCGACCGGCTGCACGGTTTCAGCGCCGCCTTCCAGTCGCTGGACAGATCGCAGCGCGCCCAGATCCTGGGCGTCACCTTTAGCCTGAATGCGCAGGATGAGCACAGCTGGCGCACTGAACTGGCACAGTTCTGGCGCCAGTGGATGCAGCAACTCAACGCGGCCATGCCGGACATGATGCTCAATAAAGTGGATATCAGTCAGCGCAGCCCCCTGTTCAGCTTCACCCGCCAAATACAGGGGCTGCACAGCGCGCTGGTACCGCTGCTGGAGGGGCTCCTTTACAACGGCGGTCCGGCCCAGCCGGGCCTGCGGGGGGTTTATCTCACCTCGTCTACACAAATCGGCCAGATGGATGACATTTTTACCCAGTCTGCCGCGGTACAGTATCACCTCGGGCCACAGGCATTTCCCACCTGGCCGGTGGCGGACACCGCGCCCTACTTCACCCACGCGCTGTTTGAAGAGGTCCTGCTGGCCGAGCCGAATCTGGCGGCTGAAAACCGCCTGTGGTTAAACCGCCACCGCCACACACTGCTGACCTTCTCCACCGTGGGCGCCGGGGTGGTGCTGGCCCTGTGGACCGGCTGGCACTACTACTATCAGAAGAACTACCGGGCCGGCGACGAGGTACTGGCGCAGGCTAAAACCTTCCTGTCCGTGCCGCCCCCCCAAGGCGAAGACCGTAACGGCAATTTACAGCTTCCCCTGCTCAATCCTGTCCGTGAGGCCACGCTGGCCTACGGGGATTACCATCAGAAAGGGCTGCTGGCGGATATGGGGCTTTATCAGGGCGCGGCGGTCGGCCCGTATGTGGAAAACACCTACCTGCAACTGCTGTCTCAGCGCTTCCTGCCCGCCTTAATGAACGGCCTGCTGGATGACCTCAACCGGGCGCCTAAAGGCAGCGAAGAAAAACTGGCCGTCCTGCGCATCATGCGGATGCTGGAAGATGGCAGCGGCCGCAATAAATCGCTGGTGGAACACTATATGCAGGCGCGCTGGAGCCAGGCTTTTAATGGCCAGCGGCCGTTACAGGCGCAGCTACTGACTCACCTGGACTACGCGCTGGATCACACCGACTGGCGGGCGGCGCGGGAGGCGGGCGATCAGGCCGCGATCCGCAGCTTCGCGCCTTACAAACTGCCGCTCATCAAGGCGGAGAAAGAGCTGAGTCAGCTCTCCATTTATCAGCGGGTCTATCAGAACCTGCGCATTAAAGCCCAGGATTCACTGCCGCCGCCCCTCAACCTGCGCGACCAGATTGGCCCGGGCTTTGACCGCCTTTTTATTGCCAATAATGACAACCAACTGATTATCCCGCAGTTCCTGACGATAAACGGCCTGAACAACTACTTCGTCAAACAGGACGACCAGCTGATCGACCTCACCGTCATGGACAGCTGGGTCCTGAACCTGTCGCATAACGTGCAGTACAGCGACACGGACCGCAAAGAAATCCAGCGACAAATCACCGAGCAGTACCTGGGGGACTACACGGCCACCTGGCGCGCGGCCATGAACAACCTGGATATTCGTGATTTTACCGATATCCCGCAGGCCATCAGCGCCCTTGAACAGGTTATCAGCGGCGAACAGCCCATCAGCCGCGCCCTGCAAATCCTCAGCGACAACACCCGTCTGCCGGAGATTGACGAGACGCTGCCGGCCAAAGCCCAGCAGCCGTTACGTGATACCCCGGATTACCGCCTGCGGGCGCGTATTCACCGGGAATTCGCGCCGGAAACCGCGGTGCTGGTGGAGTACGGCGACAAAAACAGTACCTTGCAGGAGGTTTACCAGAAACTGGTGGCGCTGCACCGTTACCTGCTGGGCATTCAGAATGCCCCGGTACCGGGTAAAGCCGCCCTGAGCGCCGTGCGGCAGCGGCTTGAGCAGCATAACAGCGACCCGATTTTCGAAGTGCAGCAGCTGGCGAAAAACCTGCCGGCGCCGCTTAACCGCTGGGTCGGCGAACTGGCCGAACAGGCCTGGCGGGTGGTGATGAGGGAAGCCATCAGTTCGCTGGAAATCGAATGGCGCGACACCGTGGTCAGACAGTACCAGACCTATCTGGCCGGCCGCTATCCGTTCAACCCGGAAGCCGCCCAGGATGTGCCGCTCAGTGAGTTCGAGCGGTTCTTCCGGCCCGGCGGCACGCTGGATGCCTTCTATCAGCAAAACCTGAAACCGTTTGTGGACAACAACCTGACCCACAGCGCTGACGGCCAGCAACTTATCCGCCAGGATGTGCTGGAACAACTGAAACTGGCCGACCGTATCCGCGACACCTTCTTCTCGCCGCAAAACGGTCTGGGCACCCAGTTCGCCATTGAGCCCCTCAGCCTGACCGGCAATAAACGCCGCAGCCTGCTCAATCTCGACGGCCAGCTGCTCGATTATGCTCACGGCCGCGGCAGCATTGTACACCTCATCTGGCCCAACTCGATGCGGGCCGGGGTGGAAAGCCAGCTCACGCTGATACCGGACGCCAGCGGCAAATCCCCGCGCGCCATCAGCTTCACCGGCCCGTGGGCTCAGCTGCGCCTGATTAACAGCGGCAAACTGACTAACGTGCGTCAGGATGCGTTTGATGTGCGGTTCACGGTGGACGGCGGCGACATGACCTACCGTATCTACGTGGATGAATCCGACAACCCGTTTGCCGGCGGCCTGTTCAGCCAGTTCAGACTGCCTGACACGCTGTATTAATGGCAAATTTTATTCATTGCAAAATAGAAACCCACCCTGTCCTCCGCGCCGACGGAGGCAGGTGAAAGGATGAACGGCCATGAGTGAACACCCTGAAAACCTGATTATCCGCGCCGGCAGTAACCCGATGAATCTGCCGGCGTTCACGGCAATACGCGAGGAAATCAATAAAATCAACCACCCGTCTCAGCCGGCAGTGAACTGGCCGCTTATCGAATCCCTGGCCCTGACGCTGTTTCGCACCCACGGCGTCGATTTGCAAAGCGCGATTTACTACACCCTGGCCCGGATGCAGCTCAGCGGCCTGGCGGGGTTTACCGAAGGCTGTGAGCTGCTGGCCGGGGTGATGGTCAGCCAGTGGGATGCACTGTGGCCCCCGCAGCCGGCGGTCCGCACTGAGATGCTGGACTGGTTTAACACCCGCTGCGGCAACGCGTTACGCCAGCACGACTATACCCCCCGTGACCTGCGGATGATTTACCGGGCCGAGCGGGCCTTACAACTGATAGTCGACCGGCTCCAGCAGTCCGACCTGAAACGCCTGCCAAAAGTCGAAAACCTGTTGTGGTTCTTCCAGAACACCGCCAAAAAACTGGAACAGACCCGTATCCTGCCCAAACCCGCCGCCAAACCCGTGCAGATGCCGCCGCTGGTTTACCTCGCCGGCACTGAACCGGACACTGACGACGACGCGGGATACGACCCCCGTCAGCCTAAAGTCCAGGTCCGTTTCCCTGAACCGCCCCCGCGGCCGATGAGCGCACTACAGGGGTTTGGCCTGGGTCTCTTACTGGGCGTGTTTGTCCTGACCGGCAGCTGGCTGGGACTTTACCGGCCGCTGCAACAGCAGCTCACCGCCCTGACTGACACCCCGGACGGGGCCAGACTGGCCTGGTTATCTCATCCTGACCTGCCAACCTATGCCCAGCAGTTAACCCGGCTGGCGGACACCTCCCCGCTGGTGGTGCTGCAACAGGCTGAGCAGCTGACCGATAGGGCACAAAAAACCTGGCCGCAGGACAGCCGGCAGCAGCGTGAAACGCAGCGCTGGCAGCAGTTACAGACCATCCGGCTGGAAAACGCGCCGGTCTCCGGCAGCTGGCAGCAGACCCGGCATCAGCTCCAGTTACTGGCGGACAACATCCTGGCGCAGGAGCGCAACCGGGGCAGTCTCACCCTCTCTTACCTGAAAACGGCGATTTACCAAATCCAGCACAGCCACAACCGTGACCGCCCGCTGGAAGAGCTGCTGCGCCAGCTTGCCGCCGCCGTCGAGCAGGGACAGCCCGTCTCACCGGCGCTGATAAAAAAGACCGACGACCGGTTTAACGCCCTGCTCAGCCAGTATTACGCGTTGCAGAAAGCCGCCGGGCTGACCGCGCTCCCCGGGCAACCCCGCCCGTAAATTCAGAGAAGGAATCCCCCTATGTCATTCCAGAAAAAAACCGCCGGCCAGGCCGGCGCCAGAAACATCGCTCAACAAATCGCTGACCGGCTGAGTCCCCAAAGCGCCAGCGGCTTACAGTTTACCCTCACCGCCGGCGGCCTGCCGCCGCACACCTTCGTGGTGGCCGGCTTTACCCTGCGCGAGGCCCTCTCCACCCCGTTCACGCTGACGGTCAGTTTAGCCAGTGCCGACCCGGCCATTGATTTCACCGCCGTCCTCGACAAAAGCGCCACCCTGACCATCCTGCGCGCCGGTAAAGTCGAGCGCACCGTCACCGGCATGGTCGCCAGCTTTGTCCAGGGCAATACCGGCAAACATCAGACCCGCTATGACATGACCATCCGGCCCGATATGTGGCGCGCCACCCTGCGCCAGAATGCCCGGATTTTTCAGCAGCAGGATATCAAAACCATCATCACCACCCTGCTCAAAGAGAACGGCGTCCGCGATGTGGCGTTCAGTCTGCGCAATCCGCACCCGGAACGGGAGTTCTGCGTCCAGTACCGCGAAACCGATTTTGAATTTCTGCAACGGCTCACCGCCGAAGAAGGGATTTTTTACTTCTTTGAGTTCACCGGCAATAAAAACACCCTGGTGTTTGCCGACGATGCGGGCTCTGTCGTCAAAGGCCCGGTGCTGCCCTATCACCCCGAAGAGGCCGAACAGGCCCAGCAGCTGTGCATTACCCGGCTGACCCGCCAGGCGCAGGTGCGGCCGGCGGTGGTCGAGCTCAAAGATTACACCTTCAAAAACCCGGCCTGGGCGGCGGAGTTCCGTCATCAGATGCGGGAACAGGACCTCCAGCATACCGGCTATGAACACTTCGATTTTCCCGGCCGCTTCAAAGACGAACAGCACGGCGCGGATTTCACCCGCTACCGGCTGGAAGCCCTGCGCAACAACGCCCTGACCGGCGACGGGGAAAGTAATGCCGCCACCATGCAGCCCGGCGTGCTGTTCACCCTGACTCACCATCCCCGGAATGACCTCAACCGGCTCTGGCAGCTGGTCAGCGTCACCCACCGGGGCAGCCAGCCGCAGGCGCTGGAACAGGCTGCCGGGGAGAGCGGCACCACCCTGAGCAACGACTTCACCTTCATTCCCTACAATCAGCACTGGCGCCCGACCCCGCTACCCAAACCGGCGATGGAGGGCCCGCAGATTGCCAAAGTCGTGGGTCCGGCCGGCGAGGAAATCTATTGCGACTCCTACGGCCGTATCCGCCTGCAATTCCTCTGGGACCGCTACGGCCAGAGTAATGACCACAGCTCCTGCTGGATACGGGTCACCCAGCCCTGGGCCGGTCAGGGCTGGGGCATGCTGGCGATACCGCGTATCGGTCAGGAAGTGGTGGTGGACTTTCTTAACGGCGACCCGGACCAGCCGATTGTCACCGGGCGCACCTACCATGCCAGCAATCTCCCGCCGGGGGACCTGCCCGGCAGCAAAACCCGGATGACCTTTCGTTCCAAAACCCATAAAGGGGAAGGCTACAACGAGCTGCGCTTCGAGGATGCCAAAGGCAGTGAAGAGCTGGCGCTGCATGCCCAGCGGGACATGCACACCGTGGTACTCAATAACCGCGAAACCCGGGTCATGAACAACCATACCGAAAGCATCGGCCATAATCAGATGCTTTCGGTCAGAAACGACCGCCACAAAGAGGTGACAGGCAATGAAGTCAGCGCTATCACCGGCCTGCGTCAAATCACGGTCGAAAAAGACAGCCTGCTGAATGTCAAAAATAACATCCAGATACATTCCCAGGCGGGGGGTATCGAAATTGCGACGGCCGGCGGCAGCATCACCATCGACAATGCCGGCAATATCAGCATTCAGGGGGCCAATATCACTATCAATGGCAAACAGGTCAATGTGAACTGACCGTTACTGACTATCAACTTAATTTCAATCAACAACGGAAAAAACATGGAAAACATCACCTATCAAATGAATGAAGGCTCACTGACTATCCCGGGCAACTGGCGGGATGAATCCATGAATGTCTTTGTGCTGCCGGACGACAGCGGCATCAATCTGGTGGTCAGCCGCACCCCGGTCCCCGCCGGCATGGATAACCACGCTTACTATGAACAGACCCTGGAACAGTTTTGCGCCCATCTGCCCGGGTACCAGGAGCATCAGCGCGGCGAAATCACCCTCAGCCAGCAACCCGCCCGCCGTCTGGATTACCAGTGGAAAAGCCCGGAAGGCGACATGCACCAGACCGTGATACTGCAAATCCGGGGTCCGCTGCTGCTGACCTTCAACCTGACCTCCCCCGCGCCTTTTGAAGACGGTCAGCGTGAGGCGTTGCTGGCGGTTATCCACAGTTTTCAGGCGGTCTGATGACCTGACAGGAGGAACACCATGTCACTTGGCGATGAAATCGTCACCCGGATAGCGCGGGTTGGCGCCCAGCACTCGGTACGCGTCTCCCCGCCACAGGGCTCCCCCGGTCCGGCCGCCGCCCGTGAGGGCGACCCGATTAAACATGCCAGCTTCCTAGGAGCGCTGGCGGGCGCCATTACCGGCGCATTGATAGGGGCGGCGGTCTTTGCCGCGGCCTCGGCACTGGTGGGGCTGACCGTCCTTACCGGCGGGCTGGCTACCGTCGCCGTCATCGCCCTGGGAACCGCGGCCACATTCGCCCTTGGCGATGTCATCAGCGCCGCCAGTTCGGCCGTCACGAAAATGGTGGACAGCATCGGCCCGCCGAGCGGTACGCTGGCAAGTGGTTCGCCCAATGTCTTTATCGAAGGCAAACCGGCGGCCAGAGCCACGACCGATATCGCCGCCTGTAGTCAACACCCGGCGCCGCCCCTGATTGCCCAGGGCAGTGAAACCGTGTTTATCAACGGCTCGCCGGCGGCCCGGGTCGATGACAAACTGGCGTGTGGCGCCACCATAAAATCCGGGGCCAAAACGGTGTTTATCGGCTCCGGTCAGGGAACTTACCTGGCTGTCGCCGAAGAGTTTTCCGCCTGGGAACGGGCGATACTGATGGCGGTTGAATTTCTGGTGCCCCCTTCCCGAGGCGCCCTTAAAGGACTGGGTAAACTGTTTACCCGACAGGCCGGTAAAAAGGCCGTCAGCGGGGCGATTGCCGGTGCCCGGCATGCCGGAAAAGTGATATCGGGTAAAACCTTCTGCTGTGCCAAAACCGCCTTTAAAGAAACTCAGGGGGTGAAACGTTACCGGGAAGCGACGAAAAAATTCTTTACCGGCGACCCGATTGACGTCACCACCGGCCAGCTGTTTGACCAGCGGACCGATATCACCCTCGGCCAGACCCTGCCGCTGGTGTTTCTGCGCAGCTGGGCGCCGGGGGAACAGGGCTTACTGGGGCCGGGCTGGACGGACAGTTTCTCCGAATGCGCCCTTGCCACCGGCGACCGGGTAGAAATCCGCACCACCGAAGGGGCTTCCCTCTATTTTGCCTTACCGGCCGCTTATACCCACAGCGTCAACCCGGACCACCCGGATTTCACCCTCAGCCGGGGAGAACAGGGCTATATCCTCCGGCACCGGGATTCACCGGTTTGTAAGTATTTTGCGCTGGCCTCCCCGGCCTCACCCGAAGGGACACAGCGCTGGCAGCTCACTGAACACCGGGACGTGTATGACAACCGGCTGCGGTTTGTCTATAACGAGCACGGTCAACTGACACAGGTTCTCCACAGTGACGGGCCGGAGCTGACGCTGCTTTATAACCTGCGCGGACAACTGACCGAGATACTCCGCACCGATGAAAGGTTACAGGAAGTGATGGCCCGTTATCACTACCATGATAACGGCCGGCTGGCGGAAGCGGACAGCGCCCAGCATTTTCATCTGTACTATGAATATAATGCGCAGGGCCTGATAAGCCGCTGGTCCGATGGCGACCAGACCTGGGTGGATTACGGTTATGATAAACAGGGGCGCTGTACCGACAGTGTGGGGGCTGGCGGCTTCTATCCGGTTCACCTGGATTATGCCCCCGGCATCACCCGCTCCACCACCCCGCAGGGGCACACCACCACCTGGCATTACAACGACCAGCAATTAATCACTGAAATCCACACCCCGTGCGGCGGCGTGACCCGTTATGACTATGACCGCTGGGGCAATCTGGTCAGACAGAGATTACCGGAGGGGGAAACCCTGACGCTGACGTATCTGGCCGATACCGGTCGGGTCACTTCGCTGACGGAGGCCACCGGCGCGGTATGGCAGTACAGCTATGAGGCTGACAGCCTGCAACTGACCGGCATGACCGACCCGCTGCAACGCACCTGGCTGCCCCGGTATGATGAACAGGGCCAGCCCGCCGGATTTATTGCGCCGGACGGCCGGAAAACCACGCTGACCCGCAATGCCTTCGGGCTGGTAACGGCCGAAACCGACCCGGACGGCAACCGCCGTATACAGGAATATGATAAGCATCAGCGGCTGGTGCGGGTGCTGGATGAGGAGAACCGGACCGTCAGTCTGGGTTATGACAGTCAGGACCGGCTGCGCAGCCTGACCGCGGCGGGGGCGCTGTGGCGCTGGCGTTACGACCGTCATCACCGGGTGGCGGTCAGTGACCGGCCGGACAACCAGCTGGAACACTTCACCCATGACCGCCACGGCAACTTAACCTGCTGGACCGATGCCCGCGGCGTAGAATGGCAGGTCGAATACGGCCCGTTTGACCTGCCGGTCGCCCGGCGTGACGGCGAGGGGCATCGCTGGCAGTATCGTTATGATGCCGACACGCTGCAACTGACGCAGGTGATTAACCCGCAGGGGGAAACTTACACCTACACCCTGGATGCGGACGGGCGGGTTATCACCGAGCAGGATTATGCCGGCACGCAGTGGCATTATCGCTACGACCGGTCGGGGAACTGCATTGAAAAGCGGGACGGGGAAGAGAACGTGACCCGCTATGATTATGATGCCGCGCACCGGCTGACGGCGCTGCACGCCCCGGAAGGGACCACCCGTTATCATTACGACATCCTGGGCCGGCTGTTAACCGTGGAGTCGCCGGACAGCGCCCTGCATTTTGACTATGACGAGCAGGACCGGATAGTGCGGGAAATTCAGCCGCACGGCGAGATTCTGCGTCACTACCCGGATAACCGCGCGGTAGAACGGCAGTTGCTGACCGGCGAAAAAACGCCGGTCACCGGTCCTGCCCGGTTTACCGGCCAGACCCACCTCTGCCGGTGGCAGAGTCGCCGGGAAGTCAACCGGGTGGGGGAACTGATTACGCTGGCGCTGGAGGAACAGGCGCCCCTGACCATCGAGCGGGATGACGCCGGCCGGGACACGGGCCGTTATGTGGACGGGGGATTTATTCTGCGTCAGCAGTACAGCCTGATGGGCCAGTTAACCGCGCAACGGGCAGGCCGTAATCCCCATTTCTTCCGGCCGGCAGAACTCGACGAGCTGGCCGGCCCCGCTTACGCCGGGGTTGACCGCCGGTATGAACATGACGCGGCGCTGAACCTGACCGCCGCCAGTGATAACGGGCAGCAGCTGGACTACCTTCTCAACGGCAACGGTCAGGTGATGTCGGTGGGAGAAGGCCGGACACTGCGGGAGCATTATCAGTATGATGAAACCGGGTACCCGTCAAGACGGTTTGACGGGGTGCAGGAGATTATGGGGGAAACCCTCTATCAGGAGGGCCATCGCCTGAACTGGGTGGGCTCGCACCGGTTTGTTTACGACCGGGCCGGCCGCATGCAGGAGAAGCAGTTTTTAGCGGAAGGTTGCCGGCTGGCGCTGACAAAATACCGGTGGAACAGCCAGAATCAGCTGACCGGCCTTATCACCCCGGACGGGATAGCGTGGGAATATCGCTATGATGCCTTTGGGCGACGGATAGAAAAACGGTGTATCCAGAGCGGTAAGCGGACCACCTATATATGGGACGGCGATGTGCCGGCGGAAATCCGTGAATACCAGCACGGCCGGCTGAAAATGATCCGCCATCTGGTGTTTGACGGCTGGGAACTGGTGGCGCAGCAGACGCAGCAGTTTACGCTGAATCTGGACAACCGGGTGGAACTGATGGCCGGGGAGGTGGAGACCCAGTACGCGGTCAGCGCCCCGACCGGCGAGCCGCTGGCGCTGTTCGACCCGGCAGGCAAGCGGGTGTGGCGGCGGCCGAAGCAGTCCCTGTACGGGCTGCGGCTGGGCGGACACGGCGAGAACCCGCACCTGGACCCGGGCCTCCGATTCGCCGGGCAACTTTTTGATGAAGAAAGTGGTTTATTTTATAATCGGTTCCGCTATTATTTGCCGGAAGCAGCGTGCTACCTCAGCCCTGACCCTTTGGGGTTAGCAGGAGGAGTAAATCCTTACAGTTACGTGCATAATCCGACGGGTTGGATCGACCCTCTAGGATTGTCTTCTAAGAAATGTATACCGAATAAAGTAGCAGGGACAGCCAGAGAAAAAAGAGCGCAAGCTATATTTGAAAAACGTTATGGCAAGGAAAACGTCATAAGTGAACGTTACTTACGTGATGCTAATGGCAAGTCAGTTAAGGATCCTTTAACCGGAGAAAGGAGGAGGATTGACTTTGTGATCAAGGGGCAAGATGGAAAATGGAGCCCTGTTGAAATAACTAGTCAAACAGCACCAAAAGTCGGACAATTAGCTAAAGAACAACGCATTCAACAAGCTGGAGGGATATTTGTCAGAAATCCAAATACCCGAGAGTTAATAGAAATAAATGATATATCAAAAGTGATTAGGGCAAGATAATGACTGATTTCGATTTACATAATATCCCAATGTTACTGGGAGCAAATAAAAGTAAAGATTATCAAGAGCAAATAATTAGCTTATCCAATGCATTAATGTATTTCTTAAAAGACAATAACTTACTAATAAATATGGAACCATTTGCTGAAAATGGAGATGTTAAAAAAGATCTTATACTGAAAATGTCTCATGTCACACCAGAAGGACTAGAACTTTTTAAAAAAGTAATTCCTGGCTGGCTTAGTTATCTTGATAAAAGTACCAAACCTGAGAAATATCAGAATATTAGCCGTCTTGAAAAAGGTTTGGCTAAGTTACGTGAAAATAAATGATACTGAAATTATAATCCAAGCCGGAAAGATCTTTCGAGATCTTCCGGCCTTTTCCGGGCAGTAAATCCGCCATGAAAGCAGATGTCGGAAAAGGAATGAAAGTTTTCCACAGCAGCAATCATAATAATTATTCTGATGAAGTGCGAGGAAGAATAAGGGATATAAGAAACCAGTATTCTAATAATAGTATTAACGAGCGAGAAGCTAGAGATGCTATTAGAAAGCTTCAGATGGATATGAAAAATAAAATATGGTCTGGTCAAGTATCTACAACCAAATGTGGGAGAGTAAATTAATGAATTATTATGTATTAATGAACGATTATAATTCTTCACTAATGCCAAGATATCTTCATGCTATAGTAGATACTGAGAAGCAGATTAATGAAAAATGGGATTATGAAGGCTCCAAGCATGATATATCTTATTATCTATTAGATAAGGAATGCCCTAACACCTTGTATCTATTATGTAATAAAAATATTGGGAAATTGGGATTTAATTATTATCAACACAATATGGCTCATATCCTATCTGATAAATTTCTTAATATTATAAATGATTTTAAATTAAGCGATCATGTTTTAAAAAAATTAATTGCCACATCTATTAAAGATGGGAAAATCATCAATAACTCATTGAATTACCTTTTTTTACTGATAAAGAATTATTTCTAAATAAAAAAATTCAATATTGGAAAAAGATAAATATGGCAACTTAATTCCTCATAAATTATCTTTTCATAATGAATTATTAAATTATGATATTTTTTCAATACGGACTACTTTATTAGCAGGATTTATCTTTATTTCAGAAAAAGTAGCTAACAGATTAATTAAAGAAAATATCAAAGGAATAAATCTAATTAAATTGGATGAAGTCTTGAATCACTATTGTGTAGATTTTAGGTACGACATTAAAGCTAATGTCAAAAAAGGGAAAATAAAATTACCCTAAGATAATAGTAAAAAGCCGGAAAGATCCCCGTGATCTTTCGGCTTTATTATTTCCATGCTTAAAATAAATATCTTACAAGGTTAGCCTTATATATTAAACATATAACTTAAAAGCACAAAAATATAAAATAAATAAAAAGATAAAAAAAGGAATAATAAAGAAAAATATAATACTCATAGTAAATATATACATAGACTATATTTTAGCTATTTTATTCCGCTTTCTCTCTGAAACAGCAAAAAGCCGGAATCGCTTCCGGTCTGCTTCTTTCTTACCGTGGCGAATACCCATGCCACTCCAACTCCGACTGGTTAATGTAATGGCAAGGCATCAAGGTAATCACAATGATTACTCTAGGGCTATTAAAAATGCACTAGACAAAATAGACTTAAATCAGTCTGTTAGTTTCCAAGGAGATTATAATTATGTGGTTCGATAATGCTATACATAAAGAAAAGATTAAATTCATGTTTAATAATGAACTTTCAATTGACAATGTGGAATTTGAAAACCTTATATATCATGATTTTTCAATTCTTAGGATACAACTACGAGGTAAAAAATTACCAGAAATAGTCCCCAAAAAATGGAGTGAAAACATATATAACTCCTTCGGAATCATATTAACATTCGGAAATGTATCTGCACTCCATATTAATGGATGAAAAGTGGGATTTGAATGCACTCCTATTATTAAATCAGAACGAGAAGAAACTAAATTAACAATAGAAAATAAAGATTTTTATCTTCATTGTGTTGCTGGTTTTATGACAATTGATGATATCACGCCTTATTTAGATCAACGTTGGATCAAATAAATAAAGCCGGAAAGATCCGTGTGATCTTCCGGCCTTCTTATGATCTACCGTGGCGCATATCCACGGTAAGCCAGAGCGGATTGGAACTTAGAAATCGCATCCTTAATCGTAAGGTTCCGGGAACGTCTGAGCATTATGAATTTTAAGGAAACTTATTATGTGGTTTGAAAATGCTATATATAAAGAAAAAATTAAACATATGTTTAACAATGAATTATCTATTGAACATGTTGAAGTTGAGATTGTTTCGTTTTATGCGCATTCTTCACTGAGACTTGGTTTTCATAGTAAAAACATCCCAACAACATTCCCTGATAAATGGAATAAAAGTGAATTTAATGCACTCAATATCTTATTAGAGCTTGGTGATATTATTCATTTTGAATGCAAAGGAATTAGCCTTGGTTTTGAATGCACTCCAACTATCGAATATATAGATAACAAAATACATATGAGTATTTCTCATAATAATTTTTACTTCAACTGTATTGCTCAATTTCTAACAATTAGAGATATAACGCCTTATCTAGATGAAAGGTGGGATTAATATTTTAATTTCTTGTTAATCATTTCAATAAATAATAAAAAGCCGGAAATATTCCCGTGATCTTTCGGTTTTGTTATTTCCGTGCTTGAAATAAATATCTTACAGAGTTAGTCTTATATATTAAATATATAACTTAAAATCACAAAAATATAAAACAAATAATAAGATAAAAAAATGAATAATACAGAAAAATATAAAATTCATAGTAAATATATACATAAACTATATTTTAGATATTTTATTCTATTTTCTTTCTGAAACAACAAAAAGTCGGAATCGCTTCCGACTGATTTCTTTCTTACCGTGGTGAATACCCATGCCACACCAATGCCAACCGGTTAATGTAATGGCAAGGCATCAAGGTAATCACGGATATACTGATGCAATGCTCTGGATAAAATAAATCCAAATCAATCAACTGATGCCATATCGAAACAAGTAGCTAACATTCAAAATATAGCTAAAAAAGGCATGGAGAATGGCAATATTATTAAATCCAAAGATAGGTATAACACTAATATTCAGAGGAAAGACGTAAATTAAAAAGTAAGACAGAGCATCTTTGATCTCTGGAGTAAAATTTTAAGATAATTCAATATGAGTGAGATAATAAATTCTTATATGGAACCCGTTGGATTTTTTAAAAGTTCGGATTTTCTATCCGGTTCTATTGAAGAATTTAATGAATATGAAATGATTGATAATACAGACAGAGTATTAAAGCTGCTTTTCGATCAAGACATACCAGATAACTACATGGTTTGGCGTGATTTTTCTCTGATCGGGTATCCGAGTTTTATCTTCATGAGGATTATAAAAAGCAGAAAAGGATATCCTTGACAGAATAAAAATATCTACCCAGGATCAAGTTAAAAAAACATTAGAAAAGAAAATGATATCTTATAAGAAAGAAACAAGGGTTAGTTGATAACATAGAATACGATTAATTCTCTAAATGAAGTCAATAACGAATATAATGACATGTTAAATATGATAAGCATTTATTGATATTTGTTTTCTTTTAATCAAGACGCTAAATGAGAAGAAATATTTTCTCTGTTTAAAAAAGGAGTTATGCCGTGCGGTATAAAGCCTGAACTGGCTGCATCCGCCGGCGACCGCCACCGTCAACGGCAGCGCCACGCAGGAACAGGACGCTATCTGGCAATGCTTTCAGCAACACGGCCTGGAAGCCGCCCTCCACGCCGCGGAGCACTATCAGCAACAGCTGACCGAACCCCGGGATCAGTTTTACGGTCAGCTGCTGACGGCACAGTTACTGGAACAGGCCGGCATGAGCGCGCTGGCACAACAACATTACCGACAGCTGCTCCGGGCAGGGCAACGCCTGTCGCTCACCGACTGGGAACCCGGCCTGCTGGCGGCGCTGGCAGAAAAAGCCGCTACCCCCTCTCCCGCAAAGGCGACGACCGCAAACAGGAGCGTTAACCCATGAACTGGCTCTCTCTGCTGCTAAAAAATATCAAAAAACCGGCGATGCCGCGTCTGCCGCCACTGAAAGCCGCCGCCTCGCTGATACTGGCCCTCCTGCCCTGTATCGCCCTTATCTGGCTGTGGTGGTGGGGTCCCGACTGGCAGTTTAAACAGACCCGCCCGCTGGAAACCCTGTCTGCCCGCTGGCTGGCGACGGTCATCATCCTCCTGCTGGCCCTGAGCGTTGTCGGGATAAAAATCTGGCGCCGCCTGCGCCAGCTTGAAAAGCTCAGGCTGGATGTGGAACTGAAAGCCGTCGATCCGGCGCTGGCCGATATCACCCGTCAGGACAGTTATCTCCATCACTGGAAAGCCCAGCTGCAACGCCATCTGGGGACCTGGGATTATCTCTACCAGCGCCCCTGGTACCTGGTGATGGGCAACACCGGCAGCGGCAAAACCTCACTGATTCAGGAAGGCTGCCGGCTGACTGACATTGCCGCGCCGGACACCCTGACCGGGGAAGAGGCGCTGCCCCTGCATCTGCGCTGCTGGCTGGGGGAGAAAGCCGTCATCATTGACCCGGACGGGTTCCTTATCGACCAGATATCGCCGCCGGACACCCCCAAACCTCAACTGCCCGCCCGCCTGTGGCAGGCTCTGCTCGCCTGGCTGACCGAAAACCGTCAGCGCCAGCCGCTCAACGGCATCATCCTGACGGTGGATATTCACCGCTTACTGACCGACAACAAAGCGCAGCGGGAACGGGTTATTGCCGCGCTTCACCTGCGCCTGCAGGATCTGCGATTAACCCTGCATAACCCTCTGCCCTGCTATCTGGTACTGACCAAACTCGACCGGCTGCACGGTTTCAGCGCCGCCTTCCAGTCGCTGGACAGATCGCAGCGCGCCCAGATCCTGGGCGTCACGTTCAGCCTGAATGCGCAGGATGAGCACAGCTGGCGCGCTGAGCTGGCACAGTTCTGGCGCCAGTGGATGCGGCAACTCAACGCGGCCATGCCGGACATGATGCTCAATAAAGTGGATATCAGTCAGCGCAGCCCCCTGTTCAGCTTCACCCGCCAGATACAGGGGCTGCACAGCGCGCTGGTACAGCTGCTGGAGGGGCTTCTTTACAACGGCGGTCCGGCACAGCCGGGCCTGCGGGGGGTTTATCTCACCTCGTCTGCACAAATCGGCCAGATGGATGACATTTTTACCCAGTCTGCCGCGGTGCAGTATCACCTCGGGCCACAGGCTTTTCCCACCTGGCCGGTGGCGGACACCGCGCCCTACTTCACCCACGCGCTGTTTGAAGAGGTCCTGCTGGCCGAGCCGAATCTGGCGGCTGAAAACCGCCTGTGGTTAAACCGCCACCGCCACACACTGCTGACCTTCTCCACCGTGGGCGCCGGGGTGGTGCTGGCCCTGTGGACCGGCTGGCACTACTACTATCAGAAGAACTACCGGGCCGGCGACGAGGTACTGGCGCAGGCCAAAACCTTCCTGTCCGTGCCGCCCCCCCAAGGCGAAGACCGTAACGGCAATTTACAGCTTCCCCTGCTCAATCCTGTCCGTGAGGCCACGCTGGCCTACGGGGATTACCATCAGAAAGGGCTGCTGGCGGATATGGGACTTTATCAGGGCGCGGCGGTCGGCCCGTATGTGGAAAACACCTACCTGCAACTGCTGTCTCAGCGCTTCCTGCCCGCCTTAATGAACGGCCTGCTGGATGACCTCAACCGGGCGCCTAAAGGCAGCGAGGAAAAACTGGCCGTCCTGCGCATCATGCGGATGCTGGAAGATGGCAGCGGCCGCAATAAATCGCTGGTGGAACACTATATGCAGGCGCGCTGGAGCCAGGCTTTTAATGGCCAGCGCCCGTTACAGGCGCAGTTACTGACTCACCTGGACTACGCGCTGGATCACACCGACTGGCGGGCGGCGCGGGAGGCGGGCGATCAGGCCGCGATCAGCAGCTTCGCGCCCTACAAACTGCCGCTCATCAAGGCGGAGAAAGAGCTGAGTCAGCTCTCCATTTATCAGCGGGTCTATCAGAACCTGCGCATTAAAGCCCAGGATTCACTGCCGCCGCCCCTCAACCTGCGCGACCAGATTGGCCCGGGCTTTGACCGCCTTTTTATTGCCAATAATGACAGGCAACTGATTATCCCGCAATTCCTGACGATAAACGGCCTGAACAACTACTTCGTCAAACAGGACGACCAGCTGATCGACCTCACCGTCATGGACAGCTGGGTTCTGAACCTGTCGCACAACGTGCAGTACAGCGACACGGACCGCAAAGAAATCCAGCGACAAATCACCGAGCAGTACCTGGGGGACTACACGGCCACCTGGCGCGGGGCGATGAACAACCTGGATATTCGTGATTTTACCGATATCCCGCAGGCCATCAGCGCCCTTGAACAGGTTATCAGCGGCGAACAGCCCATCAGCCGCGCCCTGCAAATCCTCAGCGACAACACCCGTCTGCCGGAGATTGACGAGACGCCGCCGGCCAAAGCCCAGCAGCCGTTACGTGATACCCCGGATTACCGCCTGCGGGCGCGTATTCACCGGGAGTTCGCGCCGGAAACCGCAGTGCTGGTGGAATACGGGGATAAAAACAGTACCTTACAGGAGGTTTACCAGAAACTGGTAGCGCTGCACCGTTACCTGCTGGCGATTCAGAATGCCCCGGTACCGGGTAAAGCCGCCCTGAGCGCCGTGCAGCAGCGGCTTGAGCAGCATAACAGCGACCCGATTTTCGAAGTGCAGCAGCTGGCGAAAAACCTGCCGGCGCCGCTCAACCGCTGGGTCGGCGAACTGGCCGAACAGGCATGGCGGGTGGTGATGAGGGAAGCCATCAGCTCGCTGGAAATCGAATGGCGCGACACCGTGGTCAGACAGTACCAGACCTATCTGGCCGGCCGCTACCCGTTCAACCCGGAAGCCACTCAGGATGTGCCGCTCAGTGAGTTCGAGCGGTTCTTCCGGCCCGGCGGCACGCTGGATGCCTTCTATCAGCAGAACCTGAAACCGTTTGTGGAAAACAACCTGACCCACAGCGCTGACGGCCAGCAACTTATCCGCCAGGATGTACTGGAACAACTGAAACTGGCCGACCGTATCCGCGACACCTTCTTCTCGCCGCAAAACGGTCTGGGCACCCAGTTCGCCATTGAGCCCCTCAGCCTGACCGGCAATAAACGCCGCAGCCTGCTCAATCTCGACGGCCAGCTGCTCGATTATGCTCACGGCCGCGGCAGCATTGTACACCTCATCTGGCCCAACTCGATGCGGGCCGGGGTGGAAAGCCAGCTCACGCTGATACCGGATGCCAGCGGCAAATCCCCGCGCGCCATCAGCTTCACCGGCCCGTGGGCTCAGTTACGTCTGATTAACAGCGGCAAACTGACTAACGTGCGTCAGGATGCGTTTGATGTGCGGTTCACGGTGGACGGGGGCGACATGACCTACCGTATCTACGTGGATGAATCCGACAACCCGTTTGCCGGCGGCCTGTTCAGCCAGTTCAGACTGCCTGACACGCTGTATTAATGGCAAATTTTATTCATTGCAAAATAGAAACCCACCCTGTCCTCCGCGCCGACGGAGGCAGGTGAAAGGATGAACGGCCATGAGTGAACACCCTGAAAACCTGATTATCCGCGCCGGCAGTAACCCGATGAATCTGCCGGCGTTCACGGCAATACGCGAGGAAATCAATAAAATCAACCACCCGTCTCAGCCGGCAGTGAACTGGCCGCTTATCGAATCCCTGGCCCTGACGCTGTTTCGCACCCACGGCGTCGATTTGCAGAGCGCGATTTACTACACCCTGGCCCGGATGCAGCTCAGCGGCCTGGCCGGGTTTACCGAAGGCTGTGAACTGCTGGCCGGGGTGATGGTCAGCCAGTGGGATGCACTGTGGCCCCCGCAGCCGGCGGTCCGCACTGAGATGCTGGACTGGTTTAACACCCGCTGCGGCAACGCGTTACGCCAGCACGACTATACCCCCCGTGACCTGCGGATGATTTACCGGGCCGAGCGGGCCTTACAACTGATAGTCGACCGGCTCCAGCAGTCCGACCTGAAACGCCTGCCGAAAGTCGAAAACCTGTTGTGGTTCTTCCAGAACACCGCCAAAAAACTGGAACAGACCCGCATCCTGCCCAAACCCGCCGCCAAACCCGTGCAGATGCCGCCGCTGGTTTACCTGGCCAACACAACCGAGCCGGCGCCATCGGAACCGGACACTGACGACGACGCGGGATACGACCACAGTCAGCCTAAAGTCCAGGTCCGTTTCCCTGAACCGCCCCCGCGGCCGATGAGCGCACTACAGGGGTTTGGCCTGGGTCTCTTACTGGGCGTGTTTGTCCTGACCGGCAGCTGGCTGGGACTTTACCGGCCGCTGCAACAGCAGCTCACCGCCCTGACTGACACCCCGGACGGAGCCAGACTGGCCTGGCTGTACCACCCCGACCTGCAAACTTATGCGCAGCAGTTAACCCGGTTAGCGGACACCTCCCCGCTGGTGGTGCTGCAACAGGCTGAGCAGCTGACCGACAGGGCACAAAAAACCTGGCCGCAGGACAGCCGGCAGCAGCGTGAAACGCAGCGCTGGCAGCAGTTACAGACCATCCGGCTGGAAAACGCGCCGGTCTCCGGCAGCTGGCAGCAGACCCGGCATCAGCTCCAGTTACTGGCGGACAACATCCTGGCGCAGGAGCGCAACCGGGGCAGTTTCACCCTCTCTTACCTGAAAACGGCGATTTACCAAATCCAGCACAGCCACAACCGTGACCGCCCGCTGGAAGAGCTGCTGCGCCAGCTTTCCGCCGCCGTCGAACAGGGACAGCCCGTCTCACCGGCGCTGATAAAAAAGACCGACGACCGGTTTAACGCCCTGCTCAGCCAGTATTACGCGTTGCAGAAAGCCGCCGGGCTGACCGCGCTCCCCGGGCAACCCCGCCCGTAAATTCAGAGAAGGAATCCCCCTATGTCATTCCAGAAAAAAACCGCCGGCCAGGCCGGCACCAGAAACATCGCTCAACAAATCGCTGACCAGCTGAGTCCCCAAAGCGCCGGCGGCTTACAGTTTACCCTCACCGCCGGCGGACTGCCGCCACACACCTTCGTGGTGGCCGGATTTACCCTGCACGAAGCCCTCTCCACCCCGTTCACGCTGACGGTCAGTTTAGCCAGTACCGACCCGGCGATTGATTTCACCGCCGTCCTCGACAAAAGCGCCACCCTGACCATCCTGCGCGAAGGCAAAGTCGAGCGTACCGTCACCGGCATGGTCGCCAGCTTTGTCCAGGGCAATACCGGCAAACATCAGACCCGCTATGACATGACCATCCGGCCCGATATGTGGCGCGCCACCCTGCGCCAGAATGCCCGGATTTTTCAGCAGCAGGATATCAAAACCATCATCACCACCCTGCTCAAAGAGAACGGCGTCCGCGATGTGGCGTTCAGTCTGCGTAATCCCCACCCGGAACGGGAGTTCTGCGTCCAGTACCGCGAAACCGATTTTGAATTCCTGCAACGGCTCACCGCCGAAGAGGGGATTTTTTACTTCTTTGAGTTCACCGGCAATAAAAACACCCTGGTGTTTGCCGACGATGCCGGCTCTGTCGTCAAAGGCCCGGTGCTGCCCTATCACCCCGAAGAGGCTGAACAGGCCCAGCAGCTGTGCATTACCCGGCTGACCCGCCAGGCGCAGGTGCGGCCGGCGGTGGTCGAGCTCAAAGATTACACCTTCAAAAACCCGGCCTGGGCGGCGGAGTTCCGTCATCAGATGCGGGAACAGGACCTCCAGCATACCGGGTACGAACACTTCGATTTTCCCGGCCGCTTCAAAGACGAACAGCACGGCGCGGATTTCACCCGCTACCGGCTGGAAGCCCTGCGCAATAATGCCCTGACCGGCGACGGTGAAAGTAACGCCGCGACAATGCAGCCCGGCGTGCTGTTCACCCTGACTCACCATCCCCGGCCTGACCTCAACCGGCTCTGGCAGCTGGTCTGCGTCACCCACCGGGGCAGCCAGCCGCAGGCGCTGGAGCAGACCGCCGGGGAGAGCGGCACCACCCTGAGCAACGACTTCACCTTCATTCCCTACAATCAGCACTGGCGCCCGGCCCCGTTACCCAAACCGGTGATGGAGGGCCCGCAGATTGCCAAAGTGGTGGGTCCGGAGGGCGAAGAAATCTACTGTGACCCGTACGGCCGTATCCGCCTGCAATTCCTCTGGGACCGCTACGGCCAGAGTAATGACCACAGCTCCTGCTGGATACGGGTCACCCAGCCCTGGGCCGGTCAGGGCTGGGGCATGCTGGCGATACCGCGTATCGGTCAGGAAGTGGTGGTGGATTTTCTTAACGGCGACCCGGACCAGCCGATTGTCACCGGGCGCACCTACCATGCCAGCAACCTCCCGCCGGGGGACCTGCCCGGCAGCAAAACCCAGATGGCCTTTCGTTCCAAAACCCATAAAGGGGAAGGCTACAACGAGCTGCGCTTCGAGGATGCCAAAGGCAGTGAAGAGCTGGCGCTGCACGCCCAGCGGGACATGCACACCGTGGTGAAACACGACCAGACCCTGGTGGTGGAAACCGGCAACCGCCAGGTGGCGGTAAAGACCGGGGATGAACAGACCCGCGTTGAACAGGGCAGCCTCACCGAAACCATCTGCCGGCTGCGCAGCACCGAAGCCAACCAGATACAGGTCAAAGCCGCCGCGGGCAAAGCCGGCGAGGGCACCCAGTTCTATACGGCCAGCGACAACATCACCCTGACCGTCGGCGCGGGCAGCATTGAGATGACCCAAACGCATATCACGCTCACCTTTGGCGGCTCAGTCATTACCCTGAACGCCGACGGGGTGTCCGTTAACGGCAGCAAAATCGGCCTGAATAACTAATCTGACCTGAATAACGGCCCGGCGACCCGCCGGGCGCCCTGAACACGCACCCGGAGAACCCGATGACGCAGGAAAATACCTTCATCCCTTTTCACTTTAACGCCGGCACCCTCAACGTGCCCCGCGACTGGCGGGATGTCAGCATGCTGGTGCTCACCAGCCCCGAGGACCACAACGGCAGCAGCTTCACCCTGTCCCGCGACACCCTGCCCTGGGGCCTCGACTTCCCCCAGTTTGCCGAGCGCGAAATCACCGCCCTCAGTCAGCAGCTGAAAGACTGGCAGCTTATCGCCCAGGAACCCGGCCAGCTCAATGGCCGCGACACCCTGACCGCCGAGTTCACCTGGTCCGCCCCGCAGGGTCCCCTGCATCAGCTGATGATGATGCTCAACCTGCCACACCAGGTGCTGATTCTGACCGGCACCTGCAACGGCGCCATGACCCCGGCTCAGCGCGAGCAGATGCTGGCCATCATGACCTCGTTTCAGCCCCGCCGGGATGATAACCCACAATAGTGTCCGGGAGGAGCCATGAGCGTATTGATGATGGCCTGGCTGGGGGCCGGCGCCGCGCAGCGTACACCCCAAACAAAGACGGCCGCCGCGGGGAATTCTCCGCCGCCGACCGAAGGCAGCTCTTCTGCCGATACGGTGCTGAATTATCTGGAAAGTGAGGATTTTCAGCGTCATTCGCTGGCGGCGGCGATGACGTATACCGTTGCGGTGGGCGGCGCCCCCGCCGTCCTTCCGCTGGTCGCCGGGGTGGCCGCCGGGAAGCTGGGGGCGCAGATAGGCAGTGATATCGGCGAAAGCCTCACGCATGGCGTGATGTCGCTTTGGGGCCAGCGCACCGTCGCCACCGAAGGCCAGGCCCCGGCCCGGCTCGGGGATGCGATTGCCCACCAGAATAAAAGCGCCGGATTATGGGGGGCGCTGGGCGGCGTGCTGCTCGGCGCGCTGGCGGCGGTGGCCGTCAGCGGGCTAGTTGTGGCGACCGGCGGCCTGGCGATGGCCGTGGTCGCCGGGGCGGCGGTCGGACTGGCGGGCGGTTTTGTCGGCGGACTGGTCTCGTCCGTGGGCGCGGCGCTCGGGCAGTACGGGGCGAATAAAGGCCAGATTGTCGAAGGGTCGCCGGATGTCTTTTTTGAAGGCCGGCCGGTGGCCCGACAGGGGGACAAAATTGTGTGCAGCGACCACCCCGGCCCGGTGGTGATTGCCGAAGGGGCGAAAACGGTGTTTGCCAACGGCAGGCCGATTGCCCGGCTGGGCCACCGCACCGCCTGTGACGCCAATATCAACAGCGCCGCCGCCTCGATTGCCCTCACCACACAAACCGGTGACGCCCTGACTATCCTGACCGCCAGCAACAAAGACCTGCGCTGGCTGGTCGCCATTGCCGGCCTGCTCCCGCTGCCGCTTGGCCGGAAAGACAACGGCGGCAAAGCCAAATCCGGGGCGGAACCCGCCCCGTCGGTGAAAAAAACCGGCTGTGACAGTCAGCTCTGTCACAAAGCCGGCGAACCGGTAGACGTGGCGACCGGCGACTTCCTCCAGGTCTGGCCGGTGCTGGCCCTGCCGGGAGTGCTGCCGCTGACCCTGAACCGGACTTACCGCTCCACCGCCGCCCTGTCCGGGCTGTTCGGCCCCCAATGGGCCGACGACTGGTCGCAGCACCTGCGCCGCGACGGCGAGGAAACCCATTTCACTGATGGCGAAGGGGTGATTTACACCTTCCATACCCCGACGGAAAACGTCTTCTCGGTCAACCTCCATGCCGGGCATTATCTGCTGTACGGCCGGCGCGACGGCGAGCTGCGCCTGTTCAACCGCCGCGCCCAGCAGATACTGAGTTTTGCCGAGGTTCAGGGGGATAAACGCCGCCTGTCCATGATTGAAGACCGCAACGGCAACCAGACGGTTTTTCATTATGATGAACAGCAGCGCCTGACCCGCCTGGTCCATGCCGACACCACGACCCTGGCGCTGCACTACGAGCGCCAGCGGCTCACGGCCATTGACTGGCTGCACGCGGAACAGCGCCAGCGGCTGGTGACTTGCCGCTATGATAACCCCGGGTATCTGGCGGAATGTGACGCCTTTCAGTTTCACCACCTGTGGCATGAATACACGCCGCAGGGGAACATGACCCGCTGGCATGACACCGATAAAACCGATGTCACCGTGCACTACGATAACGCGGGCCGGGTGACGGCCACCACCACCCCGCAGGGGTACTGGCAGGACCGTTTTGAATACGATGACGAACACCGCGTCACCACCTACTTCGATGCCGAAGGCGGCTGTACCCGCTACCACTATAACGCCGACGGCCTGGTGACCCGCCTGGTGGACCCGCTCGGCCATGAAACCCGGACCGAATGGGATTTCAGTTGCAAAGTCGCCGAAACCGACCCGCTGGGCCGGACCACTGCGTATGAGTACAGCCCTTACGGCGAGCTGACCGGCCTGCTGTCATCCACCGGTGACCTCACCGCTTACGATTACAATGAATACGGCCAGCTTACCCAGGTCACTCAGCCGGATGGCGCACGCTGGCGACTGCATTACAACGAACAGGGCAACCTGGACAGCGTTATCGACCCCCAGGGGCGGGTGGAAGAGACCCGTTACGGGCCGCGCGGGGAAATCCTGCGCCAGGTCCTGCCCGACGGCCGCGCCTGGCGCTACGGCTATGAGCGGCAGCAGCTCAGTGAAATTCGGGCCCCGG
Organism: Photorhabdus akhurstii; assembly: GCF_019090985.1. Lineage (NCBI taxonomy): Bacteria > Pseudomonadati > Pseudomonadota > Gammaproteobacteria > Enterobacterales > Morganellaceae > Photorhabdus > Photorhabdus akhurstii. The sequence goes on along the minus strand of NZ_CP020335.1, from coordinate 364,805 downwards.
ACGGCGCCCTGACCCGGTTTGACACCGACGGACTGGGCCGGCTGCTGCGGGTCACCGACGCGTTACATCAGCAGACCGACTATCACCACAGCCCGTTTCATGCCAGCCCGGCGGGCAGCGTCAGCGAGATACAGTTACCGGATGGCATTCGTCAGACGATTGACTACGACAGCGAGCGCCGGGTCTCGGCAGTCACCGACGGGGAAGGCCGGACCACCCGCTATACCTATGACGCCTTTGACCGGCTCAGCCGCCTCACCCGCCCGGATGGCGCGGCCCTGACCTTTGGCTACGACCGACTGACCCGCCTGAAAACCGTGACCAATGAAACCGGTGAAACTTACCACTACACCCGTGACCCGGCCGGCCGGGTTATCAGCGAAACCGATTTTACCGGCCGGACGATTCATTATCAGTATGACGCCGCCGGACGCCGCCTCACCGCCCGTTACCCCAATCACCAGCTGCTGCGCTGGCGCTACACCGACGATGACCGCGTTACCCGCCAAGAAGCGTGGCAGGAAGAGAATGACCGGTGCACGTTATGCTCAGTCACCACCTACGACCACGACGCGCAGGGACGACTGGTCCGGGCCGCTAACCCGGACTCGGTGGTGGCGTTTGAATACGATGAAGCCGGCCGCCTGACCCGGGAGACAATTAACGGACGCGCCGTCAGCCATCAGTGGGACCCGATGAGCGGCCTGCCCACCGGATACCAGGCGGACACCCAGCCCGCGGTCAGCTGGTACTACGGCCTCAACGGCCGGCTGATGCAGTGGCAGCTTGACGGCCATGCCCCGTTGCAGATGCAGCATGACGGGCTGGGCCGGGAAATCGCGCGGGAAAGCGCCGCCGGCTTTATCCAGTCACACGCTTACACCCCGGTGGGGCTGCTGGCCCATCAGACCGCCGGGCGCAGCTCCGACTGGTTCAAGCAGACCCTGTACGAGGCCGACCCGCATTTTCCGCCGCGGGGCAGCGCGGTGACCCGCCACTGGCATTACACCCCGGCCTACAACGTGGCCTGCATGGAAGACACCCGCTGGGACGAGACGCGCTACGGCTACAATGTGAATGACCAGGTGGTGACCGCGCAGTTTGGCGGAATGCGGGCCTGTGATGAACTGTTTGTGTACGACGCCGGCCAGCACCTGCATTACCAAAAACGGGTGCCGGAACGGCTCAGTGAAGACCTGCGCCAGAGCTACCACACCCAGCAGGCGGGGCGGGTGATTCAGCACGGCGCCTGCACGTATCGCTACGATGAAAACGGGCGGCGGACAGAGAAAACCGAACAGCGCCGGGGCTACCGGCCGCGGACCTGGCGCTACCGCTGGGACGCGCACGACCGGCTGACCGGGTTTATCAGCCCGGAAGGGACGCGCTGGCGCTATGGTTATGACGCTTTCGGGCGACGGATTAGCAAGCGGAAGGAGACAGACGACACCGGACAACCGGTGAAACCGACCGCGATAATCGGCTATGATTACCTGTGGAGCGGGGAGCAGCTGATTGAAGAGACGCCGGTATATGCGGATGGCACTGTCGGGTATGAACAGAGCATTCACTGGCTGTATGAGCCGGGCGCCCTGACCCCTTCGGCCCGGTTTGAAAAAGGCCGGCTATACTATGTGGTGAGCGATCACCAGGGGACCGTGCGGGAAATTCTGACCGAGGACGGGGAGCTGATATGGGCCGGCCGGTTACTCACCTGGGGCGAGCCGGAATGCTGGCCGGTGCTGACGCTCAATGACCCGCGGAATCTGACGTGTCATCTCCGGTTCGCCGGTCAGTACGAAGACGAGGAAAGCGGGCTATACTATAATCGTTTTAGGTATTACGATAACGAGACCGGGCAATATCTCTGTGCCGACCCTCTAGGGCTGGCAGGGGGCCTGAATCCTTATTCGTATGTCCATAATCCGGCGAACTGGGTTGATCCGCTCGGATTGACGGGATGTCCTAATAGTATTAAATATGGCGAATTAGATCATTTAGGGCGCCCTACAGGAGTTCATGCCACTTTAGATAAAGGTCATATTAATATGGGTACGCACGCTAATCCCGATATACAGCCGCCAGGATTTATTACAGGAAAAGGTTCTAACAGAGCTAGGGGCCATTTGCTCGGACGACAATTAGGTGGTTCTGGTGATGATGTTAGGAACTTGGTTACTCTTCAACAAAGACCTGCTAATACTCCTGTCATGAGTGGAGTCGAAGGTAGAATAAGAAAAGCCTTAGAACAAGGAGAAGTTGTTGAAATGAGTTCTATTCCTATTTATAAAGGACCATCCAGAATACCAGCAGGTATTACAATGAAAGCCGAAGGTTCAGGGGGCTTCTTTGAATATGTCACCGTTCTTAACCCTCCAGGAATATAAACAATGAGTATAGAGAGCTTAAAAAATCTATTGCCCTTACCTGTTCATCCTAATGAAAATGGTGAAGGTAAAACGTGGCCGTTAATAGATGAACAGTGTTCTTTTCCTAAAGACTATATTGATTTTATAACCCAATATGGAACAGGTAGAATTGCTGATTTTATCACTATATTTAACCCATTTAGCGAAGATGATGATTTAAATTTCTTTAGGCAAAAAGAATGGATTGTTGAAGATTTTCAGTCCCTTGTTGAATCTGATCCAGATTATTATCCGTTTATTCTTTATCCCGATATTAATGGATTGCTTCCTATGGGAGTTACAGATAACGGCGATTATATATTTTGGGTTGTATCGTCAGATAATAGTGACTTATGGAATGTCGCTATTATTGCGGCAAGGGCACCAGAAGTTGAATATAGGCAAGAAAATTTCATTGATTTTTTAGAAGGTGTTTTATCAAGAAACGTCAAATGCATGTCATTCCCTGATGGTTTTCCTTCTAAAAATATAGAATTTAGTAGCATTTAAAAATAAGCCGGAAAGATCCCCGTGATCTTTCCGGCTTTATTGTTTTTATACTTAAAATAAATATTTTACAGGGTTGAACTTATATATTAAATATATAAATTAAAATCACGAAAATATAAAATAAATAAGAAGATAAACAAAGGAATAATACAGGAAAATATAAGATTCATAGTAAATATATACATAGACTATATTTTAGCTATTTTATTCTGTTTTTTCTCTGAAACAGCAGAAAGCCGGAATCACTTCCGGCTGACTTCTTTCTTACCGTGGCGAATACCCGTGATATGCCAGTGCCGACTGGAGCCGCCCTATCGCGGCCTTGATAACCCAGGCTTCCGTGTCATCAACCGCACAGGTCCGTATCTCTGCCCAGCTCAACCGCTTAACCAGTTGCGCCAGTGCCATTGCTTCGTCATGGCTCAGGTGCACTTCCTTTAGCTGCTCAATCCCTGCTCTCATGCTATTCCCCTCCTTTAAATGGTTTTGTAGTCGCCAATGAGTTCGCGCATGCGGAGCTTGATATCACTGAGTTGCTCCTGCTGGCGCAGGTACTGTTGCCTGATGGTGTGGGTGTTGTCACTGTCCGGTATTAGCACCAGACAACCATTCATCACCTTCACCGTTAAAGTGCCGCCAATATCAAAGCCTGCGGCCTTAAGCCATTGACCTTTCAGGTGTATCGCAGGCGGTGCTTTAGCCTTGTCGTTTTGCGGCACGTATCCCACGGTGTAATAACGTTCTGTTTTCGCTGCTTTATTTACAGCGACTTCTGCCTTAGAATGCGTCTTAGCCATAATTAACTACCTCGCATAGTTGCTTGTGGTTAGCGGCTGTATCGTGTTGCAACCACGGTAAAGCCGCATTAAATCAGGTCAGCCCAATAACCGTTTTGCCTGATGTTTTAAAATCATTGCATCCAGAACCGAGGTCACAGAACGTCGCTCCTCCTCGTCCATCTGTTTAACCGCCTCAAACTTTAGCTTAAGTTCGTCCTGCGGCTCCCGCTCGCCCTCCTCAAATATCAGCCAGTCTGCTGAAACATTAAACGTAACAGCAATACGTTTAAGAATGTCTAAAGAGGGTTGAGCCTCACCAGATTCATAGCGACGAACTTGTGTCAGATGTATCCCCACCTTGTCAGCCATCTGTGGCTGAGTCAGTCCTTGTTGCTTACGCAGTTGCAGAAAACGGGCAGAAAAGCTCATCCAGAATGTTCCTTTATCAGTCGTGATGGCTTCCATTATCTCCCCCTGTTCTGAATAGACTTGACTAAATAACCTTTATGGGACATATAATAGTATCTATATAGAGCATTGACAAGGATTTAAAAGGAACATTTTTATGGCACGCATTCCCGAAGCAGAATTACAGCACCTGAAAGCCGCCGTCTCCTTAGTCGCCGTGGTGGAGCAACAGGGGCGACAGCTCTTTAAACGCGGCAACGATTACGTGCTGCTGTGCCCGTTCCATCAGGAGAAAACCCCGTCAATGGTCATCTCACCGGCAAAAAATCTCTATCACTGTTTTGGCTGTGATGCCGGCGGCGCCGTGCTGGACTGGGTAATGAAAACCAAGGGCTTAAGTCTGCGCCGGGCTGTGGAACATCTACGTGGAGTACTGGGAGATAACCCCTCGGTGGCCCCGCTGGTGCAACCGGATGAACCGGCCATGCTGGCCGATGATGACGCCGGACGGCAGGCGCTGCTCAGTCGGGTCGTCGGGTTCTACCATCATACGCTGCTGAATGCCCCCGAAGCCCTGGCCTATCTGGAAAAACGGCGGCTCAACCACCCGGAATTAGTCGCCCAGTTTAAACTGGGCTTTGCCAACCGCACGTTAGCCTATCGCCTGCCCATCAAGGCGGTGCAGGCCGGCGCACAGATCCGCGCCCGTCTTCGGGCCGTGGGGCTGATGCGCGACAGCGGGCACGAGCACTTTACCGGCTCGCTGGTCATACCGGTTATCGACCCGAACGGCCAGATCCGCGAGATCTACGGGCGCAAAATCACCGACCGCTTACGCAAAGGAACGCCGCTGCATCTGTACCTGCCCGGCGCACATGGCGGGATATGGAATGAGCCGGCGCTGATCAGTTCAGGGTCGGCTATCCTCTGTGAATCGTTGATCGACGCCCTGTCGTTCTGGGTAGCCGGTCACCGCCATGTTACCGCTGCGTATGGGGTGAACGGCTTCACCGATGAGATGCGGCAGGCGTTCCGGCGGCATGGCGTTAAGCAGGTCTTGATCGCCTACGACAATGATCCGGCAGGCAATGAAGCGGCGGTAAAACTGGCCGCCGAACTGACCGCCACCGGTATCGCCGTGTTCCGGGTGGTGTTCCCCGAGGGCATGGATGCCAACGGCTATCTGTGTCAGGTCGCCGAGCCGGAACGGGCCTTCGGGTTGTTGCTGGACAGCGCCGTGTCGATGCAGGATGCGGCAGAGGTACAGGCAACCACCGCCACAGAGCGGGCCGCGCTGGCAGAACATCAGCCGGTTCCGGTGCCGGAAACGGTCAGCGCCTTAGCCGCCGGAATAGCCGCATTGCCGTCAGTGCCGAATGTAGTCTGGGAAACCGGCGCCAACGGCGAAATATCCCTGACGCTGGGCACACAACAGTGGGGTATCCGGGGCCTGTCACAGGTGAAAGCCGGGGCGGCAGTGATGAAAGTCAATGTTCAGGTGGTTGATACCGACAGCGGCGTGATGTTCGCCGACAGCGTGGACATGATGAGCGCCCGCAGCCGGGGCGGGTATGCGCGGCTGGCCGCCACCGAACTGGGGCTGGCCGAAGGGGACCTGCGGCGTTCACTGGGGCAGGTGTTGCTGGTACTGGAACAGTGTCAACAGGCCGGCGTCGGTGAGCAAACCGAAACCCCGCCGGTTCCCGAACTGAGCGAGGAGCAGCGGGCCGCGGCGTTAGCCCTGTTGCAGGACCCGAAACTGAGCGAGCGCGTCACCGCGGACTTAGCCGCCTGTGGCGTGGTGGGCGAATCCACTAACCTGCTGGCCGGTTACTTAGCCGCCGTCAGTCGCAAGCTGGAGCGTCCGCTGGCGGTGCTGATACAAAGCAGTTCGGCGGCAGGGAAAAGCAGCTTAATGGATGCCGTCCTCAATCTGATACCGGAAGAGGAACGGCTGCAATACAGCGCCATGACCGGCCAGAGTCTGTTCTATCTGGGGGAAACCAATCTCCAGCATAAAATCTTAGCCATTGCCGAAGAGGAAGGGGTGCGGCAGGCCGCCTATGCGCTTAAGCTGTTGCAAAGCGACGGCGAGCTGACCATTGCCAGCACCGGTAAAGACGACGCCAGCGGGAATCTGGTCACCAAACAGTACACAGTGAAAGGACCGGTGATGCTGATGCTCACCACCACCGCGATTGATGTCGATGAAGAGCTGTTAAATCGCTGTTTAGTCCTGACCGTGAACGAATCGCGGGAACAGACCGAAGCTATTCACGCCTTGCAACGTCATAAGCAGACCCTCGAAGGTTTACTGGCCGAGAATGAAAAGGCATATATCACCGAGCTGCATCAAAACGCTCAGCGGCTGTTGCGTCCGCTCAATGTGGTGAATCCTTATGCTTCACAGTTAACATTCATGAGCGATAAAACCCGCACCCGGCGCGACCACATGAAATATCTCACCCTGATACAAAGTATCGCCCTGCTGCATCAGCACCAGCGCGAGGTGAAGACCGCGGAACACCGGGGCAAACGGCTTGAATATATCGAGGTGACCAAAGACGATATTAGCTTAGCAAACCGGCTGGCCCACGAGATATTAGGCCGCACGCTGGATGAAATGCCGCCCCAGACAAGGAAACTGTTGCTGCTGATACAAGAGATGGTGAAAGCGACGGCGGCAGCGCAGCAACGCCCGGTGAAAGATATCCGCTTTACCCGCCGGGACATCCGCAGTTACACCCACTGGAGTGACAGCCAGCTTAAACTCCACTGTCAGCGCCTGAGCGACATGGAATATCTGCTGACACACGGCGGCAGTCGCGGCCATCTGTTGCAATATGAACTGCTCTGGAATGGCGATAAAGCGGAGGAGGCTCACCTGTGCGGCCTGATTGAACCGGAAAATCAGGCTGCCAATAGTGTATATGACTCGCGCAAGTCTGGCCCGGATGAAGGCAAGTCGGGGTCAAGTCTGCCCCAAGTCAGGGCCAAGTCTGGTTCACTAAAACCGGCTGCAAGCCGCAGTGACAAAGGGCTGAACGGTTCGCAAGTCGGGCCAGCCTGAAAAGGACTGTTCCGGCTCCCTAACAATCAGGCCGTCGTATCATACTGCCCCTTCATCAACGAACCCGAAAGCCAGAAAGGAAAGTGTGAATATGACTGGCGCAAGTCTGGCTCAAATGAAGGCAAGTCAGGGCCAAGTCTGCCCCAAGTCGGGGTCAAGTCTGGTTCACCAAAACCGGCTGCAAGCCACAGTAGCCAAGGGCTGAATGACTCGCAAGTCTGGGCAGGCAGAAAAGCACTGTTCCGGCCACTTAAAAATCAAGCCATCGTACCGTAGTGACGTATCACACACCGATAACACTAACCGCTGTTCTCTACAGGAAATCCCATCATGTCATCACCCGTTAAACGTCAATCCCACCCGCTGACCCTGCGCCAGCATCTGGACGCGTATCTGGATAACCTGCTGTTGCAGGGGGCGAGTCAAAAGAGCCAGTCCGCCCGTCATGAACGGCTGTCGCCGTTCGTCAGCTGGTGTGAGGAACAGGGCGTAATCTCCGCGGCTCAGGTCACCGAGCCGTTACTGGCAAACTGGCAGCAGTATCTGGCCCGGTACCGCAAGGCCGGCGGCCAGCCCTATACGCCGGACAGTCAGCGCCGACGCCTGCGGTCCTTACGCCTGTGGTTCGACTGGTTGCAGCAACAGCACGCTATCCCAACCAGCCCGGCGACAACCCTCGCCTCGCCAGACAGAAAAAAACGCCCCTCTGTCATGGAAACCCACGGTCAACCCGACGCCATCCCGGCCCGCTTCGCCACCTTACGCCAGCATCTGGCCGCCTGGCTGGAAGCCGTACAGGGACAGGGCTTAAGCGAACGGACACAGGAAGCTTATGAAGAGCGGCTGTTGCCGTTCGTCACCTGGTGTGAAGCACGCGGAGTGATGACGGCGCCGCAGGTCAGCCTGCCGTTGCTGGAAAGCTATCAGCGCTGGCTGAGAAGCTACCGTAAAACGAACGGTCAGCCCTACAGCCCGGGCAGTCAGCGGGACCGGCTGAGTGTCTTACGTCAGTGGTTCCGCTGGCTGTTGCAACGTCACCATATCCTGTATAACCCGACGGATAACATGGTATTGCCAAGAGAAGAAAAACGGCTGCCGGCGCAGGTGATGAATGAAGACGAAACCCACACGGTCTTAGCCGCCGCCAATATCGACACCCTCACGGGCCTGAGAAACCGGGTTATCCTTGAAGTGTTGTGGAGTACCGGTATCCGGCGGATGGAAGTGGCGAACCTGCTGTTAAGCGAGGTGGACTTCGGACGTGGGGTGGTGCTGGTCAGACAGGGAAAAGGCAATAAGGACCGGGTGGTGCCCATCGGCGAACAGGCGCTGCACTGGTTAAGCCGCTGGCTCAGTGTCCGGCCCGAGTTAACGCGGCGGGGGGACAGCGGTCACCTGTTTATCACTAAGAAAGGCCGGGGACTGGCCAGAGGCACGTTAACCCAGATAGCCGCCGACAGCATCCGTAAACAGGCGCAACTGGCTAAACCGGGGGCCTGTCATCTGTTCCGCCACTCAATGGCAACCCAGATGCTGGAGAACGGCGCGGACACCCGGCATATCCAGGCGATACTGGGGCATGAGAAGCTGGAAACCACGCAAATCTATACACGGGTGGCTATCGGTCACTTAAAGGAAGTGCATGAGCAGACCCACCCGGCAGAACGGCAGTCAAAGCAGGCAACGCTGCCAGACGACAAGCAGGCGAATAGTAACAAGCCGGACAGCCCGAAGCCGGACTGAACGCCCTGCGTTGCCGGACCGTCTTTAATGTTAGCCGGTTCCCTGTAAGCGTGTGGGGCGCAGTGAAAGGCAGACCGCGCGCGTCCCTGCGCACGGACTGCCTCCCTACCATCGGCGTGCCCGGCGGTAAATGCCGGCCGCCCGGCGCTGAACTTCGGCGTTCTCTGTGACAATCGTTGCCGGTCAGCCGCCATTCAACATAATGTGGCATTAAGCGCAATGGGCCTGAACGGCCCGCCGCGCTTAACAAACATTATGTCGGCGCCGCCCACCGAAGGGCGCTGCGCGGCCACCTCAGCCCCGGTGAGCGGCTGGCCGCCGGGTTGAGCTTCTTAGCCCCAGCGGCGCACCGGGCTGCGCCCGCTGCTGTCAGCCTCAATGCAAAATCCCACCGCCGCAGTCGCCGCCATCCGTGGCGGCTCCGGTATCAACATCCGCCTTAAGCCGTTGCCGGTCAGTCCGTCAGGGTCAACAGCCCTGAAGGCAGGCCAGCGAGCTGGCCGCGGTTTATTGCCCCCGCCCCAACCCCGCTGCACTGGCTGCGCCCGGCTCGCAGTCGCAGGCTCCTTGCTCATTCCCGTGCTCGCCATCTCCGCCCCGTGCAGCCCCCAGGGGCTTCCCTGCTGAACAGCTTTACCTGCGGGCCTCGCCGGCCCGCACCCGGCCAACCCGCGTCAGCGGCGCAGACAAGCTGCCCCGCCGCCACGGGTTATCAATAAAACTCGGTTCTGGCAGAAAAAACGGGGCAAAACCCGACACTGACATCGGGGAAAAAGTGAGCTAAAATCGGCCAAGTGCCCGTCGGGGCGAGTTGGCATGTTCTTTAACAGGGTGGGAAAAAGCGGCGGAAAAAAAGCTGTTAAATCAGGGGGAAAAGTCCGCTCAACGGTATGATGGCGTCGGGATAGTCCCTAAGACCCGCTAGGGCTAAATGGGGGTCCGAATCCGTATGCGTACGTCCATAATCCGGCAAACTGGATTGATCCGCTCGGATTGACGGGATGTCCTAATAGTATTAAATATGGCGAATTAGATCATTTAGGGCGCCCTACAGGAGTTCATGCCACTTTAGATAAAGGTCATATTAATATGGGTACGCACGCTAATCCCGATATACAGCCGCCAGGATTTATTACAGGAAAAGGTTCTAACAGAGCTAGGGGCCATTTGCTCGGACGACAATTAGGTGGTTCTGGTGATGATGTTAGGAACTTGGTTACTCTTCAACAAAGACCTGCTAATACTCCTGTCATGAGTGGAGTCGAAGGTAGAATAAGAAAAGCCTTAGAACAAGGAGAAGTTGTTGAAATGAGTTCTATTCCTATTTATAAAGGACCATCCAGAATACCAGCAGGTATTACAATGAAAGCCGAAGGTTCAGGGGGCTTCTTTGAATATGTCACCGTTCTTAACCCTCCAGGAATATAAACAATGAGTATAGAGAGCTTAAAAAATCTATTGCCCTTACCTGTTCATCCTAATGAAAATGGTGAAGGTAAAACGTGGCCGTTAATAGATGAACAGTGTTCTTTTCCTAAAGACTATATTGATTTTATAACCCAATATGGAACAGGTAGAATTGCTGATTTTATCACTATATTTAACCCATTTAGCGAAGATGATGATTTAAATTTCTTTAGGCAAAAAGAATGGATTGTTGAAGATTTTCAGTCCCTTGTTGAATCTGATCCAGATTATTATCCGTTTATTCTTTATCCCGATATTAATGGATTGCTTCCTATGGGAGTTACAGATAACGGCGATTATATATTTTGGGTTGTATCGTCAGATAATAGTGACTTATGGAATGTCGCTATTATTGCGGCAAGGGCACCAGAAGTTGAATATAGGCAAGAAAATTTCATTGATTTTTTAGAAGGTGTTTTATCAAGAAACGTCAAATGCATGTCATTCCCTGATGGTTTTCCTTCTAAAAATATAGAATTTAGTAGCATTTAAAAATAAGCCGGAAAGATCCCCGTGATCTTTCCGGCTTTATTGTTTTTATACTTAAAATAAATATTTTACAGGGTTGAACTTATATATTAAATATATAAATTAAAATCACGAAAATATAAAATAAATAAGAAGATAAACAAAGGAATAATACAGGAAAATATAAGATTCATAGTAAATATATACATAGACTATATTTTAGCTATTTTATTCTGTTTTTTCTCTGAAACAGCAGAAAGCCGGAATCACTTCCGGCTGACTTCTTTCTTACCGTGGCGAATACCCGTGATATGCCAGTGCCGACTGGAGCCGCCCTATCGCGGCCTTGATAACCCAGGCTTCCGTGTCATCAACCGCACAGGTCCGTATCTCTGCCCAGCTCAACCGCTTAACCAGTTGCGCCAGTGCCATTGCTTCGTCATGGCTCAGGTGCACTTCCTTTAGCTGCTCAATCCCTGCTCTCATGCTATTCCCCTCCTTTAAATGGTTTTGTAGTCGCCAATGAGTTCGCGCATGCGGAGCTTGATATCACTGAGTTGCTCCTGCTGGCGCAGGTACTGTTGCCTGATGGTGTGGGTGTTGTCACTGTCCGGTATTAGCACCAGACAACCATTCATCACCTTCACCGTTAAAGTGCCGCCAATATCAAAGCCTGCGGCCTTAAGCCATTGACCTTTCAGGTGTATCGCAGGCGGTGCTTTAGCCTTGTCGTTTTGCGGCACGTATCCCACGGTGTAATAACGTTCTGTTTTCGCTGCTTTATTTACAGCGACTTCTGCCTTAGAATGCGTCTTAGCCATAATTAACTACCTCGCATAGTTGCTTGTGGTTAGCGGCTGTATCGTGTTGCAACCACGGTAAAGCCGCATTAAATCAGGTCAGCCCAATAACCGTTTTGCCTGATGTTTTAAAATCATTGCATCCAGAACCGAGGTCACAGAACGTCGCTCCTCCTCGTCCATCTGTTTAACCGCCTCAAACTTTAGCTTAAGTTCGTCCTGCGGCTCCCGCTCGCCCTCCTCAAATATCAGCCAGTCTGCTGAAACATTAAACGTAACAGCAATACGTTTAAGAATGTCTAAAGAGGGTTGAGCCTCACCAGATTCATAGCGACGAACTTGTGTCAGATGTATCCCCACCTTGTCAGCCATCTGTGGCTGAGTCAGTCCTTGTTGCTTACGCAGTTGCAGAAAACGGGCAGAAAAGCTCATCCAGAATGTTCCTTTATCAGTCGTGATGGCTTCCATTATCTCCCCCTGTTCTGAATAGACTTGACTAAATAACCTTTATGGGACATATAATAGTATCTATATAGAGCATTGACAAGGATTTAAAAGGAACATTTTTATGGCACGCATTCCCGAAGCAGAATTACAGCACCTGAAAGCCGCCGTCTCCTTAGTCGCCGTGGTGGAGCAACAGGGGCGACAGCTCTTTAAACGCGGCAACGATTACGTGCTGCTGTGCCCGTTCCATCAGGAGAAAACCCCGTCAATGGTCATCTCACCGGCAAAAAATCTCTATCACTGTTTTGGCTGTGATGCCGGCGGCTCCGTGCTGGACTGGGTAATGAAAACCAAGGGCTTAAGTCTGCGCCGGGCTGTGGAACATCTACGTGGAGTACTGGGAGATAACCCCTCGGTGGCCCCGCTGGTGCAACCGGATGAACCGGCCATGCTGGCCGATGATGACGCCGGACGGCAGGCGCTGCTCAGTCGGGTCGTCGGGTTCTACCATCATACGCTGCTGAATGCCCCCGAAGCCCTGGCCTATCTGGAAAAACGGCGGCTCAACCACCCGGAATTAGTCGCCCAGTTTAAACTGGGCTTTGCCAACCGCACGTTAGCCTATCGCCTGCCCATCAAGGCGGTGCAGGCCGGCGCACAGATCCGCGCCCGTCTTCGGGCCGTGGGGCTGATGCGCGACAGCGGGCACGAGCACTTTACCGGCTCGCTGGTCATACCGGTTATCGACCCGAACGGCCAGATCCGCGAGATCTACGGGCGCAAAATCACCGACCGCTTACGCAAAGGAACGCCGCTGCATCTGTACCTGCCCGGCGCACATGGCGGGATATGGAATGAGCCGGCGCTGATCAGTTCAGGGTCGGCTATCCTCTGTGAATCGTTGATCGACGCCCTGTCGTTCTGGGTAGCCGGTCACCGCCATGTTACCGCTGCGTATGGGGTGAACGGCTTCACCGATGAGATGCGGCAGGCGTTCCGGCGGCATGGCGTTAAGCAGGTCTTGATCGCCTACGACAATGATCCGGCAGGCAATGAAGCGGCGGTAAAACTGGCCGCCGAACTGACCGCCACCGGTATCGCCGTGTTCCGGGTGGTGTTCCCCGAGGGCATGGATGCCAACGGCTATCTGTGTCAGGTCGCCGAGCCGGAACGGGCCTTCGGGTTGTTGCTGGACAGCGCCGTGTCGATGCAGGATGCGGCAGAGGTACAGGCAACCACCGCCACAGAGCGGGCCGCGCTGGCAGAACATCAGCCGGTTCCGGTGCCGGAAACGGTCAGCGCCTTAGCCGCCGGAATAGCCGCATTGCCGTCAGTGCCGAATGTAGTCTGGGAAACCGGCGCCAACGGCGAAATATCCCTGACGCTGGGCACACAACAGTGGGGTATCCGGGGCCTGTCACAGGTGAAAGCCGGGGCGGCAGTGATGAAAGTCAATGTTCAGGTCGTTGATACTGACAGCGGCGTGATGTTCGCGGACAGCGTGGACATGATGAGCGCCCGCAGCCGGGGCGGGTATGCGCGGCTGGCCGCCACCGAACTCGGGCTGGCCGAAGGTGACCTGCGCCGGGCGCTGGGGCAGGTGTTGCTGATACTGGAGCAGTGTCAACAGGCCGGTGTCGGTGAGCAAACCGAAACCCCGCCGGTTCCCGAACTGAGCGAGGAGCAGCGGGCCGCGGCGTTAGCCCTGTTGCAGGACCCGAAACTGAGCGAGCGCATCACCGCTGATTTAGCCGCCTGTGGCGTGGTGGGCGAATCCACTAACCTGCTGGCCGGTTACTTAGCCGCCGTCAGTCGCAAGCTGGACCGTCCGCTGGCGGTGCTGATACAGAGCAGCAGCGCGGCCGGGAAAAGCAGCTTAATGGATGCCGTCCTCAATCTGATACCGGAAGAAGAACGGCTGCAATACAGCGCCATGACCGGCCAGAGTCTGTTCTATCTGGGGGAAACCAATCTCCAGCACAAGATACTGGCGATAGCCGAAGAAGAAGGGGTACGGCAGGCCGCCTATGCCCTCAAGCTGTTACAAAGCGACGGCGAACTGACCATTGCCAGCACCGGTAAAGACGATGCCAGCGGGAATCTGGTCACCAAACAGTACACGGTGAAAGGGCCGGTGATGCTGATGCTCACCACCACGGCAATAGATGTCGATGAAGAGCTGTTAAACCGCTGTCTGGTGCTGACGGTGAACGAATCGCGGGAACAGACCGAAGCTATCCACGCCTTGCAGCGCCATAAGCAAACCCTCGAAGGTTTACTGGCAGAGAATGAAAAGGCATATATCACCGAACTGCATCAGAACGCCCAGCGGCTGTTGCGCCCGCTGAATGTGGTTAACCCTTATGCCTCACAGTTAACGTTCATGAGCGATAAAACCCGCACCCGGCGCGACCACATGAAATATCTCACCCTGATACAAAGTATCGCCCTGCTGCATCAGCACCAGCGGGAGGTGAAGACAGCGGAACACCGGGGCAAACGGCTTGAATATATCGAGGTAACCAAAGACGATATTAGCTTAGCAAACCGGCTGGCCCATGAGATATTAGGCCGCACGCTGGATGAGATGCCGCCCCAGACAAGGAAACTGTTGCTGCTGATACAGGCGATGGTGAAGGAAACGGCGGCAGCGCAGCAACGCCCGGTGAAAGATATCCGCTTTACCCGCCGGGACATCCGCAGTTACACCCACTGGAGTGACAGCCAGCTTAAACTCCACTGTCAGCGCCTGAGCGACATGGAATATCTGCTGACACACGGCGGCAGTCGCGGCCATCTGTTGCAATATGAACTGCTCTGGAATGGCGATAAAGCGGAGGAGGCTCACCTGTGCGGTCTGATTGAACCGGAAAATCAGGCTGCCAATAGTGTATATGACTCGCGCAAGTCTGGCCCGGATGAAGGCAAGTCGGGGTCAAGTCTGCCCCAAGTCAGGGCCAAGTCTGGCTCGCCAAAACCGGCGGCAAGCCGCAGTGACAAAGGGCTGAACGGTTCGCAAGTCGGGCCAGCCTGAAAAGGACTGTTCCGACCTCCTAAAAATCAGGCCGTCGTACCGTACTGCCCCTTCATCAAACGAACCCGAAAGCCAGAAAGGAAAGTGTGAATATGACTGGTGCAAGTCTGGCTCAAATGAAGGCAAGTCAGGGTCAAGTCTGCCCCAAGTCGGGGTCAAGTCTGGCTCGCCAAAACCGGCTGCAAGCCGCAGTAGCCAAAGGCTGAATGACTCGCAAGTCTGGGCAGGCAGAAAAGCACTGTTCCGGCCCCCTAAGAATCAAGCCATCGTACCGTCGTGATGTATCACACACTGATAATAATAACCGCTGTTCTCTACAGGAAATCCCATCATGTCATCCCCCGTTAAACGTCAATCCCACCCGCTGACCCTGCGCCAGCATCTGGAGGCGTATCTGGATAACCTGCTGTTGCAGGGGGCGAGTCAAAAGAGCCAGTCCGCCCGTCATGAACGGCTGTCGCCGTTCGTCAGCTGGTGCGAGGAACAGGGCGTAATATCCGCCGCTCAGGTCACCGGGCCGTTACTGGCAAACTGGCAGCAGTATCTGGCCCGGTACCGCAAGGCCAACGGCCAGCCCTATACGCCGGACAGTCAGCGCCGACGCCTGCGGTCCTTACGCCTGTGGTTCGACTGGTTGCAGCAACAGCACGCTATCCCGGCCAGCCCGGCGACAACCCTCGCCTCGCCAGACAGAAAAAAACGCCCCTCGGTGACGGAGACCCACGGTCAACCCGACGCCATCCCGGCCCGCTTCGCCACCTTACGCCAGCATCTGGCCGCCTGGCTGGAAGCCATGCAGGGACAGGGGTTAAGTGAACGGACTCAGGAGTCCTATGAAGAGCGGCTGTTGCCGTTCGTCACCTGGTGTGAAGCCCGCGGAGTGATGACGGCGCCGCAGGTCAGCCTGCCGTTGCTGGAAAGCTATCAGCGCTGGCTGAGAAGCTACCGTAAAACGAACGGTCAACCCTACAGCCCGGGCAGTCAACGGGACCGGCTGAGTGTCTTACGTCAGTGGTTCCGCTGGCTGCTGCAACGTCACCATATCCTGTATAACCCGGTGGACAGCCTGGTGTTGCCAAAGGAAGAAAAACGGCTGCCGGCACAGGTGATGAATGAAGACGAAACCCACACGGTCTTAGCCGCCGCCAATATCGACACCCTCACGGGCCTGAGAAACCGGGTTATCCTTGAAGTGTTGTGGAGTACCGGTATCCGGCGGATGGAAGTGGCGAACCTGCTGTTAAGCGAGGTGGACTTCGGGCGTGGGGTGGTGCTGGTCAGACAGGGAAAAGGCAATAAGGACCGGGTAGTGCCCATTGGCGAGCAGGCGTTGCACTGGTTAAGTCGCTGGCTCAGTGTCCGGCCCCAGTTAACGCGGCGGGGTGACAGCGGTCACCTGTTTATCACCAGAAAAGGCCGGGGGCTGGCCAGAGGCACGTTAACCCAGATAGCCGCCGACAGCATCCGTAAACAGGCGCAACTGGCGAAACCGGGGGCCTGTCACCTGTTCCGCCACTCAATGGCGACGCAGATGCTGGAGAACGGCGCAGACACCCGGCATATCCAGGCGATACTGGGGCATGAGAAGCTGGAAACCACCCAAATCTATACGCGGGTGGCAATCGGCCACTTAAAGAAAGTGCATGAGCAGACGCACCCGGCAGAACGGAAGCCCGAACAGAAAACACCGTCAGACAACCCGCAGGCGGAGAGTGATAAGCCGGACTGAACGCCCTGTGTTGCCGGACAGTCTTTAAAGTTAGCCGCTTCCCTGTGGGCGTGTGGGGCGCAGTGAAAGGCAGACTGCGCGCGTCCCTGCGCACAGACTGCCTCCCTGCCTCCGGCGTGCCCGGCAGTAAATGCCGGCCGCCCGGCGTTGAACCCCGGCGTTCTCTGTGACAATCGTTGCCGGTCAGCCGCCATTCAACATAATGTGACATTAAGCGCAATGGGCCTGAACGGCCCGCCGCGCTTAACAAACATTATGTCGGCGCCGCCCACCGAAGGGCGCTGCGCGGCCACCTCAGCCCCGGTGAGCGGCTGGCCGCCGGGTTGAGCTTCTTAGCCCCAGCGGCGCACCGGGCTGCGCCCGCTGCTGTCAGCCTCAATGCAAAATCCCACCGCCGCAGTCGCCGCCATCCGTGGCGGCTCCGGTATCAACATCCGCCTTAAGCCGTTGCCGGTCAGTCCGTCAGGGTCAACAGCCCTGAAGGCAGGCCAGCGAGCTGGCCGCGGTTTATTGCCCCCGCCCCAACCCCGCTGCACTGGCTGCGCCCGGCTCGCAGTCGCAGGCTCCTTGCTCATTCCCGTGCTCGCCATCTCCGCCCCGTGCAGCCCCCAGGGGCTTCCCTGCTGAACAGCTTTACCTGCGGGCCTCGCCGGCCCGCACCCGGCCAACCCGCGTCAGCGGCGCAGACAAGCTGCCCCGCCGCCACGGGTTATCAATAAAACTCGGTTCTGGCAGAAAAAGCGGGGCGAAACCCGGCACTGACATCGGGGAAAAAGTGAGCTAAAATCGGCCAAGTGCCCGTCTGGGCGAGTTGATATGCTCTTTAACAGGGTGGGAAAAAGCGGCGGAGAAAAAGGCTGCTAAATCAAGGGGAAAAGTCCGCTCAACGGTATGATGGCGTCGGGATAGTCCCTAAGACCCCATCGGGTTGCTGGGAGGGGTGAATCCGTATTCGTATGTGCATAATCCAGCGAATTGGGTTGATCCCCTTGGGTTAACAAAAGCCCCTGTTTATGAAAACCCAGGGCATCATGATCCGGGATATTTACCGGATAGGCAAGTGCCATTTAATAGTACCAAGAGTGTAATTCCTCCTAATGCGGCAGAACTTTTTAAACACAGCCAAGTAGATCCTAATGATCCCAAGACTCGCTGGGTAAAAGTTGGTGAAGGCAAAAAATCTGTTTGGCATAGATTCCAAAGTAGTGCAGCAGATGGTTCAGGGGCTTTCCACTGGAATGGGTCAACTGATGGTGTCGATATTAGAGGTAATTCTAGAGCTATAGATACTAAAAATGTACCTAGATTTGCCAGAAACATGGAAGGATTTAAAGGGTGTAAATCATGACAAATATCATAGGAAATAAGTCCACTTTTGCTGTTGAATACTCTCTTGAGAATAAAGAAAAGTTAATTGGTCGAGCAAAACTCTGGATTAACGGGATTTCTTTGGGAAGCTTGGACGATACAATATTTTTTGATGGCTATTTGATTGGTGGGCTTACAGAAATTTTAAATAAAAATAAATTAGATGAAAGATATTTACTTGATGATCACCATTTAATCTATGATTTATTAGAAAAGGATATGAATCTCTTTGATGATGAAAAATATGATTTAGCAAAATCTTTCTCTGTTAATTTAGGTACATGGTCGGATTATTTTGATGTGTACTCATATAAATTAACCGATAATATCGGCATTATTTTGTGGAAATTTATTGGTCATAATGATGCATTGGAAGATTTAATAGGCTATCCGCGCTGTGTATTTTATGAACAGTTTAGATATGATGAATTGGTTAACATAATAAATAAGCTTCATATTGTAGGATCTTAATAGTGAAGTTTTTTGCTATCTAAAATAGTCAGTTATAGCTGAAAAACATGTATATGAAAATTAACTAACTTTAAAAAATAAGCCGGAAAGATTCACGGGATCTTCCGGCCTTATGGAGGATTGTTCATTCAGTTAGCTAATCCACTCTCTATAATCGCTTTAGATATTACAATAACGGGACCGGGCAATATCTCCGTGCCGACCCAATAGGATTAGCAGGTGGATTTAACCCGTACAGCTATGTCCATGATCCAGTCAATTGGATTGACCCTCTGGGGTTGAATCAGTTCTTTGTAGATAAAGTTTCATGGACTTCGACTGCAAATAAAGGGACCGGCTATACATATGATATTTATCAACAACAAATTGATTGGGATCTAAAAGTCAAAGGGAAAACTAACTTACAGCGTGCAATGATGGGAGGTACACCTTATGTAATAAAGGATAGTAAACCTGCTCAACTAAATCTGAATCATTCACGTCAAGATGCCAGGGGGGCTTTGTTTGAAGTTAGTAATATCACCCATAGAGCACGTAGTGGCAAAGGAAAAGAAGCATTACACCCTTATGGAAATAAACAACACCCTGATTACCCAGTCGATAGAAAAGCATTCGATACCGACAGGAAACAATATTGGGAAGAAAGAGCTAGACAAGAGTTAGATCGCAGGAATACTAAATGTGGAGGCTGATCATGATACCAGAAAAAGTAAGTAATTATATTAAGTCCAAAGGTTCGTATATCTTAAGAGAGGATAAAATTAATTGTATTGATACTATACATTCTCTGGATATAGACCTTTCATCAGAGTTCTCATCTTTCTATCAGGAAATATATTGCGATCTGATCAGTCCCAAACCAATAGCTGACTTATTAGATATTGATGATATAAAAGAGCAATTTTATTATGTAAAAGATAGATATGATTTACCTGATGAATATATTCCTTTAACTTCAGATGAAAGTGAGGGTATGTATTTATTTAACAAGAAGAATGGTTCAGTTTATGATTTTAATCTATCCGAATATGATACTTTTATGAAAGGAAAAATAAGCCCACGGTGGAAAACGTTTAACGATTTTTTAATATGGTATTTTGACGAAAGCAACGTGGATGATATTTAAAGGTAATAGAATAATATCGATGTATAGATAAACAATCAAGGCCAGAAAGATCCTCCATGATCTTCCGGCCTTATTATGATCTATTTTGGTGCATACCAACGGTAAGCCAGCGCCGATTGGAGCTTATCGATGGTATATTTATAAGAGAATGAATCCAATGGTTTAATTCCGTCTTAAAAAAATCCAGTTTATTGTCAAGGTTATATTTCTTAGAAAATGAAATTTTCTTTATCCATGAGCAGGACAATATGATTGGAATGATTCTTAATGATGCTTTTCATCCATATGAAGAAAATATGATTTTAAAAACAACAATCAGATGGATATGAAAAATAAAATATGGTCTGGTCAAGTGTCTACAACCAAATGTGGGAGATTAAATTAATGAATTATTATGTATTAATGAACGATTATAATTCTTCACTAATGCCAAGATATCTTCATGCTATAGTAGATACCGAAAAACAAATTAATGAAAAATGGGATTATGAAGGTTCCAAGCATGATATACCTTATTATCTATTAGATAAGGAATGCCCTGACACTTTATATTTGTTATGTAATAAAAATATTGGAAAATTAGGGTTCAATTATTATCAACACAATATGGCTCATATCCTATCTGATAGATTTTTCGATATTATCAATGAGTTTAAATTAAGTGATCATGTTTTAAAAAAATTAATTGCGACATCTATTAAAGATGGAAAAATTATCAATAACTCATTAAATTATCTTTTTTTTACTGACAAGGAGTTATTTATAAATGAAAAATATTCAATATTGGAAAAAGATAAATATGGAAATTTAATTCCTCATAAATTATCTTTTCATAATGAATCATTAAATTATGATATTTTTTCAATACGAACTACTTTATTAGCAGGATTTATCTTTATGTCAGAAAAAGTCGCTAACAGACTAATTAAAGAAAATATCAAAGGAATAAAACTAATTAAATTAGATGAAGTCTTGAATCACTATTGTGTAGATTTTAAGTACGACATTAAAGCTAATGTCAAAAAAGGGAAAATAAAATTACCCTAAGCTAATAGTAAAAAGCCGGAAAGATCCTCGCGATCTTTCGGCTTTGTTATCTTTATGCTTAAAATAAATATTTTACAGTGTTGACCTTATATATTAAATATATAACTTAAAATCAAAAAAATATAGAATAAATAATAAGATAAAAAAAGAATAATACAGAAAAATATAATATTCATAGTAAATATATACATAAGATATATTTTTGCTATTTTATTCTATTTTTTCTCTGAAACAACAAAAAGCCGGAATCGCTTCCGGCGGGATTCTTTCTCACCGTGGTGAATACCCATGCCACGCCAACGCCGACTGATTAGTGCAATGGCAAGGCATCAAGGTAATCATCACGGATATACTGATGCAAGAAGAAATGCTCTGGATAAAATAAATTTAAATCAATCAACTGATACCATATCGAAACAAGTAGCTAACATCCAAAATATAGCTAAAAAAGATATGGAGAATGGCAATATTATTAAATCCAAAGATAGGTATAACACTAATATTCAGAGGAAAGACGTAAATTAAAAAGTAAGACAAAGCATCTTTGATCTCTGGAGTAAAATTTTAGGATAATTTAATCTGGGTGAGATAATAAATTTTTATATGGAACCTGTTGAATTCTTTAAAAGTTCGGATTTTTTATCCGGTTCTATTGAAGAATTTAATGAATATGAAATTATTCATAATAAAGATAGGGCATTAAAGCTTCTTTTCGATCAAGACGTACCATGTAACTTATATGGTTTGGAGTGATTTTTTCTCTGATCTGGTATCCGAGTTTTATCTTCATGAGGATTATAAAACAGCAAAAAAAGGATATCCTTGACAAAATAAAAATATCTACCCAGGATCAAGTTAAAGAAAATATGAGAAAAAGAAAACTATATCTTATAAGAAAGAAACAAGGGTTAGTTGATAACATAGAGTACGATAACTTTCTAAATGAAGTAAATGACAAATGTAATAACAGGTTAAATATAACAAGCATTTATCGATATTTATTCTCTTTTAATCAAGACTCTAAATTAGAAGAAATATTTTCTCTGTTTAAAAAAGGAGTTATGCAGTGTGGTATAAAAAAGATAAAAAGACATTAGTTATTTTTAATCCTATTCTTTTGACGAACAGTTAATAAAGAGTCTGGCGCTGGCCTACTGGGATTACCATCAAAAAGGGCCGCTGGCGGATATGGGACTTTATCAGGGCGCGATTGAATGGCTCCGTGATCATGGATGGACGCCACCAGATTAATATCTTAGTTAATAGTATTAGGGTATAACATGAAAATATATGGTTATGAGTCAGAAGATAGTGACTTGGTTAGCTTGAATGAAATCACGTTTCAAGCATCTGTTGATGAACTTAAGGAATTAGTTTTATTCATAAATCACTCTATTTCTCTAATTGAACTTAATGGCAATACATTTGATCATGAACATCTTAGTGATTTTATTAAAAACAAGGAAAACAAGGAAAACAAGAAACCAGATGTAATAATTACATCAATGAAAAAGCAATAATTTAGTTTTACGTTGCATTAAATAATAAATAAAACCGAAAAGATCCTTCGAGATCTACCGGAAGCATACCTACTTTAAGCTAGCGCACTGGAGCTTATAGATTACGTCCTTCATCTGACAGGCTTACTCTGATTTTAAAAAAGACAGATACAAGAAGATAACCGATCCTAAAATCGATGATCACCCTATTTATGAATAATAAACTCGAAGAGAAGTTATTACTGCTAAGAACAAAGAGATATATTGACAAAATTCACGGGATTTAAAATATATTTATATCTTTATCTAATGAAAAAGAGTTTCAATGGCACCAGGAAATATGTAGCAATATTTTGAAAGAAAAAGAAACGCCAGAATACAAATTAAATATTCCTGCAAAAGAGGAGGGAATGTACTCGTATATGCGTTCTAAAATACATATTGGTGAAGACTATGCTTACTATATTTTTTTGAAGGAATAGTGATATTTTTATTTAATATTGTTGATTTACAAAGATTTTTATCTAGCTGTTATGCATTAAATAGAACGTTCGATGTGTGTATTTTATTACTGAACCCAATGAGAGTTATTGTTATAAGTGAGGAAGAATACGAGTTAAGCATGTACGATAAGACTATATAAACATAGCACATTGCCGGAGGTTCCTGCGATTTTCCAATAAACCTTATTCGTAAACAATACGATAAGGATGAAAATAGAAAAAAATCAGTAAATCAGTAAATCAGTAAATCAGTAAATCAGTAAATCAGTAAATCAGTAAATCAGTAAATCAGTAAATCAGTAAATCAGTAAATCAGTAAATCAGTAAATCAGTAAATCAGTAAATCAGTAAATCAGTAAATCAGTAAATCAGTAAATCAGTAAATCAGTAAATCAGTAAATCAGTAAATCAGTAAATCAGTAAATCAGTAAATCAGTAAATCAGTAAATCAGTAAATCAGTAAATCAGTAAATCAGTAAATCAGTAAAGATAAAAAGCAGGTACTAAAAGTAATAAAAACAACGGTTAAAATTTTATACCGATTAAAACCATAAGTTAAAACAACAACTTTTAACCGCAGTTTACAACCTGCTATTATAAAACTCAGGGCGAACACGATTTTATTTATTTTACTATATTTAATTCATTTATCAACGATTCAATACTCCGATTATTTTATATTTATCTAACTTGCTATTATCATTTAAAAATGCCAACTATAGAAATATTGAAACGTTTATATAAAAGACAGATTTAACTTAACAAATGAAATTTTCACAAAAAAGTTAATTATATTTGATCAAAACCCATTAACCACTAATAAAGAGTTGAAAAACAATTGTCAGTTAAAAGAACAATATCCGAAAAATTAATATTCAGATGTTTTCTTACCGTTATTTCACGAAGAAAACCATAAATAACAATGTAATAAGTCAGGCGTAAAACAGTTAACTTAGCAGGATTTTAGCGCTAAAAAAGAGGTATCTTTATATCATCAGGTTATTGGCTGATTTATGAAGAAAAAAATTAAAAATAATGTCATTTCAGAAGTTAAAAATAATGGTTTTTAATAGCATTTGTTGTCAAAATAATGAAAATGCGAAGACAGGTTATGACAGCATTGATGATATCTGGAAAGTATGGAATAAATCACAAGGTAAGAGCAATCAAGGCTTAATAAACCGACGAGCAGCTGAGTTAAAAATATTTAATAATGGAGTCTATGAAAAATGGTAAAAAAAATGTTTTCTATTCTTATTGGGATTATTTCCATTTCACATTCTTATACATCGTTTTCGTCTTATACTTCATCATTGGAAACAAAGAAATTTATTATCACTATTCATGTTCTTTGTCCCGAAGGTGAAGTCACCTGTGATAACGTGATGTATGCTGGAGTCAGAAAAAAAGATAACGCCACGCTGACGCTTAAAGGGAAAACATTAAATAAAAACTGTCAGACAGGAACCTGTAACTTATATGGTTATGAATTCATGAATCGTGGTACGACATATACAATATATCTCGACGGGATATTAGAAATCACTCAAGGGAATAAGTTGCTTTTATCAGAAGTCGGAAAATGGCACTCCCAATAATGATTTCATATTAAATAAATTGCTTTTTTCTATCTCATTTTTTAGCAGGAAAAGACTATGACTCAGAAAAAGACGTGCATCCCTTTTCACTTTAACGCCGGCACCATCAACGTGCCCCACGACTGGCGGGATGTCAGTATGCTGGTGTTCACCAGCCCCGATGACCACAACGGCAGCAGCTTCACCCTGCCCTGGGCTTCGACTTCCCCCAGTTTGCCGAACGCGAAATCACTTCACTCAGTCAGCAGCTGAAAAACTGGCAGCTTATCGCCCAGGAAAACGGAGAGAAGAGGCTATCCGGATGAGATATCGGCCAATGGCTGATGGGTTATTACAATCAGTGCCGTCCTTACCGCTTTAATGATGGCGCTACCCCGGTAGAGAAAGAGGAATTCTGTAAAGAAGGCTAATAATGTATCCTAAATTAGTGGACCACTACAAATAACATTCTGTTTTCACGGCTTTATTTACCGCCGCTTCTGCTTTAGAACGCGCCTTGGCCATTTATTAACCTACCGAGGCGAAGACTGGAAATTCCTGAAAACATCCTTAATCCCAGTTCAGACATTTAGCCAGCTTCTCTAATAATAGTGCTTCAACGTAAGTTAGATAAATTCCTCTTAAATGTCGAATAACCATAGAAATATATTTATTCGAACTGAAACATACAAATAAACAAATTTCATGATGGTAACTGCACTAACAAATAAACTATTACATTTCCCCTGTTAGCAATATAGGATAGAGCAGAACCTATAATCATTTTATTCTAAATAAGATTATTGTTATAGAAATAATTCATGATTGAAAGATGATTATATAAAATAATTTACCAGACCGTTAATTAAATTATTTTTAAATATTGGCATTCATTCATAAAATGATTTCACACAATTTAACACCTTAATAACAATAGATTACATTAAAATAACATTAATACATTAAACTCTTTGTCTTGCTATTTAATGAAATTATCTTCCCATTATTTAATTAATATTTTATCAAAACATACCTAATGACTATATTATCTAAAATCCGATCTGGTTTTATAATTTTATCTCTTGGTTTCTGGTTGCGATAGCAAAGTTTCAAGTTGATTCATATCGCACACCCAGTTATTGCCTTGTTTCTCAAGTGAGCAAGGAAGCAACCGCCGCTTATTCCCATGAATAACTTTATAAAAACCATCATAAGCAGGAGTGTGAACAACGATATTTTCACCAGGTTTAGACCAAATACGGATTAGTTGCGACACCATGTAAATCACAGAATGACCATAAGCCGCCCAATTTGTATTAATTTCACAATTAAAACGTTGCTGGTACCAATGACGAATAGCACCAAGAAATTCTCCATGCTGCCAACGACTGTAACCAAATACGCCATGATTCAGACGGTTCTGTAACGCCTGAATCACACAGGGAGCAGTAGCAAAATCCATATCAGAGATGGTAAAAGGAAGGAGATCATCAGCACCAAAACGATCTCCAACATAGTCCCATTGGGTACACCAAGTACCACGGCGATTAACCGAGGTGTCAAAGTCAAACATTGTTTTCTTCCTTAAATTAATGCATTAAGTTCATCTTTTACTGATTGTACTTGCGGCCCGATAACGATTTGTAAGTTATGTTGATTGAGGTAAATAATCCCCAGTATCCGTAAGTTCTTCAATTGTTCATTATCAACCAAGGATATGTTTTTAATAGATAAACGTAGACGAGTAATGCAATTATCCAGTGAAACGATATTATCTTTACCCCCTAAAGCAGCAAGCATTGCCGGAATATCATAATCCGATTTATTCGTAACCGCTGGAGGTCTATTCACTTTGTGATTATTGTCAATTTCGCGTTCTGGTGTTTTGATATTAAATCGGATGATAGCAAATCGGAAAATAATGTAATAGGTAACAAACCAAATCACCACAACAACAGGTATTAAAATTAATGTCGTTATGATAGGAACAAAACGTACTCCGCCAAAAAAGGCCAATGCGTCGGGCAATCAGATGGTATTACAACGCTCATGAAGTAGATAAACAATAATGCCGACTATAACTGCCCCCAAAATACCAGTATCAATGGATTGAATACCAAGAATATTTTGGATGTTATTGATTTTCAATATCGTGGGATCTGTCGTTAGCAGGATACCTGTGGTTGTTAAATAAAAGTTTATCCCCAGATGAAATACTGTAAAACCTACGAAGCCGGTAAAAGCTGCCACACCTTTATTTTCGCGTGCCATACCTAGCCGGATAGCAATCGCGAACATAATGAGCATAATGACTCCAGCGGATATTATTAGGAATTATTTAATCAATAGCACTACGGATTATCTGGTGAAATGGTTTACTATTGATAAATATTTTAAGAAGGATTATTAGTTTGCTAGGATCACATAAAAGCTGCTCAAAAAATCATTATTATCCTTTAAGTCGTTCATATATTAAGTAAAGAATAGGCAGAACCGTAATATTAAAATTCTGCCAAAGGAAAAGTGAGTTTGGTTGAGCCTGATTTTATATTTTGAATAGATATCATTGTCATCTTGTCAGGAAAATATCTCCAAATCCTATTTACAATGGCACCAATAAAGATACGAAGGTAAAAAATCAGTTTTTGTTCAAATTCTCCTAATAATCCATTTGAACAATAGGATTAATCATTGAGTTAATTTATAAGATAAAAAATATAATCATCTGATAATTACAAATTGATATTAGTTATATATAGCCAAGTAATGCAGCTTTAGCTATTGCCTGGAATTTATTCTTACAATCCAGTTTTTTGACGATATTCATTAGGTGAAAATCAACTGTACTTTTAGTGACACAAATGGTTGATGCAATTTCAATTGATGTCATCCCATCTGCGGTATACCTTAATACCTCTAATTCTCTATGTGAAAATGAGGTATTATCGATATAGAACGATTGTAAATACTTTGTGTGTGATGTTAAGTATCTTATTATCCTAATATATACTCCTAAAATTTCTCCACTACATTTATACATTGTCTCGTTATCAATAGGCCCCTCTTTTCCCGCAACAGAAAATATTCCATAAGTTCCTGAAAATGCAGGAAGACCAAAGGTGATCCCAGAGCGAAACCCATATTTCTGATTCACATACCAAAGTTCTTGTCCATTAGATTTGGAAAAGAAATCCAAATCCCATATTTTTGAAAAAGAAGGCGGCACTGGTCGGAAATTTAGAACGGGATCAATCATCCAATACTTTTTTTCTATATAAAGGGCCCTCCAAGATTCATGATAATTATTAAAGAAATACACTTCTCGGTTAGATATAGGAAAACGTGCCTTTAATAAAAGGGAGAACAAACTAAACCCCGAAATTTTGTCAATAAGTTCACAAATTTCAGCCACAAAATGGGGATCTACGTCTAATTTATGAAAATTATAAGGTAAGGTATATGGTCGATAAATATTCATTCAATGTCCTCTTGAAAATTAAGAATATTGATAGTGAATCCTAATATTTATTATAGTAGCAGAATTTAAACTTAATAGAGAAAATAATTCTTTACTGTTATACAGAGGCAGAATCTGATAAGCCCCTATGTATTATTCGTAAACAAGAGAAATTATATCAATAGGATTGAAAGTTTAATAATCATGAAAAATAATATATATAAACATATTATAGCCATATGAAGAATATTAAACCATTTTCAAGTCAACATAAGTAATTATTTAATATTTTACTCTAAAAAATTATGTTTTGTTCTTTACAACAATAAATTAATTAAAGTATTGAATCATATGAAGTAATACCTAATAAATATATGAGTAATTTTCCCGTATAAACTATGATTTATACCAGTAGCTGTTTCAACTTTAATAGTTAATTATATAAAAAGAAAGTTATTAGAATAATAATTAGTAAACAAAATAATCTTTCAATTCCTAATAAATAGTTTAAATATGTAAAGAGGTGTTATAATGAGTGAAATCATTCAGGGTAAAGATGATATTGCTATAACCAGGAACGCTGTTACAGCTGATGTGACCTTTGTTATTGATATTGATTCAATAATTGAATATCTTAGCACTAATAATCTTAAAAGTTCTCTGGACCCTAAAGAGCCAACAATTATCCGTCAGCATGTATATATAGCTAATTATACTCCAGAGTTTGGACTAAAAGTGGCGAGTTCATCTGGTGCTCGTGTAACTGTTCCTATTAATGCAAATATTAGGTGGAGGGCGACAACTGTATCCAATAATTTCGACTATACAATTATACTGTATAAATTCAAAAAGCTTAGTACAGGACAAGATGTCGTCTCTGTCCCATCACAAATATGGTCACAGAACCCTATAGGCAAAAAAGTTCCAATGGTCCCTTCAGGAGTTAATGCAAATGAGGATGAACCTAAGGTAATTTTTGTCGAATCTCAAGACAGTTATTTCCAAGCAATAGCTCATAGACCAGGTGTAGAGCAATATACCTGGTTCTTTGCTGCTTATGATGGCAAAAAACTCCTAGGCTATTATCGATATGATCCATATGTTGAAGTAACTAATAACTAATCATTTGTATATTGTCATTTTCTACTGGAAAATTATTTAGATAGTTTTCCAGTATTTTTATTCTTCACTTTACTTAAATATCTGCAATAAACACTAATTTATATAATAATATCACCACCGTATAGAGAAAAACATCTAACATCCAGGTAAGTCTATTCTTCTCCATGAATTTAACAATCTTCCGACAATTATTCTGTTATCTATTCAAATGATTTTCTCTCTATTATCTATTTCTTTAGCTAAAATAACTTATAGGAACTATTACATCTGACATTATCGTCTATCAAGCTAAGTAACAGTGAATTAAAATTTAGCTTATTATTACTTGCTTAGATTAAGCTTTCCTTCCTTTAAAAATCTTCCTAGTAAAACCCACGCTATTATTTAAAAAAACATCACCTGTTACTTATTCCACTTAAGTTAATTCATTAATAAGCAATAAAATCATTGCTCTTATTAACTCATTATTATCCGAATAACCAACTAATTGAAATTTCTAATAGAAAATCGAGATATAAAAGAAACGCCACTCGTTAATCAGAGCAAGATATAACCAGGAGTGTGCTTTAATAACAAATAAACTAGCCAATATGCATGTCATTACTATCGGGCTATCACCCTATATTTATGTTTTATGGAATAAAATATCATCCTTATCGGTGAATGAATGATAAAAAGAATATCTATTTTAATATTGGGTTGTATTTCCTTTCAGATAATCGCTTCACCGGCAGAGGTAAATGATAATCTGCCAATGACTGAGGCTAGAAGAACGCTGCAAGATAGTTCCAGGGAAATTAACCAACTGATAGAACAACGCCGATATCAGCAATTGAAGCAGCAGGCCAATACCGCTCCTGAGTCAACTCCTGCGCCGGTATTGCCGGAATCTAAGCAATGTCTGCCGTTAACCGGTGTTTACCTTAAAGGGATTTCTCTGCTCTCGGT
Source organism: Photorhabdus akhurstii (assembly GCF_019090985.1). Classification (NCBI taxonomy): domain Bacteria; kingdom Pseudomonadati; phylum Pseudomonadota; class Gammaproteobacteria; order Enterobacterales; family Morganellaceae; genus Photorhabdus; species Photorhabdus akhurstii. The sequence goes on along the minus strand of NZ_CP020335.1, from coordinate 334,824 downwards.
TCGGGATTTAAGTACGCTCAGCGCTTTGTCCCCGGAGTGTATCAGCAGTCATGATATCAACCGGCTCAGCCACGAACTGACTCACCTTTATATCAGTAAAGGCTATATCACCGCCCGTATTCAGTTTATTGCGCCTAATGCCGATGGAGAGTTAGGGCTAAACCTTATCGAAGGGTTTATTGAGAAAATTGAAGGCGGTGATCGCTGGGTGAATAGTCGTATGTTATTTCCCGGTCTGGAAAAACAACCGCTCAATATCACACAACTCGATCAAGGTTTAGATCAGGCTAACCGGCTACAGTCCAATAAAACCACCCTGGATATTTTACCGGGAACGGTGAATGGCGGCTCGGTGATTAAACTGCATAATCAGCGTAGTAAGCCTTGGTTATTGAATATTAAAACTGATAATTATGGGCAAAAGAGCACCGGGAAATGGCTGGTCCGCACAAATGCCAGTTTTGACAGTCCATTTGGTTTATCCGATTTCATCAGTCTGAATGCCAGTAGTACGTTAGATAGCCCATCAAACCGGTATAGCCGTGCTTATACTCTGCTTTATTCAGTACCCTATGGCGCCGCGACATTCAGTGGGTTTGGTAGTTATTCCCAATATACCAGCCGCCCCCATTTACAAATGAGAACCATAAAGATTTATGGTGATACTCAGCAAATCGGCATGCGCTCTGATTTTGCCTTCTATCGTAATCAATCTCAGATTAATAGTGTCAGCGGGCAACTGACTTACAAAAATTACAATAATTACATCAACGATGCCAAGATTGGCGTCAGTAGCCAAACATTGAGTGTCTTTGAGCTCGGCGTTAATCATTTATATATCATTCCAACCGGATTAATCACGCTCAATCTGAGTGTTGAACAGGGTTTACCTTGGTTTGGAGCACAAACCGGCACCTCTTATCTCGATAAACAGTTCACCAAAGGCAAGTTGATGGTCAATCTGCATCAGCGTTTTATGCTGTTCAACTCGCCTTATCAGCTCAATAACCTGTTTTATGGACAATACAACCGGCGCGGTCTGCCCGGCGTCGAATGGCTAAATATCACTGATCGGAATGCAGTGCGGGGATTTAGCAAAAATACGCTATCCGGGGATAACGGCTGGTATCTGCAAAATACGCTGTCCCGGACATTTCCCCTCGCCAGCAGCACATTATCAATGCGTATCGGCATTGATACCGGCCGGGTTCAGGGATATCGCAGTCCACAAGGTTGGCAAAGCAGCGCCGGTATCAGTTCCGGCGCCACGCTGAAATACCAGCGCATGGTATTCGATATAGAAACCAGCCGAGGAAAGTTACTTTCCAATCGCCAAGCATCTGATGAGCCCATTCAGGTGCTAGTCCGTTTTTCTTACACCTTTTGATGGTTTTAAGCAGTACCCAACGCTGTACACACAGCAATATAACTAAATATATAGAGACTTAATGTATGAAAAACAAAAAATTCAGGTTATCCCCTACCGGCAAGCTCGCCGCTTCTATGGCAATCATTCTTGTCTCTTGTTCTACCAGTTTTGCCAGTGAAATCGTTGGTGGTGGCGATCCAGCATACCATCCCGATATTTTCGCGGCCGAAGGTAAAGCAACGGTTGTGAATATCGTGACACCCTCCTCTTCCGGGCTGTCACATAACCAATATCTGGATTACAACGTCGGTCAGATGGGCGTCGTCCTAAATAACGCGTTGAAGGAGGGGCAATCACAATTAGCGGGTCAGCTCGCCGCTAACCCTAATTTAAATGGTCAAGCCGCTAGTCTGATTCTGAATGAAGTTATCAGCAGGAACCCTTCCCTGTTATTAGGTCAGCAGGAGGTATTTGGTATCGCAGCAGATTATGTACTGGCAAACCCAAACGGCATTACCTGTAATGGATGTGGCTTTATTAATACTAACCGCGCTTCTCTGGTGGTGGGTAATCCATTGGTAGAACAAGGTAATTTACAAGGTTTCAGTACATTTAATAATCAGAACAGCCTGAAAATTAAATCGGATGGTTTGATCGCCAATGCGATCCTTGATCTTATCGCACCGAAAATTGATAACCGAGGCTCAGTCACCGCTCAAAAAGAGATTAATGCAATCAGTGGCGAAAATAAAACCTCAGCCACAGGGGAAATCATTGATTCTCAACAAGAGTTAACCAATGTGCTGGATAGCTATTATCTCGGCAGTATGCAAGCCGGACGTATCCGTCTACTTAATACGGCAAAAGGCAGTGGAGTTAATTTGCAAGGTTCTCTCACTGCCAGTGATGAGATTACGGTTAATTCCCACGGTAATCTCAATTTAGAAGCGGCACACCTGCAAGGCGGAAATGTTGCGCTCACAGGTAATAATATTGAAGTAAAAGGTAAAGTCAGCGAATCAGCATATAGCCGTGATGGTAGCAATAATTACCAAAGCTATTTCAGCGGTTCTTATGTCAATAATAGTAAAAGTAGCCAGTCACTTGCCCGTACTAAACTTGAAGGCAAAAATATCTCATTGGTCGCCAACAGTAATAACCGAATTACAGCCACTGATATCGTGGGTGATGATGTTAATCTGAGTGGTGCTAATCTGACTTTAGATGGGCAGCAGTTAAAGCAATCCACTAAAAATATTGATAACCAATGGAGTTATTCCCGGCGACATGAGGTGACTAAGGAAAGTGAAAAACTGCATCAGGCAGGGAATACGATAACCGCCCGGCAGAATGTGAATTTAAATGCCGTTGCAGGCGATGTTAAGATCCGTGGCAGCCAAATAAATGCCAACGATAAGCTGGCCGTTACAGCGAAAAAAGATGTACAGATTGCCGGTTTAACTGAAATAGAAACATCATCAGAAAAAGGCTATAAAAAAAATCACACGGCTAAATTGCAGACTGGAAGTTGGGAAGAGAGTAAACAGACCGAGCGCTTGATTGCCAGTGAATTACAAGCAGGTAGTCATCTTGATATTAAAGCAGGAAATCAAGCCGAGATTTTTGGGGCGAAAGTCCACGCAGGTCAAAATCTAACTCTGGAAGCCGGTAAACAACTGCAAATCGATGTTCAGAAAACGGCTAATAGCGGCGCTGTATATGATGATAAAAGATACTGGGGAGGTATTGGCGGCGGTGGGAATAAAGACAATAGTGAGTTGAAAGAAACCAGCCATGCATCTGAATTAACGGCGAATGGGCGTTTATTGCTGTCAGGCTATGAGGGTATTGCCATTACCGGCAGCAAAGTGAAAGCGACCCAAGGTGCTTTTGTAAATGCTAATAGTGGCAAATTAACCATCGATAATGCGGTCAGTTATATCGACCAGAAAGTTGATGAGCGAACAGGCACCGTACTCAACATCACTAATAGTTCAAAAAGAACCAATAGCCAGCAACAGAAATCTCATGGCAGCGAGTTGGTTTCTGAAGCGGATCTCAAATTACTCAGTGATGAAGATATCAATATTATTGGCAGCCAGGTAAAAAGTAGCGGCGCGCTTAACCTGAGCACATCCGGTAATATCAACGTGCTCTCTTATGGCGAACAGAAACAGGTTGATAAACAAAGCACTTCTCTGGACCCACAAAGCCATTTCCAACCAAAGGGGGATAAACAGTATCGTGCCGGAGTAGGTATTGAACATACCAGTAACAGTCAAAAAAATCAGACGATAACACAGCAAGCTTCCACGTTAAGTGGAGGTAGCATCATTCTCAATGCTGATAAAGATGTCACCCTGCGTGGTTCCAATCTGGTGACGACTACAGGTGATGCTAAGATCACCGGTGCGAATGTTCGTTTGTTAGCCGCGGATAATAAAAAATCCGAAGAGAAATCTCAGAGTAAAAAGTACGTTGGTACCTATCTTACCGGAGGAATCGATAAAGTCGGTTCCGGTATTCATGGTAGTTATGAAGGTAACAACAATAATCATACCAGTACGACTGCCGTTGTTTCCGGTTCTCAAATCGCAGGTAATTTGAATATTAAAGCCAACGGTGAATTGGTTCAGGAAGGGACGAAGCATGAAGTCAATGGCGCTTATACCGCTGAGGCAGGCAAAGTCAGCAATCTGGCCGTATCGAATACGACATCAAATACCAACCACAAACTACAGGTTGGCACAGATATTGGCATCAATGTCGATTATAGCGCGGTCACTCGCCCAATGGAGAAAGTGGTTAAAGAACCAGCTAAATCTGCACTGGATGGCACTTTAACCAAAAAAGGCACACCTAATTTCGGCGCGGATATTGCCGCCAACGGCAGTAGCATCGTAACAGCGAACAAAAAATCCGAAGCGGTTGTGACTTCTGTTCAGGCTAGCGATATCGTCATTAAAACCAACGGCGAACTGTATGACCAAGGTACTCAATATCGTGCTGATAAGGGTAACGTTACACTGACTGCCGGTAGCCATAACAGTGAAGCAGCACAGAATCACCACCAAAGCAGCCACAGTGAAACCCGCGGCAATGCTGACTTACGTGTTTACACCACCACCGGTGAAGATATCTCTGGTAATGGTAAAGGCAAAGGCGGCACACAAAGCAGCCATACTGTGACAACCGAAGCAGTAACCAGCCGGATTACCGCAGCGGATGACATTAATATTCGTGTCGAAAGGGATGCCGAATATCAAGGCACATCTCTGAATGCTGGCGTCGGCAAAGCCAATATCGATGCTAAAGATGATATCCGTTTTGATAACGCCACCAATAGCGTAACGAAAACAGCGACCGGTTATAACGGCGAAGCTTCTGCTAAAGGGGGGAATTCGCCAGAGGGCAAGAATGTTCATCTCGGTCTTGGCGGCGGTTACAACACCGATGGCAAGAATAGTACCACCGCTCAGGTCAGTGAGATTGGCGGTAAGCAAGGCATCACTTTGAGTGCAGGCAATAACTTGACGTTGCAAGGTGCTCAAGTGACCGGTAAGCAAATCGACCTGAACGCTAAACAAGGTAATGTTGAACTGGTATCTGCTCAGGATCGCATTAACAACGATGGTTGGGAATTTAACCTGAAAGGCAATGGGGGGAATGCAAATTCGATCAAGAAAGCTGAGGATGACACTACCACCACGACCACAAAACAGAACTTCGGCGGGGAAGTCAAAGCAGGTATTGATCGCCTGCAAGCAACAACCCAACGTAATAGCCATATCAAAGGTGAAAATGTCGTGATCAATAGCGGCGGTGATACGACAGTTGCCGGAGCACGGATAGAGGCTGATCAGGTAAAAGGCAATATTGGTGGTGATTTACGAGTTGAAAGCCGTAAAGATACTGAACATGGGTTAAATGTCGGTGTTGATGCTGGCATTAATTACACCAAAGAATCCAAAGTAAAAAGTGACGATATTCCTAAAGACGAGGCAACTAAGGATGATTCGTCTAAAGACGATGTGTCGAAAGATGAGGTATTGAAAGATGATCCAGCTAAAAACCCAGCCGAAGAGCCACAACCGAAAGGGTGGCAGGAAAGATTAACCTCTGCATTTGATAGTCTTAATAATATTAAAGGTATTAATGGAGTTACAGGTAAACTTAAAAGCAATGTCGATATTAAAGATCGAGAAAATGTCGGCGAACAATCGGCTATTTCCGGTAATCAAGGGGTTAATTTAGATGTAAAAGGAAATACTCATCTAATTGGCGGACAGATTGGTAGCGAGAAAGGTAATGTCATTCTTAATACCCAAAATGTGGAGCAACAATCTGTTACCGGCTATGACAATAGTAAAGGCGGCAATGTTGCATTACCTGATTCTGTTAGCGGAATTGTTAAGGCAGTTCAGGAAGGTGTATTGTCCGGCAAAATACCTTTGGTGAAAACTTATAGTAATGAAACCGAAACTAGTACCACTAACGGCGAAATAATTAATCGTAAATCTGATTAATTTGTTCTTTTATAAAAGATCCTTCAAATGAGGGATCTTTTTATTGTTCTCTATTTCAATAGTTACAATTGACAATATTAATGCTTTTTCATAATATCAAAAAATTAATAAATGAATTGGAAATATAATTATGTTTAGAATTTACAAGCAAAATTTAGAACATAAGAACTACTATAAGTCACAGATTAGAATAAAGGGAATGTTTAGGAAGGAAACTATTTGTTCAAATATATTTACTGCATATGTTATTTCTATGATCGTATTTAAGTTCAATAATCCATTACTTATATATGTGGATTACGCTATGGCAATAATGCTAGTCACTACGTTAATAAGTATGTCTGTTAAAACGAGCAGAGAATTTAATACATTGATAAATGGATATCAACCAGAGGATATTAATTACTCTAACGAAAAGATAAAAACTTCACGTAAGGTATTAATTTCAATTATATTAATAATTTTTTCAATATTAATGTGGATATCAATCTCATATTTATCTAGTATTATTAGATATAATTTTTCACTAAAAGTGTTTTCACTGATGATTATCAGCATATCAATATATCTGATCATGAAAATGTTTAATCAGAGAGTACTCACTATGCATGAATAGGGGATATTAACTCAATACAAGTACGCTTTATACTTTGAATTGTTAGATAATAAGCCGCCACAATGAAAGCGGCTTTTAAATAAAGTAAGCATCAATATGCTTTTATTTCCTTTGAAATTTGATAAATATTTTCTATACCGATAGAACATTCATCATCTGAAGCTAAAGTCGTTGTTATGAAACTGAGTTTATCCCTAGATTTGCTGGTAAATGTTACATGATACATTTGCCTATAAATCGGCTGAGATAAATAAATATCATCAAATTCATGTTTATCATTCAGTACTTTTTCCCTTTCAGCCTTAGCTATTTCACGTTGTAGAATAATAGCTACTTCACTTTTATTTAATCTCTCAGAAAGAATTAATGATGTTTGCGTTTTATCGAAATCGATATTATTTCTATCAATACCAAAGTCATTCAAACTATTCGCAGTAAGCTGAGTTGCCCATCCGTTTATATCTGAACAATCAGGTCCTGCGGCAATAGCAGATATTGAAAATGATAATATAGCTACCGACAGTAATATTATTCGACCGTTAAATCGTGATCGCCACTGACCCATATTTGTTTCCTGATGGATAAATTAAGAACAATACAACCGTCAGAGCCTGTTCCAGGATGTTTCCTATTATCGCCATGAATTTTAAAAGCATCCCTGCCACACATACTATTACTGCTATCCAAGTATACGGCCATACCAATTACCTCCTAAGTTATTGTTTCATTGGTTAATATTATATCTACAACATTAATAAATGAAAGATTAAATTTCACCCAAGACTATCGCCTAGAAAATCTTTCCTCGTTGGGCTGGTGGCCTATCACTTTGACAAGTGACCTGGATTTGACAACGGAATCATCTCGTAGAAACATGGCATGATGAGATTACTCATATTCAAGCAAGGTAACTATTTGAGGCTATACATGCCAAAGCGCACAGAAAAACAGGAAACAGCCCAACATCAGCCGAAAAGGTTATCCAGAACACCTTTGGAGAAGGGCATTCACCACGGTAAAAAAGCGATTTCCCTGACAGTCAGAGTAGGAAATTATATCCGCAATATTCCTATTATTGCCCACTTTATCCGTGCAACGCTGCGTTTTAATGATCGGATGGGTAATCAGTTTGGCGCCGCAATAACGTATTTTTCCTTCTTATCACTTATTCCCATTCTGATGCTCTCTTTTGCCATTGCCGGTTTTATTCTGGCCTCTAATCCTGATTTATTGGCAAAACTGATTAACGGTATCGCCAACAGTATTAGTGATCCGACTCTTGCTAATACGCTGAAAAATAGTGTCGATACAGCAATTAAACAACGTACTACCGTGGGATTAACCGGTTTGGCAATTGCGCTGTATTCCGGTGTGAATTGGGTCAGTAATTTACGTCAGGCTATTCTTGCCCAGTTCCATCCTGTCTGGGTGAGAAATCAGGAAGATAATGAGAAAATCTATTTTAAATATCTTCGTGATTCTATTTCTCTGATCGGGCTATTATTAGCGCTGGTCATCACGCTATCACTGACCTCTATCGCAGGCTCCGCCCAAGCAACCATTGTCAAGATGTTAGGGTTAGATGGCATTGAATGGCTTCGTCCATCCTGGTTCTTGATTGGATTAGCCATTTCTATTTCAGCTAATTATCTGCTTTTCCTATGGCTATTCTGGGTGTTGCCTCGCCACCAGCCAGAACGCAAGGCACTATTAAAAGGAACATTGATGGCAGCAATAGGCTTTGAAGTGCTCAAATATATTATGACCATGACGTTACCACGCCTCGCCAATTCCCCTTCTGGCGCCGCATTTGGTTCTGTTATCGGCTTGATGACATTTTTCTATCTCTTTGCCCGTTTAACGCTATTCTGCGCTGCCTGGATAGCTACTGCGGATAATAATCATAAAAATACCGAATAAATATGCCCTGGCAGAGCGATCTGCCAATAATAACCGATGAAAAGGAGCTGTTTATGCCATTTGTTAATATCAGAATTACTCGTGAAGGTGCTACAGCAGAACAAAAGAAGCAATTAATTGAAGGAGCCACTCAGTTACTGGTCGATGTATTAGGAAAAAATTCGGCGACAACTTTTGTCATTATTGATGAAGTCGATACTGATAATTGGGGCATCGGCGGTAAGAATGTGACTGAACTGAGAGCTGAGGCTAAAAAGTAGCCTCCAATGATGAAGGGCGGTATTACCCGCCCTTTTACCGCTTTAAGACGCTTTTGCATCAGGCTTAGGTATCGGTGGTTGTGCCGGAATATCAGCTTTATCCTTATATGGTGTCAGCAACATAATCTGATTAAAGCTGTTTCTTAACTGATCGACATCCATCTCCGCTTCCCCTTTCGGTTGAATCAGAATAAATGCAACTTCTTGTGAAAGGATCTGCTTCAACTCACGATTAAGCATTTCAGGGGTCAAAGAAGCTAAAAATGCTTGCCTCAAACGCTGATACTGCTCAGGAGCGATATCCACCACATTGCTCTGTTGAGACAAAAGGCGCTGATTAATCAGAATATCCGTACTGGTATGACCATACATGGCAAACAACTGGCTGAGTTGTGCTTGTTTTTGCGCATATAGTTCATCAAATTGTCCCTTCGGCAATCCTTTATCCCGTAGTGTGACCAATTCAGCCGCCAGATACTCCATTGCGGGTTTTAGATTACCTGCCGCCGTGTTGAGATTCAGGGCGCAACTCGCACGGTGATACTGGACTTTACAATCCAACCCCAGTTTCAACGCTTTATCGTTTTTTCTTTCCAGCCCAAGTTGCAGATAGCGATAAAGTGCCTCGCGAGTAATATCACTGATCCAATAGTGATTAAGCACATGCGAATCATTAATCGGCTGCCAATTGAGATCCCAAATCAAGGATAAAGTATCTTCCTTCTTTTTATCGCTGATAATCCCTATGGTCTCCGGTTTCATTGGTGACAACGCTGCAATGGTGGCCGGAGTATGGCGTTTACCTTTCAATGATGAAAACGCTTGGCTGATATTTTCCGGCAGAGTACGGCTATCCACATGACCCGCAACGTATAACGTCATCATGTCAGGGGTATACCACTGCCGGTAAAACTGCTTAAGTTTCTCCAAATCAATAGGTTGAGGCGCATTTTGCGCCGGATCATGCCCTAACAACGTTGAACCTTTCAAACGTCTACGCCACACGGGATCTTGTATATCCGGTGGATAGGTTGCTACGGATGTATTGGCCATTTTCATGGCATGTTGTAGAGTCTCAGGTGTAAATACCGCTCTGCCTGCTGCATCAGCCAACCAGTTCAACGCGTCTTTTAGTAGTTCAGGCTGATTATGTGGCAAACTCAAGCTATAAAGTGTGAAATCATATGAAACAATAGCTGGAGGCAGTGGGTATTTTGGATCAATAGCGCTGTTCCATAACTGGTCTAATTTGGTGGAAGATAAACTTTTGCTACTAAAGAGCACGACTTTCGGAATCAACCAGGTATAACCCGCCTGTTGGGTTTTCTCCGCCAGTGACCCTGTTTTCACAACAAGGCGCAACTGTATTCTGTCGTTAGGACGTTGCGGCGTCTGCAAGATTTGCCAGTTAAAACCATTTTCCAGTTTACCCTGTTTCCAGGCAGGGTCAGGCTGCAAGGCTTCCGCCTGCGTCTGGCCCGCAATTGCCAGCATTATCCCACCAATAAAATAACGAATTTTCGAACCCTGCATGTGAACCCCTATAGATGTCTATCCTTGGTTTTAGCCTTCGAAGGTTTAACCATTGATGACAGAATATGTTCCCTTCGACCAATAATAACGGAAGAAAAAGCAAAAACCTGAATTTTAACAGGCAAAATCCTGTCAGGATTATAACTGAGGATTAGACCTCAGATCGCCACGGATGGTTTCATGATGACGGAGGTTTATGCTTATCAAATTGACGATTATATCCCCTGATCAGCATACCCAATTCATCATCCTGATGATATTTAGGGCAAGCCATTGGCTCTGATGGTTGATCGTTATTAAGATCCCGAGCAATGTCACGTAATGGGTGCACAATAATCCGGTTGATACACCAGCTTATCGACACCGTAAGGATAAGGGCCAGTAATAAATAAGTTGTCAGCATCAGCGCCAACGTATTAATAGCAAAACGATATACTCGATTGGAATCCACTTGCAAAATCAGATGCCCTAGCGGTTTAGCTCCTGTCGATACTGAACCATAAACATGAAGAGGAATACTCACTTCCACAGGGATACCAAAAACTCGTTTAGCCAGTTCGGGGATTGGGCGATGAGTAGCAAAGCTCAATCGTATCACCCGGATATCCTCCGGCAACACCACATCTGCCCGTCCTAAGATACCTACAGTACGCAGCCCTATCAGCAACTCTTTTGCTTTACTGAGATCGGAATTAAGTAGCGCTTCCGTTAAAGGCGCCTGTACCTGAACTGCCGCATTATTAAGCTGGCTGATATAATCATCTTTACGTTGCTGTATAAAATGACACAATTGAATCGTAATAAAAATAGCAATGGTCACCAGCGTGACGCCGGTCACTGCGGCCATCTGTTTAATGGTTAACGAACGTTTGACACGCAATTTCATTTTCACTTAAACCAATGCCTGTGGATATCGCAGTTATAACACGTGATCTATGGAATTGAGTATACTTGATTTTATCGCCAACGATCCTGTTTCACTTATCCAAGTCGTTATTTTCCTGAAATAATTGCCTTTGGTGGTTATCTGTAACTATTAGAAAAACATATAAATATTCAATTTTCCTATTTAAAAGCGTCTGATTTAACCACAATGTGTAACATTGATGAAACCAAGCCACCAATCAGAAACTTAAATTAGTCACTCTTTTAGCATTATACGAAGAAAAGTATCAAGCCAAGCTACTTGTTTTTTCCTGGCGATCCACCTTTACTTATTCTGCCCAAGACACGTTGCTAATAGTTATGTTGTCGTGATTTAACTCACTGTATACACGACATCATTAAGCAAAACGTAATGAAAGTTTAAATTTATACTATATTCTATTGTATGCGCCTGTTTCGGAGAAGCATATATTAACCACAGTAATTCACTGTATGTCCTGACTCCTCAACATGACACTATTAACCTTGTGTGAAAGGATGGTGTGTATGAGTGATCTTGAAGATTTATACCCCTATCGTTTTTCAGCACTCTCCTATTCTAAAGCTGAACGGTTTGATGCTTGGCGTGAAGAGCACCAGCATCATAATATTTCGCTAAAAATGCGTGAAATTATTATCTTAGATGCTAATTTCTGCGGGATGCATATAGGGGAGCTGATGCTTGGACGTTGGCGTTTCCTTAGCAAGCGCGAGAATACAATCAATAACTTTGCTCATCGTTCATTAGACAAGATTCGCAAGGATAATCTTGACCATTATTATTTTCGCCTTAGCCTTTCTGATACGTGGATTTATAATGATGCTAGCCACCAAACTAAGGTAAGACCTTCGCAATTGGCTGTTATCGATTTAGGTCAACCCTATAATTTGAGCATCGCCGAAGGTGAGGTCATCATGTTGATGGTTCCTCGAGATCTTCTCCCGACAACAACGGCTAATTTCCATGGAGCAGTCTTAAATCACAGCTTGGGACAGCTTTTTGCTGAACATATTAGAGCACTATTTCTACATGCTCCCCACTTGCCTAAGAACGATATGCCACAGGTTATGCAAGCTACTTTGGGCTTCCTGAATGCGACGCTTTCTGCGACCCCAGATAATATTATTCAGGCACAAACTGCTATTGACACGACTTTGTTCAACAGGATCAGACACTATATTGATCAAAATCTTAATTCAAATACACTAAACGTTAACCAGATTTGTGAACAAATCGGTATTTCCAGGAGTCATTTATATCGGCTCTTCGAAACGGTAGGCGGTGTAGCAAGTTACATTTGTTCACGACGTTTATCTAAAGTTCATTCAATTCTGAGTTCCCAAATCACCCCACGTCAACGTATTGCTGACTTGGCTTATCAGTATGGGTTCAGTAGCCCGGTTCAATTTGCGCGTGCCTATAAGAGGAAATTTAGCTATTCTCCAAGCGAAACGAAAAGAATCGTTCTCCCTACCGATGAAGATTCATCTGTCTTGCAGTCTAGTAGCGATTTTTGGCTACGGTCTCGTTGATTAATGTTCGTTTGCGCTCTGCCCTACTGTGGGTGAATGAGTGCTTAACATTATGCTACAAAGAGCATCTCCTGCAATCATCCCGCCCGCGAAAGACTCCAGTCCGTGGGAAGGGTGGTTGCGATACTTGCGTTTTACCCATAAACGACAAATCAACCCAAGGAGAACCATCCAGCCAACAGTAGGTTTAGCTATCAATAGTCCTGTTGCAAGCATGATACCTAATTGGCCTCGAGTGCCGCCAATAACTTGTAGTAGCGCACCCAGTATTACCCAGCTGGTGAAATTCATTAAGTTGCTTTGATCTATACTTGTTTTAATTGCCGCGGCATAAGCCAAATTGACTGGGGCAAACAGGTTATGAGCGAACAAATCCCGCCAGGTCAGTAGAACAGCGATAATCGCTACGCCAAAACCTAACATGCCTGCGATCATTTGTTCCCGCCGCCCTCTTTGCTCAAATATGGGATCACGATTATCACCTCTCAATATGTATCCTGCTTTAAGGTCGTAGCCCATATCAGCAAATGCAGGCCCAGTTGCCGATGTAAACGCTGTTAATACGACCAAGGCTTTTACTGGAAAACCGCTCCAGATACCAATTACCAATGATAGTAGCGCTACACCAAACGCAGGCATCCACCCGGTGTTCATGGCTGCGATTCCCACGATGAGTTCGTGAAGTAGCGCTGAGATCGTGCCAAATACAACAAATCCAATCAACATAGGTAAACTGAGTTGTTCAAACAGACCCGTCCCTAGAGCAAGTATCATCGCCAAAAGCAGATAACCCAAACTACCGATACCGAGTAAAGCCCGAAAAGATGAGGCACCAGGCTGATCAATCTGATGTTGATGACAGCCTGCGGGAATAGTGATGTGTGCCTTTTTCCGCTTGTACATGGAAAGACCAATTTGCAAAGCTGCCACCATACCAGCACCAACCAAAATCCCTTCAGGCATTCTCAGGGTACTGATATCCAATGCAAACACAATATAGAGACAGGGAGCCAATAGCAGTCCAGCCGCGAATGACAGCATAGCCGCAAAGCCCCCGATAAAAGCAATACCGGCAGCCGACATTGGCAAACCTAAAAGACTGCCGATAAACCCACTTATCACCCCACAAATTAATGTGATCGTTCGATAACCTCCTCGATCAGTGGTTTTGATCACCTCAGCGGTAGCCATCCCAAGAGGCCAAGCACCTGATGCTGGAAATACCGGGGAGTCAAACATACGATATAGCAGGAAAGCATCCCACAACATAGCCAAACTTACCCCTACCAGTATCGGCATAATGAGTTCAGGCATCTCCATGACGTACGCGATACCAAGCGGGGCGAGAAGGCTGATAGCTGCCCCAAAAGTGGCAGAGGACATACTGGTTTGCACTAAATTTTGTGCATGAACAGAACGGAAAAGCGTGAATTGATAGATTGGGAGCCGTGCTATCGCCATAGCAACCAGAGCACCAATTATAGATGTGCTTGGTGTGACACCCAGAGTGACAAGTGTTTGGATACCAATGATTGATCCGAGAGAACTTACCAGAATCAATACAACTAACATTAATGGAGAAAACGCCCGTGGGTGAGGTGATGAGATATTCGTCATACGCTGGTGGCTTGATTCTTTCCCCACGGTGCTCTCCCCTAATTTTCAAAGTTGGTAATAGTCACTGTCTCTCTGTTGTTTCATCATCTATTTTCAATTTAAACCGATTTTTAAATCTATTGCAGATAGCCGCCGAACAACGTGGCATCTTCCTGTAATGCCTATTGTTTCGACTGTTGTCGTTTCAATGTCATCCAAAGGATACATAAAACTGAAAGAGAGATAGCTAACAACAACCCCATTGCCGCACGGTATCCCTCAATAAAGAACGTATGAAAAACATTCAGCGCATCTGCAAGGTCAAGACCAGCATGTTGATGCAAAGCTGAAAGCGCCCCTTCTGGTTCAGCGATAACTTTCTCCACCCATTGACCAGGAGTCACGCCAAACGCGCCTAATTTGAGTAATAAGCTGCTGGTAGCAACTTGCTGATAAAGTAACAGGCCAAAAGCAAGCCCTACGGCCCCACCAATATTATGCACCGTCCACGATGATCCCATAGCAACCGCCCCCATACGTTCCGGTACAGATGACAGCGCAGCCACTGTGGATGGCCCCAGTACACAAGCCCAACCAATACCCATAAGCGTAAACGCAATCGCAATACTGAATAGACTGCTGTATTCGGAAAAGAGTGTTTGAAGAAATGCTGAAATAGCAAAAAATAAAAAGCCGCTGACAAGTATTATTTTGACTCCCATTCGGTCAGTAAGCCGACCAACAATCGGTGAAAGAAGAGCAACCATCGCCGTAGTAGGAAGCAACATCATACCTATCTGATATCCCTCAAGATCTTTTATCGTATGTAGGTACAGAGGCATCAGGAAAAAAGCCAGACAGTAAAAAAAGGCCAGTGCCGCATTGGCTATAGCCGCACCAATGAAAGTCCGGTTTTTAAACAGATGGAGTTGAAGGATCGGCGCAGAGACCCGTTGTTCAATATGATAAAATATGACCAACGCGACGACCGATATGATTAAAAGACCTAGCGTAGAGAATGACAGCCATCCCCACTCACTACCTAAGCTGAGTACAACAATGCAGGCCGACAGACCGGTGATCAGAAAAATCAATCCCCCCCAATCTAACGTCGTCCCTTGTTCCTTATTCCTAGATTCTTTGACGCTAACCGTACAGATTAATAGGCTTAAGACAATCAATGGAACGTTTATTAGGAAAATCCAACGCCAACCTAGAGTGCTAACGATGATTCCTCCTATTACCGGGCCAATTGCCAGTCCGAGTCCATTAACCCCAAAGAGCAAACCGATACCTTTTCCACGCTCCTCCTCAGGGAAGGCATTGGAAACTATGGCACCAGAGGCTGTGTATAAGACTGCGCAGGATACTCCCTGAGCAAAGCGAAAAGCGATAAGCCAGTTTATATTTGTAACAAGCCCAGCACCGAGTGATGCCAGTCCGAAGCATATGGCGCCAAGGTAGAGTACGCGTCGACGACCATAGATATCAGCCATACGCCCCATCACAACCATGAAAGCTGATAGTGCCAAGAGAAAAATATTGATAATCCACTGGAGTTCAGCCACTGTAGCATGCAGATCAGCTCTTATTGCGGGCAAAGCCGTGTTGACGATAGTAAAGTCAATACAACCAAGAAAGCTCGCAATACTCACGCCAGTCAAAACCCACCACTTTCTGTGATTCTCTGAGAAAAAAATCATCAAATAGCCTCCTCTGTGTTCAGTAGTTCATCTAAAAAATTCCCGGAACCTCACTGAAACAAGCCTGAGTATCGGCTTAGCATGTGCCGGAAATTTCCTGGAAGGACAGACTATAACCTTACCTTCTTTAGTTATTTCATATCTATCAGATTACTGATGTTTCATGTCTTTTTGATTTATTCCACCATACAATGAATCGCATCTTCCTGAAGGAATGCATTATTAAGAAAATTTGGTATAGACCGCTTCTTAAAGCGTAGAGATAACCAGCGTTCTTTTCCAGGATATTTTTCAACAACGAAACGCTCACGTGTGGCATCCATTGCCGCAGTCATTGGTTGTGGATAGATGATGAAATCGTAACCTTTAGCTGCCCAAATCGGCATGATTATGGGACATTCTTCCATAAGATAATTTAAACAACGTATGAACGCCTGAACGGTATCAATACTTGGGTCCCGCTTTACCATTCGATCAATAAATATGCCTATGGTTTCGTTAATTGCCTCTTTATAAGCAGGATCATTAACATATAATCCTTCTATATCTTCTCGAAATGCCAAATATGATATATCGTTTAAGGCTTCATCCCAGCGGAGAATATTATTGGGAATTGAAAGTGCAGCGAGAACTTCAGAATTTCGAGCGATCCAAGAAGTACCCAATTCATATGTAAAACGATAGGCTGCTTCATAACTCATTCCCAGATAATTATGCCGCTGTAAGGTATCAGCTACCGCGATTGTGCATGAAGAAAATCCACTCTTATTAATCAGATCAATGGTTGCTGCGAGTTTATCGCCTTCATGATATTTTTGGCCGACACTGATAAGTAAGATGACCTTACTACCCGACAAGGCCGTTTTTTCTTTATCAAAATTGAATGCGGCTTTTGAAAAGAATGTGTAACTAGCCATATTCTTGCCCCCAAATTGAAGCTTTATTATCCCCTAAGCACCAATACTGTAATTTGACTTTATTCTCGTCATAAGATGATCTGCATACTCAATACGAGGATATCTTGCCGGATTATCCGCATCCTTAAATATATCTAATGGAGCTATTTGAGCATGCATGCTTGGCTCAAAAAAGAAAGGGATAGCGTATCGTTTCTTTCCAGAGCGATTTATTACCCGATGGGGAGTAGAAATAAAGTTATCGTTAGTCATCCATTTGATCATATCTCCGCTATTTAAGATAAAAGAACCCGGTTCAGGTGGAACATCAATCCATTCTCCCTCTTGATTTTTGACTTGCAGTCCCCCAATGGTATCTTGTGCTAATAAGGTCAAAAATCCATAATCCGTATGCGGGGCAATGCCATACTGGTCTTCAGGAATGATGTCTGGCTGTTCCGGGTAATATTGAAGCCTCAAGAAAATAGTCGGCTCCCTGAAATAATTATCTAATGCATCGGGGCTCAGGCCGAACGCCATTGCAAAAACTTGTACCATCCGTTTAGCCAAAGCCTGCATAGATTTATAGTATGTTGTGATCGTCTCCTTGAACTCCGGCATATCTTCCGGCCATTGATTTGGGCCAGCTAAGTTTTGTTCTAGTTTAAAGTCTTCACTTTCCTCCGATACTTCATTAGCAATAATAAAAGCCTCACTTTGATTAGGCTTATTCGCTTTTTCCAAAGTAGATAATTCAAATCGAGATGTGCTCCTCGGCATATAACCCCGAAAGAACTTATTTTGACGAATTTTTAATTTCTTATTCAGTGGTAGATTGTGGAAATCTTTTGCTGCCTGAAAAGTGGCTTGCACTAAATCTTCTGATATGCCGTGATTAATAAGGTAAGCAAACCCCACATTCGTATATATTCGGCGAACTTGATCAGCAACTGACAATAATCCCGTATCTGTATGGGTAAATATTGGCGCAAGGTCAATATGAGGTATTTTCTCAAAACTTTTCATACATGACTCTCCCTGACGACTCAATGTCAAATAATGATGAATTCTCTCCTTTAGAATATAAATCATAAGAATATTTACAGGGTAAGCATTCCGTCCCAGAAAACGGATATTTCATCCCATAAGGGATTTTTATACGTGTAATGAATGAGTTGCTGAATGGCATTTGTAGCAACAAACCCATCATTGTCAAAGAGTCGATTTTTCTAATCTCTTTTAACTAACTCTTTTTAGGTAAATTGCCGTAGCTTATGTTTGAAAGGGGAAATCAGAAAGAAAAATAGCGTTTATACAAACGCTATTATGGGAAATTAAGGATGGTTCAACCTCACCATCCTTAAAATTTATTAACTTAACCAATTATTCCACTGCAACATTTTCATCCTGATCAACCGCAAAACAGGCGATCAATTGATTACCATATTGATTCAGTTTTGGCTGACGCTGAGTACAAATGCTAAGTGCCCGGCGGCAACGCGCTGCAAACGCACAACCGGGTGGTGGGTTCATTGGGCTTGGCAATTCGCCTGTCAATTTTATCCGTTCACGGCGTAATTCAGGATTTAGCCTTGGCGTTGCTGATAATAACGCCTGTGTATAGGGGTGACGTGGATGACTGAAAATCATCTCTTTACTGCCTTTTTCCACACAACGACCGAGGTACATCACCATCACTTCATCAGCGATATGTTCAACCACCGATAAATCATGGGAAATAAAGACATAAGAGAGTCCCAGCTCTTGCTGCAAATCCATCATCAGGTTTAACACCTGCGCCCGCACCGAGACATCCAACGCGGAAACCGGTTCATCCGCAATCACCACATCCGGGTCCAACATTAAGCCGCGGGCAATCGCAATCCGTTGGCGTTGACCACCAGAGAACATATGCGGATAACGGCTGTAGTGTTCAGTTTTTAGCCCCACTTTATCCATCATCTGCAACACTTTCTCTTTACGTTCCTGTGCGCTCAACTTGGTATTGATCCGCAGAGGTTCCTCCAGGATCTGACCAACTTTCTTACGCGGATTAAGTGAACCATAAGGATTTTGAAACACAATCTGGATTTTCTGACGACGTAGCTTTTCAGCGTCTTTATTTGGCACCAACAGATCTTGTCCCTGATAATAAAGCTCCCCGTCAGTTGGCTTTTCAATCATCGTCAGCAATCGCCCCAGAGTGGATTTACCACACCCCGATTCCCCCACAACTGCCAGCGTTTTTCCTTTTTCCAGTTCGAAAGAGATGCCATCCAACGCTTTTACCGTTCTAGCAGGCGAAAAGAGCCCTCCTTTAATCGGATAATATTTTTTCAGATCTGTCGCTTTTAATAACGGCACAGTGGATATTTGCTGCGCCGGATAAAGATACTCACTCATACTGTCGGCCTCCCCACATCATCCAACGGTATATGGCATTTCACCTGACGTTCCCCTACCGTTCTTAATTCCGGTTCCACCTGACGACAATGGTCATTTGCATATGGACAACGTGGATTCAGTAAGCAACCAACAGGCCGGTCATATTTTCCCGGCACAACTCCCGGTAGAGAAGCAAGACGGGATTTATCCGTGGCAAATTCAGGTAATGCCCGGAGCAATGCCTGAGTATAGGGATGACGTGGCGCCCGGAAGATCTCCGATGCCTTGGCGGATTCCACCACCTGCCCGGCATACATCACGATAATGTGATGAGCGGCTTCCGCCACTAATGCTAAGTCATGAGTGATTAATATCAGCGCCATATTTTCCCGCTGTTGCAACTCCAACAACAGTTCAATAACCTGCGCCTGAATGGTGACATCCAAAGCCGTTGTTGGTTCATCAGCAATCAGTAATTTGGGCCGACAAGCAATCGCCATTGCGATCATCACCCGTTGACTCATACCACCGGATAATTGGTGCGGGTACACATCCAAACGTGATGCAGGATCAGGAATACCCACCAAGGTCAACAGATCAATCGCTCGCTGGCGACGAGTACGACGATTGCCGCCTTGATGCACTTTCAGCGCTTCCATAATCTGAAACCCAACGGTATAGCAGGGATTCAAGCTGGTCATCGGATCTTGGAAGATCATTGCCACTTCCGCACCAACCAGTTGGCGACGCTCTTGTTCGGAAATTTTGGTCAAATCACGCTGGTTAAATTCCAGTTTGTCAGCCATTACCTTGCCCGGATAATCAATCAATCCCATCACCGCCAATGAACTGACCGATTTACCAGAACCAGACTCTCCGACAATCCCGACAACCTGCCCTTGCTCAACTCGGTAACTGATGCGGTCAACGGCGCGGAATGGCGCCTCTTCGTCACCGAAGTGAACCGATAATTTTTCTACATTTAACAGTGCCATTTCACTACCTCACTACTGCTTGAGTTTAGGATCAAGTGCATCACGCAAACCGTCACCCATCAGGTTAAACGCCAACACTGTCAACAAAATTGCTATCCCGGGGAACGTCACTACCCACCAGGCACTTTGTGCAAATTGCAATACATCAGACAGCATTGTTCCCCATTCCGGCGTGGGTGGCTGCGCCCCCATCCCCAGAAAACCCAAAGCAGCCATATCAAGAATGGCATTAGAAAAACCCAGAGAAGCCTGCACAATCAGCGGCGCCAGACAGTTAGGCAGAATATTGATAAACATCTGACGCATGGAACCCGCTCCCGCCACCTGTGAAGCTGTCACATAGTCACGGTTAACTTCTACCAACACCGCAGCACGAGTTAAGCGGATGTAATGTGGCAGAGAGACAAAGGTCAACGCCAACGAAGCATTGACAATCGATGGCCCAAAGATCGCCACCAGCACCAAAGCCAGCAACAGGCTTGGCAATGCCAGCATAATATCAACGATACGCATGATGATAATATCCACCACACCACCGAAATAACCCGCCAGCACACCCAGAACCACCCCCATCAACAGGGATAGCACCACTACCAGACAACCTACCAGCAATGAAAGCCGAGCGCCGTACATCAAACGCGAAAGTAAATCGCGTCCAACATCATCAGTACCCAGAATAAATTGCCAACTTCCTCCGTCCTGCCATACCGGTGGTGTCAGCAAAGCATCACGGAACTGCTCAGACGCACTGTGTGGGGCAAGCACCCCCGCCAACAGAGCGACTAATAACATCAGTACAATATAAACCAGACCAACAACGGCCCCTTTATTGCGCTTAAAGTAATACCAGAACTCCTGCATCGGCGTCATAATCTTAGGCGCACTGCTTGCAGGCTCAGTTACTTGAGACATAATGTGCTCCCTATTTTTTATGCCGGATACGCGGGTTAACGATGCCGTATAGCAAGTCAACTATCAGGTTAACCAAGATGATCATGATCGCCACCAGTAATACGCCTCCCTGCACCACCGGATAATCCCGGCGTTGCAGGGCATCGATCAGCCAGCGTCCCAAGCCCGGCCAGGAGAAGATAGTTTCAGTCAGGATCGCCCCCGCCAGCATAATGCCCACCTGCAAACCGATAACGGTTACAACCGGCAGCAATGCATTGCGAAGTGCATGGACCACAATCACACGAATACGACTCAAGCCTTTAGCGCGTGCAGTACGGATATAATCTTCACCGAGTACTTCCAACATGGAAGAGCGGGTCATACGGACAATCACCGCCAGTGGAATCGTCCCCAAGACAACGGCAGGCAAAATGATGTGCATCACCGCATCTTTAAAATCACCGGCTTCACCCCAGAATAGGGTGTCGATTAGCATAAAACCCGTCAGCGGATAACTGTCATCAAGGAAAACACTGTCGCTTATTCGCCCGGATACCGGCGTCAGATCCAACTGGACAGAAACCAGCATGATCAACATGATCCCCCACCAGAAGATCGGCATGGAGTATCCAGTTAGAGAAAGTCCTATCGCAGTATGATCAAAAACAGAACCACGCTTTACCGCCGCCAGGACGCCAACGGGAATACCCACAGCAATAGCGAACAACATAGCGCATATCCCCAGTTCAAGCGTTGCCTTGAAACGGGGAACAAACTCCTCCCACACAGAGATACGACTTTTCATGGAGATACCCAGATCGCCATGTAACACATTACTGACATAATGAAAGTATTGCTGCCAAAGTGGTTTATCCAACCCCATTTCGGCCATTAGCTGAGCATAGCGCTCAGCAGATATTCCACGTTCCCCGGCCATAATGGTCACCGGATCGCCGGGGATCATATGGACAAAAGCAAAAGTCAGTAAAGTAATGCCAATAAACGTTGGGATTACCAACCCCAGACGTCGGAGTATGAACTGCAACATATCCCAAACTCTCTTTTTTAAATGCCGGTTACAGCTCTCAGGCCGTTTGGCTTGATAAGGGGGAGGACTTTCCCCCTTTGGCTCACAATCTTTTGGCTCACAACGTAATAAACATCTTGCCTCTACTTTTCTTGTTAGTTTTCCACCAGTTATGATCGCTTGGAGAAAACCGCCATCTTCGGTTAGAAATCAGGAAGATGGCGTATCACAACAAAGTAAGAATAGGATTATTCGAGGGACACGTTGCTGAAAATATGTCTGCCCAGAGGATCAACGACGTAACCTTTGACCTCTTTACGTACCGGCTCATAAACTGTGGAGTGAGCTATAATCAGCGCCGGAACCTGTTCGTGCATCACAGCCTGAGCCTGCTTATAAAGTTCAACACGTTTAGCGTGATCAGAAACGATTCGGGCTGGCTGAATGACATCTTCAAACGGCTTGTAACACCATTTAGAGTAGTTAGAACCCCGCTCTTTGGCCGCACAGCTAAATAGGGTTGCGAAGAAGTTATCTGGGTCACCATTGTCCCCGGTCCAACCCATCATCACAATCTGGTGCTCGCCATCTTTAGCTCGCTTCAAATATTCGCCCCATTCATAGCTGACAATTTTGGCCTTAACACCAATTTTTGCCCAATCAGCCTGGACCATTTCAGCCATACGACGGGCATTTGGGTTATATGGACGCTGTACCGGCATTGCCCACAGATCAATGGTAAAACCACTACCCAAACCTGCTTCTTTTAGGAGCTGTTTCGCTTTTTCCGGATCGTACTGGTAATCTTTAAGAGCATTGTCGTAACCCCACATAGTTGGTGGGATCAGATTTTTGGCTTTCTGACCAGCGCCTTGATAAACCGCCTCAACGATAGCGTCTTTATTGACTGCCATCGTCAACGCCTGACGAACTTTGACGTCATCCAATGGCTTTTTAGTGACGTTGAAAGAGACATAACCGACATTCAGACCAGGCTGTTCCAGCAAAACGATATCTTTATCCTGTTTCATGCGGGCAATATCCGCCGGATTTGGATATGGCATGATCTGACATTCATTTTTCTGTAATTTTGCATAACGAACGGATGCATCAGGAGTAATAGAGAAAACCAGCCGGTCAACTTTGGCTTTATCTCCCCAGTATTCCTTGAAAGCTTTATACAGAATGCGAGAATCTTTCTGATATTGCACCAACTGGAACGGGCCTGTACCAATTGGATTCAGATCGACTTTCTCCGGCGTACCGGCTTTCATCATCTTATCTGCATATTCTGCTGACATAATAGAGGCGAAATCCATGCCTAAATCAGCCAGAAATGGTGCTTCCGGGCGGCTCAGTTCAATTCGGACAGTATAATCGTCTACTTTTTCAACTTTATTGATCATCTCACTCATACCCATGCCAATGAAATACTCATAACTGCCGCCTGACACCTTGTGGTATGGGTGGTTTGCATCTTTCTGCCGCATGAACGTGTAGATCACATCATCAGCATTAAATTCTCGGCTTGGTTTGAAGTCTTTGCTATCGTGCCACTTAACACCTTTACGCAGATGAAAAGTGTAAACTTTACCGTCATCGCTAATATCCCATTTTTCAGCCAGACTCGGGGTAATTTCAGTTGTACCTGTTTTGAACTCAACCAAACGGTTATACAGTGGTCTGGAGCTGGCATCATAAGTTGTGCCGGCAGTGAACAGTTGCGGATTAAAGCCTTCCGGTGAGCCTTCGGAACAGTAAACCAATGTTTTTGCCTGAACGCTGGCGGTTACTGCCAATGCAACTAAGCTGACCCCTAGCTTCAATAACTTCGCTCTTTTAGAGAAAGTAGTCATTTCTTGCACTCCATTTGTGATGTTGTTGTGTACAGCCAGAATCTGCACTTCCTGTCCGAAACTGCGCTGTTTAGGTTTTGTTTATTATTTTCAGCTTATCAATTAAACAACTGTTGTCTCTTGCGTCAATAAGATCTCAACAGATGTCACAAACAACAGGAAAACACAAAGGAAACTAATAATTAACATAGTTAGCACAAAAATATGACAAAGAACACATTTTATAGACAAAAAGACCATAAAAAGCACATAACGATAGTACTAATCACTATTAACCTGGGCGCAAAATTTGTGGTTGTTTGATTAATTAGTAAACGATTATTTCACGAGAAAAGATGATAACTGGTATAAAATGCTGTGCTCCGAATAAAATCGGTACCTGAAAAGTTAATCCAATAAGTATAACATCAGTTATATAAATAAATACAAAAACCTGTTACTAGTTTATTTACTTTTCATCACTTTTAATTTCATTAATGATTGATTAGTAAATTAGTGATCATTGCCATTATCAGATCGATATTAATACTAAGTTGGCTACAAACATCTTTAGTTATTTCAATCTCATCTCCTTCATCAACATAAAAAACAGCTTCATAGAAAGAGAGTAATTTTTTCATAATCGTAAATACTGGTATTAGTAATATAGTGAAGAGATATAAAAAAGTTTCATTGTTTTCTGCACGAGATAGATGTTGCCCTAAGCTAAAAATCACTGTGGAAAAGATGGAATAGGAACATAAAGTTCATGTTATGGTGTAACGAGGAGTTCTGTCACCTTAAACTTGTGTGAAATAGTTCAAAAGATTTATTTGAAATACTGATCAAAGGGATGCCAAAGATGGGCATCCCTTGAAATAGTGATACTTAATCCCGAACTAGAGAAAATACCATCAAAACAAGCTGCCTGAAAATCAGCTGAGGTAACAATCGGTATGTTTACCTGGAATTATCTTGTCAATTCCCGTTCAGGTAAGAAAAACTTTATTGGCGGCGGAGATATATCATGACCAAAAATAGTTATTCTGAACAGTCAACACCTTTAAATCGGTACCAACGCTGGGTTATCACATGTCTTGTCATCGGGATTTGTTTGCCTCTATTGGATGCAACAATTATTGGTGTTGCCATTCCATCTCTGACAATTAGTCTTTCCACTTCAGTTGCGCAGTTACAATGGGTTTCAACCCTGTATACCTTGAGCGCGACAGTCACAGTGACACTTTGCGCCTGGGCGACACGCCGAGTGGGGGCCAAGAACCTTTGGTTAACCGGTCTGATCGTCTTTACGTTAGGTTCGTTACTTTGCGGCTTTTCCTCTCAAATTGATTTTCTTTTAGTCAGTAGAATTATACAAGGCATAGGTGCCGGTATTCTGATGCCCGTGATGCAAACCGTATTGGTTAACGCAGTTAGCAAGCAAAATTTAAAAGGGGCTATGGCAACTATTGCTGTGCCTACAGTTATTGCGCCTATCGCTGGGCCTATTGTTGCAGGCTATTTATTGCATATCGGTGATTGGCGTTTAATCTTCTTTATCAATGTACCCATTGGGATAGCAGCCATTGCGCTCAGCGCCGTGTGTATCACCCAAAATGATAAATCGGAATCTATACGTTTTGATCTCATGGGATTTTTACTGCTAACACCATCGCTATTGTTCATGATTTACAGTCTGTCATTGCTGACGAAAGCAGATACAATGAACACCCTCCATTGGTTAATTATGGTTGGAATCTTACTTGCAAGCCTCATATTCATTTTGCTTTTTGTCCGCCATACACAAAATAAATCCTCTAATGTTTTAATTCAACTTGCACCGTTTAAAATAAAGTCTTTTACCGCATCCATTTGGTTATTACTTCTTTCAAGTATTAGTTTTTATGGCGGCCTTTTTGCTTTACCCATTATGTTTATACATGGCTTCCAACAAAGTGAATTACTTGCCAGCATTTGGATAGGTGCTCACGGAGTCGGCGCGCTTCTTTCACGCTCTTACCTTAAATCATTAAGCGAACGTTTTGGTGTCAGTAATACCGCTCTGATTGGAACAATAATGGCTATATTCGGCACAGTGCCGCTATTTCTGCACAATATCCCATCTCATCCAGAAATCATCGTGGTAACAATGCTGCTTAGAGGAGCCGGTATAGGTTTACTTACATTATTAGCGATGTCTCACGCTTACCATGAGTTACCTGCCACTCAAGTTCCAGATGCAAGTGTAATTACCAGAATTGGAACCTTATTTGGCGCATCACTGGGTACGGCAACTGTCGCTGTGCTTTACAGCATTGGTCCAGGTCATGAGAATTTTTTCCTAATTTTACTTGGGCTGCTGTTTATTACTTTCTGTTGTACAATTCCAGCACTCAAACTACGGCATTAATCCCAATATTATACGGGTACATAATTCTGTGCCCGTTTTTCAGACAAATTACCTAGTACATTAACACCTCCACCTTTATCAGCATAAAAACAGCCTCATCAAAAGAGAGAAATTTCTTTAATTCCGTTATAAAATTATTAGCAGTAAATACACCATGACAGTTATTAATTAAACATACATTATAAGAACAATGAATAAGGGAATAATCTTCTCTTTGTATAACCTTACCAAAAGAAAAACCATCTACAATAGCAACCTTTTTCATTCTATACCCTATTTGTCTTTTTTATCTTACTCACACCAAGAATAATTAATAAAGAAACTATAACCGAAGCTGAAATCAAACTTTCAACAGAAAACGCTATACGCGAATCAAGATATTGAAAAATCGTCGTAAATACAGGTAGTAGCAGAAATAACAAAGAGACATGAAGAGGGGTAATGGCATTAATTGTCTTTAATACCAG
Source organism: Photorhabdus akhurstii (assembly GCF_019090985.1). NCBI lineage: Bacteria > Pseudomonadati > Pseudomonadota > Gammaproteobacteria > Enterobacterales > Morganellaceae > Photorhabdus > Photorhabdus akhurstii. The sequence goes on along the minus strand of NZ_CP020335.1, from coordinate 307,935 downwards.
ATAGATTGGAAGTAAATGTCCAACGATAACAAGAATCGACATCGGAAGAATCATATCGATATCTAAACTAAGAGAAACACTGGATACTGAAACATAAAAAAATGAAAGTACTACCATTAAAATACTTCTAACAGACAATATCTCATACGTTTGCCATTTCTCCTTGAATAATTTCTTAGAAAAAATAGTGTATAATACTGTTCCTATGGCGCCAAATATCACACTCACAATACCAATAATCCTGTCCTGAATTGAGGTTGATGAAAACCCACTATTTCCTAAAAATGAATTTACCAGCATCACACCTACCCCAATGAGAACTAACCAGGATATGACAACTTCCAATTTTTCTGTTTTTGCCTCGTCTTTATCGATAAAAGATGAGAGGAGGATAGTGATTGCAGGGCCGCAAGCCACTGAAGCAACACCTACTATTGCAGGCTCAAGAAAGCGTAGCGCAATGATTAATCCTCCCCAATTTAATAAAATTGAGACATTAATAATCACCACCAATAAAACATTTTTGCGGATCTTTTCAATTAATTGATCAATCCCTTTGAAAATGCTTATCATCATAAATAATAAAGTAGATGATGTGAAACAATAGAATATGACAATAGCTGAGTTTATCGATTGTGTTAAATACGCAACAAACACATCAAATGCTGCACTGATAAGACAAAAAATAACCCCATATACTACACCACTATGTGAAGACATATATCACCTATTATTCTCTTATTCCAAAAAGTAAATTTCCGACATTGGATTCCTTTTGTTATTGCGGATTCATCTTTAATCTCACCTGCCTCAATATTTCCTGTCGAACAGTCAATCAATGTCATGTTTGGCCGTATCTTAACTTCTTTTTCTAACGTATTAACGATATGCAAAAATATCCTATCTTTATGTCTACTGATAGAATTTTGATATTCACACTTTGAAAATACTCGATTGCCGTTTATTCTAAACTTATTAATTTCAAGTAAAACTGTGTTACCTATATCATTTAATTCCACATTTACATTCCATTTGATGTTCATAGAAGATAATATTCATACACCATTCTTATGTTTTTTCAATCAAGTCATTTAATGAATGAGAGATATTTCTCAGATGGATAAATTAAATATCACGGATAGTAATTAAATGTTATTTTTTACTATGATATTATTAGTATATACGTAATTTTTCTACAGGATTACTGACACAAGATATTAAATAAAACTCAAGTTAAATAGCATAATTTATATATGGATTTTTTAATTTATCAATAAAAGCCGATAAATTTACTAGCGAAAAATAGTTATATCTTCTTGCCATTATTCTAGCCATATAAACAGAATATCTGTCAATATACTCAAATAAAGTCGCCACATGACTAATATGGCGAAGCATGTTGACATAAAGTTAAAAATACAGCATTAGGTGTTGTTATCTGAACAACCTCCTTATTAAAGAATGCTATCTTGTCTCCAAGGATGACGATGCATTTTTGTACTAGATTTTCGTCTCACTTTCTCAACAGCAACCTGAATCGGTAAAAACTCATTTAACATCAATTTGTTGATCGATTCGAAATGGGGTTTATCTAACTCTGACTTTCGATAATTTTTGACATTTTTACGAGATTAAGTTAGATCAAATTTCTGTATAAATATCTTAATGGAGATGTAATGAACCTATATAAAAATTAAAAAATTCATACCAGGATTATGCGGGATTACATTAAAAAAATGGAAAGTCAATGGAAATGTTATCTACTGAAAAAAAATTCTTAAAAGAAACGAACAATCAGATATTACCACTCCATTCAACATTGCTGCACAAGAATTCACCATCATTTATTGTCCAAGGTGAAACCCCTCGTTGTGGCCAAATTATTCAAAAAGGCGACCACGCGCTAATAGGGATAAGCCCCTTTAACTCGCGTTTTTCAAAGGACTATGTAGTGGACCTTATTCAGTGGTCAAGTCATTACTTCCAGCAAGTCGACATATTGCTACCTTGTGAACGTGAAGCTTCACGCCTTTTAGTCGCTGGTGGAACTGAGAATGCTAAGGCAATCAAGAAAACACAACGAGAAATTAGACGTCATTTATGTAACCTTGATTATGCGATGTCCATAGCAATGCTAAAAAGTAAGCAAATCAGAGTCATTCAATTTAGTGACTTCGCACTAAACCATGACTATCAATCTCTTAAAACACAAGTTGAAAACGCGTTTAATGAATCAGAATCTTTTAAAAAAATTTGTATTGATATGTCCTTTCAAGCCATAAAAGGGCGACTAAAAGGTACCGGGCAATACTTTGGTCTAATTGACCTACAATTAGTATATAAAGCGTTACCATATATTTTCGCTGAAATTCCCTTCTACCTCGATACCCCTCGATTACTTGGGGTAAAATATTCTACGTTACTTTATCATCGTCCTTGGCCAATCGGAAAAGGGTTGTTTAACGGTAGTTATCCTATACAAGTAGGAGATAAACAAAGTTACGGAATCGTTACTCAATTATAAAATCCAAACAGTCTGATGAAATAGTAATTGTATTTAAAGTTAATAAGCTCTTAGTACCAAATATCTTTAGAAAGGAAGCGCAATAATGGCTAAATTAAGTTCTTTTAGTATTCACGAACCAACATTCATAAAAAATCCTTATGATTTTTACGACATCTTGCATAAACAAGATTTAGTTTATTTTGAACAATCCCAAAACAGCTATTTTATCGGCAAATATGAGGATGTTGACGCTATTTTAAAATCCTCAATTTTCAATACTAAGCCATTAACTGCACTTGCCGAACCGGTTATGGGGGATCGCGTTCTTGCTCAAATGGAAGGTGAAGAGCATGCGTGTAAACGAAAACTCATAATGCAAGGACTTTCAAAAGATTATTTTAATCGCTACTACGAACCCATGATTCGAAAGATTACTGAAGATCTCTTACAACCTTATATGGAAAAAGGAAATATAGATATTGTTAATGACTTTGGCCGCGACTATGCCGTATTAGTAACATTAGGTATTCTCGGACTGCCAAGTGATAACTATCGTGATATAGCTGAATGGCACAAGGGTATCGCCAGTTTTATTACCCAGTTTGACCAAACAGAACCAGAAAAAATGCACAGTCTTGAATGTAGTCAGAAATTAATTCGCCTACTAAACCCTATAATAGATCAGAGACGGCGTAATCCTAGCGGGGACATTATATCTATATTCTGTCAAGATACAGGGATGTCCATGAGTGAAATTACAGCACTGTGTTTAAACATTCTATTAGCTGCGATAGAACCTGCTGACAAGATATTAGCAATGATGCTTAATCACTTAATATCTAATCCCAGTATGCTTGATGCAGTGCTCAAAGATCGCAGTCTGGTTCGAGATGCATTTGAAGAAACTTTACGTCTGACATCACCTGTACAACTAATTCCAAGAGAAGCGAGTGAAGACGTCACTATTTCTGGTATCGATATACCTAAAGGCGCTGTAATATTTTGTATGATTGGCGCAGCTAATCGCGATCCATCGGTTTTTCACAAACCAAATGAATTTGATCTATATCGAAGAAAAAATACAACTTCTCAACAGAAAGCAAATCGAAAAAGACATTTAGCTTTTGGAGCAGGTACTCATGCCTGTGCTGCGGCTGCGTTTTCACTCAGTCAGTTGGAAGTCTCATCCAATATTATTTTGGATCGCCTGCACAATTTACGTTTTGCTGATAACTATCATTATCAAGAAACAGGAGTGTATACACGAGGACCTTCTAAACTCCTTTTGAGTTTTGATCCAAAAATATCTTCCATTCCAAAACATGGTAGCCTGATCTGAAAATGACTATGGGAACGATGGAATAAGAACATAAAGTTCATACTGTGGTGTAACAAGGAACACTGTCACCTATATGGGACAGCGACATAATGGTGAGTATGTGGCAATTCTAGAAAAACATCAGACTTGTGTGAAATAGTTCAGAATATCCATCTGAAATACTGTTTAAAGGGATGCCAGAAGTGGGTATCCCTTTTAAAATAGGGTGTATGAATTCAGACCTTTATCTGGCCGGTTATCCACTCTAGTTTCGGTGCTTGTCAGATTATGCAAGTCAATGCACTAAACGGTTGTAACTTTTAGAGTAAACATAAAAAAGACAAAAAGCCTTACAGCAATCACTGTAAGGCTTCTCTATTTCTTCAAGCCTGCGGCTTATTTGACAGCCCCAAACTCTAAATTGGTCGGCGAGAGAGGATTCGAACCTCCGACCCACTGGTCCCAAACCAGTTGCGCTACCAAGCTGCGCTACTCGCCGAAAACGAGCCGAATCTTACTGCGCTCGCTACAGGCCGTCAATACCTTTTTGATAATCATGGGTTAGTTGCTGATAAAAACAGCGTGAACGTCGCTATGCCGCACTTTCATACAGTTTTTATAAAAAATTTTATCTGTAGAGGAAAAACTACGGTTCCGGCGACTGTTTTCACTACCGCCGAAACCGATTATTCCAGATTACTATTGCAGTAACGAAATATCAGCAACTCTCAGGAACAGGTCACGCAATTCACTTAACAGGGTTAAGCGATTTACTCGCACCTGTAAGTCTTCATCCATCACCATCACGTTGTCAAAGAAAGCATCGACAACTTCACGCAAAGATGCCAACTCAACCAGTGCTTCCCGGTAGCATCCTTGAGCAAATAAAGGCGCCAGCTTATCCTGCAAAGCCACCAGATGTGTTGCCAGTTTCACCTCTTCCGGCGCTTTCAACGCAGAAACATCTACCTTCTCGTTCAATGTCTCTTCTGATTTCGCCAGAATGTTAGAAACACGCTTATTCGCTGCGGCTAACGCTGCGGCTTCATCCAGTGTACGGAAGTGAGTCACTGCTTTAACACGAGCATCGAAATCAGCAGGTTGTGTTGGACGACGCGCCAGCACTGCTTGAATGGTATCAATGCTGTAGCCCTGCTCCTGATACCAGGCGCGGAAACGGCCAAGCATAAACTCAACCACATCATCAGTAACCTTGGCATTTGTCAGCTTGTCGCCATACAAACGAACCGCTTCTTCCGTCAATGTCTGCAAATCCAGCGGCAGTTTTTTCTCAACGATAATACGCAGAGCGCCCAACGCAGCACGACGCAACGCAAACGGATCTTTATCACCTTTCGGATGCTGACCAATGCCAAAAATACCCGCCAGAGTATCCATTTTGTCAGCGATCGCTAACGCACAAGAAACGCCGGTAGAAGGCAGTTCATCTCCGGCAAAACGCGGTTGATACTGTTCATTCAATGCCAGAGCAACATCCTCTGCTTCACCATCATGACGGGCGTAATGCATCCCCATCACACCTTGTGTATCGGTGAACTCAAATACCATGTTGGTCATCAAGTCACATTTGGACAGCAAACCAGCACGGGTAGCATGATTCACATCAGCGCCGATCTTCTCTGCAATCCAACCAGCCAACGCCTGAATACGATCTGTTTTATCACGCAAAGTACCAAGTTGTTTCTGGAACAAAACCGTCTCCAGACGAGGTAGATTATCTTCCAGACGCTGTTTACGATCCGTCTTAAAGAAGAATTCAGCGTCAGCTAAGCGTGGGCGGACTACCTTTTCATTACCGTCAATGATTTGCTGTGGATCAGAAGAGTCAATGTTGGCGACAAAGATAAAGTTTGCCATCAGCTTGCCGGCATTGTCGTAAACCGGGAAGTATTTTTGGTCGCCTTTCATGGTGTAAACCAACGCTTCTGACGGCACGGCAAGGAATTTCTCTTCAAATTTCGCTGTCAGCACAACCGGCCATTCAACTAGTGAAGTGACTTCTTCCAGCAAGCTGTCACTGATGTCAGCAATACCGCCCAACTTAATCGCGGCTTGTTCTACATCCTGCTTAATGAGTGCTTTACGGATTGTATAATCTGCCATCACTTTACCGCGTTGCTGCAAAATCGCGGGATACTGTTCTGCATTATCAATCGTAAATTCAGAGTCACCCATAAAGCGGTGGCCACGAATGACACGCGCGGATTTAATACCCAGAATTTCGCCTTCAATCAGTTCATCGCCAAACAACATGGTAACGGTATGAACTGGACGAACAAACTGAGTCTCTTTATCGCTCCAACGCATCAGTTTAGGAATTGGCAACTTACTCAGCGCGTGATTGACCATACCCGACAATAGCTCTGTTGCACGGCGGCCTTTTACCAGCGCGCGATACAATAGCCATTCGCCTTTATCTGTCACTAAACGTTCAGCCTGAGCCGCCGTGATACCACAACCGCGAGCCCAACCTTCTGCCGCTTTTGTCGGTTTACCCTCAGCATCAAATGCTTGAGCAATCGCCGGACCGCGTTTTTCTACTTCACGATCAGCTTGCGCCTCATCCAGATTAGCAACTTTCAGCGCCAGACGGCGCGGCGTTGCAAACCAGCTTACTTCACCATACGCCAAATTCGCGTTATCCAACTCTGCCGCAAAATTAGCAGCAAATGATTCAGCCAATGAACGAAGAGCCTTCGGCGGCAACTCTTCTGTGCCGATTTCCACCAGGAAAGTCTGTTGAGTCATGACAGCCTCTTAGTTCTGATTCTTGTTACACATAGGGAAGCCTAGCGCCTCACGGGAGGCATAATAAGCTTCGGCAACAGCTTTGGTCAGGGTGCGGATACGCAGGATATAACGCTGACGTTCAGTCACCGAGATAGCTTTACGGGCATCCAGCAAGTTGAATGTATGACCCGCTTTGAGAATACGTTCATAAGCTGGCAACGGTAGCGGCGTTTCTAACGCCAGCAGGTCCTGAGCCTCTTTTTCATATTGCTCGAAGCAGGTAAACAGAAAATCGATATCAGCATGCTCAAAGTTATAGGTGGATTGTTCTACTTCATTTTGGTGATAAATATCGCCATAAGTGGTTTTACCCAGCGGACCATCACACCAAACCAGATCATAAACGCTGTCTACGCCTTGGATATACATTGCCAGACGCTCAAGACCGTAAGTGATCTCACCAGTGACAGGCTTACACTCAAGGCCGCCTACCTGTTGGAAGTAAGTAAACTGAGTCACTTCCATCCCGTTAAGCCACACTTCCCAGCCTAATCCCCAAGCGCCTAACGTTGGGTTTTCCCAGTTATCTTCAACAAAACGGATGTCATGAACTGTTGGGTCTAATCCTAGTTCCTTTAGAGAACCTAGATATAACTCCTGAATATTGTCCGGGGATGGTTTAATAATGACCTGAAACTGATAGTAATGTTGTAAACGGTTAGGGTTTTCACCATAACGGCCATCCGTCGGACGACGGGAAGGTTGCACATAAGCCGCGGCAATTGGCTCCGGGCCAAGTGCACGCAGGCAAGTTATTGGATGAGAAGTACCCGCACCGACTTCCATGTCCAGTGGTTGGACAATGGTACAGCCCTGGCGCGCCCAATAATCCTGTAATGTCAGGATCAGCCCCTGAAAGGTCTTGGTATCAAACTTTTGCATGTTAGATCCGCACGCGATACATATGAATTTGAAAGGAAGTTGGTCAGTATACCCTTTGACCTTAAGATATACAGCCCTGAATTCGCTCTTAATTTCACCTTGAAATAAAAAAATCTTAATCGAGTTATTTTACTTGTATATTTATACAGTTAAGGTACTGTCAATTATCAACCACTCATATTGGAAATCTCAACTATGGAATTAACACGCTGCCATTGGGTTACTTCTGACCCGGAATATTTGGCTTACCATGACAATGAATGGGGAAAACCGCTAAAAGATAGCCAAAAGTTGTTTGAAATGATCTGCCTGGAAGGGCAGCAATCTGGGCTGTCATGGCTAACTATTCTGAAAAAACGTGAAGGTTATCGTAAATGCTTTCACCAATTTGATCCGGTAAAAATTGCTGTCATGAATGAAAACGATGTAGAACGGCTGATGCTTGATCCCTCGATTGTCCGTAACCGCGCCAAAATTAACGCGATTATCAGCAATGCGCGAGCCTATCTTAAGATGCAGCAACAAGGAGAAGAATTCAGCGCTTTTATCTGGCGCTTCGTTGATAACAAATCCATTATTAATCAGTGGGAAACCATTACAGAGGTACCGGTAAAAACAGAGATTTCAGAGGCGTTATCGCAAGCGCTGAAAAAGAGAGGATTCAAATTCATCGGCAGCACCACCTGCTACGCATTCATGCAAGCTACCGGTTTGGTCAATGACCATATAATAAACTGTTTATGTAGAAAATAAATTCAGTGAATTACTATCGCACTTAAGATTAAAATGAATAATAAAGCTGGATATTAACCAAACATTCAGTTCTTTATTTTAAATGCTAAATTAAACGCAATATTAAATAACTAATAGTCATAATTTTCCAGATTGCACCCCAATAGTGCGCGGAGTATGGTGTTATGTCTCTTAATCCCAATAACACACCGACAACGAACGCGGCTATGATTTTTTCTCAATTTGGTAACAAGTTCACACAAGATGCAGGCATCACCCGCCTGATGAATGACCTTAATCAAGGGTTGAGGACGCCCGGAGCAATTATGCTAGGCGGCGGCAACCCGGCGCACATTCCAGAAATGGATGACTATTTTCAGCAACTACTGACAGAGATGGTCGCCAACGGCCAACTCACTGACACGCTATGCAACTATGATGGGCCTCAAGGAAAGGATACATTGATTCAAGCATTGGCAGAGATGTTGCGCGAAAAATTGGGTTGGGAGATTGGCACACAAAATATTGCCCTGACCAATGGCAGCCAAAGTGCATTCTTCTATCTATTTAATCTGCTGGCTGGGCGCGGAGAAGATGGCACTGTCCGCAAGGTACTGTTTCCACTAGCGCCGGAATATATTGGTTATTCTGACTCAGGGCTGGACGAAGGCTTATTTGTTGCCAATAAACCCAATATTGAGTTATTGCCAGAAGGCCAATTCAAATATCATGTTGATTTTGACCATCTAAATATTACCGAAGATATTGGCCTGATCTGTGTTTCTCGCCCAACCAACCCAACGGGTAACGTCATCACTGATGAAGAGTTACAACGGCTAGATTGTCTGGCTCAACAACACCAGATTCCATTACTCATTGATAATGCTTATGGCGTGCCATTCCCAGGTATTATTTTTAGCGAAGCTACGCCATTGTGGAATCCCAATATTATTCTGTGCATGAGTTTATCCAAATTAGGGTTGCCGGGTTCACGCTGCGGAATCATTATCGCTAACGAGAAAATCATCAATGCCGTCAGTAATATGAATGGCATCATCAGCCTTGCGCCGGGCGGTGTGGGCCCTGCAATGGCATTGGAAATGATCCGACGCAATGACTTGCTTCGTTTGTCACAGGAAGTTATCCGCCCGTTCTATCAACAACGGGTTCAGGACGTGATCCAAATTATCCGTCGTTATTTGCCGGCAGAACTTTGCCTTATCCATAAACCAGAAGGCGCTATTTTTCTGTGGCTTTGGTTTAAAAATTTGCCGATAACCACAGAAATGCTTTATCACAGATTGAAAAAACGTGGTGTGTTAATGGTTCCAGGTCACTATTTCTTCCCCGGACTGGAACAAGATTGGCCGCATACTCATGAATGCATGCGTATGAATTATGTTCCTGATCCGGAAAGTATTGCCAAAGGGATTGCGATTCTGGCGGAAGAAATTAAATTAGCGCATCAGCAAGCCGCCTGAAATCAATATAATCAAATCAATAATGTAATCATCAATCGTAATAAATATAGTAAAAAAGCTCCTGCTCGGAAATGCAGGAGCTAAATGACAACGAGGACTTTACATAATTATTCTCAGAATTTGTAGAATGCTTTGTGCATAAGAAGAGAAAGAAACACTCCTTGCTTGCCTGCTCTCCTTAAGCAACCTCTATTCAATCAGAAATTTCTAAATCCAATGCCCTGAATAGGCGGGTTTTTGTGCGTTTACTGGCAGTCAAAGTAAAAACGCACTTCTATACCCGTTATCTTTCAAGTTGCCTCTTTGTTGGCGATACTCACTCGCCATCGCGATACATCTTGAAATCCATTGGGCATATACTTAAAAAATATTTAAGTTATAGACTATTCAGATCATTATGATGACTTACATTACTTTTTATTAATTAAAATACAGAAAAAAATCCTGTTACATAAAAAATTCACGACTTTTTGATCTCAACACTATGGTCAACGTTGCGTGACGTGATTATAGTGATTGATGTCAAAACCCTTCATTAAGGGATTTGGATAAATTTGGGGAAATAAAGATCACCCAACAAACTTACTCAAGGGCGAACTATTTCAGCGGCTTAGCTATACGAGATCGATAGAACCGATGAAGAGTAATAAACTAATTCTATTTTGCGTCACATTAGGATGGCTGTTAATCAGCGGGTGTACCAGCATCATGACACATTCCGGGCCTAGCCGCGGTTATTATCCCGGCGCTAAAACTGACATTGAAATGTTAAAAGATCAAGATACAGGCTGGGTAATGAAACCACTACTCGCGATCGATCTGCCCTTTTCCGCTCTATTAGATACTCTGTTATTACCTTATGACTATATAAAATCTGACGAAGATCAATCAGCCAGTTCACCAAAAGAGCGAATTGAAAAAATAGAAAAAGCACAACATCAAACCAAAAACAATTAATTGATAATCCGTTCCGGTTTATTTATTGCCACCAGCAGCAAGTGAACTGGCGGCAAATATATTTATTTCAGTCCTGTTTCCACCAGGAAAATTTGCATATAGCCATCAACTTCACGCATAAAGGCAACATGGTGGTTATCCGGTGAAATCACAACGGCATCCGCGGCAGGCGCTTTTTCTGTACGCTCTGTCAGACGCTGCATTTGACCATTGTTGACATCACACAACATCACACTGTTATCACAAATGAAAGCAACATATTGACCGCTTCGATCCCAACTGAAAGCAGATTGAATACCATAATGACTCTGAGTTATCTGACGCGGTTCGCCGCCATTTGGCGATATTGTCCACAGTTGCACAATGCCATTATCATCTTTCATCAGAAAACCAATCTGCCCACCATCCGGTGAAGCCCGCAACCAGTGGCGTGGATTATTCGCTACCCCCGGCCAACGCCTATGATTGGTCAATGTCAGACGACGCTGCATGATATTAGCAGGCGGTGCAGGTAATGTTGTTTCCGTCCCTTGCAGTGGTTTTTCCCCTGCTACGGCATAATCAGCATCCTGTTCAGGTAGATCAACGATATAAACTTCCGGTACTTTTTCCCCTGTCGCAGAAATAGTATCGCCAATAAATGCCAACGCCCAACGCTGCCAATTTCCATCCGCTTTACGATATCCAGCTTGGCCGACCCAACACTCTTCATAGGCACGGTTAATCTCATCACTACCCGGCTCCGGCTGAAAAGTGGTACGACTGACTACAACGGAGAAATAGCTACCATCATATTCACGGGGATGATGTTTAGGTGGCTCAACTGATTTGAAAGGCACAGCCACGGCGATATTGCGTAAATCCAGCGCTGGATCAAGTTCATGCATAACATGATCGTTATAAGTAAAACTCAGACGGCTACTATCCGGGCTGAATACATGAACGTGGCTGCCTCCGCGCAACGCTCCCGGCGTATAAGGAGCAGTAACATCCATCGCATCCAGAGTGACCGCTTTTCCCGGTAAATCTTCGCTGACAATCACCCCTCGTCGGTGATGAAAATCGTAATGCCATTGCTCATCTGGGAATTCAGGCCCATGAATAAACGCATAACGGACAGGTTCCGTTGGGCTGACTGTCACCACGCCAACATGAGCCCCCTCTTTAGCCTGATAGATAATTTCTGTTTTGCCACTGTGTACATGAATTTTTTCTATCGTTAAACCGGTAAAAGAAGCGCCATGAGGACGTACATCATAAGCTAACCACTGGCTGTCTGGCGTCCAGACATTAATATTGGTAAGCTGGTGGCTGCGATTATCAAACGTGATTTGCCGTTCCTGAAAGGCCATTTTATTATCCTTACATCAGGTTTTTTCGGATAAATAATATTAATCCGAAATGGATGGAACTAAAAAATTTCAGTCGAGACTTTACCACTTCGACATTACTCTTACCTTTTTACGTTATGCACATCGAATAACCTATGTTACTAAGTGTTCTTTATATCATTGGTATTACTGCCGAAGCGATGACCGGCGCTTTAGCTGCGGGCCGCCGTAAAATGGACATGTTCGGCGTGATTATTATTGCTTCGGTAACCGCCATTGGCGGCGGCTCCGTTCGGGATATACTTCTGGGGCACTACCCTCTAGGTTGGGTTAAACACCCTGAATATATCGTCACCGTCGCCTGTGCCGCTGTAATAACCACTTGGGTTGCCCCCATGATGAAGCATTTGCGCCGCTTGTTTCTGATCCTTGATGCCATTGGCTTGATTGTTTTCTCCATTCTCGGCGCACAGATTGCACTGGATATGAACTATAGCCCAATCATCGCCTCCATCGCGGCGGTTATCACCGGTGTTTTCGGTGGCGTGTTACGCGATATGCTGTGTAACACCATCCCGTTGGTTTTCCAGAAAGAGATTTATGCCGGTGTCTCTTTTGCCGCCGCTTGGTTATACATCGGGTTACAGCATACGCCATTACCGCAGGATGGCATTGTACTGATTACCTTAATCGCAGGTTTGACAGCAAGATTGGTTGCTATTCGCTATCGCCTTGGATTACCTGTTTTTAATTATGAACATTCTGATCACTGAGCTATAGCTATACCTACGGGGTTAACCACAGCCCCGTTTTCCCGATCAAACCCCTTGATACCAGCCACTGACAGTTTCTCTGCAATCGTTTTAATCTGCGTGTCATTGACAAAATCAGACAACTTTTTCAATTGCCCGCTAGTGAATTGCTGTTTTAACTGTGATCCGGCTAATTTCTGCTCCAGTTGCCGCCAGTGATCAACATCGTCAGACAACTTATCCATATAAGGCACTCCAATCCCTTTCATCCAATAGGAAAAAGGCTGATTTTTTGCCTTGCTGAATTGTGAATAAATAGCCTGTGCTCGTTTATCTCCAATTCCCGGTAAGGCCGCAATTTGTTGAACTGAAAGCGCCAACCAACCGGTTAAATCAGTGACTAATTTCTGTTCGGCCAACATTGCCCAGCTACCGCTACTGACGCCTGTCATTTGCAAACTTTCACCAAGCCATTTCAGTCGCGCATTAAACTGTTGTTCGCAACCCGCCGTTAATGTCAGGCAACTCAGCACATGATAACGCTGCTTATCTGGCGGCTGAATATTCTGACGCTCTTTAATCCTCCACACCACTTGAGCTAATTTCGGGATACCATGACCGGCCAGCGTGAGAGTCACCTGATCCCCCGGCAACACATCCAACTGTTGCCAACGACGGACTGAGCCAATATTGACTCGGCTGACTTGTCGGTCATCCAATTTCACCTTATCCAGCCCAAGCACAACTGAGATTTTGCCCGTTCTGCCAATAGTAAAACTCACTTCCCTGACTTGTGTTACCTGATGGCGTAAAGGGTGTTTCCATGCCACAGCCCAACTGTTAGATCCAGACCGCCATTGATTCCCTTTAGGTTCAATTTCCTGTTTCAGCACGATACCGTCTGTGGCAAAAGGCATGGATTGTTCAAAATAATGCATCCGTAGTTTCTGTACCTGTTCTGGCCTCTCTATTTTATGGCTGTAGCGCAGCGCTAATGGAAAACCCATACTTGCCAACTTCTGTAATTTACTTTCCATATCAACAGGACCATCCGGCCAGCTCCAGATAAACACACCGACTTGCTTTAATTCCGGCGAATGCTCCTTACGCATCATTAAACCGGCAACACGATTACGAGCGCCATCACTGCCAGAATATTGCTGTATATGCCCGTCCTTATGCAGAAAAAGCTCCCCTTGTAATACCATATAAGGCGGTACCATATAAGGCGGTGCATTTTCTATCTCTTGGGGAATATCGGGAATCTGTCGGCTTTTTGCTGTCCAGTTTACCCCTTCGGCACCATTGCCCCGGCTGATCAATGAAACCAGTTTCCCGTTCTGATAAACCAGTGTTACCGCCACGCCATCAATCTTTGGCTGTAACCAAACAGGTAATCTGCCGTGCAACCATCGGTTAATTTCCCGTTCGTCTTTCAGTTTACTTAATCCGGTATGAGCAACCGGATGAACCAGCTTATTATCCGCAACAACTTCTACCGGAAAGTTCGAATCAGGTGATTGTTTCAAACAAAGCTGCCAATGAATTAGCTCCGACATTAATTGATCATAAACTTCATCATCAATCTCGCTGATCCCTTTCTGACGATAAAGTTGATCCCATTGAGCCATTTGTTGCATCAGACTTTTTGTTTCACGTTGTAATTTTTCCTGCGACCATGCCGGGCAATCTTTCTCTATATTCAATGTCTCAGCCGCAACTATCGGTGTACTGAAAACAATAAACAGAATCAATATCAATAAATTAAGCATCCGTTGCTCCCTGGCTATCCATGCATAACGGCAAAATAGAGGATAAAGAGATGCTGTCCAAGGCAAAGATAATAATTTTGCGAAGCGGTTCGAAGGAATAACTTCCTGAAATCCCAAGATAACGAACTTTTTCATATACTGCACAAAACCGATAATTATGGTGAGAACCTGACTCATTTAACTATTTATTGCATTGCAATTAATAATTAACCCGAATTCTGCTTAAGCCGTCATTGAGAAATCTTCTTCTGAGTAGAAAACTTTCAGTGATGGCTTCTTCAATTTAAGGCAGTAAGCAATCAATCCACCTAAAACGCACAACATAAAACCTTTTATACTTCGGTGGCGGGAATGCTCTATTTGAGAAATAGTTTTTAATTGCCCATTAATCGTTTCAATGATAAAACGCTTTGATAACATTATCTTATCCCACTCGGCTTGCAGGTGAGCTTTCATATTTCGGCGCTTTTGGGTGATGAAAGTGAGCCCCGCTTTAGCTAAATCGTCAGCCAATTCCTGACTGAGATAACCTTTATCGCCGTACAGAGAACCCGTTAATTCTGTTGTTAATTCGCGAACAGGTTCGCGATCATCTACATTACCGACAGTGACTTTAAGCGCCAAAATTTCCCCCTGATGATTGACAACCAGGTGTAATTTGAAACCGTAAAACCACCCCATTGAATTTTTTCCGCGCCTGGCTATCCCCGCAAAGACCTTATGTCGAGGAATGCGAATGTTATGGCAGACACTCAAACGGGTGGAATCAATAAAAGCAATGTCTGTGGGTTTTCCTTTTAATTGCGTCAGATAGCTGCACAGAGGCACCAAAACGGAAGGGGCCACACTGACAAAACGGGGATAGCTGAGTAAGGTGGGAAAATCGTTGTGGTGATATTTCCAAATATGTTCTAAATAAAAATGTTTAAAATCCCGGTAATGCGACCGATGAAAAAAGATCAAAATGGTCATGATTTCACTGGGAGACATGTGACCTTGTCGGCGGCGTAAACGATGCCCGCTATCGAGACAAAATTGTTCCCATTGAGGGATGAAAAAACGGCAAAAATCATCAACATCACAGAAAATTTCAACTAAGTTGTCCATAGCCTGTTCCCCCTCGGAGCTGTTTTTGGGTCTGCACCAAAACTTTGCTCCTGGAACAGGCTTCTCGTCAATTTCTTATCCAGAATTCGAGCTAATTAATACTCTATTACGCATGCGGCATGCCGCTGGCCTAACGCAAAACCAAGTTGCACAACGTATGGGAACAAAAGAAGCGAATATTTCCAGGCTTGAAAAAGGAAATGGAAACCCAACATTTAAGACATTATTGAACTACGCCAAAGCTTGCAATTGTGAACTACATTTTGGCTTCAAAACAATTTAATCCAAACGATAAAAAAAGCATCTTCGGGTATTTTTCATATTTATTTTCTCTTATAACAGCCAACTATATCCGCATTTTTCAGTAATGGATTATGCGGACTGAGTTCTCGTGCTATATCATCGGGATTTACTACAGGAACCTTGCCAGTTAGATGACGTCGAACCAGTGTCGATTTGCCAGCTCCATTAGGTCCTGCAATAACCCATAGCTGAGGCCGATGCGTCACTCTTCCAAAACCTCAACTATCTCCTCGGTACCACTCATAAAACTAGCCAGTTCCCTACGGCCGCCTGGATATTCTTTAATAACCATCCCTGCTGGAGTGTCAAACTCCGCATAATAAATTGGTTCACCTGCATTGAGGTGAGCACGTGCCTCTGAACCATCGTCATTTGCCAGTTGAGCATCAAAGATAGCTATAAAAGCGCACTCTTGCGCCGGTGACATCTCATCTAAATTTTGCAGTTCAAGCCTCATCGCTGTAGCCCCTGTAATTTGCGCCACAAACGTATGGCAGAATAAAATTAACTTAATGATATTAAGGCAATAATTGTTGATAAATTATACACCATAGAATGCAGTGTAAATTCCATTCTTACCCAAGACAACTCTTTTCTGATACATCCATGTGACTACATCAATAAATTAAGCATCCGTCGCTCCCAAGCTATCCATGTAATAACGGCAGCATAGAGGATAAAAAAAGACTGTCCAAGGCAAAGATAATAACTTTGCGAAGCAGTTCGAAGAATAACTTCCTGAAACCCCAAGGCAACGGAATTTTTTATATACTACACAAAACAGATAATTATGGTGAGAACTTGGCTCATTTAACTATTTATTGCATTGCAATTAATAATTAATTGCATATGCTACTCTAAGTACTTGCATATACATAACTCAGGAGAACATTTATGGTCACAGAAACAATCGATCATCCCACACTAAATCGCCTGGTTGAAGCTGGCGCTGTTAACTCGGTACATGTGGTAGGTCATAACGACGGATGGGCTCTGATGGTGAAATATGGCACGGTGGAGCGTCCTTTGGTTGCCCAGCGCAGCCGTCAAGTACGCCTGTTCAAACGGCTGGAAACCCTTGTCACCTATCTTAAAGACGTCGGCATCGCACAGTTCAATGTAGACGCAGCCAATTATAATCTGGATACACCAACGAAAATTGCCCGCCCAGACCGTGCAGAAGCTCTGAAACGGACACATAAGGCAGCTGCTTATGACGCATGGTTCCGTAAGCAAGTTCAGGCAGCTATCGATGATCCCCACCCCAGCATTCCCCATGAGGAAGTTAAAGCGCGGTTTGCAGCCAAAAAAGCGGCCCTACGTAAGGAGATATAATGGAGTTGGAATGGAAGCCAATGGCTCTGGCTGATCGTGAGGCTATTATGGAGTATATCGCGCTGGATAATCCGCTAGCTGCAATTGAACTAGATAATGGATTTGAATTGACGTCAGAAACTGCCTGCCAACACCCCAATATGTATAAACCCGGTAGGGTAAAAGGGACACGAGAGGCTGTCGTTCATCCCCATTACGTTATTATCTACCAAGTTCAGGGAAACCTTTTACAGATACTCAGAGTGTTACATACTGCCCAGCAATGGCCTTAGTTATTTACGACGATAGAATTTTTCTTGCGTTATTTCTAATACATTAATCTAGCTACGAGTAGGTGATTGAATGATCATAGCGCCTGAATATATCACCATGTAAAAAATACCGGCTCAATCAGGACAATTATTCTCTGTATCTGATATCTCAGCCGCAACTATCGGTGTACTGAAAACAATGAACAGAATCAATATCAATAAATTAAGCATCCGCTGCTCCTTGGCTATCCATGCATAACAACAAAATAGAGGATAAAGAGATGCTGTCCAAGGCAGAAATAATAACTTTGCGAAGCGGTTCGAAGGAATAACTGCCTGAAATCCCAAGGTAACGGACTTTTTTATATACTGTATAGAGCGGATATTATGGTGAAAAGCTGATGCATTTAATATTTAGTTCAGGGTTGCCATAACAACCCCCACCCCTGTGGTTTTCATCGAAAACAGAGGTTTGACAACTCACAAACTTATCATATAGGATAAGTCTTAGGACAATATTGAATATGAACTGGAACGTTGAACTCTACGATGGTGTCGAGGATGCGATCCTCAATATGCCACCCAGAATTCAAGCTCGTATGCTGAAACTACTTGAACTCATTGAAGAATATGGCGCTAATCTTGGAGAGCCACACACTAAGTCAATGGGAAAAGGTCTATTCGAGATTCGAGCCAAAGCGCAAGAAGGTATTGGACGCAGATTGTTTTGTTACCTACAAGGCCCAAATATCATCGTCCTTCATGCGTTTATTAAGAAAAACCAGAAGATATTTAAAAAGGATCTTGATCTCGCTTATAAACGAATGAAAGAGGTTACAAAATGAATAGTTTAAAGTCGCTAAAATCCAAAGCATTATCTAACCCAGATGTAAAAGCTGAGTATGATGCGCTAAAACCAGAATTCGAGCTAATTAATACTCTATTACGCATGCGGCATGCTGCTGGTTTAACTCAAAACCAAGTTGCCCAGCGTATGGGAACAAAAGAAGCGAATATTTCCAGGCTTGAAAAAGGAAATGGAAACCCAACACTTAAGACATTATTGAACTACGCCAAAGCTTGCAATTGTGAACTACATTTTGGCTTCAAAACAACTTAATCCAAACGACATAGAAAAGCATCTTCGGGTGTTTTTCATATTTGTTTTCTCTTGTAACAGTCAGCTACATCCGCATTTTTCAACGATAGATAATGATCAGGGCTACATCTCGTTGACCGATATGGTCAAGAACTTTGGGGACGAGAGTATCCTCTATAATTGGCTGCGTAACCGAAATACTATTGAGTTTCTGGGGATATGGGAGCAGCTCTACAATTCAGCCAATTTTAAACCTGTCGAATTCGAGAGGTTTAAAAGCCAGGCGGGTTTGAACAGTTTTCACTACTCAGATGCGTTCCCTGATTGGTCAGCCAGGTGTCAAACAGTTGGCAGGGAGATCACAACAATTACCTGATCCCTCATCAACACAGTAAAGGGATTGAAACTCAAAAGAAAACGGGCAACCGATCGTTAAGCCCTTAGAATTAGATATTAAGGCTCACGGCGAATATAATTAGTTAATCCATTAAGTGAACCATTAACCAATAGCTGAGACAAATAGAATAACTCAGCCTATCGAGTATTCATTTTAAATCTTAGTGCACTCTTCCTCTGTCATCACCAATATCAACTTTAAAATAAATATCAAAAGAAAATAACTTTACGGAATAGTTTTAAAAAAAAACATTACCCCAAAAATAACAAGCTTTTTATAAGTTATATAGAATAGACATTACAACAAAAACATTAATAATTCTTCATTTTCTGTTTTTCGATTAATTATTAATAAATTAATTTACGTGTTCATATATTATTAATAACCATAATAATATATATTTCCTTCAAATTTCCCCAATCAAACTTCAAAATTTTAATTTTTATCACTTATTGGTAGAAAAAATTGAAACTGGATTAAAAAAATAGACTTGTCATTAGGTATTAATTATTTTTCCTATTATATTTAAATAATAGACAACGTTCTTCACATCAGTAGAAATTCAGCTTAACCCACAAGGGATAGGTTTTATGACATAGACTCCCTGTGGGTAAAAGGTAAATTCGATATAACCTTCATTAGGAGAGTAATATGAATCAAAATAACGATTTCTTACCCAACATAGATATCGGCGGTAATCCTATAAAGCAATATTGGCAACCAAGCAGGGGTAATCACGCTGATAATGATACTTCTATCGCCTCTACCAGAGATGCAACCGCCATGTTATTGCCAAATGGCAGAGTGAGCACCTGGGGAAATGGTTATGCTACCCCTGCCCCGCCAGAAATTATTCAATTACAGGATATTACTAGCCTAAGTGCAACAGATAGCGCCTTCGCAGCCCTTAGAGCAAACCGTAACGTAGTCTCCTGGGGAGATAAAGATTCAGGTGGGCAATATCCGACAGGAACTAGTTACTTAATTGATATTGTCAGCCTAAGTGCAACAGATAGCGCCTTCGCAGCCCTTAGGACAGACCGTAGCGTGTTCGCCTGGGGAGATCAAAATTCAGGTGGGAAGCTTCCAGAAGAAATTACTAAATTACAGGATATTGTCAGCTTAAGTGCAACAGACAAAGCATTTGTTGCCCTACGGGCAGATGGCAGCGTGGTCGCCTGGGGAGATCAGAATTTGGGCGGACTGATCCCACCAGAAATTGCCCAATTACAGGATATCGTCAGCCTAAAAGCAGCAAGTTATTACACCTTCATAGCCTTGCGGGCAAACCGCAGCGTGGTCGTCTGGGGAGGTGGACATTCTGTACCTGCTGAGATTGCAAAGTGTCAGGATATTGTCAGCCTAAGTACAACAAATGGCGCCCTCGCCGCCCTGCGAGCAGATCGAAGCGTGGTCACCTGGGGCAATGAAAACTCTGGCGGCCAAGTCACACCAGAAATTGCAAAACTACAGGATATTATTAGCTTAAGCGCAACAAGTGGTGCTTTCGCCGCCCTGCGAGCAGACCGCAGTGTAGTCGCCTGGGGTGATCCGAACTCTGGTGGTCTAATTCCATCCGAAATTGCCGAATTAAAGGATATTGTCAGCCTATATCCAGGTACAAGCCCAGATGTATTAAGAGGCTCATTCACCGCCCTACGGGCAAACCGCAGCGTGGTCTCTTGGGGTAGTATCAGCGTTCCATCTGAGATCGCCAGCTTAAGGGATATTGTCAGCCTGAGTCCCGCAGGTAATAATGCTTTCGCGGCATTGCGGGCAAACGGTAGCGTGGTTGCTTGGGGCAGCCGAAGCTTGAATGTCCAGGTTCCACCCGGAATAGCTCGATTAAATGATATTGTCAGTTTGAGTTCAACAGCACGTTCATTCGCAGTCTTACGGGCGAATGGACAAAGATTAGCTTGGGATATTGATAGTCATATAGTGCATAATGAATATGATTATTAACCTATTGAATACTTTTTTATTATTGTAAAACACGAAAACCAAGGCTGAGCTATAATACCCCGGCTTAGCCTATTGCTTATTCTATTTAAGATATCAACTTACCTGCTTCCTGTTATCACCAATCTCAATTTTCAAATAAATATCAAAATGAAATAACTCCACCAAACAGTTTAGAAAACAAATACCAAAAACCCCAAAAAACAACCAACACCTTCATAAACAGAACAGAACGAATATTACGACACCCACCCGGGCAATTTTTACTCTTTTTTTTACAATTAATACTTAGTAGATTAAGTTACATATTCACGTATTAATTAGAATAGCCATAAAGATGTACATTTCCTCTGAATTCCGTCGTTCAAGCCTCATAATTTTAACCTTCATCACTTATCGATAAAAAATAATCCAAAACCAACTACCAAAAAATCAATTTAGTATTAATCTATAGTTATTAGCCGATAACCTCTCTCTATTATCTTACTCATCAAAGAATGGCTAGTATTAAATCAGCTTAACCCACAAAGGATAGGTTTTATGGCATAGATTCCCTTGTGGGTAATGCAGGTAAAAAGGTCAATCCGATATCACCACCATTAGGAGAATAATATGAATCAAAATAACGATCCCTCACCAAACATGGATACTGGCGGTAATCCTACAAAACAATATTGGCAACCAAGCAGGAATAGTCACGCTGATAATAATATGCCTATCGCTTCTACCAGAGGGGCAACCGCCATGTTATTGCCAAATGGCAGGGTAATCGCTTGGGGAAATGACCCCAGTAGTCAAATCCCACCCGACATTGCCCAATTACGGGATATCGTTAGCCTAAGCGCGACAGATGATGCTTTCGCGGCTCTGCGGAAAAACCGCAGCGTCGTCGCTTGGGGAAACGAAGGTAACGGCGGTCAACTCCCGCCAGAAATTGCTCAATTACAAGATATCGTCAGTCTGTACACAACATCGAAGGCTTTCGCGGCCCTACGGGCAGATCGCAGTGTCGTCGTCTGGGGAGGTAATGATATCAAAACCCCACCCGACATTGCCGCATTGCAAGATATTGTCAGTATCAGCGCAACAGAAACCGCATTTGCCGCCCTACGGGTAAACGGTAGCGTCGTTGCCTGGGGATATGGCAATTATCAAGGCAATCAAGTCCCACTCGGGATAGCTCAGTTACAAGATATCGTTAGCCTAAATGCATCAAGAAACTCATTTACCGTACTGCGGGCCGATGGTCAGAGAGTTGGCTGGGGTTCAGCTAATGATAATAAATTACATTATGAATACGACTATTAATTAATCCATTAAGCAGAGGTTTTACGGTACAGACTCCCTGCGGGTAAGGTCAATCCGATATAACCTTATTAGGAGAATAATATGAACCCAGATAACGAGTTCTCACCAAACAAACTATACCAGCAATCTGGAGATGGGATATGTAGTCACTTTGACAACAAATCCTCCATCGCCTCAACTTACACTGCGAGCGCCATGCTATTAACAAACGGCAGAATAGTCGCTTGGGGAAAGGAGAGCTGTGGAGGCGCTATACCGCCAGAAATTGCCCAATTACAGGATATCGTCAGCCTGAGTTCAACAGGTTACGCATTTGCAGCCCTGCGAGCAGACCGTAGCGTGGTTGCTTGGGGAGATGATCAGTATGGCGGCAATTTACCACCAGAAATTGCTAAATTACATGATATTGTCAGCCTGAGTTCAACAAATTGCGCATTCGCAGCCTTGCGGGCAAACGGTAGTGTAGTCGCTTGGGGAGGTCATACAGGTTACGCATATGGCGGCAAATTACCAGCAGAAATCGCTGAATTAAGGGACATTATAAGCATAAGTTCAATACATAGCATTTCGGATAGTGTCTGTGCAGCCTGGTGGCCAGACCGTAATCAATTCGATTGCAGATATTACGACAACCATGGCGGGCACAAGATCGTTACAGTATATAACTTCACCAATGATACCTTTACCGCCCTTAGGGCAAACGGTAGGGTGGTCGCTTGGGGAAAAGTCCCGGTCCCGCCAGACATTAAAAAGTTAGAGGATATTATCAGTCTCAGTTCAATAAATAATATTTTTATCGCCCGGCGAGCAGACCTCAGCGTAGTCACCTGGCCCGGGTATCCCATACCTCCTGAAATTGCAAATTGGCAGGATATTATCCACCTAGATGTAACAACCTATGCTGTAGCCGCCCTGCGGGCAAACGGTAGCGTGGTCGCTTGGGGGCATCAAAACTATGGCGGCCAAGTCCCACCAGAAATTGCCGCATTACGGGATATTGTCAGCTTAAGTGCAACAAATGGCGCTTGCGCCGCTTTGCGTACCGATCGCAGTGTCGTCGCCTGGGGGGACCCGGACTCTGGTGGTCAGGTTCCACCCGAAATTGCCGTATTAAAGGATATCGTCAGCCTATACTCATCAAGGACCACATTTATAGCTCTACGGGCAGACCGCAGTGTGGTCTCCTGGGGTACTATCAGTGTCCCACCCGAGATTGCCAAATTAAAGGATATCGTCAGCTTGAAAACTACTGATATTGATGATTCAGCGGATCGAGGTAATTACGCTTTCGCGGCTCTACGGGCAAACGGCAGCGTGGTCGCTTGGGGGTTCAAAGAACTTAATATCCAGATACCACCTGGAATAGCCCAACTACAAGATATCATCAGCCTAAGTTCATCAAGCAGCGCATTCGCCGTCTTACGGGCGAATGGCCAAAGATTAGCCTGGGATCTTTTGGATAGGGGGAATAATATAGTGCATAGCGAATATGATGATTAGCCGATTGGTATTATGAATGACTAAAAAACAATAAAACCAAGGCTGAGCCACAATACCTCGGTTCAGCCTATCGCTTATTCCATTTTAAAGATCATCTCACCCACCCGCTGCTATTAGAAAAATCAGCTTGCAAATAAAGATTAAAAAACAATAACTTTACGAAATAGTTCGAAAAATAAATATCAAAGAACCCCAAATAACTGATTTTTTATAAACCACACAAAAATATAATTACGACAAAAACTTAACAACGCCTTATTTTACGACTTACAATAAATCATTAGTAAATTAAGTTATTCGTACACGTAATAAATAATAGTCATAAGACGCATATCCCCGACAAATTCTCCCGCCTAAATCTCATTATCGTCATTTACCTGTAGAAAATAATCTTAAAAACCATCATTCACAATCGGATTTAGCGTTAACCTACAGTTATCATATTCTTTTAATCTTTTTATATTTCTATTATCTTTTTCTTAAAGAGTTGCTAAACTTATTTATGTCTTGTTATTCGCAATAGAAAATCAGCGTAATCCGCAAGGGGTTCAGTTTTGCGGTATAGCTCCCCTGTGGGTAAAAAAGGTCAATCCAATACAACCTTAAATTTAGGAGCACAATATGAATCAAAACGATTTCTCCTCAAACATGAGTTCCAGCAATACTCTTATATAAATGCAACCTGTAATGAGGGACTGCACGGGTAACCCGATGCAGAAAATAATCATTTAAAGAAGGAGCGCCCTTAAAAGGCCAATACAATCTGGCCGGGACAGGGTTATCACAGAGAATGAAAATTTTTAATATACCAACCGGGGAACAATCCCCGCCAGAGTATCCGATGAATACTGAAAAAACGTTCATCAATAGAGTGAAGCAGAATGTTGGCCGAAATCGCCGGTGGTCGGCATGGGTAATGTGCGTATCTATAGGGGCGCTTTTTTTCACCTCGGTATTGGCTGCTACTGAATACCCCAGTAAACCAACACCAGACCTAGGGGACGCAGAATACATATTCAAATCTCTCGGGCAGCCAATAATCAATGGGAAAGACAACAAGGTCTCCATCACCTCCACTTACACCGCAACCGCCATGTTATTAACAAATGGCAGAATGGTCGCCTGGGGAGATGAGAGCGGTGGCGGCTCTATACCGTCAGAAATTGCCAAATTACAAGATATTGTCAGCCTGAGTTCAACAGGTTACGCATTCGCGGCCCTGCGGGCAGACCGTAGCGTGGTCGCTTGGGGAGATGAGAAGTATGGCGGCTCTATACCGCCAGAAATTGCCAAATTACAGGATATTGTCAGCCTGAGTTCAACAAATTATGCTTTCGCAGCCTTGCGGGCAGACGGTAGTGTAGTCGCTTGGGGAGATCAGGAATATGGCGGCAAATTACCAGCAGAAATTGCTGAATTAAAGGACATTATAAGCATAAGTTCAATACATAACATTTCGGATAGTGTCTGTGCAGCCTGGTGGCCAGGCCGTAATCGAGCCCATTGCGAAAATAAGAGCATTGGCAAGTACAAATTCATTGTACAATATAGCTTTACAAATGATACCTTTACCGCCCTTAGAGCAAACGGTAGCGTGGTCGCTTGGGGAAAAGTCCGAGTTCCGCCCGATATTGCCAAATTACAGGATATTATCAGTCTCAGTTCAATAAATAACATTTTCATCGCCCGGCGAGCAGACCTCAGCGTGGTCACCTGGCCCGGATATCCCATACCTCCTGAAATTGTAAAATGGCAAGATATTGTCAACCTAAGTATAACAACTTATGCTTTAGCCGCCCTGCGGGCAAACCGCAGCGTAGTCGCTTGGGGGCATCAAGACTATGGCGGCCAAGTCCCACCAGAAATCGCCTCATTACGGGATATTATCAGTCTAAGTGCAACAAATGGTGCTTTCGCCGCTTTGCGTACAGATCGCAGTGTCGTCGCCTGGGGGGATCCGGACTCTGGTGGTCAGGTTCCACCCGCAATTGCCGCATTAAAGGATATCGTCAGCCTATACTCATCAAGGAACACATTTGTAGCCCTACGGGCAGACCGCAGTGTGGTCTCCTGGGGTCTTATTAGTGTTCCACCCGAGATTGCCAAATTAAAGGATATCGTCAGCCTGAGTACAACCGATCTTGATGATTCCTCGCGAGGTCATTATGCTTTCGCAGCTCTACGGGCAAACCGTAGCGTGGTCGCTTGGGGGTCCAAAGAACTTAATATCCAGATACCACCTGGAATAGCCCAACTACAAGATATCATCAGCCTAAGTGCATCCAGCAGCGCATTCACCATTTTACGGGCGAATGGCCAAAGATTAGCCTGGGACCTTTTGGATCTGGGTGACAATATAGTACATAGCGAATATGATGATTAGCCGATTGGTATTATGAATGACTAAAAAACAGTAAAACCAAGGCTGAACCACAATACCTCGGTTCAGCCTATCGCTTATTCTACTTTAAATATCATCTCACCCACCCACTGTTATTACCAAAATTAGCTTACAAATAAAGATTGAAAAAACAATAATTTTACGAAACAGTTCTCAAAACAAATATCAAAAATCCCAAAATAACTAATTTTTCATAAACCACACAGAACGAGAGTTACGGCAACAACTTAACAACGACTTATTTTCCGTCTTGCGATCAGTTGTTAGTAAATTAAGTTACTCACACACGTAATAAATAATATCCATAAAGATGTACATCCCCGATAAATTATTCCGCCCAAATCTCATTATTGTCATTTACCTGTGAAAAACAATCTTGAAAACCACCACCAACAATCAACTTTAGCGTTAATCTATAGTTATTGGCTGATAATTTTTCGTTATCACATTCTTTTCGTTTTTTGCCTTTTCTATTATCTTTTTTTAAAGAGTTGCTAAACTTATTTATGTCTTATTAGTCGCGATAGAAAATCAGCTTAACCCAAAAAGGATTAAGTTTTTGTTAACGGACTCCCCTGTAGGTAAAAAAGTCAATTCAATACAAGCTTAAATTTCGGAGGGTAATATGCATCAAGACGATTTCTCCTCAAACATAAGTGCCAGCAATACCCTTATATAAATGCAACCTGTAACGTTGGCGCTGGCCTGCACGGATAACCCGATGCAGAAAATAATCATTTAAAGAAGGAGTACCCTTAAAAGGCCAATGCAATCTG
Source organism: Photorhabdus akhurstii (assembly GCF_019090985.1). Classification (NCBI taxonomy): domain Bacteria; kingdom Pseudomonadati; phylum Pseudomonadota; class Gammaproteobacteria; order Enterobacterales; family Morganellaceae; genus Photorhabdus; species Photorhabdus akhurstii. Next base: position 280,954 of record NZ_CP020335.1, on the reverse strand, counting down.
GCCGGGACAGGGTTATCACAAAAAATGAAAATTTTTAATATACCAACCGGGGAACAATCCCCGTCAGAATATCCGATTAATACTGAAAAAAAACTCATCAACAGAGTCAAGCCGGATGTTGGCCGAATACGCCGGTGGCCGACATGGGTGATGGGTGTGTCTATAGGAGTGCTTTTTTCCACCTCGGTATTGGCCGCTGCAAAATGCCCCAGTGCACCAACACCAGACCCAATATACCCTGCTAGCCCGCCCTGGGACGCAGAATCCATATTCAGAGCTCTCGGGCAGCCAATCATCAATGGGAAAGACAACAAAGGTAAGCCGGTTCATTACCCAGCAAGGAGGTACACTAACTTAGTAGGTATCTTTCCGCCAGTAGTCGATCATGAGTTTCCAACACCGACCGGAGATTTAAAGTTAAAAGAGGGCCTGTTTTGGATTAGAGCGCCAAACGGAATCTTCAAGGTGCCACATGTGGTAACAGGTAAGTATACCTGTAAGATGACTGCCAAACGTAAAGATGGATCGACCGGGAAAGCCACAGCAACCCTTGAGACGGATGCTGTCGTCGCAAATCAGATCATCCACAGGTTTCAGGGAGACAAAAACGTTCTGGAATCTAATGTGACAGACCTAGTTTACACAGCAGGCTGCAAAGGGACTGGATTTTCATGGGAGCGTAAACCCGAAGAGAAATTTGAATGGGAAAGTGATTGGGACAACCCAGCACTGTTAATTAGAATGCAAGACCTGTGCAATTGGGCTCATGATGTCGCTTTCTGGACACCACCAAGCGACAATCCGAATGATCGGTTTAAAGATCCGGCCGTCATGAGACCGACTAGTACGGATAGCGGCAATAAATAAAAATCGTTAACAAAACAGCCGGGGAGCAATCCCCGGTTAAACACTCAATATTGTTACTAAAACCAAGGCAGAGCCATAACACTCGGCTCTGCCTATCGTTTATTCCATTTAAAATATCGTCTCCCCCTCCCACTGTTATTAGCAAAATCAACTGCCAAATAAAGGTCAAAAACCCCAAAATAACTAATATTTTATAAATCATATAGAACGTAAATTACGAAAACAACTTAACAACACCTTATTTCCAGCCCGACAATAGGTTATTAGTTAATTAAGTTACTCGTTCACGTAATAATAGCCATAAAGATGTAAATCCCGATTAAATTCTTCTATTTAAATCTCATTATTATCACTCTTATCATTTATTTGTGAAAAACAATCTTAGCAACCATCATTAACAATCCACTTTAGCGATAAACTATAGTTATCGGTTGATAACTTTTCGTTATCACATTTTTCTAATCTTTTGCTTTTTCTATTATCTTTTTTTTAAAGAGTTGCTAAACTTATTTATGTCTTGTTAGTCGCAATAGAAAATCAGCGTAATCCGCAAGGGGTTTAGTTTTACGGTACAGGCTCCCCTGTGGGTAAAAAGGTTAATCCACTACAACCTTAAATTTAGGAGGGTAATATGAATCCAGACGATTTCTCCTCAAACATAAGTTCCTGCAATACCCTTATATGAATGCAATCTGTAATGTTGGCCTGCACGGATAACCCGATGCAGAAAATAATCATTTAAAGAAGGAGTACCCTTAAAAGGCCAATACAATCTGGCCGGGACAGGGTTATCACAGAGAATGAAAATTTTTAATATACCAACCGGGGAACAATCCCCGTCAGAATATCCGATGAATACTGAAAAAACGTTCATCAACAGCGTCAAGCAGAGTGTTGGCCGAAATCGACGATGGCCGGTATGGGTGATGTGCGTGTCTATCGGGGCGCTTTTTTCCACCTCGGTATTGGCCGATACTAAATGCCCCAAGAAACCAACACCAGACCCAATATACCCTGCCACTCCTGCCTGGATACCAGAATACATATTCAAATCTCTCGGGCAACCAATCATCAATGGGAAAGACAACCAAGGTAAGCCGGTTCATTACCCGGCAAGAGGGTCCACTAACTTACCGAATGTCTTTCCGCCAGTAATCGATCATGAGTTTCCAACGCCGACCGGAGATTTGATGTTAAAAGACGGCATGTTTTGGGTTAGAGCGCAAAACAGAATCTTCAAGGTTCCACATGTGATCACAGGTAAGTATTACTGTAAGATGACTGCCAAGCGTAAAGATGGCGCGCCCGGCGAAGCCACAGTAGACCTTTATACGGATGCTGCCGTTGTAAATCATAAGATCCACTGGTTCCAGGGGGACCAAAATGTTATGGAATCCAGCATAACAGACCTGGTTTACACAGCAAACTGCCGAGGGGCCGGATTCTCATGGGAACGTAAACCCGAAGAGAAATTTGAGTGGGAAAGTGAGTGGGCAAACGGGGTGCCGTCAATTGAGATGCAAGACAAATGCCATTGGATTCATAATGTCGCTTTCTGGACGCCACCAGACGATAATCCAAATGATAAGTTTAAAGACCCGGCTGTCATGAGGCCGACTAGTGCGGAAAGTGCTAACCAGAAGCAGTCAGCCCCCCATGATAACCCAGATAATCTCCCCTGGAAGAGAAAAGCGGATAGCAATAATCAATAAAGATCATTAATAAAACAGCCGGGGAGCAATCCCCGGTTGAATATCCAAGCAATACAGATAATAGACCGAGTTATAATTCATCTTATTTGCTATTAATCTGAAATATCATAATATTTAATTCCAGTTATTATACTGATTTTCTAATTCATTCACACTTAATCATATTATCCGCTTACTTGTTCATGTTACTCTTTCAATTACTTTCATTCGCAAAATATCTCAATTTATGTGATATTTTATTTAATGATGTAATGTAGTATTAACCGCTATATCTAACTTTCTATTTAACTGATGCAAGGCCAATTCAACAACTTCAACCTTTGATGAATGTTCAACATCAAGAAGCCGATCAATCTGTGGCCCCTTTTGCCCTAATCGTCGAGCAAGATCGACTTTGCGTGTTCCTGTCTCTATCATTGCATTATGCAATGCCGCTTTCATTGCGACCAGAATAGGGAGACTGACAACATATTCACCTGCCTCCAACAGGGATGCTTCAGGTATAGGCCGACGTTTGTCAATTTCTATAGCAATAGCCGTAACCAACCCATCAATAGATTCGAGAAGAGCTTCATCAACTGAGTCACCTACTGAGTTGAATAAGGGAAGATCACGACAACTAGCCACATAACTTCCTGTCGCTTCGTCATATTCTAGTTTTATCGGATAATTAAACATAATACCTCTCTTTAAGATAGATAACCGGAACTTAAAGCCCCAGATCCTTCATTATTTTCTTCCTCAATGGTTCAGGGATCTCTTTGGAGCCATGATCGGGGAAAACCGACGATTTACCATTTATAGATACCTTTCGGTGGCTTCCTCCACCCCTAGCCTTTTCTATCAGCACTCCTTGAGAAGTCACCTCCTAACGATACAAAATACCCATTAGCAATCCTTCGCCAACAAAATTTCGGCAGAAATGCATCGGCAACGCGACACATATAAGCAGGTACGTGTATACTGTAAAAGAATTTTATTCTGCTTCATTGCTATTGTTATCCAATCAACCAAGACACCATCATGATCCAAGGCACGTTATATATTGTCTCTGCGCCAAGCGGAGCGGGTAAATCAAGTCTGATTCAGGCTTTATTAAAAACTCAACCTTTGTATGATACTCAGGTTTCTGTCTCCCATACCACACGTGCAATGCGCCCCGGTGAGAATCATGGTGAACACTATTTTTTTATCACCGAAGAAGCCTTTCGCCAGATGATCGATAATAATGAATTTCTGGAACACGCCCGTGTTTTTGATAATTATTACGGTACATCCCGGAAAGTGATTGAAGAAACGCTTGCCAGTGGGGTGGATGTTTTTCTTGATATCGACTGGCAAGGAGCACAGCAGATCCGCAAACAGATGCCATCTGCCCGCGGCATTTTTATCCTGCCGCCGTCGAAGGAAGAGCTTTGTCGCCGTCTGCGTGGCCGGGGGCAGGACAGTGAAGACGTTATTGAAAAACGTATGGAGCAAGCCGTTGCAGAAATGGCTCACTATAACGAGTATGATTATTTAATCGTTAATGATGATTTCAATACTGCATTGGCCGATCTACACACCATCATCCGTTCAGAACGCCTGCATCGGGAGCGCCAGGCGCAACGGCATGATGCTTTAATCAGCAAATTATTGGCAGACTGAACCCAATTTCAGTATGATGCCCAGTCATTTCTTTACCTGTGGAGTCGCACACATATGGCACGCGTAACTGTTCAAGACGCTGTAGAAAAAATTGGTAACCGTTTTGACCTGGTGTTGGTCGCCGCTCGTCGAGCGCGTCAACTGCAAACAGGCGGTAAAGACCCGCTGGTCGCGGAAGAGAACGATAAAGTGACGGTTATCGCTCTGCGTGAAGTGGAAGAGGGGCTGATTAACGGTAAGATCCTGGATGTCCGTGAGCGCCAGGAACAACAAGAGCAGGAAGCCGCGGAAATGCAGGCGGTTTCCGCTATCGCGGAAAGTCGTCGTTAATCTACGGTAGGTCTGCCTTGTATCTGTTCGAAAGCCTGAATCTGCTTATCCAAAAATATCTGCCTGGGAGTCAAATTGAACTCCTCAAGCAGGCTTACACTGTCGCGCGGGATGCCCATGACGGGCAAACCCGCACCAGTGGCGAACCCTACATTACGCACCCTGTCGCGGTCGCCTGTATTCTGGCCGAAATGCGTCTCGACCATGAAACACTGATGGCCGCTTTATTGCATGATGTTATTGAAGACACGCCCGCCACCTTTCAAGATATCGCCCAACCTTTCGGCCCGGTGGTCGCCGGGTTGGTTGAGGGGGTTTCCAAGCTTGATAAGCTGAATTTCCGCGATAAAAAAGAGGCGCAGGCGGAGAACTTCCGCAAAATGATCATGGCGATGGTGCAGGATATCCGCGTCATTTTGATCAAACTGGCAGACCGTACCCATAATATGCGTACTCTCGGGGCGTTACGTCCAGATAAACGCCGTCGTATCGCCCGGGAAACGTTAGAGATTTACAGCCCCTTGGCTCATCGTCTGGGTATTCACCATCTGAAAACCGAGTTGGAAGAGCTTGGGTTTGAGGCCCTTCACCCTAACCGTTACCGGGTTATCAAAGAGGTGGTAAAAGCGGCCCGTGGCAACCGTAAAGAGATGATCCAGAAAATTCTGTCTGAAATCGCAGGCAGACTAGCCGAAGCCCATATTGAGTGCAAAGTCAGCGGGCGGGAAAAACATCTCTACTCTATCTACCAGAAAATGCACCTCAAAGAGCAGCGTTTCCATTCCATTATGGATATCTATGCCTTTCGGGTCATCGTCAACAATGTTGATATCTGCTATCGCGTTTTGGGGCAGATGCACAGCCTGTATAAACCCCGTCCAGGCAGAATAAAAGATTATATCGCCATCCCTAAAGCCAACGGCTATCAATCCTTGCACACTTCTCTGATTGGCCCTCACGGCGTACCGGTTGAAATCCAGATTCGCACCGAAGATATGGATCAAATGGCTGAAATGGGCGTCGCGGCACACTGGGCCTACAAGGAACAGAAAGAGTCGAGCACCGCCGCGCAAGTTCGCGCACAACGCTGGATGCAGAGCCTGCTGGAATTACAACAAAGCGCCGGCAACTCTTTTGAATTTATTGAAAGCGTTAAATCTGATCTGTTTCCTGATGAGATTTACGTTTTTACCCCGAAAGGGCGCATTGTGGAATTACCCGCGGGCGCTACCCCGGTTGACTTCGCTTACGCCGTACACACCGATATTGGTCATGCCTGTGTTGGTTCGCGAGTTGATCGCCAGCCATATCCATTATCGCAATCGCTGACCAACGGCCAGACAGTTGAGATTATTACCGCGCCGGGCGCTCGGCCAAACGCCGCCTGGCTAAACTTTGTCGTCAGCTCAAAAGCGCGCGCCAAAATTCGTCAATTGCTAAAAAACCTTAAGCGGGAAGATTCGATTGGGCTAGGTCGCCGCCTGCTAAATCACGCGTTGGGCAATGGGAAAAAGCTGGTTGATATTCCACAGGAAAATATCAATAAAGAGTTGACGAGAATGAAACTCGCGACAATAGAGGATCTGCTGGCTGAAATCGGGCTTGGCAATACCATGAGTATCGTCGTCGCCCGCAACCTGCTAGGCGCGCAGGAGAGCAGCGCAAGCACCAGTAGCAATAACAGCGGAGCACGTAAATTACCGATCAAAGGCGCTGACGGTGTGCTGATCACTTTCGCCAAATGCTGCCGGCCGATCCCCGGCGACCCGATTATCGCCCATATCAGCCCCGGCAAAGGGTTGGTTATCCACCATGAATCCTGCCGTAATATTCGCGGCTATCAGAAAGAGCCGGAGAAATTTATGGCGGTAGAGTGGGATAAAGATGTTAGCAGTGATTTTATTGCTGAAATAAAAGTGGATATGTTTAACCATCAAGGGGCGCTGGCAAATCTGACCGCCGCGATTAACGCGGCAAACTCCAATATTCAGAGCATGAACACAGAAGAGAAAGATGGCCGTGTTTACTGCGCTTTTATCCGGCTGACCACCAAGGACCGCATCCAGTTAGCCAACATTATGCGCAAAATCCGCATTATGCCGGATGTGATGCGAGTCAGCCGTAACAGAAACTAAACCGGCCAGACTCCCCTCGTCGCTCAGGGGATCTGGTTTTAATTATTCTTTTCAACTCCGGGCAGCCCGTGCGGATCAACCGGTGAATAGCCAACAGCGCTTTCCACCGCCGCCCCACAAGAGACCACTGTCGATGACGTCGCCGGATACAAAGCCGGCGGCGCATCATGCTGATAATCAAGGAATAGACCCATCAATACGGAATCAACCTCATCCAGTATGCGACCTAACCACCCCTCACCCTCCACGCCAAACATTAACACCAGCCCAACAGCAATAAACAATAGCGGCAAGATCCATGCCCGGTACCAATACGCTAGCAGCATACGGGGATACCGGGAGTAGCGAACTTTGTTACCCAATAACAGCCCACAGACAGTGAACAATACGATGCTGATAACCAATACCACTCGGCTTATCAGCATCCATAAGGCATCACCCACAGAATCGATAAAAACGCATCCTCCACCATATCCCGCCAGACAGCCACCTGTGTCATACTCTTATAAGAAATAAACAGACCGTTAAGAGATAAACGGACCGCTAGCGCGTTGCAAAAACCAACTACGCATATGATTAATCTGTGATGATGTCCGGGAATGCGTCGACTTCACCGTTTTTGTCGCCAGTGTCTGGTTCCTCTGAGGCATAGGTTTAGCGACTGCCGTGACAATCAACATCAGACGCCGACTCCCGTGTTTTTCACGAAAGAAGACTTTTTCACAGGAAATCACATCACTCCGCTCATTGTAGATATAATTCATCACATCCCTTGCCCGGCGTTCCGACACCCGAAACACCTGACTGATTTCACTTTTGGTAAATCCTCGCCCCTTCAATAACCCCCAATACGCGACCGCCATGTACAACGGTGTATCATTCAAATGAGACAAGCAGACAGGCAGACGAAAAGTCCCATGATTACTCTGCTTGCCAGTAATAGTCTGATTTCCGGGCAAATCAGCCTGACTGCCGCTCATTTGAAGCGCCATTGAATCATTAACATTGATTGTCATTTTACTCTCCCCTGGTGACTAACTGGTCGATCGGTTACCACATGAGAAATGAAATAGTGTGATTTATTGAGATGAAGCACTTAGGCGGCTAAGCCACCATGCCATATTTAAATACCCTGCCATCGTAGGCGTTATCGTACGACTAACGTTGCGTTCATAGTGGCCTGAAATTCACCAAAAGTACCAGGGTCTAACGCCTTTACTTGCCAAAGTTGCACATTGAATTGGTTTTCAGATAAATAGATGTTTGGCGTATCACCCACAGTAAAGTACAGAACATCAGCCGGGTTAGTTGGAGGACCCAATTTTACTGGCCTACCCATCGCGTTTGACGCCGCCAGCTTAGTATTCCCACCTATCTTGTTCGGAGTCACTTTTATCCTCAACGCGTCATCGAAGCCAGGCACTACGATACTTTCATTATTATCAGCTAGCTGTGGGGCGGAAAACTGCAAAGTGGCCACGCCTCCGGCACTCTTCTTATCGCTTACAGTACATGTAATGCGCATATTAAAAAATGCAACACCGTAATCCTCGTGGAATCCCCCTGTTGGGAGCTGTATCGGATATGGACCGGGCGACCGGAGCGCCTCATGAAAATTCACTGCCTCCGAATGGTTACCACCTGTACCAGCATCTAAACCACAAACCGGCGGGTCCAGTACTGTTACCGGGTCTTTGATAGGCGGAAGACTTGGTTTGGACCACGACATAAGCTCCTCGCCATTAATTAAGACACTCAAAATTGGTGAGTTATCGTCACTATCAAATTCGACTTTTTCATCAGGGTTTCGCTGCCAGGAAAAATTTACCCCACGACAAGACACGTCAAAATAGAGGTCACTTATTCTTGTATGTACAAGATCATCATCAGCTTCACTATTAGGATTTTCCGGCTTGATCTGTACTGAGTCGGAAAGATTTTCATTAGGGTATGGCTTATCAAGATTCACCGTAAGGTGTTGAATACCTGTTCCCTGTATATGTGGATCATTATCTTTAATCCATCTAGAATATTTAGTTTTGGCTATAATTGTACATTCGTAACTGCCTGAGACCACTTTCGGGACTTTAAAAATTTCCCCACTAGCTCTGAGCTGGAACCGGACCTGATTCAGATTTCTCTGATCATAAGAAGTTGTACGAGGCACCATATCCCTCATACTATGAATTTGAAACAGATCTAAGGTCGCTTTACCCGCTGCCGGGTAATTGATGACTCCATCACTCCGTTTTACCATCCGCTCAGGCCCCAAAGCTTTCAAAGCTACATCAGCATTCCAATTTCGGGACTGATCGGCAAACACTGAGGGAGAAGAAAAAATACCCACGGATAGGCATATCATCCCCACCCATATCGGCATCGACCACCAGCGACAATGAACCACCATCCAACCAATATCCTGTTTTAGCTTGTTAATAAACATCTTCTTCGTATTCATCGGCTGCCCAACCGGGAGTAACTTCCCAGTTGCCATATTAGAAATTTTCATTCGTTGATCTCCCCCCATCCCGGCCAGATTACATCCACCTTTCAGCGGTTCCTCTTCCTCTAATAACTATGGCTTTCCGCATTAAGTTATCTATGCAGACCCACAACACCTTACCTTCATCTTAACGGCAGGTTTCGTTCAATTGCCTCATGGGGCTCCAGCTCTTATCTTGCTTCGCTTTTACCGGCGGCGGCCCCAGGTTAAACACCACCTCGCACTGGCTGTCCGGCGCGCTGCCCCACTTCACTTTGAGTACCCCACTAGGGGGCATACCACTCAGGTACACTTGTCCACCCTCCCCGACGATCGCCGCCAGATTTGTTGCTGTATCCCCTTTAAGCCCCGCCATTGCCCCAAACGGTACCGGCTTACCGTGATAGAGCAAATTCATCAGCAATTGCTGCCCGATACGTACAGGGTAATCCACCATCACAACCGCCCCTTTGGTCGGGAATACGTTCTTGCTGCCTTGTGCCATGTCAGCCCCTTCCGGCAGCGATGACGGATCTAAACTGATACTATTACGGCTGTACGTCTGGGCATAAGGCACCACCGCATATCCCCAGTGATTAGTCGTAATCGAGTTGGAGTTCATCACACGAATACCGCCAACCCCCGATGTCCGCACTAATACCGCGGCATCACCAATACGCGATGCCAACGTGACGCCATGCTGATGGGCGATCAATCCGCCACTAACCCCGTAGTTCACACCCCGCCCTCCCGATGAATCGTAGTTGTATCCCAAGCTGGCCTGCCCAAGGGAACCACTGTATCCCATTGATACTGACCCGCTGTTTCCCTGCCCTTTATTAGCCTGACTTTGCGATACACTCCAGGACAGACTATTGTCATCCAGCAATGAACCGCCCAAACCTAACTGGTTACTGCCGCGCCCCGTGCTATCGTGGAACAAGCTATAGTTGGCATACGCATTGTTCAGAGCCGCATAAGAGCCAAACAGACTCAGAGGAATGTTGACGTTCAATGAAACTTGTCGGTTCTCGGGCCAGTCGCCGTTGCCGCGTATGCGATCGATGCTGTAATTAAGCCCCCAGCCCACACGGTAGAAAGAACCATTCAATCCCATCGACAGGGTGGTGTTAGTTTTAGAACTGCCCCAGTAGTTATCCCGCTGACCACTGAGCCACAGGGAATAGTTACCCGGCAATGACTGGCTCAATCTCATTTGCCAGCTGCTACGACGTCGCTGAGACATCCAAGAGGGAAGCTCCCCCCAAACACTGTAACCTTGGGTATTGACATCGGAAAAACTAAGGTAATTACGGGTGGAATAGCGGTACGCGGTTAAATCCACTGTCGTGCCGGAGGTCAGCATACTTTTCGAATACTTGGCCCGGTAAGATTCTCCGCGCTGAATGTCAGCCATATTCTTCAACCGCGCCCGAGAAGTGGTGATATCCGCGGATAACGCCCCCATCATACCAAGGGAAAGCCCGGTCCCCAGCGCTGCGGACTGGTACGATTGCGCTACCAAACCACCACCATATAATGTGACGTTGCCGGGCAGACCATAAATCATTGAGACCATGCCAAACACCGGCTTACGCCCGCCGCTACTATACCCACTAGTGTGATAGCGCCCTACCGCCGCTTCGTACTTGAATTGCCCCTGCCGCAACATCATCGGCAGGCTAGAATAAGCCTGACTGAACCCATGATGAGTACCATCAGCCTCGGTGATCGTTACCTGTAAATCCCCGCCGGTACTGCTGCCCACCAAATCGGTGATCCGAAATGGACCTGGCGCGACATTGGTTTGATAAATCACACTGCCGTTCTGTGTCACCGTCACCTGCGCGTTAGATTTAGCTATCCCGCTGATAATCGGAGCAAAACCACTCTGCCTACCCGGTATCATCGAATCGCTGGTGGCCAGCCCAATCCCACGATAGGGGAAACCATCAAATACCTGCCCCGCCACACTGCCGGTGGAAGTATCCCCTATCGTCAGATCACTGCGTAACGCCACCACATCCCGCTGCAAATAGGTTTGCAGGAAGTTCCATCTTTGCCGGGATTGGGTGGTTTTTTTCATGGCGTCATTGAGTGAGTCATACCGGTTATAAGTTTGGGTACTATAAGAATAGGTCGCCGTGTTACGAAGACGCCAGGCCCCCAGATTCAATCCAGAATTGAAGCTACCGAACAGGCTCTGATTAGTCTGTTTATTACCAAATTGCGAGCGTTGATTCTGACTGCCATTAACGCTGTAGTTCAATATAAAAGCCGGGATGCCCTCTTGCCATAATTTCGGGTCAACCTGACCATTGGTTGAAGGCTTCATCGCTATTTGGGGTATACTCAAATTTAACCGCATCTGGGAAAAGTTCAGGCGGGCCGTAGCCTGAGGAATCAATTTACCTAACGGACTCCCTATCGGCTTATCCACCGGCAAGGTTTTCAGTGCCGGTGTGTCGCTGATATTGACACCGGCCATATCTAACAAATCTGGAGTAAGCACCGGGACCAGCTCGCTGTCGCCATGACGCTGGAACGTAATATCCCGTGAATCAAAAAAAGTGCCATTCACGTAAATATCAACACGATAAGTCCCAGGCGCCTGACCTCCGGCGGTTTCAAACTGTGATAAATCCACCGTTTGCCCTGAATTCGAACCAAAGTCCAATAAGGCTGGGTCAAAATAGTCACGCGCTAGCGCCTGAGCACTCCATCCAGTCAGAAACGCCAGCACCATCCGACAGAAAACCAGAGAAAGGCGCAATTTCACCGGACACTTTGATAGCGCCAGAGAAATAGAAATATTTTGATTTACACGATGATAAATAGGCGGTCGCTCTAAACGGCAGCTTATCACCGGAATTAACATTTTCATTGTTAAAATCGCCATCTCTTATTTAAATATATTCAACTTAATATCTACTCTGTCGGTATCTGCAATATTGTTATTAACCATATTGCTATTAACCACTGCCAGATACAGCAATAGATCGACTCTCTTCATCGGTGCTTAACCCAAACTCACCAATAGCACGCCACGATACCGTGACATTATTACCAAGGGACATTTTACCCACCGGCAGTGACCAGCTCTGCTGACCAAATGGCGGCACCATCCTAAATAAATCCTGATCCGGTACGGCAAACGAATTCACCTGTAAAGCCTGCAACGTTATCCAAAACGGCGACGGATTAGTCAGCGTCACAACACTCTCTTTTACTGACGCGCTTAATTGTCTCACCGCACCGGCCACTCCCTCTTTTGGCAACCCCTCAGGACGATAGAACACCTTCACCGCCAGCGCCGCCGTCATTTTCACCTTGCCGGAGAAACCCTTAGATGCCGATGACGGTTTCTCAGAAGGCAACATACGCACATTCAGAAAGAACAGAGATTCTCGATCCTTCGGAAAATCTCCGCCGGTACGCAGGATTTTCAGCACCTGCCGTTCATGAGCATCCACCTTAGCAATAGGCGGAATCACGATAAATGGCGCCTTAGCATCCAATGGTAAACCGGTGGCAGGGTCCAATTCCCGTACCGTTGACTGAATCAGATAATTGCTGTCGCTGTTATTAATGAATGTCGAAGGGACGCCATTGTTAAATGATTCAAGGTAAATCACCCGGGCGTCATTGATATATAACACCCCGGCCAGACTCTCTTCCGCCCTCAATGGTAAAACCGGTGATATCATTGCCAGAGCGCATAACACAGACGTCACTCTCTGCTTGATTGAAACCTTACGCTCCGCCATGTGATGCTCTTCCAATCTCAAAATATAGTCAGCCAGCCTGTAACGTACCGCTCTGTAGCTTACTCACCCCGCCAATATCGGTAATCATCGACCATTCCACCTTACCGCCAACCTTTCCTGCCAGAGGAAGAGTCGTCTGGCCGAAAGGCGTCAATATTGACGGGGCTTTGTCAAAATCTACCGCCTTGCCGTCAAGTTTCAGTTGAGCAAAAGTCTGGTAATACGGTGTTGGGTTGGTCACTACCACACTATTACCTGATTGTGTAAACGTCAGCCGACCACGGGCCTGTTCCGGCGTCATCGGCAGCTTATCCGGCCGGTAGATAAGTTTAATATTCATACCTAGCGAGATAGATAGCGACGCGCCAATCTCATCTTGCTTCCCATTGCTATTTTCCTTGCTCTCATCAGTTGTTTTCTTCGCCGGGATCGCATTAATCCGAAAACGAAACAGAGACTCACGATCAGCTGGGAAATCACCACCGGTACGTACAAGGCGCATCACATTCAAGCTATTGCCCTCCATACGGAACAACGGGGGCAGCACCGTAAACTCCGATGAGCGGGTATTTGAGTTATCCCACGGCGTCACCGCAGCTTGTACCAGATAGACCTCTTCACCTGAATTTTGCAGTGAGATGCTTTGCACCTTGTCACCCTGCTGATAAATAATGCGCGTCTTCCTCAACATAAGGCCCGCATGTGCTGATGACGACGCCACAACCGCCCATATCCCCAGCATCCCGATAACTATCAGCTTTCTCATATCCCACTTCATTTCAGACACTATTCCTCAAATACACCTGACTTATAACGTTATCTACTTCAAGTGTTCATACGAAAACTCAAAATGTATCCGCACATTCGCAATTCCTCCGCATAACACATTGGTCTCGTTACTCTCAGTTTTACACGTTACTGGATTATTTTTGTCGCCCCTCCCCCCACATAAGCCCTGAATGTCCTCGTTACTCCATCTTTTGCCAACGGTAACGACACCTGAAACGGCTTATTGCTAGGTTTCGCCTCTACAAACTGCTGGTTGCCAAGGTCCCGTAACCTAATCCCCACTCCCTCGGTAGTACCAGTATTATTTACAGGCATAAACAGTTCCAAATCACCTGAGTTGCTAGCACCATCAGTCCATATGTACAAAGCTGGCGATTGGCCTGGACTACAGTGACTGAGCTGAAATTCCAAGTCTAAGGCGGAGCTTTCCACATATTTGCTATTTCTAAGTTGACTCGCATAGACCTGGGGCATAAGACCGGTATAACCACCACTAGCGCCGCCGTACTTGCCATTTACACTCAATGCACAGGTCGGACGTAACAGATTGCCTTTAATTGTGATCTCAATTGCCTGAGCCGACAAAGCCACACAACCGATGATCCATCCAATCAACACCATGATGAGCCACAAATACTTCGCTCTGCTGTGACATGTTATTAACTCACGCTTTATAAGAGTGTTATTTTTCATTTTCATCTAACTCTCTTCCCCTCAGGTCCACATTTTTATCATCTGTGATCAACCACATATCAGGGATAAGAATAGGTAAACGCGACTCGCGCAATTAACGAGCCAGGTCGAATAATCTTGCTATCCTTTCCACGTGCAACCGCTACCATTACCGGAAGCTGTGCACGACCATCATCAAAAAATAGCGAATCAAGGCGATTCTCATGATTATTTATTACCAAATTATCCCAACCTATTTTCCCTTCATCTCCTAAATGAACAATAAACCCCAACCCCTCAGAGGCGTTATCATCGGAACCAGAGACAGGATCACGAAATACTAAACCTTGTTCAGCGTCGATAGTGTTTCCTGACACAGTGATAACAGGTCCGTTCGGTGAAACATCCGGATCACCACAATGGGTTAATTCCAGAGTAAATCTTCTGGGGTTTGATATATGCCCTGCCTGACTGAACTCCGCCGCCGGCAGCGAGCCGAAATTCAGCTCCGAACCATTGATATCACTACCACTGATCCCTACGTCACAAGATTCAGGCACAACAGTGATAGCCAGATTTACGTTTATCCCACTCGATTGCGTCGGTGGGAATGGCGGTTTTTTAGGATCTTCAGATTCAGCCATAACGCCGCCTGCCAGGCACAACAAAACTAACATCCCGCAACAAAGGCGGAGCATCACCATACGCAACATCGAACAGCCGCCATTACTCAGCAAGGCTGCTTGGTCACTCACTCTGTTTTTTTCTCGCCTTGTCACTTTGGTTCACCTTAAAACTCTCTCGTTCACAGCTATTCTGTTTAATGAATCGCGCAGCAAACTTAACGATAATCAAACGTAAAATTCACGTTGGCATAGATTTTTCCTGGCTTTTTACAGACCATTACCGTCTCCCCTGCCGCCGGGGCGCATACCAGTGAAAACCTCACCGGCACAGAAGGAGTTTGAGCATTTATGACTGTGCCTTTATCCGCCAGATAAAATGGTTCACTATCCGCTATATTTGAGGACCATTCCGTTCCATTAAGCTTCTTCAAGCGCACCGTGACGCCCACCGCCTTTGAAACTGGAGCCTCGGTATTTTGACTACGAAACAGCGTCTTATCATTTGTACCAAAATGCTCTCCGGTAATAGTAATCGCAGGAGCAACCCTGTTTGCATCGATCACATCTGAGCAATTTCTCAGAGTGAGATTGGTTTCCCCGTAGGCGCTCCCTGATACCAGGCTGGCAAATTGCACTTTGCCCAGATCGATATTGTTGTTATCCACAGCGATATCACACGTCCCGTAGGCAATATCGGCCTTAAATGTGACGATGGCAGAATTCTCCGCCCACAAGGGGCCAGAAGAGAGCCACAAAACTCCACCTATGCCGATGTAATTCAGGTACCTGCGTAGACGCTGAACCCTTGAGATACCGGCTTTACTGAATTTCACCATTGAAGTTCTCTCCACCGCCGAGATCGCTGATCACCGCCCATTCCACTCTCTTTTTATTCTGATTATTTTGAGCGGGATAAACATGGCTACTGAAAGGTGCCAGCATTTGTGGATGGCTTTCAGAAAACTTCACCGGTACGCCATCAACTTTGATCTGGGTAAAGCTGATGTGATAAGGCGAATTGTTGCTAACTTGAACGCCCCCGGAAGCATGGGTAAAGCGCAGCGCTTTGTATGCCTGCTCTGGCGTACCCACCAATCCCGTTGGCCGATAAAATAGTTTGATGGTATTGCCGATGGCATAAGTTATCCCACCGCTAATTTTCGCGCTTTCAGAACGCTGGCCTGGCGGATTATTGCTACCGGGAATGGCGGAAGCATTAAAATAAAAGACACTCTCCCGATCAGTCGGCAACTTACTGGTATCGCCTAAGATGCGCAGGACATTGGTTCCTTTAGGGTCCAAACGGAATAAAGGAGGCGTGACGTAAAAAGGCGCTTTACCCTTGCCATCGACGGTGCGAGTAATCTTAGTTGTCACCAAGTAAGGGATATTGGTTGTCGTATTGCGCACCGATACCGTTGTTTCAGCTTTATCCTGTAAGAAAATAATGCGTGTAGCATCAATGCCAAATCCGCCTTCGGCCTGACTTTGTGACGCGAATAAAAATGCGCCCAATACAAGGCTTTTTACTATGACGCTAGGAAGTCGGAGTTTATTGATCATCATTTTTCTCTTTTCACTCAGCCAATAGCGGTTTATAAAGCACCGTTTCAATCATCCAGAATTTGCAATCAAAGAAGCCTGAAGAAAGGCTCCTCAGGCTGGTTATTGAATCAATAATCATTCATACGCTATGGAAAAAGTAAGAGGGGCATGAATGTGCTGAGGAGATGGTTTATCAGTCGTTGACGCCATATAAGCTTTAAAGACCACAGACTTGTTATTAAAATCTGCCGCTTTAGGAGTTTTATCACTTGATGAAGCTAATACGATACGGCTGTCTTTCTTAAAAAGCTCTTCCGTTCCATCAGCAGAACCATCAACCTTATAGGTTAATGCAACACCCGCATTTGGAGTTTGCCCTTCCGCATTACCCTGACCATCATTAAATATGTCAGTGCTTGCTCCTATCGTAGTCCCTGACACCAACAGCTTAAGCGATTTTTTTGCCGTAACAGTACCATCACAGCCACTGACACCAACAGTAAAAGTTTCATATCCATTAACAACATGCATGCCCACAAATTTACCCTCACCAGGCTTGAATTCACCTGGCTTATGGTTACCCAAACTCACATCACCGTTTTTTACACCACTGGTAATGTCACATGTCACATCTGAGACAGTACCAGTAACAGTTACTGTGGCATTATGCCCCCCTTTATTTTCCTCCCCATCTGCCAAAGCTGCCGAAGCTGCCCCCATAACCAACGCCGCCACGACGCTTATCTTTAATATCTTTTTCATTTCATTAATCTCTTTTAACTACCTAACTAAAGTCCGATTCAAACTCGTGCATCATGTTTTGATAAACAGAGGCATCTAGCTGTACAAAAATTTGTCAATTAGGACCATTTTGACTATCGAAACATAGCTATTTTTCTGTATAAAAACAGCACCATACAGAGTTAATATGCGATTATTTCGCAAATTTTAAGGATATCATCTTTACCTATCCTAAAATTAAAAACAAAAATTTTGCTAAAGTGACAACAAAAGGGCAATGTTTTTGCATGTTGTAATAAAAAGAGTGGATTATTGGAATGTTTCTGTGGTAGGATTATTGAGTTTTACAAATATATACAAATCTATCTCTTTTTTTATTAGAAAACTTTTAGTACAATTTCTAGGCGATCGTGTTTCGATAGTCAAAATGGTCCTAACTGTCGTACCTTAACGCCTACCTTTTACGCCCCAAACTCCTTGAAAACGTTCAACATTACTCGCGGTATAACGTACCGTATGGCGAATGTTTTTATGTCCAAGATAGTCTTGTATTAGCCGGGTATCGATTCCTCGATCTGCAAGGGCAAAACCACAGGCATGACGCAACATATGTGGATGAGGCTCTACCGCGATATTCGCCCGTTGCCCTAACTGGTTGATAATCTGATAGATGCGCTGGCGAGTCAGTGGTTTCCCACAACGCGATAGAAATAACCAATCACTATCAGCGCCCTGAAAAGTTTTGCGCACTCTAAGCCATGCCTTAATCGCCTTAACTTCACGCTGCAAAAGGGGATGGTTAGTACAAAACCCGCCTTTTAATCGCCTGATATATAGGCATTTTTCTTTTAACTCCATGTCAGATAACCGCAAATGCCTGGCTTCGCTAACACGAAAACCGTGGATATAGCTCATATACACCAGACAGTAATTTCGTTCTGGATTAGGCCCCACTTTCGCCATTTCCAACATGCTTTCTACTTCTGATTGAGTCAGATATTTTCTTTGGCCCATGATTATTTCTCCAAAATATATATTGATAGCACAACCCGGCGATATCCCGCTTAGAACAGACATAAGCTAGGATAAAATAGACACCGCTACCCAAAACGATGGCCTATTGTTCACCGAGGCTACAAGAGGTTATACAGATATGGGGCAAAATTTAAACACCTTTTTTGATTATTTTTTCACCTCGCAAGCACGTTAGTTTACATTTGACCGACAGGACAGATTATTCAAAACAGGCTACAAGAACCTGTCGTTACAAATCGTCTTTTTCGTTATAGCGGCTTACTCTTAAAGGTATTGATATGGTTTTCAACCAGTTACCGAGGAAAATATTCCATTGATTACGCTAAACTCGCCTGTATTATTATGGCTGGTCAACAGGATCAGGCCACGACCTGTAAAACCTGATGGAGTGCCATGCAATTAACGGAGATAAAAGAAACCTTATGAGAGGCCCATTGCTTGATGCCATCCCTCTGACTTCCCTGCGTGGCGTCGGGGCAAGTCAGGCCGCCAAATTAGCAAAAATAGGGCTGGTTAATTTGCAGGATCTACTGCTGCATTTCCCGCTGCGTTATGAAGACCAGACACGCCTTTATACTATTAATGATCTTTTACCGGGTATTTCCGCCACCGTCACAGGTGAAATTCTTCGTACCGATGTTGTTGTTAGTCGTCGTCGAACCCTGATCTGCAAAATGAGTGATGGCACCGGCGTGCTCACGCTGCGCTTTTTTAACTTTTCGGCGGCAATGAGAAACAATCTGGCGAAAGGGAAACAGGTTGTTGTCTATGGTGAAATCAGAAGAGGCAGTCAGGGCGCCGAAATTATTCATCCTGAGTATAAGATTCAAAATCGTACTGGAAATGTACAGCTTCAAGAGACATTAACCCCCATTTACCCGACAACAGAAGGTGTTCGTCAGGCGACGCTGCGTAATCTCATTGATCAAGCGCTGAAATTGCTGGACACCTGTGCAATCAATGAATTCCTGCCAGAAGAACTTAGCCGCTCCATGATTAGTCTGCCGCAAGCACTGCATACTTTGCACCGCCCGACACCGGATATTGCTCTGGCGGATCTGGAAACCGGCAAACATCCCGCTTATCGCCGTCTGGTTCTGGAAGAACTTTTAGCTCACCATTTGAGTATGCTAGCCGTCAGAGCCGGCGTACAACGCTATCACGCTCAGTCGCTGCCGACTGAGGACAAGTTAAAACCGCAATTCCTTAATCGCCTGCCATTTTCTCCAACTCATGCGCAACAACGAGTTGTTTCGGAAATTGAGCAGGATCTGGCAAAAGATGTCCCCATGATGCGACTGATTCAGGGCGATGTAGGTTCAGGAAAAACGCTGGTGGCCGCATTGGCTGCGTTGCGAGCCATTGCGCATGGTAAACAGGTCGCCTTGATGGCGCCGACTGAACTACTGGCAGAACAGCATGCAAATACATTTCGGCAATGGCTGGAGCCGTTGGGTATTCAGGTCGGCTGGCTGGCGGGTAAGCAAAAGGGGAAAGCGCGTCAGAAGCAACAAGAAGCCATTGCCAACGGTCAAGTCGCCATGATTGTCGGTACCCATGCCATGTTTCAGGAACAGGTGAAGTTTTCCGGTCTGGCGCTGGTGATTATTGATGAGCAACATCGGTTTGGCGTTCATCAACGTCTGGCTTTGTGGGAAAAAGGACGTGAGCAGGGTTTTCATCCTCACCAATTGATTATGACGGCCACCCCGATTCCCCGTACCTTAGCCATGACCGCTTATGCAGATCTCGATACTTCTATTATTGATGAATTACCACCGGGGAGAACGCCGGTGACGACCGTTGCGATCCCGGATACACGCCGTGAAGAGATTATCAAACGGATCAGAAACGCCTGCCTTGATGAAAATAGACAAGTCTATTGGGTCTGTACGCTAATTGAAGATTCCGATGTGCTGGAAGCTCAAGCCGCGCAAGCCACCAGTGAAGAACTTACTCTTGCTTTACCGGAACTGAAAGTCGGGCTGGTGCATGGCCGCATGAAAGCCACAGAAAAGCAGGCAGTGATGGAGGCTTTCAAGCGTGGCGAACTACAGCTTCTGGTTGCAACAACGGTTATTGAAGTGGGCGTGGATGTGCCGAATGCCAGTTTGATGGTTATTGATAACCCGGAACGGCTCGGCTTGGCGCAACTTCATCAATTACGTGGACGAGTTGGCCGTGGCGCTATCGCTTCTCATTGTGTTTTACTTTACAAAACGCCGCTGAGTAGCACTGCCAAAATACGTCTGCAAGTGCTTAGAGACAGTAACGATGGTTTTGTTATCGCACAAAAAGATCTGGAAATTCGCGGCCCCGGGGAGTTATTAGGAACACGCCAAACTGGGAATGCGGAATTTAAGGTGGCTGATTTACTAAGAGATCAGGGAATGTTGCCGGAAGTTCAGCGTATTGCCCGACATCTCCACCAGCATTATCCTGAACATGCCCGTGCCTTGATTGAACGCTGGCTACCAGAACGGGTACATTATGGTAATGCGTGATTGAGGATATATCGGAGCGTTTTTTTGTTTCTCAACGCTGTCAAAAATACAGATATCTGGTTTTATCCAATAATTAAGATGCTCTGCTATAGAGCTTTCTTTTAATTATTCCGTTTAATTGTTAATGTATTATTTCCAAAGGAATGCAAAATAGAACTACGATCATTTCTAAATTGGCACCAGCGTTACAACATATCCCCACAGAATATAAATGGTTTTTTATTATTTTCTTAAAAAATCGAATCTAATACCTCGGGTTAATTGATACGACGTGTCACCATCCGAAGCCTTTTACCAGCTAACTGGGGTAACAGGCGGTTTCGCCATTTTTTATCAAATTCAGTTGATGGTGTGTGCGGTATCAGCGCAACGTTATGCTCAAAGGTTAAAATGGGAATAGATATAAATCTATGATAGGAAATTTTAATTAATGTAACATTGAATTACTAAGTTTAAATAGTAAATATTCCTATTAACTCAATGAATTTAATTTTAAATATTTTCTTTTCGAAGTATAAAACCTTGATGGAGGTCACGCAAATAATAGTAGTTTTATTGGTTTTCTTATCTATACTTATATTTCGTTATGGTACATATTAGGATGTTTTTAAATTAGAACTAAATAAATCTACGTTGATATAATGGAGAGTTTAATATGATTTATGTCAAAAGTCTTTCAGATAATATGGTTAAAGTCGCAATTAGCAAATGGAGTAGTGACGAAGGTAATGACGAATATATTGAAATTAATAAAGGAGAGGTGGCTCAATGGAATAGATCAGATCAGCGCGGTTTTTTAATGTCAGTAGCACGAAAAGATAGTGTTACATTGTTATATTCAGTAAGATTAAACGGCTACATAATTATTTATGATAACTCAGTTGTAAATAACGGTAGCCGGATAGACTCTTTATATTCGATACCATCTGCCTAAAAAATTTATTATCGCACTAGTTTTTTTAATTTAATTTTTGTTCGCATGCCTTTTAATTTAATGGAAAATATTCATTATTGATATAGTGGAGGATTTATGATTTATGTTAAAAACCTCTCAACTGAACCGGTTAAAGTTTCGGTTAATAAATGTGGAGAGGAAAGTAGAGAGGAATATTTAGCCCTTGATTGTGAAGATGTAAATGTGTGGGATCTATCCGATACGCATGGTTTTATATTGTCAGTCATACAGAGAGGTATTGAGAAATCATATTCTGCTTCTCATAACAGTTTTATTATTATTTTTGATGATTATGTACAAGATAGCGGCACCAATATATCTCATCAAGAGAAATAAATAAGAACTTGTCATCCGATTTAATTGAATGTTAGACAAAATTAAATCACCATAATCAGGAATGGAACCTCCATTCCTGAACTATTTATACTCAACGGTTTGCTACTTTTGCCCCTAATGCTTCTTTTATGCTTGATTGATAAAGATATTTCCAGACTAGGTGCTTAGTCCCAATATTTGATGAATAAGATAATAGAAAAAATTATCGCCTGATACCTATAGGTTAATATTAAATTGTTTTTTGGTGGTTGGTTTTAGATTATTTTTATCGATAATGAGTAAAAGTTAAAATTATGAGATTTGAGCAACAGAATTTAGGGGGGATGTACATCTTTATTGCTACTCTTATTAATACGCAAACATGTAACTTAATTTACTAAGCATTAACCATAAAGCAAAAAATAAAAATCATCAAGAGAATCGTAATATATTTTCTGTTTATAAAAAAGTGAGTTATTTTGGTAATAACAGGATGGGAGAACTAATATTTCAAATGGAATAAACGATAGGCTGAACTGAGGTATTATAGCTCAGCCTTGGTTTTAGGTTTTTTAGTAATTTATAATGACAGTGGATTAATCATCATATTCACTGTGTACTATATTATCGTTATTAGTATTCCAGGCCACCATCTGACCATTCCTCCGTAAAGCTGCGAATACATTTTTTGATGCACTTAGGCTAACGATATCTTGTAATCGGGCTATTCCGGGAGGAACCTGGACGTTAGAGCCAGGGATTTTTTCATTATAATCACCCATTTGGTATCCCCAAGTAACCACGCTACCGTTCGCCCGTAGGGCAGCGAAAGCATCCTTTGCTGCACTCAGGCTAACAATATCCTTTAATTTGGCGATTTCGGGTGGAACACTGATATTACCCCAGGAGACCACGCTGCGGTCTGCCCGTAGAGCTGTGAATGAGCTTCCTATATTATATGAGCCTATTGCTGAATGTAGGCTGATGATATCCTTTAATGCGGCAATTTCGGGTGGAATTACACCTCCTGAACTACTATCCCCCCAGGCAACTACGCTACGGTCTGCTCGCAAGGCAGCAAATGCCCTCTTTCCTGCACTTATATTGACAATATCCCGTAATGTGGCAATCTCTGGAGGAACTTGGCGGCCATAGCCGCCATAGCCGCCATAACGTTCATCTCCCCAAGCAACCACGCTACCGTTCGCACGCAGAGCTGCGGACGCGAGATTGTTTGCACTTATGCTGACAATATCTTGCCATTTTGCAATTTCAGGGGGCATAGGATAGCTACCCCATGTGACTACACGGAAGTTTGCTCGCCGGGCAATGAAAGTATTACCTATTGAACTCAGACTGATAATATCCTGTAATTGGGCAATTTTAGATGGGACTTGGCCGCCATAGTCCTGATCTCCCCAAACAACCACGCTACCGTTCGCCCGTAGAGCAGCGAAAGCACCATCTGTTGCGCTTAGGCTGACTACATCCTGTAATCGGACAATATCATCCGGAACTTGGCCGCCATAAGCGACCACGCTACGGTTTGCCCGTAGAGCAGCGAAAGTACTATTTGTTGCACTTAGGCTGACGATATCCTGTAATCGGGCAATATTATCCGGAACTTGGCCGCCATACCACGAATTTCCCCAAGCGACCACGCTACGGTCTGCCCGCAGGCCAGAGAATGCATAATTTGTTGCACTCAGGTTGACGATATCCCGTAATTTGGCAATTTCTGGCGGTACACGGAGTCTCTCCCAAGCGATCACACTGCCATTTTGTAATAACATAGCAGTTGAGTCGTAAGTAGAAGTGATGGAGATCTTGTTGTCAGAGTTACTATGTATTCCAATCCCAGATTGCGGGAATAGGTTGTTTGATGAGAACTCGTTATTTTGTTTCATATTATTATCCTAACAAGGTTATATCGGATTTACCTTACTCACAGGGAGTCTGTACCGTAAAACCTCTGCTTAATGGATTAATTAATTGTTATATTCATTATGCAATTTATTATCATTAGCCGATCCCCAACCAACTCTCTGACCATCAGCTCTCAATACTGTAAATGAGTTTCTTGATGCGCTTAGGCTAACGATATCTCGTAACCGAGCTATCCCAAGTGGGACTTGATTGCCTTGATTACCGTGATCATTGTCTGAATAATTGCCATATCCCCAAGCGACTACACTGCCGTCCATCCGTAGAGCTGCAAATGCGGTTTCTGTCGCGCTGATACTGACAATATCCTGCAATGCGGCAATTTCTGGTGGGGTTTTGATATCATCACCTCCCCAGACGACCACACTACGGTTTGCCCGCAGGGCCGCGAAAGCGCTCGATGTTGTACACAGACTGACGATATCCTGTAATTGGGCAATTTCCGGCGGAATACTGCCACCCGAAGATTGGTCGCCCCAAGCAACAACACTGTGATTTGCCCGTAGGGCTGCAAAAGCAAAATTTGTGGCGCTTAGACTGACAATATCCCGCAATTGAGCTATTTCTGGCGGGATTTGAGTACCTGAGTTCTTGAACCCCCAAGCGACAACACTGCGGTTCGACCGTAGAGCTGCGAAAGCAGAAACTATTGCACTGATACTGACAATATCCTGCAATTTAGCTATTTCTGGCGGAACTTGACCGCCCCAATTTTTAATTCCCCAAGCGACCACGCTGCGATTTGCCCGCAGGGCAGTAAATGCGCTTATTGTTGAACTCAGGCTGGTAATATCCTGCAATTGGGCAATTTCATCAGGTATTTTACCGCCATAAAATTCATCTCCCCAGGCAACTATGCTACCGTTTGCCCGAAGGGCCACGAAAGCAGAACCTGTTGCCTTTAAACTGATAATATCCTGTAATTGGGCAATTTCTGGCGGAATTTCACCACCATTACCTTCGTTTTCATTTCCCCAGGCAACCACACTACGGTTTTTCCGCAGAGCAGCGAAAGCGTCATCGGTTGCACTTAGACTAACGATATCCTGCAATTCGGCAATATCGGGCGGGATTTGACTACTAGGGTCATTTCCCCAAGCTATCACTCTGCCACTTGGTAATAACATGGCGGTTGCCCCTCTGGTAGAAGCGATAGAAGTATTATTCTCAGAGGCGCTACTCCTGTCCGGTTGCCAATATTGCTTGATAGGATTACCTTCGGCATCCATGCTTGGTGATGGCTCGTTATTTTGATTCATATTATTCTCCTAATGATGGTGATATCGGATTAACCTTCTTACCCACAGGGGAATCTATGCCATAAAACCTATCCCTTGCGGGTTAAGCTGAATTTCTACTGCAATTTAGTACTAACTATTCTTTGATGAAGAAGATAATAGAAAAAAATTATCGACTGACAATTATAGGTTAATACTAAATTGATTTTTTGGTAGTTGGTTTTAGATTATTTTTTATCGATAAAGCGTAAAAATTAAAATTATGAGACTTGGGCAACAGAATTTAGGGGGAATGTACATCCTTATTGCTACTTTTATTAATACGCATACATGTAACTTAATCTACTAAGTATTATCTGTAAAGCAAAGAATAAAAATCACCAAAAGGGGCACAATATATTTTCTATTTATAAAGAAATGAGTTACTTTGTTTCTTTAGGATTTACATTAAAAACTATTTCGTAGAGAGCGGGAGTGATAAAATTTAAAGTGAATATTCCATAGGTTGAATTATTATATTTTTCTCAACCATTGGTTAATAACCGACAATAACAAAATAATACTTAATAGATTAACTAAATCGAGAGAGCAATACCCATTCATTATCGACATTCAGAATGATCTATTAGACGATTATGATTCACGGACAATATTACAAAGTCAGTGACAACGGTAGCAAAGAGCAAGTTAAAAGCTGCGGATATCGTCTGTGTGACGAAATGTCGCAGGTCATCTTAAAGCATTAAGCAATAGTAAATGCGGGGCTACGCCAGCCCTGCATTTGTTGGCAGTTATCGCAGCTACCCGGCCACTACCCCTTTTAATTGAGAGCATAAAAAAGTCTGGGGCGCTTTTTTACGCTCTCCATCTCCTGCTGGGAGATCCGCTGTCACCATGTCACGGCGTTTGCTGCGTCGCGTGTTTCACTCGCAAAATTTCGACGGTGCGCGCCTCGTCCAGCACGCGATAAAAAATAATGTAGTTCCGATGCGCGACCAGCTCGCGCACATAATCCGGCAGGCCGGGCCGCCCGGTGCGGCCAAGCTCCGGGTGCTGCGCAAGCGGCAAAGTCTTGTCGCGTAGCTCCTGACCGAAGCTGCGCGCCCTGGTCGGGTTGTCTTTGCCTATGTATCGAACAATGGCGCGCAAATCCTCGCGGGCCTTCGGTCGCCACTCGATGCGGTAAGGGGTCTTTGCTTTCGCCATAAATCAGCCAGCCGCGCTCAAGCGCGCTTCCTTTTGGCGGGCTTGTGTTCGGCGGCCAAGGCGGCAATATCAGCGTCCATCTCGGCCATAACCTCATCGTGTGAAAGATTCGGGCGCGGGTCGTCGATAGCATCCTGAATCTCGGCGGCCAGCCACTCCGAGTAGGCGGCGGCTTGGTGGGCCTTACGCATTGCCTCGGCCCGGCCACGATTGCCAGCGGTTTCTTCTTTCTCGTCCGGGTTCCACTCACTGGCGTCGAACTGGCCGATGGTGATGCCTACGTCGCGCAACACTTTCAGGGCGGCAATGGGGTTGCCGAAACGGCGCGGCTCCTGGCTGCGGGCCTTCGCCAGCAAAGCGGCGACACCGCTGCGGGTTGCGATCTGCACAAGGAAGGTTCCGCCCTGCCCTTTCAGGGTCACACCTTCCACGCCGCCGGAATCGCTTGCGGCGCGTAGCTGCTCAATGGTCATGCTTTTCATGATTCACTCCTTATAGGGTGATGAAAGTAACAGGGTTGATTGTGCATGTTTCCTAGGAAACGCGCAATCACCTAGACAAAAAAGGTTGGACAACATTTAATGGACATTAAGCTCCGTTCACCAAACGGAGCTTAAGAACACCACCTCCCCAGACTATCTCGCCAGAAACGCTCTCACTTGACGAGCGGGTACCCAAAAGTCATCTTGGCTGGCGGTTGGCTATTTTGATGACTGGTAGCTCCATGCACTTTTAACCATAATAGCTATTCGAACCATTTTAGCAAAATCCGCCGTAAACCCTCGCCCAATGCGGGCGGTGATATAAGGCGAAAAGCCCGCAGGGCTTTCAGGTTATTAACCATCACGTTCACTGGCAGCCCGGGGGGGACACGGCCAAAAAAAGCGGTTAAAATACATAAACTATCCCGATGAGCGCTGATGATGTTAAGAGCCACCAAAGTCCGCATTTACCCGACACCCGAACAGGCTGATTATCTCAATGCTCAGTTCGGTGCGGTCCGTTTCGCGTACAACAAGGCGCTCCACATTAAGAAGCACGCTTATCAACGCCACGGGGTGAACCTCAGCCCGCGTAAAGACCTCAAACCCTTACTGTCAGTGGCGAAAAAATCCCGCCGGTATGCCTGGCTCAAAGCGTATGATTCCATCGCCTTGCAGCAGGCGGTGATTAACCTCGATATGGCGTTTTCCCACTTTTTTAATCCGAAGCTGAAAGCGCGCTTCCCGACATTCAAACGCAAGCATGGCAGGCAGTCCAGCTATCATTGTGTCGGGGTGAAGGTGTTGGACGGGGCAATAAAAATACCCAAATTATCGCCGATAGAAGCCCGTCTGCACCGTGAAATGACCGGAGAGGTGAAAAGCATGACCCTGAGCCGTTCAGCCACCGGTAAATACTACGCCTCGATACTCTGTGATGACGGCATGGCCGCGCCCGCGAAACCCGCTTTGATAACCCAGATGACAGGTCTGGATATGGGATTGTCTCACTACGCTGTCAAATCCAGCGGAGATAAGATGGCCAATCCCCGTCATCTTATCAATGCCGGCCGTAATCTGAGGCGTAAACAGAAGGCCCTCTCCCGGAAACAAAAAGGCAGCGCCAACCGCGGTAAAGCACGACAGAGGCTTGCCGCCGTACACGAGCGGGTAGCGAATGCCCGCGCCGATTTTCAACACAAACTGTCTCGTTCAATGGTTGACGAAAACCAAGCGATAATTGTTGAGACGCTGAAATCGGCCAACATGATGAAGAATCCCAGGCTGGCTCGCGCTATCGGCGATGCGGGCTGGCATGGCTTCATCAAGAAACTCGAATACAAAGCCGCAGAGAAAGGGGTTCATCTGGTGAAGCTGGATCAGTGGTTCGCCAGTTCGAAAACCTGCCATTGCTGCGGTTACAAAATGCTGGAAATGCCGCTGCGTAAGCGGCTCTGGCAATGCCCTTTCTGTCGAGTCGAACATGACCGCGATATCAATGCGGCGCTCAACATCCAGCGCAAGGGCATAACAGAATTACAGGCGGCGGGACTCGTCGTCTCTGCCCACGGAGGCCAGCGTAAATCCGTCATAAAGACGGTGGCGGCCTGAGAAGTGGGAAGCCTCGCCGTTTTTACGGCGGGGAGCAGTCACTAAGCATGGTAAGTTACAGAATTTAAAAGCCGTTCTGGCTGAATCTATTGCACAAGCTTATCGTGGCGAATTACATAGTATTGATGATGTATTTGCGCCGTTGACGGTTGATGAACTTGAGGGTAAGGCTTAGGGATAAGTGTCCGGTTTACGAAGAAAGCCAGAGAGCATATTCGTGCAATCAAACTCTATTCTATGCGCCGATGGGGGGCGAATGTCGCGGAAGCTTATTCAACTTCGTTACGTGTGACTATGACGGAAATTCTTGCTCGTCACCCATCCCCCGGTCGTGATCGCAGTGAGGATCTTTATTTTGGTGTGCTGAGTTTCCCCGGCTTAAGTGAGTTATCCGAGCGCCGTTTTCCTCAGAAACCTGAATCCCGGCTGGAGGTCAGGAAGAGTTGTTTTGCAGAACGAGGGAAATTCAAAAAAATCCCTCGATCTTCATCGGGGGATTTGTATAGGAAAGACAACAGATCTCGGGGATTATTTTGTTAAAACTGACAAACAAGAGCTATATCAAGGCAATTTCGTTGATAATCATCCCAAAAACCTGGGGGATGAGCCTCAATATCGCTTTCTAACAACATGGGTTTTTGCCATCTAAATTGTTTGAACCCTGCCTTTTGGATCGCTGCTTGATATTGTTCACGACTCCAACGATACATAGTGAAAGGGCTAGGGGGTGTGGTAAGAAATTCAGCTTTCACGAGAGTGGTGTCTTTCACCGGCTCTTCACTCAAAACTTTTATACAATAATTCTCATAATTCCCTTTCTCTAATCGATAATCAGGTTCAAAGGTATACGCAATTAGTTTACCGGAAGGCTTGAGATGAGCGGCAATGACACGGAACATAGTTTCAAGGTCTTCAAGAGATTCTGCATGGCAAAATAACCAGGCTGCATTAACTATGTCAAATTTGCCAAATGACTCCGACTCCATCTTGCAGACATTTCTTACGTGAAATTCGATATCGTCACCGTATTGTTGTGATTTGCTTTTCGCAATCGCTATCATGTTTTCTGATATATCGACTCCAATGACTTTCGACGCGCCACGATTTCTGTATTCTCGACTAAAGAGGCCATATCCACAGGCTAAATCCAACACTGATTTCCCGTGTATATCCCCTGCCAGATCGAAGATAGTTCTGATTTCTACTTTGATATGGTCAGTAGCATCTGAAAAGCTCTCGTAAAGATGTGCAATAGGGTCATATAAAGCGTTATCTTTCATGTTGTTATCCTTAGCTAAAGGCCAAAATACTCTATTTATCGAAGAAATATATTATTTAGTACGAATTAATAATTACTGAAAGTTTTTCTCTTGTTATAAATAAGATTCCAAAATAGCGCCACATCTTACATCACTCATAATTCCACCTATAACAATAGGTTAGTAAATTCTCGCGTAGCAGAATTATGAAACGTTATTTATATTAATGCGTTAGCGATGAATTAGATATAATTTTTTAATGCTGGTTGATTTTTGGATAAATATGAGGAAATAAGATAAATATAAAACACCTATGATATGTTTTGTGGAAACTATTATTCTTATCATATATAGGATCTTAAGAATTAAGTCTTTCAAAACACGCTTTAGGGGGTAGAGACATATTTTTCTATCCATTACGTCATGGCAAATCTCGCCAATATTTTGACGAATTCGACAAAGGCGGCTTTACGCAAAAAAGATTGTTGCGCGACACTCGATATGCGTTATAACGCCTCTCGTAACGCAATAGGGCGCAAACAATAATTATATGCCGTCCCATCCGGGGCGCTACATCTCTGACGAGATGAAGCATTTAAATATTAGTCTTAGAGTGCTTGCACGTGCGCTTGATGTCTCTCCGTCAACTATTCGGCGTGTGGTTGAAGGTAGCGCAGCGGTAACGCCAAGAATGGCGGTGCGTTTAGCCAACGTGATCGGCAGTACGCCGGAAATGTGGCTGAGACTCCAGGAAGCGCATAGCCTGGCGCAAGCTAAACAGGAAATAGATTTAACTCGTCTAACGCGCCTGTTTACGCCAGTACAGCACCCGCATCATGTTTAATGATGAAAGCGCTGAGGAATACCCATAATTAGACAGAAAGGTAAGAGGTGAAATTATGATTGAAACACTAAAAATTCCCGCTCATCAACCTACCAGTGTGGGCGCTATGCTCAAAGAAGAATTTCTGGAACCCTTGGGTATCACCCAGGGCGAACTGGCAAAAGCTATGGGCGTAGGCCGGAAGACCGTCAATGAGCTGTGCGGTGGTCGGCGTGGAGTGACTGCGGAAACAGCCTTTTTGCTGGCAAAGGTTTTGGGAACCACACCGGAGTTTTGGCTTAACCTCCAGTTCATCAATGACATGTGGCTGGCTCAACATAATGAAGTTTTGGCTGACAAATTGGAACACGCGCAGCCCTTGGTGGCCGCCTAGTTGCGAATATATTGCGTTGTATTGTCGTTTTGACGCTAAAATAAATAATGATCAAAGAACACAAAGACAATACTGCACCAACTACATAGCTGGCGCAGTACCTTGCTAATTTATCCCTACACAGCAGGGAATACCGGCAGTAGCAGATAGAGTTTAATCACAATCGCGTTAACGATATCGATAAAGAATGCCCCGACCATCGGCACCACCAGAAACGCCACATGGGATGGCCCAAAGCGATCGGTAATCGCCTGCATGTTCGCAATAGCGGTAGGTGTCGCTCCTAAACCGAAACCACAGTGACCCGCCGCCAGAACCGCTGCATCATAGTTTTTACCCATCACCCGATAGGTGACAAAAATTGCATACAGCGCCATCACGATAGCCTGGATGGTGAGAATGACCAGCATCGGTAATGCCAGCGATGCCATCTGCCACAATTTCAGGCTCATTAACGCCATTGCCAGAAATAGGGAAAGGCTCACGTTACCCAGTACAGACACCGCTCGGTCAAAAACTCGGTAAAAACCTAGCACCGATAGACTGTTACTGAGGATAACCCCGATAAATAACACACAGACGAATGTCGGTAATTCAAACCATGTACCTTGCAGAAATTCAGACACAAAATTACCGGCCATCAAACAAATAGCAATCAGTGCGATCGTTTCCAGCATCACTAACGCTGTGATCATCCGCCCGGTATAAGGTTTTTCAAATGCCGTCGGCAGTTCGGTATCATCGCCCCTTAGTCCTGGAGTTTTTGTATTTCTCACCAGGAAACGAGCGACCGGGCCACCAATCAAACCACCCAGTACTAAACCGAAAGTCGCACAAGCCATCGCCACTTCTGTTGCATTTTCAAAACCATAACGCTCACTAAACAGCTTACCCCAAGCTGCGCCTGTACCGTGACCGCCAGACAGCGTAACAGAACCCGCCAACAGGCCCATTAATGGGTCCAGACCTAACAGTTCAGCCAGAGCGATACCCACCGTGTTCTGAACCAGCAGCAAGCCAACAACGACGAAAACAAACGTGAACAGGACCTTACCACCCGCTCTCAGGCTGGCAAGATTGGCATTCAAGCCGATAGTGGCGAAGAAAGTTAACATCAAAGGGTCTTTAAGAGATAAATCAAAGTTGATTTCCCAGCCTGTTGTTTGTTTAACCGCTAAAAGAATCAGAGCAACTAACAGGCCACCCGCGACAGGTTCAGGAATGGTGTATTTTTCAAGAAATGGGACTGATTGTACAAGTTTGCGTCCAAGTAATAGTACTAATGCAGACGCAACGAGCGTGCCATAAACATCAAGATGATACATCTATGTACCCCAGCTATATTGTTAAAATTATGTAAGTTATTACGACGTTATACTCATCCTTTAGAGAACGCCAAAAGCAGGCAACGCTGGATTAGAAAAAAAATCTGCAACAAACACAAGTTAAAACATATAAAAATGTGACCAGAGCGAATCACAGCAGCTAACAGGATTTTTAAGCAAACGATTGCTTTTACACAATTGATCATTAAAATGCGTTCTTTGTCAGCCCGGAATTTCACACCATGCTTAGCTCATCCCCCGAACAAGCGGCAACAATACCCCCGAAAAAACCAACTAGTGAATTGATTTATCGCTTAGAAGATCGGCCACCGTTGCCACAAACGTTGTTTGCTGCCTGTCAGCATTTACTGGCAATGTTTGTCGCGGTCATCACGCCAGCAATCTTGATCTGCCAAGCGCTAGGGTTGCCTGCTCACGATACGCAGCGGATTATCAGTATGTCTCTGTTTGCTTCAGGATTGGCATCATTAATTCAGATTCGAACTTGGGGGCCTGTCGGTTCTGGTTTGCTTTCCATCCAAGGGACCAGTTTTAACTTTGTTTCCCCCTTGATTATGGGCGGGCTGGCATTAAAAAACGGCGGGACCGACATTCCTACCATGATGGCAGCGTTATTCGGTACTTTGATGGCGGCATCCGTTACCGAAATTCTGTTATCCCGCGTATTGCATCTGGCCCGGAGAATTATCACCCCGTTGGTTTCCGGTGTTGTGGTGATGATTATCGGTTTGTCTCTGATTCAGGTTGGATTGACCTCTATCGGCGGTGGATTCTCTGCTATCGAAAATCACACTTTTGGCTCTCCAGAGAATCTGTTTCTGGCTGGTGTTGTGTTGGCAGTCATTGTTTTGTTGAACCGCCAGCGTAATCCTTATCTGCGTGTCGCTTCTCTGGTGATTGCAATGGCGGTCGGTTATGTTGTCGCCTGGCTAATGGGTATGCTGCCGCCAGCAACGGTACAGGAAAATAGTTCACTCATGACAATTCCCGCACCACTCTATTATGGTCTTTCCTTTGACTGGAATCTGCTTATCCCGTTGATGCTGATTTTTATGGTGACTTCACTGGAAACCATCGGCGATATTACCGCGACGTCTGATGTTTCCGAGCAACCAGTCAGCGGCCCTCTATATATGAAGCGTATTAAAGGCGGTGTTTTAGCTAATGGGCTAAATTCTATGCTTTCCGCCGTATTTAATACCTTCCCAAATTCTTGTTTTGGGCAGAATAACGGGGTTATCCAATTAACCGGCGTCGCCAGCCGTCGTGTAGGTTATGCCGTGGCGCTGATGTTGACGCTGTTGGGTCTATTTCCTGCGGTGGCAGGATTTGTGCAACAGATCCCTGAACCGGTATTGGGCGGCGCCACTATCGTGATGTTCGGTACAATTGCCGCGTCTGGTGTCCGTATCGTTTCCAGAGAGGCACTTAACCGCCGGGCAATTATGATTATCGCGCTATCTTTAGCGGTTGGTATGGGCGTCGCCCAACAACCGCTAATTTTACAGTTCGCTCCAGACTGGCTGAAAACGTTACTCTCTTCCGGTATTGCTGCCGGTGGTTTGACAGCGATCACTCTTAATCTGGTGTTTCCTCAGGAAAAATAATCTTTTTAAAATCCGATATCGAATTACACATCATCAATTCATCACGCACGTATAAATCACCATCGCGCGTGATGATGGTTTATCTCCTAGCGGTTGGAAGGCCAAATAAAATCGTTACCAACCCAACCATCAAGATCGTATTCACTCATACACTGTTCAGCAAACCCTTTCAATTGATCCACTAAGCCCGAGGCTTGAGAAGCCCATAATACATCGAGTCTGGTGATTTCATGGTTGCCGGCATAATTTAGCTCGTATAATTCATGCCTGTTAGCGAATTCCGTACCAATAGAATCCCAAATCAGTTTCATGAGCTTGACTCGCTCAACTGCGCTGTAACCATTGGAGCCACGCATGTATTTATCAAGATAAGGAGACAGTTCCGGGTTGGAAAAATCGCGGGCATGAGAGTTAATATAAATCAAGGCACTGCCCAGATCCTGTTCAATAATTTCTTTTACCCTCGGGTAACCCTGCGTCATAAACCAACGATAAGCTATCCCATACTCGTACCGAGGCAATAGGGCATCTTCCCCCCAAGGCTCCGGAGATTTAATCATCGCATCACCGAGCGCCCAAAACAGATTACGCCATGACAATACTTCACCAACCCGTGTTTGCACGCCACGAAAATCCTTCGTACCTGTGGCTTCAACTCCCTTAAGGAGCAATCCAGAAATAAAATCAAGTTTAACCGCCAATCGGGTCACACCATGCAACATAGCCCGATGAAAAAAACCCGACTCAGCAAAAAATAACGAAACTTTATCTATATCTCCGTAGATAAATACGTTTTCCCAAGGAACCTTCACTTTATCCAGAATCATTATCGTATCGTTCTCATCAAATCGGGACGAGAGCGGATAATCAAAAGGACTGCCCATTTTATCTGCCGCCATTGAGTAAGAGGGACGACAAATTAATTTCACTCCTGGCGAATTCATCGGCACAGTAAAGACCAATGCAAATTCCCGTTTCTTGATTGGTAAGCCATAATGACCAATAAAGTTGTAATGACACATCGCCGATCCCGTGGCAACAACTTTAGCGCCGCTGACAATTAATCCATCATCACACTCTTTTTCAACATGAACACAAATATCACCAATTTCATCAGGTGATAAATGACGATCTATTGGCGGATTAATAATCGAGTGATTCCAGTAATACACGTTTTCTTGTGAGCGGATATACCAGTTTTTTGCATTACCCGCAAAATCACCATAAATATCCGGTCTTACGCCGAGTGAGGTAAGAAACGAAGCCTTATAATCAGGGCTTCTACCCAACCAACCATAACTCATGCGGGCCCACGCGGCGATAGCATCGCGATCAGCAATTAAATCCTGCTGTGTGTGCGGTATACGGAAAAAGGGATGTGTTACACCAACACTCCCCGTATCTGTAGCCGTAGTCAGTACATCACGATGAGCAGGATCGTGCAAAGCATCGTAAAGTTTCGCAATAGCGCGGGCTGGATTTTGGAAAGCAGGATGGTTGGCGACATTCTGAATGCGTTCACCATAAGCCCAGACTTCCCGACCATCGTTTAGCCCATCCAGAAATTCCTTTCCTGTAAGTGGGCGGGTTGTGCGGATACTACCTTCATTCGACGATTTTTGTTTCATGTTTTCTGACATAGAAGATTCCTTACATTACTTATTTGCCGGAAGATGGGTGAAAATAAACTATGTAGTGTTATTTCAAGCATCAATCAAATTGAGAAAGGAATAGAAAGGAATGACGAAAAAACATCATTATTCCATTTATAGCCATCCATTAATACATTAATTCATTCAGATGTCATTGGCTATATTGTCATGCAAGAAAATATAGATTTAATTACTATATTAATCACACAATATAATTATTAACAAATTCATACAAACACTCTAAGTTACTAATAAGAAAAACTTAGCATGAAAATTAAAATACAATTAAACAAAGATTAATCTCTTAAGTTTATTTTAATAGAATAAAACGATAACAAATAATTTATTATTCCCCTCATTTCATACCCTGAAATTATTAGAAATAACAATCAGTATAGTGACTTATTGGTATTTCTATTGTTAAATTATACAAATGTTACAAATAATAATTTCTCCTCGCTCATAACTTTTATTCACCATCTCTTGAGTGAACGCCAAAATTACGGCATAAAAGGAAGCTATAAGCCGATTAAATTGGAGTCTGATGATGAGATGGTTAAGAAAATCGCTGGTTACTCTGTTATTACTGCTAATCCTGGCCGTAATCGCTGTTTATGTCATGATGCAGACAAACTGGGGAGCGCATCAGATCAGTCAATGGCTGAGTCATCACAGCCGTTATCAGGTTCAAATCGGCAATATCGAACATAGCTGGTCACAGCCGGGCACTTTGGCATTTTCCAATATTGCCATTAGCAATCAGCAACAGACTTTCATTTTAGCGGCTCAAGTTGTCGCATTCGATTTCAACTGGCAGCAACTCACTTCCCCTCGTCATTTTCAGCGTCTGTTATTGCAACAGGGCCAATTAACCATCAAAGGCCAGCCACAATCGCTCCCTTTTAGCGCCAATATTCTGCAACTTAATCAGATGACTATTCAGTCAGAAAATGCGGACTGGCAAATTCAAGGGCAAAACATCACCGGTGGTATCACTCCCTGGAACCCACCATCAAATAAGCTGACAGGGAATGGGGAATTTCAATTCAGTGCTGACAAACTGAATTTCAATGATATTTCTCTTGAAAAAGTCATTATGCGAGGAGATAACCAGCAAAATACCCTGACTATTCGTTCATTTGGTGCAACATTGGCACAAGGTTCAATATCGGGTAATGGGCAACGCCGGCCTGATGGTAGCTGGCAGTGGGGCAATTTACTTATCAGTAATATTCGTTGGCAAACGCCAATGACACTTGAAGAGTTATTGCTAAAAGCGAACACATTACCCGCAGTCAGCATCAAAGATCTCAGCCTGACTAATGCCAAGCTGGAAGGTAAAAACTGGTCTGCTAATTATCTGGATGCCTCAGTCAAAAATGTCGGTTTGGCTAACGGACGCTGGCAAGCAAAAGAGGGCATCATTGATTTCAATGTCATGGATACGACGCTAAATGATCTCCATTTCACCGATGTTATTGGTCACCTTCTTCTCGCAGGCAATGAACTCACTATTTCTAATCTCACTTCCCGTTGGGAAAAGGGATTATTCCACGTCAAAGGACAATGGAATCACCAAACAAAACAATTCAACATCGCCAATGCAACGGTTGCCGGTTTAATTTATACCTTGCCGCAAAACTGGCATCAGTTGTTGAAAAAATCATTGCCTGAATGGATATCCGGATTTTCCATTAACGAGCTGACGATTAATAACAGCTTATTGATTGATATTAACCCCGATTTTCCATTCCAGCTTACCGCTCTCAGCGGTTATATCTATGACATGGAGTTACTGAAAGAGGGGAAATGGGGGATTTGGAGCGGCTCTTCAAATCTCAGTGCCACCAGCGCAACATTTAACAAAGTTGAATTACGTCGCCCTTACCTTAAATTACATACAGAAGGAAATAAACTGATCATCGACCAATTAGACGCTTCTACCGATGATGGATTGCTGAAAATAAAAGGCACAGTAGATCAACTGGTACAGAAGCCATTCACGTTAGATTTCCGGGGGATAGACGCAGATTTAGCGATTTTGCCTCAATGGCGGTGGGTGCCGTTGAAATTACAGGGTAAAGGCAATTTCACGCTGTTAATACAGGGAGATCTTGCTGCTGATGATATTAAAAGTACTATCGATGGTTCATTGACTGCCACGAATAAACAGTCAGGCAACGAAACTCAAGTCATTAATAAGGGGCAAATATCCACATCAAACTGTGAAACTTGTCCGGTTGTTAAGCTATAGTAACGAATATTCGGGTACATATGTGCCCGATTCAATCTTATAATAGTTATTTCCTATTTCAATCCATTAATAAAATCTCCGATCAGTATCAGCCGAAAAACCGTATTAATATTGATATGTTAAAAACGCAATTAAATTTTACCCATTGAAGTTGTGACAAGGTACAAGAAATGATGTGTATACTGCCTGAATCTATTGAAAACACGCTACAAAATTATGACCGTATTGTTGTCGGCGGCATCATCAGAGATCAAAATGGCAATATTCTGTTCTTACAACGAGCGCCTGATGAATCGCCGCCAAATCTCTGGGAAATTCCTTCTGGAGGTGTAGAAAAAGGAGAAAATCTATTACAAGCACTATCTCGTGAAATAGAAGAGGAGACCGGACTACTGCTTGATGATGTTATTGGTTTTCTCAGCGCGGTGGAATATTCTATTAAGGAGGCTCGATGCCTCCAGGTAAATTTTAATGTCAAATGCACAGGTGAAGTTAAGCTTTCGCCTGAACATGCGCAATACCAATGGAGCAATATAGCCAATTTCCGCAGTGAACTTGATGACTTTATGCTGCGTGTACTCAACGAAGCTTAATTTTATAAAAACGACTCTTATTATTGCTACCAGTGGCATATTCATGCCACTGTCAAATCTAAGCGATAGCCGTATAAGCATTCGGCAATACCATATAGGTGCCAGTAAATACCGCACCGATTCCCTGATCACCGCTGACAATCACATCTAACTTTACCCTCGCTTTACTGCCTTGCGCCAAACGAGCCAAATCGCCGCTCATATTTTTAAGATCCGCAACAGATTTTGGCCTGCCGACAACCGGTTTTTTGTAACGGATATCGGCATCAGCCAGAATGATATCACCACCTAGTTGACGTTCCTGTAACAACAGCCAGATCAATCCCCAACCGGTCAGGGTTGCCAAGGAAAACAGACTGCCGGCAAAGATAGTTTGGTGAGGATTTTGATTCCCGGCTTCCGGCATGGTGGTAATAAAGCTCTGACCGGTATATTGAGAAATGCGTACCCCCATTTTTTCACTGAGGGGAATATGTTTGTACCAAGCTTGTTGCAGTTCGTTGCACCAATCTGGCCGGTGGAGAATATCATCCAGTGTTGCAACCGGCTTTATCATCAGAAAATGGCGAACCGGGGTTGTTTGCGGGCTAGTAATTGGCCCTCGGTTTTCAAACCCCAATTTACTGAAAAACTCCACCGCATGTTCACGAGCACTGCACACGACCCGTTTAACACCTTCCTGACGGGCAACAGATTCCAGGGCCATTGCGATTAATTTTCCTAACCCTCTACCTTGCACGTTAGGATGCACTGCCAGAAAGCGGATTGCCCCTTCACTATCCGCATTGATATATAAACGCCCTACCGCCACCGGATTACCTTTCTCATCCACCACCATCTGGTGATGAGCCATCGTGTCATAACCATCTTTCTCAGAGCCTACAGGCTGATGCAATGGTTTACGCAGCATTTCCCAACGAAATCGATAATATGCTTCCAGTTCTTGTTCTGTTTCAGGTACTCGCAGATGATACATAGAAACTGCCCCTTTCTTTTGCTCATGATGTTTAATCGGGGATGGTTGCGTTCTACTGGCTATTTTTGGTTGCTAGACCTGCAACCAGAAAGTGACTGGCCCATCGTTTGTCAGGCTGACTTTCATATCGGCAGCAAACCGTCCGATTTCTGTTTTTACACCACTTTGGCGGCATTGTTCAACAAAATAGCGATATAATTCATCGGCCTTATCTGGGGCGGCGCCGCCAGAAAAACTGGGCCGCATGCCCTTTTGAGTATCGGCAGCCAGTGTAAACTGAGAAACAACTAGCAAACTGCCTCCGATTTGTTGGATATTCAAGTTCATTTTGTCCTGTTCATCACTGAATATCCGATACCCTATCACCTTCTCACACAACCGTTTTGCCTTCTGTTGATCATTTCCTTTCTCAACGCCTAGCAACACCAGCAGGCCGTGACCAATTTCCCCAACGACTTCGTTCTTAACAACAACATTTGCCTGTGTTACCCGCTGGATTAACGCGATCATATTTTTCCTTTATTTAGATAGTCGCATCAGCACGCTATCTTCTATACCCGTCATCTTTCAAGTCGCCTCTTTGTTGGCTGCACTCACTCACCCCGGTCACATCGTTATCTATGCTCCCGGGGATTCGCTCCCTTGCCGTCGCGATCCATCTTGAAATCCATTGGGTATATTATCCATTCAATCCTTCATTTTGTTCAGAGAAACCGCTTGCTTCGAAATAATCCGGCACGGTCTGCCTATCAACAACATGAACGCTATTGATCCCTAACGCCCTGGCTGCTTCCACATTTTCCAGCACATCGTCAAAAAACACGGTTTGATCCGGTGAAAAACCTTCTGTCTGAAGCACATATTTGAAAATATCAGGTTCCGGCTTACGCATTGCCAAATCCTGCGACAAATAGAGGTAATCAGCGGATGCCGCAATTTCAGGATAATTATGCGGCCAGTAATCCAGGTGCAAGCGGTTGGTGTTGGATAACACCACAACCCGGTGTCCCGCTTCACGTAATTTCTTCATTATTTGAATGATTTCAGGCCGAATATCAATAAAAATAGCATGCCATCCCGTGGCAAACTGCTCAAAACTGAGTGAAATATTCATTTCCTGACATAAAGTATCAGCGAATTCCAGATCAGTAATTTGACCACGCTCATGTTTTTCAAACGTTTCTCCCATAGAGAAACTTTTAGTCAAAGTCGCAAGAGGTGTCCCGCTCAAATTACTCCATACCGCTAAAACTCTTTTAAAATCAATCTCAATAATCACATTACCCATATCGAAGATATATAACATAATTACCCCCTGGCTAATTAATAACTTTTTACTTTAATCGTATTTTCAATTAGAAAACAGTACGGACCAGTAAAAAGCGAATCACTTCACGGTATTTTTCTTACGAAACGATAAAGTAGCACCCAGATTAAAAAAGTCGAGTAAGGTGTTATATTTATGTTGTGGTTCCTCCTCTGTATCGGCCTTCTTCTGGCTGGATATTTCATATACGGCAAAATTGTCGAAAAGATATTCACTATTCGACCAGAAAGAAAAACCCCCGCTCTTTCTATGGCTGATGGTGTTGATTATGTTGCTATGTCCACCCCAAAAGTCTGGTTAATTCAGTTACTGAATATCGCTGGCGTTGGTCCGATTTTCGGCCCGATTCTTGGCGCCCTCTATGGCCCGCTTGCTATGCTGTGGATTGTATTCGGCTGTATCTTTGCCGGTGCCGTACACGATTATTTCTCCGGTATGCTCAGTGTGCGCGCCCGCGGCGCATCCGTGCCCGTTATCGTTGGTAACGAACTGGGCAAAACCATGAAGCATTTCATGAATATATTTGCTGTTATTCTGCTGATGCTAGTTGGCGTCGTCTTTGTTTTGAGTCCAGCCGGCTTACTGAATAACTTGCTGAAAGAGGCAATGGGTTGGGATAACATTGCTATCTGGGTCGGTATTATCTTTGCTTACTATATTCTCGCAACGCTGGTTCCTATTGATAAAATCATTGGTCGCCTTTACCCACTGTTTGGTGCATTGCTGCTGTTTATGTCTGTCGCGCTGATGGTCGGTTTAGCGATGAGCGACAAGCCTTTCTATTCTCAAGGATTGGATTTCACCACTAACTTTAACCCGAAAGATCTGCCTATTTGGCCATTGCTGTTCGTCACGATTGCCTGTGGCGCTATTTCAGGTTTCCACGCCACTCAGTCTCCGCTGATGGCACGCTGTATGCAAAATGAAAAAAATGGTCGCTTCGTTTTCTACGGCGCAATGATTGGCGAAGGTATTATCGCGCTGATCTGGTGTACATTGGGCCTGAGTTTCTATGAAGATACTAACGCGTTGCAAGCCGTGATTGATCAGGGTACGGCCTCTCTGGTTGTTCACGAAGTGTCAACTTCTCTGTTAGGTACTGTCGGCGGTATTCTGGCAATCCTCGGCGTAGTGATTTTACCCATTACTTCTGGCGATACCGCGTTCCGTTCCGCCCGGCTGATTATTGCTGAATTCTTGAATATTCCTCAGCAACAAATGGCTAAACGCCTGTTATTAAGTGTGCCAATGTTTATTGTCGGCTATCTGATCACCAAAACTGACTTCAATATTATCTGGCGTTACTTTGGCTGGGCAAATCAAACCACAGCAATGGTCATGCTATGGGCTGCCTCAGCATGGTTGCTGCGCCGCAATAAATTCCATTGGATTACCACCCTGCCTGCCATGTTTATGACAGCAGTGTGCTTCACCTATCTGGCATTTGCGCCAGAAGGTTTTGCGCTAAACTGGAATATCTCCGTTGTTATCGGACTGGCAGCAATGGCAGTTGTCACAATTGCTTTCTTTGTGAAAATCCGCTCTCAATCGGCTTCCGATAATATAAACGCCGAAGCATTAAATGAGTAAAAACCCAAGAAGATATTAAATATCACAACCGCCCCTCACGATAAAAAGTCGAGGGGTTTTAATTGCCGCTCTCCTGTGCCGTGATAAGAAACATTTATTCCTTCCGCAAATATCAGACGAAATAGCACATGAATATTGACAGTTTAAGTGTTACGACCAGAAAAATGAGTGAAGAAAGTATCATTTCCCCATAGAGAATGTCTGGGATAGCTTCTTTATGAAAGCTTAATGCCCACTAAATAGTGACAAGAATAGTGACAAAAATAGTGGCAAACAATGAAAAAGAATTCATCTGGGTAGAGGGTTAATTGTAGAAAATTGGATAGTTTAAGCCCTTTAAAAGCAAATCTATGAATAGTCGTTAAATTAGGAAGTTTCCAGGCAAAGGTACGATTCGTTGTTTCTAATCGTTTCCTGCTTAACTATTAAATAAAAAACAACTCATCGAAACTCTCGCCAAATGATAATCACGCAGATCCTACTGAATAGTGGCAGACATAAATAAGATTGACTACAATTGTTATTAGCAGCACACTACGAATAGTGGGTTAAATTATACACCGTTCGAATACCATGCTTTAATAAATGTAGGTTTGTACGTTTTCAAATGCGATACCAAAGAGAGTGGCACCCATTAATGGACAACGTGCCTTTGGATAATTGATCGCTTGTATCGAAGTAAACGATCCTAAACTGAGCTTGATGAATTCCCTACCCTGAATACGGGGAAAGGTCTTGAATGTTTGTAGAAAACTGGAGAATCAACCATGTATATGTTTTTACCTTTTTTACTCGCATTATTTGCGGCTATTACCACCTTATATGGAAAGTATAAAACCAGTTATACCCTGTGGGGTCTTCTTTTGGTGACGACTGTAGCTTGGTTTATCCATCATGCAACTGATTCGTTAAATCTATCTTTTTAACGGGAGACAATCTGATGAATCAGGTATTAGCAACAAAACAACAGATAAGCGTCGGCATGATATTTAACCTCATTGGGTTATTTGCTATCAGTGCTGTTCTAACCCTTGCCTTCTATTATCAATTGGCCCTTTCAGAACTCCCTTGTCCATTATGTCTGCTACAGCGAGCGGGTATGATCATGATAGGGTTTGGTTTCCTGTTTAATCTGCGTTTTGGTATTAAAAGCGCGCATTATGCCTTGTCACTTCTCGGCTGTATCGTGACTGGCATTGTTGCGATCCGACAAGTGTTTTTACATATCACCCCCGGTGATCTCGGTTATGGTTCCGCCCTTTTTGGTATACATTTCTATACTTGGGCCCTTATTTGCTCAGTTATCGCGATTATCGGCATATCCGTCATGCTGATATTGAAAAGCCTGGAGAAAACAACCGAAGCAAAACAAAAAACGTCTGTTATCGGTCAGATTATTATCGGATTATTTGTCATATTAATTACCGCAAATTTAATCTCCACCATTTTGGAGTGTGGCGGTGGGCAGTGTGATGACAACCCAACGTTCTATCAATTGCTCGGTAAATAATTCGTTTGT
Organism: Photorhabdus akhurstii; assembly: GCF_019090985.1. NCBI lineage: Bacteria > Pseudomonadati > Pseudomonadota > Gammaproteobacteria > Enterobacterales > Morganellaceae > Photorhabdus > Photorhabdus akhurstii. The sequence goes on along the minus strand of NZ_CP020335.1, from coordinate 237,011 downwards.
TAAAAAAACTCAGGGCGCCATCGGCGCCCTAAGCATGGGTATTACAGGAAAGATTATGCTTCTTTACTGCGATAGGCACGACGGCGTTCATTTTCCGTCAGATGGCGTTTACGCAGGCGAATAGACACAGGAGTCACTTCCACCAGCTCGTCATCATCAATAAACTCCAGAGCCTGCTCCAGGGTTTTCTTAATATGTGGAGACAAGGTTGTCGCTTCGTCAGTACCAGATGCACGGACGTTAGTCAGTTTCTTACCTGTCAGACAGTTAACTGTCAGGTCATTAGAACGAGAATGAATACCAATAACCTGGCCTTCATACACTTCCGCACCATGACCAAGGAACAATTTGCCGCGATCCTGTAAGCTGTAAAGTGCATAAGCAACCGCTTTACCTTGACCATTGGAAATCATCACGCCGTTCTGACGGCGACCGATTTCACCCGCGCGAATATCATCATAGTGGCTGAATGTCGCATACAGCAGACCGGTACCAGAGGTCATCGTCAGGAACTCAGTACGGAAGCCAATTAGACCACGGCTTGGAATAACATAATCAAGGCGCACACGGCCTTTACCGTCTGGCAGCATATCGCGCAGATCCGCTTTACGCTCACCCAACGCCTGCATCACATCTCCCTGATGCTGCTCTTCAATATCCAGCGTCACCTGCTCGAAAGGTTCTTGCTTGCGACCATCGATCTCACGGAAGATAACTTTCGGACGGGATACCGCCAGTTCAAAACCTTCACGGCGCATGTTCTCAATCAGAACAGATAAGTGCAATTCACCACGGCCAGAAACACGGAACGCATCTGGATCTTCTGTCTCTTCAACACGCAAGGCGACATTGTGAACCAGCTCTTTCTTCAAACGCTCAAGGATTTGGCGTGAGGTGACATATTTACCTTCACGGCCACAGAAAGGGGAGGTGTTAACACAGAAATACATGCTCACCGTCGGCTCATCAACCGCCAGCGGCGGCAGTGCTTCAACAGCATTCGTATCACACAGCGTATCGGAAATATTCAGCTCACCCAGACCGGTAATCGCAACGATATCGCCCGCTTCCGCTTGCTCACTCTCGATACGCTCCAGCCCTAAGTGGCCCAGTACCTTACCGATTTTACCGTTCCGGGTTTTACCTTCGCCATCAATAATCGTAACGTTCTGGTTTGGCTTAACAGTACCGCGCTTGATACGACCAATGCCGATAACACCAACATAGTTATTATAGTCAAGCTGGGAAATCTGCATCTGGAATGCACCATTCAGGTCAACTTTCGGCGGCTCTACATGATCGACGATCGCCTGATACAACGGCGTCATATCTTCCGCCATATCTTCATGATCAGTACCGGCAATTCCCATCAACGCCGATGCATAGATAATGGGGAAGTCCAGTTGTTCATCAGTGGCGCCCAGGTTAACAAACAGGTCAAACACCTGATCCACAACCCAATCAGGGCGGGCGCCAGGACGGTCAACTTTGTTAATGACCACAATCGGTTTCAAACCATGAGCGAACGCTTTCTGTGTCACAAAACGGGTCTGAGGCATTGGCCCGTCCATAGCATCGACCAGCAATAATACGCTGTCGACCATAGACATAACACGTTCTACTTCACCGCCGAAATCGGCATGTCCCGGAGTGTCTACGATATTAATACGGTAGTCATTCCATTTAATGGCGGTATTTTTTGCGAGGATAGTAATTCCACGCTCTTTCTCCAAATCATTGGAATCCATCACACGCTCTGTCGCTGTCGCACGGTCACCGAAAGTACCGGATTGTTGCAGCAGCTTGTCAACCAGGGTCGTTTTACCGTGGTCAACGTGCGCGATAATGGCGATATTACGCAATTTTTCGATCACAAACTTTGCCTCAGGCATTTATAGAAATGGCGCGCTATTGTACACACATTGGTCGAAGGACTAAACAGGATCACAATAATCTATGCTTAACAACTTGATAACAATGAAATTGTGATCCCTTTCACGCCCATAAATAGACGCATTTTTGACATAAACGCACTAATATTGTGCGTCTCAGTTATATGATTGCACCAATACAGTGCAATTTCTCCAAATATTCCGGTATCCCATCACCGGGATACCCACGATACAGTATATTGCAAGGTGTTAAAAAGTTGGCATGCTTTTCGCAAACGTTTTTCGTGATTGCAAACGTATAAATAGCCTTGTTAAGGTAAAACGATGTGATTGTGTTTTCTTTTAGTCTTAATCACGACAATTTTATCAAGACCAACACAAACCAGGAGAAACCGAGTATGTCCGTTGAACATGTTTTAACCATGATTGAAGAGCATCAGGTGAAGTTTATCGATCTGCGTTTCACTGATACCAAAGGCAAAGAACAACATATGACCATCCCTGCTCATCAGGTTAATGCAGACTTCTTTGAAGATGGCAAAATGTTTGACGGATCTTCAATTAGCGGTTGGAAAGGGATTAACGAATCCGACATGGTGCTAATGCCAGATACCAGCACCGCCATGCTTGATCCCTTCTTTGACGATGCCACACTTATTTTACGTTGTGACATTCTGGAACCAGGCACCATGCAAGGCTACGACCGCGATCCCCGTTCCATCTCCAAACGTGCTGAAAACTTCCTGCGTTCAAGCGGCATTGCAGATACTGTCCTGTGCGGGCCAGAACCTGAGTTTTTCCTGTTTGATGACGTACGCTTCAGTAGTGCCATGTCCCATTCTTACTATCACATCGATGATATCGAAGCTGCATGGAATTCCGGGACGCAGTACGAAGGCGGCAACAAAGGCCATCGGCCTGCGGTAAAAGGCGGTTATGCTCCGCTGCCTCCCGTTGATTCCTCTCAGGATTTACGTTCAGCGATGTGCCTGACAATGGAAGAGATGGGGTTGGTTGTGGAAGCTCACCATCATGAAGTGGGAACAGCAGGTCAAAATGAAATCGCGACCCGCTTTAACACCATGACCAAAAAAGCTGACGAAACCCAGATTTACAAATACGTCGTACATAATGTCGCGCACAATTTCGGCAAGACCGCCACCTTTATGCCAAAACCTCTGGTCGGCGATAATGGCTCGGGTATGCACTGCCATATGTCTCTATCCAAAAACGGCACTAACTTGTTTGCCGGTGACAAATACGGCGGTTTGTCCGAACTAGCGTTGTTCTACATTGGCGGTATTATCAAACATGCCCGTGCACTAAACGCGTTTACCAACCCGACAACCAACTCTTATAAACGTCTGGTTCCGGGCTATGAAGCACCGGTTATGCTGGCCTACTCCGCCCGTAACCGTTCGGCGTCCATCCGTATTCCCGTTGTTGCCAGCACTAAAGCTCGCCGTATTGAAATACGTTTCCCTGATCCGGCGGCTAACCCTTATCTGGCATTCGCCGCTCAATTGATGGCTGGCCTTGACGGCATCATCAACAAAATCCATCCGGGCGATGCGATGGATAAAAACCTGTATGACCTGCCACCGGAAGAAGCCAAAGAGATCCCTACTGTCGCTTCTTCTCTAGAGGACGCATTGGCGGCATTGGATGCCGATCGTGAATTCTTGACCCGTGGCGGTGTATTCACCGATGACACCATTGATGCTTATATTGACTTGAAAAACAGTGAAATAGAACGTGTCCGTCTGACACCGCATCCACTGGAGTTTGAACTCTATTACAGTGTGTAATTAGCAGCGCCGTTTCCGCTGATCATTTTTTGTTGCCGTGAAACCTTTAGCCCATCTTCGGATGGACCCTTTTCCTGCTATATAAATTTCAGGCTTTGACTGGGTTTCATGCTCGAACATGATAAAGTGCACCAAAAAGGTGCAGGAGTGTGGATGAAAACGGAAAATCTGCCCGACAGCGGGCAAATATTAAATTCACTCATTAACAGTGTATTGGTACTGGATACGGATCTCGTCATCCGTTATGCCAACCATGCAGCACTACAATTATTTGCTCAGAGTGCCCGTAAACTATTCGGTACACCTCTTCCGGTACTGTTTAGTTATTTCTCACTGGATACAGAATTGATGCGCTCTAGCCTGGTCAGCGGCCAGAGTTTTACTGATAACGAAGTAACGTTAGTGGTTGATAACCGCTTTCACATTATGTCGCTCAGTGCCCAACCGATTTCCGAGCAGTTCATCTTGCTGGAACTGGCGCCTATGGACAGTCAACGCCGGTTAAGCCAAGAGCAGGTACAACAAGCTCAGCAGATAGCCGCACGGGAATTGGTTCGGGGGCTGGCGCACGAAATCAAAAACCCCCTTGGTGGATTGAGGGGAGCCGCGCAATTACTGTCAAAAGCACTGCCTGACCCTGCGTTGCAGGAATACACCCAAGTGATTATTGAACAAGCCGACCGATTACGCCATCTGGTAGACAGATTGCTTGGCCCACAGCATCCGGGTGAACGAATTAAACAAAGCATTCATTATGTCGCTGAACGGGTGTCTCAGTTAGTCTCACTGGAAATGCCGGATAACATCACACTGGTAAAAGATTACGATCCCAGTTTGCCAGAACTGGCCCACTATCCTGATCAAATTGAACAGGTGCTACTGAATATCACCCGTAATGCCTTGCAAGCGCTAGGAAAACAGGGAGGGACCATTACCCTCCGCACTCGTACTGCTTTTCAAATTACCTTGCATGGTAAGCGCTATCGTCTGGCTGCCAGAATTGACGTGGAAGACAACGGGCCAGGTATCCCGCCACAAATTCAGGACACCTTGTTTTACCCAATGGTCAGCGCCCATGAAGGTGGAACAGGTCTTGGCCTATCCATTGCTCGCAATTTAATAGACCAACATTCCGGCAAAATAGAATTTACCAGTTGGCCGGGGCACACAGAATTTTCTATCTACTTACCAATTAAGAAATAGAGGATAACGATGCAACAGGGAAAAATCTGGATCGTCGATGATGACAGTTCAATCCGCTGGGTACTGGAGCGAGCGTTAAGTAACGCGGGGATGGAATGTACCAGTTTTGCAGACGCTGACAGCGCACTGACCGCGCTGGCCCAAAACATACCTGATGTACTGATTTCGGATATCCGTATGCCGGGGATGAATGGACTAAACCTGCTGAATAATATCAAACAGAGCAATCCGTTACTGCCGGTCATCATTATGACCGCCCATTCTGATCTGGATGCCGCAGTCAGCGCTTATCAACAAGGGGCTTTTGATTACTTACCAAAACCCTTTGATATTGACGAAGCCGTTGCCTTGCTGGAACGAGCGCTTAGCCACTCCCGCGATCAGAATCAATCAATTAAAAGTCCACAGATCATCACCTCTGTTTCAGACATGATAGGCGAAGCGCCTGCCATGCAGGATGTTTACCGCATTATCGGCCGCCTCTCCCGTTCCTCTATCAGCGTCTTGATTAATGGCGAATCCGGTACCGGTAAAGAGCTGGTGGCCCATGCGCTGCATCGTCACAGCCCACGGGCCAATGAGCCATTTATTGCCCTTAACATGGCAGCCATTCCTAAAGATTTGATTGAGTCAGAGCTATTTGGTCATGAGAAAGGGGCTTTTACCGGCGCTAATCAGGTACGTCATGGTCGGTTTGAACAGGCCAATCGTGGTTCACTGTTTCTTGATGAAATTGGCGATATGCCTCTGGACATACAGACTCGTCTGTTACGGGTATTGGCAGAAGGCCAGTTCTACCGGATTGGCGGCTATGCTCCGGTGAAAGTGGATGTACGGATTATCGCGGCAACCCATCAGGATCTGGAACGTTTGGTACAGAAAGGCAAATTCCGTGAAGATCTCTATCACCGCCTCAATGTTATTCGTATGCAATTACCGCCCTTACGCGACAGAGTGGAGGATATCCCTCGCCTGACTCGCCATTTCCTACAACAGACCGCCAAAGAATTGGGCGTAGAAACCAAGATTCTCCATCGTGACGCAGAAATGGCCTTAACGCGTTTACCCTGGCCGGGCAATGTTCGCCAGTTGGAAAACATCTGCCGTTGGCTGACTGTGATGGCAGCAAGCCAAGAGGTGCTGGTACAAGATTTGCCGCCTGAATTATTTGAACCCCACCATACCGAAACCAGCGCGACAACATCTGTAAATACCGTACCTACAAATACAGTACCCGCAAATACGACATCTACAAACACGATACCGGAAAACTGGTCGCAGCTACTTGCCCAGTGGGCAACAAGTGCTTTGGAAAATGGTCAACAGGATCTGCTATCTGAAGCATTACCGTTATTGGAGCGTACCTTACTTGATTGCGCACTTAAGCATACCAAAGGCCATAAACAAGATGCTGCACGATTGCTAGGTTGGGGACGCAATACTATTACACGGAAGTTAAAAGAACTCGGGTTGGAGTAAGGAGATAATATCTCCAACCCTATAACCATTTTGTGGAATTTAATATATCAAATTCCCCATTAGCAGGATTAAATAACCGATCTCGATCACATTTTATATTATCTATTCAGACAAGAAAACAATAACTCATTAAAATAGTTTAATAATCAAATTATTTAATCATCAAAATCACTTATGGGAAGTCGTTTTCTTTATTACCGAAACCTGACAGGGCTTATCCTGCTGGCAATCTCCAAGCTGGTCTATGCTTCAACACCGATCAGCCCTGCGGCTCAAGAAACGATCATGCAACAACAAAAAGCATTGCTGCAACAAGCCCAACAGCAACGGGAAACACTGCGCAACAACATCACCTTACCGCCATCACCCGATGTAGCGCCGAGTACCGTGGAATCTATCTGCCACACCATTCACCGGATTGAATTTGACGGCGCAAAAAGCCTGCCTCGATCAGTCAAAGAGCACTTAACCCACCCTTATTTATCCCACTGCTTATCTTTGCAGGACATTAATGCATTGGTACGAAAAACCACTCATGCCTATATTGAACGGGGTTATATCACTTCCCGAGCCAGACTCAGAGCACAGGATTTATCCTCCGGTATTCTCATGATTACGGTCAATGAAGGCAAAGTTGAATCAGTCAGTTTGGACGGTGAAACCCCTCTCTCGTTGAAAATGGCTTTTCCGAGCATAGTGGGTAAAACGCTTAACCTGCGAGATATTGAACAAGGCATGGAACGTTTAAACCGCCTGCCGTCTCAACAAGTGACCATTGATATTCAGCCGGGAAAAGAATTGGGTTATTCCGCGATTATCTTAAAACGAACATCGATTCGCTTACCCGTTAGCGCCAGTTTGGGAGCGGATAACAGCGGTCAAAAAAGTACCGGCGCCGGGCAAATCAATGCCAGCGTGAATCTGGATAATCCATTACACCTTGCGGACCGGTGGTCATTATCCGCCAGCCGTAACAGTGACTTCCGCAATAGCCATCAAAGCCGCAGCCTCTCTGCCAATGTGACGGTTCCTTATGGTTACTGGTTATTCAGTTATCAATATGCATGGAATGATTCTTTTCAGAGTATCCCGACGGATTCACAAACCTATCGTTACACAGGTGACAGCCTGACTCACCGGCTGGCAGTCAACCGAACGTTATATCGTGATGGAAAACAGAAACTAGCATTGGATATGGGGCTGACACGCCGTCAGACCACCAATTTACTGGCAGAAGAAACATTATCCATCAGCAGCCCGATACTAAGCATCATCAATCTTGGCGTTAATTACAGCACCGTGCTGGCGGGGAGCTATGTCACTTTTAACTCGATGGTGAGTCACGGTTTACCAGCATTTGGCGCCACCAAAGATGATCCACGTTTTCCAGATGCGCCACGCAGTCAATTTCGCAAATTCAGTCTGAGCGCCAGCTATTTCATGCCTGTCACAGGCTCCGTTTATTACCTCTCATCAATTTACGGCCAGACCACGCCAGACAACCTTTACGCCAGCGAACGTCTCTCTCTGGGCGGACAATATTCCGTTCGGGGATTCAAAGAGCAATATCTTACCGGCAACCGCGGAGGATATTGGCGCAACGAGTTGAACTGGCGGATATCAGAGCTTCCTATCTTAGGCGAACTCGCGTTAACCGGAGCGCTGGATACTGGCTGGTTACAAAAGAAAACCGGACAAATCGAAGGCGGCAATGTTACTGGAACGGCTCTCGGCTTAACACTGACTCACCCGGGATTCAACCAGACCATCACTATTGGGAAACCCCTCATTCACCCTGATCATCTAAGGCCGGATCACTGGGCCGCTTATTGGTCAGTATCACTCACTTTGTAACACTTAAATTAAGAAAAAGGGATAATAAGATGAATAAACGCAAAAACTCTGTGGCAAGAAGCACGAGTTATCTTTTAATTTACCTTACTACAATTCAGCCGTTACACTCGGCGATTGCCGATGGAATAACGCCGGATAATAACCAGACTCAGGTACAAAACCAGGGCAACGTTCCAGTTGTCAATATTGCCACGCCGAACGATATGGGGATATCTCACAATACTTATAAAGAATTCAATATCGACACTCAAGGCGCCGTTCTTAATAACGCCATCCAAGCAGCTGAATCGCAACTGGCAGGACAACTTAACGCTAACCCTAATCTGCATGGCAAAGCAGCAGAACTGATTATTAATGAAGTGACCGGCAGCGGACTATCTAATCTGCAAGGCCAATTGGAGATTTTCGGCAATAAAGCCAATGTGATAATTGCCAACCCTAATGGTATTACTTGTGATGGCTGTGGTTTTATTAATACTTCAAATGCAACACTGACCACGGGTAAACCTCAATTCGATAAACAGGGCGCGTTGGAAGCATTGGAGGTTGAAAAAGGCCAAATCACCATTGGTGGAAAAGGGTTAGATGGCGAGGCGACGGATTATGTCGATATTATCAGCCGAACAGTTGAATTAAATGGAAGAATTCAGGCCAATAACCTGTCTCTGACGCAAGGCGCTAACCGGATCAGCTTAAAAGATGGCACAGTTAAACCTGTCGCTGAAGAAGATACTAAACCTCAATTAGCCGTTGACACCAAAGCATTAGGCGGCATGTACGCCAATAAAATCCGACTGGTTGCAACTGAAGATGGCGTTGGCGTTAATCTGGAAGAGTTAACCAGTAACCAGAGTGATATTACGTTAAACGCCAACGGCGAAATTGAACTGGGAAATATTAAGGCTAAAACGGACCTGAATATTATTGGCGAAGAAATCCGTCTTGCTCAAAATATTAAAATACAAGCAGATCAGAGTATTAACCTGAAAACTACCACACTGGATAATAAAAGCATCGTGACTGCTGATATTTGGTGATACCGTGCTTAATAGCGGCGATAAATCCCCACTTTCTCGTTAATAAAATGACCACTCTCCCTATGTTAGCAGTACGCTAACATAGGGAATTTCATCGTCCGTTACATCAGCAAACACGGTTATCAGGTAAAACTCATCTCTCAGCAGTTTGTTCCCCCGCCTGTTCGTAATAAAAGGCAATTTAGCAAAATCTCCAAATTGATTAACAAAGCCAGCGCTGAGATTCAAGCAGTAAAACCCTCGATATAGAACAGAGATCGTTATAACCGATTGACTGGCTGTATTATATCTGATAAAACCAGTATCAAACGTGATTAATTTACGATCAATCGAGATAATAGAATCGACAAAAGGCAAGATTGAGCAGTATCTATCACCCCCCAATTGAAAACGACAATTTTGTCCAAGTGAACAGAGCGTATCTGAAAAAATAGCGCTTCTTGATAAGGGGAAACTCAGTAACCTCAGAAATCCTGATATACCTAATTGAGAATGTAGGACACACAACCAAAGCAAGGAGTATGTAGCGATTTAACTCTGACCGAATATGGAGGTGTTTTGTGTATCTGTATCGCACAATAAAAAATATTCAAAGAAATACGCGATATTTCAAGCTACTGTTATTGCCTCATTAAGTGAGCAAAAACTTAATTTAAAAAAATCACAACCTCTGTTGTGATTTATATTCAGACTAGTAATTATAAGGTTGGTTTAAGATGATGAAGTGGTGCCGGATTATTTTTGCGATTATTTTGTTTTACTCTCTTTTCGTTGGGATGATGCAAGTATTGTCGATCAATTTTTATGTTTTCCGTGATTACTTTGGATTGTGGGAGATTCCAGCAAAAGTGGCCGCTGTTATAGCATCTCTTTACGTTTTTTGTCTACTTGTTAAGTTTTTGCCTCTTATTATTGCTATTTTTATATGTAGCTTAGTTTTGGTGGTAAATGTATGGCATTGGTCATTATGGATTTCGGTCCTTATACTTATTTGGCCGGTTATTGTTGTTTTAGCTTATTGCGTACTCACCAAAAGCCTGAAATATAACACATCAGATTGATTTTTCTCAGAAAAAATAAATCTGATGTGATATTCAATATTAATGAAAATCGGAAAGTTTAAATACGGTTCAGGAAACGGAAAAAACCATTAGATTTACTAAAACGGTTTAAAAAGATCATTCATTAAATGAGTTTTTAACTAAAAAGCAAGAAAACCCTCGGAATGATAATCTCTTTACAGCTTTACCATCTTTTTAACAGGGTTCACTTTTTCTTTTTACTGCCTTTCCTGTTTTGGCGATCAAAAGCTGTTTTTTTTCGATGATTAACCCGCTAAGGATAAAAAAACATACCCCCCATTAATGTCAGATTCTTAAAAGGTACATAGTGACTAAACACCACCTATTCACTGCTATGTTTAATGTATTTACCGGAGGTTATACCTCAAGTTAATGTTACATTTACCTACCATAACCATTTGAAAACATGAATATAGAGAGATTAAAATTTTTATTTAAGATTCTACTTTAACATAAGTATAATTTTTCAAAATGACAGTTAATTGTATTTAATCACAGTCCATTAACCGTTAACAAAAGTTGAAAAGAAATCAGCAAAAAAATAATATCATCAGATAAAATTAATATTTAAATGCTACCTCTCCATTATTTTACGAGGCCAGCCATAAAAACAATACAATAAAAAACAGTTAAAACAGTTAAAACAGTTAAAACAGTTAAAACAGTTAAAACAGTTAAAACAGTTAAAACAGTTAAAACAGTTAAAACAGTTAAAACAGTTAAAACAGTTAATTTTTCAGTATTTAAGCCCTGAAAAAAGGGAATTATCCGAAAAAGCATAAAAAGGGTATCTCTACATTAGAGAGCTATTTACTAATTGATTTATAAAGATAAAATAAAGGGTAGTGACTTATTAAAACCACTCAGGATTGCCGGTAAAACAACATCAGTTAGAGATAAAATGCGAGCCTGATTAAGGTTAGTTAAATGTGAAATACAATATCCCATGATGATTAAAATTAATAAAAATCAGATGTTAAAAGTGGTAAAAACCCGGTTAAAACCTTATACCGATTAAAACCAGAGGTTAAAACAATGGCTTTTCATAACAGTTTAAAACCTAACCACTATAAAACTATCAGTGAAAAATGAGAAAAAACTAGCTTTGTTAATGCTTTATCCCTCGGAAAAAAAGATAAATAAAAATATAAATCAGATAATCAGGAAATATATTTAAAAAATGAACCGACTTTAATAACGTTTTCAACCGGCGAATAAACTTTTCCATAAACCAGTTAAATCATCGATGATAAAAAATCGGCATAACAAAATCCGCCAATAAATGATTGAATAGAATACAAGCCAAGTTGTTTTCAGCATTATATGTTGTATTTATTATGAAAAATCACAACCCCTTAAATACCCAGACCAAATTTAACCTGATTTTACACTGTCTTAACCCATCCAATCTAATTGCTTTTCTACGATTTGATTTAGCTCTAAAATCGATTTATATTGTTATTTTTATAAACTATTTTGTCATTCCTTACTGATTTCATGATCGCCTTTAATAAAACTAATAAACTTAACACTGTTTTTTATTTAATGAATTAACCACTTTATTTAAATATATATTAGGTAAACGAGGTTAAGTGAAAACCATAAAACGGGATATTCACATGTAAAATAAAAAGATTTTAAAAGAGGTTAAAACCTTTTTACTTAACCCCCCCTCTGAATAATCAAATCACCCTTGAAAACTGACGCTGGCGAACCTGTTGGCGCAAATAAATATCAAAACACATACAGATATTACGAATCAGTAACCGACCTCGTGGCGTTACCCAGATCTGTTTCTCATTCATTTCAACCAGTCCATCTTCAACCAGTGGCGTTAATAATTGCAAATCTTCTGCGAAATAGTGGGTAAAACTCAGCCCATATTGCTGCTCAATATCGGCAAAATTTAAACGGAAATGACAAATTAGCGCTTTAATAACATCACGGCGAATACAATCATCTTGGGACAGCGTTAAACCACGCCATAAGGCATGCCCCTGTTTTTCTAATTCCGCATAATAGGTTTTTAACTCTTTTTGATTTTGGCAATAGCTATCGCCCAACATACTGATAGCAGAAACACCTAAACCCAGCAGGTCACACTCTTCCTGAGTGGTATAACCCTGAAAATTGCGATGTAATTTCCCTTCTCGCTGAGCTACCGCCAGTTCGTCATCCGGGCGAGCAAAATGGTCCATGCCGATAAACTGATAGCCATTGTTTGTCAACGTTGCGATTGTTTCTTGCAATATATCCAGCTTTTGCTCAGCGCTCGGTAAATCATGTTCCTTAATTTTACGTTGAGCGGCAAATAAATTCGGCAAATGAGCATAATTGAAAATACTCATTCTGTCCGGTGATAACGCTAATACTCGCTCCAGAGTGAAAGCAAAACTTTCTGGCGTCTGTTTCGGCAAACCATAGATCAGATCAATACTGGTGGAATGAAAACCCGTTTCGCGAGCACGGGCAACCAAAGCAAAGATAAACTCTTCATTCTGTTCACGATTCACCAGACGCTGTACTTCTTTATTGAAATCCTGCACCCCCATGCTCAGACGGTTAAAACCTTCACCGCGCAGGTGATCAATCATATCCAGTTCAATTTCACGCGGATCAATTTCAATAGAAATTTCAGCATCGGGCAGAAAATCAAAATGTTGGCGCAACAATCCCGTCAATTTACTGATTTGGTTTTTATTAAGATAAGTTGGCGTACCACCGCCCCAATGCATCTGACTCACTTTACGATCAGAAAACAACTTTGCCCGATCATGAATTTCCCGTTCAAGCCATTGCAAATATTCATCCGCTTTATGCTTTTGACGGGTGACCAATTTATTACAACCGCAGAAATAACAGAGCTTATGGCAAAACGGGATATGGAGGTAGAGAGAAAGCTGTCGTTCAGGGTAACGGGTAGCAGCCTGGATAAATGCCGCATTATCATACTGTTGATTAAATTCCAATGCCGTCGGATATGAAGTGTAACGGGGACCGGAATAATTGTACTTCTGGATCAAAGGCAGATCCCAAACGATGGCTTGCTCAGACATGCTTATTCCTTCCGATGTTTTTGCCCACCAAAACGTAACGCTTTCATATGCTTAATATGTTGCGCTGTTGTGACGCTGCGCAGCCGGGTTTTACGCCGCGATAATCGCCATAGTTTACCCAATAACCATAGCAAATAACATACTATTAGTATGGTTATTAGGGTTAATCCACCTTTGATCATGGGAGATTAAATTATTTACCTTTCAGCAGTTGCATAATGTCATCCTGCCGCTCTTCTTCGTTCTCTTCCTCATCCAGTTGAATCCCCAACTCTTCCATCAGAGCGTCAATTCGATCTAGCGTGGTATCAATATAGTCATGCTCTTCTTTAGACAGACTTTCGCCATTTTCCAGACGTTCCAGCAATGCATCCAGACGATCGTCATTTTCCAACATGGCTAATTCTTGCTGTGGCGACAAAAGTGGTTTTGTCTCAACTTTATTAGCAACGACAGGTTTTGTCGGTTGTTCCCCAACAATCAGCGGAACAGGTACTTTACTGCCAAGACGTGGATCACGTTGCTGCTTACCTGACTGATGTTTATCACCACTTTGCTCCTGATAGCGATTACCGGGCGAATTGCCACGATGTTTTTTCTCACGCTTACGTGCACGCCCTTCCGCATTTAATTCTTCGCGACTTTTTCTTTTCTGTTTACCAGCAGATGCTTTGGCTGGTGCTTTTTTCTTTAACGAGTTCATAGCCTGTTACTCAATTTGGTTTATCAGGGTATTGCTGCGCCGGAATCTAACAGAAACCGCACGTATAGAAAAGCGCCGCGAATAGCTCTTTATCTTTAAAAAAATATAGCCAAAATCTCTTATCATTCATGCATGGTTTAATCACCAACGAATATCCTATTAATCTTAACCTTCAATAAATGATCAATCGATATGCCTATTTTTGATACTTCTTGTTATAAATCCGTTTACTTGTGGGTAGTTAGTTATGCTTTGTTATGGATGATAGTGAGTTATTCATTCGATCCAACCGTGCCTTATGATGCCGTCGAAGCATTGAATTGGGGGAAAAACGGCGAATGGGGTTCACCTAAAAATCCGTGGTTAGTTGGTGTAATGATGCTGCCTGCTATCCATATAAGCGGTGTTTCATTGAGTTTTTACTGGTATTTCATTCACTTTACCGCTATCGCGATTGGCATGCTCGGTGTATGGCACCTGGCATTTCGGCTGACAGGGAAAAAAGAGCTGGCATGGCTCGCCATGCTGACATTGAACCTGTCCGGTATTATTAACTTCGATATCATCCCATATAACGATAATTATCTGCTAATTATGCTCTGGCCGTGGATTATGTTGTTCTTTCTGCGAGCCGTGTATGAGAATCCACGTTGGTGGCTGGCATTTGCTCTCAGTTCCGGGCTGGCGACAATGGGAAAATATTCCACATTGGCATTGGTTGGCTCGGTTTTTCTGTTGACGCTATTTGTACCTAAAGTTCGCCAATGTTACCGCCAACCCGCGCTTTATATCGCCTTGGTTATCTGGTTTATGCTGGTCCTGCCTAACTTCTGGTGGTTGTGGCACAATGATTTTGCCGCATTCAAATGGGTAGATTCACAAATAGATAGCGGATTTAATCTACATACCACCCGATCGCTATTATCAGTATTTTATCCACTGATTATCGTTGGCATGATTATTTATCAGCTTGGCGGCCGTATTAGCTGGCCGAAGGAACAACCGAACCGACTGGTAAACATTGTTATTCTGTTGCCATTACTGATTATCTACTGCTGGTTCTCATTCAATAAAGGGGGAAGAATGACAGAATGGCTGCATCCCTTTATGTCTGTTTCATCAGCGCTGTTGGTGGGTTCAATTACCCGTTTTCCACAGAAATCATTACGCAATACTCTGAGAGGGCTGATTATCGTCGCAATATTGATTGCGATGGGATATGTGTTGATTATGGCAACCAATATTCGCGGCGCGGGCCATAAATTCGAAGGCATCAAAGACTTTTCCCGGCAACTGGAACAACGCTGGCATCAACTCTATCCAACTCCGCTCCATTATGTCGGAGGCGAATACTTGCATCAGTGGCTGACTGTCTACGCACCAAGTCAGCCAGAAACGATCCAACCTTGGACGCTGGAAGAACAGGCGCCGAATATCTACAACCGCCATGTTAAGGAAAGCGATATTGCACGTGACGGCGCTATTCTGGTAGGCGCAAAGGGAAAAACCTGCGAGCAAGAAGATTTTCACAGTGTTTTGCAAGACTGGTCAAAATTAAGAATAAATAGCACGGAAGAATTCCTTTTCCAGCCCGAACCTGAAACTAAGCCAACAATAGTCTGTGTAGGTTTTGTGTCACCGGAAAAATATCAGTAGTTTTCTCTGCAAATTGAAAGCCTGATCTTAACAGGCTTTCAACTCTTCATACGCTATTAGCCAACAGGCCGACTAATTTAGCACATCCTGCGTGATGGCTTGTACATTACCGTTACGTAGCGCAGCAAAGGCCAGAGATGTGTCGTCATAAGAGATCACTTTGGCTGTCGGATAATGCTCGCGCTGATACTGCACGATTGTCAGGTCGGAAACGCAATACTATTACACAGAAGTTAAAAGAACTCGGGTTGGAGTAAGGAGATGATATCTCCATCCCTGTCGCCACTTTTCGGAATTTAATATATCAGATTCCCCATTAGCAGGATTAAATAACCGATCTCGATCACATTTTATACTATCTCTTCCAGACAAGAAAATAATACCACATTAGAATAGTTTAATTATGTTATTATTAAACTATCAAGATTATCTATGGGAAGCCGTTTTCTTTATCACCGAAGCCTAACAGGGCTTATGCTGCTAGCAATCTCTGAACTAGCCCATGCTTCAACACCGATCAACCCTGCGGCTCAAGAAGCGATCACGCAACAACAAAAAGCATTGCTGCAACAAGCCCGGCAGCAACGGGAAACGCTGCGCAACAGCATCACCTTATCTCCATTACCCGATGTGGCGCCGAGTACAGCAGAATCTATCTGCCACACCATTCACCGGATTGAATTTGACGGTGCAAAAAGCCTGCCTCGATCAGTCAAACAGCACTTAACCCACCCTTATTTATCCCACTGCTTATCTTTGCAGGACATTAATGCATTGGTGCGAAAAACCACTCATGCCTATATTGAACGGGGTTATGTCACTTCCCGGGCCGAACTCAGAGCACAGGATTTATCCTCCGGCGTTCTTATTATTACGGTCAATGAAGGCAAAGTTGAATCAGTCAGCCTGGACGGTGAAACACCTCTCTCGTTGAAAATGGCTTTTCCGAGCATAGTGGGTAAAACGCTTAACCTGCGAGATATTGAACAAGGCATGGAGCGTTTAAATCGCCTGCCGTCTCAACAAGTGACCATTGATATTCAGCCGGGAAAACAATCGGGTTATTCCGCAGTTATTTTAAAACGAACATCGATTCGCTTACCCATTAGTGCCAGTTTGGGAGCGGATAATAGTGGTCAAAAAAGTACCGGCGTCGGGCAAATCAATACCAGCGTGAATCTGGATAATCCATTACACCTTGCAGACCAGTGGTCATTATCTGCCAGCCACAACAGTGACTTCCGCAATAGCCATCAAAGCCGCAGCCTCTCCACCAATGTGACGGTTCCTTATGGTTACTGGTTATTCAGTTATCAATATGCATGGAATGATTCTTTTCAAAATATCCCGACGGGTTCACAAACCTATCGCTACACAGGCGACAGCCAGACTCACCGGCTGGCAGTAAACCGGACGCTATATCGTGATGGAAAACAGAAACTGGCATTGGATATGGGGCTGACACGCCGTCGGACCACCAATTTACTGGCAGAAGAAACATTATCCATCAGCAGCCCGACACTGAGCATCATCAATCTTGGCGTTAATTACAGCACCGTGCTGGCGGGGAGCTATGTCACTTTTAACCCGACAGTGAGCCACGGTTTACAAGCATTTGGCGCCACCAAAGATGATCCACATTTTCCAGATGCGCCACGTAGTCAATTTCGTAAATTCAGTCTGAGCGCCAGCTATTTCATGCCGGTCACAGACTCCGTTTATTACCTCTCATCGATTTACGGCCAGACCACGCCAGACAACCTTTACGCCAGCGAACGTCTCTCGCTGGGCGGGCAATATTCCGTTCGGGGATTCAAAGAGCAATATCTCACCGGCAACCGCGGCGGATATTGGCGCAACGAGCTGAACTGGCGGGTATCAGAGCTTCCTATTCTGGGGGAACTCGCTTTAACCGGAGCGCTGGATACCGGCTGGCTACAGAAAAAAACCGGACAAATCGAGGGCGGCAATGTCACCGGGGCGGCTCTGGGCTTATCACTGACTCACCCGGGATTCAACCAGACCATCACTATTGGGAAACCCCTCATTCACCCTGATCACCTAAAACCGGATCACTGGGTCACTTATTGGTCAATATCACTCACTTTGTAACACTTAAATTAAACAAAAGGGAAAATGCGATGAATAAACGCAACAACTCGGTGGCGAGAGTCACGAGTTATCTTTTAATTTACCTTACCGCAATTCAGCCGCTACACCCGGCGATTGCCGCGGGAATAACACCGGACAATAACCATACTCAGGTACAAAACCAGGGCAATATCCCGGTTGTCAATATCGCCACGCCGAATAATGCGGGAATATCCCACAACATCTATAAAGAGTTCAATGTCGCCACTCAAGGCGCCGTTCTCAATAACGCCACGCAAGCGGCTAAATCACAACTGGCAGGCCAACTTAACGCTAACCCTAATTTGCACGGAAAAGCGGCGGAACTGATTATCAATGAAGTGACCGGCAGCGGACGATCTAACCTGCAAGGCCAGTTGGAGATTTTTGGCAATAAAGCCAATGTGATGATTGCTAACCCTAATGGCATTACTTGTGATGGCTGTGGTTTTATTAATACTTCGAGCGCAACACTGACCACGGGTAAACCCCAATTTGATAAACAAGGTGCACTTGAAGCCCTGAAAGTAACAAAAGGCCAAATCATCATTGGTAGCAAAGGGTTAGATGGCAAAGCGACAGATTATGTCGATATTATCAGCCGGGCAACGGAATTAAATGGAAAAATTCAGGCGAATAACCTGTCTCTGACACAAGGCGCTAACCGGATCAGCTTAAAAGATGGCACAGTTAAACCTGTCGCTGGAGAAGGCACTAAACCTCAATTAGCCGTTGATACCAAAGCGTTAGGCGGCATGTACGCCAATAAAATCCGACTGGTTGCCACTGAAGATGGCGTTGGCGTGAATTTAAAAGAGTTAACCAGTAACCAGCGTGATATTACCTTAAACGCCAATGGTAAAATTGAATTGGGAAATATTAACGCTAAAACAGACCTGAATATTGTTGGCAAAGAAACCCGTATTGCGCCCAATATTAATGTGCAAGCGGGAAGAGATATTACTCTGGCAAATACCACACTGGATAATAAAGGCAGTGTAACTGCTGGCCGGGATATGCGAATATTTGGCGATACCGTGCGTAATAGCGGTAATAAAGCGTTACTACAAGCCAACAATAATATGTGGATACAGAAAGATGCACAAGGAGATAAAAGTCATCTTATTGAAAATAGATCTGCCACTATAAAGACTAATAAAGGCGATTTAGTTGCCAGATCTCATAAGATGCTCAATATAAGAGATCTTTATCTCCTTTCTAATATTAAACCTGAAAAAAACGATTTTCTTGACTTTAGTAATATTGATGATCTCAGTGACAAGAGAAATTGGTTCTTTATAGAAAATTATGATAGCAGTTTAATTTCATCTGGAGGAAATTTATATATAAATAGTGATAATTTATTAAATATAAACAGTGAAATACATGGAAATAATGATGTATTTCTGACTGGAAGTCATTTTATAAGTACTAAATTTATAAATACTGAAAATCTATATAATGATAATGGAAATACCTACCCACATTTTATAGTAAATAGTTCGCATCCTGTATTTAATAATCCATACTATAAATACAGAAATAGGCAGGAAAACGACAGAGAAATACATGTATTAGATAGAAATAACGCAGATATAAAACAGCAAGATTGGAATCTTATTCGAAGTAATCCTTCTAATGAGAAAAAAATTGACCCATTCACAGATAAGACAATGCTATCTTCTGGAAGGAATTTAGTTATTGATTTTCTTGGCGAGGTTAAAATTACGTCAAATAAGGAACTTATTAATGAAAATGAGTTGAATACGCCGATTACACCTGGCTGGAAAGAAAAAACATTAAATTTATTAAATGCAGAAACTGATGATATCAAAGTTAAAAATAATCTTATATTAAATGCAAATGGATTTACATTAAAATCATCACGATTAAATGCTGAAAAAGATATAAACATTATCTCATCAGATGCTAATTTTGTCGAACTTACCGATTCTAAAATCATATCTAAATCAGGTGATTTATCTATACTTTCAACCTATTATAAAGCACCGTATGAATCTTGGGGTAAATTATTATTTCCAGATGCCATTAATATTTTATCAACGGTATTAAAAGGACATAATGTTTCATTAATAAGCAAAAATTCAGGCATATTCGCTTATAAATCTACAAGATTTAGTATCGGGCCTGATATTGATGATCGAAGTAATATAATAAACTCATCAGGAGATTTAACATTTTATTCAGGAACAAACTTAAATTTAAATTTCATCAATTATTTCACAAAAAACAAAAACACGAATTTAACTGCTGCCAGAGATATTAAAATAAACAGAAGTAGAACCAGTATAGACTCATCCGAATCCATATCCATTAATGGTGGTATAAATCTAGATATTGGTGATATAAAACTCATCGCAGGAAAAGACGTTATATTAAACTCTACTCAAGATTCTAAATTATGGGGAGTTCCTATTACCGCTAATAGTATCTCTATATCGACGGGGAAAGATTTGAATGTAACCAACTCTGCATTGAATGCAACAGAAAACATATTGATGAATTCTGGTGGAGATCTAAATTTATCTGCTGCTTATGGTAATGTAGGCGCTATGATGAGAGAAGGAAGAATAAGCCATATTACCTCTGTTAATGCAGGGAATAAGTTAAATTTAATAGCTAATAATAATATAAAGTTAGAAGGTTCAAGTTTACTTTCCAAGGGTGATATGACCCTCACTTCTGGTGGATATACATACCTTAAATCCGCTGTAGATACTGAAAACACGAACTCCAGATCATCTATTACCCATAAAGAAGCCAGACTAGATAGCGGTAAAAATTTAACCATTCTTACCGGAGAAGGTCTTTTATTTCAAGCAACTAAACTTTTAGCCAAAGGTGTAATAGATATTGCCGCTAAAGGGGGTTATCTTTATGCACAAGCACAAGAAGATGTGACTGAATATACCACCTCCAGCACTAAACGTAAGTGGTATGGTAAAAAGAAGACTTCAACTACCACTCACCATTCAGTCACCAATAAAGTGACTGAATTTATTGCTGATGGCGATATTAATTTACTCAGCCGAGATGACAGTACTTATGAAGCCAGCAAGATTGAAACAAATAAAAATGCCAGACTGACCAGTACACATGGAAAAATAAACTTTAAAGCAGTTAAAGATAGTTCTTTTGAACAAACCATTAGCCAGTCTAAAGGATTTTTCATTAAGAACAGAGATAGTGGTCATCGTGCAGAAACATGGGTGCTGCCTTCGGTTCACATTGGTGGAAAATTAACGATTGAGGCCGCAAATGGAATCAGTGCTGATATCAAAACACAGAAAGGACAATCCTTACAGGCGGTATTGGCTACTCTTGGCAACACTTCTGAAACAGCTTGGTTAAAACAGTTAAGCAAGCGTCAAGATGTAAACTGGAATGAAGTTCAGGATGCTTATGAGAATTGGGATCATAAGAGCCAGCATTTAAATCCTGTCGTTTCTGCTGTTATCGCTATCTCCGTTGCTGTAGTCACAGCCGGGGCCGGGGTAACTGTAGCAGCAGCCAATGGTGCCGCGGGTGCAGCCAGTGGCGCCGCTACCACAGCCGGGGCCAGTGCTGCAACTGCGACAACAGTGAGTACCGCCACATACGGCGCAGTTTCTGCGGGTATCTCATCTCTAGCTTCTACAGCAGCGGTTAAACTTATTAATAATAAAGGAAACCTATCGAAAACCCTTAAGGATATGGGAAACAGTGAGATAGTAAAATCAACCCTCACATCGATGGCGATTGGTGGCGCACTGGCGGGTTTTGATAACGTCATGGGATGGGATAAAGCCGCCAATGGCGCTCAAATTAACCCGGCAAAAGCGGCATTACCTAAACTGAGCAATGGCGACTGGAGCAAAGTGGCTCAACGGATCGCAGGTCAATCCATTATCAGTTCCAGCCTGGGTACAGCCATTAATGGCGGTAGTTTCAAGGACAACTTCACCACCGCATTACTTGCCAATATTGGCAACCAGATTAACGCCGAAGGTGCCGGGTTGATTGGAAAAAACGGTCAGGTGTTAGGTTTACCCGGAAAAGCTATCAGCCATGCGGCGGTTTCTGCCCTTGCTGCGGAAATTGGCGGCGGTGATGCCAAAGGGGCTGCTGCCGGGGCATTAGCGGCAGAACTGGCCGCGATAACATTGGATAAAACATTCAATGATCCAATGAAAATTCAGGCGGGCGGAAAAATCATCGGCAGCGTCGCAGGCGCCATTGCGACCAACAGCGCCAAAGGCGCTAACAGTGGGGCTAATGCCGGAGAAATTGTTATTCTCTTTAACCACCTGAACTCCATGAATGCCTACAATCTGGTCAGAGAGCTACAGGAAGCCAATAAGCAAGGAACGCCTACCGAAGCAATCTGGAACAAATACAACAAACTGAGCGCCGCGCAACGGGCAGAAATGTTGTCTGCCTGTGCCGGGAATGGTGGGTTATGCACACTGACCTATCAGGCCGAAATGGAAGGTGGAACAAAAACAGCGGATGCCATCAGTGGTCTGAGATGGATGTTCGGCCTGTCAGAAGAAGATACCCACCGTATCAGCCAGTTTGTGACGACAGAAAATCAGAACGATTTAGGGCTGTTGTATAACTCGTTGCCTGCCTGGGAAAAAGGTGCACTGATAGCCAAAGAAGCGGTAGAATCTGCTGGTATTGGTGGTGCTATCGGCGGTAAGGCCTCGGTTGCTTCGATTATTGGGAAGAATAAACAACCTTATCAGCCGAATAAGGGCACAGCTGGAAAGGGAACGACTACTTACCCAGAAGGAATTCATTTTAATATTAACCAGAAAAATCACTTAGCCACATTTGATGGAATATCTAAAAAAGGGATAAGTGGTACACATAATGCTAATGCTTTCAATCAAGCGGCATCTGAAAATGGAATTAAAATTGTTAACCAGACACCAAGCAGTGTTAAAGGCATTACGCAAATTGAGTATCAAATACCAGCAAAAGATAGAACCGGAAATGTTATTGGCTACAAAAACCAAATATTCAAGAAAACAGTATATGATCCAAACGTTTTTTCCGACCAAAAAATGTTAGATCTTGGACAGCAGGCTGTTTCTAATGGTTATAAAAATGCAGTTTCTCAAGGTCTACGAGAATATGAATCAACCGCAGGTGGTGTGAAGTTTCAAGTTTATTTAGATCAAAAAACAGGTGCAGTTACTAACTTTTTCCCGGTGACACAATGAGTAATAAACGTCTTTTCGAAAAAATAGATTATGATAATGATTCTAAGTGGATTATGAAGGAGTTTTTTAATTCTATATACTCCCAAGGTGAATTTCTATGGGCTTTACCGCTTGTTCTAAAAAAGGACGGGTGTGGAGTTAATGAAACCTATTGTACTTTCCCAAACTTAGATGATCCTGATCCTGAATATCATTTCGAAGGAGTAATGTTCGGGGTATGGGAAGGTGAAATCATAGTTCCCGAATCTACTTGCTTTGAGTATGTAAAACTAGCCTGTGAGAAATATCTTCAATTACATCCAGAAGATACAGAGCAAGTAAAATCCTTACTTGCTCAACTCCCTTAAACCAGAAAGATCCCAGTACCAAAAGCTGGGATCTTTTCTTAACGTTTGAACAATCATATGACTCGTTGCCCACCTAGGAAAAAGGTGCACTAATAGCCAAAGAGGCAGTAGAATCTGCCGGTATTGGTGGTGCTATCGGCGGTAAAGCTTCAGTTGCTTCGATTGTTGGGAAGAACCGTAATGTTGGCAACACAGTAGGTTCAAGCAAAACGAAAGAAACTCAGATATGGACGGAAACAAAGAAAAAAGAACCTGTAGCAAATGCTTATGGTCACTGGGATAAACATAAAAATGAATTCCCTGAATATCAAAATTCAAAACAATATGTCGAAGCCACCCATGACTTTATTAAAAATCCTCCAAAAGAAACTTTAATCAAAACCCGAGCTAATGGTGATACCTTGTATTACAATCCAAAAACAAATATTTTTGCAGTAAAAAATGTGGATGGCGTCCCGAAAACAATGTTTAAACCAAATCCAGTAGATCATGGATATGAAACAAATTTGGATTACTTCAATGCACAAAAATAATAGATTGTATGTATGCCGTGTGTGTGGCGCAGAACAGTTAGATCCTCCGTGGGGTGCAGATGGTGACTCACCAACATTTGATATCTGTGACTGCTGTGGTGTGGAGTTTGGCTACGAAGACGCTACTTTAGCAGCATTAAAGAATTACAGATCCAAATGGTTGGATAAAGGCGCAAAATGGAACTCTGAAAAATCCAAGCCAGAAGATTGGTCGCTAGAGGAGCAGATATCAAATATACCTAAAGAATATTTGTAAAATTTAAGAACTTGCAAATGGATCTGTGTGCTCTCTTATCAATGGAATGATTATCCTCCCGTGTTAGCAATATGCTAACACGGGGAATTTATAGCCCATCATATCAGCCAGTCGGTTGATTATTAGGAAGAATAAACAACCTTATCAACCTAATAAAGGTGCTGTTGATAATATGGCAGAGTTTTTTAAACAACAAAGATTCACTTTCTCTTTTTACTGGTTTTCCCTTTTTTAGCGATCGCAAGCTGCTTTTTCCGGTGATTAGCCAAAAAGCATATTCCTCATTAATGTCAGATTTTTAAAAGGTGAAGAGTGATTACCCCTCCTATTCACAGCGATGTTTAATGCATGTATCGGAGGTTATTACCTCAGTTAATGTCACATTTACCTAGACTACCACCACCATTTAAAAGCACAAATACAGAAATATTAAATTTTTTATTTAAGATTTAGATTTAACTATAAGTGTGATTTTTTAAAATGACAGTTAATTGCATTTAATCGAACTCCATTAACCGTTAACAAAGAATTGAAAAGAAATCACAACAAAAATAACATCATCCACACAAATTGATGCTTCAACACTCTCTGCGTTACTTTACGAAGCCAGCCATAAAAATAACATAAT
Organism: Photorhabdus akhurstii; assembly: GCF_019090985.1. NCBI lineage: Bacteria > Pseudomonadati > Pseudomonadota > Gammaproteobacteria > Enterobacterales > Morganellaceae > Photorhabdus > Photorhabdus akhurstii. Next base: position 212,119 of record NZ_CP020335.1, on the reverse strand, counting down.
AAAAAACGGGAAAAAACGGTTAATCTTGCAGTATTTAAGCCCCGAAGAGAGGGAGTTATCCGAAAGATAATAAAGGGGTTTCTTTATATCATCAAGCTATTTACCAGTTGATTTATAAAGATAAAAAGCGAGGCTATTTAAATGTAAAACACAATATCCCATGATGATTAAAATTAATAAAAATCAGATATTAATAGTGGTAAAAACCCGATTAAAACCTGATGCTGATTAAAACCAAAGGTTAAAATAATGGCTTTTCATAACAGTTCAAAACCTGACTACTATAAAACCATTAGTGAAAAATGAGAAAAAACTGACTTTATTAATTCTTTTTTATCCGTAAAAAGACGGATGAAAATGTGAATCAGATAATCAAACAATATATTTAAAAAAATGAGCCGACTTTAATAATGTTTTTAACCGGCGAATAAATTAACATTAACAATCTCCCTATCGTTAAAATAGGGAGATTATATCTTAGATAATTAAGTAAAGAGAAAAACTAACATTGGGGAGCCAAGACTAATTTTTCTTTCCGCCAGAAACGGAAAAGAGATATTTTCCTACGTTGTAGAGTGAAGCGACGAACAAGATAGTTTGCTGTCAATTCCAGTGCCAAACACATCACGAAATAAATTAACGCGACAAATAAAAAGACTTCTGTCGGGTAAACCATGCTGCGGTTATTAACCTGAGTCGCCAGAAATGACAGTTCCGCCACGCCAACGATATAAGCCAAAGAGGTATCTTTTATCAGCGCAATCCACTGATTAATAAAGGAAGGCACCATCATACGCAATGCTTGTGGCAACACAATGTACCAAAGCACCTGCCAGCGGTTGAAACCTAATGATAGCCCTGCTTGCCACTGACCGGCGCCAATCGCAATAATCCCCGCTTTCACCCCATGAGCCAAGTAAGCCGATGTGATCAACGCCAGAGCGCAAACCACCGTGGTAATTTCTGGAATTTCCATACCAAGCATCACCGGCAACAGGAAGTAAGTCCAGAAAATCAACATAATGACGGGAATTGCCCGGAAAAAGCCCAACACTGCCGCTAACAGGTTAACCCAGAAGCCTTTCAGCATTGCCAAAGCAATACCGGCAACCGTACCCAATACAATTGAAATCGCCCCAGCCATCAGGCTAATAACCACTGTCAACGCCGCCCCTTCAAGAGGACCATCAGGAAACGTACCTAACAGTAGATAGCGCCAGTTTTCCACAATGACTGAAAAATCCATTTTAATGTCCTCTCGCTATAGCTTGTTGTTGACGCCATTGCCCCCAACCTTCCATGACGGCAATGGTGGCGATATACAGCACCGTCGCCACACCGAATGCTTCAAACGTTTTCAATGTTTCGGTTTCTACTTGACGGGAAGCATATGACAATTCAGCCACGCCAATTGCCATTGTCAGTGACGAGTTTTTCACAATGTTCATATATTGTCCCAGCAATGGCGGCGTTGCGATCTTCAACGCTTGCGGCAACACCACATAACGCATTGCCTGCCAGCCGGTAAGTCCCAATGCATGAGCTGCATACTTTTGCCCACGCCCTACCCCCTGAATACCAGCACGTAGCTCCTCCGCTACAAATGGTGCTGAATAGAGGGTTAAGCCAATAAATCCAGCCAGGAATTCGAATGAAGGCCAGACCAATGATAGACCTAACAAATTAATTTCATGAGGCGTGTTCAGCCAAAGCATCACCTCTTGCGGCAGTATTTGCCCTGAGGCGAAATACCAGAAAAACAGTTGCACCAGCAAAGGCGTATTGCGAAATAGCGTGGTGTAAGCAGTTACCGACCAACGGAGAATTTTCAGTTGGCTATCACGGGCAGCAGCCAGTGCAAACCCTAGCAAGGTGGAAGCTACAACGGTACAAGCGGATATCCACAGCGTAATCAGGAAACCTTGCCAAAGCCACCCCAAATATTGGGGAGCAAGCAACTGTTCTGTAACAAATAACTCAAACATATCTTACGATTACCAGGTATTACCAATGACAAAGCCCCGCAACAACAGGCGAGGCTAGTTACCAAGGGTTTATCACTTATTAGGACTCTGTTTGCTGCTCCAACGGCGCAAACTTAAAGTCACCTCGCGGTTGGGCGGATTTGGTTTCCGGGCCAAACCAACGGTTATAAATTTCCGCGGCTTCACCCTCTTTTTCCAGTTTCAGCAAAGTTTGATTCACCGCCTCAACCAAGCGCTCTTGTCCTTTCGCCGCAGCCACTGCCTGATATTCACGGGTGATGCTAAAAGGAGAGATCTCAAACTCGGCTTTTTGGGCTTCCGGTACATTAGCCAATAGACCGACTAACTTGGCATCATCCTGCGTGATGGCTTGCACATTGCCGTTACGTAGCGCAGCAAATGCCAGAGGCGTGTCGTCATACGAGATCACTTTGGCTGTCGGATAATGCTCGCGCAGTGTAATTTCCTGTACTGTTCCTTTATCAGCGCCGATACGTAAGTTTTTAATGTCTTCGGGCGATTTTAAAACACCTTTACGGGCAATAAATTTTTGCCCGGTGGCAAAGTAAGGAATTGAGAAATCAACCTGTTTTGCACGCTCATCAGTGACGGTAAAGTTGGCGGCAATCAAGTCAACTTTCTTTGATGCCAACAGAGGTAAACGGTTTGCCGGGTTAGTCGGACGCAGCTCTAATTTAACACCCAGATCATTGGCAATCGCGTTTGCGATATCCACATCATAACCCGCCAGTTTTTTGGTCTGCGGATCAATAAAACCAAACGGCGGGTTACTGTCGAAAACAGCGATCCGCACTGTGCCGGCTTTTTTAATATCATCCAGTTTATCCGCCTTTGCAGCACCAGTAACCAGTGCTAACCCAGCCAATAACGTCGTAATAAGAATACGAGATTTCATTAAACACCCCTGACGGTAATTAATTCTTTATTAATCATCACAAGCTATCAATTTCACTATAGTGCATGAAATAATATAAATAACTATATTTATAACTATTAAGAATTATTAGACAAAAAAATGCTGGCAATAATACCAGCATTGTCAGCAAGTTACTCGTTATCTTTCGTCAACAGCTTTTCCAGTTCATCACCACCTACATGCCGGAAATCCTGCCCTTTAACATAGTAGAAAATGAATTCACAAATGTTCTGACAACGATCGCCAATCCGTTCGATAGAACGGGCACAAAGCAGGACGGTCAGTACACTTGGGATGGTTCGGGGATCTTCCATCATATAAGTCATAAGCTGGCGGACAACACCTTCATACTCTTTATCCACCTTTTTATCTTCATGATAGATACGAATCGCTTCTTCCACATCCATGCGGGCAAAAGCATCTAAAACATCGTGCAGCATCTGGATGGTGTGGCAGCCAAGGGATTCCAAGCTAACCAACAGGGGTTGATGCTGATGTGAGAATTTCTCAAGTGCCGTCTGGCAAATTTTATTTGCCACATCGCCGATTCTTTCCAACTCAGCAATGGTTTTCGAGATTGACATAATTAGCCGCAGATCACTGGCCGTTGGCTGGCGCTTAGCAATGATGCGAACACACGCTTCATCAATCGCCACTTCCATCATATTGACCTTATGGTCATCCTCAATCACTTCACGCGCCAATGCGGCATCCTGATTATGCATCGCGGTAATCGCTTTGGTGAGTTGCTCCTCCACCAGCCCACCCATTGCCATCAGTTCGGTACGGATATGTGCCAGTTCAGCGTTAAACTGACCAGAAATATGTTTATTGAGATTCAGATTGTCCATGTTACGCCCCGTAATCAACCATAACGACCGGTAATATAGTCTTCCGTTTGTTTCATTTTTGGTGTGGTAAACAATGTGTCTGTATCACTAAATTCAATTAATTCACCAAGGTACATAAACGCAGTGTGGTCTGAACAACGCGCGGCCTGTTGCATATTATGCGTCACAATCACCACGGTATATTCAGATTTCAATTCGCTGATCAACTCTTCAATACGACCGGTAGAGATCGGGTCGAGGGCTGAACAAGGTTCATCCAACAGTAATACTTCTGGACGGATCGCAATGCCACGCGCAATACACAAACGTTGCTGTTGCCCGCCAGATAGACTGTATCCGCTCTGATATAGCTTATCCCGGGTTTCATTCCATAATGCCGCTTTCGTCAAAGCCCATTGAACACGTTCATCCATTTCCGCTCTGGAGAGTTTCTCAAACAGACGGACTCCAAACGCGATATTGTCGTAAATAGACATCGGAAATGGCGTTGGTTTCTGGAATACCATGCCAACTTTGGCTCGTAGCAGCGCCACGTCCTGTTTATCAGTCAGGATATTATTGCCATCCAGCAAAATTTCACCTTCCGCCCGCTGTTCACCATACAGTTCATACATTTTGTTGAACGTCCGTAACAACGTAGACTTACCGCAACCCGACGGGCCGATAAAAGCAGTCACTTTATTCTTTGCAATATTCAACGTTATGTTTTTCAGCGCGTGAAATTTGCCATAGTAAAAGTTCAGATTGTGGACCTGAATTTTGCTGCTAGCGATATCATTAACTATGCTCATTTACTTCTCTCTGTTGAAAATATCAGTCAGTGCTTTTTCTTGGCAAACAGCACACGCGCCACAATGTTAATCAGCAATACACACAGGGTGATCAATAATACGCCGGCCCACGCCAGTTGCTGCCATTCTGAGAATGGACTCATGGCAAATTTAAAGATGGTGACCGGTAAGTTCGCAATTGGCTGGCCTAGATCAGTACTCCAGAACTGATTGGAAAGGGAGGTGAACAGCAATGGCGCCGTCTCTCCGGCAATTCGGGCAATAGCCAGCAGTACACCGGTGATAATGCCGGATACCGACGCTTTCAACGTAATGGCTGAAATCATCTTCCACTTTGGTGTGCCTAAGGCATAAGCGGCTTCGCGCAGGCTATCAGGAACCAGTTTTAACATGTTTTCCGTGGTTCTGATCACAATCGGCACCTGTAACAACGCCAAAGCAATCACCCCCGCCCAACCTGAAAAGTGCTGCATTTTCGTTACAACGACAGTGTAAACGAATAAACCGACAACAATAGAAGGGGCTGACAGCAAAATATCGTTTATAAAGCGGATCACCTCTGCCAGCCATGAGCGGCGACCATATTCCGCCAAATAGATACCCGCCATGATCCCCAGAGGCGTACCGATAACCGTCGCCCACAGGATCAATAATCCACTGCCGACAATGGCATTTGCCAAACCGCCGCCTTCCGTATTCGGTGGTGGCGTCATTTCGGTGAACAACGCCAATGACATGCCGTCGAAACCTTTGGTGACGGTCGAAAACAGAATCCACACCAGCCAGAACAGGCCAAACAGCATGGTCGCCATTGATAACAGTAGCGCGAAGCGATTTTTTTGACGACGCCATGCCTGTTTACGGCTACGTACATCTACATCAGTAGGCTTTTGTCTATCTATGGTTGCCATATCAGCGCCCCTCATTCTTCGCCAGACGCATAATCATCAATTTCGACAGCGCCAGCACAATGAAGGTGATTACAAATAGAATCAGACCGAGTTCCATCAATGCTGCGGTATGCAAACCAGACTCTGCTTCCGCGAATTCGTTCGCCAGCGCAGAAGTGATGCTGTTACCGGGCATAAACAGTGAAAAACTGTCGAGCTGGTAGGTATTACCGATGATAAAAGTCACCGCCATCGTTTCCCCCAACGCACGACCAAGGCCCAACATGACACCGCCAATTACCCCATTTCGGGTGTAAGGCAACACGATGTGCCAGATCACTTCCCAAGTCGTACAACCGATACCATAAGCGGATTCTTTCATCATCACCGGCGTTTGTTCGAAAACATCACGCATAACCGAGGCGATATAAGGAATAATCATGATAGCGAGAATGACGCCTGCGGCCAAAATACCGATACCAAAGGCAGGGCCGGAGAATAATTCCCCCACAATCGGCATACTGCCGAGGAGATTGCCGACAGGCTGCTGGAAATAGGCGGCAAATAGCGGCGCAAAAACAAACAACCCCCACATGCCATACACAATACTTGGGATGGCGGCCAGTAACTCAATGGCAATACCGAGCGGACGTTTCAGCCAGTTAGGCGCCAGTTCCGTTAGGAACAGAGCAATCCCAAAACTGACAGGCACGGCGATAATCAACGCAATCAGCGAAGTCACCAACGTACCGTAAATCGGTATTAAGGCGCCAAATTGCTCTGCCGGGGCATCCCACGCTTTCTGCCAGAGGAAAGAGATGCCAAACTGCTGAATACTAGGCCAGGAGGCAATAATCAGCGAGATAATGATGCCTCCTAACAAAAATAAAGTTATCAGCGCAGCTAGCCTAACCAGTGCGCCGAAAATAATATCGCCATTTTTACTGGGTGCTTTCATTGCCGTTTTTTGTTCGGCCATAGAGCTTATTCTCATTCGGGGTTAACTCCCTCCTTAAATGGAGGGAGAAATTAAAACGACAAATTTAATCGATATTTAAAACGATCGATCTTTAAAGCGATCGATATTCAAAACAATCGACAGTTAAAACAATCACTATCAACACGACTTAATACAGGGCTTTACCATTGCTATCTTTTATCTGGGTTTTCCAAGCGGCGCGAACTTGCTCAATCACCTCTTTGGGCAGAGTGGCATAATCCAGATCCTTTGCCTGTTTACTGCCTTTCTCATAAGCCCAATCAAAGAATTTCAATACTTCTGCCCCTTTCACTGCATCTTTTTGCTGTTTATGAACCAGAACAAATGTGGTGGAAGTCATCGGCCAGGCATTTTCACCTTGTTGGTTTGTTAAATCCTGAGCAAAGGTTTTATGCCATTCCGCTTTCTTCGCTGCGGCACTGAAACTCTCTTCTGTCGGGCTAACCACGTTACCGTTAGCAGATACCAGTTTGGTATAAGCCAAATGATTCTGTTTCGCGTAAGCATATTCAACATAACCAATGGAACCCGTCAGACGCTGAACAAACGCGGCAACCCCATCATTACCTTTACCGCCTAAACCAATAGGCCAGCTTACGGTGGAACCGGCGCCAACTTTTTCTTGCCACTCTTTATTCACTTTAGAGAGGTAGCTAGTAAATACAAAGGAGGTACCGGAACCGTCAGCACGACGTATCACAGCAATATCTTGCTCCGGTAGTTTGACTCCCGGATTCAATTGAGTAATTGCTGGATCATTCCACTTTCTCACTCTACCTAAATAAATATCAGCCACCGTTTTACCATCCAGCGTCAATTCTCCGGCCTTAAGCCCTGGGATATTGACCGCCAGTACCACCCCACCGATGACTGTCGGGAACTGAAACAGATCATCAGCAGCTAACTTTTCATCGGATAAAGGGGCATCGGAAGCACCGAAATCAACGGTATTTGCCTGAATTTGTTTTACGCCGCCGGAAGAACCGATGCCTTGATAATTGACTTGATTACCTGTCTCTTTTTGATAAGAATCCGCCCACTTGGCATACACCGGTGCGGGAAATGTCGCACCTGCCCCGGTTAAGCTAGTGGCAGCAAATACAGACAAGGTTGTCAAAGAAAACGTCGCTGCCATTATGCCGGCTACGGTGGTACGCATCAGTTTCATAATCCCTCCTAATGGGATATTGAGAATCAACAAAGAAATCTATTCGTCAAATTCAAAATAAGGTGCAGGAGGGAAAATAGGTTAATTTAATTACAGCAAAATGTCTCAATTATGACATTTTTATGACAGCGCAATGGGCGCTTAACCTGAGACTGACATAAAACTGTCATCTCCACACACCGTTAAAATCGAATATAGGAGATGATTATCAAGCCGTTAAAAATTATCTTCCACGACAGGAATACAGACACGGATAGATAATCCCCCTCTAGGGCTGGCGCCCATTTCAATTTTTCCATCATGAGCATCAATAATTCGCTGAACAATCGCCAGACCTAACCCTGTTCCACTGCTGCTGCGCGCTCTTTCGCCGCGAACGAATGGCTGAAATAACCGTGGCAAATCTTCCTGCTTAATGCCGGCTCCATTATCTTCTACCTGAAACCAGGCAAATTTATTTGTCTGACCACTACTCACTTTAATCCAGCCGTTACCATAACGATTGGCATTAACCAACATATTAGCCAACGCTCGTTTAATAGAAATCGGATTGGCGTTAACGGTTATTGGGTTAAGAGAGAGATGGTTTTCAATATCTTGCTCATAGCCATTCTCTGCGGAAATAACCTCTTTGAGAATAGCGTTCAGTTCGCAGAACTCCATTGGCATCTCTTGCCCGGTACGGAGATAATCAATGAATTGCTCAATAATCGCGTTACACTCTTCAATATCTTTATTGATCGATTCAGACAGATAAGCATCTTCCTTGCTCATCATTTCTGTTGCCAGTCGAATACGTGTCAGCGGAGTACGCAAATCATGGCTTACGCCAGCAATTAATATCGTACGGTCACTTTCCAATAACTTTATCCCGGCGGACATTTGGTTAAATGAGCGAATGGCTGCTCGAACTTCCAGAGAACCCGCTTCCCGCACCGACGGCATCATAATACCTTTACCTGTTTGCCTGGCTGCATACTCCATTTCCAGTAAAGGCCGGTTTTGAAAACGGATATAGAGCCAGATACAACCAAATATCAGTAATAGAATTGCCAGTGTATAGCGAAAAATAGGCGAGAATTGATTTTGTTCGATCTCAGTCAGAGGAACCCTGACCCAAATATCGGGGGCTAAATAGGAATTAAGCCAAAGTATAGGGCTATCTGTGTTTATTTCCAGACGAAGATCGGCACTGCCGCCAAGGTATTCGCCCATCTTCTCACTCAAGAAATCATAACGTCTGGCCCAACGTAAACCTTGTATCTCCGCGTCAGATTCAGAATAGAGCGTAATACCCAATTCTTGATAAATCTCCCGGCGAACTACCGGCGATATCACCAGAAAAGAGCCATCTTCCAGCTTCAACTTCTCAGCCATTAGGGTACGGACTTCATACGCTAATACCTTATTGAATTGCTGCAAGCTTGGCATGATAACGAAATTCACAACAACCAAGTAGCTGGTTACCAGACTGATAAACAGCATAGCCATAATCAGGAATAAAATATGGGTAAACGTGCTGCGAGGGGAAAATCGCAATAATCTCATACACGAATTCCGTCAGGCACAAAGACATAACCCAGACCCCAGATAGTCTGGATATAACGAGGATGTGTAGGATCTTCTTCAATCACACGGCGCAGACGTGAAACCAAGACATCAATAGATCGCTTCATCGTGCTATATTCCCGACCATGAGCTAAACTCATCAGCTTATTACGGGACAGTGGCACGCCAGGATAAGAAACCAGTACTTTCAATACGGCAAATTCCCCACTGGTTAATTGAATATGTTCATCTCCCTGAAACATCTCCCGCGTACTCAAATTGAGGCTAAACTTGCCAAAATTAATAATCGCATCATCCTCAACCGGCAGACCCAATAACTTATTCGCCTGACGACGCAATACCGCCCGGATACGCGCCAATAACTCACGAGGATTAAATGGCTTCGGAATATAATCATCAGCGCCAATTTCCAACCCAACAATACGATCTACCTCTTCTCCCCTCGCCGTCACCATAATAATCGGTACCGGATTACTTTGGTTTCTCAGCCTTTGACAAACAGAAAGTCCATCCTCTCCTGGTAACATTAAATCCAATACGATTAAGCTAACAGATTCCCGTGTCAGTAAACGGTCCATCTGCTCCGCATTAGCGGCACTACGTACCTGAAAACCTTGTTCTGTTAGATAACGCTCTAATAACGTTCGTAAACGCATGTCATCATCCACCACAAGGATCTTGTTATCTACTTGCATTATCAAACTCCAAAAAACACTACATGCTTTGATAAATTTATCATTTTGAAAGAGATTAACCCAAAGATAGAAACCAGATATCTGTATTTTGAGACTATTCCTAATAGGACTTATTTACACTGTTATTAATTATAATGATTAATTTAGTGGTTTATTACTGACAACGAGAACAAAGTAATTCACTGTCAACTATCGAATTTCTACCGCTATTTCGCCATCCGCCAACCTATCAATTAGCGCCCTGGCTACCGGCAAATTGATAGAAATCCATTTATTAGTTGGATTAAATTCATCAGGCAGACTAAACGAAAATTGCCTTTTGCTGCATATTACCTTCTTACCATCGCCACGGTTTTCGGCTATTCCTTACTAACGAGGATCTGGATCGATCATGTTCAGCTCACCAACGTTTGGGCAAGAAACCACTCAGCGGTCGATTTTTCGTCACCTTTCGTTACTATAGTAAACAATTTCGCTTGTTTTTTCTCCACTTAAACCTTAATAGCCTGTCTCATCACCAACAAGATTCACAGCATACATACTATTCAGTACACAGAACCATAAATTATATGATGAACGTTATAAATATTAGAGCCAAATATCATAATGAGTGGACAGGTAAAGCAATCTTGTTACCGATAATGCTAACTCGAAACCGTCTGTTAACCGCTTATCTCTCGTTTTAAACCCGTACTCATCGCAGTGGGAGCCTGTCATATTTGCTGCCATGTAGCCGATAATCCATCAACAGTGATAAATTTATTCAACCAACGACTAGCTGAATGTAACTAATACGTTAATCTTGCAAAACAGCCGGGATTTATTGATTAACGACTAAAAACCGAGTCTTAATTTGACATCTACCAAAATGGGCTGTTTTATACATTTATGAGGTTAACTACGGTATCTACATCAACATAAAATGAAGACTAAACTGATAACCCGCGAAGGCTACAACAAATTAAAGGAAGAATTGGATTATCTCTGGCGTGAAGAGCGCCCAGAAGTGACTAAAAAAGTCACTTGGGCAGCAAGCCTCGGTGACCGGAGTGAAAACGCAGATTATCAATATAACAAGAAGAGGCTACGGGAGATTGATCGCAGAGTCCGATATCTAACCAAGAGCTTAGAAGAGTTGCGGTGTGTTGATTATTCTCCCCAACAAGATGGACGAATATTCTTTGGCGCATGGGTCGAGATCGAAAATGATCAAGGCGAGATTAAACGCTTTCGTATTGTCGGGTACGACGAAATTTTTGGTCGCAAAGACTACATATCAATCGATTCTCCAATGGCCCGAGCTTTATTGAAGAAAGAAGTTGGAGACAGTGCAATCGTTCAGACACCAACTGGAAAAGTGTTGTGGTATGTGAACGAGATCGAATACATGAAATAGCCGGTATACTCTTTCGACATGACGTCGTTAGCACTATATATCGAAGAATCACAACATATCGAAGAATCACAACTGAATGAATCGCACACTAACGATTCATTCACTCTGCGAAGCGGAATTTAATGCAGGCGGCCAGAATTAAATGAACGTGAAATAGTACTATTGTTTTACTCTTATGTATTACTCTTAGCATCACGACCAAGATAATCAATTATATCGCCACATATTTTATGATTATAAAAATCAGTGTAAAAACGACTCCTAATTAGAAGACATTCAAATAAAGTCAGAAATATATACGTAGACCATTAAACTCACCTAGAAACTGGCAACTTTCCGCTTTTAAGAAAATACTGGAAATTCTTATCACCTTGTTCTGCTGCACGTTTCACATCAAAAGCAGCCGTTTTACGTGGGGATTTCTTACGCTTAACGTCGGTTTCTAGTTGTATTGCAGTGTGTGGCAACTGAGCTAACATCGAAACCTCCTTGAGAACAACGATAGTGAATGATTGGCTAACCATACGCCAATTCAGGCTGGTATTTCAGTACCGTGAAATACCAACAAACGTGCTGATTAGCACTTATAGCTGACAACAAAAGTGTATTCCCTCGTTGGATCAGAATGAAAAACATTTTCTTGCCGACGTGTCACATGCCATGCCGCAATGGGTAAAATTGATTATATTTAATTAATAAAAATATAATCACTGATATAAACAAAACAGCACAGTAATAAATGTATTTTAAAGTTTACAAAAATCTAAAATGTAAGGATGAAAAATAGTATCGATACCTTGAATCAGATATAAATTATGATAGAAATATAAATCATCAAGTTATTTCAATGGAGAAAATTAACATTATAAAAAACTCACTAATATGTGAATTTTTATTTAGGTTTTCTGAAAATAGAGTGCCTAATTTTTTAAATAAAAATCTGTGCAAGTAGAAATTAAATTCAATGTAATTATTAAAACACCATAAAAATAGAATATTAAAAATATTTATCCAGAGGAATGTGTAAATGAAAATAGCAGGTATATCAGGATTACTTCCGTCACGACTGGTTACAAATCAGGAAGTTATCGATTTAATTGATCAACACTCAAGAAAAACTTTTCAGGGAAATTTACCTAAAACCTTACAGACGATCAGAAAGTTACTCGATACAAGTGGTATAAAAACCCGGCATTGGCTGAATAAGGGTGAAAAGCCTATGCAACTGATGGAAGCGGCGTTTGACCGCGCTTTAGCGCAAGCTAATATAAGCAAAGCCGAAATTGATCTCTTACTCTACCCCAATGTCACTCGTGGTTTCACCGAGCCAGCCAATAGTACTTTTATTGCAAAGGCTCTAGGATTAAATTGCAGGAATTACGACGTTTCAGACGCCTGTAATGGTTGGGTGACGGCGATGGACATTATCAATAGTAAAATGAAGGCAGGTGAAATACGCCATGCCGCTATTGTTAACATGGAATTTGGTATGTCCGATGGAGGACCTCTCTTTCCAAAGAACTTCTCTTTGTCTTCTCCATCGGAACTGGCTTACAAATTTGCAAGTTTTACCATAGGAGAAGCCACAGCCGTCACCATACTGAGTAATGAATCACCTGATAATTTCAAGTTTTCTTATATCAACAGGCCAGATTTAAGCGACCTGTCGACCATCTCCTTACCGGGCTGGGAACTATTTTGTAATGATTCTGATGTCAAACGCATTTCACCGCTTGGCGGACAATATCTATTTAATTCATATGCAGCCTTGCTAAATGAATATGGTTGGGAAGATGCAATCGGGGTATTTAATCAGCACAATGTTTCCAGCAACGATATTCACAAAATCTTTATTCATACAGGTTCACCTAAAATGTGGCATAAGCTTGGACATTCGATCGGGGTTGATAATAAAATGCATCACGTTGGACATAAAACAGGTAACATTATTACTACATCTATTCCTTTTGGAATCATTGATGCTGTTCATCAAGGCATACTGGAGAAAGACCAATTCTGCATGGGATGGGCCGGAAGTGGTGGAATGGTTTTTGCTGCAATGTCATTTAAATTTTAGGATATATTTTTACCAAGCCAGCTAAAGCGAGTCGCATTGTGCACAAAATTAGGAATATATTCCTGGAGCCATTATATGGCTGACTAAGCTGGAGTCGATGTTCGCCTAAATAATTCAATAAGGCTGGAAGATTAAATAGTCTTCCAGCCTTAATTAACAAAACAATAAAATTACTTTAAAATAATATTCATTTAGTTGGTTATAAATATCTAAGCAGGTCAGAACAATTCCATTAAATAAATTCTTTAGGTAATCTCTCTATTTTTAACGAAAGTCAAAAGTAGATTTATCATTCATTAGCTTACTGACTTCATGGGCGACACTATGAAGCTCAGATTTTTCCTACTTTAGCCGTTCTTTCAGTTGAATTTGTATATTCAGATAAAAGCTCATAGAAAGTTCGGTAACACGCCTATGGTTCCAGCGATAACTTTTCACATTTGAGTTCAATCGCAGTTGCTATAGCGTAACCGGCAACAAATTCGTTGAATGATATCGCAATACGTCAAAATAAGATTAGACGTAAACTGGAAATTATTCCTCTCAAAACGTATAAAGGAGTTTTGTGAATATTTGAAATTTGAAGCTTATCCACCAGAAGAAAACGCAACATGAATCAATCTCTGAACCAAATTATTGCAAGTGAGCTACAAGCGCAGCCACAACAGGTACTTTCTGCCATTAGCCTGCTTGATGAAGGGAATACTGTCCCTTTTATCGCACGATATCGTAAAGAAGTCACTGGCGGTCTGGATGACACTCAACTTCGCCAACTTGAGACCCGCCTTAGTTACCTGCGCGAACTATCGGACCGCCGCCAAACCATTCTTAAATCCATTGACGAGCAAGGTAAGCTGACCCCAGAACTGGCCGCAGCCATTAATGGCACTCTAAGCAAAACAGAGCTGGAAGATCTTTATCTGCCATATAAACCGAAACGCCGTACCCGTGGACAAATCGCTATTGAAGCGGGTCTTGAACCGCTAGCGGACTCCTTGTGGCAAGATCCACAGCAAGAACCAGAGCAGGTTGCGGCTACTTTTATTGATCCTGATAAAGGTGTCGCTGATACCAAAGCTGCGCTGGATGGCGCGCGTTATATCCTGATGGAACGTTTTGCCGAAGATGCCGCATTATTGGCAAAAGTACGTGACTATCTATGGAAAAATGCCCATCTGGCCGCTAAAGTCGTTGCAGGAAAAGAAGAGGAAGGCGCTAAATTCCGTGACTATTTTGATCACCATGAACCTATCGCACAAATCCCTTCTCACCGCGCATTGGCTATGTTTCGCGGCCGTAATGAAGGCATACTGCAACTTTCCCTAAATGCCGATCCCCAGTTTGATGAACCACCGAAAGAGAGTTACGGCGAACAGATTATTACGCAGCATCTTAATCTGCGCTTGAACAATGCGCCGGCAGATAGCTGGCGCAAAGCCGTGGTGAATTGGACCTGGCGCGTCAAGGTATTGCTGCATCTTGAAACTGAATTGATGAGTACCTTGCGTGAGAAAGCGGAAGATGAAGCTATCAAAGTATTCGCCCGCAACCTGCAAGACCTATTGATGGCCGCACCTGCGGGCATGCGTGCAACAATGGGACTCGATCCAGGTCTGCGTACCGGCGTCAAAGTGGCCGTTATCGATGCAACCGGCAAACTAATTGCCACAGACACGATCTATCCACACACCGGGCAAGCGGCTAAAGCCGCCGCCAGCGTGGCGGCATTGTGTATCAAACATCAAGTAGAACTGGTCGCCATCGGTAACGGAACGGCTTCCCGTGAAACAGAACGTTTCTTCGCGGATGTGCAAAAACAGTTCTCAGAGATAAAAGCCCAAAAAGTGATTGTCAGTGAGGCAGGAGCATCGGTTTACTCTGCTTCTGAGCTGGCGGCACAGGAATTTCCCGACCTGGATGTTTCACTACGCGGGGCAGTCTCTATCGCCCGCCGCTTGCAAGATCCTCTCGCTGAATTAGTGAAAATCGATCCGAAATCCATCGGCGTGGGTCAATATCAACATGATGTCAGCCAGACTCAGCTTGCCAAAAAACTGGATGCCGTCGTTGAAGATTGTGTAAACGCCGTCGGCGTGGATCTCAATACCGCTTCTGTTCCACTGCTAACCAGAGTTGCCGGATTGACCCGTATGATTGCCCAGAACATCGTCAACTGGCGCGATGAGAATGGCCGTTTCAATAACCGTACACAATTACTGAAAGTCAGTCGCCTTGGGCCAAAGGCTTTTGAGCAATGTGCTGGATTCTTGCGGATTAATCACGGTGATAACCCGCTGGATGCATCGACCGTTCATCCGGAAGCTTATCCAATAGTTGAAAAAATCTTGGCGGCCACTGAGCAGAAACTCCAGGAATTGATGGGTAACTCTGCTTCACTGCGTGGGCTGCGACCTCAGAATTTCACCACCGAGCAATTTGGTGTTCCAACTGTGACCGATATTTTGAAAGAGCTGGAAAAACCTGGCCGCGATCCACGTCCGGAGTTTAAAACCGCGACTTTCGCGGAAGGCGTGGAAACCATGAATGATCTGCGTCCGGGAATGGTGCTGGAAGGTGCCGTCACTAACGTGACCAATTTTGGCGCATTTGTCGATATCGGCGTTCATCAAGATGGCTTAGTGCATATCTCTTCGTTGTCCGATCGCTTTGTGGAAGATCCTCACACCGTGGTCAAAGCGGGTGATATCGTTAAAGTAAAAGTGCTGGAAGTTGATCTGAACCGTAAGCGCATCGCTCTGACCATGCGTCTTGATGAACAACCGGGAGAAACCCAATCACGTCGCAGTAATAATACGCAAACTGACCGCCGCCCTGAACGTAATGACAGGAACCGTAACACTTCCCGTTCTTCTACCTCAGCTGGTATCTCAGCCGGAAACAGTGCTATGAGCGATGCACTAGCCGCCGCATTCGGAAAAAAACGTTAAGATTCCTATCATTGTAACTTCTATCACTATAAACAGATGCACTGCTTCGGCAGTGCATATTTCACCGTTTCTGTCAGAAAGAAGATTCATGTCAACCTGAGTGACTAAGTGATCAAATTAACACCAACAATGAAAATAGGATTAACATTGAAATTAATGATGGTTATTATTTTTATTTGCAATTAGTATGAATTGGATTAAAAATTACACTTCATAATGAATGAGTGCAACTAATTCTCGGTATTACTTTACTTATCACATATCCCGGAAGGTCATATGCAACTTCTTCCAGACCATAGTTACAAGATCATTGGCTTTTCTCCGAAGATCAGCCCAGCTTACCGACAGAAATTACTGTCATTAGGTATGTTGCCTGGTTCTTCTTTTCATGTTGTCCGCTTAGCGCCTTTAGGTGATCCGATACAAATTGAGACTCGCAGAGTCAGCCTAATTCTGAGAAAAAAAGACTTGGAATTTCTCACATTAGACAACACTCAATGCAACGCATAATCCGTTGCAAGCAACGAAACGGTTACTCCTAATTTAATCTGGCACCAAAAACATGAAAGCACTGACTATTGGCTTAATTGGCAACCCCAATGCCGGCAAAACAACATTATTTAACCAACTTACTGGCTCCCGACAACGTGTAGGCAACTGGGCTGGCGTTACAGTAGAACGAAAAGTTGGCCGTTTTACCACCGCAGAACATAAAATTGAGCTAGTTGACCTGCCGGGAACCTACTCTCTGACCACGATTTCTGAACAAACATCACTGGATGAGCAGATAGCCTGCCACTACATCCTGAGCGGTGATGCTGACATGCTAATCAACGTCGTAGATGCTTCTAACCTTGAGCGAAATCTCTATCTGACGTTACAACTGTTGGAACTAGGCATTCCCTGCATCGTCGCGCTCAATATGTTGGATATCGCAGATAGCCAGCATATCCACATTGATATTGCCGAACTGGAGCAACGCCTTGGCTGCCCAGTCATTCCAATGGTTTCGACCCGAGCAACTGGAGTGAATGAGCTAAAACAGGCGATTGATCGTCATAAGCAGAATGTCAGGCAGTCACTGATTCACTACCCTGACTGCCTGTTGCAAGAAGTTGAGACGTTATCTGGTGCGATTTCAGAAAATTTTCATACTCAACAACGCCGTTGGTTAGCGCTTCAGATGCTTGAAGGGGATATTTACAGCTTGGAACGTTCCGGCCTTACTACCTCAACACTGGCTGAATCCAAACAACGCTTGCAACAACAGCAATATGAAGAACCCGAACTGTTGATTGCCGATGCGCGCTATCAAAGCATCAACACATTGTGCATGGCCGTGATTGATACCCAAAAAGCCATGCCAAATAAACTCACCCAGGCAATCGATAAAATTATCCTCAATCGTTGGTTAGGCGTACCCATTTTCCTGGCTGTCATGTATTTAATGTTCGTACTGGCAATTAATATCGGTGGTGCGTTACAACCTATCTTTGACAGTGGTTCTATCGCGGTTTTCATTCATGGGGTTCAATGGCTTGGTCATACCTTAAATTTTCCTGAATGGCTGACGGTTTTCCTCGCACAAGGTATCGGCGGCGGTATCAACACCGTTTTGCCGCTGGTCCCACAAATCGGCATGATGTATCTATTCCTCTCTTTCCTTGAGGACTCCGGTTATATGGCGCGGGCGGCGTTTGTCATGGATCGTCTGATGCAAGTTTTGGGACTGCCGGGTAAATCGTTTGTACCGTTGATCGTTGGCTTCGGTTGTAACGTCCCATCCATTATGGGGGCGAGAACGCTGGATGCTCCGCGTGAACGTTTGATCACGATTATGATGGCGCCCTTTATGTCTTGTGGTGCGCGATTAGCTATCTTTGCCGTATTTGCCGCCGCATTCTTTGGCAAAAATGGGGCAACTTTTGTTTTTTCCCTTTATATCTTGGGTATTGTCGTCGCTATTCTGACTGGCCTGATGTTGAAATACACCATTATGCGCGGCGAAGCTTCACCATTTGTTATGGAACTTCCGGTTTACCATATTCCACATCTAAAAACCCTGCTTCTGCAAACCTGGCAACGTCTGAAAGGCTTTGTTATCCGTGCTGGTAAAGTAATCGTTATCGCCAGTATGTTCATTGGCGCTCTTAACAGTTTCTCATTCTCTGGTAAGGCGGTAGATAGCATCAACCAATCCGCTCTGGCTTCGGTTAGCAAGATTATTACGCCAATATTACAGCCAATTGGCGTTCACTCAGATAACTGGCAAGCAACTGTGGGTCTGATAACCGGTGCAATGGCAAAAGAAGTGGTGGTTGGGACGCTGAATACCCTATATACCGCAGAAAGCATTGCTAATGAGCCGTTTAATGCAAATGAGTTCAACCTGCTTGATGAGCTGAAAGATGCAATTGGTGAAACTTGGGATAGCCTGAAAGAGACATTTACTCTGAGCGTACTTGCCAACCCAATCGAAGCTAATAAAGGCGACGGTGAGATGGATAGCGGTTCTATGGGAACCATGAGCGCCAAATTCGGCTCCGCTATTTCAGCTTACAGCTATCTAATCTTTGTTCTGTTATATGTGCCTTGTGTTTCGGTGATGGGCGCGATTGCTCGCGAAACAAGCCGTGGTTGGATGACATTCTCCATTCTATGGGGACTGAATGTGGCTTATTCAATTTCAGCTTTGTTCTACCAGATGGTGACTTTCTCACAACATCCACAAAGCAGCCTGATTACCATTCTGACCGTCGTCATGTTTAACGCGCTGGTGTTCTACTTCCTGCGTCGGGCGCGCAGCCGTGTGACGATGAAATTAATCAGCACCCCGGGAAATAGCTGCCACTGCTCCAGTGGAAGCTGTCACTAGGAATTGAAAATGATTAGCCTATTACAAGTAAGGGATGCAGTCGCGCTGAATGGACGGGCAGATGCTAAGTTGTTGAGCCACCAGCTTTCTGCTTCATTATCGATGGTAGAAGCGATGCTTGAACAACTCACCGTAATGGGCAAATTGGAAAAAATTGATGCAACTGCTTGCCTAAGCGGCAGTTGCAAACAATGCCCTGAAACACAGAAATGTGATACGGCGGTTTATCGGATCGCTGGGGAGTGTTGAAATTGTCTAAAACGACTAATCAATGTACAGTCGCCATTTAGACTCGTAAAAATACGATAGATTACTCGAACTAACATCTGCGATAACATCAAATTATCGGCGGGATTAGTGGATTTCTATCTTTTCCAAAGTCGATAAACTCTTTCATTCTCTGAGTTTGGTCATAATACTACCCCAAAACTTCTGCTAACTTTTTACTTTTCTTTTAATTAATAGTAATAAAAAAACTCCAGGCGATACCATTTGCAAGGAATATTTTGCCCTTCGTCACTATCAGGATCGACATATTTTCCTTGTAGTTTTAAACCCTTAAGCTTTTTCTTAGTTGAAATATTTAAATCAACCAAAGATGGTTCAGGAAACCCCAAAGCTATAAATATTCTTTCAGCTAATAGTATTGTCGGTTTTGGATCTTTTTTCTCAAGATTTTTACCTTTAAAATAGAATAAAACATCGACAAGAATAAAGATAAAAACAAGAGACAAGAAAACCACCATTGTCACTTTTTCTGCATTCCCGTAAAGCATGAAAGAAAGAGTCATTAAAAATAAAAACAATGTTAATCCATGATTAACTTTCGTACCAAACTTGATATATCCATCAAGACCACATTCACAACGAGGAGTCATTGAAATAATCCTTGTATAAGGATTAGCTAAGGCATAAACAACATAATGATTATCTTTAGGCGCTACAGCTAATTCAACATAATCACCAACTTTGGCATTGGTCATCCCTAACCAACCATGAAATGGAATACCGTTAATTTTTCCACGAACAAAATCACTAGGATCACTCCTCCTTTCTCGACTCTGTGATGTCACTGCCGCTGCTGCGGCATTCCCTGCGATAGCAAGTAGTAATGCACCTACTTGAGCACGTTTTTCCTGCCGTGCAAATCCCTCCGGATCATATTCACGATCAGTAAAATAACCCCATACTTTTATTACACTAAATTCTTCCAGAGTTCCGGTCACTTTAATCAATGGTACTTTCGGGGGTAATTCTGGCGGTGGCGGCTCTTTAGCAAGTAGCGCTTCTAATTCTGGAATTTTTTTCTCTGCTTCAGCAGCTTTATTTCTTTCCTCAACACTACCATAAGAACTTAATCCCATATAAAATTTTGCATCTGATAATTCGTTTCTGATTTTTTCGAAATTAATAAACTCTTTCATCTCTCTGCGTTTAGTCATAATACTGCCCCCAAAGCTTCGCCTAACTTTTCGCTTTGTTTTTGATAAAGCTCATTACGTTTATCCTGTGTCTCAATCAATATAGTTGAAACGAGATATTTATCCGGTTCTTTACCAAAAACACTATTACGGCACCAATCCTGCAAATCATTATCAATAAAAAGAGTATATAATTCATCAAGAACAAATATTATTATCATGAACTGCCAGCTAGCGAAGAATCCAATAATACGCCAAGCCGCGATCTTACCTATTTGGTCAAATGCTAATTCTATTATCTTATTACTAAACTCACGCTTAACCAACACTTCTAATAAGCCACTCATTGATTTCACAAGTAAACCCACATCCGCCGATGATTTTAGAAGAGACAACCCAAAGAAAGACCAGCGAGTATCTTCTTTTCTCCATTCTCTGACAACATCACTACCATCAATCCCTAAATTCAATACAGACGCTACCGCTCCAGCGCTGGCTCCCACAAATTTAATCGACTTAGTTGCTGCTTGATTTTTTATCCCGAATTCAATAGCTGGTTTGATCACATCAGCAACCGTGCTCAGTGTGCTTAGAAACGCCGAAGTAACCTGAGCATACCCCTTAGCATCTCCTTTACTTTCTTTCAGTTGATCAGCAAACTCCATCCCGTTAAAAAACAGAACCAGAATTTTTATTCGTGAGGCTCTTAAGGTTTTTTCGCCTTCGGCGCTTTGTGCAAATTTATCAAATTGCTGTTTATAATTATTTAGTTTTTCAAGATCTTTCGAAGATTTATAAGTCTGAAGACCACGAGAAATTGCCTGTCTACATGAATTACCACTTTGAATATCTGCAAGACAAAGTTCCTGAATTCTATCCAACGGTACACCAGATGCGACAGAAAATATTGTCTTATTCAGTAATATATTCAAACTATTCAGCGCACTATCCAAACCAGAAAGCCGAAATACACGCTGCCCAATCGTGGATAAACGTCTATCACATGCCAGCATAGCACGAGAAAAAGACGAGTTTGACGATATAGGCGCTTCCAGTGCTTCATTCGCCTTATCATATGCATCAACCAGTTTGCCAAAACATTTCTGCACAACAGAAAGATAATCAGATTCAGCAGCAGGTAATGTATTGTTTTTGCTGGCCTTCATTTTATATAACAACGCTTCGGTCTCAGCCATCACTTCCGGGTTATTCAATAACAGAGAGCGCCAAACAAAATTACCCTCTGGTTTTGCCGAATATTGTCCTATTAATTCATCCAAAAAGGCACTACCGCTATCCGTAACATTAAGTGAGGCCATTGCATAATCCACTACCTCCCGATAACTAAGGTTGTCAGAGACCTGAGTTGAATAAAAATCATGGCAATGAGTTATCAATCGTTCTTCTTTTAACCAGCTTACCCGAAATTCAGCCAAAGACTCTAACTGGCTGGCGATCGTATGGCAGAATTTGTCATAACAATCTGAAAACGCCTGCCGTTTAGCCAGATTCAGTTCTGCCTCATATTTATTCCAACTGGTCGCCAGTGCTATCTCCCCATCCTGTTCCGCGACTTGCTTTGCCTTCACCATCAATGCATCAAGCGTACTTTGCCGCTGTGACATCGCCACCGAGGGGATTTTCACCAAAACCTTGTCCATACCGTAGTTGGCCGTACTTTTATAAGCATCCAACGTCTGCTGCTCTACCCTAGCTTTTTCAACCTGCTGAATTTGATTCTTAGCTCCATTCAGTGATTGCTGGGTCATAAATTCAATCGACAAGTCATCTAACCAAGCAGAGTGTTCTCCAGCGATGTCATCACTCCACCCAGCCAGCTCATGAACAATACCAATCGGATCATGCAAAGCAATTAACACTGGAGAGACCGAACTACCATCCGCTGCCGATCCTCGTTTTTGCATGGCTTTAACGGTAGCCTCTGCATTCCCTGACCGCTTTTCACTCCACGGATAGAGTGTTCCCTGTGGACCAACAGTGTTAGGGTCAAAGGTATAATATGGCGCTTTTTCACTTGTCCGGCTGATCCGTCTCACTTTAGGGTTGTAAGGCAGAATGTATTTAGCGGCGGAGTCATCCTCCTTATGGTAATCCATCACTGTATTCAAGTTATCCACGGTAGCCTGACTGATGCCAACACCCTCAGGCACTCCGCGCCACTGCCACGGTTTCACACACTGCATGCGTTTTTGCCGTGCTTCAGGGTGGTTGTGATAGTACTGGATTGTTTCTTGACTCCAGACAGAGGGAGAAAAGGCCAACCAGACATCTTGACGTAAAGCCATATCTCTCAACACAATAAATTCCACATTAGTACTTTGATGGGTCGGCGCATAACAATCCGCTGTTTTCTTACCAAACACACTAAAGGCATTTGGCTGCTTCCACAGCGCACCATCCTCGCTAACGCTCCAGGTTTCCCAGCAATACTGAACCAAGGGTCCAGAGTTGGTGTAATAAACATATAAAAACCCTTGTCGTAAGGCACGCAGGGCATAATGGTAGCCTTGAGCCGAGGGAGTCAGAGTTTCTGCCCACATCGGTAAAGTTTCACCAACACGATCAGGCACCACGCTATAACGCACGGGCAAAAGCGCCGGTCCGGTTACTTCACACATCTGGCACGATAGTCGATCCATTACAGAATCTCCTTGTTCTTTGAAGGAATAGTAGAAACATTGAGATGGCAACATTCATGGGCCAAAACCTGCCACTCTTCGTCTGTCAGTCTGGCTGTACGCTCGATATAGCTACCAGTACTATTACCCTCTTCGGCAGACAACAGCGACTGTATCCGAGGGTGTAAATCAATCGCTGGGTGATATAACAAACCATGCAATGCACAAACTTCCAGATCCAGAACATCACTAAAGGAATAGTGCTTAGTTATCCGACGCAATAAGGTCAGTATGACATCCAATAGTTCAGTCTCTGTTCGGCGTAACCGGTTACGGTGTGCCTGACGATATTGGCGCAGTGCCCGGTTCATCGGACCTGACCAAGTTATTTCTGTCACTTCTTCCGAGGAGAGGCCCAGTGAAAAGGTGTAAAGTTCCCTCGCAGACTGTGCATTGTCCCGATGCAGTAACTGACCGTCGCCATCAACCAGATACCAGTCTGTCAATGGTCCCAGCAGACGCGAGCGCTGCCAACTATCCAGAATCGGCCATATGGCATTATTCACAGCCGGATCATAAAAACGCAGCATGATTTCCTGTACTGATGATAGTTTCTGTACCGCAGTCATGCTGATATGTTGCGCAATCACAGGGACTGGACTGGTACTGAACAGCCAGCCGCAAACCATCCGGCCACGCCCGGTGATCAACTCTGCGGGATCAGCTTCCTGTAACGCTTGAGTGACGCTTAACACCAACAATTCAGCATCCTCAGACCGATTAATATCTAGCGGTATCAGCCAGGGAGAATAACGAGATGCATAACGGAGATGATTTATTTGGGTCGGTATTGCCGCTGGCTGATGATTAAGGACTGCCTTAGGAAACCATTCTTCCTGACGGCGATCCAGAAAAACCGCCGTATCAACCATTAATAGCCCTTGCCCGTTATGCTGATTAAACACTGTATTTAGATCCGTCAGTAAACAGACTTTCTGCTGGTTTATCATATCGGGAGAAAAATCATAATTAATTTGTGTCTCTATTTCTGTCATCAGATATTCCTGTTATTACATACCTATTTTTAATCTCTTTTTTTTGCCAAATGGAACCTGTGTCATTTAATCCATTGAATCTTTTAGATAAAAAATAGGTCCTACAGATAAGCACATTTCATTTACCTGAATACACAATATAGGCTGATTAGATGATCCACCAATAATTAAATTTTCAGACAAATAAACTAAAGCGTTTGCAGTGTAAAACGAACAAAAAGTGATATGCAACTAAACCAGCGGTTAATAATTGTAAAAATAAGTAAACCTTACGAATTGAATCATATGATTGATAACGAATAATTTTATTGAAATATCCCTTCAAACCTTATGCCATGAAGGAGTTGAAAAGATCGACAGATAGGAATAACACTCCTAAATCATCATAATTTAATCAATTTAGGATTGTTCCTTATTTTAAACTAATATGTGACTGCTTACCGCTCTACCAGCAAGTCTCACGTTATCGGCTGTTGCTCATGCTTGACCAGTCTGACACAAGCCTCAGTGAGCAGAAACGACTCGACTAGTCCCGCCACTCTCAGTTCATCAATATCCTTCTGTTTGATGTTTAACGCCGCATTGATATCTCGATCATGCGCCACTCCACATGCTGGGTATGACCAGAGGCGCACTTTTAACGGCATTTCTGGCATTTTATGACCGCAGCATTGGCGGTTTTTAGAACTCGCATACCACCAGTCCAGTTTGACCAAATAAATGCCTTTCTGTTCCGATTTATAGGCCAGTTTTGACACAAAACTCTGCCATGAAGCATTCGCAATTTTGCTTTTTGACGAGATAAAAATTATGATTCGCTCGCCGCTAATTTCTCAAAGGAGCATTGACTTCTGCCTTTAAATTCTCAGGGATTAAATCTTTCCCAGCCAAGTCCCAATTCAGATTGCTATCCCATGTTTGCTTAGTTTTTCCTTTCAAGTACAAGTCATAGTGTTTTGTATCGATAAAATCTTTTATTTGGACTGTACATACTTATTCCTTTCCCCAGTTAATTTATGCTTTTTAAATAAAAAATACAGGAATATCACCGCAAGCAGAATGCTTGTTAATTTGAAAGTAAACTCGATAGAAATGATTTTTGCAGTATACCCACCAATAACTGGCATCAAAATTGCCACTACAGATGAAATCTTCTGTATGTCTCCAGTCGCTTTCCCTACGTGTTCAAAACCAATGATATTTCTTACACCGTATCTAATTGCGAAAAATGTGACACCAGAGGCCGTACCAACAAGGAAAACCAACAAATAGTATGTAGCATAATGATGTGTTTTTGCGTCTAAAAAACCAAATCCCCAAAAGGCCACAAAATTAATCATAATGGAAAATAACAAAACATTCTTGGCTGACAATTTTTTAAGTAACCCACCAGAAACTCGTGTTCCTACTATGCCACCAACCCCGAGAAGTGAAATTATGTAACCTATGCTACTTTCATTTTGCCCAATCCTCTCAAAGAAGATACCGAGCATATCGTTGCTAAGAAAAAAGGCTAAGTTTGACAAAGTATAGGCCGAAACAAGTAAATATAAATCCGGTTTATTCTTTAATTGCTGTATGAATGAAAAACGTTCTACAGCAGCAGAACTTACGCTTGCATTTATATCAAGCCGAAAAGTATCATCAAAGTATGATGTCAACATGCCAACCAAGTTAAATGTCATTGATAATAACACGACAAACCATAATCCATAGTTCGTGTTTAAATATACAACAAATAAGGGAATGACTATTCTGCTAAAGTTGGTGATATATCCATAAATTTCATAAAATCTTTGAGATTCACTATCATCTACATTCAATTTTGTGTTTGATATTCCAAGCCCACACCGACAGGTTGTTTTGATTAATGTAATAACATAAAGAAATATAATTGGATCAGCTACAGATAAAAAAGGCATAACAATGCCATTAATACAGAACAGCAATGTCCTCCAATTTAGTACATTTCCATTGTCAAACAGCTTGCCGAATAATCCACTTGCCACCAAAAACGGAACAGCGAAACAAGCACCCAATATCCCCATTTCGGATGGAGTCGCATGCAGGCTATATATAGCTATGATGCTTAAAATAGCGTAATCAAGATAAGTATCAAGTTCATGGACACCTATACTAATGTATTTTTTCATTGGTTATCACCCACATGAGGCTAGCCAGATGTTGATATTTACTTATTTCCCGTGAGGGAATTTAAATATAAGCAACAATCTTTCTCCATGTAAATTAGATGTTAAAGTGAAAATTTTATTATTGTGAAACAACTCATGTTTTTTAACCGCCTAACATCTCCATTATCGCCTTTAAAAATCATTTAAATAGTACCATTAAATTATTGTCTGATTTATTTGAGATCATTCAGACCAGGCTTTCTCGTTTGATTTATACAGAATTATTACTTTTATTCCCTGATTTTTTAACTGATTGATTAGAATAATCTTTATCAGCAACAGCCAATATAGCTTCCACTGTTCCAGTAGAAACTGTCACCATGAAGGGATACTTGAACAAATCACCATAATGGACAAACTGGAAAAAGTTGATACAACTGCTCGCCTAAGCGGCAGTTGCAAATAATGCTCAGAGGTACAGAAATGTGATGCGACGGTTTATCGGATCGCTGGGGGATATTGAATAATTAAAAAAATAATCAATTCAATGTGAGATAGTCATCACTTGACCTTGCTAAAAAGATACTATACATTGCGGATATCAACACCCGCGATAGCGTCAATCCACCGACGAGATCAGCGGGTTTTTTTCATGTACAGAAAAAACTTAGCAAAATCCGCCGTAAAACCCTCGCCCAATGCGGGCGGTGACATAAGGCGAAAAGCCCGCAGGGCTTTCAGGTTATTAACCATCACGTTCACTGCCAGCCCGGGGGGGGACACGGCCAAAAAAAGCGGTTAAAATACATAAACTATCCCGATGAGCGCTGATGATGTTAAGAGCCACCAAAGTCCGCATTTACCCGACACCCGAACAGGCTGATCATCTCAATGCTCAGTTCGGTGCGGTTCGTTTCGCGTACAACAAGGCGCTCCATATCAAGAAGCACGCTTATCAACGCCACGGGGTGAACCTTAGCCCGCGTAAAGACCTCAAGCCCTTACTGTCAGTGGCGAAAAAATCCCGCCGGTATGCCTGGCTCAAAGCGTATGACGCCATCGCCTTGCAGCAGGCGGTGATTAACCTCGATATGGCGTTTTCCCACTTTTTTAATCCGAAGCTGAAAGCGCGCTTCCCGGCGTTCAAACGCAAGCATGGCAGGCAGTCCAGCTATCATTGTGTCGGGGTGAAGGTGCTGGACGGGGCAATAAAAATACCCAAGTTATCGCCGATAGAAGCCCGTCTGCACCGTGAAATGACCGGAGAGGTGAAAAGCATGACCCTGAGTCGTTCAGCCACCGGCAAATACTACGCCTCGATACTCTGTGATGATGGCATGGCCGCGCCCGAGAAGCCCTCTTTGATAACCCAGATGACAGGTTTGGATATGGGATTATCTCACTACGCTATCAAATCCAGCGGAGATAAGATGGCCAATCCCCGTCATCTTATCAATGCCGGCCGTAATCTGAGGCGTAAACAGAAGGCCCTCTCCCGGAAACAAAAAGGCAGCGCCAACCGCCGTAAAGCACGACAGAGGCTTGCCGCCGTACACGAGCGGGTAGCGAATGCTCGCGCCGATTTTCAACACAAACTCTCCCGAACAATGGTTGACGAAAACCAAGCGATAATTGTTGAGACGCTGAAATCGGCCAACATGATGAAGAATCCCAGGCTGGCTCGCGCTATCGGCGATGCGGGCTGGCATGGCTTCATCAAGAAACTGGAATACAAAGCCGCAGAGAAAGGGGTTCATCTGGTGAAGCTGGATCAGTGGTTCGCCAGTTCGAAAACCTGTCACTGTTGCGGTTACAAAATGCCAGAACTGCCGCTGCATAAGCGGAGCTGGCCATGTCCTTGCTGTGGTGTCGAACATGATCGTGATATCAACGCAGCGCTCAACATTGAGCGCAAGGGCATACAGGAATTACAGGCGGCGGGACTCGTCGTTTCTGCCCACGGAGGCCAGCGTAAATCCGTTGCATCGACGGTGGCGGCCTGAGAAGTGGGAAGCCTTGCCGTTTACGGCGGGGAGCAGTCACTAGAGTTATTTTGTTAATAACACTTTCTCAACACTAATCATATGAGATTCTATTAAATGTCTGTTTATAACAAACCTTTTTTAACTCCAGCAGAGCTGGTAAATATTCATCTTGAAGATAAAGGTGTTTTATTTACTCATCCCTTTAATAAAGTCTTTGCTGAGAAAGCACTATCCCTAATTAATTGGTATAGATTCAAATCATACTTATATCCTTATTTAAATCATTCAACGAAAGAATATTTACCAGGTACTGAATTTAAAAATGGCTTTGACTTATATTTGTTTGACTGTGAATTAAGAGAACTATGTAACAAATACATATTAAGAATAGAAGTTAAAGCAAAGAGTATTCTTGACCAAGTAATAACAAAGTATCTAAACGACCCTTTTTGGTATCTCAGCGATGATGTATTCACACCAAATAAAGCACCATATCAAGAAAGAATGAAGATAAAAGCGCTCATGGAAAAATCCACTCAGGAATTCGCTGTTTACTATAAAAATAACTATACAAGCACAAAGGAATCTTATAGGCAAAATCCTCCATTTTGGATAGCTATAGAATTAATGTCTTTTGATTCAATGATGAAATTGATTGCCGCTTTAGACACGACAAAATTCACATCCTCAGGAAAAAATCATCTCAATGATTTTGCAACCGCTATGGGAGCCAATACATTTAAAGAAGTAAAATCGTGGCTTTACGCGCTAAAGGAATTAAGAAACAAATCTTCGCATAGTTCCAGGACTTGGAATAGTAATTATCGTTTGCCATCAGGGTTTGTAGATAACAATAATAATATTGTTGGAACTAGAATAACAATCAGGCCAACAATGAAGAATAAAATCTATACTACACTGATTGTTTTAAAAATAATGTCTAAGACTTTGATAAGCCCATCAGAAAAATTCGAAGTTGAATTTAAAAATCTTATAAATAAATACAGTTATATAAGTATTTTAACTCATTCAATGGGAATTCCCTCAGGATGGGACAAGGAAAATATATGGAATTAAAAAGTAGAATTTGCCTTTCTTAGTAACAAATTGAATCCCTGTGATTTATCTCATCGTTAGAAGAACTAACATTGAGCCGCCGCATTCACGCGGCGGACGCTTTACTTTTCCAAACCACACCAATAAAAATCTGTTATCTCATCGACCTTATAATGCTTCTCTGCCAACAAATTCAGTCAATAACCCAACAAACTCATCAGGATGAGAAATAAAAGGCGCATGAGCGGCATGGCGCATCATGGCTGAAACTGAACGCGGCCATTTTTCATCAAGAATGTTGAGGATTTTTCTTGGCGCCAACCCATCCAGATAACCGTAAATCCGCAGGAACGGTATGGCAAGTTCAGCCAAAGGCTCCCTTAAATCTTCTGTACGCAAAATTTCTAGTCCAACATGCAGTACTTCAACAGAAGGCATCGGCTGTGCCAGCACAACGGATTTCAGCAGCCGCGCATCCTGACGAGCGCTATCTGTGCCCAACGTCTGTAAAGCAAGAAAACGCTCCACTGTGCGCTGGAAATCTTCACTAAGCTGATGTTCGAAATCACGCAAAACTTCCGGCTTAATCCCCGGCCAGTCACTTTCTGCGCTGAAATGCGGTGAAGAAGCCACGGTAATTAATCCGGCAACCTTATCCTGATGGTCAAGCGCGATCCGGCTGGCAACTAATCCTCCCAACGACCAGCCTAGCCATAACGCATTTTCAGGCGCATATCGCCAAACTTCATCCGCCATGTCAGCAAGATTCATCGGGCCATATTTCTGGCTACGGCCATAACCCGGCAAATCCACCAGATGTAAACGAAAATGCGGAGCACATCTCATTTCAATGGAACGCCAAACCTCCGCATTCAGCCCCCATCCGTGCAGCAACACAAGATCACGCGAACCTTCATCAGAAGTCTGCCAAAACAGATCAGCCATTGTTATTCTCAACTTTATTTGCCATCAAGGAAGAACTCTATGCTAACAATGGTTGGGTACTGTTGGCTATGCCGTCAGCCTCTTTGGTTTCCACATCATGGAGTATGCAGCTTTTGCAACAAGCGGTTGAAACGGTTAACAAACATGTGCCCGTGCTGCGCTCTGCCCTCAGAACTCCCTTCATTGCCTTGTGGACGCTGCCTCAAAAAACCGCCTCTATGGGAGAATATGATAGCGATTACCGACTACTGCCCACCATTGAGCGGCCTAATTCGTCGCTATAAATATCACAGCACCCCACAACTTGCGTCAGTGCTAGCGCGTCTGTTTCTGCTGCATTGGCAACAGGGCTATCGTGATGGACGATGGCATAAACCCAACATTCTGCTCAGTGTGCCACTGCATCGGCACCGGCGATGGAAACGGGGATTTGATCAAAGTGTATTAATGGCAAAGCTATTATCAGAATGGCTACAATGCGATTACCAGCAAAGCTTTCTACAGCGGACGCATGCTACACTACCACAAAGAAATTTATCGGCGGCACGGCGTAAAATTAATCTCAGGAAAGCATTTCAGCTTTGTGGCCCAGTCGCAGGACAACATGTCGCCATACTGGATGATGTGATTACCACCGGTGCGACCATGACTGAAATTTCCCGTTTGTTAATTCGTGCTGGCGCCCGTTCAGTACAGGTTTGGGCGATTTGTCGAACCTTGTAGTCAATACGAAAATGGGCGTATTATAACCAACTATAGCAGTCAACTATTGAGCAAATGATATGATTAATATTACTGAAGCAGCGCAAGCTCATTTTGCCAAATTACTGGCAAACCAAGAACCAGGCACACAAATTCGCGTATTTGTCATCAATCCGGGCACACCTACCGCTGAGTGCGGCGTATCTTACTGCCCGCCTGATGCCGTTGAAGCGACAGATACTGAACTGAAATTTGATCAACTGTCAGCTTACGTCGATGAACTGAGCGCCCCTTTCCTGGAAGAAGCTGAGATTGATTTTGTCACCGATCAGTTAGGCTCTCAGCTAACATTAAAAGCCCCTAACGCCAAAATGCGTAAAGTTTCTGACGATGCCCCACTTGTCGAACGTGTGGAATACGTTTTGCAGTCACAAATTAATCCACAATTAGCCGGTCACGGCGGCCGCGTCAGTCTGATGGAAATCACTGATAATGGTTTCGCTATCCTTCAATTCGGCGGCGGTTGTAATGGCTGTTCAATGGTTGATGTCACTCTGAAAGAAGGGATTGAAAAAGAGTTGCTAAACATGTTCCCAGAACTAAAAGGGGTAAAAGACTTAACTGAACACCAGCGCGGTGAACACTCTTATTACTGATAACGTATTACTAATAACATATTACTGATAACAAATTTTCCCGTTCGGATAATCGTCGGGAAAACATTATTACAATAATAATCTAACGGGATAATCTCTAAGTTTTCAAGAGCAAGTCAAAATATATATGGAACATTTTCAAACCATCAGCCCTGAGCAGGCTTATCAACACTGGCAAGATAAATTCGCCATTATGGTGGATATTCGTGATCCACAAAGTTTCCGGGCAGGCCATGTCCGCGGCGCTTTTCATTTGACTAATGACACATTGAATGAATTTATGTTGCAGGCCAATTTCGAGCAGCCGGTTATGGTTATGTGTTATCACGGTCATAGCAGCCAGAGCGCCGCTCAGTATTTATTAAACATCGGTTTTGAAACTGTCTACAGCATTAATGGCGGCTTTGAAGCCTGGCGTAGAGACTATCCTCACGCTGTTGACTCCTTACCTAATCCGGCATAACACACCTCTATGATCCGCGTAATCGCTATTTCAAACCCGCGTCTAGCACAAGCCTTTATCGATTATATGGCAACCCATCAGGTCCATCTCACTATGCGTCCCAGCCACGATGGGCAACATGTCGAACTGTGGCTAGAAGATGACACTAAACTGACTATCGTTCAGCAAGAGCTGGAGCAATTTACTCGCGATCCGCTAAATGAACGTTATCAAGCGGCCAGCTGGCAATCTGGTGATGTGAATCACCCATTGAAGTACCACAATAATCTGAATTGGCAATATTTAAGTCGTCAGGCTGGCCCATTAACCATTACCGTTTTACTCCTAAATATCGTCGTTTATCTCTGGATGCAATTTGCCGGGGATTATCAAGTGATGTCTTGGCTAGCCTGGCCTGACGATAGCCAACATATGGAGCTATGGCGTTGGGTCACTCATGGCTTACTACACTTCTCACTGCTGCATATCATCTTTAATCTCATGTGGTGGTGGTATCTTGGCGGGCAAACAGAAAAGCACCTCGGTACAGGAAAACTATTTGTCATTATGATTGTTTCCGCTGTTTTCAGCGGCTGGGGGCAATCATTATTCAGTGGTTCTCATTTTGGCGGCCTTTCTGGGGTTGTTTACGCTTTAATTGGTTATGTCTGGCTAACCGGTGAGCGGGCGCCCGGACAGGGTATTGGCATCCCCCGTGGTTTGATGGCTTTTTCAATCTTCTGGCTGATTGTTGGATACTTCGATGCATTTGGACTATCTATTGCCAACGCTGCTCATTTCTCCGGTTTAATTATCGGTTTACTCATGGCGTTGTGGGATAACCGTCATACATTCAAAAATAATAACCGACACTTTTAGACACTTAGAGGACTATCGTGAAGCAAACTCAACGGCATGATGCAATAGTTGAGCTGGTACGCCTTCAGGGCTACGTCAGCACTGAAGAGTTGGTTGAACACTTTAATGTCAGCCCCCAGACTATCCGCCGTGATTTGAACGATTTGGCAGATAAAAACAAAATACAGCGGCATCACGGCGGAGCCGCATTGCCATCAAGTTCAGTTAATACTGCCTATCACGATCGCAAAATCATGTGGTCAGAAGAGAAAGCACGTATTGCGCAACGTGTTGCTAGCCATATCCCGGATGGCGCAACGCTGTTTATTGATATTGGCACGACGCCAGAAGCTGTCGCTCACGCATTGTTAAATCATAAAGATCTGCGGATTGTCACTAACAACCTCAACGTCGCTACTCTGTTGATGACAAAAGAAGACTTCCGTTTAATTTTGGCGGGAGGGGAAATTCGTTCCCGTGACGGCGGCATTATCGGTGAAGCCACACTGGATTTTATCTCCCAGTTTCGGCTCGATTACGGCATTCTCGGCATCAGTGGCATTGACATGGATGGCTCACTACTGGAATTTGATTACCATGAAGTGCGCGTAAAACGCGCAATTATCGAAAACTCCCGTTGCGTTATGTTAGTCACCGACCATTCTAAATTTGGTCGTAATGCTATGGTCAATCTGGGCAATATGAACCTCATTGATCACCTATTTACTGACCAGCTTCCCCCGCCAAGCATCCATAAAGTCATTGAGCAACATAACGTACAGCTCGAACTCTGCTAAGAATTTTCTCTATATTCGGGGGATAACACTATCCCCTACCTCCCCTTATCGCTCCATAGTTAAACTTCTTTATTAATACCATGTAAATTATATGGGCATGACAATATTTGTTATCTATATCACGTGAACATGTTTTTTCTTAACAAATAGTTGGCTATTGATCGATTTCTGATTACAATCGTGAGCGAAAACGAGCATTAAAGAACTGTTTCGAACATTTTTAGGGGGATGCATGGAAACTAAAGACTTGATTGTGATCGGCGGCGGGATCAACGGCGCCGGGATTGCGGCAGATGCTGCTGGCCGGGGGCTTTCTGTTCTGTTGCTGGAAGCACAAGATTTAGCCAAAGCCACATCATCCGCCAGTTCAAAACTGATCCACGGCGGCTTACGCTATCTGGAACATTATGAATTCCGTTTGGTCGGCGAAGCGCTGGCAGAACGTGAAGTTTTACTGAACCTTGCACCACACATCGCTTTTCCGATGCGTTTCCGCCTGCCGCACCAGCCACATCTGCGTCCAGCATGGATGATCCGTATTGGTCTGTTCCTCTATGACAATTTGGGCAAACGTGTCAGCCTGCCTGGTAGTAAAGGGCTGAAATTCGGTGCCAATTCTGTTCTGAAACCAGAATTGGTCCGTGGCTTCGAATATTCTGACTGCTGGGTTGATGATGCTCGTTTAGTTGTCCTTAACGCTCAGGAAGTTAAAAAACATGGCGGGGAAGTTCGAACCCGGACAAAAGTGACCCGTGCATGGCGCGAACAAGAGGGTTGGATGGTTGAAGCCGAAGATCTGCGGACAGGTAAGACCTATACCTGGCGAGCAAAAGGTCTGGTTAATGCTACCGGCCCTTGGGTTAAAGAGTTCTTTGACGATGGTCTGAAATTGAAATCACCTTATGGTATTCGCCTGATCAAAGGCAGCCATATTGTGGTGCCAAGAGTGCATGATGAGCCGCAAGCTTATATTCTGCAAAACGAAGATCATCGTATCGTATTTGTTATTCCTTGGATGGATGAATTTTCCATTATTGGAACCACCGATGTGGAATATCAAGGAGATCCAAAAGAAGCGAAGATTGACGATCAGGAGATTAATTATCTGCTGAGAGTTTATAACGACCACTTCAAGAAACAACTTAGCCGTGACGATATCGTCTGGACCTACTCTGGCGTACGTCCACTGTGCGATGATGAATCAGACTCACCTCAGGCCATTACACGCGACTATACCCTTGACATACATGATGAACAGGGCAAAGCGCCATTACTGTCTGTGTTTGGCGGTAAGTTAACCACTTACCGTAAACTGGCGGAACACGCAACCGAGAAGCTCATGCAGTACTATCCCAATGCCGGAAAAGCCTGGACCAAAAATGGTCAGTTACCGGGTGGTAATCTGGAAGGGTGCGATCGCGATGGTTATGCCCGTTTATTGCGTAAACGTTACAACTGGTTGCCGGAAGGTGTTGCTGTACGTTATGCGCGTACTTACGGCAGCAACAGCGAACTGATTCTGCAAGGCGCTAATAATCTGACCGATCTGGGCGAATCCTTCGGTCACGGCCTGTATGAAGCAGAGCTTCGTTATCTGGCCGATAATGAGTGGGTTGTTGAACTAGATGACGCAATCTGGCGCCGTACCAAATTGGGTATGTGGCTGAAAGAAGAGCAGAAACAACGTATTGCAACATGGCTGGCGGAGAATGCTAAGCCATTGTGAGTTAAAATTAAATCAATATAAAGATAGCTAATATAAACTTAGGCGCAAAATTATATATTGTGCCTATTTTTTTACTTATTTACGCTCAACTTAACTGTAATTACAGATATCAGATAGACAAATATAATTTTGTTATTTAAATATTCCCCAGTCATTTATTAAAAAAATAATCTCCACCCTACAGAACGAATAACTTATTCAACAAACAACAACATTGTTTATCGAAACGTAAAGTCCCAGAATAAGTTCATCGAACATTTTATATCATGAATAAGGTATAAAACAACCGAACAGATCTCAAAGAAGAATAACCCAATTATCATATTTAGGATTTCTAGTAATCAATAACCACCCATTTTTCTAAGCCGTTGCCCAGATTATTGCATCAGGCAGCTTTATCTTTTTTTCATGACAGACAATTACTGCACGTTTTACTACCTAGATTCTTGTTACATTTTCTTTGTCCCTATCCAGAGTCTTAGCTCCCACCATAACCGTTATCTACATTAGCTTTTTCATATCCATTTAAATAATCAATATATTAGTATCAAATAACGACTTCATAGCAATCATTGCCATTCCTTGCGTAAATTATTTTGATATTCCAATCCATCCAATTTTTTATCCCCCCACAAACCAAAAGCACTGTTATTCTGTTCTGAAATATTAGCATCAAGGTAAGCATCTATTGCTTTCCGGATCTGTGCAGCACGTGACTTATCGGGAGAACGCTCCTTTAAAATCTCGAGCTTTCTAATTGTTTCTTCTGGCAGATCTATATTAATTCTTACCATAGCAACCATATTTATTTCCCCTTATCAGATATCAGGTATATGTATCATATACCTCATTAGTTCGATTGTCTA
Organism: Photorhabdus akhurstii; assembly: GCF_019090985.1. NCBI lineage: Bacteria > Pseudomonadati > Pseudomonadota > Gammaproteobacteria > Enterobacterales > Morganellaceae > Photorhabdus > Photorhabdus akhurstii. Next base: position 175,657 of record NZ_CP020335.1, on the reverse strand, counting down.
TTTTTTGATCCAAGAAATTATTGTGATAACTAATCAACAGATTTTACTCTGAAAATATCTATTGATCATGTAAACAAAACATTTAAAACATGTGACTTTTCCATTTGCAACAATACCTAAAATAACCTATAAATAAAGCTGTTACATACATATCGGTACTGTTTAACCCTATCTTTGATTAGATAAAAATTCAAATAAAAACAAATTGTTAAGTTATTTTTAGGGAATGAACTTAACAAACAACCTGGTAGCAATAGATGCCCCAAAATTATAACTTGTGAGATATTACATGACTACTGATATAAATATTGATGAACTCTTAAAAGCAGAAGCTTCATTTATGCTAGGAACCCTGACGTTAGAATCCAACATTATCGGGGTTATGAGATACGAAGATGGCACCCTTTTGATAACCCAAGATAGTCCATTCTACCCAAAGAACTATAAGTGGCCAGACCAACTACATGATAATGGAATAATTTCAATAGGCGATAAAGAACTTGCTGTGACAAAAGTTTACACCGCTGGTCTTATTGATAGTCATTTATATATAGATCAGGAAATAACGAAACAAACAACGTCTCCAGACAAAATTATGCCAGCACACTACTTACCTGATTTACACGGAATCTCTGAAAGAGATCTCATAGGGAAAACGGTAACTCTATCTGTGAACGATGAAACAAGGTATAAGGTAAGTGCCGCACACTCGATGGCCCACTTTATGTCCCTTGCTTTAAATAAGGCAACTAATCACATATGGTCCAAAGTATACGATACCGATGATTTAGGGAGTTATAATTTAGATAAAGCCGCCATTTACCAATCTTCTATTACAGAACTTAAATCCGTTGATATTTATCGCTTTGGTAAATCGCTCAAAAAGAAAGGATTTGATAAAAATATATTAATTGAAAATCTAGATAAAATTAATAGAGAAGTTAATAACACACTCAACAATTGGTTATCTCAGGGTGCGGAAATAACCATTGAATATAAATCAAAAGAGATTAATGACACTAGATTATGGAAATCGACTATTGACTCTAAGGTAGTCACTATCCCATGCGGAGGCACACACATAAATAATATCAATGAAGTCAAAGACGTAAATGTTGAAATAAAAATCGGTGAATCTGCTGATTTTATTCAAGTAATAACTCATTGCAGAGTATAAAACCATGAACCTCGACCTACTTTATTTCTATCTTCTTCTGGTTGTTTTATCCTATATAACACCAGGCCCAGACTGGGCTATTATCAGCAAAGGGACATTTAAGTGCAGAAAACATGGGATAGTAACGGCAATTGGCGTACAAGCAGGTCTTGTTTTTCATCTGATCCTAGGATCATTAGGCGCAACTTTAATTTTAGCAACATCAAAAACTGCATTTAATATGTTACAAACCCTCGGTGCCTTATATTTAATATATTTAGGTTATTCCGGATTAAAAGACACTTTTAACAGTCAAAAAAATCATTGGAAATCAAAGCATAAATATAATACAAAAGAACAGCAATCTATTTATTACCGGGCTTTTAGCCAATATCTTTAATCCCAAAGTGGCTATTTTCTTTATAAGTATTCTTCCTCAATTCATTGATCCATCACACCCAGCTTTAAATCAAGTTATCATCCTAGGATTAATAGATATATTGATTGGTGTACTTTGGTGGGTAGTATTTATTTATGGATTATCTTACATACAGTCTGTTTTATTTAATAAAAACGCGCAATTAATTGTTGAATCTATAACTAGTGCATCATTATTATTATTTGGTGTGGCAATGTTTATCGGGATGATTATTAGTTAATTTCTTAAAATATGACTACGTTTATGTATACGCCAATATATTATTATTGGATAACACTCTATTTAAGCAAGGAGAATTCAATGAAAGGCAACATATTATCTATAGTATATGATGATTCTTATATTAACAGCTCAAATCATCGGACAATCAAAAATGCTTTTTTTAATATCATTAACTTCTTAAAATATCATGGTTTTTCTGTACATGACTCAGATTCATTCTTGTCTTATAATAAGAGAAAGAGTGACATAGATATATTCATCACAACAAATGAAAAATCTATAGAAAATGACATCGAATGGCCAAAAATTTCTATTATCTTACCATTACCCAGTAATAACATGAATGAAATAGAAATAACTGATAATAAAGACATTAAAATGTCATATCTTGAATTTCCCGATAGGAAAAAAATTACCTAAGTAGACTAGATGGAAATATAACCGTGAATTTTAAAGGTGAATCCTATCTTCTTCATGGTTATTTAACAACAAAGTTCACATATTATAAAGATTGGCATACTTATCTAACATTCGACAACCATGTCATAGGGGTAAAAAAGGAAATTAATGGGCATCATTTTTACTTCTTAGGAATTATAAATTCTTTTTCATCCAGATATTTTTCAGAAGGTGATAATGAGGAGTTTTTAAAATCATTTTTTTCATCTATGTGTGATCTATTAAACCATAAAATTATCTTTAATCCTGAAACAGATTTTTCTCAAACATCATCGAAATCTTCAGAAAAGAATTTCGTTAGAGACTTAGAAAAATTAAAAGGAGATCACATCCTAAATATAGATCATGATAAACTTATTAAAAAAGGAATATATAATAATCCATTACCAAATCCCTATGAAAATCTAAATTTATTTTTATCAGAAAGTTACAAGAGAATAACGTATTTAAATCAAGATATAATCCAGAAATTATATGAATTTAAACACTACTCTAATCAATATGGAGTGTTACTCTTAAAAGGAATTAATATAGGAAATCACCTACCATCAACACCATTAGACTCATTACATTATCCTGATAAAGGAAACTTCTTTGGAGAAATGTGGCTAGCAATGATTGCTGAATTTCTTGGCTACGCTGTAAGTTATACCCAAGAGAAGCAAGGCAATATTTTCCAGAACCTTGTTCCTCATCCTGAAAAAGAAATATTACTTTCCTCTGCTAGCTCCAAGAAAGAATTAGATTTTCACACAGAAATTGCTTTTCATCCACATATGTGTGATTATGTATTATTGTATTGCTTACGTCAGGATCATGATAAAACAGCCAAAACTTTTACAGCAAGTGCAAGAATGATAATCCCATACTTGTCACTGAATGAATATAAATTACTTTTTAACCCCCTTTTTATTACAGGAATAGATTATTCATATGGCAGTCCCAATGGAAAGAAAGGTAATGGCCTGATTACTCCTGTTTTTCATGGCAATCCGAACGACCCATATATGATATATGATCTAGATTTAATGCAAGGTATCAATTCTGAAGCTGAAACATTATTGGATAAACTAAAGAAATTGGCTAATAAAAATAAAGTCTGGGTTACTTTAGAAAAAGGGGATTTACTCATTATTAATAATAACCGATGTGTTCATGGACGTTCAGAATTTATTCCCCGTTATGATGGCAAAGATCGATGGCTATTGCGAATCTGTGTATTAAACAACATCATTCCCGCAAGTTCTGATATATTAGAACAATCAAGGACTATTAATACAAGGTTTATTGTTTGACAGAAACATTAAAATATGCAAATCAAACGACATGCAAAATCTATTTTATCTGCCACTCGATAATAATTGAGTGGTTAATGGAAGAATTGCATACAACCAAGGATGGATATTTTATAATTATTTCTTATGATATATATCTGATTTAATATTAATAATATAATAATAAAAATCATATAAACATATTTATATAGTAAATTGAATATACCAATCTATTTTTCTACCATAGGAAATATTTCCTTCTTAACCATATAAGAAAACACTCTTATTATATTTTTTTCATCCTTACCAAATCCCTGGTAATAAGGTATCAATCCTGCGATAGAGTCCTGACAGTATATCCTTGATTGGGATGACTTGGTGTTTGCGGAAATGCCATCATCAAGCATTGCTTATCAAGCAATGGTTTTATATGGCGTTGCCTGAGATTCTTTGCTGAACGATTTAATAGAATGCTTAACACATCAATACGGATATAGTGAGACTGGCAAAGTTTCATGATAATTAGTTGCATTTCTTCCGGCTCTAATCGTCGATTTTCATAAGCCGGTTTAGCAATTTCCTCCAATTTCTTTCTTAAATCCAGAGATATGTACTCTAAGCTATCAATAAACGGCAAGCTAAATGATAAAGGGGTAAGACGCCCTAACGTATCTCGATGGGTTTGAGTTCCTGAAACTATATGAGGCAAGCTCGGCTCCTTATGAGGTAAGCTAGATTCCATATGAGGCAAGCTCGGCTCCTTATGAGGTAAGCTAGATTCCATATGAGGCAAGCTCGGCTCCTTATGAGGTAAGTCCATGTTGTTAATATTATTCACTGCCCCAGTAGAGAAAAGCTCTTCTGGATCTGGTAACGACATACCCGGTAACGTGTAAGATTTATTACGTTTTTCACCTGATGAAACTAAAAATCCTTTATGTTCAAGGCGAGGAAAAGCCAAAGTAACTTCTCGGGAATGTAGCGTTGTTAGTTCACAAGCCCGCTGATGATTAATCCATCCTTCTACAGCCACTGTGGCTAAGATCATTCGATCAAGGTTTTCTAGTTGTTCAAATTTAGCCCCAAACTTAAGTTTCAATTGCATTAAGATGTTTTCAGGTATCAAACTAACAGTAGGTAACTCTAGTAAAGTTTGCTCTGGTATCTGGCGTTCGTGTAAATTAGGCCGACGCCAGTCAGCAGAAGACCAGCCACTATATATTTTGGGTAATCCTGACCCCGCCCTCTCCCCTAATCCAATTAGCAAAAACATTTGATGCATGATCCTGTTCCTGCAATCGCTGTCTCCACCTTTAATTGCAGATTCAACCGGCACTCTCATTAATCCTGGATTACGGAAACCAAACATATCCGGTCGCTTTACAACTAATATAGATACCCTTCCTGTAAAATCTGCATGCACTAATGTGTTGACCAATGCTTCACGTAACGCGATATGAACCAGAGTATCATCTTGACGCTGACCATGCTTGACTCCAAAAGGAATTTTAAGGTCAGTTATCAGTTTCCGGTAAACCTTGCGATAAAAATCAAACAAATTCCCAGACCATGTACCATCCGGATAGATACGATCAATCCAACGTAACTCAGTTTTAGCTTCTGGCCGCTCTTGATAATCCACGAAGTAATGTGGAGCTGCTTCCATAATGGCATCCCAGTTACCAAACATCAGAATCCCAGCAAGTGTTAGCCCCTCTTGTCCGGTTACTCGATCTTTACGCCATGCTCGTATTAAACGCAGAAATTCAGAGAGTTCATGTTCCAAATAAGGATGATTTGGTTTTGCGCTAGCAAGTAGCTGTCGGAAAGTCTTTAGGCTATCCATATTAAGGTCGGTTATATCGAAACCCGTTAAAATACGAGCATCACGCTCATCTTCAACCTGTTCTGCCAACCAACGTTTCACAGTTTCAGCATCACAAAGCTGATCACTCTCATTTCTTCTCTGATAAGTGCCTTTTAAGGGATCACCTTTTATAAACACGGGTTTTTGTTTACGCAGTGCAGCGGGAATGCGAACAGCGACAACATCTTTTCCCTGTAATTTTATGGATTGGACACTACTGTCGGTTAGCAAGTTAATACTAACCATAGATGGGTTATTGACAGTATTAAACAAATCAGATTTTATTTTTTCTATATTTTCAATACCAACTGGAGTGAATTTACCCTTTTTTTCTTTCACACCCAGAATAACCCAACCTCCACCGCTGTTTGCCATAGCGCTGTAACTTGGCCAAAAATCACGAGGTAATTCACCTTTACCATCCCTGCCATTGGCCAGTTTAAATTCAACTTCACTAGTCTCTACCAATGTCTGAAGATCAAGTAGCTTCTGCAACATTACACTCATCAAATGATTTCCTTACTGCTCGCTTGCTCTGTTTCTAACAGCTAAAGCTTACCAAATAATTAAATAACAGGTCATTAGAAGTTCAAATATCATCATTTAATTAAAGTTGAAAACTATTAAATACCAAAAAGAATTTTTACTAAATCCTTTCTTCCCTTTGGTATATTGTCGGAATAATATTTTATCCCAATACAAGAACAACTATTCCTTAAGTATTCACTAAATCCACCGCTTCACGCGTCAGACGACCAATTTCCTGCCAATTCCGGTCATCCACCAGCGCTTTACTCACCATCCATGAGCCACCACACGCCACAATACGCGGTACAGCAAGATAATCGCGGATATTGTTTGGTCCGATTCCCCCAGTCGGCATAATTTGCAATTCAGTATAAGGCGCTAATATCGCTTTAATCATTGGCAAACCGCCGGAAGGTTCCGCCGGAAAGAATTTCAACAGTTTTAATCCCAACTCCATCGCGCCTTCAATCGCGCTTGGATTATTCACACCTGGAATAATAGGAATATTCAATTGCTGACAAGCTTTGACTGTATTTGGATTAAAACCGGGAGAAACCATAAAATCAGCGCCCGCCTGCTTTGCAGCAACTACCTGTTCACGATTCAGAACAGTACCCGCGCCAATCAGCATATCCGGCAGAGTCTCTTTCAGTAGACGAATCGCTTCCGCCGCGGCCGCAGAACGGAAAGTAATTTCCGCTACCGGCAAGCCATTATCAGCTAATGCCTTACCTAACGGTATAATGTCTTCCGCACGCTCAACAGTAATTACAGGTACAATTTTCAATTGGCGTAACTGCTCAATCATCTGTTTCATCGATTTTCCCCCGCTGTTAAAAGAAACTGTCAGTCACTGCTTGAGTTGCACTAATTGGAATAATCGCCCCTTTATGCTGAATAACGGTACCAGCCAGACGATGCCCCATGATTGCCGCTTGTTGTATCGGGCAATCTGTCAGAAATCCTGCCAGAAACCCGGCATTAAAGGCGTCTCCCGCCGCTGTGGTATCGACCACGTTAACAACCGGTGCCGTTGGGATCAGCTCAATCGGAGTATCCTGTACCAAATGCTGATAATAACAACCGACAGCCCCCGCTTTAATCACGGCTTCTTTAACGCCTGCTTGTTTCAGGCGAGTCATGGTTGCTGTAACCGATTTATCGCCCCACAGCTTGCATTCATCGTCATCGGTCACCAGTGCCAGTGAGGTAAAGGAGAGTAATTTCTGATAACAAACTTGGGTTTGTGCCACACTTTCCCACAATGCCGGACGATAATTACTGTCGAAAACAATGGTTTTTCCTTGCGCAGCCAGTTCAGCCAACAAGTTCAGTAACTTTTCTCGATCATCGGCAGGCAAGATAGCCAGGCTGATACCACTGAGATAAATGACATCCATCTGCTGCAACGCTTGAATAACCGAAGAGAAATCAGGATGGCGCACCATATAACGGGCAGCGGAATCATTACGCCAGTACAGAAAGGTGCGTTCTCCCTGTTCATCAAGTTGAATCAAATACAATCCCGGCTGATGAGCCGGATCACGCAAAACCAGATGGGTATGAATACCTTCGTCTTGCCAACGTGTGATCATTCCTTCACTAAGCGAATCCATCCCTAACGCAGTCACAAAATGAACAGCAATCTTCTGTCGGCTTGCACGGGCTAAATAAACCGCACTATTCAGGACATCACCACCAAAAGCCTGATGCATGGTAGCGAAAGGGGCGCCGTTGAGTTCAATCATACATTCACCAAGGAATGCAATCTGCTTCATGGATTTTCCCCCGGCAAGGCAAAATAACGGCGGGCGTTATTAAAGCAAATATCCTCAACCATCTGCCCTAACATTGCTTTGTTGTTAGGAATTTCGCCCTTTTCTGCCCACTGACCTAACAAATTACACAGAATGCGACGAAAATATTCATGCCGTGTGTATGAAAGAAAGCTGCGAGAATCGGTCAACATCCCAACAAATTGACTTAGCAGCCCAAGTTGGGAAAGTTGTTCAAGCTGACGCAACATGCCATCTTTCTGATCATTGAACCACCAGCCCGAACCAAACTGAACTTTACCGGCGATACCGCCACCTTGAAAGTTACCGGCCATCGTAGCAATCACTTCGTTATCTCGTGGGTTCAGACAGTAAAGAATCGTTTTCGGCAACTCATCCGTCACATCCATGCTATCCAGCAGGCGAGATAACGGCCAAGCGATATTGTTATCCCCAATGGAATCAAAGCCGCTATCCGCGCCAATTAAGCGGAACATCCGGCTATTATTGTTGCGAATCGCGCCGATATGCATTTGCATCACCCAACCACGGGCGGCATATTGTCGGCCAAGCCATACCAGAATCGCCGTGGTGTACTGCGCAATTTCAAGATCAGAGAGAGTGCCCCCAGTCAACCGTTTTTGCAGGATGCTATCTAATACCGCCTCATTAGGAATCGGAGCATAGCGCAGATTTTCTATACCGTGATCAGCCGCCCGGCAGCCATGAGCAGCAAAATGCTCAAGGCGACGCTCCAACGCGTTCAGCACATCAGCAAAAGCCGTGATCGATACATCAGTTACAGCCTCAAGCTGTTTGATATAGTCAACGAAACCCACCAACTCAATTTTAAATACCCGATCAGGGCGCCAACTTGGTAATACTTCGATATCGAAACTCTCATCTGTCGCGATTTGGCGGTGATATTGCAGAGAATCTACCGGATCATCCGTGGTTCCTACCATACGTACATTCATTTGCTGCATAATGCCACGAGCTGAAAACGCCGACGTTGCCAGCTTTTCGTTGCATTGATGCCAGATTTCATCAGCGGTTTGCGGCTCGAACAATTTCCCGGTAATACCAAATGGACGACGTAATTCTAGATGTGTCCAGTGATAAAGCGGATTGCCTAAGGTCAACGGTACTGTTTTTGCCCATGCCTGATATTTTTCATAATCACGGGCTTGCTTACCTGTGATCAACGATTCATCAATACCCGCACAGCGCATAGCCCGCCATTTATAGTGATCACCCTCTAACCAAATCTGACCAAGGTTATCAAACTGGCGATTTTCAGCAATTTCACGCGGATTAAGATGACAATGATAATCATAAATCGGCATATCGGCGGCATGTTCATGATATAGCTGACGGGCAGTTTCATTGTTCAGCAGAAAATCATCACCCATAAAATTTTTCATATCTTTTTCCTGTCAGCTAAATCGAGTGCCTCCACAGCATGACGAGCGCCGCAATCCAATAATAGTTGGTAAGCTTCGGTGACGGCCCGGACAAAATGCGCATCAGCTAACAATGGATTACCAAAAATCGCCAACAATGCAGGCACCACATCAACAGACAACCCATATTGCTGGTAAATAGATTTAAATTGGTCAACCAACGGATCGCGCACATCAATCAATTTACCTTGTTCATCTTTACCGCTGATATAACGCATCCAGCCAGCGATACCCAATGCCAAGTGACGGTAATCACTGCTATTTGCCAGATGATAAGCCACAGAATCAAACATGCGTTGTGGCAGTTTCTGGCTACCATCCATTGCTATCTGCCAGGTTTGGTGCTTAAGGTTAGGGTTACTAAAACGCTCAATTAGCCAGTGAGCATATTGAAAAAGATCGGTTCCTGTCGGCATTGTCAGAGTTGGCGCCTGCTCTTTCAGCATCAGATCCAAAGCGGCTTGCCGGTAATCGGGGTTCGCCATTGCGTCCGCAATATGCGTATATCCTGCCAAATAGCCCAGATAAGCTAGAAATGAATGGCTACCGTTTAGCATGCGTAATTTCATGGTCTCAAAAGGCTCCACATCCTTAACGAATTGGGCGCCTGCCACATCCCAGTTTGGACGGCCACTGGCAAAGTTATCTTCAATCACCCACTGACGAAAAGGTTCACAGGTGACTGCGCAGGGATCATATACCCCCAACTGTTCAGCTATCTCTTCCAACGATTCTGGCGTAGCCGCAGGAACTATCCGGTCAACCATTGTGCATGGAAAAGTCACGTTCAGTTCAATCCATTGCGCTAGCTTTTCATCACGCAAACGGGCAAAACTCACCACCGCTTCACGGGCAACTTTGCCATTTTCTCTGACATTATCGCAGGACATCACCGTCAATGGCGGCAAGTTACGTTCATAACGTAGACGGAGCGCCTCGACAATATAACCAATAGCGGATGTTGGTTCGGTTGAGTTAGCCAAATCCTGTTGAATTAATACATTATTCACATCCAACTTGCCGCTGGCTGCATCGATGCAATACCCTTTTTCGGTAATCGTCAGAGAAATAATCGCCACTTGTGGCTGCGCTATGGCTTCCAGAATACCTTTATGACCCACAAACTCAGGATGCAAAGCATCAATCATAGAGCCAATAATTTTTAGCTCCGTTTTCTCCGCCCCTTTTTCCGCAATAGTACACAGGCAATTCTGCTCTTTAAGTTGCTGAATCAACCGATGACCGGAGAACAAACTAACTTCACAAATTCCCCAATCACTGCCCGTTTTTTCCAACATATGGTGAGTAAAAACCGCCTGATGTGCCCGGTGAAAAGCGCCACATCCCAGATGAACAATACGAGTAACCAATTTTTGGCGATCATAAGAAGGGAGAGGAACAACAGAATCAATTTTGCAATTAGCAATATTACGGAGCATAAAATAGTTCCTTTCTATTGACGCAGATTACTTAAATGCTTAGTAATTCAGTAACATCTGAGGCAGCCACAAGCTCAGTTGCGGTATAAAGGTCACCAACATCAACGCGATAACCAAAGCACAATACATGGGGACTAAAGGTTTCAATACCTTATTAATGCTGACATCACCGATAGAACAACCCACAAACAGCGCACTCCCTACCGGCGGCGTACAGATACCAATAGCCAGGTTGAAGGTCATAATGATACCGAAATGTACCGGATCAACCCCCATATTCTGCGCTACCGGCAGGAAAATCGGCGTAAAAATAAGAATCGCCGGAGTCATATCCATAAAAGTTCCGACCAGCAACAGAATGATATTAATGACCAGCAGAATAACCAGTGGATTCTCAGAAACCGCCATTAGCGCATCAGCGATCAAATAGGGCAGATCCGCATTCGCCATTGCCCAAGACATTCCCATCGATGCACCAATCAGCAACAAAACAATGGAGGTAGTCACCGCAGAATCGAGAATGATTTTTGGTAGTTTGGTGATACTGACTTCACGGTAAATCAATACTGCCAATACAAAGCTGTACAACACGGCAATCGCCGAGGCTTCTGTGGCGGTAAAAATACCGGCAATGATCCCTCCCATAATGACCACAACCAGCATCAGGGAAGGCAATGCGCGAACCAATGTAGTGAAAAACTCGTTCCATGTCGGCTTGGGTGATACCGGATAACCTCGGCGTTTGGCAATAATTGCCGCCACAATCATCAAAGATACGCCCATTAAAATGCCGGGAATATAGCCCGCCAAAAACAGTGCGGCAATTGATGTGCCGCCAGAAACCAGTGAGTAAACAATCAGAGTGTTACTTGGCGGGATCAACAAACCCGCAGGGCAGGAAGCAATGTTTACCGCAGCGGAGTATTCCGGCTCGTAACCCTCTTTTTTCTGCATTGGCGCCATCGTTCCACCGACCGCCGCAGCCGATGCCACCGCTGAGCCTGAAATCGCGCCGAAAAACATATTCGCCATAATATTGACGTGCACCAGAGAGCCGGGCAAACGGCCGCCCATAACTTTCGCCAAATCAATCAGGCGGGCAGCGATTCCCCCCTGATTCATAATATTTCCCGCCAGAATAAAGAATGGAATAGCCAGTAAAGAGAAATTATCAACACCTACTGCCATACGTTGAGCAACCACGGTAATCGCCGCCTCCATTGGCAACGTCATCATAATTGCCAGTAATGATGACAGACCAATCGCAAAGGATACCGGTACGCCCAGTGCCAACAACACAGCAAAACTACCGAACAACGCTAAAACCACTTGCCAATCCATAAGCTCATCCTCTTCCGCCTGGTGACTTTATTGATTTTCAGAAACAACCGTGTCTTTACCTGAAAAATTCTGAATAAGCTCAACAATATCTACCAGCACATAGCAAATCATCAGAACACCGCTAATTGGCAGACATAAATAGACATATCCCATCGGTAGCCCTAGCGCGGGCGTGATTTGTCCGGTTTTAAGGGTTGAGATCACCAATATCGATCCACCATATACCAGCACGATCGAAGCAAACAGCGCGATCGCGGCCTGGATCACCAAACTCACACTATTTTTGCCTATCCCCTTAAGTTTCATCGTTAACAGGTCGATAGCTAAATGGCGATGCTGACCTGTGGTATACGCCGCGCCAATCATGGCAACCCACATAAACAGATAACGAGCGAGCTCATCCGTTACCGTACTCGGCGTACCAAACACATAGCGGGAAACCACCTGCCATGTGACACAAAACACCAAAAAAACGGAAAGGCTGACGGTAAAAAATGCCAAACCTTTATTGAGGCAATACACAAGGTTTTTCACGGGGCTTTGTCCTTATTGGCCTCAATGTATGCCCTATTTGATTGACCAAATGGACAAACTGTCTGACCAAAATCAGTAAAGGAAGCTTTACGTTGCTTTGATTATAAGATCCAGGTCAAAAAAACATCCAGTGAGCGGGATCACAAACTGACTGGTTCACCCATTGTGCCGATTATTTTGTGATATTGGTCAACCAAATTGCTTTTACTTTTTGACGAAATCCGAAGTGATGCTTATGGTTTGACCGTCAGTTCAGTTGTGCCCGTAACCTATTTACAACAATTGGAGAACGAATAATGAGCAATGCTAAGCGTATTTTATCTACTGTAATCGGAGCGATATTTGCCTTAGGCGCGTCACAAGTTATGGCAGTAACAACATTAAAACTCAGCCATAACCACAACCGCGACCATGCAGTACACAAGGCAATGACTCAGTTTGCTGATGAAGTTCGCCAAAAAACGAATGGTGATGTTCGTATTCGGATCTATCCAGACGCACAATTGGGTAATCAACGGGAATCGATGGAACTGATGCAAAATGGCGCACTGGATTTAGTCAAATCCAATGCCGCAGAACTGGAAGCTTTCTCGCCCGCTTATTCTGCTTTTAACTTACCTTATCTGTTCCGCGATAAAGCCCATTACGAAAAAGTTAAAAACGGCGAAATTGGCAAAGAGATTCTGACATCCAGCAAAAATCGCGGCTTTATTGGCATAACCTACTATGAAGCCGGAGCACGTAGCTTCTACGCCAAAAAACCTATCCGCACGCCGGAGGATCTAAAAGGCATGAAAATTCGGGTTCAGCCTAGCCCAACTGCCATTTCAATGGTGAAAAACTTAGGCGGCAACCCAACACCATTAGCTTACGGCGAGCTGTATACTGCTCTACAACAGGGTGTCGTAGATGCCGCAGAAAATAATATTCCCTCTTTTAGCCTGAGCCGTCACAGTGAAGTTGCCAGATACTTCTCACTGGATAAACATACTATGGTGCCAGATGTCCTGGCTATTTCGACTAAATCGCTAAATAACCTGTCATCAGAACAACAAAAAATCCTCATAAATGCGGCAACCCACTCTTCGGAATATATGACGAAATTATGGGAAAAATCAGAAGAGAAAGAGCGCCAGAATGCAGAGAAAATTGGGGTCCAGTTCGTCGATGTGGATCAAAAATCGTTTGAAGAAGCGGTCAAACCGATGTACGACGACATTAAAAAAAGCGACCCAATGCTTTACCGTATGGTAGAGCGCATCCGCGCCGTCAGATAATCATCAGTGAAGGCCAAATGGCCTTCACCTCTAAGCGGCATTTTTGGTTGACCAATTCCCGTTTTTGACTATTATCTACACAATACTACCGATAATCATTACAACAATAGTGACATAATGAAGCATTTATTTGAGCCAAAACGTCCTTACCAAGAAGTCGGCATCGCATTAAGAGAGACGATTGCCAACCAGAAATATCGTATTGGGGATCGCCTACCGCCGGAGCGAGAACTTGCTGAATTATTAGGGGTTTCCAGAACGGTTGTGCGTGAAGCATTAATTATGCTCGAACTCGAAAACCTTATTGAAGTCCGCAAAGGTTCCGGGATCTATATTATTAACCGTTCTCACCTGCCAACTTCTTCTTCATGCTCAGTTAACGCAGCGGGACCTTTTGAACTATTACAAGCTCGCCAATTACTGGAAAGTAATATTGCCGAATTTGCCGCCATGCAAGTGACACCAAATAACATTGCTAATATGCGTCGAGCATTGCAAAAAGAATCCGAAGATTTGGCCTCCGGTGAAGATGAATCCGGTGACAGAGAGTTCCATCTGGCGATTGCGGAAGCCACCCATAACAGTATGTTAGTTGAACTGCTTAAGCAATCTTGGGCATGGCGGGAAAATAATCCTATGTGGCAGAAACTGCACACGCGAATTACCGATAAAGATTATCGTAAAGAGTGGCTGCATGACCATCAGATCATTTTATCCGCCATGATCAAGAAAGATCCGGCGGCAGCCAAACAAGCAATGTGGCAACATTTAGAGAATGTGAAATTACGTTTACTGGAATTGTCTGATGTTGACGATCCCTATTTCGACGGTTATCTCTTTAATTCATATCCCTGTAAATAAGTTTTTATTCTAGCGTTTGTATAAAGGTAGATAACAATGGAACAAACCTGGCGTTGGTTCGGCCCAAATGATCCTGTTTCTTTAGATGATATCCGTCAGGCTGGTGCAACCGGCATCGTTACCGCATTACACCATATGCCTAACGGATACGTTTGGAACAAAGACGAAATCTTGGCCCGTAAAGCCCTTATCGAAAATAAGGGGCTTATCTGGTCAGTTGTTGAAAGCGTGCCTGTCCATGAAGAGATTAAAACTCAGACCGGTCACTATCAACAATGGATTAATAACTACAAAACTTCACTGAAAAATTTAGCAGAATGTGGCATCGATACCGTTTGCTATAACTTTATGCCTGTATTGGATTGGACACGCACCGATCTGGAATACTCACTCCCTGATGGTTCCAAAGCCTTACGTTTTGATCAAATTGCCTTTGCCGCATTTGAAATCTATATTCTCAAGCGTCCAAATGCAGAAGCTGATTACACCGTCGAAGAACAAGCTCAGGCAAAAGTCTATTACGACAACATGTCTGCTGCTGATATTAGGAAACTCACCACTAATATTATTGCCGGTCTGCCGGGGGCCGAAGAGGGATATACGTTAGCAGAATTTCAGGCGCAATTAGATCGCTACAAAGATATTACCCGCGATAAGCTGCGTGAACATTTGGCTTATTTTCTACACCAGATTGTTCCTGTTTGTGAGGAATATAATTTACGTCTGGCAATTCACCCGGATGATCCGCCCCGCCCTATTCTGGGCTTACCACGTATCATTTCCACCATTGAAGATATTGAATGGCTGACCACCATTGAACCAAGCCCAGTTAACGGCATTACCATGTGCACCGGCTCCTACGGTGTTCGTGGTGATAATGATTTGGTTGAAATGATTAAATGTTATGGCAACCGAATCTATTTTACTCACCTGCGCTCCACCCAACGGGAAGAGAACAGCAAAACTTTCCATGAAGCCTCTCATTTAGCAGGTGATGTGGATATGTATAACGTAGTGATGGAAATCCTGCGTGAAGAATATCGCCGTAAACAAGCTGGAGATAACCGTTTGATACCTATGCGTCCTGATCACGGCCATCAAATAATTGATGACCTAAGAAAACAGACTAATCCCGGTTATTCCTGCATTGGCCGATTAAAAGGTTTGGCAGAAATTCGTGGTCTGGAATTAGGTTTAAGACGAGCGTTTTTTGAAAATAAATAATGAATTTAAGTTATTCACTATATTTACTAGTAACCCTAAAAAGGGTTACTTTATTTAGATGAAGCCACGTTAAAGCAATTGACTACAACTTTATATACAAGCTCAATTTAAGCTAAAATTTTAATTTATTATTTTAGTTGATTTATTAATATATAAATTGGAGGTGAAAACATAAAATTTTTATCGGGCTTTTTATTTTCCAATAAATAAGAATAGGTTATGCCAACTTATTTTCAGCCTCACCTGTCGTATAATCCTTAGGATTTAAACTACGAGATACCTGTAGTAGGTTACGGGGAGTTCTCAACCCTACCTTCTTCCAATCTGGCCATTGATCAACTACCTTACTCATTTCTGCTAAATAAGCCAAAAACTCTTCTTTCTCAGTCATTTTTTTAACCCCTTTATTAATCTATTTACGTTAGTTACCGATCTTGTCTCTCTTTCTATATAAGATAATGGTAGCATCTGCATCCTAAGTCTGCCATCTTTTCTATGCCATTTAACAGCTTTACCATTTTTATCTTTTCTTCTTACTTTATATCCTATCCCTAGATTTGTTGAGAACAAATTAAAGAAACAGCGAGGCCCAACCCCCACGAATGGCTCAAAAATCACTTTATTATCAGAAATCTCTTCTTCAGGTCTTGAAATAGAATCAGGATGAAAATCAAAAGCTTTGCTTTTAGGATAAGGTTCAATATAGACAACTCGTTTTATACCACTGGCAACGATATGTTTTGCACAATTATGGCAAGGGAATGTAGTACAATACAATATCCCATTATGAGTACTAATATTACTTCTTGCACATGCTAAGATTGCCTCCATTTCAGCATGCACAACTCTTCCATATTCGGTAATATCTTTTATTTTACTTTTTAGGAGATATTCCTTAAATACTTCCTTTTGTTCATCTACAATATCTTTAAGTACATCCTCAATAATTAACCTTTTCTGTTTCGCGTTTGAATCCTCACCTATCTTATAATCTCTACCATTTTCAGCATCTTCAATTACATCCCCTACATAATCAGGCCAATATAATCCTCCGCCGAATCGTGGTACATCATTAGCTCCAGTTGAAATTATATTCTTATCTTTCGTTAATACAGCACCAACCTGACGGGAAAGATCCCCTGATCGTAAAGAAGCAGAAAAAGCCATAAACATAGCGTATTCATCAAAGGTTGGTGTGACATATGGATTACCAAAAATAAGATCTAGTATTCTCCATATATTATTATCGGTCCTATTCTTATTTCCATCATAATTTATAAAGAAATCTGATAACTCATAAGTATCTCTGGTATGCTGTCCCCACTTATTCCCCTCATTGGAATCACGATCGATCAACTTTTTAGCCTTTACTTCATCAATACATTTATCAACAATAAGATTTCTTAATCTTTGTGATTCACCAGTATATACACCTATCAGAAAAAAACCATTTGCATAAATATCCCTTAATGCATTGACCTCATCCGGGTGTTTAAGAGAACTTATAATATATGCTTTCCTGACCGATGGTGTTGGTAAAGTGTTTTTCTTGCTTCTTCCTTTACTTATCTTTGCTGCCGCAGCTAATGCCAATATAGAATTATCCTTGCTAGTCTCTCGTAAATAATTACCTTCTGACATTAAACAACTTATCCTCTCATAATTATCCTTTGTTGAGGGAATATCTCTTAATACTGAAATGATTTCAGAAGATACTCTTATCTTCTGTACATCATACCTGAACGCATTAAGCTTCTGTGTTATAGAATCTTTAATTATTTCCAAATCTGTTCCTACAGCACCAACTAACCCAATAACGACCTCAGAATCAAAATCACAAGGCATCTGATTCTTTTCAGATAGATATGTTTTATTTATATTAATCATGTTAAATATTTCTTCCTATTATCGTTTTACTCTACTTAAAATAGCCGTTAATTACATTTATAAAAAATGGATAATAACATTCAAACAAATATAATTTCGTAGCTAAATATAGATTTTTTATTTGCTATGCCCTGTACATTACGATTTAAACTATTCTTCTAAAAACAAGTTAGGAAATATTAATTAACGCTACATAATTTACCCTTTTTCGTAAATTTACTTCTCTTATATTATAATAAAGACTAAATTGTATTTCTAATTAGAGGGAAGATGTATCCCTGACGTATCAAGGACGATGAGAATATAAACCAAAAACAATCGATGAAGCAATTAAAATATCAAAATCATGACGAACAGGCAGAACATAATAGAAATAGTTCTGCCTGAAAATAAATAGGTTAGATAGAAAATCTCTTTATGTTCTCAATCGAATCTCTTCATCCTATAAAAAACATTATTATTTTATAGTTACAGTTTTATCAATTAAACCAGAACAAACTCTATCTTCCAACAACGTGAATCATTGACATAAAGACGAGGTTTATTTGTGTCATGATTTAATTCGAAATCAATAATAAGTTGAGTACTGGTAGATAAATAACTATTCTCATAAGCCCATCGTAATACCTCTTTTTTTCCAGGCAAGACAACCGCATCAATATAAAGATCATGGCCGGATGCTTCAATATTGACAATTGATTCCGTTTCGTTATTATAATAGCGACCTGATAATCGATGAATATCAATATCACCTTTACCAGTCATCTTCTTCAAATAGAAAACATTGTCATTTTCATCAATCTGTTCCAGTGCGATAACACTGTTATTTTCAATGATCGGTCTGAACCGGATTTCTCCACCCTTCTCTTGGAATGTTCCATCGGCGTTAAAGATAATCGGATTACCTTTCTCGAATAAATTACCTAATAAATAGCAATCTTCCTTGGTAATAATATAGGGATAGGGATCAGCCCCCTTGAACATACCGGTAATATCAATATTACTGGTTCGGCAATGCTCTGGTTCAGTCATATCAGTGTTAAATAATACATTAAGACATTGATTAGTAAACTCAACACTATTAATACCTGTTGCAGCCGTAATCACAATACCTAATTTAGCATCAGGTAAAACACAAACATCAGCTTTAAAACCACCATAGGCGCCATCGTGCCGTATTATCTTTTGCCCTTCACGTTGGCTGATCATCAAACCGTAAGCATAATTGTTGCGATTGCCATTAGCTAAATTTGGCATACGAGATAAATGAGGCAACATATCCCGAACAATTGATGGTGAATAAAATGCTTTCATCCAGCGGCATAAATCACTCACTGTAGAACGCAGCCCCGCACTCCCTATAGTTGAATCGTTGTGATCATATCTTATCCATTGATTTGAATCTTCGTTATAGACATAACCTATCGCCCGATCAGAGATAATCTCAGTAACATCATCATAGAAAGAGGTATTATTCATCTTTAATGGAATAAAGATATTCTCTTTCGCATATTCTCTTAACGATTTACCCGAAACCACTTTAATGATTTCTGCCAACAAATTATAGCCCGTATTGCTATAGCTAAAATATTCCCCGGGCGTAAAATTAAGCTTTTGTTGCCGTTGAATCAGTTTTCTCAATAAATCTATACTGCGGTGGTCAAAATCTGAATTTTTACCGGCAAAGCCATAAGGAACATATTTATCCCGTAACCCACTGGTATGATGAATAAGATGCTCAATGGTAATATCAGAGAAATATGCCAGGAAATAATCCACATATTTCCCCACTTTATCCTTGACGTTGAGTTTTCCTTCTTTTTCCAACAAGGCTATACAAAAAGCCGTGAATTGTTTCGAAACACTCGCCATATAGAATTTCGTATTTGGAGTTATGGCAACAGCATGTTCAATGCTGGCTTGCCCGATATAGCGCTTATAAATGGTTTCATCTCCGTGGGTAACAGCAACTGCGAGAGCGCCACCTTTTTTCTTATTTTCAATATCAATTAAATTGTCTATTTTATTAAGAAGAGACTTAATATTATCTCTAGATATCGTCAATTTCATCATTAATTTCCTTATTTAAGGTTATATAAAAAGAACATATATACAATCTGATAATACGGTGTAACAGGGCAGAACACGAATATAAAAATTCTATCTAAGATAATTACAATCTAATATAATTCAATCCATCCTGCCAGAGAAAGACTACTCTCAATTCGTGTTCATAACCCTATCAATTAAATTAAACCGGACGAATTCTATCTTCCAACAATACCCATCATTGACATAAATACGAGGTTCATTCGTATCCGAATTCAATTCAAAATCAATAATAAGTTCAGTGCCAGGCAAGAAATAGCTATTTTCGTAAACCCACCTTAAAGCCTCTTTTTTTCCAGGTAAAATAACCGCATCAATATAAAGATCATCACCGGATGCTTCAATATTGATAATCGATTCTGTTTCGTGATTATAATATCGTCCTGACAATCGATGAATATCGATATCACCTTTATCAATCATCTTTTTCAAACAAAAAATATTGCCATTTTCATTAATCTGTTCCAATGCAATAATGCTATCATTTTCAATGATAGGTTTGAACCGGATTTGCCCACCTTCCTCTTGGAAGGTTCCATCAGCATTAAAAATAATCGGATTTCCTTTTTCGAATAAATTGCCTAATAAATAGCACTCTTCTTTGGTAATAATATAAGGAAAAGGATCTACTCCTTTGAAAATACCGGTAATATCAATATCACTGGTCCGGCAAGGCTGTTTGTCTGGTTCAGTCATACCGGCATTAAACAATGTATCAAGACCCTGCATGATAAACTTATAAGCATAAGCATTTGTTGCGGAGGTAATAGCGATACCTAATTTGGCATCAGGCAAAATACAAATTTCTGATTTGAAACCACCATAAGAACCACCGTGTCGTATTATCTTTTGCCCTTCACGTTGGCTAATAATCAAACCGTAGGCATAATTGTTACGATCACCATTGGTTAAATCTAGTGTACGGGATAATTTAGGCAATAGCTCCTGAACAATCGATGGCGAATAAAACGCTCTCATCCAACGACATAAATCATTTACCGTAGAATAAAGCCCTGAACCACCGACTACCGCATCGTTGAGATCATTTCTTCTCCACTGGTGCAACGCCTCATTATAAACATAGCCCATCGCTCGATCAGAGATAATCTCGGTTATGTCATCATAGAAAAAGGTATCTTTCATCTTTAATGGGGCGAAAACATTTTCTTGCGCATATTCTCTCAATGATTTACCTGAAACCACGCGAACTATTTCCGCCAGTAAATTATAACCCGTGTTGTTATAGAGATAATATTCCCCCGGCGTAAAATTGAGTGCACGTTGCCGTTGAGCCAGTTTTCTCACCAAATCAATATGACGGTGATCAAAGTCCGAGTTTTTACCTGCCAGATTATAAAGCCCAAATTGATCCCGTAACCCACTGGTATGATGAATAAGATGCTCAATAGTAATATCAGAGAAATGTTTCGGGAAATAATCCACATATTTTTCAACTTTATCCTTGACGTTAATCTTTCCTTCTTTCTCCAACAAGGCTATACAAAAAGCGGTGAATTGTTTCGAAACACTCGCCATATAGAATTTCGTATTTGGAGTTATGGCAACAGCATGTTCAATGCTGGCTTGCCCGATATAGCGCTTATAAATGGTTTCATCTCCGTGGGTAACAGCAACTGCGAGGGCACCGCCATTTTTCTTATTTTCAATATTAACCAATTCGTCTATTTTCTTGAGAAGAAACTTAATTTTATTTTTAGATATAGTAGATTCCATCATTAATTCCCTTATTTAAGGTTATATAAAAATAACATATATACAGTGTGATAAGGCAGAATAATAATATGGAAATTCTGCCTAATATAATTCAATCAATTCTACCAGAAAAACACTATTCTCAACTCGTGTTCACAACACTATCAATTAAACTGGGACGAATTCTATATTCCAGCAACGACCATTACTGAGATAAAGATAAGGTTCATTCGTGTCAGAGTTTAATTCAAAATCAATAATAATCTCTGTGCTAGGAGAAAAATAACTGTTCCCATAAACCCGATGTAAGACCTCTTTTCTTTCAGGAGAAATAATGGCATCGATATAAAGCTCATCTTCAGAAGCTGTAACAGTGAGCACAGATTCTGTTTCGTGGTTATAATAATATCCTAATAGTAGCTGAATATCGGCACCACCATCATCAATCATCTTATTTAGATAAAAAACATTGCCATTTTCATTAATCTGCTCCAATGCAATAATACTGTCATTTTCAATGATAGGTCTGAACCGAATTTTCCCATCCACCTCTTGGAATGTTCCATCAGAATTAAAGATAATCGGGTTGCCTTTCTCGAATAAATTACCTAATAAATAGCAATCTTCTTTGGTAATAATATAAGGATAAGGTTGTATTCCTTTGAATATACCCGTAATATCAATATCACCAATCCGACAAGGCTGTTTTTCTAGTTTAGTACCATTGGGATTAAACAATACGTCAAAACATTGTCGAACAAGCTTAGAGACATTAGTATTCATTGCAGAAGTAACAGCAATACCTAATTCAGCATCAGGCAAAATACAAACTTCTGATCTGAAGCCACCATAACCACCATCATGTCGTATTATCTTTTGCCCTTCACGTTGGCTGATCGCAAAACCGTAAGCATAATTGTTACGATTGCCATTAGTTAAATCTGGCGTACGAGATAATTGAGGCAATAGATCCTGAACAATCGATGGCGAATAAAACGCTCTCATCCAGCGACACAAATCATTCACTGTAGAATATAGCCCCGAACCTCCTACCGCCGCATCATTGAGATCTTCTCTTATCCATCGGTTCGAGTCCTCGTTATAGGAGTACCCCATTGCCCGGTCAAAAATAATCTCGGTAACATCATCATAGAAAAAGGTATCTTTCATCTTTAATGGGACGAAAACATTTTCTTCTGCATATTCTCTCAGCGACTGGCCTGAAACTACTCTGACTATTTCCGCCATTAAATTATAACCCGTGTTGCTATAGAGATAATATTCTCCAGGCGTAAAATTAAGCGCTTGTTGTCGTTGCGTCAGTTTTCTCACCAAATCAATATGACGGTGGTCAAAGGCTGAATTTTTACCTGCCAGGCTATAAAGTAAAAATTGATCACGTAATCCACTGGTATGGTGAATAAGATGTTCAATGGTAATATCAGAGAATTCTGCGGGGAAATAATCCAAATATTGTCCAACTTTATCCTTAACGCAAAGCTTTCCTTCTTTCTCCAACAAAGCAATGCAAAAAGCCGTGAATTGTTTTGAAACGCTCGCCAAATAGAATTTAGTATTAGGTTTCACAGCAACAGCATGTCCAATGTTAGCCTTTCCGATATGGCGCTGATAAATTGTTTTATTACCGTGAGTAACAGCAACAGCGAGTGCGCCTCCCTTTTTTTTATTTTCAATATTAACCAGTTCGTCTATTTTTTTGATAAAAGAGTTGATATTATTTGTAGATATCGTTGATTCCATCATGAATTTCCTTATTTAAGGTTATAAGACAGGAAATATATATTCAACCTAATAGCAATACATATATGGGCAGTACTATAAGACGTAAACAGGAAACATCCAAGTGATAATGACTATCATTTAATATATGAATGGCAATATAAAGTAACTACGGAAGCTGATGTTTTCAAAAAACAGACAGAACATAAATATAATAGTTCTGCCTGGAACAAAATGCATCTAATGGAAAATATCTTTAGGCCCTCAACAGCATTAATTACACCCTGTTATAACAATACCATTCTTCATTCTGATTTATCACTTTAAAAATTAAACTGCGACAAATTCTACCCTCCAGCAACCCCAGTCATTGATATAAAGGTGAAGCTTATTCATATCAGAATCCAATTCAAAATCGATAACAAATTCAGTACTCGGGGAGAAATAACTATTACCGCAAACCCGCCGTAAAACCTCTTTGTTTTCAGGGTAAGTAACCCCATCAATATAAATTTCATCTCCAGAAGCAGAAATAGTCACCATTGCTTCTATTTCATGACTATAATAATTCCCTGACAATCTCTTAATATCGATAATATCGTCATCATTCATCTTGTTAAAATAAAAAACATTGCCATTTTCATCAATCTGTTCCAATGAGATAACACTATTATTTTCAATGATAGGTCTGAATAGGGTTTTACTTCCCTGCTGTTGGAATGAACCATCAGAGTTAAAAGTAATCGGCTCGCCTTTTCCAAATAAACTACCCAATAAATAGCAATCCTCCTTGGTGATAATATAAGGATAAGGCGTTGCCCCTCGGAAAATTCCTGTGATATCGATATCACAGGTTAAACAATATGATTTTTCCGGTTCAATTATATTCGTGTTAAACAACACATCAAGACACTGTTCAATCCATTGAATGACATTAATATTTGTTGCAGAGGTAATAGCGATACCTAATTTAGCGTCAGGCAAAATACAAACATCAGATTTGAAACCAGCATAGGAACCATCATGCTGTATTATTTTTTTCCCTTCTCGTTGGCTGATAATCAAGCCGTAAGCATAATTATTGTGATTGCCATTAGTTAAATCTGGTGTACGAGATAATTGAGGCAACAGCTCCTGAACAATCGATGGTGAATAAAATGCTCTGATCCAACGACACAAATCATTCACCGTAGAATAAAGCCCTGTGCCACCTACTACGGAACCATTGAGATCATATCTTGCCCACCGGTTCGGTTCCTTATTATAAGTGTAACCCATCGCCCGATCAAAAATAATCTCTGTGACATCATCATAGAAAGCAGTATCTTTCATCTTTAACGGAGCGAAAATATTTTCTTCTGTATATTCTCTCAATGATTTACCTGAAACCACACTGACTATTTCAGCCAGCAAATAATAGCCAGTATTGCTATAAGCATAATATTCGCCAGGTGTAAAATTAAGTGCTCGTTGCCGCTGAGTCAGCTTTCTTATCAAATCAATATTATGGTAATCAAAACGCGAGTTTTTACCTGCCAGACGATAAAGTAAAGATTCATCACGTAATCCACTGGTATGATGAATAAGATGTTCAATAGTAATATCAGAGAATTCTACCGGGAAATAATCCAGATATTGCCCGACTTTATCCTTGACGCTGAGCTTTCCTTCTTTCTCTAATAAGGCTATGCAAAAAGCGGTGAATTGTTTTGAAACACTCGCTAAATAGAATTTAGTATTAGGTTTTGCAGCCACAGCATGTTCAATATTAGCCTTTCCGATATGGCGCTGATAAATCGTTTTATTACCGTGGGTCACAGCAATAGCAAGAGCGCCACCCTTTTTCTTATTTTCAATATCAACCAATTCATCTATTTTCTTGAGGAGCAACTTAACTTTATCTGTAGGTATAGTAGATTCCATCATGAACTTCCTTATTTTAAAATTATAAAACAGAACATATATACGATCTGATAGCAATATCATATACAAGTAATTACTGTAAGACGTAAATAGCAAATCATCCAAGTGATAATCATCATCATTTAATATATGAATGGCAATATAAAGTAACTACAGAAGCTGATATTTTCAAAAAACAGACAGAACATAAATATAATAGTTCTGCCTGGAATAAAATGCATCTAATGGAAAATATCTTTAGACCTTCAATAGCATTAATTACACCCTGTTATAACAATGCCATTCTTCATTCTGATTTATCACTTTGAAAATTAAACTGCAACGAATTCTATCCTCCAACAACGTGAAGTACTGGTATAGAGATGAGGTTTATTGGTATCAGGATCTAATTTAAAATCAATAATCAGTTCAGTACTGGGCGAGAAATAACTATTCCCATAAATTCGCCGTAAGACTTCCTTTTTACCAATATAAACAACTCCATCAATATAAATCCCATCGCCAGAAACGGAAACAGTCATCGTTGCTTCTGTTTCATGATTATAATAACGCCCTGACAATCGCTGAATATCGACACCACCCTCATCAATCATTTTTTTAAAATAAAAAACATTGCCATTTTCATCAATTTGTTCTAATGCAATAACACTATCATTTTCAATAATTGGCCTGAACCGGATTTTACCACCTTTCTCTTGGAATGTACCGTCAGAGTTAAAGGTAATCGGGTTGCCTTTTTCGAATAAATTACCCAACAAATAAGTCTCTTCCTTGGTAATAATATAAGGATAAGGCTCTGCCCCTCGGAAAATACCGGTAATATCGATATCACTAGTTAGGCAATACGGTTCTTCTGGCTTAATATCGATGTTAAACAAGATATCAATATGCTGCTCCACCCATGCAGAAACATCAACACCTGTTGCAGCGGTAATCGCGATACCTAATTTAGTATCCGGTAAAATACAAACATGAGATTTGAAACCAGTATAGGAACCACCGTGTTGTATTATCTTTTGCCCTTCTCGTTGGCTGATAATAAAACCGTAAGCATAATTATTACGATTACCATTAGTCAAATCTGGTGTACGGGATAATTGAGGCAGCAGATCCTGAACAATCGATGGTGAATAAAATGCTCTCATCCAACGACACAAATCATTTACCGTAGAATGAAGCCCTGAACCACCGACTACCACATCGTTGAGATCATCTCTTACCCACCGGTGCAACTCCTCGTTATAAGCGTAACCCATCGCTCGATCAGGAATAATCTCAGTTATGTCATCATAGAAAAAAGTATCTTTCATCTTTAATGGGGCAAAAACATTTTCTTCCGCATATTCTCTTAACGATTTACCTGAAACCACTCTAACTATTTCTGCCAGCAAATTATAGCCCGTATTACTATAGAGATAGTATTCGCCAGGCGTATAATTAAGCGCTTTTTGCCGTTGAGTGAGTTTTCTCACCAAATCAATATGACGGTGGTCAAAGTCTGAATTTTTACCTGCCAACTCATAAAGCCCAAATTCATCCCGTAACCCGCTGGTATGGTGAATAAGATGTTCAATGGTAATGTCAGAGAATTCGGCAGGGAAATAATCCAAATATTGTCCAACTTTATCCTTGACGCAAAGCTTCCCTGCTTTTTCCAACAATGCAATACAAAAAGCGGCGAATTGTTTTGAAACACTAGCTAAATAGAATTTAGTATTAGGTTTTACTGCAACAGCATGTTCAATGCTAACTTGTCCGATATGACGCTGATAAATGGTTTTATTGCCGAGGGTAACAGCAACGGCGAGGGCTCCACCCTTTTTTTTATTCTCAATATTAACCAGTTCGTCTATTTTCTTGAGAAACAACTTAATCTTATCTGTAGATATAGTAACTTCCATCATTAACTTCCTTATTTAAGGTTATAAAACAGAACATATATATTCAATCTAATAGCAATACATATGTGGGCAGTACTGTAAAACGTAAATAGGAAACATCCAAGTGATAATGATTATCATTTAATATATGGTGGGCAATATAAAGTGACTACCGGAGATGATGTTTAAAAAAACAGACAGAACATAAATATAATAGTTCTGCCTGGAGTAAAATGCATCTAATAGAAAATATCTTTAGTCCCTCAATAGCATTAATTCCATTCTGCTATAACCATGTCGTTCTTCATTCTAATTTATCACTTTATAAATTAAACTGTGATAAATTCTATCTTCCAACAACGTGAATTGCTGACATAGAGATGAGGTTTATTGGTATTAGGATCTAATTCAAAATCAATAATCAGTTCAGTGCTGGGAGAAAAATAACTATTCCCGTAAATCCGACGTAAGACTTCCTTTTTACCAGGATAGACAACTCCATCAATATAAATCCCATTGCCAGAAGCGGAAACAATCATCGTTGCTTCTGTTTCACCGTTATAATAACGTCCTGATAATTGCTGAATATCGACACCACCTTCATCAACCCTCTTTTCAAGATAAAAAACATTGCCATTTTCATTAATCTGTTCCAATGCAATAACACGGTCATTTTTAATGATAGGTCTGAATCGGATTTTACCCCCTTCCTCTTGGAATGTACCGTCAGAGTTAAAAGTAATCGGATTGCCTTTTTCGAATACATTACCCAATAAATAGCAATCCTCCTTGGTAATAATATAAGGATAAGGTTCTTCCCCTCGGAAAATACCGGTGATATCGATATCACTGGTTAAGCAATGCGGTTTTTCCAGTTCAATATGGGTGTTAAACAATATATCAATATTCTGCTCCACCCATGCAGAAACATTAACACCTGTTGCAGCGGTAATTGCGATACCTAATTTAGCATCCGGTAAAATATAAATGTGAGACCTGAAGCCAGCATAAGCACCACCATGTTGTATTATCTTTTGTCCTTCGCGTTGACTGATAATCAGACCGTAAGCATAATTATTGCGATTACCATTGGTTAAATCTGGTGTACGGGATAATTGAGGCAACAGATCCTGAACAATCGATGGTGAATAAAATGCTCTAATCCAACGACACAAGTCATTCACGGTGGAGTGAACCCCGCCGCCACCCACAGCAGAATTGTTGATATCATCTCTTACCCACTGGTGCAGCTTCTCGTTATAAACACAACCCATAGCTCGATCAGAAATAATCTCGGTTATGTCATCATAGAAAAAGGTATCTTTCATCTTTAATGGGACGAAAATATTTTCTTCCGCATATTTCCTCAACGATTTACCTGAAATTACTCTGACTATTTCCGCCAGTAAACTATAGCCCGTGTTGCTATAGAGATAATACTCCCCAGACATGAAATTAAGTGCCTGTTGCCGTTGGACCAGTTTTCTCACCAAATTAATATGGCGGTGATCAAAGTCTGAATTTTTACCTGCCAGGTGATAAAGTAAAAATTCATCCCGTAACCCACTGGTATGGTGAATAAGATGTTCAATGGTAATGTCAGAGAATTCTGCGGGGAAATAATCCAAATATTGTCCGACTTTATCCTTGACGCTGAGCTTTCCTTCTTTCTCCAATAAAGCTATGCAAAAAGCGGTGAATTGTTTTGAAACACTTGCTAAATAGAATTTAGTATTAGGTTTTATCGCTACAGCATGTTCAATGCTAGCTTGCCCGATATGACGCTGATAAATGGTTTTATTACCGTGGGTAACAGCAATGGCAAGAGCGCCACCTCTTTTTTTATTTTCAACATTAACTAATTCGTCTATTTTCTTGAGAAACAACTTAATCTTATCTATAGATATAGTGAACTCCATTATTAATTTCCTCATTTCATTTAAGGGTATAAAACAGAACATATATATTCAATCTAATAGCAATACATATGCGGGCAGTACTGTAAAATGTAAACAGGAAACATCCAAGCGATAATGATTATCATTTAATATATGAAGGACAATATAAAGTAACTACCGAAGCTGATATTTACAGAAAACAGACAGAACATAAATATAATAGTTCTGTCTGGAACAAAGTGCATCTAATAGAAAATATCTTTAATCTCTCAACAGTATTAATGCTATCCTGCTAGTGAAACTCTATTCTAAATTTATACCCGTCATCTTTCAAGTTGCCTCTTTGTTGGCTGCACTCACTCACCCCGGTAACATAGTTATCTATGCTCCCGGGGATTCGTTCCCTTGACGTCGCGATCCATCTTGAAATCCATAGGGTATATTAACTAGCCAATTAAACTGCAACAAATTCCAGATTCAAACAACGTGAATTACCAATATAAATACGATATTTATTTGTTTCAGGATCAAATTCAAAATCAATAACAGATTCAGTACTGGATGAGAAATAACTATTGCCATAAATATGTCGCAAAGCCTCTTTTTTTACAGGATGGATAATCCCATCAATATAAAGATCATCCCCAGATGATATAATATTAATTATTGCCTCTGTTTCGTGACTATAATAGCGCCCTGATAATAACTTAATATCGACACTACTTTCATTGTTCATCTTTTTCAAATAAAAAACATTACTATTTTCATCAATATGCTCCAGTGCGATAACACTGTCATTTTCGATGACGGGTCTGAACTGAATTTTACTTCCTTGCTCCTGGAACGTACCGTCAGAGTTAAAAATAATCGGGTTACCTTTTTCGAATAAATCACCTAAAAAATAAACATCTTCTTTGGTAATAATATAAGGATAAGGCTCTATCCCTCGGAAAATACCGGTGATATCAATATCACTGGTTAGGCAATATGGTTTTTCCGGTTCAATATGGGTGTTAAACAAGATATCCATATACTTATCCGTCCATTGATCAACATCAGCATCAGTTGCAGAAGTCATCGCCATACCTAATTTAGCATCCGGTAAAATACAAATATTCGCTCGGAAGCCAGCAAAGGTACCATTATGTTGTATTATCCTTTGCCCTTCACGTTGTTCGATAATCAAACCGTAAGCATAATTGTTACGATTGCCATTGGTTAAATCTGGTGTACGGGATAATTGAGGCAGTAGATCCTGAACAATCGATGGCGAATAAAACGCTCTAGCCCAACGACATAAATCATTCACAGTGGAGTGAACCGCTGCACTACCCATCACAGAATTGTTGATATCGCTTCTTATCCACTGTTGCGAATTCTCATTATAAGTGTAACCCATCGCCCGATTAGAGATAATCTCGGTTATATCATCACAGATAATGGTATCTTTCATCTTTAATGGAACGAAAATATTTTCTTCTGCATATTCTCTTAACGACTTACCTGAAACCACATTGATAATTTCCCCCAATAAATAATAGCCCGTATTGCTATAAATATAATATTCCCCAGCAGGGGCGTTAAATGTCTGTTGTCGTTGGACCAGTTTTTCCATCAAATCAGCATTGCAGTAGTCAAAACTTGAGTTTTTACCTACCAAACTATAAAGTAAAAATACATCCCGTAATCCGCTGGTGTGATGAATAAGATGCTCAATAGTAATATCAGCGAAATGTTCGGGTAAATAATCCAAATACTGTCTGATTTTATCCTTAACGTTGAGTTTTCCTTCTTTCTCCAGCAAAGCTATGCAAAAAGCCGTGAATTGTTTTGAAGTACTCGCCAAATAGAATTTAGTATTAGGCTGTATAGCAACAGCATGTTCAATGCTAGCTTGCCCGATATGACGCTGATAAATTATCTTATCATCGTGGATAATAGCGACTGCGAGAGCTCCACCTTTTTTTTCATTTTCAATATTAACCAGCTCATCTATTTTATTGATAAACAACTGAATATTATCTTTAGATATCATCGATTCCATCATTAATTTCCCTATTTAAGGTTACAAAACAGAACATATATATACAACTTGATATCAGTACATATATGGGCAGTACTGTAAGACGTAAACAAGAAATATCCAAGTAATAATGACTATCATTTAATGTGTGAATAACAATATAAAGTAACTGCGGACGAAAATTAAAATTATCTAAATTTTATAAACATTATTTTCTTTCAGAAATCATTTTGGATCTAATATTTACAAAAACAGGCAGAACATAAATATAACCGTTCTGCCTAGAATGAAGTGTATCTAATAGAAAATATCTCCAGACTCTCACAATAGCATCAATCCTATCTTGCTAGCGAAATACTGTTCTAAATTTGTATTTACTAACCTGTCCATTAAACTGCAATGAATTCCAAATTCAAGCAACGCGAATTACTGACATAGAGGCAATATTTATTTTCATCAGGATAAAACTTAAAATCAACAATAAGCTTAGTTTCTGTGGACAAATAACTATTCCCATAAATATGCCGCAAAGCCTCTTCTTTTATAGGATGGATAATCCCATCAATATAAATATCTTTACCAGATGTTATAACATTAATTATCGCCTCTGTTTCGTGACTATAATAGCGCCCTGACAATAGCTTAATATCGATACTACCTTCATCGTTCACTCTTTTAAAATAAAAGATATTACCATTTTCATCAATCTGTTTCAGTGCGATAACATTGTCATTTTCAATGATAGGCCTGAACCGAGCTTTACCTCCTTGCTCTTGGAATGTACCATCAGCGTTAAAGATAATCGGATTGCCTTTCTCAAATACATTACCTAATAAATAGCAGTCTTCCTTGGTAATAATATAAGGATAAGACTCTATTCCCCGGAAAATACCGGTGATATCAATATCACTGGTTAGGTAATGCGGCTTTTCTGGCTCAACATAGGAGTTAAGCAATATATTAATATACCGATCTATCCATTTAGCAACATCAACACCTATTGCAGCGGTAATCACGATACCTAATTTAGCATCCGGTAAAATACAAATACTCGCTCTGAAGCCAGCATAAGTACCACCGTGTTGTATTATCGTTTGCCCTGCACGTCGGTTAATAATCAAACCATAAGCATAATTGTTACGATTACCATTAGTTAAATCTGGTGTACGGGATAATTGAGGCAACAGATCTTGAACAATCGATGGTGAATAAAATGCTCTCATCCAACGACACAAATCATTCACGGTGGAGTGAACCCCTGCACTACCCACCACGGAATTGTTGATATCGCTTCTTATCCACCGTTTTGAATCCTTATTATAAGCGTAACCCATCGCCCTGTCAGAGATAATCTCGGTTACATCATCGCAGATAAAGGTATTTTTCATCTTTAATGGGGCGAAAACATTTTCTTCTACATATTTTTTCAACGACTGGCCTGAAACCACGCTGACGATTTCCCCCAGCAAATAATAGCCCGTGTTGCTATAAAGATAATATTCCCCAGACGGGACGTTAAGTGCCTGTTGTCGTTGAATCAGCTTTCTCTCTAAGTCAGCATGGCAGTAGTCAAAATCTGAGTTTTTACCTGCCAGACCATAAAGTAAAAATATATCCCGTAACCCGCTGGTGTGGTGAATAAGGTGTTCAATAGTAATATCAGAGAAATGCGCGGGTAAATAATCCAAATATTGTCTGACTTTATCCTTGACGTTAATCTTTCCTTCTTTCTCCAGCAAAGCTATACAGAAAGCCGTGAATTGTTTTGAAACACTCGCTAAATAGAATTTAGTTTTAGGTTTTACAACCACAGCATGTTCAATGCTAGCTTTTCCGATATGACGCTGATAAATGATTTTATTGCCGTGGATAACCGCAACGGCGAGAGCACCCCCCTTTTTTTTATTCTCAATATTAACTAATTCGTCTATTTTCTTGATAAAGAGTTTAATATTATCTGCGGATATTGTCAGTTTCATCATCAATCTCCTAATAAATAAACTTTCAAAATAGTAGATCGTTGGAAGGGAACTCAGTCTGATTTTTGCGATCTGATTAATTGCGAAAAATCTCAAACCTCAACACGGACTGAGTGATGCCTATCATAGTACCCATACCTTAAAATGAATGCCAGAAAATGAGAAAACTTATCCATAAAACCCGTGATAAGAACTATTCCCGTCGATTGACGACATTATTGATGCTCAATGAGGGATTGACGGTAACTTATATCGCCAAAACTCTTCATGCCGCACGTTCTTCCATCAATCGTTGGGTTGAGTGGTTTACATTATATGGACTCGAAGGGCTCAAAAGTTTACCGGCTAGCCGACCTGCTGTCTGGGATCTCCCCTCTCTCTGCTTTGCTCAGATGGGTATTGTCTGGCGCAGAGCGGCACAACAATAAAACAACCCGATCCTGAATATGATGAGAAAATGGCAAAGATCACGGAAACCAAAGCGAATATTTCAGAAAAACATCCCGTTCTCTATAAAGATGAGGTAGATATTGATTCAAACCCGAAAATCGGCGCGGACTAATAGGACTGGCCGGCACGACACCCCAAAATTACCCTGCTGTTTTCACCCGTCTATTCACCGTGGCTAAATAAAATAGAACGGTTATGGCAATCGCTCCATGAGACAATAACGCGAAATCATTGTTGTCAATTTTATGTGGCAGTTGCTTAATTATGTTAATGCCTTTTTGGCATCGTTTTCATCACAGCCAAAGCCAGGAAGACAAAAAATGAGTGTAGCACTATTATAAGACCTTATTTATAAAAAACAGACAGAACATAAATATAATAGTTCTGTCTGGAACAAAGTGCATCTAATAGAAAATATCTTTAGGCCCTCAATAACATTAGTTCTATCCTGCTAATGAAATGCTGTTCTAAATTTATATTTACTAATCTGACAATTAAACTGCAACGAATTCTACATTCAAGCAACGCGCATTACCGACATAGAGACGAGGTTTATTGGTATCAGGATCAAATTTAAAATCAACAACAAACTCAGCACTGGGTGAGAAATAACTATTCCCATAAATATGTCGCAAAGCCTCTTTTTTTACAGGATGGATAATCCCATCAATATAAATGTCATCACCAGACGATATAATATTAATTATCGCCTCTGTTTCATGGCTATAATAGCGCCCTGACAATAGTTTAATATCGACGCTACTTTCATTGTTCATCTTCTTCAAATAAAAAATGTTACCAACTTCATCAATATGTTCCAGTGCGATAACACTGTCATTTTCAACGACGGGCCTGAACTGGATTCTACTTCCTTGTTCTTGGAATGTACCGTCAGAGTTAAAAATAATCGGGTTACCTTTTGTAAATAAATTACCTAATAAATAAACATCTTCTTTGGTAATAATATAAGGATAAGGCTCTAACCCTCGGAAAATACCGGTGATATCAATATCACTGGTTAGGCAATGTGGTTTTTCTGGCTCAACATCAGTATTAAGCAATATATCAATATACTGATCCGTCCATTTACCAACATCAACATCGCGTGCATCAGTCATCGCGATACCTAATTTAGCGTTTGGTAAAATACAAATACTAGCTCTGAAACCAGCATAGGTGCCACTATGTTGTATTATCGTTTGCCCTGCACGTTGGTCGATAATCAAACCGTAACCATAATTGTTACGATTGCCATTAGTTAAATCTGGTGTACGGGATAATTGAGGCAGTAGCTCCTGAACAATCGATGGCGAATAAAACGCTTTAGCCCAACGACATAAATCATTCACTGTGGAGTGAACCGCTGCACTACCCATCACAGAATTGTTAATATCACTTCTTATCCACTGTTGCGAATTTTCATTATAAGTGTAACCCATCGCCCGATTAGAGATAATCTCGGTTATATCATCACAGATAATAGTATCTTTCATCTCTAATGGAGCGAAAACATTTTCTTCTGCATATTCTTTTAACGACTTTCCTGAAACTACGCTGACGATTTCCCCTAGTAAATAATAGCCCGTGTTGCTATAAATATTATATTCCCCAATGGGGGCGTTAAGTGTCTGTTGTCGTTGGATCAGTTTTTTCACTAAATCTGCATGGCAGTAGTCAAAACTTGAGTTTTTACCTGCCAGACTATAAAGTAAAAATACATCCCGTAATCCGCTGCTGTGATGAATAAGATGCTCAATGGTAATATCAGAGAAATGTGCGGGTAAATAATCCAAATATTGTCTGACTTTATCCTTGACGCAAAGCTTTCCTTCTTTTTCTAGCAAGGCGATGCAAAAAGCCGTGAATTGTTTTGAAGCACTCGCTAAATAGAATTTAGTATTAGTCTGTATAGCAACAGCATGTTCAATGCTAGCTTGCCCGATATGACGCTGATAAATTATCTTATCATCGTGGATAATAGCGACTGCGAGAGCCCCACCTTTTTTTTCATTTTCAACATTAACCAATTCATCTATTTTATTGATAAACAACTGAATATTATCTTTAGATATCGTTGATTTCATCATGAATTTCCTTATATAAAATTATAAAACAAGACATATATATGCAGTCTGATAGCAATATATATGGGCAGTACTGTAAGACGTAAATAACCAACATCCAAGTAATAACTATTATCATTTAATATATAAAGAGAAACAGAAAGTGACTACGGTCACTCATCAGAATAGATGAATTCATGCTGGCAGCGATTCACTACCAGCAATTATTTCAGAACTCATACTTAAATCCAGAATTAAATAACCTGTTACTATTCATAATTATAGAAAGGATAGGAAGGAGGGGGGAGAAATACAAGCAAAACGCATGCACACACTGCGATTAATCTTAACTGTGTGCATGCGGGTATTTATCTCTAACATTTACATCAGTCGTATATAAATGTAGAGGCATATTTAGCTATGGCCAAATATTGGGGAAACTTTCAATATCACAATCACTTTTACAATAGTGAAATCATTCCAATACACAACCAGTGTAACAGTGGCTATCATATGCAAGATACTTAATGCAAACATTACTGCATCCCAAAGGGAATATCTTCAGATAGCCATCTTTACTCCTAGTCAAGATAAGATTGTAAAGTTCCGCGCCGTCTTACATCCACGGTTGCACAATGGAAAGAACCACCGAAGGTATTAAAATTCCTGAAATTACATGGAATAGGCGTAAAGCCCCAACGTTTCATGGCAGCAATCATTGGCTCATCCTGTTTTTCAACAATCACTCGCTGCTCATCCAACATCAGAATATTCATGTTGATCCATTTACTGGTGGTATATAGAGGATGATCATCAGGAATAACTGGGTCAGGTGCATGTAATACGTCCCAGTTCCTAAACAATTCAGGAATTTTTAACACCTTTTTGGGGTTAATCAACAGTTTTCCTGGCGCCATAGGAACAAAGGTAGCATCAATGTGCATAGGGCTATCATCGTTAAATTCAAAAACATGAATACGATATTCATCACCTATATGACGACGAAGCCATTCAATACCAAATTCATTTGTGACATGGCTCTTTTGAGCAATGATATCTCGCCCACATCGGATAAAATCCGCAGCATCAAAAGTCGGTTCAAATTCAGTTATCGCAAGGGGAACACGCTCCTCGCTATTAGGCTGATGCCATTCGAAATTATATTGTTCCTCGATCAGCTGTGGTTTTGGCCCGGCGCTCCATTTCGCACCTTTCTTAAAGTAATCTTTAAGTAAAGTCTTATATGCCGCCGTCTCAAAATAACGGGAACGCCATGCTAGCGGGCATTCAATAATATCATTTCCAATAACTAACAGCACATCGCGAGGCATTGCACAATAAAACCCTGTACTACTCCAGCCTGGCGCGCCAAATACCTGAGATTGGTCTTGCGGATCTGGACGACGTACTGTCACACCTTCACCTTCAAGAATATGGACAAATTCTTCTAACTCTCTAGATGCTGCATCAATTTGTTCTTGCGGAAATGCCCGACCTGCATACCGATAAAAATTAGTAATTTGATTCGGTGGCAATATCGGCTCTATCGCCATATGCCAGCCGGGAAATCTGGCGCCATCAACTACACCGACAATAACCTCCTCAAGTGGGTCCCATTCATTAAAAGAACAAACTGGGGAAGTATTCTTACTATTACAATCTGTTACATTTGAATCAAGCATGTCGTCTCCTGATATTTTAATATTATGTCGCTTTAAAACTATAACAATTGTATTAATCGCGACCCTATTTCCATCAATATAAACCTCTTAGAAAAAATTCAATTTCAATATATCATCATACATAATATTGTGAATTTACATATCTTCTCGCTTAAAAAATCCAACAACAAATCATAATATTGGCTATTTAAAACAGTAAAAAACTGTTAAAAAATTTATTTTTCCGTTATAAAACGTTCAACCAAGGTAATAATATAAAAAACAACTTTATAGTTTCACTGTAATTTTATAACTCTAAAATAAGAATATAAATTTGTCTGCGAGCAATAATATATGGACATTTAAATTTGTAAAGGAATTAAATTTAAGGATTGTAAAATAGAGTTAATGTGATTGTTTGCTATATAATTATTACCGTTAAAACATTACCTAAAATAAACCACATTTATTTATAAGATATAGACTCTTTAATTTCAAAATAATTTATTTAAATAGTAACAGGAAGAACGTAAATATTTACGTTCTTCCTAATTTTAGGTGCATTTGGTAGAAAACACATTTATGTTTTTAATAAAACCAGTCCCATGCTATAAAGAAACACTACATTTAATTTCAATTAGCAATCATGCTGTATTTGGCAACTGATTATATCACTCAAACTAAATCCGGTTATTCTACAGAATATTTTTTCAAACACTCATTTAGAAATTTAACAAATAATTCTTAAATTTCAACACCTACTATATATTTTATATTAGTAAGTTTACTTTTTGCGACCTTCACTTTCACATCTAATTTTTCATGAAGAACACGTAAAAGAGAAAGATAGAGCAGCACAATCTTCTCTTTATCTTTATCATCAACTAGTAATAGATGAAAATCATCAACTACGCCTAAAATATTCAGACTAACAATAACTGAGCTGGGTGACAGAATATCAATATTGACTTTCTCTACTTTACCCACTCTAAGCTCATCATCGACAATCAGCTCTTCATTTAACAAAATATCTTTCTTAATTATCATAACATAAACTCCAAATTTTAATCTAACCAATTGATAAATAACTTATATCACTCAAGAATATGTACAATAAGCCATTCATCTTGCCTATATGAAATTGTAACCATTTTCACTAGAAAATAAGGTGTTTATCAGGAATTTATCCAGCATTTAGATAACATATACAGCATTTTTGATGCCATATTGACGCTTTATCTAATACATATAACTATAGATGCCATTAATGTATTGTCAATAAAATAAAAAAATAAATTTAATTAATTTAAAATCAATATTTTATTACCCAGTAAAAAATAGAAAAGATATTACATCCTGTAATGAACAGGATATTTCAGTAATTTTTCCAATCTAATATAATGACAGCGATAAATGATAATGGGAAATAAACAGCTACTTCCCTTCTATACTACAAAAGGTAAAACCGAGAAAATTACCCAAGAAACGAAGAATAATTCATAACGTTTTAGTACTATATTTTTTGGAAATAACAAGCGGTATATTAATCAAGTGATGATTTATAGTAAACATTATAATTTCACCCCATCTTTCCATTATAATAACAAGAATATAAAATAAATCTCAGGAAATTATATTATTATTAAATTTATTATAAACCATTAATCACCAATTCTTTATTTACATATATTTTTATTGCCAAATGAGATATGAAATTAACAACAGTTACTATGCGAAAATAATCCTAGAAAAAACGTGGTGTCAATTTTGACTATACCACGTTTTATTTCCAAATTTAATATCACTTCCCAATATATAAAAACCAACGAATTAATACCATTTTAGATAACAGACTTTTCTCCATAATCCCTAGATAACCAATTCTTTATATCTTCAACAATAGGAGTAATCTGCAAAACACCTTCACTATTCCTGAATCCATGATTTAAACCTGGGTATTGATAAAAGGTAATATTATCTTTCTTTAATTGTTCTTTCATTTTTATCGCTGAACTAGAGCTGACTGAATTATCATTTAGCGTTTGAATAATCAAGATAGGACTCTTAGTCTGATTTAACACTTTATATTGATCAATACCAAGAGAAACCCTCCACCAATTAGCACCGTGATTACTCATTTCTATATGACTCATATTCTTCCCGGTAGCTATTTCTTGCTGAAAATCCCTAAACCCTTTAATTGCCTCATTGAGATATTCTGGTGACACCTCACTCCTTATACTATGAATAACATCATCAGCGAAATGCCGACCTCCACCATTCAGTGACACAGTTCTATCAATATAATTGACTTGTGACGTAATTAAATTGGCAACCACTGCCCCTTCACTTCCACCCAAGACAATGATCTTCTTATATTTATTCTGATGTTTTAGATAACCAATGATCTGAATATAATCCTTAACTCGCTGCTCTGGTGTATCCGAACTCATATAAGCCTTAGGACAATCTGAGCGTTCAACAGCATTAGACCAAGGGAGTGATGCATTAATGCCATATTTTTCCACAGTCAGAACATCACTATCGGGATAAATATCACTAAACGTGTCATTCACAAACTTATTATTGGCGATACTATTACAATCAGAACCCTGTATCAGCACTAATAGATTATTACCTCCTCTTTGCTTAAGATAGTAAGTTATTTCACTACCATCATGACGGAAAAACTGTTTATGCGTATTTGTATTTGAGTAAGCGAAATCTATACAACATGAAAAAAGCAGAACAGATGTCAGAATTTTCTGTCGTAAATTAAAACGATATGCTTTCATTAACCTCTCCTTTAACTAACATATACAAAGACCACAGATTGACGATATTATCCCTGTCAGAAAAATTTTAAAAATTTGAAAACAGATTTCAGAGTTTTTTATCCAGAATGCTAACTATGATCACTAAAATACCCATACCTTGGGAGAGAAGAAATGAAAACCACTTTATCCACCAAAATCGCATTACCCGATAATTATCATATCCACGATTTTTTCGCTTTTCATCAAAGGGATAAACAAAATATCGCCGAAATTGTGGAACAGAATAAAGTTCGAAAAGGGACGATGTGGGATGACAAACCTGCGGAATTAACCATAGCTATTAATGCAAAAACCGCACATATACAACTTAAAGTTGATGGTGATACAACAGGCCCTGATGAGCGCTTATCTGCTTTAGCATCTCATATGCTAGGGCTTCTACAGCCGGTTCATCTATTTGAATGTTTATATAAAGGACACCCGATTATCGGTTCACTTATTGCCAGACAATCAGGTCTAAGAATTTATCAATCGGCCACACCGTTTGAAGCATTAAGTTGGGCGGTTATCGGTCAGCAGATCAGCGTCAGTGCAGCCATCTCTATTCGCAGGAGATTTATTCAGGCAATGGGAGTTCAGCATTCCTCCGGGCTATGGTGCTTTCCAACCGCCAGACAAATACTCAACCATTCAGAAGATGAATTACGCCAATGCGGATTTTCTGTCAGTAAAGCCAAAGCATTACTCCGCTTAAGCCAATTAATTGAATCTGGTGAATTAACATTGGCAATCTCTAATGATGAGCAAGATATTCAGCAATTAACAGATAATCTACTCGCTATAAAAGGCATTGGTATGTGGACAATTAATTATTCCCTGTTACGGGGATTTAACTACTTAAATGGTTCATTACATGGCGATGTCGCAGTAAGACGTAATATGCAAAGACTGTTTAATCAAAATGAAAAAGTTTCCGCAGAACAGGCAGAAAAATGGTTGGCAGACTTCACTCCCTGGAAAGCCCTATTAGCCGCACATTTATGGCGACAAGAATCAAGTGCAGGGTATTGATGTTATTGTTAATTCTCGTTTATTTTGCTGGTATGGTGTATCGCTGCTATCAAATGATTAACCATGAAAACAATTTTTTTCATGAATATAAATTCCATGATAAGACTTAAAAAATTTCCAATAAATCAAATTGTTATGAATATATCCTCATTTCCTCTTCTTTAGATGATTTATTAAAATGAATGAATTTCTAATACCCTAAAATATACACGGACAGTCCTATCGATAAAAAAGGAGGTGTTCCCTCCTTAATCAGTGCACACCTTAGCAAACAAGTTTTAGCTTAGGGTAAACAATACTCTGAAACTCTGCCGGAATTTTTTCTTTAATATCTGATAATATTTTTTTGTCTGCCCCGATAGCTTCTAAAAGCTCATTAATAATAGATTCTAATTTCTCCGTTCTATCCCACTGGACTTTATAAGCTCCCGAATTTATCTTTTGTTCTATTCTCTGTAACTGTTTATTTTCTTTATATATATATTTCATTCTAATAATATTCACCTCGTTATCTACATTTTCTTTATAGGTGATAATCATATGAATATCATTAGATTTCTTAATTGTTTCAATGCTATCGTATTCACTCTCAAAAATAGCAGTTATGAGCTCATCAGGCTGAACACCTTTCACTAAGCAAAAGGCTACCATTCTTTCTATAATCTCGTTTACTTTTAATGAGTCGATCATCGTATCATCCTCTTAACTTCTTCAAGTATTCCCGCTAATGCCTCTATTGATTTTAGCAATGTTTTATTATCCCGATCCTTAACCACCCCATATATCCTGGATAATTTGCTATTAATAAAACGAACGACAATACCATCATTAACATCTGTTGTCTTTAGATTAGAAATATAGCGATTAAAAACATGATAAAGCTCAGAGCCTTTTTCATCAATACCGTTTTCAATCAAAAGATTAGCAACCTCATCCTGTATTCTCGTACTCAAGATTTGTCGCATCATTTTTCTTGCTTGCGCAGGCCGCTTCTCTATCAACTCAGGGTCTATTAATTTAGCAGCTTTACGAATTTCTTTCTCTACGAGAAAATCTTTCAAATTTTCACGCACATCTAATGGTAGATCTACTCCCGATTGAATAATTTTATTTATATTTTCGGATACTGACGCATTTATCTCCGCTCTCTTTCTTTCAAATAATTCATTAAAATCTATATCATCAAGATATGAATCTTTATTACTAATAAAAGCTCCCTCACTA
The DNA here is from genome assembly GCF_019090985.1 of Photorhabdus akhurstii. Classification (NCBI taxonomy): domain Bacteria; kingdom Pseudomonadati; phylum Pseudomonadota; class Gammaproteobacteria; order Enterobacterales; family Morganellaceae; genus Photorhabdus; species Photorhabdus akhurstii. The sequence goes on along the minus strand of NZ_CP020335.1, from coordinate 133,400 downwards.
TTTACACTAAATAAGATTTCAAAATAGTGCTACATCTTATACCACTCATAATTCTATGTATAACAATGGGTTGAAGAAGGCTATGTGTAGCATAATTACGAAACGTTATTTAGCTAATGAATTTTCTCTCTCAATATATTCTCTATCACTAAATGTATATTCCCGGATACTTCCTCTTTTAGCTCTATCAACTTCCTTTTGAAATACATTCCACATTGTGTTGAGTCCAATTTCTTCATGAAATATTACCAATCCATTATTATCAATTTCAAAAGCTGTTATTTCATCATCAGGTATTGCACGCAATATTCTACCAATCACTTGTGCAAATGCATTAATACTTCTATATGGCCTAAATATAGCCAGAATACTTAAGTATTTATGATCATAACCTTCCATCAGCATGTTAACTGAAATTACGACATCACATTGATGATTTTCAATGTTTCTAAAAGATCTACGTAATTCATCTAAGGACATTTCACTATGAACAATAATAGAATTTAATCCCTTTTCTTTATACCAATGATATAAATCTTCTGCGTGAGAAATACTACAACCTACAGCTAATATTTTATGGGGAACTTTACTAGATAATTTTTTTAACTCATTTAATTTTAATATGCTATACTCAATAACATCTTTTGAGCATTCCTCCGACAGAGCGATACTTTTCTCTATCCACTCTTTATCTTTAAATGCCAATACCTCTTCCTTTGATAATTTGACCTCCTCATTTTCTTTTATAGAAAAATACAATTCATGTGCATTAACTGTCTCTTTTCTTAACCACTTCACATAATTATTTTTCATAACCTCTGAAAGAGGAGTTTCATGTATTTTTTCTCCAGGAATTTCTTGATTATCACCTCGATATGGTGTTCCTGTAACATGAAGTATCTTAGCCTCGTGGAAATATCCCAAAACTTCACGCCAACTTTGGGCAGGAGCATGGTGAGCCTCATCAATAATAATAAAATCAAAAAAATCCTGTGGAACTCTACTTATTAGACTTGTCTCACGCTTACTTGATACTCGATGTATATTAGAGTAAACAATATGACTAGCAAATAAATGCTCATCACTGATATCTTGAAGATATTCATTCACCACAGGAATATCTTTACTATTAAATATAACATCACAATTCACCCAGAAATTGTCCTCTAACACCTCTTGAGTTTTTCGTATACTATCTTTAGTAACAAGCCCAGGAGTTATAATAAGAACTCTTTTATTTGATACTCCATATGGCGCAATAGAAATTAAACCACTTTTACCTGTACCTGTCGGTAGTACTACTAATGCTTCTTTATTATTTGGTTGATTAAAATATTCTCTAATTTTGATGTATGCCTCAATCTGAGGCGTTCTTAATTTCTTATTTCCCTCTATATTAACTGCTGTATCAAAAAAATAAGACATACATATTCCTCTTACTCTAACAATTATATAATCACTATTAAACCTATATTCATGCAAAATAGTCTATGTAGTATGGACAAAATCTTGACTAATAGCACGAAATTTATAATGTGGCCGCTCAATAAATTAATTTTAATTTTTTATAATTACTTCATTTACGCTATCTATTTCAATGAAAAAGCAATAAATTATTCACAGTATATAATCCTATGAATAATTTATTTATCTAATAAGATGAAGCTGTAATTATAATGGTATTATATCTTTATATTTCCCCTCTCTAAAACCAAAAAGACCTCTGAGAGGTTGTAATGCAGTATATTACGATTAACTTGTCGATTACCCTCTTGTCGAACTTGTAAGAAAGACTTACAAGTTGAATTTTGTACAAGTTCACCCTCATCATAGATAACCTTAACATGCTGTGTGATCGCCTGAGGCGTCACCTGATAAAGATTGGCTATCTCCGCTTGTGATAACCACAGCGTATCGGATTCAAAACGGCATTCGACATGTGCCTGACCATCGTCACTTCGGAACAAAATAAATTCGCCCTGTGGTGCTTCAGGAAGATTATCACTCATCAATTGCCTCCGCTCTATTGACCGTTATCTCAAGTAGGTGAAAAACCAATGGTACTAATATACCTGGAAGAATAAATGTTAAAATACTCAAACCAATTAGTTGCCTGCTACCGACATCTTCGCCAGTTCCGGATTCATGGGATCAAAAATTGCCAGCGGCAATTCAACCTTCCGCCCATTCTGATCTTTTACTGCTTTGACTAACTTAAATTCAGCAATATCAGCACACATAATTTCTTAATGATGAAATGGTCGCTCGGGTTGCCTCAATGCCCAAACAGAGCAAGTCACGACTTGACAGAAGCTGTTGCCGCATAGGTGCCCCGCACTTTTTTATGCTCGCCAGTAACATTATTGTTGAAAGTTAAATTCACTCAAATTATATTTAGTGAAGGTTATTAATATTGTTCCATATAGTCATGTGGTCATATAGTAAATGGAGCATTTATGAAAAAAACATCCTTATTTTTAACAAGTTCATTATTAGCTATTTCTTTCCTTTCAATCACACCAATAGCCTCAGCAGAAACCACCTCCCTAAAAAATCAATTCAATTTAGAAAATCAAAATTCAACAAATTTAGATTTTGATTTGAAATTATATAGTTCAAATGGAGGACCTGGTGGTAACGGCGGTAATGGCGGAAGTGGAGCAGGATCTCATGGTGGTAATGGCGGCAATGGCGGCAACGGTGGAAGTGGGCCAAATAGTGGCGATGGAGGAAAAGGTGGCTCAGGAGGGAAAGGAGGCTCAGGAGGGAAAGGAGGCCCTAATGGTGGTCAAAATGGCAAAAATGGAAGGGATGGCTAGAGTTCCTGACACTATTTACCATTTTGTGCTGCGACACAAAGCTGTTCCTATAATTTTTTCAGTCAATAGGTCGTAATAAGAGCGAAGAAACCTGCTGCCTCACCAACAGTTCCCAGCCCGACTGTGCATTAAGAGTGATTTTAATGTACAAAACGCCGGGAAAATAGATAAGCATCAAAACGTATAGCCGGTGCGCCTCCAGAACCCCGGAACAACTACAGGCATTAAAAAGCTTCGGCGTTCGGCTGATTGCAAAAAGTGAAACCAAAATGTCTTAGGAGAATGTAATGAACGCATCCCAACCACTTAGCCTTTGGCATTGTGCTGGAATTGAGAGATGAGATGTGGATCCTCACAGATTTCCGGCCTTATAGTGCCTAAAAGCGGGAGACTATTGCTCCCTGATGACTGGAGGATCCACCCATGAAATTTACTCCTTTTGGCGTCGATATTGCAAAACATTTGATGCAAATTCATTTTGTCGATGAATACACCGGTGAACTTATTGATAAGCAACTGAGGAGGCCGGATTTTTTAACGTTCTTCAGTAACCGCGAACCTTGTCTGATTGGCATGGAAGCCTGTGGCGGTGCGCATTATTGGGCTCGGGAGCTGAGGAAGCTGGGGCATGACGTGCGTTTGCTTCAGGCTAAATTTGTTAAAGCGTTCCGGATGGGAAATAAAAATGATGTTCAGGATGCCCGGGCCATTTGGCTGGCGGTTCAGCAACCCGGTAAATCGATCGCGATTAAAAATGAAGAGCAACAGGCCATTCTGTCATTACACCGAATGCGCCACCAATTAGTCAAATTCAGAACCGCACAAATCAATGCGCTGCATGGTTTGCTACTGGAATTTGGTGAAACCATGCATAAAGGCAGGGCTTCTCTGGATAAGGCCATGCCTGAGGTACTTGAGCGACTCAGAAAAAAACTGGCCCCGTTCCTGCTTGCTCTGCTTGAAGCGCAATATCATCGTTTGACCGAAATCGACGAACAAATTGAACAAATGGAAAACCAACTAACGGCGTGGGCAAAGCAGAATGCCGATTGTCAGCGGATTATGAAAATTCCCGGTGTCGGTGTCCTGATTGCGACCGCCGCCATCGCGACGATGGGCGATCCCAGCGCATTTCGGTCGGGCAGGGAATTTTCGGCCTATCTGGGCCTGGTACCGAAACAAACGGGAACAGGAGGCCGGGTCAAATTACTGGGCATCAGTAAACGGGGAGATACCTACCTGAGAACCCTGTTTATTCACGGTGCAAGAGTGGCCACCTTACTGACGAAAACCCCGCTGCCGTGGGTGACGGAGCTGAAAAAACGCCGTCCGGTCTGTGTGGCGATTGTGGGGATGGCCAATAAGCTGGCTCGCACCGTTTGGGCATTGGTCGCCCATCAGCAGGAATACCAAAAAGATTACGTTAGTGTCAGACCTTACTGAAGTGTTTCACTGATCAACTTTCACTTTTAACGACAAGGATGAATGCAGAAAGATTGCTAAAGCAATGATAATGATGACAAAGGCAGGTAAGACCGTGACTTGCTAAACCTGATTTATGCTCTGAGCTTAAAGCTCGTTAGGAGAGTGAGGAGCCAGTCAGCGGATTACATCGAGGCCCGCAGCTCTGGCTGCAATAAGGCCGGATATAGAGCTGCAACCTACCGTCGATGCCAGAGTAATTTTTGTCTTGCAAACGGGATGCGTTCATATAGAGCATAAAATTTATGGTCACTCTCGTTTTTACCATACTAATTTTGATGACTTTTTCTGGGGCTGGTGCGGATGGCGGAAGATCACAGGAGTCGAACCTGCCAGAGACCGCTGGCGGCCCCATCTGGATTTGAAGTCCAGCCGCCCCACCGGGGACGATGATCTTCCATATAAATACAAAGAATTATGAAAAGGAGCTAATCATAACGCATATTATCTGGCTTCTAAATCCGTTTGCTGAAATCATTCTCAATTTCCTAAAAAGCATTAAATTTTGTTGTTCATAAACTCAACATTCGCGTTGAGTTTGTCGAATTTTACCTACATCTTATTAGCCGATACCCATTACGATACAAGGTTGCTCCTCTCAGCAATGTATCCAACACATAAAAAGGACGCTTTATATGACTAATCCGTTACTCGTTCCATCAGGTTTACCAAAATTTTCTTCTATTAAACCAGAACATGTTGTTCCCGCTGTAAAAGAAGTCATTGCCAATTATCGCCAAACTATCGAAAAAATATTGGCCGAGAATACCGTTTTTACCTGGGATAATCTGTGTCAGCCATTGGCCGAAGCAAGTGATAAGCAATCCCGTGCATGGTCACCAGTCAATCATCTGAATTCGGTTAAAAACAGCCCAGAATTACGCGCCGTCTATGAAGAAAGTTTGCCATTACTGTCCGAATTCAGTACCTGGTTAGGTCAACACAAGGGACTATATCAAGCCTATACGTCATTACGTGAAAGCGCTGAGTTTGAGAAGCTCTCTGTGCCTCAACGCAAAGTTGTCGAAAATGCACTGCGTGATTTTAAACTATCAGGTATTGGTCTGCCTGAAGAGAAGCAGAAACGCTATGGCGAGATTAGTGCTCGTTTGTCAGATTTAAGTTCGCAATTCAACAATAATGTGCTTGATGCAACTATGGGCTGGACCAAATTAATTACTGACGTGAAAGATCTGGCTGGTCTGCCTGAAAGCGCGCTTGCCGCCGCTAAAGCACAAGCAGAAGCCAAAGGACAAAAAGGCTGGCTACTGACTTTAGAAGCACCAAGTTATCAGCCGGTTATCACCTATGCAGATAACCGTGAACTGCGTCGAGAAATTTACCACGCCTACAATACCCGCGCATCCGATCAGGGGCCAAATGCAGGTAAATGGGATAACAGCGAAGTGATCGCCGAAATCCTCGCGCTACGTCACGAACAAGCTCTGTTGCTTGGTTTCAAAAATTATGCAGAACAATCCCTTGCAACCAAGATGGCAAAAACCCCGAAGGAAGTATTGGATTTTCTGAATGATTTGACAAAACGCGCTCATCCACAGGGCGAAGAGGAAGTAGATGAATTAAAAGGTTTTGCTAAATGGCATCATTGCGCCCACAAGCTGGAAGCTTGGGATATGACTTATTATGGCGAAAAACAAAAACAGTACGAGTTCTCTATCAATGATGAGCAATTACGTCCTTATTTCCCTGAACAAAAGGCTGTTGAAGGGTTATTCGAAGTTGTTCGCCGTATCTATGGCATTACGGCTAAAGAGCGCCATGATGTAGAAACCTGGCATCAGGATGTCCGTTTCTTTGATCTGTACGATGACACCAATGAGCTGCGCGGTAGCTTCTATATGGATCTGTACGCACGCGAAAATAAACGTGGCGGCGCTTGGATGGATGAGTGTATCAGCAGCATGCGCCGTTCCAACGGCGAACTGCAAAAGCCTGTCGCTTATCTGAACTGCAACTTCAACAAACCTGTTGGCAATAAACCAGCGCTATTCACTCACAATGAAGTCAATACGCTGTTCCACGAGTTTGGTCACTGTCTACACCTAATGCTGACTAAGATTGAAACTGCCGGTGTCTCCGGTACCAATGGTGTACCGTGGGATGCGGTTGAAATGCCAAGCCAATTCATGGAAAACTGGTGCTGGGAGCCAGAAGCACTGGCATTCATCTCTGGTCACTATGAGACTAAAGAACCTCTGCCGCAATCCATGTTGGATAATCTGTTAGCAGCCAAAAACTATCAGGCTGCCATGAGGATCTTACGTCAACTTGAGTTTGGTCAGTTCGATTTCCGTCTGCATGTTAACTACGATCCAAAGAAAGGCGCTCAAACCATGAAGACCTTAAAAGAAGTGAAGAAATTGGTCTCCGTAGTGCCTTCACCTGAATGGGGCCGTTTCCCACATTCATTCACCCACATCTTCTCCGGTGGTTATGCCGCTGGCTACTACAGTTATCTGTGGGCTGATGTGTTGGCAGCCGATGCTTACTCTCGTTTCGAGGAAGAAGGCATTTTTAACCGCGAAACCGGGCAATCTTTCCTTGATAACATTTTGTCCCGTGGCGGTTCAGAAGAACCAATGGAGTTGTTCAAACGCTTCCGTGGCCGTGAACCAAAACTGGATGCAATGCTGCGCAAGGCCGGTATTAAAGGGTAATTTAAGGTGGGAATCTGTTTAATCTGTGAACAAGGCGCTGATAACAGCGCCTTATCTCAACTGGCAGAGCGCTGGGGGCTGATGCATGACGAAAGCGCGATTATGGCGTTGGTCTTTACCCCTCAACGTCTTGAACTTCGTAAACGGGATGAGCCAAAGCTAGGCGGCATCTATGTCGATTTTGTATCAGGTACAATGGCACATCGCCGTCGCTTTGGCGGCGGACGCGGCGAAGCCGTTGCTAAGGCCATAGGAATCAAAAAAGATTATCTACCAACAGTCGTAGATGCTACCGCCGGCCTGGGGCGCGATGCCTTTGTGCTGGCATCATTGGGTTGTCATGTAAGAATGCTGGAACGCCATCCAGTGGTCGCGGCATTACTGGATGATGGGCTGCAACGTGGTTATCAGGATGAAGAAATTGGCGGCTGGTTGCAAGAGCGCATGACGCTGCTCCATGCCTCCAGCATTACAGCGCTGGCCGATATTACGCCACAGCCCGATGTCGTTTATCTTGATCCTATGTATCCACATAAGCAGAAAAGCGCACTGGTGAAAAAAGAGATGCGAGTGTTCCAATCTCTGGTTGGCGCTGATGAAGATGCTGATAGTTTGCTAGCCCCTGCACGCGCTTTGGCAAAACGCCGCGTCGTGGTAAAGCGGCCAGATTATGCAGAACCCTTAGCTGGAGTCGCTGCATCAGCAGCTATCACCACGAAAAATCACCGTTTTGATATTTATCCTCGTTGAAAAAAATCAGCCGTTATTGCGGCTGATATCTTTTAGTTTAAAGAATGTAGTTTAAAGAATGCCTTGAGCAAGCATAGCGTCGGCAACTTTCACAAATCCGGCAATGTTCGCCCCCTGAACATAATTGGTCTGTTTGCCCTCGCCACCATACTCAACACAGGCGTGGTGAATATCCAACATGATGTGGTGCAAGCGCGCATCCACTTTTTCAGCCTTCCAGCCTAAACGGGCCGCATTTTGTGCCATTTCCAGACCAGATGTCGCCACGCCACCAGCATTGGCCGCTTTACCGGGTGCGAATAACACACCTGCTTCAATAAAGGCTTCCGTCGCTGAAATAGTTGCTGGCATATTCGCCCCTTCAGCAACCGCTTTGACGCCATTCTTGATAAGGACCTTAGCCGCATCCAAGTCCAGTTCATTCTGAGTGGCGCATGGCAAAGCGATATCAACCGGCACAGACCAAGGTTGTAACCCTTTCAAGAAAGTCAGACCCCGCTCTCTGGCGTATTCTTCCACACGGCCATAGCGTTGGTTTTTTATCTCTTCAAGATGAGCCAGCTTCTCCGGCGTAAACCCTTCCTCATCAACTAAAGTACCGCCGGAATCAGAAGCGGTTACCACTTTCGCTCCCAATGCCATGCATTTTTCAATCGTATATTGCGCCACATTACCTGCACCGGAAACCGATACGCGCATACCGTCAAAACCCATGCCATGACGTTTCAACATGGCATTGACGAAATAGACCAGACCATAACCGGTTGCTTCCGGGCGAATCAAGCTACCGCCAAAAGAGAGACCTTTGCCAGTAAATACACAAGCCGTGTTGTTAGAAAGCTTTTTCATCATCCCTGACATAAAAGCCACTTCACGGCCACCCACACCAATGTCACCTGCGGGAACATCAGTATCCGGCCCCAAATGGCGGTACAATTCTGTCATTAATGCCTGACAAAAACGCATGACTTCGCCCTGACTCTTTCCTTTAGGATCAAAATCTGAACCACCTTTACCACCACCCATTGGTAAAGTTGTTAGTGCATTTTTCAAGGTTTGTTCAAAGCCCAAGAATTTCAGAATAGAGAGGTTTACCGATGGATGAAAACGCATACCGCCTTTGTATGGACCAATGGCGGAGTTGAATTGCACTCGCCATGCCCGGTTTACCTGCACTTTACCCTGATCATCTACCCAGCAAACCCGAAACTGGATAACCCTTTCTGGCTCCACCATACGTTCCAGTAGGCTATGTTCACGGTATTTCGGGTTTTGTTCAAGAAACGGCCAAAGAGAGGTGAATACTTCCCGAACAGCCTGGAGATATTCTGGTTGATATTCATCCCTGCGTTGAATCGATCCAAGAAATGAAGACAAAGATAGTAAACAGCTCATTTAGTTATTCCTTATTTCTACTTCGGTTGTGATGGATTCTCAGTCATTTTCTAATCATTATTTTTGTTGAAAATGTGAGATAAGTTGTGTTTGCCCTTTGAATATATCATTGTTCTATATTCATCTTTCAAGAAGTTTTTTCGCAGAAAGGTAAAAAAAATTTCTTGATTGCACCGAGCATAAGCCAAACACCCCCCCATTTCACCAAAAAAAACGCCTGCATAAGCAGGCGATTTTATCGAATAACTTTTCAATCTATTGTCATTCATCATCACGCAGAGGAACAATCAGCATATCAACATGAACCGTGTTAATTAACTGACGAGCAGAAGACATCAATTTGCTCCAGAAATCCTGATGATGACCACAAACAACCATATCTATGTCATATTTCTTGATTGCATCAACCAGTACTTGCCCCAGATCACCGCTACCGCTCAGGGTCTCCTGAATGTCATAGTCTGAATCTGCGGAGAGCGCTTTCAGCGCACTGCGGGTCTCGTCAGTAATACGTTGCTGCATATCACCGAGATTAACATCAATCAAACCGGTGTAGAGATCGGAATAGTTAACATCAACATGGATCAGGGAAACTTTGGCATTGTCCGGTTTAGCCATAGAAACAGCTTTTCTCACCAAAACCTGACTTTCCGGGGATAAATCAACCGCAACAAGAATATGTTTGTAAGCCATAAGCGAACTCCTTCCATAATGCCGAGTTAGTGAGTTGGCAGGGCAAATTGCCACTATCCTGTGTTTATTACTAATTAGGATGTTCTTCAAGTCCTGTTTCGATCACAGCTCATCGGTTTAGCGACTGGACAAAGAACATCCACCAAACAACATATACCACAATTGCTCTTCCTGCCACTTGATGGATAGCAAAATCCTACTCTGAATTTACGGCCTTTCTTGATACCCAATATATTTACGTGAATAGCTAATCAATCTCTCTGAGGTTTCATGGTTGGATAGAACTAACTAGATGAGTGTTTATGACGTTTTTCTACTAGTTCTGTCCCAACTCATGCAGAACAGGTTTTTTGTACTATCTGGCTATCTTTCCTACAATAAATATAAAGGTGTCGCCACCTGCAATTTTGATTTTTTCTTTTTTGTGACAGCTTTGGCTAACCATTCTAAGGAGGGGATTATGTTCAGTACAATCGCACTGTTTTGGGCGCTGTGTCTTGTCTGCATTATCAATATGATGCGCTACTTCTCTTCACTACGAGCATTGCTGTCCATTCTTCGTCAATCTGACCCCTTGCTTTATCAATCAGTAGACGGTAACGGCTTTTTCACTACTCATGGGCAACTTAATAAGCAAATACGACTAGTGAACTATATCAATTCACAACGTTACCTTGATCATCATGATCCAGAAGTTGTTCTTCGTTGTGAAAGGTTGAGAAGACAATTTATTTTGACCAGCGCACTGAGTGGATTAGTTGTTATTTGCCTGATCTCTATGTTGATTTGGTATTAAATAAAAAGGCGGTATAGTTGACCCATACCGCCCTCAAATTATCCATTAAAACAATTAAATCAGTTTCAAAGCGAACCAGTAAAGCGTACCGGACAACCCGATTGAAACCGGCAGCGTCAGTATCCAAGCCAGCATGATATTCTGGATAGTTTTACCCTGAACCCCACCGCCATCGACCAACATCGTTCCAGCCACCGCAGAAGAAAGCACCTGCGTAGTAGAGACCGGCATGCCGGTATAACTCGCAACACCAATTGAAACAGCAGCAGTCATCTGAGCTGAAACACCTTGCGCGTAGGTCATACCTTTTTTGCCAATCTTCTCACCAATAGTGACTGCAACACGTTTCCAGCCAACCATCGTTCCCAAAGACAGAGCCAGTGCTACCGCAATGATAATCCAGACAGGCGCATACTCAACGGTGTGTAATAAGTCTTTCCGCAATTTATTCAGGAAACGGGCGTCTTCAGCACGAGTTTCCGGCAGTTTAGCCAGAGACTCCGCCGTATCAGCAATACACATCAACATACGGCGCATATTGTTACGCTGTTCAGCATTCAGCTCACTGTAGCTCTGAATGCCCTTCAATAGACTTTCTGTCTGATCAAGAACAACGACAGCACGCGTAATATCACAATGGAATCGCCCTTCCGGTTCATCTTCCGCAACAGCGACCGATGGCGTCAGCTCAATTGCATGGGATAACGCTGAGCCATGCTGCCGATAATATTGTTGCAAGTGAGTAATAGCGTCGTAGGTACGGGCGATGTCATAACCATTGGCATTCATGTTTACAACAAATCCCGCTGGCGCTACACCAATTAGCACCAGCATAATCAAACCGATACCTTTCTGACCATCATTCGCCCCATGAGAGAAGCTTACGCCTACCGCAGACAAAATCAGCGCTGTACGTGTCCAGAAAGGGGGCTTACGCTTACCATCCTTCTTTTCACGTTCAGCGGGAGTCAGATGAATACGTTTACGTTTCTTGGTGCTACTCCAGTAACGACGCAGCAGAAACACGACAGCCCCTGCGATGATCAATCCGATTAAAGGAGAGAGGATCAACGACAGGAAAATCTGTATCATCTTCGGCACATTCAACGCATCAACCACAGAAGAACCGGTTACGATGGCATTGGTTAAACCGATACCAATGATGGAACCAATCAGGGTATGGGAACTGGATGCAGGTAAACCGAAATACCAGGTCCCAAGGTTCCAGACAATCGCAGCCAGCAACATGGAAAACACCATAGCAAGGCCATGAGCAGAACTGACATTGAGAAGAAGATCGGTCGGAAGCAAATGCACAATCGCGTAAGCGACACTTAATCCACCAAGAAGAACACCAAAGAAGTTAAATACCCCAGCCATAACGACGGCGAACTGTGCTCGCATAGCACGGGTATAAATAACTGTTGCTACCGCATTCGCGGTATCATGAAAGCCATTAATGGCTTCATAAAACAGCACAAATAGTAGTGCCAGTACTAACATTAGGCTGGTGTGAAAATCCAGGCCAGTAAAAAGATGTAGCATAAACGTTAAGCCAGTTAGTTGGACATGAACGCGGCGCATTATCAGTGACAAATGCTAGCGGGGGAAGTGAAATATGAACTTTTTTTGATTTCATGACAACTAGGTAACAATAAGAAATAGGAATACTCTTTATATATCATAAAATTACATATCTTCTAAAAAATTGACAATTTTAAGTTATAAGGGACTTTTCCCCCATAAACTTATCAAAAATGCAACATATTAGGGGTAATTCCCCACTAAATTATTTAGTCATAAAGAGAAAAACAGTGGAAAGATTTGATGCGGTTATTATTGGCGCCGGTGCAGCAGGTTTGTTCTGCGCAGCTCAGGCTGGGCAGCTCGGTTTACGGATACTCGTTCTGGACAATGACAAAAAAGCCGGGCGTAAAATTTTGATGTCCGGTGGTGGACGTTGCAACTTCACGAATCTGTACACAGAACCATCAGCTTATCTTTCTGCTAACCCCCATTTTTGCAAGTCTGCTCTGGCTCGTTACACACAATGGGATTTTATCGAACTGGTTCAACGTCATGGCATTGCTTACCATGAAAAAACACTGGGGCAACTTTTCTGTGATGACTCTGCCCAACAGATCGTTGATATGTTGCTGAAAGAGTGTGAAGCCGGTCAGGTTACTATTCGTCTGCGCAGCGAAGTTAGCCAGGTAGAAAAAAATGAGCAGGGTTTCGTTATCATCGTTAACGGAAAGGAAGTAAATGCACGCTCACTTGTCATTGCTTCCGGTGGGTTATCTATGCCTGGCCTTGGAGCAACTCCTTTTGGTTATCGAATTGCAGAACAGTTCGGTTTGAAAGTCTTGCCAACCCGCGCCGCTCTTGTGCCTTTTACTCTGCACAAACCACTACTGGAGCAACTTCATATGCTCTCTGGCGTGTCTGTTCCCGCCATTGTTACCGCCGAAAACGGTACTCTGTTCAAAGAAAATATTCTGTTTACCCACCGAGGACTTTCTGGTCCAGCAATCTTACAAATTTCCAATTACTGGCAACCGGGGGAGTTTGTAAGCATTAACTTACTTCCTGATAGTGATCTGGAAACCTTTCTAGAGCAAGAACGGAACTCTCACCCAAATCAAAGCGTAAAAAATACTTTGGCAAAATTATTACCGAAGCGGCTGACAGAGTGCCTGCAAACGCTCGGTCAGATCCCAGATATTGCTCTTAAACAACTAACTCCAAATCAGCAAAAACAGTTGGCGGCTAACCTCCAATCATGGCGGGTACAACCTAACGGTACGGAAGGCTATCGCACCGCCGAAGTGACAATGGGAGGTGTTGATACTCACCAGCTTTCATCTAAAACGATGGAGGCTAATCAGGTAAAAGGTCTCTACTTTATTGGTGAGGTAGTAGACGTCACCGGCTGGCTTGGTGGCTATAACTTCCAGTGGGCATGGAGTTCCGCCTGGGCATGTGCTCAGGCGTTACGTAAAAATATTAAAAAAATTATATAATTAACTATGTGATTCTAGGTAAGCCCGGTCTTTCCAATAAGACAGTTGGCGGCAAACCTCCAATCATGATGGGTACAGCCCAACGGAACGGAGGGCTATCTCACCGCCAAAGTGACGATGGGAGGTATTGATACTCACCAGCTTTCATCCAAAACGATGGAAACTAACCAGGTAAAAGGACTCTATTTATTGGTGAAGTGGTAGACGTCACCGGCTGGCTTGGTGGCTATAACTTCCTGTGGGCATGGAGTTCCGCTTAGGCATGTACTCAAACATTGTTTAAAATTATTAAAAACATTGTACAATTAATCATATGACGTATAATTTATTAAGGGTAGTTGCTCTGATATTATGAGTTAACAACACCAATAACAGGCAATAAATCTCTGTATTCCCCCTGAGTAAGAAATGTCGGCTTTTTGCGACAGCCTCTGAATGTAGGGAACCACGTCCTTTAGGACGTGGTGGATATCAATGTCCCCAAAGCGCATTCATTGGTACCGCAAATGTGTTCGGTATGTGGCTAATTGGGAGGCAATTATTACCGGTGTACAGTAAGATGCCACCCTGCCAATCCCTATCAGCCAGTGAAGCTAATCTTGCCAACCCCATACCGTCTTTCGGCTGTATGCTGGCCGCTTTTTTAACTTCAATCCCCCAGATTCTTCGACCATCTTCAATAACCAGATCAACCTCAACCTGATCTTTATCACGATAGTGGGAGAAGTACAGTTCATGTTCACTCCAACCCGCTTGGCAAATCAATTGTTGCACCACAAAGCTTTCAAGTACTGCACCAAAATCATTACTAAGGTTATGCCAATCGTCGACTCTCAGATTATTTAAAGCACAAGCCAGACCCGAATCCACCACATGAACTTTAGGGGCTTTTATTAAACGCTTGGCTTGGTTTTTATGCCAGGCCGGTAAGCGCCTCACTAAGAACAAGCGCTCTAGAATGGTGATGTATTTATCCACGGTTTCTCGCTGAAGACCCAGATCTTTCGCCAATCCACTGATATTCAATAAGTTACCAGTACGCAGTGCAAGAGTCTTGATAAGTCGCAGTAATTCATCTTCATCTCGAATCGCTGCAATGTCTTTTACATCACGTTGAATAATGGCGTTGAGGTACTGCTTATGCCACTGACGTGCTCGCGCCTCACTACGCGTATTCGGCTCTGGATAACCGCCTTGTACTACAGCTTCGACTACACCTTCAATGAGGATTTGTTCCCCTTTGATTGAAGGAGAGATTTTGTTCGTGATCAGTTGTTCGAGTAGCGATGTTGGACTATGCTGCTTTTCTTGTTCAGAAAGTGGCTGTAAATAGATCACCTCGACACGACCTGCCAATGATTCCTGTACTCCAGGCAGTAACAGCAAATTAGCTGAACCAGTTAGTATGAACCGTCCCGGTTGACGATGAATGTCTATAGTTGCTTTTAAGGCAGGTAAGATCTCCGGCACACGCTGTACTTCATCCAGTGTGACACGTTCTGGCAAGCTTTGTACAAATCCGGTGGGATCGGCTTTAGCTGTGTTAAGCAAAGTACTGTCATCGAAAGTTAGGTAAGCCCGCCCAGGCTCTAGAGATTTCGCCAACGTTGTTTTGCCGACTTGGCGAGGACCAAGCAGACACACCACTGATGTATCAGCCAATGCTGCCTTGAGCTGTGGTGCTATGTATCTTGGGTGTAGTGTGTTATTCAAGGTTGTTCTTTTATGTTCAATGTAGAGAATGAAGCTTAAATTGCTCCGTCTATTTGTTGGCTATGCTATCGTCCAAATGCTGGTTTGTACAGCGTCTATTTGCTGGTTATCACATCGTCCAAATGCTGGTTTAGATAGCGTCTATTTGTTGGTTTCCTTTCCGTCTATTTGTCGATTTCTGACGTTCTTACACGTCAATCAAAACTTTTCCCTTGGGTTTAAAGGCCCGACTGTAACGAAAAACTAGGGTAATTGGAGGAATAAATCTAACAATATCAGACAGTAGAAGAATCGATGCCAGAGGAGTTAAAAAGTCTACTGTAAAGCTGTATTGGTGGGGAAGCCCCAATTTTGTATTCGCAAAACTGGGGCCGAATATCTTTCGCTTTATGTCTGTGAACTGAGCACCATGACAAGATGGGAGAAGAACCGTCTACTAGCTACGCCTTGGAAGCCAATTCACAAGTAATAAATTGTCAACATAATAATAGCGGTTTAGCTGCCAAGAATTTCAGATCTTATCACCTAAACCGCCTTTCCCATTTTTATCGAAAATGCATTTATGATTGAGATAACGATTGCACATAAACTGGGTAGCAGTTGCATAATAAAACCCAGAATAGTTCCGTTGTTTGCGGTCGGGTGATGATGAGCTTCGCCTCCCATAGCAATTTGCATAAAAACGGAGTTTGTCAGGTAAGCATAAACTAAACCGCAAATCCCTGTAACCAGTAGAAAGCTGATGAGCGTTGCAGTCACCGCCCCCACCCTCTGAGGTAATCTTCCCCTGATTGAATTGATGGCAAGCACGGTCAGGCAACCCGGAGCAAAACCCCATCCTAATATATACCAAATAGCCATTAACCCTTTCAGCGCAGTATTGTGCGCCATTTCCAGAATATCAGCGCGCCACAATATAAGATTCAGGCATGCAGCCAGCACAGCCAGAAACACGGAAATGGCAAAGCTATTGGGCAAACTCGACTTTTTATTCACTAAAACACCTTAAGATAAGCAAGGAATCTTGCACCTTGCACAGAGTTAAGCAGGAAGCTGCCCAGAATGCCTGCAATCAGTGCAGCAGTGTATCCTTTAATAAGGAACAACAACGGCATGTCTATTGAACCCCAATAATTCAGCCCAACGTTATGGTCCAATCCCCAGCAAAGCGTCTGGCAAACACTAAACAGCAAAGTGCTACTCACTGCGGTCATGATATAAGCTCCGGTACTTCCGGGAGTCAAACGAGATGAAACTAAGTAAGTCAATCCCCCAACGGCAGCTCCCATACCAATACCGCATAAACCAAGCGCCCATACGAGACGCCATACCAAGGGGCCATTATCGGGAAACAAAATAAGCCCCATTAAAAGAAATCCAGCCTCTGCGATAAAGCCCAGAGCAATAAATAGCTTAATTGTGCGTATGGCACGTTTTTCACCTTCTGCTATCGCATATTGTTGATGTTGTTCATTCACGATTCGAGTAGACATTTTTCATCTCCTGAACAGGTGTGTTAAATATCCGATGATGTCATTCAATTTTATCTCTCTAGAGCAGACTACACACGCTGATGAATTGTATAAACCAAGTCAGGCGTTATAGCAGAATGCTGTCAGAGCGAAAAATACTTTATAAAATATTTAGGAAAATGATTTCTGGTGTATTACTGATAACTCTTAACTATATAAATTATCAATCAATAACATCCAAGAAATAGATAAATAAAATTATTTAACAATGCAATCACATAAAAAAAGTGATGTAATCACTATGGTATGAGGATGAAAATCTGTCAATGTGAAATAAGAAATCAATAATACAACCCCAAACATATTGATTATAATGCATTGATATTTATAGCATTACCTCCAGAAATATTCATAGCTTAATTAATAGATTTCAACTTATTTTTTCTGCCTGCAATATCGCAAAAATACAATAAATAAGACCTAATATTAGGATTTATAATAATAGAAATATTCAATCACGACACTATTTTAGTTTTATAATTTGACAATAACTCTATACTTAGTTATTAATTTAACTAAGCAACCAACAAGATAATTGTTTAATTATCTATATTTGGTCTCCTTATAACCTATATCTATCAGGAGATATTTAATTACCATGAATAAATCCGAGCAAAAATTTAATATCAACGAAAGTGTCATCAACGTAGATGGAAAAGAGGTAAAGTTCTTCACATCCCAACCTCTCGATCCAATTAAGAATAACGCCAATAGAAATCCTATCGTCTTGGTACATGGCACTGGCGGCAGCACAGAGATACATTTCGGTTATCTCTTTCAACTGCTTGCCACGGAAAATAGAGTTATATCCCTGGATTTTTCTCAACCAGTAAAAGCAAACGAAACGCTTACCCTCGAACATCTTGAAAAGCAGGTCGAAGCCGTTATTGAAGCAGCAGCGTTGGGAGAGACTGTCACATTGAT
The DNA here is from genome assembly GCF_019090985.1 of Photorhabdus akhurstii. Classification (NCBI taxonomy): domain Bacteria; kingdom Pseudomonadati; phylum Pseudomonadota; class Gammaproteobacteria; order Enterobacterales; family Morganellaceae; genus Photorhabdus; species Photorhabdus akhurstii. Next base: position 115,595 of record NZ_CP020335.1, on the reverse strand, counting down.
AGGTTACTCTTTGGGAGCTGTCGTTACTGCTTCTGTTGCCGCTAAACATCCTGACCTGGTTGGTAATTTGGTTCTGATCGCAGGATGGATGAAAACAGATTTACAGTTAGAACGATTTTTATCTGTCTGGCATCAGTTATATGAGATCCAATCACCTGCTATTGCAGACTTTGTGATGTTTTGCGCTTTCAGCGGCGCCAGTCATGTGAATATGTACCCAGATCAGCTTGCAATCAGCTTCGAAAATGCCATACCAGGGGAATTTGAAGCGTTACAAATGGGCCTTAATGGCCGGGTTGATATCACTCAAATTGTTCCTACGATAAAAGCCACGACGCTGATTATTGGCTGTACGCATGATCAAATGACGCCCATCCGCCACAGCAAAGCTCTGTTTGGTGCAATTCAGGATGCACGCTTTACAGAGATAGAGTGTGGACATGCGGTCATCTATGAGCGTCCTGCGCAGTTGATGCAGGTTATTGACCAATTCTGCGCGAACCCTTCGTTTTATCCTGCCGGAACCATAATCCCTTCAGACCTGCCATAATTCCGTTGATCCTCTGGAGAACTATGATGAATAAGAGTACACCAGATACAGATATATCACAGGTCACAGATACAGAGATTATTATTATCGGCGCCGGCTTTGCCGGCCTTGGTATGGGAGCTCAGCTTAAGCGGCGAGCTCAGCAAAATTTTCTTATTCTCGAACGTGCAGATGATGTAGGAGGCACCTGGCGCGATAACACTTATCCCGGCGTAGCCTGCGACATACCCTCACATCTTTACTCTTACTCATTTCGCCCTAATCCTGACTGGTCTCATGTTTTTTCACCCGGTCATGAGATATATGCCTATCTTCAAGCCACAGCCAAGGATGAAGGATTATTGCCTCATATTCGTTTTGGCGCCAACGTTGAAAAAGCCTACTGGGACAACCAAAAAGAGCGCTGGATAGTTATCACCGCCAAGGGGGTTTTCAGTGGGCAATTCTTGATAGCAGGCACGGGGCATTTAACAGATGAAAATCTGCCACAAATCGAAGGTCTGAGCAGCTTTACCGGGGAAATTTTTCATTCAGCCCGCTGGAAACACCATATCTCTCTGCAAGGTAAGCGAGTCGGCATCATCGGATCAGGTGCTTCAGCAACTCAGCTAGTTCCTGAAGTGGCTAAAAGTGTCTCTGAACTCGTTATTTTCCAGCGAAATGCATCCTATATCATTCCACGTCCTGACCGAAGTTATTCTGATATTGAAAAACAGACTTTCCGACGCGATCCAAAGTCTATTCGTGCAGTTCGTTCAGATATATTCTGGCACTTTGAATCGCTGTATCCAGCTCGCCGTTCTATTCCGCAATATGTTGCAGTATTAAAACAGATAGCCTTAGATCACCTTAAACAACAAATTCCCGATCCAGAGTTACGCGCAAAACTCACTCCGAGTTATGAACCTGGTTGCAAAAGGATTTTGATTGCAAACAACTATTATCCCGCTCTTCTTCAGGATAACGTTAAACTCGAAGCATCAGCCTTGCAGCGCATAGATGGACAAAATGTAGTCTCAGTAGCCGGCAACAGTTATCCGCTTGACGCGCTGATCTTTTGTACTGGTTTTCAAACCACCCAACCACCTTATACTCGCTTGGTTCATGGCCGTGATGGTCTCAGCCTCGCTGATCACTGGTCCCAAGGCATGGAAGCTTTTGCGTCAACCACAGTGACTGGTTTTCCAAACCTGTTTATTATCAACGGGCCAAATGCGACGCTTACTCATAACTCAATCATTTACATGATTGAATCTCAAATAGAGTACATTCTTGGCGCGATTGAATACAGCAGGAAAAATAACAATTACATACTTGAGGTTTCTCCCGAAGCTCAAGATCGTTATTTAGCTGAATTACAAAAGCAGATTAATGGTACGGTATGGGTTGGAGATAATTGTACAAGCTGGTACCGTGATTCCCGCAATAAGCGCCTAACATTAGTATGGCCTGATTTTGCTCATTCATTCAGGAAGCTAAATGGCAATTTTGATCCCACTCCCTATACATTTTATACAAAAACCGAAGTGGCTAGTTAATAAACTTTAATTTGAAACGGCAGGAGGTTTGTCTCTCAAATTCAAACCTCTTGCCGATGCCAACAAATTACAATGATTTTAGAACGGCTTAGTCGGCAAATACTTTCCATCTAGCGTAATTACAGCGCGTGAACCGCCATTAGGGTCATCGACCTTTTTGATATCAAGTTTAAAGTCAATCGCACTGATAATGCCATCACCAAACTTCTCGTGGACAAGCGCCTTAAGCGTTGAACCGTAAACTTGCACCATTTCATAGAATCGGTAAATGGTCGGATCTGTCGGCACACCTCCGGGGATACTACCGCGTACAGGGATAGTTTGCAGCAGAAGGAAGGCATCTTCGTCAAGTTCAAGTCGGTCAACCACAATCCTTGCAGCATCGGCGGGCAAAGGATGTTGGCCAAGCAGTGCAGCAGTGACGAATGCGAGACTCAGACCGGTTCCTTGCGCAATATCCTCAAATGTCAAATTTTTGTGTGTTTTGGCGTCGATGATAACATCGGTCAGGGCCTGACGGGGAGTTTGGGAGTATTGAGATTGTGTCATAATGATTCCTTTGGATTAATAAGCTATTTAAATGCCGTGGTGAAACACGGATTGCGTTGCAGAAACATGCGGATAGTCCGCAAGCGAAACAAATTGGCCGACCAAGCCGTCTAGAGCATCGATCGAGCCAGACTCTATGTCGTAAATCCAGCCGTGTAGATTCAAGTGTCCCTGTTTCAGCCCGAGCGCTACGGACGGGTGGGTCTTGATATTAGCAATTTGAGCGATTACGTTTTCACGCGCCATCGAATCAATTCGAACAGGCTCACTAACGTGCGCACGTGCCTGATTAATCGCTTTCGCAGAATCTGCATGGCGCAACCAACTTGTAATCGCGGGCAGGTGATCCATACATTTACAGGTTGCAATTGTGGTCATGGCGCCACAATCTGAATGTCCGCAGATCACAATGTCGGTGACCCCAAGCACAGCGACCGCATACTCAACGGTAGCGGAAACACCGCCAGATTCTGCGCCGTATGACGGAACGATGTTACCCGCATTGCGTATCACGAACAGATCACCTGGCTCACGTTGGGTCAGAAGCTCAGGAACCATGCGGCTATCGGAGCACGCAATAAACAAAGTACGTGGATTCTGGCTGGTGGCAAGCCGCTTGAAAAGCTCGCAGCGTTTTGGGAATACCTCGCGCTGGAATTGTAAAAAGCCTTCAATAATATCCTGCATGTCTTCACTCCATCGTGATCGATAAGAAAGCGGATGGATAAAGAATGAACGAGTTTATCTATAGCGTCAAAGATCGGATTACTATCATCTCTATAGTATTTTCCAATAGTTGATTGTAGTTCTGCGGCGACGTCTTTGTTTTTGTTGTTTACATTTTGTAAACGGAAAATGATGACGCTATAGTGTTTACATGATGTAAACTGAGTGAGTGACATGCACGTTATTTCCAAAGATCCATTTGAGAAAGCTGCTCGCGATTTCCCAAATGATGCAGATGCAATTATTGCAACGTATAAGCAGTTAAAAGAAAAAGATTTTGAGAACCCTGTGGAATTACGAAGTCAGTTCCCCAGTCTTGATAATTTCAAGTACAGAGACAAATGGTGGGTAATAGACATAGGTGGGCAAAACTTACGAATGATCGCCTATATAAATTTCGTTAATAAACTCCTATATATCAATCATATAGCCACTCATGCAGAATATAACAAATTAACTAAGCAGTATCGGGAGACGAAAGAATGATTGCAGAACCTACCAAAGCACTTGAAGCCACAAAGGTACTGGTAGCCGCTGTTCCCTTCTTAGGGAGCTGCACTTCCGAGGATGCCTATAATGACGCGCTGGCAATGGTGGATTACCTCATTGAGCACGATGATGAAAATCCACTGATTGACTTTCTAGCCACTAAAATCGCTGAGTATGAAAACAACAATGAACGCTTTGCTGCATTTAATAAAGCAGTGGATGACATACCAACCGGTGTAGCAGCGCTGCGTGTGTTGATGGATCAATACAGGCTCTCTTACTCAGACCTGAAAGAAGAAATTGGCTCCAAATCACTTGTCAGCCAGATTCTATCTGGTAAGCGCTCATTAACGATTGCGCATATTAAAGCGCTTTCCAAGCGCTTCAACGTAAAGCCGGATCTATTTCTGTGACTACTCCCCGCCCTGTCGAGGGTTTACGGCGGATTTTGCTAAGTAAAGACTTTGCAACGCGGAGCCATATTGATTTGTACTTCCAGAAACAAGGAATCACACCGCGTATTGCAATTGAGGTCAACTCCATCAGTGCAATCGTAGAAATTGTCCGTCGAGGACGACTCGCAACTTTGTTACCTGATGTCATAGCCCACGAGCAGGCCGGACTCTATTCCATCGCAATTCAACCTACGTTACCACAGCGTAATGCGGTGCTATTGTGGCGCAGCGGTGCATATCGAAGCGCTGCAAGCCAAGCATTCGCCAATATAATCACGCACCGTTTCGGTGTACACCAAGAAAGTGATGATTTTTGATAATATGGAAAAAATATCGTGTCTGGCAGCTACTGTAGTTAGGTATATAGTCACGACAGCCAATTCATAAGCTTGTTTCTAATGTAATCAGATGAAAGACGCTCCTGCTCTAAACGTGAAGATTGGAAACGACCAGAAATGAGATCATTAAACAACTTTGTTTCATCCTCATTTAGCGATGAAGGATTGGATTCTACTGGATTTGATTCAGGGACCATTCTATCTTCATGAGCTTTAACGGTTTCAACATCCATCATCAGAGGCTCAATATCTACAAACTTGTTTCTGGCATCACTGAGAATAAACAACCCCCAAGTATCAATATCTCCCCAATATCCTACACGTTTACTTCTCAACCATGCCGCATCCATCCAAGCAATGTTTTTCCCGCCGCCAATCACCGCTATCGTGTCAGGCATTTCGGGTAATGCCAAACCAGACTGTAGATTTTCTACTACTAGAATATTCGATGCCGGTAGTTCATGTTTTCTAAGTAATTCGTCGGGTATTTGTAGTATCGGCATTCCCCCAAGCGCCGCAGTCGCGGCATGGCAAAGCGGCCTGATAGTTAACCAACCTTTGGGATTTATTGCACACCCCAACCAAGCGATAAGGCCCCCTGACGCCGAAACAGCCCCCTTGTGAATGATATCAGCTAACTCTTCGATCAGGATTTGGTGGTTCTCAAGAAACTTAGTATCAATCCCAATGAGCGGCAGTGCTCTTAAATATTGTCCTTCACCTAAGCCTTGTTTTAATTGTGGCAGCAATTTTGCTAATAATTCCGCATCTCTCAACGAGAGTTTTTCCACAATATCTATACATTTAACCAATGCAGGATAGAGATCTTTATCAATCCGCAAAAATGGCTTCATATTTCTTTCCCATACCTTACTTCGGGAAAGGGCATCATTCCCTAAAAATTGAATCAAATGTCGCATCGATTCAATGACAACAAAAGTTGGAATGCGCTGTTCAGATAGTTCCCTGAAATTCTTAGAAGACCACTCCACAACATCTTGATAGGGAAATGATCTCCACTCATCAATAAACCGTTGAAAATGAGCAATATCTAATATGGCAGAATTCCCTTTAGGTGGTTTTAAGCCAACGCGAATAGGGAATGCCTTGTTGCCCAGTAGCCGGGCTTTTAGTGAGGAAAGGTTATCCCACTCACGCTGTCTAATGATGCTCTTAACTTGCGCTGGCAATAACCCCCAACGCACCTCATACTGCCCTTTTTTCATGTCAGTTTCTCAAGCTCGATCCCCAGATTAGCAGCCTCATCAGGCAACTTTTTCTTCTTCTCTTCGCCCATTCTCCGGTCAATCTCTTCCCAAGTCACTTCACATAAACGGCTGTCATGGTTTTCCTGGTCTCTTTCCGCAATGAGTAGTGAACGAGCCGATTCTCTTGCCAGATTCAAGTTTTTATAAGGCGTGATCAAATTAACGTGAATGTGAAGCTCTCTAAATACTCGGAGCACCCGCCGACTTACCGTTTCAGCCGTATTTGAGAATGCTTCGTCCAAGAAAACAGTACAGTAAACCGGTCGATCATAACCATCTGGCGTCAAAACATAGGCCAAACTTGCCGCTACAATAGTCGCCGCAAATGACTCTTTCTCTCCACCTGACTTTCCACTGGATGATTCCAATACATCACGAATCTCACCGGTATTACTATCCAACTCTTCGGCGTAAAATGACATCTGATAACGAGGATCAAGCAGCCTTAAACTTTCTAATGTATTTGAGGAGCCTGGCGCACTTGCTTTCCCAAGTATTTCAACTACTTTAGCCAATTGACGGAACCGCGCTTCATGGTCATCACTGGTTACCTGACTAAGCACCTTACGCAAATGCTGTTCAAACTCATTAACATGCGGGAATTTCTCTCTCTTTGAACCTAGCTTTAAGTGTGTCCCTGATCGAAACTCGGTACGCTTGAGGACCCGGTTAATGATATCAATCCGCTCAAGGATATCTTCCCGTTCAGATTCAAGCTTAGTTTTAATCCGCGCTAGCGACTGCGTTGCATGCTTATTCAAACGTTCAATAAACTGTTCCACAAGGTTGGGAAGCCCTTCTTCTTCCAGTTGTTGTAAATGATTAAGATAGTCAGGCAGGCTGCCAATATTACTTTGCCAGTCAACCGTGAAGACTTGCCATTTATCGTTAGACCTGAATGAAACCATAATGCTGATGGCGGACCTTTCCGCTCTGTCTTTACTGTTTCGACTAATATCTAACAAACGCTCCAAATCTTCTTCAACCTTCGACACTAATTCAGACATCTGGCTTAAATCGTTTGTACTAAGCACTCCAACCCGAAGAGCAAGTAATTGTCTGGCTGAATCAGGTAATCCTTTTGATGCTTTTGCCTGCGCTTTGCTCCACTCCTCTTTTGCATTTTTCAGCGTATTTTTAACGCCGCCAGAATCAGAGTTGAGCTGATTTAATACCGATTGGATTTGAGCCAACTGCTCCTTCGCCGACTCCCAACGCTCCCTGGCCTTATCAAGATCGCCACCTGACTGCTCCAATACCTTAAGGTCAGCCTGCAAATCCGAAAGCTTTTCATGCCAATAAGGAGCATTGATATCATCCCAACAGTAACTTTGGATCTTCTCCCAGAGTATTTTACGATCAGAAACAGTATTCAAATCTTGGCGGGCCTGACTCACCTTTTTCTCGGTTTCCGCCAATTGCAGAGTTAACTCTTTTTTATCGTTATTAAGAATGGCTAAACGTGATTTGTTTGAAAAACCCAAGCACCAGCGTCTTCTGTCATCTATTCGGTGTTGATCTTTTTTCTCAAAGCGCCCCTTATCCATGTGCATTAACCCCTGTTGTGTCATCGAAAACGGGGTCTTATCCAATTCTTCCGTATTCAAGACACATTGCAGGTCAAATCGCTGCAAATAATGCTTGAGCCACTCTTGATAAGGGTGAGTACGCCATACCAGTTTCTTTAAATAACCATTAGGCTTAAACTCCGCCGAATGACCCCGGTTAATCGCAGAATCATTCACAACTTGAACACGGACATGTAAACCTGTATGCCGGACGTTTAACCAGCGAGTCACCATCGAATAACAATGATGTGGCACAGCAAGCGTTGTTCGTAACCCGCCTAACGCCCTCTCTATCGCGCCTTGCCAGATTTTTTCACTATCTTCGACGTCGATAAGCTCACCAATAAATACGCATTGGTCTTTACTTAATTCTAAGGAATTAACCAGTTCATCCCGCAGTTGCTGATATTTCACATCAATATTGGAATCCGGCCTTGCCTCGATTTCTCGAATTTCCTGAGAGATATCATGGATATTGGCTTGTAGCTCACTGAATTTAGCACTGATGGTGGCAAACTTGTCCTGATACTCTTCTTCGTCTCGTTGAATACTGGCAAGTCTGGCTGATGCCGCGGATTGATTTTTAAGAAATACCGCCTCCTCCAATACAGAAGGCAGAGACAGCTCATTAACATGAGTTTGATATTGCGATGAATTCCTAACCACCCGATTCAACTGAGTTTGGGTATGACCAATTTCCTTTCGAAGCGACTCTATTTTATCCCCACCAAACTGAAGGTATTCCTCATGCCTTCTCTCAACCAACTTATCCGCATCTGTTTTCTGCCCTTCCGCTTGCTTAATTTCGAGGAGTAGTGCTTCGAGTTCAGACTCAATATCGGCAATTTTTTCGCTCCACAGTTGCGCGAAGACTTCCCCAAAGTAAACCGGAAGACTATTTTTTTCGGCCGTTAATTCTTCAAATTCTCTCGTCGTTTTTTCGATAATTGAGCTAAGTTCAGGTAACTTAGACAAGTGCATTTTTTGCGCTCTTGCATCCACTAATTGACTATGAATTGCCACCAAATCAGCAAACTCTTCCACGACCTTTTTAGCATCATCTTTAACTGTGCTCGGCTCAAGTACCAACTCACGAATCAACCCAGTTAAATCATCAATTTTTTTTAGACCTAACGCCCGCGACAACAATGCAGGCGCATTCTTATTGTCCATATACAAAAGCTTTCGGTACAACTCCTGATAATCAGAAAAATTATCATCACAGCACGTAATCGCCGAGTCATCACGAAGCCATTGCTTGAATGCCCGGGCATTACCATCGCCAAAAGCATTGAGCATTTCCTTAAGCGTCAGGTCTCTTTTGGCAACAACATAAACTCGCGTCACATCCGCCAGTACATTCGTCGATTTCGTAATCCAAAAAAGTGCCGCAAGCGTGATTTTTGAACCATCATCACCCTGATATAAAGCTCTAAGCCCGGTCACTACACCAAACTCACGCTTACTTCTGACTCTCGTCCCCGCTCCGTCATGGGCAGATCCAAAACTTCCCCGCATATAGGAAAGTAAAGTCCGGTCAGAACGATCACCCTGAGCCGCGGCCACATTAAAAGTTGCCTTTCCGGCAGGAAGCAGCAGAGCCATAAGGCCATCAATAAACGTCGATTTCCCGGCGCCATTATCTCCAGTGACCAGCGTTCCCATAGGATCGATCAACGCGGTATGCAAGCCATTAAATGACCCCCAGTTATAAACTGAGAGTTCAGCTAATCTGATTTGACCAACGTGAAATAATGAATTAGCCGAAAGAGTTTGATCAGTCATTTTCATCTCCTGTCTATTCCTCTTCATCTTGATAATCAACAGCGTCGCCGCCATTTTTATTTAGCTCAATACCCTTCTCTCTCGCCATTTTCAGGTATTCATTAAGCATGCTTTCAAGAAATTCAGCGCTGACTACATAGCGGATCACCGGCGTAATCTCGAAGCGATCTTCGCTTCCCCGGACCGAACTCAATATTTTTTTCGTCACCATTTTATCAAGAGCGCCCTTGAGTTTTCTCCGGTCAGATTTAGTACTGTTTGTCAGCGGTAAAAACGGCGTCAGATGGGATTCTATACGTTCAATATCAATGATAATCCTTTGTTCTCCCGATGTTTCCCGGTCTTGATAGTGTTTACGCAGCACTAACAGCAACAATGTATCGTATAAAGAGAGCGTCCTTCGGCTAATCAGAGAGACAACCTCGTCATCATCTATACCCAATGATTCAGTATCTTCCTCATTTTGAAAGCCCGCGATAAAAGCAACACCTGCTTTTTCATCCAAGACTAACTTCAAATAAACTTCTGATAGATGTTTGCGTACAGCACATTGGTATCGACAAAGTAATTCAAATAATTTAGCTTTCTGCGAAGACAAAATAACGCCCTGACGCAACAAGCTAACCAGCACCCGGCGTGCATCAGGCGGCATATCACTGTTTGAGTTCTCAGCCTGCTCACTGACTAATACATCATCAACGTCACAGGATGGGCTTTGATTAACAACCGAAAGAGCAACATCAGATTCAACACTGGCTGTATCTGTAAGCGGGTTATACTCTGATTGCGTATGGTGTTTTATCAACTGATCGAAGAACCCTGTTTTCTGTTCTTCTTGAGGATCAGAATTAGACTTCCCAAGGGTAGCGAGGATGCCATTATCTTTATTCAACTTTTTACCTTTGTGCATTTCAACCCTCACTATATAAATCTACAGCCACTTTCTCTTCACCATTTAAAGAACTAATTCATCCAAACTGTCAGGAAACAGGTCGGCACTCAACAGAAAAGTAGGTATAGACGCCCGCAAGCGAACTCCCCGTTTATCGCTGATTTCAATTGATTCTTTTCCTTCCAATAATGCAGCCCCGACAGATTTCGCCACCCGCAAATAGGCAACTAACTCCTCCAACCCTGAATTAAGTGGGTGATAATTTGCAACAGATGCAATCGTCATTGGGCCAAACTCTTTTAACGTTGCTAATGTTCTCTCAGCGATTAATCGAATTTGAACAACATCAAGACAATCCAGCATCTGCATACTCGGTTCTCGAGAGTTGATCTGTTCTTCAGCACCTGAAGTATCTAGTTTTTCATCAGGTGATTTAAGGAGCATGCTTTCAGGAGAGCTAATACTTGCCGCGCCAACGGGCAGTGACAGAGTTGTCGCCGTTTGCAAGTCATAACCTGAGTTCCTCAATTCAACGGCGAGTCGTTCCAATTGACCAAGCAATCTATCAACAGCACGATTTTCTTGCGCAGTGCCACTCTCTATATAAGCACGCAAACTCTCTTCCGTTCTTCGCCTGATTTGAAAAACTCTGTCACTCTCGCGGCTCAGTTCCCTCATGAGCTGATTTAAGAACTGTCGTTGCTGGGTAGTCAAATGTTCTGCTGCGGGACGATTTAAAATGCTTCGAAGTTGATCCCGCAGTTCCATTGTTCTATTTTGATCGCATAACAAATCAAAGAAACTTTCAAACGCACTACCCGCATCCGTTTTCGCCAATAGCGCTTCTTTTTCTAAAACAGAGAGAAGAACATCCCCTCTGGTGGAATCTCCTTCAATAATTTGAATGCGAATTTCCTGATCCAGTTGACGAATTTCATCTTCAACACGACGAAAATCACCCGTTAAAACAGAGGCCAACTGGTAGATCTCACGAATTCTCTCCCGCTGCTCAAGCTCGGTCAGTTCAAGCACCACGCCAGCTCTCAGAGCATCAATCTCTCTTTGGATTTCAGCTTTTCTATATTCCAAAAGCGTGACACGTTCATCGACATTCGGACTAATCGCTACTGCAAAGTCCCTGACGGCTTCCTGAACAATTCTAAGGTGAGATGCGGTGGTTCCTGTACTGCGTTCATCAAGCCCCTGACTAAAACGGAGTGCAACTTCACTGGCATCCGTTTTGGTTAACATGTCGTCCATCTCACGCAGCCAGCCTTCCCGAATCCATTTATTAAGATACGTACCCGCTCCCGTTTCAGTTTCCCAAAGACCAAGTTCACGACAGCGTACCAGTTCTGCATCAAGTGACACCCGGGCACGACTAAAAGGGACTTCACTCTCCTCGGAAAACAACTCCCCCAGAAACGCCAAAATTAAAGGAGAATTATCAGCTCTTAACAGTTTCCAGGCGGCACTTTCCTGAAATAGACGGCGATACTTTGCCTGTAACCCTTGGAAATTCAACTCGCCTCCCTCTGTGTGGTAACAAGTAAAAAGCTACCACCAAGAATTTTGTATAATTTACAATCGAATAAAACTATATCATCACATTTTTTTATTATGTCAATACAATTTACTGACTTATATAACTATCAAGTACTGTGACCAATGGAAGAATTAAGCTTATAGGGCCACCCATTTTGTGAAGAAAACAGCAAGAGGATGATGGAAAACAAAAACTGCCAGCGCAGGCAGATAATAAGGAGATAAACAATGCCTCAATTATCATCAGCAAGAAAAGCGGTAAGAGTACCTTTTCAAGGTAAAAATGGGCGGTCTGGACAAACCGCCCCGATGTAAACAATGGAAAATTCCTGCGCGTTACTTCCTGCGGACAGGCAAACCAATACCGCGAACACCATCCTGCGGTAGAACCAGCACCGCTACTGACCAAGCCGGCAGCGTGACCGAACCATCTTTTGCTATTCTGATACCCGCCGCCAACGAAGCTCTACCTAGCTCGCTCTGAATATCATTCAACTTCAACTCTCTGACGTTAAGATCTCTTACTGTGGCAGGATGTGGAGCCGCATTAATCATCACCACCAAGCCGTCAAATCGCGAATCACGGTCATCACCAGTAGTATTACCGTCATCTATGGTCATCACCAGCAACCCAAGCTGCTGATACGGCCCAACGTTACGGAAATCAACACGTTGTTTAACCGATGCGCCATCACCAAGAGCCATCAATGGTGAAAATTGACGCAAACGCAACAATTCCTGATAAAAAGCCGTCATCTGTAATAATTCAGTCCGGCCCGGTTTATCTACCATATTTTTCACTTTTTCAATCAATGCATAATTTTCGCCATCAACACGCTGATCCGGCATACCAACATCATAGTTATTATCCTGGTAGGTGTAGCTAACACGATTAAACCAATCGCCGGAATTATAGGAATCGCGGGTAAAAGATTTTGAACGCAGTAGCTCCGATCCATGTTGAGCAAAAGCCAGCCCCTGCCCAAGGAATGTCGTGGCGAGAGATATTGCCTGCATACGAACTCGTGTCGCCAAATCTGCCTCACGCGCCGCTTTGTAGCTGATTATGTCCCACAACGTTTGGTTATCATGCTTAGAGACATAATTAATCACCTCAATTGGATCAGCGGCATAACCGGCTATAGCGCCTTTGTAGTTAATGTCTCTACCCGTTTTCACTGCCCCATCTTTATCGATCATCACAAAATCAGCCAAATTACCCGCCATACCGAGACGTACCAAATCCGCCAGATGACGCGCCTCATTAGCATCGAACCACGCCATTTCGTTAAGTAACGTTCCAGCGCCGTTGCCTACCCCCTGATTAATGCGAATGCTATCAGCGGAATCAAACGGCCCGCCACCCTGTACCGCATCTCGTAGCCGATCAGAGAAAGTACCCACCCCTGTGCCTTTAAGATTAATCTGTGAAGCAATCTCGAAGCGGTCCTCCTGCCCTGAGTTCCAACCTTCACCAAAAAAATAGACCGATGGGTTAATCGCGCGTACTTTTGCCAGCGCCGATAAAATCTGAGCCTTCGGATGATAGCCCATTAAGTCAAATCGAAATGCGTCGATCTTATAGTCCTTAACCCAAGTCACCAGCGAGTCTTCAATGAGTTTAGCGAACATGCGGTGCTCTGGCGCTGTATCGTGACAACAAGTGTTGGATTCAACATTACCACTGATTTCATTCAGGCGATGATAATACCAAGGGACTATCTTATCCAACACGGAAGATCTGTCTGTTGGACCCGCCGCATTGGTGTGGTTGTACGCTACATCCATGACTACATTCATCCCCAATTGTTGCTTGATGGCCTGAATCATGGCGCGAAACTCTTTTATACGTACCGAACCTTCCGCATCAGTGGCATAAGAGCCTTCCGGTACCGAGTAATGAAACGGATCATAGCCCCAGTTGTAGGAGTCGGTTTCTGCAATCATTGCATTTAACTCTTGTACCTGCGGGTTATTGGCACTGTCACCACGCTGTAACTCCTGCAATACTTCACCCACAGTCTGTGAAATATTGCAATAATCAGCGAAACGGCTGCTCCTCACCTTTGGGTTGACTTGGTACAAACGACTGAATGGATGGTTGAGATCGGCTACTTGGTTGCTAAATTCATTAATGGAAGCCACATCGAATACCGGCAATAGCTCCATATGAGTCACCCCTGCCTGACTCAATGCTTTAAGGTGTTTGAACATATCGCTATTGTCAGCAGTGAGAGCCAGATACTTACCGCGCCAGGTTTCTGGCACTGTGCTATCTGCAACGGAGAGATCACGGACATGAGCTTCATATATGGTCATACGCGCAATATCCGCTGGTGTATTTTGCGAATGCGGCATAAGAACGCTATCCCAGTCTTGTGGTTTTAGCGCTTCGTCATCCAAGTTGATGACTTGGCTGTATTCCGAATTGGTGGACAAACTATGGGAATAAGGATCGGTAACCTCGTAGTGCTCTACATTACGGGAATATGGATGGTATACCGTTAAAGCATAGCGGTAGTAAGCACCAACCAGCTCTTGATCACCTTGCCATGACCAGGAGCCACTAGCAGGATCACGGTTCATGGCATGATTGGCGATGACCTGTTTATCTGCATCGTAGATAACCAACCCAACATGTTGAGCAGTAGGCGCCCACAAGCGGAAAGTAACACCGGTATCGTTAATCAGCGCTCCATACTCTAGTGTGTCAGCAGTGTTAGCGAAGCGATCATCCAACACACCAGCCGTTTGTACTTGAGTAGCCGATAACAGCAAACCCGCTTTATTGGTAGCTAATGCCACCAAATCACCGGTAAGTAACGCATCGACATCCGTATCCGCAGGCAAACGGAATGCGGTTAATTTCCTCAAGTGCGGAAATCTATCAGCCGTTTTCTGGCTCAAGGTGGCCGGTGTCAATGTCAGATAGCTATCGATGAAATTTCCTTCATCATTAGCTTCTACTTTGCCATCCCGGTTGTAATATAAGCGGACGTAAGGTTTATTCGCTCCGCCCGACCACAACAAAGTCCGGTTGTCGACCCAGTGTGCCGAAGCCTGAGAAACGCCAAACACGGAATTAAAGGCTGCCGCACGACTGCTATAGATTTGCCGACTGCCGGGTATCACAGAGACGGTACGGTTCTTGAAATCAGAGAAGGAGATTTTTAGGTCACTGTCGATCAATTTATTGTTGTTACCATCACGCACGATAAAATTGATACAGCCCGCATTCTTGTTTAACGGCACCACCCAGTAAGGGCCATAATTATCGCTGCCAGTGGGAGTTGCACTGGTGTCGTCCCAGCTTAATGAAGGGGAAGCCAAGGCATCACAATTTTTATCGTTCCACAAGTAGAGGGTGTTAGTACTGTAATCACGGTTTGTTGTTGGGCTTTGACTTAATTTAGCAATGTCCACCAAGTGGATCACTGCCTGAAAATTGCCGGCAACAGCAGCTTCACTGGGTACTTTATTAGGAATATGCGCCATCGGTTCCTCCGGGGATTCGGGTAAAGAACTATTGTTATCACAGCTTGCCAGTAGTAAAACAAATGTACTGCTTAATAGGGCCAGGTAAGCCCTTTTCCAGAAGGGAACTACCATAATCAGACCTTTTTAATAGAAATAAATCGTCGCCGATATTATTGTTAATAAAATAGGAATGAAATATTAAATAATGTCTCAGATGAGTCAGCATCCTCCTGGTTTTGATACTAAGAGGGAGGAGGAGTTAGGAGGAGGTACCTTTTCGTGATATTGCGCACAATAATAATGTAATAATCTTTTATTACATAAGCCTGGTGTGAGCTTATTTATATTATTCCATCAGATACAAATTAAAATGATGTCAAATACAGTCATTGTCATTTTTATATATTTTCACAAACTTTATTGTTTCTGCAAAAAAGCATTTTTGGTGATGCAGGATTATTAAGTCATTTCTTTCCTCCTAATCCTGCGTTTTTTCTTGCATTAGATATAAGTGTAACTTGTTAAAGGACCTGCACCTGTGTAAAAACGTAAAGCTTGATCATTGCGACCAAAACAATAGCCTAAAATAAGATTATAATCGGGATAATTAATAAATTCTTTCATATCCTGATATGTAGAATTTCTAATATCTTTAATATGCACTTGTTTACTGACATTATAACTACCTTTTCTATCATCTCTGTCTTCATTAAAAAACTATATTTCATGTAAGTCTGTTCTTCCACGTCAATTTATATTCTCACTCCAATTAAAACCAAACTCACCTAATTGAATACCCCCCCCAAATAGCCTATTCACTTTAATTTTTAATGTCATTATAAAACAAACAATAGAGTCAATTATATACACTTTAACTAAGAATATATTTAAATAAATCTGAGGATAAAGTTAACATATTAACTATAAACAAAATCAATAAGAGACAATAACTTAATTCTTAGTTATTGTCTCTATGCAAGAGTACGATTATGAAAGATACTAAACCTAAATTCCACATTCCTAAAATCAATACAAAGAATATTGTCATCATGAGTAGAAATGGAGATTTAATTCATTATCGTTACCCCGGTACATTTTATAAATCGTTATGATTAAGATAAATCTGATGAAATTTTCTGAATTGCATCAAGAGCACATTGTTGGTCTAAAGAACCACTCGGTGCGCCACCAATACCAATTGCACCAATCACTTCATCACCAGATTTAACCGGAACACCACCACCAAGTAATAGGAAGCCTGGAATATCCCCTAAATATTGAGCACCAAGATTTGATTGCGCCGTTTTCATTACGTCCTCTGACGTTCTCTGGGTAGATAACGCAGTATAAGCTTTCATTTTGCTCGCCTCAACGGTATGCAACCCGGCTTTATCCATACGCTGAACCGCTTTCAAAACTCCACTTTTGTCAATAACAGAAACCGCTACGTTATAATTATTCGATTTACAGGACAGAATTGCCTCAGAAGCTAATTTATTTGCTACCTCAAGGGTAATATTACGTTCAGTAATTAGTGATGAAGCAAAAGCCGTTTGAGCGAATAAACCTGCTGCCAGTACAGTATAGAAAAGAGAATGTTTCATAGATAAACCTCATTAAGTTTAAGTTGATGAATTATCCTGTTCTAACTTAGTGAGGTTTATCGGCTATAGCTATTCGGCCAATTACTTATTCGACTCAGTAGAAATACTTAGTCATGAGATAATGACTTAAATAACTCATACTCTTTGACTAACTGCGGTAAAGAATGTATGTCCAACTTATGAAATATATTGGCACGATGAACCTCAATAGTACGTGGTGATAACGATAACTGTTGAGCAATTTGTTTACTGGTTTTACCTTCTAAAATAATTTTCATCACTTCCCTTTCACGTTCAGACAACTGGCTGAATTTCATTTTTAATTGTTCATATATCTGACGTTGCTTAAATACTTTCTGATGAAATAATAATGCACTTGAAACTGTTTCAATTAATAAATCTGCATCAATAGGTTTGGTTAAAAACTCGAAAGCGCCATGCTTAAAAGCACGACGACAAATATCAATATTTCCGTGTCCGGTCATGATAATGACCGGTAATGTACTATTGAGTTTCAATAGATCCGCCTGCAATGCCAATCCAGGTTTTCCCGGCATACGAATATCCAATAAAATACATCCCTGAAGCGCTGTAATATTCTTGCTACCAATTTCATCAAGAAATTCTTGCGCACCAGGAAATGAAATTACCTGCCAATTCATTGTTTCTAATAACATAGATAATGAGTCACGGATCGCTTCGTCATCATCAATGAGATAAATCACTGCCGCCATTATTTCTCCTTACCTTTATTAGTTGGTAGCCAAATAATAAAACGCGCTCCTCCCGTTTCACAATTTTCAGCATTGATATCACCACCAAGTTTATGAATTAATGTTTCCGTTAACGTCATTCCCAATCCCATACCTTGTTGGCGTGTTGTGAAGAATGGAATAAACACGTTCTTTAAAGCTTCATCACTTAATCCAGGACCACCATCTGTTATGGTGATTCTTATCATTTCATTAATATAAGCGATATCGATGCAGATCCAATTTTGATATTCTGACTGACCTTGCTCTTGCTGTGCCTGAATAGCATTGCTGATTAAATTATGGAATATTTGCTCAATCCATAACGGCTCGGCAGATATCATTGGCAGCTCATCATAAATATGCTTTATTATCCTGATCTTACCAGTCTTAATTTCATTTCCGAGCAATATCTCAACTCGACCTAATATCGCTTGAATATTTACAGGTTGAAAAATAATACTACCGGCCGTCAGTTTTTGACGATATTGCGTCAATAAATTTGCGATGCGTTGAGTCTGCAAAATGGATGAATCCAATATCGGCGTCACTTTATCATATTGCTGCTTTTTCATTAACCGCAATGCGGTTTGATTATAACTCATAATCGCAGTCAAAGGCTGATTTAACTCATGAACAACACCCGTTGCCACTTCATCCATTGTATTTAAGCGGGTAAATTCAAAGAAACGTGCTCGTAAATCAGAAATTTTCCTCAATCTTTTATTCTTCTGAATTAAAAAGATAAAACAGATAATCACTGCCCATAAAAAACTAAGACAAGCAATATAGCCCCACGGAAGTTTAGACCATTGTTGGTCGTTACCCACTTTAAGCACAAAAGGCTGAAAACGATTGGTTAACTTTTTCTCCCAGTTCCAAAAATAGTGCTCTTTCTCCAGCCCATAGGTAATCAATGGGCGACTATTCCAATCCAGTTGTACCATCCGAAATTGTGATAATAATGATAGATCTTTCATCAGAATATTGAGATCTATCAATAACCGGATACTATCACGTTTACTATTAAGCCAATATCTTCCTTCTCCCTCTTCACTGATTATAGGGAATATTAATACATTCATTGGCATCTCTTGCAATCCGACAATTTGCGGAAAGTTTTCCTGTAACTGATCTAATTCGATATTAGTATCCGCTAGCGATACAATAACGTCATGTTGTGCCAACTTTTCACTCAGCTCTCGATAAAGAATATTAAATGAAACTGTTTGTTGTTGATAATTCTGATTTAGTGAATGATTAATCATTCCCCAAACAGTCAAACCTGTTAACATAATCCACGCCAAAAAATGCCACATATAATTACCTGAAAAGATATCTTTCATGACGTTTAAAATACAGTCAGAATATATAAAGGAAACAGCTTATTAGAGTAAACAAATTCAGAATGGGTAAATTTTAGAGAAAATTTGGCGTTGAGCTGCACATTAAAATTCATTACAGCATAATTATTTCATCAATACATTTTGCAAAATAAATAGCTGGCTACGGTAAATTAAATTCCAACGCTATATTAGTTTTATTCAACTTTTCTAAGCACTTTTCAGCCCTGAATAAAATAATTTTAACAAATAAACCTTGGATAAGGGTTTACGGTAACTTCTGTTAAGACTCTTAATAAAATGTCAAATTTACTGAATAATTTAGGATGATCACTTAACAAATCGACTCGGTGAAATCGTTTGCTTTCCCTTAAAAATCACACTTAACTCTATATAAATAGCAATATTTATCAAATAGTTAGAATAAAACTTCACCATTATTCTATCTTTGACCAGAAAAAACGCTTTACAATCGATAGTGATAATTATTATCATTCGTATCGCTTTCAGATGAACCGTCTTCAGGGTACAGATGAAAGCACGACATTGCTCACATTGCTTCCAGTGTTTACTTTAGCCAGCCGGGTGCTGGCTTTTTTTTATTAATTAATCCAATTGCCAATCATTCAAAATATTTGAAAATTTAATTCAGCTTTTTAAGCTTTAATGCTAGCTCTTCTCAATTAGATTGTAAAAACTATTGAGGAGATTTGAATATGATCCATTTACGTAAAGCATCAGAGCGACCATGCCGATCATGGCTGGTTAACGAGCTGGCATACCTTCTCATTTGCCAACTACTACGACGCCAATTTTATGAGTTTCTCAGCTCTGAGAGTGATTAATGAAGATTCCATCCAAGCAGGTCAAGGTTTTGGTACCCATCCGCATAAGGATATGGAAATACTGACCTATGTTCTTTCCAGCACCGTTGAACATCAGGATAGTATAGGAAATAAAGAACGGGTACCTGCCGGTGAATTCCAAATTATGAGCGCAGGTACCGGTATTCGTCATTCAGAATACAACCCGGACAGAGAGCGCCAATTGCATCTATATCAAATCTGGATTAGCCCAGATAAAACAGGCTTAACACCACGTTATGAACAGCGCCGTTTTGATGATGTACAAGGTCGCCAATTGGTGCTCTCGCCTGATGCCCGGGATGGTTCACTGAAAGTATTTCAGGATATGACTTTATGGCGTTGGGTACTTAAGGATCACGAAACCGCCGAATATGTTGCAGAAAAAGGTCGTTATATTTGGATACAAGTCATTCGTGGCGAAGTGACGGTTAATGGTATCAAAGCCACCACCAGCGATGGTCTGGCTATCCGGGATGAAATCAATCTTCAACTTAACAGCAGCAACGATAGCGAAATATTGTTGTTTGACCTTCCTCCGGCATAAATATCAAATAAGCCTCACCCTAACGGATGAGGCTAAAAAATTCACAATTACAGTTTAGGGCCCGCTTTCACTAAAGCTTCCCCCGCCGAGGTATCGGTATATTTATCAAAGTTGTCGACAAAACGATGAGCCAAATCTTTCGCCTTCTCTTCCCATTGAGATTTATCTGCATAAGTCTTACGTGGATCAAGAATATCGGTATCAACACCCGGTAATGCTGTCGGAACCGCCAGATCAAAAATAGGTAATGTAATGGTATCAGCTTCCTCAATATCACCATTTAGGATGGCATCAATGATCCCGCGGGTATCCTTAATCGAGATCCGTTTACCCGTACCATTCCAGCCCGTATTCACCAGATAAGCCTTAGCGCCTGCCGCCTGCATACGTTTTACCAATACTTCCGCGTATTGGGTTGGATGCAAAGTCAGGAATGCAGCACCAAAACATGCAGAGAATGTGGGTGTCGGTTCAGTCACACCACGTTCGGTACCTGCCAATTTTGCCGTAAAACCAGATAGGAAGTGATATTGAGTCTGTTCAGGTGTCAAGCGGGATACTGGAGGCAACACACCAAATGCGTCCGCAGTCAGGAAAATGACCTTAGTTGCATGGCCCGCTTTGGAAACCGGCTTAACAATGTTTTCAATATGGTGGATAGGATAAGAAACACGAGTGTTTTCCGTTTTTGAACCATCATTGAAATCAACCGTGCCATCTGTCAGTACAGTAACATTTTCCAGCAACGCATCACGTTTAATCGCATGATAGATATCGGGTTCCGCCTCTTTAGACAGATTGATGGTTTTCGCGTAACAACCCCCTTCAAAGTTGAACACACCGTCATCATCCCAACCGTGCTCATCATCACCAATCAGCTTACGTTTTGGATCAGTAGAAAGTGTGGTTTTACCTGTACCGGACAAGCCGAAGAAGACCGCAACATCCCCTTTTTCACCCACGTTGGCAGAACAGTGCATCGAAGCAATACCTTTCAGTGGCAACAGGTAGTTCATTATAGAGAACATCCCTTTCTTCATTTCGCCGCCGTACCAGGTACCGCCAATAAGCTGCATACGCTCTGTCAGGTTGAACGCAACAAAGTTTTCAGAGTTCAAACCCTGCTCTTGCCATTGCGGGTTGGTGCATTTTGCACCGTTCATTACAATAAAATCTGGTTTGAACTCAGCCAACTCTTCATCTGATGGACGGATAAACATATTTTTAACAAAGTGGGCCTGCCACGCAACTTCTGTAATAAAGCGGACTTTCAATCGTGTATCTGCATTAGCACCACAGAAAGCATCAACCACAAACAAACGTTTGCCTGAAAGCTGTTTAGTTACCAAGCTTTTCAGATGTGTCCATGTTTCCTGCTGTAATGGCTTGTTATCATTTTTACCTTTTCCCTGGTCGGCCCACCATACGGTGTCACAGGTGACATCATCACGAACAATGTACTTATCCTTGGGTGAACGACCCGTGAAGATCCCCGTATCGACAGCCACAGCCCCCAGGTTGGTCAGAGTGCCACTCTCGCAGCCTTTGAGTGAAGGTTTGGTTTCTTCTGAAAATAACAACTCATAGCTTGGATTATAAATAATTTCGTTAACATCATGAATTCCGTAGCCCGCGAGTTCCTGCGGGGTAATGCCTTTAACACTCATGTCATTGCTCCTGGTGGGTAGTCACGCTTTTTCTGTGAGCAATAATAAATAGTTATGATTAATTAACAGCGATAGTTATCAAAAAATTGAAAACCCACTATTTTTTTAAGTTTGATCTTGGGCCAAAGGCACGAAAATAGTTCTGAGTATTATGATGAATTTGATAGAAAGGCGCGAAATCGCGCCTTAAAAGGTGAAAAAATTTGTTTAGATCGAATATCAATGGAATCGGTTCTTTTTTTCCGTCCTGATTGCAGCAAGATCATCAGCATCAAAAATATAGTGCGTGCCGCAATACTCACACGCCATATCAATGTTGCCATCTTTCTGCAAAATATGATTAACATCCTCATCGGAAAGTGTGACTAATGTGTCAGCACAACGTTGGCGAGAACAAGTACAACGGAATTCGACCGCTTGCGGTTCATATAATATGACATCTTCCTCATGATAAAGACGGTGCAAGATTTCCTTAACTTCCAATGAAAATAACTCTTCACCTTTAATGGTTGCAGTAAGTTGCACCAGATGATCAAAAGCTTCTGCACTCCCCTGTTCCGCAGCTGGCAGAATCTGTAACAACATACCACCAGCAGCAATCCTTCCATCCTGAATGCCAGTACGGATAAATAAACGAGTCGGTAGCTGTTCAGACTGTCTGAAATAATCATCAAGGCAATCCGCCAGTGTTTCACCTTCCAGCGCAACCACACCTTGATAACGCTCACCATGAGTTGGCGTAATGGTAATAACCATATAGCCTGTACCAACCATCTGTTTCAAACTGCTATTTTCAGGCACTAATCCATCAATACGAGCGACACCTCGCATTTGTTGCTGATGATTACCATTAATCACTGCCAATTTGACCGGACCATCCCCCTGAATTTGAACCGTAATATCGCCATCAAATTTCAGGGTTGCCGTTAATAGACTGGTTGCTACCAACAGTTCTCCCAATAATTGCTGTACCGGCTGCGGGTAATCATGATTTTCCAAAATATGCTGGTAAGTTTCACTGGCTAAAACCAGCTCACCACGTACAGAATAATTCTCAAATAAAAAGCGGTGCAATTGGTCTTGTTTAAACATAACTATCTCTCATTCAAGCAGGTTATTCCTGCCCACTTAATTTGGTGTTCTTAAACTTAATCAGCGTGCGTCTTTCTTTTTTATCCGGTCGGCGATCAGGATGAGGCATAGTTAATGCATTCATTTTTCGAGCAATTGCCATTTTTTCCCGGTTAGCAATACTCGCTTCCGTCTCCTGGTAAAGTTGCTGCGCCTCCGGCGCACTACGTCGATGATTGCTCAACGCAAGAACTTCAACTATACGTTCATCATTACCTTGACGCAGTTTAATTTCAGCCCCTGGTTCAACCAATTTACTTGGTTTACTTCTTTGACCATTATAGTGAACTTTACCACCGTCTATCATTTCTCGTGCAATAGCCCGTGTTTTATAAAAACGGGCCGCCCACAGCCATTTATCCAGACGGACAGCTTGATCGGAGTCTGAATTACCCTTCATTTTTCCTCTTACCACCAGCTTTGGCAAATAAAGCAAAGCCTAACATACCATTGTCAATTATCGCCAACGCGTAGGCGGAAAAAGTGTATTAAAACAGTTATCGTAATATTGACTGATTTTGTTTAGACGTTGTTTATTCTGCCGATTTTTCTTAACAACCAGCACAAAGTTAATGATTAAGGTCGTAAAAAGAGTCAAGAATAAAACAGTAGTACCAATACAACGAGCAAGCGTCATGGAATCCAGTTCATTATGCAACACAATCCGGCGAGTTCCATGACTGTCTACAGACAATTCCGTGATAATTCCTGTTGTCTCAAAGGGTGTTTGCAATACCATATCCGATAACCGCTGTAATTCACGCCATTGTTCCAACGCACTATGGTCATAAGAGATGATAGCCGGCGTTATATATTCAACCAGTTGTTTGCCTTCATCACTGATAAGCAGAACACCGCCAGGAGAAGGACTATTAAGCAGCATTGCGACTTTATCTATTTCCCGGTAGATAAATGATGATGTAGTTGCATCAACCAATTTTCCCAAAGCTTCAGCGCCAGCCGGACGCAATAAAACATGAGTGCCATCTAATTTGCCACTTTCTGCATTCTTTAACAAAGTTAGCCAATCATTAGCACTACCCAAGTTAACCAAAGCATTTTTTAATCGTAAACAGTCGGTTTCTTTTTCACATAATTCTTTAGTTTTCAATATAATATCAGGGAAATTATCCAATAATATCATGCCAGATTTGAAAGTCTCCTGAACAAGGTCTGGATTTATTACATCGTCATTTTCCTGTAAACGTAATTGCTTATTAACAGTTGCAATCAGTTTAGCGGCATTTTCTATAATTTCTGATTCTGGTATTGGCAGTGGATTAACTCTATTCCAATATATCCCCGAACAATCGAATGGAGAAAAATAGGTGTCTCCTTTACCATTCATATTGTTTGGCGGCATATAACACATACCAACCCCTTTTGCTTTCAGGATATCCCCAACTCGCAATTCCATCCTTTCCATCATACTAGCGTCAGTGACGACTTTTGTGCTGCTGCCACGCAACCAGGCAAAACTGAGTTTCATCGGTACACTAACAGGCTGATAAAAATAGAGTAGTAACATAATCAGCAAACTGCTAACGATCATCATGAGATTTTTCCCATAACGACGGTAAGGGTAATTTTTTTCTTCCTCATGCAAAGAGAGATAATGCCCTTGCCTGACTACCTGGCCGTTAGTGTAAATATCAATATTGGTTTTTTGATCAAGATAGTGAGCAACATAAGGCTCCCAATGAGGAGGATAAATCAAATCAATTCCACCAAGTGAAATATTACTCATTTGCCCTTGTTCAAATTCGCCAAATAATCCCCATCGTTTTGGTATACCGGTAAAACAGTGAATATCCTGGCGCCTGCATATTGAGAGTGGACAAAATAGCGGCAAAAAACTGACAACGACTAAGCTGCCTGCAATCAACATCAGCCACGGCAAAAGCAGTGTTGGTGAAAGTAATGCAAGAAACCAAATGAAAAATCCAAAACACAAAAATCCCCCCTCCCAAATCCCCGATGAGTGATTTAACCGGTACTCTTCTAATGTCTCTTTACGGATATTTTGTAATTTTACGCTGGTTTCACCATTTTTCTGGATCGATGCCTGTTGATGAGATGCCTCTGAAATTACCGGAGCAGAAGGAAAATCCTGTTGAAAATCTTTCAGAAAGTGACCATTAATCGAAATAACCAGTGGTATTGTCGCAGTGTGAACAACATCAATAATATTCTGTTGTTTAATAAAAGGCTCAAGGAAAAACGGTAAATGAACTTCTGCCATATCAATATAATAACGCCAGCTATGTAGTTCATCCGAGGCAACAGAAAACCGGGTAATGGAATGACAGATAGTATAAACCATATCATTTTTACCCATCAGAATTGGCCAACTTGTTTTATTAATACGGTCTGTTACAACTGGCGGCAACACTCGACTCAAATAACATTCAATAGCCTGACACTCATCAGCATTAAGTTTACGATAGGTTGGTGTAGCAACAGAAGGCAGATAACAGGCATTATCATGTAGCTTCCATTTGAAAATCAGAAAGGAAGCCATGACAATCAAGCTAATTATCAAGATAGCCAATATAACGACTGTTACGCTCATTTTATCCCCATACCCATGACAATCTTGCTATTGTTGTTTGCAAATTAGCAACTACACGTTAAGTTCTGAATTAGGTTATTTCTATCTGTTTTTTTAATTTATTTTACAATGAGTTATATATAATCACACACTAAACTATCTACAGCATAGATCTATTTCCAAAGAGGATAAAGATAACAGTAACAACAATAACCAGCGATAATCACTATACCCTATGGATTTCAAGGTGCATCGCGACGGCAAGGGAGCGAATCCCCGGGAGCATAGGGAACTATGTGACCGGGGTGAGTGAGCGCAGCCAACAAAGAGACAACTTGAAAGATAACGGGTATATCATTTATCAAAATAATCGGCCATATTTAGTCAACTTATGGAGTGTACCTAATTTCATCATAAAATCTAAGGTTAATGAAATAATTCATGATGTAATAATGCACAGACACTCAACTCAACCAATACTAAACCATCAGGGGCAATTATGAATGACCTGAAAAACCCTAAAATCCTAAACATAGAGGACATTGCTCATTCACGTTTATTTCATATTCAGTCAGTTGATCTCGAATTCAGTAACGGTGTAAAACGCGTTTATGAACGAATGCGTCCGGTCAATCGGGAAGCTGTTCTGATAATCCCGGTCATTGGGGATGAATTGTTGCTTATTCGTGAGTATGCAGTCGGCATTGAGCAGTACGAATTGGGCTTTCCTAAAGGCGCGATCGACCCTGGGGAAAATATCTTCGAAGCCGCTAACCGTGAATTAAAAGAAGAAGTCAGCTTTGGTGCCAGAAAAATAGAACAATTAGCCAAACTTACTATGGCTCCAGCCTATTTTTCTCACAAAATGAATATTGTTATTGCTGAAAATCTCTATCCAGAAAGACTGGAAGGGGATGAACCTGAACCACTACCACAAATACGCTGGCCAATAGCAGATATGATGTCATTACTGGATCACGCTGATTTCAACGAAGCGCGTAATGTCTGCGCCCTATTTCTGGCACAAAAATATTTAAAACACCGTTGAAGTTCACAGGCACAACAGCGCTCCCGTTGTGCCTGTGTCTTATCCTCAGAATAATTCTTGGCTTTCACCATTCTCAATTAAAGTTGTGCCAACTTCTTGCACCGCACTCTCTGTAGGTTGAGTTCCGTCAATGAAGTATTCACTACGGGTATCCCCGCCTCCGCCAGCAAGTTTACCTGTCTTACGATCTATCACGACAGAAACAACCCCCGGAGGAGGTGTGACTTCTTTTTCAGGAACCCCCTCCAGTGCGATTTTCATAAAGTCATCCCAAATTGGCTGCGCACTCTTAGCGCCCGCTTCACCGCCACCGGCCGCGGTACGACCAAGGCTTCTGCGGTGGTCATCAAAACCAATCCAAACCGTGGTGACAATATCTGGCCCATAACCTGAGAACCAAGCATCTTTTGAACTGTTAGTTGTTCCAGTTTTGCCGCCGATATCACGACGTTTCAGATCGCGTGAGGCGCGCCACCCCGTACCTGACCAACCCGGCTCGCCAAAAATATTGCTATTCAAAGCATCATGGATCAAAAATGCCAACTGAGTACTGATAACATGAGGAGCATATTTTGGCGCATCTTCATGGCTATCAATTACCGGCGCTCTTTCCAATTCAGGTAACGGCAATATCTCTTGTTGTCTGACATGAGATTGAGCAACATTCTCAATTGAGTTTTCAGAAAGTTCGATTGAACGTACCGTATCCCCATAAATTACTGGAATATCACACTGCGGACATGCAATTTTAGGCTTAGCCTCAAATAGAATATCGCCATCGTCGTTTTCAATCTTAGTAATAAAGTAAGGATCAACTAGATAGCCGCCATTGGACATGACCGAATAGCCACGTACCATTTGCATTGGTGTGAATGATGGCGATCCCAAAGCCAGAGATTCTGTACGTACTATATTTTGTGCCGGGAAACCAAACCGTTGGAGGTAATCAGCAGCATAATCGACTCCCATTGCTCGCATTGCCCGAACCATCACGACATTCTTCGATTGCCCTAATCCCTGACGCAAACGGATTGGCCCAACATAAGTCGGTGGTGAGTTTTTCGGACGCCAGTCAGTACCGGCTCCAGCATCCCAACGACTAATGGGTAAGTCATTCAGCAATGAAGCCAATGTCAGCCCTTTATCCATCGCTGCGGTATAGAGAAATGGTTTGATATTGGAACCAATCTGACGTAACGACTGAGTGACACGGTTAAATTTACTCAAGTTGAAATCAAACCCACCGACTAGCGCCTTCACAGCACCATCATTTGGATCAATAGAGACCAAAGCCGCATTAACTTCCGGCACTTGTGCCAACCACCAAATATCCTTTACTTTCCGAACCCAAACCTGTTCACCAACCTGAACTACTTCATTCACACTACGAGGAACCGCCCCCTGTGCACTATCAGATCTGAACTTTCTGGCCCAACGGACACCCGCCATTGGCAATTCCGCACTACTGCCATCAGGCAACATCACTATCGCCTGATCACTACCCGCTCTGGTCACCACAGCCGGCATTAACGACCCATAATTTGCCAAGGTCTTAAGCTTCTTGACAATCTGTTCCCGATCCCAAGCAGGTTCGCCCACTTTCCACAAGATTTCCTGCGCTCCACGGTAGCCATGACGCACATCATAATCAATGAGGTTATTACGAACCGCATCCACGGCAGCCAACTGAAGTTTACGCGTAATCGTGGTGTAAACTTTATAACCGTCGGTGTAAGCATTCTCACCATAACGCTCAATCATCTCCTGACGCACCATCTCGGACAAATAGGGCGCGGAGAAAGCAATCTGGGGCGCATGGTAATTAGCGACCAACTTTTCACTTCTGGCTTGATTATATTGCTGCTGAGTAATATAGCCCTCATTGAGCATACGGCTCAGAACCACATTCCGGCGGTTAATCGCCCGACTGTACGAATAAAGCGGGTTAAATGTAGAAGGCGCCTTTGGCAAACCGGCAATCATGGCTATTTCACTCAATGTCAACTCTTTGACACTCTTACCAAAATAGACTTGAGCCGCCGCCCCGACACCATAAGCCCGGTAACCAAGGTAAATTTTATTGAGATAGAGTTCGAGGATCTCATCCTTATTCAGCAATTGCTCAATCCTGATGGCCAGAAAAACTTCCTTGATTTTACGCATCAACGTCTTCTCAGGAGTGAGAAAGAAATTTCTCGCCAGTTGCTGAGTAATGGTGCTTGCCCCTTGTGATGCATGGCCTGAACTCATTGCGACAGATGCTGCCCGGATGATCCCCACAGGGTCAACCCCATGATGCTCAT
This sequence comes from Photorhabdus akhurstii, assembly GCF_019090985.1. Taxonomy (NCBI): domain Bacteria; kingdom Pseudomonadati; phylum Pseudomonadota; class Gammaproteobacteria; order Enterobacterales; family Morganellaceae; genus Photorhabdus; species Photorhabdus akhurstii. The sequence goes on along the minus strand of NZ_CP020335.1, from coordinate 86,606 downwards.
AAAAACGGCTGTCCTCCGTTGCAATGAACGCCTTCACCATAATGGGTGGAATTTCGGACAGCTCAAGAGGCATACGGCGTTTTTCACCATATTGGGCAATAAGCTCGCCATCCGCACTGAACACCTGCATTGGTGTCTGTAATCGAACATCCTTTAATGTCGCCACATCAGGTAACTGAGGCTCGATATATTTGTACATACCAAAAATCGAGGCCGTTCCCAGAAAAATGCAACTCACGACAAAGACTAAAAAATACTTTACGAACTTCACCTGAAATTTCCCATGCCACGTTAGTCGGGTGGTTTATAAACAATCGGCGCGTAGTATAAAGGTTACACAGCACCTTGAATATGGTCTTTTATTAAAATTACTGATATGGAGATCGATAGATGTATTCACCAAAATGGTATGTCGGATTAGACATCCAAAATGGCGCCCTCCGCGCCGTCGCAGCTATAAAACGCCGAGATGGCTGGCAGCTTCGCCACTGCTGGCAATATCTTTTATCTGATGCGGTTATGCCAGAAGGTCGTTTACAACGGCCAGAAATATTATGTGATATTTTAAATCAATGGCGCCAAGAATTACCTAAAAAAATCAGTTTCAGACTCGCCCTGCCTGTACAACAAACATTGCAGAAGAGTCTGATTTTACCTCCAGATATCAACCTTAAAGAGCCGGAACAAAGCTGGTTTATCAACGCCAGCGCCGAGAAACAATTTCCCTTTAACACCCGAGAACTGGCGCTGGATTACCGTATCATTGAACAAAACGCCTACATCAGCGCCGCCCGCCAGAAAGATCTCAACCTCTGGCTACAATGTCTTGCACAAGCAGGAATATTTCCAGATGCCATTGATATTGCTCCCTGTGCCCTACGCTATATAGCGCAATATGCCGGCGTTCCCGCTGATAGTTGGTTGCTACACAGGCAACAATCCGGCTGGTTATGGGTATCTCCTGCCAATGCCCCCTTCGCTTATGATTTGGTATCAGCAAATACGGCTGCTTCTCCACAACAGATTATCCGTCAATTATCTGCCTCATCTATGGCTGAACAACCGGTTTACTACAGTAGCTACCAACAAGAAGACCTACCTGAAGGAACTTACTCTTGGGATATGTTGACAGCATTTCGTCACTATCAACCACCACTGCCAATTCAATTGATGGAATATGTAATAGCCGGTGGTTTAGCACTCAGACCGGATGATAAGTAATGATGTATCAGGTTAATTTTCTACCTTGGCGCCAAACCCGGCTAAGACATCGTTATCGTTGGTGGGTGATTTTTCTCTTATTGCAACTGATGTTGTGGCTGACAGTGCTCGTCTGGATGTTACTAAAACAACAGGAAACGATTAATCAGCATCAAAGGCAATTACAACAACTCAGCCAGCAGCAATTACATTTGCAACAACAGATAACTCAGACAGAGGAAGCGATCAATCTTCACAACAAACTGACCTATAAATTAAAACAGCAACAAACGTGGCTGAAACAGAACCAACAACATTGGCAATTATTTAATGAATTACCTGAATTATTACCGGAAGGAAGTTGGTTAACTGCTTTCGATGATCAGGCAGGTCAATTAAAACTGGTTGCTAATAGTCTGGATTATTCCAGTATGACGTCTCTGCTGGATAATCTTGAAAACAACAGGCAATTATCTGAAATTCAACTAAAAAAGATGACCACCACCGAACAACAAATCAGACAATTTACTATTGACGCTAACTGGCAGACGGAGATAGCCAATGATAAAAAGTGACTACCTATGGTGGTTTGCCAAACCAACCTGGCTGCTCTTTATCTGGCAGCAAACTCTCATTATGTCATTTCTGATTCTGTTTTATCTTTTCTTCTGGCAAGAAAGAGCTGAACAGAGAAGTAGTCTGACAGAAAAAATAGCAGTTCAACAAATCAATACCAAAGCAACCAATGAACGACTAAATCAGCTACCGCTATTGGAAGATATACAACAACATATCAACCAAATAGAAAATGAACTCAGTAAGCCGCGACAAAATGCGGTAAAAATTACCGCAATAAAACAACTGCAACAGCCATTGATAAATTCTGGCGCACAAGTTCTTGAGTGGCAACGTAAAAAAGAAGGGGAAAAAACGCTCTGGCAAATCACAATTTATTTGAACTACGAACAGATGCTGAATTTTCTTGAAGCGTTACAAACGTTACATCCACCGCTGTTGATTAAACAGCTTTCCATTTCGCCATCAGGTGAATTCCTAAACGTCAAAATCACCCTGTCAGAAACCTCACATGAGGAGTTTTATGACTAAGCAATTTATTCTGTTGATCCTTTTTCTGCCCACTATTGTTGTTGCAGAAATAAGAAATCCTTTTGCTCCCCCTATGATAGAGGCAGAAGAGCAATCGGTTGAGTTATTTGATCAATCAGTCAATGAGACCGAAATTCAGTCCCTCTCAACCGTATTACACTATGCAGACGCAGAAAGAATTGCTCTGAATCTCAAGCAAAATAGACCCGCACTGATAACAAAAGAGGGTAAAGTTGATTTTGATCCTGAAACTAATAGTCTGATTTTACAGGATACCCCCATCGCCATCGCACAGATAAAAAATTGGCTGAAAGAGATAGATACACCACAACAGCAAGTGCAAATTACGGCACATATCGTGACCAGCAGCAGGGAAGCACTACATGAACTCGGCATTTACTGGGGCATGCCGATAGGGGAGCCGATTAATGCAACAACGGGTATAAACCGCCTCAATATTAACCAAGCAGCCAACGATAACATGCATCGATTTGCGTTCAATATTGCCCGCATTCACACCAGTTTACTGGAAATGGAACTCAGTGCCTTAGAGCAAGAAAACCAACTAGATATTATCGCTAGTCCAAGATTAACCGCCTCACATCAACAACTAGCCAGCATCAAGCAAGGCTCTGATATTCCCTACGTCAGCCAAGAAAAAGAGAAAAGTACCGTGCAATTTAAAGAAGCCGTACTAGGAATGGAAGTTACCCCCCATATACTGAGAAAAAATAAAATCAGACTCTCTCTGAAAATCAGCCAAAACATGCCAGGGATCTCAATAAGTCAAGGAGGAGGTGAGAATTTAACCATCGACAAACAGGAAATAATAACTCAAGTTACTGTAAAGAATGGTGAGACACTTATTCTCGGTGGAATTTTTCAACAGAAAAAAGGCGAGCAAACCCAAAAGGTACCTTATCTATCAGACATTCCATTGTTCGGTTCACTATTTAACCAAAAGGGCCATAAACACAGCCGACGAGAGTTAGTCATATTTATTACGCCTCAACTGATGGACATTTGATCAAAAATAAAAATATAACCATTATATCAGTGAGTTGGACATAAAAAACTTAACTATTCTGTATGATGATACGCAGATTTTTCCAACTAATCTTGTTTATAGATTTGACGCTGAGTCCGATTTAGCATACAAGAGTTAGCTAATTGAGTGGTCGGGTTTAACATCACAATAATCAGCCAATGAAACCAGAGCTTTCGTTACAAAAAGCTCATCATTGATTTATATAGTTGCAAAACTGGCTGATGTACTGAGATAATTTTGTTATCTGATCTCACATTACCGCTCATGAGGTTTCAGTTTAGGTCCCGCTGCTGATTTGATTAGCGGGGCGGGTTATCATTAACGAATAGTCTTAGTAATACCAAAAACATGGCAGAGAAACGTAATATCTTTCTGGTTGGGCCTATGGGTGCCGGCAAAAGCACTATTGGTCGTCAGTTAGCTCAGCAACTCAATATGGAGTTTTATGACTCCGATCAAGAAATTGAGCGACGTACCGGAGCTGACGTGGGCTGGGTATTCGACGTGGAAGGCGAAGAAGGCTTCCGCGAGCGCGAAGAAAAAGTGATTAACGAACTCACTGAAAAACAAGGCATTGTACTGGCGACTGGCGGAGGTTCTGTGAAATCCAGAGAAACCCGTAATCGTCTGTCTGCCCGTGGTGTCGTGGTCTACTTGGAAACCACCATTGAAAAACAGTTAGCACGCACCCAGCGCGATAAAAAACGCCCCTTACTTCAAGTCGATGCACCAGCACGTGAAGTTTTAGAAAATTTAGCAAGCGAACGTAACCCTCTATATGAGGAAATTGCTGATGTCACTATCCGTACCGATGAACAGAGCGCTAAAGTTGTCGCTAACCAAATCATTGAGTTACTGGAAAAAAACTGATTCAAGCAAGTCTGTACAGCGATAAATAATTAAGGCGAAGGCTGCTTATGGAAAAGATCACTGTCACTTTAGGGGAACGTAGTTACCCAATTACCATTGCAAAAGGGTTATTTGACGATCCTTCTGCTTTTGCACCACTAAAAGCAGGCCAGCAGGTTATGCTGGTAACGAATCAAACCCTAGCTCCGCTGTATTTGGCAAAAGTAAAAGCCGCCTTGCAGCAAGCCGGGATTCGGGTAGATGAAGTGATTCTCCCTGATGGTGAACAGTACAAATCTCTTTCCGTATTAAATGACGTATTTTCTGCTTTGCTGGAAAATAACCACAGCCGGGACACAACACTTATCGCTCTCGGTGGCGGCGTAATCGGTGATTTAACTGGTTTTGCCGCTGCCTGTTATCAACGTGGCGTCCGTTTTATTCAAATGCCTACCACCCTTCTTGCTCAAGTTGATTCCTCTGTCGGAGGAAAAACCGCAGTAAACCATCCTCTCGGCAAGAATATGATAGGCGCATTCTATCAACCCGCCTCTGTAATGGTCGATCTCAACTGCCTGCAAACGCTTCCAGCCCGCGAACTCTCTTCCGGTCTGGCTGAGGTCATTAAGTACGGTATCATTCTCGACAGCGCATTTTTTAGCTGGCTTGAAGATAATATGGGTAAACTCCTGGCTCTCGATACCCAAGCAATGGCTTACTGCATCCGTCGTTGCTGCGAATTGAAAGCTGAAGTTGTCGCAGCAGATGAGAAAGAATTGAGTGGCTTGCGTGCCCTGTTGAACCTTGGTCACACCTTTGGTCACGCCATCGAAACAGAAATGGGATATGGTGTCTGGTTACATGGAGAAGCAGTTGCCGCAGGAATGGTCATGGCAGCGAGAACAGCTCAACTTGCTGATAACTTCTCCGAACAGGATACTCAACGCATTATCCGATTGTTGGAGCGGGCAAATCTGCCTGTACACGGGCCACAAAACATGCCGCCAGAAGCCTATCTCCCACATATGATGCGAGATAAGAAAGTTATAGCAGGTAAATTACGGCTGGTTCTTCCAACAAAAATAGGTAAAGCTGATCTCCGCTCAGATATTGAACACAATTGTGTTATTGACGCTATTCGTCAGTGCTTACCATGAAAATGTGTAAATTTTAAGTAAGTTGTATGCTTATGGCATTAAACTAAATGTTTTTTTGCATACATCTGATTGTTGTGTCATAAAATAACAATTCTATCAGACAAATTTCTATCTTAGTTAAGTCAGCCGGCCGGACTGGCTTCAATTGCAATTGGCAGTATTGGCTCTGTTTGGAGGGCTATATGGACGAATTCAAATCAGAAAATGAACAAAGAGCGGCTCAAAGAGTAGACAGTGAGTTTAGGCCAGATACCTCAGATCGCCGTCCTTCACGCTCGCGTCAGCCATTAAACAAACCTAAATTTGCGATTTCACGTCAGCAAATGATGCTCGGCATTGGTATTTTAGTGCTGGTACTGCTGATTATTGCTATCAGTTCTGCTTTAAAAGCCCCAACTGAGCATGAAAAACAGCAATCGCCAAATGTTGCCGAGAAGAATATTGATTTATCCGGCTCATCGTCCAACAACGATAACAATCAACCCATAACATCAGAGAGTAACACCACAAATACAATTAACAGGCCACAGGAAATCCATGTTCCTCCTGTTAGTGGTGCTGCAACTCAACCTCATCAACCTCAAACCAACAATGGCGAAACCCAAAATCAGCGCATTGAATTACCAGGAAATATTCCTGATGCACTGACTCAACAACAAAGTAATATAAATCATGCAGTGCAAAATCTGAATCAAGCCCAACAACAGACAGTAACACCGCCGCCAGTGATACAGCAGAAATCGGAAAATATCCGTCCACTGAAATCAGAAACACTGGCTAAATCAAAACCATCGACAAATCATGCTAGCAGTAAAAACCATGAGGTCAGCGGCACCAGTAATGATTTATCGAAAACCCCGGCAAACCACTACACTTTACAATTAAGTAGTGCCAGCCGCTCAGATACACTGACCGCTTTTGCTAAAAAGTATAATCTTACTCATTACAAAGTTTATGAAACTAAACGTAATGGAAAAGTTTGGTTTGTTTTAATTCATGGTGATTACCGTTCCGTTTCTGAAGCTAAACGGGCTGTTTCATCTCTACCGGCCGAGATTCAGGCGAAAAAACCTTGGGTCAGAACGATGCAGCAAGTGCAACAAGACCTAAGAAAATAAAACAATATTTATTAGGCGCTGATATGCTGTCCTAAACAGAGTACAATCTGCGGCTCTGGAACGATTGAGTACTTATTGACAGCATGAAAAAAAAACGCGCTTTCTTAAAATGGGCCGGTGGAAAATACCCGTTGGTAGATGACATCAAACGTCATCTGCCAGCCGGTAGTTGTCTGATAGAGCCATTTGTTGGCGCAGGTTCTGTCTTTTTGAACACAGACTACGATTCTTATATCCTCGCTGATATCAACAGTGACCTGATTAACCTGTACAACACAGTAAAACTCAGGGCTAATGAGTTTATCGTCCACACACGCCCTCTGTTTACCCAAGAATACAATACAGCCGAACACTTTTATCAGTTACGGGAGCAATTTAACCAAAGCACTGACCCGTTCTATCGCAGCGTGTTATTCCTTTATCTCAATCGCCATTGTTACAACGGCCTCTGTCGTTATAATTCTCATGGTAAATTTAACGTACCTTTTGGCCGTTATAAAAAGCCCTACTTTCCTGAAGAAGAACTACACTGGTTTGCTGAAAAAGCCAAAAATGCGACTTTTATCTGTGAGCACTACCAACACACGTTGAACGAAGCACATAAAGGCTCGGTTATCTATTGCGACCCACCTTATGCGCCTTTGTCAGCAACAGCGAACTTTACGGCGTATCACACTAATAGTTTTAACATTGCAGATCAGGAAAATCTGGCAAATATTGCATTTAAGTTATCATCAGAACGTGCAATTCCTGTTTTAATATCCAACCACGATACGCCAATGACACGAAAATGGTACTATCAAGCTTCACTTCATATTGTCAAAGCACGTCGTACTATCAGCAGGAATATCCTTGCCCGCAGTAAGGTAGACGAACTTTTGGCATTATATCGCTGATTTATCCACTCCCCTTTTGCCTGGCAATTAAGGGATGATAGAAACGATTTGGAGAAGATAATGAAAGATTTTCTGATTGCCCCATCCATTTTATCTGCAAATTTTGCGCGACTGGGTGAAGATACCGCTAAGGTGCTGGCAGCCGGGGCAGATGTTGTTCACTTTGATGTTATGGACAACCATTATGTCCCTAACCTGACTATCGGGCCTATGGTCTGCCAGGCTCTGCGGGATTATGGCATCACTGCGCCAATCGATGTCCATTTGATGGTAAAACCGGTTGACCGCATCATCCCTGATTTTGCCAAAGCAGGGGCGACTTACATTACCTTCCACCCAGAAACCAGTGAACATATTGACCGCAGTTTACAACTCATCAAAGAACATGGTTGTAAAGCTGGCTTGGTATTCAATCCTGCAACTCCATTGAGTTATCTTGATTATGTCTTGGATAAACTGGATATCATTCTATTGATGTCGGTAAATCCCGGTTTCGGTGGCCAATCTTTCATCCCTGGAACACTAGAGAAATTGCGTCAGGTTCGTAAAATCATTGATGAAAGCGGTTATGATATCCGTCTTGAGGTAGACGGTGGTATTAAAGCTAGCAATATTGCCGCGGCAGCAACCGCGGGGGCAGATATGTTTGTTGCTGGCTCAGCCATTTTCAGTCAACCAGATTACAAAACTGTTATTGATAATATGCGTAGTGAATTGTCAAAGGTATCTCATGGCAAGTAAGGTATTAACAGGTATTCGTGCTATCGCTTTTGATCTGGATGGCACACTGGTAGACAGTGCCGGTGGTTTGGCTGATGCATTGGATCAAGCGCTGCTAGCCAAAGATCTCCCTGCTGCGGGAAAAGAGCGGGTTGCTGCCTGGGTAGGTAACGGCGCAGATATTATGGTCGAACGGGCGTTGACATGGGCCAGCGTCAAATTGACTGCGCAACTGCATAAAGAAACCCGTGAGTTGTTTGACCGTTTCTATGAAACAACTGTAACAACAGGCAGTCAGTTATTCCCGGAAGTCAAAGTTACATTGGCTGAACTGGCAAAACACAATTTGCCAATGGGTATCATCACCAATAAACCAACACCTTTCATTGCTCCTCTACTAGCTTCTTTAGGCATTAGTGAGTATTTTTCATTAGTGTTAGGTGGTGATGATGTTAAAGAGAAAAAGCCACATCCGGCACCTATTTATTTAACAATGGGCACATTCGGACTGCGTAAGGAAGAACTGCTCTTTGTCGGTGATTCCCGTAATGATATTTTGGCGGCACAAGCGGCTGGCTGCCCTTGTGTTGGTTTAACTTATGGATATAACTACGGTGAATCTATTGCATTAAGCAACCCAGATTGCATACTAACGGATTTTTCGGATCTGCTATCCACAATTGGACTCCCATCTTTGAAACTTCAGGAAGCATAATAAAATGAATGAACCCACTGTATCTGAAACACTAAACTCCCAAAAACCTATTGTATTCAGCGGCGCACAACCTTCCGGTGAATTAACCATCGGTAACTACATGGGAGCGTTACGCCAGTGGGTTAAAATGCAAGATGATTATGACTGCATCTATTGCATTGTTGACCAACATGCAATCACGGTCCGCCAGGACCCAAAAGAGTTGAGAAAACGCACTCTGGATACACTAGCGCTCTACCTAGCTTGTGGCATCGACCCGGAGAAAAGTACTATTTTTGTCCAATCTCATGTCCCACAACACGCCCAATTAAGCTGGGTTCTGAACTGCTATACCTATTTCGGTGAACTCAGCCGTATGACCCAGTTTAAAGACAAATCAGCTCGTCATGCCGAAAATATCAATGCAGGCTTGTTTGACTATCCAGTACTGATGGCTGCGGATATCTTGGTATACCAAACAAACCAAGTTCCAGTAGGTATCGATCAGAAACAGCATCTTGAATTGAGCCGTGATATCGCTCAACGATTTAATGCCATCTATGGCGATATCTTCGCTATACCAGAACCGTTTATCCCAACCGGTGGCGCCCGTGTTATGGCTCTTCAAGACCCAGAAAAGAAAATGTCCAAGTCAGATGATAATCGCAACAACGTTATCGCTTTGTTGGAAGATCCAAAATCAGCCGCTAAAAAGATAAAACGCGCCGTCACAGATTCAGAAGAGCCTCCCCGTGTTCGCTACGATCTGGAACAAAAGCCGGGGGTTTCCAACTTATTAGATATCCTCGCGGGTGTTACTGGCAAAACTATTCCTGAACTAGAAGCAGAATTTGAAGGCCAAATGTATGGTCATTTAAAAAGTGCTGTTGCTGATGCCGTTTCCGGTATGTTGACTGAGTTACAAGAGCGTTTCCATCATTTCCGTAACGATGAAGTCCTTCTGAATAAAATCATGGCGGAAGGTGCAGCGAAGGCAAAAGCCCGCGCTCAGACTACGCTAGATAAAGTGTATGAAGCTGTTGGCTTTATTGCCCATCCTTAAATCGATAAAATGTGCACGTTCACTACGTGCACATTTCAAGCCACAGAAAAACCTATTTAAAAAACGAGGAGTGTTTTTGCATCATCAATGGTGAAAAGTCTGATAGTTTAATCTGACAGAAAAGCAATACGATTAAACAGATTAAAAACAGCGTAAAGCAAGCTTAAACTGACCTATTTAAGGTATTCCGATTTTTCATATTCGATTATTTAACTGGTTTATCAAAAAGTTTATTCCGCGGTTGAAAATATTATTAAAACGGTTCATTTTCCATTAATAGTTTTATGATGGGCATATTTTAAACCATTATTAAAGGCCGTTGTTTTACCTTCTAGTTTTAATCGGTATAAGGTTTTGACCGTTGTTTTTACCACTTTTAACACCTGCTTTTTATTAGGTTTAATCGGAAGTTTTTTGGCATCTTGATACAGATGTACTATGACGACCACAACCACCCCGCTTTCACGCCTACTACGATGAACATATAGAAAACATCCTAAAATAAGCCTGTTTCTTGTACAGACCGATATCTGATTCACAAAAATAAGTCATTAAAAATCAGTCAACTATAAAAAAATCATTTTTTTTCTCATATTCACTGTAAGAAATTAATGTGTGGTGCGACTAATGGAGTGAAGCAAATGCTTGTTTCAGCAAAGCAGTAATTCACCTTCTACACAAATATAAAAGGAACGTTCTATGACTAAACAAACGACAAAAGCATTACTGGCTCTGGCCTTAGGTAGCGCGCTGATTACGGTAGGCACTTCAGCAATGGCGGATTCCGGCAGCAAAATGGAGAAATGCTATGGCGTTTCTCTGAAAGGGAAAAACGACTGTAAAGCAGGTGCAGGCACCACCTGTGCTGGTACCTCAAAAAGGATTATCAAGGTAACGCCTGGAAAATGGTACCCGCGGGCTCCTGCGTAAAAATGAAGTCTCCGACCTCCCCGACCGGCTTTGGTCAACTGGACGCATTTAAAGAAGTGTAATTCCGGTATCAGGCAGGAGCTCATACGATGACAATTTCTTTACCCTCACACAGCGTCTCTCGTGATGCTCCTGACCGCCTCATGCTAAATAGGCTTCCGGCCAGAGCAGGGATCGGATTAAAGCCGGAACATTTTCACGCTATTCTGCGCGATAAACCCGACATTGGTTTTTTTGAAATTCACGCGGAAAATTATCTGGTTGCGGGTGGTCCGTTTCATCAGGCACTGACCGCCATTCGCCAGGATTATCCGCTTTCTATTCATGGAGTGGGCCTGTCCATCGGAGGAGAAAATCCTCTGAATCAGACCCATTTACAACGTGTTGCTGCGCTGGTTGAACGCTACCAACCTGCCATTTTTTCTGAACACCTTGCCTGGTCGACGCACAACGATCTATTTCTCAATGATCTGCTGCCGCTGCCCTATACCGACGTTACGTTGACCCGGGTCTGCGAACACATCGATCAAGTACAGAATGCGCTGCGTCGCCCCATTCTGCTGGAAAACCCGTCCACCTATGTCGAGTTCAGTGCCTCAACCATGAGCGAGACTGACTTTATCTCCGAGGTGATACGCCGCACCGGATGCGGACTACTACTGGACGTGAACAATCTCTATATCAGTGGCGTCAACCATAATCGCTGCCCACAGAAGATGCTATTCGAGCTACCGCTTCACCGTGTCGGTGAGATTCATCTGGCGGGCTATACGGAAAGCCGCGATGGAGCAAACGACCGGCTGCTGATTGATTCACACGACAGTCATGTGACCGGGCCTGTCTGGGATCTCTATAACAAGACCCTGCGTGAAACGGGGCCGATCGCCACCCTGCTCGAATGGGACAGCAATATTCCACCATTAGATGTGTTGCTGAACGAAGCCAGCCATGCCCAGCGTTACATTACGGAGAGCACGAAAAATGCAACAACAACTGTATAAAGCCCTCCTTAACCCCGACCTCATGGTGCCAGAAGGGCTGACAGCTTGGAACGGTAGCGATCCAGCGGTACGTTTTGCGGTTTATCGTAATAATGTCATAACGTCGCTGATCGACGCACTGGCCGAAAACTGCCCCGTCCTTCTAGCCCAACTCGGAGAGGACTTTTTCCGCGCGATGGCGGCGGAGTTTATACGTCAACAACCGCCTTCTTCTCCTGTTTTGGCAGGCTATGGCGCTAAATTGCCGGACTGGATTGCGACGTTTCAGCCGTTGGCAGACTGGCCTTGGCTGAGTGATCTCACCCGGCTGGAAATGTTGTTTATTGAATCGCTGCACGCGGCAGACCCTACCGAACAGACAACAGAAGCAGCTCCCGTTGACGATCCCGCACAGTTGCGGATGGTGCTCCATCCTTCGGTACGGCTTTTCAGTTCAGATTATGCTGTCTTCAGCCTGTGGGCCTTACACCAACAAAGTGAAAACGAGATGGCGCTGGACCCATTCCAGCCGGAACATATGCTACTGTGCCGCGTTGCCGACGACGTGCGAATAATGTTGCTCAGCCGTGCGGAAATGCAATTTGTTGCTATGCTCCAGTCCGGTCAGTGTCTTACCGAAGCCCTGGAGATTGCCGCCAGGGAGGATGCAACTTTTGAGCCTCAGCCGGTTTTACAACGCATGCAGCACTACGAACTGATCCTTTCTCTATATAGCAACACGGAGCGCTAAGATGGCATTACTCAAAACATTAGTGTTAAAAGGGCAACACATTGCGCAGGAAAGTGTTATCCCCCTTCTGGCGCGCATTAGCCTTGCCGCAACATTCTGGCTGTCGGGCCAAAGCAAAGTGGTGGGATTAAACATAGATATTCTGGAAACACGCACACCCTGGCAATTAGGTATCCCGCGCGTTACCGACAGCTCCGTGTCGCTCTTTACCAACGAGTACAAGCTTCCTCTGCTACCACCCGATGTTGCTGCCGTCATGGCCGCAACCGCAGAACACTTGTTTCCGCTGCTGCTGATTGTCGGATTAGCGACACGCTTCTCCGCGCTAGCATTAATGGTGATGACACTGGTGATTCAGATATTTGTTTATCCGGATGCCTGGCCTGTTCACGCTACCTGGCTGACAGCTCAGTTGTATCTGGTGACGTATGGCGGTGGGAGGTTTTCGCTTGATCGCCTGATTTACCGCCATCGTACCACCTGATTCCCCTTCCCTACGTTACTTTATTTTGATTCTCGTTTTCGCCACGAGTGAATGCGGAAGTGATAGTGCGCAGGTCGGCAAGCTGTTGTCTGACGTTTCGGCACCCGCCGCATATTCGCAAATGCAGCATTAGCTGAACATGTTGGGAAAGCACGATTTTTTCATCCAGCGCCTGAGACATCAGGCGCGTAGCTTGATAACAACTAAGCATATTTACCCTCCTGGGAAAACCAACGTTGTGACAAACATTCGCGTAAACGCATACGCGCACGCCAGAGCATCACATTCAGGTTGCTGACAGAAAGCGCCATTTCCTGACAGATCTCCTGAGTTTCAAGGCCAATAAATTCGCGCATCATAAATGCCCGGGCGTTTTGCGTTGGCAACTGCGTCAAACAAAGCTCGAAAACCGTCCAGAACTGCTCCTGCTCGACCGCTTCATCCGGTAAATGCCAGCGCTGTGGATGCTCATTTCTCGGCCAGTGACCAGATTCATCAAACAGCGCTTCGAAATTTTGCTCATCAACATCATCAGTCAATTGCACGTTGCTGTGCCGATAACGCATACGCAAGGCATCCGAGATTTTGTTGCGCAGGATCGTAAACACCCAACTCTTCCAAGCGGCTCGTCCGGCAAAAGAAGCGGCATTCTTCATCGCCCCTTCCAACGCCTCTTGGACAACATCTTCCGCCTGATGAAAATCATTCAACTGCAAGCTGGCAAACTGCAACATCTGTTTATGCAGCATGGAAAAAAACTGCGGATCCCGCAGCAGATTACTGATATCGGACATCGTGGTTTCTATCTCAACAGGATTGTTCGGGATAACCGGGTATTACGAAACACTATTTTGGTGGAATCGCTTAAATTCACCCACATGACCTAGGGGCTGTTTGGAAAACGGGGTAATTCTAAATTAAATCTGTTTTTTGTACAGCAGAGAAAAAGCCTTTTACCCAGATACGCCTGTTTTTTTGCTCAACCTCAGTGAATCCATTTACGCACAGTATCATAGGCTTTCTCATCCTCACGTTTACCAACAACAATAACCTATATCACGATTTCTTCATCAATCACTTGATAAATCAACCGAAAACCAGATGTGCGTAACTTTATTTTAAAAAACCTGCCAGATTACCGTTTAAACGAGCAATTTTTGCAAATCTAATGGTTTTTCCATTTTCATTAAACTGATACTTAAGTTTTCTCGTTTTTCCTCTATTTGATTTATTTTAAGTTTAAAACCAAAAAGGATAATAGATATGCTAATAGTATTAAAATCAAAACCAATTTATTTAATGGTTTTAATACTGTTAAATGTTTTTATTCTTTTTTCGCTGTAATCTGGTTAATCTAAAAGACTATCGGCTTTTCTTAACTACTATTTTATCATTTTCAGATAACGCATTTAAATAAGAGAGTTTTATATAACCATTTGTTTTTAAATGGTATAGAAAAGATAATCCATATGATTTAACCTGATAAATCGGACTTAGAAAAGTCAATAAAAAACACTAAATCGCAAGGTTAATAAAGGAATAAAAACAACGTTAAAAACCAGCAATCTAAAATATGCACGTTCATCACGTGCACATTTTATTATTTTCCGAATAACCTACGGTTAAAATCCTCAATCTTTCCAAACATCACCCGCTTTTGCATAGTCAGGCTCCAACTAGCAGATAAGCCAGCGGCACTCATCAGCCGACGATATTGCTCCTCGTCAAATGGCATATTAAAAGCAATAGCTATCGCTTCCTTAATTAAAACATCACTATTACGGGAAACAAGAACAAGAGGCTCATCTGGGCTGACATTTCCTGTGGAAATAATTCTATAAAGCCAGCCACAACGGCCACTCTCCTGCATAATGGCAGAAAAATTGCTGATACCAGAATGACAGTTAAGTTTGTAACAAGGCGAACGAGGCTGAGTTACCTGAATCATTGCCCCACCCCAACTGAAAATGTCACCAATACAAACATTTTCTTCAGTCAACCCCGTTGTGGAAATATTTTCACCAAACGCTGGAGCAATAAAAAAATCTTCTTGATCAGGAAATTGATGTTTCCAGAAATCATAGTGTTCACGAGGATAATGACAAAGTGCACGATCAGGTCCACCGTGGAAATGGGTTTCAGCCTGCTCATCACCTTCCAATCCTAGAGAAGTCAGACTTAGACTACCATCAACCATTCGTTTATTAATTGCGCTAGCAGAAAGTTTTCCTGATATTTCAATTTTACCTGTATATACCTGCGGACAATACATAATGCACTTTCCTTATTGAAATCAGTCTGACATCACCATCATAAACCAACATTCAACCAATAAAAATGCCGGCAGTCATATCAGCCGGCATAGCAGAAAAGAGAAATTATTCAGCTAGTTATTTCACTTTTTCCTGATAACGTGTTGCTGCTTCATCCCAGTTAACAACGTTCCAGAACGCTTTAATATAGTCAGGACGACGGTTTTGGTACTGTAAGTAATAAGCATGTTCCCAAACATCCAGACCAATAATCGGATAACCAGATGCACCAGAAATAGCTTCGCCCATTAATGGGCTATCCTGGTTAGCAGTCGATACAACCGCCAGCTTGCCATCATCTTTCAGTACTAGCCACGCCCAGCCAGAACCAAAACGGGTAGCCGCTGCCTGCTCAAATTTCTCTTTAAAAGAATCTATGCTACCGAAATCACGTTCAATAGCTTCTTTTAATGGGCCTTGCAGAGTTGTACCTAATTTCAGACCTTTCCAAAACAAGCTATGGTTAGCGTGTCCACCAGCATTGTTACGTACAAAAGTACGCTTATCAGCAGGTATTTTATCTAATTGCTGAATCAGATCATCAATATCCAGTCCCGCTAGCTCTGGGAAAGCTTCCAAGGCACTATTGGTATTATTGACGTAAGTCTGATGATGCTTGGTATGGTGAATTTCCATCGTCTGCTTATCAAAATGAGGTTCCAGAGCTTCATAAGAATAAGGAAGAGAAGGTAATGAATAGCTCATATCATGTACTCCAGTCATATAAGAATGGTTCAAAGTCCACACCTTGTGAACAACGTGATCATTATAGTTAATTAAATATTATTGGAAATGTTTATCAATACCATACTCTCATTATGGTTTTGTTATATGACTGTGTTTCAGCAACTTATCAGTCAATTTATCTATATTTAACATTATTATTGGATTAGGATTTTGAATTACTATTTTTGGTTAGCAATTAAACCTAAATAAACCCGCCACACTAAATGACGATTACGTGAAAAATATTCTTTTTATTGCGTGATCTTCCGCGCAAAAAAAAAACAAAAATTCTCTTTACACTTTAGTTAACTTTGATTTGACATAATATTAACATTCGTAAGGAGAATATTATATGACCAAAATAATGAAGCACCCTATTCCTGCCTCCATCGCAGAACATGCCCTGATGAATAAACAACAATATCAACAAGATTATCAATTATCGTTGCAAGATCCCGAAAGGTTCTGGGGTGAGAAAGGCAAAATTATTGACTGGATTAAGCCCTACACCAAGGTAAAAAATACCTCTTTTGATCCTGGACATATCAATATCCGCTGGTTTGAAGATGGGACACTAAACTTAAGCGCAAATTGTCTCGATCGTCATCTAAAAGAACGTGGCGATCAAACCGCTATTATCTGGGAAGGTGATGATCCAACAGAATCCAAAGCAATAACCTATCGTGAACTACACCATGATGTATGTCAGTTTGCCAATGTATTAAAAAATCTGGGTATTAAAAAAGGCGATGTTGTTGCTATTTACATGCCGATGGTGCCAGAAGCAGCGGTTGCCATGTTGGCATGTGCCCGCATTGGTGCTATTCACTCTGTTATTTTCGCGGGTTTTTCTCCTGACGCCGTATCCGGGCGCATCATCGATTCAAACACAAAATTGGTCATTACCGCCGATGAAGGATTGAGAGCCGGACGCACCATTCCCCTGAAAAAGAATGTTGATGATGCATTAAATAATGCAGCCGTTGTCAGTGTATCCAATGTGATCGTTTTTAAACGTACTGGAAATATTAGTCACTGGCAATCTGGCCGTGACCTTTGGTGGCATGAATTGGTAGCAGACGCTAGTGCTGATTGCCCAGTCGAAGAGATGAATGCAGAAGACCCGCTATTTATTCTCTATACCTCAGGCTCTACCGGTAAACCTAAAGGTGTATTGCACACCACTGGAGGTTACCTTGTATATGCATCTCTGACATTTAAATATGTATTCGACTATCAGCCGGGGGAAGTCTATTGGTGCACAGCAGATGTGGGATGGGTTACCGGGCATAGCTACCTGCTCTACGGTCCCCTTTCCTGCGGCGCTATCACTCTAATGTTTGAAGGCGTACCAAACTATCCTGCGGTTAACCGTCTGAGTCAGGTTATTGATAAACATCAGGTCAATATCCTGTACACAGCGCCTACAGCGATTCGAGCCCTGATGGCTGAAGGCGACAAAGCTATTGAAGAAACAAAACGTACTTCTCTGCGTATTATGGGATCAGTTGGCGAACCGATTAATCCGGAAGCTTGGGAATGGTATTACCAGAAAATTGGTAACAGCAATTGCCCGATTGTCGATACCTGGTGGCAAACAGAAACTGGTGGCTTCATGATCACACCACTGCCGGGCGCAACCGAACTAAAAGCAGGTTCCGCAACGCTACCTTTCTTCGGTGTTCAGCCCGCGTTGGTTGATAATCTTGGTGAGCTACTAGAAGGTGTTTGTGAAGGAAACCTGGTTATTACTGATTCCTGGCCAGGACAAGCACGCTCACTATTTGGTGATCATGATCGCTTCGAACAAACCTATTTTTCCACCTTTAAGGGGATGTATTTCAGTGGCGATGGAGCACGCCGTGATGAAGATGGCTACTATTGGATAACTGGCCGTGTTGATGACGTGTTGAATATTTCCGGCCACCGTTTAGGTACTGCTGAAATTGAATCTGCTTTGGTCTCTCATCCTAAAATTGCAGAAGCTGCTGTCGTAGGTACCCCGCATAACATTAAAGGGCAAGCAATTTACGCTTATGTCACCTTAAATCACGGTGAAGAACCCTCTCCAGAACTCTATACAGAAGTCCGTAATTGGGTACGTAAAGAAATCGGCCCGATTGCTACACCAGATATCCTACACTGGACAGACTCCTTACCAAAAACCCGCTCAGGAAAAATTATGCGCCGTATTCTGCGCAAAATAGCCTCCGGCGATACCAGCAATCTAGGAGACATTTCAACACTAGCAGATCCAGGCGTAGTAGAAAAATTGTTGGAAGAAAAACAAACAATGAGAATTTCGTAACAGATCATGCCGCCGTAAGGCGGCTGTAATCAAAATATAATAAATATAAGAGGATATATTCCGATGAATGACGATATTTACCAAGGGATCGAAAATAACCCTCGTTTTAAAGAATTGGTTGAAAAGCGAGGACGTTTTGCATGGTTGCTATCAATAATCACATTAATTCTGTATGTCAGTTTTATTTTTCTCATTGCATTTTCACCCGAATGGCTAGGTACTCCCCTTTATAATGATTCCAGTATTACCCGTGGAATACCGGTTGGTATTGGTTTAATTATTATTTCATTCATCTTAACCGGCTTATATGTCATCAGAGCCAATAGCGAGTTTGATCACCTTACCTCACAAATTCTCAGTGAGGTAAAGAAATGAAAAAGTTCCTGCTATTAGCAATAATGCTATTTCCTCATCTCACCTGGGCTAATGCAATCTCTGAAACCGGAGAAAGGCAACCTGTCAACGTTCAAGCTATTATCATGTTTGTCCTGTTTGTTGGTTTTACACTCTATATCACTTACTGGGCCTCAAAAAAAACACGCTCCCGTAGTGATTACTACACGGCGGGTGGACGTATTACAGGTTTTCAAAATGGAATGGCAATTGCGGGAGATTTTATGTCCGCAGCATCATTCCTTGGTATTTCCGCTTTAGTCTATACCTCTGGTTATGATGGACTAATTTACTCTATCGGCTTCCTGATTGGCTGGCCTATTATCCTATTTCTGATTGCCGAAAGATTAAGAAACCTTGGACGCTATACTTTTGCCGATGTCGCTTCTTACCGGTTACAGCAACGTCCAATCCGTACGTTATCTGCAATTGGTTCGCTGTTTGTTGTCGCTCTTTATCTTATCGCTCAAATGGTTGGGGCAGGTAAACTTATCGAATTGCTTTTTGGACTCAATTACCATGTAGCGGTCGTATTGGTTGGTATCCTGATGGTACTTTATGTTCTATTTGGCGGTATGCTAGCAACGACTTGGGTACAAATTATCAAAGCTATCCTATTACTAGCTGGCGCCACCTTTATGGCGCTTATGGTCATGAAAACAGTAAACTTCAATTTCAATACGTTATTCAAAGAAGCTGTTGCTGTTCACTCAAAAGGTGAAGCTATCATGAGTCCAGGAGGGTTGGTATCTGACCCAATATCCGCACTTTCTCTCGGTCTGGCATTGATGTTTGGTACTGCTGGTTTACCTCATATTATTATGCGTTTCTTTACTGTAAGTGATGCGAAAGAAGCACGAAAAAGTGTTTTCTATGCTACTGGCTTTATTGGCTATTTTTACATTCTGACTTTTATTATCGGCTTCGGTGCTATTTTACTGGTTAGTCCAAACCCTTCCTTTAAAGATGCTACCGGCGCGCTCATTGGTGGGACTAACATGGCAGCCGTTCACCTCGCTAATGCAGTTGGAGGCAACTTGTTCCTGGGGTTCATCTCTGCTGTCGCCTTTGCCACAATTCTAGCCGTTGTTGCGGGGCTAACGCTGGCTGGCGCATCAGCGGTATCACATGACCTATATGCAAACGCCATTAAACGCGGTAAAACCAATGAACGAGATGAACTGAGAGTATCAAAAATAACAGTTGTGATACTTGGGTTTATCGCAATCGGATTAGGTATTTTATTTGAAAACCAGAATATAGCCTTCATGGTTGGATTGGCATTTTCTATTGCTGCAAGCTGTAACTTCCCAATTATTCTTTTATCTATGTACTGGCGTAAACTCACTACCCGTGGTGCCTTAGCTGGGGGTTGGCTAGGATTAATTACAGCGGTGGTTTTGATGATTCTCGGCCCAACAATCTGGGTCAGCATTCTCGGTCACGAGAGACCAATCTATCCTTATGAATATCCAGCATTATTTTCAATGATTATCGCTTTTATTGGCTCATGGCTATTTTCTATCACCGATAATTCACAACAAGGTATGCAGGAAAGAGAACAATTTAGAATCCAGTTTATTCGATCACAAACAGGACTCGGTATCGCACAAGGAAAAACACATTAGTTACGTTTTTATGTCCAACCTCTCCTTCGGGAGAGGTATTTTCATTAGAAGTCACCTGAATTCAGAGCTATTTCACAAGTTAACCTCTTGTTTTAATCACAGGTTAATGATTAACTCTTTTATTTCAATTTATTAATTAAACTATTAATCTGTATGCGAAATAAATCTCCGATTATTATTATTTTGATTCTCTCTTTACTACCGATAATTTTCACTAGCGATTTAGCCGGTGAGTATAAGTTAAAAATAATATTACTGAGTTTCTTGCTAGCAAGTGTTAACGCATTCTTTTATTGTTATAAATATCTTAAACCATTGGTTTTACTTATTTCTCTATTGTGGTCGCTTAATATATCCACATCTTTTTTCTTCTTTAATGAACACCAGATAAGCTTTTCTTCAACTATTGCCAATACTTTTATTAATACAAATAGCAACGAAGCTGTAGGTATGTTGTCCTACAATAAATACTATGTGCTTTTCTTTATTTTCATGTTGTTAATATATTTTTTGTCTATTAGATGGCTATCCAAAAATATAGACAAAAAATTACTCAAATCCAGTTTATGGGCTTTTATTTTTGTCTGCCTATTAGTGCCTGTTGACTACTATATCTCAGGAAAGAAATATTCAGATGATATTATTCTATCAGAACACTTTCTAATGGGAACACCATTCTATAACTCATCAGCAATGGTAAAAGCAATATATGAAAATCAACAAATTAAAAATATTTCTTCTGTTAATGTGAATTTTAATTACATAAAAGAAGATAAAGATATTGATATTTACATATTGCTGATAGGAGAATCAGTAAGAAGAGATCATATGTCTCTGTACGGTTATAACAAAACCACAACACCGACATTAGACACAATGCAGAGAAATATGTTGATATTCAATCAAGCTATTTCCCCAGCTCCAGTTACTATATTATCCTTACCTATTTCGCTTTCTAATATTACTCTATATCAGCTCAGAAATAAGGTTCATTATGCCGACAATATTATATCTTTAGCTAAAGATGCAGGTTTTAGGACAACTTGGATAAGTAATCAAGGAAGATCAGGTAAAAGCAATAGCCTGATTACAGTTATTGCTAATATGGCTGAAAGCCAAAAATGGAATGAATATATTGGATACGATGAAGAGTTACTACCCTATCTAGATGATGCACTAAAACAGAAAGGTAAAAAATTTATTATTATGCATATCTACGGCAGTCATGAGCCATCCTGTAACCGATTTCCCGAAAATAAACTGATATCTTTCTCATCGAACGAAGATGATAATTGCTATGACAGCTCAATAATTTATACTGATCATCTAATAGAGAAAATCATTAATAAAATCAAAGATTATAAAGCATCTATTCTCTATTTTTCAGATCATGGATTACAACGCTTAGATAAAAACGGTGACATTCGTTATCACCACGGAGTTAGTCATCCTCGAAAAGAGGCTTATAATATCCCCTTATTTATTTGGTATAACGATAATGTTGATCAAAAATATCGTCATACTGGTGTAATAAATACCCCTTTCTCAACTTCAGATAATTATTACCTTATCAGTGATTGGCTAGGTATTTATCATAAATTTCCAGAATACTGCCGTTCACCATTAAGCAATTGTTTCAAATCACAGAAAGAGCTAATGGTGATAGATGGTAATAAAAACCTGATGAAATATAGCGAACTTTCTGATGAGAAAGATATCAAAGCTTTAGGTAAATGATTTGGATTCCAATATCCAAGTATCATATACAATACATGGCTGACTTGAATGAAAATAGGTTTACGTTTTCTTATGTCCATAAATAATGTATTTATGGTTGATATCATGGCTAAGTTAACCATAAGAATGCACATAGAAGTAGTAACCAAGCAACAATATATACCCGCTTAACTTGAAGATGCAGGATTCAAAACCTGGAAGTTGTCATTAATACGGCACGACAGGTTCCCGGCAAGTTCCGGTAATATTTCCGTAAAAAAGCGATGTATTGCCTGCCTGAACAAGGTCGTCGAGGCGAAATAATGGTTATTTCTGACTTGTTCATTCATCACCTTCCATAGCCTTTCTATCGGGTTCAGATTCGGGCTGTATGGCGGTAAGTAATGAAGGTCGATATTCATCACATAAGCCCAGTTTTTCACCAGCTCACTCCGGTGGTAACCGGCTCCGTTTCGGGCTTCAGTTTGCGGTGATTAAGGTAATCGCTGATATGACGATTAACGGTCGTTTCATTAAGACGCAGGGCCTGAGCAACCATTACTGAACTCCAGGCTAGCAGGATCGCTTTGATGCGATCACACTCTCTCTTATCACGGCAGGTGTGATGGAGGTGTTCAAGTTCGGCTTTTTGTTCATCGGTAATGAAGATTTTCATGACTGATACCATGACCTCATTTGGGGTAAAATCAAGCAGTTTCAATGAGCATGGGTATATAAGCAAACAAAGTGAGATATGCCTCAATACGCAAAAACCCCCAGCTTACGCTGAGGGTTTCCACTGTATTTAAAGCCTGGCAGTGTCCTACTCTCACATGGGGAGACCCCACACTACCATCGGCGCTACGGCGTTTCACTGCTGAGTTCGGCATGGGGTCAGGTGGGACCGCCGCGCTATCGCCGCCAGGCATATTCCGTTTTATTCCAACCCTTGTCTGACTCTAAGTCACCACAACCATTGGAACCAATCTCTGAACAAGCTGAAATCTCTCTCTTCCGGCCGCTGTCTTCTGACATCGGCCTGCTGGACGCCAAAACCCCTTCGGCGTTGTAAGGTTAAGCCGCTCGGTTCATTAGTACTGGTCAGCTCAACGCATCGCTGCGCTTACACACCCAGCCTATCCACGTCTTCGTCTTAAACGTTCCTTCCGTGACTAAAGTCAAGGGAAGACTCATCTCAAGGCAAGTTTCCCGCTTAGATGCTTTCAGCGGTTATCTCTCCCGCACTTAGCTACCGGGCGATGCCATTGGCATGACAACCCGTACACCAGCGGTGCGTCCACTCCGGTCCTCTCGTACTAGGAGCAGCCCCTTTCAATCTTCCTGCGCCCACGGCAGATAGGGACCGAACTGTCTCACGACGTTCTAAACCCAGCTCGCGTACCACTTTAAATGGCGAACAGCCATACCCTTGGGACCTACTTCAGCCCCAGGATGTGATGAGCCGACATCGAGGTGCCAAACACCGCCGTCGATATGAACTCTTGGGCGGTATCAGCCTGTTATCCCCGGAGTACCTTTTATCCGTTGAGCGATGGCCCTTCCATTCAGAACCACCGGATCACTAAGACCTACTTTCGTACCTGCTCGAGCCGTCACTCTCGCAGTTAAGCTGGCTTATGCCTTTGCACTAACCTCACGATGTCCGACCGTGATTAGCCAACCTTCGTGCTCCTCCGTTACGCTTTGGGAGGAGACCGCCCCAGTCAAACTACCCGCCAGACACTGTCCTCAGCCCGGATAACGGGCTTAAGTGAGAACATCGAACATTCAAGGGTGGTATTTCAAGGATGGCTCCATGCAGACTGGCGTCCGCACTTCCAGGCCTCCCACCTATCCTACACATCAAGGCTCCATGTTCAGTGTCAAGCTATAGTAAAGGTTCACGGGGTCTTTCCGTCTTGCCGCGGGGACACTGCATCTTCACAGCGAGTTCAATTTCACTGAGTCTCGGGTGGAGACAGCCTGGCCATCATTACGCCATTCGTGCAGGTCGGAACTTACCCGACAAGGAATTTCGCTACCTTAGGACCGTTATAGTTACGGCCGCCGTTTACTGGGGCTTCGATCAAGAGCCTCGCCTTGCGGCTAACCCCATCAATTAACCTTCCAGCACCGGGCAGGCGTCACACCGTATACGTCCACTTACGTGTTTGCACAGTGCTGTGTTTTTAATAAACAGTTGCAGCCAGCTGGTCTCTGCGACTGGCTTCGGCTCCGGAGGCAAACTCCTTCACCTGCCGCCAGCGTGCCTTCTCCCGAAGTTACGGCACCATTTTGCCTAGTTCCTTCACCCGAGTTCTCTCAAGCGCCTGAGTATTCTCTACCTGACCACCTGTGTCGGTTTGGGGTACGATTCAATGTCACCTGATGCTTAGAGGCTTTTCCTGGAAGCCGGGCATCAACCACTTCACTGCCGTAGCAGCTCGTCATCACGCCTCAGTGTTACAGAAGAGCGGATTTGCCTGCTCCTCCCACCTACACGCTTAAACCGGGACGACCGTCGCCCGGATGGCCTAGCCTTCTCCGTCCCCCCTTCGCAGTCACATTCAGTACAGGAATATTAACCTGTTTCCCATCAGCTACGCCGTTCGGCCTCGCCTTAGGGGTCGACTCACCCTGCCCCGATTAACGTTGGACAGGAACCCTTGGTCTTCCGGCGAGCGGGTTTTTCACCCGCTTTATCGTTACTTATGTCAGCATTCGCACTTCTGATACCTCCAGCGGGCCTCACAGCGCCACCTTCAACGGCTTACAGAACGCTCCCCTACCCAATAACACCTGAATGTCATTGCCGCAGCTTCGGCGCATGGTTTAGCCCCGTTACATCTTCCGCGCAGGCCGACTCGACCAGTGAGCTATTACGCTTTCTTTCAATGATGGCTGCTTCTAAGCCAACATCCTGGCTGTCTGGGCCTTCCCACATCGTTTCCCACTTAACCATGACTTCGGGACCTTAGCTGGCGGTCTGGGTTGTTTCCCTCTTCACGACGGACGTTAGCACCCGCCGTGTGTCTCCCGTGATAACATTCTTCGGTATTCGCAGTTTGCATCGGGTTGGTAAGCCGGGATGGCCCCCTAGCCGAAACAGTGCTCTACCCCCGAAGATGACTTCACGAGGCGCTACCTAAATAGCTTTCGGGGAGAACCAGCTATCTCCCGGTTTGATTGGCCTTTCACCCCCAGCCACAGGTCATCCGCTAATTTTTCAACATTAGTCGGTTCGGTCCTCCAGTTAGTGTTACCCAACCTTCAACCTGCCCATGGCTAGCTCACCGGGTTTCGGGTCTATACCCTGCAACTTATTCGCCCAGTTAAGACTCGGTTTCCCTGCGGCTCCCCTATACGGTTAACCTTGCTACAGAATATAAGTCGCTGACCCATTATACAAAAGGTACGCAGTCACCCTGACGAATCAAGGCTTCCACTGCTTGTACGTACACGGTTTCAGGTTCTCTTTCACTCCCCTCGCCGGGGTTCTTTTCGCCTTTCCCTCACGGTACTGGTTCACTATCGGTCAGTCAGGAGTATTTAGCCTTGGAGGATGGTCCCCCCCTCTTCAGACAGGATTTCTCGTGTCCCGCCTTACTCGTCGAACTCACAGCCATGCCACCTTCGAGTACGGGGCTGTCACCCTCTCTCGCCGGCCTTTCCAGACCGTTCCTCTGATGGCATCGCTGATGCTGGTTCTGGGCTGCTCCCCGTTCGCTCGCCGCTACTGGGGGAATCTCGGTTGATTTCTTTTCCTCGGGGTACTGAGATGTTTCAGTTCCCCCGGTTCGCCTCATTAACCTATGGATTCAGTTAATGATAGTGCAACGCATTGCACTGGGTTTCCCCATTCGGACATCGCCGGTTATGGCGCTTCATATCAGCTTACCGACGCTTTTCGCAGATTAGCACGTCCTTCATCGCCTCTGACTGCCTAGGCATCCACCGTGTACGCTTATTCGCTTAACCTCACAACCCGAAAAGGTCTCGGATTGCTCAGCTTGAGAGACGCCTCAATAATACCTCGATGATATTATTGGGCATTCCAATTTTTCAGCTTGTTCCAGATTGTTAAAGAGCTTATATCGCTAAACAGATTCCTAAAATCCGCTTAAAGATACATCGACAACGCCTTTCACCCGTTATCCTGCAAGTGGCGTCCCCTAGGGGATTCGAACCCCTGTTACCGCCGTGAAAGGGCGGTGTCCTAGGCCTCTAGACGAAGGGGACCCGATGGTCGGCTTCGCAGACTCCCTTGCTCTCGACTTTCATCAGACAATCTGTGTGAGCACTGCACTTAACCTATCTCAGGTAAGGAGGTGATCCAACCGCAGGTTCCCCTACGGTTACCTTGTTACGACTTCACCCCAGTCATGAGCCACAAAGTGGTCAGCGCCCTCCTCGCGGTTAAGCTACCGACTTCTTTTGCAACCCACTCCCATGGTGTGACGGGCGGTGTGTACAAGGCCCGGGAACGTATTCACCGTAGCATGCTGATCTACGATTACTAGCGATTCCGACTTCATGGAGTCGAGTTGCAGACTCCAATCCGGACTACGACAGACTTTGTGTGTTCCGCTTGCTCTCGCGAGGTCGCTTCACTTTGTATCCGCCATTGTAGCACGTGTGTAGCCCTACTCGTAAGGGCCATGATGACTTGACGTCATCCCCACCTTCCTCCGGTTTATCACCGGCAGTCTCCTTTGAGTTCCCACCTCGACGTGCTGGCAACAAAGGATAAGGGTTGCGCTCGTTGCGGGACTTAACCCAACATTTCACAACACGAGCTGACGACAGCCATGCAGCACCTGTCTCTCAGTTCCCGAAGGCACTTCGCTGTCTCCAGCAAATTCTGAGGATGTCAAGAGTAGGTAAGGTTCTTCGCGTTGCATCGAATTAAACCACATGCTCCACCGCTTGTGCGGGCCCCCGTCAATTCATTTGAGTTTTAACCTTGCGGCCGTACTCCCCAGGCGGTCGATTTAACGCGTTAGCTTCGGAAGCCACAGCTCAGGGCCACAACCTCCAAATCGACATCGTTTACAGCGTGGACTACCAGGGTATCTAATCCTGTTTGCTCCCCACGCTTTCGCACCTGAGCGTCAGTCTTCGTCCAGGGGGCCGCCTTCGCCACCGGTATTCCTCCACATCTCTACGCATTTCACCGCTACACATGGAATTCTACCCCCCTCTACGAGACTCCAGTCAACCAGTCTTAGATGCCGTTCCCAGGTTGAGCCCGGGGATTTCACATCTAACTTAATTGACCGCCTGCGTGCGCTTTACGCCCAGTCATTCCGATTAACGCTCGCACCCTCCGTATTACCGCGGCTGCTGGCACGGAGTTAGCCGGTGCTTCTTCTGCGGGTAACGTCAAAATCCAACTCTGTTCAAGTTACATCCTTCTTCCCCGCTGAAAGTACTTTACAACCCGAAGGCCTTCTTCATACACGCGGCATGGCTGCATCAGGCTTGCGCCCATTGTGCAATATTCCCCACTGCTGCCTCCCGTAGGAGTCTGGGCCGTGTCTCAGTCCCAGTGTGGCTGGTCATCCTCTCAGACCAGCTAGGGATCGTCGCCTAGGTAGGCCATTACCCTACCTACCAGCTAATCCCATCTGGGTTCATCCGACGGCGTGAGGCCCTTTCAGGTCCCCCACTTTGGTCTCGCGACATTATGCGGTATTAGCCACCGTTTCCAGTGGTTATCCCCCGCCCTCGGGCAGATCCCCAGACATTACTCACCCGTCCGCCGCTCGTCAGCAAAAGCGCGAGCGCTTTCCTGTTACCGCCCGACTTGCATGTGTTAGGCCTGCCGCCAGCGTTCAATCTGAGCCATGATCAAACTCTTCAATTCAAAGCTTGATGCTCAAAGAATTCTGACTAATTAGTTCGTAATGAATTAACTGTTGTTCACTCTTCAAGACTTTAAAACGTATTTTTTTGTGATACGGTCTTGTGAGTGCCCACACAGATTGTCTGATTAATTGTTAAAGAGCAGGCTGAATCAAAAAATCACATTCTCGTTCAGCCGGGCTGCGTATACTACGCTGTTCGCCCGCAGAGTCAAGCGCTTATTTGCTTTCTCTCTGCCTGACCTCACAATGTTTATCAGCGTTGTGTCGGTCAGTGGTGGCGCATTATAGGGAGTTCTTTGACGCTGGCAAGTATTTATTGAAAAAAAACTGCCATTCGCAGATTTTTTCAACAAAACCTGCATTTTTGCGTTTTTTTTATACAAGATTGATGGCGTCGACAATAATTATTCCCAAACTAAGGTACTATTAAGTAGACAAATACGGGAAAGGGTTCAAATCCACTATGCAATTTAAAGAACAAAGAAAAGCTTCCCAGAAAAACCTTTCTTATCTTTTAGCTGAAAAAATCGGACAACAGATTTTATCTGGTGAATATAAAGCTGAAACTATCCTTCCTGGTGAAATAGAACTCGCTGAACAATTTAACGTCAGCAGAACCTCTGTTCGTGAAGCAATAAAAATACTTGCAGCCAAAGGTATGCTATTACCTCGCCCACGTATTGGTACTCGAATCATGCCAACGATTCATTGGAATTTCCTTGATCAGGATTTATTAAAGTGGTGGATGAGTCGTGACAACCTTAACCAAGTGGTTGAACATTTCCATATAGTAAGATTAGCAATAGAGCCACAAGCTTGCTTTCTTGCTGCACAAAATGCCACACAAAAACAAAGGAAGCAGCTCTTACAGGTAATAGATGAAATGTATCTACTAAAAGAAAATTTTAACCGGGAAAAATGGATAGAGATTGATTACCAGTTTCACTATACCATTTACAAATCTTGTGGAAATCCATTCTTATGCTCTTTTGCCAATTTATTTCATCTAGTTTACCAGAACTACTTTGAAGCTATTATTTCCGATAAAGTTGTACAACTGGAAGCTCATAAAACAATTGTTAATTCTATCATCCAAGGTGACAGTCACAGTGCACTTCTCGCTTGCCAAAAGTTATTAACAGAGCGCGAATGATCTTATATAGTAGTGTATTAGATTAATATCTAACCAAACATTAACTAGATAAAATAAGCAGGATTATTAATGGTAAAAACCGCTCGTAATATGGCGGGGCTACCCTGGATTGCTGCAATAGCTTTCTTTATGCAAGCTTTAGATGCAACAATTCTCAACACAGCATTGCCCGCTATTGCTGAAAGCCTCAAACATTCACCTCTGGCGATGCAATCTGCTGTTGTCAGCTATACTCTGACTGTTGCTTTGCTAATTCCAGTCAGCGGCTGGTTAGCAGATCGTTTCGGTACCCGCCGGGTATTTATGTTTGCTGTATCCTTGTTTTCTTTAGGCTCTCTTGCCTGTGCTTTGTCAGGTAATTTAGCTTTCCTAGTTGCTTCCCGTGTAATTCAAGGAATTGGTGGCGCAATGATGATGCCGGTTGCTCGCCTTGCTTTATTACGTGCATACCCACGCAGCGAACTTCTACCCGTTATGAATTTTGTCACCATGCCAGGGTTAGTAGGGCCAATTCTTGGTCCCATGCTCGGTGGGTTATTAGTCACTTATGCTACCTGGCACTGGATATTTATTATCAATATCCCTATTGGTTTATTGGGGATTATTTATGCTAAAAAACATATGCCTAATTTTACAATGCCAAAACGTTCGTTTGACTTTTTCGGTTTTATACTTTTTGGCCTGAGTTTAATAATGGTTTCTGTCAGTTTAGATTTACTAGGGGAGAGTACGTTACCAGGTTATATACCTCTGACAATGATGGTCGGTGGTTTTATGATATTATTTGGTTATCTAATGCATGCCAGAAGACAGACCCAACCCCTTATTAGTCTGAAATTATTCCGTGTTCGTACATTCTCTATCGGTATTATAGGTAATATTGTTACACGCTTGGGAACTGGGTGCATTCCTTTCCTAATGCCTTTGATGCTACAAGTTGGATTTGGCTATTCAGCAGTCATTGCCGGAATGATGATGGCGCCAACAGCTATTGGTTCTGTTATAGCCAAATCTTTCGTTACTAATGTATTAACTCGCTTTGGATATCGTAAGACGCTGGTTAGCATAACAATCATTATTGGATTAATGATTTCTCAATTTTCACTGCAATCACCAGAAATGTCCGCTGTCCTTCTGTCTATTCCATTATTCTTACTGGGCATGGCTGTATCCATTCAATTTACTTCGATGAATACCATTACTCTCGCAGATCTGACCGATAATAATGCCAGTTCAGGAAATAGTTTATTAGCTGTAACTCAGCAGTTATCTATTAGCTTCGGTGTTGCGGTAAGTGCCGCTATTCTTCGTTTCTATGAATCCATACATTATGGAACAACCATTGATAGCTTCCACAACACTTTTATTACTGTAGGAATAATCACTTTACTCTCTTCGTCCACCTTCCTGCTATTACATAAGGAAGATGGAGATAACATGATCAAGAAAAAGAACACCTAAGAACGAGAAACTGAGCTACGCTCAATCAGTGTCGGAGTTAATACTAATAATTTAGGATCACTTTCTGGGTTATTCATCCGATAAAGCAAAGTATCAACAGCTAACTTTCCTAATTTATCTTTTGGCTGATGAATGGTTGTCAACGGTGGGATCATATAAGGAGCAAGGTCGATATCATCATAACCTATGATGGAAATATCATCCGGTATAGAAAGCCCCGCTTGGTACAGAGCCTGATAAGCGCCAACAGCCATTGCATCATTTCCAGCAAAAACAGCTTCTGGCGGTTCTGGATGTTGTAGTAATCTCTGCATTGATTTAAAACCACCAGCAAATTCAAAATCACTATAAATTTCATATCCGTCAGGAATAATAAGGCCAGCATTCGCCATTGCCTTTCTATATCCCTTCAATCGATGATTAGCAGGTGTTTTATCTTGTGGACCTGCAATACAAGCTATTTTTTTAAAACCACAGCTAATAAGGTGATTAGTCGCTATCTCACCCCCCAACAAGGAGTTGTCCTGAATAATATCGCTGACAATATCAAATGGAGACCAATCCATCATAACCATCGGTAAAGGAGGATAACGACGCAAAACATCACAGGAGCTGTGTTGATTTTCAGTACACATAATCAGCACCCCATCTACTCGCTTTTGCAGCAAAGTTTCCATGCTGTAATCCATTCGTTTGGCATCCCCCTCTGTATTACACAAGATAAGGCTATAACCACGCTCATAACAGCTTCGTTCAACCCCTCTTACAATTTCAGCATAAAAAGGATTATTACTGGTTGTCACCAGCATACCAATGGTTTTGGTTTGCTTGATCTTAAGACTTCGTGCAAGCGCTGATGGCGCATAATTCAATTGCTCAATTGCATCATTAACTTTCTTTTTCACACCATCACTGACATAACGATTATTATTAATAACATGAGATACAGTCGATGTAGAAACGCCTGCAAAACGAGCAACATCTTTCATTGTAGCCACAGTTAGTCCTGTTCAGTTAAAAATGCATCAATTTCATTTCGCCACGGGACGGAAGGCTGAGCGCCCTGACGTGTTACCGCTATTGCAGCAGCAGAATGAGCAAATCGTATGGCAGATAACATGGATTTTCTTTCCAACAAAGCTGTCACCAGCGCACCATTGAAAGTATCTCCTGCCGCAACAGTATCTACAACGTTAACTTTAAATCCCGGAACAATTTTTCCTTTTTGACCTCTTTCACTCAACCATACACCACGGCTACCTAATGTGATAATTACCGTTTCAATACCTTTATCATGCAGTATTTGAGCCGCATTTTCCGCATCTGAATCATTTTCTACTTTAATTCCAGTGAGATATTCCGCTTCAGTTTCATTTGGTGTAATGATATCCACCAGCGAGAGCAATTGATCAGATAATTTTCGGGCCGGCGCCGGATTGAGTATTATTTTTGTATTATTTTGTTTAGCTATTGTTGCAGCAAGTTGTACTGTTTCCAATGGAGACTCAAGTTGCATTAATAATGCATCAGCTTCTTCAATAATATTTTGATAGCGATAGAAATATTCCGGTGTCAGCGCTGCATTAGCACCAGCATTGATACCAATAACGTTTTCACCTTGCTGATTAACGAAAATCAACGCGACACCCGTTGTTTCTCCTTTAATCACTTCAATGCCAGAAGTTTTAATATTATCCTTTGCTAATTGCTGATAGATACGAAAACCAATATCGTCCTCACCAACACAAGCTATAAATGTAATGTCAGCACCACTGCGGCCTGCTGCTACCG
The DNA here is from genome assembly GCF_019090985.1 of Photorhabdus akhurstii. Lineage (NCBI taxonomy): Bacteria > Pseudomonadati > Pseudomonadota > Gammaproteobacteria > Enterobacterales > Morganellaceae > Photorhabdus > Photorhabdus akhurstii. The sequence continues at coordinate 54,254 of NZ_CP020335.1, read as the reverse complement.
CCTGATTAGCACCTTTACCACCAAAAGCAACCTGATATTGCTCCCCGATCACCGTTTCCCCCGGACGAGGGAATGACTTAAGATTCAAAATATGGTCAGCATTAATGCTGCCAAGCACCGCAAGTTTTGCTGTACTCATTACATTTATTCCTTTTCAATTATGCCGTCACCACCATCAATGAGTAACGGCATAAATACCGATTTATTTTTTAATAACTAACTCCAATTCCACGGGGATGACGGCTTCAACTTTTTCGCCTCTCAGCACTTTATTTGCAGTCTGAACACCAACGATACCAATTTGATCAGGCCGCTGAGCGATTGTCGCTCCTAATTTTCCACTTTGAACAGCTTTGATACCATCTCCAGTACCATCAAAACCAACAACTAATACATCGCTTTTACCTGCGGTCTGTAAAGCACGTAAGGCACCTAACGCCATCTCATCATTCTGAGCAAATACAGCTTGTACAGCCGGATGAGCCGTCAGTAAGTTCTGCATAACATTCAGTCCTTTGGTACGATCGAAATCAGCAGGCTGACTAGCCAGCACATTGAATTTATGTTCCTGTGCTACCTTATTAAATCCCTCACCACGTTCACGGGCGGCAGAAGTGCCGGCAATACCTTCTAACTGAATAATTTTGGCTTCATTCCCCAGTTTTTCGGCGATAAAATCACCCGCTATTTTACCCCCCAAGCGGTTATCAGAGGCAATATGACTGACAACAGTACCTTTATTCGCTATCCGATCTAGAGTAATGACCGGAATTTTGGCATTGTTAGTCATCATAATGGCATTACCAACAGCATCGGAGTCAGTCGGGTTAATTAGCATGAGTTTAGTACCACGTACCGTCAAATCCTGAACATTAGCTAATTCTTTCGCTGGATTATCCTGAGAATCCAACACAATTAGGTCATAGCCCAACTTATCCGCCTCCTTTTGAGCGCTATCCTTCATTGTGACAAAGAATGGATTATTCAGTGTAGAAATGACTAACGCGATAGTGTCTTTCGCCAATGCATTTACACTTACAGTCATACTTAGCGCAACAGCAGATAAAATTGTTACTAATTTCTTCACTTTCATCGTGTTATTTCCTGTAGGGTGAGGTTATTTACCACTTTTATTATCAACCAGAACTGCCAACAATATTACAATTGCTTTAACAATCATCTGATAGTTAGAAGAAATACCTAATAAGTTTAAGCCATTGTTTAAAAAACCGAGGATTAGCGCACCAATCAGAGTACCAATAATTAATCCCTTACCACCAGCCAGACGGGTTCCTCCCAGTACTACGGCAGCAATAGCATCTAATTCATAACCGCCTCCCGCCATAGGTTGAGCAGAAGAAAGACGAGCGACTTCAATAATACTTGCCAATGCCGTCAGTAAACCGCATAAGGAGTAAACGATAATTTTAATTTTATCGATATTGATACCAGATAAACGGGTAGCCGATTCATTCCCCCCCAAGGCATAAATATAACGACCTAAGCGGGTGTGATGCAGGATATACCATACGATAATAAAAACTATCAACATCAGCCATACTGGAGTAGGAATTCCCAGTGGCCGACCAATACCAAACCAGCCAAACAGATCCGCGTTATCACTGAATCCTGTATTTATTGGGCTACCATCAGTATAGACACGGGTTATTCCACGAAGTAATAACATCATGACTAGAGTGGCAATAAAAGCTTGTACTTTACCTTTAGCAATTATTATTCCTGTACAAGCACCAATTGCAGCACCTAAAGCCAAAGCACTCACGATAGCCACCAGAGCATTAACTTCCGTACCAACCAATGAAGCAGCTATTGCACCTGTTAACGCAAGCAATGAACCAACAGACAGGTCAATACCCGATGTCAGAATAACTAATGTCATCCCAACGGCCATAATGGCATTGACTGATGTTTGTTGCAGAATATTAAACAGATTATTTAAAGTGAAAAAATTTTGGCTAAGAGAAGAAACTACTACGATCAACACTAACAATGCAATCAGTGACTTTTGTTTCAGTAACCACTCTTTAGTAAACCAACGTTTAAATGTCGGTGATATATTAGAATTCATACTGAATTACCCCTGAATTGCTCCATATTGTTTGCCTACAGCCGCCGTCATCAAAACTTCTTGAGTTACCTGTTCAGCAAAAAATTCTCCGCTGATCTGGCCTTCACACATAACCAAAATACGGTCACTCATTCCCATCACTTCTGGCATTTCAGAAGAAATAAGAATAATACTTAGCCCTTCTTTCTTGAACTGATTAATTAACTGATAAATTTCTTTTTTTGCGCCAACATCTACACCACGTGTAGGTTCATCCAGAATAAGAACTTTTGGTCTGGTCATTAATCCACGGGCAATGGCTACTTTTTGCTGATTACCACCAGAAAGCAAATCAATAGTTTGTCCCATTGAAGGTGTCTTAATACTAAACAATTTAATAAAGTCACTAACTGCACTCTGTTCTTCTCTATGATTAAGACCCCCTAACCGGTTACTGAAATAACGTAAGGCAGTAAGAGACATATTCTCTTTAATTGACATTCCCAAAACTAAACCATCACGTTTACGATCTTCTGAAATATAAACAATCCCACAAGCTAACCCATCCTGAGGGTTACGAATTACAATGGGTGTTCCATCCAACGTGATTTGTCCTTGAGTTTTCGGCAACGCACCATAAATAATTTTCATCAATTCAGTGCGGCCAGCCCCCATCAGCCCTGATATACCCAAAATTTCCCCGCTATAAAGGGAAAAACTAGCATTTGTCACACCGGGACCAGAAATCTGATTAACTTCAAGTCGTTTTTTACCCCGAGGTAAATTCAGGCGAGGATATTGATCTTCCAGTTTTCGCCCAACCATCATTTCAATCAGAGCCTCTTCTTTTAACTCTTTTACCGGCTTTTCACCAATAAATTGTCCATCACGGAATACCGTCACATCATCGCAAATTTCAAAAATTTCTTTCAAACGATGGGAGATATAAACAATACCGCATCCCTGAGATTTTAGTTCATGTATTACACTAAATAATGATTCAGTTTCTGTATCGGTCAGCGCATCAGTTGGCTCATCCATAATGATAACTTTGGATTTAAAACTCAACACCTTAGCAATTTCAACCATTTGTTGATCACCGATAGAAAGTTCAGCGACTAAACGGTGACTGCTGTAATTCAGATTCAATTTTTTTAACAGGCGATCTGCTTCCTGATACATTTTTCTCCAATCAATCGCACCGAATTTATTAACAAATTCGCGTCCCAGGAAAATATTTTCAGCAATAGTCAGTTGGGGAATAAGATTTAATTCCTGATGGATAATCCCGATCCCCGCTTCCTGAGAGGATCTAGGACCAGAAAAAATCACTTCTTTTCCTAGGTAATAAACCGTGCCTGTATCTCTGGTATATATCCCAGTCAACACTTTCATCATAGTGGATTTACCTGCACCATTCTCCCCTACCAGTGCCATCACTTTACCCGAGTAAACACGTAGTGCCGCACCAGATAATGCTTTGACACCAGGAAAAGATTTACTAATTCCTTTTAGTTCCAGTACAGGCTGCATAATCACCTCAGAAAGTCACGCCAGCACAAAGGATAATATTGGCATAAGGAGAATGCTCTCCTGTGCGAATCACCGCTCGGCTATGTTCTGTTTTCTCTTTCAACATATTATGACTAATATAGTCTACAGTAATTGAATTACCTTGCTGTTTCTCAAGCTCTTTAATTTGAGTCAATATTAATTGATGTATCAAAGGATTATGGTCAATGATCTCCTCAGCTAAAAATGCAGCTTCAATTTGCATTTCGTGTGTAACAACATTAAGAACGGATATAAAACTAGGAATTCCCTGGGTTAGCGCTAAATCAATCCGCTGGGCTAAAGAAGGAATTGGTAATCCAGCATCACCAATTGTAATCTGGTCAGCATGCCCTAGCTGAGAAATTACGGCTGAAATTTCAGAATTAAGTAATACACCTTTTTTCATTTTTTTATTCCATTAGCGAAACGTTTCGCTATTTAGTAATATAGAAAGTAATATTTAAAATACAACATTAGTGATACAAAAGTGTGATCACTATCGAAACGTTTCGATAATGAAAGAAACGAAAACAAATGCTAACTTATTGAATATTTGACGCTGAATCGATTTTTAAGGTAAATATTGTCTACATCAACAAATAATGATTAAAATCTATGGAGAAGGCCAATTAGGTTTCATCTAATCCAACAGATAATATTGGTACGAATTATGTTGTTAGCAGAAAAAATAGTTTGCTTAAGTCACTATCTGGAAAGTGGTCTGTATGAAAGACAACAGACTATTCGTTTATGTTTGCTAGCGGCATTGTGTGGGGAAAGTGTTTTTCTACTCGGTCCTCCTGGTATCGCAAAAAGCCTGATAGCCCGACGATTGAAATTTGCGTTTCGTGATGCCAGAGCATTTGAATATCTGATGACTCGCTTTTCAACTCCTGAAGAAATTTTCGGTCCTCTTTCTATTCAGGCATTGAAAGAAGAAGGACGTTACCAACGTCTAACTAACGGATATTTACCTGAAACCGAAATTGTCTTCCTTGATGAAATATGGAAAGCTGGTCCAGCAATTCTGAATACCCTATTGACCGCAATTAATGAAAGAAAATTCAGAAATGGCGATACAGAAGAGAAAATTCCAATGCGATTACTTGTAACAGCATCCAATGAGCTGCCTGAAGCAGATAACAGCCTGGAAGCGCTCTATGACAGAATGTTAATTCGTATTTGGCTGGACAAAATTCAAGAAAAAAAGAATTTCCGAGCGTTACTCACTAGCCACAAAAATGAAAATGATAACCCTGTCCCGGCAGACATTCAGATAACAAGTGAAGAATTTCACCAATGGCAAAAAGAGATTGATAAGATAATTCTACCTGATAGTTGTTTTGATATTATCTACCATTTACGCCAGCAACTTGATACGACAGAACATTCACCTTACATTTCAGATCGACGCTGGAAGAAAGCCATTCATTTATTACAAGCCAGTGCTTTCTTTAATGGTAGAAAAGAGATATCCCCTATTGACTTAATATTGCTGAAAGATTGTTTGTGGCATGATCTTCACTCTTTTAAATTATTACCTCAGTACCTAAATACTCTCATGACCGAACAGGCATATCAGCAAAGAGTATTATCTCAAAAAATTGATTCGCTCTATCACCAATGGGCTCAAGTCTGTCAGAATAAAAATGATCAACAAGCGTTAAAGCTGGAAAAACAAACCAGTCTGTTTGGACATAAAATACAGTATTCGTTACCCGATCATATCAATGAAGAAAAATTGATTTTATTCCTACATACACCTCTTCATCTCCATGATATTAAAGTTAATTTCATTGAATTGGATAAAAAAGCGCTGAATAACTGGATAAACAAAGGCGGAGAACTATCAGCTCGTCTGAACGGTATTGGTTTCCCACAAAACATAGCAGCCGAAATTAATTCAACACACCAGCCAGAGATTTTTGATATCAGCCGTCGTTCATCCACGCTATATTTACCAGACCGCCAGCATCAGCAAAATGAAGAAAACAACGAGTGGCTGGAAAGATTGGAAAAAATTAATCAAGAAATCCATCACCAACACCAATTGTTTAATCACCATCAACCATGTCTGTTTATTGAAAGTCATTGGCTTGCTACGATAGAGCAAAGCTTTATCCAGTTAGCCGATAAAATTAATCAGTTGAAAATAAAAATGGGCAACTAATTAAATGATTAGTCTGACAACCCTTGATCTTTTACTGTCAATAAACGAAGGAGAGATGATAGAAGAGATCATATTAACGCTTCTAGCTTCACCTCAGTTAGCTATCTTTTTTGAAAAATATCCTCGTTTGAAACGTGCGCTACTAAAAGATATCCCTGGTTGGAAACACGATTTACAGCACAGGATTAAAGAAACGCTCATTCCTGCAACTCTGGCAGAAGAATTTCAATTATATCAACAACTACTCTCTGCCAATACAAATCATTTTTTTCTTAAACTTCCCGATATTTTAGAAACCCTGCGCCGAATTGAATCCCCTTTTAGTGAAGAAGCACAGAAACTCGCAACCAACACCATTGCCAATTCAAATACACTGCAAATCCTATTTATTCAACGATGGAGGATCAGTTTGATCCTGCAAACCACAACCCTCCATAAGAAATTGCTAGAACAAGAAAAAGAGCAATTACTGGCAGAACTACAACAAAGGCTGACACTAAACGGTAATCTTGATCCTGTTTTTAGTGAAAATGATAGGGCAGCAGGTCGGTTATGGGACATGAGTAAAAATCAGTTAAATCATTCCCAAAATAATAAACAGTTATTGATTCGTTATAGTGAATTTCTTCGCCAACAGCCGGAACTGGAAAAATTAGCTCAATTACTTGGACGCAGCCAATCTGCAAAATCAAAACCACAGGAAAATCATTTTTTCGAACCATTTACCACAATCGAACGAACACCTGACACTGTTCCTGAACAGGTAAACGGAATCGGACAAAGTGATGATATTATGCGTCTATTGCCAATAGAATTGGCGATATTAGGAATTGAAGACCTAGAATATGAATTCTATCGCAAATTAGTGGAAAAAAAACTCCTGACCTATCGATTACAAGGTGATAACTGGCGAGAAAAAACAACATTACGGCCAGTCACTCATTATAGCCAGGAAGAAAAACCACGAGGACCATTTATTATTTGTGTAGATACTTCCGGTTCTATGGGAAGATTTAATGAAAAATGCGCTAAAGCTTTTTGTCTGGCACTGTTACGCATTGCTCTAGCTGATAATCGCAACTGTCATATCATGCTATTTACGACAGAAATTGTGCACTATGAACTATCCTCACCAGATGGTCTGGAGCAAGCTATTCGTTTTCTCAGCCAGACTTTCAGAGGAGGGACAGATCTCGCTTTCTGTCTGACAAACACAATAGAAAAAATGAAAGAACATCGTTGGAAAGATGCTGATGCTGTTGTTATCTCAGATTTCATTGCCCAGCGCCTGCCGGACTCACTAATCCATCAGATAAAAAATCTGCAACTGCATCAGCAACACCGCTTCCATGCGGTCTCCATGTCCCAATATGGTAAGCCCGATATTATGCGGATATTCGATCATATCTGGCGTTTTGATACCGGACTTAAAAGCCGTTTACTGCGAAAATGGCGTCACTAATTGAATCAAAGCATATCTTCTACAGTTTCACGTATTTCTGGTGACCAGATACTGCACTGAACCTGACCGATGTGCTTCATTTGCAGCAGTAACATCACTAAACGAGATTGACCAATACCGCCACCAATCGACTGTGGCATGTCACCTTTGAGTAACGTCTGATGCCAATCATATTGTAAACGCTCTTCATCACCAGTCAGTGCTAACTGACGCTCCAGTGCATCTGCATCAACACGGATACCCATAGAAGAGATCTCAAACGCATCTTCCAAAACAGGGTTCCAAACAATGATGTCGCCGTTTAGACCAAAAAAACCATCGCAGTTTGGCGTCGTCCAGTCATCATAATCAGGCGCGCGTACATCATGAGATTGACCATCAGATAATTTCGCACCAATACCTATGAGGAAAACAGCGCCCAATTCTTTAGCAATAGCACGTTCACGACCTTTTGCGTCCAGATCCGGATAACGGCTCAGAAGCGTTTCACTATGAACAAAGTGAATTTGATCTGGCAGGAACGGCGCCAGACCAAACTCTTTGCTGACAGCTTTTTCTGTTTCTTTTATTGCTTCGTAAATTTTACCTACCGTCTGTTTAAGATAAGCAAGTGAACGTTGCCCATCTCCCATCACTTTTTCCCAATCCCATTGATCAACATAAACAGAGTGGATTGGTGTTAAGCGATCCTCATCCGGACGCAATGCTTTCATGTGAGTATAAAGCCCTTGTTCAGGCTGAAAGCCAAAACGTCCCAGTGTCTTACGTTTCCATTTAGCCAATGAATGCACTACTTCGAAAGTTGAATCAGGTAAAGTTTTTACTTTTACCTGAACAGCTTTTTCATGACCAGACAGGTTGTCCTGAATACCATCTCCCAAACAACTTAGGATTGGCCCTTGTACTTCAATCAGACCCAGTTTGCTTTCCAGCAAACGGGAAAAGTAGGATTTCACGAAACTGATTTGTTGCTGCTTTTCAATAAACGACTTTTTCATAATGTTATTCTCTAATTTTTTAGGTGGCCCTGATGTCCTGTTGGAAACATTAAGCAATAAAATGAGGGATAAATTCAATATACTTTAATAAAAATAGCCTTTATGATTCATAAAATTCACTTTTAAGATGCAAAAAATGAAAATTCATTAAAAAATGGGGCTAAAAATGGCAGAAATTTATCAGATCGACAATTTAGACCGTGACATACTTCACGCTTTAATGGACAACGCACGTACACCTTATGCCGAACTAGCAAAGAAATTTGCGGTCAGCCCAGGAACAATTCACGTTCGTGTGGAAAAAATGAAGCAAGCAGGAATCATCACCGGCACCAGAGTAGATATCAGCACGAAACAACTTGGTTATGATGTGTGTTGCTTTATTGGCATTATTCTTAAAAGTGCTAAAGATTATCCATCTGCCCTGAAAAAACTAGACAACCTGGATGAAGTAGTTGAAGTTTACTACACAACAGGCCACTACAGCATCTTTATTAAAGTTATGTGCCGCTCAATTGAATCCCTTCAAGATGTACTTATCAACAAAATACAGACTATCGATGAAATTCAATCAACAGAAACCCTAATCTCCTTACAAAACCCGATCATGCGGACAATCAAGCCATAAAATAAAATTTGTTATAACCACATTATCCACAGGTAGATCCCAACAGATTCACAGCGTACAATAGCGACTCTTGAAATCTGTTGGGATCACTATGGCCACTATTACCTTAATCAGCGGTAGCACAATGGGTAGTGCTGAATACGTAGCTGAACATATGGCTGAAATTTTGGAAGATGCTGGCTTCTCCACTGAAATGCTACATGGCCCCTCTTTAGATGAACTTCCTCAAGAAGGGATCTGGCTAGTCGTCACATCCACACATGGAGCAGGAGAATTGCCAGAAAATATACAACCATTAGCAGCAGAAATTTCTGAACAAAAACCTGATCTCCGCAAGGTAACGTTTGGCGCCGTTGGCCTTGGTAGTTCTGAATACGATACTTTTTGCGGTGCAATAAGATCATTTGACCAAATATTAATAGAAAGCGGAGCTAAACGCCTCGGTGATCGTCTGGAAATTGATATTCAACAACACGAGATCCCCGAAGATCCCGCGGAAGAATGGGTCAAAAATTGGGCAAAGTTACTCTAATAAGAACAAAAAAACAGCAAACGATTGTGGATAACTTATCTAAAAACCCGGGGTTAACCCGTAGTTATCCATAGTATAACTCTCTGACAATGATCGCCTTGTGAATAACCACCGATTTAGATCCCAGTTTATACCTCGTGGGATCACGGATCATTCACAACAAATGATCCTTTGCAGCTTTATGATCTTTCTAAGGAAAAATAACTTATCCACAAAAGATCATGATCCTAATAAAAGATCTAATAAACAGATCTTTAAATAAAAAAGATCTTCTTTTAATTACCGGTGATCTCACCTACTTGGTCTATCACTAAAACTTGAGTAGAATTCTCTTCCCTAATGCAACATTGAGCATTCTTATAACTAAAGGTTCATCACCATGTTTTATCCAGAACAATTTGACGTCATCATTATCGGTGGTGGTCATGCCGGTACTGAAGCTGCTATGGCAGCCGCTCGTATGGGCCGTCAAACCTTATTACTGACCCACAATATTGACACTTTGGGCCAAATGTCATGTAACCCAGCTATTGGCGGGATCGGTAAAGGACATCTGGTTAAAGAAATTGATGCGCTTGGTGGTTTAATGGCTAAAGCCACTGACCAAGCTGGTATTCAATTTAGAACTTTGAATGCCAGTAAAGGGCCAGCAGTTCGTGCAACACGAGCTCAAGCTGATAGAGTTCTCTATCGTCAAGCTGTGCGCATGGCATTGGAGAATCAACCTAATCTGATGATCTTCCAACAACCTGTAGAAGATCTCATTGTTGAAAATGGCACAGTTACTGGCGCAGTAACACGCATGGGGCTTAAGTTCAAAGCCAAAGCTATTGTTCTAACCGTAGGAACATTTCTTGACGGTAAGATCCACATTGGTCTGGAAAATTATAGTGGTGGAAGGGCTGGTGATCCTCCTGCAATTTCGTTAGCACAACGCTTACGTGAGTTACCCTTACGTGTAAACAGATTAAAAACAGGAACGCCACCACGTATTGATGCCAGAACTATTGATTTTAGTCAGTTAACACAACAACTAGGTGATAATCCAACACCGGTATTTTCTTTCCTTGGAAACGTGAAACAACATCCACAACAAATACCGTGTTACATCACCCATACCAATGAAAAAACTCACGATGTGATCCGCAATAATTTGGATCGTAGCCCAATGTATGCAGGGATCATTGAAGGGATCGGTCCACGCTACTGTCCTTCAATCGAAGATAAAGTGATGCGTTTTGCAGATCGTAACGCTCACCAGATCTTCCTCGAGCCTGAAGGACTGACCAGTAATGAAATCTATCCAAATGGTATTTCTACCAGCTTGCCATTTGACGTACAGATGCAAATTGTTCACTCCATGAAAGGAATGGAAAATGCTCGCATTATTCGTCCTGGTTATGCAATAGAATACGATTTTTTCGATCCAAGAGATCTGAAACAAACACTAGAAAGTAAATTTATCCACGGTCTATTCTTTGCTGGACAAATTAACGGTACCACGGGTTACGAAGAAGCTGCTGCTCAAGGACTCCTGGCTGGTCTTAACGCAGCTCGTTATGCTTCAGAAGAAGAAGGTTGGTTCCCTCGCCGTGATCAAGCTTATATTGGCGTTTTAGTTGACGATTTATGTACTTTAGGGACTAAAGAACCATACCGTATGTTTACTTCCCGAGCTGAATATCGTTTGATGCTACGTGAAGATAACGCAGACTTGCGCTTAACAGAAAAAGGCCGTGAATTAGGATTGGTAGATGATTCACGTTGGGAACATTATTGCCGTAAAGTCGAAATGGTTGAACAGGAACGTCAGCGTTTACGTAATATTTGGATTCACCCTAATTCAAATAATCTTGATGACATAAACAACATATTGAAAATGCCATTGTCGAAAGAGGCTAATGGTGAAGATCTACTGCGTCGTCCTGAGATGAACTATGAACTTTTGACCTCATTGCCCTTGTTTTCTCCAGGTCTTGAAGAACCACAAGCCGCTGATCAAGTTGAAATTCAAGTCAAATACGAGGGATATATTGCCCGCCAGCAGGAAGAAATCGAAAAACAGCTACGTAATGAAAACACATCATTACCGGTTGATCTCGATTACCGTCAAATCAGTGGTCTTTCCAATGAAGTTGTCGCTAAGCTCAATGATCATAAGCCAAGTTCAATTGGCCAGGCTTCTCGTATTTCGGGGGTAACACCCGCTGCAATTTCAATTTTACTTGTGTGGTTGAAAAAACAAGGATTATTGCGCCGCAGCGCCTGAGAGGATTTTAATTGTGCTTAACAAACTAGAATTGTTACTGACCAAAGCGGGAATAGAGTTATCACTACAGCAGAAACAGCAGCTTGTAGCCTATGTTGATATGCTCAATAAGTGGAATAAGGCTTACAATCTCACATCAGTACGTGAGCCGGAGCAAATGCTGGTACGTCATATCATGGACAGCATTGTTGTCAGTCCTTATCTGCAAGGTCATCGTTTTATCGATGTGGGAACAGGCCCGGGATTGCCTGGTATCCCGTTAGCTATCGTTTGTCCTGATTCTCACTTCACATTGCTGGATAGTTTAGGTAAAAGGGTGAGATTTTTGCGTCAGGTTCAGCATGAACTTGGTTTGGTAAATATCGAACCAGTACAAAGTAGAGTTGAAGCGTATTCTTCTGAGCCTCCTTTTGATGGTGTAGTAAGCCGTGCTTTTGCTTCGTTACAAGATATGGTCTCTTGGTGCAGTCATTTGCCAGAGCCTATTCACGGGCGTTTCTATGCACTTAAAGGTGTGCTTCCAGAAGAAGAACTGACTATGTTGCCTTTTGGAATTTCCGTTGATTCGGTTATTAAATTAGATGTTCCTGAACTGGAAGGGCAACGTCATTTGGTTATCCTTAAATCAAACTGATTTTGTTATTTGTCAATAAAGTTATAAATAATTAGTGATGTTGAGCACAATTATACTGTAATCAGCATCGTTAATTATGGTTTACCTCGTTTCAGCTTTAATTTACCGAGTTATTACACAAAAATAACGTTATCTTGATATTAAGATAGTTGAACCTTTTAAAATCAAATAAAGCATTTTTTCATCAGATTCACTTTTTTAAACTAGCCAGAAGTTAACTGGGTGATTTAAATCAATAATATAATCACTCTTTTATATGAAATTAAATTAACGAATTGATTTTATTATTAATTTGTTTTATTTTTATCACCTGTGAATGTTAAAGATAATTAACAAACGAAAAAAATTATGTGACTTAAATCACATTTAAGTCCGAAATGTATGAAATTATTAAAAACAAGAGATCAGCACAATCATTAGCTTGCAATCTGGCGCCAAAATAAAAAATTTAAATAATTGTTCACCTTTTCGCTACTTATGGATTGAATTCATTTTGGCGGCCCGTATAATTTGCACGTTTTTGTCACTTGACACTCTTAAGCAAAGGCAGTTTTATACAACATTTAGCAAAACCTGATATGCAAGACGTGCAAGGGGAGAAACAAAAGTCATGTCTGTATCCCTTTACAGCGGTAAAATTGCACTGAAGCTGCTTTTTTTGCAGTTAATGACTTTTGTTGTTCTCAGTGTGGCTTTTTGTACCAAAAGTATAGAATGGGGCGCTTCTGCTTTTGCTGGTGGGCTAGCATGCTGGTTACCTAATGCCATATTTATGCTGTTTGCCAGTTTTCAAAAAGCAAAAGAAGAAGAGGTTCCTGTACGTATTGCATGGTCTTTCGCTGTTGGCGAAGGGTTGAAAGTTATTATTACAATAGCTGTGCTGGTTGTTGCTTTAGGCGTGTTTAAAGCGGCGTTTGCACCACTAGGTTTAACTTATTTAGCGGTGCTGATTGTGCAAATCATCGCACCTGCTGTGATAAACGGTTAGGTTTTCAACAATAAAAGGGTAAGAGGCATCATGTCTGCATCAGGAGAAGTTTCAACTGCAAGGGACTACATAGGCCACCACCTGAATAACCTTCAGTTGGACCTACGTACCTTTGAGTTGGTCGATCCCAACTCTGGTGGTTCTGCAACGTTCTGGACGTTGAACATTGACTCGCTTTTTTTCTCAGTCGTATTAGGGATTTTATTTCTGTATGTATTCAGAAAGGTTGCGGTTAATGCCACCAGTGGCGTACCTGGCAAACTTCAGACTGCTATAGAATTGATCATGGGTTTTGTTGATAACAGCGTTCGTGATATGTATCACGGGAAGAGCAAAGTTATTGCCCCTTTGGCACTGACAGTGTTCGTTTGGGTGTTATTAATGAACGTGATGGACTTATTGCCAATCGATTTTCTCCCTTATATCGGTGAACATTTCTTTGGTTTACCGGCTCTGCGTGTCGTGCCAACAGCAGATGTCAGTATTACCTTGTCGATGGCTATTGGTGTCTTTGTCCTCATCCTCTACTACAGCATTAAGATGAAAGGGATTGGTGGTTTTACAAAAGAGCTGACTTTACAGCCTTTTAATCATCCACTGTTTATTCCAATTAACTTAATTCTGGAAGGAGTCAGCCTGCTTTCAAAACCGGTATCACTCGGTCTGCGACTGTTTGGTAACATGTATGCGGGTGAATTGATCTTTATTCTTATAGCTGGTCTGTTACCGTGGTGGTCGCAGTGGTTACTCAGTCTGCCTTGGGCTATTTTCCACATACTGATTATTACGTTACAAGCCTTTATTTTCATGGTTCTGACGATTGTTTATCTGTCGATGGCGTCTGAAGAACATTAATTTTTTACCACAATAACTAACTGTGTTTTAACTGAAACAAACTGGAGACTGTCATGGAAAACCTGAATATGGATCTGCTGTACATGGCTGCCGCTGTAATGATGGGTCTAGCGGCAATCGGTGCTGCGATCGGTATCGGCATCCTCGGAGGTAAATTTTTGGAAGGCGCTGCTCGTCAGCCGGATTTAATCCCTCTGCTGCGTACACAGTTCTTTATCGTTATGGGTCTGGTTGACGCCATCCCAATGATTGCTGTGGGCCTTGGCTTGTACGTAATGTTTGCTGTCGCGTAGTTTGTAGAAATAATCTGAAACTACGTCAACTCATTAATTTTAAAAGAGGTATTGTGCTGTGAATCTTAATGCATCAATCCTCGGCCAGGCCATTGCGTTTGTCCTGTTTGTTATGTTCTGTATGAAGTTCGTATGGCCACCGATCATGGCGGCCATAGAAAAACGTCAAAAAGAAATTGCTGACGGTTTAGCTTCTGCGGAGCGTGCCAAAAAGGACCTGGACTTAGCGCAAGCCAATGCGACCGACCAAATGAAGAAAGCGAAAGCCGAAGCTCAGGTCATCATTGAACAGGCTAATAAACAAAAAGCCCAGATCCTTGATGATGCAAAAGCGGAAGCTGAGCAGGAACGTAACAGAATCGTAACGCAAGCTCAGGCGGAAATTGATGCCGAATGTAAGCGTGCTCGGGAAGAGTTGCGTAAGCAGGTCGCTATGTTGGCTATCGCAGGTGCCGAGAAAATCATCGAACGTTCCGTGGATGAAGCTGCTAATAGCGACATCGTTGATAAACTGGTCGCTGAACTGTAAGGAGGGAGGGGCATGTCTGAATTCGCTACTGTAGCTCGCCCCTACGCCAAAGCAGCTTTTGACTTTGCTGTGGAAAAACAATCGCTTGAACAATGGCAGAATATGCTGGCGTTCACGGCTGAGGTAACTCGTAATGAGCAAGTTGGCGAGCTGCTTTCCGGTTCATTGGCATCGGAAACATTAGCTAATACCTTTATCGCAATTTGCGGTGAACAGGTCGATGAACATGCTCAGAACTTTATTCGTGTTATGGCAGAGAATGGTCGCTTACTAGCGTTACCGGAAGTTTTGCAGCAATTTATTCAATTGCGTGCATCACTTGAATCAACCGTTGATGTTGAAGTGATTTCTGCCGCCGAACTGAGAGAACAACAGCTGGCTAAAATTTCTGTAGCGATGGAAAAACGTCTGTCACGCAAAGTTAAGCTGAATTGCAAAATTGATAAGTCTGTTATTGCTGGTGTGGTTGTCCGCGCAGGTGATTTGGTGATCGATGGTAGTATTCGTGGCCGTTTAGATCGCTTAACAGACGTCTTGCAGTCTTAAGGGGACTGGAGCATATGCAACTGAATTCCACCGAAATCAGCGAACTGATCAAGCAGCGCATTGCTCAGTTCAATGTAGTGAGTGAAGCTCACAATGAAGGTACGATTGTATCCGTTAATGACGGTATCATTCGTATTCACGGTTTAGCCGAAGTTATGCAGGGTGAGATGATCGCACTGCCTGGCAATCGTTATGCAATCGCATTGAACTTGGAGCGTGACTCCGTAGGTGCGGTTGTGATGGGTCCGTATGCTGACTTAGCGGAAGGCATGAAGGTCAAATGTACAGGCCGTATTCTTGAAGTACCTGTTGGTCGTGGTCTGCTTGGTCGAGTAGTAAACACGCTGGGTGAGCCAATTGATGGTAAAGGCCCTGTTGAGCATGATGGTTTCTCTGCTGTTGAAATGATCGCTCCAGGTGTTATCGACCGTCAATCTGTTGATCAGCCGGTACAAACTGGTTATAAATCCGTTGACGCAATGATCCCTATCGGTCGTGGTCAACGTGAACTGATTATCGGTGACCGTCAGACGGGTAAAACAGCACTGGCTATTGACGCAATCATTAACCAGCGTGACTCAGGCATAAAATGTGTTTATGTCGCAGTTGGTCAGAAAGCTTCTACTATTGCGAACGTTGTTCGTAAATTAGAGGAGCATGGTGCTCTTGCCAATACTATTGTGGTTGTTGCGACTGCTTCAGAATCTGCGGCATTACAATACCTGGCGCCATATTCGGGTTGTGCAATGGGCGAATACTTCCGTGATCGCGGTGAAGATGCGCTGATTGTTTACGATGATTTGTCTAAGCAGGCTGTAGCTTATCGTCAAATTTCTCTGTTGCTCCGTCGTCCGCCAGGACGTGAAGCATTCCCAGGTGACGTTTTCTATCTGCACTCTCGTTTGCTGGAACGTGCGGCACGTGTTAACGCTGAATATGTGGAAAAATTCACCAATGGTGAAGTGAAAGGTAAAACCGGTTCTCTGACGGCCCTGCCTATCATTGAAACTCAGGCAGGCGACGTATCAGCATTCGTACCGACAAACGTTATTTCAATTACTGATGGTCAGATTTTCTTGGAATCTAGTTTGTTCAATGCGGGTATTCGTCCAGCAGTTAACCCAGGGATTTCCGTATCCCGTGTGGGTGGTGCTGCTCAGACTAAAATCGTTAAGAAATTGTCTGGGGGCATTCGTACTGCTCTGGCTCAATATCGCGAACTGGCAGCGTTTTCTCAGTTTGCTTCTGACCTTGATGATGCAACCCGTAAGCAGTTGGATCATGGTCAAAAAGTAACTGAATTGCTGAAACAGAAACAGTATGCGCCAATGTCTGTTGCACAGCAGTCATTGTCTCTGTTTTCTGCGGAACGTGGTTATCTGGAAGATATCGAAATTGCTAAGGTTATTGATTTCGAATCTGCGTTGCTTGCATATGCCAACCGTGAACATGCTGATCTGCTAAAAGAGATTGACCAGTCTGGTGGTTACAATGAAGAGATCGAAGCAAAGCTAAAAGCTCTGCTGGATTCCTTCAAGGCAACTCAGTCCTGGTAACACTATTCGGCCCGGTTTAATTAAACATGGGCCGTCTGGTTAATGAGGAGAATCAGGAATGGCCGGCGCAAAAGAGATACGTACCAAGATCGCCAGCGTGCAAAACACGCAAAAAATCACTAAAGCGATGGAGATGGTTGCTGCGTCCAAAATGCGTAAAACGCAGGATCGCATGGCGGCCAGCCGTCCTTATGCAGAAACCATACGCAATGTGATTGGTCACCTTGCGTTAGGTAATCTGGAATATAAACATCCATACCTTGAAGAACGTGAAACCAAACGTGTTGGGTATCTGGTTGTTTCTACCGATCGTGGCTTGTGCGGTGGTTTGAACACTAATCTGTTCAAAAAACTGCTTTCAGAAATGAAAGACTGGTCTGATAAAGGTGTCCAGTGTGATCTGGCGCTTATCGGCTCTAAGGCTACCTCTTTCTTTGCTTCTGTTGGGGGCAACGTTGTTGCTCAGGTAACAGGCATGGGAGATAACCCTTCACTATCCGAATTGATCGGGCCAGTGAATATCATGCTGCGGGCATACGATGAGGGGCGTCTGGATAAATTGTATGTGGTGACAAACAAGTTCATCAATACAATGTCCCAGGAACCGACTATTACTCAGTTATTGCCTCTGCCAGCCGGAGATGATGAGACACTGAAGAAGAAATCCTGGGATTATTTATACGAACCTGATCCTAAGGCGTTGCTGGATATACTGCTGCGTCGTTATGTAGAATCGCAGGTTTATCAGGGCGTCGTTGAAAACCTGGCTAGTGAACAGGCCGCACGAATGGTGGCGATGAAAGCCGCAACTGATAATGGTGGCAGCCTGATCAAAGAGTTGCAGTTGGTTTATAACAAAGCTCGTCAGGCCAGCATAACTCAGGAGCTGACCGAGATTGTCTCGGGCGCTTCCGCGGTTTAACAGCTAGGTTTATGAATTACGTAGAGGATTCAAGATGGCTACTGGAAAGATTATCCAGGTAATCGGCGCCGTGGTGGACGTCGAATTCCCTCAAGATACCGTACCAAAAGTATACGATGCTCTTGAGGTTCAAAACGGCGAAGCTAAGCTGGTGCTGGAAGTTCAGCAGCAGTTGGGCGGCGGCGTTGTTCGTTGTATTGCAATGGGTACTTCTGATGGCTTAAGCCGTGGTTTAAGTGTCACTGATTTAGGCCACCCAATTGAAGT
Organism: Photorhabdus akhurstii; assembly: GCF_019090985.1. Lineage (NCBI taxonomy): Bacteria > Pseudomonadati > Pseudomonadota > Gammaproteobacteria > Enterobacterales > Morganellaceae > Photorhabdus > Photorhabdus akhurstii. Next base: position 35,983 of record NZ_CP020335.1, on the reverse strand, counting down.
TCCGGTTGGTAAAGCGACATTGGGCCGTATCATGAACGTGTTGGGTGAACCAATCGACATGAAAGGCGATATCGGTGAAGAAGAGCGTTGGGCTATTCATCGTCCGGCTCCAAGCTATGAAGAGTTATCTAACTCTCAAGAACTACTGGAAACCGGTATTAAGGTAATGGACCTAATTTGCCCATTCGCTAAGGGTGGTAAAGTTGGTCTGTTTGGTGGTGCGGGTGTAGGTAAAACCGTAAACATGATGGAGTTGATCCGTAACATTGCGATTGAGCATTCGGGTTACTCTGTATTTGCCGGTGTAGGTGAGCGTACCCGTGAAGGTAACGACTTCTACCACGAAATGACGGACTCTAACGTACTGGATAAAGTATCTCTGGTATATGGTCAGATGAACGAGCCGCCAGGAAACCGTCTACGTGTTGCGTTGACTGGTCTGACAATGGCTGAAAAGTTCCGTGATGAAGGCCGCGATGTTCTGCTATTTGTTGATAACATCTATCGTTATACTTTGGCAGGTACTGAAGTATCCGCACTGCTTGGTCGTATGCCATCTGCGGTGGGTTATCAGCCAACTCTGGCGGAAGAAATGGGTGTTCTGCAAGAACGTATTACTTCTACCAAAACCGGCTCTATTACCTCCGTACAGGCTGTTTATGTACCTGCGGATGACTTAACTGACCCATCTCCGGCGACGACTTTCGCCCACTTGGACGCGACCGTAGTACTTAGCCGCCAGATCGCTTCTTTGGGTATTTACCCTGCGGTTGATCCGTTGGATTCGACCAGTCGTCAGCTCGATCCATTGGTTGTTGGTCAAGAGCACTATAATGTTGCTCGTGGCGTTCAATCTATCCTGCAACGTTATCAGGAGCTGAAAGATATTATCGCTATCCTGGGTATGGATGAACTGTCAGAAGACGATAAGCTGGTAGTTGCGCGTGCTCGTAAGATCCAGCGCTTCCTGTCTCAGCCGTTCTTCGTTGCGGAAGTCTTTACTGGTTCACCAGGTAAGTTCGTTTCCCTGAAAGATACTATCCGTGGCTTTAAAGGTATCTTAGACGGCGACTATGACCACCTACCAGAACAGGCATTCTACATGGTAGGTACCATCGAAGAAGCTGTGGAAAAAGCGAAGAAACTTTAATACGGCTGACCGGAGGTTGACATGGCTGCAATGACTTACCATCTGAATGTTGTCAGTGCTGAAAGCCGGATGTTTGAAGGTTTGGTACAGAAAATTCAGGTGACAGGTAGTGAAGGTGAACTGGGTATTTATCCAGGGCATGCTCCGCTACTGACTGCCATAAAACCTGGCATGGTACGTATTGTTAAGCAGTTCGGTGAAGAAGAGGTCATTTACCTTTCTGGGGGTATCCTTGAGGTACAACCGAGCGGCGTTATCGTACTGGCTGACACTGCGATCCGTGGTAAAGATTTGGATGAAGCTAAGGCGTTGGAATCTAAGCGTAAAGCTGAAGAACACATCCGTAATTCTCACGGTGATGTTGACTATGCTCAGGCATCTGCTGAATTGTCTAAAGCGATTGCAAAACTTCGTGTAATCGAACTGACAAAAAAAGCGATGTAATACAGGCGGTTAAATAAAAAAGCCAGTTGGTGAGAACTAACTGGCTTTTTTGTATTGCGAAATATGTAGTAATTTATCTCGCAAACAGGTTTACTTTTTTATCTTAAATTGGAGCTATCAGGTTTCTTATGTCTAACAGTGCAAAAAGTGTTGTAATCCTTGCCGCAGGTAAAGGAACTCGCATGTACTCTGATCTCCCTAAAGTTCTGCACTTGCTGGCTGGTAAACCAATGGTTCAGCATGTGATTGATACTGCAATGGCATTGGGCGCTAAAAATGTTCACCTAGTTTATGGACATGGTGGTGACCTGATGAAGCAAACCCTTTCTAATCAGACACTGAATTGGGTATTACAAGCAGAGCAATTAGGAACTGGCCATGCGATGCAGCAGGCAGCACCACATTTCGCTGATGATGAAGATATTTTAATATTGTATGGCGACGTACCTCTTATTGGTACAGATACCCTTGAACGCTTACTAGCGGTTAAACCTGAGGGTGGTATAGGTTTATTAACAGCAATTTTGGATAATCCAACGGGTTATGGTCGTATTGTTCGTGAAAACGGGGAAGTAACTGGCATCATTGAGCAAAAAGACGCGACTGAAGATCAACGTAAAATCAATGAAATAAATACAGGAATTCTGGTTGCTAATGGTGGTGATTTAAAACGTTGGTTGTCCCAATTGGATAACAACAATGTTCAGGGTGAATATTACCTTACTGATGTGATTGCGTTAGCTTATAAAGAAGGTAGGAAAATTGAAGTGGTGCATCCAACTCGCTTGAGTGAAATGGAAGGTGTAAATAACCGCCTTCAACTTTCTGCTCTTGAACGGATTTATCAATCTGAGCAAGCGGAACAATTATTACTAGCGGGCGTTATGTTGTTGGATCCTGCCCGTTTTGATTTACGTGGCACATTAATTCATGGCCGTGATGTGGTTATTGATACTAATGTCATTATTGAGGGTAATGTAACCCTTGGTAATAACGTACAGATTGGTACCGGTTGTGTGTTGAAGAATTGCATCATTGGTGATGATTCTATTATTAGCCCCTATACAATAGTTGAAGATTCTGAAATGGAGATGGGTTGTACTGTTGGGCCTTTTGCACGTTTGCGTCCCGGTTCTAAACTCGCTGAAAAAGCCCATGTAGGGAATTTCGTTGAGATGAAGAAATCTTATCTGGGTAAAGGTTCTAAAGCTGGACATTTGACTTATCTTGGCGACGCAGACATTGGTCGTAATGTAAATATTGGTGCAGGTACTATTACCTGCAACTATGACGGTGCTAATAAATTTAAAACCATTATTGGTGACGATGTTTTTGTTGGTTCTGATACTCAGCTTGTTGCGCCGGTGACTGTTGCTAAAGGCGCTACAATCGGAGCAGGAACAACAGTGACAAAAAACATAGCTGAAAATGAACTGGTAGTAAGTAGAACTAAACAAACGCATATTCAGGGGTGGAAACGCCCTGTGAAGGAAAAAAAATAAAATAATAATCCCCACTCTACAGGCTCGGGGACCGGAAAAACCGGAAAACAATCAGGCTCTTGACATATAAAGGGCTTTCATCAGCCCTATTTTTAGGAATAAAACTGATGTGTGGAATTGTTGGTGCAGTAGCACAACGAGATATTGCAGAAATCCTGATTGAAGGATTGCGTCGTTTGGAATACCGTGGTTACGACTCCGCCGGCTTGGCGGTTGTTGATAACGAAAAAAATATGCTCCGTCTGCGAGAAGTCGGCAAGGTACAAGTACTTGCTGATAAAGTTGATAAGCAGCCGGTCCTTGGTGGGACAGGTATTGCTCATACCCGCTGGGCTACACACGGTGAACCAAACGAGAAAAATGCTCACCCGCATGTATCTGATTATATTGCCGTTGTTCACAACGGTATTATTGAAAACTATGAAGAGTTGCGAGTTCAATTAATTGAACTCGGTTATCAATTTATCTCGGATACTGATACAGAAGTTATTGCCCACCTTGTTCATTGGGAACAAAAACAGGGTGGTACTTTGTTAGAAGCTATTCAACGAGTTATTCCTCGGCTGCGAGGTGCCTATGGCGCAGTCATCATGGATAGCCGTGATCCTGGAACAATAATTGCTGCAAGATCGGGTAGTCCTTTGGTTATAGGCTTGGGTGTTGGAGAAAACTTTCTGGCGTCTGATCAGTTGGCGCTATTGCCTGTTACTCGTCGTTTTATCTTCCTTGAGGAAGGGGATATTGCTGAAGTAACTCGTCGTACTGTGCGCATTTTCAATGCTCAGGGCGAACCGGTTGAACGGGAACAGATAGAATCCAATGTCCAGTATGATGCTGGTGACAAAGGTGTCTACCGTCATTACATGCAAAAAGAGATCTATGAACAGCCAATGGCGATTAAAAGCACTCTGGAAAGACGCTTGAGTCATGGGCAGGTAGATCTATCTGAACTTGGTCCTAACGCAGCTAAATTATTAGCTCAAGTAGAGCATATTCAGATAGTTGCTTGTGGTACATCCTATAACGCAGGTATGGTTTCCCGTTATTGGTTTGAAGCATTGGCAGGTATTCCTTGTGATGTGGAAATTGCTTCAGAATTCCGTTACCGCAAATCAGCACGCCGTTCAGGAAGCTTACTGATCACCTTGTCTCAATCGGGTGAAACCGCAGATACATTAGCAGCGCTGCGTTTATCCAAAGAACTTGGCTATCTCACATCATTGACAGTCTGTAACGTAGCGGGTTCTTCTTTAGTACGTGAATCTGATTTTGCTCTGATGACCAAAGCTGGTGCGGAAATTGGTGTTGCTTCAACTAAGGCGTTTACAACTCAGTTGACAGTATTACTGATGCTGGTGGCCTACCTTGGACGCTTGAAAGGTGTTGATGCAGAGCAGGAGCAAGAAATTGTCCATGCATTACATGCACTGCCAAGCCGCATCGAAAGTATGCTGTCGAAGGATAAAATTATCGAAGCGTTGGCGGAAGATTTTTCTGACAAACACCATGCTTTGTTCCTTGGCCGTGGTGATCAATATCCGATTGCGGTTGAAGGCGCTCTAAAATTAAAAGAGATTTCTTATATTCATGCTGAGGCTTATGCTGCTGGTGAATTAAAACATGGACCACTGGCACTGATTGATGCAGATATGCCGGTTATCATTGTAGCTCCGAACAATGAACTGCTAGAAAAACTGAAATCTAATATCGAAGAAGTCCGTGCCCGTGGTGGATTGCTATATGTGTTTGCTGATCAGGACGCGGGTTTTACCGATAGTGAAGGAATGAAGATTATTCCGTTGCCACATGTTGAAGAGTTGACTGCACCAATATTTTATACCGTGCCACTGCAACTGCTTTCCTATCATGTTGCTCTGATTAAAGGAACTGATGTTGATCAGCCTCGTAATTTGGCTAAATCAGTGACCGTAGAATAATCGTTTTATAATAAGAAGTTCAAATAAGCCTCTGTACATTAAAAATACAGAGGCTTTTTTTGAACTGAGAAAATTTATCATTATTTTCTTGCCGATAAAAATAAATCACGCTATTGTAATGTTATATTATTACATTTCGGCGAAATTATGAAACCAGATATCCATCCAAACTACCGGGTAGTTGTATTTCACGATACCAGTGCTAATGCTTATTTCACAATTGGCTCTACGATTCGCACAGAACGGACAATTACCTTGAATGGGGAGGAGTATCCATATGTCACTGTTGATGTGTCATCGGAATCACACCCTTTCTATACGGGTAAGCAGAAAATTTTATCTCAGGAAGGCAGTACTGCGCGATTCCAGAAAAAATTCGGGCGTTTTATTGGTAATAAATAATATTGAGAGATTATAAAAATGCAGGTGTTAAGTTCACTTAAAACAGCAAAAACTCGCCACCCGGATTGCAAAATCGTAAGTCGTCGTGGTCGATTATATGTTATTTGTAAATCTAATCCACGTTTTAAGGCGGTTCAAGGGAAGAAAAAGAAACGCTGATGCTCAATTGCTAATGGTAGAACTCGCAGCTTATAACTGCGGGTTTATTGTCCATATTTAATTTTACTTCTGATTATCTTGAAAATAACTGACCTAAACTTTGTTTGGGAATGAAGTTAGAGTAATTAAGTTTAAGATAAATTAAATTTATATTTTATGCAAAATGAAACCTCATTAGTGCTTGTTGTATGGCATAAAATTAAACCTTCAATTAGTTATTTTTACTACAAATTTATCCTGAAAAATAGTTCATAATTTACTCTTATCAACACATTTTTTCATAAACCACAGTTCTGGTTATTTATTAACACCTGAATATAACCAATCTTCGCCATATATCCCCCTACTTAGAACCAATACGAGACTATTCTGTCGGAAATGTCACGGATTAGTGAGTTTTTAAAAATCTTGGTTTGATGGAAACGGTGAATTTGGCGAAAAATGCTCTTCCTAAAGACTCAGCTGAATCATTCACATCAGGCAATCACAATATTAAAACAGGTGGAAATTATTCCAGTTTGTCACTAACAAAGGGAGATGGCCGATATGTTTTAGTAGAAACCACTTCTCATGAAGAAAGTTCTTTTTGTGCAATAGGATATCGTGAGCCCGACTCCTCAAATATAAATGTTGTTCACTTCCCTAGAAAGAACGGCTATGTTGCAATAGCGAATGAGCACTATTCTAAATCAGAGTCTGACAGTCGATTTATTCAGTTAAATACCAATACAAAAACATCAGGTTATATATTAGCTAAAACCGCAAACTATTATGATGATCCTAATTCACGTCATTTGGGGCGTTCGGGATTTTTGAGGCCCAATGGAATTGATAATCTGGGGGCATTAGCAATTCATATCGCTCATCCTGACGTTGATAGCTCTCAGCACGCTCGCGGGCTTTCTTTCGGGTATGGGGGTTATTCAGAAGCATTCAGTATTTCTACTTACGCTTTTGATGAAAGTGGTAACTTCAGGGGAAAACGTAAGATATTAACAGAGGACGATATTCTTGTTGGTATTCCGCTACCGTGGTCTAAGTCAACTGCACCAGCAGGTTATCTTATTTGTAGTGGTCAGCAGTTTGACAAATCTGTATACCCTAAATTAGGGGAAGCATATCCCTCTGGTACACTCCCTGATTTACGTGGTGAGTTTATTCGAGGTTGGGATAATGGGAGAAGTATTGATTCTGGGCGGGAGATATTATCTCATCAGAATTCAACAAAGTTACCTAATCTTTACACCCATGCAACCTCTGAAAATATAGGACTACTGGTATCTCCTCCTATTAATCGTTTTTCAAATAATTATCCATCAGAAATTATGGCTAGTGATTTTGAGGAAATAGAACTCGGGAGCGGACAATATTTTTCGACCCCATTAAATCCTACTGGTACAGTTTCATTATCTACATTTAGAGTACGTCCCCGTAATATCGCATTTAACTACATAGTGAGAGCAGCGTAATGACAACACAGAAACAAAAATATTCCCTAGAACCAGAAACTGCAATATTGGGAAATAACGGATTAGCAACCAAGGCTGGCTGGTTGATAATCTACCATGCAGAACCTTATTCCAGAGAATTTATTGGTGCCAGACCAGAATATTTAATGGAAGGAGTGGGACTTCCTGCCAATTCTTATCCAGATGCCCCAAAACTTCCAGATTCTGATAGTATGGCTGTTTGCCGCAGCGAAGATAAAAGTTGTTGGCAAATTGTACCTGATTACCGAGGAAAAATAGTTTATAACACGCAAACCTTAGCACAATATGAAATTACTTCGTTAGGTGAACTACCAGAATATCTGACATTCAAACAACCTGTCACTGATTTTGATAAATGGGATGGTAAACAGTGGGTAACTGACAAATATGCTATAAAGGATAGCCAGATTAAACAGGCAGATCAGCAGCGGGTAGCACTATTACGACAAGCGAATGAAAAAATTACATTATTACAACATGCTGTAGATATTAAATTGGCCTCAGAAAAAGAAAAGTTATTGTTGTTAGATTGGAAGAAGTATTTAGTATTACTGAGTCGTGTTGACATTTCATCAGCGCCAGATAATATTAATTGGCCTGAAAAACCAGAATAAATAATAACGGCCTGTTTTTCAGGCCGTAGATTTAAGGCTTATAAACTAATTTGCAAGTATTTATTATTTCTGAAACAATTTTTTACATTAAATTCATTAATGGCTTTTTCAGAAAACGTTTTTAATTATTGAAATAAGGAACTTACAATTAATTTAAGAACAATATGTATTTATATTTAATTACATATTGTTGTAATTAAACCAGTAGTACTCAATGTCTCTTGGTAGTTCACAAAAATCACTAATAATGACAATAAAATCATAAACAATCATTTTTCTGCAATAATAATTGATGACCATACAATCAGCGATATTATTTAGAGTATAGAATGGAAAAATTTAAATTATATAAATAGCCAACTCAACATATCTGGCTATTTATATATGGGAATATTAAATTAACAAATTATCACCATGAAAATGATTCGTTTTATTCTGGTTGCTCTGGCCATTCAATATCTTGTGCCGTGGTATTCATTCGATTTAACGCGACGCGATATTTTTTCCACTCCATCAACATTGTTATTTCGTTATCAGTAGCAATGCCTAAATCAATAGCATCTTGTAATGGTGCCATTTTAATTGTCGCTTGTTCCAATAAATAATATTGTTGGCGGTGATAGGCTTTATTTTTCTGTTCGATAATGGCCTTCTGATATAATGATTGAGCCTCTTGAGCACTGAACCCCATAGAGATTAATTGATGGGGTTCAGCTGGCACATTAACATATTCATAGCCATTTTTATCTATTAACTTATTTAATGTTATCATATATCCTCATTATGGTTTCTTTTGATAACGTGAATCATATTCTAGAGAATAAGGTGTTGTATTATCATTATATTCTTCGCCTAATAATGGATCGTTAATAGCTAACGATTTCACCATCCACTTCATTTCACGCTTAAGATCTGCATTTGACCACTGATATATTTCAACCTCTCCTTCTTCACGTGAATAATGAATTGGTTGGAAATTACTGGTCGTAAAATAGGTTAAACCACCACGTAAATAACAACCACTATAAACGTAACAATCTACAACATCACCAGATTTAACATCACCATAGATAGGATATTTACCATCAACGGGTCTAGCGATGCTTATCATGGCGTAGCGGATCGCTTTTATTGTTTTACGATAGGTTTGATTTATGCGTTTAATATTTAAATATTGTGCATCACCACCCCACCGATGCTCTCCCCCCTCTATTTGTGCAAGTAATCCAGCAACATGTGTCACACCTTCACCGAATGGTTTTTTTTCTGCATCATATGGATAGGGCCTATGAAGAGTTAACCAAGAATTCGCTCCAACATTAGGTGGGAAATCCCACCAAACCGGATAATAGCGGTCAGTACTTAGGCCAGTAAGATCAATCGTAGTGGTGTAGCGTGGTTCACTCAGAATATCCGACATAGTGGGTTTATTTAGCGTATTATATTCTTGGGCCCAAGGTGTCCAGGATAAATTGTGATATTGGCTGCGTGTATATATTCGACTACTGTTATAAACAAAATAACGCTGAATGATCCCAGCAGCCTGTAAAACGACAAGTGAACCAGCAAGCGATTCAGGGTAGTTAGCACCATTTTGGGCATAAATATTGTAATCTTGGTAATAAATCCCTGGCATTTTGTAGTTATCCAAATTTGCCTTATCACCCAAATAAACTGCCTGCCCATGAAAAATATCCTGAGACGTAATATTGATATCTTCAGTCAGAACTTTGCCATTCACTTTTCGGCTATTCGGTACTGCTCCCTGAGCCAAATTCACCGTTTCTATCAAACCAAGGTTTTTAAAAACTCGCTAATCCGTGATAGTTTCTATAATAATAGTCTCATATTGGTATTAGGTAGGGTTACATATGGCAAAGATTGGCTATGTTAGGGTGTCAACAAATGACCAAAACAGTGATTTACAACGAAACGCATTGATAAGTATAAATTGTGAGCAAATTTTTGAGGATAAAATTAGCGGAAAAACATCCAACAGACCAGGTTTAAAGCGAGCTTTAAAACAACTTAAAAAAGGTGACACTCTAGTTGTTTGGAAACTGGATAGATTGGGGCGTAGCGTAAAAAATATGGTAACTTTAATTTCTGATTTAAGTGAACGTGGTATTCATTTTCAAAGCTTGACTGATAGCATTGATACCAGCACTTCTATGGGGAGATTTTTCTTTCATGTTATGAGTGCACTGGCTGAAATGGAACGGGAATTAATCGTTGAAAGAACAAATGCAGGATTAATAGCAGCTCGTGCCCAAGGGAGAATTGGTGGCAGGCCAGTGTCACTTTCATTCGTTGAACAACAACAAGCAGCAAGATTGTTAGCAAAAGGCCACACACGGAAACAGTTATCATTAATTTACAACACATCGTTATCTACAATATATAAATATTTTCCAGTAAATAAAGAAAATTGTCGATCAAATTAATATTTGCAGTGCGGCTAGTTAAACGTTTAATTTTGTATTCGTAATATCCAAGTAATTGGTTCTTAATTTATGCAAAATATATCAAGTTTATTTATCTATGCAAAAAACTTCCGCCGCACTATACATACTATAAAGGAACAACGGAATAAGTTAACAATTAGCTATTACTGGCAAGAGAACTTATTGTGTATGAAATCCACTATATCTGGAAGTTTTTGGGTAACGAATTACCATCAATGTAGGATTTACACATCTAAGTAAATTAATTTACTTACAATTGAAAAGTGTGTCAGTACCTGGAAATCACTAGGTAAACGCGACCAATAAAATTAATTTCATTAATTGCACAGTCAAAAATTACGTCGTTATCACAAACCCGGATTTTACTAACTGGGATTTTTGTGATCTTTTTAATACTATGCATCCCTTCAATATCAATTAACCATAAACCATCCTGAACATCAGGTTCTTCTGTATCCAACAAATACCAGGTGTTATTATTATCTACAATGAGAGGTTTTCTTATTTCTCTGGCAATAAGTTGAGTATCTAAAGTCACAGGGTTATCAGCGTTCAACTTTCCACCAACCAATTTAACGCGCTGTATTGTCGGAGTAATAATGTTTTTTAAAGATTCCCTTTTTTTTTCTCCGTCAGGGAACATTTCTCCTTGTCCTGTGCTTAGCCATAACAATGAAGCATTGGTTTCAAGGTTGCACTGGATAACCCAGTCTGCTGGAAAGCTGTCCCTTAAATAACGGTTCGCCATTGTACTTTTAGACACGCCTAAATGGTCGCTCAATGCTTGACGTGATTTAAACCCATATGCACTAACAAGGCGTTCGATAGCTTGTTTTCCTCCACTATCTGCACCCATTTTTATCTCAGTTATGTTTTTTTTCATTGAAAGTACAGTTTAGTGAGTTTGCCGTCTCCACAAAGCCCTCTGATTAAGAGCTATAGTGATCCCAAATAAATTCATTAGATCCGATAAGGGATATTGCATCATAGGCATATAAATTTCAATCTATATACTTTGTGAAACTATATCATCTAAATAAAAGAAGAAATCTTCTAAGCAATAAAATAAGAAAAATTTATTAATTACAACGAATTGTGATCGAAAAGAAACCTTTTTAATCATTAATTATTTCAGTAAAAACAATAATTAATATATTAACACTATCAAATATAGTTCCCAAAAAAGATAAAAAACCACTTTAAATTTTTCTAATCAAAGTGTACTGTTCTTATATACAGTTATGTTATGCGGAGGTAAGTTTGTCAGTGGACTTTCTTATGGAATCAGTAATAGCGCAACGTATTAATTTTATAGCTAGAATGGCAACGAGCTGTGAATGTAATCATGCTGAGGATAAAGAACTTGCTTTGGTTTGGATTGCTGAGTTGTCGACACCACTTGCAAAACAACTTATTAACTACCACGAAACGCTTGAAGAATAAATACGGTAGATAAATGTGGAAATTCTGTATGATAAATAATCTAAAGTTTCTAAGTTGATTATGATTGCATTGGAAAATGAGCTGAAAAATAGATTTTCCCTATGAATTCAGCAAATTTTGGAAAATATGATTAATTATTAAATTAGCCACTGAAAAGTGGCTTCTTGCTTCTCATTTGTACTGTTTCCTTAACAATATTGTTTCACTGGTTCTCTCCCACTATTCAGCGCACCATAACACTTTAACTTAACAATATTGACTAAATTAGAGAGGGTATACCTAATGAAAATAATTGCACAGCAGAATGATACTGTTGATGCTTTATGCTGGCGTCATTATGGTCGGACTCAAAGCATGACAGAACAGGTACTGTTAGTTAACCCAGGTTTGGCTGAATACGGTGTAATCCTGCCACATGGCACAGAAGTTGAGATGCCGGAAATTATGACAGCTACAACGAAACCTATTTTGCAACTATGGGATTAAATATATCCATACTAAGTTTATGTTTTTTAAACAGAATTATCACTCTATATCAGGAAATTAAACTTATCTATTCTTCTGGCTAGATAAATAAACAGTTGAACTCGAACGTTATACTTAATATATAGTCAAGCCACGCAAATTTGAATTTTTTGAACTATTAGAGTCAAAATAGCACAGATTACATAAAGGCCCTTCTCGATTATGGGAAGGGCTTTTTAATTTATGTTGTTACATTTTCTCTTTTCAAAAAACTTGTTTTGTCTTTCTTACAATTCCTCTTTGATGTTGGCAACTGCCATTGCTGGCATTCTTTCATACATAAATCCACAACCACCAAATGGCATTTTTCCAAACATGGATACACAACTAACAGAACTTTTGCGCTTATTGCGTAACCTGATCAGAACTGGTGTTGTTACCGAGGTAGATACCACCCGGGGAGTGTGCCGGATTGCAACAGGCAATCTCGAAACTGACTGGCGGCCTTGGTTGACAATGCGGGCAGGCAAATCCCGTACTTGGTGGGCTCCCAGCCGTGGTGAACAAGTTTTGCTGTTATCTGTTGGCGGTGAATTGACCACCTCCTTTGTATTGCCAGCTGTTTATTCTAATCAATTTCCGGAGCCATTGGCTGTTTCTGGAAAAACTGTTGATACTGCTTTTGCTGATCAATTTCCATCAGCGTTGCCTGCTTCTGCGGAAGCTGTCCATATTGTCTTTCCTGATGGAGCAATAATGGAGTATGAGCCAGCATTTAGTGCCTTAAAGGTAACAGGTATTAAGACTGCTGTAGTGCAGGCTTCAGATTCCATAACACTTGAAGCAACAAATATCTCACTCAAAGCACTTAATTCAATCAAACTTGAGGCAATCAACTCTATCGAACTGACTTCAGTCAACAAAATCGATATGAAAACACTACAAGTCGGGATAAATGCATTGGAGGTAAAAGCTGGGGCAGCCAAAGGCATCACACTGCAAACACCAGAATTTGCTGTAAAAGGAAAAACTAAGCTGGAAGGTGATGTTGAAAACACAGGTGGAAAACTCAGTTCTAACGGCGTAACCCTACATTCGCACCAGCACACCGGCGTCATGGCAGGCGGTGCGACAACAGGAGGTCCAGTATAATGATGTACCTTGGAATGAATCGACAAACTGGTCGTAGCCTGACGGATCTGGATCATGTACGCCAGTCTGTCAGCGACATCTTACTAACCCCTGTTGGTAGTCGTTTGGAACGGCGCACTTATGGCTCTCTGTTACCCGAATTAATTGACTGGCCACAGAACGCGGCTCTACGCCTGCAAATTATGGCAGCCACCTATACCGCTATTAGCCGCTGGGAACCGCGAATTAATCTGACAGCTATCACCATAAATACCCAACAAGACGGCAAAATGACAGTAGATATATCTGGTCATTATCAGCTGTCCCCTGGGGGGTTTTCTCTATCTATCCCTGTGAGGTAAAACAATGCCGACCATTGATCTAAGCCAGTTGCCGCCACCTGATGTAGTTGAGCCACTGGATTATGAAAGCCTGTTGGCTGAACGTAAAGCCAAATTAATATCCCTTTATCCTGAAGAACAACGGGATGCTATTACTCGAACATTGGAATTGGAATCCGAACCTCTGGTTAAGTTACTTGAGGAAAACGCGTACCGGGAATTGATATTGCGCCAGCGGGTTAATGAAGCTGCTCGTGCAGTAATGTTGGCCTATGCAACCAATAGAGATTTAGACCAGCTAGGAGCGAACTATAACGTTACCCGGGCAGTTATGGAGCCTGATAGTACCTTCCGTGATCGCATCCAAAGAGCCTTCGAAGGGTTAAGTGTTGCAGGGCCAATAGGTGCGTATGAATATCATGCTCTTAAGGTTAATGAAAGTATTCATGCTAATAGAAATGAATACAAAGGTGAATATCAAACTGTTTCAGATGTTTCCGTCATTAGCCCATCACCAGCCAATGTGACTGTGACTATTTTGTCGCGGAAATGGAAATGGGAAAAAGATAAACAAGACGAAGAAGATAAAGAGCACAAAGGTGTAGCTTCACAAGAGTTACTGGATAAAGTGATTGCGGCACTTAATGACGAAAACGTCAGACCAGTTGCCGATCGGGTAAAAGTGCAGTCAGCTAACATAGTGGAATATCAAATTGATGCTGTGCTTTATCTCTACCCGACACCTGAATCTGAACCTATCCGTAAATTGGCTCAACAAAATATGGATAAGTACGTGCTAGATCAACATAAATTGGGGAGAGATATTCGGTTATCTGCCATTTATGCTGCGTTGCATGTCGCAGGAGTACAGCAGGTAGAGCTGAGAGCTCCAACTAAAGACATAACTCTGTGTAAAGATCAAGCTCCTTATTGTACTGGCGCAAAACTGGAAATAGGGAAAACACAAACTGCTGATTGTTCCAAACCAAATCCAGGTTTGATAGTGGGAGGTTCTGATGAATGACCGCCTGTTACCAACAGGTTCTACGGTTTTGGAGTTGGCTGCTGCTAAGGCGTGTTCGCAATTGCAGAATATTCCAGTACCACTTCGCCAACTCTGGAATCCTGATACTTGCCCTGAGGAGTTATTACCCTATCTGGCGTGGGCGTGGTCGGTTGATCGCTGGGACGAAAAGTGGTCGGTAAGCACTAAGCGTGACGTGATAAAAAACTCGCTGTTTCTGCACAAACATAAGGGAACCATTGGCGCCGTCCGTCGTGTAGTAGAACCGCTTGGCTATCTCATTCAAATAAAGGAATGGTGGCTGAACAACGAAACACCGGGCACATTCCGGTTAGCGATAGGGGTACAGGAAAACGGGATCACCGAAGAAACTTTTTTAGAGCTGGAACGGCTAATTTCTGATGCCAAGCCTGTAAGTCGTCATTTGATAGGTTTGTCAATCAATCTGGATGTTAAAGGCGAATTTTATTGCGCTGCGACGAGTTATAGTGGAGATGACCTCACTGTTTACCAATATCTCCCTGACGTCATCACAACTAGCGACAATGCTCCCTTAGGGGCTGCAATTCATTTGATCGAGACAGATACATTGAGGGTTTCACCATGAAATACTTTGCAATTTTAACCAACCTGGGAGCGGCGAAACTGGCGAACGCCGCTGCTTTGGGGACAAAAGTCGATATTACTCACATGGCTGTTGGTGACGGTGGCGGTAAATTACCAGATCCTGACGTCAATCAGACAAAATTAGTTAATGAAAAGCGTCGTGCTGCAATTAATACATTAGGCGTTGACCCGGTAAACACCAACCAAATTATTGCCGAACAAATTATCCCTGAAAGTGAGGGTGGTTGGTGGATGCGTGAAATTGGTCTGTTTGACAGTGAAGGTAACTTGATTGCAGTAGCAAACTGCCCGGAAACCTATAAACCACAATTACAGGAAGGTTCGGGCAGAACACAAACTATCAGAATGATCTTGATTGTTAGCAATACGGATTCGGTAACGCTGAAAATCGATCCCTCTGTCGTTCTGGCAACTCGTGATTATGTAGATAGCTCTATTCAGAAACATGAAAAAAGCCGCAATCATCCAGATGCCACGCTGACAGAGAAAGGTTTTACAAAACTTAATAGTGCCATTAACAGTAGTGATGAAACTACAGCAGCAACCCCCAAAGCAGTAAAAGCAGCTTATGATAATGCTAATAGTAAATTGGCAAAAAACCAAAATGGCGCAGATATCCCAGATAAAAATGCTTTTGTGAAAAACCTTGGTTTATTGGAAAAGCTAATTCCGATAGGGGTGCCACTTCCTTGGCCGACGGCCACACTACCGGATGGGTGGTTGCAATGCAATGGTGCGGCCTTTGATAAAGCGAAATTTCCGGAATTAGCTAAGGCTTACCCTGGTGGTAATTTGCCCGATTTGCGAGGAGAATTTATTCGCGGTTGGGATGACAAACGTGGCGTTGATTCCGGATCGTACATTATTGGTATGGCAAGAAGGGTCTTATTTAGTACAGGAAGTTGGTCAAGTTGATAATGTTGTTAACTTCTCACTCAACGAGCGTACGAAATTACAATGGGATACTCCCCAAAATAAAGATATTCCACTGAGAGCTAGAGCTGTCGGTACGGCAACAACTTGGAATACCAGTGCAACTTATATAGGGGTATCAAGGCCACGTAACGTAGCGTTTAACTACATTGTAAGGGCAGCATAATGCTCACGTCTGTACTTGAAGAGATCCCAGTAGGAATACCTCTGCCTTGGCCGACTGACATACCACCAAACGGGTGGGTGAATAGAAACACGTCCACGAAACGTGGCATTTAATTATATTGTGAGGATTGCCTGATGAATAAGGCTGTACTGGATAAAAATAATATTGCCATCAGTACCGGAAGTATCGTTGTGTTTAATTACGATGCGATTACGCTGGAATATTTACACAGTTCTGATGAGTATCTTCCTATTGGTGTCGGTCTTCCTGCTAATTCTTGCACAGACGCGCCACCTGATACCCAAGAAGGGTATGTCGCCTGCCGTTCATCTGATTTAACCGGTTGGCAAATTGTACCAGATTATCGAGGAAAAATAGCTTACGACACCCAAACTGGGGAACAGAAGGAAATCATTAAACCGGGCGAATTACCAGAAACACTGACGTGCAAACAACCAAACACTGATTTTGATAAGTGGGATGGTGAAAAATGGGTAACGGACATTGAAGCTCAAAAAAACAGTCAGATTGAACAGGCAGAACAACACCGTGTCATTCTTCGCCAACAGGCTGATGAAGCCATGACTTTATTACAATATGCTATTGAGACTGAGATGGCCTCGGACACAGAGAAAGCATTATTGCTTGCCTGGAAGAAGTATGTGGTATTACTGAGCCGTGTAGATACTTCAATGGCTTCAGATATTGAGTGGCCACAAATACCGGAATAATACAATTATCAAGACCGGGTGTTATTCTGTCCCCGGTCTTTTTTCAGTTATGATAGGTTATGTTGACCAATCGATTTCCGATGCCTTTGAAATATCAACCCAGTTAAGTATGACTTGGTATTTTCTTCATTCCAGTAAGGTCTGACGCATTAGGTAAGCACTTATTGATTGCTCTAAAAACCAGAATAAAAAAGGCCCGAGGTTTGTGAACTGCGGGCCTATATTTATTTATGCGGGTTGTGCAGGCCACTCAATATCTGGTGCTATGGTGGGATCAATGCGGTTTGCTTGCATTCGGTATTTTTTCCAAGCTTTGAGCCGTTCTATCTCTTCCAGAGTTGCTTCATCTAGATCAACGGCATCTTGTAAGGGAGCAATATTATTGCTGGCAAGGACTAGCAATTCTTCTTTACGTCTCTCCGCTTGAACAACTAACTCGCCCTTTGTGTACTCACGCGAAACAATAGCACCGTTTATATATTGCCATTTGCCAGAAATATCGCAAGAATCAGGCAGATGATTTACCTCAGCTACACTCATTCCATCTGGGTTAAAAGCTGATACATCTCCTGATATAGAACGGATTACATTATTAAAATCATACATTACTTTGATTGTGCCAGAATTAAAGCTTTTCTGGCATTCATACCAGTCCTGACCGTCTTCTGATTTCAAATAAATGACATTAAAATCTTCAATGATTTTTCTGGCTTGTTTTGAGTCAGGTATATATTGGGAAAATTTTTTAATGTTTTGCATATATTTATCACCTTACTAAATATTGGGTATATTCATCCACATGCCGTTAACCTTCTTCTGTATTGGCCTGCGGTTTACGGTGTCAACTAACTCATCTCTATTTCCATTTATTACAGCAGTAATGGCATATCCATTTGTGTCTGTATCCCCAGAGCTTTTCCGTACTTGCGCGAGTTCTTTGGCACCAAAGCGAATGTCTTGAATATAACGCGTGTCTGATTCTGATTTTGTATAAGCGCCAATAATTGCAGCGGTTGGTCTATATCCTTCATGATAGACCTGATGCCCTCTAATTCGGAGGTTATCAGGTTTAAGACTCATCCATTCATTAGTTGGCCCTCCAGAGAGGGCATGCTGCCATTTGAAATATTCGTTACCATTATCTCCTGTTCTAAACCACATATAGGAGTCTGTATCTTCATCTGCGGTGTCTTTAAAACCGATAGAGGCGAAGTCGGTGAGTCTGCTCCAACTCAGCATAGAGTCAGTAGTAATAATTATGTCGCCTGTTACATTGCCACCACTGCGTTGCAACGCATCCGCAGCTTTAGTAACGGTTTCCATTAAACCGAGCTCACTCGCAGTGGGTTTATTCAGGGTATTATATTCTCGTGCCCAAGGTGACCATATTGCATCAGGTCTATTCCAAGAATATAAAGAACGTGTATATATTCGACTGCTGTTATAAACAAAATAACGCTGAATGATCCCAGCAGCCTGTAAAACGACAAGTGAACCTGCAAGTGGTTCAGGATAGTTATTACCGGTTCCCGCTTGTACATCCAAACCCTGATAATAAAGCCCTGGTGTTTGATAATCATTTAAATCGGCTTTGTCGGGTATGGATATTGATTGCCCATTAAAGATATCCTGAGACGTAATATTGATATCTTCAGTCAGAACTTTGCCATTCACTTTTCGGCTATTCGGTACTGCTCCCTTAGCCAAATTCACCGTTTCCATCAAACCAAGATTTTTAAAAACTCACTTATCGGTGAAATTTCCGAAAGAATAGTTTCGTATTGGTACTAAGCGGGACTATATATGCCGAAGATTGGCTATATTCGGGTGTTAATAAATGACCAGAACTGTGGTTTACAGAGAAATGCGTTGATATGTATAAATTATAATCTATTTTGGTCGGTGAAATCTGTGAAAAAATAATCAATGAACAGAGCTAAAAGTTCACTCCAGAAGAAACAGATATTGATTTATAGAGGTTTCTTTTTCCACTCTCTATGAAGTACAAATAATTAAATAATTAGAAAAAATAATAAATTAAGCGACCTGATTTGTATCATCTCCCACACATTTCCCATCGAATGATTTAATAATTTGGATACTTCAACATAGCGGGACACCTTAACAGGAGAACCGCTAATATGGCACAAGATTATCATCACGGCGTCCGTGTACAGGAAATTAACGAAGGCACACGTACCATCACCACAGTTAGCACCGCTATTGTTGGTATGGTGTGTACTGGTCCTGAAGCAGACGAAAAAACTTTTCCACTAAACACTCCGGTCTTGATTACTGATGTTTCACTCGCCATTGGCAAAGCTGGTAAAACCGGTACATTGCCTCAGGCACTCAAAGCTATCTCAGACCAGTCTAAACCCGTTACTGTTGTTGTCCGTGTAGCACAAGGTGAAACGGAAGAGCAAACTACCAGCAACATCATTGGTACTACAACTAATGAAGGTAAGAAAACCGGTATACAGGCACTGTTGGCAGCACAAAGCCAATTAGGTGTGAAGCCACGTATTCTGGGCGTCCCTGGGCTGGATACGAAGGCTGTTGCTGTTGAGTTGGCGAGTATCGCGCAGAAACTGAGAGCAATGGCTTATATCAGCGCCTATGGTAGTAAGACTATCTCAGAAGTTATCGAATATCGCAAAAACTTCAGTCAGCGCGAATTAATGCTGATTTGGCCTGATTTCCTGAGTTGGGATACTGTTTCTAATAAAGAAACTATCGCCTACGCTACTGCTCGTGCATTGGGTTTGCGTGCAAAAATTGATGAAGAAACAGGTTGGCACAAAACACTGTCCAACATCGGTGTCAATGGTGTGACCGGTCTTTCAGCAGATGTATTCTGGGATCTTCAAGATCCAGCAACAGATTCAGGTCTGCTAAACCAAAATGGTATCACGACACTTATCCGTAAAAATGGCTTCCGTTTCTGGGGGTCCCGTACCTGCGCTGATGACCCATTGTTCCAGTTCGAAAGTTACACTCGTACTGCCCAAGTCTTAGCTGACACTATGGCGGAAGCACATATGTGGGCAATCGATAAGCCACTAACTCCTTCACTCGTACGGGACATTATCGAAGGTATCAATGCTAAGTTCCGTGAACTGAAATCTGGGGGCTACATTATTGACGGTCAATGCTGGTATGACGAAAACGCCAATGATAAAGACACCTTGAAAGCGGGTAAATTGACCCTCGATTACGACTATACACCTGTACCACCACTGGAAAACATGATGTTACGCCAGCGTATTACAGATCGTTACCTGATGGATTTCGCGAAAAGCATAAACGGCTAAGGGGACACAGATGGCATTACCTCGCAAACTTAAATTCCTGAACTTGTTTAATGATGGCAATAGTTATCAGGGAATAGTAGAAGAACTTACTCTGCCTAAGCTGAGTCGTAAACTGGAAACCTATCGTGGCGCTGGCATGAACGGTAGCGCAACCGTGGACTTAGGCTTGGATGAAGGTGCATTGGACGTTGAATTTACTCTAGGAGGTATGGAAGCTCAACATTATCGGCAATGGGGACTGACCAAAGCCGACGGCGTAATGTTGCGCTTTGCGGGCTCCTACCAGCGCGATGATACCAGCGATGTGATTGCTGTTGAAATCGTGATGCGTGGCCGTTTCCATGAGTTTGACCACGGTACTTATAAGCAGGGAGATAATACTCAGACCAAAATCAGCGCTAAAAATACCTATTTCAAATTGACATGGGATGGTGAAGTTCTGATCGAAGTGGATACCGTTAACATGGTTGAAGTCGTTAATGGTGAAGATCGCTTGGCAGATCACCGCCGCGCTATGGGTCTTTAATCTAATCGGATAAACAAGGTTGAACCATGACAGAAACACTAATTACTCAAAACGACGAGCAGCGCACAATCGTATTAGAAGAACCGCTTGCACGTGGTAGTAGCAACATCACTGAAGTGGTGGTGCGCAAACCGAACAGTGGCGCGCTGCGTGGTGCTCGGCTACAGGCTTTGCTGGAAATGGATGTGGACTCAATGATATTGGTTTTGCCACGCGTTACCATACCTGCGCTCACTAAAAGCGATCTGTTGTCAATGACGCCCGGCGATCTGATTAATCTCAGTGTTGAGGTGGTCAATTTTTTGTTACCGAAGTCGGCGAAGTCCGGTTTCCAGACCGACTAACCGTAGATGAATTGGTGGCAGATATTGCCACCGTTTTCCACTGGTCTCCGGCAGTGACAAATGAAATGTCACTACCGGAATTACTGGACTGGCGACATCGGGCCATCTTACGAAGTGGTGCAGAAAATGAGTAATACACAGTCACAGCTTAAATTGGTAATACAGTCCGTTAATAAGCTGACCAGCGCCTTGAAATCTGCCCAGCGAAATAATAAAAGGTTGGCGGATTCTCTCCGGCAAAATCGTGATGAATTTAAGCGATTAAATCAGACTTATGAAGCAATTAAACCTTATTCTGCTCCTGAATATGCGCAGGAAACTGCGCATACCAGTAACAAAAAGGAAGAAAATCGCGGTGAAGGTCGTTATAGCAAAATCAAAGAGCTTCGTGACCGCGTTAGCCAATATGGTGCTAGTGCAAAATCAGCCGGTAGCAAAATACTGACAACCAGTAAAAACTTTTTGATGCCGGGTTATGATCTCAGTGCTCAAATGTCCAAAATTCAGGCACAAACTAATATTGAAAAAAATTCTCCTGAATACACTATGTTACTCAATCAAAGTCGTGAGTTGAGTAAAAGTACAGGGATTCCTGCCAGCCAGATTGCACAGGGACAGAGCTTGTATGCTTCCAAGGGGTATTCTCCTGACCAGATAAAGAATGTGATGCCAGGCGCGGTATTAATGTCGCAGGCAAGCGGTACAGATTTCGCCAATGTGGTTGATATTAGTACTAATGTACTGGAAGGGTTTAAATTACAATCCGAAGAGATGGGGCATGTTAGTGATGTTTTGACGGCAACGCTTATTGGTTCAAAAACAACGTTGGCGGGATTGGGTGACACCATGAAATCTGTCGCCCCAGCGGCTACTTCTTTGGGGATTGACATTGAAACCGTTGCGGCTGCCACAAGAAAGCTAAGTGATGCCAATATTAAGGGAAGTGAAGCTGGAGAGGCTTTGAGCAATGTACTAAGCCGATTGGCTGAACCGCCTAAAGCTGCTGCTGCCGCATTGAAACAACTAGATATTAAAACTCGTGATGCTAAAGGTAATTTACGGCAATTACCTGATATTCTCGTTGAACTAGATGATAAAACCCGTTCAATGAGCGGTAAACAACGTACAAGTTATTTCACAGCAATTGGTGGTGAAAATGCTGCTCCTGCTTTGGATGTATTGGTAAATCAGGCAGGGCAGGGAGGATTGCAAACGTTTATCGCTGAGCTGAAAAATGTTCAAGGTGAATCCCAAAAAGTTGCCTCTGTAGTGACGAATAATCTCACTGGTGATATCCAAAAACTCAATGCCGCTTGGAGTAATCTAGGCGTTCAGATGTTTTCTGGCGTAGAAGGTCCTGCAAGAGAAGTCACTCAGCAAGTAACCAATGTAGTCAATAAAGTCAGTGAGTGGATGGAAGCCAATCCACGTTTGGCTGCAACGCTTGCGACTATTACGGTGGTAGTCGGAGGCATGTTAACTGTGTTTGGCGCATTGGCACAGGCGATCGCTTCGATATTGCTTCCATTAGCTGTAGCGAAGTATAGTCTTACTTTCTTTGGTAGTACTGGTGTGAGAGCGCTCGGATTAGTCGGGAATGCTCTGAAGATGTTGGGTAGCACCATGATGATCGTCGGTCGTTTGATGATGGCTAACCCAATCCTCGCCATTATTGGTGTAATTGCGATGGCTGCTGTTTATATTTGGCAAAATTGGGAAACATTGGGGCCGAGATTTTCTCATCTTTGGGAAAATATTAAAATTAACCTCATTGAGAAATGGGAATCTATTAAACAGAGTGTTCTGCAAACTTGGGAAAGTATTAAAACTAATATTAGTAATGCCTGGGAATTAGTTAAACAGAATACATTGGATATCTGGGAGAATATTAAAATATCGATCTCGGATAAATGGAATGAAATTATTACTGACGTAATGAATCTACCTAGTAAATTTAAAGAGGTTGGCACAGCGATAATTAACAGTTTATTGGAGGGGATTAATGAAAAATGGGAAGCCCTGAAACAGAAACTGACTTCATTGTCTGAGTATCTCCCTGACTGGATGCGGTCAAAGGAAGATATTTCAAGAGATGCCAGTAATAATGTGAGTCCTAATGTTAATTCGGTTCTGCCCAAACATGACAAAGGGGGCATTATTCCGGCTGGTCGAGTTGGTATTGTTGGTGAATATGGACCAGAGATTGTCACTGGCCCTGTTAATGTTATTAGCCGACGACAGACTGCTAAACTTGCTGCTGCTGCGGTATTTTCTTTAAGCGTAATGGCGCCTTCTACCGCCGCCAGAACCGCACCATTGCATGTTCAGAGTTTACCGGTTCATGCTTATCCTCAGATTCAGGAAAAGAAAACGGACAAACGTCAGGTGGTTGAATACCGCAGTGAATCGCCGGTCTATCATATAAATATCTATGGTGCGCCGGGGCAATCTGCGCAGGACATTGCAGCAGCAGTTAGGCGCGAATTGGATGATCGGGAACGTAAACAGCAGGCTCGTTTACGTAGTTCATTCTCTGATAGAGGAGAATTCTAATTATGATGGCTGCACTGGGTTTATTTGTTTTTATGTTGAAAACCACACCATACCAGAGTATGCAATATACTCAGTCATGGCGACATGCTTTTAATAGCCGTATCGGGGTGCGGCCTGCCTGGCAATTTCTGGGGCCGGATAACGACACAATGACACTTTCCGGTTCGTTATATCCAGAAATTACTGGTGGCCGTTTATCATTGACGGTACTACAAGTTATGGCTGACAGCGGTAAGGCTTGGTCTTTTATAGATGGCAGCGGCACGGTTTACGGTATGTTTGTCATTGAGAGTATCGACCAGACAAAAACTGAATTTATGTCGAATGGTTCTGCCCGCAAAATTGATTTCACGTTGACATTGAAGCGAGTAGATAGTTCTCTAATTGAAATGTTCGGTGATCTTCAGGGACAATTCTCTATGCTTACAGACAATTTGTCAGATAGAGTCAAAGAGGTATGATCATGACGTCTAAATTTGGCAGAGGTTCCGAAAAAGGTGGTGCACCGGCATTTCTTTTGGAAATTGATAATAAAGATATCAGCGGGCGCATTCAATCGCGCCTGATGTCACTAACGATGACAGATAATCGAGGCTTTGAAGCCGACCAGCTTGATATTGAACTGGATGATGCAGATGGAAGTTTGGTGTTACCTTCCAGAGGTAATGTGATTTCATTGGCGTTGGGATGGCGTGATCAGCCACTGATTAGTAAAGGACGTTTTACTGTGGATGAAATTGGCCACAGTGGAGCTCCGGACAAATTAACGATTCGTGCCCGTAGTGCTGATTTCCGTGAATCTCTCAATATGAGACGTGAAGAGTCTTATCATAAGAAAACGATAGGTGATATTGTTCGCACTATTGCTGCAAGGAATAGGCTTACCGCCGATTTACATCAAGATATAGCGAAAATATTGATTAACCATATTGATCAGACGAATGAGTCTGATGGTAGTTTTCTCACTCGCTTGGCAAGGCAGGAAGGGGCGATTGCTTCAGTAAAAAATGGTAAGTTGATATTTATTCGGCAAGGACAGAACAAAACAGCCAGTGGTGCGGTTATCCCTGCATTAGTGATTACACGTCGGTCAGGTGACAACCACAATTTTACTCTGTCCGATCGTGAGGCTTATACCGGCGTGGTAGCAAACTGGTTGGATGTCCGTAAACCGGAGAAAAAACATACCTTAACCGTTGAACGAAAAAATCAGGAAAATGCTGATAAATTAAAATCTTATTTGATCGGTAGCAAAGATAACGTATTAGAGCTTTCTCGTACTTATGCTGATGAGGCTAGTGCTAAACGTGCAGCCAAGGTTGCCTGGGAAAAAATGCAACGTGGAGCAGCGACGTTTTCGATTCAACTGGCTCAGGGGCGTGCAGATCTCTACCCTGAAATACCAATCAAGGTTACCGGTTTTAAACCAGAAATAGATGCTGCCGAATGGACATTAACGACAGTCACTCACACGGTGAATGGATCTGGTGGTGGTTTTACAACAGCACTGACTCTGGAATTAAAAATTGATGATCTCGATATGAAATAATTGTTCTTTAAGTGAGATCTCATTGCTATATTGTTCACATTATGAGAGTTCATGTTTTAGTTAAGGGTAAGAAAATATGATCAAGTGTCCTCTTTGTGGTAAAGCGGCTCATGCACGCAGTAGCTTTGAGCATTCCAGCCATACAAAAGAACGTTATAATCAATGTCAAAACATCAATTGTGGTGCAACTTTCGTTAGCCATGAAACGTTTGTCCGCTTTATTTCCAAACCTGGTGAAGTAATAAGTGTTAAGCCGCATCCCAAAGAAAAAACTAAAACTCAATTGAATGTGACTTGAAATTAAAAGTTAATTGTAAATATTTGCCACCAGCCGGTGGCTTCTTACTCAGATGCCAGATTTGTTATATATCTTGCTGCTAGCTACGTTGCTAAATATCTTGTGAATTAGTTAATAAATTCACTTGCGTCCTTGGTCATATTTTGTCAGCTTTGGTGTAATCAGAATCACTGAATCAACACTCACCGAAGTAGGACAATAATGATGAAAAATGTGGGCTTTATCGGCTGGCGCGGGATGGTCGGCTCAGTATTAATGCAGCGTATGATTGAAGAGCGGGATTTTGATGTTATTCGTCCGGTATTCTTCTCGACATCACAACACGGACAGCCAGCACCTGATTTTACTGGTCGGCAAGGTACGTTACAGAATGCTTTCGATATCGAAGCTCTTGGTGCTTTGGATATTATTATTAGCTGTCAGGGGGGAGATTATACTAATGAGATTTATCCAAAGTTAAGAGCAACGGGTTGGCAGGGATATTGGATTGATGCGGCGTCAGCACTGCGTATGAATGATGATTCCATCATTATTCTTGATCCAGTTAACCATGCGCATATTCAGCAAGGTCTTAATGAAGGCATAAAAACTTTTGTTGGTGGTAATTGTACCGTTAGCCTAATGCTGATGTCTTTGGGCGGTTTGTTTGCTAATAATTTGGTTGAATGGGCTTCTGTTGCAACTTATCAGGCAGCTTCTGGTGCGGGCGCTCGTCATATGCGTGAACTTCTGGTTCAGATGGGAGCTCTACATACTCAGGTAGCAAAAGAGCTGCAAGATCCGGCATCGGCTATTCTGGATATTGAAAGAAAAGTAACGGATTTCACCCGTAGTGGAGTTATGTCAACTGAGCAATTTGGCGTACCGTTGGCAGGTAGTTTGATTCCGTGGATTGATAAACAACTTGATAATGGCCAAAGCCGTGAAGAGTGGAAAGGTCAGGCAGAAACCAACAAGATTCTGAATACCGGTAATAACATCATTACCGTGGATGGCTTGTGTGTACGTATTGGGGCGCTGCGTTGCCATAGTCAGGCATTTACTCTGAAATTGAAAAAAGATATTTCGATTCCTGAAATTGAGCAATTACTGGCCGCGCATAATGACTGGGTTCGTGTTATTCCAAATGATCGCGAATTGAGTATGCGCGAATTAACCCCGGCGGCGGTAACGGGAACTTTGAATACTCCTGTAGGGCGTTTACGTAAACTGAATATAGGTCCAGAGTATTTATCTGCTTTTACTGTCGGTGACCAATTGCTGTGGGGAGCAGCAGAGCCTTTGCGTCGTATGCTGCGTATCTTGGTTTAATTATTTTAATACATTTATTTATGTAAAAATCCACTCGTTGTTCGGGTGGATTTATCCATATAGTTCTGTTCATTGTTTCTTTATTGGTTTATTTTTGTTATATTCATAATCTATATTTATGATCTTCTATCCAAATGTATAGTGAATCGTTTTTATGGAGATGGTAGGAATGGAACAAGATAAACTACTAGCTTTAGAGGTTAGAGAATTAAGGGAGTTGGCAAGGACGTTATCTTCTCGTTATATGAGCCAAATAATATGGGTCAGGAACTAATTATATCTACTCAATCATCTGATATGGATCTTTTATTATATTTTTTATTTATAATAATTTTTTCTATGTTTTTTTTATTTATTAAAAAATACACGAAAAGTAAAAAGAGTATTTCTCTATTTATAATTAATCTTTCTTGGATTCACATAATAAGTGCAACATCGTTAATCCGGAAGTAAACATGTTCGTATTCCTTTAAATAATTCATTCGGTGTTTTCCCTCCCCGTGTTTTTCGGGGGCGATTATTTAATCGGTTTACCACAAAATTTATTTCCTGATCAGAGACTTCATTAAAATCAGTTCCCTTTGGAAAGTATTGTCTGATTAGTCCATTGATATTCTCATTTATCCCTCTTTCCCAAGGCGAGTAAGGGTGAGCAAAATAAATTTGGGTTTCTAATTTTTTACTCATGATTTCATGCTCTGCGAACTCCAAACCGTTATCGAATGTGATGGTCTTAACCCTTTGTTTTAACGGGTATAATACTTTCACTACCGCTTTTGCGACTTCTAATGCCCGCTTGCTATCAAGTTTAACAATTATGGTATACAACGTTTTGCGGTCAACCAGGGTTAATAAGACACTTTTTTTATCTTTCCCTATTATCGTATCACCTTCCCAGTCGCCAATACGTTCTTTTTTATCAACGAATTCCGGGCGCTCATCAATACTGGCCCGATTTTTAATTTTGCCTCTTTTTTCATAGCAGCCATAGCGTTTACGATAGGGTTTTCTGGCAATTCGCAGATGTTGCCATAAATCACCCCCCTCTATTTTATCTTGATAAATCAGCCTATAAATCGTCTCATGATGCAAAAATATCCCTTTATGCCGCTTCAAATAATCAACCGCCTGTTCAGGACTTAAATCTTGCCAAATTAACCGTTTTATCCATTTTTTGACTTCCGGCGTTATTTTTACGGCTTTTTTAGCAAAATGACGACGAGCCAATCCCTTCAAATGAGCCTGTTCAGGGCAATAGGTTTGAACTTCTTGATTTCTCTTCAATTCTCTGCTGATGGTCGACGGACTTCGCTTAAGTGACTCAGCAATGAAAAGCTGTGAAAAACCCGCTGTTTTTAAACTGGAAATCTGATATCTTTCTGTCTCGGTCAGTTGTGTATAGGCCATAGCGCATTCTCCTGTGGCGGGAAAGATGCCTACTATAGCAACTGACCGCCTTTCTGAAAAATTGCGCTTATTAGTCGAATCCGCCTTTTGTTTTTATTTTCTTTTTGTACAGATCAATTAATTATATCTAAATTTAGTTATTCCTTGATTCCACCATTTATATTTTTGAATTTAAATGATGAGGTAATAAGAGTAAGTGCGGTGATATTTTCAATTTTAGTCATGATGATGTTCCCAAGGAAGTTTAAATGTTGACAATAAATTACTGGTGAAAAAGAATAATGGACTATATAGATGTTACAATTTCCACTCAATCTACTTGGCAGGATATTTTTCTGTACTATCTTTTATCGTTAACGCTTTTGTTTTTTCTTCTTTTCATGAAAATTACTATAGAGAAAAGACTAAGTTATATTCTCTCTGTTATTGGGTTTTTTATTATAGTAATGTTGGGTTCAATTCAATTGTTTATTGTGAAATATGGTGGTTATCATGAAATTATATCAATGTTTATTAATTTAAATAGTGAGGTAATTAGAGTAGGTAGTGTGATGTTTTCTATTTTATATGCTTTGGTTCTACCAAGAAAGTTCGTCAATGAAACAAGGCGTTAAATTAAAACGCCTTGTTTTGCTCTTTTAATAAATTCTATCATCCCAAATACTATAACCGCCAGTACCTGCGATAAGGTGATTCCAGGTAATGTTTGTATATTTTAACGAGATACTTTCCTGTGGTGGAAGCTCATTATGATTCAATGAATGTGGATGTAAGACACTTATTTCAGTGATTGTGGCGCCAGTGATTTTTATATTGTAATAACGTTCTTGAGCACCATTTGAGTTAGTTCGGTAAAAATCAATAGAGCATTCAAGAGACTCATTCTCAGAAATAGCAACACCGAGTAATGGTGATGATTTGTCGATAGGTTTTTGGATAATAATGGGTTGATGATCGACATTTTGAGTTTGTGTTATCGCATGGCTTAAGCTATATACCCGTCATCTTTCAAGCTGCCTCTTTGTTGGCTGCACTCGCTCACCCCGGTCACATAGTTTGCTATGCTCCCGGGGATTCACTCCCTTGCCGCCGCGATGCAACTTGAAATCCATAGGGTATAAACTAATATCTGGTCAAGATGGTTTGCTTGATATTTATTACCAATAGAATCAACAGAAGAACATCCAGCCGATATTAATCCCTGTTTTTTCCCTTTATTGTCATGTAAATCATGTCAGCCATATTATACCCTTAGATTATATTTAAGTGATGTTTTACATAAACATTAAATAAATTACACTTTATTGGTCGTAAATAACAGATAAAAAAAGCGCTCATAGAGAATCAATATGAGCGCTTTTTTAAATTGATAATAATATCAATTAGATATCAATATTGGCTGCTTTCAGGGCATTCTCTTCAATAAATGCTCGGCGAGGTTCAACAGCATCACCCATCAGAGTTGTAAACAGTTGGTCAGTTGCAATGGCATCTTTTACTGTCACACGCATCATGCGGCGAGTTTCCGGGTTCATGGTCGTTTCCCATAACTGCTCAGGGTTCATTTCTCCCAAGCCCTTATAGCGCTGTATAGACAACCCGCGGCGAGACTCTTTAGTCAACCAGTTTAGCGCTTGCTCAAAACTGCTAACCGGTTGGCGTCGTTCACCGCGTTCGATATAAGCGCTTTCTTCGATCAAGTTGCGAAGTTTATCGCCTAGCTGAGTGATTCGGTGATATTCACCGCCGTGGACAAAATCGAAGTCCAATAGGTAATCAGTATCGACACCGTGTGTACGAACACACAGCACCGGTTCGTACATTTGGCGCTCACGATTTTCATGGAGGCGATAACTGTAGCTACTGCCGTTCTGTTCACTGTCATTCAGACGAGTGGCCAGCATTTCAATCCATTCTTCAACTTTCGCCTTATCAGACAATGCTTCTTCGGTCAGCTTCGGATGATAAATTAGGCTATTCAATAAACTTAGCGGATACAGACGTTCCATGCGTTTAATGATTTTTTGAACACCATTAAATTCGGTCACCAGTTTTTCCAGTGGTTCACCTTTTAGGGCTGGCGCGTGCTCATTGGTGTAAAGTGAAGCGCCATCCAGTGCAATGGATAGTTGGTACTCATCCATTGCCTCATCATCTTTAATGTATTGTTCTTGTTTACCTTTTTTGACTTTATACAACGGTGGTTGAGCAATAAACACATGACCGCGTTCAATGATTTCTGGCATTTGACGATAGAAGAAAGTCAGCAATAGAGTACGAATATGAGAACCATCGACGTCCGCATCCGTCATGATAATAATGCTATGGTAACGCAGCTTATCTGGATTGTATTCGTCACGGCCAATACCGCAGCCCAATGCGGTGATCAGGGTTGCTACTTCCTGAGAAGAGAGCATTTTATCGAAACGCGCTTTTTCGACGTTCAGGATTTTACCTTTTAGCGGCAAAATTGCCTGATTTTTGCGGTTGCGGCCCTGTTTTGCCGAGCCACCCGCAGAGTCCCCTTCCACTAGGTAGAGCTCAGAGAGTGCCGGATCACGCTCCTGACAATCAGCCAATTTGCCTGGCAGTCCAGCTAGATCCAGTGCCCCTTTACGGCGTGTCATTTCACGCGCTTTGCGAGCTGCCTCACGAGCGCGAGCAGCATCAATAATTTTACTGACGACAGTTTTAGCGTCGTTTGGATTTTCCAGTAGATATTCCACCAGCTTCTCATTCATCAACGTTTCAACCGCAGTTTTCACTTCGGAGGAGACGAGTTTGTCTTTAGTCTGAGAAGAGAATTTTGGATCAGGTACTTTAACGGAAATAACAGCAACTAAACCTTCACGAGCATCATCACCCGTAGCGCTGACTTTGGATTTCTTGTTGTACCCTTCTTTGTCCATGTAACTATTAAGGGTACGTGTCATCGCAGTACGGAAGCCAACTAAGTGAGTTCCCCCATCGCGTTGTGGGATGTTATTGGTGAAGCAGTAAATATTTTCCTGGAAACCATCATTCCATTGCATTGAAATTTCAACGCCGATGCCGTCTTTTTCTGTAGAGAAATAGAAAACATTTGGATGAATGGGGGTTTTGTTTTTATTTAGAAACTCAACAAACGCTTTAATGCCACCTTCATAATGGAAGTGGTCTTCCGTATTAGTGCGTTTATCAATAAGGCGGATGGATACACCGGAATTCAGGAAGGATAATTCACGCAAGCGTTTAGCCAGAATGTCGTGCTGGAATTCTGTGTTATTACGGAAAGTATCCATGCTCGGCCAGAAACGGACACGGGTACCTGTCTGTTCTGTTTCTCCAACGACTTTCAGTGGGCTTTGTGGTACGCCAAGGTGATAAGTCTGTTCATGAACTTTGCCGTCACGGCGGATAACCAATTCCAGCTTTTCAGACAAGGCGTTAACAACAGAAACCCCTACGCCGTGCAAACCGCCGGAGACTTTATAAGAGTTATCATCGAATTTACCCCCCGCATGCAGCACGGTCATAATAACTTCGGCTGCTGAAACACCTTCTTCTTCGTGTATGCCGGTAGGAATACCGCGGCCATCATCCTGTACGGAGACTGAGTTATCAGCATGGATAGTGACGATAACTTCATTACAATGACCTGCGAGGGCTTCGTCGATAGCGTTGTCGACAACCTCGAAGACCATGTGGTGTAAGCCGGTACCATCGTCTGTATCACCGATATACATGCCCGGACGTTTACGCACCGCATCCAGCCCTTTTAATACCTTGATACTTGAGGAGTCATATGTATTCGACATCAACGTTTCTCGCTCATTTTTAATCCTGTGGTTGAACCTCTATTTTGCCATTTTCCACGCGAAACATCTTGCTGTTTCCATCAAGCATGTCTGTTATTTGATCGGAATTTATCGCACTGACAAATACCTGAGCTTGCGTGGATTTTAGACGAGCGGCCAGCAACTGACGGCGGCCGGTATCCAGTTCGGAGGCAAAATCATCAAGCAGATACAGACATTGTTGTCCGCTCTGTCGGGTGAAATATTCACCCTGTGCTAGCCGCAGTGCGCACATCAGTAACTTTAATTGACCGCGGGATAGCATATCTTCTACTGGCGTTCCTTCCGCACGAATGCGCAGATCTGCCTTATGTGGGCCGGAAGCTGTATAGGTTAACGTTCTGTCGCGCTCAAATTGGCGTTCCAGTAATTCAGCATAATCACTCTCTTTGTCCCATCCCTGTTGAAAAGAGAAACTTAATGTAAATTCGGGTAAGAATTGCTTACAGGTATCCGTAATATCCTGAGTGATGTTTGCAACATATTCACCACGCCACTGATTTATTTGGTTAGCGAGTGGCGCCAATTCCTGATCCCAGGGCCGTATCTGGCTGTAGCGGGTAACTTGTCGTAGTGCTGCATTGCGTTGTTTGAGTAGCCGTTTTAAGTTTACCCATGCAGAAAAAAAGCGTGGCTCATTGTGAAAGCAACCCCAGTCAATAAAGGCCCGTCGATACTTTGGCCCGCCATTTAACAGGGTAAACCCTTCTGGGGTAATAAGCTGCATAGGTAACATCTTAGCCAGTTCGGCAATTTTACAGCCATCACTACCATCAATTCTGACTTTACTGTCGCCATGACGGTTTTTACTCAGACCGATAGACCGTTCTCGCTCGTTCTCTTGTTGTCTTAACCGCCCATGCAGAACAAATTCATCACAGTCGTGACGAATTATCCGCCCTGTCTGAATGCTACGAAAAGCGCGTCCGTGACCCAGCGTATAAATCGCTTCCAATACGCTGGTTTTGCCGCTGCCATTAGATCCAACCAGAAAATTAAATCCGGTAGCTAGAGGCAAATCAGCGGCGGCGATATTACGAAAATCGCGGATAAGTAAACGCGTGAGAGTCATATACCTGAAATATAAATCCGGTTACAGGCGCATTGGCATCACGACATAAGCCGCATTGTGGCTGGCACAGTCTTCTATCTGAACACTGGAAATAGCATCAGTCAGTAATAAACGAACCTCTTCACATCTTAATGTATTAAGTACATCTAGCACGTAACTGACATTAAAGCCTATTTCCATTTCAGTACCTTGGTAGCTGACATCGACAATCTCTTCGGCTTCTTCCTGCTCAGGGTTATTAGCTGTGATTTTTAGCTGGTTTTCACTGAAATAGAGGCGAACTCCGCGGAATTTCTCGTTAGAGAGAATTGCTGCGCGTGAAAAAGCTTGTTTCAGCATATCGCAATTAGCTTCCAGGGTTTTATCCGGGTTCTTTGGCAATACGCGGCGATAATCAGGGAAACGCCCATCCACCAATTTAGAAGTAAAAATAAAGTCGCCAACGTGGGCACGGATATTGTTACTGCCGATTTGTAACTGTAGCGGAGTATCGCCGCCATCCAGCAATCTCATGAGTTCAATCACGCCTTTACGTGGCACGATAACCGAATGGGAAGGCAACTTTTGACCAATTCCCATGGAACAGACTGCCAGACGGTGACCATCGGTTGCAACTGTACGCAATTCTTCTCCTTCGGTTTCAAACAACATACCGTTGAGATAATAGCGGACATCCTGGTGAGCCATTGAGAATTGAGTTGATTCAATAAGGCGTTTCAGTGTGGCCTGTGGCAGTGAAAACTCCACTTCACTTTGCCAGTCATCAAGATTTGGAAAATCAGAAGCGGGCAATGTGGAGAGCGAGAAACGGCTGCGGCCAGAACGCACCAATAAGCGGTCGCCATCCAGTTCTACACTGATTTCGGCTCCGTCTGGCAGACCTCGCCAGATATCAAAGAATTTACGTGCCGGTACCGTGGTTGCACCTTCTGCGTGTGGCAATGAAAGCGTGACTCTTGCCATCATTTCCATTTCTAAATCTGTGCCGGTCAGCAACAGGGAACCTTCTGTAACCTGTAGTAATAAATTACCAAGAATAGGCAGAGTAGGGCGCCCACTCAGCGGGCTACTGACCTGTTGCAGTGGTTTTAACAATTGCTCACGTTCAATGATAAATTTCATAGCACTAGGAAGACAATGTTCTGATTAAGTTAGAAAAATCCTCTTTGATGTCGTGACTTTCTTCACGCAGTTGTTCGATCTTACGACAAGCATGCAACACAGTTGTGTGGTCACGTCCACCAAAGGCATCCCCGATTTCAGGCAAGCTGTGGTTGGTTAACTCTTTTGCCAGCGCCATTGCCATTTGCCTTGGACGGGCAACGGAACGGGAGCGCCGTTTGGAAAGTAAATCGGCCACCTTGATTTTATAATACTCAGCGACTGTTTTCTGAATATTATCAATGGTAACCAGTTTTTCTTGCAGTGCTAATAAGTCACGTAATGCTTCACGTACAAAATCAATAGTAATCGCTCGACCGGTAAAATTGGCATTCGCTATTACCCTGTTCAATGCCCCTTCAAGTTCACGGACGTTAGAACGCAGACGTTTGGCTATAAAGAAAGCAACTTCTCCAGGCAACTGGATTTCGTTTTCGTCTGCCTTTTTCATCAAGATAGCGACACGAGTTTCGAGTTCCGGTGGTTCAATGGCAACGGTTAGTCCCCAGCCAAAGCGAGATTTTAACCGATCTTCTACCCCATTGATCTCTTTTGGATAGCGATCTGATGTCAGAATAATCTGTTGATTACCTTCCAGTAATGCGTTGAATGTATGGAAGAACTCTTCTTGAGAGCGTTCTTTATTGGCAAAAAACTGAATATCATCGATCAGCAATGCGTCGACAGAGCGGTAATAGCGTTTGAACTCTTCTATTGCATTATTTTGTAATGCTTTGACCATATCCTGAACGAAACGTTCAGAATGCATATAAACCACCTTGGCATTTGCCTTACGTGCCATAATGCTGTTGCCTACGGCATGTAATAGATGGGTTTTACCTAAACCCGTACCACCATAAAGAAATAGTGGATTATAAGCACCGCCGGGATTATCAGCGACCTGTCTTGCCGCAGCGCGAGCAAGTTGGTTGGATTTACCTTCAACGAAGTTATCGAAAGTATGTTTCGGGTTAACGTTAGAGCGATAAGATAGCTCTGGTTGTACCGCGGTGTTATCCCAACTGGGGCGTACTGATGTGTTTTGTGGTGCGGGTGCAACCGGCGCGTGAGCAACAACCCTTTGTGGCGGGCTATCATTTTGGGAAATGGGTTTATTGCCAACTTCAAAACGTAATAATGGTACTTCTGCTCCACAGAAGTCATTCAACAACCCATTGATGTTGTTGATATACTTCTCTCTTACCCAATCCAGAACGAATCGATTTGGGGCATAAAGCGCCAGAGTGTTACCACTTAGCTCTGCCTGAAGGGGGCGTATCCACATACTGAATTCTGTGGCAGGTAATTCATCCTGCAATCGGGCAAGACATTGCTGCCAAAGCGAAAGTGACACGGTGGACTCCCCTAAAACAAGGCCAATTAACAATTAAAGAAATCGGAGTGGTTAGCTCATTATATTGGGTACAAAACAACGACTCCTCTAAGGTGAGGATGGATCAGTTGTCATGTGTATGGCGATTTTTAATGTCATCGCTCCCCCCATGATCCGAGGATAAGATCCAAATCATGGCTGGGGATCATAGCGCAAAAGACGATATAGATCTTCATTCTTTTACACAGTTTAAGC